>CAVTRD010000008.1:0-1297444 GCA_963737005.1 Terriglobia bacterium | reverse complement strand
ACTCTGATAGCTGGAACGCGCCACTCCTGTTACATCAGGGATGTATTCGTCTCGAGCTGCAGTGACACCGGCCTTCGCCTTTTCTACCGCCTGCCTGGCCGACAGTACTGCCGGACTCCTATTGAGCAGAAGTGCAACTGCCTCAGCACGGGTGGGGAGCACTGAGGAGGCACCGAGTGACGTCGGGTCCAGAATAAGGTGGGTGCCAAGCGCTAAGCCGAGCGCATCGTCGAGTTTCAGGGTAAGGTCGTCGAGATTGAGCCGGGAGACCAGAACCGCTTGCCGCTTGTCGAGTAAATCTGTGCGACTCGACAGTTCGGCGTCAGCCAGAAGCTTCCCTTCGGCGACATCGTGCTTTGTTTCAGACTCAACCATTGTTGCGGCCTCGACGGCGTCCTTTGCGGCGATTCCACGTAATTGTTCAACAAGGATTCCGTAATAAAGCTTGTGGACGAAAAGAGCGATGCCGTTCTCAGCGTCGTCGGACTGAATGTGCGCCGAGTTTAGATCCGCATCGGCTGCCTTTACACCTGCGCGAATTTTGAATATTTGCGTTATGGGTTGGGCGAGTTCTGTCCCACTTGTATAGCTTGTGTCAGCACCCTGTCCGATTGTTAGGGTCTCTGCGGGCAATAAGCCCGTAGGAACTTCTCCGATTGCTCCGGCAGGAATTTTTACTCCCTCAAGTTCAGTGATGTGTAGCACCGCAGACTGATTCTTGATGGTTGGATAGAAGTGCGACTCGGCTACTTTCTTCTCCGCTTCACTATCCTTCACCGCGAGGTGAGCCAGCATAATATGTCGGTTGTGTGCGAGTGCCATCTCCACTGCGCCAGGGAGCGTAAGGCGGACGCTGGCAGCGTCAGACAAATCACCGGTAACAGTAATCGCCCTTGGTTGCTGGGCTAGGAGCCATTGCGGCCAGGCGAGCATGGCTGGCGCTACGGAGATCGCCACGAGTAGTCCCATGGCGATGAGGCGTGTCGCTCCGCGCAAAGATGTGTTTGTGTTTACCATTCCGATGGTCCTCTGACGCAGACTTTCTAGGAAGCAGGTTTAGCCGAAGTGGCAATGATTTGTCGGAATCCAACCTTCAGGCCACGGAGACACGCGACAATCACGAGGCAGCCCGTTGCAACATAGGCAATGAGGGTGAATGCATCCATGATCGACAGAGTGAAGGCCGGCTGGCGAATGTTTCCAGCGAATAAGACGGCCGCACGACCCGCATCTATATCCTGAGTCGCCGACTGCGCATGCATTCCAGCTGTCAGTATGTGGGTGCGTTCGATAACAGAAGGCGAACCTCCCTGAATATCCGCTGACAGTAAATCGCCGTGAAAGACCTGTCTACTATGCAGAAAAAACTGAATGAAGGAGGCACCAGATTCTCTGCCGAGAGACTTATGGTTTGAAAGAAGCCGCCGAAGCTGAGAACATCAGGTCCTTTGTTCATGGATCCTGAGTTTATGAGGTCGAGTACGATGGTGCCGACCATCCCATTGAAGGCGAAGCCTTCTCCCATTGCGAGGGCTATTTGGCTTATGTCAAAACTGTTTCCGGACGAGACAGAGGTAATATGCGAATCCATCAAAGCTGCAATCGCAACCGTGGCAAATCCCGCTGCCATGATGAGGCGTGAGTCGACTCGCCCGAGTAAGTAGATCGCGAGAAGGCCGGCTAGGAGCTGGGGAATCGCCAACCAGAGGAGGACGGGCCCAACCTGCTCGGGTCTGTATCCACGTATGGTGTTGAGATAACTGGGGACCAGCACAACCGCGGATAACAGGACAAAGCGGAAGATCATGATTACGAAGGCAAGGAGAACAGTGTTTCTACGCCGAAGAAAGGGGAAATTGATCAGGGGATTTGGCTTGCTGAAGTGCCGGACAGCTGCTGCCAAAATAAGGAAGGAACCAGATACGACCATAGCGACAAAGGTGCCCGAACGCCACCAGTCGAGTCGTTGTCCTTGATCCATCGCTCCGTAAAGCAGGGCTGCTCCGAGGCTGAAGTATAGGAAGCCGCGCCAGCTTGGTGAAGGTTCTCCAGGCCGGGGCTTCGGCATCGGCTGTAGGCGAAATGCCGAAAACAACGAGGGCCATCATGACGGGTGTGATCAGCGCAGTCGTCCAGAAGATCCAGTGCCAGGAGAGGGTATTCATCACCCAGCCCTCGTAGGAGTGGGCCATATGGGTTGTAACGACGATGTCGACTGCGTAGGCGGCAATGCCCAAATGCAGATAGCTCTGGGGAAGGTTGCGAAGAATGAACGACAGCGTGAGGGGATAGAACGTCCCGGCAGTCATGCCAGCCGCCGCCAGCAGAAACAATAGGGCGGGAAGGTGCCCCGCAAACGGCATCACGATACACAACGCGGTGAAGAGCGTCGCGGCGGCGAGCAGAACGCGGCGCGGTCCGAAGAAGCCGCCTAGATAAACAGAAAAGGGGCCAATGAACATCATTCCCATGTTGTAGGTGGTGCCGATCCATGATGAGGAGTCCACGTCGAGCCGCAGCGCTCCGCGCAAATCGGGCGCGCCGACGCTCAGAAGCCTTCCGAAGAAGGTGGCCAGCGAGGCGCCCAACAGCACGCCCAAAATCCCGAGAATAGGCCTGATGCGTTGGACAGATTCGATTTGTGGACCTGTCGTCATGTGTTCCACTAGCGTGCTGTCGCCGGTTGCGCCGATTCGGTGTTTCCTGCCGGTCGGTGTGAATCGTAACCTCTGCGGATAGTCCCGGACGGAGAATGTCGCCAGAGGGCTTTCCATCGAACAGGATCTTGATCGGAACCCGCTGAACGACCTTCGTAAAATTGCCGGAAGCGTTGTCTGGCGGCAAGAGTGCTGTCGCCGACCCGCTCGCGGGAGCTATCTCACTCACGTGGCCGTGAAGACCCTCAGAGGGATAGGCGTCTATCTTAATGTCCGCGGTATCGCCAACACGAACATGAGCAAGCTGCGTCTCGAGGAAGTTGGCCTCTACCGAAGCGCCGTCCTGGATGAAATCGACAACCTGAACACCTGCTCCGACCAACTGACCTGGATGGACCTTCAATCGGCCGACTCGGCCGTCGGCGGGTGCAGTGATCTTTGTGTAAGCGAGACTGACTTGTGCGATCGTCACGCCTGCGGTCTTGGTGGTCATCTGCGCCTGTAGTCCAGCATCCTTTGCGTTGAGAGCAGCTCTCTGTTGAAGAGCTCCAGCGAGTGCGGCTCGGCTGCTTGCTACTGCCGCCTTGGCGCGGAACAGATCGTCGCGGCTTTGCAGGGCAGCCTGAGCCGAATCCCGGGCTTCCAGAATCTGCTCGAACTGTTGGCGGGTCGCAGCTCGGCGTGCCGGAGCAATGTCTCCTGGCGCTTATATTCACTGGTGGATTGAGTAACCTGAGCTTGTGCGGCATCGATCCCAGCTTCTGCGGCGTCGGCAGCAGCTTGTGCCTGCTCAACGGACGCCTTTGCGGCCTCAATGTTTGCATCAGCTGCGCGCTTTGCGTCCTGGTTTGCGGAGAGTTCTGCGCGTGCGGCGCTAATAGCGGCGCGCGCCTCATCGACGCTCGCCTGATAATCAGAGTGGTCCAATTCAACGATTGACTGCCCAGCTTTGACCGTCTGATAGTCCTGCACGCCTACCCGCTGCACAGTACCACTGATGCGAGCGCTGAATAGGAATCTGATCGCCTGTCACATAGGCGTCGTTCGTCTTTTGAAGGACAGCATTAGCCGTCCAGGAGTCCCAGTGGCCTCGAATGGCGAAGATAAGAAAGATGGCTATAGCCAGCACTAATATCGGAACCGCAATAGACCACTTCTTCACAGCTGGACCTCATCAGGGAATCTCCAAAGCGGGCCACTCGAGGTACAGCCAACAATTCAGGAACCGATCAGACTGAGCTTTTGTTCGAGAAGACCCATTTCGATTGAAGCAGGCGACACAATCCCTTATAAGTGAGGGAGAGGTTAGATCACCGTGAGCAAGGCCCTGACTTTACCATGCATCGAGCCGCCGCGGATCCCTCATTAGAGGGGTTGGTTGTTAGAGAACTGCGCGGGCGATCGACAAGTAGGTAGGATCCTCGCGGATATCATCGAATCGCGGATCCGCAGCGATCCAAGGCAACTCTGCCTCTTTTCGCTTGAACGATTCGCTCAAAAACTTCAGCGCCTCTGTGGTTCTATCTGAGCGCCAAAGCTAAGGAAGCCTTCCGAAAATAGCTTAGGGATGCCTTTTCCGCCAGCAGACCCGAGTTCACGGTGAGCGAGCGAGCTTGATCCATTTCGTTGGAGAGTGCAAAGATCTCCGCAATTGTGGCCAGGTAGAGCTGGGCAGTTCCCACCCTTCGTCGAACCGCCTGAGCCAGCGCCATCGCATTCTTCAGTTCACCCATCTGTATCTCAATGAATGCGCGAATCAGCGTGGCTTCAATCGGCAACGGACCATACTGCACGACTCTGGCGTAGTATTCCTTCGCTTCTTGATGCCAGCGACTGTAATAGAAGAAGAGAGCTATGGACGACTTTTGGCGGGCAGAGAAGGGGTCCATCCCCTCGGAGATCTGAATGTGCTTCCAGGATTCATCGAAGCGCGAATGAATCAGTAAAAATTGCGCGAATTGACGATGTGCTGCGTGCTGGTGTCCAAGCGATAAGGCTTTGCGAAAACTCTCTTCGGCAGCCTTCCACTTCCACTCCTGACCGAGAATGCACCCAAGTGTTGAATGCCCGTCAATGGCGTCAGAATCTATCGCAATGGCGCGCTTGCAAGCCTCACCAGCCCGTAAGACAAATTCAAGAGCTCGCACCTCTCTGGGCCAAAGCCATATAGCATTGAGCAACACCGCAATGAAGCCGCCCATATTCCGGGGGCTTCCAAAACCAGTTCCTCGAACTCTTTAGGGAATCTGAGATCGTGATCACAGTACCCTCTTCGAGGAGGGACTCTGCCGCAAGAGCTTTCGAGTAGAACTGATAAAGCGTTTGCGTTGGTGTTCCCAGGTAACGGCGTACGATGGAGGCTCTGGGAGCGATGCGGCTCAGCAGAGCTGCGGCAACCGCGTTGTGCAGTTTGAGGATGAGTCTTCGTCCGGGGCGGCATCGAACCGCTGGGACCACAGCAATAAACCCTGAGCAGTTGAAACCCGCGCAGAGACACGGAGGCGGTTGTGTTCGCTGCGAACTGTCCCATCGAGGATGATCTGCGCCTCCAGTTCTCGGTTGCCCTGGTGGGGATCAGAATCTTGCGGGTGCGACCGGGTCGCCGTCTCCGAAACAACTCGGATACCTGGAACCTGAACTAGTCTGTGCAGCAAATCGTCGGTAATTCCAAACGCACATGCCGAGGCTGTGGGGTCGTTAGCATGCGCGTGGAAGGCTGTCAGAGCGACCCGCACCCCATCGCCGTCTATCCATAGCTCATCCGCTGTTCGTGTTAGATTCGCTCAGACCGGCCATCCAGACTCGCCCTCCACCGGATAGCGGGAACATAGCTTCCGGATCGCATAAAAATGACAACAGCGTCTGATTTGCCCTCAGTCTCGTAGTACTCCTTCAGTTTACTTCTGAGTTGCCGCGCCTCCGTCCTTACGATCGTGTCTTGGCCTGGATCGAGTCTCAGCTTTTCGTCCATAGGCTTCGGTTCCGATGGTGTATTCCTTGACGCTGCCTTCATGGCCATGCAGCGTTTGCTCCACCACAAATCTGAGAAACTGGGAAAGGCGATTGGAACGCGCAAAGATCTCGCTGGTGAGCACTAGTGACAATGCGTTCATCGCGGCATCTGTCGGAACTGTATCTGTTCGTCGATGGCTCGAGGTATTTGTCATGGGAAACGTGTCCGCTGGCTCATCCCATTCTAAAACGGGAATTGAGCCTGACGCTGACTTGCCCCTCGCGCTCACGGTTAGCTACCTTCCGTAGGAAAGTCCAAGGGAATACTGTTTGTTTCGATCCCGAGGAGGTGCGCCGATGACCGAGAACCTCACTGGAGACGTTCTGGCCCTGATACCTCGCAACATGCAAAGGGATATGCGGCATCTGGTGAACGCCGTTGCTGGAGTCCTGACAATTTGCGGGAGCGTCGACGACTTTGGGGAATATGTAAGACAAAAGGTCTATGCAGTTTCGATGATACCGGCTAGCCTGCCAGCTCACGATTGGTGGACCTTATCTGGCAAATGCTCGCTACTATGGAACCGCAGCCGTCGATCCTCGTATACACGCTGAGCAGCGACTTCCCTATGTGGTCGGGTGTGCTTGAGGCCGGAGGATTTGACGTGCTTGTCGCGCCATTCACAGAAGCGAATTTGCGAAGAGCGATCAGTTGCGCACTAGCTATTTCTATCAACGACTTAGAGTTTGATTCGCGCTATTCGATGAAAGTGGTCGTTAGCTATCACTGCAGCGCACAGATGCATAATTCGCGGACGATCCAGGGAAAATCTCACCGAGAACTGTCAAGGTTGTGCTGAGGAAGTGGAATATATTCGGGAGTTCCAACTGTTTCCCGATCGATCTCTCGTATCAGCATGCTTTCGGACCGCTTACAGTTTCGGCACCCGGCCGGTTCCGGGATGCCATTTAAACAACATTTTCAGTTCGTCCGTGGATTGAACTGGGAACAAAGGGCGAAAGTCTTCTCGAGGTGCTCGATGAAGACCCGAACTTTGGTGGACATCCGGCGGACTGGCGGGCCGCACGGCGAGGATTGGCACGGTTCGCTCAAACGGAGTCAGCAGACGCAGAACTGTACCTTCCCTGAGTTCCGCGGCGAAGAGCCATGCTGGTGCCTGGGCAATCCCTAGATGTTCCAGAACACCCATTCGCATCTGCTCAATATCGCTGGTTCGAAAGACTCCTGTGGGGATGACCCGCTTCGCGTCTGGTCCAGACCCAAAGCTCCACGGCTGCACGGACCCCGCTCGACGAAAACGACCGATCGAAAATGCTTGATGTCTTCCGGCGATTCCGGTGCGCCGTATCGTGAGAGGTACTGAGGAGTGGCGACGAGAATGATCATCGTCTGCGCGAATCTTCGCGCAACCAGAGTGGAGTCCGGGAGATCACCTGAGTGGATAGCCAGATCGAAGCCGTCTTCGATCATCGTTGTGGGACTTTCCGATGCGGCCATCTCAACCGCCATATCTGGGTAGGCAGCAAAAAAAGCAGGCAGCTTTGACACCATATGGAGGCGGGCAAATGTGGGGGGAACAGTCACGCGGATCAGGCCTTTCGGCGCAGTTTGGCCTCGACCGATCCGCGAAGTCGCGTTTTCGAAGTCGTCGAGAATGCGCAAAGCCGACTCGTAAAAGTCGCGCCCTGCCTCAGTCAGTACAATCGAACGCGAGTGCGGTGAATCAGTTCGGTGCCGAGTTCGTGCTTCGAGGGCGGAGATCTGCTTGCTGATGGCAGGCTGACCGATGCCACGTTCTTTCGCGACCGCGGAGAAGCTTCCTTTTTCCACTACCCTACGAACATCTGCATCGCATCGAATCTATCCATAGGCCTCCCGACGCCGTCTGAATAGATTCCAATTGTTCGAGTAGGATCACTTATCTGTATTCCGCGTAAAATCGCCCCAAATTAGGAGGTTTCTTCCGACTCTGGCGAGGCTTGTTCCACTGAGCCCCATACATTCCTTTTCGGAATAGCTGGTATTCCCTGGAGCGCCAAGTCGGCTGATGGTACACATCAGATAAGAGTCTGGCAGGCCGAGCACGATGGCGGTCAGTTGAATCGGCGGAGTGATGATTCATTCACAGAAAATCAAGGAGATTTCATGTCTAAGTTAACGCAACAAAGTAGCGCTCGTTACCGGCGGTTCCCGGGGCATTGGCGCAGCGATCGCAAAACGTCTGGCCGCGGATGGAGCGAGCGTGGCCATCACGTACGCGAAGGATGCCAATGCAGCTTCTCGCAGTCGTCAAGGCGATTGAACAGCGATGGCGGGAAAGGCCGTCGCGATCCAAGCCGACTCAGCCGACGCCGAAGCCGTGCAGGCGCGGTCGAAAAGACCGTCGCGACCTTCGGCCGGCTCGATGTGCTTGTGAACAACGCCGGCACCGCCATTCCGAAGCCGTTCGAAGAAGCCACGCTCGAAGAGATGGATCGCGTAATCGACATCAATGTCCGCGGCACCTGGTCGCGACCCAAGCGGCGCTGAAGCACATGAAGAGGGCGGCCGCATCATCATGATCGGTTCGTGCGTGGGCGAGCGCGTCATGACGCCCGGATTGGTAGCCTACTCGGCGACGAAGGGAGCCGTGAAGATGTTCACGCAAGGGCTGTCCCAGCGAGGTCGGGAGCCGCGGCATCACTGTCAACAACGTCCAGCCGGGTCCCATCGATACGGATTGAATCCTGCCGCGGGCGATTGGGCGGTTCCGCAGAAGGCCGCAACCGGGCTGGGCCGCTATGGGACCGTTGGAGAAGTCGCCGCGTTGGTGGCGTTTGTCGCCGGTCCGGAATCCTCGTACATTACCGGAGCGAATCTGACCGTCGATGGCGGAACGAACGCCTGATCTACGGCATTCTCTTGGTCGCTGGTCTGAATGCATGCACACACGCGGAGTGGTTGGGGGCCGACGAACCAATGTCTCGGTCCCCGCCCTCGCAATGCGTCAGAATTGCTGGGACCCTTAGAATACGGAGAATAGGTGTAACGCCCAGTTCGAACGAGCAACGTATTCCCCTCGGCAAAGAGGAGGTGGTCTTGGGCTACAGCCGAAATCGTGCCGAACCCGGGCAACACCTGTCTTTCATCACTTTCGTACACCCGATCCATTACAGCGACAGACCTTCGGGATCGCCGCCAATGCTCGTCAAAAGATGAAGCAGGGATGAGCGACCCGCGACGGAACGTGTGCGTAAATGTATAAATTTCATTTCGATAGCGAATTCTGAAGTCGTTAGTAAGAGTCAGGCTAATTCCCGAAGGGTTTGTATGGCGGAATGTCTTAGAACTGTACGTCGCCATTTTTCGCTAATTACATCTAAGCCTCCATTCGAAGAGTGGCTATAAGTTTATTTTTTGAGGTGGCCATAGCAGATCCCATTGCGTTCGCCTAAGTCAGTCCTACCAAATAACGATTCGATTATTTGGAGGTCATATGGCTTACAGGGTGTTGTGTATTTGGCTTTTTCCACTTTCGATGCGAGCCTGCGTGGTCAATTCTTCCGCAAAAGACGGAAGATTCTACGGTTTGCAATTCT
The DNA here is from genome assembly GCA_963737005.1 of Terriglobia bacterium. GTDB lineage: Bacteria > Acidobacteriota > Terriglobia > Bryobacterales > Bryobacteraceae > Bog-105. Next base: position 1,288,235 of record CAVTRD010000008.1, on the reverse strand, counting down.
TCGAAAGAGTTCACTATGTGATGTCTAACGTCGGCACTTAACTCCACCCTCACAGCTTTGAATATTTCATAAATAGAATCCAGGCGTGATCACGATCCGTTCCATCTCGGATTGGAGATCTCTTGAACGCATCGAAGATGTCTTGAGATGTTGGCCACCTTGGTCATTCAAGAGCACTTATCGCTGGCTCTGATGGAACACATGCCTACAAAAACGACCGCGCAGATTGTTCGTTGAGTTTGCGTAAGGTCGGACTGAATCCAGTTTGTCGACCCGCGGTCACGGCATCGCGGCGTCGCTTTTGATGATCTTCTGCGAGGCACAGGAGACGAACCATGAAGAACCTATGTGGGTTGCTAATACTATTTCTTGCCACGATGTTGATTGGAGCGGGACAAGCGATTTCGGTCAATGGCGGATCTATCCAGGGCACTATCACCGATAGCACCGGAGCGGTCGTACCGGATGCTACGGTCGTTGTCCTCGGGAACGACACGAACTCCTCGAAACGTTAACCACGGACTCGAGTGGCTTTTACAGTTTTGGGCCTTTGAATCCCGGGCCTTACACGGTGACGGTGACTGCGCGCGGGGTTCGAAAGGCTTACTGTCAAGACGGTCGTTCGTACCGGTACGGCGACAAATGGAAATTTCAAGCTGACCATTGGCGCCTCGACCCAGACGGTAGAAGTGAACGCCGGCGCTCTTCAGGTCAATACCGATCAGGCGGGCGTCAGCGACGTGATCACCAAGGAGCAGATCGATTCCCTGCCGGTGAATGGCCGCAACTTCCTTGATCTTGCGCAGATCGAGCCGGGCGTGATCCTGCAGAGCGGCGAATCGTTCGATCCTACGAAGGCGGGTTACTCTGCTATTTCGACGAGCGGCGTCTCAGGCCGCACCACCCGCATCCTGCTGGATGGCCAGGACATTACGGACGAGACTGTCGGAACAACGATCTTCAATGTGTCTCAGGGCGCTATCGGAGACTTTCAGCTGAACCGCTCGACGCAGGACGTTTCGGGCGATGTGACTTCGACCGGCCAGGTGCTGGTCTCGACCAACTCCGGCACCAACGGCTTCATGGGCAGGCTTTCTATAACTTCCAGGACTATCGCGCTCTCTTCGCCAATACGGCGGGCGGCATCCAGACCCCTTTCCAGCGAAATCAGTTCGGCGGCAGCATTGGCGGCCCGATTATCAAGGACAAGCTGTTCTTCTTCGGAAACGCGGAGCGGATCAAGCAGGAGTCGCCGGTTTCGATCACAATGGCTCCCACATTTGCGGCAATCCAGCACGCGTATCCCACCATCCCCTCTCCTTACCGGGAGACCTATTCGACTGCTCGCCTGGACTACAACGGGCCTTTCAACGGCCACTATTTTGTTCGCGCGAACTATGATGTCAATATCTCGAGCTCGAACTTCGGTGCCGGCTATGAGATCTACAACAATCGCGACAATACGCCCGGCCTTGCAGGCGGCGCGGACTTCGCCACGGGTCACTTTACCCATTCCTTCCGTGGCAGCTATGAAAAGTTCCACAATATGCTGGTCGATGGCACCGCAGGAAACACCAGTGTTTATAACGGATTTCCAGGATTTGAACTTCCGTCTTGCGTCGGCTGGACTTTTCTCAGGCCCGAACGTGGACTCGCCGCAGAATACCTTCCAATCGGATAAGCAGATGCGCTACGACGGAAGCTGGACGAAAGGTACCCATCTGATCCGCTATGGCTACAGCCTGAATCGCATTCTGGGCGGTGGCTTTGCAGAGCTTTTTTGGGCTTGCTCCGCGCGTGACTCTTCTCAGCCAGCACTCAGCTGGCAAATTGCGGTAATGGCTCGTCCTGCTCCATGCCCTTCGGATCCCTTGAACGGGTACTTCGCCTCTTCCAGTCGCGTTTGGGAAATGGCGAAGGGTTTCTTCACCGAAAAACCCGGCTTCAACCTGCCGGGTGGCGGAACTCGAGGATTGGCGTCAGGGCGCTTACATCTCCGACAACTGGAAGGTCACGCCGAGCTTTACGCTGACGGCCGGACTTCGCTGGAGTGTTGATACCGACCGTGCGAACCAGGACCTTCCGACCCCGCTTTGCTCGGACGTCGCTCCCGGCCTGACCGCTCCGTGCACCGGCAATGCGCCGCTGCTGGATCAGTTTCAAGCCTGGATTCGGTAAGCCTGTCCATCAGCCTTACGGCAACTTCGGACCGCAACTCGGCTTTGCCTTCAGCCCGGGAGACCACAAGACGGTACTTCGCGGCGCGTTCGGCATCTTCTACGAGAGCGACGTCTTCAACAACACCACCAACGCTCGCGCCAATTGATTAAGAAAGGTCTGTTCAACGACACGAACACATGATCTGCGGCGGTACCAACACTCTCAGTCTGCCAGACGGGACTGTGGTGACCAGCGACGGCGGCGTCTCCATCGCCACTATCTGCTCGGAGCCTCTGAGCCAGGCAGGCCACACTTTATCAATCTTCAGAACTATTTCAGCAGGCTCAACCAAATCCGTCGGACCCGCCAGCAATGGCAACTACGTCGGAAATACCCTCACGATCGATCGGAGCATTATGCCGCGCCGTATCGCACGCCTTACTCTGAGCAGTGGAACGGCGGCATCCAGCGGGAGATCTTCAAAGGCGGCATTCTTTCGGTCGACTACGTTCACAACTCAACTCTGAAGATTGCTCAGCAGATCGATGTGAACCACGTCGGTGCTGCACGTACTCTCAACACGACGGCGGCGACGAACGCGATCGCTGCTACTACCAGCAGCTTCGGTTGCGCCGGAGGGGCCAGTTCGGCGGCGATCACCTGCGCACTCGCGGCGGGTGCGACGATCGTAGACTTTGCCAAGAATGGGCTTGACTCAGGAAATACGTTCCTCAACTCCAACCCAGCTTCGTACAAGGGTTTGACTCCGGCTACGGGAGCCGCTTTCCCGGGCGTCAATCCTGCTACTGGGAGAAGGGCTGTTCCTGCTTCCGGTCGGACGGTCCGGTTATGACGCGCTGCAAGTCGTCTTCCGTCAGCAGTCGGCGCATCCGGCTCCCGGAGTGATGAGCTCCAATCTGCAGATCTCCTACTCGCTGTCTCGCATCGTGTGTACAGCGAACCCGGCCATCAATAACGGCAATACCGGCATCGGCGACCAGTTCTTCTCGTCGCCGTCGTATGACTATGACAATCCAACGGCGTACATCGGACGGAATGGCCTTGACCACACGCATCAGATCTCGTTTGGCGGCTCGGCAACTCTGAAATATGGACCGCAGGTCGGGATCATCGGCCACTTCTACTCGGCTGCTGCCACCGATCTGAACCTCGATAATGCCGGCACCAGCGGCGGCGCACAGGCTGGTATCTTCCAGTCGGACGTGACCGGCGATGGAACCATTGGCGATCTGGTACCCGGAACCAATCCCGGCTACTTATGCACCAATACAACGGCAAGAACCTGAACAAGCTGATCAACCAGTACAACGCCACCCAGGCGGGAACGTTGACCCCGGCTGGCAAGGCGCTCGTCAGCGCTGGACTGTTTACGCAGCAGCAACTGGTCACTCTCGCAGGCAGATCAGCAGCCTATCGCTGCCGGTTGCCAGAGAATCATGGACCGGAGAATGCGTTTTACCGCAACATGGATCTGAACATCTCCTATCCGATCCGCCTTGAGACGGTTCCGGGAGGGCATGGCCCTGGTGCCGGCAATCGCGTTCTATAACGTTGGAAATTTCTCGAACTTCAACGACTACAGCAACGGCACTCTCGCCAATACCACCACGGGCAGCTCCAGCGGCCTGCTGAATGGACCGAACGCCTTCGCCGACCACGATCAGAATCGTGTTCAGCGCGGTTCAGGTACATCGGACATCGGTGGACCTCGGACGACGGAGTTTCAACTGAAACTGAACTTCTAACCTTCACGACTGAGCCTCCGGAAGAGTCGTCCTATGGGACGATGACGTCGAAGGCTCCAGTCGCAATCGTTGCGCTGTGTTTCATCTGAATGAAGATTCGATAGCGGCCAGACGAGGGAAATCCGTAGGGGAATTCAACGATGCTGGAGAGCGGCTCGCTGGTGTTGCCCATGTCCATGGTCATGTTCATGGCTCCGTGTTGGTCGCTCCCATCATTCTCGTTGCTTCCGTTGGCGAGCATCAGCGCAGCCATCGCAGCCGAACCTTCGGGATGAGTGTGGGCAAAGACGGTGCCGTCCGTCTTGACGAACGCTGCGTGACCCGCCATCCCCATGTAAGGCTGCATGTCCGTAGCAGGCCTTCCGTTGGCGTCCAGGAGACGAAAACGAAAGGCTGTATGCAGTGTTCGGACCTGCACGGTGGAAGGGCGATCCCAGACCATGACGTAACCATCCGGAAGTTTGTAAGAGTTGCCGAGGGGCCTGCCGCTGAGCGGCTGCGGATATGCTGCTGCATCGTCGGGGCCGAGTGGTGCCCCCGGCATGTTGGCTGGAATGCGATTTTGGAGACCAGCGTTTCGGGAAACCCGTTCGCGTGAACGATATCGCCGTACAGCTTGTAGTCGCCGGCGGGCATGGCAGGACAGGCAGATGCGAAAGTCCCCGACTGCGCGCGAGTACTGGATGCAGATGGAAGACCGCATCCATCTCCGGCTCGCGAATCGCGTAGAGATGCATCAGGTGTCCGTGATCGGGCAGAAAGTCGTTGTTGGAGCGGCCTCGCCGTTCGCTGCTGCGGCGTCGGTAGACGGACACGTTGAGATCGAGCGCATTGCCGAAAAGCACCGGATTCACCATCAGGATGGATAGACGTCCAGCGAGTAACTCGCCGCTTCGACGTTCCACCATTTGGCTCCCGCCCCGTATTAGGATAGACATGAAGACCAGGCTGCCTGCCGTTGCCAGCGCCGCTCGACGCTCTCGACCAGGTGACGGAACTGCGCCAGGCTCCAGACGAGCATCACGAACCGCCGCGGCGACGATGCCAGCCATACCGACGACCAGGAGCAGGCCGAGGACGCCGAGCGTAATACCGAGCCCGCGCTGCATCTTGAGCGTAGAGAGCGCTACGGCGGGTACCGGGACTGAGGTGGTTTGCTTTCCGGCCTCGCCGGCAATCGCGAACCGCATCTCCCAGGAACCGGAGGCCATCATCCACACGCTTCCGGTAAAGAAGGCGGCGTCGGCGGCAGAGCGCGTCATCGGGTCCGGGTCGGAGGATGCTTCGACGCCTCACCGGTGATCGGCAGTGGTGTGATGTGGATGCTGCTAACGTTTGCTCCGCTCGAGCGTACCTCGACGGCGGCGACGCCGGGAATGACGGTTGGCATGCGGATAGTGACGTAGAGTTTGTAAGGGCCGGCGTCGACTGTCTCGAATACATCCTTGCTGCCGACGTGAGCTTGTGCTGTGCGTGGGATCGAGAGAGTGCAGAGCAGGAGGAAGAGAAGGGCGCGGAGGGGCGCTGAGGCGAACTTCACCGTTGCACGCTCCGCATCCAGCGTCCGAAGCTCAGACCGATCCAGGTGCTGATCGAGCCATAGATTGCGGCGCGCAACAGTCCCCAGATAGAGAGCTACGCCGTGTTCTGGGTTGAAGAACTGGCGCAGACGATCATAGCCGTCCGGACGGGAGTTGTAGTCGAAGTAGATGGTGCCGAAGAAGCGGTTCTCGGACGCCTTCGAGAGGAGGAAGCTGGCGAAGGGCCATTCGACAATCGTAAGGACGGCGATGAAGAGGAAGCCGGACGCAAGTGCGACCTTCCATGGCTTCCAGGATTTGGTGCGCTGCCAGAGCAGATCGAGCGCGAGCGCGGGCACGAAGATGAGGATGGGGAATTTTGCGGGTATCAGGTGGGTGACCGGGTTGAAGACCGGTCCAAGCTTGGGCTGAGCGGGAAAGAGCGGAAAGATCAGAATTTCAGCGACCGCGATGATCATGTAGACCGCGGCGGTCGCAGGTGGCGGCCCACTTGTATCGTGATGCCTGGGAGAGCATCGCCAAGACGAAGCGGAAGCGCGATTCCCATGGCAATATATGCGGCGGCCGTGTGAAGTTTGACGTCCCAGGTGTACTCCATCAGGAAGAACATCTGACCGCCGACGATGAGGCCGCCTACGTAAAGGAAGAGGCGCTGCAACGACTTATAGGTTCGTTCTGCCGAACGACGTATTGTCGACAGCGGCGCGGTTCATTGCGGCGAGGATGAGGAACAAAATGCCGATTCCGACAGCGCGGACTCCCAGGATGAGGAGGGTGTGGGGCGGGCTGACGATCTTGACGTCGAGTCCGTAGGCCGCATGCCACCAGTTGTCGAATGGGGCTGAGGTGATCATCGCGATGCCGCCCCATGCGGCGATGAAGGCACCCAGTGGGGCGCGAAAGCCGAGCACGCTGACTGACGCGGCCTGCAACTTGGCGGAGCGTCCGACGGTGTTCACCAGGACCAGATAGCCGCAGATGATCGCGGCCATTACTCCACAGGCCTGGATCGCTATATGTGCCGGCGTCCAGAAGGTGTCTCGACCGATGGATCGATGCCAGGCGACGTCCCATGCTCCCCCGATCGAGGACTGAGGTGACGGCGAGGGCCCCGAACCATAGGTACCAGGGAACGCTCGAGGTCTTTGAGGCTACCTGCGTGCCGGCCTGCTGTTCCGCGTAAGGAGTCGGAAAGGTGGAAGAAGCCATGGAGACCTCGCTCTCGATTGGTCCTATCTTATTGTTGCTTCGGCTCGATTTGTCAGGGGCAACGGGGTACCCCCCTCCGGGGGTACCCCATGCTAAGCTGCTTTTTTTCATGTACTTGTCAATTTGAGGCCTTCCAAAATATTCATTCTAAAATAGTTATAGGTAAATTCGTCTCATCAAAGGAGTTACCTGCCTAAATGAGAAAACCCGGCTGCCTACCGGGTCTTCGCATCTCTTATCCCAAGTATAGCTGTTGGCGCGTAATTGATACGCCACGTGTATCTCGCCTATTTGCATATAGATGCGTTACTTGGGGGGTTGACAGAGTGCCGTGTCCTTCGCGCGTGAACTCGTCGACTATCGCGCGCAACTCTGTTTCGGATTCACCGGTATTGATGGCTTGCAGTTGTTCGACACAGAGCGGAACCATGATGTCGATCCAGCCGGAGCGAATCAGCGAGAGCGTACCGTCGAAATCGAAGATGGCAACGCGAGGCGGAACAGGGCTCGTGCTTTCACGGACGATCTCAATCACGCTTGCATTTTCGCATGCGTCTTCCACCTGTCCGCTTCCGGCCCTACGGCGGCAAAAGGCAGTGCCCCCGAACGGGCGGTGAGCTATCATACGACATTGCCGGTGCTCTTTTTGGGCCGGTTTCTTCACTACTTTTCTAAATGCGCGTTGCAATTATCGGAACCGGCTACGTCGGCCTAACTACGGGCGTCTGCCTAGCCTTTATCGGACACTCCGTCTCGTGCTTGGATACGGATGAATCGAAGATCCGGTTGCTGCGGGAGGGGCATATTCCGATTTTTGAGCCGCATCTGGAAGATGTGCTCGAAGAGGCTCGCCCGAATTTGCACTTTACGACGAGTTACGCGGAAGCCATCCCCAATGCGGACGTGGTTTTTATAGCGGTAGGAACACCGCCTACGCCTTCGGGCGCCCCAAATCTCGAGTACCTGTCACAAGCTGCGCGCTCCATCGGCCAGACAATCAACGGAAGATTCACCGTAGTGGTCAACAAATCAACGGTGCCGATCGGAAGTGGAAACTGGGTGGGCTCGCTAATGCGAGATGCCATGGAACACCGCCAAGACGGGGTGAAGACCGACTTTGCGGTCGCTTCGAATCCTGAATTCCTACGGGAGGGCACCGCGCTGCATGACAGCCTGTACCCCGACCGGATTGTGATCGGCGCGGACGAACCACGGGCGCTCGAAACCCTTTATTCCCTATACCGGCCAATCCTCGATCAAACTTTCCCGGCGCCGACTTACCTGCCAAGACCAGAGTCGGTGGTCGCGGTGCCACTGGTTTCGACTGATCTGGCTTCGGCGGAGTTGATCAAGTATGCAGCAAATGCGTTTCTAGCGCTGAAGATCAGCTTTATCAATGAAGTCGGGCTTCTCGCCGAACGAGTGGGTGCGAACATCACCGAGGTGGCTCGCGGTATTGGGCTTGACTCTCGTATTGGGCCCCGCTTTCTCAACGCGGGATTGGGCTGGGGCGGTTCGTGCTTCGGCAAAGATACGGCGGCCTTAATTGCTACGGCCGGCGAGTACGGGTTGCATATGCCGATTGTTGAAGCGGCGCGCACGGTCAATTCCCGGCAGCGGGACCGGGTGGTCGAAAAGCTGCTGCACGAACTCAAAATCCTGAAGGGCCGCACGATCGGACTGCTGGGCCTTGCCTTCAAGCCGAATACGGATGACCTGCGCGAAGCTCCGGCCATCGAGATCGCTCAAAAGCTGATCGACCGGGGGGTCCGCGTGAAGGCTCACGATCCGATCGCCGCGGAGCGCTTTGATCGGGAGCATGGGAGCATTGGGGTGTCCGTCTGCCCAGGAGCCGCCGAGGTCGCCGAAGGCTGCGATGCCCTTGTGCTTGTCACCGAGTGGAACGAATACCGGGACCTCGATTGGGAGCGTCTGGCAAAAACCATGCGCAACCCGTTTGTCCTAGATGGACGGCATGCGCTCGACGGCGACAAGCTGACACGTGCCGGAATGCGCTACACCACTATCAGTTAAGCGACCCCGAGTAAAGCCCGGATCGCGTAAGCACCAGACGGTCATTCCGATTCCGGCCCAGTTAGTTCGACCGATCGGGCTCCATCTGCTGCTACTTCTGCCGTTTCCCTTAACCAACGGGGTGGCCGACCGCGACGCCTGCGATTGGAAACCGACAAGCGCTCCAAGGCCACAATAGCCTCATCGAGCCGCTGTCGCTCTGCTTGCAGCTCGGCAATCATCTTCGGCAGATTCACGTTCATTCCCCCCGCATTTATGTGACTGTAAGACGGCAACCGAGTAGAATAAGCAACAAAAAACCCCGAGTAGCCATAAGGCTCTCGGGGTTTTAATCTAATCGGGCGACTTCCTACTCTCCCACACACTCGCGCATGCAGTACCATCGGGGCTGAGAGGCTTAACTTCCGTGTTCGGGATGGGAACGGGTGGGACCCCCTCGCTAAAATCACCCAAAGCATTCACTTGGGAATAGCTCGTTTCGACGGAACGAAGCCAACCAAGCAGAACTCAATAGGGTTTAAGGTCTTGAATAGTTACTGACGGACAATGCCACAAATCAAGAGCTTGACCCGCTGAGCCCACGCCTTGTCAGGCGTAGACTCAATAATAGAGTAAATTTTATGGTCAAGCCGAACGAGCTATTAGTAACGGTAAGCTCAACACATTACTGTGCTTACACATCCGTCCTATCAACGTGATCGTCTATCACGGCTCTTCAGGGAGATCTCATCTTAGGGAAGGTTTCGTACTTATATGCATTCAGCACTTATCCTGACCAGACTTCGCTACTCAGCTGTGCCACTGGTGTGACAACTGAATCACAAGAGGTCTGTTCATCCCGGTCCTCTCGTACTAAGGACAAGCCCCTTCAAATCTCCTGCGCCCACCACAGATAGGGACCGAACTGTCTCGCGACGTTCTGAACCCAGTTCACGTACCGCTTTAATGGGCGAACAGCCCAACCCTTGGGAGCTTCTACACCCCCAGGATGCGATGAACCGACATCGAGGTGCCAAACCGGAGCGTCGATATGAACTCTTGACTCCGATCAGCCTGTTATCCCCGGCGTACCTTTTATCCGTTGAGCGATGGCCCTTCCATACAGAACCACCGGATCACTAAGTCCTGGTTTCCCACCTGCTTGACTCGTAGGTCTCGCAGTCAACCTGGTTTATGCCTTTGCACTCGCCCTCTGATTTCCAAACAGAGTGAACCAAGCTTCGAGCGCCTCCGTTACAGTTTAGGAGGCGACCGCCCCAGTCAAACTACCCGCCTTGCAATGTCCCTCTCCCGGATTACGGGAGCAGGTTAGAACCACAGAACGATCAGGGTGGTATCTCACGGGTGGCTCCCTCAAGCCCAAGAGCCTGAGTTCAAAGCCTCCCACCTATTCTGCGCAGATCGCACCATAGTTCATTGCAAAGGTATAGTAAAGGTGCACGGGGTCTTTCCGTCTAGTGGCGGGCATCCGGCGTCTTCACCGGAACCACAAGTTCGCCGGGCGGAGCGCGCCGACAGTCGTCAGATCGTTACGCCATTCGTGCAGGTCGGAACTTACCCGACAAGGAATTTCGCTACCTTAGGACCGTTATAGTTACGGCCGCCGTTCACCGGGGCTTCAGTTCAAAGCTTCGCCTTGCGGCTAACCTCTCCCTTTAACCTTCCGGCACCGGGCAGGCGTCAGCCCCTATACGTCGTTTTTATGACTTTGCAGAGACCTGTGTTTTTGTTAAACAGTCGCCTGACGCGTTTCACTGCGGCCCACCGAAGTGGGCACCCCTTCTCCCGAAGTTACGGGGTTAATTTGCCTAGTTCCTTCGCAACTCCATCACCCGAGCGCCTTAGAATACTCATCTCGTCCACCTGTGTCGGTTTGTGGTACGGGTACGATTGCTCTCCTTAGAGGATTTTCCTGGCACACGACCCGGCGGATTTGCCTATCCGGATCTCACGGAATCCATCTTTGACCCTTCTCGCAGATGAACCTTTGTGGTGCGTCCCCCCATCGGTCTTTATCGAACAAACGTAGTCACGGAATATTAACCGTGTGTCCATCAGTTACGCCTTTCGGCCTCACCTTAGGCCCCGACTAACCCTGAGCGGATTAACCTTTCTCAGGAATCCTTAGACTTTCGGCGGCCAGGGTTCTCACCTGGCTTTTCGCTACTTATGCTGGCAGAGTCACTTCCTAACAATCCAGCCCTCCTCTCGGTAGACCTTCATCTCGTTAGGAACGCTCTCCTACCACTCCAATTGAGTCCATAACTTCGGTGACATGCTTGAGCCCCGTTGGATTGTCGGCACCGAGTCCCTCGACCAGTGAGCTATTACGCTTTCTTTAAAGGATGGCTGCTTCTAAGCCAACCTCCTGGCTGTCTGAGGAACTCGACTTCCTTTCCCACTTAGCATGTACTTGGGGACCTTAGTTGATGGTCTGGGCTCTTTCCCTTTCGACGATCAAGCTTAGCCCTGACCGTCTGACTCCCGTATTACTCGTTCTTGGCATTCGCAGTTTGGCTGAATTCGGTAACCTGGAAAGGCCCCTAGTTCAATCAGTTCTCTACCACCAAGACGGACCATACGAGGCTAGCCCTAAAGCTATTTCGGAGAGAACGAGCTATCACGGAATTTGATTAGCCTTTCACCCCTACCCTCAGCTCATCCAAGCTGTTTTCAACCAACACTGGTTCGGACCTCCATCCGCTGTTACACGGATTTCATCCTGGCCAAGGGTAGATCATCCCGCTTCGCGTCTAATCCCAGCGACTGAACGCCCTATTCAGACTCGCTTTCGCTACGGCTCGCTTTCGCTTAACCTTGCCACTGAGACTAACTAGCCAGCTCATTATTCAATAGGCACGAGGTCAGACATTGCCTTGCGGCCATAGTCCTCCCACTGCTTGTAGGCATGCGGTTTCAGGTACTATTTCACTCCCCTCACAGGGGTTCTTTTCACCTTTCCCTCACGGTACTAGTTCACTATCGGTCGCAAATGAGTATTTAGCCTTACCGGATGGTCCCGGCAGATTCCCGCAAGGTTTCCCGTGTCCCGCGGTACTTAGGAGCCACTTGAAGCTAAGATTGCATTTTAGGATACAGGGCTGTCACCTTCTTTGGCCGGTCTTCCCAAACCGTTCTCTTAACGCTCTCTTATAACCTCGTTAGAATAAGCTGTTCTCGAAAGACTTGCTCTCGACAACCGCTTATTCTTTGTGGTCCTGCAACCCTCCGCTCTCCTTTCGAATCGCGAAGTTTAGGCTGATCCGAGTTCGCTCGCCACTACTATCGGAATCACTATTGTTTTCTCTTCCTAGGGGTACTGAGATGGTTCACTTCCCCCCGTTCGCTCCGGCCGACTATGTATTCATCGGCAGGTAAGCCCATTACTGAGCTTGGGTTTCCCCATTCGGACATCCCCGGATTATCGATTGCTTGCATCTCCCCGAGGCTTATCGCAGCTAGCCACGTCCTTCATCGCCTATTTGCGCCAAGGCATCCACACGCATGCCCTTAGTAGCTTGACCATAAAATTAACTTTACTGCCGATCCGATCCGCCCTTATCAGAAACGAACCCAACCGGCTGAGTATCTCTCTCTCGCCCGCGCCCTCCGCTTTTGCCGCTTGCTTACGCTCGCAGCTCCAAACTCGGAACGCAGACGGCGCTGCTGTCACATAATTGGTGTCCTCACAGATAAGCCCGAAGACCTACCCGAAGGCTCTCGTGACAGCGTTGCAACTTGTAGTTGCCCGTCAATAACTATTCAATTTTCAAAGACCTCGTTCGCTTTTAAGGAACGAACCCAACACCGATCAAACTGCCGGAGCAATTCGAACAGCAGGAGGAAACACTCGCGGGTGCGAACGCTTGCTTCTGCTTTCCGAACAGAAGACCTGGTGGGCCTGGGTAGATTCGAACTACCGACCTCACCCTTATCAGGGGTGCGCTCTAACCAACTGAGCTACAGGCCCGCTCGTAAGGGTGGACGTAGGTCGATTCAAGAGAAGCCCGACCTCACCATCACAGGAACAGCGCCCTCGCTTGTAGCCAACACGCGGGGTGCTCGAAGCCGAACTGGTGGAGCTGGTCGGGATCGAACCGGCGACCTCCTGAATGCAAATCAGGCGCTCTCCCAGCTGAGCTACAGCCCCGTGGAAAAATAATCGAGGCCGATTGGACGCAGCCAGCCGCGACCTGCGCGACTGACCTGAAGCACATCAAACTTCCCGAGTGGAGATACCGGAACGGAATGGACTGGAAAGGCTGCTACTTACTGTTTAATAGATCTGACGAGTCAAATCTAAATTCGATAGCTCCAGCCACTGTCTCTCTTAGAAAGGAGGTGATCCAGCCGCAGGTTCTCCTACGGCTACCTTGTTACGACTTCACCCCAATCATGAATCATACCTTGGACCGCTGCCTCCCTTGCGGGTTAGCACGCAGGCTTCTAGTACAATCCACTTTCGTGATGTGACGGGCGGTGTGTACAAGGCCCGGGAACGTATTCACGGCATCGTTCTGATATGCCATTACTAGCGATTCCAGCTTCATGCAGGCGAGTTGCAGCCTGCAATCCGAACTGAGAACGGTTTTTTGCGATTAGCTCCCCCTCGCGGGTTCGCAGCGCTTTGTACCGTCCATTGTAGCACGTGTGTAGCCCTGGACATAAAGGCCATGATGACTTGACGTCATCCCCACCTTCCTCCAACTTATCGCTGGCGGTCTCCTGAGAGTGCACCGATTAAGGTTAGCAACACAGGACAAGGGTTGCGCTCGTTGCGGGACTTAACCCAACATCTCACGACACGAGCTGACGACAGCCATGCAGCACCTCGACTACTGTCCCTTGCGGGAAAGCCAATATTTCTACCGGCGATCAGCAGCCGTTCGAGCCCAGGTAAGGTTCTTCGCGTTGCGTCGAATTAAACCACATGCTCCACCGCTTGTGCGGGCCCCCGTCAATTCCTTTGAGTTTCAGCCTTGCGACCGTACTCCCCAGGCGGCATACTTAACGCGTTAGCTCCGGCACCGACCAACTGAATGGCCGACACCAAGTATGCATCGTTTAGGGCGTGGACTACCAGGGTATCTAATCCTGTTTGCTACCCACGCTTTCGTGTCTCAGCGTCAACAATGGTCCAGAAAGCCGTCTACACCGCAGGTGTTCCTCCTGATATCTACGCATTTCACCGCTACACCAGGAATTCCGCTTTCCTCTCCCACGTTCAAGCACTCCAGTTTCCGGCGCACCCTCCCAGTTAAGCCAGGAGATTTCACACCGAACTTAGAGCACCGCCTACACACTCTTTACGCCCAGTAATTCCGAACAACGCTCGCTGCCTACGTATTACCGCGGCTGCTGGCACGTAGTTAGCCGCAGCTTCTTCTTCAGGTACCGTCATTATCGTCCCTGCCGAAAGAGCTTTACACCCCGAAGGGCTTCATCGCTCACGCGGCGTCGCTGCATCAGAGTTGCCTCCATTGTGCAAGATTCCCCACTGCTGCCTCCCGTAGGAGTCTGGCCCGTGTTTCAGTGCCAGTGTGGCCGTGTGCCCTCTCAGGCCGGCTACCGATCACCGCCTTGGTGAGCCATTACCTCACCAACTAGCTAATCGGCCGCGGGCTCCTCTTTCAGCGCATTGCTGCTTTCCCTTTACAGGATTATGCGGTATTAGCCCCGGTTTCCCAGGGTTATTCCCCACTAAAAGGTAGATTACCCACGTGTTACTCACCCGTACGCCGCTTTACTCATGGATTGCTCCACTTTCTCGCTCGACTTGCATGTGTTAAGCGCGCCGCCAGCGTTGATTCTGAGCCGGGATCAAACTCTCGTTTGATCTTGTTACTTGACCGGACTTGCGTCCGGCCTGCGAAACCGAACTTATGTCCGATTCCACATATTTTGTAGAGTCGCACCCTGATCAAAAACGTCGGCCTGCCGTTACGCGCGGCTTTCCGTTTCAAACCAGGACACTGATTCGCTCCGGCTTTTACTCAAAAAGTCTGACGAATTTACTTCATTGCGTCCAACCAGATTGTCAATGATCTGCGCAACCAATCAGACGAATACGGACCGAAATCCGCAAAGCCTGACAGCTGCCGGCCTCGAAAGCCGTTCGGGCAACGCCAGATCCCTCCAAGTCTCTTAGAGAAATTGCGTTTACCCGGAAACTGTCGGGATAAACCCTGTATGCTGACGGTAGTTTGGGTTACTTCAGGACTGCTTGATAACTGCTATGGAGTCCGCATCGAGCTGCTTGAAGCAGCTTAGCTCGAACCTGTTCACTGCCCGCTGGCGATTCTTATATCGCCCACTAGATAACCTATCAAATTCCTGCCAGCGTTGCAAGCATCATTTTTGACCTCGCTCGCTGTGTCGCTGTTTCACTTTCGTTTTCCCGGCGACTTGTTCAGAATATCAGGGGCCCTCCCGTCCTGCAAGCCCTTTTTCCATCATTTTGCAATTTTCTTAAGTTTCCCTCGTCCGGACTCTGGAGCCCTGACAACCGCCACACCGGAGAGCACCAGAAGCGCTCGTAAGGCGTGAACACTCTCGGGCGAGAGTCGTCCGCGACCCCCGCCTGGATTCTGGGCTGAATTCCCGGTATTCCCCGATCGGAATTGATCTCAGCGGTGATCGTGATGATCACCGCCATGCCCCTCATGGAAATCGTGGTGCTCGACGCGCCCACCCTCGTGGCGGTAGGGCGTGGCGTAAGGATGAACGTACACCCCGCGGTTCGCCCAGGTTCGCACCCACGGCCGATTATCAATTAGAATTGCGTGCTCTCGCCAGCCAAGGCCGACATTTCCCCAGCCCCATGGGTTGAAGGCGGCGCCGATGCTAATTCCCGGGCCGAATCGAATGGCACCGGCGACAAAAATGCCAGAGCGCGGCCGCGCAAAGACGACCAGCGGGTTGTAGTAGGGGACGTAATACAGACCGGGCTGAACCGGTAGAATCTCGATTTCTCCTGGCCCTGCCATCACGACGTGCAGACCGGTAGTATCCCGCAAATAGCCGTAGCTGTAGGCTTGCTGCCGAAGACGCTGGACCGCATCCAGCACCCGCTCGCGTTCGCTAAGGACGGCATTGCCCAGGGCTTGCGTCCATCCCATGTATTGAGCCATGTAATTCAAAGCGCTTGGGAACGCCAGGAGGGCCATTACGTTCGGCGACCAAGGCAAATTGTCCTGTTGAATGGCGCGGGCCAGCGCTTCTCCTTTGAGGAACGAATGTTGGTTGGCCCAGGCGGCGGCATCCGGAACCTCCTGCCAATAGGTAGAAGCTGTGAGCACTTGCGCCAACAATCCATCGGGATAGAGAGCGATCGGTGCCACGAGTTGATCCAGTTGCTGGGGCGAGAGTTGGGGCGGCGCACCGTAAGGAGCAGGTTGATATTGGCCCTGCGGGTATTGGACTGCCGGATATTGAGACGGTGGTGGCGAAGGATACTGGCCTTGAGAAGGGGGCGGATATTGACCTTGCTGCTGTGGTGGATATTGTCCCTGCGGCGGGTATTGGCCTTGGGGTGGGTATTGGCCCTGATCCGGCCCGTTCGGCTGCTGCTGCACAGGCGGGTATTGGCCAGGCGGCGGATATTGCTGCTGCGTATCCTGCCCGAAGACGAAGGCGGTCGCGCCAGCGAATAAAAGCGCGGCGCCGAAGATGGTTCTAGTGAGTCGAGTGAATCGCATATTGTTCTGCCTCGCGATCTGATGGTTGTAGGAGGACATGCCACTTCATAAGACGTGCAGGTCGCGGCAGAGAGATACGTTCGCCACTGTCAATTGAATAAAGGACTTACCCCGTACGCAGGAACCGGCACTTCTACTGTTCGGCTTTCTATCAAGGGCGGAACTGTCGATTACCCTGCACCTGGTACCAGCATGCGCGCTGACCCGCGAAGTTCATGACCCTGTAACCCGGCCTTCTCTATTCTGGATGACTTGGGCCGACTGGCCTGGAGGAGATCCTTTTGCATCTTTTCGGCGAAGCTGTGCCTTTTACCACCGCCATATTTCTGCTGCTAGCGCTAGCTTTGGCCTTCGGGTTCGAGATGGTCAACGGCTTTCACGATACGGCCAACGCCGTTGCTACGGTCATTTACACGCATACGCTACGGCCAACGGTGGCCGTGGTCTGGTCCGGCATGTGGAATCTTATCGGCGTGCTGGTTTCAAACGGCGCAGTTGCCTTCAGCATTGTGGCTCTTCTGCCGATCGAGTTGGTGCTGAACGTAGGTTCGGGCGCGGGGTTCGCCATGGTTTTCTCGCTGTTGATTTCGGCAATGATCTGGAATCTCGGAACCTGGTACCTGGGGCTGCCCGCTTCGAGTTCGCACACTCTCATTGGCGCAATCATGGGCGTCGGCCTTGCGAACTCCTACATGACCCCGGGGCAGGTCTTTGGTGAGGGGGTCAACTGGGGCAAGGCACAGGAAGTTTTCTCGTCTCTGCTGATTTCACCCATCATCGGCTTCGTCGGTTCGGCGCTGCTGCTGCTGCTCATGAAGGCGCTCATCAAACGGCCTGAGCTTTACCGGCCGCCCGAAGGGAATCAGCCGCCACCACCTTGGATCCGCGGATTGTTAACTTTGACCTGCACCGGGGTGAGCTTCTTCCACGGGTCAAATGATGGGCAGAAAGGGATGGGACTGGTCGTTTTGATCCTGGTAGGCGTTCTGCCTGCTCAGTATGCTCTTAATCCGGCAGCGAAGAAGACCGACCTGCAAAACATCGTCAGTAACTCCCAGCAGTCGGCCGTCCTGCTCGACAAGATGGCACCGACGCAACTGAAAGGCAAGCAGGCCACCGACGAACTTTCGCAGTTCTTGAAGGTGAAAGGCGTCTCGAAGAATGAAACGGTCGCGGCGCTCGCCGGGCTCAACCACGAAATTCAGGACGACCTGAACGGACGCACGGGTTATGGCGATCTCTCACTCGATCAAAAGCGGGCTTTTCGGAGCAAAATTTATCTGGTAAGCACGGCCATCAGCAAGCTGATCAAGAACAAGCAGATTAATAACCCTGACGCTGTGAAAGAACTGACGGCCTATTCCAAGACGCTCGACAAAGAGACGAAATATATTCCGACTTGGGTGAAGGTGGCGGTTGCCTGTTTTCTTGGTTTCGGCACGATGATCGGCTGGAAGCGCATTGTGGTAACCGTAGGAGAAAAGATTGGTAAAGAACATTTGAACTACGGGCAGGGTGCGTCCGCCGAGTTGGTGGCGATGGGAACGATCGGACTGGCGGATTGGTTCGGACTCCCGGTCAGCACAACGCACGTGCTCTCTTCCGGGGTTGCCGGCACGATGGCGGCTAATCGCTCCGGATTGCAGGCCGCCACGCTGCGTAATATAATTCTTGCCTGGATACTGACGCTGCCCGTATGCGTCCTGCTCGGAGCCTCAATTTTTTCGTTCGCGCTCTATATTCTATTTCACTTTTTTGGCGTACGTTAATCCAGGATCTGGTACCACTCCGTGGGACCCAAACCAGACATCACACGGTTCCACGGTCGGAACGCCGGCCCCAAAGCTGTCCTCGCGGCATGTCCGTGCGCTTGACGGTTTGCGCGGCATCGCGGTGCTGATTGTCATCCTCTATCACTGCTCGGATTACGTACAAGGATCCGCCTGGCTCGCGAAGCTGGCGCGCGCGGCGCTGAGACCCGGCTGGTCCGGCGTGGATCTCTTTTTCGTCCTGTCCGGTTTCTTAATAACCGGCATATTGCTCGATACTCGCGATGCGCCCAATTATTTCCGGTCCTTTTACGCGCGCCGCACGCTGCGTATTTTTCCGCTTTACTATCTTGTCCTGACCGCGACCCTGATCGCGTCGCGCTTCCCGCATTTCCCCAATTACCTCCTCCCCATCGCCCATGACCGTATCTTCTACTTTTTTTACCTGAACAATTGGTGGCCGCTCTTGAAGGACAGCTGGCACGGCAACATCATCGGCCACTTCTGGAGCTTGGCGGTGGAGGAGCAGTTTTACATCCTGTGGTCGATCTGCCTTTTCCTGATCCGGCCGCGGTTCGTGAAGCAGGTCGCTCTGGCGGGGATTGTAAGCGCTCTGCTGATTCGCTGCGCGCTCTACTTCCATTCGGGCGTGACGCGCAATCTGATTGAAAATACCTTCTCGCGCATGGATGCGCTGCTGGTGGGTGCGTTTCTCGCTTCGCTGGTGCGTACGCCGGATCTTCTCGAGCGCGCGCGGCCTTATATTTACCGTGTTGGAATCGCCTCCGCAGCGGTCGCTTTGTTATTGATCTACCTGGTCAGGAGTCAGGCGTGGATGGCCACAGCCGGCTTATCGCTGCTGGCCTTCGCGTATGGATCGGCTGTGCTTTTCTCTTTCAAGGGCGCGAGCGACGGGTCCGCCGCACAACGTCTGCTCACGGATAAGAGACTGACCGCGTTCGGGAAATACAGTTACGGCATGTACGTGTATCACGTGCCACTCCTCGCGCCGCTGCATAGCGCTTTCCGTCGATTTGCGCACTCCGGGCACGGTCTCTGGTTCAGTGGCTTGTTTATAACCCTTGAACTGACTGTGACATTCGCCGTTGCGAAACTAAGCTTCGACCTGTTTGAGAGCCGGTTTCTTCGCTGGAAGAAATATTTCGAGCCGCAGAGCGGAGACGGTAAGACGCCAGCTAGCGCGCCGCGTGCTCGAGCACACAGCGCCTAACAGCACCACGTCTAAGTGGTGCTAAACTCAACACAGATAGTCGAGGCACTTATGGCGACAGCTCTCGTCTCGGGATTGACGACTTCAGAGGCTCCGTTTATCGAAGCAGCGCGCGCACGGCACGAGTTGTATATTCACCAGCCGTACGAGTTGTACTCCGACGAAAATCACGCCGCCTGGCGGAGCTTGTTCTCTCGTATGGGCGCACGTTGGGGGCGGTTTGCCAATCAGCATTTCCTGCGCGGCATTGCGTCACTCTGCTTCAATCCGGAGCTTGTCCCGCGGTTGGAGGACGTCAATCGTTTTCTTAACCCGCTGACTGGTTTCCGGGCCAGGGCTGTGAGCGGATATGTGCCGAGCTTCGTGTTTTTCGACTGCCTGCGCAATCGCGAGTTCCCGACCACGATCACCATCCGGCGTAATGACTCGCTCGATTATCTGCCAGAACCCGACATTTTTCACGATATTGCCGGGCATGTTCCTATGCACACCGACCGTGTATTTGCAGACACGCTGGTTCGCTTTGGCGAGTGCGCGCACACAGCGGCCGCGATTGTCGCGGAAATTCGGGATGAAGCGCTACGCTTTCGTCGATTAGAAAGCATTTTGCGCGCAATGGCCCGCTTTTTCTGGTTCACCATTGAATTTGGCTTGATGCGGCAAGGCGGCGAGCTGAAAGTTTACGGAAGCGGCTTACTCAGTTCATACGGAGAGATCGAGCACGCGGTCGAATCGCCCGAAGTTCAACGTTATCCACTGCAGCTCGAATGGGTGGTCAACCAGAGTTTCGAGATCGATCACTACCAGCCGCTGCTTTTTGTGGTCGATTCATTCGACCATTTGTTCAGCCTGGTCGGGGAGCTTGAAAACTGGATGCGGGCGGGAAAGCTTGACAACGTGGCCGGTGGCGAACCAATGATCAACGAGCAGGACCTCAAGAGCTTCCTGTAAAAGGCACGGCCCGCACGAAGTGCCCCAAGCGGAGCACCACGTGCGGGGGCCGCACGTCTAGGTTAGAGAAAGATAAATTTAGCTACGTGCGCGTTTACGCTGCAGCGCGTATCCGCCAAGGCCCAGGAAGCTGCCGCCCAAAAGATACAGGGTAGCCGGTTCCGGGGTTCCGCCGACCGGAGGATTCGAAGCCGGAAAGCTTTCTTCCAGGAAGAAGTAGGCGCTTCCGCCCGGGGCAATCGGGGTGGTAAAGTTCACGGTTCCGACAATCCCGTTGGCGTAATTGCTGAACGTGTTATTCGGACCTTCATAACCGGTGGGCTTGGTAGCCGAGATTGCACTAGGACCGTCTCCGTCGAAGGCGAAAAGCGTAGTGCCGTTTCCATTGATGACCAGCGAGCTAACCGAATGGTTCGTGTTGTTCTGGAACCCGGCGTAGTTGTCCTCGCCACCGAAAAATGGCTGGGTCGCGTCAACGGTAGTGGTGTAGCTTCCGTTACTGTTCTGCGTAATCAGAAAATTACAACCTGTGTAATCAGAACCGGCAATATTACCTGCCGGGCATTGGGTAAGGGTAGCTGCCGACGCGGCCAAGCTGCCGCCGATGAAAACGAGTGCCGCCGGTATTAACTTAGTAAGATTCATAATCCTCCTCGGACGAATTATTGCAGTAAGGTTGTAAAATTCAGAATTATCCTTGTTGAATTACTCACCGCTTATGTCCATTGCCGTTATACCGTGGAGCCAGCTAACAGTACAATACTAGTTATCGCTGCAGCGTACTAACGGGCGCCTCACAAGTACTAACGCCATCGCCCATTAGTCCCATCTGTTTAAGCTTTAACACTTTGTAGACTAAGAAGAGACATGACCCTGGAAGAACTGGAAAGAGAGTACGTTACGCTCCGGCAGCAAGGTGAAGCTGTCAGGAGCTATCTTTGACGCGCCTGCCAAGCGGGCCGAATTAACGGAATTAGAACGGGAGATCAACGATCCCGAGTTCTGGAATCAGCCCGAACGAAGTCAGCGCATCATGCAGCAGCGTAAGCGTTTGACGGAAGCCATTGCGGAGGCGAGTTCGGTGATTGCCGCCTCTTCCGATTTGGATACATTGTTCGAGCTGGCGCGTGAAGGCGAGAACGTAAACGGCGACATCGAAACCGAGATCCGCGCCTTTGAGAGCAAACTCGCGCTGCTCGAAACGGGCATGCTGCTCTCGGGTGAAAATGACATGCGCGACGCGATCGTCACGATTCATCCGGGTGCGGGCGGAACCGAATCACAGGATTGGGCTGAGATGCTGCTGCGCATGTATCTGCGGTGGGCGGAGCGGCACGGCTTCAAAGCGGAAATCACCGACCGGCTGGAGGGCGAAGGCGCCGGTATAAAGTCGGCTACCGTTGAGATCAGTGGTGAGAATGTTTACGGGCAGCTGCAGTCAGAAGTGGGTGTGCACCGGCTGGTCCGTATCTCGCCGTTCGATGCCAATGCCCGGCGACATACCTCGTTCGCTTCGGTTTTTGTTTATCCCCTGATTGACGACGATATTCAAATTGAAATTAAGCCGGATGATTTGAAGATCGATGTGTTTCGCGCGAGCGGGGCGGGCGGGCAGCACGTCAATCGTACCGAATCAGCGGTGCGGTTTACGCACTTGCCGACCGGGATCGTGGTGCAGTGCCAGAATGAGCGCTCGCAGCATAAGAACCGGGCGAGCGCGATGAAGCAACTGCGGGCAAAACTCTATGAGTACGAGCTGGAAAAGAAGCGGGCGGCTGACCAGAAGCTCGAGGACACAAAGCTCGGGATCAACTTCGGCAGCCAGATACGCAGCTACGTGCTCGCGCCGTATCGCATG
This sequence comes from Terriglobia bacterium, assembly GCA_963737005.1. Lineage (GTDB taxonomy): Bacteria > Acidobacteriota > Terriglobia > Bryobacterales > Bryobacteraceae > Bog-105. The sequence continues at coordinate 1,266,019 of CAVTRD010000008.1, read as the reverse complement.
ATCAAGGATCACCGGACGAAGCTTTCGATCGGCGATGTGGACCGGGTGCTCGACGGCGACATCGATTCTTTGATCCATGCCTTTCTCGTCTGGCAGAAGACGGGGCAAACCGCCGGCGATAGCAAAGAAGAGTTGCCCGAGTAACACCGGCCAAAGATGATTGTGCAGCCGAGCGCCGAGATGCTCGCGAGAGCTGGTGAGATCATTCGGCGGGGCGGCTTAGTGGCCTTTCCGACCGAGACCGTTTATGGCGTTGGCGCCAATGCGCTCGACGCCGAAGCCGTGGGTCGCATCTATCAAGCCAAGGGGCGGCCATTTGCCATCCCGCTGATTGTGCATGTAGCGGATGAGCAGATGGCACGCTCGCTGGTATTGGATTGGCCGGTACAGGCGCAGCAACTGGCGCGCCGTTTCTGGCCTGGACCCTTGACCCTTGTACTGCGCAAAGCCGCGCTTGTGCCGGATTTGGTCACAGCCGGTCTCGATACGGTGGGGGTCCGCGTGCCGCAGCACCCCGTTGCTCTGGCGCTGATCCGTGCGGCCGGTGTACCGATTGCCGCGCCGAGCGCTAACTTGTTTACGCAGATCTCGCCAACCACGGCGCAACACGTGGCGGAGGGGCTCGGCGATCGAATCGATCTGATTCTGGATGGCGGCCAGGCTGCTGTGGGCATCGAGTCCACGGTTGTGTCGCTGCACCGGGTACCGCCGGCAGTGCTGCGGCCCGGCATGATCTCGCAGGATGAGCTTGAATCTGCTACCGGGATTGGATGGGAGCGCGAGGTCGACCGTCCGCACATTGCCACCGAAGCGGCGGAATCACCAGGGTCGACTCCGCGGCACTATGCGCCCCGGACACCCTTGTACCTGCTCGAGGCGGGCGAAACACTACCTGCCGGGCGCGGGTGCTTGCTGGAATTACCGGCTGATCGCCGGGACTATGCGCGTGAGCTTTATGCTCGTCTGCACGCGGCGGATAGCAAAGGCTGGGATTGGATTGCGCTTGAGCGGCCGACCGATGCGCCGGAGTGGGCCGGAATTCTCGACCGCCTGAAACGGGCGAGCACCCGCTAGTCCGGGCGGCTAGGCCGGAAGCAAATCGAAGGCTTTGCGGTGGTCGCGGAGGAACTGCTCAAGACCTCTCTCGGTCAGCGGATGATGGAACATTTGTTCCAGAACCTTGTAGGTCAGTGTGCAGATGTGGACGCCGGCTTTGGCTGCTTCGATCACCTGCCGGGGTCCGCGGATGGATGCAGCCAGTACTTGCGTTTTATAGCCGTAATTCGAATAGATCTGCACGATATCGCTGACGAGGTCAATACCGGGCCAGCCGATGTCGTCGATCCGGCCGACAAAGGGGCTTACGATGTACGCGCCTGCTTTGGCGGCCAGCAGAGCTTGTGCGGCACTGAAACAGAGCGTCACGTTCGTTCGGATGCCCTCTTTTGCAAGAGCCGACACCGCTTTGATCCCTTCCTCGATAAGGGGGATTTTAACCACCACATTCGAATGAACTTTGGCCAGGCGGATGCCCTCCTCAATCATGTCTTTCGCCTGGTCTGAGACGACTTCGGCACTGACATCCCCATCGATCACGGCGCAAATCTGCGCCACATGCTCCTCAATTGGAACACCTTCTTTGGCGATCAGGCTCGGGTTGGTTGTAACGCCGTCGATAATGCCCCAGGAGCAGGCCTTTTTCAGCTCTTCCAGGTTGGCTGAATCGAGATAAAACTTCATGCAAAGTGGTGGTGCGAACCCCGATAATATCACCCGGGTACGATCAATAAATGCCTCAGGCGTCTTCCGAACTGAAGATCGTAGCTGCCGATGCGAGTCAAATCCCGATCATCTTGAGCTTCATTCGCAAACTGGCTGAATACGAGAAGTTGGCGCATGAGGTCGTAGCGGATGAAACTCTGCTGCGTGAATTCATCTTTGGCCCGAAGCCGGCTTCCGAAGTCTTGCTTGCGTTCATCGGGGACAGGCCGGTAGGATTCGCCATTTTCTTCACGAGTTTTTCGACTTTCGCCGGACGGCCGGGTCTTTATCTGGAAGATCTTTTCGTGGATCAGGATGCACGCGGCCAGGGTGTGGGAAAGGCGCTGCTGTCCCAGGTCGCCAAGCTGGCGGTGGTTCGCGGGTACGCACGGCTCGAGTGGACGGTGCTCGATTGGAATCAGCCATCCATCGAGTTCTATCACCGGCTCGGGGCTGTTCCGCTGAGTGACTGGACAAAGTACCGGCTGACCGGCGAGGCTCTTGAAAATGTAGCCGGGTGTGGGGCTCAATGATTGAGACGCCGCCCACGCTCGGGAAGACGTTGCAGAAACTCGAAGCATTGCCGCATTCGCGGGTGATTGCCCATGCGCCCCTGGCCGAGTACACTCGTTTCGCGATTGGCGGACCCGCGGCGCTTCTCTTCGACACTACCGACGAAGCGGCGTTTGTGGAAGCGCTGCAGGTGACAGGCGCATCGAGTGTGCCGCGCGTGGTGATCGGCGGGGGCACCAACCTGGTCGTTTCGGATGCGGGCTTTCCTGGCGTGATTCTGCGCTATACCGGCGCAGGAATCGAACACGACGGATCGCACCTGACCGTCGGCAGCGGTGCTGTGCTGCAAGATGCCGTGGACAGGAGCATCGGCTGCGGCCTCATGGGCCTCGAGACCATGACGGGCATTCCGGGTTATCTCGGCGGTGCTGTTTACGGCAATGCCGGAGCGTATGGCCACTCGATCGAGGAGCTTGTTCGCCGGGTCAGAGCGTTCGACGGTGCGAACGTGATCGCGTTGAGAAATGAGGAATGCGGATTCAGCTATCGTACGAGCGTGTTCAAGCAGCGTAAGGACTGGATCATCCTTTCGGCGGACCTGGAGTTTCACGAGCACGACCCCGCTGAGCTGGTGAAAACGGCGACCACCATTCGCGCCGTACGCGATGTGAAGTATCCGCCCACCATGAAGTGCGCCGGAAGTATTTTCAAGAATCTGCTCGTGAGAGAGTTACCTTCGAGTGCCGAGTCAGCGATCCCGCCCGCTGTGGTACGCGAGGGCAAGGTGCCATCGGCGTGGTTCCTCGAGCAGATTGGCGCAAAAGGCATGCGGCGCGGCGACATACAAGTCGCGGCGTACCATGCAAATTTGATCTACAACGATGGTACGGGGAAAGCAAGCGATCTGGTCTCCGTAATTCGCGAGCTCAAAGCGCGCGTTGCCGATCGTTTCGGGTTCGAGCTGGCTGAAGAGGTGCAGTATGTGGGGTTCGGCGATGCCCATGCGTAGATTTCTCTGTCCGATTATTCTTGTCTTGCTGTTCGCGATTCCGTCCTTCGCAGCGACGGTCACGTTGATTCTTCACAACGGCAAGATCTGGACCGAAAACCCCGACCTGAAGGAAGTGGAGGCGGTTGCCATTCAAGGCGATCGCATTGTGGCCGTGGGAACGAACGCAGCCATCCTGCAGCTCAAGCAGGCAGAGACGCGGTTGCTCGACCTGGAAGGCAGGCGCGTGCTGCCCGGTTTCAACGACGCACACGTGCACTTCTATTACGGCGGCGCCAGTCTGGCGGGTCCTCAGCTAAGGTTGACAAGGAGCCAGTCCGAGTTTCGCGGCACGCTCGCGGAGTTTGCGCGACAGCAACCAGCCGGACGCTGGATCACGGGCGGCAATTGGGATCACGAGAACTGGCACCCCGCTGTGCTGCCCACCCGGGAGCTGATCGACTCTGCGACTCCCAATAATCCGGTGTTCATCAACCGGCTTGACGGCCACATGGCGCTCGCGAATTCCGTGGCTCTGAAGCTCGCAGGCGTCACGAAAGCCACTAAAGACGTTCCCGGTGGAGTGATTGTGCGCGATCGTGAGGGCAACCCCACCGGTATTTTCAAAGATGCGGCACAGGGCTTGATCGAAAAGGTGATACCCGAGCCTTCCGCTGATCAGATCAGGTCGGCGATTATGGCGGCTCAGACTTACGCGAATGCACAAGGGGTGACGAGCGTGCAGGACATGTCGGCCGCTCCGAACATTCTGCGCGTGTATCAGAAAATGCTGCAGGACGGAGACTTGCACGTGCGCATTTCAGGACACCAGCCGCTCACATCCTGGCGCAATCTGGCGAACGTGGGCGTTATGGCAGATTTTGGTAATCCGCAGTTGCACATCGGTGGACTGAAGGGATTTGCCGACGGTTCGCTCGGCTCCACCACGGCGTTGCTCTTCGAGCCTTATCTTGACTCGCCTGGCACCAGTGGGATACCGAGCGCCGAACTCGCACAGCCGAAGCAGATGTTCACGAATATCGAGCAGGCGGACGCGGCCGATTTGCAAGTAGCGATTCATGCGATCGGCGACAAGGCGAACCACACCATTCTCGATTTCTATGATCGGGTGACGCACGAGCACGAGGCGCGCGATCGCCGGTTTCGCATCGAGCACGCCCAACATCTTGCGGTGACCGACATACCGCGCTTTGCACAGCTTCACGTGATCGCTTCGATGCAGCCGTATCACCTGATTGACGATGGACGCTGGGCGGAAAAGCGCATCGGCCCCGAACGCGCGAAATTTGCCTATGCCTTCCGGTCACTGCTGGATTCCGGCGCGACACTTGCTTTTGGATCGGATTGGGACGTGGCTCCGATGAGCCCGCTGATGGGGATCTATGCTGCCGCGACTCGGCGCACCCTCGACGGCAAGCATCCCGATGGATGGATCCCTGAGCAGAAAATCAGCGTTCAGGAAGCGATTCGCGCCTACACCATGGGATCAGCCTACGCGAGCTTTGAGGAGAAGATTAAGGGCTCAATCGAACCCGGAAAGCTGGCCGACTTTGTCGTCCTGACCGACGACATTCTGGCGATCGACCCGGTAAAGATCGCTGACACGAAGGTGAACCGAACGATCATGGGGGGCCGGATCGTGTTCGGACCGGGTCTGCCGCAATGTCAAAAGGACGCAAGTGGATTCCTGAATCATCCAGCAAACGGCGGATGCGAGGGGCCGTGAGTGCTTCGAGCTCCCGGACACGCGACTCTTTCAAACGCGTCTCCGCCTGCGCCAGTTCCGGACCAAGTTTTCCAGGATGACACATAAATTCGGTCAAGCCCTCGGGCAATCGACGGAGCGCGGCAGCGAATGTCTCTTCGGTAAGCGAGCCGGTCAACCGAAATCCCAGGAAGAAATCCGTTAGCGATACATGGTGGCGCTCGGCGATGCGACGATAGAACCGTTCGGCCCAGGTTGGCGAAACACCGGCAATGCGGACTGTTTGATCGAGCGGCAGGCGTACGTAGGGAATCTTGTACTCTTGCGCCAGCAGCACGACCGCCCTAAAAACCGGCGGTGCGAGATGCGTGTGCTTGTGGGTATCGAGATGCGTCGGGTGCAGACCCACGCTCAAGAGTTTCTCGATCTGCATGCGGAGCTCGGCAACGACATCGAGGCCCCTGTTCATCAAGACGGCGAGCAACTGCTGTATACCTCGCGGCAGCGCATTCCCTGTCAGCAGGGACCTGCCCTGCACCAGAACAAGGTGGCAGCCAATGTCGAGCGATGGAGTTTCGAAAGCGAGGCGCACGGCATCGGCAAAGGCCGAACCGTTCGCCATTAAGGTGGCCGAAGTCAGCACGCCTTCGCGATGCGCCTGGATAATCCCGGCGTTTACATCACTCGCGAACCCGAAATCATCCGCATTGATGATGAGCTGCTTCACCGCTAGAAAATTTTTAGTTTGATACTCAGGAACTTCTTCGGATTTGACCGGAAATCGCGCAATGTTTCGTGCAGCTCGCGCAGAGTACCCGTGGTTTCGTCGTAGAGCGCGGGATTGACGAGCAACTGCCCGAGCGTGCCCTGCCCCGCGTTCATCTTGTCGATTGTCAGATTGACTTTGTCGAGTGAAGCCGAAAGCTGATTCGCTATCTTGTCGCTCTTGAGAAGCTGGCCCGCAGTGCCCTTCCCTGAATTCAAATCCTTCAGAATGGCATTAAGCTGGTTGATCGAGCTGTCCAGATCGTTGTACATTTTCGGGTCTTTGATGAGAAGACCGAGCGTGCCCTGGCCCTGCTGTATCCCCTGCGTTACTTGATCAACTCGATCGACCACCCCGCGAATCTGCTCGTAGAGCGCATTGTCGTTGATTAGATGCCCGATTGTACCCGTCTTCGAATTCAACGTGCCTACAAGCAACTGCACTTGAGCGACGGTCGCCTGCAGGTTGTTATAAAGTGTTGGGTCGACCAGCAGCTTGCCAAGTGTGCCTTTTCCATTTTCGACGTTGCCGACGATGCTCTGCACTTTGTCGAGGGTGGCCTGCACCGAATCTAGGATGCCGAACCCCTGCGCCACGAGCGCGTCGAACTGCTTGGTGTCGGCCGCTTTGAGTGTGGCGCCTGATCGAATGGTGGTCGGACTTGTGCCTTTACTAACCTGCAGGAACTTGGTACTGCCGAGAAGATTGTCGGACGAAATCGAACCGATCGAGTCGGCTGGAATCTCTCCCAGCATGTCGCCGGTCACGTGGAAATCTATCTTAATGACTCGGTTAGGAGTCGTCTCTCCGGAAAGGACAACGTTGTCGACCTTGCCTGCCTGAATGCCATTGATGCGCACCGGCGCCCCTTTCGTCAGGCCCGCTGCATCTGATGTGAAAACATGAAGTGGTACGTCTTTCTGGAACCAGTGCATGTTCCCGGTCAAGAGAAAGATGAGAAGCGCAATGCAGGTCAAGGCGACGATGCCCAGGATGCCTACTTTCAACTGCGCGATGCTGACTTGTTCTTTGCTGGGCATGGTTACGCCTCGTGCCTGATGAATTTTTTTACGTAATCGTCCTGCGAATCTTCCATTTCATGGCGAGTTCCTTCAAAGATGATTTTTCCATCTTTCATTACGATGAACCGGGTGCGATTGCGCTTCGGCGATTCTTCGCCAATTAGCGGAACCAGCAATTCCTGCTCGGGATCGTAGCGGAAATCGTCCATGATCTCGCCGTCCTGATAGCGGTAAGTCACGATCAGAGACGAGCTGTTACGTACGTCGCGCTCTTTGGCAATGACGGCCATGATGGTGTTTGCGGTAATCGGATCCAAGCCGGCCGTCGGCGAATCATAAAGTACCAGCGGCGGCTCCATGACAACGGCGCGCGCGATGCCGACCCGGCGGCGCATGCCTCCCGACAGAGAACCAGGAGCACTGTCAAAAGTATGCTCCAGCTCGACAAAGCGCAATGTCTCCCGCACCCGGATAGCAGCTTCTGATTCGTCCTTCTCCGTATCGTGAGCGCCCTGCGCGTTTAGGATCGGATACTCTACGTTCTCGCCTACCGTGAGCGAGTCGAAGAGCCCGCCTTCCTGGAACAAAAATCCGGTGCGGTGACGCAAACCATATAGCTTCGATTCGTCGAGCGCGGTAACTTCTTGGCCAAACAGCCGAATCGTACCTTCGTCCACCGGCACCAAACCGATAACAGCTTTGAGGAGAGTTGTTTTGCCGCTGCCCGCTTGGCCGAAGATGACGCGCGTTTCGCCAGGTTTCAGGGTGAAGGAAACGTTTCGCAAAGCCCAAGTCTGATCGTAGCGGAGACTGACATTCGAGAACTCTAGGATTGGTCCGTCCGGCATGGGTCTACAAATTGACGAAGATCTTGTCGATCAGGAAAGTGACGGCGATGATCCAGATTGATGCCGAGACAACTGCGGAAGTAGTGGCCCGGCCGACGCCCTGGGTTCCGCCGCTAGTCTGCATGCCGTAGTAGCAGCCGATCAGTGCGATAAGTATGCCGAAGACAAAAGGCTTCATGAGACCTTGGACAAGATCGTTCAGCACCAGAGCCTGATAGGAAGTAGCCCAATACTGGCTGCCACTGATGATATGCAGCAACGGCGTGGCTACCAGGTACGCTCCGAACAAACCGGTGACATCCGAGATAACGGTGAGACAGGGAAGCATGAGCGCGGTAGCAATCAGGCGGGGCGTGATCAGCTTCTGCACCGGGTCGGTGCCGAGCGCACGCATCGCATCGATCTGCTCGGTGACTTTCATCGACCCCAGTTCGCTCGCCATGCCGGAAGCATTGCGGCCTGCGACCAGAATGGCCGTGAGCACTGGTCCGAGCTCGCGCACGAGCGTGAGTGCAACGATTGTTCCGACCTGGCTGCTGGCGCCGTAAGTGCTGAGAGCGCGAGCCATTTGCAACGCCAGAATGCCGCCCGTGAAGAAGCCGGTCAGCAACACAACTGGCACGCTGCCGATACCGATAATGTCCATCTGGAGCGAGACATCATCGTAATAGTGCGGAGTGCGAAAGATGTTTAGGAATGACCGGGAAGAAAGTAGCAGGAAATCCTGGAAAGACCCAATCCAGGTCTTCAGGAAATTAACCAAACAGGAGCTCCTCGGATGGACCTGGCACTCATGGACCGATGCTAACATAGCATCGCCCTTCAGGCATTTTTCAGATTAGTAGGTCACTTCGACTGGAGTCGAAGGTGCGCTTTCATTGTTCTTCTGATCGACGGCGCTGACCTGATAACGGTAAGTTTTTCCGTGTTCCACGCTGTGGTCGCTGAATGCCGGTACGGTGAGCAGACCTCCTAAACCTTGGTAGGGCGAGCCGTTGACGGATCGGTGAACGAAGTAGCCTTTCAAGTCAGATTCGGGACTGCGCTGCCAGGAGACCTCGATGGAATTCGGAGCCGGAAGGGCGGTAAGGCTTGCGGGCACGGAGGGCGCGAATTTGTCCTGCGTAGTAATGGCAACCGAACGCGAGGGCAGGCTTTCTGCCAAGCCTTTCGCAGCGACAACTGTGTAGTCATACGGCGTGTCGTATTGCGACGTGGTATCGAGAAAATCAGCTGTCTTCGAAGTACCTAGCTGAACGGAGGCGGTATCGGTTCCACTCTTGCGATAAATCCGGTATTCGAGGCCGGCCTCACTCGAAGGCCAAGTCAGCAACACGCCTTTCGGAGTCGATAGTGGAGTGACAACGGGCGGCGCTAATGGCGATATCACATCGAGGACCACGCGGTTCGACCACGCGGAATAGTGATCGTTCTTCCGGACGGCAGTCCGCACCGCGACGGCCAAATGTTTTCCGATGAGGTCATGGACTGGAACACTCTTCGAAATCTGGAAAGCTACCGGATCCTGCGGGTCACCCGGCACGGGTGCGGCTACCTCGTAGGGAGTCGCCGAAGCGGCCCATTGAGCGAATTCGAAAGGAGTTTGGTAGGGACCCATGCGCAGGTCGATCTCCGAGAACTCTCTGACCGGTAGATTATCGGTGGTGCGAGCGGGAGTGCTGAAGGCGATGACAAGTTGATCGCCGCGTTCGACCACGGTGAGATCAGTAACTGCCTGAGGCAGCAAAGGCGATGGCGGCAGGACGGGCCCTACATAGCCGCACCCGGTCGAAAGGCCGAGAGTAAGAAGCACGGACCACTTGCAACGCAAGGGGGCGGACCGCTCGCGGCGCGCTCTCGCGCTCGGCCCACTTCTCACTACAGAATGTACCTGCTGAGGTCCTGATCCTTGACGATCTCGGCGAGTTGCTTGCGCACGTAAAGTGCGTCGATCTTGACGGTCTTCTTCTTGAGATCCGGCCCTTCGAAAGAGATTTCTTCGAGCAGCTTCTCCATGATTGTGTGGAGGCGGCGTGCGCCGATGTTTTCCGAATTTTCGTTGACCTGAGCGGCAGTACGTGCAATCTCGATAAGAGCGTCCTCACTGAAGCTGAGTTTGATTCCCTCGGTCTCAAGCAAAGCCGTGTACTGCTTGACGAGCGCGGATTTAGGCTCCTTGAGGATGCGAATGAAATCGGCTTCGCTCAGATTTTTGAGCTCGACGCGAATAGGGAACCGGCCCTGCAACTCGGGGATGAGATCAGACGGCTTAGAGACGTGAAACGCACCCGCCGCCACGAATAGAATGTGGTCGGTGCGCACGAAGCCATGGCGCGTGTTGACGGTGGTTCCTTCGACGATCGGCAGAATATCGCGCTGGACACCTTCCCGGCTGACGTCGGGGCCATGGCCACCCTCGCGGCCGGCAATTTTATCGATTTCGTCCAGGAACACGATCCCGTTCCGTTCGACACGCTCGAGAGCGATGCGCGTCACCTGATCCATATCGACCAGCTTTTGCTCTTCTTCCTGAATCAGGTATTCGAGCGCTTCGGAAACCCGCATGTTGCGCTTTTTCGTGCGCGGACCGAACAACCCCGGGATGATATCCTTCAGGTTAATATCCATCTCTTCGAGGTTGCCGTTCGTCGAAACCTCGAAGGTGGGGCCGCGCTCCTTCACATCAACTTCGACCAGGCGATCGTCCAGCTTTCCGGCACGAAGCTTTTCGCGTAGCTTATCGCGCGTGCGCTCGGCGCTTTCGCTCGATTCAGGCTGCGGGGGCATCAGCAGATCGAGTAAGCGCTCTTCGGCCTGCTGCTCGGCCCGGTCCGCCACCTGCTCCAGACGCTCCTCCCGGACCATGTCGATAGCGATATCGACCAGGTCGCGGATGATCGACTCGACATCCCGCCCCACGTACCCTACTTCTGTGAATTTGCTGGCTTCGACTTTGAGGAACGGCGAGTTCGCGAGCTTGGCCAGACGCCGCGCAATTTCGGTTTTGCCGACGCCGGTAGGGCCGATCATCAGGATGTTCTTCGGCATGACCTCTTCGGCCATCTCGGGCTCGAGTTTCTGCCGGCGGACGCGGTTGCGCAACGCAATGGCGACCGAGCGCTTCGCTTCGGCCTGACCGACAACATGTTTATCGAGCTCGGCTACGATCTCGCGCGGGGTCAGTTCATCGAGCAGAGGCGTTTCGTCGGACGATTGCTGCGGCAGGTAAATCACCATTACGTCAACTCCTCGAAGGTGACGTTCCCGTTTGTGTAGATGCAGACGTCGCCGGCGATTTTCATCGACTTCTCGACAATATCGCGTGCGCCCAGTTCTGTATTGTCGAGCAAGGCAAGGGCCGCGGACTTGGCAAATGCGCCGCCCGAACCGATCGCCGCCACCGGTGCATCGGGTTCGATAACATCGCCGGTGCCGCTGACGATGAAGATATCTTTGGTGTCCGCCACGAGTAAGAGCGCCTCCAGGTGGCGGAGCATGCGATCGGTTCGCCATTCTTTAGCCAGCTCGACGACGCTGCGCGGCAGGTTGCCGCCGTACTGCTCGAGTTTGGCTTCCAGCCGGGCGAACAGCGCAAAAGCATCGGCGGTAGCGCCCGCGAACCCCGAGATAATTTTCCCGTTGAAAAGCCGGCGGAGCTTCTTGGCGCCGCCTTTTAAAACTTCACTGCCCATCGTGACCTGGCCGTCACCGGCCAGAACAACCACCCCGTTGCGCCGCACGCAAAGAATCGTCGTCGAACGGATTTTTTGATTCATCTAGGTCGAAATACCAATTTCCTTAAGAGAGACCGCCCGTCTTCAAACCAGACAAGGTGGCATTGCATCTTCATTTCAACACAGGGGAAGATTACGGGCCGCCCAGGTGTGTGAGACTGCTTCTTGGAACGACCCAGACACCTTGCCGCCTGGTTGAGCGCACCCGGGCTGCCGTTGAGCGTCGACACTGAAAAGCGATAACTGCTGCTAAATAGCCACGCCAGACGAGTTCAAAGTTCATAAGTGTGGTCATCCAGCCACACTTACCAGGGATAAAGCTCTCTAGAATCAGATATTTGGCTCTGCTTGGTATGCTGGATTTGTCTCGCATGCATTCTCAAACCACGGTTCGGCGGCCAGTCGAAACTGACGGTATCGGGTTGCACCACGGCGCTCCGGTTAAGTTGCGCATCCTACCCGCCCCACCCAACACCGGCATCGTTTTCATCAGAACTGACCTTGACGACACCCGGATTCGGGCTAGTTGGAAGTTTGTCGAGCGCGTGAGCTACGCGACGAGTCTGATGCATCCGAAGGGCATCTTTATTTCGACGACGGAACACCTGCTGAGCGTGCTCTACAGCATGAGCATCGATAACGCCTTTGTCGAGCTGGACAACCTGGAACTGCCGATTCTCGACGGCAGCGGTCTGCCCTTTGTGCAACTGCTGGCCGAAGCGGGCGTGCAGGAGCTGGGTCGGCCACGGCGCTACATGCGCATTGTGAAGCCGGTGGAAGTCGAATCAGCCGGTAAAAGGGTGGCGATCCTTCCGAGCGACCGATTTGAGCTGCAATGCCGGAACTTTTTCGACCACCCGCTGGTCGGCGAACAGACGCTCGCTCTTGAGGTGACGCCGGCCAAGTATGCGGCCGAAATTGCTCCGGCGCGCACCTTCGGGTTTGAATACGAGCTCGATCAGATGCGCGAGATGGGATTGATACGCGGGGCGTCGCTCGCCAACGCTGTCTGTTATACCCGTGAGGGCGTGGCGAACCCGGACGGCCTGCGCTTTGCGGACGAGTGTTGCCGCCATAAGGCGCTCGATCTGATTGGCGACCTGGCCTTGATCGGGAAGCCGCTGCTCGGCTGCGTGGTGGCGGAAAAAGCCGGGCACGCAATGCATGTCGCTCTTGTGAAGAAACTAATGTCGGACGCGTCCTTCTATGAGATGGTCACGCTCGGCAGGACATCGGGCGCCGTGGCTTGACCTTGAGTCTGCCGATTTGCGCGCCATCCCAAACCTCATAACTCTCTTTCGAATTCTCTGTTCGCCTGCTGTCGCCTGGCTGCTGATTGAAGAGCGTCACCGGTGGGCATTGTTACTGGTGCTTTTGGCCGGAGTAAGCGATTGGCTTGATGGCTTTGCGGCACGCCGGCTCAGATTATCCGGTCAGTCGGGCGTGGTCTTCGATCCGCTGGCCGATAAAGTACTCCTCGTGACGCTCTTCGTCGTGCTCGGTTGGCTGAAGCTAATCCCAGCCTGGATATTTTGGCTGGCAATTGGCCGGGATCTGGTGATAGTCGTCGGCGCCTTCCTGGTACGAGTCTTGCGCGGCATCCGGAAACTCACGCCGACAACTCTCGGCAAGGTCAGTACCTTTTTCCAGATCGTCCTGGTTCTCCTGACACTTGCCTACGCGGCGTTCCCGTTTAAGCTCGTCCTTTGGCTGAAATACACGGCGCTGGTTCTGAGTGCGATCTTTACTGCCTGGAGCGGACTGGATTACGTGCGGATCGGCATTCGGATCGCTCGGCGGCGATATGTAGAGCTGAACCGCTAAGTGCGGTACTAGCGTAAGATCCCGGGACACTGTGCGCCTCTGTTCCGCCTCGCCGCTGCTAAGGAGGCTATCGCGTAACATCTCTCAAGGAGCATGAAGGTGAATTATCCCGATCAATCACTAGAACGTAACAGAGACTTTGCCGCTCAGCATTCGGCTGCGGGCACACTCATGCGTTCACTACCGGAGTTGCTGCCGAATGTAAAGGCAATCATCATCGGTTGTGCCGACATGCGTGCCGATCCTGCTCATGTTCTTGGAATTAAACCGGGCGAGGCAGTCGTGATCCGTAAACATCGGCGGTCGGATCACCCCGGGTTTGCTGGAGCAGTTAGGTCTACTCGGGCAAATCGGCAAGGTAGCTGGGGAGACTCCTGGCGGGGGCGGCGAGTTTCACATCATCGTACTTCAGCACACCGACTGCGGCATGACCCGGCTCGCGGGCGAACCCGCCATGCTAGCGATTTACTTTCAGATACCGGAAGGAGAACTTAAGACAAAGGCGGTCACCGATCCGCGGGCCGCAGTGGCGGTCGACGTCGCTTCGCTCCGGGAGATTCCTGCATTGCCCGGCGCGTGGCTTGTCTCCGGCCTCGTGTATGACGTGGCCACCGGACTCGCTGCAGTCGTCGTGCCGCCAGCGCCGATTCGTAGTGCCTGAATGTCGATTCATCACTGCTCTTGCTTGGTCCGGCCGCGATTCCTTCTGTAACAACCAACTCTTGAGGTTGGCACACACTGTACCGGTCCCGGCCAGGATGTCCGGGCTACGAAGCCCGGGCGCTCTTTCGCTGTCCTCCACCGACACGCAAACTGCAGACCAGACGACAGCCAAACTTCGGTACGCAGGCAATCCTAAAACTTACATTGACGGCGCTGAAAGCCGGGAGTAGCCTGAAGACATGGAGCCGAGTGTCGAGATTTTTGTGCCCTCGCGGCTGTATTCCCGTGTGGGCTGGGCCGCTCTGGCGGGAGTCGTCATCTCGGTTCTATGCGGCTTTCGAGCTCCCTTGGCGTTTATCCCCGGCTTTCTCTGCGCATTGACGGCGGTGGCGCTTTTCTGGCTGGCTGCGCGCCCGGCCATCCGAATTGCGGAGACGCAGTTCAACATCGGTGAACGGGCCATTGCCTGGCGCGAAGTTCGGGAAATCAACAGCAGCCGTTTTCTTTCACCACTCATTCTTAAGATCAAGCTGACGAATACCCGGCGAACCCTGCTCATCTACCCGGGCGAGCCGGAGCGAATTGAGCAACTGCTCGTGCAACTACGCAAGAATTCGCATCTGGCGTCTTTCGACGGAGTCGCTCATCGCGATTACTGGACCTGGCTCACCCTGAACGGCTCAAAGACAGAGAACCCGGTTCTCGAACAGCCGGTGCGGATGCTGAGCCGGGATGAGGAAGACGAGATCGAACGGCTTTATCAGAAGCTGAAAGCGGTCGGTCATCTCGATTCGCGTGTCGAGTCATCCAACGCGTCGGATGAGGATTAGCGCTGGAGGCTGAGACTTTCCCGGTGGCGCTCCGACGCCGCCTAGTTTTCTTCGTTGTCGTTCCCCTGGTGATCTTACTGGCAGTTTTCCTGCTGCTCAGTTTTGTCTTTCGCGATCGGCTTTTAACCGCGGCTGGGCAAGCGCTTATCGAGAATAACGGCCCGCAGAAAGCAGACTGTATTCTGGTTTTGGGCGGCGATAACTTCGGAACGCGGACCATCAAGGCGGCGCAATTAGCGCAAGCCGGATACGCGCCTTACGTGCTGGTGGACGGTCCGCCCTCGCTGATCGGTCATGAGTCGGATGTCTCTATTCAGTATGCGGTCGAGCATGGCTTTCCTCGGTCGCTGTTCCGGCCGATCTGGCTGCCGGCTGGAGTGGATTCGACCAGCACGGAAGTGGAATACGTGGCGAATAACATCTTGCGGCCGGCCCATGTTCGAAAGGTACTGATGGTCACAAGTAATTTCCATACCCGGCGTGCGGCGCGGTTTATGCGAACCGAAGTCCCGTGGCTCACGACGGTAGTCGTGGCGGCTCCCGATCCGTTCTTCACAGCGAATGGCTGGTGGAAAACACGCAACGGGAAGAAGACGTTTCTTTTGGAGTGGACCAAATCGATTGCAGAGTGGTGGGGTGCTTAAGTGATCAAATCGCTCTCGACACTTCTGCCGTACCTGCAGCGGTACCGCAAGGGATTGACGCTCGGGATTCTCTCGCTCCTAGTAAAAGATGTGCTGGCGGCGGCGCTGCCTCTGGTGCTCAAGCGCGGGGTCGATTCGTTAACGGCCGGTTTTGTCCTTTCCGTGGTCCTTAAGCTAGCCGCGCTGCTGATTGGGTTGTCGGTCGTCAAAGGACTGTTTCAGTACTGGATGCGGGTCATCATCATCGGCATCTCGCGCGATATCGAGTTTGACCTGCGTAACGATCTATTCGATCGGTTAGTCGGCCTCTCGCAGGATTTTTATGGCCGCTATCGCACCGGTGACATCATGGCGCGTAGCACGAACGACTTGAATGCAGTACGCATGATGCTGGGTCCGGGCATCATGTATTGCACTGAGACGACGGTACTGTTGATTCTGTCGGTCGCGGTGATGCTGCATACGGATTACCGGCTGACGCTGGTCGCGCTGATCCCGGCGCCGTTTGTCTCGGTCGCGGTCGTGCTATTCGGCCGGCGCATCCACACCCGGTTCGAACATATTCAGAAAATGTTTTCGGATATCAGCAGCCGTGTGCAGGAGAACCTGGCCGGCGTGCGGGTCGTGCGCGCCTATGCGCAGGAGACGGCCGAGGTCGGGCAATTTGAAGCTTTGAACCGCGACTACATTCGCGAAAATATCGGGCTGGCACGCATCCAGGGCATGTTCATGCCGCTCCTGCAGGGCCTCATCGGCATTACATTTCTTCTCGTGTTGTGGGCTGGCGGGCAGCAGTTGATGGCCGGAAAGATAAGTCTCGGCAGCTTCGTGATGTTCAACACTTACATGGGAATGCTGGTTTGGCCGATGATCGCTTTCGGCTGGGTGATTAACCTGATGCAACGCGGTACGGCCTCGCTCGACCGCATCAATCAGATCCTGCACGAAACGCCGACCATCAGGCGGCCGGCTGGCATCCCGAAGGAGCCAAGCGATTACGAGCCGGCAATCCGTTTCCAAGATGTGCACGTCCACTATGGGGTGCGCCAAGCACTTGCGGGGATCGACCTGACGATTGCGGCGGGCGAGACCGTGGCGATCGTCGGGCATACCGGAAGCGGCAAGACAACGCTTGTGAGCCTGATTCCCCGGCTTTTCGATCCCATGGAGGGAACGGTCGAATTGGGCGGCGTCGACGTGCGGGAATTCGGTCCGGAAGAGCTACGTCGACAAATCGGCTTTGTCCCGCAAGAGACATTTTTGTTCAGCGCGACACTGGCGGAGAACATTGCCTGGGGCGTGACGGGCGCGTCCGAGAGCGATATACGATGGGCGGCCGAAGTAGCCGGCCTGGCGAGTGACATTGCGACCTTTTCGGACGGACTGCAGACGATGATCGGGGAACGCGGGTTGACACTCTCGGGTGGGCAGAAGCAGCGAACTGCCATCGCCCGCGCGATCCTACGAAACCCGAGTATCTTGATTCTGGATGACGCGTTGTCGAGTGTCGACACAGTGACGGAGGAACAGATCCTGCGCGGACTTGCCGGCATCATGCGCGATCGCACGACCATTCTGATTTCGCACCGCGTTTCAACCGTGCAGAACGCGGATCGCATTGTGGTTCTCAGCCACGGCGTTATTGTTGAGTCGGGCACCCATGCCGAGCTACAGAAGCGGGGCGGGTACTACGCTGAGCTGTATGCAAAGCAACTGCTAGAAGAAGAGCTGGAGGCGATTTAGGTATGGCGTTTGGAAACAGTAGCCGGAGGCAATGGATTCTGCGTAGTTCGGGCGCTCTGGCCTTTTCACTGCTTGAAGGCCGGGCGGAGGCGCAAGAGTACCGGATAGGCGGGTCGGATATCAAGCTGGGCGTAGCTTCTTATTCTTTCCGCAAGTTCTCGCGCGCGCAGGCAATTCAGATGACAAAACAGCTCGGGACGCCCTACCTGAACATCAAGGATTTCCATCTGAGCCTCACCAGCACACCGGAGGAAATCGCGGCTGCTCGGAAGGAGTTTGCTGAGAACGGCATCGTGCTGGTCGGCTGCGGCAACGTCAGCTTTGACAAAGACGACGAGGCGGATATCCGTCGCAAATTCGAGTATGCCAAGCGCGCAGGTTTTCCGCTGATCGTGTGCGCTCCCACCCCGGTGACACTGCCGAAGCTGGAAAAGTATGTCAAGGAGTTCAACATCAAGATTGCCGTGCATAATCATGGCCCGGAGGATCACAACTTCCCCACTCCGCAGAGCGTTCTCGCCATCGTCAAGAACATGGATCCAAGGTGCGGGCTATGCATCGATGTCGGGCATACATCGCGCACCGGCGTGGATGTGGTTGGCTCTATCGCGGAGGCAGGGCCGAGATTGCTCGATATGCACATAAAGGATCTGGACGACCCGAAGACGCGAGACTCGCAGGTGGCAGTGGGCGACGGCAAGCTGCCGATCCCCGCAGATTTTCGCGCAGCTGGTAAAGATGAAGTATCACGGTTCGGTGAATCTGGAGTACGAGGTTCAGCCGGAGAATCCTATGCCCGGCATGCAGAAGAGCTTTGCCTATATGCGGCGAGTGCTCAAAGACTTGGAGGCGGGCAAGGGCGCCGCTTAGCGTTTTCGATATGACGTCCTCGCGCGGCGCTTCGGTATAGTCGCTTGCGCCTTAGACCAGGATGTCAATTACGGTGATTTGTTATCCGTCATGAGGTATAGATCAGTGGCGAACACGCCGTAATAGATCTCAGCGACTTCGTCATAGCTAGCTCCTGGCTGAGCAACCTGCGCCAGCCGACCGCACCCACAAACCTGGCGAATGTGGCAAGTCTGCTCAGCCGGAAACTGAGTCTTGACAGATCCATTGCCGTCCTTTAATATCCTTTTAGCTATATAGCCGTCTAGATATGTAGAAATGGCACCCCAAATTCAGCTTGACGATGTTTTCGGAGCACTCGCCGATGCGACGAGACGTGCGATTCTCGCGCGACTCGTAGAGGGGGAAGCGACCGTCAATGAACTCGTGAAACCTTTCGGCCTTAAGCAGCCGACGATCTCCAAACACTTAAAGGTGCTGGAGCGAGCTGGACTAGTTTCCCGAAGCCGCGCAGCGCAATCCAGGCCGGTACGTCTGAATGTCGCACCACTCGCCCAGGCCGCCGATTGGATTGGCCTCTACCGACGCCTTTGGGAAGACAGCTTCGATCGTCTCGATGCACTTCTTGAATCAAAACAGCCAACACCCAAAAAAGGAAAACAAAGTGGACATAAGCGATAGGAATGCAATCAGTTCGTTGTTCGAGATTAACCGTGTTTTAAACGCGCCACTCGATCAAGTGTGGAAAGCATGGAGCGAAGAGGACCAGCTCGCAAGGTGGTGGGGACCAAAGGGGTGTTCACTTGAGATCTCGCTTTTAGAATTCAGAGCAGGAGGTTTTTTCCACTACGGGATGACTCGCGAGAAGACGCCGGTCACCTGGGGCCGTTTCAATTACCGAGAAATAATCCCGCATGAGCGTATTGTTTGGCTCAATTCTTTCGCTAACGAGAAATGCGGAATTACCCGAGCTCCGTTTAGCGACCTGTGCCCGCTCGAGATTGAGAACTCGGTCGCGTTTGAGAAGACCGAAGGTCAAACCAGACTGACATTACGAGCAAAACCGTTTGGTGCAAGTGCAGAAGAAGTCAAATACTTCGCCGAGCTATGCTCCTCAGGAAGCCTGGAGAAAGGATTCGGCGGCACGTTAGACCAGCTGGCCGAACACTTGGGTAAGATCGCAAGCACTTGACAGAGTTATTCACCCGCACTACCGTAGGGAGCGTATCATTTAGCGACTAGGGCGCTCGAATCAGCAGCAGACGCTATGACGACCGAACCCAAACAGACGACGGTACGCCAGTTTTCAGCTCGATCGTGACGCAACTGTTCGTTGCGAACACTAAGAGTTCCTGCCATTTCTATACGGATAAACTTGGCTTTGCCGTCGAGTTTATCTACGGCGATCCGCCACACTACGCTCAGGTCATCCGCGACAATGCACGCCTGACCCTAAGGCTGATCTTCGAACCGGTGTTCGCCGGCGATATTCGAGAGCGCGAACATCTGCTCTCTGCTTCCATCACCGTTGCCACGGCGAACGAGTTTAAACAGCTATTTATGAGTTATCACGCGGCGGCCGTCTCCTTCCACCAGCCACTCAAGAAGGAGCCATGGGGCGCGGGACTTTTGTTGTATCCGATCCAGATGAGAATCCCATCCTCTTTGCTGGCCCGGAAGCTGACTGAACTGCTCCGACTTAGAAGGCGAGTACTGCGAAAGACGAAGGTGAGCCGGGTTAGCGTGCTCCTCATTGACCACTCATGCCGTCTTCTGGAATTTCGATAAGCGTTTGCGTTCCCTGCCCCGGTTTGCTGTCGATACTCAGCCGGTAAGCGGCTCCGAAAAGCACTCGCAACCGCTCATTTACATTACTGACTCCGATGCCAGATGTGAACAGGTCATCGAGTTTGGATTCGTCGATGCCGACCCCGTCATCTTCGATCGAGATGTGCAAGGCAGGGCCTTCGAGCCAAGTTCGCAGGCGGATGGTGCCGCCGTCAACTTTGCTCGCGAGTCCGTGTCTGATCGAGTTTTCAACTATGGGCTGTAGGATCATGCTGGGCACCAGGCGGTCGAGCGTGGCGTTGTCGATTTCCTTAGTGAACCGCAATTTATCGCCGAAACGCACGATCTCGATCGCAAGGTAATCGTCGATAAACGAGACTTCTTCGCGGAGGGGCGAAAGATTATCTGTCTTGCGGAGCAGGCGGCGGAGGATTTTAGAGAGCCGATAGATCATGCTACGGGCGCGCTCGGGATCGAGGCGGATCAGCGTAGAGACGGAGTTCAAAGTATTGAAAAGGAAGTGCGGGTTGATCTGATTCGTCAGCGCGGTCAGGCGGGCCTCGGTGAGGCTGGCGCGCTGCGTCTCGATTTGCCGCTCGGCGCGAAAGCTGCTCCAGATACGGATGGGCAGATAGATTGCGAAGAGTGTGGTTACGCAGGACAAAGCGATCAGCCAGATCGTAGCGGGCGAACCTTCAAACAGGAAGAACGTGTTGTGTTTTTTGAACTCACTGTGTACTGCCCAGCGCAGCAGCTCGATGGTGATGACGAGCAGGTTGCAGATCACGTTGAGTGCGGCCAGCTTCACGACTCGGCGGTCAATGGTAGGCCGGTTCCATCGCAGAATCTGTTTGAAGAACCGGTATAGGTTCAGGTCGACGAACGGCGAGAACTGCCAGATGTCTTCTTTGCGGGGTGCAAGGTCATGCATTAGGCCGCCGATGATACCGGCCGCAGCGAAAAGGGGCATCGACATCCATTTACCAGCGAACATGTCGGGGAGCGAAACGCAAATGCCAGTGATCAGCCCGCTGACATAGCCACCGAGAAAACCGGCGATCGTTGCACCTTCGAGAGCGAGGTCGATGGCCGGATACTGATTGGTCACACCACGCACAGCAGCGCTCGCACCGAATAGAATCGAGAAGATGAAGGCGAGCTGAACGCGGTCCGCGACCGTGCGGTCGTCTCTCAGCAGAATGCGCTGAATGCGATTGAAACGCATCAGGATGCTGGCGATCGATGCGGACACGGCGACCTTGATGAGGAGCGCTGCCAGCTGCTGTTGAGTGACCATGCCGAATTTCGGTGAAGCTTCGCGCTCCTATAATAGAGGAACAGCCTGCAGCTAGAGCCTACAATTACGGCGCGCTCGCTTCGATCCTGCACTGAGCGGGAACTAGGATTTTTTTGGCCGATTTCAAACTTGACAAAGTAGCTGAAGCAGATTTTCCCAGCCGATTTGGACAGTTCCGCATTTATGGATTTGAGGGCGTGCGTCCGACCCAAACAGAAGAAGCGGTCGTTCTCACGCTAGGAGATTTATCGAGCGAGCTTGGGCCGCCATTGGTGCGCATTCATTCCCAGTGCTTGACTGGCGATGTCTTCCACAGCTTGCGCTGCGATTGCCGGTCGCAGTTAGAACTGGCGCTGGACGGCATTGTGGCGGCCGAGCGCGGCATTCTGATCTACGAGCATCAGGAAGGGCGCGGGATCGGTTTGATGAACAAGCTGCGCGCTTATGAGCTACAGGATCATGGTTTAGACACGGTTGAAGCAAACGAGCGGCTTGGCTTTGAAGCCGACCTGCGGGATTACGCTTTGCCGGCCGCCATTCTCTTGTACTTCAATGTGCAGGAGGTCAAGCTGCTCTCGAACAATCCGGACAAAGTGAACGCGCTCGAGAAGGCTGGAATTAAAGTTGTGGAACGTGCGCCGATTATTGTGCCGCCGCTTGCTACGACGGCCGATTATCTGCGAACGAAGCGGGAGAAGCTCGGGCATCTCTTCTAATCGCCCCGCGTATTGGCATGTTAGAGCTTTCCGGTCAGCGTTTGACTCTTGAAGAGATCGACGCAGTTGCGCGCCGCAATCTGACGGTCAGTTTGGCTGCGAGCGCGCTCGAACCGATACAAGCCTCACGCGATGTAGTTGAGGCCGTGCTGCGGGATTGGCGTATCTGTTATGGCATCAACACGGGTTTCGGCAAGCTGGCCGAGGTTCACATCTCTTCCGAGGAACTGGAAACGCTGCAGTTGAATCTGGTGCGCAGCCATAGCTGCGGAGTTGGTCCGCCGCTATCACAAGAAGAGACACGCGCGATGATGCTGCTCCGCGCGAACGTGCTGGCACGCGGCAACAGCGGATGTCGAAGAGAGGTGATCGAGCGTTTGCTGGTGATGCTCGAACGCGGGGTGCATCCCGTGGTCCCGGAGAAAGGTTCGGTGGGGGCGAGCGGCGATCTGGCACCACTTTCTCACTTAGCGCTGGCGCTAATCGGTGAAGGGGAATCGTGGTGGCGCGGTGAGCGGGTGGCAAGCGGGCGCGCGCTGCGTGAAGCGGGTATCGAACCTCTCCGATTGAGGGCCAAGGAAGGCTTGGCGCTGCTCAACGGCACGCAGGGCATGGCTTCGGTGGGTGGCTTAGCGCTCCTTCGCGCCCAGCGTTTGGTTGCCTTGGCCGACTTGGCGGGTGCGATGACTCTCGAAGCGCTCCTTGGCACGCCGAGCCCTTTTGACGCTCGGATTCATGAGGCGCGCCCGCATGCCGGACAGATTGCGGCGGCGGCTCACTTACGGCGGCTATTGGAAGATAGTGAGATTCGACGTTCGCATCTGGTGGGCGATAAGCGCGTACAGGATGCCTACAGTCTGCGTTGCATGCCGCAGGTGCATGGTGCTGTACGCGGCGTTCTACAGCACGTGCGTGAGATGGTCGAACTCGAGGCTGGCGCCGCCACGGACAATCCTCTGGTGTTCGAGGACGGCTCGATTTTGAGCGGCGGTAACTTCCACGGCGCGCCGCTGGCGATGGGCTTCGACTACGCAGCTATTGCCATGACGGATCTGATCAGCATCGGCGAACGACGGATTGACCGGCTAGTGAACCCGCACGTGAACGAAGGTTTGCCACCATTCTTGAGCGCGCAACCGGGCTTATCGTCCGGTTACATGATGGCGCAGGTGTCGGCGGCTTCGTTACTGTGCGAAGCGCGCGTGCTGGCCCATCCGGCAAGTGTCGATAACGTGCCAACTTCGGGCGACAAGGAAGACCACGTCTCGATGGGCATGACGGCGGCTTTGAAGCTGCGGCAAATTGTGACCAATGCCGAGCAAGTGCTGGCGATCGAGTTGCTGACGGCCGCCGAGGGATTAGATTACCGCATGCCCCTGCGTTCCTCGCAGCCAATCGAGCAAGCACGTTCGATGATCCGGGGATTAGTTGAGCGGTTAACAGCGGACCGTCCGCTTTCCTCTGAAATTGAGCGGATGGCGGCAGCAGTTCGCGCCGGCGAGTTCGATCAGTTTATCGATTAGAGCAGCTGGCCACTGGTATCCTAGGCGGTGCGGGCCCTTAGCTCAGCTGGTCAGAGCAGAGGACTCATAATCCTTTGGTCGAAGGTTCAAATCCTTCAGGGCCCACTAATTAAATCAAATGCTTGCAAGTCATTGAACGAAGGGTGGCTTAGCTGGTACAGGGACTTCCACAGGGAGTCCATGTGCTATCGTCACCCGAGACCTTAGGCTTACACCCGCAACCGCTTCGCGCTTCGCACGCATCCGAATGTGGCTGTAACGCTCTAGCATCGCTCGGCTCATGTGCCCCATCAGTGCGAGCATTGTGCTTTCAGAAACACCGTTCTCGGCAAGTTGCGTTGCGAAGGTATGCCGAAGATCGTGAAGTCGGCACTTCACGTTTGCTGCTTTCCGAATGAGATCCCATCCCGAGCTAATGTCTGTCGTTGGCTTCAGGGCGTTCGTAGGCTGTGGTGAGCCGAAGGGAAAAACGCAATGCAACGACGCGAGTTCCCCGAAACGCGAAATGAACCAGGTTCGATGAGCAGCCAGAACCTCTGCGAGTTCATCATTGATCGGGATCGTACGTCCTGTTCCGCTGGATGTCTTTGCACGTCCTACCGTGATCTTCCGCTCAAAGAGATCCACTTGAGACCATCGCAACGACATCGCCTCTCCTGGGCGCATACCAGTCAGGAGTAGAACGGGAACTATAGTCCGGAGAACTTGTGAACGCAACGTGGCAGCACAATCGAGAATTCGGTCCTGCTCTTCGGCAGATAAAGCACGTCCGACATCCTTCCGCTCCTCAAACTTCCGCACCTTGGGCCATAAGATTGACCAGGGCTGTCCGATGGCTCGCGACAACTCGCCCAATTCCATGTTGACCGTTCGCCCGCTTGTACCTTCGTTCTGACGATCTCGCATATATTCGCGGATTCGATCTTCAGTCAAGTCGGAAAGCAGTATGGAGCCAAGTAACCGATTTACGTTCTTCAATTTTGTCTTTGCGAACAGGGCGCTCGATGGTCGGTGTGATAGCGGGTAGTGCTCCAAATATGGCGCAACGATCTCAGCGACTTCGCTAATGCGTTTGTGCGCCTGCTCCGTGGGTAATCCGGCGTGCGCTCGCTCTAACTCTTTTCTGCGGTTCTGTTCCCACGCTTTCGCGGCTGTTTTAGTCGTGCAGCCCGTGCTCTCCTGTATCCGTTTGCCTTGATAGACGAACTCGCAAACGTAGAACTTCGACTGAGTACCGCTTCGCCTAGGTCTGTAGACTGCCACTATTTGCTCTCCTGTCGTTGGTTTTCGGCGCTTAGGATGCGGTTCACAACTACTCCGTGCCACTTCCCCCGAGTACGCGTCGCGATGCCTTCTGCGTTCATCTGGGTGGCAATACGGTCGAATCCTAAGCCATCCGCTCGAAGGGCTTTCATCCGCTCGATGAGTTCCGGCTCGCCAGGGTAAAAACCATACGGTTTTCGGCCTTCGCATCGGCCCTCTTTCGCGCGTTTCCGCATCCGAGCGCCTCGGAGCTTTGCGACGATTTGGGTTTTATCGTATTGCGCGACTGCACCCATGAGATGACGCATCAGCACGCGAGTCGCATCACCCGCCATCAAATCGGGCTCGGCAACTGACACAAGCGTAAAGCCATGTTTCTGGATATCGGCAATAGCCGCCTCTTGCACCATCAGGTCACGAGCGACTCGATCCAGCTTTTCAACGATGATCGTCTTGACGCCGTTCGAGTGAAGCGTTGCCATCATCTCGGCCCATGCTGGACGGTCCATTGTCTCGCGTGTGCCGCTTACTCCCTCTTCCCGAAAAACCCGAACAACCTTGATGTCATTTGCCGCCGCGTACTGCTTTATTGCGGCAAGCTGACGGTCGAAGCCGTCACCCTTCACTTGCCCTTTACCGCTGACTCGGAGGTACGCAAGCGCTTTGTTCACGTCCTAAGTATGCGTTGTTATCCGTTGCCTGTCAATACTAATTCTGTGGATAAAGTACCAACGCTGCAAACAAAGGCTCTTAGACGAATTGCTCAAGCAATCTAGTTCAGGAGAACCCATCGACCTCCCACGTCAGACCGGGTTAACAGAGGTGCGAGTCAGCTTCCCAGTTTCCCGCCCTTAGGGTGTGGATACCGGGAGATTCGAATTTGAAGCGTTTTCGAGCAGATAGTATTGCTTGGCGTTCTTCGGTCCTGATTGAACGTGAAGCCATTTCTCAACCTGTCCTTCGTTGAGAAGAGATTCCGCACGGTGCTTGGTGAGACCTTGCGCCATAGCAGCGGAGACGATATCGCTCTGCTTGCTTCCCGGGTTGAGTCGGATGATGCTCTCGACCATCTCGCGATTGGTTCTACCGGATTGACTGAACACACCATCCCGGTACTCAATCCGTATCGGGCTTGAGCTTCCCATGCGTTGCTTGAATGGCGTCAGCATGAGTGAGCTTATCCCAGTTGGATCTGTTGACTTCAGGTGAAGGGCGGTATCGACACTAGCTTTGATATCGCTACTACCCCGGTACTCTTTCGATCCTTCACTCTTGCCGGAATGGTGAATAACAATCACCGTAGCGCCTGCCGAAGCCAGAGACCTAAAACCATCCATGTACTTCCGAGTCTCGCTCGAATCCTGCTCCGAACCAGGATGAAAGGCAACCAGCGAATCGAAGATGATGACTCCTTTCCTCTGCGCTAATTCACCGAGTGCGACCGAGTTCGGACCTTCCGGCGCGGGTTCGTTCCACCCGCCCCAGAAGTAAAGCCGAGGGGTCCTCACAATCCCAAGCCGGTCGACTCGCTCTCTCTGGACCGCAAGAGGGTTCTCGCGATCCACAATTACGACTTCGCGCTGAACAGTCTTCCGGCCTAGGAACTCTCGCCCGTGTGCGACTGCTCCCGCAAGTGCTAACGCAAAGGTACTTTTGCCGGTCCCGCTCTCAGCGGCTAGCAGCGTCACAGCCGCTTCTGGGATTAGGTCTTCGATGAGCCAACTGACTTCGGACTGAAGATCCCAGATACTAGGAAGCTGTTCAACGGTGAATGGGCTTCGCTGGCTACTCCTGAGCACTTCTGAAACTGGCCGTCGTAGGTCACGGAAGACGTTCGTGCTCATGCTGCACACCATCCCTGGTTCCTGTTTCCCAGATTTTCCTCCCTATACTTGGGAAACTGGGAAAGAAAGATTTCAAGCTTTCCGACCATTAGGATCGCGATTCGCTCGCGTTCGCCGAAGTCCTCAGCCTCTTGCCGAAGCAGGAGAGCAGCGAGTGCCGCAAGCACAAGGCGAGTTAGTCGCATGTCTCGCCTTGATGCGCTTATGGCAAGCGCGATGCAGAGGTCTTTCACGTACCGCATAAACTAATGCGCCTCCCGCTTAGCCAGCCATGCACGGAGTTCGGCTCTGCGATAGAATACTCGGTTCCCGACTCGGACAAAGGGCGGTCCACCTCCGAGAAGCCGCGCTCTCCTGAACCAGGCGAGGGACATCGGAAGCTCTTCGGTTTGCGCGCGCTTCTCGTTCAAAAGGTCGGTGCTCAGTCGAGCGGTTTGTTCTGATTGTGTTTCGATTTTCATCCTGTGTTTGTGTTGCGAATGTGTCGCAATCTCAGGATCAGGCTGTTTGCCGTTCGGAGTCGTTAGCTTTTGGTTCGCTTTTGTTCGTTTTCGTTCGGTTCTTCGGTCAAGCCGGGCAATCGTAGCGAGATCCCCAACTCCTTGCTTAACGCTTGCGAGTAATAGAGCAGCGCCTTGCGGTTAGGTCTGCTTTTGCCATTCTCGTGTTCTGAAATGCTAGATTTCGCCAAGCCGGTCTTCTCTGCCAAGACGTCTTGACTCCAGCCGCAGCGCTCTCGAAGCTCACGAATGCGTCGTCCGATATCATTTCCGGCCATACCGGAGATCTTGTCCAGCGCCTCGGCGTGCCAATGCGAATATCGTGATTCAAAACGGGCTTCTGCGTCGAACAGCGCCACCTCGCACTCCAGATCGTGTCGTTCGAGATCACTGAACCTTGCGTGACTTGAACCTAAGTTTTCCGCTTTAAGGAGTGGGCGAAGAGCACCGCGCCGGGCATTTGCAATTAGCAGGTTTCCGATGTCTCGAAGAGTTTTGTCGTACTCGGTGATCTCTGCTTTAGACACAACTCCGAGAATGTAACCTTCGGCGTTAGCATCAAGCATCTCGACTAGCACTCGGACTTGACTCTCGCGAAGAGGCGCGTTCGGCTCTGCGACGTACTGCTGCCACCGACTTTGGACCCGGGAAACCTTAGCCTCAACAATCGCTATAACATCTTCCCTGGTAAATGGGCTATTGGTGGGATCATCATCCGTTGCCATTGCTTGCTACATCATCTTGCCAAATGTTCAGCAGTTCAAAGACCGAATGAAGTTCATGGTGAGCAACCCACTAGGAGTTACGCTCACTTCTTCTGCGGTCCCGGTGTGCCGTTAGCATCCCGCCCTATCCCCTCAGTCTTACGGCTCGAAGGGCAGATTCCTTTGGCTTTTTTTGGCTTTTCTTGGCATCTAGATTGTCCATCTGCCGCCCGGCTCGCCTTAGGAGTTCTGCTCCTCGGACCTCGATTTGTACCAGAGTGCACAAATCAGGCCGAGCCTCAATCTGCGAAGCGTTACGCTATGTCACGAGACAGATCCGATTAGCATCGTCGCTAGGTTCAGCCACAGCAACACAGCCGCGTTTCTTTTTATAGAATGCGACAGAACTCGTTATCAGTTCACGAATGTTCGCTCCGTCGACTTGATTTCGTTCGCGATGCCTTCAAAGGGCGGCTAACTATTCGACTTGGAAAGAAAGTCGGTAGAGTGGTTCGCAAGCGACTACATTGCCTTCCCTAGCCGAGAGTGGACGCTTGGTCGGTCCAGATATGCCGAGGCGATCGAACGTA
This sequence comes from Terriglobia bacterium, assembly GCA_963737005.1. Taxonomy (GTDB): domain Bacteria; phylum Acidobacteriota; class Terriglobia; order Bryobacterales; family Bryobacteraceae; genus Bog-105. The sequence goes on along the minus strand of CAVTRD010000008.1, from coordinate 1,237,883 downwards.
CAAAGATCGACGGGAATTGGGCATATAGGGTCTGTCGGCCAGTAGAGAATTGATAAGAGGAGGCACAGACTTCCACACCAGCGTTCCAGTTCGCTATGCGCTAGGAGTCGGTCACGGAAATTTAGTGGCGCGGAGATGTGTCTTTTCTCCGTGGGGAACGAAGCGCTTCCGATCATGCCCGTAAGCCAATGCTGCCGAATCTGACCCAAACTCTGATGCTGCGCTGGGCGATGTGGGTTAGCCACCTTGGCGCAAACTTCTGCCGCATTTCCTCATTTGATTTGTCACGCATACTGGCAGCATTGCGCGGTATGTAAGGCACTCAAGCTGCCAGCGCAAGGAAAAACCCGACATTAGCACGCGCGTTGGCGCATGGACCGACCCGGAATGCTCAACGAGATGCGCGGTACCTGGGGCTCCATCAGCCGCACCACTGAAGTGATCTTCGGCAATTGGAAGAACTTTTGGAGTAGCCTCCCCTAAAATCCGCGCTTGAACACCAGCGATATAGGAATCTCTAGTTAACCCGGCCTCAGTTAGGTAGTAGCCGGTCGTTTACACTTCTCCCGGGATCTGACTCGATGAGTCACCGTGACACCCCCTTGCTTGTTGGTTCGTAAACTGCTTGGAGGTATAGGCGATGAGCGCCCTACACTTCCATTGCCGATTAGTTGGCGGTGTTCTTTTCCTGTTTTCGCTTCGGGTATTCGCACAAGAGCAAGGCAACAACACATTCCCACTTGACGATGGAACTATCCTGGTGCGCGACACTATGTTTTCGGGGGGGCGGGTCTTGTTTAAGATCACCAACCGCACATCGTCAAATTGGGACGTTGTTGAACTTCGATTCAAAGTCGCGGCGACTTGCTACGGCGAGCGAAGACTCTGGAGTTTAAAATCAAATGTATATAGCCTTGACCCTCAAAACAGTTCAGAAGGCTATAAAGCAGGTTCATCTGAGGGTCTCGAATCGTATTCGTGGACAGGCTGTGCTATCCAAAGCATTCAGGTCACACCTATTCGCGCACAAAACGGAGATCTGTCCATCGATTGTGTTTCCGGGCAGCGGCTTGACCTAAAGAAGCAGCAACAGGACGCCCAACGAGAGTATGCCGCCAACGAAGCATTAGCAGCGAAGACTGAGGCTGCGCAGGAGAAAAGGCGCAGCGCATAGAGGCCGAGCGAAAGCGCAAACGTGCGACCGAGGAAGCCGAACTCGCGAAAGCCACTGCTAACTACCAGAAAGAAAAAGCTGAAGAACGGGAACGGGCACAAAGCTATTGCCGTAATCTTTATCAGAGAACCGCCGACAAAAAAATTGCAGACTTGACCGTGAAGGAATCGCAAGCCGTTCAAGCTTGTCAAGCGGCGGGACTGTATGCGCCGAACTAAGATTTGGCTATGCTCACGTTCGGGATTGAGGAGCAAACGACGGAACTAAGATCCTAACGGCTGAATTACGGCTGCAAATGTGCATGCCACATTCCGCAGTATCCATTCCTGTGATAACGTAGACCTCACTTATGCCTACCCTACGTCCACTAATGAGGCGCTGCGCTAGAAAGCTGCCACTCTTACTTGGTTCCACTCTCTTTTCCGTCACGATGCTCGCTGAGACTGTCACAGGGGTCATCCATGCAAAAGCAGCCAACCCGTTGGATGTTGTCCATTCTGCGGGTCGCAGAACGATCGCGAAAGAAATCAAACTTCTATTTGGCAACGATACCGAGATGCTGTTCTATTTCACCTATTCAAAACAAGGGTACCTGGAGGTACGAGCGGCATCTGTCGAAGAGCATTTAGCGCCGGATACCGGAGAAATTACCCGGGTGACTGTCGAAGATGAAAGGGGTGCCGTCGAACTCGACCAAAATCACGATGGCCTTTGGACTTCGGCCCAAACCGCTGGCCTAAACTCGTATGACAGCAAAAGCAGAACACTGCGATATGCGGATGGAACCAGCTGGGTTTTTGGCTGCGTTTCTGCTCCCGCTGAGCCCGATCACGGTAAACGTTATCTGACGGCCATCAAACAAACAAATGGGAATACATTCACGATTCAGTATCAACCGGGTCGCGATACCACCATTCCGAATTCAAGTTCCCGCATTACGGAGGTTAGTGACCAGCGAGGAGTCGTGTATACCTTTATTTATAAGACGGTACCTGTGAATCCTGCCTCGCACCTGATTCAGATCATCAACAATCTGGCTGTATCAACTGTCACCTTTGAGTACACTAGCGACGATCGTTTGCACAGCCTCACGAATTCGGTCACTGGACAGTCAATCGTCTTTGAATACACAGCTTCTCTCGTGAACGAGCAAACCCCTTCTTTGATAAACAGGGACCCAGAGACCAGTGGACCAACGCCTTACGAACTCAACGGCAACTACCTGGAATTTATGTTAGGAAATAGACTAATTTGCACGTACTATGATGATGCCGAGAGCACCGAGAACTTGGTAAGCTGTGAACTTAACGGACTGCCGCCGGACACCGGGGGGCTTCAATATAACAGCGCCGCGCAGACCGATTTCCTCAACCGCTGGACTTCCTACAACAAGCATAATCGCCTTCTGCTTACTGCTATATTGGAAAATCTTCCAGCGGCCTGTGTGACTGCGTTGAGTAAAGTCAGAACCAGTCCGGATAGCATAATCGAGAGTGAGGGTGATATGCGATGGTGGGATACGCGCGGTCCTGTAGAGAATGCCTTGACAGCTGGTGACATTCAAACCAATGCTGTGAATCCGACCAACTACATCCGCTCAATTAATTCAGTCAACGGTCAGGTGCCAATCGCGACCACATTGCTCATTAACGGTGCCAGCGGACCATACCCTAGCGAGCAAATGATTCTCAATTCCGGTTTCTTTGCTCAGAGCACCGCAACTCAAAACTATAGTCTTTTACATGAAGCACTACATGTAGTAACCGGTAAGCTGGATAAACCTTTGGCAGATGGCATGGGAATCAACTACACGGCAAGCAACAGTCCAGGATTTGCCATAACGCCTTTTCTGCAAGGCGGCTGCAACACCTCCTCCAAATATTAATCCCACCCTTCTTTTCTTCAGCATAAACTTTCACACAAAATTCATTTGATGAATCGGCGCGCGGTCCCGGTGAGCAGCGGATCAACACCAGTCTTATACGCGATCGACGGTACTATGGCAGACTTGGAGACACTGCGGTCGATGCTACTACGTGGGTCCGCTGGCCCATCAAGGATTGGCTCTCCAAGGCAGGATTGTGCCAGTTAGCCAAGCTATCCAACTGTGCCCGAAACCGCCACTTCCACAGGCAATACCGATCTCGTCCTATTCGAGGCAGCAATGCCGTCAGCAGTTGCCGGTCGATTAGCTGCTCGCCAAAGATGACGCCCCTAAGTCACAGCCTTTTTCGGCGACTTTCCCGGTCGCGTTCTTCGGAGTTAGGCAAAACGAAAACTACAGGGACTTTCGCAGGGACTACCCTGCAATCCAACGCGCAACATCTAAAACTCGTTAGTAGTCGGAAACCCCTGTAACCCTGATTTATTAGCTATTAAGACCAAAGGTTCACAATGCCTAGCTCTCCGCATAAAGGCTATTTCGAGGACTCATAATCCTTTGGTCGAAGGTTCAAATCCTTCAGGGCCCACCATTCTTACCAGCACCGCAAGACCGCGTTGGTCCGAACACATTCATCCGACCTACAGCGAGATGCCCGGTAATTACGGCGCTTAATTATTGATTTGTGCGCGAATGCATAATATATTTGTCTTTCGCGGTGCAATTTGGAGTTTATCGATCGGCTTTCGCGCCGAATCGGAGCAGCATCCCCGGTATGGATTGCTCTCCTGCTCTTTGCTCTTGGGCTAACAGTTCGTTTATCTGTGGTGCTGGCTCGTCACCCGGACGGACATGCGCACAAATATGAGTTAGAGCGCGTGGCGGCGACGCTGGCGACCACGGGATTGTACGGCAACCCGTATGCAATCCCTACGGGTCCAACGGCTCACGTCGCGCCTGGCTATACCCTTATTCTGGCCGGCTTGTTTCGGGTGTTCGGAACAGGGGTGGGCGGCGTAATTGCACAGATGGTGCTCGCGAGCGTGATTACTGCTCTTATCGGCGCCTTATTGCCTTCTCTGGCGGGTGTTCTGCGCCTGCCTCTTCTTGCCGGAGTGATTGCAGGTCTGATTTTCGCCCTGTCTCCTGTTCAGATTGACGGCGCTTGGGAATCACCATATGTTTTGCTCGCGCTGATGCTGATCGCGGGTTTAACGGTGCATCTGTGGAGGGAACAGAACACCGCCTTCGGGAGTGCCGCACTGTACGGGGTTTGCTGGGGGATCGCGCTGCTGTTCGCACCGGCGATGCTGACCACCTTCGTGGTGCTGGCGATAGCGGGTATCTATTTCTTTCGACAGGCGCACCTCCGGAGCTATCTCGCTTTTGTCGTAGTCGAAACTCTGGTGGTAGGTCTTTGTCTTGCCCCATGGGCGATCCGCAACGAACGCGCCTTCGGATCACCGGTTTTCACACGCAGCAACTTTGGACTCGAATTGCGGGTTTCGAACAACGACCAGGCAGGCGCCGACCAAATGGCTGCGATTACCAATGGAGCATTTCGGAAATTTCATCCGTTTATGAGCATTGCGGAAGCGATGAGGGTGCGAGACATGGGAGAGGTTGCGTACAACAAGGAAGAGCTGCGCCTCGCGCGCGAGTGGATCTCTGCGCATCCCCGAAAATTTGTTGAACTTTCACTCACACGGGCCCGCTATGTCTGGTTTGGTCACTACCCGGCAGTTTCGAGCGGCTCGTTATCTACTCGAGCGACTGTAACAGCGCAACGCACCTTGCATTACCTGACTGCTCTGTTTGCACTTCTCGGCTTGATTTACGTTGTGCGTAACCAGTTCGCGACCGGCACCGTCCTGCTGATTCTTCTTCTGACTTACACTGCGCCTTACTACTTCGTGCACTTCACGCACCGGTACGTATATCCGGTCGAGTGGATCTTGATGCTGCTCTCTGCGGTGGTCCTGGTCGAGATCTGGCAAAGATGGTATCGAGCGATTCGAGTAAACCAGCACGTAAGTGCTGCTCGGCCCGTCCCGATCTCGGCTTAGCGGTCGTGCGGGCGTTGCCTTTCAACCCGCACGGACCGTCTCCGAACAGCGGTTTGGCGGGGTTCGATTGATGTTTTTGCGTGTTACTGTGAAGCTAGTGTCGTCGCCCTTGAACTTTCATCTTGAGCAATACGAGGGTCCGCTTGATCTTCTGCTCGACTTGATACGCAAGCAGCAAATTAACATCTACGACATCCCAATTGCGAAGATTACGGCGCAGTATCTCGACTACATGCAGAAGGCGCTGGAGCTTGATATTGAACTGAGCTCAGATTTCGTGTACATGGCTGCGACGCTTATTCATATCAAGAGCAGGCTGTTGCTGCCGCGCGATCCGGAGCTCGAAAAGATAGATCCGGAAGAGGATCCACGCGAGGAGTTGGTCGCGCGGTTGATCGAGCATGAGCGGTTCAAGAATGCGGCCGAGATGCTGCAGCAAAAGCGCATCATTGAAGAAGCGAGCTGGTCGAATCCACAGATTGAACAATTCATTGCTGAAAATCAGGGGCCGGGACTCGCGGTTACAATTTTCGACCTGGTCAAGACATTTCAGGTTGTTCTCGAGCGTGCGAAGACGCGACCGATCTATGAGATTGGCCAGGATTCGGTCAGCGTACCCGACATGATTCAGTTTCTTCGTGAGCAATTGAGCCGTTCGCGGCGACAGGACAGGCTCTCGGCGACGCGATTATTTGAGGCTCAACGCAGCCGGCGAGCCATGATCTGTTTGTTTCTGGCAATCCTCGAAATGGTGAAGCGACAAAGCATCGAGCTGACGCAAGGAGAAGAGTTCGGCGACATCGGGCTGCGCCGCGGTTCGACCTTCGAAGCAGCCGATTCGGTGGAAGAACTGGCTACGGTCGAACAGGAATATTGCTGACGTGAGTTTAGAGGAAACGAGGGAAGCTATTGCGCTGGACGAGCAAGTAGCAGCGGATGAATCAGCGGACATAGGATCGCCCGACTCTGGCGCGGAGGAGCAGATCGAAGTCGCGGCGCCAGCAGAGGACCTCTCTTTCGATCCGTTGGACTTGGTGAAGGCGGTGATCGAGGCAGCGATCTACATCACCGATGAGCCGTTGACGGCCGAGCAGATCGCGATCGCGGTGCAGCAGCCACTCGAACAAGTGAAGCTGATTCTGAGCAAACTGCAGAGTGAATATGCTGCGCCCGATCGGGGGCTCTCGATTCGTGAGCTCGCGGGCGGTTACAAAATGGCGACAAAGCCGGAGCATCACGAAGCCATTCGACGTTTCGTAAACAAGCTGCAGCCGCCTTTGAAACTTTCGCTTGCCGCCTTAGAGACGCTTGCCGTTGTGGCTTACAAACAGCCGATTACCGCGCCTGAGATTCTGGACGTGCGCGGAGTGCAGGGGGCCGGCGTATTGAAGACACTGCTTGATCGCAAGCTGATCGCAGCCGCTGGGCGTAAGAACGTGCTTGGGAAACCGATTCTCTATAAGACGACTCGTGAGTTCCTTATTCAGTTCGGATTGAACTCGCTCGCTGAGTTGCCAACGCTGAAAGAATTTGAAGAGCTGGGGCGGTTTGCTTTGGCTGACGAAGAGCAAACCGACATCGAAACTTTCGCGGCGCCTGAGCCCGCTCAGTTACCGCTCGAGAAGGAATCAGCGCCCGAGGAAGACGTAGACGAGCAACATGGCTGAGGAGCGTTTGCAGAAGATTCTGGCGAATGCGGGTATCACGAGCCGCCGCAAGGCGGAAGAGCTGATCACGGCCGGCCATGTATCGGTCAACGGCGAGACCGTGACAGAGCTTGGCTCAAAGGCGGACTTTGCCATCGACAAAATCAAGGTCGACGGCCAGGTGTTGGCACCGCCCAAACACCACGTCTACCTGGTTTTCAATAAGCCGAAAGAAGTAATCACCACGGTCAGCGATCCCCAGGGACGGCAAACGGTAATGTCCTTCTTTAAGGGCCTGCGTGAGCGCGTTTACCCGGTCGGGAGGCTCGATTATGCGAGTGAAGGCTTGCTGCTTCTGACGAACGACGGCGACTTCGCGAATCGCATGATGTCGCCTGCGAGCCATATCACGAAGACGTATCTGGTCAAGGCGAATGGACCGCTGACACCCGATCAAGAAGCGCAGTTTCGCGTGGGCATACCGATGCATGGCCGTCGAACGGCGCCTGCGGGCATCAAGCTAATTCGCAAGGGCATCAATCCATGGTACGAAGTGAGGTTGGTAGAGGGAAGACAGAATCAGATCCGCATCATGTTCAAGCATTTTGGCCGGCTGGTCGAAAAGTTGAAGCGCGTGAAGATTGGCTTTCTTGATTTGGGGACGCTGAAGCCGGGCGCGTACCGGACGCTGACGAACGCGGAGGTGGCGCGCTTTCAGAAGCTGCTGGCGAACGCACCGGCTGCGAAAAAGAGAGCGGGAGTAGGTTCGTGAAGGTGGGTTTATTTTGAACGATCAAGAGAAGACGGAGCTGTTGAAATCGGCTAAGACGATAGCTGTGGTCGGACTTTCGAACAACCCGTCACGCGCCAGCTTTGGAGTTTCGCGATTTCTGCAGCGGCAAGGGTATCGCGTGATTCCGGTGAATCCGCAGGAGACCGAAGTGCTCGGTGAACGCGCGTATCCCACCTTGAAAGAGGTACCTGATGCCATCGACATCGTGGACATTTTCCGGCGGCCGGAGCGAGTGCCGGAAGTGGTGGATGATGCAATCGAGAAGGGCGGAGTGCGATGCATCTGGATGCAGGAAGGCATTGTGAGCGAAGAAGGTGCAACGAAAGCGCAAGCCGCGTCGATCCCGGTCGTGATGGACCGCTGCATCTTGAAGGAGCTGGCGCGCCTCCTGGCTTGAGGAGAGTACATTCTGAGCTTTTCGCGCCGCGCTACACCATTGACCCATTCAAGAATGGTTCGACGCGGGGCTGAACCGCGAGCCTACCTGTTGCTGGCGATGCTGGCCTGCTGCGCGGGCACTTCTTGCAGTAACAGTCAAGAATCGAGTGAGCCGCAGGCGTACATTGCTCCGGCATCCGTCAACGTTCGCGCGCAGTTGACCCAGAGAAACGGCACGGTCACGGTACTGCAGCATGGAGACAGGGTCAGTCTAATCGATGTACGCCGACGCTTCGTCAAGATTCGTACGGCAAAGGGCGTGGAAGGCTGGATCGATTCGCTCGATCTGCTCAGCCCGGATGAAATGAAGCGGGTCAGGAACGAACGCGCGGCAGCTTTAAAGCTACCGTCCGAAGGTAATGCGGCGGCTTACGAAACGACGAATCTTCACCTGGATCCAAACCGTAAGTCGCCGGCCTTCGCGCAAATTGGGTCAGGTGAGGCGGTCAGTGTACTTGCTCGCCGAATAACTCTCAAAGCAGCGGAAGTTTCGCACAACTCGTTTGCCTTCGAGAGGCCGAAACCGCCGACCCGCAAGCCACGCAAGGTCGCGAGGAACACCGCCAAATTGGCACCGATGCCGAGCCCTCCGAAGCCGCCCATGAATTGGCAGCATCCGTGGGGCGTCGACGAAGCGAACGAGGTGGAGGCGCCGGTTGCCCCTCAAACCGCCGAGAAAGGCAAAGGCGGTAAAGCGGGTAAAGGAGCTGCCCCGGAGGATTGGACTCTTGTTCGGACTGGAGACCAACGTGTTGGCTGGGTACTCTCGCGCAATCTGATGATGTCGATTCCGGACGATGTCGCGCAGTATGCCGGTGGCCGGCATATTACTTCCTACTTTGATTTGGGTGCGGTGAATGACGAAAGAGACGGACCAAAGCATAACTGGCTTTGGACGACGGCAGGCAGCGAAGAGACCTCTGATTTCGACGCTTGGCGAGTGTTTCTCTGGAACCGCCGCCGGCATCGTTACGAAACGTCTTACCGGCAGCATGATCTCGAAGGGTATTTTCCGGTGCACGTCGACCCAGCGGACTCAACTGCTCTTGGGCGAAGTTTCCAGCTCATTACGAGGGATGATGACGACCGGCTCCGAAGGCGTACTTATCTTTTTGACGGAGTGCGCGTTCATCTCACGGCCACAGAGAATTATCCGCCCGAGCAGAATAAGACCGGCGAGCAGAATTTGAGTGCAGCTAACTTAAAATCGAGATCGCAGGCCAGCTGGTGGCAGCGCGGGGTGAGCTCGTGGAAGCGCCTCTGGGGTGGCGCCCGCTAAATATCCTCAATTTTGCCGGCAATCTCGACGCGATCCATTGCGAGGAACTGTTTGACGTGCGGGTGGTCGGAAGTTTCAAGATCCTTGACCGATCCGAAAAAAATTGCTTCCCCTTTGTAGAGGAACATGACGGTGTCGGCTACCTTGCGCATCAGATCGAGATCGTGGGTGACGACGACTGCGGTCAGCTTCATATCGTTCTTGAGCTTCAGCATGAGATTGCCGAGGCGGTCAGACATGATCGGATCGACCATGGTAGTCGGCTCATCGTAGAGAATGCACTCCGGCTTAGCGGCGAGTGCTCTGGCGATCGCAACCGCTCGTTTATAGCCGGTAGCAAGGTCACCAGGAAAAGCATTTTGCACCTCGCCCAGGTCCACTTTCTTGAGAAGATCGTTGACTACATCCTCTTTCTTCTGCTCGCTTGAACCATCTGTTTCGAGCGAAAATTCTATGTTCTCGCCGACCGTAAGCGAGTCGAATAAGGCGCCCGACTGAAAGACCATGGTGACTTTTCGACGAATATGGCGCAGTTGTTCTTCGCTCATGTTAGTGATGTCGGTGTGGGCCACGATCACCTGTCCGCTATCCGGCTTAAGAAAGCCCATGATGTGCCCGAGGCTGACCGATTTGCCGACGCCGCTACGCCCGATTATGGCCAATGTCTGACCGGCATCGACATAGAAGCTGACGTTTTTGAGAACCGGATGGTCGAATGTCTTGCTTACGTTTCTGAATTCGATGTAATGCGGAAATTCTTCGGTGTCAGTGGCCATCTGCTGCCGCTATTGTCGCGCCTCGGAACGCGAACGATGTTGATGCTGCCATTCCCGCCACTCGGCAGGCGTATTGACGTTCCAGATAGGACAGTCGATCGTCAGGTAATCCGCTGCAAGTTCATGAAGCACATCATGCAAGCGAAGGCGCTTTTCGTCGAGCGCACGCTGAACAACGGGCAGGCAGTCAGGCGACCAGATACCGCAGAGCGGATGAACGCGACCGCTTACATCCCGGCAGATCAAACAGCGGCTGGCGCGCTTGGCTGCGCGACCAACCAAGTCTTGCAGCCACTCACTGCGCAGGCCCGGCATGTCACAAGCGACGATCAGGTTCAGATCACCGCGCGCCGTTCCAAGAGCAGTCTCGATGCCGCCCAAAGGACCCGCCCCTGGCCGTAGATCATCGAAACAATCGTAAGGAAGATCGCGATAGCGCTCCGCCTGACCGACCAGGGCGACAGTTGCAGCAGCGGAACGCACCTGTCTTGCGACTTCGTCAACGAGGAAATTTGCAGAGACGGGCAAGCGGGCTTTATCGCGACCCATGCGTTCGCTACGTCCACCCACCAGAACGAAGCCAGCCGCCAGCATGCCCAATTATCACATTGGAGAGCGCGTTTTCCGGGTATAATTGAGAGAACATCCTGCGGGTCTTTTGTCTTCAGGCGTTCCTGTTCGCCAGAACTTTTTGTGACGACGTATCCGACTGTGCTCGTCGCTTCGGAAGGAGCAATTGCAAGGGTAATTGGCTGACTTCGATGCGTCACTTCCCCCTAAGCGCGCGCTCCGTCCCGTTTTTTGCTGCAATGCTTCTCGTTACGGGCGGAGGCAGGTCCGATGCCGGCACGGTTGCCAGGGTGCAGGCGATTCGATTCTGGTCTTTCGGCGATGTGACACGGGTCGCGATCGAAACGAAGGGCGATTACAAACTCTTCTCCGACCAAATCGATAAACCGGCGCGCGTGTATTTTGATTTGACCGGCTTGCGACCGCCCGTTACCGCTCACCACGGCATACAGAATATTGACATTCGAGATCGAATGGTTCGGCAGATCCGCGTGGCGGAGATTCAGCCGGGCAAGACGCGCCTGGTCTTCGATCTGGAGAGACCGGCCGACGTGGTTTCTTCGCAGCTGGTGAATCCGGATCGACTGATGATCGAAATTCGCCCACGGCCACAAGCGAAGCCGACGGTTTCGCTCGCGAGGAGCCGGAAGAATGCTCGGAAGGCCGATTGGAATTCCGAAGATGCAAGCAGTGCGCGCAAGCCCGTAGTGGTCGTGACAAATACTGCAACCAGAGCCCCTGACGTGAAGCAAGCCGAACCCTCCGGCGAACAGATGGTGTCCACGGTAACTTCGCCAGCTTCGGCACCGGCCTCGTCCGCTGTTTCTTCAGCCCGCCCCGCGGCAGAAACAAGCGCGCCGCAAGTGCCCTTAACAATTACTAGTAAGCCACCGGCGATCGACTCAGCTGTATCGGAAACAGTTGCTTCGGCTGCGCCAGTTGGAGCGCACGAAGTGACGCCGCCCAGCAGTAACGGGTCGAAACCCGCGGCCGACATTGCACCGGCAAAACGCGACAGCAGCGGAGACCGATCGCTGGTGCGTGTGCTCGGGCTCAAGCTGGGGCGCGTGATCATCGACCCCGGGCATGGCGGCCATGACACCGGCACGATCGGGCCGAATGGCCTGATGGAGAAGGATCTGGTTCTCGATGTGGCGCTTCGTTTAGGCAAACTCATTACGCAGCAACTCGGCGCGGACGTGGTTTATACGCGCTCGGCCGATGTGTTCATTCCGCTGGAGCAGCGCACGAAGATCGCGAATAGCGAGAAGGCCGACCTGTTCCTTTCGATCCATGCGAATTCTTCGCCGCAGCCGGCGGCCACCGGTGTCGAGACCTTCTATTTCAATCTCACTTCCGACCGGGTCGGGCTCGATCTGGCGACGCGTGAGAATGCGGCCTCGACCAGTTCCATCTCTGACCTGAACGATCTTTTACATAAAGCCGTGCTGGTGAGTAAGCTGGAGGAGTCGCGCGAGTTTGCGCAGAAAGTGCAATCGGCGCTGGCCGTCACCTCAGCGAAGATGAACGCGCAATCCCGGGATCGGGGCGTCCGGCAAGCGCCTTTCGTGGTGCTCATCGGCGCGAGCATGCCATCGATCTTGGCGGAAGTGGGCTTCGTTTCCAATCCTCACGATGAACGGCTTCTGCGACGAACAGACCAGCGTCAGAAGGTCGCCGAAGCATTGCTGAAGGGCATTACGGAGTACGCGAGTACCTTGAGCCACGTGCAGATTGCGCGCGCACGCAAGTAGCAGCCGCTTAGTCGTCGCGTTCCTGCGCACTTCGGTCGGCCGACGGGATGCCACGCTTGCTGCTGCGGATGAACTCGATTAGTTCGCGCGTATGTTCGGAAGGCCAGTCTGCCTCAATTCGCCGGAACGCATCGTCGCGCTTCAGGCCGGACCGGAAGAGAAGGCGATAGGCCGCTTTAATCGGTTTAACTTCATCGCCACTGAAACCGGCGCGCCTTAGACCTACGATATTCACTCCTCTGGCCGCAACGTGAAAATCAGAATAGAGGAAGAATGGCGGCAGGTCGCTATTTACACGCGTATTGCCGCCGACCATCGCGAGCCGGCCAACCTTTGAATACTGATGGATCACAACGCCGCCTGAAATGAAAGCCTGATTCTCGATCTCGGCATATCCGGCAACAAGCGCACAACTAGCAATTACTGTGTCGTTGCCTATGCGGCAATTGTGGGCGATATGGCCGGAAGTCATGATGTAATTGCGGTCGCCTATTACCGTGATGGATTCGGGCTGCGTGCCACGCGAAATCGTGTAATGCTCGCGTATTTTGTTCCGATGACCTATCAGTAAATAGCTTCGCTCACCGGTGAAATTCTTATCGAGTGGATCTGTGCCGAGAACAGTTCCGGCAGATATCTCGTTTTCGTCACCAAGTGTGGTCCACCGTTTCACATAAACATATGCTTCGAGCAGGCAGTGGGTGCCTATTTTGACATCCGGTTCAATCACGCAAAACTCGCCAATGCGAGTACCAGGACCAATGATGGCCGCCGGGTCGACACGGGCTGTAGGCGCGATGTAAACAGATGGGTCAGCCGCCATTCATGATAAGTATGGGGCATGCCTGGTGTTACCGTCGCCGAATTGGCGGACGCTTGCGATGGTGTTGCGTCTGGAGAGCTGAGCAGGATGATCCGCAGCGCTAATGCGCTCGAAATGGCCGGCCCCGAAGAGGTTTCATTCGTATCGAACGCGAAGGCACAAGCGCTTTGTGCGAAGTCCGGCGCCGGCTGCCTGATTGTGGGTGAGGCGTTCAATGCGCCCGGTGGTTGGTCTCTTGTTCGCGTACGCGATCCGCGTGCGGCATTTGCCCGAGTGCTGACGTTGCTCTATCCGAGATCGAAGCCCGTTCCGTTTGTTCACCCGACGGCGGTGGTGGCTCGAACAGCGCGCGTTGCAGATGATTGTTACCTCGGTCCGTTCGTCACGGTGGGCGAGGGCGCAGAAGTTGGCGGCGGCTGCTCGATCGGGGCGGGCTCTTACATTGGCGATCGTGTGATCATCGGCGCGAACTCAATTGTTCACTCGCGCGTGAACTTGTACGACGGGGTACAGATTGGGACGCGCGTTACTCTGCACACGGGTTGTGTGATCGGCGCGGATGGTTTTGGTTTCGCGTTCATCAGAGGATCATTACGAAAAGTTTCCGCAAGTCGGAACCGTCCAGATCGGGGACGACGTGGAGATCGGCGCAAACAGCTGCATTGATCGAGCGGCCTTGGGCGTTACGCGCATCGGGGCCGGCAGCAAGCTCGATAATCTTGTTCACATTGCGCACAATTGCACGATCGGTAAACACGTCGTAATCGCTGCACAGACGGGATTAGCAGGTGGAGTGACGGTCGGCGACTACGCCGTACTGGGCGGGCAGGTCGGCATCGGCGAAAAGGCCAACATTCAAGCGCGATCAGTGATTGGATCGGGCGCGGGCATTTTGAGCCACCAGATTGTGGAGGCAGGCGAGCCAGTGTGGGGCGTGCCAGCGCGGCCCCTGCGTGGACATCTGAAAGGCTTGGCGAACATCGGAAAAATTCCCGACCTCAAACAAGCCTTACGTGAACTGACTCGCCGCGTTAGTGATTTAGAGAATTTGGAGCGGGATTGAAAGCGACGTCACACGGCGGCCGCGTGATCGAGAATGCGACTAGCGCGGCAGACCATTAAGCGAATCTGTTGAAGGTGGCTACAGACTGCATCATCTGCTGCCGTGATCTCGAGAAAATACGCGAGCGACTCGATTGTACTGAGCGGCTGGCGCAGTTCATGTGCAAGCTCATCGATGCGGAAAGGGTGGGCACCCGTGGGACCATGATTTCGCAAACCATGATTTTCGAACGACATTTCTTCCATAGCGGCAGAAACCTGGGGAACAGCTTTGTTCATGCGGTTTTTAGGGGTTCAGTTCACTCGAGCAATGAGTGAAGCTGATTGATCCGACCGTTCGATTGTGCTCCCTTCCCCGGGGCCGAGTCAATAGTATTTGCTACTAAAAGTTAGGGTACTCGTGACGTGTTTCAACTAGCGAGTTTCAGGCTGCGGGCTGTGCTATTCTCAGGACGTAAAACAATCGGCAGTGGGCCTGTGGCGCAGTTGGGAGCGCGCTTCCATGGCATGGAAGAGGTCGACGGTTCGAACCCGTCCAGGTCCACCAACACTCACCGCAAGCCAGCGAGCAAACCAAAGCGCTCACGATTGTTGCAACGGTAAACGAGCTTCAATCTTCGAGGCGGGCCGATGCACTCAAACCCAACGTAGACGAACGTTCGTCACGTCGTGAAACTCGCCCTTCTCCAGAATCAAGTGTGCGCGCTCGCGGGTTGGTTCAATATTTTCGCGCAGATTTGTGAGGTTAATTTCGTGCCATATCTGGCGAGCGGTTTCAATCGCCTCGACTTCAGAGAGATTAGCGTATCGGTGGAAATAAGAATTCTTATTCTGAAAAACCGTCTCTCGCAAACGCAAGAAGCGTTCAATGTACCAGCGCTCGACTACGCTTTCTTCCGCATCGAGATAAATTGAAAAATCGAAAAAGTCAGAGACAAACACACGCGAGGCCGCGCGCGGTGATTCCGGCGATTGCAATACGTTCAATCCTTCAAGTATTAGAATGTCCGGCTCTTCGATGGTCTGCGTCGCACCGGGCACAATGTCATATTGCAGATGCGAATAAACCGGCGCTTCGACTTTCGGCACGCCCGCTTTTATATCGGCCAAGAACTGCAATAAGCGCCGCTGGTCATAGCTTTCTGGAAAACCTTTACGCCGCATCAGGCCGCGTGCTTCGAGAATGCGGTTGGGATGAAGGAAGCCGTCGGTCGTGACCAGATCGACTTTGGCGTGATCGGGCCATTTGGCAAGGCAAGCGCGCAGTACACGCGAAAAGGTGCTCTTGCCGATCGCCACGCTGCCCGCGATACCGATTATGTAAGTGACTTTGGAGGGTGTGGCGGAGCCGAGAAAGCGACGGCGCGCTTCGTAGAGGTGGCGTACCGCCTCAACGTGCAAGTTCAGAAGCCGGGAGAGCGGGACGAATATATCTTCGACCTCGTAGAGCGAGACCTGCTCATTGATGCCACGCAGCGAAGCAAGGTCGTCTTCGCTCAAAGGCAAGGGCGTGTTCGCGCGCAGGCCACTCCAGTGCTCCCGGCTGAAATTGATATAGCGGCTGATCGCAGTAGCCGGAGCGATGGTCGTGCTCTTCAAAGAGTTGTGTCTCTCGCTGCCTCTCTATTGTGTCGCATTACAACAACCAATTAGGGATTTCAGTATGCTGTATCTAATGACCAAGCCAGAACTGATTGACTCGGTATCCGCAGCTACCGGTCAAACGAAGACTGATACGGATCGTACGCTAGAAGCAATCCTCGATAAAGCCGCCGACGCACTTGCCAGTGGTCAGCGTGTAGAGCTGCGGGGATTTGGCATTTTTGAAGCGAAGGAGACGAAAGCGCGCACGGGTCGCAACCCAGCGACAGGCGCGTCTATCGAAATCCCCGCCAGTCGCAAAGCGACTTTTCGTCCAAGTAAAGAGTTGAAGAACCGACTGACAGCGAAGCGCACAGCCTCGGCGGAATAAATCAGCTCTCGTCTGAAGAGTGGGCGGCACCCACCGCGCCCCGTAATTCCTACTACCTTGATGGGCATTTGACTTCAGCACGCGATCGGCGCTATGTTCAAAGTGCGCCGACATCGTGGAACGATCAGTGTGCTCTGATCGATCGTGGCGTCGAGTGTGCGCTGATTGTAAGAGGATCAGCACACGACTTGCTCTCCCTTCTGCAAGGAGCCCGAATTTTGAAAGAGACAAAAGCGCAAAAGGTAGAGCGCTTAAAGGTCGAGAAGAATCCCTGGGACGCGCTCGAAGAGATCCGTCGCTTTGCCAAAGAAGGGCGGACGAGCGTGCTTCCCGAGTGGGCCAGTCTGTACTTCAAGTGGTGGGGCATCTACACACAGGGCGACGGTTTGGGAGCGTTGGGCGGTCAAGGTGGTGAAGGAAAAGCAACCGAGTATTTCATGCTCCGGGTCGGCATTCCGAACGGGTGCATTACTGCTCCTCAGCTACGCGTGATAGCCGACATCAGTCGCCAATATGGACGCAATCTTGTCGATATAACGGTTCGTCAAAGTATCCAGTTGCACTGGTTACCGATTGAAGCGATTCCGGACATTATTGACCAGGTCTCGGCAGTCGGCCTGTCACCGCGAGGTGCTTGCGGCGATGTCGTGCGGAACGTTACGGGTTGTCCGGTGGCAGGAGTGGCGGAAGACGAGTGGATTGATGCCTCTGCACTGGCCGTGGCCGCACATCAGATGCTCGCGGGTAATCCCGAGTTTTACAATCTCCCTCGTAAATTCAAGATTTCCATCACAGGGTGTCCGCTCTGGTGCACGTATCCGGAGATCAACGATATTGGGTTAACGCCTACCCGGCGCGGCGCTGACGTCGGTTACTCAGTACGCGTTGGCGGCGGCCTCTCGGCCGATCCTCACTTGGCGGTGAAACTCGACGCGTTTGTTCGCACCGAGCAAGCGTTGGATGTAGTGCGCGGAATTACGGAAATCTTCCGCGAGCAGCAGGGTTTGCGGGAGCATCGTGACCGCGCGCGGCTCAAGCACCTTTTCCTTAAACAGGGCTGGACGCCGGAGATGTTTCTCGATGAGCTTCATGCGCGCTTACCTTTCAAACTTGACCGGGCCGTAGAAGAAGCGGTGCCCGTCGATGCATATCGAGACCATGTGGGCGTACACCGCCAGCGCCAACCTGGTCTGCATTACGTAGGAGCGGCTGTGCTGCGTGGGCGCTTGACTGGCGACCAATTAGCAGCGGCGGCCGATCTCGCCGAACGGTTTGGGAGTGGCGAACTGCGCACTACGATCATGCAGAATTTATTGATTCTGAATGTGCCTGCGCAGAGTGTGGATCCGCTGGTAAGAGAGCTCAGCGCTATCGAGCTTCGGGTGGAGGCGTCCTCATTCTGGCGTGGAGCGATCACCTGTACAGGTACGGAGTTCTGCAAGCTCGCCATTACCGAGACGAAAGAGTTCGCGCGTTGGCTAGTAGATGAACTCGATACCCGCCTGCCTGCTTTCGACCAGCAGCTCAAACTGCACGTTACTGGTTGCCCGAATAGTTGCGGGCAGCATTGGATTGCCGATATCGGTATCGAAGGCAAAAAAATCAAGCAGGGCGCCGGGTGGATTGACGCATACTACTTTTGCGTGGGCGGCGGTGTGGGCGCAAATGCTTCGATCGCGCGGCCGGTTGGGTATCGTTGCCCTGCCACTGAAATTCCCGAGGCACTCGAACGCCTGCTGGGCGCGTACCTGGCACAGCGTGATGGTGAAGAAAATCTGCAGAGCTTTTTCCGCCGTAACAGCAACGATGAGCTTCGCGCTTTGCTCACCGGGCAGACCGCGCCGGCAGTGGAACGCGATCTGCCATCGAGGCCTACGCCGGTTGGAGTCGGCGAATGAGGGAACCGGCGCTGCTGCCGGTGTTCCTGAAAATGCAGGACCGGCCGTGTCTTGTAGTCGGCGGCGGGCGTATCGCGTTGGAGAAAATCAACGTGCTGCTCGAGTGCGGTCCGGCTCTACGAGTGGTCGCTCGCGAAGCGCTGCCGGCGCTCGAGCAACTGGCGCAGCAGGGTAGGCTTGTTCTCGAAAAGAAGAGCTACGCGGAAGCGGATCTGAACGGAGCTTCCGTGGTCATCGCGGCGACAAATGATGGCGAGTTGAATCATCGCGTGCAGGCTGATGCGACAGCGCGCGGATTGTTGGTCAACGTAGTCGATGATCCGGTGTACTGCGACTTCTATTTCGGCACCATTGTGCGACGCGGCGCGCTGCAGGTGGCTATTTCTACCGCCGGCGAGAGCCCAGCGTTTGCGCAGCAGTTAAAGCAGGAAATCGATGCCGCGCTGCCGGCCGATACTGGGACTTGGCTCGCTAAGCTGGGCGAACTGCGGAGGCATATCAATCGCGTGGTGGAAGCAGGGCCAGCGCGCATTGCGCTGCTGCGGGAATTGGCAAAGCGCGAAGCGTGCGATCCGGCGACTTGTCCGTGCCGCTTGCTGACATGACGAAAGCAGACAAAGGTGTGGTGTATCTGGTCGGCGCGGGACCGGGTGACCCGGAGCTGCTCACAGTCAAGGCCATGGCGCTACTCCAGACCGCGGACGTCATCTACCACGACGATTTGGTACCCGAAGCCGTGCTGCAGTTGGCGCGGAAGACTGCTCTCGTAATCAGCGTTGGAAAACGCTGCGGCGCCAAGCGAGTGACCCAGACCGAAATTCAGAACAAGCTGGTTGAAAGCGCACAGCGACGCTTGAGCGTGGTTCGTCTGAAGAGCGGTGATCCCCTGATATTTGGCAGGGCCAGCGAAGAAATGCGCGCGCTTACGTTGGCCGGTGTGCCATTTGAAGTTGTCCCGGGCATCTCGGCGGTCAGTGCAGCTGCTGCGGCTTTGCGCTGTTCCCTGACCGATCGCAGCACAGCTTCGAGCGTGCTGATTCTCACGGGCCATCACGCGGAGGAAGCGAACGCGAGTCTTGCGCCGACCCGGGTGGTCTATATGCCAGGGTCCGATTTGAGTGGCTATGTGAACAGCTGGCTTCGAGCCGGCGATTCGCCGGATATGCCTTGCGTGCTGATCAGCCGCGTGTCACAGCCCGATCAGGAAATCGTCCGAACCAGTCTGCGTGAGTTAGCGCAGACCAGGGTTCCACCTAGCCCGGCGCTGCTGCTTGCAGGTTGGGCTCTTTCCCAAGCGGATGAAAGCGCCCTTGTGCTCAGCGCTGTGTCCACGTTAGCCGTTCAAGACTTGCGGCTGGGAAGCTAGCCGCACTTGTATCGTTGGGCGGCCGTGCTGACCTGATAGATAGAAGCCATGAAGGTTTTCCTTTACTTCATCGGAAAGCCGCGCGACAGTCACTCGAATGCAATAGCGGCCGAGTTCATGAAACGCTCGAGCCGCTACGCCGTGTGCGAGATGCGCGAGATTTCGCCCGAACGCTTTGACCTGTTCAGCCGGCACGCCGCAGCGCGCAAAACGTTTCTGGATCCGGCGGGCCGTCCGGCCAGTTCGGCCGATTTCGTAAAACTCGTGGCGGACGCAGAACAAACCGGGCTGGATCTGGTGTTTCTGGTGGGTGGACACGATGGGCTTCCGCAAACGTGGAAGGGACGCGCCGACCTGCTTCTCTCGCTATCGCCCATGACCTTCCCACATGAACTCGCGCGGGCGATGCTTGCCGAACAGATTTACCGTGCATTCACGACTTTGCGCGGCCATCCCTATCCGCGCTGAGCCGCTCATGGTTTCGCTCTCGTAACCGAGCCGTCATGGCGACCTAATCTTGCTCTTGCAGGCTAGCGGTATGCAGGGCAGCCAAATACCGATTCAGGTGCCTCCTTCGTCGCTCTTTCCGCCGAAGGTCGGCAATCTGGTCAAGCCGCTTGACCCGATGCTCGCCCGAGTGTTTTTTCGTGACCGGATGCTGGCGGCCATCCCGCAAGCGGAAGGCCTGAGTGCGGTCAGCTTCGCGCACGAGATGCTTCGGAACCTCGGCATTACGTATCAGGTAGCCGAGGGCGACTGCGAGCGGCTGCCTGTTAGCGGACCAACGCTTGTGGTGGCCAATCACCCATTTGGCCTGCTCGAAGGCCTCCGTCTGCTGAACCTGCTCGAAGGTGTCAGACCCGATTACCGGATTGTGGCGAACGGTGTACTCGCTGCATTCCCGCCGCTTCGCGAGCGCGTGATTTTCGTGAACCCTTTCGAGGAGCGCGCACTGGACGAGAACAGGAAAGGCCTACGGGCTTCGCTCGAGTGGCTCTCGAAGGGTGGGCTGCTGGTGATGTTTCCGGCCGGTGAAGTTTCGCATCTGCAATGGAACGACCGGCTGTGGTCGATCCGAAGTGGAACACAGCGGCTGCGCGTTTTGCCATGAAGGTAGGTTGCCCAACAGTGCCGCTTTTCTTTGGTGGCGCAAACAGCCATCGCTTCCAGATGGTCGGCACACTGCATCCCCGGCTGCGCACGCTCAATTTGCTGAACGAGCTTTTGAACAAGAGCAGCCAACAGATTTCGATGCGGATCGGCAATCCGATTCCGGCAGCGACTCTGCGGGACTTCGACGGCGCCGAGGCTGCAACCGAATATTTTCGCGCCCGTACGTATAAGCGACCGTCCGGCCCACGCCACTTCCGCTCCTCTGAAGCCTGTTCTTCTTGCAAGAGCGCAACGGATCATGCCGCCTGTAGCTGGCAATCTGATGGCTCGCGAGATTGAGTTGCTCGCGCCTGAGTGTGTAATTGCGAATAATGCCGAATTTACGGTATATCTCGCGACTGCACAGCACATTCCCGAGACTCTTCGCGAGATCGGACGCCTGCGCGAGACCACGTACCGTGAGGTGGGCGAAGGCACCGGCCGCGCGCTCGACCTCGACGCCCTCGACGAGCATTATCGGCACGTCGTGCTCTGGCATGCGGGTGAGCAGCGGGTTGCAGGCGCTTACCGCTTGACAGCTACGCCCGAGATTTTAGACAGCTGCGGAATCGAGGGCTTATACTCGAGCACGTTGTTCCATTACCAGCCAGCCTTCTTCGAGCACATCGGACCCGCTCTTGAACTTGGTCGCTCGTTTGTGTGTCGCGAGTATCAAAAAATGCACTCACCGCTGCTGCTGCTCTGGAAAGGGATTCTTGCCTATGTCGCAAAGCGGCCTGAATGCGCGTTCTCTTTGGGGCGGTGAGCATGAGCGGCGACTACCAGCCGCTATCCCGCACGCTTATGATGAATTTCTTAAGCGGCCACGTTGCACATCACGCAAGCCAGTGGATTCGTCCGCGACGCAACTTCCGCAGTAAACCTATGCTTTCTAAACACGTGAAGCAACTGGGCCGCCTGCTGCCTTCGGTCGAAGAACTTCCTTCGACGATTCAGGACATTGAAGCTGACGGGAAAGGGTTGCCTGTCCTGATCAAGCAATATTTGAAAGTGGGCGGACAGTTACTCGGTTCCAATGTCGACCCGCGTTTTTCGAATGCGCTGGATGTGCTCGTCATGATGGATTTGCGGACCGCGTTCGGGCCGATGCTTGACCGCTGCCTGGGCCGAACCGGAGCGGCGCGCTTCCGCGCCTGGCACGCACTTAATTAAGCATCGTAAGCTGCGGGCATTCCGGCCGCATTCGACTCGTTACACTCCAAGTAGCGGGACAACCACGTTTGCGATTCGCTATCTCCCTATTTGCTCTCTCGCTCGGTGCACCCATTTTTACTGTTCTCACGCCTAAGGGGGTGGATTTCCGGCATCAGAACTCACCCACTGCCCAAAAGTATTTGATTGAAACGATGGGCGGTGGAGTGGCACTGCTGGACTACAACAACGACGGCCTGATCGACCTCTTCCTGGTCAACAGCGGACGGCTCTCCGACTCGATGCACAACCCCGAAACGTTCGGCCGTTCCGACCCGCGCTACTGGAATCGGCTCTATCGGCAGAACAAGAACGGCACGTTCACCGACGTTACCGAGGCGGCGGGTCTGGCCAATCCGGGCGATGGGAACTATGGAATGGGTGTGGCTGCCGCCGATTACGACAACGATGGGTTCACCGACCTCTACGTTACAAGCTATGGCCGAAATGTTCTCTATCACAACAACGGCAATGGCACATTTACCGATGTCACCGCAAAGGCTGGAGTTGCCGCAGGTGGCTGGTCTGCGTCCGCTGGCTTTTTCGATTACGACAACGACGGAAAGCTCGACCTGTTTGTAACGCGCTATATGGATTGGGATATCAAGCACAGTAAGGCGTGCGCGCGGCAGACCTATTGCCCTCCAGGCGAATTTCCCGCCACGACCAGCGTTCTCTATCGGAATCGGGGGAACGGAACATTTGAAGATGTAAGCCAGCATGCTGGTATTGCGGCAAAACGCGGACGCGCGCTCGGCGTTGCGTTTAATGACTATGACGCGGATGGTTACGCTGATATCTTCGTCGCGAATGACGGCATGGAACAGTTTCTGTTTCACAACAATGGGAACGGCACGTTTACCGAATGCGCGCTCGAGGCGGGCGTCTCGCTTTCCGATAACGGGAAACCGTATGCGGGGATGGGCGTCGATTTTCGCGACTATGATAACGATGGACGGCCTGACATCATCGTTACGAATCTCGCTAAGCAGGTGTATGCGGTTTACCACAACGATGGCGGCGGGTCTTTCAGCTATCGAAGTCTTGATACCGGCTTGGGCGTGCTTTCGGCAGCGAGTTCCGGTTGGGGAATGCGGCTCGAAGATTTCAATAACGATGGCTGGAAGGATCTGTTCGTCGCACAGAGTCATGTAATGGACAATGTCGAAACGATCGATCCGTCGCTGCACTATCTGGAGCCGCCTCTGCTGGCTTTGAATCACCACAGCAGGTTCGAGCGGGCCAACGCCGGCAGCAATATTCCAGTGGCGGGACGCGGCGCGGCATTCGGCGATCTGGATAATGACGGTTGGATGGATGTGGTGATGAGCGTATTGGGAGGTCAGCCGGCGGTCTATCGGAATCGTGGTGGGAGCGAGCACTGGCTGACCATTGCGCTGCGTGGAGTGCGCAGCAATCGCGATGGTTTCGGGGCGCGTCTGGCGGTGAACGGGCAATGGCAGTACGCTAACTCGGGCGGCAGTTATCTTTCGGCGAGCGATAAGCGCGTCCACTTTGGTTTGGGATCGGCCGAAACGGCGCAAGTTGAGATCTGGTGGCCCTCGGGTACGCACCAGAAATTGGCGAATGTTCGGACCAATCAGTTCCTCGAAATTCAGGAATCCGAGCAGCATTGATGACTTCGCTCGTTCTTTCGTTGGGGCTTGCCTGGCAAACCGTATCGCCGGAGGTCGTGCAGCATGTGCGTGCGGGCATTGATGCACAGAAGGGGGGCCATATGGCGGATGCAATCAGCGAGTTCAAGAAAGTCACAGAGCTCGCGCCGACGCTGCCGGCCGCGTTTGTGAACCTAGGCGCGGCGTATATGCAGGATCATGATTACGCAGCAGCGATCGCGCCGCTCAAGAAGTCGCTCGAGTTGAAGCCGGACCTGGTAGGTGCCCAGCAGATGTTGGGTTACGCACTGCTGAACGAAGGTTATCCGGCGGAAGCCATTCCTTATCTGGAAAGCGCACACGTACAAGATGCGTTGGGGATTGCACAGGTCCGCGTAGGCAAGTTTACCGAGGCAATTACCAATCTGACCGCAGCGTTGAATACGCATCCGAACGACCCGGAGTTGCTTTACTACCTGGGACGCGCGGCGGGCCTGCTTTCGAAAGAAGCGAACGACACACTCCAGGAGAAGTTTCCCGACTCGGCGCGAGCGCATCAAGCGCTTGCGGAGAACTACGCCGTGCTGCGCCAAATTCCGGAGGCCGAGAAGGATTATCGCGAGGCACTGAGAGTGCAGCCTGAAACGCGTGGCGTGCATCTGGCGCTCGGTCAGCTGTATGCGAAAGCCTCCGATTGGCCTAAAGCGGAAGACGAATTTCGGGCCGAGGCGAAACTTCAGCCGGGCGATGCTGAATCGGCTTATTGGCTCGGCAATTCCCTACTCGAGGAAGGCAAATTGAAAGAGGCCCAGACCGAACTCGAACGGGCTGACCGCCTGCGGCCTGCCATGCCTGAGACGTTGTACGCCCTCGGCAAAGCGAATTCTCTCGGAGGGAATGCGGCGGGTGCGGAAACGGCGTGGATCAAACTGCTTTCCATCGAGACCTCCGGTCCGCTGGCAGCCCAGACGCATTTTGGTTTGGCCGGCCTCTATCGCAAGCAGGGCAAGACGGCCGAAGCGGCGCGCGAGATGGAAGAATACAAGCGACTGAAATGAAAAGGGGCTGGATTTCTCCAGCCCCTTGTTAATCCGGGTCAGGTCTTAGAAAGAGAACCTGCAGCGCCAACTGCACCAATCGCGGCAGGTTCTGCTGCGAGTTGATGACGCCAAAGTTGGAAGAGCCGAAACTCTGTCCTGGGTAACCGAACTGCACCCGGTTGAAGATGTTGAAGAACTCAGCCCGGAACTGCAGGTTGGCCTTTTCGGCTAATCGGGAAGGCTCTTGAAGGCTGAGAAATCCCAATTCGCGATGCCCGGCGAGCGCAGCTTTGGATCAGTGCGGCTCTCGTCCCCGAAGGTGAAGGGCGCCGGCTGCGAGAAGCAGGATGTGTTGAAGTATTCGTTAAGCTTGTTCGTGATGGAACCCGAGATCGACAGGTCACAACCTTTCGTCACGTTCGGACGCTGTCCACCGCCGAAGGAATTGGAGTTGTTCGTGTTCGTGCCGAAATGCAGCGGGAATCCACTCTGCAGCGTGGTAACGCCCTGCACACCCCAGCCACCGAGTACCGCGTTCGTAAAGCCGTTAGCATTCGCCATGATACTTACGGCCTTTACCGACGGGAATATCGAGAACATAGCTAACGACCAAACGGTCAGGCGTATCGAAAGAAGCGAGCGATTTTTCAGCCTTCAGATTGTTCCAATCCTGAACGCCGCCGGTACCGCCATTTTCGAGCCACCCTGTGATGGTATCGGTGTCGCTGATCAGTTTTGCGTGCGTGTAAGCGACGAGTATCGAGTTACCGCCCGAGAAGCGCTTCTCTGCCTTCACCTGCAGCGACTCGTAAGTTGAGTTGCCGATGCCGCCCCCAGCGGAAGCTCACGCCGTTAAATTGCGGGTATGGACGAAGCAACTGCCCAGCCTGAATGGTCGAATTGGCGAGCGGAGAGCCCGGGGCCGTAACGATGCCGTAGTAAGGGTTCGCCACATTGGTGAGCAGCGAATTACCGAGCGACAGATATTGATCAGGCAGTTGATCGATCTGAGGAGAATCGATCGGCAAGTGCGTTCCCTTCGCGCCACCATAAGCGACATCGATCAGGAATCCGTTGCCCGAGCTCCCGCTGGATATCAGCGTTCCACTGCTGCGCGTAGCCGTAAGGGTTATTGAGGAGGTTCCCTCCAGGGCCGCTACCCAACAGCTCCTGAGCATAGTTCGGGCTCCGGCCGGGAGGTCCGATAATGCCGCCCGGAAAAGGATTCGCGAATCGTGTTTGCTCCGCTGCCCACTACGGCTGCGCCGCTGCTGCATGTACCACTCGTGGCGCATGCTGGGACGCCGGTGAAGACGTTGGTGAGGACCGGAGTGCTGTAGCCGTTTAGAGGATCGTTATTCGGGCTGGTATCCCAAGCGACGTCATTCGGCAGCCAGAAGACGCCGTATCCCGCATGGAAAACGGTCTTCTGTGTGATCTGATAAGCCGCGCCGAAGCGAGGCGCAAATTGCGTCCAGTTTGGCCGAATGCCGCTGCGATAGGTATCAGCAGGCGTCTTCACCAACTCCAGATCTCCGGGCTGTGTGATGCCGTGGGCCAGGAGCACGGAGTTGGGTGCAGTCGGATTGAAGAACGAGATGCGGTCGTAACGCTCGGTCCAGGGGCCTGCGTGCTCCCAACGTACGCCCAAGTTAAGAGTCAGCTTCGGACTCACATGCCAATCGTCGTTGCCGAAAATGGCCGGATAAAGCGTCTGCGCCGCGACCAGGGCCGGACTGCTTGCATTTCCGCCCGTCGGATAGCCGAGCAGGAATGTGGCAAGGCCTAACCCGCCAGTGGCCGTATTCAGACCGTTAGCAGCGGTCATGCTCGGATCGAAGTTGAAATATCCAGTCGGAGTGTTGGTCTGGGCGTAGTTGTGGGTCAGACGCAGGAACTCCGCACCGACGCGAATTGTGTGGTTACCCTTGATCTTGGTGAGGGTAGCGGCCGCGCGGTAATTGTCGTTACGATCGATGATCACGCTACCCGCGCCCTGGCTGCCAAAGGTGTTGTTGGTGTCAAAGCCGTTAATCACCGGGACCGGAAGATCGCGGAACACAGCTTGCGTGT
Organism: Terriglobia bacterium; assembly: GCA_963737005.1. Lineage (GTDB taxonomy): Bacteria > Acidobacteriota > Terriglobia > Bryobacterales > Bryobacteraceae > Bog-105. The sequence continues at coordinate 1,211,291 of CAVTRD010000008.1, read as the reverse complement.
TATTCGCGGCGGGCCAGCCGAGTTGAGTCAAGTCGTAGCCAATCGTGGACGGAGTCCGATCATAGTTGAACCGCTGATAGCTCAGGCGGACTTCCATGATCGTCGTCGGATTGAACGAGTAGGTATCACCCAACACGAAGTTATTTGTGTTGAAGATTTCAGTGCAGCGATCCTGGCATACGCCGTTGTGGAACGGGTCAGTCGGCAGATTCAAATTGCCCCAATAAGTGTAACGGGCGGTGAGGTGCTGCTTATCTGAAATGTTCTGATCGAGGTGGACGACCGTCTGATTCTGATTGCCGCCCTGGCTCGAGTTCGATACCCAGTTGTTGACCCCGTTAGCCTGCCCGGACGCGTTCGGAGCCGGATAAAGTCCGAGCAGCAGTAGCGACGTCGGATTAATTCTGTTCTGGGGAATGATGTTGCCCGGGAACTGGAGGCGGCTGCCGGCTGCTTCGCCGGGAGCGCAGACTCGCGAGTAACCGGCGGTCGCAGTCGGTTGGCAGGTTGTCAGCGGATCATAGATCTTTGTGTTCTGCTGAATGGCTAGCCCGGACAAATCACCGGTACGCTCAAGCGCGGTCGGCACCGTTTCGGTGTAGGACACGCCCTGCCGAAGCCGGAACCCTTCGTAGTTGACGAAGAAGAATGTCTTGTTTCTACCGTGATAAATCTTCGGAATGATCACCGGACCGCCCAAGTTGAACCCGAACTGATTTTGCGTGAATGCGCCGCGCGGTGTTCCGTTCAGATTGTTGAAGAAGGTGTTCGCATCGAGCACTTTGTTGCGCAGAAACTCATAAGCAGTTCCGTGCAGGTCATTGGTGCCCGACTTGGTCGTAAAGTTCACGACGCCACCCGCAAAACGTCCGTATTCGGGCGAGAGATTGTTGGTCGCGACCTTGAATTCCTGCAGCGAATCCTGTGACGGGATCAAGGCGGTGATGTTGATATAGCTGCCATTTACTGGCGAACCGTCCAGCCACACCATGCTCTGATTCGCCATGCCGCCGCCGATCTGATAATTGCCCCAGCGCGAACGGGTTTGTGCCGTTGGTGGTTCCCATGGCCTGACCTTGCGGCACAACCGAGGGCACGAGAGCCACCAGGTTCAATGCATTACGGCCGTTGAGTGGCAGTTCCGTCGTCTTTGCGCTCATCGATTACCTGGCCGAGTGACGACGACTCCGGCGCCAGCAGCGGCGTCTGGGCTGTTACTTCTACGGTCTGGTTTACCGCGCCAACTTCGAGCGATAAATCGATCTTGCTGGTGGTCGCGGTTTCGACCGATACCGGTGTTCGCAGTACACGCTTGAAACCGGGTTTCGCAACCTCCACCGAGTACTGGCCCGGCGGAACATTGACGAAGGTATACAAGCCCTCTGCGTTAGTTGATTCGGTACGTTTTTCGTTCGTGCCGAGATTGGTGAGAGTAACGTCCGTAGCGGAGATGGCAGCGCCCGATGGATCGACGACATTGCCCACGACCGTTCCGAAAGTTGTTTGCGCCTTTATGCAGGGAACGACGGCGACCAGGGCCGCGAGCGCTCCCAAAAGACAACAACGTTGTAGCCTCTGAAACATGAAAAGTTTACCCCTGAACTGAAATAGAGTGTATCAAGAAGAAAGTCAACAGGAGACAACCGTGAAGCAGATCGTACTTACATTTGTATTCGCCGCCTTGGGCGGTTCCATCGGCATCTTCTCAGATCATCAGGATCTCGGGATTACTCCGGAGAAAGGAAGCGCGGTATTCGATGCCGCACAGAGTATGTATCGCGTAACGGGCGGCGGCGCCAACATCTGGTCCAAAGTGGACGCCTTTCAGTTCGCTTACCTGAAGCTTTCGGGTGACGCGACCCTAACGGCCGACGTTCGCTTCGAGGGCCAAGGCGTAGAGCAGCATCGCAAAGCCGCTCTGATGTTCCGTCAGAACCTGGAGCCCGATTCGGCCTACGTGGACGTGGCGCTGCATGGTGACGGTCTGACTTCTCTGCAGTACCGGCCGACAGCTGGCGCAGACACGCTTGAGACGCGCTCTACCGTAAAGGCCCCCCAACGCATTCGTATTCAGCGGCACACCGACCAGTTCACGATCGAGGCCGGTGCACCCGGCCAGGATCTCACGGCAAGCGGGCCCGTGACGGTTCATCTCTCGGATCCGATTTACCTGGGCTTTGCGGTGTGCTCTCACAATGCGAGCGTGCTTGAGACCGCGGTTTTCTCGAACGTGCATCTCGAGAGCAGCGGAGCACGCGCAGCCCTTACCCCCACCCTCTTCTCTTCTGCCGAGTCCGACATTCGACAAAATTAAACATCACAAGGAGACGTAATGCGCACCCAATTGCAGAATGCTGCAATGTTCTTACTCGCCGCCCTAGCCGGTCAGACAACCGGCTGGTCGCAAACGAACGTTCTCACCTATCACAACGATAACTTCCGTACGGGACAGAACCTTACGGAGACGATTCTTACTCCCACCCGCGTGAAGACGGCGACTTTCGGCAAGATCGGCTTCGTCGGCCTGGACGGCAAGATTGATGCGCAGCCGCTCTATGTTGCGGGACTTGTCATTCCGGGGCGCGGAAATTTCAATGTCGTTTACGTGGCGAGCGAACACGATAGCGTATATGCTCTTGATGCAAACACCGGGCGGACACTTTGGCACGTCTCTCTGCTCAGATCGGGCGAGACGACGTCTGATGATCGAAACTGCGGCCAAGTCACGCCCGAAATCGGCATCACAGCCACTCCGGTAATCGATTTGACAGCCGGCTCGCACGGCACGATATATGTGGTCGCAATGAGTAAGAACGGGGGCGAGTATTATCAACGGCTGCACGCCTTAGACCTGACGACCGGTGCAGAAGAGTTTGGCGGACCTGTCACGGTGCAAGCGAGTTATCCCGGCACGGGCGCAAACAGCAGCAACGGCCGCATAGTCTTTGATCCGAAGCAGTACAAGTCGCGACCTGGCCTGTTACTCCTGGGCGGCATCGTTTATACAAGCTGGGGATCGCACTGCGACATCAATCCCTATACGGGCTGGCTGATCGGCTATGATCGCGGAACGCTGCACCAGACCAGCGTCTTCAACTTCGCCCCCAACGGTAGCGAAGCAGCGCTTTGGAGTAGTGGCGGCGCGCCGGCAGCCGATTCTTCCGGCAATATCTTCGTGTCGGTTGCCAATGGCACTTTCGACACCGCCCTGAATGCACAGCATTTCCCGTCGCGTGGCGATTTCGGCAATGCATTCGTGAAGCTTACGCTTCAAAGCGGCTCGCTGCATGCTACCGACTACTGGACCATGGACAACTCGAATAGTGAATCGAACAGTGATGTCGATCTCGGCTCGGGGGGCATCATGCTTCTGCCGGATCAGCGCGACGCGAGCGGCGGCGTTCACCACCTGGCCGTCGGAGCCGGCAAAGACTCTAATTTGTATGTTGTCAACCGGGACAATATGGGCAAATACGATTCGAGCTCCAACGCGACGATCTATCAAGAGCTGAACGGTGCGCTGCCGGGGGGCATCTACGGCAACCCTGCTTACTTCAACGACACCGTGTATTTCGGTCCTGTTGGCAGCAGGCTTCAGGCTTTCGACATCGTCAACGCGCGATTGTCTTCCGCTTCGGTCACCGGAGCTTCCTTTGGGTATCCCGGAGTGACACCGAGTGTTTCGGCAAATGGATCTTCAACGGGTATCGTCTGGGCAGTCGATAATAGTAATCCTGGCGTGTTGCACGCTTACAATCCGAGTAACCTGGCCAATGAATACTACAACAGCAACCAGGCGGGAGGGCGCGATCGTTTTGGTGCAGGAAACAAATGGGTAACGCCTACTATCGCCAATGGGCAAGTGTTTGTGGGGACCACAAGCGGCCTCGCAGTATTCGGAACACTGCCGCACTTACCGCTGGCTAACGGCCAATACACCATTCGCAATGAGCTCAGCGGGATGCTGCTGGACGATCCGGGCTCGTCCGGTACGTCCGGAGCGCAGATCATTCAATGGCAGGCAAACGGCGGCACTAATCAGAAGTGGTACGTCACCGGACAAGGCAACGGCTTCTATACCATCCGCAACGCGGCAAGCGGTCTGTACTTGAGTGATCCGGGCGGGTCGAAAACAAATGGCACGAAACTCGAGCAATTGGCTGGGAACGGTTCTGACTCGCAGTTATGGTCGCTTACTGCACTAGGCGCAGGATATGTGATTCACAACAAAGCCAGCGGTCTGGTCGTAGATGATTCAGCATTCAGTCTGAAGGAAGCGACCGGGATGCAGATGTGGGGAGTTACAGGTAACAGCAATCAAGCGTGGATGATTCAATAAGCTGACTAGGTAAGTGAAGGGCGAGCAGTTCCGAAAAGGTGCTCGCCCTTTTCGTTCTACTGGCCTGTTCCGCTCAACGCAATGTTCTCCGGGCTGACGCCTCCGTTACTCGCGATCGAAAGAACCGCGGACAGCGCCCCCGGCAATCCTGGCGCAAAAGCGACCGAGATGGTACAGCTCGCTCCTGCCGCTACGGAACTGCCGCAGCTGTTGTGCTGTTCGAAGGAATGCGGGTTGGTCCCGCCGAACGACATGGACGTGATACTCAAAGGAGCAACGCCGAGGTTGGTTAGTGTGACCGTCTGGAAGGCACTGACACTACCCACGTGAGTAGCAGGGAAGGCCAAGCTATTGGTCGAAAGTTTGGCCTTGTTACCGGTACCAGACAGGCTGACCCGGTGTGGGCTGCCAGGGCCGTTGTCGGTCACTGTGATCGCGCCTGTTCTGGCGCCGGCAACGGTCGGATCGAACGTGACACTGATCGAGCAACTCCCTCCGGCCGCCAAAGGGCTCCGGCAGTTGTTGCTTTGCGCGAAATCGCCGCTGGCCACGATGCTCGAGAATGTCAGCGCCGCTGTTCCGCTGTTACTGAGCGTCACAGTTTGGGCCACGCTCGTCGTATGGATTAGCCGCGCCGGGAACGACAGGGTGCCCGTCGAGAGATGTACGGTGGGTGTTCCAGTTGACCCGCTGAGCAGGACCGTATCGATTCCGAAGTCGCTGGTGAGGCCCGCGCTGACCGACGTGAGGCTGAATACAACCGAAGTCACATTCGCAGCGGTGTGATCTAATACGCCGATATAGACCGGAGCGCCTTGCGAGTTACTCGGGACGGTGAACGAACCGAGCGAACTGCCGCCATTGAACGCTTCGATCTTAGCGGTGAACGGTCCGGGACCATTTGCCTGCAGCACTGCGCCCGCGCCCACCATGTTGGAGGGGAAGGTCAGGCGCACCGGCCCGGTACCGCCATTGCCGGCATCGGAGGTCCAGAGCAAAGTGTCGCCCGCGGGGAAGCCCGCGCCGGTCCAGCTACAAGGACTGGCCGAGCACACTTTCGAGAGCACGCTGTTTGCGCCGCTCAAAGCGATTTGAATCGTCCTGCCGTGAGTCGTCGCCACACCGCCGCTTGCATTAAGCGCGGTTTGATCACCGCCCACGCTCGCCCAGGTGATCGAGTCGGTTGATTGCTGGTTGGCGCCGCTCATAACCAGGCTGAGGGAATCGGCGCGCGCCACATTCATTCCACAAAGAGTAGCGATGAGAAAGCCGCCTAAGAACGTCGAGTAGAGATTTGTTTTTGTCATGGTTGTGTCCTCATCTCTCTGTTACTGGCAGACGCTCGACTGCGCCGACCTGAAAGTGGTGTTGTCCGAATACAGATTGCCTGAACCGATAGAGGGTGACTGGCGGAAAAACCAAGAAAAATAGGCGAGCTCCTGCAGAGTATAAGTGAACCCGTTCGGCATCGTAACTGTGAACGGATTAGTTGGCGTGTTAAATCCGGGGCTGAGGGGATCTCCGACTTCCAGGTTGGCCTGACAGCCGTTATAGACTTGGCCCACGTATCCCCAGGCTGGCGTGGCGTTGTTGGTGTCGGGGTCGTCCAGCCACTCCGCTATTTCATGGCTGGTGACCGAAATGTCTCCACCGATGGCGCCGCTTGTGTCGAAGCTGCTGATCGCATAGGTCTGCAGAAGATTGTTGCTGTTAAAGGCGCTGTGGTATCCGAGCACGCAGCACTGGCTCGGGTCACCGATATATTCGAAAACGCTGTCGAAGAGGAAAATGGGGAAAACCCCGGGGGAAACGCCATGCGAAGCCAACGATGGGATGAGGGTGGTCTGGGCATAGTTGTCCCACCAGTCCAGGTCCATCGTGCCGTAGACGCAGCCGAAGCCATTGGTCGACCCATACGCTACGGGCACGGTCACGTTGACGGGCGGCAAGACTGTCTTCCCCAGCAACGTGTGATACGGAGTGCCTGCTACGTTTTTCCAGAAATTAGCCCGTTGAAATGCATCCACGTACTGCGTTGCGCCCACGTTCACGCCGTTCATCGTGTAATTCACGTTTTGGAACATGGGTGAGGCCGTGACGACGTTCACGACCGAGTCGCCGATACACGAGTCAACCGTGGTCGGATCGAACAGGGTGCCGGTATCCGCGAAGGTAAGCTTCACGGGGATGATGGAGGTTGGAACTATAGTCGTTCTGTGCCCGTGAAAAGTCGGGTTGCGGCCAACCATCGTGCCCTGGTACGTCCTTCCGTCGACGGGTGCAACGACACTGTAATGCCAAAACGGAATCGTGGCGCCAGAGGCCGCCTGATCCTCGATCGCGTCCGGCTCCATGCGCTGGCTCTCCTTCATGGGCAAAACCGTCAACATTTTCTTGATCTTTGTTTGTGGTGGGTTCTGCGGCTTCACCCCCTGCTGCGCCCAAATAGGTGCAGCAGCCCATAGAAAAGCCGCGCTTACCGGCAGTAACAGCCTTTTCATTCAAGCCCTCCGTAGCTATTGGTTAAGTTCTCGGGCCGCCGCGAGCAGCAAGCCCTTGCAAGAACGCGTAAGTAACCTCTCAAAAAGGTCACCCAGACATCCTAAATTGTTTTGAATGCAATTCTAGTGCAAATCAGCGAGGCCCAGGGTAAACCCAGGGAAGAATTTACCCGGTAATCTCTCCCTGCGAGAACTTGCGGCCAACCTACACTTTTGAGTTATGGAAAACTTTGAGACACTGGCTTGGTTAATTACTGCTGAATTCCTGGACGCCTTCTGCGAGTTGCTGGCGGAACGGATGGAAGCAGAGACCGAACTGGAACCACTCACAATGTCAGCTTCGGCGTAAGTGCCGCAAGCTCTTTTTTCACTATCGCGCGAAGTTGCCGTTGCTGAGTGAGTGTCGTCCGCAAAAAGGTTAATTCTCTAAGCGCGTTTAAGAACTTTGTTAATTGAGCATTTAAAAAACCAAATCATCTGAAATTTCCCCCAGCGCTAGCGCGGCTCCGACTCAGAAGGCGCTACCAACTCCTTCCGCTTCCGATATTCAGCGAACATAGCCGACGCTTCCTGGTCTCGATGAAGCTTTTTATATAAAGAAGCGAGTGAATAGCAGGCATCGGGCGACGCGGAATCGGTCGAAAGCGCGCTGGTGTATTCGGTGATTGCCTCCGTATCCTTCCCTTCTTTCTCAAGAGTGCGGGCGAGATGGTAATGCGCCTGAGCGAAATGCGGATCGTAACGGAGCGATTCGCGCAAGGCCACGTCCGCTTCCATGAAGCGTTCCAAGCGCAGCAGTAAAAATCCCAAATCGTGCGGGGGCCAAGCCGACGGGTGGGCTGCTGCCCGATTGAGATTTGCCCCGGTCTGCAAGGCGCTCAAAGCCTGGTCAAGATTCCCCTGCATGTCGAAGGCTAAACCGAGGCTGTCCCAGACGCGTGCCGAGGTCGAATCGAGTTGTACCGATTTTTGAAGCTGCGCGACCGCCTCTGGGTAGCGGCGCTGGTCGTAGTAGATCTTGCCGAGCCAGTATGGGTAAATCGCATACTGCGGATTTTTCTCAGCGAGTTCGGTGAGGATCGCCGCAGACCGCTTACTATCGCCCAAACGAATAAGTGCCATGGCGAGTGTGAAACGATCTCCATCGCGCAGCGGGGCAAGATCCGACGCCTTCAGAAAGTCTTGGCTCGCTTCCCTCATGTTGCCGGCCAGGAACTCGACCGCACCCTCAACTGAAAAAAGCTCGGCCTGTTCGGCGGAGGTGGAGGGCTTTGCTCGGGCCAGCACATCGATCACTTGGACGTAGTGATTCGAGGCAAGCTCCGCGGCGGCGCGGTCACCTTCTCCCGAAGCAGTCAGCACGCTGCGCACTCGCCCGAAGATGTCGTCGGCGCGCAAAGCCGCGAGCAGCGCGATCCCGCAAAGGACCATGCGAACCGACCGCACGGTGCTAAGGCCTCGCCTCAATGGTGCGGAGCATCAGCTCAGCACGCTTTGAACGCTCATCATCGAGCTGCTTCACTCGCTCGGCCTGCTTCCCTGCCCGCTCATCGTGCGTACGCCGGTATACAACCAGCAGCTGCGAATTGGCCTGAAAGCTATCGGGATCGATAGCGAGCGCAAGCTCGAGTTCACGGTGCGCACCGGCCAGATCTCCCTGGAGCATCAGGACGCGCGCGAGTTCAGTGTGCGATTCGGCAAAGGTCGGAAACAGCTCAATGGATTTCTTCAGCAGCCGCGTGGCATCGGGCAGCCGATCCTCCTGACGCGCGATGCGTCCGAGAAAATAATCGGCGCCGCCCGCTGTCTTCGGATCGTTCTCGACGGTCTCCATTTCCTGTTTGGCTTTTACATAGTCGCCCGATGCGAAATGCGCCACGCCCAAAGCGTAGCGGCCTTTTGGGTTATCGGGCCGGGCAGTGACGAACTTCTGGAAATAGCTGGCGGCCGTTGCCGCATCGCGCGTACTTAGAGTAACGAAACCCATGGCGTAGTTATAAGCCGGGTTTGCCGGGTCGATGGCGAGCGCCCGGGTAAGCGAAGCGCGTGCCTCGACCGGTAAGTTCATTTTGGACGCGATCATCGCAAACAGAAAATGTATCTGCGCGTCCGCCGGTGCGAGATCGCGCGCATGGGCGAGATATCCGAGTGCGCCTTCGTAATCTTTCGCTTCGTCGGCTAGGCGAGCCAATTCAATCAGGTGGGCTGTATTCTGTGGGTCCAGCAGCGCAACGCGCTCAAGCGTTCGGCGGGCGTCAAGCGGACGATGAAGCTGCTCGTACGCGATGGCCAGCTGCCGCAGACTTTTCACACCGGCTGCTTGCCGCCTATCGAGCGACTCTACCAAAATGACGGCAACCGGAGCCGCGGCCGTGTTATCGAAGGCAGTCTGCACTGTGTCGAAATCTGCTTCTGAAAAGTCGCTGCGGCCGATGAGCTGCTGTGCCGCTGCCTTCGATGCAGGTATGCGATGAAGCGCAGCTAAGTCGGCCGCAGTAAGGAGGAGGTTGCCCGTTTGCGAGGCAATCTCCGGCGGCAACGCTTGCAGTTCACGTAGCGAATCGGTGTATTTGCCGGTCCGTTCGTAGAGCAGGCCCAGCGCGCTATGCGCTTCGGCATCATCTGGCTTCAACCGCTGCACGTGCTGCCAGGAACGTACTGCGCAAGCCGCAGCGGAGGGGTCCTGTTCGGCCGTCATTTGACAGGCGCGCGCTAGATTCTGCCAGGCCGGCGTCAACTGGGGCATCAGGTGCACCGCTTCTTCGAAATCGTGGCGAGCGGCCACGAAATCATTCTGCCGCGCGTGCAGGATTCCTTGCAGATTAACCAGACCGCCTGTGTGCGGGTATTGCTGCATCGCCGATTCGATCAATCGAGAAGCAGCCGTTAGATTGCCTGACTGCAACGCGTCCTGAATAGCGAGTATTTCGTGTTCGGGGTCGCCAACTCTAGCCAGCCCGCTCGCGAGAGCCAGGGAAAACAGACAGGAACTTATAACGGTGCGCAAGAGATTCACCAAGCACCACCAAAGCAGGGTGTCCTACTTAGGTGTTGACTATGACTCAAAACAGCTATATAACAACATAAAACTCGCTGTAAACGCTTCCAACTTTCAGATTTATCCAAGGAGACAAGAATGCCTTGTCGGCTTTTTTGCGGGTCTATTCTCGCTTTGGTATTGACAGTCGCACCCATTTTCGCGCAGAGCCAAAATGCGAGTCTCGATGGGCAGGTCACGGACAAATCGGGCGCTGTCGTCCCGCAAGCCACGGTGACGATCTCGGCCGCCGAGCGCACCCAGAGTTCGACTATTCAAACGGACAACGACGGCCGTTACTCGTTTCCCAACTTGGCGCCGGGCATCTATAACCTGAGCGTTCAAGCGAAGGGCTTTCGCACTTATGAGCAGCGCTCGATTCAGTTGCTGGCGAACCAGTCGGCTCGTATCGACGCCGGACTTGATATCGGCGACGCGTCAACCAAAGTCGAAGTAGTGGCGGATGCGGCGCAACTGAATGTGGATAACGGCTCGCAACAGGAAGGCGTGCCGCCGCAGATCATCAATCAATTGCCATTGCTCGTCTCGGCAGGCACTCCGCGTAACGCCGTTCAGTTTGTTACGTTCCTTCCGGGCGTCAACACCGGCACAAGCGTGCAGCCCTACAACTCGCGCATTAACGGCGGCCTCAAGATGGGCGATGAAGCGGTGATGGATGGGGTGAGCATGCAGGAAGGGACGATGTCCCAGAGCGGTATGGTGTCGTTCTACGATTTCCCGACGACGCCCGATATGGTGAGCGAGGTACGCGTGCTCACCTCGAGCTACGAACCCCAATACGGCACCACCACCGGTGGGGAGATCATGGTCACCACACGCAGCGGCACCGACCAGTTTCACGGCGGCGTTTTCGAGTACTTCCGGAACAAAGATCTCAACGCGCTGCAGTTTACGAACCAGCGTCCGAGCGGCGACCCCCGTCCCAAGGACAACGAAAACGAGTTCGGCGGTTTTATTGGCGGCCCAGTCAAGCTACCGTTCATCCCCTTCGTCTGGGGTCCAAAACACAAAACCTACTTTTTCCACGACGAGGAGTACTTGCGGAGTCTTGGCGGAACGATTCGCCCGGTAGTCTCCATTCCTTCGCTGCAGGAGCGCAAGGGTGATTTCTCGGACCTGGGCATCCCGCTCTACGATCCGACGAAAGAGACAATCACTAACGGCGTTGTCCATCGCACGCCGTACCCAAACAATCAGATTCCAGCTTCCGAGCAAAGCCCGCTCGCTCTGCAGTGGATGCAATACCTGCCGACGCCCACTGGTCCGGGACCATACAACAACTATTTATCGACGCCGGTTTCCGATGGCATTCTGTCCAACCTTGACGAGTTCCTTTATAAGATTGACCATTACTGGGGTGAGAAGGACCACATCTTCGTCACAGTCTGGCGTCAGAACACGCAAGCGAACGAGCAATGCGCTCTTCCGGTACAGCTGTGCACTTCGAGTCCGGCGAAGCCCGAAGACGCCTGGGTGAGCCGTATCAATTGGGATCACATTTTTAGCCCTACTTTGTTGAGCCACTTTGCTGTCGGTTATGTGAACCGGAATGAAGGCTATGGATCGGTGACGGGACAGAATCCGGCCGACCTGCCGCACATTCCGAACGCGGTTGCCTACAACGCTTCACCGGCGGCCGGCTTTAGCGGGAATGGTATCACCAATTTCGCGAGCTGGGGGAACACCGAAGGTCCGGGTTACCTGAACAAGACGACGCGGCCTTCCTATATCGGGAACGAGCTAATCACCTGGGTTCGCGGCGCGCACACGATTAAGTTCGGCGGCGAGTACCGACACCTGCAGCAGGTTTTTCGGTCGAACAATAATCAGTCTGGTAGCGTCAACTTCAGCGCTCTTTCAACTGCCATACCGGGAACTGCGAGCGGCGATCCTTTCGCGAGTTTGCTGATCGGCGCCGTTGACAACGGAAATGTAAACGTTCACAACGTCGCGAAGTATGGTGCCGAGCAACGCGCTTACTCGCTGCATGTCGGCGACACCTGGAAGATATCGAATCGGCTGACGCTGAACTACGGTGTCCGCTGGGATAAATTTACGCCGACTTTCGAGACGAACGACCAGCTATCATTCTTTAGTTTTGCACCGAATCCGGGCGCGGGTGATCGTCCAGGTAGTCTGGCCTTTGCCGGGAATAAATGGGGACCAGCCAGCGCCGGTGTCCGGTATCCTGAAACGCCCTTCAACCAAGCCATTGCACCTCGTTTAGGCATGGCGTTCAGAGCCACAGACAATACGGTGGTCCGCGCCGGCTACGGCGTGTTCTACACGCAGGCTTTCTACCCGGGCTGGGGCGGCGGCATGTCGCTTGACGGCTTCAATCCTCAACTCAGCTTCAACGATTCGCTGGCCGGGTATCAGCCCTCTTTCTACCTGGATAACGGATTCCCGGCTTACAACAAGGCGCCGAATGTTACTTCCACCGCCGACAATGGCACGAACGGACCCAACTATCGGCCTACTTACGCCAACAATCTTGCGTATACGCAGCAGTGGAATTTCACGATCGAGCAAAAACTCGGCGGAAGCAGTATTGCGAGCGTGGCGTACGTCGGCAATAAGGGCACTCACTTGCCGTCCCAAAATCAGCCGCTGAACTCTCTAAACCCGGTTCTCCTGTCGATGGGCGCTTCCACTCTGAACAGCGTCTTCCAGCCAGGCCAGGCTTCGCTTGACGGAGTCAGTCAGCCATATGCAGGCTGGGCGCAACAATTGACTTCAGCTGGAACTTGCAAGCCGACCGTAGCGCAGGCGCTTGTGCAATATCCGCAATATTGCGGCGCGCTTTACGGCCAAAACGAGAATGAAGGCACTTCCGAATACAACTCGTTCCAATCCAAGATCGAACGGAATTTTTCGAGTGGGTTGTACCTGGGTGCAAACTATACATTCGCCAAGTTGATTACCAACGCGGCCTCGACTACACAGGCGACTTCCGGCGGCCAGGTAATCGGCGTCATCAATCCTTACCAGGGGAACCGTAACAAGTCTCTCTCTCCGGATGATATTACTCATACCTTCTCGCTGCTCGGCGTTTACGATCTACCCTTCGGTGCGGGCAAACACTGGTTGAGCAAGTCTGGCGTTGTCAGTCAGATCGTGGGCGGCTGGACAATATCGTCGAGCGTCAAGCTTGTTTCGGGTATGCCGCTCTTCTTCAGCGACTCAACCGTCTGCGGCGTTCCGAACCAGTTCACGGCAGAGTGCATTCCCGCGATTTTGCCCGGCGGTAAAGTGCTTACGCAATCCTGGAGCGGCTTCAACGTGAATCAGCCTGCGTTCAACGCGGCCGCCTTTGAACCGACCTCGGCCTTCGCAAGTGGAACTTACTTAGGCGCCGGGCCTCGTGTTACCGGTGTTCGCGGAAGTCCCTACCGTAATACGAGCGTTTCCCTCTCGAAGAGGATCAGTATCAAAGAACGCCTGAACCTGGAGCTTCGCGGTGAGTTCTTCAACATCTTCAACAACCACTACTTCACCTGCGACGGCCAGTTCAGCAGCTGTACGCCGTTCAATAACGACCCTTCCAATTCGAAATTCGGAACGTGGAACGGCACGGTCACTCAACCGCGTAACGTGCAACTGGTGGGACGTATCACGTTCTAACCAGCTGGACGTACGAACCACATCCCTTGGGATTTTCGGCCGCCGATTCGACCTCCTATATACTCTGCCTGGTGAGCATTAAGGCGCGGCGGCGAACGGCGGCCCTTCTTGAGGTGCTTGGCATCTACCTCGCGGGCCCGCTGCTTCAGGACCAGGTTGTGCGGGTACTCGTGCATTGGCACTTGATCTCCACGGAGAACCCCTTCAGCCTGCTGACCAGGCAGATGAGCAATGCCGACCTGGTGTTGGCATCACGTCAATATTCCTGGCGTTGGTCCTGATATACCTGACCTATTTCGCGCTCATTGTGCCGATCAACTGGTGGCACCGCCGGCGCGGACCCGCTGCTTACGGCCTGACCCGGGCCGGGCGCTCGTGGAAGGCGCTGATCGCGGCCGGGCTTGCGACCTCCGTCTTGACGCAGTGGCCGGTGCTTGTCCATACCGTCGTCGACGCGATTCATCCTTTGGGCGCGATGGCGCCCTGGCGACAGGCGTACTTCGACATGTCATGGCGACGGTGGCAGTTCTGGCTGTTCGCTGGGATTCTGAGCTATGCAGTCATTCCGGTCGTTGAGGAGCTTCTCTTTCGCGGATATTATCAGCGGCGCCTGGCAGAAGATTGGGGAGACGGGCCGGCCATCATAGGAACCGCCTGCTTATTCACCTTCGCGCATCCTCAATACCTGATCGCTAACGCGTATAACATCACTATGGTCCTGAGCTTGTTTTGTCTCGCGATTGGTCTGGGTGTGATATTTGCCTGGACCCGGTCAATATTCCCCTCGATGCTTGCGCATGCCGTCATCAACTTTCCGCTGACGCCGGTTTGGCAAGGCGTGCTGCTGGCGCTGTTTGCGATTGCCGCTTTCTTCACCTGGCGACCGGGGATAGCAGCGCTTAAACAGGTCTTCCAAAACACCAGGGCGGCGATTTGCGGTGTACTGGCGATTGTCCTGGCTTTCTACGCCATCGTGGCCCACCGGATTGGGTGGATGACACCGGTGGCAATCGGACTTTTGGTGATCGCGCTGGGTCTTGAGGTTATGGACCGCCGGGAGAGCCGGAGTCTCAGGCCTGCTTCGACGCCGTTGAGCGTGTAACGCGCTCAGCCCCGGCTGCGGGCTCACAGCTGTAAAACACCGGCTCGATACTGAAACGATCCTGATACGCAGCACTCAGGGTGACCTTGAACTCGGCAACCGCGTCCGGCTTGACCAGATTGACCGTACAGCCGCCGAAGCCGCCGCCCGTCATACGCGCGCCATAGACGCCGGGTATCGCAATGGCCGTATCAACCAGGAAGTCAATCTCATCACAGGTGATTTCGTAGTCGTGCTGCATGCTGCGGTGCGAAGCTATGAACAGCTCGCCCATCCGCCGCAGATCGTGGGCGCGGGCCGCTGCGGCCAGATCGAGCACCCGTTGCGAATCCGATATAACATGCCGGGCACGCTTCCGTGGCACTGGTGGAATCGTCTGCTCAATATGCTCGAACTGGGCAAGTGACACATCACGCAGGCTCTCGACGGCCGGAAAGCTTTGCTGAATCGCTTGGACGGCCTGCCGGCACTCGGCTACCCGCTCGCGATAGGCAGAGGTACCGAGCTCGTGCTTCACGAGAGAGTTAACCGCCAGAATACGCACATCATTCGGGAGCTCGGCGTACTCGTGCGTAAGGCTGCGGCAATCGATCTGAATCGCCGCGCCCTTGCGCCCGAAGACGGATGCGTACTGGTCCATAATGCCGCAGGGCATGCCGACGAACTGCGATTCGGCACGCTGCCCGAGCAGCGCAATCTCGAGCCGATCCATCTTGCGGTCACCCAGGAGCGCGAATGCAGTTGCGATTTCAATCGCTGCCGAGGAGCTAAGGCCCGAACCAGAAGGCACTTCGCTCGAGACATACAGGTCGCATGCCGCCACCGGCACGCCAGCGATGACCAGTTCGCGAGCCACGCCAAGCACGTAGTCGCTCCAGACACCGAGCGGTTTGGCGGTTCCGATTTCGCTCACCGGGAGCGAAAACTCGGAGCCGGTCTCGCGCGAATAGACCCGCAGCTTACCGTGCTCGGCCGGTGCGACAGCGGCGTAACAGGCCATCTCGAGCGCAATCGGAAACACATAGCCGAGGTTGTAATCGGTATGTTCCCCGATCAAATTGACACGACCGGGTGCGCGATACACTTCCACTCCCTCCGCCGAGCCGAACCGCTCCTCAAACAGTCTTACGATTTCGCCCGGAACGAGAGCCAAAGAAGAATACCTCCGAAGACCAGCATGGTCAGGCCACACCAAAGGTTGACGTTCACCCCGGAATCAAGCGGCGCGCGCACTTCCGGACTGACCAAGCCATAGACCAGCAGGATCAAACCCAGCAGCGAAAAGAGATAACCGGTCGGACGACGTAAGTCATTCATGACGGATTACCAGAAGATAACGTTTACGGCGACCAGCACCACCATAACGACGACCGCCAATGGCCCAGGCCGCTTATACCAGGGCGCGCTGGCCTCGTGTGGGATATCTGTGACACCGTAGACCAAATTGTGCAGCTCACTCTCCGGCTTCGGCACTGTGACCAGGGTGACCGCAAAGGTGACAATGAGGCACGTGCACCACGAGATAATCGCAATCCAGAAATTCTGCGCCATGGCCGAAGGAAATTGGTGGAAAGGCGCAATCCACCCGCCCTTTCCTTCAGCGACGGTCAGGCCGAGTGTAAGGCCGCCCGCGATCAAGCCGGTCAGCAAGCCCCAGAACGCCCCCGCGCTGGTGGTGCGCTTCCAGAACATACCTAAGAGGAATGTGGCAAACAGCGGCGCATTTACGAAGGCGAATACCAGCTGCAGGAAATCCATGATGTTGTTGAAAGCGGTCGCCAGGTATGCCGTGCCGATCGAGAGCGCCACGCCGACCACGGTCGTAACCCGGCCAATCCAAAGGTAGTGGCTGTCAGGCGCGTTGCGGCGAATGTAGCTTTGATAGATGTCGTAAGTGAAAACAGTGTTAAAGGCCGTTACGTTGCCCGCCATACCGGACATAAAGGAGGCCATGAGGGCGGTCAATCCGATACCCAGCATGCCGGACGGGTAGAACTGGCCCATCAATGTTGTGAGCACAAGATCGTAGTTGTAGCCGCCTCCCGCTTTCAGCGGGAGCGTGTATCCGCTCGACATAGTCATTAGCGCGACGGCGGCGATGCCGGGAAGGATCACCACAAACGGCATGAAGATTTTGGGGAAAGCCGCCACCAAGGGCGTTTGCCGGGCGCCGGCCATCGTTTCCGCAGCCATAGCGCGCTGCACTACCAGAAAGTTGGTACACCAGTATCCGAACGAGAGCACAAAGCCAAGACCCGCGACCATCACGAAGACATTAACGCCCATCGGGTTTTCATTCGCGTGCGCCGCGTACTTCCAGGTATGGGTCATCACGGCTGGCAGGTGCGACATCATGCCGTTCCAACCGCCCGCGCGTTGGACAGCCAGTATCGAGAGCGGCGCAAAACCGAGCACGATCAGGAAGAACTGCACGACCTCGTTATAAATCGCGCTGGTCAACCCGCCAAGCAAGGTATAGATCAAAACAATGGCGGCTGACAGGAGAACAGAGTTCGTGAAGCTCCACCCGAGTACCAGCTCGAAGAGCAAACCGAGTGCGTACATACTGATGCCGGAGGAGAAGATCGTCATTATGGCGAACGTGATTGCGTTGAGCCCGCGCGTCTTTTCGTCGAACCGTAACTTGAGGTATTCCGGCACGCTGCGAGCCCGGCTGCCGTAATAGAACGGCATCATAAATAACCCGACGAAGAGCATGGCCGGCACAGCGCCCAGCCAGTAGAACTGCGCCGTCATAATGCCGTACTTCGCTCCGGAAGCACACATCCCGATCATTTCCTGGGCGCCGAGGTTGGCCGCAATGAAGGCCAAACTGGTGATCCAAACCGGAACCGAGTGGCCCGATGTCAGGAAGTCTTCGCTGCTGCTGATCTTGCGTTTCGCCAGCCAACCAATGCCCAGAACGAAAAGAAAATAAATGATTAGACTGACGTAGTCAATTGGCCGCAGTGTCAAAGGGCAGTTCCGTCCCGGGGCAATTGTATCGCACAGATCTTTTACACAATCTATACAAAGTCAGTTATCTCCTCGACGAAATAGGCGTACAATGAAGCCACAGAGCAACCGTTGCATGCATCACATGTATAGGCTGCTCACTGGGCAAAGATGTTAGTCGAGCTTCGATCGGCCGACAAAGGATTGGGGCTAGCAAAAGGAGTTGTCAAATGAAATGCGCATGGCCTACAGCCGCTAAGATCCTGACCGGGTTTCTTGCCGCTGCTGTATATGCGACACCGCAGACCTATACAGTCTCGGCCAAGCCTGGAGTCGTCAACTATGTTGAAGGCAATGCCTTCGTAAACGGACGTGCCGTCTCCCCCGAGACTTTAAAAGCGACTTTTCTGAACGTGAACGATGTTCTTTCCACGGACATCGGCAAGGCTGAAGTTCTGCTCAGCCCTGGTGTGTTCCTGCGGATGGGCGATAACTCGCGCGTCCGTATGGTTTCCGCCTCCCTCACCGACGTGCAAGTCGAGCTGAAGGCGGGCGAGGCCATGGTCGAAGCTGACGATATCGTCAAGGACAACCGGGTTACGGTGGTCGACGGCAACGGTTCGGCGCTCATCGAGCGTAACGGACTTTACCGGTTTACGGCAGGCGACGAAGCAAAGGTAGCGGTACTTGAAGGCAAGGCGACTGTGTTCTCAGGCGATCGCAAGATGGACTTGGGTAAGGGTCGTGAGGCGCTGCTAGCCGATGCGGGCAAAACAAAGAAGTTCGACACCAAACAGCAAGACGATCTTTATGCCTGGAGCAATGTCCGCGCTGAATACAATGCGGCCTCGAGCTACCAGGCAGCGCAAGACGTGAACGCTTCAAGCTACGGCGGCGTATGGGGTGGCTACGGTTATAGCGGGTTTACGAACCCTGGCTGGATGTGGAACTCGGCTTTTAATAGCTATGCATGGCTGCCTGGGAACGGCGCTTTCTACAGTCCGTTTGGCTTCGGATTCTACGGTCCCGGCATGATAGGCTACGCTCCTTTGATTTACGCTCCTGTTGGTGGTGGTTATGGCTACCGAGGTTCCCCAACTGGTGGCGGCTCCGGAGTTGTCAAAAGGCCCGTTCCGGTCAACCCTGTGGCTCCTCCTGCTATTGGTCGAGTAGTCTCGCCAGCGGCAAACCAGATGGCGCGCACGCAAGCGCTCCACTCTTATGCCTCTTCGGGCGGCTTCCGGACAGCGACGGGGTCGGTTGTGCCAGTTGGGCATGCATCGGCGGCAACCTACGGCGGCGGTACGGGGCATGCGGCAGTTTCGGGCGGCTCTTATTCCAGCCCGGGCGCCATATCCAGCGGCCACGCGTCGAGTGCGGCAAGCGTCGGCGCAAGTGGCGCGGGTGGACATAGCGGTGGCGGCGCATCGGCCGGCGGCGGACACCACTAGAAAACAGCTAAACTGAGCGGTGATAGGCGAAAGTCGCCCATCACCGCTTTTTTTATTTATAACCGTGCATTATCTTCTCAAAACTGAGCCGGACGCTTATTCCTTCACGAATCTCGAACGGGATGGGGAAACCGTCTGGGACGGCGTCACAAATCCAACTGCGGTGAAACACCTGCGCGAGATGAAGCCAGGCGACGGACTGATCATTTACCACACTGGTGACGAGCGGCAGGCAGTAGGGACGGCTGCAGTGGTCAGCGTGGACGGCGCGAATCCCAAGACGCCGGTGGTGCGGATCAAAGCCGGAAAGAAGATTGATACACCGCACAGCTTGGCTTCTATCAAAGAGAATCGGTTATTTGCCGATTCGCCACTGGTGAAGCAGGGTCGCCTGTCCGTGGTTCCGTTAACCGCGGAACAATACCACTGGCTTACCCGTTAGCCGCCCGCCGCCGTCTGGGCTGAGCTGGCTTCTGCGTTTCTTCCGTCGCGGCTGGCTTCTTAGGTAGTTCGCCCAAGCTTTTCTGCAGAGCTTGCATTAGGTCGATGACCGGGGCGCGTTTCTTGGGCATGGGCTCCTCCACGTTCTGACCTTCGCTCTTGGCTTCGATCATCTGTTTCAAGCGGCCCTGATATTCATCGTGGTACTTGGCCGGATCGAAGTCGGTGGCCAGTCCTTCAACCAGCTTCTCGGCCAAGGCGACTTCCTGCGGCTTCACATTTACGCTCGTATCGCGGCGAAATTCCGGTACCTCCCGTACCTCCTCCGGGTAGAACATCGTATGAAGCAGCAGCCCTTCGCTGTGCGGCCGAATTACCACGGTGAACTCGCGCTGGTGCATAGCAATCTTCGCGATGGCGCTGAAACCTGATTTGCGCATCGTTTCGAACAACAGCTGATAAGCCTTCTTACCCGCATCCTCCGGGGCCATGAAATAGGAGGCATCGAAGTAGATGGGGTCAATCCCCTCTGCCTTGACGAATTCGAGGATTTCCATGTTGTCGCTCGACGGCGGCGCAACACTCTTGATATCTTCTTCGCCCACTACGACGTAACGATCTTTTTCGATCTCGTATCCCTTGACGAGTTCGCTACGTTCCACGATGCGGTCGCAGTGCGGGCAGAAGGTCTGCTGTTTAATGCGGCTTCCGCAAACACCGTGCAGCTGGTTGAAACTGACCCGCTCCGTCCGAGCCGCCGCAAACAGACGGATCGGGATTGTAATCAAGCCAAAGGTAATATACCCCTTCCAAACTGTGGCGGCCATGCGGTTCTCCTCTGGTATCTAAAACGATACCCCGTCTGTATGTCCCTCGCAACCGGGTACTTAGAGCACTAGCGGCCTCGTTGGCACGTTACAATGGCGATTTCATGCCGCAACTGCTTGCCGGAAAAACCGCCCTTGTGCTAGGAGTGCTGAATAAATGGAGCATCGCCTATGCGATCTCGTCCGCTTTTGTACGAGAAGGCGCGAATCTGTTTCTGAGCTATCAGAATGATAAACAGCGGGAGACGGTGGAGGAGTTCGGGGCGGAGTTAAAGGCTGCGGGCGTACTGCGCTGCGATGTCACGAAACCGGAAGATCTCGACAATCTAGTGCGGGAGATGCAGACCAATGCGCCGCTGTTAGATGTAGTGGTGCACAGTATCGCGTTCGCCAATAAAGAAGACCTGGGACGGCCGTTCCTGCAGACCGGTCGCGACGGGTTCCTGCTGGCGCAGGAGGTAAGCGCTTATTCGCTGGTGTCGGTTTCGCGAGCGCTCGCGCCATTGATGACAAAGGGCGGCTCGATTACTACTCTGACTTATCTTGGCTCGACGCGCGTGATGCCCAACTACAACGTGATGGGTGTGGCGAAAGCCTCGCTCGAGGCGACGGTGCGCTATCTGGCGTACGATCTTGGGCCCGATAAGATTCGCGTCAACGCCATCTCCGCCGGGCCTATCAAAACGGCATCGGCGCGCGGCGTCAAAGATTTTTCCCGCATGCTTGAAGCAAACGCGGCAAGCGCGCCGCTGCGCCGTAATACCGATCCCGCCGAAGTGGGCGACGCCGCTGTCTTTTTGGCAAGCGATCTCGGGCGCGGCGTTACCGGCAACATACTTTTCGTCGACGCCGGGTTTCAGATCATGGGCATCGGCCCGCCGCAATAAATGCTTCGGTGTTTTTCGTGCGCAGCCTAACGTCCGAGGCGCTGCTGCGTCCTAATTGTGTGTTCGTAAGAACCGCATGTAATACGATGGTCTTTTCCAAGCGCTACTGCGCATAGGACCGGCTCACGTTACTCGTGGATTCGCACCCTCGTGCGTTTCCGTTGAACTGGCTCTTGTTGTTTTAACCATATGATTCAGGTCGAAGGTTTATCGAAGAGATACGCTCGCCACGTTGCGGTGAATAACATCTCGTTCTCAGTGGATAAAGGTGACATCGTCGGATTTCTCGGGCCGAACGGCGCGGGTAAGACGACCACCATGCGCATTCTGACTTGCTTTATGCCGCCCACCGCGGGAAAGGCGACCGTCGCGAATTTCGACGTGTTCGAGCAGCCGTTCGAGGTCAAGAAGCACATCGGCTATCTGCCCGAAGCGCCCCCGGTTTACCCGGAAATGAGCGTCGAGGACTACCTGGCTTTCGTGGCGCGACTGAAGAATCTGCCCGGTGCCGAGATCAAATCGCGCGTCGGCCAAGTGATGGAGCGCTGCGCAGTAGCGGATGTCCGGGGAAAGCTCATTTCGAAGCTTTCGAAAGGTTACCGGCAGCGCGTCGGTCTGGCGCAGGCCATCATTCACAATCCTGACGTGCTGATCCTGGATGAGCCGACCTCCGGCCTCGATCCCAAGCAGATCAACGAGACGCGCGAACTGATCAAAAGCCTGGCCGGTGAACACACCATCATCCTGAGCACACACATCCTGCCTGAAGTAGAAGCGGTCTGCGAAAAGGTCATCATCATCAATAAGGGCCGGGTAGTAGCAACCGATTCGGTCGAGAATCTCAAGACCCGCGCCGGACTCGGCGGCGCCACACAGGTGCAGATCGAGAATGCGGGTGATATCGATCCAAACGCGGTGCATCAACGGCTCGAGCAAGTACCCGGTGTTAGTAAAGTGCTGTCCCGGATAACCGCGGGTCCACGTTACGTTTTTGAAGTCGAGAACTTGCAGGGCCGCAACGCTCGCCCTGATATTGCGCGCGCCATCGTGCACGCGGGCTGGAATCTGATCGAATTGAAATCATCGACTCTGACGTTAGAAGAGGTCTTCCTTGAATTAACCGGCTCTCATGACGGCGTGCCAGCAACTGCACCGGCGTTAGTGGGAGAGACAGCATGAGAAACATCTGGACGATCTGCCGTCGTGAGCTTTATTCGTATTTCGTCTCGCCGATTGCCTGGGTCCTGCTCACGATCTTTGCCGCTCTAAGCGGAGTCTTCACTTACATCATCAGCGCCAGCTTTGTTCGCGCTGGGCTGCAAAGCCAGATGACCGGGCAATCGTTTCCAATGAACCTGAATGAGCAGGTCATTGCGCCGCTGTTCTCGAACATCGCCGTGATCGGTCTCTTTCTGATTCCGCTGATCAGCATGCGCTTATTTGCGGAAGAGAAGCGCCAGGGCACAATCGAGCTACTCGCCACATCACCGGTTCACGATCTTGAAATCGTGCTCGGGAAGTGGCTCTCGGCAGTTCTCATGTATGGGGCTCTGCTGCTCGTATTACTGCTCGATTACTCGTTTCTTTTTATCTACGGCAATCCGGATTGGAAACCGGTGGCAACAGGTTTTCTCGGCATCTTTCTGCAGGGCGCGTGTCTGCTCGCGTTCGGAACCTTTATCTCCACGTTGACGCGCAATCAGATTGTGGCTGGGGCGATTGGCTTCGCGCTCGCGTTGATCCTGTGGATACTCAATTGGACAACTTCGTTCGGCAACTCCGATACGGTGCAGGTTTTGAACTACATTTCGATCGTCAGCCACATGGATAGTTTCACGCGCGGCGTGATCGATACAAAGGATCTCATTTATTACTTGTCTATGACGTTCTTGGGTTTATTCCTGACGGCCCGCTCGCTTGAATCGATGAGGTGGAGAGCATAATGGCCGACTCGGCTTATACAAACACAATGCCGCGTGCGCAAACCATCGCTGCCCGGCAAGCTCGCTTCGGTGCAACAGCCTCGCTCTACACGATCGTCGTCATCGCGGCACTCGTAATCGTCAACTGGCTGGGGAATCGCTACAACAAAACCTATGACACCACCAGCAACAAGCGCTTTACGCTTTCGCAGGAGACGCAGAAGGTGGTCAAAGGCCTGAAGCAGGACGCAACGATTACTTACATCGATAAAGCGGACGGTTTCACGCAAGCACGGGGTATCCTCGACCGGTACGCGAATCTGTCGCACAAGGTCCACATTCAGTACATCGATTACTTGAAGCAGCCAACAGTGGCTCGCGCATACGGTTTGCGCTACGCCGGCACTGCCTATGTGGAACTCGGGCCGCGCCGCGAGGAAGCGAAAGCGCTCACCGAAGAAGGCATCACCGGCGCGTTCTTAAAAGATCTGAAGGGCGTTCGAAAGGTCTGCTTTGTGACTGGATCACAGGAGCACGCGCTCGACGGCACGGACAGCAACGGACTCTCGCAATTTAAAACTTTGCTTGAGCGCGATAACTATCAGGCGCAGGCAGTAACGCTGCTCGATAAAACGGCTGTACCGACCGACTGCAACGTACTCGCGATCGCCGGCCCGACTGCCGATTACACGGCCAATGAAGTTGCAGCCATCAAGACGTACGTCGAAAATGGCGGGCGGGCGATGTTCCTCCTCGATCCGCCACTTGACTTCAGCCGCGAACACATCGCCCCGAACACCGCGCTGGTCAACCTGCTTGCAAGCTGGGGTGTTACCGAACAAAGTGACTTGGTGCTCGAGCAAAACCCGATGGGCCAGCTGCTGGGTATGGGACCCGAGATTCCAATTATCAGCAGCTACGAATCGCATCCGATCGTGAACGATCTAAAGAACAGCTATACCGGATTTCCGGTCGCGCGCTCGTTGCAGGTGAAGAACACCGACAAAGCTACGAACCAGAAGCTGTTTTCGACCTCTAGCAGTGCGATCGCTACGGAGAAGCTGTCGACCAACGAAGTGAATCCCGCTGACCCGAGTAACAAGAAGGGGCCTTTCGTGTTGGGCGTAGCCGGCTCCTACAATACGGGCAAGCCGAACGATCCCGGCCGCTGGGTGGTAATCGGTAGTTCTGGCTTCCTCGACAACAGCATGTTGGGTTTCCAGCAGAATCGAGACCTCGCACTGAACTCGATCAACTGGCTTTCTTCTGATGAAGATCTAATTTCGATCCGCCCGAAAGAAACGGAAGATCGCCGGCTCAACGTCACCCAACGCCAGATGAATGTCTTTGCGTACATCGATTTGATCGCGCTTCCAATGCTCACTATCCTTGGCGGTGTGGCGATCTATCTCAAACGTAGATAAGCATGAAGCCGCGCAATCTTTTGATCGCAGCCGCCGTGTTGGCTGCCCTGAGCGGAGCTGTCTGGTACTCGAAGCAGCATCCGCCTTCGGCCACCTCGACAACCGCTACCGCTTCTACGCCCAAACTGGCCGATATACCGGAAAAGGCCGTGCAGTCGATCGATCTGAAAAAGAAGGATGGCAGCACGATTACGCTCGCCAGGCAAAACGGCAAGTGGAACATCACGTCGCCTGCGCAATATAAGGCCGATCAGGATGCCGTGACCAGTCTCTCCTCGGCCCTCAGTCCGGTCTCGGCCGATAATGTGGTCGAGGAGAAAGCGACCGATCTGGGGAGATACGGCCTGAATGCCCCAAGCCTGGTCGTCACTGTTCACCGGACCAATGGGAAGTCCGATCAAATTTCATTTGGTGATGACGTGCCCGCGGGTTCGCTCGTTTACGCCACCGCCAACACAAATCCAAAAGTCTACGCAGTCGCTTCATCGGTCAAGGGTTCGCTCGATAAGTCGCTCAACGATCTGCGCGATAAACGCCTGCTTGCCTTCGATACGACCAAGTTAACCCGGCTCGAGCTCACTTCACCGAAGTCCGATGTTGAGTTCGGTAAGAACGGCCAAAACGAGTGGCAGATCATCAAGCCTCAGTCGTATCGGGCCGACAACTTCCAGGTCGAAGAGCTAGTGCGCAAACTTGGGGACGCCAAAATGGATCTGTCGGGCAGCACCGAGGATGCCAAGAAGGCAGCCGCGGCATTTGCGAGCGGCTCGCCCGTGCCGACTGTGAAAGTAACCGATTCTTCAGGAACCGAGACGCTCGAAGTCAGAAAGAATAAGGACGATTTCTACGCGAAAAGCAGCATGGTGGCCGGCGTATACAAATTAGCCGCCGATACGGGTAAAGCGCTCGATAAAAATCTCGAGGATTTCCGTAACAAGAAAATTTTCGATTTTGGTTTCAGCGATCCCACCAAGATCGACGTACAGTCTTCCTCGGGGAGCAAGTCGCTCACACGCAGCGGCACTGACTGGAAGATGAACGGCAAGACGATGGATGCGGGAAGTGTGCAGGCCTTTCTCGATAAGCTGCGCGACGCGGCAGCCACGAAGTTTGTAACAACTGGATTTGGGAGTCCGACGCTGACTGTAAGCGTAACTTCCAATGAAGGAAGGCGAACGGAAAAAGCGGAATTCTCGAAGGTCGGTGACGGCTACATTGCACGCCGGGAAAATGAACCGGCAGAATATCAGTTTGACGCCAAATCGGTCAACGATATCCTGGAAGCAAGCAACTCAATCAAGCCAGCTGCCTCAACCACGAAGAAATAGGGCGCGGGCGACCCCTGCATGTCGGCGCTCAACACAGACCTCTACGAACTCACCATGGCGGCGGGCTACTTTGCCGCCGGAAAGACCGAGGAGATTGCGACTTTTGAGCTCTCGGTTCGGCGTCTGCCTGAAGCAAGAAACTTCTTAATCGCGGCCGGTTTGGCGCAGGCTGTCGAGTACCTTCAGAATCTGCGCTTCGAGCAGGACGATCTCGATTACTTGCGCTCCCTCCCGCAGTTTCGGAATACACCGCCCGAATTTTACGAATTCTTGCGCCGCCTCCGATTCACCGGCGATCTTTTCGCAATTCCAGAAGGCACGCCGGTGTTCGCCAATGAGCCAATCGCTACGATTCGCGCGCCAATCATTCAAGCGCAACTGGTCGAAACATACCTGGTTTCTACATTCGCTTTTCAGACCAGCATTGCATCGAAGGCTGCGCGCTGCGTGCTGGCGGCCCAGGGGCGTTCGATCGTTGAGTTCGGGAGCCGGCGAGCACATGGTCCGCAAGCCGGATTGCTGGCAGCACGCGCGGCCTACTTGGGCGGGTGCACGGGAACGAGCAATACAGCAGCAGGCAAGCAGTTTGCGATACCGGTCTCTGGAACCGCCGCTCATTCGTGGACTATGGCTTTCGGGGATCAGCGCACCTCTTTCATCGAACTGCAAAAGGTTCTGGGCGAGAATACCGTGTTTCTGCTCGACACCTACGACACCGTTGAAGCTGCCCACCTCGTCACGAAAATAGGACCGCCCGTATGGGGCGTCCGGCTCGACAGCGGCGATCTCGTCGTCCTCTCGCGGGAAGTGCGCGCGATTCTGGATACGGGCGGCTTGCAATCGGCTAAGATCTTCGCGACAAACGATCTCGACGAGCATCGCGTCGCTGAACTTGTTCAGGCCGGTGCTCCGATCGATGCGTTCGGTGTGGGAACGGCCCTCGCTACATCGTCCGATGCGCCGTCGCTGTCCGCTGTTTACAAACTCGTTGAAGTTCGAAATGGTAAGGCCGTACTCTACACGGCTAAATTCAGCGACGAGAAGAGTACGCTGGCGGGCGCCAAACAGATCTATCGTTTGGGAGATCACGATCTGCTCGCACTTCAGACCGAGTGCAGCAGCGACTTTGGTGCTACCCCCTTGGTCCGGCCCGTTCTTCTCCAAGGAGAACTGGCTGAGCCACTGCCCGCTCTTGCGAGGTCTCGCTCGTATGCGCAGGAGAACATTGCGACGCTGCCGCCGGAGTTACTCGATCTCGCAAATGCTGCCCCGTATTCGGTGGACGTGAGCGAGCGTCTCGGGCAGCTCACAGACAATTTGCGGCAGGAGCATCAGCTCGGATGAAGACAGTCTTTTTCGATGTCGATACGCAGCTCGACTTTCTGTTTCCGGCAGGAGCTTTGTACGTGCCCGGGGCCGAGCGGATCGCACCGGCACTGGCATCGTTGACGGCGCTCGCCGCGAATCGCCAGATCCCGATCGTCTCCACGCTGGACACTCACAGGGAGAACGATCCCGAATTCAAAGAGTGGCAGCCGCACTGCGTCGCCGGCACGCAAGGTCAGCAGAAATGGTCCCGAACAATGGTGGAACACGGGTCCACAGAGCAGATTCTGTTCGAAAAGAACAAGATCGACTTCTTTGGAGATCCACGGCTCGACCGCATTCTGGCAAATTTGAATGCGAGCCACTTCGTGGTTTACGGAGTCGCGACTGAACACTGCGTCCGGTCCGTTGTTTTCGGATTGCTCGAACGCAAACTGAGCGTTGATGTCGTCACGGACGCTGTTCAAAGTCTCAACGAAGCCGAAGGAGGCGCACTGTTCGAGCGCTTCACAGCGGGCGGCGGACGCCTGGTTTCATTGAACGATCTGTTTTCGATTTGACGCGCTAATCTGAAAATGAATGGAGCTACCCCAAGCCGTTTCTGACGAGTCTCGTGAGAAGCTCAAGGCGGTTCGAGAAAGACTGCTGGTGCTGCACAAGGCGCTGCTCGATTCTGAGCGAACTGCTTACGAAATCGTACATGGACCGATCGGTTCGCCCGGTGCATTTCTTCAATTGCTGATCAATGACAACCGGTTTGCCTGGCTGCGACCGATCACTGCGCTACTCGTGCAGATTGATGAATCTCTTGCCGCCAAGAAGCCGCCTGCAACCAGCAAAGACTTCGAACAGCTGCTGGCCGATACGCGCGCGCTGTTATCGCCCTCGCGCGAAGCGAACGGATTCTGGAAGCATTACTCGGGCGTCATCGAACGCGATCCGGGTGTGGCTGTCCATCACGAAGATCTCGCCAGGCGGCTCGGATAATTAGCGGTACGCCGGTATGCCAGTGACCTTTTCCCCGATGACGAGTGTGTGGATGTGCTCGGTGCCTTCGTAAGTTTTCACCGTCTCGAGATTACACATGTGACGCATGATCGGGTACTCGTCCATGATGCCGTTTGCCCCGAGGAGATCGCGGCTCAGGCGAGCGCACTCAAGCGCCATCCACACGTTGTTGCGCTTCAGCATGGATATGTGAGCCGCCTCGATCTTGCCCGCGTCTTTGAGCTTCGCGACTTGCAGAGCGAGCAACTGCGCCTTCGTGATTTCAGTGATCATCCAGGCGAGCTTCTCCTGAACAAGTTGATGTGAAGCGAGCGGGCGCTCGTCGAATTGCTTACGAGTCAGCGTATAACTGCGCGCGGTTTCGTAACAATCCATGGCGGCGCCGATCACGCCCCAACCGATGCCGAAGCGGGCCTGCGAGAGACAGCTTAGAGGCGCCTTCAAACCTTTTGCGCATGGCAGCTGATTCTGAGCCGGTACGACACAATCAGCAAAATGCAGGCTCGATGTCACGGATGCGCGCATGGAGAGCTTGCCATGAATATCGCTTGTCGTGTAACCGCGTGTGCCGCGCTCGACTAAAAAGCCGCGCAGGCCTTCCGGCGTACGTGCCCAGACTACCGCGACGTCCGCGACAGAGCCGTTCGTAATCCAGGTCTTCTCACCGTTGAGTATCCAGTCGCTACCGCGTTTTTCGGCGGTAGTTCGCATCCCGGCAGGATTCGAACCGAAGCCGGGCTCCGTCAATCCGAAGCAGCCAATCGCCTCGCCCGATTGCAAGCGCGGCAACCAGCGCTCTTTATGTTCATCCGATCCAAAGGTGTAGATCGGATACATCACAAGCGCACCTTGCACACTGACGAAGCTGCGCAACCCCGAATCGCCGCGCTCGATCTCCTGCATGATGAGGCCGTACTCGATGTTGTTCATTCCGGCGCAGCCGTAGCCTTCCAGATTGGCGCCGAAAAAACCGAGTTCGCCCATTTCACGGATTAACTGTTTGGGAAAAGTTGCGTTGTTGTAGGCGTCGCGGATGACAGGAACGACGCGATCATCGACAAACTGGCGGGCCGTTTGACGCACCATCAGCTCTTGTTCGGTCAACAAGGAATCGAATTGAAGATAATCTACACCGGGGAAACGCGCCATAAGGGGTACAGTCCCACTCTATCGCGGAAGACGGCAAGCGACTCAGGCTTCGGGAAGCTTTCACCCCACCGGTATCCCAAGAACCTACACCTTTTAGACTCAAAACATGGCTCGCGCTCTAATTTTCTTCTCACTTGCACTTCAACTCAGTGCAGCAATCTCGCCCGACTTTGCCACTCGTCGCGAGGAGCTGCGTAAAGCGATTCCCGATGGCGTGCTTGTGCTGTTTGGAAGCAGGGAGAGCGAGGACCTACACGAAGGCTTTTATCAGGAAACGAATTTCCTATATCTCACCGGATGGGAGGAGCCCGGGGCAATTCTCATCATTACGCCCACCCCTGAGAAGGACGAGCCCGGCGCGGCGGAGCATGAGCGCGCGCCTAGAGAGATTTTGTTTCTGCCACAACGTGTGCGGAGCGAGGAAAAATGGACTGGCCGTAAGCTTGGGCCCGATGATGCGAATGTGCGCGAAGCCACCGGCTTTTCGACCGTGCTGCCGGCGGCACAGTTTGAAACGGAGCTCGCAAAGCTGCTCGCAATCTACCCCAAGCTGTACGCCGTGACGGACGATCCGGCAGCCGCGCAGCTCGTGAAACTCGCGCCCCTGCGTCCGGCGAGTGACGTTAAGATGAGCATCGCGCGCCTGCGCATGATGAAGTCACCGGCCGAAATCGCTGCTATCCAGAAAGCAACCGATGCTTCAATCGACGCGCACCGGGCCGCCTGGAAAGCGATCGCACCCGGCAAATACGAATACCAGATTGCCGCGGTGATGGTTAGCACGTACATGTCCGAAGGCTGCCGGCGCAGCGCTTACGCACCGATTGTCGGCTCAGGACCAAATTCAACTACGCTGCACTACTCGCGCAATAACCGGCGGATGGATGCGGGCGAAGTCGTCGTAATGGATGTCGCCGGTGAATGCGATGACTATGCGAGTGACATTACGCGTACGATCCCCGCCAACGGCAAATTCACTGCTCGGCAACGAGAAATCTATGAAGTCGTACTGGGCGCGCAGAAAGCCGCGATTGCGGCCCTGAAGCCCGGCGCCACACTGGGCCGCACCGACCGGAACGGTCTCTACAAAATCGCCTACGAGTACATCAATACGCACGGCAAAGATTCTCACGGCCAGCCGCTCGGAAAATATTTCACGCACGGTCTCTCGCACGACGTCGGTCTCGACGTACATGATCCGGCAGACTACACCTTGCCTCTCAAGGCAGGAATGGTAGTCACGGTTGAACCGGGCATCTACATACCCGAAGAAAATCTGGGCGTTCGCATTGAAGATGTGGTGCTGGTAACCGAAACCGGTAATCGCGTGATGAGCGAAGCATTGCCGAAAGACCCGGCTGAAATTGAGCGTGCCATCGCCGAGAAAAAATAGGGTCCGAAAACGCGAGATTTTGCTCCGCGGAGCGCGACTATTTTGACAGCCTGTGCCGAATTCGTTGCGCCCCCGGGAGGTGTTCCTTGCAGCCTGCCTGCTGGCAACCATGGGAACCCTCGGTCTAGCCCAGACACCCGGGGACGCTGATTTCAACCAGGCTTACCAGGCGCTCACGGCACGAGATTTCGACCGCGCCGTCGGTTTGTTCCGACACGGCCTCGCCCGGCAGCCTGCTAATGCTAAAGCTCATAAGGATCTGGCGTACACACTGCTCAAAACCGGCGACAATGCCGAAGCGCGAGATGAATTCGAGCGCGCGCTCACGTTGGACAGCCATGATGAAACGGCCGGTCTCGAATTTGCCTTCCTGGCATACGAAACGAAGAAGCCCATCGAAGCTCGGCGCATCTTCGATAAATTGCGCCACTCTTCGAACCCATCCACCAGAGCCACGGCCGCGCAGGCCTTCTCAAACATCGACGCGCCGCTGGCAGACGGCATCGCGCGCTGGCAGGAAGCGTTGCGGCGTGTGCCAGACCCGAATGCGCCATCCACCTTCAGTGCGCACTGGGAACTAGCTCAGCTGG
Organism: Terriglobia bacterium; assembly: GCA_963737005.1. Classification (GTDB taxonomy): domain Bacteria; phylum Acidobacteriota; class Terriglobia; order Bryobacterales; family Bryobacteraceae; genus Bog-105. The sequence continues at coordinate 1,179,966 of CAVTRD010000008.1, read as the reverse complement.
CCGAGCTGCGTGACCAATTGCCACTGGCGGCTGAGCAGTTTGCGATCTGCCGTCGACTGAAGCCGCAACTGCCGGAGCTCCTGCTTATTCTGGGCCGCGTATGGGGCGGGATGAACCATCTGGAGGACTCGCGCGCGGCTTTGCTTGCAGCGTCGCGTTCGAGTGATTCCAGAACCGCGGAACTGGCGCTCGCGCAATTGGGCATGCGCTATCCGTTTCCTTATGAATTCAGCAAAGCTTTAACGCTTGATCCGCAAAATATTGCACTTCGTAAAGAACTTGCTTACTTATATCTCGCGATGCACAAAGAGCCGGAAGCGATCGAGCAGTTCGAAGAGATTCTCGCGATCGATGGGAAAGACGATGCTACCCGGAAACAACTCGATCAGCTGCGTGGAATAAAGAGCCGGCCGGATCCGAGTACGACGAGTTCCGCGCCCGATGCTAAATCCATGGGCGAAAAAAGCCTGGCGCTCGGGTACGTGCATGACGCAGTGAAATACCTGCAGCAAGCCCACGAGGAACATCCGCATGACGCCGAAGTGATGCTGAAGCTGGGCTGGGCGTACAACCTGGAAAAAGATGACTCGGCGGCCATCGAGTGTTTCGACCAGGCGCGCCGTGCAGAGGACACCGAGATCGCGGCCGAGGCCACTAAGGCCTATAACAATCTGCGCGGCGACACCTTGCCGCAGACAACCATCTGGACGATGCCGATGTTCTCCTCACGCTGGAAAGACCTCTTCAGCTACGGCCAGATCAAACGAACGATCCCGCTGCCCTGGTTAGGACCGGCCAATAAGCTGTTCAGCTTCTACCTATCGATGCGTTTCGCCGGCGACGTTAAAAGCACTTTGCCGACACACATTGTCGCTCCGCAATATCTTTCTGAAAGTTCGTTGACCTTCGGGGCAGGTGTCTCGACCAAAACTTGGCACCACTTTACAGGTTGGGTCGAAGCAGGCGAGGCAATCAACTATCTGCCGTTTCGTCACGACATCGGGAAGGCGATGCCTGACTACCGGGGCGGCCTCAACTACGCAAAGGGCTTCGGTCACCTGCTGGGAACCCACTCGAGTGGCTTGTTCTATGAAACGACGCTCGATGCCGAGTACATCAGCCGTTTCGACAAAGACTGGTTGCTCTACTCGCAACATCGCGCAGGCGAGACGGTCCGCTTCCACAACGGCGTGGCAGGACAAATTCTCTTCAACTTGAATTACGTGCGGGATCTGAAAAACGAGTATTGGGCGAACACGGTCGAGATCGGCCCCGGCGTGAGACTTCGCCTGCCCTGGATGCCCCCGAACATGTATCTTTCGACCGACCTTCTGCATGGTTTCTACACCGGCTACTCGCCGCGCCCGAACTACAACGACGTTCGCGCCTCGATCTGGTACGCGGTAACGAAGTGACACTCACGCGGCAATGCCTTCGACTGGTGGTGGCCTGGGTACTACCGGCCCTCGCAACGGCCAGTACGTTTGAGGTCCGGGGAACGGATCACAAACCTTGGGCGGCCATCCTCGGGTCTGTTGGCATGACTGAAGATGCGCAGAGCGTTCCAGAAATTGTAATCGCCGGATCCTCGGCGCACTCTGATATCGCCGCGCGCGCTCAAAACCGGTTTCTGATTCTCGAGGGAACGGGGGTGGCCGCGGCGCAATTCGGCATATCCGCCCGGGCCGAGACGATTCAAATTCGGCAGGTCTCCGATGTGCATGCGCCAAATATGCAGATCTTCTGGGAACAGCCGGTCAAAATCTCATCCGTCAATCTGCCCGCTGACTTCCAGGTCTTCGCTCGGGAGAAATGGCATTCCACGCCTGTCTTAGCCGGCAAGCGTACCGAGCACGGAGGCGTTCTATGGCTGGCCACAACGCCCGGCGCTACCGGAATCGAGCGCTTCCCTTACCTGCTGCAGGCCCTCGCGGATCTGGGTTGGACAGCACCCGCCGAAAGCTCGACTCTTTGGGCTTTCTTCGATTCCTCTTACAGGATCCGCGCGGACCCCGAGTATCTCGCGCGGCACTGGCGTCAAGCCGGCATCTCGGTCCTGCATGCAGCGGCCTGGCACAACATGGAACCCGATGCAGGGCGCGATGAATACCTGAAGCGGGTCATTGAAGCGTGCCATCGCAATGCAATCTCGGTCTATGCTTGGCTCGAGTTGCCGCACGTAAGTGAAAAGTTCTGGGCGGATCATCCGGCGTGGCGCGAGAAGACGGCCGTCGGTCAGGATGCGCAGCTTGACTGGCGTAAGCTGATGAACTTGCAAAACGCGGATTGTCGGCGCGAGATCGCGAAAGCAGTCGGCCAGTTGCTCGAGCGTTTCGATTGGGATGGCGTCAACCTCGCCGAATTGTATTTTGAGTCGCTCGAAGGCGCTTCGAACGCGGCGCGCTTCACGCCGATGAACGACGATGTGCGCGCGAACTTCCAGCTAGTCGGTGGTTTCGATCCTAAAGAGTTGTTCGAAGCAGGCTCGCCACATGCGGCGGCCAAGCACCCGGAGAGCTTGCGCAAATTTCTCGATTACCGAGCGGAGCTTGCCTCCGAGATGCAGGGCCAGTGGCTCGCCATCATCGATCGGTTCCGCACCGCCAAACCGTATCTCGACACTGTGATCACGCATATCGATGATCGCTTTGAACCCGGCATCCGCGATGAACTCGGGGCCGATGTTGCGCGTAGCTTGCCGGCTATCGAGTCCAGAAAGGATACGCTGCTGGTGGAGGATCCGGCTACGCTTTGGGCGCTTGGGCCGGAGCGCTACAGCCGTTTGGCAGAAAAGTACAAAGAACTAACCGAGCATCGGGAACGGCTCGCCATCGATATCAATGTGGTCGAGCGATACCAGGATGTGTACCCGACAAAGAAACAAACCGGGGTCGAGTTGCTCGAGCTGATCCATCAGGCGGCGGTTTCGTTCCCGCAGATCGCGCTCTATTTTGAGAATTCACTTGAGAAGCAGGATTTGGCATTGTTGCCGGCCGCAGCCACGAGCGCGCGGGTCACAGAACGTGCTCCGGATGAGCTTGAGATCAACGCCCCGCCCGCCACGCGTATCGCCTGGCGCGGGCCTCTCACGATCGATGGCAAGCTATGGCCGATTCAGAACGAAGCTTTCGTTCTCGCGCCCGGCGGCAAACACCAGTTATTAGCCGCAGTCGAACGACCGACCATGACCATCCGCGACTTCAATGGCGAGATCCAGTCCGCTATCAGTTCGGAGGGTCGCGTGGATCTCTCGTACCGAAGTCGCACCCGGGCCATTGCCCTCCTGGATGAGCCGGCGGCTCAGGTGGAAGTCGATGGCGAAAAATATCGGAACCCAATGCAGGGTGCGGTGCTGCTGCCATCCGGCCAACACCTCGTGTCGTTCCTACGTTAAGGAGCATTAGGCGGGTACCACCGCCAGCTTGTCCTTCGAAATCGCCTTCAGCGTCGCTCTGTCGATACCGATATGTGCCATTACCAGCTCCGGCGGCGTATTGGCAACCCACTCGGATAATGACAGATCCTCAAAGCGAGGCGCCTTGAACATTTCGAGAAAAACCAGATCGGTGTCGCCCGTATTCTCGATATAATGGCCGAACGTTTTTGGTACATAGCCCACGTCGCCTGCGTTGAAATCCGCTGTCCGTGCTTTCCCGCCATTAAAGAACACCGTCATGCGGCCTTTGCCCTGCGAGTAGTATTGCCACTCATCCGCGTTTTGGTGCCAATGCAGTTCGCGCAATCCGCCCGGCTTGAGCATGACGTGTGCCGCAGCGATATTTTTTGAAACGGCGAAGTTCCGGGAGTCCACTACTCGTACCTCGCCTGATTTTGTTTTGAAGGTGGGCTGCATAGTGCGGAGCGGAAAATCGAAGGCGACGGGAGAATTACCTTTCGAGCCGGCAGCCATCCGCAGATCCTGTTTTAGAGGCGCCGGCACTTCGGTTTGGAAGATGTAATGTCCATCCGGAGGAACGCGGTAGATCCCCTCGAGCGCCGTTTCAGAGACTCCCCAGTTCTTCGCCAGAACCTCGCGCGGCGTATGCCGGAGCCAGTCGGAGAGCAGCGTTGTATTGCCTTCCGAAAACTTCCCATCATCGAAAACAAGCAGAAACTCGCAGCCATCGGCCCCGAGCCCTTGAATCGAGTGCGGCGTTCCCGTAGGAAAAAACCACAGGTCCCGCTGGGTTACGTCTTTCACGTAACTTCGACCGTCATTATCGATCGCTGTAAGCCGTGCATTGCCGCTTAACATCAGGGCCCACTCCGCTGCTTCGTGCCAATGCAGTTCTCGAATGCCGCCTGCAGTGAGGCGCATATTGACTCCAGCAATATCCTTCGAGATGGGAAAGTCCGCAACCGTTACTTGACGTGACCATCCGCCTTCCTGAATCCGCCGGTGCGCGGCTGAAAATGTACTCCAAAACGTTTGGACTTCGCCATGATCGGTAGGCGGCGGTATAAACGTGTTCGGATTCGCGTCCTGCAGAAGCTTGTTTTCCGGACCGACATCGCTCTCGCTGCGATCGTGCTGAGCTTACTTTGCCTTCTCGATATCCTGCACTTCCCTTCCTTTCGCGGGCACGGCAGCCGCAACTAAAGCCGCCGAAGTAACGCTGAGAAATTCGCGCCGGTGCTGGCCGGCAGAGTTCTCGCTCTCAACTTTCTTGTTCATGCTTTCTTCTGGTCAGATGCCAGGCAGATTCGGCTAGTTTCGAAGACAGGCAGAGTCATTACCTGACTACTCACGCGACACGAGCAACACTACTTCGGCGTCACGTCGCTGACAGGGAGATCCCAATGCGCGAGCAGAATTTCGAAGCGCCTCTGCTCTTCCCGCTTATACGTGGGCTGGTCCGGCCAAAGCTGCCTGATCATAGTTTCTTCATCAGGGTTTGCGGTTGTTGCCGCTGTCGAGTTCTTGAAGAGGATTCTGACCCGATAATCCCAACGCGCATCCTCGCTCATGTGATTTGCCGGCGTCTCGATGCTGACCGATAGCATGCGTCCGCTCTCGAGCACCTTCTTCAGCAGCGGGTAGTGATTCTTGAGAAATAGCTGCAAGAATTCCTGCTGGTGGCCCCATTGCACCTTGTAGTAATACTCGATTGCGTAAGGCTGGTCCGCTCCGCCTTGCGGAGGGGAGCCCTGCGCCCAAAGTGCCGGTGCAGCTGCCGCGAGCAATACTGCCGTGCAAAGCGCCTTCATCCTGCCTCCCGTAGATGTTTAGATAGTACCTGAGGCCCCGTCTCTTCACGCCTCTGTGACAGACTACCGCTACAGTAAAAATCAGCCGTATAAAAGGGGGTTTTCTTGCGTTTTCTCGCACGCTACACGTTTGCACTCACACTGATTTCGTTCTGTTTTTTTCAGCCTGCATTACAGGCGCAGCAGCTCCTGGGCGCGATCACCGGTACCGTTAAAGATCCGGCAGGGGCGGCGGTGCCAAACGCTCAGGTGGTTGCCCGCGAACTGTCGACCAACCTGAAAGTCACTACGTCGACCAAATCGAACGGCACGTACACACTTCCTAACCTACCCATCGGCACTTACGAGGTCACGTTTACCGTGGCGGGATTCGAGACCGAATCGCACACCCAAATCATCGTGCAGGGTGATCGCACAACAACAGTAAATGGCTCCTTGCAAGTCGGCAAAGCCAGTACCACGGTCGAAGTCAGTGCGACCCCGCTGATGAACCAAGTGGATACGACCAACGGCTACATCGTCGATCAACACATCATCGAAAGCACTCCGCTCGGCACGGGCAGCTTCACGCAGCTCGCTCTAATCGCGCCTGGTGTGAATGCGGACCTCCTGGGCGGCTCGGGTTCGAACGCCGGGCTGGGTAATCAAGCCATCTTCGCCAACGGCCAGCGCGATTCGAGCAACAGCTTCTCCCTAAACGGAGTCGCTACCAACAATTTGTTCAACGGCAAGTCGACCAGCCAGGTCGGCGACAACCGCTTTGTGCTCAACACGGGAGAAAACTTCGGCCCCGGCGGTGTCATTCAGACGAGCACCTCAGTCTACTCCGCGATTGGCCAGGCTCTGCCCACACCAGCTCCCGAATCGATTCAGGAGATCCGGGTGGACGTCTCAAACTACGACGCGACCCAGGGCTCGAACAGCGGAGCGCATATCGGCGTCACGACGAAATCCGGCACTAACCAAATTCATGGGCAGCTCTACGAAAGATTCCAGAACAGCTTCTGGAACGCCGCCCCGTTTTTCTATAACGCCGATCCAGCGATCAGCCCGAAGGTGCCCAAGCTCAATCGCAATCAATTCGGTGCGACGCTCGGCGGCCCAATCAAGAAAGACAAGCTATTCTTCTTCGTTGCATATGGCGGCACTAGGGTCAGCGACGCGTTGCTCGGAACGCAATCTTCTACGGTGCCGCAGTATTTGACCGACGATCGCAGCGCTGCCGGTCTGGCCAATGCGGCCAATCTGAGCTTTCCGGGTTCCAATATCACACCTAGCCAGATCGATCCTACAGCGGCCAAGCTTCTCAACTTCAAACTGCCGAACGGGCAATACCTGATTCCGAGCGCGAACGTCTCCGCCGACCAGGCTTTCTCACTCGGCGCAAACGCCATCGTTCAAGGTCCGGCTAGTCAGTCGAGCGTCGATCAGGGTAGCGCGAATATCGATTACAACTTGAGTGACAAGGATCGCTTGTCAGTGAAGTACTACGTGCAGGACGATCCCACCACAAATGCATTCGGGGCTCGTAGTAACACGCTCGGTTTCACTCAGCAGCTTGCTGCCGGCAGCCAGGTGGGCAATATCGAAAACACGGTGGTTCTCAGTCCTTCTCTCACCTGGGAACAACGCATCGGCTTCACTCGCCTGCGCGCGTTTGCGAGCACCGGGCAGCCATCTTCTCTTACGCCCGGCGATCTCGGTATTGACCTATTTGGCTCGATGCGCTTCCCGGCCCTCAACCTACAAACTGCCGACGGCGCGTTGGGCAATGGATTGAGCATCGGCCCCTCGAGCAATTTCGCCAACGCCGGCATGTTCCAGAACCAGTGGGAGTATGAATCGAATCTCGGCTGGGTCCTGGGACGCCATACGATTACCTTCGGCGCACAGTGGGATCATACCCAGCTCAACATCCTGAATCGCAACAACCAAACAGCCAATATCGCTTTCACCGACTTCACGACATTTCTTACTGGGTCGGTCCGCTCAGGAACCAATTCCACGCTGTTCAATGGCAACAGCAACCGCTACTACCGATCGGATACAGTCGGCACGTACATCAATGACAATTACAAGGTCACGAGCAACTTGACCCTCACGATGGGCCTGCGCTGGGACTACGACGGTCCGCTCACCGAGAAGTACGGAAACCTGACGAACTTCTATCCGAATCTCTACCGGTACGACACGACGAGCGACACAATCATCGACTCAGGCATTGTCTTCGCCGGAAATAACAAAAGCTTCCACACGCCGGGCGTGAGCGATTCCACTATGCAGGCACGTCAGTGGGGTCTTGCGCCGCGTATTGGCTTCGCCTGGACACCCATGCCGAAGCTCACCGTGCGTACCGGCTTCGGTCTCTACTTTGATCGCGGGCAGTTTTTTTCTGAGTTTTCGCCGAGCGCCGGCGGTGGTTACAACGGACCTTTCGGCGTGACCCTCGAGCCGCCGTTCGTCACCCCTGTCACCGCGCAGCATGGGGCAACCTTCGCCGCGCCTTTTGGTAACAGCGCGCCTGCTCCGCCTCCCGTGAACGCCGGTTCCTTCAACGCGCTTTTGCCGAATGCATCGCAGCTCAAGAGCGGCGATTACCCCGCCGGCAACAATTTCGGGCCATTCCTCTTTGGCGGCTATGATGCCGCTTCCAAGCTGCCGTACTCGGAAAACTACACCTTTGACCTGCAATACCAGGCAACCAACAACACGCTTGTTACCCTCGGCTACTCCGGCACGCACGGCTTGCACCTCGTACTGCCGATACCGTTCAATCAACCCCTCGTCGCCACTCCGCAGCATGCCGTTAACGGCGAGATTTATTCGTACGGCTATCAAATCAATGGCTACGAACCGTACAATACCTCGACCGGCGGCAATACCGACCTGCGTGTGCCGTATCTCGGTTATAGCCCGAACTCGGTCGTCTACAAGGCCGAAGGGATCTCCTGGTACAACGCTCTCCTGGTCTCGGTCCGCAAGCGTCTATCGAACGGCTTGCAGTTCACTGCATCGTACACGTGGTCGCATTCGCTCGATGAGCAGAGCGGTCTCGGTCTGTTTTACAACGGGAACGATCCGCTTAACCCAAAGTCGGGCTACGCTTCTTCCGATTTCGATCGGGCACATGTTTTCCTGATTAACTACTCGTATCAGCTGCCAAGCCTGGCTCACAACAAGCTACTCGGCACCTTCATCAACGGCTGGCAGGTTGGAGGACAGACCGTTGCCGAGAGCGGGCAGCCGTACAACGTCTACGATTTTTCGGGTTCGGTTGCCAGCATCTACTACAGCGCGAACGACTACATCACGAACCCCATTCTGCCGCTCAAGGCCGGCGTGACGGCGGGCCAAGCCCAATTACAGGGCACAACCGGTGTCAACGCCGGTAAGCCGGTGCTCGATGTGAATGCTTTTTATCCGCAGCTCTTACAACCCGGACAGAGCGGCGTTCCGCCTTGCGATGCTTTTGCCCAGTCGACGGGAGGCTGCGATACCGGCGAATCCGGTTACAGCAATGGCGGCCGCAACATTTTCCGCGGTCCGTTCCAGGTTCGCTTCGATGCCACGTTGGGCAAAGACTTTCGCCTAACCGAGCGCGCGCATCTGCGCTTCAACTTCGACGCATTCAATCTCTTCAATCACCCAAGCTTTGACACGCCGAACAACAATGTTCAGTATTATGACTATGGACCGCCCGTGCTGAACCCGCCCCGTGGCAATCTCGGCCAAATCCAGTACACCATCGGCAGCCCACGTTTTTTACAGGCCAGCCTGCATCTGACGTTCTAACGGGCGCTCTTAATGACGTAACAAAAAAGGGGCGCAGCCACCATCGGCTGCGCCTCTTTTCGGTTTCTATGTTCAGTTACTTAATTCAGCAAACCACCGTGCCCAAGGCAGGCGATCTCCCAGCCCGAGATCCGATACTTTGCGAGCATCGGGGGCAAGATCAAATCGAGCACGTTCGGCTTCGGCGAACGGAAGCAACACGGGGCCGAGATGACGGGAATGTCGTCTTTGTAGCTCAGCATCATCAGGTTGCCCGGTTCCACCGGCGCCAGGAAGCGCTCGAGGTGTGCGCCGAGGTTGACTAGTGCTCGGCCGATAACATCTTCCGGTCCGGCAGGCGCTGTCGTTGAAGCGATCAGAATGGCCGAGGGTTTGGTGCGCAGCAAATGCTGCAGCGCCCGCGTTACCTGATCTTCTTCTTCCACCGCTGCCAATGCGTATCGGAGAGTGCCGCCGAAACGCTCGACACGCGTTCGAACTACACCTTCAAACAACGTGCGGGCACGATCGCCATTGACCGGATCGGTGTAAAGAACGCCCACTCCAGCGTCACGTATCGGTCGCGCCTGCAGAATCGCGCCTCGCTCATTCAGGATCGATAACACCGCTTCCAGTTGCGCCTGCGCAACCGCGAAGGGAGCGCTTTTGATCGTCGCCATTCGCTCGCCGGCCTTTACAAAATGGTAGTTGGGGACAGTTGCGATGGCAATGCTGCTGGTGCAATTGATCTGCCGGAGCAGCTCGTCATCCACCAGCGCGCAGGAATTTGCCGTGGCTATCAGATTGGCTCTGCCGCCCGCCGCCAAACGGATCTCAACCGACCCGCAGCACATCGACTGAGCAACATCCAGCACCGCCTGGTCTTCTCCAATCTCGCCCTCTTCGAGTTCGGTGACCCATACCTGCTGCATACCTTCGGTCTGCAGTAAACGGATATCTTCGTCACTCAGCACATGTCCTTTCGCTAGCAGCTTTCTGCCGCCTTGACGAAAAATTGTGCAACAAAGAATCCGGCCAGCGGATTCCTGGATATCTAGAGTAAGAGCTCGCATAGACAACTGCCTCCCGGAGGATCAATAACTAGTACCTAAAACTAGGTTGGTACTGAGTATACTGGTACTATACGAACAAAAGCTAGTACTTATTTGCAATTTAGCCCGAATTTTTCCTGGGCGCCTTGCGCCAGGGCGTAAAGGGTGAGTTTAAGTAGAAGGATGTTTACCGGTTTGAGCTGGTCGCCAGCACTGGTAACTGTACAAGATCACTGACTTCCCCGACGGCCGTGCGGGAAACGCCGAACAGCGGATGAACTAAGTACTTGACGACCGCGATCTCATCGCAATGGGCAAACTTGGAGCACCGCAGGCAGTCTTTCCAGACTTTCAGAGGCAGTTCGCCTCGCTCCACTTCCGCAAAGCCCAGCTTCGCGAAGAACTTAGGTACGTAAGTAAAGGCGAAGATCGAGTGCAGGCCATTGGCGCGAGCTTCCGTTTCAAGCGCCTCGACCAGCGCGCGGCCGACTCCTCGCTTGGCCACATCCGGGCGCACGGCAAGCGAACGTATCTCCGCGCTTTGGGGAGTATAGAAATGGAGAGCGGCGCATCCGAGCAGAGTCTCGCCCTCGTAAGCGCACGAGAAATCGCGGAGATTTTCGGCCATCTCGAATTCCGTGCGGGGCAGCATCACCCCGTCTGCCGCGTAGGAGTTGATCAGTTCCAGAATGTGCGGGATGTCGAGCATGGATGCCGGACGGACAGCCAGCGTCGTGGCCGTCATAGCAGCGCACCCTGCACCTGAGCCTGCGACCGCAGCAATCTTGTGCCAAGCTGCTCGCCGGCCATAATGCGGGCGCATACGTCCGGCTCATGCCCGGGCGCGATGACCACTTCCGCGACACCGGCTTCTAGCGCCAGCAGCGCCGCTTCGAGCTTTGCTTGCATCCCGCCGTGCGCCACACCTGACGCAATGAGCGCCCGTACGCTCGACGGTTCGAGAGAGCGCACGATTTCGCCGGCTGCGTTCTTCACTCCCGGCACATCGGTCAGAAAGAGCAGCCGGCTCGCACCAAACGCCTCAGCGCACGAGACAGCCATTCCATCCGCATTCACGTTGTAGATCTGGCCGTGCTCATCGGCCGCTACACACGCGACCACAGGTAAGTAGCCGGCCATGACTAGCAATTCCAGAAGCGGGCCGTTCGATTGAACCGGCGAACCGACGAACTGGAGATCGGCGCTTGTCTGTTTCACGACCGTGAGGCCGCCATCAATCCCAGTCAAACCCACCGCACGCCGTTGAGCGCCTTGCAGCGCGGCTACCAGTTGCTTATTAACGCTACCCGCGATCACCCGCACCGCGGCCTCAATCACAGCGGCGTCAGAAACGCGCAACCCATTGACGAACCGGCTGACAGCTCCGCGCTCTTCCAAATAGCGCGTCAATTGCTTGCCGCCGCCGTGCACCACGACTGTTTGTTGCTCAGTCGCAAGCGTGGCCAACTGCGCCGCGATACTTTGCCGGCTCACTTCCGCTTCGAGCAGCGTGCCGCCAATCTTTACCAGAACTCTCATATCAAGCCTTCCGTCTCCGGCAGGCCCAGCATTAAATTGAGGTTCTGGATCGCCTGCCCGGCGGCCCCTTTGACCAGGTTGTCAATGGCCGTCACAATTACGGCGCGCTGGCTTTCTGGATCGAAAACGAATCCGATGTCGCAGAAGTTTGTGCCCTGTACCGCTCGCAGGTCCGGCACTTTGCCCGGTGCATACAGCCGCACGAACGGCTCGTTCTCGTACGCGTCTTCGTAGATGGAAAGCAGATCGACGGCCTTTTCCAGGCGCACCGTCCGCAGATAGATCGTCTCGAGAATGCCGCGCGTGACCGGCAGCAGGTGCGCCGTAAACGTAAATTCCCGTTCGCCCAAACAGGAGTTCTGCACCACTTCCGGCACGTGCCGGTGGTCCATGATGCCGTAAGCGCTGAGATTCTCCGACGATTCGCAAAAGCTCGTCTTTAACGAAGGCTTGCGACCGGCGCCGCTCACGCCCGATTTCGCGTCGCAAATTACTCCGCGGCTGCGATCAATCACTTGCGCCCGGACGAGTGGCCGCAAGGCCAGATTCGCCGCAGTCGGGTAGCAGCCCGGGTTCGCGACAAACGCCGCGCCAGCAATCTCCTGCCTATAAAATTCAGGCAATCCGTAAACCGCCTGCTCGAACAGGGCAGGCGCGGTATGCCGAGCGCCGTACCAGCGCGAATAATTCTCCGCATCGCCAAGCCGAAAGGCACCGCTCAAGTCGATCACCTTGATGCCCGTGCTCAACATCTCAGGAGCAAGTTCGAGCGACACTTCGGCCGGAGTCGCCAAGAGCACAGCTGACAAGCCTTCGCGCCGTACTGCCTCGGCCGAGGCCGCAATCGTCTTGGGAGGCGTGTGCCCAAGCGGCGTCACTTCCGCTTCCGCCTCGCTGCGATGCTCGAGCAACACCGCTTGGATGGCAGGATGCCGCTTCAAGATCTTAACGAGCTCCGCCCCGCTATAACCACGGAAACCAGCAACACCGACCAGACGCTGTCCTGAGTAATTATTCACCAGACTGAATACTTATAATAGCAATCGTGGGGGAAGCTTCTTAAAGCTGTTCCATGGTTGAACGTGCCGCCAAGTCCCCCAGAATGGGTAGCCGTACCTCTTGCTGACGCGCTGCCTTGACTAACAAGTAGATCCAGCAGACAAACAACGCGGCTTTAAATAGGCCGACTAAACCGTGTTCCGCTTGCCAGGGCGGCCCACCCATTATCAGCACGGGAAGAGCGGAGGAGATGATCAGCCAGGTCACGAATAGATAAAGCGACTGAAAAGCGTTGAAGCGGACCTTAACGTTGCCACGGAAGCGCTGCGAGGCGAGGAAAACGATTGCAGGGATGACACCGAAAATGGGTATGTAGCAGAGGATCGAAGCTGTGCGGTCGTTGATGCTGTCAAGCAAACCGGTGAACGGCGCGGCCGTCCGGGGCTGCGGCTGGCCGCAGCGCGTGCAGTAAGAAGCCAACGGATCTACATTCGACCCGCAATTGGTACAAAACGGCAACGATTCTTTCTCCCGCTCTTTTCTTATTCGAGATTACGCTAAATGCGCCTAAGGAGTTCCTTCCGGCATCTCTCACCTTCTCTGGTACGATCGCCCCATGCGGGCAATTACCTTGGTCCTATGCGCAACGTTCGCACTCCGCGCGCTCCAAGCCGAAGAGAAACCACTGGAAATCTACTTCATCGACGTAGAAGGCGGCCAAGCGACGCTCTTTGTACCGCCACACGGGCAGTCGTTTCTCATCGACACAGGCTGGGGCTATAACGCTTATCGTGATGCGAACCGCATTGCAGCAGTGGCGAAGAAAGCAAAGATCAAGAAGATTGACTACGTTCTGATCACTCATTACCATTCCGATCACGTCGGCGGCGTGCCGCAACTGATCACGAAGATACCGGTCGGAGCCTTCATCGATCACGGCCCGAATCGCGAGGACTCGAAGACCACGGCCACGCTCTACCGCGACTACCAGGACGCCACGTCAGGAGTCAAGCACATCACTGCCAAGCCGGGCGATCGGCTACCAATCAAAGATCTCGATGTGACAGTAGTTGCCGCTGACGGCAATGTGCTTACGGCTCCGCTGGCCGATGCCGGGCAGCCGAACAGTGCCTGTTCAGGGATTGCGAAGAAAGACCGACCCGAGCGAGAATGCTCGTTCGGTCGGTGTCATAATCCGATATGGCACGTTTCGGGTGGCTGACCTCGGCGATCTGACCTGGAACAAAGAACTCGAGCTCATGTGTCCGGCGAACAAGCTGGGCAAAGTCGACCTTTTCGTGGTGTCTCATCACGGGCTCGATCAGAGCAACAGCCCGGCTTTGGTGCGCGCCCTCGCACCTCGTGTTGCCATCATGGACAATGGCGCGAAAAAAGGCGCTTCACCCGCCGCTTGGGAGACCGTTAAAACGTCGCCCGGCTTGATCGATCTCTGGCAACTGCACTACGCCGATGAGGCGGGCGGTGACCACAACTCGGCCGATCCGTTCATCGCGAATACGACCGAAGCAGACACCGGTTTATACCTGCAGGTCATGGCGAAACAGGACGGCACCTTTGCGGTTTACAACGCACGGAACAAAGTGACCAAGCAGTACCGCTGAATTGTTCAACGCGGAAGGCAGCCCGCGCCGGCTTCAACCGAAAAAGTCGCGTACCTTTTCGAACACGCTCTTTTCATGAGGCGAGTTCTCAATCGGCAATACACCTTGCAGTTGCTCGAAGAGCCTGCGTTGCTCACGCGTGAGCTTTTTGGGAATCTGCACGTCCAGGTGAACGAACAGATCGCCGCGCGCGCGGCTGTTGAGCTGCGGCACACCGAGGTTGCGCAAACGGAATTGTGCACCGGCCTGCGTACCTTCTGGGATCTTTATCGTCTGCGGACCGTCGAAGGTGTCTATCTCGACTTCAGCACCCAGCACCGCCTGCGCCACGTTGATGGGCAACGTGCAATGCAGTTCGCTGTCACGCCGTTCGAATACCGGATGTTCGGCAACCTTGATCACCACATACAGATCGCCAGGCTGACTGCCGGCCGGCCCTGGGTTACCTTCACTGCTTAAACGCAGGCGCGTTCCGTTGTCGACACCCGCTGGGATATTGACCTTCAGCTTCTTTTCAACGCGATGAAACCCTTCGCCGCGACACTGCGTGCAGACCTGACGAATCACTTTACCGCGACCCGAGCAAGTCGGACACGTCTTGCGGATGGCCAGGAAGCTTTGCTGGTAAAGCACCTCGCCCCGGCCGTTACAGACGGAGCAGGTCACCATGCCGCCATTAGGCTCGCCGCCCGTTCCCTGGCAGCGCGAGCACGCTTCCATCCTGGGGATCTGCAGATCGGCCGCCAGCCCGCGCATCGAATCTTCGAAACTGATCTCAAGATCGTAACGGATATCTTCACCGCGCTGGACCCGTCGACCACCTCCGCCGCGCCGTCCTCCGAAAATATCGCCGAGGCCGAACAGGTCGCCCAGGATATCGCCGAAATCGGCGAATGTCGATTCGTCGAAGCCCGGACCGCTACCTCCGCCGTTGACAGCCTGATGCCCGTACCGGTCGTAGGCTGCGCGCTTCTGCGGGTCGCTCAACACAGCGTAGGCTTCCGCTGCTTCCTTGAACTTTTCCTCCGCTTCCTGATTATTCGGGTTACGGTCCGGGTGATACTGCAACGCCAACTTGCGGTAAGCGGCTTTCAACGTCCCGTCGTCACAATCGCGGGTTACGCTCAATATTTCGTAATAATCTCGTTTAGCAACACTCATCGGCATATAGCAAGAACATCCCGGCGCGCTACGGCACTCACGGGTTGACCGCGACCTTCACCATCGCAGGCCGCAGCAAGCGGCCTTTGAAGTAGTAGCCGCGCTGATACTGTTCGAGAACTGTTTGATCCGGGTGATCTTTCGTATCCACCATCTCGACCGCATGATGAATATGCGGGTTGAAGATGGCCACTTCCGAGGAGATCGGTTCGAGCCCAAGTTTGCTGAGCGCTTCTCCAAAACGCTGGTGAATCATTTCCATCCCACGCGCATACGTCTTATCGGCGCTCTCCGTCTTCAGCGCTCGCTCGAAATCGTCTAGCACCGGCAGCAATGCCTTCACGGTGTCCATCGAAGCGTACTCGCTCAATTCCAACCGCTCACGCTCATTACGCCGCCGATAGTTGTCGAACTCCGCTTGCCGCCGCTGCAGCAGATCCTGCAGCTCGTTCTTTTCGCGTGCTAACCGATCGCGTTCATTAAAGATCTCGCCGAGCGACGCTGCCGCATCAGACGGTTCGGCCGAGCGGTCCGTCTGCTCGGGCGCATCTTCGGTAACGACGGCATTATTATTCTTTTCGGATTCCATGACTTGGTACGTGAGGGGCGCCAAGAGTCGGGCGACCCCTGCACCTCCAGACTAGCAGAAAATGTCGAAATTCGCCGGATTTGGCCTACCGGAGTTGCCTCTACTTGGCCGGTGGTGTATACAGATCCGCCACCCGAAAGCTTCGGTATGTCAGCCCGTCCAGCCTTTGCGCGTACACCACTTTGCCTTCCGGGGAAGTCTCGATTGCTTCACTGTACAGAGCAGGACCCGGGTTGATCAGCCCCGCTTCGAAGCTGTAATTGCCATTGGTGAGCTGCTGTGCCGAACCGACCGCCGCGGAGAACACGCCCAGATCCGCGTTATAAACGAGTGAAGCCGTTTTCGTTTTCTCGTCAATCTTCCAGACTTGGCCGCGATTGTTCGCCTGAGGATTTTTCTCTTTGCGGCGGCGTCCGTCATCGAGTAGCGAGATCATATCCGTGGTCCCTGGTTGCAATCGCACGTCGTGCTGATAGGAGAACCATGGGTTGGGGTCATCGGATCTCGCGGTAAAATCGCCGCCCGCCCCTAGCCTCCAGAGAACGTTTCCACTGCCCTTACCGTCTTTGTAGTCGACCTTGATTACCCAATCCTGCTCCGGCATGGAGACCAGTAAATCGCCAGTTGCCGGCATGTACGCCAGAGAGTTGCTATGCAGCCAGCCCTCCGCTTCATGCGCGAGGAACACCGGTGTACAGCCGTCATCTCCCGCCCCCTCTCGGCATTTTTCTTTGCCAAGCGAGGCTCTCTTCACGTCCAGATGATCGAATGAGTTCCACATCCAGGTCACCTGAAAATCTTCGTCTAAATCGATAATCAGGTCCCCCAGAATGTCGACCTTCTCTTTCGATCCGGTAGGCGAGGGAAGCATCCGCTCCAGGCCGGCCATCGCGAGCGTATGACCGTTCGGCAAGCGAATCGCTTCATGGTGGAAGCCGGGCACACATTCGCTGCTCCCCTTCTTACAAGAGGAGCTAATGCCGCGAGAAGTGAGCTGATCGGCCACACGGCTGATGTTTGTCTCGCGCACCGTGTGTCCGGCAAGATCGAATTCGCGTACCAGCTGCGTGCGCTTGATATCGTTCTCAGAATTGTTTCCGTCAGCGAGAGCGAGAAAGTATCCATCGGGCAGCACACGCGTGAGAAAACTGGAGTCGGGGCCGTACCAGATCACGTGTCCCTCCCCATCGGTCGCCACCATAGGCCAAGGCTCCATGGAAGCAGAAATCAAGAGAGGTTCGGCCCCCTGATCAGCCGATGATCGCGGAACCGTGACCCGGATAGGCGGAAGCTTAGAATCAATCATCCCGGTGTGATAAGGCAACCACGTGCCGGCTTCCACCTGGGATCCGTGCAGAACCTCGGGACGCATCTCATACGGCGTGTCCGCCTGCATGCCGGCCACATAGATGTTCTGGCTGACGGTGCCGCGACAGTCTTGTGGCGACGTGTGATTCATTTCGTTGCCGCCCACGGGCCGGAAAGCGACCCGGAACTGCTGGCCTGCGGGACAGGGAGGAGCGCTGAATAGTGCCACCAAAGGGTGAGCCGTGGGTGTAACAACCGGCTGCGAATTCTTGATACGCGAAACGATCTGAAAAGGCAGCTCCACTGTGACCGGCTCCTTTTTCCCCTCGCGCACCTCCACCTTGACCTTCGCTTCCTGCTCGTACAGAGCAGGGGTCCAAACGAAAACATCCGACTTGCTGTAGTCACTGATGACGTGGGACGGTCCTCCGTTCACGCTGACACTGTAACGGAAAGTAAGCTTTGGCCGACCACCTTCCCCGGACGGTCCCCCGTTTGGAGGCGGTCCGCCGGGTCCCGGTGGTCTATCGTTCGGGGGCGGCGGTGGTCCCCCAGGTCCCGGCATGCCGTTCTCGCCTGGTTTGCCGTCGTCAGCTCGCGGCAAAAGAGTGATCGAAGTTCCCACAAGTTGCGGAGACGGCACATTCGTCTCCAAGTGCAAGGGAGGCATCGCTCCTTGAACATATAGAGGAGAAAGCAAAGACACGAAAACGGCAAACAAAGGAAAACGCATCGCGAGCTAGTATTCCATAGAAAAGGCAAAAGCGAAAGTGTGGGCAATTCGACGCTGTGGCCCATGAAACCGTTTTGCTACCCCTGTACTCTTAGCGAGCCGGATGCCGGCCCACACGCAAAATCAACAGAAAAGTAGCGCCCAGCAAACAAATATTCACGGTAAAAGCCAATCTCAGCGCGTGAATAAAGCTGTCGACCGTACCCGCTGTCCCGAGCGCACCGAAAAACACCGTACCGATCACCGCCACACCCGTGGCGAAAGATAGCTGCTGTACGGTGGTCAAGACTCCCGAAGCCGAGCCTGCGTCCGCACCTTTGATATTGATCAGAATCGTGCTGATCAAAGTCGGCATGACAAATCCCTGCCCGGTACCGTAAATCAAAAGCGCGGGAGCAAGATCTAGCCCGGTCAAGGCTGCACCCCGACTGCGTGCCAGCCAGAGCAGCACGACCAGGCCGGTCATCATCAGCCCGGTTCCCACGTTAATGATCCGGCTCCCCAGTTTCGGCTGCACGCGCACTGACGATAATGAGCTGCCAAGAAACGCGACGGCAAAGGAAGCGAAGGTCAGCCCCGCATCTTTCGCGGAATAACCGAGTCCATCCTGCAGAAACACGGTCGAGATCAGAAAAAATGCGGCGGCACTGCTAAAGAAACAGACTCCGCTGATGAGCCCGATCACGAACGTTCGGTCTCCGAACAACCGCAGATCAACTAGCGGCGAACCGCCGCGCAACAACACTGCGCGTTCGAACTGCACAAAGCCGAACAGCACCAGGATTGAGAGGCCAAAGGAAACGAATGTCCAGAGCGGCCAGCCTGCTTCCCTCCCCGCGATGAGCGGATAGAGCAGCATCGATAGCCCAATCGAGACGATTGTGACACCGCCCAGATCAAGCTTCTTGGCATGCGGCGAGCGCGATTCCCGCACCATGCGCGCGGCGGCCCATAGCGTGATCAGACCAACCGGCAGGTTGATCAAAAAGATTGGGCGCCAGCTCAGCCCAAGAAAATTGGCGTAGACCAGCAATCCACCGAGCACGTTCCCGCCGAACGAAGACAAGCCGATCACGGTACCGAATAAGCCGAAGGCTTTGGCGCGCTCATTCGGCGCGAAACTCACCTGCATGATCGAGAGCACTTGCGGGAACAGCAGCGCGCCTGAGATGCCCTGCAAAGCACGTGCGCCAATTAGCACGGTCGGAGTCGGGGCCAGCCCGCAGAACACGGAAGTGACAATAAATCCCGCGACTCCGATCATGAAGGTTCGCTTCCGGCCGTAGATATCGCCGAGCCGCCCGCCCGAGACCAGCAGCACCGCATAAGTAAACCCGTAGCTAGCAATCACCAACTGGATTTGGGCAAATGTGGCATGCAGATCCTGTTTGATCGAGGGAATCGCCACGTTCACAACGAAGAAGTCGAAGCCCACGAGAAACGCCGCCGCCAGGATGACGGCGAGCGAACGCCAGCGATTGTTATCGAGTTCCCCCGGAGCGACTGTTTCCTGCAGTGAAGAGCGCGGCAAGGAACCCGCTCAGGCCTTCGCTACGGTGTGCGCAACAAAGGCGTGCTCATGTTCCGTCGGCACTACGACCAGTTCGCCCATACGCCAATTCGAATCGTAGGACGTCGTCTTTACAGCCTCGTAAGGCGTTCCAGCGAACTCGATTAACACGTGGTTATCGACATCGTTTAAGACAATGTTTCCATTCGGAAGACGAGTGCAATCCTGAATCCAGCCACCGTCGTATGCGATCCGGTCCGTGATCTTCAGATCGTCATCGATCAGCACCAGCTCCTTCGAGAGGCTATTGCAGAAGATCCACCCGCCCGGAAACTTTTCGAGACTGTGTGGTCGCGCAAGACCTTCGAGTCGCACCACACCATCCTGCTTTTCGGCAGGCAAACTACGATCGATTTCGATCAAGACCCCCTGGTGAAAAAGCAGGCACAGAATGAGGCGCTCGTCGCCCCCCGGATCGCCGACTGTCGCGCAATTGAGGTGCGTGGTCTGGAAGCGCGTGTGATAGTACTGATTGCGATGTTCCATATTGCGCCCCGAGCCACGTGTCTTGCCCGAGGGCGTCATTGTATAGCCGTGCTCGGCCGCCCACCACTCCCACAACGAGTTGCCGTCCAAGTCGAGCTCGATGATTAGGTCCGTCCCGCTGCAAGTCGCCAGCAGACCCCGCTTGGTGCGCTCCAGACTATGCAGGTCGTTCAAATAAGGATGTGAGATCCGCTTCAGTAGCCTTCCCGGTTCTTTTTCGAGGTCGATCTGAAAAATATTTGCGCCTTCCAGATCGTTCATATATAGGCAGCCGTCCGCAAAGCAGTAACCGGCGGGGGTCACGAGCATGTTTCCCCAGTTCGATTGCCAGATAATCTCGCGAGTGTCCCAGTCGTAAATGACGAACGTCCCGGCGTAATCCGGATTCCCCAGAATGGAGGGGCCCAACTCTCCTTCCGGAATCAGCCGGTACTCCTCTTTCATCCAAGTGAGTGGCACCTCAACGGGCGCCGTGGCGGATGTCATCGCGCTATTTACCTTCTGACCGGGAACCGGTGGTAGGCCGCCCTCTAGTTTCCAGCGCGCCTGCAATTTTGCCATTTGGGTCGTATAGACAGTAGCGGCAAGAAGCATCTCAAAATTATACGTAAGGATTAGTTTGCGTACGCTGGAGAATTTGTTTCAATGTTAAGTTTAGTCTGTCAGTATAGACACCGGGCGTTACCAGGGCAGTCCGCCCATCCAAGCTGTAGTCACGTTTGAATTTGATAGGGAAAGCTGCTAGAGTCGCTCTACTAAGACGGTGGAAGCGGCTGGGCGGCACTCAGCCAGAACTATGCATCACGAATCGGTCCTCTCGAATAATCTGAAAGTACTTGAAGCAGAAAGCATATTCATTTTGCGAGAAGTCGTCGCGGAATTTGCACGCCCAGTCATGCTATATTCCATCGGAAAAGATTCTTCCGTCATGCTGCGGCTGGCGCAAAAAGCTTTCTATCCGGGCCCTATTCCGTTTCCACTGCTGCACATCGACACGACATATAAATTTCGCGAAATGATCGATTTCCGCGACTCCTATACGTGCGAAGTGGGGGCTAAGCTGATCGTGCATACCAATAACCGGGCGATCAACGAAGGGACGAACCCGTTTTTGGTCGGTACCCAGCGCTGCTGCGGGGCGCTCAAAACCACCGCTCTGCTCGATGGGCTGCGGGCCGGCAACTTCGATGCGGCGTTCGGCGGAGCGCGCCGCGATGAAGAAAAGTCGCGCGCCAAGGAAAGAGTCTATTCTTTCCGCGATACGAAGGGTCAATGGGATCCGAAGAACCAGCGGCCCGAACTCTGGAATCTCTTCAATTCGAAGATTGATCCTGGCGAATCGATTCGCGTTTTCCCGTTATCGAACTGGACCGAGATGGACGTTTGGCAATACATCCACTTCGAGCGCATCCCGATTGTGCCTCTGTACTTCGCTAAAGAACGCGAGGTGCTCGTACGCGGCGATAACCTGCTTTCGATCGAGCAGCCCTTTGTGCCGCGGCTGCCCGGCGAAAAGACACAGGTCGTGAAATGTCGCATGCGCTCACTTGGCTGTAGTCCTTGCACCGGGGCCATCCGGTCGGAAGCGGACACGGTTCCGAAGATCATCGCTGAACTCGCCTCTTTCCGCCGCTCCGAGCGTGAGAACAGGGTTATCGATTTCGATGTCGAGGCCTCGATGGAGATGAAAAAACGCGAGGGCTACTTTTGATGTCGCCTGAAGCTGGACAGACAGCTTCCCTGGAAACTCAGCCGTCGGTTGCGGGCGCACCGGAGGTTGACCTCCGACGTTTTCTGCTCGGAGAACAGCGTAAGGATCTGCTCCGCTTCACCACTGCGGGGAGCGTTGACGACGGCAAGAGCACGCTCATCGGCCGGCTGCTCTACGACTCCAAGAATGTCTATGAGGACAATCTGCGGTCGGTTGCGAAGGCTTCGGTCAATCGTTCCGCCGGTCCCATTGATTTCTCACTACTCACCGACGGTCTGAAAGCTGAGCGGGAACAAGGCATCACAATCGATGTCGCTTATCGCTATTTCGCTACTACCGATCGCAAGTACATCATCGCCGACACGCCTGGTCATGAGCAGTACACACGTAACATGGCGACCGGCGCTTCTACCGCAGACGCCGCCATTATTCTTATAGATGCGCGCCACGGCGTGCTTGCTCAATCCCGCCGCCACGTCTTTATCGCCTCCTTGCTCGGCATCCGTCATTTCATCATCGCCATTAACAAAATGGATCTGGTCGAGTACTCCGAACAGCGCTTCGATGAGATCTGCGTGGCATTCAAAGTCGTTCTGGATAAGCTCCATATTAGCGACGCTTACTTTCTTCCGATCAGCGCGCTCCGCGGCGACAACGTCGTGGACACGAGCCAGAACATGCCTTGGTTCCGAGGTCTGCCGTTACTCGGTCACTTGGAATCCCTCCGTCTGAGAGAGCTGAATGCCGAAGCGACGTTCCGTCTTCCCGTTCAATACGTGATTCGTCCCGACCAGAACTTTCGCGGTTATGCAGGCCAGATTGCCGCCGGCACGGTTCGCCCTGGTATGCAGCTGCTCGCTCTTCCGGCCGGCCGAAAATCACGCGTTAAACGCATCGCCACCTTTGACGGAGATCTCGACTGCGCACAGGCGCCGATGTCGATCACGCTCACCCTCGAAGACGAGATCGATATCAGCCGCGGCGATCTCCTGTGTGTGGCGGAGCACCTGCCCTATGTCGCCCGCACGGTTGAATCGACCCTTGTGTGGATGAACGATCAACCGATGGAGCTTGATCGGCGCTACATCCTGAAGCACGCAGGGCACATGCAGCCGGCAGAGGTGAAAAAAGTCGGCTACCGTATCAACTTCAATACGCTCGAGCACGAGCCTAGCGCCGCACTCGCCCTCAACGAGATTGGCGCTGTCATCATCGAATCCGCTCGGCCGCTTTTCTTTGACCCGTATCGTTCCAATCGAACCACCGGCAGCTTTATCCTGATCGATCCGGTTACAAACGCCACAGTGGCCGCCGGTATGCTGATCCAGCCGGCTACCGCCTTCGAGCAGCCCAAACGTTCAGCCGCCGATGCAGCGCTGATCACCCCCGGTACGATTGACGTCACATCAGCCGAACGGCTGGCGCGCTACGGTCATGCGGCCTTCAATATCGGACTGGGAACTCGCGACGATCTGGCTCGGCTGTTGGAAAGAAAGTTGTTCGATCGAGGCTGCTCCGTAGCAGTGCTGCGGGAACCGAATCTGCAGACATTGCAGGATCTTGAGAAGGCTGGCATGATAGCGATCGTGCTCGGGGCATCGAGCGATCCGCTTCCCGAAAACGATGAAGAAGCGGTTACGCAAATTCTGACGCAGCTCGAGTTATCAGGCGTCCTGCTACGCGCGAACGCACCATGATCGTCACAGGGACGACCACCCCATCCACTGTCGCTGCCCTATGATCGACCTGCACACGCACACTGATCAGTCTGATGGAACAGTGTCGCCCACAGCGCTCGTCGAGCTCGCGCTCGACCTCAGGCTCGAAGCGCTAGCGATCACGGATCACGATACGCTGGCCGGCTATGACGGTGCGGTGGATGCGGCTCGCTCGGCTGGAATCGAGCTGCTCTGCGGGATTGAATTAAGCACTAAGCTCACGGGAACAGGGCGCTCCGTTCACCTGCTCGGTTACTTCTTCGATCAGCCGACGATTGCCTTTCGCGAGTGGCTCGAAGTGTTGCAGCAAGGACGTCGCGATCGCAATCTGCTCCTTATTGCGCGATTAAAAGAACTCGGTTTGGATGTCGAGCTCCCGGAAGTACAGGCGCTTGGGAAGAATTTGACCGGACGTCCGCATTTTGCTACGGTTCTCCTACACAAAGGATACGTTTCGACCTTGCAGGAAGCGTTCGACAAATATCTAGGCGAAGACGGATCGGCCTATGTCGATCGCGACGAACCCGACTTAACGGAAGGCATCCGGCGTATCCATCAGGGCGGTGGTCTCCCATCGCTGGCCCACCCAATGCGCATCTCGCGCAATCCGGAACAACTTGAGAAACTTATCGCCGAACTTGCCGCCGACGGACGACTAGCGGTCGAGGCGTACCACAGCGAGCACACACCGGAAGATTCGGCGCTACTGGTTTCCATTGCCCGCCGTCATCATCTTCCCGTCAGCGGTGGATCGGATTTTCACGGCGCGAATAAACCGGGCATCTCGCTCGGCACAGGTCGCAATAATCTCGCCCTCCCGTTACATTTGCTCGACAATATGAGGCGCCTTTGATCATCAACAACTGGACCATCATCCCCGCCGGCTTCGTTGTTGGTTTGCTGATCGGCATCACCAGCATGGGTGGGGCTGCGCTCATGACTCCGTTCCTGGTACTGATTGCGGGCGTACGACCCGTGCTGGCCGTCGGCACCGACCTCGCTTACAGCGCTATCACGAAAATCTTCGGTGCCTCGGTGCACTGGCGGCAGGGTTCGATTGACTTCAAAACTGCATTCCGGCTCGCGATGGGCAGCGTTCCCGGCGGAATCCTTGGCGTCTTAACTATCGGCTGGCTGCACGCTCGAGGCCTGGATATTGACGCCTATGTCCGCCGCTCGATCGGCATTACGCTGACGATCGTGGCCGTGGGTCTTCTGCTGCGCGCCTGGCGCAAAGAATTCGGCCTCGAAATTTTGGGTCTCGAGCGCTGGCCGTGGATCGTTCCGTTCTGGGGTGCCGTCGTCGGCTTCGTTGTTGGCCTTACCTCGGTCGGCTCGGGATCGCTCATCGCACCGCTGCTCATCTGTATGTTCCCGAAATCGCCGGTACGTGCGGTCGGTACTGATATTTTTCACGCCTGCCTTTTGGTCATCGCGACTGCGCTCCTTCACTGGCGCGCCGGCCACGTCGATTGGAATCTCGTAGCCATGCTTTTAATGGGCTCCATTCCCGGAGTTTTGCTCGGCAGCTATCTTGCGCCCCGCTTACCCGAGCGCGGTTTGCGGCTGGGCCTCGGGGTCGTGTTATTTGCCACCGCGGTCAAAATGATTTAGGACCGGACATGCTTCCTAACTGGCTTCACAATCGGCCTCAATATACGCCTCCATCGCGCGCCGAAACGACTACCCCGGAGAATCTTTGCCGTACTTCGTTCTCAAGATCGCTATCAGTGCGCCCGAAGAAAAGTTGATGATACAGAACCAGCAATTTCGGCTTCGATCTCGATGCCATCTCAGCCAGTTCCCGGGTCGAAGTGTGGAACTGCGTGTGATAATCCGTGGTTCCCGACCGCTGCGCCAGACCTACCGCCGAGTACACCTCGTGCACCAGTACATCGCAACCCCGGCAAGCGTCCGCGATCGTCGAGACCGGGCTAGTGTCACCCGAAATAACGAAAGTGCGTCCGCCTGCGTCGACAGAATAGCCAAATGCCTCCGGCCAGGATCCGTGCTTCACCGGAATGGCGCGAATCGTCACGTTCTCGTCCTGATAGATCTGTCCCGCGGCAATTTCGTGCACGTTGACGCGCAACTCCGTCCCATCAAGATGCTCGAGACCGGTCGTACGAATTGCAATATCTTCCTTGTAAGCCCTTTCCAAATGCTCGGTCATTTGTTTCAGGCCGGTCGGGCCATAGACTTCCAACGGCTCCTTACGACCCACCACCCAGGGCGTCAGGATCACGTCCGCATAACCGAGCGTATGATCCGAATGCAGATGAGTTATAAACAATCTGGTCAGGCGAGTTGCATCAAGCGCGGCAAAACGGGGTTGTTGCGCCGCAGCAGCAGCGCGGCGGACCACTCCGGCCCCGGCATCGAACAAGTATGCTTGTCCGTTCGCCACGATCGCGACCGAGGGGCCGGACCTTTGCGGATCAGGAATCGGAGTACCGGTTCCAAGCACGATTAAACGAGCCACCTCAGCACCTGTCATGAGCGAGCAAATGAATAAGGATAGAAATCCCATGCGAGCCGAAGAGCACATGCTTCCATGTTGACCGAAACGGAAACCAATAAGTTGATCGAGCCTTACGGTGGTGCCCTCGTTGACCTGCTTGTCCCGGAAGCGGAACGCTTTGATTTCGAACGCCAGGCCTCGCCTCTCGCATCGCTGCAAATCTCGGGACGTTCGGTTTGCGATCTCGAGATTTTAGCTGCCGGTGGTTTTTCACCGCTCTCGCAATTCATGGGGAGCGCCGATTATGCGAGCGTTCTATCTGACATGCGACTCTCTAATGGGCTCGTCTTTCCGATCCCCGTCATCCTGCCCGTGCAGGATCCGGCACAGTACAAGCCCGGTCAGCAAATCGCGCTGCGCAGTCCGCGCAACAATCTGCTCGCCATCATGCGCATCGATGAACTTTTCGCACTCGATCCGCGCGAAGACGCGGCTCGAATATGCGGAACAACGGACGATTCGCACCCGTTTGTCGCGGAGATGAGTCACTCGGGCAAGTACGCCATCAGCGGTCCGCTTCGTGTGGTGCCGATGGCAAAGCACGCCGATTTTCCAGGTCTCCGAAAGACTCCGTTACAGGTGCGCGAACACCTTGCGGCTCTGGGCCGCGAAAATGTCGTTGCCTTTCAAACCCGCAATCCTATGCACCGTGCGCATGAAGAGCTCACGAAGCGCGCGGCGCAAAGCGTCGACGGAACACTCCTGCTTCACCCTGCGGCGGGCATCGCCCAATACGGCGACATCGATCATTACACCCGCATCCGCACCTATAAGTTGATGGCGGATCTTTATTTTGATCCATCGCGGACTGTGCTGAGCCTGCTGCCGCTCGCCATGCGTATGGCCGGCCCGCGCGAAGGTTTGTGGCACACCATCATCCGCCGCAACTATGGCGCTAATTACTTCATCATCGGGCGCGATCACGCCAGTCCCGGAAAAGATTCCAAAGGCAAACCGTTCTATCAACCCTATGAGGCGCAAGAGATGATTGCGCAGTATGCCGACGAGATTGGCGTGAGACCGCTGCCCTTTGAAGAACTCGTGTACCTGCACGAAGAAGATCGATATGAGGAGCGCTGCCGGGTGCCCGCGGGTGCGAATTTCTCCTCGCTCTCTGCCACCAAGGTACGTACGATGCTCTCGCAAGGCGAGCCGCTGCCCGCCTGGTTCACTCGCCCGGAAATTTCCGCTACCCTGGCTGCTGCCTATCCGCCCCGCTCGCAGCAGGGCTTCTGCATCTGGCTAACGGGTCTGCCCGGCGCAGGTAAATCGAGCATCGCCGAACGCCTCGCGATTTCGCTGATGGAGCATGGGCGGCAAGTCACGCTGCTCGACGGCGACATTGTCCGGACTCACCTTTCAAAAGGACTGAATTTCTCACGGGAGGATCGCGACGTCAACATCCGCCGCATCGGATTTGTCTCGTCTGAAATTGTCCGCCACCACGGCGTGGTAATTTGCGCCGCAGTCAGCCCGTATCGTGCCACCCGCAACGAAGTGCGAAGAATGATGCGTCACGGCTGCTTTATCGAAGCTTTCGTCAGCACGCCGCTGAGCGTATGCGAGAAACGCGACGTCAAAGGATTTTACGCTAAAGCCCGTGCCGGCCAGATGAAGGGCTTCACCGGAGTCGACGACCCGTATGAGCCACCGCTCGACCCGGAGTTACTTCTCGAAACCACCGGCTGTGATCCGGAACAAAGCGCCGCAGCCATCATCCGCTACCTCATCGATAAAGGTCTTTTGAACACGGCTTTGCCATCTCAGATGTGACATCCGGCGCGTTCCGCCAGCCGAGCCGCGGCGAGTTTTCTAAACGCTTCTAAGACGAGCGCTTTTTCATGCTCAACGCAAATATCGGTTGGCGCGCCTTACCGGTAATCGTAAAGGGGAGCACCGTCACTTTGTTCTTCTTCCAGAATGGGGTGGCCGCTTTCAGAAAAAGTGCTTTTAGACCGGAACTAGTATCCGAGAGTTTCCCCGTTGTTCGAAGTAGCCCGTGTATGTCAAACGTCGTATCAAGCAGATTGTATGTTCCGCCAAGACTCGCGCTGGCATCCGGGGCAGTCCAGGCGGCGTTCGCTATCACTGCCTTTCCTTTTTGGGCCACCACGTGACCCTTTAATTCGGAGAGAACCGTGGTCGGGCTTTGGTTTTCCTCCTTCTTGGTCATACCTTCCGCGCTCTTGCTCAGGTGATTCACTTCCTTCTGGGTCTGCCCACTACCGAAACGGCCCTCAGCGATATCGAAATCACCATCAATCTTCACTTTCTCGAGAAAGCCCGGAGGACCCGGAGGAAGATCGATGTTGGCTTTCAACGTTAGGGCGCCCACCATGGAGGGGCGCTCAGTTTCGCTGAACAAGTAGAGGAAATCTTCTACACGACCGTGTTCTACAGAAAACCGCAATGAAGCTGTCTTGCCGGGCCGGTCGTTTGCGGCCTTGATTTTGCCGTCCGTTTCGATCAGGGTGTTGCGAAGCTGCGATTCAACGTGGTCGAGTGTGGTGTCTCCATTCAGCCCGTTGACCGTCACATGAAATTTCGTCGAAAGCTGGGCAGTGTGAGAGTGATCGGGAACCTGAAATTGAGGCGCATCTAGATATCCCGTGCTGGTGACTTGCTGAAGTGGTCCCCGGAATTTCCCGTTTCCCGTGAATGTCCCGGCCACGCCTCCAAGCGAACTCAGATCGCCGTGGTCGACCACGAAAGAACCGGAGAGCGGTGTTTTGCCGGGATCACTCCAATTCCAAGGGCCAAGCTGTCCTTCCGAGTGAATGTTTGCTCGCGGTTCATTGATCGAAAGAGTTGTCCGGAAGGGCGACGAATTGCTCGCGCTTATTCTCTCGATCGAAGCGCTCGCGAGTGTAATGGTCAGTGGCTCCGCCTCTTGTTCACTCGATGCAAACGCAAAGACTGCATCCTCAAAGATCAGTTCTCCAATTCCTGAAAACGTCTGCCGGCTTTGCGGCTTCTCGTACTGGACTCCTGGAGGATCCGCCACAATTCGCATGCGCAACCCCGATATAACCGCTTGACGGATGCGCTTTCGCATCAACAGCAAATCGGTCCAATCTGCCACGACGGACATTCTGCGAATGGTGAAAGCGTCGCCGCCGGTCTTCGGGTTTTTGTAGAAAGTCAAATTCTCAGCGACATAGCCCGGTGTCAGCAAGCCCATATGGAGAGAGCCGATCTTCACTATACGGTGAGAGTCATTCTGCAGCACCTTCGAAATTTCTCCCATCGTAAAGGGCCACTTCCACGTAAGTAGAATTGCCCAGATCACGACTACCCCCATGAACCCAAGCAGCATGAATGGGAGGAAACGAGGAAGACGCCTGGCTGGCGGGAGTGCTTTGCTGTCCATACGCAACACGTCGAAGACGCCACTCCAGAATGGCACTTAATAGGTGCCAGAATGGCCGTTTTGCGATTAACTTCTTTTTAGGTTTTGGCCGTTAACCGCACCTGACATTTAAGGTCTCTAGAGTATGGCTCGCGGCTTCGACGAGATCTGTATAAGTCACAGCTGGACAGCCTCCAGTAGTTCTTCTTTGAGAAAACCACCCGGGATATTTAGCACGATTCAGGCGGGAAACTTCCCCGACCTGCAGGCGTCCTAGGTAGGAGAAAACTGGTTCATCTCGCTTAGCGCGGTGAAGACGGCTTCTCCGCAGCGCTTCGGAAAAGGTCGAAGTTAGGCGGAGAAGCACCGAGGAGAAAGGACAAACAATCATGCCAAAAAAAAGTAGAGTTGACGACGGAGCAGAGAGCACGTTCAGCAACGGCGAGAGCAGCACGGCATCGCAGGGATCATCGCCAATCGATGACATGGCCGGCTCTGCAAAGCAGGCAGCAAGCCAAGCCAAAGATGCTGCTTCGCGTGTATTGGATCAAGCCAAAGATCAGGCCGCTTCACGCGCCGATCAGCAGCGACAAACCGTAGCTTCAGGTTTTCAGGCAGTGGGCCAGGCATTTCGCAGCCTGGGTGAGGATCTTCGAAAACAGGACCAAGGACCAGTCGCGCACTACGCGGCTGAAGTGGGAAATGCTATGGCGCAACAGGTGGACCGTGTTGCCAACTATCTGCAAAGCCGGGACGTTCGCCAGTTGGTCAGCGATACGGAAGCTTTCGCACGGCGCTCGCCGGCCATTTTCCTCGGCGGGGCATTCGTACTTGGTTTGGCAGCAAGCCGTTTCCTGAAGACTTCGCGGCCTTATCCCGACGTTTTCGCAAACATGCCCGATCCGAGTCATGCGTTGCCGCCCGCATCGCCCGAGGTCGCCTCATCACAACCATATACAAATCAGGCGTACCCAGATGCGAATGGAGCTGGTTTATAGTCGCTCGGAGATAATCCATGCCTGACAAGCAAGACCGTTCCATCGGCGAGCTCTTCTCTGAACTCGCCAGCGATACCGGGCTGCTCATCCGCCAGGAAATTGAACTCGCCAAGGTCGAGCTCACTCAAAAGGCGAGTCATGTGGGCCGAAACGTAGGCTATTTGGTTTTGGGTGGCGCAGTAGCCTACGCTGCTCTACTCGCTCTCCTAGCTGCGATCATCATTCTGCTCGCCGGGTTCATGCCATGGTGGGCCGCGGCGCTGGCCGTGGCGGTAGTAATCGGGATCGTTGCCGCGGTACTCGTATCGAAAGCTTTGAATTCACTAAAGAAGACTAACGTCGCACCGCGCCAGACAGTAGAGACATTGAAAGAGGATGCACAATGGGCGAAGCAGCAGATGAAGTAAGAGCTCTCCGGAACCCTGGGGAGCAGACTACGGGCGCGTCACGCGTCAGCGCAGAAGAGTCGAGTGAGAGTAGCCAGGAAGCAGCGCAGATCCGTTCGGGTATCGAACAAACCCGTGCTGACCTGAGTCAGACGATTGACGCTCTTCAGGAAAAGCTCGATCCTACTCGCATCGCGGAACAAGTTAAAGATCAGCTCAAAGAAAAAGCGGCGGAAGCGTTCGACACCGCCAAACATAGCGTCAAAGAAGCCACTATAGGGAGGGCAGAAAAGATTGTGTCAAGTGTAAGTGAGGCAGTAACAGATGCAACGGGCCGCGCTGGAACGACCGTTAGAGACACCAGTTCGACCGTTGTGCAGTTCATCCGTGATAATCCTATTCCGTTTGCGTTGCTTGGAGTCGGCGTCGGCATGCTCGCGCTGAATAAGCAGAAGAGTGCCGGACCAAGTTATGGGCTTTCCGATACGGGCAGTAACGGTCCTTCTCGGCCCCAGCTCACCGATCGGGCCCGCGATCTTGCCGGGCGTGCCACAAACGTAGTCTCGTCCGCCGCAAGCAGCGTTCGTGATGCAGCGGGCAGCGCAGCCGATACAACCCGCCAGCAATTTACCGATCTGAGTGACCAAGCCACGCAGAAGGCGCGCGCGGCAAGCGGTCAGTTCAAGAACACGCTGCAAGAAAACCCAATGGCGCTCGGACTCGCCGCACTGACGGCCGGAGCTGTCGTGGGCCTCACCTTGCCCAGCACGCGCATCGAAAGCGAGTACATGGGCGAAACGCGTGACCGTTTGGTGGATCAAGCGAGATCCGTGGCACATGACGCCGTCGATAAGGTACAGCGTGTGACCGAAGAGGCTGGACGCACGTTGAAGGACGCGGCCCAGAAGGAAGGCTTGATGGTCAACCAGGAAGGCACTGCGACGGCCTAAGCGTAGCCGCCTTCGAAGAGATCGCTCTTCAAGGCTCGCTTAGAAACGTTAGTATCTCGTGCATTAAGCGTTGGCCTTGGTCGGTCTCGAACAAGAACTGTGCGTGCGCCGAGCCATCGAGAATCACAAGCTTCTTCGGTTCGGTCGCCTGTTCATAGTTGGCGCGCACTTTCGGTAAGCGTGGGCCATCGTCGTTCGCATCATCCCGCGCGACAATGAACAACTTACGGCCCTTCAGTTTCTCTGGGGGGCCGTCTGTCCAACCAGCAAGCACCACCAGACGATCGATTTCGCCGGGTGCGGATTCTATAGACGCCTTGCCGGCGGCCGATCCGCCAATACTCGCCCCGACAACCGATACGGACTTTGCGCCCTCTTTTCGCAAGCAGTGAACAGCGGCCAATATGTCCAAGTAGAGCGGCGCTGTGTAGAGATCGGCCTGGCCGGGGCCATGCGATTGACCGTAACCGCGCATATCGATCGCCACAACATGAAAGCCGGCTCCGACCAGAGTCTCGGCCTGCTTGCGCCAGCTCTCCTTATTGAATCGCCCTCCGTGCACGAGCACGACCGCGCGATCTCCTTTGCCATAGCTGTCGGCCTGGATCAATCCACCGTCTGACGTCGGATAAGAAATGTGCTCCTGAGCGACGGCGCCTCCGATCAGAAAAAGCAATCCAGCAGTCAGCCGTAAGGTTCCCGCAGCCTTCATCACGAATACTCTACACCTGTCACTGACCTTCATGCGACCCTGGACAATCATGCATGTCACCGGCGAAGTCAATGAGATAACGCGGATCGCAAGCCAGCTTGA
This sequence comes from Terriglobia bacterium, assembly GCA_963737005.1. Taxonomy (GTDB): domain Bacteria; phylum Acidobacteriota; class Terriglobia; order Bryobacterales; family Bryobacteraceae; genus Bog-105. Next base: position 1,147,481 of record CAVTRD010000008.1, on the reverse strand, counting down.
ACGCTTCTATGACGGAACTTCATGGCTCGGGCCGTCGCTGAAAACGATCCTGAGCGACGTGACCGAAGGGCAGGCGCGCGCACGTGAGATACCAGGCGCCCATACAATCTGGGATCTTGTCCTGCACATACGCGCTTGGCTGCGGATTGCACGGGAACGTTTATCGGCGACAGCCGAGCGCGACGCTGATCCAGCAGAAGATTGGCCGCCAATGACAAGTTCGTGGCAGGATGCGTTATCTTCACTCGAAGCAGAGGTTCGTTCGCTCGGGAACGCAGTGAGAGAGTTTCCCGAAACCCGTTTGGATGAGAAAGCGCCTGCTCGCGAAGAACAAACGTTTTATCAGCTTCTGCACGGGGTCATACAACACTCGGCTTATCACGCCGGGCAGATCTCCCTGCTGAAGAAGCTCGTCTAGCTATCACGCGGTCGCTCTTCAGTGTGCCCTGCTTCGAAAGAATAGAATGTGTTGCCACGGCAGCGTATCTACTACGCGCTCGAATTCGTAACCTTCGGGCACCACCTCGCGCTTCACTTCGACGACGCTCATCTTGTGTTCCGGGCGAATGGGAACCGATGCATCCTCTTTCCGAAACTCGAGTAGCACGAGTTCGCCGCCCGGCTTCAGCGCATCCCGTATGCGTTCCAACATGCGCTGAGGCTGGGAGAACTCATGGTACACATCGACCAGCAGAACCAAATCGAGCTTGCCTTCCGGCAACCGGGGATCCGATTCACTCCCGAGAACCGGCACGATGTTCGTGATGTGCTGGTGCGCCGCATTCGCCTTGAGCCGTTCCAGCATGGCGGCTTGTATATCATTGGCAAACACGACCCCGTTCGGAGCAACCGCCCGCGCCAGGCGTATCGAGTAGAAGCCAGTACCCGCGCCAACATCGGCGACCATTTCGCCCGGCTTTAAGTGCAGCGCCGCGATCGCCTTATCCGGCTGCTCTTCGCGAACGCGTTCTTCGCGGTCGAGCCAATCCGCTCCAGCCACGCCCATTACCGGAGCGATGCGCCTGCCCGTCATCGGATGGACCGGCATCGTTTCTGCCTGCTGCGCGGGCGCTGGCTCGCCGAATAGGAAAATAAGGAAGAAACACAACGCCGCGCTTAGAGGAACTCTGTGCATCCCGCCGCCTTTGCTGTCATTATTGCTGCCGCCCTGTTGCCTGGACTAGCTGCCGAGCCTTCGCTTGCAGTCGTCAACGCAACGATCTCTTCCTCCGAGGACGGGACCGCTGCTTCTTCGGACTATCAATTCGTCCCCGGCGATTACATTTATTTCAGCTTCGAGATCGCCGGCTTTGCAGTCCATTCCGAGCGCGAAGGAGAAGTGAAGAAGATATCCTTGACCTACGACGTGACCGCACAGGACGCCGCCGGCCGGCCGCTAACTGATCGGGCCTCCGGCGACATCCAAACTGAGCTGAGCGCCGAAGACAAAAACTGGGTGCCGAAACGCCGCGCGTCTTTTCTTCTACCATCTTTCCTCGCTGCGGGCGCTTGCCACATCCACGTCACGGCCCGAGACGCTTTCGGCAAAACAGAAACCTCACGCGACTTTCCTTTTTTAGTCGGAGGCGTTCAGCTGGTACCAGCTTCCTCCATTACGATCGAAAATTTTCGGTTTCTGCGCAATGAAAGTGACACAGAAGCGCTGACCGTTCCCGCTTACAGCCCGGGCGACACCGTGTACGCCCGCTTCGAGATGACCGGCTTCCACACGGCTACCGGTAATCAGCATCATGTCGCGTATGGCGTGACGGTACTCGACCCGAGCGGGAAGCCATTCATTCAGGACCCGAAGGCCGCCGATCTCGACGCCGCCAGCACGTATCCGGCACAGTTTGTTCCTGGTAATATTGCGTTGAAAATGGCCAAGACCAACGTTCACGGGCAATACACGATTCTAATCAAAGCACGTGACGCATTGAGCAATCAGGAATACCAATTGAAGGAATCATTCAGTCTTGAATAAGGTGGCGTAATCTTCGGATGCCCTCAGTTAACTGATCCGGTTGTGTGATGAGGCTTGCCACCGCGTACGCCTCAGCAGCCATGTCGAAAAAGAAGCCGGGCTGCAGCAAAACATTCTGTTCCGTCAGCAGTCGCATCAGCCACTCCTCTTCGCTTCGGTTGCGTGGCAGCTGGAGAATGACGGTCCAGCCGCCTTCGGTGTGCAGACTATGCACCGGGCTTTGATCCAGCAAACACCGCAGCCGCGACAAGTTGTCGTCAGCCCTTGCGAGGATATCCGCTCGAAAGCCTGCTCCGATCTCGAGCAGAGCCGGCAGAGCCATCTGTACCGGAGTGTTCACCGGCAAATACGTGTCCAGGACCAGCTCGAGCCGCTCGCGCGCTGCTCGTTGCTCCTCAGCCGGACCGTTGATCACGATCCAGCTAAGTTTCATCTGCGGCATGCCCGCCATCTTTGAAAGCCCGTTCAGCGAAAAGCTGAGCACACCCGCTTCATCGGCTAACGTTTTCACCCGTCCAGGTGCGCCGCCGAATTCGAAGCTCATGAATACTTCATCCGACAAGATCGCGACACCGTTTCTGCCTGCGAGCTCGATCAGCGCCCCCTGCTCCCACTTTTTGAGAAACGAACCCGTGGGGTTGTTCGGATTCACAACCACAATCGCCCTGGTACGCGCGGAGATTTGCCGCTGAAGATGATCGAAATCGATGAACCAACCGCCGTCATAAGCTAAGCGGTACGGCACCGTGCGCACCTGCTCGAGAGAAGCCAGATATTCGAAAAGAGGATAAGAAGGAACTGGGATCAATACTTCATCCCCGGCGTCGCATAGCAGCTTGAAAAGCATGCTGTAGGCCTCGCTTGTGCTTGCGGTGAACGCGATCCGTGACGGATCGACAGCAATACCTTGCTGCCCATAAAACTCCGCGACTGCCGCTCTGGCTGGCTCGAGACCAAACGGGTCAGGTCGATATGTAAAGTCAGCTATGCTGTCAAACGCCCGGCCGATTGCTGCGTGCGGATAATCGAAAACCAGTGTAGGGTTCGAGACCGTCAAATCGAGCACTGGCTCCCCCGCAGAGCGCTTTAGTGCTGCTGCCCGGCTGAATGCATTTTCGGACAGTGACCAGGACAGCCGATTCGAATACACGTGTCCCAGTCTCGCAAGCGAGTGGTGAGCTATTTCAAAATTGGCTACTTCACTCGGAAGTTCACTGCGTGCGCTTTCGCCGGGGTCGCAGCGCTTGAAGCGAACACGGTGCGCTCGACGCACGAGCCGCTATCCAGGACCAGTGCCGGTTCGAGGACTTCTGCTTCGAACTTCTCGACCTGGTCGCTCGTCAATACGGGCTTCAGACTGGTCAATATCTGCTGAGCCGAAATTGCGCCGAGTGCTGCAGCTGTAACAACGCCGCTTGGCGGGCTCAACTTTGATGAGCTCAGCACCGACAGTACGCCGGTCACAGAATTCAAAACAATGGTCAGCAGCGTTCCTTTACTGTGGTTCTGGTTCCGCAAAATCGCCGCCAACATGATCTGCCGCCCGATCGGCTCCAGACCCACATTCGACTGCGCGAGAGCCTGAAAAATCGCGCTGCTCACGATCGATTGCTTGGCTTCGCTCACGTTACAGATGTTCAGGTCATAACCCGTCACGTCCTTCGGGATGCGCCCGTAATTTAGCTGCAAGAGCGGGACGGGGATCACCGTTCCAGTCACGACAAATTTATCTTGAGCGAAAACCAGCCCGTTAGTGAGGAGTAAGTGGAACAGCGTCCAGGCGAACAGCTTCCGGAGATTGCGCATGCGCTTGGAAGATCGCCTGCACTCTAGAGACACGGCTGCCCCCGGACGAGCTAAGTCAATAGTTCTTCAAGCAGCAATTTCTCTGCCGCTCGCGTGATCAACCAAGAGATGGAACCTTGCGGTATAAGAGTCCTTTTGAAAACTCTTTTTGGCGAATGCGTGCTATCTGTTCCGCCGCTTGCCTGGCTCGGCTGTCCGCTTCGCTTCCCCGCGTAGGGCGAGCGAATCGATCCGGATCACCGGCACCAGTGATTGACTAGGCTCGGCCGGCCTGGTCGCGGCGCGTTCAGAAAGCTCCTGGTTGAGCGTGCGCACGAAACCCTCTACCTGCCGCTGCATGGCTTCCATCTTCTCCCGCATATTCAGGATGATCTCTACGCCCGCCAGATTCACACCCAGCTCGCGCGTGAGTTTTAAGATGACCTCCAGGCGCTCCAGGTCCTCGTCGGTGTACAAACGCGTGTTGCCTTCACTGCGCGAGGGTGCGAGTAATCCTTCCCGCTCATAGAGGCGCAGCGTCTGCGGATGGATTTCATACTGCTCGGCCACTGCCGAAATCATGTAAGCCGCTTTGCCTTTATTTCGTGTCATCTCATCTCACCTGAACCTGTTTCAACGCGCATCAACCGGCTGCTGCACTTTATCCCAAATGTCCTGCCGCACGTCTGTGACCTGCACCTGAGCCAATTCGCGAAGCAGCTCGCGAGTCCGCTCGTTGTGAACGTCCGGAGCACGCAGCACCACTTCTACAATCTCGTCACCACGCGTGTTCTTCCGGCCATTAAATACGCCCTTGTCGCGCAATCGAAATTTCTGACCGTTTTGTGTCCCTTGCGGAATCTTCAGCAAAGCGCGCCCGTCGATGGTGGGCACTTCGATCTTTGCGCCGAGACCTGCTTCGCTCACTGTCAGCGGCAACTGCACATTGATGTTGTCCCCACTGCGTTTGAAGAATGGGTGCTCTTCCACGCGAACGGTGATGTACAGATCGCCCGCCGATCCGCCCGCCACGCCTGCATTACCCTTCCCGGCCACTCGCAAGCGGGATCCAGAAGCGACACCCTGCGGGATGCGCACTTCAACCGTATCGGGGTGCGCCACCCGTCCTTCGCCGCGGCACGTCGGGCAGGCATTTTTCAGGCGGCCGGTTCCACCGCATCGGGGGCAGGTCAGGTTGAATTTCATCGCGCCCGCCATCTGCGTAACGGTGCCGCTGCCGTCACACTCCGGGCATACCGCCACGTTCGAGCCCGCCGAACCCGAGCCGTGACAAGTTGAGCATGTCTCCTGCCGCGAGATGTTCAGCTTTACTTGCGTGCCTCGGATCGCTTGCCAGAAGTCGACATTCAATCCGTACTCGAGATCTGAACCTCGTTCGGGCTGCGGCGTGGCCGATTGCCGTCCGCGTGCCCCGCCAAAGAAGCTGCCGAATATGTCGCGGAACGATCCGCCGCCGGCGCCGTCCTCATCCGATTCTGCTCCGCCGCCGGCCTGTTGCTGCTGCCGCATATATTCGGCGAAATCGAAGCCGCCGAAACCCGGTCCGCCCCCGTTGCCACCAGCACCGCCCGGCCCGTTCGGGGGAATGTTCGGTGAGTAAAAACCGTACTGATCGTAAGTCTTTCTTTTCTCTTCATCACTCAGAACGTCGTAGGCTTCTTGCACGTTCTTGAAACGTTCCTCGGCCGCTTTGTCCCCGGGATTTAGATCTGGATGGTACTTGCGCGCGAGCTTCCGGTATGCCTTCCGGACCTCTTCGGTATCCGCGCCCCGCGCGACTCCGAGCGTCTCGTAATAATCCTTCTTGGTTGCAGCAGCCATGTCTCTTCCCTAAACCACAAAAGAGCGGAGGACACGCGTTCGTGCCCCCGCCCTTCGTCTCTTAACTACTTCTTGTCTTCGACGTCGACAAATTCTGCATCGACGACGTTGTCTTTCGGTTGCCCATCCGCCGCCGAAGCGCCATTGCCCGACGCGCCCGCACTCGGAGCACCGCCGTCGGCACCGCCCGCGCTTTGCGTCTTGTACATTGCTTCGGCCAGTTTGTGGCTCGCCGTGGTGAGTTTGTCAGTAGCCGAATTCAGCTTGTCCAGTCCGCCCTCGGCCATTGCTTTCTTGACGTCCTCGACCGCTGTCTCGACCTGCTTTGCGTCCGTCTCCGAGATCTTGTCCCGATGCTCTTTCAACATCTTTTCGACGTTGTAAACCATCGCGTCCGCCCGGTTGCGAGCGTCGATTTCGTCCTTCTTCTTGCGGTCGTCTGCCGCGTTCGATTCGGCGTCGCGCGCCATCTTCTCCACTTCGTCTTTGCTCAAGCCGGACGAAGAAGTAATGGTGATCTTCTGCTCGTTGTTGGTCGCCCGATCCTTCGCCACGACATTCAAAATGCCGTTCGCGTCGATATCGAAGGTAACTTCCACCTGCGGAATTCCGCGCGGAGCCGGTGGGATGCCGACCAGTTGGAAGACGCCCAGCATGCGGTTGTCCCGCGCCATCGAGCGCTCACCCTGGTACACCTTGATCTCAACCGAGGTCTGGCTGTCCGCCGCCGTTGAGAAGGTCTCGCTCTTGCGAGTCGGAATCGTTGTATTGCGATCGATCAGCTTGGTAAACACTCCACCGAGCGTCTCGATACCGAGCGAAAGCGGTGTCACGTCCAGCAGCAACACATCCTTGACTTCGCCGCCCAGCACGCCGCCCTGAACCGCTGCGCCGACCGCCACGACCTCATCCGGATTTACGCTCTTGTTCGGTTCTTTGCCGAACAGATCGCGTACCATCTGCTGTACCTTCGGTATGCGGGTCGAACCGCCTACCAGCACCACTTCGTCGATGTCATTCGGAGTGACGCCAGCATCCTGCATGGCCTGTTTGCAGGGGCCAACAGCGCGTTCGAGAATATCGCTGACCATCTGCTCGAAACGCGCACGGGTCAACTTCACGTTTAAGTGCTTCGGTCCGCTCGCATCCGCCGTCAAGAACGGCAGGTTGATCTCTGTCTCGAGCAGGGTCGAGAGCTCGATCTTTGCTTTCTCGGCCGCTTCCTTCAGGCGCTGTAACGCCATCTGATCTTTCGAAACGTCGACGCCCTGATCTTTCTTGAACTCCTGGATCAGCCAATCGATGATGCGCTGGTCGATGTTGTCACCGCCTAGATGCGTGTCGCCGTTGGTCGATTTGACTTCAACCACACCATCGCCCACTTCAAGAATCGAGATGTCGAAGGTGCCGCCGCCGAAGTCATAGACCGCGATCGTCTCGTCTTTCTTCTTATCGAGACCATAGGCCAGCGCGGCCGCCGTAGGCTCGTTGATGATACGCATGACTTCGAGGCCGGCAATCTGGCCAGCGTCTTTGGTTGCTTGCCGCTGCGCGTCGTTAAAGTAAGCCGGCACCGTGATCACGGCCTTCGTGACCTTCTCGCCCAGGTAAGCCTCAGCGGCTTCTTTCAGCTTGGTCAGAATCATCGCCGAAATCTCGGGCGGCGAATACTTTTTGCCCTGGATTTCGATCCGAACGTCGCCGTTTTCACCCGCGACCACTTTGTACGGGACCAGCTTCATCTCTTCGCTTACTTCGTTAAAGCGGCGTCCCATGAACCGCTTAATGGAGTAAATCGTGTTCTCCGGATTGGTCACCGCTTGACGCTTTGCGACCTGCCCGGCCAAGCGTTCCCCGCTCTTCGTGAAAGCCACGACCGAAGGAGTTGTCCGGCCGCCTTCCTGGTTGGGGATCACCGCTGGCTGTCCGCCTTCCATCACGGCCACGACCGAATTAGTGGTTCCGAGATCGATTCCGATAATCTTACTCATGTGTATTCAATCCTCCGCCAACCGCTGCCTGCGGCCGACTATGCTTTAGCACAATCCCAGTATCCAATATGAGTGCCTCATTGTCAAGTTGCTTGCCAGTTTTATTCTGTTTTTTTGTGAGCTCGCTTACTGCCCAGACACTCACCGTTGCTGCCGCCGCTGACCTTGCCCCGCTCGAACTTGAGTTGGCGAGTTCGTTCGGCAAAAATCACCCCCAAACCCCGCTCCGGTTTGTCACCGAAGCCAGCGCCGCCCTTGCGCAACAGATTGAAAATGGAGCACCTTACGACGTATTCCTGTCCGCAAACGCTCAGTTCGTCAATCATTTGGCTTCGATCCACAAACTACGCCCTGAATCCGTACAGGCCTATGCCGAAGGGCGGTTAGGACTGCTTTGGAAAGACGGTCGCGAACACCCGCTGAGTGACTTGTCGGGCGCGGCGATCAAGGTGGTAGCGCTGCCGAACCCGAAACTGGCGCCTTACGGGGTAGCCGCTCAACAAGCGCTGGAGCACGCCGGGATCTGGTCGCAAGTTCAGCCGAAGGTGGTCTATGGAGAAAATGTTCGGCAGACCTACCAGATGTTCTCGAGCGGCAATGCCGACGCGGTAATCACGGCAGACTCGCTACTTCTCGAGAAACACCCGATGCTGATACCAACGGCCTCACACCAGCCCATTCTGCAGAAGGCCGGCATCGTCTCTGGCTCAAAGAATGCCGGCGCACAATCTTTTCTGGAATATTTAACGAGCCCGGCGGGACGGGCCATTTTCGCCAAGTACGGCTTCAGCTCACCTCGGTGACCCGACTCTGGCGCGCCTCTCTGACCCGCTGTAGCGCTCAGTTACGCTGGCATTCATGAGCTGGCAGTCAAGCGCAGAGCAGTGGAAGCAACTGCCGCAACAATCGACAATCCGGTTTGTCTGCGGCGTGTTCAGTTTATTTGCCTCGTTCGCCTTCATTATCGGCAGCCGGGGACATCCGGTTTCAAACGTGTGTTTCGCGCTGCTGAATGGGGTCTTTTCTGCGCTTTGGGCCCTTGCCGGTACGCGTAAGCTGATCAAAGCGATGGTTGCGTTGCTGTTTACTCAGATAGCCGCCAACGCCGGTCTCGAATTCGCTTTCGAAAAGCTGCCCTTGCTGGCGAAGTTAAACGGCCCCACGGCGCAGACCCATTCGGGACTGAATGCTGGAATCGCTATTGCGCTGATCGTCATTGGCTATGAGCTTTTCCTTGCCTTCTTTCGGGTTGAGGCGGGTCGCTACTTCTCAACCCTGACCGAAATGCGACTGGCTGGTGAGATCCACCGCAACCTGGTCCCCGAGCTCAACCTGCGCGACCGCTCGTTTGAGTTCTACGGTCGGTCATGGCCGAGCGGCGAGGTTGGCGGCGACCTGGTCGATGTGATCCGAAGTGGTTGGGGCTGGCTAGCCTATGTTGCCGATGTATCCGGGCATGGGGTTCCGGCGGGCGTGCTTATGACGATGATGAAAAGCGCGGCGCGCACCAGGCTGGCGGCGGTAGGACCGGAACGTTTTCTTCGCGCCATGAACGAGGTTCTGATGCCGCTGAGCGAGCCGAACATGTACGTGACTATTGCCTTGCTGGGCTACTCGTCCGGCACTCTGCATTTCGCCACGGCCGGGCACGTCCCAATCCTGCACTACCGTCAGGCTTCACTCGACGTTGAAGAGCGGTCAAACGAGAACTTTCCCATTGCGTTGCTGGGCAATGTGGAGTTTGAGGTCTCACAGGTACGTATCGACCCAGGGGATGTGCTTGTTATTTTGACCGACGGATTAACGGAAGTAACCGACAGTGCCGACCGCGAACTAGGCTTAGCATCCCTGAAGACCTTGTTGGCCAAAAACGCAGCCGCGCCTCTTGCCGACATAGCGGAGCAGCTCCGGGCGCACGCACTCGCATACGGCAAGCAGACGGACGATCAGTCGCTGCTCCTCGTTCGGCTGAATGCTTGAGTCACGCAGGTCAAACTACTTCCTGGCAACGCACCTTTATCAGTTCCACCACGTCGTCCGCCGGGGTAGCCCAGAGCTGCTCATTGAAGATTTCAACTTCGATCGGCCCTCGATATCCGGACGCTTCGACAGCCTCACGGATACCCCGCACATCGGCTACCCCGTCGCCCATCAAACCACGGCCGTTCACGAAATCGGGCAGCGGATCCAGCCAATCGCAGAGATGCAACCCGAAAATGCGTCCCGGCGCATCAGCGATTTGTTGGTACAGCGCGGGATCCCACCAGACGTGATAGACATCGATGACCACGCCGACGTTCTCAGCCCCAATCTCTTTCGTTATAGCCAGCGCCTGCGCGAGCGTTACAATGACCGAGCGCGAGGCAGCATACATCGGGTGAAGGGGTTCGATGCCCAGCCGGACTCGATGATCCGCCGCAAAGGGCGCGAGCGCCGCAATGCTCTCCGCCACAAACTTCCGGGCCCGCTCGAGCGTGTGTCCGGCCATGCCGCCGCAAACCAATACGAGGAGATCAGCTCCCAGCTCGGCAGCCTCTTCGACCGCCCGGCGGTTATCGTCGAGCGTCTCCTGGGCCGCGAAAAACCCGCCACGGCAGAGACTCGAAACGTGCAAGCCCGCGTCCCTCACCACGCGCACGCTCTCTTGCAAACCGGTACGAGCCACCGGTTCCCGCCACAAGCCGATAGAGCCAATCCCATGGCGAGTACAGAGATCCACCACGTCCGGGACAGCCAGATTTCGGACGGTCATCTGGTTCAAACTAAGCCGAGCCAAATCCATCGCGCTAGTCTACTCCCGCCAAAGCGAGCACATGGCGCATGCGGCCCACGGCCAGTTCCGGATTGAGAAACAGACCCACTCGATCCGCCAGACGGAACAGTTCAGCCACATGCACAATCGAGCGCGTTCCTTCCTGCGCGCCGACCATTCGAAAATGAGTTTGATGTCCGTTCAGGTAGGCGAGGAACACGATTCCTGTCTTATAGAAATAGGTTGGCTTGCGGAACAGGTGACGGGATAGCGGCACGGTCGGCCCCAGGACTCGATGGAAGCCGTCGTCATCTCCCACGTCCAATTTGCGAACGGCGGCCGCCGCCATCTCGGCTAGCGGATCGAAGATTCCAAGGAGCGCATCGCTGTACCCGAATTCATCGCCGCGAATCAGTGCATCGTAGTGAAAATCGTCGCCTGTATACATGTGAACGCCGGGTGGAAGACGTCGTCGCATGACGACCTCCCGTTCAGCATCGAGCAGAGAAATCTTGATCCCGTCAATCTTCGAAGCATTCTCGCCGATGATGCCGAGGCAGACTTCCATTGCCTGATCGATGCCCGTGCCTCCCCAATACCCAGCCAGCAGCGGATCGAACGCCTCGCCCAGCCAGTGAAGGATAACGGGATGCGCGACCTGTCGCAAGATCTCGCCGTACACGCGACGGTAATCTTCGGGGCTGTGTGCGCAGCGGGCCAGCGCGCGGCTAGCCATGAGAATGATCCGGCCACCATGCCCTTCGATGAACGCGCACTGCTTCTCGTAGGCGGCTCGGACGGAATCGATATCGCCGCGCTCGGGCGGAACATGATCGGTGCCCGCACCGCAGGCGATCGTGCCTGAAACACTCCGGGCCTCCGCCAGAGAGCGTCGGATCAGCTCCTGCGATGCCGGCCAATCAAGCCCGTTCCCGCGCTGCGCCGTATCCATCGCCTCCGCGACGCCCAAGCCGAGAGACCACAAATGCCGACGAAAGGCAAGGGTAGCGCTCCAATCGAGACAAGGAGGCTCGTTGGGCGATACATCCGCCAGGGGATCAGTCACTACGTGAGCTGCCGCGTATAGGACCCGGCTGCGCGGCACAGCTCCCGTCAGCAAAGCGCGGCAGTCTGGATGTGCGAGTTCGTAAGCAACGAGGCGCCGATCGGCGGTCGGGAGTTTGATCGTCATTGCGGCCCGGGCATGGCAACCCAGCGCCTTTCACGCCACGATTGCAAACCGGCTTCTGCTACTTCCACCCCGCGCATACCTTGCCAAAAATTATGCGGGAAGGGCGCGTCTCCGGCCACGTGCCGCAAGAATTTCTCCCATTGCACTTTGAATCCGTTGTCGAAGATTTCGTTGTCCGGAACTTCCGCCCAGCCCTCGCGGAAAGCGATCGGGTTAGCGATGTCTGGATTCCAAACTGGTTTCGGAGTGTTTACACGATGCTGCGTGCGACAGTTTCGCAAATCAGCTACGGCACTGCCGCCAGTGCCATCCACCTGCAGAACGAACAGATCATCCCGGTACACCCGGACCGCCCACGAAGAGTTCATTTGAGCAATGATCCCGTTGGCTAACTCAAACGTGCCATATGCCGCATCGTCGGCCGTCGCGGCATACGCCCGCCCACGTTCATCGACCCGCTGCGGAATGTGAGTTGCTCCGGTACAGGACACCGCCAATACCTGTCCAAACAGATTCTCCAGAACGTACTGCCAGTGGCAGAACATATCAGCGATGATGCCGCCGCCGTCTTCGCGACGATAATTCCACGACGGCCGCTGTGCTGTCTGCCAGTCACCTTCAAAAACCCAATAGCCAAATTCACCACGCACAGAGAGGATTCGGCCGAAAAAGCCGCTCTCGACCAATCTTTTCAGCTTGCGCATCCCGGGCAGAAAGAGCTTGTCCTGCACCACACCGTGCTTGCGACCGCTCTCTGCGGCAAGTTCGGCCAACCGCCGCGCGCTTTTGGCATCGGTACTCAGCGGCTTTTCGCAATAAGAGTGCTTGCCTGCTCTAAGAGCCTTCTCAACGCTCGCGGCACGCAGCCCGGTGGTTTGCGCATCGAAGTAAATGATGTCGTCCGGATCTGCCAGACATGCATCTAGATCTGTGCTCCACCGATTTACGCCAGCTTGCCCCGCGAGTGCGACCAGTTTCCGCTCGTCTCTTCCGACCAGTATCGGGTCAGGCATCAACCGCTCGCCACTCGAAAGAATGACGCCGCCCTCGCGCCGGATCGCCGCGATTGAACGCATCAAATGCTGGTTCGTTCCCATGCGCCCGGTGACGCCATTCATGATGATTCCGATACGCACAGACATCAGCTTACGTCAGGCGAGATGGCCGTTGCGCTTTAATGGCTGCCATGAGCACACGTAAACTACGCAGCCAAGTCTGGTGGGGCGGCAACGAAGATTACCTGCACTTCGCACGGCGGGCCTGGCTGCGTTCCGAAGGCTTTAGCCAAGCCGTTTTTGACGGTCGTCCTGTCATCGGAATCTGCAATTCGTGGAGCGAACTGAATAATTGTAACGTCCATCTGCGCACCGTAGCCGAAGCAGTCAAGCGCGGTGTGTGGCAAGCGGGCGGACTGCCGCTCGAGTTCCCGACCATTTCACTCGGCGAGATGTACATGCGGCCGACTACCATGCTTTACCGCAATCTGATGGCGATGGATGTGGAAGAGTCAATCCGGGCGAATCCGATTGATGGAGTCGTGCTGCTGTGCGGATGTGACAAAACAACGCCCGCGCAGCTGATGGGATGCGCCAGTGCAGATCTGCCCGCCATCGTAGTGCCAGGTGGACCGATGCTCGCCGGACAATGGCGCGACCGGCGCCTGGGGGCTGGCACTGACGGACGCAAATTGTTCGATCTGTTTCGGGCAGGCAAGCTAGGCGAAGAAGAGCTGGCGGAGATCGAAGGCGGCATCGCTCGAAGCGCGGGCCATTGCGCGGTGATGGGCACCGCTTCGACAATGACGAGTCTGGCAGAGGCGCTCGGCATGACCCTGACCGGGTGCGCCGCCATTCCTGCCGTCGATGCAAGACGCATGGCCATTGCCGAAGAAAGCGGCAAGCGCATCGTTGAGATGGTGGGGGAAGATCTGCGCCCGTCACAAATTATGACGCGTGAAGCTCTTGAGAATGCAGTCGCAGTTGATATGACGCTGGGCGGTTCCACCAACGCCGTGGTTCATCTGCTTGCGATCGCAGGAAGGCTCGGTCTGCCACTGACGCTCGACGATTTCGATGCTATCTCGCGAAAGACTCCCTATCTGACGAACGTCAAGCCCTCTGGCGAATACTTGATGGAAGATTTCTTTCAGGCTGGCGGCGTGCCGGCGGTTATGCGTGAGATCCTCCCGCTGTTACATGGTGAAGCGCGCACCGTGACGGGAAAGACTGTTCGAGAGAACGTGCAAAACGCTCCCTGCTACGACCGGAAGGTGATCCGGGAGTTCGCGAATCCGCTCTACGCCGAAGGCGGGACGATCGTGCTGCGCGGGAATCTCGCGCCGGACGGTGCGGTGTTGAAGCAGACCGCTGCCTCGCCCCATCTTTTGCGGCACCGAGGTCGCGCTCACGTGTTCCATAGCTTCGAGGAGATGCAAGCCTCCATTGATCAGGACGATTTGCCCGTCACCCCTGCGTCGGTGCTGGTCTTGAAAAACGGAGGCCCGAAAGGTGGACCCGGATTCCCCGAGTGGGGGCACATCCCTATCCCACGCGTGCTGCTCAAGGAGGGCGTGACCGACATCGTCCGCATCAGCGATGCTCGAATGAGTGGTACCAGCTTCGGAACGATTGTGCTGCATGTTGCTCCGGAATCGGCCATAGGCGGCCCGCTCGCGGCGGTTCAAACAGGCGATGAGATTGAGCTCGATGCCGAAGCGCGGCGTATTACGTTGTGCATCGGCGACGGCGAACTGGCGGAGCGCCAAGCGAAGTTTGTACCGCAGCGGTCTCACTACCAGCGTGGTTACGGACGAATGTTCCTGGAGCACGTGACGCAGGCAAACTGGGGATGCGATTTCGATTTTTTGCGATCCGACTACTAAGAGATCGGCATCTCGCGACCAAGTCAGCCGCTCTACCTCGCTCGCAAGGTCGCAAAAACGGGATAGTGATCGGAGCTTTTCACATCTCGCCGCACTGCGCCATCAGCGATTTCGATCGGCCCTTTAACAAAGATCCAATCGAGCGCCATCGCAATCTTGTGCGTGCGTTCGATGCGCTCTCCCAAAGCGCTTCGAAAGCCGGCCGCTTCCAGCTTGTGGAGAAAGATGGACGGTAGATATTTGGTATTAAGGTCGCCGCCGAGCAAGATCGCGGTTCCCGGCGGATATCGCGCTGCATCATCGAGCATTTCCTCAAGCTGGTGATCCTGAATCGGACCGGCGCTGCGGCTTTCAAGATGCGCGTTATAAACCACGAGCAGCCCTCCAGCAAAATCGAGTTCGCTAATCAACGCGTTTCGGTTGCCGAGGCGGCGCTGCATGAGCGGCATGGACGACGGCAGCCAAGCGTGCGGTCGCCAGAAACCGGATTGCCGCCCGAAGCGAAGCACGCGCGAATGCCTGATAGGCAGCCGCGTCAGAGTGGCTTGCCCACTGTAGGCGGGGCGGCCCTGCTCCTGACTTAACTCTTCAAATTCGATGGCGTACTCTCCGCTCATTTGTAAAGCGCGCGCGAGCTCGGCCGCGACATCTTTATCGCCCGCTCGTTTGGTAAGCAGATCGACTTCCTGCAGCAAGGCCAGATCCGCCGGATCGTGCTTCATATCAGCGATGATTTTCGCGAAATCTGCGCCGTGATGGATGTTCCAGGTCATCAAGCGAATCGATTTCAAATTGCGCTCTGGTTTAGCGTTCGGCAGCTGGTAGACCCGGTTGAACTCAGCCGGCAGCTCGGGCCGATCGGACGATCCGGTCTGTTCTTCCATGAGAGTGAAGCAAAGAAGGAAAGAGAGCGAGAGGCTTTTCACAGCGGTCGCGAAGCCGGACGGAGCGCAAACCCAGAAGTGATTGATCGATCTTCAGCGGAATGCGCCGCCGACTGCGGAAGGCCTGCGGCCGCAAGCATCCCCAATAGGCAAAAATACCAACCGCACACGCCGAAACGCGCGAACGGGTAATCGACTAGTGCATGGAGGCAAACGGCAATCAAACCAATTCCCCAGACGGATCGGATCGCAGGCCGGATGCTCCAAAGCAGCACGACGAGCATGCTTCCCGAGAAAAAGATGCCGCCTTCCGCCGCCCATTCGAGCCAGTCATTGTGCGCGCGATTGACATAGGTTCCGTCATCGTAGAGCGCAAACATACGATAGACGGGCACGTAGGTTTCAAGACCCCAGCCACTAAGCGGTCGCGCGCGGATCATGGCGAGAGACGAGCGATCGATGCTGCGGCGAACCGCCAGTTGGTCGTTCTGCTGCAGCTTCGCGATGAGTGTTTCGAAACCAGCCGCGTAAATGAATAAGGCACTGAGCAGAATGGCCGCGGCAGACCCGAGGAGGAACGCTTTGTTGTGGTTGCGTCCATAAGCGAGCGCGATAACAAAGATCAGTTCCAAGATGGCGAGCAAGGTGGAGGCACGTGAACCAGACGCGACCACGGCGCCGATCTGCAAGGCAGCACACAACAGATAAACCACCTCCGGTCGGCGTCCGCCCAACCCTTTCCAAAGCGTCACGGGTAGCAGTATCTCCACGAACTCGCCGAAGTTGTTCCAATACGCGAACGGGCCGAAGATGGCCTGATATCGGCTGGGAAACAGCCAAAAGTATCTGTTGGTCTGTGAAGCTTGTTCCAGCAGATCGAGCACGCAGACAGCACTGCCAAAGACAATGAACCACAACCGAAAGCGACTCGCAACCCGCGCTTTTGTGAAGAGCTGCATGGCGAGACAGACGATCGCGGCGGCGGTGAACCAGAAGAGCACACCGGTCCAGCCGTTGTAGAGTATCTTCTGCGGAAAGAACAGCGTCTGCGCAAGACCATAAAGGGTCATGACGAGCAGGCAAATCGCCGGAAAGCCGACGGTGAGCTTTTGATTAAGCGGCCAGGCGAAGAAAACCGCCGCCAGCAAAAGCATCAGGCCGGAAAAAATAAAGGGTGCGATCGGGCCGCCGTCGCCCGTCGAGAGAGTGAACCCGCAGAGGACACCGAAAAGGGCCAGCAAAGCAATCTTTTGCTTAACTGAATCTGCGGGTCGAGAAACCTCAGTGGGCATTCGAGGCGCGTTGGCTATTGCCCGTATACGTCACGCGCCAAATTGATTTCGAGCCGTCGTCCGTCACCATCAGCGACCCGTCAGGAGCTGTCGCTACGCCTACTGGGCGTCCCCACACATGACCATCAGCAGTCACGAACCCGGTGATGAAATCTTCGTATTCACCCTTGGCATGCCCGTTTACGAGCGGTACACGAATTACTTCGTATCCCGCGCGATCGGCTTTGTTCCAAGAGCCGTGCTCGGCAGCAAACACATCGCCTAAAAACTCTTTCGGGAACTGTTTCCCTTCGTAAAATGTCATTTCGAGCGAAGCATTATGCGGCTGCAAGAGCACATCCGGAACGGTTACTTTGTTGGCTAATTCAGGATGCTTACCTGCCAACCGTGGATCCTGGTGGTTACCCATGTAATACCAAGGCCAGCCGTAGAAGCCATCTTCTTTGACGGAGGTTATGTAGTCCGGCACCAGGTTGTCGCCGAGCATGTCGCGCTCGTTCACAGAGCACCAAAGCTGCTTCGTTAGCGGATTAATGGCAATGCCGACCGGATTGCGAATGCCGCCCGCATACACCTTGACGAACTTGCCATCTGGCGTGTATTCGAGGATATTGGCGCGATGAATTTCTTTCGGATGCGTGTCGGGATCATCGACATTGGAACCTGAGCCCACCGCAACGAAGAGCTTACTGCCATCAGGCGAGAAAGCGAGATCCCGTGTCACGTGGCCACCCACGGGGAGCGAAGGAACAATGGTCTGCGAAGGACCGGTCGCCTTCAGGTCGCCGTTGTGATACGGAAAGCGCACTACCGAATTTGTGTTACCGATGTACAGCCATTGCGGGTTGTCGCCGGGCGGATAGAATGCAATGCCGAAGTTGTACTTGAGGCCGGTCGCAAATGTTGACTTCTGCTGAGGTTTACCGTCTTTGGTAATGCCGCGATAGATCTCGACAGTACCGCCGTCGCTTTCGGCGACGAACATATCTCCATTCGGAGCAGTTCTAATTTCGCGCGGGCCGACGAGCCCATCCTGGTAAAGCTCCACTTTGAAACCCTGCGGCGCTTTGGGCCAAGCATCGGCTGGCCGGGGCACCACTTCAGGATTGTTCGAAACACCCTTGGTCGCATACGGTGCGGGCAAATCCGCGACCGTAATTTTGCGGTAAACGCCGGGCTTCTGAGCGTCAAAACCGTGGAAAGCAGCAGTTCCGGTAACCACGTTCTGGACATTGCTTTCGTCTGCTGTTAGAGCGGCGCCACCCGCCACCAAAGCCGCGGAAAGGGCAGAGAGCGCTATGAAGCGGGCGCGTGTACCAAATGGTTTATGCATAGGTTTGGGCAACGAATGTGCTCAACCTGAAATTAGCAGATTGGCCGCTAGCGGCCCGCGTTCATCAGCTATTCCTGGTGAAGTGCCACGACGGGATTCACCTGAGCGGCACGGAAGGCTGGGATGAAGCTTGCCCCGAGCGCGACCGCTGCCATAGCGAGCGTGACTGCGGTTAGAACGGCGGGATCGGACGGCGAAGTTCCGTAAAGCATGCTCTGCAGATACCTAGTGAGCCCGAAGGCCACGAACAAGCCGAGCGCCAGACCGGCAATCGCCAGCCGCATACCCTCCCCGACAACAAGCTTGAGGAGGTCACTGCGACGCGCCCCAAGCGCGCTGCGAATGCCCAGTTCGCGGGTACGCTGCGCAACCGAGTAGGAGATCACTCCATAGAGCCCGACCGTTCCGAGCAACAACGCCAGACCGGCAAACACGGTCAGCAAAATCATTACGAAGCGCTGCTGGGCAAGGGACTCCTGGACAATGTCACTCAAAGGCTTCGGCCGCGCGAGCGGCACATCGCCCGCTACGGTGAGAGCTTCGCGGCGGATAAGCGGGGCGATCGACATCGGATCGCGCGTGGTTCTCACCAACCAATTGAGCGGAATTGCAGAGGTGAATAACGTCAACAGAGCAGCCGGTTGCTGAGCTTCCGGCTCGAACATCTCCGGCGGCGCGGGACGGCTCAAGCCCACGTCTCGTATGCTGCCCACCACCCCGACGATGAGGCGTGGTTTGTCTGCAAACAGCGGGCCCATCACGCGGCCGATGAGAATCTGCCGTCCGAGTGGATCTTCGTGCGGGAAGTATTTTGCCGCGAACGCCTCGTTGACAATCAGAACCTGAGTGGCTTGCGCGCTATCGTTTTCCGAAAACTCGCGGCCTTTGACAACCGGAATGCGCAGCGTCGAAAAATACTTCGGCGACACCAACCGGTAGCGCTCATCGGGCATGTCGTCCTGCTTCACCGGCTTGCCAACGATCTCAAACGGTAGATCCGCGTAAGGAAAGAGCGGCAGGAAGCCCGAGCTTGCCACCGAGACGATGCCAGGCACAGACGAGAGGCGCGCTGCTACCTGCGAGTTCAATAGAGCGAGCGAGGTAGGAGTCTTGTAGCGCTTGTTGAGCGACATCTGCATGGTGAGGACGTTAGAGGCGTCGAAACCGGGTTGAACCGACTGAAGCGTTCGCAATGTTTTGACCAGCAAGCTTGCGCCGATCAACAGGACCAGCGTGATCGCCACTTCGGCGATGACGAGAGCCTGGCGGACACGCTGCGAAGCAAGGCTCGCGGTCGTGCGCGTACTGCCTTCACGCAGTGGATTGGCAACCTCAAGTCGAGCACTCTGTAAAGCGGGAAAGATTCCGAACAGCACACCCGTTACGACTGCTATGCCCAGCGCGTACAGCAGAACCTTGCTGTCGACCGACGCTTCGGACAGCCCGGGTGTGTTGGCGGGCGCGAGACGGAGTAATAAGGGCAGAGATAAATACGCGAGCAGGCAACCCACTGCCGCACCGGCCAAAGAAAGCAGCAGGCTTTCCGTCAAGAGTTGGTTAATGATCTGAATCCGGCTGGCACCCACGGCGACACGGACCGACATTTCGCGCTGCCGAATCGTCGAACGCGCGAGCAGAAGATTCGCGACGTTGGCGCAAGCAATGAGGAGCACGAAAGCCACGGCCCCGAGCAGAATCCAGAGCGGCCCTTTGGCATCGCCGACCAGGTAATCGTGATAGCGCACGACCGAGATGGATTCATGATCGCCCATAGCTTCACGGCCGTAGAGCTTGCGGAAGCGCGCGCCTACAACTCGCATATCGGCCCGCGCCTGCTCGAGAGACACGCCGCGCTTCAGACGAGCTATGACGGGATAGTCGTTCGAGAAATCGGTAGGGTCGATTTTGAGCTGCAACGGCACCCAGAGATCGGCCGGATGAGGGCTTTGAAAACCTTTCGGCATCACGCCGATTACCTGATAACTTTCGTTGCCCAAGGAAAGAGTTTGGCCAAGGGCTCGGTGGTCCGCACGAAAGAGCTGCTGCCATAGGGGATAACTCAAGACAGCGTACTTGCCGGCGCCCGGCTGATCTTCAGCGGATGTATACGTGCGCCCGAGAGCCGGTTGAATGCCGAGCACGCGGAAGTAGTCCGCGGTTGTGCTCATTCCCATGACAACCTGCGGCTCACCGCGCCCGATCAGATTCATGCCGAGCGGCAGGAACGAGTGGGCAGCCACTGCTTCAAAGACCTGGCTGCGATCGCGCCAGAACGCAAATTTGCCGGGCGTGGTCGCCCAGACGTCCTGCCCCGGGTAGTGCCGTTGGAGCTCGACGATTCGGTCCGGCTGTGGATAGCTAAGTGGCCGAAGTAAAACCGCGTTGATAACAGAGAACAGGCCGACGTTCGCGCCGATGCCGAGCGCCAAGGCTGCCAGGGCGGTTCCGGTTAGCAGTGGACTGCGGCGCAGCGTTCGCACCGCGTATCTTAGGTTCTGCGCAATCATAAGTTCTCTTCTCTGGTCTCCAGATGTTCGGTTTTGCGACAGCCTGTCCGAAAATGTGATCGGATTGTATCGCTAAGCGCAGCAATTGCAAGTCGCCGCGCACTTCACCTGGAAAGAGGAGCAATCGTCGCGCCAACGACTGCCCGGCTCGGAGTTCTTAGAGATTGCCGCGAAGCGCCTGTTCCCGCTCGATCGCTTCGAATAGTGCTTTGAAATTACCTTTTCCGAAACTGCGGCTGCCTTTGCGCTGAATGATCTCGTAAAACAAAGTCGGCCGGTCTTCAACAGGTTTCGTGAAGATCTGCAGCATGTAGCCTTCGTCGTCGCGATCAACCAGAATGCCAAGCTGCTTGAGCTGATCGAGCGGCTCATCGATTTTGCCGACTCGCGCGGTGAGCTCGTCGTAATAGGTGGTCGGCACCGTCAGGAATTGTAGCCCCTGATCGTGCAGCCGGGTTACCGTTTCGACGATATCGTCCGTCGCCATGGCCACGTGCTGGATACCAGGGCCGCCGTAGAAATCCAGGTACTCTTCGATCTGCGACTTGCGACGTCCTTCCGCCGGCTCGTTGATCGGGAAACGAATCTTCTCGTTCCCGTTTGCCATCACCTTCGACATCAGTGCCGAGTATTCGGTCGAGATATCGGCGTCATCGAAGTGCTTGAACATCTTGAATCCCATGACTCGCTCGTAGAACTCGACCCAGGTATTCATCTGGCCCCAACCGACGTTGCCTACGGCGTGATCAATGTGGCGCAAGCCTACGGGCCGCGCGACCATATCAGCTTGATCAATAGCCTTGAAGCCCGGCAGGAACGCGCCGCGATACGCGCTTCGCTCGACGAAGGTGTGCAGTGTATCGCCATAGATCGCAATCGATGAAAGACGCACCGTGCCTTGTTCATCCTCGAGCACATAAGGTGCGGTCGCGGGTTTGGCGCCGCGTGCCGTGGTTTCGCGAAACGCAGACTCGGCATCGTCGACCCACAAGGCAACCGACTTGACGCCATCGCCGTGGCGCAGGATATGCTCGGCGATCTCGCCAGAACCGCTTAAGGGAGTCGTTAGGACGAGACGAATTTTGCCTTGCTCGAGCACATACGAGACACGATCGCGCGTTCCGGTCTCCGGCCCACGATAAGCTTTGAGCGTAAAACCCATCGCTGCGCGGTAAAAGTAAGCCGCCTGTTTGGCGTTACCAACATAAAATTCGACGTGATCGGTCCCGTGAATCGGCAGAAAATCATCCGCGGTTACGGATGATGTTGCTTTTTGTTCCGCTATTTGTGGCATGGTAAACCCGTAGTCATTCTAATTGACGTGCGCGGGCGGTAGTATATTACCGGGTTAACACTTTTATGCCCCGGTACCATCAACTCGGCGAAATTCCATCCAAACGTCACAAGATCTTTCGGCAGCCTTCGGGTGAACTCTATGCCGAAGAGTTGATGGGCAACATGGGCTTCGTCGGGCCGTCTTCCCTGCTGTATCACGTGCGGAAGCCGACGGCTGTGCGTGCGCTGCGAACGGTAAAGAACTTGTGCCTGGAAAGCGCGCCACCCGAGCCGCTGCGACATCGGCATTTCCGGACGAAGCAGCTTGCTGAACCGGGTGATGCAATTACCGATCGGACGCCGCTTCTTTTCAACGACGATGTCTCTATGGCGCTCGTCCGTCCGAGCGAAGAGACTTCGTCTTTTTACCGAAACGCGCAAGCCGACGAAATCGTGTTCGTAAGCCAGGGTGAAGGCGTTCTCGAATCGACGTTTGGGCATCTTCCTTTTACCGGCGGCGACTACCTGGTCATCCCGCGCGGCATCCTCCATCGCTACCGGTTCTCGGTCGGGGATCCATCTTTGTTGGTGATTGAAAGCGCCGGCTATGTGCGCACCCCGCGCCGCTATCGCAATGAGTTCGGCCAGCTGAGTGAATCGAGCCCTTATGCAGAGCGCGACATCCGGGTACCACACGACCTTGAGACGCACGACGAGAAAGGCGACTTCCGGCTGATCGTCAAGAAAGCCAACACTCTGACTGAGATGGTGCTGGCCTACCATCCGTTCGACGTGATCGGCTGGGACGGTTACTACTATCCTTGGGCGCTTAGCATTCACAACTTCGAGCCGAGAGTCGGCCGCTTCCATCTTCCGCCGCCTACGCATCAGACCTTCGAAGGAGACGGATTTGTTGTCTGCTCCTTCTGTCCTCGGCCTTTTGACTTCGATCCGGAGGCTGTACCCGCGCCTTACACGCACTCGAACGTTATGTCGGACGAGGTGCTCTACTATGCCAACTCTGAATTCATGAGCCGCAAAGGAATCGAGTACGGCTCCATCACGCTTCATCCGGACGGCCTTGCCCATGGGCCGCAGCCCGGACGTACGGAGGCTTCTCTCGGACAAAAGCAGACGAACGAGCTAGCTGTGATGGTCGATACGTTTCGCGGGCTGCAGGTGAGCAAGGCCGCGCTCGGCATTGAAGATCGCGACTACTATCTTTCCTGGCTCGATTCGTAACAGGCGGGAGGCGCAGGATGTGCAGAAGCATCAAGGTTTTGAGGACACCGGGCAACACGACTACACAAGACGAACTAAGGGGCGCTGCTCTGCAGTTTGTGCGAAAAATCAGCGGATTTCAAAAACCGTCGAGAGCCAATGCAGAGGCATTCGAGCAAGCTGTGGGCGAGATCCAGCGGGCGAGCGATCGGCTGTTAAAGTCGCTCTCGACAGCCTCTTCGCACGACGGCGGCAAGCGTTTGGAAAAGGTCACCTGATCAGCTGCGCTTGCACCACGAAACGTCGCGGCGCGTTGCCGATATAGCGAAACGGGTAGCAGGTCACGAGGGTTAGGATGGGCGCAGCGCTGCCCTCGAGGACTGCGGTGTTTTCAGGGTCGACGATCTGGATGGAGCGCACCCGATACTGATGCGGTACTGGACCCTGCACTCGAATCAGATCGCCTACTTTCAAATTACGTAGTGGCCAGAATGCCGTATCTCGATGGCCGGCGATCACCGCATTACCAGCGCCTCCGACTGGCGCTGTTCCGGCGAGATGGACGGCAGCCACGTTCAACCCCTGTTCTTCGTCGCCATCGACTACCAGAACAGAGAGTCCGAGACGTGGAACCTCCAGCCGACCGGTCACTTCCAGACTAGATGCCCGGCGACCGTCACGATGAGAGTTGAGCAAGTACTCCGCCCGCGAAAACGGGCCCATTACAGGTTTGGCGTCGAAATTCACGGTGCGGTCGAGCAGGGTGGAACCGCTCTGGAAGAGGTGATAGCGCAACAAACTGAAGCCTGCCACCCCGAGCAATAACACTCCGAGCCAGAGTAGAGTGCTTTCACTGCGATGCAACAGGTATTCTCGTTTCATTCCCCCAAAATTGCCGATAGCAGCGTACCTTTCTTTTCCGGCGTATGTTGACGCTGACGCAGAATTTCGATCAGGGCTTCCAGGCGGCGATTCCGCGCCTTGATGCGCTCCAGTTCCGACGGGGAGACGCCGTTAACGGTGGGAACCGCGCTGTTAGGAGAGGTAACTTTACTCGTCGGGGCTGCTGTGCGAGTCCGCTGCACCT
Organism: Terriglobia bacterium; assembly: GCA_963737005.1. GTDB lineage: Bacteria > Acidobacteriota > Terriglobia > Bryobacterales > Bryobacteraceae > Bog-105. The sequence continues at coordinate 1,123,455 of CAVTRD010000008.1, read as the reverse complement.
TGGCTGTCTCCGAAGCTGCCACTCGCGAGTCGGCAGGTAAAACGGCACCACTCGTCCGTGGCGCATCAGAACTCGTGACTCTCCCTAGGATCGAGCTGGACGAAGTTATCTGGCGCTGAATAGAAATGGCTGCAATGCCGAACCCAAACACTGATCCAACGAGTAGCGCAAGGCCGAAGTGCTTTGGGCTGGGTGTCAGATTGGCCAATCTACCGAAGCGATCCGTGCGGCGGCCTCCTTTGATCTCGTAAACCTTCAGATACCAATCGTCTTTCAGCGCGCGATCACTTACCGTGCGCTTGTCATCCCCATTGAGATTGGTCGATTGCATGTCGATGGAAGTCGTCTCCGGATACTAAGCCACGTATCGGCGGCGGACCCGCAGTGCCAGAGCGGCAACTAGAGAACCGAAGCCGCAAAGGGCAAACAGGTAGGCATCGCTGGCCGTTTCCGGTAGGCGATGGCGCGTATGCCGGGCGGCCTGGTCCGTTGTTCCAGAGGAAGAGGCGCGAGCTGTTTCGGCCGGAGTACTGGGAGCGGAGACAGCAGTTGGGGCCGACGCGGCAGGGCTCGGGGTCGCTGCAACAGCAGGAGTAGAAGGAGCAGACGTGGCGTCCGTGTCTGTACCGGTCGACTGGCTAGCGTCAGGAGAGTATTTCGCCGCCTTCACACCCTGTCCCGCATTGTCGGCAGTGATCCGCTCAGGCGCCAGAAGCCACAGCGTGACAACCTTCATGTCTTCCTGGCTGAGGTTGCCGGGCAGCTTGTCGTAGGCAGGGTCAACGGCCATCACGGGCTCTGTCGTATCGTCAGTAATTTTGACGGCTTCGAGCTTCGGATAGACAAACTCGAGCGGCGCGCGGCAATCGGCACAGTTCCAAGCTTTCAGTACTCGCTGGCTCTCGCCGCCCGCTTTGAAATACACCAGGCGATCACTGGAAGCGACCGGCATCTTCGGGTTCGGCACGGCGAGGAGTAAATAGTGCTCGCTCGCATTCTGGGCGCTGGTGATTCGCACAACAGCACGATCGGCTAATCGGTCTTCCAGGCCAAAGGTATAAGCGCCCGCCTTCAGGCTGCCGCCGGGAATTTGCACAGCGTTGCTAAATGTCACGTCTTGCGTGTTGTCAGACGCTTGGCTAGCAAACGGAATGATCAATGCGGTAAATGAAATGAGTAACTTACGCAAATTTAGGCCTCCTGACGATCTCTGCCTTGTTTGAATCTACGTCAGTTGGGCAGGTGCTGGATGAGCCTCGCGCGAAAGTTGGTACTAGCCGTCCAAACTTTCGGCTCAGAACTGATCTTCCTTACTTTCTTTGATGGAAGAGGTTTGCGACCCGGTGACGGGCGGGTGGCTGTAGCGGCGGGACCACTGTCGACTGCGGCCATCGTCAACGCGAGCGTGAGACCCCGCTGGCACTGTGACGATAATCAAGCTGCCGATAGGGCGAGTGTTGGGCCAGCAAGAGTATTAATCGATTCGCTCTTCGCCGATCTATGGGCCCGTCAATGAGCGGAAGGCTGTCCGGATACATCCGATCGCACCAAGTCGCATGGGCAGAGAAAGGGTGCAATTGAGCTGCTTGTCTAGCGACCATAGGAAAGCGATCGGCAGAGGTCGCCGCACTTCTTCCCTTATATAACCCAATTATTCCCCTTTGTAAGTAAGGAATAACACGCCGCCCAATCGGATGTTAGTCCCGAGCATCGGGACTGTGGCCTTGCATCGAGCGAAAGAGACTAATGTATGCAGTTTTCTTCTGTTATTGGTAGAGGTCACTTATAAGTTCGTCCGCCGATATTACAACGGAATCAACGGTGATACTCTGTTCTAAATTCCGGGGTTAGTAGCTCCCGAAGCGCACTGAATTCTGATATGTGCGAGGTGTTGTCCGCAGCCATCGCTTGGAACATGGACAATTATTGAACCTCGATATAGCCAAGACTTCAAATTCGTACCACCATCGCACGATTCCCGTCGGAAGTTCATGTTCAAAGCGGCCCGGCTTCTTCTCTGAAAGCGCGGAGCGACTGGGCGAGATACGGACTCTCCGGCTATCGGACTAAACCTGAGGACTATCCTTTCCCGTCAGGTGCATTACTGCGAATGATTGACACTTTCTGAGTAACTCTGCGGTAATAGCAACCAGAACATTTGTAATTCTGATCCTCGGAGGAAATGATTTACCGCAAGGCACGTGTCTTTAGACTAGTTCGCTCTCGGACAGCAACCTTTACTAAGGGCAGATTAGTGGTTCATTCTCCCGGCGTTTCCTGATTGAGGTATTCCCGTTTGAGGTTGACTTATGGCTATGAACAAACTTGTTTCTTTATCTGTTTTAGTGGCGGTAACACTCTCGGCATGTTTTGGGCTAATGGCGGAAGAACTGGCGTTCTTTGAGAGGGCGCCGCAAGCGCACGGCGAGGCAGCAAATCAGTCCTATCTGCTCGGCCCTGCCGATGAGCTTGCGGTGCACGTGGTCGATCTCGACGACATATCCGACAAGCCAGTGCGGGTCGATCCGAATGGTTATTTGGAGTTGCCGCTTATTGGACGGGTAAAAGCAGCGGGTTTGACGGTCGAGCAGCTACGCGCGGCACTCGTGAAGCAGGCTTCGAAATACATCGATTCACCGCAGATCACAATCAACGTTCTTGAATTTCGGAGCCAGCCAGTCTCGATTCTCGGCGAGGTCAACAGCCCGGGGCTGCACCAGCTGCAGGGTCCGACTCGTCTGCTCGAAGTGATCTCCCAAGCGGGCGGACTTAAGCCGGGGGCGGGGCAAACATTGACGATCACCCGACAACTTAATCAGGGAGCGCTGCCACTCCCGGGGGCGCATCCTGACGGGTCGGGTAAATATTCGATAGCAGTCGTGCGACTGAACGGACTGGTCGATGGCAGCAATCCGGAGGCAAACATTGAGGTGCGTGCCAACGATCTTATCTCCGTTGGACGCGCCGACCTGGTGTACGTGGTCGGGCAAGTGAAAAAGGCGGGCGGGATCAGCCTCAACACGGATGAGACTATGTCGGTCACTCAGGCGCTCTCACTCGCTGAAGGTACCGGGCCCGACGCGGCGCCAAGAAAAGCACGCATTCTGCGAGCAGTGGGCGGGAAAACCTCAAACCGCAATGAAGAACCCGTAAATTTGGCCTTGATCATGGAGGGCAAAGCGCCCGACCTGCAACTGCACGCCAATGACGTGTTGTTTGTGCCCGACAACGTCCCGGCTTCGGCCATGAAACGCGCCACGGAAGCAGCCATTCAGATGGCGACGGGCGTGATGATTTACCGACGATAAATTCTTTGAAGATTTTAAACAAATTAGGAGCGAGGAATAAGGCTATGCAGGAGTTAGAAAAGGCGGGCGGGAACGGAGTGGCACTGACAACGCCAGTGCTGGTGCGGCCGAATAGCGGGTTGCATCTCGGTCACTTCAAGACGCTGACCGATAAGACGCCCGACGGCTCGGCCAGCTTGCTGGCCGAATATGCAAGCCTGTTTAAACGTCGACGCTCGATGATTCTCCTGTTCACGCTGGCAGGTGCGCTGCTGGGCTGGGCAATCACGATCGGCATGGAACCGGTGTACCGGGCCCGCACCTCACTCGACATCCAAAACCTGAATGCGGACTTTCTGAATATGAAAGCGGTTTCGCAGACGGGCAGCGAGGCCGGCTCATCCGAAGCGTACGTTCAGACGCAGATCAAGCTGCTACAAAGCGACACGTTACGGGAGCGAACGGTCGAAGCGATAAAGCGGCAGCCGATCAACAAACCGCTCGAGCGGGAGGATCTAATCTCCGCAGTCAAGCGCGATCTCCATTTGTCGGCTGGTCAGATTGTTCCAGACGCGGCGTTGCTCGAGTACACAGCCAAGCGCGTCAAGGTGAAGCCCGTAGGACTCACCCGGCTCGTTGAGGTCACCTGCGATTCCTGGAGTCCCAGCTTTGCGGCTGAATTTTGTAACACCCTCACCCGCGAATTTGCAAACCAGGACCGGGACGTGCGCTTTAATCAGGCGAAAACGACAAGTGAGTGGCTGTCGCGCCAGCTGGCCGATGTCAAAGAGAGCGTCGATCAGGCGCAGAAAAAGCTCGAAGCAAAAACCGGCACGGATGCGCTGACGCTGAAAGAAGGCGGCGCAAGTGTCGCTGAAGAGAAGTTGCGCGAGTTGCAAGCGGAGCTCATGAAGGCGCAGGCGAGCCGAGTTGAAAAGCAGGCTCAATATGAAATCAGCACATCTGCGCCGCCTGATTCTCTCCCCATGGTGCTAGATAGTTCGCAGCTGCGGGACGACCAGGTGAAGCTTGACGATCTGCGTCGTCAGGTGGCCGCGCTTGTTCCGCCGTTAACCGAAGCCAATCCCAAGGTGCAACATCTGCGAGCGCAGATTCGGGAGATCGAAGACAGCCTCGCGAAGGAAAAGAACAACGTGCTCGAGCGCATGCACAACGAATTTCAGGCAGCAAGCCATCGCGAGACATTGTTGAATTCGGCTTACCGGTCACAGGAAGCGCGCGTTTCCCTTGAGCAGGGCCGCGAGCAGCAGGTAAGCATGCTGCGGCGCGAAGTGGATTCGGGCGAACAGCTGTACCAGACACTTCTTCAGCGTGTAAAAGAAGCGGGATTCGCTTCTGCGATGCAAGCTTCAACCGTACGGGTGGTCGACGCGGCCCGTATGCCGGTTGCGCCGATCTCGCCTCAACGCGGCATTTCGGCGGCCGTCGGATTACTGCTCGGGCTCCTCGCCGGCGTCGGTTGCGCATTCTTTAACGAACGAACCCAAACCGTGTTGCGAGGTCCAGGTGAGGTCACTCGCTATTTGAATCTGCGCGAACTAGGCGTGATACCGTCTGCCCGTCGTGGGCTACATAAGGCCGAAGCGAAACCCGGATTGCCGCGGCTTTCGCCACAAGCTACCTCGCTGCTGGTGAGCCCGGCAAAACTGAGCGCACTCGAAAGCGGCCCGGCTACTGCCAAAGCCCAACGTTCGAAGCCACACCGTGCTTTGGATATGGCGGTATGGCGGGATCACGCTTCGCTGGTTGCCGAAGCCTATCGCAACACGACCTACTCTGTTTTGCTCGCGGGCCAGGAGACTGAACGCGCGCGCACCTTCGTGATTACCAGCCCGAGCGTGGGCGAGGGCAAGACGACCGTTACGTGCAATCTCGGCTTAGCGCTCGCGCAAGCCAACCGGCGCGTGCTCTTGATTGATGGCGATCTGCGCAAGCCCCGCTTGCACAAAGCCATGGATGTTCCGAATGGGATCGGGCTGCGGGATGTGCTGCGGGGCGATATCGACGCAAGCCTTACGCCGGCAGCTTCGTTCTGCCGTACGACCCAGGTACCCGGTCTCTCAGTCATCACGAGCGGCACGGGTTCGGAAGAGCCGAGCGGACTGCTGCACTCCGAGCGCTTCCGCACGCTGCTCGACCGCCTGGCGGGCGAATTCGACTTCGTCCTCATCGACAGCCCGCCCATGCTGCATATGGCCGATGCCCGCATTCTCGCCGGCATCTCGAACGGCGTGATCCTCGTCTTCCGGGCCCGCGTAACCGATCTCGAAACCGCGGCTGCCGCGCGCGATCTGTTCCTCGACGATCATGTCCGCGTGATCGGCACGATTCTGAATGACTTTGACCCTTCGAAAGAAGGCAAAGCGCGCTACTACAACAGCTATTACCAGTACGCCGATCTGTCCCGGGCGGGCGCGGAGGAGTCGAAGTCGGCATGATAGCGGCCATGGCTGAGAGTTCTCTCGAACTCCCCTTCACAACGGCGATGAATATGGCACCCAAGACAGGGCGTCTTACCTTCGACGCGACGCGGCAAGACGCAGCCACGAAGACTAGCTACTTCGATGGGCGGAGATCGCTATGCCGGAGTTGACTACTTCTCCGCGAGTTGCTTTTGGAACAGCCGCGCCGGAGATTCCCATCCACAGTGCGCGCATCACGGTGAACCTGCTCGCCTACGTGCACCTTCGCAATATTTACCGTTCCACCGGTGCCGGGCGCGTCGCTCGCCAGTTAACTGAACACTTGGCGCGGCGGAACGACGTCCACCTCCAGGTCTTAGCCGATCGAGCCGACCATGCACGCATCCTACCGCTGGTGGGCGCGCCCTGGGATCAGTTTCGATATCACTTTTTCGAAAGAGAGACATCACGTCAACAGGCGAGCTGGTTTCTCCTCGATCGCCCGAAAGCGGAACAGTTTTGGGCGGCCGCGCAGGTTGTCTATTGCACAGCTGAATCGTACGTTCCGGTGAAGAAGGCGCGTCTGGCCGTGACACTGCACGATGCCGCCTATTTTGAACCGGATGCGCATACGCATGATCGCTCCTTTTCCGCACAGCGATTGAAATGGCGGCTGCTCTACGCAAAGCTTGCCCGCAAGGCCGACCTGTTTCACACGGTCTCGCAATTCTCGGCCGACCGGTTGGGGCATTTCTTCCCGGCTATTCAATCGCGCCTAAGAGTGGTGCCGAATGCTGTGACACCGCATTTCCTCGAACCGGTTACGGCGGAAGGCAGCGCTTACGTGCGTTCGCTCGGTTTGGACAATCGGCCTTTCATTCTGCTGCCGGGCGGCTTGCATTTCCGCAAGAACGCCGAACTGGTGTTAGCTGCCTGGCCAATTCTCGCGGCAAGGCACCCGGATCTCGTACTGGCGGTTGTAAACCATTCGAACGCCGATTATGTTGCAAAGGCGAGGGCTCTCGGCGAGCGTTTTCGCGTTCTTGGCTTCGTGCCCGATCCCGGTTTGCAGGCCCTCTATAGGGCCGCGCGCGCTGTCTGGTTTCCTTCGCGTTACGAAGGTTTCGGGATGCCCGTCGTCGAGGCAATGGCATGCGGCACGCCGGTTGTTGCCAGCCGCGCATCGTCGCTCCCCGAAATTGCGGGCGACGCCGCACTACTCGTTTTACCGCACGCTCCGCAGGCTCACGCCGAAGCGCTTGACGCTCTGATGATGGACGATCAGCTCCATGCCACGCTGACCCGCCGCGGTCATCAACGCGCACGCGAATTCACCTGGGCGCAGTCGGCCGACAAGCTCAAAGCCTGTTTCGAGGAGCTGCTTTGATGAGTGCGCCGATCACACCGGGCCGACGAGTGGTCGTGGTGCATCGCGGGGCACGCGATGCCTACCAGGTCGCGGCAGCGCTCGCCCGAGCCGGCCTTCTCGAGCGCCTCGTGACCGACCTCTACTGGCCCAACGACCGGCCGTGGGCGGCACGGCTGGCTGCTTTCCTGCCGCCTTCAATCGTGCGTTCTTTGCGAGCCCGCAACCATCGGAACTTGCCGGCTTCGCTCGTTCGCCAAAAATTCTTTTCAGGGATAGCTTCGTTCCTGCTAGAAAGAGTAAAAAGCTCACCCTTCGCTTGGCGACGCGCCGCAATCCGCTCGACCGACGCCACGCTGGGTCGCGCAGCGGGCACTCTCGCCGCTCGTACCGGCTCCTTACTCCTGAGCTACAGCTACTACGGCTACCACGCATTCCGTACCTATGGCGGTCCGGGCGTTCTATTCCAATTGCATCCGCATCCGGCGAGCGTGCGTCAGATTCTCGAGCAGGAGCTGGCAGACCATCCCGATTGCGCTCCGTCGCTCGCCAAAGAGTGGGAACTTTCGTTACCAGCTGAAGATTTTGAACGCCTGATTGTCGAGACCAAGATGGCGGACCGGTTTCTCGTCGCCTCTTCTTTCACCCGGCAGACGCTGATCGAGAACGGTGCGGATCCAGCAACCATCCGCGTGATTCCTTACGGCGTCGATCTCACCCGCTTCACACCGCCTGCCCAGCCTCGCAGCACGAACAAGCCGCTGCAGTTACTCTTTGTCGGCACAATTAATCAGCGGAAAGGGATTAAGTATCTCGCGGAGGCTCTGCGATTGCTCAAAGGCGCGCCCGTCGAATTGACTGTCTGCGGCCGCGTGGTCGACGACCTCTCAGTCGTCAGCGGATTCGGCCAACAAGTTAGAGTCCGGCCCTCGGTGAGTTTAGCGGAGCTACAGGATGCTTACCGCGCAGCCGATCTCTTTGTCTTTCCTTCGGTGGCTGAGGGCTTCGCGCAGGTGCTGCTCGAGGCACTCGCATCGGGACTTCCCATCCTCAGCACGACTCATACCGCAGCACCCGATCTAATCGCGGACGGACGCGAAGGGTGGGTGGTCGAACCTCGCCGTCCCGATCTGCTGGCCGCGCGCATCGAGTGGGCGCTCGTGCACCCGCGCGAATTGACCGAGATGCAAGGTGCCGCCCGCCGCCGCGCTGAGTATTTCACCTGGGCGCGATTCGAGGAAAGCGTGGTCGCAGCAGTACGCGAGTTTCTCAGCCCGAATGAGAAAGGAATAGCTGCCGGAGCCGGTCATGGCCTTCGACAGCGGGTCACCGAACATGTTTGAGGCACTTCTCTGGGCTGCGCTGATTGTGGCGGCCGGCGCGCTTTTTGCGGCGCTCGACGGCAGCCGCGATATTTTTCATCCGCTCGTCTTCCTCATGCCGATGATGGCCTTCCTTTATGCCTGGATGCCGTTGCGGTTGCTTGGCGCGGATAGCCTCGCGCGCTTTTTCGACGGCGAGCAGCTGGTGCACGTGCAGTTACTGAACGTGCTCGGTCTTCTCGTCTTCGCTGGAGCGTGTCTGGCAGCAGGCGCTCGCGTCACTCGATCGCGGGCCAAGGCGGTCCGGCTCTCGGCAGGGAGCTGTGGGCGCCTCCGTATCGGCGGCGCGATCGTCGGCAGCATTGGGCTCACGTGCTGGATGATCTCGATCGTCAATGTTGGCGGATTTACCAACGCTTTCAGCAACTCCTATAGCGGCGGCTGGGATGACAGCGGCTACATCCGGGACGGCGATCTGCTTTTGCTCGTCGGCGTTCTGCTGCTGGTAGCTGCCATTGCATCCGAAGGCCCAAGGCTTGTAAATGTAGCCCTTGCGTCTCTCTTCGGTCTACCTTGGTTAACGCAAGCGCTGCTCACCGCACGCCGTGGACCTACCTTCGCTTTGGCCGTTGTCGTCTTGATGGGCTGGTATCTGAACCGCCATCGCCGGCCTCCCGTGGTCGCGATGCTGTTAACAGGCTTCCTGCTCGGCTGGCTCATTCTGTTCCTGGTCGCCAATCGCAGCAATATCTATCTCGGATCTGATTTCGATGTGAAGACCGATGTATCGGATGTGGTTGAGAAACCCGATACGGGCAACGAATACATCTATGGGGCGGGATCGGTAATCAGCGCCGAGCGCCGCGGTCATTACTACTGGATGCGTCGCTATCTCGCGCAGCTGCTTGTGCGACCGATTCCGACCGCGGTCTGGCCGACAAAGTATCAAGACTTCGGCGTGCCGGAACTGCTTGCCAATGCAGGAACGGGTGAAGGATTTGCAGACGCACTTGGTTGGGTCGGGGCGGCTGGTTCGGCACCCGGTATTGTCGCCGACCTGTTTGTCGAACTCTGGTGGCTGGCGCTTCCGGCACTTGCCGCTCTTGGTTGGCTTTATGGCTGGGTGTGGCGCAAGGCCGTCACGGGCGGCCCGGCTTGGGCGAGCCAGTACGTGATCCTTTCAGCACTGTCGATCTATCTCGTCATGCAAACCATGGAAGCAGTTATTTTCCGGTCGCTGCTGCTCTCGATTCCGTCCTGGATTGTCTGGAAGTGGGCCTTAAGAGCGCCGGATGCCCAGGCATCGGTGATGCGAGCTTCGGAGAATCAGCACTTGGCCAACGCAGATTCCGGCACTCAGGCAGTCGCACTGGATCGGGACCGTGATCTGCTGATGGCCCGGGGTGTCCTCCATGCTTAAGACGGAATGGCAGACCCAGTCGACGCGCCGCTCTTACACGCGGCCAGCACGCGGAGTGGCCGTGATCTGGATCGACTGGTATGCCTATCACGTGGCGCGCTTCGCCGCCCTTGTGCGACATCCGGAACTGGCCGGCAACGTCGTGGGCGTGGAGCTCGTCGGCGGCATCGGAGTGCATGCCGGGCTAAAGTTCCGAGAAAGCCTGCCATCTTCTTTGCCAATCGAAACGCTTTTCCCAGCAAGCAGCTGGAGCGAAGTGAAAGGTTGGGCAGCAGCGCGGGCCGTCTGGAAACTACTCCACAAGCTCGACCCAGCTCTGGTCCTCGTACCGGGCTATTACACCCGCGCCGGCTTAGCGGCTGCCATCTGGGCGAAGCTCAATGGCCGCCGAACGGTGCTGATGACCGAGAGCACAGCAGGCGATCACGCGCGTGTGCCCTGGAAGGAAGCACTGAAGGGCGGCCTCATCCGCCTGCTGTTCGATTGGGCGGTGGCCGGTGGCGCGCCACACCGTCGATATTTAGAGCAACTCGGTTTCCCTCGCAAACGCATTGCTCGTTTCTATGACGTAGTCGACAACGAGTTCTTCGCGGAGCGCTCGGACGCAATCCGCAAACATTCCGATCCGGCCGAGTTTGATCTTCCGCCTACGCCCTATTTTCTGTACGTCGGCCGGCTGGCACAGGAGAAGAACATCGCCGGACTTCTTGCGTCGTACCTCGAATACCGGGACCGGGGCGGCGACTGGCCTCTCGTGCTGGTGGGCGATGGCCCAGAGCGCGCTTCGCTTGAGCAGCTGGCTGCGGGCTCGAATTACAGCGCGGACATCCGCTTCGTCGGTCTGAAAACAACCGCCGAGCTGCCGCAATATTATGCTTTCGCCGGTTGCTTCGTGCTGCCGAGTACACGTGAGCCCTGGGGGCTCGTGGCGAACGAAGCGCTGGCGGCAGGGCTTCCACTGATCGTCTCCGAGCGCTGCGGCTGCGCCGCCGATCTGCTGGCCGAGGGCGAAAACGGCTGTGCCTTCGATCCGGAAACTCCGGGTGACCTAACTCGCTGCCTCAGCGCAATCGGCGCACTTGCCGAAGCCGAACTCGAGGCGATGGGCCTTCGCTCACGGCAAATCGTCGCGCCCTTCTCACCCGGCTCTTGGGCGGCCGAAATCGCTCGGATCGCGAGGTCCTGACCTAACGATGCTAGTCGCTGCCGAACACATCTCACCCACGTTGTCAACCGGACCCGCATCCGCTGTGCCTAGCTGGCTGAGCGTGGTCTCACATCTCGACCCGAAGTATGGCGGCCTGAGTGCAGCCGTGCCAGCACTGGCGTCCGCAGTCGCAAATACCGGTCGCTATCAAGTCAAAATTGCCGGATTTTGCCGATCTTCTGAGCATTTTCAGCCGGACGTTGCTTCCGGAGTCGATTTTGCCTATCTGCCCATTGAGCATCTGGCTTGGATCAGGAAGCGTGCCGCTCGCGAGCAGTTCCGACAGGCCGCATCCGCTTCGGCCGGCATACATATTCACGGGTTATGGCAATTGAGTACGGCGGCGGCGGCCCGCGCTGCGCACAGAGTCGACAAGCCGTCTGTCATCTCCGCGCACGGCATGCTCGAATCCTGGGCCTTAGCGAACAAGGGTCTCAAGAAGAAGCTCTATGCAGCCCTGGTTGAGCGGTCGAACCTGCAGAGCGCAGCTTGCCTGCATGCGTTAACCGAAGCAGAAGCGAGCGACTACCGGCAGTTCGGGCTAACGAACCCGATTGCGGTTATCCCGAACGGCGTCGATATCCCAACCGGCATTTCTCCGGAGCTTTTTCTGGCACGCTTCCCCGCCCTTCGTGAGAAGCGGCTCCTGTTGTTTCTCGGCCGCATTCACTTTAAGAAGGGTCTCGACATTCTGGCCGAAGCCTGGGCCACGGTAAGCCGCGCGTACCCTGCTGCACATCTGGTTCTCGCCGGGCCAGATTTTGAGGGAACGCAAGTGAAAATATCGGGACGGCTCGCGGCACTGGGCGCAGACCGTGCAACAACCTTCACCGGCATGCTGGCAGGCGCAGAGAAGTGGAGTGCGCTCGCGGCCGCCGAATGCTTCGTGCTTCCTTCTTATTCCGAAGGCTTGAGCGTCTCGGTGCTCGAGGCCATGGGAATGGGAAAGCCGGTCATCGTGACGAAACAATGCAATCTGCCCGAAGTCGCCAGCCATGAGTGTGGCTGGACGATCGAGCCGCGTACCGCAGAGCTTGCGTCCGCGCTCGAAGCGGTGCTACGGGCGACGGCCCACGCCCGCAGCTTGTTCGGCAATAATGGCCGGCGTTTAGTTGCGGATCGCTATAGCTGGCCTGCGATTGGCCAACAGATGGCGGATCTGTACAGCTGGCTTGGCGGCGGCGCGCACCCCTCTTCTTTTGCCTTTCACGCAGGAGGTCGGCAATGAGTCAAGTTCTTCTAAAGCAGTTCGATAACTCGTGGTATCAGCCCGGCCGCTCGCGCCTCTGGCAAGCAGCTTGGTTTTTCGGGGGTCTTCCTCTTCTGCGCTGCTCGATTGCCCCCGGCTCGGGCTGGCGCGTTCGACTGCTTCAACTATTCGGCGCAGCAATTGGCTCGGGCGTTGTCGTCAAGCCCGGTGTGAGGGTGAAGTACCCTTGGCGTCTCACGCTGGGCAACGATTGTTGGCTCGGCGAAGATGCATGGCTCGACAACCTTGCCGGCATCACACTGGGCGACAACGTTTGCGTCTCACAGGGCGCTTATCTCTGCACCGGCAACCATGATTGGAGCGATCCGGCCTTCAGCTTACTTCTCGGGCCCATCACCCTAGGCGAGGGTTCCTGGGTGGGGGCCCAGGCGTTCATTGCGCCAGGCATTACGGTGGGCGAACAGGCCGTGGCGGCCGCGGGTAGCGTGGTCACGAAGAACATTCCGGCCGGGCAAGTCTATGCCGGGAATCCTGCAGTCTTTGTACGGGAACGATCGATCCGCCATGGCGGAAGCCGTGACCTCCTGAGTTATGGGACGCCTTCGCCCCTCGCCGTCGAAGAGGTGACGCGATGAGAATTCTCCTGCTCAATCAGTTCTTCTGGCCCGATTCCGCTGCGACCAGCCAATTTCTCACCGACCTCGCGCGCGGTCTTGCCGAACGTGGCCACGAGGTTTTTGCAATTGCCTCCGAAGGCAGCGGATACGCACCGGAAGACCTGTCCGATCCACCGACCGTGCAGATCGATCGGGTTCGCACAACGCGTTTTGTCCGCGGCCCGCTCGGCCGCGTACTCTCCTACGGCTCCTTCTTCGCGAGTTGCGTCGTGCGCGGGCTTACAGTGCCGCGTCCTGACTTGGTCATCACATTAACGACGCCGCCGCTTCTTTCGCTCATCGGCAATGTTCTTCGACTACTGCGCGGCAGCCGGCATTTCATCTGGGAGATGGATGTATATCCCGATGTCGCCGTGGATCTGGCCTATTTCAAAGCGGGCGGCCTGCTTGATCGCATAACCGGGTTGCTGGCTGACTTTTCACGGCGTCGAGCGGACGGCATCCTCGCGCTCGGTCCCTGCATGAAGGACCGTCTGGTCGGGCGCGGCATACCGGCCGATCGCATCCACATCGCTGAAAATTGGGCCGACGGCGCGCTGATTCAGCCGGTGCCACATCCGAAGGCCGAGAAGCGCTTGACCGTGCTCTACTCGGGGAATCTCGGACTCGCACATGACGTCGAGACGATCCTCGCGGCCATGGAACAGGTCGAGCAGGAGGGTTCGTTCCGGTTCGTCTTCGCCGGTGGAGGGCCGCGCCGCCAGAAACTTGCCGCAGACTGCCAGGCGCGCGGTATCTCGTCGGCCGAATTTTGGCCGTACAGCGCCAAGACAAAGCTAGGCAAGAGCTTGGGCGCAGGCGACGTCGGACTGGTAACCCAGCGCACTTCGTGCATAGGCTCGGTTGTACCAAGCAAGGTCTACGGGCTGCTCGCAGCCGGGCGTCCGATCCTCTACATCGGCCCACCCAACTCCACAGCTGCCCTGCTTATTGCCAAACACGCCTGCGGGTGGCAGGTTGATTGCAATGACTCGGAAACGCTCGTGACCTTGCTACGCTTTCTGGCGCGAAATCGACGGGAAGTGGAAGCCGCCGGGCGACGCGCCCGGGTGGCATTCCTCGCGCATTACGATCTGCCGCACGGGGTCGACCGGATCTGTCGGCTGATTGGGGCGAATACCCTGCCCAGTTCGGCAGGCACTTTCGCTCTTCGGGCAGAAGAACCCGCGATGACCGGAGAGAACGGATGAGAACGCAAGAAAGCTTATGGCGCGAACACGCAGGAGGTGATGCATGCAAGCATTACTAGCTCTCGGCATCATTGCCCTTTTTCTTTGCCTGATCCTGACCCCGATCTGTCGCAATCTTTTTCTGCGCTGGGGCGTGGTCGACCGGCCGGATACCGAGCGGAAATTGCACTCGAAGCCAATCCCGCGAATTGGCGGAATTCCGATCGCAATCTCCTACATAGGAGCGGTCGGGTTGATGCTTGCCTTTGCACCAGCGCAGGCGAAGATCGCCGTCCAGCATCGCGGCCTGCTCTACGCCTTGCTGCCCGCGGCCAGTCTGGTGTTCCTGACCGGACTGATCGATGACCTGTTCGCCTTGAAACCGTGGCAGAAACTTGCCGGGCAGGCAATCGCAGCAACCTGGGCGGTGGTAGCCGGTGCGCAGATCCATCTGCTGGACGGGCAACCCTACACTACGTGGATCACAGTCCCGCTCAGCATTATCTGGCTTGTCGGCTGCACAAACGCCTTCAATCTGATCGACGGCATGGACGGGCTGGCATCGGGTGTCGGGCTGTTCGCCACGCTGACGATACTGCTCGCAGCGATCTTGCAGGGCAATTGGGGTCTCGCCATGGCAACCGTTCCGCTAGCTGGCTGCCTGCTCGGTTTCCTGCGCTACAACTTCAATCCAGCTTCGATTTTCCTGGGCGACAGCGGAAGCCTTTCGATCGGCTTTCTGCTCGGCTGCTTCGGTGTGATCTGGAGCCAGAAATCCGCCACGCTGCTCGGCATGCTTGCGCCGGCGATGGCGCTCTCCTTGCCGCTGCTCGATGTGGGACTTTCGATCGGCCGCCGCTTTCTACGCAATCGTCCGATCTTCCAACCCGATCGTGGGCATATCCATCACCGGCTTCTCGCGCTCGGCTTCGAACCGCGCGCCGCAGCCCTCATCCTCTACCTGGCCTGCGGTGTTGCTGCCGCACTCTCGCTGCTACAGAGTTCACTCTCCTATCACTTAGGCGGTCTGGTGGTCGTTCTGTTCTGCGTCTTTGCCTGGCTCGGCATTAAGCGGCTAGGTTACATCGAGTTCAGCACCGCGCGACGCGTCTTAGCAGGGGGAAGTTTCGTGAAGCTCGTCCAGCACGAAGTGTATCTGTCCCATTTTCGGGAGGCGCTCGTAAGAGCAGACACCCAAGCCGAATATTGGCACATCATCCGTAATACCTGCCGCGATCTCGAATTCGCTTCGGTGGAACTCACCTTGAATCACCAGACCTTCAGCGAGGTCTTCGATTCGGTCCTTGCCGAGTCAGCTTGGCTGTTCACCATGTCTTTCGGCAGAAAAGGCAGCATTTCGCTGAGACGAACCATGCAGAGCGAATCACAATCTTTGTTGAATTCGTTTTTCCAGATCCTGCAGGATTCCGTTGGGGCGAAGAGCCATGTGCCTGAAGCCGGACCTGTTCCCAGGGGCGGATTGGCTGCTATGGTCGGTCCTGCCCTGGTTCTACCCGCATTCGAAAGCGGTTGCCTGGACTCTGGGGCCTCGTCGCTCGCGACTGTCCGGCGCCGCTCCGGTGCGACACCCTCTTTAGGAGACTCCCTTGACTAAATCCGCTCTAATCACCGGCATCACCGGGCAGGATGGATCGTATCTGAGCGAACTATTGCTGGCGAAAGGCTACACAGTGCACGGCATTGTGCGTCGCAGCTCTAGTTTCAATACGGGTCGGATCGACCACCTGTACGAAGATCCGCATGAGACCGGCCGTCGCCTTATCTTGCATTATGCCGACCTGGCCGACTCGACCGGGCTGCGCCGCGTGGTTGAGGCAGCACGTCCGGACGAAATCTACAATTTGGGAGCGCAGTCCCACGTCAAGGTGTCTTTTGAGAATCCGGAATACACCGCCGATGCCGACGCCATCGGCACGCTGCGCTTGCTCGACTGCATGCGCGATCATGTGCAGCATACCGGCCGTGAGGTGCGCTTTTATCAGGCTGGGTCATCCGAGATGTTCGGTGCCGCCAAGCCGCCGCAATGCGAAACCACCGCATTTTACCCGCGGAGCCCTTATGCAGTCTCGAAGGTAGCGGCACACTGGTACGCGATCAACTACCGCGAAGCATACAACCTGTTCATTAGCAACGGCATTCTGTTCAACCACGAATCGCCGCGCCGTGGGGAAACGTTTGTTACGCGCAAAATCACCCGCGCCGTCGGTCGCATCAAGGCGGGTCTGCAGCCAAGGCTATTTTTGGGCAACATGGACGCGCGTCGCGATTGGGGCTTTGCAGGCGACTACGTGGAAGCGATGTGGCGCATGCTGCAGCATTCCGAGCCCAATGATTTTGTGGTCGCGACCGGCGAAGCATACTCCGTGCGGGAGTTTGTGGAGCTGGCTTTTTCCATGGCCGGTCTCGATTGGGAAAAGTATGTCGTAATTGATGCGCGGTATTTCCGACCAACTGAAGTCGACTACCTGCTTGGCGATTCGAGCAAAGCGCGGAAGGCGCTCGGCTGGCAACCCTCGACAAGCTTCCGTCAGCTCGTCCGCATGATGGTTATAGCGGATTGCAGACTAGCCGAAGAAGAACGATTGATCGAACAGCAGAAATACATTCCCACGCTGGCGGCGGGCGACTGAGCAAGAAGGCATGGACAAGAACAGCCGCATTTTCGTCGCCGGGCACCGCGGCCTTGCAGGATCCGCTATCGTACGCCATTTGCAGGAGCTCGGGTATCACAACCTTGTGTTGCGGTCGAGAGGCGAGCTTGATCTCACCGAGAAAGAGGCGGTCGAGTCATTCTTCAGATCCGAGCAGCCCGAGTATGTCTTCCTGGCGGCGGCGAAAGTGGGCGGCATCCTCGCAAACTCAACGTATCCCGCCGATTTCATTCGTGACAACTTGGCTGTGCAGCTGAATGTGATCGACGCGGCCTGGCGGCACGGGACGAAAAAGTTGGAGTTTTTAGGGTCTTCCTGCATTTACCCTAAACTGGCCCCGCAGCCGATGAAAGAGGAATCGCTGCTAAGCGGGCCGCTCGAGCCGACAAACCAATGGTACGCCGTTGCGAAGATCGCCGGGATCAAGCTGTGTCAGGCTTATCGCGCACAATATGGTTTCAATGCGATTTCCCTCATGCCGACCAATCTGTACGGGCCGGGTGATAACTTCGACCTCGCCAGCTCTCATGTACTACCAGCCCTGATGCGCAAATTTCACGAAGCGTATCGGGAACGGCGACCCGAAATGCATGTATGGGGAAGCGGCAAACCGCGCCGCGAGTTTCTCCATGCGGACGATCTTGCACGCGCCGCTGTTTTCTTGATGAATGAATACGACGATCCCGAGATCATCAATGTCGGCTGCGGCGAGGACATCACGATCGGGCAGCTGGCGCAACTTGTCGGGCGTATCACCGGGTATACGGGCCGCATCTTATTCGACTCCTCAAAACCTGACGGAACGCCTCGCAAGTTACTCGACGTGAGCCGGTTGAAGGCGCTCGGCTGGATGCCGGTTATTTCGCTCGAGAACGGCATCGGCAGTACGTATGACTGGTTTCTGGAAAACGTCGAGTCAGCGCGTTTGCGAGCCGTCTCGTAAAACTGCCGAATTCTCGAGTTCCGTTTAGGGGGATGGCGATGAGGATGCAGAAGTTGGAACGTTGAAGTCGATCGATCGTGCGCTCATCTGCGTTCCCCGGTGTACCTCTACATATACGGTCCATTCTCCTGAGATCGGGAAAACCGGCTTGGCGACGTAAACTCCGCTTTCAACTGCCGGAGCGTTATAGATCTTGATATGGGTGTGCTGCGGAGTCTCGATCTGTAGAGTGACTTTTGCGTCGAGCACAGGCTTGCGCAAATCGTCGTGCACGCGTATCGCAAAGGGTATTTCGGCATTCGCCTGCAGATCAGCCTGAGGCTCGAAGCGGAGAACAAAGTTGCCTTCTTGCTGATAGCCAAACAGTGTACCTGCTAAGTAAAGAAGCAGAGCCAGAGTTTTCACAGCTTCATTTTAGTCCGTTCGAGAGGGCTGTGCACGACACTAGCCCATGCTAACCTTTAACCTTCCCGCCTATCGTTCATGAGAAAACTCCTTGCTTTGAACCGTGGTGAAATCGCTATCCGTATTCTGCGGGCCGCGACTGAACTGGGCCTCCGGACGGTGGCCGTGTACTCGCAGGAAGACCGCTTGAGCCTGCATCACTTCAAAGCGGATGAAGCCTACTTGATCGGCCAAGGCAAGGGCCCGGTGCAGGCCTATTTGGATGCGGAAGGCATCGTAAAACTCGCGGCGGAAAAGGACGTGGATGCGATCCACCCGGGTTACGGCTTCTTGTCCGAGAACCCGGCCCTGCCGCGCGCATGTGAAGAAGCGGGGATCATATTTGTCGGTCCGAGCGCGCAAATTCTTGAGTCACTCGGCGATAAAACAGCGGCACGCAAGCTGGCCCAGAAAGCCAACATCCGCGTCGTACCCGGGACGGAAGAACCGGTGGATCCGGGGAGCATCGATGCGCAGGCAATTGCGGAACAGATTGGGTTTCCGCTCATCATCAAGGCGGCCTTCGGCGGTGGGGGACGCGGCATGCGAGTGGTCGATTCACCGGCGGACTTCAAGGCAAAGCTGCAGGAGGCAAGCGACGAGGCGGCGGCCGCCTTCGGGAATCCGGCAGTGTTTCTCGAACGCTTCATACGGCGCGCGAAACACGTCGAGATTCAGATCATCGGCGACAAGCAAGGCAACATCCTGCAGCTTTACGAGCGCGATTGCTCGGTGCAGCGCCGGCATCAGAAGGTCGTCGAGATCGCTCCGGCCGTCGGGCTTCCTCAACATGTGCGCAAGGAACTGGCGGATGCGGCCGTGGCGCTGGCGCGCGAAGCAAATTACTACAACGCCGGCACGGTCGAGTTCCTGGTCGATGCCGATACTCACGAGTGGTACTTCATCGAGGTGAATCCGCGCGTGCAGGTCGAACACACGGTCACGGAGATGATCACCGGTATCGACATCGTGCGCACGCAGATTCAGATCGCGCAAGGGTTCACGCTGCACGGTGAAGAGATCAACTTGCCACCGCAGGATCAGATTCCCCTGCACGGAACCGCGTTGCAATGCCGAGTCACGACGGAAGATCCGGCTAACAATTTCGTGCCTGATTACGGCCGGCTGCAGACATACCGGTCGCCCGCCGGCTTCGGTATCCGGCTCGATGGAGCGTCTGCCTACGGCGGCGCGGTGATTTCGCCTTACTACGATTCGCTGCTGGTGAAAGTAACCGCCTGGGGCCGCGACTTCAAACAGGCCTGCCAGCGGATGGATCGAGCACTCCGTGAGTTCCGCATTCGCGGCGTGAAGACGAACATTCCCTTTCTTGAAAACGTGGTGAACCATCCGACGTTTCGCTCGGGTGAGATGACCACGTCGTTTCTGGACGAAACGCCAGAACTGTTCGACTTCGTACCCCGTCGAGACCGCGCGACGAAACTGCTTACTTTCCTCGGCGACGTGATTGTAAATGGTAATCCGGAAGTGGCCGATAAACCCAAGCCTTCCGTGATGCATACGGCGCGAGTGCCGGTATCGGGTGCCCGCACCATTCCGCCCGGAACAAAACAACTGCTCGACCAGCTCGGACCGAAAAAATTTGCCGACTGGACTTTAGAGCAGAAGAAGCTGCTCCTGACCGACACAACATTTCGCGATGCGCACCAATCGCTGATGGCGACCCGGGTTCGCACCTATGATCTACTGCAAATCGCAGATTATGTAGCGAAAGAAGCCTCCGACCTTTACAGTCTTGAGATGTGGGGCGGTGCAACGTTCGATGTTGCGATGCGCTTTCTACTGGAAGACCCGTGGAAACGTCTCCAGATCTTGCGCGAGAAGGTGCCGAATATCTGTTTTCAAATGCTGCTGCGCGCTTCGAACGCGGTCGGTTATACGGCGTATCCGGACAACGTGGTCCGTGAGTTTATTCGCGAATCGGCCGCACAGGGTATTGATATTTTCCGCATCTTCGATTCGCTGAACTGGATGCCGAATATGCAGGTCGCGGTAGAAGCGACTCTGCTCACAGGCCGCATTTGTGAGGCCGCGATCTGCTACACCGGCGATATCCTCGACCCGTCGCGCGAGAAGTATTCGCTCAAGTACTACGTCCGTCTCGCGAAAGAACTCGAGCGCATGGGTACTCACATTCTGGCGATCAAGGATATGGCCGGGCTGCTTAAGCCTTATGCAGCATATAAATTGGTCAAGACGTTGCGCGAAGAGGTGGGCGTACCGATCCACTTGCATACGCACGATACAAGCGGCGTAAACGCGGCCACGATACTGAAGGCCGCCGAAGCGGGCGTGCATGTGGCAGACTGCGCCATTTCTGCCATGAGCGGAACGACCAGCCAGCCGAATCTAAATTCAGTAGTGGCCGCGCTGGCGCACACCGAGCGCGATACCGGCTTAAATCTCGAGGCGCTCAATCGCTGCTCCGATTATTGGGAAGCGGTACGCACGTATTATGCTCCCTTCGATGAAGCACCGAATTCCGGCGCTTCCGATGTTTACATCCATGAAATGCCGGGAGGCCAGTACACGAATCTGAAGGCGCAGGCAGAGGCGATGGGCCTTGGCGGGCGCTGGCCTGAAGTTGCGCGCACGTACGCGGCTGTCAATATGGCGTTCGGCGACATTGTTAAGGTGACGCCATCGAGCAAGGTGGTCGGGGATCTCGCACTTTATCTAATCAGCCATGACATGACGGTGGAGGAGCTAAAGAATCTGCCAGTTGATCACCAAGTTGCCCTGCCGAATTCGGTCGCCGACATGTTCATGGGTTCGCTGGGGCAACCAGAAGGCGGTTGGCCGCCGGAACTGCAGCGCGTTATCTTGCACGGCAAGCAACCAGTGGAGGGGCGACCGGGCGCGAGTCTGCCGCCGGCTGACTTAGACGAGGCTGCTAAGACGGTCGCGGAGCAGACCGAGTCGCACAGCAGCACCGATGTTCTGAGTTACCTCATGTACCCGGAAGTCTTTATAAGGTTTGCCGCAGCCCGCGCACAGTTCGGCGACTTGGAGGTGCTACCGACGCCCCCTTTCTTGTACGGCTTAGCTGATCGCGAAGAAGTAACGGTCGAACTCGAGCCGGGTAAGACGCTCATCATTCGTATGTTGACGGTGGGTGAGCCGCGCGCAGACGGGCTGCGGACCGTGTTCTTTGAATTGAACGGGCAGCCCCGCCAGGTCGAAGTTAGGGACAAGTCGATCAAAGCGGCAGCTAGCGCACGACGCAAAGCCCACCAGGCGCAGACCGGCCAGGTCGGTGCTCCGATTCCAGGCGCGATCACCACCGTGTATGTGCAGCAAGGCGAGCAAGTCGAAAAAGGTAGCCGTCTGGTGATTCTCGAAGCAATGAAGATGCAGACAACCGTGTACGCGCCGAAGGCAGGTACAGTCAGCGAAGTCGCCGTGAAGGCCAGAGACAGTGTGGAAGCGCGCGATCTGCTCGTGATCATCGAATGAGCGGCCATCTAAACCGTTAAACTGAAGGAAACACCTGAGTGGGGGCGTAGCTCAGTCGGATAGAGCATCAGCCTTCTAAGCTGAGGGTCACAGGTTCGATCCCTGTCGCCCCTACCACTTCTTCCGATCGTTCCTGCGGCGCACTTCAGACCATGCGTTTAGGATGAGGAGCATGGCAAATCCGTGGCTGCACTGGTGGACAGATCAGGTCACGATTTTAGAGCAGCCGACATCTCCGCGATTACTGATTGCGCTCATTTTAGGAGCCGTGATCGGAGCGGAAAGGCAGTGGAAGCAGCGCGCGGCCGGAATGCGGACGAACACTCTGGTCTGTTTCAGCGCAGCTGCATTCGTGGATCTAGGTTCGACCATTGGCGGCCCGAACACAACAAACGTAATATTCTATGTCGTCTCGGGCGCTGGGTTTTTGGGAGCCGGCACCATCATGAAAGACGGCGGCAGCATACGAGGCTCGGATACGGCTGCAAGCCTCTTGTGCTCGGCTGCCGTAGGTGCGTGCGCGGGTGCAGGGGAAATGCCAGACGCGGTGTTTGTAACGGCGCTGCTGGTTTCGATCAATCTGGCATTACGTCCGGTATTGCGGTACATCGAGCGCCGCTCGCTTGCGCGAGTGAACCGCTCGGTACTTTATCGTATAAGCGCCGTTTGCCCGACGAACCACGAGCAGGAACTTCGGGAACTCGTATTACAAGCATTTACCGAACGGCCGCTGCTGTTGCGCGAGCTGCGCAGCGAAGAGACCGGCGATGACGAAGAGGCTGTTGTTCAGGCTTAACTCGAGTCGAGTGAGCGCAACAGTAAATTAGTGGAAGAGGTGGCCCAGCAACTGCGGGTGGCCCCGAAGTCTCGGCGGTGGGGTGGGCCGAAACAAGTCTCGACAGCGAGTAGCCGCTGCGAACGGAAGGTCAGCCTGCTTTCCTGAAGGTTAAATTGATCCGGGCCGCGCCGGTAAGCGGGTGATGACCGGCAGCCAATTTTGCAACACCGTGATAAGCGAGTCGTGTAGAGCCGCCCCAGACAATTACATCTCCATTCTCGACGCGGACCCGCTGCGGCCGGTCGGATCGCTTCGCACCTCCGAACAGAAACGTAGCGGGTAGGCCGAGCGAAACGGAAACGATCGGCGCCGTGTAGTCTTGCTCGTTCTTATCCTGGTGAAGGCCCATTTGCGCGCCCGGTTCGTAGCGATTGATGAGACAGGCGTCAGGCACGAAGTCGTAAAAACCGGCGTCGTCAGCAGCTCGTTGCGCGAGTTGCATCAAATTTACCGGGATGCGCGGCCAGTCGCGGCCGGTCACCGGATCGACCGTGTCGTAGCGGTAGCCACTTTCATCGCTGATCCAGCCTAGGTGTCCGCAGTTCGTCATCGCGACCGACATGCGGTGACCTCCACGCACGGTCATATGACGAAACGGCGAAGCGACCGTGACTTCAACGAGTGCGCCGATCAGTTCGGCCGCATGGGGTTCGGCAAAGCCGGATAAGAGAACCGCAGTTTCGGCGAGTGCGATGCGTCCCGAGTGCTCCTTTGCCTCAGCGCTAAAGAACTCCTGTTGAATCGCCACCTCTTTATTATTGTGCGAGGCACTCACAATGCGGGTTGATACTTTGGTGTTATGGCGACAGCAACAGCTTCGAAACGCATCGCTCCACCTAAGCGGCTGCTCTATGGTCCAGGTCCTTCGATGGTTGAACCGCTGGCATACGAAGCGATGGCTCAGCCCGTTGTTGGATTGCGTGACCCGTATTTCCTCACCGTCATGCAGGAGATTCAAGCGGGCTTGCGCGAAGTATTCGGCACCGTAAGCGAGCGGATATTCTTGGTTCCGGCGGGTGGCAGTGGCGCCATGGAAGCGGCGGTCGCAAACTTCGCGGTACCCGGATCGAAGTTCATGGTCTTCTCTGCGGGTGTTTTTGCCGAGCGGATTGTGACCATGGCGGAGCGCCAGCGCGCTCAAGTGATCCGGGTTGAAAGGCCCTGGGGCGAGGTGTTCACGGAAGCCGAGGCGACCGAAGCGATCGAGCGCGAGCACCCGGAGACGGTCGCTTTCGTACAGGCAGAAACTTCGTCGGGAGCTTTTCAGTCGGGGCGTAACATCGCGCCCGTCGCAAAAAAGCACGGAGCGCTGGTCATTGCGGATGCAGTTACATCTTTAGGCGCGATGCCGGTCGAACTCGACGAGGTCGGCATCGACGTTGCGTTCAGTTGCTCGCAAAAAGGGCTGAGCTGCCCGGCCGGCTTAGCGCCCCTCTCGGTATCGGAGCGGGCCTGGGACAAACTGCTGTCCCGCAACCGACTGCCGTTCAGCTGGTACTTCGATTTGCAATTGATGGGCAAGTACTTCGAGCCGCCGCACGTGTATCATCACACGCCATCACCACCTCTCTACTACGCCATGCACCAGGCGCTAGGCGCGATTGAAGAAGAAGGTCTGCGAAATCGCTGGGCTCGTCATAAGAGCGCGGGCGAGAGGCTTGTGACTGGGCTGGTGAAGCTGGGCTTTCAGCCTTTAGTGAAAGCGCCAGAGGATCGTATCTGGCATTTAACCACGGTCGTTCCGCCCGAACATGTAGATGAAGCGCAGCTGCGCGATCGACTGCTCACGCGCTACGGGATCGAGATAGCATCCGGCTTGGGTCTGCTCGCTGGAAAGATCTTGCGCATAGGCACGATGGGGCCACTTGCGACAGAGGAGAGCGTTGACGATCTCTTGCAAGCCATTGAGGCTTGTCTCTAGCCGGAATATGTCCTCTGATTTTTCGATTCAACTCGGGCTCGCTCATCTACAGCTGCTCAAGGGCGATATCACGACGATCAAGGTGGACGCGATCGTGAATGCGGCTAATTCAGCTCTGGCCGGCGGTGGCGGGGTGGACGGTGCGATTCACCGCGCGGGTGGCCCCAGCCTCATGCGCGAGCTTGACCTCATCCGCGATCGCGAGGGCGGTTGTCCTACCGGCAGTGCGGTCGCTACCGGTGCTGGCAATTTACCTGCGAAGTATGTATTTCATGCCGTCGGTCCTCGCTATCGGGACGGCAAACATGGTGAAGCGGAGCTGCTTGCCTCTTGCTATCGAACCTGTCTCCAACTCGCGGCCGAGCACAATTTGAAAACGATCAGCTTTCCCTCCATCAGCACCGGTATTTACGGCTACCCTACGGACGCGGCAGCTGCCGTCGCGATCGGCACAGTGGCCGACTGGCTCCGCGACAATCCGCGTCCTCTTCATACAGTGAAGCTCGTCCAATTTAGCGATACCGACCACCAGATTTACCGACATCGTGCACAGGACTTACACGGGCATCTCGCGGCCGGCTCCGAAGCCTGATCCTGCCATCCTTCGCAAACATTACAATGTAATTTGTCGCATGCAGGTTCTGGAGGCTGGGTTCAACAAATATTTGCTGCTCGAACTGGACGCGGAGTTCGTCGGCAACATAGCGAAGCAGGCGGGCTTCGTGTTCAAGATCAAGGATCAACCCCGAGTCATGTCGCTCGAGCTATCGGCCAGTGATCGGGAAGCACCGCTGTTGCTGTTTGATGCTGCGGATCCGGGTAATCTTGGCTGGTTTTCGCGTTGCCAATTTTATGTCGATGGGCAATCCGGCACCGTCCTTCAGACGCCCTTATCCCTGGCGAATCACAGAGACAAAGCCGGCCGGACGTCGCCGCACGCCGTACGCGTTCAGATCAGTAAGGAGCTGCCGGGCACCTTTCGTATGCCGGGTAAGCAGCTCGTTACCGAGCAGGTGGTTTACGCCGTTCTATTCAATCTTTTGAGCGCTCTGATGAACACCGGTGTCGGTGTTTGCGGCGGACCCATTGTGCGCCCGCTTGCCGGCCGTACCGAAAATGTCGGTTCCCGCAACTAGCTTTTCCACTGTCAGCTTAGCTGGGAGCTGAAGTGGTAGTAGCGATCTCTTCTTTTGCCTGTTCGACGATGCCCTCGAGTGTCTGACGGTATTGATTGAGCAGGTCTTCCGTTTCAGCCTCAAAGCGCATAACGAGGACCGGCTGCGTATTCGAAGCGCGGACAAGTCCCCAACCTTTCGGGAACAATACGCGAACGCCGTCAACGTCGACCATCGAGTAACGCTGGCGCACGATGTTTGCTACTTTTTCGACGACTTCGAATTTCAGATCGTCCGGGCAATCGATCCGCAACTCGGGGGTTGAAACCATGTGCGGGATGTCCTGCGTTTGGAACGAGAGCGGCTTGCCAGAATCAGCCACGATCTGGAGAAGGCGGCAGGCGGCGTATAGGGCGTCATCATAGCCGAAATACCGATCTGCAAAAAACATGTGGCCCGACATTTCGCCGGCCAGTTCGGCATGTTCTTCTTTCATCTTGGCTTTTATCAGCGAGTGCCCGGTCTTGAACATGATCGGTTTGCCGCCTAATTGCGCAAGCTTGTCATACATTACCTGCGAGCACTTCACCTCACCGATGAAGGTTGCCCCAGGCTTACGCGATAAAATCTCGCGCCCGAAGATGAGCAGAAGAATGTCGCCGTAGATGACGTTGCCGTGTTCATCGATCGCGCCGATGCGATCGGTGTCACCGTCAAACGCAATGCCCAGCTCCGCGTGCTGCCTTTGGACAGCCGCTTGCAGATCAGCCAGATTCTCAAGCACAGTTGGATCGGGATGATGATGAGGGAAACGGCCGTCCATCTCGAAATAAAGCTCGGTGGCTTCGACGTTGAGCTTTTCGAGCATGCGGCGAAGCACCGGTCCGGCAGTGCCATTTCCGGCGTCAAAGACGACGTTCACCTTGCGCGAAAACTTGAACTGAGAGGTGACTTCATCGACATAGGGAGTGACAGCATCGACCGTTTGAACCGATCCCGCACCCAATTCGAGATCGCCGATCTGAATGAGTTTTGAAACATCCTGTATCGCCTGTCCGTGAAGTGTTCCCGAGCCGCACACCGTCTTGAAACCGTTGTACTCCGGTGGATTGTGGCTTCCCGTAATCATGACCGCTCCCCCAGCTTTGAAGTGCAGGGCCGAGTAATAGAGGACCGGCGTGGGCACAGTGCCGATATCGAGTACGTGCGCGCCGGCACTGAGCAAACCTTTCAGCAGCGCGTCATGCAAACGCGGACTGCTCAAACGACAGTCGTTACCAAGACAGATTACTCGGCCGCTGTGCCGAATGAGATAAGTTGCCAGCGCTCGACCGAGCACCTCGATATCAGGGTCGAGCAACTCCTGATCGGCAATGCCACGAATATCATATTCACGGAATATCCCCGCGTGAAGCATATGTTACAAGGATAACCAGACTCGCGGTTGATCGGCTATCCTCCACAACAAAGGCAAGGTTTACGTCAGCTCGTGGCGGCGTACGACTAAGCTTTCGAGATAGTCGCGGTCCAAGTCGTAGCCGAAACCTGGCGCTTCACTGACGGGGATGGTTCCGTGTGGCGTAACTTCAATCGGTGGGCGCACGATGTCGCGCTTCCAGTAGCGCTTGCCGGCCGATACGTCGCCCGGCAAAACAAAATTCGGAAGAGTCGAAAGAGCGATGTTGTGCGCGCGCCCAATACCCGATTCAAGCATGCCGCCGCACCATACGGGAATGCCGTTCGCTTGACAGAGATCGTGTATTTGCTTCGCTTCGGCGAACCCACCGACCCGACCTAGCTTGATATTGATGATCCGGCCGGCCTGAAGGCGAATCGCCTGCTCCGCATGGTGAACAGAGCGAATACATTCGTCCAGACAAATGGGCGTGGCTAGCTGAGCCTGTAGAACCGCATGGTCGATGATGTCGTCGTGCGCGAGAGGCTGCTCGATCATCATCAGGTAGAACTCGTCTAACGATTTGAGACGCTCCGTGTCGCTTAGCGTGTAAGCCGAGTTCGCGTCGGCCATCAGCTTTATACTTGGAAATCGTTCACGAACCTGGCGAATGACATCAACGTCCCAGCCGGGCTTGATCTTCATCTTGATGCGCTGGTAACCGGCCGCCAGCTCAGTATCGATTTTTTCGAGGAGCTGGCCCACGCTATCCTGGATACCGATCGAGACACCGCAGGAAATTTCGGATCGGATGCCGCCGATTCGTTTCCAGAGGGGCTCGCCCTTCAGCCTGGCTTCGAGATCCCAAACCGCTGCTTCCACACCGCCGCGAGCCATTAGATGACCACGTATATGGGCGGTGCGCTGCCCGGCCTCTGCTGCCGAAGCAAAGGCTTGGTGCAGAACCTGCGGGCCAACGTAGTGAATCAGGAGAGGCCAAACCGAGCCGGTCCACTCTTCGTTGTAAAACGGGTTTTCACCAGCCGTTACTTCGCCCCAACCGGAAACGCCGTCCGCCGTAACTTCTACCAGGATGATGTCGCGATGGTGGGTGCGCCCGAAGCTGGTCTCAAAGAAGTGTACCAGCGGCATCTGAATCTGCCGCAGCACGATTCGATCTATGGTGATTCCCATTGACCTAACAAGTATGAACCGGTCAGATTACTTCGCTCAAAGCCGACCACGGCTAAACCGTCGCGGAAGTGCTGATCGAACTGTTCTGCGAGGGAGGCCTGCACGTCGCGGGCACGTTCCGGATCTTTGTGACGCATTTCCGCAATCGCGTTCGGAACGGAGACGCGCGCCTGAATGGAAGAGTGCCGAATCTCATTTCCGTCCAGTAGTCCATCTACGCGCGGCGATCGAATCCACCATTCAGGTACTAACCGGTCGGTGGGCAGGCCGCTGTGGAGATGGCTAGTAGTCATACCGTACTGGTTGTAGACGTAGCGGCGAATAACGACGCCCAGCCGTTCGATATTAAAAAAAGCATTTTTCAATTCCAGCGGATCAAAGGTCCACTCAATCAGATCAATGCCAGCGGCCAAAGCGTAACGACGCTGCTCGAGCTTCATCTTGCGACCAAGACCGCAATTGCGGTAGCCACGCGCCACGCCCAACATGTGGCCGTGCAGATAGTATTTTCCGCCTGGCTTGAGGCCCGGAATAGCTAAACAGAACGCAACCATCCGGCTGGCATGGAATGCACCGAGCACTTGGCCGCCAATTTTCCCCGCAACCACAAAAAGCCGTAACGGCAAGAGCTCCAGATCGTCGTAACCCCAGATCTGCTTTTGCAGACGAACCACTTCGGCGAACTCATTAAGCTGAGATAACTGACGAATTTCAATCTCGGCAAGGGAGACGGAGGGCGAGGACACGGAGCAGTTGTTTAATTGTAGAGCAGCAGTAAAACGGGCCGGTAAAATGCTGCCGGCCCGAAACAGGTCTGATCGAGAGCAACGGAGGAGACATTGCGATTTCAACAAAGAATTACGCTGGCGGGAAGCGAGCGCAAGCCGGTACCAAATGCGATAGACATTGGACCGCCTTCACCCCAGGAACGCGTGCTAGTCACGATCACACTGGCACGGAGAGGGGGACGTGCACCGCACGCAGGCGGGGTTGCTTCCGCGCGTCTCGCTTATGATCAATTCGCTGCCGAGTACGGAGCGGATCCCGGTGACATCAGCAAGGTGGAGCGGTTTGCTCATCAGTTCGGGCTGACGATCGTCGAGAGCAGTATTCCGAAACGACGAGTGATTGTCAGCGGTCCAGTCGAAAGGGTTGCCGAGGCTTTTGGTTCCAAAGTGGCGTGCTACCGGCTCGATAGTGAAGGGCCTGTTTACCGGGGACGGGTCGGGGCCCTGACCATTCCCGTTGAACTCGAGGGGGCGGTGATTGCGGTCCTTGGCTTAGACGATCGCCCGATAGCGAAGCCGCATTTGCGTATTCGGCCCACACAAGCGGCTGCCGTGAGCTATACGCCGCCGCAAATCGCCGCGCTCTATCAATTTCCGACAGGTGTGAACGGTTCAGGTCAGACGGTAGCGATCATCGAACTTGGCGGCGGGTACAGCGCGACCGATCTTCAAACGTATTTCCAACAGCTCGGAATTCCTGAACCAAGTGTCACAGCAGTTTCGGTCGATGGCGGGCAGAACACACCCGGCTCCGAGGCAGACGGCGAAGTAATGCTCGATATCGAGGTCGTCGGCTCGGTAGCGCCCGGGGCGAAAATCGCAGTTTACTTCGCACCCAATACCGATCAGGGCTTCGTCGATGCAATCACCGATGCGGTTCACGACACCTCTCGCAAGCCTTCGGTGGTTTCAATCAGCTGGGGCGGTCCGGAAGATTCCTGGACGGCGCAGTCGCAGGCGGCGATGAATGCAGCGCTGCAGGATGCCGCAACTCTGGGTGTGACTGTCACAGTAGCGGCTGGGGATAACGGTTCGAGCGACGGCGCGGGCGACGGAAAGCTGCACGTTGATTTTCCCGCATCGAGCCCCTACGCCCTGGGCTGTGGTGGAACGACACTTAACGGAAGTGGTTCGACTATCTCATCGGAAACAGTGTGGAATGAGACTTCGATTAACGAAGGAGCAACCGGTGGAGGCGTGAGCGCCGCGTTCACCCTGCCGACGTATCAGTCTTCCGCCAAGGTGCCTGTTCAACCGCAAACCAACTTCGCCGGCCGTGGTGTCCCCGACGTGGCTGGTAACGCCGACCCTTCGACGGGATATCAGGTACTGGTTAGCGGACAAAGCACAGTCATCGGAGGGACGAGCGCAGTCGCCCCACTATGGGCAGGGCTGATCGCGCTTATCAATCAGCAGCTCGGAACACCGGTCGGATTCTTAAATCCAAAACTGTATCCGATCGGCGAAGCCGGCTTTCATGACATAACGACCGGAAGCAACGATGACAGCGGCTTGGGATATTACAAAGCGCAAGCTGGTTGGGACCCATGTACCGGGCTTGGCAGTCCGAATGGCACTGCACTGCTCGGGGCTCTACGATCAAGCACATCGGCTAGCGCCGGGCAGAAGTAGCACCAGCATGGATGGGCCACGCGCCGCGATTCCAGGAAGCGCTCCGGAGCATGACGGAAGTACGCCGCCGAGCACCGTGAAGGCGGATCTGAAACTGACTGCAAGCCTTGTTTTGCGACGTAGGCCGGAGGCAGCTGATCTTTCCGATCAGTTGCTCTCCGGCCATTTTCAACCGTTATCTCGAGAG
Organism: Terriglobia bacterium; assembly: GCA_963737005.1. Classification (GTDB taxonomy): domain Bacteria; phylum Acidobacteriota; class Terriglobia; order Bryobacterales; family Bryobacteraceae; genus Bog-105. The sequence goes on along the minus strand of CAVTRD010000008.1, from coordinate 1,092,767 downwards.
CAGGCATTGGAGCAGGTATCGGCCGATCCGCGGGACGTTGCAGCGGTCGGGGCCTTTGCGCGCGAGTCCGGTTTGCAAGTGCTCGAGGCCGATGCCGCGAAACGGGTCGTCAAAGTAAGCGGGCCCGTCGCGGCGTTTGACCGTGCCTTTGGCGTTCAAATTGGCAAGTTCGGCAACTTCATCAGCTACCAGGGATCGATCACGGTACCGGAAGCGCTCGCCGGGATCATTGTTGCGGTGCTCGGACTCGATGGTCGACCGGTGGCGCGCCAAAGGGCGCTTGCCTCCGATCAGTAAATGGGCGGTTCGCCAAGAGGGCGTGTTTTCCAGCGGCGATGAATCCACATCCATTGATCCGGATATTGTCGGATGATGTTTTCCATCGCGGTTTGGATGCATTGCGTGTCAATCGCCTCATCACCCGTCATTTCAACGGGCGGATAGAAATGCAAAGTGTATTTCTTTCGGATCTCATCCCACACGGCGAATCCCGGGATCACTGGCGCTTGCGAATGGTGGGCCAACTTCACAAAACCCGAGTTGGCGCATGCTTTTGCTCCGAAGAAATCGACGAAGATCCCCTCTGAAGCCGCAGTGTTCTGATCGATAAGAATGCCGACCGCCTCATTACTGCGCAGAGCGCGAAGCACTGCGCGAGCCCCGTCTCGTTTATAGATCAGGCGATTGCCGGAGAGTGTGCGCCGGCTTTCGACGAGCGTATCAATCAACGGATTATCGAGCGGCCGGACCATCACGTTCATCGGTTCTGTCAACCAGGCGTGCGCGAAAGCGCTGAGTTCCCAATTGCCGAGGTGAGCAGTGGCTACCAGCACGCCGCGGCCACCACGTTTGGCGTTCAAGTAATACTCGAGCCCCTCGTATTCGATCCAGCTCGCGAGTTCGGATTTGTCTAGCTCCGGAAATCGTGCGATCGCTACGAGCAAACGCGCCACATTGTGAAAGACTCCATCGATCAGCTTCTCGCGCGAAGGCCCGGAAAGGTGTGGGTAAGCGAAAGAGAGATTAATGCGAGCCACGCGGCGCAGTTTCGGCAATGCGAAATCGAGCACTCGCGCGGTGCGGCGAGCGACGGTGTTAGCGAGAGGCAGCGGCGTGTAACGAAGACACGCTACGAGGGTAGCGGCGAGTGCATACTCGGCACGAACTGCCAGCCAGCTTTTCTTCTCGGCCAAAGTCGGATTAAATCATGCCGGATTCGATCGCTTGTCCAACGCGATCAATGCTGCCGTCGATCCAGCCTCCGCCGAGCACCAGATCGCCATCGTAGAAAACGGCTGCTTGGCCGGGCGTGACGGCCCGTTGGCTCTGGTCGAAATGCACTTCGAGCTGGCTATCGTCTTCCGTTGGGCAAAGCGTGGCGGATGCGGCCGTGTGCTTATTACGGATCTTGACTTGAGCACGGCGCGGCTGGGTGATCGGGGCAATCGAAATCCAGTTCACGTCCCGCGCGAACAGCGTTGACGTTTTAAGATCGTTATTGCTTCCTACGACCACGCGCTGGGTAGCGGGCTCGGTTGCGATGACGTAGAGCGGCTCGGCCGCTGCAATCCGCAATCCGCGGCGCTGTCCGACCGTGAAACGATGCGTTCCACCGTGGTGCCCGACAACGCGGCCCGCCGTGTCGACGATCTCGCCTTCCTTCGCAGCCGCATCGATACCTTGTTCACGCAGGTAGGCGTCCATGAAAGCAGCATAATCGCCGTTTGGCACGAAGCAAATTTCCTGACTATCCTGCTTTTCAGCGACCGGTAAGGCGAGCTCTTGAGCCAACTGCCGCACTTGCGGCTTTTGCATTTGACCGAGCGGGAAGAGCGTGCGCGCGAGTTGAGGCTGAGTTAAGCCGAACAGAAAATAACTCTGATCTTTTGACTGATCCACGCCCGTGCGCAGCTGATACCGGCCTGAGTTCTCGTCGAAGTCTACGCGTGCGTAATGACCTGTTGCGATCTTTTCTGCGCCTACGCCGTCGGCCATCTCAAGAAACTGATCGAATTTGATGAAGTTGTTGCAGAGCGTGCACGGGATCGGCGTTCGACCGGCCAAGTAATCGGCTACGAACGGTTTCACAACGTGCTCTTCGAAGCGATCTTCAAAATTGACTACGTAATACGGGATGCCCAGGAGCGAAGCAACAAAGCGCGCGTCATAAACATCATCGAGCGAACAGCAGCGCCCGGTCGCACCATCTTCAGGCACGAGCTCAGGTAAACGGCGCTGGTTCCAGAGCTGCATGGTAAGGCCAATCACCGGAAAGCCCTGGCGCTGCAGCAGGCCGGCCACGACGGAGCTATCGACGCCTCCTGACATGGCAACAGCGATCGGAGCGTTATTGGGCGACAAGCTGCGGCCTCGATTGTTTGCTCCGGCGGAGACGATGGACCGATGAGATGACCGCGGCGGCCAAGCCGTCTACTTCATCGGCCGTATTGGTCCGGCCGAAGGAGAACCTGACACTCGAACGAGCTTCGGCCACAGTGCGGCCCATCGCCAGCAGAACATGCGATGGCTCGATCGCGCCGCTGCTGCAAGCGGACCCGGTCGAGACGGCATAGCCGGCTGTGTCGAGCGCGATCAGCAGAGTTTCGCCTGACACATCGCGGAACAGCAGATTGCTGGTGTTCGGTAGACGTTCGGCTATCATTCCATTTATTTCGACGTCGTGAATAGCTTCTAAAACATGCCGTTCAAAACAGTCGCGCAACTCCGCGAGCTGGGTCGATGAGGCGCCTGCAAGCAGCTCGACTGCGCACGCGAACGCGATGACGGCTGGAACGTTCTCGGTTCCTGCACGCCGGTCTCGTTCGTGCCTGCCCCCGAACTGGATGCCCCCCACGGGTGTTCCCTGCCGGACGAACAAAGCACCGATTCCCTTAGGACCGTAAATCTTATGCGCGCTGACGGAGTAAAAATCGACGCCGAGCTGATCGAGCTTCACGTCGATTTTGCCAAACGCCTGTACACCGTCGGAATGCAGATAGATCGGCTGGCCCGCGACGCGCCGCTCGCCTACAATCGCGGCGAGGTCGCGAAGGGGCTGGATCGAACCGGTTTCATTATTGGCGTGCATGACGGAGACGAGCACTGTCTCCGGTCGAAGCGCGCGTTCGATCGCCACTGCAGACGGTTTTACAAACGTAACTTCCACGCCTTCACGGGCCAACTGCCGGACAGGTTCGAGCACCGCAGGATGTTCTATATCGGTCGTGACGACGTGCTTTCGCCCGGGTGGTAAGTTGCGCAGGAGCCCGAGGATCGCCAGATTATTCGATTCCGTGCCGCCACTCGTAAAAACGAGCTCCGCGGGCTGGCACTGCAAGGATCGAGCGATAGTCAGCCGCGCCATCTCCAGGCGCTGGCGCGCGTATTGCCCCGCGCGGTGCGTGCTCGAAGCATTGCCGGGCACATCACGCAAGGCAGCCATCAGCGCCGCAGCTACCTCCGGCGCAACCGGGGTAGTTGCATTGTGATCGAAATATTGCAAGGGAGATCACTACAATTTTAACAGCCGATGCCGCCATCGATCATTACGCTGACAACCGACTTTGGCCTGCGCGATCACTACGTAGGCACCATGAAGGGCGTTATTCTCGGGCGCTCGCCACAGACCCAGCTGATCGACATCACGCACGAAATCGAGCCTTTCTCGATTTACGCGGGAGCCTATGCAATCTCTCAGGCCGCGCCGTATTTCCCACCTGGCACCGTTCATCTGGTGGTGGTCGATCCGGGTGTCGGCACTGCACGCAAACCGCTGCTGGTCGAGGCAAGCGAACAGTACTTCATTGCGCCTGATAACGGCGTGCTCAGCTTCATCCTCGCGAGCGACCCGTATGCGCGCATGAGGGAGATCAGCAATCGCGCTCTCTGGGTTCCATCCCCGTCCGAGACCTTCCACGGTCGCGATGTGTTTGCGCCAGTGGCGGCAGCGCTCGCCGATGGCCAAATTCGTGCATCGCATGTCGGCCCCATTTTGGACGACCCGGTGATCCTACCCAACCTGGAACCGCTAAACATTAAAGACAGTCGCTGGCGCGGGATCGTACTAAACGTCGATCGATTCGGCAATATCGTCACGAATTACACATCGGCCCGCTTCGGCAGCGTTCGCTTCAGCTTGAAGGCTGGCTCGCGCCAGATTACCGCCCGCCGTGGAACCTTCGCCGGAGCCGATCCGGGGGCTTGCTTCGTGTATTCCGGCAGTTCCGGTTACCTGGAAATCGGGATAAACCAGGGCAATGCGGCTGAGCTGCTTGGCGTGATGCCCGGGAATTCCGTAGAGCTGGAAACCAGCTAATGAAGATACAATTTAGGCATTCCCTGCACCTTGCACGCACGTCATGACAGCCATTGAACCCATAACACAAACGCGGGCCGCCGAGTTCCGCCACAAGCTCGAGTCGAAGATTGTCGTTGCTGATGGCGCTATGGGAACAATGCTGTATGCAAAGGGCATCTTCATCAATCGCTGCTTCGACGAGCTCAACTTATCGGCGCCGCAGTTGGTGAAGGAGATCCATCAGGAGTACGTGCGAGCCGGCGCCGATGTCGTCGAGACCAATACGTTCGGCGGGAACCGGGTGCGGCTTTCGGCATTCGGGTTCGCCGAGAAGCTCGTGGCGATCAATGAAGCTGGAGTACGGCTGGCACGGGAAGCAGCGGGCGAGAAAGCATTTGTGGCAGGCGCCATGGGCCCGCTTGGGACGCAAATCGAGCCGCTGGGACCGATGTCTTTCGCCGAAGCACGCGGGGTCTTTCGAGAGCAGGCGGAAGCGCTCGTGAACGCCGGGGTCGATCTGGTCATCCTTGAGACCTTTTACGAGCTTTCGGAGTTGCGTGAAGCGATTTTCGCAGTGCGCGAAGCGGCCGGGCCGGAACTGGTCATCGTCGCGCAGGTAACGGTGAACGATGACGGCAGTTTGCGGGATGGCACGAGCACCGAAACTTTTACGCGCAGCCTCGATGAATGGCCCGCCGATGTGATTGGTGTGAACTGCTCGGCTGGTCCGAAAGTGCTTCTCGAAACGGTCGAGAAAATGCTTTCGTTGACCGCTAAGCCGCTGAGCGCGATGCCGAACGCCGGACTTCCAGCAACGGTAGAAGGCCGGAATATCTATCTCTGCTCACCGGAGTACATGGCGCAATATGCCAGGCGCTATATACAGGCCGGAGTACGGGTGATCGGCGGCTGCTGTGGTACCACTCCCGAGCACATTAAGCAGATTTTAGGCGAAGTGCGTTCGCTACAGCCTCTACAGACTCACCGGCCGGCAACGGTTAGCCTTTCTGAAGACGAAAAGCCGCAGCCAAGACCACTGGCGAAGGTCCCGGTCGCTAATAAGTCACAGCTGGGCGCGAAACTCGCTGCCGGGAAGTTTGTGGCCTTCGTCGAGATTCTTCCGCCGCGCGGCGTGGATCCGGCCAAGGAAGTCGCAGGCGCGATCTTATGCAAGGAGAACGGTATTGACTGCATCAACGTACCGGATGGACCGCGCGCAAGCGCCAGACTGAGCGCTCAAGTCACCTGTCAGCTGATCCAGCAGCAGGCCGGGATCGAAGCCGTGCTTCATTTCTGCTGCCGCGATCGCAATATCTTGAGCATTCAATCCGAGTTGCTCGGTTCGCATGCGATGGGCGTGCGCAATCTGATTTGCATTACCGGCGATCCGCCGCGGATGGGAACGTACCCGGACGCGAGTGCCGTGTTCGACGTCGATTCAATCGGGTTGACGAATGTGGTGAATAACCTGAACCATGGGCTCGATATCGGCGGCAACCCGACCGGTTCACAAACGGCGCTGCTCATCGGCGTGGGTGCAAACCCAGGCGCTCTGAATATGGATGAGGAACTGCGGCGCTTTGCCTGGAAGGTGGAGGCGGGTGCTGAGTACGTTGTGACGCAGCCGGTTTTCGATCTCGATCTGCTCGAAGTGTTCCTCCGCAAAACGGAACAGTACAAGTTGCCAATCATTGCGGGCATTTGGCCGTTGACGAGCTACCGGAACGCGGAGTTCATGGTCAACGAGCTGCGGGTGCCCGTCCCTGCGGCTTATATGGATCGGATGCGCGCGGCCGATAGCGCCGAAAAGTCGCGGGCAGAAGGCGTCGCTATCGCGCGCGAGATGACGGCCAAGGTTCGGCACATGGTCCAGGGCGCCGCGCTAAGTGCACCCTTTGGACGATACGATATGGCCGTGCAGGTTGCCCAGGCACTCGGTGAAAGGTAAACTGACGAAGTACTTTATTCCGCAATCGCGGAGTAATCAGTCCTAACAGTGGCAACAGACCTAATCGAAGTAAACCCGGAAAGTCCAGATCCTGCAGCAGTCGATCGGGCAGCCTATGAGATTCGGCGCGGCAGAGTAGTCGGCGTACCGACCGACGCACTTTACGTGCTGGTAGCGGATCCTTTCAACCTGCATGCCGTGGGAAAAGTGTTCGCGTCCAAAGGGCGCGAGAGCGTCCGCTCGCTTCCCCTGGCCGTTTCAGACGTGTTGATGGCAGAAGATCTGGCCAAAGACTTGAGCAGCCGCTTTTACATCCTGGCGCGCCACTTCTGGCCCGGACCGCTGACGATGATCGTACCGGCAGCGGCGCGCGTACCCTTGAAAGTCACCGGCAATACCGGACGCCTTGCGCTCCGTCAGGCGAAATCGCCGATGCTGGATGCCATTATCGAGAAAACCGGCCATCCACTGATCTCGACGAGCGCCAATCTTTCCGGCCAGCCAACCATGGCGAGCGGGATTGAGCTATTTGCAGCTATGGATGGAACGGTAAGCCTGGTACTGGACGGCGGTTTGTGCACCGGTACCGGCTCGACCACCGTTGACATTACCGAACCCTATTGGCGGGTGATCAAAGAGGGCGCGATCTCTGAAAAGGACATTGCGGAGCGGCTACAAGCCACGTAGCTTACGGCTCGAACTTCCTGCTATTCTTGAACGAGGCGTTCCCTGCGAGAGCGTCTGCCTTGGTCTCCTAAAAATTGATCCGATAGTCAATGTCATGGAGTCCTTCTCGAATGAAGTGCCCGTGTGCAGGCTCCGGTGTTTTCGAATGCCATGGAGAAGCCTAAAGGTACTCGGCGGATTCCCCCCTTGTTCTTCTAGGGGTCAATGACGGAGCTCGAGTTAGAAGCTCTCGCAGAAGCGCTTTTTCTTTCGCCCGCTTAATGAACATTCTCTTCATCGGCGACATCTTCGCCTCGGGCGGACGTGCCATTGTCGCCGACAATTTGCATCGTTTGATGGGTGAGCAGAAGATCGATCTGGCGATCGCGAACGCAGAGAACAGTGCTGGCGGTTTCGGGATTACACCTTCTATTGCGGAGGAACTGCTTTCGCTTGGCCTCGATGTGCTGACCGGCGGCAATCACAGTTTCGATAAGCGCGAGATCCACGATTATATCGGTCATCAGCCCCGTCTCTTGCGCCCCGCGAATTATCCGCCGGGATTGCCCGGCAACGGGTTGTTTACTGGGAAGGCGCGGAATGGATCGCCGTATGCGGTTCTTAATCTGCAAGGGCGTGCGCACATGGCAAACATCGATTGCCCGTTTCGGAAAGCGGACGAGCTGCTCAATGGGCTGGACCCGGCTATCAAGATACGGTTCGTCGATTTTCATGCGGAGTTGACCAGTGAGAAAGTAGCCATGGGCTGGTATCTGGACGGCCGCGTCACAGCCGTTATTGGCACACACACTCACATTCCGACTGCCGATGGTCGAGTGTTACCGGGCGGAACGGCTTACCAGACGGATGCGGGCATGACCGGTCCTTATGATTCGGTGATCGGGGTGGATAAGGATACGATTGTAAGGCGGTTTCTGAGCGGCTTGGCGGGCCGCATGGAAGCAGCGCGGCACGGTGTCGAACTGCACGGCGCGATCGTCAAGGCTGATGACCAAACAGGTAAGGCGTTGAGCATCGAGCGCTCCTGGGTGAAGAAGTAAATCCTAGGTGACCGAGGTCAGCTCAGCCTCTGTAGGGTGCAGGGCGAAGCCTTCCCACTTAGCAACCACTGCGGTGGCCACGCAATTGCCTAATAGATTGACCGAAGTCCGGCACATGTCCATCAATGCGTCGACTCCGAGGATCAAAGTGACTCCTTCGAGCGGCAGATTGAAAGTTCCCAAAGTTCCGGCGAGTATGACAAGCGAAGCTCGCGGCACGGCGGCGACGCCCTTGCTCGTGAGCATCAAGGTCAACATCATGGTGATCTGTGTGGCGATCGGCATGTGAACGCCGGCGGCTTGCGCGACGAAAACGGAGGCGAGCGACAAGTAGAGTGTCGAGCCATCGAGATTGAAGCTATAGCCGGTCGGCAGTACAAAGCCGACAATATGTTTCGGGACACCGAAGTAGGTCATGTTCTCGAGCGCAAGAGGCAGAGCCGCCTCGCTCGATGCAGTGGAGAACGCGATCAGGAATGGTTGACGCACAGCACGGAAAAAAGAGCCGACCGGAACACGCGCAATCGTAAGTGCGGCGCCCAACACCAATACCACGAACAGAGCCTGCGCCAGGTAAAGCGTTCCAACCAGCTTGCCCAGCCCGAGAAGCACTCCGAGCCCCTTTGATCCAACCGTCACTGCGATGGCCGCGCCCACACCGAACGGGGCCAAATACATGATGTATTTTGTGTAGCGAAACATCACTTCCGCAACCGCAGCGGCAAAATTCACGACAGGTTGGGCTCGCGAGCCGATTGACGAACACGCGGCTCCGAAAAGGAAAAAGAAGACAACCATCTGGAGGACATCGTTCTGAGCGAGCGACTCGAAGATGTTCGAGGGTACGGCGTGCTCGAGTATCTGGCCGATAGAGGCGGGCTTTGATAAGGCGGGCAAAGCTGGCGACCCTTCGCCGGTCAGCCGTAAGCCGGCTCCCGGTTGAGCCACATTGACGACGATAAGACCGATTGCCAGGGCCAGCGTGGTCGCAATCTCGAAGTATGTAAAAGCCTTCAATGCAATACGACCCATCGTCTTCAGTTCGCCTGCCGAAGCAATTCCTGAAACGAGCGTCCCGAAGAGAAGCGGGCCCACGATCGACTTGATCAGACGGAGGAAGATATCGCTGACCGGCGCAAGCGATCTCGCGAACCCTGGAAAAAACGCGCCGAGCAGGATGCCCGCAACAAGCGCCAGAAAAATCCAAGTGGTGAGCGTGAGCCGCTTGAGTAAGCCCATGGATCTTGGCTAACGTTCTCCCCACTTCAGCTTTTCGCGCAGCACATCAAAGAAAAGCAGCTTGGGTGGGCGGATGAGTTGGATAGTATTCGGCGAGGACCGGCAGATGACCAGGTCGCCCTTATAGAGCGGCTCGCCAACTTGGCCATCAATCGTGAGGTAAGTTCCCTCCTCACCATGTACGAGAATCTGGATGACGCTCGAATCCGGCACAATTACCGGTCGATTGGTCAACATGTGCGGGCAAATCGGCGTCAGGCAAAAAGCTTTAACGGAAGGAAAAATGACCGGCCCTCCGGCAGAGAGCGAATATGCGGTAGAGCCGGTGGGAGTAGCGATAATGAGACCGTCGGCCTTGTAAGCAGCGACGAAGTGATCGTCGACGTGGGTATCGAGATCGATCATACGGGCCAGCTCTGTTTTCGTGATAACCACGTCGTTCAGTGCAGCGTAGATGCCGACTACTTCGCCTCCGCGCCGCACTTCGCAATCGACCATACGCCGGCGGCCGATGCGGTGCTCGCCTGCTAGAGCGCGTTCGAGCTCCGGGTAAAGATCTTCCAGTTGGATGGCCGTGAGGAAACCCAGGTGCCCGAGATTGACGGCGAACAGAGGTATATCACGGCCCGCCACTACGCGCGCCGCGGAAAGCAGCGTACCGTCGCCGCCTAAAACGATGATCAGGTTGGAGCCGTCCGGCAACTCTTCACGCGAAAAGTGCTCTTTCAGTCCGCCATATTCGGCTGTTTGCTCGTCACAGCGATAAGCGACATCCCGCTCATCGAGCCAGCGCAGGAGTCCGCAAACGATCTCGGCTGCACGAGCCATTTTGGGCTTCGAAATGATGCCTACCGTCTTGATCTGGTGCATGCGTGAGAGGGTGTGCTTACCAGAATAGAGTAGCGGTCCCTGATTGTGGGAGCGCTAAGCTCGCCGGGCGTGGAGCAGGAACTCGCGGTTACCGGCAGCGCCCTCGATCGGACTTGGTACAACCGCAGTGGTGAACCCGATCTGATGTAGCGCGAGGGCGACCTGGTCGCAAACGGACTGATGAATGGCAGGATCGCGCACGACCCCGCCTTTGCCCACCAACTCACGACCCGCTTCGAACTGAGGTTTGACGAGGATTATCCAATCACCCTCTGGCTCCAGAAGCGGGGCGAGAGCGGGGATCAGCAGCCTGACTGAGATGAAGCTGACATCGCAAGCGATGATGGCCGCCAGTTCGCCAATTTGTTTGGAGCTCAAATAGCGGGCGTTGGTGCGCTCGTGTAGGACGACCCTCGGATCGGTGCGCAGCTTCCAATCGATTTGACCAGCTCCTGTATCGACCACATGTACGCGTAAGGCACCGTGCTGGAGCAGGCAATCGGTAAAGCCGCCAGTCGAAGCGCCGATGTCGAGACAAACCCGCCCCATAACATCGATTCTGAATTGTTTAAGGGCTGCCTCGAGCTTCAACCCGCCGCGGCTCACGTATCGTAACGGCTGTTCGACTGCTATCAGGTTCTCGAGGCCGACGGTACGCCCCGGTTTGTCCGACTTCTGCCCGTCCACGGTGACTTTACCGGCCAGAATCAGCGCCTGCGCTTTCGCGCGCGATTCGACCATCTGACGTTCGAGCAGGGCGACGTCTAGTCGGGTTTTACCGGACGGCACATTCAAGCTTTTCGCTGGACGATGAAGTCGGCAATCTGTCGCAGGCGTTCCGCGCGGCTGCCGAAAATGCGCAGCACTGCTTCGGCCGCTGAGCGCTCCTCTTCGGCCATGCGGCGGGATTGATCGAGCCCGTAAACGGCAGGGAAAGTAATCTTCTGTTGCGCTTCGTCTTTGCCCGCAGTCTTACCCAAAGCTTCCGAAGATTCCTCGACGTCGAGCACGTCATCGATGATCTGGAAAGCTAAGCCGATGTGCTCTCCGTAAAGCGAAAGCGCGTTCAGCTCTCCCTCGCTCGCTCCAGCATAAATGGCGCCCATGCGGACGCTCGCTCGCAGGAGCGCACCCGTTTTTGCGCGATGAATGGAATCGAGGAGGGAGGCAGTCGGTTTCTTACGTTCCCCTTCGATGTCATTTACCTGGCCGCCGATCATTCCGCCACGGTACCCGCGGCACGCGCAAGTTCTTCAACCAGCCGGATCTTGCGATCGGCCGAAATGTCCGGCAAACGACTCAAGACCTCGAAAGCAAGCGTGAGGAGCGCATCGCCGGCAAGGATAGCCATGGCGTCGCCAAACACCTTGTGGCAAGTGGGACGGCCGCGCCGGAGATCATCATTGTCCAAAGCCGGCAGGTCATCGTGCACGAGCGAATAGGTGTGAACCAGTTCGAGCGTGGCCGCGGCGTGTTCGACGCCTGCGGCCGCGTTGTTCACTGCGCCTGCGGCGGCGATTGCCAGGATGGGTCGAATGCGTTTACCGCCCGCAAATAAGCTGTAGCGCATTGCACGGTGGATCGAAGAGGGATCGACCCTCTCGGCAGGCACCCACTTATTGAGCACGAGATCAACGGCCTCTACCTGCTCGAGAAGAAAATCGCGAAGGGTTGACGATTGCGTTTCGGTCATCTCGCCGGCTTTTCTGGAGTGAACGGGACCGCGGCCATTTCCGACCCTCGTTTCACGAGCATTTCCACGCGCGTTTCTGCTTCCTCTAGCTGACGTTTGCAGTTAGCGCTCAGGCGCATGCCGTTCTCAAATAAGCTTAGACTCTGCTCGAGCGGCAGGTCCCCCTTCTCGAGCTCTTTCACAATGCGCTCGAGCTCTTCTAAACTAGCTTCAAAGTTAGGTGAGGATGCAGCGTCCTCAGGCATGGCTTCATTGTAACGACACAGTCGAGGAATCGTGTTTTTCGAACGAACCTGCTCTACGACTGAGCAGTCGAATGCTCGGCCCGCGCGCCGATACGGTGATGCATCATGCGCTCCCTCCAGGTGGCTTCGACCTGATCATCGAAATCCGGCCGCGAGCCAGTGGTGCAACGGGCGATCTGTTCCAGAGGCGCTTTCGGCGTACGGTCGGCAAAAAGCAGTCCGTTCGCCTCCTGGTATGTGTCACAGAATTGCGTGTAGCAGAACCCGGCTAAAGCAGGCGAGGCACGCACGGTCGCGAGAAGAGCGCAATACTGCTCGACCAGCTCCGACGGTGAATCGGAACGCGAATAGCCCCAGGCGCCATTCTGGTCATCCGATAGCGCAATGCCACCGAATTCGGTCAGAATGATGGGCTGTTCCGCCGATAGTCTGCCGTGGACGAGCAGCATCCGCCCACCAGGTCTCTCACGCTTGAAAAGATTTGACGCTACTTCATCAAGACCGTAGCGCTTTCCTATGCGCTCCGGCTGATCGTCGTAATCGTGAATGCCGATGATGTCGGTTGCGACGTTTTCCCAACCATCATTGCCGATCACCGGACGCGTGGGATCAAGCGTCTTGGTGAGATAATACAGCGCTTGCACATAATGCTGTTGAGCGGGACTCTCAGGTAGATCGGGCACTCCCCACGACTCATTGAACGGAACCCAGGAAATGATGCACGGGTGACTGCTATCGCGGTTCAAGACTTCAATCCACTCGCGGGTAACTCGCTCAATCGACTTATGTGTATAGCGGTAAGCGCTCGGCATCTCCTCCCAAACGAGCAGCCCCATGCGGTCCGCCCAATATAGATACCGTGGATCCTCGATCTTCTGATGCTTGCGGACGCCGTTAAACCCAAGTTTCTTGGCGAGCATTACGTCTTCGAGAAACGCATCGTCGTTCGGAGCCGTAAGACCGCTCTCGGGCCAGTAACCTTGATCGAGGACCAGCCTTAGAGTAAGCGGGCGGCCGTTGAGAATAAAACGATCACCCTGAACGGCGAGGACGCGCAACGCCGTATAGCTCCAGGCGCGGTCAATCACCTCGCCATGCTCGTTCTTAAGTTCGAGTTCGACATCGATGACGGTTGGGGATGCGGGACTCCACAGCAGTTCGTTGCGGTAATCGTCAATACCCGGGTCGGACAGGGCAATGCGCCGATGTACCTCGCGATTGACCACGGAATACGTGTCTTCCGCCAGCACGTCATCTTCGCAACGCAGCCTTACAGAGAGCTTTAGCTTTTCGGTGACCAAACCGCCGATGTGGGCTTCTAGACCGATCTCCCAACGCTCCAGGTTGGAGGTCCACTTGAGGACATCAATCGACGATTCGGGAATAACCTCGAGCCACACCGTTTGCCAGATGCCGGTCGTGCGTGGATACCAGATCGAATGCGGTTCCAGCTTCCAATCCTGTTTGCCACGCGGCTTAGCCAGATCGAATGGATCATCTTCCGCCCTGATCACGACCTCCTGGGTCCTGCCCGGGATTAGGGCCGCGGTGATATCGGCAGAGAACGGCGTGTAGCCGCCCTCGTGCGTGCAGACACGAGTGCCGTTCACCCACACGTTGGCTATGTAATCGACTGCTCCGAAGTGCAGCATCAGCCGCTGCCCGGGCCGCAGCAGCGGCGTGTCGAACGCCCGGCGATACCAGACCGCCCGATAAAAGCCAGTCGCGCTCAGGCCGCTGGCGGACGTTTCAGGACTAAAGGGAACAGTGATGTGCGAGTTCCAATCGACTTCCGAAGAATCGGTCCATTCGGCTTGCTTGTCGATCGAGAAATCCCACAGACCATTCAACGAAATCCAATCGTCTCTCTGCAACTGTGGGCGCGGGTAAGAGTGAGCGTCTTCCAAATAGGCGGGCATTAATGACGGCTATACATCTCAATGACATTGTGGCGTAATATCGCTTGACTCTCAGGCCGGTTGTAAAACATATGGCCGCCGGGATACTCTTTGACCTCTACCCGGCTCTGATCCCCCATAATCGGCATCTGATCGACGGTGAGAATCGAGCCCATGAACGGGCAGGAAAGATCGTCCCAGCCGTGGGCGATCAGCACACGCAATTTGGGATCGGCGGCGACGGATTCGCGGAGTTGTTCGACAGCCCCCTTACGCAAGTCCTCACCGCCGTCCCACAACCGGTTTACATCGAAGCTCAGGGCGTTGTAGCGAGCTTCCGTCTTCCAGCCGACTACGCGCGTGATGAAGTCGACCATGGCCGTCGTGGTAGGCGCGATGATGCTTTCGAGAAGTGGATCATTGCTGCGCTGATCGGGATCGTAGGGAAAGGGATCCCAAGCGGTGACGTTGGGATCGTAGCGGCTCCCCAGCTTGCCGTGTTCGCGAAATTCCTCGCGCAAGAAAGCCTGCGTCTCCAAGCGACCGCCCGAACGCTTCACAAACTCTGCATCGAGCCCTGTTAACTCTGTCACGTGCTTAACAACTCGCGGGGTCGCCTCCGGGTCCGAGTGTCCCTTCATGAGGTCCGTCGCATACTCGCCGCGCGTGTAGGAAATTACTTCCGCCATCTTCTGCGATGTGAGCTGGTCCTTTCGCTCCAAATTGGCCGCCGCGATCGAGGGCAGAGTCATCATCCAAGGAATAGGAGAAAGATCACGATTGTCATCGATCGTCGGATTGAGATACGGCGAAACCAGCACGATGCCGTTCATCGCCACCCCAAGCTGGGTCTGCAGGTAATGGGTGATTCGCGGCCCGCGGAAGCCGCCATAACTCTCGCCGACAAGATACTTGCGTGATGCAAGGCGTTCATTCTTCACGAGCCAGCTGTAGATCACACGCGAAAGGTATTCGATGTCAGGAGTCGTGCTGAAGAACAACTTTTTAGCTTCCGCTTCCGGCACCAACGAGCGGCTGAAGCCGGTACCGATCGGATCAATGAAAACGAGATCGGTGAAGTCAAGCCATGTGCCCGGGTTGTCGGTTAATGTGGCCGGATCGGACGGACTGTCGCCCTGCCGGCCGAATGAGACGCGCTTCGGACCAATCGCGCCCAGGTTGAGATAGACGGAAGAGGCTCCCGGCCCGCCATTCAAAGCGAAGGTCACCGGACGATCGCGGCCCGGAATGACATAGCTCGTGTAAATAACCTCGCCGGCGGTCTTAGCCTCCTTGTCCTGGATTGGCAGCGTGCCCACGGTCACTGTGTACTGAAGGGCTTTCCCATCCACGGTGGCCGTTTGCTGAACGTGGGCATCGGGCGGCAAGGGAGTAAGCGCTGGCTTTGCAGGAGTCGGTGCAGTGGCCGTTCGCGGATCTTTGCCGTCTTTATTTTCCTGCCCGGTTACGGAATGGTTCAGGCCGAGACCCACACCCAACAAGCAAAAGAAGATTGCCGATTGTCTGGCCCTCGATCCCGGAAACGCGTTCATGTAGGTAACATAGCTCAGACGAAGCGCGACGCCAGAGCGGTTTCACAGCACCGGTGAAAATGGAGGGTGGCCCTCATTCAAGCTCCTCATCCTCTGATAGCGGCCGGCGTCATGGCCTCCACCGCATTAACCGACGCCGTCTACGTACTCTTTAATTCCGCGGTAACAGCACGACGCAGGATCTCTGCCGCCGGCTGGAGCAGTCTGTGGTATCTGCTCTCCGCCTTTGCAGTGATCAGTTACACGGGCAATTCGGTTTACGTGATCTTCGCCGCTGCCGGATCGTGGTTGGGCGCATTTGGCGCAGTCACGTGGCTCGCGCGCCGGGATCGATTGGACCGCCCAAACCAGTAAACTAATCGGGGACGAGAATACTTCCCAATCGGCCACACATTTGAGTAAGCTTAGATGATGGCGATCCCAGCCAGCACCCGACCCTCTCTCTTCGGCGCAGACTAGCTCCGTCCGGACCACGCATCCCTCTCTGTCCGTTTACTCCTTTGTAATTCGAGGTGTCTGATTATGCTGACTGCAACCACTCTGAACCCGCTTTTGCCCCAGCTTCTGACCGCACTGCCCGGTCCCAAGGCCCAGGGAATCATCGCGCGCGATGCGGCGGTCCTTTCGACTTCTTACACGCGCTGTTATCCGCTTGTCATGAAGCGCGGCAGCGGCGCAGTTGTGGAAGACGTTGATGGCAATCGCTTCCTGGATTTTGCTGCCGGTATTGCTGTAGTGGCAACGGGGCATTCCCATCCTCACGTGGTGCGCGCGATTCAGTCGCAGGCGGCTGACTTTCTGCATATGTCCGGCACGGACTTCTATTACGAGACGATGGTCGATCTGGCGGAAAGACTCGCTCGATTGACTCCAGGTGGAGTACCGCGGCGGGTCTACTTTGGAAACTCCGGAGCTGAGGCAAACGAAGCCGCCGTCAAATTGGCGCGTTACCACACGGGCCGCGACAAGTTCATCGCCTTCTTCGGCGCCTTTCATGGACGCACCATGGGTGCGCTCTCGCTAACTGGCAGTAAAGTGATCCAGCGGCGCGGGTTCCATCCGTCAATGCCTGTGACCCACATTCAATACCCGAATACCTACCGTCGCCATGCTGGGACGAGCGAAGCGGAACATGCGCTTGAGTGCGTGCGGGTGCTCGAAGACCAGCTTTTCAAGACGATCCTGCCGGCGGAAGAAGTCGCGGGAATCTTCGTCGAGCCCGTGCAGGGTGAAGGCGGGTATTTGGTTCCGCCGAAGGAGTTTCATCAGGAGTTGCGGAGAGTAGCCGATAAATACGGCATCCTGCTGATCCACGATGAAGTTCAGTGCGGTATGGGACGTACGGGCAAGATGTTCGCCTCCGAGCATTTCGGAGTGGTGCCCGATATCGTGACAGTCGCGAAGGGTATCGCGAGCGGGATGCCTCTTTCAGCTACTATCGCGAGAGCCGACGTGATGAAGTGGCCCCCCGGGGCACACGCATCGACTTTCGGCGGAAACCCCGTTTCGATTGCCGCGGCGCTTGCGACGCTTGATTTGTTAGCGGACGGCTTGGTAGCGAATGCGGGCGAGGTCGGCAGCTACATGATGGCTCGTATGCAGGATTGGCCGCAGCGCTTTTCCTTCGTCGGTGAGGTGCGCGGTCTGGGACTCATGATCGGTATCGAAATGGTACGCGACCAAGCAACCAAGGAACGGGCGCCCGAACTGCGCGACCGCCTCGAGTTTCTCGCATTTGAGCGCGGATTGCTGGTGCTCGGCGCCGGTCCAAACAGCATCCGGCTGTGTCCGCCACTAGTGATCAATCACGAACAGGCCGACTTTGCGCTCGATACACTGGAGCAGTGTCTGCGGGAGTTGGAGCGCTAAATCGTCTTTGATGGGCCCGAGCGCGAACGGTTCCTCGGTCCGTCCCATTCTCGACGTTGGTTGTGGGATCAATAAGTACCCGGGTGCTATCGGCATAGACCGTAATGCACATACCCGTGCCGACGTAATCGTTGATCTAGATCAGTACCCCCTTCCCTTCGCGGACAACTCCTTCCGTGAGGTACGTGCCATACACGTGATCGAGCATGTGGCGGATGTGGTTCGTACGATGGAGGAAATCCACCGCCTCCTTGCGCCGGGCGGCCAAGCTGTTATCGTCACGCCGCATTACACCGATTACAGCTCGTTCTGCGATCCCACCCACCGCTGGCACTTGAACAGCTTCTCGTTCCGCTACTTCGGCGAGGATCACGGCGGATACGATTATTACTCTTCGGTTAAGTTTGCTGAGATTTCCGTGTACGTACGTTTACTTGCGCTGTGGAGATATTTGGGCTTCGAATTGCTGGTTAACGGGAGTCGGCGATTCCGACGGTTCTGGGAATTCTATCTCTGTTACCTGGTTCGCGGCAAGGTGATTGAATGGCGTCTGGCAGCACTGAAGGGGAACGGGGACGTTGGTCCATCCAGCCACGGCAGTTAGTCTGGAAGTTAAGTGATAGGGTACGGCAAAAGCGCGAGGAACAAGCACTTTCGCCGCAAGCGGCGCTGGGCCGAAAAGGTGAAGATTTAGCCCATCGGTATCTCAAGAGTTCGGGTTATAAGGTGATTGCCCGCAACTACCGGCCCGGTGAGGATTCGGAGATCGACATCGTGGCGCGGGAAGGCACGAAGCTGATATTTGTGGAAGTGAAATCGAGGAGTTCTTCCGAATTTGGAAGCCCTGATCGCGCCATCGATGACGAAAAGAAGCGGCACATACTACGGGCTGCCCGGAGCTTTGTGACGCGTTCGGGTGACTCCTGGAACAACGTGCGTTTCGATACGATCTCAATTGTGTTTACAACACCGCCGACGATCTCGCACCACCAGGATGTGTTCTTCGAAGGACGCGCGCTCGACGGGGACTCTTAAACCAACACGTTAGAGGATAGAGGTATGCGTGCCGCTGTCCTGCACCAGCCCGCCTCTTTCCGTGAAAACGAGAAACCGCTGTCGATCCAGGAGGTACCGCCACCGACGCCGAAACCCGGTGAGGCGTTACTCAAAGTGCTTGCCTGTGGTATCTGCCGGACGGATTTGCATATCGTTACGGGAGAGCTAGCGCCAAAGAAAAAGGCGCTCGTGCCCGGGCATCAGATTGTGGCCGAAGTACTCGAATCGCCAGCGCCGGATATTCAGCCTGGTATGCGAGTCGGTGTTTCGTGGATCGGCGGCACCGATGGTACTTGCCGGTTCTGCCAAGCCGGCCGCGAGAACCTTTGCGATGATCCCACCTACACCGGATACAGCGTGAACGGCGGATTTGCCGAATACACTACCGCGCGAACAGATTTTCTGCTTCCCTTGCCGCCGGGGCTCTCGAACGAGGCCGCTGCTCCTTTGTTATGCGCAGGAATCATTGGATTTCGGAGCTTGCGCGTAGCGGAGGTCAAGCCGGGTCAGCATGTCGGGCTCTTTGGGTTTGGTTCCTCCGCTCAACTGGCGATCCGTGTTTTGCAAGCGTGGGATTGCCATGTTTATGTCAGTACAAGGGGTGGGGAACATCAATCGTTGGCCCGTCATTTCGGCGCCGATTGGGTTGGCAGTGAAACGGAACGGCCGCCGGTCGCCCTTGATGCAGCAATCACCTTCGCGCCTTCCGGCGATGTCGTCCTGGCAGCACTGAAGGCACTCGCCAAAGGAGGCATCGTGGCGATCAATGCGATCCACCTCGATCGCATGCCGCAGTTCGACTACGACACGCTGCTCTGGGGAGAACGTCAGCTCCGGAGCGTGGCGAACATGACGCGAGACGACGGGCGCGATTTCCTCGAGCTGGCGGATAAGATGAAATTGCAAACGCCTGTCGAAATCTTTCCGATCGGAAAGGTTAACGAGGGTCTCAGGGCCATACTAGAAGACCGCACCAGCGGTCCGGCTGTTGTGATCCCGAACTGAGCTCGATTCAGACGGTCAGACCGGCTAACTTCTGGACGGCTTGAAAGGTGTCCGAATCGGCGGAAGACTTATCGGGGCGGTAACGCTTCACGCGCGCGAAACGCAGAGCCAGACCACTCACGTAACGGCTGCTGATCTGGATCTCATTGAACGCAATCTCGGCGACAATCTTCGGCTCGAGATACACCGTGTACTTGTCACGTGCGATTTCGATCTTCTGGAATTCGGCGGTTTGCCAGGCAAGCATCTCATCGGTGAGCCCCTTGAAGGTTTTCCCCAGCATGGCGAAGCCGCCCTTTTCGGTATCGCGAGCGCCGAGATGCAAGTTGCTTAGCCAGCCCTGACGCCGGCCGTTGCCCCATTCAGCCGCCAAAATGACGAGATCGAGCGTACGCGCCCGCTTGATCTTCAGCCAGCTCTGGCCGCGTGAGCCTGCTGCATAGGGCGCATTCGGGGCTTTAGCCATCACGCCCTCGTGCCCGCGAGAGAGCGCTTGGTGAAGAAAGTCTTCGGCTGCTTCCCGATTGCCCGTCGCGAGGTGCGGGACGAGGGCCTCCGATGGAACTAGTTGAGAGAGCAGAGCAAAGCGCCTCTCCTGCGCCTCGTCGAGGGTCACGCTGCCGTCAAGGTAAAGCACGTCGAACCAGAATGGGCTCATAGGCAACTCCGTCTGGAGCTGAGCCACATTCACCTTGCGGCCGAAGCGGCGCATAGAAAGTTGAAACGGCTGCGGGCGCCCCGCGGCGTCGAGACTGAGCACTTCGCCGTCGAGAATCATCTCGCGCGCCGGCATCGCGCGAACTGCCGCCACGATCTCCGGTACGGCCGCGCCGACATCGTTCGAACCCCGCGAGTAGATCTTCACCTCGTCGCCCGATTTATGCGCCTGCACACGGGCGCCGTCGAACTTGTATTCAAGTGCAGCTTCTCCAAGCTCGGTGAGCGCGTCTGATACGTCCTCGGCGGTTTGCGCAAGCATGGGCTGAACAGGGCGAAAAAGTTGCACGTCGAATTGTTGGAGACCGGTTTCACCTTCGCCCATGGCGGCGCGTGCAATCCGTGCCGAACCGCCGCCCATCATCGCGGCGCGGCGAATCCGCTCTGCTCCTATACCCGACGCCTTCCCTAGAGCTTCGAGCATGATGCCTTCGAGCGCACCTTGCCGCAGTTCTCCCACGAGCAGCCCGGATAAGAACTTCTGTTCGGCTTCGGTCGCGCGCCCAAACATTGCGCTCAGCAGTTCCCGTTTGCGCGCTTCCGAACCCGGCCCTTGCACCGTTGCCAGTTCGTCTAGCAGATGGTCCACAGCAAGAATAGCGATCGAGGGCTTTGCTGACGGCGCTTGCATGGAGTCCCGCAAGGCAGCGTAACCGATCCCGATTCGCCCTTGGCGCGTCGTCCCGGATAGAAAAGATACAACGATCTCTACCTCACCCGGGCTTAGCCGCTGCAGTAAATCGGTCAGCAGTGCGATCTTTTCAAGCCGCTTGGCGGTAGCGGTAATGCGACCGGACGTCTCGACCACTTCGGCCAGCAACATGGGTGGGTTGCGCTCCGCTTACTTGAACTGCTCGTCCAATTCAACCCGGTAGCCCGCTACCAGCTCGTTCGTCTCGTTCGCCATCCCTATGACGGCCTGAGTTCGCGAACATGTCGTCCGTCATTCCTTTGTTCCGCGCCGATGTTGCATGCGACGCCACGCAGTATTCGCACTGATTGGTTACGCTGACTGCCACGTAGATAAACTCTTTCATCAGCGGATCCAAAGCTCCGCCCGGCCCCATGATCTGCTTGATCCTCTGCCACGTACGCCGAAGCGTTTCCGGATCGTGAGCAATCGCCTTCCAGAAATTGTTAACCCAATCCGCTTTGCGAGTTGCCATGATGTCGTCGTAGACCGCGCGGACTTCCGGGCTTGCTTCGGCGTATTCAATGAGATTCGACAATGCCATACGTTCCCCTACGATGTACCAATGAGAATGCCAGCCGCAAAAACCAGTACGCCGCCCAGAATGACCTGGAGAGCTGCGCGCACAAGCGGCGTTTCCATATAGTGCTGCCGGATCCAGCTGATAATGGCCAGCTCGACCACGACTACGCCCATCGCAACTGCCGTTGCAATTTGAAAATCGTTAATCAGATAAGGTAGCGTGTGGCCGATGCCGCCGGCAAACGTCATCGCGCCCGTGACACAGCCCCGGAGCAGCGGCTTCCCGCGACCAGTTAGCGAACCGTCGTCCGATAGTCCTTCCGCGAACGCCATCGAGATACCGGCACCCACCGACGCGGCCATGCCGACGAGAAAGGCATCATGCGCTTTATGTGTGGCGAACGCCGCGGCGAATAGTGGCGCCAGCGTAGAAACGGAGCCATCCATTAATCCGGCCAGCCCCGGCTGAACGATCTGCAGAACAAACGTTCGACGAGAGGCTTCGCGCTCCCCGGCGTGGACGGCGGGTGTGAGATGCTTCTGCTCAATCGCGTCTGCTGCCGCCGAATGCTTAGCTTCCGCTTCCGCCAGATCGCCCAGCAGCTTGCGCGTGGACGCATCGGTGGTCCTTTGTAGAGCAAGTTTATAAAATCGCCCGGTTTCGCCCTCCATCGACTCGATGGCTTTCCGAACTGCATTCGGCCCGAGCGGTTGCACCAGCCACACCGGCGGTCGCGAAACAAATCCCTTTACGTCTTGCCGTCGAATGAGCGGAAGACGTTCGCCAAAGCGCTTTTGGTAGAGCTCGATCAGACTGGCACGATGGTCTGACTCCTCCTGCTGCATCTCTGCCAATAAACGCGAAGTAGCGGGATAGTTTTCGCGGAGGGCTTCCGCAAATTCGCCGTAAATCCGGCCGTCTTCTTCCTCAAGAGACACAGCAAGCGCCAGGATCTCGCGTTCCGATAAGTCTCCGAAACTCTTTGCCATAGGGAAAAATTAAGCTTCTTGCGGGTCGGCTTCGCAAGGAGGCGCCGCTACGCTATCTTAGCGAGTTACCAGCAGCCATCGGCCATTCGTTTCGACGAACCAGGGGCGTCGGGATGGTCCTCGACGTGAAATAAGAAGGGAGACAAAGACCTCTGCCGGGCCACAGCGAATGCTCATCCAGGGGCCTGAAACTCTATATGGTCGATGTCTGGAACGAACCGCTCGGGCTCCTTCTTGTACCAGGAGAAGCCGGTAAACGACAATAGAAGAAGCACCCCTTCATGTTGGATCGGATCTCAGTGCATGGCGCGCGCCAGCACAATTTAAAGAACGTAAGTGTCGAAATTCCTCGGAATACATTTACAGTCATCACCGGCCTGAGCGGATCGGGCAAGAGCTCGCTTGCCTTCGATACCATTTACGCCGAAGGGCAGCGCCGCTATGTGGAAACGCTCTCGCCATATGCGCGGCAGTTTCTGGATCAAATGGAGCGCCCCGAAGTCGATTCGATCGATGGGCTGAGCCCGGCGATCTCGATCGAGCAGAAAACGACTACGCGCAGCCCGCGCTCGACCGTCGGCACCGTCACGGAGATCTACGATTATCTGCGGCT
This sequence comes from Terriglobia bacterium, assembly GCA_963737005.1. GTDB lineage: Bacteria > Acidobacteriota > Terriglobia > Bryobacterales > Bryobacteraceae > Bog-105. Next base: position 1,069,834 of record CAVTRD010000008.1, on the reverse strand, counting down.
GCTCTATGCTTCGGTCGGCGTACCGCATTGTCCTGTTTGTGGCTCCGAGATCTCGCGGCAGTCTCCGGGACAGATCCTGGAGCAGGTATTCAGCCTGCATCAAAATGATCGCATCATGGTTCTGGCACCGATCGCGCGGGGCCGCAAAGGCGAATACAAGAAGGAGCTCGAAGCTATCGCCAAAGGTGGTTTCCGGGCACGCATCGACGGCGAGCTGCGCACTCTGGACGAGCCGCTTACCCTTGATAAACGTAAGAATCACACGATCGAGGTGGTAATCGACCGGCTAGTAGTGAAACCGGGGATTCAACAACGCCTCGAAAACTCTATTCAGACTGCCTTGAAGTGGGCTGACGGTCTCGTTATCGTCGCGGTCGTCGATGGAACGGAGCGCCTCTACTCCGAAAAGCTCGCTTGCCCAAATGACGGGACGAGCCTGCCACAGCTCGAGCCTCGCTCGTTTTCATTTAACAGTCCTTACGGCGCCTGCGAAACCTGCAAAGGCGTAGGCAGCACCTGGGCGTTCGATCCCGTGAAAGTGATCGCCGATGGCTCAAAACCGCTGCTCGATGGCGGCTTGGGCCCGGGCGCAAGTTCATCCTACATGCAATCGGTTCTGGCCGAGATGGCCGAACAATGCCGTATCGACCTCGCTGTTCCTTTTGAAGAAATGCCGAAAAAGACGCGGAATCTGCTGCTTTACGGCAACGCCCGACTTCCCGGCATTCTCAAGACTCTGGACGAAAATTACTCGCGATCGAGTGAGGGCTATCGCGAATGGTTGATGGAGTATATGTCGCCCACGATCTGCCCCGATTGCCATGGGCAACGCCTAAAGCCGTCGAGCCTCGCCGTGAAGGTGAAGGATCTTTCGGTCGCGGAGTTTACCGCCCTGCCGATCGCGCGTGCGCTGCCGCTGCTTCGCTCCTGGAGTTTCAAAGAGCGGGAGATGCAGGTTATCGGGCGTGTCGTAGAAGAGATCGGCAACCGCCTCGAGTTTCTATGTGCCGTAGGACTCGACTACTTGAGTCTGGAGCGGTCTTCGGCAACTCTTTCGGGCGGTGAAGCACAGCGCATCCGTCTTGCAACGCAGATCGGGTCGAAGCTGCGCGGCGTTCTTTACGTGCTCGATGAACCTTCGATCGGGCTTCATCCGCGCGATAACGGAAGGCTAATCGATACTCTGCACCATTTGCGCGACCTGGGCAACACGGTGCTGGTGGTCGAGCACGATGCCGAAACCATTGAACGCGCCGATTACGTCATCGACCTCGGACCGCGCGCCGGTCGGCTCGGAGGAGAGCTGATCGCGCAGGGCAGTCCCGCGCACATCATGGCAGACGCAGCGATCGCTGACCGGCGACTATCTCGCGGGGCGAATATCGATCGCTGCTCCGGCTGTGCGCCGTTCCGGCAATGGCCTGACGCTCAGCGTGAAAGGCGCTCAGGAACACAACCTGAAAAACGTGAGCGTCACTTTTCCGCTAGGAACGCTGACAGTTGTCACCGGTGTTTCGGGCAGTGGCAAATCGACTCTCGTGCACGACATTCTGTATCGAGCCCTGGCGAAAGAAGTGTATGGATCAAGCCAGACTCCGGGCTTGCATGAAACTATCGTCGGCCTTGAGAATATCGACAAGGTAATCGCCATCGATCAGGCGCCGATCGGGCGTACGCCGCGCTCCAATCCCGCTACCTACACCGGCGTGTTCGGACCCATTCGCGAGTTGTACGCCATGCTGCCCGAATCTCGCGAGCGCGGTTATAAAGCCGGCCGCTTCAGCTTCAACGTCAAAGGCGGCCGCTGCGAAGCATGTCAGGGCGACGGGCTGAAACGCATCGAAATGAACTTTCTGCCCGACGTTTACGTCACCTGTGACGTTTGCCGCGGGCGTCGTTACAATCTCGAAACCCTGCAGGTGAAGTACAAGGGAAAGAGCATTGCCGACCTGCTCGAATCGAGTGTGGACGAAGCACTCGAAATTCTGACAAATATTCCGCAGGTGCATGCGAAATTGAAAACGTTGACCGAAGTAGGGCTCGGTTATCTCCATCTCGGTCAATCTTCGACCACGCTCTCGGGCGGCGAAGCACAGCGCATCAAGCTCGCCAAAGAATTGAGCAAGCGCCAGACCGGCCGCACCTTCTACTTGCTCGACGAACCCACCACCGGCTTGCATTTCGAAGACGTAAGCCATCTACTTGACGTCATACAAAGGCTAGTCGATCTGGGCAACACGGTGGTCGTTATCGAACACCATCTGGATGTTATTAAAAGCGCCGATTACCTGATCGACTTAGGGCCGGAAGGTGGCGAAGGCGGCGGTCAGATTGTCGCCACTGGTACGCCTGAAGAAGTAATGATGAATCGCATCAGCCACACGGCCGAGGCGCTGCGTAAAGCAACGAGATCGCCGCATGCAGCCTGACGAAGTGCTTCCGGAAGCTACGCTTCCCGAGCCGGTTGCACTCAAGGTAGTGCGCGACCCGATCTGGGGCTATACGGATCTCGCTCTTGTCTTGGGTCTGCTCTTTCGCGTTTAGTCTGATCCTTATGGTCGGAATTGCGCTCGTGGCTATTCCCTATCCGAGTCTGCGCCTCGATCCGACCCCGCTAGCTCTTCCTGTCCAGATCGCGTTCTATGTTGCGCTCTACCTGAGCTTCCGGATCGTGCTGAGACTTCGGTACGAGCAGCCGGTTCTTCCCGCGCTCGGTTGGCGCAAGCCAAACATTAATCTCCCGCTGGTTGCTTTAGGAGGCATACTGCTGGCTTTCGTGATCTCAGCGCTTGGCGCGCTGCTGAAGACGCCTAAAATCCCACTGCCTTTCGACAAGCTGGCCAGCACGCCTTTCTCGATGCTATTTCTTGCGATTGTCGCGGTGGTGTTCGCGCCCATATTCGAGGAACTTTTCTTCCGAGGTTTTCTGCAGCCGCTGCTGTCCCGTACTTTCGGGACCATCGCAGGCATTCTCACCACCGCTGTTGCCTTTGGCCTGCTGCACGGTTTCGAATACAACTGGGTATGGCAGTATGCGTTTTTCATTTCGCTCGCGGGCGCCGTATTCGGCTGGCTGCGCGCTCGCACAAATTCTGTGATCCCTTCCACCGTGATGCATGGCTTTTTCAACGCTGTCTCGATGGTCGCTCTTGCCTTTGGAAAGAACATTTAATCCATGACTGAACCTGCAGTACTCGCTCAAACCACCATAGAGACGATCGAATGGACAAAGGACGGCGTGATCATGATCGATCAAACGCGTCTTCCGCTTGAGACCGCGTTTGTGACTTGCCGGACCTACGAAGAAGTGGCGGACGCAATTCGCAACATGACAATCCGCGGCGCTCCTGCGATCGGAGTAGCCGCCGCCATGGGTGTGGCGCTGGGTGTCTTGCATTCCAACGATCCTCAGGCAGACATGCCAGTGATTTGCCGGATGCTCGCGCAGACACGTCCGACTGCCGTAAATTTGTTTTGGGCAATTGAGCGCATGGAGCGGCTATTTGCTTCCGTTCAGCATTTGCCCCTAGAAGAGATCCGAACGCGGATGGTGGAAGAAGCGCAGGCGGTTCGCACGGAGGACATTGCGATCAACCGAGAGATCGGGCGAAATGGCGCGCCACTTGTGCCGGACGGCAAAACAGTTCTCACGCACTGTAACGCGGGGGCGTTGGCAACAGCTGGATTCGGTACTGCTCTCGGGGTCATTCGGGCGGCTGTTGAATCGGGTAAGAAGATCGACGTCTTTGCCGACGAAACGCGACCATTTCTGCAGGGTGCCCGGCTTACCGCATGGGAGCTGCAGCGTGATGGCATCGAAACGACCTTGATTACCGATGGCATGGCCGGTCATTTTCTGAAGAGCGGCCGGATCGGCTGTGTCATTGTGGGTGCAGACCGCATCGCGGCAAACGGCGATGTCGCTAATAAGGTCGGGACCTATGGAGTTGCTGTGCTGGCAAAAGAAAACGGGGTGCCGTTTTATGTAGCCGCGCCAATCTCTACGCTCGATCTTTCGTTATCCTCAGGTGATTCCATTCCGATCGAAGAACGCGCTTCAAAGGAAGTAACGCAAATGCAGGGCGTGACCATCGCGCCAGAAGGAATCAACGTAGCAAATCCTGCATTCGACGTAACGCCGCATCGCTATGTCTCAGCCATCATCACGGAGCGCGGCGTGGCCCGGGCGCCCTTCATCGAGAGCCTCCGCAGTCTCGAAGGCACCTAGAACTCAGACTCTCGGCGAGTTGTTCCTCGTCTATTTCGATCTCTTGCGGAGCCGCCGCGCACGTTCGCTTGCAGGCGTAATCCGAAGCGCTGAGCCACATCCGGGGCATAGCGGAGAAGGTCTTGCCGCAGTCGCAACAGGGCCAAGTCTTTCATCTTTGCTTCGAGCATGACATCCGTTTCGAGTTCAGGTATCGATCGAAAGAACGTGATGAACTCCCACGGGTGAATGAAGTCTGCATGGCCAGTCCAGATCGGGGCCTGCAATACGTTTTTCTTCCTTCCCGTTTTGCGATCTTTGCGCTTCACCTCTCGCATCTCTGTGCGCGGCGACGAAACATGTATTTTCGGGCGAACACCTTGCGGCCAGGTGTTTAGAAATCTCAGCAGAGTTGGCTTAAGCTCGAGTTGTTCCGGATTTAGGCACCAAAAATGCTGTAGGTCGAAGACCAGCCGCACTCCGGTGCGTTCATGAATCGCGAGCACATTGGCTGCGCTGTAGCGAAGGTCGTCGTGCTCCAGAACGAGCCGGGCCTGAACGGCCGGAGATAGTGTCTCCCAGGTCTGGCACCAGCGGTCAATGCCGCCGGCCACATCGCCGTAAGACCCGCCAACATGGATCACCATGACTGCTTCCGGGCCAAGCTCCATGCGGTCTAGAATTTCCGCCTGCACGCGCAAGTCCCAGATGCTCCGATCGCGTAGAGCAGCATCGGGACTGTTCAAGACTATGAACTGCGATGGATGGAAGGAAAGCCGCAAATCGAGGGCGAGCGCCCGGCGGCCGATCTGCTTCAGTTCCTTCCCGCATTCTTTTACTTGATTGTGAAACTGCGCGAGATCGGGGTGCGTCGCGTAAGGCGCTAGATCGGACGCCATGCGGTACATGCCAATTGATTTCGCCTCGAGATAGTCGAAGATCCCGCCGAGGTACTCGAGTGAGACGCGGAGGTGAGGATTTGATTGCCAGCGCCGGGCGTCGTTGCTCTTCAACCCGGGCGCGCCAAGAATTTTCACCGGAAAGCCGATGCGCAAGCTCATGAACTTCTCTGGAAGATGCCGGGCCGAGCAGGAGCCGTTCAAAATACTTCGACGGAACCGAAACCGGACTTGGTTGTTATCCTTTAGCTAGCTTGCTCCCCGGTTTTCCTACGAGTGCGAAGAGCCGCAGGCTTCGACGCACTGTTTCCATTTTTATCTGTCTTCTAAGCGCCGCGGCAGCGGGCGTGTGGGCCGCCTCTACACCGAAAGAACCAGGGTCCGAACCATCGCTGACCTCGATTCTGCAGGACGAACTTAAGCGAGAGTTCGAGAATCTGAAGGCGAAAGCGGACCCTGCACCTTATTTCCTGGGCTATGAGGTAACGGATGAACAGACAGATACGCTCTCTGCTTCGCTTGGCGCACTGATTCAGGACACGCACGCACACGAGCGCGGCGTCGATACAACGGTCCGCGTCGGGTCACCTCAATTCGATAACTATCATCCTTATCAGGACACGCCGGTTCGCTTTACAATCTTCACTCCGTTGAGCCTTGAAGATGACGGAAACCAAATTCGACGGGCGCTGTGGAGCGTCTCTGATCAGGTCTACCGCGCTGCTTCGCGTCGCTACCTGGAGCTGAAGACAAGCAGCCAGTTGCTCGCGAAACAAGCGCAGCAGGACGCGGATTTCTCGGCGGAGAAACCTGCCACTTACTCTCAACTTCCGCCATCCTACGCCTGCGATCTAAAAACTTGGGAGCAGAAACTTCGCGCGTGGTCCGCCGTTTTTAAGAAGCACGACAAGATTATCGGCTCGAGCGTTAACTTCCGGGTTCAGCACGAAATCCGCACGCTCGTCAACAGCGAAGGCACGGCCGTACAGGACGGCAGCAATTTATTTCGCCTGGAGATACAAGCGGGTGGTGTAGCAGCGGATGGCATGGAACTCGATGATTTTGCAAGCGTCGAAGCGAACAACCCCGCGCATCTCCCGGCCGACGATATCGTTGAGAAGAAAGTGCAGGCGCTGGCTGCCGTCATCGATAACCTGACCAATGCTCCCCCGGCTGAACCGATCGTTTGTCCGGCCATTCTCTCCGGACGCGCTTCGGCGGTGTTCTTTCATGAAATCTTCGGCCATCGCGTCGAGGGTCATCGCCAGAAAGACATCTCCGAAGGACAGACGTTCACCAATATGCTGAACCAGCAAGTTCTACCGCCTTTCGTGAGCATCGAATTCGATCCCACGCGCAGCGAGTTCGACGGAGCCGATCTGATCGGCCATTACGAATACGATGACGAAGGGGTCAAGGCGCGGCTGGTCAAACTAGTCGACAACGGCATTCTTAAGACATTCCTAATGGCTCGGTCACCGGTCGGACAGTTTACGCATTCGAACGGACACGGCCGAAGGCAGCCGGGTTTTGAGGTCGTCTCGCGGCAATCGAATCTGATCGTCGAATCGTCGAAACAAGTCTCGGCGACCGAACTCAGACAAAGGCTCATAGAAGAGGTTAAGCGGCAGTCAAAGCCATACGGGTTGTATTTCGAAGAAGTCTCGAGTGGGTATACGCGAACGGGCAGGCGCGGTCTGCAGGCGTTCACCGTCGTTCCGCTGGTGGTTTATCGCGTGTACCCGGATGGCCGGCCGGATGAATTGATCCGCGGCGTCGATATCGTCGGAACACCGCTCGCGAGTTTCGCAAAAATCGTCGCCACTTCGAATCAGGCAGAGGTGTTCAACGGCTACTGCGGTGCTGAGTCAGGCAGCGTTCCGGTCTCCGCGATCTCCCCGGCCATCCTGGTCTCGGAAATAGAGACGCAGAAAAAGCCCAACTCGCAACTGCAGTTACCGATCCTGCCGAGGCCGGAGGTGAATCAGTGAAGCTCGTTGCGGTCCTGGTTGTCTCGCTCATCATTGGCTTGGTCTGTGCGGGCTCGGCGGCTCAAAACACCGATTCTTGGCGCGAGGATGCGCAACTTCGTGCCATGGCGGACGAGCTCGCCCGATCAAAAACTCTGCAGCTCGGCAATTTAGATAAGCCTTACTTCATCCAGTACTCGACTGACGATGCCGAGCAAGTCAGCATTACCGGATCCCTCGATGGCTTGACGCACGTTTCGCATGTCCGTTTTCGTGAGCCGCGCGCCATAGTTCGGGTCGGCAGCTATGCCTTCGACAATACAAATAATGCCTACTTTGGAGACCTGCGTTTCGGTTTACTGCCGGTCGACGACGACTACGGAGCGATCCGCACAACTCTGTGGCGCGCGACGGACGCGTTGTATAAGACGGCGCTCGATCAGATCACGCGTAAGAGAAATGCGCTGCGAGAGATTCCGGATCCGGACAAAACAGCCGATCTGGCCCCTGCCAAAGCGGTCCAAGTAGTGGAGCCGGCGGACAGGTTCACGATAGAGCAGGCGGCCTGGGAAAAAGCGATCAGGACGGCGTCCGCCCGTTTCGTCGCGCACCCCGCCGTGCTGTCGTCGGGCGTGCGGCTGCAATCTATCGGATCGACCTATCGGCTAGTCAACAGCGAAGGTTCGGTGCTTCGCATGCCGCAAGACCTCAATGAGGTGCAGATCCGTGCAAACGGCAGGTCGGCCGATGGCTTCCCCGTTTGGAATCACCTGTTCATCGCGGCAATCGCCCAGGGGGAGCTTCCGCCGCCCGATGAACTGGCCAAACTCGCCGAATCTGTGGCAACCGAAACCGAAGCTCTGGCGCAAGCTCCGCTAGCCGAGAGCTATAGCGGCCCGGTGCTATTCGAAGGAGAAGCCGCCCCGGAGATGATGGCTCAGGTACTGACCGATTCCATTATGCTCCGGCGCAAACCGATCGCGCCTCCGGGGGCGAATGCGCCAGGTCTGGATACGCTCGATAGCGTCTGGTCATCGCGCATCGGATCGAAGGTGACGCCCGAATGGTTCACCGCCTATGACGACCCCCTGCCTGAAACGTATCGTGGGCACAAACTGGCTGGCCACTACACGGTCGATGATGAAGGTGTCGCGGCACAACGAGTCAGCCTCGTCGATAAGGGAGTGTTCAAAGGCTTCCTGCTGAGTCGGCTGCCTATCAGAAACTGGAGCGGCTCGAACGGACACGGGCGCTTGCCGGGCCCATTTGGGTCGGAACAAACGGCCATCGGAAATCTGTTCGTCGAAACCACGCAGCCCCTAACCGAAACGCAGCTCAAAGCCAGGCTGATCGCTAAAATCAAGACTGCGGGGCTCAAATACGGTGTCATTGTGCGCCGGTTGGATTTTCCATCGACCGCTACGCTCGGTGATCTGCAGGGGATCGCCCGGCAGGCGCAGAAGAATGGTTACGCACGAACGCTCAATCAACCTCTGCTGGCATACCGCGTCACGCCGGATGGTCGCGAGGAGCTTGTGCGAGGCTTCCGTTTCGGTGAATTCAGCGCAAAAGATCTGCGAGATATGGACGCTGCCTCAGACCAGCCCTACGTGCTCAATTACCTGAACAACGGCTCAAGCTTGAACCTTGCGGATTTCACAACGGACGCCGTCACATCTTCGGTGATCTGCCCATCGCTGTTGTTTGACAGCGTCGATCTGATGCGCGCCGAGAAAGAAGGCGGCGCAGTTCCGGTCGTGCCGCCGCCCGGACTCGTCGCGAAGCGGTAGTTTCATGCGCATTATCAGCCGAGCCATCTTTCGCGAAGTTTTCACCAGCGCTCTGCTCGGCACGATGCTGTTTATCTTCGTACTTTTTCTGCGGACTATCGAGCGACTTTCGTCACTGCTCGTCAAAGTGTCAGCGCCTCCTGCTGTGGTTGCCAAATTGTTCCTCTATGCGCTTCCGTCCACTCTGCCTTTTGCGCTGCCGCTCGGGGTATTAGTTGGCGTTCTGATCGGCCTGAGCCGGATGTCTGCCGATAGCGAGATTACCGCGATGCGCGCCGCTGGCATTTCAAGCGCGACCGTGGTGCGTCCAGTTTTGCTGTTTTCTTTTACTGCGCTCGTACTGACTGCGCTTGCTTCTCTCTGGTTAACCCCGCTCTCGCTGCATCTCGAATCGAAAGCTGCCAAAAACTTTGCAGCCGCCCAGCTGACGGGCGCCATCGAATCCCGAATCTTCGATGAACAGTTTCCGAATATTGTTCTCTACGTCGGGAATGTCAGTGTCGCGGGTAAGCAGATCATCTGGCGACAGGTGTTCATCGCGGATGTGACGCCGCCCGAGGAGCTGCAGCATCAAGGCAAAAACCGGGGCGCGGGTCCGAGGGTGATTGTGGCCGAAGAGGCGATCCCGCATCCGGATCCGGTAAACAACCGTATCGTCCTCGACATGCGGAATTTCCGCTCGACGGAGCATGACAAAGAAGGCAAAGTAATCACCACGGCCGCTCCTACTCAGGTGGAAGCGTTGCAGGCGCAAAAGCAGGAAGAGCTGCAGATCAACAAGACAGTGCAGGAGATGGATACTGGCCCGCTGTATAAACGCGTCTACCATCGCCATGATCTCTCGCGCGAAGACTACGTGGATGCGGCGATCGAACTGCACCAGCGCTTCGCCCTGCCGCTAGCCTGCATTCTGCTCTCATTGGTCGGCATCCCGCTCGGCATTTCATCCCGCAAAGGGGGCAAGTCCGCAGCCTTTGTCATGACGGTCGTGCTGGCATTTCTTTATTACCTGAGCTACATCACGCTCATCGGCCTCGCCAAGAAAGGGAGCCTTCCTGTGCCGGTTGCGGTCTGGACTCCGGATGCGGTCTTTCTGATCGCGGGCATCTTTCTCACTTCGCGGCTCGAAAAGCCGGGCGACTACGATTTCGCTTCTTGGATCAAGGGCATGGCGCAGCGACTATTCAAATTTGCAGTCGCTCGCCGTCCGAACGCGAGTGTGGGCCCGAGCCGTGTCTCGGGCATTCGCCGCTTCGGGTTGCGGCCACTCTTGATCGACGGCTATGTGCTGAACGGATTCCTGTTCTATCTTGCGGTTCTGCTGATCGCTCTCGTGGCATTGATTGAGATTTTCACCTTCTTCGAGCTACTGGGCGACATGATCAAGAACGACATCAGCATGTCAACGATGCTCGACTATCTATGGCATCTTGCGCCGAGCTTGCTCTACCAGCTCACACCGATCGGAACACTCGTCGCGTCCCTGATCTCATTCGGCATCCTCACCAAGTACAACGAAGTGACAGCGTTTAAGGCCGGTGGTGTCAGCGTCCACCGCTTAGCCGCGCCGGTGCTCGTTGTGAGCCTGCTCTTGAGCGTGCTGCTGTTCGTTTTTGACCATTACTACATTCCCGAGGCTAACCGCCGGCAGGAGATGCTACGCGCGGAGATCAAAAAGAAGCCTGTCGCCACCTACTTGAGACCGGACCGGCATTGGATCTTCGGGGAGGGTTCGCGCGTTTATAACTTTAACTTTCTTGATGCCAAAAAGGCGGTCATGTCGAACGTGAATGTCTATGAACTCGATCCAAAAACGTTCCGCGTCGACCATCAGGTTTCAGCCGAACGCGCGGTGTGGAACCGGGCGAAAGGCAGCTGGGTTTTCGAGAATGGACTTAGTCAGCTCGAGAGGCCATCGGGCGGTGACTACAAGCAGTTCTATGGGAAGAAAGCGTCATTTCCGGAGCTGAGCGAGCCTCCTTCCTGGTTTGCCAAGGAAGAAAAAGAGTATAAGGAAATGAATTTCGAGGAACTGGGGAGCTACATCCACGAACTGCAGCTCAGCGGTATGAATACCGTTCCTTTACAGGTTCAATACTACAAGAAGTTCGCTGTACCGCTTTTTGTCCTGATCATGGCGATCCTGAGTATCCCGTTTGCGTTCATTGCCGGCAACCGCGGTGCAATGACCGGCGTCGGCATCAGCTTCGGTATCGCGCTCGCGTACTGGACGATCGGAACTGTCTTCGAACAGATCGGCGATTTGAACCAGCTGCCCGCCATGATGGCCGCTTGGTCGCCTGACCTGATCTTCTCGCTTGCTGGCCTCTACTTCATGGCGCGCATGAAGACCTAACCCCCTCGAATCCTGGAACATTTTCCCATTTGCCTGTCATTTCTGCCGGGGGATCCTATCCCTCGACATAGAAAACATCAGTCCGCGATTTACTTTGCAGATGGCTGCAGGCTTGCTACAGGACATAGCGGAGGAGAGAAAAAAATGAAATATATGTTTGCTTGGCTACTCGGGGTTCCCGGTGGGTTGATTCTAATTTGGATGCTTTTCAACCATATGCACTAGGCGCTCACATCGCGCTACACGCCGCCCCCTCCTTGATCATTCGCTCATCTGGGAGGGAAAGAGGCCGGCGATCCGTGCGCCTTAAATGGTCAAGCAGCACGGGGACGTCGACGAACTCGGATCACAAGGTAAACTACGATCGCTACGTTTACGATCAAAACCAAAATCTTCGAGACAGAGACGTGTCTGGCAATCTCGTAAAGTTCAAGCGGGATGAACACACCCGTTGTGATGATCGTGAAGTACTCGGCCCAGTGCTTGCGCAGCAGAAGCCCAGTTCCTTCCGTCAGGAGAAGGCCGGCATAGAAGAAGGTTCCGAGACTCACCGCTTTCAATTGCTTGGGGCTTACTTGCAACAGCCGGGTCAACAAACCGTGAATGAAACGGTTGTCAGGATCGACGCGAAATACACTTACCCAGTGATTGATCGTGTCCCCGACGTCTTGATGAAGCAGCTTTAGGGCACCGAATCCGACCAGGATGAGTGCCAGCCCTTTGGCCAGCTTAAAGAGTGCAATCAGCAGGAGTGTGGTGCTGCCCTCGTGGGTGTTGCTTACTTGCGGCGGCGCCGCTTCCACGGTGGGCATCGTTTCAGATTACAGCGGAAACTGCAGCTCGGGAGCAGAAAAAACCGCCTCAGATGGTGCGCCCGGAGAGATTCGAACTCCCGGCCTTCTGGTTCGTAGCCAGACGCTCTATCCAGCTGAGCTACGGGCGCAACACCTTAGAGTATATCAACGGGCAGCAAGGGTCTTAACACAATTCCGGCCGCTCGCCTTCGCTTGGTAAAGAGCTTCGTCAGCCACACGGACGAGCGAATCGGATGTACGTTCAGACTGATCAGAAACCGTCACCCCAAAGCTCGCCGACACCTGCATTTCAATTCCGTCGACAATCATTGAACTGCCGTATAACCGCTGGCGCATACGTTCCGCTAGGTGAGCCGCTTGTTCCAAATCGCAATTCGGAAGTACTACCAGGAACTCCTCGCCGCCGTACCGGCCCACTTTGTCGTAAGTACGCATGTTTGCCCTTAACCTTGCGGCCGATTCTCGCAAAACGGCGTCCCCGGCGAAGTGGCCGTAGGTGTCATTTATCTTCTTGAAGTGGTCGATGTCTAAAAGCACAATACCGACTGTGTGGTTTTCCCGATGGCAACGCGACAGTTCCTCCTCGAGTACGTTCGCGATCGCGGGGCGGTTTGGGAGCATGGTCAACAGATCCTTGTTGGCCCGATCGCGCAGTTCTTCTCGCGCCTGCATCAGATCCATCTGCAAATCAACGATACGCTTGCCGACGCGGAGCCGAACCTGTAACTCGTGCTGGTCGAACGGCTTCACGATATAGTCATCGGCGCCTGCTTCAAGCCCTTCGACCGTCTCACCCTTCGTGTTCTTCGAGGTCAGGAGCAGGATATACGTATATGGCTCGCGCCGGGTCTCGCGTACCTTCCGGCAGACTTCGGGACCGGTCAGATGCGGCATGACCCAATCTAGGATGGCAATCGGAGGAGGATCCGGTTCCGCTAAGATTTCCCAAGCCCGTGCGCCGTGCTCCGCTACCACCACCTCATATCCCCAGTTGGATACGGCACTCCGGAGCATGGCGCGCGATGTTGCGCTATCGTCAGCTATCAGTACCTTCATACGGTCAAAGTCATGCCTCGCTACAAGCTAATCGTCTGCATGACAGCGAACCTTTAGATCCGGGGACCTCAAAGAACCCCTCAAACCGCCAAATTCGTTCCCAAGGCCTGCTGAGCAAGAAAGTTTAGACGCCCATTTCCGGATTAGAGCAACGTAATCCTATATTATGGGTATGCTGCCCTGCCGTTTCTCTCATAACGCGCAAGGCGTTGCATTGTAAGGAGCTTAGATGCACAATTCAGTACTCGTGCCGATGGTTGTCGAGCAGACGTCAAGAGGCGAACGCGCCTACGATATCTACTCCCGTCTGCTGAAAGAGAACATTATCTTTCTCGGCACGCCAATCGACGATAACGTAGCCAATCTGATCATGGCTCAGATGCTATTCCTCGCCGCCGAGGATCCGGAACGGGATATTTCTTTGTATATTAATTCGCCCGGCGGCTCGATAACCGCGGGCTTGGCCATTCTTGACACCATGCGGCTGATTGAGCCCGACATCGTGACGTACTGTTTGGGACAGGCCGCTTCCATGGCCGCTGTGCTGCTTGCTTGCGGCACGAAGGGGAAGCGCTTCAGCCTGCCCAATTCCCGGATTCTCATTCACCAGCCCTCGATGAGCGGCCTCGGTGGCCAGGCGGCAGATATCGATATCTATGCCCGTGAAATCTTGCGAATGCGCCAGTCCTTGAACGAAATTCTGGCCGATGCTACCGGACAGCCGGTGGAGAAAATCGCGCGCGATGTAGATCGAGATTACATTCTCGAGCCCGATGCCGCGCTCGAATACGGGATGATCGATCGCATAATCACAAGCCGAGGCGGCGGCCCTGTACCTACGCGGTAGTTCTTTGGTCCAAGACGTTTGCGAGCGCTAAAGTTAACATTTTAGAGCATTTACCACGTAATTGAACAGATCGGGTACGCCGGTTGAGAGCAGTTTCAGGCACCGGACCGGCGTATTCCCTGGTAAGCCTAAGCAATCCTGTGGTTTATTCTTGACCACAGAGGGTGCGTGGGATAGAGTGATACTTCCTTTGCAGGTAAACTGGTTCATAAGACTTCTTTATCGAACGATGCTGCGCTCACAGTCCGTCCTGATCGGATTAGCTTTTCTTGCCGGCGCTTCCCTAGCGATATGCCAGGAAAGCTCGCCGACGCCTTCCTTACTGCAGGGCGCGAGCTCGTTGCTTTCTGTTGACCGTAGTGCATCGGCTTCCTCCGCCTCGAGCAACGCAAGCGAGACCGGGATCACAAAATCGGATGCAGCCGATAAACTGCTCGCGGAAGCCGAGTCGCACTTCAATTCTGGCCGCCAGTTTTATTTCCAGAACAACTCCGCGGGTGCCCGTCGTGAGTTCGATGCCGCAATCGACGTTCTACTCTCTGCTCCCGATTCAATGCCCGACCATCAGCGTGTGGAGCACAGGCTCAACGAGATGTGCGATCTCATTTACCGCTTCGACATAGAGAAGCTCGGGGCCGGGCAGCAGGAAGAAGCCGACGTCGTTTTCGATAAAGCGCCGATCGACGAAGTCAGTCATATGACTTTTCCGGTTGATCCCGCCATGTCAGCCAAACTGAAAAGCGAAGTGAACCAGACCGCTTCGGGTATTCCGCTCGAGCTATCAGAGCCTGTACTGAGCTACGTGCATTTCTTTTCGACCGACCGGGGGCGGAGCATCCTACTCTCTGGATTCAAACGCTCCGGGCGTTATCGGCCCTTGATCGAACGGATTTTCGCGGAAGAGCATGTGCCCCAGGAGCTGATTTATCTGGCCCAGGCGGAATCCGGCTTTCTGCCCCGCGCCGTTTCGCGCAAGAGTGCAGTTGGTATGTGGCAGTTCATCGCCGGCACAGGATCAACCTATGACCTGGTCCATACTTCCACCTTTGATGAGCGCCTCGATCCAGAGAAAGCGACGCGTGCCGCGGCCAGGTTTCTGAAAGATCTCTACGCGCGCTACGGAGACTGGTACTTGGCAATGGCTGCTTATAACTGTGGTGCGGGCGCTGTTGATCGGGCAGTCGAGCGCACGGGCTACGCCGATTATTGGGAACTCCTGAAGCGGCACGCTCTACCCCGCGAAACCTCGAACTATGTGCCAATTATCGTCGCAATGACGATCATGGCGAAGAACTCAAGCGATTACGGGCTCACCAATGTTGAACTGGACCAGCCCGTACAATATGACTCCATTCAGCTGACCGCGGCTACCAGCTTGTATTTGATTGCGGACGCGACGTTACAACCCGTCTCCGTCATACAAGATTTGAACCCATCACTGCTCAAAACCGTTGTACCGGCGGGATTCCAGGTACACATTCCCAGCGGCTCTTCTCAAACGGCGCAAGCTGCGTTAGAAACGGTGCCTTCTGAAAACCGTAAAGCCTGGCGTCTGCACCACGTTGAGAACGGGGATACCCTGGCGGCCATCGCGAAGTCGTACCACTTGCCGGCAGAGCGCATCGTTGCGGTAAACAAGTCGGCGGTGAGTAAAAGGACTGATTCGCTTGAAGCAGGTGACGTTCTTTTGATTCCGGCCGTTTACCACGAAGAGAAGCCGGCCATCAAACGTGGTCCTCGCACGCGCTCACGAAACGTTCGATCGTCCTCTCACGGCACCGGTTTACGCGCCACGCACGTAGCCGCCTCCCGTCGCGTTCCGGGCACGGCCCTGCATCGCCGCCCGGCAGTTCGAAACGCTAGCTGATCTTCCCTATCCTGATCACCTCGGACACGCGCTTCTAGCAACAGGCGGTCACGGCATTGTGAAATAGTTTTGCTTCCCAGATCATCTCGATGCATAGTAAGGAAGTGTAACGGGAGGGTCCGTGAGTTTTGCATATCAGTTTGTAGCTGACAAGCAGCAGGATGATTTCGACTACGAAGACGAGCACATTGAACTCGAGTCAGACAGGGATGAGTACGGTGAGGACGATGACGATGATGATGATGATCTCGACGACGAAGATGAGGACGACGAAATAGCGGCCGAGAAAGAGTCTCCATCCGAACGGACCTCGACTGCTTCGGCCGGCTCGTCGACACCAGAATCAACTTCGACTCGCGAACCTGCTAAGCAAGAGACACTGATGGCCGTCGATGAAGAGATCGTGGTCGATGACGAAGAATTGACCGCGGAGCCTACCCGCGCGACAGGTTCTCCTTTGGCAAAGAAGTCGTCCCCAAGCGCCAGTGCAAAGAAACGTGCCCCAGCCAAAAAGACGGCATCCAAATCCTCTTCACGACCACCGACCAAAGCTTCGCCGAAGAAAGCGGTAGCTAAGAAGGCTAGCGCCAAGAAAGCTGCCCCTAAGAAAGCAGCGCCCAAGAAAGCGGTTGCCAAGAAGTCACCCGCGAAAAGGGCCACACCCAAGAAAGCTGCTCCAAAGAAAGCTGCGCCTAAGAAGACTGCGCCGAAGAAGGTAGCTGCGAAGAAAGTAACTCCGAAGAAGACTGCTGGCAAGGCGGCCACAAAGAAGCGGCGCTAGCTTACCGGCCGGGCGATAGCGCCCGCTACGTCCGGCCTTCGTGAGTAAGTCGGTTACTTCGAACCTTTGGTGACCACAGAGCGGCAGCGGTCAAACAGGTCGAGCAGCGAGTCGGCGTACTCCTCCGCCGAGCGCGGGCCTTTTCCCCCGAACCCAGCGGTCGTGGCGCCTCTGCCATAGCCCGTCGTTACTGCTATAAACTTCATCAACTCGAGTGCAACTTCATCTGGATTGCTAGTGTGCGGTTTTTCAGTCAGCTCTTCAGCCATTAGGCGATTTGATCCTTTTTTGCGGCCCGGGTACTCAGCCACTAGCCTGATTTTCGCACCCGAGTAAAATAGATTTCCGCTCGATGCCGGTGCGCGCTCAGAAACTCGTTCGAAAGATGCGCGGAGGCGCGCAATCTCACCTTCTCGAATGCGAAGACGGCGCCTTCTACGTTGTTAAATTCACCAACAATCCCCAGCATCGACGCATCCTGATCAACGAGTGGCTCGCTTGTTCTTTCCTGCGATATCTCCAGATCCATGTTCCGGAAACGGCGCTGATCGAACTGACTCCGGAGTTCATTGCGGAAACGCCGGACATGTACCTCTCCATCGGCTCCCGGAAAGAACCCGCTCCGCCTGGCATTCACTTCGGCTCTCGCCTGGCGGTCGATCCCGCTCGTGTCGCCATCTTCGATTTTCTACCCGAAAAGCTCCTCTCAAAAATCGAAAACCGAATCGACTTCCTCGGCACTCTCGTCTTTGACAAATGGGTTGGCAACACTGATTCCCGCCAAGCCGTTTTCTTTCGTGCACGCGCTAAATCCTGGACCCCGCTACGAGGCGAAGCGCCGGCCCGTATCGGATTTTTTGCGCAGATGATTGACCACGGCTACGCTTTCAACGGCCCCTTGTGGCAGTTCCAGGATTCTCCGCTCCAGGGTCTCTACTTTCGCACTTCGGTCTACCAGGAGGTCCAGTCGCTCGAATCTTTCCAGCCCTGGCTCAACATGGTGGAGAACTTTCCCGTCGAGGCAATTGATGCGGCCTGGAAAGAGATACCCCGCGAGTGGCTAGCCGATGACGAAGCCGAGCTGGAACAACTCCTTGAGCTGCTGTTGAAGCGCCGCTCGCGAGTGGGACCGCTCCTTGCCGAGCTCAAGCAGAAGCGCGCTCCTGCATTCCAAAACTGGCGGTAATCTGCCCCGCGATGATACGGGCCGTTACCGGCGCGAGCAGGATGCCATTGCGATAGTGCCCATAGGCCAGGTAAAGCCTTTCGGAGTGCCAGGGGCCGATGTGGATCGCATCGCTCGCTGGCCTGAAGCCAATCCAGGCCTCGGCGTGACTCGTCTCTGCCAGATGCGGCAAAACAAACTCCGCTCGGCGCGCAAGCAGTGCGGCTATATTCGGGTCGACCGTGCGATCCCAACCAACCTTCTCAACCGAAGCTCCTGCGATTAACAGGCCGTTGGCTCGCTGCAGGAGATAGGTGTGGCCATGTCGCAGGATCGTGTTGCACGTCTGGTCGGGTTGCGCAAAGCCGATTAGGTGTCCCCTAACGGGCTCGCACGGCGGCAAAGCCGGCACACCCGCAACACTTATCGAGGAGCTCCAAGCACCCGCTGCGATCGCCAGAGTGGCGAACTCACGCGCGGAGCGATTGCCATGGACCAGCACCCCGCCAGCCGAGAGTTCTGCGTGGTGAATCGGCGTGTGCGGCAGGATCTCAACGCCCGCTGCCCGGCAAGCCGCCTCAAGCGCGTCCGCCAAATCTCGCGGGTTCA
The DNA here is from genome assembly GCA_963737005.1 of Terriglobia bacterium. Lineage (GTDB taxonomy): Bacteria > Acidobacteriota > Terriglobia > Bryobacterales > Bryobacteraceae > Bog-105. Next base: position 1,051,472 of record CAVTRD010000008.1, on the reverse strand, counting down.
CAATCGCGTCGTCAGCATAAAAAAGAGCGCCTGTCAGGCCCTCGGCTCGGACCCGCGGCCAAAAAGTTCTGACCTGCTTGGTCTTAAGCTCTTTCGCGACAATGCCCAGTGCCACCTGTTTATCCGCGCGAAGCTTTAGATGCTCCCACTCGGCGTCATCATAAGCCAGATCGAGAGCTCCACACTCCTGGTAATCGATTGCGAGGTGCGCAACGCTTTCAAGCTCACGCACGAAGCTGCGGTACAAGCTGCGCGACTCGACGGCGAGTCGCGCCAAGTCAGAGGGTGCGTCCAGTTCCCCGCCCGGAGCGAGCATGCCTGCTCCGGCCCAACTTGCTTCTCCCGCGATACTCCCTTGATCGAAAACCGTAACTGCGAAGCCTGCCTGCGTTAGGCGCCAAGCAATCGACATCCCGATCAGCCCGCCGCCTGCAATGGCGATCGATGGTCCCGGCATAATTCCCGGCCCAGCTACACCGTTTCCGCGACTGGCTCCGGTTCCAAAGTCGTGCGCTTTACTACTTCGAGAAAAGCCTTGGCAGCATGGCTTAAAGCGCGGCGCGCAGGATAGACCAGGCGTATCTTGCGTTCAAGGTTCAACTCCTTCACCTTTACCTCACGCAATAAGTTCTGCCGAATCTCCTGCTCGACGCACATGCGCGGCAAAAACGCGACACCCTCGTTGTCCTGCACCAGACGGCGGATCGTCTCGATTGTGGGCATCTCCACATCCATGTTGATCGGCACCTTGTGACGCTGAAACTCGCGCAGCACCGCTTCACGATAAGGCGAGAGCACGTTGTGCGCGATGAACGTCTCCATGTCGAGCTCAGTTATTGAGACCTCCGGGCGGCTCGCAAACCGGTGCTCAGGTGAAACAATCAGCGTGAGCCGGTCCGTGTAGATCACTTCGGACAGCAAATGGTCGTCGCCGGGATCATAACTGATAACACCCAATTCAAGCTCCCCATCCAAAAGCTGCGATGGAAGCTTGCTCGACTCCGACCGGCGCACCTGAATCTTCACTTTGGGAAACAAACGGCGGTACTTTTCAATGTGTTGGATGAGATACAACGACATTGATTCGTTCGCTCCGATCGAGAGCCGCCCCGCGTAATTGTCTTTCAGCTCACGCAACGCGTTTTCGAGGTCAGATTCAAGGTGCTGGAATCTTCGCGCGTACTCAAGCACAACCTTGCCAGCATCGGTAAGAAGAAGCTCCCGGCCCGTACGATCAATCAGCTTCTCCTTTAAATCGCTCTCCAAACGTTGAATCGCGATCGAGATCGCAGGTTGCGTGCGTAATAATTTCTCTCCGGCGCGTGAGAAACTTCGTTCGGTAGCAACTGTTAAGAAGACCTTTAAAGGGTAGAGTTCCATGCCGCCCACTCCGACAGAGGCGTTTATGACATCATTATATCTAATGACAATTGACGAAACTATAAATTTGCATAATCCGAGACATTAATTTAGCATTATGAAAAGTCCCACGTATGGAGTCTAGTCGATGAGCCGCATCTATATATTTGACACCACGTTGCGCGATGGGGAGCAGTCGCCCGGCTGCAGTATGACCATTAGCGAGAAGCTGAAAATGGCCATGGCCCTGGTTGACCTTGGGGTCGACATTCTGGAAGCTGGCTTTCCTATAGCCTCTGAGGGCGACTTCGAGGCGGTCGATGCGGTAAGCCGTCAGTTCCCATGGGTACAAGTAGCAGCGCTAGCGCGTTCGTGCACGCTTGACGTGGAGCGCGCGGCGAAAGCTTTGGAACATGCTAAGCGTCCTCGTATCCACACTTTCATCGCGACCAGTGACATTCACCTTAAGTACAAACTCCGCAAGTCACGCGCCCAAGTATTGGACGACGCAGTTGCAGCGGTTGCTCTGGCGCGGAGTTATACAGATGATGTCGAATTTTCGGCTGAGGATGCGACCCGGACCGATCCTGAGTTTCTGCAGCAGGTCGCCGATGCCGTGGTGGAAGCCGGAGCGCGCACTGTGAATTTGCCTGACACTGTCGGCTATTCGACGCCCGATGAGTACGGAGAGATAATCGGGCGAGTAGTAACGGCTCTTCGTGACCGCGCCATTGTGAGCGTTCACTGTCACGATGATCTCGGCTTGGCGGTTGCGAATTCGCTGGCGGCGATTAAAGCGGGCGCACGCCAGATTGAGTGCACGATCAACGGAATTGGTGAACGAGCCGGCAATGCCGCCCTCGAGGAGGTCGTCATGGCAATCAAAACACGACATGATCGTTTGCCTTTCGAAACCAAAATCAATGCGGAAAAGCTCTTCCACGCCAGCCAAACCTTAACCAGGTTCATCACCTTCGGGCCGCAGCCAAACAAGGCTATTGTGGGCGAGAATGCTTTCGCGCATGAAGCGGGCATACACCAGGATGGATATCTCAAGGAGCCCACGACCTACGAAATCATTACCCCGGCGAGCGTGGGCGTTCCGAAGACGCGGATTGTGCTCGGTAAGCACAGTGGGCGACACGCGCTGAAGCAGCGCACCGAAGATCTCGGGTATCAGCTTTCACGCGAAGAACTGGAAGAGATGTATCAGAGTTTCACTCATCTGGCAGACAACAAAAAGGGCTTGCGAAATGACGAGATCGTAGCGCTTCTTGAGCAGGTGATAGGCAAGAATCGTGTGCCTGAGCAAGTGCCGGCCGGCGCCGGCCGGAACGCTGACTGATGAATCTGAATGTTTTACTGTTGCCGGGCGACGGCATTGGAACAGAAGTAACGAACGAGGCGGCCAAAGTACTTCGCCAGACCGCTAACCAGTTCGGACACACACTCAACCTTTCGGAGGGCTTGCTGGGTGGGATCGCCATCAAGCAGACTGGCAACCCGTTCCCGGAGGAAACACAGCGCCTGTCGGCTCAGGCGGACGCGACACTCATGGGCGCGGTTGGCCTGCCGGAGTTCGATAATGCACCACCCAACCAGCGTCCGGAGCGCGGCTTGCTCGGCATTCGAAAAGCACTCGCCGTCTACGGCAATCTTCGGCCGGTGCGCTCGTATCGCGCCCTCATCGATTCCTCTCCACTCAAGAACGAACTCGTCGACGGCACCGATATGATTATCGTTCGCGAGCTGACGGGTGGCCTTTACTACGGGGAACCCCGTGGGATCTCAGGAAGCGGGGCGGATGAGCGCGCGGTCAACACCATGACCTATACCCGACCCGAGATCGAGCGGATCGCGCATTTGGCTTTCCAGCTCGCGGGTAAGCGACGCAAAAAGGTCACAAGCGTCGATAAGTCAAACGTTCTCGAAAACTCTCAGCTCTGGCGGCGTGTGGTGTCCCAGGTCGCAGGCGAGTACCCCGGCGTCGAACTCGATCACATGCTGGTCGATAACTGCGCCATGCAGCTGGTTCTTAATCCGAAGCGTTTCGACGTCGTGCTGACGGAAAACATGTTTGGCGATATCCTGAGCGATGAGGGGGCGGTGCTGGCCGGTTCGATCGGCATGCTGCCTTCGGCTTCAATCGGACCGAAGCGGCCATCGGGCGCCTGGGTCGGTTTATATGAACCGGTACATGGGTCCGCACCCGATATCGCCGGACAAAACAAAGCGAATCCACTCGGAGCGATCGGATCGGTAGCGGCCATGTTCGAGTACAGTTTCGGTCTGGTCGAGGAAGCGCAGGCAATTTACCAAGCTGTCGAAGAAGTGCTCGATAGCGGTCGTGTGACGGCGGATCTGCGGCCGTCCGGTAAACCCGCGAGCACCAGCGAAGTGGGTGATGCCGTAGTCGGCGCCGTTAGCCGGAAGCGTTCCGTCGCTGCTCTACAGAAATAAGGCAAGAATTATGTCAGAAGAAAACGGCACGGCCTCGACGCCGCGCACCATCATCGAGAAGGTTTGGGCGGATCATATCGTCGCGGAGCGGCCGGGAGCGCCTGCCCTGCTCTACATCGATCTTCATTTGGTCCATGAGGTCACTTCGCCGCAGGCATTCTCCGGCCTGCGCGAACGCGGTCTTAAAGTAAGACGTCCCGATCTGACCATCGGCACAACCGATCACAGCATTCCCACACACGACCGGCGGCTGCCGATCTTAGATAAAATTGCCGCCACCCAGATTAGCCAGTTTGAGGAGAACTGCCGGGAGTTCGGCGTCCCCTTTTACGGTCCGCACAGCAGCAAGCAGGGTATAGTGCACATCATCGGCCCTGAGCAGGGTTTGACTCAGCCCGGGATGACAGTCGTTTGCGGTGACAGCCATACGGCGACCCACGGGGCATTCGGTGCGCTGGCATTCGGCATCGGTACGAGCCAGGTAGAACATGTGCTTGCCAGCCAGTGTCTTCTGCAAAGCCAGTCGAAGACGTATGAGGTGCGGGTGGAAGGCACGCTGAAGAACGGCGTCGGCGCGAAAGATATCATCCTGAACCTGATCTCGCGCATCGGCATCGGCGGCGGCACGGGCTGCGTGTTCGAGTATTCCGGATCAGCCATTCGCTCCCTGTCTATGGAAGAGCGCATGACGATCTGCAACATGTCCATCGAGGGTGGCGCGCGCGCCGGCTTGATTGCGCCTGATGACACGACTTACAACTATCTCGCGGGCCGCCCCTACGCTCCCAAGGGAGCCGATTGGGAGCGTGCGCTTACCGCATGGCGCCGGTTGCCGACCGATAACGGAGCGCAGTTCGACAAGAGCATCTATATCGACGCCAGCTCACTCGAACCCATGATCACGTTCGGCACAAATCCAGGGATGGGTATCTCAATCACTGAGCCCATACCCGATCCTGCGCGCATCAACGATCCGCTCGAGCGTGACTCGCTCGGCAAAGCGCTGCGCTACATGGATCTACCCTCGGGCAAGCCGCTCCTTGGCCACCCGGTCAACGTCGTCTTTATCGGTAGCTGCACGAACTCGCGCATCTCTGACCTGCGCGCAGCGGCCCAAATTTTCAAAGGCCGCAAAGTGAATCCAAGCGTGCGCGTCATGGTCGTTCCCGGATCTCAGCAGATCAAAGAGCAGGCGCAAGCGGAAGGACTCGACACAATTTTCAAAGAAGCCGGTGCAGACTGGCGCGAAGCGGGTTGCTCCATGTGTATCGCCATGAATGGCGATCAACTGCAGCCAGGCGAGTATAGCGTCTCGACAAGCAACCGAAATTTTGAAGGTCGGCAGGGCAAAGGGGGCAGAACCTTTCTGGCGAGTCCGCTAACGGCAGCCGCCAGTGCTGTGACAGGCGTGGTGACGGATGTCCGGACTCTGCTTTAGGAATTGACAATGAATAAATTCGACACCCTTACAAGCCGGCTAGCTCCGCTGCCGATTGACAATGTCGACACGGACCAGATCATACCGGCGCGCTTCTTGAAGACGATCTCGAAAACGGGGCTAGGCGATCAGCTTTTTTTTGATTGGCGTTATGACGAAGCGGGCAATCCGAAACCGGATTTCGTTCTCAATCGGCCGGAGGGCCGGGCGGCGCAGATTCTGCTCGCCGGTGACAATTTCGGGTGTGGCAGCTCGCGCGAGCATGCTCCCTGGGCGCTTGCTCAATACGGCTTCCGCGCGGTCATCAGCACCTCCTTCGCCGACATCTTTCGCGGGAACTCGCTCAAGAACTCGTTCTTACCGATCATTCTTCCGCCGGACGCGCATAAAGCTCTGTTTGCTGCGCTGGAACGCAATCCCGAAGTAACCGTAACGGTCAACCTGGCCGAACAGACTCTGACGCTTCCCGATGGCTCCGCTGTTACGTTTCCAATCGACGAGTTCGCGAAAAATTGCATGCTCGAAGGCGTCGACGAACTGGGCTACATACTCAAGCAGGAACCGGCCATCGCTGCCTATGAAAGCCGGCGAACGCTAACGGTCAATACGTTGGCCTAAGGCCGGCGATTGCGGAGCGAGTTCTATTTCTCCCACCTGCGCAATGTCACCGGCCGTCGCCGAATGCAGGGTCTTTAATCGGCGTGCCGAAACAAAGACGCGCCGCTCCAATGAGTGAACCGTACTGTTGTAAGCCGAAACAGTCTTTTCGATTGCCTCACCGAGCTTGCTGAAGCTCTCGCTCATCGCGAGAAGCCGTTCGTAAAGTTCAGCACCGGTTTGTGCCACCGCTCGCAAATCGTCGCTCATTTTTTGCTGATGCCAGCCATGCGCCACGGTCAGCAAAAGTGTAATCAGGGTAATCGGACTTGCGATGACGACCCGGCTCTGCGCAGCAAACGCCAGCAGTTCAGGGTCACTTTCGAGCGCGGCGCTGAAAAGAGATTCAAGGGGAAGGAAGGCCACCACAAACTCGGGCGAGCAGGGTAACTGCTGCCAGTATGCCTTCTCTGCCAGGGCCTTGATATGCGTGCGGACCTGCCGGGCGTGGTCGACGAGATGACGGGCGCGCAGCTTTTCGTCCTCCGTCTCGATCGATAGTAGATACGCCTCGAGCGAGACCTTGGCATCCACGACGACTTGGCATCTGTTCGGCAAACGCACGATCAGGTCGGGCCGCTGCCGCTTCTCACCAAACAAGGTCTCCTGTTCGGCGAAGTCACAGTGCTCGAGCATTCCCGCCATCTCCACAACGCGCCGAAGCTGGATCTCGCCCCAGCGCCCGCGCTGAGACGGCGAACGCAGAGCAGTCTTGAGCTGCTCGGTCGAGTGCCGAACGCGCTCCTGCAACTCCGTCAGCACCTGGACCTGCGCAGTGAGGCCCTGGTAAGCGCCGATGCGCGATTGTTCAACACTCTGCACCTGCTCCTCAAAGCGCCGCAGAGACTGGTTGACCGGATCTATCAAGCGTTGAAACTGCTCCCGACTTCGATCGAGCAAAAGCTGACTGTTGTTTTGTAAGGCATCAGCAGCGAGGGCCCGAAACCGATCCTCCAGTTGTGAATGCGTTTGGGTCAGTAGCTTGAGCTGCAAGTCGGCAAGCTCGCGCACTTTCGTGATCTCCGCCTCCTGCCGCACAGCTGTATGCCTGCCTTCTTCGGCTTCGGCCTGAAGCAGCTTGTTTTCAGCATCGAGCTCGACGGCCGAACGCTTCCAGCGCCGCGCTTCGGCCACTTGGTAAGCGGTAATGGCAACCGTGCCGAACAAGCAGATGAGCAAGACCACTACGAACACCGTCATTTACGAAAGCCGGTTTCCGCCTTCCATTCATCGAGCGTGTTGAACACGATCGGGCAATACACGGCTCGATCCGGCATGTGCCACATCCGGCTGACAAGCGAACCGCTCCCCTTCACCAGGTGCGGAAATAACTCGCAGGTGTGAGGCCGCGCCTCATAGACCGAGCATAGATTTCCGTCGAGAAAGACACAGCCATTCTCATTGCGCTGTAGAATCCGACCTTCTTCGGCGGATTCGACCGTGTAATCGCGCAGGAACTCCGCTAGCTTGACGCCCAGAAAGCGCGACAGACGCTCGGCATCGCGCTCGGTGACTTGGGTTGTCGCCACGCGGCAGCAGTTCGCACACGCCGTGCAATCGATTGCATCTTCGACGTCCTGCGCAATGGCTTTAAGTTTTCGTTCCACGAAGTTGTGGCTTTTCATCCACGAGCGGAAGCGCCGGTTCTCCTCGCGCTGCCTTTCTCCGAACCGCTTGATCTGCACGAGGTCCGTTGTAAGTTGCTTTGACAAAATATGGCTACTTTCATTATCAGGCAGCCAAGCGGGGTCCTTGGGATAATCGAGGAGTGACGGACCAGTTATCCCTGTCTCTTTGGCTCGCCAGTAAAGTGCATGCGAGCCGCATTCGGCAATTCGAGAAGTTACTGCGCCTCTTTCCCTTCTCTCAAAGACCCCAGCCGCAATCGATCGTCTCGATTCAGGCGATCGATACTACCGAACCGGCAGTGCTCGAGCGGCCAGTCAATGGACCCATCGATCCCGCTGAAGTGATCGCGGCTTGCAGCGAATACACGGCCGACGATAACGCCTACCGCCTCGAGAGCTGGTGGGATTTATGGCAGTTCGAGGGTGACTGGAAGCTTGCGCCAGCCCGGGTTACGCTCGCCTGCTTCGGGCCGGCTTTCGACAACAGTACAGGCCGTGAGGTTGGATCTCAGGAAGATCTTCGAATCGACTTCGGCGTGGATAGCCACTTTCTGCCGCAGCCCGAGATTACAGGCAGCGCGAAGCTCGTAGAATCGAACATCAAGAGCCTTTTACGTCTGGTGCACGAACTCGACTCGGCTCTCCCTGTTGAGAAACGGAGACTCGAAACTGAATCAGGCGAGAACTTTGCGGACCGGCTGCAGGAAATGCTGATGGCGAAAACCCGGATGTAGGCGATCGTCCCTCGCGGGCTTCTTAGAACAGCGTAAACGGAACGGTCTTACTGCTGACTGATATCCCAACAATAAAGCGGCTGTCCGAACTGGAGCGGTAGCCCAGTAACGATCCGTTCCGATTATAGGTGTAAGTACCGTATGCGGAGAGATGGGCCGTCAGCACCCGCGAGTAACTAATTGTCGAGTACAACTGCGTGTAAGATTGCGATATCGCATTGGCAATGCTGGTGACTTGGGAGTAATACGTGTTTCCACTTATGACGGCCCGCCGGCCGAGAGCTCTCGAGATTACAGCCCCGAAGTAAGTGTGATCGGACGTGAGATAGGCGCCGTTCCCGGGATTTACTCCGCGTCCCCCGGAAGCAGTAAGACTGAACTTGCCTATCTGGTGAGTAACGCTGCCATCGAAAGTGGGTACCAAGGAAACGTTGTTGTAGGCTTGCGTGGTATATCCGCTTAGTAGCTGGCCGCCCAGAATGAATTCCACCGGCAGCGTAATAATGCCCGAAGTATGAGCCCTGGTTATTCCGCCTGACACACTTACCCTCCAGCCTCGCCCGAAGACGTGCGAGATGTTAGCGAAGCCTCCATCGATGTTCGAGTTGCCTACGCTGTGTTGGAAATAGAAGTTATCGTGCGAGTAAGTGCCGCCTACTGTGGTGCGCGAGGTTAGTATGTAAGAAGCGGAAGCTGAGAAGATCCCGCCTGTTGAGCCAATCGATCCCGGGTAGTTATACCTGGTGAGAAAAAAGCTGCCGCCGAAAGTGTAGTAGAGGCGCTGCGTTTGACGGTAGGAGAGGTAAACCCCGCTTTGCAGGAATCGTGTTGAAGGACTGAACGGATTCGTCTGAACGCCGGTGCCGCCGGTTACCGGCGAAGTAAAGTAACCGCCGTTGTAATAAAGCATACCGGCGCCCTCAGAAAGCGACATGGTCCACCTTCGTCCAAGACGCCGGGAGTACACAAAATTCAGGTTCTGATCGGTGCCGCTACCACTTTGGCCAAGTGAATAGTTACGATAGTCTCCGCGATACGCAAGCGAAATGGACCCGTTTGAAAACTGCTTGGATCCGGTGATGCCACCACCCACCGTGAAGCCACCGCCGCTCCCGCCGTTACTTTGGAGCGTTTGGAAACCCGTGTCATAAACGCCCTCGAAGAAACCGTAAACGTTGAAGAAATCACCCTGAAAGAATTGCCCGGCAAGACTCGTGAGAGCGTTACTTACGTTAGGCCGAGGCGAGGGGGGCGGTGCTGTATCCGGAGTATCTTGCGCCCAACAGGCGATCGTTCCGAAGACGACAAACGTCCATACAAACTTCTTCAAAAAAGCCTCCAACAGGCAATGCTACGAGCCATGCATAGAACCCTTCCGCACCCTAGTCTCATTCAGTCTCGCCAAGCAGACCAAAGGTGTCAAGCCAAGAGCAAGACGCATAAAGAGAAGAGCTATTGCTCAGGCCAGCAGAGCTGCTGCCTTTTCAAAGTCGGCCGGCTCGCCGAACTTTGTGCCCTCAAGCCCCGGTTCTATATTACGCACGAGTCCCAGTAAGACGGACCCTGCGCCCACTTCGACAAAGCGCCTGATACCGGAGTGGCTCATCTGCCGAATACTCTCAGTCCAGCGGACCGGATTAGGGATCTGTTCGTATAACCCACGACGCGCTTCGTCCGCGGTTGTGACCTGGTGCGCTTGCCAGTTATTAATGAGGGGAATTTGCAAGGACGAAAACGAGGTGGCATCGAGGTCGCCCGCGAGTCTCTCCTGTGCTGGCTTCATCAGAGGGCAGTGAAATGGCGCGCTCACCGGCAGGCGCACCGCACGTCGAGCGCCCGCGGTTTTCGCTATCTCCATGGCGCGCTCGACCGCGCCCACATGGCCTGCGATCACTACCTGTTCGGGCGAGTTGAAATTGGCTGCCGCAACCACCTCACCCTGCGCGGCTTCTGACAAGATGCCTTCCAATTTACCTTCGGGCAGCTTTAGCAGAGCAGCCATTGCGCCGACTCCCTCCGGAACCGCTTCCTGCATATACCGGCCACGCTTCCGCACTAAACGCAGCGCATCTCCGAAGGAGAAAGCACCCGCTGCAACGAGTGCCGAGTACTCACCCAGGCTGTGCCCTGCTACCAGCGCAGGTTGCCGAGTGCGGGCCACTAGTACGCGATGAGCAGCGATCGAAACAGTCAACAGCGCCGGTTGCGTGTTCTCCGTCTTTTTAAGATCGTCAGATGAACCGTCAAAGCAAAGCTGCGAAATCGAAAACCCGAGCGCATCATCTGCTTCTTCGAACGTAAGTTGAGCTTCCGGGAATTGCTGCGCCAGCAGCTTACCCATCCCAACCGATTGTGACCCCTGGCCCGGATACAGAAACGCGATATCGGTCATGACTCTCTTTATAAGTCAGCCGCGTTGGAAAGCGCGTCATTATTGATAGCGCAAGGCCGTGTTCGGGTCAGTGTTCGCGGCGCAGCGCGCCGGCAAGTAGCAGCCGAGCATGGCCGCCCCGCCAAACAAGACCACAACGATCAGGAAGGAACGCGGATCGTTCGCGCCAATTCCGTAAAGCAAACTAGCCAGCGCTCGGGTGGCAAACAAAGCGGAAATCATGCCGATCATCAGGCCAACGCCGACAAGTAGGCCGCCTTCGCGCAGAACCATCGCCAGCACCGAGCGCCGACCCGCCCCAATTGCCATTCGGATCCCGAGTTCACTGGTCCGCCGCGTCACGCTGTACGAAAGCAGCCCATACACTCCCACCACCGCCAACAGGAGCGCGAAACCGGCAAATACGTTCAGGAGCACGGTTTGAAAACGCTCGCGCGCAATGCTCTCACCAATCACGTCGTCCATCGGCTGAAACTCAACCGGCGTATCTCGATTGAGTGACGCGATCAAAGATCTGAGAACCGTCTGGTCAGTGGCTGGCCCCCGCACAAGCAGCGTCACATCGAGTGCGAATCCCGCATGCTGTAGATAATCGACAAACACTTCAGCATCGGGCGGCTTGTCAAGTCCAAAAGCACGCACGTCCGGCGTCACGCCCACAATCTGCATGAACTGGGGCTTAGCGTCGAAGCCAAAGAAACGGATCCGCCTGCCGACGGCTCCTTGTCCGGGGAAAAACTTCTTCGCGAAGGATTGGTTAACGACTGCGACCTGGTTCGGCGAGTGGTCGTCATACGCATCGAACGTGCGCCCTGATAGCAGAGGCAAACCGAACGCCTTAAAGTAGCTTCCCGTAGCTAAGCGGTAGAAAGCATCCGGATACTGATGAGGGTCGGCTGGCAGAGGTCTGCCCTCAATCTCGAAACTGCCGTTCGAGCCGCTACTGCGAACGGGCAACGGGTGGATCAAAGCCGCTTCCTGGACGCCCGGCAGCTTTCTTACTCGCTCCAGTAGTTGGCTGGATAGCCTCGCGACTTGGGGGCCATCGACCGAATTCCCGTCCGCAGTGGGCCAGGATAAATCGGCGGTCAACACGTTAGCCGATGTTAAGCCTGAATCGACATGCGAGAGCTTCCAATAGCTCCTCGCCAGGAGCGAAGCACCGGTAAGCAGCACCACCGCGGCTGCTATTTGCGCTATGACCAGCGCATTACCCCAGCGCTTCAGCTGCGGCGCTTCGGTGCTCTTCGCTCCACCACTCTTAAGGGCTTCGTTCAGTTCGACACGCGAGGCGAGCAGAGCCGGTATGATTCCAAACAGGATTCCGGCTGCAATCGACAAGACCGCCGTGAACCAGAACATGCTTACGTCGAGGCTCATGTTCTCGAGCCCTGGAATGCTTGCCAGTGCGGAGCGCCGTATTAGCTTCATAGCCACCACCGCGAGCAGCAATCCACCAATCCCACCCGTTATCGAAAGCAAGATGCTCTCCGTGAGTAACTGGCGCGAACAGCCGGCGGCGCGACGCGCCTAGGGCGGTACGCAACGCGAGCTCCCGCAAACGAGCCGTCGCACGCGCTATCTGAAAGTTCGAAATGTTTACGCAGGCGATCATCAGCACGAGCGTCACGGCTCCGAACAGAACCATCAGAGCCGGCCGAACCGGACCCACCAGCTCGTCGTACAGGGACACGATTCGAATGCCTTCACCGCGGTCATCCGCGTACGTCCGCGCCAGCCGCGCCGCGATTACGTTCAGGTCCTGCTGCACTCGCTTGACTGACACCCCATTCTTCAGCCGGGCGACAACGTGATAGTTGTGGGCCGATCGCGGCGCCGTATCACCGAACAGATCGGCTGAAATCCAGGCTTGTGCCCGCAAAGGAAAATCGAAGCGCGGCGGCATCACGCCGATGACGGTAAAGGCCATTCCATCGATCCGGACCACCCTACCGGGCGCCTGCCCCGCGTCCCCGAACACCGACTGCGCCAGCGCATAGCCGAGGATCGCCGTAGCTGTACCGCCCGGCTTTTGCTCTTCCTTCGAGAAGGTTCGCCCGATCGCAGCCTTTATGCGCATCGTTCCGAAGAAATCAACCGAGACCACACCGATCCGCGTTCGTCGTGCCTGGAATGATCCAGCCAGAGTTGCCGGGCCGCCGTCGTAAGTCGCCAGTTTTTCGAGCGATCGATTCTGGTCGCGCCAATCCCGAAAATCCGGTCCGGAAGCATTGATCGACTCGCCCGCTTTGTTCGTTTGCCAGATCTCGACCAGCCGGTCCGGCTCAGGATACGGCAGACTGCTCAGCAAAACTGCTTTGACGGCGCTGAAGATCGCGGTATTCATGCCTACCCCCAGTGCAAGCACCACCAAAGCGACGATCGTAAAACCAGGAGTCTTCGCCAGCATCCGGCAGCCGAAACGAACATCTCGGGCCAGCTGTTCGATACCGTTCCAACCCCAACGGTCGCGGCTGTTTTCGCGCTGCAGCGTCAAGTTGCCGAATTGCAAGCGTGCCATCCGGCGCGCCTCGTCTTCGTCCATCCCTGCGGCCACGAGATCGTCGGTCTTCTCTTCCAGGTGCGCCGCCATTTCCTCCGCTAACTCTCGATCAACGCGCCCGCGCTCACGCCATCTCGCTAGCAGGTTCATGATTCCGCCGGTCTCATCACGCGATGTATACCTGAGAGCAGCCGCTCGAATCCCGCAATCTCGCGCTCGAGTTGTTTCCGCCCGGCTCCGGTCAGCTGATACATGCGGACCCGCCGGTTGCGCGCCGAAATACCCCACTGCGCTGTGACCCAGCCTTCACGCAGCAGCCGCTGCAACGCCGGATAGAGTGACCCTTCTTCGACTTGCAACACATCTTCCGAGGTCTGGTGTATGTACTGCGCGATTGCATAACCGTGCAATGCGCCGCGCCTCAACGTCTGCAGAATCAGCATCTCGAGCGTGCCCGGCAGCAGATCGCGTTGACTCTTCTCTTGCTTCATCCAATACCAAGATCGTCTATGCCTAGCTTATCTTTAGTTGCGTCCCTCGTCAATCGTAATCTTCCCCACCGTGTCTCTAGCCGGTACCGAAATAAGCAAATTGCTGACCGGATCTGTTTTATAGTGAAAGAGCCATGAAAAAGAAGACCCTCGCAGAGCCTATCGTCGCGCCGGAGATTTTAGCCATGGCCAAGAAGTCTGTCCAGTCGGACCGGCCCTCGACCACTAAGCGCTGCGCCGTTTGTGGTGCGTCGTGCAAAGTAGCAACAGCGCCTCACGCCATGGAAGACGAAGATCTGTGCTGGGTGTGCAAGCGTCTCAAGATCAGCGCCTGGCGCGATTCCGATCAACAAATTCCCGCTCAGGAGTAGTCGCCTTCTCGCTGAATCTTGCACCGGAGTAGTGTGGGTGCATGCATCGGAGAAGCTTTCTTGCGTCCGCCGCGTATGGTTCGTTGGTAGCCAAGGCTTTCTCGCAAGGCGCTTCTGCCCGCCCGCCTGAATCTTCGCCGACCATCAACGTTCAAATCGACACTGACCAACCATCTGGGCAAATCCCGGCGGACTTTATCGGCCTGGGCTATGAAATCTCATCCGTCGCCGCCGGGGTGCTAACAGCGAAGAACCACTCCTACATCAACCTGGTCCGCCGTCTCGGGCCGCGCGGTGTGATCAGAATCGGCGGTAACACAGCCGACTACGCTTCGTTCCGCACGAGTGGCCAAGCCGTTTCCGCACCCAAGGGCACGATCGTCAATCAAACGAATCTGCGTGATCTCTCGACGTTTCTGGATGCTACTGGATGGAAACTGATCTGGAGCCTGAACCTGGGCGGCGGCACTGAAGTGGAAGCGGTGGAGGAAGCGCAGGCAGTCGCGTCCGCTATCGGAGGCAAACTACTGGCCTTCGAGATCGGCAACGAGCCCGACCTTTTCGGCAAGGGAACCGCTCACCGCCCTCGTAACTACAGCTACGAAGATTACCTGCGCGAGTACCGCACCTATAAGAACGCCATTCGTAGCCGATTGCCGACGGCGCGGTTCGCCGGACCCGACGCAGCAGCCGCCACCGATTGGGTCACACGCTTCGCCGCCGATGAAGGGAATGATCTCAAGCTCCTGACGCACCATTACTATCGCGAGTGCGCAAGTCCTACCAGCACTCTTGACCGGCTCCTGCATCCCGATCCGAAATTGCAGCCTCAGCTTGAGAAGCTTCGGGCAGCATCCGCGGCTTCTCATCTGCCGTATCGCATCTGCGAAGTAAACTCGCTGTGTGGTGGCGGGAAGCCCGGTGTCAGCGACACGCTTGGATCGGCGCTTTGGATTTTGGACTACCTGTTTACCATGGCCAAGGCCAGTGCTTCTGGCGTGAACATCGAAACCGGCGTCAACCAGCTCGGCTTTATCAGCTGGTATTCGCCTATTGCCGATGCCGCGAAGGGAAGCTACCTCGTCAAGCCCGATTACTACGGCATGCTGGCCTTCGCCCAGGCAAGCGATGGCCAACTCCTTAACGTTACTTACGACGGAGCGTCCGCCAACCTCACCACCTACGCCGTGGCAAGCGCAGACCAACGTATCTTCGTGACGATCGTAAACAAGGAAGCTGTGCGCGACTGTACCGTGAGCGTCCATTGCAATCGGAGCGTAGAGCATGCCGGCGTTATGCGTCTAACCGGCCCGGCGCTCGCGGCGAAAGAAGGTGTGCTCTTTGGTGGATCCGAAGTGACTGCGAATGGAGAGTGGCAGCCCGCTTCGGTAGAGAGCGTACCGAAGCACAACGGAGGATGGCTGCTCCGCGTTCCCGCCGCAACTGCAGCCATACTGACCCTCAGCCCGAAGTAGCGCTCTCTCACCAGCTGAGCTCAAGCAGCGAGAGCCCTTGCAGAGGCAAGGAAAATGTCACGTTTGCCGTGCCGGACGAAGAGTCCAACCAGTGCGGAGACTCAAGCAACTGCAATTGTGCGGACGCTTCCAACTTCCGATACTCTTCAGCCGTCCGATGCTGTTGGGAACCGAGCTGCTTCCACGCCGTGTAAGAGTTGCTGTGCTCCTCATCGATCCGGTAGTGTCTGAGCAGCACTCGCCTGGCGGCAGAAGGCAAGCCCGAAGCCGTGAGCTCAATGGCCGCAGCCGGGCCAGCTGTCTCATCATCGCGATAATGCCAGACCAGCACAGTAAGTCCACTGGCAGACCGGGTGGCGAGCGCGTCGACTGCCGCACTCTGCCGAACACCGGAGGTAAGCACCGCATCCGTTGAAGCCGCTCGGCTGCTCTCAAGCTGCACCCGATCGCCTCGCAGCAAACCCGCCATTCGAAAGAAGTTCAGCACCGGTTTGTCGATGCCGTTCGTCGCTAGCGTGCGAAAACCCTCGAAGTACGGCTGATTCTCGAATTCGAAAGCCCACGTCAGAATGCCCTGTAAGTTCGCGTGCTGACGTTTGGCAAGGTCGAGCATTCCCTTCAGCGCAGCCGCTTCATAAGCCGGATACAACGAGCCATTACGATAGGCATTGTTTGGATTTGTGCGCGCTGAACAAGCCGCGCAACCCTCCGGGTCGGCTTCGCTCAAAATGATGGGGAGCGCGCGAAACTGCCGGAACGATTCGACAATGGCGAAACCATCTGAAACATCTTTTAGCTCTTGGGCCAAACCCATCTGCACGTGACCATCTACCACTTGCGGACGACCCTTGGCATGAAAGCTGATGAAATCCAGCGGCGAACTCCGTTCACCTGTCCGATAGTTTCGGCCAGATGCGCAGTGCTCCAGGAACTGCTTCAGGAAGGCCGCCGCTTTCGGATGCCCGGGACTGGTCGACGCCGGACCACCCACCCGCGCGGCTGGCAGTGCCCGTTTCACGGCCGCACTGGCGTAATCGTATAGCTTGTCATATTCCTCAGGGCTGCCATGCCAATACGGAATATCAGGCTCGTTCCAGACTTCCCAATCCCAACTCTCGGCCGCGGCCTTCCCATACTTCTCGCCACAGTGTTTCGCCCACTGGTAAACGAGTTCGCCCCACCTTTCGTAGTCTCGCGGCGGGTACGACCAGCCGGTAAACACATCGCCCTTTGGAAAATTATGCTGATACGGGTCAGGGTGCGTCGATAGCGCTTTCGGCATGAAACCGATCTCGACAAACGGCGTTACATGAGCCTGCAGATAGGTATCGAAGATCTTGTCGGCGATCGTCCAGTCATAAACCGCCTTACCGGCCGCGTCTTCGGTATACGCATTGGTCGATCCCCACTTCAAAGCGGCGGTGCCGTCTCCTGTCGTCAGGAGATTGTGCGTGCGGATGTGCACGGGCGTTTGGCTTAAAGCCGACAGTTCCTCAATCAGCTTGCGGCCGTTGTCCGCGTACGTATAATTTGGCTCGTCGTAACCGAAGTAATTCCACGATGGCTTAAACGGGCCTTCCCGCGCCGCTGCGTCGATCTTGATTTTTGCCGCCTGCTGAGCGAAAGCCGCCGACGGGACGAGACAGGCAA
The DNA here is from genome assembly GCA_963737005.1 of Terriglobia bacterium. Lineage (GTDB taxonomy): Bacteria > Acidobacteriota > Terriglobia > Bryobacterales > Bryobacteraceae > Bog-105. The sequence continues at coordinate 1,034,314 of CAVTRD010000008.1, read as the reverse complement.
ACAACAGCAAGCGAATCTTCACGAAGCTCCTTCTCAGCCCAGGTACGCTGGTTCTTTATGAAGTTTGTCACCATTGACTCCTGGCCTCCGTCGGCCGGAGCCGATTATCGTCCCGATCTTGAGGGCGGCAACGTTCTTTATTTCCCGAATACGCCATTCCCGCTGCCGGATGAAAGCCAGCAGTTTCTGCGCGGCCTGGATTTTAGCGGCGGTTCCCTGCACAAAAACATTGCATACCGGCCGGCGGGTGACCGTGTGACGGGAGTGGATCGCAACGCGGCGATCAACGAGCGCCTACGTGCCATAATGCGCGACTACTCGCGCACCGCTGTACAGTTTGTGACCGAATTGCTTCCGCAATATGCAGCTAGCTGGAAGCTCGATTACGCCAGCTTCCGTCCGCTCGAGGAAGACGGGCGCAACCTGCCGCTGAACAAGCGCAATGATCTGCTGCACACCGACGCTTTCCCTTCACGCCCAACAAACGGCGATCTGATTCTGCGCGTCTTCACAAACATTCACTCTTCGAAAACGCGCAACTGGGTAACGAGCGATCCATTCCCAGTTCTCGCTCCGAAATATGCGCGGGATGCTGGCCTTGATCGAATCGTCTCTCATGCGACGACCGCCCACGGCCGCCTGCTTCATCAGTCCTCGCGCTTCTTGAAAGGACTGGGGCTGCCGGTTGTGCCGCGCTCCCCTTACGACCAGTTCATGTTGCAGTTCCACGACTACCTGAAGCGCAACGCCGATTTCCAGGCGAACTGCCCGAAATATCCGTTCCACTTCCCGCCGGGCTCAACCTGGCTCACCTTTACTGATGTGCTGCCGCATGCTGTGTACTCCGGTCAGCATGCACTGGAACAAACGTTTCTGATCGCGCGTGCTTCGCTGGCCCGCCCTGAAAATGCGCCTGTGAGCATACTCGAACGGCTCTGCGGCCGGCGTATGTTGAACGCCTGAACCTATCGCGCCATCCACCACTTGCGAAACGTTAACCAATGTTCTCCGCCCGCCGCCTTGAGTAGCTTCTTCGTATTCCAGAAAGCGGCGGAACGCAACAGCGTGCGGCTGTCGCGCATCGCAAACAGACGCGCGAGCTGTGGGGGTGAATCGCGCTGTAAGCCGAAACGTCCGCAGATCAGGCTGTCCTCAAAGCGCAGGAAGCGGACTGTCGGTTCCGAGTTGAACAGCGCCCGAATGCCGGCCGCCGCCGCAAAGCGCGCTACACGAAGCGAATAGAAGCCACCTGGTACAGAAGCCGTTTCGACCTTGCTTCCCAAGATGGATTCTAGAGCCTGGACACTCTCGATCCACTCACGCCCGAGTTCCGCATCGTCCAGATGAGAAATGCGCTCTGGATGCGAGCAGGAATGCGAACCGATCACGTGCCCTCTCGCATGAAGGTCTTTGATGGCCTGCGCGTCCAAGAATGCCGGAGCGCCGATGAAGTTAGTCGGGATGAAAAAGTGACCTTTCCACCCGCGACGGTCGAGCATATCCGCCGTTTGGTAGGCGCTCGCTCCCCCATCGTCAAAACTTAAAAACACAGGCACATGCTGCTGGGCCGGCACTTTGAGCAAGTCGAGCACAGTCGTTTGCGGCAGGTTCCCGCTACCGGCGATGGCGTCCAGATGGTGCTCGAATTGTGTGGGAGAAAGCTTGTAGATGTCCGCGTGCGCGCTGCTGAACCCGCTCGTTCCGGCGCGCGCCTGATCGACTACGTCGTGATAGAGCAGCGTGATGGCTTTCATCTCGTTTGGGCCGCCGCTTCTCGCTTCCACGCGAGATAACGCGTCAGCCAGGGTTGCCCCCACGCAGCCGACTCGCGGCCTGCGGTAGAAATCGGAACGGCCTCGCCCCGATAGATCTCTTCCAGCTTCTGCCGCAGCGCGTCCAGATTCTCTAATACCACGCGATCCTGGATCACAATATGGGATTCTGTGCGCTCATCATACGGATACGAAAAATAACCGAACACGGGGCCTGTATCTACGCCTTTATCGATGCGTAGCAGAGTCATCCCCACGCGGTCGAGGTCGCGCCGTGAAAGCGCCCAGAAACATCCATGCGCATTGCGATATTCCGGACACACTCCAGGATGCATGACGAAAGTACCGGTCCGCGGGATGCTGAAAATCCGCTCGGCAAGCAGTGTTTTGCAGCGCGCAATCATTATATCGGGCGCTGCGTCACTGATGAACTTCTGGCTTTCAGGTGAATTCGGACTGGCCGTGATCAGCTCCGGCGCGTGATGCGGCGGAAAGCGCGCTTCTAGTTTTTCAAGGGTCCGCCGCTCAACGGCCGCATCGGTCTCCGCGAGTTTCAATCGATAGTAAAGCCGGAAAGCGAGGACGTCGAGAAAACGCAATATGCCAATGCGCTTGATCTCACGTTTGACTCGCGCCCGCATCCGCGCAGGCTCTTCGCGAATCGTGACCACTCCCGCCAGATCGGAAAAAGAAGCCAACCAGCGTGCCATGCCAACGCGGTTGAGCACCTCGTCTTCATGGCAGATCAGTAAGGTTCGCATGCCATGGGAACGGTTGAAGTCATTTGCTGTCTCATTTTACAAGCTACACTGGCGAACGGCGCCTACGCATTCATGCTGCGAACCGTTCGTGCAACTCGCTACGTCACACCCCTCCGCGAAGGCGGCTCTCTTCCAGCCATCGTCGAAGCGGACGACCTGGGCTTGTATGTATTGAAATTCCGCGGCGCCGGCCAAGGCCCTTTAGCGCTGGTAGCGGAACTAATAGGCGGTGAAGTCGGGCGCGCGCTTGGCCTTCCCATCCCCGAACTCGTGTTCATCGAAGTAGACCCGGCGCTCGGACGCAACGAGCCGGATGAAGAGATCCGCGATCTATTGCAGGCGAGCATCGGCCTGAATCTGGCGCTCGATTATCTTCCCGGCTCAATCACCTTCGACCCGGCTGCCGGCGACACAGCCGATGCCGATCTTGCCTCACGGGCCGTCTGGTTCGATGCTTTGATCACCAACGTCGACCGCACCGCCCACAACCCCAATCTGCTCTATTGGCACAAGAAGCTGTACTTCATCGATCACGGTGCTGCTTTGTACTTTCATCACAACTGGACGACGGCCGAGCGTACCGCGACAACTCGCTTTCCGGCAATCCGCGATCATGTGCTGTTGCGGTGGGCCTCGAAGCTGGAGGAGGTTAATGCAGAGCTGCGACCGCGTTTGACCGAATCCCTGCTACGTGACCTGCTGGCCGAAGTACCCGCTGAATGGCTCTTGCCCAGACCCGACAGCGAAGCGCCAGTCGATGCCCGGGCTGCCTATCTGAATTTCTTTCTGCGGCGGCTCGAATCGTCATCTGCATTCGTAGAGGAGGCCCACCGTGCCCACGCGCAGCTCGTTTGATTATGCCGTTCTGCGTGTCGTACCTCGCGTCGAGCGCGGCGAATTCATCAACGCCGGTGTGATTCTTTTCTGCCCGGAGCTGCGCTTCCTGGCCGCGCAAATCCGCTTCGACGAAAACCGCTTGCATGCTCTCTGGCCTGATATCGATCTCGCTCTCATACGTGCGCATCTCGAGGGCTTCCATCGAGTCTGCGAGGGAAACGCGAGCGCCGGACCGATAGCCCGTCTCTCACAACGCGAGCGTTTCCACTGGCTCGTTGCCCCGCGAAGTACGATCCTTCAAGTCTCTCCAGTACACAGCGGGTTGTGCGAAGATCCGCAATCGACCCTCGACCAGCTATTTCGGCAGCTGGTGTGAATCAACGCTCGTCTAAGATGTCGCGCTGCGGCGCGTAACCCAGATTCCAGCCGTATTCAAGCAGTGGTTTGGCAGCCAAAGCGAAATCGCTGACCAGTGCTACCAGCCGTGCCGAGCGGCAATCCTTCCCGGTCAGGTTTTGAACAGTCACGTAAGAAGTCAATCGCAAAAAATCAGCGACCTCGCTTCCGGCATGCTGGTCAAAGCCGCGCGGCAGTCTTGTTAGCCTGCCTTCCTCCGAAAGCTTCAACTTACCTTTCGCGAGGGCTTTCGTCACTTTCAGAAAGCCTGCCGGATTCTTTACAATCGAATCGCGCCAGAGTTGCAGGAACGGCCGATCGGGCATCCAGAAGCCGGCTGCCAAAAACGACTCTTCAGGAGAGACATGGATATAGATCTCACCATGTCCCGCGCTTGCTTTCCCGCTCCTTAATGACGCGCCTACCCGCGTGTTAAACGGGCGTTTGTCCGCGCTGAACCGGATGTCCCGGTAGATCCGCATCACCGGGTTCTTGTCCTTCGGGTAGATAATCAGGCCATTCTGGCGGCAGATTGCGGAAGCTTCGGCCACCAGCAGTTCCATCGGCCGTTTTACCTGTTGTTCATAAATCTCTTTACGTTCCCGAAACCAATCGCGGTCGTTATTCTGTTTTAGTTCGTCTAAGAACTGTATTCCGGCCGCGGGGAATCCGGAGAATGTTTCGGTTTCGTTGCCTCTCAGCGCCATTCCTTTATAGAAGCAGACCTGCGGGGCTGTCTCCGCACCCCTAAAAACCGCCGGTCCAGTTACACTGAGAGTAAAGCCTTTTATATATGCTCGATGGTACGCTAGCCAAAATATTTGGCACGAAACACGATCGCGAAATCAAGCGCCTTCGTCCGCTTGTGGCCGCGATCAACGATCTCGAGCCCGCGTTGCAGAAGCTGTCTGACGCCGAGTTGGCTGCGAAGACGCAGGATTTCAAACAGCGAATCGCCAACGGCGCCACGCTCGACGACATCCTGATTGAAGCTTTCGCCGTCTGCCGCGAAGCCGGCCGCCGCGTCCTCAATATGCGCCATTTCGATGTCCAGCTCATCGGAGGAATTACGCTCCACCGTGGCCGCATCGCCGAAATGAAGACCGGCGAGGGCAAGACTCTCGTGGCCACTCTGCCTAGCTATCTGAACGCGCTCGAGGGCAAAGGCGTTCACATCGTCACGGTGAACGACTACCTCGCACGGCGCGACTCCGAGTGGATGGGCCGCATCCATCGTTTTCTTGGCCTCACTGTAGGAACCATCGTTCATGATTTGAGCGACGAGGAACGCCGCGCAGCCTACTACTCCGACATTACTTACGGCACCAATAACGAATTCGGTTTCGATTACCTGCGCGACAACATGAAGTTCCGGCTGGAGGATTACGTCCAGCGAGATTTCAACTTCGGCATTGTAGACGAAGTCGATTCGATCTTGATCGACGAAGCGCGCACACCGCTCATCATCGCTGGCCCGAGCGAAGAATCAACCGACAAATACTACCGCGTGAATCGGATCATTCCCTATCTCGAGCGCGGTGAGGTGATCGAGGGCAAGGAGCCGGGCCAATCCTTCACGACCGGTGATTTCACGGTAGACGAAAAGCATAGAAGCGTCGCTCTCACCGAAGAAGGCGTGCTCAAAGTAGAGAAGCTGCTCAACACAGGCAATCTTTACGACCCCGCCAACATCGAGATGAACCATCACGTGCAGCAATCGCTGCGCGCTCACATTCTCTATCTGCCCGATCGTGATTACGTTGTGCAGGAAGGCCAGGTCATCATCGTCGACGAATTTACTGGGCGCCTTATGCCCGGCCGCCGCTGGAGCGACGGATTGCACCAAGCGGTCGAAGCCAAGGAAAACGTCAAGATCGAGCGCGAGACGCAAACGCTCGCCAGCATCACATTTCAGAACTTCTTCCGCATGTACAAGAAGCTTTCCGGCATGACCGGTACGGCCGATACGGAAGCGGCTGAGTTCGGCAAGATTTATAACCTCGACGTCACTCAAGTCCCGACGAACAGGCCGATGATTCGCGCCGAGAATGCAGACGTTGTTTATCGCACCGAGGAGGAAAAGTTTCGCAACGCCGGCAAGGAGATTAAAGTTCTCCACGAAAAGGGCCAGCCGGTGTTAGTCGGCACGATCTCGGTCGAAAAGTCGGAGCGGCTTTCGGGCATTCTGAAAAAAATGGGCGTAAGGCACGAGGTGCTGAACGCAAAGAATCATGAACGCGAAGCGCACATCGTGGCCCAGGCTGGCCGAAAAGGCGCAGTAACTGTTTCGACCAACATGGCTGGCCGCGGTACCGATATTTTGCTCGGCGGCAACCCGGATGTCCTCCTAGAGGATCGGTTAAAGAAACTGGGAAAGTCGGCGCAGCTGATTCCGGCAGTCGAGCTCGAGCAAATCAGAACACAGATCAAAGACGAGATCGAAGCTGAGCGGCAGGAGGTGATCGCGGTCGGCGGGCTCCACATCCTAGGCACCGAGCGCCACGAATCGCGCCGCATTGACAATCAGCTCCGGGGACGCGCCGGCCGCCAAGGTGACCCCGGCAGCTCACGTTTCTATCTTTCTCTGCAAGACGATTTGCTGCGCATCTTCGGCGGCCAGCGTATGCAGAACCTGATGCTGCGTCTCGGCATGGAAGAGGACGTACCCATTGAATCGGGCCTCATTACCAAGCGCATCGCGGCAGCCCAAAAGGCCGTAGAAGCCCAGCATTTTGCGTCGCGCAAACACGTTCTCGAATACGACGACGTCATGAACAAACAGCGCCAGGCTGTTTACAGCATGCGCCGCCAACTGCTCGAAGGCAACACCCAGAAAGATCGAATGATGGAGATCGTCCGGGGCATCACCGGCAGTTTCATCGATCAGTTCTGCCCTGAAAATGCGCGGCTCGATCAATACGATCTGCCAGGTCTGCAAACCGCCATTCTGAATCAGTTCGGCGCGAAGTTCGACCTCGAAGAATTAGAAGGTCTGAACCGAGGCGAGATCGAGGCGAAGATCAACGATACATTGGCCGAACGTTACGACGCCAAAGAGCGCATGGTCGGGCCGGACAACATGCGGCAGGCTGAGCGCATCATCATGCTCAATGTCGTCGATAACCAGTGGAAAGATCACCTGCTCTCAATGGACCACCTGAAAGAGGGCATCGGCCTTCGTGGTTACGGGCAGAAAGATCCGCTCATCGAGTACAAGAAAGAATCGTTTACCATGTTCCAGGACATGATGGATCGTATCGAAGACGAGACCATCAAGTTCTTGTATTTCATGCGGATTGAGACCGGTATGGGAGCGCCGCCGCTGCCGTATCCCGAGCCGGAAGAAGAAGATGAGATCTTCGAAGGTGCTGATACGGCGGACGCCGACGCTCGCCCTGCATCTCCGGATTTGAAGCGGCTTGAGGCTGAAGCTCTCGAAGCGCAGCGCCTCGAAGCACAGCAGCGTGAAGCACAGAAGTCCGTCTCCGACCTCACCCGCAATATTCAGCGTAAGAAAGACAAGGAACTGGCGGACCTTCATTTCACGGGAAGCAACGGAACTGGACACGCGCAACCGGAGTCCAAAGATAAAGGGCCGAAGGTTGGCCGTAACGATCTTTGCCCTTGCGGCAGCGGAAAGAAATATAAGAAATGTCACGGTGCAGCCGCTTAGTCGGCTCGGGCCTCTTTTTATCCTGTGCGCTGTTTGCAGATGACCAAGCTCTCTGGCGCGAGTACGGCCTTGCTCATACCGACGTTCAACAGCAGGGCAACCTAAGCGTAAAGACGTATCAGATGAAGGACCCGACCGGGGCGCTGGCGGCCTGGGAATGGCTACGCTCGCCGCAAGGGCGGACCTGCAGCTTGGCGGCTTTCTGTAATCAAGAGGGCAACCGGACGTTGCTCTCTGATTTCAACTACGTCATCGTGCTCGAGGGAGCCCAGCCGGCTAAAGCCCAAGTTAATGCCATCATGCAGAGCCTGCCGAACAAGCGTGACAGCTCGTTGCCCGCGATTCTTACCTTTCTCCCGCAGCAAGGATTGGTTCCCAATTCCGCCCGTTATGTGCTCGGTCCGGTCTCTCTCGCAGTTTTTGCGCCCGAACTCGCAACCGCAAAATTAGGCTTTGATACCGGCGCTGAGGCGCAGGTCGCCGATTATCGTCTGAGCGCCGGCGACAAGCCTGTACGCCTAGCCATCTTCAATTACGCCACCCCGGAAATGGCTCGCCTACACGCCGCCGACCTGAAACACCGCGCTGATCTGCACGTTAAAAGATCGGGTGTTTTGGTCGCTCTCGCTCTTCCTCCCGCCACACCGCAGCAAAGCGATAATCTGCTAAGCCGTATCCAATATGAAGCAAAGGTGACGTGGAACGACGCTCCGCCACCAAGCCCGATTAAGCCGCTCTACCAGCTTTTTTGGAACATCATCTATCTCAGCCTGTTCCTAACTGCACTCTGTCTTATGGCTGGTTTAATCTACGCGGGCATGAGAGTCTACCGCCGTCGTTACGGAAGTCTCGAATCCGAAGAAGCGATGACCACCCTTCACCTTACGGGCGACTAATTCTCCCTCCAGCGGCTTTACATTGTTCCAATCACGCTCAGGTTCGTAACTCCGTATCCTGCGGAGTTCTGCAGACCCCAAGCTAGCCGCGTCGGCATGCCGCCCGTGAAGAACGTTGCTCCCGTGACGCTACCGATTTGCTGGCAGTTATCGTAATCGCTGCACAAGTAAATGGAAAGCGTTGTTCCATCGTTAGCAAGTCGCACGTACTGCATCGCTGAAAAGCCAGCGGAAAGCGGCGTTGACGCAAGCTGAGTGCCGCTATATCCGCCGGAGGTCGCAAACGTTGCAATACGACATCCGACGCTGCCGCCGAACGTGCCGCTGCCGCTCCCGCAATTTAGCCCCTGGTAGCCCACTGCCGGATCGAACCATCCCAGAAACAGCTCGCGATAGTTCGCCGTATCGATGATTGCGGGTATCTTGAGCGCAAATGTCAGTGCGTAAGGTGTAGACGGAGCGGTGAAGTATCGCATCGTCAAATTGCCTGATCCTGAGGGCGGGGCAGCGAGCAACTCATATCCGTTCACGTTCGTGGTCGTCACTGTGCTCGCCGCCCCGGCTGTGGTCAGACTTAGTTTCGCAGCGGGCGTGATCGCACGACGCCCGTAGTAATAGGTCCAGGTGTTGGTTGCAGTACAGATTGCCTGATCAAATAGGCCGGAGGTAATGGCATAGACTGTTCCCGTCGTACACGTCGAAGGGACCGCAGCATAGGCTCCATAAAGTACAGATCCTGATGTGCCCGCCGGTCCTTGTGCTCCCGCAGGTATCCCGAAATTAAACACGGCCGCCGAGTTCGTTCCTGAGTTGGTTACGGTTGGCGTCGAACCGGCAGGAAGACTCGAGACAGTCCCAACCCCGATCGTCGCCGATGTCCCATTCGTTCCGCTGGTGCCCGCAGGCCCAGTCGCTCCTGTAGCGCCCGCGGGAATGCCAAAGTTTAAAGTGGCAGCGCTCGAAGTGCCGGAGTTGCTGACGGTGGGCGTGGCTCCCGCTGCCAGTGCCGTGACCGTGCCTATGCCGATCGTTGCAGTGGTGCCCGCAGAACCGGTCGCGCCCGCAGGCCCAGTCGCACCCGTTGCGCCTGTCGGACCCGTTGGTCCGGTTGCACCCGTTGCTCCAGTAGCTCCCGTTGGCCCTGTGGGTCCCGTTGCTCCTGTCGCGCCAGCAGGAATACCGAATCTCAAAATCGCCGCGTTCGAGGTCCCGGTATTCGTCACGGTCGGAGTCGCACCTGCGGCAAGCCCCGAGACTGTGCCGACCGCCAATGTCGCAGCCGCACCCGCCGGTCCCGTTGCTCCTGTAGCTCCTGTAGCTCCCGTTGCTCCTGTTGGCCCGGCAGCTCCTGTTGCGCCGGTCGCCCCAGCAGGAATACCAAATCTCAAAATCGCCGCATTCGATGTCCCAGTGTTCGTAACCGTGGGAGTCGTGCCCGCCGCCAGCCCCGATACCGTGCCGACCGCCACCGTCGCAGCCGCACCTGCCTGTCCCGTTGGCCCAGTAGCACCTGTTGCGCCAGTAGCACCCGCCGGTCCCGTTGCTCCGCTTGGACCAGCAGGACCAGCCGCACCGGCCGCACCAGCCGGGCCTTGCAAAGAAATCAGCCAATCGGAAAGAGATCCCGAGTAGCCTTGATCCTGCGAAAGTTGATAAGCTGATTCACCGCTAGGACCCGGTGCCCCAGCCGGTCCTGGCAACAAGCTGATCGCCGCTACGGCCGAGTCTGTATAGGTTCTTGAGAACGCCTGCGCAGCAGCCGCAGCTCCGGACGCATCGAAATCGGCAGCCGAGTGCTGCGCCGCGCTATTTAAATTGAGAGCGCCGATCGCAGTTCCCGTATTGACCTGCGCCGTCGCGATCGCATTAGCCGCTGCCGCCGCCGCTGCGCCAGCAGGATCGAAGTTACCTGGGGTTGGCCCGTATCTTAAACCGGTTGGCTGCGCCGGGTCCGTTTGCAGTACCAGGCCCGCAACAGGCGGCGCAGGCAGGCGCACAGCGCTCAAGCCATCTGAAGTAGATAGGTCGCCCTTCATCAAAGCCGGCGCGCCGCTGTTCACCGGCGTCGTCGTTACCACCACATTGGCGATACGCTGCGGCGTCGCGGAATCGGGAACACTCCAAATTTCGGTGTACACCGGAAGAGCGCCCGTGTCTGCCATTACGTGATACTCAGCCGTATAACGAAAGGGGAATGTGGCATTCGTTGTCGGTTCAAGAGTCACCGTGAAGCTTCCGCTAACCATCGGCACAGTCAGCGTGTTCGGAAAGACGGCATGCGCGCCACTGGTCGTGAAACGCGGCCATGTGATAACGAGGTAGGATCCCGTTTTCGCTCTGTCACCGGTCGCGGTGTAAACAGTGTCGGAAATCCGGGTCAGAGCAAGGCCGGCCAGCGGCAGCAGGAAGAAAGCAAGTAGCCGTTTCATCACGGAAATGTTCCGCTGGCGGCTGTACTTTACATTTCCGGTATGCCGGGCAGAGGAAAGAGCGTAAAGGGTTTGTGAGTCATGCCAACTCTGTGATCGGCTGACTTGGACCTACGTTGAAGGACCGCTGAGCCAGCGCTCTCCATCGAAGGAGTCGCCTTCCCTGCCCCACGTCCCGAATTTCGCCGCCATCTGCCCGCCATCGACGACCAGCGTCGCTCCCGTGATAAACGAGGCCAGATCCGACGCGAGAAACGTGATCGCCTTCGCGACCTCTTCCGGCTCACCGCCACGACCAAGCGGAATCTGTCTGAAGTAGTCAGAGAGTATCTGGGTATTTCCGAAGCTCGCTGCTGTCAATGGTGTTCGAATAAGCCCGGGACACACGGCATTCACCCGGATACCGTACCGGCCCAGTTCGTTGGCGGCGGTATGCACAATCCCGAGGAGTCCCGCTTTGCTGGCGTTGTAAGCAACAAGATCCGCTTCGCCATCGAACGAATTCGTCGATGCCGTGAGCACGATTGAACCTCCGGAGTGCTTCATTCGCTGAGCAGCCACCTGGACCGTATGGAAAGCGCCGCTCAAATTCACGGCAAGCATTCGATTCCAAAGCTCCGGCGTTGTCTCGAGAAGAGAGGCCATCGGACCGATGCCGGCATTCACAATCACCACATCAGGAATCCCTACTTGAGCGAATGCGTTTTCGATCGTCGCGCGATCCGAGACATCGACCGAACACAACTGGACAGCTGCCGCCCGTAACGTCCTCGGTCGTTCTTGGGACGGCAGGTCGAAGACCCAAACCAATCCACCTGCCGCGATCATTTGCTGGCAAACGGCAAGCCCAATGCCGCTGGCACCGCCCGTGACAACAATTTTTTTCCCGCCGAAATCAAAATGCATGACGCCGTGAACCTGGACCTCTCAGAGACTATTATTAGAGACCTGATGATGAACCGGTCGACATACCTGCGGCTGCTGCGCGACTAAGTGCGGGGGACCTGGGTGGCGGATCAGGAGCCTTGAACCATCTGTCCTTTAACCGCAGGAACGGTTTCTCCACGCAGTAGTAGGAGATGGTCGCCAGCGTGTAAGCGGGTATGACCTTCAAGATACTCGGTACGCCGCTCGGCATCGGGAACAGCCCGTGGTACAGATAAGTCGAGTAGGATATCTTACCGAGGAATCGAAGCGGTCGGCTATCGAGCAAATCCAATGGGCGACATTCAATACCGAGTAACTGGACAATAACAACGGCTATCAGTAGCGGCTCAATCGCGTGCCCTACCATGTCGCGGAAGTAAGTGCCTCGTACGTGTACCATCAGCAAGAAGGAAAGCAGAGAGATACTCACGACAAGGTTCAGCCAGTGCCGGCACAGCATCGCCCAGAAACCGGGGAAGTAACCGGCCCGTAAAGCGATCGCCAGCCCGCATCCGACCAGGATGGCGTCGGCTCTGCACTCAAAGGCGTTATAGGCGTACGCTTGACTCACGCCGGCCAGCCGTATCAAGATGCGGTAAATCCATATGCATCCGACAATGACGGTCAAGACCTTCAGCAATCTACGCCTATTGGGCATAACCTTCAGGAACAGTAACGGCCAGAGTAAGTAAAACTGCTCCTCCACCGAAAGCGACCAGCTCAGTGTGTACCCGGTTTCCGGCTTCGGATGAAAGGCTACGTAGTAATCGGAAAGGTAGAAAAGCGCGCTGAATGCTGGCCCTTTCATGAACTTGTGATGCAGCAGCATGACAAGGGTAATAATCGCCCACTGCACATAAAAAGCGGGAAAAATTCGCAGAGATCGCCGTGCATAAAAGCCGCGAAGTGAAACGTCTCCGGTGGCTTCATACTCGGCAAGCAGTAACCACGTGATCAAAAATCCGCTGATAACGAAAAAACACAGCACGCCGAACCCGGGGGGGAAATGCAGCCCAAAGTGGAACAGCATGACGAAAATTGCGCTAATCGCTCGTAATGCGTCAAGCTTCGGAATGTGCTTGGCCGCAAGTGATCGCCCCAATTTGCCGCCAATCGGTGATTCTCCGGTCGCTACTCTTTCCGCAGTGGCGGTCACGACAGGGGTATCCAAAGCAGCATGGTAACGAATAAGGCGACCCGGCACATAGTCCTGCCAGTCCTGGCGACTCACAGCAGCGTCGATCGGCTTCCTTGCTTGTGCTAATTGCTCCCGAGTAACCCGCGCACGTGCGCTTCGGTTGCCAGCGCCAAGCCGCCCAGATGATAGCCACCCTCGAGTACAGAAACCAAGCGCCCGCCGCAATGCTTGGCAGCAAGGTCCGTCATCATCGCCGTCAGATGTTGGAAATCATCGTCCGTCAGTAAGAACTGACCCAGCGGATCGCCCACTCGCGAGTCAAAACCCGCCGAGAGCAAAATCAAATCGGGACGAAATGCTTCGGCAGCAGGAATCAGCTGATCACGGAATGCGCTGAATATCTTCGATGACCCGGCACCCGCCGAAAAGGGACAGTTGATGGTTCGTCCCATTCCTTCCCCATCGCCCTTTTCCGACGCAGCTCCCGTCCCCGGATACCACGGCGATTGGTGCGTGCTGAAAAACAGAACCGACCCGTCCGCATAGAAAATATCCTGCGTTCCGTTCCCGTGGTGTACGTCCCAGTCAGCAATAAGGACACGCTCGGCACCATGTTCTTGTTGAGCATAGCGGGCGGCTATAGCAACTGTGTTGAACAGGCAGAAACCCATGCCGCGTGCCGCACTCGCATGGTGTCCAGGCGGACGAACCACGCAAAACGCATTCTCTACGTCCTTCGAAAAGACCGCCTCAACCGCCGCCAAGGCCGATCCCGTGGCCGCTCGCGCCGCTTCGCCGGAATGCTTGCTGATCGACGTATCCCCCGTGCTCAGCTGCGAGTTTCCCTGCCTGACCTCGGCATCTACCAGGGAAATGTAATCACGTGTGTGGACAAGCGCCAGCTCGTCATCGGTTGCGTTACGCGAGCTCAAAAGCGAGAGGTGGTCCATCAGACCGCTGCTCTTGAGCTGGTTAACGACCGCCGTATAACGACCCGGCTGGTCGGGGTGACCTGAACCGCCCTCATGCTGCTTGACGCAAGGATCTGCGGTGAGACCGGTGATTGGCATCTCTTCCTGCCAATCAGGCTCGGGCGGCTTTGATTCGCACTAGTTGTTCGGCCGGTGCCGGCTCCACTGTTCTCGTTTGTTCCCCACGAAAGAAGTCAAAATACGAAATCTGGTGAACGCAGGAAATAGTGCAGAGCGGAGCGCACGACTTCTGCGTAATGTACTCGCGCCGTATATCTTCCACCGTGTACTCTTCGAGCGGCTTCGCCGGAAATCCACGCTGCTGCGAGCAGTAATGCACCAGTCCGTCTTCGCAGATGTACAAATACCGCGACCCGGCCCGGCATCGCCAATCGCTCGGTTGACCATTTGCAATATTTTCCTGAAAGTAGTTCAGGCGCGAAAAGTGCTTTTTCTCGAATGTCTTCATCTCGAGAAAGACCTCCCGTTCGCGCGCGGCGAGCGGACGCAGTTGCCCGTCGCCGTCGTGGATGATCCCTACAGTCGAGGTAAATCCAAGTTCCATCGCGCGCCGGCCCACCACGAGCGCATCTTCCGGATTGTGAATGCCGCCGCCCAGCACCGAATTTATGTTCACGTGGAAATCGGCGTTCTCGGCTAAGACCTGAAGCTTCTTATCAAGCACCTTCAGACTCTTCTTCGAGACTTCATCCGGCATGACATTGTCGATACTGATCTGCAGGTAATCGAGCCCTGCGTCGTTCAGCCTTCTCACTCGCTCTGCCGTCAGTAAATAGCCGTTGGTGATCAGACCCGCGAGTAACGCATGACTTCGGATTCCCTCGATCACCTCGTCCAGCTCCGGATGCAGCAACGGTTCGCCGCCGCTTAGAGTGATAACTCCCGTCTTCAAATTGCCGAGCAATTCAATGCGCCGGAGCATCGTGTCCAAAGGAACCGGCTTCGAGTAGCTATCGTACTCGTTGCAGTACGCGCAGGAAAGGTTACAGCGGCGGATGGGGATGATGTGAGCCATGATCGGGTGGTCGGTAGAAACCGCTCCCCGCATCAAGAGTTTGGCTTCGCGTACACGCCGATCAAAGGTACGACGCCGTTTGATGTTCGTCTTCTGTTCCACCATTACAAAGGAGACATTCTCATTAAATCATAAAGGGGGCATTTTTCGGCCCTTTTCGCGGGTGGATGGGTGATTTAAGTCTCTGAACCTAGAAGGTTTACGGTTGAACGGGTAACTTCAGCGCATTTTGGGGAAGCAGCGCGGCGGCCGAGAGCGGCGTAAAGTGAAGAATAAACGACCGCATACTTCGTTCGGTTCGGCTCATCCCGTATTCTTTCGCTTCTTCGAGCGCTTTCGCGTTGTTCCAGCCGTCGTGCTGCACTCGGTAACACGCAATCATCGTTCCCGTACGATCTTTTCCGCGGCGGCAATGGACGAAAACGGATTGATCTCCGTGATTCGTCAATAACCAAAGTACGGTTCGCACCTGGTCAGGCGCAGGCGCCGAGAAAGGCGCAAGCGGAACATTGACATACTGCATCCCTAACTGCTTCGCTTCCTCGCGTTCACTAGTCGTATTCTCGCCCGCCTCGCGCAAATCGATTATTATCTTTACGCCTTGCGCTTGCAGTTCCTGAAGAGCTATCGCCGAGGGCTGCGCACCGCGATAGACCGTCCGATCGACCTGCCCGAAATTTCGCACATGCGGAACCCCAGGCGTCTCGCCAAACGTCAGGGCGGCGGCAACAAATACGAATGAAAACAGACCCGCTTTACTGCGGTGGAGCAGGTGGTTTGGGAGCCGCAGGAGCATTCGGACCAGCCGGCGCACTCTGCCCGTTTGCAGGCTGCTGTCCGTTAGCCCCTCCCACGTCTCCATACTTAATTGAAGTCTCAGTCTTAAACTCGAACTTCTTATAGTGATCGTACTTTATAACTTCTTTGATGCGCTGGCTCGGGCCGTCTTTGAAGTTCAAAGTGTCGTCCGCATAGGTATATGTCGGGAACCAGAACTTACCGTCAATCTGCTGGCGATAAGTCTCGAACTTCGGGAACTGCTGGTCCTCTCCGCGTCGCAAATACCCGGTAGAGCGCCCGTAAGTCTTCACAATCTGTAAGTCCTGGTCGTCTACCCAAATCTGTCCGTCGAAGTACCGCTTGCGGTCCTTCGTCAGCGTTTTTGGCTTCACAGAGAACACGTAGCAGGGGATTTCATCCACCTGTTCGCGCCCGACATAGTTGACGATATATTCCTCTAGATCGCTATTCGTCATCACAAACGGCATCACATTCCGCAGATCCTGCTCATCTTCGTGCGTCATGACTATGTTTTGTAGTGACTGCACCGGTGCATGCAGCACGTGCGATGTGCGCCGGTTCCGATCGTCGAAACTTACCTCTTCTACAATCTCGAAGCTGCCGCCCGGCGGATCGGTCTCTTCGAGCTTAGTCGTCTGGCGATAGGTGTATCGCTCACGAGCAGCTGCAAAGTCAGTTTCTTTCTGAGTAAACTGCTTGATGATGTTCGGTACCTGATCAGGTGTAGGATCGGGCTTTTTGTCGACAGCGGGCATCACTGCCGCAAACGCAAAAAAAGCCAGGGTGATTGTAGGAACTTTGGCGAACACTGTGTCTATTTTGACGCATCCGCCGGCGTTGTAAGTTACCTTTACCTCGCGTCGAGTAGCGCCTTCGCAATAGTCGCCCGCTGCATGTTGCTGGTTCCTTCGTAAATGCGGCCGATTTTCGCATCGCGATAGAGCTTCTCAACCGGGTAGTCTTTGGTGAAACCCACGCCGCCCAACACTTCCACAGCCTTTGACGCAACGTCCTCCGCCATCTGCGACGCGAAGTATTTCGCCATCGCCGCCTGGGTCACAAATGGTTGGCCGGCATCGCGCAACCGGGCCGCGTTGTACACCATAAGCCGCGCCGCTTCAATGCTGGTCGCCATCTCAGCCAAATCGAATTGCACGCCCTGGAAATCGCCGATGCGTTGCCCAAACTGTTTACGCTCCCGTGCATACTTCAGCGCGTGCTCTAGCGCTCCCTCGGCAAGCCCGAGCATCTGCGCGGCAATCCCAATCCGACCCTCATTAAGCGTCTCGATCGCGATCTTATAGCCTTTCCCGATCTCACCCAATACCTGCGATCGATCAACACGCACATCGTCCAGAACCAGCTCACAGGTCGATGAGGCGCGAATCCCGAGCTTGTCCTCTTTCTTCCCCACCGCGAATCCGGCCATGCCGCGCTCGACCAGAAAACAACTGATTCCGCGATAACCCGCCGCCGCATCCACCGTCGCAAACACCAGGAAGATCTCAGCTTCCGCCGCATTGGTAATCCAAAGCTTGCGTCCTGAAAGCCGGAACTCATCGCCCGCTCTGGCAGCTTTCGTTGTCAGCGCAAATGCATCCGAACCGGAAGCCGGCTCAGAAAGCGCATACGCTCCCACCGTCGCCCTAGCCAGCCGCCCCAGGTAACTTCGCTTCTGCTCTTCCGTCCCCCAATGCTCAAACGCATTGTTGACCAACGTATTTTGCACATCGACAATCACCGAAGCCGACGGATCCACTTTTGCGATCTCCTCAATCGCCAATATCGATTGAAAGAAACTGCCACCCTGCCCCCCGTAACGCTCCTCGATATCGATCCCCATCAGACCGAGCTCGAACATTTCGCTCAGCAGATCCTTGCGAAATTTTGCCTCTTCATCCATCGCTCGCACATGCGGCGCCAGCCGCTCCCGCGCGAACTGCCGGACCGAGCTTTGAAACAGTCGCTCTTCTTCCCCAAGCACGGTCAGCGGCGAAGGATGCGTAAGCTCAGCGACATCAGCCATTACGCGACCATCATAGCTCCGGCACGCCTTCCCGTGACCTCTTGTCAGGTTGCGCCGTCTCACCTACCGTAAGCTGAAAACACAAGATGAAATTGCAGAATCTCTGTTTAGCGCTGCTCGGTGCAGTCCTGCTGGAAATCTTCGCACCGTGCAAAATCGCCGCTCAACCGCAGACCACCGCGAACACCGAGCACGTCACGCGAGCCACGCTCGATAACGGGTTGCGCGTCGTCCTTGTCCGCGATCCGCTTGCGCCCGTCGCCACCATTGAAGAGAACTATCTGGTCGGCGGTAACGAAACGCCCGCCGGCTTCCCCGGCATGGCCCATGCACAGGAACACATGGCTTTCCGCGGCTGTACCGGCTTAACCGCCGATCAGATCGGCGCCATCTACGCCCAGCTTGGCGGTTATCAGAATGCCGATACCCAGCAAGGCATCACGCAGTACTTCGCTACCGTTCCTACCAGCGATCTCGATGTGGCCCTGCGCCTCGATGCTGCCTGCATGGCCGATATGGAGGACTCCGAAGACCAATGGAAACAAGAGCGCGGCGCAATTGAACAGGAGGTAGCACGCGATCTCTCGAATCCCATCTACGCCTTCATCACCCGCCTGAACCACGATCTCTTCCGAGGTACGCCGTATGAGCAGGATCCGCTCGGCACCACCGAGTCGTTCGATAAAACCACGGGCCAGATGCTTAAGGACTTCTACAAAAAGTGGTACGTCCCGAATAACGCCATTCTGGTCGTCACTGGAGACATCGATCCCGCCGCAACCCTGGCCAAGATTCGGCAGTACTATGGCGCGATCCCACAACGTGCCATCCCCGATCACCCCGCAATCGATCTAAAGCCTGTTGCTGCCGACACCTTTACGCTCGATAGCAATCTGCCGTATATGCTGACGTTTCTCGCCTATCGCTTTCCCGGAAGCGGCAGCCCCGATTTCGCGGCATGCCAGATCCTAACCGATGTTCTCTCGAGCCAGCGCGGCGATCTCTATGCTCTCGTTCCACAGGGCAAAGCGCTCGGAACCTCGGTGGCCATGCTGGAAACCTATAAAAAAGCGAGCGCCGCTTATGTGATGGGAGCCCTTCCGGCCGGGGCCGATCCAGCGCCGCTGCAGGCCGAGATGAAGAAGATCCTGACCACGTATGCAACGAACGGCCTGCCCGCTGACCTGGTGGAAGCGGCCAAGAAAGGCGAAGTCGCCGGCGCTGAATTCGGTCGCAACTCTATTTCGAATTTGGCCGCGCTGTGGTCGCAGGCTTTGGCCGATGAAGGGCGTCAGTCTCCCGATGAAGATGTAGAGGCGCTGAAAAAAGTCACGCTTGATGACGTTAACCGGGTCGCCAAGAAGTACCTGCTTGAGCAGAACTCGATCACGGCCACGCTCAAACCTCAACCCTCTGGGGCGCCCGTTTCCTCAAAAGGCTTCGGCGGCTCCGAAAAAACAACCTCCACACCCACCAAACCGGTTGCGCTCCCTGCCTGGGCCGAAGCTTCGGTCAAGTCATTGCGCGTGCCCGAAAGCTCCATTCATCCGGTCGACATGAAACTCTCGAACGGCATCCGCCTGATTGTCGAAACCGAAAAAACAAGCCCCACAGTCACCCTGCTTGGCTCTGTCAAAACACAAACGCAAATGCAGACCCCGCCCGGGCAGGATGGTGTTTCCGATGTTCTCGAAGGTCTGTTCTCCTATGGAACCAAGACTCTCGACCGGCTGCGGTTCCAAAAGGCTCTCGACGACATTGCTGCTTCGGAAACGGCCGGTTCGAACTTCAACTTGAAAGTTCTTAAGCAGGACTTTCCACGCGGTGTGGAGCTGCTTGCCGACAACGAATTACATCCCGCACTGCCTCGCGAAGCCTTCCAGGTCGTGCAGCAACAGACCGCCCAGGAGAGCGCTGGGGAACTCGAGTCGCCCGGCTATCGCACTGGACGTGCCCTGACCAAGGCGCTTGTTCCCCCCAAAGATCCGTTACTGCGCGAGACCACGCCGCAGACTATCAGCGCCCTGAAGTACGAAGACATTCAAAACTTCTATGACAAAGCGTTTCGGCCCGACCTGACCACCATCGCAGTAATCGGAGACATCACGCCCGAAGAAGCGCGCAGCGTCGTCGAAAAGTATTTCGGAACCTGGCAAGCTGCGGGAGAGAAGCCGATCGTCACTCTTCCCCCGGTACCCGGTAGTAAGCCCAGCGCCGTGAATGTCCCCGATCCCAGCAGCGTGCAGGATCAGGTACAGCTCGCGCAAGAACTCGAGATGAATCGCTTCAGCCCCGATTACTACGCGCTCCGTCTCGGTAATCACGTGCTCGCCGGTGGCCTCTACGCAACGCGGTTGTGGCGGGATCTGCGGCAGAAGACTGGATACGTATACAACATCGATGATTCGCTCGAGGCTGGTGAAACTCGCGCGACGTACGCCGTCGAGTTCGGCTGTGACCCCAAGAATGTGTCCAAAGCTCGCACGCTGATTGATCAGGATCTAGTCGACATGGCCCAGACCAACGTCACGCCCGGCGAACTGCAACAGGCCAAGGCACTCATCCTTCGCCAGATCCCTCTCGCCGAAGCAAGCGAAGATGCAGTTGCAGGAGGCTTCATTGCTCGGGCCCGCATCGGCCTGCCGCTCGATGAGCCGTTTCATGCGGCTGAGAAGTATTTCGCTATGACGGCCGATGAAGTACGAACGGCTTTCGCCAAGTGGGTCAAACCGAGCGATTTTGTGCAAGTCGTGCGAGGTCCGGCTCCGCAGTAGAATAGCTGCGAGCATGTTCGAACGCTACACAGACAGAGCGCGCCGCGTCATTTTCTTCGCGAGATACGAGGCGAGCCAGCTCGGTTGTGATCATGTCGAAGCGGAGCATCTTCTGCTCGCACTCATTCGGGAAGACAAATCACTCTTCGACCGTCTGCTTCCTGGGGCCAAAGGGCCCCAGCTCGTCGAGAATGAGATCCGCAGACAGGCGCATACAAGCGCTCCGAGCTCCACCAGCATCGACCTGCCCGTATCGCACTCGATGCGAAGAGCTCTCGCTTCAGCTGCGGAAGTCGCAGAACGGCTACAACACCAACAAGTCAAACCAGCTCATCTGCTATTCGGATTGTTGATTGAGCCGTCGATCGCTTCGGTTGTGCTCGGTCGACACGGCCTTGATCAGGCGAGAGTGTCAGAGGAACTAGCCGCACTCGCAATGCGGCCCACAGCTCCTACTCGGCCGCCGTCGAATCTCAAGTCGCAATTCGCCGAACTCGCCTCCCGCCTCAAACCCGATGTCGAGCCTGCCACTGTCTTCCTGCTCGAGCGGAATCGGGAAGCCGACTAATGAACATCCGGGAGCTAGGCGCTCTCCTCCGCACGCGCCAAACGTCTTGCCGGGAGTTAGTCAATCAAGCGATCAGCGCGGCGGAAAAACACAAAGAGCTGCGCGCGTTTATCACCATCACCGAGACACAAGCGCTCGACGAAGCCGCCGCCCGTGACCGCGAACTGCAGGCCGGTCACGACCGCGGACCGCTACACGGCATTCCCATCGCGCTCAAAGACCTGTTCTACACACGCGGCATTCGAACGACTGCCGGATCCCTACTCTTCCGCGACTTCATACCCGACACCGACGCGCGAGTTGTCGAAAAACTGCGTGAAGCGGGCGCTATCAACATCGGCAAAACAAATCTCCATGAGCTTGCCTTCGGCATCACTTCACGCAACCCACATTTTGGCCCCGTGCTGAATCCCCTTGATCACGCGCGCCTCACCGGCGGTTCAAGCGGAGGGTCGGCAGCAGCGGTCGCGGCCGGTATTGTTCCGCTCGCGCTCGGTACCGACACCGGCGGTTCCATTCGCATCCCGGCTTCTTACTGCGGAATTGTCGGATTAAAACCGACCTATGGCCGTGTCAGCCGGCGCGGTGTCCTGCCGCTTGCGTTCAGTCTGGACCACGTGGGTCCGCTTGGATCGTGCGTCGACGATTGTGCGCTTGCGTTTGAAGCTATGTCCGAACAACCGCTTCACGGCGCCGCGCCAACCACGCTCCAGCAGCTACGTATCGGCATCCCACGTACATTCTTTTTCGAGCACCTGGAAGCAGCCGTTCGCGAACGAACCCAGCACGCAATCGGCCTGATCAAATCCCTAGGCGCTCAGGTCCACGAAGTCGATATTGCCAACTTTGAAGAGATCGGCCTCGCCTCCCGCGTCGTGCAACTCGCGGAGTTCGCTTCGCTTCACATCCAGCAAAACCACCCGGAATTATTCGGCGAAGACGTCTGGTCTCTCCTCGAACAAGGCCGCTCGATCGCTGGACACGAATACGTTAATGCGCAACGGCTGCGAACGCTTTTCCGGCGCGAGATGGATGCTCTCTGGCAGGAGATCGATGTGCTCGTCACACCGACAACGCCCATAGTGGCTCCGCCTGTAGATATTGAGAACGTCACGCTGAACGGTCTGGAAGAAACCGTCCGCATGGCCTCGACTCGCTTTGTGCGCGGGTTCAACTATCTCGGCGAGCCCGCGCTTTCGATGCCCTGTGGCAAAACAGATGGAGGCATGCCGGTAGGATTGCAGCTCATCAGCAAACCTTACAGTGAACTGACACTGCTCGAACTTGGGCGAGAATTAGAGCGGGTGCTCGAGTGCTAAACCCGAAATTTCCAACGCTCGCCACCCACCATCGAGCGAAATCACGTTGCGGTAACCCATTTTCTGAAGATTGTCCGTCGCGAGTGCAGACCGGAAACCACCGCCGCAATAGAGCACCAGCTTCGTGTCTTTCTCCGGGAAAGCCGTTTCAATATCGCGCTCGATAATGCCCTTGCTCAAGTGGATAGCGCCTTTCACGTGATTCGCTTCCCACTCGTGATCCTCGCGCACATCTACTAGCTGACCCGCCTCACTCCGCTCACGCAAGCGCTTATATTCAGCAATATCAATTTCGCGAATATGCTTCTTGACCTCGTCGACTAGCGCCAGGAAACCCGGGCTATGATCCTTTACAGCAGCGCTCATTGCGATGCCGCGCTCAAAACAGCGTTCAGCGATCCTTGCCGGTATCCTTCGAGATCGAGTGCGACATAAAGAAACCCGAGCTTCTTGAATATCGCCGTTAACGCGCCCGCTGTCTCCAGATTGAGTGCTTTCGGCAACTCGTCTTTTGCAATTTCAATGCGCACCAGCTCACCATGGAAACGGACACGGAACTGTCGGAATCCTAAGGTGCGAATCGCCTCTTCACCCTGCTCGATCGTCCGAATCGTTTCGACCGTCACCGGAGTCCCGTACGGCACTCGCGAGCTGAGACAAGCGGCAGCCGGACGATCCCACGTCGAAAGACCTGCTAACCGCGAGAGCTCGCGAATCTCGGCCTTCGCCAACTTCGCATCCACCAGCGGCGCTTCTACCTGGTGCAGTTTCGCCGCCTTCTGACCCGGCCGGTAATCACCTAAGTCATCTGCATTCACACCGTAGATGATGTGTTCGAAGCCGGCCTGCGCCGCGTACGTGTCCAGCCGGTCGAATAATTCATCCTTACAGTGGAAACAACGATTCTTATCGTTTTTGATGTAATCCGGATTCTCGAACTCGTAGGTCGAAATGTACTCGTGCCGGAAACCGCACTCCGCGGCAAACTCCTCCGCAGCGCGCTTATGTGACGTGGGGATCGAGGCCGAATCCGCTGTAATTGCAAGGGCGTCGCCGCCCAGCACCCGATGGGCGGCCCACGCCAGGTACGCCGAATCGGTGCCGCCCGAGTAGGCGATAATCACGCGGCCTAGCTGATGCAATCGTGCGAAAAGATCCTCCTGCTTCTGCAGAAGATCCACTTCGCCGGCGGTCGGGCCCGTGCCCTGAATGCTCACAAGGGCGCTCATGATTGAAGTATAGAACTGCCCTTTGTGAACACAAACTTACTGCAGCGGCAGCTCGCCGTTCTTAAGCGCCTCTTCTACTTCCACCGGTTCCGGAATACAGGAAGCGGCAGCGACCAGATCGCTATCGTCCATTCGCACCAGTCTCACGCCCTGCGTCGAACGCCCGGCCTGCCGGATTTCGCCCGATTCGAGCCGGATGATCTTACCGTCTTTCGTGATGATCATTAGATCGGTGTTTTCGCTCACCGAAAGAACCGCGACCACCTTACCCACTTTGGCAGTCGTCTTCATGTTGATAACGCCCTTACGCCCGCGCCCGGTAAGCCGGTAGTCCTTTAAAGGTGTCCGCTTCCCGTAGCCGTGTTCCGAGATCGACAGGATCAGCCCATTCTCGTCGACTATTTCCAACCCGATCAGGTAGTCGCTCTCTTCGAGATCCATCGCCCGAACACCACGCGCTTGGCGTCCCATGGCACGCACTTCGTCTTCTTTGAAGCGAATCGCCATACCTTCGTGTGAACCGAGGAAAATGTATTCACTACCAGTCGTGATATCTGCCCCGAGTAATTCATCGTTGTCGTCGAGCGCTAATGCAATAATCCCGCGCGCTAGAGGATTGTCAAACTCGGTCAACTCGCATTTCTTGATCACGCCCTGCCGCGTGACCATCACGATGAACTTGCCCGCTTCGAACTCCTTCACCGAAAGGAAAGCTTTTACGCTTTCATCCGGCTGCAAGTTGATGAGCCCCGAAACGTGCTTGCCCTTTCCGGTCGTCCCCGCATCCGGAATCTCGTAGATCTTGAGCCAGTAGACACGGCCCTTATTCGTGAAAATCAGCAGATAAGCATGCGTCGATGCGATGACCAGGTGCTCGACCACGTCCTCTGAGCGCGTGCCCATACCGATCCGGCCTTTGCCGCCGCGCGATTGGCGCCGGTATGTGTCAACGGATGTGCGCTTCAGGTATCCGCCGCGCGATACCGTCACCGCCACGTCTTCCATCTGCACCAGATCTTCCAGCCGGATGTCGCCCGTGTCCTCGATGATCTGCGTGCGCCGGTCGTCGCCGAAGTCTTTCTGGACTTCTTTGAGCTCCTTAATGATCAGCGTTCGTAAAACCTTTTCCGAGCCCAGGATCTCCGTGTATTCGCCGATGAGGCGCTGTATCTCCGCTAGCTCATCGAGAATCTTTTGCTGCTCCATCCCGGTCAACCGCTGCAGCTGAAGTTCGATGATTGCTTGTGCCTGGCGTTCACTGAACTCGAACGTCGTAATCAAGCCTTCACGAGCCTCGCGCGGTGTCTTCGCGGCACGGATTGAAGCAATTACCGCGTCAAGATTGTCGAGCGCTCTTTGGAAGCCAAGCAGGATGTGCTCGCGCTCGCGCGCCTTACGCAGCAGGTAATCGGTCCGCCGCCGCACCACATCGACTCGATGCTCGATGAAACGCTTGATCAGATCGATCAGGCTCAACTCGCGCGGCTGCCCGTTGACGATCGACAGCATGATCGCGCCGAAGTTGATCTGCATCTGTGTCTGCTTGTACAGATTGTTCAGCACCACTTCCGCATTCTCGCCGCGCTTTAGCTCGAACACGATGCGCATTCCGTCACGATCGCTCTCATCGCGCGCGTCGGAAATGCCTTCGAGTTTCTTATCGCCCACCAGTGCCGCCACATGCTCGAGCAGCCTGGCTTTATTTACCTGGAACGGAATTTCCGTGACGATGATCGCCTCACGATCCTTGCCCATCTTCTCGATCGCCGCTTTCGCACGGATCTTGATGCTGCCCCGCCCGCGGGTAAAGTAATCGACTATGCCCTGGCGACCCAGATATGAATCCCCCTGTCGGGAAATCAGGCCCTGGCACCATCTCGATGATCTTTGCGAGCGGCATATGCGGGTCGTGTATCAGCGCAATCGTCGCGTCAATGATCTCCCGCAAATTGTGTGGCGGAATGTTTGTCGCCATGCCGACCGCAATACCCGAAGATCCGTTCACCAGCAGATTCGGAACGCGCGTCGGCAGAACTTCCGGCTCGTGCTCGCTGTCGTCGTAGTTAGGACGGAAATCGACTGTCTCCTTGTCGATATCCTCGAGCAGCATGCCCGCGATCTTCGCCAGACGGGCTTCCGTGTACCGCATGGCCGCCGGCGGATCGCCATCTACCGAACCAAAATTTCCTTGCCCATCGATCAGCGGATAACGCATCGAAAATGGCTGCGCCATTCGCACCAGCGAGTCATATACCGGGGCGTCGCCGTGCGGATGGTATTTGCCCAAAACTTCGCCGACGATCTTCGCGCACTTACGCGTTGGCCGGTTGAAGTGCAGCCCCATCTCATGGAGACCGAACAAAATGCGGCGGTGCACCGGCTTCAAACCGTCCCGCACATCCGGCAGCGCCCGTCCTACGATCACGCTCATCGCGTAATCGAGGTACGAACGCTTCATCTCGTCCTCGATATTGATCGGTATTAAGTTCTTGGGATCACCGGTCGGCGGTGGAAACAATACACCATCATTCGGTGGGTTCTGATCGGCCAATATGAAACTCCTGCCTCATGAAACCTAGCGTGCAAGTGATTGAAATCAATGCATCTCTGATATCGAGCGGCATTCCTATTTTAGCAGTTCGCAGCCTTCTTTTGCCCGGAAACCCGGTACAAACGCTTACCCTGCCGCCGTCTTGCATTCCAGCTGAGAATGCTCTACACTAGTTCGTTTAGCTTAAACACTTAGTTTGATCGTTCGTCCCATAGAGCAACGTCCGCTCTTTCCTTAAGCATTCTTCTTGGAGGTCGTCTTGTCCAAACGTTGCTATCTTCTGCAGCTCTTTTTACTTGGTGCCGCTCTCATGCAAGGCCAAACTTTCCGTGGCGGAGTATCCGGCTCCGTTCTCGATCAAAGTGGCGCGACGGTGGCCAATGCCTCCGTCAAACTCGTCGGCACCGATACCGGCCTGACCCGGACCGTTCAGACGACGAACGCTGGCGAATTCAATTTTCAAGACCTGCCCCTCGGCAAATATTCGCTGACGATCCAACAATCGGGTTTTCGGCCCGAACAGATCAATGCCATCAACGTCGAAGCCGGCAAGATCTTTAACTTGCAGGCGAAGCTTTCGGTTGCCACGCAGGCAATGGCCGTTGAAGTCTCCGCGGCCAGCGTTGCCATCGAGACGACTTCGTCGGCACTCACCAGCGTCATCCCCACGAAGGCGATTCTTGATGTGCCGCTCAATGGCCGCGACTTTACTCAGCTCCTCAAACTCAACCCCGGCACCAATGCCGCTGGCTCGGTGAACGGAACGCGCACCAACGGAATCAACTGGCAGATCGATGGCGCAGACAATAACGATCAATGGCATAACAGCGCGGCCGTCAACCAGGGCGGCGTTTCGGGTATCGCCGGAACGATTCTTCCCATCGATGCGATTGATGAGTTCTCCCTTCAAACCAATAACAATGCCGAGCAAGGGCGAAATAGCGGCGGCACGCTGAACCTGATTATCAAATCAGGCACCAATGATTTTCACGGGTCTCTTTATTACTTCAACCGCAATGAATTCTTGGCCGCGCGTAACTGGTTCACTCCGGCGACGTCGCCGGTCCAGGAACTTCGCAACAATCAGGAGGGCGGTTCGCTCGGTGGCCCTATCTGGCGTAATCACACCTTCTTCTTTCTTACTTACGAACAGCAAAATTTCGTAGCCGGTAACACGGCGCAAGGCACCGCGCCTAGTCAGGCTTGGGTCAGTCAATCCGAACAGGTGCTGGCGAGGAAAGGCGTTCCGGTAAACCCCGTCTCGCTGAATCTCATCAACTCGCTCTGGCCCGCAAACTCACTGACGGGACCAGCAACTCAGAACAATTTCTTCAGCTCCGCGAACAACATCTCCGATAGTTACAACGGCATCGTCAAAATTGATCACATCTTCAACGAGCGCAATAACATCGCATTCCGCTACTTCGGCGGCACCGGTTCGCAGACACAAGACGTGGGCTCTGCGATCCCTTACTATTACCAGGTTGCGCCCAGCCGCATGCATAACTTCTCGCTGGTTTACAACGAAGTGCTTTCGCCGAAGTTCGTAGCGCAGACTCTTGTCGGCATCAATTACTTCAAACAGGTATTTAACGATGCCAACTCCGGGTTCAATATCCCCGCGCTCGGCTTGAACACAGGCGTTACAGACCCCAGCCTATACGGGTCGCCGGACATCGCGATCTCTGGTTTTGACGAAATTGGCCTCACTCCGCACTTGGGCCGCATCGACACTACCGGTCACATCGACGAAACCTTCACTTACACGGCCGGTTCACATCAACTTCGTTTCGGCGGGGAGTTTCGAAGATCTCGTCTGGACGTTTTCTACGACCGCAATAAGCGCGGCGCCTTCACCTTTGATGGATCTCAGGGGAACTGGGGAACCGGCAACGCCTCACTTGACTCGCTTTCTGACTTTTTAGCCGGCTACGTCGCCCCGAATAACGCCACAATTACGTACGGCGATTTGCAGCGCGATTACTATCTCAATGGCGCCAGTATGTTCTTCCAGGACAGCTGGAAAGTGCGCCCGAATCTGACACTGAATTACGGGTTGAATTGGACTTTCCAAACTCCAATCACCGATCCCACCGGGCGCATCTCCACCTTCATTCCGTCCAAAGGCGGAATCACTTACCTGAATCAACTCGGCACTCTCTGGCCCGACGATTGGAAGAACTTCGGACCGCGCTTCGGCTTCGCTTATACACCGAAATTCTCGGGCAAGCTCGTCGTTCGCGGCGGCTATGGAATTTACTATCAGGTACCGAACGTCAACTACTTCGGCGATAATCGTCCGCCCAACCACGGCGCAACCGGCATCCTCGCCAATCCGGGTGGGATTGCACCCGTCTACACGCTCGCCAATGCCAACGCACTTGCCATCCAAAACGGCGTACCGGTCTTCGGCAACGCGGACTTCCCAACCGGTCCGTTCGGAGCTTTCTCCGTTAGCCAGCACTTCATCACCGGCTACAGCCAGAACACAAATTTGAATATCCAGTATCAGCTCAATCGTGGGAGCGTGCTCGAGGTTGGTTACACGGGAAGTCTCAGCCGTCATTTGCCGGTCACTCTCGATATCAATCAGATACCCCTCGGCGCAGACAGTAACGCCGCACGGCCCTACTATGCGGCCTATAACTTGGCGACCATCAATGAAATTCAGTCGGTTGGCAATGGCTACTACAACGGCCTGATCGCGTCCCTTCGCACTTCCAGCTACCACGGATGGACGGCTAAGTTGAATTACACTTACGGTCACTCGCGGGATGATCTTTCAGGTACCCGCGGCTTCATTCCCCAGAACAGCTACAACCTCAGAGGCGATTACGGCAACTCCGATTACGACATCCGGCACTCGTTCGCCGGCTTTATCAGTTATGCCGCTCCTACGCCATCGCGTCTGAAACCGCTTCTCGGCGGCTGGCAATTCAACTCCCTGCTGAGCTTTTATAGCGGCGTGCCGTTCACGGTCTTCTCAGGTACTGATACCAGTTTGACTCGGGAGAACAATGACCGGGCCGAGATCGTCAGCGATCCTTTCAAGACCGTTCCTGCCGATGTAAAAGGCTCTTACGCGTACTGGTTCAACCCAGCAGCGTTCGCCCTGCCGGCACTCGGCACCTATTCCAACCAGTCCCGTAACTCACTTCTACGGACCTGCCACTTACCAGGTTGACTTTTCTGCTTTCAAGAATAACCGGATTACTGAACGGCTCAATCTGCAACTGCGAGTCGAAGTATTTAACCTCTTCAACACTCGTGATCTCGGTGTTCTCGTTGGCACCGCTCCCAATAACCGAGTTACCGGAAGCGGACTCGGCCAAGTTACCCAAACGCTCGACGCTGCCTATGGCGCTCCTGGAATCGGTACCGGCGCTGCCCGCAACGTACAATTGGCAGCCAAGTTGATCTTTTGAGCACAGTCGCGAGAACTGCATAGCCCCGCAGAACCTGCGCCGGTGATTCCATTCACCGGCGCACTCCGCATACCGGCCAGTTGGACCTTGCCCCGCCCCAAGCGCTAACTTCGCCTCTAACCAAACGGCCCGAGATCCCGGCCGCCCGGGCTCACTCCGCTACACTGTTAGCAGTCCCGGCATGTTATCGATTGTTATTCCCATCCATAACGAAGAGCCTGCTATTCTTCCGCTCTATGACCGGCTCACAACCGTTCTCGAACAACTGCGTGGCTCTTACGAGATCATCTTTGTGGACGATGCCTCGACGGACCGTAGCTTTGACTTGCTGGCGAATCTGGTCGAAACCGACGGCCACTTGAAAG
Organism: Terriglobia bacterium; assembly: GCA_963737005.1. Lineage (GTDB taxonomy): Bacteria > Acidobacteriota > Terriglobia > Bryobacterales > Bryobacteraceae > Bog-105. The sequence continues at coordinate 1,004,420 of CAVTRD010000008.1, read as the reverse complement.
TGCTCCGTCTGCGGCGCAATTTCGGGCAGACCGCAGCCTTGGCCGCCGGCTTCGATGAAGCGCAAGGCGACGTGATCGTCTCACTGGATGGCGATTTGCAGCACGACCCGGAAGACATCCCGCATCTGCTCGAGAAAATCGACGAGGGTTTCGATATCGCCAGCGGCTGGCGCAAGAATCGCGTCGACAACGCCGTCACGCGGAAGATTCCTTCGCGCATCGCCAACTGGATGATGAAGCGGGCTTCCGGTGTCGACCTACACGATTTCGGCACTACTTTCAAGGCGTACCGCGCCGAAGTTCTGAAAGATATTAATCTGTACGGCGAGCTTCATCGGTTCATCCCGGCTCTGGCTAGCTTCTACGGGGCGCGTGTCGCGGAAGTGCCGATCAAGAATATCGAGCGCCCCAACGGCGCTTCACACTACGGCCTCAGCCGTACCTTCCGGGTCTTCTTCGATATCCTCACGATCAAGTTTCTGCTGCGTTATCTTACCCGTCCCATGCACTTTTTCGGCAAATGGGGATTAGCGGGCATCGGCCTCGGCAGCATCCTTCTCCTTTGGCTGCTCATTTCGAAGATTGCCGGCCACGACATCTTCTCCGAACATGGCCCCCTGCTCGTTGCGGGCGGTCTGCTTTGGATCTCCGGATTGATGGCCTTCAGCACCGGTCTGATTGGCGAAGTGCTGATGCGAACTTATTTCGAAAGCCAGGGGCGTCGCATTTACGCAATTCGCGAAGTACGCTCCCGCCGCGAGCAAGTGGTCGATGGCGCTCGTTAGTTCGTTCGATTCGATCATCTTCGATTACGGCGGCGTTCTCGTCTCGCATCAAACCGAAGACGATCAGGCAACGATGGCCCAGTCCCTCGGCGTTGCCGGTAGATCGGTTCAGCGAGCTGTATTGGGCCACACGCGCTGAATACGACAAAGAAGCATTGACGGCCGCTGAGTATTGGACCGCTATGGCTAAAGAAGCAAACACCGCCATGACGCCGGATCTGCTTTCACGCCTGATTGCCCTCGATGCTGTCAGCTGGATGCATTTCGACGAGCCGATGTGGCAATGGGTGGCCCAGCTCAAGAAGGCCGGTAAACAGGTGGCCATGTTATCGAATATGCCGCGCGAGCTCGGTGAGGCTCTAAAGGCCGGCACCACTCGCCTCGATGTGTTCGATCAGGTCACGCTCTCTTATGAAGTACGCGCCGCTAAGCCGGAACCAGTCATTTATGAGCAGTGTCTCGAGAGTTTGAATACTCCTCCCGAGCGCGCGCTTTTCTTCGACGATCGTATTGAGAATGTGCAGGGAGCCGAACTATTAGGCATGCGCGCTATCCAAGTTCTCGATCGCGAAGCACTCCTTTTGCAAGCCGCCGAATAACTCTCAGGGGCCTTGCTTATTCTTGAAGCACTTCCACGCTTAATTCAGCCGATCCACGCGCCCAGTAGCTCTCGAACAACCCCGCCATCGCCTCCGCAAAACCTTGATGTTCGAAAATAACTGAGGTCCAAGAAGGCCGCGTCACCACCGGATCGAGCAGCGCCACTAGGCCGCACTTCCCGTCAAAAAGCGCGAGCTTCAACGGGAGCCGATCCAGAAATCGGATCTCGACACCAGCTTGACGGTAGTCCTGCAGCCGTTCGCGATGCTCAGTATCGATCTGTCCTTCCTCAATCAGAAGACGCGCACGAACACCTCGCCCCGCTGCTTCCTGCACTAGCTTCTCGTCTAGCGGATCGACCGCAAAGGGCGGCCGCGAAAATTCAACATAATGGTGACCGACTGTGGTCAGCATCCGCCGGTACTGTATTGCGGTCTGGGTCGAGATCATTCACTAAGCTGAGGAATTCGAGCGTACCTCTACCGTCCTGTCCTTCCAGAAAAGCATTTCGCAGATCTTCGATCAGCCCGCTCGCCAGCCGCGCCTGTTCCGTCAACTCGCCCTGCAAAGCCCGCGTACGACGTGCCAAATAACTCGGAATCGCCAGGCTCGGATCGACTGCCGAAAACAGTTTAGTCTTCTCCTGGATAACTTGCGCGAAGCCTTTTTCAACGAGGCTGTCCAGCACTTCGTATATTTTCTGACGCGGCACATGCGCGCGTGCTGCCAGCTCTAAGGCCTTAAAGCGCGGATGCCCCATCAGGATAAGGTAAGAGCGCGCTTCGTACGCGTTCAAACCAACCTGCTGCAATTTGCGCCAGTTCAGCTGGTAGTCGGCTGCCGTCGTGTCCTGGCTTCTCATCGAATCGAGAACATATCACACTAGTAGTCGATAAAAAGCGATCTGTAAGAGACACCTCGAAATTACGCTGCTAGACTTGGGACTGAAACGAAGACGCTCGTCTCCCTAATGCCTTACTCCGACTTGCCACGGACGCTGGGCGCGCTGCGCTCCAGCCGATTTTCGATCAATTGCAGCCTGATCGCACCCTTAAAGAAGAGCTCAGAACCAATCTGTTGTGTAAACTCGATCGCGGTGAAACGTTGTTTCCCGGGGTCATGGGTTACGAGGATACGGTCGTGCCGCAGGTCGTAAATGCGATACTGTCACGTCACAACTTCATCCTGCTCGGCCTGCGTGGGCAAGCGAAAACCCGCCTCGCGCGCATGTTGACCCGGCTGCTTGATCCGCAGATGCCTTACATCGCCGGTTGTGAAATCCGCGACAACCCGTTGCGCCCGATCTGCGCCGAGTGCCGAGCCAAAATCGCCTCGCTCGGCGACGAAACGCCCATCGCCTGGATGCCCAGCGAAGATCGTTACGTCGAGAAACTGGCGACGCCGGATGTCACTGTGGCCGATATGATCGGCGACATCGATCCGATTAAAGCCGCACGCACCGGCCAAGCCATCGGTAATGAGCTGAACATCCACTACGGTTTGGTGCCGCGCGCTAATCGGGGCTTGTTCGTGGTCAATGAACTACCCGATCTCGCCGGCAAAGTGCAGGTGAGCCTCTTCAACATCATGCAGGAAGGCGACGTCCAGATCAAAGGCTATCCGGTCCGTCTTCCGCTCGATGTCATGCTCGTCTTTACGGCAAATCCGGAAGACTACACCGCACGCGGCAAAATCATCACTCCTCTGAAAGACCGCATCGGCAGCGAGATCCGCACCCACTACCCGCTCACCGTGGCAGAGGGCATCGCGATCACCAAACAAGAGGCATGGACCCAGCGACGATCGCCTGTTGCGGTCGAAGTTCCGCCTTACATCCATGAGGTCGTCGAGCACGTCGCATTTCTCGCGCGTGAGGACAAGCGTATCGATAAGCGCTCGGGTGTTTCGCAGCGCCTCCCCATCACTGTGCTCGAGAATGTTGTCTCAAACGCTGAGCGTCGCGCACTCAAGGCAAAGGAAAGCGAAGCCGTACCGCGCATCCTTGATCTGTATGCCGCGCTGACCTCCATCACGGGCAAGCTCGAGCTTGAGTACGAAGGCGAGTTGAAGGGCGGGGATGCCGTCGCCCGCGAGCTCATTAAAAGCGCAGTCGGGAAAGTCTACAGCTCCTATTTCGATGGCGTCAATCTGCGGCCTGTCACGCAATGGTTCGAATTGGGAGGCTCTCTACGCCTCGATGAAGACATACCTGCCGCGCAGATGGTCACTGAGCTCGGCCGCATTCAGGATTTACTCGCGTCTACCAAGAAGCTCGGCTTAGGGCAGAGCGAGAGTGACGCTCTCCGGGCCTCAGCGGCCGAATTCATCCTCGAAGGTCTTTACGCTCATAAGCGCATTAGTCGCAACGAAGAGCTCGCTTTCGTGGCGGGCGATCGTGGTTCCCGTGAGGAGCGCTCACGCGAGGAGCGGGAAGACTCGCGACGAGGTGGCGGCTTTGATCCGCGTGATCCGCGCCGCGGCCCAGGTGGCGGCGGACGGCGCAATCTGAACTGAGAGGCTCCGTATGAGGCGCATCTCTTACTCGAAGTTCTCCGAAGACGATCTCGGCATCGAGATGGACGACCTGTTGCGCGCCCTGTCCGATTTCCTGCTGCAGAGCGGTTATCAAAACCCCTACATGCAGTTCAGCGAGTTCAATGAACACACGCTCGAAAACTTGAAGCAAGCAATTCAGCAGGCACTCGAAAGTGGTGAACTCTTCGATCCCGAGCAGGTCGAGCAGATGCGCCAACGGCTCGAGCAGATGTCGGGCCAGCAGCGCGATCAGCTCGTTGATCGGCTGGTCGAGAAACTCGAGCAGGCCGGATATGTGAATAAGCCTGGCGATCCACCCGAAGACCCCTCAGCCCCGGGATCCCAAGGTGGCCCCAAAGGTCAGATGCAGTTCGAGGTCACCGACAAAGCAATCGATTTCCTCGGCTTCAAAACGCTCAAGGACCTCCTCGGTTCGCTGGGTAAATCTAGCTTCGGTGCGCATGATACACGCGATCTCGCTACCGGTATCGATGCGAGCGGTGGAGCGAAATCTTACGAGTTCGGCGACACCCTCAATCTCGATATCAGCGCGACTCTGTTCTCTGCCCTCGGCCGGGAGGGCCTCCGTTTCCCGCTCAATCTCGAGTATTCAGATCTCCACGTTCATCAGTCCGAGTATCAAAGCTCATGCGCCACCGTGCTCATGTTGGATTGCAGCCACAGTATGATCCTTTACGGCGAGGATCGCTTTACGCCCGCTAAGAAGGTCGCGCTCGCACTTTCGCATCTCATCCGTACCCAATACCCCGGCGACTCTCTGCGCTGTGTTCTTTTTCATGACACAGCGGAAGAGATGCGTCTCTCCGATCTCGCTCGTGTGCAGGTTGGCCCCTACTACACCAACACTCGCGACGGCCTCATCCTTGCCCAACGCCTTCTTACCCAGGAAAAGAAGGATATGAAGCAGATCATCATGATTACCGATGGCAAGCCTTCCGCGCTCACCTTGGAAGACGGCCGGATTTATAAGAACGCGTTTGGCCTCGATCCGCTCGTAATCAGCCAGACGCTGGAAGAAGTCGCGCGCTGCCGGAAGCGTGGCATTCTGATCAACACATTTATGTTGGCGAGCGATTACGGGCTCGTACAATTCGTCCAGAAGATCACCCAGATGTGTAGGGGAAAAGCCTATTTCACCACTCCTTATACATTAGGTAATTATCTGCTAATGGATTACATGAACCGCAAGACACGTACGATCCACTGAAAAGTTGGAACTTCCGCCTCTTCGATTCGGTCCAACTGTTTTATGATGGGTGAAGCTTCCGGTAAAAACACCGGCAGCGGATCGTCAGGAGAAACTTTTTAAGCGAGTGATCACTCCTCCGCGTTCTGCTTCTTTTCGTTATTACATTCACGACGGCATCTCAGGTTGCAGGTTGCAGCTCTTGGGTGACCTGACCGAATCTGATCTCGCCGATCTCAACGGCTGCTGGCGCACCGCTCGCACCACTTTAGGTAACCGAAAGCTGCTTCTCGACCTGCACGCTCTTAGAAGCGTCGACGAAGCGGGCAAGCGCTGGTTGGCGGGTATGGCGCAAGAGGGCGCGGTCTGCTCACCGGAAGATTTCCTGCGCGATCTTGTTGCCGGTAAGCATACCGCCGGAGCAGAACCGGCAGCACCCGCCGCCAAACCCGGTTTGGTTGGCCGGATACTAGGTGCCTTCCGCAGCCCAACTGGCGCAGAACCGGTCAAGTAATCGCCCGCTTGCGCAACCGCGCAACAACCTAGACCAACACTGTAAACGCAGATTCCGTACGAACCACCGGCCGGTACGACGTGTCGCGTTCCACCGGCTCACGTCCTGCCTCGCGAATCAATCGCAGTAAGTCTTTTCGCCTCAGGTGCTGTGCTGTGGTTGCCCCCGCATCGTGGTAAATCTTTTCTTCGACGACTGTTCCATCGATGTCGTTTGCGCCAAACCGCTGCGCAATTTGGGCTACGCCCGGCGTCATCATGATCCAATACGCTTTGATGTGCGGGATGTTGTCGAGCATCAGCCGTGCAATCGCAATCTGTTTTAGATCGTCGAATCCGCTGGTTTTTGGCAAATGTGCCAGCGCCGTGTTTTCAGGATGAAACGCCAGCGGGATGAACGTCACAAATCCGTTCGTCTCGTCCTGCAACGCGCGCAGGCGCACAAGATGGTCCGCCCGATCCTCCGCCGTTTCCAGGTGCCCATAAAGCATCGTGCAGTTGCTCTTAATACCGATCTGGTGGGCAATCCGGGCCGTATCGAGCCACTCCTGGCCGTCGATTTTGTGATCGCAAATAATTCGGCGAACCCGCTCTGAAAAAACTTCCGCGCCGCCACCCGGCATGGAATCGACGCCCGCCGCTTTAAGACGTTCGAGCGTCTCCCGGATCGAAATTTTCGCGCGCTTGGCCAGATACGCGATCTCCACCATCGTGAGCGCCTTGAGATGAACGCCCGGATAGCGCTCTTTCAAGCCGGCAATCATCTGGCAAAACCAATCGAGGCCGAGTTCCGGATGCAGTCCGCCTACGATGTGAAACTCCGTTACTGCCTCGGCATAGCCTTTGCCCGCGATCTCCCAAACTTGTTCAAGAGACATCGTGTACGCCGTAGGATCTTTCGCCTTCTTGCCGAAAGCACATAGCCGGCAGCTCGCCACGCAAACGTCAGTCGGATTGATGTGCCGGTTCACGTTGAAGTACGTCACATCCCCATGTAGACGCTCACGCACGCGGTTCGCCATATGGCCCAGCGTTAAAAGATCAGAGCTGCGAAACATCGCTACCGCATCGTCGTAGCTGAGCCGCTCCCCGGCTTCCACCTTGTCGAAAACAGTTCGTAAACGCCGATCTTCGATATTCATCTGGGTCTTTGGCTGCACAGTGGAGAAGGTCATTTTGTAAAAGTTAGGACACTAGAAATGTTGGCGATTCCGCAGGATATCAGCCGTCCAGAACACAAAAAAGAGAACACTGACATAGCCATTTACCGTGAAGAACGCCGCGTTCACCCGCGAAAGGTCGCTCGCTTTCACCAGCCCGTGCTCATAAACAAGCAGCGCTACTACGGCCCCAATGCCAATCACGCTAAGCGCGCCTAGATGAAACGCGACTACCAGCGCGGCAAGGCACCCGACCATACAAAGATGTAGGAGTTTGGCAATTTGCAGCGCACTGGCAATGCCGAATCGTCGCGGAATGCTGCACAGTCCCTCCGTACAATCGAACTGAAAATCCTGGCACGCATAAATCACGTCGAAGCCGGCGGTCCAAAACATCACGGCTGCGGTCAGCCAGAGTATCCTCGCGTCCAATGTTCCGCGCATGGCGATCCAGGCAGCCGCCGGGGCTATACCCAGGCAGAAACCGAGAATCAGGTGCGACCAGGACGTGAAGCGCTTCGAGAACGAATAGAAAAAAAGTATCGCTAACGCAAGCGGTGCTAAGCCGAAGCACAAAGGCCCAAGCTGGCGCGCAGCCCACAGAAAAACCAGGCAGCAGACGGCCGTGAAACCCCAGGCGAAACGAGCCGATAACAAACCCGCCGGCAGATGGCGTTGCGCGGTGCGCTTATTCCGTCCATCGATCCCGGCGTCCAGAAGCCGGTTGAACGTCATTGCCGCCGAGCGCGCAGCCACCATTGCTACTACAATCCAGAGAAACCGCCAGGCCAAACCGCGTATATGGAACCCGCTGTCGAGCCATGCCAGCAGCGCCCCCGTCAATGCGAACGGCAACGCAAAAACCGAATGCTCGAACTTGATCATTTCAAGCGTCAAACGCAAGCGTGTCAAAAATCGAGGCATTTTACGACTGCAGCTACCATTTTAGGGGATGCCGCCCTGGGAGCGGCCGAGGCACAATATGAATGTCCAACAACTTGAAGAGCTTCTCGAGGGTGTACGTGCCGGCCAAACGCCGGTCGAAGCTGCCGTTCATCGCCTCCGCGACCTTCCTTTCGAAGACCTCGGCTTCGCTAAAGTAGACCATCATCGGGCCGTGCGGCACGGCATGCCGGAAGTAGTACTTGGCAAAGGCAAGACCCCCGACCAGGTAGCCGCTATCTCCTCGGCTCTGCTCGCGAAGTCACGCAATCTGCTCATAACTCGCGCCAGCGAAGCTATGGCGGACCGTGTTGCTGCTCTTTCGGGTGAAAGCGAATACTTCCCGGCATCCGGCGTGATCCGGGTATGGCGCGATCGCACCATCATCGGTAAAGGCAAGATCGCGGTGCTCTGCGCAGGGACCAGCGATATCCCCGTTCTGGAGGAAGCGCAGCTCACCGCCGAAGTCATGGGCAATCAGGTCGACGCGATCTGCGATGTCGGCGTCGCGGGCATTCACCGGCTGCTCGAACAGCGCGAGCGGCTCGCTCAGGCTCGCGTAGCGATTGTGTGCGCGGGCATGGAGGGCGCATTGCCGAGCGTAGTCGGTGGCCTTGTCGGCTGCCCGGTCATCGCAGTGCCCACCAGCATCGGTTACGGCGCCAGCTTCGGCGGACTGGCCGCCTTGCTCGGCATGTTGAACAGCTGCGCCAGCAACGTCACAGTCGTCAATATAGATAACGGCTTCGGCGCAGGCTATGTCGCAAGTCTTATCAACCGGCTCTAAGGTTGATTCGCAATCTCAATAGCAGTAGCAGCCGTGTAAAGGCTGCCGTCTGCGGCCAAAGCGCGGGCCTCCAGTACATGCCCGCCATTGCCGAACGGACTCGTGTCGAGCTCGTAGTTCCAGCCTACGTTCGGGCATCCGCCGCCGCTAGTGAAAATCGCGCAAACATCCGCTCGCGAGCCACCGTAAAACGCAGTTCCGTTCACCACACCGTCCACCGCGATCACCACGCTCACGATTTGCGCCCCATTTGCATTGAGTGCCCACCCGCCAATTGGTGAAGTGCCGCTCAGTATTCCACCCGGGCTTGGCGCGTCAATGGTTACGTGCACTTCCGTCTTTCCGCCGTTGGCTACTTGAAACGCGGTGGTGAAAGTAGAGCTCTGTCCTTCAACCGTGGTTCCGGTTACGGCCAGCGTGTGCGGACCGTCGCTCAACAGCATCGTGTCGAGAAAGAAGTTCCAACCCACGTTGGGGCATCCGATCGCACCACCAATCGCGGTACACACATCGCCGCGCGAACCTCCGTAATAAGAGTTCCCAAGCGAATTCCCATCCACCGCGATCGATACTTTCTGGATCGCTGCGAGTTGATCCACTGCCCAACCACCAATCCCAACATTGCCGCTCAGAGGTCCACTTTGGGTACTCGGATTGTCGATTGCGATCTTCATCGGGTTCGCTGTAGTCCAGTTCGCCACCGCGAACTGCGCCGATAAAGTATTCTGCTGCGATCCGGCTGCCGTCACTGTGAGAATGTGCGAGCCGTTTGCCAGTCGTGACGTGTCGACGGGAAATGTCCAACCCTCGTTCGGGCAGTTCAAGCTCGTCGGAAACGCTTGGCAAACATCCGGCCTGCTCAGGTGATAGGTCGCTTTCCCATATGAGGCGCCATCGATGGCAATCGAAACGGAGTTAAGCGTGATCGAATCGCTGATTGCCCATCCCCTGAACGTAGTCTGGCCAAGAAAAATTGCATTTTGCGGATTGGGTTGATCGATAAAGATCTGAATCGGGCTGGCGCTTACCCCATTCGAGGCCGTGAAGGTCCTACTGACACTCTGGTGTTGCCCAGTCGGCGTGTATCCAGCGACCCCGAGCACGTGCAGTCCATTAACCAGCTGCGTCGTATCGACAACCAACCTCCAGCCCACGTTCGGGCACCCTGGCCTGCCAGCGTAAGCTGTGCACACATCAGGTCGGCTTCCCCCGTAGGCAGCGTTGCCGTAAGGCAATCCGTCGATCGTGATGGCGATACTGCTGATCGGCACCGCCGTTGTGATTGCCCAGCCACTGAATCCGACGGTGCCGCTGAAGGTTCCGCTTTGCGCGCCAGGATTGTCAACCGACACCGTCATTACATTACCCGGATTGTTTGCCACCACGAAGTTCCTGCTGACAGTCGAACGCTGTCCCCCATTGGTGCTCGGTGTGATCGCGACAGCATGAGCCCCGTCCGTCAGCTTGGTCGTGTCGAGCGTGAAATTCCAGCCTACATTCGGGCACCCGGCTCTACCAGGCAGCGCCGCGCACACATCAGGTCGGGAACCGCCATACACCGCCAAGCCGCTCGGCACTCCGTCGATACTGACCGCTACTTGCGAAACGGCGGATTGATCATTGATGGCCCATCCTGCCAGAAACGCCGTTCCGTTGAAGGACTGCGTGCCAGTAGACGGAGTGTCGATGTTCATCTTCATCGGATTCGCCGAAGTCCAGTTCGCCACCGTAAAGCTCGCCGAGGCCGTGTAAACCTGTCCGCTGCTCGACGTCACCGTCACACCCAGCGCGTGCGAACCGTCCGCCAGTGAAGCGGTCTCGACCGGATACAACCAACCCACGTTCGGGCAGTTGCTGCTCCCGTAAAGTGCGCAGATATCCGTACGGGCGCTTCCATAACTCGCGCTTCCCTGCATCACGGAGTCGATCGAAATTACAACCGACGTAACACTTCCCGTATCCGCCAGCGCCCAGCCGGAAAACGTCGTCAGCCCGATTACGGTCGCGTTCTGCGGAGAGGGCGAGTCAATACCCACCCGTACCTGCGGAGTGGTCACGCCGCCGCCGTTCCATCCCGTCACAAGATTACTCACATTCATCGAACCAAGTCCGGTCGCCAGATCGTACCCGACTCCCGCCTGGTACGACGCATTGCTCGTGCCGTATCCGACTTCGCCCGGCACCGCATTGTTCCCGGCCGTAATGTCGTTAAAGATGCAAGCGACCGCCGGGTCCGCGCTGTTGCAGGAGCTGAGCGTCCCGCCGGAAGCAAGCTTGTAGAGCGTTGTTGCGGCCTGTCCTTGGCGTCCGCCCGCGTACTGCACAACCAGCGCCATGACTGCCGCGAACGAGGGCGTGGCAGCGGACGTTCCGCTCACTCCGGAAAACGAACTTTGACCTCGTCTCGTGGTGCACGAACCGTCCAGACACAGAAGATAAAAATCATGACCAGCCGAGGAGAAAGAAACATCGGGAACATCCCGCGCGCCATCATTTGGAATACCCACCACCCCCGATTGCCACGACGGCTTCGCAAAAAGTAAGCTGGCGCCTCCTCCGCCCGCCCAGATACCGGCGTTCGTGCTGCCGCATTTGGCAACCGTGCAGCTCTCGTTCCAGACAACCTCCGGGATATACGATTGCGCCGATGCAAAGCTGCCATCGTTGGACGTTGTCCAGAAGGCCGTGTTGCTGCCTTCGTTGAACTGGGTTCCGCCCACTGCGATGTCGTACGGCGTTGCGGCCAGTATATTCACCGAAACAGGACCGCTCGCCACTGTCACCGAACCCGGGTCATCGCATCCGGTTGCGCCTGAATCCCCGGAAGCAACCGTGTAGGTGATACCTTCGGCAGCGGCCTGCTGCGCCAGATTCGAATAGAACTGGGCTTCAGCCTGCGTATAATTTGCCTCGCAGTCGCCATAGCTCTCCGTCATCACATCGGCTAGATTATTGTTCACGATGTATTGCTCAGAAAGATCCACGCCGTCTGTTGTGTTCGTCGACGCGGATACCACCAGCTTCACCGTAGCGTTTGGAGCCAGAGCTGCCGACCAGGATGCATCGAGCACCGCCTCCGCCTCATCCCCGCCTCCCAAATTGCCCGGATCCGTCCCATTCAAAACCACCTGCGGAAGATTCGCGGGAACCCCGAACGAGTTTTTGAAATCTTGGATGTCTTGCATCGTGATGTTCGTCCGCCCCACCACCGCAATCGTTGTCCCTGTTCCGTTTATTCCCTGCGAGTACGTCGGTTCCAGATTGTAAATGGTCGCGAAATCGGCTGGCGCCAGCGCGTGCTCCCCGTCCGAAGCGGTGAACGTCGGCTGCGAGCCCGTTGCTGTGGAGGTTTTTACGATGTCCCGCTTTAAAGCTGCAATCTGCGAGGCTTTGCGGAAATTGTGCAGCGTCGAAACGCCCGCCACAACAGGAGCGAGCGCTACCGGGATCTGCGGATCGCTGTCATTCGCCCAATGCTCCTGTCCGTTGACAACGTACTTGTGAATGGTTGTGTGAAACGCCTGCTGCACCTGCCCCGCCGTGCCTGAGAAGTCAACGAGGTTCCGCCCGTTCGAAACACCGTTTACCGTGAAGCCATGTGACTTCAGCCAGCCTGTGACAGCTGTTATGTCACTATCGCCCACCCCGAACTGCTGCCCGAATTGTCCGGGCGTCAGCCATTTGTGATATTGCTTTGAGCTCTTGTCCTGTTGGCTGCTCAAGAATGTTGCCAGCGCGGCTTGCCGCTCAGCGCTCGGTGTCAAAACCAGCAGCATGCGGTCAAGCGCCAGGTCGGCAGGGGCTGCTCCGTTGTCGTTGGAAGGGCGCGCCAGTGGATGCGTATTCCTCGGCAGCGATCGAAGATTCCCTTCGTCGATCGGGCCTGCGATACGGGAAACCGCGCGTTGCGCTAGCGCCGGCGTGCATAACGTGACAGCGAGCGCAGCCATCGCCAGCACAGAAACATATTTAGACATTCAAAATCAACTAAGGGAAGTCGGGCGAAAAGACGAGTTCTCTCTCTGTTCGGTTACGGAATTCACGTTCCGCCGCCGTCCCACACTGCCTTCAGCCGGTCAATCGGTCCAGCCGCTCCGCAGCAGCCTCGAGAGTTTCCGCCTTTTTGGCAAAACAAAAGCGAATCAGCCCCGCTCCATCCGTTGGCCGCGAGAAGAAACTCGACCCCGGCACGGCCGCTACGCCCGCCACTTCCACCAGGTGTTTGCAGAACGTCACGTCATCACGGAACGGAAACGAAGCCGTGTCGCACAGAACGTAATAAGCGCCCCTTGGCACAAAGCAGCGAAATCCCGCTTTCTGCAATATACCCATCAGCAGGTCTCGCTTGCTCTGATAACTTTGCGCCAAGGAAGCGAAATACACGTCCGGGAACTTGAGCGCGCTCACTCCGGCCTGCTGCAGAGGCGAAGCCGCACCGACCGTCAGAAAATCATGCACTTTTCGGATCGAAGTCGTGAGGTCAGGCGCAGCAATCACCCAACCGACCCGCCAACCGGTCACAGAAAAAGTCTTGCTCAAACTGTTCACCAGTACGCACCGGTCCCGCAAACCCGGCAAAGTGATCGGCGGCACGTGGCGCTCGCCGTCGAAGACGATGTGCTCGTAAATCTCGTCGGTGATCAATAAGCAATCGAACTCTTCGCATAGCTCGGCGATCGTGCCCAGTTCGGCAGCCGAAAATACATGTCCTGTCGGATTGTTGGGCGAGTTGACAACCACCGCCCGGGTTCGTTCGTTGAACGCCGCACGCAGTTCGTCACGGTCATACGTCCAGTCAGGCGGCCGTAGCCGCACATACCTGCAAACAGCGCCGCTGAGCAGAGAGTCCGGCCAATAATTCTCGTAAAATGGCTCGAAGATCACCACCTCATCGCCCGGGTTTAGTAGAGCGAGCATCGTCGCCACCATGCCTTCGGTCGCCCCGCAACACACCGTTACCTCGCGCTCAGGGTCGAGATCAATAGCGTAGAAGCGTCTATAGTAGTCGGCAATCGCATTGCGAAATGGCTTGGCGCCCCAGGTGATCGTGTATTGGTTGATGTCTGCAGCGATGGCATCCTGAGCCGCCTTCTTCAACTCCGCGGGCGCAGCAAAATCCGGAAAACCTTGTGCCAGATTCACCGCACCATGCTCGAACGCACTGCGGGTCATCTCCCGTATCACTGACTCTTTGAAGTTAGCGATGCGCTGACTGCCAGTCCGGCGATTCGTTGCAACCGACATGCAGTGATTGTAATGGAGCGCTGGGAAGGCAGTTAGGCCGAGTGCGGGCGCTTTCTTTTCGCCTTACTCTTCGGAGCCGGCTTCGGACGATACGCCGGTACGTCAGGCACTGTCCCCGCGTAGAGATGTTGATATACATCCGCGTTGCGCAAGACGATCTGAATATAGCCGCGCGTCTCATGAAACGGCACCGCCTCGATAAACTCTGCCGGCTCACGGAAGGGTCCCCAAGTACGCCACAGATTTGCTCGGGTCGGCCCGGCGTTATAAGAAGCAAGCGCCAGTTCCGTCTCGCCACCGTAAGAACTCAACAAATTGCGGAAGTAATACGTCCCTAGTTGCACGTTGCGATCGGCCGTCAACAGTTGTTGAGCGGGCATCCGCCGTATCCCAAAATGTCGCGCCAGCTCGCGGCCATTCGCCGGCAGCACCTGCATCAAACCGTAAGCGTTGGCGTGCGAAATCACCCGTATGTTGAACTCCGATTCCTGGCGAATCAGTGCAGCCACCAGAAACGGGTCGAGGCTCTCATCCCGGCTGTAACGGTCAATGGCGCTTCGGTACGGCAGCGGAAATGCCAGCTGCCAAAAAGGGGCGGGCGCCTGATCGAACGGCATGAATAAATAATTCGGCGCATACGTCTTGATGTACCGCATCGCCTGATCTGGTGCATTGCGTTGCGCCGCTGACTTTGCCAGCTGATAAGCGTATACATTTTCCTGCTCGCCATCGTTGCGCGCACCGAACTTCAATTCGCCGTCCGCCAGATCTGTTAATCCGGTCAGCTCGAGCAGTTGTGCACGGTTGATTCTCTTCTGAGCGGTAGGCCCCGGCGTGAAGGACGGGAACTCCGGTCGGGGAGGCCACGCCACCGACTTCAAAAACTGCAGCATAGCCGTATCGGAGTTCGCCGCCTGCATGCCCGGATCTTTCAAGCGCGTCCGTGCGATCATCCCAAAATAGGTATTCGGAAACCGCGCAATCAGCTGCTCATAGCAGGCCCGTGCCACTCCCAGCTCGTTCTTGCGCTCTTCAAACCGCCCGAGGAAATACAGTGCGTTATTCACGTCGGTCGAAGCCGGGTACAGTTCAATGTGCTTCCGCAGTAAATCGTAAGTCTCCGCGCCATCGGTCCGGTAACTTTCATACGCCACTCGCCAGTGGCACCACGCCGCGCGCGGCTCTTGCGGGAAAGTTATGGCGCACGCACGATACAGCGGAATCGACGTGCCCGTGTCGTTCTCCGCTCGCGCCTGGTCTGCTACGAAGATCAGCGCATCCAGCCGCCAGGTCGAAGTAGGATGCTGTTGTTCCAAATGATCGAGCGACTCTTTTACATCCGCGTGCCGGTCTAGCTTGCGGGCGCAGCGTATCAGATAGCTGAGCCGTTCTGCATCGGCCTCACTCTCGTCGACTTGCAAACTTCTCAAGTATTGAAAAGCTGCATCCACATGCCCACTCAGATAATCGACTTCGCCCAATCGCACACGTGCTTGGTCGCGTTGAGTGCCGCTTAACTGCGGAATCGCTGCCGAGTACTCAATCCGCGCCGCCTCAGGAGTTTTCGCGTTGATCAGCCTTTCTGCGCGTGTCAACATCGCTTCCGGCGTCGGCGGTGGATACGCGTTGCCTAACCGCTGCTTTAAATCAACGAGTGCATTGGCGGCATCCGTTGCCTCTTTAGCCAATGGGTACCGATAGTAGACGCGTTGAAAGTATTCGGCAGCATGAGGGAGGTCTCCCGCCGCTTGATAACTGCGCGCAAGCAGAAGGTCGCCTTGCGGTTGCGGTATCCGCTCATAATACTTCTTTAGAAGCTCGAGTGCCTCCTTCGGGTTGTCGCCGTCCAGCGCCGCTCGTACTGCAATGGCCGCCGCTGAACCCACCAGCGGCGAGAGCGGATCCTGATTAAACACCCGCGCGGCCGACTTGCTGGCTTCCAAGTAGTTCTTTAGTGCGTACTCCGCCTGAGCCCGCACATACTGCGCATAGTCATCGAGAATCGGAGCTTTGCTCGAAGCAGCTGTTGCGTAATCAACCGCCGCTTGCCAGTTGTTCTTTTCGAGTTCCTGCTGCGCAAGCGCAATGAGACCAGCCGCGCCTACCACCTTGGGTCTCGGCGGTTTTACCGAAGCCTTCTTCACCGGCGTCAGGTTTGCAGCGGCAATCACCGTTGCGCCGAACACCAGCAGCAGCGCCCTCACCTTGGCCAATCGAAGCTGCCCCTAAACCAGCTTTCCCGGATATTCCGCTCCCAACTTGCCCTCGTCATCATCAGCCAATCTCTCGACAAGCTCCCGATGCAAGTAATCGACCATCGAAGAAAGAGTCATAAACTGCCGCGCATAATTCTCGCGTGCCTTATCGATTTCATCTCTCAGCAGAAAATACAAGTTGCTTTTGTCCCGGCCAGCTTGGCACGCCTCCGGTCTGGCAAGTTCCATCTGCGCCACCGCGACCCTGGCAAAACGCTGGGCGCGGCTATGAAGTACGCGCTCTTGCTCGGGCAGGTCGGCCCAGGATGACAAGCTTCTCTGAACTTCGGGCGGCTTCGGCTTTTGTGGCACAGAACCGATTTGGGCGTGGAGCCCGCGATTCGACGGCCGCTCCAGCGCAGCACCTGCGACACCCGCGATCAGCTCAATCACGCTCGCATCGAGCACCTTCTCATCTGTCGTGAAAACAATTGCCACTACCCGGCCGGCGTTCACAATGGGGAAGATTCGGGCACGCGCAGTTAGCTCCGGTCCACTCAAGAACTCCCCGACTTCCCGGCGGGTGCGTAGAGTCACCAGCGGGTCGCGCCCTTCGATCGCTGCCGCAAAACCGCTCGCAGAAGAGACCGGAAACTCAATGGCTCCCGGCAAACCCAAATTTTGCTCGGAACGCAGCCGCAGCAGACCATCCTTCAATGCAAAAACGCCGAAGCTGCGCGCGCCGAGCGAGATGCCATCCCGCAGGGCCGCCAGCCATTGCTCTTCGCTCTCGTACTCACGCAGTCGGCGGCAGACTTGATTCAGCTCAGCCGTTATTTGCCGATCAGCTGCGGTCCGATCGTCTACTCCGTCGAGAACGTCGCTGCCGCCCATCATCGAACCTTGAGCCCTGCGCGCGAACCCGCCTCCGCGTCCCCAGGCTGTGGCACAACGGACAGCGGCGCCGGCGCGCTTCCCCCGTCAAGCGAGCTCTCGAGATGCACTTCTCGTCCCGCATGATCGAGCGTCACAAGAAGCTTTCCGTCACTTTGCGTCAGACCTTCCCCACTCCAGTCATCTCCATTTTGTGTTGCCTGTATGTTGGACAAACGCAAATCCGGCCAGCCCTCACCGAAAGTTAATCGAAACGAGCCTGCAACGTCTTCGAGGGTAGTGCCCGGCGAAAGCCTTAGATTTTCACCTGAGAACGTGCCCGCTGCCGTGACATTTCGCAGCAGTTCCTGGCCGGCGCCCTTACTGGCAAACTCGCCTTTCGCGTTCAGCGAACCACCTGCCCAGGGATAATTTACTGCAGCGGCAGTAAATCGCCACCGCGGATCATATGGTGCGAGGTCTACACTACCCTGCCCGTCGATCGCTCCCTGAGCCATTTTTAAAGTTGCGTCGCTGAACTGAATGGCGGCTCCCCGCCATACAAAATGAGAGCTCAATTCTCCTAACGCGCGCCCACCTGCGGACAAATGATCGACCGATACCTCACCTTCGAGATTCCGGTTCTGCAGCCAGCCCGGAAGCGAACGTTGCCCGAAACGTAGCCTTGACCAGAAGCTGCCCGCCAAATTATCGGCCGTGAGTGCGTCGGCTAGATTTGCCAGATCCGCTTTGGGGAATTCCAGGCGAAGACGTTCCGTAAACTTTAACGCGGGGTTGTATCGATAACTGGCTCGAAACGGCTGCCCGCCAACGGTACCGCTCAAACGCTCGACTTCAAAACTTGCGCTATGAAAACTCACGCGTGCGCGCGCCGCTTCGACCGGGTCGCTTAAGCCCGGAACCGCAATCGCAGCATCGCGCAGCAGAAACTGGCCCGACCACAGCGGGCTCTCGGCGTCTTCGGCCGCCCTCAAAGGCCAGCCCCTGTATGAGCAGACAAACTGGCCGCTGATATTTCCTTCGCGTATCGCTCCGAGAGCCCCCAAACCTCCAAACCACGAGGTCGCAAGCGGCTTGAACTCAGCTACCGAAACATCCGTCGCATTCAGCATCACGTTCGCCTCTTGGCGCGCCAGGAAATAATCGCCGCTCACTTTCAGCTTTCCGTCGCCCGCTTCGAGCACTGTCGGATCGAAATGAATATGATCGTTCGAGATCGTCAAGCTAGCCGACGGAGCTCTTAGGGTATGACTTCCGCGTAACTTGGCCTCGGCTCCTTCGATGACAAGGCCGCCTGCCCACCCGCTGTCGTTCGAGTATCCGATCGCCCCGTTCACGGTCCCGTGCAGATCGGCTCCCTTCGGCAAGTCCACACCCATACGCGTCACGAGCGGTAGCAAATCCGTCAAAGGTGCATCCTTCAGCTCTGCTATGACCGATGATCCGGCACTCGAGAGAAAGTCGTTTACGTGAATGCGCATCGCAACCGGCACTGTTTCTCCCGCCTGCGCCGGCAACGTCCTCAGATCTATCCGGCGAGCCCGCGCATCCATCTCACCGCCGTAATGAACCGCCCACTCTTCTCCACTTGCCGGCAGCAGATCCCAGCGATGCACGTCGTTTAACCGGAGTTCACCCTTCACCTTCAAATTACTGGGGGGGCCTGTAATCCGCAGCCGCGAACTAATCGTTCCGTGAACACCGGCATCATGCCCCTCGATCAAGGTCGTCAGTTCGCTTAAGTTACTCGGATCGAGCACCACCTCGGCACGAACCTGATTGCGGTCGGAGGCAGGCAAATTCAAGATCCAATTCACCGTTCCGCGAAAATGCCCGAATCCCATGCCGGCCCGGTCTGTGCGGGCGGGCGATCCCGAAAAGCTGAAGAACAGCCTACCCGACCGCTCCGGATAGATCGATAGCTCGGTCTCAGATATGTAAAGCACTCCCTTGCGCGGACCCCACTTGAAGTTCAGGCGTCCATCCGTCACTTCGAATGCCGGGAAGAGATTCAGGGGCGCTCGTCGTGGTGTCGTAATCCGCTGGATCAGTTCAACCACATTCCAAGCGCCATCGGCACGCCTCGCAATGTTCAGCGACGGACTTACCAGCCGCAAGCTCGTGAAACGAATCTGTCCCAGAAATAATTTATCGAGTCGAAGTCGCGCCTGCACTGTCGGCACAAACGCAAATGGCTCGAGGCCGAAAGCGGGGTCTTCGCTAATCCCAACATTCTCGAGCGAAAAGCCCGGCCCCGAGAACAGCGTAAAGTAAACGCTCTCAAATTCGACTTTGCGCCCCAGGGAGGTTTCGAGAGCATCTTTAATCCTGCCGCTAAACCGGGCAGCGTTGATGAACGGTGCGATCAGCCCTACAACTAGAAACGCGGCGAGGACACCGAGTAGCGGACCAAACCACCGCCGGAGCCGTCTGCCTTTGATCGTTGCTGCTTCCAACTTCGCCTGTCGTTAGTGTAACCGCGGCAGGCCCGCGCTTACCTGCTTCGTGCCGCGGCTGCCTTACCTGTGTCGATCGGCGTCGGCACTATGGCAGGCCCATCGGGAGCTTCGGTGCTCTTGACCAGCCCGAGTGTTTTCCGGACTTCGCTGTCGACCCGCGTCATAACGTCCGAATTGTCTTTCAGAAACTGCCGTGCATTCTCACGGCCCTGGCCGATGCGTTCGCCTTTGTAGCTGTACCACGATCCGCTCTTCTCGATCACGTTGTTCGCCACACCCAGATCGAGCAGATCTCCCTCGCGCGATACTCCCTCGCCGTAGATGATGTCGAACTCCGCTTCGCGAAAAGGCGCTGCCACTTTGTTCTTCACCACTTTGACTTTGGTGCGATTGCCCGTTACCGTCTCGCCATCCTTAATGGCTGCAATTCGTCGGATATCAAGACGCACGGACGAGTAAAACTTCAGCGCACGTCCGCCGGTCGTCGTCTCCGGATTGCCGAACATCACGCCAATCTTCTCGCGAATCTGGTTGATGAAGATCAGGCAGGTATTTGACTTCGACACGATACCGGTCAGCTTCCGCATGGCTTGCGACATAAGACGCGCCTGTACGCCCATATGCGAATCGCCCATCTCCCCATCGAGCTCCGACTTCGGAACAAGCGCTGCCACCGAATCGACCACCAACACGTCTATCGACCCCGAAGTGATTAGCGCAGCCGTGATTTCTAAGGCCTGTTCAGCGTAGTCAGGCTGCGAAACGAGGAGGTTATCGGTATCCACTCCGAGCTTTTTCGCATAGATCGGGTCGAGCGCGTGCTCGACATCGATGAACGCCGCCATGCCGCCCGCTTTCTGCGCTTCGGCTACTACCTGTAGCGCGATCGTCGTTTTCCCCGATGACTCAGGGCCGAAGATTTCACAAATGCGTCCGCGCGGCAGCCCGCCCACTCCCAATGCGTAATCGACCGAAATGGAGCCGCTCGAAATCACCGAAACTGGAACGATTGCTTCCTTCGCACCTAAACGTAAAATCGAGCCTTTGCCAAACTGCTTTTCGATCTGGCCCAGGGTCAGGCCCAGCGTGCGGCTGCGTTCTTTTTCGTCCATAGGGATTCCTTTCAAGAAGGCGGGGAAAGATACATTTAGTATAGCCCGAAACAAAAGGTGCCGAAGTTGTTTGGGGAGGGCCAGTTTTGGCCCGCGACTGCTTCAGCCCGGCGTCAGCTCGAGGGAGTCTCTTTGCGCGCGTAGTATCCCTTGCGTGCCCGGACTTGCAGATCCCGATGCCCTCTCACCCGGATTGCCACCGGATGATATTTGCCGTCGTTATTTAACGGTTCGGGACGGTAAAAGAGATTGTACTGATGACGCAGCTCATTCGCGACATTCTCGAATGATTGATTCAGATCCTTCGCTTCGAACGGGAAGAAAGAAGCACCGCCCGTCTGATCCGCAAAATACCTCATCACTTTGTCGCCATCCGTCTCAACATGTGTGATGTTTGTCGAAATCGAATAAATAACGGTATCCGCCCGCTGCGCCATCTCGAGCGCTTGTTCGCGGCTGTACCGGCTATCGTTGTCCTCGCCGTCGCTTAAAATGATCATCGCCCGGCGGAACTTGTAGAGCGGCTGATCGAGCATCAATTTGTCTTTGCACGCAAAATAGATGGCATCGTAAAGCGACGTCCCGCCGCCCGGTCGCAAATTGCGCACCGCGTTCTCGAGAATGTGGGTGTCGCTTGTCATGTCCGCCACCAGTTCTGCCGATGTGTCGAAACTCACCACGATGGCCTTATCCTGCGGCCGCATCACGCTGTTAATGAAGTTGGAGGCTGCTTCCTGCTGAAAATGAAAGCGGTCTCGGATGCTGTTGCTCGTATCCACCAGTACGGCGAGCCGCAGCGGCAGATCTGTCTCAGCCGTGAACTCAAGAATCTCCTGCGGTTTCTTGTTCTCGAAAACCTGGAAATCGTTCCTGCCCAGGTCGGTAACGAATCGCCCTTTCCGGTCGGTCACGGTGAAGAGCATATTCACCCGCGTCACTTCGGCGCGTATGGGCGCTGAGTCGTCTGCCTGTTGATTCGATTGAACTGGCGCTTTCTGTTGAGCCTGAAGGGCCCCCAGGAATACAAGACCGGACGCGGCAGTCAGGGCCAGCGTCACTTGAGCAAACTTCATTGCGTTGAAACTATTCTAGCCGTTCTTGCCCGCAATGATTCGAGCACTTCGTTCAACTCGCCGGGCAACGGGCTCTCGACAGCAATCCATTCACCGGTCGAAGGTGACCGAAAACGCAATTTGTGGGCATGCAGGAAGAATCGGTCGAGGCTCCACGAGGGCGCACCGTAAAGTCGGTCGCCCGCCACCGGATGATTCAAACTGGCCAGATGAACTCGAATCTGGTGCGTACGCCCCGTCCCGATTCGGACTGCCAGATAGCTGAATTTTTCAAACTGCTCGAGCACCGCATAGTGTGTTAGCGCCGACCGCCCCTTCCCCAGTCTGGTCGTCATGCGCGTGCGCCGGACCGGATCGCGTGCGATCGGCGTTTCGATGCGCCCTTGCTTTTGCTTCAACCGTCCATGCACCAGCGTCAGATAGCTCTTCTCAACCTCTCGCTCATGGAATTGATTGGCAAGCACTTGATGAGCCCGGTCGGTGCGTGCCACCACCAGCACGCCGCTCGTGTCACGGTCCAGCCGGTGCACAATGCCCGGCCGCAGGTCTCCGTTCACGCTCGAAAGTGAGCCGAACTGATGAAGCAGAGCGTTTACTAGCGTGCCCCGGCTGTGGCCCGCTCCGGCATGAACGACCATCCCTGCCGCTTTGTTCACCACCAGCACGTCCGCGTCTTCGTAAAGAATCTGCAGTGGCAAATCTTCCGCTTCAGCCTTTAAGGGCGGGCGTTGCGCCGGCTCGACCGAAATGCGTTCCAAACCATGCAGGCCGTGTGAAGCTCGCACCGATGCTCCATCCAGCCGCACCCGACCTTCTTTAATCCATGTTTGTAAGCGGGCCCGGCTGTATTCCGGCAAGCGCTCATGTAGAAAGGCGTCGAGCCGCTTCCCTTTATCCTGCTCGCTTGCCTGTATCTCCACGATTACTTCGATTAGCGCGTCGCTGAATACTTTGCGTGCCCGTGTCCATAGCGCAGTTCGCCGGCCGTTACTGCGAACGGAAGCGTATTCTCCTTAGGCGGCAACGGGCACGTCGCATACGGAGTGAACGTGCAGGGCGGGTTGTAAGAACGGTTGAAATCCAGATCGACCTTGCCCTTCACAGGCATCGGCGTGTTCAACATGCGCCCTGCCTGATACGTCTGCATTTTGTTCGTTGCGTCTTTAAAGAGAAAGAAAAGAGTGTTGTCTTCAGTGATGGGGCGGAGCCGGTATGTTTGTCCGCGATAGACGAACTCGACCACGCCCGGGCTCTCCTCAAGGTCGGTTTGACCCACGATATTAAGGATCGGAATCTTCTTCGGTTCGGCAAGAAAACGTGCTGTGACATGCAGCTCAGTATTGATCGGGAAATACTTCATGCCCGTGAAGCTTTTCAGTACTGGGCTAGCGGAGTCTTTCGCGCGAACCGCAAACTTGTCGCCTCGCTGAATGACATATAAAGAGACCGAGCCTGCGTGAACCGCCTCTGGCTTCGTCTCGTCATAACTCAACGTGCGGCTCGAGCCGTCCGTGCCGTGGAATATAACTTTGTCTTTCACGAGCTGAAAGCTCCCCGCCTTTGGGGGAGCTGAGCCTTGCGGCAAAACCAGATCGTTGCCCGCGCTCGAGCCGACCGTATTGCTGCCTTCTTTCAACCAGTACAAGCCCACCAGCGCCAGCCACCCGTCGGGCGAGCGAAGTTTTGCATCCCGCTCTGTCTGCCAATGGCGAATCGACTCTGAATATTGCGTCGGGACGAGCACAAACACTATCATTCCGATCAACAATCGGTACATACTTCAGCTTACTCTCTAAGCTCCACCACCGTCGCGCCTGCCCCGCCCTCGGCCGGAGTCGCTGGATAGTAACGGCTGACGTGTGGGTTCGTTCCCAAATATTCGTTCACCGCACGCTTCAGAACACCCATCCCGTGTCCATGGATAATCCGGACCCGGTCAACCGAAGCGAGTGCCGCCGAATCGAGAAACTTATCTACTTGTTCGACAGCTTCTTCCGCGCGCTGCCCGATCACATTGAGTTCGCGGTAATTCGTATCCCACCGTGGTCCAACTTCAATCCGCACGTTCTTCGGTACCCGAGTTCGTTCGGCAGTTTCCGGAACCACTTCAACCACGTCTTCTCGCGGCACCTGCATCTTCAGAAAGCCCGCCTCTACCTCCAGCAGCCCGTTCTTTAGAATGCGGCGCACAGTCGCAATCTCGCGGATATCCCTCAATCGCACACGAGCGCCTTCTTCGATTGGCAGTCGCGTGGATAGCGCCTCTTTCGCCAGCGACGGAGGCGGCGCCATCGCTTGCGCGGCCTCTTCACGAAACTCCCGACGGGTCTTCGCGATCTGCCGCTGAGCCTGCTCTGCCGCTTTGCGATTCTCTGAAGGCTGCGTGACCTGATCGAGCAGCATTTGGGCGCGCGCTTCGAAGTCCGCTACGATTGTGTCGGCTTTCGTCTCCCACTCACGTTGCCGTTTCTGCTCACGCCGGACCGCTTCCGATTGCAGTGCTGCTTCGCGCTCCTTCAAACGTGTAGTTTCCTGCTCCATCTCACGCGCGAGCCGGGCATTCTGCTCTACCTGCGAATGCAGTTCGGTTAGAAGATTCTCGAAGTCAGCCTGCATGCGCGGTAATACCGACCGCGCATGTGACAGAACCTCTGCGGGCAGTTCGAGGCGGGTCGCAATGTCGAGACCAGCCGACTTGCCCGGTATGCCGAGCCGCAGCTGATAGGTGGGCTGCAGTGTCGCCTCATCGAAACCCATCGAGGCATTCAGCACGCCCGCCGTACGCGTGCCGTACAGCTTCAGCGGGAGCAAATGCGTTGAGGCCAAACAGAAAGCGCCGGACTTGCGGAATTCGTCGAGCATGGCCACGCCGAGCGCGCCGCCTTCGTCCGGATCCGTGGCGCGACCCAATTCGTCGAGCAGCACCAAGCTGTCTGGTGTCACTCGCTCGAGCATCTGTTTGATGTGGATTAAGTGCCCCGAAAAGCTGCTGAGACTTTCTGCAATTGATTGGTTGTCGCCAATGTCGGCCAGCACGTCATCGAGCAACGGGAATTCGGCTTCGGCGCACGGCACGGGGATGGCGGCATGGGCCATCAAGGCCAGCAGACCAGCCGTTTTTAACGTGACCGTTTTGCCGCCGGTGTTCGGCCCGCTGATCAACAGGCAGCGGCGGCCCTCGTTGAGCTCGAACGAAATAGGTACAATCCGTTTTCCCTGTTTGCGGAGCACCGTTTCGAGTAGCGGATGACGTGCCTCACGCAGTACAAACCGGCGCTCATCCCGGCTGAAACGCGGCACCACCGCGTCGAACGCCCGTGCAAAACCGGCCTTTGCAAAAACACAGTCAAGCTCTGCTAGGCATTCGGTCGTCGCGGCAATTTCACCGCTGTGTTCACGGAGACTGCTCGTGATCTCGGCAAGAATACGCTCGATTTCGCGCAGCTCGTCTTCGCGTAAACGCACCAGCTGATTGTTGAGCCCAATGGTCTCGAGCGGCTCCACATAAAGCGTCCGCCCGGTGCCGCTCGAGCCATGGATGACCCCGTCTACCCGCCCCTTCTGTCCCGCCACAATCGGTACCACATAGCGGTCGTCGCGTATCGTGACGAACTCTTCCTGTAACGTGCCGTCTGTCCGATGTGTGCGCAAAAAGCGTTCGAGCGACTCCTCGATGCTTCGGTGTTGGCGCGCAACGTCGCGCCGGATTCGCCCAAGCGCAACGCTCGCGTGATCGGCCAGACTGCCATCCGGAAGGAAAATATTCTCGTAACGCCGCGCCAGCTCGCGCAGATCGGCAAGCCTGCTCGAAAGGGCCGCCAGCAGAGGATAACGGCTCGCCACTCGTTGCAGAATGCCGCGATACTCACCGGCCAGTGCCAATGTTGTAAACAGGTCCTGAATCTGCCGGCCGTCGAGCGACGCGCCTTCGACCTTCAGTATCCGCACCGCTGGCTGGATCGATGGCAGCTGGTCGAAGCGCAGCCGGATCGCTGCCCCGCTGCCCGCCTGCTGAGCACCCGCGAGTTCCCTCAGGTAAGCTATGGCCTCCCCTGCCTGCGCCAAATCCGATTCAAGAGAGCGCAAATCGTGGCGTGGCTCCAGCGCCGCCACCAATTCACGTCCCACCGCGCTGCCCGCGTAGGCCGTCAGGGTCTCCCTCAACTCTTCAAATTGGAGAAGTGCGGTGCTGCTGAAAGCCATGCTATGGACGTGAAATCAACGGGTGAGTCGAGCGGTGTACGGCACAAGTCTCAACGACTTCCCTCGTGCCCGCCGTAAGCTGCAATTCTGATAACGAAGCGATCGAAAACCAGCGCACGTCGCGCGAGTCATCTCCCGCTCGCAGCTCTCCTCCCATTATCGTGCAGTAGAAGTCGATCAGAACATAGTGATACTCACAGCGGCGCGCCTCATCCGGCATGATTCGCTCGAACACTGTTGCAAGTGCGTCGGCACTCACCCGCAGCCCGGTTTCTTCGAAAACTTCGCGGATTACCGCGTCCTCCAGCCGTTCGCCGGCTTCTACACCGCCGCCGGGCAGCGACCAGTAGCCGGCGAGCGGCGGATTCCCGCGTTCTACTAGCAGAATCTGCGACCCATCATATATAAGCGCACCCACGCCCACCACCGGCCGCACCGGATATCGGCGGCTCTTTTCATCCAATAGCGGCCAAGACCTCCTCGGCATGACCATCCACCTTCACCTTGGGAAAGATCTTCTTGATCACACCATCCGGCCCAATCACAAATGTCGTCCTGTCAACGCCCATGTATTTCTTCCCATACATGCTCTTCTCCTTCCAGACGCCATACTCTTCGGCAGCCTTGTGATCCGTATCTGCCAGCAGGGTAAACGGTAAATCGAACTTGTCCTTAAATCTTGCCTGCGCCTTCGAAGCATCGGGCGAAACGCCCACGATCACCGTATTCGCTTTTCCAAACTTCTCAGAGTTGGTCTTGAAATCACAGGCTTCTTTGGTGCATCCCGGGGTGTCCGCCTTCGGATAGAAGTAGAGGACGACGTTCTTACCGCGTAGGGAATTTAACTCAAATGGTTCTCCTTTATCGGTCGGCAGCGATATGGGGGGCGCTTCAGCGCCTTCGATCAGGGTAGACATACGTCCCAATGATGAAAAAGAACACAATACTGCTACATCTTCGGTACTGAAATTTCCTGCTTAGATAACTTGACAAGTTAACGCGCATATTTTATGCTTTAGTTGTACCCAATAAGGGACGGAGATTAAAAGATGCCAATGATTAAGTACAGCCCCTTTCAGACTGAATCGGAAGAGTTCCCAACAGGTCTTCGCTTGTTTCAGGACTCGTTGTCGCGCCTATTCAGCGAACCGGCTTCCCGGCCGTGGTCACCCGCAGTAGATATCAGCGAGACCGAAAATGAGCTGTTGCTGAAGGCAGACGTGCCTGAAATCGATCCAAAGAATGTCTCGATCCAGCTCGAGAACGGAACGCTTACCTTGAAAGGCGAGCGCCGGTTTGAGCAGGAGAAAAACGGCCACAAAGGTTATCACCGCATCGAGCGCTCTTACGGGCAGTTCGTGCGTGCGTTCAGCCTGCCGGACACGGTAGATGGCGAAAAGGTTAAGGCCGATTACAAGAACGGCGTTTTGACCATCACCCTGCCGAAGAAGGAAGTGGCAAAGCCGAAAACCATCAACGTAGAAATCGGCAACAACTAAGCTTTTCAGAATTTGAATACAGGCGCGGTACTCAGTATCGCGCCTTTCTTTTATCCACTGAGCCGATCCGGGTAAGGCCAAGTGTCTTTCTCCGCGGGCTTCCCCTGTGAGTTATGCGTGTGATGCGCCAAACTCTCCTCCGTATGCAGGCGCTATTGATCTTCCCTCCTGGCCTCCGCGATTGAAGTGAAACCTCTCGTGCTTGGTCCGATATCCAATGGGTAGCTTGATCAGAATCTTGCAAAAGGCCTGCGCACGATCAAAGTAGCTATTCCATTGCGCAGCCTCGAAAGGCTATATGCGAAAAACCTTGTTTAATTGTTTGTTCCTCAGCGGTTTGAGTCTGACTGTCACGGGCGGCTCGCTTGCTCTCTCGCAAAGTCCTGGTTCGCAGCCCCAGTCCATGCCTCAACAGCGACCCAGTGCGACTGCTCCGGGAGCAGAGAATTCCGGCATGAATCCAGACGGAAATACCGGGACCAGCGGTCGCAAGATGGATGATAAGAAGTTTGTGAAAGACGCAGCAATCGGAGGCTTGACCGAAGTAGAACTAGGTAAGTTGGCCGCGCAGAAAGCATCGAGCGACGATGTGAAGCAGTTCGGTCAGAAGATGGTCGACGATCACACGAAAGCGAACGATCAGCTAAAAGAGATTGCGAGCAAGGAAAGCATCGAAGTGCCCGCGACGCTCGATTCCAAGCACCAGGCGCGGGTCGATAAGCTATCAAAGCTCTCCGGCGATGCTTTCGATAAGGCCTATGTCAAAGATCAATTGAAGGATCACCAGCAAGACGTAAGCGAGTTCCAGGCGGAAGCGCAAACCGGCTCCGATCCGAACCTCAAGCAGTTTGCAAGCACGACTCTGCCGACCTTGCAGGAACACCTTAACATGGTTAAGGGTCTCAACAACA
Source organism: Terriglobia bacterium (assembly GCA_963737005.1). Taxonomy (GTDB): domain Bacteria; phylum Acidobacteriota; class Terriglobia; order Bryobacterales; family Bryobacteraceae; genus Bog-105. The sequence goes on along the minus strand of CAVTRD010000008.1, from coordinate 976,301 downwards.
AATCGAAGTAGGATCTTCTTGCAGTTCCCCGGTTCACGGCTGCAAAGTAATACAATGCAGCCGTGAAACTCTCTTCGTCTTTTGCCGTCATTCTGGCGAGCTGTTCGCTTGTCCTGCTCCTGAAAGCTCAGTCCGAGAAACATACGCCGATCAAAATCGAAAGGTTCAGCGCGGCTTTGGATGCACTTGTCTCCCCCGACGCACAGCTCGATCAATTGGCCTCTGGCCTTAAGTGGACTGAGGGACCCATTTGGATAAAAAATCCGGGCTATCTACTCTTTGCTGAGATACCGAGCAACAGTATCCGAAAGTGGTCAGCGAGCGGCGGGGTCAGTATTTTTCTTCAACCGAGTGGATACAAGGGTTCGAGCCCTTATGGCGGCCCCGAGCCCGGCTCAAATGGCATGACGCTCGATCGGCGCGGGCGCTTAACGGTTGCCGGACATGCTTTGCGTAGTGTCTGGAGGCTCGAGTCACTCGACCCGCACGGACAGATCACGATACTGGCCGATGCCTATCAGGGCAAAAAACTAAACAGCCCGAACGACTTGGTGTACAAGTCAGACGGCTCACTTTACTTCACCGATCCGCCCTATGGCCTGCGCACGCAGAAAGAATCCGATCCCGAGAGAGAACAGCAATTCAACGGAGTGTACCGGTTGAACAACGCTTTTGCGCATCGCGCGGGCGCGGCTCCCGACAACTCGCAGCTGAAGCTATTGACGACTGATCTGATGCGGCCCAATGGGATTGCCTTCTCGCCCGACGAGAAGACGCTATACGTTAACAACTCGGAGCCGAAGAAGATCTGGATGCGTTATCAGGTCGCCGCGGATGGCTCAATCAAGAATGGAGAGTTACTCTACGATGCGACTTCCGATCCGCGTCCGGGCGCTCCGGACGGAATGAAAGTAGACGTGCAGGGCAACCTCTACAGCACCGGACCGGGCGGCCTCTGGATTTTTTCGGCGGCCGGCAAACATATCGGCACCATCGATATCCCGGAGAAAGTAGGCAATCTGGCTTGGGGCGATGCGGATGGCAAAGCACTATACATCACCGCGAGCAGTAGCCTCTACCGGTTGCGGATGAAGGTGGCCGGCATCCAGCCGTAAGGTCTACTTAGGCCGCGAAAGCCAGCGCACGCTCTGCGGCTCAGTTTGCTGGCAACGCATGGTATCGGTGACACCCGACGAAATGTCGGCGCAGGCGTTCTCGGTGGCGGATCGAATCGCACCCGCTTCGCTCTTTGCGTTAACCGTCTTGCACGCGGAGTGCTGGGCGTAGGCCATGCAAACGGTCACGCGGTAGCGAGGGCCTTGAAGTGTCGAATAGGCAATCAGGCCAAGCAAGCCCAGTACGATCACCAGGACGAGCGCCCCAATTTTCAGAGCGCTTCCTCGGTGAAGAAGTTGCCCATCTCGCGAAATTTCGTGTAGCGCTCGTCGATGAGCTGACGGGCCGCTATCGGTGCCAGTTCTTCGAGCGTCTTCTGTAACGTCTCCCGCACGGCCGCAATCGCAGCATCAGGATCAAGATGAGCTCCGCCGGGCGGCTCAGGGACGATGCCGTCGATCAACTTAACTGCCAGCAGGTCCGTGGCTGTCATGCGCAAAGCGGCAGCCGCTTCGGCGGCTTTGCCGGAATCGCGGTAGATGATGGCCGCGCAGCTCTCCGGGGAGATCACGCTATACCAGGCGTTCTCGAGCATGTAGACCCTGTTCGCGACCGCGATACCGAGCGCGCCTCCGCTGCCGCCTTCGCCAATGATGATGGTGATAATCGGAGTCGGCAGGCGCGACATTTCACGCAGGTTATACGCAATCGCTTCCGCCTGTCCACGCTCTTCCGCGTCGATACCGGGATACGCGCCCGCCGTATCTACTAAGGTGATCACGGGCCGGTGAAACTTCGCTGCCAGCTGCATAAGTCGGAGAGCCTTGCGATAGCCCTCCGGTTTTGGCATGCCGAAATTGCGGTGTAGCTTCTCCTTTGTATCGCGCCCTTTTTCCTGGCCGATGATCATAACCGGCTTTCCTTCGAAGAAAGCCATACCACCTACGATCGATTTGTCGTCGCCGAAAAAGCGATCGCCGTGCAGCTCTTCAAAACCAGTTGTCAGACTCTGGATGTAATCCAGGGAATGAGGTCGCTTGGGGTGCCGGGCGATCTGAACGCGCTGCCAACTTGGGTTATCCCGCTCCGAGATGATGATCGGTTCCTCGCTGACGGCCACTTCTGTAATCTCCGCAAGTTCAAGTTCTTGTTCAGCCATACTCAGCTTGCCAAAACCTCCATCGATTCCGGTCCGCAAATTTTTTCAAGTGCCGCGCGGAACTCGCGATCCGGCCGCACCTTCGTGTTGGGCACATCCATAACAACCGAGAAGTCTCGCGGCTTCTCGAGCCTCAACCGCACATCCGTAGCTCCGCGTTTGCGACCGAAGAGATCGCTTAGCTCTTTCACTTTCTCGTCAGCGGTTTCGTCTTTAAGCCACATTCGAATGGAGATCAATGAGGGCAAGTCCACCCGCGCATCTTCCAACTTGGTCATCTCCTGAATGGAAAGCTTGGGCGGGCAACCTTCCTCGGGGAGTACCGAAGCGCGTACGAAAACCGCCGCATCCTCCTCCAAGCAAGGCAGCAGCTCTTCGTACCGGGGAGCAAACACCATGGCTTCCACCGTACCCCGGCGGTCATCAATCTTCATGGCAGCCCAATACTTCCCTTCGCGATTCGTCTTCCGTGCGATGCCCGTGAGGATTCCGCATAGCTTTACTTCGAAGCCTTTCTCCAAGTCTTCAAGCTTATCGGTCGAGTGCGTGGCAAGATCGGCAACTTTCTCTGCCCAGCGATCAAGCGGGTGACCGGATACGTAGATTCCCAACATTTCCTTTTCACCTGCCAGCTTCTGTTCCATCGTCCAATCCGGCAACTTAGCTAACGGATACTCGGTCGCGTGTTCTTCTTCGAAAGTACCGAACAATCCATGCTGGCCTCGCTCTCGGTCCCGGCTGACGCGCAATCCAGTTTCAATGGCACGATCGAGCGCTTCGGTAAGCTGGGCACGGTTGCCTCCCATAGAATCGAGCGCACCTGCCTTGATGAGGCTTTCGATAACGCGCCGGTTGATGGCATTTAAGTTTACCCGTTCGCACAAGTTATAGATAGAGGTAAATGGACCGCCATCGGCGCGCGCCCGCACGATCGCCTCGACCGCGCCTTGCCCCACATTCTTTACACCGCCTAATCCAAAGCGAATCGCCGCACCGGCTGGAGTGAAATTCAAATCGCTTTCGTTGACATCGGGCGGAAGCACGCGAATCTGCATTTCGCGGCACTCGTTGATGTACTTGACGATCTTATCGGTGTTGCCCGATTCGGAAGTCAGCAAGGCCGACATGAATTCGACCGCGAAATGCGTTTTCAGGTAAGCCGTAATGTAGGCAAGGTAGGCATAAGCGGCCGAATGGGACTTATTGAACCCATATCCCGCGAACTGCTCCATCAGGTCGAAGATCTTCGCGATCTTCTTAGCCGGAAAGCCACGCTCGGTCGCACCCGCAATGAAGCGCTCCCGCTGTTGCGCCATCTCGGTCAAACTCTTCTTGCCCATCGCGCGCCGCAGAATGTCCGCCTCCCCGAGCGAATACCCGGCGAGCTTGTTAGAGATCTGCATCACCTGCTCTTGATACAGAATGATGCCGTAGGTCTCAGCCAGAATCTCTTCGAGCTCCGGCAAATCGTAGGCGATCGGTTTCCGGCCATGCTTTCGGTCGATGAAGTCCGGAATCATGCCGCCCTGAATCGGCCCCGGGCGATAGAGCGCGTTCAGGGCACAGAGATCCTCGATGCGGTTCGGTTGGTAGCGCCGCAGAATATCCTGCATCCCGGACGATTCGAATTGGAACACGCCGCTGGTAAATCCGTTGCTGAAGATCTTTGTGTAGGTCTCGGCGTCGTCGAGCGGCAGATCCTCTATGACGATCTGCTCGCCGCAGTATTTTGCAATCAGCTTCAACGCGTCATCAATGATGGTCAGCGTGGTCAAGCCGAGAAAGTCCATTTTGAGAAGGCCGAGCTTCTCGAGACCGAGCATGTCGTACTGCGTCACGATTTCCTGTTTGTTCGTGACGTAGATCGGGACCAGCTCACGCAACGGCACTGAAGAGATCACGACACCGGCGGCGTGCATACCGGCGTTCCGGCACACGCCTTCCAGCTTTAAGCTGACGTCGAGAACGTCTCGCACTTTCGCGTCGCGAACAGCCAATTCCTTCAGCTCGGGCGCTTCCATCGCTTTGTCGAGCCTGATATTGAGCTGCTTCGGAACCAGCTTTGAGATCCGATCCACTTCGGCAAAGCTCATATCGAGGACGCGCCCCACATCCTTGATGGCAGCTTTGGTTGCGAGCGTACCGAAGGTGATGATTTGCGCCACCTGTTCCCGGCCATACTTCTCAGTGACGTATTGAATTACTTCGCCCCGGCGGTTTGTGCAGAAATCTATGTCGATGTCAGGCATGCTGATGCGCTCCGGGTTCAGGAAGCGCTCGAAAAGCAGACCGTATTCGAGCGGATCGACGTCTGTGATCTGCATGGCGTAACCGACCAGGCTGCCGGCTGCCGACCCACGCCCCGGCCCAACCGGTATACCGCGCAACCGGGCAAAACGAATGAAATCCCAGACGATCAGAAAATACCCGGAGAACTTCATCTGCTGAATCATCCGGATTTCAGACTCCAGGCGATTCCGGTATTCAGCAATGGCGTATTTGAGCCGGCCTTCTTTCGCAAGCGCTTCGAGCCTGGGCAGCCGCTTGTCGAAGCCTTCGCGGGCAATTTGCGCAAAGTAGCTGTCCGCGTCGTGCTCGCCTGGCACATCGAAGCGCGGGAACGGATCCTTGACCTTTTCGAGTTTTACGTGGCAGCGTTGCGCGATATCCCACGTGCGGTCAAGCGCGTGCTCTACCTCGCCGAACAGCCCCAGCATCTCGGCTCTCGATTTGACGTAGAAATCCGGCGTGCTGAACTTCATACGGTTCGGGTCCGACATCGTCTTGCCGGTCTGGATACAGAGCAGGATTTCGTGCGCGCGCACATCGTCGTGAGTCAGGTAATGCGAATCGTTCGTCACGACAAGAGGGATCTCGGTTTCCGACGACATGCGCCGGAGCTGCGGAAGCAGATGCTTGTCCTGCTCGAGATGGTGATCCTGCATCTCAAGGAAAAAATTCCCTTTGCCGAAGAGATCCTGGTACTCGTTGGCCAGCCGCCGACCTTCTTCGTACCGGTCTGCCAGAATCGTCTCGTTGATATCCCCGCGCAAGCAGGCAGACATCGCGATCAGGCCTTTTGAGTGTTGCGCGAGCAATTCTTTGTCTACGCGCGGCTTGTAATAGAAACCTTCCAAGTAGCCCGTCGAGACCAATTGGATGAGGTTCTTGTATCCTTCCTGCGTCTCGCAAAGAAGAACCAGGTGATTGTAGCGATCCGAATCGGAACGCGTTTTATGGCCCTGCTGCGAGACGTAGACTTCGCAACCAATGACGGGGTGCACGCCTTCACGCGAAGCTTCGTTATAAAACTCAACAGCACCGAACAGGTTGCCGTGATCGGTCATCGCGACAGCGGGCATATCCTGCTGCTTGACAACCTGGATGAGCTTCTTGATATCGCAGGCGCCGTCTAAGAGGGAGTAATCGGTGTGGCAGTGGAGATGAACGAAAGGTCGTTCGGACATTCTGGTCAACCTCTAGTTTACCGGCAGAATCGCACGTACTCAGCGGGCCTCCCAAAGCGTATTTGGACTCGAGCATTATGATGTGCGCGGCCGCTGTGCGCTCATCGCCGCACTGACCTGCGGCATGATTCCTTTGCTTCGTATTGAGGCGCGAGGAATTAGCGGCGCGAGGCCAGAGCACTTACTGCATATCGGAAGCTCGCGCGAAAGTACCAATCGATGCAGGAACTTCTACCATCCCCAGGTCTTTCTTTCGTTACAGGACGTTAATTGCTTTGTAACACTGATTCGCTAACTTGAGTTGAATTTTCAGGGAGCTGAGCCTTCGGCGAGGTGTGTTCGTTCAGAACCTGTCACGCTAAGGCCCAGAAAAACAAGGAGAATCGCGCAGAAGTGGAGTGACCGCCAAGGCCGCTCGCGCTCACGTTCGCAAGGAGACTATGAGTAGAAAGTCCATAATAGGTGTGCTTTGCCTAAGCGCGCTGGCCTCCCAGCTCGCAACATCGCAAACGCCGGCTTCGGCATCCACTACGCCGGCCTCAGCCACTTCGCCAACGACCAGCGGTTCGATGGCACAGCAAGATCTGAAAGAACTCCGTGATCGCATCGCGCAGCAGCAAGAGCAGATCAAACATTTGCAGCAGGCCGTCGATGACCAGCAGAAGTTACTTGAACGATCGTTGGCTGCTGCCGCGCAACCTGCGAGCGGCGCCGCTACCACAGCGGACGGAACAGCGGTGGTGACGACGAATGCTGCCGCTGCGACCAACCCTGTGAGGCTGATCCCGGCCATCGGTGGTAACAGGCCCTTGGTCGCGGGCGCGACTTCTCCTCGCAGCGGACAGCACAACATCGCCAACCCTCCTTCGAAGCTTTCAATCAGCATCGGGAATACAACCTTTACGCCCCTCGGGTTTGTGGACGCTACGTTCTACGGCCGGTCGACTAACGTCGGCAGCGGCATCGGGACCAATTTCGGAGGTATCCCTTACAACACGTCCGCCGCCAATCATCTTTCGGAAGCCAACTTCACTACCCAGAACTCTCGGATCGGCTTCAGGGTGGATTCGGAAGTACTGGGCGCGAAGGTTCTCGGCTACTTCGAAGCTGACTTCTTAGGAAATCAGCCGACCAGCGTTTTCGTGACGAGCAATTCCGATACCTTCCGCATGCGGAACGTCTTTGTTGATGTCCAGAAAGATGGATTCGAAGTTCTCGCCGGGCAAGACTGGAGCTTGATGACTCCAAACCGTAAAGGTCTCTCGCCGCTGCCGAGCGATATCTTTTACACCCAGGACATGGATACGAATTACCAAGCCGGTTTGGTGTGGTCGCGGCAAACGCAGTTCCGGTTCATTGCTCATCCCAATGAGAATCTCGCCTTCGGCGTGTCGCTCGAAAATCCCGAACAGTACATCGGCGGCGGTAACGGCTCTGGTCTCACGACTGCCCCGGCTGCTTTCTTGTCCACCGTCGGCTCATCCACGGTAAACGGACAGTTCAATAACGGCACGAGTAGCTATGGCGCACCGAACCTGCATCCGGATATCGTCTTCAAGGGAGCTTACGACGGCCGCGTGGGCGACAAGCTCATGCACGTCGAGGCCGCTGGTCTGGTTCGCAGCTTCAAATTTGCGGCAGGCCTTGGGACGCCCGTCAAGTACAACACTTCTACGGCAACGGCCGCCTCAGGCGAAGTGAATGCCAATCTCGAGGTCGCCAAGAATTTTCACCTGATCGCCAATACCTTCTTCGGTTCGGGAAACGGCCGCTACATCTTTGCTCAGGCGCCCGACGTGGTGATCCGCGCCAATGGCAGCATCGCTCCGCTTCACGCTTATTCAACAGTTGACGGATTTGAGGCGAACCTTTCTAAGAACACCCTTCTCTATGCCTACTACGGCGGCATTCACATCGACCGCGACCAAGTCTTCGACTCAACCGCGACCGGCAGCACGCTCGCCAAACCCGTTTACGTCGGATACGGTTACAAGGGCGCGCCAAACAGCCAAAACCGGAATATTCAGGAGGGCACTCTCGGCATCGTGCGTACGTTCTGGAAGAGTCCAAACTACGGAGCTCTCTCTTTGATCACGCAATATTCCTACCTCACGCGTAATCCATGGTCGGTTGCGACGGGCGCTCCGAAGAGTACCCACACAAACATGTACTGGGTTAACCTTCGCTACACCCTGCCCTAAACTCTCTTCAATTCGTAAGATCCTCCAGGCATCGGCTTCGACCGATGCCTTTTGTTTTTTGAGACACCCGCCAAACTAGCCCTCACAATAAAAAACGCCCCCGACAGAGCCGGGGGCGTTTGGTTAAATCCCGCTAGCGCGGGAGTGAAGTTACTTCTTCTTCTTTGCCGGGGCCTTCTTCGTGGCCTTCTTAGCAGTTGCTTTCTTAGTTGCGTTCTTCATCGAGGTGATTCTCCCTAACGTAAAATTTGCAATCTATACAGATCGCAGCGTGATTCATATATAAGATTGTTCGCAAGAGAAGTCAAGAAAAAAATCAACCCGCCTCAAATCGGAAGACTCGGCGTCGCGGTTCGCGTCTCCAAAACGTAATTGGGTCTTTTTGTTTTGGTATCTGGAGAGGTTCGATGAACGTCCTGATTTTACGTGCGATCATGATGGCCGAGACACGGAGCGCCTCAGCTGATGCGGAATAAAAACCACTTCACCTTTTTGCTGACTGCATCCCTCGCCGTCCTTCTTTTAACGTCCGGATGCGTGAAGCGGCATCGTACAAGAAACGTCGCACGCACAGGTTTGCCCGCTTCGACTCAGCCCAAGCAAAGTTCCAGCGCTGCATCCCCGGTAGCAGTCGGTCACGTTGAGCAGGGAATTGCCAGCTGGTACGGAGTTCCGTATCATGGCCGGCCGGCAGCTGACGGTGAAATCTACGATATGGAAACCTTGGTTGCCGCTCATCGTCTTCTGCCGTTCAACACCTGGCTGAAAGTCACGAATCTTGCGAACGATCAGACAGTAAACGTGCGTGTCATCGATCGGGGTCCTTTCGTGAAGGGCCGGTTCCTCGATCTCTCGAAGGCTGCGGCGAGAAGCATCGGTCTACTCGGCCCCGGTGTCGGCGAAGTGCGTGCCGAAGTGATCGCCGCGCCGCGCGACATCGCAGTGAATGACTTCTATGCAGTGCAAACGGGAGCGTTCGCCACTCGTGAGCGGGCCGAACAATTACGGGAGACGTATGCGGAGCGATTTGGAAATGCGCAGCTAGCACTCAAGCAGGGCACCGCACCGCTATGGCGCGTCTTAGTCGGCAAGGAGCCTTCGATCGAAGCGGCCCAGCAGCTCGCGACCGTCATCGGTGCTGAAAACAAAAACGTTTTTGTGGTGCGCTTGGATAAGACTGCTCCCTGAAGACTATCGGCGACCTCCTGAGAGTTTCTTTTTCGGAGCGACACTACCGAGACAAGCCGTTATGCGGCCGTCCCGGCACTCGTGATAGCAAAAATCCCCCAACTTAGTTCTCCTTCATCTACTTTGATCGGCGAATCACCCGCTATGAAGCAGGTTCAACGCCTGGTGTCACGCATGGGCAGGTCGAGGTTCCCAGTCTTGATCCTGGGTGAAACCGGAACGGGGAAAGAAGTCGTAGCGCGTGCCATTCACAACGTAGAGGGTCAAGGCCAGTTTGTCGTGGTCGATTGTTCGTCGCTGGTCGGTCCGCTGATGGAGAGCGAGCTCTTCGGGTATGCCAAGGGAGCCTTCACCGGCGCGCACAATCAAAAGCTCGGACTGCTTGACGCCGCGAATGGGGGCACTGCCTTCTTTGATGAAGTCGGTGAGCTGCCGCTTGAGATGCAAATGAAGCTTCTCCGCGTGTTGCAGGAAAAAGAGTACCGCGCTGTCGGAGGTTTATCCCAGCGCAGTTCAAACTTCCGGGTCATCGCGGCGACGAACCGGGATCTCTCTGCCGAAGTCGAAGCAAAGCGCTTTCGGCAGGATCTTTTCTTCCGACTCAACGTCATGCGCATTCGCCTTGCCCCGCTGCGCGAGCGCCGCGAAGACGTTCCAATTTTGCTCGACCATTTCCTGAGTCGTTACGGTAAAGGGCATCGCCTACCGGATGACACGCTGAGCGCTCTCGCCGACTATCACTGGCCTGGTAACATCCGCGAACTCGAACATACAGTTCAGCAAATGATCGCCATGAACAGCGGTCCGTGGCTCAGTATGGCGGATCTACCTTCAACGGTGGCAAACAGACACCTGGAAAAAAGTATCCGGCCATCAGAGGGACTGCTGAACCTCCAATCCGAACTCGGCCGCTTCCCCGCACCGCAAGGAGTCGTGCCATTAGCAGATGTCGAGCGTAAGGCGATTCTCGACGCTCTCGATTACACCAAGGGTGATCGGACGGTAGCGGCAGCTCTACTCGGCATCGGACGAACGACGCTTTATCGCAAGTTGAAAGAGTACGGACTCTAAGGACGGCAGCTTACCCGCGTCGCGCGCTGTTTCTGCAAAGATGAAGACGTGCGTGTCGCCCTCGATGCCACTTACCGCGTAGATGCACAGCCTTCCGGCATCGCGGTGTACTCCCGGCACTTACTGGATGGGATGCCACAAGAGTATCCTGGCGACCACTTCATCCACTGCTATCGTCCGAAACAATTTGCGCGAGCGCCTAAACCACATTCGCCGAACGTCAGGCGAAAGCTGCTGTTACCGGTCGGGCCGAACTTAGCAGCCGATCTCTTTCACGCGTTGAATCAAAGGGTAGACCGCCGGCCGGCTCGAAAGGTCGTCTCGACTTTTCATGACCTGTTCGTGATCACCGGCGAGTACTCATCGCCCGATTTTCGCCGCCGCTTCACCGAGCAGGCCCAGAAAGCAGCCGCCAACTCCGATCTCATCATCACGGTATCGAACTTCACGGCCCAGCAAGTCACGGGCCTGCTGCACGTCGACGAGCAGCGGATCCGAGTGATCCCACATGGAGTCACCACGCCTGGGGCCGGCATTTCTGCTGCGCGCGAACAGATCGTGCTTTTTGTGGGTGCGCTGCAGTATCGCAAGAACGTGGGGCGATTGATTGAGGCGTTTGCAGCTTTGCCTGCGCCTTGGCGGCTCGTGCTGGCCGGCGCTCCCAGCGGGTATCGGGCTGCCGAGATTCTGGAACGCATCGAACGGAGCCCCTACCGTGAGCGAATCGAAGTCACCGGCTACCTGCCCCGGAACGATCTCGACGATCTATTTGCGCGTGCGTCGATTTTTGCATTTCCGTCGCTCGATGAAGGATTTGGCATTCCCGTACTCGAGGCGATGGCAGCGGGCGTCCCGGTCCTCACTTCCAACACTTCGGCTTTGGAGGAGTTGGCCCACGGCGCGGCCTGTCTGGTCGACCCTTTGCGGGTCGACGAGATCGCAGGCGCGCTGGAACGATTGGCGAGCAGTGAGTCGTTAAGGGAGAGTCGATTGGTGCCGGAATCGTGCGTGCCGCTCAATTTACGTGGGAAAGCGCTCTAAGGAAGACACACTCGGTCTATCAGGAGCTTTTTTGTAGCGCGCTACTTGCCTTCTTCTTCTACGGAAATCTTCAGCGCGCGCAGGAACTTCTGATCTTGCGAAGTTAAGCGAATCTTCCCCGTCGATTCGAAGTGGACTGGACGGTTGGCGTTCCCCGACTCAGAAGATTCGGAGTCGCCATCTTCTCCGTCCCGCTTGTTGAAACCGATGGTTGCCTCAAGGACTAGGAAGACGTCGTACCCGGCGCGTTTGATCTCGCCGATTGCTCCCGCGATGCGGTCAGAATCAGAAAGGGATTCGTTGATGGCATTGCCCAACTCTTGCATCAACTCCTTTAATCTGTCGTCCAAAATTCCCTCTTTCCCGCGCAATTTTAGGTTATCATCCAATGCGCGATTAGCCGCGGCAAAACAAAACACACGAGGCGCCTTAACAATGAGTGGCTTCTCGTCCGCAACCGCACCTTTTTTATTGCACCCGGCTAACCCGGTACAAGCGCTAGGGCTTACTGGTTACGCCCGATCGCCATCACGTCTCAGAATTCTTTTGCTCGTACGGATGCGTCGAATAGCGTCCGGCTTCTTCCTGCGCTCCGCCAGTGTTGTCGTGAGTCCGAATAGCTAACTTATACTCATTGACCGCGCGATCACGCTGGCCCGTTACATCAAAGATCTTGCCTAGATTCACGTGGGACCATACTTCGGTCCACTTCGGATCCAGATCGCCGTTTATCGCTGAACGGAACTCATTCGCGGCTGACTGGAAGTTGTTCTGCTTGAAAAAAAGCTCTCCTATTCGATAATGCGCAAGCGAGCTATTCTTGTTCACTTCGAGCGCCCGTTGGTACTCCCGAAGTGCATTTGCATAATCATTAATCTGTACGAATTGCTCACCCCGTCGGATTGCTACCGCGATCTGCATACTCGAATCGAGACGAAGAAGCACATGCTTTGGATCGAGTGTCAACTTACGAGGCTTGCCGAACGTATCGACACTGAACTCGGATGAGGTGCCCGTGACCTCAATCACCTTGTCTTCCGGATTTCCCTCCGTATCGATGCGAAGATCGACGGGCATGCGGAAGGTATCCAGATCCTGGTTGATCTTCCCCACCACCCGAAATCCTTGCTGGGTGCGGAACACGGTGTACTCCAGCTTGAATTCGGGCGAACCGCTTGAGTCAAGCCACTGAATGAAGAAGTAACGCAGATCCTGGCCCGAGACTTGTTCCATGACCTTGCGAAAATCTTCGCTGTTGGCAGATTGCCAGCTGTATTTGTCGATGAACGCGTGCAGACCCTTCTTAAAGTTGGCGTCACCGACAACGCTGCGCAACATGTTCAGAATGGCTGCACCCTTGGCCGCCGTCAGAGCCCAGTACTCTGGCGAATAATCTTCCAGACGGCTGGCCTGCAGCACCGGAGGATCTTTCACAGTGAGTGCCTCAACGTAAGAATTCTTAATTTCGTTCTCAGCCGCACCACTCCCGCCGCTGTGCTCCAGATAGAGTAACTCCGAGTAGCGGGCAGGTCCATTCTCGAGCCAGAGATGATTACGATTGGAAGGCGAAACCAAAACGCCCCACCACTGCCGTGACAACTGATTCGTCAGCACGCGTGTGTTCACCTGCTTCGCGATCGAGCTCGGCGAAAGAAAAACCACCCCGGGTGCGGAATAGCCACTCACGGCGCCAGCTTCTGTCTCAACAAGCGCCAGACTCGCTTGCGGAGCCAGCCCGTACTCGGTGGTCAAGAACGTCATGATCTTGCCTGTTTCTTCGCCGTATGGCTGAGCATCGGCCGCCTGTTCGCCTCGAAAAAAGATCTGAGTCGTTACTCCTTGCGAACTGACCCGTGTACTTTCCCCTTTTACAATCGCAATGCTTCCAGGGAAGCCAGGCTTGTCGAAATGAAACGAGAACACAGAGCCGCCGTTCTTTGCCGTGTCGGTTTTTGCATCGCCACCGCTGATTACTCGATACTCGGCCGGAGCAGTGATACGAAGGTCGGCAGCAAACCGGTTGGTTGTATAACCGCTTACCGGAAACCAACGCGCCGGGTAAAGAAGATAACCAAAGTCGGGATGGAGTGCGGCGAACTTAATACCGGAGACCGGAGAATCCTCGTTACCCGTCAATTTGCCGTCATAACTCACCGTTATTTGCGAGCTTTGGCCCTTCTGCAGCCCGGCGGGAAAGCTGACGTGGAGCGTGAAATCCTGCGTGTTCCGCGAAGTCGCGAGCGGCTTACCGGACATGTCGACGGCCTTCGAGACTGTCATGGCATCGTTCAGCTCAAAGATCGCTTCGTTGGTATTCTCCGATGCTGTGAAATCAATTTTCGCAGTGGCAACAAGGGACTGGGTGCGCGGATTTACCTCGGCATCAATCGTATACTTCTGGACCTGAATGGTGGCGCGCTTTTCCTGCGCCATTCCAATGGCGACCAGGACAAACAACAATAAAAGCGGCTTCACACTGCGCGTCATCTTTAACTTATTCTCTCCCGATCACTATCAGAAGCGGCGATCCGGTTGCTCTATGCCCTGCTGAATCCGGCTTGCGATCAAGTCGGCGGCACGCCTGAAGGGATCACGGTCACCTTTTAACATTGCCGAGACACGCGCCAAGTCCGTGCGCATACGGTCAGCCCGGCTGTGGTCCAGCAGGATCTCGAACGCGGAGTCGGCAAGGTTTGAGGGCGTCATCTCGGCCTGGATCAGTTCGGGCACAATCTTCTGGCCGGCAATAAGGTTAACCATCGAAAGAAACGGAACTTTTACCAAGTGCCGTCCTGCGAACCAACTCAGTGGATTTACCTTGTAAAACGTCACCATTGGCGTACCAAGCACAGCCGCTTCTATGGTAACGGTCCCGCTAGCCGCAAGGGCGAGATTCGAGTGGCCAATGGCATCCCAGGTTTCGTTCTTAACTACTTTGATGGCTAAGGAGTTCATTGGTTCCCGAAAACTTTGGAGAGCGTCGTGGGTTTTGAAACCGCCCGGCGTAGCGAGCAGAAACGACGCATCTACGCGCTGCTTCAAGAGCGCCACGGCACCGAGCAGATCGGGCATGTGACGGCGCGCTTCACCGGCCCGGCTACCGGGAAGGAGGCAAATTAGCTGTCTATCTTCCGGCAGATCGTGTTTTTTGAGAAACTCGGCGCGCGGAAGCCGTCGTTGTACCAAGGTCGCCAGCGGATGACCTATATATGTTGCGTTGACTCCGCGCTCTCTGAACCAAGTCTCTTCGAACGGGAATAAGCAATAAAGCTGGTCCACCAAGCGGCGAATCGTCTCGACCCGATTTTGGCGCCATGCCCACACTTGGGGAGCGACCAAGTAGAAGACAGGAATGCCCAGCCGCTTCAGATGACGCGCCAGCCGCAGGTGGAAGTCCGGACTGTCGGTGAGCAACGCCGCGATGGGCCGATGCTGTCTTGTAAAACGGATGAGCCGGCGATACTCGCCATAGATCCGCGGCAGGTGAAGCGCTACTTCAGCCAGCCCGACAACGGCCAATTTGGAAGCATCAACGATCGGTTCAACACCAGCCGTCTGCAGCCTTGGTCCGGCACATCCATAAAAGGAGAGATCTGGATGATGTGCTGCCAAGTGCTCGACGACGCCCGCGGCATACATATCGCTCGACGCTTCGCCCGCGGAAACCAGAAATTGCACTCGTCTTTTGCCAATGTTATCAGCGTGGAGCAAAGTCATCCCGCGGCGTTCAACAGCTTTTCGCCCCACCCCGCTTTGCTAGAATCGAGGTCGAAATCCTTAGATGCCCAGTCAACGAGAGCCGAATCCAGCCGCTGCGGCTCAAGCCAGCCTGGCCAGAGTGAGTGTCGGGCAATTTGCTGAGCGCTTTCGGGGCGAAGTCATTCCCCTGAGCAACACGTTCGGATATTTCTGCGCTTCCCTGCCGATGAGCGAGGAAGTCATTAAGGAGTACCTCGAAGAACCCGTCGCCGCACTCCCTCCCTCGCTCGCCGCTATGCTGCCCCGAATTTCTATTCTGCTCGTGCCTTACCTTGAGCGGGCAAGTGAGCGTCCCGCGCCCAAGCCAAGTCGGAAGAAACGGAAGAATACAGAGAAAGCCTCCGATTTTGTCGTAGCAGAGCGCCCCGCCGATGGGCATCAATCCTGGGCCTCACAGGTGAGCTTCGAGAATGAGACCGTTCTGGTGTTCGCGCTCAAAGAACAGGATGTCGCCGAGTACCACTATCGCCTGTATCGACGGCTTGCCGCGCTCATAGCAGACAATTGGTCGGATGAAGCCAGCTCTGCTTATCAGAAATTGATTCGCGATGAGCTCGCGGCCAGTGTTCATGGAGAAGTCGATGACGACAGCTGGCAGGCAAAGCAAACATTGCTGCGACGCCAAACGAATGTAAAGCGCGAGAGCCCGCTTGCTCACCGAGTACATCCGACAATCGTTCATTGACACGCTCACTCTTTACCTGCACGGAATTTGCTGTGACATCGATGTCGAGACCGGACCAAGGCAACTGCCGAGCCGTTATCTTCGCAAGCGCCTTAGTGTACTGAAAGCACTCTATCCACCGCCCTCCGGGTATGCCGTCTTTCCTGAAGACAGCGAGACTGCCGGCGAAGCGCGTCCTTAAAAATCCGCGACTCTTTCGTCTGATTCCGCGCGGCCGAAGCGGCCAAATGCGCGCCAGTTTGACAACCGTTTTCAATCTCTGTTATGCTCACCTGATTTCCGGCGGTTTCAGGGAGAAGTACATAATGGCTAGTTTCTTGTCAGCAGTAAGAAAGCCTTTGTTGGTGCTGTTTGTGTTGTCAATGCAAGCATGGGCGCAGAGCGGTCTCGGCGTTGTGACCGGTACCGTTCAGGACCCTTCCAAGTCCGCCATACCAAAAGCGAGCGTCACCCTCGTGAACACGGCAAAGGGGATTACGAGAGGAGCTCAGAGCAACGACTCCGGTCTGTACTACTTCGGCAGCATGCCGGTCGGCCCCTATCATCTCAGCGTCACAGCACCTGGCTTCGCGACATGGGAAACCGACTTCACCCTTCAGGCCGGACAAACGGTCACGGTAGATCCTCAAGTGCAAATGGGCAACGTTCAGGCGAAGGTTGAGGTGACCGACGCCGCCTCAGAGGTCGCCACGCAGGGCGCACAGTTGAGCGATGTTCGGACTGCTAAAGAGATCCACGATTTACCGATCAATGGACGCCAGATCACGAACCTGTTCACCCTCACGCCTGGCGTCGAAGGCGGCCAAAATACCCAGGGCGCGCCCAGCCCGCGCACCAACGGCATGATGGTCGGTTCTACCGAAATCTTACTCGACGGCATGTCTTATGTCGACCGGTTCGGCGGCGGTATCTCACGAGTCCAACCCGGTCTCGATACAGTTCAGGAGTACCGCGTAGAGACGGCCGGTTCAGGCGCCGCGTTCGACCGGCCGGCGACCATCGAGCTGGTCACACGCAGCGGCACGAACCAATTCCATGGAGGCGCATTCGAGACCTTGCGCGATAACTACGGTGGTCTGATTGCCCGCGCTGTGCAGGACGGTAACACGCCCGCCAAGCTCATCCGCAACGAGTTTGGTGGTTTTGTCGGCGGCCCCGTTGTCAAGAACAAAACCTTCTTCTTCTACGATCAGGAACTGCTCAAGCAGCGGCAAGAGGTGTTCGCGCAAACGGCTGTCCCTACTGCGGCCATGTGGGGCGGCGACTTCAGCAACATCACCGATACGAGCGGCGACAAATTCGCCATCTACAACCCGTACTCGACTACCGCTAGCGGCGCGCGCGCGCCCTTTCCCGGCAACATTATTCCTACGAATCTTTTGAACACGCAGGTGCTCAATGGCTTTAAGAGCGTCACGCCCCTACCCAGCGGTCCCAACGCCGACGCGAATCCATGGATCGCCTACAACTTTCAGACTTACTATCCGCAGAACACCAACACCAATTCGATCACCGGGCGTTTCGATCAGGTGTTCTCTGAGAAGAACAATCTTTCCGTTCGCTACACGCAATCTTTCTCCGATTTCCTTCAAAATGGCGGCCACTACGGGTTTCCTCCGCCGGGTCAAAGTAATTCGACCGGCAGTTCGGCCACAAAATCGCACGTCTATAACATCACCGCGCATTACACGCATGTGTTTACGCCGGCAATCCTTAATGATCTGCAATTGAGCGCAGTGCGCTCGGCGAATGGCCAGGGCACGGGCGCGGATAACATCAACTGGGATGCAAAACTCGGCTTGCCCAATCCCTTCGGTGCAACGGGTTGGCCGACCGTCTACACCGACGCTTACAACATGTTTTATGGAGGCGGATGGGATTCCGATAATAAGAAGGCCCAGAACATGACGCAGTACCAGATCGACGACAACATGACTTGGGTTAAGGGTAAACACAGTCTGCGCTTCGGCTTCAAAGGACGTCTGGAACAGAATAACGTCGAAGAACTGCAGCAAGCACAGGGATCGGAGTTCTTTGGCAGTAACTGGACAGGGCTTTACGATGCCGGCTCTCAAGCGATCACTCCGTTCAGCGGGTCGGGTCTCGCCACGCTAGAGCTCGGCATCCCTTCGTATCTCTCCAATCAGTACAACCGAGGGTTTTTCTACTTCAAACAGAAGGAAGTCGGAACTTTCATCGAGGACACCTGGAAGGTGACTCCGAAGCTGACTTTGAGCCTCGGCCTGCGCTGGGAATTCTGGACGCCGTACAAAGAGAAATACAATCGGATGGACACGATCGATTTGAACTCGCTCAGCCCGACATCCATGCAGGTCGTGCTTCCGCAATATACAACGCTCAATACCATCCCCGGACTACCCTCAGCCGTTACCGATGCATGGGCGGCACGCGGGCTTACTGGCGTCTCGGCAAATTCGATTGGCTTTCCCGAGCGCTCTCACACCGAGCGTCTGGACAGATTTCGCGCCGCACTTGGCTGCGGCTTATCGACTCACAAACAAAACGGTCATCCGGGGCGGCTATGGAATGTATTACTGGCCGCTGCCTCTTTCCCAGATTCTGCAGTCGATGCGCGTCAATCCTCCGTTGAACCTGCGCTATCAAAACAATCTCGACACCGCACAGGGCACAAACGGCGTATATTCGCTTACCGCAGTACCGAATTCAAACGATATGCTTGGCTCGGGTGGTACAGCGACGGTACCGCCCGGCGCAGTCGATAGCTCGGCCCAGGGCTTTCTGGCACTCGACGCCCATCACTGGAACGACAACCGCATGCAGGAGTGGACGTTCACCATCGAGCGTGAACTCGCATCGAACTTGATTCTGAAATGGCGTACACCGGCAGCCATGGCAGCAATCTCCAGCAAAACTGGGACGTAAATGCGCCGCTCTCACGCTATAACTACCAGCTGCAGACTGGGCAGGCCGCTCCGACTCTCTACTATCAGCGGCAGCTCGACCCGAACTGGAATCTGAACAGCATCAACGGTGGTTCTTATGGCGCGGTCCGGCATAACGGCTACTCGAACAGCACGGGTTTCCAGGCCGTCCTCGACAAGCGTTTCTCAAACGGTCTGTCCTTCCAGTTCTTCTACGCTTACACCCATACGCTAACGACGAATGATGCTGGAGGATTTACTTTCGGCGGCAATGGCGGAATCAACGGCGTCTCGACCGGCGGAGGAAATCAAGGCGGCGGAACCTCAGCTTCCGTTCCCGCTAACAACGAACTA
Source organism: Terriglobia bacterium (assembly GCA_963737005.1). Classification (GTDB taxonomy): domain Bacteria; phylum Acidobacteriota; class Terriglobia; order Bryobacterales; family Bryobacteraceae; genus Bog-105. The sequence continues at coordinate 957,357 of CAVTRD010000008.1, read as the reverse complement.
CTCGGCGCTCCCAACCTGAGCGACAGCCAACTGCTTCGACTTCTGTACACGAATTCGAGCCAAGTTCCGCCCCAGCGAATCACCTGGACCGGTCTTTACCAGCTACCCTTAGGTCGGGGCAAGAAATACCTGGGCAATGTGAATCGGGGTATCGATGCACTTGTCGGCGGATGGCAGATCGCATTTATCGGCACTTGGGCCAACGGCTTCTGGATGGGCAACAGTGCCAACGAGTACCAGTTCGGCAATCCCGCACTGAGCTCGAACAAGCGGGTGAACGTCAATATTTTCGGCCAGAATCAGAAGCTTTGGTTTGCCGGCGATTTCGATCCGACTCAGGCGACGGGCGGAAATCTTTCGGCGCTCGAAGCGATTGTGCCGGTTGATCGCGGCGCGCGCACCATCCACCCGCTCGGGTCGAACTTCGACAACTTCCTGCCCCAGACGTTGGCTGATGGATCGACAGTCCAGACACCCATCACCGACAATCTCAGCTGGAACACGCGCAACTTCATGCTGGGGCCTTCGTCCTGGAATCAGGATTTGAGCGCGTTCAAATATTTCACGATCACTGAGCGCGTTCGGCTTCGTATGAGCGGCGACTTCTTCAACGCATTCAACCACCCGCAATTAAACAATCCAAACTCTGTCACGGGTCTCATCAACCTGAGTTCACAGCCCAATGATCCGCGCATTATTCAAGTGGGCGCGCGATTGGAGTTTTAGCGGCGCTACCATAATTGCTTGCGGATGATCCGACGCTCGCTCCTGGTTGCGTTGTTGACTGCGAGTAGCTGGCTTCCCGCGTTGTCACAAACGCTGCGCCTGGATGACGATCTGAAGGCGGCTAAAATCGAAGCTTCGAATGCTGCGAGCGGCGCTAGCGCGGCGGAACCGGTCACCTGGCAAAACTTTTTCGCAACTTCCGATATCACTTGGCAGCTTGTCCGTGGCCGCATCGGCGTTCGGAATGGCGACCTGATGCTCAAAGGCGATGGATCAACGCCGGTGATCCTTTCGCCCAAAGATGCGGCCATCGACTGGACACTGTATCAAGCCGTCGAGATCCGGATGTCCGCCCAAGGCGGCCGTGAAGTCAAAATCAAGATCGGCGATCTCGAGGTAAAGCAAGAACTGGGGCCCGCCGGTCAGTACAACGTGTATCGCTTCCCGGTGAATGTGGAAGCCCCCAAGGGCGGCCGTCCGCTAGGCATTATGCCGACCGATAGCCTTGACGGCATCGTAGCGATACATTCGATCAAGCTCGTTCCAAAACCTGCGAATTTTCCACGGTCATTCGATCGCACAGCGCTCGGCAAACAGGACGAATACCGCCACGTCCTATACATTCACTGCCCCGCGCGCATCACGTACTCCCTGCAAGTAGTGCCGGGCGCTCACCTGCATTTTGGTGTGGGCACCAGTTCGCAGGGGAGTGCCATCAAGTTTCGCGTCTCCCTCGAAGGTAACCCGGTTGACCTCTTTTCAAAAACTCTCGACAAAGCAGATCACTGGGAAGATGCCGATATCGATCTGTCGCGCTGGAGCGGGCGGTTGGTTAATTTGCAGCTTCGGGCCGAATCGCCGCACGAAGGCGACGTCGCGCTCTGGGCCAATCCGCTTGTCACAACACCGGCCAAACGAATCCCGAACATTGTGATCTACACGAGCGACACAGCGCGCGCCGACCATGCGAGCCTCTACGGCTACAGCCGGGACACAACTCCGTTCTTGAAGAAGCTCGGCGCGTCCGGCATCGTGTTTGACGATTGCCAGGCCCAGGCGACCTGGACCAAGTCGTCGATTGCCTCTCTGATGACGTCTTTATATGCCTTTACCCACGGCATCGTCTCGGATGCAGATACGATTCCGCCCGGTGCGACCACCTTGGCTGAGCAGTTGCGCAAAGCGGGTTACGTGACGGCCAGCATCGTCTCAACGCCCTTCGTTGGCCGTGCGACTGGACTTGAGCGCGGCTTCGATTACCTGCTCGAGTACCCGGTCGTGTTGCGCCAAATCAATGCCGCGACCGATCGCGCGACCGATTCGGCAGCTTTGAACCGGGTAGTCTTCCCATGGCTGGCACGTCACCGCGAAGAGCCGTTCTTTCTATACGCGCATGCGACTGACCCGCACGCTCCCTACGACCCGCCCGAGCCGTTTCAAAGCAAGTTTGCCAATCCGCGGGACACGCCGGCGTTTGAGAAAGAATACGCACTCTTCCGGACGAATCACGAGTATGGTGGAGGCGTGGTGATTAGTCCGGCCATCTGCCAGAAAGCGGGGCTGAATCCGGGAGCGTTCATCCACCAAGCGAGTGATCGTTACGATGGCGAGATTCTGCACAATGATCACAGCTTCGAGTTGTTGGTTGGCGAGCTAAAGCGGCTCGGCCTTCTCGAGAACACGCTTATCATTGTGCTCTCCGATCACGGCGAGGAATTTTGGGATCATGGCTGGACTGCCCATGGCCACACGGTCTATCAGGAGCTTACGCACACCATGCTTCTGATGTGGAGTCCGAAACTGCTCACAAATCCGCGCCACGTTACTGAGCCCGTACAATTGATCGACGTCATGCCCACGGTGCTCGATCTGCTCGGCCTCAAGACGCCGCCCGTTGCCGAAGGTCAAAGTCTGGTTCCGCTCGCGCGCGGACAATCCTTCAAACGGCGAGGGATCGTTGTTTCTTCGCGTTTTGCAGTTTTGCGCCCCGAGGGTTTCGTGCCCGAAAACGCGGTCGACGACTTTGCCATCACGGATGCGCGTTGGAAGTTCATTTATCGCAATAAGGCCGCCAAAGCTGGAGTAAAGAAGGTCGAACTCTACGATCGCCGGAACGACCGGGCCGAGCAGCACGATGTCGCGGGCGTCCATCCGCGCGAGGTGGAGGACTTTGTCGGTACGCTCGGGCAATGGATCGACGCGCAGAATAAAGTGAAGCAGATCATCGGACACACGGGGACGTCTCAGCTCGACCAGCAGACGCTTGAGCAGCTACGAAGCCTCGGGTATCTCGGGGGATCTTCCCAATAACGCTGTTCTCGAAAACGCGGCGAGCGCGAAAGACTTCTTTCGCGATTCTGCTGTGCGCTTTTCTCGTTTCTTGCGGCGGGCGGAAACATGTTCCGCAGCTGATTGTGCTCGGGGTAGACGGCATGGATCCGGCGTTCATAGAACGCCACTGGAGCGCGCTCCCCAACCTGGCGAAGATGCACGATCGCGGCGAGTTCAATCGGCTCGCCACAACTACACCGCCGCAGAGTCCGGTTGCCTGGTCGACATTCATCACGGGACTGCCGCCTGACGAGCACGGCATCTTCGACTTTGTCCATCGCGATCCGGCAACACTCGCTCCGTTTTCATCCATGTCGCAGACGGAGGAACCGCGTTGGGTTCTGCCACTCGGCCCTTACAGGCTGCCTCTCTCGAGCTCGCACATCATCTCGTTGCGGCGCGGAATACCTTTTTGGCAGAAGCTCACAGAATACGGCGTCTCGGTCACAGTCATCCGTATGCCCACCAATTACCCGCCTGTGAAGTTCGGCCACGCTCTCTCCGGCATGGGCACGCCCGATTTACGCGGCACACTCGGTACCTTCAGTTTTTACACGAACGATCCTGAGGAGCTCTCGCGATCCGTTGCAGGCGGCCGAGTCATCAAAATCGGCGTAGACCATGGTCGAGCCATACTGCCGATTGAAGGGCCTCCCAACACCCTGCGCAACAAACAGCTGTTTACTTCCGCGGATCTGACGATCGACGTCGATGAAGATCGGCCGGTCGCGCGCTTCCGAATTGGCGATGACGTCACAGTACTAAAGCAGGGTGAGTGGTCACGCTGGATGGGAGCTGACTTTACGCTGGTACCGCGCATCGCATCCGTCCGAGGCATTTTCCGCGTTTTTGCGAAACAGCTGAAGCCGCATTTGCAAGTCTACGTTTCACCTGTAAACGTGGATCCGATTGCGCCCGCATTACCGATCGCCGCACCCGCTTCTTGGGCGCGCACAGTCGCCGATGAAGCAGGCCGGTTCTACACAATGGGCACACCAGAAGACACATCGGCCCTACGCCAGGGCGTACTAACTCTCCCTGAGTTCCTGGCCCAAACGCAGCTCGTTCTCAACGAAGAACAGAAACTGCTGGGTTACTCGCTGCATCACTACACCGGCGGTTTGCTGTTCTTCTATTTTTCGTCTGTCGACCAGAACTCCCACATGTTATGGGGCCGCTACGAATCGCAGTTGCTCGACGTCTACCGTGCGATTGACGCGTCAATCGGTGAAGCGAGACGCGCGGCTCCGGAGGCTGAACTGATGATCATGTCCGATCACGGATTCACCACTTTTGATCGCGCAGTCAACTTGAATACCTGGCTCAATCGACGTGGATTCTTGACCCTGAAAGAGGCGTCCGCGAGTGCAAGTGATCTCGCTGGGGTCGATTGGTCATCGACCGAAGCCTACGCGCTCGGGTTGAATGGCCTGTATCTGAACGTGAAGGGTCGCGAACGGAATGGCATTCTGTCGGGCTCCCAGCAAACCGCAGCGCTGAAAGCCACTCTCATCGAGCAGCTCAAAGCATGGCGCGATCCCGCAAATGGGCGGACGGTGGTCGAAGCGGTTTACCCGACCCACGCTCACGGCCAGAATCGGGCGGTTGCGCCTGACCTGATTGTTGGCTACGCGCCCGGCTATCGCGCCTCTTGGCAAACGGGTCTCGGCGGCGCGCCCCCGGACGAAATTGAGGAAAACCATGATGCGTGGATCGGTGATCACTGCATCAATCCAGTGGATGTTCCGGGTGTTCTGTTTACTACTAGCAAAGAACTGCGCGGCGCTTCGATCCAAGATCTCAGCCGTGCGATTATGGGCTTTTTCGGGCATCCAGAATTTAATGAAAGGTAGGAACACTCTGGGCTCGCCCGCGACTCGCGTATTTCTTCCAGCCCTCCTTGTTTGGGGTCTCTTCTTTTCGTCATGGGCCCGCGCACAGGGTAATTATGAAATTCAGGTCTATGGCTCCGACACCGTACCCCCGGGTAGAACGATGGTCGAACTGCACAGCAACCTGACCGTTGAGGGTTTCAAGACGACCGCCTTCGGCGTCCTGCCCGATGAACATCAGGTTCACGAGACGCTCGAGATTACGCAGGGTTGGAACAGCTGGTTCGAAACTGGGTTTTATGTCTTCACAAGCGCGGGTCCCGGGCAGGGTTACAAGTGGGTTGGCGATCATATTAGACCGCGTGTGCGCGTGCCTGAGAGCTGGCGTTGGCCGGTGGGTGTGAGTCTTTCGACAGAGATCGGTTATCAGCGGCCGATCTTCTCAACCGACACTTGGACATGGGAGATCCGGCCTATCATCGATAAGCAGCTTGGCCGTTACTACCTGGCCTTCAATCCCGCACTCGAGCGGTCCTTTCACGGGGCGAGTGTGCACGAAGGAGTGGGTTTCGCACCCAGTTTCAAACTTGGCTATGGCTTCACGAAAAAGCTGAGCGCCGGGTTTGAATATTACGGGTCCGTTGGTTCCCTCACTGGTTTTAACCCATTCAATATAGAGCAGCAACAGTTCTTTCCAAGCATTGATTACGATTTCGGCCCGGCCTGGGAGTTTAACTTCGGCGTGGGTGTGGGCGTAACGCACAGCACGGACCACCTCATCTTAAAGATGATCGTCGGACGCCGCTTCCGCTTCATCACGCCGCACTTACCTCGAGCATTGCGCCCGGACCAGAACCAAAGCACATTCGTGGGAGCAGGTTAGGTTTTTCGTGACCCCGCGTTTGCTGCTGATTCTCGGGCTGCTGGTACAGGCTCTTTTTATGAACGCTCAGGAGCATGTTCCACCCAGCACGCCTCACATTCCATCCGGTCTTCCGCGGATTGATTGGCCCGCTGACAACCCGTACTCGCCCGCGCGCGCTGAATTAGGCAGGATCCTCTTTTTTGATGGCCGCCTCTCTTCGAACGGCGTCGTCGCTTGTGCGTTCTGTCACAAACCCGAGCACGCATTCTCGGGAGATACCGCCCTCTCGATCGGCGTCGATGGGCAGCCTACTGGACGCCACACGCCTACGCTCATCGATCGCGCCTGGGGCAAAACACAGTTCTGGGACGGACGCGCCCCGACCCTTGAAGCGCAATCGATCATTCCGATTACGCATCCGCACGAGATGGGGATGACTGCGGATCGAGTCGTGCAAGTGCTTGAGTCCATACCGGGCTATGCTCCGCTTTTTGCAGCCGCGTTTGGCAATAGTACGATCACCTTCGATCGTGTCTCAAAAGCCCTCGCAACCTTTGAACGGACGATCATCTCGGGTGATTCTGCCTTCGACCGTTTCGCGGCTGGCGATAAATCGGCCATGACCAAGGAGCAGAAAGCCGGCTACGATTTTTTCAACGGCAAAGGCGAGTGCGCAGAGTGCCACAAAGAGCCATTGTTCACGGACGAAAAGTTCGCCAACCTGGGTGTAAGTGCCGCAAAGGTTCCGCCGGATGCCGGCCGGGCAGAAGTGACCAAGAAAAAAGGCGATCGCGGGAAATTCAAAGTGCCAACGTTGCGTGATCTCTCGAGCCGTGGCCCTTACATGCACGATGGGAGTTTGAAAACTCTGGGGGACGTGCTCGACTTTTACGCCAAGGGTGGAACGCCGAATCCGCAGCTGGACACGCGCCTTCTCAAGTTCTACATGGATCCGGAAACGAAACGCAATCTACTGGCGTTCTTGGAGGCACTGAATGGAACGGACTGGCAGCAGATCAAGCCTCCCCAACATTTTCCGCAATAGCGCTCTCAGGCAAGCATCGCTTTCCAGGAGTTCTCGTCGTGACCCATGCTCAGCAGGGCGCCCGCGCGCACGAGAGGCAGGCGGAGCAGGCCGGGCTCGCGTTCGATACGCTGCAGCAACTCGCTATCCGAGAGCTTAAGATACTTCAGTCCGGCATCCACGTAAGCCTTGCCTTCAGAGTCAATCAAAGCCGCCAATCCGAAGCGCTCGGTGAAACGCCTGATTTCAGCGCGGGCCATTGGTTTCTGTTTTAGATCGATCGAGTGATAGATAATGCGGCGCTCTTTGAAGAAGCGCTCCGCGGCCCGAGTCGCGTGCGAGCTTCTCAAACCGAAGATTTGGATGTTTTTCATGGTCCAGGCGTGAAAAAGGGCCCGACAGCCGAAGCCCCGAGCCCTTTTCCATTTCGCTTTGAAGCGAAGTTATTGTTCGCCTTCGCCCTCTTCGCCGCCGCGCATCTGTTTCAGACGTTCCTCTCGACGCGCCGCACGGTCGGCCGCACGCTTGACCAGCTCCGAGCCCACGAGTTCGAGCTTAGCGGTTTCGGCGCCATCGCCTTTTCTCCAGCCAATCTTTACAATGCGTGTGTATCCGCCATTGCGTTGATTGAAACGAGGCCCAAGCTTCTCGAACAGCTTTTCGACAGCTTCGGGTTTGAGCAAGAAAGCCGCCGCCTGCCGGCGTGCATGCAGGCTATCTGCCTTCGCGAGCGTGATCATCTTTTCAACCAGGGGGCGGGCAGCTTTCGCCTTCGGCACGGTGGTCGTGATGCGCTCTTCTTCGATGACGTTCGTCACGAGCCCGCGCAGCAGCGCCCGGCGTCCGCTGATATCGCGCTTGAGTTTGACTCCAGCTTTGCCATGACGCATTGTTATTCTTCCAGTCCCGCGTAGTTGTCGTTGCCGTAGTCCGATGAAGAAGCGGAGGGCGCTCCGCCGACCAGCCGGCCCTGGCTATCGAACTTCATACCGAAAGAAAGCCCAAGACCCGACAGGATCTCCTTGATTTCGTTCAGAGACTTGCGACCGAAGTTCTTGGTCCGCAGCATTTCGGATTCAGAGCGCTGCACCAGATCGCCGATCGTCTGGATATTCGCGTTCTTCAGGCAGTTATATGAACGAACACTGAGCTCAAGCTCTTCCACCGAGCGATTAAGCACTTCGTTCATCTGGTTGATAGCGCGCTCAGCCGGCTCTTCCGTCACTTCGGGAGTCTCTTCGAAGTTGATGAAGATCGTCATGTGATCTTTGAGCAGCTTGGCCGCCTGACCAACCGCATCTTGCGGTGAGATGGACCCGTTCGTCCAGACTTCGATCGCCAGTTTGTCGTAGTCTGTGTTCTGGCCGAGGCGTGCCGCCTCAACGCTGTAGTTCACTTTGCGAACAGGCGAGTGAACCGAATCGATCGGAATGTAGCCGATCGGCAGGTCTTCGTCGTAGTTGCGGTCAGCGGACACGTAGCCGCGGCCGCTCTTGATGCGCATCTCGATATCGAGTTTTCCACCCTCGCCGATCGTCGCGATGTGCAGGTTGCGATCGAGAACTTCGACATCAGCGTCAGTCTCGATTTGGCTGCTCATCACTTCACCGGCGGCTTCGACATGAAGGCGTGCGATCTTCATGCCCTCGCCCATCATCTTGAACGGAACCTGTTTCAGATTCAGGATGATGTCGGTAGCGTCTTCCACCACGCCGGGAATCGGACTGAACTCGTGCGATACGCCTTCGATGCGTACGCCCGTAATGGCCGCGCCCTCAATAGAGCTCAGCAGCACGCGTCGCAGACCGGTACCGATGGTGGATCCGAATCCACGCTCGAATGGCTGCGCCGTGAACTGACCGAAGCGCTCGGTGAGCGACTCAGTATTCGCGACTAAACGCTTGGGCTTCTGAAATCCTTTAAACATATATTTCCTTCTCGAGCTTTACTTCGAATACAACTCGACGATGAGCTGCTCATTCAATTGGATTTGCACTAACTCTTCACGCTTCGGCTGCTGCAAGATCCGCCCGCGAAGCGCATCACGATCAACTTCGAGCCACGAGGGGCTGGGGGTGTGCGCGGTGGCATCGCGAGCAGCTAAAATGCTGGAGTTATTACGGCTGCTCTCGCGTACTTCCACCACGTCGCCCGGCTTGACCGTGAACGACGGGATGTTGACTTTTCGCCCGTTCACAGTGATGTGCCCGTGGCGGACAACTTGACGGCCTTGGGCTCGGCTGGTAGCCAACCCCATTCGGTAGAGAACGTTGTCCAAGCGGCGTTCGAGCATTCCGAGCATCAGTTCGCCGGTAATACCCTTTTGATTCACTGCCTTCTCAAAAAGGTTCCGGAACTGGCCTTCCAGGACCCGGTAATAGCGGCGCGCCTTTTGCTTTTCGCGCAGCTGCAGGCCGTAGCCGACGATCTTCGCCTTCTTGTCCTTACCGTGCTGGCCAGGAGCGAAGTTGCGCTTTTCGATCGCACACTTCTCGGTGTGGCAGCGCTCGCCTTTCAGAAATAACTTCATGCCCTCGCGGCGGCAAAGCCGGCAAACAGGGCCACTATAACGTGCCAATTAATAACCTCCAAATTGCAGGTGCGGTTTACAGCCGGCAGGCCTTCTTCCCGCTTACTTTTCAAAATCGTTTGGAGCGTAGACCGGTTCTTGTTGCCCGGTGTGCGCTCTCGAACTTACACCCGGCGCTTTTTAGGCGGCCGGCATCCGTTGTGCGGAATTGGTGTCACGTCCTTGATCGAACGTACTTCAATACCCGCCGTCGATAAGGCTCGCACAGCTGACTCACGCCCGGAACCCGGCCCAGCTACTCGCACCTCTACTGTGCGGAGGCCTGCTTCTTTCGCCTTGTTCGCGGCCGTCAAAGATGCCTGTTGCGCGGCAAACGGCGTCCCTTTACGAGAACCTCGAAACCCGAGCGAACCGGAACTCGACCAGGCGAGCACATTGCCGAGCGGGTCTGTAAACGTCACGATCGTGTTGTTGAACGATGCCTGTACGTGCACCGTTCCGAACGGAACGTTCTTCTTTTCTTTCTTCTTGAACGACTTCTTCTTCGTCGTTTTTGCTGGTGCTTTCGCCATTCCGTCGAATCTCCGAAATCCTAAGTCTTACCGGTTGCTTTCTTCTTGTTCGCGACTGTTCCCTTGCGTGGTCCCTTACGGGTACGCGCGTTGGTGTGGGTGCGCTGCCCGCGAACCGGCAAGCCGCGCCGGTGCCGCAATCCGCGATACGAACCCATTTCCATCAGGCGCTTGATGTTCATCGAGGTTTCCTTGCGCAGGTCACCCTCGATCGCCCCCTCGCCCTCGATCAGATTGCGGAGGTGGTTTACTTCTTCTTCCGAGAGATCGGAGACCCTCTTCTCGGGATCGACCTCCGCCCGGTGCAGCAATGAGAGCGCCCGGGTTCGTCCGATGCCGAATATGTAGGTCAGCCCAATCGCCGCCCGTTTTCTCGCTGGTAAATCAACGCCTGCAATACGCGCCATAAAGTGTTATCCTTGCCGCTGTTTATGTTTCGGATTCGTGCAAATCACGCGAACCACGCCATGACGATGGATCACCTTGCACTTATCACAAAGCTTCTTGACTGATGCTCGTACCTTCATACGACTAAACTTGACCTTTCGTCAATAATTCCAAAACTCGCCCGCGCGTCCGGTCGGGCAGAGACAACGCAACCAGCACCCGATCGCCGATTCGCAACCGCACGAAATTCGCACGCTGGGCGGCAGGCATATGAGCAACTAACTCGTGCTCGCCTTCCAATCTCACCCGCACCAGTGCACTCGGCAAAAGTTCCACCACAATCCCTTCCGATGTTCGCTCCCGGGCCTTTTCGTTCACCGAGCAGCCACTCAAGGACGAGACAGAACCCACGGCCCGTTATCGGTCACCGCCACCATGTGCTCGAAGTGCGCCGAATAAGAGCCGTCCTTCGCAACCGCCGTCCACTTGTCCGAGAGCACCTTCGTATCGGGCTTGCCTACATTTACCATCGGCTCGATCGCCAGCACCATTCCCGGCTTCAACCGCGGATTCTCACCGCGCCGGTCCACATAATTCGGAATCTGCGGCTCTTCGTGCAAAGACGTCCCGATCCCATGTCCCACAAATTCACGAACAATCGAAAAGCCATGTGAGACCACATGCTTCTCCACCGTCCCGCACACGTCGAAGAGACGATTACCGGCCCGTACCCGGTCAATCGCCAGCTCCAGACTCTCTTCGGTGATCTTCAGGAGACGCTTCACCGAATCGTTTACTTCCCCCACTGCTACCGTAATTGCAGAATCGCCATAATAACCATCGAGCTGCACGCCCGTATCGAGCGAAATGATATCGCCCCGCTTCAACTTACGGCGCGCCGACGGCATCCCGTGCACCACTTCATCGTTCACCGAAGCACACAAAGCATACGGGAACTTGGTTCCTGAAGCTTGCGAGTAATAGCCTTTGAACGCAGGTTTAGCGCCGGCATCCGAAATCATCTTCACCGTCGCAATTTCGAGATCCTGCGTACTCACGCCGTCTACCACCATTGTTTTCAGATCTTGCAGAATCTGATACACGAGCAGTCCGCTGCGGCGCAGCTTCTCCAACTCGATAGCACTTCGACGAACAATCACCGCTTCAAGCTCTTCTTCGAACCAATCTCGGCTGCGACCAGACCTGCGTCACTCGCACTCGAGCGAATCAAACCAGCCTCAGCCAAGCCGTTGCAGATTTCGTCCGAAATCCGCTCGGGCGCCGCTTCTCCGGCTGCAATCTCGATGGCCGGAACTCCCGCCACACGAAAGAAATTAAGAATCGGTACCGTCTGGCGGTCGTACTCGCGCAGACGCTCCCGAATGACCGACTCCCGATCATCCTCACGGGTCACCAACGCAGCGCCATCCAAGTCACAACAGCCGGGTACTTTCGGCGGGTTGGTAGTTAAGCTATAAAGGGTTCCACAGACGGGACACTGCCGGCGGCCACTGAGGCGAGCTACGATTTTGTCGTAGTCAACCACCAAGTGTACCACGGCGGCCCGAAATTCGCGCTTCTCTAACAGAGCAAGCAGTACGGCGGCCTGGTTGAGGGTGCGCGGATAGCCGTCGAGTATCACCCCGTGCCGTGCATCCGGCTCTGCCAGGCGCTGTTCGACCAGCGCGTTGACCATCTCATCGCCAACCAGCTTGCCCGCTTTGATCAAGAGTCCGGCTTGTGCTCCGATCGCGTCACCCTGACCGATATGTGTGCGCAACATATCGCCGGTCGAAATGTGAGGGCCCCGCACGCACCGCCCGAGCAGCTTCGCCTGTGTTCCTTTGCCCGAACCGGGCGATCCGAAAAGAATGACCGCAACAGAACGACGAGATGGAGTTTCCGAATCCAATAGAGAGCCTGGAATCTAGCGCGTCCGTCCGCGTATGCGACCGGAGCGCGGCGTGAACCCCTCGTAGTGCCGCATAATCAGTTGCGCTTCGACCTGGTTAACCGTGTCCATAGCGACGCCGACAACAATCAGCAGCGATGTGCCGCCGAAGAAAAAGTTCACTCCGAGCCCGTCCAGCAGCCAGCGGGGGAAATAGGCATCGATGAAGTTCCCGACCAGCGGCAAATGCTGCAACCGGATGCCCTGGATCATGATCGTCGGTATGATCGCCAGCAGCGCCAGATACAGCCCGCCGACTACCGTGATTTTCGAGAGAATCTTGTCCATGTACTCGGCCGTGTTTTTGCCGGGCCGGATACCGGGAATAAAGCCGCCGTATTTACGCATGTTGTCTGCTGCTTCACTCGGATTGAAAATGATCGAAATGTAGAAGAAGCAGAAGAAAACAATCAGCAGAATATAGACGAGATAGTACGTTGGTTCGGCGCCACCGAGCGCTCCTAACATGTTGGCGAGCCACGGACTGTTCTTCACGACCGGAAACTGCAGTGCGGTGGCAGGTAGAGCTAGCAGCGACGAAGCGAAAATGATTGGGATGACACCGCCCGCGTTCACTTTAAGAGGCAGGTGGGTAGACTGACCGCCCATCATGCGCCGGCCAATAACGCGTTTTGCGTACTGCACCGGAATGCGACGTTCACCGCGCTCAACGAGCACAATAAACGCCACCACCGCCACCATCAAAATAATGATGATGACCATCTGCGGGACTGGCCACTGGTGCGTGACGAAGGTATTCGTATAGATGTTGCCAATCGCGCGCGGCAGGCCGACCACGATGCCGGTGAAAATGATGAGCGACATCCCGTTGCCAATACCGCGGTCAGTGATCTGTTCACCGAGCCACATGATGAATGCAGACCCGGCTGTGAAGGTCAGCACCGTCATGAAAATGAACGTGAACCCGGGGTTCAGTACGAAGTTGCCATCGGAATTTTGCAGCGCAAACGCGATGCCGATCGACTGAATGACGGCCAAAATGACCGTAAGATAGCGCGTCCACTGGGTGATCTTGCGTCGCCCGAGCTCACCTTCTTTTTGCAGTTTGTCGAGGGTCGGAATAACGACCGTCAATAGCTGCAGAATGATAGATGATGTGATGTACGGCGTAATGCCAAGCGCAAAGATCGACATGCGCCGCAGCATGCCGCCGCTGAACAGATCGAAATAGCCGAGAAAGCCGCCCGCCGCGTTACGCGTGAAATATTCGTAGAAGCGGTTCGTGTCAATACCCGGTGTAGGCACATACGCGCCCACCCGGTAGACCGCCAAAAGGCCCAGCGTGAAGAGAACACGCTTCCGCAGATCCGGAATCCGGAACACGTTGCCAAGAGCTTCGAAAAACTTTTGCATGGTTCAATTTACATCCCCGCTCAAACGGGGATGCTCGTCTACTTTTTGTCTGCTTCGGTCGGGACGGCGGGCTTTGCGAGAACGTTGCCGGCGCCGCCTGCCTGTTGAATTTTCTCGAGCGCCGCCTTCGAAAAAACATGCGCCTCAACCGTGATCTTACGCGTCAGTTCGCCCGACCCGAGAATCTTGAGACCCGCCTGGAGCTTCTTAATCACACCGCTCGCCAGAAGCGATTCGGGTGTAAAACTATCGCCCTCGAGCTGATCAAGCGCGCCGACGTTAATAATCGCGTAGTCCTTGTGAAAGATATTCGTGAAGCCGCGTTTCGGCAAGCGGCGGTGAAGCGGCATCTGGCCGCCCTCAAAACCGCGCATCTTGCTGTAGCCCGAAATCGACTTTGCACCCTTCGCGCCGCGCCCGGCGTACTTGCCCCGGCCGGTTCCCATGCCCTGCCCAATGCGGCGCTTGTTTTGTTTCTGGCCCTTCGGAGGCCGGAGATTACTTAAATTCATCGCAGTTCTTCTTTTCCGCTTACGCGCTATTCTTTCACGATTTCGAGCAGGTGCGGCACCTTCTTCACCATGCCGCGAAAACCAGGCGTGTCCGGCCGCTCGACCACCCGATTGATCTTGTGCAGCCCGAGAGACTTCACGATGTTCTTATGAGCCTGCGGTGTGCAGATTGTGCTGCGCACCAACTTGATCTTGATCATTCCTTCTTTGGTCGCCATGATTTCCCTGCTACAGCTTCTCGATCGGTAGCCCGCGCATGTCGGCGATCGCGGCCTTGTCACACAACTGCTCGAGGGCATCAATGGTCGCTTTGACCACGTTATGTGCGTTGTGCGAGCCGATCGATTTGGTCAGCACGTTCGGGATCCCCACCGCTTGGATCACGGCGCGCACCGGACCGCCCGCAATCACACCCGTTCCGGCCGGGGCTGGCTTTAACAAAACCAGGCCGCTGCCAAAACGCCCGAGAACCGCATGCCGGATCGTCGTTTCCATCACGTTGACCTTGCGCAGATTCTTCTTGGCGGCCTCGATGCCTTTCTTGATCGCCGAAGGAACTTCCTTTGCCTTGCCCGTGCCGAACCCAACTACCTTTGCGCCCGGGTCACCCACCACCACCAGGGCTGAGAAGCTCATGTTCTTACCGCCCTTAACCACTTTCGTAACGCGGTTGATGCTGACGACCTGTTCTTTCAGGTTCAGGTTGTGCGTGTCGACACGCTTGCCGTTTCCGTTCACTGCCATTCGATTAGAACTCCAGACCCGCTTGACGGGCCGCATCAGCGAGTGCTTTCACGCGGCCATGGTACTGGTAACCGCCGCGATCGAAAACAACCCGGTTGATGCCTTTCTCCTTGGCGCGCTCCGCCACGGCTTTGCCGATCAATTTGGCACCCTCTATATTGCCACCTTTGCCACGCAGATCCTTTTCGGTCGAGGCCGCTGCCACTAGGGTATGCCCCTGCCCGTCATCGATCACCTGCGCGTAAATGTGATTAACGCTCCGAAACACGGCGAGCCGTGGCCGTTCCTGTGTACCGGACACGCGACCGCGAATGCGCTTGTGAATGCGCAGCCGGATCTCATTTCTCGTATCGCGAGCCATTGCCTATTTACTCCCCGATCCGGTCTTGCCGGCCTTCTTGCGCAGCACTTCGCCCATGTAGCGCACGCCCTTGTTCTTATACGGATCAGGCGGTCGTAGCGCCCGAATCTGCGAAGCCACTTCGCCCACCACCTGGCGGTCATAGCCCGTCAGAACCAGATGCGTCTGCTTATCAATCTTAAGGTCGACTCCGTTCGGCAACAAATACTCGATCGGATGCGAATAGCCCAACGTAAATGTCGCGACCTTGCCTTTGACGTCGGCACGATAACCGGTACCCACAATATCGAGTTCGCGAGTAAAACCGGTCGAGACACCTTGTACCGCATTCGCCGTTAGGGCGCGTGTCAGGCCGTGCAATGCGGCCAGCTTGTCGTTGTCGCGGACGAGTTCAAGATGCCCGTCGCGTTGCTCCACACGCACGCCCGCCGGAATCGGCACGCTCAGCTTGCCCTTTGGTCCTTCGACCTGGAGCCGCTCGCCGATTTGAATTTTGACCCCCGCCGGCACGGGAATTGGTTTCTTTCCTACTCTTGACATACGCGAATTACCAGATCTGGCAGAGAACCTCGCCGCCGACGCCTTCCTTGCGCGCCGTACCGCCCGTCATCACGCCTTTTGGCGTCGTCAGTATGTTAATACCTAAACCGCCCAGAATACGCGGAATCTCTTTGCTGCCGACATACACCCGGCAACCCGGTCGCGATACCCGCTCGATTCGTGAGATCACCGGCAAATTCGCCGGTGTGTACTTCAAGTAAATCCGAATGAACTTCTTCGAGCCTTCTTCGGTCAACTTGTAGTTGAGGATGTAGCCTTCTTCCCGCAAAATCCGGGCAAGCTCGTTCTTCAGCCGCGACGCCGGCACGTCCACCTTTGGATGGCGCGCAATCAACGCGTTACGCACGCGCGTCAACATGTCGGCAATGGGGTCTGCTGTCATCTAATTACTCAGCACCTTTCATTCCTTGAAAATTCTTTCGGGGCGAACCCGGGTTACCAGCTGGCCTTAGTCACGCCCGGCACTTCGCCCGCCAGCGCAAATTTGCGGAAGCAGATCCGGCACAACGAAAACTTGCGTAGAAAGCCCCGCGGCCGTCCGCAGTTCTTGCAGCGGTTACGCAGCCGGGTCGGAAACTTCACTGCCACGCCAGCCTTCTTGGCTCGGGCCATTTCTTCGAGCTTTTTTACTTCTTTCGCGATCTTTGCAGTTGTTGCCATTCATTCTCCCCGTCCGCTATTGGCGGAACGGCATCCCCATCTGTCGCAGCAGTGCCAGCCCTTCGGCATCGGTCTTCGCCGTGGTCGTGATGGAGATGTTCATGCCTTTAGTCTTCTCGACCTTGTTGTAATCAATCTCGGGGAAGATCAGCTGATCCTTCAACCCGAGCGTGTAATTGCCCCGCCCATCGAATGACTTCGAAGAGACGCCCCGGAAGTCTCGTACGCGCGGCAGAGCCACATTCATCAAACGATCCAGAAACTCGTACATCCGGTCGCCCCGCAGCGTCACCATGCAGCCGATCGCCATGCCTTCGCGCAGTTTAAACGCCGCAATCGACTTCTTCGCTTTGGTCACCACCGGCTTCTGACCCGAGATCGACCCGAGCTCGTTCACCGCGCCATCCATCAACTTGCTGTTACCCGTCGCCTCGCCCAACCCGATGTTGATCGAGACCTTCTCGATCTTCGGCACCGCCATGGGGTTGCTGTAGTTGAAATCCTTCTTCAGAGCTGCCACCACGTTCTTGTTGTAGTGCTCACGCAGGCGTGCTTTCCCGCTCTGCGACCGAGGCGCCCCTGCCGGAGTCGCCGCCGCCTGTGCTTCAGCCCCGCCGCCACCTTTCGGCGCACGCGGCTTCTTGTCCACGGGAGCCTGTTTGGCTGCTCCGCCGCCCGCCTTCTTCTGGTCTTTCGTATCCTTTGCCATCTGCTTCCCTTATGCGGCCGATTCCAAACGGCCTGTTCCTAAACCAACCTACTTCTTGTCGAGCGTCTCGCCGCCCTTGCGCGCAATCCGGATCCGGCGCACTTTGCTGCCCACCGTGTCGGTCTTGTAACCCACCCGTGTCGGTACCCCGCCCGCCGTCAACAACATCACGTTCGAGACCGAGATCGGCATCGGCTTTTCCGCTACTCCGCCCTTGATCTGCTTGGAAGGGTTCGGCCGCGTGTGCCGCTTCACCACCATCACCCCATCGACCGTCAACTTATTCGCGAACCGGTCGACTTCGAGCACCTTGCCCGTCTTTCCCTTGTCGCGGCCCGCAATCACCCGCACCAGATCGTCTTTCTTGATCTTGATGCGCAACGGCTTGCGCTCACCTTTTTCCTGACGCCGCTGGTACGCTACTTTCGGCATTTCTTTAGATGACCTCCGGAGCAAGCGAAACGATCTTCATGAAACGCTTGTCGCGCAACTCGCGGGCAACAGGTCCGAAGACGCGTGTTCCCACCGGTTCGCCCACTTCATTGATCAACACGGCCGCATTCGAATCGAAGCGGATGTAGGTGCCGTCTTTGCGTCGCGTCTCTTTGCGCATGCGCACCACCACGCAGCGCACTACTTTGCCCTTTTTGATATTGGAATCGGGCGCGGCTTCCTTAACACTCGCGGTGATCACATCGCCCAAACCCGCGCGAAGTCCGAGATCGCCGCCGCGGGGCAAGATGCACTGCAACTTGCGCGCGCCGCTGTTATCGGCCACCTCCAACATCGTTCGCATTCCAATCATGTCGTTTCTCCGTCAGGCGAGAGCCTTCTTATTCGGAAAGCCCTTCGAGCCTACTTCCCTTTCTTGATCGTTTTCTTCTCGCGCGTGTCGGCGCTGCCTTCAAGCGCCGGATGTTCGACACCCACCTGTACGGCTTTACGCAGCACCGTACCGAGTCGCCATCGCTTCAAACGGCTGAGTGGCCGGGATTCGATGATCCGCACCACGTCCCCTACCTTCGCCGTCTGCTCCTCATCATGCGCGTAGAACTTCTTCCGCTTATTGACAATCCGCTTGTACATCGGATGCGGGACACGACGCGTCACTTCGACCACGATTGTTTTCGCCATCTTGGTCGAGATAACTTCGCCCACCTGTTCATTCTTGTGACCCTCTTGGTAGGGTGCCGTGCCTGCTGCTGCCGCTATCGCTTCCGTTCTCGCCATCCTTACTTCTTCCCGCTGCTCTTTTTAGTCACAGCCGCTTTGCCACTTTTCTTACCGGTACTCTTGGCAGCCACTGGAGCCGCAGTTTCGCCCGCTGCCCGCTTCTCGTTTGCGACCGTCAGCATACGCGCCCGATCCTTACGGAGGCCGCGATACTTCTTGAGCCCCTCCGCCTGCCCCATGCCCATCTGAAAACGCAGCCGAAAAAGCTGTTCCTGGCCATCCTGCACCTGGCGCTCGATCTCGCCAAGGTCCATGTTTCTGATTTTGTCTGCCTTCATGCCAGTCTTAGCTCGCCTTCGCTTTAGTCGTCTCAGCCGCCTGAATCCGCGAGACGAACTTCGTAGTCACCGAGATCTTAGCGGCCGCCAAGCGCATCGCTTCCGCTGCCACCTCGACCGCTACGCCTTCCATTTCGAAAAGCATTTTGCCCGGCTTCACCACCGCAACCCAGGCTTCCGGCGCGCCTTTTCCTTTGCCCATACGCGTCTCTGGTGGCTTCTTCGTGATCGGCTTATCCGGGAACACGCGGATCCAAACCTTGCCGCCGCGTTTGATGAAACGCGTCATCGCAATACGTGCTGCTTCGATTTGCCGGTTAGTTACCCAGCCGCACTCAAGCGCCTTCAATCCAAACTCGCCGAAAGCGAGCGACGAACCGCGCCAGGCTTTGCCCGTCATGCGGCCGCGCTGCTGTTTCCGGAACTTTACTTTCTTCGGCATCAACATAGCGTTTTGTCCTTATCGGGGAGGCGAGTGCCTACTCTTCCGGCCTTTCCGCGCTGTCGCTGATCGGTGCCGTCGCCGGGGTCGTTGACTCTTCCGGCGTGTTCGCCGGTTGAGCCTGCTTCCAAGAGGGAGCCTGCGGCGCTGACAACGGCGGAATGATTGGCGATGCGGCCGGTTTCGGCAGCTCACCCGGATTCTGCTGCACAATGGGACCCGCCGGCTCTACCGCCAGCTGGGTTGGAGGCCGACGGTCACGATCGCGATCCCGATCGCCGCCCCGGTCATCCGGCCGACGGCGCCGACGCGGTTCACCTTCGTTACGCAGCGAGTTCGCCCGGCGATTTCCGCCCTCGATCACCTCGCCCTTGTAAACCCACACCTTCACGCCGATCACGCCATACGTTGTATACGCCTGGCTGAATCCATAATCGATATCCGCGCGCAGCGTATGGAGCGGCAGCTGCCCTTGCAGATACCACTCACTACGCGCGATTTCGGCGCCATTCAGCCGGCCTGAGACGCGTACCTTGATTCCTTTACAACCGAAACGCAGCGCCGAATCGACTGCTTTCCGCATCGCACGCCGAAACGCCACGCGTTTCTCGAGCTGCAGCGCGATCGATTCGGAAACCAGCTGCGCATCGAGCTCCGGCCGATGCACTTCCTGTATATCGATGAAAACTTCCCGCTTTGTCTTGGTCGCGAGATCGCCTTTGAGCTTCTCGATCTCCGCGCCTTTGCGCCCGATGATGATGCCGGGCCGCGACGTGCGGATAGTGATCCGGAGCTTATTGCCCGGCCGATCCACCTCGATCGAACTAACGCCTGCTGCTTTCAACCGCTCGAGCAGCGATTCCTTCAACTCCAGGTCTTCGTGCAGCAGCCGCGAATAATCTTGCTTCGCAAACCAGCGCGAGCGCCAGTTCTTGGTTACGCCGAGACGAAAACCGTACGGATGTACTTTTTGACCCACTGCCCTATTCCTCCGCCGCTTCCGCCCGTTCACCGAGCTTCACGACAATATGCGCCATCCGTCTTTGAATTCGATACGCGCGGCCCATCGGAGCCGGCCGTACCCGCTTCTGCCGCGGACCTTCGTTTACGTACGCTTCGCTCACAAACAGGCGATCGACATCGATGTCTTCCGACTTGTTCTCCGCATTCGCAATCGCCGACCGCAGCACCTTCTCCACCGCCGGCGCAATCCGTTTATTGACCGCACTCAGGATGTTGATGGCCTCGCCTGCCTGGCGTCCGCGAATCAGGTCGATCACCAGGCGCGCTTTCTGCGGCGAAACACGCAGGTAGCGCGCTTCGGCCTTCGCGACGTTGTCTTGTTGATCCATTACCGGGCCGCCTTTTCGGTCGACTTCGCCTGATGCCCCTTGAACGTCCTGGTCGGTGAAAATTCACCAAGCTTGTGGCCAACCATGTTTTCCGTCACGTACACCGGAATGAACTTCTTGCCGTTATGCACAGCGAGCGTATGCCCGATGAAATCCGGCACAATCGTTGAGCGGCGCGACCAGGTACGCACCACCGACTTCTGATTATTCGTGTTGAGGGTCTCCACCTTCTTGATCAGGTGGTCATCGGTAAACGGACCCTTCTTAAGCGATCGACTCATTAGCGCTTCTTCCTCATCCGATCGGTAACGAGCGCACAGGGCGATTTGCTGCCCGTCGTGCGCGATTCAAAAATGCACCGGCTCATTTAGCGCTTTTTCGCTTTCCGCGTCACGATCCAGCGATCGGTCCGCTTGTTGTTCCTTGTCTTGAAGCCGCGCGTCGGCTGTCCCCAAGGCGTCACAGGATGACGTCCGCCCGACGTTTTACCTTCGCCACCGCCATGCGGGTGATCGACCGGGTTCATCGACACGCCGCGATTATGCGGCCGTTTGCCCAGCCAGCGCGTGCGTCCCGCTTTGCCAAGTGATACGTTCTCGTGCTCGACATTGCCCACCTGCCCGACAGTCGCCATGCACTCAACCGGCACCCGGCGTGTTTCGCCCGAAGGCAATTTGAGAAGCGCAATGCCGCCTTCTTTCGAGACCAGCTGTGCCTGCGCACCGGCCGAACGCGCCATCTGTCCGCCCTTACCCGGTCGCAATTCAATGTTGTGAACCACCGTACCAGCCGGAATGTTTTTGAGCTGTAGTGCATTGCCGACAAGAATGTCCGCTTGGGGACCCGCACTCACCGTGCGACCCACCTCAAGACCGACCGGCGCCAGAATGTAGCGCTTCTCGCCGTCGGTGTAGTGCAACAGCGCGATACGGGCCGAGCGATTCGGATCGTACTCGATCGCCGCTACCTTCGCTACGACACCTTCTTTGTCCCGCTTGAAGTCGATGAGGCGATAGGCCTGCTTGGCACCGCCGCCGATAAAACGGCTCGAGATGCGCCCGCGCGAGTCACGCCCGCCGCTACGCTTCTTTCCTTCGACCAGCGATTTCTCAGGATGGTCTTTCGTGACCTCTTCCCGCGTCAGATAGGTCTGGAAGCGGCGCGTCGGCGTGAACGGTTTAAAACTCTTGATTGGCATCGCTTATCTCTCCGCTAGATCTCGGCGTACTCGGGAATTTTCTGCCCGTCCGCTAACCGGACGTAGGCTTTTTTCCAATCCGACGCATAACCGCTGAAGCGGCCGCGCCGGCGCAGCTTGCCGTAGAAGTTGCTCGTCCGTACGTCTTCCACACGCACTCGAAAAACGGTCTCAACAGCTTGCTTGATCTGAATTTTGTTCGCGTCCGGATGCACTTCAAAGCACAACGTGCGCTCGTTCTCGCGTTTGTCGTGGCCCTTTTCCGTGATCAACGGCCGGCGAATGATGTCGTAAACAGTCATTAAGCGAGGGCCTCCGAAAGCTTCCGCGCCGCATTCTCCGTCAGCAGCACTTCCTGATGCTTCAACAAGTCATACACCGTTACATCGCGCGTCGGAACCAACTTGATCCCAGGCAGATTGCGCGACGCCCGGTCGAGGTTTGTGTTCTCACCTGCTTCGACCAGCAGCACCGTCTTTTTCGCCTGCAATCGGCCCAATACGCCCAGCATGTTCTTCGTCTTGTGGTCGGCGAGCGCAAATGCCTGCACGACACGCAATTCACCATCGCGCAATTTCGCCGAAAGAGCCGAGCGCAGCGCCCCAACCACCATCTTGCGAGGCAGTTTGTATTCGTAAGAACGCGGCTGCGGTCCATGTACTGTACCGCCATGCCGCCACAGCGGTGAGCGGATCGAACCCATACGCGCGCGGCCCGTTCCCTTCTGCTTCCAAAGCTTCTTGCCCGATCCCGACACCTCGTGCCGCGTCTTCGTAGCGGCCGACCCGGATCGCCGCGCGGCCGTATGCTGCCGCACCGCTTCATAGAGCAGCGCTTCGTTTACTTCGGCGCCGAATACCGCGTCCGCCAGCTCTATTGAGCCTACGGCCGCGTTGTTCAGGTCGATAATTTCTACACTCGGCATTCTATTTCCCTATCTCTTCGCGCGCCGAATCATGACGTAGCCGTCATTCGGTCCCGGAATGGCGCCCTTCAGAGCGATCACGTTGTCATCGGTATCTACGCTGACGATCTCGAGATTCCGTACCGTCACCTGCGCGTTACCCATCTGACCGCCCATCCTCATGCCGGGGAAAACGCGCGATGGAAAGCTCGATCCACCAATCGACCCAGGCGCCCGATGGAACATCGAACCGTGCGTCGCATCACCACCACGAAAATGATGGCGCTTCACGACGCCCTGAAAACCGCGCCCTTTACTCGTCCCGATCACATCCACTACGTCGCGGGGCTTGAACTCTTCCGCCAGCACCCGGTCGCCCTGCTTCAGGTCGCCCGTACCTTGGCCCAGGTGAAACTCCCGCAGAAACTTCACGCCTTCCGCCCCCGACTTCGCCAGATGCTTAGCCATCGGTTTATTCGGCTTCTTCGCGAATTCGACCAAGCCCAACTGCACAGCGTCATAGCCGTCCGTTGCAGGCGTCTTGCGCTGTGTCACCACGCATGGGCCGGCCTTGACGAGCGTCACCGGAACCACTTGCCCTTCCGTGTTGAACACCTGCGTCATGCCGATCTTCTTGCCGAGAATTCCTGGACTCATGCCTTTTACCTGTTCTTACCGAACGCCTTGATCTCGACGTCGACGCCCGCCGGTAGATCGAGCTTCATCAGCGCGTCAACCGTATCCTGCGTCGGCTCGAGGATGTCGAGCAAACGCTTGTGGGTCCGAATCTCAAACTGCTCCCGCGATTTCTTGTCTACGTGCGGCGACCGCAGAACCGTGTAGCGGTTCTTGAGAGTCGGCAGCGGAATCGGTCCCGCGACTGAAGCGCCCGTGCGCTTAGCCGTGTCGACAATGTCGCCGGTCGATTGATCGAGCACCCGATGGTCGTAAGCCTTCAGGCGTATGCGAATGCGTTCTTTCATTTAATTTACGAGTGAGGCAGGCAGCTAAGCCCGCCCCGTCCTAGCTCAAAATCTCCGTAACCGTACCGGCGCCGACCGTGCGACCGCCTTCACGAATCGCAAAGCGCAACCCCTTGTCCATCGCGACCGGCGTGATCAGCTCGATCTCCATCGACACGTTGTCGCCCGGCATCACCATCTCCATGCCTTCGGGCAGCTTCGCCACACCCGTCACGTCCGTCGTCCGGAAGTAAAACTGCGGCCGGTAGCCATTGAAGAACGGCGTGTGCCGCCCGCCCTCTTCCTTCGACAGCACGTACACTTCACCCTTGAACCGCTTGAACGGCTTGATCGAGCCCGGCTTCGCAATCACCTGCCCGCGCTCCACATCGTTCTTTTCAATGCCGCGCAGCAGCAAGCCGACGTTATCTCCGGCCCGCCCCTCATCGAGCAGCTTCTTGAACATCTCGACGCCCGTCACCACCGTCTTGCGCGTGTCCTGGAAACCGACGATCTCCATTTCCTCGCCGACCTTGCAGATCCCCTTCTCAATCCGTCCCGTCACCACCGTGCCGCGACCCTGAATCGAGAAAATGTCTTCAATCGGCATCAGAAACGGCTTGTCAATCGCCCGCTCCGGCACCGGAATGTAGGTGTCGACTTTGTCCATCAACTCGTCGACCGACGCTTCCCACTTCGCTTCGCCGTTCAACGCACCAAGCGCGCTCACCTTGACCACCGGCAAGTCGTCGCCCGGAAACTGATAGTTCGAGAGCAGCTCGCGTACTTCGAGCTCCACCAGCTCGAGCAGCTCCGGATCATCCACCATGTCCACTTTGTTCAGCGCGACCACAATGTATGGCACGCCTACCTGCCGCGCGAGCAGAATGTGCTCCCGTGTCTGCGGCATCGGACCATCAGTCGCCGCCACCACGAGAATCGCGCCATCCATCTGCGCTGCACCCGTGATCATATTCTTGATGTAATCGGCGTGCCCCGGACAATCCACGTGCGCATAATGCCGGTTCGCCGTCTCATACTCCACGTGCGCTACCGCAATCGTGATCCCGCGCGCCTTCTCTTCCGGCGCATTGTCGATCGAATCAAAACTCCGAAATTTGTTCTTCGGATTGTGCTTCGATAACGTCTTCGTGATCGCCGCCGTTAACGTCGTCTTCCCGTGATCAATGTGACCTATCGTCCCTATGTTTACGTGCGGCTTGCTGCGGTCAAATTTCTCTTTCGCCATGATGTGTGCTCCTGCTGTCGTCCTTTACCTGGTTGCGACTCCGCCCTTATTGCGGTTAATAATCTCTTCAGCTAGATTGCGCGGCACTTCTTCGTACTGCCCGAAGTGCATCGTGAAACTGCCGCGGCCTTGCGTGCGCGAACGCAGCTCCGTCGCGTACCCAAACATCTCCGAGAGCGGCACCATCGCTTTGATGATGTGCGTACCGCCCGCGATCTCGGTCCCTTCGAGCCGGCCGCGCCGCGAGATCAGATCGCCGTTCACCGAACCCATGTAGTCTTCCGGAACCGTCACTTCCACTCGCATCACGGGCTCAAGCAACACCGGCTTCGCCTTGGCGGCAGCCTCTTTGAAACAGATCGAGCCGCAAATCTTAAACGCCATTTCGGACGAGTCGACTTCGTGATACGCCCCGTCGAACACCGTCACCTTGATGTTGTTCAACGGATAACCGGCGAGAATACCGCCCTCGAGCGCTTCGACCACGCCCTTTTCAATCGCCGGAATGAACTCCTTCGGGATGTTACCGCCCGTCACCTTGTTCTCGAATTCGAAGTCCTTCTCGTGATCGGGAGCGACGCGCAGCTTCACGCGCGCATACTGGCCGCTGCCGCCGGTCTGCTTCTTATGGGTGTAGTCGTACTCGGCTTCCTGGCGGATCGTTTCCCGATACGCTACCTGCGGCTTACCGACATTCGCGCCGACGTTAAACTCGCGTTGCATGCGATCGACAATGATTTCGAGATGCAGCTCGCCCATACCGGCGAGAATCGTCTGCCCCGTCTCCGGATCGGTTGAGACATGCAGCGTGGGATCTTCCGTAACCAGCTTGTTGATCGCGACGCCCAGCTTCTCCTGATCGGCCTTTGTTTTCGGCTCGATCGCCAGCTGAATAACAGGCGCCGGAAAATCGATCGATTCGAGTAGGATCGGCTTATCCTCATCACAGATCGTGTCGCCGGTTACGACCTGCTTAAGACCCACCGCCGCGCAGATATCGCCCGCCGTGATGTCTTGGATCTCTTCACGCTTGTTCGCGTGCATCTTGACCAGGCGCCCGACGCGCTCGCGTCTGCCCTTGCTTACGTTGTAAATCGATTCGCCCGCGTTCAGCTTGCCCGAGTAGACCCGGATAAAACAAAGCTGCCCCACAAACGGATCGGTCATGATCTTGAAAACCAAGGCCGCAAACGGCTCCGAATCGCTCGCTTTGCGCTCCAGAATTTCGTCCGGATTGTCGACGGCCACGCCTTTTATCGGCGGTACATCGAGCGGCGATGGCAGGTAATCTACCACCGCATCGAGCAGGTTCTGCACGCCCTTGTTCTTGAACGAAGAGCCACAAATTACCGGGAAAATCTTCTGCGCGATGGTGGCTTTGCGGATCCCGGCGCGCAACTCCTGTTCGGTAATTGCCTGCCCTTCGATGTACTTCTCCATTAGGACATCGTCCGATTCCGAAACCGCTTCGATCAGCTGGTCGCGATACTCTTTGGCCTTCTCGGCGAGCTCTGCCGGAATCTCCACATCGTCATACTTGGCGCCGAGCGTTTCGTCGCGCCAGATCCGGGCATTCATCTTGACCAGATCGACCACACCCTTGAATTGATCTTCCGCGCCGACGGGCAACTGAATCGGCACCGGCCGCGCGCTCAGCCGGTCCACGATCGTCTTCACCGAAAAGAAAAAGTCCGCGCCGACCCGGTCCATCTTATTGATGAAGCAGATACGCGGTACGCGATACTTGTCCGCCTGACGCCAGACCGTCTCTGATTGCGGCTGTACGCCCGCCACCGCATCAAACACTGCGCAGGCACCATCGAGTACACGCAGACTGCGTTCCACTTCCGCCGTGAAATCCACGTGACCCGGCGTGTCGATGATGTTGATCGTAATGTCGTGCCACTGGCAGGTCGTGGCCGCGGAGGTGATCGTAATCCCGCGCTCCTGCTCCTGCGCCATCCAGTCCATGGTGGCCGTGCCTTCGTGTACCTCGCCGATTTTGTGCGTACGGCCGGTGTAGTAAAGGATTCGTTCGGTCGTGGTCGTCTTACCGGCATCGATGTGCGCCATGATGCCGATATTGCGCATTTTTTCTAACGGTACGGTACGAGCCATATCTTCTTACTTCGATTCTCTTGTTACGAGCTACCAGCGATAGTGCGCGAATGCCTTATTTGCTTCCGCCATGCGATGCACATCGTCCTTCTTCTTCACAGCGCCGCCACGCATATTGGCGGCATCGTTCAATTCATTCGCGAGCTTATCGGCCATCGCTTTATCGGGCCGCGTCCGCGCATTCGTTATCAACCAGCGCAAAGCCAGGCTGACCCGGCGATTCTGTGAAACTTCCACCGGCACCTGGTAATTCGCTCCACCCACGCGTCGCGTCTTCACTTCGAGCACCGGCTTAACGTTCTCAACTGCTTTCTTGAACGCCTTCAACGGGTCGTCGCCCGAGCGCTCCCGCAGCGTGTCCATGGCCTCATAAAAAATCTTCTGCGCGGTGGTCTTCTTGCCGTCCCACATCATCGAGTTCACGAACTTCTCGACCAGCGTGGAGTTGTAGAGCGGATCCGGAATAATTTCGCGGGGCTCTGGTCTTCGTCTGCGCGGCATAAACTCGTCTCCCTACTTCTTGCCCTTGGTCGGGGCAGCAGCTGCTCCGCCCTTCGGACGCTTGGCACCATACTTCGACCGGCTCTGTTTCCGGTTCGCCACGCCCGCCGTATCAAGGGTCCCGCGGACCACGTGATAACGCACGCCCGGCAGATCCTTTACACGGCCACCGCGGATCAGCACGATCGAGTGCTCCTGCAGGTTGTGGCCGACGCCAGGAATGTAAGTTGTTACCTCAATACCGTTCGTCAGGCGCACACGAGCCACCTTCCGCAAAGCCGAGTTCGGCTTCTTCGGCGTCGTCGTGTACACACGCGTGCAGACGCCCCGCCGTTGGGGACACGCCTGCAGTGCCGGACTCGCCGTCTTATAGCGGGTCGGCCTGCGGCCCTTACGCACCAATTGATTAAATGTCGGCATGCCTTAACTCAGAACCAAGCACAAAGACGTCTCTTCGCCTTCAGCTCTTTATCTCCCTGCCCGACGCAACTGCCTGATTTCTCAAACGGCAGCACACGTCAGCCTCTTTCTTGTGTAAACACTCAAAAAACCCGCCCGGAAGAACGGATTGTCAAACTTGGATCTATCCGACAGGCCGAACCCAACAACTCAGTTCAGCTGCCTTAAACTGCCAGAAGGCTGATATAGCGTATTTCACCAGCCTCAAACGCGAGGAAAACCGCTTCGGGTATTGGCCCATGCCAGCTGCAATGTGACCTACCGGGAAACCGGAGGCTTATTGGACTAACAGCGGGGCCCGACTTCCGGCCGGATGCCTATTCAAGTAGCCACCCTTGCGGGCACTACCTTCAGGCACGGTAGCACGGAGGCCGAAGAATCAACTCGCCAAACTTTTCTAGTGTACGTGGCCGTACGGGTATATGTCAACTGAACGCGAATGGGGGTAATGGCTCATTTTGCGCATGAAGCTTAAATGAGATAAGTCAGCGCTTATCAGCCACACTTGTAGATGCAGTTCCGAAATGAACAGTTTGTCTCTGGCGAGCACCGGCATGCCGCTGGGATCCGATTCAATAGTAAAGCGGTCTGGCGAACGGCCTACTTGTCTTCCTTCTCGTTTGGGTGGGATGCATGTACTACTTACTCCTTGGCTTCTCTGGCCGCGCACTTGACTAGATAAGCCATTTAAGGCTCGGGATGCCCGCTTTCCATCTCTGAGACGCTCGACGCTTCGACTAAACATCCAGGCGTTCAACGTAGTGCAGCAAGCGACGGGCAGGCTGAGAAGCCGGTAGCGAAGGGAAAGCCCCCCGCTGCGGTGACGGTAGGGCGTAGATCCGGCTTTCCCTTGCCCCGCTTATCTGTCTCGTTGCCCTTTTTGCTTGACCGCTCATCCATACCCTCCAAGCCGCCCAGCTTGCAACCGTAAAGGCCACGATGCCCGAATTTTAAATTGAGCCACTACCAAATTTTCTCCTGGACAACCAGGCCATACCCACAGCCACCGGGTAGCTGAGATCACCAACGACAAAGGCGTAACCCTTTCCACTCTGGACCATTGCCCTCAAAGGCCATCCCATCTCCTATTAAGAACGGAGCCCAAATACAAGAGTGTGAACCAAATCCCAAAGCGACGCGAATGATGAATGGAAGCTCTGGCGGCCAAGGCGGACTAAGTCTGGAGTGTCGTATTGCATAACCCTCTGTGAACTTGCCTAAGCTCTAAGAGTATGCCGTCTTTTGCCCTTCATCGTGGCGGTAGCGCACCAAATGAGGGCACCTGATTGGCTCTCTATTCGCCAGAAGGAGGTTGAATAATCTTTGACTTGCGGCGCTGCGCCTTTATTGCCTCTGAGTTGCTGCACGCAATTGCCGCTGGTAGGTCCACTGTTTTATGGGAATACAGCCAGACGAATGCGGGACGAAACGGGCTGAGATCCGAGGATTGCTTGCACAATCTTAGCCGCATCTTCGCCAGTGAGTCTGGGCCGCTACAAATCGAAATCGATAGGTTGTGGCAGTCGACTTCTAGACCCACCCTGTCGCTAGCTGGCCTGCAGAAATTATGAAGCTCGAACGAGGTAACCTACTCACCCACCGGTTCGGTGGTGAAGGCACGCGCTAACGGCTGAAGTGAAAATGTGATCAGCCCTTACAATCGCATGCTGGGTGCCTGCTGCGACGTTGGATACACCGACTACCGAAGCCAGAGCGACCGCCAGAGAAAGGAGTGCGTACTCGACCGAATCCTGCCCGGATTCGTCACGCAGCAAACGCCACATCTTATTTAAAAAAGCCATAGTCCCTTCCAGGCAGCAGGCCTAACGACATCTTAGTAGAATTTAACACGATTTCGGCTAGCAGTAAAAGTGCGTATTGGCACTGCTCGTTGATTCTGCCTACCCACTAGTACCGTATGGTACTAGTGTTCGGAATGCCGCGAGTGTTTAATGGCGAGCGGCGTAGACCATTTCCAGCGTCCAGGCACCACCAAAGGATATATCGAAATGCAGGGGCAAGCGGGTCAACCACGCGCAACTGCTCAAGCACCCGACAAGCGTAACCGGTCCAGAATTAAAAACAGCGGCAGAGCCACCACGCTATTCAACGCTCCGTGAACAAATACATCCTCCGGATCAAACGGAATGATTTGCCCGAGCAATGCCCGCCGCATCAACCAATAAAAAAACGCGTGGAAGCAGAAGAAGAAAAAACACAGCACCATGCGGATCAAGGAACTCTCGACATTGAACCGCTGACTGACCGAGGACGCAAAGTAGCCGACCAGCGTCTTCGTAATGCCGTACATGCCGATCGGGATATTGGCCGGCGAAAGCGAATCTTCCGCCAGCCCCACAAACGCGCCGAAAAACAGCGAAGCGATTGGACTGTGCCGCATCAATCCGAAGTAAATGGTCAGCAGCAGCGGCAGCTCAAGCCATTCGGTATGCGGAATCAGCCTTGGTAAATAGAATTTCCCGATGATCGAAA
This sequence comes from Terriglobia bacterium, assembly GCA_963737005.1. Classification (GTDB taxonomy): domain Bacteria; phylum Acidobacteriota; class Terriglobia; order Bryobacterales; family Bryobacteraceae; genus Bog-105. The sequence goes on along the minus strand of CAVTRD010000008.1, from coordinate 927,029 downwards.
TGAGTGTGATGGCCGCGAGTGCAACGACCTGAAAGCGATTAAACCAGCTGTCCCGGATCGCCGGCGCGAGTATCTGGTCGCTTGTCTCGTTCATTGCCGGGCGGCGGATGGGTCGGCAGCGCTCGAGTCAGGCGTCGGCTTATGACGGGGGGCACCCAACGGCAACACAGGCATGGCTTGCGGCGATTTGGCCCGTTCGGCCTGTGCCGGAATCGGTTTAGGCACGCCCGTGGGCCGCGACCCAAGTATGGCGGGCGGAGCAGGGGCCGGAGTCGCGACCGCGGGCGGCACAGCAGTAGAAGCGGACGGCTTTACCTCAGCAGCAGTCTTCACGTTGAAATTCGGAACGGTCGAACCAATGGCGCCATAGACGTGGCTTTGTTCTTTGCCGAACACCACATATTTTTGGAGAATCTTGTCGGCTTCTGTTTGCGGCTTGGCAGCAATCGGCGCGTCCGTGCCGCCCTCCGACGGGGGTGGCGGCAGCGAGCGAGCGCTAAGATCGTCCTCAACGGGTGCCGTCGAGGGGATCGGCTGATGCACGCCTTGCAGTACCACCAACACCTCCTCTGCTCCTGCCGGCGCGCCGCTCAGGTTCAACTTGATCTCGCGCATGCCCTGCCCCGGTTGGCTCGAAATCACTCTCCCCACCGGAAATCCCTTCGGAAAGATGCGGTCTTCCCCCGATGTGTAGAACCATTCATCGCTTTCGACCTTATCTTCGTTCTGAATCTGTTCGATGATGCATTTGCCGCTGCCGCAGTTCAACACGCCGTGGACGTGGCCTTTCTGGGACTCCACTCCCACCTTAAAAGTCGGATCAGTCACCAGCAGAACTTGCGAAACCAGCGGGTACACCGCCACGACTTTTCCGACAATGCCCTCCGGCGTGACCACCGCCATCCCAGTCTCTACGCCGCTGGTCGATCCGCGATCAATAAAAACAGCTTTGGCCGAAGCCACAGTGCTGTTGCCGATAACCCGCGCCGCCACCGTCTTTGACGGCGTTTGCGATTCAAACTGAACCAGCGCGCGGGCATGCTCCGCGGTTGTGAGCTGGTTGCGGTAAAAAATGTTCTCCATCCGTAGCCGGTCGTTGGCCGACTTCAACTTGCGATTCTGTTCGCGCACATCGAGCAGGATGAAATAATCTTCGAGAAATCCAATGGTATTGTGGCGCACCGCCTCCACAATCCCCGCCATCGGAGTCACTGCCGTAACGGCCCAAACCCGGATCAGGCGCTCCTCGCCATTGGTCTTGATCTGATAAGCCAGATACAGAAGTTGGGCTACAACGGCCACCAGCAACACCGTGAGATTCCGGAACCGGCTCAGTAGAGCTTCCATGACTTCCTTTTCTACTGTAGAGCGGAGGCGGCTCCCGGTGCCAGCGACTTCGAAACTACTCGATCGCGATCCGGCGTAAGAGCTTGAAATCGGTCAGCATTTTACCCGTCCCAAGAACCACCGAGGCTAGCGGATCTTCTGCGATCGAGACCGGCAGCCCGGTTTCTTCCCGGATACGCCGATCCAAGTTCTTGAGCATAGCCCCGCCACCCGTTAGAACAATGCCCCGATCGCTGATGTCCGCGCTCAGCTCTGGCGGCGTGCGCTCCAGCGCTACCCGGATCGCGTTCAGAATGGTAGAGACGCATTCGGCCAACGCCTCTCGGATTTCGTTGTCCTCTACCGTGACTGTCTTCGGGACGCCCTCGATCAGATTCCGGCCCTTGATCTCCATCGTGAGCGGCTTCTCGAGCGGATAAGCCGAGCCAATCTTAATTTTGATCTGCTCAGCTGTGCGTTCACCGATCAGAAGATTATATTTCCGTTTCAGATAGCTCATGATGGCGTCGTCCATTTCGTTACCCGCCACCCGCACCGAGCGCGCATAAACAATGCCTGATAGCGAAATCACGGCTACGTCCGTCGTCCCGCCGCCGATATCGACCACCATGTTGCCGGAGGGCTCGGTAATCGGCAGCCCTGCGCCGATCGCCGCCACCATCGCCTGTTCGACCAGGTGCACCTCGCTCGCTTTAGCTCGGTAGGCCGATTCGCTGACGGCCCTCTTTTCCACCTGCGTAATCTCGCTCGGGACACCGATCACAATGCGCGGATGAACCAGCATCTTGCGGCCGTGTGCCTTCAAGATGAAGTAGTTCAGCATGCGCTCAGTGACTTTAAAGTCGGCAATGACGCCGTCCTTCATCGGCCGGATCGCCACGATATTGCCGGGCGTGCGCCCGACCATTTCCTTTGCTTCCTTACCGACCGCCTCAATCTCACCGTTGTTTTTGTTAATCGCCACGATCGAGGGCTCGTTGACCACAATCCCCTTGCCCTTCGCGAATACCAGCGTGTTCGCGGTTCCCAGATCAATGGCCAGATCGGAGGAGACGAGGCTGAAAACAGACCTGAAATTCATGAGTGAACAGCTGCCCGGGCAGCGACGATGAATACCGAGAGTAACATAAGGATGTATCTCCCGAAGATCCTGGGCAAAATGCATTCTTTTCAGACGCTTGCGTCAAAACCTCCCACTGGGGCGTGCTCTTGTCGGCTGGTAGAAACACGCCTGCGGTGATCGGTTCCCGCTCCACCCGGCGGGAATGGTTGGCAGCCGCCGGCATGAGTCTCGCTGCAGGCTGTGAACGTAGCCGGGTCACCGGGTTTCCCGGTTACGTAGTCATTGCGACCGCCGGTGAGAGAAGCGTCGCATTGGTCGACCTCTCCACCTTCCGGCTCAGCAAGGAGGTGCCGGTCAACGAGGCCCCTAGCACCGTTATCGCCAATCCGATACTCAAGACGAGCTACGTGCTGACACCCAAATCGGGTACGGTACATGCCCTGAACTCTAGTTTCGAGCGCGTTCACTCGCGCCGCCTTTCGGACGAACTCTTCAATCTGGCACTTGCTCCCGGCGGTAAACATCTATGGGCGACCTCAAGTAGCAGAGAGCTTTTCGAGCTCGATGCGCATACCCTCGCTCTCACCCGTCAGTGGAAGCTTTCTGGCGCGCCGCTCTCACTCGATGTCTCGGCGCTCAACGCGGTAGCAGTTTCAACCGGAGATCACGGCACGGTCGAATTTATCGACGGCAATACCGGCCATCAGAACACGACCGATCTGGAAGGTCCTCTCCGCCAGGTTCGTTTTCGGCCCGATGGGAAAGCTCTGCTGGTCGCCAACTGCCGCGAGCAGGCGCTGAGCGTAATCGACTCCGCCAGCCAGCAAGTGATCGTTCACCTGCCGCTTGCCATGCAGCCGGACAACTTCTGCTTTAACGCCGATGGTGGACAGCTGTTTATCACCGGCAAAGGCATGGACGGAGTGGCTATCGCATTTCCGTATGTGCCACTGGAAGTCGAACAGACGGTGCTCGCCGGTCGCGATCCAGGAGTCATGGCCTGTTCCGCCGTTCCCGCCTATCTCTTCGTCGCGAGTGCGAGCGGCTCAGACATCTGCATACTCAATGTCCCTAATCGCAAGATGATCGGCTTAGTTGAAGTCGGCCAGAAACCTTCCTTCATTGCTGTCACTCCCGACGATCAATATGCGCTAGTGCTCAACGAGCAATCGGGAGATTTGGCCGTCATTCGCATTGCTTCCGTACAAGCAAAAACTTCCGATGCCGCCAAGATGCGAAGCAAAGCAGGAGGCTCGCTCTTTACAATGCTGCCGGTCGGAAGAATGCCTGTGCAGGCCGCCATTATTTCGAAAGAAGCATAGAACGGGCAGATCACTCTGAACTTATGCGGAACTTACGCGAGCAAAATTTCTGGACTTAGATTCGGCACTCACCGGTACCTCAGTGCCATCTGAACTTTCAGAAAGGAAGTTCCATGGCAGAACAAAAACAACAAGCTACAGGCAAACATCCGCACAAAAGCGCGGAAGAACCGTTTGAGCATCATGAGGCGCAACACGGAAGTTCTCGCAAATCGGAGGAGAGCTCAAGCTCAAGTCATCGCCAGCAGAGCTCAGCTAAAAGAGAGGACAAGGGGCAGAACGGGAGTGACTCGTCCGACCTGAAAGAACGGGAGTATCGTGATGCCCAGGGTAATGTTCATCACCATACGCGTACCTACGAGGAACAGCACAAGAACGACAAGTAAGTCAGGTTGCAGGAACACAGTCCTGCGATTACCACAACGAAGGCGCCGAGAGCGAGTCGCACAAGTCAACTTGTTCTACGGCGCCTCGAAGTGTCTCAGCTCTAACGAGCGCCGGCTGCTGCCGTCGAACGATTCGCTGCTTGCTGGTTTACCTGCGATTCACCAATCTGAGTCAGGATTGCATCAGCCTTCTTCTCTTCTTCTAAGGTCTGCTGCAGGAGCTGCAAAGACTGCTGCTGATTCAGGAGCCGAGCAAAATTCACCAGAGATCCATAAGCCGCCATCTCGTAGTGTTCCACCTGATTGCCGGCCACGATCAACGCCGCATCGCGCAACGGCGAGGCCTGGATCATTTGAATCATCTTGTCGGCTTCCTGCCGCATCGCCTGCACAACTGTATTTGGCTTCGTCTCGGACTGTTTACCAAGCGCTTGGAAAATCTGCTCGGCACGTTGTACATGCTGCTGCGTGTGTTTTAAATGCTCTTCGAAAGCCTGCCGTAGTTGCGGATTGGTGGATGCCTGCGCCATCTTCGGTAGCGCTTCTATGAGCTGCTTTTCAGCGTCGTAAACATAATTCAGACCGATGATAAACAGGTCTTCTAGCGTTTGTGGTTGTTCCATCTTCTACTTGGTCCTTTCAGGAGGTTCTGCTTATGAGACCCGAGCGGACAGGAAGACCGTACTACGAAGATTTCCCGGTTTCTGTATTCTGCCAGGCTGACCCAATGATGGATAACGCAGCAATCGGGGCGGTCTCGGCCCGAAGCACTGTCGGTCCTAGCGAACACGCTTTCCATCCCATTGCAAGTGCCTGCTCGCGCTCCTCTTCTGTCCATCCACCTTCCGGTCCCGATAGAATCCCAATGCGGTCTCTCGTACAGCGTTCCTCAGGCAAGATGCGCAGGAGTGGCGATGCGGAGGCGTCCTCGTCCAGCAGAATACGAAAATCCGCCTCGAGTGCAAGCGCTTTTCGGAAGTGAATCGCCGCTTCAATGCGCGGGAGATGTGCGCGCCGCGCTTGCTGGCTGGCTTCGTTCGCAATCTTTTGCCAACGAAGAGTTCGCTTGGCAGAAGCCTGCATTAAACCTCGCTCCGTTCGCACCGCCTCCCAAGGCACAATGGTCGAAACGCCAAGCTCGGTTGCTTTCTCAACCAACCACTCAAAGCGGTCAAATTTGAAGAGGGCCGGCAGAATCGTAACGTCAACGCTCGGTCCGGGAGAAGGCAGCTTTTCGAGAACGCGAAAGGTGACGAGCGACTTACGCGCTACTTCGATCTGGGCCAGATAGAGTCCCTGGTTGTCGGAAATCTCGTAAACCTGTCCAAACTCCGCGCGCAGAACACGAACCAGGTGGTCCGCTTCCGCGCCCACCACCTCGGCCGTACCGCGCCGGATTTCTGCGACGAAGAAGCGCCGGCGAGCCATGCCGGTATTCTACGGAACACGTCCTTGGTAATTAGATAATGGATCGGGCAACATGATCGGTCACTTACGTGGAACGATTCTCGAAAAGCATCCGAATGAATTGATCGTCGAGGCGGCAGGCGTTGGATACCAATTGCAGATTCCGATTTCGACTTACACCACTTTGCCTGATTCGGGTTCGGCGGTCGCGCTTCGGATTCATACGCATGTCCGAGAGGACGCAATTCTGCTTTTTGGTTTCGCCACGGCGCTGGAACAGTCCGTCTTCGAAAAGCTTATCTCTGTGAGCGGGATCGGTCCCAAACTGGCAATTACCGTTCTCTCCGGACTGCCCACTGCGGAACTGATTGACGCGGTCCGGACGAGTGCGCTCGACCGCTTGGTGCGCATTCCGGGCGTCGGTAAAAAGACCGCCGAGCGCATCGTGCTCGAGCTAAAAGACAAACTGCCAGCCATCGAGATTGTGGGAAAGGTCAGCACCCCGCAGCAAACCGGTCCCGCGCTTTCGCCGCTCGAAGCGGACGTGCTCTCGGCGCTGCAAAATCTCGGCTGCTCCCGCCCAGCCGCCGAGCAGGCTGTTCGTAAGGTGAGCGAGCGCGGTGCTCCCAACGACTTCGAATCGTACTTTCGAGCCGCTATGGCACTCGTGCGTTAACGTGGAAAGCGGATGAGCGCAGACGGGCCGGTCTCTCGAAACTCTCAGGAAGACGACGGCGAGTTTGAAGCGGCGCTACGCCCGACCAAGCTCGATGACTTTGCCGGACAGCCGCACGTTCGCGAGTTGCTTTCGATCGCAATAGAAGCAGCGAAACAGCGCGGCGAAGCAATGGATCACGTACTCTTGTGCGGGCCGCCCGGCCTTGGGAAAACAACACTCGCCGGCATTATTGCCCAGGAGCTTGCCGTACCCATCGACCAGACTGCCGGCCCCATCCTGCAGAAGAAGCTCGACCTCTCGGGCATTCTCAGCAGCATGCGCGAACACCAAGTCTTTTTCATCGATGAAATTCACCGATTGCAGCCCGATATCGAAGAGATTCTCTATGCGGCGCTCGAAGACTTCCGGCTCGACATTCTGGTTGGAACCGGCCCGGGCGCTCGGACGCACTCGCTTCCGTTGCCGCGCTTCACCGTCGTCGGCGCAACTACCAAACAAGGCCTGCTGAGTGCGCCGCTCCTGGGGCGTTTCGGGATCGTGCTCCGGCTGGAACCGTACGACGAAGAGACGCTGGCACATATTGTCGAGCGCTCGGCCAGGCTGCTCGATGTCCAGATCTCGCATGAAGCAGCCCGCGAGATCGCCCGGCGCGGTCGAGGCACGCCCCGCATCGCTAACCGGCTGCTGCGGCGCGTTCGCGATTTCGCACAGGTGCGCGCTAGTGGGTACATCGACGCTGAGGTGGCGCAAGCTGCGCTGAACCTTCTGAAGGTGGATCGGTACGGCCTCGACGCAGTCGACCAAAAAATCATGCTTACGGTCATGGTCAAGTACGGCGGGGGGCCTGTCGGATTGAGCACGATTGCCGCTTCGATCGACGAGCAAACCGACACCATCGAGGAAGTCTACGAACCCTATCTGATGCAGCTCGGGTTTCTCGACCGAACGCCGCGCGGCCGTATCGCAACCGATCGCGCGTTCGATTATTTCCAGGTCTCGCGCAAGAGCCGCTTCGGCTCCGGCTCCCAAAATCCGCTGTTCTAGTCCGGCCCCCGATGTCTACCGAAAGAGTCTTCCTGTCCCTTGGCTCAAATTTAGGTGATCGCCAGGCAAACCTGGAACAAGCAATCGCGGCCCTCGAATCGCCTCAGCTGAACGTAACCGCCTGCTCCTCTATTTACGAGACAGAACCACAAGATGTAACCGATCAACCCTGGTTCTTAAACATGGTGCTCGCATGTCAAACCGCTTGCTCGCCTCCCCAATTGCTGGCTCACATTCATCACATAGAGCAGAACGCCGGCCGCACTCGGATCGGAGTTTCCCCGCGTGGACCACGGATCATTGACATCGACATTCTACTATTCGGTAGCGTCTTGATGAATAACGAGGAATTGACAATTCCGCACCCACGTATGATGGAAAGGCGTTTTGTTGTCGAGCCTCTCCTCGAAATCGCACCTGAGCTGTGGGACCCGCTGACCGGAGAAGCGATAGCCGCGAAACTTGCGGGGTTGCAGGGGCAAGCAACCAAAAAGTTGGGTGCAGCCACTCCGCGCAGCTGCCCCGCCGATTAACTTCTTGGTCTGACTTTCGAACCGGGTTAAGCGCCGACTTTCTCGCGCACCTGGCTGCGTGCGTATTGCTCTAGCTTTCTGGCATCGGCGTTGAACTTCCGTATACCTTCGGCAAGCTTGTCGGTACCCATAGCATCCTCGTTATGCAGCCACCGGAAACTCTTCTCGTCCAGGTGAATCTTCTCGTCCTTGCTCGCTTTTGCTTTCTCCGGCGTAAGAGCAGCGCTAATCTCACCCTCCGTCTGCTGCATCTTCTCGAGCAGATCCGGGCTAATAGTCAGCAGGTCGCAGCCGGCTAGATGGGTGATCTGCTCCACCTTACGGAAGCTGGCGCCCATTACCTGAGTCTGGTAGCCGTACTTTTTGAAGTAGTTGTATATACGAGTCACGCTCGCTACACCAGGATCCTCTTCGATCGGGATATCCTTCCCGCCGTTTTCCTTTTTGTAGTAATCGTAGATGCGTCCCACAAAAGGCGAGATAAGGGTAACTTTCGCTTCCGCGCAAGCGACTGCCTGCGCAAAGCTGAACAGCAGAGTCAGATTGCAGTGTATGCCTTCTTTCTCCAATTGTTCGGCTGCTTTGATGCCCTCCCAGGTGCTAGCAATTTTAATCAGCACGCGATCCCGGCTCGTGCCGTTTTTCTCGTACATGCTAATCAAGTAACGCGCTTTATCCAGCGTACCTTGCGTATCGAAGCTCAACGACGCGTCGACTTCGGTCGACACTCGACCCGGAACTACCTTGAGGATCTCGCGCCCAAAGCTCACAAAAAGCTGATCCATAAAGGCTTCAGATTGCTTTTTTTCACCCCCGCCTACCTTATCGGAGTGCTCTTGAGCTTCATCAACCAGATGGCGGTATTCCGGGCGCTGTGCCGCCGCTAAAAGCAGAGAGGGGTTGGTCGTGGCATCCTGGGGTTTTAGGCGTTCGATAGCCTGGAAATCACCAGTATCGGCCACAACGATACTGTATTTTTTCAACGATTCGAGCACTGTCATCGACTAATACTCCTATTGTAAGAGATAGCGAAAGGTGCCTCGAAAGTAGCAGATTTTTTGAAAAATGAAAAGTTTTTGGCTCTTAACGGGTAGCCCTCTCTGCCTGTCCTTCTTTCCCAACAGGCGCAAGACATTGCTTCCATTCAGCTTGCTGCTTCTCCACGCTTTGGCTGCTCGATGGGCTTTGGCCGAGACCGGAAGCCAATCGCCCGATCCGGTCATCGACGCTTACGTCCGGGCGGTCGGCGGCTCGGCCTCGATCGCGCGCATTAACACCAGAGAAGTCCATGCCCAGCGACATCACGGCTCCAAGCTGGTTTACTACTGGCAGAAGCCGAATAAAGTTCTCCTGGTCGAGGGCAAGAAAAAGATGGGTTACGACGGAGGAAGCGGCTGGATTCTGTCGTCCAAAAAGCGCGTCTCGAAGCTTCCAAAAGGCTCTCAGATCCCGCTCGAGATGGATGCCGATCCCGTCCGCTACGCGCGCCTCAAACAGCTGTATCCCGAGGTGCTGGCCGCTCCTCCCGAAACTCTGGATGAGCGCCGCATGAATGTCCTGATTTCACCGAACACTCTGGGCGCGACCAAATTTTATTTCGATAGTTCAAGCCACCTGCTGGTGCGCGTCGAAGAGACCGGCGAGACTTCGGCCTATTTCAAACATGTGACCGACTTCTCCGATTACCAGGAAGTAGACGGAGTCAAGCTGCCATTCCGCATCGTCCACAACTCAACTGAACCGGGCGGCAAAGAAGAGGAGATTCGAATCTCAAAAGTCATGCAGAACGTGCCTCTCCAACCGCAGTTATTTGCGAAACCGAGCGGGGCGACGGTTGTACTTGGCGGTAAACGATAGAAGCCAGACACCTGGTTACTGAGTCAACAGAAGATATGCTACCGAAACGAAAATTAGGGACCCAGGGACTTGAGGTCTCGGCCATCGGACTTGGCTGCATGGGCATGAGCCAGTCTTATGGCGTCGCCGATGATGCGGAGTCGATTGCAACAATTCACCGTTCACTCGAACTGGGACTCGATTTCTTCGACACAGCCGAAGTGTACGGCCCATACAAGAACGAAGAACTGCTTGGGCGCGCGCTGAAGGGTCGCCGCGAGAAGGCGATCATCGCGACTAAGTTCGGCTTTCGAATCGAAAACGGCAAACCAGCCGGTACCGACAGCCGCCCCGAGCACATCCGCGAAGTGGCCGACATCTCCTTAAGGCGGCTTGCGACCGATCACATCGACCTCTTTTACCAGCACCGTGTCGATCCGCAGGTTCCTGTCGAAGAGGTTGCCGGAGCGGTCGGCGATCTGGTACGCGCCGGGAAAGTGCGCTATTTCGGTTTGTCCGAAGCAGGCGAGAAAACGATAAAGCGCGCCCACGCTACGTATCCGGTGAGCGCCCTGCAGAGCGAGTATTCGCTGTGGGAGCGTAATCTGGAATCCGGCATCATCTCAGTACTGCGCGAACTGGGTATCGGTCTCGTCCCGTTCAGCCCGCTTGGCCGCGGATTTCTGACGGGAACGGCCAAGCGCGCGGAAGAGTACCCGGAGGGCGATTATCGGCGCGGCGACCCGCGCTTTCAAGGCGCTAACTTCGATGCAAATGTGCGGGCCGCTGCCGTCGTAGAAGAGATTGCCAGCGGTAAACAGGCCAAGCCCGGACAAATTGCCATCGCCTGGCTGCTCGCCAAAGGGAACGACATCGTGCCCATTCCCGGCACCAAACGGAGAAACTATCTCGAAGAGAATGTCGCCGCGGTCTCAATTCAGCTCACACCCGACGAAATGGCGAAACTCGATCACGCTTTAGCGCCAGAAAGCATTTCCGGTCCACGTTACAACGAACGCATGATGGCGACGATTGATCGCTAAACGCTGCTTTTGCAGTAGACTTGGTCGAAGGTAGAAATGATCAAGTCGATTACGTCATTATCGTTACTCGCCGCGAGTCTGGTAGCCCCCGTCTTCGCGCAGCAGGACCTGATTCAAGACAGCATAGTCAAGCACCTGAAAACATCTCGTGACTTCACGATGAAAGTCGCCGAGGCTATGCCCGCTTCCGATTACGATTTCAAGCTGACCCCCGAGCAGATGAGCTTTGGGCAGCAGATGGTTCATCTCTCGTCCGGACTCGTGTACTTTCTCAGTCCCTTTAATGGAACGAAACCAGACCCGGGCAAACCCGCCTCGATGAGCAAAGCGGACGTGATCACTTTCGTGAAGGCTCAGTACGACAAAGCGATCGACCAGGTCTCCCATTTGACGCATGAGCAGCTCGCGAAGACTTACAAGAGCGAAGAAGGAACCGAAACCGGATTCGAATTGCTTCTGGGAATGCTCGACCACTCCACCCATCACCGCGCTTCGGCAGAGATGTACCTTCGCGCGAAAGGCATCAAGCCTCCCGATTACCAGAGCTGATCGCGCCAGCCTCTTCCGGGGGCGGACTCACGGCCGGCAGTGAGGGTCGTCCCTCGCTCCATCGAGTAAGTGCGATACCACCGAAGATAATGATCATCGCAATCAGCTCTCTGGTCCCAAACGGCTCGCGAAAGAAAAGCCAGCCTAGCCAGATCGCGACCACTGGATTGACGAAGGTGTAGATCGAGACGATAGCGACCGGCAGATGAATCATCGAGTAGATGAAAGCACTGAAACCGATTAACGAGCCGAAAACAACCAGGTAAGCAATCGCGATCTCTGATCGCACGGAAATTGCGTGGGGAAATTTTTCAAGTAGCGCTGCCGGTACAAACGTCGCGAGCCCCGCCGCTAGCTGCTGCACAGCGCCGCTGACAAATGGCAAAGCCACTACCCGCACCCGTTTTTGCAGGAGCGCGCCAAGCACCCAACCCACCGCGCTGATTTGCAACAGAAGGAATCCGAAAAATGTGTGGCCCCCAAATCCCTCGTGGCGAGCCGCCGGCCAAACGAGGGATACCACACCAAGCAGACCGACACCAAGACCTGCCAACGTGTACAACGAGGGACGCTTGCCCTGTGGCAGAAGAGGGTCCAGTCCCACCATCCAAAATGGCGCAGTCGTATAAAACAACGCCGCTAGCCCGCTCGGAATAATCAGCTCTGCAGTCGCCAGAAAGCCGTTGCCAACGCCGATGCAGATGATGCCGCAAATTGCCGTTTGGAGCAATTCACGGCGGGTTGGTAAATGGAATCCACCCACAGCCGCCACCGCCAACAGAATGCTGCCTGAGATCGTGTACCGGATCGCGATCAGATAGAGCGGGGGCATGCTCTCGAGCGCCACCCTGATGCCCAGGTAGGTGGTTCCCCAGAAGAGGCACACCGCGGCCAGTGCAATGTAGGCGGTCCGGTTCGATCTCTTTCCGCCGGGTGCGCTAGCCTTCATTGGCTGGATCGGGCTGTTGATTGGGATCAAGCTTCTCGATTAGTACGGTGGCGATCCTGTTGCGATCCATGTGAGTAATGGTGAAACGGCGGCTGTCGTAATCGACCGAATCTTTCACCCTCGGGATATAACCGAATTGAAAAAGCAAAAATCCAGCGAGCGTCTCGAATCCCGCATCCGGCGGTAGCGTGATGTTGTAGCGCGTCTTCAAATCGCGGATCGTCGTGCTTCCTTCTAATTGCAAAACGTGTTCCTGATATGACGAAGCAGGTGTTATCACGTCATGCTCGTCGCTGATGTCACCGAAGATTTGTTGCAGAACGTCTTCTAACGTGACAAGGCCCGCTACTGTGCCGAACTCATCAACCACCAGCGCCATGCGTGTTTGACTGGTGCGGAACTCATCAATCAGTTGATTGAGCGGCTTCGTTTCAGGAATCACCAGGGGCTTACGAACAAAACGCCGCAGGCGAAACGGGCGGGATGGGCGTCGCCGATCATAATCAACCCTGCGCTCTTCCCAGACGCGCATCAAGTCTTTGTAGTGAACGATGCCGATAATCTGCTCCGGTCGGCCCTCATAGACGGGCATGCGCGTAAATTGATGCTCGCTCATCACGGCGAGCACTGTCTCAAGATCAGCATCTAACGACAGCGAAACGATGCTATTACGCGGGGTCATGATTTCTCGCGCATTGAATTCCGAAAGTCCGATAAGCCGCTGGATCGCCTCCTCTTCGAACTGTTGAAGATTGCCTTCACGGCGAATGGACTGAATAATGTACTTCAGTTCCTCCGGACTGTGACCGCCATGGCTGTGCCCAGCGGCTATGCCTAGAGCACGGAGTACGAGAGCAGATGTGCGTTCGATGACGTAAACAAAGGGCCGCGAAATTCGGTAGAAGATCAGCAGCGACGGAGCAACCAATACGGCCAGTCGATCGGCTTTCTCAAGGGCGAGGTTCTTGGGCACAACCTCGCCCACAATCACGTGACAATAGCTTATGAAAAGAAATGCAAGCGCAAACGCAACGCCGTGGATCAGCGCAGTAGGGGCATGTATATGCAACGGATCTAAAGCGCTGCGGAAAACTCGGTAGAGCGTATCTTCGCCCGCCCAACCTACTCCCAAGCTGGCCAGCGTTACACCGACTTGTGTGACCGACAAAAGCCGTCCGGGATTTGCCAATAGATTCAACGCGCTTTGCGCGCCCGCGTTACCGGTTTCGGCAAGTTCGCGCAAACGCGATTGCCGAACCGACACGAGCGCCACTTCGGACGCCGCAAAGAAGCCATTGGCCGCCAATATCAATAGAAGAACGAAGAAGCGTATCGCCATACGACCGCTATCGGCTGCTCGCCCCGGACAAATACGCGCGCCGGAAGGCAGAGTAAAATCGGTCCGTGCTCTCACGCGTGGTGCGCATTGTTAACGTAAGCGTGGCGCTTCTTCTGCTGCTCATTGCAGCCGCCGTTTATTGGTATGCGGTTCGTCCGCTGCCAAAAACATCAGGTGAGCTCACGGCGCCAATTACAGGCTCGGCCACAATCAAGCGGGATCGACGCGGGATTCCGCACATTGAGGCATCCTCGTGGCAAGATGCCATTTTTCTGCAAGGCTTTGTGACGGCCCAAGACCGATTGTGGCAGATGGATGTCCTTCGCCGGTTAGCGGCGGGCGAGCTTTCTGAAGTCTTCGGCCCTGCTGCCTTGAACGCCGATCAGGAATCACGGCGCATGCGTATGCGGGCCATCGCGGAATCCCAGGTCGCAAATCTTCGCCCCAGCGATCGAGCCTTATTCGTCGAATATGCGCGCGGCGTTAACTACTTTATCCAAACGCACCGTGGCGATTACTCTCTGGAGTTCTCGCTTCCCGGTCATTCGTATGATCCACGCGACTGGACTCTGGCGGACTCTTTACTGGTCGGTCTGGTCATGTTCCGCGACCTGACAGACTCGTCGCGATTCGAAATCGGCAAGGGGCAATTGCTCGCGGCCACCAATCAGCAGGCGAAGGTTCACATGCTCTTTCCCCCCGCGCAGGGCGCTTACGTCAGTCCGGGATCGAACGCCTGGGCTGTGTCGGGAGCACATACACTCGACGGAAACCCGATCGTGGCGAATGACCCACATCTGTCCTACGGCATCCCGCCCACGTGGTTCCTCGTTCACTTGAAAGCGCCGGGTCTCAACGTCTCAGGCGCTTCCCTTCCTGGCGTGCCCAGTATTCTGACGGGACACAACGACCAGATCGCCTGGGGCGTGACCAACGTGCAGGCAGATGTAATGGACATTTATGCCGAACAACTCGATGACCGGACCGGACGCTATCTCTACAAAGGCAAGGTCGAACAGGCGCAACTCGACCGGCAAATCATCGGCATCAAAGGACAGAAGCCGCTAGCCCTCAATATTTGGGTGACTCGCCATGGCCCAGTGATCGCGCAGGTTGATGGCAAGGCGTACAGCATGCGTTGGAGCGCAACGGACGGCTTTGCTTTGCCGTTCTTCGATGTGAATCGCGCGCACAATTGGCAGGAGTTCCGCGCTGCCGTGCGCCCTTTCTGGGGACCCGGTCAGAACTTCGTTTTTGCGAGCCGTGCGGGCGATATCGGTTATCAGGTGACGGGCAAGCTGCCAATTCGCCGGGGCTTTCAAGGTGACGTACCGCTCGATGGGTCTTCCGGCAACTTCGAATGGGATGGGTACATTCCGTTCGAGCAACTGCCAACGTTCTACAATCCACGCTCAGGCATCGTCGCGACGGCCAACCAGAATCCATTCCCACCCGATTTCCCGTACATCGTTGGCGGAAACTTTCACGATCGCTATCGGATCGATCAAATCCTGGCACTTTTGCGCGCGAAGGAAAAACTCGGAATCGACGACATTCTGGCTGTTCAGAAAGATGTCTACTCGGCTTACGACCACTTTCTCGCCAAGCAGGTAGTTGGGTCAGCTGCGGCGAGTAATCGTTCGGGCGATCGCAACTTCTGTGACGCGCTTGATGTTCTTCGCAATTGGAACGGGCAGATGGATAAAGACCAGCCTGCGCCGATGATCACTCAGCTCTTGAGCCATCATTTGGCCGCTTCACTGGTCGATCTCGTCTCACCAACCAGCACGCCGCACAACACGCGTGATGCTTCCTCACCCGAAATTCTGCCCCGCCCCGAGATCATTCAAAATTTGCTAAAAGCCCGGCCTTCCGGCTGGATTGCGAAAAACAATTGGAATACTTGGCTGCTCGACAATCTGACATCGGCCCTGGCGGACGGACGGGTCAGACAGGGCAGCCCGGTAACGAAGTGGAAATGGGGGCGGCTGCTGACCTGGAAATTCGCCCACCCCATCGGCAAAGAACTCCCGGTCGTGAACGGCTACTTCGATATCGGGCCCGTGGAAATGAGCGGCTCCGGCAGCACGGTCAAGCAAACCACGGCCACTCTCGGGCCTTCGGAGCGCATGGTAGCCGATGTGGGGAATTGGGACAGGTCCGTGCAGAATCTGACCACTGGTGAATCCGGCCATGTCGCGTCAAAGCACTACAAGGATGAGTGGCCGGCCTACTACGTCGGCAAGAGCTTCCCGATGGAGTTCGAAAAGGTGGATGCGAAAGAAACACTGATTGTGAAGCCCAACATGAAATAGGCGGGATGAGTGGCGTGAGCTCTACGAGCAAGAAGCGATCGGTAATTGCGCGACAATAAGAAGAGACGATGGCCACCGCCCCCAGCCTCACTTCGCTCGAAGAATATATCAGTACCTCGTATTCACCGGACTGCGAGTATGTCGACGGAGTAGTCATTGAGCGGAACGTAGGAAAAGGCAAACACTCCTACACGCGAACCGAAATAGCGGCGTTGCTCCGCGCCTCGCTCAGGAGCCAAGGGCTGATTACATTAGTCGAACAGCGTGTGCAAGTTTCAGCTTTACGTGTGCGCCTGCCCGATGTTTGTGTCGTTTCAGAACTGGAAGAGGTGGTGAGCAAGCCGCCACTTCTCTGCATCGAAATATTTTCTCCAGAAGACAGATGGACGAGAATGAATCAGTCGGTAGCCGATTACTTGACTATAGGCGTACCTTGTGTCTGGATCATTCATCCTTACGAAAACCGGGTCTGGATTATCGATCAGGAGCAACCGCCTACCGAAGTTCACGACGGCATCTTACGGATGACGGCGTTGAACCTCGAAATCTCGTTGAGTGAAGTTTTGCCGCCAAACGCCGCCTAAAGCGCTTGGGTAACGTCCGCCCGTCAAGAGAGTCCCACATCAAAATGGAAAACCAAAAAGATCACGACAAACCAGAGAATCTCGTCGAAAGCCCTCACCAGGCCGAACATGAAGCCCGCAGCCTCGAGGACATGGTCGATTCTCATGCCACGCTCGAGGGCTTTTTCGCCATGAATAACATCCGGGACGACGAAGAACGCAAGGCTATGGCCCTCGAAGAGAAACAAAAGAAGAACGACGACAAGTCGATCGACGCGGATAAGCCATAAAAGTGATCCTTGCTAGCTTCCCGGTGCATCCATGCGCCAGTTGATCGGGCCGGCACGCGACGTCTGCCGGGAAATAAGCGCATGATGGCTCTCGGTTGGATCTTCGTTGGTGTTGGCGTAATCGGTACGCTCTCCTCGTCTGTTTACCTCGTCCTTGCTCTTCTGGGGCTAGCTAAATTTAGGCGGCAGGCGAAGCAGCAGTCGCTGCAAGCTGCCGAGCAGGCCAATCGCGGTTGGCCTCCTGTGTCACTCCTGAAGCCATTGCACGGTCTTGAAATCAACTTGGAGCGTAACCTGGAAAGCTTCTTTTCGCAGGATTACTCAGGCGAATTTGAAGTTATTTTCGCAGTAGATCACCCGGATGACGCCGCGCTGCCCGTTGCCAGAAAAGTATGTGATCGATACCCTGCTGTACCTTCGCAAGTATTGATTACCGGTGAACCGGCGTGGCCCAATCCACCCGCTTATTCGTTCTCATGCATGGCAGCCGTCGCCCGGCATGACATCTTCGTAACGAGCGACAGCGATGTTGAAGTGACTCGCGACTATCTTTCCGCTGTCGTACCCCCGCTTTGCGATCCCGCCAACGGCATGTTGACATGCGTCTATCGAGGCAAGAACACCGGCGGGCTCTGGTCGGCGCTTGACGCGATTGGCATGAGCGTCGAGATGACGGCCGGCGTGCTGGCCGCGAACTTACTGGAGGGCATCAAGTTCGGCCTCGGTCCGACTATCGCCGTCCGCCGCGATGCGCTGGCACGGATTGGAGGCTACCAGGCTCTCGGGGACTACTTCTCCAACGATTTCGTAATCGGAAATCTGGTCGCGGCGCAAGGGTTCGACGTGGTTCTTTCCCGGCACATCATTTCACACGTTGTCCCTCCCATGTCTTTCGGCAAAATGTGGCGGCGGCAGGTCCGCTGGGCCGCTGGTACGAAGCACTCTCGCCCGAAAGGCCACTTCGGAACAGTCTTCGTCTTCGCGATCCCGTACGGAATGTTCGCCCTGATCGGTAGTGCGCTTAGCGGGCACGCCGCATTCGGCGCAGCATTATTAGCCATCACGATCCTGAACCGGCTAATCGAAAATTATGCAATCGGCTGGGGCGTAACTCGCGATCGCGAGTGCCTTACTAAGCCCTGGCTGTGCCCGCTCCGTGATTTGCTCGGTTTCGCTGTTTGGATTGCCAGCTACTTAAGCCGTCGCATGAGTTGGCGGGACGGGCGTTTCGAGCTGGTCAAAGGTGGGCGCATCCTGGTGCGCGATCGAGTCGCTTAAGCGCTCGGCTGCCTACTCGACCAGGTTTTTAGCAGCTACCACGCCAGTCAGGCGGGCGACAAATTCGTCCAGCGTGACTACGCCCTGATCCCCAGTTTTACGATTCCGCACCGAGACTTGCCCGGCCTGAGCTTCGCGATCCCCAATTACCAGCATGTAGGGAATCTTTTGCAGCTGTGCTTCGCGGATTTTTAGGTTCACTTTCTCGCTGCGCTGATCCAAATCGGCGCGAAACCCAGCCTCTACCAGCGTTCCATGCACCTTGCGTGCGTACTCTGTCTGTCGATCGGTAATTGGCAAGACAATCGCCTGTACCGGCGCCAGCCAAACCGGAAACGCACCGGCGTACAGTTCAATCAAATACGAAATCATGCGCTCCATCGTGCTGATAATCGCTCGATGAATCATCACTGGACGTGCAGCATGTCCGTCGGGTCCGATGTAGGACAGGTCAAACTGATTTGGCAGATGAAAATCGATTTGAATAGTCGAATAGGTTTCCTCATGGCCCATGACATCTGCTAGCTGAATATCAAGTTTGGGCCCATAGAACGCGGCTTCACCAGGAGCTTCGGTATAAGGCAGACCGAGTGAATCCATGGACTCGCGCAACACTCGTTCCGCAAGCGTCCACATCTCATCGTTAGCCACATACTTGCTGTTGTTCGCTCTGTCTCCGAGAGACAAGCGGTAGCTGTACTGCTTAATTCCGAGATCGCGATAAGCCTCCTCAACCAGCTTCATCACTGCCGTGAACTCTTCTTTAATCTGTTCGGGCGTGCAGAAGATATGGGCGTCGTTAAGCGTCATACAGCGAACGCGGCTCAAACCGCTCAGTACGCCAGAACGCTCATAACGATACATTGTGCCGAGCTCGGCAAGGCGGACCGGCAGATCCCGGTAGCTACGCATCTTGGACTTGTAAATCAGGATGTGATGCGGGCAGTTCATCGGACGAAGAACTATCTCCTCCGTCTCGAGGTCCATAGGTGGAAACATGTCCTCGTGATAGTGTTGCCAGTGCCCGGATTTCTGATAGAGCTCGACCTTGGCGAGAGCGGGTGTATACACGTGCTGATATCCCGCTTTGCGTTCCTTCTCGACAATGTAATCTTCGAGTGTCCGACGCACCGCCGCCCCGTTCGGCAGCCAGAGCGGTAGACCTGCACCTACAAGCTCGTTAACCGCGAAAATCTCAAGATCCTTGCCCAGCTTGCGGTGGTCGCGCCGCTTGGCCTCCTCAAGCCGGCTTAGATATTCGTCCAGTTCCTTCTTGGTGAAAAAAGCCGTCCCATAAATCCGCTGCAGTTGCGGGTTCTTTTCGTTACCCTTCCAATACGCGCCCGCTACAGACAGTAGCTTGAAAGCTTTCAGCTTCTCCGTCGAGGACACATGGGGGCCGCGGCAGAAATCGATGAAATTCGGCCCCAGCGTGTACTCCGAAAAGATGTCGCCGGCGCGTTCTTCGATCAGCTCATGCTTCATCCAGTCATCGCGATACTTCTCTAATCCCACAGCTTTGGGCGTCAGCTCACGGTCAAAGGAAAGATTGCGCGCCTGGATTTCACGCATGCGTGCTTCGATTCGTTCCAGATCCTCGGGCGTGAACTTCCCTTCCCGCTGAAAGTCGTAGTAAAACCCGGAGTCGGTCGGAGGTCCGATGCCAAGCTTTGTTTCAGGGAACAATTCGAGCACCGCGGCGGCCAGCAAATGCGCCGTGGAATGCCGGTAAACCTGGAGAGCCTCCGGGTTCTTCGGCGTAAGAATTTCCAGCTTGGCGTCGCCCTCGAGTGGGCGCGTCAAATCAAAAAGCTCTCCATTCACTCGCGCCACGATGGCGTCTGCAGCTAATCGCGGACTGATGGTTTTAGCTACATCCAGCGGGCGCGTGCCGGGTGCAACCGCTTGCTGACTGCCATCGGGCAGCGTAACGAGAATCGAACTGCTCATTTGTGGGTAAATCCGAGCGTATCAGACAAGACGGTCCACTTCGCTTCTGCCCAATCCACCGGAGACCGTCCGCTGCTAGACTGTGTATACCCCTTGCGTGAGCACCTCCGTTCTCTCTCCCGCTTTTGACGAAACCGCTTTAGTCGCTCGAGCTAAGGCCGGTGATGCAGATGCCTTTTCTGAGCTCGTCCAGCACTATGACCGCCGTGTGTTTCGCATGGCCAAACAGATCACTCAAAACGACGATGATGCCGAAGATGTTCTGCAGGAGGCCTTTCTTAAGGCATACACGCATCTAAACGACTTCCAGGGGAATTCGAAGTTTTATACCTGGGTGGTGCGGATCGCTGTAAACGAAGCACTCATGAAGCTTCGGAAGCGGCGCTCCGATCGTTCGGTTCCGCTTGACGAGCCGATCGAGACCGGGGAAGACGAAATGGCTCGCGAGATCGCTGTCTGGGATGACAATCCCGAAGAGACGTACTCGCGCGAGGAGCTGGCCGAATTGCTTGACGAAGCGGTACAAAGTTTAAAGCCAGCCTACCGAACCGTTTTCATCCTGCGCGACATCGAAGAATTGTCAATAGAGGAAACATCAGAGGCTCTGGGCTTGTCGATATCGGCTGTCAAGAGCCGCTTGCTGAGGGCACGATTGCAACTTCGCGAGAAACTGACTCGGCAGTTTAAAAGAAAGGGGGACGACGCGTTTGCTTACCTGTAAACAGTTTCTGCACGAGCTGAATGACTATTTAGAGGAAACTTTAGATCCTACTCAGCGTGAAACTTTACAGAAACATGTAGACGAATGTCCCAATTGCTGGGTCGTTTGCGATACCACAGCCAAGACTCTTAAGGTGTTCAAAGGATTCGACGCGCAGCCGGTCCCCAAGGACATTCAGTCGCGCTTGATGGAAGCTATTAAGAAGAAAATGGAAGTGGAAGGGCCTTGCTGTAAGCACCAGAAAAAGGCGAACGATTAGCGAATCCTCGCTATTTGGCAGCTTCGCTGACCATCTTCAGGAAACGGTCACGTTGCACCGGAGTCAAAACCTCTAGAATCCGGCGTTTTCCATCGAGCGCCACATCCTGCCGCTCGTCTTCGATATTCTGATAAAACTTGCCATAGTCGTCCAGAATTTTGGTAACCGAGAGTTCCTGGGCGGGGGTCAAGCTCAACTGGCTTTTCAGGACCGTTAAGCCGACGCTGCGAGCTTTTTCAATGTCGGGAGACACTGCCGCCGGCGTATTATGCCAATGAGAGTGAATATAGCCCTGCGTTACAGCCGAACCGCAGGCGACACCACACACAAAAATTAACCCAAGTGTGAGCAGTACCTTAGGGTTCGACCACGTCACCTCTCGATGGCGCAGTAGGGACCGCGGAAGTGATGCCGGAGTAGCTATCTTGCTTGTCCTCGACTGAGGCCGACGTTGTGGACGACGAAGTTCTCGAGTACAGCGTCGCGTTGTTCATCCTGGCTGCCCATAACCGGGGCGTCGTTATGCTCGCCGTTCAAAGCGATCATGCTCGATTCCACCTGCGGTCTATGCCGGCTCTCCTGCGAAATAACGTAGCTGCCTAACGCAAGCGCAACTGTAAACGACCCAATGGCCAGCCGCTTGCCGAAGGGTGACTCGATCAGGAAAGACCAGAAGGAACCGGTCTCCTGTTCTTCAATTCGTTGCCTGACACGTGCATAAAAACCAGCATCAGGCGCCATTTCAGGCACCCGAAGAGCAGCAAACTGATCTCGCTGCTGCCTCATGATCTCGAGTTCGACCGTGCATTCAGCACACGATGCTAAGTGTTCTGACGCCTCTCGCGAACTCCGCCCTATTTTAAGCAGATCCTCTAACCGATCCCGAATGGGCCGATGCATATTTCCCTCAAGAATTTTCAAACTAGCCACGGATCTGAACGTCCGTTTTTCTACTACAAATCTACACCGAACTTGTCCGCACGAACCTTAAAAAGAAGGCACGAGCGGCGATTTTTCCAGCCGTTGCGCCGCTTTCAGCAGCTTCTGCCGCGCCCGAAACAGCTTCACCTTGATCGTGTTCTCATTCATGCCGGTCATCTCTGAAAGCTCTTCCACCGAGTGCCCCTCCACTTCCTTCAGCAGGATGAGCGAACGGTCCTCTTCCGAAAGCTTCCGGAGTAGCTTCAGGATCAGGTCGTGCTGCGCCAGCCGTTGATCGATGCGCGGCGCTTGATCGGTCGCTGGTTCCGAATTCTCCATCCGTAACGAATCGTCGGTCGAGAAATCGCTCTCATAAACCAGCTTCCGCACGCGCTTCTTACGCAGATAGTCATAACACTCGTTGACTGTTATCTTGTAAATCCAGGTAAGCAGAGAGCTACGAAAATCGAAGTTCTTGATAGAGAAGTAGATCTTTGCGAAGACTTGCTGAGCAATGTCTTCGGCATCGTTGCGGTTCCGCAAAATGCCGTAAATGATCGAGAAGACCTTCGCCTGATAGCGCTCTACGATCTCTCGGAACGCCAGCTCGTCCTCGTCCTGCACACGCCGGACAAGCGCTGCCTCTTCGGTAGTTCGATGATCCAATTTGCTTCTGGTCCGAGGGCTCTCCCCGACCGTCGCCGGGAAAGGAAGGATTGCAGTCAACCCGTTCATATGACGTCACGGACGCCAAATTGTTTGAACCGGTTGCAATAACTTTGCCCTTTTTGCGCATCTCAGGTCACAGGAGGCGCAACACCCGGCTGTTTCCCTGCATCATACAGACGCATAACAGTTGTAGACTAAATGTAGTCCCCAACTTATCAGGAGATACAAGTAATGATTCAGCTAACGGATACCGCTATAGGCAAAGTGAATGAGATCCTCTCACATACAGGAGCCCCGGCCCGCTGGTCTGCGGATTGCGGTCGTTGGCGGCGGTTGTTCCGGCTTCAGCTATTCGATGGCTTTCGAAACTCAGCCCAACATGCTCGATAAGACTTACCGGTTCGGCGATCTCAGCGTCTTTGTAGATCAGGCCAGTATGCTCTACCTCGATGGCGCCGAAGTCGATTACGTCGAGACGCTCGAGGGCTCGGGGTTCAAGTTCAATAACCCCCATGTGAAGTCGACCTGCGGCTGCGGAAGCTCGTTCAGCGCCTAACGGCCGCCGCTTGGGCCACCAACTTCTCACCGAAGAGCAGAACCGTTCGTCCTTATCGATTGACTCTCTTCCGACCGCCGATGTTTTGGCCGTCATCAACAACGCCGACCAGGTCGTAGCACCCGCGGTAGGGAGCGAAATTCCACAGATCACTCTGGCTGTGGATGCGATCGTCGAGCGCCTGGAGAAAGGTGGCCGGCTTTTCTACACGGGTGCCGGCACGTCCGGGCGCTTGGGCGTGCTCGACGCTTCGGAATGCGTGCCCACCTTTCAGGTTCCACCCGAACTCGTTCAGGGAATCATTGCAGGCGGTGACCAGGCGCTTCGCCATTCCGTCGAACGAGCGGAGGATGATCCCGTACAAGGCGCAAAGGATTTACAGGAGCGAGGCTTCGGGATCGCGGACACTCTGGTTGGCATCGCCGCGAGCGGCCGCACGCCTTACGTACTCGGCGCGTTAGCTTTCGCCCGTAGTTTAGGTGCGTTAACTATCGGCCTGAGCTGTGTTCCTGGGTCGGCCGTTTCCGCTGCCTCGGATATCGCGATCACCCCACTGCCTGGCCCCGAAGTCATCACGGGGTCTACTCGAATGCGCGCCGGTACCGCGACCAAGCTCGTCCTCAACATGCTCACAACTGCCGTTATGATCCGCCTTGGCTACGTCTACGGCAACCTGATGGTCAACGTACAGCCGACCAACTCGAAGCTGATCGATCGGGCCCGGCGCATCATCGCCGAGATCGCGGCCGTATCCTATGATGAAGCTACCCAGCTTCTCGCCGAAACCGGCTCGGTACGCGTAGCGATCCTGATGCACAAACTACACTTGGATCGCGCAGAAGCCGAGCGTAAGCTGGCCGAGGCACAGGGGCGGCTGCGCGTCGCTCTGGGCGAATAATCCTTCACTGCTGTATGGACAAGTTAATCATCACCGGAGGGGCGTCCCTGAGTGGCGAACTCCCGGTCAGCGGCTCGAAAAATGCAGCACTGCCGGCTTTGGCAGCCTGCCTTTTGACTCCGGATCCCATCCGTCTGCGGCGCGTCCCCCGGGTCAAAGACATTATGACAATGCAAAGCCTTCTCGGCTACACCGGCGCCGCCATCAGCGAGGGGGACGGCTGTCTGTGCGTCGAAGCACGCGCGCTCGATCGCCCGGAAGCTCCTTACGAAGTCGTTAAGACGATGCGCGCTTCAAGCCTTGTGCTCGGACCGTTGGTCGCACGCACTGGCCGTGCACGTGTCTCCATGCCGGGCGGTTGCGCCATTGGTGCGCGTCCCATAAATCTGCACGTGACGGCGCTCGAGCAGCTAGGGGCGAAGATTGAACAGGCCTATGGCTATGTGGAAGCACAAGCGCCCGACGGCCTCCGCGGAGGCCACGTTCACTTCGACCGCATCACGGTCACAGGCACTGAAGATCTCTTGATGGCCGCCGTGCTAGCCCGCGGCGAAACCGTGATCGGCAACGCTGCGCGCGAGCCGGAAGTGAAAGACCTGGCCGATCTGCTCATTGCGATGGGAGCCAAGATCACCGGCGCCGGCACTTCAACGATTACCGTTCAGGGCGTCGATTGTCTGCATGGGGCTGACCACACAATCATTCCCGACCGCATCGAAGCAGGAACTTTCATGCTCGCAGCTGCGATCACCAAAGGCGACGTCGTCATTTCGCAGTGCGAGCCCGGACACCTGGGCGCTCTGATCAATAAAATGCGGCAGGCAGGCGCGGAGATCACTGAGGTCTCGCCGGGCACCCTGCGCGTCAACGCGCGCAATCGGCCAAAGGCGACCGACGTGACCACGGAAGAATACCCCGGCTTCGCTACGGATTTGCAGGCGCAATACATGGCCTGGATGACGATTGCGCAAGGCATCAGCTTCGTCACCGAGACTATCTTTGAGAATCGGTTCATGCATACGCAGGAACTGGCGCGCATGGGTGCCACGATTCGCATCGAAGGGCGTCAGGCAATCGTTGCCGGTGAAGAAAAGCTTACCGGTGCTCAGGTCATTGCTTCGGACCTGCGCGCCAGTGCATCGCTGGTCCTTGCCGCGCTGGTTGCGCAAGGCGTTTCGATTGTCGATCGTGTGTATCACCTCGATCGTGGGTACGAACAGATCGAGAAGAAACTTGCCGCCGCCGGAGCCGATATCAGGCGAGCAAGCGACAGCTAGCTGCTAAGCGGCCCTACCGTCTCAGCGGCTGGTGGCCTGTAATTTGCGCCGCAGTAAGTCAAGCGCTGCTTGCGTCGCCAGCATCCTTGTACGGTATCGGTCCGCCCCATATCGAACGCGAATGACATTTGTCCCATTCGGTCCCGCCAAACCCAGATACACCGTACCGACCGGATCAAATTCGGTCCCACCGTCCGGCCCTGCATAACCAGTGGTCGATAAACCGTACGTTGTTCCCGCGAGTGCTCTTGCGTTTTCCGCCATTGCGCCGGCGACTCGTTCACTGACCGCTGAGTGCTTCGCCAGCAACTCACTCGAGATACCCAGCACTTCGCGCTTCTGAGCATCGCTGTACGTCACGTAGCCGCCTGTAAAGAACTGTGAGCTTCCCTCACGATCCGTCAGCCGCGCGGCTACCATTCCGCCGGTACAACTCTCCGCTGTAGCAATCGTCGCGTGATATTTTCGCATGAGCCGCCCGATCACCATCTCGAGCGACTCATCCGCATTCTCGCTGTATATTTTTTCGCCCAGCAGTCCGGCTATCGGATTACCGACTTCCCGGAGCAGAGCGTCCGCCTGTGCCTGTGTGTCGGCCCTCGCCCGCAAATGTACGAACAGATCGCCCGGTGAGGAGAGCACGGTAGTCACCGGATTTGTGTACTTGCTGTATACGGGCGCAATCAGCGCGTCGAGATCCGATTCGCCAATGCCGGTAATCCGAAACGAACGCACTCGGATCACCTGCGGCGGAAGCACCGGGCGCAACCGCGTGACAAGCTCGTTCTCGACCATCGGCTTCAACTCGCGTGGCGGACCCGGCAATAGCGCAAGCGCCACCCCGATCGGTGTAAATAAACTGTCCGGGAGCAGTTCCATGCGGGTTCGGCATCGCTTCTGCGCCCTCGAGCAGATAGGCCTGCCGCAGATTATTCTTCGCCATCGGCCGGTTGATCTGCCGGAAGCGCGCAATCAGAACCGATTCCTGTTCGAGCGAGAGGGTCAGTTTACGGCCCAGGGCTTCGGCCGCTGCATCGCGCGTGACGTCGTCCTCTGTCGGGCCTAGCCCGCCGATCAGGATGACGATCTCGGATCGTTTCAGCGCATATCTGATCGCTTCGGCCAAGCGCTCGCGATCGTCACCGATCACCAGCTTCCGTACAACTTCCACGCCTAGCCGGTTCAAGTACTCGGTGATTATGAGTGAGTTTGTGTCGACGCGCTGAGGCGTCAGCAGCTCGCTTCCGACAGCGATAATTTCGGCGTTCTTAGCCATTGCTCCGCTAAGGCAGTCGGCCGGCCCGCGATGTCTACATCCACGCGGTACAGCGCATTGTGCGTCGCCAAAATCATCGCGCGAGAGGGCGTAAACGCAACACCTACAATCCCCGGACCCGATAAGAAACTGTTCCGCTTTCCGGTCCTGATCGATCCGAATGATGCCGCGTCGGCCGCGCAACGAGGCCGCCACATACAGCCGCCCCGCCGCGTCGAAGGCTGTGCCCTGCGGACGCCCGAGACCTCGGTAGAAAGTTTCCACTTCGCCGGCCGTGGATATGCGGTAAACGGCATCGTAGCTCGATGTAGTAGGCCCTGTCACGTACAAATAACCTTCCGGCCCCAATGTCAGATGGTAGGCAGCGATCGACGGTTCTAAAGTCGCATAGACATAGATCTGCCGCGACCGGCTGATCTTGAAAATCGTTCCGCTGCGGTCGCCGACATAGAGATTTCCCTCGCGATCGAATGCCAAGCCAGTCGCGACCCCCATGCCCTCCACATACACCGTCATGTTGCCCGACGGAGTCACCTGGTATACAATGCCGTCGTAGCGGCTCGAAACGTACAGCAGTCCATCCGGGTCAAACGCCAGCCCGGTCGGATTCATCAGGTCCGTCACAAACGGCTTCGAATTGAAGCTCGTGTCCACCTTGTAGAGCGACACCGGCGATTTCTGCCCGCGCGAGCCGCTGAAGGTGCTATAAACATTGCCTTCCGCATCCACCGCAGGATTCGACACCGGGTGCAGGCTGTCCGCGATCTGAACCCCGATATACGTTTCGACTTTCTCACTGCTTTGCTCGCCATCGGCTACCACGAGTTCGCCCGCCGTTGCCGCCTCCGGCACACGCGCGATGATATAGCTATCGCCAGCCATCACCAGATGGGCGCTCTGGTTACCGATGCGAACCGAGCGGCCGTCCGTCCCGCACGAAATGCTCGCCGTGAATATGCAACTCGCCCCCGACAATCGCCGCCGAAGGCTCGACGCGCGTCACTCGCGGTCTGATCTTTGCCAGATCTACTGCCTGTTGTTTATTCGGCATAACTAATACAATCTCGCGCTTCCACCTATATACAAGATAAGCGCCCCATAAACTCCTGCCGCTAGATCGTCCGCTACAATGCCCAACCCTTCCGGCAAACGTTCAAAGGCTTCGCATCGGCCACGGCTTCCAAATGTCGAAGAGGCGAAAGAGCACAAACGCCAGCCAGCAGGCTCTTGAAGTTAAGTACAGCCGCCCCAGCCAAAGTAACCCATTGCCCCAGCACTTCATCGATCACCACCAGCCCCGGATCTTTCAAGCCCGCTAAACGAGCCGTTACGGTGGCAGCCCAGATACCCGGCAGCAGCAGAGCAGCCGTTAAAAGAACTAGACCGCCTCGGCCCGACATGTTGATACGTGTGCAGAAGGGCCGCGATCAGCACTGCCGCGAGCGATCCCACCGTACCGGGGCCCCAGGGGAAATAACCGCAGCCAAACCAAGTGCCCAAAATCAGCGCAAGGCGGCTCACCGAGGCGAGCTTTCGCCATCATCCGATTCGTCGTGCCCACCGATATCAGTCGATTGCAGAGGCGTCGAAATCACGTACTTCTCGGAAGCCCAATTCCCCAGGTCGATCACTCGACAACGCTCGCTGCAAAACGGCATCTCCGGATCGTCAAACTCGACTTCTTTTCTGCAAATAGGGCAACGTACCTTTGCGGCTGCCATCTGAACCCCTCGTTTAGCGGACAGGTATCGCGCTGTGATCTCGAGCTTGCGGAGGCCTGCAGGATAGGAAACGGATTCGATACGGTCTCGCGTGCTTTGCTAAACGACTGCTCCGGCAGATCGGTCAGCTCGCCCACCAGGTCGTAATCATGCGCTTCGGTCACTCGCAGCCGGCGCATCTCACCCGGGCGTGCCGCACCTGCCTCTCCAAAATCGTTGATGTAACAAACGCCATCGATCTCCGGGGCCTGTGTGGGCAGCCGCGCTTCCCACAGCAGTTCCGTTTCCTGTGATGGTCCTTCGATCAGTACCGGAAACTCGTGCCCGATGAGCCGCCCGTTGCGCTTGCGCGAGATCCGCCGTTGCAGGGCCATCAGCGCGCGCTTGCGGTTGTAGATCGTTCTTTTGTCCACCTTATCTTCCAGACCGATAACTGCCGCTGGTCTCTTCATCGCTGTACGAGAAAACGCCCAGTCGGTCGAACTGCGCCGCCTCGACAAACTGGCATAGCTCCTCGAACTCTTGGCTCGTCTCGCCCGGAAATCCAACGATCATGCTGGTCCGGATTGCCACGCCCGGGATGGTCGCGCGTATCCGCTCGAGCAGTTTCAGGAAAATATCCCCGTTCGCGCCGCGTTTCATGCGCTTGAGGGTCGCGGCGCTCGCATGCTGCAGCGGCATGTCGATGTACTTCACAAGGGATTCATGCTGCGGCGATCGTATCGAGCAGCCTTTGCTCGACCTTATTCGGATACGCATACAGCACGCGCACCCACTTCGGCAGCTCTGTCGGAATAGTCGCTAGACGCGCCAGCAGATCCGCCAAGCCGTCTTTCAATCCCAAATCTTCGCCGTAACAAGTCGTGTCCTGCCCGATCAAATTGATCTCGCGCACGCCGGTCGCAAACATCCGTTTCGCTTCATTAATGACGCTCTCCGGACGGCGGCTGCGAAACTTTCCGCGAAACTGAGGAATGATGCAAAACGAGCAGGGGTGATCGCAGCCTTCCGCGATCTTGATGTAGGCCGAATGGCGCGGCGTCGTAAATACGCGCGCGGTCAGATCGTGATAAAGGTACGGCTCGGGCGCGAGCTCCTTCGGCGTCAATCCTTCACAGAGAGCGCGTGATCTTCGCAAGCTCATTCGTCCCAAGCACCGCATCGACTTCGGGAAGGTTCTTTTGGATATCGTCACGGTATCGCTCGACCAGGCAGCCCGCGACAACCAGTCGCTGCGCTTTACCGGTCTTCTTGTACTCGGCCATTTCAAGAATCGTATCGACCGATTCCTGCTTGGCGAGATCGATAAAGCTGCAGGTGTTGACGACGATGACATCGGCTTCTGCCGGTTGCGACGTCAGTTCATGTCCGTCGGCCGCCAGCTGGCCCATCATGACCTCGCTATCCACCAGGTTCTTCGGGCAGCCGAGACTTACAAATCCAATTTTCAAGCGAGTAAGATTCCGTGGGGGGGTAAGCTTTAGGATACCAATTGCCGCTTCCGTAAAGCGCTGGATTTCGGGCGCGTGGCCGCCGGAAGAATATCTGACGTTTATTCCGCGCGCAGCGTTCTCATCGGATCGAGCGATGCCGCTCGCCGGGCCGGTATCCAACTCGCTGCGCCGGCTGCGATAACCAGGACCGCTCCGACAATCAGACCCACCCTCAAATCGACCGCTCCTACTCCGTAGAGCATTGTCTCCACAATCCGGCCGAGTGCCACGCTTGCTGCCAAGCCGGCTGCTATCCCCGTGAGCACAGGCCCCAAAACTTCCTTCACGGTCAATCCATAAATACTTTCGCGCGTGGCTCCGAGCGCCATCCGGACCCCGATCTCGGGAGTACGCGCGGCTACGCTGTAACTCAAAACTCCGTATACGCCAAGCATGGCGAGCAACAAGGCCGCCCCACCGAACGCCGCTAAAACAGTCGTTTGAAAGCGCTCAGTGGCCAGCGAATCCGTCATCTGCGCCTGGAGTGTCTTCACTCGCGCGATTGTCACGTCCGAAGTCTGCCGCCAGATCGCCCGGCGCACATCGGACACCACTGTCCTGCTATCGTTCGCGCTCCGAACAAGGAAGAATGTGGCCTGGGGAGGATCGTCCGCGAAGTAAAAATAAACCATATTCGCGGGCGTCTGCTTCAGCGAGTTGTTCCGGGCGTCTGCGGCAATTCCGATAACGCTATACATTTTGCTGTCATGCTTAATCTGCCTGCCCAGCGGGTTTTCACCGGGCCACCCGGCCCGTGCTGCCGCTTCGGAAATGACAATGCTGTTCTGCTTAGCGTCGCGCTCATCGAAAAAACGGCCTCCCACCAGCCGTTCCCGTATCGTCTCGAAATACCCGGCGCTCACCCAACGGAAATTCGCCAGAGGCGGATTCCTTGTCGGATGGTCCGGCCGGTTGATCCCGTCGATCCAGGTCTCTCCTTCGAGCGGCATGGCACTTACCAGCGCCGCTGAAACAACACCGGGAAGTGCCCGCAACCTTGCCAGCACCTGGTCATCGAACGCGACCCGGCTCTGATCCGTGTCGTATGTCTTGCCCGGCAGGTCGACTTCAGCCACGGTAACTTGCCCTGTATCGAACCCCTTATCGGTCCCTAACAGCTGAAGCAGGCTCTTCGCAAATAGGCCGGTAATCATTAGCAGCGCCGTGCATCCAAACACCTGAAACCCGATTAGCCACCTGCGCGTCCTTCGGCTCTCGCGACTGCCTTGCGTACGGCTGTTATTCTGCTGCAACGCCTTCTGCGGGTCCGCTCGAAGATGATTTAGCGCCGGCATTGTGCCGAATAACACGGCGGAGCCCATCGTGAGCACCATTGCAAAAAACAGAACCGTCATGTTCACATGAACTTCGGCCATCCGGGGCAAATCGATCGGCGCATATCGCGCAAAAAGCTCCAATCCCTCGACCGCGATAAAAATGCCCGACGCCCCTCCGGCTAAGGCCAAAAGCAAACTCTCCGCGAGCGAGTTCCAGAGCATCTGCCAACGGCCCGCTCCAAGCGCGCTCCGAATCGCCGCTTCCCGTTTGCGCGAAACTGCGCGCCCAAGCTGCGCATTGGCAAGGTTCACACACGCAATCAGCAGCAGCACGGTTACTGCCGCCATCAACATCCACAATTCCATGCGCGAACCGCCGACCACCGCGTGCTGCATCGGTTCGACACGTGAGAGCAGCGCATCACTTGTCCGGTCGCTGGGATCAAGCTGAGCCGGCGGGATCTCGCGTAGGATTTCGCCTTTGATCGTGTTTAACTGTGCCTCCGCCTGGCCTGTCGTGACACTCGGTTTTAAGCGCCCCAGAGCGATCCAGTTTCCATACTCCCCATTCCAATCAAACCGATTCAGGTCGATCACGGCAGGCACAAGAATCGCAGGTTCCGGTGCAATGCCCGTTCGCTGGGTGTACGCAGGAGTCAGCGCATTCGCGTTTGGAAAGTGGAAACTCGCCGGCAGCACGCCGATCACTTCGCAAGGCACATCGGCGATGCGCAGCCTTCGGCCGATCACGGCCGGATCGCCATGAAAGAGTCGTTGCCACAAAGCATAGGTGAGTATCGCTACGTCGTCGCGGCCCTTCACGCCATCTTCCGGCCGGAAACTGCGGCCCAGAATGGGCGTTACCTGAAGCACTTCGAGCAGGTTTGGCAGCGCTCGAATGGTGCCGGTCAACTCTGGGTGGCCGGACCCAAGCGCCACACCACTTGCTCCTTCTTGCAGCAGAGTAAGACTGCTGAATGCGGTCGCTCGCTTCTGCCATAAATCCGCGTGTCGCGGATTCGGCCCGACATAAGGCATGGTCGGTCCCAGAAATTTGACCCGTTCCCACACGGCAACCAATTGCCCGCTGTTTCGGTAGTTCAGAGGTTTGAGCAAGACCGAGTCGACCATGGTGAAAACGGCCGTGCTTGCGCCGATTCCCAGCGCGAGGGTCAAAATCGCCAGCAGTGCGAACGTCGGAGACTTACGGAGTTGCCGCAGGGCGTAGCCAACATCGCGGAGAATCACAAGGACGAATACGTCCTCCGGGCCGCCGCAGTTCAATGTAGTTTCATGTCGCGCACGCGACACAAAACTCATGCTTCACCCGCCGGATGGGCTATTGGCTGATGACTTCGTTGACCGTTGCCATCTGGCCTTCGGCGTCCCGCAGTACGACCCGCATAAATCTTGCGCCTGGCTTTATATCTAAATCGACCCTGATGCGCAAGCCGGCATCCAAACGGCTGCTCAGGTCATTGTCACTGAAATCGAGCGGGACGTCTTGTCCGAGCACCGAAAGCATAGCGCCATCCGCATCGAATAACCCGAATGTCAGCGACAGCTTGTCCCGATTCCGCCCGCCTGCTCTCTGAAATTGAACCGGCTTGGGGTCCACACCGAGTAGCAGGTTCAGCTTGCGCCGGCCAATTTTTGCGTCCAGCTCGGCCGATTTCACGGTCATCGGAATATCGTGCATCTCATCACGCGACCAGAGTGCGTTCTGAATCTCTTCTTGCGCTTCTTTCCCCGCATCCGAAAGTGCCTTGTGTGCCATGTAGCCGCGCCGCGCTTGCACTTCCACACCCTTGTGTCCTTCCACGGCAACTTTCAATTTGTGATACGTTCCGTCGCCCTTGTCGTCGCTCGGGCTGAACGCTATCAGATACACCACACCTGGCCGCTCAGAGAGCCTTCTGAATCCGGCATCATAGTCATTACTGTTTTGAAAAACGGTCCCGCCCGTCGCCTCGGCTAGTTGCGCCAGCACGTCCGCATTCAGGATCTGCTCCGTCTGTTGGTAACGCATCTTGACCTGACTCAGCGAGGGTGCCTGACGATCGTAGTCCTGCACGTCATACCCCGCCGGGGCAGCAAGTCCTCTCGCATCCAGCGCCTGAATAACCAAGCCGCTACGTGCCGCGCGATCGATCACCTCCTGCAGCCCAGGCAACCCCGGCGACGTGTAGAATCCGGGCGAGACGAACACCGCGCTTCGCTCGCCTGGCAGTACGGCCATTCCTTGGGCCACCCCCCGGATGGCGTCGAGCGTCACTCGTGTTTCGTAATCGTGAGTTTCAAGCGATCGTCTGGCGGCCGAAGAAGCCATTCGTTCGGCTATCTCCGGGTGCCGCGGATCGACGCCACACAACGAAATGGCGGCTTTTGCCTCCTCGCTGAGCGCCTCTGTGTCCTTAAAACGCACAATTCGGTCGGCCATGTAGTGGCTGATTTCCGGACAGTCCCCGCGCGGAATAGGATTTGGCCGCAATCGACCGAACGCAGCGAGGAGCTTGCTGCGGTCATCCGTGAAGCCGAGTGAGACTTTGCCCGAAATCGTGAGTATCGCGAGGCGAGTGCCTGACGTGAGCAAGTCCATGTAGACGCGCTCAGCCGCTGCGCGGGTTCGTGCAAGATCACCGGCGTTCAGGTGCAGATCGTCAAACACATAGGCTACATAGCGGCCCGGGAGCGCCTGCTCGCTGTCGGCTGTCGCGAGGCTAATGGGGCTTCTTGTTGCCACTCCCGGCGCGGTCTGCTGCTCTGCAAAGTTCGTGATCATCTGCCGTTTGCCGTTGTCGATCAGTTCGAAATCGTCTTTGTCTAAACCGTGAACCGTACGCCCTTCACGGTCACGTACGATCACCGGAACGGTTACCACACTCACCCGCTCCCGGAACGCGGCATGTGTCGCGAAGGTATCCTCCCTATTGCTGATCTCCGGCTTCCCTGACTCACGAAAGGGTGGGGCTCCGGGCAGCGAGAACAACGGCTCGGCAGCCCTCGCGATTTCCCCCGATTCAGGAGCCGGAGCAGTTTCCGTCGTTTCCGGTTCCGGCTTCGTCGCCAGGTCCGTTTCAGCCGGAGCCGAAGATTTAGAATCGGCCCGAGCCGGAGAATCAGGCTTGTTCGGCTCACTCGAAGCGACCAATTTCGATTCAGCCTGGAATAGCCGGTAGCTTGTGAACCGAATCTCATTGAGCGTGTGCATTGGCATCGCGCGGCTAGCGTTATCGCATCCCGCTGGACTAACCGCGTCTGTCACACTGCGGATCGGAAGCATGTAAGACTCTCCGCCTATGCTCACCGGCCCATACTCAATGGCTGTGTCGGCCTGCTTGGTCGGAAAGCTAGCCGGAAGCCCCTGGGTGCGCCGGGTGATCCTCACAATCGTTCCGGTCTCCGGCTCGATAAAGAGAAGCCCATAATAAGCCGCTCTCACAGATTCCACCTTTGTGCCTGCGCAGCCGAAAGATAAAAAATATTGCGAGTTGTTTGCTAATACAGAGTATTGAAAAACCGCCATCCGCTTGCCGTGCAACAGCTCCCAATGACTCCAGGAGGCTTTGGTGCGGGTCTTCGGCTGCATCAACGCAACAATCTCGTTCCCGAATTCGCCGCTCGTTGTAATGCCAAACGCATGGGATCCCGTAAATGGCTTGCCGTTTACAGCTTTCACCGCGACAGTTTCGTCGCCTTGCGAGTACGTCACCTGCGCGGTGATCAAGTCGAGAAAATGAAGTTTCCCCAAGATGCGTGCATTTTCGGTCGAGCGCAGAGCATTGTCGTCAAACCGCAGAATCGACTCGATACATAGCAGATTCGGTAGCCGATGGGCGTAGCTGAGAACGTAATTGACGGTATGTTCGAAGATGCTTTTCTGCTCCGGGAGGGACGGCGGTGGGTCGCGTGAAACTTCCGCGGCGGGCGGAGCTAGGAACGCGCCTTGCGCCATCAGTTCCTCAAGAGTGGCGGCCGTTCGCGGTCCGGGCGCATGGCTTTGCAACGCCGCCAGAGTATCTGCCGTGATCCTCTCAGAGACTTGCAGCCCGGCAATCCTGCGCGCCGTATCTGCGTCCGAGCGATGATTTGCCGCGGCGGCGACGATCTCCTTGTTCAGCTCGTTGACGGTAACACCAGCAGCAAACAGAGATCCTGCGGTACTCCACGCAAGCACCAATGCTAGGCTCCGGGTTACGCACACCACAGCCCTCTTATATCAGGATTGTTGTCGGGCGGATGCATCAACCAGGCTCCGCGCATTGGCTCTCTTGTTCGGGGTGATACCGAACCCGGTAAGCCGTCTGCTTCGCGCTTGACTTGTGGCCGTTAACTGGCGATGCCTTCCGGTTTCCGCTCTATTCCCTTCATCGTCATCGCTTTCTCAATCACCGCTCTAAAGTCAAGGTTCGAGAACGGTTTCACGATGTACCCGAAGGGCGTAGTCAATTTCGCCCTCTCCATGGTCTCCACATCGCTGTGTGCCGTGACATAGATCACGGGCAAATCGTATTGCCGGCTTAGGCGGCCGGCTGTCTCGATCCCGTCATGCTCCCCCTTGATCCGAATGTCCATGAACACCAGTTCCGGGGAGAGCGTGGCGGCCATCTCAAGAGCTTCCTCCATCCTTTCCGCAACAGCGACAACAACATAACCGGCCTTCTCCAGACGCCGCTGCAGGTCGAGCCCGATCAGCCCTTCGTCTTCGACGATAAGAATCCTGCGAGAAACCACGAGTGATTAGTACGTACGTTACGTAAACGTCTCACTGATGATTAGCTGCGAACTGCTTTTTCGGTTGTACGCCGCTCTGGGGTCGCCACAGGCATCGCATGCTTGACTTCATTCGGAATCTGTTTCAATCCGACTTCATGCCCCACGGCGGATGCTATTTCTGGCGGCCGGACGTCCTCTGGTTGCACGCCATCTCCGACGGGCTTATCGCGCTCTCTTATTTCCTGATCCCATTCAGTCTGATTCAACTCGTGCGAAAGCGCCACGAGTTTGAGTTCAATCGCGTCTTCCTGATGTTCGGCGCCTTCATCCTCAGCTGCGGACTGACCCACGTGATGGGCATATGGAACATTTGGCATTCCACCTACCGGCTAGAGGGTCTGATCAAAGCGATCACTGCTGCCGTATCCATTCCTGTCGCAATTCTGATGTTCCGGCTTGTTCCTAAAGTCGTCGCATTCCCTACGCATCAGCAGTTGCGCAACGAAGTAGAGGAGCGTTCCAAAGCCCAGCATGCGGTTCTCACCCTTGATGCCCAGCTAAAACAAATCATGTTGTCCGACGCCGAACAGCGGTTCCGTCTCGTTGTCGAAGCCGCTCCAAGCGCGATGGTGATGGTGAGCACCGAAGGACGTATCACGCTCGTCAACGCGCAGACCGAGAAACTCTTTCAATACCGACGGGAGGAACTGCTCGGCAATCCAGTAGAGATGCTCGTGCCGCTTCGTTTCCGTTCGGCCCACACCCGCGATCGGACTAATTTCTTCAGTTCACCTACTGCTCGCGTCATGGGACACGGGCGCGATATCTTCGCTCTGTGCAAGGATGGCACCGAGATCCCTGTCGAAGTCGGCCTGAATCCCGTTCATACCTTCGAGGGGCGCTTCGTGCTTGCTTCCGTCACCGACGTTACCGAGCGCAAAGCGGCTGAGCAGAAGATCCTCAATTCACTTCAGGAAAAAGAGATCCTCCTCAAAGAGGTCCATCATCGCGTCAAGAACAATCTGGCCGTCATCGCAAGTCTGTTGGCAAGGCAGGCTGAAACGGCGGCGGATCCACTCGCGGTGAGCAGTCTCGAAGAGAGCCAGCGCCGCATTCAGGCCATGGCTCTCGTTCATGAACACCTCTACAGTCACGAGAACCTGGACCGCATTAACTTTGCCGATTACATCCGTACACTCGCGAACGAACTGTACGGCTCACTCCTGATCGCGCCTGACCGCGTCAACCTCCGCGTCGATGCAGAAGGGATCGACCTCGCCGTTCATCGAGCTATCCCTTGTGGCCTCATCCTTAATGAACTGCTGTCGAATGCTTTCAAATATGCCTTCCCTCCCGAACATACGGGGGGCGAGGTGGTAGTGGCATTTCACAGTGGGGTTCCCGGCGCTCTTATTCTCAGCGTCCAGGACAATGGTGTCGGCATTCCCGAGAGTTATGATTGGCGGGAAACCAAGTCGCTCGGCTTGCAAATTGTGCGCATTCTTGCGAAACAGGTCAACGGGTCCGTCGAGCTCGAACGCTCATCGGGCACCCACTTTACCGTCACGATGAAGGGTTGAGGACCACTCAGCCGGGTTCAAAAGCAGGGCGTCGACTTGAGAAGGGACTGGCTATAGTGGCTTAAAGCCCTATGAACAGCCGTCGCCATGCTCTCAAAATCTTTGTCACATCGGCCGCTTTGCCGGTTCTCTCATCTGCCGCACAGGAGGCGAAGGAGGTAGAAACTCAACCCGGTCACGTGCACGCCGGGCCGGCGATTCAGGTCCCTGCCCCCTCGAAGCCGACTTTCTTTCAACCCGCCGAATTTCGCACCGTCGAAGCTCTCACCGAGCGTATAATTCCTCGTTCGAACACACCTGGCGCTAAAGATGCGGGTGTCGCTCTTCTGATCGATAAGGCGATCGTCGCTGACCCGACGCTGACTCAGCCCTATCGCTCCGGCATTGCCGATCTGAACGCGCTCGCGCTCAACAGCTATGGCCAGGAGTTTGCCGCCCTGGAGGACACTCAGCAAATCGCCGTGCTCCTGCCGCTAAGCCTTCAAACGGATTCAGCGGACGGCAAATTTTTTGCCATGGTCAAAGACATGACCGTCGACGCCTATTACAAAACGGAAGCGGGCCTGAAGACCGAACTTGGCTGGCACGGCAACACATACCTCGCGAACTTTGCCGGCTGCGATCATCCCGAACATCAGAGTTAATGGCGCAGGGAGATCATGATGCAAATTCAAAACCAGCAGCCCATTAACGAGGTCCTCATCATTGGCAGCGGTGCCGCAGGTGGTATGGCCGCCTGGAATCTCACCCGCCAGGGCGTCAACGTCACACTACTCGATGCCGGCCGAAAGTTCAATCGCAGTGAGTTCTGGACGCACGTCAAACCTTGGCAGTGGCAGGCGCAACTCGATGCAGGGCACAAACCGCCGGCTATCGTGCTCGATACGGCGGAACAACCCTACATCACTCCGCTGAATCAAAACTTTTCGTTGACGCGCGTCTGGGGACGAGGCGGCAAAACAAATATTTGGGGCCGGGTCAGTCTGCGCTATTCCGATCTCGACTTCGCAGGCCCGGAACGCGACGGCTGGGAAATCCCGTGGCCCATCCGCTATCGCGAGATCGCGCCCTACTACGATAAGGTCGATCAACTTATCGGCGTTTGCGGCGGTGATGATGACTGCGATTCACTTCCCGGCAGCCGATATTTTCTTCCGCCTCCTCCGATGCGCTGCGGTGAACAGCTCATGAAGCGGGCCGCTCGCCATATTGGCATCGACATCGTTCCCATTCGCCGGGCGGTCCTCACGCGTAATTACAATGGCCATGCCAAATGCCACTTCTGCGGAGCCTGCGGCTCGGGCTGCGACGTGGGAGCTTTTTTTAACGCATCCGATTACCTGCTCGAACCGGCGCTCCAATCAGGTAAGCTCACCGTGGTCAACGACGCCGTCGTCTCGCGCATCCTGGTTGACGACAACGGGCTCGCGAGTGGGGCCCAGTATTTCGATCGCTATACCAAAGAGGAACATCACGTGCTCGCGAAGCGGGTCGTTGTCGCCGCGTCCTGTGTCGATTCCACCCGCATTCTCCTCAATTCCACTTCTCCGCGCTATCCCAACGGCATCGGCAATTCATCCGATGTGATCGGGCGCTATCTGTCCGAGCAGATCCGTTTCACCATCCGGGGTTTCGCACCCGAGTTAATCGGCACGCAAGTTCGGAACGACGACGGCATCGGCGGCGCACACATGTACATGCCCCGCTTCAATCATCGGGACGGTCGCAAGCGCGATTACCTGCGCGGCTTCGGCTCACAGTTCTGGGCGACGGGCGCGCAGACTGATCTCTCCTGGGCCAAGAACCTGCCCGGCTTTGGTCTCGAATATAAGCAAGCGATCAAGGAACGATACCCGGCCGTTTTAGCTCTTCACCCCTACGGGGAAACATTGCCGAAGGCCGACAACCGCATCACGGTAAAAGGTTCACCGCTCGATCGATACGGCGTGCCGGTTGCCCGCATCAGCTACGCCATCGGTGAAAATGAGCACCGTATGGCGCGGGACATGTACGATACGGCGCTTGAGATTTTGCACACTGCCAAAGCGGAAGTCGTACCTTTTACCTACGGCCACCTCGAACCGAATGGCAGTGCCATTCACGAACACGGCACCTGTCGCATGGGGACCGATCCGAAGCGCTCGGCTCTTAACGGCTTCTGCCAGATGCAC
This sequence comes from Terriglobia bacterium, assembly GCA_963737005.1. Classification (GTDB taxonomy): domain Bacteria; phylum Acidobacteriota; class Terriglobia; order Bryobacterales; family Bryobacteraceae; genus Bog-105. The sequence goes on along the minus strand of CAVTRD010000008.1, from coordinate 887,601 downwards.
GATGTGAAAAATTTGTTTGTCGTGGACGGCGCCGCTTTCACCACGGCTTCTGAGAAGAATCCGACCATCACCATTCTTGCGCTCGCCTGGCGCGCTACCGACTATCTGGCTGAAGAAATGCGACGCGGCACGGTCTAGCGCGTTCCCAGGTTCTCCGCAACCTGCATCAGTCTCCTTTTCACGTCATCGATGACAGCGCGCCAGTTCCCCGGCTCCGGCTGCCGGAACAAATGCATAGTCGGATACCACGGCGTATCGCTGCGGTTGAGCATCCATCGCCAGTCGCATTCGTATGGAAGCAGTGTCCAAACCGGGCTGCCCAGTGCACCTGCCAGATGAGCCATCATCGTGTCCACGGTGATTACCAGATCAAGCGATTGGACAATCCTCGCCGTGTCGAGCACGCTGTGCCTCTCACGATAAAGGCTCGGCACGCTTGCTTGCCAAGGCTCCATCTCGCGTCCTTCCACGCCGGCTTGCAAGCTGAAAAAATCCACGTTCGGAATAGCGAACAATTCGGCCATCGTCTGCACCGGAATGGATCGCGCCGGATTGTAAATACTCGAACTCCAAACCACACCGGCGCGCAGTCGGTGCGGTCCGCCATTTGATCCGTCGGTAAACGAAAGCGCCGCACCGAGGTACGGAACCCGATCGGGGATCGTTTGGAGCGTCGTGCGGAAAATGCGCGGCAATTCGACGACCTCCACCTGCGCCTCCCAAGTTGGTTCAGGATCGCCCCACGTGAGGACCGCGTCCGCCAGGTTACTTGCTTCGAACAGCGCCCGCAAACTCGGCTGCGCTTCGATCGCCAGATAGGCTGTCCTTTCCCGCAACACGGGCGCATAGCGTATGAACTGGAGCGAATCTCCCAGACCATGTAGACACCGGATGAGCACTCTTTGCCCATCGAGCGCGCGGCCGTTCCAAAATCGATTGGGATCGGGATTTCCGCGCGACGTGATCGCGTCACTCTCCTGCCAGGCGCGTTCGAAATCACCCTGCAGCATGTGACACGTCCAGCGTCCGGCGGCGCACGCATCGGGGTCACAGGCCCCACGCTCGGCTTCATCGAACAGCCGGAGCGCCTCCGAGACCTGCATTGCGCGCAGCCGCTCCTCCGCCGCCCACACGATTGGCGCGATCATCTCGCTCGACATTCAGCTTCCATGCTTCGGTATTACCGGAAGTATCAAAGCCGAAGGATAATTCTTCTCGTGAAAGACCGTCTGCTTCGCTTTAACAATCTTCGTGACATCCGCATTCGGTCCCGCCGAGTTCAAGTTGCGATCGAAGTGCGGAAAGTTACTGCTTGAAACTTCGAGGCGGATACGGTGGCTCTTTGCAAACACGTAGCTCGTCACGCCCGCATCGACCGTCAGCTGGTAAGTTGCATTCCGCTTGACGAAAACCGCGTTATTCAAGGAGAGCCTGTATCGCATGCGCTGAATGCCGTCGCATACGGCAAGCGCACGTCCGTCTGCCTGTACGTCCACAAGTTTGGCGCTGAAGTCAGTATCGTTCGCTGAAGTCGAAACATAGAGCAGCGCTTTCACTGGTCCCGTCACCTCAATTTCTTCTCTGAGCGGCGCTGATGTATACACGAGCACATCGGGTCGGGTCTCGACGGCTGTCTGCTCGAGCGGTCCAGGAGGTAGAGTACGCGGATCGCAGCAGATCGCTCCGCCAACTGTCGGCACCGGATCCCGTGGGTCGTAGGTAAACGTGTCTGGAGATGCTTTACGGACCGCATTCCGCAGGAGCGCCCCATCTCCCGCGCGCGTGTTAGCGTGGCCGCTACTCGCCAGATAGAACGGCGTGTAACGCGTTCGGGCAAGCGGCCACTCGTGCTCTTCGCGCCAGATATCCGGGCCCATCACGAATATATGGAGTAGCGGCAGCTTGGCTTCGCTCAGAGCAGGCGTGCGATGCAGCCAGCGATCAAACCAATCCGCCTGCCTGCCGCGAATCGGAATCTTAGCCTCCGCCCCAAAGGCGCGAGTCGGAAACTCGAGACCCGGATTATGGCCCCACGGCCCGATCCAGGTCTCGACTTCGCGATGAGCTTCCGCGAGCCGCCCGAACATGTCGAGATCGCTGGGGGCATAGTTGTCAAACCATCCGCCGATCGAGAGAACGGGCACATTGATCCGCCCCGCCTGCAGCCGGATGCTGCGCGCCCGCCAATATGAGTCGTACGAAGGGTGGTCGAGAACCGTACGCCAGATCGGCAGCTTCCATCCCGTCGCGGCCACATCCGCTGTTCGAAGCGGTAGATGATCGATATAGCTGCTGAAAAGTGGCCTCACTTGCCCCGGCGGCGTCAGGTTCTGAGCGAGCCACAATAAGCGATGTCCTAGCTTCAGCGCGCCGCCTGTCGAGTAAAACCTGTCCAGGTAATCGTCGTCACCAGAAAACATCGGGGCGATTGCCACAAGATGCGGATTGTTCGCCGTAGCGGCCCACCACTGAACGATCCCGCCATACGAAGTCCCGCCCATCACCACTTGATTACTTGACCAGGGCTGCCGCGCAATCCAGCTGATCGTGTCGCTCGCGTCAGGACCCTCCTGCTCGACTCTCCCGAATTCTCCTTCCGATGCATAGCGGCCCCGCACCTCTTCGATCACCACCGCATAGCCGCGTTGGATGAAGCCGCGATAGCTTCGGCTCGAAGGTCCATTGGGGTCATAGGGTGTCCGAAACAGAACCGCTGGCCAGCGGCCGCTTCCTCTAGGCAGAAAAACGTTCGCGGAAAGCCGTACCCCGTCTCGCATGGCGATCATCAGCCCGAGCTTCTCTGGGATAGCGGGCACACTCGGCCCAGGTCTCACCACCTGCGCGCAGAGAAATCCCGCCCCAACCAGAACGCTCGCAAGCAGTTTCGTCCGAACCCTCCAACGGCTCATGAGCTCAAAGGCGCCGGAGACTTAGAAGGCTTAGGACGTGGCCCGAAGAGCGCTGTCCCTACCCTCACTAGTGTGGCGCCTTCTTCGATCGCAACTTCGAAATCACCCGACATGCCCATCGAAAGCTGCGGAAGATTATAGCTGCACGCGAGCTCAGCTAATTTTCGAAAATAAGGTCTCGACTGCTCGGGATCTTCGGACCAGGGTGGAATGGTCATCAAGCCGGTTACCCGAAAGTTCCGGCAGCGCTCGCCAGCGCCGAGAAGTTCCGGTATCTGTTCCGGCTTTGCACCGGTCTTGGTCTGCTCGTCGGATAGCTTGATCTCAAGAAAACCCTCCATCCGCCGCCCGGTTTGAGAGAGAGCCGCATCCAGCCGTTCTATTGTTTTGACTGCATCGGCAGTCTGAATCACATCGAAGAGCTCGCAGGCAAGCTTTGCTTTATTTGATTGCAGATGGCCGATGAGGTGAAATTCCACGCCGGCAAGATCACCGAGTGCCGGTCGCTTTTCGGCAAACTCCTGCACGTAATTTTCACCGAAAACGCGCAGCCCCGCTCCGTGAGCCTCGCGTATGCGATCGGCAGAGAATTTCTTCGAAACGGCCACTAGTTTCACGTCGGTGCGCTTTCGGCGGGCGCGTTCCAAAGCTCGATCGATCCGGCTTTCCACTGCCTGTAAGCGGTCTGCGAAAGAGAACTGTTCGAGTGGCAAAACTTTATGATAAGGTCTCGGCATCGCATCTTAGCCCGGCCGATACGCAAGCTCAGCTTTGCGCCATCGAATCGTTCCTCGCGGGCTGCCAGAAACCGGCTGTCCTCGATTTCGGCGATCAACCCATCGTTTTGGCACCCGGCCAGTTCCAGCTCGAAATCCGCGCCGGTCGAGTTGTTATCGAAGCTTGGAATGAAACGCGCAGTTTATCCCGCCGGATTCTCTCGATCGACAGTAGGAAGGCGGGCGTTCTCGACTGCACGGTGCAGCGGTTCGGTGGCGCAACCGGGCCGCTGACGTTTCTTGATCTCGACCGCCCCCAAGCCACCCCGCGCGCAGTGAAAGGCTTGCGCCAGGCTTTCGCTGAACAGTTTCGGCGTATGCTGCAGCGCCAGTTCCCCGGCTGGGAAATCAAAGCTCTCACCTCGGCCATGGATCTGCGCCGTTCCTTCTCGGCAGCCTATCCGCGCGCTCACATTGTCCGCGGCACTCACCACCTCTCCGCCCTTGCCTGCCCGAGCAGCGAACAGGAGCCCGAGTTTTTGTCGAGCGCCCTCCTCTGGTTTGATCATCTCTACAAACAACTCGATCGCGCCCACTCGCTTAAGCTCGCCCTCTTTCTGCCTGAAAAATCCGGTAATCTGACTGTTCACCGCCTCCGTTGGTTAACCGGACGCGATCTCGGGACGTCGCTCTTCCGTTTCAACCAGCACGGCATGGCTGGAGAAGTCGACCCGGCCGACCTTGGTAATCTCGATACGCGCCTGACCGCGCACTACGCGCCTCGGCAGCTCACGCCGGAGCTTACGGAACTGCTTACCCGCTTAAGCGCCGCGCGAGGTGTCGGCTGCACAAGCGAAATCGACGGCGCGATCAGCATACGCTTTCGAGGTTTAGAGTTCGCCCGCATCGATCGGCAGACGATCCGGCTCGGTATTGACTCGCCCGAGGTAGTCAATGCCTCGGACATGGCTAGAGTCGAAATTTTCGCAGCGCATCTGGCAGCGCTCACCCCCACGCGTCAACACGCCACTCCCGCTTTGCCTACCTTCCCGGAACGGTGGCTCGAAGGCGCTGTTCGCTTGCACCCACAGGTTCTCGACCCCGAGCTGCTCAGCCATCCCATTCACGGTCAGGTGCTCACTTTCGCTGGTGGCGAGCGTAATCTGATCGATCTACTCGCAATTACCGCTGCCGGAAGATTAACAATCGTTGAGCTCAAGGCCTCAGAGGATATTCAGCTGCCTATGCAAGGCCTGGATTACTGGATCCGAATCCGCTGGCATGCCGAACGAAACGAGCTCGGGCCCCTGTTTCCAGGTCTTATCAACCCACGCACACCGAAATTGCTGCTCGTCGCCCCGGCGCTTTTGTTTCATCCGAGTAACGAAATTCTTCTCCGTTACTTCTCGCCCGATATCGAAGTCGAACGTATCGGCGTACACTCTGATTGGGAGTCCGCCTTGCAGGTTGCTTTCCGGCTCCGGGGCGCTGACCTGCCCATCTCACACCAGAGGAAACGATGATACTCGACGGACTAACCAATATCAAAAAGGCGATCGGCACGCTCAATCCTCATGAAGTCCGTGAAATGAGCGAACGGGACGTGCGCGTGCTGCTGCATGCTCCGAATGGCGAAGCTTACAACCGTATGGAAAACTTTTTCCTGCGCGATCTGAGCCCGGCACGGCGTCGGCATTCCGCTCTTCTGCTTTCAAGAGCGCCCCTCACAATGGGCTCGCCCCGCCCCGACGTCGAGGTCTACGATGAGGGTCTGGTCGCTCCCGCGCAGGCCGCTATTTTTCATCCCGATCGTACCTCGCAATTCATTCTCAAGACATTGGCAAAGTACCCCGACCTTGGCGTCCCGCTCGCCAAATCGTTTCTGCCCTTCCGGCACCCTTTTGTCGAGCGCGTCATTGCCAAAACGGCTCGCGAAAACACGCTCTTCTCCATAGCTACCGCTCTGCCCGACATCATCCCGAACGTCATCGAGTTGCCGTGGGCCGTCGCGGAGTTCGCTTCCGACACCGCGTTTCTGACCATGAATCAGGTGCGTTTGGCATTCCTTCTCGCAGCCGCCAGCGATCGCGAGGTTGGCTACACGCACCAGAAATCAGAGATCGCCATGGTGATCGGCAGCGCTTTTGGCTGGCGGGCCATTGCGCGCCAGCTTGTCGGCAAGATTCCTTTCGGCGGCGGCCTCATCGCCAAGGCAGCCGTGGCTTATGCAGGCACAAAGGTCCTCGGCCTCTCGCTCGACCATTACTACAGCATCGGATTTACTTACACCCGTGACGAACGCGATCAGCTCTATGCGGACGCTTTCCGCCAAGGCAAGAAGGTGGCGATGAAGATGCTGAACTTCTTGCGGCCCGATCTTGCCGCCAGGTTTTCGCAGACTTCCGGCAAGCAGCCGCCGACTATCACGCCGACCCACCTTCGCACCTGACGCAAGTTTCATGGGCCTCGACCTACTGGACGAAGCAGAAGTGCGCGTGCTTGGCACGCTCATGGAGAAAGAAGCGACCACACCGGAGTACTATCCGTTGACGCTTAACGCTCTCGTTAACGGCTGTAATCAGAAGTCGAATCGCGATCCCGTCGTCAGCTTCGATCCGGACACCGTCGAGGCTGCTCTCGAAACGTTACGGCAGAAAAAATTCGCCCTCTTCGTCATGGGCAGCGGGCGTACTGGCAAGTACGCTCAGCGCCTGTCCGAGACTTTGAACCTCGGGCGTCGTGAATCGGCCGTGCTCTGTACGCTGCTGTTGCGCGGTCCGCAAACTTTAGGCGAGATCAAAGACCGCAGCGAACGAATGTTCTCGTTCGGAGATTTAGGCGAAACCGAAAGAGTGCTCGAGAAGCTTGCTGAATGGGATCCGGGACCTTTGGCTGCGAAACTGCCCCGTCAACCCGGGCAGAAAGAGGCTCGCTACGCACACCTGCTCTCAGGGGAACCGGCCCTCGACGCGCCGTTCGAACGTGAAATCCATGCTGCGCCACCAAGAGTTACCCAGCTCGAAGGCGAGTTACAGCGTTTGCGATCCGAATTTGACGAGCTAAAACGCCGCTTCGATACGCTCGAATCGCAATTGCAGTGAGTCCTGCCAGTACTGGCTGTGGCATCTCAGTACTAGTCACGCGTTTGCCCGTCCTTTTTGCCACCGCAAGTCGATAGGATCAATCCCTAGGTACTACAAGTTAGTCCTAAATACAGGAGGACAATGTTTTTTTCCAGTTTCAACCTCATCTTAGCTTTGGGTGTAAGCGGCATGATTGTTACCGCGAATGCTCAGACGGTCACCGAACAATCTCTCAAACGGCTCGGCTCCACTTCATTTGCAGCCGCTAGTAAGGCCGATTCCTTAATGCATGCAGGCTCTTTAACGCACAGCGCGGGTCGCGCCCCGCGGCGCCTGCCCAAACCGAATCTCGTAGCCGCTCGGAGAGCCAGCATCCGGGCAGGCGAAGTATCCGCGCCAACGGAGTTGGACATTTTTGGCACGGCAAAGGCGCTCAGTGCTCCAACGCCTACGCCGCAGAACATCATCGGGACAGGACCGAGCTTTTTCGGATTCGCCGGCTTGACGAGTGTCGATACGGAGAATGCAAACGATTTTACTTTAGAGCCGCCCGACCAGGGACTAGCCGTGGGCAACGGCTTTGTTTTCGAGGCGGTCAACCTGGTGTTCCAGATCTACGATACCTACGGCAATCCCGCCACCGCGCCGGTCTCGGCCAACTCCTTCTTTGGCCTTTTGCCCTACTACAACGCAGCTACCAATCGGTACGGGCCCGACCTAAGTGACCCACGAGTGTACTTCGACCAGACTCTACAAAGGTGGTTCGCAACGGTTCTGGAGATAGATCTCGATCCAGTGACGGGCAATCCCACAGGACGCACACACGTCTATATTGCCACCAGTGTCAGCAGCCTGCCCCTCGATTTCAACGTGGTTGCCATTGATACGACGGACGATGGGACCAACAAAACACCCGCTCACCCAGGCTGCCCCTGCTTGCCGGATCAGCCGCTCATGGGCGCTGACCGATATGGCTTCTATGTCAGTACGAACGAGTATAGCCTTTTCGGCAACGGTTTCAACGGCACACAGATTTACGCTTTATCCAAGACGTTTCTAGCGGAAGGCGGATTGCCGACGGTCGTTCATTTCAGCGCTCTCCGGCTCGCCGAGGGCATAGCCTACTCGGTGCAACCGGCAATCTCGCTGCACTACGGCTGGGAACCGAGCACGGGCCTTGAATACTTCCTCAGCAGCCTCGATTTCTTAGGCACTCTCGATAACCGCATCGCGGTTTGGGCTATGACGAACACCACTTCCCTGAACGATTTACATCCCAGTGTCAAGCTGCAGAAGAAAGTGATTACCAGTGAAGTGTACGGACAGCCGCCTCCGGCAGTACAGAATCCCGGACCGTATCCGCTTGGCACCTCGCTCGGCAATCCTTTGGAGTTGATTGACACGAATGATGACCGAATGAACCAGGTCATTTTCGAAAACGGAAAATTGTGGGCGGGGGTCGATACGGTCATCGGCGCAAGTGGCGATAACGTCCAGCGTGCCGGGATTGCCTATTTCATGGTGGTGCCGAACGTTGACGCAAGTGGCGCAGTAACCGCCACGATCAGCAGTCAGAACTATCTTTCCGCTCCGGGTGAGGATAGCCTGATGTTCCCATCGATCGGCGCAACACCGACTGGCAAAGCCGCTATGACCTTCTCCCTGGTCGGTCCGACTCCGACCCTACTCTTCCCCGGCTTCTACCCGAGCATGGCCTTCGCGCGTATCTTCCCAACCGGTCCCGGCAGAATCCAGCTGGGCGCCGCAGGGCAGAACCCGGAAGACGGATTCAGCGGATATCCTCCGGGTGGTGAATTGGGCGTGGCGCGCTGGGGCGACTACAGTGCAGCTGTTGCCGATGCCGACGGGTCGATTTGGATGGCAGCTGAGTGGATCCCGAACACCCCGCGCCTGCATTACACAAACTGGGGTACCTATATCGGGCGCATTTACCCTCAATAGTGAGACCCTGATCGGCGGCGCGCTGGTTCATCAGCCCGCCGCCGATCAGGAGCATAACGACCTCGCGTGTGAAAAGCTCCGCTATCGAAATTTGATATAGAAGAGAGCAGCGCATGATCACAAAACGCCTGACACTTTCCGTCCTCGCCGCTAGCGCAACTTTGGCGCAATCGCCTCAGGCCCAAATCCCGAAAGTGCAATCACCAGAAGTACAGACCAACGGACGCGTGACATTTCGGTACTTCGATCCGAATGCTCACCAGGTCACTGTGAGCCTGGAAGGAGCTGCTTCGCCGTTCAACATGCAGAAGGATCCGGCGGGTATTTGGACCTACACCTCCGGGCCGCTCGCGCCCGACCTTTACGGCTACTCCTATTCAAGCGATGGAGCTCACCGGCTCGATCCTGCAAACACCCAGGTCAAGCCGAACTTGCTTAACTTGAGCAACGAGGTCCATGTACCCGGGCCCTCGCCGCTGCCGTGGGAGGATCGCGATCAGCCACATGGCGCCGTCCATCACCACTTCTACCATTCAGCGGTCGTAGGCGACAATCGCGACTTCTATGTGTATACGCCTCCCGGTTACGACCCGAGTGCAGCCACGATGTACCCCGTGCTCTACCTTTTACACGGCTTCAGCGACGACGCTAGTGGCTGGACGTCGGTTGGCAAAGCCAACCTTATTCTTGATTCGCTAATCGCGGAAGGTAAAGCGAAGCCGATGATCGTCGTCATGCCGCTCGGTTACGGTGCACCTGAGATACTGCACCCGTCCGGTGGTGGGAGCCCGTTCAACCAGGCCGAGCTGAGAAACAGGAACTATTCGAGGTTCACAAGTGCACTGACCGGCGAAGTAATTCCGCTCGTGCAGCGCACTTATAAAATCGACGCACGTCCTGAAGCTCGCGCCATTGCCGGGCTCTCCATGGGCGGAGCCGAATCGCTGCTTACCGGTCTGAATCAGCCCGATCTCTTCACCTGGGTGGGCGCATTCAGCGCAGGCGGTCTCAATAAGGACTTTCCCACTGCCTTCCCTGGGCTGAACGACTCATTGAACAGCAAGCTGCATCTGCTGTGGATCGCTTGCGGTACGGAAGATCGCCTGATTACACCGAACCGTGATCTCGTGCATTGGCTGCAAGCGAAGGGCGTCCATCTCACGCCAATCGAAACACCCGGTATGCATACCTGGATGGTATGGCGGCGCAACCTCATTGCATTTGCGCCGCAACTTTTCCACGAAAACGCGGCAGCCGGTCCTACCGCCACGCAATAACGCGCCCTAGTGGTTGCCGTTCGTAGCCGGTTTAGAGCTGGATGTATCAGCTTGTCCAGCCGCCACTACCCCCTGGTTGACAAGCACCTTCACTTCTACTCGTCTGTTCATCTTCCGGCCTTCCGCGTTGTCATTACTCGCGGCTTCGTGTGATGTGCCCATGCCCGTCGGCGTGATGATCCGGTGAATCGGGATGTTCCCTTGTTGCTCCAGATAGCGCGTCACCGCGTTGGCCCGGTTCTCACTTAAGACCTGATTCTTTGTCGCTTTCCCAGTGGAATCGGCAAACCCGGCGACCTCTACCATGTAGCCTTTTTGCGCAAGCGCTTTCTGTGCCAGGTTGTCAAGATCCTTCTTGGCTTCGTCACTCAGCACCGCACTGTTCAGCTTGAAGTAAACCGTAGCCGTATCGGTTGTCTGATAATTGTCGAGGTTGGTTACGCGTTTGTTAACGTCGTTGACGCCCTGGTTTGCCTGGTCCGCTTCACCCTTGACCTGCCCGACTTGCTGCTGGGTCTGCTTCTGCTGATCTTCCATCTGGCCAGCTCGTGTCTCCAGCTGTCCGGCCCGCCCTTCCAATTGTCCAGCGCGACCCTCTAACGTACCGGTTCGAGCCTCGACCGGAGCAACACGGGTATCGATCTGACGCGTCGCCCGCATCGAGTTCGGGTCAAACATTACCCGATCGGCTACCAAATCTCCTCGTTCATTGCCCTTGCCCTCTGCTTCAATCCGCAGACCCGGCACTAGAGAGGCAGCGTCCATCGCGGTCTTCTTTCGCAAGAGGCCGCCCTTCTTCAATACAATCTTGGTTCCTTCGGTCAGGTCGATGGTCCCGATCGAATCGTCGTCTGTTCTGAGCTTAATTACTTGGCCATCGCGCGATACGACTACCCCTTGCACTTTCGCCGACTCGTCAGCAGTAAACGTCCGCGTGTTCGGCGTGACAGCAACTAGCAGAGTTGACGACAGGAACGACGAACCTATAAGCAGCCATCCCCGTTGAACAAACATTCCGTATTTGTTTTTCTTCATATTTTGATCCTGAACAAATTCTTTGGACGTTCGCTAACACCGCTGCGTTTTACCCTAGAAACGTTCTCGCCAGTAAAGTAGACGCACTCCGTTACATGAGTGTAACCAGTAAAGTGACTTGCGAACTACTATAGTTAAGCCGGATGGTTCCAACCGCCCCCACTCTCCTCAGAAGCTACAAACATTTCTACGGCGGGCGTATTGTTGCCGCCGCCTTCGTCACGCTCGGCATCGCGGTCGGTATTCCTTATTACAACCTGCCCTTCTTCTACGATTATTTCCAATCTGCATTCGGTTGGAAAATCGACCAAATCACGCTTGGATTTCCGATAGCCGCCTTGCTCACCGTTTGGGTCGGCCCCACTCTCATCCCCCACCTGAGCCCGCGCAAGCTCCTGGTAGTCGGCACTGGCCTAACCGCCCTTTCCTTTATCGGATTCGGCCTGATGAAAGGTCAGCTGGCGTTCTACTTCGCGCTTTATTTCCTCTACACCGTCGGCTACATTTGCTCAGGACCAATCCCTCATCAGCTACTAATCTCTTACTGGTTTGAGAAAAAGCGTGGCCGTGCGATGGGCATCATGTATGTCGGTGTGGGCCTCTTCGCCGGACTCGGCTCCTTCTTTGTCCGCTCAATCACAGAGCATTTCGGCTTTCGCACTGCTCTCGTAGCTGTGGGCGGACTGATGTTCCTCACCTGGCCAATTGCTCTCTTGGTGATTCGTGACCGGCCGGCCGATCTTGGTCAGAACCCGGATGGAGCCGAGAAGCCATCATCCGATACCCGACAACCGTCTCACACGATTCGCCAATTACTCAGAAGCCGACCGTTCTGGCTTCTGTTACTCGGAAGCATCTGTTCCATCGGCGCCATCGGCTGCGTGAACATGCACATGAAATTTGTGTTTCGCGACGCCGGCTTCACCGAACAGCGCAATCTCAACGCTACCTGGACCGCCGCCTCGGTACTAATTTCCTGGATCAGTATCATCGGCCGTCTCAGCATCGGCTACTGGGCAGACGTATTTTCGAAAAAACGTGTCATGACCGCCACTTATTTTTTAGTGGCCGCAACCATCCTGCTGCTCCTCTCCGTCAGCGCCGCGCATCGCTTATCGGTTTACTTCTTCGCCGTAATCTTTGGGTTCGCCATGGGCGCCGATTATATGCTGATTCCGCTCATGGCCGCTGAACAGTTCGGGATCAACAGTCTTTCTCGCGCAATGGCCATCATTCTGCCTCTCAACACAATCGGCCAGACATGGTTCCCGCAGTTTGTCTCTTACTTTCGTCAGCGATCTGGCAGTTACACCGCCCCCATGACAGCGGTGTTTGCAGTCGCGCTACTCGGGGCGATAGCCATCGCGCTCCTCCCGAAAGCAATCGCCCCCAGGCCTCAATCGGTATTGGTCGAGAACTAGAAACACCTCCTTCGGTTGTAAGATGGTGAGCGGAGGAATGGGTGAGTGGTTGAAACCGGCGGTCTTGAAAACCGTTAGCGTCGAAAGGTGCTCGGGGGTTCGAATCCCTCTTCCTCCGCCAAAAGTGTTACCTGCCGATCCATTGCACCTCATCTCGCGTGATCGATGCTGATTTCCCACATCGAGGTCGCATTTAACCGATAATCTTCAGCGCCAACTCCTTGCACTCGGCGCGCCGCAGTGGTTAAATAAGTGGCTCAGCTATCAGCAGAGTAAAGGAAGGTATGGCCGTTACTACCGACATCGCTTGGCCTCAAAAAACGCGGGAGCTTCATAACCAACACATCGATTCGACGATCTGGAATGGATTCAATTTCCGGGATGACGACATCATCATCTCGACCTACGCTAAGTCTGGTACGACCTGGATGCAGCAGATCATCGCGCAGATGTTATTCGATGGCAATACGGAGATGGAGGTCCATGCTATGTCACCGTGGATGGATTTCCGAATTCCTCCCAAAGAGGTGAAACTCCCGATAGTCGAAGCCCAGACTCACCGCCGCTTTTTGAAGACACATCTGCCGGTCGATGCACTCGTGTACTCGCCCAAAGCCAAGTACCTGTACATCGGACGTGATGGGCGCGACGTAGTCTGGAGCCTCTACAATCATCACCTTAATAGCAGTCCGGCTTTATACGACGCGCTCAACAATACTCCGGGCTTGGTCGGGCCGCCACTCTATCCGCCGCCGGATGACATTCGCCAGTACTTCCGAGAGTGGCTCGAGCGCGACGGATACCCTTATTGGTCGTTTTGGGAGAACGTGCGAACTTGGTGGGCTATTCGCCACTTACCGAACCTGTTGATGGTGCATTTCGAAACCTTACGAAAGAACATGCCCGAAGAAATGCGACGCATCGCAAATTTTCTCGACATTCAAATCGACGAGTCTAAGTGGGATTCAATTGTCGAGCACTGTACCTTCGATTGGATGAAGAAGAATGGCGAGAATAGCGTTCCGATGCGAGGAGTGTTGTGGACCGGTGGCGCTCAGACGTTCATAAACAAAGGCACAAATGGACGCTGGAGAGACACTTTGACCGCCGAGGATTCGGCGGAGTATGAAGCAAAGGCCATCGAGGAGCTAGGCCCCGAATGCGCAAAGTGGCTCGCCAACGGAGACGCTGCCGATCTCGCCGCTCGTTGAAGAATTGAGCAGCCATCACCCGATTACACGCAAAAAGGCTCGCGCGCTCAACGTTCGCTAGATCCGAAGGTTGAGCGGCGAGCCTTTGCTACGCCAGTGAATTTAAGACGACCGCCGCCTTTTTAGCGCATTAGGCCGCTACTGCCGAGCGACCGGTGAAAATACTTTCGAGCAGCGCGCGCAGTGAGTGGACCCCACCGTAAAGGTATTCTGCTGGTTCACGAGGATCGGAAGCGATCGCCATCTCGGCTTCTAATCCATTAAAGAGCCCCTCGGAGTGGGCGATATCGCAGACTCCGTGAACTTGTGTATACTCCTTCTCGCCGGACCCCTGCTTTACAGCAAGTTCCTCGAGGTAAGGCATGAATCTCTGGATAAAGCTTTCGAAAAACGCCATTGTGGCGAGAATCTCGGGAGCCGAAAGTCGCCCGATGAACAAACGGACATCCGTCAAATTCGGATTAACCACCGTCGCGTCGGTATCGGTCGGCTGAGCGTTGGCAGCCATGGCGAATTTCCTCAGCATCAGAGGATGCGAATCACGGATCTCTTCGAGGAGATTGTCCATGATGATCTCCCGCGCTTCGTTTGACCGGGCAGCTATATAGGCACCTGTCATCCAATAGATAAAATTGCCTTCGAGTACGGAGCTGTAACGGGCGATTATTCCGCGTCGAGCGCTGGCCGAAAGCTTCGCAGGCTCCGGAAGAGAGTGCAAGAGCTCATCCGTAATGCCATTTAAATACGTCTTGATTGAGTCTGTTTGAGCTCCGCTCGGAGCCAATAGGACGGCAGATGTCGATTTCATAAGTAACCTTTCAGTAGGAAGAATTGAAACACTTGGAATGAACAAAGTCAGGAACTACTGGCCGCACCAACTCGCAGCCTATGTTGAGAGGGATCGAAAAGGGGACTAGCTAAGACGCTGTGGCGGGCAGAGACTCTTCGGCTGCACTGTTGAACTGAACATCTGTAATCAGCGCTCCTTTCGGAGCTACTCCCGATCTCAGATGGGCCGCTTTAGCTAGTAAACAACGATGGATCAGATCAGCAAGAGGAGCAACTACAAGTACCGCCGAAGAGGTATCGAACTGGTATTTGAACAGCACGTGGTCCGAATCTGACAAAGGAATGTTGAGCACCCAGTGCGCGTTCGGAGATGCATCCAGTTGCTCCTCATATTCATGGCCTCTCAGCCTGAGCTGGACACAGCTAAATCTGAACTCGCGAGCAACAGCAAGGATCGTGCGCCAGCAATCCTCGACCGTTTCTGCCGCCATGAATGATTCCTCATAGCTTTGCAGTGAATAGTTTGACTGAAGCATAGTGCGGAGTGTGTTCCGGCGCAACAGATTGGCAGCTAGGGCGAACTCTCGATAGCCTAAGTACCGGATTCCAATCCAGACAAGTAAACAGAACACGGCGATGATCAGGATTCGAGTGATGCCGGAACCCGCAATCTGCAGCAGAGAAAGGCTGGCTCCAATCCCGCCTGCTGCATAAAGCAGAAGCGCAGCGTGGCGCGGAGACAATCCCCGATCAACCAGACGATGATGTATGTGACCACGATCCGCCGTAAAAATAGGCTGCCGGCGAAGGAATCGCCGCATGATTGAAAGCGCAGTGTCGAGCAATGGAATCGAAAGCGCCATCATCGGCGCTGTGATGCTCATAGCCGTCACCGACTTTTCGCACCAGATCACGCCGTAACAAGCGAGCATGAACCCTACCCAGAGACTGCCGCCATCACCGAGAAAGATCGATGCTGGATTGAAGTTGAATATCAGAAATCCGAGTAAGGCGCCCGCAAGGGGAGCGGTCGCCGTGACGAGACCAGTGTCGCCCTGCAAGACACCCGCGATCACAGTCGTAAGAGTCGCGACAAGGCCGATTCCAGTCGCAAGTCCATCCAGGCCGTCAATCAGATTGAATGCGTTCGTGCAACCCACCAACCAAATTACGGTGAGGAGCAACCCCACGTAACTCGGAACCGGATACCAGAGGAATTCGTGGATCTGGATGCCCCCAAAATAGGCGAGAAGAGCCGCAAATACTTCCACGGCTAGCTTAGTCCGGGGTCGCAGTGAGATGAGGTCATCTAGCAGTCCAATGGCGAACACCATGAGCGCGGGCAACAGAAGACCCCACCGGGCGTGCACCGGAATGTGCTGACTCGCGACTACCAGTAGTAAGATGCATAGTGCTCCACCATAGGCAAGCACAATCGGCACGCCACCTATGCGCGGGACGGGCACCTTGTGTAACTTCCGCTTGTTATCAGGTTTATCAACCCAACCCTGACGAAGAGCGATTCGTCGGGTAAGAGGTGTAAACAGAATCGACAGAATAAACGAGCAGGTAAATAGAATTATCGTCGAGGACATAGTACAGCTCAGGAAATTGTCAATCGGTCAGTTTCGAACTAGTTGATTAGGCCGAAGGATAGTTCGGGGTTGGAGTAAATCCCAACCAGGCGCGAGGTAAAAGTCAAATAGAAGTCTCGCGGTGATTGCGATGTTGACCAGCCTGGGTGTGCCAAAACCGCTCGCTGATCTTACCCCAACTTCGCAATACGCGAATTAGTGGGTCGATTGCAGGTCGCCAGACGCCGACCATGTTGCAGATCGCCTCCGGAAAGGGGATGTTGTCTCCCACATGGAACCGTGGCACGAAATAGGGATTGGTTGCTTGCGTGACAAAATTGGCTTCAGTCGTTGCCGCCATTTGGTACCCGCACTCGGCAAGAAAATGACTCTCGCGGCCATTCAACCGGCCCTCCGGATAAGCAAATGTTTTGATGGCGCGGCCCGTCCAGGATTCCAGGGCCCGTTTGGATTCTCCAAACTCATAGCGGGCTCGCTCGTCGGAGAGGCTGGGAGTCACCACGTGCCCCACCGTATGAGAACCAATGCTCACTTTGGGATCTTCTGCCATCTCCTTTAGGTCTGCTACCGTGATCGCATCCCGAATTGCATCCTGAGAGTTCATCGTGTGGTGCAGCCAGGGAAACAATCCCTGGCCACCCACAATAGCGGAAGGAACGAACACCGTAATCGGAATGTTTTGGCGTCGGCTCAGCGGCACGACATTCTCGAGAAGTTCTTTGAAGCCGTCATCGAACGACAGCCACACCGCGCCTTTGGGCGGCTCTAAGTCTCCTTGCAAGATGTCGATCAACTCGTCATCGGAGATGAAAGTGTATCCGTTGTTAGTCAACCACCGAACACAGCGAGCAAAGAGCCGACGGTTCGGGTTGTGG
Source organism: Terriglobia bacterium (assembly GCA_963737005.1). Classification (GTDB taxonomy): domain Bacteria; phylum Acidobacteriota; class Terriglobia; order Bryobacterales; family Bryobacteraceae; genus Bog-105. Next base: position 870,728 of record CAVTRD010000008.1, on the reverse strand, counting down.
AAATAAATCGCCGTGATGATACGGCTGTCGAGCACTCTCCTCTTAGCCCGGCGCACACGGCCCGAGGCAATCATCGCGCTAGCGAGAAGGCAACAGAAGAGGTTTCGAAGTATCATTTGGAGTCTGTCTCCTAGATCTTCAACTCAGGTCCACTTCCCTCACCGTGCGAGGCGGGACCACTGTCTTCCACTTTACAGGTACTTAAATTTGGGATTCGATAGAGTTCAAATTGTGTGGGATCCAGCAAGCGCTTTAGCTAAGACTTTGGGCTTATCGCCATCGTGGCCGCTCAGCAATTTATCGTCAACAAATGCCTTCATGCGCTCACTAAAGACGGACGTGTCGAAGGTTAATGCATGCGATCGGATTGCTGTGGGGTTAAACCGCTCTTCTAAACACTCAAACTCGAGAATCGCATTTGCCACGGCGCTGGCCGTTTGCTCGTTAAAGAACACCCCTGTGGGCTGGGGATGTTGACCGTAGCCTCGAACGGTTTCGAGAGAGCCGCCCTGACCAAACGCAATCACCGGTCGCCCGTAGGACTGCACTTCCACCGAGACCATCCCAAAGTCTTCGTCCGCGGCAAAAATGAATGCACGGCATCGAGCATAAAGATTTGGTAGCGCTGAATCCGGAACACGGCCCAACAACGTAATATGCTTTCCCGCTAGCGTCTTCAACACCCCTTCTTCGCGACCGACGCCCGCAATCAGCAGTTTTCTGCCGAGTTTATTACACGCCTCAACAATCAAATCGAGACGCTTTGAATGCGTAAGTCTTCCAACCGAGAGGTAATAGTCGTCCGTACTCTCTTCCAAATAGCCCTTTGCTGTGTCGACTGGAGGATGAATGACGATGCTTTCGCGCCGATAGTACCGCCGAATGCGGTTTGCGACGTACTCTGAATTGGCCACGAACGCATCCACACGCTGCGCTGCCAGGTAATCCCACGTTCTTGCGTGATGGCAAGTCAGCGCAAAAAGAGGTCGGAGCAATGGCATTTGCTCTCGATAGCGATCGCGGTAAGCGTCCCATAGATACCTGGTCGGAGTATGGCAATACGAAATATGTGTCGCCGCCGGTTCGACTAGCACCCCCTTGCCGACCGAGTAGTCTGAGCTGATCACTAGGTCATATCCGCTCAGATCAAGTGACTCGGCTGCTAGCGGATGTAAAGGCAGTAGTTGCCGGTAAAGTTGTTTTTTCCCCGGAATCCTGTCAAGAAATGACGTCTTGATCGGATGTCGCCGGATCGCTTCCGGAATAAAGCGCGCATCCGCGAAGATACTGTAAATATCCGCCTGGGGATACATATTGGCGAGCACCTCGGTTACTCGCTCACCGCCGCCCAGAAAAAGAAACCACGGATGAATGATCGCGACACGCATAAAAAAAGAAGTTATAACGCTCGATCCACAGTCCTCAAAGAGGGCTTTGCCGGCGAGCAAACACCGTGTAGTAAGCATCCGAATAAACTTCGCTGTATTTGACGCTCAGCAAAGACTCAAGGAAGCCATATGCCTTTGGACGTTCTCGCTTTATAACCGATAGGGATGCACGATAGTTTCGATCCAGTACAAGGATGGCTGGTTCTTTTTGAGTGTAATATCCAAGGTATCGATCATCTTTCACGTTCTCAAAACCTAGTCCGAACCCCAGTTCGGCACTGCCAAAGACCGATTGATGCCCCTTTGCACGGGTGATGAAGTCGATCGTGCTCAGATAACTATTCTTGTAATTATTTTTCTTAACTAGGAGAACAGGATACCCAAGTTGGATGACTGAGAAGCCGAGTAGACAGACAGTAAGGAGCTGACGCGAGGAGGGACGCTCTTGCCAATACCAACGGATGGCGAGGGCCAGAGTAACAGTGAACGGCCACACAAGGTGAATCAAATACCAGGGCTGTTTTGAGCCTTCAAAGAAGACAAGAATGAAGAAGGTGAAGACAGTCTCCGCAAGCACAATAACAGCAAGTCGTTTTTGTCTTAGATCTTTATGGAGAACGACGGTAAGCAAGCCGAATAAATATCCGGCCAGTATCAAAAGCCGCACATTCGCTAGAGGGGTCCAGGAGGAGGACCCAATTCTGTACCCACCGACTAGGCGATCCATGACTTCACTTTTTAGTGCTGTAAAGGGGGCTCTCCATGCCCACAATCTTCCAGCGGAGTTGCCGCCAAATTGAGCCCAAAACAGACTTGGGCTTTCGCTGATGTATAAGCCCCAACCTAACGCTCCAGCTGCGTACGGCGCAAGGATTACAGGAAGGTCAGAGAAAACAAAACGGCGGCGGTCTAGATATTGATACAGGAATAACAAACTCGCAAGCGCCACAAGACCGCCGACTGGGTGAGTTAGTCCGCTCGCAACCACGAAGCTGTGCCCGACCAACAGCGCCAGCCTCAACGCTCGAGCTCTCAAGGCAAGATACGAAGCCTGGGCGGCCGCTCCGAACGCAACGCTCAGCATATCGGCTCTGCCAGTCGCGGAAAGGATAAGAAAACTCGTGTCAATTGCAGAAAGGAATAATACGAGTAGAGCTAAACCTCGGTGCTTACTAACTTTCACTACAATCACATACCAGCAGCCTAGCGCGACTAGCCCCGCTGCGATGGAAAGAGCTCGCATCGAAAAAAGACTGACGCCGAAGATCTTGTACCAGCCAGCTTGCACCACAATGTGCAGCGGCATCTCCCAATAGGTATAGCGATCTATTCCCTTAAGAAAGCTGCCCGCACTCTCAAGGACTGGCGATCCCATCTTTCCATTCCTAACGAGGTTGATCGCCGGATCGGCATAAAAGCCCTCGTCGCAGACCGGAGTCTTCGTTACCGTCATGGCCGTTGCCAGGGCCAAGTAAAAAGTTAATATGCCTCCCAACAATAGTTTGTGAGGACGTCCGCCTGCAACAGTTAGATGGCCGAGGCCCTTTCGGTTCAAGAGTGGGCCAAGCTCTGTTTCGAACCTGTTGCTCAACGTGCTCACTTCCGATTGCCCCGAAGCACGCTTCCTGCCGTATCCCCGATGGACTTCTGCGTAGCGGAGCCGTTCGGAGGCCGCGCATTTTGTTCCCCATCTGTTGTGCAGGTCGGTCCACTAGGCTCAGAACCTCCGTCTTTGTGGTCGACGCAGCTCGTTGTGTTCCGTTCACTTTCCAAGGTCCCGGCGATTGCCTCCACAAGGGGATGGGACGGATTCTGCGAAGGGAGATAGTCGCCTCTCAGCGTAAAGATGATCCACCCACCGGCCCCGCGCGTCTTGACATACCTTATTTTGTTGGCGATCGTTTGCGGCGTCTCGAAACTGAGATAGCCCCCAGCAATGCGGAGCCAGGCAGCGCTCGCTTCAGAATCGTAAACCGCTCCCGCCAATCGGTTGTGGCTGCTATACATGTCGTAATAATTCCGCTGCCTAACGAGCATTCCGGTTGTGCTCTGCCGGGGAGACGTCGGCCCTGACACATGCTCTCCGAAAGTTGGTATTCCGATCATTAACTTTGACATCGGAAAATTCCAAGGCGAGTTGGTCATGTAATAGAGTGAGCCGTCCGCACTCATGCCATCATGCGCATTATTCGCACTCTTCGGGTATTGCCTCGGATTGTAAAGCGGCGAGTTGAACCAGGAGAATGGGTGACCGGGACCTTCATCGTAGGTCATCATGGCAAAACGGTCTACATAGGGTATAGATGCTTTCCAGTTACTCCCCGCGCAGCAGGCAAACACATCAACAATTAGGTTCTTGGTGGAACCCATGGCGTCGCGGAGCGCGCGTGTCAAATTTGTCTCCAGGCTAGCCGAATGGGTCCTGTTGGACGCCGGTAGCGTACGTTCCCAATCCAACTCAATCCCATCAAAGCCATAATGATTCACAAAGTTGTTGACATTGGACACCATCTTGCCCAGGCAGCAACTGACCGCTGCGGCCATATTTGTCGAGCCATTTCCGATGTCGTTCAGGTTGATGAGCGCCTTCCGCCCGTTTGCATGAGCGGCATTGACGATTTCGGGAAAGTCCACCGAGGGATTCGGAGTACCCATGGCGAGACTGCCCTCTGGATTCACACCTATCGCAATCACCGTTACATGCGTGACCGCCTTCCACGGTAGCGATTTGAGGGGCACAGGATCTCCCGCGTAGTAGAACAGTACGCTCCACTGTTTCTGGGCCGATACTGCCTGGGACGAGTCCAGTCGGGCGCGCGGATGCATACTGAACGCCACCAACAGCAGTCCCGCCATCACAGTGAGCATCCCGCTAATGCGCCAAAAATTCCGGGAATGGGGCCTACCGAAACTACCCTCCACAATCATGTGTAAGATGCCTAGCGATTTGCTGATCCGTTCTGGGCTTTTCAACGTTGAGCCGGGGACCGTCTAAAAAGGCTGCCGATTCTGGGGGCTCAGTTTCGTTATCCGCGAGCATAAAACGGAGGCCAAACTCGTGCGAGTGTTTCGCCCATTTTTGTCAGATCAAATTTGCCAGCGATTGAACTTGAAACCTGGCCGGCATTCGCAAGACTAAGAGCCTGTTCCATCGAATCCGCGAAGGTGACAGCGTTTCGACCCTTGACAACGAATCCGTTCTGTCCAGACTTAATCATGGTCTCGGCTCCGCTGACCTCTGTTGACACAATCGCCCTACCACAAGCAAGCGCTTCCAACATTGCCACCGACCATCCCTCAACAAACGAGCCGAACACCACAACATCCGCAGAGTTTAGGTACGAGGCAACTTGGTGTTGGCGCTGAAAACCCGTCACCCTCACGTGCGAATCGAGGCCACGCGTCTTCATCTCTGCCTCTAAATTGGGTCGATCTTCTCCGTCACCAACGAAAATCAAGACTGCCTCGAGATGGCGGCGCAGGAAATCTTCGAAGGCGTCGAGCAAGAGCTCCCATCCTTTTAACCGGCTGATTCGGCCTGGTGTAACAAAAACGGTGCCGCTCTCTGGTATGCCCAATTCCGCTCGGGCGCTGGCTGTCGCAACGGGGTGGAACACGGAAGTATCGACACAGGTCGGAACCTGGATCAACATTTCCCTACTTAGCTGACCCCTGCTCCTGGTTACAAGCGAGCGGATGGCACTCTCATCCGCTGCTGCAAGGACCACATTGACGTGTTTAAGAGCGGAGAACCAAAGTATATCGAACAATCGCCAAAGCGGTCTCACAATAGGGTACCGGGATGTTTTTAGAGGGTTCTCGACTCCCGCAAACCAGTAGCAGAGACTCTCCCACTGCCAGTGAGATACCGCCATTAAGGCGTCCGGCGCTTGAGTAAACGCCGCTTTACAACCCAACGAAAGTATCTCTGTCCTAAAGCGTCGCAGCGCTGTGTAGAAGGTGAGACGAGCGGGAATCAGTGGCCGCTTAGCGGAAGCCTGTCTTCGACCAACGGAAAAAAACGGGTATGTGGTACCCGCGATTGTCCTTGAAGTCCAGCATCCGACTGGGTGGTCCCCTTCCGTCTGCCCAACCAGAGCCAATCTGTCTCCAAAAAGCTTCATGAGCGCTCGAACCATGCTCAGCTGACCGCCGGTTGGGAACGTTTCAAAGTCAGAGCCTTCAATGAGCAGAGCCGCCGGTACCGACATATTTGTGCTTCGTATTAGGGTCACAGATCACTTCTCTTGATACTCCTAGTCTCATCGCTTTAGGCACAAGTATTTGTGAGAGCATAAACAGCCCTTAGCGCTATGCTATTTTCTTATAAAGACATAAACTAAGGGTATTCGATTAGCTGAGCGGTAGTGGCTTATGCTGTTGAGCGAGAAATTTGAAGTGCTCGTTCTACTACTAGGCAGGACCGACGCCCTGGCACCGGCCTGCCGAATTTGCAGATAAGCTGGTTCACCCATAGGACCGCTCGGCTCAATCTCGCTCTGTAAAACGGTCAAGCTTTTGATCGGGGTCGGAGACCGTCATGTTGGCCCTCAATCGACGCTGGGAGATAAGCTCCCTATTTTCAGATATATGAGAGGAACTTTCTTTGAAAACTAACATTTTAACGAAGGGCGCAATAGCCCTTGCATCATTTCTCGGGGCCATGCTGCCGCAGGCATTAGCTGCGCAGGCACAATGGAGCGTCCTGTTTTATTACGCCGGAGACAACGTACCGATCAGCTCGATTAATTGGAACGCAGTCACGCACGTAACCGTGATTGCGGTCGGTGTCAACTCTAATGGCAGCCTGTCCATGGACACACCCAATGCCTCGTCGGACTTCCCGGCAATCATCAACGCCGCCCATGCCAACGGTAAAAAGGCACTCATCAACCTGAACGACATCGGCAACGGTTCAACCAACATGGCGGCTGCGGTCAGCTGCTGTTTGAGCACGATGGTGACAAACGTTAACAACCTGGTCAATCAGTACGGGTTCGACGGAATAGAATTAGATTGGGAACGTACGTTGCCGGCTTCGAACAGGTCCGGTTCGGCAGGGCCGGAAACGAGTCTGACCCAAGCGCTCCGTAACGCGATGGGAAACAGCAAAAACCTGATAGTGGACGTGTTCCCCTGCTGTACAGGGAGTAACTGGAACGGATCAATTCCTTATGTAGACCGTTTTGCCATGATGACGTACGACGAGGGCCTAAGCCCGTCCATGTCCTGGTTCAACTCGGCTCTCTATAATCCGACGCAGTATCCGGCTAGCCCAAACAGTAGCCCCGATGGTATGAGTGCGCTCGGTTCGTTCTACTACATGACAAACTCACCCTGGAACTTCCCTATTTCGAAGCTGATGCTGGGAATCCCCTTTTACGGAGAGCATGTCACCGGCCCGAACGGCCCTCGCCAAAGTACCAGCGGCATGTCCGTCAGTCAGCAGAACTATAGCAATATGTACAACAGCTACAGCGGACTTTCGGGAACCGTCTATGATTCGGAAGCAAGTGCAGCGTGGTTACCGATTAGCGGCGGCTATCTCAGTTTCGAGACGCCGCAGACAATCACGAACAAAATTAACTACGTCAAGAGTCGAGGAGCAGGAGGCTGGATCATATTTACACTGAGAGGAGATTATCTCCCTTCCCAGAATCCCTCTCATCCTTTGTTGGACGCCGTCGCCACCGCTATGGGAACCAACACTTATGCTGCTCCTTCCATCACGAGCACGTCACCGCTTGCTGGAGCGACCGTAGGCAGCGCGTATTCTCAGGGCATCGGTAGCACCGGTTCAACGCCAATGACATGGGCTGTCACAAGCGGGTCCTTACCGGGTGGCCTTTCACTGAATTCCTCAACGGGCATGATCAGTGGAACTCCCAGCGCAGCATCCGATTCGGCCTTCACGTTGCAAGCGACTAACGCGGCCGGCACGAGTTCTAGACAATTCAGCCTCAGTGTGAATGCAAAGACCACATCCGCATGGGTCAATCTCGTTTCGCAAAATAGCGGCAAATGTTTAGACGTGACCGGCATGTCTGAAAGTAAGGGCGTTCAACTTCAACAGTGGACGTGCGAGGGAACAGCCAACCAGCAGTTTCAACTTACCTCCGTGCAGGGGGGCTACGAAATCACAGCCAAGAACAGCGGCTTGCAACTGAATGTAAATGGGGGAACTGCCGTGACGCAAGACGGAGCCGCCATTATTCAGTGGCCCTATTCCGGAGCTTCCAACGAGATCTGGAGCTTGGCGCCAAACGCAGACGGGTCCTACTCGATTAAGGTTCTGAGCAGCGGGAAATGCGTAGACGTTGCCGGAATCTCCCAATCTGATGGAGCGCTGATCCAACAATGGGCTTGCTGGGGCGGCGCCAACCAGAAATGGAGTTTGGTTCCCGTTCAGTGATCGCTGCCTGGCCGCGAATCCATTAGCTGCCGGGCCAAGTAAGAGCGATGTGGAGGAACCAATTCGGTTCCTCCACATCGCTCCGTATCTTGTCCATTTCCCATCGACTTCTACGAGCACCGGAATCCCTGTAATGGTGGGCGATCTTAGCCTCGACTCGAACCGTAGCGCGTAGCTATGCAGTTGCTACGGCTGGGTTGCGGACCGGCAAACGACCGTCATGGGCAAGCTGACCTTCAATCCAGGAATATGTCTTCGCGATTCCTTCGGGAAGTGTGATGGAAGGCTCCCACGAGAGCACCTGACGCAACTTGTCGTTGTTGCTGTTCCTTCCCCTGACGCCTTGTGGCTTGCTCAGATCGTGTGTTTTCCGAATCCGCTTTTGGGCTACTCGTGCCACCACGTCGACAAGCTCGTTGATGCTCACCAACTGATCTGTGCCGAGGTTCAACGGATCCGCAAAGTCCGACCGCATCAAGCGATAGATCCCTTCAACGCAGTCATCGATGTAGCAATAAGACCGTGTCTGCTGTCCATCACCCCATACGTCGATTGCCTCACCGTCCTCAGCTAAAGCAACTTTTCGGCAGATAGCTGCCGGCGATTTTTCGCGACCGCCGTCATATGTTCCTAACGGGCCGTAGATGTTATGAAAACGAACAATCCTCGTCTCTAACCCGAAGTCTTCGCGATAGTGCCTGCACACGCGCTCCATGTACAGCTTCTCCCAGCCGTAGCCGTCTTCGGCATCGGCCGGGTAGGCATCTTCCTCGCGCAGCGGAGTCACTTCCGCATTATTCTGCAGGTAACCAGGATAGATGCAGGCGCTCGAGGTGTAGAAGAACCGCTTCACTCCGTTCTGCCGGGCCGCTTCGATTGTATGGATGTTGATCAGCGTGTTGTTGCGAACAATCTCGCCCTTATTGGTTTCAATGAAGCCTATACCGCCCATGTTCGCCGCGAGCGCGTACACCTCGTCGACATCGGCGGTCGCTCGCCGGCAGTTTTCCTCCACCCTTAAGTCCAGCACTTCGAATTCATGTGCGGGTGAGTCGCCGTACTCCGGCTCTTTTATATCCACGCCTCGACCCAGTAACCACGATCGACGAGATACTTGGCCAAGTGATTACCGATAAACCCTCCGGCGCCGGTAACGAGTACCTTTGTTTGTTTCATTTCAACCTCCTCACAATCAGAAAATAAGTCCTTTTTTGCAGTGCGTAGGTGCTCATGAGCGCGCGATCGGTGAACGGGCAACTCAAACTTCGTTTGAGACTTCAGTCCGCCGCAATCCGGTAGCATCCAATCCCAGCCGAAAGAGGAAATCCGAACCGTCGATCAACACCCTGCGCCAGAGCTTTTTCGGCTCCGTGACCGTACGGTGAGCCCATTCGAATCCCATTCGGCCTATCCACTCCGGGCAACGGGGAACCGTACCCGCAACAAAGGCGAACGCTGCACCGACACCAATCGCCACGGGCACCTTCAGCCTGTCCAGCCGGTCGTAGATCCACAAATCCTGCTTCGGCATCCCGAGCGCAACCCATAAAACATCCGGGCGCGCTGCGTTGATCCTCTCGACGATCTCTCGATCTTCTTCTGGAGCCAATGGCCGAAACGGCGGGGCAAAACTTCCCACGATTTTGTGACCAGGGTACTCCCGGGTTACCCTCTCGCGCAACGCATTGAGCGTCGCATCCGTGTCGCCATAAAAGTAGCTGCTGTACTGCTCTTGGTTCGCTCTTCGAAAGAACTCGCGCATGATGTCCGTGCCGGTAGCCCTCTCCACGTTTCGATGTCCACACATCCTAGCTACCAGGACCGGCGCAATTCCGTCAGGAGCCCACAGTTCGGCGCCATTCAAAACGCGATGGACCTTCCGGATCTTTGTCCGCCTGCAGAAGTCCATGAAATCCGCTTACTGTCACTCGCCGGCAGCAGCCGTCTTCAGTTCTTATCCACTGCTCGATCTGGTCTACGGCCTGAGCGGCGGACACCAGGTGAACTCTTGACCCAAGCACTCGAAGCGTCTGCATTTCAGTTGAGGTTGCCTTCGGCATTGCATTCTTCCACGGTCGCTTCCAATTGCACGGGAACCATCGCAGCGGTACGCAACGGCACGCTGTCCGTTACGAGTGGATCGGCGGCGATTGCGAAACTCTATACAGCGAAGGACGAAGTCACTCGAGTCCTTGCGATTGCGCTCGGAAATCGAGTCGAGTGAAACAAGTTTCTTGTCCCGCTGCTCCGATCCGCTCTGCCCGATCTGGGTCCTCGAGTACTTCAATCATCTTATCGGCAAAAGCGCGCTCATTGCCCGGCTCTCCCACGTACGCATTTACGTTGTCGGTCAGGAATTTGTTAAATCACCAATGGCCGAAGTAATGACGGGACGACCGGCTGCGAGATACTCACCCATTTTGTTGGGAAATCTGGTGATAGATTTGTCGTCCTTGAAAAGAGGCATGAGCAGGCCGGTAGCAGTCTTATAGGACTGTTCCAACGTACGCTCATCGACGCTGCCAGTGAGAATGACGTCAGCGGGAGTCAGTCCGTGTTTCATCGCATGGTCCATAATCGCCGGACGATTTCGAGACCCGCACTGGCCTATGATCGTCAACGTGCATTCATGGCCATCACGCCGGACAAGCGAAAATGCAAGTACGAGAAACAAGATGTCCCCGAGATAAGTCCCGCAATACACAAAATTCGGCACCCGGTTTTCGGCGAGATGCGGACCCGGTGATGCGGCGGCGAATCGTTGGGCATCGACCATCACGGGAGCCCGATAAATCAAGAGATCGGGGTTGCGATCCACGCACCATTGCCTCGTCCTTTCTTCAATTGCCCTTGATATCACCAGAGCCCCGGTTGCAACTTTGAAGATCCGTGTCCTGTAAAGCCAGCCGTTGAACTTAACCGATGACGTACTTTGACCCGGAACCCACTCACACAGTTCTTGAAAGACTGGGATGCCCAGCAGTTGGCACAACGCTCCCGTACAGAGATTCAAGACGCCGTCCATCACGTATAGATAAACGAGAGTGGATCGCCGATTCGGCCAGACCCGTATCAAACGAAACGTGAGGCCCAAGCAAACCCCTCGCGTAGACGAGCAGTCGCAAGAATCTGTTTTCGGGCCTTCGGATCGATGTTGTGTACTCAAAGGATATCCCTTGGTAAATCCCCGATTTCTGAATGTTCACTGGAATCGGACTCGGGCCGCAGTGCAGCACTTGCATTTCGATACCGCTTTCCTGCAATGCCCGACCCACCATGATGATCCGCGCCGCACTCGCCGATATAGGAAATCCATAGCCACCGCAAACGCACACCACCTGATATTTTGTCTTTGTCGCGTCCGACTCGCTCATTGCTGTCTCACCCTCCACAAACTTGGTAAGCCGAGTTGGGAAGGTTGCTTGAAACAAGTTCCCTGACGACTGCCGGCTCGCCGGTCTGCTCGCGCGTGCTTGGCATCGTCGCTCTCTTCTACTTCTCGTTACGCCGAATCATCCCCGCGCCACGCGTCCTATTTTGGGGATCCACTTCAGAACCACCACCGCAGGCTGACCGGCCGCTATGACTCCGGAAGGAAGCGATTGACTGACGATGCTACCGGCTCCGACCACCGTCCGGCTTCCAATCTCGACACCCTTCAAGACCGTTACATTCATCCCTAGCCACACATCGTCTCCGATTAGGACAGGTGCGCTCCGTCCCGGAACGCCTCCTTGGCGCTCTTGCGAGTCAACGGCATGCCCGTCCGTATCTGTGATCGTGACGTTCGCTCCACACATAACCCGATTGCCAATCGAGATCCTGGATGCGGAGCTTATAATGGTGCCGCTAAAACCGCAGTCTCTTCCTATATCAACCGTAGCCGCTGTTTCAACGGTTGAAATGATGCATGGGCGGTCGATCCCCACAAGATTCGACCAATTATTTGATCGGAATTCGCAGTTGTCGCCAACCGTAATGGTGGAATCAGGTAGACGACGAAACATTGGCAGCCCATAAAAGCGACAGCCCTGCCCTATTTGAACGCCCCACCAGGAAGCAAGCAGCCTCGCCAACCCGGTCTGTATAGAAGAACGGCCCAGATCAAATAGGCATTGAAGAAGATGGGGAGCGGTGTCCCGGTTAAGAGCGCGCAAGCGCCTCACTATAGAGTGACTCTTTATCATGTCCAATCACGTTCCTGTAGGCGTCCAGCACTTGCGCTAGCACGCGCTCGGGAGAATGCCGTGCACTTGCTTCGGCCCTGGCAGCCGCACCTAATCGAAAAGCAAAATCGTCATCCCGGAAAATGCGCATGATCGAATCCGCCAGGAGCGGCGCATCGCCTACTGGAAACAAAAGTCCTGTTCGCCCCTGATCAACAAGGCTTGGGATTCCACCCGCATAAGACGCCACGCACGGCAAACCCACTTGCATGGCCTCACAGAGACTGTTTGGGCTGTTCTCTATATAGGACGAAAGGGCAAATACATGAGAACGGCATAATTCATCGGCCATGGCATTCGCGTCCAGGTAGCCGAGAAACTCGACCGTGCGCGACAAATCGTTCTCCACAATGGCTCTGCGTAGAAATCGGCTGTATCCTGTCCGGGTTCCGATGTTGCCCGCTAGCCGCAGCTTCGCATCAGGGAACTCGCGTCTCACTGCAAGCATCGCTTGCAAAAGCACTTCGGTCCCGCGGCGTGGTTCCCCCGCGTTTGTGAAGATCACGCTGTGGCGCTCACATCGGGAAAGATTCCAGCGGGTCTTGCGGAAAGGTCGCCGTAGTGTCTCGCCAACTTGGTAATAGCTTGCGTCCGGATTAGCGTTTTCCGCGTGGGCTCGGTCCCAATCTGTGCGGCCCATAAACGATTGGGCTCCGGCTAGAATCTCCTGCTCTCGCTTCGCCCCGCGAACACACCCGCGGTAAAGCCAGAACATTCCGCGTCCCGTCACGAATTCGGCAAATCGGTTAATGCGCCACGTATCAGCGATGGAAAGCGCGCCGAAAAAAGCTGGTACGTAGGGTTGAAGTAATCCCTGCAGCGAGATCACCGTGGGAACGGAGATCATTTCGCGAGCCGAAATGAGACCGAAAAATCGCTCGGTGCCGTGAATGTGTACGATGTCAGGCGCGCGCTCGCTCACCAATCGTGCGCAGGACTCAAGATCCTTCTTCCTGGATGCAAAGAAGAAGCCGGGCACTCGCGGTTGTCCGAACACGAAGTATCTGACCCCGTCTTTTTCGAATTCATCATTCGACATCCCGGGGTAGGCGGTTGCCACCTCTACCTGTATGCCTGGTGTCCGTACCAAATCTTCAAGCAGGCTAGGCACCCAATGCCCCGTTCCCCCGATAGATCGGCCTGCCCGCTCACACACAGCCGGCATGGGATCGTTTGTAAACCAAAGAACTCGCATAGCTTTAGTAAGAGACGGCGTACCGCGAGGAACGAACTTGTTCAAGAGGATCTACATAGATACAAGCTCCAACACAGAAGAGGACGAGGTAGTACCCAAGATTCTCTGCCGGGTAGTCCGACGAAAACAGACGTATGCTCCACAAGAACACCACGCCCGCCGCGGTAAGCTGCCAGCTCGCTACATTCCTCTTCAACACTCCTAGACCGGGCGATAAATGTGTTGCGAAATACGTGAGCAGCAACGGTAAACCTCCAAAAAGAAGTAAGGAGAGATAACCTACGTCCGTACCGCCCGAGTAGTCCATACCCCAATACCAGGTCGCGAACGATCCTCGTCCGATCAAAAGCTCTTGTGGCTTGACGTCCTGAGCGAAAGAGACCAGCTGTCCGCTCCTTGTATCCTCGTCAAGCCTTGCTGAAAACGCAGCCACTACGCTGTCCAGCTTCTCGAACCCTCGAGAGTTTGCGAGAAACAGGGCGGTAAATAACGCTACCCATGAAATCACTGCGATGATGAGTATCCAGCCAGCGGCCTGGGGCTTTCTTCGCCTGAACTGAAGATAGCCGTACACTCCAAGCAGACTGAGAATCATGACAAAGTTCAAACGCGTCTGCGTGAAAAGGCTGCCCAAGATATAAATCATCATGGGTGCAAATCGAAAGTGACGCCAGATCGATGTCGGCGAATATTCTGTAAGGGCAATCCAGCTCGCCGGCCAATATAGATCATTGAGGGTGTTTCCCAACCTGGCCACTCCCTCTTGCCGCGTAAAACTCTGCAAAGTCGCCATGCTAAACAGCGTGACCACCGAAAGCAGCCCAGCCGAGATACCCATCAGTTTCCCTAAGAAAGGCCACCTTCCTTTCTGCGCCCCTATGAAGACAAGTACCGAGAGCAAAAACGGAACCGGGCCAGTCCAGTCCACGATCCTCGTGGAGAGCAGATCCGAAAAGGTGTAGACCCTGGCCATGAACAACGCGGCTCCGACCATGAGCAGCAATCGAAACAGGTAACCACGCTTTATCTTCCGGAAATCGGTCGCCAGCAGCGACAGCACTCCCGCCGCCAGAAGTGATGCAATCTCTAAGGCGTGTGCCGCATAGTAGAGCTGGGATTTTGCAACGTCGGCCGGAACCATCTGATCCGGGCTCTCTTGCGTCATGGTTGCCTGTCGCATGCTGAGGAGCGCCATGAAAGAAGCCAGCATGCCGATCGCGATAAGCCCATAAATAAGACGGTCGCTACGGTTTCGGCTACCAGCCACGGCCGGTTGTGCAAGCAAGTGCTCGGTCGTAGCTAAATCCACGTTCATGGCCGCATTCACTCTACTAAAAAATCGCGTCAGCTCTTAGGCTTAAAGTTGGGTCGCAAAAACTGGAAAATACGTTGCCAGCTCTCTTGTTGGCTGGCTGAAACTAAACCTAATTGCGAGCCCCGTGCGCTTCGAAAGCTAAGCCGGGCGCTTCTTGCTGTTCAATTGCCTTCCAACGATTCCTACATCTACGAAGCAAATGCCAGAGGAAAAGGGACTCTGTCAATGTCTGCACAATGGTCATAATCAGATACGACATTGAAAGACCCACAGCACCCCGGTGCACGAGGAAAAAGCTGGCGACCACAAGTACAACGGAACGGAACACCGCCAACAGCATGCCCGGCACAACGGCACTTAGCGACCAGATCGCGTGCCCGACTGAACTGATCAGAGCACTAAGAATATTCGAGACACAAAGAATCCTTAGAACGACTGCGGCACTCTGGAATTCCGGACCATAGATTTTCATCAGCAAGGGGGCAAAAAGCGCTAGCGGGGCTGCCACAAGAAGAACGCAGCTAGTCGTTACGACAGTGTTCAGAATGATAAGCCGCTTGTATTTCGGGAAGTTTTGCTCTGCCACCGTAGTAGAGAACATGGGCAGGGCGACAGCAGAGATTGCCGTTGCGAAGAATATCGACACGTTCTGGAACTGGCTAGCTGCGGTATACAAACCCGTTTGAGAATAACCGGCTTGGGTGGCCAGCAACGTATTGCACCACCAGACCGCCGGCGTGAAAGTGAAGCCCGCTATCAGAACTGGAATACTGAAACGCCAAAGCAAAGGTAATTCGAATCTCCACCCGTTGAACGACAGCGGGATGGCGTACCGTCTGCATTGACGCCGGATGAAATTCCGGTAAACGCCGCAGCTTATCAGCCAGGCGACGCCGTAGCCAATGATGGCACCCATCACTGACATTCTTAGACAGAGCGCGCAAACAAAAGCTGCCGTCAACGCACCTCTGATACCGTTCGCGATCGCGAGTTCCCTAAACGCTTCGAAGCCGGCCAGGGTACCACTCTGAGATCCGTTGATTGCGGCAAAGAACAGCAGGATGGCGCCGAGCCTCAAATCTACCGTCAGCTCCGGCGATTTAAGAATCGTGCCGCTCAAGTAAGGAGCAAAGAGAATGATAAGAACCGCCACGAGCAACCCTGAAACCGTAGCGATGACGGACGAGAGGCCTATGATACGTCCAGCGCGCGTAGGATCTGAGAGCTTGTATTCAGCAACATGTTTGGTCGCCGTTGTGCCCAGGCCGACTAGAGCGAGCGTTGTAAACAGGTTGATGGTAGACATAATCAACCCGAGTTCGCCATAGCGGTGGCGCCCTAAGAGTCTCGCGGCCACCACCGTCGCCAGGAGCGAGAAGGTTTGTCCTACTCCGTTGCCGATCACGGACCAGAAAGCATTCAGCCCTATCCGAGTACGAATGGAGTGAACAGCCTGATCGCCAGATTGTAAACCGGAAGCGAGAATGGTTCGCCCGATTGCTCCGACTCGCGCCAAGACTGTTTCGCCCGAGCTACGCGCTACGACGGGCGTCATTTCTTGCACAGTCTCCTCGTCGACTTTCATATTAGATAAGTTTGCTCATAGGCGTTCAGAACACAGGTGCTCGCGCGTAATTAGCGGCCCAGCAAAAGGAGCAATTAATTCTTTCAACTAAGCTGTTCCGTCTCAAGTTGATGCAGCGACTTACCGAAGAACAGTCCCGTTCCCATTTGAAAGTAAAGAAAAACTTCGCGCCATCTGCGGGCGTAGACCTTCGCCGTCCGCATGGACAACAGGCGATCCAAGGGCAGCACCTCGTATTCATAAGCGGCCAAAAGCGTGTTGAACTTGCTCATATACTTCGCGTCTTCGTAGCGCGAAATATATTTGACTCGCTTGCTTATGCCGATGTGGCTGAACATGTTCAGCGCCATCGCCTTCTTCATGACGAGCGCAGTGGTCTCGAACACAATGGAGTCGCCGGTCAGGTCCTCTTTAGTGATCTGTGAAATCTCGTTTTTGTAGGCGTCGATTTTGAAGTAATCAGCTTCGCTGCCGTATTTGGCGCAGAACACAATCGGCTTCCCTTTGAGCGGCCGCTTGAGCGGACGCGGTACCAGGTGAAGAAAGCGTCGGAAATACCTCTCGAACTCGCCGAAACGCACACGCGCCCTGTCCTCCTGCGCGTAGGTTCCGTTCAGCTTCTCCGTCTTCTCGGCAAGATAGCGCTGCAGATGCTTCTCCCGGTCCGTGAACCAGGTATTTTCTTTCATGTCGAAGCCGTTCTGCGAATCCCAAGAGTCCCCGCTCACCATCACTTTGAGTTCGGTTTGCGAGAACCCACCGACAGACCTTACGTAGTCGCGGACACGGACGGGGGTCTCGACAAACTCGTTCAAGTGAAAGACATCTCTGTGCAGATAGCAATGATTGCTGGCGAAGGGAACCGCGTACCTAGGCTTCACCTTTTCCATAAACCGGAAGAAAGACTCGGCGTAGATTGTCGGATCTTCCTTCTCCGTCTCATGCTTATCGGTGTAGGAATAACAGACCCGATCATTGGCTGAGCTGTGGCTTCGGAACGCAAAGTCGAAGCGTTTGTGATTGCGTACGATCTGGTCCAGTGGCCTGCCCATAAATTTCGCATCGTTAGCATCGAGGAGAGATACGCCGCCGGCTTCGATCGCTAGAGCACTGTCGCCCCAAGGTGAGAACTGGTAAGAAGTGATCTTAAAATCGCGATGAAGGTCTAGGGATTTCCCGTGCGGAATCTCGACAATATTCGTGAATCCCATGTCCCTCAGATCCCGGCTCGTGCGTTTAGAGCGTTCGAGAGGAATAACGATCGGGGTCTGCTTCGAGAACCGCCGGAGTGACGGCCCATGGAAGTGATCCCAGTGGACATGAGTGATATAAATAGCGTCTGGAACGAGATTTTCAAGCAGATCGGGAGCGACCGGTGGATAGTTCCACCAGGAACGCCAGTAACAACTGCCGACGAGCCATGGGTCCGTCAGAAGTGTTTTTCCACCACTTCGCACCAGGATTGAAGCGTGCGACAGGATCTGAAAATACATAGCGAAGAAGTGATTTAAAGGCTCAAAAAAGTACGCGGTCTAACTAAATACAGCGCCCGCTCAGGCCCGGTCTTCCGCGTAATAACCCTTGTAATAGCTGTGGTAACTGTGATAACCGTGCAAGCTGGTCTTGGGATCCCACTTGTTCAAGATCGTGCCGAGTAGATGGCTTCCATCATCCCCAAGACGTTGCCGTGCCAGGAGCGCCACTTCCCGCGGGGTATGTTGTGCGATAACGAGCACCGTCGCATCGGCTTCGTTGCAGATAAGCCTCGCATCGGCAACCTGCAGCAGAGGCGGCGTGTCGATCAGGATCATGTCGAAATCTGCTTTCAGCTTCTCGAGCAGATCGCGCAGTTTGGAGGTGGAAAAGAGCATGTCGCCATCGATACCTCGCCCACTGGGCAAAACAAACAGGTTGGGAATCTTCGTTTCCTTGATAGCAGGACTTGAGTTCCCGGTGAGGGCTTCATAAAGCCCGGCATTATTCTCCACCTCGAAGACCCGATGGAGCCGCCGCTTCCGCAAGTCTCCATCTACTAGCAGGACACGCCGGTTGAAACCTGCCAGAGCAATTCCTAAATTACTCGTGACCGTTGTCTTGCCTTCCTTGGCGCTTGCGCTGGTAAAAGCAATAACCCGGGGGCGCACGCCGTCGTTGGGCGCTAAGAGGATCGACGCCAAAGTGAGGCGGAAGGATTCGGTCACAATCGACGGCGCCCTCTTCCGGAGTGCCGTGTTTGATTGCTGCTGAGCCACTCTCGCATCGGAATCGCCGAGCAAACGCCGAACACCTGCGAACTTCCTGGGAACGGCTGCCGGGATCACGCCCAATTCGGGTACGTTCAGTTCCAGAGCGACGTCACCTGGCTCTTGAATGCTGCTATTGGTTCGGGCGCGCTGGACGATGACACCGGCGCCGACAAGTAGCCCGGACAGAAGGCCGAAACCCAGATTCAACGCCGCGATCGGTTTGTAAGGTGCAGGGGGCGGGAGGGCTGATTCCACTACATGGATATCCGTGGCCTTCATCGCCGAGGCGAGATTGGCTTCCTTCACTCGCTGGACCATCGACTCGTAAAGCTGACGCGTCGTATCCACGTCGCGCTTCAGAAGAGAGTAACGGCTCATCTTGTCCGACTCTTGCGACATCAGACCGATCACGGCGCCGTAATCATTCTTCACCAGTCTTTCGCGTCTCACGGCAGATTCATACTCGTTCCGCGTTCGAACCATCACGTTTGCCCGCTCTTTCTCGAGAGCTGTTTCAAGCGATGCAATCTGCGAACGTAAACTGATTACCTTCGGGTAGTTCGATGTGAAAGATGAAGACAGATCCGCCAGTTGGCGCCGCAGAGCTGTTAATTGGACTTGGTAATCCCTCAGAGTTGGATTGTCTACCACCTCCGGTAGAGACTCTGCAGGAGCTTTGCTGGCCTGTTCATATTTCGATTGCTTTTCGACGCGATCCGCCTCGGCCCTTGCGAGCTCAACTTGCAGTTGTCGTAAGCGTTCTTCCGAAGTGGTGTTTTGCCCACCCGCCACCATGGTGAGATCGGACGCATGAGCATACTTCTGTAGTTCGTCTTCCGACTTCTCGAGCTTCGCTTTCACGTCTTGCAACTGCCTGGTTAACCATTCGCCGGTGTTCTGGATGGATCGCCACCGGTTTTCATGGGTCACCTCACCAAACGCCGCGATAAGGCCGTTCGCCATATCCGCCGCGATCCGTGGGTCACTCGAATCGAACGTGACCTCCACCAACCGTGTACTAGGTTGTGGTTTTACCTTTAATGCCGCTCCCGCTATCGCGACAGCTTGATCGTGCAAAAACTGCGGCGATGGAACACTCGGCTGCTGAGTCCTAATCCAGGGAAAACTGCTCTTGTGCCTCTTAGCAAGTAATCTCTGTTCCAGTCCGTTCTTTTGCAGCATACGCTCCAGCACCGGTCTGCTCTGCAGCACGGCGATCTGCGTTCGAACGTTGTACTCCGGCGACTGGTTGTTCCCGTCCGACGCGGTCGGCAACACATTCCGCATGTTCAGGAAGTCTTCATTCAGGCTTTCGATCTCGACGAGTGTCTTCGCACGATAGGTAGGCGTCTGCGCTCGGGTGAACAACAATCCAAGCCCGGTGCTCAACAGCACACACAGGAAGAGCGTGCCCTTGCGCCGGTAAAGCATGCGCCCGTACTGCGCGAGCGTGCCGGCCTCCGGACCGGGTGGCGTGCGTCCGTGCGTGGGCAAGTTCAGGTCATACGAGTAGACATTGCTATCTAAGCCCAGGCGTCTTTTGACGATTGGCGCACGGGAGTCGGCAGGCGGTAGGGGCTGAGATGGTGTCATGGGAGATCGAATCGTTTACGGCCGCAGTACGGCTAAGCCGCCCATTTGTATAGCAGCTTCGAGTGCGCGGATTGCGGCTCTCTTCGGAATACTGTTCGGCACAAACAAGATGTCTTCGGCTTGCATCCGAACATCGGGGCTTTTGCCGTCGAGAATCTTACTCAGATCGACAGCGATCTCAGTTCTGGAGGAAGCTCCAGGAACGCGGCGCAGGATTCTTGCATGTTGCGGCTGGGCCATTCTGTCCGCCCCACTCGCCATCGAGAGCGCCTGCAGCACCGTTACCTGCTCGCTGTTATTCAGGATGAAGCTGCCCGGCTTGATTACCTCGCCAATCACGTAAACCGTCTCGCCCTTTGGTATCGAGATGACATCGTAAGGTTTAACCAAAATGTTTTCTTCAGGGTTTTTCGCATCGAGAAGCGATTTCACGCTTACTTGCGCAACGCTGAACTGGTTTGTCGGATCATTGGCGGCCGTTGGTAATGGAATTGGGCCCCACTCAAGACGCCTGGTGATGTTCAACGTCGATCCAGCAGTTGTGCTGTCGAGACCTCCTGCGAGCGACAGCATCTCGACAAGCGTCTTTTGACCCTGCACTTGCTGTACTCCCGGATTCTTTACTGCTCCTATGACGGAAACGGGCTGGCTGCGGAACTCTGCCACCGAAACAGAAACATCGGGATGATTTACATACGTTTCCAGTCGCCTGGATATCTCCGTGCCAGCCTGCTCCACGGTAAGGCCGGAAACCGGAATCTTCCCAAGCATCGGAAGATGAATACATCCACTCAAATCGATCGCGATTGGCTTGTCGTTAATCTCCTCGAAGTTCACCACGCGAATGGTAATTTGATCGCCCGGCCCAAGAACATAGCCGGATGCAGCTTCTCGCGCTTTTCCGGATGGTGCTTGGCTCTGCGTGCTCAGCTTGGCTTCGCTCGGAACCGAGGAGTCGGATATGGCTCCCTGGACTGGCTGCTGGAATCCATAAGCCAAACCGCCTAAAAGAAACGCCAACACGCCGATTGCTGAAATCTTCCGGGCTGAGCGAATTAGCTTTTCTGTTAGCACATCTATCTCACTGGTCTTGGCCGAGACCTCACTAAGGATTAGGTTTCGGTCCAAATGGGTCCGGGATGCCTGCCCCGCACTACTTCGCATGCACCCGTCGCTGCAATTCCGCTCAGCATCAGGCCGGCTAACGTAGCTCCGCCCTCTAAGGGCGGATTCGCCCATTTCATAAAAGGTCAAGTACTTGTTTCCTGCGAGCATTGCGAGACCAACCAAGAATCGCGGCTCAAGCTATCAACCGCCGTGAGGCGGACACTAGCTACAATGCCGAGAATGCAATTTTGAAGCCAATCGAACCTGTCTTCGAAACGTACAAAGTCACTACGCTCATCTAGGTAGCTTGTCTATCGACGTTTACAAACCCTAGGGGGTGTGTAGTCCCGTATACATCAGTGGAGAAACAGGTAATGGAGCGGCCATCGGAACGCACTAGACCGCTCATCGAGGTCATCGCCCGATGCACGTGGTCGTCTCGCGTCTGGCGCTCATCGGAGGACGCACTTTCACGTCCGCGAAATCACGTTCCACCTTCACAGCTACCGACCGCTGAAGCAGATTGACCGTGATCACCAGCCACTTTCCGTTGCTCGCGTCGACCACCACGCCCTGGACACCCCGCAGCGGACCGGACTCGAGGGAAATCTCCTGCCCAGGAACCACGTGAGGCCACGGTACGGGCGTAAGACCCGAGTCAAGCATGCGTCTAATTCCTTCCACCTGTTCCTCGCAAACAGGCTCAGGCTCAAGACCTCTGCCGACAATCGAGAAAACACCCGGAGTTGTCACAACAGGAAGTCGATGCGAGAGCTCAATCCGACAGAAAACGTAATTTGGAAAGAGCGGCAACTCTGACGACTTGTAGTTCTTTACCCGGTGGCAATAGGTTGGAAGAAAAGTCTCGTAGCCCCTCCCTCTAAGCGTGTGGGCTACGTTCTTCTCATGTCTGGATTTTACGTAAAGCGCGAACCAAGGTAGATCTTTCATATTCCTCCGAAAGGCAATCGAGTGCGGGCAGCAGGCTTTCCACCGGTTGATGGCCGCTTCGCTCTCGCAATGCGAAGCAAGGTGGGAACAGTCCAACTTGTATCCCTGACGGTATGCTCCTCGTCACAAACTGGTCTCATTGTCGAGGAAAGTCGTTGCCGGGTCAATCGTTTGTTCCTCTAACCTGGGTACTAAAGGTTTAGGTAAAAACCTGAGGTGCATTTCGAGGACCGACCCGCTTTATAGCCCCATGAATTCTATTGGTTCTTATCAAAGCACCCGAGTGGCAAGCTCGAGAAAATAAGAGAAAGTGATCTTTCCCGCCAGGGCGGAGGTATCCGTAAACACAAACAATTAGGCCGAACTAACGAGAGGGCCAAGTGCTCGCATGGTCGTGACAAGAGACAGCAATGGGCCTCATGCTGCCCTAGAATGGAATCAGGCCTGCCTGCACATGTATGGCACTCTCTCCATGGTCAAAAATCACAATCTGATCAGCGGAAGTCTTCTCTAGCGGCGGAAACTCGGATTGGCAGTATGAGCGTTGTTGACCAGATCGCATTCACGTCGAAGTCTCCCCGCCGCATTATTTCTGCGGTTCGACTCAGCCCGCGTGTGGTCAATCAAGTTCGCAATCTTCCGGCAACAGAGGGAATGAGAACGGATGAGAGCCAAGGTGCAGCAGGACTCCTCTTTGGAACCGCGGAACAAGATTTACTGCGTGTGGAAGCATCCAGAGCTTTTCCCGCCGCAAGTGGCTCGTCTACACGCGAAGCAATGGACACAGCTTTCGACCGCTCCTTTGCACTTGCGAAAGCAGATCCGGAACTCACCTCACTTCAATTGGTCGGCTGGTACTCCATCCGTCGTCCCGGCAACACCGCTCCGCTATCGGATCAGGAAATTGAGTTTCACAACCGCCATTTCCGACGTGCTACCGACCTCGCCCTGATAGTGAATGCCAAACAGGGTCCGAGTGCGTCGGTTGATTCGATAGATCTCTATAGCAGGTCTTCCTCGAACGCAGTCGTATCTTGGCAAGATCACCGCTCGGGTTCTTTCGTACTCTCCAGCGGGTCGCAAGTGAGTACGTCAAGTGATATTGCTTTGCGGGATACCGTCAATTCCGACCATTATTTAAAGGTATTTCAAGTCCTCGATTCTCTAGACCGGGCCGAAAAGAAAGAGGGCTGGAAGAGAATCGCTCTCCGGCTCAAGAGGATTACGCCTCTAACGCTGAGGCCGGAGTGGATGAAGGATCAGCCCACTCCCCCAGCCCGCCTGAAATCTCTAGAAGTCCCCGGTTCGCCGACCCAGGCGAAACCTCAAACAAGTGCGTCGCCGGTCGTTTCGACGAATCTGGCCGGCGCCGAGGCACCTCTTCCCCAAATTCGATCAACCGGAGCCCGACCAGTCCAGGCTCCACCAACCCAGGCTCCACCAACCCAGGCTCCACCAACCCAAGGTCCGTTAGCCCAGGCTGCACCAACCCCAGCCCGGTCAACGCACCCAAAATTGCGTTGGCTTGTATCCATGGCATCAATCGCCCTTGCGGGAGGCGTCGTTCTTTCCTGGCTTTATGCCCGCCCGATGCTGTCTGCCCTGCCGGGTAAAGGTCTGTTTCAGTTAGCATCAGCAGATAGCCATTTGAATTTGCAGGTAGAGCCGCAGCCAGGAGGCAGCTTACTTGTCAAATGGAATACTCGTTCGCGCGCCGTGCAGTCCGCCAAAAAAGGTGTCATACAGATCGACGACGGGCTCGAACATCACGACCTTCCCTTCGACTCTGGTCAGGTCGCAAACGGATCTATCCTGTACACTCCGGTCTCAAGGGATTTGACGTTCCGTTTAGAGGTTTTCCAGGCAGATGGACCATCGGTCTCCGAGTCCATGCGAGTAGTCGATGGTACGAAAACGCCCCTATTGGCTCACAGCCTTACAGGTGCGAATAGCGCCTCACCCTCCGAACTGGAACGCATCAAGAATCGAAATAGCCGCCTTGAGGCTTTGGTCACCGTTCTTCGTCAGCGCAAAAATAACTCCGAAAAAGAAGCTCCGACGGACTCAGCCGGTTCGAGCATATCGCCCAATACAACACTTGCTTCCAAAGAGAGGTCGGGCTTGCGACAAACCGATACGAAGCCTCAGCCCGACTCAAAACCTTTGCCCCTCGCAAAAGTTCGCCCCGACCAAGGTGTTCCGGGTTCACCTGCAAGCGCTCGGATCACTGCTCGACCTACAGATCCTAAAACAACAGCACGAACCGCCGA
This sequence comes from Terriglobia bacterium, assembly GCA_963737005.1. Classification (GTDB taxonomy): domain Bacteria; phylum Acidobacteriota; class Terriglobia; order Bryobacterales; family Bryobacteraceae; genus Bog-105. Next base: position 846,440 of record CAVTRD010000008.1, on the reverse strand, counting down.
TCGAGTAGTCACGTCTTCTTCAAGCGCCGTGCTCTCACGACCCGGGACCGTCTTAGAACCAGAGCACCAGGCTTCAAGTTCTGATGGCACAGAGAGGTCTCAAGCGCCATCTACATCAAGCTCTTCCCAACCCGCAGCAATGAGCGATCCTGCAGCGCCAAGATATTCCCCGCCTCGGCCTTTGAGGCAGGTCATGCCGCGCTTACCAAACTCGCTATCGTCGGGATTGTACGGATCGACCGATGTTGAGGTGGACGTCAGAATCGATGAGGAAGGGCGAGTGACGGACGCGCGCTTGATGAACAATCGAGAGGACGTTGGCGGCCTTCTCACAAGTGCCGCACTGGAGGCGGCGAGGGAATGGACTTTCGAACCTGCCAGGGTGCACGGAAAGAGCGTTCCCAGCAATCATGTAATTAAGTTCCGCTTTCACCCGCAGACAGGGCCGCAGTAACACTTACTGCAGCGAATGCTAATGCTGGACCACCGTCTCGGAGCGGGAACCCTTTTCGGCTCGCCCCGGTGTCAGACCGCCGCACATAGAAAGCGACGTTTGAAAACGCGCTTTCAATAGTCCAGCGACGTCTTCCAAATCGAGCAGGTCTTTGTTAAACGGCGAGTTTACGCTCTTCTCTGCCACTACAATCATCCTGTGCTCGCGACGTGGTTCGAGAACAATAGAGAAGTGACTCTCATGGCAAGAGTGCTGCAGCCACCTATCAAAACAAATCTTTATACCGCAGTCACTGGTAAATCCGAGAACAGTCACTTCCATCACCGGCAGCCGTGATTCCGGGAGTATCATCTGCAGCGTACTCCAGGTTGGCTCACGTCTCGTGTAGAAAATTCTGCCGGCCGGAGTGGGCGATTCTGCCTGGAGCGGTCGTTCCTCCAATCCCCATCTTCGAAGGCTGTCGACCAGCTTGAGATGAATCTCCGGCAAAGTTTCCTCAGCCCACGTCCTTACGCGAGCGCAGTCAACCTCTGTGTGAATCCCGTCACCCACGTCACGCAGCATCGTCTCCTCCCTTCCTACTAGGAAAACTATTAAAGCCTATCAGCTTTTGGAGCAGCCGTGAAAAGCCATTGCCTCGAGACGCAGCAAAGCCCGCCCCGTAAGCTGAACAGGGCGGGCTTTTCTTTATTCCTCGAGCAAGGATCCGCTCTCGCGGCCTGCCGGACAGATTTGCTGTTAGACGTGTGCAGCCGTTGCGGTCGGCTTCGAGTGACTCTGTACCTTGATCGCTGAATTCTCCTGCAAAGTCGCGTCTTGGATCAGCGGCTTGGCTACTTCCGTCAGCAGGTAATCCGCGCTCTCCTCATCGCCAAGGGTATGGGTCAGAAGCTTAGCCACATCGAGCTCACCAATCTGTCGCGCCAGCGTCCTCACAGTGCCGTAGCCCGATATCTCATAGTGCTCTACCTTCTGAGCAGCTGTGATCAGCGCGAGATCGGCTGCAAGCGGGTCCTTGCTTTTACCTTCGGCGATGGTCTCCTCACCCTCTTCGACAAGACCGGCCATGGCCTTACACGGCTTCGTCTGCGCCTTCACCCCGAGTAACTCAAAAACCCTCTTGAGCCGTTCGACATGCAGCTCCGTTTGCACGAAGTGCTTTTCGAAAGTCTCTTTCAACTTCGGGTTATGGGCAGCGCTCGCCATCTGCGGTAACGCCTTGACCAGTTGCGTCTCGGCATGCAGCAAATCCTGAAGTTCTTCTACCAGCAGTTCTTTCATTTGAGCCATAGTTGTTTTAATCCTTTCTCTGTTAACGGCATGCGCGCGTGCGCACGCGGTCAGGCTTTTGTCTTCTCTTTTCGGACAGCACTTTGCGAGCTCTTGGCAGCACCGTTGCTTTCACCCGCCCCAAAAGTTTTGTCTTCACGCTCGCCTGTTTGGTGATCCTTGAAGCGCTGAAAAGCCGGTGCTTCCACGAAGTCCCAACCATTGCCCTGGTTCCACGGGCCGCGGGCATCCGGTTCGCCACGGTCTCCGATCCCCGTCGAATCGTTGAAGTATTGATCGACGATCCCGGGACTCGGCGGAATGCGCCCGATCGAAAGCATGGGCTTACCCATACTCTCGAGAGCCAGGCTGAAGGCTTTCATATGAGTGATCTCGCGCGTCATCAAAAACTGCAGTGTGTCCAGAGTACCCGGGTCATCACAGAAGTCCATCAGGCGTTCGTAAGTGATCTTCGCCCGGGCTTCAGCCGCAATGTTGCTCCGTAGATCGACATCGAGTTCCCCGGTCACTTTAAGGTAATCCGCGGTCCAGGCCGAACCCATCGAATTGTAAAGGTTAACGCCGCCCCCGCCCACAATCGCGATCAGGGGATCGGCTTCCGCCGCCGTACGTTTGGTCTTGGACGGCTTCAAATGCATGCGCGTCAAAACACCGATAACTTCGAGGTGACTCAGTTCCTCCGTGCCGATATCCATGAGTAAATCCTTGCGCTCCGGATCGTCACAGTTAATCCCTTGCACCGAATACTGCATGGCGGCCGCTAACTCACCGTTGGCGCCCCCAAACTGCTCCAAAAGCATGTTTCCGAAACGCGTATCGGGCGTGTCGACCCGAACCGTATACATCAATTGCTTTACGTGATGGTACATATTGGTTTTTCCGTGTCCGGAATAAGACGCTACTCGGAGCAGGTCTGCTCCGAGACATTTGTTGGGAAAATTACTGGGTAGCGCCGCGAGCGGGCTATCGATGGTGTCGCGCCGCTATCACGGGCTGCGGAGAGAACTCAGCGTTCCTGCGTTTGATTCATGCTGACTTTAGAAATACCGGCTTTGTGCTGTTTGCCGTCGTCATCAAGCAGGTACAAAGTTCGCTTCTGAACAGAAAACTTTAGTTTCTCTCCCACTGTCACGTTGGCCGGCTTTGACCACGGAAACATGAGTCGCTCACGAGCAATATAGGTTTTCGTGTCACCTTGAATCGTGTAGACCTGGAAGTTGTCAGTGTTGTCACTTGTGGTGGTCGTCGTAGTCTCGGAATAATCAGCGTTTTTGTTGTTCTTCTTGCTTTTGATCGTTCCTTCCGTATTAGCGGTTTCGGTAGTACCCTGGTGAACCTCCTGCTTCTCTGATTCAAGGAGCATCCCGGATTTCCACTCGCGAGGGCCTTCGGCACCGAGCAAACAGACCACCGCAAACAACAACACCGACATTCCCGCGATCAAGACCCGCTTCATAGTCGCTCCCAAACCAACAAATTGATGCGGATCAAATTCTAGCATTTCTACATGCTGTCTACTACCCCACCGGATCGTCAGTCTACCTTTTGCACTGGATCGGAAATCAATCCCAGGACCTGCTTTTGAAAGAGGCGTTGGTAGTTTCCTCCCAATCTTTGCAACAGGCTGTCGTGCGATCCTTCCTCTACGATTCGGCCTCGATCAAAGACCAGGATCCGGTCGAGCATCCGGACCGTTGAAAGACGATGTGCGATGACAATGGACGTTCGCCCCACCATGAGTCGCTCCATCGAATCCTGAATGGCCGCCTCGGATTCGGAATCGAGACTGGATGTTGCTTCGTCGAGTATCAAAATCGGCGCATCGGCTAGGAATGCTCTCGCCAGCGCTACCCTTTGGCGCTCTCCGCCCGAGAGTTTGACACCACGTTCGCCGACCAGCGTCGCGTACCCTTTCTGCTGTGCCGTGATGAAATCGTGCGCATGAGCTAAAGAAGCCGCTCTTTCAATGTCGCGGCGGGACGCCTCGGGGCGGCCGTAAGCAATATTTTCGGCAAGGGATCGATGAAACAGGATGGGGTCCTGCGGCACCATCGCCACTTGAGCGCGCAATGAATCCTGCCGCACGAGCGAGATGTCCTGGCCGTCAATCAGAATACGCCCGTCAGACACATCATAGAGACGGTGGAGAAGCTTCACCAATGTTGTCTTGCCGGAGCCGGAGTAACCCACTAGGCCGATTCTCTCGCCAGGTTTGATACGGAGCGAGAAGTCGGTGAAGAGCGGCTTCAGTTGGCGGCCGTAGGCAAAGCTTACGCGGTCGAACACAATGCCGCCGTTGCGAACACGGAGCGGTTCCGCATCGAGCCGGTCAGCAACACTGAGAGGCTCGGATTGCAACGATACCATCTCCTCCATTTCGTTGACGCTTCGCTGCAGATTCGCCACGTGTTGTCCCACGTCCCGCAGGTAACCATGGACGATGAAATAGCTGGTCAATATGAAAGTGATGTCGCCTGCGCTGGCTTGGCCGCGCCACCATAGTGCGACTGCGTAAGAAATGACGATAATGCGCAAAGCAAATAAGACTGCCAGTTGGGCGATACTGCTGCGAGTTCCGAACACCCAGTGGCGGGATGTGCGAGTGCGCCATTTGGCGAGCACACGACCGAGACGCGCATCTTCTCGCGATTCGGCTCCAAAGGATTTGACGACCGAATTGCAAGTGATGGAGTCGGCCAGAGCGGCTCCGATGCGTGAGTCTTGCGCATTCGATAAGCGCGCCGCAGGAGCAACGTACCCGACCGAAAGCAGGATGGAGGCGGTGATGTAACAGGTTGCGGCAACTGCAACCAGCATTCCCATGCTGACCCAGCGCATACCCAGAACCAGGGAGGAACCGGCTAGCACGACGAGCGCCGGGAGAAGCGCGAGCAGCAACGTATCGTTCATTAGATCGACCGCCCACATGCCACGCGTGATGCGCCGGACGATCGAACCCGCGAAGTGATCTGCCTGCCACGCGGTTGACAAGCGTTGTACACGCCAATAAGCCTCGGCGGCCATGTTCGACATGAGGTTCACGGTCAAACGCGTGATACCGATGAAAGCGAGATACCGCGAGGCGACCAGCACCGCCCCGAAAAGCGCCATGAAAGCGACGGCAGTCTCTGCGTTATGCAACGCAATTATCCTAGAGGTTTGGCGAGTAGCGATCGCGTCAACAAGGCGCCCTGAATAAATGGGCAACACGAGGTCGGCGACAGTTGCGGCGGCCATGCTGAGGGCGATAAGAAGGACAGTCCTCGCCCGGCGCTTCCAATGCAGAATTAAGAAGACGAGAACGTCAAAGATGGCTTTTCGAGTGACAGATTTGGAAAACATACGGGTACGGGTTTAGCTAGTTCCAAACCACGCGTACCCTGCCGTCGTAGGCGGGACACGCGGAAACAAAAAGATTTTAAGAAGAGGAATAGGGCGTTGGCCGCACGATAACTGAGCGGTTGTGGCGAGCTGGAGTGCTAGCCGTTCAAAACGTAGTGCCGATTTGTGAAGCGCTCAATACTGCGAGATGGTGGAGAGCCGCCGTGTGCCCAGTAAAATCGAAAGGATGTTGATCTTCATATTGAGCACCTCGGGTTCAGAACGAACCGTCTGAGGATAGCAGGGCGTAAGACGATTTGGCAAGCACGTCAGATGCCCTGGGAACCTGATCGCGCCATTTAGCCGGTGCCGACCAAGCTTTGTTATCTTGGGCCGGGAACTGTCGAGAAGATTGTTGGACTTTAAACTGGCGGAGAGAGTGGGATTCGAACCCACGTTAGAGTTTCCCCTAAACACGCTTTCCAAGCGTGCGCCTTCAACCACTCGGCCATCTCTCCTGATCGCGCGAATCGCCTGCGAAATCGCCTTCAGTCTAGCATCGAGCGCCCGCGCTTTTGAGCTCAGCCCAGATCAAATTTTTGATGGTGCAAAGTGGCGTCGCCCACCACTAATACCGGCCGGCTAAGGATCTCTTCCAGTTCCTCGAGGTATCGGTTATCGCTCGATTTCAGAACCTTCGCGACCTCCGGATGTACTCGAAGCACTACGTCTTTGCCCTCGATCGCGCGCGCGATCTTCTGCGCTTCCACGAGAATTTCGCTGATCACCGTCTGAACGCTCTTCACATACCCAGCCCCCTCGCAATAAGGACAGGGAGAGCACAGTGTTCGCTCCAGACTCTGCTTCACGCGCTTGCGCGTAATCGCTACTAAACCAAAATCGTTGAACTGCAGAATTTTGTAGGGCGCCTTATCCGCGCGCATCGCCTCTTCGAGCGCCTGCATCACTTTCTGCCGGTTCTTGCGCTCGTCCATGTCGATAAAATCGACAACAATAATTCCGCCGAGATCGCGCAACCGAATCTGCCGAACAATCTCCTTCACTGCTTCCGTATTTGTTTTGACAATCGTGTCTTCGAGCCGGTTCGATTTGCCAACGTACTTGCCGGTATTGATGTCAATCGCCACCAGTGCTTCGGTTTGATTGATCACGATATATCCGCCCGACTTGAGCCAAACTTTCGGCCGCAGCGCCTTCTCCAGCTCCGGCGTAATATTGAAGGCATCGAAGATCGGCGTCGTTCGCGTGTACATCTTCACGCGATTAACCAGGGTCGGCTGAAACCGCTGCATGAAGGTCAGAACGCTCTCGTACAGATCCTCGTTATCGACCCAGATTGCTTTGAACTCTTCGGTCACCTGATCGCGCAGTATCCGCTGCACTACATCCAGGTCGTAATGCAAGAGCGCTGGAGCAGGCTTCTTCTCCGCCTTCTGCCGGATGTCCATCCAAAGGCTATAGAGAAAATTCATGTCGGCGGCAATCTCTTCTTCCGGAATGCCCTCGCCCGCCGTCCTGACAATAAACCCGCCCGTTGTGCCGCTCCGATGCGCCTGCAAAATGCGCTTCAACCGATGGCGTTCCTCATCACTCGCTACTTTGCGCGACACCCCAAGGTGAGTCACGCTCGGCATGAAAACCACGTAGCGTCCCGGCAGCGCAATGTGTGACGTGATGCGTGCGCCCTTTTGCCCCAGCGGTTCCTTCGCAATCTGTACGATAATTTCCTGCCCGGGCTTCAGCAAGTCGGAGATTGAGGGATAGACTCTGTCCGGTCTTTCCCCGGATCGCTCCTCGGAGCGCTCACGAGTCGGTTCGACGCGTGTTTCGGGGCGCACTTCCGGCGCAGCCGCAGTTCCTGCTCCGATGCCAGCGACCGGTTCCGGACCCCTGACATTGACTGTGCCCTCCCTGCCCTGTGGACCCAGGCGATTGCCGCCTCGTCGTCGCCGCATCCGCCGTGATACGCGATGCATTGATCGATCGCCTTGTTCCCGCAACGTGGCTGTTTGCGGCTGCTCTGCTCCCGCAACGCCAGCTTCCGTAATCGCACTTGGCGTCTCTTCGGTCGGTTCGCTTTCGAGCGCTTCCTCGAAAGGCGGCGCTTCACCGTCCACCTCCTCGAGACTCGTTTCCTGCTCGTCTACCAGCCCTTCCCGAATCGCTCGCAGCTCGTATTCATCGAGTGCCTGCGGTTCGTTGGCTGCCAGCGGAGAGTCACTCGGTTCGTGCTCATCGGGCAACACGAATCGCGCCATCTCGCCTGTCTCGCGCGGTTGCTCCTCCGTTTGCGTGCTAGCCGCTGCATGCTCAAATTCCGTCGGCGTTGTCTCCGCCGGGCGCTGCTCTTCCACACCCGCAACGCGCTCTTCGACAGCTTGCGCGGACGCATCCTCGCGAGTCGAGAAGACCAAGTCCGTCAGCGCAATCTCCTGCGCCTCCTGCGCCAGTTCCTCTTCGGTCGCGTGCTCGCCGTCACCTTCCGATTCAGCCCCTGCGTCGGCGTACTCCGTGTCCGGCTCCGGAGGATCCGGCAGCTTGGACTTGATCGGATCCGGCTCTACCGGAGCCATCGGGGAAACGCGCCGGTACTTCGCAAGCGATTCTCCCGGTAACACAATCACGTCTGCCGGCGCTTCGGTAACATCCCGTTCTACGGGCGTCACTCGTTCAGCCGGTGTCGTTCCCGCTACGGGCCCGTTCGCCTGCGCGTATTTGTTTTCCGGAAAACCGCCGCTCCGTGTTCGGCGGCGGCGTGATCGCCTGCCGCGCCGGTCACCCCCACGAAAGTTACGATCGCCACCCGCTTCGGGATCCTGATTCTCAGTGCGCCCTCCCGCGGCAGCAGCCAGAGGAGTCCCGAATTTTCGCTGTCAGCCGGACTCGCCATCTCGCCCGGTCCAGCATCGGGCATCTCATTGCCTTCCGGAGTCTCGGGTTCTTCAGCCGTTACGCTTTCGAGATTTCGAACCTCTATCGGTTGCACAACGACGGCCGAGCTCGTTTGCACGAAACTCGTCTGAGCCGGTCCTTCCACGGATCGCCGCTCACCACCGCCCCTGTTTCCGTTGTTGTCGCGCCGCTCGCTCCGCACCGGTTTCTCATCGGAAACCGTGTCGATGTCTTCGTGTTCCTCGAAGAAGTCAGACACATATAAGAATGTGTCGCGCTCCAGCCCTAAATCGACAAACGCCGATTGCATCCCGGGAAGCACGCGTGTCACTCTACCTTTGTGAACGCTGCCCGCCAGCGAATACTCATTCGCTCGTTGAAAGTAAACCTCTACGAGTTGATCGTCCTCGAGAACAGCTACTTTCGTCTCATGGCGATTGGATCCAATCACCAGTTCCTTACTCATTGATCACACCTCAAAGTGGGCTGATCAAGGAAACCAGTGTTCAGAGTTGCGCTGCATCAAACGATTCCACTTGGAACCGCTTAAAATCTTGTTACTACCCGCGAGTGGAGACTTACTCAATAACACCCGCGCTCCGCGCCACTTACGCCGGCGAAGTTTGCCTGCAATCCCGAACTCTTATTCCCTCAGCCCGACTTCTTTCTTTCAGTCGAACCGGCCCTTCGAAAAAGACCGACTTCATTCAATTTACAAACCTGCGTAACCTGACACTATTTACTAACCCCAGCATCAGGAATATCGACCACGTATTTGATCCACCCGAACTCATCAACGGAAGTGGTATTCCAGTGACCGGCATGCGCCCAACCACCATGCCCACATTCACCAACACGTGAAACAATAACAACGCCGCCACTCCCATACAGACATACAAGCCTGCCGAGTCAGTCGCCGTCTGCGCGTTCTGCACGACTTGCATAATTAACAGAAAATATAAAACGAGAGCAACGATAACGCCGACGAAGCCATGCTCTTCGGCAAACGATGAGAAGATGAAGTCCGTTTGCGGAACCGGCAGAAAGCCTAAGTGCGTCTGCGAACTCTCCTTGGCGCCCCGGCCCCACATGCCACCGTTTCCTACAGCGATTCTCGATTGGATCACCTGAAACCCCGTCCCCTTCGGATCGCGGTCAGGATATACGAAACTGACCAGCCTATCTTTCTGGTACGGCTTAAGCAAATGATACCCAATCGGTAATGCGATCACGAGCACACCGGTAATAATAAGGAAGTATTTCCACCTGAGGCCTGCCATCAGCACGCCCGCAATCAGGATCGGCAAGTAAGTCAGCGAAGTCCCAAGGTCTGGCTCCTTCATCACCAGCGCCATCGGGATCGCGATAAAGCCGGCGAGCTTAGCCAGATCTTTCCATTCCAGTTGGTCTGCTTTGATATCGGTCAGATACTTGGCAACCAGCAGAATCAGGATGATCTTGACGAACTCGGAAGTCTGGAAAGTAAATCCGAGCAGTCTGATCCAGCGGGTCGAGCCAAATACCTTGTTACCCGCAAACGCTGTCGCGAACAGAAGGATGACCGCGCCCAGATACAGGTAAGGCACGCGCCCCAGGAGTGCATGGTAATCGATGTTGGCGGCCACCCACATCATCACTAATCCGCTGGCCACCCAGATAATTTGCTTCCACCAGGCCCCGCCCCATTTCGTCGCCGTCGTCGCGCTGTATATCTGCAGAACGCCTAATCCCGAAATAGCAAGGGTAACGGCAATCAACGGCCAATCTAAGTCGCGCAGCGAGCGGTAACTTACCACGTCTTGGCTGACCTCGCGGACAACGAATCAGTGAGTTGCGCAAAGCCTGGCATCGCGAGCAAGCGGCTCTCGAATGCCGGCTGTAGCACGGCATCCTGCACCGGCGCCGCACTCTTCACGCGCGCTTTCTTGTCGAAGTAAGCCTTGAGCACGTCCCGCACAATCCAGGCTGCACGGTCGCCGTGCTCTCCACTTTCAAAAAGCGCGACTACCACAATCTCGGGCGCCTGCTCAGGCGCGTAGCCCACAAACCAGGCGTTATCCTTCATCGAGAGCCCTAATTTCGTGCCCTTCAAGATCTGATTCGAAGCAAGCTGCGCCGTTCCCGTTTTGCCGCAAACTCTTATGTTCGGAAGCGCCGCGGCTCGTCCGGTCCCGCCTTCATTGACCACCGCATACATCCCGGCAATCACCTGTTTTACATTCCCCGGGTTGAAGTTCCCGGCTTTCAGAAGCTTCGGTTGCGGAGTCTGAACCAGATGCGGCTGGAACCACCTGCCCCCAACCGCCAGCCCACCCTCGGCCGCCGCCAGTTGCAAAGGCGAGACGGTGATTGCTCCCTGGCCAATACCTACCGAAATCGTCTCTCCCAAATACCATTTCTGGCGGAACATGCGCATCTTCCATTTGGTCGATGGCATAGTGCTCTCCCGTTCGTTCGGCAGATCGATGCCAGTCTTATGCCCGAATCCTGCCATCTCTGCGTAGTGAGCGAGACGATCGATGCCAAGCTTATTCGCGAGGTTATAAAAGTACACATCGCACGATTGCTCGATCGCCCTGTGCAATGAAATATTGCCGTGACCTCCCTTGCGCCAACACGCAAAGTAGTGCCCGTAAAACGAAGCTCCGCCCGGACAGTGGAATTCTGTTTCATCGTCCACCACCCCTGCCTCAAGACCCGCCAGCGCGGTAAACGGTTTGAAGGTCGATCCGGGCGCTAGCTCCGCCTGGGTCGCGCGATTCATCAAGGGTTTGAACGGATCGGTCGCAATCGCATTCCAATCTTTCTGGCTGATCCGTCCCGTGAACTTGTTTGCATCGAAAGTCGGACGACTCACCATCGCAAGCACTTCACCAGTTCGCGGATCGAGCGCCACCACCGCGCCGCGCTTGTCTTGCATCGCCAGTTCCGCCACCGCTTCCAAATCCAGATCGATCGTGGTGCGCAGATCCTTCCCGGCCACCGCTTCTTGCGTGTTCTCCATCTGGCGTTCCCGGCCCATGTTGTCGACCAGAACACGCTGCTGTCCGTCGACCCCGCGCAGCGTCGAGTCATACTGCCGCTCGAGACCGTCTTTGCCGATCACATCGCCTTGGTGGTAGTCGATGAATTGCGGCGCGTTCAACTCCGCCTCGCTGATCTCACCCACGTAGCCGGTCACATGCGTGGCGAAACCATCTTGGGGATACTGTCGTCTCCACGCCCGCACCACCTGCATCTCCGGATACGTGTGTATGTCCTGATGCGATTCCACCCACGCCATCTCGTCGCGCGATAGCTGGTCTTTAATAATGATCTGCGGCCTTGAGGCCATGCGCCGCACTTTGGTAGCAAGCTCCGCATAATCGAGTTGTAGCGCGCTCGCAATCGCCTCGAGATGTTCCGGCTTGATCTGATCCCGGTTCAGCAGCAGCGAGTACGACGCTTTGTTATCGACGATGACGCGCCCATCGCGATCAAGGATCTTTCCGCGCGCCGCCAGGATCGGTGTGCTCTTGATTCGGTTCCGCTCCGCCGCTTCGCTGTAAACGTCCGGGTTCTGAACTTGCAGTCTCCAGAATCCGGAGATCAGGAACACGAAAACGCCCACCGTGAGGTATTGGAAAAAAGCTATCTTGCCCGATGCTTTCTTCGGGTCGTCGCGCAGCAGCCGCTCGGGATCGATCTGCTCGCCCCGCTCGCGCTCACTCTCAATCAATGCCACGTAGGAGAATTTCCGAAGGGAGAGACTGAATCTCTACTAGCTCTATTCTATCCCGAAAACAAGATTTACTCGTCCCTCAGCAGCGTCAAAGGATTCAGAGATAGCGCTCGTCTCGCCGGAATCAACGTGGCAAATAGTCCCAGCAGCGCCATGGCCAGGAAAACGCCGCCCAATACCAATGGATCCCGAGGCGTTGCTTGGTAAACAATAGCGGCCAAGACCCGGCTCGCCAGAATGCCCAGCAGCAGTTCCCGCCACCGAACCAAAGGCAAGCAGCTTGAACGCTCGCCCAAGCGCCGTCTCCAATATTTCCCTGCGTTGCGCGCCGAGCGCCAGGCGAATCCCCAGTTCCCCTAAACGCCTGCTCACCGAATAAGCCGTCATTCCAAAAATGCCCGTCATCGAGAGCACTGCCCCCATTACGCCGAGTACACCTAACGAAATAGTCGCCATGCGAGGGCCAAACAAAACCGGATCCAGCGCCCGGTAACGTGTCTCGATGTAAACAGGCAGCCTGGCATTCAACTCCCGCAATTTGTTTCGAATGGCCGCTCCTGGTTGTGACCCGGACGAACAGTGAACCACCAGGTAGGTCCGGCTTGATGGCGATTGTAGAATCGACAAAAACATCGCCGGCAGCTGATCTTCCGTGAGACTCGCATATCTTCCGTCTTCCGCAATGCCCACGATTTGCACGCGCGCGCCATCCTTCGGCTTGAAGTAACCGCCCATCGCCTTCGTCACCGACCCAAACATCGGCCGCGCAAACTCACGATTCACTACGGCCACACGTGGCGCGCTTTGATCGTCATGCCAGGTAAAAGTCCTTCCGGACAGCAAGGCTGTTCCGGCTGCACGAAAATATCCGGGAGAAACGCTGTACTGAACAGGCGTAGCCGCGGCCTTCGATGGTCTCAGGTCTGTCGTTCCGTCGCTGAAGATAACCGAATCGTTGGTGTTATCACCGAGCGGCACCTCGTCAGCCAATGCGGCTGCCTCTACACCGGGAACGGTCGTTAACGCATCTACCGCGCGCCTTTGCATGGCAGGCACTCGGTCTCGCTATCGACCGCCATGCTCAGGTCCGTGTCCACGAGCAATATGTTTTCAAGCCCAAAGCCGAAGTTGCCGCGCAGCGACCGCGCGAGTCCACGCACTGCCACCATCGACGAAGTGACCAGCACGGCACAGATCGCAATCTGCAGGAGGAGCAACAGGTCTCGCACGCTCAGCCGTCGATTATCGGTGGTTCTCGCTCCCAACTTGATGACTTGATAAGGATCGGTGCGGAGAATCTGCCTCACCGGCACTGCCCCAAAAAGGAACCCGCTCGCCAGGGTCAAAAGCAATGCCACGCCATAGACGTTCGCATCCGGGTTCACCGGCATATGAATGGGCCACTTCGAAAACGGCTGCCATCCACTCAGTCCGCCCAAGAGCCCAATACTCCCCGCCAGTCCCAGCGCGCCCCCGGCAAGCGAAATCAGGACGGCCTCCGTAAACAGTCCGCTCAGAATGCGCCCGCGGCTCGATCCGAGCGCCAGCCGGAGTGCCACCTCACGCGATCGGTCTGCAGCGCGCGCCCCAAATAAGCTGCCGAGATTTGCGCATGCAGCCGGTAGAATCAGCCCGGCCAGGAGCATCAATCCCGTCATGAACGCTCGTACCGGACGGCCCAGATAGTCGCCATAAAAGCTCGGACGCGCCAGAGTAAAGGTCCTCTTGCCATCGACCTTTGGGTAGGTCTTCTCAAGATACGAACCGACAGAGTTCAGATCGGCGACCGCTTGGCAGAAGTTACCCCGGCCTTCACGTGTCCTATCACCATAAACACCCAGCGGCTCCCCCGCTCGTTCAGTTCGCTAAGCCCTTCCACCTGCTCCCGGTTGACAATCGGCACAAAAAAGTCCGGGTTGAAAACAGGAGGGTTCCATGGGACTCAGGCGGCGCTACTTTGCACGGGCATATCGGCTCGCAAGCTGAGCAATCATAGTGAATTCAATTTCGCTCACCTTGCATCCAGCACAAAAAAATGGCTGATCAGGCAAGCCTGATCAGCCGTTAGTTTGAGTTGGAGGAGAAATCGTTAAAGCGCGGCTAAAAGTGCGAACATCGCGCTCTCAAAACTAGCCTGTTTTCAGAGGACAGGCTGCACATTTCTATTAAATTTTCTTCAGTATGAACCTGATTTCACATTGTTGTCAAGCGGTAAATTGGCTGAGTGAATAGCCCAACGAAATAGGCGAACCGGCGCGCCGCCATTTCGAGCAATTTGTAAGAGAGAGTCACGTACCGGCCATTCCCACTTAAGGTCAGTGCCATACAGTTCGGCCCCGCATCGCGAACCTTTGTTGCTGCCGTTGGGCGCTCTGGCAGTCGGCATCCTGGTCGCGCATTTCCTGTTTTTTCAATGGCGTGATCTGGCCATTCCCGCTGCCCTGGCCTGCGCCGCTTTGAGCCTCGCATTCTCGAGCCGCGTTAAACTCCCCTGCCGCATAGCATCAGCCTGCGCGTGCCTGCTGGTGGGGGGGCTCGCGACGCAGGTGCTCCACCGGCAAGGCCAAGCCCCAAGACTTGATATTGAAGACGGCGAAGTCGCCCTGCTTGATGGCTGTATCACCAATCCACCCGTCTTTTCACCGCAAAGGGAACAATTCACTCTCGCTTTGGGGCCCAAAGCAGCTGCTCGGGTCACCGTCAATCTGAAGGCCGGAGCAGATATGCCGCTCGATTACGGGCAAAAGGTCGAGGTGACCGCAAAAGTCCGCTCGCCCCGCAACTTTCAAAATCCCAGTGCTTTCGATTACGCCGGTTATCTCGCTGCGCAAAATATCTATTGGACTGCCTCTGTCGCAAACGCCGCCGATATTCACACGCAACCTGGTCGCTGCGGGTCGCGCGCAGTCGGTTGGCTTTTCGGCATTCGAACTTGGGCGCTCGACAGAATTCGTCGGCTCTATCCCGATGACCCGCATACGGTCGCACTCCTGCAAGCGACTCTGCTCGGCGAAACCGGCGGCGTAGACCGGCGCTGGACCACAGATTTTCGCGTCACCGGAACGTATCATGCGCTCGTCATCTCCGGCCAGCACGTCTCGGTTCTGGCGTTCACCCTGCTCCTCCTGCTGCGCCTGTTGCGCTTCCGCCGCGTGCCCGCACTCGCCGTTGCCACTCTCGCCAGTTGGCTTTACGCGTTCATCTCCGGGTTCAGTTCCCCCGTCGTGCGCGCAGCGGGCGGGTTTACTTTGTTCCTGATTGCCAGCTACTTCTTTCGAAGAACACGCATCCTGAACGTGCTGGCGGTGGTCGGGCTCGTCTATCTGGCCTTCGCGCCCGACGAACTCTTCGACCCCAGCTTCCAACTCTCGTTTCTTTCCGCCGCGGCCATCGCGGTTTTTGCCATCCCGATCATGGAGCGCTGGACGGAGCCGCTCAGAGAATCAGTCAAACGGTTCGATCAGGTGCGCTATGACCCGCAGCTTGCCACGATTGCGGCTGGATGGCGCGTCGAGTTGCGCCTTCTCGCGCGTACCCTCGAAGCTTGCACCCCGTTGCATGCGCAGGCAGCCAACTTCATAGTCGTTCGCGGAGCTCTACTCGCGGCATTTGTCGCCGACGCCGTCATCGTCTCCGCCTGCGTCCAATTTGGCTTGGCGCTTCCGATGATCAGCTACTTCCACCGCCTGTCCATCACCGGCCTTTCGGCAAATATCATCATCATTCCGCTGCTTTCCCTCGTCGTCCCGCTGGGCTTTGCCTGCATTCTTACCGGCTCTCACGCATTGGCCTGGATCACTCGTCAGCTGCTCGTGACCGCGGAAATGGTCGCCGGGTGGCACGCCCATTTCGAGCCCGCTTGGAGACTCGCCGCCATTCCCCTCTGGACCTCCATCGCCTTCGCCGCCTCGCTTATCTGTCTTGCTTACGCGATCCGCCGGCGACGCATCCTCATCGCACCCGCTCTCGCCGCTTCGCTCGCCTTCTTCGCCGCGATTTGCTTTCAACCCTGGAAGCCGGATTTGAAACCGGGTTATCTGGAGCTCTCAGCCATCGATGTCAGCCAGGGCGACAGCCTGTTGCTCGTCTTTCCCGACGGCGAAACGATGCTCGTCGATGCCGGCGGCTTTCCCGGCGCGGAACGCATGGTACGCAAGCCGCAAATCGATATTGGCGAGGATGTAATTGCACCCTACCTCTGGAGTCGTCGCATCCGCCATCTCGACTACGCCGTGCTGACCCACGGCCACTCCGACCACATGGGCGGCCTCCCTGCCATCCTCGATGACTTCCGCCCAAAACAGCTCTGGATCGGAGCCGAACCGGAAACCGCCGAGTGGCGTCACGTCGCACAACAGGCCAAAGCCGATGGTGTCCGCATCGTGCCTCTTACGCGGTCTGCTCGTACCATCCAGATCGGCGGTGCGCAGATTCGCGTCCTTGCCCCTTCTCCTGATTACGCGCCGGGCGACACGGCCACGAACAACGATTCCCTGGTGCTCGAAGTGAAGTATCGCCGCCGGACTATTCTTCTGACCGGCGACGCCGAGCGTCTTGCCGAAAGCGATATGGTCGAGAGCGGTCTGCTCGGTCCCGTTACTTTGCTTAAAGTCGGGCATCACGGCAGCAAAACCTCTTCGAGCGAAGCGTTTCTAACCGCAGTCAGTCCTCAATTCGCCGTCATCTCGGACGGCTATCAAAACCAGTTTCATCATCCGCATCACGACGTGCTCGAACGCCTCGCGGAACATCACGTCACAATCCTCCGGACAGACCAGCGCGGCCTCATTACCTTCCGCACCGACGGCGACCGTACCGATTTCACAACTTTCCGGTGAACTGCGCCGGCGAGCACGTTTTCCCGTTCCAGCGAGTCACAACTCCGCGCACATTCCTGTTCTCAATGGACCGCAATCACTTACCCGCCAACTACTCACCTGCGCACCGCCTGTCTCCTCAACAACCGTGTTACCGTCCGGCAGGTCTCTGAACCATGCGTCTTCCCAAACCACCTGCCGCCATCCCATTCGGCCGCCCGGAAAGCAATCGCCGCAATGCCCAGCTCTCTACCGGTCCTCGCACCACGGAAGGCAAACGGCGTTCCTCCCAAAACGCCTTCCGGCACGGCCTCTACTCGAAGCAGCTCGTTACGCCCGATGAATGCGCCGCCGAACTCGACGAGCTCCGCGCCACCCTCCGCCGCGAGCACGCCCCTGCCTCAACCATCGAAGAGATCCTGGTCGACGACCTCGCCCAGCACTTCTGGCGACTCCGCCGCTTTCGCGAAATGGAAGCCCGTGTCTGGCAGCCCGATAGCAACTTGTTCACACCCGCCACACTCGCCCTTCTCGCTCGCCACCTCGCCTCCGCCGAACGCAGCTTCTTCCGCACCTTGGCAGCCCTAACCAAGCTCCAGCAAGCCCGTGGCTTCGTTCCTCAAAAACAACCCGCCGCCGCAGCCGCAACCGCAACCACCAGCTGGATTTCACCGCCGAAGACGACGAGCACTCCGCGACTGAGTTCCGCCTCCACCAGCCTCCCCTTGGCTTCGTTCCCCCACTTCACGGGCAAACAACTCCATCAACCACCTGTTCGGAAGCCAAAACGCCACCCCAAAGCAGCTGAACCTCATCACGAAGAAGCAGGGCCAAATTTGGCACCGGGTCACGCTTGCGTATAATCCATGCCATCTAGGTCGGCGATCAGGCCGGGCCCCACTGGCTTCCAATTCAACTTCTTTTGCGTGAGCGCGCTCGAGGCAGGCATATCGTGCCCGGCGAACATGCCGAGCCAGCCGAAGTGCGCCTCTGCCTCTTCAGGCTTAATGCTGATCACCGGCACTTTCAACCCGCGGCCCAGCGCCTCGGCGATGGCCTTCATCGACACGCCCTCCTCATCGACCGCGTGGTAAATTGCACCGGGCTCCGCCTTCTCAAAGGCCAGATGGTACAGCCGCGCCACGTCGGACACATGCGCCGCCGGCCAGCGATTACTGCCATCGCCGGTGTAGGCCGATACGCGCTTCTCACGCGCGACCGCTGTGATGAATGGCACCAGACCCTGCTTGCGCGTGTCGTGCACCTGAGGCAGCCGCACCACGGTCGTGTTCACCCCGCGCGACGTCAACACCTTGACCGCCGCTTCCGAAGCCGCGCGCGGGTTCCACGAACTGGTAGGGCTGTCCTCTGTGGCGAGCTGGCCGTCGCCGCTGTTCGCAATAGCTGTCCCGGAAGTAACCACGAACGGCCGGTTCGAGCCCACCAGCACTTCGCCGATCGCCTCGATCGCCTTGCGGTCGTTCTCACAGTTCCTTTGGAAGTCCGAGAAGTCATGATTGAAGGCCAGATGGATGACGCCGTCCGTCTTGGCTGCCCCGTCCCGCAGGCTGTCGAGGTCCTCTATATTGCCCTGAAGCACTTCAGCGCCAACCGCTCGCAGCTTCTCGGCGCCAGCCTCCGAACGGGTCAGGCCCAGCACTTGATAGCCCGCTTTCATCAAATTGGGGATGAGCGCCGAACCGATAAATCCCGGTGCTCCGGTTACAAAAATACGCATGATAATGTCCTTAAGTTCTTCTGGATTATGCGGCGATCCGCGCCGCCAAGGACTAGATGGCTGTCGTCCCGTGGACGATCTATACTGAGAGTCCGTATGATCGGCTCAATCGTCCTGCCCGAGCAGAGTACTGAGACGGAGAGATCGGTCAAGCCACCCCCGCAGCCAACTCTCGAATCAAGCGAGCGCATGGATCCGCTTTCCGAGGTTCTTGCCTTATTGAAGCCGCAGAGCTTGTCTTCCGGCGGCTTCATGGTTCCTGACGATCTGGCCATTGACTTCCCGAAGCACCAGGGCATCAAGTGCTACGCCATGCTCGCCGGCCAGTGCTGGCTGGTAGTCGAAGGCATTTCAGACCCTGTCCGGCTCGAGCCGGGCGACTGTTTTCTTTTGCCGCGTGGCCTGCCATTTCGGCTGACCACGGATCTCTCGCTCAAACCGGTTCATTACACCCTCGCATTGGCTCGCCTCAGCAAGGCCCATGAGGTTCCGGAGGTCCCCGAAGGTGCACGCTACATAGTGGGCGGCTTCTTCGCGTTCACAGGAAGCCACGCCGAGATGCTTCTCCATTCGCTGCCGCCCGTCGTCCACATCCGGCGCGAGTCAGACAAGGCGGCCATGCGCTGGTCGCTTGAGCGCTTGCGTGAGGAGCTTCGCGACCCGCAACCCGGGAGCTCGCTGCTGCGGGAGCAACTCGCCTACATGATGCTCATCCAAGCCCTGCGGCTGCATTTAGCCGACGCCGCTACCGCTCGTCGCGGCTGGCTTTCTGCGCTGGCCGACAAGCATATGAGCATCGCTATCATCAGCATTCACAGCGACCCTGGCTATCCCTGGACTCTGCGGTCGCTGGCCGAACGGGTCGGTATGTCGCGCTCAGTCTTCGCCCTGCGCTTCCGCGATATCGTCGGGGCCACCCCGATGGAATATCTCACCCGCTGGCGCATGCTCCTCGCTGCCGACCGTCTGAAGAACTCCTCGGACGGCCTCGCCGCCATCGCGCAGTCTCTTGGCTACCAGTCCGAAAGCGCCTTCGGCAAAGCCTTCCGCCGCATTATGGGCTACTCTCCCCGAGAGTACACCCGGTCTGGTGCCGTGCGCCATGCCAGTCACATGAACCGGTGAATATCACGAGCAAAGACGGCCCCTGCCGCTGCGTAGCATCTTGGACGCGCATAGAATGAGAACGGAGGAACAACATGGAACGCGAGAATAATGGTGCGGTGATTGCCTGGTTCATCGGTGGAGCTTTAGTAGGCGCGGCTGTAGCATTGCTCGTCGCACCGCAATCGGGCGAGCACACCCGCCGTTTGCTCGGCAAACAAGCCGAAAAAGGTAAGAAGTCGATCTTCGAATCGAGTCAGGACATTGTGTCTCGAGGGCGCGAACTTTACGAACGTGGACGCGAGATCGCGGAAGAGACTGCTGAGCTGTTCGAGCGGGGACGCAAGATAGCCGAGAAGTCGATCGACGACCGGATCTAGCACCTTCGTCCGCGCATCTAATCGAGGTACACGTTAGTTATGTCTGTAGCCACTTTGCCCTCTCAGCTTGCGCCTTTCACGAACGAGCCCTACGCCGATTTTTCTAAGCCTGAAAACGCGCAGGCGGCCCGGAAAGCGCTTGAAGCCGTGCGCGCGCAATTGGGAAGAGAATACGATCTGCTGATTGCCGGCGATCGGCGTCGCTCGAGTGAGAAGCTGCAATCGTTGAATCCGGCCAAACCTTCTGAGGTGATCGGTACTCATCAGAAAGGTACGGAGCAGGATGCGCGTGATGCGGTTGAAGCAGCCCACGCGTATTTTCCGAAATGGGCAGCAGTCCCGGTTCAGGAGCGAGCAGAATACCTGCTTCGGCTCGCTCAAGTTATTCGCGATCGCAAGGGCGAGTTCGATGCCTGGCTGGTTCTGGAAGCCGGCAAGACTTGGGCTGAGGCGGAAGCTGATGTTTCGGAAGCTGTCGATTTTTGCGAGTTCTACGCGCGTCAGGCCCTGAAGCTCGCGAAGCCCGATCCGCTCCTGCAACTCTCGGGTGAGCACGACGAACTGGTTTACCTCCCGCTCGGCGTAGGCGTAATTATTCCACCATGGAATTTCCCGCTCGCGATTCTCCTTGGCATGACAACGGCCGCACTCGTGACCGGTAACACCGTTGTGATCAAGCCCTCGAGCGACACGCCGACCATCGCCGCCAAGTTTGCCGAAGCAATGCTCGAAGCCGGCATTCCGCCCGGGGCTTTCTCGCTGCTGACAGGCAGCGGTGCAGCGATCGGAGATGTCATCGTCTCTCACCCAAAAACTCGTTTCGTCTCCTTCACCGGCTCGCGGGACGTCGGTCTGCACATCAACGAACTCGCTGCCAAGACGCCGAAAGGCCAACTCTGGATCAAGCGTGTTGTTGCGGAAATGGGCGGGAAGGACGCCATTGTCGTCGATCGCGATTGCGATCTCGAACAAGCCGTTCTTGGCGTGATGTACTCCGCATTCGGCTACCAGGGCCAAAAATGTTCCGCTTGTTCACGCGCCATCGTCGACGAGGCGATCTACGACGAGTTTCTCGACCGGCTCAAAGCGAAAACCGAGACACTCACTCTCGGCTCACCCGACGAACTTAAGAATTATATGGGGCCCGTAATCAATGCGCGAGCGAAAGAAAATATCCTTAACTACATTGAAACCGGTAAGCAGGAAGGACGGCTCGTCACAGGTGGAGAGCCGGCCGCGGGCGATGGTTACTTCATTAAGCCCACCGTGATCGCCGATGTGGAACCAAAGGCACGCATCTTTCAGGAAGAAATATTCGGGCCCGTGCTCGCCGTAACGAAAGCCAAAAACTTCGATCAGGCGCTCGAGTTCGCCAACGATTCCGAGTATGGCCTCACCGGCGCAGTCTTTACGAACGACCCCGCCAAAATCAATCAGGCGAAGCGCAAGTTCTTTGTGGGCAATCTTTACATCAACCGCAAGTGCACGGGCGCCATGGTCGGCGCACACCCGTTTGGCGGCTTCAATATGTCAGGTACGGATTCAAAGGCGGGCGGCCCCGATTATCTTTTGCAATTTGTTCAGGGTAAATCGATCGCCGAGAAAGTCAGTTGACCGCCCGCGTTAAACTAAAATCACCCCGATAAGAAGGGGACTAACTAGTCACAACCCTAGGGTCGAACACGATCGACACGACAAACGGGAACCTTTAGGTTCCCGTTTCGTTTTAGGCTTACCTGCGTGTGACGGCCCTTGCGTTTGCGTTAATCGAACATCGTTCACACTGGAGCTTATGAAACTTGCTGAGCGCATCAGCCGCCTGGTCGTTGAATCTGCCTTCGATGTTCTGGCCAGGGCACGCGCGCTGGAGGCGAAGGGTCGAAATGTCATTCACCTGGAAATCGGGGAACCAGATTTCAACACGCCCCAGCCCATCATTGAAGCCGCCAAGCGAGCGCTCGACGAGGGCTGGACGCATTACGGGCCGCCGCAAGGCTTACCCGAGTTCCGTGAGGTAATCGCCGGTCACGTCTCGCGCACACATCAAATCGAAGTGAACGAACAGCAGGTTTGTGTGGTACCCGGAGCGAAGCCGATCATCTTCTTCCCGATGCTCGCCTTGCTCGAAGCGGGCGACGAGGTGATGTATCCCGATCCCGGCTTCCCGATCTATCGTTCTATGATCGACTTCCTGGGCGCAAAACCTCTGCCGATACCGCTGCGTGAAGAGCAGCAATTTTCCTTCGACATTAACTTCGTAGCCGATCACATCACGGATCGAACCAAGCTGATCATCCTCAATTCTCCCGAAAACCCGACGGGCGGGATCATTCCGGAGCGTGACGTCCGCGCCCTTGCCGATCTTGTACGCGAACGCGACGTTATGATTCTTTCTGACGAAATCTATTCGCGAATCAGTTACGACGGCGTGCCATTCTCCATTGCTAGCGTTCCCGGCATGCTCGAGAAGACCATCATCATGGATGGCTTTTCGAAAAGCTACGCCATGACTGGCTGGCGGCTTGGTTATGGGATTATGCCTGCATGGCTGGCCGAAGCGCTGAAAAAATTGATGGCGAACTCGAATACATGTGCGGCCTCTTTCGTTCAACGAGCTGCTATCGAGGGCTTGCGCGGTCCGCAAGCGGAAGTCGAAAACATGGTACGCGAGTTCCGGCGTCGGCGCGATATGTTCTGCCCTGCGCTCAACGAGATCCCCGGCTTCCGTTGCTCGCTCCCCGCCGGAGCCTTCTACGCATTTGTAAACGTCGAAGGTACCGGCATGACTTCCAAGCAGGCGGAAGAAGTACTGCTCGAAGAAGCAGGCGTGGCCTGTCTCGACGGCGCCGCTTTCGGTCGATGCGGTTCAGGCTATCTGCGCATGAGTTACGCCAACTCGTTTGAGAACCTGACAGAGGCTATTCGCCGTATCAAAGAAGCGTCGAAACTATGGAAACAGGATTAAGCAATCGAGTTGCTGTAATCACCGGGGCAAGTCAGGGCATGGGTCGCGCCACGGCTGTAGCCCTTGCTGCCGAAGGCGTGCATCTGGCGCTCAATGCGCGTAGCTCGCAAGCTCTCGGGCAGCTCGCCTCCGATCTGAAAGCGAAATACAAGGTAGAAGTCCACACTGAAGCGTTCGATGTCCGCGAGACAGTGGCGGTGGACGAGTTCATAGCCAACACCGCGAGAATCTTCGACCGCATCGATATCTGCGTAGCTAACGCAGGTGGCCCGCCACCCAAGCACTTTCTCGATACAACGGATGAAGATTGGAATAGTGCGTTCGCATTGAACCTGCATAGCGCCGCCATCCTTGCGCGTGCCGTGATCCCCCACATGCAGCGCCGTGAATGGGGGCGCATCATCACGATAAGCTCGATCACCGTACGGGAGCCGCAGCCTAAGCTGATACTCTCCAACGCCATTCGCGCCGGCGTGATGGGCCTCGTCCGCACTCTCGCCACAGACTTCGGGAAAGACGGCATCCTGGTCAATAATGTCGCGCCCGGCTACATCGCAACGGATCGCATAAAACAACTCACGGCAGAACGCGCGGCGCAAACCGGCCAGAACACGCAAGAGATCGAAAAGGAATGGACCGACAAAATTCCTTTAAACCGCCTCGGCCGTCCGGAAGAGATTGCCGACACGATCGTCTGGCTCGCTTCCGATCGCGCATCTTTCGTCACCGGACAAACTATTCTTGTGGATGGCGGTATGTACAAAGGACTCTCATGAGCGAACAGAAAGCCAAGCATATTCAATGGGACCGGATGCCGGTCGAGAACTTAAATCCACTGCTGGACCGGCAGATCGTAGTGGGCGATAAGGTGATGGTGGCGCGCGTCCTGCTTAAGAAGGGCTGCGTGATTCCTATGCACGAACACCACAATGAGCAGATTAGCTATATCGAATCAGGGGCGCTGCGTTTCATTGTGAGTGGGGAAGAGGTAACGGTGCGGTCCGGGGAATTTTTGTGCATCCCGCCCAATGCTCCACACACCGCGGAGGCGCTCGAAGATACAGTCGATATCGACTTGTTCACGCCACCGCGCGAGGACTGGCTCACCAAAACCGACGATTATCTGCGCCGTTAGATGCGAGATCGCCGGCCGGCAAAGGTCCCGAGCAGAAAAGGAAGGATCTCTCTCGGGAACGATGCTCGAAAACGGCTGAGCCGAAAAAGCGCGGATTTGATCCACCCGATAGCTGCCAATATCGTGCTCGCCATCAAATTCATCGGCCTCTCAAGGGAAGAAGCAAACGCGAGGCACTCGACAGCTTGCCTCTTAATCGCGATTCGTTGCCGCCCGATCGCCTGCACCTTTCGATTTCTTCACGCCTATCGATGTGGCTTTGAATTCGTTGGAACAGGCAGCGTCGGATTGCGTGACTATGTGTGCTGATGCGAGGAAACGGCTTCGGTCTACGCTCCCTATGTCAAGACCGGGAAAGCGGTGCACCAGGGCAGCCGGGTTGCCAACGCGCAGCGGCTCATTCAACCGATCTCCGAGCTGCTGCTTGGCTAGACCACGATCGACAAATATGATTTCCTGGTCCGCTAAGTCAACGGTCATTAAGGCAGCGTTGATCTGGAGAGTTGGCGCGGCAATGCTTTGACTGAATTAGCAGCGATTGCCGGCGAACTGCTCCCAGAGGACATGCGCGTTCCGGCGATGCTCTCGCCATCAACGCCTGTCTCGGCTGCTCAATTTGCGGATTTGCCGACGAAGATTTTGAACCTTTCAAGAAGGCGGTCAAGCAGGAACGGGTCAAAATAGCGGCCTAAAAACAAAAAGGGCGGAGCTCCCCTGCTCCGCCCCGGCGCATAAAGCGCCCCCTCCGAACGTCAGTTACTTCTGTGAAGAAGTAGCTGAACTCTGCACAGGCTTGCTGCTGGCCGTGGTCTTTTTGACTTGCTTCTTATGAGCCTTCTTCACGGTAGTTTTGGTCTGGGCTGCTGGCGCGGTCGTGTTCTGAGCCTTTTTGGCAGCATGAGGAGCCGCCATCAGGAAAGGAACCGCAGCTACTGTCAGCAGGGTGGATGTAAATAATTTATTCATTGTTTTTCTCCTTTAGTTAGTGGCGGTTTTTGATTTCCTTTGTGCCGCTCACAATCCTAATTTGCGCCTAAACACGTTCGGGCGCCATCACGCGAACACGCGAAAAAGCATCCCGTGTTTCCGGGATAGGCAAATCACATACTTAATGAAAGAATCGTCATGGGTGCCCCAAACCAACTCACTCACGCGAGAGCGCTGGCAGCGCATGTTGCTAATGGGATTCGCCGCGTGCGCGCTGTTACTGCTCTCGGCAGTGCTGGTCGCGTTCCGGACTGTCTATCAAATCAACACCGTGACAGGTACGTTTGCTCAACGCCAGGCGCTGACGAAAGACGCGATCGACGAGATCGAAAAAGAGCAGACGGTTCTGAACAATCGCTGGCGTCAACTGGCCGGCCGAAAAGATGTTGTCCGCAGAGAAGAGATCCTGGACCAGCTTGACCAGAACCGTGAGCAGATGAGCAGCTCACTGGAAACGGCTTATGAGCAGGCGGAGTTGCTTCGTGAAAGCATTTACGTCGCCGGGCATGGCTTACTGCGCTGGACGGTTTGGCTTTTTGCTGCCTGCGTGGGACTCTCGCTGGTGGGTGCGAGCTGGGCGGTGCGCACCTCGGCCCTTCTGTTTCGGCGCTTGGAAACGCAGGCGAGTGATTTGACACGCCTCCAGTACGCATTTCTTGAGACGCAGGAGCAAGTGGCGCGCCGTTTCTCTCACGAGTTGCACGACGAACTCGGCCAAGCCCTGACTGCGGTAAAAGCAAATCTAGCCGCGCTCCGCACGGATCCGGAGCCCGCCCGCGTAGAAGACTGCATGGCGCTCGTCGACGGCGCGATCCACGATGTCCGCGAGATGTCACAACTGCTGCGACCCACCGTCCTCGATGACTTCGGCCTCGACGCAGCATTACGAGCGCTCACCGAGCGATGGGCACAGCGTACCGGCATCACGGTCGATTACCACAGCAGCGGCAACGGACCGCGATTGCGTGAGGAAGCCGAAACACATCTGTTTCGCATCGCGCAGGAAGCGCTCACCAACGTTGCCCGGCACGCCGGCGCCACGCACGTCGCCGTCACTCTAGACGCAAGCGGCGGCGATATCGAACTCGCGATCAAGGACAATGGCCGCGGACATGGCGACGTGGGTGAACGAGGCATCGCCGGGCTCGGTCTCGCCGGTATGCAGACGCGGGCCCGCGGATGTGGTGGAGAGTTGCGGGTCCAGTCTCAGCCAGGTAAGGGCTTCAGCGTTGCGGTAAGCTGCCCCTTAACGAAAGGCTGACTTTGATCAGGATACTGTTAGCGGACGACCACACAATCGTCAGGCAAGGGCTGAAGCTGATCCTCTCTGCGCAGCGTGACCTGGAAGTGGTCGGCGAGGCTGCTAATGGCCGTGAGGTAGTGGAACTGGCGCAAAAACTTCGGCCCGATGTAGTGCTACTGGATGTAGCGATGCCAGAGCTCAATGGCATCGAAGCAACGCGTCAGATGATGGCAGCGAATGCGCGGCTCCGCATTCTTGTGCTCAGCATGCATAAAGAGGCGGTTTATGTTCGCGAAATCCTGAAAGCCGGGGCGCGGGGATATCTGCTAAAAGACGTCATCGACAGCGAGTTGCTAAACGCGGTCAGGTCGGTTGCGCAGGGCGACGGGTATATCAGCCCCGCGGTATCCGGTGCGCTGCTAAACGATTACCGCCAGGACGTTACCGATCCGGCTGATCTGTTGACCAAGAGAGAACGAGAAGTTCTGCAACTGATTGCGGAGGGTAAAGACGAATAAAGAGGTTGCCACGAAACTGAACTTGAGTGTTTACACGGTCGATTCACATCGCGGCAAAATTATGGAGAAACTGAACCTACACAGCACCGGAGAATTAGTTCGGTTTGCGCATAAGCACGGGTTGTCAGATTAGGGAGAGCTCCGGTGGGCGCTCCCTGATCCTCAGCCCTGCTTTTGTTAAGCTTCTACTTCCTCTTCTTCCTCTTCCGGCTCCATCGCCTGTTCAACAGGGCGGGGAGAGTGGGTCAGCAACTGATCTGTTTTCTCTTCCTCGGCCAGTGTCTGTTCGAGGAGTTTGGCGACCTTCTTATTGCCGATCTCCTCGGCAATCTTGCGGAGTGTGCCATAGCCGGAGATCTCATAATGTTCGATCTTCTGAGCGGCTGCCACCAAGAGCGAGGTCGGCAATCGGATCATCCTTCTCTTTACCTTCCTGAATCGTCTCAGTGCCTTCTGCGACCAAGCCCTGCATTGCCAGGCAAGGCTTCGCTTTCGCACGCGCACCAAGTAATTCGAAAGCCTGCTTCAGACGCTCGACTTGCCCTTTGGTCTCTTCCAGATGGTTCTGAAAGGCCTGTTTGAGCTTGGGGTCGTGCGCTGCTTTGGCCATCTTAGGCAGTGCTTTTACTAGCTGACCTTCAGCATGCAGTAAATCCTGCATCTCTTCTACTAAAAGTTCTTCGAGTGCTGACATTTTTGGTGTTCTTTTCCTCAGAAAATAGACCTCGCCACGACATGCTGTTTCGCGAATAACTTAGCTACGCGTTGGCGAATTTACGTTTTCGCAGTTCGTCGAAACTCAACGGCCGCGATGATGACGGCGCCAATCGTGACTTGCTGCCAATACGGATTGATGCCGAGCAGATCGCTGCCGTTTGAGAGCAGGCCCATGATGAAGGCTCCAATGAGTGTCCCGACGACACTTCCTTCTCCGCCCTGCAGACTGCCTCCGCCGATCACAACGGCGGCAATAGCTTGCAATTCGTATCCTTGCCCGGCGGTTGGTTGCCCGGTCATTAAACGGGAGGCTTCGACCATGCCCGCCAAGCCTGAGAGCAGACCGGCAATCGCGTAGACCCAGGTCAACACGCTCTTAATCGGAACTCCGGCATAGAAGGCAGCACTCGTATTACTGCCGATCGCGAATGTATAGCGGCCGAGTTTCGTATTTTCGAGCAGGAAGTGCATAGCGACAGCGCACACGCCGACGACCCACAACGAGAACGGAATCCCAAGCAGATTGCCGTCCCCCAGAAAAGAGAAACTTGTCGGGATCTCGTGAACCGGCAACCCCTTCGAGATGACCAAGGCCAATCCGCGATAGGCGCCGAGCGTGCCGAGCGTCACGATGAAGGGCGCAATTTTGAGGCGGGTAATCATCAAGCCGTTTAGGAGTCCGCAAAACAGTCCGGAGCCGATGCCGATCAGAATGGCGAGCGGGATCGGTTGCCCGGCTTTGATCGCCATTGCGCCAAACAGGCCGGCCACTCCGAGGATCGAGCCGACCGACAGATCAATACCGCCTGTGATGATGACGAGCGTCATGCCGAGCGCCAGCAAATTGATAACCGCAGTCTGCCGCGCGACACTAGCGAGATTGATGGCCGTCAAGAAATGCGGGGTTGCAATCGTAAGAGCAATTGCCAGCAGGATCAGCGTGAGAAACGGAAGGAGGCCCTGAATGCGTTTCAACTGACGATCTCCGCGGTCGACGTGACGCCCGAGGGAGCAGCGAGCCGCATGATTTCTTCTTGCGAGACGCCCCCCGGGAGTTCACCACTGAGCCGCCCTTCACGCATGACGAGAATGCGATCGGCGAGCTGGACGAGTTCCGGAAGTTCGGAACTGACCATGAGCACCGCCGCTCCGGCGCGAGCCAGGTTTTCCATCTGCTCAAACACATCCTGCTTGGCGCCGATATCGATGCCTCGAGTCGGCTCGTCGAACAGGAAAACGCGTGCGCCCCGCGCCATCCACTTCGCGATGACCACCTTCTGTTGATTGCCGCCGCTCATCCGGCCGGCGGGCTGCCGGGGAGACTCGCATTTGATACGAAGGCGCGTACGGTAATCTTCGGCCAGACTTGTTTCGCGCCGCTTATCGAGAATGCCCCACGATGCATATCGGTTGAGATCGGGCAAAGTGATGTTGAACGAGATCGGCAATTTCAGCGCGAGACCATCGTGCTGGCGGTCTTCCGGAATAAGTGCCATGCCGGCCGCGGCAGCCTCGCGGGGAGATCGAAGCGAAGCGACCTTTCCAGCAATTTCGAGCGTGCCTTCTTCAGGACGGTCAATGCCGAAGAGAATGCGGCAGAGTTCGGTACGCCCGGCGCCCATCAATCCCGCAAGGCCCACGATCTCACCTGACCGGATCTCGAAGCTGATATCGCGCAGCCAACTGCGCGAGAGTTGTTTGACCCGCAGAAGAACCTCGCCGAGGGCCGCCGGTTGGCGGCTGTAAACCGAATTGACGGTGCGTCCGACCATGTGCTGAATGAGCTGCTCGCGCGTAAGATCAACCAGCGGGCCACTGAACACCGTCGCCCCGTCGCGCAGCACGGTTACGCGGTCGCCCAGCGATCGTAGTTCTTCCAAACGGTGGGTGATGTAAATGACCCCGACTCCGCGATCGCGCAATTGCCGCACGATCCGAAACACTTCGCGGGTCTCGGCGTCCGAGAGTGACGAAGTCGGTTCATCGAAGATCAGCAAGCTTGACCCTTGCGCGATCGCCCGGCATATTTCGACCAGCTGCCGGCCAGCCGGGCTCAAGGTGCTGACACGTGCCTTGGCATCGAGATGAAACTTATTTGCCGCGATCAGGGAACGGGCACGATCGAGAATCGTCTGGCGTCGAACCCAACCGGTTTTCGTTGTGATCTCGCGCCCAAGAAAAATGTTCTCGGCAACGGTCAGGTGCGGGGCAAGCAGAGACTCTTGGTGCACCATCGCGATACCTTGCCGGGCGGCCTCGGATGGATTCTTGAATGAGACCGGCTCATCGCGCCACAGCATCTCACCACCGTCACGCCCGTGCATGCCGGCCACGATACGCATCAGGGTGGATTTTCCCGCGCCGTTTTCACCCATGAGCAGGTGAACTTCGCCCGCGCGCACCTCGAGATTTGCATCACGAAGCGCACGAATGCCGCCGAAGTTCTTCTGTACCCCGCGGAGTGAAAGCAGCAATTCAAGAAGTCTATCAGCGGAGAAGAAAGACGATGCCTTTCATCCGCCGACTCTACTTCTTCTTCCCCGCGAACGTCTCTTTTCCAAGTTCAAGGTGTAATCGGATCGAGTAGATCCACACCGGCCCACGATCCTCGTTGTAAGCCGGGTTGGTCACATGCTGCATATCGAAGGATCCGAAAAATCCAGGAAGTAAACGCGCGCTGTAGTAGCTTTCCCAGATCGTTTCCGGTCCATATTGCAGGCGTCCATCGCCGATCAGGAAGTCATGTCCGCCTAAAGCGAGGTACTCCGCATGTACGGCAGAAAGCCCCGCAGCCGTCAGCTCCGTCCCGACCGTATCAAATGCCCGTCGCCACCGCGTTCCGGTGACTGATACGCCGCCGCCTGCCATCCGATCGATCGCAGTGAAAGCAAAGCTTTCGGTTTTGCCGTCGTTCCAGCCTAGCCGGACGAAAACCCCGATGTCGCGCGTCAGCTCCTGCTCCGCATTCACGCCGACGCCGTACTTCATCGTGCCCGGCTTTCGAGTCGCCGTGATATCCGGAACAGTGCCCTTCTCTTGCGCCAGATGGATTGACTCCTGATACGTGCCTGCGTCCGCGTGATTGATGTAGGGCATCAGCCGCACCGCGCCCGGATGCTTTCTCACCAGATAGCGATACTCGCCTTCAAACACATCGCTGCGATCTTCGAGGATACGGCGGTCGAAGCGCAAGCCGTTCGCGACGCGCGGCATTCCTCCGCTGCCGTATCGCAGCGACCAGTTCCGCGTATGGAACTCGTGCACCCATCCCCAGGTGTATCCGCGCACATCGGCCCCGTAATCCCAGGCCCCGTTGAACATGACCGACCATCCGATGAACTGAGTCCGCGGATCATGCGAATAACGGTTGTTGTCGAAGAAATCGGTTAGCGTAAAACGTCCGACGGTGACGGTGTAGCGCGTCATCGGCCGCTCCCCCGCCAGCTGATTCTCTTCGCTATTGAATGACTCTTTCTCAGTGCCGAAGCCGAAGTCATGCGTTAGATACAGTCGCGCCAAATACGGCTTCGGTGTGGCGGTCGCAACGCGCGGCAGTTCTCCGTTTGAAGAATTTGCCAGCCCATTCACTCCGCTGAACCCGCGCCCGCCTGCGATCTCCGGATCGAAATAGAGCTGCGAATTCTGGTCAAGCCGCAATCCGAAAAATAGCGAAGTTGTCAGCGAAACGTCACGCTCGAGATAGTTCTGCAAGCTGAACGCGTCCGAGTAGGGCGAATGAAACGTCCCGTGATACTGCCCGATCGAAGTCGCTTGGAAAAAAAGATTCCAGCGTTCGTTGGGAGTCGGCACTTCCGGCGGACGGTTCTCTTGCTGTCGAGGGATTTCTCCTCCCTGTGGAGGTGGATTCTGCGGGGTGGTTTGCGGCATTTCGGGCTGGGTAGTTTGCCCGCACACCGCGCTAGCCCAACCTGTGAGAATGATCACGGCGAGTGCCCGCGAGGCTATGTAACGCATTCGTAATATCGGCTGGCCATAGAAGTCGGTCGCAATGCGCTCGATTCAATCTACACGACGGTGCGCGTCCTTTGCACTGACCAGCCCAGCAGCCTTATAGACGCGCTGGAGGACGTGCTGGCGCCATCCACGGCAAGTATCCGCTCGACAATAAATGGCGTCGAAAGACCTTGTCCTTGGCGGTCACGTACAACCAATGAAAATCGGTTCCGCCAAACACAACGTTAGACGGATCCGCCTCCGATGGCTTACGCAACACACCGAAGACGCGTCCCAGTTGGTCGCAAACCTGGATCCCGGTCTTAGTCGCTACGTATAGGTTGCCCAAGGTGTCGAAGGCCATGCCATCCGCCCAGGCGTTCACCAATTTCCCGTCTCCCGCCAGCGGTAGCTCGAGACGATAGTATGGCTCTCCTTTCTCCAGGCTGCCATCCGTCCGCACCGGGAATGACCACACCCAGCGAGTCGCGCTATCCGCCACCAGCAGCACGCGCTCATCTGCTGTAAACCGAATCCCGTTCGGAAACTGTAATCCGTTATCGACCGCGTGCTGCTGGCCTTTTCCATCGATCCACCAGACGTGCTTGGTCGAAGGATCGGTGAAGTACACATCGCCGCGAGTGGAGACAGCCAGATCATTCGAGCCGACGTTAGAGGCCAGCACCGTTTCGCGACCATCCGCCTCATAGGCCACAATTCGCTTGCTGCCATTCTGGGCTGCATACAAACGGCCATCGCGCCCGAACATCAAGCCGCTCGTTCCGCCCGTGTTTTCATGAAAGACCTCGGGCTTGCCAGTCTGGCCGTTCACTTTATAGATACGATTTTTCGTTACATCCGCAAAGTAAACAACGCCATCTTTATCGACCGCGGGTCCTTCAGTAAATCCATAGCCGTCTCCCACCAACTCCCACGCTGACCCCGGCTCGATCACGCCGCTGATATCCGCAAAGCCGGCCGGAGCTTTCTTATCAGGCATCCCGACCGCCTGCGGCCACCCTTGCCAAAGCCAGCGCAAGGCTTCCGGCATCACCGCCCCGGCATGCTTCCCGTTGTGGCCTTCGGTTCCCTTAACGAAATTGAGCTGATAGCCGCGATACGTGAGCGCGCTCGCCAAATCCTGATTAGCCATCCACCAATCACCCGCAAAGATGTTGAGATCGTGATCGCCGTCTTGCAAGAATATTCGGAGCGGCGCAGGTTCCATCTTGCGCACGAGATCGGGCCATTGATTACCGCCGCGCAGATTTGTGTAGCTTCCGATGAAGCTCAGCACACGTCGAAACGCATCCGGCCTCAGCATTGCCGCCGTGAACGCCGCGATGGCTCCGGAGCTCGCGCCACCAATCGCACGATCATTCGGGTTCGATGAAATGTTCCAGCGCTTGCCCACTTCGGGCAACAGCTCTTCGGTTAAGAAACGGACGTACCGCGTATCCGGTGAATCGTATTCGAAGCTGCGATTGTAAAGCGCTGCCCGATCCGCGGTAGAGCCGCGCACGATGCCCGGATTCACAAAGACCCCGATCGTGACGGGCATGGTGCCTTGCTGAATCAGATTGTCGAAGACGATCGGGACGCGCAGATCGCCCTCTTCCCGTATGGCGCCTTCGCCGTCCTGAAAGACCATGAGGCACGCAGGATTCTCCGCCTTATACTGCGCCGGCACGTACACCCAGTAATCGCGCTCGATGCCCGGGTACATGCCTTCCGCACTTGTGAAGCTAAATTTCGTCACCGTACCGCGCGGCACGCCTTCATGACGTTCCGAATCGGGTCCATGCGTGTATTGTTGGGCAGACGCTGCGATAGCCAGAATCGCACTGAGCAGTGCTAGCTTGATTGACATAAAGAACGCTCATCATCTTACAGCGCGTTCAGCAATACATGGCAGCCGATTCGCCGCTTACTGAATCCGCGCACACTTCAGAGGCGCAACCGGACCGAGCGGCGCTTGCCTTCATCTTCGTGACTGTCGCACTCGATATGCTGTCCGTCGGGATGATCGTTCCCGTGCTTCCGGGCCTCGTGAAAAGCTTTTTGGGCGGCGATACTGCACACGCTGCCAAACTGCTGGGCATCTTCGGCACTGTCTGGTCAGGCATGCAGTTCTTGTTTTCACCGCTGCTGGGTTCCTTGTCTGACCGCTTCGGCCGTCGTCCGGTCATTCTGCTTTCGAACTTTGGTACGGGCATAGATTACTTGCTGATGGCTCTTGCTCCCACGCTCGGCCTTCTGTTTGTTGGCCGCATAATCTCGGGCATCACCTCAGCAAGCGTGCCGACCGCCATGGCTTACATTGCGGACGTCACACCGGTGGCAAAACGCGCCGCCAGCTTCGGAATGATCAATGCTGCTTTCGGACTCGGCTTCGTACTGGGACCAGCTTTCGGCGGGGCGCTCGGCAACGTGAATCCACGCTTGCCCTTCTGGGTCGCCGGTGCATTGTCTCTTGCCAATGCTCTTTACGGTATGTTTCTTCTTCCCGAATCGCTGCCGAAAGAATTGCGATGTCCTTTCTCCTGGAGTCGCGCTAATCCTGTCGGCGGAGTCAAACTACTTAAAGGTCGGCCGACCTTATCCAGACTCGCCATCGTCATCTTCCTCGGCTATCTAACGCAGCAAGTTTTTGAAGTATACGTGCTGTATGCCAACTACCGGTATCACTGGAACGACAGGACAGTAGGTCTGTCGCTGGCCGCTGTCGGGATTTGTTCTGCTGTGGTCGGCGCTGCACTAGTTAAGCCGGCGGTAAAGATCATCGGCGACCGGGCCACGCTTCTCGCCGGACTGCTCTGCGGTTCGCTCGGCTTCTGCGTGCTTGGTTGGGCAACGAGTGGCATCGGGTTTTGGGCAGGCATTCCCATTATGAATTTATGGGGTCTCGCGGGTCCCACCGCTCAGAGCTTCATGAGTGTCGAGGTCAGACCCTCAGAACAAGGGCAACTGCAGGGAGCGCTCGGCACTCTGCACGGTGTCGCAGGGCTCATCGGCCCGATATTCTTCACAGTGGTCTTCGCCAGTGCCGTGACCGCCACGCTATCGCAATACGTTCTAGGCGCGCCGTTCTATCTCGCCGCTCTACTGCTCTTCGGTTCTTTTCTTATCGCGCTGGGAGCGACTGGCGCCCACAGTAGACCCGCCGCTTAGCCCGGCAATTGAGGCGCAAGCTTCTGCACGGCCGGCGAATCACTGCCAAGCCAATCCGGGTGTCGAGCCGTCGTATCGAAGTGCGAGGAGGTCTTGAACAACTCGTATTCGCCGCTCATCGCTACCTGCTGGGTTTTCGAAAGCAGCGCGGCGATCTGCTCTTCATTCATCGGTCGAAACGTCTTGGCCGCCTGAAATGCCTGATCCAGGATTTCGGGCTTGTCGATTCCGGTGATCACCACCGATGTCGGAAGGTTGAGCGCGTAATGTAAGCAAGCGACCGGTTCCACCGTTTTACTCTTCAGGACGATTCCGTCGCCACCGCAAAACGGCTTCATCCCTAGCACGCCAATTTGCTTCTCCACGAGCCTCGGCACAACCAACTGCGCAAAGCTGCGGAAGTGCGCGTCCATTACGTTCAAGGGCATCTGCACCGTGTCGAAGTGAATGCCGTGCTTGTCTGCCATCTCAAGCATGTAGAGGTGCACTCGAGGATCTTTGTGCCCGGTGAAACCCATAAAGCGGATTTTGCCCGCCTGCTTTGCCTCGAGCATCGCCTGCATCGACCCACCATCGCCGAAGATGCGGTCCGGATCATCGAAGCGCAGCACTTCATGATGCTGAAGCAAGTCGATGTGATCCGTCTTCAGACGCGTCAGCGAGTCTTCTATCTGCCGTGCGGCTACTTCCTTTGTGCGCCCGTCGATCTTGGTCATCAGGAACACTTTTTGGCGATACCCGCTTTCGGCAAGAGCCTGGCCCATCAGGCGTTCGCTGCGCCCTTCGTTGTAGTCCCAGGAATTGTCCATGAAGGTGATGCCGCGATCGACCGCAGCGTGAATCAGCTTGATCGATTCCGGATCGGTGATCGTCGCCTTCGCGACGTGCGATCCGCCCAGGCCGATCGCCGACACGGCCTCGCCGGTGCTGCCTAGCTTGCGGTAGAGCATCTCGCCACGGAGTTCGCCCGGGTCGGTTACCCGAGGCAGTTTGCTTGTCGAATCGTTCTGCTGCGCAGCTGCAACCGACGCTGCCATGCCACCGGCCAACATGCCTCGCAGGAAATTTCTTCTTTCCATTACATGGGTGACACTTACAACAAGGGTAGAGTTTCGCAGTACCGAACTGGCTTCTTTGACAGGCCGCGCTCGTGATACGCTTCAGTCGATGCGCGCCAAATTACCCGTCGCTACGGCACTCACTCTTTTCGTTCCTTTCTGCACCGCTTTCGCCTCTTCCTTCACTCAACTCACCGCGTTTGGCGATAGCTTGTCTGACAACGGCAACGCCTATATAGCTTCCGTGGGCCAATACCCTGGCTCAAACTACGGAAGCTATACCTTTGCAGGCGGCGCCCTGACAACCAAAATATTCTCGGACGGACCGAACACTACGCCGGTCGGGGCCGGGCCGGCCGGAGTTTGGGTGGATCAACTGTCGAGTAAGTTGGGCGTACCCGATCCGCTTCCCGCGCTCGCAGGTGGTTCCAATTACGCGGTAGGCAGCGCACAAACCGGCACGGCCAATTTGCAAGATGTCGGCAATCAGGTCCTAACCTTTTCCGCGGCGCACCCGGGCGGAGCTTCTTCCACTGCTCTCTATACTTTCTGGGCGGGAGCGAACGATATTATCGCAGGAGGCAATCCCGCGAAGGCCGCTGACAATATCGCTAGCTACATCACGACGCTGCACGGTGAGGGCGCGGTCAACTTTCTCTGGTTGAATCTTCCCTTACTCGGCGATACACCCGGAGGCCAACCCTTGAAAGCGGCATTAAATGCGGCGTCCAGCGTCTTCGATGCTGAGTGGGGCCATGACCTGTCTGCATTGCAAGCACAGGGGGTTCACGTCATCGGCGTCGATATCGAAAGCCTCTTCGCCAATATCATTGGAAATCCGGGCGCTTATGGATTCACCAACGTCACTACTCCGGCGCAAGGATCAGGAACTCCGACCGATACCGGCGATCTGTTTTGGGACAGCATTCACCCAACCACGGCTGGTCACGCGTTGGTTGCTGATACAGCTTACAATGCGCTCTCCCCGGTTGCGACCCCGGAACCGGCCCCTATGAGCTTACTGGTGTTGGGCGCATTTGCGATGGCCGGAGTCGCCCGGCGTGTGACGAGAGCTTAGCCTTTCGTCAGTATGCGGCTGATGTCGTTGTAGATCACAAACACCACGACCATCATCAGGAACACAAACCCTAGCTTGAAGATGTTCTCTTTCAGCTGGAGGCTCATCTCCCGCTGCATGAGCATCTCGATCAGCAGCATCAGCAAGGTGCCACCGTCCAGAATAGGGATCGGAAGCAGATTGAAGATGGCAAGTTGCAGGCTGACGATCGCCATGAGGAACAGAAAGTTCCAGGCCCCCTGCTGCGCCGCATCGCTCGCCATTTTAGACATCCCGATTGGTCCTGAAACAGACTTTGTAGAGACCCGACGCTCAACCAAACTGCCCAGAACTTGAAATAGCATGAGAGCGTTCTGGCGGTTGAAGCGTAAGGACTCGACTAAGGCCGGCCCTAAGCTGAGCTTTACCATCTGAACGGGCATTTTGAAAGTGATGCCGATCAGCCAGGGTGTTTTAGGGTCGCCCGTAGGTTTCGCCGCTACAGCGATGTCGCGCATTTCGCCGTGCCGCATAACTTGAAATTGAACCGGGGCGCCATTCGAATGGAAAACAGCCTGGCGAATTGTAACCGCGGATGCGACCGGTTGTCCGTTCACCTTGATAAACACGTCACCGGGCTGCAGACCAGCGCCTTGCGCCGGTGAGTCGCGCTGAACGCCCCCGACTTGGACATCCAACTCACCGCTCCATCCTGCGTCCCCGATGCCCTGCTTCTGATCCATTCGGGGCGTGACATAGGTCGTAATCCTTCGGCCTTGTCGCAATACCGAAACGGGTATCGGGTGGTTTGCGTTCAGCGCTTCCTGGGTCAGTACGTACTCCCAGTTCGGGTGCTGCCTCTCGCTGATCTCGACAATCTTGTCGCCTGGCTGGAGACCCGCTTGCGCCGCGGCCGAGTTAGCTGCTACTGCGCCGAGCGTCGGATCCGTCGTATCGACTTCCTTGGGGAAGGCGTACATATACAGTCCGGTTACAAGGCCGATCGCCAGCAGGACATTCATTAACGGGCCCGCGATGATGACGATGGCACGCTGCCAGCGCGATTTGGCCTGGAACGATCGCGGGTCCGCCGCTTGCGTGTCGCCCGGCTGTTCGCCGAGCATGCGCACGTAACCGCCGAACAGTATGGCAGAAATCCGGAAATCGGTCTCGCCGCGCCTTATACCGAACAGCCGTGGTCCAAAACCGATGCTGAACGTCTCGACCTTCACTCCGACGGCGAGAGCTGCCCAGAAATGTCCGAGTTCGTGAATCAGGACCATCACGCCGAGCAGGATGACGACCCAAAAAACCTGCTGAAAGAAACTCACGCCCTCACATCCTCCCTGCTCTGTTCCATCCCGGCTTCCGGTTATCCTCTTTTCTATACAATTCGACTTTTCTATACAATTCGACGTTTGTAAGCGGATTAAGGTTCAGAACCTTGGCTGCCCAGTTGCTGCCCAGCGCCCTTCCGCCACTACCGTTCTCGCTACCCGCCGCGACTCTGCGTCGAGGGCAAGAACTTCTCCTATTGTCGCTGGTTCCCGGCTCTCCTGCCGCTCGAGTGTTTCTTCCACTGTCGCCGCGATGGCTGGGAACGGGATCCGTCCGGCTAAGAATGCCTCGACCGCAATTTCGTCCGCCGCATTCAGGGTACAAGTAGCCGATCCGCCTTGTTTTTGCGCCTGGTAAGCCAATTTCAGAAGCCTGAATTTTCCTAGATCCGGAGCAGAAAAATCCCAGGTCCGGGTCTGGCTCCAATCGAGCCGGGGAACCGGCGCAGCGCAGCGGTCAGGATACGTCATCGCGTACTGAATCGGCATCCGCATGTCGGTTGCGGAAATCTGGGCAATGACGCTCCCGTCGTTATACTCGACCATTGCGTGGATCGATGACTGCGGGTGTACCACCACTTCCACCTGTTCCGGGGGTAGTCCGAAGAGCCAGCAGGCTTCGATCACTTCAAAACCCTTGTTCATCATGGTGGCGGAATCGATCGTGATGCGTTGGCCCATCTTCCAGGTCGGGTGCTTCAGGGCCTGCTCGGGTGTGACCTGCCATAACGCGTCGGCCGGCGTATCGCGGAACGGTCCACCTGAAGCGGTGAGTAACAGGCGCGTCACTTCGTCCCGGCGTCCAGCCCGGAAACACTGGTGAGCCCCATTGTGTTCACTGTCAACAGGTAGCAACTCTGTAGCAGTGTCTCGGGCGGCAGCCATAACGAGTTTTCCACTCGCGACCAGTACCTCTTTGTTGGCGAGCCCTATACGCTTCCTGGACCGGATTGCTTCGTAGGTCGCTTCCAAGCCCGCCACCCCCACAATCGCCGACATGACAAAATCGGTCTCAGTAGTCGTGGCAGCCGCGACTCGGGCAGCTGGTCCAAATGCCAGCTCCGGCCAGTCGCTTTTTGCCAAACGAACTCGAACCAGCTCACTCGTGAGCTCGTCCAAGGCAGTCTCGTCAGCCACAACCGCCACCGAAGGCCTAAACTCCCGAATTTGGGATGCAAGCTCAGAGACGTTTCGACCGGCTACCAAACCGTGTATCTGGAAGGCGCCCCGATTCTGGCGCACCACATCCAAAGTACTGACACCGATTGAACCTGTTGAGCCTAATATAGTTACTTGCATTTTAACCGATGCGGGAGCCCCTGCCTGGTACTTTGGAGGACGCACAGCCAACAAATTATTTCGAAATTTGTAGACAAAAAGCTTGCGTTCCAGAAATTCATATTCTAATATTGGAATCAAGCCAGGGAGGCAACTCCCACCAAAGCGAGACTAACCTCATAGAAAGACCCCTGAAGCAACACCTCCCTGGCGCCCGAAAGGGTCTCGTCTCGCGCTTCAGAAAAGTATCCCATTCATCATAAGCCCGAACAGGGTGGTTCGTTCTAATGAGTCACCTCGCCCGGTAAATTCCTAAGCTTGGGTTCGTTCCGTAATCTCAACCGATTGGCTTCGTTCCCGCTACACTAAACTGAGAGTGCCGCGTGGCTCAAGATACGCATCCTTCCCTACTTCACCCTGAGACTGACGTTTTGACTCGTGGCTTCGATCCAAGCCTCTCGGTTGGCTCGGCCCGTCCCGCCGTTTTTCGCAGTTCCACGTATGTGTTCTCCAGTCCTGAAGCTGCCGAGCGCGCCTTCGACCTGATGGGCGGAAGAGCGCAACGTACAGCCGAGGAGAATGTCGATCTCGTCTACTCCCGCTTCAATCATCCGAATGCGCAGATCCTGGAAGAGCAGATTCTGCCGCTCGAACCCGGCGCCATGGCTGCCGCCGCGTTTAATTCCGGCATGGCCGCCATTATGACAGCGCTACTCGCCGTACTCAAACCGGGCGATTCCATGGTTTACACGACGCCCATCTACGGCGGGACGCACACTCTCATACAAGGGTTCTTGCAGCCATTTGGAATTGAGGGAATCGCTGTTGAGGCGGGCGAAACGGACGCAATCGACCGGGCTATCCGCAGCACTAAGAACTTGCGGGTTGTGCTGATCGAGACGCCGGCCAATCCGACCATCATCATGACCGATATTCGCCAAGCCTGCCGAACCGTAGCGGAACTGCCGCTCTCGGCGAACGGGCACGGGACACCCGAGCGCCCGGTCGTGATGGTCGATAACACGTTTCTCGGACCCGCGTTCCAGCATGCCTTAGAACTCGGCGCAGATGTGTCCCTCTATTCGGCCACGAAATACCTGGGCGGCTACAGCGACATCATTGGCGGCATTGCGCTGACGAAAGATGTTGCGCTGATGAACCGGATCCGCAGCAAGCGCAGCCTGTTCGGCAACATCCTGCAGCCAGACGAATGCTGGATTCTCAACACCCGTCTGCCGACGGTGGCGCTGCGGATGAATCGCCAGAGCAAGAACGCGCAGCGGATTGCGGAGAAGCTGAATGGGCATCCGAAGATCGCGCGTGTCTACTATCCGTCGCTGATCGAGAACGAGGAGCAAAAGCGGATCTATCAGGAGCAATGTGCGCATCCGGGCGGCTTGATATCGATCGATTTACGCGGCGGGAAGCGCGCCGCATTTGATCTGTTGCGACATGTCAAACTGGCGCGCAACGCGGTCTCGCTCGGTGGTGTGGAGACACTCGCCTGTCACCCGCGCAGCACGACGCATTCGGCCTGGAGCGCAAAGGACCTGGATGGCGCCGGTATCGGCGAAGGTTTAGTGCGCATCTCCTGCGGGATTGAGGACTGGCACGACCTGCTGGCCGATCTCGAGCAGGCGCTCGACAAAGTCTGACCCAGCCCTGTGGTTTATTTGAAGAACACCCGCCAAGTTGTCACGACAAAGGCGTGCGTGACCATGGGCGCTCGTACGCTCCCGGTCCGTGCATAAGCCAGCCCGCAAGCGATGCCTAGCGCGGTCGCTACCAGCGCGCGCGGCCAGTTCGGGAAGTGATTAAACCACAAGTGGACACTCCCAAAGAGTACAGCTGAAACAACGACCGCCACGATCTTCGATCTCTGGCTGTTCAACAGAGCGCGCTCGATTACGCCACGGAACAGAAGCTCTTCGGGCATCGCGACGATCCAGAGAATGCCGAAAAAAGTTCCGAGCGCGATATGCCGGCTTCGCCACCAGAGGCCTTCGAGCGGGGCGAACCGGACATCGTGCAGCGCCAAAGCCAGCAACGCGATCGGCAAGATCGAAGCGAGATAGTAGAGCAGACCTGTGCGCCACTCGCGCGCTCGGGGCCAAAAGCCGAATGCACCCGGATTCCACTCGCGGAGGGTCAATAAAACGGCGATGGCCAGCCGAATCCACATCAGGTGACCCAACACATCGATCCGCAGCTGTGGATCAGGTGAAGAGTAAAGGCGGGGAAAGATACGGAGCACCACGGGAGCTGCGACTATCAGCAGGAAACCAACATCGTAAGCGGCGCGGCGCGGCAGCACCGTATACCAGAACGTCACCACGCCTGTGAGCAGCGCGATCACCCGAAACGCATTCATGTGAAATGTTCCGGCGGCTGATGAGAAAATCAGGTAAGGCAGCAGGGCGCCTAACCAGAGCAGTATCGACTGCACTCGGCGGGGCCCAAGGCCTGCAAACCACGTGCGTGTCTCCGCAAAAACCGAACCCAGATAAAAGAGGGCCTCAACGAGGAATGCCGGCAAGGCGGCACTCATGATCCAATGAAGCTGAGGATGCTGCTTGGAGAGAAAAATCGCAGCAATGAATAACGCAATCCATGTGCAGGCCAGGGCCGTAAGGAAGGGACGGAAGGTCCTGAACACCGCCCTCATCGTAGCATCGGGAATCGTTTTATTGGCCGCGTTCCATGCAGGCCGCAGAACCTCCTTCCGGACTGCTGCGTAAAATTGCGGAGCGGGAAACGGCCAACGCTCAGGCGATGAGCAACTACACTTACCGTCAGTCCGTCACGGTTCAGGAGTTTAACGATCGCGGAACGGTTACAGGCGAATACCGCGAGGTGCGTGACGTTACGTTCTCTCCCAATCGAGTCCGTTACGAGCAGGTTGCCGAGAGCCCGCGCAACACGCTCACGCGCATTCGACTGACGCCGGTCGATTTCGCCGATATACGTAACATCGAGCCGTTTCTGCTCACAACTGACAAGGTGAGTCTTTATGAAGGCGAGTACAAAGGGGAAGAGACGGTGGATGGGGCGCCCTGTTTTCTCGAGCATGTGCGTCCCCGGCAAATTCTGTCGGGCCAGCGTTTCTTCGAGGGGCTGCTGTGGGTGCGCGAGAGTGATTTCGCTGTTGTGAAGAGCGAAGGGCAAGCGGTGCCGCAGATTGAGACGCTGCGCGAGCAGAACCTTACGCCGCACTTCACAACGTTTCGCAAGAACGTGGACGGGAAGTGGTTTTTCCCAGCCGAAACCTACGCCGACGACACGCTGTATTTCCGCGACTGGCCGCAGCGTATCCGGATTGAGATTCGCTATCTGAATTACAAGCGGTTCGGCGCGGAATCGACGGTGACGTTTGGAGGCGAGCAAGCACCCGACGCAACGACGCCACCACAACAGCCGAGACAGTAGCGCATTAGCTGCCGCGGGCTGCGTCAAGCGGTCTGGTTCAGGGCGTCGAAGTCTTCGGGAGTGTCCACATCCACCGCTGCTTCGGGCAAATCGAAAGCGACCACGACGTGCTCAGGATTGCGCAGCAGAGTGCGCGCGCCGGTATCTCCACTAAGCGAGGCGAGCGCCGGGAACAGACTGCGTTTGAAAATCGCCGGCACGCCGAGCGTACCGTTGTAGCGCGATGCTACGATGGCGCAATTTTCCTCCGAAAAGAGCATTCGCATCGCTTCTAAGTGA
Organism: Terriglobia bacterium; assembly: GCA_963737005.1. Lineage (GTDB taxonomy): Bacteria > Acidobacteriota > Terriglobia > Bryobacterales > Bryobacteraceae > Bog-105. The sequence goes on along the minus strand of CAVTRD010000008.1, from coordinate 803,577 downwards.
CTGGCCGCGACGAGGGGCTGATCCGCCAGCAAAAGCGCAACGGCGGGCATGTCAGTATCGAGCTCGCACAAGGAGTGCATACCTGCCGCGACCGAAGAGCCCATACCGCTGAGCCAGTTTTCGTTGTGGGCAATGGTGACGCGTTGTGCGGCCAGCGTGTCCCGAATGGCCGACACCTCAGCGCCCACCACTACCACGATCGGATCGAAGCCGGCGCTTTGCGCCTCTGCCACGGCATGTTCGATCAGAGACTTTCCACGGTAGATCAATAACTGCTTTGTTCGTCCCATGCGGGTAGCCGCACCCGCAGCCAGAATGACCGCGCCGACCGGCAGGCATTCGCCGCACGCGTTCAAAACTTCTCGCTCTTCACAAGCCGCAGCCCGGAAGCGGCCGGTTTGTTGCCCGGAACGACAGTCGTGCTCTCCAATTTCGCGAGCTCGCGCCGGGCAATCTGGCGCCCAGGTGCTGGCGGCATCGAGCTTCAGATAAGCGCGCCAATGTTTGAGGGCGCTCATCACGTCCCCCGCACTCTGGTGCAGCAGCGCAAGATTGTAGTGAGCATCGGCGTAGTTCGGATGGATGCGGATCGCTTCGCTGTAGTGATGAAGCGCTTCTGCTGAGTCGCCCCGTTCATCGTAGAGATTGCCGAGATTGAAATGGGAGAGCGCGTAATCGGGATCGATGGCGAGCGCTGCCTGGTATTGCTCTTCGGCATCCGCCCAGGCATGCCCGTTGAAGAACACTGTTCCCAGATTGACCCGCGCGCCGGCCGATTGCGGATCGAGTTCACTCGCTTTCTGGTATGCCTCGATGATTTGCTCGTAAGGCGCTCCCGTTTGCTCCAGCTCCAGCCCGCGTTCAAACCAGCGATCCGCCTCCAGCTTATTCCTCAACCGTTCTGCAATCGCCGCGCTGCTCTTCGGCAAAGCTGGCAGCTGAAGAATCTTGTTCAGTTCCTCCTCGGCGAAATCGAACAGGAGTTGGCCTGAGCCTGCTTCGAGTTTTTGCTTACCGATCTGAAGGCGGACGCGCCGGCCATCTTTGTAGACCTGCACGTCGTCGTTAGCATGTGGAGCCTGTTTGAGGTAGTCGCGGAGCGAGTGCAGCGCTTGCCGAACCTGCCGGGGATGCGCGTGTTCGTTGCGCAGGCGCACTAACCGTTTTAAAGTCAGCAAGTCCGAGAAGGTGTATTGCGAGAGCTCAGGAATGAGCTGTTGCCGTTCCCAAGTCCGAAGCTGGCGATTTTCCAGCTTGAGGAGCCGGCAGACCTCTTTGCGAGTGTAAGCTCCACCCGCTTCACTCACCGGCGGATGTTGCGAGCGGTCCCGCAGCACATCGCAATCATAGCACTCGCCCCGGAACTTATGGCAGAGTGCGTGCTTGGGCATTTACGACGTGCGTCTTTTTACCTTTATAGCTACTCAAACGAGAAGCCGTTGGCTTTGTTTGTTGAAAAATAACCGTTTAGCTTCGCCCATGTTAATCTCATACTAAAAGGGTCGTATATCCGTGAACGCCCGAGTGAAGTTGCGAAACGCGAGTACACAGTCCGCCAGTCACACACTAGCCGATCTTCCGATTGGCCAACGTTGCATACTTGACCGGCTGGACTTACCGGAGGAGGTTGCGCGGCGTCTGATGGAACTTGGCTTCATTCCCGGAACGGAAGTGATCCCCGGGCGGAGAGCGCCTGGCGGCGGACCGCGGGTTTTCCGGGTGGATGGATCGGAAGTCGCACTACGCCGCGAAACGGCGATTCGGGTGTTTGTTCGCCGACATCCTGAGTCAGATCTCGTCGTGCTCAAATGAGCGATTGCCACAGTCCGAGTCCCAAGGCCGGCCTTCTACCGAATCCTGCGATTCGGCCACCTGTTCCGCCAAGCGATCGTCCGATTATCGTGGCCATTGTAGGGCCGCCGAATTCCGGCAAGTCTACACTCTTCAACCGTCTTACCGGCCTGCGGCAGAAGGTGGCCAATTTCCCCGGCGTCACGGTTGAGCACCGGATGGGCAAAGCCAAGCTGAAGGACGAGCACGAAGTCTTTCTAGTCGATTTGCCCGGCGTTTACAGTTTGCACCCGCGGGCGGAAGACGAACAGGTTACGCACGATGTGCTGAAAGGTGCGCGTCCCGATTTCCCCAAGCCCGACGCGGTCATCCTGATTCTCGATTCAACCAATCTAGGACGTCACCTGGTGCTGGCCGCGCCGATCCTCGATCTTGGTCTGCCGACCCTGATCCTGTTGAACATGGCGGATGATCTGGCGGTGCGCGGCGGGAAAGTCGATATTGCTGCACTGTCCGCGGAGTTGAACTGCACGGTTGCGTTGATCAGCGCGGCGAAAGGAACCGGCATCGATCGCATCCAGCAGTTTTTGATCGGGACCGCCGTCCGGCTGAATGCTCCACCGACCAGGATCGAACTGCCGGTTCTGCACGATGTGCCGAAATGCCGGCAGTGGGCAGCAAACCTCGGGCAAACGGGCTTCGTATCGTGCGCCGGCGCCGCCCTTGTGGACGCGACGCCTCGATTCTGTTTTTCTTCATCCAATTGCCGGACCGCTGGTCTTCCTGGCGGTCGTGATGGCCGTTTTCCAAAGTATTTTTTCCTGGGCCAAGCCGGTCATGGACGGGCTTCAAGAAGCCGTCGCGCGATCCGGCCTATGGTTCAACCATGTGCTGCCTGATTCGCCGTGGCGTTCGCTGCTGGTAGATGGCGTATGGAAAGGCGTCGGGTCGGTCATTGTCTTCCTGCCACAGATTCTGCTGCTTTTTCTTTTTATCGGGATTCTGGAAGACTCGGGTTACCTGGCACGAGCCGCACTGATTGCCGATCGCACGATGGCGAAGTTCGGGCTGCAAGGCAAATCGTTCATTCCCCTGCTTTCGGCTTACGCCTGCGCGGTACCGGCTGTGATGGCCACGCGTGTTATCGAGAATAAGCGCGATCGCATGGCGACGATCATGATCGCGCCGCTGATGACCTGCTCGGCGCGATTGCCGGTTTACACGCTCTTAATCGCAGCCTTCGTGCCGAACGTTCGCTTATTGGGGAACTTCTTTTCGCTTCCGGCGGCCACCATGCTCGGCCTCTACGTGCTTGGGTTTGCGACTGCAATCGTTGTTGCGCGACTGCTTAAATCCACGATTCTCAAGAGCCGGGATACGAATTTTATTTTAGAAATGCCGCCTTACCGCTGGCCTACTTGGCAGTCGCTGAGCTTGCGACTGATCGATCGCGGCAAGGTCTTCCTGCACCGCGCGGGCACGGTAATTCTGCTGGTCGCAATTTCAATTTGGGTGCTGGCCAATCTTCCGTTGGACCACGGCCACGCTCCGCCGCTTGAGCATAGTTTTGCCGGGATGGTGGGCAAGGCGATTGAACCGGCGATCAAACCGCTCGGGTTCAATTGGAAAATCGGTATTGGGCTGATCACATCGCTCGCGGCCCGCGAGGTCATTGTCGGAACGCTTGGAACCATCTACGGCATCGAAGGCGACGAGCCGACCCAAGGTCTACAAGCGGCGATCCGGCACGATTTGAGTCCGGCAGGCGCGATCGCTCTGCTTGTGTTTTTCGCTTTCGCTTTGCAGTGCTTCTCCACCCTGGCCGTAGTGAAGCGTGAGACAGGCGGCTGGAAGTGGCCGGCGTTTCAGTTCTCCTATATGTTGGCGCTGGCGTACTCTGGTTCCTGGTTGGCATTTCACATCGCCAACTACTTTCTTCAATGAGCAATGTACATAGCTTAGTGATTCTCGGCTCAGGTTGCGCCGGGAACACGGCGGCGATCTATGCCGCGCGAGCGAGTCTGCAACCGGTAGTGTATGAGGGACACGAGGCGGGCGGGCAGCTTTCAATAACAACCGAAGTCGAAAATTTCCCGGGCTTTCCGGAGGGCATTCACGGTCCTGTCCTGGTTGAGCACATGAAGCAGCAGGCACTGCGCTTCGGCGCCGATTACCGGCATGGCCGGGTGGTGAAGGCGAATCTGATGGAACATCCGTTTACCCTTGAGCTCGAGGATGGGGAAACGGTTCAGACCCGGACGCTGATTGTTGCGACAGGCGCTTCGGCGCGCTGGCTGAATTTACCGAACGAACAGAAGTTGATCGGCTATGGCGTGAGCTCGTGTGCGACGTGCGACGGCTTTTTCTATCGCGACAAGAAGGTCATGGTAGTGGGCGGCGGCGATTCCGCCATGGAGGAAGCAAATTTTCTGACGCGCTTCGGCAAAGAGGTGGCCGTGGTTCATCGCAGCGAGAGCTTCCGTGCATCACGCATCATGCTGGCCCGGGCACAAGCCAACCCGAAGATTTCTTTCCTACTGAACACGGTTGTTGAGGACATATACGACGTCAGTAAGGGCGAAGTAACGGGCGTAAAGCTGAAGAATCTGAAGACCGGCCGCGTGTGCGACCGCGAAGTCGACGGCTTCTTTGTCGCGATTGGTCATATCCCGAACACACAGCCTTTCGGCCGGCAGCTGGACCTAGATCCGGACGGATACATCGTGAGTCACGGCGGCGCGCGTACCAATGTCCCCGGTGTTTTCCACGCGGGCGATGTGCAGGACCGAACGTATCGGCAGGCGATTACTGCATCCGGCGCGGGCTGCATGGCGGCGATTGAGGCTGAGCGATATCTGGAGGCCGAAGGCCACTAACTGGCGGAATCGGCGATACTGGGTGAGGGGATCGGTAACGGGCGGCTTCACTTGCGGAGCTTGCGTCAGGTCACCTGTTGATTGGGAGAGGAATTAGGTCGAACCGTTGAAGCTCGCTGACGCCATTAAAGTCGCGAAAACCGTTAAGGTTGAACACGCGCGCAAATTTGCGACGCATGTTGTGCCGGAAGTGGTGCGCCCAGCGCGCGTGATCTGGAACCAGGCAATCGGTGGCGTTTTCGCGCTATTTGCAGTCTCCTTTCTGACCTGGGCCGTTCAACATAGAGAGCATGTACCTGGGCTGATCGGCGCGGCTTTTCTCAGTGCAATCATGTTGTTCTTCGCGGTCACCTCGTTTCTTAAAGCGCGGCAGATCTCGCGCCGTTAATCGCTTTGACACCTGAGCAGCCCGGGCAATTTCCGTTTACACGGGGCATTTATCCCGACATGTACCGGCGACGCTTGTGGACCATGCGTCAGTATGCCGGCTTTGGTACGGCCGAGGAAAGTAACCGCCGCTACAAGTATCTTCTCGAGCAAGGCATCACGGGTCTGTCGGTCGCATTCGATCTTCCCACCCAGATGGGCATGGATTCAGACCACACGCTGGCAGCCGGCGAAGTAGGGCGGGTGGGTGTGGCAATCGATTCTCTGGCTGATATGCAGGTCCTGTTTGAGGGAATTCAACTCGACCAGGTCAGCACGTCGATGACGATCAATTCGACCGCTGCGATTTTGCTCTGCCTTTATGTACTCGTTGCCGAGAGCCAAGGCGCAGACCGGCGGAAGTTATCGGGAACGATTCAGAATGACATTTTGAAAGAGTATATTGCGCGGGGCACTTACATCTACCCGCCGCGACCGGCGATGCGCATCATCACCGATCTGTTTGCCTGGGCGGGCAGCGAGACGCCGGAGTGGAACACGATTTCGATCAGTGGATATCACATTCGTGAAGCAGGCTCGACCGCGGTTCAGGAAGTAGCGTTCACACTGGCCAATGCAATCGCCTATATCGAATCGGCGGTCAAAGCGGGTTTGGATGTCGACGCGTTCGCGCCACGACTCAGCTTCTTTTTCAACGCTCATAATAATTTTTTGGAAGAGGTCGCAAAGTTTCGCGCGGCCCGGCGGCTGTACGCGCTCTTGATGCGGGACCGTTTTGGAGCAAAGTCGGAGCGTTCGTGCATGCTGCGGTTTCACGCGCAAACGGGCGGATCGACGCTGACGGCGCAGCAACCCGAGCTCAACGTTGTTCGAGTGGCGCTACAGGCAATGGCCGCGGTTCTGGGCGGCACGCAGTCGCTGCATACGAATGGGCAGGACGAGGCATTGTCTTTGCCGACCGAAAAGTCAGCGCGGGTGGCGCTGCGCACACAGCAGGTCATCGGCTACGAGAGTGGTGTAGCAGCCGTGCCCGACCCGTTCGGCGGTAGCGAGTACATTGAAAAGCTGACTGATGAGATCGAAGCGGGCGCTCGGGACTACATTGAACACATTGATGGGCTCGGCGGCACGCTCTCGGCGATCGAGGCCGGCTACGTACAGCGCGAGATCCAAAACTCTGCTTATCAGTTTCAACGTGCGATCGAAGAAGGCCGTGAGATTGTAGTCGGCGTAAATAAATTTCAGACGGAAGGGGCAGAGCCGCCTCAGGTTTTTCGACTCGATCCGCAGCTGGAAGCGCAGCAGGTTGCACGTTTGCGCGAAGTACGGGCGACTCGCCCGGCTACAGAGGTCAACACAGCACTTGACAAGTTAGAGGCAACGGCTCGAGGCACCGAAAATTTGATGCCGCACATTCTCCAGTGCTGCCGATGTTATGCCACGGTCGGCGAGATTTCAGACCGCCTTCGCCGTGTGTTCGGCGAATATCGCGAATCGTTTTGATGCATGCGAACCTAAAACCCCGGGCCGTGCCGGGCCGCCTTTAGAATAAGAGTTGCAGACGATTTACGTTATTGGCGGTGGGCTCGCGGGCTGTGAAGCGGCTTTTCAAGCTGCTGAAGCGGGCGCGCACGTGGTGCTATACGAGATGCGTCCACTGCGCCGGACGGCCGCGCATAAGACCGACGACTTCGGCGAGCTTGTCTGCAGCAATTCCCTCAAGAGCGAGCAGGTCCACTCCGCGCCGTGGCTTTTGAAGCAGGAGATGCGCGGCCTTGGTTCGCTTTTGATGAAGGCAGCCGCCCAGTCGAGAGTGCCCGGCGGCCATGCGCTGACGGTCGATCGCGAGCTTTTTTCGAGGGCGATTGCACAAGCAATCACTCGGCATCCTGGTATCGAGATCCGCCGAGAGGAAGTAACGAGTTTTCCCGAAGACGGGGTTGTAGTTGTCGCTACAGGACCGCTTACAAGCGATGCTTTGGCGTTGGAAATTGCCCGGGTCACAGAAGCGCAGCGGCTTTTCTTCTACGACAGCATCAGCCCGATAGTAGCTGCGGATTCGGTCGATATGTCGGTGGCGTTTCGGGCCTCGCGATATGACAAGTCACTCGATGGCAGCGACGATTACATCAACTGTCCTTTCGATAAGGGGCAGTATGAAACTTTTATCGATGCGGTTTCAGCAGCGGAGCACTATGAGCCGCATATCGCCGACGACAAGACGCCCTATTTTGAAGGCTGCCTCCCGATTGAGGAGATAGCGCGGCGCGGCCGGGAGACACTGCGGTTCGGCCCAATGAAAGGCGCGGGGCTAACCGATCCGCGAACGGGTCGCTGGCCGTATGCGGCTGTGCAACTGCGGCAGGAAAACCAGCGCGCGGATAGTTACAACCTGGTGGGATTTCAGAACCATATGCGATTCGGCGATCAGGCACGCGTGTTTCGCTTGATCCCTGGGCTCGAGAAGGCGGATTTCCTGCGGTTCGGACAAATGCACCGCAACACGTACATTAACTCGCCCGCGCTGCTCTGGCCGACGCTGCAGTTGAAGACTGACGAAAGGATCTTCTTCGCGGGCCAAATCTCGGGCGTGGAAGGGTATGCGGAGTCGATTGCTACGGGGTTGCTTGCGGGACGCAATGCAGTGTTGTTAGCGGCTGGCAGCGGGCTAAATATTCCGCCGCGCGAGACGGCTATCGGCAGTCTGTGTCACTACATCACGAGCGCAGATCCCGGACATTTTCAGCCGGCCAATATTACTTTTGATTTACTGCCTTCGCTTGATGAGGAATCGAAGCGCAAACTGCGGCATGACAAAAAGGCACGCCATGCGGAAGTGTGCCGCCGGGCCGCACAGGCTTTTGAAAGTTTTTTAAATGGCAGCCATTCGCGATTGTGTTGCGAAGTACCTGGCTGAGCTCGTGCGGCGCGGTGCTTCCAAGCACACGGTGCGAAACTACGGCTCAGATCTGGCGGAGTTTGCGGGTTACTTCGAACTGCCGGGTACTGCATCGAGCCCGGCCATGGAACAAATTGACTTAGCGTTGTTGCGTGAATGGCTGGCCGGCCTCTACGATCGACCGTTGACAACTGTATCGGTACGTCGAAAGCTCGCCGCAGTCCGGGCGCTCTGCAAATTTCTCGTGCGCGAAAAAGTTATAGAGACGAATCCAACCAGCCGGCTGCGCACTCCGAAAATGAAGCAGCGTTTGCCAGACGTGATGAGCGAGGAGAAGGTCAATCACCTTATCGATACGGTCGAATCGGCTGAGGTAATCGAGAAGCCGTCGCGCGAACGGGATTTGGCGATACTCGAATTGCTTTATGGATGCGGTATTCGCGTGAGCGAGTTGGTGGGCGCGAATGTGGACGATTTGGATTCGGCGCACGGTTGGCTGCGGGTACGGGGTAAAGGGAAGAAGGAGCGCGAAGTACCGTTGGGAGAGCGCGCGACCGCGGCACTCGATTCTTATATGAAGCAGCGCCTGAGTGACAGCCCGGAGCCGGCTATCTTCCTTAACTCGCGCGGACGGCGTTTGAGCGACCGGCAGGTGAGACGTCTGGTAAAGATGTATGCACTGGTTGCAACGGGTGACGCGACCGTTCATCCGCACAGCTTTCGTCACGCATTTGCGACGCATTTGTTAAACGACGGAGCGGACTTGCGGGCCATTCAGGAACTGCTCGGCCACGCTCGTCTTTCGACAACACAAAAGTACACGCAGGTATCGCTGAAAGATCTACAGGCTGTTTACGACCGCGCCCATCCCAAGGCCTAGGGAATACTCCGCGATGTTCTCCTAGCATGCCCGCGCCACTGTTGCGTGCTCGCACCGAGGCGCATTGTTACTAGATGGTGAATCTGCCGCTCGGGCGGGTATTTATTCCAGTCGAGCACGCAACTTTTCGTCCCCATCCTGCACTCATTCAGCACACAGGTACTTCTACCCTGTCTCCAACTTGAGCTTTGAAACTTCAAAACCAGGTAGAAGTAAACCGATGAACTCTCCACCGGTAAGGGACATCACCTTGATGTTCGCCTATCATTTCCCTCCTGAAAACACAGTGGGAGCGGATCGACCATACCGCTTCTACAAGTATTTCCCTCGCTTCGGCCAAGATTCTCACGTCATCACAGCGGCCGACGTCAGCACTCGACCCGATTTAAACGCCGAATACACGCCGGATAAATTCTTGGCTGCGCTGCGGGGAACCGTCGGTTGGCAAGCGGAGCGTCTGATCAGAAAAGTCTTGGTTCCGGGCGGAACCGGTATCACCTGGGCCTGGGCAGCATATCTTTTAGGAAGGCAGTTCATCCGTCGTCACCCGGGCAGCAGGATCACTGCGTTCTCGACATACCCGCCCATAGGAAGTCATCTGGCAGGACTACTTCTTTCGCTCACAGAGGGTGTGCCATGGGTTGCCGATTTCCGAGATCCACTCGCGGACAATCCTGTCTACGACCACCTCTCCTCGTTCCACAAGTTGCTCCTGCGCCGGATCGAAGCTCTCGTGCTAGGGAAAGCCGATCTGGTTATCGCAAACACGGACAGCGCCAAGGCTAGGCTCACTCGCCTTTATCCAAAGGCGGCGGCGCGCACGCAAGTAATCTGGAACGGATTCGATCCGGAACAAAGGCTAAAGCCTGCGCCTTGCCCGGATCGGCCTCCTTGCGTGATCAGTCATGTAGGGTCGCTTTATAGCGATCGCGCGGTGACGGCGCTCCTCGAATCGATTCAACGCCTCATGGATACGGGGAAACTCGATCCCGGTGCGATTCGGATTCGACTGGTGGGTCCAGCGAAAGACGATTGCATTCCGCTACCAGATTTCTTGGCTAAGGCAAAACAGCAGGGCTGGCTCGAGGTAATCAATAAGCAACTACCACAGCGGGAAGCTCACGAGATTATGCGTCACTCGCATGGGCTCATGCTTGTCTTGCCGAAATCTACCCTGCAGGTGAGCGCGAAGCTCTTCGAATACCTTCAGTTGGGTCGCCCCATTTTGGCCTTCGTTCCCCAAAACAGTCCAGTCGAGCGCATTTTGGCGACCAGCGGAGTGCCTTACACCTGCGTGTATTCGGACAGCCTCAGAGAGAGCTTTGACGCATCCGTGCTGAGTTATTTTGCCGGCGGTTTTCTCGCAACGGAACCGAGCGAGTCGTTCGAAACGAACTTCAACGGGGAAAAACAGGCGGAGAAGCTGGCCAATCTGATCCGAGCTCTACACGTACAGGTGACGCGCAATGATCAGGCAAGTATTGGGAACATCGCGAAGAGCCGCGATGTAGCCTCCTGATAATATCTAATCTACAGCGACGATAACGGATTTGAGTTAGCGCGCCGTCATTTGGGCCTGAGCCCGACCCTCTTCCCTCTGGTAAACTAGACTGTATTAAACAACTTTAACCTGTACTCTAACGGGTACGTTGACGGCCAAGCGATCGCGGGGTGCAGGTGTGAAATGCTACCGGGGCTGCGGTCGTTATCTCGACAGGAGTCGTGGAAAGCGGCGTGTGGATCTGAAGCCTCAACGCCGAACGTATCGACGTAACGTTTTCACTAGGAGGAAACATGGCAGGAAAAAATATTTCGGCTTTCGGCATTTACGCTAGCCGGGAGATGGCTGAGAACTCTGTAGATCGGATGCTGGCGGCGGGATTTAGAAATGAAGATATCTCGGTGCTTCTGCAAGATAACGTCGGGACAAAGGATTTCGCTCATGAGAAGCACACGAAGGCGCCCGAGGGAACGGCAACGGGCGTAGTTGCGGGCGGTATCATCGGCGGGACCATCGGACTTCTGGCCGGGATTGGCGTACTCGCGATACCGGGGCTGGGGCCCTTGATCGCAGCCGGACCAATCATTGCGGCACTTTCAGGAATAGGCTCTGGCGGAGTGCTCGGGGGCGTAATTGGTGCTTTAGTCGGAATGGGAATTCCGGAGTACGAAGCGAAGCGCTATGAGGGCCGCATCAAAGAAGGCGGCATTCTGCTTTCGATTCACTGCGACAACGGCGAATGGGTCACAAAAGCGAAACAGCTATTGAAGGATACAGGCGCCGAAGACATAGCGTCGGCGGGCGAAGAGGCCGCTGATTTTGCGACCTCCGTTAAGCCCTTGAGCCGTGGAGCCAGCATCGCTTAAAGACTGGCTTTGACGTAGACCTTGTCAGGCGCAGCAATACTAGCGTCCTTGTTGTCTATTGAGACCCTAATCGGCTGGAAACCCGATTTCCTCTCTGGCTTAGCAACAAAGCTTAGTAAATATTGGTGCTGTTGCGCCTCGAGAAATTGATCTAGGTACGGCTGAAAAGAGACGGGTGAGCCAAAGCCGAGGTAGTATGACTCGCCGCCCGTTTCATCCGAGAGTTGAGATAGAAAGTTCTGGCCCCAGGTGCTGCGCCACATGCTGTGGCCCGCATGTCCGACGCTTGGACTGTAGATCGAATAGACAACAACACCGGCTCTGATGGCACTCTCGATCCCGGCGTTCACGTATGGATTATCGGGAGCAAAGCCGCCGCCCAAGGATTCGAGACCACTGCTGATCATGATCACTTCTTTGCGACGGGCTGCGTCTTGTGGCCATTTGCGAACAGCGTCGGTGAGTGAATCGTAGGGGCTCACGTCAGCGCCACCCGGTCCTAAAGCTACCCGGATACCGTTCGCGGCCGAGGCGTGATCTTGTGTAAAGTTTTGCGTGAACTGAGTTATTCCGTTCCGCATGTAACCGACGGCCACGGCGTAAGTTGGGCGGCAGCGAACCGATAAACCGCTTCAGCGTGTTGATTTCGGTGTCGAAAGTTCCGCGGGCGGAATCATCGATCAGCAGGAGAAGTTGGGTATCTGCATTCGCGAGCGAATCCAGACCTGTTACGGGACGTTTGTCTTTTTGTTGCTTAACGGAAATGTCAGCCACTTCTACCGGGGGAATGGTCTTGCCGTGTTTCGGCTCGAGTGTAACAACAATGTTGGTCGGTACGCCTGGTGCGTTCGACTCCTGGCCCGCCAAGGAGCATACAGCGAAAACCAGGGACGCAGCAGTAGCTGCAGTAATCTTACTTAGTTTCATACTAGGAACTCTTAGAGGAGTGCCGCCGCAGGATTTTGGATCGTGCGGCGTTTCCAAGCATTAGACCGATTAGCCGACCCTAAGGATGCATCGATAAAGTACTCGAACTCGGCTGCACGCACGGCCGCCGTATGAAAGCGCAGCGTGCGGCTGCGGGCCTTCTCCGCAATTCTCCAACGGCGTTCTTGGGGCATGTTGATGTGTCGGAGGACGTCTGCGGCGTTTCGGACGGGTAGAATTTCGAGGCCCGGCGTGAAAAACTCCTCCAGCCCGGGCCATTCATCGCTCAGGATCGGTGTGCCGCAGGCTGCTGCTTCAAATAATCTAACGCTCGGTGAATAACCGGCACGTATCATGTCGCGCCGTGTCACGTTAAGAGCGAATGTCTGGGCGTTATAGAAATGACGGTGATCGGCTGCCGATAAATGCTCGATCCGGGTCACGTTAGCGGGCCAGAGAATGGACTGAGGATATTGCGGGCCAGCTATGACGAACTTATTTTCCGGACACCGAACCGCAGCCGAGCACAGCAGCGACTCAAGGGCGGGCTGACGATCAGCCGCATAAGTACCTAAGTAACCAAGATCCCAATTTACTTCCTGTTTTTCCCGAAAGTACAACGATGGGTCGACCGAGCAATACAGAGCGCGGGCGCAAGGCGAGCCGAGGCGGCTTTCTATGAACTTGAGCGTTGGGCCGCCAGTGAAGGAGAGATACAGGTCGTACTTACTAACTAAGTCGTTCGAAAGGTACTCGCAGTTATTCGCCTGGAGAGCACTTAGAGTAACCGGAGTATCGATATCGTAGAATGCAACAACATTTCGGCGAAGGGATCTGACCCAAGAGCCGACGGCGATGCCTTCCGGCACATAGGAGCCGACTACAACGGCATCGGCGGTAGAGATAACTTCGGCAAATCTGTCTCTGAGTTCGTCAAGGCTCGAATAGAGGCCGATCTGGCAGTATGGCAAAGAATCGAATTCACGGTTGGCCGAATACCACGGCACATCGCGCTCAAGGAAAGTAATAGAGTGCCCGCGCGCGGCCAGTTCTTTGAGCAATCCCCGGTAAGTTGTGGCGTGACCGTTTCCCCAGGTAGACGTAATCGAGAGGCCAAGGAAAACATAGCTGCGGCGATTTTGCGTCAAGTCCGCATCTCCAGGGTGCGGCTGGAACGTCGATCTAGCGTCTCAGCCAGAATTTCATGAACCAGAGCACCGCGCCGCTCATAAGTATGTTCCGCGAGTACTCGCGCGCGCGCCGCCCGGCCAATTTCTCGGGCGCGCTCGACAGTAAGGGTTTGTAGGATCCGCGCGACTTCTGTGCCATCCCGGGCCAGTAGCAGCTCTCGGCCGGGCTCTAAGAATGACTCGATACCCTCCCATACGTCGCTGATTAAGCACGCTGCGGCACCCGCCGCCTCAAAGACGCGGGTGGCCGGTGAAAAACCGTAGCGCGCCATGCTATCCCGGCTAATGTTCAAGACAGCCCGCGCTGAACAATTGAATGCGTTGTGGTCCGCCGTATAGACATGGCCGACGTATCTGACATTGGGAGGCAGAGCCTTATCGCCCCAGCCGTTTCCGCCGAGAACAAATTTTTGCTCGCTCGCGAGACTCGCCGCGCCCAGGAAGAACTCTTCCACGCGCACTTCGCGATCGGGCAGGCGATTCCCAAGAAACGAAAGGTCACATTCAAAACGCGTATCAGACGGAACCGGAAAATGTACATCGGGGTCGAACGCGTTATAGATGGCAAAACACTCAGCCGCCCCGAATTGCTTGTATTGCTCCGTTACTCTAACGCCGCCGCCATACGTCAGAACGAGGTCGAATTGTGTCAGAGCCCGATGGAAAGCGTCGTTCGGATTAGCGTTCAGGCGTTCGAGCGTTGCAGGCGCGTCGACATCCCAGAAAAGTTTGCAAACCCAGCGAGGCATAGACGCCACTTGGCTCTCTAGAAACTGATCGAGCACGCCGACACCGCTTGCCTTGACGACAACGCCGCAATCCGCAGACCAGGCTAGATGGCGCTTAAGTGATTCCGCGTCGTTTGGATCGTAGACGACAATGCGAGCCCAGTCGGGGTCCTCGATGTCTCGGTGCAGTTGACGGTCATAAGCGTCCGGTTCGAAAAAAGTAATATCGTAGCCGAGCCGGGCAAGCGCGCGCAGGATCCCTCGGTAGTAAGTGGCGGCTCCGTTCCAGTAAGCGGAGACGAGGCTCGATCCCCAGAACGCTATTCTCACAACCGCACCTCCGCAGGCTCCACCGGAACACGCCGGATAGGCGAAGCAGGTGCGATCGCTTGATAAATCGTCAGCAGCTCATCGACGCGATGCCCGCAGGTATGTCTGCTGCGAATCGTTTCGAGCCCGTGTTGTGAAAGGCTGGCTGCGAGCGCACAATCGTTCAGCAAGGAATCGATTTGCTTCTCCATCTCATAGCCGTTCGGCGCCATCAGGAAGTCTATCCCGGGGCGGAAGAGGTTTTCGGTATCCTGCCACGGCGCGCAGACCAGCGGGATCCCGCATGCCAGTGCTTCAAAGGGTCGAATGGTAGGGATGCCGGGCAGTTGCCGGGTGTACGGGCGGCGTGGAACGTGTACGGTCACACGGAACCGCGCAAATGTTTCAGGTACTTTGTAGTTAGCCAGCCAGCCGTGATATCCGATGCCCGCCGCAGCAAGTTCGGTAAGAGCCTCCTCCGGGTAACGCACGCCGAACGCGCTCGCGACGATGCCCAGTCGCGAACACGGGCCGATCAGGTACTCGCGCACTTCCTCGGTACGCTCTTCATCGCCCCAGTTACCAATCCACGCAAGATCGCCGTGCTTCTCCTGCCCGTCGATCGGGTGGAACGTACGGACATCGGCGGCCTCGTGCCAGACATAAACCTTTTTTCCCCAGCCTAATCGTTCATAGGCTTGCTTGAGGGATTCGCCATAAGCGAGAATGCCGTCGTACCCGGAAAGATCGAAACCTGCAAGCTGATCGGGCGCGGTGATCGCCCGATGATGCGTGTCATGGAAGAGTAAACGGAGGCTGTTGTTTTGCTTCCGATACTTGCCGATCGCGGCAATCAAAGCGGGATCATTCCATTCGTGAACGAGCACCAGATCGACGTCTTCGAGCCATTGTTCGATGGCCAGACGGTCGAGCGTATAGGAGGTGCTGGCGAGGTTTGGGAACGCCCCCTCAAATTCGCGCAACGGCTTTTGACCGTGATCGCGAAGAAGATTCTCGCGGCTCCAGCCGTCAGCGGGTTCGAAGACCTGGACGCGCTGTCCTCGGGCCTGCAGTTCTAAGACGATGCCACGCAGGAAATGCGCGTTGCCGTGATTCCAGTCAGAGACGAGCGAATGGCAAAAAATGGCCACGCTCGGCTTCACGCAGCAGCTCCACTGGGCGTGCGCTGGCCGCTGACCGCGTGTTCATAAATGTCGATATACATCGGGAGAGCCAGAGCGGCAGTGTACTTGTTAGCGCGAGCGAGCGCTAAAGCAGCCAGTCTCTCCCGCTCCTCAGTGTCACCGATCAGTCGATTGATTTCTCGTGACCAGCCTTCCGCATCTCTCGGATCGATAAAATGCGCTGCCCCGTCCCATAGTTCGCGCAAACTGGGAATATCGGCTAGCACAAGGCAGCAGCGCACCTTCGCAGCCTCGAGAACCGCCAGACCGAAAGGTTCGTATAGCGCGGGGTGGGCAAAGATAGCAGCGTCTGACATTCGACCGAGAAGGTCTTGGTGAGTCAAGCGGCCCAGCTGAATGGCTCGTGACGAATCGGCCATCAATTCGTTTCCCGCAATCATGAGCGGCCAATACAGTTTGTCTGCAATGGTCTCGAGAAGGGTCAGGTTTTTCGCATGGTCCCACATTCTTCCGGCCGCCAGAACGAACGGCTGTTTAGGGCGTGAGCGAGGGATATTGCCGGCCGTGAAATTTGGAATGACATGCGTTTTTTCCGGGTTGACGCCGTAATGGGTGATAACCGCTTCTGCCATGAAACGAGACGGAGCAACTACGGCCGCCGCCGCCGCGAGGCCCTGGCGGACACGAATCGAGTACTCCTGCCATTCCCCGCCGGGTGCGCAGTCGTGAACGGCGTGCCACCAAGAAACAACGCACGAATGGGCTACCGATATCACCGGCGCATTCCAGAGCGCATTGGCCGATGCGTAACTGTTCAGGTGAACGACGGACGGTTTGAACCGGTCGGCGAGCTCAAGCAACCAATCTCGCGAGCGATCAATGTCTTTCCATGCATCAGGCATCCACTCGAGCGCGAACTCCCGCATTGCCACGCGATCGCGGGGAATGCATTCGAGTTGCCGAAGCTGCTCCGGGGAGGGGCACGGGCCAAGAACCGCGAGCATCACGTCCATGCCTCGACGGACCAGTTCGCCGACCAAGTCTACCGAGTACTGCCAGACACCGCCGACCGCGTCGGCTGTCATCAAGATTCTGTTGAGCGGTGGCGAAGCACTCACTTCAGCGGCCCTGCGTCAAAGTTTCGAGTTCGATCAAAGGCTGCGGGCGCTGCTCCTGAATATCGCTAAAACTCTCAAAACCATTCAGATAGGCATCATGGGCGCGTTCCCATGCCATATCATCCGGCGCTCCCCAGGTTCGGGTGTACTCCGGCGAACCTGGGTAGGGAAAGAGCGGTACCGGCTTGTTAGCCCAAACACCACGTGATTCAAGTTCTTTGCGCCAGAGCTCGACCGTGTCCGCGTCGTCTTCCGCCATGGCCAGGAGATTCGCCTGCACAAAAGGCACAAGCTGTTTGGCGAAGCCGAGCCGTCCGGTCAAATCTTCTGTGGTCATCTTACATTTCTTGTCAAGATACGCGCGGCCTGCTTCGGTAATGCTCTCAACGCCTGCTTCGATCGATACACAACCAGCGCGAGCGAGCGCGGAGATGGCGTCTTCGCTCCAGAGATCAATCCGTGTCTGCACACCGATTTTGATCTTGCGCTCGGCTAATGCAGCCAGCAGCGCGGCATCGGGCAGGAATATCTCATCGATGAAATACAGGTACTCGACACCTTGCGCGATTAGTCCGTCCAGTTCTTCCAGAATGACGGGGAGAGGCCGTTTGCGATAACTGTTCCGGAAATTGTCTTTCGCGCAGAAGGTGCAGTGGTAAGGACAACCGCGCGATGCTTCCATCTCTGCGCCGGGTCCAACCGGATCGGCATCGAACCGGTGGTGATGATGACGATGCGCCTCAATTGTTTTAATGGGCCAATGCAGCGCAGGCAAGCGCTTCATATCGGCCGCACGGTTTGGTCCGCGCACGACGACTTGATCGCCGTCTCGAAAGGCGATGGACTGCGTGACCTTTGGATCAGCCGCTAGCTCGAAGAGGACCTCTTCGCATTCGCCCAGCACGACGTAGTCGGCTTCCGTTTTCCGCAACACGGGACGCGGTGTTGTCGAGCCATGCGGGCCTACGATGACAAGCTTGCCCGCGACCGGCTTCAACACCCGGCAAAGCTCTTGTGGCACGCGGATCTCTGGCGGAGCGCAGCGCCAGAACAAATAACTTGGCGCGGTTGTGACAACCGTGTAGTCGGGCCGGAACGCCGTCACTCTGTCGACGATCTCAGACTGTGTATAGCCATCGAGCTGTCCATCCAACAATAGGCACTGGTGTCCTGCTTCTTCGAGCAGCGCGCGTGCGTATCCGAATTCAAGCGGCAGATGAGGCTCGCGACAGCCGAAATAGATGCTGCCTTCAAAGTGCCAGGGCGGGTTAATCAAAGCGAAGCGCATCATGCTACCTGCATATCAGATTGTGCAACCAGTTCGGGATGTTCGCTATACCAGTCGAGCAATTTCTTTAAGCCCTGGCGAATGGACGTTTCAGGCATCCAGCCGAATACTTTGCGTGCTTTCGAAGTATCGGCGACGTACCAACGCTGATCACCGAGCCGCTCGGGTCCCCAATTAATGTGCGGCGAACTGCCCGTCAGCGCTTTGATTGCAGAGACTACTTCGAGCAGACTGGCGCGGTTCTCGGGACCCCCTCCCATATTGAAAGCCTCTCCCGAGCACTTCGGCATCTGCTCAAAGGCCCGGTGCATGGCGCGTACCAGATCGCCGACGTATAGAAGATCTCGCACCTGTTTGCCGTCTCCGAAAATTGTAATCGGCTCGCGCTTCAGCGCTTGTCTTACAAAATGCGCTACCCAGCCCTGATCTTCCGAACCAAGCTGATGGGGACCATAGATGCAGCTCATGCGGAAGACAGTCGCTTGCATGCCAAACGAGCGAGCGTAATCGAGCACGTATTGATCTGCGCTGCCTTTCGAGCAGCCATACGGCGAGAGAAATTCCAAAGGCTGACCCTCACCGATACCGGACCGCGCGATGGATTCCGTCACCGGTTCGTAGTGCGTTGCGCCCTCCTGCAAACCGACTTGGCCCAGATGTCCGTAAACTTTATTGGTCGAGGTGAAAAGGACCGGAGGCCGCACGGTTTGCTTGCGAACCGCTTCAAGTAAATAAAGCGTGCCGATCAAATTGGTCCCGGCATCCGCCAGCGGGTTGGCGAGACTCGTTGTGACCGCTACTTGTGCGGCCAAATGATAGATCAGGCGAGCCGATGAGACCGCATTCTGGACTTGATCCTTATCGCGAATATCGGCTTGGGTAAACAAAACCCTCCCGGGATAGCGCGTGCGAAGGCCGGCCACATTTCGCTCGACGCCAGGTCTGCTCAGGTCGTCGAAGATATGCACCGGCTGGTCCTGTTCCAGATAACTGGAGGCTACGTTGGTGCCGATAAAACCCGCTCCGCCGGTGATCAAAACGTATGAGTTCTGCATGGGAGCTAAACCTAGACAACCAGCCCGCGCGAAGTGAGTTCGTCGCGCATTTCGTTGAACCGATCCGGAGCGGTCTGGCGCTCAAGCCATTGCGCCAAATCGCGCATGCCATGCTCGAGGCCCGTCTGTGGTTCATAACCGAGGACGCGCTGGGCGAGGCTGATATCCGGAAAACAATGCCGTATGTCGCCGACACGATAGTTGGCCGTGATCTCCGGCTCAATTTTCTGACCCAGCACTTTGGCCAGCTTATTAGCTACTTCCTTGATGCTCACCTTCAGGCCGCTACCGACATTGAAGACCATGTCCTGCGCCGCCGGAACTTCCAGCGCTAACCGGCAAGCACGAGCAATATCGTAGACACTGACAAAATCTCGTAATTGCTCCCCGTCCTCGAAGATGATGGGCCGTTGGCCGTTCATTAACCGAGAAGCAAAGATGGCCAAAACGCCCGTGTAAGGATTCGAGAGCGATTGAAACGGTCCATAGGCATTGAAGAAACGAAGCGCGACGGTAGGCACGCCATACGCTCGACCCATCATGAGGCACATCTGCTCCTGATCGTATTTAGAGAGCGCGTAAACCGACGCCAGTGACGGTTGCTTGCTCTCCGGGGTCGCTACCGGGGTCAGGGGCGAACCATCCTGCGCCGCCATTTCCCAACGATGCGCTCTCAACTGCTCCGTCGTGCGAACTGCCTGCATGTACGGTTCACCGGAACTCGTCCGGTACAGTCCTTCACCGTACACGCTCATGCTCGAAGCAACAACTAACTTGCTGACCGGCTGTTTGACAAGCCGCTCCAGCAAAACCGCAGTACCGAGATTATTGACGCTCGTGTACTCGGCCATCTGATACATGCTTTGGCCAACGCCAACCAGCGCGACAAAGTGATAAACGGCATCCACTCCTGCCAGCGCTTCATCGACGATTTCCGGATTGCGAACATCTCCTAAAACGAACTCGGCCTCTTTACGCAGATAGCTAGGTCGGTCCGGATCGTTGCCGTGTACTTGAGTGACAAGGCTGTCTAACACGCGGACCTGGTACCCGGCTTTCAACAGTTCCGTTGCTACGTGAGAACCGATGAAACCTGCACCGCCCGTAATCAGAACGGTTCCCTTCATGAGCCGCTAAATCCTCTGTTGTTGGAATATGAATTCTTGCTGCAGAAGCTATCGGAAATGACGCAGAGCGCTCGATCCGAGGCGCGATAACTGGCGGAGTAACTTGGGTTGTTAATCATCATGACAAACGTGTTTAATCCGTCTTACCGTAAGAAGCTTTGTAGCTCGTATAGTTTCTACTTAGCTCACTCACTTACTATTTTTCGGGTAAATTCAAGTAGAATTACTAGACAGAATACCTTCGCGTCATGGCTGCGCAAAATTCTGCGAACTCCTCAGGATTCTGTGGCGGACTTGTATGATGCGGACGCAAACCACACCGTTCGGGCGTAAAGCAGAACGTCACTGTGAGCTCAAAATCTTCCAACTCAGACATGAGATGGTCGAACCACTGCTCTGCTCCAGGTCTTTCGAAATCAGCCCAGCTCAGACCTGTTCGCAACTTCTTCACCCCTAAGTCGCGGAGCGCCTGGGCACCCGTAGTCAGCCGATGATCCTCGAAATGGAACCACTGGCAGATCCCCAGCGCCGGCGTGTAATTTGCGAAGTTTTTCGAAGCTAGCTTGCCGGCGCCGTCCTCCCGGAACAGGCCCATGTAGAAGTGACGATAATACGACGATCCTTCGCTTTCGCGATGCCGGGTAGTGGCGGGCCAGGCTTTCGGAAGATCGAACAAGCTGTACCAATAGATATGGTCTACACGCGGCATCAACAATTCGGCCGTGCGCTTGAGGCCGAAATCCTGCACCTCTTCGGCGCCGAAGGAGGACGCGCCCACTTCCGAAACCCAAATCGGCTTGGCAGTCACAGCGCGAATTTCATCGAGCTTACCAGGCCAATCGTTGATGTTCCAATGATTCCAATCAAGTGGGAAGCCGTGTACCGCAACGACATCCAGGTGCTCCAAAGCGCCCAACTCGTGCATGCGAACGATGAAAGCCGGATCGATTGGCGAGATGCCGCCCAGAACTTTCGACAAGCGAGGGTTCTCGGCGCCAATGGCTAACGCGGACTGCTTCACCATATTCGCGTAAGCGGACCAGTCTTTATCGATTTCGAAATCCCAGTGGGACAGATTATTGGGTTCGTTCCACAGCATCACTGCTTCAATCATGCGATGAATCCTTGCGAAGCACCTGGGGCCCGCTTCTTTCCATCAACCAAGATTGGGCAATTCATGAAGATGCGCCTGGTCATCACAGCGGCAGACGAAAACTTCCTGCTCCGGGCTGCTCTCGATGCGAAATCCGGCGCTCCGCAAAACGGCCTCCGAACAGGCCCGGTTCGGGATCCACCAGTTCGTGGGATCTTGTGAATATTCATTTTCGATGAAGTGCATTTTTGGGAAACCGGGCTTGTCAAACATCGCAACTTCCCAGAACGGATAATTGGGCTCGATCCGCGGTACCGAAGCGCTACCGCGCAGCATGGATTGAAAGATGAACCAGTCTTTTGCAGCATGTTGGCGGAGAAGATCGAGCGCGAGCAGCGGATGACGCAAGTGATAGAAGACGCCCATGAAGAGCACTACATCAAAACGCTCGCGTAATTTAGGCACTTCGTAGACCGACAGGCGTTCGAAAGAAATGTCGAGACCGGTGACTTCGGCTGCGTAGCGGGCCTGATCGAGATATTGTTCATCGTGATCGATGCCGAGTACGCGGCTGGCCCCACGACGCTTCATCTCAATCGAATAGAAGCCGCCGTTACAGCCGACATCGAGCACAGTCATGCCGGTCAAATCCTGCGGGATGGCATCTTTGAAGTGGCGCCACTTGGTTGATGGATAATCACCGAGGAAGTGATCGGGGGCTGTACGTACACCTTGCAATACGATGTTGTGAAACCATGGACCTAATTCATTCACTCGCTTCTCAATTGCCACCATCGAATAGCTGTCCGTCAATTCCTTCACCTTATAGTCTTTTATGATTCGTATTCTACTCATCCGCCACGGCAGCACCGATCTGCTCGGGCGTGTGTTATACGGGCGGATGCCGGGCGTTTACCTGAGCGGTGAGGGCGTGCGGCAAGCTAATCGCTTGAGCGAGGCGATCAGTGCGCAATATACATTAGACGCAGTCCTCTCAAGTCCTCTCGAGCGCGCACTCGATACTGCGAGGCCGCTTGCTGAGGCACAGGGTAAAACGCTCGTCATTGACGAAGGCATTACCGAGATCGATTTCGGAACCTGGGTCGGCAAATCGTTTGAGGAGCTATCTCTGTTAGGCGATTGGAACAGCTACAACAGGCTGCGCTCGATTCATTGGCCGCCGGATGGTGAATCTCTAATGGAAGTACAGGCGCGCGCGTGGCGGACGATCGAACGGTGTATCCGGCAATATGAAACGGGCGCAACGGTCGCCATGGTCACGCATGGCGACGTGATTCGCTGTTTACTCGTGCTCGTGCTCGGTATGGCGATCGACCACATACACCGCATCGAGATCGCTCCCGGTTCGGTTAGTGAAATCGTGGTGGGCGAGCACGAACCTCTCGCCCGGCGTGTGAACCACATTTTTTATTGAAGACTCAACGAGTGTGGAGAGATGCTACAGGGCTGTGGGTCGTGTTGACAACCCACAGCCCCGTCACTTTTAGGCGAGAAGCTTATCGAGCGTAATCGGCAAATCTCTCACCCGCTTGCCGGTGGCATGAAAGACAGCATTGGCGATAGCGGCAGATGCACCCGTAATTCCGATTTCGCCAATTCCTTTCGCGCCAATCGGGTTGACGTGATCGTCCTTTTCATCGACCCAAAGGGCTTCGATCTGACCGATATCCGCGTTTACCGGAACGTGATATTCGGCGAGATTGTTGTTGACCCAATGCCCCTGACGCGTGTCCATAACGGCATGTTCGTAGAGCGCCATGCTGATGCCCCAAACCATTCCGCCGAGAAACTGGCTCCGTGCTGTTTTCGAGTTGAGGATCCGGCCCGCGCCGAAGCAGCCGACCATACGCGACACTTTCATTTGTCCGAGATCGGCGTCAATACGCACCTCGGCGAACTGGCCGCCGAACGCATACATCGAGTAGCGTTCCTTCTCAGGACCCGGTTTCGCGCCAGCCTGCGCCTCTACAAAGGGCTGGCCGCTACGGGTAAGAAGAGCTTGGAACGTCTCGCCTTTCGACGGATCGGAGCGCACAAATATCCGCCCGCTATCGAAGATGATGTCCTGCGCGTTCACGCTGTAGAGCGGAGACCGGCTATCTGCGGTCGCCATCTGGACCAACTTTTCGCGCAGCGCCTCCGCTGCGAGATAAACGGCTGAGCCGGTGCTGGCGGCCGTCATCGATCCGCCGGAAACGGGCGTTTGTGGCAGGACCGTGTCACCCAGCCGAAACTTCACCTTCTGCGGCGGAACACCGAAAGACTGCGCCGCGATCTGAGTCATAATCGTGTAAGTGCCGGTGCCGATATCTTGCGTGCCGGCGTCGACCGAGAACGTACCGTCTGCATTCAAGCGCGCCTTTGCATTTGAAGGCATGCGACGGGTGGGATAGACCGCGCTCGCCATACCCCATCCGATTAGCGTATTGCCATCGCGCATCGAACGCGGCTCAAGCGAGCGCCTACTCCAACCAAAACGGTCCGCCGCTTGCCGGTAGCACTCGCGAAGAGACTTACTTGACCAAGGCTTGTTTTCTTCGGGATCACTTTCCGCGTAATTCTTGAGGCGAAATTCGACTGGGTCCATGCGCAGCGAGTACGCCATTTCGTCCATGGCAGCTTCCAACCCGTACGTGCCGGTGGCCTCACCAGGAGCGCGCATAAAAGAAGGCTGCCCGATGTCGGAGCGAATCACGCGATGTGACGTGCTGTTGTTCGGGCTTTGATAGAGCATCCGGGCCGCAAGGCTGGATGTCTCGACAAAGTCATCGAAGGTAGAGGTGTGGCAGAAAGTGTCATGCTGCAAAGCCGTCAGCGCACCATCTTTAGTTGAGCCCATCTTGATCGCTTGCCGGGTTTCCGAGCGGCAGCCAACCATGCCGAACATCTGCGGGCGACGAACGGCGAGTTTCACCGGCCGGTTCGCCTGTTTGGCGGCCATGGCAGCCAGCACAACGTGCGACCACACCGGCCCTTTGCTGCCGAATCCACCTCCGAGGTAAGGAGAGATGACACGCACATTGTCGGGCTTGAGCTGAAACAAACCTGCAATGCGTTCGCGACAGCTGAACACTCCCTGTGTCGCATCGTAGAGCGTGAGGTGATCGGGGGCGTCCCAAACGGCGATGGTGGCGTGCGGCTCCATCGGGTTATGAACCTGGAACGGCGTCCAGTAAACCTGATCGATGTGACTTTCCGCATGGGCGAAGCCGGTCTCCATATCGCCGCGGTGACTAATTGAGGGATCGCTGCTGCCGCCCGCTTTCGGCGGGCTGTATGTCTGGTTCAGGCGCGTCTCGAGATCGACTTGAGGCGGTTCCTGCCGGTACTTGAGCTGCACAAGGCGCGCGCCTTCCTGCGCGTTTTCCAGAGTGTCGGCTACCACAAGACCGACGGGCTGATTCGCGTACCGAACCACATTGTCTTGCAGCACCTGCACTACTCTGCCCGCAGGCGGCGCTTTCGTTTGATTGGTGAGGCTCTGTAATTTGAGCGCGTTCTGGTGAGTCAAAACCAGCAAAACACCGGGTGATCGCTCTGCCCGCTGCGTATCAACCGAGACGATACGCCCTTTCGCGACGGTACTCGTGATCAGCACTGCGTACGCCGCATTTGGGACCTTTTGCTCGTAGGCATACGGCGCACGGCCGGTGACCTTCAAGCGACCGTCAATCCGGTCGATGGGTTGTCCGAGTACTTGTTCCATTTGACCTTTTATGCCGCCTTCACCGCAGCGGCAGTGCTTACGGCGCGAACGATGCTACGTTTAGCCAGCTCGATCTTGAAGGCGTTATGCTCATAGCCCTTGGCGTCCTTTAATTCTTCCTCGGCGGCTGCCCGCAGCGTGCGTGCGTCGACCTTCTTGCCCTTGAGCGCATGCTCCGCCTTTAGAGCGCGCCAGGGCTTATGGGCCACACCTCCGAGCGCAATGCGCACGTCACGTACATTGCCGCTCTCATCTTGGTCGAGCACAGCCGCTACCGATACGAGAGCGAACGCGTAAGAGTTGCGATCGCGTACCTTGAGGTAATGCGAGCGGCGGGCGTATGGCAGGGCCGGTAAGTCAATTGCTGTGATGATCTCGCCGGCCTGCAAATTGGTATCGATTTGCGGCGTATCGCCCGGCAATCGATGAAACTCCGTCATCGGAATGGCGCGCCCCCCGGCAGGCCCCTGCACCTGCACGACTGCCTCAAGTGCGGCTAGCGCCACGCACATGTCGCTCGGATGAGTGGCGATGCAAGCGTTGCTGGCGCCTAAAATCGCGTGAATGCGATTGTATCCCTCAATGGCCGCGCAGCCGCTACCCGGGTTGCGTTTGTTGCACTCGGCATAGCTTGGATCGTAGAAGTAATAGCAACGTGTCCGCTGCAGCGGGTTGCCGCCCGTGGTCGCCATGTTGCGCAGCTGCTGCGAGGCGCCCAGCAGAATGGCCTGGCTCAGCACGGGATAGTGTGTCCGAACGAGCCGGTGATCCGCCACGTCTGTGTTTGTCGCAAGCGCTCCGAGGCGCACGCCACCTTCATGCTCTTCGATGGTATTGAGTGGAAGCCGATTGACATCGACCAGGCGTACAGGGTGCTCGACGCCCATCTTCATCAGATCGAGCAGATTGGTTCCACCGCCAATAAAGCGCGCTCCGTGATCACTGCCGACCGCCTGTATTGCTTCATCCACCGTACGCGGCGCTGAATATTCAAACGGCCTCATGCCTTCACTTCTCCCCGAGCCTGCTTGACGGCCGCTAGAATGCCGACATAAGCTCCACAGCGGCAGAGATTTCCACTCATGCGCTCGCGAATTTCGTCATCGGTCAGTTCGACCGTCCCTTCCTGGGCGAGGTTTGCCGTAACGGCACTCGCGGCCCCGGACTGCCACTCCTTCAACATCGCCACCGCCGAGCAGATCTGGCCTGGAGTACAGTACGCCGCACTGAAAACCATCGTTCTCGATGAATGCGGCCTGCATCGGATGAAGCTGGCTGCCGTCCGCGAGCCCCTCGATGGTGGTAATTTCGTGCCCGTCGTGCATGAGCGCGAGCGTGAGGCATGAGTTTACGCGCTTACCGTTGACCAGAACAGTACATGCGCCGCACTGGCCATGGTCACAGCCTTTCTTCGTACCGGTGAGCTGTAAATTTTCACGAAGGAGATCAAGCAACGTCGTGCGTGGATCAATTTCGAGCTGTTGGTGCTGGGTATTGATGGTCAGAGAGCAAGCAATTCTGGCGGGAGCGCCGCCGCTTGCCTGATGGGCCTGCAGACCGTTAGGTAAGACGACAGCGGCCGTTCCGCCGAGGACCGCGGTACCGACGAACTCACGCCTGCTGACCGGCGTCGAAGTTTTTTCGTCCAGTTCATCCATAGATGGCATTCGCCCTTATTATTGCCCGGGTGAAATGAGCGGACGAAGATACTGCCCGTGATCTTTCTATGAAGCGACGAGAACGGAATCGACCTCGGCCGCGTCCTCGGCAACGCGCTGGCCGTTTGCGGTCTTGACTTGGCTACGGAGCACTTCCGCTACGCTCCAGGCCTGGGCACAGCAGCCACGAGGCGTGAATGGCGGCTCGGCATCGAAGATCTCGCTGATCGATCCCACACAGGCGGTTCGCAGCTCGGCGTTGAAGCCCGTGAGGAAGCCGCGAGCGGTCTCGAAATCATCCGGATAAACTCTGAGCCAGGCATCGATGAAAGGACCGATTAACCATCCCCAAACGGTGCCCTGATGATAAGCGGCGTCGCGCGCGCGCAGGTCGCCGTCGTACTTCGGTTTGTAGTCAGGATCGCCCGGGGCAAGTGAGCGCAACCCGACCGGAGTCAGCAGTCTGGTCTTCACCACATCAAGAACTTGACGCCAGTGTGACTCGTCGAGCACCGGGTAATCCAGCGAGATTGCGAAGACCTGGTTGGGACGGCATTTGCGAAGATTCTTGCCGTGCTCTGAATCGACCACGTCGAAAAGGTAGCCGCCATCGGCATACCAGAAGCGCTCATTGAAGGATCGGTATGCCTTCGCGGCGTGTTCGGCTATACCGTCGGCTTCGGTGTCACGCTTCTCTTCACGCAGCCATTTCTCAAGCAAGCGCAGCGCGTTGTACCAGAGCGCATTGATCTCGACCGCTTTACCACGCCGGGGTGTCACCACCCAGTCATCCACTTTGGCATCCATCCAGGTAAGCTGATACCCGGCCGCGCCCTGCACGAGCAGTCCGTCTTTCGGATCGACATGGATGTTAAAACGCGTGCCGCGCAGGTGATGTCCCACGATATCGAGGAACTGGGGGATCAACTGGCGTTTGAGATGGCGATCCTTGGTGTAATCGAAGTATCGGCCCGCGGCGTGGAAGAACCAGAGTGTGGCGTCAGCGGTGTGATACAGCCCACTGGTCTTGCCTTCGGGGAACATGTTCGGTATCAGGCCGTCGCGGATATAGTGGGCGAAGGTACGCAGGATGTAGCTCGCGTCGACATGCCGTCCAGTCGTGAGCGTAAGACCTTCGAGGCTGATCATGGTATCGCGGCCCCAGTCAGTGAACCAGTGATAACCGGCAATAACGGAGCGAATCTCGTCACCGGCGGCGCGGGCACGAGCTGTATCTTCCTGCCGCCCGACCGGCGTAAAAAGAAACTGATCGGCGGCCCACACCAACTCGCGACACGATGGGCCGCAGGCTTCAGGATGTGCTTCGAGTAGTAAGCGGCGCTTGCGTTCGTGCTCGGCATCCCAAGCTTGCAGAGGTGTCAGCGCCGTCATAACATCCCAACTCTCGGTGGAAGCGACGATGGTGGCGTCATGCGTTCCATCGACTTGAACGGTCCAATAGCCCGGGCTCCAGAGATCCCCTCGCCAGGTGTATCCGCGCCGGCGTTCCACATCGTAGATCACATTGTGGAGCTCATGCGGGTCGACCGTCACCGAACCCGCGCTACCAAGAAGCTTAATGCGCAACGGAGGAATGTTGCTCGAGGATTTCAGTTCGTAGTTGTGGTCGAGAACCGTGAAGACGTACGGTTCGATTTTGGCATCGACAGGCGCTTCATGTTCGCGCATGTTCACGGTCGGACGCAGCTGCAAGCTGACCGGTGGGCCACTAACCAGGCGGTAGTTGACGTATGTTGTATTCTGCCGGTGCGGCAGAGTGACCCGCTTCTCGATCACCGAACCTTCGACTTCAAACGTCCAGATCGGCAATCCGGCATCGAGCCGAAAACCGGTGAGGTACTGGAGATTTTCGGAGTATTCACCATCCTCGGTTTCGAGGCCGTTCAACGGGACAACGCGGCCACTTGCGAGTACAACGAGTTCGAGGATGTCGTTCAACATCATCGTGCGCCCGAGAGGCGAAGGCAAAGCGGCAATAAGGTAACCGTGAAATACGCGCGTTAACGTTCCGCCGACTGTGCCGGATGCATATCCGCCCAAACCGTTCGTGACAAGCCACTCGGCTCCCAGCAAATGTTCGCGCTCTTCGTCCGTAAGAGGTGTGCCTGATTGATGCGTAAAAATGTTATTCATCCTGCGATCTCTTTACCCAGTGTTATCGGATGCAGGAGAACAGCCGCCCGCCCCGGTATTTTCAAATTTTCTTCACTATCGAGGGGAGCGGTTCCACACCCACCGTAACGTGGACTGTCGGATGACCATAGCTCGCTCCATCGCATAGCAGCGGGCGGCGCGAGAAGAGGTTCAGGCGCAGGATTCAAATCGAGATCCGACCCCAGATTAACTATCAGCAGGCGGTCGGTCTTGAAACCGGGCGAGAAGAAACGAAGCAAGAAAGCGGCATCGGAAAGCACCGCTCCATCGAGACCGTCTTGTCCCTGTCGCGAGAGCACCGGATCGCTCTTGCGAAGCCATAGCAGATCCTTGTGCAGGGCATAATACTCGGCGTGTTTGGCCACTTCCGAGAAGTCGAGCTTCGAACGCTCAAACGTCTGCTCGGAACAGGGATCGGCTAAGCACTTTCGCATCTCCGGCAGCTTTAAGGAACGCCATTGCTCGAGGAACTCGATCCGTCCCTTCCGGATTAGCTCGGCGAGCTCCGGTTTCTGATCGGCAAAGAACAGGAACGGGCTAGACGCAGCGAACTCCTGCCCTTGAAAGAGCATGGGCGTACCAGGTCCGAGCAGCGTCAGCGCAGTAAGAGCTTTTAAGATACCCGGCGAGCTATGGTACTGGGCGCGTTCCCCTTTGGCCGAGTTTGCAATCTGATCGTGATTCTGAATGAACGTGACCATAGCTGCGCGAGGCAGACCGAAATTCGATGAGCCGCGCCGCTTCTTCTGCCATCGATACCACTGGCCCTGGTACAAATAGCCGTACTTCGCCGCCGAGACGAACTCCTGAGGCTTGCCTTGATAATCGGTGTAGTAGGCATCGGCCTTACCGGAGAGAGCGACGGTGGCGGAGTGATGAAAGTCGTCGTTCCACAGCGCATCGAGTCCGTAACCGCCTTCGGCGAGGGGACGTATCAACCCGGTATTCTGTGGCTCATTTTCGCCGATCAGAACGATAGAGCGCCTTCCGGCTGCTGCACGACAAGCCTCCACAATCTCGGCAATGATGTGCGTCTTCGATTCGTCGTGTATGTCCTGAGTCGCATCGAGGCGCAGTCCGTCCAGATGAAAGTCCCGGATCCAGTACGCTGCGTTCTCGCGAAAAAATTCCCGCACGGGGGTGCTATTTTCGCCATCGAAGTTGATGCCTTGCCCCCAATCGGTCTTGTTCTTGTCCGTCAGATAGAACGGAGAGTATTTGGGGAGGTAATTTCCATCCGGGCCAAGGTGGTTGTAAACCACATCGAGGATGACGCCGATTCCGCAGCCATGAGCCTCATTGACAAACCGCCGCATATCATCAGGCCTGCCGTAGAGTGATGCCGGCGCATAGGGCTGCACGCCATCGTAACCCCAGCCGAACTTACCTGGGAACTCCGCCACTGGCATCACTTCAATGAGAGTGATCCCGGTGTCGCGCAAATACGGCAGCTTCTCGGCGGCGGAAAGCCAATTTCCCTTAGGGGTGAAGGTCCCGAGATGCAGCTCATAGATAACTTGGCCCTCTAGCTGCACCCCTGTCCAGGAGTCATCGGTCCAGGCGAAGGTATGCCGATCGACGATTTCTGAGAATCCGTGCGGGCCTTGCGGTTGGTAGCGGGAGGCCGGATCCGGATACGGTTCTCGACCACCAAGCGAAAATTTGTAACGAGCGCCGCATTGAGCACCGTCGGCGAAACCGGAATAGTAGCCGTTCTCTTCAGCTACTAATGGCTGCGGCGGGCGGCCATCCTCAAAGATGACTTGGACCGACTTGTCTAGAGGCGCCCAGACACGAAAGTAAGTACCGCCTCGTTGTCGGTCGTATTCAGCTCCCAGTAGAGGAGGCATATGCGTGACAGCATCGACGGCAGTAGGAGAAACGATTTCGGTTGCCAATTCAGTTGTTGCTCGCGTTCCAGTAAGATTACTAACTATCATCATAGATCCGCGAGTCCGGTTCATTTCTCAGCGAAGGATCGCGAGGTAAGCAGGTCAGATTAGGCACTGAATTCAAAGGAAAATGAGTTAGGCTGGCTCGTAGAGGTTCAGAATGGCTGACGCAAACACCCGCCGTAATTTCCTTCATGCTTCCCTTCAGACCGTGGCCGGAGTGACTGCCGGATCGGCCCTGGCTTCCTCAGCGACACCCCAAGAAAGCTATGCCAAAGTAGCGGGCGATGCTTCAGGCAAGGTCGAGTGGCGCAACAAGCAGGCCGGCATGTCATACCGCAGACTCGGCCGTACAAACCTGATGATCTCCGAGGTAGTCTCAGGCGGTGACCCGATCAGCTCCAACAATTACGAGCACCTTAATCTGGCGCTCGAAATGGGGCTGAATTACCTTGATATGGCGCCGGCTTACGGCGATGGCGATTGCGAGATCGCTTATGGAAAGTTTCTGGGCGGATCCGCCAAGCGGGACAAAGTTTTTCTTCAGACGAAGGTGAGTGCGTTTGGGAACCTGCGGAACCACCTCTACAGCGATATTTACAAGGGTCTTCCGGCCGAGAAGCAGAACGCAATTATGCAGCGCGCGGGAGAACTCCAGCGGAACAATCTCGCCGAAAGGCCCGGTTATTACCTGACTTACTTTCCGGGCCAGCACGACCAGTTCACCGGCGCTTATCTGAGCGCGGCTATGATGCCTGACTATGCCCATCTGGTGGAAGGAAGCCAGCAGTTTCGGAAGTGCATCACCGATTCGCTTGACGGGAGCCTGAAGCGTGTCGGAACCGATCACTTCGACTTGCTGATGTGTCCGCATGGCGCAAACCTGGCAGTTGAGCTTGAGAACCCCCACATTTACGAGACCTTTCAAGAGCTTAAGAAGCAGGGAAAGGTAAGGTTTCTCGGCGTGACCTCGCACAATGCGCCGGGCGGCACGCTAGAAAAAGCCGCAGCATTGGGCCACTACGATGCCGTGCAGATGGCCTACAACGTGATCAACGGCGGGTATGTCGAGCAAGCCATTCTCGATGCCGCATCACACGATGTGGGGATGATTGCGATGAAGACGGCACACGCGGTCGCGACGCACCACAAACCGTTGCAGCCTATTCCGGAGTGGCGGATTGCCAAGCTCGACCGCATCATTCCGGGCGATATGAAAACTCCGTTGAAGGGTTACCTTTGGGTGCTGCAAAATCCTCACATTGCGGCGGTGAACTCCAATTTGTGGGACGAGACTTTCGTGCGCGAGAACCTGGCGCTCGCAGGCAAGAAGATTCAGCTCCAGCCCGCCTGAACTGTGCGTGTTGATTCTTAAAGCAGCCGAATAGCCCTTAAGCGTGGCGCATTCGTTCCTCATCGCGACGCGGACGTCGACGGCCTATTTAGCGACTCTCGGACTGTTCGCCATGATCTTCGGAGCCATCGCTCCGCGCTATGTGGCACGTTTTGGGTTAAGCGTGGGTAGCGGTGTAACAATTTATATTTCATTCCTGATGCTGCTCGCCTTTGTACTCGCGCCAGGATTTTTTGGTTTCGAATCGGGCGCTCGCAGCATACGTTTCCATTGGCTGCTGGTGCCTGCGCTTTGCTGCACGCCCTACCTGCTATATGCGCTCGGCACAGGCGACTTTCGCGTTGGTGCCCTGGTCAAGTTAACCGCTCTCGCAGTCTTCATCCCGGGGATTTACGCGTTAGTTCCCGTTCGGAACCCGCTTGCCTTAAACTGGCAGGATCTTGCGGTGGCCAGCGTACTGGTAGCGGCTGTGCTGGGCGGGTGGCTCAGAGGCATTTGGAACGTGCCCTTGAACCTGGACTTCATGAGCCGGCTATTTCTGATTGGGCTAGCTGCCTGGACCTGGACCACGGTCCGCGTGGTTGCAGGGTTGGGCTACCGGTTCAGCTTCTCGGGCCGGATCTGCGGGCAGGCGGCGTTGAACTTCGGATGGTTTACATTGATCGCTCTCCCACTCAGCCTGGAGCTGCACTTCACCAGGTGGAATCCGCATTGGCGCGGCATAACCTCCTTTGGCTTGGACTTCCTCGAAATTTTCCTGTTTGTGGCTTTGCTCGAAGAACTCTTCTTTCGAGGGTTCCTGCAGAACTTACTTACCAGGACAATTGGTAACGCGCTCTGGGCTCAAGTGGCGGTGGCGTGCCTGTTCGGACTTTTTCACATCCTGCATGCTCCTTTTCCGAACTGGCGCTACGTTGTTTTGGCTTCGATCGCCGGATGGTTCTATGGATCGGCTTACAGGCATACGGGCCACTTGACCGCTTCGGCTCTTACCCATGCCGCAGTGGATACGGTCTGGCGTACATGGCTTTCAGCGCATTGACACGCGGCAAACCACCTGAATGAAGCAACCTCCTGCAGTATTTTGAAGAGATGCGTGTCTCGGCCGTCATTCCAACCTGGAATCGTGCCGACCTAGTTGCGTCTGTTTTAGAAAACCTGCGCTCACAGACTCGACCGCCAGACGAAATCATCCTGGTGGATAACGGCAGCACCGACGATACGCGGGCGATTGCGGAAAAGTTTGGCGTCGAGTATATAGCCTTCGAAACGAACCGGGGATTTGCAGTCGCCATCAACGAAGGGGTGCGGCGCGCGACCGGTGACTGGGTGCTGATACTCAACAACGATGTGGTCCTCCAACCCGCGTGGCTCGAGCGGCTGACTGACGGCTTGGCGTTCGGCGATGCATCTTTTGCGGTCGGCAAACTTCTGCAGCCTGGCGGCGGAAACGAACTCGATGGTAGTTGGGACTTGGTGTCGCGAGGAGCCTACGCGTGGCGCTGCGGCTACGAACGATCGGATGGACCAATTTGGTCGACGCGGCGGCCCATTGCATTTGCGCCGATGACCGCAGCACTATTCCGGCGCGATGTCTTTGAGAAGATCGGCTATCTTGAGACTCGGTTCGAATCGTATTACGAAGATGTGGATTTCGGCATTCGTTGCGCGCTAGCCGGTTTGACTGGCATTTACGAGCCTACAGCTGTGGCGGTCCATCTCGGTAAAGCGACCCTCGGCAAAGGTGCAGCCCGGGTGTATTTCCTGAGTGCGCGGAATCAAGTCCTGCTGTTAGCGAAGCATTATCCGAGCGCTACGCTGCGCCGTTTTGTATGGCCCATCCTGGTCGGGCAAACACTTTCACTTCTTGCGGCCACACGGCAAGGTCACCCGCTCGCCGCTCTGCGCGGTAAGTGGCAAGCACTCCGGCAATGGTCTGCGTTTCGCAACGGGCTTCCCGCGGCGAACTTGATCGAAGCGGTGACGGACCGCAGTGAGCGAGAGATCTTTACTCTTCAGCGCTCGCTCGGCTTCGATATTTACTGGCGACTTTACTTTGGCCTGGTTCATATCAGTGTGGTGACCGGCTGAATGGGCCCGCGGGTCGCGATTACGATCGTCACTTTCAACAGCGCGCGCTATATCTCGGGTTGCCTCGAAAATGCGCTCGCTCAAGATTATGCGCCGCTCGAAATCGTGGTTGTCGATAACGCCTCGACCGATGCGACCCTCGACATGCTCAGGGCTTTGCCAGACGGAATATCAAAGCGCGTCACTACTCTTTATAACCGCCAGAATGTTGGATTTGCCGCTGGTCAGAATCAGGCAATCGCCGCCACGCACAATGCCGATTGGATCCTCGCGTTGAATCCGGATGTGCGGCTTCGTCCTGATTTCATCAGTGCGCTTCTGACCGCGGCTGCGTCGATGCCCGAGGCGGGCAGCCTGTGCGGCAAGCTGTTGGCTGCTTCACCCGAGTTTCAGCTCAGCTCTCCGCCGCTGCTCGATTCGACCGGCATTTTCTTCACGCCGAACCTTCGTCATCTCGATCGCGGAAATCGAGTTGCCGATCGCGGGCAGTACGATTCACCCGAGTACGTTTTTGGCGGAACCGGAGCTGCTTGCTTGTACCGTCGCAGCATGATCGAAGATATCTCTGTTTTCGGCGAATTCTTCGATTCCGATTTCTTTGCTTATCGCGAAGACGCCGATGTCGCCTGGCGGGCCCAACTGCTTGGTTGGAAGTGTCTCTATATTCCGCAGGCAGTCGGTCTGCATGTGCGGGCAGTTACACCCGAGAACCGTCGCTCGCTCCCAGGGTTCATTAACATGCACTCGGTTAAAAACCGCTGGTTGATGCGCATCAAGAACATGACGCCGGACCTGTACCGGCGATTTTGGTTTCCGATCACTTTGCGTGACGCGGTGGTGATCGCGGGCTGCCTGCTGCGGGAGTGGAGTTCCCTTCCGGCGTTCTGGCAGCTGGTCCAACTGAGAAAAAAGATGATCGCCAAACGCCGCACGATTATGCTGCGGAGCAAAGCCGACGACGGTTATCTGGCCCATTTTTTTTCGAAAGATCCTGCCGCCTTCCCAGCTCAAACGGAACGATCGCCAGCGGGAGCGCACCAGCGCTAGCGCGCCCTCATGCGCATTGCGTTACTCGGAACCCGCGGCATCCCTGCAAGCTACGGCGGCTTTGAAACGTTCGCGGAAGAGATCTCTGTACGGCTGGTCGAACGTGGACATCAGGTGACTGTCTATTGCCGGCAACAGGATCCCGAGCCGGTTTATCGAGGCGTCAAGCTGCGCTATCTTCCTACCCTTCGGCACAAGTATCTGGACACGGTTGCGCACACCGCCATTTCGACCCTTGATGTTCTATTCAGGCGCTTCGATGCGGTGCTCTACTGCAATGCGGCCAATGCAATCTTTACGCTATGGCCGCGCTTACTCGGTACGGGCACCGCCCTCAATGTCGATGGCATCGAGCGCCGCCGCAAGAAATGGAACCGGCTGGCTCGGGCGTGGTACCTGGTTTCGGAGTGGCTGGCAACATGGTGCCCCTCGGCGATCATTACGGACGCCCAGACGATTCGCGAATATTATCGCGAGCGTTTCGGGAAGGCATCAACCTTCATTCCATACGGCGCCGATGTCGGGAAGCTGAAAGCTACCGATGAAGTCACGGCATTGGGCCTCACTCCGGGTCGCTACGTCCTTTACGTCAGCCGTCTCGAACCGGAGAACAACGCGCTGCTTGTCCGGCAGGCTTTCGAAAGAGTCAAAACCGGTTTTCAACTGGCGCTGGTGGGGGACGCACCCTATGCTGATTTCTACATAGACAAGGTGAAAGATACCTGCGACACTCGGATTATCATGCCGGGCGCAATCTATGGCGAAGGATATCGTCAGCTCCAATCGCACTGCGCCGCATATGTACAAGCGACCGAGGTGGGGGGCACGCACCCGGCGCTGATTGAGGCGATGGGTCGAGGAGCGCTCGTCTTGTATCTCGATAACCCTGAGAATGTAGAGGTGGCCGGGGGAGCGGCTGTGCCGTTTGCGCCGTCGGTGGAAGACCTGGCACAGAAATTACAATGGGCGGTCGACGTTTCGGATGCGGAGCGCGCGGGCTGGGGTGACCGGGCTGCCGAACGCATTCGAAGCCGCTATAGTTGGGAGATTGTTACTAGCGAGTATGAGTCGCTGCTTTTGCAATTGGCCCGGGGTAGATGAGAGCATCGCCGCTGGCTGTTGAGCCATCTTTCGAAGCGCCGTACCCGTCGCCGGCGGCGCTGCCTTATCGATCGTGGGTCGAAGTATCGAGGCGACAGATCGCGGCCAACTTCGAAGCTATCCGCCGCGTGGTCGGACCCGGCGTGGAAGTGATGCCGGTTGTTAAGGCCGATGCCTACCGTCACGGCGCGGTTGAAGTCTCGCGCGTACTTGAATCGAGTGGCGCACAATGGTTGGCGGTCAGCAACACCGAGGAAGGAATCGCTCTGCGGGACGCTGGGATTCGCACCCGCATCCTGGTGATGGCCGATTTTCTGCCTTTCACAAGAGAGGCGATGCTGGCGTACAGTTTGACGCCGGTGATTCACTCCTTCGAAGATTTAGCCGAGCTGAACCGTCTTGCAGCCGCCCGCTCCGAGCGTTACCGGTGTCATTTGAAGGTCGATACCGGCATGGGGCGCTTAGGTGTGCGGAGCGAGGCGGCCGTAATAGCGCGCGCAATTCTGGAAGCCGAGCATGTCGAAGTCGAAGGTCTAATGACTCACTTCGCGTCTTCGGCCAACTACTCGAACCATCAGACAGAAGAACAGATGGAGACGTTCGAGACGTTAGTAGCGGGACTAGCGGCAGCCGGTATCCGGCCTGCCCTGCTACACGAATCGAGCTCTATTCCCATTGCGTACGGGCGGATGGCGGCATGGCAAAGAATGGTTCGGCCCGGGCATGCGATCTACGGCTATATCTCACCGGCTCGCGGCCATGCGCCGCCAAGACTGCTGCAAGTTAAGCCAGCGCTTGCCTGGCGGGCTACGATTCTCTCCGTGAAAGAAGTGCCTGTGGGATCGCTCGTTGGGTATGGAGGCATGTTCCGCACCACGCGGCCGACGCAACTGGCGGTTCTGGCAGTTGGTTATGCCGATGGGATTCCGCACCGCCTCGGTAATCGCGGGAACGTCATCGTGCACGGTCGGCTCGCACCCATCGTCGGAGCTGTCAGTATGGATCTGACGACGATCGACGTTACTGATTCGAACGTCAAAGCCGGGGAGCCTGTCACGCTCCTCGGAACCGAGGGTTCCGTCAGTATCGATGCTCAGCAAATTGCCCGGTGGGCTGGAACCATCTCGTACAGTGTGCTGTGCGGGATACACGCCCGGGTCAAACGTCTATATATATGAAACGGACGAGCGAGGCCAGCCAAAGCCGCCCGACAAAACTGGAACATTCGTTTGGCCAGATTCGTCTGCCATTGAACGGGGAGCCAACTTGAAGAAGAAGTGGAAGATCATTATTCCGATTGCGCTGCTGCTGATCATCGCCGGAGCAGTAGTAGCGAGCATTCGCATCAGCGAACGGGGAATCGTGACCGTGCAGACGGGCAAGGTTGGCCGTACCGACCTGATTTCGGTGGTCACTGCATCGGGTGAAGTTAAGCCCCGTAATTACATCAACATAGGCGCAAATACACAGGGGCCTGCGCCTATCACGGCAATTTATGTCAAAGAGGGCGATCACGTAAAAAGAGGTCAGGTTCTGGCTCGTTTGAAAGCAGTGCAACCACGGGCCGATCTCAATGCACAGCAGGCTGCGCTCAATTCCGCCATGGCTGATTCTTCAGCTGGCGAAGCCGGCGTTAAGGCCCAGGAAGACAATATCGCGGTAGCCCATGCGCAGGTTGACCATGATCGCGCCGATGTCGAGCAGAAGAAAGCCGATTTGAAACGAAGCCAGGATTTGTTCGACTCCAAGCTGATCTCCTCGCAGGACTTCGAAGCCAAGAAAGTGACATATGATCTGGCGGTTGCCACGCTGCAGTCGTCGGAGCGAAAGGTGTCGCAGGCCGAAGCCGCAAAGGCTCAGTCTGCTGCCCAGCTCTCTTCGTCACAGAAGAAAGTGGCCCAGAACCAAGCCATGCTGGCGCGCTCTTCTGACATGTTGGCGCAGTACGAAGCAGTCGCGCCCCTCGATGGCGTGGTTACGAATCTGCCGGTGCGTGCCGGAGAAACCGTCGTTCCAGGGTTACAGAATGCGCTCGGCACGACGATCATGACCATTGCAGACATGTCGATCATTACGGCTGAAGTTCACGTGGATGAAACCGATATTGTGAGCGTGAAGATGGGGCAACTGGCGGAAGTCACGATCGACGCCATTCCCAATAAGACATTCAAGGGAAAGGTTATCGAGATCGGCGACACCGCGCTGGTACGCTCAACTGGAGTCGCCGCTTCACAGAGTCAGACATCGAGCCAGGAAGCGAAAGACTTCAAAGTGGTGATCGCTCTCGACATTCCCGAGGATATGGTGCGGCCGGGACTCTCCTGCACGGCTAAGATCACCACCGCTACCCGTGACCACGCGCTGGCCATACCGATCCAGGCATTGACGGTGCGGCAGAAAGGGCAGTTGGAAGAACCCAAGCCAGGTAAAGCGCCCAAAACGGATCCAGCTTCGCAAAAGGCCGCAAAGGAAGAAGTGCAAGGCGTCTTCGTGATCCACAACGGGAAAGCGGAATTCCGGACCGTTGCTACCGGCGTGACGGGCGCAACCGATGTGGAAGTGCTGAATGGACTCAAAGAGGGGGACGAGATCGTGACGGGCAGCTACCAAACGATCCGAACCATTCGGAACGATGCGAAAGTAAAGGTGGATAACAAAGCGCCCGCATCCGGTCCGGTGGCTGGTTGACCAGATCGCAGTAGAGGTCTTTTGGATGACAACACTCGAAGCAGGCCAGGAGCTCAGCCCAAAGCAGCGTGAAGAGCTGGGTAAAGATCTTCAACGCGAAGGCGTCGTTATTCGAACCTTCGATCTCTGGAAGACTTACATTATGGGCGACCAGGAGATCCACGCTGTCTCGGGCGTCGACATCGTCATTCAGCGCGGTGAGTACGTGGCGATCATGGGGCCCTCAGGATCGGGCAAGTCAACGCTGATGAACTTGATCGGCTGCCTGGATACGCCGACCAAGGGTTTGTATTATCTAAACGGAAAATTGGCCAGCGAAATGGAAGACGATGAACTGGCTCGTATCCGTAATAAGGAGATCGGCTTCGTTTTTCAAACCTTCAATCTGCTGGCACGCGCTTCGGCCCTCCACAATGTGGAGCTGCCTTTGATTTATGCCGGGATGCCCACGCAGGACCGCGTGGAGCGGGCGAAACAGGCCCTGAAGGCAGTTGACCTCGATGAACGAATGCATCATAAACCTAACGAGCTATCGGGAGGTCAAAGGCAGCGTGTCGCGATAGCCCGAGCGTTAGTTAACAAGCCTTCCATTCTGCTGGCCGATGAACCGACGGGAGCGCTCGATACGAATACCGGCAACGAAATCATGGGTCTGTTCGAACGGCTTCATGCGGAAGGGAACACGATCGTGCTGGTTACCCACGAACCCGATATTGCCGCCCATGCCCATCGAGTGATACATATCCGAGACGGAAAAGTGGAGCGAGACGAGCCCGTTCCTGCAGCTAAAAGAATTTCATTCCACTGAAAACCGCTCGTATTTCGGCGGAAGTTTGAGCCATTCGCGGGCGAATGTTATCTTAGTTATTAGTTCTAGGCAAGAAGCCCTAAGGGCGCATTCGGCAGGAGTGCGCGTCACGAGCGCGTTGCAAGCTTCGAGCTCTCATTTTCTACCGATGTTGCCTGGTAAACACCGTTCCGACTTTTGCAGATAGGGCCTGATTTTGGGCGAGACTTCGTTTACTGAAAAACTCTTTAGGATTCTGATGGCAGAAGATAACGCCATCAATCAACGCGTTGGCAA
Source organism: Terriglobia bacterium (assembly GCA_963737005.1). Classification (GTDB taxonomy): domain Bacteria; phylum Acidobacteriota; class Terriglobia; order Bryobacterales; family Bryobacteraceae; genus Bog-105. Next base: position 763,580 of record CAVTRD010000008.1, on the reverse strand, counting down.
GTTGATTCTACAGCGTGCCGGCTTTCACATTGATTTAGCTTCAGATGGCAGCCAGGCCGTAGCGGCGCATAATGAACAGCCTTACGACCTCATTCTGATGGATTGCCAGATGCCAAAGATGGACGGCTTCGAAGCGAGCCGGCAAATTCGTCGACTCGACCGGAAACAGCCCGTAATTATCGCGGTCACGGCAAATGCACTGGTTGGGGAACGCGAGAAGTGTTTGCAAGCCGGTATGAACGACTATCTTTCCAAGCCTTTTCAGGCCGAGCAGCTCGTAGCAGTCGTTAAAAAATGGACCGGCTCGAAGCCGGAAAGCTCAGGGACGCCAGAACAGTAGCAGGCCGAACAACAACAGCCACATAAAATCGAGGTAATGCCAGAACACGGCGACGCCCGTCGTAACGGCTTGCGTGTGCATGCGGTACTTCGGTCCGCTGGCGGGTTCCTTCGTGCGGAAGAGCAAGTAACACAGCCCTCCCAAGCCTAGAACGATGTGCAAACCGTGTAATCCGGTGAAGAGAAAGACAAACCAGGAGTGCGGGTTACGGGCGAGGACGATGCCGGTATGCAGGATTTGAAACCATGCTACGGTCTGCCCGATCAGAAACAGAAATCCTAGCGCGGTGGTCCAGGCTACCAGGCGAAAAAAGGCGCGCTGATCGTTGGCTGTGAGCCGCCGGCGGGCAGCTTCGAAAGTCGCGCTGCTGGCGAGTAGCAGGGCCGTCGTTCCCCACAGGATGCGCGGAACGTGAATGTGGCCCCAGAACTGTTGACTTTGCGAGCGCATTACGAACACGGTGATTAGAGCGCCGAAAGTCATGGTCACGGTGGCCAGCACGACGATGACAGTGAATACGGAGAGTGAATTCAGCTCCTGTTGACGGTGGGCGGGTTCTGTTGCGGTAGGCACTTCATCTACTATCATCGCGCTTGCGAATCGGGGAGAGCGCGGGGATATCGCAGCGGTCGAGTCCCGGCTTTCGTTACAGTAGAGGAATTATGCTCCGTTCACTGCTCACGCTCGCGCTACCATTTTTGGCCGCAGGGATTGTTTCTGCGGGCACACCTTCAACTCAGCAAGCTGATGCGAGTCTGGCCGGAGCGTTCCGCAATCCGGAGAAGGCGGGCTGGATCTTCGTCCATCTGGAGGGGACTCCGGCTTCACTCGGTTACCAGCACGGGTATCTCCTCACGCCAGAGATTGAGGACGCCAAACGCGCTATTGAACTGAGCGTCACGCACGAGGTGAAGCACAACTGGGGCGAACTGCGCACCGTGGCTGAAAAGTATTTTGCGCCTGCAATCCCCGAAGAGTACCGGCAGGAACTGCAAGGCATTGCCGAAGGAGTGAAAGCACATGGATCGAAGCTCGACGTGCTGGACCTGATCGCGATGAATGCCTTTATGGAGTTCTCCTACTACTACGGAGAATCGGAGAAACATGAGGCGAAAGGTGTGCCGAGCGTTGGCGAGCACTGCAGTGCATTCGTTGCAACCGGGCAATACACCAAGGACGGGCGAGTCGTCATCGGGCATAACAACTGGAGCGATTACTTGAGCGGTACCCGCTGGAAGATCGTATTCGATATCGCACCACGCAACGGACACCACTTGATCATGGACGGAGTACCGGGACTGATCCACAGCGGCGACGATTTCGGCATCAATGACGCGGGGATTATGATCACCGAGACAACGATTGGCAACTTTCACGGCTTTAACACGAAAGGCGTTCCCGAGTTTGTACGCGCCCGTAAGGCGATGCAGTATGCGGAATCCATCGATGACTTCGCGCGGATCATGGAACAGGGCAATAACGGTGGATACGCCAACACCTGGCTCGTCGGCGATCGCAAAAGTAATGAGATCGCGCGGCTTGAGCTTGGCTTGAAGTACGTGACCTTGGAGCGCACGAGCGATGGGTTCTTCGTCGGCTCGAACTTCCCGATCAATCCGAAGCTAATCGCGGAAGAGACGGATTTTCCGATCAACGATGCGAATACTCCGGACCTGGTGCGGCTGCGGAGATGGAATCAGCTGATGTCGGAGAACAAGGGTCGAATCGATGTAGAGATCGGCAAGAAGTTCGAAACGGATCATTACGACATGATCACCAAAGAGAACGATCCGAACGAACGCACAATCTGTGGGCACGTGGATAAATCAAACCGCGGCATGAAGGGTTGGCAGAACGCCTACGGACCGGCGGGAGCGGTAGAAGCAAAGGTCGCCGATAGCGCGATGGCTGAGAAGATGTCATTCGCTGCCGGTGCCGGACACCCCTGCGGGGTTGAGTTTCACGCCAAAGACTTTCTGCAAGCACATAAGGAGTATGCCTGGCAGAGCAGCGAGCTCGAAGATCTCAAAGCAAATCCCTGGATCGTGGTAGCGGCCGCGAGCCAGCGGTAAGCAGCCGCCAGCCTGATTGCTTATTTCGCGCTTTGCACAGGCAGGACGAAAAAGTCTGCCTCGCATCCATCCGACTCATGAGCCCGGGCTGTGATTTGGTGCGACCCGGGGCTCAGTCTGGAGGTATCGATCAGCGTAGTCCAGCCTTTCTGTTTATCGGGCGAGGCGGGGTAAAGCCGGTCGATGTCGGGACGCACTAAGGTGAGTTTAGCCACCTGTACCGGGACATGGTCCACCAGGATCTTGATCTGCTGCACCGGAGCGTAACCGACGGCCCAGCCCGTGACAACAGTCGGACCGATCAAGCGCGCATTGATAGCTGGTTGATCTATAAAACCAATCGGCAAGCTCTTGCATAACGGAGCTTTCTTGGTCAGCCGCAGTGCCCAGCCATCCGGGTAGATGGGCAAGCTGATGCTTGTCCCTGGTGCCGCTGCTTCGAACTGTTTGGCGTGGGCTGCAAAGTTGAAATCTGTATAGGCGGGATAAGACCAATCGCGAGTAACGCCGACCAGCATAAACATCAGTCCGGCGCCTGCCCCAAATCGTACGACCCCAATGTTGCCCTCGCGCGCGCACCAAATCAGGGCCCAGACAAAAGCCAGCATCGGGAAGAACCAGTAGCGAATTGCTCCTGCTTCGCGCAGGATCTGCCATTGCGGAACCGTCAAACTCACCATGGGACTGTGGAGTGACACGGTGAAGACCATCAGCGCGAACAAGATAAAAAGCCGCAGTTCCAACGAAGCATTCAGGGCACAGTAGATCAGGATCGCCGTTGCTAACAGCGCGACGATCGCCAACATAAACGGATTGCTGTAAGCGTGTAATGTGTTTCTCCCAAGAATCGCTCCGAGATAGACCTGACCGGCCAGGAGCTCGATGAAGAGCTTCGGGGTCGCGCCCAAACCTACTCGCGGACGTGTCGCCTCAGCACTTTGCAGAATCGCCGATAGCTGGATGACGGCTGGTATCGCAATCGCCCCTGCCAGCACTAACCGGAAAGGCTCGCGACGGAACCACCAAAAGATCAACGCGACTGGCAGGAGCAGGATGCAGAACGGGCCGGTGAACCCGCTCAGCAGAATGACAGTTATATCGAAGAGTTTCCAGGCAAGGCTTTTTCCCGGCGCGCGCGCAAGAACAATCATGCAGGCCGCCAATGCCAGGTGCCACTGACCTTCTTCAACGCTTGCATCCAACTCCACCGTGTTAGGCAGCGCGAGGTAAGCAAAGGCCATAAAGGCGCGCACCGAGATCGGAGCCCAATTAGAACAACGCCAGGAGAGGAGAAGGCTGACAGGTAAAACCTGAAAAGCAATGCCGATCAGATTCATGATCAGAGGGGCATAGCGTAGGGGGGCCGCTAGTGCCAGCGAGGCGGCGAGGCGCGGAAGCGTTTGAAAGTAGCCGTTTTGTGAATGGAATAGCGACTGCAGCCAGCCCATGGTGTACGCATTCGCAAACCAAACCGTGCCGTCTTCTGCAAAGAATTGCGGGTTGAAAAGGGCATCCGGCCGGCGCGAAACAATTACCACTACGGCAATGAAAAACACGGCCAATTGCCAACGCCATCCGAGGCCGTCTCTCCCCGCGGGTTGATCTGCGAAATTAGCGGAAAAACGAAATGGATTAGATTGCCCTTGGTGGGAAGCCTTCAAGTGGGGTAATGCCATTTCGAACGTCAGGATAACAGAGGGGGAGAGCTTGTCAGGCACACGTCTACGCTTTCACCCGGTAAGTTTGAGCGGGTTGCCGCGCCCATCCAAGAGCAATACGAGACGGCGTAAAAGGACAGGCCGAGACAAATCACTGTCATCGTCAAAAGCGAAAGCGCGTCGCTCAGCATGAAGGGCGGTTGAACGGCGTAACCCCTGGACCAGGACGCGATGGGCACGAGCATGAACAGAATCTCGATTCCGCGAATGCCGATCGCAAAAGCAGCAAAGGTCCAGAAGGTTCGGGAGGCGGCTAATCTGCCCCGCCACACGATTACCAGAAACAGAAGCAGCCCGAAGAACCATGCATGCAGACCTTCTCGCATCAAACCGGTATTAGGCGCACCAAAGTACGCTACAAAAAAAAGAAACGATGGGATGAAGATGAGCGCGAGCCAGACCGCGGCGCTCCTCCAGGCAGCGACGGCCAGCCTAATCACGGCAAAGTAGAACGCCAGTCCGCAGGCAAATGGCAGAGTGCACCAGTATTGCGCGGCGAGCTGCACTGATGCTTGTGGAAAAAGGTCTGGTGGGAGAAGATCCGCATCGGTGCGATGGAAGAGAAAAGCGTACAGAGGCACCAGTGTATTGACGATAGAAATGCAGCGCGCACGGATCCAGTTGGCAGGGGTGCGCGTCATCAGGCCGGCCTGCAAGAAGTAACCGAAAAAGCCTGTCTGGTGGAAATAGGCATGGTTTGCACGTTGCCACACAAAAATCCACAGAGCTAATCCCCCGCCAACGAGCAGTGCGCGCTTCGCCCATTTGAAGAACCTCGCCGAGGGCCGGACTGTCTTCATCGGATCGAACAATAAAATAGAGAGCGCGATAGCGGGGAACCAGAGCAAAGCGGAGGGATGAAAGAGGTAACCGATGCCCACGGCAGACCCAGCCGCAAAAAACCGGCGCGTCTTCACCAGGTAAGCCGCTAGCAAGACGAAGCAGGCAGCAGGTATCTTCGGCCAAGTGAAATAGATCTCGTGTACCGTGAACGGGGCGGCGGCTACCACGAAGAATGCCAACAGCGCCCAATGATCATCCAGAAACAATCTTGCCAATCCAAAAGCAATGACCAGACTTACGGCCGCGAGCACGATGGCCGCAATCCGGAACGCAGCAAACCCTTGCGGATCGAACACCGTCCATCGGTCGTCCGGCATGGACGCAGGGAGACGTGCGCGGGTAGTGAGAACAATCGGACTCGTAGCAAATCCCGTGAGAGGACCACGATCGGAAAAGGTCCAGGGGCCGAACAGATAAGTACCGAGCGGGCCATACGCTCTTTGCCGCAGACCGACCAACTGAACAACGTGGAACGGGATCCGGTCGTCGCCACGTCCGTTGGCTTCGAAAGTACGTGAAATGCGCCCGCGCCAGAGCTCGCCCGAAGGCCCAATCGAGTAAACCGATTTGGCAACACCGAGCGTGATTAAAGCGATCACAAGAATCAGGACGCGCCTTTCCGTTTCATTGGTGAGAGCGGAGAGAGGTTTCCGACTCAGCTCGAATCCCACGAACAGAACAAGCAGCAACAGGCCGGTTCGCGAGATGATCTGGGGCGAGAGGGTAGCGGGTCCCTTCCAGGCAATCAGCCCTAATAAGCTCATCAATATGATCCCCGGAACAGGCAACCAAACCGCTGAAATCGGTCGCCGAAGACGAGCGCGGATGAGCAAGCCCGGTCCGACAAAAGCCACGAGCGAGGCCGTTGCACAGAGAAAAACAAGCGCAAGCTGCTTCAGGAGTTCGGGTGTATCTTGGCCCCGAATTGTAAACGGCTGCGAGAACCCGACCCACCCCATCGGTTTGCGCGAGGCGTCTGAAGCGACGATCCTGAATCTGTTCGCATCGGGAAAGCCGCGAAGTGAGACCTTCTCCAGCCGCCAGTTTTCCGGATTCTCGTCCAGCTTGAGCCGTAATTGCCGAATCTGCTGATCCAGCGATTCAACCTCAATAAGAATGGACTCTCCGGGCTGGCTGGGGTAGCCGGCGAGGAACAAGTAGAAGGCTGGTAATTTGCGGTACCAACACGTTCGGACCATACCGGTCGAGGCGTCATTCTGCGGGGCCGAACCGTAGAACTGCAAGCCTGTCACCGAGGGAGCCGCGGTTGCACCAGCAAAGACGGCGTTTTGGGCAAACCCGTTTCCTGAGATGACCGGCTCATTAGGATCGATTGCGGGAAGCGCTGCTGCGCGCAACGAAACAGGTTTCACACCTACGGAGCCACCGATTGCGACATAGAGGAGGGCCAGGAAACAGGCCGCTAAGGCGAGGCGATTCAAAGCGGCGCCCAAAACCTTGCCGCGTCTGGAGACCCGGGTAACCGAGACAGAGCGGTAAGGCTAGAATCCATTAAGAGGAAATTATCCCGCAGCGGCTGTGTTCCTGCACCCGCATGCCTGCTCCACCTTCACTGTGAATGCGAACTAACATGATTGCCGCCTGCCGAGACGAGCGGTTTTCCTGGCGCTCTGTGCATGCCCACCCTAATCAGTTCCGCTGATCAGAAGCCAATTGCGTGGGCCGAGCGACTCAGCCGTCTGGGCCTGCTTGGACCAAACGAGCATCCGATCATTCTCGTCCCGCTGCTCGCGTTGTTGATCTTCGTCGTTCGAAACTGGTCACGTACGATCGTGGCGATCATCAGAGAGTACAATCCGCTTCCTGTTTGGGATTATTGGCAGGTCCCGGAGCACTTTGCGCGCTACAAAGCTTTCGATCTGGGTGTCCTGTGGCTGCAGCACAATGAGCACCGCATCGTTTTTCCGGAAATCGTTTTTGCAATCGACATGCTCCTGTTCCGCGGACGTCAGATCTTCGCTCTTTCTGTCAGTTTTCTTTGTTATTTCGGGATCTGGATGGTTTTGGCGTGGGTGCTCGAATCCGATAGAGAGGTCGCGAAGGCGATCCGGCGGATGGCTATCTTGCTCACCGGGATCATCATCGGCTGGCAAGGCTCTTCGGTGGTCGTCGGCAACACTTTCCTCTTGCAGTGGACGATGCTTCAGGTCGCCGTCGCGTCGTCGCTCGCTTTGCTCGCGGTTTCACGAAGATCGGCCGGTTGGTTTGAGTTTGCTGGGGCGATCCTATTTGCGAGCGTCGCAACGTTCTCCTCGGGGAATGGAATGCTGCTGTGGCCGGTGTTGATTATTGCTGCACTGGTGATGAGGCTGCCAAGACTCCGAGTTTCGATCCTGACTGCAGCCGCTCTGCTCAACGTGTGCGTCTTCTTCATCGGCTATCGGTCTTCGAATGAGTTGAAGCTCCTCGGAATTATCAAGCACCCGCTATACTTCGTCGATTTCGTGTCGGCGTATCTCAGCATGCCGGTGGGAGTGTTCAGCAAGCCGGAATGGGCCATCCACTCAGGCCTGTTCGTTCTAATTACCTTTTTAATTCTCTTCGGCATAGCGCTCCGAAAACACTTAATCGCCCAAACTCCTGCAATCGTGTTCTTCGGCGCATTCGCCTTCACATTGGCCAGTGCAGTGCTAACCGCGGCAGGTCGGATGAACCCGGCGGACCCGATGCTTATCTCCCCTCGAGCCGCCCGTTACGTGACTCTGCCGCTTGAGAACTGGGGAACCCTCGTCTTGACTCTCATCTGGATTACAGCGCGCTTGAACCTCGGTCGTTGGCTACCTGCTTTGATGGGCTTGATCGTCGCAGTTTGCCTCTGGCGGGTAGGACCTCGACTGAACCCTTGGATCAGCGGCAATGATTCGTTCATCGCGGACCAGCAGGTTGCCACGTTAGCCGTGGAGAACGGTCTTCTCGATCCTGCTTTCAACAGCAAACTTTACGGGGACCCACGATTTGTGCCGGCGATGCTGCCAGTTCTCTCAAACAATCACCTGGCTATTTTCTCCGGGACACCGGAGATGTCGTGGTTGGGCAGAAGTGTCGATACCGCTGTCCGAAGCTGCGCCGGGCAGCAGGCGAGCACAAGTTCGGCAGTATTCCCCGTCGAAGGAGGGTTCGCGGTCGTCGGCAATCAACCGCTCGCATCCCGCAACGCGAGAGTCCTTTTCGTGAACGATAAGAGCAGGATTGTGGGGTTCGGCGAAAGGATGCCTGCGGGAGTTCCCGCTATTGCCGGCGGTCAACTTTCCGGACACAGTAGGCATTGGGTCGGCTTCCTGAACTCGAGCTATGGCGGTAGTTCGTTCTCGACATTCAGCGCCGATCGCAATGGCCAGATTCTGTGCCGTCTCGAGCAAGCCATCGGCCTGGTAAGCGCTGAGCGGATAAAGGCCTCGGACATCGGAGCCCCGATCGCCCGGATTAGTTGGAGCGGAACAGGTTGGGTAACAGGTCTTCTCCCGCCGCACGTGGACGAGCCCAATCCAGCGACAAACGTTTTCTGGTCAAGCTGGAATAGCACTGACGCGAGCACGGGTAAGCTAACCTCGTCGGTGATCGCAGTTCCGCCCAATCACTGCCTCGCTCTTTCTGTTTTGCACGGTCCCTCGACCGACGGACTCAGCGTAAAGATCGTCGATGAGAAAACAGACAAAACGGCCGAGATTGTCCCTTTGCGGGGCGGCGATACCTCTTGGAATTTTTGGCGGATTCCGCTAGAGCCCGAGACGGTCAAAATTCGGATTCTCGCCAGCGACGGAGGCGCTGATTGGGGCCAGTGGGCAGCCATCGCTTCACCTTGGGAATGCAAGTAGGTGGAAATTGAGAATTTGGCTCAATGGCTCCAACAATCTTTTGGGGCAGTAGAGTCTGCGGTCTGAAAGCTGCAGCCTGAGAGAATCGAAGGGACAGCAATCTCTCGCTGAACCGGTACTTTACAAAAAGAGTGACGATCACAGAATCCCTTGCCATCCTGCGTGAAGCGCGGGCACTTAGCGACTCGTTCGAAGTAGAGCTTGCGTGCAGCTTCACGCCCCTTCACCTGAAGAACTTATTGGCCGCGCACTTACAGCAGCGTGTGCCGAAGCGCCGTGTTGTGGTGGCGGAGGGTACGTTTGGTGACCTGGTCGGGACTGTTGAGCGTTGCACCGGCTCTTCCGCCCTGGCAATTGCGATGGAGTGGCAGGATGTCGACCCGCGGCTGCAGTACCGGGAAGGTGGCTCTTGGGGAAATGCTCTTTCAGCGGACATCCTGACGACAGCGACCGCGATGCTTGAACGGCTTGCCGGTGCGATTTCCCGATTACCGGAGCACGTGGGGGTTGCCATTTCGCTTCCGACCCTGCCGCTACTGCCTATCTTTCATCCGCCGAGCTGGCAGGCGGGTGAGACCGAGCTGGCGCTTTCGCGCGAGCTGGCGAACTTCGGCCTCCGCGTTGCGAATCGCAAACATCTTTCGGTCGTCAACACGGCTCGCTTGGGCGAGAGTTCGCCCGTAGCCAGCCGTCTCGATCTGAAGTCAGACCTGCTGATCGGGTTCCCGTACACTCTTCTGCACGCCGACCAAGTGGCAGCCGCTCTGGCCTTGGCTCTGGCGCCTCGACAGCCGCTCAAGGGCGTAATAACCGATCTGGATAACACTCTTTGGAGTGGCTTGGTAGGCGAGGCGGGCCCCGATGCGGTTCGTTGGGACCCGGCCAGCCGCTATTATCTGCACGGTCTCTTTCAGAAGCTGTTGGCGGCGCTGGCAGACGAAGGCACTCTCGTCGCCATCGCCAGTAAGAACGATCCCGCCGTTGCCAGCGAGGCCCTAGCACGGCCCGACATGCTGATTCGACGTGAGAAGATGTTTCCGGTAGAAGTGCACTGGGCGCCCAAATCTGAATCGATTGCGCGGATTCTAAAGACGTGGAACATCTCAGCCGATAGCGTTGCTTTTATCGATGACACCCCGCTTGAGCTGGCGGAAGTGGCGAGCGCGCATCCGGGGATCACCTGCTTGCCGTTTCCTGTAGGAGATTACGCGGGTGTTTGGCAACTGCTGCGGCAGCTACGCGATCTCTGCGGTAAAAGTCAGCTCAGCGAAGAAGATACTCTGCGGATGGCGAGTATCCGCCAGGGCGCGCAGTTTCAGCAACAAGCAGCTGATGCGGGACAGCGCGACGACTTTCTGAGTACAGTGAACGCCACCATCGTATTTGATTTCGATTCGCCGCCTGACAATTCGAGGACGCTCGAGCTCGTGAACAAGACCAACCAGTTCAATCTGAATGGCGCGCGCTTCACCGCGGCCGAATGGCAGACGAAAGCCGAGCGGAAAGGCGCGTTCGTCGCGACCGTGAAGTATCAGGACAAGTTCGGTGCACTCGGCACGATCGCAGTGTTACAGGGTGCGATGAGCGGCGGAAATCTCGAAATTCCGACCTGGGTGATGAGCTGCCGCGCATTTAGCCGGCGCATTGAGCACCAGACCTTGAAGCAGCTGTTCGATAAATTTGGTCCGGCCCGGGTGACCTTCGATTTTGCGGCAACACCCAAGAATGGACCGCTGCAGGAGTTTTTCGCTACCATTTTAGGACGTACGCCAGAGGCGCCGTTCGAGCTCACGCGAGAAGACTTCGAGCGCAACTGCCCGGCCCTTTACCATCAAGTCGAAGAGGTAAGTGGAGTAACCGTAAATGGATGAGACCAAAACGCGTCTAATTAAATGTTTCGAGACCGTGTTCCCGGAGATGCCGCCCGGTGAGATTACGGGTGCTGCGCAGAGTTCACTGGCTGCGTGGGATTCGATCGCTGCTATTACGTTGCTTAACGTCATCGAAGACGAATTTCAGATCACGATGGATCTGGAGTTGGCCGGAGAGCTCGATTCATTCACTAAAATCTACGAGTATCTGAAGATGACGACCGTGCATGCCTGATTTTCAGAATGCTTGATACTGAAACAATCGGGAAGCCCGAGCGCTCTCTGCCGGCCCACCCTGATGCTGAGCCACTCGGTTTTTCTTTACGTCTCCATCACGTTGGGTACGTCGTGTCTGACATTGAGAGTTCAGCACGGGGCTTCATGCATTCGCTTGGCATGACTTGGGACGGCGCCATCTACGAAGATCCCATTCAGCGGGTGAAAGTCACGTTCCTTGAAACAGGCCCGGCTTGCGCCCAGATCGAGTTGGTTGCGCCGGCAAAAGCTGACTCTCCCGTGACCAAGTTTCTGGCAAAAGGCGGGGGCCAACACCATCTTTGCTATCAGGTGGAAGATATCGAGAAAGCATTAGCTGTGTTCAAGTCGAGAAAAGCTTCGGTCGTGCAGCGACCCTGCCCTGCGGTGGCATTCGAAGGACGCCGCATCGCCTGGTTGATCACGCGAGAAAGACTCGTAATCGAATTACTGGAGACACAGCGTGGTTGAGAGGCTGATTCTAAATATCAAACGCGGCGAGAGCCCCTTCTATCGCTTTCTGCGCAAGATCGCCAAGGGTCTTATTTCAAGCACATTGCCGCTCCCACGATTTATCCATCCTCTTCTGCGGTTCCTATTTAACATGCAGAGCGCTATCGTCGGCGGATTTCGCTGGGCGCTCAGTTACTTCATTCGGGAGCCTCTTTTCCGGGGGCGCTGTGAATCGGTCGGGAAACGCTTCCGCCTCACACGGCTTCCCTTTGTCATCAGCCACGCCAAAATCTACATTGGCGACGATGTCAACGTATTTGGCAAGATTGATCTGCTCAGCGGGCGCATCTTTGACGAGCCTAAATTGATCATCGGCAATCGCGTCGATCTCGGCCATAATGTCACGTTTCTCGTCAACAAAGAGATCGTGATTGAGGACGACGTCAACGTCGCTACTGGAGTTCGATTCATGGACTCCGATGCTCACCCGAAAGACGCTGCGGACCGCATTGCGGATCTGCCCCCGAAGCCCGAAGAAATCAAGCCGGTGCGCATCTGCCGTAATGCATGGATTGGTCAGAACGCGTTTATTTTGAAAGGCGTTACGGTCGGCGAGGGCGCGGTGGTGGGTGTGAACAGTGTGGTTGTGACAGATGTGCCGGCTTATTCGGTGGTGATGGGTAATCCGGCGCGTGTTGTCGTGAAGAACCTGGCCCGTCCGGGTGAACCGAGCGTTACCGAAATTCCTGCGACAGTTAGCTGAGCTCGTGTAGGTTGGGCAGCCTAGGAACGGCCGCCGCCAAAAATCCGAGCAAAGAACTGTTTCCAGCGCCACTGCGGCTCCTGGCATTCAGGCGCGGGCGCAAACATAATGGTCCTGGTGCCGCGCTCGACCCCAAGCGACTCTAGTTCCGAGCCAGTAGCTTGCACGTTCACGGTCACAAAGGCCTTACAGCCATCGATGGATGCGATCTTCCAAGGAGAACTGACCTTCTTACCGGGCCCCCAATCATCTAGAAAACGTTTGTAATCGTAATTGGTGCAGGGGTTTTGCACCGTGCAACCCCACACTGCGTAAGCTTGGGCATAGTTTCGTGAATTGAGTTGCTCAAGAAAGCGGTTTACCGTCTGCTTCTCGGCACGGTTGTGCAACACCAGATAGAGAACCCACCAAAGAATCAAAAGCCCGATAACACCGGCGATGATGAACTTGATTGTTCGATTGCGTCGCTCTTCGCCTGCTCCGTAATGCTGGAGATAGCTGCCCATTCATGCCTCCGGAGGCGCTGCTACTAACCGCCTACTTTGCCGGGTAAGCCCGATCGTAAGCTGCGGTTGCTTCGGCCGTTAGATCAAGTGCCGGCCTGTAATAAAGCGTGTTAGTAATATCGACCACGACATCCAAGCCACGTTGTTCGGCCAATTTGCGAATGACATCCGTCATCTGTCGCCCTACGCGCCCCAAGATATCCTGCCGCTCGGCATTGACATCACCCTGTAGATCCTCACCCAAGCGCTGCAGTTGCTTCTGTTTTTCGGTTGCGGTTTGCCGGAGCTGAGCCTCCCGGTCAGGCGCTAAGTTGGGCGTGGCTAGCTGTTGCTGAATGCTCTGCAAATCGCGCTGCAGCGATTCAATCGCCTGCTGCCGGGGACGATACTTGGCTTCGAGAGTCGCCTGCGCTTTTTTCAGATCCTGCGTATCCGCGACCGCTCTTTGCGCATTCACGATGGCGAGCTTCGCTGGTGCGACTGCCTGCCCAGGCAAAAGTGCGGCAAAGGATATGGTCAAAGCGAACAGCAAGCTGCTCCGACTTTTCGAAAACATTCGTTTCTGTAAACTCCTCAAAGGTTCAGCGGTCGGCCATGCTCAGTGGAGCGCTGCCCGGCGGAAGACATTAGACTAACATGTGCCCGGCCGGTCACCGCGCGACGATCCGGCCCTCCCGGTCTATCTGCAAGACCCGGTCGCGCCAGCGCACTTCACGGCCTCCATAAGACGCGATCCAGACCGCGAACGAGTACACATCCCATAGCGGCGCCAGCCAGAAAAGGATGGCCATGGCCGGCTCCCGAGTACGGCACAGCCGCCGAGCACCGCAGAAAGCATCCGCAATGCGAAAAGGGCGAACGCGACTCCCGGAGCCCCAGCCGCAAACGCCAGCAGTATCCACAGACCCGCATGAGTTAAAGGCAATCCCGCATATCCTCCGCCCTTCGAAGCGCGAATGGTGCGCCCCCAGCGAAGCTGATGCTGCCACCCTCCCAGCCAAGTGGGCTCGCCGATCGAGGTCTCAACGGTATAGGTGGAAAGCAGCGCGCGTTTGCCCTGGCCGGTGATGTGCTTGGCAAGCTGGTAATCATCGGCCAGGTAATCGCCGATCGCAGTGAAACCGCCGGCTCGTTCGAGGTCTGCCGCCCGGAACGCAAGCGTTGACCCGAGCCCGAACTCGCGCACCCCGATCAACTGTGCCACTAGCGTGCTCGGCATGAAATCGGTCGCAATCCCCAGCGACTCCCACAGCGCCGGCAGCGTATGCGCGCGCGCCCGGTAGAGGCAAGTCACAAGCGCCGATCGCGGATCGCGCAAGGGTTCGATCACGCGCGACAGATACGTCGGGCGTGACTCGGATATCGCTGTCATTCACCACCCACACGGGATAGCGCGCATGCTTCGCCAAGATAAGAAAGCACGCCTACTTTCCCGTTCGGCGCTGCCTCATGCCCGATTATGAGTTGAATCTGAGCAGCTGGGAATTGTTCTTTAAGGCGAAGCACCTCGGGAATAGCAGGATCACTCGGGTCGGCCACGCCGAAAAGAATCTCGTACGCCGGATAGTCGAGCGAGACATGCGAAAGGAACGCTTCGTACATGCCCGGATCGAGCCGCGCAGCGGCTTCAGAATGGAGACGGGCGGCTGAAAGGTATTCGGACGCGAGCCGGTCCGCATAACGACGCCTGAGATGATTCAGGGCCGCGACGATCGCAAGAAGCTTGGTAGACGGCAGCCGGAAGAAAGACAAGCCAGAAGAACTCGCACTAGCTGAACGCTAAACTACCGTGCGAGCAGAACGACTCCACTCAGCACGAGCAGCGCGCCGAACGCCCGCCGAGGTCCCACCATTTCTTTCAAAACGAACTTAGCCAGTATTGTTTCGAGGACGAACGTCGCCGCCGAAGCAGGCACCGCGAAACTCAACGGAGCATTCTGCAGAAGCGCCATAAAGCGAAAAACGACACGGCCATGCAGAAGATGCCCAGAAGCAGATATCGCCGGCTGAAGATCGTGCGCACGATACGCGCCAGCCCTCGTCGCGTCCACCTGCTGCGCGCCGCTCAGCTTCATCTCGCGGCTCTGCAGCAGATCGCCGAGTACGGTAGCGATGACAATCGTAGCCAGCAGCGCCCACTTCATTCGAACGCCTTCAGATCGCGTGGCGTCTTCTGATGGGTGGTACCGACGAAACGTTGTCCCCGCGAAAATCAACAGTGTTCCGAGCCATTGGGCTGGCGGTAATCGTCTCATGCAGAAACACGCGCCCTAAAACAGCGCCGAGAAAATAGCCCACGCCGGTCACAGGAAGAACGAAACTCAGATCCGCCCAGCTCAGCAGCGCCATGCGAGTCAGCAGCCACAGAACTAGCAACCCGATCCCTAAGCGCTACAAAGGGATTCAGCATGTCGCGCAGATAGCCGGACGGGTTCAATCCGACATGAATCGGAGCGTGCTTCATGCCCCAGGCCAGAGACAGATTCCCGAAAGCGTTCAACATGTGACGGCTCCAACGAGCCAAAACGTTTTCAGCTTCGGTAACGCGTGGACTCCCGTAAGCGCTGCTTCGTTGCGAATAGCACGGGCAGACTGCGTTGAAGCGTTCGGCAGCCGCCCGAAGCAGCTGCCGTTTCGAGATCGGTGCGCAGACGCCCTAATCCCCCGCGCTCACAACCGCCGGCCGCGCATCTTCCTTTTGCTGCCTCTGCTCCTTCACGAACTGCTTGCGCTTAGAACGAAGAGCCAGATACTCGCGCGCTTCTTTGTAGAGCCGGCGGCGTTCATCGCCGTCGAACATCGCCTTACTGATCAGCCGGAACGCGACTTTCGGCCGGAAATAATATTCGCCGTAGAACCGCTCGACCCACTCGACCAGCTCGCCTCTGTCCAGCCCCGTGTATTGGTAGTTCGGAAGCTGGTGGCCGACTTCATCCGTCATCGCCTCGTCGATCGTGATCAAGCCGTTCTTCTTAACGTGATCGTAGAACTCGGTGCCCGGAAACGGATGCCCGATCGAGACCTGAATCGTCTCGACATCCAGCTCTTTGGCAAAATCGATGCTCTTGCGGATCGTCTCGGGTGTCTCACCCGGCAGCCCGACAATAAAGTCGCCGTGAATGACCAGCCCGAGCTTCTTGCAGTTTGCCGTGAAATCGGCGCGCCATGTCGATCGTGGCGCCTTTCTTGATGTTCTTGAGAATCTGCTGGTCGCCCGATTCGTAGCCCACGATCAGCAGGCGGCAGCCCGCCTCTTTCATGGCCTTTAACGTGTCGTAGTCGGTCGTCACGCGCGACGTGCAGCTCCAGGTGAAGTTAAGGGTCTTCAGCTTCGAGCAGAGTTCGATCGTGCGCGCCTTCTGATAATTGAAGGTGTCGTCGTCGAAGAAAATTTCCTTCAGACCGGGGAAATTCTCGAGCGCGTACCGGCATTCGTTCACAATGTCATCGGACGAGCGCAAGCGCCAGCGATGACCCGAATGCGTCTGCGGCCACAGGCAGAACGTGCACTGAGCAGGGCAGCCGCGAGTCGTGTAAAACGAGATGAACGGATTCAGCAGAAACGGCACGTTATAGCGCCGGAAATCGAGATCGCGCTTATAAACTTTCGAAGCCCAGGGAAGCGCATCCAGATCCTCAATCGGCGGAGCCTCGGGGTTGTTCTGAAAACCGCCGTCTTTGCGGAAACACAACGCCAGGAATTTCTTCGAGCGGCTTGCCCATTGCGTAGTCGCGAATCGCATAGTCGAACTCGCGCTTGACCACGAAGTCGATCGCCTTCGATGCGCGCAAGACTCTTTTCCGGCTCGACCGTAACCGGCGGACCGACGAAGGCGACCTTCAGCTTCGGGTTCACGTCCTTCATCATCTCGGCGATCTTCACATCGACATTAAAGCCGGGCGTCGAAGTAAAAAGCACTAGCAGTTCGAAATCCGAGGCCATCGCAACCGTCTGGTCGATTGAAATTTTGTGCGGCGGAGCGTCGACGACTTTGCTGTCCGGAATCAAACCCGCCGGATAGCATAGCCAAACCGGATACCAGTACGATTCAATTTCGCGGGCAGCGGGCCAACGCGAACTCGCGCCGCCATCGAAGCCCTCGAAGGAGGGCGGATTCAGAAAAAGCGTTCTCATGAACTCCCTTGAGCGTTACTTTTATTTTAGTTTGCCTTGGTTTCTGACTCAACCGGACTGGCAGACGGCGACCCTGCGGATAGAAGGCAATAAAGCCGCAGCCCAGCGGCGATGCTACGTCACTAGCGAGACGATAACATCGGTCACGAGACGCCGGGTGACCGTCACGACTGCAGCGGCCTCGCCTTGGGCATAATTGGAATAATTCACGTTCAACTCGACTTTCCCAACCAGACCCGCGTGCTGATGACACTACTCACATGCTTGGGAACCGCCGCGCCATTCTGGATGGCAAACGCCCGCTCGAACTCCACTTTTTTGAAGAAGACGCTTGGACTCTTTGACAGGTGCCCCTTCTCGTAAACCGGCAGATAGCTCGCCTGATCGAGCCACATCTCACCCTTGAACAGTCCGTTTGCGGATCGTCGCGGCGCGAGCGCGAACACATAGACGAGCTTCCCGTTTCAGTAATACTCTCGCCCTTCAGCTTAAATTTGTAATTCGCGGGCGTAATCGCCAGTTTTGGGTTCCCTTGGCTCTGCTGCTCAACCAGCAAGTACCGTGCGATCACTTGGCTTTTGACTGTGTTGCTGCCCTGAAAGCCCATAACTCGGTAACTGATATGTCCAAACTGCGAGATCAGCCGGAGGGCATGCAACCGGGCACTTTCTTTCAATCGCGGGATAGAGGCGTCGATGTCCACCTCCATCGAAGTCTCGCCCGGCGTTGTTCGATAGGTCTGGGTTGCCTGTAGATACTTCCCAATAATTTCGTTGGAAGCGGACGTATCCCAATCAGCCTCAGCGGTCACTGCAAACAAAGGAGTAGCGGCAACGAGCATAGCCGCGCATAGAAGTACTAGCGCCTTTTGTATCAATGTATTAGTGTATGAGCCGACCGGCCCTATGAGGTTCTTTTGTATCTTAACTGATCCGAGCCTCATGGTTTGTTCGATGGCTCGAAGCTCCGGAACGGTTCAACTGGAATGAACACCGACCGGATACTAAATCGTTACTCTGCGAACAAGTTGTAGGCGGATTGTAGTATGAAAGATCATCCGGTCAGGGTCTACTATGCGCCGCGACTATCACAACTGGTTCAGTCACCACCTGGGCCGACATATGGAACTGCTTGCCTACGGCCACGGGGGCCTTCCCGTACTGGTTTTTCCGACATCTCGCGGGCGCTTCTTTGAGTACGAAAATTCCGGCATGATCCACACGCTCGCTCAAAAGATTGAGTGGGGCCATCTGCAAGTCTTCTGTGTGGACAGTGTGGATGCGGAAAGCTGGTATAACCGGTCCATTCATCCGCATGAGCGCGTCCGGCGGCAGATCACTTACGAAGACTACATCTTGTATGAGGTCGTTCCGCTGATGAAGGGGAGAAACAATGGCGCGCAGATCTGCACGACAGGCTGCAGTTTGGGCGCTTACCAAGCATTGAACTTTGCGATGCGTCACCCGGACCTCACATCGGCCTGCATCTGCATGAGCGGATCCTTCGACATGAAGCCGTTTATGGATGGATATTACGACAGCGACTTTTACTTCAATAACCCAGTCGATTATCTACCGAACATCGATGACCCATGGTTTCTGGATCGCTACCGGCAGATGCGGTTGGTACTCGGGGCCGGTGACTGGGACATTTGCCTGGGCGAAAACTTCAGGGTAGCCGAAATTCTCAAACGGAGAGGTATCCCGCACTGGCTCGATGTCTGGACCGGCGGAGAACGACACGATTGGCCGCTTTGGGAGCGCATGGCGCTAAAATTCTTCTAACTCCACAGGTCGCTCCTTTTGAATTTCGAGGAAGGAACAGGAAATATGAGAAAGATCGGCATTATCTATGGCATGGAAAACACTTTTCCAGCGGCGCTGGTTGATCACATTAATGGGAAAAACGTTCCCGGAGTCTGCGCCGAGCACATCCAGATTGGCGGGGTCAAAATGGCCGAACCAAGCGGGTATCGTGTCATCATCGATCGAATCTCGCAGGATATAGAGTTCTACCGCGCGTACCTGAAGAATGCCGTCCTGAGCGGCACGATCGTCATTAACAATCCATTCTGGTGGAGTGCCGACGACAAATTCTTCAATTACGCCCTGGCAAGCAAGATCGGGGTAGCTGTTCCGAATACAGTCGTTTTGCCGCATAAAGTACACCCGGCAGGCACCACCGATCGCTCGATGCGCAACCTGCAGTTTCCGCTCAACTGGGACGAGGTATTTGGATACGTCGGATTCCCCGCCTTTCTCAAGCCATTCAGCGGCGGGGGCTGGAAGCATGTTTACAAGGTGGATTCTCCGGATGAGTTTTTTGAGGCATACGATCAGACCGGTGCGCTATGCATGACGCTTCAATCGGCGGTCAACTTCGACGAGTATTTCCGGTGCTACGTCGTAGGGCAGGAAAAGGTGCGGGTTATGAAATACGACCCGAAACTGCCACATCATCTCCGCTACGTGCCGGACGGTCGAGCGAGTTCGCAAGCCTTACACGAAAGGGTTGTCCGAGATTGCCTCACCTTGTGCCGGGCGCTTGGCTATGATTTCAACACCGTCGAGTTCGCAGTCGAAAATGGAATCCCATACGCGATCGACTTCCTGAATCCCGCGCCAGACGCAGATGTTCATTCGGTAGGGCAGGCTAATTTCGAGTGGGTTATCGAAAACGTGGCGCAGATGGCAATCGAAAAAGCGATGAGCGATGAGCAGCCCCAAACAGAGTTTCACTGGAGCCACTTTTTGCGAGGAGCGCAGCGGGCGGCAGCGTTCTAGCCGCTATCACAGGGAATGGCTTCCGGCCGTGAAGGAACAAGGCGATGAGACCAAGCTTCACTTTAGGTATCGAAGAAGAATATCAGACGATCGATCCGGAGACTCGCGATCTGCGGTCGCATATCGATGCCGAAATCATCGCGCAAGGCAAAACGCTGCTGAAAGAAGCAGTCAAGGCCGAGATGCATCAATCGGTGGTCGAAGTGGGCACCGGTATCTGCAAAGACATCGAGCATGCCGCTCGCGAACTCAAGTGCCTGCGCTCGGAAATCTGCGAGTTAGCCAAAAAGAATGATCTGCGGCTAGCGGCGGCCGGCACTCATCCCTTTGCGGATTGGCGGAAACAAGACATCTATCCTGACGAGCGCTACCAGATTATTGTCGAAGACCTCAAGATGGTGGCGCGGGCCAACCTGATTTTCGGTTTGCACGTACACGTTGGGGTGGAAGATCGCGAAACGGCGATCCACCTCATGAACGCGGCGCGCTATTTTTTGCCGCATATCATGGCCCTATCGACCAACTCGCCCTTCTGGCTCGGCATGGACACCGGGCTGAAATCCTACCGCTGCAAAGTCTTCGACAAGTTTCCGCGAACGAATATCCCTGACTCGTTTACAAGCTACAACGAGTACGAGCGTTACGTAGATTTGCTGGTCAAAACCAACTGCATCGATAACGCGAAGAAAATCTGGTGGGATATCCGGCCACATCCGCATTTCCCGACCCTCGAGTTCCGCATTTGCGACATGCCGCTCCGAGCCGATGAAACGGTTGCCATAGCGGCGCTCATTCAGGCTACTGTCGCTAAGCTCTGGAAACTGCACTCCGTGAATCAAAGCTTCCGTATTTACGGACGCTCTCTGCTCATGGAGAACAAGTGGCGCGCTGCGCGCTACGGCATAACGGGCAAGATGATCGACTTCGGCAAGGAAACCGAGGTTCCGGTTCGCG
The DNA here is from genome assembly GCA_963737005.1 of Terriglobia bacterium. Taxonomy (GTDB): domain Bacteria; phylum Acidobacteriota; class Terriglobia; order Bryobacterales; family Bryobacteraceae; genus Bog-105. The sequence continues at coordinate 743,051 of CAVTRD010000008.1, read as the reverse complement.
ATCTGATCTACGAATATCTGCACTTCGTGGATGACGTAGTCGACGAACTAGGCTCACGCAACGAGATCAATTACGTTCACCGGATTCTCGAGCACGGCACGGGCGCCGATCGTCAACTGCGCATCTTTCAGGAAACAGGAGATCTGACCAAAGTCGTCGATTACATCGTCTATGAGACGGAAGCAGGTTTGACGCGGGGAGCGGGGGTAGGCGGGTCGAATTGATGACAGAACAGCTGAGGCAGGCTTTTGATCCGGAGCTACAACCCGGGGCGCACAACGCAGTGTTTGTGTGTCTGAAAGTTCAGCCGACAGAAAAGGTGACCCTCATCACCGATCGCGCGTGCGCGGAGATCTCGGCCAGTTTGGCCGCCGAATTAGATAGGTGCGGCTGTCAGTTCAGCACGTTCATTCTGGAAGAGCTAGCGCCGCGGCCTTTGCTTGAGATGCCGCAACCGATCCTCGACGACATGGAATCGAGCGATGTCAGTATTTATGCGGTCTATGCACAGCCGAACGAGTTGAAGACCCGCATGCAGATGTGCGAAGTGGTGAATCGCCGGCGTTTGCGGCATGCCCACATGGTGAATATCGAGAAGAAGATCATGCTCGAGGGCATGCGTGCTGACTTCGACGAGGTAGATGAGCTCACTCTTCGCGTGATGAACATCGTAAAGTCAGCTCGCAGCATACGGGCGACTACGCCGGCCGGTACGGATATCCGAGCAGACCTCACGCCCGACTATAAGTGGATCAAGACCAGTGGAATCATCAGCCGTGAGAAGTGGGGCAATTTGCCGGGCGGCGAAACTTTCACTTCGCCCCTGGAAGTAAACGGCATTTTCGTTGTCGATGGCGTGGTTGGTGATTACCTCTGTGCCAAGTTCGGCGATCTCGCTGCAACGCCGCTGACGCTGAAAATTGAGAAGAACCGATTGATTGAGGCGCACAGCCAGAACAAGCAGCTTGCAAGTGAGTTTTGGGAGTATACGCATCGCGATCCAAATAGCGATCGTGTCGGCGAATTTGCTATCGGCACGAATCTAGCTTGTCGCCGCATCGTTGGAAACATATTGCAGGACGAGAAAATTCCCGGGATTCACATGGCTTTCGGGGACCCTTATGGATTGCACACGGGCGCTCCCTGGACCTCCTCCACGCACATCGACGTCGTAGGAACCCGCTTTGATATCTGGGCAGACGACTTGCAGATTATGAGCGGCGGTCAGTTCCTGGTTTAGACTAACCCGTCTTCTTTACTGTGATCCCCGAACTACGCAGCGAGTTCAATCGGCGATGGCGTCCCGAGCTATACGGCGACCTACTGCGCCGGCTTGATGAGATCGCGGGCACTCACGTTTCATTTCGGTGCAGCGAAACACCCATCTTCCTTCCGCAACCTTTGCTCGACGACATGGTACGCGCAGGGCAGGAGATGTACACGCAGCTTGCCGAGGATGCCACGTATCGAGACGCTTCGCTCGCTGCGGTTCCGCCGCACTTTCGTGTGCCTAACCAAACAGATCAGCCGCTCTTTATGCAGGCCGACTTCGGAGTAATACGGGGGGAAACCGGTGCTCTCGAACCGAGGCTGGTTGAGATTCAAGGCTTCCCTTCAATTTACTCGTTCCAGGTTGTGATGGCCCGTGAATATCACAGGACGTACGTCCTCGATAAATTACACAGCAGCCTGAATCCATTTCTGGGCGGGCTGGACAATGCGAGCTATGAAGCGTTGCTCGAACGGGTCATCCTAAACGGACATGATCCGAATGAGGTCGTGCTGCTCGAGATCGACCCGTATGAGCAGAAAACTCTCCCCGATTTTCTAACCACGCAGAAGCTGCTGGGAATCAAAATAGCCGATATTCGCGATGTCAAGAAGCGCGGACGGAAGCTCTATCTGAATAACGTGGAGATCAAACGCATCTACAACCGAGTTATCGCGGATGAGCTCGTACGTAAGAACGTCGTCTCCGAGTTTCGCTTCACCGATGAAGTCGATGTTGAATGGGCTGGGCACCCAAACTGGTTCTTCCGGATCAGCAAGTTTTCCCTGCCCTGGCTCCGGCACAAGTACGTACCGGAAAGCTGGTTTCTAAGCGATCTGACGGAGCCGCCGACCGACCTCGATCAGTTCGTTCTAAAGCCGCTTTATTCCTTCGCCGGTTTGGGCGTGGTGATCGGACCAACAAAGGAAGAGATAGACTCAATACCCGCGGCGCAGAGGCCGGACTTCATTCTGCAACGCAAAATGGATTTCGTTCCGACCATCGACACCCCTAGCGGGCCCACTAAATTGGAGGTCCGCATTATGTATATCCGCGACGATGGCCAGATGCGGCCCGTCACAACACTGCTGCGGACTGGGCGCGGAAAGATGATGGGAGTAGACTTCAACAAGAACCTGGACTGGGTTGGGGCCTCGGCTGGTTTCTTCCTCGCCGGGTAGAGGAGAAAACAATGCCGTTAAACGCACGTGCCGGGCAACCGGCGGATCCCACACAATTGGTGAATATCCCACGTTTGATCGCAAGTTATTACACGATCAAGCCGGATCCGGGCGAGCCCACTCAAAGGGTTGCTTTCGGTACTTCGGGCCATCGCGGCTCTTCATTCCATGGAAGCTTCAACGAAAGTCACATTCTCGCTATCACACAGGCCATTTGTGCGTATCGCAAACAGCTGGGCGTGAGCGGTCCCTTATTTCTGGGGCTCGACACGCATGCACTCTCGGAACCTGCTTTTCTCACGGCGCTTGAAGTTCTGGCGGCTCATGAAGTCGAAGTCATGATCGATGAGGCCGGCGGCTACACTCCTACTCCCGCACTCTCACATGCCATTCTCAATCACAACCGAGGGCGTCAGAAGGGGCAGTCCGACGGCATCGTAATTACTCCCTCGCATAATCCACCGGAGGACGGCGGCTTCAAATACAACCCTCCTTCGGGCGGTCCAGCCGACACGACAGCAACGAAGTGGATCGAGAATTATGCCAACGATTTGTTGGATAAGAAGCTGCTGGGGGTTCGTCGTATTCCGGCCGAACGAGCTCTGCGGGCGAGCTCGACCAAACGTTACGACTACCTAACGAACTTCGTCGACGGACTTGCTTCCGTTCTCGACTTTGAGGCCATCAGACAATCCGATCTTAAGCTGGGTGTCGATCCGCTCGGCGGTGCGGGCGTGGCGTACTGGCCGCGTATCGGCGAGCGTTACCGATTGAATCTGACCGTTGTCAACTCCGACATCGATCCTACTTTCCGCTTCATGACCCTTGACTGGGATGGCAAGATCCGCATGGATTGCTCGTCACCCTACGCAATGGCGAGTCTGATTGGCATGAAAGATCGCTTCGATGTCGCGTTTGCATGCGACACCGATCACGATCGCCACGGGATCGTAACGCCTGGCACAGGACTCCTGAATCCGAATCACTATCTCGCGGTAGCGATCGAATACCTCTTTCGAAATCGCCCGGAATGGAGTGCCAATGCGGGAATCGGCAAAACGCTCGTCAGTAGCAGCATGATCGACCGGGTAGCGGCCGATCTTGGCCGCAGGCTCGACGAAGTGCCTGTGGGCTTCAAATGGTTCGTCGATGGATTGCTCGATGGCTCACTCGGATTCGGCGGGGAAGAAAGCGCGGGCGCGTCGTTCCTCGATCGTAAAGGTCAGGCGTGGAGCACCGACAAAGATGGTCTTATTCTCGGCCTTCTTTCGGCAGAGATAACGGCGAAATTGGAGCGGGACCCCGGTGTGCGCTACCGCGAACTCGCGGCGAAATTCGGTGATCCGGTTTACGAGCGTATCGACGCACCCGCCACACCGGAAGAGAAAACGATTTTGCAGAAGCTCTCCCCTGATCAGGTTTCCGCGAAGAACCTGGCTGGGGAAAAGATTGAAGCAATGCTCACCAAAGCACCGGGGAACGGCGCGGGGATCGGCGGCCTGAAAGTTGTGACGGAGAACGGCTGGTTTGCCGCCCGGCCGTCGGGAACCGAAAACGTTTATAAGGTATACGCGGAGAGCTTCCTGGGCAGTGAGCATCTACGGCTCATCCAGCAGGAAGCGCAGGCGCTGATTGCCCAGACATTCGAAACGGCGCGTGTCGCTAAGGTCTAATGATGCGACCCTCATCGCCCTTCCGTTCCGCCAAACTTACCGCATTTGTTGCTACTTCTGACGCCAAGCGCGCAAAGGCGTTCTATGCCGATACGCTCGGGTTTTCGTTAACCAGCGAAGACCCATTCGCGCTTGTGTTGGATGCGAACGGGACGTCCCTGCGAGTTGCGATCGTAGCAAAGGTAGCCGCTCCTCCCTATACGGTCCTCGGATGGCAAGTTCCCGATATTACCGCGACCGCCAAATACCTTGCAGACTCGAGCGTCACACTGGAACGATACGAAGGCATGAGGCAAGACGAGCTTGGGATCTGGCGCTCGCCTAGCGGGGCGTTGATCGGATGGTTCAAAGATCCCGACGGCAACATGCTGAGCATCTCGCAGGATTAACGGCGTCTTGCAACATTGGGGGGAGCAGCCCGACTTTCCGTTGATACACTGCAAATTTGAAGAAAGATTCTTTCAGCCGCAGGGTCATGCTGGGACTGCTCGGCGCTCCGGCGCTCAGCGCCTTCGGGCAGGGTGTCTCATCGCGCGCCGTCAAAGCTCAGCCGCGGGGTAAGCCGTCGGGTCTGCCGTTTGATGCCTGCTTTACTGACGTCGCGGCGCAAGCCGGTTTGCATGCGCCGCTCATCTACGGTCCCGAAGAGAAGAAAACGTATATCGTCGAAACGACCGGCTGCGGCTGTGCCTTCATTGACTTCGATAATGACGGTTGGCTCGATATCTTCACGCTGAGTGGAACGCGCCTGGAAGGGCCTCCTGCCGGCACAACAAACCGCCTTTACAAGAACAATCGCGACGGCACCTTTACTGACGTCACCGAAAAGGCCGGTTTGACGAAAGCGGGCTGGGCATCGGCCGTAGCGATTGGCGACTTTAACAACGACGGCTTCGACGACCTGTTCGTGACCTACTACGGCCAGAACACGCTGTATCACAACAACGGCGATGGCACGTTCACCGACATTACGGAGAAGGCCGGCTTGCTTCATGAAGGTACTAGATGGGGTGCGGGCTGCACCTTCATTGACTACGACCGAGACGGAAAACTTGATCTGGTGGTAGCCAATTACCTGCAGCTTGAAATGAACAAAGTGCCGAAGCCTGGTGAGAGCACCTACTGCAACTGGAAAGGCATTCCGGTAAACTGCGGCCCGCGCGGATTGCCCCCCGGTGACGTCATGTTATTCCACAACAATGGCGATGGAACGTTTACAGACGTAAGTGTTAAATCAGGCCTTGCCAAAGCAAAGGGTAGTTACTGCATGACGGCGGCAGCTGCCGACTTTGACAACGATGGCTGGCCGGATATCTACATCGCCTGCGACTCTACGCCCAGTTTTCTGTTCAAGAATAATCACGACGGAACATTCACCGACATCGGACTTGAAGCGGGCGTAGCACTGAATGAAGACGGTATGGAGCAGGCCGGCATGGGTCTCGGCATCGGTGATTACAACCTCGACGGCAGCCTCGATGTATTGAAAACACATTTCGCCGATGACACAGCGGTGTTGTATCGGAACGACGGCAAGGGCAGTTTCGAGGACGTGACGAATTCTGCAGGGCTAGGTGTTGAGACACGCTTTATCAGCTGGGGCGCAGGCATGTTCGATCTTGATAACGACGGTTATCCCGATTTGTTCTGGGTGACCGGAAGCGTGTATCCGGAGATCGAAAAGGTATTACCGAACTATCCGTTCAAGAGCCCGCGCATTGTGTTCCGGAACTTGAAGAATGGCAAGTTCGAGGAGCTGTTGGACCAAGCCGGTACCGGGATAGCCGCTCAGCACGCGAGCCGCGGCTGTGCATTCGGCGACTTCGATAACGACGGCGACCTGGACGTTCTGATCATGAATCTCAATGAGCCTCCGTCGTTGTTACGCAACGATCTTAAAGGTGACAGCCACTGGGTGAAGGTCAAACTGATTGGAACGAAGTCGAATCGCAGTGCTATCGGTGCCCGTGTTACCGCGCATTATGGCGGCAAGGTCCAGGCGCAAGAAGTGCTGAGCCAAGCGAGTTATTATTCGGCCAATGATCTGCGGCTGCACTTCGGCCTAGGCGCCGTGAACAAAGTCGATCTCGATGTCCGATGGCCGAATGGCGCGACGGAACACTTCGCCGCAGTTGGTGCAAATCACCTCGTTACGATTCGTGAAGGCAGCGGAATCGTCAAAGCCGAAGCGTTCGGGAAGAAGAATACGTAAGCCCTAAGTTTGTGGAACAATGAAGGAGCCGCTAATCGACGGCTCTTATGCGGACTCTGTTCCTCGCGCTGTCACTTGGCTCGTTTGCGGTTTGCGCTTACGGGCAATCGGACCGCCCGCTGGATGGGTCGGCCATGCAGCCCTTCGAAGCTCATGCTATCTCGGTCACGGGGAGCGTTTCGCGAGTGCGTGATGCACAACCGTGGGCGGTGAGCGTAGGCGAGCATGTCCCGGTTCGACAAATAATCTCGACAGGCAACGATGGGCTGGCACACTTCACTGTCGCGGGCGGTTCGTACTTCGATATCTTCAGCAACTCGCGTGTGGTGTTCCGGCAAAACACAGCCAGTGCAGGAGATTTGCTCGATGTGCTCGCTGGACGCGTCAGGGTGCATCTTCAGCCCTCAATGAGCCAGCCGCAGCAACGCATCTTCACGCCTGTTGCAGTGATCACTGCAGTCCGGCCAGCAACGATCGCCCTGGCAATCGATCAAGATGATACGCTGCGCCTCGATGTTCTCGAGGGCGAGGTGCGAGTCCAGCACACAAAATTGCCGAAATCGGACGCGACCTTGGTGCGGTCTCTGGATGCGATTCTAGTCCGTCCGGACGAACCGATCTCGCGCCGGGTCGATCGTGGCTCGCTATATCGCTACACGGTGAAACCTTTCAAAGATGTCTGGGCGGCTGTCACGCCCGGCCACTCCGGCTCTCATCCCGGCGATGTTATTGAGGGCGAGAAGGTGCTCGCGCGTATGGTTCCCTCGCGTGCTTTTCCGGAATGGTAGCCAACGGAGTTCTTCGGCCTCTTTTGCTGACACTTGTTGCCGTATGTTGCTGTGCTCAACAGGCGCCCGCGGGACTCGAGAACCCGTGGGATGTGCGCACCATCCTCAATTCACTCGCGCAGGATACCAGCGAGTTGAAGCCGTTGCTCAGCAGCCTCGACCCGCAGCAGTGGGCCGACAAGAAGGGCGCTCCTACAGCTTATATTCTTCAACTGCAAACTGCGCAGCAGCAGTTGAATGATCTCTCTGTCACGACAAAGCAGTTAGCGCAAACAACCGAGAACCTACCGCTCGCGCTCGACAATTACTTTCGTCTGGAGGCACTGGAGGTCACAACGCGCTCACTCGAAGAGGCTACCCGAAAATACGGCGAGCGGCGCACCGCCGAAAAGCTCTCGCAACTCGTCGCCCGTAACTTCACGAATCGGGAACGGTTTCGCGATTACATCAAAGATCTGGCAACAAACCAGGAACAGACTTGTCGAATCGCCGACCAAGAAGCGCAGCGTTGCCGCGGTATGATCAGCAAGGAACCGGCAGCTCCGAAGAGGAATCTGCACAAGTAGGAAATGGAAGCAAATATATTCACCTGTTCGATCTGCGGCGAAGCATCGCGCGACATCTGCCTGTTCTGTACGAAAGATGCCTGCAGTAACCATTTGTGCGAGCGTTGTAGCCTTTGCAGCGACTGCTGCACGTGCGAGATGCCGGTTTTTAATGAAATGTCGCATGTTGCAGCTCCGATTTGGCATCAGTGCGAGGCGATTTCTGAGAGCGCCAGTGACTCGACCGGTAGTTTGGAAATCGCGAACGGTGTGCCTACTCTCGAGCCTCGCGTTTAGCAGCTCACTTCGGTTTCTCGGAACGGTGCAGAACGGAAGAGAACGCCCCGTGCTTTCCCGAAGAGTTTGAAGCTTGTTTCAGTACTGCTTCCCGATCGCCATTGAGCCACGCGGTCTTGATAGCCGCTTCGTCCAACCCGGCTAAGCGTCCGGCGAGGATGAACGGCGGCAGCGCTCTTTGCAGATCGTGCCAGCGAGCCATTTCGATAACGGATGCGAGCGCCCGGTTCCGCAGCACCTCGAGGGTTTCGGGGTCCCGGGTCTCCGTTAAATCGACCAGTGCCTGACTTGCATCGCGTCGGTCCGACCAAACCACGGAATTCATCAGCTCTACAAACCAAGTTGGAGCGATGTGAATCTGCGAGTCCGGATCGGGATGCAGCTTGGCCCCAACCGCGACTGCTTTGAGGGCTTGCACTGCATTTTCGCGCACAATATCGTCGGGATCGCGCAGTGCGTATTGCAGGCCGTCGACGATCACCGCAGTCGTGCGCGGGCCTCGTGGACCATACTGCAGCAGATAGGCCGCCGCAGCGCGCTGTTCGGCATCGGCGGACTCGCGCAGTACCCGGTCGACAGTTGGCAGGTCGGCCGCTACTGCCGGTATAAATGCTTGCTGCATTCGGCGGCACTCGGGGTCTTGCATGAGCGAATAGCCTGCGGTGAGATCCTCATCGGCGTTGCGGCCGTGGATGCTGCCCGCCACTTCCTCGAGAAAGCTCCGGTACGAATCGAATAAGCTGGGCGGTAACGTCATCGTGCCCGTAGGATTGTCGTGATATTCCATGTGAGGCATATTGCGTTCTTCCACCCCGACATAGAGGACCATATCGTGTCCGGCGCAGCAGGCAGCTTCCACACGGGAGACGATTACGCCGGGGACTTTGTCGATCCGTTCTTCCGCATCTCCGCGTGAGGGCAGCGGGCCACCTTCTCTCGCACCTAGCGCCATTAATATTTTATGGGCGGGCACCTTACGTTCGCCGTAGATCTCGACCAATCCCACATGCGGTGTGATGTCGTTGACAGCTGCGCCCAGCAGCCCGGTCGCGGCGAGGACGGTTAAGAAAAAACGATAAGACACGCTCTCATTATCAGACGCACCGCTACTTCGGCCAGGGTACCGTAACCGAAACATAGGCACCATCGCCCGGCGCCGACTGTAAGACAAGTGTTCCACCGACGAGCTGGGCACGTTCCTGCATGCTGACAAGCCCCAGACCAGGACCGGTCGCAACAGCGTTAGTGTCAAAACCCGGCCCGTCGTCGTGCACGGTCAGTTGAAGTTCATTCTCGGTCTCTGCAAGAGTCACGGTAACGGCGGCTCCCGAAGCGTACTTGGCGGCATTACGCAGCGCTGCTTGGGAGATGCGGTATAGAGCCGTGGCGATGAGCAGTGGCACCGGACGTGACAAGTTTCCCCCGATAAACTCCACTCTGGAATCGTAGGAATTCTCGAAACTATCGATCATGTCTTGTAAAGCGGCCTCGAGGCCAAGTACATCGAGGATGCTTGGGTGAAGTCTGTGGCTGATCTGCCGGACGCCATCAGCCAACTCTGCGACGTTACCCCGCAGGGTCGAAAGCTTTGTTTTCGATGACACCCAATCGGTATCCGCATTTTCCACCAAACGGTCAAGCTCGATGTGGAGCACAGCCAAACGCTGAGCAAGATCGTCGTGCAAATCGCGCGCAATGTGACGCCGTTCCTGCTCTTCCGCAAACACCAGCCGTCCCAACAGACGCTTACGCTCTGCTTCTGCGCGCCGAATTTCTTCCTCGGCAGACTTACGTTCGTTGATCTCATTGAGCAGCTGAGCATTAGCATCCAAAAGCTGCTCCGTTCGCTTACTGACGCGGCGATCAAGCTCTTCGTGCGCCCGAAACAATGCTTCCTGCACTCGACGCCGCTTAGTAACGTTGCTGAATAGAAGCGCCACTTTGCGGCTTTCAGGCTGGCCGAGTCGGAACGCGTAGACATCGAACCACCGGCCGATGGACTTAACCTCACTCTCCAGGCGAATGGGCAGACCAGTCAGGGCGACTCCACCAAACGCATCAATCCAGCGCTTCTCCAGATCCGGTATCACTTCGAGCGCTCTGCGCCCGACGGCATTGTCCAAGCCCACATGTTTTCTGAACGCTGGGTTCGTTTCGATAAAAACGTAGTCAACGGGTTCACCGGCTTCGTTGAAAAGCATCTGGATAAGGCAGAAACCCTGATCCATGGCCTCGAACAGCGCACGGTAGCGTTCTTCACTTACCCGCAGCAGGTCTTCGGCTCGTTTCTGCCCAGTAATATCTCGTGAATGTACGGCAATGCCGTCGCCCCATGGGTACACGGTTTCGTTAAACCATGCTTCTGTGAGCGGGTAGTACTCGTTAATACAAACCGTGATTCGCTCGCTCATGGAACGCCGGCACGCATCTTCCAGCTGTGTTCCTAGAACCCGAGGAAAAACTGCCCAAAGCGTTCGTCCCAGCATTGCCGAACGCAGCTCGCCAGTGATGCGCTCCGCCGCCCGATTTACATAGGTGTAGCGCCACTCTCGGTCTAGCGCCACCAAGGCGTCCGTTAGATTTTCAAGAAGGTCGCCGTCGTGTTCCCGGCTGCGGATCCTAAGGAAACCTGTATGGGCATCCGGCTCGTCCGACCCACTTCCCGGCTTGCGCATTCATAAGGAGTTCCATTCTCCTGGTCCTGTTTGAGTATAGGTGAAATTTACAGGATGGACGGTTGGATTTCGAATTCTGCCAATAAAGGACGGTTGCTAGTGGCTGGAGGTACTGAATCGGTATCGAAGGCTGTTCGCGGCAAGCTTTACGAGCTCGTCACGAGAAAAGCCAAAAACCTCAGCCGCGATTGAATACTCGCGCAACAAATCGGTGCGAAACAAAGCGGGATCGTCCGTTCCGAGCACGAGTGGGACGCCCGCGTCGTACAAGCGTCGGAGCGGATGGGCCCGCAAATCAGCCACAGCGCCCGTGCACACATTGCTCGAGGGACAAATCTCGAGTGGAACGTTCCGGCCTCGCAGATAAGCGAGTAGCGCCGGGTCGTCGACGGAACGGATACCATGACCGATTCGCTGCGCTCCGATTGCAATGGCGTCCCAGACACTTTGGGCACCGGTGACTTCACCCGCGTGGCAAGTCAGGCCCAAACCGGCCTGGGCGGCTTCTTTGTATAGTTCTTCGAACCAGCCTGCGGGCCCACGCTTTTCATCCCCGCCAAGGCCGATCGCGACCACACCTTTGTTCCGCAGTTCCCGCGCCAGGGCAAACACGCGCGCTGCCGGCGCCACGCCAAACTGCCGGATCGCGTCGAAGATCCAGCCCACTTCGACACCGCGAAAGGCGCGAGCGACCTCGGACATGGCTTCGAAGATCGGTTCGACTTCCTGCTCTTTCCAGAGAATGACGCCGACCGACAAAGTGATTTCCACATAGGTCACGTTCTGGGCACGAAGGATTTCGAGCAATCGGTGCGTTGCCAGAGCGTAGGCTTGCGGCGAATTCAGTTTCTTTGTGACCCACACGTAGCTCTTGAGAAAACCGGTGAAATCGTCAAAAGCGAGAGCCTGGCGAATCTCGTCCATGGTCAGTGCTGGATCGATCTCCAGAAGCGTCTTCGCCTCCACGCTCCCTTCGAGATGGAGATGGAGCTCGGCTTTGGGCAAGGAGCGGAGAAACTCAGTAAGGCCGGATTCGGATTTTTGCACGAGTAAGCTTGCGAGTGGGCACGGGTTGCACCCTTTCCCTTGCCATAATAAACGTGCGATGACTGATCAAGAGATGGAAGCAATTGCAGGCGGATATCATGGGGACGCCTTTGCCGTTCTCGGGCCACACGCGGTCAGTGACGGAGCGCGCAGCGAGTGGGAGATTCGGGCATTTTATCCACAAGCAGAGAAGGCCGAGCTAATCACCGACGATCAGACCCTTGCGCTTGAACGAGTGCATCCCACCGGCATTTTTGTGGCGCGGCTGCCTCATCGTCCCGATTCGTATCGTTTTCGGCTCATAAGCTATTCAGGCCAGACTTGGGAAGCAGAAGATGTGTATCGATTCCCGCCAATCATCACCGACTTCGATCTGCACCTTCATTCGGAAGGCACGAACTTCGAAGAGTACAACATGCTCGGGAGCCATCTCGCGAGTGTCGAGGGTGTTAAGGGCGCGCGGTTCGCAGTGTGGGCGCCGAACGCCGTCGTGGTCAGCGTGGTCGGCGATTTTAACGGCTGGGACACACGCCAGAATCCGATGCGTGCACGTACCGGTGGGGTCTGGGAGATTTTCCTGCCCGGAGTCGAAGTAGGAACGCCTTACAAATATGCGGTGCAATCCCGTTTCCGCGGCTATAGCCAGCAAAAGGCCGATCCGTTTGGGTTCTGGATGGAGACGCCGCCCAAATCAGCGACTCGGGTCGCCGATCTTTCCGGTTATGAGTGGCAAGACCAGGCTTGGATGGAGCAGCGCGCTCAAACCAGTTTGCTCGATAGCGCGATGTCTGTTTACGAAGTGCATCTTGGCTCCTGGATGCGTGACTATTCAAATCAGCCCTTGTCCTATCGAGAACTGGCCGAAAAGCTCGTTCCGTACGTGAAGGAGATGGGCTATACGCACATCGAGCTCATGCCAATCGCCGAGCACCCTTACTCGCCATCGTGGGGTTATCAAGTCACCGGTTACTTTGCGCCGACTTCGCGTTTCGGCCCTCCCGAAGACTTCATGCACTTCATCGACACATGCCACCAAGCTAATATCGGCGTGTTCATGGATTGGGTACCCGCACATTTTCCAAAGGATGCGCACGGCCTCGGTTACTTTGATGGAACAGCGCTTTACGAACATCAGGACCCGCGGCTCGGTGAACACCGCGATTGGGGCACCCTGATTTTTAACTTCGGCCGCAATGAAGTCCGTGCCTTTCTCATTTCCAATGCGATGTTTTGGCTGAAGAAATATCACGTGGATGGCTTGCGCGTGGATGCCGTTGCTTCCATGCTCTATCTGGATTACTCACGTAAAGCCGGCGAGTGGGTGCCAAATATCTACGGCGGCAACGAAAACCTCGAAGCCATTAGCTTCCTTCAGAAGACAAATGAACTAGTTCATCAGATCCCAGGGGCGGTCACAATTGCCGAGGAATCGACCGCTTTTGCCGGCGTTTCGCGCCCTGTTTATCTGAACGGCTTAGGCTTCACGATGAAGTGGAATATGGGCTGGATGCATGACATGCTGCATTACTTCCAGCTCGATCCTATCTACCGGCGCTACCACCAGAACGAGATCACATTCAGCATGGTATACGCGTTTACCGAAAATTTTGTGCTGCCAATCTCGCATGACGAAGTCGTTTACGGCAAGCGCGCTTTGCTTGATAAGATGCCGGGGGATGAGTGGCAGCGCTTCGCCAATGTGCGCGCGTTCCTGAGCTATATGTATGGGCATCCGGGCAAGAAGCTGCTTTTTATGGGCTGCGAGTTCGGGCAGACGGCGGAATGGAACTCCGAGGGTCAGATCGAATGGTGGCTGCTCCAGTTCGCCCCGCACCAGAAGCTCAAGACTTTTTGCGCTGCATTGAACCAGTTATATCGGAGCCAGCCTGCGCTTTACGAAATCGATTTCCAGGGTTGGGGCTTCGAGTGGATCGATTTCCACGACGCGGACAATTCTATCGTCGCCTTCATACGGCGAGCGAAGCGGCCGGAAGACTACCTGGTTATCGTGTGCAATTTCACGCCACAGCCACAAATGCAATACCGCCTGGGATTGCCCGAAGCGGGCCGGTTCCTTGAGATTTTCAACTCCGATGCTGAGGCATTCGGCGGCAGCAATCTCGGCAATGGGGGCGCTATCGTGGCCGAGGAGAAACAGTCGCACGGGAGGCTGGCTTCTGCCGAGATCGTGGTCCCTCCTCTTGGGGTAGTGATGTTCAAGCCGGAGCGACCGTTGCCCCCTGCATAAAGTCGCCCATAACTTGGGTCCGTCATCCATCGCAGGCCTAGGTAGGCACGGGATCCCAAGTGTTACAATCCCGTTGCAGACTGGTGCGAATCGAGTTTCGAGAACTGTCTCGAGTCGCCGCGCTCTGGGTGACACCGCCTTTGTCGCCCGTCTGGTTTGACCGTGCGGTTGGCCTCTTGTCTGTCATTTGGCAACTGTTGCGTGGTGGAGAAGAAGAGTGGACCTTTCTCGTTTGTCGAATCAATTAGACAAGAAGAAGTGCGAATGCAGAGTTGTGGTTGAAACGCCAAAAGGCCGCCGCAATAAGTTCAACTATGATCCGGAAGTCCGTGCTTTCACGCTTGGCGGGTTGTTAGCCGAAGGGCTCAGTTTCCCCTACGATTTCGGTTTCATTCCATCCACCTTAGGGCAGGATGGTGACCCGCTCGATGTGATGATCCTGATGGATGAGCCCGCGCATGTGGGATGCGTGTTGCAGGTGCGTATTGTCGGAGTAATTGAAGCCGAACAGACGGAGGACGGCAAGAAGACCACGAACAATCGGTTGATTGCGGTTTCCGTTCACTCCTACAATCACCAGAACATCCACTCAATCTCCGAAATCAATAAGCCGATTATCGATCAGGTCGCCGAATTTTTCGTGACCTACAACAGAAATCGAGGGAAACGTTTCAAGGTAACGGGAACCCACGGACCCTCGCGAGCCATCGACCTTCTCGAGAAAGGCATAAAAGACTTCAAGAAGAAGGTCTAGCTCCGTAACCTAGCGGCTCAGTCCCCCTGTTTTTTGTCAAGGTTTACTCTCCAATGAACCTCGATGATTATCCCGACAAAAACGCAAGAAAGCACAAAGAGGACTATGTCCGTGTTATTCCTGGGCCGGCTTATCCAAGCTGCGCCACAAGTACCAGCAAGCGACCGTGCAGTGGGGGTGCCACTTCTGCGCGATCTTTTCGAGTTCTGCCGCCTTCGGTAGCTCGGCCAGATTGTAGGCTTTACGCACGGCATTCCGAATACCGAAGTCGCCGACGGGCATGACGTTCGGCCTTTCGAGAGCGAACATCAGAAACATCTGCGCGGTCCAAACACCCACACCACGCACTTGAGAGAGCAGCGCGATGATTTCTTCGTCACCGAGCGAAGGCAAACTTGCGAAGCGGATCTCTCTTCGGACGACACGTTCGGCAAGATCGGTCAGCGACGCGATCTTCTGTCGCGAGAGCCCGCACGCCCTTAGCTCATCAACTGTGAGGCGGAGAAAAGCTGCCGCCGTGAACCTTCTTCCCACGGCCTTACGTAACCGTTCAAAGATGACGCCGGCTGCCTTGCCATTCAACTGTTGGAACGTGATAGAGCGGGCGAGCGTCTCGAAAGTTGGATCGCGCGGAGCAGCATCGCAGCAGCCAACCCGGTCGATGATCGAGGCGAGCACTGGATCAGCAGCGCGGAGATGAAGGATTGCGGCTTCGATGGCCATGCCAGGACGCGACGCCTTCATACTACAACCGACGGATACGGTCAAAGCACTGGACGATAATCATAGGCAGATGAGCAGTTTGTTCTCGAAAATTGCATATTCGTGGTGCGCACTTACGGTTGCCGCGGCGATCGTTGGCAGCGTGGCCGCCGCACCGCAGGCGCCTGGGCCGGCGCAGGATCAGGAGCCGACGATACGCGTCGGGGTCGACCTGGTAAATATCTTGTTCACAGTGCGGGCGAAGAAAGGTGGCCAGCTGATTCCGAACCTCGAGAAGAACAATTTCTCGGTTAGCGAAGATGGGAAACAAGAGACGATTCAACACTTCTCGCGTGAGACGGATCTCCCACTTACCCTTGGTCTTCTGATCGATATCAGCGCCAGTCAAGAGCGCTTGATCGATATTGAGCGCCAAGCCGCCTCAGCATTTTTCTCGAGCGTGATTCGCAAGAAAGATGAGGCGTTCCTGATCTCTTTCGGAAAGAGCACGGAGTTGCTGCAGGATTATACGAGCTCTCCGCGATTGCTGACAGCGGCTCTGAGCGACTTGCGGGGAGATGGCCAAACACCGGGGCTTGGACCGGTCGGAATTCCAAATACCGGACCCGTTCCACAAACCGGCACTCCGAAAGGCACACTGCTGTTCGATGCCGTGTACCTGGCCGCCGACGAGAAGTTGAAAAGCGAAGTGGGCCGAAAAGCGCTCGTGCTGATTACCGATGGGGACGATCAGGGCAGCACCTACAACGTGCGCACCGCTATTGAAGCTGCCCAGAAAGCGGATGCGATTATCTACAGCATCTACTATGTCGATCGTGGCTTCTATATGCAGGCAGGTATGTTCGGCGGCGGAGGGGAAGGTGACCTTCGTAAGATGTCGACCGAGACCGGTGGCCATGTCTTTACGGTGGACAGAAAGCACCCCTTGAACGAAATCTTCCAGGAGATTCAGGACGAGCTGCGCAACCAGTATTCGATCGGTTATGTGCCTAGCAATGCAAACCGCGACGGCAGCTTCCGCCACGTTGAGATCAAAGCCGACAATAAAGATTATCGGGTCCAGGCTCGCAGCGGATATTACGCTACGCCGAACGATGCGCGCTAACGTGCTTGCGTGCCTCGAGGTAATCGCTTACGGCCTGGCGTAAAGGTGGCATTGGCGTGATGCCCGCTCCTTCCAGTTTCTGATTGCTCAGAGCGGAAAATTTGGGTCGGCGGGCCGCCGTGCGGTACTCCCGTTCGTCGCTCGCCTGTAGAGGTGGAGAAATTTCGGCCAAGTCAAAGATCATTTTGGCGAAATGGTACCAGGAAATCGCCTCGCCGCCCCCCATGTGAAAGACCCCTTGTAGCCCTTTTTCCACGAGATCGGCCGTCCGCACAGCAATAGCCGGAGCGAAGGTCGGAGACGCCGAGTGGTCTTGCACAACGCGGATCGGATTGCCGCTTTTGGCAAGCCGGAGCATCAGCTCAACGAAGTTTCCACGCGGGGTGAACATCCCGCCGGGTCCGAAGACGCCGGAAGTACGAATAATCAGAGCGGTTGAGAGATAAGCCTGGGCATATAATTCACCGGCGAGTTTCGAGACTGCGTAGGCGCCTAAGGGGTGAGTTGGATCGGATTCGAGGTAGGGGCTGCCCTTTGCGCCGTCGAAAACGTAATCGGTTGAGTAATGGACCAGCTGAACGCCGGATTGCCGGCAAGCCATTGCCAGGTTTCGTACGGCTAACGCGTTCGCTTGATACGCGGCCAGCGGCTCCTGTTCGGCGATGTCTACCTGATTGTAAGCTGCGGAGTTGATAACAGCGTCTGCGTTAGCACTGCCAATTGCCTGCTCGACCCGGCCGCTATCAGTGATATCAAGCGACTGCCGGTCGAAGCGTTGTACATCCCACTGCCGACGCGCAAACTCGCGGCACAGTTCGACTCCGAGTTGACCGCCGCCGCCGAACACCAAGACTTTCTGCTGCATTTCACTTGCAGCATATCCGATGAACAGCCGAAACGGTCAGGCTGGGACGGGGCAGCTTATGGACGGCCGAACAGTAGCCCGCACATTCTCACCGAGCAGTCGCGAACGTAGCGCCATGAGACTCTGCAACCCGGATAGCACTTGTTCCACTCGGATCTCCGCCTGCCAGCTATTACCACTCCGACACACAAGGTGGATGACCTCTCCGAGAAACAGGGCGTCCCCGTACTCGACACTAAGCGCTGCAGAGACGGGCGGTTTTTCCTGACACTCGAGAAAGAGCCGCTTGCCCTCTACCCCACCAAAAAGACAGGTGATACTACGCTTCGGACTGCCCGACCCGGTTGAGGGGAGGTTCAGGAGAGCGGTTTGGGCAGATGGATCGAAGATGCTGGTCACAAAAATCTCATCGGCAAGTAGCCGCTGAAACTTTAGTGGTTGGCGAGAAATATTTTCAAGAAAAGCGCACGGGAGTTTATCGCGATGCCTTAACACGTCTTTCCGGAGAGGCCATTACCCTGCTTCAGTGTTGGGCAGCGTCAGCGCGCAATGCATTCCGAACCTGAACTCTCGTTGAGCGAACTTGAACCTGTTCTGCTTCGCTGAAGTTTCCCGTGCTTCGGAGCGCAAGCGTGTAGTCTGCCAGCAAGACCCCGAGTACCGGGTCATCGGGCCCGAAATTTAATTCCCGGATTGCCACCGCCCTCCGCAAGAGTGGTTCTGCTTCGGCATACCGCCTCTGCCGAGAGTAGAGGCGCGCCAGATTGCCGGCCAGGAGTCCAGTGTCGGCGTGATTCTCGCCCAAGCTCTGCTCGTTAATCTTGAGAGCTTCGCTCAGAAACGCCTCAGCTTCCCGATTATGGTGTCGAAGAAAAGCCAAAGCTCCCAGGTTATTTAGGTCGACGGCCGTTTTTGGAGCAGTTGGCCCGAGCACGTGGCGATCAATCTCGAGCGCGCGCACATAGAGCGCTTTGGCCTTCTTATATCGTTTAAGATCCCGGTAGACAGTTCCTAGGTTGCTTAGACCCGATGCGACTTCCGGGTGCTCTCGACCATATATGTTCTCGAGCGCTGTGATCGAGCTGTTTAAGAGCTCGATGGCCGCCGGTCGATCTCCGCAACGAGCCCGCGCCTGGCCGAGACTGTTCTGGATCTCTGCCAGCAGTGGGGCGTCCCGGCTGGTGCTCCTAAGAATGAGCGCGGCCCGCGAAAGGTAATCGACCGCCTCTTGATTTCTGCCTAGAGCCAAACTGATTCTGCCCAGAGTGTCGAGTGCGTTCCCGGTTGCACCTTTCCCGCGGCTATCTTCGTTCGGAACTGCGGTCCAGGCTTGCCTCGCCAGCTTTTCAGCCTCGTCGTACTTTCCACGCGCAAGCAGAATCGTCGCCAAGTCATTGGCCGATTCAGAGATGAGCAGCGACTGGAAGGGCCCTTTCACCGTAAGGGCCCAGTCGCGCCGCGCAAGCTCCTCGGCATCGGCCAGCTTGCCTTCCATCAAGTACACCAGCGCCAGACCTCGAAAAGCACCGTGGGCCTGCGAAATATTCGGAAGCGACTTGATTGAGTCCTCAATGGCCCTACGGTAGAGAGGTTCAGCCTCTTTGTAGCGCGCCTGTAAGCGGTACACCGTCGCGAGATTCGTGAGGACGACAGTGAGTTCATTTTGATTCGCTGCTGGATTTTCACTCGCGAGTTCAAGAGCTCGCTTGAAAGAAGCTTCCGCTTCCCCGAAGCGACTGCCATCAAAAAATACGGTGCCGCGATTGTTCCACTCCAAAGCCGAATGTTTTTGCGGCTCGAGGTCCATGCTTTGCAAGCTAACGCTGACAAGCAACAACAAAATGGTCTTCACACTCTCATGCTGGCTGCGATGAGGGTGATCGCGCCAGTAACAGGCGGTTAGCTTACCGTGCAATTTTACGGTAAGCTCGGGCCGGCAAGCCGCGTTTAGAACTTATACTGCAGCTGAAGTTGAACGAGCCGCGGGTCGCGCGCAAATTGAACCTGGCCAAATGTCGGCGAATCGATTCGATTCAGGCCACTCGCGTCTCCGGGATTATAAAACTGAGTGTGATTGAAAAGGTTGAAGGCGTCGCCGCGAATCACTAACGACTGTCTCTCCGTCATGCGAATATTCTTCCAAAGAGAGAAGTCGTCATTCAAGATTCCCGGCCCGTGAAATACATTGCGGCCCAGATTACCGTAATGCCCGGCTCCTAGCGCGGCCGAACCACCGCTGCCCACTCGCCGGAAGTATGGGTTGGCAGCCGCGTCCGGAGTTCCGCCCCCGGTTCCATCGAAATAGGTGTTTTGGATACCGAATGCATTCGAACGTGGATCGACAAACTTTACCTGCCCTCCTATGTAGTCAGGCCGGTCATCGCCAGCGCCGGTCAAGGAGCGGTCACCGCCATCGGTGATGTCGAAAGGCAAGCCCGTCTGTAACGTAACGACCGTCGAGATGTTGAATCCGCCGAGTACGTGTCCCGTAAGGCCATGCTGATTCTTGAAGAACGGCAGAGCGTAGATGAGAGTGCCGATGTAGCGGTGGCGTGCATCTGTATCGCAATTGCCGCGATCATACCGGGCATCAAAGGGATTAGAATTCACACGCAGACCGGAGCCAGTGTCAATGCAGTGTGCCCAGGTATAGGCGTTGGTGAGCGTCAACCCAAAACCATATCGTTTCTCCAGGCTAACCTGTAAGCTGTTGTACGACGATGTGGAATCCGACAACTGGTCCGTGATGCCGCCGAAAACGGCGCCTCCGTAGGCCGCATTCTGCGGATTGTTGATGTTATAGACTCCCCGTTGCGGATCGTTGGCGGTTGTCGCTGTAGGCGAGTAGACGCCGGGATTAACATCGCGCCGGTCAAGCAGCTTTCTTCCCTGGCTGCCTACGTAGGCGAAGTCGGCAAGCCAGTCTTTCGCAACTTGATACTGAACCTGAAAGTCGTACTGAAATGCGTACGGCGTGCTGAATTTCGGATCCATATATGTCAGCCCAACAGGGGCGACCGTTGTGAAGTCGAATGGCTGCCCCCGTTTGACAGGCGTGAACGGGAAAGGATTCTGAGCGAGGGGTGTAGCCGACGTCTGATAAGGATGCGTCATATCGGTCACCCCGAGAACGGTCACTTGAGCGCCGTAGGGAGAAGCGCCTAGAAATTGGAGGGTCAGCTCGCTTTCGGGCACGTTGTAGAAAACACCGAAGCCCGAACGTATGCTCATTTTGCCGGTTTTGGTCGGGTCCCAAGCGAAGCCGAACCGCGGCGCGAAGTTGTTTTTGTCCGCGCTGTACGTTGATGAACTAACTCCTTTGTCGCCGGGGAAAACGAGGCCGACCGGAGCGGTCGGAAATACAGTCGATTGCTGTCCGCGCCGAAATGTACTCACCTGGTTGCGCAGTTCGGTGAGCGGAGCTGCATAGTCGTAGCGAAGGCCGAGGTTCAGAGTGAAGTTCCGGGTGATCTTGAAATCGTCTTGCGCGTAGCCGCTTAGAAACTTATCGCGGTAGCCCTGGCGGTTTGAATTCGACTGATCATAAAAGCCGAAAACATAGCCGTTTGCGAAATCGTTGACGGCGGCTTCACTCGGATCGGTCAGCCCCGGAAGAACGGGCACCAAGCCCCCATTGGTTGCGTCACCAGAGAACGAGAGATAGCCATTATTGATGAAGTCAAAGATTTGGTTCTGCTCATAAGCGCGGAACTCCGCCCCGAACTTGAAGGAATGACGGCCTTTGCTCCAGCTCAAGCTATCCAGGTACTGCCAATTGTTATCGCGCCGCGCCTGCGGACCCTGGTAAGTG
Organism: Terriglobia bacterium; assembly: GCA_963737005.1. Classification (GTDB taxonomy): domain Bacteria; phylum Acidobacteriota; class Terriglobia; order Bryobacterales; family Bryobacteraceae; genus Bog-105. The sequence goes on along the minus strand of CAVTRD010000008.1, from coordinate 721,857 downwards.
TTTCCGATAGTGATCGTGTTGATCGAAATGTAGGGCGGCCCGGCGGCGGATGGATCGTCCGGATTAATGCCAGTAAAGCCGAGGCTTGCCGGGGTCGTGTGGTTCGCCGGCCCGACCCCCGGCTGATCGCGGCGGTGGAATGCGGCGGTCGCCTGGTTGATCACGTTGGGGCTGAAAATATGCGTGTCGTGCAATGCCACGTTGTGATAAGTAATCAGATCCAGCTCTCCAAATCCAGGGATAGTCGGGCCTGAAAAGGAGAACGGCGCGTTGTCGGTTGATCTTTCCGTGAAGTACGAAACGGAGAAAGTATTGGAGTCAGAGAAGTGGTGGTCGATTTTCAGAACACCCTGATCCCGATCGAGCGAATCGACAGGCGCGCTAAACAGAGTGTTCCCGCTCGAAGCGCGCGGCGTGATGTTTACGATTGCCTTCGCGGCCGCAGTACCATTTGCCTGAATGGCAGCGCGTTCGGCGTCGGAAAATACAGTGCCCGAATTCGAGACTCCGTAAACTCGTCTGAAACCCAGATACGACGCGAAGAAGAAGGTCTTATCCTTGATGATCGGCCCACCCAGATTGGCATCGAAGTCATTCAGGTTGTACTTCGGCCTCGGCGTACCAACTGCATTCAGAAAGAAATTGTTCGAATTGAGTACCCTGTTTCGGAAAATTTCCGTCGCTTGGCCGTGAAAGGCGTTCGTGCCGGACTTGATGGTGGATTCGATAATGGCTCCGGAGTTCCGCCCGTACTGCGCTTCCATCGGCCCCGTAACGACACGAAATTCGCCCAGCGCGTTTGGCGAAATCACGTCCACCGCGTCTGGGATATTAGCCGCGAGATCGTTAGAGTCGGCGCCATCCAGGATGAAGTTGTTGGCCTGCGAGCGTTGCCCGTTCACCTCAAAATCGCCTACCGCGGTCCCTGGCGTCTGGGCCGCCGTACCCGGCGTCGTGGTTACACCCGGCTGTAGAGCAATCAGCGAGAGCGCGTTCCGGCCACCATTGCCGGAGAGGATGGGCAGCGTCGCAATGTCGGTAATTGAACGGCCGAGCTGTGAATCTTCCGTATTTACCTGCGGGGCGGTCGTATCAACGTTTATGCTTTCGCTGACCTGACCGATTGTGAGCGACACGTCAATACGGAGATTACTCGCTACCAGCAGTCGCTGCGGAGCAACTCTGGTTGTCGCGAAGCCGGTCGCCTCCACTCTCACGGAGTACATGCCGGGCGATAATCCCACAAACTGATAGCCGCCGGTAGCGTTGGTAGCGGTCTTGCTCTCCACGTTAGTCCCGGTATTAACGGCCGTAACATTCGCCTTGGCAACAGCCGAGCCGGTCGGATCGACTACGTTGCCGGCGATGGTACCCGTGGCCTCTTGCCCTTTGCCCGAAACCGCTACAAGCAGAAGCAGCGCAGCCGACGACATCCATTTCATGTTGATGAACCCTCCCCAAAGGCGGTTTACGCAAGCTACCCGGCCTGCGTGAAAGGAGTATAACTTCGTTTCAAGACTTAACGAGAATCAAAAAACATTTTTACGGTATCTGCTTACCGTAAAAATCAAATCAGTCCGATTTGTTTGAGGAGTACTTGAAAGCGGGGATGTGTCCGCAACGCGTCCCAGGCAGGGTGAATTTTGAGACCGGCACATGATAACTCGTGCGCCTCTACCATCTGGTCAAGGCGGTCGAGCGCGATGTCCTCTTCACCGAGGCCAAGATGAATCAATGCAAAGGTCGCCTTGCCGACATAGCGCGTCTGAGACATCACATTTAGCGAGTCAAGTACCGCGCGCGCGTCTGCTGTTTCACCAGCAAGCCCAAGAGTTTGGCCATACGCGCCTAATATCTTCGGGAAATCGCCGGCTATCGAGCGTGCTTTGCGGTACATCTCTAGCGCCTTCTTGTAATCGCCGGTCCGTGTATAAAGGCGACCCAGCGAACTCCAGGCCATGTAAAACCAGCGGTCGTGTTCGAGCAGGTCCTCGTAGCGTTGCCGCGCATCCTCGAAATCGCCGGCGACCATCGAGAGATAGGCTCGACCCTCCAGCTTGATGCTGGAGAGGGGATCGAGAGCGATTGACTTATCCGCCTCGAAGATGGCTTCCTGAACGAAGCCTAGCTTCACCAGATAATCCGTGGCATACCAATGGTGAGCGGCGGCGTAACCGGGATTTAAAGAGATTGACTTGCGATAGAGTTCTCCCGCTTCCTGCCATTTCCACTCGTAACCGCGGACGAATGCAAGACAAGTGAACGGCTCTGCCAGGGTTGGGTCAAGAGCGATAGCCGTCTCAGCGGCACGCGTCGCAGCTGCCATTCCCGTTGCCGGCTGGACGATTCCATATGTCGCGATCAAAGCATGAGCATCCGCCAGTCCGGCCCATGCCAGAGCCGATCGTTCATCTGCTCTGGTGGCCTGCTCGAAGTACTGGACAGATGCCTCCAGTCCCTCTGGACTCCGCTTGTTTAGATGGAAGCGCCCTTTCAGGTAAAGCGTATGCGCTTCAGCAGCTCTAGACGATACGGCAATCGCAGGGCTGACATGCCGGACAACGCCCACCTGAAGCTTCTGCACAATCGCACTGGCAATCTCCTGTTCGATGAGCAGCAAATCCGATGCCGAGCGGTCCCAAGCTTCCGACCATAGGTAGTGCTCATCGGCCGCATCGATCAACTGGGCGGTCATGCGGAGGCGATCACCAAAACGCCGCACGCTTCCGCGCAGTATATTCTCAACCTTCAGGCGATCGCGAATAGCCGCGATGTCTTGTTCCTGACCCTTCATACGCAGAGCCGAAGGCCAGGCAACAACGTGCAAACCCTTGACACGGGTAAGGGCATGAATCAGTTCTTCGGTTAGACCGTCGCTGAAGTAGTCGAGATCCTCGTCGCCGTTCAGATTTGCAAAGGGCAACACCGCGATGGTCTTTGGCCCGCTTTTTATCAGATCAGACTGCGGGGCCGCGTGACGATACCGGAAGACGGTGGCGTATGATCCGGTCGGCAATTCTATCAGAATCGCTGAATCGCGTCCTTCCGTTTCATGCCACTGCTTGAGCTTGGCACGCAGACGGCGCGCCTCAACCCGCACCACCGGATCGATTCTTGGATCGAAAGACGCGCCTCGATCAAACACCTCAACCCCGACGACATACTCCTTCATTCGCTCCGAACTTCCATCCAGTGCAGCTTCTACGGAGAACTGAAGGAATCGACACAGCCGATCCGAGCGATGAAAAAGCGCGCTGGAAAGAATGCGCTTGAGATGCTGCTCAACCAGCTCGCGCGCGATCAGCGGCTCGGCTTGTACACCTTGGCTCCTTGTCGTCGACACGGTATTCTCCACGTTCTCACTTGGTGAACAGGGGTGGGGTGCCCACAGCCCCAGAGTATCTCGCGCGTTCGGCGAACAGCAATCGAGCACAGTTCACACCTCAAAGGAATCACTTTGGCCTGGATACCTGCGCCAGCAATCACAATCGAAACGATTGCACCGGCCGTGATACTTTCTGAGTTGCCGAGGAGGTTCCGTTGCGAGCTGGATTGTTCACCAGAGAGTATCCGCCAAACGTCTATGGTGGGGCCGGCGTTCATGTCGAGTATCTCAGCCGCGAGCTTGCCAAAAAGATCGAAGTGGAAGTCCACTGCTGGGGCGATCAACAGGCCGACGATGGAAATCTCCACGTGCGCGGAAGCGAGCCCTGGGATGAGATTAGCCACGGAACCGAAGGTAAGTTCAAGACAGCTCTCGAGGCATTGAGCCTCAACCTGACGCAGATCAAATCGCTGACCGGCATAGACGTAGTGCATACCCATACTTGGTACGTCTCCATGGCCGGCTTCCTTGCGAAAAAGCTCTACAATATTCCGTTCGTGCTTACTACGCACAGCCTGGAGCCATTGCGTGCGTGGAAAGCCGAGCAACTCGGTAGCGGCTATGCCCTGAGCTCCTGGATCGAACGCACGGCCATGCTCGACGCCGACGCAATTGTCGCCGTCTCGAACGGGACAAAAGAGGATATCCTTCGTTCTTACCCGGTGTCGCCCGACCGTGTGCACGTGATCTACAACGGCATCGATTTGGCTGAATACCGGCGGACAAACGCCACCGCGGCTCTCGAAAAGTATGGTGTCGACACCCGGTCGCCCTACGTTTTGTTTGTCGGGCGCATCACCAGGCAAAAAGGCGTTACGCATCTCGTCGATGCACTTCGTTATCTGCCGCCGGAAACCCAGGTCGTCTTATGCGCAGGTGCGCCCGATACCCCTGAAATTGCTGCCGAAATGCGAAAGAAAGTGGAAGAAGCGCGCGCCTTCAATCCGCGCGTATTGTGGATTGAAAAGATGGTTTCGAAGTCTGAGGTAATTGAGCTCTACAGCCATGCGCAAGTTTTTTGTTGCCCTTCGGTTTACGAGCCCTTCGGCATTATCAACCTCGAGGCGATGGCCTGCAACGCTCCAGTGGTTGCAAGCGCTACCGGCGGCATTAAAGAAGTCGTGGTGGATGGCGCGACCGGATTTCTTGTGTCGTTCGAGCAAGATCCTGTGACAAGCTTTCCGTTACACCCCGATAAGTTTGCCCGAGATCTCGCGTCCAAAATTTCAGAACTGCTGGCCGATCCCGCTAAGTGCAAGCAATTCGGAGAGGCCGGTCGAAAGCGAGTGGAAGAAAAATTCAGCTGGGCCGCGATTGCCGATCAAACTATCGAGCTTTATAGCACGTTGATCGAAGAGCGGCCGAAAAGCAAAGCGAAAGCTTCCGGCATTCCTTTGTAACGCCAGGCCTGATAGCCTTGTCCCACCAACAATGACGCAAGCCGCGGAAGGTATCAACAGTGCTGCAGAGGCTAACCCACTTGACGACCCCTCGCAAAATGACGGGCGGCGCCGAGTCATAATCGAGGGCGTTTCGCCGGAAGTGGACGCGGGCCGCTTTCCCGCCAAGCGCACGGTTGGTGATTTAGTCGAAGTAACTGCCGATGTATTTACTGACGGCCACGACGCCATCTCCGCCGTCCTCCGCTACCGCAAGGAAGGCGCAAACGAGTGGCTCGAGCGACCGATGACAGCGCTCGTAAATGATCGTTGGGTCGGACAGTTTCCGGTAGATGAGCTGGGCCGCTACCGATATACGATTGAGGCCTGGGTTGATCACTGGGAGACTTGGCTGCGTGATCTGCGCAAACGCATTCAGGCCGAGAGTGATACACCGCTCGATTATCTAATCGGCGCCGGACTCATCGAAGAAACGGGCGCGCGCGCGGGAGAGGCCGATCGCGCACGGCTTCGAAAACGGGCGCTGCTCTTGCGCACTGAAGAAAGCCTGCCCCTGCGTAGAACCGCCGCCCTGGAAGACGCGTTCAATGAGATTATGCGCCGTTACCCCGACCGGCGGTTTGCGACGGCGTTTGAACGGGAGTTAGTCATCGTCGTTGATCCCGTACGTGCGCGCTTTAGCTCCTGGTACGAGCTGTTTCCCCGATCGACTTCTCCAGAAGCGGGCCGCCATGGAACCTTCACCGATTGTGAAGCGCGTCTTCCCTACATCGCGGAGATGGGTTTCCACGTTGTTTATCTTCCGCCTATTCATCCAATTGGCACGAAATTCCGCAAAGGCAAAAACAACTCCGTGGTCGCCGAGCCGGGCGATGTCGGCAGCCCGTGGGCGATCGGAGCCGCTGAGGGCGGACACAAGTCAATCCTGGCCGAGCTTGGCACCCTCGCTGACTTTAAGCGATTCGTGAAGCGTGCCGATGAGCTCGGCCTGCAAGTAGCCCTCGATGTTGCGTTCCAGGTTTCGCCTGATCATCCCTACGTGGGCGAGCATGAGGAGTGGTTCAAGAAGCGGCCGGACGGAACCATCCAATACGCCGAAAATCCGCCAAAGAAATATCAGGATATCTATCCTTTTGACTTTGAAACCACCAATTGGCAGGCACTCTGGCAAGAGCTGAAAAGCGTCTTCACATTTTGGATCGAGCAGGGCGTAACGATCTTTCGAGTGGACAACCCGCACACGAAAGCGTTCCCCTTTTGGGAGTGGACCATCACGGAATTGAAGCGCGCGACACCCGAGGTTCTGTTTCTCTCGGAGGCGTTTACCCGTCCCAAAATCATGTACCGGTTGGCCAAGCTCGGGTTCAGCCAATCCTACACTTACTTCCCGTGGCGCAATGCGAAACGAGAGATTACGGAGTATTTAACGGAGCTGACCCAAACACCGGTCCGGGAATTTTTTAGACCGAATCAATGGCCGAACACACCCGATATCCTGACCGAATTTCTGCAGATCGGAACCCGGCCAGCTTTCCTGATCCGCCTTCTTTTAGCTTCGACTTTAGGTGCAAATTATGGAATTTACGGCCCCGCATTCGAATTACTGGAGAGCCGTCCCTTGCGCCCGGGCAGCGAGGAGTATTTGCATTCCGAAAAGTATCAGATCCGCGAGTGGAGTCTGGATCACCCCGATAGTTTGCGGGATCTGATTGCCTTGATCAATCGAATCCGCAACACCAACCCGGCGCTCCAGAATGACTGGACACTGCAGTTTCATCCAGTCGATAACGAACAGCTACTCTGCTACTCAAAAAGCGCCCCCGACGGCAGCAATCTTACCCTGATGGTCGTGAACCTCGATCCGTACCACGTGCAATCCGGCTTTGTCGATCTTCCTCTAACCAAGTTAGGCATCGAAGAAGGTCGGCCCTATCAAGCGAACGATCTTCTCACGGGCGCACGCTATGTTTGGAACGGCAGTAGGAACTACGTAGAGCTGCGGCCCGACGGCGTTCCGGCCCACATTCTACAGATCCGCCGCCGGCTGCGCGTCGAAAACGACTTCGAGTATTTCCTATGAGCCAATCGACCACTGAAGGTTCGGTCCTCGAAGTAAAATCGCTGAGCGATCCTCTCGACGAGGTCGCCGCAGCCAAACTGTGCGAAATTCTTCCGGGGCACGTCGCCGGCCAGCGCTGGTTCCGTGCAAAGACAAAGACCATCACGAAGGTAGAGATCGAAGACTTACTCGAGCTGCCCGAGTCGCGCGCATACTTACTCGTCCTGCAGCTCCGCTATTCGGATGGAAAGGATGACCGCTATATTCTTCCGGTCTCGGCTGATTCCAAGGCTGCCGAGCACCGCGATCAGCCGGTGGCTCGGTTGGTCGCCAACGACGGTGAAGAAGGCGTGCTGATCAGCGCTTTGGGCAATCCTTTTTTTCGCACCGAACTACTCGATGCAATCTTGTGCGAGCGTACGATTGAGGGCAAAAATGGCCGAGTGCAGTCATCACGAACCGCGGCCCTTTCGGAGAAGTGCGGTCCGTTTCCACAGCTGACCAGCTTCGTTTCACGTGCCGAGCAGAGCAACACGTCTATCATCTATGGCGACCGTTATATTCTTAAGCTCTTTCGCAAGCTCGAGGCGGGAGTCAATCCCGATGCCGAAATCGGCAAGTTCCTCACAGAGCGGGGATTCAAGAATACGCCCGCCGTGTTGGGTAGCTTTGAATATCAACCCAAGCAGGGAGGGACGCCATTCGGGGCCGGCATCCTTCAACAGTTTGTGGCCAATCAGGGAGACGCCTGGAAATTCACGCTTGATTCGCTCGAGCGCTTCTTCGTGGAAGCGCTTGGAAGCAAGCGAAATCCACAACCGCGCAACACTGAACATCCGTTCGAATTGATGGGCGCGGAGATTCCATCTGAAGTACGCACATTTATCGGACCGTATCTCACATCGGCGGCTCTGCTGGGCAAGCGAACTGCCGAGATGCATGCGGCGCTCGCTGATCCAAATGGCGGTCCGGATTTTTCGCCGGAGCCGTTCAACCCGGAAGATCGCGGCAACCTCCACCGCGACCTGGAAGCGCAAGCAGATACCGCCTTCGAGCTTCTGCGAGACAAGCAGCCAACGCTTTCAGGCGACACGGCCGAAAGTGCGCGCGCACTCCTTGAGGCTGAAACGGCGTTGCGAGAGCGTTTGACGGCGATGCAGGAGCATTCGATTACAGCTCTCCGCATACGCCATCACGGGGACTACCATCTTGGCCAAGTGCTATACACCGGCCGCGACTTCATGATCATCGACTTCGAAGGCGAACCCGCCCGCCCGCTGGCAGAAAGGCGTCTGAAGTCCCTCGCTCTGCGCGATGTCGCAGGCATGGTTCGCTCTTTCCAATATGCCGCTTATGCGGCACTGTTCGGACAAGTCTCGGGCGTGCCGACCGATCCCGAATCCAAGTCAGCTGTTGAAGCATGGGCTGCGGCCTGGAACGCTTACGTCAGCGCCACATATCTGAAGGCTTACTTCGAGGCTGCACAGGGCCAGCCATTTCTTCCGGCCGATAAGCGCGAACGCCGCATTTTGCTCGACGCGTTCCTTCTCCAGAAAGCCCTCTACGAACTCGCTTACGAACTCAATAACCGTCCTGACTGGCTGCCCATTCCGCTACGGGGCATCCTGAGTCTCCTTGCCTAATCCATTGCTCATGCCTACTGTGAGCAGGATTTTCGACAAGAACGATCTCTACCTATTCAGTGAGGGAACGCATACCAAGCTGGCCGATGTGCTTGGCGCGCATCTATGCCCCGACGGAAACGGCGCCGATTTCGCGGTGTGGGCTCCCGCGGCAAGCGCAGTCTCTGTCATCGGAACATTCAACGAGTGGCGGGAAGATGCAGCTCCCATGCAGCGGCGCGAGGGAGGCATTTGGCACTGCTTGATTCCCAACGCGGAAGCAGGCAGCCGTTACAAATACCGCATCGAATCCAAACTGCGAACCGATTTCGATAAAGCGGACCCGCTCGGCTTCTTCCATGAACAGCCGCCCGGCAACGCCTCTATCGTTTGGGATCTCGCTTATGAATGGGGCGATCGCGAGTGGATGCGGGAGCGCCGTTTTGAGAATAGCCTCCAATCACCGCAATCCATTTACGAAGTTCACCTCGGCTCCTGGCGCAGGCCGTCCGGCAAGGATGAGCTTCCGCCCACCTACTCCGAGCTTTGCGCTGAACTAGTTCCCTATGTGAAAGAAATGGGCTTTACCCATGTGGAATTTTTGCCGGTCATGGAGCATCCGTTCTATGGGTCTTGGGGATATCAGACTACCGGTTATTTCGCGCCCACCAGCCGCTACGGTACCCCGCAAGAACTCATGCAGCTGATCGATAAGTTCCATCAGAACGGGATCGGCGTCATCCTCGACTGGGTGCCCTCGCATTTCCCGCAAGACGGGCATTCGCTCGGCTTCTTCGATGGTGTGCATGAATACGAGCCGGCCGATCCCCGCCGCGGCGTGCATCCGGATTGGAACAGTTTCATCTTCAATTACGGGCGTGGGGAAGTGCGCAGTTTCCTGCTCAGCAGCGCTCTGTTCTGGCTCGACCGCTATCACGCCGACGGGTTGCGCGTGGACGCTGTCGCTTCCATGCTGTATCTGAATTACTCCCGCCGGCCCGGCGAATGGATCCCGAATGAATACGGCAGCCGCGAAAATCTCGATGCGATCGGCTTTTTGCGTCGCCTCAATGAGGATGTCTATCGCGAATGCCCGGACGTACAGACTATTGCCGAAGAATCCACAGCGTGGCCGCTCGTCTCTAAACCGACCTATGTGGGCGGCCTCGGCTTTGGGCTGAAATGGGATATGGGATGGATGCACGACACGTTGCAATACATGTCGCTCGACCCCATCTATCGCAAGTATCATCATCACGAGCTCACGTTCCGCGCCGTGTACGCGTTTAGTGAAAACTTCGTGCTTCCCCTTTCCCATGACGAAGTGGTATATGGCAAAGGCTCGTTGCTACAAAAAATGTCCGGCGACATTAACCAGAAGTTCGCCAATTTGCGCTTACTCTTCGCCTATATGTATGCACAACCTGGCAAAAAGCTCCTGTTTATGGGAGATGAATTCGCTCAGTGGACCGAGTGGAACCACGATAAGAGTTTGTCGTGGCAGCTGTTGAGTGTGAAGCCGCATTCGGCCGTGCGCTTGCTCGTCGGCGATCTGAATAGCCTTTACCGTTCGGAAGCAGCGCTTCACTCCTCTGAGAACACGCCTGAAAGTTTTGAATGGGTTGACGCCGAAGATAGTGAACGCAACGTACTGAGTTTCCTTCGCAAAGGCCCGACCTCCCGCGATCTCATGCTGGTGGTCTGTAACTTTCAGTGCCATCCGCCAAGCGAACTATCAGTTGGGCGTTCCGGAAAAGGGATTCTGGCAGGAGCGGCTAAACACCGACGGAACGCAATACGGGGGAACTGGTTATGGAAATCTCGGCGGCGTGCGTACGGTTCCAATACCCGCGCACGGGCGGAGATATTCCTTGACCTTGAATCTTGCCCCTCTCTCCGCAAGTTACTTTCGTCTAGAGTCAAATGAGGCAGGAGAGCATATCATGGATCTCCATTTAGGTAGCAACTGAGCTCTTCGTGATACACTTTCGCGCAAGGTATAGTACATGCGAAAAATTGGGCGATCACTGACTTCGGCCTCATCGGCCGCATCCATCTCGAAAGAGTCGCGAGGCACGAAGCGGAGCATGCCTTACGGCAATAAACCGTCGCTCCTAATAGCAGCGCTGGTCGTGCCCTACACGCTTCTGATGACCGGTTGCGCCGGTTCTGCGCATGAGCCACAAGAAAAATACATCCTTGTTGCCGACAATACTAAAATTCCGTATTGGCAGAACGCAGTTCAAGGTTTGAATCACGCCGTCGCGGAGATGAAAGTCAAATCGGAGATCCAAGGACCTGACGGCCACGATCCGCAAGGCGAGCACGAAGCGTTCCGAAGAGCAGTCGCTGAAAAGCCTTCCGGCATTTTAGTTTCCGTCTCAGATGCCAGCATTCTCGGAAGCGATATCAATTCGGCGATCGATCAAAATATTCCGGTTATCACCATCGATGCCGATGCACCCGATAGCAAACGTCTCTTTTTCGTGGGCACGGACAATTTCAACGCGGGCAGTATCGGCGGCAAGCTTGCGGCGAAACTTCTCAACGGTAAGGGAAACGTCATCCTTTACACGATTCCTAGTCAGAGCAACTTGAAGGACCGGCAGGCAGGTTACACGGCTGCCTTTGCAGACACGGGCGTGCACATCCAGCAAGTGGTGGACATGAATGGCAACTCTGACATCGCTTTCGACTCCGCGAAAAAGCTGCTGGACGCCAAGGCCAAAGTGGACGCCTTTATCTGCCTGGAAGCCCTTGCTTGTCCCGCGATTGCAGATGTCACAAACCGCGCGGGGATGAGCGGCAAAGTAAAGATCATTGCTATGGATGCCGATCCTGGCACCGTCGAGTGGATCAACAAAGGCGTCATCTCCGGCACCGTGGCTCAGAAGCCCTACACGATGGCTTATTACGGAACCAAGCTGCTCGATGACATCCATCATCATCCGACGAAACCACTCTCCGGCAACTGGGCCCAAAACGTTTTCTCGCCCTACCCGATGTTTGTTGATACGGGCGCTTTCGTCGTAACCAAGGACAATATCAGCAGTCTCTCTCAACAACCGGGTGGCGGCGGCCAGTAGCTTGCCTGATCATTCAGGAGGGCGTCTTCGGGCGCCCTCTTGAAGAACGCTAACCTGCTTACATTCTTCCGTTGTATAAATTCCTATTTGCGGTCTCTGCCTTCCTAGCGACCGTTCCTCTTGCGTCTTCGCAAGCACTCGATCTGCTGATCAGGAACGGACACGTCATTGATGGTACGGGCTCCCCTTGGTATTCGGCGGATATCGGGATTCGCGGTGGCCGGGTGGTGGAAATCGGATCGCTCGCCCATATGCACGCGAAGCAGATCATCGATGCGCGCGGCCTGATCGTAGCGCCGGGCTTCATCGATATGCTGGGGCAATCCGAGCTTTCGATATTGGTGAATCCGCATCTTCCTTCGAAGATTTTTCAGGGGATCACAACTGAAATTACCGGTGAGGGCAACTCCATTGCTCCGACCACGCGCGAACTCCTTCGCCAGGATCAAGCCGGGTTTGCGCATTACGGTCTCAAGGCAAATTGGACGAGCTTCAGCGATTACTATCACCGTCTCGAACAGCACGGCCTCGGCATTAACCTCGCGAGTTATGTCGGCGCTACACAGGTTCGCCGCGTCGTACTCGGGGACGACGATCGCGCGCCCAGTTCTCTTGAGCTCGAGCGCATGAAAACGCTTGTGCGGGAAAGCATGCAGCAAGGCGCGATGGGTCTCTCAACCGCCCTGCAGTACGCTCCAGCCCCGTATGCCAAAACCGAAGAACTGATTGCGCTGGCCCGTGAGGCGGCGACTCTGGGCGGCGTCTATGCCTCCCATATGCGGAGCGAAGGCGATGCCATCAACGACGCGCTCGACGAAACTTTCCGCATCGGTCGCGACGCAGCCATTCCGGTCGAGATCTGGCATTTGAAAGCCGCGGGGAAGCAAAATTGGGGTCGCATGCCTGCCATTATCGATCGCATTGAGGCGGCCCGTCACGCCGGCATTGACGTCGAAGCCGACACTTACGCGTATCCGGCCTGGTTCAATTCCTTCTCTGCATTCGTACCGCCCTGGGTACACGATGGCGGCGATGCCAAGATGACTGAACGCTTGAAGGATCCGGCAACTCGCGTTCGCATACGCAATCAGATGCTAAAAGACAGCTCGGGTTGGGATAACGAGTGGCTTGAAATACCGGGCCCCCAAGCGATCCTGGTTAGCGTGGTGAGCAATCCGAAGCTGCTGCCTCTCCAGGGCAAGACCATCGCGCAAATCGCGCGGCGAGCAGAGTAAAGATCCGATCGACACGATCTTCGACCTGCTGGTGCAAGATCCGGGCATGTCCGTCGCGGTGTTCGGTATGTCCGAGCAAGATGTTGCTCTTGCTCTCAAGCAGTCCTGGGTTTCCATCGATAACGATTCTCAGGGCACTGCGCCCGATGGCCTCCTGGGACGCGAACATCCGCATCCACGAGCTTACGGCACCTTTCCGCGCATCCTGAAGAAATACGTACGAGAAGAAAAGCTCCTGACTTTACAAGAAGCGATCCGCAAATTCAGCGCTTTGCCTGCCCAGCGCATGCGGCTGGCGGATCGAGGCGTGCTCAAAGCCGGTATGTGGGCCGACATCGTGGTCTTCGACCCCGACTCAATCCGTGACTTGGCGACCTTTGAAAACCCGAACCAGTTGTCGGTCGGGATGCAATACGTGCTGGTTAACGGCAGGCCGGTGATCGCGGGGGGTAAGATGACGAACGAACTTCCGGGAAAGGTGCTGCGCAGCAATGACAAGAGATGAACAAGTGGTCGAGGCGGAGTTGATGGAGATCAGCGCCATTCAGGACGATGTCGTGAAGCTAGAGCGCATTGTGGCGTGGTGCGCCGCTTATCCGGATGAGGTGCCGTTCGCCTTACGCTTCTTTCGCGGAAGGATCCGGCCGGCCCACGACAACGCTCAATCGCCGGACCTCGTTTAGATCACCTCACCTCAAACTGGTAATTGCCTGATCCGATCCGGACCGTTCTCTCTGAGTGTTTGCCATCCTGGGTAATCCTTGTGTTCGGTATCTCAGGCAGAATGACCGTTGCCATGGTGTTTGGTGGAATGCTGACCTTCAGGTGGAATGGCCCCGTGGGGGTGCCATTCCACTCGGTCTTGATCAACCCGTAGGCGGAATCGTACTCTCCACGTGCTTCGGTGATGCGCGTGCCGAGACGCGGTTGAATGACGATCTCGTGGAAACCGGGGCCCGTAGTCGCTGTGTCGATGCCGGCTACGCATTGATAAATCCACGCCACCACTGAACCGAAGGCGTAATGGTTATAGGAGTTCATCGCCGGATCGCCGCTATCACCGTTCCAGCGTTCCCACCAGGTCGTTGCGCCCTTGCTGAGCATGTAGCCCCACGACGGATAGGTTTCGTTAAGCAGCAGCTTGTACGCCACATCGACGCGTCCGTGGTTCGCTAGCGAAAACAAGATAAAGGGAGTGCCTAGGAATCCTGTCGTCAGATGCCCACCGTGCGCTTCGATGCTCTTCACGAGATTGCCGACTGCGGCGTCCTCCAATGAGGGAGGAAATAGCTTCATCTGTAGCCCGACTACGTACGAGGTCTGTGTACCGCTCGCGATCTCGCCGTTGTCGCGAATATACGTTTTCTGGAACGCGCTTCGGATGCTGTCATAAATGGCAGCGTACTTACTCGCGTCCCCTTGCTTCCCACTGGCGCGCGCCATGTCGCTCATCATGTTCGCGATCAAAGCCCAGTAAGCCGTGTCGACCAGATCTTTCGGCGTGTTTGGATCAGGCGCCAACCAGTCTGCAAAATCAGGCCCAACCTTGTGCTTACGAATGAAATCAGGGTTCGCATCCTGAATAAATTTCATCCAGCGCTCCATCGCCTCCCAATTTTGCGAGATGACCGTCGGATCGCCATACTGCAGCCAGGTCGTCCAAGGCACGATGACGCCCGCGTCGCCCCAGCCCGGAGCCCCTTCTATGTCACCGACGCCAATGTTAGGCGAGACGTTCGAGAACGCTCCATTTGGCGTTTGTGCATCGCGCACGTCACGCAGCCACTTGTGTGAAAACGCGCCGATGTCGAAGTTGTAGCTGCCCGTGCGCCAGAAAACGGCGGCATCTGCCATCCAGCCGAGTCGCTCGTCCCTCTGCGGACAGTCGGTCGGTACGCTTAAAAAATTGCCGCGCTGCCCCCAAATGCCGATCTGCCACATGCGGTTGACCAGATCGCTCGAAGTTACGACGCGCGCGGCCGGCTCCCCACTCACGCTGCTGATCACCTCACCGTTCAGCGCATCAAGTGTGGGCTTGCCTGGAAATCCTTTCACTTCCACGTATCTGAATCCATGGAAGGTGAATCTCGGCCGGAAAAGTTCCTCGCCCCCGCCACGCAAGGTGTAGCTATCGGTTGCGTCCGCATTGCGCAGATTGGTCACATAGATGGTTCCGTCCGGATTCAGTATCTCTGCAAATCGCAGACGGACAGTTGTTCCTGCTGGCCCGCTCATTTTCAAAGCCGCCCAGCCGACCATATTTTGCCCCATATCGAAAACGTAAGCCCCGTCCGCTTGAGGAGTTACCCGCTCCGGCTTCAGCAGCTTTACGATGCGTGGAGGCACGTCGAGTTGGCTTGAGACCTCACCTGGATAAGGATCGGCCAGAACCGCGGGCGTCCAATCGTGGTCGTCGAACCCGGCTTTGTTCCAACCGGGTTTCTCGAGACGCGCATCGTACGTTTCGCCGGCATAGATCTCTGAATGGAGGATCGGAGATCCCGCTGCTTTCCAGGAATCGTCGGTCGCTATTGCGTCGTGACTACCATCGGAATATTCGATGTCAAGCTGTGCCAGCAAGCGCGTGGGCGGCAGCACCTTGAAGTGTTCCGCGGTCCATGACATACCGCTCGCAAACCACCCATCGGCCAGCATCGCCCCGAGTGTGTTTGGACCATCTGCGAGCAAGCTGCTCACGTCGTACGTCTGATACTGCACCCGCTTCGAAAAATCAGTGAAGCCGGGTGAGAGCAGATCCTCACCGACTCGGCGTCCATTGATCGACAGTTCGTACGCGCCAAGAGCAGTGGCGTAAACACGTGCCTTCGCCACCTTCTTTTCAATGGTGAAATCGTGCCGCAACAAAGCAGCCGGTTGTGGCAGTTCGCCGGGATTCCCGCCGAAACTCGCATCGTTCAATTCACCTGCCACACTTGCCGCCGACCATGGCGCATCGGCTTGCAGGCGTGCCTGCCAGCGATCGCCGGTGGGAATCCGTTCAACTGCGCCGCCCGGCATATTCATCTTGATCAGTGCAGCCAGTGCTGCCGGTTTCGGAGCATTCGCCGGTCCCGCATTCGGGCCATATTGCGACCCGGGCGGCACCGTGACAGTGATGTCTACAGAATTTTTTCCCATGACGAGAAAGCCAGCGATTTCCCGGCGATCAAATTCGTTCCAGTGTGGCTTGGCACCTGCATCGTGGCCGTTGACGGTAGCCTTCCAGTCGCCCCGCGCAATCAACAAGAGCGCGGCCTGCTGCGGCTTCTCTCGCAGATCAAAGTCGATATGAAAAAAGCCTTGCGTGCCGGGCATAACCTTGACCGCATCCTGGCCCGCCACCCAAATCCATTTCAGGCCGGCACGATCGTCCGCCGCTTCCGGATTCTGCCAGCGAATCCATTTCGCCTTCCAGTCGCTTGTCTCGAGCAGACCCATTTCCCACGAGCCGGGTTCGCCGGCGCTAGATTGATGGCCACGCGCATCCCAGACGTTGACCGTCCAGAAGTAGCGTTTACGAGATTCGAGCGCCGGCCCGCTATAGAGAACACTCGCCGACTCGTCTGAGGCTTGCTTGCCACTGTCCCAGATGTCGGCATGACCAGCACGGAGCAAGTCTATGCTCGACGCAACCTCGATGCGATAAGCGCTCTGCTTCCAATTGCGTTCTTTGCTGTCGCTCTGCCACGAGAAAGATGGTTTCACTGCATCGATTCCAAGCGGATTGACCATATGTTCGCAGCGCAGCAACACAGGTTTAGCGGTCGTGGTAAACGGCACAAAAAGCAGCAGAGCGGCGGAACTAATTAAGAACCAGTGTCGGGCAAACATTTCGATGATCTTATCGAACTCTCAGATAAGCGCCCGGATACGTGAAATCTCGTTAATGGCTACTCCCTCCGATTGGGTTTAACTTAGCCGCGGAGAGACGCGTCCAAAGAGCAGGAAGCAAGAAGCAAATGCTTCCCAAAGGGGAGATTGCAATGCTGAAACGAATTGGAGTACTTGCCCTGATGCTCTGTGGTGTTGGGGCCGCAGTAGTACCGCAAACAGCTTTCGCGCAAGATGGCTACTACGGTTATCGCAATGACTATGCTTATCGCGGTGACCGCAATTGGGATCGACATCAAGCCCGCGAATGGCGGGAACGTGAACGGCAGGAACGGCGTGCCGAAGAATGGCGGGAACGGAACTGGCGCAGGAACGAATGGCGGGAACGCGAGCACCGCGACCGCTACAATCGAGCTTATCCGCAAGGGTACTTCGAGTACGGCTACCGGCCCTGACTTTCGCTCGCTGTTTGCTATAGTTGCGACTTGCAACCCGCAAGAAGACTGAACGGATTGTGCTTCCGTTCACGTCTTCTCAGGAGAACATGATCGAACTCGCAGATCACCGAAGCAGGATTTCCAGAGAGCAGAGTGAGGGCGCTTCACTGCTGACCCGCCGAGTGTACGATGCGCTGGCACCCGTTTACGCGCTTCCTACTCTGCTCTTCCACTCGAAGGCCCACGCAGCGGCGCTCGACGTTTCTGCTATCGACAATGGGTCGCGCATTCTCGAGGTGGCAATCGGATCCGGGGAAATGCTGCGCCGGTTGATCGAAATAAATCCCGATGGCCAAACGATCGGGGTTGACCTGTCACCTAAGATGGCCGCCCGTTCACAGGAATTCGCCGAGCGCCTTTTTCCGCAAGCGTCGGTTCAATGCCAAGCCGCCGATGTCAGACATCTTCCGTTCCAGACAGGCCAATTCGATGCGGTCGTATGTTGCTACCTTTTCGAACTGGTTCCGCAGGACAGCCTGGAGGAGAGCATTGTGGAGCTGCGGCGCGTTCTCCGTCCGGGCGGCCGCCTTACCATCATTTTGATTGCTCAAAACAGCCCGGTGTTCAACGCAATGTACCGTGTCTGTTCGACCGTTGCGCCGGCATTTTGGGGACGTCAGCTCGATGGGTATGTGGCCGGCCTTCTTCCCCAACATGGCTTCGCCATCGAGACCGATCATCATGTCCAGCAGCTCTTCTACAGCTCCCGTATTGTCTCGGCGACCAGCAACTCCACCACCGAAAACTTTGCATGAAGATGTCTCTGATTGAGCTGACACTACGGAGCACAGTTCTCGCGTGCTTCGCGGCGGCCCTTGCCTGTGGTCCCCCGCAATCTGTCTCGTCGGAGCGGCGCGGCGATCCCAATACAGCGGCCGGTAAGGTCGGACAGGCAGCTCACAAAGCGGCAGTACAGGTCGATAAGGCGGGCCGGGTGGTCGGCCGCAAGCTGGACAAAGCAGCGCACGACGTCCACGAAGGCTGGAAAGAAGCGTCGCGTTCCGACTCGAGCAAAAAGCAGTAGTCGCGTGGGCGAAAGTAGCAGTCGAGTGGCGCAGAGAGTAGCAGTCAAGCGGCATGAATAGACGATCTTTCAGTAAAGGCATCATGGGCGCTACGGTCTCCAGCGCGTTCGCGACCCTTGCTTCGGAAACGGTTCCATACCAGCTCTCGGTGATGCTTTGGACCGTGTTCACCAAGCTCCCCATAGAAGAGCGGCTCGACAAGATCGCCGAATCCGGCTATCGAAATGTAGAGCTCATAGGTGAATACAAGAAGTGGTCGGAAACACAATTTCAGCAGGTACTAGCCAAGAGCAAGCAACTCGGGATTCACTTCGACGTGACTGCCCTGCTCGGCCAGGGAGTCGCTGACCCGGGCCGGCGGGAAGCTCTGCTAAGCGATCTTCGCAACGAGTTGCCCATCATGGAACGCCTTGGCTGCCCGGCAGTCATCATCATGTCGGGCAATGTGGTAAATGGAATGTCCCGGACAGAGCAGCACGCGAGCTGTATCGAGGGTCTAAAGCGTGCCGCGGCGATTGTCGAAGGCAAGCAGATCCACGGCGAGCCGGTTCGTTTGCTTCTTGAAAACATCGATCCTGAAGAGAATCCCAAGTACTACCTGACATCGGTAGCGGAAGGATTCGAGATCGTGCGGGCGGTAGGTCACCCGCAAGTCCGCCTTCTATATGACCTCTTCCACGAGCAAATATCGGAGGGCAATCTCATCGAAAAGCTCGAGAAGAACATCGACTACACGGGCCTGATACACGTGGCCGATGTGCCGGGCCGGCACATCCCGGGCACGGGCGAAATCAACTACGACAATATCTATCGCAAGTTGGTCGAACTGAAATACGACCGCATAGTGGCAATGGAGTTCCTTCCCACAGGGGACGGTGTGAGCGAACTGCGCCGGGCGAAACAGCAAGCGCTGCAGTTCCGAGGACAGAACCCCTAATCAAAACAAAACTTCTTTTATCAGGGCTGCTCAGCGTTGATGCGGATCGCGCCGAGTTAAAGGTGTTAGCCTACTGCCTTGATGACGATAACGTACCACGTAGCTGCCATTCCGGTGACCGAGATAAGATTTCGGCGCCCAGGCAATTCGTCATCGAGTAACTCACTCCACCACTGATAAGAATGCGCCACCTCGCTGCCCTATCCGCCATACTCTTCGCCGGCACTCCTCTTTTTGCTCAGAATCCGGACTGGTTTCCAAAGAAAGACATGCTCACCATCGGTGTCTATTACTACCCGGAAGCCTGGCCCGAAACGCAATGGGCACGCGACATGGAAAACATTCACAAGCTCGGTATGGAATACGTCCACATGGGCGAATTTGCCTGGTATTTCATGGAGCCGAGCGAAGGTCAGTATCGCTTTGACTGGCTTGAAAAGGCCGTCTCGCTCGCGAACGCCAATGGCCTAAAAGTAATTTTATGCACACCCAGTGCAACCCCGCCCATTTGGCTCTCCCGCTCGCATCCCGAAATCCTTATGGTCGATGCGCAAGGTCGCACAATGGAACACGGCAGTCGAGAGCAAGCAGACTGGAGTTCGCCCGTTTACCGCGAATATGTCACGAAGATCGATACCGAGCTCGCCAAAAAATTCGGTAACGATCGCCGGGTCTGGGGTTGGCAGATAGACAACGAGCTGAGCCACTACGGCCGGCGCTTTTCCTATTCGCGCGCTGCCACCGCCCATTTCCGCGACTGGCTGCGCGAAAAGTACGGCAGCATCGATCGCCTTAACGCCGATTGGGGCGGAGCTTTCTGGTCGGAGATGTACCAGAGTTTTGAACAAATCGACATTCCGAATACCGGTACGCTGGTTGCCGATCCGAGTCCGCACGCGGTGCTCGATTTCGAGCGCTGGTTTGCTCACGAAGCCGCGAACTATATCAACTTGCAAGCCACTGTTTTGCGCAAGTACTCGAAAAACCAGTGGATCACGACTAACTTCATGAGCATGCATGAAGACGTGGATCCTTCGCTTTCGGCTAAGACTCTGGATGTTTTTAGCTGGACACATTACCCAGTGCATGGCCAGCCGAACGAAGGTCCGCTCGGGTTCCGCCTCGGCAGCGCGGAAGAGATGTCTTTCATGCACGATTTCATGCGTTCTTTCAATGGGCTTTCCGGTCCCATGGAGTTGCAGCCGGGCCAGGTGAATTGGGGAGAGGTGAATCCATGGCCGTTGCCGGGCGCCATACACATGTGGATTCTCCGCGCATTTGGTGCAGGCGCTCGCCTTGTTTGCACGTATCGTTACCGGCAGCCCCTGTTCGGTTCGGAGTTGTATCACAAAGGTTTGGCCGAGACCGACGGCGTTACTCCGTCACTGGGCGGCCGTGAATATGCGCAGGCAGCTCACGAGATGGTCGAACTGCGAAAACATTATGACCCCCAAGCACAAGAGCCGGTCAGCTATGCCCACCGTCGAACCGCGTTCCTGATCCACTACGACAATCGCTGGGACATCTCAAATCACCCGCAGAGCTCACGTTGGAATACGGTTGGCCATTGGATGCGTTATTATCGCGCTCTTAAGAGCATGTTGGCTCCTGTCGACGTGCTCACGCCCGAGCGCGATTTCAGCCGCTATCCATTTGTTGTCGCGCCCGCTTATCAACTGATCGACGAAGAACTTGTAACTCGCTTCACCAATTACGCAAGCGCCGGCGGACACCTGATTCTGACTTGCCGGTCGGGTCAGAAGGATATGCGCGGTCATCTCCGGGAAGCACCTTGGTCCGCACTCGTCGTCCCTCTGATCGGTACAAAAATCCCCTTCTACGATGTCTTGCCGGTCGGCGTCAACGGCTTCGTCAACGCGAACGGCAAGAACTATGCGTGGGGATCGTGGGGCGACGTACTAGAGCCAGCGGAGGGCACCGAGGTTCTGGCCCGGTATAATGACCAGTATTACGCCGGTCGGCCTGCAGCGGTCACTCGTAAACTGGGCAAAGGCACCGTGACCTACGTCGGCGTGGATACCATCGATGGCGAACTGGAACGGGCATTGCTGCACACTGTCTATCAATCGGCTGGTGCTGAGCCCGCCAGTCTCGATCCCAATTTCATCATCGACTGGCGCGATGGCTTCTGGGTGGCGACTAATTTCGCCAGCCGCCCGGAACACATTCCCACCGGAGCCGCGTCACAGTTCCTGGTTGGTGAGCGCGACCTTCCGCCGGGAGGCGCCGCTGTGTGGATCGAGCGATGAGCGTTTCACAATCATGAAAATGGTAGACAAGAATTCTCGCATCCTCAAGGTTGCGGGATTAAGCCTGGTGGGATTCTGTGCGGTATCTCTCGGTGCAGACCGCACCAATATTGGCCCTGTTGCATCGCAATTAGCCGGCTTTTGCGGCGCATTTTTGGGCGGATGGGTGGGATCACGACGAAAACGTAAAACCGCCGGTGAGCACAAGCCGCAGGAAGGGGCAGCCGCCTCTGCATCAGATGACGCAAAGAAGACCGCCCCTCTCTCGAATGGTTAAATTATCGGCTCAGTACGGCCGATTGGAGTTAGGCTAGCGAGACCTGTTCGGCCTGCAGTCCCTTTGGTCCATTCTTCACAACAAAGGAGACTCTCGCCCCTTCATCCAGGCTCCGATAGCCGCTCGACTCAATAGCCGAAAAATGGACAAATACATCCTCTCCATTCTCGCGTGCAATAAAGCCAAAGCCTTTCGAAGCGTTGAACCATTTAACGGTTCCGATTTCTTTCATAAGTTCTCTCTTTCGTGCAACTGAAAACCTAGCAAATCATATGAGGGGAGTCGAGGAGCTTCTTGCTTTAGGAAGGTGGTCCGTACCGAGTGAATTCAAATGACAGAAGGAATTTGCGTGCACCTCAAACATAACCTCAGTAGGGTATTTTTGTCAATTATGGAAAGCGAATTTTCGTTTCGATGCGCTCCGAAAGTATTCGGTTCCACTTAAAGCATTAGCTGGCCGCCGTTTACCTCGATTGTCTCGCCCGTGATGTAGCTGGCGGCATCCGAGGCCAGAAATGCGATCACTTTCGCCACCTCTAGGGCAGTCCCAACCCGTCCCATAGGGATCGTTCGGACGAAGTTCGCCATCATCTCCGGGGTGGAAAAGACCTCGTGAAACGGAGTGTCGATTACGCCCGGTGACACGCCGTTCACCCGGACACCATGCGGGGCCAGTTCCTTGGCGAGCGACTTCGTAAAAGTAATTAAGGCGCCTTTGGCGGTTGCGTAGGCGCCCGCTCCGGGGCCGCCGCCATTGCGACCCGCAATCGAGGTGATGTTGATAATCGACCCGCTCCGGCGCGTTGTCATGGACGGCATGGCCGCTCGCGAACAAATGAACGCGCTATCTAAATTCAAGCTGATCACGTCACGCCAGGTTCGCTCGCTCATTTCGGCGAGCGGCTTGCGCTCAATCAGCGAACCCGCATTATTCACTAGGATGTCAATCGGGCCCAGCTGCGTCTGCGCTTCTTCCACCAGAGTGCGTGCTTCGTCCGGCTGCTGCACGTCCGCTCGAATTGCCACCACCTTGCAGTGGGCGTTCACTAACCTGTCGCGAATCGCGAAGGCACCTGCCTGATTGCGGTAATAACCGATCGCAACGGCCGCGCCCAACTCCGCGATCACTTCCGCGGCAGCCGCGCCGATGCCTGAAGAAGCGCCCGTGATCAGCGCTATCTTACTTGTGAGATCCAGATAGTTTGTCATAGATACTTTATTCGCTCGGAGCCGCGTTCAGCCTGAGGAGAAAGTGGCGCAGTTCGGTTTTGAGTAGCGCAATCGCTCCATGCAGGTCGCGAAGCATTGCCTCCCTGTCGGTGTCAGCTCGGAGGTCAACTTCTCACGGCTTGTCGGGTCGGTCGTGACACTACTGATAGTCGAGCCTTTGTTGCTGTCCTGACCCTGCAGCCGATGCAGGCGAGTCCAGGTGTTGCGAAGCGATTCCTCGGGAGGCGCATTATCCGGCAGCTGCCCATCCCCAGCCGACGGAGCGCGCAAGTCAGCTTCGACCACGGCCGGATTATGGCTTTGCGCGTTCGGCCTCTGTCCAAGAACTTCCGCCAGCATGTTATACGGCGAGAGGAGAATGCGTCTGTCCCTGTGCGTTCCCGGCTGCACGATTGACAGCGAGAAAGCAGTTGCTCGGGCGGTGAAGTTCAAGACGTTGCCCGCATGATTGAGATCCCTTGTCAACTGCATCGCCGAACCGGCAGTGCCGAGCGCGCCGCCGATCGCAAACTTCGCCACGTTGAGAGCTGTGTCCCGGCGCTCCTTCCGAGCCTCGAGTATCGAGCGACTATCGTCCACGTGCGCGGCTTCAGCATCGATGCGGGCAAACGTCGCATCCACCTCGAAACACGTGAGCATCACCATCTGCATGACTCGATTTCGCAGCCTAAGAGCAGCTATCGATTCGCCTTCGCCCCGCTGCTCCAGAACCATTAATTGGTCCGACTGTCTTTGCACTCCCATTGCCCGTGCAACCGGCGAACTTGCTATCTGAGACGGCGACTGCGCATATGTGGGTGCTTGCGCGAGAAACGCCACACCCACTACTGTCCCAATGATTGTGATCTTCAATCCAAGTCCGAACGAAGTTCAACGACAACACCACTTCAGGCTAGCGCGAGGACAGGTCGTAACTGAAATTCTGCCCGCTTGTTGTGCGGTCTTATCGATGGCGGAGATGAAGCACTGACGGTCGCCCTCTGTGATAGGTTGATCCTGATATTTGCCGGCCAAGTGCGCCCGGCCTCGCTGGATGAGGTTTATGAAACCCTTTCGCGTTTTAGGCGCCGCATGCGCGCTTATTCTTTTCTCCCCCGAACTCGCCGTGCCTCAAGCTGTCAATGCCACGCTCCTCGGCACCGTGACTGATCCTTCCGGGGCTGTCATCCCATCGGCCAAAATAATCCTGACGGACACGGATACCGGCACGTCGCGCGTTGACAACACGAACGGCAGCGGCAACTATACCTTTCCTGATATCGCACCCGGTAACTACGCCGTCGCCGTCGAAGCTGCCGGGTTCAAGAGAGACGTTCACCAAAACATCGCCGTCACGGTGAACACCAGCACGCGCGTCGACGTGCAGTTGCAACCCGGGGATGTCTCGTCGACCGTGGAAGTCACCGCTGCACCGCCGCCGCTCCAAACGGATCGCGCCGATGTCTCGAGCCAGATTTCTACTGCGCAGACGGCTAATCTTCCGGTCGGCACCAATCGCAACTTCCAGGGGCTCTTAAACCTGGTGCCCGGCACGACACGGGCCACCTTTCAGCACTCGACCTTCTTCAACGCGCAAGCCTCCCTGCAAACGGAGGTGAACGGTCAGCTCCGCATGGCTAACAATTATCAGATCGAAGGCATCGATGATAACGAGCGCACCGGACTCCTGCAGTACCTGGTGCCGCCTATCGAAGCCATACAAACTGTCGATGTCACAACCAGTAACTTCGAAGCTGAATTAGGCCGCGCGGCCGGCGCGGTAACAAACGTCATTCTGAAGTCGGGTACCAACAGCATTCATGGAGCAGCCTATGAATTCTTCCAGAACACCGCTCTGAATGCCCGCAACTTTTTCGACGCTCGCGTCAGTGCAATTCGTTACAACTACTTTGGCGGCAACGTTGGAGGACCGATCGTCAAAGACAAGCTCTTCTACTTCGGAGATTTCCTCCGCATTGAAGACCATGAGTCGCAGTCGAACACCGTTACGATTCCGACGCCGGCCGAAATCTCGGGCAACTTGAGCGCTTCGCCGAACCCTCTGTACAACCCATTCACAGGCAACCCGGATGGAACCGGGCGGCAGCAGTTCCCCGGCAACATTATTCAGCCGCAACAAATCAATCCGATTTCCGCTAAGTTGCTCACTCTGCTCCCGACGCCCAATGTCGCGAGTGCCAATGGCGCCAATAACTATTTCGCGCTGTTGCCGTTCCAAAAGAACACCACTTCCTTCGACGTCAAGGTTGATTACATTCCTAGCGAGAAAGATCGCCTCAGCGTGCGTTTGAGCTATCAGCGGCCGCAGACTTATCAAGCGCCCCTCTTCGGCGCCACTGCGGGTGGTCCAGGCGCAGGCGGCTTCCAGGGATCAGGATTGCAGCGCTCCTGGAGCGGCGGCATTAACTACGATCGCGTATTCTCGCCGACCCTCGTTGCAGAATTTCGTGCAGGCGTTGGCTACTATCACAACGACGCCACACCGGCCGACTACGGAACCGCTTCCTCGAGCGCCCTGGGCATACCAGGTGTCAATCTGAACCAGCTCACGAGCGGCGTTATTGGCGTCAACTTCAATTCGTTTTTCACGCAGCCCACCATCGGTTACAGCGCGAGCACGCCCTGGGACCGCGCCGAAGCGAACATCGATTTTGTCAACACCTGGAGCAAGAGCCTCGGGAACCACACCTTTAAATGGGGCGGCGATCTGCGCCTTATCCGGGATGCGCTGCTGCAGGGTCAAACATTCAGTCCGCGCGGGCTCTATACCTTCAGCGAAGGGCAGACGGCCTTGAGGACAGCCAATGGTAGCGAGTCGAAAACCAGCTACTACAACGACCTCGCCAGCTTCCTGATTGACGCGCCAAGTACGGCCGGTCGCGATCTCTTCACGATCTTTCCCTCCATTCGCGGTTGGCAATTCTTCGCCTTCGGGCAGGACAAGTGGGTGGTTACGCCGAAACTGACGGTCGATCTCGGCCTTCGCTGGGAGTTCTATCCGCCTTACACGCCGCAGTTCCCCGGCGGACTATCGAACTACAATCCGCAGAACAATACGCTCGTGGTAGCGGGCATCAGCCATAACCCTAGCGATCTAGGCATGATCACCCGTTACAAATATTTCGCTCCAAGGGCGGGCTTAGCCTATCGACTGCGAGAATCTACGGTGCTGCGAGCTGGTTTCGGCATTAGCTACACGCCGTTTCCGGACAACAACTACGCTTACAACTACCCCGTCCGCCAGAACGTTTCCTACAACCCACTGGTCGCCTCATATGGTCCCGCTTCCATTGCTCCCGGCGTGATAGCGACCTGGCAGAACGGCTTCCCCGCCCCGTCACTGCCGCCCGTTCCGGCCGATGGCATCATTACCAATCCCGCGGCCAGCACGAACTACTTCACCGTTAATACCAACTTTAAGAATCCCTACGTTGAGTCCTGGAATTTATCGATTCAGCAAGCATTGCCCTTCAAATTTACTCTCGACACGGCTTACGTTGGAAACCACGGTGTCGACGCTTCACTCGTAAACTACAACTTGAACGCAGCCGTTGTTGCAGGCCTTGGAAATCTTGGTCTTCCTGAATATGGAACGTTCAAACGAACGGCCACCACCAGCTTACTTTTTGTACCCTACTCGAACAGCTACAACTCGCTTCAGATCAAGTTGAATCGCCAGTTCCAGAAAGGGCTGCTCATCACCACCTCGTACACCTACGGTAAGGGGATGGGCTTCCAAACCGGCGATGACGGTGGTTTGGATTTCTATATCAATCAACGTCGCAATTACGCCCGCAACGATTTCGACCGCACTCACACCTTCGTGCAAAGTTATGTGTACGAGCTCCCTTTTGGGCCGGGCAAGCAGTGGCTCAGCTCAGGTTGGAAATCGAACGTTCTCGGAAACTGGCGTGTAAACGGTATTCTCACCGCAATGAGCGGACTCCCTGTGACAATCGGCGCCAGTTCGGGCAACCTCAATGCACCGGGAAACACTCAAACCGCCGACCAGGTCGCACCCCTGAAGATTTTGAAAGATGTTGGTACAGACGGTCCCTGGTTTAGTACGGCCAGCTTTGCTCAACCGTCGGCCAACGGAGTCTTCGGCTCTTCCGGTCGCAACGCCTTCAGCGGTCCTGGTTATTTCAACCTTGATTTGTCGCTCTTCAAAATCTTTACTTACCGCGAGCGCATTAACCTCGAAATACGGGGCGAATCATTCGGTGTGACTAATACCGCCCACTTCACCCTCACGCAAAATAATCTGACCAACGGTGCTAACTTCGGCCATGTCACGAGCACGCTCTCGGGCGACGGTGGCGGGCGTACCATGCAATTGGGCGTGAAGCTTACGTTCTAAGACAAGTGATGACTCAAAACACGTTGACGCGAAGAGAACTGAACCGCCTGGGCCTGATTGCCTCCATCGTCGGTCTGCCCGCTAGGCGCGTACTCGCCGAGAGCTTTGATTACAACTGGAAACTTGGCATCATTACCGATGAGGTCGATCCCGATCTCTCCCGTGTGCTCAGCGATTTTTATCCCAAGTATCAGCTGCATTGGGCCGAAATCCGCAATCTCAAGCTCGACGGCAAAAGCCGGTATACGTACAGCGCAGCGACACCCGATCAGCTCAAACAAATCAAGCGGCAGTTCGACGACGCGGGCGTCCAGGTTTCGGCGCTCGATACAGCCGTATATAAGATCGCCTTACCGGGTACCAGCCCGATAGGCGCGAGTGCGGCGGATCTGAACCCCGCTGAAGGCGAATACCAGCGGCAGATGGAAGACCTCAAACGCGCCGCCGATGCCGCTCATGCGCTCGGAACCGGTCGCATACGTATTTTTACTTTCAAGCGCGTGTCCGATCCCGCGCCGCTGTTCAACCGCATTGTCGACGAGTTAGGAAAGGCGATCGCCGTCGCCAAGCAGCAGAATGTTACTCTGCTCGTCGAAAACGAATTCGATTGCAATGTCGGAACCGGCACGGAAACTGCGCGGCTGTTTCGCACCATCACAGATCGTCGCCTGATGCATAACTGGGATCCTGGCAACTGCTACGAAGCCGGAGAGCAGCCTTTTCCCAAAGCTTGGGATCAGCTGGACCACAGCCGCATTAGTCACATTCACCTGAAAGATGCGGCAGGCAAAGACTGGAAACCGATTGGCGGCGGTGAAATCGACTTCACGGGCCAATTCGAGGCCCTTAAGAAAATCCGTTATGCCGGAACCCTTTCGCTCGAGACGCATTACAAAAATACGCAACACGATACTTTCACTTCGAGCGTCGAATCGATGGACGGCCTCGTGGGCGTTCTGAAGAAAGTGTAGGTTTACCGACAGGGAGGAATCATGTCTGAACCCGATCTTGAGCAACCCGGCCGCCGCAGGTTTTTGAAGGCAGCCGGTGGAGCGGCAGCTGTGAGCTTAATGAGTGCCGCTTCTGCTAAGAAAGTTCTCGGCGCAA
The DNA here is from genome assembly GCA_963737005.1 of Terriglobia bacterium. Taxonomy (GTDB): domain Bacteria; phylum Acidobacteriota; class Terriglobia; order Bryobacterales; family Bryobacteraceae; genus Bog-105. Next base: position 693,536 of record CAVTRD010000008.1, on the reverse strand, counting down.
ACGACCGCATCCGCATCGCTATCATCGGTCTCCGCGGTCGCGGTTGGGATCACGTGAAAGGCTATCAGCCCATTCCCGGCGTCGAGATCGCGTATTTCTGTGATATCGATGAGAACGTTCTGCAGAAGCGTTTGGCCGATGCGGAGAAGATGGGCATCGCCAAGCCGCAGACCTATGTGGATGTCCGCAAGCTCCTCGAAGATAAGAATGTCGATGCCGTTTCGATTGCCACGCCCAATCACTGGCATTCATTAATGGGCATCTGGGCAGCGCAGGCCGGCAAAGACATCTATATTGAGAAACCTTGTTCTCATAACTGGTGGGAAGGCCGGCAGCTTGTCGCAGCCGTCGACAAGTACAAGGTGATCTGCGAGCATGGCAGCCAATGCCGTTCGAGCGCCGCTATCCGCGAAGCCATGGACCAGATGCGCGGCGGCCTGCTCGGCAACGTTTACATGTCGCGCGGTCTCTGCTACAAATGGCGCGACACCATCGGCCATGCCCCGCAGGAGCCGGTGCCGCCCGGCGTTCACTATGATCTCTGGACCGGGCCCGCGCCTATGAAACCCTTCACCAAGAATCGCTTTCATTACAACTGGCATTGGATCTGGGATACCGGCAATGGCGACCTCGGCAATCAGGGCATTCACGAAATCGATTTGGCCCGCTGGGGACTCGGTGTCACTCTGCCGACGAAGGTCACTGCCATCGGCGGACATTTTCTTTTCGATGACGACCAGCAGACGCCAAACGTGCTCACAGTCGCTTACGAATTCAAGACCGCAGATGCCAAAACGAAGATGATGAATTTCGAAGTGCGCGGCTGGATGACCAATCATGAAGCGGGCATCGGCACGCCGGAGTTCATGAGCGGTGGCGTTCCGGCAGCTGGTATCGCGAAAAGCGCGTCAGCTGGTTCGGCCAACAAGACCAGTGCACCCTTAGGTCCGGCTTCAGGTAAGCCTTCGACGATAGGCAATCTCTACTACGGGTCCAAAGGATACTTGGCCATCTCTGATTACAACGCTTACAAGTCGTTCCTCGGAGCCGAAGAAGAGACCGGCCCGGAAAGACACGCACCGCTCACGAATGAGCATTTCGTGAACTTCGTAGAATGCGTGCGCAGCCGTAAAACCGAGAACCTGCATGCTCCAATCCTCGAGGGGCATCTCTCGGCTACGCTCGTCCATCTTGCGAACGCCTCCTACCGGCTCGGCCGCACCATTCAGTTTGATCCGCAAACCGAGTCCGTGGTCGGCGATTCCGAAGCAACGGAGCTGCTTAAAGGCACATATCGCGCGCCCTACACGGTTCCGGAACAGGTCTAGCTGGCCACCGCCTTGAAGATCCCCAAGCTGCAGTGGGTGATCGCGGCCATGTTGTTCCTTGCGACCGCGGTGAACTACCTTGATCGCGGCGCACTCGCAGTTGTATCGACCCGCATCCGCAGCGAGTTTCACCTCAACGAGCAGGATTACTCGTACAGCGTCGTCGCTTTTCTGCTTGCTTATGCGGTCATGTACGCAGGGTCGGGCTATATCGTCGATCGGCTTGGCACCCGTTACGGGTTTGCATTTTTCATCGGCTTCTGGTCTATCGCGGCGATGCTCCACAGCTTGGTCCGAGGCGCTTGGTCCCTCGCCCTGGCGCGCTTTCTGCTGGGATTAGGCGAACCTGGCAACTGGCCCGCTGCTACCAAAGCCGTCAACGAGTGGTTCCCTGCACGGCAGCGCGCACTCGGAGTAGGAATCTTCAACGCCGGCTCCTCAGTTGGCACTGCGCTCTCAGGCATTGTTGTCGCGTCACTCACGCTCGCCTTCGGCTGGCGCTTTTCCTTTCTCGCCACAGGTGCAGTGGGTCTAATTTGGCTAACATTCTGGCTCATTCTCTACAACCCGCCGTACAAGAATCGATGGCTGCGCCCGGAAGAATTTGACCGGCTCAAGAATGAGGTTGCTCCGCCGGGCGAAACCAAAGCAGCATCCGAAGCACGCGTCGATTGGACGCAAGTCATACGCGCGCGTGGTTGCTGGACCCTGATCCTCGCCCGTTTCTTCACGGATCCCGTGCTTTATTTCGCTATCTTCTGGCTGCCCGAATATCTGCAAAAAGAGCGCGGCTTCAATCTCGCAATGGTCGGCAAGTATGCTTGGGTGCCATTCCTCTTCGGCGGAGTCGGCTACGTCTTGGGCGGCTGGCTCTCCGGCTTTCTCATGCGCTCCGGTTGGCCGTTGCCCTCCGCTCGCAAAGCCGTCATGCTCGCCGGCTCGGCGCTGATGCCGATGGTCATTTTCGCCCCTTACTTCCCAGCTCCCTGGATGGCAATCGCGGCCATGTGTTTCCTCACCTTCGGGCACGCTTTCTGGACCGCCAGCCTGCAAACTCTGCCTACCGATTTGTTCGCCGGCCACGAAGTCGGAACCTGTACCGGTCTATCTGGCATGGGCGGCGCTGTCGGCGGCGTGCTGGCCAATCTCGGGACCGGCTACGTCGTCCGCCACTTCTCTTATGCGCCCGTTTTTCTGCTTGGCGGTCTGATGCATCCGCTTTCGATTGCTCTCATTTATTGGTTGCTACCGAACTCCCTGTTCAGCCCCCGTCCTGAGAAGATCGCTGCCTGAGACTCACATCTGCTTAGATGTGGAAATCGCAGGTTGCGCGAAGAGCGCTCGCCATGCTGTTTGTCGCGGGCCTAGTCGGTAGCTCTTGTTTCGCCTGCTCTGTTCTTTCGCACGAGGCCATTGTAGATGCGGCTTGGGATGTCAAAATTGTGCCGTTGCTGCGGGCCAGATTTCCTCGTGCAACAGCAGACGATCTGAAGGCTGCCCACGCCTATGGCTACGGTGGCGCCATCATTCAAGATCTGGGCTACTACCCGCACGGAAACAAACATTTCAGCGACATGACGCATTACGTGCGCACCGGCGATTTCGTGTTGGCTCTGCTTACCGAAGCGCACGATCTGAACGAGTTTGCCTTCGCACTCGGCGCGCTCTCTCATTACGCGTCCGACAGTGATGTCCATCGTTACGCTACGAATCCCGGTGAAGCCATGCTCTATCCGAAGCTCGAACGCAAATTCGGCCCGAGTATCACCTATGAGCAAGATCCCGCCGCGCACCTCAAGACAGAATTCGGCTTTGATGTGCTCGAAGTCGCCAAGGGAAATTTCGCTCCCGAGGCGTACCACAAATTCATCGGATTCGCGGTAGCAACAACACTGCTGGGGCGCGCATTCCAGGATACGTACGGCCTCGATTTGCCCGATCTCTTCAGCGACCTAAACAAAAGCATCGGCTCGTATCGCCGTGCTGTCAGCAAAACCATCCCGACCGCGACACGCATAGCCTGGGCGCAACGCAATCGCGATATTGAACGCTCCTCGCCCGGAATGACCCGCTCTAAATTCGTTTACGTCATGAACCGCTCAAGCTACGAACATGAATGGGGGAAGACGTACGACCGTCCCACGATGGCAGACCGTTTCGCAGCCGAAATGTTGAGGCTGATACCACCTGTTGGACCTCTCCGAGCACTGCGTTTCCGCATGCCTACACCCGAGGTCGAAAAGCTGTTCATGCAGAGCTTCGATCGATCTGTAACGGAGTACGAATCGGAACTGACTCAGGCGCGCTATATAAAACCAGCCCTGGAAAACAGGAACTACGACCTCGGCGAAGTTGTGAAGCCGGGCATCTACGCGCTCCAAGATGAGACGTACGCCTTCTGGCTCGACCAGCTAGCCCGGAAGGCTTATGAAAGCGTCACGCCCGACATTCGCGAAAACATCCTGAGAAATCTTCCGTCTACCCCTGCAGCTTTCCGTTCAAAGACGGACAACGCAGCGCAGACTCATCTCTCGGACGAGCTCAGCGAGCTACAACGCTTGCAAACGGCTCCTAATCGCTAGAGGCGTGACACTATGTTGCTGTGCGGTTCATCTCCGTTGTCAGCCTCGCTCTCGGACTATCGCTAACAGTTTCGAGTCAGCAGTCCTCACCAGATATCTTTAGCGTTCCGCCGGCCGATGCTCCCGAACTTGCGCCACGTGGCAGCTACGCCGTCGGTGTGCGCACCGTCCAATTGAATCACTTCAAACAAATTGACATCCTCCAATTCGATAAAGCCACTGCCAAAGCCCCGCTCTACACGCGGCCCCTTACTGTGGAAGTTTGGTATCCGGCCGTTATCCCACCCGGCGAAAAAGAGGAGACCGTTTATCGCATGCCTGTCCCAGGAGGATCGTTGCTAGCTGGCTCAGCCACGATCAGCATCCCTGATCGAGCGCTGCGCGATGCGGATCCCGTTGCAATTGGCAGTTTTCCCTTAGTCATCGTTTCGCACGGCTATCCCGGATCCCGTTATTTTCTTTCCTATCTCACTTCCAACCTGGCTTCCAAAGGTTATGTTGTGGCCGCAATCGACCACACCGATTCAGTCTTCGACAACCTCAAAGGATTCGAAAGTACTCTGCTGAATCGATCGACCGATCAGCTGTTCACAGCGGATGCGCTCGATCAGCTGTCGCGTCAACCCGATAGCTTTCTAAAAGGCCTGTTGGACACAAACCGCGTTGCAATCATCGGCTATTCCATGGGTGGCTATGGCGCGCTCATCAGTGCCGGAGCCGGTTTGGGCGAAGCGAGCGGGCTCTACAAAATCGTTCCGGGCGGCTATTTACAAAAGGTCAAAGAATCGAATCCCGCGTTTCGTGCATTAGATCGCAGCCGCATCAAGGCCATCGTGGCAATCGCTCCGTGGGGCGGCCAACCGCCCTTCCAGGCGTGGGACGCCGCCGGTCTTTCCCAAATCCGCGCGCCTTCGCTGTTTATCGCGGGTGATCAAGATGACGTGGCGGACTACGCAAGAGGCATCCGACCGATTTTCACGGAGACTGCGAACTCTGATCGCTGCCTGCTCGTTTACGAGAACGCACGTCACAATACCGGCGGTAATCCCGCACCGCCCGACATCTCGCTGCCTTACTCAGTCATTCAATCCTTCGAGGACCCTGTCTGGCGCAAGGACCGCATGACGGCCATCAATCAGCACTTCATCACGGCATTCCTGGACCGGAACTTGAAAGGCCAGACGGCCAAAAACGAATACCTGCATGTGCAGCCGGAGCATTCGGACGATGGCAAATGGCCGGCGCAGCCGATGCAGCCCGACAAGGGAGAGTTCAGCCAGGGCCGCGATCCGTCCGGCAATCTTTTTTGGAAAGGTTTTCAGCGCCGCAACGCTTTGGGGCTCGAGATGTCTTGCCTCGCCCCCGGTCAAACGTCCGCTTCTAAAACTGGCTCTGTAGTGGTTGCGAAATAGATTCCAGCGATTTGCCGGCAGCTTCGATCCCAATTGTCCACTCACATGCCGCACCGGTAATCATCAGAGCTGCCCCGATCAGATACCCGATGCCCACATTCCAGCTCGAGCCGGAAGCGATCAACTCACCGAAGAGCAGCGGCGCAAACACGCCTCCGATCAAGGTGCCAATCGAATAGAAAATCGCAATAGCCAGCGCGCGGATTTCGAGCGGGAAAATTTCGCTCACCGTCAGATACGCCGCGCTCGCCGCAGATGATGCCACGAAGAAGATTACTGTGAACCATAGCCCGAGCGTTCGCGCCGTAAACATCCCGTGCACGAAGGGATAAACGGCGCCTGCTAACAGCAAGCCGGAGACGCCGTACGTCACCACGATCATCGGCTTCCGCCCCACCGAATCGAAGAACTTCCCGAGGATCACAGGACCGAAGAAACTTGCTGCGGCAAACGGGAGGAGATGCATGGGCAGATCCCTTGCATCCACTTTGTAGTACTTGTTGATGATCAAACCGTAAGTAAAGAAAATTGCATTGAAGAAATAAGACTGCCCGATCATCAACGCCAACGCCAGCAGCGAGCGTTTGCGATTGTCCCGGAACATGCTGCGAAAAATCTCGTTCCACGGAGTGTGGTCGCGGACTCTCAATCGAAGCTTGTCACCCTCGGGCGCAGGCAAACGTCCTTTCGATTTAGAAACATCCTCTTCAATCCCGCACACCACCTTATTAGCGTCTTCTTCTTTCCCGCGCAACATTAGCCAGCGCGGGCTTTCCGGTACCCGCAACCGCAGAAATAAGACAGCGAAACCCAACACCGCACCGACCCCGAAGGCCACACGCCACCCGGTGTTCGGCCCCATGAAGCTTCCCTTGATCAGCATCATCGAGGCAAAACTGCCCAGCGCCGCCCCGACCCAGAAAGTGGCGTTGACGATCAAGTCGACAGTCCCCCGCACCTTGCCTGGAATGAGTTCATCGACCGCGGAATTAATGGCCGCGTACTCGCCACCGATACCAAGGCCTGTAAAAAACCGGAATATCGCGAAGCTCTCGAAATTCCACGAGAGCGCGGTAGCGAGCGTGGCGAGCGAATAAGTCGCCAGAGTTACCAAAAACAGCTTTCTGCGCCCAAGCCGATCGGTTAGGTAGCCGAAGAGCAGAGCGCCGACCACTGCGCCAGCCAAATAAGTGGTGGCGCCGGCCGCCACCTGGGGGTCGGTCAGCGCCAAGGCCTGCTTATCTTCGAGGATGCCCGCCAGTGAACCGGCGAGTGTTACCTGCAGGCCATCGAGCATCCAGGATGCGCCGAGCGCCGCTATGATCCTTACATGCCAGCTACTCCATGGCAGCCGGTCCATGCGGGCCGGAACATCGGTCTCAATCGTTCTCTCTGCAAGCATGCTCTTCCCCTCTGAAGTACGCGCAAATGAAGGCAGGATCTTACTTCTTGTGAGCCGACCCGGGCTCAGACATGGCCGCATGTGCTTTGGCAACTAACGGATCGGGTAACGCATATCCCGCCGCAGCTTGCAGCTTGTTTTTGAGCGATCCCGCGACGACATGGTCCTTGCCCGCCATCAGTGCCTCAAAACCTTCTTTCGCAACCTCGGCCGGATCGTCTTTCTCACTTGCGCCCAGCTTCGTGTCATCCGCGTCCGCGCGATGGAAAAAGTTCGTTTCCGTAGCGCCCGGCATCAGGACGGTGACTGACACGCCCGTGTCCTTCAGCTCCTCGCGTAAGCTCTGTCCCAGCGAACGATCGAATGCTTTGGTTGCACCGTAAACGGCTTCGTAGGGAGTCGGCATCGTACCCGCGATCGAAGCCGTGATCAAAATGCGTCCCCGGCCCTGCGCAACCATTTCTTTCACGATGAACTTCGCCAGGTGCAGGGTCGATACCACGTTCAGTTGAACCATATTCAGTTCTTCTGAGAGATCGGTCTCTACAAAACGTCCGGTCACGCCGACGCCGGCGTTGATGGCGATTGCATCGACCGGCCGACCACTCGACTGGATCGCGGATTGCAAGTCGTGCACGCCTTCGTGCTTGGCCAAGTCAACCTGCACGGCCTGTACACTCGCCCCTGATCTCTCAAGTTCACTCGCCACTGTATGAATTCCGTCGCCAGCAGCAGCAATCATGATGTCGAACCCGTTCTGGGCGAATTGCTTTGCTAGTTCAAGGCCGATTCCGCTCGAAGCGCCCGTAATTACGGCAAACTGTTTTGAGTTGGTATCTGTTCGCGATGTGCTCATCTCTTTTTTCCTCTCGAGTAAGACGGCAAACTGTCCAAACTTGCAGGATGGGAATCTTTCGAGGCTGAAATCTCGGTGAAATACGCGGTAACTAAACGAGACATAGATTACTCCTAAAAGTGAGTCCTTAATCGGAACGGTAAGTATGGGTGGAGTTCTTCGAGGTATTTTTGGTTATTGCTTTCTGGTCCTGATTGTCCGGATTGTGGGGCGACGCCCCGGCAAGCAGCTTACGCCTTTTGAGTTCGTGCTGGTGTTCTTCATGGGCGGTGTAACGCTAACCCCCATGGTGGGCGACGACCGATCTATTACGAACGCAATGTGCACCATCACTGCCATTGCTCTTACACATTGGCTACTCGCCTGGTTGAGAGTCGTCTCCCCAGCTTTCGGCCGCATCGTCGACGGCACCCCCTTAGTGCTCCTCGAAAAAGGGTGTTGGCGCAGGGAGACGATGAGTAATATGCATATCCTCGACGATGATGTGATGACCATGGCTCGTGACCAGGGCGTCAAGAGTCTCGACGAAATCGAATACGCCTTCCTCGAACGAAACGGCGAAATCAGCATTATCCCTGCTGAAAAAGATTCTTAGATATCAGTTGACTGATAGCGAGGTAAGAGGTAAGACGATGGCCGCTCAGGTGCAAACGAGACCTGTTGAAGATAGCGTTTCAAAAGTCAATGACGAAGTCGCGGTTGGAGAGAATCTCGAATTTCAACGCCGCTGGTGGCGATTCGAGCGGATAATATGGTCCGTCTTTCTCCTGATTCTAATTGCGGACGTGCTCGGGTGTTTCGGGCGTGGGCCGCTTGCCAAAGCCCGCACGGCAACCAGTGACGGATCGATGAACATCACCTACGAGCGGGTAGAACGCTTCGGTACGCCCTCAATTCTCACAATCCACTTCGGGAAAAGTGCCATCCGGGATGGGAAGGTGCAGCTCTGGGTGAGCGATAGCCTCATCAAGGAACTTGGCAACCAGCGAGTGGTTCCGCAGCCAGCTTCTTCGACGCTCGACGGTAAAGGCATTCTTTATACCTTCCCAGTTACTCCCCACCCGAACTCGATTGAATTCGCTCTTGAGCCAAGCTCACCGGGCATCTTCTCACTGACTTTCCGCGTGCCGGGCATGCAGGAAGCTGATATAAAAATTTACGTTATGCCGTAATTCTATGTACACGATTATCCACGCGATATTAGGCTATTTCTATTTGCTGCTGAGTGTTCGCGTGCTCTCACGTCGGCCTGGCGCCCAAATGACGCCCTTCGAGTTTGTCATCGTGTTCCTCATCGGCGGCGTCATCATCCTTTCGACTGTCGGTGATGATCATTCAGAAACCAACGCGGTCTGCGCCGTGATTGCCGTTGCTCTCATGCATCGGCTGGTGGCGTACTTCAAGCAGAAATTTCCAGGGTTCGGCCACCTAGTAGACGGAACTCCGATAGTTCTGCTCAAAGACGGGCAGTGGCAAATGGAAGCAATGAGAACTGTCCGTATCCAAGACGACGACGTGATGGCAGCTGCCCGCACCAAAGGCGTTAAGAGCCTCAAGCAGGTCCGGTACGCCATCCTCGAAAGGCTCGGCTCGATCTCGATCATTAAGGCTGATAAGGAATAGCACCGGCGAAACAGCAGCACCTTGCCATACTGGATGCCGTGAGCACGGATCGCACAACCAAAGACATCGTTAATCGTAGAGCCTTCCTTAGGAATTCGTTGGCAACGGCCTTCATGGCTTCGTTTGCCGCTTCGGCCAAGCAGCGCTCCTCGGGCAGCAAGCTGGAGCGGCTCGCCTGTAACTCCTGGCCCTTCCGCGCCTATTTCGATACGCCTGAGATGCATCAGTATCGCGACGCGAAATACCCGTTGCTTACGCAGGCAGACTTCCCACAATTCCTCGCCGACAGTTTCGGTATTCACAACGTCGAGTTCCTGCCGCAGCATTTCACTGACACAGAGCCCGCCACGATCGACCGGATAAAAGCAGGTCTCAACAAAGCGCACTCGCGCTGCTGCAATCTGATGGGCGTTGAGTTTGCCGGAGGCGTCTTCAGCCATAAGACTGACCTCGCGGCCGTGCGCCGGGAAGCAGAACGGTGGTCCAATGTCGCAGTCACTCTTGGCGCTCCATGCATCACCGTGGCACTCACTGGTTCGGGGCAGGCGGATCCCCGCACCGCTGCCTACAATCTCGCACCGGTCGTCGATGTAGCCCACCGGCAGGGCCTTAAAGTGCTCTTTCACAACGACGACATGCGTCGCGAATCTGCTGAAATCCTGACTTACCTTGTCACGCAGTTAGGACGAGAGCGAACCGGAACATGCCCCGATTTTGGCAACTTCGCCACCAAATCAGCGGACTTTGCTCTGTCTCAACTGCGCATGCTCACACCATATGCCTCGACGATCTGCCACGCGAAAGACGGTATTGCCGATAATGGCACGTTCTACCCGGACGACTTTCCGGCTTCAATGAAGGTGATGCAAGAGGCGCATTTCCGAGGTCTTTATTCCCTTGAATATGAGGGGCTCGACGCACCTCTTGAGGGTGTTCGTAAGTTGATCCGGCTCGTCGACGAGTCGCTGTCTTAAGCCGCGCCTTGCCCTGCGATCCGAATCGCACGACCTCACGACCAGCTCCGTTGCCTCCAGCCAGAAAAGGCATCACGCGCGTACTGCTGCGCAATGATAGAAGCAGGTACTTTTGGGAGGACCATGGGGCCGTTCATGACCAATCGGCGAGAAGCTCTCGCCTCATTTCTTGCCGCGACCGCTGTTGCGCGAAGCGAAGAGTCATCGCAAGCCATTGTGATTCCTGGAAAGCGTTCGATGATTGTTCACAACGATCGGCCTGAGGATCTGGAAAGTCCGGTGAGCTATTTAAATCAATGGATCACTCCGACCGATTGCTTCTTCGTGCGTCAACACCTTCCCCGTCCCACGATTGACGAGGCCAGCTTCCGACTCACTCTTTCGGGGCGAGTTCAAAAAGAACAGAGCCTCACGCTCGGAGACCTGCAAAAGCTCCCGCAATCTGCCGTTACCGCCGTGCTCGAGTGTACCGGAAACGGGCGCTCCTTCTTCTCGCCCGCGGTGCCCGGCGTGCAATGGGGCCGAGGAGCCATAGGGAACGCCGAATGGAGTGGTCCGCGGGTGTCCGACGTTTTGAAATTAGCTGGTGCCGATTTCAACGCTGCCTATTTGACCGCTAACGGCGCGGATAACGGCGTTGCCAAAACGCCGGATTTCGTTCGTTCCCTCGACATGGGCAAAGCGCTAAACCCTGCCACCATCTTGGCCTTGCGGATGAATGGCGAACCGTTGCCCGCTCTCCACGGATTCCCTGTGCGTTTGATCGTGCCCGGTTGGGATGGTACCAGCTGGGTCAAGTGGGTCAATCATCTTTCGGTCGATGACAAACCCAATGCCGGATTCTTTATGAACCCCGCCTATCGCTTCCCGCGGCATCCCGGTCCGCCCGGCACACCCGTCAGCCCTGACGATTTGGAGGTCATCGAAGCCATGCCTGTGAAATCCTACATCACAGGCCACACGGATGGCGAGAAGATTCCGCTCGGAGCCGCCACCTTGCGCGGTATCGCCTGGGCAGGAGAAGAGCGCGTCGCCCGAGTCGAAGTTTCGACCGACTCCGGCCTGACTTGGCAACCGGCCGTCTTGTCGGGTAAAGATCTGCCGTTCAGCTGGCGTTTGTGGACGGCAGAGTGGCAGCCCTCCCAGCCCGGCTACTATACGGTGCTTTCTCGTGCGACCGATTCGAAAGGCCGCTCTCAACCGCTCGTCCCCACATGGAACCCCTCTGGCTATTTGTTCAACGCAGTCGATCGCATCGGTTTGCTGGTAGGAGCCGCGTCATGAAACGCTCTCTTCTGTGTTTCTTTGCGGGTATCACGATGCTGAGTGCCGCGGATGTTCCCCCTGGCAGAAAAGCCGAGCAGCAATCCTGCATCCCGTGCCATAGCCTTCGCTTGATCGATACTCAAAGGCTTTCGGCTGCCGCCTGGCAAAAGGAAGTGGATAAGATGATCGGCTGGGGCGCGGTTGTGCCGGATCGCCAGCTACTCATCGATTATCTCAGCCAGAACTATGGAAAGGCGCAGCCATCGCCCTCACGGGCATTGTCCGCCGACAACAAGTAGATCAAGGCCGCTTCTTCAATCCCCGTAACGCTCGCCGGGCCGCCCAGTAACCGCACATCCCATGCACACTACCGCCAGGCGGTGTCGAGGCTGAACATAAGTACACACCCCGCAGCGGTGTCCCATATCGCCGCCAGGTCGGGCGGAACATGAACTGATCCACGCTCAATGCCCCGCCATTGACGTCGCCGCCGACCAGATTTCCGTCCCATTTTTCCATGTCTGCCGTGTTGTGAACGGCCCGGCCCAAGATGCAATCGCGAAAGCCGGGCGCAAATCGTTCGATCTGTTTTTCCAATTGCTCGAGCGCTGAGCCGCGCCACCCATTCGGGACATGGCAGTACGCCCACGCGGTGTGCTGCCCGGCCGGTGCACGCGTATCGTCAAATAGACTTGGCTGCGCGAGCAGGACAAACGGCTTCTCCGGGGGTCTACCTTCCCACGCATCTCGCTCACTAGTGGCGATTTCGGCGAGCGAGCCTCCCAGATGTACCGTGATCGAGCGCAGACACTCCTTCGCTCTCCATGGAATTGGCTCACGCAGCGCCCAATCCACTTTGAACACTCCGGGCCCGTATTTGAAATGTAACAGCAGTTTCCGAAAAGAAGGCCGCAGCCGGTGACCGGCTAGTCCCAGAAACTGTCGAGGCGTCACGTCGCACAAGGTCAGCGTCGGCGACCCGAGCTCGTCTAAGCTGGAAACACGCGCGTCGGTGATCACGCGGCCGCCAAGTGATTCGAGAACGCGCGCCAAAGCGTTCGAAATACTCTGCGACCCACCTCGCGGAATGGGCCATCCTACCGTATGCCCGGCTCCGCCCAGTATCATCCCGAAAGCTGAGCTGAGCGGAGCTTCGAGCTTTAAGGCCGAATGTGCTGCCGATCCAGCCACCAGCGCCCGTGCCCGGTCTCCGCGAAACATCGACTTGGTGAGAAGAGTGCACGGTTGCATCGCCCGCAAGCCGAATTGCGAGACCAAGAATGGATGCCGCGGAAATGTCAGCGGACGAAAGACTTCTTTGAATAACGTCGGCCAATGCCTGACAAGAGGGAGGTATAGCCTGCGATATGCCGCGCCGTCTGGACCCAATTGCTCAGCAGTCGCGGAGAGATCGCGCTCCAATGTAACAGCGGTTCCGTCGTCGAACGGATGAGCCAGCTGAGATGGTGAATGTATCCACTCCAGCCCAAAGCGTTCAAGCCCCAGCTTCGCAAAAAATGGTGAACTGGCGCCCATCGGATGCACCGCTGAACCGAGGTCATTGATGAAGCCCGGCAGGGTCAACTCACCTGATCGCGCCGCTCCACCCAGCACAGGCGCTGCTTCACGGACCTCAACTTCCAGGCCGGCGCGCGCCAGCATGATGGCCGCGGACAACCCATTGGGCCCGCTTCCGATCACGACTGCTCTGCCTTCTGCCACCTTACCCTAGACCTCTATGTTCAAACATGCAAGCCTACCGCTCTCATCAGCTCGATCGCATTGCTGCGAGTCACAACGCCGGGCTTCAACTTGTAGTCGAAGGCCATCTCTGTGCCGTTCATCTGATCTTCGAAGTGCACGTTCCCAACACTCGTACTGACATCATCTTCCAATTGCGCGAGCGCCAGGTCGTGAGTAGTAATCAGCCCAATCGCGTCCGACCGCAAGAGCTCCCCCACAATTCCCGAAGCGCCGATCCGGCGATCGTGCGAATTTGTTCCACTTAGTAACTCGTCGAGTAGAAACAGAACCGCCTTGTGATTTCTTGTGAGATCCACAATCTGACGTATCCTCATGATCTCCGCATAAAATCGGGAACGATGATCCTGCAACGAATCGTTGACCCGAATGGACGCTCCGATCTGCAGCCACGAAATAGCAAGGTGTGCCGCGGCAACGGGTGCACCAGCCCACGCGAGCACACCGTTCAAGCCCACTGCCCGCAGTAGCGTGCTCTTGCCCGACATGTTAGAGCCGCTGACGACCAGCATCGGCCGGCTTCGAGTAAGCACCAGATCGTTCGGGACGCAGAGTGCCTCGGCAATTAACGGATGCTTCAGTCCGCTCGCCTCGTAATCTGCCTGAGGTGTATCGAGAAGCTGTGGGATTGTCCAATTAGGCCTCTCGAAAGCAAGCGTTCCAAAGGAAGACAACGCTTCAAACTCCGCCACCGACGTGACCCATCGGCCGACATGCGGCCCGGATTCGGCGCGCCAGTTTTCAAAAGACATAGCGAGCTGCTCGCGCCACAGCACTAAGGGCCGAATTACCCGCACTAGAGCATGGTCGCTTGAATCCAGCCAATCCACTAACCTTGCAAGTTGTCGGATCCGTGCAGAAGCGGGCTTGCCCGTGATTGCCAGTGCGGCACGCAAGTCTCTCAACTTCGGCGATGAAAACTGCTCTTCCTCCAGCCGCCCGAGCAGGGCCGAGAAGACTTGCATGTTACGCCCGGTCGCTTCCACGCCTTCCAGAACCTGCGAAACCTGTCGCCGCAGCGCAAAAATGATCGCAAAGTCACAACCGAGGGTCGCCATGACCATCCACAGCGGCACGGCCTGCAAAAAAAAGCCGACAACCGTCACGACACCGATGGCTGACAAGATCGGCGCAATCGCCCGAAGCACGGGCGGATATCTCCAGATCGGTGACGTACCCCAGCGGTCAAGCGACTGAGCGTTGATGTTCGCCTGCATGTCTGCTGCGAGCAGCGCCACATCTTCACGCAAATCAAGCATGGGCCGCAGTTCGTCGACCGCCGCTTGCCGTAGAAGAACCTCATCCCGTGTAGCCGGCGCAAGCAGCCAGCTCGCTAGAGTATCTTCAGCCGCCGCGGTGCGAGTAGTCGCAACAAATTCGAACAAGCTGCCCTTGCCAAACAGATCCAGGTCTTCAGCGTAGACATGCTCCGCGTTGCGAAAGCGTTCTCCGCTATTTCCCTTGCCGATCCACTCATCCCGGAGTCGCGCCAACCCTCGGTCGTAGAATGCCACCGCCCGGCTCGCAAGAGTACGTTCCCGAATTACGCGCTGATGCCAGATCACCAGCGCCAGAAACGCCGCAACGGGCGCCAACAACGTCCAAGCACTCACCACACCGCGTCCAAATACGAGCCACGCCAGCACTGCCGTGGCAAGGCCGATTGCCAGCCGCCAGTTACCGATAGTGATGAAACGCTTCTGCAGTAGCTGCTCCGCGGCACGAAAACGGTCTCGCCGCGCCGAGTATTCGGCTTGTGGATGCATGCAGTCTTGAGCATAGCGAGACAATAAAGCTGACCATGAAACGCTCCGGTTCGGCCGATCTGCCGCTGCATAGCGGCCGCGTTCCGCCCTGGCTCTCGGAGCGCATGGAGAACGCTCGGCACGGCGATCGCTGAGAGCATCGTCTACTCTTACGGCACGTCAGAGTTCCTGTCGCGCCTGAGCGATCCCTTCTGGTTCCAGGCGCTCGGCTGCGTTATGGGCATGGACTGGCACTCTTCCGGCATTACCACCTCCGTCATGTGCGCCCTGAAGCGCGGGCTGAATGGCCGCGCGCCTACGAACTGGGCATTTACATCTGCGGCGGACGCGGCAAGCAATCGCGCAACACTCCAGACGAGCTTGCTGTTGCAGGCCGATCGCAACGGCCTGGATGGGCGGAGCTCGGTTCGGGCCAGCCGCCTCACCGCCAAGGTGGATAACAACGCCATTGCCGACGGCTTCCAGATCTATCTGCACAACTTCGTGCTCACCGACACCGGCGAATGGGCAGTCATTCAGCAAGGGATGAACGACCCAGACCAAGCTCGCCAGCCGCTATCACTGGCATTCGGCAGCCGTCCGCGATTTCGTCTGCGAACCCCACACCGGCATCGTGGGCGAGAAACGAAGGCGAGATCCTCAACCTGGTTGACCGGCGCGCCAGAAGCCCGCAGGATGCGCTGCTCACAATTAGCCGCGAGTCGCCCGAGCGCACGACTCGCCGAAGTTCGTTCGTCTCGCGATGCCGCGCCATCACGATGTTCGGGTCGGAGAATGTCGACCTGAAACGCCTCGGCGCTGTGCTGGCCGTCAGTTACGAACGTCAGCTGCGCGATTTCGCGTCGCTGCTGCTCACGGAAAATCTTGGGCCGCGCACGCTGCAGACGCTCGCGCTAGTCGCCGAAGTCGTCCATGGCGCGCCCAGCCGCTTTTCCGATCCGGCGCGCTTCTCCTTCGCACTCGGCGGCAAAGACGGACACCCGTTCCCCGTCCCGCTTAAGACCTACGACGATTCGCTCGCTGTTTTGCGCCGCTCGCTCGATGCCGCGAAGCTCGGCCATACCGAAAAGCTCGATGGCTTCAAACGTCTGGACGCGCTCGTTCGTAATGTCGAAAACCGCTTGGAGCCAGCCGCCTCTTTCGAGCAAGTAGTCGCCCACGAACATGCCATCTCCCCGTCACTCGACGGCCGCACCGTCTTCGATGACCGCAACGCGGCAAACACCACCAGCTGTCCTTTGTTTTGAGCCCTCAGCCCTGCGGAACGCCCGCTTTTTGAAAGACACGCCAGTGACGAGTCCAAACCAAGCTTTGCTGCTTTCTCTGCCGACATGTCTTTCAAGTCCGCGCCCGAATACTTCCACGCTGAGCGCATCGCGATAGCCGATCTTCTGCAGCGCCTGTAGGAACCCGGTCAGATTGATTACTCCTTCGCCCGGCAGCAAACGCTGATCGTCGCGAATCTGCTCCGGCGGAAGCTTCGGCGCATCGTCGAAATGCACATGCACGATGCGTTCGCGCCCGGCATTCACGATATCTTCCGTCGTCGCTCCCGCATGATGCCAATGCCAGGCATCGAGCAGAAGTCCGACGTTCGGCCCGCACTCTTTCGCGAACTCCAGCATTTCGTTCATGCGCCAGATGAACTCATACTTGAACTGCTTCCGAAGATGCAGCGGGCCGAGAAACTCCAGCCCCAGCCGCACGTTCGATTGCCGCCAGAATCTTGGCGGACTCGCGTAAAGCGCTGCTTATATGTGCGCGCGCAGTTCATCTTTCGGCGTGTCGCTCGAGGACATGATGTACGTCACCATGCGCGGACAATGGATCGCGGCAGCAAATCGGGCCGCCTCGCTCAAATGCGCAAGTCCTTCGCGAAAGGTGGCATCATCCTTGCGAAACTCGACCGGGAAATCGAACACGGCCGGCCTGACCTTCAGTTGTGCAAGTAAGCTTTTGGTCGCCTCCGCACCCGCCTGCATGGCCGGCTTCAGCATCACGTCGGTTCCCGGGAACCCGTCTTAGCGGCCAGCTGCGCGAACTCCGGCCAGCCGACGCGTCCCGAGATCAAGACGCTATTCAGCGACAGAAACATATGGCTGGTCGGCAGCTAGCGCGGGCAGTCCCGCCGCTCCGCCAGACCTTTCAGAAGAGTGCGCCGGGCAATGGTCGATGAAAATTCACGTTGCTATCGATCATACCGGAGCATAGGATAGTGGGAGGAGATTTTCGATGAAGCCAAGCTTTTCCTCCTCGGCCCTGAGCCGTAGAGATCTCCTGGTCGGCGGGACAGCCGCTGCCGCTGCTCTCACCTTGCCCAAGCTCGCAAGATCTGAAGCGCCCGCCAGCACTGTCGCCATCGTTCGTTGCCGTGATTACGCCAACTTTCGCGGCCAGCTTTCGAGTGCCTTCAATCAGATTGGCGGCATCGACAAGCTTGTGCGTGGCAAGACTGTCGCGATTAAGCTCAACTTGACCGGAAATCCCGCCAACTTCCCGCTGACTCCTGAGCTGCCTTATCGAACAGATGGCGAGCACCGTCGAAATCGTCGTCTATCTGTTCGCGAAAGCCGGCGCGCGGCGCGTGCGCATCATCGAAAGCTTCTTCCCTGCCGACCAGGACCTTGGTCTTTGGGCTCGCTACGGCATCGATGTGAACGCCGTCAATAATCTCGGCACGAAAGTCGAGTGGGTGAACGTCCAAAATCTCGGCAACTACAAGCAGTACGTGCGCTTGAAAGTGCCGTGGGGCGGCTACATGTATCCCGCCTACCACCTCAATCCTGCCTTCACCGAATGCGACACTTACGTCTCGTTCGCAAAGCTGAAGAACCACTGGATCGCGGGTGTCACGATGTCGATGAAAAACAATTTCGGCAACACGCCTTGCTCGCTTTACGGGAGCGATTGCGGCGCGAGCGGCAATGAGCGTCCGACCAAGGAGCGCGGCGACGTGCTGCACGCTGGCACGACCAAAGCGCCTTCCGGGGTCGATGCCGAACTCCATCCCGATTCGCCGCGCGACCCCGGCTATCGTGTACCGCGCATCGTCGCCGACCAGGTTGGCATCCGGCCAATCGATCTCGCAATTGTGGATGGCGTCCAAACTGTCCGCGGTGGCGAAGGCCCCTGGCTGAAAGGCCTGGAAAAGATGTCTCCTGGCGTGATCATTGCCGGCCGCAACCCCGTTTGCACCGACGCTGTGGGTATGGCTGTGATGAGCTATGATCCCCAAACAGATCGCGGCAGCGGTCCCTTCATTCGGGGAAACAACACGCTGAAGTTAGCCGAAGCCGTGGGCATTGGTACCACCGACCTGAAGCGCATCGAAGTCGTTGGCGTACCGATCAACCAGGCGCGCATCGATTTCGGTCCGGGAGCCGTAGGCAAGACGCTTCGCGAACTCCGCTCTTAGAACGCTCGGAATTCAGCTCGCAAACAATATTCAACGGCGGCGTCCGAAACTTCGCCCAATACCGGACTGTCCGAAGCGCCGTCCCGATGCAGGGTTCGCGCCCGTACCGAAGCGATGCCCGGCGGAACCTTCCGCTCGCGGCGAACCGAAAATCGAGGGAGCGCTGCTGCGTCCGTGCGACGCGTACGCCGAGGCTTTAAACCCACCAGATTGCACATAACGGCTACTCGCATAACTTGTCCTGGTAAATGTGCCATGGGTTCCGTACTTCGGCGCAGCCGTCGCCGTGGTCTGGCCGTAGTATGTTCGGCCCGCGCTCTGCGCTGTCCGGTATCCGCGATATTCGTCGATCACCACCGGGCGGTACGAGTGATTCCATAACAGCTCGCGCAGGATCAGGTACTGCGGCAGCCACGTCCAGACGCTTGTGCCCCTATCGTGTGTCCAGTAGCCGTATTGATTCGAACCCTGGGTCTCGGGCGCAATGTAAGCGAACCCCGCCGGCTGCGGCGTGCTGAATGCTTCTGTGTCAAACAGGCCCGCGTCTTTGTGCGCAATCGCCATCCCTAGATCGTTCTCGACGCTGTGAAACGCGGACCCCGGTACGGCAAGCCACTGCTCGGAGCTGGAGGTCTCGGTCTGCTTCGAATCGAAATCCGTTATATGCGTGCGAACGGTTTTGATGCGCTCGCGATACTGGTCTTCGCCACTTTTCTCAGGGCTTTCTAGATCAATGAGCACCTTATCCCACGAATCGTAGAGCTGCCCGGCTAATCCGCGCAGCTCATCGCTCTTTGGGCCAATTGCGCCGACCTCGTCCGATAAACGTTCGCTTGCTTCGATCAGAGTCGCAAGCGCAGCCCCGCCGATACTGCCGCTCGTCGCCTGTTCGCACAACGCAGCAGTGGAACTCCAATCCGCCTCCGCACTCTTCTGGATGCCTCGGACTGCTTCCAATCGGTCATTGAGCGCATCCCTCTTCGCGGGCCAGTCCCGCTCCGCATCCTGAACGGTCTTCGTCACCGGCGCGAGATCAGCCTGTCGCACTCCGTCGTAATCCCGTTTCATCCGGTCGAGGTTTGAGGCCAAGTCGCGCTTGAAGTTTAGCCACTTGTCCGCTTTCTCTCCTGCCGCTCGCGAATCTTCGGTTGCGGACCGCCGTAAGCTCCGCTCCTTCGTCAGAAGTGTGTTGGCTTCGGCAGCCTGCTCCGGGCGATTTCGGCCGGCAATCGAGGCAAGCTCTCGATCGGTCTCTTCCGCCGTTAGCAATGAGTTGCGTCCCGCTGTTAACCGGGCTGTCCAAGGGGCTGGATCCGGTGCATTGCGGAAGAGCTCGGGCTCACTCGCCAGATCATGGTCCACCGATCTCTGAAGCCGCTGTACTTCCTGCTCGGTGTCGCGTAAACGCTCGTGCTCATCCGCGATCTGCCGTCGCAAAGAGGATGGCAAACTGCCCGCGCATCCCGACCAAAACAGCGCTACTCCAACCAACCCTGCCGCGCTCCACTTCACGCGCTTCATCACTTCCCCCGATAAACTGTTACATCCGAAGGTTCAATCCGAGTCCAGATGGCGGCCGTGAAAGCTTCACCTTCATATTTCCGGATACTCAGGAACCGCTTCTTGTCCTGCTCTTGAAATTGCCAGGCGTAGAACCCGCGCCCCGTCCCGCCAGCCGCCCGAAACACACCAACCTCGCGGCTAAACCGATACATCCAGAACTTGCCGTCGTAGTCGAAAAAATCGGATTGGTTCTGGCGCTCGTCTATCTGCGCAAGATCATCTTCGCTTAGACCTAATTCGTCGAGCGTCAGCGTGCGCCCGTCGAAGTTGCCGAGCAGTTCGGTCGTATCCTCTCTATGTACTTCGAGGTATGCGCGAAGATTGCGCCAGCTTCCACTTACTTCGAACCAACGCCGGCTGCCCGCCTCGTATTCATCCCGGCGATCGACCGTGAAATCAAGATCGCTGAAATCCGGAGCAGCTCCGGCCACCGAGAGCACATCGCCCACTCGCGCATCGCCGACCGTCAAGTTGGCGAGATCAGGCACTGGCCCGTTCGGGGCCCGCTTACTATCGAAAAACATGAGTGGCTACCGCGGCTGAGGGGAGGGCAATTCCTTCGGCAATTCAACGCTAGGCGTGCGCGCCGCTGTTCCTGCCCCGAGCCGTTCCCGTTTTAGTGCCGCGAGCTCCGCATCAACAGTGTGCCCCTGTAGCTGCGCGAACTCGGCTTCCAGATTGGAATCTTTGCCGGCGCTCGCTAACTGGTCGAACGCCTTGGCCGTAGCTTCTTCCTTCGCAACGGAATCTTCGAAATGTGAGAGCTGCGCAAAGGCATTATCCGCCTTCCCTACCCCGGCCAGCGCCTCCGAAACTTTACGCTGCGCGAGCGCAGCATTCTTCCGCGCCACCAGTGTCGTCGCGGTTCGCTCACCCTCTTCAATCTTGTGCTTCAAATCGGAAACCTGCGACTTCAACGATTCACTCGCCTGTCGCGCCGACTCGATTGCCGCCTGCAGCGAAGCCACTTGCTTGTCGCTCTCGCCCTTCTTCGCGAGCGCCTTTTTTGCAAGATCTTCGTTCCCGGCATCCAGTGCCAGACCCGCCCGCTGCTTCCATTCCTCAGATTGTCGGACGTATTTCTGATACTCCGCGTCAAGCCGGTTATAGTTGCTCATCGCCATCGCCGACGACTGCACAACCTTGTTCAACTCCGTCTTCATGTCAGCCACTGTCTGGCGAACCGTTGTTTCGAAAGTAGCGTCTTCGATCGCACCCATTCCCTGGTTCGCCTGACCACGGGCTACACGGCCCGCCCGATTGAAAATATCTCCAAAAAATCCCATGTTCTTTCGCCCCCAACTTACTGTAAGTCGGACCCAATTAGGTCGCGCGCGTGCACCACGTCCGCCAGCAGAAAACTCACGCAGGAGAGAATGTCGTCCTCGTCATCCGGTCCAAGCTCCTGCAGTTTGCAGAAATTGTTAAGCGTTATCGCGACCTGTCCGCCCGTCGCCTCATACAACTGAAAGTGCGAGGTCGAAATCCCGTTATCCGCGGCCAGCATCTTTCGCATAAGGGGCGCGGTCACTTTGGCAGTCGGGACCACCATACACACCAGCGACAGAAATAAAATATCGCCTTCGAGCACCGCCCGCAGCGAGATTCCGCTCTCTACTTCCTGAATCCTGAGTACATTGCTGTCCAGTTCAGAAACGGAATACCGCTTTCTGGCCAGCAACTCGTGTATCTGGCCCACTGAAGAAGCAGCTGTCATTTGCGCCATCGTTTTCCCAACCTTTTCCACTTAAGACTACGCAATGGACGCAACGTTTGTTCACCATCTGGCATGAGCGGCCGGAAATGGCCGATGAAAGCGCGACTACTGGCTGTTTTTCGTACATAACGATTCCAGTTCACACGCATCACACGGCTGTCTGACGAGTAGTTCAACAGCATGAGCAGTTTAAATCTATGACAAACACACAAAGTTCAGATACAACAGAGCGGCTGGCCAACGGTTTAGCTTGGTTCAGCATTGGCCTGGGACTTACGGAGGTTATTGCACCCGGAAAGCTTGCGCGGTGGATCGGGTTGCCGGATACCGGTCGAGCGGAGTCGGTTACCCGTTTTTACGGTTTTCGGGAAATCGCTGCTGGCATCGGCATCCTCGCTCAACCGCGTGCAGCTGCCTGGGTTTGGGCCCGCGTGGCTGGCGATGCCTTGGACCTCGCCTCCCTTACTTCAGCACTCAAATCTGACGATGCTAACCGGGGCAGAGTATCAGCCGCAAGCGCTGCGGTTCTGGGCGTAACAGCACTAGACGTGATCTGCGCAACCCAACTCACCAAGCAGAACGGAAGCGCTGTGTCCGCCAACGGCAGTCAAGGCTCCACCACAGTTCCAACAACCCGGTCTGTCATCATCGGTCGCTCACCTGACGAAGTTTATAGCTTCTGGCGAGATTTCAGCCATCTCTCCACTTTTATGAGCCATCTCGTGTCAGTCACCGAATTGGATGGAGGTCGGTCACACTGGGTGGCCACGGCACCCGCCGGCACAACCATAGAGTGGGATGCCGAGCTGGTAGAAGATCAACCCGGGCGGAAGATATCCTGGCGATCTTTGCCTGGTGCGCAAGTCGATAATTCAGGGATTGTCACCTTCGAACGCGCGCCCGGCAACCGCGGCACCATCGTTCGAGTTCAGTTGCGGTACGCACCGCCGGCGGGCGTGATCGGGGCAGCGGTCGCCAAACTGTTCGGCGAGGAGCCAGGCCAACAGATCGAAGACGATCTTCGCAAACTGAAGCAGGTTCTCGAAACCGGCGAGGTGGTTCACTCCGACGCGAGTATCCACGACAAGATGCACGCGGCTCAACCCCCCGCTACCGTGCCTCAGACCGCGGCAGCCACCGCATAACTCATAAGGAAAGACGAAAAAATGAAAGCAACTTGTTGGATTGGCAAAAAGGATGTGCGTGTCGAGCAAGTGCCGGATCCAAAGATCCTGAACCAGCGCGACGCTATCGTGAAGATCACTTCAACCGCCATTTGCGGGTCCGATCTTCACCTATATAACGGTTTTGTTCCCAGCATGGAAAGCGGCGACATTCTCGGCCATGAGTTCATGGGCGAAGTCGTCGAAGTCGGCCGCGGCGTTAATAACCTCAAGAAGGGGGACCGGGTCGTCGTTCCTTTCCCTATCGCTTGCGGCGGCTGCTTCTCCTGCGAGCACAGCATGTTCTCGCTATGCGAAAACTCCAATCCGAACGCGTGGATGGCTGAAAAAATGTGGGGCCACTCGCCCGCCGGGCTGTTCGGCTACTCGCACCTTCTAGGCGGTTTCGCCGGCGGCCAGGCAGAGTACGCGCGCGTGCCCTTTGCCGACGTCGGGCCCATTAAGATTCCACCCGAGTTGACCGATGACCAGGTGCTCTTTCTTTCAGACATCTTCCCCACCGGCTACATGGGCGCTGAGATGTGTAACATTCAACCCGGCGATACCATTGCGGTTTGGGGTTGCGGTCCGGTAGGCCAATTCGCCATCAAGAGTGCATTCCTGCTTGGTGCGGAGCGCGTCATCGCCATCGATCGTGTACCCGAGCGTCTTCAGATGGCCCGCGACAAAGCAGGCGCTACCGAGATCTTGAACTATGAGCAGGTCGACGTTCGAGAAGTCTTGAACGACCTGACTGGCGGTCGCGGCCCGGATTCTTGCATCGACGCCGTCGGGCTCGAGTCTCATGCGCCCGGGCTCACTGGTATGTACGATCGTGCGAAACAAGCGATGATGCTCGAAACCGACCGACCTATCTCTCTGCGCCAAGCCATAATGTCCTGCCGAAATGGCGGTACCGTCTCGGTGATCGGCGTCTATGGCGGATTCATCGACAAGTTCCCTATGGGTTCGGTGATGAACCGGTCGCTGACCATTAAGACCGGTCAGACGCACGTCCAGCGCTATTTGAAACCGCTCCTCGAACGCATTCAGCAGGGACAAATCGATCCGAGTTTCGTGATTACACATCACATGCCCCTCGAACAAGCACCGGAGGGCTACGCCATGTTCGTCAATAAGCAGGACGACTGCATCAAGATTGTTCTAAAGCCTCATTGAGGCGTCGACCTGCTGGATTAGCATCTCCATCGACCGCATGTTGAAGATAGGAATGACAACGGCGCTTGAACAAAGAGGGATGAAGGCGGAGCGTCCGCGCGATTCGATCGTAATATCGAGTCGACGAGACGTAAAACGCGAAATCTCGATCTGAATCGACTCGAGCGACTCCGGTCGCTCGAGGAGCGCTAGGAAACAGGCTTGGTTCCAGCGATAGATTTGCTGGGACTTAAGTCGCTCGTTCAGTGCTCCCACAAACATTTCGGCCGCTTGCTCGATCCCCGCAGCGCCCGAGCGCGCCTCAATAGCTTGCATGCCTTTCAGAGTGAAAACTACGGCAAACGTGTGACTTCGCTGCTGTAAAGCGAGGCGCAAGGCAGTTTCCACGGCTGCCCTGCCGGCCAAACCCGTTGTTAAACTTGCTGCTACGGCGCATTCACCTGTTGCGACTGGCTCGTGGTTAACATGAGAGAGATCAACTTCACTTCGCGTCTCCAAACCTTGTCTCAATAACGTGATTGCCTTCGCTGCTTCGTCTTTTTGCCGCAGCGTTTCGTTCTGCAGCGACTGCAAACATTCAGCCAGATGAGTGTTTATCACCCGGATATCCTCAATGACCGAAGCTTTTTGAATGCGCCAGCCAATGTCCTCCAACTGAGCGTAAGAGCGTTCGCTGCCATTTGAAATTGTTGCTACCGTTTCGGTCAGCGTGGCAACCATTCGCTGCATTTCGGTCCGCTGCGCGCGAATGAAGCGCGTGATCTGGCGATTGTAGATCTGCAAGGCCTGGTCAGCCGAGCCTGCAATAAGAAGCACTTGGCTCGGGTCCGTTTCAGCGCTGATGCTCGCGTTTAAACGCTGGAGCTCACGCTGAAAGCTGTCGAGATCTTCCTGATCCGCCGAGACGGCGTGCACCCGAATCGCTTGCAGCAGCACGTGCGCTAACTGCCGCAGTGCGTTCGAGATATCTTCCAGACCCCGTGCCTTGGCGTTGCGCGAACGGCCCTTGCCTATCGTCCTTCTGAGCTTCGTGAGCCATCGTTCGATCGTCGTCCCGTTCGGCGGAACGTGCTCGATTAGATCATGCACTTCTAGTCAATGACGTAGTGGAGAAGTCCTACCCCTTTTCTCTCGGCCACCTTATCGGAGAACGCTCTCAAACCCTGGACGACAAATTTTGAGCTGATGGGCCGCAACATGCAATGACTTCGACGATCGAGGCCTAGAAACAGGTCCCGCTAATTGAACACATCCTCTCGCGCGCCTGGTGAAGACCAATCACCGGTGCTAGGTTGGCCTTTATGCAGCGCGCAATCATGGGCGGCGGATTCACCAGCGTCACGACAATGGCGAACCTGCTTCGCTTCGGCGACGATGTTGGAGACCCGATTCATATCGTGCTGATCGATCAGCAGCCCGCAATCGGCGAAGGCGCCGCTTACCGCACCAACGATCCAAAACATCTGCTCAGCGTACCCGCGGCTCGGATGAGCGTATGGCCCGATCAACCGAACAATTTCCTGGCTTACGCCCAATCGAAAGATCCTTCGGTGGGTCCGGATGATTTTCTTCCGAGGAAGATCTAGGGGCCAATATGTTCGCGAGACCATGCTGAATTTGGCCCAGACAGCAGGTGAGCATCTCAGCGCATCGGTGATACATGACGAAGTGACGCGATTGGCGCCCTCTGGGTCAGCTGGTTGGAACATCGAAACCGCAGAGGGGCGGACAGTTCACGCCAACTTGGCCGTTCTTGCCGTCGGGCATCGGCCTCCAAATGATCCCTTTGCAAACGGATGGGCTGGTCCACGCAATCGGTATATCGTTGATCCGGGCAGCGCTGGTTCTGAGTCAGATAGGCCCGGATGAACCGGTGCTGCTGATCGGCAGCGGATTAACCGCCGTCGACGTCATTCTCACACTGAACCGGAACGATCGGTCTGCGCCACTCTTTGCCATTTCTCGCCGTGGATTGTTGCCGTTATCGCATCTTCGACAACAGAAACCCGCTGCTGATATGTCAGAGTTGTTGGCTCAGTGGCTCGATCCGGCAGAGCCGCTAACGATTCGTCAACTGGTCTGCGCCCTTCGAAAGCATATACCGGCCAGCCGGGAGCCTGGTTTTGAGTGGCAACGAGTCATCGATGGCCTCCGCCCCTCAATCCCCTTGCTATGGAGTCGTCTCAGCGTTGCTGAAGGTTCGCGATTTCTCAATCACGTGCGCCCGTTTTGGGAGATCCAGCGCCACCGCATGGCGTCCGTGCCTGCTGATACCATCAGCTCCCTTCGCCAGAAGAAGTTGCTCGACGTGACGGCCGGCAGTCTTAGATCGGCTAGGGCTGATGCCGACGGGATCGAGGTTACGTTCTCTTGCCGCGGCAGTGCCCACACAAAACTGCCAGAGTGTCCTGGGTGGTTAACTGTACTGGCCCTGGCGTGCACAATCACCAAACAACGCATCGTTTTCTTCGGCCTCTTCTCGAGAACGGCACGCTATGTAGCGACGAACTCAGCTTAGGCTTACTCACCGACGCTGCCGGTCACGCCGTTGAAGCAAGCGGCCATACCCACCATAACCTGTTGGTCGCTGGCACCCTACGAAAAGCCACTCTATGGGAATCCACCGCCGTTCCCGAGCTTAGGCAACAGGCTCATACCATAGCCCGGATTGCGCTTGCTGCCTTGTCGAGCAACTAAGCCAAAGCTGAACCAATGAAATTCGCACACCAACGGCATCTCGACCGGACTATCTGCCGCTAACACACGACTCTTCATTTGCCGCGGCGGAGGATAATTGGGTTCATTATGAACTCTCATTGCTGCATCGGATCGGCGCTTTGATGATGAAGAAAATGGCTGTTGATCAAACGCTACCTTCACTGCCACGAACCCGTTTCAAGAGCGATCGGACCGGGCAGTTTAAAGAGAGTGTCATCCGTGAAATGTCGCGTGTCGCTCACCGGCATGGCGCGGTGAATCTTGCCCAAGGCTTTCCGGATTTTGCCGCTCCAGAGGTGCTGAAAGCGGCCGCTGCCCAAGCCGTCCTCAGCGACGTCAATCAATATGCGATTACGTGGGGAGCAAAGCCGTTCCGGGATGCGATCGCTGCCAAGTATGTCCGCGATTACGCCTTGCATCTAGACCCGGAGCGGGAGATTACTGTAGTTTGTGGAGCTACAGAAGGGATGATCGCCACACTCCTGGCCGTCACAAATCCTGAGGATGAGGTGGTGATGTTCGAGCCCTTCTATGAAAACTATGGCCCGGATACTCTGCTCAGCGGCGCCACCCAAAAGCTAGTTCCGCTGCGAGCTCCTGATTGGACGTTCGATCGCACTGAGCTGCGACGGGCGTTTTCGGCTCGTACGAAAGCAATCATCATCAATTCGCCGAACAATCCCACAGGCAAGGTATTCAGTCTTAAGGAACTGGAGTACATCGCCGAACTGTGCCAGGAATTTGACGTGCTCGCGGTGACTGACGAAATTTACGAGCACATTCTCTTCGATGGCGCGATCCATATCCCGATGATGCAGCTTGCCGGGATGCGGGACCGCACGGTCCTGGTGAACAGTATGAGCAAAACATATAGCGTCACGGGCTGGCGAGTCGGTTGGGTTCTCGCGAGTCCCGACTTGACAGATACTATCCGCAAGGTGCACGACTTCTTGACCGTCGGCGCGGCAGCTCCGCTCCAGCAAGCCGGGGTAACGGCCTTGGCGCTTCCCGACAGCTACTACAGGAATCTTTCAACAGCCTACCAGCACAAGCGCGAACTAATGCTCGAGGTTCTTGAGCAAGCCGGGTTTCGCTGCTTTCGTCCCCAAGGGGCGTACTACATCATGACCGACATCTCCGGTTTTGGTTATGAAAACGACGTCCAGTTCGTCCGGGACCTGGTGGAGAAGGTGGGAGTCGCGGGAGTGCCCGGATCGAGTTTCTTTGAAAGTCCGGAACGCGGAGCAACATTTGTCCGCTTCTGTTTTTGTAAGAGCGAAGAAACCATTCAGCAGGCCCGATCGCGGCTACAAAATGCGGCACTCGTCAGGCTATAGATCCTAATCGGACTGACGATGGGCCAGCGAAGATGAGTTACTCTGCCACTGGCCCAACCTACCGGAGCCAGCCGCAAGGGGTGCTCCAGACCCGGCGTGAGCCGGTAGGGCACTCAGTCAAATAAATCCGGCTGCTCGCGCGTAATCAAATCCCACAGCGGTTGATATTGGAACCAGCCCACACGTGAATTACCAACTTGCTGCTGAGCAACCAGTGCACTTTCGTGAGCGATCGGAATCGGTTTACCCACGGACTCGGCCAGCATCTGAGACTGGCAAGAGCGATCCATCGTGATGAAATACCAGGCCGCTTCGTCTACCGTTCTGCCCACGGTCAGCAAACCGTGATTCTGCAGGATGGCGGCTTTGCCGTTCCCGAGAGCTGCCGCGATGCGGTCGCCTTCTGATGTGTCATACACGACTCCGGTGTAATCGGAGAACAAACCATGGTCTTGATAGAATGCACACGCGTCTTGTGTCAGCGGATCGAGCAAACGGCCGAGCGATGACCACGTCTTGCCATAAAACGAATGCGCATGAGCGGCAGCCACAACATCGGGGCGGGCCATGTGAACGCGCGAATGAATCGCAAATGCCGCTTCGTTGATTGGACGATCGCCTTCCACAACCTCGCCATCCTCGCTCACCAGAACCAGATCCGAAACGCGAATATGGGCGAAATGCATGCCAAACGGATTGACCCAGAAGCGATCTTCCCACTCGGGGTCGCGCGCGGTAATGTGCCCCGCGACTCCTTCGCTGAATCCGAATTTGGCGAACAGGCGAAATGCTGAAGCAAGGCGCTGCTTGCGGTGCAAACGCTCTTCGGCCACCGTCTTGAACACGGGAGGCTCAGGCGTTTTCGCAATCTTCACTGGGGAATAGGTGGGTGTTGAGGCCATTAAAGAAGCTCCTTCCACATGGCAGCAAAAACTGTTGAGCCACACATTACCTAGCAATATACACCAACCATGTACTCCTTGTGTATCGAACTAGTAGACAATGTAGAAATGCCGAAAAGACGTCGAAAACGATGTCCGAGTGCTCTCCTGACACAGCTCATCTTGATGACCTGTCTTTTCGGAGCGTCAATTCAAATTAGGGCTGCCTCACAGCCCAAACCGTCAACTCCCGAAGTGACCACCGCACGTTTGATCGCAGCTTCGGCTGAACCCGAAAACTGGCTCACGTATAGCGGAACGTATGATGCGTGGCGATATAGCAGCCTGAGTCAGATCAATCGCGAAAACGTGAAAGGACTTACTCCCGTGTGGGCGTTCCAGACCGGAAAACCGGATGGCGGATTCTCATGCACGCCCCTTGTCGCGGACGGGATCATGTATATCTCATCACCTGGCAATCGCGTCTTTGCTTTGAACGCGGCTACCGGCGAGCAACTCTGGCATTACTACTATCCGTTGCCGAAAACTTTGGGCTTGATTTACGGGCCTGTCAACAGAGGACTCGCTCTCGCCTCTGGTCTGGTATTCATGGGCACGCTTGACAACCACTTAGTCGCTCTGGACAGTCACACAGGAAAAGAGGTTTGGAACGTCAACATCGAAGACATGCAGCAGTGTGGCTGCAATATTACTGGCGCTCCGCTCGTCGTCAAGGATAAAATTCTGGTCGGAGTCACTGGTGGTGACTCGGCGCACCGTGGCTATATCAACGCCTTCTTCCTCAAAACGGGCCGGAGAGCCTGGCGGTTTTGGACCATCCCCGGCCCAGGTGAGAAAGGCCACGAGACATGGAAATCTGATCGCTGGAAGCTAGGAGGCGGAGCGACTTGGCTCACGGGATCCTTCGATCCTGAACTGAACCTGGTGTATTGGGGAATTGGCAATCCGACAGCCGACTTCTACGGAGGCGATCGTGAAGGTAACAACTTGTTCACTGATTGCGTGATTGCACTTGACGCGGATACTGGAGAAGTCAAGTGGCACTATCAGGAGATTCCTCACGACGTTTGGGATTGGGATAGCGCCTACGAGTGTGTGCTCATCGATCGAGTGGTCGACAGCGTTCCTCGCAAACTGCTGGTGCATCCCAATAAAGGTGGTTACACGTGGGTGCTGGATCGAACAAACGGGCAGTTTGTGGCGGCGTGGCGGTACGCCGAAAATCTCACCTGGATCACTGGGATAGATGCGAGAGGCAAACTGCTGGGACGGAATGAACCACCAAAAGGGCAGCCTACTCTGGTGTGTCCGAGCGTGAGTGGTGGTCGCAGTTGGAATCACGGAGCATACAGTCCGAAGACGGGCTTCTTCTACACCGCCGCCATGGAGTTCTGCGATCTCATCACGGCACGCGAAGAAGAGGCCAGTTCGGGTACGCCGGCTTTCGGAGGCATCTTCGAGATGAAGCGGCCGCCTCAGGGCCAGGCTGGGGGGCACTTGGACGCATACGATCCAGTCAGTGGCAAACGGCAGTGGTCCTATCGCTCCAAATATCCCTTGCTCGCTTCTGTGCTCGCCACCGCCGGAGACCTGATTTTTTCCGGTGACCCCGAAGGACAATTTTTTGCTCTCGATGCACTCACTGGTGAAAAGTTGTGGAGCTTTGCTACTGGTTCAGGGCATCGGGGTTCGCCCGTGACCTTCAGCGTGGATGGACGCCAATATGTCGCGGTCCCGTCCGGCTGGGGCTCAGCAGTTGCGGGCGCAATGCCGCAAGTCTGGCCTGAAACAGAGGATTTCCCAGGTGGCGATACGCTTTTCGTCTTTGCTTTGCCAGGCCCTCACTTGTGAAAATGAATCTGTTTTCGGGCGCAGTTGCCATGGTCGCCACACTCCCGCTCGCTGCTCAGCATACTGCGCCTACCGGTGTCACAGCATCAAGCCAGATTGCCCACGGCAAGCGAGTTTTCGAGATGAATTGTTCGGTCGGCTATTGTCACGGATCAGAAGGGAGCGCCGGGAAAGGTCCGCGTTTACGGGATCGAGTCTGGACCAAAAGTTATCTCTACCGCACTGTTGAAAAAGGCATCCCAAATTCTTCCATGCCTGCATGGGAAGGAAGGCTTACAAACGAGAGCATCGATGCCGTGGTCGCCTATATCCTGAGCATCTCGCACGAACAGCCGGAATCAGAAAGCTTGAGTAAAAGCAGCCCGAGCGTAAGTCCCAAAGTCTCTGCGGGAAAAGATGCCGCTCTGGGAAAGAAGCTCTTTTTTGATCCGATGAAAGGTCGGAATTGTGGCATCTGTCACCGGGTTGCCGGAAGTGGTACTCCAGTCGCTCCAGACTATCCAGACCTTTCAATGCGTTCGGATAAGGTGCTGCTCGGCCAGATTGTAAACCGGCCCTCCCACGGCGCGCTTGTACGAGTGAGCGTGAAGGACGGAGATATCGTTTGCGGTATCAAGGTTGATGACGCTCAAGGTGTCTTGCACATCTACGATCTTGCCGGAGTCGGTCCTCCCGTCTTACGAACCATCGACCGAGCTTCCATCGAAATGGAAGCACCGTGTGCCGACGTGAGCATTCACCAGACCAACTCTCTCGATTACACAGCGGAAGAGCTGGCGAGCATTGTCGCCTACTTGAAGTCTCTCCCTTAGACGCAGCTGCGAAGCTACTGTCGAGCGTTTTATTGGGGCACGCTTCCCAACCTTGAAAATGTCTGTTGTGTTTTCTCAGCGCCTTCCTGCTTTAAAGCTCTCAACGTGCGCCAACAGTTCTCAGCTTTCCCATCTTCACCGGCACGCTTATATAAAGTCGCCAGCAAGTTGTAAGGGAGGGAATTTTTGCCGTCTAGAGAAACACACCTTTCCAATTCACGAATGGCATCTGCCCGGTGGCCAGTCTGCGAAAACAATTTTCCCAATATGTAATGGTTATAGACTTCGCTCGGTCTCAGCTTGACCGATTGTTCTGCAAACGGTAGGCCCTCTGACGAGTTGCCGAGCTTATCCAAAGCAATGGCGGCATCTCGAAAATAGATGTCGTTCCCGGGAGTAAGCTTCGCGGCCTTAATGTAATACTTCGCCGCATCCGCGTAGTCGTCGAGCCGCATGCGGCATCTGCCGAGCAGGTCATACCCGGCTCCGGCATGCGGGTCTAAAGCAATCGCCTTCTCGATATAAGGTTGCGCCGGTGTCGGTCCATGAAGTTCAAGTTCCGCGAGCCCAAGCGTCACGTATATTTCGACGGTCGGTGGTACACGGTCGAGAGCAGATTTCAGCAGCTCTATAGTTGTGTTGAGATTACCGGCATCGAAGTAAAAACTTGCCAGCCCAAGATAGTACTCGCCCTTGTTTGGCGCCAACTTGATAGCTTCACTAACTTCGTAAGCTCCGGCCTTGCGGCCCTTCATGTCTTCTGAGTTCAGAAGCAGCTTACCGAGATCGTAGTGGAGGGAAGCTTCGCCCGGCTGCATTGAGATGGCCCTGGATAGGACTTGTACCGCCTCATCGCGCTGTCCCATTGCCTTAAAGGCCAAGCCACGCAAGTAGTAAACCTCCCAAGAAGCTTCGTTTTCCCGGATCGGCGCAAGCAATTCGATCACCTTGGCAGGTTGGCTTGCACCCAGATAGGCACGCGCGAGATAACCGGTGATCTCCGGTGCTGCTGGAAGTAAGCTTCGTGCACGTTCGAGTATAGGTAAGGCTTCTTTGAAATGATCTTTGTCGACCAGCAGCTTTCCCAGCTGCATCGAGAGGGTGCCGTCGGAATCAAGTTCTGTTCCCTCCCGGATCAATTTCAGTGCGCTTGCCTCGTTGCCAGTCTTGAGATACAGATCCGTCAAGTTGATTAAGATTGCCGGATCGCCAGGCTGAGCGGATCTTGCACGTTCCAGATACTCGCAGGCTTTCTTGAAGCTGCCTTCTTGGGCGAGCAGTAGTCCCAGATTGTAGTTGGCCGATCCATTTTTCGGATTGATCTGCACAACCGCTCGAAACTCGCGCATAGCTTCATCCGTTTTTTTCAAGCTGAGAAGGCTCAGCGCCAGATTGTAATGAGCTGCCTCGGACCCTTGATCAAGCTTAAGCGCGTCACGGAAAACTGGAACGGCATCCGTGAACTGCCCGAGCTCGTTTTCAGCGATCCCCAAATAAACGTACGCTTGGACAAGCTGAGGATTTTGGCGAATTGCCACTTTAAACTCTTCAGAGGCGGCTTGAAACTGTCCAGCGCGAAGCGACTCGACTCCCTGTTCCAGATGACTGTCCGCATCGCCTGGATTCTCAGTTCCCTCTACCGACACGCACACATATAGGGCTCCGACAAACAAAGAAAGTACCATTGTTTTGCTTGTATGAAAGAGTGGCCGAAAAGTCATTCTAGGGCGCGCTGAAGCCTGACTGCTTAAACATACGATAAAAGCTTCGTTGCGCCCCGACTATAGTCCTGCTAGAAAATCCACTTCAGGGCCAGCTGCACAAAGCGTGGATCATGCGCGGAAAATATCTGGCCGAAAGCTGACCCATCGGTGACCGTGCTGTCAGGGTTGTAGAAATTAGGATGGTTGAAGAGGTTAAAGTTTTCTTCCCTGAACTCAATCCTCCCGAACCTCTCTGAGATGGGAAAGTTCTTGAAGAAAGACATATCAAAGTTGACCAGTCCGGGACCATACATCGAGTTGCGTGACACGGTACCGTATGTTCCCCAACCGGCCACCTGGTAAGCAGCAGGGTTGAAATACTCCGCGACGCGCTGCCCGTCAGGTCGCCCGGAGGGGAGATTCGCATTGACCCCGGGAACCGCATCGGCCGTCTCCCCACCGATGCCGGTAAGCGATGTGTCCGGGCCACTAGCAATCGTGAAAGGAAACCCGGATTGTACTGTGATGATGCCGTTGACCTGCCATCCATTCAACAGCACATTGGTAAACCCTCTCAACCTTCTCAGCGCTGGAACTTGCCAAATCAAGGAGGTGACGAAGCGATGTTTGACGTCAAAGTCCGACGGTCCCTTATCGAGGTTGAGATTGTACGGGTCGCGCGGTCCTGACCCTCCCTCACCCGCGACGGAGCCGATATCCATCGTCTTCGCATACACGTAGGAGGTCAGGAAAGAAAGCCCGTGCTTCAGCGGTTTATTGAGGGTGATCTGTAACGAGTTGTAATTGCTCCAACCGTTATCATCATCGATCTCCATCGTGTCGTAACAAGGTTGACCGCCACAAGTTATGCCGCTAAGCCTTCTTCGGGAAGTGTAGTTCGTCAACTGTACAGCCGCCGACTGCACGCTCAGAGGAAGCGGTACGGCCCAGTTATTTTCATGAGACATGAAGAGATGGCTGCCCCGATTCCCGAGATACGTAACGTTCAAGGTGTAGTCGCTCCCGAGCTGTTGCTGAACTCCGAAGTTATATTGCTGCACGTAAGGCAGATTGAAATACGACGGGAAAAATGCCGTAAGCACGGGATAGGCATACTGGAATGTCGCGTTCTGTTGCGCCCCTTCTGGTACAGCGAAGGGGAAGGGGTCGGCTAATCCTGCATTCGTAAGCCAACGATCGCCCGACAGGCTTGGCGCAAAGTTATTCGTCACGTTTCCTGGACTGTAAGATTGCCGCGAGATAGTAAACGGCTGGGTGTTCGGAAGGCGATTCCATGCCTCGAGCCGAATGTTATCCCAAAAGATTCCATACCCGGCCCGAACCGAAGTTTTCCCCTTCTTGAAGGGGTCCCAGGCCAGCCCCACCCGTGGCGCGAAGTTCCCCATACGATTAGGCGACCCGGACCGGGGGCAGGACGAATCACCCTTACTGCCCCAACCTCGACCTTGCTGACCCTCCGCCGGATAAAGCAGACCGGGAGGCGCCTGCGGGAACACGACCGATTGTTTGGTGAACGTCAGGTCTATACAATCGCGCCAATTGAGATTGTCCGTCGGCGGCATGAATGGCTCCCAGCGTATGCCGAGATTTACGGTGAGATTCTTTTTGAGCTTGATATCGTCCTGAACGTAGAGGTTTATTTCGTGGTAGCGTAATTCGTTTCCAGTTGGCGAGTCCTGCCTTCCATAAGACGGAAGCCCTAACAAGAAATCGGAAAGCGGGTTGTTTGAGAAATTATTCTGAAAGAAGAACTCCCCGTCGGACAGGAAGTTGAAAAACTGATTCGGCACTTCGTCCAACAAATCAGCTCCGAAGTTGACCGTGTGCTTTCCTTTGATCCAGCTCAGGTTATCGGAGATCTGATAAGTAGTTGGAGTCTGATAGTAATCTGAATTCCCCTGACTGTTTATCGACCCTGGAATAAACAACGCTAGGGTGTACTTGAAGTCGCAACCTTTGCTGTTGCAAGGCCCTCCCAGATCGTGCCAGTTTCGTGGAACGGGATCAACGAAGTGATGCGCTGTCCGATCGAATCCAAGGGTGAGAGAGTTCACAAGGGTCGGCGAAAGGATACGCGTCCAGTTAAGACCCACATTTTGATTTCGGTAGTCCTGATCATAAAAGTTGCCGGGCAGGTTACCGCTAAAAGCCACTCCCGCATCGTCGTTGTAGTAGTACCGACCGAAAATCTTATCCTTGTCGCTGAATGAGTGATCCACCCGCACCACAAATTGGCTTTCGTCGAGATGATCCTGTCCCGTACCCGTCGGACCATTGAAGGCATAGGATCGGGCGCCAGAATTTGGCAGGGGCATAATCTTCTGCACAAACGCGGCAGCAACGGGGTCAATGCGGGTTTGGGGGATGATATTGCCGGGGAATGCCTTTCCGGTCCGAGGATCAATCGGGCATGCCGACCCGGGACAATCATCACTGAAGTTCCCCAACCGCTCCTGTGGTGTTAGCACGTTCGGGATGATGATCGGTGAGCTCTCGCGTCTGGCGGTTTGTTGAGCGTAAACAAAAAAGAACGTTTGGTCCTTTCGGATAGGACCTCCAAAGCTTCCTCCATATTGGTTGAGATTATAGGGGGGCTTGGCCGTACCGGTCGCGTTCGCGAAAAAGTTACTTGCATTTAACTTCGTGTTACGAAAAAACTCGAACAGCGTACCGTGAAACGCATTAGTGCCGGAATTGGTCACCGCATTCACAGTGGCGCCGGCGTCTCTTCCGAATGCAGCACTCATTTGGCCCAATTGCATCGTGAACTCATGCAAAGCATCTGGCGCCGGAAACACAGGCGCAGTAGCTTGAAACGCGTTGATAAAGTTCACACCGTCCAGGAGGTAATAATTGGAGGCAGCTCGATTCCCGTTGACCACCAGCCCGTCGTTCTGCGATTGAGCATGGCCGACCCCTACAACATCGACCGCGGTGCCAGGCATGATCAACTGAAGGTCCAGCGGTGAACGCCCGTTCAAAGGCAAGTCGACCATTCGCGTTTGGTCGACAACTTCCTTGACCGTTGCATCGACCAGGTTGACTCCAGCCGGTGTACCCGAAACAGTCACCTGTTGCGTGACA
The DNA here is from genome assembly GCA_963737005.1 of Terriglobia bacterium. Classification (GTDB taxonomy): domain Bacteria; phylum Acidobacteriota; class Terriglobia; order Bryobacterales; family Bryobacteraceae; genus Bog-105. Next base: position 657,101 of record CAVTRD010000008.1, on the reverse strand, counting down.
TCGCCTAATTGCATTGTGACGGGAACGCTCCGGTTCTCATCGACCTGCAAGGTAACGTCGTTCTGAACTAACGTCTTAAATCCTGTTTTCTCTACTTTCAACGAGTAAACGCCAATAGGAAGGAGTTCGAAATTATAGTTGCCGCTGCTATCGGTCTGCATGTGCCGCAATGCTCCAGTAGCCAGATTGGTAATCGTCACTGCAGCATCCGGAACGGTCGCTCCAGTAGCATCCGTGACCGTGCCCAGTATTCTCCCCGTAGCATTGACGGCCTCCGCTAATTTTGGAAGAGATGCGATCAGTACTGCGATCAACAACCACTTCGCGAACAAACCGGATCCGTGCCGCTCTCTATGCATTGTTTGGGGCTCCATTCAGATCCAGCGAAACATCAATCGGATCGTTAGAACGTTTACGGGAGGGTAACATCGGAAACGCCGCATTGTCAATCGGATAAGGGGACATTTTCCCTGCTTTCGCTTAGGACTTAGGGCCTGTACTTATCTGTCCACGATCAGATGGAAGTCACGCGACGTAAACAGCACGTGAAGTGTTTGGTTGTTCTGATCCATCTTCCAACCAGCCTTTGCGCTGCCGCTTCTGAGCGTTTTGCCATCTAGGGTTACACGACGGGGCATATTGGTGGCCGGCAGTATTATTTCATAGTTCCGAAGGATTGGAGAATGCGATCCGTGAAGATCAACTCGCGCCACTTCCTCCGTGCCCTCGATGCTCGTGTTGTCGTAAAGCGTGAAGTTGCTTTGGACAGGCGTCGCGCTTGGGAACACTCGCCAGGTGAGATCACTCCCTACCGTCCGGTAGCTGGTACCGGCGAGATCGCTCGCCAGTGTTTCCGTATCCGGGCTGATCTGCGGAAGAATGCTGCCAGCGCGCACAAGGATCGGAATATGCTCGAGCGGTGCCGGAACTGTGATGGTGCGGCCACCCTTCGAAATTTGTCCGGTCCAATAATCGACCCAGGAACCTTGCGGCAGATAGAGCGAACGGGTCGATGCTCCTTCTTTCAGCACGGGCGCTACCAGGATCTTTTCGCCAAGCAAGTATTCGTCCGCGCAAGTATAGGTATTCTGGTCATCAGGCGATTCAAGCAAGAGATCACGCATAATCGGCACTCCTGTTTTCGCCGCCTCTTTTGCGTACGTATATAAATACGGGAATAGCGAAACATGCAGTCTGGCGTAATCACGGAACGTCTCAGTTGTCTGCCCGTCGTACCACAAGTCCACGGCCCCATATGGTTTATCCCACCGATGGTCGCGCATGATGGGCGTTAAAGCGCCAAACTCTACCCAACGCGCGAAAAGCTCCTTGGAGTTGCCGTTACTTGCAATATCAGGTCCCCATACAGCGAATCCCGAAAGGCCGGCGGTGATACCTGCGCGTACGACAGAGGGCAGCCCGTAATCGTCTGTCCAATTGGGGGATTGATCGCCACCCCAAACTACGCGAGTGTAGCCTTGTGAGCCCGCATAACCAGACCGGACGAATGGGACCACATCCGGCTTAGCCCTGCGCGAGATCTCGTACGTGATCTTGTGATAGAAAAGCGGGTTGAGATTCGCCATCTTTCGCCCATTGACGTTGGCAGCAAAAACATCGGTGTCGTGAACCCACTCGCCGAAGTCTTCCATCCAGCCATCGAAGTTGTCCTTCAGCAAAATGTCCCTGACTCTTTGTTCCCACCAGTCAACGTTGGCAGCCTTCGTGAAATCGATGTTGCCGTCAGTGAACGGTTCGAAAGCCGGTCCGGTTGGTTCACCGTTGGCATTCAGCACAAAGAGGCCCGATTGCAGTCCGTTTTCGTAAGAAGGGTTCGGCAAATTATAAGGATCGAGAACCGAGCGGAGATATGGATGAACGTAGGTCAGAGCTTTGAAGCCCATATCGTGAAGCTGGCGCGTGAATTCGGATGGGCGCGGATAGTAGCCTGTCCACCACAAAGGCCAGCCCATGATGTCGCCCTTTCCCATCACGTCGAACGTCCAGATGGCGCTAGCTGGAATGCCGTTTTTCCTTAGCTTGCGTGCTTCTTCCATCACCAATCCTGGGCTCTGGTACGAACAAAGCCAAACTCCGAAAGCCCACGGGGGTGACAGAGGTGAGCGACCCGTTAATGAAGTGTAGTCTTCAAGAACACGCTTTGGTTCACCGATAAAGAAGTAAGCATCGGCCGAAGCATTTTGGAGCTGTATCGAGAACGCCTTTTGTTGAGCCTGACTCAGATCGACCGTGCTCGCCTCTGCCGTGTCGACGTAAACTCCCAAGCCTCGGGGCGTAAACAGAAATGGAATCGGAATGTAAGTCCAGTTGTGGCCTGGCTGGCCCAACAGATCTTCGGGACGCAAGACCGTCTTCAAACCATCGAGTTGAACACGATCGAATCGTTCGCCTGATCCGAAGAATGGCCCTGCCCCGTCGAAAATCAGTTTCATGTGCCGATTGTTGCCGGCAAATTGCGGCGCTCGGACAGAAACGCGGAGTATTCGTGGCGAAAGAGCAGCCAAGTCCAGGGTGGCGGACGAACTTGAGCCCGCGATCTGCACCTGCATCCGCCAGAGATCTCCCTGTCGTTCGATCCCGCCGACGTTTGCGAGCGGCGCCTCCTCGGTCGCGCCAGAATCTTCCATCCAGACGACCCTTGCTGTCCACGTGAGTCCCGTTTGTTTGTTCCTCAATGCGAATGCCCAGGGGCTCTTCGCAACGTTCAAGTGCCAGGCCGGCGTTTCGAGCTGCAATGCAGCGGCGTTCTCACTTACCTGCGGATGGATCGGCGGCCCCGGGTTTACCAGCAGTGTGCCCGATCCCATACGGCTGGGCCGAATCGGGTCGTGATGCAGCTCTTCAAGCATCGACCGGTAATCCGCTGTGCCGGAAAACGGCTGCTCCTGGGCTGCAGCGCCGAGAGCGCAAAGGCACCACACAAGCAGACAACAGGCTCTTATGCGGTAGCGCAAAAACACAATCAATTCAGTGCACAACGCTGTGTCACACGTAGCTTGTTTGGTCAATCTTGCATTCCCCCCAAGTTCGGTTGAAGCCGCCTCGATTCCGGCTTTGATCGCAACCGTTTTCGATGCTCTCAGACCGCTTCATGGTAATGCCTCCGCACAATCTGATTCGCGCACAGCTCTTATGCAAACTATAGGAGCAAGCGGAAGCATCCGATCTTGCATGAGAATCGGGGCAGGGCAACCCAGTGATCAAGAGGTTGATTTCCATCGGAGTGGTAAATGAAAATGTGGCTTCGATTTTACGAATAGGACTGAATTGATATGCGATGGTTAGCCTTAGCTTTTGTAATCAGCGGCGCGTTGATTGGAAACGCACAGGATAAGTCCGCTGAGACACAAACACATCTCCAGCAGGCCCGCAGTGCGTTAGAGGCGCACGATCTTCAAAGCGCTTCGGATCAATACGCGGAAATTCTAAAGCTTGATCCGCAAAACATAGAGGCTTACACCGGAATGGGGGTCGCGCTCTACGGGCTGGGAAAACCCAAAGAGGCTGTGACGGCATTGCAATCAGCTCTCCAGCTTGATAGAAATCAAACAACGGCGCAGATCTTCCTCGGTTTAGGCGAGGCAGCCCTCGGTCAGTGCGTTGAAGCCATTCCCCTCTTACAGAAGCATTTCAACGAAACTGTCGAACCGAAGTTGCGCCGCTTAGAGGGGCTTAATTTGGTGAGTTGCTATGAGGATCGATCTGAGTTAGAGCGTGCTCGCGAAACAGCGCAGGCGCTCCAGCGGTTCTACCCCGACGATCCAGAAGTCCTGTTTCATCTAGCAGAAATTTACTCGAGCCTCTTGAACACTACGGTCGACGATCTGTTGAAAAAGCATTCTGACTCCTACCGGTTCCATCAGATAGCTGGAGAAACACTCGAAGCAGAGGGAAACTACAAGCAAGCCATCAAAGAATATCGCCGCGCCCTCGATATCAATCAAACGGCTTTGCGCCTTCACTATCGAATCGGCCGTTTGATCCTCCTCACGGCAGGAAAGGGAGAAGCGAACGAGCAGGCCTTGCTTGAGTTTCAAAAGGAGCTATCGATCAACCCGGAAGATGCGGCTTGCGAATATCAGATTGGCGAGATCTTCCTGACTAATCATCGGAACGAGGAATCGAGACGCTCCTTCCTTCGTGCGCTGGGGTTATCTCCTGATTTCGCTGAGGCAAATATTGGCTTAGCAAAGATTGAGCTGCAAGATCATCACCCCGAAAGGGCCGTGGCAGAGCTTGAGCGCGCAATCCAATCACAGCCAAAGAGTGCTTCCGCTCATTACACACTTATGCTGGCGTGCCGTGATCTTGGCAAGAAAGAGCAAGCCGTCCACGAAATGGAGATTTTCCAGAGCCTGAAGGCCGAGGAGAGCAAAGATTTCAGGTCGGAGCTGCGAGCGCTTTTAGCCGGAGGAGAATCCGAACCGGAAAAGTCTCGATGAGCAGGTCTGTCAAGCTCGTTGCTACTATGCACGCAAACACCTCTCAGCCCACATGCGGCACGTAGCGGACCGTTCCCGACGCTTCTTTCTGCGCTCCATAGCAGGAGGGGCTTTACTTCATCCTTCTTTAGGACAGTTTGGGGGAGCGAGCAAAGTGTTATCGGCTGCAAACGCCACGCCAATCGACTTGGGGTTTGGGTTCACTGACGTTGCCCGGTCAGCGGGACTCAATTTTCGAAACTACTACGGCGGGGAGAAAACCAAGCGATACATCATCGAAGCGAACGGATGTGGTGTTGCCTTCTTTGATTACGACAATGATGGTTGGCTGGATATCTTCCTGCTCAACGGATCTCGCGTAGAAGGGTTCCCTCCTGGGCAGGAGCCTACTAACCGTCTTTTGCACAACAATCGCGACGGGACCTTCGTGGATCGGACAGAAAAGGCCAGTTTGATTCGGCACGGCTGGAGTCAGGGCGTGTGCGTTGGCGATTACGACAATGATGGTTTCGAAGATCTCTTTGTTACTTACTGGGGACAGAACGTTCTCTACCACAATAACGGGGATGGCACGTTCACTGATGTCACTCGGCAAGCAGGTTTGGCTGGACAAGTTCCGCGCTGGGGCAGCGGATGTACTTTTCTTGACTACGATCGAGATGGCCACCTGGATCTCTTCGTCTCAAATTACCTGCATTTTGACTTCAAGACCGCGATGGATCCCGGAACGAATCCTTATTGCTCCTTCCGGGGACTGGCAGTGAACTGTGGTCCGCGTGGGTTGAAGCCTGAAACGAATCTTCTCTTCCACAACAACGGCGACGGAACTTTCACAGATGTTTCCGAAAAGGCAGGCATCACCAAGGCTAGTCCATGCTACGGCTTAACGGCAGTGTCCGCTGACTTCGATAATGACGGGTGGCCGGATATTTTTGTCGCCAATGATGTCACTCCAAGCCTTTACTACCGCAACAATCGCGACGGAACTTTCACCGAAGCGGGCGTGATGGCCGGGTGCGCCTACGATGCGAACGGGCAAGCAATGTCGGGCATGGGGGTTGGTGTTGGCGACTATGATTGCGATGGCTGGCTTGACATCTTCAGAACTAACTTCTCCGAGGAGCCGCCTACTCTCTATCACAACGATGGGAAAGCGAATTTCGCTGACGTCACTTTTCAAGCTGGCGTTGGTAAGTACGATCACCTGGTTGGCTGGGGATGTGGGTTCTTTGACCCCGGTAACAACGGCTGGCTGGATATCTTCTACTGCAACGGCGCTGTGTACCCGGAACTAGAGCGTGCCCAGCTCGAAGACAAGTACCTGGAACCTTCCGTGCTTTATCGCAATCTCCGTAACGGTCGCTTCGAAGACGTCTCGGCAAGAGTCGGACCCAGCATCATCACCCCTTCGAGGAGTATGGGTTGTGCTTTCGGCGACTTCAACAATGACGGAAATGTCGACATCCTCATCAACCGGATGAACGACTACCCTTCCCTTCTTCAGTGTCAGCGCAAAAACCACAATCACTGGATCACGATTCGAGCGGTGGGGACAAAGTCCAATCGCAGTGGGATTGGTGCACGATTAAAATGCGTCACAGGCGACCACGTGCAGATTGATGAGGTCCGTAGCGGAGGCAGCCACCTTTCCCAACATGACCTTCGAATTCATTTTGGTCTTGGCTCTGCCGAGAAAGTCGATCGGATCGAGGTTCAATGGCCGAGTGGGCAAGTGGATGTCTTACGCAATTTGAGCGTTGACCAGTCCATTCGCATTTGGGAAGGCGGCAAGTACTCTCAGGCAAAATGAGAGTCCGGGAAGCAGCGAAATGGTGGGCGGTGAGGGTCACGATCCCCCGACCTTCTGGGTGTAAACCAGACGCTCTAACCAACTGAGCTAACCGCCCGCGTGTCGCTTACCCAAGTCTAAGACACTCTCCTGCAGCCTGCTATTTGGCGGCGATTACCTTCTTCCCCATGAAGAACGTTTCAAGCACCTTTGTGTCGCCGATCTTCTCCGGGCGGCCCTCGTCCGCCAACGCTAAAATGTTCTGGTCGACCACAATGAAATCCGCCGACTTGCCCACCTCGAGCGAGCCAATCTCAGCGGCACGGTTCAAAGCCCGGGCACCGTCAATTGTGTAAGCGTCGATCAAATCGCGAATATCGAGCCGCTGCTGCGGGCTCAAAGGCAGCATCCCGTGCCGGGCGCGCGTAACACCGAATTCCATGTTGACAAATGGCTGTGGATCCTTAGTCAGCACGGGGGCATCCGACCCCGCCACTAGAATCGCGCCCGCCGCTTTGGCCGATTTTGTCGGATAAGTGTTCCGCTCGTAGTAGCTCGCCGGGTTGTGGAATGATTCATAGCTGTTGCCTGACACTTTGTCGAAGAACGGCACGACGCTTAAGTCGTAGCCGCCCGGTTCTGCGTAGATCCAGCTATAAGTGAACGCCAGGTATAGACGGTCCCGGCCCATGCGTGCGACATCGTCCGGCGTGGCGAATTGCACGTGGGCCAGCGTATCGGGCCGGGAATAATTGCCGTCCGCGGCGCGTGCTGCTTCGACCGCATCGATCGCCATTCGTACGGCTTCATCGCTGATCGAGTGGATGTGAATTGTGTAGCTCGCCAGATGCGCGCGCTTGATGTACTCATTGAAGATAGCCGGCGCATGTTCCGGAATGCCGTACGAAATCGCGCACTGCCGCGGATGATAGCCGTACATTTTCACGAAGTCTGAGATTGCCTGAGCCGTCGTATACTCGTCGGGCTTGGCGCGCACGTAAACGCAAACCGCCGAAGCGGGATCGACATAGCCGCTCACCGACAACTTACCTTCCGTATCCTTTGTGAAGATCGGCTGCAGATAGGGCACCGGTCGCGGCGAATTGCCCAGGGTGGGTGGATCGTTGTTTGGGTTCGCTTCCGGAACACCGTCGGCGTACACCTTCACGGCATCTGCCCGCACCAATGGGTTGGATCTGTATTTCTGGCGAACAGCATCCGCCTGCGCGAGCAACTTACCGTAATCAACATGTCCGGCGCTATCCCGAAATGCCTCCGGAAGAAAGAATTGGTCGAGGTTGAGCCGGAAAGTGAGCCGGCCACGCCGGATCAATTCGTCGTACACCTGGTATCCGTCCGCATCGCTATTGGCGTCCTGTACCGCCGTAATCCCGGCACTGGCGAGCCGCTCTGCCAGACGTTCCGGCGCATTCAGTAGCTTTTGATGCTCTTCCTTCGCTATCTCGCTTGAGTCGATCGGAGCCCATCCTTGATCGGCCACATCGCCGCTCGGTTCGCCCTTCGCATCCACGCCCACGTACAGCTTGTATTGCGAGAAATCTGTCGCTAGAGTCTGCTTGGAGTAGCCGACGACTTCCCCCGCTGCGTTCCTCGCCAGCGCAAGCGCCGGACTGTTGTAGGCCGCATGATGTCCATCCCAGCCCATCATCAAGATTGGATTCTTACTCGATGCCGCATCAAGCGCGGCGCGCAGTGTCGGATGGGCCGCGTCCGCCTGATTCCCTCCGCCATACTCCCAATCTGATACCGATAACCACTGCCCCGGCGACACGTGCATTCGCTCCATACAACCGCGCACGAACGCGGCAATCTCCGCTAGCGTTCTAGCTTTCGATTGCAGACTGCAGCCTCCGAAATCCACGATGCCCATCGGGTGGATATGTGCGTCGACGAGTCCCGGTAGAACGAGTTTTCCTCCGGCACGCTCAACCCGCGTTGAGGGGCCGATCAACTTCTCGGCGTCGTCCGCGCTTCCCGCCAAAACAATCTTGCCGTCGCGGACTGCCAGCGCTTCCACCGTGCGATGAAAGCTGTCAACGGTATAGATTCGCGCGTCAGTGATGACAAGATCTGCGGGCCGCTGATTAGCACCCTGTCTCTGCTGCGGCGTCTTTGCGCTCCCATTCAGCGCGGCCGCCAGCACTGCAACCACAAAAGGAAATTTGCGCCGGTCTCGAACCACCGCCGCGCACTTGTCCCGCCAGGCCACGCCAGCTTGCATGCTGGTTAGTTTCGCACTGGTTCCTTGCTCTGGTTTAATTGCCGACCAGTTGCGCATAGAGACCGCGTGCCACCCCAACATCGGTAGTGCCCCTCACGATCGCGCGCCCGTCAGCAAAAAACATGAGATCGTACTTCGGCAGAGCAAGGCGCAATGCGAATTCGTTCCTGCGCACTTTGCCAAGCGGCTCGAACCTTATCGCCAGTTGTTCCAGATCGAGCGGCCGAGAGCTCTCATGGAGTTGCACGGCGTTCCGGCCGCAGAGGCTCACCGGCGTCCGCCTCGTTGTGTCTAGAAACCGAAACTGACGCCCAACACAAACCGCACATTCCGGATCTTGCTGGCCCGCGTCGACCTGCCGGGGCACCCCATCCCATACGTCCAGGCTTTGTAAACGGCATTTGAAATCAGGCCAACCCACAATCAGACGCAATGCCTGGGCAACTTGCAGGGCAGCTACGGAAGCGGTAGTCGAGGCTAGAATTCCATTTACATCGCAGGTCAGTTGCGGGCCGCCGGGCGGCTCCGGATACAGACATACGAAGCAGGGTCCGTGTTGCGGCCATACCGGCATAACCAGTCCGTAGCTTCCGATCGCCGCTCCATAGATCCAGGGCTTATCGTGCTTAACGCTAAAATCATTTATCAGGTAGCGGGTCTCGAAGTTGTCGGTGCCGTCCAGGATGATGTCGCATTCCGCCAGCAGTTCTTCTGCATTCGAAGCGGAGAGGTCCTGGATCATTGGATCGATGTGCACGTCGTGGTTGAGCAGGCGTAAGCGACGCGTGGCGGCAACTGCCTTCGGGGTCTCATCGGCTGCATCGCTTTCGTCGTACAACCATTGCCGCTGAAGATTCGTATAATCAACAAAATCTCGGTCGATCAGTCGCAGGTGACCGATGCCCGCACGTACCAGCGCCTCGGCTTGGAAGCTTCCTAGTGCTCCGCAGCCTACGATACAGATACGCGCCTGGCAAATGCGATCCTGGCCGCCTTCGCCAATCGGATCGAACCGAATCTGCCGTGAGTAACGTTCCCGTTGCTCCGGTGACATATAGCACGATGCTAGCAATCGCTGCGACATGCCTGCTCTTATCGGTTCTCCTCGCTGGCATTCCGGCGTGGGCTGATCAAGACACCAAGCTCGAAAGCAATTCGAAATATCAAGGCAGAGTGATCGCTTCGATTCAGTTTGATCCGTCTCTTCAACCGCTGAGTCCGGACGAGTTGCAGAAGAGGCTCTCGCTTCACCCCGGTTCTGTGTTCAGCGAAGTTTCGGTGCGGCAAGCCATCCAAAATCTATTCGCGAGCGGCCGGTATTCCGATATCGCGGTCGACGCCGCAGAGGCCGGCGACAAGGTCGCTCTCCGTTTCTTAACCAAGCCTGCCTATTTCGTCGGTCGTATTCTCATCACCGGGTTCAAACAGCCGCCAAATTACGGCCAATTAGCAAGCGCCACTAAGCTTCAACTCGGCTCGGCTTATCTTGATGCCAAAAAAAGCCAGGCTGTTGAATCCATTCACGAGGTCCTACTTCAAAACGGCTTCTACCACGCCCAAATCGAGACCCGCGTCGCTTTCAACAACAGCACCGAAAGCGCTGACCTCATCTTCCGTGTAAAGCCGGGCGACCGCGCTCGCTTTACTGAACCGATTGTCACAGGCCTTCCCGAGCGCACTCTGCCAGGCATCGTCCGGTCTACCCATTGGAAGCGTCTCTATGGCCTGCTTGGCTGGCAGGACCTCACCGAAGCGCGCCTCCGACAGGGGCTCGATCGCCTACGCCGCGATTACGAGAAGCGCGACCGGCTGCAATCAACGGTGATTTTGACCAAACTCGATTACGACTCGGAGTCGAAACATCGTTCAGCCCTCGCTGTACCTCGAAGCCGGTCCGGCAATCGCCGTTATGGTGGAGGGCGCCAGCATCGCCCGCCGTGAACTGAACCAACTGGTGCCTGTGTTCCAGGAAAGGTCCTTCGATCGCGACCTGCTATCCGAAGGTCAGCGTAATATTGCGCAATACCTTCAGGCCGAAGGGTACTTCGAAGCTGCCGTGAGTTATACCGTCGAAAACGGCGTTGGTCCGATCCGGGCGTGCCATCGTGTACCATGTTGAGCCCGGCAGAAAACACAAGTTGGTTCGTCTGGAACTCAGCGGCAATCATTACTTCTCGAGCGATACGATTCGCGAACGACTGTATGTCCGCACGGCGGAGTTCCCGCGCTTTCCCTACGGTCGGTTCAGTGCCGAATACCTGCGGCAGGACATCCAATCTATCGAAAGCCTGTATCTCTCGAACGGCTTCCGCGACGTCAAAATCGCTTCGAGAGTCGCTGATCATTTCAAAGGCGCGCAGAATCATCTCGCTGTCTTCCTCACCATTGCCGAAGGAACGCAGTGGCGAGTGGGCAGTCTTTCGCTGGAAGGCCCCAGCCTTGGCGATCGCGCCGTTCTGCTTCCGCGACTCTCCTCCACCACCGGACAGCCATTCAGCCCCTCGGCTGTTGCCGACGATCGCAACTCGATCCTCAACTACTATTACAGCCGCGGATTTCTCGGGGCGACCTTCGAGTTTTTGGAAACGACGCTCGGCTCGCAACATCGAATCGACGTCCGATATCTGGTTAGCCCAGGCCCGCAGCAGTTTGTCCGGGACGTGCTTGTCAGCGGCCTCGAAACGACCCGTCCAGATCTGGTCTATCGGCGCCTCGGACTCACCAAAGGACAGCCGCTTTCGCTAACCGAGGAAACGGAGAGCCAGCGGCGTCTTTACGATCTCGGCATCTTCGCCCGCGTCAACACGGCGCTGCAAAATCCCGATGGCGACGAGACTTCAAAATACGTTCTCTACGATATCGATGAAGCCCGCCACTACTCGTTGAACATAGGCGTTGGCGCACAAATTGCACGCATTGGGGGTGGTGCGACCAGTCTGGACAATCCCGCCGGCACCACTGGCTTTGCCCCGCGTCTCGCGGTCGGACTTACTCGCATCAATTTTCTCGGACTGGGCCAAACGCTCGGTGTGCAAACAGCGGTTTCCACCATCGAACAACGGGCCGCCCTCACCTACTTCATTCCGCAATTCGTCTCAAAAAGCAACCTGAACCTGACCAGCACTGCGCTGATCGAAAACTCGAACGACATCCGTACCTACACCGCGCACCGGCGCGAAGCCTCCGTTCAATTAGGACAGAAACTCTCTCGCGCCTACACGCTCCAATACAGGTTGGTGTTTCGCGACGTCACTCTGGTCAACTTGAAAATCGATCGTTTACTGGTTCCTCTACTTTCTCAGCCGGAACGCCTCGGGCTCGGCGAGTTTTCGTTCATCCAGGACAAGCGCGACGATCCGGCCGATGCGCATCGCGGAATTTACTCCACGGCCAACTTGAGTTACGCGCCCGGCTTTCTCGGATCGCAGACCAGCTTTGCCCGCGGCCTGTTCCGAAATTCGACCTACCTTCCTCTGGGCCATGATCTGGTCTTCGCGCGCAACACGCAGTTCGGCGTCATCACCCGCCTCAGCGGCGGCCACGCCATCCCGCTCGCGGAGCGCCTCTATTCGGGCGGTTCCACTTCGCTGCGCTCGTTTCCGGATTTCCAGGCAGGTCCACGCGACCTGCAAACCGGCTTCGTGCTGGGCGGCAATGCCTCCCTTGTCAATAACCTCGAACTTCGATTCCCGCTCTATGGAGACAATGTTCGCGGTGTACTGTTCGAAGATGCGGGCAACGTCTACAGTACGTTGCACAATGTCAGCTGGCGCTTTCGCCAGCAAAACCTGCAGGATTTCGATTACATGGTCCAATCAGCCGGCTTCGGTATCCGTTATCAAACTCCGATTGGCCCGATTCGCATGGATTTTTCCTTCAGCCCGAATGCCCCTCGTTTCTTCGGCTTAAAAGGCACCCTGCAGGATTTGGTCAACAACACCGCCGTTGCAACCGTGCAGAAGATCAATGCATTTCAATTTCACTTCTCATTGGGTCAAGCATTCTGATGAAGGGTCTGTGTGCATTGCTGACACTGAGCCTTACTCTCGCGGCCGCCATCGTTGACCGGACCGCTATTGCGATCGGTCACCAGGTCGTAACCGAATCGCAGATCGACGAGGAGCTTCGCATCACGGCACTCCTGAATCATGAACCGGTTCTGACGGACGCCCGCACAAGAAAAGCGGCAGCCGACCGCCTGGTCCAGCAATTCCTGATCGAGCGAGAAACCGAGGTGAATCGCTTTCCCCGCCCCGACGCCACTGACGTCGCAGCCTACCGGCAACAGATCGAGCAGGATTTCGGAGGTGCTTCAAATCTCGCCAAAGCGCTCACTCAGTACCAGCTGAGCCAAGAAGTTTTTCTCTCTCACCTGAAGCTGCAGCTCGCAACCATGCGCTTTATAGAGTTCCGCTTTCAGCCGGATCCGGCTGCCAAAAATCCCAATCCGGAGCAGCAAGTCGATGAGGCCCTCGACACTTGGCTGAGAGAAGTACGCAAACGGCTTAAAATCGTGTACCTGGATTCGTCGCTTCGTTGATATGCGCCATCGAAAAAGGAAGCTCGCGGTTATCCTCGCTGCTGCGCTACTTGCCTTGCTGGTCGCGTGCGGCTGCGGGTTGTATTTCATACAAACAACTTCGTTCCAAAATCGCGTGCGCGATGAAATGATTGCCGCGTTAAAGAATGCAAGCGGCGGTCAAGTGGAGCTGAAAGCTTTCCATTTCGACTGGCGCACATTCAGCGCGCGCTTTACCGACCTGACCATTCACGGAACCGAACCGCTCGGCGCGCAGCCCCTGCTCCAGATTCCGTTGCTGCGCATTGACCTCAAGCTTCGATCGCTCTTCCTTCATGAGATCAATGTCGTGCGCGTCAATGCCGAACGGCCCAAGGTTAACCTGTTGCTCCGTCCCGATGGCAGCAGCAACGTACCGGGGCCGATCAGTCGGCGCTCCCAGGCGATCAATACGCTTTTTGATCTCAAAGTCGGGCACTTCGATCTCAATCGCGGAGCTCTTCAGCTCAATGCGGCCCGGCATGCCTTCTCTCTGCGCGGTGATAATCTGCGTGCGCTCCTGCAATATCAACAGGACAAGGCTGCCTACGATCTCACGGTCGTTGTCCCTCAGATCGGCTTAAGTGCTGACTGCTGCTCGGACTTGCTGCTCAACTTTCGCAGCCACGCAATCCTCGGCCGGGACAACGTTCGTATAGAGAGACTGCAGGCCGTCTACCAAGGCGCAACCCTCGAAGCGAGTGGAACGGTCTCGCATCTCCTGCAGCTCGCGGCAGACTTCCGATTCCATGCGGAAGGGCCTGGAGCTGTCCTGGCGTCAATTGGGCGCCTTCCCGAGTTGCACGACGGAGCTCTATCGATCGATGGCTCCGGGAAATACGATGCAGCGACCGGCTTCACGGCGCACGGCAATGTTGACGCCCATGGTCTCGCCGTTTCGTCAACTCGCTTTTCCCTGAAATCCGCGGATGTGACGTCCCGCTTTTCTCTCGGGAAGAACACGTTAGCATTTCACGATGCTGTCGTACAGATGTTAGGCGGAAAAATCACAGGCGACGCAACCTTTCGCGGCGCGCGTTTGGAACAAGTCAGTGCGTTTGCCAGCGCGATCGATTTGCGAGAGCTGGTACTCGCTGCCCGCAAGAACCCGGTTTTATACAGCGGTTCGATCAGCGGGAAGATAGGTCGCAATGACAGCTCGAAGTACATTGCACAACTCGACATCCTGCCGGGCCGGGGAGCCAACCCGCTTTCCGGTCGGATTGAGCTCTCTGGAACAAGCCCGGCGGATCTGCTGTTCGGCAGCTCTCGCCTGAGTAGCCGCACGACCCAGCTAAACTTTAACGGTTCTCAGCGGGCCGGTTTCAATCTTGTCCTTACGAGCAGCGATCTAGCCGACTTTAAATCTGCTCTCGCCCACCTTGCACCCTCGGCAAAATTTTCGGATCTGCCGCTCATCCAACAAGATGGGTTCGCCCGGTTCGCAGGCACTCTGACCAATTTGTCGACCCAGCCGATCATCACCGGAACTCTGTCTTTGACGAAATTCAGGTGGGCTAACCGTTCGTGGGATTGCGCGCAATGGGTCGGCTCCTATTCCCGCGAAACGCTATCGGCTGCATCGTTCGCATTAGACGCTGGCATCATGCGTCTGAACGGAACAGGCCATCTCGGGCTCAAAAACTGGAAGCTTTCAGCGAACAGCACATTGGTTTTCTCGGGAACCACGAAGGGCGTTGCGCTGTCCGGGATCGTGCCCCAGATTCAAGGATCGCTATCGGCAACCCTAGATGTCTCTGGTACGATCGACGACCCCATCGCCCAAGCCCGAGTCACTGCCGAAAACCTCAGGTATGCGGGATTGAAGTTCATTCGAGCCGGAGCCCGCGCGAAGCTCGCCAATCACAAACTTCAGTTCGAGGAAGGCCGAGCGGAAGACGCTTCGGGAGGCACGCTGTCTTTCCACGGCAGCTATGCCCATCCGAAAGACACCTGGCAAGATGGGGAGCTTTCCGTTGCTTTAGAAACCCACCGGCTTTCCTTTTCGAATCTTTCTCTCGGGCCGAACTCGGCTCCCGATTTAAGCGGTCGATTCGATATGGCCGCGCAGCTCGCGGTCCAAATTACTCCGGCCGGTATGCACATTGAGAATGCAAACGGATATCTCGCCTTGCAGCAATTCGGTGTATCCGGCGGACCCTTAGGTGACTTGACCGCTCAGCTCACGACTCGCGGTCAAACGCTCTCGATCTCGCTCGCGGGCGATCTCGGCGGCAACAACTTGACCGGAAAAGCCGGCGTCGAACTCACGCCCGACAACCCTGTGCAAGGCGACCTGCAATTTCAGCGTGTGCCGCTCTCAGCGCTGCAGCATCTCCTCTCTCGTGCACCTGCTCACGCGCTCCCGATCGAGGGCTTTGTAAAAGGAAGCGTGCAATTCAACGGACTTCTCGCCCAGTTCAACTCCTGGCATTCGGCCATCCAGCTTCAACAAATCCAGCTCGGTCCCCTGAGCTTCAATTTGCGCAATGCAGAGCCTGTCACCATTGAACTTTCTGCGGGAATCGCCAGCATTCCACACTTCGAACTGCTTGGCCCAGATACAAAAGTGAGAGTTGAAGGGTCTATCGGCTACCTTCAGCGCCGGGCGCTCAACTTGAAGGTGAACGGGTCAATTGGTCTGGGCGTTTTGAGTCTGTTTGAGCATACCGTCGAATCTGCCGGCCAATCGAACGTCGAAGCGTCCATCTCGGGCACGGTCGCGGCCCCTGTGCTTTCCGGCAGAGTGGAAGTACAGAACGGCTCCATATCCTCACGCGACACCCCGAACAGCCTTAGCCAGCTCAACGGACTTGTCACGTTCGATCGCGACCGCGCAACGATTCAGAGGCTCACCGCTGAATATGGCGGCGGCCGGTTGAGCGCAGGCGGCTTCGTCAGTTTTGGAGGCAATGCTCCACCGGCCTATCACCTCGATGGGCACGCCGATCAAACCCGGTTGCGCAGCTCGAGCGGAATCAGCATGACCGCGAATGCCGATTTTCGCCTCTCCGGTACCAGCTCGAGCAGCTTACTTTCAGGTGGCGTCACCATTTCGCGGATCGTCTTCAATCCAAACACCGATGTCGGAAACGTGCTCAGTAACTTTGCGGCTTCCGTGCCCTCCCCCGCCGACCAAACTGGATTCCTGGGTAGCATGCAACTCGATGTGTTGATCCAGAACGCACCCAGTCTGCAATTGAGCACCTCCCTCAGTCGCGACGTCGAAGCGGATGTGGATCTGCATCTTCGTGGTACTCCGGAACGGCCCGTTCTGCTGGGCGCTGTCTCAGTGAACCAAGGCGACATTCGCGTCTTCGGCTCGCGCTACACCATTAATCGCGGCGAGGTCAGCTTCCTGAACACCGCCCACATCGAGCCGGTTCTCGACCTCGATCTGCAGACCCAGACACGCGGAATCAATGTGGATATCACCATCTCGGGCACGCTCAATCGGCTCAACATCACCTATCGCTCCGACCCGCCTTTGCAGCCGCGCGACATCATCGCCCTGCTCACAGTCGGCCGCACACCCGAACAATCGTCCAACGTGCAGAGCACGCAGTCGAACGACGTCACCTCTCTTCAATCGAGCGCCAACTCCGTTCTCGGTCAAGCCATCTCTCCGCAGTCGAGCCGGCTCTCGAAGCTCTTCGGCATCACTAACATCAGGATTGATCCCCTCGTGCAAGGCATCACCAACATCCGGCAATCCAGGCTGACGCTCGAGCAGCAGATCTCGCGCAACATTACCATTACGTACGTGACTAACCTCGAGCAAACCTCTGAGCAGATCTTCCGCCTGGAGTGGGCTATCAACCGCCAATACTCGGTCGTCGCCGTCCGTGATGACAATGGCGAATTCGGCATCGACCTCCAATTTCGGAAGCGGTTCAAGTAATTGCATGAAACTCCGAACCGCACAAGGCAAACTGAAGATCGAACACAGCATCATCGACGGCTTACGTCCCGTTCTTGAAAGGCTGCTGCGCGAAAATGCCGTCATTCGTTCCGTCATACCAGGGGTAATTCGCCCCGTGCGTGACGCAAAAGGGGACCCAACCATCCGGGTCACGGTACAGACAACCAACGGCTGGAAAGCCATCGCGCTCAGTGCGGGCGCCCGCCAGGAACTCTTTATCAGCACATCTCTCGAGAAATCCGATCTCGAGCGCCTGATTCGGCAAACACTTCTCTGACCGGCTGACCGCTAGTAATTCAGCCGCGATTAAATAGAAGAGGCGGATGAAATACCTCGGCTTACTTTTGCTGGTAAATGCCCTGCACGCGGCCTCGCCTACGTTCAATCGAGACCTGGCGCCAGTCGTTTATGAGCACTGCTCTCCCTGCCATCACCCCGAAGGCGCCGGACCGTTTCCGCTGCTGACCTACAACGATGTTTTGAAACATGCTTCGCAAATCGTCGCTGTAACCGGGCGCCGGTACATGCCGCCGTGGCCGCCCGAGCATGGTTACGGAACCTTCGCCGGAGATCGCAGCCTCTCCGATTCTCAGATCAAACTCTTCGCAGATTGGCTTAACGAGGGCAAACCACAGGGCGATCCGGCTGACTTGCCGCCTGCGCCACGATTCACCAGCAGCTGGCAAATGGGCACGCCGGATCTTGTACTACGGATGCCCGCGCCGTTCCATTTGCCCGCCGAAGGAACCGATATCTTTCGCAACTTCATCGTGCCTACCGGATTGACAACCACCCGTTACGTCCGCGGCCTGGAGCTCCATCTCACTAATCCGCGCGTTGTTCATCATGCGAACGTGGTGCTTGACCGCACGCAATCTCTCCGCAAACACGACGGTCAGGACGGACACCCCGGCTTCCCGGGCATGGATGTCATCACCGAAGCCGCCCCCGACACCTTTGATCCCGATTCCCACTTTCTTTTCTGGAAGCCGGCCAGCATTCTGCAACTGCAACCGGAGCGCATGAGCTGGCGTCTCGATCCAGGCACCGATCTCGTGTTGAACTTGCATCTGCAGCCTACCGGCAAGGAAGAATCCGTGCAGGCAGAGATCGGGCTTTACTTCTCGGCAAAGCCGCCCACCCTGTTTCCCATGCTGCTGCAGCTCGAACACGATGGAGCATTGCATATCCCCGCCGGCGATCGCAGCTTCGCGGTCACAGACTCACTTACCTTGCCCGTCGATGTCGATCTGCTCGCCATCTACCCGCACGCGCACTACCTCGGTAAGGTGATCGAAGCCTGGGCCACCCTGCCCGGCGGCCAGCGTCAGTGGCTCATCCGCATCCCTGACTGGGACATCAATTGGCAGGCCGAGTACGAGTACAAAAATCCCATTCCTCTGCCCAAAGGCACCAAAGTATCGATGCGCATCGTGTACGACAATTCGTCGGCCAACCCGCGCAATCCGAACCGGCCGCCCAAACTCGTTCAAACCGGCGATCGCAGCCAAGATGAAATGGGTCATGTCTGGCTCCAGGTTCTGCCGAGACAAGTCTTGCCCCAGAACAGTCCGGGCGACGATCCTCGTTTCGCTCTACAGGAAGCCATCATGCGGCGACGCCTTGAGAAATACCCGGCCGACTTCGTCGCCCACTACAACCTCGGAGCACTGGAGCAGGAGCGCGGCAAACTCGAGCAAGCTTTAACGGACTACCGAGCTGCGCTGCGCATCGAGCCCGAGAGCGCCACCGCGCGCAACAGCTTGGCCGCAGTGCTAATGAGCAAAGATCAGCTGCCGGAAGCGATCGAGCAGCTCCGCGCCATTCTTAAAACAGATCCGTCGTACGCGAACGCTCGTTATAACCTCGCGCGTTCGCTAGCTGAATCGGGCGATCTCGATGAGGCGGCAGCTGAGTACGTCCGCTTCCTACAGGTTCAGCCCGATGACGCGCAAGCCGAAGCCGCGCTTGGAACGATCTACTACAAAAAACACGATTTCAGCAACGCCATCGCCTGTTTCCGTAAGGCCGCCGCGAACGGCCCGGCAGATGCCGATATCGAAACGAACCTCGGCACGCTGCTGGCGATCACGGGCGATCTAACCGGCGCCGCTGGGGCTTTTGAACAGGCTCTCCGCGTTGACCCGGGTCATGAAGCCGCTCAGGCCAATCTGGCCAAAGTACGCGCACAGCTAGGGCAGCGTTAGCGGCGGCGCACCTTTCTGTTCTTTTAACGTCTTCCACTTTTCCAATACCGCTCTCCCCTCGTCCTTCTTTCCGTCGAGCATGAGGGTCTGCCCCAGCAGATAGGTCGCCGAGGCGTTCTGAGGATCCAAAGTAAGAGCGTGTTTCAGGATGCCCTCGGCGTTCGCATAGCTGCCGGTCTTGAGATAGCACCTGCCGAGCAATATATAAGGTCCGCTGAAGTCCGGGTTCAACCATACAGCGCGTTGCAGGTCGGCGATGGCCGGCGTCCATTGCTCCTGTCGGGTCAAAGCGTCTCCAAGCCGGTACCAGGCCATGCTGAAGTTCGGATTGAGCGCCAGCTCTTCGTTCATACGCCGAGCACCTTCGTCGAGCCGCCCGCGAAAAATCGCGATCTCCCCCAGTAGAAAGTGGAGCTCCGGCAGCTTCGGGTCGAGTGCAAGCGCCTTCTCAAGCTCTGTTTCCGCCTGCGCTTCATACTGCTGCTTTAACATCATCTGACCGGCCAACAGATGAGCCGCCGCTGATTCCGGTTTCAACCCGAAGAGCTTTGCGAACGCCGCCACTGATTTTGCCTCGTCAGAGGCCTGCAGGTATGCATAGCCCAGCATGTAGTTGGTCTCATTTGAAGCCGGTGCTTTCTCCAGCCACGGAACGGCTTTGGGCGCTTGCGCAAGTTGGAAATAGCTCTGCCCGATCATCAATGCGGATTCTTGGTAATCACTCGAGCCCGCGCTCTCCTGCTTAATGGCTTCCTGCAACGTTGCGATCGCGTCCGCGTACTTCTGCTGTTTATAAAGTTCCACGCCGCGTTGGTGCGCGGTCGCCTCCGCTCCCACCAACACGAAAAGCGTGACCAGCCCTGCGAACATAACAAAAGTATAATGTTGGTTGCAGTGGCTCGGTCGCATCGGTCTGGTGCTCTGTTCGGTGTGGCCCGGCTTCCCATCCGCAGCGCCGTCGCATCCCTGCCTGCCCTGCCATCCGCGTGAGGTACAGCATTTTCAAGCGTCGGCAATGGGCCAATCGCTGTCGGCAGCCGGAACGGAACCCGACGGAACGTTTCTCCACCAACTCTCGGGCAGCAAAATGGAGGTATTCCACAGCAAGGGTGCCCTTCATCAGCGCCTTCAGGAAAAGGATCTGACGGCCGATTATCCGGTGGCTTGGGCCATCGGAAGCGGCACCGTTGGGCGCAGCTTTCTCATTGATGTTGATGGCCATCTTTTCCAAACACCTGCGTCCTTTTACACCAGACGCTCGGAGTGGGATGTTTCGCCCGGTTACGAGAAAGAGAAAATACTTGACTTTAATCGTTCCATCTCGGCCGACTGCCTGTTCTGTCACGCAGGATCAATCAGGAAAACAGAGCGCGCCGTGGAACTCGTTCCGCTCTCCTGCGAGCGCTGTCATGGCGCAAGCGAAAACCATCGTGCGCATCCGTTTCCGGGCTCCATCGTCAATCCCGCCAAGCTGCCGGCGCGTGCGCGCGACAGCGTCTGCGAGCAATGTCATCTGGAGGGCGCCGCTGCCATTCTCAATCCCGGCAAGTATTGGTGGGATTTCCAACCCGGCCAAAATCTTGAGGAGACTGAAACCCATTACGTTTATCGCCGGCCGCCCATAGACGCCGTGAGCCATGCCGAGCAGCTCGCAGCAAGCGCCTGTCTGCGGGGCAGCAACGGGAAACTGTGGTGTGGCACCTGCCATGATCCGCACGCGGAACCGGCCGACCGGCAGCTTCAGATGAGAAACATCTGCCAGTCCTGCCATCCCACCTCACAGCTCGCTTCTACCCACCAACCTTCCCAAGCCGATTGCGTGGCGTGTCACATGCCGCGACGTCCGGCTGCCGATATCTCTCATGCGGCTGTGACAGACCACCGGATCCGCCGCCGTCCCGATACCGGAACGCCCGCCGGAGACTTCTCCCTCACAGCGTGGCAGCCGGCTCCGCCCCAGTTTGAGCGGCGCAATCTCGCGCTCGCCTTGTTCCGAGTGGCCAAGCGACGACCTGCGGGCGATACATTTGTAGCGGCTTTCAAAGCACTCTCCGAAATTCCTGCGAGCGGGACCGACGCCGAAGTTTTCGCCGCCAAAGGATATCTTCTCCTCGGCAGCGGGCAGCCTCAACCCGCCCTCAGATTTTTCCGAAACGCTCTCGAGCAAAACGGCCAGAGCGCCGAATACTGGCTCGATTTAGCCGTCGCGCAGGAGGCGGCGGGCGACAACGCAGAATCGTTAACGTCATTCCGCAAGAGCATCACCGCCGGTCCGTATGACTATCGCCCTTATATGGCGATGCGCGAGCTATATAGACGGATGGGCAAAGCGAATGAGGCTGGCGCCTTGACTCAAGAATTCCTGAAATTGGTGCCGCAGAGCATTGTCATGCGGCTGCCCTAATTCCCCTCGGAAAAACCCTAACCGCGCCCAGTCTCCAACCGTAGGTGGATTTATACGTAAACAGAAAGTGTTTACGGTTCATATATCTGTACTACACTGATGGATGGTGTGAGTTCAAGCTGTCACCGGGCATGGGTCTGCCACGGAACAGCCTACAAAGTTGTTTGCTTCCAAGGAGAAGTTGAAGTATGGTTAGTCTGCGCAAGGGACTCTTTCCCTCTCTCTGCGTTGCTGTCTCCCTGTTTGTTGCGGTGGGAAATCACGCGCACGCTCAACAGGTTTTCGGCAACATTATCGGCACGGTAACGGATCCAAGCGGGTCCGCTGTTGCCAACGCCAAAGTTACAATTACCGACGTTACCAAGAGCACATCGTCCGATGTGACCACTAACGAGTCTGGCCAATACTCGAAGGGCCAGCTGATTCCCGACCAATACAAAGTCACCATCGAGGCTCCCGGCTTCACGAAAGTCGTCTCGAGTGAATTAACTGTACAGGTCGACCAGGCTACGCAGTTTAACGCCACCATGCAAGTCGGTAATGTGGAGCAGACGGTCGAAGTCACCGCCGCCGCTCCCCTCTTGCAAACGGATCGCGCTGACGTTGCGCAGACGTTTACCTCACAGCAGATCAGCCAGTTGCCAAGTATTGGCCGCAATCTGCAGGCGTTCACACTGCTGAACCCCGGCACCGTTTCAACTGGCTGGCAGCACGCCGCGGATGAAAATCCGCAAGGCAGCGTGCAGATGGTCGTCAACGGGCAGCTGTTCGATAGTACCGGTTACTATCTCGACGGCACCATCAACCAGGATCCGATTCTCGGCATTATTGTCATCAACCCTACCTTTGATTCAGTAAACGAAGTCAAGCAGGCCAACCAGGATTACGATGCCGAATACGGCTACACTTCCGCCGGTGTGAATACCTACTCGACGAAGTCGGGCACGAATTCCTTCCACGGTGACGCTTTTGAATACCTTTACCTCAACACTCCCGGGTTTCAGGACTTTGGCCGCAATCCTTTTAGTGAGAACAGCGCGGCAGGCGTGCCAACCACCCGCCAAAATCAGTTCGGCGGTTCCATCGGCGGTCGAATTATCAAAGACAAGCTGTTTTTCTTCGGCGATGCACAGCTTAGCCGCCAGTCAAAAGGCGGTTCGCTGCTAACAACCGTTCCGACGCTGCAGGAACGCGGCATAGGACAGCCCGGCGGAAATCTGAATTTCGGCGACTGGCTGGCCGTACAAAGCGGCTCTTCTAATTTTCAGATCTATGATCCGCGGACAGGCAACCAGCAGACCGGTATTGGCCGTTCGCCTTTTCCGGGAAACGTAATTCCGGCCGCTTTAGCCAGCCCGCAGGCACTTGCTCTGACCAGTTCCTATTTCCCCTTACCCAATACGGTCGGAACCGTTGTAAACGGCGTCGCGGCTCCCTACAACAACTATGAAAACAGCGGCGCGTTGGTCGACAACGGAAACCAGTGGGATACTCGCTGGGATTACTACGGAAACGAGAAAAATACCTTCTTCGGTCGATACAGCTATGCCACATTCGAATTGCAGGCGCCAGGAGTGTTTGGTGAAGAGGCCGGTGGTCAGGCCTTCAACAACACGAATTACGCCGGCAGTTCATCGACTTTCAATGAAAGCATCGCGGGCGGTTGGACACACACCGCGAATCCTACTCTCATTAACGAATTTCGGTTTGGCTACATGCGGTATCACGTCACCGACGTACCGAACGGTTATGGCACTCAACCAGCGACCGCTGCGGGCATCCCCGGATTGAATCTTGATACGACGTATACCTCCGCTTTGCCCTATTTCGAACTCGACAACCCAGCCGGAGCGACGACCAGTATTGGTTATGCCCTGGGTAACAATACACATTGCAACTGTCCCCTTGACCAGTTGGAGCGTCAGTATCAGTTCGTCGATAACATTAGCAAGGTCAGAGGGAATCACAATTTCAAGTTCGGAGCGGACGTTCGTTACGCCTTGAATTTACGTGTGCCGAGCGACAATCACCGCGCTGGTCAGCTCTTCTTTAACAACAGCTATACGGGAGACGTCACCGCCGTTGGGGGCAATCCTACTGGCGGTAACGCCACTGCCAACTTCCTGCTCGGAGCGGTCACCAGCTTCAATCGGTACGTCAGCACGAGCACTGATGCTCAGGAACGTCAGAAGCGCCTCTTCTGGTACGGGCAAGATGAATGGCACGTTAGTTCGAAGCTCACGTTCACCTATGGGCTCCGTTGGGAGTGGGTGTTCCCTGAGACGGTAAACCAGGCAGGCAATGGTGCCGAGCTGAACGTCAACACGGGCAACATGGAAGTTTTTGGTGTTGGGCTTACGTCGAATCATGGTTACCAGAACATGAATTGGCATAACTTTGCGCCGCGCGTCAGTTTGGCTTATCAGGTTAGCCCAAAGACGGTCGTTCGCGCAGGCTACGGCTGGAGCTACAGCCTCGGAACGTTCGGCAACAACTTCGGCCACAACGTAACCCAGAATCCTCCTGTTCTGCTCAATCAAACGCTGAACCAGAACTCTCCTGGTGGCTGTCCGACAAACTTCTGCGACGTGTTTACGCTTGCAAAAGGCGCGCCCGCGCCGGACTTGACTCCCTACACTCCAGGGCCGAACGGAACGTATAAGTGGCCGGGAAATAACGTCGGGGCCTTTACCCGTCCTGGAACGTTGACTATGCCTGTCGTCTACGCTTACAACTTCACCGTGCAGCGGCAGATCACTAGCAAAGTCGTCGTCTCCGGTGGTTATGTCGGAAATTCCGGCCGTCACGCACTGGTCGGCACGGACGAGAATATCAATATCAACCAGCAGTATTTCCAGCCTGGCTCGTCGTCGAGCAATACCGGCACTTACCCGTTCGCCGGGCTGCTTGGGGCTCGTTACAACTATGGTTGGACCACTGCAGTAAGCGATTTCTGCAATTGTGCAAACAATCAATACAACTCTTTCCAGAGCCTGTTCAAAGTGAATGCGGCCGCCGGATACACGCTCCAGGGCAACTACACGTATCAGGTTGTCAAAGGAGACGGCTATGGCGGTAATGAAAATTACACCTTCCTCTACGACCGCCCCCTCGGTTACGGCAATAGCAGCTTCATGCCGCATCACCAACTGGTTCTCGCGCAAAATTACGACATCCCGTTCGGTCGGGGACGTAAGTTCGGCGGAAGCGCCAATAAGCTGGTTGACGCAGTGCTTGGTGGTTGGAACATAAGCGGTATCACCACCTTCTACTCGGGTCTTCCGTTTATGCCTACGATCGATAACTACGGTACGGGTACCCAGCCATACACTGGACCGAACAATCGGCCAGACGTGGGCACCGGCAGTCCGTACGCTCCGAACCAGAACCGCAATGCGTGGATCCTGCCGCTCTCGAGTGGAGCTTACACGCTGCCGGCTTCTAACACCTTCGGCAACTACCCGATTAACACTCTTTACGGGCCCCACTTCATTAACCAGGACGCCTCGCTGTCGAAGCAGTTTTCGATCACCGAGCGCTTTAAGTTCAGGCTTCGAGTGGACACCACAAACTCGTTCAATCACACCAATCTCGGTCAGCCCAATGCCGATGTTCAGGCAGGAAACGCTGGTCAGATTACCCAGACAGCCCAGAGCGGCAATTACACCATGCGCCGCATTCAGTACTCGGGCAGTCTCAGCTGGTAACGCTCATTAACTAACAAAAAGGGCTGGACGAGCAAAACGCTCTTCCAGCCCTTTTTTATTTTTGCCGGCATTATCCCCACCCAGGAACCGTGATTACCGGGAACTTATCTCGACTTGCCCTCAGTAAACGTTACAACCTGGTTGGCCTTCACTCCTGCGATCTTCTCGACCAGACCGCTTGGCCAACGAATCTCCAGATCCGCCCTCGCTGCGCCTTTGAACCCGAAATGCACCCGCAGATCGCTCTGCGAAAAATAACTTCCACCGCTCCGCACTTCATCCATTTGCCGGTGTTCTCCCTCAGGCTGGCAGAAGATGCGAGCGCCAATCGCCGACCGATTTGACTTCGCGCCAATCAGCTTGACCTTCAGCCAGTTGTGCTTCAGCGTCGTATCGCAGCGCAGCAGCTGCGGTAAGTCGTTCACACAGTTCACCGCGATATCCAGGTCGCCATCGTTATCGAAATCGCCGATCGCGCAGCCGCGGCCCGCGACCGGCTCCAGAATGCCCGGACCGGCCTCAAGCGAAACATCCTCGAACTTCCCATTGCCCAAATTGCGATAGAGCACCTTGCGCTCGCGATAACCCGACTCGCTTGCTTTCTCTTTGACCTCAGGGTAAACGTGCCCATTGCACGTGAGGATATCGGGCCAGCCGTCATTATCGAAGTCGAGAAACGTGGCGCCCCATCCGAGAAACCGCGTGTTCCGGCCTAAGCCGGACTGGAATGTCACGTCTTCGAAATTACCGTTTCCCTGGTTTCGGTAAAGCGTCGAGGTGTCACCGGCGAAATTCGTCTTGACGATGTCGAGCTTGCCGTTGCCATAAACGTCTGCCGCTGAAACGCCCATACCGGCCTGCGTCTTGCCGTCTGATCCGAACGCTACACCCCATTCGAGCGCCACATCGGTGAAGGTGCCGTCGTGGTTATTCTTGAGAAGCGCCGAAGGCGATGAATCGTCCGCCACGTAAATATCCGGCCAGCCATCATCATCGAAATCGCCCACCAGCACGCCGAGACCGTACGTCCCCTGCTTCTTCAAAATACCGGCCCTTTCGGAAACGTCAGTGAACGTGCCATCGCCATTGTTGTGGAACAGGATGTCTTTGCCGCCCTGCAGGCCCGGCGGTCCGCATGCCACGGTTAAACCCTCGTAGAGGCACGGCCCGCTCTCCGGCAGCGGCGCCGTTTTCGGATCGAAATCGATGTAATTCGCCACATACAAATCGAGGTGTCCGTCGCGATCGTAATCGACGAAAGCGCAGCCCGTGTTCCATCGCTTCAACCCGGTTGTTGTCCGTGTCGTCACGCCTGCTTTCGCGGCGACATCGGTGAAGGTGCCATCGCCATTGTTTCGATAGAGCGAGCAATCGCCCCAATAAGAGACGAACAGGTCTTCGTGGCCGTCGTTGTTGTAATCGCCCGCGCACACACCCTGGCCCCAACCGGTACGCCCGACGCCAGCCTTCACCGTCACGTCCGTGAATGTGCCGTCACGATTGTTCTTGTATAAACGGCTGATCGGCTCCGAGCCTTTCGGATAGGTCGTTTCGAAGCGCGTCCCGTTAACGAAGAAAAGGTCAAGCCAGCCGTCGTTGTCGTAATCGATGAAAGCAACGCCGCAGCCGGTCGTCTCAAGCAGATACTTGTTCTTGCTCTCAGCCCCGAAAACGGTTTTCGTACGGAGCCCTGCTTCGTGTGCGACATTTACAAACTGCACGCCGAGCGGAGTTCCAGCCAGCAGTTGGTCGAGTGAAAATACCGGCACGGTGGCACAAAGCGATTTGATGAATCCTCGGCGTGACCGCATGCGTGTTGGGCCTAAGGCCTTTGCGCTGAAGTGCTCGGGCCGGCCGTCATCGGCTTCATCATGGGCCCGAGCGTCGAGCCGCCCCGCATTCCCTGCTCGAGCGTATTCGCCAGCTGCGCCTCATTCTCCCGTTTAATGCGCGCGCCGGTTGCGAAGGCCTCATCGCTGCCCTGCTTGTCACCTTTCACTCGCAGGATTTGGCCGATGGTGTTGAAGGGGCCCGGAGTGTTCGGATCGAGCTTGACCGATTCGCGCAATTCCGCCAGTGCGCCATCCAAATCGCCGCTCTGCTTCAACGCGATACCGAGCATGTAGTGAGCCTCCGCATACCCGGGCGATATACGGATCGCCTCGCGCATCTCGGCCGCGAGGCCTTCGAAATCCCCCATCTGCCAAGCTGTTATGCCTAGCGAATAATGCGCTTGCGGCAGCGAGGGGTCGAGTCGGATCGCTTCTCGAAACTCCTTCTGGGCCGCCTCCAGCTCGTCTTTGCTCTTGAGCGCGATGCCAAGGTCGTAGTGCGCCGCAGGCGAGCTGCCGTCAATCGCGATCGCGTCCCGATAGGTCTTCTCGGCCGCCTCGAATTCGCCTTTCTTTAAATTGGCATAACCGATGTTCATCAAGGCGTTAAGGTCTTTCGGATTGTGCGTCAATACGGTTTGGGCTTCGGCAATGCCACGATCCGCCTGGCGCGTTTCGATCAGCTTGGATGCATAACTATTGCGCAGCTCGTCGTTATCCGGGTGGAGGGCAACCGCCTTCCCGAACGCCGCGGTGGCGCCCGCTAAATCGCCCGTGCGCTCGCAGGCAGTAGCCAGCCGATATTGATAATCAAAGTTTCCAGTATCGAGTCTGCTAGCTTCTTTCAGCTCGCTTAAGCCCCGATCATGCTGCTCTGCATTCCATAGCGCGACTCCCAGGTGGTAATGAGCCGGAGCATACGCTGCGTTCAGTCCGGCTGATTTTTCAAAGTGAGCGACCGCGTCATCCGTCTTTTGCAGAACGGCGTAAAGAAATCCGATCCGGTCTTCCGATTCGGCGGTTGCAGGTGCGGCTTCGGAAGCTTGCGCCAGCACGGCCGCTGCCTGCTCTTTGTTGCCGTCCCGGATGAGTTGTTCCGCCTGCGACGCGAGGTCAAATGGCGAATCGGCCCGTGCTACGACGGCGATCAGCCAGAAGACCGAGCAAGCTCGGGCAAGGTGAAACACTTGTCATTATACGAAGTCGAGACATGGGCCGCCGTCAGGATCCGCCATGCCATCCGACCAGCTAGTCACCGGAATCGGAAGCCTGTATAACGCTCAGGGTATTGAAGCCAAGGCGGATACACCTTGCTCATCCCTCAGCGTGGAAAGTGCGAACCGGCTCTCCTGCCCACGTTGGCTCTAATCCCGTTAGCGGGCTATGTGAGCGCCCCATGTCGGAGGAAGCTCGCCGTTATTACCATCCCAGGTCTTCAGGCGTTTGCCTGTGCGTGAATCGTACAAACTTAGATGAATGCCGTTCATTCCATGAACTGTTCCAGAAGACACCGCGACGTGTTGCCCACGACCGAGGAACTGCCATTTGTAGATCATCATTCCATCATTGATCCGCTGGATCACCCGACCTGAACGGTAAGTCACAAGGGTTGTGGGAATTGGGTAAGAGGTGCAGCAGTTTGGTGTCTCCACGGGCCAGCCAACCGTGTCATGATCCGCGGCAACGATCGGTGATTCTATGGAGACTTGATTTTTTTCTTTTGACACCGCCACATCCTCACCGTCTCTGTACACTAGATGCACCCGACCAGCTTGGTCCGCGTAAACTCGATCGACGACACGTGACCCCATAGGCCTTCCTTGCCCAATCATTACCAGCAGAGAGGAAAGAAAGCAAAACCGAGATTTAAACATCGGACTCTTGACACGAATGAATGGGTGGCACATAGGAGCAAAGCCTGCCGCCCACCAGGCTGAACGATCTCAGACCGTGCGGACCATATGATCCGGGCATGTCAGCTGCGTCATTTCGAAGACCCGTGCCGGCAAGTCCAGCCCATGCTTTGACAAGAACGGAACAATCGAGTAGAAGCGCTCCTGTAAGTGGCGCTGCGGATAGATAAGATCTGTGAGATAGCAGGCAGCCCAAACGCTGCGTTCATCTCTGCGCAGTGTCTCGCGTGCTGTTTTCTCCGCCAGCCGTTTCAATTGATAGAGCATTTTACTGCCGCTCTTTTTGGCAGCGGCCTCTAAACTCGGATCAAAGGCGTGCAGATTTCCCTGCAGGCTGCTGATCGCCCTACTCATCGACGATTCAATTACGCTGAACTCACCGGCTAACCCAGGAGGCACCAGTTGTGATGCAATCTTGCTGCGCACCTTATCCCCCGGATTAAAAAGATCTGTCATGCACAGGCCGTAGCGCGCTATCAGCTTTTCGGCCCGGCTGTCGAGCAGCGTATAACTATTGCGAGGAAATATGACCGGCATGCGGCCGAGCAGATCCTGATACAGTACCTGGCCCTGCGCCATGTAGGCGATCTCGGCTGGACCCCCGACATACGCCACAGTCGGCAGAAGAAAATCCTGCATAACGGGCCGCAACAGCGCGTTAGGAGACAACCGGTCCGCCATCGACTGCAGCTCGTCCGTCGAATAGCTCTTATCACGCGAGGCAAACCGGCCCTCTCTCCATCGGAGCGGATTCCGTTTACCTGCTTCCAGCAAAAACAGCAGCGACGAATCCTCGTCTACATGCACCTGCGAGTGATATCCGGCATCGCTCAGTTCGCGGTCGCGAGCCTTTAAGTGACCGAGTAATTCCGGTACTCTCGCCGCGGTCTCCGAAAGAAAAGGGCGGGCCAGCTCTCTGATTGATTGCTTCAGCGGATCGAGAAACAAGAGACCGAAGTCTTTCAAAACATCCTGAAGAAAGCCTCTGAAGCCCCCACTGAACGTCACGTTGGGTGGGTACGCCGCCTTGAGCCGTTCCATCACTTCGTCCGCGAAGGGAAGATCACGCATTGCCCCACTTACCGCATCCCAGGGCAGGTCAGGGATAACAACCTCGCCAACCGGACCGCCATTTGCCACCACATTGGCAACCGAGATTTTGGCCGGATGCGCATCCCGATTGAAAAGCCAGACATGGTCCACCTCGGCCAGATCGTGGTCTTCGGAGGCGAGCCAGAAAACCGGCACTGCACGCACCCCCATATTGCAGAGTTCGCGCGCCAGCTTTACTGCCGTCAGCGCCTTGAAAATCGTGTACGAAGGTCCCGACAGCAATCCTACCTGCTGGCCGGTAACGACCGCGACGGTGTCCGGCCGCGCTAGCTCTTCAAGCGCGGGAGAATTTCCATTCTGTTCACGCAAAGCAGCCACCAGCTGCTCGCGTCTCGCCGCCGGGTAGTTTAGCTGGGCCGCAGCGTTTGCGAAGCTGGCTTGGTCCGCGAAATTGTGCGGGTAGAACCGGTCAACACGGTCAAAATGGTACAGGAAGTCTGCGAAGAGCTTACTTGTGCCTGGAATAGCGTCTTGACGGACACACGAAAGCTCCATGGGGTTGTGCATTTAGCAGATGACTGTTTACACGCCAAAGTTACCAAACTTTGTCCCTAGTTTGATGCCTTCGGGCGAGAATGGAGAGGCAAAGTATGGACGCTCAAGAATTTAGTACCCATTCCAACGAAGCGCTGGACCGCCTCTATCGCAAACTGTCCGCGGCCGCCGACCGTTACGGGTTTGAGCCCGACTTCAACGCAGGTGCTCTTTCGATAGAATTTGAGGAACCGAAAGCTCGCTTCGTTATCAGTCCTAACTCCCCCGTCCGGCAGATTTGGGTTTCGGCGCACTCGAAAAGCTTTAAGCTCGACTGGAATCCGCCGCGAGCCGCTTTTGTCTTGCCCGATACGGGGCAGACTTTGGAGGAGCTGATGACATCCGCGATCAGCCGCCAGTTGGGGGAAGAGGTTACGCTGTGAGCGCCGGAAACATACCGCCCGGCGTTTACATCGCCTACCCCTTCTGTGAGCAGAAGTGCAGCTTCTGCAACTTCGCCTCGGATGTGGGCTCAAAGAGCGCGCGCGAACGGTACGGCAAAGCACTGCTCGGGGAACTGGCAGCCTACAGCTGGACGCAGCTGCCCGACACACTGTACTTCGGCGGTGGCACACCTAGCTTGATGGCCCCCCAACTACTGGCCGAGACTATCGACCGCGTCCCCGGCGACCGTCTGACCGAGACGACAATCGAGTGCGCGCCCGGTACTTTCTCCCGAGACTCCGTTCGCTTTTGGAGAGACTCCGGAATCAACCGCGTCAGCATGGGAGTGCAGTCGTTTTTGCCGAACGAACTCCGGCTCACCGGAAGACGGCACGATTCCGAAACGGTGACAGACGATGTAAAGCTCCTACGCAGCGAGGGAATCGACAATATCAATCTCGACCTGATTGCCGGTTTGCCGGAACAGACCGCTGGTTCGTGGGATCTTTCGCTCGATTGGATCGAGCGGCTCAGCCCTACCCATGTTTCGATTTACCTGTTTGAAACAGACGAAGATAGCCGTCTCGGCAAGGAACTGCTTTCGAGCGGCGCACGCTATGGAGCGGGCCTCATGCCGACCGACGAGCTGATGGCAGAGCTGTACGAGCGAGCAGTAGATCGGCTGGCCCAGAGCGGCTGGGAACGCTATGAAATTTCTAATTTTGCACGCACTGGCTTTGCGTCTAAGCACAATCTGAAGTACTGGCTACTTGCGCCCTATGTTGGGTTCGGGCTCGATGCGCATTCATTCGATGGAGTGGAACGCTGGAGTAATCCCGACACCCTGCCCGAGTATTTTGCGAAGGGGAAGAGCGGGCAGGAAAAGGGCCCGACCGATCCGGCTGAAGAGCATTTCTTTGTGGGGCTTCGTTTGATTTCAGGGATCGAACCCACGGCGGCCGAGTGGACCCGCTTTGCCCAGCCGATCGAGCGCTGGAGCGCAGCAGGAATGCTCGAGCGCGACGGCTCCCGGCTTCGCCTGTCACAAGCGGGCGTACTTCTTTCGAACGAAATCTTTCAGGAGTTTGTGTAATGCCGGGAATCGATAGACGGGTCGATCTGCGTAGCGATACGGTCACGAAACCAAACGAAAAGATGCGGGCCGCCATGGCCGAAGCCGAGGTGGGCGACGACGTCTATCGGGAAGATCCCACGGTCAATCGGCTGGAACAGCACGCAGCGAGTTTGTTCGGTAAAGAAGCGGCTCTATTCGTTCCCACCGGCAGCATGGGAAACACGATCGCCATCAAAATGCATACCCGGCATGGAGAAGAGCTGATCTGCGACGCTCGCTCCCACATCCTGGATTGGGAGTTATCGATGGCTGCCTGGTTTGCCGGCTGTCTGGTCCGTTCGGTAATTTCGTCGAATGGAATCCTGGCGTGGGAAACAATCGAACCCGCCATCCGAGCATTTGGGCCGCATAACGCGCCGACCAGCCTGATTGCGCTCGAGAACACGCACAACATGGGCGGCGGGACGGTTTATCCGCAATCGGCGATCGACGAAATCTGCGCGCAGGCACACCAGCGCGGCCTGAAGGTGCACATGGACGGTGCGCGTATTTTCAATGCAGCGGTGGCGAGCGACACGCCTGTTGCACGCATTGCCCGGGATGTCGATTCCGTCATGTTCTGCTTGTCGAAGGGATTGGGCGCGCCGGTCGGATCCCTGCTGGCCGGAACTCAGGAGGCGATTGATCAGGCACGGCTCTATCGCAAGCGGCTTGGCGGCGGGATGCGGCAGGCGGGCGTGCTCGCGGCTGCTGGGCTGATTGCTCTCGAAGAATCGCCAGCGAAACTCGCGACCGATCACGCGAATGCGCGTTACCTTGCGGACGTGCTGTCTAGGCTGCCGGGCGTTCGGATTGACCCGCAGGCAGTTGTCACGAACATCGTGATCTTCGACATCTCAGCCTTGAGTGTCACGACAAGCGAGTTCAGTGAGCAACTCAAGTCGCGAGGGATTCTGGCAAACAGCATCGATCGTGAGCGCATGCGCATAGTGACGCATCTCGACGTATCGCGGTCAGACTGCGAGCGAGCTGCTGAAGTGCTAGCAGAAGTGATCCATCAGGCCGCTCCGCAAAAACCTAGTTTCAGCGCCGTCGGTTGAGTGCTTTGATACTATTCGTCGATGCTCATCCTTTCCGCCATTCTGGCGATATTCACGTACGGCCTGATCGCGCCGATCCTGGGTGCGTTGCTCCCGAGCTATCACCTTTCGGCAGGCCAAAACGGCACGCTAGCGATGGTTTCCGCTCTTGGGCTGGTAGTGGCGTCACTCTCGGCAGGTCCTTACATCGACATCAAGGGCAGTAAGCTGGCGCTCTTGACGGGGCTTTTCTTGATCGCGGGTTCGCTGGCGGCGGCCCCCAACGCAGGCGGATATACAGGTCTGCTGATTGTGTTCTTCATTCTCAATGTGGGGGGCGGGATTGTGGTCACGGGCTCTAATGCATTAGCAGGCGCCGTGGATCCGCAGCGGCGAGGCTCGGTGCTGAATTTCCTCAATCTGTTCTTCGGACTCGGCAGCATCATCACTACTTACATTGCGAGCGCGAAAATTGATCCGGCCGTGGTTTGTTACATCATTGCGGGGCTAGCCGGCGTTGCTCTCGTGGTGAACGCGATCACGGCAATGCCCTCGCCCTCAGGCAAGGCGAGCTTTAATGTGAGCGAAGTACCCGCCCTACTGGCCAAGCCTCAGCTGCTCCTTCTTTCGCTGTTTCTCTTCCTATATGTCGCGTGCGAGGTTGGCGTCTGGAACTGGCTCAAACTCTACCTCGTCGAGAGCGTACATTTGGATGCAAGCTCCGCCGGCCTGGTGGTCAGCTATGGTTTTGCGTTCGGCATTCTGGTGGGCCGGGTGGTGGTTTCGCGCGTTCTCGTGAAGGTTTCGGCGCTGAACGTAACGATGGTGGTATCCCTCCTGATGGCGATCACGACCTACGCCATGCTGCACCTTGAATCGAAGACGGCTATCACGGCTGCGGTCTTCTGCGCCGGTTTGAGCATGGCGCCGGTTTTTCCGACAACTCTCGCCATGGCGCAGGACGCATTTCCCCGCGGTACCGCTACAGCAATGGGCATCGTGATCACATTCGGCTGGATCGGTTTGGCGGTAAGCTCGCCAATCATTGGCGCGCTGGCAGCGGGCAGCGACTACGGGCACGCTCTTATGCTGATTCCGATCTTCGCAGTCCTCATGTTCTTTGTGAATCTGGTACTGCGACCGGCAATGCGACGTCCTGTAACGGCCTAGCCATTTTCACTTTATTGACATACACTCTCTAGGAAGCGGCTATCCGCCGAGGAGAGTGTATGGCATTTTGCCCCAATTGTGGATCTCAAGCGACAGGCAGTTTCTGCCCGAATTGCGGGAGCGCGCTCGGCGGCGCTCGCAGTACCGCCGGCACAGGTGCAGGCTCCGGATCGAGCAGCTACGTTCCGCCGGGATCCCCGACTGCCCTGCAAGCGCCGGGATTGACAGAGAACGTCGCGAGCGCTTTATGCTATCTGTTCGGATTGGTAACGGGCATCATCTTCCTGGTGCTCGCGCCTTACAACCAGAACAAGACAGTTCGCTTCCACGCCTTTCAATCGATATTCGGGCACATTGCCCTGATCGTCATCGGTATTGTGTTGTCGATCGTTTTCAGCGTGTTTGCGGCGGTGACACACGTTTACGGATTCGGGTTCTTCAGCCTGTACTGGTTGCTGGTCGTGCTGCTCTGGCTTTACATGATGTACAGTGCGTACACAAACAAGAAGATCAAGCTTCCGCTCGTAGGAGATCTAGCCGAAAAGCAGGCGTAAGCAGGACGGGCGGATTCAGTTCCGATGCTGGAGCGGTTTCGATCTCAACCGCGTCCGTTGCCGACCCGCTCGTCGAGCATTAAGCGGAGGAGTGCTTCCAATTCCCGAATGCGATCAGCGAGCTGCTCGACGTCTGTAGCTTCCGATTCGGCTGATGCGGCAACCTGCCCGTGCTCGAGAGTACCAAGGTCCTCGCCGCGAGTGCGCACGACCCGGCCGGGAATGCCCACGACTGTCGCGCCATTCGGGACCGAGTGCACAACGACCGCACCTGCGCCGACTTTAACGTCATCACCGAGGGAGATGCTGCCCAGTACCGAAGCGCCGGTTCCGACGACAACGCGATCGCCAAGAGTGGGGTGGCGTTTGCCGCGCTCGTTGCCGGTTCCGCCAAGCGTGACACCCTGATAAAGCAGAACGTCGTCGCCGACTTCCGCCGTCTCACCAATGACGACGCCGAGGCCATGATCAATAAACAGCCGCTTTCCGATCACGGCACCGGGGTGAAT
This sequence comes from Terriglobia bacterium, assembly GCA_963737005.1. Classification (GTDB taxonomy): domain Bacteria; phylum Acidobacteriota; class Terriglobia; order Bryobacterales; family Bryobacteraceae; genus Bog-105. The sequence goes on along the minus strand of CAVTRD010000008.1, from coordinate 621,646 downwards.
TTCAATACCCGTCAGGAAGCGAGCAAACTGTGAAATACAGCGCGCGATGACATAGCGCTTGCGGCGGTAAAACCAGCGGGACACTCGATGAAACAAAACGGCATGAAGACCGGGGTAGCAGAGCAGAATCTCCAAGCTGCTCTTAGCTGCCGGGTCCTCCCGCTTTATCGCATGAATGTGCTCGCGAAGCGACATGAACCTCTCTTCTTGATGATAGTGAGTGCGGCAAAGCTGCCGCGATCTCTCAGACCGGATTTGCCAGATTATACGCCAAAATGGCAATCCCGAGTGCAAGGAGGCCCGCGCTGAGGCGCAGCAAAAGGCGCGTCCGCGGCGGTGCGTTCGAGAACTCTTTCCAGCGCATCAGGCCGACCAGTATAGAAGCCAGTACCGACAGGATCGGGATAAGGAAAATGGTCGCCGGACTCGGCGGGTTCTCTTCACTTGAGCTGAAGGTGAGCAGAAAACATAAGCCGCCTAGAGCCCAGGCGGCTCCGCTAATCAGCCCTAAGCGGTGACGCGCGAACGATCCCTGGACATAATTGCGGAACCCGATCGGATCACCGATGACTTTGATGTGCATGAAGAAGAAGTTCAGGCATGGAGTGGCCGCAAGCAGGCCGACGCACAGCATCAGAATGGTGGCGTAGGGACCAGGCCCGAACTCCGGATCGGCGGTGAGCCGCAGGGCAGCTTGCACACCGCCCAAGGCAAGCCCACTCAGCGCAGCGAGCACAGCGCCTCGAGAGCCTCTCGTCCATTTATTCGCGCTCCGCATTCCCCAGACAGCAGCGCCAGCACAGCCTACACACAGCAGCAGAAGCAATTCAGCACCGCCGAGCACCCCCAGGTTTGTCGCGCGGAGGCGGAGCGCAGCCATGATCAGTAACGCCGTACCGAAACTGATCGAGAATGCTGCCGCCAAGCCAACCAGGGTGACACTCGCGAACAGAAGCAGGTTGGCTAGAGCAAATACCGCCCCGGCCCCGACGTTCCAAACGGAAGAAGCGCGGCCGGCGACGAGCATCCGGTCAGTAAACGAGATTTCCGGGCCGAGCGTGCCAAGCGTATAGGCCGCGAAAGCGGACAGCACCACAGCCCCTATCGCGAAATCGAGCGCGAAAAGTTCATAGCGCCAGCGGGATTGCGACTGCTTGTAGAGGTTGGGCCAGAAGGTGAAGCAACAGAACGCCAGCAGCAGCAGAGCGAGCGTTCCAAAGTAAGTTGTCGGAATGATCAAACTAGACGCCTCAGTGCCGACCCTCCCTCAATGGCAGGGTCTACTGGGTGAAGATGCTCTGCGTGGAAACGAGCGTAGTAGGAACGCCGGCGGCTGCCGGTTGCCCAGGCCCGAAGTAGTTTTGTAGCGCCAAATTATGATAAACGTTTCCGGCAACACCAGACGCGATCGGCCCGCTGACTCCGCGCCCGCCGGTAAGTAGCACGACCACCACCAGCCTCTTGCTACCAAAATCGTTGAACGAACCGAACCAGCCCAGGTGAACACCGGGTTGAGCGGTGTCAGTACAGGTCCCGGTCTTGCCGACAATCATCTCGTCTCCGTTGCTGTAGCTTGCGCGACGTGCTGTGCCGTATTCAACCGCCCCCGTCATACCAGCTTTGACGGCAGGAATGAAATCGGCCATGTCGAGCTGTCGTTTGACGTGGGGCACGAAGTTCTGGGCTTCCGCCTGATTTTGCGGGTATTGCAGGTAGTAGAGAGTACCGCCATTTGCAACTGAGGAAACAATGCTAGTCAGCTCAAGAGGGGTTAGCCGAATCCCGTCACCGAAGCTGGTCATCATGCCGACGCCTGTTTCGGGAGAATCACTGGTTAAGTAACCAGGTTCCTCGCCGGGAATATTCAGACCGGCCTTTTCACCCAAGCCGAAAAGCTGGCCATATTGCCGGACGCGATCAAAGCCGAGCTCCTGGCCTAGATGTGCGAAGTAGAGATTGTTAGACAGGGCGAGCGCACGGGTCATATCCATCGAAGAGCGCCGGGAAATCCGGACGGCCGAGTTGGAACTAATAATCTGCTCTTTAAGCGACGCCAGGGAAACTACCACTTTCACCGTGGAGCAAGGCTGATACGCTCCCTTCAGAGCGAGTTTCTGGTTCACCATGCTCAGGATGCGTCCATTTGCAGGGTCTGCGACGATGACTGTTCCGTTGAAGGGTCCCAAAGCATCGACGGCAGCTCTACGAACGGCCAGATCTTCCCCGTCCACGTTGTCGCCCATGGTCGAATCGGCGTAGGTTGACTCTGTCCAAGGATTGTAGAAGATCCGATGACGGCCACGGGTCCGGCGACGGGCGGTAACGGCGCGGAGAGTAGAGCCCGTACTGGTATGAATAAGGGCGGCTTGCGTGCTGTTTCTCGATACAGCTCGACTGCCCGTACGCGACCGCACCAGTGTGCCAGCAGCGCCTGGGATGACGCGATGCCTAATAACGCGATGCTTACGAACAGTCGGGCGAGCTGTCGTGCTCAGCGAAAACGCAGGCTGGGTCGCAGCCGAGCCGAATAGCACAACCAGCGCCAGAACGGAGGGCAACCGTTTCCAGGGTAGGCGCAATGGGGCAAACAGAGTCATACCGCTTCCCCTTATTGATAAATTTGCAAGTCCCATCAAACTCTAGCAGTCAAATAGCCACACTCCGGACGACCACCGGCCGGACGAAATGTTGCAATTTAGATTACTTCCATGGTAAGTACTTCAGAAGTTTACGTCAACTGAAACGTTTCGGCACCAGTTAGTGCATCCGAAAAACTCTTAGGCAAGCCTTCGGAATCGGGTTAGGCGGCGGTCAACCCGCCATCGATGGTCACAATTGAACCCGTCATAAATGCCGCGGCCGGCGAGCTGATGTAAACAGCCAAATCAGCGATCTCGTCCGGCTGACCTAAACGCCCCATAGGTTGCCGCTGATTCAGTTCGTTTCGGACCTTTTCTTTCTCATGGCGATGGTACTTCTCGAGATACGCCTCGACAAAGGGCGTATCGACTGTGCCGGGGGCGATACAGTTCACGCGGATCTCAGTGGGGTAATCCACGGCTAACTGGCGGGTCATCGCGTGAACGGCGCCCTTGGTTGCACAGTAAGCAAAACGACGTTTGATCCCGACCGCACCCGCAACAGAGCCAATATTGAGGATCGAACCCATTGTCCGAAGGAGCAGTGGCAGCGCGGCTTTGGTGGCCAGGTACATACCGGTTACGTTAACCCGGAAGATCTGTTCGAAATCTGCCAACTCGGTTTGTTCGACGTTGCCGACGAGGCCAATGCCCGCACAATTGACGAGAATATCCAGTTTGTCGAGCCCCGAGAAAATCCTCTGGACCTGTGACTCGTCCGTGATATCGCAGGGAAACGTGCGGCTGCCCGGGACCGAATCGGCCAGTTCGCGCAAGCGTTCGCGGTCCCGATCTAGGGCGATAATCGAAGCGCCCGCGACCGAAAACTTGTTTACAATCGACCGGCCGATGCCACTGGCAGCGCCGGTAATCAGCGCGATTTTGTCATCGAGACGGTAGGTGTCAGACATGCTGTATATCGTCGCATCAACTCAGCCGAGCGCGGCTAGTCCGGTGGCCAAGGCGTTTTGCGTCGAGCGGTCGAGCTTGCCCCCGTCAGCGCCGGTCAAGTAAAAGACGTCGAGGGCGAGGTGGCCCTCGGTGTTAACGAGGACGACTTCAATGTTACAGCCCGCTTCAGTCAGGGCGGAGGCGAGTTCGAATAGCAGGCCGGGGCGGTCGGCACCCGTGTAGTGGAGAAGGGTCGAAGATTCCGAAGCCGTGTTGTCGAAGTGGACCGAGGGCGGGCGGTGCGCCGAGGCGGGGCGGTGAGCGGGACGGCGTCGCTTCAGCAGATCAGATACTTCGATGGCACCCTTGACCACACACTCGATGGTCCAGCGCAGGCGCTCGACTTCAGCGGGGTTGAGCTCGAGCGTTTGCATGGGGTCTGTGAAACGAAATTCGTCGAGGGCGGAACCGCTTGCATTCGAGGCTGCTTCGGCTTTGACAATGTTTAGGCCGAAGCTAGCAAGCGTTCCGCAGAGGGCCGCGAACAGGCCTCGCTGGTCAGCCGAAACGATCGTCAGGGCGTACGCTCCGGGCTCCCGTTTGATGTCGAGAGCCGGCCTGTCGCGCTGCCGGAGCTGATCCAGGCTGAAATGCTGTTCGATCTGTTCCTTGGAATGAACGCGCGTGTAGCGGGTGGGAAAACCTTCCAGGAAGCGCGCGAGTTCGGGACGGGCGAAAGACGAAACTGTTTCCGCCGCGGAGTGTTGGATTCGATCGGATGCCAGCTCGCGCGTAAGCTGTTCGGAGGCGACCGAATAGACGCGCCACAATTGCTCGGCACGCCAGGGAGTCATGGCGGTCGGATTGACGGCGGAGATATCGGCGAAGGTGAGGAGAGTTAATTTGCGCAGATCCTCATAGGTACCGACTTGCGAGCTAAGAAAAAGTGCGGTGGCGGGGTCGTCGAGATCACGCCCGCTCATGACCTGCGAGAGATCGAGATGATGCGCGATCAGGAAGCGGATGGCGTGCGCCTCAACCTCCGGGATCGAGAGGCGAACTGCCATCGCGTCGGCTTCGGCGATTGAACCGCGGACGTGATCGCCGGGCGTGGTTCCTTTGCCGATATCGTGGAGGAGAAGAGCCATCCGGAGCGAGGACAGCCGATCTTCCTCAAGCGCCAATTGGCGAAACCGCTGCAGGCCGTCCGACGCGCCGGAAAGAAGGTGATCGATTGCTCCGACCGCCACGAGGGTGTGCTCATCGACTGTATAGCGATGGTAGAAATCCCGCACGACAAGGCTTTCGATGGCTTTCCAATTCGGAAGCGCGGCGGCCAGGATACCTGTATCCTGCATCTCCCGCAACGCCATCGCTGCATGGGGTTGGCCGAGAATGGTTCGCCATTGTGACCAGGTTAGCGATATCTCAGCCTCACCGGGTAGTTCAGAGGCATGCTCGGTCACGCGGCGCTCCGCATCCCAGGAAAGCGGGATCCCGCGTCTCCCGACGAATGCGAAGAGGTCGACGAGCGATTCAGTCGAGCTCAGGATCGCGGCCGGATTGCGGAGGAAAACCTGATTGTGCGAGATCGTGAAATCGGGTGTGGAGAGGCGATCCCGCCGTTCGAAAAACTGGCGGACAAGACCGGCTTCGGTGCGCTCCAGCAGAGTAAGGACTTTACGGCTGGCCTGAAAACAGGTACGCGCGTGCCGGTAGAACGAGCGCATGAAAGCTTCGGGCCTGACGGGTTCAGGCGAGAGTGTGGCAGCGGCTTGATCCTGCAGCTCGAAAGACAGCAGGTTATTGTCGCGGCCCCAGCGTTCATGGAGAAAGAAACGCAAACGATATAAGAACTCGCGCGCGGTGGCGACTTCTGCAATGGCGTGCTGAATGGGTTCTTTGGTAGGTGCGAGTTTAGCTGCCCAGTCAAGGAAGTGAATATCGCGGATGCCGCCCGGACCTTCCTTGATGTTCGGCTCCAGGTGATAGACCGTGTTATCGAATTTTTGATGGCGACCGGTCGTAAGATCGGCGAGACTGCGCAGCAGTGCGGCGGAATGCCGCTCGAAGAACTCGGGCAAGCGCTCGTTCAGAGATTCAAAGAGCGCCCGGTCGCCATGGATGAAGCGAACATCGAGCAGACTGATGGAGAGATGAAGATTGGTCTCATGCAAGCGACAGCATTCCTCGAGCGTTCGAACCGACTGGCTCGCTTTGAGCGACGAATCCCAAAGCGCGCGCTGAAATTGACTTAAGGGCTCTTTGAGGCAAGCAGGATCAGGTTCGCGCCCGAGCAGCAGGATCAGATCGATGTCGGAAAACGGAAAGAGCTCGCGCCGTCCGTAACCGCCGACGGCCAGGAGTGCATAAGGTTCGGACAAGTGATGGTCGAGATACTCGGCGGCTGCGTCTGTGACCACGCGGTCGACGACGGCATCTCGAGTGAAGGTAACGGAGGACAACGGATATCTCTTTAGAGCACCTTTTGCGCTCGCGTTATAGAGCGGCTTCGCCCGAATCGTCGTTGCGAATGCGGATCGCGTCGAGCACATCGTAGATGAAGATTTTGCCGTCGCCTAGTTTACCTGTACGGGCAGCGGCGCTGATGGAGCGTGTGACTTCTTCGAGGCGTGAATCCGGGATCACCGTTTCCAGGCGCACCTTAGGCAAGAGATCCACTTCGTATTCCATGCCGCGGTAAACCTCTTTGTGGCCCTTTTGACGTCCGTGTCCGCGCACTTCGGTGATAGTGAGGCCGTCGATGCCGATCGCCTTTAACGCTTCTTTGACTTCGTCGAGTTTGAAAGGTTGGATGATTGCTTCAACTTTTTTCATTGCTGGTGGCCTTCCGGTCGGGAGTCTTCTTTATGGGCATAAATGAGATTAGCCTTCAAAGTTGTAACCTTCTTCACCGTGCATCGAGAGGTCGAGACCTTCGCGCTCCTGTTCGGTGGTAGCGCGAACCCCTATCGTAAGGTCGACGAGCTTGAGGATGAGCAATGTAGCGACTCCGGCGAGCACCCAGGAGATGATGACGGCGGCAAACTGATTCAGCATCTGATGCGGATTGCCATCCACCCAGCCGAGCGGAAGCGTTTTACCGGAGGCGTCTTTTAGGCCGTCATTGACCAGATTCGTCGCGAAGATACCGGTGAGTATTGCGCCCAACGTACCGCCCGCGCCATGTACGCCGAAAGCATCGAGCGTGTCGTCGTAGCCAAAGGTGTTCTTCACGGTTGTCACCATAAAGAAGCAGAAAATGCCGGCGATAAACCCGATCAGCAGAGCGGGAAAGGGCTGCACGAAACCAGATGCAGGGGTGATGGCGACAAGGCCGGCAACACAGCCGGAGATGCCGCCGAGCATGCTTGGCTTCCCGTGACGAATCCATTCGGCGAACATCCAGCCGAGGGCTGCCGCGGCGGCACCGAAGTGGGTGGCGACAAAGGCGCTGGTCGCGAGGCCCGAAGCATTGACCGCGCTGCCGGCATTGAAGCCGAACCAGCCGACCCAAAGAAGGCACGCGCCGATGACGCTGAGCACCAGATTATGCGGCCGCATCGGTTCGCGAGGGAAACCGACGCGCTTGCCCAAATAGAGCGCGCAGACGAGCGCGCTGACGCCGGAGGTGATATGCACGACGGTACCTCCGGCGAAATCGAAGCATGGAATCTTCCCCCCGAGGAACGCATTCAACAAGCCGCCTTTCCCCCAGACCATATGAGCCATCGGAAAGTAGACGATCGTCGACCAGAGACAGGTAAAAAGAGCCATCGCGCTGAATTTAATCCTTTCGGCAAAGGCGCCTGAGATGAGCGCGGGAGTGATGATGGCAAACATGAGCTGGTAAACCATATAGGTTTCGTGCGGAATGGTAGCACCGTAATCCGTGTTTGGAGCGGAGCCGACGCCGCGCAAAAAAAGATAACTCAGGCTGCCGATGAACGCATTGCCAGGAGCGAACGCCAGGCTGTATCCGTAGATTGCCCAAAGAACAGTAACGATTCCCATCAGAGCGAAGCTATGCATCATGGTGGCGAGCACGTTTTTGCGCCGTACCAAGCCGCCATAGAACAGCGCCAGCCCCGGACCTGTCATCATAAGAACCAGCGCCGCACAGGTCAGCATCCAAGCATTGTCACCGGCCATCTGGGCGGATTTGGTAGCCGCTTCAAGCGCGGTCAACCGTCCTTCAAGAGTGGAACTGGATTGCGCGAAAAGTGGATGAGCAAAAAGTACGCTAAGAAGTATCAAATACTTTTTAAGGTGAGTCATAGGTTGTTTGGCGGGTCGAGATGAAAGCAAACGACGGTTGTGCGTTACAAATTGCTAAAGCGTACAGGTTAGCAACTGCGGGTGCTCACTTGCGCGCGCAAAAATCTATCCACTGCATCGAAATGTTTTATTCAGGTTAATGGCGGATCAAGGTTCAGCGCAGCAAAACGTGGAGCCCGGAGTCAACCCGTGGCTGATTGCGATTGCCGTAATATTGCCGGCGTTCATGGAGGTTATCGACACTTCGATCGCATCCGTCTGCCTGCCGCACATTGCCGGAAGCCTATCCGCGTCAAACGATGAAGCGACCTGGGTTCTCACTTTTTACCTGCTTTCGAATGCCGTGGTGCTGCCGGCGAGCGCGTGGTTTTCACTGCGCTTCGGCCGTAAGCGGTTTCTGATCTCGTCGATCGTTATCTTCACCGTTTCGTCGTTCTTCTGCGGAGCTGCGAATAGTCTGATAGTGATTCTGATCGCGCGGCTCGTGCAAGGTGCAGGCGGCGGTGGTTTACAGCCCTTGTCACAAGCGATCCTGACCGAAAGTTTCCCGCCTGAAAAGCGCGGCTTGGCCATGGGTATGTATGGCCTCGGAGTCGTTGTGGCTCCGGTATTAGGGCCGACTCTGGGTGGCTGGCTGACGGATACATATTCCTGGCGCTGGGCGTTCTACATCAACATCCCAGTCGGAATCCTGGCGATATTCCTCATCATGCGGTTTGTGAAGGATCCGCCGTACATCACGAACGCAAATCCGGGCAAGCTGGACACCATCGGATTCGGACTTTTGGCCATTGCACTCGGCTGCATGCAGATCATTCTCGACCGCGGGCAACAGGACGACTGGTTCGGGGCGAATTGGATTCGATGGGCTTTCGTCGCTATGATCGTTTGCGGCATAGCTTTTGTGATCTCTCAGCTGACGCGTGAGAAAACGCTCGTTGACCTCACGATATTCAAGAACCGGAACTTCGCGATGGGCTGTTTGCTCATTTTTATGTTCGGTGCTTCGGTGTACGCGGCGGTCACGCTGCTTCCGCTTTACTACCAATCGATGATGGACTACTCGGCGTGGTGGGCCGGCTTAGCGGTTGCTCCGCGCGGGATCGGCTCTATCCTCGCTATGCCGATTGTCGGGACTGATGGTGGCGCGCATCGACAATCGCATTCTCGTCTCAACCGGCTTTGCTGTGTTCGGCATCTGCAGTCTCGTCTGGGCTACTTTGACGTTGCAGATATCGCCCTGGTCCTTAACTATCCCGGTTGTGATCAGTGGCTTTTCGCTTGGGCTGGTTTTCGTGCCGCTGTCGGTTGTTTCTTTGGGGGACTTGCCACCGGAGAAAGTAGGTAATGGCAGCGGGCTCTATAACCTGATGCGTAACATCGGCGGCAGTATTGGAATTTCGATCGTTTCGACCATACTGAGCCGGCATGAACAGCTTCATCGGAACGAGCTCGTGCAGCATGTCATCCCGTCATCGAGCAATTACCAGCAGAATATCCAGCAGTTCACCCAAACGTTCTCTCAGTTCGCGAGCGGAGCGACAGCTCAGCAGCAGGCTATCGGGCAAGTGAGCCGTACGGTGACACAGCAGGCTCAGCTTTGGTCGTATGTGGATGATTTACGCTACATGGCCCTTGCTTGTTTCTTTTGCGTTCCGCTGGTGTGGGGATTGAAGAGGGTTAGAGCGAAAGGCCCGGTGGCGGGAGCGCACTAGCGATTTCAGTTGGACCTCAACTCTCGCGCCGCACATCTACCAGAATGAATGCCGAACGCACCCTGCCGCCGATCGCGATTTGATTCGCTCCCTCTTCTCTATCTTTCGTTGACGATTGCGATGGTTTGCATAGCGATACCAGCGTCGGCGCAAAACCCGGTGCAGCCGGGAACAGTTGCCAGCCAAGAGGCGCCGGTCGGCAGCAATCCGCCGGAGCCCGGCCAAAAGCGGATTTTTGGGATTATTCCGAACTACCGGACGTTCCCGAGCCTTAAACATTATGAGCCGCTGACTACCAGACAGAAGTTCAAAATCGCTACCCAGGACTCGTTCGATCGAGGAACCGTTGTGCTCGCGGCGGCCTTCGCCGGGGAATCACAGCTTACAAATGCAAACCGATCCTTCGGTCAGGGCGCGGCAGCCTACGGGCGCTATCTCGGCACCTCCTATGCGGACTTCGTAATTGGTGATTACATGACGGAAGCTATCTATCCGAGTCTGTTTCATCAGGACCCACGTTATTTTCGGCGTGGCGACGGCAGCGTCATGTCCCGACTCGGCTACGCGATCGGGCAGTTATTTTGGACACATGGGGATTCCGGCCACATGCAATTCAACGTCTCTGAAATTGCAGGGAATGCAACAGCCGTGGCGATTTCTAACGCGTACTATGCGGATAATCGCGATGTATCGGATAACGTGTCCAAATTTGGCACCCAGATCGGCGTCGACATGGCGTCGAACATTCTCAAAGAGTTCTCTCCGGACATTTACCGCAAGTTTTACCGCAAGCACCACTGAAAACTAGTCTGGATTGACGCGGGTTACTCGACATCCGCCAGCGAACAACCGACCGCTCGCGTGACTGGCTCAGTCACAGGTTTATGATTGAGAGCTGCGGTGATGGCATTCTCCAGATCGTGAACGTCGGCCGCGGGTTTGGATTTACCTACATCCACGTAGCGGTCGTCAATGCGGCCGTGGTAGATGAGGGTCTCGGACGCATCGAAGACTGCCGCTTCCGGCGCCACGGTGGCGTTTGCCAGCCGGACTAGCGCATGCTTTGGATCGAGCACAGGAGTTCCTGGGAAATGGAATTGGTCGATCGTGCTGCGGATATCCGGAACGCTCTCCGACCGGTCGGGGAACACAAGCCAGAAGTCAACGTCCCGATACTTAAATTCTTGTGCAATGCGACGCAGCTCCGGTGCATAGCGTTTGGTGATGGGGCAATCGCTACGCGCAAAGAGCAAAACTCGAATTCGAGAAGGCGTGGAGAAAGGATTCATGAGCCGGCCAGAGAGATCGCGCACGTCTGCGAGGGGCGGAACGGCGGCGTGCAAGCTAAAAAGTGCGACGAGCGCAATGGAGAATAACCGGCTCGAGCGCGGCATTAGGGTCAGAAAGTAATCTTCAGGCCGCCGCGAATGGCTCGTGGCGCTTCCACAATCAACAGGCGCCGTCCATCACCGGTATTGACAGGTGCGTAGCCGGTGGCGAGAAGGTTACGCAGGTCGGCGGTAAGCTCAAGCCGTCCCGGGATCCCGTGAAAACTGGGAAGAGGCTGTCGCAGGCGAATATTCAGCCCGGGATCGGCCACGGCATCCTGAGTAGTGAATAGATGACGGGGGATGGCAGCGCGCGGATCGGTCCAGCCGTAGTTCGCTGAGATCAGGGTTCCGACATGCGGTAGAACCGTGCGTCCACTGAAGCTGGCGAAGTTATGCTGTTGTTCTGTCAGAAACCGGTTGGCGGAAACTAAAGTTTCGGTATCGATGCCGCTGGGAGTGGCGCCGAATCCGCCAAGGCGGCCGTAAGCAATCGCCACGTCGAAAGAATCTCGCAGGTGCTGATCGACTGAGGCCAGGTAGCCCGAGCGGCTATAGCGCCCAACGTTGTAGCTAGTGGTCGTTGAGACGCCATCGGCGAAAAGATCGCCCGGCTCAAGACCACCTAAGTCTCCTGTGACATTCAAGCTACCATTTGTGACGGCCTCGTGGAACCCGCTTACCGCATACGTGCTCGCGCCATCTACTTTGCGATAGCCGACTTCGTAGCTCTCCGTTCGCTGCAACTCGACGCGACCATTGCGTTGTGTGATCTGCGGCAAACGGGACAGGCTTCCGGCTGGTTCGGAGAGATCACTGTCGGCATCGAGTTCAGCAGGTTGAAATTGCTGATGAGAGATCAGCTCATTGGGCCGGCCGCCATCGCTATATGATGCAACGATTGCTCCCGCTGCGTGCAGATCGACGGTGGCGCGCGCGAATGGACTAATCCGGCTGATGTGCTGAGCCAATTCGACCGATTCGCCGGTCACTCCGTATTCCAAATGAACGTTGTCGAGTGGATCCAGAACTTCATACAGACCGAGCGACATGGTCCGCAGGAAAGGGAGCGCGCCCATGGCAGAAGGGTTAAGCCCCGAGCCGTTGAGCGAACTGCTCAAACCACCGAGCTGCGCCATGGTAAATGTCACCTCCGGTGGAGCGCCTAGCGGACCGTCCGAAGTGCGGCTGTAAATGGCGCACAGCGCGATCGCGCTCGGGCCGAACTCTGCGTTCTGACCGAGCGCGCCGGCAACCTGGAGTTGATTTTTACCGAATACGTTCGTTGAAACAGCGAACGACGTGCCGAGATCGGCGGTCATGTCGTTGGTATCGATCAAACCACCGTCGCCGCCCGAAACCGCGAACATGGCGTGCGTGTCCGAGAAGACACGCGGATGCATGTTTGGTTCATCCTGAGGGAAATCGACGGGCAGTGCGCGCGTCACCATGCGAGTAGCGGGCGACGAGCGTAAAACCCACTTCCAATCGTCCGACATGGCGCCAGTGGGAGCTCGGTAGCTGACTTGAATATTACTCAGGAGAGTGGCGAGATGAATTTCGAGCACACTATCGAAGCCCGGTTTGACGAGAACCTGGTCGCGTGAGGCGGGCAGAAAACTATCGAGCGAGACCCGCACCGAATAATTCTCCGAAGCAAGACCGATGAAAGCGAACCGACCCGCGGAATCAGTAAGGGTGTGGGAGACGACGCGCTGATACTTGTTAAAGACCTGGACGGCTGCACCCATTTGCGGTTGGCCGGCAGCGTCCAGAACGGTTCCCAGCAGATCACCGGTGATAGGCAGCGAGAGATCGGCGGCCGCACGAAGGTTTCCTGACCCGGCAAGAAGGCCCATCAAGGCCATCGCGGTAGCGAATCGTCTGCTCGCGGAAACCAGCTTCAAACGCACCTTTTCGCGCAGGACACGCGCAAACTACGATGTTACCGTAAATTGCGTCGATGGGGTCAGGCTCTGATTTTTGAGCTTGTCCGTCACCTTCAGCTTCAGCGTATATTTACCAGGACTCAGCGACTTCAGAGGCAGCCGCTTCTCAACGGTCACCAGGAACGGCGAGGCGTTAGGAATTTTGTCCAAGTCTTCTGTCTGAGAAAGGACCGTTTTATTATCGGCGTTGACCACGTCCATCGTGATCGTTCCTTCAGGCTTCTTGGTCTTTTCATCCATGCCGAAGTTATAAAACTCGGTGTAGATACCCATGCTTTCGCCCTGTTTGAATGTGTCGTTGATGCGGGGACGAACTTTGGAGCTGCGAATCACAAACTGCCCGGTTCCGATGCTGTTGGTCGGCACGCGCTCCAGCTGGTCGGCTAAGATAACGCTGCTTGAGCCGAGCTGCTCTTCATCGTAGTGCGGCACAATCACCGCCGTTTCGTAATTGTTGACGGTATTGCCGACCGTGTCTTTCGCGACCACATTCAACCGGTAAGTACCGGGCGCGAGTGGCACCCGCTTTGAATAGATCTGCGAACCGTTCATGGCCTGCTGCAGCATTTCGGCCGGATAGTCGGCGCTGACAGTATCTTCAAACCAGTTGACCGAGCGGCGTGTCAAAGTGGTGATCCGGCCATAGATATTGACGGTCGCTTTAGAGATCTTGTCCTTCGTCGCGAAGTTCAGATCGCTGTTCTTGAACTGAACGGAGACGTTGGCGTAGACGGTAGCATCAGTAACGCGGATGTAATCGACTCGCACCTGCATCGGGAGAGTGTTATATCGAATGTTCGATTTGATGACCGAATCCAGATCCTTGAATTTGATCGAAGGCGCCTTCATCAGGTTGGCGTACTGTTCGAGACGCGTGAACTCGTTCATGCTCTCAGGAAGCGGCTGATTGCCCGTGCCGAGATGTGTACCGTCTGAACGGCTGAAGCGCTGCGTCTTATCCGCCGTACCCATCTGCTCGGCCATGGTAAGACCCGCGCCGGGGACGTAGAGTAGAGCGTCCTTTTCCTCGGGATCGAGACTAATCTTGTACTCGCCCGACATGGTCGTATCCACAAATTCGATGATGACGTTCGTGCCGACGCCATCGATATAGCGATAGCGCCAATCCTCAAAAGGATAGGTCGATGTTTCTCCGCCGCCTTCTTCAATCGGACGCTCGTAACTGCCGCCCGAAGGATGCGACTCGATCTCGTCCGCGGCGCCGTACTTGATGTAGATCATGCCGCGGTCGGACTTCCAACCGGGAATACCCGAAGCGTAGTGATCATTAGCGTAGGCAATGCGGCGGTAATGCTCCTCTTTGTACTCGTTCTCTTCGGTATCAGGCGTAGGATCGCGGCGCAGCCAGAACTGCTCCACAAACTGCTGGCGCTCCTCATCCGTCTTCATTTGCTTGAAGGCGCGCTTTTCCTCATCCGTGATGATGTACACCACGTCTTCATTCAGCCACTTCTTCCAGGGACCTTGCAGCTCTTTTTCGAGAGCCTTCTGTTTTTTTGCGATCTGCTTCTTGGTGAGCGGCTTAGCGACAGTTTCATTGGTCGCCGTCGAGCTCGTGCCAGAAGAGTCACTCGCAGCGGGAGTTTGGTTTTGGGCCGCCAAAGCGGCAGCCAGCAACGATACTGCCGCAGTGCCAACCAGCAATCGGAGGCGGGCAGAGGAAGACTTCATAAGGGAAAAACCACCTTTATAGGCTGTGGAGGCTATAAGCTCTAGTCTAAGTGTGTTTCGATTCAGCGTCAACGCCTCGGACGCAGGAGGGCGCGCTCGCGTTTCGTCAGTTCTTCGGGTACACTCCGTGGAAGTGTTAAAGGCCGGTACAACCCGATTCCAGGATTTGGGAGATTGCCTCCCAATTTGGGGATCGACCATGACAGAACACCACGGGAACTTTGCGCTAAATCCTTCGTTTTAGTGTAAATAGCGGAAAGTGCAAGAGTGGCCGCAAGCGTGCTAGCTGACATGTTCCGGCGCAGGTAATGTGTGCTCTATGGCGAAATCACTGACGGAGGTAGTAAAGCCTTGAACTGGGGCGGGATACACCTCTCGTGGGGTGGGGCTTGAGCGAGACCCGAAATCAGCTGACGGGCACGCTGCTGCTTTTTATTACCGTTGCCGCCGCGGTGATTGCGGTCCTTAGCTTTCAGCATCTGGGCAATTATCCGCTTCATGATGATGGCGTAACCTGGCTTACAAAGCGCTCGACGGGCGGGAAAGAG
This sequence comes from Terriglobia bacterium, assembly GCA_963737005.1. Taxonomy (GTDB): domain Bacteria; phylum Acidobacteriota; class Terriglobia; order Bryobacterales; family Bryobacteraceae; genus Bog-105. Next base: position 606,606 of record CAVTRD010000008.1, on the reverse strand, counting down.
GCGGTTCTCGCGGCATCCCTGATTCCCGGGAGCGCCGGAGAAAAGGCAGGCATCCGAGTAGGCGACGAGTTGGTGGCGATTGGATCGGCGCCTATCAAGAAGGCGATCGATGTGCCGCAGGCGCTCGAACAGGTTCCCCTGATGTCTGCCACTCGCTACACGCTGCGGCGCGATGGAATCGAGTTTCAGAAAGGTCCGATCTACGTACAGGCCGCGCCTCGGGATAGCGTCTTTTATTACCAATACCTGGTTGGCAGTTTCTATCTGTTTATCGGGCTGTTTGTCTACTATCGCCGAACGAGCGCGGCCAAATCGCGACATTTCTTTCTTCTTTGCCTGGCTTCGTTCATCGCTTGTTGTTTCCATTACTCGGGAAAGCTAAACACGTTTGACGAGATCGTGTACTGGGGAAATCTGGCGGCGAGCTTGTTGGCGCCCGCGATTTTCCTGCACTTCTGCCTGACGTTTCGCCGTATGCCGGATTGGCTCGGACGGAGCGGAAGATGGCTACTGCTTTACCTCCCCTCCGCCTTGCTGGTTGCTGTGGTGTTGGCCGCAGCTGAGGGATTTCTGCGTTTCAGCAGCCCGCTTTTTGAGGTCCGCTGGCTGCTCGATCGGGTGAGCCTTGGGTATAGCGTCCTGTTGTATTTGCTAGGTGCGCTAGCGCTGGCCCGCGACTATGCGCAGGCGGAAGATGCCATGGCGCGCAAGCAGCTCAAATATCTGCGGAACGGCGCTTTTCTGGGCCTAATGCCTTTCGCTCTCCTCTATGCGCTGCCTTACACGGCTGGATTCATCCCGAGTCACTTGATGAATTTGAGCGTGCTTTCGATGGGCCTAATCCCGCTGACCTGGGCTTACGCGATCACACGCTACCGCTTGATGGATGTGGACATTATTTTTCAGCAAGGATATGTGTACACATTGGCGACCCTGGCCGTCATTGGCACCTTCTACGGTCTGATGTTCCTGATCTTCGATACGCGCACGGTGACGCCGCCGATGTTCGTTTTGTTGACAGCTTTCGCGACATTTGTTTTTCAACCCATCCGGCAATGGATCCAGGAGCAGCTGGATCGCTGGGTTTTTTATCGCGACCGCTATGATGCGCGCCTGACATTAGTTGAGTTTGCGCGTGAGCTGAGCTCGGAAACCGACCAGAATGCGATGCTTGCGAAAGTTTCGGAGCGGCTGCGACGCACACTCTCGATCCAGCGCATCGGGTTTTTCATTCTCGAAGAGGGATCGAACGCTTTCCAAGTTCATTCCCTGACGCAAAAGAGCGGGCGCAGCGCGAAGAATCCGGTGAACCCGCTTGATCTGCGATTTCTGGAGACGGATGCTGGTGCGCCATATTTATTTTTCGAGCAGCCGAAGCATCTGCGTGACATTGTGTCGCAGGGTTGGCCGGCGTCGATTCGTGAAACGATCAGCGAGCTTGATTTCACGTATTACGTAGCGTGCCGGTCGCGCGGCCGAACGATCGCGTTCTTCGGCGTGAGCCGCACGACCGAGGGTGATTTTCTGTCGAAAGACGATGTCGAGCTCCTGGTCACGCTTTCGAATTACGTGGCGATTGCGATTGAGAACTCGCGGCTCTACAGCTCGCTACAGCGTAAAGCGGACGAGTACGAACGGCTGAAAGAGTTCAGCGAAAACATCGTCGAATCGATCAATGTAGGCATTCTGGCGGCGGGTCTGGACGACCGCGTCGAAAGCTGGAATGCGGAGATCGAACGGCTGACCGGCATTTCACGGGCGGAGGCGGTAGGCCAGCGCTTGTCCGATCTATTCTCAGCTGACCTGTGCGAGAAGTTCGACGAGCTGCGGGAGACCGACGGCGTTCACAACGTATATAAGACGCCAATGCGGCGGCGACTAGAGCACCAGCCAGAGCTCGACGGCGTGCCGATGCAGAACGGCAATGGCCGCGGCGGGCTCGAGCTGGCGCATCCTGTGCCGGTGGGGCGTGAATCGTTGGTCAATCTGGCGATCGCACCTTTGATCTCACGCGAGGGAAAACAGATCGGGCGGTTGATTATCTTTGACGATGTAACGGACCGCGACGAATTAGAACGCAAGCTGGTGCAGGCCGACAAGCTCAGTTCGATCGGCTTGCTGGCGGCCGGCGTGGCCCATGAGGTGAATACCCCGCTGGCGGTCATTTCAACTTACGCGCAGATGCTTGCGAAACAAGTTTCCGAAGACGCTCAGAAATCGAAGCTGCTTGAGAAAATTGCCAAGCAGACATTCCGCGCGAGCGAGATTGTCAATTCGCTACTTAATTTCTCGCGCACCTCGCCGACCGACTACACGGAGTTGAGTTTGAATCGGGTAATCAAGGAAACGGCTTCGCTCGTCGATCACCAGTTCCAGAAAACGGGCGTAGAAACTCTGCTCAATCTGGCGGACGAGCTGCCCTCAATTCGGGGTAATGCAGGCAAATTGCAGCAAGTCTTCTTGAATCTGTTTATCAATGCGCGCGACGCGATGCCGACCGGAGGCGCGTTAAATGTGCGCACCTGGGCTGAAAACGGATTCGCGCATGTGGAAGTCGCGGATACCGGGCAAGGTATTGCTGCTGAGAACCTGGCGCGTATCTACGATCCCTTCTTCAGCACGAAGGGGCCGAAGAAAGGTACCGGGCTTGGGCTTTCGATCACTTACGGGATCGTGCAGGAACATAACGCGATCATCGAAGTCGAGAGCGAGCCGGGTCGCGGAACGCGATTCCGTCTGGAGTTTCCGACCACGTTGACGCGCTCGGCTGCGCTGGCCGCCCGGCGGGAAGCCCAACCGGCCTGATGGCGCATTGTACGGGCTAGAACTCTGTTACAAAAGCTGTAGTGCCTATCACTACTGAAGATCTGCCGGTCGATCGGGTGAGCGCTCCGGAGCGCCGCCGCATTCTCGTTATCGATGACGAAGCGGATATTCGTGAGAGTCTCGAGCTTCTCTTAACCGGCGAGAACTATGATGTGGAGCTGGCGGAAACCGCTACGCTCGGCTTGCAGAAATTCGAATCCGGTTCTTACGATCTAATACTGCTTGATTTGATGCTTCCGGACCGCTCCGGTCTCGACGTGCTGGCGGATATCCGGCTACGCGATAACGAAACGCCGGTGTTTATGCTCACTGCGTATGGGTCGGTCGAAGTCGCCGTACGCGCTTTAAAGGCGCGAGCGAACGACTACTTCGCGAAGCCGTGGGACAACGAGAAGCTGCTGATCGAAATCGATCGGATGATCTCGAAGGGGCGGCTCGAGCGGGAAAACACCCATCTCAAGCGCGCTCTCAAACAGCGTTACGCGTTTCCAAATATTGTGGGCAAAAGCGAGCGCATGGTGCGATTACTCGATCAGGTGGCGCAAGTGGCGCCAAGCCGGGCAACGATTCTCATCACGGGCGAAACGGGTACAGGCAAAGAATTGATCGCAAAGGCGATTCACGCGCATTCGGCGCGTGCCGACCAGGCCTTTGTGCCGGTGAACAGCGGTTCGCTGCCTTCTGAAATGCTCGAATCGCTGCTGTTCGGGCACGTCAAAGGATCGTTCACCGGGGCTACGGCGAACAAGAAAGGCTACTTCGAATCGGCGCACCGGGGAACGATCTTTTTCGACGAAGTGGGTACGATCGGCCCCGACATCCAGGTCAAGCTGCTGCGGGTCTTGCAGGATCGCGAATTCATGCCGCTGGGCTCGAACGAAAGCATAAGAGTTGATGTCCGTATTATCGCGGCAACCAATGCCGATTTGCGCAAGCTGGTGGACGAGGGTAAGTTTCGGGAGGACCTGTATTACCGATTGAACGTCATTAATCTCAGCCTGCCGGCGCTGCGCGACCGGAAGGACGATATACCGCCGTTGATCGATCACTTCTTCACTCGATTCAGCCGGGAGAACGACAAGTTCTTGAGCAGCGACGAACGCTCCTCCTTCAGCTTTGAGCCGGAAGCGATGCAGATTTTGCTCGAACATAATTGGCCTGGCAATGTGCGCGAGCTCGAAAACGTAGTGGAGCGTGCGGTGGTGCTCTCGACCACAGCTTCGGCCCCCGCACATGTACTGCCGGATTATCTGCAGCAGGCGAGCGGGATGCGCATCTCGCGGGACCCGAACGGCATGCTCGCGCCTGATGCATCGCTTTTTGAGATTGTCGCCGATTTTGAGCGGAGGCGGATTATCGAAGCACTGGAGACGGTAAATTACAGCCAGACTGAAGCCGCAGAGTCGCTGAAGATTCCTCTTTCGACTCTCAATCAGAAGATCAAGCGGCTAAACATCGAAGTAAAGCGCCGGCCGGCGTCGTAGCCATGGAGATTCATCCTGCTGAACACCCGATCCTGTCGTGGAAAGACGCTCTTTTTCATCTTGCGACCGTAACGGTTGGCATTCTGATCGCGCTTGGTCTCGAATCGATTGTGGAGTGGCGACATCATGTTGCACTGGCGAGCGAAGCGCGGGAGAACATCTTGACAGAGATCCGCGATAACCGGCGCGAGCTCCAGGATTCTCTCAAGACAACGGAGCAGACGCTGAACAATAGCCGGGCGGCGGTGGAATTTGCGAATGAGCTGCTTACGACACGCAAAACCTCCATCAAAAACTTGAACCTAGGCTGGAATCGGGCAGATCTTTCGAAGACGAGTTGGGCGACGGCGCAGACAACAGGCGCCGTCAACTACATGCCTTACGGAGAAATCAAAAGCTACGCCAATGCCTACGAACTGCAGGATGAGTACGTCCGGTTAGAGCAGCGCACTATCGACGAGGGTGTCGGAGCGCTGGCTTTGTTCCAGCAGGGCGGAGACCCTTCCAAGATGCCGGACCCCGAGCTTCGTTCCTTGAAGGAGAGATTGCTGGCAAGCATGTCATCAGTGACTGTGAAGACACAGATTGGTGACGAACTGGTTAAGCGTTACTCGCAGGTGCTCAGCCAGCCGCGGTAATTTAACCAGCGGCAAAGCGGATTCCGTCATCCCGGCGCGAATCATTTCTTCACTCGTTAGCAAGGGCCTGCATGGGGGAGACTCGGGCAGCCCGGTGAGAAGGTAACAAACAGGCAACGAGCGACACCGCTGCAAGCACGCCGACAGTAGCGGCGAGGATGGCAGGATCGAAAGCGGACTCCTGAAATAGAGTCGCCTGCACCGTGCGTCCGGTCAACCAGGCGCCGCCTATGCCGAGCAAAATGCCGCCCGTCAACAGGCGTAGGCCGAGACCAAGATACTGACCACCGATCTGTCCCGGAGCCGCTCCCAAAGCCATGCGGACGGCGATCTCACGACGACGCCGTGCCACGCCGTAACTCAGCACTCCATAGGTCCCAATCACGGTGAGCAGTAAAGCCACGGCGGAGAAAAGTCCGGCTAGCAGCGCGGGTGAGCGACGGATAACGAGGCTGTCGTCGATGCGTTCGTTCATCGATTGCAAATCATTGACGGCGAGGTCTGGATCAATATTGCGAACCACCTTCTGCAAAGCCAGCTTGAGTGAGGAAACCGGAAGGTTGGCGCGCACTGCCACGAATACTTTATTGTCGGGCCGGTAGATGAAGGGATAATAAACCGCGCCCTGGCCGGTATCTTCCGTCAGGCCAGCCTGTTTCACACTGCCGACAACGCCTACCACGGTGAACGCTTCGGAGTCCTTCCCTGGGCTTCCACCTTGGAAAATGTGTTGCCCCAACGGGCTCGTGTGGGGCCAGTAGTAGCGGGCAAAATCTTCGTCGACGACGCAGACGCGCTCGGGGCGGCGGGAATCCTCAGCGTTAAGGAATCGCCCAGCGCGCAACATAAATCCCAGGGCTTGAAAGTAATCGCCCCCTACGCCGTAGGAGTAGTGTCCGCGCGGTGATTCGCCTGGCCGCGGAACTCTGCCTTTGACCTGTGCCGCACTCTTGCCGTTATGACCGCTGAAAGGAATGTTATTGACTACGCCCGCGGCCTGTACTCCCGGCTGATGAGCAAGTTCGGCGATCAACCGTTCTGTGAAGGTGAGACCGGTCGAGGGCTCCGGATACTTGTTCCCAATCAGCGAGATCTGGCCAGTAAGAACGTGACTCACCTCAAAGCCAGGAGACACGTTCGCCGCGTGTTTGAGACTAAGTCCCAGCAATCCGGAACCCCACAAGAGCACGAAGGCCAAGGCGATCTGGGCAACGATGAAGCTGTAACGCCAGGCTTGAGTAGAACGGGTGGCCGTTCCGCCCCGAGTCTCCGACTGCAGCGAACCGTTTAAATCAAGCCGGATAGCCATCCAGGCAATGGGCGTAGCGAGCACGCAGCCAAGACCCATGGCCGCAATCAAGGCGATAAAAGCCAATCGCGCATTAAAAGCAATCTCCGATCCGAGCGGGAGGCGATCGGCGCCGAGTAGTGCTAATAAGCGAATTCCACCAGCTCCGACAACGAGGCCCAGCACGCCTCCGAGAAACGTAAGCAGTGTCGTTTCGACGACTACCTCGCTCACTACGGAGAGACGGCTTGCACCTAGTACCTGACGAATTGCCTGTTCCTTTGCCCGCGCGCTTGCACGGATGAGAAGCAGGTTCGTGAGATTTACGGTACCGATCAGGAGCAGAACAAGCACGCCAGCTTCGAGTAGAAGCAAGGTGCGACGAACTGCAGCTATGTGGTCCTCATGCAAAGACACGACCAGGCTGCGAAAGCCGGCGGCGGCCATCATTTTGGCGGCTGGATCGTCGACTTCAAGGGCGGCGTTCTGAGCATCAATTTGAGATTGCGCTTGCGCCATAGAAATTCCCGGTCTGAGCCGCGCAATCATCTGTATGGCGTTTCCTCCTGAATGGCGCTCTGAGGGTAGACGGTCCTGGGGGCGGGAGGCCAAAGGAATATAGAGCCGGGTATGGGAAGAGAGAAAGCGGAAGCCCGGAGGCAAAACGCCGATCACAGTTTTCGGGAAGCTGTCGACGAGTATGCGACGGCCTAAAACGTGCGGATCAGCGTTGAAACGCTGGTGCCAGTAAGCGTCAGTGATGATGGTGACGTTATCGGGGTTGTCAGTCGTTTCTTCTTCTTTGAAGGCACGTCCCATAGCCGGGCTCACTTTGAGCGTCGCAAAGAAGTCAGGAGATACACGGGTAATCGGTAGGCGCTCCGCCGAACCCGGTTGGCCGACAATCGCCGTGTTGTCTCGATAAATTGCGAGTTGAGAGAAGGCCGGGATGCGACCGCGGCGTTCGTAGTAATTGGTCAGTGAGGCTCCATCGCGTTCGACGCCCGCTTTGGGATACGTGTTGAAGATGGTGACGAGCCGATCGGCATCAGGGAATGGCAGCGAGCGAAGCAGGATCGAATCGACGGCGGCGAAGATCGTCAAGTTAGCGCCAAGACAGATCGCGAGAGTGAGGAGAGCAGTTATCGTAAATCCGGGCGTCTGTCTGAGCCTTCTTGCAGCGTATTGCAACTCCCTCGCCACCTCGTCGAAGATGTCCAGTCCGCGGGTGTTGCGGCAGTCGCCCTTGACGCTGTTCATGCCACCAAACTCCAGCTGCGCACGCCGCTTCGCCTCTTCTTTGGACAAACCCGAGCGCATGAGATCTGCGGTGTACTGTTCGATATGAAAGCGAAGCTCGTCCGCCATATTGGCTTCGAAATCGCGTCGCCCCATGAGTGCGCGAAGGCTAGAGCGGGACCGCTTGAACATTTCAAATCTCCTCGTGGGTCGTGTTCAAGGCAGCCGCAATCGCGATAGCAAGGCGGTTCCAGCTTGCTGCTTCGTCACGCAAGCGGCGCCGGCCCAAGGCGGTTAGCGTGTAATATTTTGCCCGACGATTATTCTCACTTTGACCCCATTCGGCCTCGATCAGGGCCTGGTGCTCCAGCCGGTAGAGTGCTGGATATAGAGATCCCTGTGGAATATCGAGCGCTTCACGCGAGATTTGGCGGATCCGAAGCAGGATTCCGTAACCGTGTAGCGGTTCCAAAGAGATCGCCTTGAGGATCAGCATGTCGAGCGTGCCCGGAAGCAGATCTGCGGTCTTACCCATTCACTTGTTGTTTCCTAGACTACCTAGGAGTGTAGACCAGCTTCTCCTAGTTTGGCAAGGGGAGCTATTGGAGATGACAAATTGTTGAGATTGGTGAAAAGAGGCAAAGGCAGCTCGGTACAGGTTTTCCACATCCAGACCGCGACCGAGCGAGAGCTGGAAGTCAGGCTAGCGAATCGGCACGGACAAACTTGATCAGAGTCAATCCGGCTTGCAGCACCAGCGCTGACCCGAGTATGAGGACGAAGCCTTCAAAGTGTTCGCCGCGGACCATTCGCACGGTTGCGGAAACACCTAACCAGGCAATCGCTAGCGCTCCTGTCGCCAGCAACAGGCGAGGAGCCATTGCACGATCTGAGCGAGCGATCAGCAAGGTGGCCGAACTCTGCAAGAGGATGCAACCGGCAACGACGATGCGCATCGCAAAGCCCTCATGCCGGAGTACCGTCTCCATGATCATCAGCCAGATAGCGAGTACTCCCGTAAAGCAACACACCAGGGGAAGCAAAGCTTTCGTCACGGGTCAGCTCAGGTCTTTATTATCGAGCAAAATCGGCTTCACCGGATGGGATAATTTGCTAGCGAGGGTGATTGATGCGTTTATTGGGAGTCTCGGGGGCGCTGTTCTGCTTAGCTTCAAGCGCGTTTTCAGCGGTGCCGGACGGGCCGGAAGACTGGCCGAACATCGGCCGGTACAGCGCCGAAAACAGTAAGCTGCCCCCAGTTGGGCCAGGTGAGCAGCGGGTGGTGTTCATGGGTGATTCAATCACCGATTTTTGGGGACGCTCGGCCGGCAAATTTTTCCCCGGGAAACCTTTCGTCAATCGCGGGATTAGTGGACAAACCACGCCGCAGATGTTGATCCGCTTCCGCCCGGATGTAATAAATCTTAAGCCGCAAGCGGTGGTGATTCTGGCCGGAACGAACGATATTGCGGGCAACACAGGGCCTATGACACTCGAGCAGATCGAAGGCAATCTGGTTTCGATGGCGCAACTCGCACAGGTGAACGGTATACGGCTGGTACTGGCTTCCGTGATGCCTGTATGCGATTACTATTCTCCGCAAACAGTACGGCGGCCGCCGGCGAAGATTCTCGCTTTGAATCAGTGGATCAAAGATTACGCGCATGCTAATGGCGCGATCTATCTGGACTATTACTCCGCGATGGTGGACGATCGCGGGATGCTTAAGAAGGAGCTGACCGGGGATGGCCTTCATCCGAACGATGCCGGATATGAGGTTATGTCTCCACTAGCGGCCCAGGCAGTAAAGCAGGCACTCTCTAAGCATTAGCTTCGACGCTGCCCGGAGCGCGTTCCTCGAAATTTTCGGGCGGTTGTAATAATCCGTGCGGCTCCCCGTCTTTAGTGCTGACAAGAGACTAGGGACTGATGCTGCCACTGGTAATGGGAGAAAGCGCCGCGCTTACGAATCCGAAGCAGTTCAGCCGGTTGTTCGACGAATATCACGGGCTGATCTTTCGCACCGCCTACCGGCTGACCGGCAATGCCGCCGATGCCGAAGATGTACTGCAAACGATCTTTCTGCGTCTGGTTCGGCAAGAGGCGGGCGGCGGGCCTGTCAAGGAAGAGAGTTATTTCAGACGGGCGGCCGTTAACGTCTCACTCGATCTGATTCGCGCGCGCGAGACGAAGCGCAGCGTGCCGCTGGACGATTTGCTGCTGGCGACGGGCGGCGGTGACGAGCGGGAAGTGCAGGATTGTTTGCGGCGGGCGTTCGCTCGCCTTTCGCCTCGTTCTGCGGAAATTTTTGCACTTCGATATCTCGAGGAGTTCAGCAATGGCGAGATTGCCAAAATGCTCGGCATCTCGCAAGTGTTGGTGGCTGTGACGGTGCACCGCACGCGACGTCAATTGCAAAAAGACATAAAAGGATATTTTGGAGGCCGTTCATGAAAGCGCCGAAGATAGACGATGTGCTTGCCGGGATGCGCCGAGAGCAGCCCGATGAAGAGGTAGTCCGGCAGACTGCCCGGCGCGTTTTCAGGAACGTCTTCGACATTGCTTATATTCCCGAGCGAGTGGAGCGGATTCGCGGATGTGCCGATTTTGAGCGGCTTATCCCGGAGTATCTGAATGGCGGGCTGCCGGCAGCACGGCTGTCGCTATTTGAAGATCACGTAGGTAGCTGTGTTGATTGCCGGCGAGCACTCGCCAAGGCGCGGGGCGCGAAGGCGCAGGACGGGCGATCGGCGGTTCGGTCGGATAGCACGGCTCGCAAGCGAGTCCGTTGGATTCCACTCGCCATGGCAGCGTCACTAGCGATTGGGACTGCCATCGGTATCACGGGCGCCTTCAACGGGCTCTTGCCGGGACAGCATGCGGTCCGCGCCAGCGTACTCAGCGTACAAGGCACGCTTTACCGAGTGAACGAGTTCGGCTCGACCTTGCTCAAAGCGGGAGCGGTGGTACGGAATGCGGAGGAACTTCGCACGGCAAAGGGTTCGCGGGCGATTTTTCAGCTGATGGATGGAGCCCAGGTCGAGATGGGCGAGCGTTCGGACGTATCGGTTTCGCGCAGCTGGGGAGGAACGTCGGTTGAGGTGGAACGTGGGCGTGTGATCGTGAACCCCGCGCGTGCGAGCGGCCAAGGTGTACGGGTCGCAGCGGGAGATCTGCGCGTTCCCGTGAAGAACGCCGTGGTTGCGGTCAACCGCGGCACGAAAGGCACGCGGGTTGCTGTCGCGCAGGGCTCGGCGACCGTCGAGCAGCCGAGCGGCACCCGGCGGTTGCATGCCGGCGACCAATTCAGTTACCGGCTGAGCAACGTCTCGCTCGAAAGTGAGTTTGCCTGGAGCAGTAACGCCGATCGTTATCTGGCCCTGCTCTCTGAGCTATCAACGTTGCAAAAGCAATGGAAGCAGATCCCAGCACCGGGGTTGCGCTACTCCTCCGACCTCACAGAATACCTGCCTGCCAACACGGTTATTTATGCGGCAATCCCCAATATCGGCGGGACGCTGACCGAAGCGAAGCGAATCTTCGACGAGCGGCTACAGCAGAGTGAAGTATTGCGTGATTGGTGGCGGCAGCAGCCGGCGGCTCGCACGGGTGAAATGGATGAGGCTCTGAAGCAGATCGGGTCGGTAAGCGAGTTTCTGGGCAACGAAATTGTAATTGCGGTGGCGGCGGCCAACCCGGGCCAGTACAGTCAACCGGTCTTTCTGGCCGAGGTGCGGCGGCCCGGCTTGGAAGCTTATATGGCGCAGAACTTGCCAGCATCGTTGAAGTCGATAACGGTTACCGCGAATGATCGCTTCGTCATTGCGTCTCCGGACAGGAGGCAGGTGGACGCTCTTTCACGTGCGATCTCGCAAGGCGCAGCGAGTGGGTTTGCGCAGACTCCTTTTTACGGACGACTCACGCAGGCGTATAGTGCGGGAGCGGGTTATTTGTTGGCCATTGATATGGAACAAACGATAGTGAAATCCGTTTCTACTGCCAAAGGGATCCCGCCTGGGCTCAACAATGTTAAATACCTGGTGCTCGAAAGGCGCGCGGCTGAAGCGGACAATACCGAGACACGTGCGTCACTCTTTTTCGCTGGAGGGCGCGCCGGAGTTGCTTCGTGGCTCGGGATGCCCGGACCGATGGGCTCGCTCGACTTTGTTTCACCTGATGCCAATCTTGCCGCGGCGATCGTGATGAAGACTCCGCTGACGGTAATGCAGGAACTCATTAGCTATGCGACGGCCGCGGATGCACACTCGGCGCAGACGTTCAGCGATGTCGAAGAGCACCTCGGGGTGAAACTGACGGATGATCTAGCGGAGCCGTTCGGCGGTGACGCGACATTTGCGATCGATGGACCGCTGGTGCCAATTCCGTCCTGGAAATTTGCGGTCGAAGTTTACGATGTTCCGCGTCTCAAGCAGACGGTAAACACGCTGGTCGAACATTTCAATCAGCATGCCAATGCGGATAGCGGCAGATTGCAGCTGAGCACGGAGCAAATGAATGGGCGTACGTTCTATTTGCTCCGTAATAGTCGCATGCCACTGATGGCGGCGTACTACACATTTGTCGACGGTTATCTACTGGCAGGGCCGAACGAAGAATTGCTTTTCCAGGCAATCCAAAATCGCGAGACCGGCTATACACTCGCCAACTCACGGAGCTTTCAGGGCCAATTGCCGCTCGACAACTTTACAAATTTCTCTGCTGTGCTTTGGCATAACGCTGGCAAATCGCTCGAAGCACTGGCGAATCAGGTCAAGGCGACGGGAGCCGGGCCGGCCACACAGAAAAATGCTTTGCTCTCACTTCTGACCAGTACAGGGCCTGGATTGATATGTGTATACGGCGAACCCGACCGGATTGTGGCTGCGACAAAGGGCGACTTTATGGGCTTTAATATAGGTACGCTTGCCGGAATGGAACAGGGACAATCGCTACCGTGGCTGATCGCCTCACGCCGCCCTTAATGAAAATGGCGACCACCGATCTCGCACCCGATCCGGCTGCTTCCGCCGCGAAGCCGGCCGAGGCCCGTGCGGGAAGCCCGGTCATCGAGCTTCAAAATCTCACCGTTCGTCTCGGGACACGAGAAGTGTTGCGCGATCTGACGGGAGCTTTTACCGGACGTACGATCGGATTGCTCGGGCCCAATGGCGCGGGGAAATCGACGCTCATAAGCACGCTGCTCGGGTTCTGGCCGGTCACTTCGGGTACGGCGCGGGTCTTCGGATTAGACATCCGCCGTGAAGCAAAAAGGATTCGCGCGCAGATCGGTTATATGCCCGAGAACGACTCCTTTATCAGCAAGATGAACGCGGTCAGCTTCATCCGAATGATGGCGGAACTTTCGGGCTTGCCCTCCCAAACAGCCCTGGAGCGAGCGCACGAAGCGCTGTTCTATGTGGGCTTGGGTGAGGCACGCTATCGCCAGCTCGGCACCTATTCGCTCGGGATGAAACAGCTTGCCAAATTGGCGCAAGCCATCGCGCATGGTCCGAAGCTGCTGATTCTGGATGAGCCGACGAATGGCCTTGATCCGCCCGCGCGACAGCGCATGATCCGGCTGGTGAAGGAGATGAGTGCCACACGCGATATGCACATCGTCTTGTGCTCGCACCTATTGCGTGATGTGGAGGAGACGTGCGAAGAAGTTTTGATTCTAAAACAGGGAAGAGTTGTTCATTACGCGAATCTCGAAGACGAGCGGCGATCAAATCGGCGCTTCCTTGAGCTCGAGCTGCATGATCAGACGGAGCATTTTCGCGAGGCGCTCGAACGGCTTGGCTGTGAGTGCGCTCCGGGAACAGGCAACCGGCTCAAAGTGGTGATGGCCGACAATGTCGAAATTCGGGATATCTACCGGATCGCCGCCGAGCAAGATGTACAGCTGCGGCGCCTGAATTTTCGACGCGACACACTCGAAGACATTTTTCTCAAGGCGATGGAGAGCGGCAGTGGCGGTTTATAAACGCGCGTATCGCGGGTATGCCGGTACGCTCACGCCCGACTGGTCGCGTTTCCTGGTGCTTTACCGTTTTGGGCGTCAATCGCTGTTCCGTTCGAAGTTTCAGACCTCCTTCTTCGTGATCTGCTTTTTCTTCCCACTGCTGTGCCTGCTAGCGATCTACGCCAATGCCCACTTGGCTGCATTCGCCTTCCTGGGCAGTCGCGCGCCTTCGATTCTGACTATCAATGGCGCGTTCTTTTTCACCTACATGAGCATCCAGAGTTCGCTGGCCTTTCTGTTGACCGCGTTCATTGGACCTGGGCTGGTATCTCCCGACCTGGCAAATGGCGCGCTCACGCTCTATTTATGTCGGCCGCTTTCGCGAACCGAATACGTTCTCGGCAAAATGGCGGTGCTAGTGATTAGCCTGTCGTGGATTACCTGGATTCCAGGCCTTATTCTGTTTTTTGCTCAAGCCGGTGTCGAGGGCGAAAACTGGGGCAGCCAAAATGCCTCATTCGCGGTTGGTGTTTTGCTCTGCTCGCTTCTGTGGATCATCGTTCTTTCGTTACTGGCGCTTGCTCTTTCTGCTTGGGTGAAGTGGAGAGTGGTGGCGGGAGCGCTGCTGCTGGCAGTGTTTTTCGTGGGCGCGGGTTTCAGCCGGGCGGTCAATGCCGTGCTTGATACCAAACAAGGCTATGTGCTCGATATTTCGACTCTAATTGGGACGATCGAGCACTCCCTCTTCCGCGATGGCGCTCCGCTGGCCCTTCCCGTGACCGAATCAATCGTCGTGCTGCTGCTCTTCGCCGGACTTTGTCTGCTGTTGCTGATGCGAAAAGTAAAGCCGAACGAGGTTGTGCAGTGAACGGCGAGATCACATTTGACAACGTATCGAAGTTGTACGGCGAAGTGCTCGGGGTAAATCGAGTAAATCTCTCGATACCGGCGGGTATCACGAGCCTTGTCGGCCCAAATGGCTCCGGCAAAACCACTTTGATGAACTTGATGACGGGACTGATTCGACCGTCCCGCGGCACGATCCGCATCTTAGGACTGACGCCGGACGAGCCGGAGAAGTTGTTTCGCGTAGTTGGTTACAGCTCGCAGTTTGATTCATTTCCGCGTGGACTGACCGGCTACGAGTTTGTCTATTCCTACTTGCTGCTGTTTGGCTTCGGCCGGTCGCAGGCGGACGAGCTGGCTTGGGCCGCAATCGATCGCGCCGGACTGCGGGAAGCTGCCCTCCGGAAGGTCGGCGGATACAGCAAAGGCATGCGGCAACGGATTCGCCTCGCGCAGGCGATCGCGCATAATCCGCGCGTGCTGATTCTAGACGAGCCGCTGAACGGCTTGGATCCACTCGTTCGTGCCGAAACCATCGCGCTATTCCGCTCCTTTGCGAAGGAAGGCTGCCACGTGATTCTTTCGAGCCACGTACTGCACGAGGTCGATATCATCTCCGACCAGGTCATCCTGATGAGCGGTGGCTATGTCGTAGCCGAAGGCAGTATTCAGAGCGTGCGCAGCGAGATCGAAGATCAGCCTATGCAGATCCTCATCCGCTGCCAGCACCCATCCGACCTTGCTTCGCGCTTTTTTCAGGAAGATCACGTGGTTGAGGTACGCATTCACAGCGATCGCCGCGGCCTGTTAGTCAAGACAAACAGCCCGACGCGTTTTTACCGATCGATGAACGAGATTGCGCTGAACGGCCTCGGCATTGAGTCGGTTGCTCCGGTAGACGATGACGTGAACTCGGTCTATGAGTACTTGATTGGCACGGAGGAAGCGACGCGGTGAACGAACTCTGGTGGAAGCAGATTCGGGCAGTCATTCGCCTGGAGATGAGGAAGACCTTTCTCGCGAAGCGCGGCCTATGGATTTATCTGCTGGCTGCGGCGCCGGTCGGCTTATTTGTGTTGCACACCCTGATAGAAAGACATTTTCGCGGATGGGGCCGGCACACGGCGAGCCTCGGTCAGGACACGTTCATCTTCGCCGGCGTCTTTCAATTTTTCTTCTTGCGGCTGGCCGTGTTCTTCGGCTGTCTGGGTATTTTCATGAACTTATTTCGCGGCGAGATGCTCGATAAGAGCCTGCACTTCTATCTGCTTTCACCCATTCGGCGCGAGGTGCTACTCGCGGGCAAATATCTTGCAGGCCTACTCGCCGCGACCGTTATCTTTACCACGAGTACGGCGCTTCAATTGATTTCGATGCTAGCCCAGTTCGACTCCACAACCATCTCGCATTTTCTCTACCAGGGACACGGGCTTGAACAAGTTGGTGCGTATCTTGGCGTGACGGTGCTGGCCTGCGTAGGTTATGGGAGTGTGTTTCTCGGGGCCGGACTTCTTTTTCGCAACCCAATTATTCCGGCCGCATTCGTTCTTATATGGGAAGCGGCAAACCCGGTGTTGCCGTCGCTGCTGAAGAAGATCAGTGTAATTTACTACCTGAAATCGCTCTGTCCGGTAAACCTTCCGCTCGACCCGGGAATGCCCGCGCTCTTTGCTTTACTTGTTTCAAACGCAGAGCCGGTGTCGCGCTATCTCGCCATCCTGGGTTTGTTGGCCTTGTCGCTCGCGGTGCTTGCTGCGTCGATGAAGCGCGTCCGGCGATTAGAGATCAACTATACGGCGGACTGACTGCGAATGTCACGTAACGAGCCGGACAATTCGTTCCCGATAGCTCTCGAGACCGGGCGTTGCCAAACCTGGGATCTTGGCGCGATCATCCCATAACCGCAGCCGGACGGCATCCTGGTAGGACGGCAGCGCCCTGAATTGCTTCAGCTCCTCCGTCGTCATTGGGCCGCCTTGCAAGTGCAAACTCTGAACAGACGCCGGGCTGAGAGTGTCAAAGTAAGCGCTGTCCGTCGCGCATAGATATCGTTTCGCCGCTACATGCAGGTGGACAGGTTCATATACTTCGGGCCCGAACCGATTTTTCAGCCAGCTTTCGCCCGCTTCTTCGTGCCGCGCGTCGATACCACGCTCCGCGACCTGCTCGTCCTGGCCGTGCACGAGATGACCGATATCGTGCACCAGAGCTGCAACGACCAGATGATCCGGCGCGTTCTCCTGCTGCGCAAACCATGCTGCCTGCAGAGCATGCTCGAGCTGCGACACGGGTTCGCCAAAATAGCAGCTCGATCCCCGAGCCGCGAAGAGGCTGTAAATTTCATCGGCTACTTCGATGCTCAATTCTCTTCTCCTATCACTTCCATTGTTTTCCGGCGCTGTTCGATGAACAAGAGTGCGGAAGCGACCGCCGACAGCATCGCCACTCCAGCAAGCCCGTAAAACACGCCGCGCCAGCCCGAGCCGACTGCGATTCTCGCCACTGTATCGCCGGCCAGTACGCCGCCGAAATAGCCCGTCGCATCGATTATGCTCGACGAGGTTGCGCCACCGTTCGCGCCGCCAAAATCGAGCGCCATGGCGCCTGCCAAATACGAATACGGCCCGAGCAGACCGAAGGCAACGATGCCCAAGAGTATCAATGGGATTGGGCCCTGTGTTCCGGCAGCTATCGATGCCATGGCGCAGAGGCCGGCCGTTGTGATCAGCATGCCAAGAAATAGTATGATCGCCCGTCCGGCCGCCCCCATCCGGTCACCAGCCGCGCCGGCAAGGAGCACAGATGCGATTCCGATAGCAGGAAAAATCGCGCTGAACCCCGCCGCGTCCGCCTCGCTATAGGCCAGCGCTCGGTGCAGGTAGGTCGGTATCCAGGTATTAAATGTTTCACGAATGATGGTGGTTCCCAGCGAGAGGAAACAGACGATCCAGAAGCCGCGGTTCTTCAGCAGCGGTTTGAGGAGAGTTCCGATCGCCAGCGGCCGTGTATTCTGCGGCTTCGACCCGAACACGTTCAGAGGGTTTATGAGCGGAGCCTGTAAACCGATCGAGGTTCTCGATTCCTTCAAGAAAAGAAGATTGGCCAACATTAGGGTTGCGCAAACCCCGGCGGCAAGATAGAACAGGGTGCGCCATCCCGCGCCCATTCCGATGAGCAGCCCCATCCATTGCCGGGCCACCGCATCGCCCAACAGGTAACTAAGGCTGAGCAGGCCGACGATCCTGCCGTATGACGTGTAGTTGAACCATCTGGAACAGACCTTCACCAGCCCGGGCCAGCCAATCGATTGCACCAGTCGATTGCCGATCCAGGCGATTGTAAAGAGAGGGAGTGCTCCGCCAAGCGTAAATAGAATCGTGAACACGACAGCGCCGGTCAAGCCGACTAAGAAACTGGTTCGGCCTCCCCAGAGATCGCCTAAACCGCCGAGCAGCAGCTTGCCAAATGCGTAAGCAAGAACGCCGGCCGAGGCCATGGCGCCCAGACGTTCCGTTGCGACATCAGTGGTCATCCCGTGTCTGTGGAGTTCATCGATGAGCATCGGCATCGCGACGGAAAGATCCGCGCGGCAGAAGTAGTAGGCGGCATATCCGCCAAAGAGCAGGACGATGACCAAGACCTGACGCGCTGCCAACTTGCCCGGCGGCGGGCGGACCATCATTTGATCAGCAGCGCTCACTGGCGGTGTGACCGTCCGAGAGAGTCATCGATGATATCGAGCACGGGAGGCAGTTCGGCCAGAGTATCGATCACGTAGTGCGCGCCTGCCCCCAGCAAAGCCTTTCGAGCACGATCGAGAAGTTTTTTTTGGTCTTGCTGTGACAAGTGGGTTAGGTCGCTCTCGCTCAGGCCAACCATGTTTCCGGTGCGCGTGACTCCGACCGCCCAAGCGCTCGCATTCAAGGCTTCTTCGATATCCGACACAGTATCGCCTACTTTTACGATGGCCGAAAGAGGGTAAACCTTGAGGCGCACCGCCGTTTCATAGAGCATGTACGGATGCGGCCTGCCGGCGCCGACGTCCTCGGGCGTCAACGCGCAATCGGGCTTGTATCCTTGCGATGCAGCATGCTCGAGCAAGAGATCCAACATGGCGCGTGTGTAGCCGGTCGTGGAGCCGATCTTGAGATTCCGAGCCCTGATCTCTTCGACAGCTGCGGGAACACCGGGGATTACGTTCGAGTACTCTGCGAGACAGGCAAACTGGAGGGGAACGAAGTTTTGATAAATACTTTCCACGTCGCTCTCTTCCGGCAGCCTTCCGCGTAAGCGCCTCCACTCTTCGGCGACTCGACGCAAGCGCAGGATGGCAGCGATGTGATTTTTTTTGGAGAGGCCCATGTCGAGCCGCGTCTCTGCTTCGCTCAACTCGATGCCAGCGTCATGGAAAACATGCTGCAGCGTGCGTACCGGCGCCAGGCTACCGAAATCGACCGTTGTGCCGGCCCAATCGAAAACGACGGCGCTGAGCTTGGCGGCGAGTGGGGACTTCACACGATCAACCTTAGTTTCCTGAAGGTCCGTTCGGCTAACCCAAACGCGAGAGTCATGCCGATACCGCTCGTGACGGTGACCGCGGTCACGCCCGGCTCCGCCTCAAATGCCACATAAGGCAGTTCGGGATGCTTGGCGTAAACGCCGTGCCAGGTCTCGGCGATCTCCATGGTGGGCGCGCACAGATGATGTTGCGCGTAATCGAGGAGTAACTGATTCACTGCGGGCCGATCGAAGACACTGACGGCGAGGCCATACTCGTGACTATCGCCGATCGTTAACTCCCCGGCGGCAGTTTGCGAAACAAGCACGTGGATGCCCCACTTTTGGAACTCCGGGTACTCACGATTCAGCCGTTCTTCGAGCGCTGCGAGACTCTTGCATATGCGGAATGTCGGGTAATGGAGAAAGGTGGGACCGAAGGCGAGCGCCGGACCCAGCTGCCAACGGCCCGGCTGCTGGACGGTACGCATCATCTGCAATTTGCAGCGCGTGAGACCGAGCGCGGCATAACGATGAGGGTAGAGAGTTTGAAAATCGTCGCCGCCGGCAAGAATGACCGTCTCCGCTTGGTGTGTTCCGACACCGGTTGTGAGTGTTGAGCCGGCTATGCTCTGAACCGCGGTATTGAAATGAAACATTACTCGGTAACGCTCTGCCAGGAACAGCGGGAGGCACTTCAGTGTAAGTCGCGGGTCAACGGTGATCTCGGTTGGGCTCCATAAGGCACCGAGCAATCCGCCGCGGCGCAAGGCGGAGCTGCGTTCGAGAGTCTGCTGGGGCGACAACCACGCGCAATCGTAGCCGAGCGAAGGGGCAGCAGCAGCAAACTCCTGTCCTACCGCCGCTTCATGCTGTTCATAGGTTGCGTGGAGCGATCCGGTCGCATGATGGGGCAACTGCGCGGCAGCGAGTACCTCATCCCAGATCGCGCGACTGCGGAGAGCCATTTCATGCATTTCGCCCGGCGGCTGCCCGATCGGCCAGACCATGCCGAAATTTCGGATGGACGCGCCAATTGCGGCCGGATTCCGCTCAAAGACAGTAACAGACTTGCCCGCCTTGGCTGCCGTATAAGCGTGGGCAAGGCCGACAATGCCAGCTCCCACTACCGCTACGTCTGATTTGCTGAGCGCCATCTGAGTGTCTACTGACCTACCGTCAGCCTAGAACACAGCTCGAATCTGGCACTCTCTAAGAGGGACTGAAGGAGCAACAATGAGTGAGATCATCAAGCCGCCTTTCACGAACCTCGATCAGGCCAAACAGAAAGTGCAGCTTGCCGAGGATCTCTGGAACACCCGAGACGCGCATCGGGTAGCGCAATCCTACACAGAGGAAACGGAATGGCGGAACCGAGTAGAGTTTCTCCATGGCCGAGCGGAGGTCATAGCTTTCCTGGAACGTAAGTGGAAGCGAGAGCTGAATTACCGGTTGCGCAAAGAGCTTTGGGGATTTCGCGAAAACCGCATGGCGGTCACATTTTTCTATGAGTGGCATGACGACAGCGGCCAGTGGTTCCGAAGCTATGGCAATGAGCTTTGGGAGTTCGCACCGAGTGGTCTGATGCAGCGCCGCATTGCGAGTATCAACGATCTGCCGATCCGTGAAGACGAACGCCAGCTTCGCGCATAGAAGTCGCGAGTGCGATGCATGAGGTGAGCTGCGAATATTGATCAGGGCTGGAGAGACGCCGTGTAAGCCGCGATGTTGAGCATGTCCTCCTCGCTTAACTTCGCTACGACGGGCTTCATCAACTCCGTCCATGAGCCCTTGCGCGTACCCTCGCGCATGTCGTAAAGCTGGCGAACGAGATAGCTAGGGGAACGGCCCGCAATTCCCGGAATCGGGCCCAGGCCCTTCAGATCCGCGCCGTGGCACACTCCGCAGGCGTTCGTCTTGCCCATACCTTTGGTGACCAGTTCTTCGCCTTTCCGAATACTGCCTACCGGTGCGTACGCAAGGAAGCCCGATCGAGGATTTCGCAGCGATTCGGTTCCCTCAGGATCCTTCGGAACCTCAATGATCCGCTGGCCGATCGGCTCCGTACCAGCACCGGGAATCGGCATATACATGCCCACAGAGGTACGCGTCTTCGGTACCGTCTCGGTCTCGACGACCTCGATCCAGGAGGTCCATTTCATGCCGCCGAAGTACTTCGCCGCTTCTTCAATCTCCTGATCCGTCATCGCTTTCGCGAAGCCGGCCATGAGCCCAGTGTTGGTTTTTCGCGAGTCAGCGGACCGGCGCTGCCCATCTCGGAACTCGTGCATCTGCTCTACGAAATACGCAACAGGATAGCCCGCAACGCTCGCGTTTTCCGGTTTCCCCCTGCCGTTCGGGTAATGGCACAAGGCGCAGGCCCAGACTGCGGGCTGGCGACCTTTGGCAACGATGTCCGGCATAGGGGCGTGATCGTTCGGGTACCAATCCGCCGGGCCAAAGCGATTTTGGATTTGTGCTTCTGTAAACGCCAGGTCGCTACCGGGCAGATGCTTTGCCGATGTATCTTCCGGCTTTTTAACGCCCGGCGTCGAGTGAGCCTTCTCGGCCAGTGCAGGATCTGTACCATAAGCCCAAACGGGCGGAGTGTCGGCACTCGCATGGAGCGGCGGCGCCAATGCCGAGCCGATCAGCGCAATCGCGGCATATGAAAAAACAGCGCTTACAAAGGCAGCTTTCATCTTTCAGTGAAGATAGCAGTAATCGATCGTGGGTACCGGAACGGGAGTTGCGCGCCTGCGGTTTGCAGCTGCGGGAAGCGCGAGCGCTCCAGCATGCGTGCTGGACAGCACGCCGGGCAAACCAGTGGACAAACCAGGATCAACTTAGAAATGCGAATCGATGAGGAACCAAAGCGAAGCGCCGATGGCGACCGGTAGAAGAAATTCGAGCCAAGTCCGAGGAGATTTCAAGCTGGCAAAGCGTGGGGGTTGGATTGGAGCGGCCTGTTTGGAGCGGATCGTGTCGACCAAGCGGCAGCGGATCTCGCTGCGCCGACCCTGCAGGGCTCGGACTAACTCTTCCCTTCCCTTTTTGTCGGCGATAAGGATGGTCGCGGAGTTAATACCTTTGGTGGTCTCAATCAACTTGCGGCGCAGATCCGGCGGAACTTCATCTACGGAACGGTACACCTTCGTCTGCTCGCCGGTCGATATGAAGATCGTCGCGCTCTTCGCCGTTAAAGTTGCCATGCTATTTACCCCGCACTACAGTAAGACACACTATTCTCGCCTACTCGCTTTCAGGAACCAGAAGCGAGGAGACGAGGCTCCCCGGTTACGCCAATCTGATGGCCAGCGTTCATCAGAGTTACTTCGATAAAGCCGAGGGCCGCTTTGGACAGCGACTTGTCTCGTCGATAGATCAAGCCTACGCGACGCATCATCAACTCCGGCGCGAGAGAGACGCAAGCCAGCTTTTTCGCTTCCACTTCCTCGCGGCAGTGCGAAGCCGCCAGGAACGAGACTCCCAGGTCCGCCATTACAAACCGTTTGATCATTTCGGTGGAATCCAGTTCCATCGAGATATTGAGTTCTTCGATAACCGGATCGAGCCAGGCATTCAAGCGAGCGCGTGTGGTGCCGGTCTTAGGAAGGAGCACAGGTTCGTTCGTCAAATCGCGCGGGAAGACGCGCTCCTTTGCCGCCAACGGGTGGTGAGCGGTCACTAGTAGCTTAATCTCATCCGAATGAATGTTGACCGCCTGCAGCTTCTTCTCCTGCACCGGCAACTGCGTGATACCGAAATCGGCCTGGTTGTCCATCACTGCTTGCACGACTCGGGTGCCGTACGAACGGTCAACCAATAGCTGAACGTTGGGAAAACGCTTTTTAAACTCAGCGAAGACGCTCGGCAACACATAGATGCAGGTCGCCTCGTTGGCGGCGATCACCAGTTCACCACGTGGAACCTTTTCGAGTTCGTTGATCGCGTCCTGCGCCCGGCGGCGGAGCGCCAGGATTTTCTCGGCGTGTTCGGCAAAAATCCGGCCTGAAACAGTGAGCGAAATCTTGGTCCCGAAACGCTCAAAAAGCGTAGTATTCAGTTCTTGTTCGAGTTGGCGGACTTGAGCGCTAATCGCGGGCTGAGTGCGGTAACAGGTTACAGCGGCCTTCGAGAAGCTTTTGAGCCTCACAATTTCGAGGAAGGTATGTAGCTGATCGAGATCCATGGATCGGCGCGCTTAACTGGTGCCAGCAATTCAGTTTCGCCAATTTAGTTCGACGAGGAACTTACTGAGACCAAATTGTAGCAGTAGTTGCAGGAAATCGGGACAAAAGCCCGGCGCGCGCTCAATCGACTTTCTTTAGTACTTTTGCGCCCGGCGGAAGTTCAAAGGTATTGGTTGGAATGGGCTGATTAGCCTGCACCTTATCGGCAAAGAACTGATAGGTCTTATAACCGTTGCGCTCCCGCTCGATGCTATAGGGCCACATGATGCCACCTCCAATGTCGCGGTATTTGTCGAAAATCGAGATTTCTTCGTTGCGCTCGCGGGTCTCCGGATCGAGCCAGGTATAGATCTGCCGGATCGGAAGTTTGGTATTGAAGTCGAAGTAAACACGGATAGTTCGATTTTTGGCATCCGTGATATCAACGATTTCGATGTGCCTGCTCAGGTACACCTGATTACCGACGTAGTCGAAATCCATACCGGGCTCATTATGGCGCTCGCGAAGCAGATATAAGATATCGTTTTCAGTGGTGCGAACGTAGCGTTGCCAGATGTCGTCAGGGATCGGGCGGGCACCGCGAAATGTAATGTCCCAGCCCTGGTCGGCCAAATACAAGTACGAGTAGTCCTGTTTTTTGCCAAGCCGCTCGCGTTCGAGGATCGCCAATCCGGTCGTGGGTTTCGGTTCTTGGTACTCGGTATACAGGGCGGCGAGATCTAAGCCGCTTAGCTGGTCGTGGAAGAAGGAGTAGACGCGGCCGTTCGCGACCCTTGTGCGCATTTGTAGAAACTGATTGCCGCCCAGTGCAGCAATCGCAGCATCGATTACCTGTTTTCCTTTGTCTGGCGCGGGCGTTTGTGAGACGAGTACGGGCAGGCAGACCGAGGCGACAAGTACGGAGCGAATCAGCCGATCAAGGCACATACGCATTTGGACGAAGCAGAGTCGAAGTCAGGCGCAGACAATCGACCGAACCCAATTCCGCGATTCAGCCAATTCGTCCTCACTGTGGATAGGAGCACCGCGATCGCGCAGAGCGCCGCCGGTTCTCCCATTGAGAACAGCTTGAATTTCGGAAATGACAGCGACCGCAACCAGTTCCGGTCCGTGGCCGCCTAGATCGAGCCCCATCGGACTGTGCAAGTTGTTATTCTGCTGCCACAAAGAGGAGTTCTCTGACTGGTTCGCTTCGGCGAGTAAATCAAGAGCGCGTTTGCGCGGTCCGAGTACGCCCAAATACCGCAAGGGCTCGCGGGCGAGAGTGCGAAGAACATCCAGGTCCTGGCGATAGCTGTGAGTCATAATGACCGCGACGGTCCACGGATCAATGGGTGGAACGGGTGAATTCGGAGGGCGGATGCTGACCCGATCCGCGGACGGAAATTTCTCCGCCCGCGCGTAGTGGGCCCGTCCATCAAAGACGGACACCCGCCAGCCGAGATATTTGGCGAGCTCCACCAGTGGAATGGCATCGTCGCCCGCACCGAAGACGAGCAGGTGCAATGGCGGCGTAAGCTTTTCCAGAAAGACTTGGTGGCCATCAGGAAGGACAAGCAACTCCGAGTCCGTTGACCCCTGCATTGCCGTAAGTAGCTGGTCCACGAGCGCCACATCGAGGGATGAACTGTGCACGTTGCCAGCCGCGTCGAGTACGAGACGCTCCCCGACCATCTCAGGCGACGAAATCAAGTGGGCGATCGTGGCGGCTTGGCGCAGCTTCGTTGCTGCTTCGAGATAAGGCAGGACTGACGGATGGCCGGCCGTGACGCGCTCGATGAGCACGTGAATAATGCCGTTGCAACCGAGGCCGTAGCCGTCCGCCGAGATCTCTCCATCAGCCGTTGTGTCGTACTTGCGGATCACCGGACCTTGCGCGGTGAGCCACCAGGCCTTTTTGATGAGATCGTCCTCCAGACAACCGCCGCTGATTCCCCCGACGCGTTCACCCGCTTGCGTCAAAAGCAGTCGCGCACCCGGCAGCCGGTACGAGGAGCCTTGTGTTTTGACGACTGTTGCGAGCACGGCAGACTCGCCGGAGCGTCGTATTTTCTCCCAGAGCTCCAGTATTTGATTCCGTTCCCGCATCGTCGTGCCGATCTATCTATAGGTTATATGTATGAGCAAGGCTGGTTGGTTGTGTCTCGTGATTTCTCTTTACACGGCGGCTCTCGGGCAGAATCTTTCGTTCGGCTCGCGCCCCGCGCGTCCTGAACCGGCCTGGGTCGAACGGCTGAATATCTACGAGCTCTGGTTGAACGCCTTCAGCCCGGAAGGCACTTTGCGGGGCGCGATTCCCGGCCTTTCACGATTAACGGAGCTGGGTATCTCCATGATTTACCTGGGCCCGATTGCGAAGCGCTCGGGCACGCCGCACGCCTCGCCTTACAACATCGCCGATTACAATGCCATCGACCCTCAATATGGCAACGAGCAGGACCTGCGCGACTTTGTTTCTGCCGCCCACCAGCACGGGTTGAAGGTAATGCTCGACATCGTCTACTATCACACGGCTCCGGATGGCGTGATGAGCGAGCATCCGGATTGGCTGGTACACACGGCGGAAGGGAAAATTGCGCGAGGCTTCTGGCCACAGCCGCTGCCGGATTTCAACAAGCCGGCGCCACGTAAATATCTGATCGAGAGCTTGGTGCGCTGGGTACGGGATTTTCAGGTCGATGGATTTCGCTGTGATGTGGGGGCGGGCGTGCCCGTGAGTTTCTGGGAAGAGGCGCGTGCGTCTCTCGACCGGGTCAATCGCGATGTGATTCTGCTTTCCGAATCGGACCGCCCGGATGATCAGCTCCGGGCCTTTGACATCAACTACAACTTTCAGGGATATCTGGTTCTCCGTTCGGTGCTGCGCGACGGTCAGTCCGCGAGTAAAGTCCGAAGTGACTGGGAGGAGACGCGGGCACGCTTTCCACAGGGTGCCCGGCTTCTGAGATTCAATGACAATCACGATTGGCGCCGGGCCGTTCTCCAGTTTGGAGAAAACGGCGCCTGGGCTGCTTCGGTTCTTGACTTTACGCTCGATGGAATTCCGTTTCTTTACAACGGCCAGGAGATTGCGGACGGCACACCCACCCACTGGCTTAGCCATGCACCCATTCACTGGCCAGACCACAGTGACCGGAACGACAGCGCGGCTGAAAAAGAAACGCTCGACAAGTACAAACGTTTGGTAGGGATGCGGAATACCCATCCGGCTTTGACCGAGGGGGAGTTGTGGTGGATCAACAATAGTGAGCCGGATAGCGTCTTGAGTTTTGTTCGGAAGAGAGGGGATGAGGAAATCCTAGTAATCCTGAATCTTTCCAACCGGAATACCCGCGTGACCGTCGATTTACCAGTGATGGACTACTCTTCGGTGGAAAATCTTTTGACTGGCAGCAAGACCTACTTTCCGCTTTATTCCGGGCGAGTCTCGACGGAGCTTACCGCTTATGGAGCTGTGGTGGGCAAGCGGATCCCGCTCGGGGCTTTGGAGCCAGTCGTTAAGTGACGATCCCGGTTTTGTGTAAATGCGGACCCCGTAACATATTTCCAACCTTCGTCGTCTTGATAGCAACGTATTCTCTGGCTGTTATCTAATTGAGAGAGCCGCACTGAAAACGCTTCCACTTTGCCGTCCGCACGTCTGCATATCGAGGAGAAAATGGCTATACAGCCGCCGCCTTTAGAATCCCCCACGCCGCACGCTTCGCAAGCTGGAGCGGCAGACCACCAGATCTATACACCCGGAATGCACGGGGAAAGGCTCCCTGACCTGGACCAGGACACTGGCTCGCGGGCCAAAAACTACTGGTGGGTCTGGTTACTGGTGTTTGCACTCATCGGTTATGGCTGCTATGTCCTTTATAAGTATGAATCGACGAAGAAAGCGGCGATAAGCGCGAAGCGCGGCATGGCTCGGCCGCGAAACATCCCTGTGGTGGCTATGGCAGCGCATCGCGGCGACATGCCGGTTTACCTCGAAGGGCTTGGGACCGTGACCGCCTTCAATACCGTAACGGTTAAGCCGCGGGTAGACGGGCAGCTAACAAGCGTCAACTTCAAAGAAGGTCAGTTTGTAAAGCAAGGCGATGTGCTGGCCTCGATCGATCCGCGCCCATTCCAAGTCGCGCTCGACCAGGCGAAAGGCAATCTGGCGCAGGCGCAAGGCAATCTGGCCAAAGACGAGGCGGCTTTGCGCGACGTCCAGGCGAATTATGCGCGCGATCAGGAGCTTTTCAAGCAGAATATTATCGCGAAGCAGCAACTTGATACGCAGCTTGCCACGGCCGATCAATCGCGCGGTGCGATCGAAGCCGATAAAGCGGTGATTTCGGCCTCACAGGCTGCGATCGACAGCGCCAAATTGAACCTGGCATATACCAGCATCACCGCACCGCTGAGCGGACGTATCGGCTTGCGCCTAGTCGATTCGGGAAATATGGTGCATTCGGCAGACGCGACCGGGCTGGCTGTAATCACTCAGCTGCAACCGATCGCCGCGCTTTTCAGCATCCCGGAAGACCAGTTGCCCCCGGTACTCGAACGCCTCCGGCACAATGCGAAGCTGCCCGCGATTGCTTTCGATCGTGACGGCAGAGCCAAGCTCGCCGAAGGCACACTCTTGACGGTCGATAATCAAATCGACCAGACTACCGGCACATCAAAGCTCAAAGCCATTTTCCCGAACACGGACTCGGCGCTTTTCCCGAATCAATTTGTGAATGTCCGGCTGGCACTCGATACGAAACGCAACGTGCTGATTATTCCAGCGGTAGCGGTGCAGCGTGGTCCGACCGGAACCTTTGTCTATCTGGTGCGCGATGACAGCACGGTGGCGGTGCGCGCCGTGAAGCTGGGTCTGGCACAGGGGAACGACGTTTCAATCGACGACGGCTTACAAGCCGGCGACAAGGTTGTGACCGACGGCGCGGAGAAGCTGACGGAAGGCATGAAAGTTACTCTTCGCCAACCCAACGGCGGTGCGCAAGGCGATATGAGGTCGAGTCAGAATCAATGAGCCCGTCGCGGCCGTTCATTATTCGGCCCGTCGCCACTTCGTTGTTGATGGCGGGCATTCTGATCGCGGGTTCGATCGCATATAAACAGCTGCCGGTTTCGGCACTGCCCGAAGTCGATTATCCGACCATCCAATGCACGACGTTTTATCCGGGCGCGAGTCCGGATGTAATGGCGTCTTCGGTAACGGCGCCTCTCGAGCGGACCTTCGGGCAGGTGCCCGGCCTGAAGCAGATGACCTCGACGAGCTCGTTTGGCAGCTCGATTATTACTCTGCAATTCGACCTCGACCTCAATATCGATATCGCAGAGCAGCAGGTGCAAGCCTCGATCAACGCGGCAGGCACGTACTTACCGGCGGACCTGCCCAACCCCCCCATCTATAGCAAGGTCAATCCTGCTGACGCGCCGATTTTGACCCTGGCCCTATCTTCCTCTACTGTTCCCCTCACCAAGGTGGAAGATCTGGCAGACACTACGCTCTCGCAGAAGATCTCTCAGCTGCCGGGCGTCGGGCTAGTCACGATCAGCGGCGGCCAGAAACCGGCAGTGCGCATCCGGGTGAACCCGACCGCTCTCGCCGCCTACGGGTTGAGTCTGGAAGACGTGCGCACAGCCCTGAATCAGACCAATATCAATCAGGCGAAGGGTAACTTCGACGGATTGCGCCAAGCGTACACGATTGGGGCAAACGATCAGATTCTAACGAGCGCGGGGTATCGGCCGGTTATCGTCGCATACAAGAACGGCGCGCCGGTTCGCCTCCAAGATGTGGCAACAATCGTCGACGGCGCGGAGAACACGCATCAGGCAGCCTGGATGAATACGACACCGGCGGTGATCGTCAACATCCAGCGGCAGCCGGGGGCGAACATTATTTCCGTGGTGGATCGGATTAAGGCCCTCCTGCCGCAACTGCAGACGTCGATCCCGTCGGCCATTCATGTCCAGGTGCTCACCGATCGGACCAACACGATCCGTGCGTCGGTCGAAGACGTACAGTTTTCACTCATTTTGACTGTGGCGCTCGTCGTGATGGTCATTTTTCTCTTTCTGCGTAATTTGGCCGCGACCATTATTCCGAGCGTAGCCGTTCCTCTGTCGATCGTGGGCACATTCGGGGTGATGTATCTACTCGGCTACAGCCTGAACAATCTAACCCTGATGGCGCTGACGATTTCGACCGGCTTTGTAGTCGACGACGCGATCGTGATGATCGAGAACATCTCGCGCTATCTCGAAGAAGGTGAGCGGCCTCTTCAGGCGGCCCTGCGCGGGTCGGAGCAGATTGGGTTCACGATCGTATCTCTGACGGTATCGCTCATAGCGGTGCTCATTCCGCTGCTGTTCATGGGCGATATTGTCGGGCGCCTTTTCCGCGAATTCGCGATTACGCTGGCCATTACCATTCTGGTCTCTGCCTTCGTGTCGCTGACATTGACGCCCATGATGTGCGCCAAAATTTTGCGGCATAAACCGGAAGCGGAACAAACGTGGTTTTACCGGAAATCGGAAAATGTTTTTAACTGGGTCATTGCCCGATACGGAACCACTTTGCAGTGGGTGCTACGGCATCAGCCACTCACATTGCTAATCACGGTCGGTACGCTGGCGGGCACCATCCTGCTATTTGTCATCGTGCCGAAAGGATTCTTCCCGGTGCAGGATACGGGTGTAATCCTGGGCGTTTCGGAAGCGCCGCAGGATGTGTCTTTCGAGGCTATGTCGGACCGGCAGCAGGCTCTGGCGAAACTCATTCTCGAGGACCCGGCAGTTGAAAGCCTCTCGTCATTCATCGGCATTGACGGGATCAACACCACGATTAATAGCGGGCGCATTCAGGTCAATCTAAAACCGGCTGTGAATCGTTCGGCGAACGCGACGGAAGTCATCCGGCGCCTTCAACCCAAGATCGCCAGGGTAGACGGAATTACGCTCTATATGCAGCCGGTGCAGGATCTCACGGTGGAAGATCGCGTGAGCCGCACGCAGTATCAATACACGCTCGAGGACACGGACGCAGCCGAACTGAATATCTGGACAAATCGGCTGATTGAGAAGCTACGGACTCTTCCTTCGTTGCGGGACGTGGCTAGCGATCAGCAGGACAGCGGCCGTGAGACTACGCTCGTGATTGATCGCGATACGGCGGCTCGTCTGGGGATCGGGATGCAGCAGATCGACGATACGCTCTACGATGCCTTCGGGCAACGGCTGGTCTCAACAATGTTCACGCAGTTGAATCAATACCACGTGGTGCTCGAAGTCGGAGCGGATTACCGGAACGATCCGGCCGATCTGCAAAACATTTACGTAAAATCCGCGACAGGCCAAGTGGTGCCGCTCGGTTCGTTCACGCATTACGAGCAGGCATCGGCTCCTCTGACGGTCAATCATCAGGGCCAGTTTCCGGTGGTGACGATCTCGTTCAATTTGCCGCGCAATGAGTCGCTCGGACGCGCCGTGAAAGACATTAAACAGGCGGAACTGGAAATCGGGCTGCCGCTGAGCATTCATTCGAGCTTCCAGGGAACCGCCGCGGCGTTTCAAAATTCATTGGCCAACGAGACGTGGCTTATTCTGGCTGCGCTGCTGGTGGTTTACATCGTTCTCGGTGTGCTGTATGAGAGCTATATCCATCCGATCACGATTCTTTCGACTTTGCCCTCGGCCGGCGTTGGTGCCATTCTGGCGCTGTTTATCTGCCGCCAGGACTTCAACGTCGTCTCACTGATCGGCATCATTTTGCTGATCGGCATCGTCAAGAAGAACGCGATTATGATGATCGATTTTGCACTTGAGGCGGAGCGCGTCGAGGGTAAGCCGCCGCTCGAAGCTATATATCAGGCTTGCCTGCTGCGGTTTCGGCCGATCATGATGACCACGATGGCCGCGCTCTTCGGCGGATTGCCGCTGGCGCTTGGTACCGGTGTCGGTTCGGAGCTAAGGCGCCCACTCGGTATCACGATTGTGGGCGGCTTGATTGTCAGCCAGGTGCTCACGCTCTATACGACGCCGGTCGTTTACCTGTTCTTCGATCGCTTAGCGAAGCGTTTCAGCCGCCGTGCGGAACCGGTTAGAGTGCGGCCATCCCTAGGTGAGCCGGTGCATGCGGACTAGCGAACGATGAATCTTTCCGAGCCTTTCATTAAGCGCCCTGTAGCGACATCGCTGTTGACAGCGGCCCTCGCGCTGGCCGGCGGGCTGGTGTTCCAGTACCTGCCTGTATCGGCACTGCCCGAAGTGGAATTTCCGACCATCGTCGTGCACGCTAATCTGCCCGGCGCTAGTCCGGAAACAATGGCATCTTCGGTAGCGACGCCACTGGAACGCCAGTTTGGCCGCATTGCGAGCATTTCGGAGATGACCTCTTCGAGCCAGCTCAGCAGTACGGCCGTCGTCCTGCAGTTTGATCTCGATCGAAACATTGATGCGGCGGCGCGTGACGTGCAAGCAGCAATCAACGCAGCGCGTGGGCAGTTGCCGGCCGACATGCCGAGCAATCCCGGGTATTGGAAAGCCAACCCGGCCGATGCGCCAATCCTTATGTTTGCGCTCAGCTCGGACACGATCGACCGGCCGCATATGTACGACTTTGCGGATTCCATTCTGTCGCAGAAGTTCTCGCAGATCGAAGGTGTGGGCCAAGTGGAGGTTTGGGGCAGCTCACGGCCAGCGGTGCGGGTAGAGGTCAATCCGCTGCTGCTGAACAATATGGGGCTGGGTCTGACAGATGTTGCCACGACGCTGCAGAACGCCAACGCGCACCAGGCAAAGGGCAGCCTCAGCAATCAGCGAATCCGATGGCAGGTCAATGCGACGGATCAGCTCTTCAAAGCCGCCGAATATGCGCCGCTCATTGTGACCTATCGCAATGGCGCGCCGGTCCGATTGGCCGATCTGGGCAATGTGATCGATTCGGTCGAGAACACCCGCAACGATGGTTTGGATAATGGCAAGCCGAACGTGCTGCTCGCCGTTACCAGGCAGCCGCAGGCGAACATCATCGAGACGGTAGACCGTATTCGCGCGTTGTTACCTCAGATACAAGCGTCCGTGCCGCCGGCTATGCACCTGAAGATTGCCCAGGATCGGACGAACACGATTCGCGCTTCGATCCACGACGTCGAGTACACACTTCTGATCGCCGTGGTGCTGGTGGTGTTGGTTGTCTTTGTTTTTCTGCGTACCGTGTGGGCGACGATCATTCCAGGCATCGCAGTCCCGTTGTCGCTTTGCGGAACGTTCATCGCGATGTACCTGCTCGGTTACACGCTCGACAATCTTTCGCTGATGGCGCTAACGGTTTCGACGGGGTTTGTAGTTGACGATGCCATCGTCGTGATCGAGAACATCACCCGCTACCTAGAAATGGGGTGGCAGCCTGTGCGGGCGGCGCTGCAAGGTGCTAAAGAGATCGGATTCACGGTGCTCTCGATGAGCCTGTCTCTTGTTGCAGTGTTCATTCCGATTTTGCTGATGGGCGGCATTGTCGGACGCCTGTTTAGGGAATTTGCGGTTGTACTGACCGTAGCGATCTGCGTTTCTCTCGTCGTTTCTCTGACGACGACACCGATGATGTGCGCTCTCTTTCTCAAGCCTCAACGTGAGAGGAAGCACAATGTGCTTTATCGGCTGAGTGAGCGTGGTTTTGATGCGATTCACTCAACGTACGCGAAAACTTTACAGAGTGTGCTGCGGCACCCGCAGCTTACCTTGATCATCACGCTGGTAACGATCGGGGTCAGTGTTTATTTGTACATCATTGTGCCGAAGGGCTTCTTCCCACAGCAAGACACGGGGCGTATCGGCGGCGCTATTGTGGCGGATCAGGACATCTCGTTCATCGCAATGCGTGAGAAGCTGCACGAGCTTTTGCGAATTGTGCAGACCGATCCAGCGATCGACGATGTGCAGGGGTTCACCGGCGGCGGAACGCTCAATGTAGCCTCGATGTGGGCGCAGTTGAAGCCGCTTGAGCAACGAAAAGCATCGGCCGATCAAGTGATCAACCGGTTGCGTGGAAAGCTTTCCCGCATTCCGGGCGCAACGCTTTACATGCAGGCAGCGCAGGATATCCGGGTGGGTGGACGCGGTGGAAATTCTCAGTATCAGTTCACACTTCAATCCGATAAGCTGAGCGACCTGAACGAGTGGGCGCCCAAGCTGCTGGCCAAGTTGAAGACGGTGCCGCTCGTGCTGGATGCGAACAGCGATCAACAGGTGCATGGTCTGGAGTCGCGACTGGTGATCGACCGAAGCACAGCTTCGCGTTTAGGCATCAACCCACAGGCGATCGATACGACACTTTACAGCGCGTTCGGGCAGCGACAAGTTTCAACGATGTATACCGGGATCAACCAGTATCACGTCGTTCTTGAGGTACTGCCGGAATTTCAGGAGAACCCGACCTCGCTGAACTCGATCTACGTGCGAACCAACACCGGCGTGCCCGTTCCTGTCTCAACTTTCACGCATTTGCGAACGGTGTTGACACCGCTCACGGTGAATCACCAGGGACAATTCCCCTCTATTACGCTCTCATTTGCGCTCGCTCCCGGCGTGGCATTGAGTGAAGCGGTTGGTGCGGTACAACAGGCCGAAGACGACATCGGGATGCCTGCCAATGTGCACGGCGCTTTCGCGGGCACGGCGCAAGTGTTCCAGAAATCATTGCAATCGGAACCGCTATTAATCCTGGCTGCGTTGCTGGCGGTTTACATCGTGTTGGGGATGCTGTATGAGAGCTACGTCCACCCGATCACGATTCTTTCTACTCTTCCTTCGGCCGGCGTGGGCGCGCTGCTCGCTTTACTGATTACCGGCGAGGATCTCACAGTGATCGCGCTGATCGGAATCATTCTGCTGGTCGGCATCGTAAAGAAGAACGCGATCATGATGATCGATTTTGCGCTCGAGGTGCAGCGCAAGGACGGACTCTCGCCGAAGAACGCAATTTTTCAGGCTTGCCTGCTGCGCTTTCGCCCCATCATGATGACTACCCTGGCCGCACTGCTCGGTGCACTGCCGCTCGCTTTGGGGACAGGTACCGGTTCTGAGCTGAGACGGCCGCTGGGGATCACCATTGTGGGCGGCTTGATGGTCAGCCAGCTTCTGACACTCTATACAACGCCTGTGGTCTACCTCTATTTAGACCGCTTGCAGCAATGGTTTGGGGCTTCACGGCAACTCAGCCCGCGGTTACAGACCATGTTGACCGATAGTCCTGCTACAAATTCTTAGAAGTTCTCTGATGCGAAACAAGCTTTGTGTTTCGCATCGTCAGGGAAACATCCCAAAGTCAAACCCGCTCGCCAAGTGAGCAACTGGAAGTAGCAGGCGCTGTTTAGCCAGCCAATAAGCGGCCGTCGCGCATCGTAACCGTTCGATCAGCGAAGGCGGCCGCCTCCGGATTATGGGTAATCATCAAGATCGTTTGCTTAACCGACTTGTTCAATTTGCGCAAGACATCGAGCACAGCTTCTGAGTTCGCCGTATCGAGATTGCCGGTAGGTTCATCGGCAAGCAAAATCGCCGGTTGATTCACAAGCGCACGGGCGATGGCCACCCGCTGCTGCTCTCCTCCGGATAGGGCCCGGGGGCGGTGGTCGAGCCGATGCTCGATGCCAAGCTGCTTCAGCATGCCGTCGAACCCTGGCGGTTTAGCGGTGATGCCGGCGAGCGATTGCGCAATGGCGATATTGTCCCTGGCCGTCAGTGTGGGCAGAAGATTGTACTTCTGAAACACGAAGCCGATTTTCTTCTGTCGCATTTCGGTGCGCTCGCCGTCCGTGAGACGGCGAATCTCCTGGCCATCGATCCACACCTCGCCGTCGGTGGGTGGAGCCAAGCCGCCGAGAATGTGAAACAGGGTGGACTTACCGGAACCCGAGGGGCCGATGACGGCGAGAAACTCGCCGCGGGCCACATCGAGATCGACACCGCGCAGTGCCTGAACGGGAACGTCGCCGGTCTTATAAGTCTTCTGCAGACCGCGCACGTGGATGATCGGGCTGTCGCTACTCATAGGAGAGCGCCTCGATGGCATCCTGCCTGGCAGCTTTCAGCCCCGGGTACAACGCACCGAGCAGAGCGCCCGAGATCGCGATCAGGGCGGCGATGGGCCACCACTCGGGTACCGTAACGATCTGTAGAGACGCAGGCCGCAGCGCAGTGATGAGCGACTTGGCGACGAAGGAGAAACCAATACCGATCACGCATCCGAGGAGCGCCAGCACGAGCGCTTCGCGCACCAGTATGTCGACAATCGTGCCCGGCTTTGCGCCGAGCGCCTTGAGGATCCCGATCTCGCGCGTCCGTTCGATGACAGCGGTGTACATGGAGAGAAAGACCACCAAAAATCCGACGAGCACAGCTAAGCCTGTGATGACGCGGATGAACGTTTTCAGGGCTGGAATGTTGTTGATGTTGAATTGCGAGAGCAGGGCTTGCATCGAGATCGCACGAAGATTGCCGGTCAGGAGAGCGTTAAGGTGGTTCACTTCCTCGTCGGTCCGTGCCGGGTTGTCGAGCTTCACTAGAATCTGAGTGATGCGCGGAGGGTCTGTGCTCGCCATGGCTTGCTGCATCGTCCTCAGTGGAACGATCAACCGACCCAACACGCCGCCTTGCATGATTCCGGTGACGTGCCAGTCACGATTGAGAAGGCTTAACTTGTCCCCGACCCGGATACGATTCTGCTGCGCATAATACTGGTCGACCAGCAGATCGTTGGGTGCACTCGGCAGCTTTCCCTGTACGAGACGAATGCCGCCACTCATTTTCGCGAGCCCGTCAATATCCACGCCGCTCATCGTGGTGAGCAGCGCCACGCTGGTAGAAAATACGCCTAATGCCTGGACTACGTGCGGCTGCTTTGCTACCAGCGGAACAAACCTCTCAAAAGTCTGGCCGGCCCCGAACGAGATCGTCGCGCCACCATTATCAGGCTTCAGAAAGATATCTGCGCCCGTTCCTTTTTGGCGATTGGCGGATTCTTCGAGCAGCCCGTTGCTGAGGCCGATCAGGGTGAGAATCGACATAACCTGCACACCGATCACGAGAGCCGATAGCAGTGTTCTGACCCAACGATGCCGCAGATTCTCGAGTACAAGCTTATTGATCATCACCAAACTTTCACGGCTGTGTGGCAAGAAAATCTCTGGCCACCTTTTCGACCGGCTGATGCTCCATTTCGACGCGCCGGTTCAGCGTCCGCATAGCCTCATCTGTGATGCGATTTTGCAGCATGCTCAGCGCCCACTCGACTTCAGGCCTTTGCTTTAAGAGCGCCTGCCGAACGATGAAGCAAGCATTATAGGGCGGAAATGCCCTTCTATCATCGCGCAGCGTAGTTAGTTTGGGATCGCTCAGTTGTGCATCGGTGGAATTTCCGGCAGCCATATCGACGCGATTTTGCCCGAGCGCCTGGTATAGCAGTCCCAAATCCATACTTTTCGCGGTGCCCTCCCAGCGGAGCCGGTAGAGCTGATTCAGTTTGGCCAAACCGTCGGGTCTGGTCAGGAACTCATAACCAACCCCCAGATGCCACGAACGCTCGCGGGCGGCTGTGAGCTCAGGTGAGCGCAGACGCCGCGCATCCTCGCTTCGCACCACCATCGCGAAGGTGTCGTTGAAACCGAGAGGTGCGAGCCACACGAGATGATAGCGGCTCAGATAGGCGTCTTTTACCGCCATGTACGCCTGCACGGGATCCGCAGGTATTGCTTGCTTAAGCACGACGCTCGCGCCGGTTCCTGTGTATTCAGGGTAGATGTCGATATCGCCACGCACGATCGCCTCGTGTGTCAGCAGCGTACCACCGAGATTTAGTTTGCGCTCGACGCGGATGTGCAGCTTGCGTTCGAGCTGCTGGGCGGCGATCTCGCCCAAAACAATCTGCTCAGTGAAATTCTTGGAGGCGACCACGATCGTCGTACGGGGCGCACACGCGCTCGTGATGATCAGGAGGCACAGCGAAAGGCAGCGTTTCACCGTCGAGAGACTCTCTGTTCGAGCGCTGACATGCCTCCATCGGCAATCAACGCCAGCAAGGCTGCGGGTATGGCGCCCGCGAGAATTTCGAGCGTATTAACCGAAGCAACGCCGCGGAAAATCAGCTCGCCCAGACCGCCTCCTCCGATAACTGCAGCGATTACAGCGGTGCCGATGTTTGTTACGAGCGCGATCCGTATGCCGGCGAGGATGGTGGGCGCGGCTAGCGGGAGTTCAACCAGACGCAAGAGCTGTGCGTCCGTCATCCCCATGGCGAGCGCAGCCTCGCGCACCGGTGCATCCACACTGGCGATGCCAACGATGGTATTACGCAATATCGGCAACAAGGAGTAGAGGACCAGCGACAGGATGGCTGTGTGGCGGCCGATGCCGCCAATGAACGGGACCGGCAAAAGAAAGCCGAACAAGGCAAGGCTAGGTATCGTTTGCAAGACGCTCGCAATGGTGACGGAGACCCGCCGAAGCGCTGCGTGACGCGTACCGGCAATCCCCAGCCCCACGCCAATCAAAACGGCGAAACCACATGAAATGCCGACAATTTCGATATGCTCACCCGTCAGCGAGACAACATCGGCCAGCAGGCTTTTTAGAACAAGCGGGTCCATATCAGATTGCTAGCCCGTTCAAGGCTTTACGCTTGGCCCGGGTTGATCAGGATGGCCAATCTTCTGCTGGGTATCGACCGAGAATAGGTGGCAGTTGTCCATTTCTTCCTTGAAGCGGAAGCGGGCATGCACGAACAGCGCTGCTCGCGCATCGCCGTTGCCTTCTACGCTTTTCATGATCCAGACACCATCCGGCTGCCTCTGCTGGACGAGATGAAGCCAGAAGCCTTTATGCAAGTTCGCGAGCAATCCGCCGCCGATTTTTATATCGCGCGTGGTTTCAAACCGTATGTCGATCGGTGTACCCGACTGTTCATCGATCGCCATGGATCCGGTGAGCGCCTGGGCGAAGCGCTCCTCCATTTTCTTGGGGTGGAAATGAGGATCGCCCGCCAGGTCATACAGAAGTGTACTGCGGCCATTCCGCTGGGCGCGTCGGCCATGTTGCAGCATCAGAGCGCGCAGGAACATGTCTGCCTGCTTTTCATCATGGGAGTGCGCCTTCTCGGCCTCTTTCGGATCGCTGAACTTCTTAACTTCTCGATCCACCTTTTCCTGCTCTTTCTTGGCTTCGGCAGGAGGCAAAGGTTTTCCGTCCCGCTCGAGGGTGTGCTCGATCGGAACGCGATTCACGAAGAACTGCTCCTTCACCGAAGAGCGGAGCCGCTTAACCGAGTTCTCGGTATTGAGTTCTTCACCTTGCTCATGGATTGTGCAGGAGTAGTTCTCGAGTGCATCTTCCGAAACACGAAAATTCTTGAGGACTCGGCCCTTCATCTCATCACCCGTCGGCACAGGTGCCTCCGAGGCAAGTGCGATCAGCCAGGGTGAGGGCACAGCGGCGAGCAGTGCCATAGCGGGCGCGACCATTCTCAATGCGGCCTCAGTTCAGCGGGTAAGGTCTCGCGAAAGGCTCGTGCGACCGGGGTCTCGGTGCGCCAGAAGTCATCAGGCGTAACAATGGCTTCGAGCTTTCCGCCACCAAGAATGGCGATGCGGGTGCCGAGAGCAAGAGCTTCGAGCAGATCGTGTGTGACAAAAACAGCAGCGAGATTGTATTGATCGCGCAATCTTAGAAATTGCTGCTGCATGCCATGCCGCGTCACTGGATCGAGAGCGCCGAACGGTTCGTCGAAAAGCAGAAGACTCGGCTCGGCGGCGAGCGCTCGCGCTACCGCAACTCGCTGGCGCTGACCGCCCGAGAGCTGCCGGGGGTAACGCTCGGCAAGAGTCGGGTCGCCCAAGCCAACCTGACCGAGAAGTTCGGCGGCACGTCGCTGCTGCTTTTCTTCCGGCCAGCCCAGCAACTGAAGAACCAACGAGACATTCCGGCCTACAGTCCAGTGGGGCAGTAAGCCAAATTCCTGGATGACGTAGCCGATTCTGCGCCGCAGCTGAATCGGATCGGAGGCGTTCACATCCTGGCCATCGATGGCGATCGTGCCGCCGGTCCGCTCGAGCATCCTGTTGATCAGACGTAGGGCCGTTGTTTTCCCCGAGCCGCTGCTGCCGAGCAGGACAAGCACCTCGCCACGATTTAGATCGAAGCTGACGTCATCGAGAATCTGGCGTCCGTCTACTACATAGCTAACGTGATCGAACTGTAGGTGAGGCGGCTGTAAGTGGGGCAGGTTAATCCGACGACCTCGTAGTTTCTCTCCCCATTATGAGGGTCGCCAATCGTGAGATAATAGCGGGAGTCTCACAGTCTAGCCTGGCGCAAATTGGTACCCTCACGGTCAGGTATTGGAAAAAGCCGATTGCTATTAATTTAGCGATCTACCCACTACAATCTCGTATTTGCCTTAGCTTCTGATGGCGTATCAAATTCAACCACTCAAAGAATTCTTAGTGCGTCCGGCGTTGCCGCCCGCTTTAGGCCGTCTCTCGGAGATCGCTTACAACCTGCTTTGGAGCTGGGATCATTCGATCCGGTCGGTCTTCCGGCGGCTCGATCCCGCTTTGTGGAAAGAATCGAATCACAACCCCATTCAGCTGCTGGGTCGAATCCCCCAGGAAAAGCTAGATCGAGCGGCAGCCGATCCGCGTTTTCTGCTTTTATACAAGCGGGCCTGTGAGCGGCATGATAGCTATCTGCATGCTTCGGCGCCGACCGACACGACCCCGCGCATCGCTTACTTTTCCATGGAATACGGTTTGCTCGATTGCATGCAGATCTACTCCGGCGGCCTAGGCCTTCTCTCGGGTGATCACTTAAAGGCGGCTAGTGACGGCGATTTCGCTCTGACCGGCGTCGGGATGCTGTATCAACGGGGTTACCTGCAGCAGTATCTCAATCCGGATGGCTGGCAACAGGAGCGCACACCGCTTAACGACTTTTATACGCTTCCGGTACGCCCGTGCACCAACGAGAAAGGTGAGGACGTCATTGTCAGCGTGACGCTTCCGACCGGCGAGTTGTTTTTGAAGGTTTGGCATATCGATGTCGGCCGCGTGAAGTTGTACCTGCTCGATAGCAATATTTCGCTGAATAGCTCGATGGAGCACCGCGAAATCACCGATCAGCTATACGGGGGCGACATCCATAAGCGCATTCGGCAGGAGATTGTTCTCGGGATCGGCGGTTTACGGGCGCTGAAGGCGCTGGGAATCAAGCCGACCGTTCATCACATGAATGAGGGGCACTCGGCTTTCCTTGCGATCGAACGGATTCGGGTGTTGATGCAGGAAGAGAAACTCACGTTTGAGCAGGCGCTCGAAGCGACTCGGGTCAGCAACGTTTTCACCACGCACACTTCGGTCCCCGCCGGTATCGATTTATTCGATTCCAATCTGGTTTACGATTACTTCCGCGCTTATTGCGATCAGGCGGGCTTCCCCTTTGAGAAGCTGCTGTCACTTGGCCGGAAGAATTTGCAGGATTCGACCGAACGATTCTCAATGGCCGTGCTGGCCTTAAAGGCTTCCGCCTTTCGGAACGCGGTGAGCGTCCTACATCGCTACGTCTCTCAGGATATGTTCCAGGATCTCTGGCCGCGGTTGCCGGTGAACGAGGTTCCGATTACGTCCGTCACGAACGGCGTGCATTCGCCCACCTGGATCAACGGGGACTTAGCTTCGCTGTACGATCAGTACCTGCAGCCTGACTGGCGGGAGCGCCTCGAAGACACCAAGATGTGGGAGATGGTGCAGGAGATACCAGGTCAGGAGATCTGGGAAATGCATCGTAAGCGCAAGCGTCGTATGGTCGCTTTCGTGCGGGAACGCGCAGGTGCTTCTGCTGCCCAGCGCAAGTCGTCAGCCACTGAAATACGTCGCTTGCAGGAGATCCTCGATCCGGACGTCTTCACGATCGGTTTTGCGCGCCGTTTTGCTACTTACAAGCGCGCTACGCTGCTCTTCCGCGATGTGAACCGGCTGAAGCGGCTTTTAAACAATCCGAACATGCCGGTGCAGATTGTGATTGCCGGCAAAGCGCACCCGAAGGATCATCCCGGGAAGGCGTTAATCCGCGAAATTTACAACATGTCGCGCGAACCGGAGCTTTCGAAGCGCCTCATCTTCGTTGAAGATTACAGTATCCAGGTTGCCCGTGAACTGGTGCAGGGTGTTGACCTATGGCTGAACAATCCCCGACGCGGTGAAGAAGCGTGTGGAACGAGCGGGATGAAAGCCGCTATGAACGGCGTTCTTAACTTCAGCGTGCTCGATGGCTGGTTTGATGAAGCCTACGAACTTTCCGCAAGCTGGGCGATCGGCGATCGAGCGCCGTATTCGGAAGACCAGGACGACCTGCACGCCAGCGCGATCTATTCGACTCTGGAAAACGAAATTGTACCGCTGTTCTATGACCACGGTGCGGACCAGGAGACGCCGACTGAGTGGGTGCGCCGCATGAAGACGTGCATCGCGAATACGACTCCCCGATTCAGTTGCGGACGCATGGTGGCCGAGTACATGTCGGAACTCTACGAGCCGGCGCATAAACTTTGGCGTACGATTTCGGCCGAAAGCTTCGAAGCCGCTCGTCAAAAAACGGTCTGGGATTCGCGTGTCGATGAGAGTTGGGACCGCATCCGCTTTGTCGATCTGGGCGAAGGTCCGGGCGATCACGTGATGAGCGGGTCGGCTG
Source organism: Terriglobia bacterium (assembly GCA_963737005.1). Lineage (GTDB taxonomy): Bacteria > Acidobacteriota > Terriglobia > Bryobacterales > Bryobacteraceae > Bog-105. Next base: position 564,907 of record CAVTRD010000008.1, on the reverse strand, counting down.
TGCCTTTGCGGGCTATTGTTGAACTCGGCGGTTTGTCACCTGCAGAGATTCGGGTGGAAGCTGTGATTGGCCAGATTGGCGTAAACGGTGAGTTGCAGAGCACTTACACGCTGCCTTTGGAGCCGGTGGAAGAGCGCGGCAGCCTGGCTGTTTTTGCCAACGAGTTTACAGCGCAGCAGACTGGCCGTGTGGGGTACTCCGTTCGGGTAAGCCCGAATCACTTCGATATTCCTTTGACGCGGCCTTGCAATGCGCTGCTCAAATGGGTTTCAGATTAGTAATTCGTACTATTCGACCCCGAGCTAGTTTAGAAAGTTCTAGCGTTCGAACAAAATACGTGGTACATAGAGAGCAGGTGCAGGCGGGATCTGTAACCGAAACCCTTCCGAACTTCCCTTCCTGCCTTTACCAACGATCCATCACTAGATTGTAATTTTGTTCAACCTGGAAATGACTTAGATGTACGTCTGTCGACGAGCATGCACCGTGCAGGCAAGTGTACCTGTCCGTATGAACAGACGAGCCAAGGAGCCGATCCACAAATATGGACGGAGATCGCAAATACAGGCAAAACGGGTATCAGGACTCGGACCGCAGCCAGCGACCGCAGAACTCTGATCGACCCCGGCCACAAGGTCCTAGACCTCCCCTAGACATTACTGGGCCCAGGCTGCCTCGCCTCGTACAAAACGTGGTTGCCGCGCGGTGCTTTAATTGCGCCGTGACGCTGCCGCGAGAAACGGATTATACGGGAAAGTGTTTTAAGTGCGGAGCTGCCTTGCATTGCTGCAAGCAGTGCGTGCACTTCGATTCGTCTACCCGGTTTCAATGCCTGAAGCCGATTCCGGTGCGGATTCCAATGAAAGACCAGGCAAACACGTGCGAGCTTTTTTCATCGCGGGTGACTGTCGCGCGCGACGTGCTGCCAGCGGGTCCTGTTTCGAAGCTGCCGCAATCGAGTGTGCTTCCTGCGCCGCGGAGTTCGAGCGACGCCCGGGCTGCGTTTGACAATCTCTTCAAGAAAGACGTTTAGCTACCATCCTGGCTGATGGCGGCGCCTAAGATAAAGAAGAAAGGTGCGGCTACGAAGGCTTCGCCGATACCCCGGCAAGGGGCCGTACCCTGCCTGATTATCGTCGGGTTCGTGCTAGTTGTCTTTGGGGTACTGCTGTACTTCTCGTTGCGCAGCGCAAGCTGAGGCTCTCTTCTTCTCTATGCGAACTGATGGTAGAAACGCGGACCAACTGCGACCAACCCGTATCATTCCTGATTACCTGGTGACGGCGGAGGGTTCGGTACTGATTGAAGCAGGCAATACGCGCGTTCTCTGTGCCGCCTCGATCGAGGATTCAGTTCCGGGCTTTCTGCGCGGAACGGGCAAGGGCTGGATCACCGCCGAGTACTCGATGCTGCCGCGAGCTACGGTGACCAGAACGCCGCGTGAACTCAGCAAGGGGCGGCCCTCCGGTCGAACGCATGAGATTCAAAGGCTGATTGGCCGTGCTTTGCGGTCGGCGGTTGACCTCACGGCTCTGGGCGAGCGCAGCATCATCATCGATTGCGACGTGGTGCAGGCGGATGGCGGGACGAGAACAGCCGCTATTACAGGAGCCTACGTCGCCCTGGCAATTGCCCTGAGCACCCTGGTCAAGTTCAAAGTATTGCCCCGATCGCCCATCCTCGATTCTGTAGCGGCTACCAGCGTGGGTCTAGTCGGGGGCGTTCCGATGCTTGACCTGGCATACGAAGAGGACTCGCGGGCGGATGTCGACATGAATGTGGTGCTGACCGGGTCCGGCAAGTTCGTTGAGTTGCAGGCCACTGCGGAACACACCGCATTTGAAGAGCATGATCTCGCTCAGCTGATCGTACTCGCGCGAATCGGTATTTCAGAGTTGCAGCATCTGCAGCAGGAAGTTCTGTCCAGTCGTACGTGACCAAGGTTGTTTACGCGTGCTCCACGAACGCCGGCAAGCTGCGCGAGTTTGCGTTGAGCGCACCTCCGTTTTACCGGATCGAACCGTTGCCAAACTTGCGTGAGGTTTCTCCGCCTGAAGAGAACGGCCTCACGTTTGCAGAAAACGCCTCATTGAAGGCTCGCTATTATTCAGCTTTCACATCAGAGCTGGTGTTTGCGGATGACTCCGGTCTGTCGGTCGATGCGCTCGAAGGTGCGCCCGGCGTTTATTCAGCCCGCTTTGCCGGCCCAGATGCCACGGACTCCGCTAACAACACACTGTTGCTCGACCGGCTGCGCGGAGTAGCGGTTCGCACAGCTCGCTTCGTTTGCGTGATCGCGCTTGCCCGCCGTGGGCAAGTCATTGAGCTGTTCCATGGCTGGGTCGGCGGGCAGATCTTACCCGAGCCCAGAGGTGAAAACGGGTTTGGCTACGATCCCTTGTTCTTCTATAGTCCCTTGGGCAGGTCGTTCGCCGAACTGAGCGCGTCTGAGAAGTTCGCCGTGAGCCATCGAGGCCAAGCGCTGCGGAGCTTGTTCGAGTACCTCACGGTCCTTGACGGTTCGTGAATTCTCACACCCGCTGAGCGCGTATCAAGCACAGACTTCTTTGACCACTACGGCTCTTTTCTCTGTGCCCGTGAGCTTCTGATCGAGCCCCTGGTATTTGAAAGTGAGCCGTTGATCGTCGATCCCGAAGCGGTTCAGCATGGTCGCCTGGAAGTCGCGGATATGCACCGGGTCCTTAACGATGTTGTAGGAGAACTCGTCGGTCTCACCGTGGACAACACCGCCTTTAATGCCGCCGCCCGCCATCCAGACTGAGAAACAGCGCGGATGATGGTCACGGCCGTAATCTGTTGCGGAAAGCTTGCCTTGCGAGTAAATCGTACGACCGAATTCTCCGCCCCAGATGACTAGGGTTTCATCGAGCAGACCGCGCGCTTTGAGGTCCTGTACTAGCGCCCACGCTCCCTGGTCGACGTCACGGCACTGGCTTGGCAAAACCTCAGGCAGAATGGCATGAACGTCCCAACCGCGGTGGTATACCTGAACAAATCGCACGTCGCGCTCCATCATGCGCCGAGCCATTAAGCAGCAATTCGCAAACGTGCCGCCCTTTTTGGCATCTTCGCCGTAAAGTTTGAAGGTGCTCTCCGGCTCTTTCGAGATGTCGGTCAAATCAGGTACTGAGGCCTGCATGCGAAACGCCATCTCGTATTGGGCGATGCGCACCTGGGTTTCCGGATCAGCGACTTTATCGTACTCAATGCGATTCAATTCCCCTAAGGCATCGAGCATACGGCGACGAACGCGAGTCGGGACGCCTTCGGGATTGCTGATGAAGAGCACAGGGTCGCCGGCTGATCGTAGAGCCACACCTGAATACTGACCGGATAAGAACCCCGAACTCCAGAGTCGCGCGGAGATGGCCTGCACATTGGCTTTGGGATGGGAGTGGCTGGCGTTTAAGACGACAAAGGTCGGCAGATCCTGATTCATACTTCCCAAACCGTAAGAAAGCCAGGACCCGATGCAGGGCTTACCGGGAATCATGAACCCCGTCTGCAAGAATGTGACAGCAGGCTCATGGTTAATTGCGTCCGTATGCAACGAGCGAATGATCGCGATGTCGTCGGTCATCTTCGCCGTGTAGGGAAGCAGTTCGGAGACCCATGCTCCGTTCTGCCCATGCTGCGCAAACTTGAACACGGAAGGCGCGATAGGAAACCGCGTCTGGCCGGATGTCATGGTGGTGAGGCGCTGCCCCATGCGGATCGACTCTGGCAAATCTTTATCGAACCAAGTGCTCATGTTCGGCTTGTAGTCGAACGTCTCCATTTGAGGCGGTGCGCCGAGCATGTGCAGGTAGATGGCGCGCTTGGCTTTGGGCGCGAAATGCGGCAAGCCAGGGATGCCCCCCACCGGAGTTTTCGCGTCGCGAGCTTGCGCCGAGTGCTCCGCTAAAAGCGAGAAGAGCGCCAGTGAGCCAAGTCCCTTTGCTCCGCGTCCGAAAAACTGGCGCCGGGTCTCGGTCAACACTGCTTCGTCTGATGGATGCATAGGTATGTCCTTACTCACTTGACGAGGACCTCATCGAGGTTCATTAATTCATTTGCAACCATTGTCATGGCTGCGAACTCAGGTTTCGGGAGCCGCCCGTCAGCTTTCGATTCACCGACTTTCAAGAGCTTTGCCGCGTCGTCCGGTTTCGAATCGTAGTAGGACAGGTAGTCCTTATAGGAATGAGCGACGATCGCAAACTCCTTTTCATCGAGACTTCGGCCCAACAAACGATCGGCCATGAAACCGACCTGCTTATCAACGCCTTGCCGGGAGGTTAGCAAAGCGTTTTGTGCAAGTACGCGGGCCGCCTCAACAAACTGCGGATCGTTCAAAGTCACCAACGCCTGCAGCGGGGTGTTCGTCCGTTCACGTCGCACAACACAGGTTTCGCGCGACGGGGCATTGAAGATGTCCAGGCTAGCCGGGGGAGCGCTGCGCTTCCAGAACGTATATAAACTCCTCCGGTAAAGTTTGTCACCGGTGTCGCGCTGGTAAAACCGCGTGTTACTCACGTCCATTGCGACGGCTTCCCAGATATTCGGTGGCTGGTACGGCTTAACGCTGGGCCCACCAATCACTGGATTGAGCAGCCCGCTCGCCGCAAGAGCATAATCTCGGACCATTTCTCCGTCCATCCTGTAGCGGGGGCCACGAGAGAGCAAGCGGTTGTCGGGATCCTTTTTGAGCCGATCCTCTGTAGCGACGCCCGACTGGCGGTACGCTGCTGAAGTAACGATCAAGCGGAAGAGCCGCTTCACATCCCAACCGGAATCGCGGAAATCCACAGCTAACCAGTCGAGAAGTTCCGGGTGCGAAGGCGGTTCACCTTGCGATCCGAAATCTTCGGCTGTCTTCACGATGCCTGTTCCGAACACTTCCTGCCAGAATCGATTGACCGTTACTCGGGCGGTGAGCGGGTTGGACGGATCGACCAGCCATTCCGCCAGACCCAGCCGGTTACGCGGTAATGATTGCGCCATAGGAGGCAGAACGGCCGGGACGGTCGGATGCACCTCATCTTTGGGGGCATCGTACAGGCCGCGATAAAGAACATGCGCGACCGGCTCACTATCGGAGCGCTCCTGCATTACGAAAGTGACAGCACCACGGCGGGCGATGGCGGTACGTTCGCCGTCAATTTGACGAAGGCGTTCTACCCTCTTTTTCGTGGTTGGATCTGCGGTGAGAATGTAGTCAGTGCGCAGCGTGTGCAACTCGGCATCGGACAGATTGGCCAGTTTCTTTGCGCGTGCTATCGACAACGTTCGGGACGAGTACAGAATTTGGGCATCTTCTTCATCGATCGGCCGGCCGAGGATTTGGAATTCGGCAATCTCCACGTCGGCTGATTTGCTGCCACCGATCTTCAAGGGCGATACGGCGCGTATCGGACTCGCGAGCAGATTATTATCCAGACCATTTCCGTAGGTCGGAACGAATTTGCCGTTCACGAAAAGCTTCAGTCCCTTGCGATTCCGAGTACCGTCGTAGCTGAAGCTGAGGTGATACCAGGCGTCTTGCTTGAGTTCGAAGTTGGAAGCCGGACGAGCGGTGAGATATTTACCGTCGTTCCCGAGCAGCTTTATCTCGGGCGCGCGACCACTCACGTCCAGTTGTCCCCCATTGATCTCGAGACTCCAGCCGCGCTTCGGGTTATCCTCGTCGCCAGGACTTCTCTTCGGGATCGGATCCAGCTGGCCGGCGATGAACAGACGGTCGCGGCCTTTCGGAACGTATACCCAAGTGGAAACCGTGAAGGGCTTGTCGGTATCGATGTAGCTGACATTCGGCAAAGTGAGCGCAGCCTGACTCTCAAAGGAGAGCGCTGGCCCGATCTCGGGAGCCGCATCATGCAACTTCACTGTTTGAGGCAGTGCAACCGGCTTCGTTCCTTGTGGAGTCGCGACTTCCACACTTTGGCCAATCTTCAGGTCGAGCACCTTCGGAGTAGCATGCCGGGCATTCGCATTCGTCTGCGATTCAGCAGCTAACCAATGGTCGAACGCGGGATCGGAAGAGCTGGCACGATCCTGGATCAATTTCTGCAGACTCGAACGTTCCAGGCTGAGATTCGTCCACTGCTCTCGGTCTTGTGGCTGCGGAACAACCACGGTCGGCGGCGTGTCAGGGACGTTGCCATCGAGAGCGTTCTGGGTCGTATTACGAAAAAACGAGGTCAGCGAGTAATACTCTTTCTGCGAAATTGGATCGAATTTGTGGTCGTGGCACGTTGCGCAGCCAACGGTCAAGCCAAGCCACACGGTACCAGTGGTGTCAGCCCGGTCTTTCGCATACATCGCTTCCACTTCGGCGGGGATCGCGCCCCCTTCGTTGGTCGTGACGTTGCATCGATGAAAACCCGACGCGATCTGTTGGTCGAGCGTCGGATTGGGAAGCAGATCTCCTGCCAGTTGTTCAACCGTAAATTGGTTGAACGGCATGTTGCGATTGAATGCTTGAATGACCCAATCGCGGTACGCCCACATCTCGCGATAATTGTCGATGTGTAAGCCCTGCGTGTCGGCGTAGCGCGCTGCATCAAGCCAGTAACGTGCGCGGTGCTCGCCGTAGCGGGGCGAAGCGAGCAGCCGATCGACGAGCGCCTCGTAGGCATCGGGAGCTGGATCGTTCACGAACTTTTCGACGTCCGTAGGTGAGGGCGGAAGGCCGGTTAGATCGAGCGTCACGCGTCGGATCAGGGTGCGCCGGTCTGCTTCCGGCGAAGGCTGCAAACTGTTGACTTCCAGTTTAGCCAGAATAAATTTGTCGATGCTATTTTTGGGCCAGCTGCCCTGTGTAACGGCGGGTACCGGCGGAGACGCAGGTGGAATGAAAGCCCAATGTTCTTTCCACGGCGCACCTTGCTCAATCCACCTTCGCAAAGTATCCTTCTGGGCCGCTGTCAAAGTCTTATGAGAGAAGCTGGGGGGCATGCGAAAACCGGCATCTTCAGAGAAGATACGTTTGATGAGCAGGCTTTCATCGGGCTTACCCGGCACAATGGCACTACCGTTCTTGCGCTGCGCCAAGGCCCCCTCATGCACGTCAAGCCGGAGGTTCGCCATGCGCGTTCCCTTATCGGGTCCGTGACAGAGAAAACAATTGTCAGAGAGGATGGGGCGAACTTGCCGTTGAAAGTCGACCACGGGAGGAGCTACGGTCCCATCGGCTGCAAACGACGATGCAACGAAGAGCAAGGAAAAGGAAACAGAAAAGCGAAACACTTTGCAGTGCAAACCAGGCACTTGGCCTCCCGATAGCGCGGCAACCACGCTCTGTTGAGTATATAGAATTACGGTGGAAGCCAGCTTGGACCGGCCGCCTACTTAGCTTGACCCGCGTAGAGCGCCGCCGAATTATCGTGCAAAAAACCTCGGGCAATGGTAAGCGCCTGCTGCGGACTCAGTGCTTTCTCGGACACTAATTCTCTTAGCGCTTGCGAGAGCGCCTGCCTGACGGAATGAACCGCAACCCAGTAACATTCTTCAGCGCCCAATGCTTCATTGAAAGGAAAGGCGTCGCTGCCGTATAAAACCTTTTCCGGATAGAGGGAGAGCCAATATTTCAGAACCGTCTTGAATTCAGAGGGATAGAGAATTAATTCGACGAACGACGAGTCGATATAGACGTTTTTCCGGGCAGCGAGCCAAATAACCTCGCGGTCGTGCGGAAACCCGCCATGCAGGAGAACGAATGTAACGTTGTCATAGCGAGGATCTCGCAGGACGTTCTCAAGGTTCAACACGTTTCCATTCCGCAAGCTGAAAAAATCTCCGATACCAACCGACGAGTGAAAGTGAACGGCCAAATGCAGCCGTCCAGCCTCTTGCAGCAGATGGCGGAACACGAAATCTTGAAACACAGTGTAGTCCGCGTCGGACGGCGTGCCTCCGTTTTTAAAGCGGTCGTAGATAGCTTCGGCCTCAGTGCGTGGTGGATCGGAAAAGTAGAGTGAGCGGAAGTAAGCGGCCTCGAACTTTATCCCGATCGCGCCGCTTCTGCGATTTTGTTCAAGCACGCGCGAGACGAACTGCAGGTAAGCGGAAAGCGAATCCGGTAACGCTGCAATTCCTGCTTGCTCAAACTCCCGTTTGAGCTTTTTCTCCTGAAGCGGTAGGTACGTTTGTTGATCGATGTTGGCCGCGCGCAAACGGCTGTTGTCGAACGGAAACAGAAAGGAATCGACGAAGCATACCCATAGAAATCGCTTGCGATCAAGATAGTCCGGCATCGCGACCCGATTCGCAACGACGGTTTCGATGCCGAGCTTGTCGAGGATGCCATCAAAATACGCTGCGCCCTCCTGCCGCCTTAATTCCGTTTTGCGTTTGATCAGCCACGCGCTGTGTTCAGGCGAGTAATCGGTGAACGGATAGGCAAATAGCGCTTTCGAAGCCGCCGCCAACTCCGGATTATCGGGACGCAGGCGATATGCCGAAGTGCCCGGGGGCGAAGTCATAGCATCGACATCGGGATCGTCAGCGTAGCCGGGATGCGAATGATTGTCGAAAATTTTGATCTTCGCAATCTGCTCGGCTAAGTCGCGTGTCTGTGCGCAAAGCCCGGTCGAAAAGACCAAGAGTACCGCGCAAGGAGCTATCTTGATCATCAAAAGGAGTAGCGCGCCGAAAACTGTACGAGCCTCGGTGTACCTACCGTGCTTGTGATCTGGCCGAAGTTGGATGGACTCTCGATATCGAGGAAGGCTGGGTTGGCGAAATTCGGATGATTGAAGAGGTTGAAGAAATCGGCAGTGAGCCGGATCGCTTGCCGCTCTGTGATCGCGAACGATTTACCGGCCGAGAAATCCCAGTTCTGCTGGAACGGTCCACGGAAGGTATTGCGCCCCAGATTGCCGAAGCCAGTCGAACCATCGGAACCGATTGCACTCGCGGGAGCGAAAGCGTTGATATTCACGTATCCGCCGAGACGACTGGTCACCGAACCAGTTGTCATCGGGTTTGAGCCGAGAACGAGGTCAGGGGTCGTGGGAGTTCCGGTTCCAAGCAAGCCGTAGGCAGAAGCAGCTGCAGAATCGATCACCGTAAAGGGCGCACCCGATTGGACAGTGGTGATGCCGCTGATATACCAGCCGCCGAATAAGGCATGCATCATACCTTTAGAACGAGCAAAGAATGGCAGGTCATAAGTGTAGTTGACGATCACACGATGCGTGCGATCGAAATCAGCCGGCCCGCGAGAATCGCGCAACGATGTTTGATCATTGACGGCAGAGTTGAGCGACGTATTACCGGTCGAGGTCTCATCGATGGCTTTGGAGAAAGTATAAGCCGCCTGGAAATGCAGGCCGTGAGCGAAGCGATGTGAGACCGTCGTCTGCAGCGAGTTGTAAATGGAGTTTGCATCATTCGCAAAGAGCTGAAATCCGGAGACTCCAAGACCCGGATAAGGCGCTCTGGCATTGACGTTGGCGAGCGTGTTCTGGTTTATCTTGTACGTACTGCCGTCGGTTGCCGCCAGCGTAACCGGACTGGAACGCGCATCGATAGATTGATTTAAATCGCGCGTTTCACGAAGATGAGTGCCCTTGGTGCCTACGTAACCAACCTCGAGGACCCATCCCTGACCGAGACTCTGCTGCACGCCGAAGTTCCATTGTTGTGTACTCGGATTGACGTAATGGGGAGGGACTTCTAGAGCAAGATAATTTAAGCTGTTGCCCGAGTAAATGGGTGTTTGCGTCGTGTCGCGTGTGGGATTGCCGTTCGCATCAACAAATCCCTGCAGACGCGAGTAGACCGGCACGTAGGCCGGATCGATAACGCCGCCTTTGGGAATGGAGTTGGCGAAGAGCGTTCCCATTGTTCCCGGTGCACCGGCTGCACTCGTGATCGGCAGAAAAGGTGTGACGAACGAAAGTTGATCAACTGCGCCCACATCTTCACGCACGTAATAGATACCGTAGCCTCCGCGAATCGCAGTGGTGCTCTTGCCGAACAGGTTATAAGCAAATCCGAACCGCGGGCCCCAGTTCGATGCATAGTCATTGTTCAGAGTCGTTGCACTGCGATTACCAGTAAGGCCCGGAACGTTCAACTTATCGACACAGGTGGGATAGACAAACGGATCCTGGCCGATCGAAGAGAGAGACGGAAGCGTGTTGCCGATGTGGCAGAGATTGTCGGTAACGGCTCCATTCAACTCCCATCGCAAGCCGATATTCAAGGTAAGGTCGGGAGTTACCTTGTAATCGTCTTGCAGAAAGAGCGAAGTATCGGCAATACGATACTGGTGGTTTGAGACGCCACTTCCGCCATAAGTAAAGGCGGGCGCACCGAGCAGGAACTCCTGGAAATCAGAACAGCCGAGAGCGCACGGACCGCCCGTGTTGCCGGGACTGAAAAACAATTGCCCGTTAAAGACTTGCGGGAAGCTTTTGTCGAGCATCACACGATCAAACTCTCCACCGAAGCGAATCAAGTGCTTGCCGTTCGACCAACTCGTGGTGTTAAGCAGGACGATGTTGTTCTGGTTTTGGGTCAGGTTTGCGGCAGGCGTGGGACCGATCTGGAATCCCGAGCTATTGAAGGTGAACTTATAAATCAAGTTGTCGACGTTGTTGTTTGGACGATCGATGCCAAGCTGGTCGACATTGACGATTGGCGTGTTGATGTCTTGGTTATTGATGTGAACGAAACCAAAGCGGAATTCATTTACCCACGCCGGTGAGAAGGTATGCGTTTCTGTAACGTTCAGGAAACGGTCTTTGACTGGCAGGTCGTAAGGGAAGTTCAAGTCACTTGGCGAGATGCTGCCACCGAAAGACGCCTGCAACCCACCCGCGCCGAAGGGCAGCAGCGATTCAAAATCAGAAAAGAAGAAGCGCACGGCAACTTTGTCTTTGGACCCGAGCTCTTTGTCGTAATTAGTTGTGAACTGATCGTCGTTGTAGCGGCCCGCGCGACTCACGTTAAAGCGGCCAGTACTGCCGACCGTGCCGGAAACGCTAGGAATCAGATACCCGCCCGGACTCGAGCCGAACTGGTTGCCCTTGAGATCCAGCAGCTTGAGCGCCACGGGATCGAGTTGGCCGGCCGCAGCCGGGTCTCCAGGGAAGAAGGCGGCGGCAAGCGAAGCAGCGGAACGATCAACCGGCAGCACAGGCAGCGAGGTGCCGATGATGGTGCCCGATGAAAGCCCGCTGAGCTGTCGTGTTCCCTGGTAGTTCACGAAAAAATAACCCCACTTGCCTTGCGACAAAACCGGGCCGCCCAAGCTCCCGCCAAACACATTTTGCTTGACCGTCGGCCTCGGATTGCCCTCGCTTTTAAGAAAAAATTCGTTCGCGTTTAGATCGTCATTGCGAAAGAATTCGAAGATATCGCCGTGCAGTTGGTTGGTTCCACTCTTGAGGACCGCATCGATGTTGCCGCCGCCATTACGTCCTTGCGATGCATCGTAGAGGCTGGTCTGCACCTTGAATTGCTGCACGACATCCGGGCTGGGCAAAGGCGTGTTGGTGAGTTCGGCAACGTTGTAGTCGCTGGCACTGATGCCTTCGATCTGGTAATTATTATTGTCTTCGCGCTGGCCGTTGACATCGATTCGCGTGTCACCCCGACCAAGGGAGGCGGACGCATTGAGGTTGGAAGCTGTGCCAGACGATAGAGTGAGCAACTGCTGGAAATTCTGCGTTGCAAGGGGAAGCGCACCAATGGTCTGGCTCCCGAGCGACTGCCCGGTAACCGCACTGGTTGTCTCCACATTTGCGATCTGGGCTTGAACATCGACGCGGGTTGCAATTGCCTGCGGCTGTAAGACTGCTGTCAGGCGCGTTGTTTCGGTGACGCGCACTTCGACGGATGACAAACGAGTCGCACCGAAACCAGCGGCGGTGATCGTGATCGCGTAGCCGCCGACCGGAAGCAAGGGCGCGGTAAAGCTTCCGCTCGCATCAGTCTCCACATTGCGGAAGGTGCCTGCGGTGCCGGAAATTTCAACCCGCGCCTTCGGGATCACAGCCGAACTCTGATCCTGAACTATGCCCGTGATCGCACCGGTTGCGCCGCCTTGCGCAAGTACAAACCGCGGTACTGACACGATTAAAGCGAATGAAAGTAGCAGACGGATAAGCATGTGTCCCCTTCGAGCCGGAGTTCACAACGGAGTAGACTGCGGGGTTCGATTTCTTGCAGTCAGTATAGCTACGGCAGACCAATCGATATGCTCGGCTTTTTCGGAACGGTCTGAAAAAGCTTAGTGCTGCTCTTCGCGTTAGGCTGAGAGCAGCGTTTGAATGCGCATGCCCTCGATCTTGCCCGAAAAGCAGCGCGTCATCAGTGTCGGCATCAGCAAGACAAGCTACGAAGAGGTCGTGGCGCTCTGCCGCGAATGGTCGGAAGCGCGCCGGGTTTCTCCGCTCTGCCAAGCGCGCTATATCTGTGTCACTTCGGTGCACGGCATCATCACGGCCGAAGACGATCCGGCTTTTGCGAAAGTTTTGAATGAAGCCGATATCGCGACGCCCGACGGCATGCCTCTCGTTTGGGCTCTGCGGTCGTTCGGCGCGCAGGAACAGCAGCGCGTTTACGGCCCGACGCTCATGCTGGAAATTTGCCGCGAAGCAGCACAGGCCGGCTTCCGAGTTTTTCTCTATGGGGGACGCGAGCCGACGCTGCACCGGCTGACTGCTCTTTTAAGAGAACGGTTTCCAGAACTTTGCATCGCGGGATGTTACTCGCCGCCTTTCCGCGCTATGACGGCTGAAGAAGAAACACATGTGCGGGAACTGATTAAGAAGGCGGACCCCGATATCCTCTTTGTGGGTATCAGCACGCCCAAACAGGAGAAGTGGATGTATGCCCATCGCAGTGTCTTTCCAGGCGTGACAATGATCGGGGTGGGCGCGGCATTCGATTTTCATGCAGGTAGTACCCGGCAGGCTCCAGGGTGGATGCAGCGTAATGGTCTCGAGTGGCTGTTCCGGCTTACGACGGAGCCTAAACGCCTTTGGCGACGTTACCTGTTGATCACGCCGCGCTTCCTGCCGTTATGGGCCATGCAGAAGCTGCGTTTGGGGCGGGTCCGCTTGAAGATCTGAGCAAGCGCTGCTCCGTCGGCTATTCTTGCGTGAAGGGAGCGCTGCGTGCCGGTCAATCACATATCCAGCCACTGTCTACAGATCAGGCGCTTCAATACGATGAACTGCTACCTGGTTATCGAAGAAGATGGATTGACGGTGATCGATACAGCCATGGCCGCCGGCCGGGTCATCGTGGAGGGTGCACGTCACTTAGGGCAGCCCATACGGCGTATTCTGCTGACGCATGCGCATGGCGATCATGTCGGTTCGGTCGATTTGCTGAAGAAATTAGTTCCCGACGCTCAGCTTATCGTCGGGAAACGCGAGTCGCAGCTGCTGGCTGAGGCGGCCCGTGGTGTGAAGCCTGGACAGATGACGCTACTTGGCGGTGAACCGCACACGCGGGTCAAAGGATTTTTCAAGAAAGTCAAAACGATTCCTGAACGAGTACTTGAAGAGAATGATCTTGTGGGCTCTCTGCGGGTGATGGGCACACCGGGTCATACTCCAGGACACCTTTCTTTTCTGGACGAGCGCGACGGATCCTTATATAGCGGTGACGCGCTGGCGACTTTCGGTGCGATCCGGCTCCCGTTTGACCCGCCGTGGTATTTTCCATTTCCCAAGCAGGCCACCTGGCATTTCGAGACAGCACTCGCCAGCGTGCGCCGCCTCGCGACTTTGAATATCAGCCGGGTCCTCGCTGGACACGGTCCCGCGGTCGAGATGCCTCAACAAGGCCTCGAGCAAGCCATTGCGCGTGCGCAAAAGAAGATCCGTTCATGACCGCAGTTGCGCGCTTTCTTCTCCTGCTTGGATCTCTGTGCTCTCTAGGCTGGTCCGCGGAACAAGTCGACTGGATCATTCACGCGCGTTACGTGGTCACGATGGATCGTCAACATCGCATTCTTGAGAACGGTGCCGTTGCGATTAAGGGCGCGAGGATTGAGGCGATCGATACGCAGGAGAACATCAATCGTAAGTACGCAGCCGCCCAAATGCTCGATAAGCCGAATGCTCTGCTCGCCCCCGGGCTCATCGATACCCACACGCACGCACCGATGGCGCTCTTGCGCGGGATAGCGGACGACCGTCGACTGGAAGACTGGCTTCAGCACTACATCTTTCCCGCCGAGGCTCGCAACGTAACGCCCGAATTCGTGCGCTGGGGCACGCGGCTCGCCTGTCTCGAGATGGTGTTGGCCGGGATCACAACCTACACGGACATGTACTACTTCGAAGACACGGAGGCGGAGACTGCTAGGGAAGCGGGGGTGCGTGGCGTATTGGGCCAAAGTGTTATCGGCTTTCCCGCGCCTGATTACCCGCGCTGGCAGGACTCCATCGCAGCCACGGAGCGCTTCATCCAGCATTATCGGAACGACGATCTGATCGTTCCAGCAGTCGCCCCACATGCGATTTATACAACGCCCGACGAAGCGCTAGTTGCCTCTCACAAGCTCGCGGTCAAATATAACGTGCCGCTGCTGATTCACTTAGCAGAAACGGTCACCGAACGCGACGAATCCCTGACTAAGCGCAAACTGACTCCTACCCAAGTTCTCGATCATCTAGGCGTGCTCGATGGGCGCGTAGTGGCAGCCCATTCGATATGGGAAGACGATCGGGATCTCGACATTCTGAAAGCTCACGGTACGGGCGTCGCACATTGCCCATCGAGCAACATGAAACTCGCCGACGGAATCGCCCATGTAGTAGCGATGCTGCAGCGTGGTATTCATGTCGGCCTGGGGAATGACGGTTTCGCGGGCAGCAACGATAGCGCAGACTTGCTGCGCGAAATGGATATTGCGGCCAAGCTTCAGAAGGTTACGTTGCTCGACCCGACCGCGCTCCCTGCTGAGCAGGCGTTCGAGATGGCAACGATCGGCGGCGCACGCGTACTTGGAATGGAAAACGAGATTGGCTCGCTCGAGAAGGGCAAGCGCGCCGACCTGTTTTCTCTTTCACTGGCTCAGACAACGGCCGTGCCTCTCTACAATCTGTATTCTTTTCTCGCTTACTCTGCGCAATCTGCCGAGATTGAAGACGTGTTCATAAATGGCCGGCACATCATGAAAGACCGCCGGGTTTTGACAATTGATCAGGCTGAAGTATTCCGCCGAGCGAAGCTTTACCAGGGGCAGATTGTAGCCAGCCTGAAACACTGATGTGACATTCCGAATTGCAGCTCGCGTGATACCGTAGTGGCTGTTTAAACATGGCTTGGTTCAACCGGCAGAAGCCTCCTGTGGAAGGCGACCCGCCTCCTGATCACGAAAAAAATGTAAAGAGTGAAGGGCTATGGCAGAAGTGCGATGCGTGCGGGCAGATTATCTGGCGGAAAAGCGTCGAAGAGAACAAGGAAGTATGTCCCAAATGCGGTTATCACTTTCGAATTAGCGCCCGGGAGCGGCTCCAGCAGCTTTTCGACGCTGGCGCGTATGTGGAGCATGATGCTCTGCTACGTTCGTCAAACCCGCTCGATTTCGTTGACTCCAAGTCATACGAGCAGCGCCTCCGCGACATGGAACTCGCGACGAAGCTGCCCGATGCGGTGGTTTGTGCAAGCGGTTTGCTGAATGGCCGCAAAGTACAGATCTGCGCCCTTGAGCTTAAGTTTATCGGCGGCAGCATGGGCGCTGTCGTAGGTGAGAAGATTACCCGTTCGATCGAACGATGTCTGGCCGAGAGAACGCCCCTGGTGATCGTCTCTGCTTCGGGCGGCGCCCGGATGCAGGAGGGCGCCATCAGCTTGATGCAGCTTGCCAAGCTGTCAGCGGCTTTGATGCGTCTCGATGAAGCTGGACTGCCTTACATCAGCGTCATGACGGATCCGACGACCGGCGGCGTCACCGCCAGTTTTGCCATGTTGGGCGATTTAAATATTGGCGAGCCCGGAGCGTTGATCGGATTCGCCGGGCCACGCGTGATCGAACAGACCATTCGCCAGAAGCTGCCGGAGGGCTTTCAACGCAGCGAGTTCCTTCTGGAACACGGCTTTCTTGACGCTGTGGTGAAACGTCCCGATCTTAAGAACTACCTTTCCAACGCCTTCAACTTCCTGGTAGCTTAACCGCCAGCTCGCGCTTGCGTGTCAGCGAAAATAAAAGTTGAATGCTGCAACTCTCCAACGCCGGCAAACGTTTCGGTCAAAAGCTGCTGTTTGACGGCTTAGATTGGCTGATCACTCCCAAAGAACGGACCGGGCTGGTGGGCGGCAATGGCACCGGTAAATCAACCCTACTTAAAGTTCTGGCCGGTATCGAGTCGCTCGATTATGGCTCCCTGTCCGCCACAAAAGGCATGCGCATCGGGTATTTGCCGCAGGACGGTCTGCGTGTTGCCGGGCGGACTGTCTTCGCGGAATGCCTCAGCGTGTTTTCGGGTGTGCAGGAGCTTGAAATTGAGTTAGAGACTTTAAGCGGCCGCATGAGCGAACTCGACCCGGTGAGTGAAGAATATCGCCAAGTGGCGGACCGATTCGAACGCGCTGACAGCGAGTTCCGTTCGCGCGATGGTTACACGATTGAGGCGCAGGTCGGCGCGGTCCTGACCGGTCTTCAGTTCCGGAAAGAAGATTGGACGCGTCAAGTTGAAGAGTTCTCAGGCGGCTGGCAGATGCGCATCGCACTCGCGAAATTGCTGCTCGAAAAGCCAAATCTGCTGCTGCTCGATGAGCCGACCAATCACCTTGATTTGGAAGCGCGCGACTGGCTTGAGGACTACCTGACGCATTACGAGTTCGCGTTTTTGCTGATTTCTCACGACCGTTACTTCCTTGATGTCACGGTCAAGAAAATTGCTGAAGTCTGGAACAAGAAGGTTTACTTTTACACCGGCGGCTACGAGAAATATCGCCAACAAAAGGCTGAGCGGCTTACTCAGTTAGAGGCCGCATATAAGAATCAGCAGGAGAAGATCGGGCAGCTCGAAGCTTTCATCAGTCGCTTCCGTTATCAAGCGACAAAAGCAAAGCAAGTGCAAAGCCGGATCAAAGAACTCGAAAAGATCGAGCGCATTGAGCTACCGCCGGAAGAAAAGACCATTCACTTCTCCTTCCCGCAACCCAAAGCGAGCGGGCGCGTGGTGGCGACGTTCAAAGAAGTCTCGAAGCATTACGGCGAGAAGCGAGTTCTGAATGGTGTCGATTTTACGATCGAGCGTGGGGACCGGATTGCGCTGGTGGGCGTGAATGGAGCAGGCAAATCGACCCTTATGAAGCTGCTGGCAGGTGCCGAGCCGCTGTCTGCTGGAGAGTACACGTTAGGGCACAATGTCGATCTCGACTACTTCGCCCAGGATCAATATAAGGAACTGAATCCGGATGCGCGCGTGCTGGACGATCTCGCCGAAGCTGCGCCGCGTACTTCAAATACCGAGTTGCGCAATCTGCTCGGATGTTTCCTGTTCAGTGAAGATGATGTATTCAAACGGATCGGCGTTCTTTCGGGTGGCGAACGCAACCGGTACGCGCTCGCCCGCATGCTGCTACACCCGGCAAATTTCCTATTACTCGACGAGCCCACCAATCACCTCGATATCCGGGCCAAGGATGTGTTGCTCGAAGCGCTTGAGAAGTTCACGGGTACCGTGATGTTTGTTTCTCACGATCGGTATTTCATCGAACATCTTGCGACCCGAGTGTATGAAGTGGCGGATGGCACGGTGCACGTTTACCCTGGGAACTTCGCCGATTACCTCTGGCGTAAGAGTGGAGGCCCGGAACAGACTCCCACGATCAAAGACGTTATGATCGGTGTGCCGCCAGCAGAACCAATTGCCATGCCCGTGCGCCCCCCGGCTGCAAAACGCATTAACCCGATCAAACTGAAACAAATGCAGGAGCAAGCGAAACAACTTGAGGGCCGTATCGCGGATTTGGAGGCGCAGATTCAACAAGCCGAACTGGCGTTTTCCGATTTCGTCGGTGCAGATGAAGCAATGAGGCTTTCCAACTTACTCGACGCACAACGGTCTCAGCTATCGCAGGCGATGAACGAGTGGGAGTCCGTCACAGAAGAGCTGGAAGCTACTGCCTGATCTTAAGGCGGAACCTGCGTATCGCTAGGTCGACGCTTTTGTATCTCATCCCAGCGTCGAACCAATTGTCTCCATTGATCGAGTGTCAGAATACCGCGCAGCTGAACGCTCATTTCCAAGAACACACGGCTCGATGTACCACGCGCAGAAGCGACACGGTCAATCACCGATTTAGCTTGATTTGAATCGACCTGCGGACCGTTCAGCAGATCTTCCAGGTCACCTTCGGCCTTTAGAACATTGTTGCGGGCGTCCAGGAGCCGGCTCCGATATGTATGAACGGTGTCACGAATTTTTTGGTCCTGCTCAGGCGTAAGCCCAATCTCGCTCCTAACGGGGCTGTTCCACCACGGAAAGTTGGCGCGATTCTGGGGGTATGCCAGACCAGCGGCCAACACGAGCAGCGCAACGGTTCTCATTCTTCAAACAAAGCCTGTAGAGGAGCAGTTGGCTGTGCCTCCGGATTGTCAGACATTACACTGACATCCTGGGCGAGTTGCGCATCCGACACCATGTCGTCAAAGGCCCGCTGCTGTTGACACTCTCCGTAATAGAGTGCGCCTGCGCCGAGCGCGAGAGCGGCCACCACGACCGAAGCCCAACGGGCAACCGGCACACGCACGCCCCCGTGAACAGGACGGCTCAGCTTTCGGTAGGTCCGGCGACGTTGCTCGGCGAGCAACTCGGGACTCACATCCCCGCTCCCATGTTCGGTCAATCGCAAGTCATCTTGCCGCCCGCGCAAAGTCGCGATCCGCGCTAGACAATGCTCACACATCTCGAGATGACGGTCGTCCGGCCCTGCACCGTACAGATGCGCAATCAGCTGATCATCCGTCCAATGCTCCAGCTGTTGCGGCTTGATGTTCACCGCGCACCCGTTATGTATAGATCTCTGAGTTCGTTCCGCAGTTTGGCTATCGCCCGAAACAGGTGCGCCTTTACCGTACCAGTATTCAAGGCGAGCATCTCTGCAATGTCCTCAAGCGGCAACGCGTCATAGTGCCGCAGCGCAAAAACGGCGCGCTGACGATCCGAGAGTTTAGCCAGAGCGTGTTCCAGCCTTTGCTGGATCTGCTTCGAGAACAGCTGACGTTCTGCATCGGGCGAATCGTTCGCTGTCATTTGCAGGATTAGTTCTTCATCTTGGGAGGGCGCCCGGCGTCGCCAAAGCTTCCAGGATCGCGAGCGTAACTTATCGAGACAGGCATTCACCGCGATCCGGGTGACCCACTTGCCCGGATTATCCAGGTCCTGAGCATCTGCTTTAGCGCTTAAGGCCTTATATGCCTTGAGAAACACATCTTGCGTCACCGAATCGGCCTCATCGGCATCCTGCAGTATGCGCCGACAGAGCAGAAAGATGCGCTTCTGTTCGGAAGTCATCCAGCTGCCAAAGGTGCGTAAATCAGCGCCATGGTGGATTTCCCGATCCAGTTGGTCCGCCATTGCGCCCGTCATGATAGTGGCCCTACACATTGGGACGAAGTGGCTGGCTATAGGTTTACCAGTCCGAGAGAACATTACGCGCCGTTCAGAAATTAACCCGGATGTGAGGTAAACAGAAATTCGCGGGCCGATGGCAGCTGGCAGGCGGAAACAGTCTTCGGCAATTCGAAAACGTTACTGCCGGAGCCAGCGCGCACCCAGTAAGTCGAAGCGCCTTTACAACGCAACGGGATCTCCGCGAGGAAGTCGTCATCTACCCCCGAGACTTCCACAGTAATGGAACGGCCACCCGCGTCGTGCAGCTTCAGGTTCGGCAGGCCTGTACCGTAAACCCACGTCTCGAAGAATTCGGCCAGGGTTCGATCGGGCTGGCCCGGAGGAACGAAATGGCTTGCGGTGATCCTGAAATCCTCGTTGCTTAACGGTTTATGGGCGAACTCCTCGAGCAGATGAAGTTGCATTTGGCGGAAGTTCTGGTCGCCCAGACGCGCACGCAACATCTCCAGAATCCATGATCCCTTCTCATATAGAATCGTGTGCCAGGTTGCAAGCCCATGCGTGGTCATCAGCCGGTCACCGAAATCGACGGGACCTGCCGATTCGACAGTGTGACCCTTCTCCTGCTTCACAAGATCCTGCCGGTAACTATCCAGAATGCTATAACGCGCCGGGGCGCCGTTCGCCTGTCCCACATACTCGAGGGCTGACAAGTTCGCCATCGCCTCAGTGATCCACCCGGAACGATAATCAGCCTGCCGGACAATGTTGCCCCACCATTGGTGAGCGATTTCATGAGGCAGCAGAAGCTCGGAAAAGAAAGCGTCGAATCGAGAGCCGCGCAAAGCAACCGAGCGGTTTTCCTGCTTGATGAAGGAAACCGTCGAAAGGTAAATCAAACCCGGGAATCCCTGCCCAAAATAACCGGCGATGGGAGACACGGCTAGGCTGCGCTGGGCGAGAGGCTTCCACCACGCGGTGTATGCGTCGAGAATACTGCCGGTTTCTGAGGCAAGCGCCGGGTCGGCAGCAAACGTTGCGACCTCGACAGCGGGGGCATCGATTTCGATCGAGTACGAATGGTGCTGCTCAGTTTTGACCGCGTACGTGCCTAAGTTGAATCCCGCGAGAGCAGCCGGTGTGACGGTCCGCCGATGAACAGTGCGGATTCCATTCCCGACGGTTTCACTGACCGGCTCGCCGGTTGAAACCAGATGCAGACGATCGGGGCAGTGGAAGGTCAGGTCGAAATCGGCGGAAACTGGGCCGTAGACGGGGTACCAGCTGTTCCGGTCATCGACAAAATAGTCACCTGTGTGAGTCTCGCGGATCACCGAACCTGCATATTTGATATCGAGCTTGTGCTCAACGCCGGGAGTAAGAACCTGATCTGCGATAAGCAGCAGCGTCTCGGCGCTGCCGAACTCGGTTAAGCGCTGAGAGGGTCGCTGAAACACTTCGGCCGGTTTGTCATCGACCATAGCTGAACTGACCTGGAGACGCGGAGATAGAGCCAGTGGAATCACCCGGCCGTCTGCGCTTGTTGTCGATAATCCAAATGAGGCCGTCACGTTCATTGTGAGGTCGGGATGGATGGTCGCTTCAATCGCATAATGATGTATGCGCACGGCGGGCTGTATGAACGCCGAAGAACGACGCGGCCGAAAGTTGGTCCAGAGCTCAAATCTCTGATCGGGCGCCGATCCAACCCGGCCCACGTAAACGGATTCTGCTTGTGTTGGGTCGTAAGTCACATCGAAGGCCCCCAGCAGCTGACCGCCGATCACCGTATAAAAGAGACCCTCGGAAAGTGGGTGGTGGTCGAGCAGCGCTTCGGCTAGCGGAACATCGAGTTGCCCGGCAACTTCGCGCAGCACAGTATTTGCGCGCTCACCAATGTGGGCCGCCAAATCGGAGGCCTCTCTCACCGGACTGCGGTTGATCTGATCGAGGATTTCACGCGCCGTATCGTCTGTAAAGAAGAAGATCGCTGTGGTGAAGTGCTCGTCGAGATTAGGTAATTTCGTGAATGAAGCCAAAGATGCCCGCTCGCTGCGCTGGGGGGGCATGATGATCACCTCGGCATCGCCCGCCTCAGCGCCTTCGATGGTGAAAACAGCGCTCAAACGCCGGCCGGCCACGGGCGTAGAAAACGCGAACACGCCTTCGTTCAGATAAATTTTGATGTCGCCGCGCGAGAAGGTGATATCGCGGACACGATACGTCTGCGCAGGATCGACCGATATTTGACGCAGATCGGCCGCCAGGGATCGGGCGGATTGAGTCGTAGGAATCTCGACTGCGCCTAAGGAAAAAGCGCACGAGACATACAGCACGCTGCGCAACAGAGCGCCAGCATGGGCGAAACCGCCACGAAAGAGCACCGTTCCGTTATTTTAGTTCAGGGCTGTTGGCGGTGGCGGGATCTTGTCCCCAGTTCTGGCGCGTGATACCGCTCTGATCGCTATAGAAAGTACGGCGGCCAGTGCTGTTGAAGACCTTCGGAACAGCGGTAACGGCATAGCCTTGCGCCGATTGCGAAATGGTGAAATTGTAACCACCGCTTCCCCCGCTGGAGAGGTTGGAAGGAATCAAACCGGCGGCCTGCGGACCTTCCGCTCCTCCGCCTGAGGCGGGCGGTCCCAACTGAGAAAGATTGGTAGCGTACTGATTGAATTGAGAGTAATACTGCACTTCAGCCTTATTGATAGTCTGCATCTCGGCCACCGCAGCCATCTCCTGCGCATTCATTCGTGCTTTTCCCATTTGGGGCAAAGCGATCGAGAGAATGATCAAGATAATCGCAATCACGATGAGAAGTTCGATCAGCGAGAATCCACGCTGGTGCTGGCGGCGCTGTGAGGAACGTAACGACATATTCAAATCTTTATATTAAGACGTGGCTGAGAGCTCTGGCGTTGTCTCAGAAAATCAGCTTTACCAGAGAGTCAATTTGTCGCAGCCGTGACCAGAAAGCCGCCAGCCGGTCAAACGGGAGGGCATTGGCGCCGTCCGATAGTGCGGTCTCGGGGTGCTCGTGAGTTTCCACGAAGATCCCCGCCATGCCGACCGCGGTGGCCGCGCGTGCCAGCGGCTCGATAAATCGAGGCTCGCCACTCGATGAATGGCCGGCCGCACCCGGTAATTGAACGCTGTGAGTGGCGTCAAAAACAACCGGGTATCCAGTATCGGCCATAATTTGCAGACCGCGCATGTCGACGACCAGGTTGTGGTACCCGAATGACGACCCACGCTCAGTCAGGATGATGCGATGATTTCCAGTTGACGCAACCTTCTCGGCAGCGAGCGCGATGTCAGCGGGCGCGACGAATTGGCCCTTTTTAATATTCACGGCGCAGCCTGTCTTCCCTGCCTCGATCAGCAGATCGGTCTGGCGACAGAGAAACGCGGGGATCTGAAGGATATCCACGCTCTCTGCGGCCACGGCCGCCTGGGAGGGCTCATGAATATCGGTGAGTACCGGAATACCCAAGCGCACGGACCTGACGCAAAATGCGCAGCCCTTCCTTAAGCCCGGGACCGCGATACGAACGAGAGCTGCTTCGATTCGCTTTATCGAAGGAAGCTTTAAAAACGTATGGGCCGACAGCGCGGCCGATCGCCTGCGCGAGTCCCAGCACGTGTTCTTCGGATTCGATGACGCAAGGGCCAGCGATCAACGCAAGCCGCGAGGAATTAGCGAAGTTGATGCCCTGGACGTCGACTGAAACGCTCATGCACTTTGCAGAACGTGATCCCCGGCCACCTGGGCAAGCCGTTTCGCATCCTGGTGCTTCAGGGCAGCGCCGAGAAATGCTTTGAACAACGGGTGCGGTTCGAGTGGTTTGGATTTGAACTCAGGATGGAACTGGCAGCCGAGATACCAGGGATGATCCGGCAGTTCGCAAATTTCGACATAAACTCCGTCCGGGGTTTGCCCGGTGAGCCGGAGGCCATGACCTTCAAGCGTGGGCTGAAACTCGCGGTTGAACTCATAGCGGTGACGATGGCGCTCGCTTACATCAAGCAGTCCGTAAGCATCCTCAGCCAGGCTGTTTTCGGCGAGATGACACGGGTAGGCGCCAAGGCGCATGGTCCCGCCGAGTTCATCGACGCCCTTCAACTCGCGCAGCTTAAAGATCACGCGATAAGGCGTTGCGGCGTTGAATTCAGTGGAGTCCGCCTCGGCCAAGCCACACACATTTCGGGCAAACTCGATCACCATTGTTTGCATGCCGAGACAGATGCCGAAGTAAGGAATCTTATCTTCACGAGCACAACGGATCGCATTGCAACATGCCTTGAATGCCGCGCTTGCCGAAGCCGCCTGGCACCAGAATCCCGTCGAAACGGTGCAGATACCCGCGGCATTCGGGATAATTCATCTGCTCGGATTCGATCCACTCGATGTTGACGCGCGCCTGATGCGCAATGCCGCCGTGCAGCAGGGCTTCTTTGAGGCTCTTGTACGAATCTTCGTACTCGACATATTTGCCTACCAGCCCGATCGTAATTTCATGTAACGGATTGTTCATCCGATCGAGCATCTCCGTCCAGCGTGTGAGATTGCGCTTGCCGGCATTCATGTGAAGGAACTGCAGAACGGTTTCATCGACACCTTGATCCGCAAACACCAGCGGTATTTCGTAGACCGAGCTGACGTCTTTGGCTGTGATAATGGCTTTTACATCCACATCGCAAAAGAGCGCGATCTTTTCTTTGACCTCGTCGGGCAGAGAACGCTCCGACCGGCACAGCAGAATATCGGGCTGGATACCGACCGCCCGCAGATCTCTGACACTGTGCTGAGTCGGCTTCGTCTTCAGCTCTTGCGCAGCGGCAATCCAGGGCACAAGTGTGAGATGAACGAACAGCGTATTCTCTCGCCCTTCTTCGTGACGCATCTGGCGGATCGCTTCAATGAAGGGAAGAGATTCGATATCGCCAACGGTGCCACCGATCTCCACAATTGCCACATCCACATCGGCCGCTACTTTACGGCACGCAGCCTTGATCTCATTCGTCACATGCGGAATGACCTGCACTGTCTTGCCCAGGTAATCGCCACGCCGCTCACGCGTAATGATGTTCTCGTAGATGCGACCGGACGTGAGATTGTTCGATTGCGTCAACGGCGCGTGGGTGAAACGCTCATAATGCCCAAGGTCAAGATCGGTTTCCGCGCCATCATCAGTGACGAAAACTTCACCATGCTGAAAGGGGCTCATCGTGCCCGGATCGATGTTCAGGTAAGGATCGAATTTTTGAAGCGTTACCCGCAGCCCGCGGCTTTCGAGAAGACAGCCGATCGACGCGGCTGCGATGCCTTTTCCGAGCGAGGAAACGACTCCACCAGTCACGAAAATGTACTTTGCCATCAGCCTCCATCCATCCCGTATCTGCCGGCCACGGAGCTGAACAGCTCGATTAACCTGCTGAGGTCATCCGGCGTGTCGACGCCGAGAGATTCGTATTCGGTGTTTACCACCCGAATCCGGTAACCGTTCTCGAGAGCCCGCAATTGTTCGAGGCGCTCAGCGCGTTCAAGCGGCCCAATTGTCAGATCCGGGTAATGCAGCAGAAAATCGCGGCGATATACGTAAAGTCCGATGTGCTTATAGTAGAGCGGCTCAGCACTGCGCCCGTCACGTTCGTACGGTATCGGGCAGCGAGAAAAGTAGATCGCGTCACCCGACAGATTTGTGATCACTTTTACGATGTTCGTGTCTAATATCGTCGCCGGATCGTGAATCTGCTTCTTGAGCGTGCTCATGACCACCGACTCGTCACCGTTAAGTGACAGAACAGCAGCGTCGATTGCTTCCGGATCGATGAGCGGTTCATCGCCTTGAATGTTTACGTAAATTGAGGCCGTTTCAGCCGACGCGACTTCCGCCAGACGATCGGTCCCCGAAACGTGAGCGGGGCTGGTCAGGCGAACCCGCCCTCCAAATTTGCGGACCACCGAAGCAATGCGCTCGTCGTCGGTAGCGACCACGAGATCGTTAAGATAACGGGCCATGGAGGCGCGCTCCCATACGTGCTGCACCATGGGCTTACCAGCTAAATATGCGAGGGCTTTACCAGGGAAACGAGAAGAGGCAAACCGGGCGGGAATTACGCCAAGAATTCGCGTCCGCACATTCAAATATAGCACGCAAAATATACAGGCTGGCCGGTTTTTCAGAGGGCTCTTATGTGTAGATTCGATGCATGGACGTGGGCCTGCTTCAACTGCTACAGCTCGCTGATTCGGCTCTTCCTATCGGCACGCTTGCGCATTCATTTGGCTTCGAGACGCTCGCTGCCGAAGACACTTTGCGTGTTGACTGCTTAGCAGAAGCGCTCGATACCTATCTAGAAGAATCGCTGTTAATGGAGGCAACATTCTGCCGCGCCGCTTACGGTACCGCAGTTACGGCGGCTTCGCTTCGAGACCTCAACGGGTTGCTGAGCGCTCGAAAACCAGCACGCGAGATGCGCGATGCAAGTCTCACGCTCGGCCGCCGCTTTCTTGCCATACTCCGCGTATGTACCGGCGAGGAACATTGGGAGAAAGTTGGGCTTTGCCATTTGTCGATCGCGTTCGGATTGGCCTGTCGGCAGCTCGGCATCGAACGAAGATTTTTGTATACTTGCGTTTCTGGAACAGAGTTGCGCCACTGTTCTTTCGGCCGTTGTACGATTGATGCCCCTCGGCCAACTCTCTGCAAGCGTGCTTCTCTGGGAACTTAAGCCTAAAATCGCTGAGGTATGTCGACGGAGCCGAGACTTCAACCCCCGCCAGGTTCCGTCCTTCAACCTTGCTTTAGAGATCGCCTCGATGCGGCATCCACTTCTCGAAACCAGGTTATTCATCAGCTGACAAGGCAGACTGAACCGAAAAACCTCAGTATGCGTTTCGCGCAAATTAAGAATCGCACTCGCCTGGCTCACCTGGAGCAAACGCCTCCCTGGAAAGTCGTCCGTGAATTTGCTAGCGACTCAGGGTCTGCACTGCTGCATCTGCAGAATGTCTCGGGCGGCATCCTCGCAGGAGATCATCTCACTGCGTTGATCGAACTGGACGCCCGTTGCCAAGTGCAGATCACGACCACAGGATCGACTCGAATTTACAAGTCGAGAGACGATCGGCCGCCCGCGCTTCAGGAACTCTGCTTTCGCTTGGGACCTGGAGCGGTGCTCGAATACACACCGGATTCGCTCATCCCGTTCGCCGGGTCGCGGTTCGCTCAGCGCACCACGTTCGAGTTGTCGGTTGATTCCGGCCTGTTCGCTTGGGAAATCGTCGCACCGGGTCGAAGCGGAGAGGCGTTCGCCTTGCGCGAACTGCAGATACACACCGAGATTCGCGCTTCCGGTGGACCAATTGTGTCTGACTTCTGGCACATCGAGCCCGAACTTCGCAGGCCAGACCAAGTCCTGCAGATGGGCCGCTTCCATTACCACGCCACTCTCTATGTTTGCCGGATCGGGATCAGCGCGAGACACTGGTTAGCCTGGGAGCGGGCGATGGCAGAGGCCGCAGGAGCGCGTTGCAGTCCCGAGGAAGTCTGGGGTGTTTCGGCATTGCACAGCGGCGGACTGGCTTTCCGCGGACTCGCCACCGAAGCTGTTTACCTGATTGACACGTTGCATGTATTTTGGCGCGCGATGAAGCGCGAACTCTATAGTCGAGAACCGACTCTGCCGCGAAAGATGTACTAAAAGGAAAAGACTCGAGCATGCATCTCACACCTCGCGAACAGGAGAAACTGATGATTTATGTAGCAGCCGAGGTTGCGCAGAAACGGCGCGCCCGCGGCCTCAAGCTCAATTACCCGGAAGCAGTCGCGATCTTATCTGCGGAGATACTCGAGGCAGCGCGTGATGGCATGCCGGTTGCCGAAATCATGACGCGCGGAACCAAAGTCCTCAAGCGTAGCGATGTCATGGATGGAATACCGGAGATCATTCACCAAGTACAAGTCGAAGCCACTTTCCCTGATGGCACTAAACTTGTCACGGTGCACGATCCGATCCAATCATGATTCCAGGCGAATACTTTCTCGAGGAAGGCATGCTCGTCCTGAACGAAGGATGCGAAGCCATAGAGATGCCGGTTCGCAATCTCGGAGACCGGCCGTTACAGGTCGGTAGTCACTATCACTTTTTTGAAGTAAATCCCGCGCTGGAGTTCGATCGTGAAAAAGCCCGCGGCAAGCGACTCGACATACCGGCGGGAACAGGCGCTCGCTTTGAGCCCGGGGAACTGAAGTTCGTTCGGCTGGTCAGCATCGGTGGGAACCGGCGCGTCTTCGGACATCGCGGCGAGATCAACGGAGACTTATGAGCCTGGCAATCAGCCGCCGCGCTTACGCCGATTTATACGGACCCACAACGGGCGACCGTGTGCGCCTGGCCGACACGGAGCTGATTATCGAGATCGAGCGTGACTTTACCACCTACGGTGAAGAGATCACATTCGGAGGCGGAAAAGTCATCCGGGACGGCATGGGGCAAAACAGCGCGGTTACTCGCGAAGAGCCCGGTCGCGCGATGGATCTTGTTATCACTAATGCCTTGATCCTCGACCACTGGGGCATAGTTAAGGGTGACATCGGCGTGCGCGACGGACGCATTGTAGGCGTAGGCAAAGCAGGCAATCCCGACAGCATGCGGGGTGTGAGTCCAAACCTGATTGTCGGCGCTTCGACAGAAGTGATTGCAGCCGAAAATGCGATTGTAACGGCCGGTGCGGTCGACAGCCACATTCATTTCATCTCGCCCCAACAAATCTACGAAGCGCTCTCGAATGGCACGACCACGATGCTCGGCGGCGGGACGGGTCCGGCAACTGGCACGGATGCGACCACGTGCACACCCGGTGCCTGGAATCTCGCACGCATGCTGACTGCCTCGGAGGCATTTCCCCTAAACTTTGGTTTTCTTGGGAAGGGCAACTGTTCTAGCGAGGAACCGCTGCTTGAACAGGTGCGTGCTGGCGCATGCGGCTTGAAGTTACACGAAGACTGGGGCACTACGCCGAAAGCGATCGATACCTGCTTGCGAGTGGCCGATCAGACCGACGTTCAGGTAGCTATTCACACCGACACCATCAATGAATCCGGGTTCGTCGAAGACACCATCGCTGCTATCGCCGGGCGGGCCATTCACACCTACCACACGGAGGGCGCCGGCGGCGGTCACGCTCCCGATATCATCCGAATCGCATCCCTGCCTAACGTACTACCTTCCTCCACAAACCCTACGCGTCCATTCACGGTGAATACCATTGCCGAACATTTCGACATGCTGATGGTTTGTCATCACCTCAACCCGCTGGTTCCGGAAGACGTGGCGTTTGCCGAGAGCCGGATTCGGCCCGAAACAATCGCGGCGGAAGACATTCTGCACGACCTGGGCGTATTCAGCATGATGGCGAGTGACTCACAGGCCATGGGTCGAGTGGGCGAAGTTGTCATACGCACCTGGCAAACCGCTCACAAGATGAAAGTTCAGCGCGGACCGCTCGCGGGTGACACAAACCGCAATGACAATGAACGCGTGAAGCGCTATATCGCGAAGTACACCATCAATCCTGCGATAACGCACGGCATCGCGCGCGACGTGGGCTCCATTGAATCCGGTAAGCTCGCCGACCTGGTGCTATGGCAACCCGCTTTCTTCGGCGTGAAGCCCGAGATGGTGATCAAAGGCGGTATGATCGCGTGGGCTACGATGGGCGACGCGAATGCCTCTGTTCCGACTACGCAGCCGCAGCTATTCCGGCCAATGTTCGGCGGCTTCGGTGAGACAGCAGCGCAAATCGCTGTGACGTTCTCCTCGCAACGGGCGATTGATGACGGGCTTCAGCAGAAATTGCGTTTGCGCAAGCAACTCGTGGCCGTACGCAAATGCCGGGCGGTTGGCAAGAGCGACATGGTTCGCAATTTCGCGACGCCGAATATCGAAGTCGATCCGGAAACGTATGAAGTGCGTGCCGATGGTGAACTGCTGGCGTGCGAACCTTTGGCGGAACTGCCCGATGGCGCAGAAATATTTTCTTTTTTGATCTATATGAGCTACAAACGAGCATTTCGCTTAGGTATCGCGGGTCCGGTAGGTAGTGGGAAAACGGCTCTGGTCGATGCACTTTGCCGAAGCTTCTGGCCCGAACACAGCGTGGGTGTTGTGACCAACGATATCTACACACGTGAGGACGCCGAGTTTCTTGCGCGTCAAGGCAGCTTGCCGGTCGAGCGGATTCGTGGTGTCGAGACAGGAGGTTGCCCCCACTCAGCGATTCGCGAAGACGCGTCGATGAACCTCGAAGCGATCGCCGACCTCGAGAGTAGCTTCCCGGATTTAGAGCTGGTCATGATCGAGAGCGGCGGAGACAACCTCGCCGCGGCCTTCAGCCCGGAGCTGGCCGATGTTTCCATTTACGTCATCGATGTG
Source organism: Terriglobia bacterium (assembly GCA_963737005.1). Classification (GTDB taxonomy): domain Bacteria; phylum Acidobacteriota; class Terriglobia; order Bryobacterales; family Bryobacteraceae; genus Bog-105. The sequence continues at coordinate 534,911 of CAVTRD010000008.1, read as the reverse complement.
GCCGAAGGTGACAAGATTCCACGAAAAGGAGGACCGGGTATCACGCGCTCCGACCTTCTCGTGATCAATAAAATTGATCTTGCTCCCTATGTGGGCGCCTCGCTCGAAGTGATGGAGCGAGACTCCAAGCTCAAACGCGGTGGGCGGCCGTTTCTGTTTTCGAACTTAAAAACCGGTGAAGGGATGCCGCTCATCGGGCGGTGGCTCCGTGAACGTTTGGATGAACCCCGGCGAGAGTTGGCGGTAGCTGGCCGAAAAGTCACGTCTCATGGAAATTTGTCGCACCATCATCACTAGCCGAGTGCGTTATCAGTTGTGTTTTAATGGTGAAGGCTTGGTACGTACAGTCTGTTTCGGCAGTCCTTACGCGCACCGGGGCAAGATGCTCCTCAGTAGCTCAACGGTAGAGCATTCGGCTGTTAACCGAAGGGTTGTAGGTTCGAATCCTACCTGAGGAGCCAAACTTCAAATCGCGAGCGCCTCTAAATGGGGTCCGCTATTCCAGCTCCCGGACCCAAATATTGCGGAAGCTATCCGGTTCGCTCTTGTCGCCATGGGCCTGTAGCTTAATCGGTGCACGATCGTACTTCTTGTAAACCGGTTTTCCGATGTAGAAGGTCTCGCCCTTCAGCTGGTAATGATTCTCGACCAGCACTCCATTAAACAAGACCGTTACGTAGGCGGGGGTCTGGAGGGAGTCGTCGGCGCCGAATGTAGGCGCTGTCCATATCACGTCGTAGGTCTGCCATTCGCCCGGTTTGCGAGTCGGATTGGCCAAGGGGATGGCTTGCTTGTAGATGCTCCCGGCCATTCCGTTGACATACGTCTTGTTGTTATACGAATCGAGAACCTGCAGTTCATATCCCGCATCACCGTTGCCGGTTGACGCAAGAAAGATTCCGCTGTTGCCACGCGCCTGACCAGTGCCGGTGATATTCTCGGGAACCTTCCACTCTATGTGAAGCTGATAGTTTTTGAACGTTCGCTTCGTTTCGATGTTTCCGACGCCCTTTTCCTTGTTGACGGTCAGCACGCCATTAGAGACGGTCCACCTTGCAGGCGACTTATCAGCATTGGACACCCACTCGTCAAGGTTCTTCCCGTTGAAGAGCACGATTGCATCCGAAGGAGGCGCGGTGTTGTTTGCCCCCGGCGTGACGACTTTTGGCACCGGCTCCCAAACCTCGGTGTCTTCAGGGCGGGCCGCAGCGCCCGAAGTTTGAGAAGCTGGCTGCTGCCGCGCGATTAGGGGCCCAACTAAGACTGAGAGAGTTACCGCTGCAAGAACCTTCGAAAAGTGAGAACGCATAACTTAGATCACCATACACCCAAGCTTGTGTTTCGGTTCCCGACAAGTAAAATAAAGGGATGAAAAAACTGACGACTTTTGCTTTGGGCGGCGCCCTTCTATTTGGAGGCTACTGCCTCGCGCAGGGACCCGTAGAAAATATCTCGGCAGAGAAGCACCCAAATCTGGCAGCAGCTCAACATTTTATGAAGGAGAGCTACGACAAAATCACCATCGCCGAGAAAGACAACAACGATGACATGCGGGGCCACGCTAAAAGGGCGCAGGAACTCCTTGAGCAAGCATCATCTGAGTTGAAACTGGCTGCAGAGCAAGCAAATATAAACGGCGGCAAGAAACCTAAGTAAGCTGTTTTTTCAGATGGAGAGGAGCGCAATATCGCGCCCCTCTCCGTTTAAGTCGCAATTTGGCTAAGCGTTGGCAGCGGCCGTAGTATTTGTCGACTGCGAGATGGTGCTGAGAAGCTCATCTGCGTGCTTCTCTTCGTCAAGCGTCTTCTGCAGCTGCTCAGCGTGCCTTGTGAGGCCCAACATCTTGGCCCAATCTCGCGCTGAACCGTACGAAGCAATTTCGTAATGCTCAATCTTTTGAGCCGTCGCGAGTAGTCCGGCGTCCCGCACTGGTCCTTCTTCTGATTCACTGACAATGTTCTCGCCCGAACCGATAAGGGCAGTCATGATCGGGTCCTTCTTATCGTCGACGTCGCCGTCATTTACGTCTGGAATCAATTCTTGGAGCCGGGTGACCTGAAGCTGGGTCTCCTGTAGGTGCGATTGAAATGCCTGCTTCAACCGCTGATCGGTAGCATGCGAAATCATGCTCTGTAGCCCTTTCACGATCTGGTTCTCGGCCGAAAGCAGATACTGCAGCTGCTGGCTGTAAAGAGACTGAAAATCTTTGATGCTATTTGGTGTAAGTAAACCCATTTGGACCCTCGTGTCTTCGTGATTTGGTGATTTCTCGCTTATTAGACTGAGGCGGTAATCTTCGGTTTCCGTGACATCCTCCGGTAATCCTACCGATAGTTGGTCTTCATTTGAGCGACCTTATCTTACGAAGCATTTTCGGATGTTACGCTGAAAATTCCCATGCAACTTGAGAAGGTCTACGAGCCCCAGCGCTTCGAGCCGCACTGGGCGCAGTGGTGGATCGAATCGGGTATCTACCAGGCCAACGCCGCCGCCGCTCAGAACAGCCGGATGTTTTCGATCGTGATTGCGCCTCCGAACGTCACCGGTTCGCTTCATATCGGCCACATGTTTGAACACACTATGGTCGATGTCGCCGTGCGCTGGCATCGCATGAAAGGCGAAGTAACTCTCTGGCTTCCCGGTATGGACCATGCCGGCATTGCGACCCAGATGGTTGTGGAGCGTCAACTTGCCGCCGAACACCTCACACGCCAGCAATTAGGTCGTGAGGAATTTGAGCGGCACGTTTGGAAGTGGAAAGAGGAATATGGTGGCCGGATCAAGACGCAAATCCGCCGCGAGGGTGCGAGCGTAGATTGGTCCCGCGAGCGCTTTACCATGGACGCCGGCCTGTCGCGCGCCGTCCGCGAGGCGTTCGTGCGGCTGTGGGAGAAAGGTCTGATCTACCGCGGCGAGTACATGGTTAACTGGTGCCCACGGTGCCAGACCGCCATCTCCGATCTGGAGACGATTCACGAATCTGTCGAAGGTCATCTCTGGTTCGTGCGCTATCTGACCAGCGATGGAAATGATTCCATTGTTGTCGCAACCACACGCCCGGAAACAATGTTGGGCGATACCGCGGTCGCAGTTCATCCCGATGATGAACGCTATCGGCACTTGCATGGCAAAACCGTCGTGCTGCCACTGCTTGGACGAGCGATCCCGATCATCACTGATCCGCTTGTCGATCCCAAGTTCGGGACCGGCGCTGTCAAGATCACACCGGCGCATGACTTGAACGACTTCGAGATGGGCAAGCGCCATAACCTGCCCTCCCTAAAGGTCATTCGCGAAGACGCACGTATGACGGCAGATGCCGGCCCATATGCCGGGCTCGACCGCTTCGAGGCTCGTACCCGCATTCTGGCGGCACTTGCCGCATCGGGCACGCTGGTACGGACGGAGCCTTACACCGTAAGCATCAGTAAATGCGATCGCTGCAAGACAGTCGTTGAACCACTCGTTTCCCTGCAGTGGTTCATGCGCATGAAGCCGCTTGCCGCTCAAGCTATGGAGGCGGTCCGGAGCGGTCAGATCCGCTTTGTCCCCGACGAACGAGAGGCTCTCTTTTTCCAATGGATGGAGAACATCCGCGATTGGTGCATCTCGCGACAGCTCTGGTGGGGTCATCGAATTCCTGCCTGGCATTGCCGGAACTGCTCGAAGATTACAGTCGCGAGGGAGACCCCGGCTACTTGTCCACACTGTCACTCGACCGAACTCGTACAAGACAGCGATGTGCTCGACACTTGGTTCAGCTCTGGGCTGTGGCCGTTTTCAACTCTCGGGTGGCCGGACGACACACCGGATTTCCGAGCGTTCTATCCAACTTCGCTGTTGATCACCGGCTTCGACATATTGTTCTTTTGGCTCTCGCGCATGATCATGCTCGGCATCGAGATGACTGGCCAGGTGCCGTTTCGCGAAGTACATATTCACGGGCTGGTGCGGGATGCGGACAAGCAAAAGATGTCGAAGACCAAAGGCAACGTGATCGATCCGCTGGTGATCATGGATCGATATGGCACAGATGCGTGCCGCATCGCGCTGCTAATTTCGGCGGCTGCCGGCTCCGATATTGCGCTGAAAGAAGACCGCATGGAAGCCGGCAAGGGATTCGCGAACAAGCTTTGGAACGCGTCTCGCCTGATCTTTATGAACATGGAGCGTTCGGGCATCACGAACTGGGCACCATCGCATGCCGGATCTGCCCCCGAACCCGCCGCGCTCGAAGACGCATGGATTTTCGATCGCTTGAACGAAACAACGCGCTCCGTCAACCGAGCTCTTGAACTGCACCGCTACCATGAAGCCGCACAAACATTGTGGGATTTCGTCTGGCACGATATTTGCGACTGGTACCTCGAAGTCAAGAAGCTCCGGTTTCGGGAGGGCTCGGGGTTTGATTCGCATTGGAATGCAGCGCTCACTGTGTACGAGGCGGCGTTGCGGCTGCTGCATCCGTTTATGCCGTTTGTGACGGAAGAGCTCTGGCAGCGCTTAGTGCATGGCTCGACCACCAACGTCGACCAGCCGAAATCAATCTCACTTGCTCCGTATCCGATGCCGAAGGAAGCATTAGATTTCAGCGAACAGGTGGCTCAGTTTACGAAATTGCAGGACATCGTCAGGTCTGCCCGCGAGACACGATCCGACAATAAACTAGATCCCAAAGTTACGCTCAATGCCACTCTTCGGATCAGCAGCAATCCGTTCGATGAGGACGATCTTGCGGCGGTGGCAGCTCTTGCGAAATTAAGAGTAACGCAAGTGGCCGGTTCCGACGACTCTGCGCGCTACTCGCTGGAAATCGATTCTCCGCATGTTGCTCGCAATGGCGCGCTTTCCCCTGACGCGCGGGCCAGAATCATAAAAGAGAACGCCGGATTAGAGCGAGCGAGCACGAGCGCCGAAAATCAGCTCAAGGACGAAACGTTCCTGAGCCGCGCACCGGAGAAAGTTGTGACAGGATTGCGCGCAAAAGTAGCAAGCTATCGCGAGCAGTTTGAAAAGAACAGGAAGCTGCTCGAAGGCGGCGAGTGATGTTCGATGCCACGCACCCCGAGGTGATAAGCGCAGTCGCAATCGCTCTTGATGAGGACATCGGCTCGGGAGACGTCACCTCCACGCTCACCGTACCTGCCGATCTGTATGCACAAGGCCGCTTCATTGCCAAACAGTCGTTCATTTTGGCGGGTATTGAGCTGCTTGCTGTCCTCTATAAAATGCGCGGCGGCGTGAACCTTGACCTCCTTAAGCAAAGCGGGGCGGCGGTTGCGTTCGGAGACATTCTTGCTAACGTCGTCGGACCAGCAAGATTATTGCTCGAATGCGAGCGCGTTGCACTCAATTTTCTGCAGCGTCTAAGCGGTGTCGCCACACTAGCCCGCCAGCATACAGACGCCGTCGAGGGTACTTCGGCCAAAGTTCTGGATACGCGCAAGACGACGCCCGGCTTACGGCTGCTCGAGAAGTATGCGGCAGCTGCAGGCGGCGTCACCAATCATCGCCAAGGTCTCTTTGACGCCATCTTGATCAAGAACAATCACATAACGGCCGCTGGAGGCGTTACACAAGCCCTGCACGCAGTACGCGAATTCAAGGGCCCGGTCGAAATCGAGGTGCGCAGCCCCGCCGAGTTGGAGGAAGCGTTGAGGTGTGGCGCAAAGCATCTCCTCCTCGACAACTTAAGCCCAAAGCAGGCGCGCGAGTGGATTCAACTGGTTGACGGTCGCGCGACAACCGAACTCTCCGGCAACATCAATCTGGCGAATATTCGTTCTTACGCCGAGGCCGGTCCCGATTACATCTCCTGCGGAGCGATCACGCATTCCGCCAAGGCAGTTGACATCAGCTTCCGTCTCGAGTTGCTCCCGCAGTAATGGCATTCGACATTCTGAAACTTCGCGAGCTTAGGCCGCAAAACGAATTTCATTACTTTCAGACGATCGGCTCAACGATGACGGAAGCCGCGCGTCTGGCGAGTTCTGGAGCAGCTGTCGGTACGGTCGTTATTGCCGATGAGCAAACGAGCGGGATCGGCCGTCTTGGCCGATCGTGGATTTCGGAAGCAGAAGTGGGAATATACAGCTCGATCCTCTTGCGTTTGCCGCTCGCAAGCGGTGATCTTCCGCTGGCAAGTCTGATCATTGGTCTAGCCGCCGCGGAAGCAATCGAAAAATCAGCGCACGAAGCCTGTGACTTACGCTGGCCGAACGACGTGCTCATTGGTGAGCGAAAAGTAGCCGGCATCCTGCCACACTTGGTGGGAGACTACGTTATCGCGGGTATCGGCATCAATGTTAACAACACTCAGTTGCCTTCGGACCTCCGCACTCCCGCCACTTCGTTGCTTCTCGCGACCGGGCGCTCGCAATCACGCGAGAACCTGCTCGCCGCTCTTCTAGCATCGCTCGACAGCTTTTCCGATTTACTGATCAAGAAAGGGCCCGAGGCGATTCTGCGAGCGTTCGCGGCTGCCTCGACTTACGCAATCAATCGCCGCGTGATTGTCGAAGAGAATGGCTTACGGGGCGTCACGGATGGTCTAGACGAGCATGGGTTTCTGCTCGTCCGATCCGAGAGCGGTCAGGTGCAGCGCATCTCGTCCGGGGGGATCCGGCCCGATCCTGGAGTGGTCGGATGAACGAACCGCAGACAGCTTCGGAAGCTGAGTCGGATTGGCCCGGCAACTACTTCAACTACTTCACGGAGATCGAAGAGCACTTTCAACGGGCACGCGGCAGCGGTCTGTTTCTACTTTCACCTCTCGATTGGGCGCTCATTGAGAATTGGCGAGAGGCCGGAATACCGCTTAATGCCGCGCTGAAAGGCATCGATGAGGCATTCGAAAAATGGCGTAGCCGCAAGCAGAAGCGCCGGCTAGTGAACTCTCTCGCCTACTGTGCGCAGGCCGTGATGGAATCGGCACAGCGTGCGCCGGCGGAAGATTCGCGCGGTCGCGCTACCCAGGACGCGCCGTTCACCGCAAGTGAACTTTGCTCCTATCTAAGCCATGCAGCCAATGTGATTAGAGAGAAACCCGGGCCCGTGTTTTCAGACATCGCGGGCGCCCTTGACGCTTGCGCACAGCAGGCCGAAGAACACGTTAAAAATCTGGAGGACCTGGAGCGCCGGCTTACCGCTCTCGAAGAAAAGCTGGTAGCAGCCATCCGGACGTTACAAACGGACGATGAGCTCTACGGTATGCGCGAGAAACTCGACCGCGAGTTGAAACCCTATCGCGGCAAAATGACTGCCGATCAGCTTTCCATGTTGGAGCGCCGGTACTTGGATACGGCACTGCTCGATTACGCTAAGCTCCCGCGACTTAGCTTGTTTTACCTGCATTAGCGGCAAGACAGATTCATTCCGATGTGAGCGAGTTGCTCACGGCCGCTACCACGCCGCTCACTGAGCCGAGCACCGCACCAACTACCCGGGCGGTCACAACTGCGAGCGGCTCGGGTCCGGCATTTTGATACCCCGGATCCATGTGAGGCGGCCTCTCCTCCCGGATTTCTTGCTCCGCTCGAAACCAGTCAATTTCAGGAGTTCCCCAGGAACGCCCACGTTCTTGCCAAAGGTCGTAGGCGCGTAGCGCAACGGAGTGACGCGTTTCAGAATCATGCTCGGTCCGCGACTGCTGTTCCATGTCGATTGGGGCTCCCGATGCCATTATGAACCCGGTGATGATTCGTCCTGACCGCCTCTGATACATTTGCCAGACATGGCAAGCGAGACGCTTAAGCCCAAACCCCTTCACTGGCTGGCTCTCGGCCTACTGGTGGTCTCTGTGTGCATCAACTACGCGGACCGCGGAAATCTCGGGGTCGCAGCGAAGAGTCTCTCCGCAGAGCTTCACATTGCGCCCGACCAATTGGGCTATCTGCTGGCGGCTTTCTCGCTGACGTACGCGTTCTCTCAAATCGTCTCGGGCCGCATCGTGGATCGCTGGAATGTGAACTGGGCCTACGCCCTTGGATTTTTGCTCTGGTCAGCGGCGACCGGTCTGACAGCACTCTCCCGTACGTTCGGCGCCATTCTCCTGCTGCGACTTCTGCTCGGCGCGAGCGAATCCATCGCCTATCCAGCGTATTCGAAGATCATTGTCATCAGTTTTCCTGAACAACTGCGCGGTACCGCGAACGCATTGATCGACGCCGGTTCCAAGATAGGTCCCGCCCTCGGCGTGCTGATCGGAGTGAAGATGGTGGAATGGTTTACCTGGCGCGGCATGTTCGCCATCATCGGCGGAGCAAGCCTCCTCTGGCTCGTGCCCTGGTGCCTGATTGCTGCCAAGCTTCCGAAGGCGCATTACTCACCCTCTACCGGTACGGCTCCAGAGGCGGTCGCCACCACCCGGCAAATCCTTTCTCGCCGATCATTTTGGGGGACATCTATCGGTCTATTCGGCGGCAATTACACCTGGTACGTTTTTCTTAACTGGCTGCCTTATTACTTTGAGAGCGATCGTCACTATACCCGCGATCGCCTTGCATTGTTTAGTTCCTTGCCTTTCTGGACCGTAGCCGGCTCCTCGCTGTTTTTCGGCTTGTTAGCCGATTGGCTGATTCGCAACCGCAGGTGGAATGCGGGCCGGGTGCGCCAGGTCTTCGTTTGCGCGGGGCTCATCGGCTGCTGCGGTCTCATGCTGCCGGCTGTCATGGCCGCTGATCCGGCCCTGGCTAACGTACTGCTCCTGCTCGCCTCATTCTCGATGGGTGCCTGGTCCTCTAACCACTGGGCTTTAACTCAGTTCCTGTCCGGCCCGCAAGCAGCGGGCAAATGGACCGGCTTTCAAAACGCTTTTGGTAACTTGTCGGGAGTTGCCGGACAGATTATTAGCGGCTACACGCTAAAGGCAACTCATTCGTTTTTGGCTGCTTTTGCCATCGCCGGAATCGTGCTGCTGGTAGGAGTACTTGGATACGGCTTCCTTGTAGGTCGCCCCGAAGAAGAGCCTTGGAATGCGGCGGTGGTACTAACGCCCGTCGTTCACGAGCGATAAGCCCCGAAGTACTTAGTACGAAAGGTGTTTAGGGTTTCTTCGAGACTCGGCATCTCTATGTTAAGCTTGCCGCAAGACAGGCGTCGGTCTGAAAAGATTGCACGCCCTTCCCGGTGGGTATTTCCTCCGAGTGCCCACCGGTCTTACCTCACCGCGGTGAGTGTCAGACGAAAGGCAGGGCGATAACTCCGTACCTCCGGTTTTACCAAGCCGGCATTGACGGCCAAGCGTTTTAACTCGTCGGCTCGAAATGCGGCTCGCACGGATTTCAACCCATCGTTGACTGTGATGTCGTTCCACCGAAAGATAGGTCTTGTCGCCGGCAGAAAAAGATACGGCAGGATGTGTCGTTCCAGGTCACACACCAGCAGTACTCCTCGGCTCAGGGCATAGAACCCGCGCAAAAGCTCGATCACCTCGGCATCGGAAAAATGATGTAGGAAGAGCGAGCAAAGCACATAATCGAAGCTGCGGGACGCGAATGGCAAGTTAAAAGCATCGGCCAAAACCTTTGGGGCAGGAGCGTGCTCCAGGTTTGTTTGGTTGTAGTCCGCGCAGGTAACTTGCGCATAGGGGTAAATGCTGTGGATCAAGCGGGCCGAATCTCCCGAAGCGGCTCCGACATCTAACAACGTAAAGCTATCATTCGACTTCGCAAAGCGAGCCAGCGTTTTCTGCAGCACGGAGTGTCCGCCCAGATACCGATTGATGCGAACGAGATCGGCCAGATTCGGGCGCGCGACTTCGGGTGGAACGTGATCGAGTATTTCGGGTTCAATGAGACGTTTAGAAAATATGGTTTTCAACTTCGGTGCTCTGCGCGGTAGTAAGTGCCATTGGCTATCGTAAATCCAAATTCGGGTTGGATCGAGATAATTTCCGGACCTATGTTCTCCGGGAAGACTGAGAAATTGATCCGGCGTTTGCGGGCTGCTGAAGCTGACTGCGAGCGAGTTGCCGGTTTCAAACCCAGTATGGATGACCGGTACCCAGGGCCCGCCATCGTCAGCCATAGCAACCAGCGCTTCCCCTGCCAGAAAGTGAATTCGGCGGCTGAGATCCCGAAGCGACTGGAGGATCGGACGCAAGTGGTGGGCATTGACGAAGCCAATTTTTTCGACGCCAAGCTCGTCCGTGTGCTTCGCGAGATTGCTTCTAGCGGAAAGCGTGTGATTGTCGCCGGCCTGGACCTGGACTATCTAGGACGCCCGTTCGTTCCTATGCCCGAGTTGGAGGCGCAGGCCAAATTGAAGACCAAAACTCTGGCTGTCTGCGCACGCTGCGGCGCATCTGCGCCCTACACCCAGCGGCTAGTTAGATCGGAGGAACTTATTCTGGTCGGAGCCGTCGATTCGTACGAGGCACGTTGCAGGCATTGCTTTGCGCCGGAACTCCCGCCAGCAATCGGTGAAGTTCCTAGCGAGCGCTCCGAGACATCTGCCTTAAACTGAAACATAATAGGAACAATGAGCACACAGCAGCAGCCTACTTACATCATTCCGCCGCCTTCCGGTGCGAACTGGAAGACGCCGGTGCTCACAGGCATTCTGGCGTTACTGGCGGCCGCCAACATTTTTCTTTTCGTGCAATTAGATCGCATGAAAACCGACAATCGCAACGAGTTCACGAAGCTGTCAGGCGATCTCAACGGCGCCATGGAGAAGATGCGCATCGATTCGAGCGAAGAGGTCCAACGCTCACGACGTAGCATCGACCAGTTACAGGCGCGGCTTGCTCAGCAGCGTCGTGCCGCGGAACAGGCAGTGGGGCAGGCCAAGATAGATGCGCAGCAGAAGGTGCAGAGCTTGCAAGACAAAGTAGCGCAAGAGCAAGCCGCACAGCAGGCGGCCATCACTCAAGTTAAGCAGACGGCCGACACAGCCACGACGCAGATCAGTACGGTCTCATCCGACTTGGGCAACACGAAAACTCAACTTGAGCAGACCGTTGCTAACCTAAAGCACGCCACGGGCGAACTGGATGATCACGCGAGCCTCATCGCCACCAACGGTAAAGAGCTGCAAGCCCTGCGTGAACTGGGTGAACGGAATTATTCGGAGTTCACGATCACACGCTCGAAGACCGCGACCCGCGTTGGTGACGTTATGGTGATGCTGAAGAAGGTGGACACGAAGCGCAACAAGTTCACCATCGAAGTCACGGCCGACGATAAGACCGTTGAGAAGAAGGACCGCAGCATCAACGAGCCGATTCAGTTCTATACATCCAAGGCTCATCAGCCGGATGAGATCGTGGTGAATCAGGTTCGCAAAGATACGATCGTGGGCTACTTAGCTACGCCCAAAGTCCAGAACGGCCGAGCAGGCACTTAAACCATTTCAGACAAAAACCATGAGATATCCAGAACAACTGATAGCGCGTATGCGCGAAGATTTGACTCAATACGGCGTGCAGGAAACACGTACGCCAGCGGAAGTTGACAAGGTTTTGAGCGAGAACGGCACCGTTCTGCTCGTTACCAACTCGGTTTGCGGCTGCGCAGCGGGAAAGGCGCGCCCCGCCGTGGGAATGGCCCTGAAGCATGCGAACCGGCCCGATAGCGCTGCTACCGTCTTTGCCGGTGCCGATCTGGAAGCAGTCGGCCATGTGCGCGAACTGTTGCCCAACTATCCACCCTCCTCACCCTCCATGGCGCTGTTTCAGGACGGCAAGCCCGTCTTCGTACTGCACCGCTACCAGATTGAAAGCCAGGAAGCTCCGCAGATAGCCAAGATGCTGACTGAGGCATTCGATCGGTTCTGCGTCACCGCGAAGCAGTAGTTTCAGTCTGCCGGTAAAGCCCGCGCGCGTCGATATAGGCGCGCACGGCGCCCGGTAATTCAGGGGTTGGTTCGCCGGCTTCCAGTTGAGCGCGAATCGATGAACTGGAAACACACAAGTCAAGGCCATTCAGCGGCAACACGGATGCATGTTCTGGAATGTGGTAGCGGCCGCCGGGTCGGGTCACGACGATGAATGTGATGAGTTGAATGAGCGCCTCCCAGCTTTTCCAACTTTCAATCTCGTCGAAAGCGTCGGCTCCAATCAGAAAGAAAAGCTGATCTTCGGCACCAAGAGTTTTGCGAACTCGCTGAACTGTGTCAACGGTGTAACTCCGGCCCGCACTCTCTTCCAAAGACGAGGCGCTAAACAGCCGGTATGGCTGGCAGGCAAGAGTAACCATGCGCAGCCGATCCTCGTAGGGCGTAATAACGCGGTCTGTCTTATGCGGCGGCGTGTGCGCCGGAATAAACAAAACCTGGTCGAGGTTGAAAGACTGGGCGGCTTCTGTCGCGATGCGCAGATGGGCGTTGTGGATGGGGTCGAATGTTCCGCCAAAGAGGCAGACGCGGCGACCACTAGGCATGAGTTCCGGTATGCAGGGCGTAGCGGTCGAGCCCGGCCTTTGGATCACTCGCCACCTGGTCCTCGGCAGCGCGGCTGGCAAGTTCGTCGCAGCGATTGTTATCTTCGTGCAGCGCGTGACCCTTGGTCCACTTCCATTGTGTTTCGTGTGCACTCACCAATTGGTCGAGCTCGATCCAAAGGTCCTGGTTATTAACAGGCTGTTTGTCCGACTTGCGCCAGTTATTGCGCTTCCAGCCATGAATCCACTTGGTGATGCCGTTCTTCACATACTCCGAATCGGTGATGATTTCGACCGCGCAGCTTTCCTTTAGCCGCTTAAGTCCTTCGATGGCGGCGGCCAGTTCCATGCGGTTATTCGTCGTGTGCGAGCTAAAGCCGAATGCCTCGCGCTTAAATTCACCGAAACGGAGGATAAAAGCCCAGCCGCCGCGCCCGGGATTCCCTTTACAGGCGCCGTCCGTAATCAGCCGAACGTGCTTCAAGCCACTTCCAGTTCGGTCGCAACGCCGTGCTGAGAGAAGAACGCGTCGACAATCGCCAAGATCTCTTTAATGTCAGTCGCACGGTAGATTTCCGTCCGTAGCCGGGCTCCGTTCCGAATCCCATGTGTGAAGTAGGTGGCGAACTGCTTCATCTTTCCGACGCCATCCGATTCGCCGTGTTCCTCGAGCATCAGGTAATACGTCTTCATGATTTCGTAGCGCTCGTGATCGGATGGACTTGTGTACGTACCCGTGCGGAGAAACTCGGCAATTTGACGGAAAATCCACGGATTATAGGAAGCCGCCCGGCCAATCATAACGGCATCACAGCCGGTCTCACGCTGCATTCGGACAGCTTCTTCGGGCGTTGTAATGTCGCCATTGCCGATAACGGGAATCTTCACGGCGGCTTTGATCTCGGCAATGCGGGACCAATCCGCGCGCCCGCTATAACCTTGCTCCCGAGTTCGGGGATGGAGCGCTACGGCGGCAAGGCCGGAATCCTCGGCGATCTTAGCCATTTCTACCGCGACCAGCTCGCGGTCGTTCCAGCCGGCACGAAATTTACAAGTCAAAGGGATCGAAATTGCCGAACGAACTCTTTCCAGGATAGTCGCGACAAGCGGCAAATCACGCAGTAAACCCGACCCACCGTTGCATTTCACGACTTTATTAACCGGACAGCCAAAGTTGATGTCGACAATATCAAACCCACGCTCTTCGCACACCTTCGCCGCATCCGCCATCACAGCTGGATCAGACCCGAAAATTTGGCACGTAATCGGGTGCTCTTCCTCTTCGAAATACAGATAGCGGAAATTCCGATTCGGCTTTTTTGTCTTGCGAGTGCTGACGATGCCGTGCGAACTGGTGAACTCGGTCATAAGCAGCCCACATCCGCCCTGGTTGCGAATCAAACGGCGGAAAACCGTATCGGTGACGCCTGCCATCGGAGCGAGCACGGTCGCCGGCGCGATCGGAAAAGGACCGATCTGAAAGGAATGCGGGAATAAAGTAGGGTTCTCTGACATGAGCCGGTGCCTTTAGGCGACACCCAATGCTACGAAAGACTCCATTTTAACTTCTCCAGTCGCAACATTTTAGTCAGTTCAAACGTTCAATAGTAGGGAGCGATTCCGTGCGCACCAGCATCTTGAAAGTGATAGCGGCTTTTGTGGCAGGTTTGGTGCTCGCGCTAGCGAGCGCTCTGTTCTATGTTCGAGCGCAGGACAGCAAAATGCGAACGCCCGAAGTGCTGGCTCGAGATGCTCCTCCTGAAGCGCCGCCCGAAGAAGTGACGCCTCCGCCCGTGGTAACTCCGCAGCAGCCGGAACCGCAACCGCAGCTCTCGTCCGATCAGGCAACACCTTCCGTTCCGCAGCACGCGAGTACAGATGCTGCGCGGGCAGCGCGGGAAACGGCGGCTTCGCCACGCATCAAGAAAGCGATCGTGAGACCGCCGGTTGTGCAACGGCCTGACCCGACGCCGGTGCAGGTCGTGCAGAATACAGGCTCCCCAACTGTGATCGCGGACAACTTGCCGAACCGGAATCAGGCGACCTATCCGCCTCTCAGCCAACAACCGGCAACTGACCAGCCGACCGCCGCTTCAGTAAGACCTGAGCCGAACATGGTGGAGTTAGCGGCTGGAACTCCGTTGACCATTCGGCTTGGGGAAACGCTCTCCACGGAACATAACTATGCCGGCGATACCTTCCGCGGCACTCTCGAAGCGCCGATCATTCGCAACGGCTTTGTGATCGCCGATAAAGGATCGAAAGTGCTGGGCCGCATAGAGGATTCGACCTCATCCGGACGGGTTCGCGGTTTGGCAAACCTCAGCTTGACGCTTACCGAGATTAACACCACGGACGGGCAGCGGATCAGAGTAGAGACGAATGCGGTGGAAAAGCGCAGCACAGCGACAAACGGAGCCGATGCCGCAAAGATCGCCGGGGGCGCTGCCATCGGTGCGATCATCGGAGCTCTCGGGGGCGGCGGTAGAGGTGCTGCCATCGGCGCGGGAGCGGGCGGGGCGGCGGGCACTGGCGTTGTTCTGGCTACGCGGGGTAGGCCGGCCACACTGCCTACCGAATCGCTGCTGACATTTCAGCTAACGAACCCGGTCACGATAACCGAAAAACTAAATTAAACCGAAGTTAATCCTTGCGCTTGAACAGCGCCATCGCGTCCTTCTCACTGGCCCGTAACAGCTCATACTGGTCCCAGCGGGCAGGCAATATCTTCTTCATACTCTCGTCTGGCGAGATCTTCAGATCAGTCAAGAAGATGAAATCAACCTTCTTACCTGTCCGGCTCTCGAAACGATTCAACGCTCCCTCAAAATCCCGCCTCGACGAAAGCGCCATATAGTCTTCGTCAAGGAAGTAGCCCGGACGAAATCGCGTCCAGAATGCGTAACGTCCTGCTTCATAGTCACGTACGTCCACCACCTGGTGGGCCGGGAGCAGGTCGATCGCGTGCTCCATTGCACTGACGAGCTCGGTAGTAGGGCCGAAGTCGATCTGGCACACAAAGCTGTTCGCCGGCACGCTCCTGCCCAAGCTAACGAGATCGGTGAGTTCGCGGTTGGCATCGCGCCAAGCAGGCACACGCGCAAGAACGAGCCATAGCGTGACCGCGACCGTGAACGTAGCGAGAAGCGGAACCATCTTCGGGACCGAAGTAGTGGCCAGCCACAGTGCCCAAGTCAGGTATCCGAACAAGAGAATCCTGACCCCAAGGTAAGTTCCTTCGCCGATACGCCCTGGACTGAACAGGCCCATCAGCATCAGCAGAACGGAGATGGGCAATAGGACATCTGCAAAGGCGACTTTCACAGGCTTGGTCCGGAACCAAAGATTGAGGATCGAAGCCAAGGCGAACAAAATGAAAAGCGCGCGGGCCGGGCGAGCGTCCGGCGTGAACAGATGTATCGGAGAGGCAGTATAGAGCGGCCACAAAAAGCTGCCAGGCGAGGTGATAGGATCCCACTTCACAAATTCGTTTTGCGAGGCGAACACAAGATTGGGGACGGCAAACGGTACGAAAACGGCAAGCGGTAGCACGATCTGCATGACGGACCGTCGCCGGTTGCCAGGTTGCGTAAGCAATGAGCTCCATTCGCCGGCAACCGTCATTAGGGCGACTACGAGGCCACATACCGCCCAGCTGATCGGATGGCACACATAAACGGCGGCGACGGCAAGAAACAGGAGAAATAGGGAGCCGGGACTCCAACGGCCGCAATAGCGAAAACAAAGGCCAATGCCAATCAGCAGAAAGGGAACGCCCAGGCTGAAACTCCAAAAGCCCATCTGAAAAGGCCAGTTATACAGAAATGGCAGGACGAGCAGCGCCGCAGCGAGCGGAGCAGATTTGACGCCTCTGAGAGCGTAGCGGAAAGCCAGGGCCAACCCGGTTAAACAGATCGTGAGGATCAGCTTTTCACAGAGGCTCCAGGAAAAGCCGAGCTTCAAGAGGAAGATCGCGAGCGCGTGACCGGCCAGATTGCCCGCGGTCGGCACATGCAACGTATAAGCCTGCTGAAAAATAGCCGAGTGCCCATAGTTCAGATAGATATATGAATTAAACAGGTGCGAGGGCCCGTCCGATGATGGGAAGTACGCTGAGAACCAGATCGGGACCAACGATGCTGCTAATAGTACGTAGAACAGAACAGCGGCAGCCAGCTCGCCACCCGGCAAATGCTCCGCTTTGGACCCAGCCGGGAAGCGCTCTGAATTATAATCCTTCAAGGGAATGGAAGAATGTTTATCGGTCGTCATTCCGGCCTATAACGAGCAGGCAACGCTACTTGCCGTAGCTCGGCGCGTGCTTATCCAGCCGCATTTGAAACAGCTTGTGATCGTCAACGACTGTTCGACAGATCGAACAGGGCAGATCGCGGATGAGCTGGCTCGTCTCGACGGGCGCGTCAAGATCGCGCACCATGCTGTCAACCAAGGGAAAACAGAAGCGCTAAAGACTGGTTTTGCTATTACGACCGGGGACATTGTCATTGTGCAGGATGCCGATCTCGAGTATGACCCGGACGAGATCGGCGAAGTAATCGGCCCCATTCTTGGGGGCGAGGCAGACGTGGTCTATGGTTCCCGATTCCTCGTCCGGAAAGCGGCTCGGGTTCTATATTTCTATCATTACCTAGCCAACAAAGCCTTGACGTTTCTTTCTAATCTTTTCACCAACGTCAATATGACTGACGTGGAGACAGGCTACAAGGCGTTCCGCGGAGACATTATCCGCAATATGAAGATCACCAGTTCCGGATTTGGTTTCGAAATCGAAGTGACGGCTAAAGCGGCAAAGCTCAAGTGCGCGATTTACGAGGTCCCGATCTCGTACCGCGGGCGAACTTACGATGAAGGCAAGAAGATCGGTTTGAAAGATGGCTTCGCCGCGCTCTGGTATATCATCAAGTTCAACTTATTCTGTAGCCTGGAAGACTCGTATAGAACGCTGCCAGTTGTCGGGCCGCGCTCCTCCTATTCGGCCTAACTGATCGCAATGGGCGCGACTGATCTTCGGCGCAAGTAAACTTGAAGAGCTAGCCGCTTTCACTGCGCCCGGCCCTGATTACACAACAACAATGGAGATCACCGTCGCGTGCAACTTCTAAGACTTGTAATATCCACGACCTTTCTGGTGGCCCTAGCGTTTCCGGCCGAAAGGGACGACAAGGTGGATATCTACACGGCGCGGGATTTGCAGCGGATGGCGCAAGCTTTGCAGGTTCGAAGCGGAACGTACGCGGACAAAAATCTTGCCCGCTATGGCAATCATTATCTGCTGCTGATCAAGCGCAAAGAATCCGGGTCATCCGAGCTTCACGAACATGAGGCGGATATCTTTCTCGTGCAGAGCGGCGAGGCTACGATTCTGACCGGCGGCAAAATGGTCGGTGGACACACAACCAAGGCGGGCGAGATTCGTGGGAACGGAATTGACGGCGGTACGCGTCATCAACTCGGCGCGGGTGATGTGATCCACATTCCTGCGGGTGTTCCTCACCAACTCTTACTGACTAAGGGCAAACCGTTCACGTATTTCGTCGCAAAAGTCGCTGGCCAGTAGATGAATGTCGCGCTCCTGCTGACGCTTTTAGGCCTGGCGGGCGTTGCAGCCGGTGTTTCGCTTGGTCAATCGCGCGTCTTCTCAACCTACCTGGCAGCGGCCGGCGGCGGAGTGCTATTCGGGATTTCAGTGTTCTGGCTGATACCAGAAGTCGCTGCTGCCTCGGGCTGGCCGGCTGCTTCCGCCATGACGGTAGCGGCTTGCCTCTTCCTTATCTTCATCGATCAAATTTTTGTGCATGCGTATCCCTCATCCGGACACGCCGCAGTGTGGCCGGTCTTAGCGGCTACGGCGGTGCATAGCTTTCTCGATGGTTGGAGCGTGCGTGCTCTGCAATCACTGCAGGTCGCGAGTATCTCAGCGCCACTCGGCTTGGCTCTCCACAAAGTACCCGAGGGTCTGGCGATCGGCTGGCTCGCGCGGCGGGGGCTCCGTTCACCTTGGCAGGCGCTGGCCGCCGCTGCCGCCGTCGAGCTTTTCACAGTTGTGGGCGCGCTGACCGAACCGGCAGCCACCAGGTCTGGCGTCGCCGCTTTTGGCGCTTGGTGGACTTCAGGGATTGTTGCCATGATTGGCGGAAGCTTTCTCTTCTTCGCTTTTCACGCGATTATGCCGAATCGACGTCGGACCGGGGCTCTGGTGGTATTCGCAGCCACTCTGCTCCTGGTTGGAACGGCAAGTCTGGTGAAGTCGGGATCGCTTTAGGACGGTATGGGCGGGTGCTGCTTGTGAAAATCGGTTCGATTCTGAAATTCGCGCGCCCAGGCCAGAATCCGGTTCTCTGAAAAAGGGCCACCGACAATCTGCAGTCCGATCGGCAGGCCGTTCACAAACCCGCAAGGGACCGTAATGGCGGGCAGACCACAGAGGTTTGAAGCCTGTATCAGCCCGGCACCGACTCCACGCTGCCCGGGACGCTTGGGCTCGTCCTCCGGAAAGGGCTGGTCGGCGCGCTCGGGCAAGCTGAATTGACTGGGAGCAATCAGCAGATCGACTTTGCCGAATATATCGTGAAACGCCGTTCGAATCTGACTGCGAATTCGCATCGCCTTGAGGTAATCGAGCGCTGAGTAGGTGAGAGACGCTTTCAATCCGTTGATCTGGCTCTGATCGGCCAGCTGCTCCACGCGTCCGCTTCGAATGAACGGCTCGAAAATGGAAGCTGCTTCCGCATCGATTACAGTGCCAATCACCGGTCCGTACGGAAAGTCGGGCAACGTGCTCTCAATCATATTTGCGCTCATCGCTTTGCAGACTGCTAGTGCACTCTGCAGGGCAGGTCGCATCGGTTCATCGGGCCAGCCATGGAAATCTATCTCGGCGTATCCGACCTTCATGTCTTTGAAGTGTTGGTAGAACTGCGGCGTGTAATAGAAGCTCTTGCCAGCTGACCCCGGATCCGCTTCGTCCTTTCCAGCAATGGTCCGCAGAACCCAGCCGCAGTCGTCCGCCGAACGGGCGAGGATGCCGATCTTATCTAACGTCCAGGAAAGCGCCATGGCGCCGTGCCGGCTGACCAACCCATAGGTCGGACGCAAACCGGTTACACCGCAGTAAGAAGCGGGGGTCAAGATCGAACCCGATGTTTCGGAGCCGAGGGCGTACGGCACGAGCCCGGCGGCCACAGCTGCTCCCGAGCCGCTCGAAGAACCGCCCGACCAATACGACTTGTTCCAGGGATTCAACCCGGGTCCCTGTAGAGATGCTGCGGCTGAACTGTAGCCACCGCCCCCTGCCAACTCCACCATCGAAAGCTTGCCGATTAACACCGCTCTCTGATCATTCAGGCGCTGGATCACGGTCGCGTCCTCATCGAACACCTGGTCCGCGAATGGTTTTGCGCCCCAGGTTGTCGGATATCGGGCGACCGCGATCAGGTCTTTCGCAGCGTACGGAATACCCTGCAGAGGTCCACGGAAGCGCTCGCGTTTGATTTCGTCATCCGCGTCTTTGGCCCGCTTCTTGCCGTCTTTGACGAGAGAACAGGCGAGCGCGTTATATTCGGGACCGAGCTTCTCAAGACGTTTGCCGAGGATCTTGGTCAGTTCAAGCGAAGAAATCTGCCGGGCGCGCAGGGCAGCACTCAACTGAGTGATGGTCGCGAATGGGACCAGCGCTTCGTCGAGCTTGTTTCCGCTGTCGCTCATTTACCGGCTAAACCTGAAACGAAAATGCCGGCTCGATATTCATCGGCACTTCGACTTTCGACAAGGTCTTGCTCACATCGCGTACGTCATCGTAAGCCTTGCTCAAACGCTGTTCGGGTGTAGCGGGACTTTTCGGCGGAGCAGGCGATCCGACCGGTGGAGTTGTGGACGTGACCTGCGCAGCAAGGGGCGCAACCGTGACGAGCGCCGTCCATCGCCGGCGTGTGATACGCGAGAGCATGGCAACATTATAGGAGCCCATCGCGGCGAGACGTTGCTGCGATCAGCGTTGCGGCTCGAGAGCGCGACGCATTACCTCACGAGGCGCACTGTCCCCGGTCCAGATCTCGAATTGCGAGACGGCCTGCTCAAGTAACATTTCCGCGCCCGGAATGACGGTGCATCCCTGCTCCTTGGCTCGTTTCAGCAGCAGCGTTTCGGCAGGGTTGTACACCATATCGAGCACCAGGTCGGCCGGGATGTTTTCTGGAAACAAACACTCGTCCACCTTTGGAAGCATGCCTACGGGCGTGGCATGAACGAGCACATCGAAATGCTGCGCCTGTGCCTGTTTGATTGTGATTGCCGATCCTTTGATAACGCGCGCCAGAGTCTGCGCTCGCGCTAGGCTGCGACCCGTGATCGTCACCTGCGCGCGCGCCTCATGGAGGGCCACGGCAGCCGCTCGCGCCGCACCTCCATACCCGGCAATCAAGACAGACGAGTGGGCGAGCCTTACTTGCCGGCTTAGCGGCTTCAGCACGCCTTCGGCGTCGGTGTTTGTGCCCCGCCACTTCCCCGCTCTACGCCAAACCGTATTAACAGCTCCGATGCGGCGGGCAAGGGGATCGACCACATCCAGATAGCGCAGGATGCGCTGCTTATGCGGAATCGTCACGCTGAAGCCCGCCACAGGCAATTTGGCAGCACACGTCATCCAATCGCCCAATTGCGCACGGCTCACCAGAAAAGGAAGGTAGACAGCGTCGCACCGGCGGGCCTGGAAAGCGCGGTTGTGAATGTTCGGAGACTTCGAATGAGCAACCGGGTCAGCGATGACACCGTAAATCTTGCTCTGCTTGCTTAACTTTTCGGGTCGGTAGAGGGAGCGCAAAGTGCGCGCGGAAATCTGCCCTGGCGCTGTTCCCTCTCCTTCACTTGGAGCCGCATATGTAAACAGCGAACCGAGCGCGGGGAGCAGGATGCGGCTAGCCACACCGACCTCGGACATCTCTATCAGCACCAGTGATGCCGTCTCATGCTGCCTCAGTAATTCAATCGCACGAAGATTATCACTCGGCTTGCGGGCCGTGGTCGCGATTTTGTAAATGTCGGCTGGAATTTTCTTGAGCCTGCGCGTGATCGCGTCGAGCGCGGGCGTATTTTGAAAATTATGATAGGAAATTACGAGCAGAGCCGTTTCGCGTAGTGGCTTGACTGCCGATTTTACTTTTTCGGCGATCTCGATTTCGAGGTCGACGAAGCTTGCTCCGGCCGCCGCGCTTGCTTTCAAAACCGAGAGCTGCGATTCGACCCCTCCGCGGAACTGACCTTTCGCGAGGCGGCTGCGGCAGGTAGCAAGCACATATGCGTCCGGATGAGCGCGGCGGAAATCGCGTATGACTTGCGGGCCCGCGGCCGGATCCGTCAGGTAGTCGAGCCGAAATTCAAAGAAAGTTGTGCCGTCGCGGTGTTCGTGCTCAGCCGCCTGACTTAATTTCGCGGGCGAAGGAAAACCAAGCGCCACACAGATTCGCGGAAGAGCTTTCGGGAGAACGGGCATGCACAGGTTTGGTGGATAGGATAGCAAGCGCATTCCGCTGGTGACAGTACCAGGCGGTTAGGAGTTTGTGTTTTATCGAGAGACTCCTTACGGGTTGTCATTGCATGACAGACATTTTGAAGCTGATCAACCGTTCACTGCGGCCGTTGCAGAATCATTTGGTTAGCTTGGGGCTGCGGATCGAAGGGACGTACTAAAACCGAGGAGCTGATGTAACTGGCATATGCTTTGGAGGTGCAATCTCTTCGAATCTCCGTATTGATTTTACTCAGCGCCGGTGGCTTCGCTGCAGAGCACCAGATTCCGGCAGCGTGGGACCAGCCTTACCGCCCGCAATACCACTTTTCTCCACGCGAGCATTGGACGAACGATCCGAACGGCCTCGTTTTCTTCGAGGGCGAGTACCATCTGTTCTTCCAATACAACCCGTTCGGCGATCAGTGGGGCCACATGAGCTGGGGTCACGCAGTCAGTCGCGATCTTCTTCACTGGCAGGAGTTGCCGGTAGCGTTGCCCGAAGAGAACGGCGTCATGATTTTCACCGGCAGCACGGTGATCGACGAACACAACACGAGCGGGTTCTGCACCGGCGGCAAACACTGCCTGGTGGCGGTCTATACCGGCCACACGCCCGAGACGAAAACTAAGCCGGCGCTGCAGACACAAAATCTCGCCTATAGTAACGACCGCGGCCGAACCTGGACGAAGTACTCGAGCAATCCGGTTCTGAACCTGAACATGTCGGATTTTCGCGATCCGAAGGTGTTCTGGTCCGAGCAGGGGAATCATTGGGTGATGGCGGTGTCGCTGCCGAACGACCACAAGGTGCGGCTTTATAGTTCAACTAATTTAAAGGCCTGGAAGAGCCTCAGTGAGTTCGGTCCGGCCGGCGCAGCGGGCGGCCAGTGGGAATGTCCGGAGCTCTTCCAATTACCGGTTGAGGGTCAAGCCGGCCAGTCACGCTGGGTGATGAAGGTCGGCTTGAATCCAGGCGGGCGTGTCGGCGGTTCGAGTGAGCAATACTTTGTCGGGCGTTTCGATGGAACGCGCTTCACAAATGAGAATCCATCTTCCCTGACGCTGTGGACCGACTATGGCAAAGACTGCTACTGTGCTCTCACCTTCACCGGACTGCCTCGCGGTCACAAGCCGGTGATGATCGGCTGGATGGATAACTGGCAGTATGCAGCGAAGCTGCCGACCAGTCCCTGGCGCGGCCAGATGACGGTGCCGCGCGAGCTGTCGTTACGCAAAACGCCGGACGGCATACGGTTGTATCAGCATCCGCTCGCTGCCCTGGAAGAATTGCCCGAAGCACCGGAGACGCCGCAGACGGCCCACACATACCTGCTGGCTTTTTCACTTGGTCTCAGCACCGGGCACGAGACCGGATTGAAGATCCTGGCCGATAAGGAGCACTACACGGCGGTCGGATACGACCCTGCTAAGAAAATGTTGTTTGTTGACCGGAGCCACTCGGGCCTGACTGCGTTCAGCCCGGATTTCCCGGCGCGCATCGAAGCCCCGCTCACTTTGCCGAGCACAGATCTCAAGCTCGAGATTTTGGTCGATCGTTCCTCGGTCGAAGTCTTTGCTGACGACGGCCGTCTAGTCAGCACGAATTTGGTTTTTCCTCCAGCCGACGCGAATACGATCGAGCATATTGGGGCAGCAAAAGTCACGGCACTGCAGAAGCCGATTGCATCTATGCACACTGGGCAATAACAGGAGGATCAGCGTCGTCTGGCGGCTGTTGTCGTACTCGCCGCCGAGACTCCTAATCCTCGCAGCTGAGTCAACGCTTTGCGCGCGTCGTCGGTATGCGGATAGTTCTGCACAAGAATACGGAACTCACCGACCGCTCGATTTCTCTGGTTGCTCTTGAGTAGAGCCATCGCTTTCATATAGTGGGCATCCGGCGTCTTTGGGTTATCCGGGTACCGCTCGAGGACAGCATCAAATGCCTTGACAGCGCCGCTGAAATCGCCGCGATTGTAGCTGATCTCGCCCAGATAGTACTGCGCGTTCGCTGCTAATTCCGTATTCGGGAAGTATTGGAGATATTGCGAGAACTCGGTATAAGCCAAATCGGTCTTACCCGTCTGCAGATCGCGTACCGCGGCTGTATAGCTATCGTTAGCGCTCATGCCGGCGGGAGGTCCAGCCTGACTGACCGGCCCACCTGGCGGCGTGTTGGTTGGCGCGGCTGACCCACCCGGTCCGGGAGCAGCCGGCGGATTTTGAATGATCTGCAGCTGATTCTTCAAGTCGGTCATCTTGGCATCCATCCGCTCGAGCCGCGAACTCAGATCGGCCAGCGAATCTTTCAATGAGCGCACATCGTCACCCATCGAATCGACCTTGTTGCCCAACCCGGTCACCGGGGTGAGCGACTTAGCTACCCCGTTACTTACCGTGTCCTGCAGCGTAGCCACCTGATCGGCGGTACGCCGGGTATCGTTCTGCATAGCCTGCAGCATCCCGGTTAGGGTATCGAGCTTGGTATTCATGGCCTGCTGCATCGTGTTGATGCGGTCTTCAAGATCCCGCTGCATTTGAACAAGATCCTTGTTCACTGCGAAAGAGAAACTGGAACACGTCACCAGCAAAGCCGCCAGACGGACGAATTTCATTTGCAATTTGCTCCGGATAAATAGTGAGGCAGACGCTTTGGCCTGCCCCACGCTCAAGACTTCAGTTTAAGTGGAAAGCGACTCGGAAGGGGTCCGCTGTGTTATTGGGCGGCTGAGAAGTGTGCGCGCCGGTTGCGCGCGTAACAGTCCTCGGTGGCATCAGTGCAGAGCGGCCGTTCCTTGCCGTAGCTAATTGTCTTCAGCTTGTCGGCGGGAACGCCCAGGGCCGAGAGCGCATCCCGGGTAGCGGCCGCACGACGATCACCCAGCGCGAGGTTGTACTCGGCTGAACCACGCTCGTCGCAATGGCCTTCGATCGTCACTATAAAGTTGCTGTCGAGTGAGAAGATCTGCTTCAAAGCGGCTGCGTTGCCCTGAAGAATCGATTGGTCCTGCGCGCGCACCTCACTCTTGTCGTAATCAAAATGAATGTCCTGGACCTGACGGGACAAGATGTCTTGTATGGTCGAGGCATTATTCGTCGCCGGGGGCGGTGGTGGTGGAGGAGTACTCACGGTAATGGTGGCATCGGCATCCGTCTGGCCGCCTGGTCCGGTTGCGCTCAGATGGTAAGTCGTCGTCGCTGTCGGGTAGACCGCGCGACGCCCGTTCGGGCTCACGCTGCCGATGTTGTTGTCGATTTGCACGCCGGTCGCGCCCGTGACCGACCAGCGCAGCGAAGCAGGCTGTCCGCTGTTCACGGTTGTTGGCTCGGCTGTGAAGTATTCAACCACAGGTTTGCTCGCCGGGGGCGTAACAGCGGCCGGCGGTGGAGGCGGTGGCGGTGGCGGTGTCTTCTTGTGACAGCCGGCTGCCAGTCCAACTAAAAGCAACGTGGAGTACAGCGTCAGCGACAACCTTTGTCTCTTCATATTTGTTCGAACTCTCTCCTGCATTTCACTTGCCCCCGTGTTACTGCTCGGCATTGACCCATGTTGGCTTCTCGTTGCTTCCTGACTTCGTCAACGGATGTTTGCCCGTGCCATCCGCATTCATCACCCAGATCTGGGATTCTCGACCGCGCTTGGAAGCATAGACGATGTGCGCGCCATCGGGCGCCCAACTTGGATTTTCGTTTCGGCCCTCGTTCGCAGTCAACTGCGTGGTCTGCCCTGAGGCTACATCCATCACGAAAATGTTGTAGTTGCCCGGCTCGAAGCCCTTCGTCCAGGCAAATGCGATGTGCGCGCCGTCGGGGCTCCAGGCCGGGTTCGTCGCTTCACCGGTACCCGCGCTCAAACGCCGCAAATTTGCTCCATCAAGGTTCATTTGGTAAATCTGCGGAAAACCGGAGCGTCCGGAAACCTCGACGAGATCAGTGCCGGTCACAGGGTTTATCTTCGCTTCGACCTCAATCGAGTTCGAGGACGTCACACGGTGCAAACCGCCCCCGTCTACGTTCGCCATGTACAACTGTGCGGGGCCAGCCGCGGCAGTCGACGAGAAAATAATGCGTTTTGAATCCGGCATAAACGTCACGAACGCATTCATAGAGGCTCGTTGGTTATAGAACGGTAATTTGCGGCCGGTGTCAAGAGAAAACATCTGGATAGCCGGGAAGCCGGTGGCATAAGTTGTGAACGCAACCATTCGCCCGTCCGGCGAGGCGGAGGGGAAAGTGCTGATCGAGCCATAACGAGTGACTTGCCGTTCGCCTGTGCCATCCCAGTTCATCACCCAAATTTCTTTCGAGCCGGTTCGATTTGAGACAAAGACGATGCGCGTGCCGACCAGGCTCTTGCCGCCGAACTGGGCAAGGATATCCGCCGCGTAGCGATGCCCCGCATCGGTCGCCCCTTCCTGGCTTAAAGCAGCTGTATATACCTTGCCGAAGACTTGCGCCTGCTGGAGCGAAGGCATATTGGGGGCTGTTGTGTAGAACCAGCCGAACGCGACGAAAGTGCCGTGATTTTCAGCGCCATACCCAAGTCCCAGATAGTTTGCAGCGATGGGTGGAAGACTCCAGTCAGTCAATCGATTTCCTTGCGGATTGGTAGCGCGCGCGGAAGGGGGGGCAACCCCGGCCTGCAGGTCGTTCGGCTGCTGCGGAACCTGCAACGGATAGAGAGTCTTCGGAACGAAGTTGATAAGCGGGGAGCTTTCGAGATCGCTCCGCACGCTGCTGTTGAAAGCAGCCATCAGATCGGCGGCGGCGCCGGAGCCGCGGAAGTCGGTGACAGCGATCAACGGCTTGCCCGGGTTCTTCACAATTTGTCCGGTGATCTGCTGACCTCCAAACGCGCCGCCCGAAATCATCAGGCAAAGACAAAAGACTCGTAAAATGCTCATCAATGTAAGTTGAACGTGAACTGTGCCGAGACGTAGCTCTCCGTGATTTGCGGCGGAAGCTGTGGAAGCGGGCTGCTGGCATACACCGCGCGGACAGCTGTGTTATCGATAGTTGGATTTCCGCTGCTTTGAACAGGTTGTGGGTTGCGAATCGTGCCATCGCGCATGATGTAGAAGCTGACGATTACGGGTTGAGATTGAGAGCGGGCATCGAGCCCGTTCGTCTGCCAGTTCTGGGCGATACGGCTACGTACGATTTCGGCATACCATCCCAGCCGATTGCCGAGCGGAGAGTTGGGACCGATCCCTACCTGTCCGGCCCCGCCCTGCTGCGCGTACATCGGATTTGAAAGCGCTTGCCGCGACTGGCTGTACACCTGATTTGGCGGAGCCGTTGGTTTGTATTGCTGCTGATGCAACGGCTGCGGTGCTTGCCGCCTAACCTTATCCGGGATCTCCACGACATTCTTGTCCAGCACCGGCGGTTTCTTCTCAGCCTCTTCCTTTGCGGGCGCGCTTGGAACGACGGATTGCGTGTCATTCGCAACCGGATTCGGAGTGGCGTCGCGTTGCGGTATCGGAATGTTATGGACTGCCGAAACAGCGTAAGCAGGGCCGCCCGCCGGATGCCGGTCGCCAAAGTTCTCGCGGCTCTGCTTCATCCGGTACCAGCCAAAGAACAGGAGCGCGACAACTCCCAAGTGCACCAGCAGCGCGCCGAACAAGGGCGCCGCAAGTGGATCGCGCTCGTCAAGAATATCGACCCGTTCTGCCATCACGTTCAGCGCCGTCGACGTACTCCTGAATCGACGGGCGCCGTTACCATTTTTACCTCAAATTTCGCTTCGCCCAATTCAGCGATAATCTGCGCGATGGCATCCCATGGGGTCTCCTTATCGGCCCGCACATAAACGGCGGTTGCACCCCGGAAGCGCTGCCTCACACCGCTGGCAAGGGCATTGATGTTGATCGGTTTGTCGTTCAGGAACGATTCGCCGCTTTTCGTAATACTCACGACCGGGAGATCCTGGGCTGTGTTCTGGACACGCTTAACGGTTGGCACGTTGATGTCGAGTCCGAACTCCATCACGTTCGCCGTGATCATAAAAATGATCAGGAGCACCAGCACAACGTCTACCAGCGGAACGATGTTGATTTCAGAAAGCGCAGTCGGTCCGCCAAAACGCCGTCCTCGTCTGCCGCCCGTCTCGCCAAAGGAAAATGCCATTGTCGATGAGGATCAGCCCCCGAAATCCCGGTCGGCGAAGTTCTGGAACTCAATGGCGAAATCCTCCATGCGCGTGCCGATCTCTTTGATGCGCGTTCCGAAGATGTTGTAGAAGATCGCTGCCGGAATAGCCGCCGCCAATCCAATGGCAGTCGTAACGAGAGCTTCCGAGATGCCGGGCGCGACGGCACGCAAACTGGCACTGCCCGCCGTTCCAAGCCCTTCGAAAGCATCGATAATGCCCCATACGGTGCCGAATAGACCGATGAACGGCGAGACCGATGCAACAGTTGCGAGCCAGTTCATGTTCATCTCGAGTTTCGTTACTTCTTCACTGATTCCAAGCTGGAGGCTACGCTCGATAGCCGGCCGATTGACGAGCGCCCCGCGTTGCTTGATCTGCCGCTCGATCTCGCCATAGCCGAAATCGAAAACCGCAACCAGCGGCGCCGAACCGAACTGCTCGCTTGCCACGGACACCGATTGAAGGCTCTGTGCCTTACGGAAAGCCCGCAGAAAGTTCTTGTTATCGCGCCGGGCACGGCTGAAAACACTGCTCTTCGAGAACACGATGGTCCAGGAGAACAATGAAAAAAGAATCAGGATTGCGATGACAGCGAGCGGAACCGGTCGAAGGTTTTGGACGATGTCCCACAGGCTGAGCTCTGCGGGAAACAGCATAAAGTGCAATACTCGTGTCCTTTCGTTTACCTCGTTTTCATTATAGGGAGCTTATAATTCGGTCACATGCTCCTCGAACTCATCGTCGAGAACTATGCGGTAGTCGAGCAGGCCCGCATCGAATTTCACGAGGGTCTGAACGTGCTGTCCGGGGAAACCGGCAGCGGCAAATCGATTGTAGTGGATGCCCTTGGGCTGTTGTTGGGTGCACGGGCATCGGCTGAAATGGTGCGCACAGGTGAGAATCGGGCTCGCGTTTCCGGCATTTTCTCGGTCGAATCGACGCCCGAGGTAAATCGTCTCCTCGAAGAGGCGAGCATCGAGAGAGCCGAAGACGAGGAACTGATCGTCGAGCGCGAAGTAACGTTGAATGGCAAATCGCGCGCGCTGGTGAGCAATCGCCCGGTAACGACGGCTTTTTTGAAGCAGCTTGCACCGGCCTTAGGCGATATTCACGGCCAGAACGAACAGCAATCGTTGTTCACGACGCACGCGCAGCGGAATTTATTGGATTCCTATGCCCGCTCACAGGAGTTGCGGGCGCGGGTAGCGGGATTGTTCTCGGAATGGCAGTCGGTTGGTGAAAAGCTCACCGAACTGGCGCGGGATGAACAAGAGAAGCTGCGGCTTCTTGATCTCTGGAGCTTTCAACGCAAGGAGATTGACGCCGTAAGCCCTCGCGCTGGTGAAGATGCCGAGCTTGAAGCCGAACGTAAGATTCTCCAAAACGTCACGCGGCTCCAAGAGAATGCTGTGGCGGCTTTCGATTCGCTTTACGAATCGCCGGGAAGCGCAACGACACAGGTCCGCCAGACCCTGAAGCGGATGGACGAGCTTCTTCGGATCGACGAGACGCTCGCCGACGCGACCGGCTCGGTAAAGCAGGCGGCCGTTCTTCTGGAAGACGCGGCCTACGCGCTCCGCGATTACCTGGGCAAACTGGAAGGCGACCCGGCGCGGCTCGAAGATGTAGAGAGCCGGCTGGCGGCGCTCGGTCGGCTCAAAAGGAAGTACGGCTCGAATATCGAAGAGGTGCTTGCTTTTCGCGATGACGCGGAGAGACGCATCGACGAAGTAGAAAACGCGGCTCAGCATCGAAGCGCACTTGAATCCGAGCGCGATAGTTTGGCTAAGCAGTATGAGAAAGTGGCGGCCGAGCTGAGCGCCAAACGGAAGGCGGCAGCCAGCAAGTTGAGCAGAGCGGTAGAGGGTGAGCTGGCCGGCCTGATGATGAGCGGAACGCAGTTTCAAATCGCTCTGAAGCCGGGTGAATGGACCAGGGACGGCGTGGATGAAATTTCATTTCTTGTGTCCCCGAACCGCGGCGAAGAGCTGCGGCCTTTGGACAAGATCGCTTCAGGCGGCGAGCTTTCTCGCCTAGCTTTGGCATTCAAGACGGCGCTGGGCGAAGCCGACCGACATGCCGGGTTGCCGACGCTTGTTTTCGATGAAGTAGATGCCGGGGTCGGCGGCGCGGCAGCGGCCGCGGTCGGGAAACGCCTCAAGGCTTTGTCGCGCTCGAACCAGGTAATTTGCGTCACGCATCTAGCGCAAATAGCGGGTTTTGCGGACCAGCACTACGCTGTTTCTAAACGCGAAAAGAAGGGGCGAATCACGACCCAGATCGAGGAACTCGCTCCAGCCCAACGAGCACGCGAAGTGGGCCGCATGCTTTCGGGCGAGCAAATTACCCCGGAAGCTTTGCGCCATGCCGAGCAGTTGATACAGGCCGGCCAGAGTAAGTAATCTCGTTAGAAACCCAGACGGCGAATCACCGCATTGAGCGTCGTGCGGGATTCGGGCACGCGAAGCGCTAGTGTCCCCCCGAAGTAGATGACGCAATAAAGAATGATTACCACAATAGCGAGGGGGAGAGGATGCCTTGTCCCAAGCGCGCCTAAGCTGGTTTTCAATGAGTAACCCGGCGCAGAGGCCACTAGCGAAACACACCAAAGCTTGCTCGTGAAACTGAATGGAAGAGACGCATGGCCGATCCTCGCTGCAAGCGAGCGGCGTAGGAAGTAGAATTCGACCCAGCCCGCAATGCCTGCCGAAGTAGTCAACCCGGCGACACCCCATTTCGGATCAATGCCCAGCCAGCGCGGCATCGGGAAAGCGAATATCAGCCCCAAGACGATCGTCAGCGTGACGCGGACCAGAGCGAAACGCAGCGGGGACCGGGTGTCCTGTAGAGCGTAGAAAACGGAAGAGTAGAGGCGGCCGAGTGAAGTGGCGAGCAGACCGATAGAGGACCCTGCCAGCACGGACCACACATAAACCGAATCTTCATAGTGAAAACGGCCGCTCTGGTATAACGCTGCGATGAGAACATCGCCAAGGACCAGGAACGCCACGGCGCAGGGAACGATAAAAAACGCTATGCGCCGCAGACCGCCGGCCAAGCGCGTACGCAGATGGGCAGCTACTTCCTCGCGTCCACCGACAGCACTCGAGAATTCAGGCAACTCGGCGGCGGATACCGACATGCTGAAAAGGCTAACGGGCAGCACCGCAATGAACTGCCCGTAGCTGAGCGCCGAGACAGCAATCGGCCCGAGAAAGCTAGCGATCATTTGATCCACGTACGCACTGATCTGGACCACTCCTCGGCTTAAGAAAACCGGTCCGAAGTTTCCGATAACAGTACGGACGTAAGCGGAGCCGAGGTCAAAGATCGGGCGAAAGGCAGGAAGCAGGTGCAGCACACTTGGAAGTTGCACCAGAAACTGAAGAGCGCTTCCCGCTACACAAGCCCAGGCAAGGACGACCACCGATTGCTGCTGAGGCAAGTAGCGCCCGATGACGACCAGCGCGGCGATCATGGTCCCATTCATTGCGATGGGAGCAGAGTAAGAGAGCAGAAACCGGCGATGGCTGTTTAACACTCCTAAGCACCACGCACCCAGGACGAGCATCCCGGCCGCTGGGAACAGTATGCGGACCAGACGTATCGTTAAGGCGCGATCGTCTCCGTGAAAGCCGGGAGCAATCAGATCGATCAAGAACGGAGTCGTCAGCACGCCTACCAAAACAAGCAGCGAACAGATGCAGGCAAGGATGCTGAAAACCGTTTCGGCCAGCCGACGCGCATCTTCGCTTCGATCTTGCGCTAAGAGCTTTGCGTAGACGGTAACGAAAGCCGCTGAAAGGACGCCTTCTCCAAATAAGTTACTCAGGAGATTAGGTATTTTGAAGGCCGCACGAAAGACCCCGAGCACGGGCGAGTTGCCAAAATAATGACCGATGACCCGCTCGCGAATCAACCCCGTAATGCGGCTGAACAGAATCCCAAGCGCTACTTTCGAGGACGCTCCAAGTGAAGATGGACGAGCAGGAACTGCTCCTAGCCCAGAGTCCAAAGTGGAGATCGGCGTCGGGGCAGAGGCATGTGCAGGCTCGGGCGAGCGGTTCGATCCAGGAATCCTCGCTTGTCGGGGAATGCGTATCCGAACTTGCAAAGTGATTGTACCGTTTGAGCTTAACAATTCTTTCGAGTGCTTCCAGAGATCCCGTGCATCGAATACCGACAGAGTCTAATATGCAAGTGAATGCACACCTGATCAGATGGGTACTTTTCGGCAGTTTGTGTCTGAACTTCGCCCGCGGTCAGAGCGTCAAGACAGACCACAGCAATCCTGCTAAACCGCCCGCCACCCCGAATCCAGAAAGAATGGACGTGCTCAAGCAATTGAGCTCGTCATTCGAAGAGGTTTCCCAGAGATCAGGGCGGGCAGTAGTTCAGATCTTCGTGCGCAGCTACGTTCCCGCAGAAGGAACAAGCGGCAGCGGCCCTTTGCTTACTGCCGAAGACAGCAGCGGTTCGGGCATCATTATGAGTCAGGACGGGTACATTCTGACGAACGCGCATGTCGTGAAAGGCGCCCATAGCGTGAAGGTACAGCTCAATGTGCGCGCCGAGGCCGAGGCTCGCGAGCAAGGCGATCGCGAAGTAAATCGCCCCTTGACTGGGACACTTGTGGGGATCGATCACGATAGCGATCTAGCGGTAGTTCACATTGATAAAAACAACCTGCCGTATCTGCCCTTTGGCGATTCGGACGAGCTAAAGCAAGGCCAGATTGTGTTGGCGCTAGGTAACCCACTCGGCCTCGACAACTCCGTGAGTATGGGGGTAGTGAGCGCTGTTTCGCGGCAGATCAAAACTGACGATCCGATGGTTTATATCCAGACCGATGCGCCCATCAATCCCGGAAACAGCGGCGGTCCGCTCGTTGATACAGAAGGCCGCGTGATTGGTATCAATACCCTCATCTATACGCAATCGGGCGGCAGTGAGGGAATCGGGTTTGCGATCCCGGGCAACGTCGCGCATGACGTGTATCAACAGATCAGAGCGCATGGGCATGTGCATCGTGCACAACTCGGGATCGTGGCCCAAACGATCACGCCCGACATGGCGGACGGCCTAAAGCTGGAGACTGATCACGGCGTTATCATCTCGGACCTGGAGCCCAACGGACCAGCGGCGCACGGCGGATTACAGGTTGATGACATCATCACTGCCATGAACGGCACATCCATCACCAGTCTCCATCAGCTCGAAGCCCGTGTTTTTCGCGCGAGTCCAGGCGTGAAGATGAATGTCAGAGTACAACGCGGGACCGAACAACTGGATTTGCCGGTAATCACCGAAGAGGAATCGGGCGGTGAGCTGGATGCGCTTGCCGACCTGGTGGATCCCGTTAAGAACGTAGTTCCAGAACTGGGGATCGTAGGGCTCGATATCAATAAGCAGGTGCTCGCATTGATGCCCGATCTACGCCGGCCAGCAGGAGTGGTCGTTGCCGCGCGAAAATCGGGTGCACCGTACTCCGGGGCGCCTCTGAGTTCGGGTGATGTCATCTACGCCGTTAACCGGCAAGTGGTCAATGATGTCGCTCAGCTTCGCCGCTATTTGCAAGGTCTGAAGAGTGGTGATTCGGCCGTCCTGCAGATTGAACGCGAAGGCCACATGCTGTACCTGCCTTTGCAATTGGACTAGCGCCAAAATCTACGGGATTGCGCGCGGGCGCTTGCCCCTCCGAGTACCGAGACGGTACCGTGGAAAAGACATGATCTCAGGGCCAATCACGCATTTCATCAAACATCATTTCCGGCACTTCAATGCAGCCACGCTGGTCGACGCGGCGGAAGGTTACAACAATCACCTCCACGCCGGTGGCCGCATGTTTGTCACTCTCGCCGGCGCGATGAGTACTGCGGAGCTTGGTATTTCGCTCGCTGAGATGATCAGGCAAGACAAGATTCACGGCATCTGCTGCACGGGGGCGAACTTGGAAGAGGATGTCTTTAATCTGGTCGCGCACGATTTCTACGAACGAGTGCCGGACTGGCGCGACCTGAAGCCGACGGATGAACAGGCTCTCCTCGAGCGCCACATGAATCGGGTCACGGACACCTGTATTCCTGAAGAGGAAGCGATGCGGCGCATCGAAGGGGTGATCCTCAAGCAGTGGATGGCTGCCGACAAAAAAGGTGAGCGCTGTTTCCCGCACGAGTTTTTCTTCCGCATCCTGCAATCTCCTGATTTGCAGAAAACTTTCCAGATCGACGTTCGTAACAGCTGGTTATACGCCGCCATGGAACGCAATCTTCCGATGTTCGTGCCGGGTTGGGAAGATTCGACACTCGGCAACATGTATGCAGGGCACTGCATTTCGGGCGACGTCAAGAACGTGCATACGGTGCGCACTGGCATCGAGTACATGATGTCGTTGGCCGAATGGTACGGGAAGATGGCGCGAGATACCTCAATCGGGTTTTTTCAGATTGGCGGCGGGATAGCCGGTGACTTTCCAATCTGCGTTGTACCGATGTTGCGGCAGGACCTAGCCCGCGAAGACACGCCGCTCTGGGGCTACTTCTGCCAGATCAGCGACTCGACAACCAGCTATGGTTCTTACTCGGGAGCAATCCCGAATGAGAAGATTACCTGGGAGAAGCTTAGTATCGATACGCCTAAGTTTGTCATTGAATCCGATGCCTCGATCGTTGCGCCTCTCGTGTTCGCATTTGTGCTCGGCTGGTAGCCAACGCCTGATATCTTGATAGAAGCCGGACGGTGAGGTGGCAGAGTGGTCGAATGCGGCGGTCTCGAAAACCGTTGAACCTTTACGGGTTCCGTGAGTTCGAATCTCACCCTCACCGCCAGAAGCCTCGACCTACTTCTTACCGCGACAAACGATATCGGGTCTTTCAAAGAGCAATGCGACTCAGATTTACTCAACACGCTTGCGGTTTCGCTTCGGCTCCCCGTCAGACTTGCGCCCCCGCGAGCTCTTGTTGTTTTTTTCAAGCCGGAGCTTCCAGGCAGTAAGCAACGCTCCGGCGAGCACGTCCTCTGTGGCTACCGCGAGGCGGATGTGGGTCGCTCCCATCCGTCCCCATCCGCCGACAACGGGAACAAAGATGTCAGGAGCTTCTTCGACAAACGCGGCCTGCTGCTCGGGCGTGAGCATCAGGTTTCCATAGCCCAGGTTTTGGGAGGCAAGCGTTGCGAAGATACGGCCGCCGACGCGAAAATCGGCTGCCCCCATGTGCGATCCCTCTAGCGCATCTGGCAGAGCCAGTGCAATCCGGCGAAAAGCTGCTGCATCCATGGTCTCTCACCCTCACTCAGTGACGATCGCTTGCACGAAAGGGAGTGACACTCGCCGGATCTGCATCCGGTTCGGCAAGCCATACCGTCCGGCCGGCAAAGCGTTTTAAGAGCCTGCGATTCACTTCGGGGTCACTCGATTCCCTAGCCCAAATAATCTTTGCCGCGTCCAAGTTCGCTCGGTTGAAAATCCACTCTGTCTTCCTACTGCCGTCGTACGGTCTGTAACGAACGAGTACAAGCTGTGGACCTGGCTCCTTCCTGAGTCGAGGCGTGAAGCTTTCACGAGCGACATCGTGGGCAAACTCAGATGCCCAGAGTTTAGAAACTCGCTGCATGCCGGGAGGCAAGAAGCCCTGTATCAAACGCCCACCCACAGGAAGGAGCAAGCCGACCAGAGATACCAACGGCAAGGCTCGCGAGAGAAACAGACCGCTGGGACCTGAAAAGCGCATCTGGCGAAGGCACGCGATCAGCACGAACACGATAAGAACGGTTACCGCCGCTGAGTAGTGCGGGAAATAAGCGAAAAACGTCAGGTTCTCCAGGCCAAGCACAACCACCAGGGACCAAAAGGCTATCTTTATTCTGGGCCCGCGCCAGATAAATGGCAGGAACAACAACGTCAGGGTCAAAGGTATGCCGATGTAAAACCCCCAGAAACGCCGCAGTTTCCCGCCAGTAGCGCCCGCCAACGCCTTCCATGACTTTCGTCTCTCATGCTGTCGGAGCTGGTCTTCATATTCACTTCGGATGTCTGCCGGCATGTGCTCGGTATCCACAAGCACGGGCTTCTGCCAGAAGAAGCCCTGGGGCAGACCATACTCGCGATGGTAGAGCGCATAGGGAAACTCGCTCGCTTTTCCCGTTACCCGGTAGTTGTAAAAGCCCGCGAAGCTGACCGCCAAAACCGCGCTGAGCGCCAGCGCTGGCACAACACGCGAAAACAAAGCGGCCGGACTGAGCTGTTTCGAGACTGTCCAATAAAGAAGAGTCGAGATAACGATCAGTGCCAAGAGGATGCCCTCCAAGGCTCGACTGTTGAATAGAACGATCAAGCCCGCAGCGGTTACAAACGAGTACACCAAACGATTTCGATGTAAAATGCGCGGCAGCCCGCCGAACACGAGCGCTCCACCTATAGCGGGAACGCAACCACCCCAATAGCTGTTCATCCAATAGCTGAGGACGCCGAGTTGGATATCCATCACGGTGGCCGTGGCCACAAAAGCCCAAGCCGGCGGTAGCCAGCCGAGCAAAGCCCAATAGACGAGGCCGCAAAGGACACCCATGCTCAACATCACCCCGGTCCACGGCATGCCGGTGAGAATCTGACCGGCAGCCAGTGCCGCGCTTTGGCCGATCTGATACTCCGCCGTATAAGTCGGCGCAGCCAGAACGTAAACCGATTCGAACTGCTCAGGGAAAGGCGGTGATGGATTCGTTAACCTTCCAGACGAGAGCGTATCGGATTGCAGCAAGTAAGCGTATTCGTCCGAGACGTAGGGCTCCGGAACGCCGTAAACCGGCAGCAAAAATAATCTAAGGAGGACCGGAAACAGTGCGAGAAGGAGCAGGCAGACCCAGGGGCGACGGCTAATTGTTCGTATACGGTTTTCGATTTGGGTAAAAAAATCGTCGCCGAGCTGAGGCCTCAGAAAAGCAATTCCGACAACAAGCAAAACAAGGCAAAGCTCGAGAACCTCGAAGGCACCCACAGGAGCGGTGCCCCAATTCAGTCTCATTCAGGCGAGCCTATCACTCCCGCACATAGACCTTCACAGAACCTTCATTCGGGGGTACGTCAAACGATTCCACCTGCCGGTAGGTGCTCGCCAGTTTTTCGATCGCCGCGATCAGGTCACGTTGGCCACTGCGTTCGCCATGACGCCACAGTCTCTCATCGGCGCGCAGAGACCATTCAGGAGCCGGATAATAAATCAGGACCGCCGGCTTTGCGGCGAGCAGCCGCTGTGCTTCGCTCCGGGCAAACTCGTCGTTCACTACGTCGATGTTGTGCGAATCGGTGGCAGTCGGGTATCTTCGGTCGTAAAGGGGATACAAGATTCCGAACTCAGGGTACACAAAAATGGTATCGCTAGGCCCGGTGTGTTCGCGAACGATGCGCGCTGTTTCATCGATGAAACGTACTGTGGCAGGGGGGAGCGTCATGCCGCGCAGTGCGGGCAAAAGAGAGTGCACTTTCGCACTCCGTACAGGCGGCTCTTCCCATTCGTGAAAACCTTGCGGAAGGTTAAGCTTTTCACAAGTCATGGCGAAAATCATCACGCAGCCGACAGCATAAACGGTTATCCTCTGCTTTTGACCGGAGCCGTTCAATATAACTCCGGCCACGACTGCACATCCGGGGAAAACCATGTCGTATGAAGCCGGCCAGGAAAGCGAAACCATCAAAGCGATACCGAAAGCGATGGCAGCGAGGAAGCCGATCTGCAGTTCAGGTGCTGACACAATGCCGCGGGACAAACGCCAAGCACACAGCACCACGACCCAGCCACATCCAAAGAAGCTCAAGTAGATTGCGAATTGATCGAAGTTCTGTAAGGGCCATTTCCCCAGGAAGGAGACCGCCGCTCCGGTTGCGATGGCGAGTACCGCCAGCAAACCGACAGATAAGGCGCCCCCGGTTGTTTCGGTTTGACGCGCAAGACGAGTGACACCACGCGCCATCGCTCGTCCGCAAAGGGCAAGGCTAACGCAAGCTCCCAAAAATCCGTACCGGACGGCCCAAGCGGCGCGCACGGCGCGAACCACAAAATCTCCGGGGCGCGAAGCTTTGGCGGAAGGCCCTTTCTTGAATACGTCTTGAAAAAACTCATGCAGAACCCCCACTTGCGCCAGCCAGAGTAAGACTGCTCCGGTACCCAAGCACCATCCGCCGATAAAAGCACCTACAAACGCAATGCCCCTTTGAAATCCGTTTGTCCGCGAGGGGCTCATGTATGCCAAGTAGACGAAGGCGACAAGGGGAACCCCGATCGTTGCGCCTGCCCCAAGTGTCTGCTTTGTGGCAAAGGAGAGGGAAGCGAATAAGCCCGCTGCGACGGCCCACCCGCACAATGCTCGCAACGAGCGATCTGCTTCGGAGGCGCGCATCACCGCCCACGCGCTCAACAGAAAAAAGAAGATAGCTTCGTACGCATACGAGCTCAGTGAATTGGAAGGATCTCCGTTTGAAACAATAATCGCGAGGATGGAAACAAACGCCGCGTCTCGTGTGCGAAACACTCTTATCAGGCAGAAGTAGAGGAGACACGCGAGTGCTACCCGCTCGAACACTCCCCAGGCGCGTATCACCGCCAGTTGTTGTCCGAATATGGCGAGTACAAGCGCGGATATGACTTCGTTCAGCGGCGGGCCGGCGGTGAAGAAATCACGATATGGAAGACGGCGTTGCAGAAGTGCCATGCCACCCTGAAACGATCCGTTGCCAGAACGCAGGCCGGCAAATTGGTTCCAGTAAAACGAGAAAAACAGCAGCGTTGCGAACCCAGTTACCAATCCGCCCGGCAAAGACTTGCCGAGTTTCACTCTGCTCTGCAGGCGCTCGTTTACAACTTCTTCAGAAACTCGCATGCGGATTTCGGAAGCGGGCCTACACGCTATCCGATAATTTACTAGGCTTAGGTTATCAGCTTTAGGCGAGCGAATTTGTAAATAAGAAGCATTTTGCGGAACCGGTTCAATCTCCTGTTTCGTGACGGCGGTGGGGCGCGAACTCCGTGTGCGTCTCGTCTCGCAGGCGAATAACTTGCCTGACACTATCACTCTCAAGTAGCATTCCGTTGAGTTATGTTTCTGCTGATACTCCCGGTACTCGCTGCTTTTGCTTCGACTGACCAGCTCGGCAATCTGCGAAGCGCTTTTCGAAACCCGCCAGATAGCTCACGAATCATGATGCGCTGGTGGTGGTTCGGAGGCGCCGTCGAAAAGCCGGAGCTCGAGCGTGAGCTTCGAACCATGAAAACAGCAGGGATTGGCGGCGTGGAGATTCAGCCGGTCTACCCGCTCGAGTTAGATGACTCGCGGCGAGGGGTCAGAAACTCGCCTTATCTGTCGCCAGACTTTCTCAGCAACGTGCATTTCGCCGCCGAATTAGCTCACCAACTTGGGATGCGCGTCTCGATTACGCTCGGTAGCGGCTGGCCGTATGGAGGACCGGAAACAGAAATCTCCCGCGCCGCCGGGCAATTGCGTGTCGAACGCGTAAACGTACCAGAAGGCGCTCGTTCGCTGCCTCTTCCATCCATCAGCGCAGGAGAACACCTGATCGCAGCGTTCGTAGGAGGTCAGCGAGTTGAGCAGATGGACGGTAATCGAGTCAGACTTCCGGAAGGTCTCAGTGGGAATGACGTACTGCTGTTCTTCATTTCGAGCCGCACCGGCCAGCAAGTCAAGCGCCCGACGATCGGCGCTGAAGGTTTTGTGCTCGATCACTACGATCGTTCGGCTATTACGAATCATTTGTCGACCATCGCGGACCGGCTATTGCAGGCGTTTGGCGACACTCCGCCGGAATCGGTATTCAGCGATAGCCTCGAAGTGTACGGCTCTGACTGGACGCCCAATTTTCTCGATGAGTTCCGGAGCCGGCGCGGGTATGACCTGACTCCGTACCTACCGGAGTTCGTCAACGATATGGGCCAGCGAACGCGCGCTCTGCGGCATGACTGGGCCAAAACTCTCACCGAACTGGCCGAAGACAACTACCTGAAACCGA
Source organism: Terriglobia bacterium (assembly GCA_963737005.1). Classification (GTDB taxonomy): domain Bacteria; phylum Acidobacteriota; class Terriglobia; order Bryobacterales; family Bryobacteraceae; genus Bog-105. Next base: position 494,832 of record CAVTRD010000008.1, on the reverse strand, counting down.
TTCGCGAATGGGCGCACGCCCACCGCACGCTTTTCCGGTCGCAAACGTACGGTGAGCCGCCCGTCATCTTATCGAGCAATGCGGAAGTAGACCTGCCCGAAGGTGAACACGGGCCCTTGTGGCGACGGTTCAGTGCGGCACGCTGGGCCTCATCCGCCAGTCACCTTTACGGTGTACCCGTCGTCTCGACCGAGACCTGGACGTGGCTTCACTCACCGGTGTTCCGCGCCACACCGCTCGATCTGAAGGCGGAAGCCGACCGTCATTTCATCGAGGGAATCAATCAACTGATCGGCCATGGCTGGCCTTATTCGCCGCCTTCCGCCGGCGAACCCGGCTGGCGCTTTTACGCTGCCGCGGCGCTGAATAATCACAACCCATGGTTTGCTGTGATGCCCGAGATTAGTCACTATCTGCAGCGCGTCAGCTTCATGCTCCGGCAAGGAAAACCGGCGAGCGACATCGCAATCTACGTCCCGACAGACGACGCGTGGGCGCGGTTGCAGCTTGGCCAAACGGCGGTCGATGAGATGGCGGATTCGCTGCTTGGCCCGGTGCTGATTCCCGAGGTGCTGAACTCCGGTTACAACTTTGACTTCATTGACGATCGCGCAATCGAGAAAACTGGCATCCCGTATAAGCTGCTCATCTTGCCCGGCATCGAACGGATTCCAGCGGCAACCCTGCAGCATCTTCAGGATTGGGTATCGAAAGGTGGGCTGCTCATCGCCACGCGATCACTGCCCTCACTCGGGCCGGGCTTGCTGGAGGAAAAGACCGATTCATCGCGCATCGCCGCCGGCGCGCAGCAACTGTTTGCGACTGGTGCGAAGAATACCCGCTTCATCGAGCACGAACAGGATCTATCGAAAGCGCTTCACGAGCTTCTTCCACCGGATTTCGCGACGGGTACGGCGAGCGCCGCCATTGGCTTTGTGCATCGCAAGCTGCCGGAACGCGAGATCTACTTCGTGGCCAATGCCTCAAATCATGCGGTCGCCGCAGAAGCTTCAATCCAGGTAGCCGGCCTGACGCCTGAATGGTGGGATCCGTTCACTGGCGAGACAAAAGCCGCAGTTTCCCACGCCAGTGGCGATCGCACAATCATTCCGCTTGCGCTGGCGCCTTACGAATCCCGCCTGATCGTATTCAGCAAGGGAATAAACGGAGAAGCAGCTCAACAGAAGTCACCCTCGCCGCCGTTGACCATGGATGTGAGCGCCGATTGGAAAGTCACCTTTGCCAAAACAGGCCAGCAGGTTCAGATGGGTCACCTGCACTTTTGGACCAGTGACGAAGCCACACGCTTCTACTCTGGCGAAGCCATCTACGAGAAGAACGTCCACGTGCCCTCGGGATTTTTTGCAACTCGCTCGACAATCGTTCTTGACTTTGGACCGGGCACTCCGGTTGAGCCGCTGTCAACAAGCAATCCAGGAATGAACGCCCTGCTTGAGAGCCCCGTGCGCGAGTCGGCGATCGTTTTCGTGAACGGTCAGCGCGCGGGCGCAGTGTGGCATCCACCGTATGAGATCGACCTCACGCGCTACCTGCATCCCGGGGACAATGTGCTCCGGATCAGGGTGCAAAACCTGGCGTTAAACGAGATGGCCGGGCAAGCGTTGCCCGATTACCGCCTGTTGAATCTGCGCTACGGTGAACGCTTCGTGCCGCAAGATATGCAGGATGTGCGGCCATTGCCCGCTGGAATCCTGGGGCCCGTCCAGCTGGTTACGCGGCCCAGATAGCGGGCTAACTCAAACCCGCGAGGTGAGAGCATGCTGCTTTTGGTCGCGCTTCACCCAACGATAAGCGGCAAGCGAATTCTTCCAGAAGTATTTCTCCGTTGCGGTCCGGCCCTTGGCGGCGAAGTATGTCTGCGCAGTATGCACGACCTCCGCATAGGTGCCAAAGGGATCGCTGTTCGGCCAATCGCTTCCATAGAGCAGACGGTCTTCGCCAAACGTGTCCCACAGGTGATCGAGCGTGACCTGCCGATCTTTGCACTGCAGTACTTCGGAGATCTTCACATATACCTTGGACCGGCTTCGCAGAGTCTGCAGATTGCTTTCATATTCTTTGCGTCCCGCCGGATCGGTCGGAAGCTTCAGGTTCGGCAGATGATCAATAACCACCCGCAAGTCCGGCGCCTTATCGGTTAACCTCACAACAGCCTGAATCAGCGCCGGATCGGGGTTAGCTGTATCGAGCACCAGATCGGCTTGCGCGAGAGCCTTTAGATCGGAAACGAAAATCGGGTCCTGCAGCTTCGCACCCAGGTCGCGTCCCCACAGATTTCCGTAGCGAATGCCTCGAAACAGAGGATTGCGATGAAAGCGCTCCAGTTGCTGGCGGAACGCTGGGTTGCCGGGTTCCAGGTCGCCGACTGTTCCCACAATGAGCGGGCTCCTTGCAGCGACATCGAGCACCCATTGATTGTCTTCGAGCCAGGGGCTCGCCTCGATCTCGATTGCGCCAACTACGCCGAGAGGTTCTGCGAGACGAGCGTATCGCTCCGGCAGGGCGGGCCTGTATAGAACAGCATCCTCTTTCGGCGGCCAGGGAACGCCTTGCGGTCGCCTCGTGTCAAACAGGTGGATGTGCGTGTCGATGATCGGAATGGAGGACTCCGCATCTAGCGCGAGCGGGACAGCGGCTGCTGCAAGGCTCACAAAAGCTCTTCGATTCATTTGAGCCATGCTACTCAATGCTTATCGCACAAACGCAATACGGCCTCGTGTGATTACTCGTTCGATGTCATCAATCCGGCGCCCATCTCTGCGAGTTCGATGTCTTCGGCCTGCGGCAAACCGCTAACGGCGATTGCGCCCACAACCTTGCCGTCTTTCCACACGGGCACACCTCCGCCCCAACCGGTGAATTTGGGGTCGCCGAAATAGCCAATTTCGAAACCTTTGTCGGGATGCCGAGCCGCGTTGCCGATGTCCTTGCTCGGCTTACGTTCGCGGGCGGCGCTGTACGCTTTGTTCATCGCGATCGTAATCGAAGAGAGCGGAGCGCCGTCCATCCGGGCGAGCGCGATCAGGTCTCCATGCGCATCGCACACTGCGATAACCCCTGCTTTGTTTCGCCGCAGGATCTCTCGGTAAATGGCGTCGAGTGCTCGGCGCGCTTCGTCGTACTCAATTGTAAATTCCGTAATCATGTGTTCTTCTGTGATACCGTGATCGCGAAGGCAACTTTGTCTTCAGCCCACAATCGAACGAGCTGCCAGGCATGATACGAACCTCCGCCGTAATCCTCTCCTCACTGATAACCTTATCTGTTGTAATGTCGTCTCCCACGGGATCGAACGCACAGTCTTCGCAAAACAACACCTCCACCGGTTTTCTGCTGACAGCGAATAAGGGCAGTCAAACTCTCGGTATCATCGATGCACACAGCGCAACCCAGATTGGCGAAGTGCCAGAGGGAGGAATCACCGGCCATGAAGTCGCAGCATCCCCTGACGGCCGCACAGCTTTTGTGCCTATTTATGGCAACTCGGGAGTGGGTCAACCCGGCACAGACGGAACCAAGATCGCCGTTATCGATCTGCAGACGCGCAAGGTGTCGAGCAACATCGATTTTGATCACGGCGTGCGCCCGCACTGTCCGGTAATCGGTCCAAAGGACAACCTGCTATACGTCACGACGGAGCTCGACCGAACGGTCAGCGTGATCGACCCGAAGACGCTGAAAATTATCGGCACAATCTCAACTGATCAGCCGGAATCGCACATGCTCGCGATCTCACGTGACGGACGCCGCGGCTACACGGCGAACGTCGGGCCTGGGACCGTGTCTGTTCTTGACATGGAAGCGCGTAAGCTGGTTACCGTAATTCCGGTATCGAAGGCAGTACAGCGGATCTCGGTCTCGCCCAATGGCGCTATGGTCTTCACGGCGGATCAGCAGAAACCACGGCTCGCTGTCATCGATACGTCTTCGAACAAAATCAAGCAGTGGGTCGAACTGCCAGCGTTAGGTTTCGGAACCACCCCAACGCATGATGGTCGCTGGCTTTTGGCAACCGTTCCGTCGCTCAACAAAATTGCGGTTGTCGATCTCACGACCATGCGCGTGGAACACACGGTAGATGTACCGAGCGCGCCGCAGGAGATCCTTGTTCGTCCGGACGACAAAGTCGCCTATGTCTCGTGCGACCACAGCCACCAGGTCGCAGCGATTCGTATTTCAGATTGGAAAGTGGAGAAGCTGATCGACTCGGGCAAGACCACGGACGGCTTGGCTTGGGCCCCCGCACTGTAGTCGGCTACTGAGTTGCCGGGCTCGCAACTTGAGCCGTATTTTTCTCGACCATGCTTTCCGGCAGAGCCCAGGCGAATAAGACTCCTCCGCTGCTCGTAATGATGTACTGCCGGCCATCCAGCTCGTAGCTAATGGGCGAGCTCTCCATGCCGGCTCCTGCGCCTGCGTGCCATAGAGTTTTTCCATCGCTCGTATTTAGCGCCAGCACATTACCCGCTGCATCGCCCGTAAAGGTCAGCCCGGAGTCCGTGGTCAAAACACCCGCGCCTGAGCCTTCCGGCCCTAGTTCATGACTCCAGGCGATCTTGCCGGTCTTGTAATCGATGGCTTCAAGCACCGCTTTGCCCCAGACGCCATAATCCGCGCCCGCCCAGCCGAACGTGCCATCGGCAGGCTTGGTGAAGTAGATGCCGTAACTCGGATGCGCATCGACGATAAACAATCCAGTTTTTGGATCGAAGCTGGGCGAACGATAGTTGGTCAACCCACCTTCATCCGGTGCAATGAGGCGTCCATCGCGCGCGGGATCTTTTTGCGGGTTCGGGATCGGCCGGCCTTCTTTGTCGACCTGCGATGACCAGTTTACCGGGCCATAAGGAACCGTCAACAAACTCTTGCCATTCGTTCGATCGAGCACAAAAAAATAGCCGTTGCGCGATGTCTGCATGAGCATCTTGTGCGGCGATCCGCCGAACTCACCGTCAACCAGCACTGGTGTCTCAACAGCGTCCCAATCGTGCGTATCATGCGGCGAGGGCTGAAAAGCCCAGGTGAGTTTTCCCGTATCCGGGTTCAGCGCCACGATGCTGCAGGTGTAGAGATTGTCGCCCGGCCGCGAGCCACCGTTCAACACGGGCGTCGGATTTCCGGTCCCCCAGTACAGCAAGTTCAAATCCGGATCGTACGTGCCCGTCATCCAGGTCATCCCGCCTGAGGTGGCATTTGGCGTCCCAACGGGAGGCGTACTATCCCACTCCCATTGCGTTTGACCGGTCTCCGGGTCAATCGATTTGAGGAAGCCGGTAAGGTTGTCGAAATCGCCGGATACGCCCACGATCACGTGGTTGTGCACGACGAGCGGCGCCATTGTCATCCAATATCCCTTGTGCGAATCGGCGATCGTCACGTTCCAGCGCTCCTTCCCGTCTTTCGCATTGAGCGACACCAGATGCGCGTCGGGCGTTGTAAAGTACAGCCACCCTTCGTACATCGCGACACCTCTATGGCCGATGTGAAAACCTTTGTTCGGCGGATACGTGTAGTGCCAGATCTGGTGACCGGAACGCGCGTCGACCGCCCACACGCTATCGGGCACGGTGAAGTAAAGGACGCCATCGACAAGCAGTGGCGAAGATTTCAGGGCTGCGCTCTGACCAGTTTGGAAGATCCAGGAGAGCGCCAGGCCGTCCACATTTTGCGGCGTAATCTGGGTCAGTGCGCTATGGCGCTTGGCAGAATAGTCGCCATGGTACAGCGGCCAGCTATCGGCGGGCGGGTGTAGCAGCGTATCGGAATTTACTCCCTGCGCATACAGCCCAAAACACAGTCCTGCTAACGAGGCGCAGACTTTTCCAAGAATTTTCATATTGCAAGTGAGTACTCTACCGCAGTGTCTGCAGATAGGCCATCAAGTTATGGATGTCGTCATCGGTATACTTCGCCAGCAAGTCGGCATGAGCATTAACAGGTGCGTTGACGGTGTACTTCACCTGCTTCACCGGCCACGAGTGATACCACCCGGAGCTGTCGCGCAGCCCGATTGTAAATTCGTCGCGGTATGCCAGCTTGCCCGTCATGCTTTGGCCCGAAGGGAGGGTAACAGAGACATCGGCCGATGCATCCTTCGGATAAAGCATGCGCTGCTCGAGCTTCAAACCCTGAAATTTCTGTGCGATGCCATTCAAGTCGCCTGTCACCGAGTGGCACGACGCGCAGCCGCCGGCCCCTTCAAAATACTGCTTGCCTGCCTGAACGTTGCCGGTCTGCAGGTCTTCGACATTGACACCCCGGCGACGCCCAAGCTTCGATTCGGCGTGAGTTTTCGCGGTGTGAATGAATGCGACCAGGGATGTCACATCGCCTTCATTCAAAGCAAAGCGAGGCATCCCTTTTTCCGGTCGGCCGTTTCGGACGACCGGGCCAATCTTGTCACCTCGCACGTCGTCTGCTACCAGCTTTGACGCGGTAAGGTCCGGCCCTGTCTCGCCGCCGCCCGCATCGCGCCCATGGCAGAAGGCGCAGTTTTGAAGAAAGAGCGTTTGGCCGCTTTCAACCTGCGCCGGTGCGAACACTTGCGGCGCAGGTTTACTGTTTTGCCGGACGACACTGGGAGTTTCTATCGCAGGCTTCGTGCTTTGCCCAAAGCTGCTGCCGGTGAAAACCACCGTAAGACCAAAGAGTGTGAACGCGCTTTTCAGGACTGCACCTTTCGGATCAAACTGGGTAGACTGGCGGCCCTCTCGTCAGGTGTCGCTCGCACGAAATCCGGTGTCGAGGCGGCAGGCGGCTTCTTGGTCTTGACCTCAGTCTTCGTTTCTTTGATCTTTTCGTCAATGGCGCGATTCTGCGCGATCCGCGCGAGAGTTCTCTCGGCCGGAGTCATCAGGTGGAAAGGTTTCTGCTTTTCTGGCACTATCCTCTATGATCGCGCAAAAGCTTGGAGCATAGTCAGGACCTGCTGTGGTGGCCTGCGTATCTCCAAACGAAAAAAGCCGCTAGCCCTTGCGAGCTAGCGGCTTCTGTTCGTCTATTTCGCTCAGCTGGCGAGCGCCAGAGGCTTCACTTGAATATTCGGGATGACGAGTGAGAGCACTTCTTCTACTCGCTCCACGAAATGGAACTGCATCTCCTGTCGCACGTGCGCCGGAAGATCGCGCAGGTCCTTCTTGTTGCCCATCGGCAGGATGACACGACGGATCCCTGAACGTCGGGCAGCCAGGACTTTCTCCTTGACACCGCCGATCGGCAGAACGAGCCCGGCGAGCGTTACCTCACCGGTCATCGCCACATCGCTGCGCGCCGGCAAACCGGTATAAAGCGATGCCATTGTGGTTGTCATCGTCACACCTGCGGAAGGCCCGTCTTTGGGGATCGCACCAGCCGGCACGTGCACGTGTACGCCGTTATTCTTTATGGCTTGGGGATCAACGCCGAGATCCGCCGCATGAGCCCAGATGTAACTCTGAGCGATTTTGGCCGATTCCTGCATCACCTCGCCCAACTGGCCAGTCAGCGTCAAACCTTTACCCTCCGGCAGTAGCGTGCTCTCGATATACAGAACATCGCCACCAGCCTCGGTCCACGCCAACCCAGTCGCCACCCCCGCCGGAACGGTCTTACGCATCTGCTCCGGCAGAAATATCTCTGCTCCAAGCAAATCGCCGAGCGATTCGGGCGTGACAATCACCTTCTCAACTTGCTCTTCGGCGATCTTAAGAGTCACCTTACGAGTCACTCTCGCGATGGCTCGCTCGAGTCGCCGCAAGCCCGCTTCACGCGTGTAGCCGTGGATGACCGCTTTCAGCCCTTCGTCCGTAAACTCCAGCTGCTCTTCGGTCAAACCGGTTGCCTTGAGCTGCTTCGGAATGAGATAGCGACGCGCAATCTGCTGCTTTTCTTCTTCGCTGTAACCCGAGAGTCGCAAGATCTCCATACGATCGAGCAACGGTTGCGGGATCGTATCGAGCGAATTGGCAGTCGTGATGAACAACACCTTCGACAAGTCGAACGCCAGGTCAAGGTAGTTGTCCCGGAACGTCTTGTTCTGTTCCGGATCGAGTACTTCGAGCAGCGCCGCTGCTGGATCGCCACGGAAATCACGGCCGAGCTTATCGACTTCGTCGAGCAGCAGCACAGGATTCAAGGCGCCCGCACGCCGCATCGCCTGCAACAGCCGTCCGGCCATCGCGCCGATGTATGTGCGGCGGTGTCCGCGTAATTCAGCCTCGTCGTGCATACCGCCTAAACTGAAGCGCTCGAACTTGCGCCCTAGCGCGCGTGCTACTGATTGACCAAGCGAAGTCTTACCCACGCCCGGCGCGCCAACCAAGCAGAGGATCGGAGCCTTTGCATCCGGATTGCGTTTGAGAACGCTCAGCTGCTCCAGAATGCGCTCCTTGATCTCCTGCAACCCGAAGTGATCTTCGTCGAGCACAGTCCGGGCATGCGCGATGTCAAGGTTATCTTCCGTCAGCTTGTTCCAAGGGAGATCCAAGACGAATTCGAGGTACGTCCGCGTGACGTGATAGTCAGGAGCACCGGCCGGCAGTCGCTCAAGTCGAGCCAACTCCCGCTCAAACTCTTTCTTGGCTTCCTCCGACAAGTCGCTTTCTTTGAAGCGCTCGCGAAGCATCTCCACTTCGGCCTTGTCGGCATCCTTTTCACCAAGCTCTTGCTGGATGGCCCGCAACTGCTGGCGAAGCAGATACTCGCGCTGCTCCTTCGACATCTCATCGCGCGCTGTCGAAGAGATCTTCTGCCGCAATTCGAGTACTTGCAGCTCGTGGGCCAGATAGGAGTGAATCAGACGGAGCGCGTCCACCCGCGTCTCGGCTTCGAGCAACTCCTGCTCTTTCGCCATGTCAAGGCTGAAGATGCTCGCCAGCAAGTAGGCCAGTCGAACGGGATCTTCGCTTCCGCCCAGCATGCGTGTCAGTTCCGCAGCGGATTGCGGCTGGGCCAATGCGATTGCTTTGGCGGCCAATTCCAGCAGTGCGCCCGAAAGCGCCTCTACCTCGGAACCGCCGTCCTGGGGCAGCGCAAGAATGCGAAACTTTGCCTCCAGGTATGGCTCGGTCGATTCGAGCTTAGCCACAACCACGCGCTCGACGCCCAGAACCAGGATTTCCATTGCACCCGCGCTCGGCCGCGATGACTTGCGGATGACCGCCTTGGTTCCGATCGTGTATAAATCGTCCTGCTGCGGCGAGTCCACCTGAGGATCACGCTGGCCGATCAGGATGATTTCCTTCTCTTCAGTGTTCAGAGCGGCCTCGACCGCCCGTAATGAATTTTCCCGCCCCACTGACAGCGGTAACAGCAATCCCGGAAAAAGAATGGTGTTCTTTAACGGAAGCGCCGGCAAAATCTGATACTCAGTGTGTGCCATTTATACCTTCTAAAACTAAGATGCACGCTGCATGCTACAAGCTGCGATTTCTTGCGTGTCAAATACTCAACCTTCTCGAGTAACAAAAAAGCCCCGGGGACGAAATGAACCCCGGGGCCACATTTTGCTTTATTTGTGCGTACTACGGCTGGACAACGGTGAACCCGGTCTGGCCACCGACGTTGATGGTGAGCAAAGCCGCCTTCCCTTTGGCTTCGTTCATCAAACGTTTGAAGTCGCTGACGCTCGTGACGTTCTGGCGGTTGACGGCGATGACCACCACACCACGACCTAGATTGGCGTCTGCAGCCGGGCTGCTCTGGTCTACATCAGACACCACCACACCTTTTGTGGTCGGCGGTACGTTAATCTGCTGTGCCAGTTCCGGCGTGAGGTTCTGCACCGTGATGCCACGGACCGTTACGTCGTTATTTGAGGTGTTGTCGCTGTCATTGTTGTCGCTGCTATCGTCTCCGCCCTGCTTCTTCTGGTCCCAATCGATACCGTTGGGCCGCTGTCCGAGGGTCACAGTGAGCTTCATCGGCTTACCATCGCGCATCACGTCGAGGTTCACCGTGCTGCCTGGTGAGTGAGAGATCACGGCCATGGTCAATTCATCGGCACTCGTGACAGATTTGCCGTCGATGCCCGTCACCACGTCGCCCATTTTGAGGCCAGACTTCTCGGCAGGTCCGCCGGGTGTGATCTGACTGATCAGAGCGCCCTTCGCATCTTTCATACCGAACTGCGGAGCGAGATCAGGTGTGAGCGTTCCGAGCAACGCGCCCATGTAACCGCGCGATACCTTTCCGTTCTTCTCGATCTGATCCATGACTTGCTTCGCCATGTTCGAAGGAACAGCGAAGCCGATACCGATGTTTCCGCCCTCGCCACCGAACGCGCTGCTGCCACCGCCGGTCAGAATCATCGTGTTGATGCCAATCAGCTGGCCTTGGGCGTTGATCAAGGCCCCGCCGGAGTTACCAGGGTTGATAGCCGCGTCAGTTTGGATAAAATCCTGAATGCGGGTCTGACCTTCTGGCAGGTGCCGCCCCTTTGCGCTGACGATGCCCATCGTAACCGTATGGTCTTGGGCGAAAGGATTGCCGATGGCGAAGCAGAGATCGCCGACCCGCGCGCCCTCGGAATTTCCGAAGGGTAAAGTCGGGAGGTCGTTCGCGCTGATCTTGATTACTGCCAGGTCGGTCTGAGGGTCTGTGCCAATCGTTTTGGCTGTGAAATCACGTCCGTCAGACAAGGCGACCTTTAGAGTAGTAGCTTTGTCGACTACGTGGTTGTTGGTCAAGATGTAGCCCGACGACGAAACGATCACACCGGAACCGAGACCGCGCTCACGCTGATCCCGTGGCCGGGCATTCGGGCCTCCAAAAAACTGCTTAAAGAACGGATCAGCCGAAAATGGATTTTGCCCCTGCTGCTCCGAAGCTTTCACGACGCGGGTGGAACTAATCGTCACGACGGCCGGTGAAGCCTTCTCGATAATGTCAGCGAACGAATTCGATAGCTGACTGACCCGTTGGTTACTGGTATCTGCCCGAGCCACGACCGAAACCGGAGCGGGGGTGTGCGAATTAACGGCAAATGCGGCTATCAGACCGCCGCCGATCGATGCCGCCACGAGCGTAAGAATAGCCGTGGAGCGGCGAAATTGAACTACGTTAGACATCTTCTACGAATCCCTTTCTGTCTAGCGGCTCGTCTGGCGACCCTGCCGCGTTTCCTAACATATGACGTGCTAAATTCATTTTCGATTCTCGAGAGGGAGTCAGAACTTAGGCTCGGGCAGCCGCTTCGACGCCGCTGCCCGCAAGAATCTCGAACGTAAGGCCGTTCCCGACCTTGTCTCCATCTACCAAAAGTCTCTGCCCATCCCGTATCTCGCCGCCGAGAATACGCTTTGCCAGCGGAGTCTCAATCTCCCGCTGAATCGCTCGCTTCAAAGGTCGCGCTCCATACACTGGATCGTAACCCTCACGAACCAAACGAGTTCTGGCCGCATCCGTCAGCTGCAAAGTAATGTGCCGCTCGTCCAACCTCGCTCTCAAGCCGGCCAACTGGATCTCGACTATGTCCTTGAGATGCTCCTCGCTCAGCGCATGGAACACGATAATCTCGTCCAACCGGTTGAGAAACTCCGGTCGGAATGCCGTGCGCAGCTCCGATAGAACCGCGTCCTTCATGCGCCGGTAGTCTTCCCCTTCAAATGCGCCCCGATACTCGAGGATCCGGTGACTACCGATATTCGAAGTCATGATCACGATCACGTTCTTGAAATCGACCGTCCGGCCCTGGCCATCGGTCAAGCGGCCATCGTCGAGGACCTGCAGCAAGGTATTGAATACATCCGGATGTGCCTTTTCGATCTCATCGAAGAGCACCACCGAATACGGCCGGCGTCGCACCGCTTCAGTGAGCTGGCCGCCCTCGTCATAACCAACGTAGCCGGGAGGCGCGCCGATCAGGCGGGAGACCGCATGCTTCTCCTGGTACTCCGACATGTCGATGCGGACCATAGCCCGCTCGTCGTCGAACAGGAATTCAGCCAGCGCCCGGGCCAGCTCCGTTTTGCCGACACCCGTCGGTCCCAAGAAGAGAAAACTGCCGATTGGCCGCTTCGGATCTTTCAAACCCGAACGCGCCCGCATGACTGCTTCGGCCACCGCCAGCACCGCTTCATCCTGCCCGATGACGCGCTTGTGCAACTCGTCTTCGAGCGCCAGAAGTTTCTTCATCTCGCCTTCGAGAAGCTTCGAAACGGGCACGCCGGTCCAGCGGCTGACGACCTCAGCGATATCTTCTTCGTCTACTTCCTCTTTAAGCAGCCGAGTGCCGTTCTGGTTGGCAGCCGCTCGAGCTTCTTCGCTCTTCAGTTGTCCTTCGAGCTGGGTCAGCCGCCCGTACTTCAACTCGGCCGCCTTGTTCAGGTCATAAGCCCGCTCGGCTTGCCCGATCTCGACTTTTGCCTGTTCAATTTGAGCCCGCAAGCCACGCAGCCGCTCGACGGCTTCTTTCTCCGCTTCCCATTGGGCCTGCAGCGCCGAAGAGTGCGTCTTGAGTTCCGCTAATTCCTTTTCGATACGCGTCAAACGATCTTTCGAAACCGCATCCGACTCTTTTTTCAGCGCCTCGCGCTCGATCTCGAGCTGCATCGTGCGCCGCAAGATCTCATCAAGCTCCGCCGGCATCGAGTCGATCTCGGTACGCAGCTTGGCCGCTGATTCATCTACCAGGTCGATTGCCTTGTCAGGCAGGAACCGGTCGGTTATATAGCGGTTTGAAAGAACCGCGGCCGCAACTAAAGCTGTGTCTTTGATCCGCACGCCATGATGCAGCTCGTAGCGCTCACGCAAGCCGCGCAGAATGGAAATCGAGTCCTCGACGGTGGGCTGATCGACGAAAACGGTCTGAAAGCGCCGCTCGAGAGCCGCGTCTTTCTCGATGTACTTGCGATATTCATCAAGCGTGGTCGCTCCGATGCAATGCAGTTCCCCGCGCGCGAGCATGGGTTTCAGCAAGTTTCCGGCATCCATCGCGCCTTCCGCTTTACCCGCGCCCACAACGGTATGCAGCTCATCGATAAACAGGACGATCCGACCTTCGGAAGACTGAACCTCCTTGAGGACAGCCTTCAGCCGTTCCTCAAACTCGCCGCGGAACTTGGCTCCAGCGATCAAAGCGCCCATATCGAGCGCCACGACCTGCTTATCCTTTAAGCCCTCAGGCACGTCGCCACGCACAATGCGCTGCGCCAAACCCTCTACGATGGCAGTCTTACCCACGCCCGGTTCGCCGATCAGGACAGGGTTGTTCTTCGTGCGGCGCGAAAGGACCTGGATCACACGCCGGATCTCTTCGTCGCGTCCAATAACCGGGTCGAGCTTGCCTTTGGAAGCCGAGTCGGTCAGATTGCGGCCGTACTTCTCGAGTGCCTCATAGGTGGTTTCGGGGTTCTGCGACGTCACCCGTTGATTGCCACGTACCTCGACCAGCGCCTTCATCAGCCGGTCCCGGGTTAAACCGGCGTCACGCAGCATCTTACCCGCTACACCCTGGTCTTCGGCGGCCCCGAGCAAAAGATGTTCGACTGAAACATACTCGTCTTTGAGACGCTTCGCCTGCTCCTCAGCGCGGCTGAATAGCTGATTTAGCCGGGTGGTGACGTAAACCTGATCGGGCCGGACCGCCGCTCCCGTTACCTTCGGAAGCTTCTCTACTTCTTGCAAGAGCCGCTTGTGCAAGGGCTCGAGCGGCACGTCGGCCCGCAGCAAGATGGAGGGAGCGAGCCCGCCTTCCTGCTCGAGCAGGGCCAACAATAAATGCTCGACGTCTACCTGCTGGTTTCCGTGCTGGATCGCCAGCGATTGCGCCTGCCGGATCGCCTCTTGCGATTTCTCGGTCAAACGATTAAAGTCCATGATTCCACTGCCTCACTAGATAGATTACCCATTAGCGTACTATGATGCAATAATCTTAGCAAGAAAGACTCAAGTCTGGGGAAAATTCCTTCGTAGCGCAGTGGCATTATAGGATGGGATGGGTCGCATGTTTCCCTGGGAAGATCGAGCCTGGCAGGGCGTATCCCGATGAATGTTCCGGGTCTCGTGAGAAGTTTGGTTGCGGGCTGCTGTCTTTTGTGCAGCACACCAGCTTTCGGCTGGTGGGAGACCGGGCACCGCACGGTGGCGCGTCTGGCCACTCTGCACCTGACTCCGGCTGCCCAGACCCGCGTGGCCGCCATTCTGAACGTGGCTGATACGCCTGACGCCGTCGCTGATGCGCTCGCCGTCGCCTCAACCTGGCCCGACGAGACGAAAGCCGAGACCAAAACCGGCGCCTGGCACTTCATCGACCTTGCTTTACAGGACCAGAAATCCGATATCCCGACGCGCTGTCAAGACGATAACTGCGTCACAGCCCGTATCCACATCTTTGCCGCCCAGCTCTCCTCGTCAGACACGCACCCGCCCGTCGGCCAACTCGACGCGCTCCGCTATCTGGTCCATTTCGTGGCCGACTTGCACCAGCCGCTGCACGCTGTTTCGGATGCCGACCTCGGCGGGAACTGCGAGCACATCGATCCACCAATCGAGACGGCTAAGAATCTGCACGCCATCTGGGATGGTGCGATCGTAAACGCCGTGAATCGCAGCGATCGTGAGTTAGCCGCTGATCTGGAACACAACCTGCAATCGTTTTCGCCGCAATTCAAGGCGGACTTGGGAACCGGAGACGAAAACGATTGGGCCTGGGAGTCGCACAAGCTCGCAATCAAGGATATTTACCAGAAGTTCGCAATCCCAACCGAACCCGTCATTTTTCCGCACAGCTGCCAGGATGCCCCGCTCGCGGTTGCAAACCTAACCCTGCACCTGGAGAATGCTTATCTGGACGATATGAAGCCGGTCGTGCGTGAGCAGCTGACCAAGGCCGGCCTGCGCCTGGCCGCGCTGCTCAATAACATGCGCTAATTTACCCGACTACTATTCTTCAGCGTTTCGAGCGAGACGACTTCGAGCGCTTTTTCGTGGGTGGCCTCGAGACAGGCCGGCGCAATGAATCCGGCGTCATACGACTTCTTCCATTGACCGATGCACACGCACCATCGGTCGCCCCCCTTCAGCCCGGGGAAGGCGAACTCCGGGCGGGGCGTAATCAGATCGTTTCCAATCGATTGCTGATGCCGCAGGAAGTCATCATTGACCAGCACGCAGATAGTATGCTGCCCAAAGTCATCTGCTCCGGTATTACACTTCCCGTCGCGATAAAAGCCGGTAAGCGGATCGGTGCAGCAGGTTTGCAAAACCGTTCCGAGGACGTTTTTGATCATTCGTTCTTAGGTTATCTAAAGGAGTGCGGGTTCCTGAACGGCGCGGATTCCCATTCCGTTCTACCCCGCAATTCCCTTGCCCTCAATAACGCGAACATACCTATTCAGCGGCACGTTGCTGATCCGCTCGACCTGCTTACTTGGCGCTGGCCAGTGAATCTCGAGCAGATCGATTCTTCCGGCTTTTCCCACTCCGAGCACCTCGCGCGGATCGTGCGACGAGAGATAACTCCCACCGCTATTCTTCAGCCGAAAGCGCTTCTTGCCCGCCGCGGTCCAGTAAATGCTGGCGCCGATCCCATCGCGATTGCAAGTCACGCCTTCGAGCTTCAACCCGAGCCAGTTGTTCCCCTGCGCCGCGTTGTTCTTCAGCAGCATTGGCGCACCGCCATTGTTGGCGACCAGCAGATCCACTGCCCCGTCATTATCGAAATCGCCCACCGCCAGGCCGCGCGCTGGCAGCGGCTTCTGAAATGCCGGCCCGGCCTGCTCACTGACATCATGCAGTTTGCCATCTTCGCCGTGATGAAAGAGTAGCAGCGGCTCGCGGTATCGAACCTGCTGCGAGTAGCTGTCGATCATGTCATCCGGGTGGCCATTGGCGAGGATCAGGTCAAGCTCGCCATCGTTGTCGTAATCGAAGTACTTCAGTCCCCAGCCGCTCAGCAGTCGGGTGGCCTGCGCCACTCCCTGTATATGCGCCATGTCGCGAAAAGTCTCATCTTTGTTATTGCGATAGACCGAGAACATCTCCTGGTCCACGTTCGCCACAAATAGATCCTGCCAGCCGTCGTTATCAATGTCGGCGGCATCGACGCCCATCCCCGAGCGCGGCTGTCCGTTCTCGCTAAACGCCACCTCGGCCTGGAGCGCAATTTCTTCCCACTTCCAGGTACCATTCGGTCCCGGCCCGCGGTTCACGTAAAGAAAATTTTGCACCGTGTCGTTGGCAACGAACAAGTCCATACGGCCGTCGTTGTTGATATCGGTCGCAACCACGCCGAGGCCTTTACCGATCGACTTCTCAATATCGGTGCCCTTCGTCACATCGGTGAACGTGCCATCGCCGTTGTTGTGATAGAGGAAGCTTGCCGTACCTTTGAAAACTCGCGGGATGCAATAGTAATGCTTGCCGAGTTTGTTGTCTCCGCACTCGAATTTGTGGCTGCCGGAGTAATCGACGAAGCTACACACAAAAAGGTCGAGCCGGCCGTCTCCGTCGTAATCGAACCAGACGGCGCTGGTGGTCCAGCCGGGCGTAGCCACGCCTGCTTTGTCTGTGATATCGCTAAACGTGCCATCGTGATTGTTCTTGTAGAGGATGCATTTTCCGTAGGCGGTCACAAGCATGTCGGGCCAGCCGTCATTGTCGAAATCGCCGACGGCAACGCCCATGCCGAATGTTCCTCCCACCACACCGGCCTGTGCCGTGACATCGGTGAATGTGCCATCCCGATTGTTCTTGTAAAGCGCGTTGCCAATGGGCTTGGCGGGGTTCCAGAAGTCGCAGGGTCCGCTGTTCACGAGATAGATGTCTATCCATCCGTCGTTATCGAAATCGAGAAAGGCGCATCCGGGTCCTAGCGTCTCCGGCAGGTAATGTTCGACTGACTGTGCATTGTCGTGAGCCCATCGAATGGAGCTACGGGAGGAAGGAACCTCTTCGAAGAGTGGCTTGTTGTCGCCTTTTGCGCGCGTGCAAAGCGTGCCGGCTGCGAGCCAGAGTAGGCCCCTCCGCGTGAACGTCAATCGATTACCGCCGCTTGCATTCGATGCTGATTCAGAGACGGTGCACAGGCCCTCACAGATCGAGAGTCCTGATCAGCACGTTGAATCGTAAAGTACGCATTATATCGGCCAGCCGAGCGCGCATCCCGGGGCGCACCCCGAACGCCGCCGACGCAGGATACCGTTAAACTTTTACCAATGCTTGTGCGTGTCGCTGTCCCGTTCCTGTTCGCGCTTTTTGTCTCAGGCACCAACGCCGCCAATTCACCTCGGCCCCTGAATCTTGATGATTTGGCAAAGCTGCACGAAGTCTCCGATCCGCAGGTTTCGCCGGACGGCCAGTGGGTTTCCTACACCGTTTCGTCAGTCGACCGCGACACCGATAAGAAGGTAACGCATATCTGGATGGCGAACTGGGCGGGCGATCAGGAACTTCAGGTCACTAACGGTTCGGAAGGAGAAAGTTCTGCTCGCTGGAGTGCCGATGGCCGCTACCTTTCCTTTCTCTCGTCTCGGGCAGGCAAGGCAAAGGGCTCGCAGATTTGGGTGATCGACCGGCGAGGAGGCGAAGCGCGCCAACTTACCCATCTCAAGAACTACAGCATCTCCGGATACGATTGGGCGCCGGACTCGAGTAAGCTGCTGCTCGTCTTGCGCGAAAAGGAGGATGAAGGAGATGAGGCGAAATCGCCCGCAACACCGAAACCGCCGAAGCCGATCGTCATCGACCGCTACCACTTCAAGCAGGATATGCAGGGATATCTCGATCGCAAACACAACCATATCTACACTTTCGAAATTGCGACCGAAAAGCTCGATCCGATCACAACCGGCGATTTCGACGAGACGAATGCTTCCTGGTCCCCGGATGGAACGAAGATCGCTTTCATCAGCAATCGTGATCAGGACCCGGATCGTACCGACAACACCGATCTCTTCGTAGTCGATGCGAAACCGAAAGCTGAGCCTCAGCGCCTGACGAACTATCCTGGACCAGACTCCGGGCATCCGGTGTGGAGCCCCGATGGCCAATCGATCGCGTACCTTCAGGGCAGCGATCCGAAGTTCTCCGCCTACAACATGAACCGGCTCGCAACCGTCAGTGCCGGAGGCGGAACACCGCGGATATTAAGCGAGAAGCTCGATCGCGGAATCTCAGCGCCGATCTTCACCCAGGATGGTCGCGATGTGCTTTTTCTGGTGGCCGATGACCGCTCCGAATATCCGGCACAGATAAGTGCTTCGGGTGGTGCCGTAGAGCGATTATCCGCTGGATCTGCCGTTGCTTCCTCGCTCGCTTCGCGCGCCGGTCACACCGCCCTGCTTGTCTCGAACGACAGCAAGCCCTCTGAAGTATTCGCCATGGATGCGGGTTCGCTGCGCCCGCTGAGTCACCAGAATGATCCGGTGTTCGGCGAGCTGAAACTTGGCTCGGTCGAGGAGATTAGTTTCAAGAGTGCAGACGGAACAGAAGTTCATGGACTCTTGACCAAACCGCCCGATTTTGTGGCAGGCAAAAAATATCCAACACTTCTTCGCATACACGGCGGTCCAAACGGGCAGGATGGCCACGCTTTCAGCTTTGAGCACCAATTCTTAGCAGCTCACGGTTATGTCGTAATCGCCGTGAACTACCGGGGCAGCGCGGGACGCGGCCATAAGTACGGCGAAAGCATCTTTGGCGATTGGGGCCATAAAGAAGTTGCTGACCTGCTCGCCGGAGTCGATCAGGTCTTGCGCATGGGCGTGGCCGATCCTGACCGCCTCGGCATAGGCGGCTGGAGCTATGGCGGCATCTTGACCGATTACACGATCGCGAGCGACGGCCGCTTCAAAGCCGCTATCAGCGGCGCCGGCAGCGCCAACCAGATCTCGATGTATGGCGCCGACCAATACGTCTTTCAGTACGATAATGAAATCGGCCCGCCCTGGAAGAACCCTGACGCCTGGGTCAAGATTTCTTATCCGTTTTTTCACGCCGACCGGATTCACACGCCGACACTCTTCATGGGCGGCGATAAAGATTTTAATGTACCCGTTATTGGCGGCGAACAGATGTACCAAGCGCTGCAGTCACTCAAAGTACCCACCGAACTGGTGATTTACCCCGGCGAGTTTCACGGATTTACGCGTCCAAGTTTTGTGCGCGACCGTTTCGAACGTTACCTGACTTGGTACGACAAATACCTGCACACGGGTGCGAACTGATCTACCCGCGAGGATTGCTTGTCGTTATTTGACTTCGTACTGGGTCGGCCGCTTGCTACCTCCGAGGAACGGGCGGAGCAGATCGGCCCGGCCAAAGCCATTCCGATATTTGGATTGGATGCCCTGGGGTCGGCTGCTTACGGGCCCGAGGCTGCGCTCACCCTGCTTATACCGCTGGGACTGGCGGGTCTGAACTACATCGTGCCGCTGAGCGCGAGCATCATCGTGCTGCTGGTCATCGTTTATCTTTCTTATCGTCAGACGATCGCCGCTTACCCAACCGGGGGCGGTTCGTATATCGTTGCGCATCAGAACCTCGGAATCTTTTCCGGTCTATTGGCCGCCTCCGCCTTGTTGATTGATTATGCACTCGATGCGGCTGTCGGGATCTCTGCCGGCATTGGTGCGTTGACCTCGGCGGTTCCAGCGCTGCATCCGCACACGCTAATGCTCTGCCTCGTCGCACTCTTCCTGTTGACCGTTGTGAATCTCCGTGGTGTGAGCGAGACCGGCGCCGTGTTCCTGATTCCCACCTATCTATTTCTTGGCTGTATGGCCATCGCTCTTGGGCTTGGCTTAGTCAAGACGATCGCCAGCGGCGGTCATCCCGCGCCGGTGATCAAACCTCCCGTGGCCCAGGCGGCCGGAGCAGTCAGCCTGTGGCTGTTGTTGAAGGCGTACGCCAGCGGGTGTACGGCACTAACAGGCGTCGAGGCGGTCAGCAACGGCGTGGGAGCGTTCCGCGAAGATCGCACCAGGAATGCGCGTCGAACGCTCGGCATCATCATCCTTGCTCTGGGAGTCATGCTCGCGGGAATCGCCGTGCTCGTGAAAGCATATGGGATTGTCGCGACCGATCCGAATGGCAACAACTACCAGAGCATTCTCTCTATGCTGTTTGCGGCAGTAACAGGCCGCGGATGGTTCTACTATCTCGCGATCGGTTCGGTTCTCCTGCTTCTGTCGCTTTCGGCCAACACAGCGTTTGCCGATTTCCCGCGAGTGTGCCGTTTTGTTGCTGAAGACGGATATCTCCCGAGTGCCTTCGCAAATCGTGGACGCCGCCTGGTTTATTCGGAAGGGATCGTAGTGCTCGCCATTCTTACGGGGGCTTTGCTGATCGGCTTCGGAGGTATTACCGACCGCTTGATTCCGCTTTTTGCAGTAGGCGCGTTCCTCGCCTTCACGATGTCGCAAGCGGGAATGGTGGCGCACTGGAAGAGAGAGGGCGGCAAGCGGGCCTGGCATAACATGCTTTTGAATGGTGTAGGCGCTTGCGCGACGGGGTTGACAGTCATTCTCGTAATCGTGGCAAAATTTGCCGAGGGTGCTTGGATCACGCTCATCGCCATTCCAGCGTTGCTCGTGACAATGTACGGGGTCAGCAGGCACTATAAAAAGATCAAGCGCGAGATCGCTAGCCAGCGGCCACTGGAATGTCAGCTTCCGAGCCCTCCTATTCTGGTGATCACGATGCAAGGTTGGACGCGAGTCAACGAGCAGGCCTTGCGTGCCGCCATGGCCATTTCACATGAAATCAAAGTTGTGCACGTGTCGGAAGACGAGAAGCCGAATGACTTCTGCGATAAATGGGAAGAGTTCATCGCGCGTCCTGCGCGGCAAGCTAACCTGCCCGTGCCTGAACTGGTCGAGTTGCGTTCACCCTACCGTCTAATTATTACGCCAATTGTCGATTACGTGAAACAACTGGCTGCTGACAATTCCGATCGCCGCATTATCACGGTGGTTCCTGAATTTGTGCAGCGGCGGTGGTATCAATGGCTGCTGCATACGCAACGAGCTGAGATCCTTAAAGGGCGGTTATTGATGGAAGGCAACGACCGCATTTCGGTATTGAATATCCCGTGGTATCAGAAATCGGTGTAAAGCTCCCGGCGCCTTCAGGAAGCGAGCAGTCCTCGTCCGAGGCTGTCATCAACAAGGTAAAGCCGCGCAGAAGACAGGCATTCGTGCTCGGCTGGCAGCTCTCTCATCTGGGTGGCGTGTCAGAGGTCGTTCGCAACCTCGTTCGGGAATTCCAGCAATCAGGCGAGTTGGCACCGCTTGTGATCGAAGTCACCGACGCCGACATCCCTTTGACCGTCGTGCCCGATATCCCGGTGCTCCGGATGCCCTTTCGCGCACCTTATAACGCAAAGGCGCCGCTCAAATCTTTTGTGGCATTCTGTCTCAGGCTTCCCGCGCTTCTCATCCGCCTGCGTTCGATTTGTCGCCGCTACGGAATCGAAACCATCAACCCGCACTTTATCGGCATGGAAATTTTTGGGCTGGTGCTGTTTCGGCGCAGCGGGTTATTTAAAGGCAAGCTCATCCTGTCTTTCCACGGCGCCGACCTTCGCACCATGATCCAGAGCAAAGGGTGGCCGCGCATGCTGTCACGTCTAATGCTGCGGGGAGCCGATGTGCTCGTTCCTTGTTCACGCGGGCTCGGCGAAGAGATTTTGCTGCTCGCTCCTGAGTGTGCGGACCGTATTACCCCCATCCTGAACGGCATCAACATCGACCAGATCGTGGAAGAGACGTCCGACGTCACTCTTCCAGAGCGCTTCCTGGGCGGCAAACGGCTGCTCAGTGTGGGTGCTTTCGAATATAAGAAGGCTCACGACATCCTGCTAAGCGCATTTGCCAAAGTTCGCGAGGCAGGTGAAGACGCCTGTCTGATCATTGCCGGCCAGACCAACGTGGAACTCGAGCCCACCAAACGACTGATTGAAGAGCTAGGTTTGTCGAAACACGTGCTTCTGTTCCGCGACGTACCTCACGGTACTGTGCTCGGCCTTTTGCGGTGGTGCGATATCTTCGTGCTTTCGTCTCGCTGGGAGAAGGGTGTGTGCGGCGAGGGTTTCGCGATGGCGCTGCTCGAAGCGGGTGCAACGGGTAAGCCAATCGTGTCAACCGAGTCATGCGGGGTTACGGAGCTTGTCACATCAGGCGACAACGGACTGGTTGTGCCAACCGACAGGCCCGATCTGCTAGCCCAAGCCATTCTGGCCTTCCTCGCCGACCCGGAGGATGCGGCCCGGCAAGCGGCCCGGCTCCAAGAAGGGGTGCGCTGCCACTTTAGTTGGGCGATCGCGCACGCCCGTTACCTGGAGGTTGCCCGGCGCGCGCCAGGAAAGGCCGCCCGGAGCTGACCCGGTTTGCTTGTTACACTAAGTGATTGGGGTTGTTGAACTACAGCTAACAATGAAGTGCTGTCTCAACGACTCCCGAACTAGCAACCTGCTTCGGTGCGAGCGGTGGCACGCTCTTCCTACCGCGCTAACCAGCCATATCTGCAAGGAGTTTCAGTTTCCCGATGAAATACATCTTTACGTCTGAATCTGTGACCGAGGGCCATCCGGACAAGATCGCGGATCAGGTGTCTGATGCCATACTCGACGCGGTTTTACGCGACGATCCCGAAGGTCGCGTCGCCTGCGAGACGCTGGTGACCACCGGTATTTGCGTCGTAGCGGGTGAGATTACCACCAAAACCTACGTTGACGTGCCAAGACTCGTGCGGGGTGTGATCAACCATATCGGTTACAACGACGCTGCATTCGGATTCGATTGCAAGACCTGCGCGGTCGTGAACATGATTCAGGCGCAGTCACCCGATATCGCCATGGGCGTAGATACGGGCGGGGCAGGCGATCAGGGCCTGATGTTCGGCTTTGCCTGCGACGAAACGCCGGAGCTGATGCCTTTGCCCATTATGCTTGCCCACAGACTTGTGAAGCAATTGAGCCAGTCGCGCCGCTTGGGCGAAATTCCTTATCTGCGACCGGACGGAAAAAGCCAGGTGAGCGTCGAGTATGTCGATGGCAAACCGAAGCGCATCGATGCCGTGGTGGTCTCGAGCCAGCACGATGATGAAGCGAGCTCGAAAGAGATCGAGGAAGATATCCGCAAGTACATCATCGATCCCGTCATTCCGGCGGAAATGATCGATTCGCAGACAAAGTTCCATATCAACCCGACCGGACGCTTCGTGATCGGTGGACCGCACGGCGACACCGGTCTGACCGGCCGCAAAATCATTGTGGACACATACGGCGGCATGGGCCGGCACGGTGGCGGCGCATTCTCCGGCAAAGACCCAACGAAGGTCGACCGCTCGGCCTGCTACATGGCTCGCTACGTTGCGAAGAATCTGGTGGCGTCTGGTTTGGCGTCCCGTGCCGAAGTGCAACTCGCCTATGCCATCGGGGTCGCCGAACCGGTGTCTATCAACGTGAATACGTTCGGCACAGGGAAGGTCGACGATTCACGGCTGGCCGAGATCGTGCGCGAGAATTTTACGCTGACTCCCGCCGGTATGATCAAACACCTGAATTTGCGCCGCCCGATATATCGGCAAACGGCCGCCTTCGGGCACTTCGGCAGAACGGAAGAATCATTCACCTGGGAAGCGACCGATAAGGCCGAAGTGCTGCGCGAAGCCGCTCAGCTCACAGCCAGCGCGGTTTAGCCGGAGAATCAACTATCAGATCTGCGGAGCGTGAATCATTGACGATCCGCGGTCAGTCGGGGCCTGCCTAAAAAGGGCGGCCATCATCCAAGAGGATAAAGAAGTGTCAACAGTTGCTGCTGCCGATTGCAAGCGCTCGCTCGAGATCGAGATCCCGCTCGAGGAGGTCGAACGCGCCCGCGAGCGCGTGACCAGTTCGTTGAAGTCTCGGGTGCGCTTGCCGGGTTTTCGTCCCGGGAAAGCTCCGTTGAGCATGATCCAGTCGCGTTTTGAAAGCGAGATCCGTAACGAAGTTCTGGAGATGCTTCTGCCGCAAGCATTCCGTGAACGTGTCGAAAAGGATGAGCTCAAGGTAGTGGGAGCTCCTAACATTACCGATCTCACGTTCGACGCCGGACAGCCAATTCGCTTTAAAGCGGATTTCGAAGTAGCTCCCGAGTTTGAGTTGGGTGAGTACCGCGGGCTACCGGTCAAGTACGAAGAGCCGAGCGTGTCGGACGAAGAGGTCGAAAAGCGCCTCGCGTCCATGCGGGAGAGTAAAGCCGAGTATCCGAACCTGGATCCGCGTCCGGTAGAGAACGGCGATTTCGTACTGGTTCACCTGAAGTCGCTCGAGGGTCTGGCCGAAGCAATCGATCAGGATGTGCAAATCGAAGTGGGTGGCTCCGAAACTCTGCCAGCCTTCAATGAAGCGCTAACGGGGCTCGCGCCGGAGGAGTCAAAAGATGTGAGCGTTACCTATCCGGACGATTACGGACAGGAGCGGCTGGCAGGGAAAACGGTTCGGTTCGAACTGACTCCCAAGTTCGTGAGAAAGAAAGAACTGCCCGAGTTAGATGACGAGTTCGCTCGCGACCTGGGAGACTACCAGACCCTCGATGAGTTGAAAGACGCTGTCCGCAAGTCGATCTTCCACGAAAAGCAGTACGTGGCGCAACAGGAAGCCAAGGAGCAGCTGGTCGACAAGTTGGTCGAGAACAACGCGTTTCCCGTTCCCGAGGCTTACGTGGATCGCCAAATCGAAAACCAGGTGCGCATGCAGCTGCGCAATCTGGCTGGAGAGGGATTCGATCCGGCGAATCTGAAGCTAGACTGGCAAAAGGTTAAGGAAACGCAGCGCGATAAGGCTCTGCGCAACGTGCAGGCGTCATTGCTGCTCGAAAAAATAGCCGAGCAGGAAGGTATCGCGGCAAACAAAGATGAAGTGGATCGGGAGCTGCAGCGTATTGCTCGGCAGGAGCGCGAAGCTGTTGCCGTAACACGAGCGCGTCTTGAGAAGGACGGTACGCTCGGGCGCATCGCGGGCTCGATTCAAACCGAGAAGACCTTGCAGTTCCTTTTGGATCAAGCACAGAAGCAGGCTTGAAGAAGCATTTGGAAGCTGGCCTGCTCTGTCAATTGCGCTTGCAAATGAAAGAGTTGTAGTCCTGACTACGCGTAACTTTCCAGATATTCAGAGCCGGAAGATGAGTAATTCCTGTTATACTGAGGGTGAAATTTTCTTCCGATCAGGGCAAGGGATCTTTTGATTTTTCTCTCTACTAGGAGACCAGATTGAAGCGCGCCGGATCTGACGATTCCCTGCGATGTTCGTTTTGTCACAAGAGCCAAGATGTTGTTGGCAAACTGATTTCGTCTCCGAGTGAGTATCCTCGAGCCTATATCTGTGACGAATGTATCGCGGTCTGTAACTCAATTATTGAAGACGATCGTCACGAGCAGAGCTATGGGGCGCCGGGCAAGTTGCCGCGGCCGCTCGAGCTAAAAGAATACCTTGATCAGTACGTAATCGGCCAGGAGGCGACCAAGAAGAAATTGGCGGTCGCCGTCTACAACCATTACAAGCGGATCCAGATGAATAAGCAGCGCGGGGGCGAAGTGGAGCTCTCAAAGTCGAATATTTTGCTGATTGGTCCGACTGGTACCGGGAAGACTCTACTGGCGCAAACGTTAGCGCGCATCCTCGATGTGCCTTTCGCCATTGTTGACGCTACTACGCTGACCGAAGCAGGGTATGTCGGCGAGGATGTCGAGAACATCATCCTGCGGCTTCTGCAGAATGCTGATTGGGACGTTCCGCGCGCCCAGACCGGAATCATCTACATCGATGAGATCGATAAGATCGGGCGTAAAGACGAAAACCCATCCATTACGCGCGACGTGTCCGGTGAAGGCGTTCAGCAGGCGCTGCTCAAAATCCTGGAAGGTACAGTTGCTAACGTTCCTCCTCAAGGCGGCCGGAAGCACCCGCACCAGGAATTTACGCCAGTCGACACCACCAATATCCTTTTTATCTGCGGCGGCGCTTTCGTCGGTCTGGAAAAGGTGATTGCCCGTCGGGTGGGCACGAAGTCGATTGGCTTCGTTCCGCCTGAAGAGAAAGAAGCCGTTCGCCGCCCTAATCCGGTCCGCCGCGACGTCGACCTGCTTCAGCAATGCCAACCGGTCGATCTGATCAAGTACGGGTTCATTCCTGAATTTATCGGACGTATGCCGGTGACGGCCGTGCTCGAGGATCTATCGAAGGAGGCTCTGGTTCAGATTCTGACCAAGCCGAAGAACGCCATTATCCGGCAGTACCAGAAGCTATTTGAGTTTGAGAATGTTAAGCTCAAGTTTAGTGAGGACGCGCTAGAAGCCGTCGCCCAGTTGGCGATGGAACGGAAAGTAGGGGCGCGCGGTCTGCGGATGATCTTGGAAGATCTGATGCTGGACCTGATGTACTATCTCCCGACTTTCAAAAAAGTTCGTGAATTCGTAGTCACGAAAGAGATGGTCCTCACGCAAAAGATCAATATGGCTGTG
Source organism: Terriglobia bacterium (assembly GCA_963737005.1). GTDB lineage: Bacteria > Acidobacteriota > Terriglobia > Bryobacterales > Bryobacteraceae > Bog-105. The sequence continues at coordinate 468,390 of CAVTRD010000008.1, read as the reverse complement.
CTCGAAAAGGCGGGCTAGCCAGCCGTCGGTTGTTTTAGCGATTACAACAACAAAGCTTCCCGCCCAGTTTCGGCATGAAAGCTGCCGTATCAATGATGTCCCGATCACGCATGGGACCTTCCGCCTAGAAAGCCAACAATGGTTACGACTAAAGATAAAACGGATTCCAAGCGACTCCCGATGATGCCCATACGGGATGTCGTGATCTTCCCGTTCATGATGACTCCGTTTGTAGTAGGACGGGAGTCCAGTGTCCGCGCGCTCGAAGAGGCGCTGTTGGGGGACAAGAAGATTTTCCTGGCGACCCAACATGATGCTTCGGTCGACGAACCGAGACCGGACGAGATTTATTCAGTCGGTACAGTTGCCAACATCGTACAGAGCCTCAAGCAGCCGGACGGCAATATCAAGGTCCTGGTTGAGGGCGTTGAGCGCGGGAAAGTCATTTCGGTCAGTGAAGAGGAAGGCTATTTCCGAGCGGTTGTAAGAACAACTTCCTACAAATTAGAACAGGGTTCGCAACTCGAAGCGCTCACCGGGCGTGTCACAACGCTCTTCGAACAGTACGTCAAGCTGAGTCAGAACCTTAATTACGAGACGATGATCGCGGCCATCCGGGTCGACGATCCTGGCAAGCTCGCCGACACGGTGGGCGCCAATCTTCAATTGACCATCGAAGAAAAGCAGGAGTTGCTCGAGATCTTCGATCCAATCGATCGGCTGACTCGGGTGGCGGACCTGCTCGATATAGAAATCGAGAAGCTCAATGTAGACCGGACCATTCAGGGTCGCGTCAAGCGGCAGATGGAGCGGGCGCAGAAAGAGTACTACCTTAACGAAAAGATCAAAGCGATCCAGAAGGAACTGGGCCGCGGCGAGAAGAGTGAGATCGACGAACTCAAGAAGAAAATCGACACGGCGGGCATGACGAAAGATGCCCACGAGAAGGCGATGGCTGAGCTGCGCCGTCTCGAAGGCATGCCGCCTATGTCGGCCGAGTCGACGGTGTCGCGGAACTATCTCGATTGGCTGCTCGCGGTGCCATGGAAGAAAAGAACCAAGGAGATCCGCGATCTAAGGTACGCCCGCCAGATACTCGAAAGTGATCACTACGGACTAGAAAAGATCAAGGAACGTATTCTCGAGTTCCTTTCTGTGCGCCGCCTTGTGCAAAATCCGAAGGGTTCGATTCTTTGTTTTGTCGGGCCTCCCGGCGTTGGCAAGACCTCGCTCGGAATGTCGATTGCGAAGGCAACCGGTCGTAAATTCGTCAGGCTCTCGCTTGGCGGAGTACGGGACGAAGCAGAAATCCGTGGCCATCGCCGTACTTACATCGGCGCGTTGCCCGGCCAGCTTATTCAGATGATGAAGAAGGCTGGGACTAAGAATCCGGTGGTCATGTTGGATGAGATCGACAAGATGTCGATGGATTTCCGCGGCGATCCCTCCGCGGCCCTGCTCGAAGTACTCGATCCGGAACAAAATTATATGTTCATGGATCACTACCTGGATGTCGAATACGATCTGAGCCAAGTGTTCTTCATTGCGACGGCGAACGTTCTACATACGATTCCACCGGCTCTGCAAGATCGCATGGAAGTGATTCGGCTTTCGGGCTACACGGAACTCGAGAAGCTCGAGATCGCCAAACGTTTTCTGGTTTCGAAACAGCGCAAAGACAGTGGTGTCGCCGAAGATCAGCTGGAGTTTACCGACGAAGGTCTCCAGGCGCTGATTACCTCATATACCCGCGAAGCAGGCGTCCGGAATCTAGAGCGCGAGATCGGCAATCTATGCCGGAAAGTCGCCCGCAAAGTGGTCGAAGCGCAAGTGGTGCCTGAAGAGGATCTGCCTGCTGCCCCTGCCGATGGCGTAGAGGTGATCGAAGAGGAAGTTGCCGCCGCGCCGGCCGAAGAAGCCGGACAGCCACCCAAAAAGTCGAAGAAGAAGGCGAAGAAGGAAGAAGCGCCTTTGGTGCCGATCGAGCGCGTGGTCATCAATCCGGGAAATATTTCGGACATGCTAGGTCCCGCTAAGTTCCGGGACATGGATCTCGACAAGCACAACGAAGTGGGTGCGACAACCGGCCTTGCCTGGACGGAAGTAGGCGGTTCGATTCTTACGACGGAAGCGACGGTGATGGAAGGCCGCGGCAAACTCACGACCACCGGCAAACTTGGCGACGTGATGCAGGAATCTGCGCAGGCGGCTATGAGTTACGTTCGCTCACGTGCGCAATACCTAGGATTGCCGAAAGATTTTTACCGGCACCTGGATATTCACGTGCACGTGCCAGAAGGTGCGATTCCGAAAGACGGACCTTCGGCCGGCATTACCATTGCAACGAGTATCTGCAGCGCCTTAACAGGCATTCCGGTCCGCTGCGACATCGCTATGACCGGCGAAATCACTGTACGAGGCCGAGTGCTGCCGATCGGTGGTCTTAAGGAGAAGATGCTGGCCGCTCACCGGCACGGGATTCGAGAAATTGTAATTCCCCGGGAGAACGAGCGAGACCTGGTTGACATCCCTGAGAATATCCGGAAAGAGATGAAGATGCACTTCACTTTTTCCATGGACGAAGTATTGAAACTTGCGTTGGAACGAGAGATTGTGGCCCTGCCCTTAGCGCCGGCGGCAACAGCTGCGGAGCTGGCGGGTAGGCCCGAGGAAAATCTCACACATTAGGACGCGTACTTTCGTTTAAAACGCGCTCCAGAGAGTCGGATCGATCGTGGTAGGAACTGCCGAAGCAGGAAAGCTGATCGTTAGTGCAGCTGGCTCGTCGCAGTTCCCACCCGAGACTCCAGGCAATCCGATCGAAATTGCATTTCTGGGAAGAAGCAATGTTGGCAAATCGAGTCTTCTGAATCGGCTTGCCGCGCAACCCGGTTTGGCTTTTACCAGCTCGCGGCCTGGGTGTACGCAGCTGATTAACTTCTTCGAGATCGAAGAAGGGTTGCGTTTCGTAGATCTTCCGGGTTATGGGTATGCGCGGGTTTCGCTTGAGGAGCGCGCGAGCTGGAAGAAGTTGATCGAAAGCTACCTGCAAGGTAGGCAGAATCTCGCATTATCTTTCCTGCTCCTTGACGCCAGACGCGGGTGGATGGATATGGACCTGGAACTGAAAGCCTGGCTTGAGTTCCACAACCGTCGATACCAGGTGATTGTCACCAAGATCGACAAATTGAAAAGCAACAACCAATTGAAAGCTGGAATAGCCGCCATTCAAGCGCACATGCCGGATGAGCAGCTGGTTCCGTTCTCGGCTAAAGACGGCCGGGGAGTGAGGGAAATTTGGCAAACAATCTCGAAGATCAAGAACAAGCAGTAATCGCCGCGGATACCACCGAAGGTCATCCCACCGAGAAGCCAGCGGAGCGCGCAGCCGAGCGCGGAACGGAAGAAACAAACGGCGACAAAACAGCGGTACTGGTGGAGGACGCAAAACCTGCCGAGACCAAACCTGCTGAGGCGAACGAGGCGAAACCCGCGTCAGAGGCGCGTACAGAAAAGCCTGCCGCCACTCGCACTCGCGCCCACGCCGAAGCTCGAGGCAACGGCAGGCCGGCGGGTGAGAGCACTCGACGAGCCAGCACCGAATCACGTGCGGGCGTCGAACAGCGGCCTGCAGCCGAACCCCGTGCAGCCGAGACGCGGCCCCCAGCGGAGCAGAGGCCGCTAGGGGAAGGCAAAACCAGCAACGAGAATAGTTCTGCTGCGGCGATTTCGGGTACGCCCGTCATCAGCCAGCAGCCGAACGTGGCGGAGCAAGCGCCTCCACAAGCGGGAAGTCAGCCGGCAGCCGGTCAGCAGCGTCCGTCCAATCAGCCACAGGGCGGACCACAAGCGGCGAATCAAGCGGCCAACCAGCCTAGCACTCAGCAAGGTGCCCAGCAAGGTTTTCCGCGCCGCGGCCGCCATTCGATCGGCAACACCGGCGCGCAGGGCCAGCGTAACGGAACAACTACGCTCGACCTGGTCGAATTGAAGGACATGAGCATCCAGGCGTTGAACCAGATCGCGAAAGATCTGGGTGTGCCTGGCGCGGCCGGCCTGCGCAAGCAGGAACTGATTTTCAAAGTCTTGCAGACGCAAGCCGAGAAGAGCGGGCTCATCTTTTCCGAAGGCGTACTCGAATGTCTGCCCGATGGTTTTGGATTCCTGCGTGCTCCTGAGTATAACTACCTTCCGGGGCCGGATGACGTGTATGTGTCGCCATCGCAGATTCGACGCTTCGATTTGCGAACGGGCGATACGGTCTCCGGGCAGATTCGCCCGCCGAAAGAAGGCGAACGGTACTTCGCGCTCATCAAGGTTGATGCGATCAATTTCGAGCCGCCGGAGGAATCACGCAACAAGATTTTCTTCGATAACCTGACGCCGCTCTATCCTGATCAGCGATTCAAACTCGAAACCAGTCGCGACAATTTCTCGGGACGAGTAATGGACCTGCTGACGCCGCTTGGCAAAGGTCAGCGCGGTCTGATCGTCGCGCCGCCGCGTACCGGTAAGACGATGATGCTGCAGAGCATCGCAAACTCGATCACAACCAATCATCCGGAAATCAACTTGATTGTGTTGCTGATTGACGAGCGCCCTGAGGAAGTTACCGACATGCAGCGCTCGGTTCGCGGCGAGGTAATTAGTTCGACCTTCGACGAACCGGCAGCGCGTCACGTGCAAGTAGCGGAAATGGTGATCGAAAAGGCGAAGCGGCTGATCGAGCACAAGCGCGATGTGGTGATCCTGCTCGATTCCATTACGCGTCTAGCTCGCGCCTACAACACCGTTGTTCCGCCATCAGGGAAAGTGTTATCGGGCGGCGTAGATTCGAACGCGCTGCAACGTCCGAAGCGCTTTTTCGGAGCGGCACGCAACATAGAAGAAGGCGGATCGCTCACCATCGTCGCTACCGCGCTGATCGATACGGGCAGCCGCATGGATGACGTCATCTTTGAAGAATTCAAAGGCACCGGCAACATGGAAATACATCTCGATCGCAAACTTGTCGATAAGCGTGTGTTTCCGGCCATCGACATCAATCGCAGTGGAACCCGCAAGGAAGAGCTGTTGATGCCGCGCGAAGAGCTGAACCGGGTCTGGGTGCTTCGAAAAGTCTTAAACCCGCTTTCGCCAGTCGAATCGATGGAACTACTCATTGACAAGCTCGGCAAAACACGTAGCAACGCCGAGTTTCTTGCCGCTATGAGCGGCTGAGGATAGCTTCGTTCGCGAGCTGAATGGGCCGCATACGCATTCTCTCTGATAATGTCGCGAACAAAATCGCGGCTGGAGAGGTCGTCGAGCGACCCGCTTCAGTTGCGAAAGAGCTCCTCGAAAATTCCCTGGATGCAGGGGCGACTGAGATTCGCATCGACGCTGAGAACGCCGGGCGTCGCCTGCTTCGTATAGATGATAATGGCACCGGTATGCTGCGCGATGACGCATTGCTTGCTTTCGAAAGGCACGCCACAAGCAAGCTCAGCGACGTCAAAGATTTACTAGCGATCTCAAGCCTAGGCTTTCGAGGAGAAGCGCTGCCTTCGATTGCTTCCGTTAGCCGGCTACTCCTGGAAACGCGTTCGGCCGATGAACAGACTGGAACTGCAGTCGAACTGGCAGGCGGCAAACTCCTTCGCTGTGACGAGATCGCGCGCCTGACCGGCACCACCATCACCGTGCGCGATCTGTTCTATAACGTGCCGGCGCGCAAGAAGTTCCTACGCTCCGATCAGACCGAACTGGCGCATATCGGATCCCTCGTTACGCATTACAGCTTAGGGCACGCGAACAAGCGCTTCGAGTTACACCACGAGGGTCGCTGCTTACTCTCCGTCGCACCTGTCGAGGGCTTGCGTGAACGCGCCTTTCAAGTGTTCGGCTCAGAAGCGGTGGAAGGTCTCGTCGAAATCACACCCCGAGCGTTCGAACTTCGGCTGCCGCCGCCCTACGTCCCCCCACAGATGCGCAATGAGACCGCCGTGAAACCCGAAGAGGAGCTTGCTGAATTCACGCTCGAAGGGCTGATCTCAGGACCGCACATCCAGAAACTCAATCGCAATTCGGTCTACCTATTCGTCAACGGGCGGCTCATTCGGGACAAAGTCTTGCTGCACGCAATCTCGGCCGCGTACCACAACATGATGCCGGCCGGCTGCTACCCATTCGCGCTGCTTTTTCTGAACTGCGATGCGAGCGAAGTGGACGTCAACGTTCACCCTTCGAAGACGGAGGTACGCTTCCGGCACGGCGCCGCTGTTCACGACTTCGTGCGTGACACGATACGTGAAATGCTGATGGCAAGCCGTCCTGTTTCAAACATTCCGCCGCCCGTGTCGCCTCGTGTCGTAACTTCTCAGCTTATACAGACCGCGGCTGATCTCCCCTTATCAGAGTTCTCGGCCATGACCGAAGCCATGACAAGCTTCGATCGAGAGCAAGTCATTGAGCAGCCTGTCGACGAAAGTGCGTTTCCCGAGATCATGGTCGCGCCGGTCCGGACACTGTCCTCGACTCCGGGGCAAGCGCTGGCCGAGTCTGTCCTTCGATCGAATATTCAACGCGTGCCGGACACACATGGCAGTTTAAGCAATCCGCCGGCTGAGTGGGAGCGGGTGGATACGCTGGCCGCGCTCCCGGAGCTGCGCCCGTTGGGGCAGCTTCACGAAAGCTTCATCGTGGCAGCCGGGCGAGACGGCTTGTGGATCATTGACCAGCACGTCGCACACGAACGAATACTTTTTGAACAGGTGCTTCGGCAGCGCGCTGGAGGAGCAATAGAGATTCAACGATTGCTGATGCCGGTCGTCCTTCAGCTTACACCCGCGCAGCAATTCGAATACGCGCGCATTGCGGACGAACTCGCCTTTTATGGCTTTGAAACAGAGCCGTTCGGGCAACGCACCATTGCTATTAAGGCGTCACCGGCCGGTATCGGTCCCGTGGATATTGAGAAGATCATCTTCGAGATCCTGGAAATCACTGAAAGTGACTTGGTGCCCGGCTCTTTGGAGGAGGTTCGGCGCAGTATTAGCGCCAGTATTGCCTGCCGAGCCGCTATCAAGATCAACACAAGACTCGAAAGCACCAAGATCGAGTGGCTGCTGCGTGCTCTTGCCAAGTGTGAGTATCCGATGACCTGCCCTCACGGGCGACCGATCGCGCTACGCTACAGCACGAAAGATATCCTGAAGAGCTTTCACCGGATTTGAGACGGCCCCTGTCCAAGCTCCGATCCCTGCCTATCAGATAACCTAAGGTTATGGCCGCCAGCCCAGAAATCTTCGCAGAGAAAGCCGTTAACATCGCGGAGCTGCCGTCGCTGCGCGCGGAAAATTTTCCGTATTCGGGGCCGCATCCCTGGTTGGACCTGCCCGACGCTGCCGAAAAGATCGATGCCAAATTGCGCCGGCGCGAGATCACCGCAGCAGAAGCCGAGCAGTGCCGCTACTGGCGCGAGAATGGATATATTATTTTGCCGAAATTGATCGAGAACCAAAGTCTCGATGCAGTCTGGCAGGCCTATGAGGAAGCAGTCGCGAACGGCACCATCGTTCTGAAACCTGAGTCTGCCCAGGCAGACGATCCCTATCCGGGCCGCTTTCTAGATCCGCATCAGAAGGTCGAGGCATTCTGCAAAATCCTCCGCCACAAGCAACTGCTGCATTGGATCGAACTTCTGATGGAACGCGAACCAGAGCCGTTTCAAACCATCACCTGTCACAAAGGCTCGCAGCAGGGCGCTCACTCGGATTCAATTCACATGACCACCTATCCACTCGGTTATCTCACGGCCGCTTGGATCGCCTTTGAAGACATACATCCCGATTGCGGGCCACTCGTGTATTACCCCGGCAGCCACCGATTGCCTTATCTTTTCAGCAAGGATGTGGGCATTTCAGAGAACGAGTTCAAGACGCGCAAGTATGATGCTTATCACGAGAAATACGAGCCGCGCATTCAACAGGTGATCGGGGAATACGGTCTTCAGCCTCATTACTTTCACGCGCAGAAAGGCGACACTCTCATCTGGCACGCAAACCTCATTCATGGCGGATCGCCACGCAGGGATTTCCAGCTTTCCAGAAAAGCACTCGTCTGCCACTTCTTTGTCAAGGGCTCGTTCGCCTACCACGATCTTTCGGCGTCTGAAACGAAGCCCTTCTCAGGGACATGTTTGCTCGAAGCAAGCGACAACAAACCGGCACCTGCTCGAAATGGCTTACTCGAACGGGCCATGCGCCGATTTAAGAGCAACTGAGCAGTGCGGCCTTACTCCCACTCGATCGTGCCGGGCGGCTTGTGAGTTAAGTCGTAAAATACGGCAGCAACATGAACAAGGGTAAGTAAGCGCTTGGTGAGTTCCTGGAGCTGTTTAGCAGGTAGCAGAACCACATCGGCCGTCATTCCATCTTGCGAGTTGATGGGGCGCAGCACGACAGATTCTCGCGCCTCGGCGTAGCCCACCGGCAGCAGGACAACTGGAAATTGCCAGACGGCATTTTCGAAACCGGTCTCAAGGCAGAACGCGCGCACGATAGCATCGGCTGAACGCAAGACATCGAGCCGCTGTTCGGTGACCGACGCGGCGAAAACGCTCAGTAAGGGCAGTGAAGTCTTTGCACCACAGAGTGCTACGACGCGATTAATGTCAGAACGACTGTTAGTCAGTGCGGGCGCGAGCACATCGACAGCCTCGCGGTCGGGCGCGCGATCAAGCGCAAGCACTTGTCGATAGGTACGCGCATCGCCTTGTACACCCACCGATCGTACGGGCAACAGAACGCCGTCCGCAGTCGCGATAGCCGGAGTTGCTTGGGCCGAGCAGAGGCAGCGAATCGCTAACCCAGGACCAGGGAAAGGATGGCGAGCCAGAAATCTCGCAGGCAGACCTAATTCAAGGCCAATCTCGCGCACTTCATCCTTATAAAACGAAGTGAGCGGCTCGATGATCTGGCCCCCATCGATCAGCGCCTGAATGCCAGCTACACGATTGTGGTGAGTCTTGATGACATCGGCCTTCGCAGTACCGCCCGACTCGATCGTATCCGGATAGATTGTGCCTTGCCCAAGAATCCAATGTCCGTTTAAGAAGTGCTCTGTCGCGAGAATGCGCTCCTGCACTTTGACAAACTGTTCACCAATTGCACAACGCTTCGCTTCGGGATCCGTTACGCCTTCGAGCACAGCGAGAAACTCTGTTCGTGCATCATCAACCAAAAAATGTCTGGCCCCCAATTCAGCAAACAGCGATCGAACGAAATCAGTTTCGCTCTGGCGCATGAGCCCGGTATCCACGTAGATTCCGAAAACGCGATCGGGCCCGAGAGCGCGCAGGCACAGAGTGTATGCCACAGTTGAATCGACGCCGCCACTTACGAAGAAGAATACGTTGCGTGATCCTGCGACTGCCTGGATCTGCTCTTCAACGATCGGGATCTTACTTGAAACATCCCAGTCCTGAACGGCGCCGCAAATCCCGAAAACAAAATTTTCGAGCACTTGCTGCCCGGCATGAGTGTGCACGACTTCGGGATGAAATTGAATGCCGAAGAGCTTGCGGGCTGTGTCGGACATTGCAGCTACTCCGGATACCCCCGAAGCAGCCGTGATTTCGAAGCCAGACGGAACAGCGGCCACGGAATCGAAGTGACTCATCCAGATCTGTGATCGGTCGACTCCGGTCCAGAGCGGATCCGGTAAAGTCACCGTGAGGTGAGCAATGCCATACTCGCCGCGGGTGCCTTTCGCGACCTTACCACCCAGGTGATGCGCCAGGAGTTGATGGCCGTAACAGATGCCCAGTACAGGTGTGCCGGCGCCGAGAATCTGCGGGTCGATATCCGGACAACCAGGCTCGAGCACGCTGGCCGGTCCCCCGGAAATGATAATTCCCTTCCGCGATCGGAGCTCGGCAGCGGGTGTCTCGCTCGGCTGCACGTCCGCATACACACCCAGTTCACGGACGCGCCGCGCAATGAGGTGGGTATATTGACCGCCCGTGTCCAGGACCGTAATCTGCGGCGTGACAACGGCTGCTGTGGCGCCTGAACGCGAAGTATCCTGGGCCGCCAAGCTTGCGATGAGCGGCCGTTCCTTAATGGATACTCGCTCGTTGCTTTTCAAAATGTGATTTCGATTGGGCGAGCAGCGTAGTAGCTTTCGGCATGGCCTCGATTGCCTTCTGCACTTCCGGATCCTGCTCCACACCGACGCGCTGCGAGTCTTCGAAGCTAAACGCAGTCACGTACATCTGCGCTCGCAACTGATCGCGCATCCAGCTATGGTCGTGGGTCCAATCCGCTTCCGAAAACTTGACGCCATTCTTCAGCAAGTAATCGTGCAGGTCATTGAGTACGGCCTCGTCCGGCGTCCAGCCTTGAGGTAACTTCGTCGGGTGGCCCGAGAAATACGACGCAGTGAAATTGAAAAACGCGTCTTTGCGCAGGGCCGCGATCTCGAGAGCATCCGGTTTCGGCACTTCGAACTTCTCATCGGGCGTTATCCCGCCCCCGCCGTAAACAACGCGCCCAATGTCGGTCTGCTTCACGTCCGTCGGGTCTTTGGTCTCGCCGCGCTTCCCATAGTAGTAGTCGAGAAATGATATGTGCGAGTAATCGCGCTGAATCAACCGTCCGCTGGGCGTGTAGTAATGCTGCGTAGTCAGCGCCAGACCTGTGTTATCACTCAGCGTGTAGACAGTCTGCACCAAACCCTTGCCGAACGTGGTGTCTCCCAAGATCCAGGCACGGTCGTGATCCTGCAATGCTCCAGCCACAATCTCAGCGGCCGAAGCCGAATAGCGATTCACCAGCACCACGATCGGGTAGTTCTCGCCATACTCACTGCCGCGAGCCAGGTATGGCTTCTCTGAGTAAGCACGGCCTTTATGGGACACCACAACTTGCCCGTGATCCAACCAATGTCCTGCAACCGCAACGCCTTCTTGCAGCAGTCCACCTGGATTTTCGCGCAAGTCAAGAATTAGCCCTTTAAGATTCTTCTCACCGAGCGCCTTGAGGTTGTCCTCGACTTCCTTACCAGTTGTCTCCGTAAACTGCTCAACTCGCATGTAGCCAATTCCGGGTTTCACGAAGAACGCTTTCCAGACGCTGTTGCGCGGAATCTCGTCGCGCACCAGGTTAAATGTGAGCGGCTGCGAAGAACCTTCTCGCGAGACCTTGACCTGTACTTTGGTTCCTTTAGGTCCCTTCAACATCTCGGCGATCTCGCTTGTGCTTAGCGTATCCACGCGCTTGTCATTTACTTCGACCAGCATGTCGCCGGGCCGAATCCCGGCACGATAAGCGGGCGTCCCGCCAAACGGATGAACGACCATCGGCTTACCGGTTCGAGGTTGAGCACCGATCAGCATGCCAATCCCGTAATACATGCCATGCTGCTCTTCACGTAACCCGGCAAATTCTTTGGGATCGAAGAAGTTCGAGTGCGGGTCGAGCGTGCGCAACATACCCGGGATGGCGCCGCGATAGATGCTCTTATCCGGAGTCAACTTGTCGGAGTAGTTCTGATCAACCAGATCGTAAATTTTAGTGAAGGATTCGATGCTCGCCTTCATGTCCTGGTCGGAGGTAGCACTCACGTTATGCTCAGAGGCCTGTGCCGCCGAGACCGAACGAGCACCCGGCCCAAACAAGCCGCCAATGACCGCACAAGAAACTAGGAAAAGGGGTACGAGAAAGAAGTAGCGCCGCTGGGACGACAAATCGACCTCCCGGGTCTGTCTTCAGTATAGACGTAACAAAGCGGCTTTTCGGCTTGCCGTCAACTGCTACAAAACAGGGCCGATGCGCCATGGCGCAAACTCGTGATGGCCGAGTTCCTCAGCGCGGGTCCTTTCTCCAGAAGCCACTCGCAGAAGCGCCTCGAAGATTTCCGCCCCAACCTCCTCGACCGTAGAGCTGCCGTCCGCGATTCGGCCTGCATTCACGTCCATGTTGCCCGTCATCCGCCGATACATATTGGAATTGCTCGCAATTTTGAACACCGGCACGCTTGGGAACCCGATCGCACTGCCCCGCCCTGTGGTAAACGCGATCAGGTTCACGCCACCGGCAGCTAAACCGGTAAGCGAAACGGGATCGTAACCCGGCGTGTCCATGAAAACGAACCCGCGCGCCTGGATCTGTTCCGCATAGCCAACGACGTCGGCAAGCCCAGCCGTTCCCGCTTTCGCTACGGCTCCCAGAGACTTTTCGACGATATTCGTCAATCCGCCTTCCTTGTTGCCCGGCGACGGGTTGTCGTTGAAACTGCTGCCTTGAAACTGGCGCAGATACGCTTTGTAGTGCTCGACGCAGCCGAGTAACTTTTCCGCAACTTCACGACTGCGGGCCCGCGCTGCCAAAAGGTACTCGGCCCCAAAAATCTCTGTTGTTTCTGCGAGCACAACTGTCCCACCGCACTCGACAATCAGATCGCAGCAATAACCAAGCGCGGGGTTGGCCGTAATTCCCGAGAAGGAGTCAGAGCCCCCGCAATTCAGACCGAGCACTATGTGGGATGCCGATTGTTCGGTTCGCCGTTCGGCGGCGGCCCGGTCGATGAACGTGCGGATGTGCCGGCGTGCCTCCTCGAGGGTGCCCCGTGTGCCGCCCGACTCCTGTAATGTCAACCCATGCAAGCCGTTCGAAGCCGGTACGGTATTTGCAGCATCGCCCAAGTAATGGCTGATCTGATTCACCTCACAACCGAGCCCTAAAATCAACGCCGATGAGACATTCGGGTGATGAAGAACACCGGCCAGGGTGCGTTGCAGCTGTTCGGTATCCGGTCCGATCGTGTGACCGCAACCTTCGCCGTGAGGGAAGGCGACAATGCCGTCCACGTTTGCCGGTAAATCCTCTTCCGAAAAGCTCTGCGCAATCAGCTCTGCCGTGTGCGCAGCACAATTACTAGCCGCAACTACCGCAATATAGTTGCGCGTGCCTATTCTGCCATCGGCGCGCCGATAACCGAGGAAACGCGCCTGCGTGCTCAAAGCGGTAGTCGAATGAACCGGCGTGATTGAGTCACTTTCTTGCGACTTCAGTTCCTCATAGCCCAGGTTGTGTGTATGAACATGTTGACCCGGCTCCACGGCCGCGGTTGCTACGCCGATCGGGTGACCATAACGAAAGATAACTTCGCCCGGCGCAACCGAACGCAGCGCCACTTTGTGCCCCAACGGAATGCGATCACGCACTGCGATTGTCTGGCCGGCAATCTCCAAATCTTGACCGGGCGCAAGCGGCACCCGTGCAATTGCCACGTTATCTTTGGCGTGGAGCCGTATGACGGCATTCTGTTCAGTCGCAGGCTTTTCGATTTCGTAGAGCACGAGTTCTCTTACAATTGTACGGCTCAGCAGACACCCTCCACCCAGTGCGGGTAAAAGCTATTTAGCTCCTCGCGGGTTGTGGAGCCGCTTGCAGAATTACCGGTTTCCCGATCGAAGAGTTACGCGCATATTGCTGACCGCGAAACCATGTACCTTAGATGAGGCTCTCACCTAAATGCCACGTATCCCGACAGCCACTTACCGATTGCAACTTCACGCCGAATTTGGCTTTAACGCTGCCGCGGACATAGCGGATTACCTGCGAGGTCTCGGCGTCTCTCATGTTTACTGCTCTCCTTATCTGCAAGCGGCTCCCGGCAGTAAACACGGCTACGACGTTGTCGATCATCACAAAGTGAATGAAGAGCTTGGAGGCGCAGAAGCACACAATCAGTTCTCGGAGCGCCTGGGCCAACTGCAATTAGGGCAGGTTCTGGATATCGTGCCGAACCACATGGCCATAAGCGGTCGACGTAATCGTCTCTGGTGGGACGTTTGGGAGAACGGTCAATCGAGCCGCTACGCTCCCTACTTCGACATAAACTGGCAGCAGCGCGATGAGAAGCTTCGCAACAAGCTGCTGATTCCTGTTTTGGGACAACATTATGGCCGCGCCCTCAGCAGCGGCGAAATAAAACTGCAGCGTCGAGGGAGCGAATTCTTCGTTAAATACTTTGAAAACGAATTTCCGATGTCGCCTCGCTCCTTACCGCCCATCTTGTGTTCCGCGGCCGAGGCAACAGGGTCTGAGTTTCTAGCGTTTCTCTCCGATTCGCTTGCCCGGTTGCCTGTTCACACGGTGACGGACCTGGCCAGCAAGACCGCACGGCATCGCGACAAAACGATCGTCGCCAAATTGCTTGAACGCCTCTTTAGTGATACTCCCTTTATAGCCGAGACAATCGATGCCGCTCTCGAACGAGTCAATAAGAATGTTGATCAGCTCGATGCGGTACTCGAAGAGCAGAACTACCGCCTCGCTTACTGGGAAACGGCCAAACAGGAGCTCCCCTACAGGCGATTTTTCGACGTCAATACGCTGGTCGCCCTCTGTTCGGAAAACCCATCCGTGTTTGCTGACACGCACGCGTTGATTCTGCGATGGCTCCGCGAGGGCGTGCTAGATGGCATTCGGATCGATCACCCGGATGGCCTGGAAGATCCTCATCACTACTTCGAGAGATTGCGGACGGAAGCGCCTGACGTCTGGATCGTCGCCGAAAAGATCCTTGAGCCCGGTGAACAGTTCCGTACTGAGTGGCCGATTAACGGCACTACCGGTTACGAGTTCCTGAACCAGGCCGGCGGCCTTTTTGTCGACAGACAAAACGAAGAGGCCTTCACTCGCATTTATGCCGAGTTCACTCACGAGCCGACCGACTATACCGCGGTGTGCCGCGACCGCAAACACCGGGTCCTTCGCGATCTTTTAGGCAGTGACGTGAATCGTCTGACCCACCTACTGACGGAGATTTGCGAAGCCCATCGGGACCAGCGCGACTACACGAGGCACGACGTCATCCGTGCCCTGCGCGAAGTTGTAGCCTGTTTCCCCGTATATCGGACTTATGTAGTTCCTGCGCGTGACGAGATAACCGAAGACGATAAACGCTACATCAATGAAGCCATCGATACTTCCATCAATAACCGTCCTGAGATGGGCCTGCACCTCTTCGAGTTTATTCGCGACATCTTACTTCTGCGCGTGCGCGGTGCGCTCGAATCGGAGTTTGTGATGAGGTTCCAGCAGTTCTCCGGTCCAGCCATGGCGAAGGGCGTCGAAGACACGGTCTTCTACGACTACAACCGGCTCGTTTCGCTGAACGAGGTGGGGGGCGACCCAGGGCGCTTTGGCGTTTCGCTCGAAGAGTTCCATAGCTTCTGTGCTGAAGTACAGCAGACTCATCCCCTCACCATGCTCTCGTCCTCCACACATGACACGAAGAGAAGCGAGGACGTGCGCGCTCGCATCAGCCTGCTCTCGGAGATGCCGGACGCCTGGCGTCAGACGCTGGCTCGCTGGTCCGCGCTCAACAAGAAGTACAAGAAGCAAGACTGGCCCGACCCGAACACCGAATATTTCCTCTATCAAACAATGATCGGGGCGTGGCCGATCGCCACGGATCGCCTGCTGTCCTATATGGAAAAGGCTTGCCGCGAGGCCAAGCAGCTAACCAACTGGCTGGCGCCTAACGAAGTGTTTGAAAACGCCACCCGCGAGTTCATCGAAAGCATTTATGCAGACCGCGAATTCATGAGCGATTTCGAAGCTTTTGTGCAGCCGCTGATTGAGCCGGGCCGCATCAATTCGTTAGCGCAAGCGCTCGTGAAATTTACTGCGCCAGGAGTACCCGACATCTACCAAGGCATGGAACTCTGGGATTTGAGCCTTGTCGATCCCGATAACCGCCGTCCCGTCGATTACCAGGAGCGCCGCCGTCTCTTTGCCGAGCTGCCAGCTCTGAACGCACATCAGGTATGGAGCCGTATTGAGGAGGGCTTGCCGAAACTGTGGGTCACTCATCACGCCTTACGCACCCGGCAGAACTGCGCAAGGGCGTTCGGCGAAGACGGCTCTTACCGGCCTATCTATGCGCGCGGCGCGAAGTCGCGGCACTTCGTCGGCTTCGATCGGGCAGGCGAGGTTCTGGTGCTGGCCCCACGACTTGTCTGGCAGCTCGCCGGTTGCTGGGCCGATACTGAAATCGAAACGCCTCCTGGCGATTGGCTGAATGTACTTTCGGGTGAGGGAGTGCGTGGCGGCCTCTTGAAACTCGCCGACGTGTTTCGCCCATTTCCGGTGGCTTTGCTCGTCAAAAGCGCCTAGCTTGCTGCCAAGATAAACGTTATGCACAACTTCGCGGTCTGGGCACCTGCTGCTCGCATGATAGCGGTTTGTCTCGATTCAAAATCGTACGCAATGACCAAGACAGATAACGGTTGGTGGCAGGCGGCCGTTGTGGAGGCCCAACCAGGCAGCGAGTACCGTTTCAAAGTCGATGACGGCGAGCCGATTCCTGATCCGCGCTCTCAATTTCAACCGCGGGGCATTCACGGTCCCTCGCGGTTGATCGATCACAAAGCTTTTAAGTGGACCGACGCGCACTGGCAGGCGCCTCCGCTTGCCAGCGCCATCATCTATGAGCTGCATATCGGCACCTTTACAAATCAGGGAACTTTTCTAGCTGCAGTTGAGCGGCTCGATTACCTTGTCGAGCTTGGTATCACTCATGTCGAAATCATGCCGGTCAACCAGTTTTCAGGAACTTCGGGGTGGGGCTACGATGGGGTCGATTTATATGCGCCGCACTTCTCCTACGGCACGCCAGACGAACTGAAACAGCTTGTGAATGCCTGCCACACGAAGGGTCTGGCGGTCCTACTGGATGTTGTTTACAATCACTTCGGCCCTACTGGTAATTACCTCAATCGCTTTGGACCCTACTTCACTGAGGCATATCACACGCCATGGGGAGCAGCCGTCAATCTCGACCATGCGGGCAGTCCCGAAGTGCGGCGCTTCTTTCTCGACAATGCCCTTATGTGGCTGCGTGATTATCGTTTCGATGGTCTTCGACTGGATGCTATTCACGCCTTCTACGACCGTTCAGCCATTCATTTTTTGGAGGATCTATCGTCGGAGGTCGACGCGCTCGCAGCCCATCTCGGGCGTCATTTTGCATTGATCGCCGAGAGTGACTTGAATGATCCGCAGATCGTGACCCCACGCGAGGCAGGAGGCTTCGGCATCGACGCTCAGTGGAGTGACGACTTCCATCACGCCCTGCATACCGTTCTCACAGGAGAAAACAAAGGTTATTACCAGGATTTCGGATCTCTCGAGCAAATGGCTAAGGCCCTGCAACGAGCTTTCGTTTATGACGGACTCAGCTCTCCTCATCGTGAGCGCATTCATGGCCGCCCGATATATGGCTTATCGGGACATCACTTCCTCGCGTACGCGCAAAATCATGATCAGGTCGGTAATCGAGCGCAGGGTGAGCGACTCTCACATTTGCTAAGCCTGGGGCGGAGCAAGATCGCCGCCGCGCTTGTTTTAACTTCGGCTTACATACCGATGCTTTTTCAGGGCGAAGAGTTCGGTGCTTCATCCCCGTTTCAGTACTTCACACATCATGACGACCCCGACCTCGGCCGCAAGGTTTCAGAAGGACGTAAAAGTGAATTTGCGGCGTTCGGCTGGGCTCCCGAAGATGTGCCGGACCCACAGGACCCAGCCACGTTTGAAAGATCGAAGCTGGCTTGGGCCGAAACAACTGAGGAGCCCCACGCAGTTCTTCTGGAGTGGCATAGAAAGCTGATCGCGCTGAGACGACAGTATTCGTCATTGACAGACGGTCAGCTGGACCGGGTAAAAGTGCGCTTCGATGAGCAGGCTCGATGGCTTGTCGTGCGGCGCGGGGCAGTCGAGCTCGTCTGCAATCTTGGATCAGCAAAGCAGGCGATTCCAATCACCGCCGGCGGTGAGGTCGTTCTCTGTTCGGAAACTGAATACCAACTCTGCAGCGAATCTCTTATGCTTTGCCCGGACGCAGTGGCCATCCTGGCAGAGCCAAACGCTTGAGGGTCGAGGGTCAACAGGGAGATCGCTGGCCGGTCTCCCGCCGTCTTCGTGAGAAGATTTACCGCACGGCCAATGAAGTCAGGCGGCGATCAAAAAGCTCAAATACCAGCCCGTAGCAGATGCGCGCCAGGCTGGGATCGTAGCGGGGCCCCTCGTCGCGTAAGAACGCATGCGCGCCGTTCACCTCGAACCACTGGAAGTTCACGCCAGCCTCGTCCAATCGCGCCTTGATAAGCGTGCGACCTTCGAGCGGTACGTGCGGATCCTGCCGACCCCAAACATGCAGCAGCTCGCCTTTGATCCCGCCGGCGCGGGCGAGCGAATCGTCCTGTTTGCCTTTGCCGAGACTACCCGTATGGATATCCGTTGCATAGAAACAGGCCGTGGCGAGTATCTCGGGATTCATCGCCGCCCGAAAAGCCAGATGGCCTCCCAAACAGATGCCGATAGCACCTAGTTTCCCCGTGCAATCGTCCCGCGATCCTAAGAAGTCGATCAGCGCCTTTGCATCTGCATCGTACGAAGCCAGTTCTTTTTCGTATTTATCCGCGTTCCCTTTGTCCGCGCCGGCCTGATCATAGGCCAGCACAGTTCCTGCTTCTTCCAACTCGTGGTAGACCTCTGGAACCGCCACTAAGTAGCCGTGACCAGCCAAAAGCGCAGCGGTCCGCCGAATCGGGCCCGTGACTTGGAAAATTTCCGAGTAGAAGAGGACGGCGGGATACCGCCCTTCGACAGCTGGCCGGAACAGATGAGTTCGCATAGGCCCGCTCGGCGTCCTGATGTCAGCGACGATGTCGTCTTTGATTGTCATGAACCAGGGTCGGCTTAACGGGAGCGCGGCGCTTCTTCGGTAGCGACCATCGCCTTACCGCTCGAAAGATTCTTCTTTTTGCAGCGGACCACCTGCCCCGGACCAAACTGCCAAGTCTCTCCTTCCGGCATCTCCTCAACGATTTTGTAATAGTCGCGGCCCAGGTGCTCAGCGCCGACCGCGCGCAAGACGTTCAACCCTTCGCCGACCAAGCCAACATAAATCATGGTCGGTTTGCCGGCCGGCAAATTGGGCGAAGCCATTGGGGGAGGTGGAACGGGCGTCTCCGGCACGGAGTGGGCTGCCGTTGTCTGCGCAGTTGGCGGGTAGGTGGGAATCGCCGCCGTCGGAGCGTAGGTGGGCGCCTGCGCTGCCGGCGCAAAAGTCGAGGTCGGCGTTGACCTCGGAATCGCCGTCGCGCGAGCCGGCACTGAATCTTGTAAAGTCTCTTCCTCTGTTTGGCCGAACGATGGCTGGGTAAATGTTGGCCGCAGTGCCGGTTGCGGAACACTTGGCTGAGGAGGCGCGGGCGGCGCAGTTTCAGTCACAACGGGGCGGGCCTGCATAGGCGCGGCTGGCGCGGGCGCGGCCGGAACGGGCGCTGGCGCAGGCGCTCTCAATGACAACGAAGAGGAATAAACAGGGGAGGCCGGCATGGCTGCATATTGCACCCGTCCGCTCATCCGGGCCCGATCGATCACCGCGATTAGAATCGTTAATCCAACCCAGATGAGCGGCATCCACTCGCTACCGATCCGCCCCTCAAAATTACCGGGCTGGCCGGGGCTGGCCGAAACGCTCCTGAGCAAAACGGCCGAAGCCAGGGTCAGGCACAACGCCACAGCCGCCGAAAATCCGAGGCTCTCCATCACCGACCGGTAGCCCTCGCGATCGTACCCGAGGAGCACTATAGCCAGCACCAAACCGGCAATACTTGCCAGCCAAGCAAAGGGCCCCGGCAGCAGCGTAAATCCTAACGCAACTCCCAATACCGATACTGCTAACGCGGTTCCATCTATCTGCAACTTAGACATTGGTCCTGAAGGCTCAATTTTAGCGGACGCTTTAGCGGCGGCTGCCGTTGCATCTCGGCGGCCCGTGTCTTCGTCTAACCTAGTAGTCAGTCACTAATGTCCTCGATTGTTCTGGACGTCCCGCAGGCGGAAGACCTTTTTCGAAGCTTGGAAGACAAGGTTCGCGGGCAACGGCCGAAGGAAGATTTGAATGCACTGGATCGTGCTTACAGGTTTTCCGCACAAGCTCACAAGAACCAGAAACGTAAGTCCGGCGAGCCCTATATCAATCATCCGCTTGCGGTGGCGCACGTGTTGGCCGACATGCAGATGGATCTGGTGTCTCTGCAAACGGCGCTGCTGCACGACGTGGTCGAGGACTGCGCCGTCACGCTCGACCAGATCCGGGAGAAGTTTGGCGAAGATGTCGCCCGCTGCGTCAACGGTGTTACCAAACTGACCAAAATTAGCTTCGCCAATCGCGAGGATCGGCAAGCTGAGAGCCTTCGCAAGATGCTGCTCGCGATGACGACCGACATACGCGTCATCATTGTCAAACTGGCCGATCGGCTGCACAATCTCCGCACGATAGGCGCTCTCTCGCGTGATCGCCAGGAGCACATCGCGCAGGAAACCATCGATATCTATGCTCCTATCGCCCATCGCCTGGGAATGGGCAAGGTGCGCGGTGAACTGGAAGATCTTTCGTTCCAGGCTCTTCATCCCGAGGCCGCCGCCGATCTCATGCGCGAGATCGAATCGAAGCGCCAGGAATATGAGGACTGGCTCAAGCAGGTCCAGACCGATATCGAGCAAAGGCTCATGCGTGAGGACATTCCGGCGCGTGTCGAAGGACGCGTTAAGCGTGCCTATTCGGTATATCTGAAGCTCAAACGGCAGAAGATCACGCTCGATCAGGTCTACGATATCGTCGCCATCCGGATCATCACCGATTCGGTAAAAAACTGCTATGCCGCGCTGGGCGTCATCCACAACGAGTGGCACCCGGTTCCAGGTCGAATCAAGGATTTCATTGCCATGCCGCGGCCAAATCTGTATCAATCGCTGCATACGTCCGTCATTGGTCCGGGCGGTGTCACCTTCGAAGTTCAGATTCGAACAGACGAAATGCACCGGATCGCTGAAGAGGGCATTGCGGCGCACTGGAAGTACAAAGAAGGCAGTAAAGGGCCGGGACTGGAAGACCAGCGCATTGCATGGCTGCGGCAGCTTGTTGAATGGCAGCGCGAGATGAGCGATTCGGGCGACTTTCTTTCGTCCGTAAAGATGGATCTCTATGGCGAAGAGGTCTATACGTTCACACCGCGTGGGCGCGTGATTGTTCTTCCGCGGGAAGCAACTCCGATCGATTTCGCTTATGCCATTCACAGCGACGTCGGTAACACCTGTGCAGGTGCTCGCGTGAACGGCGCAATCAAGCCGCTCAAAACCACTCTGCGAAACGGCGATGTGGTGGAGATCCTGACGCAACCCGGCCATCAGCCCAGCCGCGACTGGCTAGCCGTCGTTAAAACATCCCGCGCCCGCAATCGCATCCGCCACCTGATCAACGCAGTGGAGCGCGCCAAAGCGGTCGAGATTGGCCAAAAGTCTCTCGAGAAGGAAGCGCGGCGCATGGGGGTCAGCCTGGGCCGGCTGTCGAACAACGATATGGCAACTGTCGCGTCCGAGTATGGGGTCAGTAAACCGGATGATCTGTATGCCGCACTGGGGTTCGGCCGGTTTTCAGCGCGTCAGGTTCTACAAAAGGTGATGCCCGATGAGAGTGTGCGGGAGACTCCCGTTTCACTCCCTTTGCCGCCTCGCATCCCGCAGCTGCAAACAGATGGAGCGCTCGCCAATGGTGATCTAACCATTCATGTCAAAGGCGCCGACGACGTGCTGGTCTATCGCGCCAAATGCTGCAATGCGGTTCGGGGCGAACAGATCGTCGGCTACATCACCCGCGGCAAAGGAATCGCAGTTCACTCAGCGCAATGCCCGAATGTGCAAAAGCTTCTCTATGAACCGGAGCGTAAAATCGAAGTCGATTGGACACGCAGCGCGAGCGATCCGCTGCCCGTCAAAGTGGTCATCTACACCGACGATCGTCCCGGTATTCTGCACCAATTGACTTCTATCCTGGATGGCGAACGGAGTAACATTCGCACCCTAGAAGCGCGCGGTGACGAGAAGCGAACAGACAACAGCGCGGTCATCGATATTACGATTGATGTAAGGGACAAGAAACAGCTGGAGCGCGTGATCACGGCGTTCCGGCGCATCCCGGGAGTACGCGATATCGAGCGCATGCAGAGCGGGACCTGAAAATTATGCAGCAACCATTGGATACTCTACCGGCCGCAGCCGATCCCGAACACATCGCCATATCGAAATCGAGCGGCATCAAGATCGATTGGCGAGATGGGCATTACAGCGACTACACGCTCGCCTATCTACGTGATGAATGCCCGTGCGCCACTTGCACCGGCGGACACGGAACTACGCCGCAGCCGAGCAATTATTCGAAACCCGATCCCTTTCCGATGTTTAAGCCGGCTCTCCGCATGAACTCCGTCGAGCCAGTCGGGCAATATGCGGTGCGCATGTACTGGAGCGATGGGCACAGCTCCGGTATCTACTCTTTCGAGCACCTGCGCAAGATCTGCCCATGCGAGCAGTGCCGGAATAACCGGGCAAACTGGTGCGCAGACGTTTGAGTATCACCCGAGCGCCTGATCAAGATCCCACAACAGATCTTCCGCATCTTCGAGCCCGATCGACAACCGGACCAGCTCCGGTGTCACACCGGCCGCTTCCTGTTCCGACAAGCTAAGCTGCTGGTGCGTTGTCGAAGCAGGGTGGATGACAAGGCTGCGAGCATCGCCCACATTTGCCAGATGCGAAAAGATCTTCAGCTTGTCGATGAACCGCTTACCAGCCTCATAGCCGCCTCTCAGGCCGAAGGAAAACACCGCGCCTGCTCCCTGCGGTGCGTACTTTTCAGCGAGCTTGTAATACCGGCTTGACTGAAGCGAAGCGTATTTCACCCAAGCCACAGCCGGATGCCGCTCTAAATGCTCCGCCACTAGAAGTGCGTTCTCAAGATGTCGCTCCATCCGCATCCCAAGCGTCTCTACACCCTGTAAGAACAGGAAGGAGTTGAATGGGCTGACGCACGATCCCATATCCCGCAAACCTTCGACGCGCGTCTTTATGATGAAGCTTATCTTGCCGAACGTTTCCCAGAACTTCATGCCGTGGTAGGCCATTGACGGCTCCGTAAACTGCGGAAATTTACCGTTGTCCCATGGAAACTTGCCACTGTCGACGATGATCCCACCGATCGACGTGCCATGTCCGCCGATGAACTTTGTCAAAGAGTGTACAACAACGTCGGCTCCGTGATCGATCGGCCGCGTAACATAAGGCGTTGCGAACGTGTTGTCGATCACCAGCGGAATGCCGTTCTCATGCGCGATCTTCGCGACCGCTTCGATATCAAGAACGTTGCTGCGCGGGTTGCTGATCGTCTCCCCATAGAGAAGTTTTGTATTAGGAGTGATCGCTTTGCGGAAATTCTCCGGATCATCAGGTTCGACGAACGCGAAGTCGTAGCCGAGACGACGCATCGTGACATGAAATTGGGTGAATGTTCCGCCGTAAAGCGTGCTGGCCGCGACAATGCGATCGCCCGGGGCCGCAATTGTTGTCAAGGCAAGGAACTGGGCAGCCTGTCCACTCGAGACCGCCAACGCCGCCACGCCGTTCTCGAGAGAGGCAATACGCTCCTCGAGCACCGCAGTTGTCGGATTCATAATGCGCGAGTAGATGTTCCCGAACTCCTGCAAAGCAAAGAGCCGCGCCGCCTGATCGGTGTCTTCGAAAGTGAAAGATGTCGATTGATAAATCGGCACTGCACGGGCATGCGTCGCCGGATCCGGATCGTAGCCGGTGTGAAGGGCGCGCGTATTGAAGCCGAGCTGTCGGTCGATATCTTTTACTGGCATGGAATCACCAGTATAGATGCGATAGAGCGCTTCCCCTACGCTGCGGATTGCGCGCGTTTCCTCCTAGGCAGAAGATTCCATATCGCCAACGGAAGCGACACGACCAGGCAAGTCCAGGCAAACCAGTCGCCATGCTGGCTATAGAAAGTTCGGGAATCGACCAGCCCATAACGAATGGGCGAAGCCACTTGCTCGTAAAGCGGGAAGCGTCGCAGAACGCGCCCCGCCGGATCGATAACCGCTGTGATGCCGTCATTGGTCGAGCGAATCAGAAACCGGCGATTCTCAACCGCTCGCATCCGGGCAATTAGCAAGTGCTGTTCGCGTGCTTGCGAATGGCCGAAATAAGCATCGTCTGAAAGATTCACCAGGACATTGGCGCCCTGCTTGGAAAATTGTCGCACGAGGTCCGGGAAGGCAGACTCGTAGCAAATGAAAACACCTAGGCGCGCTCCTGCGCCACTCAAAACCTTGATGTCGTGACCAGGAACAAAAGTACCGGCCTCGCGCGTGATCTGATTGATGAATGAAAAGATCGGAGGGACAAACTCACCGAATGGCACCAGGTCGATTTTGTCGTACCGACCCGCTTCCGAACCATCCGGCCCAAGCAGCAGGCCTGTGTTGAGCGGCTGATGCTCGCCCGTATAAGCGACCGTGCCGAACAGAAAATATCCATGACGCCGCGCTATGGCCGAAGCGGCCTCCCGAAACTGCGGATCGTCGAAGTAGTAAAGCGGTGCGGGCAGTTCCGGCCAGATGACCAGTGGTGAGGCGATCGCGTTTGAGAGAAGACTGAGCTGCTGTTCCGTCTCCTGTTGGCGCATCCCGCTCCAATCTTCGTCTGGATTGATGTTTGGCTGCACGACTAGCGCCGACTTCGTCGCCGGTACACGCTCCTGTATAGGAGGCAAGAGCCAGAGAAGAAGGACCAGAACGAGCGGCAGTAGGCGCATCCGTGAAGAGCGCAAAACTACGCATGCCAGCGCGGTCGCCGTCAAAACGAAAACAAATGAGAGGCCGTATACACCGACGAATGGCGCGAGTCGAAGCGGCACCGACATATCGATCCCGGCGTTGCCCAGATCAAGCCAGGCAAACGCAAACGTGCCATGCGTGCGCTCGATTCCGGTCCAGAGAGCTGCCACTGCGGGCAGTGCATAGAACCGGCGCATCAGCGGGCCCGCCAGCCAGCTGAAGACGCCCAGGTGCAGCCCTTTGTAGAGTGCGAACAAGACGAAACAACCCCAGCCGCCCCAGGCCCCCATGCCTCCATGAACTGCCAATACAAATTGGATCCAGCTGCAGAGCACAGCCCAGAAGAATATGCCCGCTGCCCAGCCGTACACGAAGCGCTGCCATCCGTCGGGCGTCTTCGCTAATGTCACCAGCAATGGCGTTAACGCAATGGGTGCGAGCCAGCGCCAGTCAAAGCGCGGGAGCGCCAGCAGCAGTAAAGCTGCCGTCGCGAGCGAAAGCAAAGCGTGAACAAAGACCCGGCGGTAATGTGCCGCAGCCCCTGGCGGCAGCCTAAGCATGCTCCCGGCTGGCTGAATGACTCACCTGATCCGCCATGTATGAGCTGCGTACAAAGGGCCCGCTGAAGACCATCTTGAACCCGAGGGCCATGCCGTAGTCTCGATAGCGATCAAACTGAGCTGGCGTAACATACTCAGCTACCGGCAAATTGCGCCGCGTGGGCTGCAGGTACTGGCCGAGCGTCGCGACATTTACGTGCGCCGCCAGAACGTCGCGCATCAGTTCTTCCACTTCGCCCGAAGACTCGCCGAGTCCCACCATGAGTCCCGATTTTGTGAGCGCTTCCGGCCGGTACTGGTTAGCAAAGCGCAGCACGCGCAGAGACTGCTCGTAGTCGGCTTGTGGACGAACTCGCCGGTAGAGGCGCCGCACTGTTTCCATATTGTGATTAAAGACATGCGGTCCGGCATCGAGAACTCGTGCGACTGCCTCCAAATCTCCGCAAAAATCGGGCGTCAGCACTTCCACTTGTGCCTCGGGGAGCGCTTTGCGAACTTCGCGCACTGTTTGCGCAAAGTGATGCGAGCCGCCATCGGGCAAGTCGTCCCGATTGACAGAGGTGATCACCACGTAACGCAGCGCCATCTGCACTGCCATCTCGGCTACATGGGCCGGCTCGTCCGGATCGAGTGAAAACTCGCGCTTAGCCGGCGATCCTTTCGGCACCGAACAAAACGCGCACCCGCGCGTGCATAAATTACCGAGAATCATGAACGTCGCCGCGCCGCGATTAAAGCATTCATGAATGTTCGGGCAGCGGGCAGATTCGCAAACTGTGTGGAGACGCCGTTCGCGCAGATCCGCCTTCAATGCATGGATGGATCCGAAATGTGTATTGCCCTTGCGGAGCCAGGCCGGCAGTCGCGGTTGCGCCGCCGAACGAGTACTCTCAATCACAACAAGCGGTTCCATGTGAGATCGAACCTTCATTGTTGCACCAGCAGAAAGCACGTCAGACTCAGCCGGCGGGACCAACAAAAGGCAAATTGTAGGTAGAATATGGAGTAACGCTGGCGATCGGGCCGCAGAGCACCACCCACGCAGCCACCCACGAGCTACCCTGAATGAAATACGTTGCGCTCTTCTGTCTGTCGCTCAGCATACTTTGTGGGCAGGTGGGCGACTCATCTGCAAAGCCGGAGGCACAGTCCGAGCTCCCCACGCAGCGTGTCGGGCCCGACGACCTGCTCAGCCTTTCGGTCGCGGATTGTCCCGAACTAACGCGCAATTTTCGTGTGTCTGGGAACGGCACATTAGCGCTGCCGCTTTTGAAGAAAAGGATCCAGGTCGCGGGCAAACTTCCGGGAGATATCGAAACAGAAATTGCAGTGGCGCTGGTTAAGGAACAGCAGCTTGTAAGCCCGGTCGTGTCGGTGTCGGTCGCTGAATATCGCAGCCTTCCTGTCAGTGTCCTCGGAGCGGTGCGCCGGCCGGTCACTTTTCAGGCGGCTGGGGAAGTCACGTTGCTGGATGCGCTGACACGGGCCGATGGCTTAGGTCAGGATGCCGGGCCGGAGATCCTGGTCTCGCGCCCGAAGAGCTCAGGTATTGCAGAAGGCGCACTGATTCAACGCATCCCCGTTAAGAAGTTGATCGATGAAGCCGATCCGGCGCTCAACATACGCCTGTATGGCGGCGAGCAGATCCGTGTGCCCGAAGCGGGCCGTGTTTACGTCATCGGCAATGTCAAAAAAACGGGTGCCTTTCCGATGGGCGAGAGCAATGATACGACTGTTCTGAAAATGCTCGCGTTGACGGAAGGCCTGCTGCCCTATACCAACAAAGCAGCTTTCATCTATCGTCGCGAAGCGGGCGGAGATGCCCGTAATGAGATTCCCGTTCAACTCACCCGGATCATGGAACATAAATCGCCGGATATCCCGCTACAACCTAACGACATTCTTTACATCCCCGACAGTAAAGGCAAGCGGCTTTCGGCTGAGACCGTCAGAACGCTGACTGGCTTTGGGGTATCAGCCGGCACTGGGCTTTTGATCTGGAAGTAGCGCGATGACTACCTCCAGATGAAGCAACTCGATCGCCCGCCTTCCGAGTTGATCGACCCGAATCGCAACGATCCACATAGAATCGACCCACGCCGGCTTCCATATTTCCTTGAAGGTCAGGCTAACGGCGAGTTCGAAGCAGCGCGTCCTTCGGTTTCGACCACTCACTACATGCTGGTTGTTTACCGGCAGAAATGGCGCATCATCGGCTTTGTCGCGACTTGCCTCTTACTCACCTACCTGATTGCCTCCCGCCTTACACCGATTTATGAGGCAACGGCCAAGATAGATGTTGATCGGCGCATCCCAAGCGGCGTGGTCGGACAGGAAGCTTCGCAGGACACAACGGGCGACGACGCGGACGCCTTCATGGCGACGCAAGGCGAGCTCATTCAATCGGACGCGGTATTGAGGCCCGTGGCGGAGAAGTTCAATTTGCTGGAAGAAGAGAAGCAGCTGGCCAAACTACCGGCCGAGCGTGCCCGCAGGAAGTCCGACGCCCCGGTTTACTTAAACGGCCTGAAGATTACGCGGCCGGTCAATACCTATATCCTCGATATCAGCTATCGCTCCCCTGATCCGCAACTGGCAGCCGACGTAGCGAACGCAATCTCGCAATCCTATCTCGAGCATACCTTCGAGATTCGCATTCAATCTTCCAACGCTCTCTCGGCGTTCATGGAGAAGCAGCTCGATGAGTTGCGAGCCAAGATGGAGCGCTCCGATATGGCTCTCGCCAAATTCGAGCAGCAACTGAACGTCATCAATCCGGAGGACAAGACGAATATTCTCTCCTCCCGGCTTTTGCAGTTAAACACCGAATTCACCAACGCACAAGGCGACCGCGTGCGCAAGGAAGCTGCCTATCAGAGTCTTCAATCGGGATCCGTAGCGGCGGCTGAGGTGTCCGGCCAGGGTGAAGAACTGAATCGCTTGCAGGACCGGTTGAATCAGGCGAAGCAGCACCTCGCGACAGTTGCATCCGTATTTGGGCCAGCCAACCAGGAATATCGGAAGGCAGCAAACGATCTTGGGGAAGTGCAGCGGCAGTTCGAAGAGATGCGTCACAGTGTCGCGCAACGTGTCGAGACCGATTACCGGCAATCTCTGACACGCGAACAGATGCTGGGTAAGGCCGTGAGCCAAACCAAGGCCGAGTACGATCAGCTCAACGCCCGCTCCTTTGAATATCAGCAGCTCAAGCGGGAAGCCGATACCAACAAAGCGCTTTACAGTGATCTGGAGCGCCGGATCAAAGAAGCCGGCATCAATGCCGGGTTCCAGAACAGTTCGATACGCATCGCCGACCTTGCACGGCCTCCCGACGCCCCGGTTTATCCGCGAAAAAACTTATACCTCATCCTGGCTCTTCTGGTTTCGTCTGTGATCGCGATCTGTGCCGCCGTGCTGGCCGACGTACTCGATAACACCATTCGCGACCCGGAACAAGCGGCGCACGCGCTCGATACCAGTGTCCTGGGCACATTGCCTACGGTGAAAGAGATGCGTCGGCTCTTGAGCCCCGTAGCCCCAGCCATTGTGCCGACGATTACCTCGAATGGTCAAGGCAGCCCAGAAGCGGTCTCCTACGACGCGCCGAACGCTCCGGACGAAGACTCCGCAGCCACCCAACGGCGCTCCAAGCGCAAACACGTGCTTTATCCGGCGAGCGGGCGTTATGAAGGCATCTCTTCTTACGAGGAAGCGATACGAACTCTGCGCCACTCGATTCTGCTGCCTGATTTCGACCGCAACATGCGTTCGCTTCTCCTGACGAGCGCGGCGCCTGGTGAAGGCAAATCAACCGCCATCATTCATCTCGCGATAGCGCATGCCGAACAGGGAAAACGCACGTTGATTATCGATGCCGACCTGCGCCGCCCGAGTATTCACAAGAAGCTGAATCTGACCGTAACGCGAGGGCTGTCGAATGCACTGCTCGGCGAGCTGTCGTGGAAGGAGACGGTGTTCGGAGCCGCGGGCTGGCCCGAGTTGCACGTTCTGCCTGCCGGAACTGCCTCGCGACGTGCCTCCGATCTGATCGGCTCGGTCATGATCGATATTCTCGACGAGGCTGCCCAACACTACGATCTGATCCTGGTGGATGCGCCGCCGCTGCTTGGCTTTGCCGAAACGATGCAAATCGCAACGGCCGTCGATGGCGTGGTCGTCATGGCGCGCGCCGGGCAGACGAGCCGGCGCGCCGTTGCCACCGTTCTTGCCACGCTAAAGAGGCTGCACGCGAATACCATAGGCCTGGTGCTGAACCAAGTCGATAAAAACAGCACGCATGGCTATTACTACTACGGCGACTATCGAAAATATTATTCGCAACCAGCCGGACAAAGTAGTTGAGGCTCGGTCTTCTTGCGCGGATCGTCCGGGCGCAGACGATTGCTCGAGCGGCTCTTGTTTATGACATGCTGGCGGTCTACGGCATTCACTTTGCGAATCAGGCATTGCCTTTGATCACCGTCCCGTACCTGTCACGCACGCTAGGGCCCTCGGGCTGGGGACTGGTCGCCATGGCGCAGGCTTTCGGCATGTACGGCAATCTAGTTGTCGATTACGGGTTCGTCTACTCGGCAACGCGGCAAATCGCCACTGCCTCTGCCCCGAACGAGGTGGAGAACATTATCGCGGGTGTCTCGGGCGCAAAGATCCTACTGGGCACGGTCGCTCTCGTGGCCGCTCTCGCCGCCTATGCGTTCGTACCTCTGTTTCACGCGCACCCTCTTCTGCTGTGGATGGCCGTGCTTTCGGAAATTGTGAAAGCGTTGCTGCCGGCCTACTATTTCTATGGCATCCAACGAGTGGCGATCGCATCACTGCTCGACATCTCCGCCCGTGCTGTGGCGGCGGCCGGCATCTTTGCTTTCGTTCACGGGCAGCGGGACGCCTGGAAGGTGTTTGCTCTCAGCGGCATCACCGCCTCAGTCACGTTTGTCATTGGACATGCGATCGTTCGAAGGCGTTACAAGCTGCGCTGGCCGAGTCTGCGGGAAGGCTGGCAAATGTTACGCGCAGGCTGGGCCATGTTTCTGTTCCGCAGCGCGCATACCATCTACACGCTTGGCAATGCCTTTGTGCTCGGATTGTTCGCACCGCCGCAAGCAGTCGGGTATTATGCCGGGGCCGAGAAAATCAGCACAGCCGCTGTGGGCTTACTCGCGCCTTTAACCACCGTGCTCTACCCGCGAGCCGCGGCGCTTGTCAAAACCTCTTTGCCTCGGGCAGCTCAGGTCACTCGATTCACGCTCTATGTGGTCGGCACCGGCAGCGTCGGTCTGGGACTGATCCTCTGGATCGGCGCTCCATGGATTGTCAAAGTCATTCTGGGCTACAACTACGGCCCGAGCGACAGCGTCCTACGAGTGCTCAGCCTGCGCGCGCCTTTCATCGCCTGGGCAAACATCCTCGGTTTCCAGTGGCTCCTGGTGCTTGGGCTCGAGCGCCAGTTCCAAAAGATCACGGTCGCCGCGCTCGTGCTAAACACGTTACTTGCGACGGCTCTTGCACCGCGTTTTTCTTACAACGGCATGGCTTGGGCTGTGCTGGTTTCACAAGCTGTCGCCGCTGTGGGGATCTTCCTGGTCGTGCAACAGCGCCATTTGAATCCGTTTTCTAAGAAGCTGCGAATGGCCAATGCCTGAACCGGTTCGAGGTGCGAACAGCCCGCGCCTCGCTATCCTCGTCAATATCGTCGCGCCCTATCACAAGCCGCTCTTCGACCGTCTTGCCCATCTCTATCCGACGATGCGCGTCTTCGTTTCCACTCCGATGGAGAGAAATCGCGCCTGGAACCTGGAGTGGGCGGGCCTGGATGTGGTGGTGCAGAAGACCATTACGTTGAACCGTCGTTGGCGTCATCCCAAAGGCTTCAGCGAGCCGCTTTATGTTCATTTGCCGGCCGACACCATCCCCCAGCTCCTTCGGTTCCATGCTGAAATCGTGATCTCCTGGGAGATGGGAGTGCGCACCATGCTGGCGGCAATTTATCGAAGGCTGCACGGCCGCTCACGCCTGATCGTTTGGGCCGAGTTCGCCGAATCGACTGACTATGGACGCGGCAACATGCGCCAGCAAATTCGAAAGTTGCTGCACCACGCGATTGACGCATTCCTCGTCACGGGTGAAAGCGGGGCGCGTTATCTTGAAGCCCTAGGCATTCCCGCTCGTAAGATTCACAAGATCGTCTATACGACGGACCTTGACCGCTTCGCTGCGGTTCCCTGCACTCGCCCCCCAAAAGCCGTGTCTCGCCTTCTCTTCGTCGGGCAGCTTATCGAGCGCAAGGGACTTCTACCGTTTCTGGACGTGCTCTCCGGCTGGGCTCGCACCCACCCTGACCGTGTCCTCGAATTCCATCTCGCGGGCAGCGGACCTTTGCGTACGCAACTCGAACAATATGCGCCACCTGCCAATGTGCTCCTGACGTTTCTCGGCGACGTTTCCTACAGCGAGTTGCCCGCCGTCTACGCCGAAGCAGACATCTTTGTTTTTCCCACCATGGCCGATACCTGGGGCGTCGTCGTGAACGAAGCAATGGCCGCCGGAGTGCCTGTCCTGGGCAGCATCTATGGGCAGGCCGTCTCCGAACTAGTTAGCGACGGCGTCAACGGGTGGACGTTTCGTCCCGATCATTCCGCTGAAATGCTCCAAGCTCTCGAGCAAGCTTTAGCGACACCTCGCAATCAGCTGGAAGAAATGCGCACCGCTGCCCGAGTTGCGGCTCTGCGCTTCACGCCCGATTACGTGACTGGTCTTATCGATAACGCAATCCTCTCTTGTTTCCGAGATCTGCGCGCATCCACCGCTTGACCCCCATGACGAACCTGCCGATCATCCTGTACGCGATCTTCTTCCTGGGTGCCGTCTTTGCACCGTTGCGCTGGAGCGTGGTCAGTTTCCTGCTGCTTTCAAACATCGATCTTGGTTCTTTAAGCGCGCATGTCGGTCTGCTGAACTCCGCCAAGGCCATGGTTCTCCCCATCTACCTGCTATGGCGATTTCGCGCCTACTCCGGCCACGGCAAAATCACTGCTGCGCCGGTCGCCTGGTGTGTGCTTATTGTCTACGTCGCAGTAGCCTCAGCCTGGTCTCTCTTTCCCGCTTACGCCATCAAGCTGGTCGCTCATCTGATCGGATCGCTGATCATCTGTCTAATGCTCATGAGAGCGACCAAAGGCGGATTTCTCAATTTCCGATTGCTCGTCCCCGTGACGATCGGCACCCTGGCAATCGCAATCGTCCATTGGTTTTTTCTGCACTCCTGGGGAGGCGAAACCGAGCGATTTACTACTTTTGCCGGAGCTCAATCCTTTGCCGCCTTTATAACCGCTCTCTACTGCGCGGCTCTCTCAGCACGGTCATTGAAGTGGGCTGTGCGCGCCCCATTGTGCGCTGCTCTGTTCCTCTCTGTGTTGCTGAACGGAAGCCGGCTCTGGATCATTGGCCTGCTAGCTTCGTCGATCCTTGCTATCTTCGTTTCCGATGTAAAGCAGTGGGCAAAGGTAGTCACGTGTGGAATAACGCTGATAACACTTGCAGTTTTGGTCGTCGAATTCGATACCATCATGGACCTGATTGCAAACAATGCGAAATCGAATCGCATCGCGGCAGCGATTACGGACGCTTACGCGGGCAACATCAAGTCGCGCGGACTCGGAACCTATAACCTTCGCCAGGAACTCTACGCGCGCACCATCCAAAGCATCGAGAGCGGCTCCGTTCTTGAAACAGTTTGGGGACATGGAACTTGCAACGGTGCGCTGATCTCGGCAACGCTGAACAAGAATCCCGACCCTAATCGCGCCATGCATGACGAGTGGCTGCGCGTCATCTATGAGTGGGGACTCGCAGGCCTGACAATCTGGCTGATCTTTTTAGGTTCGTTGGTGGTCTACGCGATCAAGGGCGTCGGCATGAAACGCGGAATTTATGCCAAACCGCTGCTGATATTCTTGCCCGCTTTTGCTCTGGGTTTGTCAGGCGAAAATATCATCGCCGGAGCGGGCAACGCCGTCAGTGTCGGTTTTTTGGTGCTTGTAGCATTTGCGAGTATCGCGCACCGGTCGGCGCGGCAAACCGCCTCGCCCAGGCTTCGCAGCACAGTTCCTCAAACAATGTTGATCGGTTCACCTGCCGCTTGAGAATCCTCCAAATACACAACTTCTATCAGCAGCCAGGCGGGGAGGACCAGGTCTACGCGGCCGAATACGATCTGCTGAAACAGCACGGTGATGTCGTCGAGCAGTATTCGGTTCACAACGATGCCATCGCACAAACGCCAGGTCTCCATGTGGCGCTCGAGACGGTCTGGAACCAGCGTCAGCTATCGCCAAATCCGTGAGCTGATCGAGCGGTTTTGCCCCGATGTTGTCCATTGCCACAACACGTTCCCGATCGTCTCACCGTCCGTTTACTATGCGGCCCACGCGGCTCGCGTGCCGGTCGCCCAAACAGTGCAGAACTATCGACTCATTTGTCCGAAAGCGACGCTTCTGCGCGATGGAAAAATATGTGAGGATTGCGTCCGCCATCTCGTCCCCTTTAGCGGAATCGTGCATAGCTGTTACCGCGAAAATCGTCTCGCGAGCGCAACTGTCGCCGCCATGCTTACCGCGCACCGCATTGCCGGCACCTGG
Source organism: Terriglobia bacterium (assembly GCA_963737005.1). GTDB lineage: Bacteria > Acidobacteriota > Terriglobia > Bryobacterales > Bryobacteraceae > Bog-105. Next base: position 434,434 of record CAVTRD010000008.1, on the reverse strand, counting down.
AACAACAAAGTGCAAAGATACATCGCGCCCACAGATTTTGTACGCCGCAAGTTGGTCGAAGGCGGTCTGCCAGCCCACCGAGTTGCCGTCAAACCGAACTTTCTTTCGATCGACCCAGGCGCTGGCGCGGGCGATGGTGGATACGCCCTCTTCGTCGGACGTCTCTCCCCCGAGAAAGGCCTCGCTAGTCTCTCCGGGCTTGGCATTCGCTGCCAGACGCTTCCGCTCAAGATCGTCGGCGATGGACCCCTTCGCGAGTTTGTCACCGCCGGTGCCGCGCAACTTCCACAATGTGGCGTGCTCGGATTCCGTGAGCGCCGCCGAAGTCCTTCCGATTCATTCAAAGCCGCTGCAGTTCCTGTCGTCCCATCCGAATGGTACGAAGGATTCCCGTGACCGTGGTCGAAGCTTTCGCATGCGGCACGCCGGTGGTAGCCTCGGATCTGGGTTCGCTCCACGAAGTAGTAGAGAGGGAGTGAATGGCACGCGTTTTGCGGTGGGAGCGCAGAAGCGCTGGCGACACAGGTGAGGAAATTGGTGTCCCAACCGTCGGTCCGCGATCGAGTAAGGCAAAGCTATCTGGCGAAGTACTCGGCTGCCCAAAATTATCCCCAACTCAACCAGATTTACACGGGATCTCAAAAGAGACGCGACATAATTCCTGCTTTCCGATTCGCATGTCACTGCTTGAATCCTCGACATTTGCAATGAGCTGCCGCTCCGCACAACCGGGCATCACCGTAGCGAATATAAAACGGCGCTCCTGGGCCACTGCTTCGCTGGTGTTCATTGACGTTCTGGCGCTCGAATTCTCGCTGCTCCTAGGCTGCCTTGTTCGGTCTATTTCTTCCATTCGATTTTTCCGATTGCGCTGAACGCACCGCAGTATCAGGGCCTCGCCCTCGGTGTTCTCACACTTCCGCTCGCCTACGGTTGGGTCGGGCTCTACCCCGGCTACGGCATGGGCGCGGTGCGACGCATTCGCAGCCGCGTCTACGCCACCGCCACGATCTTCGTTGTCCTGCTGCTTTGGAATTACACGCTCTATGACGGTCAATGGTCGCGCGGCATCCTGATTTTCACCATGTTCTTCGCGCTGGTGCTCGCTCCCGCGCTCGAGTCGCCGCTTCGGCGCGCTCTGATCAAGAGTGGTATCTGCGGCGTTCCGGTCGTCGTTCTCGGAGCGCGGACGGACCGGTGCGCTCGTCGCCAAAACACTGCTCAAAGGAGCGCGATCTCGGCTTCGTTCTCACCGGGCTGCTCGACGATGATCCGCAATAAATGGGGCACGTACGTCCACGGCGTTCCTGTTCTGGGCCGCTCTCCGCCGCGGATGCCTTTTGTCGGCCGCGCGAAAGTCGCCCTCGTTGCCATCCCCAGAATGCAGCGCGAACGTCTTTCGGCAGCTGGTCGAAAGTCTCTCTTTCCCCAACGTGATTGTCGTGCCCGATCTCTTCGGGATCCAGAGTCTCTGGATCACGTCGCGCGATATCGGCGGCGTGCTCGGCCTCGAGCTAAAGAAAAACTTGCTCGTACCCTCAAACCGGCTGCTGAAACGAGCGCTCGATCTTCTTCTCTCGCGTCCCGGCTTTCCTGCTCAGTCTGCCCCTACTCGCACTCTTCGCCGGCTGGATTAAAATCGTCAGCCCGGGCTCACCATTCTTCGTACAGAAACGCCAGGGCAAGGCCGGCAAAACAATCAACATTTATAAGCTGCGAACCATGTATCCGGATGCCGAGAAGCTGCTGGCCGAGCATCTCGACGCTGACCCATCCGCGCGCGCCGACTGGCTTCGCTACTACAAACTCAAGAAAGATCCTCGCATGTTGCCCGGCATTGGCTGGTTTCTGCGCCGCTACAGCCTCGATGAGCTGCCTCAGTTGTGGAATGTGCTGCGTGGCGAAATCAGTCTGGTTGGGCCGCGTCCTTTCCCCGCATACCATGTCGCCAGTTTTCCCGAAACTTTCCGGACACTCCGCTCGAGCGTCATGCCCGGCATTACCGGCTTATGGCAGGTTTCGGCCCGTAGCAACGGCGATCTTGAAGTTCAGCAGGCCGAAGACACGTACTACATCCGCAATTGGTCGATCTGGCTCGATATCTACATACTCCTGCGAACTCTCCTCTCCGTTTTCGCTGACGAACGGCGCGTACTGAGAATTTAGTCCGCCGCTCGCCGGTCACATCCTTTTCAAATCCCTTTTTCGCGTGTCTGTGCAACCACTTGAAGGAATTTGGCTCAATCACGCTACCCCGGAGCTGCCGATACTCGCGGGTGAGAACGAACGCGCAGCATCGGCCGCGCCTCGGCCTCACGATCTTCAACCCAGGAATCTCATGAAATTGATTCGCCTCTTCCTTTTCCTGATCCCAGTCTCGTCGCTCGCTCAAACAAGGACAGACTTCAACTCCGCAGCTCAACAACCTGCCGTTTGTCAGCGTCATGGCCGCGCCCTACTCAGCCAAAGGCGACTGCGTTACCGACGACAGCAACGCACTGCAGGCGGCTCTCAACACACACCGTTCATCTGGCTGCCAAAGCCTCCAGGCGGTTGCTACCTGGTTTCCAAAACCCTGATCCTGCAATATGGCGATTACCTGTTCGGCGCGTCTGCCAATAACCCCAATGTCGGCGATCCGAATCAGGGCGTTGTCATTCGTCTGGCGCCGAACAGCAACGTGTCGCTTCTGCAGACCTTCGACAGTCAAGATCCGGCAGGTGGCGGAAACGAGTACATGGCTGTTGAAAACGTTGTCTTCGACGGGAACGGCGGCAATCAAACGAAAGAACTGCAGGGTCAGGCCCTCGTCGACTATCGTGGCACGTTTATCCAGACTTTCCTGCGCCACGTGCTCATCACGAACGCGTTCGGGCCGGGCCTCTTTACAGGATCGACCGAGCTCGATAACGTCTGGATCATCGGTTGCTCAACCAGCAGTTATTCGTGGATTCATAATCCGGGAACGGCCGGCCTCGGAGCGCTGCTGGCTAATCAGGTCTACGTCGAAGAATCGATGTCTCCGCTCAATGGCCAGTACCGCTCGCCTTGGGATGGCAGCGTCAATGACCCGAGCACATACGCGCACGCCATCTGGTTCAATGGCATGGGCACCGCCACAGTGAACCAGCTGCATTGCGAATCGGCCGCTACCTGTATCGACTTCAACGATGTCCAGACAATGAGCATCCACGGTATCAGCGGCACGCGCATCGGCAATCCGCTCTCTAGCGATCCGACCGATCAGTACTTTTTGCGCGCGCTGAATCTCAACATCGTATAACTTCTACTTTCTCGGCGGCCTACTTCGACCAGAGCTGGAACCACCTACGCCGGCTCATTCGCCAACTCGCGCGTGTTCGGACTGGCCAACGGCCTCGTGAGTAACGATCTGTATCAGACGCCCGCCGGCAAGATCACTTGGCCATTCTACACATGGGGTCGCTATGATCAGGGATTCTCGGGAGTGCCTTATCTCGGTGAGCGTCCCGTTATTGGTAACGAGTTGTGGATCGAGCAAACAGGCAACTACAGCCCGAACCGGCTCGCGATCTTCGACAACACCGGCGGCCCGGACGGGTCCTATGCCTACTTTGAGAGAAACGGCGGCCAGCTCAATCTTGGCTTCAGCCCCGGTCCTTGGGATTCGAACGAAGTCACGATGCTGCAGATGAATTACTTCGGATTGAACAACTCTGCAAACAACGTTCAGATCAATGGCGGCCGGCTCCAGACCGGAACGCAAAGCAATACGGATATGGATGGCGAGCTTGTTCTCGCCGCGGCCAGCACAATTAGCCGCCCATTCGCCGGATACTACCTCGTGCATCCTGAATGCACTGCCACTCCACAGTTCGATATCGGCAGCGGCAATCGATTCTGGATCACTTACTCGGGCGTGAGTTCATTTAACATCAATTTTACAAATCGCGTGACCGGAACCGTTTCGTATGTGTGCCTCGCACGAAATTAAACGGCACATCCCGGATAATGGGAAGCGCTGCAGCGTGGTGCTTCCCAATCTCGACGGTACAGAATAATACTTCCCCGAACCGATCATCGCGATAACCAGTCTGCCAGCCAGCGCCGTCTACTCTTGGCACACGTTGTGCTGGTTGCGCTGTTGTGTTCTCTTCCTCATTGGGTAGCGCTCCTCCACAATCACGGTGATTACTCGCCGTTTTCTGTGTCTCCTTCGGTCTCTGCGCTGACCTTTGACGAAACCCATGCTTATGCACCGGCGGCCCGTCGTTTTGCCTTGACCGGCAGGATGCAAGCCGAAACGGACAACTATGAGCACAGAAACTTGTCCGCCGGTATCCCGTTCCTTCCCGAAGCATTACTCGGCGGCATCGGCGCCTTGCTCGGAGGTCTCGAACGAGCGTTCATCGCGGCAGACATTGTTTTTCCTCCGCTTGTCTTTCTGATGTTCTACTGGTTCACCGGATCCTTGCTGACCGAGAGTGCGCTTCGGCTGCTAGTGGCCTGGAGTTCTGTCCTGATTCCCTTTGGCCTGTTGAACAGCCTTTGGATGGGCGACGATGCGTTGCTCGCACCACTCGAAATCACTCGCACGCCTCAGCCCGAATTATCGTTTGTTGTTCTGCTCGCAGCCGCAATGCTGCTGGCCAGAGCACTGGTAGAACAACAAAGTCGAAAATGGCTAATTGGCGCTGGCATTGCGTCCGGTGCGGTCGTTTATTGCTATTACTTCTACACCATTGCCTGGAGCATCGCACTCGGTCTGCTGATTGTGGCCGGTCTGCTTTGGAGAAATCGTCCGCTGTGGTCCCGATCAGTCCAGGTGTTGGCCCTCATGCTCCTGCTCGCGATCCCTTATGCGGTCGTGACCGTTAATGGAAATAGGCAGGGCGGCCAAGCTCACCTTCTAGCCCGCATGGGCCTTTACTCGTATGCGCCGCACATCTTCCCGCTGGTTGCTGTGCTTGTCCTCACTGTTGCTCTCCTGCTGATCGGCAAGCGGCTCTATCGAAATCGCCCCGGCTACTTCGTCCTTGCGATCTTAGTCTGCGGCGCGCTCTACGGAATGAATTTTCAGATCATCTCTGGTTTTGAGACGCAGCCATGGCATTTCTGGAAACGCCTGGCGCTGCCGCTCTGCTACTTTCTCGGCATTAGTTTCGCGGCACACTTTGCGGAGAACACCCGTAGAATTCGCGCTCGAGCCTGCCGGGGCACCGCGTATCTGGTCCTTTTCCTGTTGATCCTCGAAACAGCCGCCCGCCTCACCTATGCCGCGCTCGCGACCGCTCCTCTGCAGCGCGCCAGCCAACCGGATCTCGCCCTCCTGGATTGGGTTCGGGCTAATTTGCCTCGAGATCAAGTAATTGGTACAGTCAACCCGGAACTCATTCTGTTGATTCCAGCGATCGCGCCCGACTATACGTACGTACCGAGCGGGTTGCGCTCCTTGACGTCCAGCGACGAGATTGTCGAGCGATATTTCGAGTTGGACTGTCTGCTCGGTTTGTCACCGCACCAGGTCGAGAGCGCGGCTGCTGTTGCCAACCATCTCGGGCACTCGACGGAACTGCTGCATGTCTTGGGGTTGAGCTATACCGGCGACCCGGAGGTTTATCGCAGCTTCGTTAACGGGTACCGGAAGTTCCAGGCCGCGTGCGTCCTCCCGAAATGGCAGCTCGATCTAGTAGTCACTTCGAGCCCGGAAGAAGCCGCTGCGGTACACCGAAATTTGCCGCTTGTAAAGACTCTATACCAGAACAGCCGTTACGAGTTGCTGGCCGCGCACTAGTCGTCTGAACGGAAGAAGCTGCCGAAATCTCCGCTGGCGATGGCGCTCAGCGGATTGCGTTCATCGCCGCTGCCGCGATGTTCCGCCGGCGCGAGTTCGTGCCGCAGGCGCTCGAGAGTCAGGCTCTGCAGGATCACGCGGCCAGGGCCCGTCAGCGTTGTCAGAAATAAACCTTCACCACCGAAGATCGCCGTTCGAATGCTGCCTACCATTTGCACATCGTAATTAACCGTAGGCTCGAACGCGACCAGGTGACCCGTCTGCACTTGCAGCACTTCTCCAGGCGCTAGCGTAAAATCAACGTGATCTCCGCCCGCGTGAATGAAAACCGCTCCGGGACCAGTCAGCTTCTGCAAAATGAATCCTTCGCCGCCCAGCAGGCCCGCTCCTAAGCGGCGTACCATGGCGATGTCGAGCGTCACCGAGCTTTGCGCAAACAGAAAGCCGTCCCGCTGCACCATCATGGTCTGCTCCGGAGCCAGCTCGAAGACCTGAATCTTCCCGGGATAGTGGCCGGCAAAGCCGACTTGACCGGTCGAATCCGTCGCCCCGAAATAGGTAAAGAAGAGCGACTCGCCCATGAGCTTGCGTTTTATCGCTCCGAAGATTTTCTGCCCAAGAGATTGACCGGTGACGCGAGTGGCCCAATCCACGTTCGCCGATTTGTAAATCATCTTGCCTGCTTCGGCATAGATCTCTTGTCCGGGCTCCAGGTGAACGCGCGCAATCTGTAGATTGTGCCCCTCAATGTCGTACCGAAGCGGCGCGACCGGCGGCTTTGGCGGCGCATAAGTACCACCGGCAGCGTCACTGCCGAGGGCCAAGCCACAATTCGGACAAAACTTCGCGCCGTCGGTAAACGGCGTTCCGCAATTTGTACAAAACACGATAAAGCTCCTTACCAGCTCTACATTCTCCACGGTCCCGCAGAGGGTCGTTGCGTGCTATTCTCGCATTGTCCGTGAGCCCGCGAGAGCATACCATCCCATCGCTCGATGGACTCCGTGCGGTATCGATTGCACTCGTGCTGCTCGCGCATTGCGCGGACTACTCTCGGTCTGGGCCATCACCGTTCGTCTACTACACCGGCGAAATCGGCCTGCTTGGCGTCAAGATATTCTTCGTCATTTCCGGGTTTCTGATTACCACGCTGCTGCTCAAAGAAAAGGCGCGCACCGGCCGCGTTTCGCTGAAGAATTTTTACCTCCGCCGCATACTGCGCATCTTCCCCGGCTTTTACACGTTCCTCTTGCTGACGTACCTGATGAGCAGGGTCGGCATGTTCCCCATTCCCGGGCGCGATTTTCTTCATGCCGCTACCTTCACCGCCAATGGTTTTGGGATCAGCTGGGAGTTACTTCACATCTGGTCGCTCTCCATTGAAGAACAGTTCTATCTCATATGGCCGGCTGCGCTCGTTTTATTAGGAGCAAAGTGGCCGCTGAGAATGGCCGCCCTTACCACCGTCGCCCCGCCATTATTTTTCGGGCTCGTTGTACATCAGCACGTGCGACTTGGCGAAGCCGTCAGCGGCCTGGCAGCCGGTTGCGTGCTTGCGGGAGTGCGACAAACGCTCGCCTTGCACAGCGGTTACCAGCGCTTTCTCACACACAAGTGGACGCCAACCTTCTTGATTTTTGCGTTGTTTCTGCTCGAAAGCGCGCGGCGCTTCTGGTTCTACGATCTGCTCACCCCGCTTGTCTCGATCGTTATTACCATTCTGATCAACGCTGTCATCGTCGCGCCTGCAACTCCGGTCGGCCGCTTTCTGAACTTGGCGCCGGTAGCTTACTTCGGAGTCTTGAGTTACTCCATTTACCTATGGCAGCAAATCTTCCTCGATAAATGGGGCCCGTTCTGGTTCAATGCGTTTCCGATAAACTTGGTCTGCGCGATTCTCGCTGGCTTCCTTTCCCATACCTTGATCGAGCGGCCATTTCTGCGACTGAAGAACCGCCTGACACGCGCTTCTCTGCGGATTCCTAACGCGAGTTCGGACGCGCGCGCCCGGGTCGCCTGAGGATCGTCTTGCCCAGAGCGCGGCGGCACTTCTGGATTGCACTCTCCTTGCTCGGCTGTTTGATCTGGTTCGTCGATCGAGGGCCTTACCGGGCGATTCGCTATTCGACGACCGGTGATTTCTCGACGGTCTATGCGGCTGCTCGATGTTGGTTCCACGGGTCGAATCCCTACGACCGGACAGCCCTGAAACACGAACTTGCCGTCGTGGGAGCGGCACCCGACCTTCAACAGGATCAGGAGATCAATCCTTCCGTTTACCTACCAAGCGCGCTGCCCTGGATCGCGAGCATAGCCTGGCTGCCCTGGGATCAAGCCAATACGCTTTGGTGTCTGCTCCTCGTGGCAGCATTTGGCACATCGCTCGCCGTACTTGTTGCGGGAACGCCAATCGCGCGCGACAGGAAGTGGCTCATCCTATGCGCCGCTTTACTTTTTTCTCCCACCTACGTAGGCGTTTATGACGGGAATCCAAGCGTGCTCGTCATTGCCTTGATCACGTTGGCTATCTGTGGTATACCGAAGGCCAGCACAGAACCACTGAATGGATTGTTGCTCGGCGTCGCTTTCTGCTTCAAGCCGCAATTGGCGTTCGCCGCACTGTGTACTTACGTCATCTGGAAGCGCTGGAGACCGCTCATCGTAGCAGCAGCCGTCTTCTTCGTTTCACTCGCTATTGGGATCGTGATTGCTTCCCACTTTGGCCAGAGCTGGCAGTGGGTTGCCACCTTGCAACACAACCTTGCAGCCAGCTTCGAACCTGGCGGGCAGAGTGATCCGGCGTCGGGCAGCATTGTCGGATGGCAACTACTCAACGCCCAAACGCTCGTGGCGTACCTTGTTCCAGACCGGCGATGGTGGAGTGCGATTGTCTGGTTGATCGCGGCGTTTTTGGCCGGAATCTATCTCAACCGAAGAAGAGGAAGGCGCTCGCTGTGGCAGGACGCAAGTTTCTTCTCAGCGCTTACACTGCTCGTGACGTACCACCGCTACTATGACGCGCAGCTCCTCTTAGTGCTGATTCCGCTGCTAGTCCAACTCTGGAAAGGGCGCGTATGGTCAGTCGCGTTGGCAGTCGCGGTGTGTCTGATGCTACTCGCGATGCCTTGGCAATCGCTCTTTGCGAGTAGATTGGGAGCGGCGGCTATAGTTGGCTCGCGGCTGCAGTTTCTCTTACTGCGTCACCAGCCAGTAGCTGTCCTGGCGATAGCTGTTGTTCTGGCGCTTTGCCGCCCGGCTGATCGATGGGAGGAAATAGAAACGCCAGCGCCTGCCGCATCCTGAAGCCCCAGGCTTTCTCATCGTGCCCGGCGCCTTCATCCTCGACATAGGCGAGGTCGCGGCCAAGTCGCCACCCTTTACCGACGAGCGCCTGACACAACTCGGCTGTGTTCTTTACGCAATCTTCCGGACTTTGTCCCTCACAGGTACCAGTGTCGAGCCAGATCTTGGGAGTAAGTTTCACTCGCAGCTTGCGAACTTGCTTCAGGATGGCGCGATTGGCCCACCAGACCGAAGGCGACATCACAATCAACTTGCCGAAGAGGCCCGGGTACTGAAGTCCAAGATAGAGTGTGACCAGGCCGCCGAGTGACGAACCGCCTAGACCGGTATTGGCTGCATCCGGTAACGTTCGGTACTCGCGATCGATAAAAGGCTTGAGATCCTCGACCAGCATCGCGCCGTAAGAACGAGCGCGGCCGCCCCGGCCTCGACGATCGGGCACCGGCGTGTATTCATCCATGCGGGCTGCCCCAGCGTTATAGATTCCGACGATGATCAGCGGCTGTACATGCCCGTTCCGGATCATCTCCTCGGCGAGTTCATCGAGACCCCACTCATTGCCGGCAAAAGCAGTCTCGGCATCAAATAAATTCTGGCCGTCGTGCAAGTAGAGCACAGGGTAGCGACGGTCCAGCGCCGTCTCGTAGTCCGGAGGAAGATACACAATCACATCTCGCGGGAAACGAAGGAAGCCCAATTGCTCGCCGCTGTGCAGCTTGATGTTGCCGGTAAGAGTGTGGCTCAATCCAGACTGCCTTAAACCTTCAAGAAATTCAGGGAAGCGGAGTTCATGCAGTAGCGCAGACCGGTCGGCCGCGGCCCATCATTAAAGACGTGTCCGAGATGCGCCTCGCACTTCGCGCAGCGAACTTCGTCGCGCACCATGCCCAAAGTGGTATCGGAGGAGGTCTGCACATTCTCTCGCGCAATCGGCTCCCAGAAGCTCGGCCAGCCTGTTCCGGATTCGAACTTCGTGTCGGATGAAAAGAGCGCGCTTCCGCAGCACACGCACCGGTAGATCCCGTGTTCGTGATTGTTCCAGTATTGCCCGGTAAACGCCCGCTCGGTACCGGCATGCCGTGTGACCTCGAACTGCTCAGGAGTTAACTGCGCCCGCCACTCGCTGTCTGACTTATGTACTTTATCCACCTTCATCACTCCCGTACGCTTACCCGAGTCATCGAACTCCACAATCTTGACCATTCCGCCCGGCGAACCCAGAGCGAACCGGGCACCGGCTTGGGTCAAGGCGAAGCCCGCCACCGTCCCAAAACTTTGTTTGATAAACGACCTACGTTCCATGACCTACTCTTCTAGATTTTAGCCGGAATGGTTACGGTTCGAAATAAATTGCGCACCCGTATAGGCGCTAGGCCGGTAAAATGGAGGCATGCCGATCTTTGAATACTCCTGCGATGATTGCGGCAGCAAGTTCGAGAAACTCGTACGGCGCAGCGCCGATGCCGACGCGGTGAAATGCCCCTCGTGCGGCCAGGACCATCTCACCACCCAGTACTCTACCTTCGCCGCCCGCGCCGGGAAGGCTACCCCTGAATCAGCGCCTTCCGCGTGCGGTAGCGGTATGTGCGGCACCAACTTCTGCGGCGGCGGTATGTGCGGCATGAACATGAACTAATAGCCCGCGCCGGCTCATGCCTGCCGAGTTGACCGGCTCAGAGTGAATGCAACGAACGGACGTGCGAGGATTTCGCGGTTCCGTTAACCGACGCTCCTGGATTTTCGCTGAGCGCCTGATCGAGGTCCGCAATAATGTCGTCGATATGTTCAATACCAACGCTCAGCCTCAGCGTTTCGGGTGTCACACCGGCGCGAGCTTGCTCTTCGGTTGACATTTGCCGGTGCGTGGTCGAAGCAGGATGGCACGCCAATGACTTTGCGTCGCCGATGTTTACCAGTCGCTTGATCAGCTTTAGCCGGTCGTAAAATCTCTTCCCGGCCTCGAATCCGCCCTTCACCCCGAAGGTCATCAAAGAGCAGCCATGGCCGCCGAGATACTTCTGCGCCAGCTCGAAATACGGGCTCTGCGGAAGACCGGCATAATTGACCCAGTCGACCCTGGCATCGGCAGAAAGAAACTCCGCGACTCGCTTGCCGTTTGCCACGTGGCGCTCGACCCGTAAAGGGACAGTCTCGATACCCTGCAAAAGCAGAAAAGCGCTGAGCGGTGAAAGAACAGCTCCGGAGGTTCGCTGGTAAACAGCACGGCAGCGTCCGAGGTAAGCGGTAGCTTTGAAATGATCCGTGTAAACCAGGCCGTGATAGGACGGGTCGGGCTGACTGAACATCGGGAAACGCCCGGCTTGCTCTTTCCACGGAAAACGGCCGCTATCGACAACAGCTCCGCCGAGAGTTGTACCATGGCCGCCCATGAATTTAGTCAACGAATGCACCACGATGTCCGCACCGTATTCGATAGGCCGGAGAAGAACGGGCGTGGCGACCGTGTTGTCGACTACCAGCGGAATGCCGTGTCGGTGAGCTACCTGTGCGAGCGCCTCAATGTCACAAACGTTGCCGGCCGGGTTACCGACACTCTCGCAAAACACACCGCGGGTGTTGGCATCGATCAACCTTTCGACATCGTCCGGGCGATCCGATTCTGCAAACTGGACAGTGACGCCCTGATTGGGCAGCACATGAGCAAAAAGTGTCTGGGTGGCGCCGTAAAGCTGGGGCACCGAGATGATGTTTGTACCTAACCCGGTGAGATTCAGTACAGCGTAGTTAACCGCTGCCTGGCCCGTACTTACACACAATGCTTCGAGCCCGCCTTCGAGCGCTGCTACCCGCCGTTCCAGCACCGCGATCGTTGGATTGCTGATCCGGCTATACCGAAATCCCTCGGCCTCAAGGTTAAACAAAGCTGCGGCGTGATCGGCGCTATCGAACGAATAAGCCGCGGTCTGATAGATCGGCACCGCTACGGAGTGCGTAGTCGGGTCATCTTCGTAACCGGCGTGAATGGCTAAAGTCTCGTTTTTCATCAATTACTCCGCCGAATCAAAGATGCGGCTCATCTCTCCGACAACCCATTCGATATCCTCCTCCGTGGTTCGGAAACTGGTCACGCAGGCTCGCAACACGGGGCCCTCAGCAAGATGCACTTCGGACATCCAGGCAATCTGACGCTTGTAGAGTTCGGACAGAAACCGCCCAGGAACCAGGCCGTCGCGCGTGAAACAGATGAGGGGCAGAGGAGTTCGATTCACAATGCGCCAGCCTGCTCGGTCCAGCGCTCTGCGCAGCACATCACCCATACGGGCCTGATGTTCAATCATGGCGGAGTACCCTGCTTCGCCGCGCTCGGCCAATGCCAGAAAAAGTTTGAGTCCGATGAAGCGCCGCGACCACTGCGTCGTAGATGTATAGGGATCAACCGTCGCAGCCGTGGTGGCCGGCATAAACGACACAGCTGAGTCAAACGCCGCCGCCACCGCTGCCGCATGGCGACAGAAAAACATGCCCGCTCCCATGGGCACGGAGAACCATTTGTGCGCGTCGCAAGTGACGGAATCCGCATCGCCTATCCCAGCAAGATGGCCGCGCAAGAGCGGCGAGACAACAGCCGCGCCGCCCCAGGCCGCGTCCACATGAAACCAGAGGTCTTCCCGTTCGCAGAAGCGCGCTAACTCAGCAAGCGGATCGATCGCGCCCGTGGCAGTTGTGCCGGCCGTGCCGATCACCATCAGAGGAGCCAAACCTGCTGCCCGGTCCACCGCCAACTTGCGCCCGAGGTCAGTCAAATCCATCCTTAGTTCGCTATCGACCGCCACGAACTGCAGAGCACCGCGCCCTAATCCGGTCATGCTGGCGATCTTCGAAAACCCGTGATGTGCGCCGTGGGTCAGGTAAATCACCGGCGACTTGGCGAGCTGCCGCAAGCCGCCTTCACCACAATCCGGAAAGGCATTGGCCAAGGCCACGAGCACCGCAGAGAGATTTGACTCTTCGCCGCCTGCAGTAAAGTTCGCAACCGTGCCCATCGGTAGCCCAAACTTCTCGGTAAGCCAAGCAAGCGTGTGCCGTTCGATCTCATTCGCCGCCGGCGAGGTACGCCAAGTCGCCAGTTGCGGATTGTACATCGCAACCAGCGTGTCGGCGACCACCGAAGCAACCGTGACACTCGGATTGAACAGCCCGAAATAGCGAGGGTGCGTCACATGCACTTGCCACTTACGCAGCATCTGCTCGACATCGCCTATGCAATCGTCAAGATCGCGAGGCTTGCTGAAATCAAAACGCGCCGCCAGAAAACTGCGGATCTCTTGCGGAGTGACAACGGGAACGATGGGTCCGTTCGCAATTACCGATTCGAGCTCCGCAGCAGCTTCGCGAACGCCGCCGAACGCTGCCTGTGTGAGCCTCGTCTCAACCGCCATTACGCTTCCCTCCAACGAAATGTCCAGGCAATGTAATCGCTGTCGTCACACTCGAGCGAATCGAGCGGGAAACGCGCTGCTCCTGTCGGCATTCTCACGAAGACTCGCGGTGCGACCAATTTCCGCGAAATGACGAACCGGCTGTACTCGCCGTAATCAACGCCGGGCAGCCCTCGAAAGGTAATCGCGTCGGCTGTCGAGGCGGTCAGGCGAACGATTTCCTGAAAGATGACTCGAAAGCTCATCTGCTCCCGCGGCCAAACCGCATCCAGCAAAATACACGAGCGAAACTTCCCCGTTTCACCCCGCACACAGTTACCGAGAGCGAACCAACCTTCATTGCCCAGCTTGTCCTGAAACAGGAAAATATCGCACGGATGCGAGGGCGAGTCAGGTCCATACCGCCACTCGAGCAGTGCCGCCGAGCGATTGATCGTGATGTGGGAAGGCACACGATGCCGACGCGCCAGCCCCGCTAACTTCTCCCAGTCCGCGGAACGCTCGATCGAGAGCTGCGCCGCTGGCCGCCTGAGGAGTCGCAGCACCGGGTCCGCACCTCGGCCACAAAGTCGAGCGAGCCCCGCCGCCATGCGGCTCGAAGTCCGCCTCGCCACATAGGCGGGGATGATTGCACCCAGTCGAAGCGGAAGAATGTACTCTTTTTCGGAATTGGGTACGGCCGATGCCCCAATGCTCCGCCAAAGCCGGCTCGAGTTGGCATTGCACGTCGATGCAAAGTGAAATGAATAGCCCGGCGTACTCAAGTACCTCTTGAACAGGAAGAAGCCCAAGGAGCGCGCTGGCGATTCAACGAAAAAGCTGCCCGAGCATAAACCGGAAAGCTGCTTATCGCCTGACAAAAAGGCTGCGGGGTGACAGAGATTTAGTCCCCGAATCGTTCCGCAGTCATCACGCAGGCAGTAGCCGAGTGTTCCATCGCTGGTCGGAACTGGATTATCCAGGAGTAGCCATTTCAGACGCCGCAGCAAACTGCCGGCCGTCTCGCGCGCCGCTTTCTTGACTCGCGGAACTCGTGTGTTATTGCCGCTATCGTTGCTTTGCCAGCGGTGCAGAAATGCTGCCACATCTGTCAGTGCCGCACTGACGACCGGGGCTATGTCAAAACGTTCCAATAAGCCCGCACTCATCCGGCTTCCACCTTCGGAACCGCCAGGCGCGTCTCGGCACTTAACACGTTCGGGAAAGCGTATTGCATCGGGCGCGGCTGGCTCGCCGATCCCGGGCATTTTTGTTCGACGAGATAGCGCAGCCAGTTCCGATACAGGAGAACCGCGTGCGGACGCCATGTATTCTTCACACTAGCCGGGCGCATCGCCGCTGGAAATTCTGCGAACGACATCCCGTTCCGGTCGGCCATCGCCCGCGCCTGCAGAACAGTTAGGGCGCACCTCGTCTCTTCATCGAAATAACCGTGCGGCAGTAACGGATAGCCCTCGCGTTCTCCCTTCAGGAAACGTCGGATATCACGCCGATACTCGAGTAACAGAGAAGCCGCTTCATATTCGGGATGGCCTTGAAAGAAGACGAACTGGTTCTTCGCCTCTTTGACAAACAGGTCGACGCCGCCATCTTTCAATTCGCTCAGGATGCGATAGCCGCACGACGATAGGGCGTCGCCCGGCAAATCATTCCAACGAGAATGCGGCATCGAGAAGCTGTCGGGAACGTCCGCAGTCAGAACATGGTCGGATAAAGTCGCGCAGGCAAAAACCCCGCATCGCTTATGGCCGAGCGGGCGCCTTTTCACGCCGTCCAGGTGCAGCACGGCCGCATGCGCCGCCAGACAGCTCCAAATCGAGGAATATGTGTTGTGCTCCGCCCAGTCGATCAATCGCGTAAGGCTCGGCCAGAACGGCTCATCCATCAGGTTCGCCGCCACCGGCTCCGCGCCGGTCACTATAAGCCCGTCAAGACGATTGCCCCAGAGCGCACTCAGGCTCGCGTATGACAGGTCGATATGCCTCTTCGCGTCACTAGACCGCGGGACTTCGGGCAACGCCAAGAACGACAAGCGCACCGCCATTCCGCCGGCCGCTTCGAAAAGCAGCGAGCGAAATTGCCTTTCGGTTGCCTCGAGTGCCGAATCGGGCATGTTGTTGACTAGGCCAACATGAATGCCGCCAACCTCCGGCTCCCACCCATTTTGAATGCCCGTCATAGCCGTACCTGCTCATTTCGCAAGCGGTCGAAGAGTTCCTCGTCAAGTGACACGAATGCACCGCGCACGCGATCGTTGAAATAGATACGCTCCCCAGCCGCCCCCGGATTAAACCCGTCGCGCATTAGCTGAGTTTTCGTGTACTTGAAAGTCGCCGTGACTTCGAGCTCATCACGAACGCGTAGAAACACTGGATGGGCGTATTCAGGCAATCGATCGGACAGGTGCGCGCGAAAACTCACCAAATCGAGTTCCTCATCCGCCACAAGTAAGGCCATGCCGGCGCGGCCATCAGCTCCCGGAACAGGCACGCCATAAACATTCACCTGCCGGACACCCGGAAACGCACAGATCGCCTCCGCTACTTCGCCGGTCGAAACGTTTTCCCCTTTCCAGCGGAACGTGTCGCCCACGCGATCGACAAAATAAAAGAAGCCCTGCTCATCCCGGCGCATTAAATCACCCGTTCGAAACCAGGCGTCGCCCGCCTCGAAGACATCGCGCAGGATTTTCTTCTCCGAGGCCGCCTTGTCGCCATACCCTTCAAAGCGATTGCCCGGGTTGGCCGGGTCATCGAAAATGCGGCCGATGGCTTCACCGGTTTCGTTCGGAGCGGCACGCACGCAAAAACCCTCTTCGTTGCGCACCGGCTCTTCCGTTTCCACGTCAAAACGCACGAGCGTCGCCGGGAAGCGATGCGCCAGGTAGGAAGGAATGCGCCCGATTGCGCCAGGCTTGCCTTCCACGTTGAATAGCGACACGTTGCCTTCGGTTGCTGCGTAGAATTCCAAAATGCGCGGGATCCGGAAACGTGTTTGAAAAGATTGCCAGATATCAGCTCGCAATCCGTTGCCGCAGCACGCTCGAAGGTGGTGCTCGGTCTCAGCCGCACTCACCGGCGTGTGCAACAGATAGCGGCACAGTTCCCCGATGTACTGAAACAGGGTGCAGTCCCACTCGACGATGTCACTCCAGAACTGGCGCGCCGAGAAATTTTCGCGCAGGACCACCGAGCCGCCGGCTGTGAGTACCGCACCTGTCGCCACCACGCCGCCAACGCTGTGGTACATCGGCAGGCAATTGTACAAGCGATCGGTCGGCCCGGTTCCGAGCAAGCCGGAGAACCAGTAACTCCATTGCATGAGCCGGCCATGGCTCACGTTGGCTGCCTTCGGCAGACCGGTCGTGCCGGACGTGTAAATGTAGAGCGCGCGGTCGTGAATCGTGACTGCGGGCCGCTCCGTTTCGGCAAGCCTGGCCGCCGGGCAGCGCTCGATGGCGATGTCAAAACGTTCAAAATCGCAGCTTTCTCCGTGGACCCAGACGCGCGGCCGGGCGGCCATCTCCGGCAGCGCGGAAGCAAGCGAAGCTGCGAGTTCCGCAGCCACAATAATGTGTTTCGGTGCCGTGATGTTCAAGCAATGGGCGAGTGAAGACCCACTCAGGTTGGTGTTGACGAGCGCCACTGTGCAACCGGTCCTCGTAATGCCGAGCCAAATGGCCAGGTACTCCGGCCGGTTCGGCATCAGCAGACAGACCGCGTCTCCCTTGCCGAGACCACGCGCCAGCGCCCAGCGGGTGCACTGGTTCGCCTTGGCGGCGAGCGCGCGATAGCTCAGGCGCTCGTGCGTTGACAGCAAAGCCGGCGCATCGCCTGCCATCTCCGCCCACTCTTCGATGACCGATGAAAACAGCCGCTCCGGATTACGCGCGATTGGCGCCGTGAGTTCCAGGGCGCGGAGCCACGATTTAGCAGGTGAGGATGCGCCGTTGGCCGGTCTCCCGGTCTTCGCATCGTTTAGAGTTGAGCTCATCGTCGCGGCCATTTGAATCGTTTCGCGCTAAGCCGTCGAACCGGCATCGACCGTGAGCACGGTGCCCGTAATGCTCTTCGATTTGTCACCCAGCAGAAACTCGACTGCGTCCGCTACATCGTCCACCGCCGGCAGGCGCTTGAGGGCGCTGCGGCGTATGATCTGCTGCCGATGCTCCTCGTCCATGCCCCCGGTCATCTCGGTATCGAGAAACCCCGGCGCGACCGCATTGACGTTAATGCCTAAGCGACCGACCTCGCGCGCGAGTGACCGCGTAAACCCGACGACAGACGACTTCGTTGCTGAATAAACCGAAAGGCCGCTGTACCCCGTAAAAGCGGTGATAGAAGCCACGTTCACGATCCGTCCGCCGCCATCTGCCATCATGCGCCGCACCACATATTTCGTCAACATAATGGGCGACAGAGTATTTAGCCGGATGAGGTTTTCGATCTGCGGATTGGGCATAACGGCCAGCGCGCCGTCCGAGCCCACGGCCGCATTGTTCACCAGGCCATGGATCGAGCCGAACTCCTTGTACAGATTCCTGACGAACTCGGGTATCGCCGGCACATCGCCCAAGTCGAAGGGCATGAAACAGAGCGATCCTGGCTGGGCCTGCTGCGTAGCGGCCGCCAATTCGTCGCTCATCTTGCGCGCAATCGCAATCGCGCGGTAGCCCTCGGCAGATAGGCGGCGCGCGATCCCGAGGCCCAGCCCACGGCTCCCGCCCGTCACGAGAATGCTACGCATGGTGACGCACCAGTTTTCCCGCAGCGGCGACTTCGAGCGAAGGCACGTACCGAACCGTTGCCGGAATCTTGTGCGGCGCCAAATTCGCGCGGCAAATCTCAAGGATTTCCCTTTTAATCACGCTATTTTCCGCTTCCGGCGGCAGTAATTCCTTCAGCATTACGTCGGCTGAAACGAGTGCGCCCGTAAAAGGATTCTTGCGTGATCGCACGACCGACATCCGTACTGCCGGATGGCGGTTGATCACCGCTTCGACTTCCTCGGGATACACCTTCAGCCCACCGACATTAATTACGCCATTGCGGCGGCCGAGAAAGTAGAAACGGCCGTCACGCAGTTCGACCATATCGCCCGTATCCACAAAACCCTCTTCATCGGCAAGCGCACCACTTTCGCCGCCTAAATAACGGGCGGCCGTGCGCTTCGACCGGATCTGCAGCGAGTCGTCCACCACCCTCATCTCGACCCCGTTTTCACAGCCCAATAGCGCTGCCGGAAAACCCGCCAGCCCATCATTGACTTCGAAAGCGACACCGGCTTCGGTAGAAGCAAACGCATGGCCAATCCTCGCTTGGGGATAAAACGAATGCAGCGCGCTCAGGATCGGCTGGTCGGCGATCTCGCCTGAAAGCCTGATGTAATCGGGGGCGATCCGACGCGCTTCCGGACTCATGAGCGCGCGCCGCCAGTGCGACGGAGTACCGGAAAGATGTGTAACGCCGTGCGCAGCGAGGCGCGTGAGATGCGCCCCTGGAGTTTCGGCCGCTTCCGAGAGCACGAGTGATCCCGTTCCCATCACCGCGCGTAGAAATATCTGCAATCCTCCGTACCGCCGGATGTCATAAAACGTGCCCCACACAATCTCCGGTGCACTCGCAACAGCGCCCAGGCGGTCGGTCGTGTGCCCTCCCGCGTGCTTCCCCACTCGAACCGGCGGAGTCAGGCTCGCGAGGGTGTGCGCAATCATCTTCGGCGTGCTTGTTGTTCCGGAGCTCAACAGCACCCATTCGGTTGTGCGATGCGCGGGTGGCAACTCCTGCCCCGGAGCGAAACCAGATCTGCACCGAATCTTCGGAAGTCGCTCGAAGCACTCTTGCTCAGGCAGCGAATAGTCACTCACGATCGTGTCAACTTCGCCTTTCTGAACCAGTGCAGGAAACAGTTCAGGACCGATCTCCGGCGTACAGATAATCATTCGCCGTGCGAGTCCATCCAGAGCAACGATCGCCAGACCCGCGGCCAGCTGGTCTCGTGTCGTGATAAGAATTGATCGGTCAACCAGGTTCTCCGGATTGGAGTCCAGGTTAGACCCGCGTGATAGGTCTTCGAGGGGGGCGCTGGCCGTCGCACCGCTTATCACGCGATGGCCTGCGCGAGTGATGCTACGGAGCTTGTCCCGGAGGGACAGTGCGGGATTTGGCAGCGTGCTCATACAGCCCAACGAATTCTCCGAGCGTGACGGGTGGAACAGTCATATCGGCGTCGGTGAACGGATCGAGACCTAAGGAGTCCTCAAGTCTGGTCACGAGAATGGCCAGACCGAGGGAGTCGAGACCCGAGTCGAGCAGAACCAAATCATCTGTCAGTGGCAGGAGAGGCTTCTTCGAACTGCGACGAATCTCTTCCAGCTGAGCAATAACGGTCGCCTTGATAGACATCCAGTACCGCCGGGGCTCGAACTATGCCGCCACAGCCGACCGGTTCGTAAACATGCTTATGATGAGCGCGCGCAGCAGATGAACGCCTTCATACAAGTAGTCCGCCGGCTCACGGACGTCATCGGCAAGCACCATTTCGATGTCCAAAGCGCGATACAGCTCCTGCGAGTGAGCAACATCGCATACACCGTGTACTTGCGTATACTCATTCTCGGTCGATCCCTGCAACACCGCGAGTTCTTCAAGGTAAGGCATGAATCGCTGGATAAAGCTCTCGAAGAAAGCCATCATGGTGAGCACGGGCGCAGCAGACAGCCGTCCGATGAACAAGCGCACATCTGAAAGATTCGGGTACACCACCAAAGCATCTGCTTCGGTCGGCTGCGCGTGGGCTGCCATCGCAAATTTGCGAAGCATGCCCGGATGGCAATCGCGCACCTCTTCGAGAAGATTGTCCATAATGATCGCGTGCGCTTCTTCCGATCTCGCCGCGATGTAAGCGCCCGTCATCCAATAGATGAAGTTTCCTTCGAGCACACTGCTATAGCGAGCAATGATCCCGCGCCGCTCTGCGGCAGAGAGTTGCCCGGCGGCAGGAAGCATTTCTAGTAATTCACCGGAAACGCGATCCAGATTCGCCTTTATCGTGTCAATTTGCGATTGGCTGGGTGCCAGAAGCTCCGAACTTGTAGCATTCATTTTGTAAGAACCTTGCCAGAATCTTAGCATCGATTTCTCGCTCCTCAGAAAAACCCGGATCAGGATCGTACTACGATTAGGAACGCGAAACCTAGCTGTACTAGTATTTATGGCTTCATAAGAAAGCAGGGGCCGCGAACGGTCCCTCACACTTTGCGGTCTTGCGCGTACTTTCCTAAGGAATATGCTTAATCACACGCTGGATCGTTTCACCTCTGCTTGGGCGCACTTAAAAAGGTTGGCGCCCCATAGAAACAGCGCGACTGCCATAACGGCTGAGTACTAAGTTGCTGCGATCACAATTGGCAATTGTCCTGGTACCGTTTCGATTGTCCTCATGCAGTTTATGGTGTAACAGCTTTCCGACAGACTAGTCGCCAGATGAAGATCACCCTTCTGCTCCTGGGCCTTTTTGCCTCTTCTCTTCAGGCGGCCAAGCAGCCCTTCGAAGTAACCAGTGCGACAATCGCCGGCACGCAGCAAGCAATCCGGGAAGGCCGCACCACTTGCCGAGCGATCGTCCAGAGTTATTTGGCGCGCATCGCCGCCTATGATCAGCGACCGATCAACGGACTTCGGCTGAACTCGATCATCACCATAAACAGGCGCGCGCTCGTAGAAGCCGAGGGATGTGATCGGCGATTCGCGGAGACTCACGAGCTACGCTCCCTCGACGGAATCGCCGTCCTCATCAAGGATAATTACGACACGCAAGGGCTGCAAACCACGGGCGGTTCGCTGGCAATGAAAAACTTCGTGCCTATGCACGACAGCACGCTCGTCAGTCGCCTGCGCGCAGCCGGCGCGATCGTACTCGCGAAGACTAACATGGCTGAGTGGGCGTTCAGCCCTTATGTGACCGTGAGTTCCATCGCAGGCATCACACGCAATCCCTACGCACTCGAACGGGTGCCCGCCGGATCAAGCGGCGGAACTGCTGCTGCCGTAGCAGCGAGCTTCGGCGAAGCGGGGCTCGGCACCGATACCGGAAACTCCATTCGCGGGCCCTCTTCCCACAACGATCTGGTCGGCATTCGACCGACCATCGGCCTGACGAGTCGCGCCGGCATTATCCCCCTTTTCGCTCATAATGACGTGGGTGGTCCCATGGCGCGCACCGTAGCCGATGCGGCAACGCTCTTGACCGTCATCGCAGGGCCGGATCCCGCCGACCCGATTACCGTAAGCCATGCGCAGCCTGCGCTTGACTACACGCGCTTCCTCGACAGGCATGGTCTTCGCGGCGCTCGCATCGCCGTGTTCCGCACTTACATCAATGCAGCTTCAGGAGACCCGGAAATCCGATCGCTCACCGAACAAGCCTTACATGTACTCGAAAAGGAAGGCGCGCAGTTGGTGGATCCATTCACCATCCCTAACTTCGAGGCGCTCCAGAAAGATCTATGGTGCGGTGATTTCGCAGCCGATTTGAACAAGTACCTCGGCCAGCATCCAAACGCACCATTTCACGACCTCGGTTCGATCGTGCAATCAGGCCTGTATCTTCCCTATATCGAAGATGAGATGCGCGCTGCTGTTGCTCCTCCAAAAGCAGATGATCGCCGGTCGCCCTGCCCCGATGTCTATCACGACCGGCCGAAGATCGTCTTCCGCAACGCACTGCTCGCTGCGATGGAGCGCGACCATCTGGATGCGATCGTTTATCCCACCTGGAGCAATCCGCCGCGCAAGGTGGGCGACACGAAAAGCCCGGCGGGTGACAACAGTCAAGTTTTATCGCCGCAGACCGGTTTTCCCGCCATTACTGTGCCAATGGGATTCAGTCACGGAATGCTGCCGGCCGGCTTGACCTTCCTCGGACCGGCGTTCAGCGAACCCAAACTGATCGGCTACAGTTATGATTTCGAGCAAACAACCGGGCACCGGAAAGGGCCGCCGCTCTTCCCTCCCCTGCCCTGACGTTTTGGAGACAATATCAAGCATGTGCTCGCTCTCCTGCAGCATACTGCTCGCGCTCAGTTCAGCCGTGGCGGCGCATGCAGTAGCGCCTCCGGTATCCGAACATACGTTCGTCATTCGGAGTTTTCGCACGGAGAGCGGCATCACACTTCCCGAGGCGCGCATCACCTACGGCACTTATGGAGCGCTCAACGCGGCACACGATAACGCCATCCTGCTTCCCTCGCATTACATGGCAAATCTCCACGGCTATGAGTGGCTGATCGGACCGGGTAAGGCTCTCGATCCGACAAAGCAATTCCTCATCGCGACCGAGCTCTTCGGTAACGGCCGTTCGTCTTCGCCCAGCAACACAGCCGAGCCCTTTCATGGCCCGCGATTTCCTGTCACCACGATTCGTGACAACGTGGAAGCCGTTCACACCCTTCTCACAGCCGAACTCAGCATCACCCATTTGCGCGCCGTGATCGGGTTCTCCATGGGAGCGCAACAGGCGTTTCAGTGGGCCGTCTCTTATCCCGATTTCATGGATCGCATCGTCGCCACTTCGGGCACTGCTAAAACATACGGCCATGGAATTGTCCGTCTCGAAAGCGAAATCGCCGCACTTACCGCGGACGCAGCTTTCCAGGGCGGCGATTACAAGGCCGAGCCGAAAAAAGGCATCGAGGCCTTCTCGCTCGTCTGGACGGCCTGGCTGTTTTCACAAGAATGGTGGCGCGACGAGCTTTGGCGAACAGAAGAGCCGCCCGGAACAACGTTTGCGCAAGTTGTGGAGCACTATCGCACGAACTTCATCCCCGGCGCTGACGCGAATGACCTCATCCTGCAAATGCGTACCTGGGAGCGAAACGACGTCGGCCTTACACCGCGCTTTAACGGGAACCTGCCCCTGGCGCTCGGCTCGATCAAAGCAACGGTGCTTTACATGCCCTCTGAGACGGATCTGTATTTCCCGGTAGCCGACGCGCGCTACGAATCTAAATTCATCCCGAGTTGCACGTTGTTACCGATACCTTCTTTATGGGGACACCCGGCCGGCGCCGGCGAAAGCCCCGCCGATAATAAGTTCCTCAACGAGCACATCGCTTCGTTTCTCAAGAGCGAACACTAGCTAACAAGTCGCGCCACCTGCTCCGTCAGTTGACTTTCGTTCTTTATTCGCCAACACTGGTAATAATGGAGAGCAAATGGCGTTGACTCGACGGCAAAAAGAGCTGATGGACTTTGTTTCGAATTTCATCCGCCACAACGGCTACAGTCCAAGTTATGAGGAGATCGCCGCCGGGCTCGGGCTGGCTTCTCTGGCAACAGTGCACAAACACATCCAGGCACTCGAAACCAAACAGTACATAAAACGCAATTACAACCACAGCCGCTCGCTCGAAGTCGGCGAGAAATTTTTCAAAGAGCAAATTCCTGCCGTCCAGAGCGCGGGCGAGAGTTCAGTGCCGTTGTTGGGCCGGATCGCGGCGGGTTCACCGGTCGAAGCGATCACCAACCAGGAAATGCTTCACTTTTCCGATTTCGCCGGGAGTGAAGAAACGTTTGCCCTTGAAGTTCGGGGTGATTCCATGATCGAAGATCATATCTGCAGCGGCGACTTCGTGCTGATCGAAAAGACCGCTAATGCCCGTAACGGAGAGATTGTGGTCGCGTTGGTTGATGGAACCGAGGCCACCCTCAAACGCTATTATCAGGAGCCGGATGGCCGAATCCGCCTGCAGCCTGCCAATTCCGGCATGGCCCCCATCTTTGTTGATCCGGTAAGCCTTCAAATACAGGGTCGCGTTCTCGCCGTCATGCGAAAATACTGACCCGCGGATGTTAAACTCCCGTTAATGGTGGCTGATCAAAAGAGGGGCGGAGCGAGCGTCGGACGCCGCCTGCTTTTTTGGGATTTCGCCAGAGCTTCGTGGCAGTATGACATCGTCGTCGCACTTATTCTGCTCTTCATCTTCGCTACACCGCGCGACTGGTTTCACGATCAGCCCAAAGCTTCCACGGTGATTCTCATGTCGTCGGTCAACGGCTCCAATACGGTCTTCCTCGCGCCAGAATTGATCGGCCCGGTGGCGGAACCGTTGCGCCCTAAACGCGCCGAAGAGCTGATCCATGAGCGGACTGGCAAGAAGTGGCACGTCACGCGCGTCGAGCCTATCCGTGATCAGGATGAGCAGGAAATAAAAGGCTTCATCGCGTATACCACTCCCTGATCGCCGGAGTCTCTATAGTTGAAAAGATGAGACTTCTTGTTCCGCTGGCCTGCCTGTTCGCCTCCGTTGGACTGCATGCAGAAACAGCTGATGCCATCCTTTCCCGCATGGATAAAGCTGCCCCTAGCTTTCACGCTATGACGGCCGATGTGAAAATGACCACTCACACGGCCATCATCAATGACACCAACGTCGAAAGCGGAACGTTTAAAATGCAGCGGCTCAAAGGGCAGGAGGTACGGGCGATTCTCGACTTCTCCGGACAAACCGATGCGCGCCAGATCGGCTTTCGGGGCAACACCGTCCGCATCTTCTATCCGAAACTGAACTCCTATCAGGATTACGATCTCGGCAAGAACACCGACGTTCTCAATCAGTTCCTGCTGCTGGGGTTCGGCTCCTCGGGCGAAGATCTCGCGAGCAATTACACCGTTTCAGCGGAGGGTCAAGAGAAAGTGGACGATCATGACACTACTAAATTGGCGCTCATACCCAAGAACGCAGAAGTAGCCAAACGGCTCAGCAAAATCGAGATGTGGATCCCAAACGATGCCGCTAATCCCGTACAACAGCAGTTTTTTGAGCCGTCCGGGAACTATCGCATCGTCTCTTACAGCAACATCAATTTGAAGCCGCCGATCAAAGGAAAGCTCGAGCTGAAGCTTCCGCCCGGCGTCAAGAAGCAAAGTTCGTGACCGTGGCAGCACGGCAAGGCCAATCGAAGCGATAGATCGATGGGAGATCCGAAAAAGCCATCCGGAAGACTCGCGTTCATCGACTGGACTCGCGGCTTTGCGGCCGTGATCATGCTCCAGGGTCACGTATTCGACTCGTTCACGCGCACCGACCTACGGCCCAAAGGGCCCTTCGTCCTCTCGCAGTTTCTCGGCGGCATGCCGCCGGCCATTTTTCTGTTTCTGACTGGCATCACATTCGCTTTCTTGATGGACAGTCAAGGGCGCCAGGCGAAAACCAATTGGCAGCGCGTTGTAGGCGCGCTTAAGAGATCCCGCTACCTGTTCCTGATCGCCTTTCTGTTTCGTCTCCAGCTCTACCTCTTTGGATTTCCGACAAGCCCGGCTGGCGAACTGCTCCGCGTCGACATCCTGAATTGTATGGGCATGGCGATGCTGGTCATGGCACCCATGGCGGTTTTTACAACGCTCGAACGAATCCGCCTTTGCATAGTACTGGGACTCGTGATTGCCGCGCTCTCACCCGTGGTCAGCATGATCCCGGCAGACCACGTACCGTGGCTGCTGCGCTCGTACTTCTTTCCAAGCTACAGCTACTTCGGCTTCTTTCCGTGGGCTTCGTTTCTGGCTTTCGGCCTCGCTCTGGGAAGCATCCTGCGTGTGGTGAAGCAGGAAGACATGGAACGGAGCATGGAGTGGACGCTCGCCATCGGGATCGGCCTCATCGGCTCGGCATATTACTTCTCGAACTTGTCCTATTCGGTATACGCGAAAAGCGATTTCTGGCTGAACAGCCCCGCCATGGTTCTCATCAAATTAGGCGTTGTGCTCGCCATGCTTGCACTCGCCTATCTTTGGGTGAAGCTCGCGCCCCTGGAGAGGTGGAGCTTCTTTCGCCAGCTCGGGACAACCTCGCTGCTGGTCTATTGGGTGCACATTGAGCTTGTCTATGGCCGCTGGTTCGGTATCTGGAAAGAAGCGCTTTCAGTGACGCAGGTCCTGGTGTTCACAGTAGTTCTGCTCGTCCTGATGACGGTTCTTTCGATCGCGCGCACGCGCATTAAATCGGTCGGCTCTTTCTTCCGGCCGACCGCCGTCCAGCGGCCTCGTGAAGCATCTGGCGACTAGCGTCGCCGCCGGTCGCAACCGTTCGAGAACATCTTTATCACGCGTCAGGCGCGAAGTTTTGAAGATAGCCAAAGCCTGCACCGGCAGCCCCCTTTGGCTATCTCATCGAGCGGCCCACCCGGGGCACTTACGAACTTTGCACCCGGGTCCCTCTAGAGGAGAGGTGTTCCGATAACCGGCAAACTCTTGGACCTAAAACGGATCGGAAGGAGCTGGTATATGTGCGAGAGTGAGATACCTGCAGCCGGAGAATTAGCGGGGCAGCAATGAATGATCAAGCCTATCCTAGACAAAAACCTTGGCTGGGCTGTTTTCCTTACCCTGCAGTGTATGGACCTCCTCACCACGCTTGCCGTATTTTCGCGGGGAGGGGTCGAGCTCAACCCAGTGGTAAGAAGCTTAATTCCCTGGACCGGTAAGGTTGCCGCCGTCGTCGTGAGCAAAATTATCCTCATCTTGCTCGTCCTGCTTCTTAGCCGCCGGAGGAAGATTCTCTATCTCGCGAATGTCCTCTATTCAGGTGTTGTTGCTTGGAATCTTGCAGTGATCTTTGCGCTGTTCTAGTACTTCTACCCACAGTGCTTGCGTTCAAAAGACAGAACTTGCGCCTCAAAGAGGGGCCCGGTCACGAAGTTGTGCACAGTACTGTATCAAGTTTTGCAGTACTGGGCTCTTATGGAATAAGGGTCGAAGGTGTTACTCTCCAGTCTCGGCCGTGTAATCATCTGGAATTAAGCTATTGGAGTATCATTGCCCGCCGCGCGCCTGATCAGAGTCGGTCTTTTCTCTCAGGATTCGAAATTGCAACCCCTTCTTGCGCCCGCCTTAGGGCGCGGGTTCCAAGTCATAGCGGACTCCAATAGTGATCGGCTCAAGCAGCTGGTTTGGGATGGTGGCATAGACGTTCTGCTCCTCGATCTCGATAGCGATATCGGCAATATCGACCAGCAGCTCGAATTCTTCAACACAGTAAGCGATTCCGGCGTAGGCGTGATCGTCATGAGCGACGACGCTGCCCGGCCGGTGGCGCTCGACCTGGTGCACCGTGGCGCACACAGCTACTGCCGGCGGCCGCCTGCATTACGTGAGCTGAAGGCGACCATCGGGCGAGCTTACGAGCACGCCACCATGCGGCGCGAGCTCGAAGGCAAGCAGGACGGCGCACATTCCGGGTTTGGGGGCCCGGAACAACCGCTGCAGTGCGATACCTTGATTGGATCGAGCGCCGAAATGCGGAGCGTTTACGACCTGATCCACCGCGTATGCAGTTTGAATGCTTCGATTCTCATCTCGGGTGAAAGCGGGACCGGTAAAGAGCTCATCGCCCGCGCCATCCACAATTTAGGCGATAGAGCCCAGCTTCCATTCATCGCCGTCTCATGCGGGGCTATTCCGGAAACCCTGATCGAGTCAGAGCTTTTCGGCCATGAAAAAGGCGCTTTCACCGGTAGCAACGCCACCCGGACCGGCTACTTCGAGCAGGCCGGCAGCGGCACGCTTTTCTTGGACGAGATCGGCGAGCTCAGCTTGCAAACACAGGTCAAGTTGTTACGGGCACTGCAGCAGAAAGAATTCACCCGCCTAGGCAGCGGCCGGGCCATCCCCCTGAAAGCTCGGATGATCTTCGCCACTCACCGGGACCTGTCGCGCATGATTTCGGAAGGAACGTTCCGGCTTGATCTTTACTACCGCATTAACGTCATGACAATCAAGGCGCCAGCGCTCGCGGATCGCGTCGAGGACGTCCCGGTTCTGGCCAATTTTTTCGTGAAGCAATACTCTGAGCAGTACAACAAGAGGATCATTGGTTTCGCGCCTGGTGCACTCGAGTGCCTCCGGGAGTACGACTGGCCCGGGAATGTTCGCGAGCTGGAAAACGCTGTTCAAAGCGCCATCATCCGCGCTGACGGGCAGATGATCCAGACGACTGATCTGCCCGAGCGTTTGCAGGAACAGGCCTTAGATGAGGCGGCCCTCCCGCAGGTAGGCTCGTTTGAAAGACTTTTGCGCGATTTCAAGTTGAAAATCGCGTTGAAGGCCATCGAGGACTGCAAAGGCAACAAGACCTTAGCCGCGCGCAGTCTGAACATCTCCCGCGCCTATCTGCATCGTCTAATTCGAGCCTCCGACGAGCTCAACGAAACCGATGCTGCTTGATGCCCTGGCCGAGCCCGCCCTCTAGCCGATCACCTGGTGAGCACGGGTTACGAAAAGTAATTCTGGGCAAGCAGCTTAAGCTGTTAGTGGAGACTCTGTTCCGGCGCATCCCTGCTTAACCCGCTAAGTTTAGGACAAAGTGGACCGCACGTCGTAGTGTTCCCGAACAGAGGTCCGTTCAACCGTTAGCTATGGAAAATCGCGCCGAACTCGAGACCGTTCTGGTCACCGGAGCTGCCGGATTTATCGGAAGTCATCTAACAGACCGTCTTTTAGCCCAGGGTCTCCGCGTCGTCGGTCTCGATAATCTATCGCGCGGAAGCCGCAAGAATCTCGCCGAAGCACTCCCGAACCCCGCTTTCCACTTCTTCGAAGCGGATCTTACCGACCTCGCCTCGTTTCGCCGGATCCTCGAGCAGTTCCGTATCACAACGATTTGGCACATGGCGGCCAACTCGGACATCCCGGCAGGTATCGCCGATCCCAACGTAGATCTTCGCGACACTTTTCAAACCACTTTCACTACGCTTCTCGCGATGCGGCAAGTAGGGATCCCGAGAATCGTCTTTGCTTCGACGTCCGCCGTGTATGGCGTGCATCCTGACGTTTTGCTAGAAGATACGGGGCCCCTGTTCCCGATCTCAAACTATGGGGCGATGAAGTTGGCCTCCGAAGCCATAATCAGCGCCGCGCTCGAAAGTCATTTAGAACGCGCCTGGATTTTCCGCTTTCCTAATGTGGTCGGTTCTCGCGCCACGCACGGCATAATCTTCGATCTCCTTAGAAAGCTGCGGACAAATCCCCCGGACCTGGAGGTGCTCGGGGACGGAACTCAGCAGAAACCTTATCTGCATGTTTCGGACCTGCTTGATGCGATGCTCCTCGTTTACGAGCGGTCCAACGATGCACTGAACTACTTCAACATCGGGCCCTTGGACGAGGGCGCAAGCGTCCTCTATATCTCTCAAGCGGTTTTACGTGAGGCATCTCCCGCTACACCGCTCCGGTTCACAGGGGGCGACCGAGGATGGGTGGGAGACGTCCCAAAGTTCCGTTATTCTATCGACAAGATCAAGCAGCTCGGTTGGCAGCCCAAATGCACCTCGCCGCAAGCAATCGATCGCGCAGTGGCTGAAATTCAAGAGCAGCTCGAGCGCCAGCCTAGCTGAACACGCATGCAATTGGTGATTGTCGCGGGTGGAAAGGGCACGCGCCTTAAGCAGCGTACGGGAAACCTTCCGAAGGCTATGGTTCCGATCGGCGGAAGGCCTCTGATTGAACACCAGATTGAGCTGGGCCGGCGACACAACCTCAAAAACGTTCTGATACTGACGGGCGTCGGCGCCGAATCCATCGAAAGTCATTTCGGAGATGGTTCGCAGTGGGGCGTCACCATCCGCTATCGTCGGGAGCCGGTTGCGCTCGGAACAGCCGGCGCTGTGATCGAAGCCTTTGATGATCTGGAGGATGTTTTCCTCGTCATGTACGGCGACACCATGCTGAATGTCGACCTTTCCCGGATGGCTGCCGCTCATACGAATGACGACCACGCGACGCTGTTTCTGCATCCGAATGATCACCCGCATGACTCCGATCTCGTAGAGATCGACCCCTCGTCAGGAACAATCACCGCGATTCATAAGTACCCGCATTCTCCCGATCAGCATTTCGCGAATCTCGTCAACGCCGCCTTGTATATCGTCAGTAAAGACACCCTGCGCAACCAGTTTCTGAATCGAAGCACAAACTCGTACCCGCTCGATTTCGCCAAGCATGTCTTCCCGGATTTAATCGCGAGTGGCGCCAGACTCAAAGGCTATGTAAGCCGCGAATACATCAAGGACGCCGGCACGCCTGAGCGGCTTGATCGCGTCCGGCAAGACTACTTGTCTGGCCTCATCGAGCGCGGCTCTTTGCACATTCCGGCACCTGCTGTGTTTCTCGATCGCGATGGGACCCTGAACTTCGAACGGGGCTACCTGAACAAGCCTGATCAGTTGCGCTTGATACCGGGTGCCGCGGCCGCTGTTCGTGCTCTTAATAGAGCAGGATTGCTCGCAGTGGTTGTCAGCAATCAGCCCGTCATTGCTCGCGGCGAATGCACGGAAGCCGAGCTACGCAGTATTCACAATAAACTCGAGTGGCTGCTCGGAGAAGCCAGCGCCTATCTCGATGGCATCTACTATTGCCCCCACCATCCGGACAAAGGTTTCACCGGCGAGCGCCCTGAACTAAAATTTGCGTGTTCGTGCCGCAAGCCTGCGACTGGATTACTCGAAACAGCAACCCGCGACTTAAACATCGACGTGAGCCGGTCCTGGCTTGTCGGCGATTCGCAGCGGGATGTCCAGGCTGCCACTAATTTCGGCGTTCGTTCCATCCAAGTCCGGACAGGCCCTCCGAGTCCCGACAGTTCTGATGCGTTGGAAGCGGATTTTCAAACAGAGACTGTGAGCGATGCAATCCAGTTGATTCTTGACCGATCCATCTCGGATGCAGAGCGAAGCCACTCATGATCATTACCCAGACCCCGCTGCGGATGAGCTTTGCAGGCGGGGGTAGCGACCTTCCTTCGTTCTATCGCCAGTTCGGCGGAGCCGTTGTCAGCACCGCCATCGATAAGTACGTCTATGTCAATGTCAACAAGAAATTCGACGATTGGATTCGTCTCAGCTACTCCCGTACCGAAGAGGTCGAGTCGGTCGATCAGATCCAGCACCCGGTAGTTCGCGCGGCGCTGCAGAAGCTGGGTATTACAGGTGGCCTCGAGATCACCTCCATCGCAGACATCCCTTCGCGCGGAACTGGTTTAGGATCGTCAAGCTCCTTTGCTGTCGGACTGCTGCTGGCGCTGCATGCGTACCAGTCGAGCTATATCTCGCCCGGCGATCTAGCGGAGGAAAGCTGTGCGGTCGAGATCGACCTCTGCGCCGAGCCGATCGGCAAGCAGGATCAATATGCAGCCGCCTTCGGCGGATTGAACTTCATTCGCTTCGAGCCTGACGATACCGTAATCGTAGAGCCCATTCTTTGCTCAGGCGAAATCTTGCACCGCTTGCAATCTTCGTTGGTAACGTTCTATACCGGAAAAACGCGCCAGACATCGTCAATATTGAGTGAGCAAAGCGAACAGGCGCGATCGAACAAAGTGACCCAGGATCTATTAGGCCGCATGGTCAAGCTCGCTCATGAGCTCCGTACCGAGCTGAATCGGGGGCACGTGGAGGCGCTCGGGCAGATCCTCGATGAGGGTTGGCGCTTGAAACGTGAACTTCACCCGCGCGTGAGTAGTTCGGTGATTGACGACTGGTACTCTGCCGCAAAGCGAGCCGGCGCGACGGGAGGCAAGCTGCTCGGTGCGGGCAGTGGCGGTTTCCTCACCTTTTTCGCGCCTCCGGAGCGTCACAGCGACATTGCAGAAGCGGTCGGGCTCAGACGCGTGCCAATGTCGCTTGAGCGTTCAGGCAGTCGTGTTCTGCTCTATCACAACCCCGGCCCTCGCTAGCATTTGCGACGGTAGGAGAAAGACGAGATCTCTGAGCAATAGCCGCTAGGGGCGGGCGGCCACTCGGGGTCAGTTGACTCGTGATCCGTTTTTCGGGCAAAGATAGATGGAGACCAATGCTCCTGCCATGAAAACGCTTCGCGAGCCGGAAAGTCTTGGTCCGTCGACGCCGACGTCTGATCGCGCAACGGAGCGGCACATCGTCGCATCGCGCGACAACTCCGCCGGCCTGCGCTGGTATTGGCAACTCGCCGTTTTCAGTGCGGCCGTCCTGATCATCATTTCCCGACAACCCGACGCCATTTCCAATCCGCAGTTCTGGGCAGAAGATGGGCACACCTGGTTTGCTCAGGCCTACAATCTCGGCTGGTTGAAAGCCTTGTTTTTGCAGGATGGTGGGTATCTAAATACGTTCCAGCGGCTGATCGCCGGGCTCGCCCTCCTCGTCCCTTTCCATTCCGCTCCTTTGCTCATGAATCTGTTCGGAGCGGCAGCCCAGGCTCTTCCTGTTACTGTTCTGCTCTCGTCTGGCCTTAGTGGATTCGGTTCTCTGAAGACGCGAGCACTTTGGGCGGCGCTCTACCTCCTGCTGCCCAACGGCCAGGAAATTCAGATCCACATTACAAACGCTCCCTGGCATCTCGCGCTCGCAGCTTGTCTTGTTGTACTCGCTGCTCCTCCTGCAACACGGATCGGGAGGATCTGCGAAACAACCTTGCTTCTCTTGTCCGGTCTTAGCGGCCCGTTCTGCCTGTTCCTGCTTGGCATCGGCTTCGCTTTGTATTGGCGCAAGCCGCATCGATGGCGGCAAAAACGGTTATTCACACTGATTACGACATCGCTGATTCAGATCGTCGTCCTGTTGTACGCTGGCCCAGCAGAGCGAGCGCATTCCCTGGGAGCAACGGCAAAGCTCTTCATCACACTAGTCAGCGGACATGTGTACACGGGAGCGCTGCTCGGTTCAAATGCTCTGGCTCATTTTTCGCCTTTCGGCATTTTGCTTGCTGTCTTCTGTTGCGGAAGCCTGTTCCTGTTGTATACAGCGTGGAAAGCCTCTCTCGAAATCCGACTACTTATCGCTTTTTGCCTGACCACCTTTGCCGCCTGTCTTGCCAGCCCTATTTACTCCACTAATTACGATAGGCCTGCTTGGCTCGGTCTGATACTGTTCATGGGTTGCCGATACTGGTTTTTTCCGATGCTTGCTTTCGTCTGGTCGCTGGCCTGGTGCGCTCGGACGGCGCCCTCAAAATCGTTCAAGGTTGCCGGGAGTGTGCTGCTCATCGTGATGGTCTTTGGAGTCATTCGCGAGTATCGATACCCGCCCTTGAGAGATGAAAACTTTCCCGTTTGGTCCTATCGCTTTGAACACGCGAAAGCGGGAGCGCATTGGCAAATTCCAGCACCGCCCGACTCGCGTTGGACAATCCAGCTCACGAAGAAATAGCTCTTGGGAACAGCAGCAATCTCCGAATTCGGAAACCGCAGTTGGCGCGGGCTGTGGACCACACTCGCAGCAGCCTTGCTCCTGCTCCTTGCCCTCGAGATCCGGGTGCCCTTTTACTTCCTGCAGGATGACAACCTCGACTGTTTCTTGCCAGGCTACGTTCACAACTGGCGGAGTCTGCTTGCCGGCGAGCTGCCACTCTATAACTTCCATACATTTGGAGGAGTTCCGCATGCCTCCATGGGTCAGCCAGGCGTTTTTTATCTGCCCCAATACATAGCTCTTATTTTGAGCAATTTCATCTGGGGACAACCATTCGCCGCAATCGATTTAATGGCGATCATGCACGGCTTGCTGGCAGTAGCCGGTACGTATTTTATGTTGCGGCATTTAGGAACGACGAGCACTGCCGCAGCTTTTGGGGCGCTTACCGGGTTTTCAGCCTTTTTCGTTTGGGTCGGCCAATCCTGGGTCACCGCGACGATCCTTTGCGCGTGGTTTTCTTGGATGATATGGGCGGCACTGCGCTACGTTGCCAAACCAAGCACTGGACGCGCAGCTCTCGTGATGTTCTTTCGATTAGGACTGCTTTACGCCGGGCATTCACAGTTCTTCGTTTTAGCGTTCCTCTTCGAGCATTTGTTTGCGTTGACTTATACGCTTGTCGAAAAGCTGCCCCATCGGTTGCTTCGATGCACTAAGTACGCTGCGTTGAGCTTGCCGACGGCTCTGTTGGGCCTGCCCTTTCTACTTCTCGTCAACACAGAGATGGGGCGATCGCTGCTGCGGTCCGAAGCACTCAGCTATGGACAGTTTTCATCAATCAGGTTATGGCCGCCGCTTGGCTTATTGGGCAACTGCTGGTGTTCATTCCAATACCCTTACCGAAATACGCGATCGAAGGATCTCTCCCTTTCCTTTCGCACCATGGCTATCTTCCGGCACTGCTGCCGCTCGGTGCGATATCGGTCTGGAGAAGAAGGGCCGAGCGTCGCCCGCTAATTTTTGCCTGCGCGGTGTGCTTCCCTTCTGGCACTTCTCTGGTCCTGGAACACGCTGGGCCCACTGATTTATCAAATCCCGATTCTCAATCGATTTCGGTGGCCCTTCAAATTGATTTACTTCGCCGGTTTCTTTCAATGTCTCTTGGCAGCTTTGGTGCTTTCGCAGTGGACGAAATGGTGCCAGCGAATCGCTCTGACGGGTTTCATAGTTCCTTGGCTGTGGGTCTTCGCCATGCTGCCAGATCACGGATTCAACGTGCGTCGTTACCAAGAGCCGTTGAGCTCACGCTGGTGCAACGAATTGCGCGATGGACGTTATTTGATTGTAAGCAAGAACCCTTTTTCTTCACCCGCAAATGACTTTCTTGAATTCAACTACTCTGTCCTTTGGGGGCTCGATAACCTCATGGGCTAGGAGCCGATGAACTCCCGCTTAGGCGGACAGATCGCCTTTGGGAATCTGAATACGGGTACGTACGAGGGACCGGCAGATGAGCTTCCAATCAGTCACCTAAAGACTTGGAGCGTGAGATATGTGCTCGTGAGTGATGAACGGCCTGAGATCTCCTCGAAACTCGCCGACGCCGGTTTCAGAGAAAAGAGCCACGGACAAGGTTGGACGCTGTGGGAAGATCCGGGCGCATTACCTCGAATCCGCTGGAGCGGAGCACGGGCTGGTCCGGCTGCCGACGCGGGCATACGGTGGGTCATAAGCGCCAATTCGATTGATATCACGTTGAGCCAATGCATGGGCAGGCAGTTGGTGTTAGCGTTTGCGGCTAATCCGGGGCTAGAAACATGCGTCGAAAAACATTGTCAAGGGGTCGTCAAGTCGCCCGACAGCTTGGTCAAAATTGAGGTGCCCCCTGGAACACGCAATGTACGTCTGGTGTATCACAACAACTTGTTTCTCCCGGCGATCGCGATAGCGCTCGCAACGCTCGTGTCGCTGGCGCTACTTCCGCATGGCTCGAAGGTAATTTCGCCTTTAGCCTCCCTACGAGGTGGCCTAAGAAGTCGGGGCCAGAACGACAACGTGTAAGGAGAGATCCGCGCCAAGAGGGTCGACTCCGCTCTGCTACTCCGATACATTGGCTCAATCATGGTACCCTCCAATCTCAATTACTTGGCGTCCTTGATTCACTTTTGGGTTCGAAGCTGCTCGCGGCTATCGATCCGAGCAGGCGTTCTTCCTTCCGCCAATACCTGTGCTGACCTGCTGCGGTTCATCTATTTCAAACGACAGAGCAACAACTCCGATGCTGCTTGAAGCTTCGTCGGAGCACCCGGATCAGCCCCGTCCAAGAAGCCGGTTGCCTCGTTCCTGGCGGGCCGTTGCTTCTTTCCCTGTCGTGTTGGCCGCCCTCCTAATCGTTCTGACAGTGATTACCGTCCGGTCTCGCTTTGATGATCCGGACATGTGGTGGCACTTGAAGACCGGCGAAATCATCTGGAACACACACTCGATTCCGCGGGTTGATTTGTATTCGTTCACCACAAACAAGCACGCTTACACGCCGCACGAATGGCTACCTCAGCTCTCCATCTACGCCGCTTATCATCTCGCCGGTTATACCGGCTTGATGATTTGGCTCTGCCTCTTTGCGTCGCTGATTCTGGTTGCTGGATACGCTCTTTGCTGGCTCTACTCGGGCAACGGCAAAGTCGCGTTTTTGGGCGCCCTCTGCATTTGGTTGTTCTCGACAGTAGGCTTGGCAATACGGCCCCAACTAATCGGCTACTTATTGCTGATTTGCGAGCTGTTGTTCATTTGCCTCGGCCGCTGCCAGAACCGCAAATGGTTTTTCATGCTGCCGCCGTTGTTTGCCGTATGGGTAAATTGCCATGGTTCGTTTTTTTTAGGCTTGCTGGCGTTCGCTGCGATCGGCCTGTGTGCGTTTGTCGAGATCCGCCTCGGGCTGCTGATTTCCCATCGATGGCCTAAGCCAAGTCGTAACACTCTGGTAGTGACTTTCGTGTTATCGTTACTGGCTTTGTTTGTGAACCCGGTTGGTTTCAATCAGCTGAGTTATCCGCTCAATGCGCTCTTCGGCCAGCACGTCGGGTTAGCGATAGTCTCCGAATGGCAGCCCTCCCCCTTCACTGACGCGCGCGCCTGGGCCCTGTCGGGAACAGCCGGTTTAACGCTCCTGGTACCGCTGCTGCGGCGCACCGACCTGAAGCTCGAGGAGCTCTTGTTATTGGTTTTCGGATTCGGACTTGCCGTCCAGCATCAACGCATGCTGTTTGTCTTTGGCATTCTTGTAGCGCCGACTCTATCCCGCCTGCTGGCGACTGCCTGGGACCAATACGAACCGGAGCGTGACAAGGCTCCATTAAACGCAGTCATGCTGGCCGTTTCAGCCGTCATCATTTTCGTCGCGTTTCCGGGCGGGAACAATCTCCAAAAGCAGGTTGAAAAAGATAGTCCGGTCAGCGCTCTAAGATTTATCGAACGTACTGCGCTCCCCGGACGCATGCTGAACGAATATGTCTATGGCGGCTACTTAATCTGGGCTGGCTCGGAACGCAAAGTTTTTATAGACGGCCGTTCCGACGTTTACGAATGGACGGGCGTGCTCAACGACTATGTGCAGTGGATCACCCTGCAAGCGGAGCCGAATCTCATCCTGACTAAGTATCACGTCGATTTTTGTCTACTGGCGCAGAATGATCCGATCTCTCGTGTATTGGCATTGATGCCGGGATGGAAGAGGATCTATTCCGACAAGCAGTCGATCATATTTGCGAAGCGAGGCTGAAGGTTTTGCGCGGTCGATACCTTATCGGATCGTCGCCGAATAGATGAGATCACTGGAAGGTTCACGCGGTGGGTTTGCGAGAAAAGGTGGCGAATTGTCCCCCGAAAGGCAGCCGTCGAAGCGACTTCTCGACACCCGATATGCGCTCGAAAATGCGTTCTGGAAAGAAAAGCAAGTGCACTGTCTCAATGACCTTCAGACCCGAGTGACGCAAGAGCCGCGAAACCGCAAGGGGAGATAGCAGTTCCGCATTCACATCCACCGGGCAGCGTTTGACAATAACCTGCGTCACTGGGTTCCAGGGATTGTGTTCGATCAAGCAAAACACGCCTCCAGGCTTGAGAACACGAAAGATGGACGAAGTCAGCAGAGCTCTCTGTTCACGCGCCACGTGGTGGTACACGCACACAGCCGTAACCAGATCGACGCTTTGATCATCGAAGGGGATCTCCGTGGGTGAATCCTGCTGGACGACTTTCGCACCTGAGAAGTTCTCGCGCATTTTACTTGAGGGATCGCATCCCAAGCTTTGACCGAACTCGCCCTCGCCAAGGCGAAGAAGTTCTCCTTGACCGCAACCCACATCGAGCCAGGTTAATGACACAGGATTGATCTTTCTTTCGGCCATGTAATCCCGAATCGCAATCCATTTCCGGCGATGAAAGTAGTCGAAGTCAGAGGCAAAGCGGTCCCGTATAGGATCCCGTAATAGCTCCGAGTATGTTGGAGCGTACCGATCGAATTCAGGATCCATCGACGTTGATCACACTCGGTTCGACGTTGCGCCCGCCAGGAGCTTCCGTGCGGCGATAAGAGATCGGCAAAATACAAGCTCGGTCAATCGCTCCTTCCGAGAGGGAAGCATTTACAGAGGCTGCCACAACGTATAATGGGCGCCCTTTACTCTGTTCGTAGTTCCTGGCCACATAATCGCCGATCGCGCCGAGGGCCAGCAGTATCATGCCGGAGAAGATGCACTGAAGAACCACCATCGAAGCCCACCCGGGCACAAGGGTTTTCGTGAACAACGCCAGATAAACGATGTACGCGAGATACACAAAGCCAGCACAGCTCAACAGGGCGCCCGCCGCAAGGCTTATTCGCAACGGCGCCGCGGAAAACGAGGACACCGCGGTCCAGGCGAATCGCAGCATCTTCCACAGCGGGTATTTCGTGGTTCCGGCAGCGCGGGTTTGCCGGTGAAAAGGAAGAATCGCCTCCTTCAGGCCTAACCATGCGACAAGACCCCGCATGAACCGATGTTGTTCCCGAAGCGACCGTATGGCGAGCACCGCACGCCGGCTGAACAAGCGGAAATCGCTTACTTCAGCTGCTAGCCGCCGGTCAGCCAGTCGCGCCATGAGCCGGTAGAAGACAGCGGCGGTCCACAGCTTAACTCGTGTCTCTCCTGATCGCGAGATACGTTTCGGAGAAACCACGTCATAGCCTTCCAGAAACAGCCTGACCATTTCAGGAAGGAGTTCCGGGGGATCCT
This sequence comes from Terriglobia bacterium, assembly GCA_963737005.1. Taxonomy (GTDB): domain Bacteria; phylum Acidobacteriota; class Terriglobia; order Bryobacterales; family Bryobacteraceae; genus Bog-105. The sequence continues at coordinate 395,523 of CAVTRD010000008.1, read as the reverse complement.
GGAGATCCCCATCCATCACGATGACGGCGTCTCCGTCGGCAAAATCGAGTCCGGCCGTGATGGCCGCTTGATGTCCAAAGTTACGAGTGAAGCTGATTGCTTTTATTCGCTCATCCGAAACGGCGGCAGTCTCGATAATTTCTAATGATCGGTCGGTGCTTCCATCGTCAACAAAAATGATTTCCCAGTTCAGGTCGGTGAGAGCTTGCCCCAGACGCTCGATAATCAGCCCGAGTGTGTCGGCTTCGTTCAAGACAGGGATGACAACGGAAACCAGCATTCGATCCTGAATACGTAGCTATTATCTCGCTCTTTGGCCCGCTTTGAGCGGATCGCGGATGAGCGCGGCCCGCACGAAGTACCGATTCGTCTCCGGGGTAGTAAACTGTTTACCGATCGGCACACAAATTTGCATCCAAAGTTGACCCAAAGAGTCCCTGACAGCGAAGCCGCTTCGGATTCTCGGATCAGACTTGCCGCTGGCGAACGGCTCCAGGCTTCTTGAATCCGTCTCCCAATTTCACCGTCTCGGATCTCGTTGGCATTGCGATCGGCTTTTGCCTGTTTCCACTTTTCCTTCTCATTCCAGGTTACGTCGCGGGATGGTGTTTGGATGCTCTCGGATTCCGGCAGCGTAGAGCGCCTGCCCGCTTAGCCATCTCAGTACCGCTTTCTGCAGGCATCTCTCCCCTACTGGCGTATACGCTTTGGCGCTGGATGCCAGCTGCCGGGTGGGTGACTTACAGCATCCTTTGGCTAGCCTTTGTCGCGCTGCTGTTGCCTGAGCGGCGGATATGGGCTTGCCGGCCCGCCAATCTAAGGTGGCTCGCTCCTTTCGTAGCAGTCACGCTTGGCTGGCTGACGCTCGGAACGTTGTCACTGGTCGATTTGCAGTTCGGGAACAAAATCTATTTCTCTGACCTTGCCTACGATTACACCTTCCGTTCAGCGGTAACGTCATCGATTACGAGATGCGGCATACCCCCTTGCAATCCGTACTTCTTCCCGGGCAAGCCCGTTGTTCTTCGGTATCACTATTTCTGGTCCATCCTGTGCAGCTTGGTGAATCAGTTAACGGGCGCTCGCGTGGGTCCTAGGCAATGCGTAATGGCCGGAACGTTGTGGTCTGGAATAGCTCTTATCGCGGTCGTTGCACTTTACCTGCGATTCTTCCAGCCGAAAGGAGCTAAGCGCCTCAACAACCGGCTACTGATCGCATTAGGACTGCTGACGGTCACTGGCGTCAACATTCTTCCCATCGCCCTTTTCGACCTATTCGCCAGAAATGTCTTCCTGACGAACACTGGAGTGATCCCTTGGATCAGCAATGTATTGTGGGCGCCCCATCATGTCGCAGCTTTGGTTGCGTGCTTGACTGGTTTTGTCGTTCTTCGATACCGGCGCGCTCTCCCGAACCGGCGGATCGACGCTCTGACGTGCACCGGAGCCGGAGTGATGTTCGCGAGCGCTCTGGGAATGTCCGTTTACGTGACGTTTGTCTTCGCGGTTTTTGCGGCAACCTGGATGGTCTTAAGCTTTATCAAAAGGTGGCGGCGGGAAGCGGGGCTGATTTTTTTCGCTGGCGTGTTGGCTGTTGCGCTATCCGCGCCTTACCTGGTTGAGCTGCTTGGCCGAAACGCCAACCAGAATGCTGGGGGCGGTCATTTCCTGCAATGGACCATTCGTCCTTTCGCCGTCACGGAAGCGGCGGTCTCCAGCTTCCAACCGAGTCGACCCTGGATGGTCCTACTCGCGAATGCGTTGCTCCTCCCTCTGAACTATTTCTTCGAGCTGGGCTTTTTCTTCATCGTTGGTGTTCTGCAATGGAGAAGGATGCGCGCCAGCAAGCATTTCTTCGCCCATCCAGATTTGTGCGGGTTCTCCCTTTTTACGGTCTGCATCGCATTGTGTACGTTCTTGCGCTCAGGGGTGATCGCAGCTAATGATCTCGGAATCAGAGGCTTCATGCTCGCCCAGTTCGTCCTTTTACTCTGGGGAACGGAGTTGCTAGACAACGCGCTGCTGCCACACAATGTTGACGGATTCAGTAATACAAGTAATTGGGCTCGCCTCAGCCGCAGCCGGAAGCATTGGTGGACCGCGCTGCTGGCACTGGGCATCGCCGGAACGTTGAACGATCTCCTTGTGTTGCGATCGCTGGCTGTACTAAGCGACACTACCAGCATTCCAAGAATTACCTGGTTTTCTCCGGACCATAATCTGGGGGGTCGTACCTACGCTCTTCGTCAACTCTACGAGAAGCTGAAGGTCGAAACTCCCAGCGATGCTATTTTCCAGCACAACCCCGATACGATTCCAGCCGACCTTTTTCACGGGTTGTATGCGGACCGGCAGCTTGCGATAGAGACTTCGGGTTGCGGTACCGTGTTTGGCGGAGATCCACGCGTGTGCGGGCAGATGATCGGTCCTATCCGTGACCTCTTTCAAAATCCCGCTGGCGTTCGCTCTAAACAGATGAAATCACTTTGCCAGAGGTTCTCGATCTACGTCTTGATCGTGAAGGACACAGATCCTGTCTGGGCTGATAAATCCAGCTGGGTTTGGCGGAACAAACCGATGTTAGCTAATCGGTATGCCCGGGCTTTCCTTTGCAATCGGCTCCGCTGAAGGAACCCGCGGAAAGCCTGTTAAAATCGCGACTGCCGTTTCTCGCTCGCAAGCCGCAATCTGCAGCGCACCCAGTGCCGCTAGCGCAATGGTGAGTACTTGTATCCCCGTCCGCTCTGCAATCTGAACAGCGACCCAGGCACTCAGAAAAATGAGTACGCATGAAATCCAAAACCGACGGCCCGCAAACCTGCTCATTGCACGGGCCGACACTACACAACTAAGGACGACCAGGATCGAGTCATAGACGGGAACGTAGATGTTTAGCAGAAGTGTCCAGGTGAGTGTTGTCGCCCACAACAGAGTCGTAAGGTTTTTCTCCGCTCGTATGGACTTCGTCCAGATGCGAACGAGGCCAAATGCCGCCGCACCCGCGCACCCTAGAGCCATTCCGATAGAGAACCAATATCCTTTAGCGGCCAGCAGGGACGTGAATGCCCGGATGTCTATATAACGCGACAAACGGAGTAACGGGTGAAGCCGCCCAAGAGTGAACAGTACGTCGAAGTAACCTGACCAAACTTGGATCCCTTCCACCGCCGTGGCAAAAGCGATTAAGCTGATTGCCCCAAGTGCAAATCCCAGGACGATTCTGAACCTCCTCGTCAACAGCAACATCGGGAGGATCAAAACCAGCAGTGTGGGCTTGTAAGCGCAGAGCGATAAGGCCAATCCGCTCCGCAGATCCTGGCCCCGATCATCTTCGTATATCGCCAGAGCCAAAGCGAAGAACCCAAGGGCAGAGAGTTGACCGTTTACTACTGTTCCCACGAGAAAGGGAAAGTACGCTAGTGCGAGACAAAACACGAGTGGCCGCAGGCTCGGGTATGCGGGGACGAACCGCTTGACGAGGATTGCCAAAGCTACCAGATAAAGCATGGCGGAGATCGCCATCCAGAGAAGGTACGCCTGAACGTAGGGCATCCTTGCGAAAAGACGGAACAAGATCGCAACAAAGGGCGGATACGGGCTTGGACCGTAGAAGCCTTCGTCGAGCGGATGGACTTCGCCAGAAATCTTCTGCTGCAGTTTGTAATTGTAAAGTTCGTTTGCTGGGTAATTGTTGAGAATCTGTCCAACAGAATAGATCTGAACAAAATCAGCATCGCGAATCTGCTTTGGACCACTATGCGCGACAAAAAGGAAGGCAGCCACTGTGGCCAGCAGCAACCAGCACAGAAGACTAATGTCATTCAGACTTGGCTTGACTCCGAAACGGCTCGGCCACTTCAATTGAGTCACCCTAAATGCGAGCTTTCAATGCGATCCGCGATTCAGCCACTGCGAGCCGGCAGCCGTTCCCGGGAGTACGTACAAGAGTCAGTTCATGCCCCTGCAGTCGTCAATTTGTCCAGCACCTTCATCTATCGCGAAGATTTAGCCGCTCGCGAGGCGGACCGTAAAGCATACAGGCTGTCAGGGCCCGGCTCATTTCCGTCCCGGTAGGGCATCACCCTCGGGGGATTGTAATCCGGTTCAACGAGCCACGCTTTTCGGTTCTTAAAATACGCCAGCAGTTTCTGATTGCTCGCCGAGTCCATTTCACGGGCCCAGACCACCTTCGAGCGATCGATATCGGCCGCGTTTGCGATCCAGTCGTTATAACACGTCACAATGTGCTCCGGACTGTATCGCACGATGGCAAGTTGCCGTCCGGGCTGGTTCTCGAGTTCCGTCAAGAGATGCGCGCGCGCGGCGGCCATCGGCTTAGTGCCGCCGTACCAGCTCAGCCATGGGTCGCCATCCAGACCCAGATGTAGTGGTTCCGCTGCGAGGCGGAGGCCCGCCAGCACCAGGCAAAGAGCCGGGATGGCACGAACTAGAAAGTGCCCCGCGGGCTGGCCGCCGGGCCGACATACTCGCAAGTGACGCATACATTGCAAGAGGATGGCATACACGCCGGCCGTGAAGGGCGCCATATAGTGCGGGTTAAACCACGTTTCGATGCCCAATCCGACAACCAGCACCCCCGCTGTGACGACCAGGAAGCGAAGGCGGTGATCGCGCAAGACGCGTGGAAGCATCACTAGTGGAGCGAGAAGTGCAAAACCAGCGAAGAAGAACAAAGCCAGTCCAAGCTTCCCGGCGCTGGTCGCAAGAAAGCCCGTGAAGCTCCTGGCTTTCAGAAAATCCTTCAACTCGATATCCGTGTAAAAGTCGCGTATGACCTTGTGATGGTAGACCGGTTCGGGGCGTTGGGATTGCCAAAGGAAATGAGGAGCCGTCGCGTAAGTAGCTCGATCCACGGCGTAAGGCGGCGTAAAGACGCTTCCGAACACTTGGTGGTCGTAATAGCCGAGAAACGCGAGCGTCAGAAGGAGTAATGCGGCTGCCGGCATGATGCGCTGCACCAGCACCAGCGCGGCGGGATGAGGGTTCTTTGAGAGATGCCGAACAAGCGCAAGGACCGCTGGTATCGAGACCAGCAGGCCCTCATACGGACGGCTGTTTGCAAGGATCGACATGCCCACCGCCATCAAGAAAAAATCTCGCGCTCGGTACCCGCGCAAAATTCGTGGAAGGGTGCCCAAAACTAGAGCTCCTCCAGTAGCTGAGACCGCTCCCCCCATGTAGGTGTCGATCCAGCCGCTGAAAAGGGCAAGACGCAGGACAGCCAACATTCCGCCCAGTAGGGCCCAACCCGCCGGTAGCCAGGCCTGCAGCATCCAGCAGATTGCTGCACACATCAGTCCGCAGCTTACCCAAATACCCCACCAAGGGTGTCCAGCCACTATTTTCCCGGCAGCCATCACCATTCCCTGAGCCGGAAAATACATCGACATGTAGGGATTTTGAGTAATCTGGAAGCCTTCGAAATGCACCCACATGGGGTGAGTGGGATTGGTGAGCCGTCCGGAAGCAAACGTATCGGCAGCTAGCAGGAAACTAAAGTCGTCTCCAACGAAAGGCTGCGGGATGGGGGAGAAAGGAAGGATGAGGGCGCGAAGAAGGCAGGCACTGCAGCCGACCACGACAACAGAAAGACTCCGGTGCCGCGCCAGCCGCCCCAATAGGCTCTCAAATTTCGAAAACAAATCTGACCCGGCGCGCGGAAAGCAAAAAGCAGCCGCGATGACGATGAAAGTCAAACCGATCTCGAGGAGTAGAAGCGACGGTCCCGCTGATGCGACATGCGACGGAGTATCCATCGTAAATCAAACTACTCCTTCAAAAGCCGACCGGGTGCCTGCTCTGCCGCATGAAAGTTTAGAGAGCGAAACCTCCGATAGTTTTCGCCCTCGTTGATTTTGCTCTAAGCCGCAAAACTAAGCAGCTGACGCCAACGTATTAGCAATGTTTTTGAAAGCGTTGTTGATGCCGTTCGCTAAAGTGCCCATTCCCGCAATCGCCGCGAAGGCAATCAGCGAAACAACCAGCGCATACTCAATCAGGTCCTGTCCGCTCTCGTCCTTCAAAGTTTCGCGCAGTGTTTGAGCTTTGATATAGATTTTCAAAACGCTATTTTTCATTCAACTTGTCTCCTATGTTTCTATCTGGCTGTTCTCGAAATCCTGATACCGCTGAATTGAGGCAATCGGAGAACCAAAGGGAAAATCCCGGAACCAGGATAGGAATAATCCACATGAAGCTGCTCGCGCATCCCGGTGTCCACCAGCGTATACACCTGGAACCCATTAAGTCTATTGGTGGACACACCCCTGCTGGTATGACGGCTGAGTTGCCGTACCGGCAGCTTTACTAGCGCAAGGCTGCCGTGTCCTATGTATGTGAGACTATCTTTCTGCTTTGCGCTTCGAATTTGGTTTTAAGCACGGGGGCTGCCAACTGTCAGACTACACGAAACCGCTGGATGAACAATGCTTTAGAGATTTGTAGATGGTGCGCAAACTGCTTCTGAATCTGTGCCCCTAGTCCGAAACTAAGCGGGTTTGTATCTAGGAGAGGATTCCAAATGCAAGACCTAATTCGGAATTTGCGTATTGTGATCGACTGGCTTAAGGAAGAAGAAGGTCAGGATCTGATCGAGTACGCCTTGGTCGTTTCGCTGATCGCCTTTGCTGCTATTGCCGGCATGGGCACGCTCGCGAATGGCATCAACAATGCTTTCAGCACCATCGCCGGTACGTTAGCATCGTCCGCATAGTTGGGAAAAGAACGAATCGAATGCGGTGTCGCACGCGGACTCGTTAATTCGCCATGCACTCAATCGCTTGGTGGCCAACTCTTTTCGTGGTGATTGTAGCCACAATCTCCGACATTCGAAGCCGGAAAATCCCTAATTGGCTGGTCGCGCCCTTCTTCCTGGCCGGGATCATTGTCTTGACCACCACACGCGGGTGGAGTGGTCTTGAACAGAGCCTGTCCGGAATATCTCTCGCTGCAATTATCACGGGATTCCTGTACTGGTTAGGCGGAATGGGGATGGGTGACGTCAAGCTCTGTGCAGCCATTGGGGCGTGGGTCGGATCGGCGCAACTACTAATCGCTTTAGTCATGATGGGCGTCGTAGGCGGCCTAATTGCGCTAGTGTGGGCGATCAGCGGCGGCTTCCTGAAAGAATCCCTGGATGGCGCGAGTGACTTGATATTCGGCTTTGGAAAGAGGAGGATGCGGGCTCACCCGACGCTTGTGTTAGATAATCCGCGAGCGCGGAAAATGCCCTACGCCCCCGCCATCGCGATCGGTACTATTTTTTCTTTCCTGGCAGTGCGATGACCGGCGACAGATTACAATTCGATACGAGGAGAGCTTGATGTCTACCTCGACACCAACGACCGAGTCGCTAAGTATGGGCTCGCTTTCGTTGATCTTGATCGGGCCTCACGAGGAGCGCCGCCGAGCCGTCGCCAAAGCACTGGCTGGGCCACAGGCCCGGATTACGCGTGAGATTAAATCATATCCCGCGGTAGATGACCTGCCGGAGATCATCGAGGCCGATCCCGATGTACTGGTCATTGACCTTGATCCTAACCCGGAACAGGCGCTCGATGTAGTCGAAAATATCTGCAGCGAAGACGGCTCGGTAACCGTGATGGTTTATTCCTCGCAGACCGACTCGGAACTACTGGTACGCTGCATGCGGGCGGGTGCTCGTGAATTCCTCACCGAGCCCGTGCTGCCCGGATCCATTGGTGAAGCGCTCGTACGCGCCTCGGTCCGTCGCGATGAAGTCCGGCGGCAGAAGAAAACGGCGGGGAAACTGCTTGCCTTCATGGGCGCGAAAGGCGGCTCGGGCGTCACCACCGTGGCGAGCAACTTTGCTGTGGCCCTGGCCAGACAGTCTGAAAAGAAAACCGCCCTGCTCGATTTCGATCTGCAACTCGGAGATGCGGCCCTAACGCTGGGCGTCACCTCGAAGTTCTCGGCGCTCGACGCGCTCGAAAATAGCAGCCGCCTTGACGCGGATTTCCTCTCTGTTTTGATGACGAAACACGCCTCCGGTCTTTCGGTGCTGGCGGCGCCCGATACCATTCCCTCCCTGCAACCATCCAAAAGCGGCGTGGAAAAGCTCTTGCGTATTGCGCGCGAGAACTTCGCCTACGTGGTACTCGACGCCGGATCCCATTCAATCGACATGTACGAGGCGATTTTCGAGATGGCGACGACCGTCTACCTGGTTGCGCAGGTGAGCGTGGCCGATCTGCGGAATGCGAATCGCTTCGTGGCCCGTTATTTCAACGGCAACCCGGACGGTGACAAGTTGCAAATTGTACTGAATCGCTATCTAAAAAGAAATCTCGAAATCGACGACGCCAGCATTACGAAGGCATTGACTCGCCCGGCCAAATGGAAAATTCCCAACGATTTCGTGGCGGCGCAACGGGCTCAGAATACCGGCACTGCCATGGCGTTAGATAGCAAGACTCCGGTTTCGCGAGTCTTCGCGGAGATGGCTCATGCGGCCTTGGGTCAGACGGCCAGTCCATCGAAACGAAAGAAATTTGGCTTGTTCGGATGAGCGGGCTGTCTACATCTCGTGATCTGATGGCACATCTATGGAAAAGCTGAACTTCGAGCAGTTTAAGGCGGACGTCCATCGAACATTGATCTCGAAGATCGATCTCGAGAAGCTCGGGACCGTACAAAATGCAAAAGCGAAATTAGCCGTTTCCAGCCTCGTTCAGAGCATCATCTCGGAAGGCAAGCTGCCTTTGAGCGCTGCCGAAAAGGAAAAGATGCTGACGGACTTGCTCGATGAGGTCTTCGGGTTGGGCCCGCTGGAAGCCCTGCTGCGGGATCCCAAAATTTCCGACATCCTGGTGAACGGTAAGGATCGAGTCTTCATCGAACGGGGTGGCTTGCTCGAGAAAACGGACGTCGTGTTTCGTGATGACCGCCACATCATGCAAATCATCGACCGAATTGTGTCGAAGGTGGGGAGAAGAGTGGATGAGTCGTCGCCGATGGTCGACGCGCGCCTGCCTGACGGCTCCCGCGTGAACGCCATCATTCCACCACTGTCGCTTGACGGCCCCGCTTTATCGATCCGGCGCTTTGGAACCGGCCCTCTTTCGGCGGACGCCCTGATCACCCTAAAGAGCGCTTCGCCGGAGATGCTCGAGATCCTCGCTTCGGCCGTGCGCGCGCGCATCAGCATTCTGATTTCAGGCGGAACAGGCGCCGGCAAGACGACCTTCCTGAACATGCTCTCGCAATATATTCCAAATCACGAGCGGCTGGTCACGATCGAAGACGCCGCCGAGTTGCAGCTTGCTCAGGAGAACATCGTACGCCTTGAAACCAGGCCGCCTAACGTGGAAAATCAAGGAGCAATTCGGCAGCGGCAACTGTTGATCAATAGCCTTCGTATGCGGCCCGATCGCATCATCATCGGTGAGGTTCGCGGCGACGAAGCGTTTGATATGCTGCAGGCGATGAACACGGGTCACGAGGGATCGATGACCACGATTCACGCCAACACGCCGCGCGATGCTCTCGCGAGACTCGAATCGATGGTTGCCATGGGCAGCACGAACTTGCCCGAGCGAAGTGTTCGACAGCAGATGGCATCTGCCATAACGATCGTCGTCCAGTGTTCGCGGATGAGTGACGGTACGCGAAAGGTCGTCAACATTTCCGAGATTACCGGGATGGACGAAAACGTCATCAGCATGCACGAAATCTTTAGATTCGAGCGCAAAGGCATCGGACCGCGCGGTAATGTGATCGGAGTGTTCCGGCCCACCGGCATTCGACCGAAGTTCCTCGAGCGGTTGCGTGTTTCCGGTGTACTGCTCTCCGGAAACCTGTTTGAGAATGTCATGGAGGTTGCCTGATCTCAACGAGGGTGCCCGACTGAAATGCTGCTACTTGTCTTCTTAACTTTTACGGGCGTATTCGTGGTCGCAGCTCTCCTGCTGGTCGCCAGCGGAACGGGCGCGTCCGAACGAACGAAACAGACGTTGGCCCGATTGGACGCCATCCTCGCCGCCAACACCGGCGGTGTCCAAAAGGACGAGCTGGTTGACATTCGCAAGGAAGAATTACTGAGCAGTATCCCGCTACTTAACCGGTTGCTGCTGCGACTTGAGGTCGCACCGAAACTGCGCCGGCTGCTCTATCAGGCCGATGTCGCGTGGACGCCGGGGGGCGTTCTGTTGATGTCGGTCACCTGCTGCGTAATCATCGCGTATCTGGCATATCTGAGAACGGGCGCGGTACTGATTTCGTTGATATTCGGTCTGCTGGCCGCTTTTTTGCCGTTTGGCTACCTGCTCTTTGAAAGAAATAAGCGCTTCAGCCAGTTCGAGGAGGGTCTTCCGCCGGCACTCGATCTGATGGTGAGCGGTCTGCGAAGCGGACAGAGCCTGGTCTCAGTCATCGGACTGGTTGGACGCGAGTCGCCGGAGCCAATCGGCCGTGAGTTCCGCATTTGTTACGACGAGCAGAATTACGGCTTGGAATTGCGAACCGCCATGGATAATCTCGCCGTTCGCATGCCGATTCAGGACGTACGCATTGTGATCACTGCTATCCTCATCCAAAAGGAAACCGGTGGGAATCTCGCGGAAGTGCTGGACAAATGTTCTTATGTGATTCGTGAACGGTTCCGGCTCAGGCGGGAAATTCGAGTTAAGACAGCACAAGGCCGCTTGACCGGTCTGATCCTGTCCCTCCTGCCCGTCATTCTCGGATTTCTGTTTTACTTCGTCAACCCACAAAATATGAGCTTGCTCTGGAGCCGGCCCATGGGCGTAAAAATGCTCTATACATCTTTTGTGATGACGCTCGTTGGGGGCTTAATTATCCGCAAGATCATGCGGATCCGAGTCTAGGGACTGCTTATGGGACTGGCTCTCTTAACCTTTGTAGCAGTTTTCTTCTTGATTGGAAGCGCCGGGCTTCTGGTCTTCTATCGCGGGGCCATGCTGCAGCGCCTCACGGCCGTCATCTCTCCGGAGTCTGAGCCTGAGAGCTGGTTGACCCGGCTACGCGCGAGAGGAGCTAAATCCTCGCTCCAAGCGATGGTTAAGCCGTTCGACAAGCTACTGCCGAAGAGCCCCGCCGAGATATCGGTCGCGCAGCAACGGTTGATGCGGGCCGGGTATCGGGACGCCTCCGCCATTCGCATTTTTTATGGGGCCAAGGTGCTGGTTCCGCTCTGGTTGGCGGTTCTGGCGGCCCTGACTGGCATTAGTCAGTATGGTCCCTTCTTTATTTATGCTGTTGCGCTGGGTGGTGGTTATTTGGTTCCTGATTTCTGGGTAGGACGTCAAATTATGAAGCGCCAGATGAATATCCGGATCGGTCTTCCGGAGCTGCTGGACCTGATGGTGATCTGTATCGAAGCAGGACTGAGCCTCGACCAAGCCCTAGCCCGCGCCGGGGAGGAATTAGGCACAAGCCAACCCGAACTCAGCGACGAGGTGGGGCTGACTTTGCTTGAGCAACGGGCGGGACGCCCCCGCGCCGATGCTTGGAGACACCTGGCCGAGCGGGTGGATATCGATGTCGTGCGTACGCTGGTTTCCTCCGTCATCCAGGCGGACCAATTTGGCACCAGCATCTCCAAGACGTTGCGTGTATATTCAGATACGTTGCGGATTCAGCGCCGTCAACGGGTGGAAGAACTGGCCGCAAAAACACCCGTTAAGATGGTGTTTCCCCTCGTATTATTCATCTTTCCATCGCTTTTTGTGGTGGTATTAGGACCGGCCATGATCATCATGTCGGAGTCTTTCGCTAAGTACTTCAAATAACTCTTCGGGAGAAAAATAAGAAAAATATGGATAATACAACTCTGATCCGGATCATCGCCGGGGTGCTGTTCGTGGTCGTGCTGATTGTGCTCATTCAGCGGCGTCGGACACGGGTAAAGTAACTAGGCGAGAGGTAAATTTTCTTGGCGAGCGGAAAGAAAACATCCCAGCGTCATTACTGCGTCTTTAACAAGACGCGAGAGTCATTTTTGAGCTTGAATGTAGTAGCCGCCGACACTCATTTCGGACGCTTAAAAGGTCTGCTCGGCCGGATGCGATTGAAATCCGACGAGGGCATCTGGGTCATCCCTTCACAGGGCGTTCATAGCATCGGGGTGCTTGTTCCGATCGATTTGATCTACCTCGATGCTGATCGTCGCGTGATTCAAACGGTCGAGTCCTTTGGGAGTTTTCGCATTGGTCCGATCCGCCGCAATTCACAAAGTGTGCTCGAACTCCCGACGCGCACTATCTACTCGTCGCAAACGCAGGTGGGCGACGAATTATTAATCTGTTTACCCGAAGCAATGGAAGAGTATTTGAAGGAAAATCAAGGGTCAACGGAGCGTAAGACAGCGACAGGTTGAATTAGATGTTTTCCGGGAAGTACTGCTGTGCGCTTTCTAGAGTGGTTGAAGGGAGAGCCGCCTCAGAAAAAACGCGCTCCGAGACACACCCTTCCGGGCATGGTCGCGTGCTATTGGGATGGTACCGGCACCAGCGTTCACCAAGTCAAGGACATCGGGCCAAGCGGCGCATTTGTTTACGCGAAAGAGTCCTGGGGTGTGGGAGCGATCGTGGTTTTTACGCTCCATGCCACGGGAGAGTGCCAGGACGCGGGCGGGCCGGATTCGATCTCCTTACCGTGCCGGATCGCACGCCACGGTCCTGACGGAGTGGGGATTCGTTTCATGCTGCATGTAGAGAAAGATCGGAAAGCGCTTAATCGGTTTCTGCGTAGCGCAATCGCGCGCTCCCAAGCGCCGAACCGATCTGATCAAGAGAAAGGCCAGGCACTCGTCGAGTTCGCGCTCATGGTGCCCGTGGTTTTCTTGTTGATCGTAAATGTAGTTAACTTTGGCGGTTTCCTATACGACATGATCACTGTCGCCAACGCCGCGCGGGCCGGGGTGCAGTATGCTGCATTGGGCGTGTCATCGGTACAAACACCGCCTGAAGCAACACTTGGCCAAGTACAGACTCTGGTTCAACACGAAACAAGCTCACTCGCTAACTCCAGCGCTACAAACCCATCGGTTACGGTGTGCGTGAACAACAACGGAACCTCTACAGTGCTTAGCTCCAATCCTGCGAGTTCTTGCACGACTGCCCCGCTAGACCCGGAAGTCGCAACCGGAACCACCAGATTCACAACCGTTGCTGTAGACGTGGCATACACCTATTCTCCGTTCATTCCGCTGTTTGACTTCCCCGGACTCGGAATACACGCAACGATCCCGACAACGACCATCCACCGCCAAGCCGTAATGAGAGTTCTAAATTGAGCTCGCATCTACTGAAGCGGGCAGCCGATACCCGCGGTCAATCTTTGGTCGAGTTCAGCTTCGTCGCTTTCTTGTCGGTGATGCTGATACTCGGTGCTTTCGAGATGTGCCGGATGGTTCTCGTGTATACGACGATTGCTAATGCAGCGCGAGCTGGCGCCCGTTACGCAATCGTCAACGGATCTGACGTCTCGGCTAGTACTTCCGCCCTCACGACTCAGGTCCAAACGACAGTAAAAGGCTATTTGAGCACAGCTTCAGTGAATATTGGTAGCGCCAACCTCAGTATTCCAGTCGGTTATCCGGATACCACTATGATCCCCGGAAATCGTGTCACCGTGACCGTTAGCTATCTCTACGACCCGTTCGTCGGGTATTTTCCTTTCAGCGGCATACACCTGAGCAGCACTACCGAGGGCGTCTTCACGTACTGACATGCTTTTGCCGAAGAAACAATGCGAAACGGGTCAGGCCACGGTCCTGCTGCTTGTCGCGCTTTCTATTTTTCTGTTAGGGGCGGTTGGACTAGCAATCGATGGAGCAAATCTGTACGTCAATTGGCAAATGGCACATTCGGCAGCCGATGCTGGTGCACAAGCCGGGCTCATGAGCGTTTTCTACGGAACCAATACGAATGGTGCTGCGACTGGGTTCCTCACGAATCGTTCTATCACGTGTGCCACTTCCGATTCCCGAACTCCCTGCTACTACGCACAGCAGCTTAACGGCTTCAACAACGCTTCGGATACGGTGGAAGTCGACTTTCCAAGCATTGGCGACGCTGCGGTCGGAGTCAACGTCTCGCGAAGCGTAAGCACGACATTGCTTCGATTTCTCGGGCCCTCAGCTGCAACCGTGACAGCGCGCGCAGTTGCTGCTGTCGAAGACATACCTGCGGCCGTCCCGATCATCGTGACGCACCCCACACTCACGGGGGCCCTCAGTTTTAATGGCAGCCCCAATATAACGATCGTAGGAGGGCCCAGAAGGAGCATACAAATCAACTCAAACGACCCCGCTTCGATCGCTAACAATGCATGTGGCAACGCAACCGTCGACCTGACATTTAGCTGGCCCGAATGGAAACGGAGCCGATTTCGGCGATCTGGGCGGCGCAAGCAACCCTTGCTTCGCTTTCAACTTCGGGGTCGGACACTACGTGCAGCCGGCAGGCGTGATCAACGACCCGCTCGCGGGCGTCGATCCTGCAGGCACTTGGGTCACCCCGTCTAGCTTGGTGCAGAATCCGCCGCCTAACAATGTGATCCCTGTTGGAACAGACGGATGCGTGGCGATTCCGAAAGGCCCGTCAACTTGCGTCCTATATAGCCCCGGTTATTATTCCAGCGGCATTGATATCAAAGATTCAGTGAAAAATGGCCTCGTGCTTTTCGCCCCCGGACTTTATTACATCGCGGCCGGCGGATTCACAATCGAGTCAAATGGTTCCGCCCAAATGGCGACCGGCCTGAGTGCCGACCCTTTGTATCCGGAGATTGGAAATTCGGGAATGGTTGTTTACAATAGCGGAACCGGAAAAAATGATATCTTCAACTTCACCTCTAATGCCGGCCAGAACTACCCAATTACGCTTCAAGGGGCCCCAACATCATCGAGGTGGGACGGCATCCTCTTCATGGAAGATCCGTTTCCAACTGGGGGTAGTCACACAGGCCTGCCTTCGGGAAATCCGGCGCATTCGATTCAGGGAGCTGGCAACATCACCTTGACAGGAACTATGTACTTCAATGCACGAACCGGCGTAAGCTCAACCTCATTCCAGAGCCTATGGGTTCAGGGAGCATCCGGCAGCGCGACAACGCTCAGCGGCGAGATCATTACTCAGAAGCTCTCATTGGGCGGAGGCGGAACGATTCGGATGAACTTGGATCCAACAACTCGAACCATAAAACAAGTCGCTCTCGTTCAGTAACTCCCCTTTACTCCGGCTCCCGAGGAATAATCAACAACACCTCCACAGTCGTCGCCACGCCGTCCCGGCTGGACGGCCGAAACTGCCACTTATTCAAGGAACTCATCAGCAGATCTTTCTGCTCGAGCTGCTCCGGGAACACCATCGCGAGTTGATCGAAGCGACCTTCTGACGTGATCATGCCGTGCACCACCACGTAATCCTCGCCGGCGTGAGTCAAGTGGTCCGGACGCAAGATGAGGTACGGGAAAGGCGCTTCTAACGGCGTCGCGCTGCCTCTCGCCTTGATCTGCAGTTCTGCTTCTTTCGGAAGACAATACTGCAGAATCCATTTCTTATGAAGGCCGATCGCAAGGTAGACCGTATAAACCATCTTGCCGCCCAGCGCTCCTACGCTTTCCGGGTAGGGAGTCGCCGGAGCAGATCCGACCACAACCACGTTGTAGCGGCCATCCTTGGGCAGAGTTAAACGAGTCGCACCGGGGAGATCTCCAGGAATGGAGCCACCGGCTCCGCTGGACCCGTTCGACTCACCCGTGCCTGCTCCCGAACCATTCGAATGACCTGCGGCCATTCCAGCGCCGGCACTTCGCGCCAGTTCCCGCGCCGCCTTCGCGCGCTCCCGCAGCGTTACGCGATGCAACAGTGCCAAAACTGCCGGCGGAGCCTGCTCCTTCGCTACCGTTACCTCCATTTCCTGGTCCCAGTGGCGTCGACCCGGACGCGCTCAGTCCCCACCCTGCGTCCCGCTGCCTTGTGTCCCGTCGCGCGCAGACCCGCCTTTATTGGAGGGAAGTCCGCCCGCCCCGACATCCGAAGGAGCGATTTGGTTCGCCGGAGGAAGGACGATCATCGTGTTCGCGTGCAGCGGGGTTTCGGGTAGTGAAATCACATTCGCAGGGCTTGGCTCGCTCGAATCGCCACACCGATTTGAGGCACTTCCTTAGCCGGCTCGACGCCCGTGCTTGAGACAGGCGCTGCCATCGCCGGAGGACGAGTCAAATGGGCCGTATCGGTCACCATGGCCGAGGCCATATTCAGATCCGCTACCTTGGGCTCTAGATTAGGCGGTTCGAGCATGGCTGCTACGGGCAGGCTTTGAGTCGTCTTCGGAGCGGCCTTCAACGGCGGCGCGACGAATTGCTTTCTCATCGGCGGAGCGGCCGTGGGCTGTGTCCAGAGCAAGGCGGCGGGGATCGCCACTTCTTGCTTCAGTATCACGTTGGGCGGAACATCCAGCTGAACCAGGGTTTGCTTGACCGGATTTACGCGCGCCGTAGGTGGCAGCTCGAATTGGCGCGGTGCTCGCTTAGCGGCTGATTCGCCGGATAGTGACGCCTCTGGCTTGCCGGCCGCTGAAGCAGCAGCCTTCGGTGTCGAGACCGGAGCATGCAATCCGGGACTTCGAGCTGCTAACTCACGCGTTGCACCCGCTTCCGCTTCGTTCCTCTCTGAAGTCGCCCGCCGGACCTTCGGCAGCGGTTGGAGTTGCATGAAGCGGACCGAGTAGTGATGCTTCGGCGGCAACACCTCCTCAGTTCCTTCCGGTGCGTTCACTGTCACAAACATCAGCAGCAGAATCAGGCCGCAATGCAACGCGCCAGACCCGGCAAAAGCCGGAGAACGCCATCTCTCAGGAGGAGTTTCCGTGAAAAGCATTGCTGTTCAATCTCGGCTTACACTGGGGAAGTCGTTCGTGGGTTTCGCGGTGAGGTCTGATAGAGTTGATGAAACCAACAGTCTATATCATCAGCAAAGGAATAGCCGAAGCGGACGAAGGAGCAGCTGGAGCGGATTAGAGTTGCCTCCCAACAGCTATCTAAGATATGTCTACTTCGATAGACGTCTATGGTCAGGGTGTAAACAAGTGTTCACGCTGCGGGCCATCTCCCTTCAGCGACCATTCCTCCCTTCAGCAGCAGTTTAAACTTGGCCCGTGGATTGCCCAAAGTCAAACATTGTTCTTACCCGGCGCCTAGGGTTACAAAAAAGTAGTTTATGAATAGAAGACTATCGACGATTCTCGCCCTCGCTTTTGTCGTGGCAGCGATCTCCAGTTATCTGGTCTATCGCGTGGCCGGCAAGCAGATGCATCCTGTTCCACAGGCCCAGACAACCAAAGTTCTAGCCGCGGCACGGGACCTCGGAATCGGCTCTCTGATTAAGGACTCTGATGTAACTACCGCCGATTGGGTCGGTCCGTTGCCAAAGGGCGCGATTGTGGCAAAGGCAGGCGCCATCGGACGGGGCGTTCTATCGCAGGTATACCAGGGCGAGTTGATTCTTGATAACCGCCTGGCCGCACCCGGTTCGGGCGGCGGTATGGCCGCAACCATCCGGCCCGGCATGCGAGCGTGCGCGGTGAGAGTAGACGACGTGGTGGGGGTCGCTGGCTTCGTGGTAGCGGGAATGCGAGTCGACGTGCTCGCATCCGGAACGGGACCCGGCGTCGCTGCCAGCGAGGGGCCCCGGGTGAGAACACTTTTGCAGAACATCGAGGTTCTCTCGGCCGGGACCAACCTTCAGAAGGATAACGAAGGGAAACCGATGCAAGTGCAGGTGGTGAACCTGCTGGTCACGCCCGAGCAGGCAGAGCTTCTCAGCCTTGCCTCCAGCCAGGCGAAAATCCAACTCGTGCTGCGTAATCCGCTCGATACGGAAACGCCCAAAACGCCCAGTCTCGCCATGGGAAGTCTGTTCTCGGATGGGACCCCGGCTCCTAAGCCCAAACCCGCAGCTTACAAGAAACCGGAAGAAAAGCCGGCACCGCCTCATGTGTTTATGGTCGAGGTTCTGAATGGCGGCAAGAAGACGCAAGAAAAGTTTAACGACCCAGAGCACAAGTGAGTGATACCAAGCTGGAGTCGGTCGAGGAACAACCGTGAAACAAGCATGGATGCGTAGGACGACCGCAGTTGCGACCAGCTGCTTTCTGGTGCTGTCTGTGGCCGTCCCCAGTATCGCCGGCCAGCAACCCGCTCAGCCCCCCACGCCCGCTGGTCAGCCTTCCGACGAGTCGCCGAATGAGCTTTTCGTCAACGTCGGAAAATCGGTCATCGTCAATAGCGCAGTCCCCATCGAGCGCGTCTCGGTCGGCTTCGGCGATATTGCGGAAGCGGTCGCGGTAGGTCCACTAGAGATTTTAGTCAACGGCAAAGCGCCCGGGGAGACCAGCCTGATCGTTTGGCAGCAGGGCGGCGGCAAATTGTTTTTCGATATACAAGTGCAGCCCAGCCGGTTTGCCAGCAACAATCGGCTTGAGACTCTGCGCCGGCAAATTAGCCGGGAGCTGCCGGGACAAAAAATCGACCCCAGCATCGAAAATGATCTAATCTTTCTCCGCGGCACGGTCAAGGACCTCAATAGCGCCGACCGCGCCATGGCCATTGCCGCCGGTATGGGGAAACCCGTTAACCTTCTCTACGTTCAGGTGCCCGCTCCTGATGCGCAGATCTTGTTGAAAGTCCGTTTTGCAAGCGTGGACCGCAACAAGAGTAGGACCCTCGGAATTAATCTGTTCAGCACCGGCGCCACGAATACGATCGGATCGGTGAGCACTGGGCAGTTTTCTGCGCCAACGCTAAGCAACTCAGGGAACAGCCAAACTGGTATCGGAAGCAACGGTGTCACCGCCACCATCTCGAATTTCCTCAATCTCTTCTTTTTTCGCCCCGACCTCAACCTCGGTGCGACGATCGAAGCTTTGCAGACCGCCGGCGTTGTTGAGGTTCTGGCAGAGCCAAACGTGTTAGCGGAAAATGGCAAACAGGCCAGCTTCCTTGCCGGTGGAGAGTTTCCGTATCCGGTGGTACAGGGCGGTGGTGTGGGTGGAACAAACGCCGTTACTATTCAGTTCCGCCAATTCGGCGTGCGCCTCAATTTCATCCCCACTGTTACCCCTCGCGGAACCATCCGGCTGCAGGTTGCTCCAGAAGTTAGCGCGCTCGATTTCGCCAACGGCATCCAAATTTCCGGCTTCACCGTGCCGGCTATTACGGTGCGAAACGTCAACACGGAGGTGGAACTAAGTGAAGGGCAGAGTTTCGCGATCGGTGGGCTTCTCGATAACCGGGAAACAGAAGTCTTCAACAAAATACCCTTCATCGGTGACATTCCGATCTTAGGAAAGTTCTTTCAATCGAAGCAAAAAAATCGCACTAACACTGAGCTGATGGTCATTGTCACGCCGCAATTGGTTCGCCCCACACCGTCCGGTCAGACGATTGCCGGCCCGAACTTTCCCGTACCGTTCTTGCCTCCGAACACACCCGGAAAGCAAATGGCCACCCCGGGTCAAAACGTGACCGGCCCCGTCGCTGTCGTGCCCCCGACCCCATCGATGCCGGTTGAGTCTTTGGTCAACAGTATGGCCGAGAAACCGCTGAACGTAAGCTCTACCTCGGGTGCCATAGCGGGCACGGTTCCGCAAACTGGAATAGCAGCGGGAGGTGCAGCTACGCCACCTTCCCCCTCCTCAGCTGCTCCTGTCACGACTCCTCAGTAACGTCCATATAGAGGCTAAACCGATCCGCTTACCTCGCTCGCTAATGGTGGTGCGAAACGAAACCCGCAACCAGATCTTGGCAAAGTCGGCCGAGATTGCCGGGTCGAGCGGCGCACGCCAAAAGGGATTATTAGGCCGGAAAAACCTGCCTGTGGGCGGAGGAATGTGGATCATTCCCTGCGAAGGCGTACATACTTGCGGCATGAGATTCTCGATTGACGTGCTCTATCTTGACCGCAAAAAGAGGGTTCGCAAAGTCCGCTCAGCAATGGTGCCCTGGCGCTTTTCCGTTTGTTTGCTCGCACATTCGGTTCTGGAACTTCCGGCCGGGATGATAGAAGCGACCGGGACACAGTCCGGCGATCAATTAAGCTTTTTTGAGTGATGCTATCAGTCCGATTGAGTAGGACGTCGGAACGACAATACCGTCGAGGCCAGGCTATGTCTGCTTATTACTGCTGGAAGATTAACGAAGATACAAGGACCAGGGGATAACGTGGCCTCTTTGGGTGCTCTCGAGAGTCGGATATTGGTTTGTCCACTTGAACGAGCGCTAGGCTTATCGCGGGGCGGCTATCTACTAATCATCGATATTGGATTGCTTTGCCTCCTCGGCTTGGGTCGCAAGCAGATCTTTGCGTTAAGTGAATACGAAGTCCTTTATGCTGGTGCGCACTTGGTCGGGACGCCGTACCTTTATGACAAGCAGAAAAACCGCGAGGAGGAGATCAAAGCCATAGGAGCATCGGGAGGGCACGAATTGACTTACTCCAAGCCTCCGTTTGGTGGCCGCCCTAATTGCCCCACTTGGGCGCGTGCCTTACGGTGTTTCGCTGGTCATGTTTGAGGTGCTTTCTGTTGCTGCGCTCCTCGACTGGCGTTCCTTGTTATCCTGCGAGACTCTTTTGAACTCGGGTTGTGCGCCGTAATTGCAGCCGGATTGCTCATCAGTCACCATGCGGGTCTTTATGACTGTGCCCTACTGATCCCAGTGCTGCTGACACTCACTGAAAGACAAAAATTGCTGCTATGGTGCATCCTCATGCTTTCGCCAATCCCTTACCTTCTCATCACTTTCGGAGAGCTATCGGGCATGCTGGGGAAGATAGCGCTGGGAAGTGTGATCGTCGTGCTCTTCGTGTCTGCTTTTTCCCTTCCCCGGACAATCACAGCAGATGAAGCGCCTGCTTAGGCACGCCCACCTGTATGATGAGCAGTCCCGCCGGACAACGCGTACTGCGGCTACGGCAACATCGAACATCCTCTGCTTAGAGCGAACAGCAGAAAGATAGCTAGTATCAGTAAGAGGATGCCCTCCATACTGTTGCCCCGCCTTGACGTATTTTCCTCAATCCGAATGCATACTGCGGCCGTCCAGAGAACTGTCGCTCTGCCGCCTCGACGTTATGGGCCGGAAACCGCGATAACCACCCCATGCTCCAAGGTTGCCAGCGTGAGTTTCGACTTGTCGCTACTCAGGTAATAGTACCGCTCGAAAAGCCGCCCATTGTCCATCGCGGATGTTCGCACAGTAGGCTCTCCGAATTTGGAAATAATTTGAACACCCAAGCCGCCTATCGGGATATCTTTCGTGGTGGGGAAAGGCGCACCTACAGGCACGTCAACGACCGTATAAGGGAGATTGCCGGCATCGAGCTTGGCCGATACCGCCGACGGCACAGAACCATAGCTCCTCCGCCCCTCCGAACGTCTTACTGATTTCGGCTTCGCTTTCTCGGGAACGGCGACGCTTGCCGTCGGCACATAAGTCCTCGGGAAAGCCGATTCCGGCAGCCATCGCCGCGCGTTCCAGACTCCGACCGCTACGAGTCCCAACAACCCGGCGATCACCAAAAGTTCCATACCTCGCATTCTGATCCTTTAGAAAATGATTTGGCCGAGTTTCAAGGAGGCACGGAGAGAGAAGCCAATAATAATCAAACTCAGCAAAATCTTAACACGGTATTTAAAACGTTAAGGTCTCTCTTTTTGAGTGACCTGCAATCCCCCGCCGCATCAGTCGACGCCTCTGCTGCGGTGCAGAGCAATTCATCGCCCACCCGGGTCACTCCAGAGACTATCTGTTTTCGCCCGGCTTAGTTAGACTTTATTCAGCAACGATATTATGCGCGTACTGGTTGTAGAAGATGAGAAGCGAATTGCAGACTTCCTTTCGCGCGGTCTGCAGAGCGCCGGATATGCAGTCGATGTGGTGCACACCGGCTCGGATGCGATCGACAGAGTGCATGCGACCGAATACGACCTTGTCGTGCTCGATCTCGGGTTGCCGGACCTGGACGGACTGCAGGTTCTGCAAAAGATCAAGAACCGCAAGACGATCCCGCCCGTGCTGATATTGAGCGCCCGTGATTCAGTCGATGATCGCGTGAAAGGACTCGAGCAGGGAGCAGACGATTATCTCGTTAAGCCTTTTGCCTTCGTCGAGTTGCTTGCCCGGGCCCGCGTGCTGCTCCGTCGAGGTCAGCCTACGCCCGAGCGTTTGCAGGTAGGCGAGCTCAGTCTTGATTGCATTCGGCGCAAGGTCACCCGCAACAACGAGAATATTGAGCTCGCACCGAAAGAGTTCAGCATCCTCGAATACATGATGAGGAATCGCGGCCGTCCGCTCAGCCGCACCATGATCGTCGAACATGTCTGGGACATGGATTATGACGGGTTGACCAACATTGTCGACGTCTATATCCGGCATTTGCGCAGCAAGATCGACGACAAATTCCCTTTGAAATTGATTCACACCGTCCGCGGGATCGGATACATGCTCGATATGCCGGAAGATCAGGCCGCCGAAAACCTCGCGGTCTAACAATACAATGCCTTCGATTCAGCAGCGGACGATGCGGTTTTTCCGGACACTGCGTTTTCGTCTTGCCGCCACGTTTCTGCTTCTCCTCATTGCCGTCCTCACCATCATGAGCGTGCTTGTCACCAGGAACTTGAACGAGATCCTGGAAAACCAGAGCGCCACGCAGTTAAGCGGCCAGCTCGGCGCGCTTAAAGGCTGGTTCAGTTTCGACGAGCGAACCGGACAGCCACTCTGGGACGAGGTCGACATGAATGACCCCGAGGAAGTAGCCGAGCTGTTGAGGCTGCGAACCGTTTACGTCATTGCCAAAGACGACGGGAGTCTGGAAAAAGCGACCACTGATCCGAAGTTGAACGCGCTCTGGGACCGGCAAACAATTCTCTCTGAAATGGCGCAGTTGCAGCAATCGCACAAGCCCGTTTTGAAGTTGATTCACAGCACGGACGGCACGCTCTACCAGGTGATGAGCAGCACGATGACCGATACCCGGCACGGACGTAAATGGTACGTCGCGGAAGGGCGGAGCCTGGCGGAAGATCAACTCGTAGTCCGTAAGTTTCAGCGCAGCCTCATCATCTTTTTTCCTCTAGCACTGCTGGCCTGCGCAGTTGTGAGCTGGTATTCGGCTGGGGGCGTACTGAGCGGGCTGCAATCAGTTGAGCGCGCTGCGCAGGAGATCACCGGATCAAATCTCGGTTTGCAGATTCCTAAGCGGGGCGCCGATGACGAGCTCGATCGGCTCATCGATTCGTTCAATGCCATGAGCGGACGTCTCAAATCTTCGTTTGAACAGATCCGGCAGTTCTCAACCGATGTCTCGCACGAGCTTCGCACACCGTTGACTGCCATCCAGGGACAGCTTGAAGTGGCTTTGTTTACTGCGACGCGCAAAGAGCAACTGCAAGAAGCTATAGAGAACGCCTTGCAAGACGTCGAGAGACTGGCTAACCTGGTACGCGCTCTGCTCTTGTTGTCGCAATCAGAGTCGGGCCAAATACCGGTCCGCAAGAGTGCGCTTGATCTCGGTCAGCTCTTGGCTGAACTGGTCGATCAATTCCAAATTCCAGCCGAAGCAGCCCATGTGATCCTAACTCACAATGCCGGTGGACCCGTACTCTGCGAAGCCGACCGCACGCAAATCGAGCGCGTGATTACCAACCTGCTATCGAATGCTCTAAAGTACACGCCCCACGGTGGATGGGTGCGTACGGGCGTGGTGACGGTCGACGGCAACGTGCGTTTAACGGTGGAAGACTCCGGCGTAGGTATCCCGACGCATCACCTGCCGCACATCTTTGACCGCTTCTACCGCGTACCCGATCCCAACCCCGAGAAAGGCCTTGGACTCGGCTTGAGTTTTGTGGCCGCGATCGTCAAAGCGCACGGCGGGCAGATCCGTGTAAACAGCCAGGTGGGGCGCGGCTCGAAATTCGAAGTAATTCTACCCGCCGGTACCGTCAGGGCTGCGAGTGAGCAAGTGGTTCTGCAGAATTGACTGCTGCAAAACCATCTCGCCGCTCGTTATTTCAACCCAGGACGGCGACTCGTATAGGCAACTGCTTGAGCCTATAACGAGCGCCTTCTCCCCCATTTGCCTGCAACCAGCAAACCTGCTGCCAGCAACGCCGTTCCGAACGATGCCGGTTCGGGCGAACCGATCAGGGTTCCGCCCGGAGCCGAGTTCAATACTGCAACACCGTGATTGTCGGATTCAAAGCCGCCTCCACCTGTCTGGCTAAACACAATCCGATCAAACGTATTCGCCGGGTCGTAGAAATTCAGATAGGCATATTGCTGCGTATTGTTAGCTCCCTTGAAATTAGTGTTAGGATTACCGCAAAAGCCGGTACCCGGGCAGGACCCCACCAGATTCAAGAAATCGGTTGGCGTAAAGCTGTAGATAAGTGAGCTGCCCCGGTAAAAGCTAAGTTGGTTGCCAGCGTCTAATGCGGAAAACCAAAGTCCAAAGTAGTTTACGGAAGGATTGATTGTGAGCGTATAGCCCGTGAAGGTTTCGGCGTAAGTTCCGGTTCCGCCTGCACCTCCGTATTGATCAGCGCCAGACCACTGCACTCCACCCGTGTAGGTTCCCGAGTAACCACTTCCGTTAAAGCTCGTTTGATAGGGGAGATTCGCACTTCCCGGCGTGATGCCGGCAAATGAGTCGTACTTAATTCCAGTCTGCGGAATCTGTACTCCAGGAGCCAAATAGCTGACCTCGAACGAGTCACCGAAGGCTGAACCCGCGAGAAATATCGCCAATGCTCCAATAACCGCCGCTTGGACCGATAGGCCCGAACAGCGCATCATACTCTGCTGCATTCACTCTCCAAGGCCAATCACCTTGACCATTGATCGGTAGAATACCAAATTACCAGGTAATTTACTTACTAATTACGTAAATTCCTGGTTAATTCGACGCGCACGTGGTCAGGTCTATAAGAAATATCGCAGGCTCTAGTGCCTCAAAACTGAGGGTTCAAGCAGCTCTGCAACTCATCGCCGCATTGATTAGGCCTTAGCGTGGGAATTATCTGGTGCCAATAAAAGGCAATTGAAAACCACATCGGGATTATGGAGAATTCCAAACTGGATCGGCTGATCCGCGGCGATCGCGCACTCCCGTGTCTCGCCCCAGCAATCTATTGTCCCTTCCACGAAAATCGCCGTGGATGGCATTCCTCAGATGCGCCACTTTTAACGGCAGCCATCGTGAACCAATGAGAAATATGCTCTTGAACCGGCCTTCAGCAAGATCTTTAATTCTTTTCACCGGCGCATTAGTCGTTGTACTTCTAGCTGGAACTACGAACGCGGCCAGTGTCACTGGTGCGGTCTACGAAAATCAGACCGCGACGTCCCAAAACGCTATCCCGTCAAATGTTCCGCTAACCGCGCCTGATGTCACCTTCACGACGAGTACACCTCTTAATTTCGTCTCGGGCGATGCATATACTATTGGCGAATTTCTGAGTTCAGGCGGCTCCACCGTTTTAACTGGTGCCAGCAGGCTAAATGACAGCTTGGACAATACGTTATTCAATTTTGTAGGAAATGTAAGTGTAACGAGCGGTGAGACGTTTGCCGCCAGTCACAATGATGGATTGACCTTGGTGATCGCGGGACAACTGGTGCTTGATTCTCCCCTTCCTACCGCTTATTCCCTTACAACGAACAGCTATACAGGACCGACGGGCGTAGAGCCCTTTCAGCTTGTGTACGGAGAAGCATATGGGCCTCCTGCGATCCTGACGGTGAATCTGCCCAGGTCGAGTACTCCTGAGCCATCCTCGTTCTTCCTTTTAGGCTCGGGACTACTGGGAGCAAGCGCCGCCCTCAAGCGCAACTTCACTCGCTAAAGAGAGTGTGATCCATCAGTAGGTGCTCAGCAAATGAAGTAGGTGCTCAGCAAATGAGCACCTACGTTCAACTGCGCAACCTTCTCTGATGTCGCGGTGACCAGACTGGCTCATCAGAGCCTCGCGGTGACAGCACAATTATCGCGGCAGAAAACTTGTTGTGGCGCGCCCGGAGAGGCTCGAACTCCCGACCTAATGATTCGAAGTCATTCGCTCTATCCAACTGAGCTACGGGCGCGCAATCAAAGCATCCAAGACCCGCCAGATGCCTCTTAATTATAAGGGTGAGAAGATTCAGGTGTGGGCGGCCAATCCAAAGACAGCACTGAGACCGAAGTTAAAATTCCCCTGACCAACCAGGCCGCTACCGCCGAGCGTCTTAAACAGGCTGGCTTTCGGATCTCAGTCGAGCGTGAGTGGGAATCAAACGACCTCTTCGACACCGAAGATCAAGTGCTCCGGGGCAAGCAGATGTTGCTTCGCCTGCGGAAGTCTGGTGATCAGTCCGTAATTACCTGGAAAGGGCCGGGTAAGGCAGGCCCGCATAAGAGCCGGCCTGAACTCGAAACGGCGATTGGCTCGGTCGAGACTATGGGCCGTATCTTCGAACAACTCGGCTACCAACAAAGATTTCGGTACGAGAAATACCGCACCGAGTACGCGGACAACTCCGGCCAAGGTGTGGTCACAATCGATCAGACCCCAATTGGAGATTTCCTCGAGATTGAAGGGCCCGGTGAATGGATCGATGCAACCGCGGAACAGCTCGGTTTCTCACAGGACCATTACGTTCTCGAAAGCTACGGCCAGCTTTATCTTGAGTACTGCAAGCGGCACGGCGTCGAACCCACGAACATGGTGTTTGCGTCCCACTAATATAATCGGAAATGGAAGAAATTCTAAGCGCTGGACCAGCTTCTATCGATCGAGCGGCCGCTGATCTGGCGCGCGTTCGCGAAGAGATCGGACGTGTGATCGTCGGCCAAAACGAAGTTATAGAGGGCGTTCTTATCTGCTTGATCGCCGGCGGTCACGTGCTTCTTGAAGGCGTTCCGGGCTTGGGCAAAACGACCCTGCTCCGCACCCTGGCGCGCGTTCTTGCCCTGCAGTATTCGCGCATCCAGTTCACACCCGACCTTATGCCTGGCGATATCGTCGGCAGCATCATCATGGATGATGAACACGGCCACAAGACGTTTCGGTTCCAGCCCGGCCCTATCTTTGCCAACCTCGTGCTTGCCGATGAAATCAATCGCGCGACCCCCAAAACGCAATCCGCTCTGCTCGAAGCCATGCAGGAGCGTACCGTCACAAGCGGTACCAGCACCTATACGCTGGAACGGCCCTTTCTCGTAATGGCAACGCAGAACCCGATCGAGATGGAGGGCACGTACCCGCTTCCTGAAGCGCAGCTCGATCGTTTCTTGATGAAGATCATCGTGAATTTCCCGTCGCGCGCCGACCTCAGCCGCATTGTCGACCTCACTACCAAGAGCGACGAAGCCAAGCTGCAGCAAGTCCTGAATCGCGAGGAGATCGCCGAGTTAAAAGCAGTCTCACGTCAGGTCATCGTTGCACCGCATGTGCAAGACTACGCCATCGAACTCGTAATGGCGACCCAGCCCGGTATGAGCGGATCTCCGGCCATCACGAACAAGTACATCCGCTATGGAAGTTCACCGCGTGGTGCCCAGGCCCTGATCGAATGTGGCCGCGTGCTGGCTCTGATGCGGGGACGCCTCCATCTCAGTCTCGACGACGTAACTGCAGTTGCGGCTGCAGTACTGCGCCATCGCATCATTCTCAACTTCGACGCGCATGCCGATGGGTTCACCACCGAAATCATCCTGCGTCAGATCCTCGAAGGCGCTGCCGATTCCTAGCGGCTTCTTATGGCTCAGCCTCTCTTAGAGCGCCAGTTTCTAGAACAGCTCGAAAGGCTTACCTTGCAGTGGCAAAAGTCTTTCAGCGGTCTGGTCGGCGGCCATAATATCTCGCGTTTCGCAGGCCCCGGCCAGGAGTTCCTCGATCATCGGACCTTTTATCCTGGTGACGACCTGCGGTCCGTCAATTGGCGCGCCTACATGCGCTTCGAAAAGCTCTTTCTTAAGATGTTTCAGATCGAGCCGCGCGTCCCTGTGCGCCTTTTGCTCGACGTCAGCGCTTCCATGCTCGCCGGCAACGCTCCCGGAGAGCCGACCAAGTTCGATTATGCTCGGCGTCTGGCGGCGGCCCTGGTCTATGTCGGCCTGGTGCGCCTGGATAGCATCTTGCTTCAACCATTCACTGCCACACTGCACGACCCGTTTCTCTCGAGCGGCGGACGCCACCGTTTCCAGCCGGCTGAGAACTACCTACGCGCGCTTAAAGCAAGCGGCCAGACAAACTACTTCCAAACCGCACGGCGCTATCTGGGTGAGTACCCACAACGCGGCTTGACAGTCATCATTTCTGATTTTCTTGACGACGGCGATTGTTTGCGGCCCCTGCAATATATCGCCGATTTCGGGCATGAATTGCTGCTTGTTCAACTCTGGGGAAAAGAAGATCGCGAGCCGACCTGTGAGGGCGAAGTTGAGATGGTCGACGTGGAGTCGGGATCACACGCCCGCATTGCCGTCGACCGTGAGGCTTGCGCCGCCTACACCGCTGCTTTCGATGCGCACGCGGAGCAGTTGCGAAAGCTCGCTTTGCGCAACGGAGGGCGCTACACAGGATTACCTACGATGGTTTCACTCAGTGAAGCACTCTTCGGTTCGCTTGCGCTCTCCAGCTCTCGGAGCGCTGCACAGGGTAGTTCGGCAGAACCAGAGCGCGCCCGCTTGTAGCCGCCAATGTTCTTTTTGAACCTCACAGCCGCCGAGTTCTTCTCGCTGCTTGGCGTACTGGGCGGGCTGATCTCTGCGCTCTACCTGCTCGATCATGCCCGGCGGCGCAGGGTTGTTTCCACGCTTCAGTTCTGGACTAATGTTGGCGCTGCGGAAGAACGTCAGGCGCGCCGTAAGATGCGCGATCCGTGGTCGCTCATTCTGCAACTGGCAGGTCTCCTTTTTCTGCTGCTCGCGTTCTCCCGTATGGAATGGGGAAGCCGCGAACATCGCGGACGCGATCACGTCCTCCTTCTTGACACGAGCTCATGGAGCGGAGCACACTCTGCCCAAGACAGCTCCGTTACTGTACTGGGCCAGGAGAGATCACAAGCACGGCGCTATCTTTCTCTTCTGCCTGCCAACGATCGAGTGATGTTGATCACCGCTGATTCACTCGCCGATCCGCTTACTGGCTTTACCGCGAACCGCCAGGAATTGAACGATGCGCTCGATCGCGTCGCTCCGGGTTTTGGAGCCTTCGATTTGGATGCTGCGTTGTCTATTGCTCACCAGGCACAAAGTTTTTCGAACGGCGCACCGGGTGAGATCACCTACATCGGCCCTCAGCTCGTCGGCGAAACCAGTTCTGCTTCGGGACCCGATCGCGTCATACCCGTCTCCGCCGATCGTGAAAACTGCGGCATCCTTCAACTTGCAGTTGAGCAGGTGGAAGGTGAACCGAATAGCTGGCAGGCGCTTGTGCGCTTGAAAAATTATGGGCAGCGAGTTCGTACGGTTCAGCTCCAGATGCGTTACAGCGGCACTTCGTTTGCGCCGCGCCGTTTGACAATCACGCCCGGCACGGAGCTGGCAGCTGAGTACGTCTTCGTAACCCGAACACCCGGCGAACTGACCGCAACGATCGACGGAGCGGGTAGTCTCCCGGCTGATGATCGGGCCAGCGTATTTCTACCGCGCTCGGATCTCCTGCAGCTGACGGTCTACACCGAGCGGGCCGCCATGTTACGGCCTCTGCTGGTCGCCAATGGCCAGCTAAGCACTACCTTCTTTACTCCGTCGCAGTACACCCCGCATCCTCCCGGCGCCGACATCATTGTTTTGGACAAAACCGCGGTGAGTCCGTCGCCTGCCATTCCCGCACTTTGGATCGACCCGCCGCGTGAGCATTCGCCCTTGCCCCTCAAACGCACGATTTCTGATGCACTCCTGACCTGGAATACAAACGGTCCACTCGGGACCGCGCTGCACGGCAAGCAACCGCGTCTACCCTCAGCTATGGTTTTCGAGAACTTCGAAGGCGATCAAGTTATAGCCAGCGTGGCCGAAGGTCCGGTGGTCCTGGTGAGATCCGCTGGTCGAAACGCTCCGAAGAGTGCGGTCGTTGGCTTCGATCCTGCCGAAGGGCAGCTCCGCTTTAATGTCACGACGCCGCTCCTGTTCGCCGACCTTTTGGAACAGCTCAACCCGAACGCTTTTCATCTGCAGACTTTCACGGCTGCGCGCGTTGGTCTCTTCAATCTGCCGCTCGACCATGGTGAGCAGACCAGCATGATTCGCATCCGGGATAGCCGGGGTTTGGCGTTGCCTTTCACCAGGCGCGGCAATTCGCTCCAGTTCTTTGTCACTCGGCCGTCTACGGTCCGTGTCGAATCAGACAATCGCGCTCGATCCATCGATCTTCAGCTGCCCGATGTCGCCGAGCGCTTCTGGAACCCGCCATCTGCGGCTGCAGTAGGACTCCCTGCCGCTATCGAATTTGCTCGGCCCGCGATCGATCTTTGGAAATGGCTGGCGCTAGCCGCGGCCGCTTGTCTCATCGCAGAATGGCTTCTGTTTGGCAGGGCACGAGCTATTGCGCGGGCCCTCCCTTCCGCCGTCCATGCCCGCTCAAATCAGACCCTTGACCGCACGTCGGAGCTGGTCGGCAAATGACTCTTGGGCATAGCTGGCTAGTGCTCCTCGCCCTGGTACCTCTGGCCTGGATCGCGTATGCGTGGCGCCTTACTTCCCGAACGCTGCCGCTCTTGTTGAAGGGACTCAGCCTTTCCGCCATCCTCTTCGCTTTGGCCGAGCCTTCAATCACCTTACCTGAAACCAAAATCGCTGAAGTGGTGCTCGTGGATACGTCGGCAAGTATCAGTGCACAAGATCTCTCGCATGCCTCGGACATCGCTCGTAACATCGTCCGTCGCAAAGGAAGTAACTGGGTTCGAATCGTTCCCTTTGATAGTGGCGCACGAGTTCTGCGTCCCGTGGAATCTGCCGATCTTCACATTGAGCGCACTTCGATCCAGTCGAACAACAATGGCACGAACTTGCAATCCGCGCTCACAAGCAGCCTGACCACCCTTCCTGATGGCTATCTGCCACGTATCTTGCTTATCAGTGATGGAAATGAAAATCAGGGCAGCGTGGTTCGCGCCATCGCTCAGCTCCAAAACCTCAACATTCCGGTAGATGTTATCCCGCTTGGCGGAACAGCAAATTCAGCGCTCCGTGTCCAGTCCGTTTCGCTTCCTTCCGAAGCCTATACAGGCGAGCAGATTCCCCTCGATATCACGCTCGTTTCGCCTTCGAATGCGCCCGCTACCCTAGACCTCTATGCTGAAGGCAAGTTGCTTGGGCAGCAATCAATCAATTTGCAGCCCGGCAATAATTCGTTGCGAGTCGCCACTCGTGTGAAAGCGGCGGGGATCGTCGAACTGTCCGGCCGGATTCAGCAGAAGCAAGCGGAAGCTCGATTCGACGAACCCATCAAACTCCGCCGTGCCAAAGCGCTCTATTTATCGGAAGACCCGGTCGGCACCGATGCCAATCTCCTGGCCGCAATGGCCGAAGCGAATATAGAGATCAACCGGGATGCTGCCCGGTTGGACAAAGACCTCACTCTGTTCCAGCTGGTGGTGTTGAACAATCTCGATCTAAACACACTCTCACCGCCGCGTAAACTTAACCTAGAGAGCTATGTGAAAAGCGGAGGTGGTCTGCTGCTTATCGGTGGCGAGCGGCAGGTCTACAAGGAAGACAAGCAAATGGACGCGCTTGATCGTGCGCTGCCGGCTAAATTGTCGCCGCCCGATGTTCCGAAAGGCACTTGCGTGGCGCTGATCATCGATAAGTCCTCTTCCATGGAAGGCCGCAAGATTGAACTTGCGCGGCTTTCTGCGATTGGCGTAGTTGATCATCTTCGTCCGCTCGATACGATTGGCGTCCTCATTTTTGACAACTCGTTCCAATGGGCCGTTCCGATGCGACGCGCCGAAGATAAAGGGCTGATCAAACGCCTTATTTCCGGCATTACTCCCGATGGCGGAACGCAAATCGCCCCTGCGCTCGCTGAAGCTTATCGACGCGTTCTGCCCTCTTCCGCCAACTTCAAGCACATTGTTTTGCTCACCGATGGCATCTCTGAAGAGGGCGACAGCATGGACCTCGCCAAAGAGGCCTCCCAGCACGAAGTGACCATTTCGACCGTTGGCCTTGGTCAAGATGTCAATCGCTCCTATCTCGAGAAGGTCGCGGCCACCTCCGGGGGACGCAGCTATTTCCTCAATGAGCCGATGGGACTCGAGCAGATCCTGCTGAAAGACGTCGAGACGTATAGCGGTTCGACAGCTGTCGAGAGGCATCTGACGCCCATCGTTGCCTCAAAAGCCGACGTACTTGAGGGCGTCGGAATGGAAACAGCTCCCCCGCTCCACGGTTACGCCCGGTATACGGCGAAGCGCAGTGCAGAGACCGTGCTCCAAGTCGATCCGGTTAAGCGAGATCCGCTTCTTGTGCGCTGGCAGTATGGCCTAGGGCGCGCAGCCGTCTTCACTTCCGACGCGAAGAGCCGGTGGGCGGAGGCATGGATGTCTTGGCCCGGGTTCGATAAATTTTGGACCAATGTCACGCGAGACCTACTTGTCTCTAAGAACGCCAGCGAAGCCGTCGCCACGTTCGATCAGGGGACCGGCGACTTGGCAGTGCAGTATCGGCTGGCCGCCGAAACCGCGGAGCCCGCGTCGATTCCTGCGATTTATGTCATCGGGCCGGCCGGGTTTCGTAAGCCCGTCGAAATTCGAAAGACAGCTGCGCGCCTTTACGAGGGACGCGTTCACATCGGCACCGCCGTGGGCCTCTTTCGCGCTCGCCCGGTGGATGAGTCGGTCGTGTTCCCGGAAGTGGGGCTTTATCGTCCGCAGCCTGAACTCGATGAATACGGGACAAATGAACCGTTGTTGAAACAAGTTTCGGCTTTTACGAACGGCCGCTACAATCCGCCGCTCACTCAAATCTTAAGTCCGGGCGGACGACGCACTCTCGTGCAATGGCAGCTCTGGCCTGCCTTTCTGGCGCTTGCTATCGCCCTCACGATCTTTGAGCTTATTGCACGAAAGTGGCGGGGGCTGGTAGCGCGTTTCAGCCGCTCTTAGCTTCAAGATGCATCACAGTCTCGAAATGATAAGTCTGCGGAAACAAATCGATAAGAGCCAGTCGCCGTATCTGGTAAGCCGTTAGCAACACCTTTGCATCGCGCGCGAGCGTTGCCGGATCGCAACTGACAATCGTCAGCCGTTTGGGTTTTAAATTCAGAATAGCCTGCGTTGTTTGCTGACCTAAACCAGCGCGCGGCGGATCAACGACAAGCAAGTCCGGCCGGCTCTCAAGATCACTCGGCAGGTAGTTCTCAGCGGAAGCGTGGATGGCCTTTATAGATCCATCGACTCCCGCTAGGTTCGCCTCCAGATCTCGATACGCGGAGCCACCACGTTCGACTGCATGCACCCGCTTAAAGTGCCCCCTGAGCGGCAAAGAAAACAATCCGACGCCCGCGTAGAGATCGACCGCATATTCGCCGCCCGAATCACTCAGTACTTCTGCCACTAGGGCATCCAGCAAAAATCGATTGACCTGAAAGAAAGATCCGCCGCTGATGCGAAAACGAGATCCGGCAGCTTGGTATTCGATCGCGCCAGGAGCAAGCGTCGGCAAAAAAGTAGCACACCAATCAAAGAATCGCGCGGCAACCGGCCGTCCCGCGTCCAGCACATTCAGCTGCAGCTCGCTGCCGTTTGTGAAGAGCTCAAGCGATCGAAGGAAGCCCGGCCACTCGGGCCGCTTTACCGCCTCCTGCATACGCGCGATTGCCTCGACCAGGACCGGCGCAGAGATGTAGCAATGATCAATGGTGCGGAGTTCATGCGAACCCATCCGATGAAAACCCGATGCGCCATTTGCAAAGTGAAGCTGGACCCGATTGCGATAGAACCACGGGTCCCCGCTGATGACCGGGATCTCGTCGTCCACACTGATCCCGCCTAAACGCCTCAGCGTTTCACGAAGTATCTCGACTTTTTGCGTCAGCTGGTACGCGTAGTCGGCATGTTGGTAGTGGCAGCCGCCGCAAGTTCCAAAGTACTCGCAGCGCGGTTGGACGCGGTGCTCCGAACCTGTCAAAACTTCCGGTGAGTTGCCGCGTAGCAATCCCGATTTCACCCGAACCGTCTCGAGTGAGACGAGCTCTGCGGGAAGAACAAACGGCGCGAGCACTACTTGGCCGTCTATGCGGCCCAAACCGTCGCCACCATAAACTAGCTTTTCAATCGTTACTGTGGAAGCCATCACTTACCATAAGGATTCGCTCTGCGCATGAAAGCACGTGTTCTATCGGGCGTCCAGCCCACCGGTCAACTCCATATTGGCAATTATCTCGGAGCCCTTAAAAACTGGGCGGAGATTCAGACTCGGTACGAGAGCATTTTCTGCATCGTGGATCTGCACGCGATCACCCTCTATCAAGATCCGAAAGAGCTTTCTGCCAAAATTCGCGAGACGGCAGCGCTCTTTGTAGCATCCGGGATCGACCCGGAGCACTCGTCCATCGTTGTGCAATCGAGCATCGGGGGACACTCCGAGCTCGCTTGGCTGCTCACTTGCGTTACCCCGCTCGGCTGGCTATACCGCATGACTCAATTCAAAGCCAAGTCCGAAGCGCAGGAGACCATTGGTGACGGGCTGCTGCAATACCCGGTGCTGATGACCGCAGACATCCTGCTGTATCAAGCCAGTATCGTACCCGTTGGCGAAGATCAGTCGCAGCATCTTGAACTCGCTCGCGATATTGCGGCCCGTTTCAATTCACTGTACGGCGAGACCTTCGCCGTGCCGGCAACCCACCTGCCGGCTGTCGGCGCACGCATTATGGGTCTCGACGATCCGACTCAGAAGATGAGCAAATCCGCCCTAGGCTCTGGGCACGCTATCGCTCTGCTCGATGAACCGAAGGTGATTCAAAAGAAGATCGCACGTGCCACTACGGATTCCAACCCGGCCGTCGATCCCGAAAATATGGGGCCCGGAGTCGCCAATTTGCTCACCATCGCGCAGGCCTGTGATCCTTCTGTTACGCCCGCAAGCGTCGCCGGCATGCGCTACGGCGATTTTAAGAAGCTCGTGGCCGAAACTGTGATCGAACGTTTGACGCCGATTCAAGAACGTTATCGTGCCGTCATCGCCGACCCGGCCTACCTGGATTCAATTTTGCTGCGCGGCCGGGAGCGGGTCCTGCCACTCGCTGAAGATACCGTGCGCAAGACCAAGAACGCCATGGGACTTTACATCACGAACTAGTTTGCCCAGCTTTACGCTGCCGTCATAAATCCGGCGCTATCATGGGGGTTCTTGAGCACTCAGACCGCACCACTCAGGCCTGCTGAGCGCGCAAATAAGTTCCGATCATGGGCTTTCATTGTCGCTACCAACCTCATCTCGCTCATTTGCTTGATCTGGGTTCTGAATGGCGCCGGGTTGCAACACATCTGGAGCGAAGTTCAGCACATGCGCTGGATCTGGGTCGGTGGAGCCATTGCCGCGGATATCTGTATTTACCTGCTGCATGCCTGGCGCTGGCAGTTGCTTCTTCGGCCGATTGAGCGCGTGCCCTTTATTCAAGCTGTCGAAAGTATCTATGTCGGATTGTTTGCGAACGAGGTGCTGCCGCTACGGGCGGGCGAGTTGATCCGCTGCTTTCTGCTTTCAAAGTTCACTTCCGTCCCGCTCTCCGTTACGTTCGCTTCCGCTTTAATCGAACGCATCTTCGACGGAGTTTGGCTGCTCGCCTGTTTTGCGTTTTGTTTGCGGCTGGTAAAACTCCCGGGAATTTTATTGCACGCCGGTTACCTTCTCGCGGTGCTCATCGCGTTATGCGCCGTGCTCCTCGGGTATGCCATGTACGCCCGTCAGCAATCGTTGACATTGGTCTTCGGTATCTCATGGCCGCGCTGGTTCAATACTTTGATGGAAGACCTCCATTTAATAGGGCATTCGCGGTATCTATACTTCTCGTTCCTCGTGAGCGGCCTCTACATGCTTGGTCAGTTTCTGCCCATCTATATGCTGGTCCAGGCAACGCGCCTGCCTGTTGCCTGGACAGCTTCGTTCGCCATGCTCGTGCTGCTCCGCTTGAGCAGCATTGTGCCGCAGGCACCCGGTAATCTCGGGTCGTTTCAGTGGGTCACCGCTCGCACGCTGATCTTATTCGGGATCGCTTCCGGCCATGCCAAGCGCTTCTCCTTGATTCTCTGGGCCGTGATCACGCTGCCCCTTATCCTGATCGGCTTCATTGCGCTCGCCCTCGAAGGAGTCAATATGACGCACTTGCACCAGCAAGCAACGGCGGCAGCCAAGGGCCGCAAGCAAAGCTCGATAGAATAGAACCAGAAGTTATTTAGACTCGGATTGGGCGATGCTACGCAGAGGCTTTTTGCTGATCGTGCTGGTGAGCCTTGCTGGTGCTCAAGGTTTTGACCCCGCCGTTGAACGCGACGGGGGAAAGCGTGCCGATGGCGAGTTGAATCAGGCAGAGAGCGCTTTTGATAGCGCCCGCGAAGCGTATGACAAAGGCGCCTTCGAAAAGGGTGATGCGGCCTTGGAAGAGATGACCAAATCTCTGGATGCCTGTGTAGGATCGCTCGAGGCCGCGCACAAAGCGCGATTCTATAAGAAAGCAGAGCTTCGTGTGTCGAACCTGCAGCGTCGCATGAAGGCTCTGCTGGATGACATCGAAGTGCCGAGGCGGGGCTGGGCCGAACAGACTGACCGAAAACTGGAAGAGATTCACGAAAAACTCTTGGCTGGAGTGATGCGGAAATGAGATTTACCCAAGTGGTTTGCCTGGCGATCGCCGCCGCCGCCCTAGCGGCAGCCCAGGACCGCGACTTTCTTACTCCGAACGAAGTCGAGCAGATTCGGCAGACCCAGGATCCCAACGAACGGTTGCAGCTTTATCTCCATTTCGCACGCCAGCGCATGGATTTGGTCGACCAATATCTGGCGAAGGATAAGCCGGGCCGCAGCATCTTTATTCACAACGCGCTCGAAGACTACAACAAGATTATTGAGTCGATCGACACGGTAGCCGATGATGCGCTCCGTCACAATCACCCGATTGATGTCGGCATGCTCGCGGTGCTCAACTCGGAGAAAGAGTTTCTCGACAAACTGAACAAGATACAGGAGAGCGAACCGAGGGATTTCGACCGTTACAAGTTTGTTCTCGCCGAGGCAATCGATACGACGACCGATAGCCATGAGCTTTCGATGGAAGACTCGAAGAAGCGCGGAACTGAGCTTTCGACGAAAGACGCCAAGGACAAGAGCGAACGGGAATCGATGATGTCGACCGCGGAACAGAAAGAACGGAAAAAAGCCGCAGCCACCGACGATGAGCCAAAGAAGAAGGTTCCTTCGCTGTACCGTCCCGGCGAAAAGCCAAAAGATCCACAGCAATGATGAGCTCCAAACAGAGTCCGCTCGGAGTAACGTAAATTGGAATTGAAGGCTGTCGCCATTGGCCCATCATCATCACCACACGCCTAACACGGGATGGATGCTGCGTGTCTCGTTGCTTGCCACGCTTGCTTTTACGGTGTTCGAGATCGTCGCCGGACTGCGCTCGCACAGCTTGTCTTTGCTGTCCGATGCGGGTCATAACTTTACCGATGCATTAGCGCTGCTGCTGGCTGCCATTGGCGTTTACCTCCAGGACAAGCCGCCCGATCAGTCGAAGACCTATGGCTACGGCCGTGCCGGCGTGATCGCGGCATTTCTCAATGCAGCCACATTGATCGTGGTGTCGCTCGTGATCTTCTGGGAGGCTATTGGACGGTTGCTCCACCCTGAGCCTTTAAACGATCGCATCATGATGTGGGTAGCGGCCGCTGCTCTCGTTCTTAATACCGCAATTGTGATTGCGCTGAACCGCGGACAAAAGGGCGATATTAATGTGCGCGCGGCAGCTATCCACATGGCCGGTGATGCTGTCGGCGCTATTGCCATCATCATCGGCGCACTCGCCATCCGCTACACCGGTCTCACTTACATTGACCCGGTGCTCTCGATTGTGCTGGCCATCTTCATCATCTATACGGCCTGGGACATTACTCGTGAATCGTGCAACATTTTGCTGGAAGGAACTCCGCGCGGCATGGAGCTGGAGAAGGTCACGCATGCTATGGGGGCTGTAGAAGGCGTAATCGACGTGCACGATCTGCATATCTGGAGCTTGGGCTCGAGCACGCATGCACTGAGTTCGCACGTACTGATCGACGATATGCCGCCTTCGGCCAGCGAGCGTATTCTTAAGCGCATTAACCAGGTTCTGCGCGGCTTCGGCATACACCACTGCACGATTCAGTTTGAACATGTTCCGTGTGTGTTGTCGGAAAATGGCTGCGTTCCGGCCGCTGATCATAGCCACGCGCACGACCACAGCCAATAACTAGCCGGATAACATAGCGAGCAGCTGCTTCCGGAATTTATCGGCTGTTCCGCTATCTGGCGTAATCACCAGCACCGTGTCGTCCCCCGCAATCGTGCCGACTACCTCCACCAGTTCAGCTCGATCGATGGCAACCGCCAGAGTGTTCGCATTGCCTGGAGATGTGCGAAGCACTGCTAGATTCTGCGCCATCCGAATGTCGAGCAGGTATTCGTTCGCGACATCGGCCAACGCAGGGCCTATACCTTCACCGGCAAGTTGGCGGTATCCGTCCGGCGTCTTCACTAGCCCCAATTCACGCATGTCGCGTGAAAGGGTCACCTGCGTGGTCTGAATGCCGCCTTCGCTGAGCTCTCTCGCCAGTTCCTCCTGCGTATAGATTGCTTTCGAGCGCAGAATTTTGAGTATCTGCCCCTGGCGGAAGCTCTTGTTCATTTCTGCAACAAAACGGCCCGCATCTCTTCCAAACGCCTTTGCGCATCGGCGAGAGCTCTCGCCACTGCGGATGACCCGGTGCCACCCGAGACCTCCCGGCTCTTCATACCTGCGGTAGGAGTTAGAAAACGGGCCATGTCCGGCGTGAACTCGGGAGCAAACGCTTGCAGAGTGTCTCCATTCCAATCTTGCGGCTTTTTGCCCGCGTTCACGCTTTCGAGAACCAGCCTCCCGACAATCTGGTGCGCCTGATGGAATGGCACGCCGCGTCGCGCTAGTTCTTCCGCCAGATCAGTCGCTACGATCCAACTCTCTTCCGCCGCTGCGGCCGGTACTGCCGGCTCAAGCACGACCGAGGCCGCCACGGCGCGCCCCATACGCAGCGAGCCCGCCGTTTGGTGGAATGCATCGAACAGCGGCTCTTTGTCCTCCTGCATGTCGCGATTGTAAGTCAGCGGAAGACCTTTCATCGTGATGAACAGCGAGGTCAGGTCCCCGAAGACGCGGCCCGACTTGCCCCGGATCAGCTCCAGCGAATCGGGATTTTTCTTCTGCGGCATCAAGCTCGATCCACTCGTTACTTCATCGCCCAACTTGAGCCAATTGAACTCTTCGCTCGAATACAAAATCCAGTCTTCGGCGAGCCGGCTCAGGTGCAGCATGATCAAACTGCAGGCATATAGAAAGTCGAGCGCGAAATCGCGGTCGGCCGCCACATCCATACTGTTGGTCGAGTATGCGGAGAATTCCAGGTCCTCCGCCATGGCCTCGCGATCGAACGGAAATCCGCTGCCTGCAAGCGCGCCCGAACCGAGCGGCAGCACGTCGACCCGCGCACGGGCTTGGCGCAGACGTTCAAAGTCTCGCGCGAACATATCGAAATACGCCAGGATGTAATGTGGCCAAAGCACCGGTTGCGCTCGGCGCAGGTGAGTGTATCCAGGGATGACCGCTTGGCGATATTTGTTGGCGAGCGCCAGCAAACCGTTTACGAGTTCAGTAAGCTCGCCGCCCAGCGTATCTATTGCGGCCCGCAAATACAGCCGCAGGTCGAGCGAGACTTGCTCGTTACGGCTGCGTCCCGTGTGTATCTTGCTCGAAAGGTCGCCGACTTTCTCGTTGAGCTTGCGAATCACAAACGTGTGAACGTCTTCGTCGTTCGCATAGGCGAAATAGCTGGGATGCTGAGCTTCTTCGCCAATCTCGGCGAACGCGCTGATCAGCTCCGCCGTCTCCTCGGATGTCAAAATTCCTTGCCTGTTCAGAGCCCGCGCGAAAGCCTGCGAGCCCTTGATATCCGCCAAGGCAAGCTGCTGATCGAAGTGCAGCGAGCCCGAAAATTCTTCGAACAGCTTAGAAGGCCCGGCTTCGAATCGGCCGCCCCAGAGTTTCATCGAGTCACTCTCTACGCCTGTAGCAGCGCGCGAACTTTGATTGGCAGTCCAACTAGATTGATGAATCCGAGCGCATCTTTCTGGTCGTAACTGGCGCCCATCGTGAAACTCGCAATGTCCAGATTGTAGAGCGAGTTCGGACTCTTGCGGCTCACCGGCTCGAGCGTGCCTTTGTAGAGCCGCATCGTGATCTCGCCCGTAACAGGCTCTGCGACTTTGGCAAAGAACTGATCAAGTGCCTCGCGCAGCGGCGTAAACCAGAGGCCGTTGTAAACCATCTCCGCATAATCGAGTGCGACCTTCTGCTTGTAATGCAAAGTCGCGCGATCAAGTGTCAGCGCTTCCAGCTCGCGAGCAGCGGCCATCAGAATTGTGCCACCCGGTGTCTCATAGCAGCCGCGCGACTTCATGCCGACAAAGCGATTCTCGACCAGGTCAATACGCCCGATGCCGTGCTCGCCACCAAGTTCATTCAGCTTTTCCAGAAGCGCCACTGCGCTGAGCTGATGCTGCCCATCGAGCGAAACAGGGACGCCGTGCTCAAAGCCGATCGTCACCTCAGCCGGCTTCGAAGGCGCATCTGCCGGACTTTTCGTAAGCATCCAGATATGCTCAGGGGCGCGGTTTGCCGGATCTTCGAGTTCACCGCCCTCGTGCGAAATGTGCCAGATGTTGCGATCGCGGCTGTAGATTTTTGTTGTCGATTGTGCGATCGGCACCTGGTGCTTTGCCGCATACTCGATTGCGTCTTCGCGCGATTGAATGTCCCATTCACGCCAGGGCGCAATCACGGGAAGTTGTGGCGCGATCGCTTTATAAGTAAGCTCGAAACGAACCTGATCGTTACCTTTGCCGGTGCAGCCGTGCGAGAGCGCATCGCAGCCCGTCTGTAGCGCTACTTGCGCCTGTCGCTTGGCAAGTAAAGGACGCGCAATCGAGGTACCTAGTAGATATTTGTGCTCATAAACGGCGCCCGAACGTACCAGCTTCCACAGATACTCGCTTACGAACTCTTCACGCATGTCCTCGACATATACTTCGGCAGCGCCTGTCCGCAAAGCTTTCTCTTTCAGTCCGGTGAGTTCCTCGCCACCCTGACCGATGTCGCCACAAACAGCCACCACGTCGCAGCCGTAGTTTTCTTTTAGCCAGGGAATAATGATCGACGTATCTAGCCCGCCCGAGTAGGCGAGCGCCACCTTCTTCGCTTCAACTTTATGCATGAATGTCTTTCTATTGTCCAGCGCCCGGTGCGGCGCTCAGTCAGCCAGCGGAGCTCTACTGGAGAAGAGTGAGCAAAAGAGCCTTTTGGGCGTGCAGCCGGTTCTCGGCCTGATCGAACGCAACCGACTGCGCCGACTCCATCACTTCATCCGTCACTTCCAACCCGCGCTTAGCCGGCAAACAATGCATGAACAATGCATCTTTACGGGCTTTTTCGAGCAGCTTCTGATTGACCTGATAGGGGCCGAATACGCGTGATCGCTCTGACGCTTCGGACTCCTGCCCCATGCTGGCCCACACATCCGTGTAAATCGCATGAGCGGCTTTAACTGCCGAATCAGCATCGTTGAGGATCTCTACCGAAGCACCACTGAACGCGGCCAGCTCTCTCGCCTGCGCGACTATCGCGGCCTGCGGCTCATAACCGGAAGGAGTCGCCACCGAGCAATGAATGCCGAGGCGGGCGCAACACAAGAGAAGCGAGTGCGCGACGTTGTTGCCATCCCCCACATAAGCGAGCTTGAGCCCCCGCAGCCGTCCGAAATGTTCCTTAAGGGTGAGCATGTCGGCTAAAGCCTGGCACGGATGATAGAGATCGCTGAGCGCGTTCACGACGGGCAGTCCGGACCAGCGCGCCAGCTCATCGATCGTCTCCTGAGTGAAAGTTCGCGCCACAATGGCATCGGTCCAGCGGGCCAGATTGCGCGCCACATCTTTCAGCGGTTCGCGATCGGCAACCATGCCGATCTGCGTAACGAGGTCACCGCCAAGCTGCTTGATGGCGAGTTCGAAAGTCATGCGCGTACGCAGCGACGGTTTCTCAAACAAGAGGCTCACGTAAGTGCCCTTGAGTGCGGAGGCAAAACGCTGGCGCGATTCTTTCATCTGCCCCGAAAGTTCAAGGACACCGTTCAACTGCTCGACCGAAAGATCGAGGTCGTGTCGGAACCCACTCGGGCGAGTGCGCGGGATCGGCTGAAACGCGGGAGCGGCCATCATGATTCCCTCTCCGTATTTTTATTCACTTCTATGAATAATTACACACTAACGTCGCCTTTGCAAGTTCAATGGTGGGAGGGGACTGTCGCCCAGGTGCGCTCTGGGGCCGAATGTATCAGTATCTAGCCAGCTAATCAGCGCTCTTTGGTGCGCGTCTGAGAAGGAAGTGACGATCGTCTGACGGTAGTGGAAGCATCGAGGTCGGCGGACCTCCACGGAAGCTACCAGTGAAATTCTCGATTGCTCGGTAGATCAATCTGCAGCGTTCCGCGCTGGCACAGCGTGATCGTCATCACTACAGCGAAAAAAATGATGAAGACATCATGCCAAGGCATATGCCATGAACAATATCACCCAATTGATTCCCGGTTCGAGGGCGACAGGGTGTCCGGTGCGTTGATGGGCTGGTTGAATCATCACAACACCCGCTAAGACCGAGCGAGACGGCGGAGGTCAGGCAAATAAAGTGATTCGTGGATTTCCGCTGAGCGTAGTAGACTGCCTTGCTTAGTGGCCGTTTAACGGTCACGAGGTATGAATCGAATCATTCAAGGTACTGTTCGCGATGGCAGGTCGTTGCTCATCGTGGCCGCGTGTTGCTACGCACAATTGGCTCTGGCTGCGGAAAGTCCTTGGGACGGTAGCTGGAAATTCAATGCGGACAAAAGTGAACTGACCGGTGAAACTTTCAGCTACAACAGACTCGGAGACGGGAAGTGGGCCGTTCGAAACGGCGGACCTATTGACATTACGTTTGCTACCGACGGAAAGCCATATCGGAGTTTCAGCGACGAAGAAACGGTTAGCGCGACGGTGAATGGGCCAAGCGAGTGGACGTTCCGCAGGCAGTACAAAGGTCAGACTTGGGACGTCACGCACGAGACGCTTTCAAGGGATGGTAAAACGATCACCAGCGTGGAGACGGTCAGTAATCCGGATGGGACAAGCAGTCATGTCACGACCATTCTGAAAAGAGTGGGCCCGGGTACCGGCTTCGAAGGCAAGTGGCAATCCGCGCAGGTGATAGGCCGGTATCAAAGTGGTTGGGTGTTTGCCAACCGCTTCGAATTCGTAACTACCGGTCCAGAGACGATGCGCTGGTCCATGCCAGACGACCAGATGACGATCGAAGCACGGCTGGACGGAACACCAGTTCTATTGGGCGGCCCCTCCGACAAAGGAAAAATCTTCTTTCGAGTGACGCGCATCACCCAACGCAAGTTCCACGTGGCAGTTTGGCGGGATGGCAAGGAGGAGCGCGACTACAGAATGAATCTCGCCCCCGATGGGAAGACTTTCACCTCATCATCGTGGGCGGCCGGCAAACCTGAGGAAACAAGGACGGCGCTCTACAACAAGCAGTAGCCATCCCGGCTGCCCCTTGCCTTTCCTGTACTCTTTTCGCCGGTTGCGGCAGCCCCATAGCTATTGGTCCCTGCGGGCTCCTGACCTACGACAAACTACTGCTGACCACTCGCGTGCTGCGGCTTCCGCAAACGAACAGCACCGCATCGCCGCCGTTTGTAATAAACTGGCGCCCATACATGATCCGCGCGCCTTTTCTAACCAGGCGGTCTTTGATGGGCCTCGCTGCACTGGGCCCGCTCGCCGCATTCGCGAAAGAGCCGCTTAAGGCTGGCGT
The DNA here is from genome assembly GCA_963737005.1 of Terriglobia bacterium. GTDB lineage: Bacteria > Acidobacteriota > Terriglobia > Bryobacterales > Bryobacteraceae > Bog-105. The sequence goes on along the minus strand of CAVTRD010000008.1, from coordinate 351,321 downwards.
ACAGCTTTACACAGTGCGGGATCTGGTCATGAGGCGCCCTCTTGAAACGCTGCGGGCCATCTCCGAAATCGGCTACCGTGAAGTCGAAATGTTACGCAGTCAGGTGGATGTGCTCGCGCCCTTTCTGAAGCAGGTGAACCTCAAACCGGTAAGCCTCCATTTTGAAACGCCGCTGCTCACCGGCAACTGGACTGCCTGGAAACACGCGGATATGCCTTCGATCAAGCCCGGAGTGACGTTCGAAGATTGCATTCCGCTCGCCAGAGATCACGGTTTCGAATACCTGGTGTTCAATTATCTTTCACCTGAAGAACGGCTGGGCTTGGATTTCTATCGATCGTTGGCCGACAAGCTGAACGCGGCAGCACAAAAATGCTCTTCTGCCCATCTCCAGTTTTGTTATCACAATCATGATTTCGAATTCCAACCTAAGCCCGGCGGACGACCTATCGATGTTCTGCTGAAGCATTTGGATAAGAATCTCGTGGGGCTTGAGGTAGATACGTTTTGGGTAAGCATGGCAGGCGAAAATGCAGCGCGGTTTCTCCGCGAGAATGCCTATCGCGTCCAACTGGTACACCTGAAGGATCGCGCCCCGGGAACCCCCACCCACTACGACATCGCCTCTGTTCCAAACGATACTTTTCGGGAACTCGGCCGCGGCGACTTACCGCTGGATGAGATTCTTGAGGCTGTTTCGCATACCAATGCCAAACACATCTTCGTAGAACAAGATTTCAGCAAAGATCCGGTTGGAAGCCTCCGCCAAAGCTACGCATTCCTAAAGAAGAGTGGCTTTCTAGGACTGAACTGAGCAGTTTGCCCGCGCTAGCAAGCAACCTCATGCTCCGGCGGAAGGGCTACTGCCCCAGATTGTCGCCGCTGAGGCTTTCGTGTCGAAGAACCGCCGCGTGGAAGAGCTTTGACCTTTCCTCGAGGTCGTTCGCTTTTTCCCGGAAGATGTCAGACCTTTCGTGATCACCGGCTGCATGTAGGTGATCCGCCATGTGGTTAAGAAGCATCACTCCTTCTTCATAGGATCGGATGACCTGCCACACCATTTCCCCTGTGGATTCCATAACAGCTTCGAGCAGTGCGCTGTCGCTATAAGCGTGTCCGGTATGGCATCGGAAGCGAGACATCTTGCCTTCGACTATTCGTACAAGAGCGCCATGGCACTCGGGGCAAGTAAACGGGGTAAGCTCGCCAGCCTTCATGATTCCCCTCTGGAAAGCGTTGTTCGCCGTCGCGATTTGCATCTCGAGTTCCATCCGCTGCAATACTTCTTTATTCCCCACCTCGGCGGGCGGCACTGCTTTCTTCGTCAAGCGGGCGAGAAGAGAACCGATTTCACTCGAAGGAAGCTTGTAGTCAATTTTCACGTAGTCCATCGCGCTGCGAGGCATCGATTCGAAGCGGGCCTGATCCGGATCCTGAACAACCGAAGTGCCGCCAAGCCGCTTAATACTCCATAATCCCGAAGTACCGTCTTCAAGCACCCCGGAAAGAACCACTCCGATTGTCCGAGCTCCGAAGACGTACGCAGCCGACCGGAAGAGCGCATCGATGGATGGGCGGAACCGGTTCTCTTTTGGACCTCTCTTAATCAGCACCGAGTCTTCAGTTACCAACATATGGTGATCCGGAGGAGCAACATAGATTGTGCCCGCCTGGAATTTCGTCTCGTCTTCCGGATGAACGGCTTCAAGAGGACCAAACCTGCTAAGTATTTGTGGAAGCGAACTGGAGGTATAGGGAGGGATGTGCAGCACAACAAAAACTGGCACGTCGAGGTCCGATGGAAGTGCTGAGACGATGTCCCGGAGGGCTTCTACTCCGCCGGCTGAAGCACCGATTACGACTACTTGCTTGAACACAGCCCAATTATCTCTCGCTGCGAATACTACTGATGGGCTGCCGCATTCGCCGCGCTGACAACTATCGATCGGTCACCAGGGGGGAGGACGCGTTTTCGGTTGGTCGCTTGACAGGGCCGTCGGCCGCCTCGGCAACACCTTCGTTCTTATACTGCAAGTTGTGATGACGTGTCGGGGCTTACTCGCTTTCGTAGCGCTTGCCGCGGGAGCTTTTGGACAGAGTGATTGGCCGGTCTATGGTCACGATCCTGGCGGCAAGCGTTTCTCGCCCCTGGATCAAATCAACGCCATCAATGTGCACCGTCTGCATCGCGCCTGGACCTTTCACACCGGCGAGCATCCGTCCAGTTCCGGCACACGGGGGGCGCGTGAGATTGCATTTGAAACCACTCCGCTCGTGGTGAATGGCGTCCTATACTTTTCCACCCCGGCGAATCGTATCGTGGCTCTCGATCCCGTCTCGGGCCGTCAATTGTGGACCTTCGATCCGCAGGCAAAAAGTCTCGCGCACCTGAAATATCGGGCGCATCGAGGCGTCGCTTATTGGCCCGGAGACGCTCACACCCCCGCCCGTGTTCTTTTCGGCACGCTTGACGGACGCCTGATCGCCCTGAATGCCCAAAGTGGCGTGGAGCCTCCCGGGTTCGGTAACGAAGGCGAGGTCGATCTCAAACAAGGAGCGGCGGATAGTTTTCCGGATGCGATCTACGCCGAGACATCGCCGCCGGCCATCTACAACAACCTTGTCATCACCGGAGCCGAGGTGCCCGAGAGCCCAGGACTCGGACCTCGCGGCGATGTCCGCGCCTGGGACGTACGAACAGGCAGGTTGGTCTGGACTTTCCATACCGTGCCGCAGCCGGGCGAAGCGGGGCACGAATCGTGGGAGGGAGATAGCTGGAAAAGCAGGACAGGCGTAAATGTCTGGACTTCGCTGACAGTGGACGTACAGCGCGGGTTAGTGTTTCTGGCAATCGGATCGCCTGCCTATGACTTCTATGGAGGGGATCGAAAAGGCGCCGACCTTTACGGTAACTGCCTGGTCGCGTTGGATGCCCGGTCGGGCAAGCTGATCTGGCACTACCAATTTGTGCATCACGACATTTGGGACTATGACCCGCCCGCACCGCCCGCGCTTCTTGACGTGCACCAACACGGGCGGACGATCCCTGCCGTCGTAGAAGTAACCAAAATGGGCCTGGTGTTCGTTCTAGATCGACAGGATGGTGCCCCGCTTTTCCGGGTTGAGGAGCACGCCTTCCCACGCAGCGATGTTCCAGGTGAAGCCTCTTGGCCAACCCAGCCGATTCCGCTAAAGCCGCCGCCTCTTTCGCGCGCGAACATGACCGGGGCGGATCTGACGGACGTTACACCTGAGTCGCATGCTGCGTGCGCAGCAATGTTCGCGAAGCTCGAGAACCATGGCAGATACACGCCCTACGGCACACATCCAACGGTCGTATTCCCTGGAACGTTGGGCGGCGCGACCTGGTCAGGACTCTCCTTCAATCCCAAGCTCGGCTACATTTACGTCAATACGAATGAGATTGGAGCGATCGGACAGATGGTGAAGGGGGAGCCTGGGTCGGCGATTGCTTACCGGCGCACCAGTTCTTTGGGAACGTACGCCCGCTTTTGGGATGAGAGATTGTGGCCTTGTCAAAAGCCGCCCTGGGGACTGCTGACCGCAATCGACATTAACTCCGGTGACATTGCATGGCGCGTGCCCCTCGGAATAACCGAGGAACTCGAAGCGAAAGGAATCCACAATACCGGAGCGCCTAACATCGGCGGCTCCATCGTCACCGCGGGCGGCCTCGTTTTCATAGCAGCGACCAACGACAGCCGCTTTCGTGCGTTCGATGCTGGTTCGGGTCGCGAGCTATGGTCCACCAAACTCGACGCTGCGGGTTATGCGACGCCGGCCACTTACCAGGGCCGGGACGGACGACAGTACGTCGTGATCGCCGGGGGAGGCGGAGGCTTCTTTGGAACGAAGCTGGCCGATTCACTAATCGCATTTGCTCTCGATAAATAACCGCTGTTGCCATCGCACGAGAAAAGTGATCATGCATCAGGCCCTAATGCCGTTGACTACCCCTTACCTTTCATGAAATCTTCAAAGGTCCGTATGAAGCACCTCAATGCGAATCGCTGATCTGATCCTGCCTGTCTTTGCGGTGATCGTTACTGGCTGGATCGTTGGCTATACCGGTTACCTGTCGCGGACCCTGTCAGACGCACTAATTCACTTCGCTTACAACGTCGCGATGCCGGCGTTGCTGATTGTCACAATCGCACAGGAACCAGGTGATTCGCTTATTAACTGGCGCTTTCTTGTTGCTTTTGGTGGTGGCTCCCTGCTCTGCTTCGTCCTCGTGCTCGGCATCACGAGCATTCATTCTCCCGGCAGTCTCGCTAGCCGAACCATGCATGGCATGGCGGCATCGATGACCAACACCGGCTTTGTTGCTTTGCCTGTCCTGCAGGCGATCTACGGTCAGCGCGCCGTGTTGCCGGCCGCGATCGCTACGGTGTTCGTCGCCGTTGTCATGTTTCCGCTGACCGTGGTCTTGCTCGAACTCGGTCAGGGGAATACGGGTGGCTCACGCACGGCTCCGATCACTACAATCAAGCACGTCGTGCTGAACCCGATGGTCTTATCGACTCTGATCGGAATGCTCTGCTCAGTCTTCGGCATTCGCCTGCTAGGACCCGTTGCCACCTATTTGGGCATCTTCGCAGATGCGCTCACGCCGTGTGCTTTGTTCGCGATCGGGCTGGGGCTGTCGATCGATGGATTGCGCGCAAGTTTCGGGCGGTCTTCGCTGTTGACTGCCGTCAAACTTGTTGTCATGCCGCTGATCGTCTACGGATTGAGCGTGTCTTTGGGGCTCAGCCCTCTCTATACGATTGCGGCTGTGATTTGCGCTGCCGTGCCCACCGCCAAGACTGTCTTCATCCTCGCGGGAGAGTATCACTGCGAAGAAACGATAGTCGCCTCCACCATCTCGATGACGACTCTGATTTCGATTATCTCGCTGGTGCTCTGGATGTATGCGCTATCGGGCCTTGCATCACGCATTCCTGGTGGATGACGGAAGCCGGCATCGCCCCGAGCGGCGATCTAATGCTCGTCAGGATGCTTATGCTTCCAATTCCAGTAATCCTGCTGCTGCCGTTCGCTGGCCTTCGAGAAATCATCACTGTCCCGATGATGCTCTTTCGCGTAACGCTGGTAGGACTGGTTCTCCTGGTCGTTCCATTGGTGCCAGTCGCGGTGCCTGCTGTCGTAGTACGGCTTGTAAGCCTGATGTCCGTTCCGGTCGTGGTCGTCGTGATCCTGAGCAAAAGCCGGCATCGATGCCAACAGCGCAGCACCGAAGAGAACAGCTATCGAAGTTTTAATCAAGTTGCCTTCCCTGAGCCCGGAGGCTCACTAATAAGAGCCTGGATCAGCCGGTATTGTTACAGACCACAGCACCGGCTCGCCTCGGGTTTTTCCTGCGCACTGCGGTCTGCCCCTGTGACATCCTATAGAACGATAGCCAATTGTTCTTTACCGCACATCAAATTCCCGTTTTGACGACGGCCCAGGAGTGCGACGCCGCTCTCGCCAAACCCTTCGTGATCATCTTCAAACACAGCCGGGTGTGTTCGGTAAGCAGCTATGCCAAAGCTGAGGTGTCTTCCTACTGCAGAGCTCATCCGGACACCCCGGTCTACATGGTGGTGGCGCAGCAATCGGCCTTGGCGCAGCACGTTGCGCGCGCCACCGGGGTACCTCATGCGTCACCGCAAGTGATTGTCCTGCGTAATAGCGAAGTGGTAGGCGTCACATCGCACTTTGGGATTACGTACGAAGCGCTCGAAGACTTAGCCGACGCCGAACCATCCCGCTAGCCTTTGCGCTCGCCAAATGAACTTAGCGTTCATGGCAGAATCAAGCATTGGCGGAGAACTTAAATCGTTTGTTGGTGATGAAGTTTGGCGGTACCAGCATGGGCACCGCCGCCCGCATGAGGGTGGCGGCGGACCTCGTTGCCGGACCGGAGAAACCGCGGCTTGTCGTCGTCTCGGCCATGTCCAAGATCACCGACCTGCTGCTCGAAACGCTTCACCACGCCGAATTGAGCGACCGCGCTGCGGTGGCGCAAAACATCGCTCGATTGCGCAGCCGCCACATCGAAGCAGCGAGCGAGCTGTTTTCCGATCCGGCCAATGAAGAACAACGCTCCAAAGCCGTGCGGGCGATCAATACTCTCGTAACAGAGTTCGAACGCATCACGCAGGGCGTTTTGATCCTCGGCGAAAGACCGCCGCGTTCGGTCGACGAAGCAATCTCGATTGGCGAGCGGCTGTCGGCAGAGCTGTTTTGTCATCACCTGAAAGCTGTCGGTTTAAATTCGCGGGTCGTGAATGGCGGCGAGGTGATCGTCACTGATGCCGTCTTTGGAAATGCCTCTCCCATCATGGAGCTCACCCGCGAACGCTGCCAGGAACGGATCGTGCCGCTGGTAAAAAAAGGAACCATCCCAGTCGTCACCGGCTTCAGCGGCGCCACAATCGACGGCCGTCAAACCACACTGGGCCGCGGCGGCTCCGATTTCTCGGCTTCTATTCTGGCGGCCGCGCTGGACGCCGAAGAACTGTGGATCTGGACCGACGTCGATGGCATCATGACCGCTGATCCGCGTCTTGTGCCCGAGGCCGCGGTACTCGACGAAGTGACCTACGCCGAAGCCGCCGAGCTTGCCTACAATGGCGCGAAAGTCCTGCACCCGCGCACGCTCGCTCCGCTGATCGCAAAACAGATTCCGGTTTGGAGCAAAAACAGTTTTGCTCCCCATAAGCCCGGCACAAAGATCGTCTCTCACTTCGATGAGCCGAAGGGCGCCCGCGCGGTTACTTCCATGTCTGACGTCGCGCTCATTTCAATGGAACCTGCAAACGCGATCCTCAGCGGCACCAGGTTGATGGCGCGCGCGCTTGATGCCCTGGCTCTCGCTTATGTCGAAATTCTCGTTTTCACCAGCTCGAGTTATCGTCAGAGTTTCTGCTTCCTCATTCGCAAGCACGATGTGAATGCCGCCGTTCGAGCACTCGAATCGAATCTCTCGATCGAGCTGACACACGGGTACCTCAAGCGCATCGAGGTAGATGAGAACGTGGGACTGCTGGCGGTGGTTGGTGAGGGCATGCGAGGCACACCCGGTCTTGCCGGACGGGTTTTCACTGCCATCTCCGAGCGAGACATCAACATCATCGCCATCGCGCAAGGGTCGAGCGAGCTGACAATCGGCATCATCGTGCGTCTCGAACATCTCGATAGCGCCGTGCGCGCTGTGCATCAGGCCTGCGAATTGGGAAAGCTGGCCGCCATTTCGTCCAATCGAGAGCCTGCCGCTACATCCAACTGATGCGCCCGCAACCGCCGCACGCAAAACCGCAGCGCTTGCGAACGGAACGCCTCGCACAACGCACTCTCGACGGAATCAAGGTTCCGCTCCGCAAACGCAACAATTGAGGGCCCGGCACCGCTCAAACAGACGCCCAGTAAATCGGGATGCTCAAGCGCCAGAAGCTCAGCTAAGCCGGGCACGAGCGGCTGCCGAAAGGGCTGATGCAGACGGTCGTGTAATGCCTCGCGCAACAGCGCGTAGTTGCCGCCCTGCACGGCTTCGAGAAAGAGTGCCACACGCTGCAGGTTGAACACTGCATCAGCGTGCGAGACATAGTCGGGCAGCACGCCGCGCGACGCGGCAGTCGCCAGGGAATATTCAGGCGTTAAGACCAGGAACGTCAACGATGCCGGCCACGCGAGCCGCACCGCGAAGACCGATCGATCCGGCAGCTGGCAGCTAATCGTCAGACCGCCCAGCAGCGAGGCTGCTACGTTATCCGGATGTCCTTCGAGCGCACAGGCCGCGTTAAGCAAACCCTGCTCAGGCAACGGATCGCTGATCGCCTCATAAAGCCGCAACCCCGCGACGGTAGCAGCGGCACTGCTCCCAAGACCGCCTTTCATCGGAATGGCGCTGCGGACCTCTACCCGGAGTGAGGGGTACGAACCACCGCGCTGGCCCGCTAAGAAGCGAAACGCGCGTTCAATGTAGTTCTCGCCATCGATCGTGCAATCCAAGAACTGGAACAGCAGTTCGTCCGCACCGGGCAGCACTGTCACCCGAAGCTCTAAGTAAAGCTCGACCGCCACCGCCAGCGTGTCGAATCCCGGGCCTAAGTTCGCAATCGAGCCCGGAACACGTATCTCGAAACTGCTGCCCGCCGCTCGTTTCATCCTTACTTGGCAAGCGCTCCTGCGATCTCATTCGCGAGCGGCTCCGAGCGCGACCGCATTTTCTCCTGCACTTTAATGATGTAATCGGTATCCTTCAGCGCGTGTCCGGTCAGTATCGCGACAATCGAAGCCTCCCGATCTAGTTTGCCTGCATTCGTCAGTTTTCGAATACCTGCAAGAGTTGTGGCCGACGCCGGTTCACAACCGATCCCGTCGTGGCCGATCAAGGTTTTGGCTTCACCGATCTCTTCGTCCGTGACGTCGAGCACAGCGCCCCCGGTCTCCTCTACAGCCCGCAGAGCTTTTTTCCATGATCGCGGGTTGCCAATGCGAATCGCCGTCGCAACCGTCTCGGGTTTAGCGACCGGAGTGAGCTGTGATTCACCCGAAGCCCACATGCGCGCCAGTGGATTCGCTCCTTCCGCCTGCACAATCAGCATCCGCGGCACACGCTCGATCAGTCCAAACCGCAGCATCTCTTCGAACGCCTTCCCGAACGCAGATGAATTGCCGAGATTGCCTCCAGGCACCACCAGGTAATCGGGCGTCTGCCAATTCAATTGTTCGAGCAACTCGAACATCGCCGTTTTTTGCCCTTCGACCCGGAACGGATTGATTGAATTCAGAAAGTACAGATCGGGGTCATTCGTCTCGAGCAGCCGGTTGAGCGCATCATCAAAGCTTCCTTCGATCTGTACGATCTCCGCGCCGAAATCAAGCGCCTGCGCGAGCTTGTTGTTCGAAGCCTGTCCCGCCGGCAAATAGACCCGGCCCGTAACCCCGGCGCGTGCAGCATAGGCGGCGAGCGATGCCGCTGTGTTGCCAGTTGATGCGCAAGCGACTGCCTTCGCCCCGCTGTAACGCGCTTCGGTCATCCCCACCGTCATTCCGAGATCTTTGAACGAACCGGTCGGGTTCCAACCCAAGTGCTTAAACTGGAGATCCTTTATGCCCGCCCAATCGGCCGTTCTACGACCGCGCACGAGCGGCGTGTTGCCTTCTGAAAGAGTGACGAGTCCGCTCGCCTCGTACGGATCGGGCAGCAACTCGCGAAAGCGCCACACGCCGCTCGCATCGCGCGCCTGGTAGGAACCGCGGCGCTCAAGCCAGCGCTTCTTCAGCGCAGCCGGATCGCCGGGCAAATTCTCGATAACAACTTCGAGCAGTTCTCCACATGCGGGACACGCAAGCGAGCGTTCGTGAAGATCTAAAGTGGCCGCACAACTCGCGACACTACACCTCAAGTACGGCATGACGGGCTGTTCGAACTAAAGTAACATCGAAGGCTACCGATGCAAGCCCTCGCGAACAACGGCCTGATTATAGACGACCGGGAACTGGCTCGGCGCTCCATTCGCGGGTTCGGTGAGATGGTCGCAGCACTCGGGAGAGGCGGCGTCGGTACCGCGGCCGAAGTGCGCCGGCAGGATGCGTAGGGGCATGCATTCCGGCTGCAGTCGACAATTACTGGTTCGACGCCGTCATTGTCCCAGTCGACGCAGCACCTCCCGCCGACGACCCCAGTCTGCCGCACTGTCTGTGGACAGTAGCTACTGCGGTTCCGGGTCGCCTGGAGGAACGGAGCCTCGCAACGCCCTGCCTCGGACTGAAGCTCAACAACCTGGATTTAGAACTCGCCCGCGACTTACCGCAAGTGGAAGCGCCTTCGCTCGCCGTGCTGGGCGACGTGAACGAGCGTGCCTACGATGATGTCGGTGTTTTCGGCCCACTCGTGCGCGAGCTGCACGATGATCGTATCCGCACCCACGGCGTGCGCGAGGGGGACACCTTTGCTTGCGTCGCCCTGACACTCTCCATCGCAGATGACTTTAGCATTCACTACGTCGCAACCGAGCCGGGCCATGGCGGCTGCGCGAAATGACGGCGTTCGCACCGCAACCCTGCAAACCACTCCCGACGGTCAGTCGCTCTACGAGCGTCTCGGCTTCCGGCACGTCGCAACACTCCGGGGCTATCTACGCCCCACAGTCGGCAGAAAGTAGCTTATTTACCCACCCGAGCACGATCGGCCGCTTCCCGAGCCAGGTCGCTCCGGCGTTCGCGCTCTTCCTGCTCCTTAAATCGTCGCTCACGTTCGGCTACCAGCTGCTCGTAAGCCGGGACCTGAGCCGGAGTCAGAATCGACTTCACGCGGTCGATTTGCTCGTCCTTAATTTTCACCATCTCCGGACGGCACTGGTCGCGCACGGTTTTGTACTTTGCTTTTGTTTCGTCGAGTATCAGATCGAGCCGGCTGACTTGCCCCGCGCTGAGCTTTAGTCTGCTCTTCATTTCAGCCATGTAATGCTGGCGGAAATCCTCCGCCGTTCTGGCGCTCACCACCGATGCTCCGAAAAACCGCTGCCCCAGAACTCCGGCGAAAACGCCCGAGCCGAACAGCAATACCGCGAACAGGAACGCGGCCCCTTGATTACGTTTCATTCGTTACGTTTTGCGCAATTGGCTGAACCGGCTACTTATGGTCGATCGCGTTCTCCGGCGCTACACTTCGGATCGCTTCGGCATAATCGGTCTTCTCAGCCGAATGATCCGCCATCAGAGCGTCTGTATACGTCGGAGCAACCGTGTGCGGGGTTGGAGGAGCCAGCAAATTGAGCGCTAGCAAAAGCAAGCACAACGCGGCGGAAACAGTCGTCGCCAGTTTTCCAGAGCGTCCGAAAACAGACCAGAAACTTTGCTTCGCTTCGATCTTCTGCCACAATCCCGGCATGAAACCGGCACTCGGCTCTACATCGGGACAGGCAGCCCGATAGCTTTGAAACAGTCGTTCCAAATCGAGATCATCGTTTCCCATCGTTAACCCCAAAAACCCGCGACAACTCCCTAGAACGTTCCACCTTCGACAGCTGCATTGTACGCCTTCAACACCCGTTGCCTGGCCCGAAAAAGTCGGACCTTGAGTGCATTCTCTTTGACGTTATATACCTTCTCGAGTTCCCGCAGCGAAAGCCCTTCCACCTCTTTGAGCGTCAGCAATAGCCGGTCTTCTTCCGACACATGGCGAAACAACGCGTCCATCATTTCGCGAATCCGGCTCTTTTCACGCTCGCTCTCTTCCTGCCGGCCCCCCGCTGCTGAATCTGCCGCCATAACCTGCTGCTCACTTAAATCGGACATGCGGAACTCCGCCCTCCGCTTCTTTCGCCGCAGATAGTCGTAAGCCGCGTTCACGGTCAAACGGTACAGCCACGGCTCAAAAACATCCGGACTCCGCAATTGGTCAAGCGAGTAATACAGCCGTACGAACACCTCTTGCGCAACGTCCTCAACATCTTCCGGACGTCCGATTAGTCTTGAAATTGTACCTAAAATCCGTTTGCGATAAGCCAATACGATCTGATTGAAGGCCTGCCCATCGGCGGCCCGCGCTCTCTCGATCAGTTCTGGCTCAACAAGCATTCCGGCCTATCGCCGGATTCTATCCCGCCCCTCAAATTTCTAGGCGCTCCGGCAATTTGTTAGGTTACAAGGGTGCGGGCGGAACTCAAAATTACTCTCTTCCTTCAGGGCATCCAAACGGGCGGGCGGAACGCCCTTTAGCCCTTGCAACGCGTGAATTGCAGCATCAACAGCTGTGCGTTGCGCATAGAGGTCTTCAAGCTCGAGCCTGAGCTTGTAAACCATGCTGCCCCTGCAGGAACTCCGGGGATGCGACATAGCTTGTTGTACCTCTAAGCCGGCCATCTTGCAAACTTTTCGATGCTCCCGGGAGAGCCCGGCAATGTGCCAGGTCCCGCGGCGGCGTCGCGGTTCAGACCAGAGCCGGCAAATGGGAAACTTCGGTGTTCGGATCGTAAGAGCCGTAAAAGTCCATGGCGTTCATGAAACGGTACAGCCGGTCTGCACGGTCTTTCAGGTCCGAGAGTTCCTGCGAAAATGCCATGCGCATTTCGGGTGTGTTCGCCGTTCCATCGATGGACGTGTACCGCGCCCGGAGCGCTTTCTCGCCATTGATGATGTTCTCGAGCTGCTGAACCAGCAAAGTGTCGATCGGATGTACTGATGCGAAAGCCATTTCGGTCTCTTGTTCCTTCTGTTTGAGACTCTCGATAGCAATCGAACTGCCATTCTCCGGCTTAGCGCTTATTGGGTCATTTACCTGGGGAATATTCCGGCTGCCCTCTGGTTCATCGAATTGTTGCTGCGACACTCAGTCTCCCCTTGTGCGGCCTATTCCGGTCGTATGTTACTCACATAAAACCGAACGCGCCAAAGGAGACGTCCCCCAAATCGGAAAAACCTCTCACGATGCCGAAACGGGATCGAGTGTTAACGATCTGGATAGTAAGGGGATAATGTCGGCGAGTGGTTTATCTTTCACTCGCGCATAACCTCGTCGAGGCTGAGGGTAAATTGAGCAAAGCGAAGCAGAAGACTGAGGATGTCAGGCGAACAAATGCCTGGGGCATCGATCTGAATTACGAGGATGCGTTCGGCAAGTGGCACGAGCCGGGTCCCAAGACCATCGACGCCGTATTAAACGCTATGGAGGTCAGCTCTGAAACAGACGCTCCGGAGGATCAGAACACGTTGTTGGTCGTCGGTCGCGGCGAGCGTCGCTCTTTGCCCACACCCGCGACCATTCAACTGGAGACCGGCGAAACTATCAGCGCGTCTAAGAGCCTGCCAGCCGACCTGCCGCTCGGTTACCACCGGCTGCAATGGGACGACGCGAATAGCCCGGCCTCGCTGATCGTCAGCCCGGGCAAGTGTTGGCTACCCGCCGATCTGAAAACCTGGGGATGGGCAGTGCAGTTATATGCCGCCCGCTCCCGCCGAAGCTGGGGAATCGGTGATTTTGCCGATCTCGAGCAGTTGGCCGCGTGGTCGCAAAGAAAGGGCGGCGCGGGCATGATGCTTGTCAACCCGCTCAGCGCCGCTACCCCCATCAAACCCCAGCAAACGAGCCCTTACTATCCGACTTCTCGCCGCTTCTTCAACCCTTTGTCCCTGCACGTTGAGTGGATCCAGGGCGCGGAAGGCTCGCCCGAGGTCGAACAGGCTGCGCATGCCGGCCGCGCACTGAATGAAAACCGGTTGATTGACCGTGACAAGGTCTTCGATCTCAAAATGCGTGCGTTTGAACATCTGTGGGACGGCTTCAAAGGCGATCCCTCGTTCGACCAGTTCTGCGGCGAACAGGGCGCCGATCTAAATCGCTACGGCGCGTTTTGCGCGCTCGCCGAGCATCACGGCGGCGGTTGGCACTCGTGGCCGGCGGAATACCAGCATCCCGATAGCCCGGCCGTCGCACGCTTCGCCAACGAGAACAGCCGCCGCGTCAAATTCCACATGTGGCTGCAATGGCTTTTCGATCAGCAGCTCGCAAAGTGCGCTAAGCACCTCGCCTTGATGCAGGACCTGCCAATCGGGGTCGATCCCAATGGCGCCGATGCCTGGGCCTGGCAGGATGTTTTCGCGCAGAAGGCGTCCGTCGGTGCGCCGCCCGATGAGTTCAATACTCAGGGTCAGAACTGGGGCTTGCCGCCGTTCGTGCCCCACAAGCTGCGCGCGGCCGGTTACGCACCGTTCATCCAGACAATCCGCGCAGCTTTCCGCAACGGAGGCGGCCTGCGCATCGATCACGTCATGGGTTTGTTCCGCCTTTTCTGGATCCCGCAAGGCATGTCGGCCAAGGACGGCACCTACGTCCGCTACAACGCCGAGGAAATGCTGGCTATCGTGGCGCTCGAAAGCGAGCGGGCCCAGGCTTATGTTGTCGGTGAAGATCTGGGCACCGTGGAAGACGAAGCGCGCGAACAACTCGCCCGTCACAACGTAATGTCATACCGCCTGCTCTGGTTCGAAAAGAAAGAACCAAAAACCTACCCGGTCGAGGCCCTGGCAGCCATCACCACACACGACCTGCCAACCGTCGCCGGGCTTTGGACCGGGTCCGATCTCGCCAAACAGAAAGACTTGAAGCTTAATCCGAATGAAGAGAGTACAGCGGAAATTCATGAACGCCTCATGCGCGTGACTGCCCTGCAACCGGCCGCCCCGATCCCGGAAGTAATCGCGCAATCGTACCGCGTTCTGGCCAAGGCGCCGTGCCGCATCTTGACTGCCTCGCTCGATGATGCCGCCGCCGTCGAGGAGCGTCCCAATATGCCCGCCACCATGTCCGATAAAAACCCGAATTGGTCGATTGCGCTGCCTCAACCGATCGAAAATCTCATCCAGACCGACCTGCCCGCACAGATTGCGGCAGCACTTCGCCGGAGCTCCTGATTCCGTCCAGCCATTAAGTGCGAAACCCTCACGGGATAAACTTCGAACAGGCGGCCGTATGCTCGGCGGGATGAACGCGCTTATCGTGACGGTTTGTACATGAGGGTTTGTACGCTATGACATCATCATCGGCAGTTATTTCGAAAGTGCCCCAACAGGAAGACCGGCTCTCGATCCTGCTGATCGAGAACGATCCGGCTGCGGCTGCCCTCACCAAGGAAGTTTTCAAAGAAGTGGGCGTTCACGAAGGTGTCACTTGTGTCCGCGATGGCGACGAAGCCCTTGCCTTCCTCCAGTGCGAAGAAAACTACGCCGATCACTCTCATCCGGACGTCATTTTTCTCGATCTGCATCTTCCAAAGGCATCCGGCCTCGAATTCTTGGACGAGATCAAGCGCAACCCAGTTTGGGCGCTCACCCCGGTCGTGGTTGTCTCCGGTTCCGCCGACCCGAGTGAAATTCGACGAGCCTATGAACTCCACGCCAGCTGCTACATTCGCAAACCGTCCGACCTCGATCAGTTCGTACGCTTCATGAGCATCTGCTACCAGTTCTGGGGTTCGGTCGTCACGCTTCCTCGCGATCGCGAGTAATGACCCCGGCCGGCTCTTGCCGAAATACGCTGCGCATCGGAACCTCCGGTTGGCATTATAAACACTGGGTCGGCACTTTTTACCCGGAGCGCCTGCCCGCTTCGAAGATGCTTGCCTATTATCAGGAGCGCTTCGACACAGTCGAGCTGAACAACAGCTTCTACCAACTGCCGAAAAAATCGGCCTTGGCCAACTGGCATGCCTCCACGCCCGACAATTTCTGTTTCGCGGCCAAGGGTAGCCGCTTTCTGACCCACATGAAAAAGCTGAAGGACCCCGCGCCGGGTTTGGCAAAATTCCTCGATGCCATCGAGGTCTTAGCTGAGAAACTCGGCCCGATCCTCTTTCAGTTGCCGCCCAACTGGCAGGTCGACCGCGAACGGCTCGCAGAGTTTCTGGAACTGCTCCCCACCTATCACCGCTACGCGTTCGAATTTCGCAATCCCACCTGGGAGCTGCCCGAAATTTACGATCTGCTCGCCAAGCACAACGCCGCGCACTGCGCGTTCGATCTGGCGGGTTATCAATCGCCGGTTCGTGTCACGGCCGATTTTATCTACATCCGCCTGCACGGTCCAGGAGGCAAATATCAGGGCAGCTATTCTGAGGAAACGCTGCTTGCCTGGGCCGAGCGAATCGGACACTGGTTACGCGAGCGCAACGCGGTCTACTGCTACTTCGACAACGATGAAGCCGGCTATGCCGCGAATGATGCAGCACGTCTCAAACAGCTCATATCTCTCCCAGGCTGATCGATCCATCACCGGTCCGCACACTCAGAGACGGACCGCCGCCGTTCAGCTTTCCTTCCAGCTCATGCTCCTTCTTCGTCCCTTCCACCGTGAGTGGTAAATCAGAGTGGATACTCCCATCACCCGTTCGCAGCTCAATATTCGCTGCTAAATCGCGCGGCACGCCCATATGGACGCTGCCATCGCCTGTCTCCACACGCCACTCGGTTGCCATGCGCGACCCATGTGAAGCCTGAATATCGACCGACCCGTCACTGGTCCTGAGCTTCAGATCGTCAAATCGTCCATTGATGTGCATACTGCCGTCGCCTGTTCGCGCATCGAAGCCGCCATCCAGATCGTCACCCTGAATACTGCCGTCCCCGGTATGGACCCGGATCACCCCATGCAAGCCCTTCAGCTTGATCGATCCATCGCCCGTATGTAAGTCGGCCAGCAGTTCGCGCGGTACCCGCAGCCGCACTTCGATGGACCGGCTCGCAAAATTGAAGTGCGTGCTGGGCTCGCGCAATTCAAGCTCCACGTGATTCCCATCCTGATGCTCCGTAATACGAAGGTCCGAGTTGCCGATCGAAATGCCGCGCGTTCTAACCAGGGCTGTAATCTCGTCGGTCGCCCCAACCTCGACCGCGATCGAAGCATCCCCTGCTGTCACCCGCAACTCGGGCTTTCCATTTACAGGCCACCGTTTAGTCCATTCGTCAGCGCGCGCCGCCGATGAAAAAACTACGGTGCCGAGCATCGCGCCCACCAGCCATGAGTGTTTAAACATAGCTACATCCTCGCTTATGCAAATACGAAACAGGCGATCCGAGTGTTCCCCAAAAGTCTTCTCCTTGACGATCTACACATCGCGTGCCAATGTGTAGATTGTCAAGGAGAGAACTCACTGCCCACCGAAAGGTCCGACCTTCTGCAAGGCACGCTCGACATGCTCATCCTCAAAATCGTGGCGCTCGGTCCCGTGCATGGTTACGCCATTTCACAGCGCATCCGCCAGATTTCAAAGGATGTCTTACAAGTGCAGCAAGGCTCTCTCTACCCGGCGCTGCAGCGCCTCGAAAAGCGGGCGTGGCTCGAAGCCGAGTGGGGCGCGTCGGAGAACGGCCGCCAGGCCAAGTTCTACCTCGGCATCATTCCCCAAACTTTGCTTTCCCTAGCCGCGACGACGATTTCTGGTCGGTGAGCCCACCCGATGGTCCCTACGCACAGGACAGACGCTCCACTTGGTTTACTGCCATCGGCCCGGCTGAAGCCCGGCGTTACGGCCGCCCAGGGCCGCGCAGATCTCGCAAACGTACAAGCGGAGCTCGCTCGCCAGTTTCCAGATACGGATAAAAACCTCACCGCCGAAGTTCAATCGCTCAAGGACTCTATCGTCAGCGACTCCAGCAAATCTCTCCGGCTGCTATTCGGATCAGTTTCATTACTCCTGCTGATTGCCTGCACGAACATCGCAGCGCTTCTGCTCGCGCGCACCGCCGAACGAGAGCGCGAGATCGCCATTCGCTATTCGTTCGGTACATCGCGCGGTTCTATCGTTTCCCAACTCCTCACCTCGGATTGTTCGTCGCGACGACCGCCGCTGCTCTCGCCCGGTCCTACACAAAGGGCCTGCCGCGCCTCTCCGAGATTGCACTCGATTGGCGCATCGTGCTCTACACCCTGGTTTGCGCCATCCTCTCGACCGTCCTTTTCGGACTCGTTCCCGCCCTGCAGGCGACGCATCGCGGCACCGCTCGGTCGCTCGCCGGTCATGCTCGCTCCCAGGTCTCTAGCCGCAGCCCGCTGCAGTGGAGTCTGGTCGGCATCCAAGTCACCCTTGCAGTTGTCTTACTGATCGGCGCGGCCCTTTTGTTGCGCAGTTTTCGGGCACTCGGTCACGTCTCCCCGGGCTTCGACGCTTCGCACGTTCTCACCTTACAGATCAGCGCGAATTGGGGCGAAACAGCCGACCGGAAAGCTCTCACCCACCGCATCAAGAATGACCTGGATCAAATCCGTCAGGTTCCAGGCGTAAAGGCCGCAGCGACCTCTATGACCTTTCCCGGCATGGCCTTCCAATACCCGTCTGAACTCACGCTCAGTGGCGATCGCGGCTCGACCGACAAGATCGTCAGTGATACCAAAGTCGTTTCCGCCGGCTATTTCGAGACGATGCGCATCCCGATTCTCGCCGGCCAAGGTTGCACCGACACGGTCAGCTGGAATGCAGCGGTCGTGAACCGCAGTTTTGTCGACTCGTTCCTGCTCAACCGCCCTGCGATCGGCAGACATTTTCAACTGCCGCCCGACACATTCGGGTCTGCGGTCATCATCGGCATCGCCGCCGATGCTCGCGAAAACGGCATCAATCGTGCGCCAGTCCCGGTTGTGTATTGGTGCGCCAATGCCCCGAACATGGCGCCTAACTTTCTTGTCCGAATGCAGGGCGAGCCCGCTGCTATGGCCCAAGCCATTCGTCATGCAATGAAGCAGATCGAGCCGTCACGCCCTGTTTTTGCTATCACCCCGCTCGCCGACCTGCTTTACCAGAGCAACTCAGAAGCCCGCCTCCGGACAACTCTCCTCACACTCTTTGCCGCAACCGCGATTGCGCTCGCCGCGCTCGGCCTTTACGGAACACTGAGTTACTTGGTCAGCCTTCGACGCCGCGAAGTAGGGTTGCGAATCGCTCTAGGCGCTCTTCCCCGCCAGATTCTGCAGCGTTTTCTGATGCAGGGTTTGCGTGTCTCCATTATCGGCTGTTTGGCCGGCCTGCTCCTGGCCGCGGCGTTCTCCCGCTTGCTGGAAGGAATGCTTTACGGCATCTCGCGCGCCGATCTTGTCAGCTACGGTGGCGTCGCCGCTGGAGTCCTACTTGTCGCCGCTACAGCTTCCGTTATTCCTGCCGCCCGTGCTGCGCGTTTCGATCTCATGCGCATGCTGCATGACGAGTAACGGAATCGATCACTGCTTAATTCTGAAGCTACTTGCCTCGCGCTTCGCTCGTCGGCGGAACAATGCCCTTCAACCGCAAATACGTCACCATGTTTCCGTAATGTTCATCGGTGTGCGCGGTATTGACAGACATAACCGTCAGCTTCGGAAAGTCGTGTCCGAAGAACTTCACCGTCTGGCTCGCCTGCGCATCGGTGAGGCCGCCATACGCCTTCATGCAGAAAGCAACGCCATCTTTCAGTGCCTGCACCAGATCGGCTTTCGACGTCTTCGTCTTCTCGATACTTTTCACCGGATTTTCTTCACCGCTTGCCGCGGAACACATCGCATACTGCGCATCCGCCGCATGCCCGACCAGCTGGCCGAAGCTGCGCACCTCAGGGGTCGGCTTGAACGAGTAATCCGATTCCGGCATCTTCTCAGCCGCGCCAATCAACCCGTGGCTCACCATCGAGTAGAAACCCTTCTCGCTGTTGACCAGCGGATTGCCTGCGCCCATGGCACTCTCCTGGGCAAAGCTGGCCAGCGGAACCGCCGCGATCAGGAAACACAACGTGCTAGTAATTTTCATGGCTACCTCTCAGCGATGATGTCACATCTTCGAGGCCCGCGTGCTCCGGAACGGATTCAGCTCATTACTCAGCCACGCGCCTGCAGCGATGCTCAGCGTGCGCGAATTTTCGCCAGGTATCGTTCCGTCGAGCGCTCGATCACCGCTTGCCCGTCTCCAGCGATCGTCATCTTGGGGAAAGCTCCGTAGAGCCGGGTAAACTCGAACGGCTTGACAGCAGCCGTAATCTTCCCGATCTCCCTAGCCCCCAGCGGCACGAGATTTGGATAGCTCCACATGAAGCTGACAGAGCGCAAATCGGGCCCAACCTGAATCGTGTCTCCAGTTAGCAGCACTCCGTTGCCGTCTGCTCCAGCCGGCCAGTGAAGTACGCATGCACCTGCGAAATGTCCGCCGCACCGAACGATCGTCAACCTTCCAAACAGCTCTTGCGTTTCTCCCGCCCAAAACCGAATCGAATCGGATTGCCGCATCACCCACGTGCGGTCGTCCTCGTGCAGATAAATGGGAGCATCACCGAAAGCCTCGCTCCACTCGACCATCGCCGTATAGTAATGCGGATGTGAAATCGCGATCGCCTGAACACCACCCAGCGCCCGTAAGCGCCCGAGCGCCGCTTCGTCGAACAAGCTCAGGCAATCCCACAGAAGATTCCCCGCCGGAGTCTGTATCAGGAACGCACGCTGCCCGATGCCGAAACGAGGTTCGATGCCGTACGAACTCAGGCCCGGTTCTTCCTCCCGGATCAACGTGTGATGATCGCGCGCCAGTTGCTCGAGAGTGGTCCATTGCTGCCCGTCGAGCCCCACGTACTGGCGCTCGTCTTCGCAGATCGGGCAATGTTCCGGCTCAGCTTCGGTATCCGCAAATTGCGTCCCACAAGTGACGCAGATCGCTTTCACGATCCAAGTCTAACGCCTCGGCGAAAGTCAAAATCGCAGATGTAATGCCACCTGAATAATGCGCGGGCCCTCGGGATTAGTCGGCGACTGCGCGCCCGCCACCGACGAGATCGTCCCGAAAGTGCTCGAAGCGATGTTCGTATTCGGGTTCGCGAAATTCGTGTGATTGAAGATGTTGAACGCGTCTCCGCGTAGCTCGGCATCGATCTTTTCCCGGAAAAACAGCAGGTGCTTCGAAACCGACAGATCCGTATTCACGAAGCTTGGCCCGCGCAACCCATTTCGCGGAAAAGACCCGTAGGTAAACTGTCCGATCAACGCTGCCGGGTTCCCTTGCGAAGCTGCATCGAGGACGTTGGCGCGTGCATTCGAAAAATTCCCGGGATTGAAATAGTAGTTCCCGCCCTGTCCGTTGATGGTCTGATAATTCTTCGCATTGAATGTCGTGACCGTGTTCCCGACCAGGTCCGCACGGACTAGCCCAGCTTGGCCATCGCCCGCCGGGCCCGGATCGTTGCGGCTGGTCGAAAGGCCGGCAAAGACATCGAGTGGAAAGCCCGTATGCCAAGTCACGATCGGGTAAAGCGCCCAACCCTTTGTCAGAAGCTTCGGCCCGCTTTGCCATAAGTGGTCAAATGGCAAATCCCAGCCGCCCGATAACGTCAACGCGTTACGAACATCGAAGTCGCCCGAAGCACGAAACGCATCGTGGTCGAAGTAAGGCACCTGCAGACTGCGCGTCTGACGAAAACCGGATCCGTTATCGATCTCATGCGACCACGTGTATGACAGCGTGAAAAACGCATTGCCCAGATAAGTTCCGCTTCCCAGGCGCTTCGTCAAGCTGGTTTGCAGCGCGTTGTAATTTGCTTTGCCAACATTCTGGAACTCATCGAGATAGCTGAATGTGCCATTGTTCGGATCGCCCGGATCATATGTACGATTGCTCGTGCCCGGAACGAACGGGTTTACGTCCACCAGCTCTGTCAGCTTGTGCGAATCCGAACCAATGTATCCGGCTTCAACAACCAGACCGGTTGCCAGCTGCTGCTGTATCGAAAGATTGTATTGATACACGTAGGGAGTCCGCAGCTTTGGATCGACGAAGTAGACGCCGCCACCCCCAACCGGCAGAAAGCCCGCATCCGCGAAGTTCACATTCGTATTAGCTGGCTTTGAGGGGAACGGATTGATATTCCCGCTGCTTGTAAAAGGTTGCGACAGATATCCCGGCGAGCCCGTAGCAGCCGGATTGATCGGCCCGAAATTGAAATCGGTGTACGAGAAAAACGGCACCTGACCGTTGAACTGCAGGTTATCTTCGCCCTTCAGAATGTCGTAAAAAACGCCGAAGCCGCCCCGAATACTGGTCTTGCCATTCCCAAATACGTCCCACGCGAAACCAAAACGCGGCGCCCAATCATTCTTGTCAGGGAAATTAGAGCCGCGAGGAGCACCCGCATCGCCTGGAAATACTTCCCCGGTCGGTGCTCCGGGAAAGCGAGTCGATTGCAGGCCAGGAATAAACGAGTAACTTCGTCCCTGCGTATCGTACTTGGGCTGTGCGTACTCGTAGCGGATTCCTAAATTCAATGTAAATCGCTTGGTGACATGCCATTGGTCCTGAAAGTAACCCGCGTAAGAATCAGACCGGATATTAGAAGGCGCCCTGGGAAATTGCGTGTATTCGTCCGGCAGACCTAACAGAAAGTCGGCAAACGCATTCTTCGAGCCCACAGCCGAACTAGGACCGTAAAACGAAAACTGGCCGTTCACATAGTAGTCATAGACCGTATTGTTCTGATACGGCGAGAAATAAAATCCGCCCTTCAGATCATGACTGCCGCGAGTCCAGGAGACGTTGTCGTAGAACGCGTACGTGTTGTTGATCTCGCTTGTAGGCCCATTCGGGCTCGGTCCGATCACCACGGTAGCGCTCGCAAAATTCAGCAGCGATGGCCCTGTCGACTGATCTGGTGTGACGCCGATCCCAAGCGCTCCGGGTGTAGGCAGCTTGGTGGCCGGGCTGAACATCAGGTTGTTAAACCGTTGCGCGGTCGCCCTGAACTCATTTAATAGAGTCGGCGTGAACGTATGATTCCAGGACACGTTGCCGAAGTAGCTGATGATCGATGTTGTCGATGGATAACCGGGCACGTTCGAACCTGTCGATGGCCCGTTATAACTGAACGGTAGCAATTGCGGTTCGTTGTGCGAGTCGAAAGTGCCGGATACCGTGTCGCGGCTCGTGATGTTGTAATCGAAGCGCCCCAGGTACTCGTCGATGTTGTCCTTCGCTCCTCCTTCTGCAAAGAGAACCCCGCTTGGACTGACTGGCAGCAAATTATTCTTCAGGTAGTTCAGCGCCACGGGATCGATCCGGGTAGGATCGATAATTGCCTGCGAAGCCAGCGTAGGATTTGGCTGAAAATATGGATGCGACTGCAGGAAACTCGCAACAAGTGAATCAGGCCCGCCGTTTACCGCCTGCGAGAAATTGCCCTGCGCTTCAAGCGGAGTGTACGCCTGCACGTTACCCGACTGTGCCACCGAATTCTGTCGTTGCCCTTGGTAGGCAAAGAAGAAAAAGAGCTTATTTCGTCCGTCCACCACTTTGGGAATGAAAATCGGACCACCAAGCGTTCCGCCAAACTGATTGCGCTTCAGAACATTGCGCGGCGCACCAATCTCGTTGCTGAAGAAATCGTTGGCATTGAAGTCCGTATTGCGCACGTAATCGTAAGCCGTTCCATGTAACGAGTTTGTTCCACTCTTAGTAACTACGCTCACCACCCCGCCCGCATTGCGCCCGTACTCCGCGTTGTAGTTACTCTCCAGGACTCTAAATTCCTGAATTGCATCCGGATTTGGATTCGCCACAAACGAATTATTGAGTAAGTTGTTGTTGTTCCCGCCATCTAGCAGGAAAGTAACAGCGTCTGTGCGCCCGCCGCCGATACTGTAACCGGCGCCGCCGCTTGTATCATCCGGGTTGCGCGGAGTAACTCCGGGCTGCGTGGCCATCAAGTCCAAAGCGTTGCGCCCATTCAGCGGCAATTCGTAAACGGCCCGCCCAGTCACGGTACCGCCCACCGTTGAATTCTGTGTCTCGACCGTGTTAGCCTCCGCATTCACCTCAATCGTGCTGCTGACTGTTCCAACCTGCAGCTTGAGGTCTATGCGTAAGGTCTGATTGATATCGAGCGTGTTTCCGCCGCTCGAAACTACGTTGCTGAAACCGGGTGCTTGCGCGGAAACCTGATAGTCGCCTGGCGAGAGCTGGCCGATTTGGTAGAAGCCACTAGCGTCGGTGCTCGCTTCTTTACTGACCTTGGTACTTGCGCTGGTAGCAATTACTTTGACGTTCGGAACAGGTGCGCCCGATGGATCGGTTACCACACCCGCTATCTTGCCCGTTACATCCTGCCCATTCAGAAACGCCGAAAAAGCCAAAACAAAAACGCCCACAAATGCAATGCGGGACGGCGTATGCATACCACTGTTCTCCCTGAAGACTTAGATCGGATAGGCATCTTCCCGCAACAGAGGGGGGAGACTGACCGAAAGCAAAAACCTTTGCTTGATTGTACGCCAGAATAAAACTTCTAATCCGCGTCTCGAAAGAGCACAACATCGCTCGTCGCCCGCCCGCGGGCAAGCGCCAACTGAGCGCCGTCGGGCGACCACGCAAAATCGAAAATCTTGTCGGCCCGGAAGTGTGTCCACTGAACCGGTGCGGCTCCGTCGAGCGGCTGCCGCCAGATATTACTGACGCCGCTGGCGGTTACCACATAATCAAGCCCCAAGCCTTCCGGCGCCCAGCGGAAGGAATCACTCGCGGCTGAGGAACGCTCGAATACTTTCAACGGCTGCCCACCCTCGGAAGGAAAAAGCGCAATCGGACTTCGGGAAAAACGAGGATCATCGCCAGGGAAATACGCGGCCGCCAGATAATGACCGTCGGGCGAGACCTGTGGAAAGGAAGTCGCCATTGCCGTCAGTTGATGTGCTCTTCCGCCTTCGAGCGGCACGGCCCAGAGCGATGGTTTGCCGCCGATCGATGGCGACCAGTTCGCAAATGAGGCGTACACTACCGATCCGCTGACACTTGAAAACACCGGATGCACGTCGTGGGCACCCTTCGTCAACTGCCGCAAGTTCGTACCATCTCGATCGATCCGCCAAATTTTGCCGTTCGCTTGAAAAAGAAGAGTCCGGCCGTCACCGGTTACCGCCGGTTCTGTTTCGTTCCCGGGCCCCGAAGTAATCTGCCTGACCGCATGATCGCTTGTGTGCGTCAGAAAGATATTCAACGAGCCGTTTGAACTCCCCGAATAGGCGATCGCGTTGTCATTGGTCCAACTCAGACCATCAAATCCTTCGATATTGCCCGTCACGAACGGAGCAACCCGTCCAACGTCCGCGCCCGGCGCAATCCACAACTCCGGAGCCCGGTTTTTCTGCACAGCCGCCAGCACCTTCCCATCGCTCGACAAATTGAGCGTCGTGTAGTTCGCCAGATCATTCGTCACTCGGGCAACCGCTCCGCGCCCAAGCGAAACGCGCCAGATCTGCAGCGTGTTTTCGGTGTCGTCGCTAGCTGCCAGCAAAAGATCCTGCGCGTCGGGTGTCTGTGCCAGAGAACCCACCCACGCCCACGACCTTGAAGTCACCCACTGCTCCGAACCGTCGGACACGCTTACTCGAACCGGCCGGAACGCCCGCGCATCATAGTTCGCTGCCGCCCCCGCAAAGCAGTAGATAAACCGGCCATCACGCGACCACGCCACCCCTTGAGAGGAAAAGTATTGGGGACGTTTGCGCCTTGCAACCACACGAGCGCCGCCCCCGTCAGCCCCCGCTACTATCAGGTCCGCCTCCCAATGCGCCGGATCCATTTTGATGAAGGCGAACTGCCTTCCATCCGGCGAGAAACTGAGCGGCCCCATGTTGCCGGACAGGAGTTTGCTGGCGGCGCCCCCCAGAAACGGCAAACGATAAAGATTGCGTGCGCCGCTTTCCTCTACTCTCACGTCGTAGAGAAAATTGCCGTCCGGTGAAAATGCCAGGCTGACATGTTCAACCGGCGCGGCGCGCTCGATACATACCTCACCCGTATTGGCCAATTGGCGGACCCACAGACTCTGGCCCCCGGCTTCACTCAAAGCATAAGCAACATACTTCGCGTCAGGAGAGAGCACCGCGTCCGCGACTTCCCCGCGCAGCCTCAGTCTGCTCAACTTAGCCGAACTGAAAGGCGCCGCGTTTCGTATGTTTCTCTCGACGATCCAGCCAAGCGCCACCGCCAACACGGCGATGGCAGCCCAGATCATGAATCGGCGTGACTTCCCCGTTCCGCTTCTGGCGGCCGCACGCGGCACCTCAGGAATGCCAGCGCCACCCAGATCCGCCACATTCTTCACGACAACTTGTGGCAGAACCGCCGTCTGTACCCCTGCCTCCCCGGCGCCCATCACCTCTTGCACGTCCGGAACAGCCATCACCTTCACTGGCACACGGAAGCGATACCCTCTTCGCGGAACGGTCTCAATGAACGGCTCGCCATCAGCCGCTTCACCGAGAGTTCTACGAATCAGTGAGATGTTCACCGACAAGCTGCCGTCTTCCACAAAGCTGTTGGGCCATATAGCCTTGATGAGCTCTTCGCGAGTCACCAGACGCGAACTATGTTCGAGCAGATACTGCAGTGTTTCGAAGGCTTTTGGTGGAAGCGGAAGTGGTTGCCCATCGCGCGCCAGGAGGTGGTCAACCGTGTCAAGGTAGAACGAACCGAATTGGAAACGCTGCGTTTTCAAGCAGGTAGGGATCTTAACAAATCCATAAGAAATCCCGAAGACAATCTTAACGCTTTCCCAAGGACTCCGGCAGCTGACCCCCGTTATATTTCCAGCGAGCGCAACTGTGCTCCAAGACTCTGCACAAGGGATATTTATGAACCAACCTTTCACTACCTATGGGCGCCTATGGGCTGCCGGTGCTCTACTGCTTCTGCCGGCTCTCGGTCAGGCGGCGAGCTACAGCTTCCAGACCATCAACAATAATGGAGACGCCAATTTCAATCAGTTACTCGGCATTAACAACGCCGGCACAATTGCCGGATACTTCGGCGACGCCACGATCGTTCCCAATAATGGCTACACTGTGACGCCGCCTTATGGTCAAGCTAACTTCACGGCCGAGAACGTGAGCGGCGCCGCCCAGACGCAAGTGATTGGGATCAATAACACCGGCACGACTGTCGGATTCTCAGTAGATACGGCCGGCAACAACACCGGTTTTGTCTTTCAAGGAAATGTCATTCATTCCGGGATCGCGGATCCGAATACACCCTCTTCCCCAATTGCACCTTCCGTCAATCAGCTGCTCGGCGTCAACGATCACAATATGGCGGTCGGCTTCTACACTACGAGCACCGGTGCGAATCAGGCTTATATCTTTAACATCTCGACCAACAGCTTCGCGTCCGTGACCCCGGCCGGCTCCACATCGAGCACGGCCGCAGGCATTAACAACGCCGGAAACATCGCCGGATTCGCCACCGTCGGAGGCAACACGGAAGGGTTCTACTTGGCTGGCGGCAAGACCACCGAATTCGAAGTGCCCGGTTCAACCAACACCGGTTTCTTCGGTCTTAACAACAACGGTCTCGCGGTCGGCTACTATTTCGACGTAAATGGTCTGAGCCACGGGTTGATTTACAACACCGCGAACGGCAGCTGGTCGACAGTCGACGACCCGAACGCCTCGGCTAACTCCGCCTTCGGAGTGAACGGCACCACCATTAACGGCATCAACGACCTCGGCCAGCTCGTCGGCTTTTACTCGGACGGAACCCACGTCAACGGCCTTCTCGCAACTGCCACTGCCACCCCGGAGCCCGCATCACTCGGACTCTTCGGCCTAAGCGCTCTCGCCGGCTTGTTCGTCTATCGCAAAAGGAAATAACAAGAGCTACGGTGGGGGCTCCAGTCCCCCGCCCATTCACTTCGAAACCAGATCTCCGCTCGCATTCCGAATTTCTACCGGTCCGATATTCAGCTTCTCCAACCCTGGCTGAATCTTCGCGCGATCTCCCACCGCCACCACGATTAAGTTATCTGGATGCACATCACTCGTTGCGGTCTCTTCAACCTCCGCTGGCGTGAGCGCCTCATACTTAGCCGGTAACTGCCGGTAGTAATCGTCGGGCAGCTGATACGTAAAGAGTTCCCCAATCAGCGAAGCGGTTGAGCTCGCCGTCTCAAAATGGCCGGGCAAAGAACGTAGCTCACCTTCCCGTGCCAGCTTCAACTCCTGTTCCGTTGGCGGATCGGTACGAATCCGGGCTAACTCCTTCATCAGTTCGTTCGCCGCAGGAGCCGTGACGTCCGTACGAACACGCGCTCCGGCAAAGAATGGACCTGTGCCGCGATAAAACATGTATTGCGAGAACGCTCCGTATGTAAAGCCGTTCTTCTCTCGCAAATTCATATTGATGCGGCTAGAGAACATGCCGCCCAAGACGTTGTTCATTACGTTCACGGCCGCGTACTGCGGTGTGTTGCGTGGCAGCCCCAACCCAAAAGCGGCCATAGCGGTCTGCGGCGCACCGGGCTTGTCAACAATCACCAAGCGTCGAGCAGGCGCCGGAGGCGTCGCAGGGGTCTGTGTGGCCGCTAACCTTCCCTTAGCGGCCCAACTCTTGAAGTATTTGTCGGCCAAGGCGCGCGCTTCCGCCTCACTGATGTCGCCTGTCAGCACTAGCGCTGAATTCTGCGGCGCGTAGTGACTTCCCCAGAACGTTTGCAAATCGTCGCGCGTGATCGCTTTCACCGATTCAGTCGTTCCATTCGAGCGGTACGCGTAAGGGGACTGATCCCCATACAGCGTTTTCAGTCCGACCCGCAGGAGCGATGCCATCGGCGTATCCGCTTCCTGCAGAATGGCGACGAGCCGATTTTGCCGAACGCGCTCCACCTCCGCCGCCTGAAAAGCCGGATGAACGGTTACGTCCTGCAGTAAGTCCAGCGCCGCCTCCGTGTTGTTGCTCAGAGCCGCGATGCTGATCTCGGCATCGTCTACGGTCGCGAGGGGCTTCAAAGTAGCCCCGATCAGGGCGGTATCGTTCGCCAGATCGGTCGCGGATCGCTCGGCCGTACCCTGCGTCAGCATACGCGCTGTGAACGCGGCGAGCCCCGGCTTTGTTATGGGATTCGCGCCACTGCCGGCCAGCGTCACTACGCTTGCATCAAGCACAGGCAGCGAGTGATCTTCCACCAGGTAAACCTTCATTCCGTTCGATATGGTCAGAACCTTCGGAACCGGCAGATGCAACTCCGGAACCGGACCGGCTGCGGGCGCCTCTTTGCGCCACTCCTGCGCCGTTTCAAAATCCTTCGCGTACGGATCCACGACCTTCACATCGGAATCGGTGTCTTCCGGACTGCGCGGCACATCGTTCAGCACCTTCTTACCAGGTACCGTCGTCACCACCGCGCGCTTGTCTTTCGCAAAGTAGGTGCCCACTGTTTTGACCGAAGCGACCGTCGCATTCTGGTAGCGCGCTATATCTTCCGGAAGATAGCCAGGATTACCGGCGTACTGATTGTAATAATTCAACATATCGGCCACGCCCCCGAATCCGCCCAGGCGCTGCAAGCCTTCGATTTTTGTCGAAAGCGTTAAATTGCGGGCGCGATCCAGTTCCGCCGCGGTCGGGCCGTCCGTCCTCAGACGTTCCAGCTCCTCATTGAAAGCACTTTCCAACACTTCGGGGGTTACCCCTGGTTTAGCTGTGAGATCGCAAGTCGCCACCGAAACAATCTTGAGCGATTGATTGTCACACGCCACGCTCTGCGCAATCTGTTTCTCGTAAACGAGCTTGCGATAAAGACGGCTCGATTCACCCTTCCCTAGAATCTGTATGAAGAGGTCCGCGTCGGCATCGCCTGGTTTAAGAGCCCGTGGCGTCAACCAGCCGATAGAAACGCGCGGTAGCTGTACCGTGTCCGTTACCGTCGACCGCTGCTCGCTCGTAATAGGTTGCACAGGTGTGAAAGTAGCGTCTACCTTCGGGCCTGCCGGAATCGGTCCAAAATATTTCACCAGCAAAGGCTTCAGGGCCGCGCTGTCAAAATCACCGGCGATCGCCAACGTCGCGTTCGTCGGCGTGTAATACTGCTGGAAGAATTCGCGCACGTCATTCAAACGGGCCGCCTCGATATCGGCATGCGATCCGATGATCGACGCATAATATGCGTCACTTTTGTGAAACAACAAATGGAACATTTCTTCTTCGCCCAGCGCATACGGCGAACCTTCGCGCTGGCGTCGCTCGTTGCGTACCACGTCACGCTGGTTGGTCAGCTTCTTGCGATCAAGCGTCTCTAACAGGAAACCCATGCGGTCACTCTCGAGCCACAACCCGAGCTCCAGTTGGTTGCTCGGCAAAGTCTCGAAGTAATTCGTGCGGTCGAAATCCGTCGTCCCGTTTACGCCGGTCGCTCCGGCCCCCTCCAAATAGCGAATATGCGCCTTGTCGCCGACGTGCTCCGAGCCCTCGAACATCATGTGCTCAAAAAGATGCGCAAACCCGGTGCGCCCGGCCTTCTCATTGGCCGGCCCGACGTGATACCAAAGGTCAAGCGCCACTAGCGGCAACCGGTGATCCTGATGAAGCAGCACCTGCAGCCCGTTCGGTAGCCGGTACTCCTCATACTTCAACGTCGGGATTTTTAGAGGTTTGGCCGCCGGCAGATTAGCCGCCCGAACTTGCCAGCTAAGTAACGCGGCCAGTGCCGCACCGGTCAACAGAGCCGGAAAGATTCGTTTGTTCATGCGAGTGCTTTGAGTCATGCTAGTAAGGCTGCTTATCATTGGAACAAATTACGATGAGGCTTGTGGCAGGAGCCGGCCAGAACCTAGTAGGGAGAGGAACCAAATGGAACCTTTTCTTGTACTGAACGTATTAAATCGAAGGTAACCGTGCCTAGACAAAAGGGTCCGAAAAGCGCGTCATTCTGGGAATCTGCCCGTATTGCCATCGAGTCCCTCGGGAAGAACAAGCTGCGCAGCTTTCTTACCTTGCTCGGCATTATTCTCGCCACCAGTACGCTTATCGCCGTGACCTCGTTCGTTCACGGCATGAATCTCTATATCGCGACGAAACTCTCCGATATGGGTTCGAGCGGCTTTCGCGTTATGCGCATCGTCTTTATCGGGAACTGGGATCCCAAGAAGTATTTGGAGATGGAACGCCGCAACCCGCAGATTAAGCCCGAGGAGTACGAGTTCGTCAAGGCGAACGCCCATTTGTTATCCGATGTGGGGCTTGAGACTTTCAAGAATGTGACGATCGCACATGCGGGCGAGACGATGCAATCGGTCGACCTCGACGGCATCACGGCAACAGTCCCGGCTCTGAGCAATATCGAAGTGGGAGTCGGGCGGGAAATCACCGAATCGGAGATCAAGCGCCACGCCGCCGTTACCTACATCGGCCCCGATGTGGCCGATAAGTTCTTCAGTGGCGTCGATCCTATCGGAAAAACAATCAAAATAGATGGCGTCCCCTACGAAGTGGTGGGCGTCAGTAAAGCCAAGGGCAGCGTCTTCGGTCAGTCACAGGATAAGTTCGTCATGATCCCGGTCTATTCGTACTTCAAGACGTACGGCAATGGACTGCATGATGACGTCGCGATCTTCGGGAAATCCATCGATCCGGACCACGTCAGCGAAGCCGAAGATGAAGTACGTATGCTACTCCGCGCCTACCGCCACACCGCGCCCGGGCAGGACGACACCTTCAGCATCTTTGGCTCCGACACCTTGTCAACCGCCTGGACCAACCTCACGGGCGCAGTATCCGGTATGGCCTTTGGCGTCGTTTCTGTGTTTCTGGTCGTCGGCGGCATTGTCATCATGAACATCATGCTGGCCGTCGTGACCGAGCGCACGCACGAAATCGGCATTCGCAAAGCGGTCGGCGCCCGCCGCCAGGATATCCTCAATCAGTTTCTGGTTGAGTCCGCTGTGCTCGCGGCCATCGGTGGTTTAATCGGCGTCGTCGCCGCTTACCTGCTTACCGTAATCGTCAAGAACACTACGCCGCTACCGATGGAGATGCCGTTTGTCTCGGTCATCCTCGGCGTCGGATTATCGGCCGGGGTCGGATTGTTCTTCGGTATCTACCCCGCCCGGCAGGCGTCCAAGCTCGATCCGATTGTTGCCTTGCACGCCGACTAATGGGGAAAGATCAGTCATGAAACATCTGCTCGCGCTCCGCAACAACATGATGCTCGCGTTCGATACCATCCGGGCGCACAAACTCCGCAGCCTCCTCACAATGCTTGGCGTCGTTATCGGAACCGGCACCATCATTGCGGTCGGCTCCATCCTTACCGGCTTCGACGGCGCGGTGACAAATGTCTTCAAAAGCTTCGGCCCGAACTCGATCATCGTTTCGCGTGAACCCGCCTTCCGCACGACCGACCTCACGCCCGAAGAGCGCGCCCGCAAGCAATTTACCTACGAAAACGTAGTGGCCATCCGCGAACAGTGCACCGCGTGCGAGCGGACCTCCGCCATGCTGTGGCCGAATCACGGACCGATCGTCACGAAATACAAAGGCAATGCTGTCTATCAAACCCAGCTCCGAGGCATGGAAGAGTCCTACGCCGAGACCGGCCAGATCGATATGGATCAAGGCCGCTTCTTTACTGAAATTGAAGATCGGCACAGCACTCCCGTTGCCGTCATCGGGGCCGACGTGCAAAAAGGGTTGTTCGGTGAAGAGAATGCGATCGGCAAACTCATTACGATCGATGGCCAGCAGTTTCAGGTGATCGGCACGATGCACCGCCCCAGCGCGAGTTTCTTCGACAGCTCCGACAACCGTGTCTTTCTGCCCTTTTTCGCGATGAAAAAGATGTACCCCAACGCCTTAGATATGGCCGTTAGCGTCACCGCAGCCGATGGCAAACTACCGCAGGCGCTCGACCAGATCCGCACCATTCTGCGCATCCAGCGACACATCCCGCCAAGTAAACCTGAGAACTTTGCTATCTCGACCGCCGAGCAAATGGTCGAGCAGTTTCGTCAGATCACCTCGATGACGTTCCTGGTCATGATTGTTTTGAGCTCAATCGGGCTGCTCGTGGGCGGTATCGGCGTGATGAACATCATGCTCGTCTCAGTCACCGAACGCACCCGTGAAATCGGCATCCGCAAAGCAATAGGCGCACGCCGTCAGGACATCACCGTCCAGTTTCTCCTCGAAGCTTCGGTCTTGACCGGATTGGGAGGTCTGGCCGGCCTCGTTCTCGGCTGGCTGATCGCAAGCGCCAGCAAACTGGTTTTCACTTCCCTGCCGATCACCGTGCCCGCCTGGGCCGCGATCTCCGGTCTCGTGGTCTCCATCGGAGTCGGACTTTTCTTCGGCATTTGGCCGGCTAACAAGGCCGCCAAACTCGATCCGGTCCAGGCGCTGCGCTACGAGTAAGCCGCTTCCAATTAACCTAAATACATAACGTGTACGTAGACCCCAAGCCGCGGGTTATACGCCAGATAGTAACCAGGATCGTCAGGATCGTCGTAGATGATCACATCGTCGGCATTCCACAACCAGCCGTTTACATATCCGAGGTCATACGGTGCGACACCAAAATAAAAGCCGTTGAAGAAGAACCGGTTCGGTCCGCCGCCGCCCAGGCGGTAGACCTGACCAGGCCCAATCCTTCCCGGAAAATGGCCGTGCTCCCAAGGATGATCTAAATGGTAATGCTCGCGGCCGCCATCGTGCCCGACCCAGCGTCCATCTGACTCGACGTGCGGTGCATTCGGATGCCCCGGCGCATCGCGAAAATCATGACGAGCCGCCATCGGCGGGGCTCCGTGGTCAGGCCCATGCTCCGGACCATGCTGTGGAATTCTGCCGCCTCCCACATCCCCATGCATCTCTCCG
Source organism: Terriglobia bacterium (assembly GCA_963737005.1). Taxonomy (GTDB): domain Bacteria; phylum Acidobacteriota; class Terriglobia; order Bryobacterales; family Bryobacteraceae; genus Bog-105. The sequence continues at coordinate 318,175 of CAVTRD010000008.1, read as the reverse complement.
CCGCCGTGCTGCTCATGGCCGCCACCATCATGTCCTTCATGCTGGGCCCACGCCGGCACACTGACAGTTAGCGCTAAACTAAGGAATAAGCCGCCTAACTTCTTCATTTTTTTTCTCCCCCGTGAGCATCGTGTGCCCACACTGAGAAGGCGCTCACGACGGGTCGCACGTTACGTTTCTCCCAGAAGGGGAACGGTCACCTGTACATTTCTGTACCAATCAGCTCGTTAAAATCCCTTCTTCATTAAGCGAATTCGCAGTAAGCTACGGGAGAACAAGATGCAGCACAGCCTCAGGTTCGCAATCACCTTCGCCGGCATTGTGGTCTTCAGCCTCGCATATGCCTATCCCGAATCGGCGGGAGTTTTACTTGGGAATAACTGGAAGTCTGAAGCACGAGATCTCAAACCCGGAGAGCCTATCAGCTTAAATGCGATATTGACCGGTCCCGAATCCTCCGAGCTGGTGCTTAAATGCCCGACTGGAGTGCTTTCTTACAAGTGCACAGGTGGTGCGTGCAAAGTCCCGGCCTGCGCAAGCTCAGCTCCTAATGTGACTATTAGCAGGCTGGATAAAGGACCACTTCCCGCATCCTCTGAGTCCTTCTCACTTCTCTCAGTGTTCAAGCGAGCTCCTGCCAACACGGTTTCGACAGTCGTTCGGGGGGAAACAAACCCCAACGACGCCATTGTCATCCTGAAGGGTGATGAAGTCCATCTGGCACCGGCACTCAACCGAATTCTCGAGGGAAACTATTGCTTTTCTTTACAGTCGCTCGAGACTTCTGATGCTTCTTCGGCATTGTTAAAGCTCAACTGGAACAAAGATGACGAACCGGAAGGTATGGTTAAGGCTCCTGGCCTTAAGCCCGGCGTTCACCTTCTCGAGAGGAAGATACTTACGGATTCGGGCAGCTGCGCCGTGGATTCCAAATCTGTTCCAGCTTGGATCCTTCTCGCGCCAGAAACTCAGTTTCGTGAACTGACCGATCAGTGGAAAGCTAAACGACCCTGGTTTGATGAGCTCACCGCTTCTGGGAGCAGTCCAGCCGTCGTCGCCACTATGCGGCATGCGACCATCGCAGAACTGAGTCAATCGCTCAGCCGTTGATATGGCTGCCCCAAAGGAGCCTGAGAACTACTGGCGAGACATTTTCAAAGGATTTATCGTCATTGTCGCTATTTCTGTCTTCATGGCGCTTCTAGAGTTCAACGGAGCGATTGCAGGTATTGAAGGCAAGTTACAAGATCTTTTCTGGTTGCGACATAACGATGCTCCCATGATGGACTCCATGGTTATCTTCGAAATCGACAAGGACGCGTACCGATCTTTCTTCGGCTCGGCATCACCGCTGTGTTCACAAATTGTGACTGGTTTGGTTCGGGAAATCAATTCCGTTCCGAGTGGTGCGCCTGCAGTGATCGGTGTCGATATCCTGACTGAGGGCAGAACCGCAAACGATCGGAAAATTTATCAGGATTTCTCCATCACACCCTCCAATCGGAATGTGGTCTGGGCCTCTGGCGCCGAGGCAGAAGATCAGCCGCCACGAATCGACTTTCTCCAATGGCTTTTCGGAAAAGATGAGGAAGCGCCCGTGCGCCCAACACCGGTCCTGGGTTTTGATCCCTACATTCTAAGAACTAAGCCGGAGATCGATTGGGGTCCCGCTGTTTATCCCACACAGGACGATCTGAAACTCCGGCGTTTTCCGCGCCGACTCACTCTGGCCACCGATCCAAGATCGAAAGAACCGAATGAGATAAGAGCAACTTGGGCACGGGTCATCGCCAACAGGTATTGTGCTGCTCTAAACCAGAATTGCCGGCCGAAACCCCCGAACATTACCGAGGTGTACCTAAACTTTGCAGGGCTTCCCCCTACTTCCTTTAGCATTGATAAGTTCTTTGAGAGATCCGGCAACCCAGATAACTGCGACGGCACTGTTGGGGTTAAAAAGGACCGCCAGGCGCTTTTGGCAAACCTGATCAAAGACAAAATCGTTCTTCTGGGTGGCACCTACCCCCAATCCGCTGATTTCCACCCTACGCCCGCGGACCCCAAAGAGGCTGGTATCGTCATCAATGCGCGAGCCATTGCGGCCGAGATGAAAGGAGACGGGTTCACTGAAATTCAGCAGCCCTGGAGTTTCCTCCTCGATCTCTTAACCGGCTTTGTGGTTGTTTTGTTTATGACAGGCCTTAAGAAATGGCGGAATTGGGAGCCGCGTACCGCACGCAAAATGATGGTGACCAGTGCCGTGACGGCCGTCGTCATTATCTACGCTCTTGCCAAAAGCCATTACCTCTTCAGCCCGGCTGCAGTAGTGCTTGCCACTCTCATCCAGCAGCTCTACGACTTCTGGCGCGGAGATCTTGTTATACCAGAGGCCCCTGGGCCGACACACACTGCTCCGAAGCCCCGCCAACGCCGGCCCCCAAGATAATTTCCGCCGCATGCTCGCTCCGCGTCATCACCGGCGTCTGGGCCTGATGAAACTTTTGATTTACCGTGCTGCTCACGTCCTTCTGGACCGATGTAAAAAGATCGCTCATCCGAACGCAACCCTGGCGATCCTGAAAAAAGCGAAGAAAGCTGGCTGTGAAACATCCATGTCCGCCCGTCTCATAGGCGCTTTGGTTCGGTTCGCACGAGCTCAAGACATACCGTCCTGCCCCGTCCCGTAGGCGGTCCATGTCCTCACTCGAAAGCGCATCGGATCCCGCCGCCGAGCCGCTGTGACAAGTGTCAAATATCACTACCGTTCGTTGGGCCGTGCAACGCGTCCGGATAATCGCGGCGACATCCACCATCGGCAGAGCAGTCCCGAAGATCTGATCCTTGGACGAAACATCGGTGTCGTAGGTGTAAAGATAACTCACCTGCTTAATGTCGTCGGTCCGCGACGATCCATGTGTCGAAATGTACACCAGCACGATATCTTCCGGCTTTGCCTTCGTCGCAATGTGATTCAGCTTCGCTTTGATCGCGGCCGTGGTTGCATCGGCATTGATAAGCGGGAAAACATTCTTTTCCGGAAATCGCCCCACGTTCGCATCACGCAAAGTTGCCACCAGCGCCGAAGCGTCCTTGTCGGCCGCGGCGAGATTATCCGGCCCATGCTCCGGCTGAAACTGGCTGATCCCAACCACCAGCGCCCACTTCTGCCCAACCTCGTTCAAGTTGTCGTAGATCTTCGGAACCGCCAGCACGAAAGGATCACGTTTATCGCGCAGCGCTTCCGATTCATACCGCTCGGCCGCCCGTAGATCGCTGACCTGCTGTGTCGGCTTTTGACCGATTTTCTTCAAGCAAAGCGAGCGGTAGTAATGCGCATCCCCTAAACTCGGATACTGATCAAGTGCCCGATTCATGAATCCCACAGCGCGCGTGATCTGCTCGGGCGGCGAGTGCGAAGACAGTAACTCCAGCCCTTGATAAACCTGGTCCTGAGCCGCACCCACTCGATCCGATACCGTCTGCCCATGCAAACCCGATACCGCGCTCGCCACACCAGCCGCACCGAGCGCCACAAACTCCCGTCGTGTCATTGCTGTGCTTTCGGCGCTGTTTTGTGAACCGCGACTGCCCGCGAACTCGCCGCATTCGTTCCAAGCGGCGGCGCCCCGACCTTCTTCCGCAGCTCATTCTGAATGGTCATCGGCAGCTTTGCCTTAGCCATAGCGAGCACAGTGTCCTTATCATGCGGATCGAACTGTACTGCGGAGTTACGAATCATGTCGGTAATCTGGTCTTCACCGACTCCGTTGCTAAAGAGTTCTATCGCGTCGCTTGCGGTGAAAACCTTTGCGGGTGGGGCCGCGTTGACCGGAGTCTTGCCGCCACCCGGCTTGGATTCTCCCGCAACGGCTCCCTTCCCGGTCTTCTTGGCCAGAGCCGCTTCCTCATCGAGTGCCTTATATCGCGAAATCGAATCCTTGCCCCGCGCTACCGAATCCACAAAATACTTTTCCTTGGGATTCAGTTCGAGAGCCTTGTCATAGTACTCCGCCGCCTTGTAAATGTTTTGGCGTTGGTCCATCGCATCCTTGGAGTCGTAAGACAACGCTTCATACACCAGCCCCAGATCATATTGCCGGTAAGATTCGTCCTCCGGCTTAGGAAACGCCGGCGTACTGTCGAGCAGATCGAGCGCCCGCGACCAAAGCTTGTCGTCCATGAACGTCGCTGCTTTGTTGAGATGGTCTTCACCGGTCGCCACTTGCACATCGAGTACTCGTGACGTATTGCCCAGGTTCGCCGCGATCTGGCCGACCGCTTCCTGTATTAAAATCTGCTTGACATCTTCGGTAGTTCGCGGCTGCTTTGTTTTTTCGGCGCTACTGCCGTCGCTGCTCTTCCTGCCGCCAAACGGAATATGAGTCGGCATGCTGAAAATCTTCCCGCCGCTCGTCCCCGATGAATCGTACTCCTTATCGAAATCAGCGCGTACGTTCTGTGCGTCGTGGGTCTTGCCCGTCTTATCGAGTACTTGGTAGGCCACGTTTAGCGTGCCTACCCAGTGCGTGTATTGAACAGCAGTGTTGCCGGTTCCCTGTGTCCTTTGCTGGGGCGGAGGAAGCGAATAGCCTGTTACCTTCGCGTTCAGCGTCCATTCCGCCTCCGCGGCAGTATTCTTCTTTACCAGTGTCTTCTCGTCTTTCAGTAACTCCGTTTCAAGTGTTTCCAGCAGGCTCGCCTCAATCGGCATGTATTCCGGATTGGTTGCTCCGCCCGTGAAAGCGATCGATGTGTCCGAAAGTCGAATCGCGGCAGGTTGACGTGTGCGCAGTTGCACTGTCTTTTTCCGCATTAGTCCAAAGCCTGGACCCGCGCTTATCGGCACAGCTAAGAGCGCGGCGCACAGCGCTGCTCCGAGAAGTCTGCCGGTCCCCCCGCAGATGAACATACCAGTCCCCTCCAACAATTAGGGACTGATTCTATCAAGAAAAATGCAGAAATGTGAAGTTTAGTACTCGAAGGTTTGCCGGGGACGCCGTCGCCCTAAGCGACCGGAATACCATTCTCATGCAGCGTGCCAAGCACTTCCGACCGAGACAACCGCGCCGAATCATACTCGACGAACAGTTCGTCACCGGAGGGCATCAGCCGGGTCGCCAGCATCCCGTACACCGCGTGCAGGTGCGCAATGCTCTCGAAATCCTTCTCATCAAGAGCGCGGGTGAGCTTGAATTTCGTCTGAACCTTCGTCATCGGCCACAGCATAACATTGCCTTTGAGCTTTAGTTTCCGCCGCCCTGTCCTAACTTCCAAAGGATCTGCCGCAAAATCCCGAACCACGTCTCCCCATCCGAAGCCGGCATCCCCAACCGCCCCACCAGTCGCCGCAATTTGCGCTCGGTCGATGGAGCGGTTCGCTCGGCAACATAACCGGATCGCGTCAGCGCCTCGAAGAGAAGTGCAGTAAAGCGTTCTCTGGATTCGCCTGAGAGAACCGGCGCCGGCGCAAACTGCTCCATCTCGGCGGCCGCTTCACGGCGCAGCTCATACAGGCAAATCGCCACCGCCTGGCCCAGATTCATCGATCCATGCTCGTCGCGGGTGGGAATGCGAAGCAGCCAGTGGCAATGGCTCATCTGATCGTTCGAAAGGCCGAATTTTTCCGAACCAAAAAGCAGCGCGACGGGCGATTGCGCCAGCTCGCGGCGAATTAGCGGAGCGGCCGTTTCGAGTCTGTATAGCGGTGCGTGCAGATCACGATGGCCCACCGCAGTCGTGCCCACCGTAAGCGTCGCGTCGCCCACCGCCTCGGCTACGGACCCGCATACCTGCGCGCTCTCGAGAATGTAATGCGAGCGCACCGCTGAGCGAGCCTCTCGAAACGCCACCTCGTAGGGCTTCACCAATCGCAGATCGGTAAAACCGAAGTTGCTCATCGCCCGCGCTACCGCTCCGATGTTCAGCGGGTTACGCGCCTCAACCAACACCACTCGGAGTGGCGCGGCTTCGTTACTGCTCGAGATAGGTGTAGCCTTGCAGTCCTTCTTCGTAAAACTTCAGAAGGCGCCCGGACTCTTCATAGCCGATCCGCTGCTCGCGTACCGCCCGCTCGACATCCTTACGGAACTCGTCAAGTAGCGTCTGCGAGTTGTATTGCACGTAGTCGAGCACCTCGCGCACTGTGTCGCCCTTCACCACGGTCTCGAGCACCACGTCCCCCTGCTCATCGAGACACACATGCACCGCGTTCGTATCGCCGAACAGATTATGCAGATCGCCGAGTATCTCCTGGTAAGCACCTAGTAAGAACGCGCCCAGAATATACGGGCCGTTATTAAAGGCGTGCAGCGGCAGCGTCTTCTTTACGTCGTGCCGGTCTATAAACTGGTCCACCTTGCCGTCCGAATCGCAAGATATGTCGCCCAGCACGCCGTGACGCGTCGGCCTGTCTTCCAGCCGGTGAATCGGCATGATTGGAAAAAGCTGCTTCACGGCCCAGCTGTCTGGCATACTCTGAAACAAAGAAAAGTTACAGAAGTAGGTATCGGAGAGCAGACCGTTCAAGCCTTCCAGCTCTTCGGGAAAAAAATCCAGTTCGCTCGCCAGCTGCAACGTCTTGCGGCAGATCGCCCAATACAAGTTTTCCGATAAGCTGCGCTGCGTCAGCGAAAGATAACCCAGGCTGAAAAGATTTAATGCTGAATCGAGCGCCTGTTGCGCGTCGTGATGGCTCTCGAGTAGATTCCTCTTTGTCAAAGAGCGATGCGTCTCGAAAAGATCGATCAGCGGCTGCTCGGCGTCCTCGGGTAGCGTTGCCGGCAGGTCTTCTTCGCCAAACCCACTCACCCCAACCACGTTGAACACCAGCAGACTGTGATATGCCGCCACCGCCCGCCCGCTTTCAGTGATGATGGTCGGATGCGCCACTTCAGCCTCGTCGCAAATACTCTGAATGTGATACACCACATCGCGCGCGTACTCTTCCAGCGTGTAGTTCACACTCGATTCGAAATCCGTCTGCGAACCGTCGTAATCGATGCCGAGACCGCCGCCCACATCCATATAGGTCAGCCCGGTCCCCATCTTCTTTAAATCGACATACACGCGCGCCGCTTCCACCACCGCGGCCTTGATCTGCCGGATGTTCGTGATCTGGCTTCCCAGATGAAAGTGAAGCAGTTGCAGGCTGTCCTCCAGCCCAATACTCTTCAGGTAGTCGACGGCCTTTAGAGCCTCCGAAACCGTCAACCCAAACTTCGAGCGGTACCCGCCTGAGGACTTCCAGCGACCCGACCCGCGGCTGGCGAGCTTGACGCGCAAACCGATAATCGGCTTGACCCCCACTTCGCGCGCATGCTTAGCAATGAGCTCTAATTCCGTGTACTTCTCAACCACCGGGATGATCTGCCGGCCGATTTTCTTCGCCAGCATCACCATCTCGATGTATTCGTCATCTTTAAATCCGTTACAGATGATAGGAGTCTCGTTATCGGCGATGGCCAGTACCGCCAGCAGTTCCGGTTTTGAACCAGCCTCCAGCCCAAAGTGGTAGGCCCGTCCGAAATTGAAAACTTCCTCGACGACCTGCCGCTGCTGGTTCACCTTAATGGGATAAACGCAACAGTAACCGCCCGTGTAGCCGTGCTCCCGAATCGAATTATCGAACGCCTGGTGCATTTCACCCAGTCGGTGCCGGATGATGTCGGCGAAACGGATCAAAATCGGCAGCGAAATGCCGCGCCACTCGAGGCTGTCGACCAGCTGCTTCAAATCGATGCTTCGATCAGATTCTTTCGTCGGATGAACAAAAAGATTGCCGTTTTCGCCGACCGAGAAATATCCCTTGCCCCATCGAGCAACATCATATAGCTCGGCGGCATCGCTGGTCGTCCAACGGTCGGCAGGCTCGCGAACTTGCGTCGCGACAGTAGCAATTTTCGTTGTCAGTGAAGTACTCCTCCCAGGGGGGGTTGTGGACACGGTCGGCGTCCTAGAGGCGGAAGGACGCGGTCCTTCCAGATCAATTAGAACACGAACTGGGCGGTAGAACGGGTGCGGCCATCAAAAGTCAACTAAATTCCAAAGCGCACGCTCCCTTCTTCACCTTTTACCCGCCTAAACCGCCCACTTCCACCGCGAAATTAACAGAATTTCTATACAATCGCTCCACTCAGATCGATAGAGACTTAGAACGCATCTGCGAATGAGCATTACTGTTATCAACGAACATCAAACACTTCGGGCGGCTTCCGGTCTGGGCCCCTTGCGTGGGTTAGTGCCGACTTCCCAAACTAGCCCGTCGACTCCCACGCTCCTGACCGTAAATGCTTCCAACACGAGCGTTCGCTCCATCCGGGCCGCACTGCAAGGACTCGCACACGAATTGGTGCGGGCTGCTTCACCGGCCGAAGCAATGGCAGCTCTGGCTCAACACCAGATAAATCTGGTCCTGATTGACTTGGCTAGTCCCGAAAAAGGCGGCCTGGACTTCTGCCGTTTTCTCAAAAAAAGCACTACCACTCAGCTACTGCCGGTCTACGTGATCGGAAGTTCAGACGACGTGGAGGAAGAAGTACGCGCGCTCGAAGCCGGCGCTGATGAATTCTTGCTGCGGCCCCTTCGCCACCGCACCTTCAAAGCACGTGTACAGGCCAGCTTGCGCCATAAAGCGATGATTGACTCGCTCGATGATTCCGAGTCTGTCCTGTTTTCGCTCGCGCAATCTGTCGAAGATCGCGATCCTGACCTTGGTCAACACTGCCACCGCCTCGCCCTGATGGGAGCCGCCATGGGCCTGACGCTCGGCTTATCTGCTCCCGACATCCTGGCGTTACAGCGCGGCGGCTATCTCCACGACATCGGCAAGGTGGCAGTGCCCGATCATGTCCTTTTCAAGCCGGGTGCGCTCACCCCCGAAGAATGGGAAATCATGAAGACCCACGCCGAACGCGGCGCTCGCATCTGCGGCGGCATGAAGTCGCTCGCGCCGGTTCTCCCCATCATTCGGCATCATCATGAACGGTGGGACGGTTCGGGATACCCGAATGGCTTGCGCGGTGAAGAGATTCCGCTGCTGGCCCGCATCCTGCAGTTGGCCGATATATACGACGCACTTACCACCGCCCGGCCTTACAAAGAGGCCATGACTCCGGAACAAGCGCTAACCACCCTGCGCGATGAAGTGAAAAAAGGCTGGCGCGATCCGCAGCTGGTTGAGATGTTCGCCGATGTCCTCCCGACATTCCGTATGTCACCCATGTCGACTGATCACTCTCACTTCTCGCTGCATGCACTCGCCACCACTGTCGATCGCTTCCGCAAAGTCTCGGGAGTCTTGAAGGATGGGTTGCTGCAAGCTGGAGCGAAAAAGGAATTCAGGCTGGTCAGCGGCTTCTAATTATTCCCTGCATCATCCTCTCGCGATCGTCGCGCCCATCGGCTAAAATTATGTCTTCCTTCGGTGCCGACGCAAACCACCTACCGCGATGCTGGCGTGAACATTGACGAAGCGAATCGCGCGCTGAAACGCATCAAGCGCCTGGCTTCAAGCACCCTCACCCCAAACGTTCTCACCTCAATTGGCAGCTTCGGGGCCGGCTTCAATTTGAAAGGCTGGCGCGATCCCGTCTTGATCAGCTCTGCGGACGGCGTCGGCACAAAACTCAAAATAGCCTTCGCGACCGGCCGTCACAACACCATCGGTGAAGACCTGGTGAATCACTGCGTCAACGACATCGCGGTGCAAGGCGCCACGCCTCTCTTTTTCCTCGATTACTTCGCGGTCGGCCGGCTCGAAGCCCCGGTTCTCGCCAGTGTAGTCGAGGGTTTGGCGCGGGGTTGTAAACGGAACGGCTGCGCTCTGATCGGAGGGGAGACCGCGGAGATGCCCGGCATGTACCAACCCGGCGAGTACGATCTGGCGGGCTTCATAGTCGGCGCAGTCGAGCGTAACCGCCTCTTGACCGGCGAAACCATCGAGCCGGGCGACTTGCTCCTCGGATTACCCTCCAACGGCCTGCACACCAACGGCTATTCACTTGCCCGCACGGTGCTGTTCGAAGCTGCCGGTCACACACCCAGCGCTAAACTGCCGGAACTGGCGGGCAACCTGGCGGACGAACTTCTCAAAATCCACAAGTCGTACCTGAAGCCTCTCCAGGCTCTCCAGGCCAGAAAGCTCCTGAAAGGCGCTGCGCACATTACCGGCGGCGGCCTGACTGACAACCTGCCTCGTATCCTTCCGAAAGCTTGCGCCGCGCAGATTGAAATCGAGTCATGGCCGCGGCAGCCGATTTTCAAGCTCCTGCAAAAAATGGGCAACATCCCGGAAGATGACTTCCGTCGTACATTCAACCTCGGGATCGGCATGGTCTTTGCCATCTCGCCTCGACACATCGAGGCCGCTACTCAAATCCTGCGAAAGCTGCGTGAACCTGCTTATCCGATCGGACAGGTTGTCGCGCATCATTCGGCCCGGCAGCCCAGAGTCATCTATCAGTGAGGCTCGGGATCCTTTTGTCCGGACGGGGCTCAAACTTTGCGGCCATCGCCCGCAACATTTTCGAGGGTCGGTTACCCTGCGAGATTGGCTTCGTTTGCTCAAATCGACCCAACGCTCCCGGGCTAGAAATTGCAAATCGTTATAAGCTGCCAAACACCGCTATTCCCTCGCGCGGGGTGGATCGGCTCGCTTTCGATAGGCAAGTTGTTGAATTATTTCAGGCACATCAGGTCGACTTAGTCTGTTTAGCGGGTTACATGCGCCTTCTCACCGGCGAGTTCGTTCGGCAATATCCAAACCGCATCCTGAACATTCACCCTTCGCTCCTCCCCGCGTTCCCGGGGCTTGATGCGCAGTACCAGGCCTTGACCCACGGCGTGAAAGTTTCGGGCTGTACCGTCCATTTCGTCGATGAACAGCTGGATAGCGGCCCGATCCTGCTGCAGGCCTCGGTTCCGGTGCTCGACACCGATACGGTGGAAGAACTCTCGGCTCGCATTCTCGTCGAGGAACACCGCATCTACTCGGAAGCGATTGCCTGGGTGGCGGCAGGCAATTTTCGCATCGAGGGGCGCCGGGTACTCAGAACTTAATGCAACTGAATCCAATGCTCAAACGGGCGCTGCTGGCTCTGGCCGCGCTTGTTCTTGTCGCTTTTGCCATCATCTGGTTCTCCGGCGCTGAAACCAGCTTGAAACTGGCCCGCCCCGTCCCGTCAGTCGGCACTTCTACTTCGGTGTTGGTCGAAGTGGATGCTCCACACGGGGTTAAAGCCTTCTCTGCTGCCCTGGAGCAGAATGGCCAGACTCAAACCATTTATCAGGACAGGACGCATACTAAGCAGCGCGTGGGCGCGTATACCTTCTACGCCGGCCAGAAACAGGCCTCGTTCCTCAAGGAAGGCCCGGCCCGGATGATCGTGCGCGCCACTTCGAACGACCTGCGCGGCTCTACTTCCGAATTGGCGCAGGACGTTCAGGTGATCCTTCGCCCGCCTACCATCGTGGCCGACGGTTTTCAGCACTACATTAACCAGGGCGGCTCAGAGCTCGTGATGCTCGACCCGGGCGGCAGCTGGACCGAAGCCGGCGTGCACGTCGCTCACTACAACGCCGGCTCGTTTGCCGTACCGGGTCAGCCGGATGGCAGCAGCCATCGCTTTTCGCTCTTTCCCTATCCCTGGGATGTTGGACCCGATACCGTTCCGCTCGCCTTCGCACGCAACGGAGCCGGCACGGAAGTCACCACCACTTTCTGGGTCAAGATCTTCCCTAAAAAGTTCCGCGACAGCACGATTCGCGTGAGCGACCAAAATCTGCAGAAGGTAGTGGGCGAGCTCGATCCGAACGGCACGGGCAGCCTCGTGGATCGATTCGTAAAGCTGAATGGCGATATGCGCCGCTCGAACACGCAAACCATCTATGAGTTGCGGAACAACACGGAACATAAAATTCTCTGGTCCGGCGCTTTCATTCCGGTGAAGGGTGCTCGCGAATCGTTTTTCGCTGACCGGCGCACTTACGTTTACAACGGCAAGAAAATCGATGAGCAGGTGCATCTGGGGTATGATCTCGCCCAGACTATGAACTCACCGGTGAAGGCCGCCAACTCCGGCCGAGTTATCTACGCCGACCGGCTTGGTCTTTTTGGAAACTGCGTCATACTCGACCACGGCTATTCGCTACAAAGCCTGTACGGCCATATGAGCAGGATTCTCGTCAAGGTCGGTGACAACGTAGGGAAGGAACAACAAATTGGCGTGAGCGGCGCTACCGGCATGGCGTTCGGCGATCACGTGCATTTCAGCATGATGATTGCGGGTGTGCAGATCGATCCAAAGGAGTGGTGGGACGAGCACTGGATTCATGACCGCATCCTGAGCAAGATCGGTCCGGGCGCGAGCCAGCAGACCGCAGCCGCTGCTCCGGGGCCCCCAGTCCCAGCCGAGCACAAAGTGGCAAGAGGGCGTCATCGTCGCCACTGAGAACATGCTCACCGAAATTCAACAACTCGCGCTGCTGAATGCGCTCCTGGCCAATTGGGGCGGCATTCAGGTCCGCCTCGCCCCGATGTCGCAGCTGCTCGCGTCAGATCTGAGCAAGATCGCTCATCGTCTCGTAAACGCATCTTCGCCAGTTGAACTCACGCACGCAGTGGAAGAGCTTCTAAAATTAACGCGGGGAACGGCGGCTCATGCGTATGTCGAAGAGCTGGTGGTACGCTCCGCTTTGCCCGATCAGCCGAAGGGTGTGCATCCGCTTGCTGAGCCGGCCCAGACCTGGCTCGTCACGGCAAATACCGGCGCGGCGCTGGCCGAAACGATGAGCGACCATCTTGCCGCAACCGATTTGGCCTCCGTCCCCGTGTTCTTCGCAACCAACCGTCAGGCGGACCCGCAATCAGCCGAACGATTCTGCGGTGAACCGAGCAGCGACATTTCATACGGTCTGGTGCCCGTCACCATACCCCTTGCGCGGCACGCAACTGGCAAACTCGAAACACCGCACTGGTGGAACCGCTTCGAGGGCTCAGTCGCCGAGCGGGCAATTGTACTTGGTGAATTCGAAGCCATGAAGCAGGGGGCATTTGCCTCGGCGCTCGAAGCGACCCTCGCCGCCGTGCAGGCCGAGGAACTGCTGATCTTCCTCCATGGTTACAATGTGACGTTTGAGGAGGCCGCGATGCGGGCCGCCCAGTTTGCGTTCGATACCAAATTTCTAGGTGTCGTCGTGCTTTTTAGCTGGCCCTCGCTCGGAGCGCTCTCCCGCTACAACGGTGACGAAGACCGGGCCGCAGCATCGGGCGACAGTTTCGCTGCGTTTATCAAAGGATTGGAAGGCGGCCCGTGGCAGCGTGTCCATGTCCTTGCGCACAGTATGGGCAATCGCGTAATGCTGCTCGGCTTGGCCGATAACCCACGCGCAGCTATCCCGCTAAACCAACTTGTCTTTGTTGCAGCGGATGTCTACGTGCCGGTCTTCGCCGACAAGTTTCCGAAGCTGCAGCATGCCGGCAAGCTTCCCGCTACATCCTATGTCTCAAAGCGAGATAACGCGTTGCTGCTTTCCGATTATCTTCATAAGGGCGATCGCGTCGGCTTGGTTCGAGCCACTCCTTACGTCGCGCCCGATCTCGAGACGATCGACGCCACATCGGTCGATCGAGGCCTACTCGGCCACAGCTACTTCTCAGGGCAGCAAAGTTTGCTGACTGACATCGGGCTTTTGTTGCGCCAGGAGTTCAACCCAGCGGAACGTGGATTGACTAACGAGGGTCAGTATTGGGCTTTCGCGAAGTAAGTCCGTGATTACTTGTTGTCGTTGGCGTTCGGAGTATCGCTATGGGCATTTCGACCCGCCTTGTTATCGTTCGGCTGCTTATTGGTATTGCTGGTGACGCCCTTTTCGGGCTGGGCCTTGGTATTGCCCTGCTGTTCATTCGGGTCGTTCGAACTGCCCGTGCGCCTTTGCCCACCACAGCTGCAAGCCAGACCGGCGATCAGAAGAATAAACGGAAGCTTCGACATTCTCACATTCTCTGGACAACGCGAAGCCCGACTTTGCTACCTAGAAGGTTTGCCTTGGCGCTAGTGACTGGTCGGCGCCGGTTGCACGATTGCCGCAACAGCCAAGCCCAACCCCGCCAGAGTAGCCGCCATAAGCAGTCCGACGGCGGCTTCACGTCGTATCCGATTATTGTTGTTGGGGGATGCAGTGCCTCGCCCTCCACCCGACGCACCCGTCTGAAAAGCGGAGCCGGTTCCCGCGCCGATATGCGTCAAGAGCGCGCCGTTCTTATCGAAGACGTTCAGCGAACCAGCCAGCGCGGCGACCTCCAAGATATCGCCATTCAAGCGAAGAACGGCTTGTGAAGCGGGCTGCGCCTGTTGGACCAGAAGATTCGCCGCGTGGACGCTGAAGCCGTTCATGTCATCGACCTTCGTCGCGCCCCCTTGCAAAAGTAAGTGGTCCCGATAGACCGTCGCGGCAGAATCAATGCCGAGCGTCAGAGCCGCTCCATTCGCAAGAAGGATCTGGCTCGATGCTTTATTCGTTTTAATTTCCGAGCCATCGAAAAGGTTGGCATTTCCGTCAACCCTGTTGCTATTTAGAACAAATGAACCTATTGCCGAGGCAACGCCGATGGTTGGAGATAGGGCCTGCACAATCGCGACCGAGAGTATCGAAACGATGCAGATTCGAGTGCCGTTGTTGCCCTTCATGCCTCTAATAGAGTGAACTCTCTCACCGTCTCGCAGTTCACCTAGTATAGCCGTGTTGGCGCGAAAGCAGCCAAAAACGCGTTCACTTCGGGGCCGATATACCGAAATTGTGGATCGCGACTCCGCTAAAAATCGTCGCTTCGGCGAAATTGCCGATGGCGAATTTGGATTTGAGGTCTTTGTGATGCCGCAGCAGCAGTTCGGGCACAATCACACCGGCTGCAATGCCCATCTTGATGCTGAGTCCCTTGGGGCCGAAAGTACCGTCTGATGAGGCGAGCAGCGGGTTACCTTCCCGTTTGCCCCATGACGAGCCTGCGTCCATGCTGGTGGCCGCGAGCATAGCGATCATGCTACCGCCCCAGATTCGATTCACTTTTCGATCGTGCTTCTGCTCCGTAAGCAAATACGTGTTTTGACGAGGAAGGGTGAACGAGCTGGAACTAACTGAGCCAGCCAAGAACGCTGCTTCGGATGCAGGAGCAATCTGACCGGGTTGCGCCACCGTTTGAGCTGAGAGCGCGGCCGCTGCAGCCACCGTGATCACCAAAGTCTTCAGAATCAGAGTTTTCATTTCGCCTCCGTCGCTGGACGCGACAAGAGACACATCGGCCTAAAGAGGCGATGACTTTAGAGGGGTAGTGAAAACTCGGTGAAAGCGTTGCGCTCTCGAACAGGAGAAGCGCGGATTACGGAATTACCCGGGCCGTCTTGATGTAATCCAGTTTCGGGAAGTGCTCTTCGAGATAGGGATTACCGATATCGGCGATCGCAGCCGGACTCGGACCGGCGCCACTGGGTGCGATCTCCCCGTATCCTCCGTAAAGCTTCGCCACATTCTCCATGCCCTGAGTGACTTCCCCGAAAGGCGTAAAACCCTGCCCGTCGAGTGAAGCGCCGTTATCAGCCAAGTTGATGAACAGCTGCGTGGTTCGCGAGTCAGGCTCGCCAGTTTTGGCAAAAACGACAGTACCGGGCTTGTTTGAGACCTTCGGCGGATCATCTTTGAGCGTGATCTGACTCCAGCTCTTATTCACGTCCGGATCGCCGTTTATGCCCCACTGCACGACGAAGCCGCGCAGCGCCCGAAAGAATGCATTGTTGTCATAGAAACGCATCTGGGTGAGCTCGTAAAAGTGATCCGCCCCAAGCGGTGACCAGTCACGATGCACCAGGATGACGACATCGCCCTTGGTTGTCTGAAGCCGCACCTTGTATTCGGCAGGACCAGGGCCCATCTTGCCGGATTTTTTCGTGCCGCACGAAACGGCAAGGGCGAGCATAAGGACGGCAAAAACTCGGCGATTCACTTGGCGTCTCTCCAATTCGGACCAGTGCCGACATCGACCACCAGCGGGACAGAGAGATGATAAACGGCTTGCATTTCGTGTTTGACCAGTTCAGCCAGTTCTGCCTTCTCTTCCGGCGGCGTTTCGAAAACAAGCTCGTCGTGGACCTGCAGCAACATCCGCGATTTCAGTTTTCTTTGTTCGAGCAACTGAGAAAGGCGGATCATAGCCAGTTTGATCAGGTCGGCGGCAGTGCCTTGCAAAGGCGTATTCACGGCAATTCTCTCGGCAAACGATCGCGCCGCGGGATTGCGACTCTGCATATCGGGAATCGGGCGACGGCGACCCAGCAGAGTTTTCGCAACGCCACTCCGCCTCACCTCTTCGATCGTACGATCGATAAATTCGCGAACGCCCGCGTAGCGCTCGAAGTAGCGACGGATGTAAAGTTCAGCTTCCTTGCGATCGATGCAGAGGGTCTGCGCAAGACCAAACGGGGTCTGGCCGTAGACGATCCCGAAATTTACCGCTTTGGCAGCGCGGCGCATATCGGCATTAATCATTAGGGGATCGACCTTAAACACTTCAGCCGCGGTCCGTGTGTGAATATCCTCTCCGTTCCGAAACGACTCAACGAGCACCGGATCCTCCGACATGTGCGCGAGCAGGCGCAGCTCAATTTGGGAGTAGTCGGCGGCCAGCATTTCCCAGCCTGGCTCGGGCACGAAGGCGGCACGGATCTCTCGACCCTCTTCCGTTCGGATGGGAATGTTCTGCAGGTTCGGGTTTGAAGACGACAGCCGGCCGGTGGCGGCGCCGGCTTGGTTGAAGGTGGTATGAACGCGCCCGGTCTCCGGCTTAACCAGCTGGGGCAATGCATCTATATAGGTGCCTTTGAGTTTTGTCAGCTGGCGATAATCGAGAACCAGCTGCGCAACGGGGTACGCCGGAGCAAGGCTTTCGAGCACATCGGCGGCTGTTGAAATCACCTTGCCTTTACCGTACTTCACCGGCGTAGGTAGATTCATTTCCTCGAAAAGAACCTTCCCAAGCTGCTGCGGCGAGTTGACATTGAAGGGATGTCCGGCAAGCTGATAAATTTGTTCGGCGATTTTCTCAACGCGTTCGGCAAGACGAGTGGAGAGCTCGGCGAGCACATCCATATCGACGCGAATGCCGGTGGTTTCCATTTTCGCGAGCACCGGCGCAAGCGGAAGATCGATCTGCTGGTAAACGCCTGATAGCTCTTGCGCCTCGACCTGCGGCCGGAGCAACTGGTTCACGGCTAGAGTTGCTTCCGCTTGCTGTTCGGCAGCGGCATTGAGCTTGCGGTCGAGAAATCTTTCAGCCAGGGCTTCGGGAGAGCTGCCTCCCGGATCGGCGGTGATCAGAAACGAATACAACATGGCGTCATCCGCCAGGTTGCGAGGAGTGACGCCCAGCGGAAATAACGCCGAGAGAAACGCCTTCACATCATGCACAACTTTCGGTATCGCTTCCGATTCGAGCAGGGGACGAATCGAATCTAGCTCCGAGACCGGTACGGCGCGACCCTGTCCAACGTGATAGGAAAGACCAACGAAGCCGTTTGTCAAATCGATCGAAACCGCAACGGGTGCCTCAGGCGGGCGCTGGCCGAGCCACTCGTTGATGGCCTGCGCGCTTGTAAGTGCCGCGTAATCGCGCAGCGCGCTGTCGTCTTCAGGCGCAAGATCTTTGAGCAGACTAAAAAACTCAAGCTCTTTGTAAATGGCTTTGAGCGCCGAGTTGTTGGGTGTCTGTGCGTGAAGCTTCGCAAGCTCCCATTCGACAGGCAGTTGCGTGTGGATAGTGGCGAGTTGTTTACTTAAGAGAATTTGATCTCGATTGTTCAACAAGCTTTCGCGATACATCTTCCGCTCGACTTCGGATGCGTGCTCTAGCGCGGCTTCAACGGAGCCAAAACGCGTGATGATGTCCCGCGCGCCTTTGTCGCCGATGCCGGGTGCGCCCGGAATGTTGTCGATTGCATCGCCTTTGAGTGCGAGCAGGTCAGCTACCTGCGCGGGCTTAACGCCCATGAACTGTTCGACCTTTGCTGCGTCGTACCATTCGTCATCTTTCATCGGGTTGAGCATGAAGACGCGATCGTTGACCAGCTGCAACATATCTTTATCGCTCGAAACGATCACGACTTCGAGCGGTTTTGCCGGCTGGCGGCAGGCGATCGCGCCGATGACGTCGTCGGCTTCGTAACCTTGGAACTCGAGCAGCGGAATATTCATGGCTTCGAGCAAGCGCCGCACGTAAGGGATTTGCGGGCCCAGATCGTGCGGCATTTCGGTGCGATTGGCTTTATACTCGGCAAAGGCTGCAGACCGGACTGTCGGCTCACTGCTTTCAAAGATGGCGGCTATGTAATCTGGTTTGAAACTCGTCATCAACTTGCGAAGCATGTTGCCGAAGATGAAGACGGCCTCGGTGGAGAGTCCGCTGCTGGTACGCATGGGCGGTGCGCCACTACGCGCACGAGCATGGTAGGCACGAAAAATAAAGCCGAAACTATCGATCAGAAAAAGACGCGGAACTGGCAATATCTCTTAGGATAGAAGCTTTGCCCGGAAAGAAGCCTCGCAACGCTTCCTAACAGCACTTCGCGTTGGCGTATTTGCGGCGGTAGCGGCGGTCAGTGAACGCCTTCCATTCCGCCGCGCATGGTGCACGGCCGGTTAACCGGAGGTGGCGCGAATAGGCCGCTTCATCAGAGAGCTCGCGGAAGAGATTCCAGAATAGAGCAAGTGCTCGTTTCACGCGCGCTCCACTTCGAGCTGAGAGGAGACGAAAGGCGACTCGGAACTGACGCGTGCGCGTGTGCCACGGAGGAGCCCGTACCAGACACGGACCGAATCGATGACAATGACGAGGACCAGAACGAGAAAGACACCGCAGACGACCGCATCAAGACGTTCATTAAAAATCGTGCCGCGGGTGTCAGCGATCTTGGCAGCGGCGATTTTACCCGCTGCCAAGCTGTTTTCCAGAAGAGCGGCGTGTGACAGGAAGCCGATGCGCGGTTGAGGCGAGAACATTTTTTGCCAGCCCGCGGTGAAGGTGACAGCGAGCAGCCACCCGAGTGGTGCGAGCGTAATGGAGGCATATCGAAGGCGGTGCATTTTGATCAGTATGGTGGTGGCGACGCAAAGAGCTACCGCACTCAACAGCTGATTCGAGATTCCAAAAAGAGGCCAGAGCGTGTTGATGCCTCCAAGCGGATCGATAACTCCCTGATAAAGAAAATAGCCCCAGGCGGCGGTGACGAGAGCGCTCGTTGCCAGCATCCCCGGTACCCAACTGACACGCCCGAGCGGGCGATAGACGTGACCGAGCAGATCCTGCAGCATGAAGCGGCCCACACGCGTTCCGGCATCGATGATGGTGAGGATGAATAGCGCCTCGAACATGATCGCGAAGTGATACCAGAAGCTGAGAAAGCCATCGCCAAGTCCGGTTTTCTGCAGGACGTTGCCGAAGATTTGGGCCATTCCCAAGGCAAGCGACGGCGCACCACCGGTACGTCCGAACAGCGTACGCTCACCAACGCTGTGAGCAAGTTGTGCCATGCCAGCGGCGGTGACGGGAAATCCCCAGCCGGTGATGGTGGTGACGGCCGCCTGCGGTTGCGCTCCGACGATCCCGGCTGGCGAATTAACCGCGAAAAAGACGCCGGGATGAAGGCTCGCGGCAGCGACCATCGCCATAATCGCGACGAAGCCTTCGAGCAACATAGCGCCGTATCCAATTGGCCAGGCATGCCACTCGCGAGAAATCATTTTAGGCGTGGTGCCCGACGAGATAAGCGAATGGAAACCGGAGATAGCACCGCAAGCAATAGTGATGAAGCAGAATGGGAAAATTTTGCCGGCGAAGATGGGGCCGGTTCCGTCTGTGAACCGAGTGAGGGGTGGAAGTTCGAGTGTGGGATGAGTACCTAAAATTCCCAGGGCGAGAAGAAAGATCACGCCGAGTTTGATGAAAGTGCTTAGGTAATCGCGCGGTGCTAGCAACAGCCAAACAGGTAAAGCACTGGCGAGAAATCCGTAGAGAATGACGATAAGGGCGAGCGCCACACCGCTCCAGGTGAACCAGGCGGACCAAGTCGGGGACGCTGCAACTACTTTTCCGCCATAGATACTCAGCAGGAGCAGCACGAATCCGATAGCCGAGCACTCGAGCACCTTGCCCGTGCGAAAAAAGCGCAGGTAGAGGCCCATGAAAACGGCGATTGGGATTGTCATGGCAATCGTGAACGTTCCCCACGGGCTGCCGCGCAGTGCGTTGACAACAACCAGACCGACAACGGCGAGCAGAACGATCATGATCAGCAGCACCGTAATCAGCGAGACGAACCCGCCGACCTTTCCGATTTCCTCGCGCGCCATCTGACCGAGCGTTTTGCCGTCGCGACGCATGGAGCAAAACAGAATGATGAAATCCTGCACGGCGCCCGCGAGTACCGCTCCAAAAAGAATCCAGAGCGTGCCCGGCAGGTAACCGAATTGAGCGGCGAGCGTGGGGCCGACCAGAGGGCCAGGGCCGGCAATGGCGGCGAAGTGATGGCCGAAGAGGATCCACCTATTAGTAGGCTCGAAATCATGGCCGTCCTGCAATCGCTCGGCCGGCGTAGCGCGACGATCGTCCAGCACCATGATTTTAGCGGCTATAAATTTTGCGTAGAAACGGAAGCCGAGCGCAAACGTTGCCGCGGCGGCGGCCACCAGCCACAAACTGTTAACCGGCTCGCCGTGCACGCTTGCAATAGTGCCGATCGCGACGGCAGCAAGAACACTGAGAAGCGCCCAGATGAGCGTTGCGGAATGACGGTTCATACGAACTTTAGAAACGGATCGCGGCGGTGATCAAGGCCGCAAGCAGTGCAACGACCAGCGCGCCGGTACAGGTTGTCACAAGGACTCTGGGCAGACTCCACTCAGTTTTGGACGCAAGCCGGATGGCCACAACCGGCGCCGGACGAAGATCCGGTGGCGCGATGCGAAAGCGGCGTTCACGTGTTCCGCCCGGACCCGAAGGAATCTCGATCACTTCTTTTCTTTCGGGCTCAATCGATCCTTCGCGAAATTTTAGCGCCTTTGTAAGGCCAACAACCAGGAGAGCGTCACTGGTTTCGGAGACAGCACCGATATGTTGGCGCGGAATCCAGATCTCGCGGCCGGTATGTACGTTCACTACCTGCACTTCTGCGCGAGCGCTACGGCCGAGCAGCCACTCGTTGGGATCGGAATGCGCGATGGGCGGATAAAACGCAAATCTCCGAAGCCCTATGTAGTCAAGCGGCGAAGGCAAAAGCGGCGCTGACACTTTTTCAAGTGTAACGAATACGGGCTGAGATCGAGCCAGCAATAAAGGATTTGTGCTTTAAACTGGAAGTAGTACCCTTCAACCCGGACAACTGTTTGACCTCACCCACAATCTTAGAAGCAGATTCCCCGATCATAACCAAGGCTTCAGCGCGGCGTTCGTTTTTTTTGATGTTCTCCTGCACGCTGATTGGGGCCTTGGCCCAGATGCTCATCAAACAAGGGACCGCCAGTCTCGGCGCGCATATTACGTTATCTGACCTGGCGCATGATCCGACTCTTTTCATTCGTTTCTGCCTGGGTGTAATCACAAACCTGAAATTATTTCTCGGTTACATGTGTTATGCGATCAATGTGTTGCTTATTGCAGTGGCGTTGAAGGGACGTGAGCTATCGAGACTCTACCCGATCATTGCCCTGACTTACGTTTGGGTGACGTTTCTCTCACTCGTGTTCCTGCCGGATGAGCACATGAACTTCTTCAAATCGATTGGCATCCTGTTCATTGTAGGCGGCGTTTCCGTTCTTGGAATAAAGAAGTAACAAGATGAAGACACCGCTCAGTTCGATCGTTCTGGTGTTAATAGGATCATTCTTCGGCTCGTTCGGCGCTGTATTCCTCAAACTCGGAGCAGAGCACATGAAGGGCAGCTTTGCACGGCTCCTGACGAATTATTGGCTGGCGACCGGCGTTGCATTCTATTTGCTCTCGTCGGTGTTTTACATGATGGGCGTATCGCAGGGGCAGTTGACCGTGTTGTACCCGATGGTGTCTCTTGGTTACATCTGGGCGATGCTGTGGGCGCGGATCTTCTTCAAGGAACCATTCACGGTTGCGAAACTGGGCGGGCTCGCAATGATTATCTTCGGCGTATCGCTGATTAATTTCGGGAATGCGTGATTTCGGTTCGCCACGTTTCGGCAAAGTTGGCCAATGCTGACGGCCATTGCCGCTGAGTGGCTAGCCTGATGCATTCGCCGAGGGTCCAGGCGAAAAAGCCTGCCGTAATCCCGTCCCGGCTCGCAGCGCCGAAGAAAGTGGGCAACGCGAACTGGGCTGCGAAAAGCAAAAACATGGTGAGCGCTTCCCACCACTTAATTGTCATCTTCAATAGCAGCGCGAGCGCGGCTGTGCTCTGAGCGATCGTCAGAAGAAACTCAGTTCTCTGTTCTGCATCGAGCGGGAACCCCGCAACCGTTCCTAAGCTCAACGAGAAAACAATCGGCAGCATCGCCATGAGCAGCGTCCATTGATTGATGTTGCTCGAGGCGATGTTCATGATCGCCATCGCTGCCTTCTCTGGCTGCCGGGCGAAGTAAAACGTCGAAGCGAGTTCTGGAAATTCCGAGACGACCGGGGCAAACCACTGGATGACGATGAATGTGGGAACACCGAGGGCGGTTGCGACCGCTATGATGCTTCCAAGAAACGGCTCGGCGGTGAAGTAAATCAAGAGACCGCCCGCAAAAAAACAGGCGAAGATCGCGGCAATGCGGCGGGCTCGCGGCGCGGTTACGATGCTGCGCGGAACGGCGCCGAGATCCTCGAGACCTTCTTTTTCCTGGGGCGGCAGCCTCGTCAACAGCAAAAGATAAGCGGCGTAGAAAGCGATCAGGACAAAAGCGTCGTAGAGATGCAGGCTGGCTTTCGACCAAATCACGAAGGCATAAAGCAGCGGCGGAGCAAGCGCTATGATCTCGACACTGTGATGAAGATCGAGCTCGATTTTTTGAAGAGGCCGGCCGGTGCGGCGGCGATAGACAAAAGCAGCCGTGCAATAGACAATGGGCCAGGCAAGCCCCGTCAGCAAGCGTAGGGCTCCGGTGAGATTAGCCATGAGTAGCGGGGTTTGCCGGTGCCAGGCGAGGACTGCTTCGACGGCGAACTCGGGGAGCGTTTGCATCCAGGCGAGGATGGCAAGGGCGAATCCCTGGGCTACGAAAAACTGTGCCGATTCAGCGCCCCAGGCAATCAGCACGGAAGCCGCGAGAATGCACGGCGTTGTCCAAAGTGCCGCCCAAGGATTCGTGTGTCCCAATGGACTCGCTACGAGCAACAACACCAGAAATCCAGCGATGTTGCAGGATCGCCGCTTCTGCTCTTCAGGAGAACGTAACGTCAGGTTCGCCATTGCTGCTAGAAGCGCAGATTACCGAATGTTTTTCAAAGGCAGCTGACTTGAAAGGGAAATCGGTTCGATAGTGACCGCCTCGACTCTCTTCACGCGCGAGCGCGGCCAGCGAAAGGAGCGCGGCAACCTGATGCATGTTGCGGAGTTCGAAGCGGGCGCGATCGGGAGCGGCGCTCTCTTCGAAACACCGGGAGTAAAGGCGCTTGCTCGCAGCCGCGAGTTCAGGTCCGTTACGAAGCACGCCGCAAGCGTTCCAGGCGATGGCACGCAGATCTCGCTCCGTGATCACGGGGAAGTCCACCTGGTGTGTATCTGGCGTGCGGAGCGACGGCACTCCAGGCAGTTCGCTCATGGCCTGGCCTGCGCGTGCACCGAAAACAACGCCTTCCAGAAGCGAATTACTGGCGAGCCGATTGGCGCCATGCACTCCGGTGCAGGCCACTTCGCCAGCGGCAAAAAGCCGGCCGAGTGAAGTCTGTCCATAAAGATCTGTTTTGACACCGCCCATCGCGTAATGGGCCGCGGGACGCACGGGCGCAGCAGTGATTTCGAGATCTATGCCGTACAGCAAACACGTCTCGTAGATGCGTGGAAATCTCTCTCGCACAAAACCTTGGGGCAGATGCGTGAGATCGAGGAAAGCGCTTTCGTCGCCTGTGGCGCGCAACTCCATCACGATCGAACGCGAGACGACGTCGCGAGGCGCGAGCTCTTTTAGTGGGTGATAGCGTTCCATAAAACGCTCACCGCTTGCGTTGCGAAGATAAGCACCCTCACCGCGTAGCGCTTCGCTCAGTAGGAAACGCGGCGCAGAAGGCACGTAAAGCGCTGTCGGGTGAAACTGCACAAACTCTAGGTCAGCAATAGCAGCACCGGCGCGAAAGGCGCAGGCCACGCCGTCGCCGGTAGCTACATCGGGATTGGTCGTGTTTTCAAAGACTCGCCCCAAACCACCCGTAGCAAGAAGAACGGCACGAGCACTTATCAAAATGGTGGTTCCCGCAGTCTCATCGAACGCAAACACGCCAACCGTTTCCCCATTTTGTTGGAGAAGATCCGTAACGGCTGCGAACGCCTGAAAAGAAACGTTACTGAGTGAGTGCGCTTTGTGGCGGAGCGTGCGAACGATTTCACGGCCAGTCGAGTCACCGTGCGCGTGCAGTACGCGGTTGCGGCTGTGGGCACCTTCGCGAGCAAAAAGGAGTTTCGCGCCTTCGCGATCGAAAGCGGTTCCCCATTCGATTAGACGTTCAATCGCTGCGGGAGCCTCTTCGACCAGCGTTCGAACGGCTTCGACATCGCACAGGCCATCACCCGCCACGATCGTGTCGTGTTCATGCAGTTCGACTTCATCATCGTCGCTTAAAGCAGCGGCAATGCCGCCTTGCGCATATTCGGAGGATGACTCAAGCAGGCTGTCCTTGGCGACGACCAACACGCGACCTGCTGAAGCGAGTTCGATGGCCGCACTTAAGCCGGCAACGCCGGCTCCTACCACTACGAAGTCTGTTTGTATGTTCTGCAAAGACGGCGACACAGTCATTATTGCAGCAGCCATATCGGACCGTTGATGGCATGGTGGTGCGTGGTACAACGGGATCGCATGGCCAGCTTTGAGGTACGCACTGCCAAATGCACGTACCGCAGCGTGATTGAACGAGGCCTTCTACGTGAAGCAAGTGAGTTCCTTCCGCGCCGTGTGGGCAAGCTGTTTATCGTCACCGAGCGCGACCTGTGGGAAAAGCACGGTGGAACGCTCGACCCACGTGTGACCGGCGATGCGAATGTGATTTTTTTTCCGGGTGGTGAGCCGAACAAAACTCTTTCCTGTTTGGAAGTCCTAGCCGAGCAGATGATCGAGCAAGGTGCCGATCGGACCAGCGTAGTGGTTGGTTTCGGCGGCGGCATCGTCACGGACGTAAGCGGCTTTCTGGCTGCGGTATTCATGCGAGGCGTCCCGATTCTACAGATTCCGACGACTCTGCTCGCGCAGGTGGATGCCGCGATCGGCGGGAAGACTGGTGTGAATCTGATGAGCGGAAAGAATTTGATCGGCAGTTTTCACCAGCCGCTCGCGGTATTGATCGATCCTGACGTGCTCGGAACCCTGCCCGAACGTGAGTATCGGGCTGGCTTATACGAAGTGATCAAGTGCGGCATCATCCGCGATCCTGTCCTCTTTGAAATGCTGGCCAAGCGTTCCGCCGCGGTACTCGACCGGGAGCCGGCGGTTGTCGATGCGATGATTGCTGCGGCTGTGCGCATCAAAGCGGAAGTGGTAACGGCCGATGAGCGGGAAGGCGATCTGCGGCGCATTCTAAACTTCGGCCACACGATCGGCCACGCCATTGAGGCGGAAACCAATTACCGGCAACTTCTGCATGGTGAAGCAGTCGCCTGGGGAATGCTGGCGGCAATTCGTTTGGCGGAGCTCACAGAGAACCTCGCCGCAAGCGACGCGCAAGCGATGCGCAGCTTGGTCCACCTTTACGGTCCGCTTCCGTCGGCAGCAGAATTGACTGCGGACCATTTGATCGGGCGTCTGGCAAAGGACAAGAAGACTCTGCAGGGCAAGGTGCATTTCGTACTGCCAACCGCTATTGGCCGCGTGAAAATTTCCGCGGGAATAGACCCCGCCATGATCCATCAGGCAATCCGTGAATCGCTGCTACTAAGATGACGACCGGCACGACACCCAAGGGAGTGGAAGGCGAGGTACAGGCGGCTAGCTGGGTGCAGCATATGTTTGCGGATATCGCGCCCAAGTACGATCTCTTGAACCATCTGCTTTCGTTCAATATCGATCGCGGCTGGCGAAAGGCGCTGCTGAGAACGCTCGAAGATGTTTTCGCCCGGCCGGATGCGATCATCCTCGACCTTTGCTGCGGGACAGGCGATGTGCTGCTCGACCTCCGGCGCGTTTCTGCCGCTCACGTAATCGGGGCAGATTTCTGCCATCCCATGTTGGTTTCCGCACAGCGCAAAGCCGCTTGCGAGAGGCGGGTTACACCACTCTTTGAAGGTGATGCATTAGAACTTCCGTTGGCCGATGCGAGTCTTGATGCGATTGCGATCGCGTTCGGATTCCGTAACCTGGCGAATTATGGCGCGGCCTTTATCGAACTTCGAAGGGTGCTGAAACCGGGCGGAAAACTCTCGATTCTCGAGTTTTCCCACCCGCCCGGGATGGTTATGCGTGCCGCGTACGGTGTGTATCTGCGAGGAATCTTGCCCTTCGTCGGAAGCCTGGTATCGGGTTCACGAGAAGCTTACACGTACCTGCCCGACTCAATAGCAAAGTTTCCAAAAGCGACGGCTCTGCGGAACATGATGAACGCGGCCGGCTTTACGCAGACGACGTTCGAGTGGCTTTCGGGGGGCATTGCCGCACTACATACCGGTTCTAAGTGCGCCTAACGCCCAGCTGCTGCTGCGCCAGTATCGCCGAGCGCGCGATTGATTTCTTCGCGTAAGTTCAAATTGCGAACCAGGCGAAGCAGGTAATTGGGGTGCAATCCAAGCAGGCGCGCGGCTTGCTTGTAATCGCCGCGGCCTTGCACATAAGCGTCAATGATCGCATCGTGTTTGGCCTGACCGACCGACTGATGGTATCTGGTCTTTGCATCTTTCGGGGCTGAATCGAGGAGCGACTCCGGAAGCGTTTCAGGCAGTACCCATTCCGAGTCAGCAAACACGACCGCGTGCTCCATAGCGTTCTCGAGCTCGCGAACATTGCCCGGCCACGAATACTGCACGACGAGGTCTTCAGCTTCGGGAGACAGACCGGCAATGTGGCGTTTGCAGCGTTCGGCGGAGCGCTGCAAAAAGTATCGGGCGAGCAGCGGGATATCGTCCCGACGGTCGCGTAACGGAGGCGAGTCGAGATTGACGACATTCAAGCGATGGAACAAGTCTTCGCGAAACTTGCCTTCCCGCACTTCATCCGTCAGGTCCCGATTGGTGGCCGCGATGACACGAATATCAAGCGGATGCACCTGGGTTCCGCCCACCCGTTCGAACTCGCGCTGTTGCAGAACGCGCAGCAGTTTTGCCTGTAGGGACGGTGCGAGTTCACCTACTTCGTCGAGAAAGATGGTGCCGCCCTGCGCTAACTCGAATCGCCCACGCTTGAGCGAGACGGCTCCGGTGAAAGCGCCTTTTTCGTGGCCGAAGAGCTCACTTTCGAAGAGGTTTTCACTCAGGGCGGCACAGTTGACCGCCACAAATGGACGTTCACTCCGCGGGCTTTGCTGGTGAAGCGCACGCGCGATCAACTCTTTGCCAGTGCCGCTTTCGCCGGTAATCAATACGGTCGTGTCACGGGGAGCTAATCGCGCGATAAGGTCCAGCATTCGTCTGATCGGCGCACTGCGGCCGACGATACCGGTGGTTGCGCCGATCTGCTCCTGGAGCAGCGCTTTTTCGGCCTTCAGGGTTTCTACTTCCTGGTTGGCTTCAAAGCCGACCGAAGCGAGCGAGGCGATAGCGGTCAGGGTGTCCAGATGAGCAGTGAGATCGTGATTACCGCGCGCGATTGTTTTAATGATGAGCGCGCCCCCTAGCAGGCCATCGGGATACAGGGGGACACCGACCACGCACTTCGAAACGTCCTCGAACGCACCGTCCTGGCAAACGCGAGTCAGGGCGGCATGGAAATCGGTTTGGTAGCGTCCAGCACGTTCGGAGTAGCGATCCGCCAACTCCTCTACTTTCCCGCCTAGCAGGAGCAGCCCCTCTTCCATCGGTACCAGGTCTCCGATCAGGTGCAGAATCTGGTCCTGCAGAAGAGATGTTTGGGCCTCGCCCTGGCTCGATGCGAGCGCGCGAAACAGAAAGACCAGTGAGCAAGCCGCCAGCAACACAGGTTTGGTATCGGTGGTGGCGGAAGGCGCCGCTTCTTCGGCGGCGGCGATCGCTTCGCCCGAACGGAACATCAGGACACTGCGACCGATACTAATCTGATCCCGGTCTTCGAGCCAGCGTTCGGCAGAACGAATGCCGTTGACATAGGTACCTGTGGTCGTGCGCAGATCGGTAGCTACAAACCGGCCTCCCTGCAGCCGGATCTGGCAGTGACGCCAGCCGATATCTGGTTCGGAGAGTACGACTTGCGCATTAGGCGCACGCCCGATGAGAACCTCGCCATTACCAAGGGGAAAACGGGTTCCGGCCAGCGGACCGTTGATCACAATCAGTTCCGCAGCCATGTCACCATGCGACTTAGTGTATCCGACAATCCCATATTTAGAGTAGTTTTCGGCCGTATCCGACCGAACTGCGGCCAGACTTTCAATGAGGGAATGGTGCAAAGTTTACCTCGCACTCTATATAGCGTTAAGAGTGACGAGCGGGCGGACATCTTCGACGAAACCCGCTTCATCGGAATCTGTATCCAGATCCAAAAAGCGGGTATCGAGGAGCCGGCCGGGTTCGATCTTGCCCATAGCGGAGAGCAGAGTTTCTTTCAGAAATGGATGCTCCTGCTCGATTTCGCCCAGCATGTCCCTCAAGGTGCGGCGCACGGTGCCTGTCTTCTGAGAGCAACCGCAGGGAACAGCGGGCGCTCCGAGGCTCGCGGCGTAATCGCGAGTGAGGTTCTCGGTGACGTAGACGAGCGGCCGAATCAGGCGGAACTCCCGCTTGCTCGACCAGGTTACGGCGGGGAGAGCACTAATCCGACCATTGAAGAGCGCGTTCCGCAAAAAGGATTCGCAGAAGTCATCCGCGGTATGGCCGAAGGCAATAACATTCGCGCCCAGTTCGCGCACAATCTCATAGACGGCGCGGCGGCGGAAGCGGCTGCAGACGTCGCAGCCATGATCAGGTTGGTCCGTAAGGAGCCTTAACGAAGGTGCGTCTTCTACGTACGTCCATTGAACGCCGCGCGCTTGCAGGTAAGTACCAAGAGGCTGTATCGGAGCCAAAAACTTACCTTGTTCAATCGTGAACGCGCAAACGGTGAAGTCGATGGGCGCCCTTCTTTGAAGCAACAATAAAATCTCTAGCAGCGTCAGTGAATCTTTGCCGCCCGAAAGGCCGACAGCGACGCGATCACCGGGGCGAATCATGCGGAAACGCGCGATAGCCTCGCCCACTTTTCGCAGCAGCGTTTTTTCTACATCCACTCTGTCCGCACCATCACCTTAATCTTACAGGCGGTCGTCTACTGTGGACACTACCTTGCAGGCGGATTTAAGCGTCTGGGTCTTCTACAATAAAGAAGTAGCTATCCGGCTTCGGTCTGCGATGTACTTGCGCAATTCACCGCCGCAGCCATTCTTACCTCTGTGAACAAGA
Source organism: Terriglobia bacterium (assembly GCA_963737005.1). Lineage (GTDB taxonomy): Bacteria > Acidobacteriota > Terriglobia > Bryobacterales > Bryobacteraceae > Bog-105. Next base: position 288,419 of record CAVTRD010000008.1, on the reverse strand, counting down.
TTAACGAACAGCGCGGCACCGGCACTCTTGCCCTGCCATTCGGGTTAGCGTTTCACGACCTTTACCGGCGCGAGGGCTTGCTCGAGTTGGATGCGCAGTTTACGGCGCAGTTGAGAGACGCGGACTCGGAACTGCACGCGAAACTGCTGGATGCTCGCGAGAATCCCCCGGCAGTTCATACCAAGGCATCCTCGGACCTGATTATTGCGCTCGCGCCCTATCTGGAAGATTTCCTCGGCCAGCTATTCGGCATCGAAACGGCGCTACGCGAACTGCAGGAGCATCATGCTGCGTTAGCACCGCTTTATTCCGTTAAGCGCCGCTTTGTACAGCGCAAGGCGGTGGTTGGGCAAACGGCGGAGACGGCCAGCGCTATTGATGGATTTTCGCTTGCGGCTGAACTTGAATCGTTGCTGCAGGAGCCGCTAACGGAGTTAAGCTTTGCCAGACATGTAGCTCGCTGGCTAGAAGACGAAGCTTTGCACGCGTCCCATCTCCAGATGGCAGCGCGCTATGCGGCATGGGCCACGCTCTCGCCGCAAGGCAAACGTCAACACGGTAGCGGTGTGCTATTCAAAGTGGCGCATAAGCTCGACATGCATCACCTGGTGCCGGTTGAAGAAGTGGCAACGGACGGCTTGGTGCAGCTGCAGCTATCTAGTGACCACTGGCGAAAGCGTGAAGGATTTCAGCTTACCGATCCCGGCACGGACCTGACCGGTGCACTTGACCAGACAAACTATTGCATCAAGTGCCACAACCAGGCAAAAGATAGCTGCTCGACCGGTTTGAAGGAGAAGGACGGATCTTTCAAATCGAGCGTGTTCGGGGTGCCGCTGAACGGTTGCCCGCTCGACGAGAAGATCTCCGAGATGAACGTGGTCAAGGGTCAGGGCAACCCGATCGGGGCCTTGGCAATCGTTACGGTCGATAACCCGATGGCGGCGGGCACGGGGCACCGCATCTGTAACGACTGCATGAAGTCCTGCATTTTTCAGAAGCAGGAGCCGGTGGATATTCCGCAGATCGAGACGCGCACGTTGAAGGACGTGCTCGAGCTTCCCTGGGGCTTTGAAATTTATAGTCTGCTGACGCGCTGGAATCCGCTCAATTTCGTGCGGCCGTATCCGAAGCAGACAACGGGCTACAAAGTTTTGGTGGTGGGGTTGGGCCCGGCCGGCTTCACCCTGGCGCACCATCTGATGAATGACGGCCATACTGTAGTGGCGGTTGACGGGTTAAAGATCGAGCCGCTGCCGGCTGATATTTCGGGCGTGGATCCGTATGGCGAGCGCGTTATGTTTCGCCCGCTGCGTGACACCACAGAGATCTACGAGCGGCTGGATGAGCGCATCATGGCGGGTTTCGGCGGGGTGGCGGAATACGGCATCACAGTGCGCTGGAACAAAAACTTCTTGAAAGTGATCCGGCTGCTGCTCGAACGCCGCCAGGAGTTTTCCATGTTCGGCGGCGTGCGTTTCGGCGGAACGCTGACCGTGGATAGCGCGTTTGAGCTGGGCTTCGATCATATTGCGTTGTGCGCGGGCGCCGGCCGGCCAACTGTAATCCCGATGAAGAACGGGCTGGTGCGCGGGGTCCGCCAAGCCTCGGATTTCCTGATGGCGCTGCAGCTAACAGGCGCGGCGAAAACCGATTCGCTAGCGAATTTGCAGATTCGTATGCCGATTGTAGTGATTGGCGGTGGGCTTACGGCGGTCGACACCGCAACTGAGTCTCTGGCCTACTACGTGGTGCAGGTAGAGAAGTTTCTACTGCGCTATGAGCGGCTCAAAGAGGAGATGGGCGAGCGGCGGCTGCAGTCAGTGTGGACGAAGGAAGAGGCGGAAACCGCACAGGAATTCCTGACTCACGCGCACGCCATCCGAGCTGAACGAGTCGCCGCGGCGAAAGAAGGCCGGCATCCTAATTTGATCAAGCTGCTTGATTCATGGGGCGGCGTCACCATTGCGTATCGAAGGCGGCTGATCGATGCTCCGAGCTACACACTGAATCACGAGGAAGTCGCCAAGGCGCTCGAAGAGGGCGTGAGGTTTGCGGAGTGCCTGACACCCGAAGAAGTGCTGGTGGACGAAAACAACACGGCGCGTGCGCTCGTTGCCGAGAAGCAATTTTTCGATGCCGGTACGGGCCGATTGACCTCCAGCGGCGAAAAGGTGGTCTTGCCGGCCCACAGTATCTTAGTGGCCGCGGGTACCCAGCCGAACACAGTACTGGCTAGGGAAGACGAACAGAACTTCGTGTTGGACGGGCGCTATTTCCGGGCAGTTGGTGAGGATGGCGAACCAGTCAGGCCGGAGCGCATCGCCAAACCGCAGGACGTGCGCGTGCTGATTTCGGTTCGTCCGGACGGGCGGGCGATCAGTTTCTTTGGCGATCTGCATCCGTCGTTCTCCGGCAATGTTGTCAAAGCAATGGGAAGCGCGAAACAGGGTTATCCGGTGGTCTCGCGCGTGCTGGCGCGACGCACGGTGCAAGAGCCTGCGCCCGCGCATCTGCTGACACGGCTTAATAACGAGCTACGTGCGGTTGTACAGGATGTGATTCGCCTGACGCCGAATATTCTGGAGATTGTGGTGCGGGCGCCGATCGCGGCACGTGCATTCCAACCGGGCCAGTTTTACCGGCTGCAAAATTATGAGTCGCTCGCGGTGCGGAGTGATGACACATCGCTCGCGATGGAAGGCCTGGCTTTGACTGGCGCTTCGGTCAATCATGAAAAAGGGCTTCTCTCGACAATTGTGCTCGAGATGGGCGGCTCTTCCGACTTGTGCGCACTGTTGAAACCCGGCGACCCGGTGATCCTGATGGGGCCCACGGGCACGCCGACGGAAACGCCGGCGAAAGAAACCGTGCTGTTGGCGGGCGGTGGACTGGGCAATGCCGTACTGTTCTCCATCGGGCAGCAACTGCGAGCTTCCGGATCGCGCGTGGTGTACTTCGCCGGATACAAGAAGATCATTGACCGCTACAAGGTGGAAGAGATCGAGGCGGCGGCGGACGTGGTGATCTGGGTGTGCGACGAAGCACCGGGATTCACGCCAGGACGGCTCGGAGACAGTGCCTTTGTCGGAAATATCGTAGAGGCGATGGCGGCTTACGGACGGGGCGAGTTGGGGAACTCGGAGATTTCGCTCAGCGCGGTAGATCGGCTCATCGTCATCGGGTCAGACGGCATGATGCGTGCCGTTCAGCAGGCGCGCCACAGTGTCCTGAGGCCCTATCTCAAACCGGACCATCATGCGATCGGCAGCATCAATTCGCCAATGCAATGCATGATGAAGGAGATATGCGCACAGTGCCTGCAGGTCCACAAGGATCCAAAGACAGGAGAAGAGACAGTTGTTTTCTCCTGTTTCAATCAGGATCAACCGCTCGATCATGTGGAGTTCAGCAGCCTTCGTTCGCGTCTCTCACAAAACGGCACGCAGGAAAAGCTGACTAAGCTTTGGATCGACCACTGCTTACGGAAGGCTGGGGTAAGGCAGGAGCTAGTGGCGATCCAATGATCCTTCGGGCAGCTTATCCAATTGACTCTGCACGTAATCGTAAGCTAAACGGCGACTCGCAAAAGCGTCCACCAAGACCCGCTTCTCGATGAAGGAGCCCGAGCGATAGACTTTCCAGCCGCGATAATCCGCGCGCGGGCCGTCCCATCGCTCGTTTGTCCATGCCGTATATTGCACAAGGAAGCTCATGCATTCATAGGCTCCCGGTCGAATACGTTTGAGGACGCACTTCCTGGTTTTTCTCAAGGCCGCCTCAAGGGTGCTGGCCGGACCCATGCCGCCTGTTACTTGCTTTTCATCATCGCGTCAGCGCCGGCTTTATGTTTTTCAAGCGTCGGCAACGTTTGCTTTGCGTAAGCTTTGAGGTCGGCATTCTGGCCGTCCCGCGACTCCTTATCATACGCCGCGATTGCGGTTTCGTGTCCCGCGATATTAAAGCGCTCGTAGCGACGATCGAAAGCAGCGCCCTTAAGTTTCTCGAACGGAGCAATTGCCTTGTTATGTTCAGCATCAAGGCCCTTAGGAACAGTCAAACCGGCTTTAGTCGCCACGGCAGTGATCTGATTGTAGTCAGCCGTGTGATCTGTGACCATCATTTGGGCGAAGTCTTTGACGGCCTGCGACGATGCCTGGTCGGCGGCTAGTTGTCCCAGATGTGCTTCCGTCATGTCGGTCTGCGCAACCAGATCGACGAACGATTGATCGCTGGTGGCAGCTGACCCCGTATTCTGTGCCAAGGCGATTGACCCTGTTAATGCCATGCAAAACAACCCGTGAACGATCAGCTTCATTGAGAATTCTCCTTTGCTGTTAGACGGCCTTAGCTCTCGCGGCGCATCCGAACAAATACTAGATAGCTAGTGGATGCCCCATTATTTACTGCTATTTTCGAAGGTTGCTTATGAAAACAAGAACTGCCCTGACTTGTCTCTTATGCATTTCGATGACTGCTTGCTCTGCACTGTACTTCAGCGCCATGGAACATCTCGGGAAGCAGAAGCGGGATATTCTCGTGCAACGCATTCTGGCGGTCAAAAAGGATCAACAAGCAACGCAGACGCAGCTTAAGACAACGTTGCAGGCTTTTGAGGATGTAACCGGTTTCAAAGGTGGAGATCTTGAAAAAGTTTACAACCGCCTGAACAAAGAGTACGAGCGTTGCGAAAGCCGGGCAAATAAACTCAAAGGCCGGGTCGATTCTGTCGATCAGGTCGCCACCAGCATGTTCGCGGAGTGGCAAGGCGAAATCAGGGCGATGCGCAACCGGAGCCTGCGTGATCAGAGCCAGGATCTGTTACTTGCTGCTCGACGCCAGCACGCGCAATACATGAGCAAGATGCGCCGGACCGAGGAGAATATCCAACCGGTGCTCCAGGCCTTCCATGACCAGGTGACTTTTTTGAAGCATAACCTGAATGCGCGAGCTATCAGTTCTCTCAAGAAGACGTCGGCTCAAATCGATGCACAGGCGGGGGCATTGATTCGCGACATCGACCTCTCGTCGAGAGAAGCCGACAACTATATCCAGACGCTCTCGAGAGCGGATACGAAGTGAGCCGGTCCGCTACGATGAAAGGACCCCATGAGTGCCATCTCTGTTGACCTGAAGAAGACGGTCAACCTGCCCAAAACCGACTTTTCGATGAAGGCGAATCTGCCCACAGCAGAGCCGAAAATGCTGGCTCATTGGGAGCAGACCGGGCTGTACGAACGAATCCGCGAGGCGCGCGCGGGACGCCAGCAATACATTCTGCACGACGGTCCGCCGTATGCAAACGGCAACATTCACCTGGGGACCGCCTTCAATAAGATACTCAAAGATTTCATTGTGAAATCAAAGACGATGGCGGGCTTCGATGCACCTTACGTGCCGGGTTGGGATTGTCACGGCCTGCCGATCGAGATCAAAGTCGATGGTGAATTAGGCAAGCGCAAGGCTTCGATGAGTACGGCGGCGATTCGGGCAGAGTGTCGCGCGTATGCCGCGAAGTTTGTCGACATTCATCGTGGCGAGTTCAAACGGCTGGGTGTGTTCGGGCGCTGGGGCGATCCATACCTGACGATGAGCGCTCAGTATGAATCGGTAATTGCGCAGGCATTTGTCGACTTTTTGCACGGCGGCTATGTCTATAAAGGTCTGAAGCCGGTGCACTGGTGCATCCACGATCGCACGGCGCTGGCGGAAGCCGAAGTCGAGTATGAGGATCACGCGAGCCCCACGATCTACGTGCGGTTCAAGATGGTTTCGGATCCGGCAGCGTTAAGCCCGCTGCTCGCAGGGCGCGAGGTTTCGGTGTTGATCTGGACCACAACGCCCTGGACCATCCCAGCTAATCTGGCAATCAGCTTCAACCCGAGGTTTGACTACGTGGCAATCGATACGCCACAAGGTATCACCATCGTGGCGGAAGGCTTGCTACCCCAGGTGGCGGAAGTGCTTGGCTGGGACCGAACCGTGGTGGCGCGGTTCCCCGGCAGCGCGCTCGAAGGCGCCCGGTTCCGGCACCCCTTCCTCGAACGCGATTCGCTCGGATTGTTAGGCGATCACGTGACGCTGGAACAGGGGACGGGCGCTGTGCACACGGCTCCGGGACACGGGCAGGAGGACTTCGTCGTCTGCCAGCGCTACGGCATTCCGGTTTATTGCCCAGTGGATGCGGCGGGGCGGATCTTTCAAGCGGAAGGCGCATCGGGCGAATTGCCGAACGAACTCCTTGGTAAGACAGTCTGGGAAGCGAACCCGATTGTGATCGGGCTTCTGGAGGAGCACGGGGCACTGGCGTCGCAGGCGCGCTTTGTGCATAGCTACCCGCACTGCTGGCGCTGCCACAACCCGGTGATTTTCCGTGCGACTGAACAGTGGTTTATCGGGATGGATCGCGAGGATCTGCGAGTGAGTGCGCTCGAAGCGATCCGAACGGTAAAATGGATCCCGGCTTGGGGCGAAGAGCGCATGGCGAACATGATCGCTATGCGACCGGATTGGTGTATTTCACGCCAGCGTGTCTGGGGTGTTCCCATCATCGTTTTCTATTGCGAACACTGCAGCGAGCCTTTTACCGAACGCAGTGTGCTGGAGCGTGTAGTAGCCGAATTTCGTGAGCATACGGCGGACATTTGGTACACAAAAAGCCCTGCCGAACTCATGGGGACCGGGCATAGCTGCAGTAAGTGCGGCGCAACGGAGTTTCGCAAAGAAACCGATATTTTGGATGTCTGGTTTGACTCGGGGTCGAGCAGCGTAGCGGTCCTGACCCCCCAGAACGGATTACTTTGGCCGGCAGATATGTATTTGGAGGGAGGGGACCAGTATCGGGGCTGGTTCCATAGCTCGCTCCTGATTGGTGTAGGCCTGAAGAACCAATCGCCCTATCGCGAGTGCGCTACACACGGTTGGACGCTCGATGCGCAGGGCCGCGCGATGTCGAAGTCGATCGGCAACGTGATAGCGCCGGAGGAGGTCGTCAACAAAAAGGGCGCGGACATTTTGCGGCTCTGGGTTGCTTCGGTTGATTTCACCGAGGATGTGCGCATGTCGGATGTAATCCTCGAGCGGCTTTCGGAGGCTTACCGGAAGTTGCGCAATACGTTCCGCTGGATGCTCGGAAATCTGGGGACGTTCGATCCGGCAACCGAGGGTATTGCGGCACATGAACTCACGGGAGTGGACGCTTGGATTTTGGTAAGAGCAGCTGACTTGGTGAGCCGCTGCCGCGAGTGGTACAGCGCCTATGCGTTTCAAAAGGTTTATCGCGCCGTTTACGACTTCGCTACAACGGAGCTGAGCGCCGTTTACTTCGATGTGGCGAAAGATCGCCTCTATACAGCGGGGCCGAACTCGCACGGGCGGCGCAGTGCTCAAACCGCTCTTTACCGCTTGAACCTGGCATTAGTGCGACTGCTCGCACCTCTGCTGAGCTTCACTTGCGAAGAAGTTTGGGGGCACATGAAAGCGGGAGCATCGGTTGGCAGTGTGCACCTTGCTGATTTCCCAGAGGCGGACGAGCTAACGGCAGGTATACCGGAGGAGTTGCTCGAAACAGTGGCGGATTGGGACAGCTTGGTGCCGGTGCGGGATCAGGTTTTGAAGGCTCTCGATGCGGCCCGAGAAAACAAGCTCATCGGTGCTCCGCTCGAAGCGGCAGTACAGCTGTCGGCTGGCAGTGAGTTACTTCCGCGGCTCGAGAAACACGCCGCTGAGTTGCCGGGCTGGTTCATCGTTTCGCAAGTTGAACTCGAGCCAGCGGCAAGCAGCGACAACAACCTGACGATCAGAGTGGAAAGGGCACGCGGCGATAAGTGCGAGCGTTGCTGGAAGTTCACCACTGACGTTGGCAGCGACCCGGAGTTTCCGACCGTTTGTGGCTCTTGTGCCGCCGTACTGCGCGAGCTGGCGGAATAATTCACGCGAGCCACATGTTTAACCGATCGTTTCCTCTGCTGGCTGCTTTGCTGATCGTGGCGGCCGACCGTTGGTCCAAGCTCGCCATTGATCATTCGATGACGCTCTTCGACAGCGTGTCACTAATCCCTGGTTGGCTGCGAATTATCCATACCGAGAACCCCGGCGCGGCTTTCGGAATACTCGCGGAGGGGAACCGTTGGGTGCGCAGCAGCATCTTAATAGGTGTCTCGGCGCTCGTGCTCGCGTTCGTTATCTCGGCCCTATGGGGGAATAGAAGCGGCTTTACGAGTGCCTGGTCGCGCGCGGCATTGTCGTTAATTCTGGGCGGCGCTTTGGGGAATATGTACGACCGGCTAATACGCGGGACCGTTACCGACTTCATTGAGGTCTATCACGGCAGCTGGTCATTTCCCGCTTTCAACGTGGCCGATAGCGCCATCAGCGTAGGAGCGGTTCTGCTTCTGGTAGAGCTGTTGCGCCCAAAGCGAAAGCAGGTCAGGCTGGCCCATAACTAGCGGTAATCATGTTTCCGAAACTTATCAGCATCGGCTCGTTCTACATCCCCACATATGGCGTTCTGGTCGCGCTCGGGTTCCTGGCAGGGCTCGGGGTCACGTTGCGGCTTGCTCGCCGGTATGGTTTACCGCCGGAGAAGATCACGAACCTGGTGGTTTATTGCGCAATGGCCGGAATCATCGGGGCGAAGCTGTTTATGATCCTGTTCGACATGGGAGATTACCTGAAGAACCCGGGCCAAATCTTAACGCTCGAGACTCTGCAGGCCGCTGGCGTTTTCCATGGCGGGTTTATCGCTGCGTTTCTGCTGGCAGCTGTTTACATCCGAAAGCAGCAATTGCCGGTGCTCAGCACGATGGACGTTGCCGCTCCCGGGGTGGCCATCGGGCAGGCAATCGGACGTCTGGGGTGCTTCGCGGCCGGCTGCTGCTGGGGTCGTGAATGCACACTGCCCTGGGGTGTTCGGTTCCGCTCGGATTTCGCCGCGCCCGTGCCGCTCGATCGAGCCCTGCATCCGGTTCAGTTGTACGAGTCGGCAGCGGATCTTTTGATTTTTGGGCTACTTTACCGGCGCGCGCTCCAGCGTCATCCCGCCGGCCAAGTGATCGGGCTTTATATGGTTCTCTATTCAACAGCCCGCTTCATTATCGAGTTTTTCCGCGAGCACGAGCAGGCGCTGGTCGGGCCCTTTTCGCTAACTCAGTGGATTGCCGTTGCCGTCTTTGCCGTGGGCGCGGCGATCCTGTGGGTGGGAAAAACACGAGTGCCGAATCGGCACAAAACGGACTCCGTCCTACAACATTCTCACTAACGGACATACTCTCACCCATGTACCGGCTCGTTCGGTAAATGGTAAAGTGGGAAACCTAAGTTAGGGGAAACACGTCGTGACTTTCGTCGCTCGGAGAGTGGGGTCGGCCGGGACGGCTGCTCTTTCTTCTGTCATTCTTCTATTTACTTGCGCGACTGCCTCGTTGCAGGCCGGCAAATCTGCCGCGGCTTTGCATGACGAGGTTTCTCGGCATGAAGCATCGGGTGACCTGGCGGGCGCTCGTTCACTGCTCCTACAAGAAGCAGGCACGCCCGGCAATACTTTAGCTGCCGAACAGCTGGCAGAATTCCTAGATCGCCATCAAAGTGGAGAGTCGCGCCAAGCGTTTTTGCGGTGGGCAGCGGCCGAGACCGATCCTGCTAAGAAGAAACTGGCTCTGCGGCAGATCGTACTTGATGATCTCCTTAATGAGAAAACGGCTGATTTAACGAGCGATCTCAAGGAGTACCGCAACGCCGGTGGAGGTGATTTCAGCGCGCCTTCTGACCGATCTCAAAAAAGCTCCTATTCCGCGGTGATGATACCTGGGCCGCTGTCCTCGTTTGCACGCATGGCGGCATTAGCGCCCGATCTTTCGGCAGAAGAATTGTTACCCGCTCTGGCGCGCAACGTCGTGACAAACGGCTATGAAGCATCGGGAAACGAGTTGCTGCAGCCGACCGAGTATCTCCGCTTGCTGACCCGCTACATCGGTCAGGCTAGAGAGTTGCAGCAGTTGGCGAACAAGGATCGCAAGATCGTCATCCCTAACTGCGACAGTTCTCAGACCGGCGACCTACTGAAGGTGCTCGGCTACCGTATGCGCGGTACCTGCGGAGCAGATATCGTGCTCGAAACGGTCAATGCCACACGAGCCTTCCTCACGGTCGATTCGGCTTTCCCGCTCACGCAGTTGGAGCAAGATCTGCGGGCAAATCATCCTTTTGAGCTTTCCTATGCGCCGACTGCGGTGCCGGTTCTTTACGATTCTCAGTATTGGCTGTCTGCCGCCGGCCGGAATGGCGGGTCCGATTTCTTGGACTCGTTCTTATCCGACCCGTCGCTCTGCCGCTTGTACCTGGGATTGTCGCGGCTAGATCGACAAACCGCGGACATCCTACGTAAACAAGCTCCACCCGCCAAGCTAAAGGTATATGCGCATGTCCTCGACTTCTACGGGGGCATGTTCCAGGTAAAGAATGGCGTGGCGGTAGTGCCGGGCTCGGCTAAGAGTTGGGCATCGCTGGCGGGCGTGCCGCCAGATAGACCCGGTGCATTTTTCGAAAAGTTAATCGCAACTGATGACGGTTGGCTGGCCAGCTACTTTGACTCGCTGTCGCGGATCAATGGACCGACCGCTGCTTACCTGACTTCACCGGATCGCATGCGCCGGTTTTACGATGCACTACGCGGTAAAGTGACTAGCCCGGGCCCAGCGCGTCCGGTATTTCGCTCAAGCACGGAATTAATGCTGCTTACGACTTCGCTGCGGATTGATGCCAACGGCGAGCCGCACATCCCGGGCAATCTGGATGTCTGGAGAAGCCTTTTCGTAAAGCATCCGCACGGAAAATATGACGGGAAGCTGACGCGCTCGGCCAACAACTGGAGGAGTAGCGACGATCTGCTCGAAGCCCTATTCGGGTTGAGCCGGAAAACGGTGGAGAACGAGCCGCTGCGGATGTTCCTGGCGCTGAATGATGTGGACCGGTACCGTGCCCGGCCGCTTTCGCCGCAACTGGTTTCCCGACTGATCAACAGTTATCGGGCTTATGGCGCCCAGTATGTGGTCTTTGCCGACGCACCCATGCTGAGCGAAGCTTCAATCACGCGCTACGTCGACCTTTTTGGTCAAACGATTGGTATCCGCAACGCCCTACAGCGATCGGACCAGCTTGGGACCTTACAGGCTTTGGTCGAAATCTGGCGGATTCTATGCCGTGAAAATGCAATTCCACCAAGTAAGCAGGATGCAAGCTTCGCCAAGCTGATAGAACCGTTCGGGCAATCGGGTGATGAGGCAGAGCTTTTTGAGGCGGGCCGTTCCGGAGTCGATGTTTTACTGGCAGCTACCGCACCGGCAAAAGGAACGCGTCAGGAGCGGCTGGTTGAGCTGCTGGTAGGCCGGGTGCAGAACGAAGGGCCGAACCTAACTTCGCCCGCTGAGAGCTTCTTGCGGATTTTTGATGCGCAGAGTTTGATTTCGCTCGATAGCCTATTCGCCCTTTCGGATCGCCTGGCCAACAAGACCGTCGATCCAAAAGCGCTGAAGGCAGTGTCGCAACAGTTAAGCCGGTTGGAAGAAGCGCAATCGGTTAAGGGCGCGATTTCGTCACAGGAGAAGAACTTTTATACCGTTGGGTATTGGAGTGAGCGACACATCGATCAGGAGCACAAGCTTAACCTGGACGATCTGGCGAAAGCCCCCGAGAAGAAGGATGCGCGCAGTTCTTTAGCGCCGCTGCTTCGGGATACGCTGGTGGGCTTTGTCTACTGCTACTACGCACCAAAAGGGGCGCAGATCCTGCTGACGAACCCCATCTTTGTGCGGAGCCATGACTTCATCGGCCCCGAGGGGCTCGCGGCAGAGTGGCGGACGACGGAAGTAGCGGGAAGCGGATGGCCCGCGAGTTCGGGCGGCCGGCTTACGGGTTCGCTCGTTTCTTTGCCGTATGCGCTCGCCGAAGCCGAACAGAACTTTCTGACGCCTAGACGGGAACAAGCCCTGATCTGGGCTGATCTGGTGCCGCAGATGATTGTGGACGTCACGGTAAATCGCTGGCGCAATGTGACGCCGGAACAGCTTCGCTGGGTGGCGCTGCATGTGAGGCGCGGCCGAGACCTGGTCGCTGCGACAGCGCTCGATTCGAGTCTGGAGGCGCCGGTGTTTGACGCGATGCGAAAATACGAAGCTCCCGGCCGGGTGGAAGCGACGGCCAGCGAGTTGCGCAACGGGCACTATGCGCGGGCAGTGAGCGAAACACCCGTTTCGGTTTTGTATGCCATCTCAGACGATCCGGCACTGCAGAACGTCGCGCCCGACGCTGCTTCCGAAGAGATCGCCACACTCGCCGCAAGCAAGAGTACGGAGCTTTCGCCCGAAGCAATTTCACGAACTTTCGGCACGCCGAAGCCGACACTGACTCATTCCTACCGCCCTGGTCTGCTGTACCTGCGGACTTTCCCGACTTTGATGGGCTACTCGAGCCGCGTGCTGGCGGAGAGCTGGGAATCAAATAATCTTTATTTTGCGGAGCTGGCCGACTCGACTGGCATACCCGTCCGGCAGCTCGATGCCTATGTGCCGGAGTGGAATCGTTCGGCCATTGAAAACATCTTTGCGACGCATTTAGAAGACTGGCCGGCCATCTTGCGTTCCCTGCAAACGGTGGGGAAAGAAGTTCGTGAACACGGTAATTCTGCTTTGGCTATGGCTAGATCGGAGAATCAATAAGCGCTGTGACAAGACTTTTCCGTTACTCAATGCTCATTGCGCTGACCGGTGTCAGCGCTCGGCTCTGGCTGCGCGCTCAGGACGGGGATCCTACCTTCCATGTGAAGGTCGACAACGTCGTTCTGAGCTTCACGGTGACCGATCAGAAGGGCAAATACGTAAACGGCCTGAAGCCGAAAGATTTTAGGGTCTACGAGGACGACATCAAGGAGAAGCTGGCTACGTTTGCAGAAGGCAATCACGCGCCGCTCGAGGTGTTAGAGAATGGCGAAACGCGTCCGCTGCATAACGCGGGTGCAGCAGGAACCGGGCCGAATGGAATTCCGAACCCGAATGCTGTTGATCTGCGCGCCGATTCAGCCGGCGCCAACGTGTTTGTGCTATTCGATACAAGCAATTACATGTATCGCGGCTTTGTTTACGCCTCAGATGCAATTGCGGATTTCATCCGCGGTCTGGATCGCGCCGATTCAGTGGCAGTTTACACGTATAGCCGCAACTTGAATCGAGCGGTCGATCTGAACCGAGATCGAATGGCAGCAATTTCGGGCTTGCGCAAAGCTGTGGCGGGCGACGATTCGGCTCTTTACAACTGCTTGCTCTTAACCTTGCGTGATGCCGCTAAGGTGCCTGGACGGAAAGTTGTGATCGTCTTCTCGAACGGTCCGGATAACGCCAGCATGGTCGCACCAGATGACGTGCGTGCCGTAGCTGAGGACGAAGGTATCCCGATCTACGTGATTTCGACGAGCGAAGTCAATAGAGATCCAATGTCGAGCAACATCTTCAAACGCATCTCCACCAACACCGGCGGGAAGACATACTTCGCCAAGACCTGGCAGAAGCAAGTAGAAGCATTTGAGTCGATCCGGGAAGATCTAGGGAACAGCTACGTTGTTAACTACTATCCGCAGCCGAATCCTAACGAAGGCTTTCGCAGGATTCGGGTAGAGCTCACAGACGAGAGCATGCGGAAATACAAGGTCCGAGCCCGCCCCGGGTATCGCCCTCAGCGCGGGATCTAGTCGCCCGGAAGGAGGCGTTTACTTGTCGTTAACGTCAGTGCCGGCTGTTTTGTCAGCGCCTTTAACTGTATCTTTGAAATCGCCGTAGGCCTGCTTCACTTTGCCTTTGGCCTCGTCAACCAAACCTTCGCCCTGCATTCCAGGATCGTCGGTCGCTTTACCGATCCCCTGTTTGGCTTTCCCCTTCAACTCGTCCACTTTGCCTGTTACGTGTTCTTTTTCCACTAGTAATCACCTCAGCCTGTTGGACGCCCGTTCCTCAAGAGCGTTACATTCGGGTCCAGATTGGGTGTCGTCGACGGTCAAATGGAAACGTCCGCCGTTGATGTGCGCGCGCAAGTGGCGGTAGCTAGTCAGGTAATAGATACCCACGATCGCGGCCAGAAAACCGGAGGCTGCTCCAATGCCGAGCGCCCAGCGCGGGCCGAATCGATCCGCGGCCCAGCCAACGAAGGGAGCGCCGAGAGGTGTTCCGCCCAAAGCTATCGCGAGCAGAATTGCCATAACGCGTCCACGTATGGCGGGATCAGTTGACAATTGGACGGTGCTGATGGTGGAGGTGGTGAAGGTTTGGGCAGAGACCCCGATGAGAATCAGCGTGAGACCAAACAGCCAATAGTTCGGCATGATTGCGGCGAGCGAAAAGCCGAAACCGAAGAAGGCGGCGCCGGCAAGCAGCAGAACGATACCGGGCTTCTCCCGTCTGGCGGCGAGCAGGGCGCCCATCACCGATCCGATTGCCATGATGGAGCTCAAGAGCCCGTACTGACTTGCGCCCGCGTGGAAGACAGTCACGGACATGGTCGAGATGAATATCGGAAAATTGAGTCCGAACGTGCCAACCAGGAAAATCATGAGCAAAATGACCTTCAGGTCCGGTCGTTTGGAGACGTAGCGGAAACCCTCTGCCAAGCTGCCGGCTGTGCGCTGCGCTTTGTTTGTTGAATGAAGTTCACTGCCCCGCAGGAGAGCCAGCGAGCAGAGTACTGCCACAAACGAGACCGCATTAATCAGGAACACCCATCCGGAACCTACCGAACCAATAAGGATGCCGGCTATCGCGGGACCGATCATCCGCGCGGCGTTGAACGAGGTTGAGTTCAGCCCGACTGCGTTCGAGAGGTCACCTTCGCCTACCAGTTCCGAAACAAATGTCTGTCGAGCAGGCGCGTCGAAGGCGGCGGCGCAGCCGAGCAGGAATGCAAAGACGTAGACATGCCACAACTGAACAAGCCCGGTGATCGTGAGAATGCCGAGGCCCAGGGCTAGTAAGCCCATTGCCGCCTGCGTGGCGAAGAGGAGCTTACGTCGCGAAAAGTAGTCCGCGGCAAAGCCTGTTAGAGGAAGCAAAAGAGCTTGGGGCCCGAACTGGAGGGCCATCACAATACCGACGGCCGTAGCATTGTGGTGGGTCAGCTGAGTAAGCACCAACCAATCCTGGGCGGTGCGTTGCATCCAGGTCCCTACGTTCGAAACGAGCGCTCCTGCCGCCCAAATCCGGTAGTTGAAGACGCGGAGCGAACGGAAGGTGCTTGTGGCTGAAATGGTCACGTGCGGGTGCTGTCGAGCAGCTTGATGATCTCCTCGGTCGTGCCGGTTTCACCCAAGCGCGGGAAGATACGAGTAACGCTGTTGAGGTGAGCGTCGAGATGCATATCGGTCATGGCATCGACGGCGAGCGTGACATGAAAGCCGTGCTCGTGCGCCTGACGCGCCGTCGACTCGACGCCCGCGCTTGTTGCGATCCCCGCGATTACGACCTGCGTTACACCCAATTGCTTCAAGTGTTCCGCGAGTCCGGTGTTGGTGAATGCGCCCCAGGTTTGCTTCGTTACGGTGTGGTCTCCCGGCTGACGATTCAGCTCGGGAACGAGATCGGTCCATCCCGCAGGTAGCTCCGCAACCCTGAATTTTTGCTCGGCCCGGCCAGGCGCCTGACCCGCCACGTTGACGAGCACCACGGGCAAGCTTTGGCGGCGAAACGCCTCGGCCAAAGCGCTGACGTGCTTGACGACATCAGCGGTCGGGTGCGCGGCCGGCAGAGAGACGATTCCCTTTTGCAGGTCAATGACGATGAGAGCAGTTTTCGGGTCGAGGGTGGTGATTGGCATGTTTATTTTTTTTCGAGATGAATTGGTTTAGACGTCGACCAGGCGCTTCAGGAGGTCGACAGCGGCTGCGAGTTGGCCCTGCTCGCGAGAGGTGAAGCTGGATTGGATGGCGCGGAACAGCCAATCTTCTCGCGCGGCACGGCTCGCATTGATTCGCTTACGGCAAGCAGCAGTGAGCGAAAGAATCGTTTGCCGGCCATCCGCGGGGTCTGGCACACCGCTCACGAGCCCAGCTGCCTCGAGAGTCGCGACTGTTGCCCCCATTGATTGCGGGCGCACCCCTTCGGCGCGCGCCAGGGTGCTTACTGTGGCCGGACCTTCGTGGTCAAGGCGACTCAGCACCGACATTTGGGACCAGGTGAAATCTCCGAGATGAGCCTCCTCGTGTAGCCGGCGTTTCAACTGGCCGAGCACAACCCGAAGCTGGCCGGCGAGCTCGAACGCCTCGGCCGCTTCGGAATGGTTGGGCTCCTTAGTCATACCTAAATTTTAGCAGATGTGAAGACAGACTTCACAGTTATCCTTCATAAATTTCCGGGAAGAGGCTGGGTTGTTGCCTGCAAGCCGCGCGTATTGCTTGTTTAGGAGTTCTTGCGCTTTACTGTGGGCGCGGCAAAGGCTTGTGACACGGGCATGATCTGCATCGTGTTGATGTTGACTCGGGCAGGGCGGGTCACGACCCAATGGATAGCGTCGGCGATGTCTTCGGGTGTAAGCGCTTCTGCGCCCTGATAAACAGCCGCGGCCCTTTGTTGATCGCCCTTAAAGCGCACCTGCGAAAATTCGGTGCCGCCTACGAGGCCTGGCTGTATGTCTGTGACGCGGATCGGTGTGCCCAGGAGATCGGAGCGTAGATTTAAGCTGAACTGGTGGACAAAGGCCTTAGCGGCGCCGTAAACATTGCCGCCCGGGTAGGGCCATTCGGCGGCGACCGAGCCGATGTTGATGATGTCGCCGCGGCCGCGCTCGATCATGCCCGGAAGGAGCAGCCGAGTGCAGTACATCACGCCGTTCACGTTGCTGCTGACCATGGCATCCCAGTCGTCGAGGTTGGCACTTTGCGCTGGATCAAGGCCGATTGCGCCACCCGCATTGTTGATCAGCACGTCAACGGAGGCGAAATCCGGGGGCAGTCGGTGAATTGCCTGCTCGACCTCAGCACGTTGGCCGACATCGAAAACGAGCGGGTGAAAAGCCGCCCCGAGATCGCGCCGCAGTGTCTCAAGTCGGTCGGCCCGGCGGCCAGTGCCGACCACTCGCGCTCCACCCGAGACAAATTTCCTGGCAGTCACTTCGCCGAATCCGGAGCTCGCA
This sequence comes from Terriglobia bacterium, assembly GCA_963737005.1. Taxonomy (GTDB): domain Bacteria; phylum Acidobacteriota; class Terriglobia; order Bryobacterales; family Bryobacteraceae; genus Bog-105. The sequence goes on along the minus strand of CAVTRD010000008.1, from coordinate 271,256 downwards.
CCGGTAATAAAGACGATCATCTCTCAACAATAGAACCGCCGAAGGGCAATATGTTGCGCCTGTGTTAGTCTTAGAATCGTCGCTGAACACGCTCTGTCCGCTGGTAGCGGACCGCTACGACCTTCGTCATGTCGCTGCAAGTATTTCTGCAAGCCCAACTTCTCGGCGCCGAATCTTTCCTGGCAATACGGCCTTCCGGAGAAGTGAATGCAGCGAGCGACCTGCTTGGACGCAGCGCGTGGTTAACACTGATTTCGGAAGTTCTACCACGGGCGTTGTTGGCCGAATTGAAGCTTTCGCGCATGCTACTGGGGTCGAGCAGCGCCGAGCAGTTCCTCCTGGTACTGGCGGAAGAAGACATAGCGCGGGCTAACGAATTTCTGACGCAAGCAGCCGCAGCCATCACGCGGATTTCGGGCGACATGCTGCGCTTGATTTGGGCGAGCACGGAAAACTTGGGTGCATGGCCTGTGGTACGCAAGCGCCTGGATGATGCGCTGGCTGCGGGCATCTGCTGCCCAGCGAATCAAAGCAGCGACGTAGCGGCGCTCTTTGCACCCTTTGTCCCGGCTGCTCCAACCGCCGCTGCTTCGGCATTTACTGACTTTGCGGGTGGGCTCGTATCGGCAAACTCGGTCGGCTGGGCGGCTGCCGAACCAATTCTCCTTGCCTGGGACCGTGGCGCCTATACTTGGCCTCTTCGCGAACATTCGTCGGTGGAGGAAGACGGCGTTTTGTTTCCGCGTCGCTTTGCAATGGATCAGGATGGAGGCGAGCCTGCGCCACCGGCTGAACTCGGCGAGCGAGCGGAGGGCGCTGATCGGTGGGGTGTTTTGCGGGGCGATGTCGATCATTTCGCCGTGCAGCTTCGGCGTGCGGGCTCGGTAGAGGAGCACATCCATTTTTCGGCCCTGTTCAAAGAATTTTTTGCGGGTGAGTTGGCGGTACTCTGTGCGCTGCCTGAATTCTGGCGCAAAGTGACAGTGCTCTATCGCGGAGGCGAGGATTTTGCGGTGTTGGGCAGCTGGGACGCGTTGATTCTGCTTGCGCGCGAACTGCAGCGCCTGTTTGAAAAGTTCGCAGAGCAACATCTGGCAGGATTGCCCGGCGTAGAAGCGAAGACGATCAGTATGGCGCTGGCACTCGCGCCGGACACAAACACAGAACCGGCGGCGGTCCTGGCAGAGGCAGGCCAGGCATTGCGAGTGACAAAATCGAGTGAACCTGGCTCGGTGTTCTTGTTTGGACGGCCGCTCGAATGGAAGCGCCTGAGCGATGCCGAAGAGCTTAAGGGAAGCTTGGTGCGGCTGGTTCGTGAGTTTCGCTATTCGGCCGATTATCTGAATGATCTGGCTTCGGTGTATCGCGAGACGTTTTCAGTTCGTGCCGGACGGCGCGGCAAGAATGCGAGACCTGATAAGCCTTGGCGCACCTACATGCGCGTCTCGCGGGTGATACCGCAGGGGCGTGGCAAAGAACAGAACAATGTGCGAAGCGCGGTGATTACGAACTTGCTGGGCAAACGGACGGCAGGAATCAAGCTACGGCCGGCGGCGCGCGTTGGGCTCGAGTGGGCTCGTCTTGAGGCGAGTGCCTGAGGCGAAAAAGCGTTTCCGCGGAAAGGAACAGCTATGGCTGAAGTAGAAGAGAAGAAGGCCGAAGAGCGGCGGGGTGGGGAAAATCGTCCGCCGCGCGAAAATCGCGGAGGTGAGAACCGTGGTGGCGGTCCACGATCGAACGAGGGCCGCGGAGAACGTGGTGGTGAGCGCGGCGGCGGCGATCGTGGCCGTGAAGGGCGCCCGGGCGGCCCCGGCGGCTTTCGTTCCGGTGACCGGCGCGGAGAAGGTCCGCCCGAAATCGATATTGACAAGTTAATCGCGGACAGCCTCTACTTAGACAATCAAGCGCATGTGGTGGTGAGCCGGATGCGTGACATGGATTCGGGCACGAAGAGTCAACTGCGCCGGCTCTACAATGCGGTCCGGCGGGCGACGCGCGCGCCGGAGAGCGAACGGCAGCACGAGTTTGTGATGGTGCGTGCGCGGCTGGCTTATACGATCGCGCGGCATTCCCTGCGTAGTCTCGATGCGCTCGAACGCCTTCTGTTGCAGGTGACCCGTAAAAACGAGACACGCGGTTACGAGCGTTTCCGCGATCTCTTCGAAGCCATCATTGCCTATAACGAGTAGCCGGGTCTTCCCGGCTTTCTGGAAAGCGAAATTAAGGTACGCATGAGTTCCCACACAGCAGAGACCGAGCTGACATTTCTCGGAAAACTGGTTCTTGAAGGCGAGATCGCCTGCCACACCGGACTTCATATCGGCGCAGGAAAGGGATCGCTTGAGATCGGCGGCGCGGATAATCCCGTCGTTAAAGACGCTTTCGGTATCCCTTACATTCCGGGCAGTTCATTGCGCGGGCGGCTTCGTTCGCTGCTCGAGCAGACACTTGGTTTAGCCGTGCCGAGCGAGTTGGTATTCCTATCAAAACGGCGCGGCCAGGAAGTTCGCATTCATCAAAGCGACCGTCCCGATGACGAGATCTGTATTCTTTTCGGGCGCAATTCGGGGCGCATGGAACGGGTGGCAGGGGAATCGACAGAATCGTCGGCTGCGACGCCTGCGCGCCTGACGATTTACGACGCTCCGCTGGTGGTCGACAGCATCACGCCGCAGATGCGTGAGAATCTGGACGACGAACTGACGGAAGTAAAGAGTGAGAACGCGGTCGACCGGATCACCTCGCAAGCCAATCCGCGCACGCTTGAGCGAGTGCCCGCTGGCGCCCGATTCCGCTTCCGCATGGTGCTCGATGTACTGTGTGTCGAAGATAGGCCCTTGCTGGCAAGGGTGGCGGAAGGTCTGCGCCTGCTCGAAGACGACGCGCTCGGGGGTGGTGGCAGCCGGGGCAGCGGACGTATTGCGTTCAGCGGCTTGAATCTGACCTGGCGCGGCAAAGACTATTACGCCAAAGGTGCGGCGGAGAGCAGTTTGCTGACGGGCGGCGATCTGGCGGCTCTCCAGGAAGCAGCAAGCGCCGATGACCTCGCCGAGAAACTCGCTTAAATGCAGCCGGCCCTCCTGACTCGCCTTCGCCCGTCGGGACCCTGGCGCTATGGCCCAATCGATGGTGCGCCGGGCGGCGTCGATATGCTTTACCGCAGCGACCGCCTTTTCTCGGCGGTGACGCTTGCCATGCAGCGGCTCGGACACCTCGAAGATTGGCTGGACGCTACGGCCCGCAGTTCGGAGCCGACGGTTGCGTTCAGTTCGCTGTTCCCGTTTCAAGGCGATACTTTGTTCGCGATCCCACCGGCGACCATATGGCCGCCGCCGACCTCCTTGGTAACCGCTCCGAACGCGGTGTTCCTGGCGAAGATTCGTTGGGACGCGGTCTCGTTTGTACCGCTGTCGGTAATCGACGCGCTCTTGACAGGTGGAGGTATTCTCGCCGACCAATGGCTGCCCGATCCGGAGAGCGGCTGCTTATTGCGACGTGACCGTCCGAGTACCAGCCCATTCCGTACGGTATTGCGCCGGAGCGCTGCCGTCGACCGGATTACAGAGACGGCGCATTCGCTTGTCACAACGGCCTGCGTCGAGTTTGAAGCAGGCGCGGGACTTTGGACAGTGACACGCTTTCGCGACGACGCGACCCGGGCGGCTTGGCAGGAGCGTGTCGAAGGTGCGTTCCGGTTGTTGGCCGATACCGGATTCGGCGGGCGGCGGACAAGCGGTTGGGGGCACGCCCAAGCACCCGAATTCCAACGGGGCTCGTGGCCGGGTCTGCTTTTACCGAAACTGGCGCGCGGTAGCCGGAACGGGTCCGCTCCGGGCGACGCTGGTGCGACGAACGACCGGGAGAGCTCAAAGTACTGGCTGCTGTCGCTATATTCTCCCGCGGCGGGCGATCGCGTGGACTGGGCCGATGGGGACTACGCACTGGCTATCCGAGCGGGTCGTGTCGAGAGCAACGGACGGAGCGGCGAAGAAAAGAAAGCATTGCGCATGATTGTTGAAGGATCCGTAGTGGTCGCGCCGGTTCAACCGGCGGGTGCTGCGGTCGATGTAGCTCCCGACAATTTTGAACACCCCGTCTATCGCTCTGGTCTGGCGCTTGCTCTTGCACTGCCCCGATTTGTACCTCAGTCGAAGGAGGACCTGGACTTAGAGGCCCGGCCAGCTGAAGAGCCAGCGACCGAAGAGGCTCTGGTCGACCGCCCTTGTGATGAGACCGCGGCGGCACACGAGAATACCGATCCGGTACTCGAAGGCGCAGTGGAACCTGATCCTGAAACGGCATCGGAACCGCCCGTAAAGACAGAGGTTGACGAGGCTGAAACCAATTTGGTGGAGCAAGTTATTCCCGAAACGGCTGCGTTCGCGGAACCGGCCGCCGATGTGACGCCGGCCAATCTCGTCCCGGAGCCTCCCGTTGAGCATGTTCCCGAACAGTCGTCGCACCAACCCTTGACCGCGGAAGGAGTTGCCGAGACGACCCCAGGGCCGACTGAACACCCAGAAGCAGAGAAAATAGAAGACCCGGTGCTGGAGCCGCCAATTGAACCCGATCCCGAAACGGCGTCTGAACCGCCCGTTAAAGTAGAGACGCCGGGAGACTTAGCTGGGAACGGAGAGCCGTCCGGGGAGCCTGACCATGCGTTATAACGTGACGGCGCTAACGCCGTTACTCGTCGGCGATGGCCGGGAGTTATCACCGATCGACTATATGGTTTGGAAAGACCAGGTCAATGTCCTCGATCAGAACCGGATTTTCCGCCTGCTGGCGCGAGGGCCTCGGCTGGAAGGCTATCTGGGCCAGTTGCGTAAAGCGAGTAAACTCGATTTTGCATCCTGGGGCGGATTTGCCCAGAACTTTTCGCAGCGGCGCATCCCCTTCGAGTCTCCCGAGATGACCGCTATCTGGGACAAGGCGCCTTCGGAATCGCTTTTCATCCCGACCTTTGCAGCGGGGACCACCGGCCCGTATCTGCCGGCTTCGGCTTTGAAGGGCGCCCTGCGGACTGGCTTCGTTTTCGCACGCTGGTCGGCTAGCGCTATGGACCGGATTGCCAATTCGCTCGAAGGCGACCGCGTGCCGCGCCGCGTAGCAGAATCGGCTGAGGTGAACGCTGGTGCTTCACAGGTCAAGGTACTCAGCGTGGCGGATAGCCAGAGTGTTCCGACATCGGCGTTTCGTGTTTATTTAACCCGTACCGCGTCTCTCGATACTCGTCAGGGCGGACAACCACAGTTGGCATGGAAGATTGCCGGGCGGGGCAGCGTTCCAGGCCAGCGCGCAGCGGAAGCGACGCCAGTCTTCGCGGAAATGGCGGTACCGGGAACAGCGTTTTCAGGGGATTGGGAAGAGCGGAAATTTTTTGAGAACCCCGATTTGACACGGGCTCTCGGCTGGCGCTCTGTTCCCGATCCCAAGATGATCGTGGAAGCGGTGAACCAATATGCCGCTGCCCAGCTTGAAATTCACGCACGGTATGCCGAAGTGACACGGCTCGAAGGCTTATCGGCTTCTGTGAATCGCTTACAGGGCGAGCTTGCTTCGGCACGTAGCAATAGTACGTTAACCTGCTTACTCTCGCTTGGCTGGGGTGGCGGCTTTCTCTCGAAGGTTAGCTATCTTGATACCGCTCAAGCTGGATATCGAAAAATCCTGGGTGCGGTACCCTCGCTCGGGAAATCCTTACGGGAGAATCTACCTTTTCCCAAAACACGGCGCGTTGTATTCACTAAAGGTCAACCGTCTACACTACCGGGATGGGTACGCGTCCAATTCGAGATGTAGGTTTACGGGGCATCTTCAACGAAAATTCATTAATCGGGACACGAAATTGCCGAGAAGTCCCAGTATGATAGGAGCACTATGGCAATTGACGGAGCAGTTTGCCGTACTTCGTTTGTTTCTCGCCGGACTGGAGTAACGCATGCAGAATGCGATTTATAACGCCTACTTTGGGTTCGCTGAAAACCCTTTTAATATCAGCCCCGACCCTGAGTTTTTGTACCGCAGTCCGCAGCACGAAGAGGCGCTCGCGAACCTGACTTATGGTGTACGCAGCCGCCGGGGCTTTATCGTCCTGACGGGTGAAGTCGGGACGGGCAAAACGACGATGCTTGAGTGCTTGCGCGATGTTCTCGATGCGCAGCGCACGGAATTTGCTTTTATCTTTAATTCGCGACTGACCCCCGATCAGTTTTTCGAGATGATGGCCTACGACTTCGATCTGAAGTGTGACCGAAAATCGAAAACCGATGTTCTTTTTGCGCTGAACACACTGCTGCTCGAGCAGGCTCACCGGAATCGGACCTGCGTTCTGATCGTCGATGAGGCGCACAATCTCGATTGGGATGTGCTCGAAGAGATACGGCTGCTTGGTAACCTCGAAAACCGGCAGGGCAAACTGCTCCAGATTATTCTTTCGGGTCAGCCGGAGCTGGATCGTAAGCTGGACGCTCCGAATCTGCGACAGCTGAAACAGCGAATTGTGCTTCGATGCTCGCTGAATCCTTTAAGCCCGGAAGAGTCGGCGGCGTATATTGAAACGCGCCTTGCGCGGGCTGGTATGCCGGATCAAACTGTGTTCTCGCCGGAGCTTCTGGAAGAGGTGTACCGGCGATCGCGTGGCATTCCGCGCGTCATCAATTTGCTTTGCGACAATCTGCTGGTCACCACGTTTGCCATGGAGCAACGGAGCGCCACGATCGAGATGCTGGACGAAGTGTGCCAGGATTTACGCCTTGACTGGCCCGGTTCTGGACGCGACCGGCGCGGCCGTGCGCGTTACGAAATGACCGACGAGCAGTATCCCGAGATCTCGGCCGTGCCTGGCCGGGGAGACTAGCACCCCACTCGCACAGTTTCACAGAAAGGCTTCCCGAAGCTCTAAGCCACAATGAGAGGGCTATGCCTGAGCTGGTCCGTCTCTCCTTCGATGGTGACGTTGCCGTCATCACAATCGATAATCCACCTGTAAATGCACTTAGCACTGGTGTAGCTGAAGGTCTCCAGGCAGCGGTCGAGTCAGCAAACGCGCAGGAGCATGTGCGGGCTATCGTGATGATCGGCGCCGGACAGACGTTTATCGCTGGAGCGGACATTCGCGAGTTCGGCCAGATTGTTGCGGGTGTGCGGCCACGGCTGAACCTGCTGCCTTATCTGCAGACAATCGAAGACTCGAGAGTGCCGGTGGTTGTGGCGATTCATGGGACGGCTTTGGGCGGGGGTCTTGAGACCGCTATGTGCGGACACTATCGGGTGATTGCACGCGGGGCGCAGGTCGGCCAACCGGAAGTGAAGCTGGGCTTGATTCCCGGGGCGGGTGGGACGCAGCGCCTGCCACGTCTAGCAGGTGTGGTGAAGGCCCTGGAGATGTGTGCGGGCGGCAATCCGGTAAGTGCGGAAGAGGCCGTCGCGCTCGGCATTGCAGATCGCCTAATTGAGGGAGAATTACTGGCCGAGGCCGTTGCTTTCGCCCGTGAAGTAGCGGGAAAGCCCGCCTTGAAGACGCGTGCCCGCGGCGAGAAGCTAGGCGGCGATTCGGCGATTTTTGTCAAAACCCGGGCGGATGCCAAGAAGCGCGGGCGGGGAATGATTGCGCCATCCGCGGCTATCGACGCGATTGAAGCAGCGACTCAGCTGCCCTTCGAAGCAGGTTGCACGCGCGAAGCCGAGCTCTTCGACAAGTGCTTGCATTCGAGCCAGAGCAAGGCCTTGATTCATGCCTTCTTTGGCGAACGCACCGTCGCTAAAATTCCGGGCATCCCGAAAATGATCAAGCCGCTCGAGATCTATAGAGCTGCCGTGGTGGGAGCCGGCACAATGGGCGGCGGCATTGCCATGACCTATGCCAACGCGGGTATTCCAGTACTACTCAAGGAGACAACCGAAGCCGCTCTCAGGCGCGGGATGTCGATCATTCGTGCAAATTATGAGGCCAGTGTCGCCAAAGGCCGACTGACACGGGAAGCAGCCGATCAGAGGCTGGCGCGCATCGTTCCGCAACTCGATTACCAGGCCTTCGAACAGGTTGATGTCATCACCGAAGCGGTCTTTGAGAGCATGGCGGTGAAGAAGCAGGTATGGGGAGAGATCGATCGCGTAGCAAAACCGGATTGCCTGCTTGCCTCGAACACGTCGAGCTTGGACATCGACGCAATTGCCTCTGCGACCAGTCGCCCGGAGAGATTTATCGGCAACCATTTCTTCAGTCCGGCGAATGTCATGCGGCTACTGGAAGTTGTGCGCGGCACAGCTACCGCACCGGAGACTATTGCGACCTCAATGGCGCTAGGCAAAAAGCTAGGCAAAGTGGCGGTGTTGGCCGGCAATGGCCGCGGCTTCATCGGCAACCGAATGATTGCGCCGTATCTGCGTGAAGCGCATTTCCTGGTCGAAGAAGGTGCATCGGTCGAGCAGGTGAATGAAGCGCTTTACGATTTCGGCATGGCGATGGGACCGCTAGCAGTCGACGATCTGAGCGGGCTCGATATCTCATACGCCATTCGACAAGAGTTCGAGCGCTTTGAAACGCCAGGTGTGCGTAAGCCGCTCGTGCCGGATCTGCTCTTCGAGAACGGGCGGTTCGGTCAGAAGGCGGGGCGCGGCTGGTCAAAGTACGATGCGCAGCGGAAGGCATCGCCGGACCCGGAAACGGCAGAGTTGATCGAGCGAACAGCGCAAGCGGCGGGCATCGAGCGCAGGTTGATACCCAGTGAGGAAATAGTAGCCCGCTGTATTTTTGCGCTGGTAAACGAAGGGGCGCGCATTCTGGAAGATGGCATTGCTTTGCGGGCGGTCGACATTGATATCACTTACATCCACGGCTACGGCTTTCCGGCCTGGCGTGGCGGGCCGATGTTCTACGCCGATACGGTTGGATTGCCGGATGTCCTCGCGCGTATCGAAGAGTTTGAGAAGCGGCATGGTTCTGGTTTGTGGTCGCCGGCGCCGCTATTACGAGAGCTTGTGCGAAGTGGGAAAACATTCGCCAGCCTGGATGAAGGGAAAGCGTGACCCTCTCTCGCCGGACATTTGTCAATGCGAGTTTGACTGCTGCTCTGGCTGGAGCTGGTCGAGGCGCCACGGGATTTGTCGAGACACGCGGTAAACAGCTCTTCACACCGGCAGGCGAGCGGCTGTTTCTGCGCGGGATCAATCTCGGCAACTGGTTTGAGCCCGAAGGCTACATGTTCCTGTTAAAGGGAGGACCGCAATCGCCGCGCGAGATCGAAGCGCTAGTTAATGAGCTGATCGGACCGGAAGCTGCTGGCGAATTCTGGCGCGAGTACCGCGAGACATATATCACCGAGGCGGATATCAAGCTAATCGCAGCCTCCGGTTTGAACTCAGTGCGTATCCCGCTGCATTATGGATTCTTTGTCGAGGGCGCAGACGGATTCGCGCTTCTCGACCCCGCGATTGAGTGGTGCAAACGGGCGGGCTTGTGGGTGATTCTCGATTTGCACTGCGCGCCCGGCGGGCAGACCGGAACGAACATCGACGACAGCTGGGGCTATCCCTGGCTCTACGAGAGCGAACGCGACCAGGCACTCACCTGCGCAATATGGAAGCGCATTGCACAGCATTATCGGGACGAGCCGATCGTGCTTGGCTACGATCTGCTGAACGAACCGATTCCGCAATTTCCGCGGTTACAGGTCTACAACGCCAGGCTGGAGCCTCTTTATCGCCGGATCACAGCCGCTATTCGCGAGGTGGATAGGAACCATCTCGTGATCCTGGGTGGGGCACAGTGGGACAGCAACTTTAAGGTATTCGGGCCGCCGTTTGATCCGAAACTTGTTTACCAGCTGCACAAATACTGGATGCCTCTGAGCCAGGCGTCCCTCCAGCAGTATGTGGACTTTCGCGAGCGGTATAGCGTGCCAATCTGGCTTGGTGAATCGGGAGAGAACACGGACGACTGGATCAAGCAGTTCGTTACTTTGCTGGAAAAGAACGATATTGGCTGGTGTTTCTGGCCTTACAAGAAAATGGAAGCGGCGTCTTGCATGATGGCGATCGAAAAACCCCTTGGCTGGGATGAGATTGTGAAATGGGCGGCCATGCAAGCGGGTAGCGGCAACGCAGAGAAACGCATTGCGGCGCGTCCGTCACTCGAAAGCTCGCGTGCTGCTCTGGCTGACCTGCTGAAGAAGGTGCCGGTAGAGAAATGCCGCAAAAATTCCGGCTACTTCCAAGCGCTCGGCCTGCGCGGTTAAGAACTAGATTCCCTGCACGCGGCGTTCTTTGCCGATCCAGAACGGTTCACGCAGATCGCGTTTGAGAATTTTTCCGGTACCGGTTTTGGGCAGCGGCTCCGCCACAAACTGAATGGAGCGAGGCAACTTAAATTTCGCTAAACGCGTTTCCAGAAATGCCAGGAGATCATCGTTGCTCAAGACTTGATTGGATTTAAGAACGATGATGGCAGCCGGGATCTCTCCCCATTTCGCGTCCGGCGCCGCGACGACGGCACACTCGAGCACGGCTGGGTGCGCGAAGATGGCCCGCTCAATTTCGATCGATGAGATATTTTCGCCGCCGCTGATAATGATGTCCTTTTTGCGGTCCACGATGTGGATGAAGGTTTCTTCGTCCCACACAGCCATGTCCCCGGTGTAGAACCAGCCGTCGCGAATCGCCGCCTTAGTCGCTTCGGGTTCGCCGTAGTAGCCATCCATCACGTTATCGCCGCGCACGATGACTTCGCCAATCGCCTGCATGTCACGCGGCACATTGCGGCCTTCGGTATCCACCACACGCGCTTCGGTCGCGAGTATCGGCCACCCGGCCATCGATAAATGAAACACGCGATCGGCTTCGTCCCGGTACACAACCGTGCTCTTGGTGCGGGCCGACGTGACGATCGGGCTGGTCTCAGTAAGGCCATAGCCCGCCATGACATTGCAGGAAAATGCTTGCTCGAGGCGAGACACGAGTTCAGGAGAAGCAGCCGCGCCGCCCAGATGGATATCCTGCAGACTCGAGGTGTTGAACTTACCGAGGTCAGAAGAGTTCAAGAGCGCATTCGCCATCACCGGTACCAGCGACATGGCGGTAGCTGCTTCCTCTTCGACCAGGTGCAGCACATGAGACGGTTCAAACCGGCGCACCATCACGTGTTTTGCGCCGCTCATGGTGGCAGTCTGCGGCCGTCCCCAGCCATTTGCGTGAAAAAGAGGAATCGTGTGCAGCTCAACAGAGCGATCGTTCTGAGTGATGCTGCCGGTAGTAGCCAACGCATGCAGGTAGAGCGTCCTGTGCGAGAGCATCACGCCTTTCGGAGATCCGGTGCTGCCACTTGTGTAGAACAGTTCAGCGGTCTCGTTCTCATCGAAGGAAAAGATATCGGGCCGCGGGAGCGGCTCGCCTGAGAGTAGCTCTTCGTAATTGAGATCGCCGGCAGGCGCATCGCCGATTACGACGTAGCGCTCGATGCCTGGACACGTCTTGCGGAACGCCGGGATAAGAGGAGCAAAGTCAGATTCGAAAATGAGCACGCGCGGCTGGGCGTGATGCAGAATCTCGATCAGCTCGTTCGGTGTCAGGCGAACGTTGAGGGGCATCACGATTGCGCGGATCAGAGGCGGACCGTAGTAACCCTCAAGCAGCTGATGAGTATTGAAGCTGAGGTAGGCGACGCGATCACCCGCCTGCACACCTTCGCGGAGTAAACCTGCCGCAAGACGTTCGCAGCGCTCGCCAAATTGCGTGTAAGTGAATCGGCAACTACCTGAGACCACCCCCTCTTTTCTCCCGTATAGGTCGACTGCCCGGTAGAGGAACCGAGTGGGCGTAAGGGGGACGTTCATGGCTGCCCTGCTTCCGGCGAGCCGCTCATCACAGCGATTAGCCGCCCGCGCAAAGCCTCTGGAATCGGGATGGCGCGCTGCGTCTTGCGATCCATGCAGGCCACGACAACGACCCCGCTCGCGGCCAATTCGCCACCCTTTAGCGTGCGGAAATCAAAACGCGCCGAGGAACGACCGAGCTTAGTGAGCCGCACTTCGATGTCGATCAGATCGTCGTGCTCTAGCGCCAATTTGAAGTCACACTCAACGTGCACGCGCGGAAAAGTGAAATCGTGCTTGAGATAGATGATTCCTACGGTGCGCATAAACTCGGTTTCAGCTGATTCGAAGTAGCGGAACATCGCAGTGTAATGGATGCGCCCGCTCGCGTCCGTATCAATGAATCGGATGCGCGTCTGAAAAAGAAAAGGCTCCTGTCCCGCCATCCTATTCAGAATGCACTATCGATATTGCCAGAATTGGTACCGAGGATAGCAGTCAAACATTGACTTCGATTCACCGATTGGCATATCGTAGCCATTCGGGTTCAACGCTACGATACGCTTTAGTATGCTCCTGTAATCATGTCCCGATGCGACCGCAGCCCCATGGACACTATTCAGACACAGCTTGACTCGACCTTACAGAGTGCGGACACGGCAGAGGATCTTGTCCTGAAAGAGGCTGAGAAGCTCGGACTCGAAGAAGAGGAGCAGCATCAGATCGGGATGGCCGTGCGCGAATGCACAGTCAATGCCGTCGTGCACGGTAATAGGTACAACAAAAACAAGCGTGTCCATCTGCTTATCGAGCGTTCGACGCAGGAGCTCGCTGTCACAATTGGCGATGAAGGCGCGGGCTTCGATATCAACTCGCTGCCTGATCCGTTGGCACCGGAAAACTTGCTGCGGCAATCAGGGCGGGGCCTCATGTTGGCACGCGCCTTCATGGATGAATTCGACTTGCATCCGAGGCCCGGCGGCGGCACTGAGGTCCGGCTCGTTAAACGCTTGGCAAAAGCTGCTTAGCGACGAGTCGGTATATTCACACTGGAGCTGAAAGAGAGTTTGGGGGAGGGGAAAGCAGTGAGCGTAAAATTGACATCTCGCCAGGTGGGCGATGTCACGGTGATCGACGCGGCGGGTAGAGTGACCTTGGGCGAGGGCGCGAGCGCGTTTCGGGATGCCATTCGGAGTTTTGCAGCGAAGGGCGACAAGAAATTGCTCCTCAATCTGGCGGACGTCTCTTATATCGACAGCTCGGGGATCGGTGAAATGGTTTCCGGCTTCACCACTGTTACGAACGGCGGTGGACAGTTGAAACTGGTTGGCCTGTCAAAACGGGTGAAGGATCTCTTGCAGATCACGAAGCTTTATACCGTATTCGAAGCATTTGACGACGAAGCAGAAGCGGTCCGCAGCTTTCACTGAGTGTAGCGTTCGGAACTGTTCCGCTGATTTTACCGCGGAAAGTGCGTGTCTTCGGAGAGATTCTGAGACAAGTACTTAGGCGGCTGCACTCCATATGCAGTTCGCAACTCTTTCGAACGGACTACAACATGCTAGGTTCTGTCCTTCCTATTCCGGCTTTTGTCATCCCTGAGCCGCCACCGGTCGATGTCCTCTTGGCCGACGAACTCACACTTGTGCGCGAAGGTCTGGCTGCCCTCTGCAATTCCATCCGAGGGTTCCGGGTTGTCGCGCAGGTCGGAACAGCGAACGCAGCGCTGGCCGAAATAGAACGCCTCCAACCGGCAATCGCTTTATTGGACCTGGGCCTTTCGGATCTTGCCGCAACAGAGGTGATTCGACGTGTACGGGAACTGGAGTTGCCTACCCGTTGCGCCGTGTTCTCGATCAGGAAGGATCGCAAGACAGTGCTCGAAGTACTACGTAGCGGAGCTTGCGGATACTTACTCAAGAGCTCGACACCCGATCAGATGGCCGAGGCGCTAGGGCAGTTTACCCATGGGGGCATCTACGTTTCGCCGCAGATTGAAGTGATGACTCTGTTCGGTGAAGGCGGACCTCGGCACGAGGCAGACCCGATTGAGTCTTTGAGCAGCCGTGAGTTTCAGGTCTTCTCTTTGCTAGTGGAGGGCGTTCGGGCCAAAGAAATTGCAGCCCGGCTGTCGCTTAGTCCGAAGACAGTTGACACTTATCGATCGAGCCTAATGCGTAAGCTCGACATACACGACGTGGCCGGATTGGTGAAATTTGCTATTAAGCGGGACTTGGCCGATCTGCACGCGTAAGGGCCGCGACCACATCGCTGAGAGCCTTTCAATATGCTAGCCTGAGGTTGATTTGCCCCCTGGGTAGCACACGAGAAAGGCAGCAGTCCCTGGTTTGACCCGTCACGAATTAAAAGAGCAGCTTCAGCACGATCAGTTCACTGATTCCGTTTCTACTGCTCTAGAATACGCGAGCTCCCACCGACGACGTTTGATCCAATGGGTCACCGTTGCCGGCGTCGCTTTGCTGATCATCGCGGCCGCGATGTGGTTTAACTCTTATCGGAGATCGCTTCGCCAACAGGATCTGCAGGCCGCTTTTGCTGTTTTGGATGCTCAGGTCGGACCGCCGAACGAGTATGTGAAAACGTTCGCTACGGCGGATGAAAAGCTACAAGCCTCGATAAAGGCTCTGGCTGGTGTAGCAGCTAAGGACGCCGGCACAGCTGAGGGGTCGCTCGCCCGCTATTACCTGGGAACGCTCAAGGTCCAAAAGAACGACTTGAAAGGCGCAGAAACTGACCTTCGCGCCGTGGCGGATTCGAGCACCGATGCCTCAGCTCTTGCGAAGATCGCTTTGGCCCAGGTTTATATGGCGTCAAAGCGGACCACCGAGGCGCGTGATGTGCTTCGATCTTTGGTGAACAAGCCGACTGATTTGGTCTCCAAAGCACAGGCAGAGGTTCTGATGGCGCAGCTGGAGGAAACCGCGAATCCGGCTGAGGCGAAACGGATCCTCCAGGGTCTAAAGGGACCTAACGTGAGTCCGGCGATTACTCGAGCTGCCGACCAGGTCTCTTCGCAGCTGACAAAATAGCTTTTTAAATGCTGCGTCAACTGCGGCTCGGAACCGAAAGTCTGCGAGGACGACGGTTCCCTGAACTGCCGCACCCCTACCGAAACGATTTTCAACGCGATCGCGACCGGGTCATACATTCACGCGCCTTCCGGCGGTTGGAAGGCAAAACGCAGGTTTTCGCGATTGGTTGGAGCGACCATACGCGCAACCGCCTGACCCACACCATAGAAGTTTCGCAAGTAGCTCGCACGGTGGCCGTGACACTTGGCTTGAATGAGGAATACACCGAGACGCTTGCGTTAACTCACGACCTCGGGCATCCACCTTTCGGCCATGTTGGGGAACAGGAGCTTGACCGGCAGATGAGGCGTTTCGGCGATCACTTTGAGCACAATCTGCATGCGCTGAGAATAGTGGATCTGCTCGAGGAGCGGTACCCAAGCTTCCAGGGTTTAAATCTGACGTTTGAGGTGCGGGAAGGGATCGTAAAACATTCGCGTGAGGTTGCGTTCGATGCGGAACCGGAGTTGCAGGAGTTCCTCCCCGGAAAGCGCCCGGCGCTTGAAGCGCAAATTCTGGATGTTGCGGACGAAATCGCGTACGGCTCAGCCGATCTCGACGATTCCTTTGGGTGCGGGCTAGTCTCCTTTGATGATCTTCGTGAGTATGTGCCTGCCGCTGGGGAACTGATCGAAACGGCCGAGACGCAGTATCCAGGAGCCTCGGACCGCGTGCGTTTCTGGGAAGTGCAACGCCGGCTGATGAACCTGCTCATTGGCGGATTGATTGAGGGAACGCGTGAGGCCGTCCGCCGCGCAGGAGTTGAGCATATCGAGGATGTTCGCTCACTCCCCAAGAGGCTCGCGATACCTTTGCCAGCGACGGCGGAAATCACCGCTCAACTAAAGCGTCTGCTCATTGATCGCGCTTATAGCTGTGCGCGGCTCATTGGTGAACGGCAAACAGCGCTGAGTAAATTGCGAACACTGTTCGAATACCTGGTCGAGCACCCGCAACAAGTCTCGCTCGGCTACCGCCAGCATCTGGAAGACACGCCGCCCCATCGCGTGGTCTGCGATTATCTGGCGGGTATGACGGATGCGTATCTGCTGCGGGTGCACTCAGAGCTTGTAGGTTGATGAGCTCTCGAGACACAGGCATCACTTACTCCCTCGTTGCTACGCTTGACAGCTCGGCAGTGCGCACCGGGTATATCTTTTCGAGCCGGCGGCAGAGTTCCCCCGCAATGCGCTCCGGTGTCTCACCTTCATCTACTTCGACCGTCACCTTGATGTATAGATCCACTCGCTCCATGTCGCTGATCCGATAATAACGGTAGCCGATGCCGGAGCCAATTTCATGCAAGATCTGCGGGAAACGTCGAGCCCGGCGCTACTGTCCAGCGGTGGAGGGCGATATTTGCACTATCTGCTGCGGCACCGAACGCGAAGTCTCGTTGTCGTGTCCGCTGGGTTGCGAGTATCTACAGGCGGCCCACAGCCGCGAACATCCGTTGCCGGTTACGGAGGAGCATATTGCGAATCCCGACATTATCGTAAGCGAAGAGCTAATTCGGCGACATGAGGAGTTCCTGCTATTTTGCATCTACGCCCTCTTGCAAGCCGCGCTGCGAACCGCGGGAGCGATCGATCTGGATGTGATGGCCGCGCTCGATGCATTGATTCAGACCTATCGCACCGCGGAATCGGGACTGCTCTATGAAACCAGGCCCGAGAATATGGTGGCGGTAGCCGTGCAGCGTTCATTCGTTGCTTCTCTGAATGACTATCAAAAGCTGCGTGCCGAGCGTGAGCCTCTTGGCTCGGTTCGAAGCTCTGAGGTGCTCGCGATCCTGGTCTTTCTTCATCGTATTGGGCAGCAGAACCAGAACGGCCGTCCACGCGGTCGCATGTTTCTCGATCTGTTGCGGCAGATGACACCGGAGAAGAGCGTCGAGGAAAGACCGTCGGGCATCATCATATAAGAGGGTGGGAAAGGTGGCATCCGAACTGAAGGCAAAGTTACTCGATTGGAAAGAACTCGCGCCGGAGGTGCATCACTTCGAATTTGAGGTACCAGGGGTGGAACATCTGCAGTTTACTCCCGGCCAATTCGTTTCCGTGATCGAACACAAGGGCGATAAGGACATCACGCGCGCTTACTCGATTGCTTCTCCGCGCTCGGGCAATCGCTTCGAGTTGTGCTTGAACCGCGTGCCGGATGGGTTGGTTTCCTCTTGGCTGTTCGGCTTAAAGCCGGGCGACGAAGTGGATATGCACGAGCCGCTCGGTTACTTTACTCTGCGGCATCCAGGACGGCGCGCGGTCTTTGTGGCAACCGGTACCGGGGTTGCGCCGTTTCGCTCTATGCTGCTTGACCATCTGCCCCGGACACAACCACGCATCACACTGCTGTTCGGCGTGAGGCATGAACAAGGTCTGCTCTACCGTGACGAATTCGAGCAGCTAGCCGAGCGACACGAGAGCTTTCACTTCTTACCGACAGTGACGCGCCCGAGTGCATCGTGGCGCGGGCGAACCGGCCGCGTGCAGCAACACCTGGATGAAGCGCTCGCTTTGCGCACTCCAAATGAGATGAGTAATGTGGACGTTTATATTTGTGGCTTACGAGAGATGGTCGACGGCGTTCGTATGGAGCTGAAAGAGCGCGGCTTCGATCGCAAGCAGATCATTTACGAGAAGTACGACTAGAACTGTGCTTAAACGACCACTCGAGTAATGGAAGTCTGCTGATAAATTTCTCTGCTCTGCTCGAGGTTGGCTAGCTCGATACCAGGAAGAAGGGCCGAGGCTGTACCGGCAGCAACACCCCAGCGCAGAGCTTCGCCTAGTGAATCGCCCTGCTCGAGTGACCAGACAATCGCGGCAGACATTGCGTCACCCGCTCCGATTGGGCAAAGTGCATCGACTACGGGAGGAGTAATCTCAAGCACTCCTTCGCTCGACGTAGCCGCGACTGCTCCTCGACTGCCGAGCGAAAGCACCACCGACTTCGCACCCAGAGCTTTGATTCGTCCAACCGCATCAATGAGCTGAGAACGGGTGATCAACGCGGTGTTCAAAAGCCGCTCTGCTTCGGATTGATTCGGCTTAACGATCGTGGGATGCGCTTCGAGGCCATGCAGAAGAGCGTCGCCATCGGTATCGAGCAGCGTCTCGACCTTGTGCCTAGTCGCGAGCTCGATGAGTTTGGTGTAGAAATGATTGTCGACAGAAGGCGGTAAGCTGCCGCACAAGCAGCAGCCACGATGCGTTAGGCAGGTGCTTCTCAGTGGCTCTGAGCAGCCTGTCCTGTTCCAGGGCGGAAAGCGCCGGGCCGCGTTCATTCAGCTTGATCGAGAGGCCCTGACGGTCTGAGATCGTCAGGTTTATGCGAATCGCGCTTCGAATTTTTACGATCTCTTTGCCGAAAGTGTCCTGTTCTAGCCGCTCCTCAAACTTGCGGCCGACATCGCGTCCGGAGGTGGTGATGGCAATTGCTTTTGCGCCGAAGCTCGTCAGCACACGAGCAGCGTTGATCCCACGGCCGCCGGCAGCTTCGGTGGTTGATTCGATATAAGCGCGATCTTCAAAGACAAGCCTGTCAACGGTCGTGATACGGTCGAGCGCGGGATTGACAGTGAGTGTGAGAATTGGCCCGCTCATTCAGGATTGCGACCGCCGGGCGAGTGTTCGGGCGGCGAGCATTCCACCAAAAGCGGCAGATACGGTTACAAGGAAAAACATTGGGATCAGCATCTCCGCGATACTGACAACAACCTGGTGCGGGTCGTCGAGCATCTTGGCTGCTTCGGGCACTCTAGCCATACCCGCGCGCAGCATATCGCGCCCGGTCGGTGTCCCTACTTCGATGCCGAGAGCGGTTGCGCATAGGGCAATCACGAGAAACACCCACAAACCAGTCATTATTCCCAGGTATGCTCCACCACCGGTGGAAAGCGACTCGGCCGATTGACGACGATAGATAAAGGCAGCAGCATAGCCGGCCGCGCACAACACCACTACCCCAAGCGGCGGGGCCACCATGATGAAAAGAAGCAGCGCCACGAACGCGAAGGCGGCTACTGCCATTGTGATTGCTACCGCGCGTATGTTACCGAACCCGATCGACGCAGCTTTGGCTTCCCCAGGTACATCCAGCGGGGCCTGCACTGGAGCGGGTGTCTTTTCTGCAGCTGACAAGCGCGCAATGTCTTCCTCAAACTGCGGTTTGCCACATTTATGGCAGAAGCGCGCTCCTTCCGGAAGGACAGCCCCGCATGTACAACGTAGTTCCACTCTTTTAGTTTACGGCTTCACGTTTCTTGGCCGAACCCGCCCGATAGGATAGTAGATAAGCCGAATGTACATGCCAAGTGTCCTGGTTGTTTGCCCTCCGGATCACTATTTATTGCGCAACTTGAAGGCTCTCGACGGCCGGGCTGTGGTTCATGTGGTCAACGACCTGAACGGGTTGAGCAAGTATGCTCCCCAAGCCGAAATCATGTTGTATTCGGGCCTGACTGGGAAGGCGCTCGATATCAAAACGGTTTGGGAACACGCGCGTGAAGTGAAGTGGATGCACTCGCTCTCGGCAGGCGTGGAGAAGGTGCTGATACCGGAGCTAGTGGAGAGTAATGTAACGCTCACGAACGCGAAAGGCGTGTTCAAGAGATCGCTGGCAGAGTTTGTCATTTTTGGCATCCTTTATCACTACAAAAAAGGGCGGCGTTTAGTCGAGAACCAGCGTGCGCATCGCTGGGACGATTTCAACGTGGGATGGATGCTGGACAAAATAATGGGTGTGGTGGGTTATGGCGAGATCGGGCGCGAATGTGCTTTGCTCGCGCACGCTCTCGGAATGAAAATTCATGCGGTCCGAAGAAGGCCGGAGCATTCGGCCGGGGACCCGATTCTCGAGCGCGTTTTTCCCACGGAAGCTTTGCACGAGATGTTGGCTGAGGTCGATGTTGTAGTGGCAGCAGCACCTCTGACAAAAGAGACGCGGCATATGTTGAGCGATCGCGAATTTGCTGCGATGAAGCGATCGGCCATTGTTTCGAACGTGGGCCGAGGGCCAGTGATCGACGAAGCGGCGATGGTGCGGGCCCTCCAGACAGGGCAGATTGCCGGCGCGGTGCTCGACGTGTATGAAGAAGAGCCGCTGCCGCCGAACCACCCGTTGTGGGATATGGAAAATGTGCTGCTTTCGCCGCACTGCACAGACCGGACGGAGGATCCGGATTGGCTTGATCTTGCAATGAGAGTATTCGTTGAAAATTTCGGCAGATATGTCAAGGGCGAGCCGCTGGTCAATATCGTCGACAAAAGGGCAGGGTATTAATGCCAACGAGTGAGATGACCCTTCCGACCTTTGCGGAGGTGCAGCAAGCGGTTGAACGCATTGGAGGATTGGCGCGCGAAACACCGGTGACTACGTCACGACTGTTCGATGCGGCGGCAGGTACCCAGCTATTTTTCAAGTGTGAGAATCTGCAGCGGGGCGGCGCTTTCAAGATTCGCGGCGCTGCTAATTTCATGCTTTCCCTGAGCGCCGAAGAGCAGCGCCGGGGTGTTGTGACGTTCTCGTCGGGCAATCACGCCCAAGCAGTTGCGATTGCGGCAGCTCATGTGGGCAGTAAAGCGACGATCGTCATGCCGCACGATGCGCCCAAGTCGAAACTTCATTCGACGGAAGCTTATGGGCCGACCATCGTGTTTCACGACCGACATACTGAAGACAGGGAGGCGATCGCGTGCGCCATTGCGCGCGAGACTGGCGCGATCGTTTTGCCGTCGTATGATCATCCCTGGATCATCAGCGGCCAGGGCACGGCCGCGCTCGAACTGCTCACCGAACAGCCTGATCTCGATACGCTTTTGGTGCCGCTGGGTGGTGGCGGCCTGCTTTCGGGCACGCTGCTCGCTGCGAAAGCGATGAAGCCGGGGATCCGGGTTTTCGGCATCGAACCGGAACTGGCTAACGACTGGCACTTGTCACTGAACGCGGGTGAGCGGATCGGTATTGCTTCTCCACTGACAATCGCTGACGGATTGCGCACCACCATCCCGGGCCAAATCACTTTCCCGATCATCCAGAGCATGTCTGATGGCGTGCTGCTTGTTTCGGAAGACGAAATTAAGCAGACCCTGCGTTTTCTTTTGAGCCGCATGAAACTGCTTGTCGAGCCAAGCGGTGCAGTGGCTGCCGCTGCAGCGCTTCACGGAAAAGTGCCCGGGGATCCGCGGCGTGTCGGGGTGATTCTTTCCGGCGGGAATGTGGATCTGCCGGCTCTGGCCGAAATCTGTGGCGAGGCGGCCTGAGACATCGTGGCTGATAACCCGTGGAAGACTCACTCATCGCGTGTTGTTTATCAGAATCAGTGGATCCGTGTACGCGAAGATCAGGTGACGCGGCCAGATGGAGGCGACGGCATCTATGGCGTCATCGAGATCCGCCCTTCAATCGGGGTGATTGCGATTAACGAACGGGATGAAATTGTATTGGTGGGGCAGTGGCGCTATCCGCATAATCATTACTCGTGGGAGATCCCGCGCGGCGGGTCCCACGCGGGTGAGACCGACATGCTCACCGCCGCGCAACGGGAATTAGCAGAAGAAGCCGGGCTGTTAGCCCAAAACTGGGAGCGTTTAGGCGTGGTCGATTGCTGCAATGGCGTGGTGAACGACTTGCAAACCTTGTATCTCGCGACTGGCTTGATTGCGACCGAACGCAGTCCCGATCCGGAAGAGGAGATCGCCGTTTGTTGGAAACCGTTCCGCGAAGCGGTTGATATGTCGCTCGATGGAAGAATCACAGAAGTCTCGAGCATTGCCGGGATCCTGATGGCTGCGCAGCTGCGGCAGCGGAGTAGGTAAATGAATTTTCAATCGCATCCGTCGCGTGCCTGGTTCAGTCGCTTCGCCTCCGCCGTACTGCTCTACAATTTGCCGGTCATATTGTGGGGCGCCTACGTGCGAGTTTCGTTTTCCGGCGATGGTTGTGGCGCAAATTGGCCCACTTGTAACGGGCAATTTGTCCCGCACGCGATGGCGGCCCCGATGGCCATCGAATACACCCATCGCATGATGACGAGCCTGGATGTGTTCGCCGTTTTGGCGTTACTCATCTGGGCATTCTTGGCGTTTCCGGCAAGGCACGCGGTGCGCAGATACGCTGTTTTCTCGCTGACTTTCCTCTTCATTGAAGCCCTGCTCGGCGCCGGGCTGGTGCTCTTCCGGTATGTAGCAAAAGATCAATCGGTGGGTCGCGTCTGGTACCTCTCGGCTCATCTTGTGAATACGATGCTGTTACTCGGCGCACTGGCCATCACGGCTTGGCTGGCTCACACCGGGATTGATCAGTTACGCATTTTGCGGGCGCCTGGACGGCTGTTGGCCGGCGTTCTCATGACGGTGTTCATTAGCATCACGGGAACAATCACCGCGCTTGGCGATACGCTTTTTCCGGCCTCCAGTCTTGCTTCCGGAATGCAACAGGATTTTGCCAACGCATCGCACATTTTGCTTCGGCTACGCGTGCTACATCCGCTCATCGCATTGGCAGGAGCGCTCTACCTGCTGTGGATCGCAATCTCCGCGCTACGTCAATCGGGTCCGGCGACACGCCCCTCTCGCGCGGTAACTGCCGTAATCACACTGACGGTCATTCAACTGGGCGCCGGCATGTTGAACCTCGTCTTGATGGCGCCTCTCGCTATGCAGCTGATTCATCTTCTACTGGCGGATCTCGTTTGGATCGCGGTCATTTTGCTAACCGCCGAAACGGCAGTATTTCAAAAGGTCGGCACTATACAGCCGGTAAAATCGGGAACGGGCGCTCTCGCCTCCTCAACGTGGGCATCTTAAAAGCTGGTTCGGTCTTCGCTTTGGCTTCCATCTGCTTCTCGGGGCAGATGACTCAGAACACGACGTTCGAGAACTACCCGGCGGTCCGGCTCTCGAACGGCACGATCGAGTTGACCATCATGCAGAAGGGGAGCACACTTGCAAATCTCGTGCTGGTGGACGATCCACAAAAACTCAGTCCTTTATGGAATCCGCTGCGCTATGCACGCGAGCTCGGCCACGAGCCAAAGTTTGATGGCGGAGCGGGCCATTTTGTTTGCGTAGACGGTTTCGGCGCTCCCTCAGCGGAGGAGAAAGCAGCCGGTCTCCCGTTCCATGGCGAAGCACATGCGCAGCTTTTCGAGGTGCAATCGAAACGCGAGGGCGGAATCGCCTCCGTCACGATGCAAGCGAGACTGCCCATCGTGCAAGAGTCCTTCACGCGCACATTTCGAACGGTCGATGGCGAGAACGTGATCTACGTCGAAACTTCACTAGAAAGTCTGCTTGGGTTTGATCGACCTGTCAACTGGGCGGAGCACGCCACAATTGGTGCGCCCTTTCTCGAGTCAGGCGCGACGTTTGTCGACGTTTCCGGGTCGCGCTCGCACACTCGTCCCTACGAGCATATCGACGATCCGCAGGGAACGCGGCGGCTGGTTTCCGGACGCGATTTTACCTGGCCGCTCGCGCCTGGTCTCGATGGACAAGCGATTGATTTGCGCAAGACACCGGACAACCCGCACTATATCGACCATGCCGCTACCTTGCTCGATCCGAGCCGGAAATTAGGTTGGGTGACGGCGCTGAACACTAAGAGGCGGCTGATTTTCGGGTATGTGTTCAGACGCTCGGAGTATCCCTGGCTGCAGTATTGGGGCTATTATCCGGCGAATCAGAAGTTCGCCCGTGGTATGGAGTTCAGCACGCAACCATTCGATGTCTCGCGCCGCGATGTGATCACGATGGGAAGTCTCTTCGATGCGCCGGTTTTTCGCTGGTTACCTGCGAAAACCAAAATCGGCACGCATTTTCTCCTATTCTATTCGCGCGCACCAGTCGGCTTTCACAAGGTCGATGATGTGCGCGTCGAGAATCGGCAGATCGTCATAGAAGACCGGGAGAGTCGGAAGCAGATCAGACTCGCTGCCTCGCTTGGCTTAGCAGAGTAACATGCGAGACCATACTTCCTCGCGTACTGCCTTTCGCAAGCTTCACGAGAGTGGCTGTTTCGTAATACCGAACCCATGGGATATCGGAACCGCGCGGTACTTGCAGCACCTCGGTTTCCGCGCCCTAGCCACTACAAGTGCCGGAGTCGCCTTTTCGCGCGGCTTGCCCGACGCGGCATGGGCCATCAATTGCGATGACATGCTGGCGCATATCGCGACCCTGGCTGCCACTACTGATGTGCCCGTGAACGCCGATTTCGAATCGGGTTATGCGGACGAACCTGAAGGGGTAGCCCAGAACGTTCGGTTGTGTGTCGAGACTGGCGTGGCAGGGCTCTCGATTGAAGATGCGACTGGTCGAGAGCAAGAGCCGCTCTACGAAATGAAACTGGCGGTCGCTCGAATCAGGGCCGCGCGCGAGGCGATCGATCAAACTAATACCGGCGTGCTGCTGACCGCACGGGCGGAATGTTACCTGGTCGGCCATCCGGATCCCTTTCGAGAGGCAATGCACCGTCTCGAAGCCTATGCCGAAGCGGGTGCAGACGTGCTTTATGCTCCCGGATTAAGCGCTCCGCAAGAGATTGAGACCTTGATCGCCGCCGTGCATCCGAAGCCCGTGAACATCTTGATGAGTTCAAATACCGGTGTGCGGGTAAGTGATCTGGCGGAACTCGGGGTCAGGCGGATTAGTGTTGGCTCTTCCCTCGCGCGAGCGGCTTGGACTGGGTTCATTCATGCCGCAAAAGAAATTGCCGAAAACGGCAGCTTCGCCGGTTTCGACGAGACCGTGCCTTACGAAAATTTGAACAGCTTCTTTCGAGAAGACGCCAAACCGCGGCCGTAAGGAAGAGCTGCGATGAGTCTCGGCCGTAGACTTTTGTTACCTGCTTCATAAAAATCCCTGATATTCGTTCCGCTGAGCGCCACCTTATCAGAAGAAACCAAAATCGACCGGCATCCATGCTCCCCGCCGGCGCCCATCGATGTATCTGTTATTTTCGTGGCTCCGCTTGTGCCTAGTTACGGCACGCCGGAGTCAAGGCCTTCTCTGTCTGGCGATCGCGGTTTTGTGGATTCCGCCAGCACTAGCATTCACCAATTCAGCCGACGTTTTAGTCACTATGACCGTCGCGCCCAATCCGGTCATTGCTGGTGGCACCGTCACCTACAGCATCACCGCCAGTAACAACGGGCCGAACCCCTCGAGCAACGTCGTCGTAACCGACTCCTTACCCGCATCTTTGACGTTTATTTCCGCCACACCCTCACAGGGCACCTGTACGGGCACGACGACCGTGAACTGCTCAGTGGGACCGCTGGCGCTCTATGGCAATGCGACTGTCGATATCGTTGCCAGAACAACGGGTGCGGGTACTGTGAGTGACACGGCGTCAGTAACGGAAGCTGAATCCGATCCAGACCTGACCAATAACTCCGTAACGAAATCAATCACGGCGAACGTGGGCGCCGATCTCAGCATCGGAATAACTGGCACGCCTTCGACGGTGGTAGCGGGTGCGAACCTCGTCTACACGATGACGTCCGCCAATAGCGGACCGTCCCCTGCAACCAGCGCAACAATCGTGGGCAATGTACCTGCGGGTACATCTTATACGAGCTTCACCGGAACCGGCTGGACTTGCACGGTATCGAGCGGGGTAGTTACTTGTACAAGGGCGAGTTCGACGCCTATCGGCAGTTTGCCTAATCTCGCGCTCACATTCAAAGTGACACAAGTAACGGGAACGGTAAGTGATTCGTTTGCCATTTCAGCAGTCGAAGCCGATCCCGATTCGAGCAACAACACGGCAAACGTGAGCAACACGGTTATCTCGGGGGCCGATGTGCAAATCACCGAGCCCACCCCAACAAGTCCTGTTGCTATCGGCAATCCGATAAATTACACACTCACAATCAAAAATAACGGGCCGGGTATCGCGTCGGGCATCACGGTCACAGACACCCTTTCGTCAAACGTGACTTTCGTGTCTGCTACGGGCTCAGGTTGGAGTTGTTCGCAGGCGGGTAACCTGGTGAGCTGCACGGAGGCGGGTTCGGTGGCATCGGGCACCACTCTGCCCGCTATTACGATTGCTACGACCGCCGCAACGGCCGGCACGACTCCGAACACATCCAATGTATCGACGACCAGCACGGACCCTACTTCTTCAAATAACAATGGAAGCGCGACAGTGACGATTCAAGCGCCTGGCGCAGACATGACGATTTCTCAAGCGGCCGGTCCAAACCCAGTGGCTACCGGCTCCAATGTTACTTACAGCATCGCGGGCAAGAACAACGGGCCGCTTGCCACCACGGGAACAATTTCATTCACCGATGTTCTCCCGAGCAATCTGACCTATGTCAGTGCGACGGGTAGCGGTTGGAATTGCAGTAACGCGAGCGGTACGGTTACTTGCACGGCCCCCGGACCACTTGCCTCCGGCGCAACAAGCAACACGGTAACCCTGATTGCAACGGTAGGCGGAGCCGGTACGATATCGAACTTGCCTTGTATAGCAGCCGCAAGTCCAACTGATCCGGTGCCTGGCAATAACTGCATTACAAGCTCAACCGTCACATCGACCTCAATGCAAGCCGATCTGGTCGTAACACAGGATCCACCTTCGCCCAATCCGGTTGTGGCCGGCTCCGCGCTGACGTACACGATCTACGTCGCAAACAATGGACCCAACGATGCGGGCGGCGTGGCAATCAACGATACGCTTGCCAACAATTCTTCTCTCGTGGCGACGCCCTCACAAGGGACGTGTTCCGGCAATCCCGGTTTGGTTTGCAACTTGGGCACTATCCTGAACGGCAGCAATGCAACAGTCACGGTCCAAGTCAAGCCCACGGCGGTGGGCGCACGCACAAATACCGCATCAGCTTCCTCCTCGACGGTAGGAGATCCGAACACCGCAAATAACAGTGCCACCGTCTCTTCAACGGTGACCGCGGGCGCTGACATGGTCTTGACGCAAACGGCGAATCCACAACCGGTCTTGGCCGGCACGGCTCTTACTTACGTTGCCACGGCCAGAAATAATGGTCCTCTGAGCGCAACCGGCGTTGTTGTGACTGAGACCCTGCCCGCAGGAGTAACGTATGTCTCGGCCACTCCCAGTTCGGGCACGTGTTCTCAAGCCAACCTCGTCGTGACTTGTAACTTAGGAACACTTGTAAGTAGCAGTCAAGGTACCGTAACCATGGTGGTTACGCCGGCGACGCCCGGATCGATTACGGCCTCGGGGAGCGTGACATCGGCCGTGACGGATCCAAATACGTCAAATAATACAGCGAGTTCCACAAGCACGGTGAATGCAGCACAAGTCGATATACAAGTTACTAAGTATGGGACGCCGAACCCGGTTGCTTATGGGGGTACCGTCACATACAGCATCACCGTTCACAACAGCGGGCCTTCGATCGCAACTGGAGTGGTCGCGACTGACACGCCCATGGCGCAGTTCACGTTCGTCTCCATCACGCCCAGCCAGGGAACGTGTTCCGGAACCAGCACCATCACCTGTGCGCTCGGAACCATAGCGAACGGCGCGAACGCGACCATGACCATGGTGATGACCGCGACCTCCATAGGAACCTTCAATAACCAGGTCTCGGTGGTAAGCAACGAAACCGATTCAAATACTGTCAACAACACGGCGAATGAACAGACTACGTCAAGGCAGGGGGCCGATCTCTCGGTCACAAAGGTTGCAAACCCAAACACAGTATTTACCAACGGAACTGCCTCCTATACGATGGTCGTCTCGAATGCCGGGCCCGTCAGCAGCGTCACTACCACTTTGACCGACACCCTGCCTGCGGGCCTAACTTACCTTTCGAGCAGTGCCTCTCAAGGCTCCTGTATGGGCACGACTACCCTGACCTGCAATCTGGGTACGCTCGCTTCGGGTGCAAGCGCCACCGTCACACTCGGCGTGACAGCGACTGGCGTGGGGATCATCACAAACACGGTGAGTGTGACTGGGAGCGAGCCCGACCCGAATAGCGCCAACAACACAGCGAGCACCAATGTTACGGTCAATCCGATTGCTGACATGACCGTTGCTAAATCACACACGGGCGCTTTTACAGTTGGGCAATCGGACGCAGTTTACTCGATTGTCGTGACGAATAGCGGCGGCGCAGCAACGACCGCGCCGGTTTCTGTAAGTGATTCAATGCCTGCTGGACTCACTCCAGTAAGTGCCACTGGCATGGGGTGGGCCTGCACGGTGAACGGACAGTTAGTTACTTGTAACCGCTCGGATGTGCTGACCGCAAGCGCCAGTTATCCCGCAATAGCGGTCTCTGTCAACGTTGGTGAAAATGCGCCAGCAAGTGTCACAAATACGGCCGTCGTTTCAGGAGGCGGCGAGAACGTAACCAGTAACGATAGCGTCAGCGATCCCACCACCATTACACAACAGCCGGATCTCACCATCTCGAAGAGTCACACGGGCAATTTCTCGCAAGGACAAAGTGGCGCACTGTTCACGCTCGGTGTGAGCAATATCGGGCGGGTCGCAACAACGGGGACAGTCACGGTCACAGACACAATACCGAGCGGACTTACGCCGGTCTCGGCTGGAGGAAGCGGCTGGACGTGCTCTTTGGCCGGCCAGACGGAGACCTGCACGGCGGCGACTGTCCTGGCAGCTAACGCGAGCTATCCGCCTCTGATAGTCACGGTGAATGTTCCTCCAAACGCAACCGGCAGTATTTCCAATACAGCGACAGTTTCGGTTCCCGGCGAAGTCATCACGTCGAACAACTCGGCGACGGACACGGTTACGATTAGTGGAACTCCAGATCTAACGATTGCAAAAAGTCACCTTGGCGCTTTCACTCAAGGCGAGCAAAATGCAGCTTACACGCTCACGGTTTCAAATGTGGGTGGAACACCTAGCAGCGGAGCCGTGACCGTGACCGACATCCTGCCGACAGGCTTGGCCGCCATTGCCGCGTCCGGTAGCGGCTGGTCTTGCACTGTCCCGTCAGGGACACCTAGTTGTACCCGCAGCGATGCTCTTGCGAGCGGGACGAGTTATCCCGCGATCACGGTGACCGTTGCGGTCGCGTCAAACGCACCCGCTAGCTTGATCAACACGGCCACAGTAGCGGGCGGGAGCGAAACAAACTTTACCAACGACACGGTGAGTGATTCTACAGTGATTGCCCCGGCGCCGGATTTAACGATTCAGTTGATTGATTCGGGCAGTGTGACAGAAGGTGGTTCGGCCACTTACTCCATTGCGACCTTTAATGTTGGCGGTGCTCCGACAGCGGGCACGGTGACCGTTTCAGATACGTTCCCGGCCGGCATTACGCCCGCACTTCCCAATTCCACCGATTGGCATTGCACGGTAACTGGCCAAGCTCTGACTTGCAACCGATCCGATCCACTCGGGACCGGAGCCAGCTATTCGGTAATTGCGGTACCCGTGACATTAGCTGGCAATGCCACTGCAACTATCACCGACACAGCGACGGTAGCGGGCGGGGGCGAAGTAAACCTGACAAATGATTCGTCCAGCAGCACGATCTCCGTTACTCAGATTCCGGATTTGACTCTGACTCTTTCGCATAACGGTGCCTTCTCGCAGGGCGCGCCGGGTAGTTACACCATCGTTCCGAAGAACATTGGGGGCGCAAGCTCTGCCGGTCCGGTGACGATCTCCGACACTTTGCCCACCGGTGTTACGTATGTGAGCGCTACGGGTAGCAGCTGGAGTTGCAACTCGCCTCCATCGTCCACCGTGAGTTGCACAGCCTCAACCCTTATCGGCGCGGGTGCAAGTGGTCCACCCATTACGCTGAATGTCAATGTCGATCCCGCAGCACCTACGAGCATCTCAGATACGGCGACGGTAGCTGGCGGTAATGAGATCAACCTCACAAACGACACCGCGACTGACGTCACCGTGATTACCGGCTTGCCTGATTTAACGATGAGCATGACAAATAGCGGTGGATTTGTCCAGGGTGGCGCAGGTAATTTCAACCTGCACATTACGAATGTGGGCGGTGCGGCTAGTGCGGGGTTAGTGACTGTTTCAGATAATTTCCCGGTCGGAGTTACCCCCGATTCTGGAGCAGCAGCCGGAACATCCTGGACATGCGCCGTTGCCGGTCAAACAGTCACTTGTACGAACGGCAACGGCCTCAATGCGGGTTCCTCTTACGCCGACATCAGCGTGCCTGTCCATCTCACAAACACTGCGCCCCTGTCCTTCAGCAACACCGGGCATGTAGGTGGTGGTGGCGAGACAAATACGACCAACGACACAGCCACAAATACGGTGACAGGCGTCCCTGGACCGGATCTGAACATCACCTTGGCCGTTAGTACTGGAGCTTCGCAAGGTCAACCAGTCACTTACACGATCAGCGATCAGAACGTTGGTGGATCTGCTACCAACGGAACGGTTACAGTGACGGACATATTTCCGACCGGCGTAACTCCGGTCAGTGCGACCGGTACGCTCTGGACGTGCAATCTCTCAGGGCAGAGCGTGACGTGTACCCGACCAGATGCTCTAGCACCGGGTGGGAGTTTTCCTCCAATCACCGTAGCGGCTAACATTGCGAACACGGCGCCAGCTTCCATCTCAGACACCGCAACGGTACTAGGTGGGAGCGACGTCAACCCGGGAAACAACACCGCGACCGTATCGACAAATGTTGCCAGCTCGCCGGACATGACAGTTGGGATCTCTGACGGCGGAGGCTTTGCGCAAGGTGGTCACGGCACTTACACGGTAACCGCGAATAACATAGGCGGCACTTCAAGTAACGGCCGGGTTTCGTTTGTGGACACAGTCCCGTCCGGCGCAACGGCGACTTCGGCGGCCGGACCGGGTTGGACGTGCATCATCTCAGGCCAGCTCGTCAGTTGTAATCGGTCGGACGCCCTTGCAAGCGGGAGCAGCTATGCACCCGTCATAATCGCGATCACGCTGGCCCTGAACGCACCCGCGAGTCTGACTGACACCGCCGTTGTTACCGGTGGCGGTGAGACCAACATCAACAACGACTCAGCTACAGATGTAGTCACGGTGGCAGGTATTCCTGACCTAACGCTTGCCAAAACGCATTCGGGTGGGTTCACGGCCACTAGTCCGGGTGTTTATCGCCTGATCGTTTCGAACGCGGGCAGTACAGCAACGACGGCACCCATCACGGTGACAGACCCTTTGCCAGCTGGCTTGACCGCCGTTTCCGCGACAGGCACCGGATGGACTTGCTCGATTGTTGCGCAAACCACAACCTGCACAAGCGCAGATGTCTTGGCACCAGGCGCCTCATCCAATGCAATTTCGATCGATGTCTCGCTGACGGCCGGCTTTTCAGGAACGATCACCAATACCGCGACTGTGGCGGGCGGCGGCGAACGCAATGTCGCCAACGACCAAGCCCAAGACGTGACCACCGTCGCGCCAGCTGCCGATCTGACAATTACCAAGCAACATACCGGTATTTTGCTGCTCGGGAGCACCGCGAGTTACTCAATCTTGGTGAGCAACGTTTCCAGCTCGGCTACCGACGGCAGCACGGTCAGAGTAGTGGATACTTTTCCAAATGGATTGACTCCTGTTAGTGCCCAAGGTGCGGGATGGTCGTGTAACATCGCTGGGCTTTTAGTGACTTGCAGCAGAAATGATAGGCTCGCCGGACAAGCGTCTTACCCGTTGATTGCGGTGGTTGGGACTATCGCTTCGAATGCGCCGGTCTCTGTTACTAACAATGCAACGGTAAGTGGTGGAGGCGATGTCACGCCGGCAAACAATCAAGCTCAGGATGCGGGATCGACGGTCGGCAAGTCCGACCTGAGCCTCACCGCGACCCAAAGCCCCGTTTTCCGGAAAGGCGCGAGCGCTTCTTATTACTTCAATGTCAGCAACGTCGGCCAAGCGCCAACGGACGGCACCCACGTTACCGTAACGGACACCCTGCCTCCGGGGTTGACACCCGTAGCGAGTAGCGGGACTAGCTGGACTTGTGGAATATCCGGTCAGACTGTCACGTGTACTCGCACTGACGTTTTATCGGCAGGCGCTTCTTATCCCTCAATCACGATTGCCGTTAATGTGCTGCTGAGTGCCGGCTCCACCTTAACCAACAGCGCCGTGGTTGGCGGAGGCGGAGATACGAAGCTCCAAAACAATACAGCAACCCTGCCGGCGGCAATCCAGCCAGCAGTTTATCCGGATTTATCGATTGCAAAGTCGCACAGTGGCGATTTCACGCAGGGTCTCACGGGCCGATACTCTATTCAAATTTCGAACATCGGCTTGGCTCCCACAAACGGCACGGTTTATATCAGTGACGCACTGCCAAACGGGCTCTCAGCCACAGGGGTTTCGGGCAATGGGTGGAGTTGCTCCGTGGCAGGTTCTACAGTCGATTGCAGCCGGTCGGATTCGTTATCCGCCACGGGTCAATACCCCGCCATAGCGATTAACGTGAAGGTCGCACCAGATGCGCCAACATCCTTGTTGAACACAGCGTCAGTACGAGGAGGAGGCGAAAACAACGATTCGAACGACACAGCCGCCGACCCGACTCGGATCATCATTCCACCGCTGCCGCAATTAACAATTGCCGAGACCGCAGATAGGTCTACCGTAGAGGTAGGCGATGTACTCAGCTATACACTGCAGCTGTCGGATACAGCGGCCGTTTCAGCGGAAAACTCGGTTGTCAACAGCCACTTGCCGAGTGGATTTGTGTACGTGCCCGGAACGGCCCGCATGCAATCAGGAGCAGCGCCAGCCCAGGCACTGGAGCCGAAAATCAACGGGGCGGACCTCAATTTCCAGGTCGGCCATTTTCCGCCACACGGTCTGATCGTAATCACGTTTCGCGTGCGCATAGGCGCAAATATCAGAACTGGTGCCTATCTCGACGTATCGAGCTTGAGCGCCTATGCCCCAACCGGCCAACGTGTCGGTCCGGTGTCTGCTCAAGTCTCTGTCAAGGCGGGTACGAACTCTCTCGTCTCGCAGCGCGCGCTCGTTGGTCGCGTTTATGTAGACGCGAATGGCAACGGCCTCTTCGATAAGGGTGATGACCCGGTCCCGGCCGCCCGTATCTTTCTCTCAAATGGCCAGGCAGCCGTGACTGACTCGGAAGGACTCTTCAGCTTGCCGACAGTACCGCAAGGTTCGGTGGTTGTCTCGATCGACCCGCTCACGTTACCCACTGGTTACGTACTCTCAAACGAAGGTGAACGCCAAGGTGAAAGCCTCACGCGCTTGCTGCGAACGCCTCTCGGCGGAGGTACGGTGGTGCGCCAGAACTTTGCCCTGCGTGCGACTCAGGGCGCGAAGCCGCTGCGCCCGCCTCCGCTCGTTCGGAAACAATCCGCGACGAAGGCGGAAGCTGACAACGGCGCGGTTGAATCAATCACTCCGGTAGCTCCCGGGGATGTTGCTCTGCTCAAACCGGTAGCGAACGAGATCGTCACCGCGGCGGTCCCGACTATCTCAATGCGCGTCCTGGAGAATTGGTCGGTGGGCGTTTCGCTGAACGGACAGAGGTTAGATACCGCCAAGCTGACGCCCGTCGTTGATCAAGCGACACACACCGCAACTTTCACGGTTTCGGATGCCAGATTCACTCCCGGACCAAATACGTTGCGAGTTACCGCGATCGGTCCCGCAGGGCAGTCGGGCAGACCGGTGCAAATATCTTTTCATCGCAGCGGGCCGCCGAAGCGCTTCTTACTGACGCCGGCAAAGCCCGAGGTGACTGCTGGGAGTAGCGACTCTACTACGGTGCGCGTGCAAGCCTATGACGACTGGGGTAAACCAGCGGTTGACACAGCCGTAAACCTTGCGACGTCGCGTGGCCAATTCGATAGGCCCGACGGCAAGCTCCCTGCGCCTCATACCTCGGCCGAACTGTTGCCCGAGAACACAACGCCACTCGACTTCCGCAGCATCGGTGTGGGCGCGAGTTCCGGTGGCAACAATTTTGCCGATTCTGCCACATCTAGGACGGCGAGTGGAACACCGGGTGCCGGATTGGTGGGGCCGACCGGCGCGACAACTTCAACGCTGGCTCAGGCAATTGACAGTGCGGGGTCGGCCACTTTAGCGGCGCCGGTGCCGTATCCGAGTAAGACAGGCGCGAATTCTTGGGACATGCTGGCAGCCGGTTCCGCCGCGAGTGGCGCTGCAGCCGCAATGGTGCGGGAAGAGCGTCCTACTGCCGAAGTGCTCTCATTACGCAACGGCGAAGCGGTTGCGCAGCTGCGATCTCCTCGCGATCCGGGCAGCGCGGAAGTGACTGCCTCTATTGACGATGCGTCGGGTGTCCATAGAGTAGAGGGCCACACCTATGTGGCATTCGTACCGGAGCTGCGAAGCCCGATTCTGGTCGGCATGGGCGAACTATCGTTTGGGCGTAGCGCCCCTGAAATCTCGTTGTTCGATGAAGCAGGATCAGTGGAACGGCGCGCTCAATTCTTTTACACCGGCCGACTGCTTCGCGCGAATCTGCTGACGCTGACCTATTCGAGTCAGTCGCCTCTGAATCGAACGAGCGGCTATGACCAGATGTTCAACATGGATGCGACTAACCAGCAATACGTTGTTTTCGGTGATTCCTCGACCCGCTTTTATAATGCGCAGTCGAACAGCCGGTTATACGCCCGCATCGACCATGGCCTCTCGTACCTGATGTTCGGCGACCTGAGCGGTGGCTTGAACCAGCCGCGGATGAGGACAAGTCTCACTGGTTTTGACCGCAGCGTCACCGGTTTAAAATTGCACGTCGAAGATCACGGGGGGAACTCTGTTTCGATAACGGGCGCAAGACCGGATACGGCGTACGCCCGCGACGTCTTCCCCGGAAACTCTCTTGGTTTAATCGCGCTCTCGCATCAGGCAGTTCTGCCCGGTTCGGAAGTAATCACGCTTGAGACGCGCGACCGGCGTAATCCCGGTGTTATCGTTGCGCGCGAAACGCTGATTCGCTCAACCGACTACACAATGGATAACTACAGCGGTTCCATCTTCTTTTTGCGCTCTATCTCGGCACTAGATTCGGTTCTAAACCTCACGCAGATCGTCATCAGCTATGAATATCGGGCGGTCGGGATCAGCTCATCGGTGTACACAGCACGCGCGGAAAAGCGCTTCGACTCACTAGGAATGCGGCTCGGAGTATCGTTTCTGAATGACCGGCAGGGCGGTAGTGGCTCGTACCTGCTTGCCGGTGTTGAGGGCGCGAAGAAATTACCGCACGGGGGTTTCTTAACTTTCGAAGCGCCGCTAAGTCACGGCACCATCGCCAACAGCGGCACGGCTTTCAGCGACACGGGTAAAGATACCCACAACGGAGCAGCGGTTCGCGCCGAATTGGAGCAGCCCCTAAATGCATTGAGTGGCGTCCTGCGAGCAAGTCTTTCGAAAACGGACGCGAACTTCCTCAACCCGTTCGGCTCAACCATTGTTCCCGGAGCGCAAACGGTTGCTGCGTCGTACGAGTTCAAACCTCTTCCATCGGCACATCTGCGGTTGGGGTTCGCTGACGAACGGAACAAGACGGTGAATGTCAACAATCACCGCTACACGTTCTCAGGAGCTTGGAAACAGCAGGTGAGCGAGCGCGTTGATTTAACTCTCGGCTATGATCTGCGCGATTACGGTGACAATTTGCTTCATCGAATCGTCGATTCGAACCTTCTCACATTTGGAGCAGATTGGCGCGTCACCAACAAATTGCAAGCGAACGTGAGGCGTGAGCAAAACGTCGGTGTTGCTGATCCCACGTATCCAAGCCAGACTGTGCTCTCTGCGAAATATCAAATCTCGCCGGCGACTAAGCTGTTTTACACACAACGTCTTTCTTCAGCACCAATTCTTCCGATCGGGGATCTCAGCGCTGCCGGATTTGCCTCCATCAATTCGACCAGCGAGATGTCACTTGGAGTAGAGACTCGGCTGCGGCAAAGCACCAGCCTGGAGAGCCGCTACGAGATCGACAACGGAATCAATGGGACAGACAGTTACGCGGTTATCGGAATGATCGATCGTTTACCCGTGAATGCAAAGACGTCGGTTGACTTCGGAGCGGAGCGTGGACTTCACATCGATGGTAAGGGCCACGATTTTAACTCCGGGACCACAGCCGTTTCATGGCGTCCGACAAAGTTTTTCCGCGCTACGAGTCGCTATGAATTACGCGACCAGTATGGGTTCGCTTCACTGATCAGCGCCGGGGCCGCGGGCCGCATCTCCAGCGGGGTTACAGGGCTCGGGCAATTGCAGTATGTCCGCGGCACCGTAAATGGTCAAAGCAACAGCTTACATCGCGTCATCGCGGCGCTGGCGATTCGGCCCCTGAAATCCGAGCGCGCCGGTCTGCTGTTCAGCTACAACGAAGAGAACGGACGGGGCTACACACTGCAACCGGCTTCGCCAGTAATCGGGACGGCGGCTGATCCAGTGCGAGTCAATATCCTCTCAACCGATGCTTGGTGGCAGCCCGTCCAACGCCTGGAATTTTATAGCCGCTTTGCGGATAGCTATCGCGCGCAATCAGCTTCCGGTCAAACCGATCTCTCGACTCAGACCTACATGTGGCAACAACGGCTGCAATTCCGATTCGCCAAGTACTTCGACACAGCGGGAGAGGCGCGCTGGTTGTGGCAGCCCATCACAAGCTCTGACCAACGAACGGCAGCAGTGGAGCTGGGCGGATGGCTACTGCCCGAAATCCGGCTCGGCGTCGGTTATAACTTCACGTCAGCGTCGGAGTATGGGCCAAATTTTCTCGGTAATCCGATCCGGCAAGGATTTTACTTCAATATCACGGGCAAATTCTCACGCCTCTTCGATCTGTTCGGCACCGCGCCCGAGAGTGCCTCGGCCGTGCAGGGGCATGCCTCTCAAAAGCACTGATTTGCATCACTTCAAAGGAACGAAGCGAACCGCGTAACCACCTCCCGGCGCGAGCTTGATCGTGAGGCGGCTGTTCCTGTCTACAGTTCTTTTTGTGATGCTGGTGTTCTTGGGATACTGCGCTGCATCGGGGGCGTCCGCATAGATTTCAGCCGTGTAGCGACCTCCACCCAGAAATGAAAGCGGTATCTCGAGATCGCGTTGCTGCCAATCGCTCATGCTACCCAGAAACCATTCGTCGCCTTTACGGCGGGCGAGGGTGATGTATTGGGCGGGTTCGCCATTGAGGACTTTGGTTTCGTCCCAAGTAGTCGGGGCATGCTTTATGAACTCGAACGAGGGCTGGTCTTCGTACGCCCGGGGCGTGTCCGAGACCATCTGAAACGGAGCCTCATACACGACGTACATTGCAAGCTGCGCGGCACGCGTTCCCATCACCACGGGGCGCAGGCTGCGCGATACAAAGTTCTCCGGTGTGACGTTTTCAAAGCCGCCCGGCGTATAGTCCATCCGGCCCGCCAGCATGCGTGTAAACGGAAGCGTAACGCGGTGGGGCGGATTGTCACGAGCGCCCGCTTTATTCTGCTCCATGCCCAAAACCGCTTCATAGCCGAGGATGTTGGGGTAGGTTCGCTCCACACCAGTAGGCTTTGTCGCGCCGTGAAAGTCAACGAGCAAGTGATGATCGGCGGCTTGCTTGGCAGCTCTATAGTAGAAATCGATCCCGCGCTGATCGTCACGCTCGACGAAGTCGATTTTGAGACCCGCGACGCCCCACTTTTCATAAAGCGGGAATGCTTCTTCCATCTGCACGTCGACCTCGCGGTAATGCAGCCAGATCCAGACTTTCACGTTTTTTGTGGCAGCGTAGCGCACAACCTCTGGCACATTCACTTTGCCATTCATCTTGGTAATATCCCCCCGCGCGGACCAACCCGCATCGATCAGCATGTACGGGAAACCGGACTTAGCAGCAAAGTCTACGTAATACTTCATGGTGTCGGTCGTAAACGCTGGCTTTCCATCCGGCCCGACGCTGCCGCTCCACCAATCCCAGGCCGTTAATCCGCCGTGAATCCACGACGTATCTTGAATTTCGGAAGGTGGGTTCAAGCTCGTGATCACGTTCGATTCGACCAGCGTTCCCGGCTGATTGCCTATCATCAGCACGCGCCACGCCGAATGATGCGGCAAGGTCCCTTCGACGGCGACCTCAGGATCATCGCCCGGCGCCAGTCGAGCGGCGAAATCTGCCCCGCCCCAATCGCTCGAAGTGTTGACCAGATACATCGAGCTATAGCCACGCAGGTCGGCTTCCGTGATTGCGAGCCAAGCAACGCCGGGCAGTTGCATCAGGTAAGGCAGGCCAATCAGCACGTTGCTCCGGCTGAGGCCGTTGGGACCGGCGAACGCAGCGGCATTTAAATGGATGTATTCGGCCTCATACATTGTTCGGTAATGCGGGAGGATGAGTGCGTAACTCTCCGGATCGCCGTGCACGTGAAACTCGGTGTCTTCGCTCTTCAGACGGAACTCCCGAAATGAGACCTGGTCCGGCACAACGTAGCGGAACGCGATTGCATCGTCGTACGCTCGGGCCTCTAGCGTGAGCCGTCGAGCTGTCGAAGATTCTTCGGTGAGATCTATGCGCACCGCATTGTAGTGATCGCGTACAGCACTGGTTTTCCCCGTAATCAATCGATAGCTCTCGTCAGCCGATGAGGGCGTGGCCTGCGCGATGCGCAAACCGTTTCCGAGCGGCC
This sequence comes from Terriglobia bacterium, assembly GCA_963737005.1. Lineage (GTDB taxonomy): Bacteria > Acidobacteriota > Terriglobia > Bryobacterales > Bryobacteraceae > Bog-105. The sequence continues at coordinate 232,712 of CAVTRD010000008.1, read as the reverse complement.
GCTGCCCTTCGAGTTCGAGCGAGAGCGCCGAGCGATCAATCACCGGCTTGCCATGAAAAGTAACAGAGTAAACAAGCTTGCCTCCTTCGGCTGGAGTGATTTCAAAGCGCGCAAGGAGAGCTCTGCTGGGCGATTCGAGCGTGACTACGTTCGCCTGTCCGAACAACAGCGCGCCCCCCAGCAAGGTCATTAGCGCCGCAAATCGGAGCGTAAAAAGGAGGATCATCTCTGCAACTATATCTCTGCGCCGGAGCGGTTTGAGATGATCGAACAAATCATGTCTCACAGCGAATCATCTCGACGCGGATTTCTCCAGCTCGGCGGCGCGGCGGCACTGACGAGCGCACTCGCGACCGCGCAAGGCACCGATCAAAAAGCAGCCGCCACAGTCATCAATATGCCTTTTGCAGGAACGAACCCGCGTATGGGCCTGATCGGCACGGGCGGTCGTGGAACCGGGCTCTTGAAGAACTTCCTGGGAGCGGACACGGAGGTGCGGGCACTGTGTGACACCGTTCCTGAAAAGGCGCAAGCGGCACAGGCGCTCGTTACCCAAGCCGGACAGAAGGCTCCTGAACTCTACACGAAAGGTGACCACGCGTTCGAGCAACTGGTCGCACGCGACGATCTGGACCTGGTAGTAATCGCGACACCTTGGCGCTGGCACACCACAATGGCTGTGGCAGCCATGCAGCACGGCAAACATGTAGCAACCGAAGTGCCCGCCGCTACCACGATCGAAGAGTGCTGGCAGTTGGTTAATACTTCCGAACAGACTCGCCGGCACTGCATCATGCTTGAAAACTGTTGCTACGGGGAAAATGAAACGCTCATTCTGGGCATGGTGCGCGCCGGCCTATTCGGCGATCTGCTCTATGGCGAAGCCGCTTACTTACATGACCTCCGAAGCGAGCTGTTCTCGAGTGCCGGAGAAGGGTTGTGGCGGCGCGCCGTGCACACCCAACGCGATGGTAATCTCTATCCCACCCATGGCCTGGGACCAGTGGCGAACTACATGGGTATTAATCGCGGCGACCGCTTTGATTATCTGGTCTCAATGAGCACGCCGGCCAAGGGCTTGGCCGAGTATCGAGCGGCTCACATACCGCAGGGCGATCCGAAGTGGCAAGAGAAGTACATCGACGGAGACATGAACATGTCGCTGATCAAAACAGCAAACGGTCTCACCATCAACTTGCAACACGATGTCTCAAATCCCCAGCCTTACAGCCGCTTAAACACGATTGCAGGAACGAAAGGAATTTTCCGCGACTATCCGCCTCGCATCTATTTCGATGGCCAGGGCGCGAAAGAAGAATTCGGCAGCCTGGATCCGTACAAGGAGCGCTACCAGCATCCGCTTTGGAAGAACCAAGGCGAGATCGCACGCAAGCTAGGCGGCCATGGTGGGATGGATTTCATCGAGTGTTACCGGCTGGTAGAATCCATTCGTCACGGACAAGTGCCTGACCTTGACGTGTATGATGCCGCGGCGTGGTCCGCGCCTGGACCGCTGAGTCAACAATCAGTCGCGCAGGGCAGCGCACCCGCTAAGTTCCCGGATTTCACTCGAGGACGTTGGAAGGAGCGCAAAGGATCCCCCATCGGGCAAAGTGCAACATAGATTGCCGATCAGCGTGTTACGATGCGGGCCGCTTCGCGTGACTCGACCGCAGTGCGAGTGTTTTCGTCAGTCACAGGGGTGCAGGCGAGCCCGCGGCCTTTGCATTCCTGAACGCGAATCCATAACATGTAAAGGACGATCACGAGGTTTATTGCCAGAACCGCAATACGATCCCAATCTGCGCGTTCGATCACTTTCAAAAGCTCAAATGGCAGATAAAGAGCGCCCGACAAAAGCGCAAACCATTCGGCCCACACACGCCGGTTCCACAATCCCCACGCTTCAATGAAGCGCACCGAGGAGTACATGCCAATCGCGGCTCCGATGGCCCACCAGCGTGCGTCACTGATGGTCGTCGCGGCATTAAGCACCATGTGGCCGACTCGCCGATCGAAGTCAATATGCAAATGGTAGAGAAGATTTTCGACGAGCTCTTGCAGGTGCGAATGTACAGCGACAAGAGCCACCCCGAGCACCAGCACCAGAGATCCTTTGAGAGCTTCGAAGATCGCGACCGTGCGCAGTCCCGCCTTGCTCGTTCGCTCGTCAATCGCCAAAGGAAGTTGAGTGGGATCGGGAACTTCGACGGCTTCCATAACCAGATACTCCCACAATTAAACTCAGTCGGGCAAAGCTGAGCGTACCCGCAGGTACCTTAACTGAAGCTCGGGCGTTTGGCTGGGAGGCAGGGACTCGAACCCCGATACGCAGATCCAGAATCTGCAGTCTTGCCATTAGACGACCTCCCAAGGGGGCTCTAGGGAAGTATAACAAGCGTATTCAGCCCGGAACGGCAGCTTGGATCAGTACTTATGTTCGTGTTAAGGAAGCGGATTCGGGCTAAAAAGTACGGCATAGTCCGTATCGGTCTCAGGAATAAAGCTTGCCGGCGGCGCGAGATGGAAACGTGTTTTATCGGCGGGATCCAGCAAAAAATCTGGAACAGCCAGCATTGCCATTGGAGGCTCAAACGCCGAATCCGACCCAACACGTGAACTGTAGCTGCGCGTATTCTCGGCATTCGCGTTCAACGCCACGCTCGTAACACTACTCGGCGATTCGACAGGTTTACTCGCCACAAACCAACTGCCCACCAGACCTACGACCGCGACGGAAACGGCAGCTAAGTAGAAAGCTCTAAATCTGCGACCCAAATTTTGCTTCTCCAAACTCTCTCTATTGGCGCTGCATCTATGTGCCGCTTCATCAGTATTTTTCTGTTTAACAACATCTCGGCAAAGACCGGATCGTCTTCATTAGACGGTTGATAAAGTGTTCGGTATGCCGAGCAAGCCCTCTGGTTTAACGACGCTAGCCGTGGATGTGGGAGGTACAGGCGTCAAGGTAATTCTGCTAAATGAACGTGGCAGGCCGATCAGCGAACGACAACGAGTAGATACGCCGCGCCCTGCTACTCCTGATGCGGTGCTGGCGGCCGTTGATTCGTTAACCAGTAAACTCGGCCCGTTTGATCGCGCATCGGTCGGCTTTCCCGGTGTCGTAAAGCGCGGAGCAACTCTCACCGCGCACAACCTGGACCCGAGTTGGGTTGGCCTCGATCTTGAAAAGACACTCGCGCGGAAATGGCGCAAGCCGGTGCGAGTGGCGAATGATGCGGCTGTTCAGGGCTATGCTGCCATTCACGGCAAAGGCGTAGAGCTGGTGATCACGTTAGGAACCGGTCTCGGCTCTTCTCTCTTCACCAGCGGCCACTTGGTGCCCGGACTCGAGCTCGCTCATCATCCCTGGAAAAAGAAATTAACCTACGAAGAGTATCTCGGCAAGAAAGGCTTCGAACGGCTCGGGCGCAAGCGCTGGAACAAAGAAGTCGAAAAAGCCATTCAGCAGATCGAGTCGCTTTTCAACTACGATCACCTGTATATCGGCGGCGGCAACGCCACCAAGATCGACTTCGCCCTACCTCCCCATGTCACGCGCGTGCCGAACGAAGACGGACTCCTTGGCGGAGTGGCCTTGTGGCGCGATTCACCGGAGATCATTTCTTCAGGTGCGTCAACGGGGGCACCAGGTAAGGCCACTTCGGGATCAGCTGGAAATGGTAGTGATAAATCAGCAGAGCGCCCAGGGCGCCAAGCAGGATAAGTAAAGCCAACACGCCGAGCAGGATCTTGCCCCAGGGGAACGTCTTTCCTTCCCGCTTCAACACGAGTAGGTAGGAAGCAAACAGACCCACGAAGAAGAGCAGCACCATGGGCACGGCGAACAGCATCATGTTGAAAACGTCAGGCGTGGGTGTGACGACTGCCGCAATGACAGTGATCGCGAGAATCGCGTAGCGGCTGTGCCGGAGAAGAAAGCGCGGCGAAGCGAGCCTGAGCAGGGTCAGGAAGAAAATGATGACTGGCATCTCGAAAACCAGCCCGACTCCGAGCGTCACGTTGACGAACAAGTCGAAGTACTCGTTAATCGAGACAAAAGGTGTAACGTGAACGTCGCGCCCGATGCCAAGCAGGAACTCGAGGCCGTAACGAAACGCAACGAAATAGGCAAAGCATCCGCCCGTGATGAACAGCCCAGCGGTACAGACGATAAAGGGCACCGCCCATCTTTTTTCGCGTTTATAAAGACCGGGTGAGATGAAAGCCCAGACCTGATAGAAGATCCACGGAGAGCCAACAAACACCGAAGCCAGTAGCGGGAGCTTCAAATAGATGACATTGAACTGCTCCATCGGTGTGATCGCGGTCAGATTCGGCGGATTAATGCCCAGGTGCTTGAGAGCGATAACGGCCGGGCCAGATACCACGTTCCAAAGGTCTTTACAGAATCCGATACAGAGGATAAAGGCAGCGAGCAACCCGCCAATGGCACGCAGCAGGCGTCCGCGCAGCTCCTCCAGATGCTCCATGAAGGACATCCGGAGCATGCCCTTCTCTTCCTCATCTCCTTCTTCATCGTCATCTGCCGGAGGAGGCGGGGGCGGCGGCTTCGGTGGAATCTGTGCAACGGCTTCGGGACTCAGATAGCCCGTGATCTCTTCTTGCTTTGCTTCTGGCGGAATGGTTTCTATGTGGCCGTAAGGGTTCGAGGAGCTTGCGTAGGCTTCGTTGGTAGGTGTGACCGGCGCCTCCCCTGCGCTCTGCGATGGAGTTGGCACTGCATCGTGGGTAGCGGCCGTGTCGTCGTCTGGCGGAGCTGTGTGCTCCTTCGGTTCATCAAGCATCGGCTAGGAGCGCCTACGCAGGACTGTGCTCGTCCGTGCTCGCCCCGACCGGTTCAGGCGTGGAGATCGCGCTCGAGCGCGGCACAGTTCCCGGCACCGGCGCGCTGTGAGTCGCCGCCGTGCCGTTCGAAGCAGAAGCGGCGGGCGTCGGATCACTGCCCGTCGTACTGACGCCGGAGTCTCCTGCCGCAGTATCGTACCGACCATACTCGTCATACGGATAAGGGTACGAGGCTGAAGAGTATTCGGTGCCAGACGATTGCTCCCACTTCGGTTTTTCGGGCTGATCGGCCAGTTTCGCTTCCCTTTCCAATTCCTGCATGTGGGATTCAAAGGTCGTTTTTAGCTCGTTCTTGGCTCTGCGGAACTCGGTCAAACCCTTGCCCAGCATGCGCCCGAGTTCGGGCAGTTTCTTCGGGCCAAACAGCAGGAGCGCCAGGATAAAAATGAAGATCATCTCCTGCGCGCCTATCGGACCCATATCGCCTCCCTCATCCCGTTTGTAACGCCTTTATGATAGCCCAGCATTGGGCGCATCTGGCTTCATTCGCGATACAGTACATGGGTGTCAAGACCACGACAAGTAGGGTTGGTTGAGCGACTGAGTCTCGCGCTACTCGCCTGCGGCACATTAAATTCCGCTAGCGCCCAAGTACAAATGACGGCAGTCGGCAACGATCACGTCACCATTCAAGTCAATGGGCAGCCGTTCTCCGACTTCTTCATCGGTTCCGCTTATGCGAAACCATTCCTTGCTCCACTTCGTGCAGCTACTGGGCAGATTGTCAGCCGAAGATACCCGATGGAGCGAGTGGAAGGCGAATCGCACGACCACCCGCATCATAAAGGATTGTGGATCGGCTTCGGCGATGTGAACGGAATCAACTTTTGGGAAGTAGAGGCCGAATCGAAAGCGAGCGGCAGCAATCCGAAGGACAAAGGCAGGATCGTTCTGGCGAAGCTCGGCCAGGTGAAGTCCGACCGCGATGAAGGCAGGGTCACAGCCCTGTTCGACTGGCTCGCCCCGAGCGGCGAGAAAATCCTGCAGGAAGAACGATCAATTCGGGTGTACGCGGATCCTAAAATCAGGCGCTTCGATGTCGTTTCCACCTTCACCGCCGGAGCCAAGGCCGCTCACTTCGGCGATACAAAAGAGGGTTTCTTCGCGATACGCGTTGCGGACAGCATGGCGGGCAAAAACGGAGGCGTGCTCACCAACTCTGAAGGCGCCAGCACCGAAAAAGACGTTTGGGGGAAGCCGGCCGATTGGGTCGATTACGTCGGTCCGGTTGAGGGGCAGAAGCTGGGCATCCTGATTCTCGATAGCCCGCGGAACCCTCACCATCCTCCGCGCTGGCACGCCCGCGACTACGGCCTGTTCGCGGTAAATCCCTTTGGAGTCAGCGAATTTGATCCGACCTCAAAGAAGGGTGCGGGCGGGTACGAAATCGCTCCCGGGGAAAGCGCGGGCTTCCGCTATCGAGTCATCATCCATAGTGGCGATGTCGCAAGCGGCCAAATGGCGCATTGGTATCGTGACTTCGCGAAAGCGAAATAGTCACACGTTTTCCCACGTGCCCGAGTCGCCGGCGCGCAGCACCGCTTCGATAACACGCATATTGGCCCAGGCATCTTCGAGTGTGACCGGCACGGCGGTATCGTCCTGAATGGCACGCGAAAAAACATCGCCCTGAATGGTGTATTGGTCCGCGGTCGCAAACTCCTCGACCCGAGCGCTTCGCCCAGCCAGTTGCGAACCGTCGTCGACAAAAATCCGGCTCGGCTGGTCCGGCGGGATGTTGTAAGGAATCTCTAGTTCGACGCGCCCCGTTTCGCCAAATACCTGCATGCGCTGAAAGGGTGCAAGCTGGGTCGAGCAGACAAAAACGGCCTGCCCGGGCGCGAAATCGAGCAGTGCGGAGGTGAGCCGGTCCGTACCCATGGTGGGGTCGCGGTCAACCAAGGCGGCCACGCGCTTCGGTTCACGTTTAAACAGAAAGCGCGACATGGTTATCGGATAGCAGCCAATATCCATCACTGCGCCGCCACCAAACTGCACAATGTTACGAATGTTCCGGGGGTCGCGGTTGAAGTAGCTGAACGGACTCATAATGGCCCGCAACTCACCGATTTGACCGCTTTCGACGATCTCTCGCGCACGTAGCCACTGCGGATGCGTGCGCACCATGAACGCTTCTCCCATCTTGACGCGCGTCCGGTCACGCGCCGCGATCAACTCCCGCGTTTCGTCTGCCGAGAGTGCGATCGGCTTCTCACACAGTACGTGCTTCCCTGCTTCGGCTGCTTTGATAGACCACGGCACGTGCAGGTGATTCGGTAGAGGGTTGTAAATGGCGTCGATCGCTGGATCGGCCAGAAGATCCTCATACGATCCGTAAGCTTTGGCAAGACCCAGCTCATCGGCCGCCTCGCGGGCCCGCTTCATGTCACGTGAAGCAATCGCCACTACCTCCGCTCGAGCACACCCTTTCATGCCCGGGATGACTTTCTTGACCGCGATATTAGCCACGCCGAGAACACCCCAACGAATTTTCGGCAATGCGTTGCTTCCCGCCTGTTCAGCCATGCCCCCGAGTTTCTCACGCCGTAATCACGTTCCTTTGTTACTCTGAACCCGTGAAACTGTATGACATCGATCCTGGTCCCGACAGTCCTGAGCTGGTGCGGGTGATCATCGAAATCCCGAAGAACTCAACCAATAAGTACGAGTACGACGGGAATTTGGGTATCTTTCGACTGGATCGGGCGCTTTATTCACCGATGCATTACCCCGGAGACTATGGTTTTATCCCCGGTACGCTGGCCGAAGATGGCGACCCGCTGGACATCATCGTGATGGTCGACGAACCGAGCTTTACTGGCTGCTTAATGGATGCGCGTCCGGTGGGGGTGCTCGAGATGGTTGACACCCGGGAGAACGATCAGAAGATCCTGGCAGTACCAAATAGGAATCCACGGTTCGACAGTATTCATACCATTGACCAGGTATTCCCGCATACTTTGAAAGAGATCGAGTACTTCTTTTCGATTTATAAGGAACTGCAGGGAGCGAAGACGGAGATGCGTGGTTGGGGCAGCCCACGTGAAGCGCGCCGCGTGATCACCGAAAGCCGGCAAGCCTATTTGGACCGCCGCTTGGAACAAGCGGTCCCAAGTGAAGTGCCGGCCGAGGGTTAGCTGGCAAGGGATTTAGACCAGGCTGTCGTCGGAACCGCTGTCAAAGCCGCTGTCAAAACCACTGCCGTCATCGACGTTAAGGCTCGAGTCATCAAACTGCGAGTTATCATCGTATTGCCCGGAGTCGTCTGAAGGACCCAGATCCGCCACGCTGTTGCCCCGATCGTCTCCCTGGTAGTCAGAGTTGCCTCCTGGGCTGTCGTAATAGTTGTTCACGACCTCTTCGGTGGGCGCCATGCCGCCGCCCGCAAACTGGTTGCCGCCGAACATCCCACCCCCGCCATGAAACATGGAGCCGATCGCTTCCGCCGCTAGAGTTCCCGCTGCTACGCCCGCCGCTGTTTGGGCGGCCCCACGAAGAAAGCTGGAACCGCCACCACCAAATATAGAGCCAGCCCCGGCGGCAGGTGTCGCATACTGCGAAGGAGGCGCCGCATACTGCTGTTGCCCTCCGCCCGCGGCAGGAGCTTGCGATCCGAGCCAACTGCCGCCCGCTACCTGGCCCTGCCCTTGACCCTGCGGCGACCGGCTCTGCACATCCTGCAATTGCTGCTGGAGACGCTGCAGTGCCAGATTCTGCACCACCACCGTTTGTGTCATCAAGTAGAGTGCATCGGGCCGGCTGCCGATCTTGGTGCGAATGAGATCTTCGGCCTCTGGATCGCGTTGAGGGGACGGCATTTTCGCCACCTTGTTCGCGAGGTCGTTCAACATGTTCCGTTCATCTGGGGTCATTTGGCGCGTCCTTTTGGTTACATCTAATAGACGCGCTTTTGGCCGTCTTGGTTCAGTTAGGCGCAAGGTCGGACCGGACGTCCGAAAAGGGGCCATGTCGGCAGCTCGCAGTTGCAACTCAATCTATAACCATGACAGTGTAGGGATGGATGGCAAACGTGCTCCCAGGTCGGACAGCACATCCCGAATTGCCTTCGCAGGAGAACTGCGCACGCAAACGGGAACCAAATTTGAGTGAAGCCATCAGAAAGACGTCTGAAATGTTGTTAGAAGCCACATCGACCCTGTCCGTCGATCAGGAAATTAACCCTTGGCAGTCTGCCGCTCATCGCTTTGATGAAGCGGCTGAGCTCCTCAAGCTTGATGACGGGATGCGCAAAGTGCTGCGCTCGCCAGCCATGGAGCTGTCGGTGAACATACCCGTTGTTCTCGACGACGGTCGTATTGAGGTTTTCACAGGGTATCGCGTCCAGCACTCCATCGCAAGGGGCCCCGCCAAAGGAGGAATCCGGTTCGCACCCGACGTATCGCTCGATGAAGTGCGTGCGCTGGCTGCCTGGATGACTTGGAAATGCGCGGTTGTCAACATCCCCTTCGGCGGCGGTAAAGGCGGCGTTATTTGCGAGCCGCATCTGATGAGCGAATCAGAGCTGGAGCGCATTACGCGCCGTTATACAGCTGAAATCGGCGAATTTATCGGCCCCGAGCGCGATGTTCCCGCTCCGGATGTAAATACCAACGAACAAACCATGGCTTGGATCATGGACACCTACTCGATGCACAAGCGCCACACCGTCACCGCCGTGGTGACCGGCAAACCGCTCGAGCTGGGCGGATCGCTGGGTCGCCCGGAAGCTACCGGACGCGGCTGCATGTTTGTCACGCTCGAAGCTTTGAAGCGTTTTGGGCTGGCGCCTGAAAATGCGCGGGTCATCATCCAGGGCTTTGGCAATGTAGGCGGGATGGCTGCCCGTTTAATGAGCCGCGCCGGCTTCAAAGTTGTGTGTATCGTCGAATACGATGGGGCAGTTTACAACCCCCACGGGCTTGATGTTGAAGCTCTCATGTTGCACCGCCGCGAGACCGGTTCGATTCGCGGGTTCGCCGAAGCCGAAGATATCGACAAAGAAGAGGCTTTGCTCATGGAGTGCGAGGTGCTCCTACCGGCAGCCCGCGAGAATGTCATTACTTCGAGCAACGCTGACCGTATCAAAGCCAAGATCCTCTGCGAAGGCGCGAACGGCCCGACTACCTTTGTGGCCGATTCCATCCTGGCCGAGAAAAAGGTCTTTATTATTCCCGATATCTTGGCCAATGCCGGTGGCGTTACAGTGTCGTATTTTGAATGGGTGCAGGATCGCCAGGGATATTTTTGGAACGAGCGCCTGGTGAATGAACGCCTGGAAGAGATTATGGTTAAAAGCTTCAATGACGTGATCGGCTATGCCGAGAAGCACACCGTGAACAACCGCACTGCCGCCTATATGCTTGCGCTCGACCGAGTTGCGGTCGCCATACGCAAGCGTGGACTTTACGCCTGATCGGGCAAATTCATCCAGGGTAGGCCCGAAAACCAGTCGAATCGCGATCAATCAAAGCCAGCCCCGGCCCCATCCTTGATCGCGAAGTTACTCTGGAACGGTCTGGCGATTTTCGATACAATGACGTTTTGAATTGCCCGACATCATGAATCAGGAGCCCTCCACGCCCCTGATGCGGCAATATGCCGCCGCCAAGAAACAAGTACCCGGCGCTCTTCTGCTTTTTCGTCTTGGCGACTTTTACGAGCTCTTCTACGAGGACGCCGTAACAGCGGCCCGGGAACTCGAGATCACCCTCACCTCTCGCAACAAGGAACGTGGCGACGCGGTCCCCATGTGCGGCGTGCCGTTCCATGCGGCGGAAGGCTATATTGCGCGGCTGATCCAGCGCGGCTACCGGGTAGCCCTCTGTGAGCAGATGGAAGAAGCCGGTCCGGGAAAGAAGCTGGTAAGGCGCGAAGTCACCCGCATCATCACTCCCGGTACTGCCACCGATGCTCACCTGCTCCGTTCGCATGAAAACAATTTCTTAGCGGCAGCTTTCCCTAAGAACAACCGCTGGGGCTTGGCGTATGCCGACCTTTCGACGGGCGAGTTCCGCTCGACGGAAGTGATAGAGCATGACCTGCTGCCTGCCCTGGAGGCACTCAACGCGCGGGAAGTACTGCGTCCCGAGGGACCGCCGCTTGGTTGCGGCTGCCTTGAGACCTCACTTGATAGTTGGGTTTTCGGAGGTGATTATGCCAGCAGGCAGATACTCGAGAACTTCCGCCTGTTGTCGCTCGAAGGCTGCGGGCTAATCGACCGGCCTCTTGCCGTCGCGGCGGCCGGCGCCGTCCTACATTATCTCCGCGAGACCCAGAAGACAGCCTTAGCGCACTTGAATCCTCCGGCCTTTTACGAGCGCAGCGAGCATCTGGTACTCGACGCCGCTACGGTGAGGAATCTTGAACTATTCGATCCGCTTTTCGCCGGTGAGAGTCGTGACAGCACGCTATTCCATTTGCTCGATCAAGCTTCAACCGGTATGGGCGGGCGCCTCCTTCGTCGCCGATTGCTCCAGCCCTCACGCGATTTGGCTGAAATCGAGGCACGCCTGGATGCAGTGAGCGAGCTGGCCGGCAAGCTAATTCTTCGTAGTGAGTTGAGAAGAAGCCTTAGTGCGGTCCAGGACCTGGAGCGACTGCTCGCCAAGATCACCCTAGGCACCGCCACTCCGCGTGAGCTGCTCAGTTTAGGGCGATCGCTCGCGCAGCTGCCCCGCTTAGCCGACCTTACTTCTCAACTTGCGTCGCCGCTTCTCACTTCACAGATTGACCTCCTCGAAGATGTTCGGGACAAGATTCTCTGCGGCATCTCCGATGAGCCGCCGGTGCTGCTCGCCGACGGCGGAACCATTCGCGATGGTTATGATGCCGAGCTCGACCAGCTGCGCGATATCAGGAAGAACAGCCGCCAGTACATAGCTGCGATCGAAGCGCGTGAGCGGACCGAGACCGGCATTCAATCGCTGAAGATCCGCTTCAATAACGTTTTTGGCTACTACATCGAGGTATCGAATGCCAACCGCCAGCTGGTGCCCGCCGGTTACGAACGGAAACAGACGCTCGCGAACGCCGAACGTTTTACCACATCAGAATTGAAAGAGTTGGAATCCAAAGTACTGGATGCGGAAGATAGAATCCTCGTGCTCGAGCGGCAGATCTTTGGGGAACTGCGGGCCTTTGCTGCTTCCCATGCCAGTCGTATCAAGAGCGCTGCAGTCCAATTGGGTGAGCTCGATGCAGCGGCAGCGCTGGCCCATGTCGCTGTCGAGAACCGTTACAAAAGGCCAAAGTTCTCGCAATCGGGTGAGATGCGAATCGATGCCGGGCGACACCCCGTGATCGAAAAGCTGGCCGAGAAACACGCTGCCCGGTTTGTCCCGAACGATCTGTATCTGCATTCATCGGGCGAATACATCGGCGTAATCACGGGTCCGAATATGGGGGGCAAATCTACCTATTTACGGCAGGCAGCGCTGATCCTTATCCTTGCTCAGATGGGTTCTTTCATCCCAGCTGAGGCCGCGATGCTGCCGGTGGTCGATCGCATCTATACCCGCATCGGCGCGGCAGATAATCTGGCACGGGGCCGCTCAACGTTTATGGTCGAGATGACCGAAGCTGCCGTCATCTTGAATACTGCTTCAGCTAACAGCTTCATAGTATTAGACGAGATTGGGCGAGGCACGTCGACCTACGATGGCTTGGCGCTGGCGTGGGCGGTGGTTGAGTACATTCACGAGCGAATTCAGGCGAAGACTCTCTTTGCAACTCATTATCATGAGCTGACAGAGCTCGCCAACCAACTTTCTGCGATAAGAAATTTACACGTATCTGTAAAGGAAACAAACGACCAGATCTTATTCATAAGAAAGGTGGAACCCGGTGCCGCGGACCGTAGTTACGGCATCGAAGTCGCGCGTCTTGCAGGGCTTCCCATGCAAGTAATCGAGCGGGCGAGGTCCGTTTTATTGCATCATGAAGTAAGGGAACACTCAGTCAGCGAAAGGCTGGCCCCGAGTGACGCTTCCGCGCCCCTACAGATTAGACTTTTCGAGCCTGTGAATCAGGGGCTCGCCGATCGAGTCCGGGCATTGAGTATTGATGAACTCCGGCCGGTCGAAGCTTTGCAGATTCTGCACGACTTACAGCAAGAGTTGCTAAAGACATGAGAATAGCAGGTATTATGAGCGGGACCTCGCTCGACGGGATTGATGTGGCGATCATAGATATCGTCGGATCGGGCTTTCGGGCCAAGATCAATGTCCTGACGAGCCATTCGGTTCCCTATCCAAAGAAAATACGGGAGGCACTGCTGGCGCTTGCAAATGCGAGCAGTCTTACCGGTGATATTTCGAGGCTGAACTTTTTGCTAGGCGAACTATATGCCGAGGCCCTCGAAGAAGCGGCTGAACGGGCCCAGATACCTATGGACTCGATCAAGCTGGTCGGCTGTCATGGACAGACTATTTTCCATGAGGCTCAAGCAGCGCCGTACCTGGGAAAAAAGGTAGCGAGCACCTTTCAAATCGGCGAATCGAGCGTCATCAGCGAGCGCACTGGAATCGACGTAATTTCGAACTTCCGCGAGCGCGACATGGCTGCCGGTGGCAAGGGAGCGCCGCTGGTTCCCTACCTCGATTACATGCTGATGCGGCATCGAGGACGTGGACGCGTAGCTGTCAATATCGGCGGCATCGCGAACCTGACTGCGATTCCTCCAAACACCAACACCGATCGCGTTATCGCCTTTGATACAGGTCCAGGCAACATGGTGATCGACCAGCTAGTCGCCCGTATTACGAGCGGGCGGCTCACTTACGATCGCGATGGTGCGATGGCGGCGACAGGCGAAGTGGATACGAAGCTGTTGGCGAAGCTTCTGCGGGATAAGTATTTCCGCGCACGGCCGCCGAAGGCGGCGGGCCGGGAACAGTATGGCTCCGAGTTTGTCTCGAAGCTGCTAGATACCGAGTTAAGCAGTGAAGACCTTGTTGCTACGGCTACTGCTCTGACCGCGGAGAGTATCGCGCTGGGCGTGCGGAATTTCGTTCTTCCCGAGATGCGGGTCGACGAAGTCTTCGTCTCCGGTGGCGGTACGCACAATCAAACGATGATGCGCATGCTGCGCAAAGCCATGGGTGAGGTTCCTGTGAAGGACACGACCGAAGTCGGGCTCGACGTGGATGCCAAGGAAGCGATTGCCTTTGCCGTGATGGCGTATGAGACGGCTCACGCTCGGCCCTCGAACGTTCCGATGGCTACCGGCGCCAAACGTCACGTGATCCTGGGCAAGGTCACCCAAAATGGCGGGCCGCATAATGGTGCCCCCGCTCCTACGGCTCATATCGGCGCAAGCACGGTGCACAACAATGGTCTGGCAAACGGCCACAAGCCGAAGACCCCGCGCGCACCCAAAGTGAACCATCCTGCGACGGCTCCCAAAGCTAAAGCAGCAGCCCGTTAGACCAGCTAAAGACCGCGCAAGAAGGGGTGTCCCGGCGACACCCCTTCTTTGCGTTTACACACATCTGCGGACACCTGGTGCATCTCCGGATCGAGATTAGCTAGGAGCAAATCTAAAGTCTGAACCGCTCACCGGATATTCCTAAGTGCGGCGTCGGGCACTCTGCTATCGCATGAGTTACCGACCGTCATCGATTCGTGATCAAAGGATTTCCAATGAGTACTCAAAAGATTATCACCGACTCGCTCGCAGAGTCTCCCAACCGGAGAAAGCTCTTAAAGAAACTAGGCGTTGCTACTGCCGCCGCGGCAGCGATGGCGGGAGATGCCGGCAGGTTAGCTGCTGATCCGGCCACGCCAACGATGTGAGATCGCGCACGTGCGAGTACTTTGGAAGGCGCTCGAGAACAATGGCGTCAATCCGATCGCCAAACCTGCGATCAATCTGGACGCGCTCGCCGCAATGGGCGCATCGCTGGAAAATGAACGAACGTTTCTGACTTTGTCTCGCGTGGTTTGAAGATATTGGGGTAAGCGCCTATTCTGGTGGGAGCATCGTTTCTCTCGAACAGCCCCTACCTGCGCACCGCAGCTCGCATCACAGCAGTCGAAGGCGAGCACGTCTCGAACGTGCGTTTGCAGATAGCGCATCTTCGTATTCTAACTTTCCGGCTGGATGAGGCGGATGTGATCCCGCCACCTTCCGGTGGTAACTGGTTCTCAACCAACATCGCCCATGGTCTGCCCGCGTTTCGTACCCCGGGCGAGGTTCTCTTCCTGGCATATGGAAAAGCGGCAGGCGTAACAGCGGGAGGGTTCTTCCCTAAAGATGTGAACGGCGCGCTACGGACCTCAAGCGGACCGGCTACTGCTGCGAATCTGGGGGTTTAAATCTCGGGCGCGGATAGGGACGCACCGTGATGGCGGTCCGTCCTTAATGCGATCGAGCGGCCCGGATGCGTCTTCATGCTCCGGGTCTCTTATATTTCTCGAAAGAGCGCACAGCTACTGTGCGGGTTTGGCTTCCGGTTCTGTGCCGAGCAGATGCAAGATGATCCGGAAGGGCATGCCTGAGAACTCGGGTTTATCTTCGATGTCTGCCCGTATGTCAAGCAGGGCGCGTTCAAGCAGATAAGTAGCAAGCAAAGTTTGCTGATCGGCGCGCGAACGAGGCATGTAAGCGGCGTTACCGGCGATCTGCCAATAACCACGAAGGAACGCCGCACTGATGTGCGAGTACCAGAATCGGCCGGCATCGCGGCTGGCATCGGATGTGGCGGGTTCGTTTGGATTAGGCGCGGCACTCTGGCGGATGGCCGTTTGCGCTGCGTAGCCGAAGGAAACGAGCATGCTCGTCACATCTCGTATCGGGCACCGCTTAATCCGGCGTTCGCTGATGTGTTGTTGCGGGTCGCCTTCGAAGTCGAACAGCACAACGTCATCGCCCGTCACCAGCAAGTGGCCGAGATGCAAACGCCCATGGAATCGAATGCGCTCGGAGTGAATGCGTTCCACGAAAACGGCCTGCAGCTTCTTTACAATTGCGTCTTCCTGATCGAGCACTCGGGCCGCGAGCACGCGCACATCTTCGCGCATCTCCGAGTAGCGCTGCCGGATGAATTCCATCCGTCTTCCGGTTAGTCCGAGATAGCCGTGATAGAGGCTCTGCCGGTAGAAGTCGTTAAAGGGTTCAGGCGCAAAGGCAGGATCATCGAGCTGGGTGGAAAGAGTCAGGTGCAGCTGCGCCACACGAGCTCCGATTGTTTCGGCGAATGAGAGGTGAGAGCCAAGAAGTTCAACAGCTAACGGCGGAGGCGGCGCGAGTACAAAATCCAGATTGTAGACGTTGGCCGGTACGGTTTTTCGCAGCTGAGCGGTAGAAATCTGCATTTCGTTTACGCGCTCGAAGAAATTGTTCACGTACCTGCGAGTAGCCTGCCAAGCCGTTCCTTCATTTGGCACAAACCCGTGGAGAACAGCGAGCGTAGTTTTCTCCCCGTCGTTCGCCTGGTACTCGAGATAGCCGGCGAACGACGCCGCATGCGTAAAATCGACCTTTTCGGTAAGCAGCTGGCCCAGCTCGACACCGGGATGAATACCCGGTTCGATCTTTCGAAGTACCTTAAGAACGAAACGATCCCCGAAGCGTATTGATGTATCGACCTCCGACGTACGCAGGAGCGCGGGCTCTAAATTTGGATGAGTTTGTCCCCAGACTTTGCGGAAGCGGCGGTTGCGCTCGGCGATAACGTGGCCGCGTTCGCCTACAAAGCGTCGTCGCCGCGCAAAAGCCTCGATCAGGGCAGTTGCGAACTCGCTGCTGCTGGTGGCGCTACGCAGGATGGCCCGCGTTCCCTCCATGCTCCGAACATCGGCCACTATCGAATCGGGATCGTCATCAATGACTTTCTGCACCTCCTCACCGAGCGTCAGACTCATTGGAACAAAGAAAACATCGGGATCGCCTGTGCTGTATTCCACGCGGACGAAACACAGGCGCGAGTTGGCGTCGACCGGAATCGCGTCGGTGATCTGGATCGATCGGAAACGCCGGTCTTTCGATTGAAACCATCGGCGTGACTGCAGAAAACGCGGAAGAACCGAAGCAAGACTGACTCGGATGGCAGGATCCCAGATGTCCTTGAGCGACGGAATAGTCAGCAGTGGAATGCTCTGCTGGCGCATCTCGGCAGCGGGCGAAGTGACTGCCACCGAAACCTGCCGCGGTTCGAGGGAAAACCAGAAGAACGAGTTTGGCCCAAGCGTAATGGGATAGTACCCTTCACCGACGGAAGGGAAATCGGCTCGGCCAAATAACTCGACCGGTGTGTGTCCAACAAACTTATGCAGGTCCAGCTGGACGGCTTGTGCAAAACGCGAGAGGTTCGCCACAACCAGGATGATTTCCTCTTCATACCGCCTGAGATAAGCCAACACCCGTTGGTTGCTGGGAAAAAGGAACTCCAGTGTGCCGCGCCCGAAAGCCCGAAACTGTTTGCGCAGCGCAATCAGCCGCTTGGTCCAGTTCAGAAGTGAATTTGGGTTCTCTTCCTGCGCTTCGACATTGACAGCTTCGTAATGATACGCCGGATCGATGTTGACGGGCAGATATAGTCTCTGCGGATTCGTGCTGGAAAAGCCGGCATTACGGTCAGGGCTCCACTGCATCGGGGTGCGGACACCGTTCCGGTCACCGAGATATACGTTATCGCCCATCCCAATTTCGTCGCCGTAATAGATAACCGGCGTACCGGGTAGCGAAAACAGCAGTGCATTCATCACCTCGATCCGGGAACGATCATTACCGAGCAGCGGAGCGAGGCGCCGGCGTATCCCGAGATTGATACGCGCGCGCTGGTCGGACGCATACGAGCGGTACATGTAGTCGCGCTCCTCATCCGTTACCATCTCGAGCGTGAGCTCATCGTGATTGCGCAGAAACATCGCCCATTGACAGTTCTCGGGAATGTCAGGCGTGCGTTTCAGAATCTCCACGATCGGCAGACGATCCTCCAGGCGCAACGCCATAAATAGGCGAGGCATAAGAGGAAAATGGAAATTCATGTGGCACTCGTCGCCTTTTCCGAAATACGCAACGGCATCTTCGGGCCACATATTGGCTTCCGAGAGAAGCATCCGGTTCGGGTGAGTGGCGTCGAGGTGCTGCCTGAGTTCTTTCAAAAACTCATGTGTCTGCGGCAGGTTCTCGCAGCTCGTTCCCTCACGCTCGTACAGATACGGAATGGCGTCTAGCCGGAAGCCGTCGACACCCATACCCGCCCAGAAATCGAGCCAATGCATCACAGCGCGGCGCACAAGCGGATTATCAAAGTTCAGATCAGGTTGGTGCGAGTAAAACCGATGCCAGAAGTAAGCCTTCGCGACCGGATCCCAACTCCAGTTGGAAGGCTCGAAATCTTTAAAAATAATGCGCGTTCCGTTGTACTTATCCGGCGTATCACTCCATACATAGAAGTCTCGCCAGCGCGAACCCGGCTCGGCACTACGCGATCGCTGGAACCACTCGTGCTGGTCTGAAGTGTGATTGATGACCAGCTCCGTGATGACGCGAATGCCGCGCCGGTGTGCCTCTCGCATAAAGTGTTGAAAATCGCGAAGAGTACCGTACGCGGGATGGACACTGCGGAAATCGGAGATGTCATACCCGTCGTCCTTCCACGGCGACGGAAAGAACGGGAGCAGCCAGATGGCCGTGACGCCGAGGTTTTCGAGATAGTCGAGCTTCTCCGCTAAGCCCCGAAAGTCCCCCATCCCGTCCGCGTTGCTGTCATAGAATGCCCGGACGTGGGCCTCATAGATGATGGCGTCCTTGTACCAAAGAGGATCAGTGCTGGTGGTGCCGGCGATTTGCGAAGGCTGCATGCTGAGCGCGATTTTATGGTACAAGACGCACGCAAAAAGGCCGTATTACCTCGTTGCGCTTGGGCCGTGTGTTATCTCCGGATGTGGCGCGTATCGTCTTAAACACCTTCGGCTCGTTGGGCGATCTGCATCCGTTCCTGGCCATTGCCATCGAGTTGCGGAACCGTGGGCACGAAGCGGTAGTCGCAACGGCGGAGGTCTACCGGGACAAGGTCGTGGCGGAAGGCATCGGTTTCGCTCCCGTTCGACCCGATCTCGGCCAGATGCTCGATAACACCGAGTTGCTCGCCCAAGTTTGGGATGCCCGGAGCGGCACCGAATCGCTGCTGCGTAAAGTCATTTTTCCCTCGGTCGAGGCGAGCTTTGAAGATCTGAGCGCCGCTTCTCGCGATGCTGACCTCCTCATCACACATTCCGCCGGCTATGCCGGACCTATTGCGGCTGAGTTTCTTAAAAAGCGCTGGCTCTCTGTAGTTCTTCAGCCAATGGTTTTCTTTTCGACATTCGACCCGCCGGCCTTCGGGCAGGCGCCGTGGTTGAAACACTTCTACCGGCTCGGTCGTTGGTCACCCCGTCTGGTTCACCAAATCGCGAAACGGCAGGTGCGGCGATGGAGCAAGCCTATTCATGATCTGCGAAGACGCCTGGGCCTACGGAGAATGAAGAACCCGGTCTTCGAAGGGCAGTTCTCATCCGACGGCACACTCGCACTGTTCTCAAGGCATTTCGCGAACCCACAACCAGACTGGCCGCGCCGGGTGACTGTGACGGGGTTCGTCTTCTATGATCGGCTCGGTATCGGCTTGGTGAGCAACTCTGTGAGCAATGGGCAAGCGCTCACCGAATTTCTCGCTGGCGGACCTCCACCGGTTGTCTTTACGCTAGGATCCTCGGCCGTGATGCACCCTGGAAGCTTTTTTGCTGAGAGCCTGGGCGCTGCAGAGCAATTGGGCGTTCGGGCAGTGCTTTTGGCCGGACGCTTCGCGCCCCCACCTCGCCTGCCGCCCTCAATCTTCGTAACGGATTACGTGCCGTATGGGCAGCTATTACCACGTGCCGCAGTTACGGTTCATCAAGGCGGCATCGGGACCACGGCACAGGCTCTGCTCGCCGGCAAACCCATGCTGGTTGTGCCTTGGGCACATGATCAGCCCGACAATGCGGAGCGCGTTCGCAAATTGGGCGTAGGGAGCACCCTGAACCGGGCCCGGTATACGGGGGCGAGAGCCGCGGCAGCCATCCGGCAACTGCTCGATCAGACCCATTACGCCGAAAGCGCAGCCCGCCTCAGAAACTGTTTGGTGGAGGAGAACGGCAGGGCGGCTGCTTGCGACCGGATTGAAGCGGTAATCAATGCCCCTGCTGCACGACCGAATATTGATTGACCGGCAGATCGGTTACGGGTTGTTTCGAACCATCCGGCCATGTAACAAGGACAGCATCGATCTTCCTGCAGGCGCCTAACCCGAAGTGCAGCCTCGGATCGTTCCGCGACAGATAGCTGCCACCGCTCCGAACAGAGTCGGTCTGCTCGCGTCCGCAGGCATTTACCGTCACCGTTGCGCCGATCGCATCGCGATTCGATTTCGTTCCCCGCAACGTAAGGCCGAGCCAAGCGCCACTGTCCCTTGTTTCATTTTTCAGGAGAACGGGCGCGCCGGAAATCGGAAGGACGATTAGATCAAGTTTGCCGTCGTTATCAAAATCTGCGACCGCGCCACCGCGATACGAATTGTCAGGAGCGGCCGGATACGAGTAGGCAAGCAGACTCTTCGCCCCGCTGCTCTGAAAAATCGTGATGGGCTCGAAGTAGTCGGGATCTGTCGGGTAAACGTGTCCGTTGGCGGTCCAGAACTCTCGAGATCCCGCATTGGCGAAGTCCGCCAAACCGCAAGCCCAGCCGAGATAGCGGTTCGTTGCCGTGACCAGGCCAGTGGAAGAAGAAATTTCCTCGTAGCCGCCTGCTTTGTTCAGCCGAAAGAGCGGAAAGTAATCCTTATTGAATGTCGTGGTGAGCACGTCGAGCTGGCCGCCATCGCCATACTGGCCGACCGCAACACCCATATTTGACTGCGTTCGTCCGTCCGCATTGAAAGCAATCCCGTGTTCGAGCGCCTGCTCCTTGAAAGTGCCGGCTCCTTGGTTCAGGAACAAGTAATTCGGGTCGGAATCATTTGCGACGAAGATGTCGAGCTTGCCATCGCCGTTGAAGTCTGCCGCAACCGGAGTGAAGCCGTGCGCGGCCGGAGCCGTTGCCACGCCGGCCTGCTTTGAAGCATCGGAGAACGTTCCATCGCCGTTGTTGTGATAAAGCACGCTGTGCTCGCCCTTGAGTCCGATCGGCCCGCAGAACACGCGCTGGCCAAAGTAGTCACAAGCGGGCGCCGGTTCGCTCCAGGAGATCGCATGAATATCGATGTAGCCGGTGACGAAGAAATCGACTTTCCCGTCCCCATCGAAATCGCCGAACGCGCTTCCAGTATGCCAAGCCGTCGAGTCACGGAGTCTGGCAATGCGACTTACTTCGGTGAACGTGCCGTTCCCATTGTTTTTGAAGAGGAGATCGCGACCGATGCGTGGTGATGAGGATATCGGTATAGCCGTCGTTGTTGTAATCGGCTGCATTCGCGCCGGTTCCCCAATACGGATTGAAAAGACCGGCCGCCGCCGTCACGTCTTCAAAGCGACCATTGCGCAGATTATGAAACAGGTAAACGTTTCCGGGATGCGCCGCTATCCCGGCCGGTTCATCGCGGGCCGCGCTTCGCAACTGGTCCATCGTTCCGCCATTCACGAGCAAGAAGTCCATCCAGCCATCGTTATCGTAATCGAGCCAAGCCACGCCGCTGCCATTCGCTTCAGGAATCCAGCGCTTTTGCGGAGTACCGCATTGCATCGCCGCGTGCACGCCGGCGGCTTCAGCCACATTGGTGAAGCGCAGTGCTGGCGAGGTAGGTGAAAAACAGAAGACCACTGTTGCGGCGCAAAGGCTTAAGGCGAGCGATACCGGCACTGTCAGATGTGGGCAACGTAGCGCCATCTCAGGCCTTATAGTGTAACCATGGAAGTCTGAAAATGGTGCGGCTCTCCTGTATTAGTTGGCTGATTCTCCCGTTTATTGTCTTTGCAACGTGCGCTCAGACCGATCGCATCGACTCCCTTCATGAGGAGGCGAGCGCGGCGGAAGCAAGCGGCGATTTAGCGACTGCGGTTGCCAAATATCGCGAGATGTTGAAGATCGATCCGAAGTTGGCGCCGGCCTACAACAATCTCGGAGCGCTCTATTTCAAGCAAGGCCAGTATCAACAGGCAGCAGAAGTTCTTGAACGGGGGCTGAAGGTTGATAGCAGCATGAGTTCGGCAGCGGCGCTGCTCGGTGCATCACTGTTCGAGATGGGTGACTACGGGAAAGCTCGACCTTACCTTGAGTTGGCCGTCAAAGCGCACCCGAACGATAATACGGCCGAGCTGATGCTGGTGAATGATTTGACCAAGCTGGGTGAGTTTGAAACCGCAGCCGCTCATCTACAAAAGCTCGCCAAACGCCAGCCTGACAATCAGCAGCTCTGGTATATGCTTGGCCGCGTTTACATGCAGCTCTCCGAACAAGCACTGGGCAAGATCAATCAGATCGACCCCGACTCGGTTTGGGCTCACGAAATCTCGGCCGAGCTGATGGAGAGCATGAAGAACTTTGACGGTGCCATTGTCGAGTATCAAAAAGCAATCAGCATTGCGCCCAGACAGCCGGGCGTGCACTTTAAGCTGGGCGATGTTTATTGGAGCCTTTCGCAATGGGATCGAGCGGCTGAACAGTTCGAAACGGAGGGGCAGATCGACCCGAAGAACTGCATGGTCGATTGGAAGCTCGGAGACATTCTGGTGCAGAAAGGCGTCGAGAATGAGCAGGCTCTGGCGCACGTGGAGAAGGCACTGGCCGCTTGTCCGAAACTCACTGAAGCCCGGGCGGATCGCGGCCGTTTACTCATTAAGCTCCACCGCGAGCGGGAGGCGATTCCCGAACTCCTCGCCGCAGAGAAGGCAAATCCGGCCGAACCCAGCAATCACTTCCTACTGGCGCAGGCATATCGCGCGACAGGACAGAGTGCAGATGCTCAGGCGGAGATGAAATCTTTCAGCGAACTGGAAGGCAAAGCGCGCAACGCCGCTGCCGAACGCGCAAGTGAAGTGATCAAGAACGGCCAAGCACCGCACTAACCGGAAGTCGAACAGTTCCAGGGTGCGGGTTCTACTTGGAGCCCGTCGCGTTGAGCTGCGCATATCGCGCGAACTCTGCCTTCGCCTTCTCGGCCTGACCTTGCTTTTGGTATAGCTGCCCCAATATGTAGTGCGCCGGCGCGCTGTCCGGTTCCAATCTCGCCGCTTCTTCGAGCTCAGGCTGAGCTTTTGAAAGTTCTTTCAGTGCGAGATACGCTTTGCCCAGCTGCTGGTGTGCTTTTGGCAAACCGGGGTCAAGGGCAACAGCCGTTTGCAAGTGAGGAATCGCTTGATCCGGGTGATTGTCCTCGAGCAGGAAGCTGCCTAAATCGATATATGGCCAAGGATCTTTTTGGGGCAGGTCTGCCTGCCACGCAATGGCATCGTGAAAGGCGGCCAGCGCATCCTCATTGCGTCCGAGGCCCTGCAAAGACAGCCCGAGGTTGTCGGCTGCCCGCACGTGTTTCGGGGAGAGCTTCAAACAGCGTTTGAAAGCGCTGATCGCCTCTTCAAAGCGGTTTTCGTTGTATTTAGCGCGGCCGAGGTAATACCAGCCAAGCACATTCTCTGGGTCAAGCTCGGTCGCTTTAGTGAACCATCTATCAGCGTCGCCATAGTCGCTCAACAGAACGTAATCAGCGCCCACGATACGAAGATCGGAGGCTTGCGGTTGACGATGACGCGCGGCCTCAGTGTACTCAGCCAGCGACTCGCGCGGCTTCGTCTCACGAAACAGAATATAACCGAGAAGATAATGGCCGTCGGCCGAGTTCGGCTGCGCAGCGACTTCCTTGCGAGCTTCCGCTTCGGCTTCGGAAAGCATGCCGCGATCTAGATAGGATTTGGCATTTTGCGCCGTCAGTTCAGTAACGAGTTGCGTGAGCGACAGAGCGCAAACGGCGGTCCGCAAGCAGAGCGTGGTGTCCAATATAGTCATCATGATCGAGACGGGTTTGAAAGACAAAGTCGTAATTGTGACCGGCGCTGCGAGTGGCATAGGCAAGGCCACTGCGGCGCGCTTTGCGACGGAAGGCTGCCGCGTCGTCTCTTGGGATGTGAAGCAGGGTGAGGCGGCCACGGGCGGCATCTTTCAAACAGTCGATGTCTCGAACGCAGAATCGGTCGGTGCGGCTGTCGACGAGATCGTCACGAGCCTCGGATTGCCCCATGTACTCATCAACAACGCGGGCATTCTGCGCGATGGACAACTGGTCAAATACAAAGACGGCGCGCTGAATGGCGTTCTCGGCGACGACCAGTTCGATGCAGTGATCGCAGTCAACCTGAAAGGTGTATTCACGTGCACGCGTGCCGTGGTTCCGTCGATGATCCGCGGAGGCGGCGGCGTCATCCTAAACGCATCGAGCGTCGTCGCGCTCTACGGCAACTTTGGACAAACCAACTATATAGCGGCCAAAGCAGGCGTGATTGGAATGACCAAGGTCTGGGCACGCGAGTTGGGACGATACAAGATCCGGGTGAACGCTATCGCACCTGGCTTTATCGCAACCGAGATGATCGAAGCAGTCCCCGAAAAGATTCGCCAGAGCATGACGGACCACACGCCGCTTGGGCGTCTTGGCCAGCCCGCCGACGTGGCAAATGCTTATATATGGCTTGCTTCGGACGCGGCGGCCTTCATCAGCGGAACCGTGCTGAGCGTCGACGGCGGCGTGGTCACCGGTACGTAACAGTTTGACCGGTGCTGCTCACGACCGCAGTTCCCTCTACCGATCCCATCGAACGTCTCTCGTACGAATCTTTCAGGTTCGAGTAGATTACCTTCAACAGAGCAATCACGGGAACCGAGAAGAACATTCCCGCGACTCCGCCGATCTGATCACCGGCTAAGACACCGAACAGCACTAGTAGAGGATGCAGTTCGAGACCTGTCTTCATTAGGTACGGGCTTAGCATGTAATCTTGGAAAACTCTGTAAACGCCCCAGAAGATCAAAATCCAGAGCCAGGCCCCGGAACCGGTGGTAAACGAAACGACAAAGATTACGATCAATGCCACGGCTGGCCCGATTACGGGAATAAACTCGAGCAGGGCCGCGAGACCGGCGAGCAGCAACTGATATTCAACCCCTACGAGCTTGAGAAAAGTCGAATAGACTGCGAACGTGATCAATGAGAGGATGACCAGCGCGCGAATGTAGTTCTTTAACACGCTGTTCATCTCGTTCAAGATGTGCCGAAGAACGTTGCGATCTTGCTTCTCTTCCACTGTGCCGATCAAGTTGCGCACGATCGCCTGCCCGTCTTTCAAGAAGAAGAACGCAAGTATGGGAACGAGTACGATTGGCAGCAGCAAGCCGACCCCGGATAGCAAACGCGCTCCGGCTTCATGGAGGAATGGCATGACACTCGCTTCGAGATTACTGGCTGCGCGGTTAGCAGTAGCAAGTATCTGCTCACGAATGGGTTCCAGGAAGTCAGGAAGTCGAAGTGCCGCGAGCTTGCCGGTGTTTAGCAGCGATGGAAGACGCGTAACAAGGCTCGAAGCCTGCGCACCGATTTGGGGGATGATCGCGAACCCCGCGCCGATCAGCGCCCCGATGAGCAACACGTAAACAAGAGCCAGCGCGATGCCTCTTCGCTCCGGGAACAAACGCTCGATTAGGGCCACCATGGGAGACAGCATGTAGGCGAAGAAGATGGATGCTGCGAAGACCAGCAGCGTCTCCCTGATTGTGTAAACCAGGAACAGGAAAAGGCCAAAGACAAAGATCGTCCAGACAATCCTGAGCGCCCTGCTGTCCAACCCGAACATGACTGTTAGACTAGCAGGAGTTTGCGGTTTCTCGTGTATTCTTCCACCGGCATTGCCGCTTTTGGGCCATGAAGGGTTCGGGGCGAAATCTCAGGAGCGAAACTCGGGAGTTGCATGAACTTTCTGAGCAGCTTCGGCAGGGCGGAGGCCCGAAGAAAGCTGAGAAGCAGCATCGCGATGGCAAGCTCACCGCACGCGAGCGCCTCACTCAACTGGTGGATGCGAACAGGCCCTGGATTGAGATTGGGCTCTTAATCGCTTACGACCGCCATAACGGTCAGGCGCCTGCCGCAGGCGTTGTAACGGGCTTGGCAAGTATCGAAGGGCGTCCTGCGGTGATCGTGGCCAATGATGCCACCGTCAAAGCAGGGGCTTGGTGGCCGGAGACGATCACCAAGATCTTGCGTGCGCAAGAGATCGCGATGCGGAACCGTGTACCTATCGTCTATCTGGTCGATTCCGCTGGCGTGAACCTGCCGTTGCAGGACGGCATCTTTCCCGGGCAGTACGGTGCGGCCCGCATCTTCTACTACAACTCGCTCATGCGCCGGCGGCTGCGGATTCCGCAGATCTCCGCTGTGATGGGACCGTGCATCGCAGGTGGTGCTTATCTGCCTGCTTTGAGCGACGTCATCATTATGGTCGAGAAGGTGAGCTTTATGGGCCTGGGTGGTCCGAACCTGGTAAAAGGCGCCGTGGGCCAGGTAACCGACGCGGAGACCCTCGGCGGCGCATTCCTGCATACGGCGACAAGCGGCGTAGCACATTACCGTGCAGCAGATGACCCGGCATGCCTCGCGCTCATCCGCCAGCAGTTTCGCCAGATGCCACCACCCGCACTCACTCAGCAGGAGGCTATCGATCCCAGACTCGAAGCGGATGGACTTTACGACGTGCTGCCGGCGGATCACCGCTTGCCGTATCACATGGAAGATCTGCTCGAGCGAGTGCTAGACGGCGCACCCACTCTCGAATTTCAACCAGACTATGCACCCGAAATGCTTTGCGTTACGGCACAACTCGCGGGCCGCAGCATTGGCGTTATCGCGAACCGGCGCGGTTTTCTCAAAACCCCTGCCGGTCCTCGTGTAGGTGGCATCGTCTACACCGAATCCGCTCGCAAGGTAGCGTACTTCGTCGAGAATGCCGAGCGCCATCGCTTGCCGTTGCTCTACGTGCAGGATGTCTCGGGCTTTATGGTTGGAATCGATGCGGAAAAGGATGGCATTATCCGTGCCGGAGCCGAGATGGTAGAGGCGATGGCTTGCGCAACCGTACCGAAAATTGTGCTCACGGTCAATCACGCGAGCGGGGCCGGGTACTATGCCATGGCCGGGCAGGGTTTTGATCCGAATTTTACGTTCAGTTGGCCAACAGCCCGCATCGGCGTGATGGAAGGCGATTCGGCGGTGCAGGCGATTTACGGTCCGGAACTGGAGAAGCTCAAAGGGGCCGGCGACCCTGTACCGCTCGAGCTGCAGGACAAAATCGCCGAAACGCGCGCCAATTACGAGCAATGGCTGGACGCGAAGTACGCCGCGGCGCGTGGACACTGCGACGCGATCATCGATCCTAAAGACACTCGGCAAATTCTCGCCTTCGCATTCGATGTGGCTTGCGCGAACAAAGTAACCGAGCACCTTCCGATTCAACTGCTCGCGCCGGAGGGAGTTCCTGATGAGCGTACTGTCGATAAAAAGCACCGGATTTTGCACATCACACTGAACCGTCCCGAAAAGCGAAATGCGCTGACAGTCGCCATGTCGAACCAAATCACTGAGGCGATCTCCGAAGCGCAGAAAGATGATGATGTCGGGTGCATCCTGCTGGCCGCTGCAGGCCCGGTTTTCTGCGCGGGCATGGATCTGGATGAAGCGAAAGACGTACACGCGGCGCATTTGGACGCGGCGCATGAACAACTTTTCAGTCTCGGTTCGCAATCGCTAAAACCGATTGTCATCGCCGCGCAAGGATCCGCTCTCGGCGGTGGCTTAGGATTAATTGCGCAGGGGCACATCGTATATGCTGCGGATGGCGCTGCATTCGGACTTTCCGAGATCCGGGTCGGGCTCTGGCCTTTTCTGGTGTATCGCTCAGTAAGCGCAGCCATTGGCGCCCGGCGCACCCTCGAGTGCAGCCTCACAGGAGAACAGTTCAGCGCCCGGCAAGCTCATGAATGGGGCTTGGTGCATCAAGTATGTCCTTCTGCGGAGATTGGAGCTCGTGCCACGGCGATGGCACACCTGCTTGCATGTGCAAGTCCGTTTGCCATTGCTTGTGGAATGCGCTATGTGCGCGAAGCGGCGGAGAAGTCATGGAAGGAAGCGGGTGCCGCAGCTTCTTTGCTGCGAGCCGAACTGATGGACAGCGCGGATTTCCGCGAAGGGCGTCTGGCATTCAAAGAGAAACGCGAGCCGCGCTGGCCGACTATGCCGCCCGGTTTCTACGACGCGGGTTGATCTTGGGTGCGCTCGCAGGCACTCCGTTGATAGGCTCGCCCACCTTCTACCGCGATGTGTTGCCCATTCTGCAGACGCATTGCCAGGGTTGTCACAGGAGCGGCGCAATGGCCCCCATGCCGCTTCAGACTTATGGGCAGGTAAAACCTCTCGCCCGCACCATAGCAAGTGCCACTCGTGCTAAAACGATGCCGCCCTGGTTTGCGGATCCTTGTTGCGGAAAATTTTCGAATGACCCTTCTCTCACCGCCGAAGAGGTGAGCGTGCTGGCAGCCTGGGCGGACGCGAACGCGCCAGAAGGTAACTCAAACGATGCACCTCCTCCCCTGGTTCGCACCGAAGGCTGGAACATCGCACAGCCCGATCGCGTGCTCACCATGCCCGTTGCCAAACGCTTGCCGGCATCAGGCGATGTGCCGTACCAATACATCATCTTGCCCACTCATTTCGCAGAGGATCGCTGGGTGCGCATGTCCGAAATTCGACCGAGCAATCGCATGGTGGTGCACCATGCTGTCGCTTATATACGCGATCCAAAATCTAATTGGCTGCGCGGAGCTCCGGTTGAAAAACCGTTCAGTGCAGACGATCTTTCGGCTCCGGATTTGCGTCGCGATGCCATGTGGACCACCAACGACATCCTGCTCGTCTATGCGCCCGGTAGCCTGCCGGATGCGTGGCCGGACGGGTTTGCAAAGCTCGTTCCGGCGGGCTCCGACATTGTTCTGCAGATGCATTACACGACACATGGACACGCAACCGAAGATCGTACGAGCGTGGGCCTGGTGTTCGCGAAGGCGCCGCCGGCCAAGCGTGTATTGACGCTGCAATTGACCAATGACTCTTTCGTGATCCCGCCGGGAGACCCGGATCATCGGGTGGAGGTCCACGGCACTTTGCCGAATGACGCCCTGCTGCTCAGCTTCTTCCCGCATATGCACTTGCGCGGCAAGACGTTCGAGTACAACATTGTTCAGCCACACGGACGCATCCGCACTCTGCTACGCATTCCCCATTACGATTTCTATTGGCAGCTTAGTTACCGTTTAGCTGAGCCGATTCCATTGCACGCGGGAACAGTCCTTCAAGCGATAGCGACGTTCGACAATTCCAAGAACAATCCGCACAATCCCGATCCTGCTTCCGCGGCAGCGTGGGGCGAACAGACATGGGCCGAAATGATGGTGGGCTTCTTTGATGTGGCTGTCGATCCGGCGATGGACAAGCAGCGGTTCTTCATGCGGCCGCATTGACCGCGGGTCTGAATTCTTCTACCTCAAAGGATTGCCGCACGATGGCGCGGAGTTCCTCTAGGGAGCCCACTTCACCCGTGCCCATCGCCTGAGTCAGTGCATTGCCGGCAGCGGTGGCCTCGGCGGGGCCGGCAATAACGCGGCGTCCAGTCACATCGGCAGTTAATTGATTGAGCAGGCGATTACGCGAGCCGCCACCGACAATGTGGATCACTTCAAGCTGTCTTCCCGTGAGTTGCTCAAGCGATTGGATGGTCTGCTTATATCGCAGTGCAAGGCTGTGCAGGATGACCCGGGCGACATCGCCGGGCTCACGCGGTATCTGCTGTCCGGTTTGCTTCGCGTATTCCGCGATCTGCTTTGGATAATCGCCGGGCGCCACGAAAAGATTTAAATCGAGCAGGGTTGCGCAGGGATCCGCAGCGGCAGCGTGCGCCATCAACTCGGCGTACGTGAAATCAAGCCCTTGCCGGGTCCACGCCCTTCGGCACTCTTGAAGCACCCACAATCCCGGTATGTTCTTCAAAAACCGGATTGTGTTTGCAACTCCTACTTCGTTCGTGTAATTGGCCTCCAACGATGCCTCATTGATAAGCGGAGCATCGAGCTCGACGCCCATCAAAGACCAGGTTCCGGAACTGACAAAACACCAGTTTTCGTTGCGGACAGCAGGTACGGCCGCTACTGCGGAAGCAGTATCATGCGAGCCGACTGTGAAAACTGGCGTTTCCTGTTGCAATCCGCACTGCTCGCTCATTTGCGGCAGCACGGGTCCAAGCTGCATACCAGGATCGATCAGCTCTCCCAGAAAACCGGCATGAATACCGAGGCGGCGTAGCATGTCGGTCGCGAAACACCGACGAACCGGATCGTAAAACTGCGATGTGCTCGCGATCGTGCGCTCCGAGGCCGAAATGCCGGTCAGGAAGTAGTTGAAAAGGTCCGGCATGAAAAGCAGATTCGATGCCAGGTTCACTAGTTCGGGCGAATCCCGCGCCACGCAATAGAGTTGGTAGAGCGAGTTAATCTCCATGAACTGGATACCGGTTTCACGAAAGATATCCTCACGCGGGACCTTCTTGAAGACTTGCTTTGAAACGCCGTGAGTCCTCGCGTCACGGTAATGTCGCGGATTATCGAGCAGCGAGCCATTCGAATCGAGCAATCCAAAATCGACGCCCCAGGTATCTATACCGATCCCATCAATCTGATCCGTTTGCGCCGCCGCTACTCGCACGCCCTCGCACATTTCATGAAAGAGCCGGAGCGTGTCCCAATAAAGACCCGTCGGAAGGCGCACTGGCGTATTCGGGAATCGATGAACCTCCACAAGCTCGAGCCTGTGTTGGGCAAGGTGGGCGAGCATGGCTCGTCCGCTCTCAGCACCCAAGTCCAAAGCAAGATAGTGCCTGTTCATTCCCAGCGAGTATATCGTTCAATTGGAAGGCGGGTCCGCTGTGTCCCACTCGCCATACAGAGCGGCCACGAGGTCATCGAGCGCACGGTCGGGATCGGGTGCTACGAGCACTTCTCGGTTGAATGCAGCGAATAGAGGCAAAGCGAACGGCGAAGGCCGGGGCAGCGTGTAAATCTCAAGCGGGGTGTCGTAGATCTGGGCAGTGAGTTCGAATGCTCGCGGCGCGTCACACTGGTCTTCGAGGACTTCGCGCACGGCCTCTCGGACCAGCGGATGATTCGGCTCATGATCGAGCAGAGTCTTATAAAGAAGTCGGCCGTTCCAGCTTGCGGTGCGGGCGGAAACGTCGCCGCGCAGTGTGCGCCGTGGCAGCAGCTGACCGATCTCCGCAATCCGGCGAAAACTGGTTCCCAGCGTTTCCGTGGCGGATAAAGTCGTTCGCAGCTCTTCCATCCAATTTGCCGGATTGAAGGCTTCGCGTAGAATCTCCGCATCGACCTCCACGCGCGCATCGAGTGAGAGTAGGAAGCTGTGATCGTCAAAGTTCGCGACCACGCTCCGTCCCTTTGCAATCCGCGCACCCACTACCCAGGCGAGAGATCGATTCACGGCGCGACCCGCCACCACGTGCACCAGTAGCAACATATTGCGCCCGTTGACGATCCGTTCCGCAAGCACGGGAGAATCCGTTGGGATCGGCAAGGCGTTGCAATGCCGCGCGACGAAAGCGGCAATGCGCTCGGCTACATTCTGGTCGACCGCGTGCACCTCGCGCAGGTACTCCGCACATGCCTTCATGCCGCCATCATTCCAGACAATGCGCAGTTCGTGCCGAAGCTTCAGTTCCTCCTGAGCTAATTGCGCGGTCAAGGCCATTTTGTTGCCCATCCAGCGCGGCGTTTTGATCTGTTCGCCTTTCGCCGGCTCGACTACGGCTGTATTCCCCTGCACATGCTTCACGCGTACCGGCTTGCCACCCATGACAAACGCTTCGTTCGGCTGCAGCGACGCAATAAACGATTCCTCGACAGCGCCCATGTGCCGAAAACGATTCGAGACAATCTTCATCTCGTAGTCCGAGCTGATCACGCCCACGTTCAGGTAATAGCTGCGCGCCGTCTTCGCGTCTGCCACGTGAAACGTATCGTCTGCAAGCTCGATTTTTCCGTAGGTGCCATACGAGCCGAGCACCTTGCCTTGGCCGCTGAGATATTGGATTACATCGTCGAAATCGGCCCGCGCCAGTGAGCGATACGGTCCGGCTTTTCGCACCAGCTGGTAAGCATTGTCGAGCTTCCAGGGTCCTTCGATACTCATCCCGAGCAGCACCTGTGCCAGCACATCGAGCGCGCCTTCGGGCACCCGCAGCGCATCTAGCCGGCCCTCGCGCGCCGCCTCTCGCAACGCAACGCATTGGACCAGATCCGGCAAGCTGAGCGGAATCAAAACTCCTTGCGCGACTCCGTTCACTTGGTGGCCGCTCCGACCCAGCCGTTGCAGGGCTCGGCTGACACCCCGTGGCGTACCGATCAGCAGGACTTGATCGACACTTGCAAAATCGACTCCCAACTCCAAACTGCTCGAGGCAACGACTGCGCGCCAATAATCCGTTTTGAGGCCGTCCTCAATCATCTGGCGCGTCTCGCGATCGACCGAGCCATGGTGCACAGCGATTTGGTCGTCGAGTTCTGGGAGAAGCACTTTTAGCGCCAGACCGAGCCGCTCGACTCCCGAACGCGTCGTCAAGAAAATGAGGCTGCACTTGGCCTGCTGGACGACCGCCGCAACAGTCGGCGCAATGCGAAAGGGATTGTATCCGGCCGGTGGAAGCCAACTTCCCGGCTCGGGAGCAACCACCTCCAGGCGATGCACTTTCCGAAAGACGTCCTGCGCGATGGCGCACGGGCGGTCGCCGCAGAGCAATTGCTGGATCGCTGAGACAGGCCAGGCGGTCGCCGAAATACCGATGCGTTGGAGCGGCTGTTTCACCCGATGCTCAAGCCGTTCGAGCCCCAAGGCGAGCAGCGATCCGCGCTTGTTCTCAGCAAACGAATGAATCTCATCGACAATCACGGTCGCTGGGTGAAAACCGCCTGCGCGCCAAGTCTTCTGCGACAGCATGCTGCTCAGGCTTTCGGGTGTGGTCAGAATCAAATGCGGCCGCAACCGGGTTTGTCTGCTTCTTGCTGCGAGCGCCGTGTCACCGGTTCGCACTTCCATACGAATCTGCTGGCCTATCGGCAAACGCCCATTTAATGCTTCCAGAGCGGGAGAGAGATTGCGATGGATATCGTTGTCAAGCGCTTTGAGCGGGGAGATGTAGATGGCAGAAATCGCGTTCGGTAAATCGCCGCTGCTTGCCTTTTGTGCCAGCTGCGAGAGTACGGAGAGAAAGGCCGCGAGTGTCTTGCCGCTACCCGTCGGGGCCAGAATCAGGGTGTTTTCACCGGCGAGCGTATGTGGCAACGCCGCCCCCTGGATCTGACTGAGTTCCGGGTAACGCGCAGCAAACCATTCCGCCAGCACGGGATGCAGCTTCTCTAGAATTCGTGCGGGTTTAGCTAGCCGTGAACGGCGCGGCGCACCCATCAGCGTTTCTCATAGAGTGCTTTGACCCGTGCCAAGTCGTCGCACTCTGCAGGTTTCTTGTCGCGGCGCCAGCGCAGTATTCTCGGGAAGCGCAACGCGTATCCGCTCTTATGCCGAGCGCTCTTCTGCACGCCATCGAACGCGACCTCCAGCACGACAGCGGGGCGCACGAGCATGGTCGGCCCAAACCGGTCGACGGACACACCGCGCAACACCCTCGTGAGCTCCTTCACTTCTGCATCGGTGAGGCCGGAGTACGCTTTACCGACATTCAGAAACGCCTCGCCCGAGCGCACCGCAAACGTGTAGTCGGAAAAATAAATGGCCCGACGACCGCTCCCCTGCTCGGCTGCTGTGATCACTACGTCGAGCGTGCCGTACGGCCGCTTCAGCTTCTGCCAGATTCCGGTTCTCTTACCGGGCTCATACAGGCCGCCACGACGCTTGAGCAGCAAGCCTTCATTGCCGCGCGCCTGCGCTTCGGTGAACATGCGGTCGATGTCGTCCCGCGTCATGGGAGCGTATTGAGGCGATAGCAGCAGCGGCTCCGGCCTATTCAGAATTACCTCTTCCAGCAAGCGCCTCCGTTCTTCGAAAGGAACTTCCAACAACAGATGGTCATTCCGAAACAGCAGGTCGTACCCCATAAAAACCGCAGGCACTTCCATTTGAAGTGAAACGCTCACGACTTTCCGCGCGATTCTCTGCTGCAGCACATTGAAATTCATTGGGCGACCGTCGCGCCACGCGAGGATCTCGCCATCGACCAATCCGTTCCCGGGCAGCTTTGCCGCCGCTGCCGCTAGCTCCGGAAATGCGGCCGTCACATCCTCCATGCCGCGCGAGAAGATCTTCACGTGACCGGCATCAAAATGTAGCTGCGAACGTATGCCGTCATATTTGTCTTCCACGATCCAGTCTTCCGGATTCGCCAAGTCTTCCAGTCGCTCAAGGGGTTTGGCGAGCATGAAATCCATTGGGTGAAAGAGCCTCGCAACGATTGCTGCGAGTTCGCCGCTCCTGGCAGCAAGGGCCACTGCGGCCAGATCTCCTAATCGATTATTGGCGTCGCGGATCGCGCTCTGAGGAACCCCACACGCGATCGCCACCGCATCTTCCACCATGCGGCCCATCAGCCCGATGCGCAGCCCGCGCGTAATGACCTTTACCAGATACTTCAGCGTGAGCGGCCTGCATCGAAGGAATGCCGCCGTCAACAGCTCGCGTTTACGCGCCGTCGTGCCCGCGCAAAATAATTCCTGGTACAAACCGTTTGCAGCCGTAAGTGAAAGCGGCTCCCCGGCTGTTTTGTCTTTCAGTAGCAAGCTGGCGGTCTCACCCGTGTCGCCGACCTCCGCATAGCAGACGGCCAGCGTTTCGCGGTCCCAATCGACGGCCTTCTCGAGCGCTGCCCGCAAAACCGAACCGCCGATCGATAAGCGCGTCTTCTCGTCAGCGGCGAACAGGTGAAAATTAACCGGGCCCGCCGCCACCGGGCCTACGCTCAGGAACTGCACTGCCAACGCGAAATCTTCATCCGGCAATCCACGCAAGTATTCGCCAAGTATTCCGATTTTCTTGAGCTTGCTGCCATAGCTCGCAATCTCTTCGCATACCCGGGCCAACTGGTCCATCAGCCTTCCGCCTCGATAGCCGTGCGCGCCCCCGCCCGTTCTGGGGCTGCTGCGGAATAGCCGCGTCGCCGAAGAATGTGAGCAAACGGCGCAGTATAACCGTGAACCACATCCACGTGTTTCGCCTGTGATCGCTCGACCAGCTCGAGCAATTCTTCGAAATCTGCATGGTCGGAGTAGGGAATCAACGCTTCTGCGCCGCTGCGAGCGCGCGCATTGTCGAGCGCTGCCCAACCGGAAACATAAGCCAGCCGCACGTTCTTGCTGCTCGCTTCGAGCACGCTGCCGTGGGTGGGTACGACCACTAATGCTTTCCCATCCACAGCATCCGCTTGGTATGGCTCCCAACCCGAAAACGAATATCCCATCTCCTCGTAAACCGGAATGAACTTTGCAATCGCGCCGTGAACGGCGGTCCGAATACCTGCGTTGCACAGCACGTGAACGATCTCCTGCCCGCGTCCGAGCGGATAGCCGACAAACGCTGGTATGAATTTGTCGGCCAGACAATCGCGGGCGAACTTCACGATACGGTCGGCTGCGTGTTCGCGAGAGAGCAAATGGTAGATCGGCAGTCCGAACGTGGATTCAATGATGAGCCGGTGGCACGGAACTGGTTCAGTGATTTCACCGCACAATGGCGGCCGTAACTTAATATCGCCGGTATAGACAAGCCGCTCGCCACGATACTCGACCAGGAGTTGCGCCGCGCCCAGGATGTGGCTCGCCGGAAAGGCAGTCAACCGTGCGCCATTCCACTCCATGCTGCCGCCGAAGTCGAGCGGCGTAAGCACAGGCTCCTCCTCCCCTTCATTCAGCCAGAGGCGCATCCGGTAAAAGCGCAGCGTAACGGAGGTGCCGATCGCCTGACCGTGACAACCGCGCGCATGGTCGCTATGCCCGTGCGAGATCCAGGTGGCCGAGCATCCTTCCGTATTGTCAAGCCACAGATCGATTTCGGGCAGATATATGCCGGTCTCGCGAAATTCAACGTGCATTTCGAATCGGCGGCGTCGGTAGTTGGATTGGCGTATCCGCCATCAGATGCGCTTCGAACATAAGCAGGAGCGAAAACACCAGAACCAAAACGGACCCGAACGCCGGCAGTAACAGGATGTAGTTCATCCCGAGCCAGCCAGCCACGAAGCCGATCAGCCAGGGCTCGCTCATCGCCCCAGCGACCGCAATCGTGAGAGCCCACTTATAAAGACCAGGATGCAGTGAGAAGCGATCGTCCAGCTGCCCGGCGATCAGCGGGCAAATTGGTGCGTATCCGGCCGCGATAACCAATACAGCAATTGCCGCTCCGAGTAACGAGCCCGCTAAACCAAGCAGCAATAGTCCGCCGGTGGATAGAGCTACGCTTGCGATCAGATATCGGCGCTGAGCTAAATGCGGCAGCAGCTTTTGTGCAAGGGGCCCGCCTACCGTCAGCGCGGCAAAATACAGCGCCAGAATGGCGATTGCCATAGCAGGGTTGCTACCCAGGCGACGCACCAGGAATAGCGGCAACCAGCCCGCGATGACCCATTCGTTTCCGAACTGAAGAAACAGTGACAGGCCAAACAGCGTGGTGGCAATGCTGCGTAGATCGCTTGCCGTATCGGGCGAGTTCTGTTTCGTAATGCGAAGCGCGTTCGGGTCCCTGCTTTCCGTCTTGCGCCACAAGATTGCCAGGAACACAAGG
Source organism: Terriglobia bacterium (assembly GCA_963737005.1). Classification (GTDB taxonomy): domain Bacteria; phylum Acidobacteriota; class Terriglobia; order Bryobacterales; family Bryobacteraceae; genus Bog-105. The sequence goes on along the minus strand of CAVTRD010000008.1, from coordinate 196,005 downwards.
GGCGCGAGGGCCAGCAGAGCGGTCTCGAGCTGTGCTGAGCCGGTCGAATACATAGCTGCAATTACGAGCGTGGCCAGCCCGCAGCCGGAGCCGAGCAGAAAGCCCGCCCGGGTGACGGTCGCCCCAGCCGCTTCTATGAGTAGCCGGGCCGCGCAGTGGCAGAGCGAGGTGCCCAGAGCCCCCGCGCTCAACCCGACAGCGGCAATGGCACTCAATCGCCATGCCACCGCCGCTGGTGGAGAGGCTAGCAGGAGCAGGAGCAGACTCACGAAAGCCGATCCACAGGCGGCCATGAGCATTCGGTCCATCGCCAGACGGGCGCTGAATCTGTGCAAAGCACCGGCCGCGATGACGTACCCCGCGTCGAAGACTAAAAAGTGGAGTCCGATCAGATTGGCATCCACATCGATGTGGTACTGCCAAACCACCAGCAGCGATCCGAGCATCCCCAGCAGAATCCCGAGCAGCAGAAAGCCGCTAAGCCAAAATCTCGTCATCGACATCCAAAAACTTTGATGTCAGTTTGACGCGGGCGTTGACAGGTATGGAGTTTTGATTTTAAAATCAAAACATCACTGAAAAAGGAGGTGGTCCAGTCGAAATGAATTCTGGTAGTGACTGTAGCATACAATCCACGCGCGAGGTGGCCGACTCTTAGAGTCGCCGTTCGTACGTTCAGGTTTCGTTTCAGTGACGAGGCCGAGGTTCCAGTGGACCGGCCATCCGTCGCGCGTAACGTAGCTAGAGTATAAAGCAAAACCCCGTCGGCGCGTCCCGTGTCGGCGGGGTTTTTGCGTGTTATTATGGAGGTTCCAAGACAATGAAAGCTGGAATTCATCCTTCCTACGAGGAAGTCAACGTTATTTGCGCTTGTGGATCGCATTTTCCAACTCGTTCCACTCACAAGGGCGATCTGCGCGTCGAAATCTGCTCGAGCTGCCATCCGTTCTTCACCGGCAAGCAAAAATTGATCGATACCGAGGGCCGCGTAGACCGCTTCCAGAAAAAATTCGCTAAAGCTAAAGAGATGCAAGCTCAAAAGAAGGCTGCAGCGGACGCCAAGACCGCTAGGAAAGTTCAGTAGTTTCGAGGCAGCGGGTAGCTTGGGAAAGCTGCCCGCTTCCCTGCTATTGAGGCGAAACCAAGCCTTTCCGGATCGCAAAAAGCACTAGCTCGGCTGTCCGGTGAATGTTCATCTTTTCCATTAAGTTGGCGCGATGAACCGACACTGTGTTGACACTCAGCTCAAGCAGGCGAGCGATATCCTTGTTCGACTTGCCTTGCGCAATGAGCTGCAGTACCTGTTTCTCCCGCGCGGTTAGCCGCTTCAATTCGTCGTCCTGCTCCTGCGCCACATACTTTAACCCTGATCCGATGAACCGCTTTCCATCGGCAACCGATCGGATTGCTCCCACGAGGTCTACATCAATCGCATTCTTCAGTAAGTAGCCCTTAGCGCCTGCATCCAGTGCGTTCCGCACATAGTTGTCATCCGAGTGCATGCTCAGCACTAATACCTCGGTCTCGGGCAGGTGCTTCACAATCTCCTTCGTCGCCTGCACGCCGTCAAGTTCAGGCATGGAAAGGTCCATGACCACCACTTTCGGCTTCAGTTCATGCGACATCCGGATCGCTTCCACCCCAGTGCTTGCTTCGCCCACCACCTTCATCCCATCTTCATCTTCCAGGATGCGGCGAAACCCTCTGCGCACTAGGCTGTGATCGTCCGCTAGCAAAACGCTGATTTCTTCGCTCATGTTGTTTACGAAAAAACTTCTTCTCTCCTCCTGTCGGCTACATCTTCAGACGCAAATTGTTCCTGCTTCAACGGCATCCAGAGCGTAACCGTGGTGCCGGCATCGGGGGAGGACGTGAAATCGAGCTTGCCGTTCAGCAGCTCAGCACGTTCCCGCATGGCGATCAGGCCAAGTCCGGTGTCGCGCGCCTTGGCGGCCGTTATCCCTCGCCCGAAGTCTCTCACTGTGACCATCAAGTCGGAAGCTCCGAACACGAGCGTTACCTCAGCCCGCTTGGTTCCCGAATGCTTAGCAGAGTTATTTAAAGCTTCCTGAACGATTCGGAAGCAGTGGATGGCGGGTTGGCCCGTGATTCTGACCACCTCGCCTGTGATCTTTGCCACCGTCTCTATGCCAGTCTGCCGTTCGAAAACGGTCGCATACCACTCGACACCTTTGGCGAGCCCATAGTCATCGATTACCGCCGGATGCAGCATCTGCGAAAGACTGCGGATTTTCTCGAGCGTGCCGTGCGTGATCTCCCGTATCTCGCTTAACTCGGTACGCAGCGGAGAGTCGGCCGGAATGCCCTTCTTTTCAGCTCGCAGCAGCATCGCGCCCACGGCCGTGAGTATCTGTCCGAACTCGTCATGCAACTCTCGGGAGACGGAGCGGAGCACCTCTTCCTGCAAATTGATCAGCCGGGCCGCTAGTATTCTGCGCTGAGTCGAAAGCGACTCCAGCTGCCAAAAGAATTTTCGGTTCCAATAGATCAGGTAAAGACTAATCACCGCGATCCCAAGCATGGTCACGCTGACGAAGAGGTAAATATCCTTCTCGGTCCCGCTGTAGATTTCGGCGATCTTCTGATCCGCTTGTTCTTCCGCGGCGCCGTTGCGGGCGAGTAAGGCCGAAATGCGCGAACTTAGTTGGGCCTGTTCCGGAGATAGTGTTTTGGCGGCTAAGGCCCGCGCCAGCGACTTGTGACCGGTTCCCGCCGCTTTGAACACCGCCGCCGAGTCGTTCCAAAACTGCTCCAGCAAACCGCGCAACTGCTCTTCGTGGTTCGATTGATCCGCCGTCGGACTCAGCCTCGCCTCGTACTCGAGTGCCCGATTCAGGTCCTGCCGCAATCGATCGAATTCCTGCTGGTAGTGTGCCAGCTGCGTGCGGTCGAGGTCGATCGACATGTCGCGCAGCTTCAGACCCATCTCATTCAAGTCGTTCTGCACGCGCAGCAACTGCAGAGAGTCGTGCCGGTTCAGGTCGATGATGTTCAGCTCGAGCTTTCTTAGCCCGTGCATCCGGTAGAGCCAATAAGAAGACAGGGCGGTTACCGCCCCAAGCGTTAACAGCAACCCGAGAAGAAATCGAACAGTCGGTGATCTTGTCATTCAGCTTACATCGAGCCAGCCTACAACCGGTCCGCCAACCAAACCGGGTTCGCTTCTCAGGACGCGCCTATAATCGAGAGACGAAATAAAAGGTCGATATGTTGCTGAAACATACATTTAAAGCAGTATTGACCTTTATCGGTCTCTCAGCAGCTCTTTTATTAGCTTCGCAGCCCTGGAAATCCGCGGATCCGAAACTGTGGACTGCACAGGATTGTGAACGTATTTTGGGTGATTCGCCGTGGGCTCAGTCAGTAGGCGCAACGTTTTCGCTCGCCCAAGGTGACGGCCCCGCGCCGCCAGCGATCGATATTCCGCAGGCCGGGATGCCAAACCCGCACAACGCCGCGACGGACGGACACTGGGATGGCGGGGTAGCCCGTGCCACTCGCAGTGGGCCTCCGACCCTGAACGTCACCGTGCGTTGGGAGAGCGCTCTCCCGATCCAGCAGGCTCTGGCGCAGCAGCAGACTACACGCATCTATTCGCCCGAACAAGTTCGCCGGGATTACATTGTCGCCGTTATCGGGTTGGTGCAGGCGGGCCGCAATCCTGAAGAGATGCTCGGGAACGTCAGGCGTTACTCGCGGCTTTACAGGCGCGGCAAAAATTCCATGCAACCGGAAGACGCCAAACTCGACAATCCTAGCGGTACACTCTACCTGTTTTTTCCCCGGACCGAAAACTTGACGGCGCAGGATAAAGAAGTTGTCTTCGAAACCCGCTTCGGTTCGCTCTCAGTTCTAAAACGATTCCGCTTGAAAGATATGGTTTACCACGGGCAGTTAGAATTATAGATCTGAAAACGCTACTTCTGCTTCTCGTTCTAAGCTACTCAGCGTCGGCACAGAAATCGGTCGCATATCAGCTCAGGTTTCCGAATGCGGTTCACCACGAGGCCGCGATCCGCGCGACTTTCGCGGGTGTCACTGAACCTGCGCTCGAAATTCGTATGAGCCGTTCTTCGCCGGGCCGCTACGCCCTGCACGAGTTCGCAAAAAACGTGTACGCCGTGCGCGCCACGGACGCGCAGGGGCATTCTCTGTCCATTGCGCAGCCCGATCCATATGGTTGGACGATCTCCGGCCACCACGGCACCGTCATCTTTGAGTACACCCTTTACGGCGATCATCTCGATGGCACCTATGCAGCCATCGACGATTCTCACGCCCACCTGAATCTGCCGGCAACGCTGGTCTGGGCGCGAGGATTCGAAGCTGCTCCCGCCACTCTGCGCTTCACTGTTCCTCCCGGCTCCAATTGGCGCGCGGCCACACAACTGGCTGAGCAGCCCGATGGCTCCTGGTCGGCCTCTAATCTCGAACAGCTGATGGATAGCCCGGTTGAGATCAGCGCCCATGCGGAATCTTCCTGGAACATCGGCGATCGCGCGTTCCGGCTTTCTCTTCACCACCGCGGTACCGACGCAGACGCGGCACATTTTGCCGAAATGTGCAAACGTATCGTGCTCGAAGAAGCGGGTGTCTTCGGTTCGCTCCCGCATTATGACAACGGCTCCTATACTTTCCTGGTCGATGACCTGCCCTGGGCTACAGGCGACGGCATGGAGCACCGCGATTCGACTGTCATCACAGGCAGCAGCGATCTTAAGACGGCAAGCTTCCGCCAGATCGGGACTGTTGCTCACGAGTTCTTTCATTCCTGGAACGTGAAGCGCATTCGTCCCCGCTCACTCGAGCCGTTCGACTTCGAACGAGCCGATATGTCGGGTGAGCTGTGGTTCGCGGAAGGCTTCACCAACTACTACGGCATCCTAGCGGTCAGGCGGGCCGGTTTTTCGTCCACCGATCAATTTGCCGCGCAGATGGGTTCCGCGGTGAGCGCCGTCTTAACCGCCCCCGGCCGCGAAGTACATGACATCATCGACATGAGCCGGCTTGCGCCTTTTGTCGATGCAGCTCGCTCGATTGATCCGACCAACTTCCCCAACAGCTTCATCTCGTATTACACCTACGGCCAAGCTCTCGCGCTCGGCATAGACCTTGCGATCCGTCGCCAATTTCCCGGAAAGACTCTCGATGACTGGATGCGCACGATGTGGCGCGAGCACCCGGATATCGACAAACCCTATACACTGGATGATCTCGAGCGCACTCTCGGCGAAATGGTCGGCAGCCAAGAGTTTGCTCACGACATTTTTCTGCGTCACGTCTATGGGCTCGAGCCACTCGACTACGCTCAGCTGCTGACACAAGCCGGTTTCGTTCTCCGTAAAGCGCACCCGGGAACGATCACGCTCGGCGCACCGAAGATTGATTTCGCGAATGGCGATGTCGCCATCGCCGGTAATACAATGCGCGGCTCGAGTTTATATAACGCAGGCATCGACACGGGAGACCGCATCACCAGCTGGGACGGAAAGAATATCAAGACTTCCGACGAACTAAACTCGTTTGTTGCAAAACACAAACCGGGTGACCGCGTGAGCCTGCAAGTGCAGCGGCGCACAGGCGAGGAGAAAGTTCTCGACGCAGTACTGACGGAGGATCCGACGCTCGAGATCGTAGCCGGCGAACGTGCCGGACAACCGGTATCTGCTGCTATGATCGCCTTCCGGAATGTCTGGTTAGCGTCGAGAGTGCCCGATCCGGCGAACCTGCGGTGAGGTCATCCAGCCGGCAGTCGTATTCTCAAAAGATATGCAACGCCGCCGGTTTTTGACCTCTTCCCTGGCTGCCTCGGCCGCCGCCGCTCTCACCCCCGGAGCACACGCCCAGACGTCGGGGCGTCAGTACTACGAATTGCGCCGCTACCATCTGCAATCCGGACCGCAAACAAAGTTAGCCGATAGCTACTTTGCCGACGCGCTCATCCCCGCTCTAAACCGCCTGAGCCTCAGCCCTGTCGGCGTTTTCAATCTAGACATCGGGCCCGAGACTCCCGCCATTTACGTCCTCATCCCCGGCAATTCGCTCGAAGCACTGGCCACTGCCGAGTTGCGGCTTGCGCAGGACGAGGAATATCAACGCGCCGGCCAATCGTTTCTCAAAGCTCCTGCAAAGGAGCCGCCGTACGATCGCCTGGAGAGTTCCTTGATGGTTGCTTTCGAAGGTTATCCGAAGCTAACTGTTCCGCCTGTGACCGCGCAGCACGGCAAACGTGTTTTTCAACTGCGGACTTATGAAAGCCCGACCCATCACGATCACCAGGTAAAAGTCGAGATGTTCAACAGCGGCGAGTTCGGCGTGTTCGACCGTGCCGGATTCTGGTCCGTTTTCTACGGCGATACGCTTGTCGGGCCGCGCCTGCCGAATTTGACGTACATGCTCAGCTTCCCCGAACTCTCGGAATTAGAGGCCAAATGGAAGACCTTTATGGCGGACCCGGAATGGAAAAAGCTGACGAGTTCGAGCAAGTTCAACTACGAGTCAATCGTTTCGAACGTAACTAACCTGATTCTCAAGCCGGCTACGTATTCGCAAATCTGACGGCGCGTGCCGATTCGGCGTTGGCAGGCTAACCCGCATGATCGATTGGTTTCCACTCTGGCTCAGCCTGCGTGTTGCGGCGATCGCCACGGCGTTCGTGGTGACGGTCGGCACCGCACTCGCCTATGTGCTTTCCCACAAGACCTTCCGCGGAAAGCACCTGCTCGATTCGCTGATCACTTTACCCCTCGTGCTGCCTCCAACCGTGCTTGGGTATTATCTGCTCGTTCTACTTGGCCGTGCTTCGCCTTTCGGCAAAGCGTATGAATCATTGGTGGGGCACCCCCTAGTCTTCACTTGGCAGGCGGCTGTAGTAGCGGCATTTGTGCACTCGGCGCCGATTTACATCAAAGCAGGCCGGGCGGTTCTTGAGAGTGTGGATTATCGCTACGAGTGGGCGGCGCGAAGCCTCGGGGCATCCGAGTGGCGAACCTTCTGGCACATCACCCTGCCCCTAGCGCGCCGCGGTTTAAGTGCGCTTGCCACGCTTAGCTTCGCACGCGCGCTCGGCGATTTCGGGGTGACCATCATGCTCGCCGGCAACATACCGGGAAGCACACAGACCCTCTCTGTTGCGATCTATGACGCTGTCGAATCGGGTAACGGCCGGTTTGCCCGCGTGCTCGTTATTCTGATCTCTGCCGTGACGATTGCGCTACTCTGGCCCGTGAATTATCTGGCACGCTCCGAACGGGTTGGGGCGGCACGGTAGCGGATGAACAGCATCGACGCGCGTATCGTTAAAAGACTACCCGCCATCAAAGACACAGCTCCTTTTCAGCTCAACGTCCATCTGCGCGCCGAAGACGGTATCTCCGTAATCATCGGACCGAGCGGCTCCGGCAAAACGATGCTGCTCGATTGCATGTGCGGGTTTGTGCGCCCAGATGAAGGCCGCATCCTGGTTCACGATGAGCTCTATTTCGATGCCGCCACCCATGTGCATCTGCGGCCCGAGCTCCGCCGCTGCGGATACATCTTTCAGGATCACGCGCTTTTTCCTCACATGACCGTGCGCGAGAACCTGCAGTTTGCGGCCTCTATCGTTGCGGCGCGCGGCGGTAGACTTCAGGTGCGCCGGCGAGTCAATGAGCTGCTCGAAACGTTCGATCTCACAACGCTCGACGCCCGTAAACCGGCCCACTTATCGGGCGGCCAGAAGCAGCGTGCCGCGCTCGCGCGCATTCTTCTCACGGAGCCTCGGCTCCTGCTGCTCGATGAACCCTCCCGCGGACTCGATTCTTATCTTCGCCAGACCCTTTATGCTCTGCTCCGCTCGGTCCGAGAGAGTCTGTCCATTCCGATTCTGCTCGTCAGCCATCACGTGGAGGAGTGTCTCGAGCTGGCTGACTCAGTAGCGATCTTGGATGCGGGTCGTTTGCTGCAACACGGCAAGCGCGCAGAGATGCTTGCAAAACCGGCAACTGTCGACGTGGCACGCCTGCTCGGTGTTTTCAACATCGCCCACGCCGAAATCAAGTATCTCGATCCGACGGCAGACCTGAGCCGGTTGCACGTTCTCGGGCAGGAGGTCGAAGGCCCGTATTTTCCAGGTCACTTGATCGGTGATACCGGCTACCTCTGCATGAGACGATCTGAATGGAAGCTTTTGCCGGACAATATCCAGCCATCGCCCAGACATCTCACGCTGCGCTTCGAAAGGGCACAGATTTCCCATTACGGCGTCCGCATCGAGCTGGAAAACGGTTTCTCGGTGATTGTTCGCGAAGCGGAGTACGAAGCCATCCGCCACAAAGAGAAACTTACTTTCGAAGTGCCCGCGTCCGCGATGGCCTTCACCGGAACATGAAACGCTACTACATTACGGATCGTAAGGCAGTAGGTGGATTTCGTCCGCTGCTCGAAGTCATCCGGGATCAAATTCACCTGGGCGTAGATTACATTCAAATTCGCGAAAAAGATATTACAGCGCGCGAGCTGTTTGAGTTCGCGTTAGCGGCCGTTGAAGCGCGCCAGATGCAAACCCACCGGCTCGATACCAAGCTCCTGCTGAACACGCGCGCCGACATTGCGCTCGCTACCGGCTGTGACGGCGTACATCTACCGGCCGATGCGCCGCGTCAGTGCCTGCCCGGCTTGCTGATCGCGCGCTCCTGTCACAGCTTAAGCGAGATCAAGCAGAGCAACGCCGACTTCGTCACTTTCGGTCCTGTTTTTGAGACCCCGGATAAAGCGGTACCGGTCGGCCTTGCGGCACTCAAAAGCGCCTGCCAGGTTGGAACGCCCGTGTTCGCCCTCGGCGGAGTGAATTGGGAAAATGCAGCACAGTGTATCGCTGCAGGCGCGGTTGGTGTGGCGGGCATTCGCCTTTTTCAGGAACCGGAACTATAACGCAAGCGCGTGCGTTAATGAAATGAGATGAAGCAATGGAAGCCCTTGGGTTTCTTTACCGTTGCGCTTTGCGTTGTCGCTGTGCAACAGGTCCATGCAAGCTCGCCTGGGCAACAAGCTCCCGACCCCGGACAGCTGCCGCCGGCAACCCAAGGAGCTGGGGATCCGAATGGCGCGATGAAGCTGCCCAACACAGTGAGCGCCGCGCCATTTACCGTTGCAGATAAGTTTGATTACCGCGTTGTCCAGACATTCGGATTGCGAGGCTTGGCCGGAGCGGCGATCGGCGCAAGTATCGGCCAGGGCGCCGGGTCGCCGTATAGCTGGGGCGGCGGTGTGGAGGGATTTTCTAAACGGTATGCGTCAGGCTTTGCCGGCAATCTATCGAGACAAAGTTTTGGCTTCGTGCTGGAAAGCGCGTTGCATGAAGATCCGCGTTATTTCCCGTCCGAAGGTCAGCCCGGGAGAGTTCGGCTGATTAACGCCGTTAAGCAGGTCTTCGTCTGCAAAACCGACACGGGCCACTCTTCCCTTGCTTACGGGCGAGTGATCAGCGCATTTGCGGCGGGCCAATTTGTGAATGTGTGGCAGCCGGCAAGTACGGGCAGTGTGGGCGACGGTTTCCGGCGAGGGGTATTCGGCTTAGGCGGCGATTTCGCCTACAATCTCCTCCAAGAATTCTTTCCGGTCGCGCGTCCGCATTCGATACGACACCGGCACTGAGCCGCAGCAATCGCCGGACTTCGCTGTCAGGCGTCTGCGAAACTCGCCACAGCAGTTTTCGACGGCGATACAAAGTTCCGGCACGCCTGCGCAGAGAACATTGTGCGCGGTAATCTAAGCTCACTTCGCATCTCGCCATCATCGTAGTGGCTCCGCTCCGACATTCGAGAGGTGCATGGAGTCCGCTAAGCAGCCCAGTGGCGTTCTTCGGAGAAAAACTCACCATTCCAGCTACCTCATTGGCGAAGGCACTCTTATGTTTTTAAGAACCCTACTCTCCGCGGTCGTCATGGCGTTGGCCGCGTCGTTAAGCCTATTGGGCGACGCGATTCCTTACCCTTCGACGGGCGCGGTCGCCCCAAGCCCAACTTTCACCGCCTCCGCCACCGGCAATCTTGTGGCTTATTTCTACGACACAAACGCCACCTTCACCGAACAGCTTGGGCTTTTTGTTAACGGCGTTCAACAAGGTACATGGGGTCTTGAAAATCACACTTCCGTTAAGGGACTGTCGCAGAGCTTCGGTCCGGTGATAGCAGGGCAGAACCTGGTCTTTGCGCTCTATGTGACCGATACAGACTACACGCTGTTCTCTACGCCTGCGATGAATCCGGATGGATTGAACCATGCTTACGCCACGAGCTTCAGCGGCTTGAACCAGAATTCAGTTGTCATCCCTGCCGGTACTTACGTCGGGTTCGAGGATTCCTTGCTGCCGTTTTCCGATTTCAACTATCACGACGAAACGTTTGTTTTTACGGTGGTGCCATCGAGTCCTACGCCCGAACCGGCTTCCTTTTGGTTAATGTGGCTCGGAAGCTTGGCAGCAGCAATTCTGGCTTACCGTAAGCAGTCAGCATCGGAGTGATACAACTCGGAGGGTGCCTCCAGAGACTCCGCCCAAAGCAGCTCATCTCTTAATCGGCCGTATCACGTTTCTCCTTGGCACCGGCGCGCTGCTCGCAGCTGTCGCGCTCAGCATTCGTACTTACATGCCGTGCCCCTTCTGGGACGAATGGGCGTTCGTGAATGCGATTGCGCAAGGCAAAGGCCTGCACTCCGGCAGGTGGCTGTGGAGTCAGCACAACGAGCATAGGCTTTTAGTCACCCGCCTGTTAATTCTGATCGACCTCCACTGGTTCGAAGGAAAGAATCTATCACTCTTCTTTGAGATGTTTCTCGCGCAGGCCTTCCAGTGGGCAGCGATCTGCTATACACTCGAGCGCCTCACGAGCTTTCCCATGTTTCTTAAACGCACGCTGGAGGGCCTTTTTGCCTTCTGTCTTTTTCACTTCAACCAAGCCGAAAATTTCACGTGGGCGTTCCAGGTTTCTTTCGTGCTCGCCTTTTGCCTGGCGACTTCGGCACTTTTAGGCGTCGCTTTCTTCGGAAGACTCCGCTGGCCGTGGCTTATAGCTGCTGCTCTTGGCATTATGCCTTTCGTGGCCGCCCTGAACGTCGCGGGCGGTTTAGCGATCGGTCCCATTGTTATCGTCGTGGGCTTGCTCAGACGCATCGCCACGCGCTACATGCTTCTTATCTGCTTGCTATTCGTTGGCACCGCCCTGGCTTACCTGAGTGGCTATCGCGTGCCGCCTTCTCATCTCACGCCAATGGAAGCTTTGGCTCACCCGAAGGGCATATTCACGTACGTCCTCACTTATTTCGGCGCGAGTTGGACGAGACTCCTGCCGCACAAAGAACGCATAACCTGCTTCCTGTCATTGCTTGTTTTCGCAACCCTCATCGTCATCGCGTTACGCAATCGCGATCAGATTGGCGCCTTCGAATGGTTCTGCATCGCCGAGTGCTCGTTGATGATCGCCATTGCGATTATTACAGCGCTTGGCCGACTTCAATACGGCGTCGGACAAGCTTATGCGGGTCGCTACCAAACGCCCGCCATGCTCTACTGGGCCTCACTCAGCGCATTATTGCTGATCACAGTGTGGCGATTCAGGCCACAATACTTCGGCGTTGCACAAGGTTTTGTTCTAGTTGTGGCGATCGCCTCGGCGGCTACCTTCATCCCGATCTGGCGATCAACGGCTTCACACGCCGACCAGCTTTCAGCAGCCTGTCACGCTGTCATGAGCGGCAACCAAGACGAGCGCGCCGCCAAATTGCTCTACGGCTCTCGACAGGACGTCGCACCCGGCGTCGATTACTTACACCGCGTCTGGCACTAACGTCAGGCCTCCAGTTGCGGCGGAACAAGCCGGTGTATGCTTACGTATTCTGTTTGCGGAACACATCATGGAATCTCGCATTCTCCTGCCTTTTCTTGGACTCGCTCTCATTGGGCTGACCGCGTGCCAATTCGAAAACACCCCCGCCGGTCCCACGCGGGAAACGTCCGTTCATCTTGAGCGCGGAAGCGCCGAGCGCGCGCAAGTGAATCTGAACATGGCTGCAGGAGAGATGAATGTCCGCGGCGGTGCGGCCAAGCTCCTCGATGCGCGCTTCGAATTCAACGTACCGGCTTGGGAACCGAAGATTCAATCTTCCAACAACGGTTCACACACCACGATTGAAATCAGCCAGCCGAGCAATGCCCACCTTGGAGGCAATCGCCACTATGTTTGGGATCTGCAATTAAATGACGACGTGCTGTTGGATCTGAACGCGAACTGCGGCGCTGGCCGGGCCAAACTCGATCTCGGCGACCTGAATCTCCGGAACGTTGAAATGCACATGGGTGCCGGACAGGTCGATCTGGACCTGCGTGGCAAACCCGCCCATGATTATGAGGTTTCTATTTCAGGCGGCGTCGGCCAGGCTAATGTTCATCTGCCGGAAAACGTCGGCGTCTGGGCGGAAGCCAACGGCGGCCTTGGTAGCATCACCGTCACTGGCCTGGACAAAAAGGACAATCACTGGGAGAACAGCCTTTACGACAAGGCCAAGGTGAACGTTCGTCTGAAAGTCGAAGGCGGCATTGGCGAAATCCGCATCATCGGTTAGCGGGAACGGCTGGGGCGCCGCCGTATCTAATGACTGTTCTCGTCGATCGTGTTGATGTGAGAACCGGAGTCCTCGTTGACTGCGATGTGCTGTGATCGGCCTGTCGGAGCAGGCTGGGCGGCGGATCCGGATGAAGCGGATGTGCTGCTGGCGCTGTTATCGTACGCAGGCGCATGTGTCCGCTCGACAACTAGCGGTCCTGCCTGTTCGGGTGAGTTTACACCGCCCGCAAAGTGAATTTGACGATACCGAATCTGCGCATCGTTGTACCGTATGCTGGCCTGTTCGGCAAGAGTGACCTGCACTCTTTGCTGATCAGCCGGTTTGGACCCTTCTGGCACGTAGAAATGCAGCGCATACCTCTGCCGTAAGCGCGCCAGAGTGTCTTCTAGAGCAGACGCCTGATCGACAGACATCGTGTCGCCGCCCGTCTCCCGAGCGATCTCTTCGGTACCGGCACTGTGCGAACGGTCGCCACCGCCCACTCCTCCGCGCCGCGGGAATCCGATGCCCCCGCCGCCCGGCCAGCCTCCACCGCCACTACCCGGCCAACCTCCGCCACCGCCACCCCAGGTTCCACCGCGACGTCCCCCGCCCGGCATGCCACCGCGATGCATGGTCGGCGGTTCATACGGAGCTTGCAGGAAACTGAGAATCGCGTTGGCTTGCGCCAGAGACTTTTCCACCCGCCCCTCGTCTTCTGCATCCTGGGTTTCGTCGTCAGTCAATATGACAATGGCCCGGCGGGCTTCCGGCCGACCTTCACGCTCGATGTAGCGCGCCCCCGAAAGAATAGCGCCCGTAATTCGCGTGCCGCCAGCAAAGCTTTCGGCATGCAGCAGGTGGTCTAATTCACCTGTCACTTCGTCGTGACTGTTCCGAAATGGCAGCCGCACGCGAGTATTTGTGTCGAATACCATGATGGCAACGCGATCATTAGGTGCTAGCACATTAAGGGCCTGCCGGGCTGCGGTCGCGATTCGCTCGACGTGCGGCTCCATGCTGCCACTTACGTCGAGTAGCAGCAGCACATCGAGAGGCATGTTCTCGCTCGCGAAATTTCGGATCTGTACCGGCTTGCCGTCTACCCGCAGCACGAAGTCCTCGGCTCGCAGACCCGTGACCGCCCGTCCCGATTGATCGAGAACTTGCGCATCCACGCGCGTCAACGCTACATCTGTTTTGAAAACAGCTGGGCTATCGTCCCCGGCCACGATCCCGACCGCTGCCAGGAGCAGAATGGGAAGTCCAAAATACCGCGGCATTTCTGAAATGGTTTGGGCCTCTCATGTGATACGTCCCGCAGCGCTCATACGTTACGTAAAGCACAATGGTAGGTCGGAATACGTGATGAATAAAGGTCCCATGTCAGTTGCTGTGAAGAAGAAGCGAAACCTAGTATGAGCAGTTCGCCGGATTGCCCTCCAGGCTACTTCTGCCTTCACTATCATCGCCCTGACGCCGACTACAAGGGCTGGGCGGTGTACGCCTATCGCGATGTTTCCGAGGAGATTCCGGACAGTTTTGATGCCGGACAAGTCTTCGCCACAGGCCTGGATTCCCACGGCGCTGTTTACCAAATCAAGTTAAAAGCAAACGCCTGGCAAATCGGCTTCATCGTCCACAACGTCACGACCGGCGAAAAGGATCCGGGACCCGACATGGGCGTGTCTCTGGCAGATGGGCGGGAAGCTTGGGTGATTTCAGGCGATGCCCATCCCTATTTAGAGCGGCCCTCCCTAGCCCAGTTAATGGGAACAACTTCTTCGCGGCTGCAGGCTTACTGGATCGATCGATTTACGGTCGCGATACCGCAGCGCTACTTCCACTCCGAGTGGCGTTACTTGCTGGTCTCGTCGCAGGACGGTCATCTCGAGGTAAGTGCGGACGGCGTCCTGGAACGCGCATCCGCCGATATCGAGCTCTCCAACTACGCGCCCGGGCTCACGGCAGAGCAGCTCACACGGTTCCCGCAGCTTAGTGCATATGCCGTGTTTCAGATCGCGAAGGAGCCCAGCGTTGCGCAACTCAAAGAAATGTTGAAAGGCCGCCTTGCGGTGGCCGCGTACGAATCCACTGGACCGCTCGCGTACCTGACGGGCGTGCAGCAGGCCGGCGTACTCGATGACCTGTTTTACTATCCCGGCAAGCTCGGGACATTGTTTCGCGCCAACGAGAGCAGCGTACGTATATGCCTGTGGGCGCCCACCGCGCAGAAGGTTCGGGTCCTGCTTTTCAAAGATCAGTGGGACGAAGCACCCGAAGCGACCGTCGACATGCAGGAGAACAATGGGACCTGGAGCGCGGTCGGCGATCATTCGTGGTGCGACAAATATTACCTCTTCAGCGTGTCCGTTTACGTACCGTCTGCCCAGAAGCTCGTGGAAAATGTAGTCACAGACCCGTACTCGGTTGACTTGGCGCTTGACGGTGCAAAGACTCGGATGACTGATCTGCGCGACCGGCGTACCAAACCGGACGGTTGGGATGCGAGCCGATCGCCTGGCTTGCGTGCCAAGAATGATCTCTCCGTTTACGAATTGCACGTGCGTGAGTTCAGTTCAAATGACGAGAGCGTTACCGAACTCCATCGCGGCACTTACCTGGCATTCACCGATCCGGCAACGAACGGCATGCAGCACCTCGGGAGACTGGCGCAGGCAGGCCTCCGAGCGGTGCATCTACTGCCCACATATCATTTCTCGAGCGTGAACGAGGATAAAACGCGTTGGAAGTTCCCGGGAGATCTTACACAGTTTCCGCCAGATAGCCCGGAACAACAGGCTCGTGTGGCAGCCGTTCAAAACGAGGACGCTTACAACTGGGGTTACGATCCAGTTCACTATCTGGCGCCTTCCGGAGCGTATGCCTTCAATCCCGACGAACGCGTGAAGGAATACCGGCAGATGGTGCTAGGGCTACATCAGGCTGGCTTGCGCGTCATCCAGGATCAAGTCTTCAATCACACGTTTGCAAGCGAGCAGGGAAATGGGTCCATCCTGGACAAGATCGTTCCTGGCTATTATTACCGGCTCGACGCGGACGGCAATGTGACAACCGCGAGTTGCTGCCCGGATACGGCGAGCGAGCGTCGCATGATGGAGAAACTCATGATCGACACACTCGTGCAAAACGCGCGTGAATACAAAATCGACGGCTTCCGCTTTGACCTGATGGGCATGCATTTCGTCTCCAACATGCAGCACATCTCGGAGGCGCTCGCTCGGCTTACGCTCGAAAGAGACGGCGTCGACGGATCCAAGATCTACCTATACGGTGAAGGCTGGCAGATCGGCCAGACGGCAAACAACGCGCTCGGGCCGAACGCCAGTCAAGCCAATATGTACGGGACGGGCATCGGTACTTTCAATGACCGTATCCGTGATGGCGTTCGCGGCGGCGGCCCTTTTCCGACGGTCGAATCCAAGGCTTCGCCACCGGCTTATTTACGGACCCGAGCCAATACACCAACGACACCCAATCGGGCGCGGATCAACTCGCCGCATTACTTCTGCAGACTGACTGGATTAAAACATCGCTCGCCGGGAACCTGCGCGATTTCACTTTTGTTGATTGCTACGGTCGGCGCGTGAAGGCATGCCAGGTGAACTACAACGGGCAGATGGCCGGATACACCGAAACGCCCATCGAGACTGTCAATTTCTGCTCGGTGCACGACAATCAGACGCTCTTCGACGCGGTGCAGCTCAAATCTCCGCTACCGCAATTCGCCACCGACGGCCGTGCGGAAATGGCAGCGCGCGTTCGCCGCCAGGTGCTCGCGATGAGTCTCGTTATGTTCGGCCAAGGTATACCCTTTTTTCTTGCGGGCGATGAACTGCTGCGCTCCAAAGACATGGACGGTAACAGCTTCAACTCGGGCGACTGGTTCAACCGCCTGGATTTTACGTACCAATCCAACAACTGGGGAATAGGCCTGCCTCTAGCCAAGGAAAATAGCGGGGGTTGGCCCGTCATGCGGCCGTTGCTCGCGAATCCGTCACTTAAGCCTTCGCCTGACGACATTGCCCGCTGCCGTGATGCGTTCCGGGAGTTGCTTGCAGTACGCGAAAGTTCGCCGTTATTTCGCATGAGAACGCCCGAAGAAGTCCAAGCCAATCTGCATTTTCTCAACAATGGTCCCCAGCAAGTGCCGGGCCTGATCGTGATGCTGCTCGATGCAAAGGAAAGAGACTACAGGCCCTACCGCACCCTCCTGGTCGCGTTTAATACGCGTTTAGACTTCGTCCATTTCACTGATGAGAGCCTGCGATCTCTCGGGCTTTACTTGCACCCGGCGCAGGCGCAATCGAGCGACAATATCCTGCGCCAGTCAAGCTACGATTCCCAAAGCGGGATGATCCTAGTGCCCGGTCTGACCACTACCGTTTTCGTTTCTTAGCTACTGGGCGGCAGGCGTGACATCCAGCAGTTCGATCTCGAAGATCAAGGTCGCGCCACCGGGAATGGAAGGGCGGCCCTCATCGCCATAAGCCAGGTTAGACGGGCAGACCAGCGTGGCTTTTCCGCCCACTTTCATCTTCTGCATTCCTTCTGTCCAGCAAGGAATTACACCGTTCAGTGGAAAACTGGCCGGCTCGTTACGCCCGTATGAGCTGTCAAATTCAGTACCATCGATCAACGTTCCCCGGTAATTGACCTTTACCGTATCAGCCGGTTTCGGCGAAGCACCGGTGCCAGGCGTGATGTCACGGTAAATCAGACCGGAATCAGTTTTGACGGCACCGGTCTCCGCGGCCGCTTTGGCCATGTAGGCTTCCGAGGCGGCCTTCTGCTTTTCAGCCGCACGCGCCGAACGGGCTTGCGTTAGCGGCTGTATCTTCGGCCCCCACTCTTTCAACTCAACAGCCGGTTTTCCGGCAGCCGAATCCTTTAACGCGCGCTGAATAATCGCGAGCTCGTCCGCCGAGAGATCGAGCGGCGAGAGCGACCGCGCGATCGATAACCCAATCGCGTAGATGGTCTTCTGTTCATCAGTCATAGGAGCGGGAGCGGACGTGGCGTGAGTAGCCGTAGCTTTGGGAGGAGCGGCCTTCGAACGGGCTGGCGCGGTTTGAGCAAACAACGGCTGCAAGGGCGCGAGCAGAGCCAGCGCAAGATAGATGGAGCGCACTCGTTCAGACTAGCATCGCGACGATACACTGGAAAACATCCCAGCTTTGTAGTCGGAGGGCCAGCCGCCATGTTCGAACGGTACACCGAAACGGCGAGAAGAACTGTGTTCTTGGGCCGCCATGAAGCGAGCACGGCGGGAAGTGCGTATATTGAGACTCATCACCTGCTGCTCGGGATTCTGCGTGCCGATCCCGCCCTGGCCACTCGCGTCTTTCATTCGAAACGCAAGATCGAACAAATTCGACGGCGCATCGCACAGGAAGCGCCGCCCAACAGCGAACCGATCTCAACAGCGGTCGATCTCCCGCTTACTGAAGAGTGCAAACGAGTGCTGGATCATGCTTCTCGAGAATCCCAGTTGCTTGAACAAAAACACATCACGACCGGGCATTTGCTGTTCGGTATTGTCCGGGAGCTAAAGAGCATCGCTGCCCGAATCGTGCTCGAAAGCGGCATCACGTTCGAAGAGCTTAAAGAGCACGCTAGGGAAACAAACGAGACGAAACCCACCGGCCTGCAATCAACCAGCGATGAGTCACTCCGCGCAGTCCGCGATCTGGTCACCGACGCGCGCAACGGAGCTCTGACGCCGCTTATCGGTCGGGAGCGCGAAATGGAGCAGCTCATGCGCGCCCTGTCGCGCCGCACGAACAATAGTGTAGTTCTTCTGGGCGAACCCGGCGTCGGCAAACACAGCCTCATCTGCGGCCTTGCGCAGCGCATTGCGCAGGACGATGTTCCCGCCGATTTCTGCGGTCGGCCAATCCTGATGGTAGATAGTTGGACGCTTGCCGACCAGTTCCCGCCTGCTCTCCATCAAGTTCTTGACGAAAATGACCCGATCCTCTATGTGCGCGGTCTTTTTGACCGGCGCGACGTTCCGTCAGGAATCACAGGTTATCTCGCAAACGGCAATCGTCAAGCAATCACCACGGGTGCGCCTCTTTCGTTTCGTCTGGCTCTCGAAAGATATGGAAATCTCGCGCGTCGGTTTCAACCAGTCGCGATTCTGCCTCCGAGCGAAGAAGAATCAGTGCAAATTGCGAGTAGCGCGGCCAAACAGCTTGAAAGCTTTCATGGCGTTGTTATTTCGCCGGAGGCAATCGGGATGGCCGTGTCTGCCTCCGGACGTTTTCTGCGCGACTATGTTTTGCCCGAGCGCGCCCTCGACTTGATCGACGATGCCTGCACGCTGGTCAAACTACGCCGTAGTCAAGAACCGCCTGAGATCGCGTCAATAGAGAAGCGGGTCCGCGCCACCCTCAAGGCGCTGGAGCATTCAATTGCCAACTTCGAGTTCGAAAAAGCACGCCAGTTTTCCTTCGAGGAGCGGCAGTTGCGAGAAGAGATCATTCGTTTGCGTGAAGCCATGCGGGTCGCGGAGCGAAGCAGCGAGGTGAGTTCCGGGGACGTGATCGAAGCGGTCGCGGCCCGATCCTTATTGACAGTGCCGGCGGTGATCGCCGCCCTGCAGCAGCCCCAGGGGCAAGGCGCGCGAGATACCCTGCTCCGCGAGTTGTCCGCTCAGATCCCAATCGGCAGACAGGACTGGGTGGAGGGCTTCGCTGCCTACCTAGCCAATTGCGCGAGCGATGAAACAGAAACACTGTTTGAAGCGATGCGCACGGCTAAAGCGAAATTCGATCGGAGCAGCCAGCAGTAGCTGCTCATAACGTTTCGGCATCGACCGCAATAGCTCCGAGCCTTCGTCCTCTCAAATACCCGAGGATATGAGATGAACGCAAGCCTTGTGTGCACTCTCCCGGTAAATGAAGCAGCCCGTTGGCCTGTTTGTACTCATCTCCGCATCTGTCTTCTCGGCGATCGCCCAAACAGCCGGCCCGGCACTCACTGTCGATGCTGCGGCCAACCGGCACGCCATCAATCCTGACATCTATGGCATCGTCAATTACGGCCTCGACCCGGCTTTCGCACAGGAGATTCGCCTCCCGAACACGCGTTGGGGTGGCGACGGCACAACCCGCTACAACTGGCAACTCGATAGCTCCAACGCGGGCTTCGACTGGTACTTCATGAGCGGCAACGGCACGACAAATCCCACCCCGAGCGCGGGACCCGATGCCATGATCAATGCCTTCAAACCGGCCGGCACGCACCCGCTCATCACGATCCCGATCATCCCTTATATCAATAATTCGTCGGCCTGGAACTGCAGCTTTCCGGTCTCGGTTTACGGGCCGCAGCAGTCTGCAAACCCCTATGTTCATCCCAATGGAGATAGCTGCGGGAACAGTATTGCAGTGAATGGGAGCCAGTTAACCGACAACCATATTTATTCCAACAATCTCAACAACAGCCCTCAACTGCAGCAGGGTTGGATCAATCACCTCGTCATGGATTTCGGCACGGCAGCCAGAGGTGGGGTTACCTATTACCAGCTCGATAATGAGCCGGGCGGGTGGGGTAACACCCATCGGGATGTCCTACCCGGCGGCGCCGATTACGACACGATTTATCTGCTCGGCAGCGAGTACGCAGCCATGATCAAAGCTACGGATTCAAGCGCTCTCGTCATGGGTCCATCCGACTTCACTTTAGGTGGCTGGATCGGCACCTCGGCCGACATGACTGAGCACAAAGGCCTTTATGCGGGCCAGTGGTACTTGCAACAGATGCAGGCCTATCAGTCCCGATACACGACGCGTATTCTGGACTACTTCGACGAGCACGTTTACGGCGGCAGCACAACCGACAACGATTACGAACTGCAGTCGACCCGTTCACTATGGGATCCCACCTACAATTCGAGCACCTGGGTCGAGCAGTACTTCTTTGGCAACATGCAGCTGATCCCACGTTTTCAGGGTTGGATCAATCAGTACTATCCGGGAACAAAGCTTGCGTTCTCCGAATATAGCTGGGGACAACACAACACTCTTTTCGGCGCGCTTGCCGAGGCCGACATCCTTGGCATCTTTGGACGGCAGCAGGTTGATTTTGCGGATATGTGGGACCCGCCTAAAACAACCGACCCGACCGCTTACACCTTTCGCCTTTACCGGAATTACGACGGCGCAGGAAACATGTTCGGCGACGTCGGCGTGAGCGCTCAAAGTGCGGATCAGACTCAATTAGCGATTTACGGCGCTCAGCGGAGCACTGATCACGCTCTGACCCTGGTGGTCATCAACAAAACCGCGAGTGCCCTGACAACGACGCTTCGACTCGCAAACTTCAATGCGGGCGTCAGCGCCCAGGTGTATACGTATTCGAGTGCCAATCTGCAGGCGATCGAACCTCAACCGGGTCTGGCCATTACCAACGCTTCGATCGCGGCCTCGTTCCCGGCTCAATCCGCCAGCATCGTCATCGTTCCGCAATCACAAGGACCGCTCAACCGTACCGGCTGGAGAGGCTCGGCGAGTTCAAGCGCGAGCGGCCCCTTCAACGCCGTCGCGCAGCAACCCGCCTCGGCACTCGACGGCAATCAGAAAAGTCGCTGGTCATCCGGGCATCCTCAGACCGGCGGTGAGTGGTTCGAAGCAGATATGGGCAGCACCCAATCTTTCAGCAGTGTCACCATGAACGCCGGCAGCGCAACGAGCGACTACCCGCGCCAATATCGGGTCTACGTCTCAAATGACGGAAGCACGTGGGGCACTCCCGTGGCACAAGGCAAAGGAACGGCCGCACTGGTGTCCGCCAGCTTCCCGAAGCAATCCGCACGCTACATCAAAGTCGTTCAGACCGGTACGGTGAGCTACTGGTGGTGGTCAATCGCGGAGTTCACGGTGAAGCCCTAGATTTCGAGGGCAGCGCAAGTGGGTCAGCGCGCGGCTTCTGCCATGAAGCCGTTCATCTGTTCCGAAAGCAAATCGAGCGGCAGTACGCCATCCCGAATGACCGCATCATTGAACGCTCGCACATCAAACTTTGTACCGAGCCGCTGCTCCGCCGTCGTTCGCAGGCTTGTGATCCGGAGCTGTCCCATCTTGTAGGAGAGGGCCTGCGCAGGCCACGAGATATATCGATCGATTTCAGCCGCGGTCTCGTCCGGCGCGTGTTCGTGAAAATATTGCAGCGCCTGCTGGCGAGTCCATCCGAGTTGATGAATGCCCGTATCAACCACCAGCCGGACTGCACGGAAACGCTCGCTGGCAAGCTGCCCGAACCGGCTGTACGGATCCTTATAAAGACCCAGCTGCGAGCCAAGCGACTCCGCATACAAAGCCCAACCCTCGACGTAAGCACTGTTGAAATAAAATTTGCGGATATCCGGAAGTTTCTGTTGGCTTTCCGCCAGCGTGATCTGGAAAATGTGCCCCGGAACCGCTTCGTGAAGTACCAGCGACTCTTTGTCATACTTCACCTGTTTCTCCGGTTGGTAGGTGTTCAAGTTAAACCAGCCCGGAGTTGTGAAGTCCGGCGAGGGCGCCTGCGCATTGGTCGCGGTGGCGGCTGCGCGGTCGGGCGGAATGGGTCGCACGCCGTAGAGCAGCATCGGCAAGTGGTGAAACTGATTCGGCAGGTTGGGCTCGATAATTTTCGCGATATTGCGGCAGTACACCAGCATTTCATCTTCCGAACGAAAATGCTGATCGGCCGCAGCCTCTAGCGACTTTTGGAATTCAGCGAGGGAGCCTTTAAAGCCCGCTTGCGTCATAACGCTCTGCATCTCACCTTCGATGCGTTGCACTTCCTGCTCACCGATATGATGGATCTGCTCCGCGCTCATATCGGTTGTGGTCAGCAAACGAATTAGAATCGCGTAGTCGTTCCGGCCGTTCGGAAGAGAGCTCAAGCTATCGGTCGGACGGACATTCTGCGCGTACTTCGTTGCCATGTAGTCGTGAAGTTTGCGCCAGGCGGGCAGGAATTGCTGGTTATAAGCCTCCGTAGCCCCGCTTCGCAAACGCTCCTGATCAGCTTGCGAAAAGTTAGCAGGAAATTTGCGAAACGGATCGAGGAGATGTGACTGTTCTGCGCTTTGGTTCATCTGAGTAGCGATCTGCTGCGTCACCAGATCCGCCACAAGCCGCGGCTGCATCAGCTTCACTGCGATTGCCTCATCGAGTGTCGCGATGTTCTGATCCACGTAGGCAGGAATTGCACGCAACCGGGCGATAATGTTCTCGTAATCGTGAACCGTTCGGGCGGGCATGCGATCCATCAGCACATAAACCCGATTGTGAAACCCGAATAACTGGCCCACAACGAGCAGGTGCGTTGTTAAGTCCCAAGCGTTCAGGCGCGTGCGGAAATCGTACTCCACGATGCGGAGCGAAAGCTGGTTTTCCGGCGAGGCGTTAGAGCGAAGGCTAGTCACCATCTTCAGGCGATCGGCCAAGAACTGCCGCCGTTTCTCACGCGCTGCCTTCGACCAGTCGGTCCAGCGATCGTCGTATCCGTGACGACCCACGCTTGTCGCAAACTGCGGGTCATCACGCAGCATCTGTTCAAAAGTGTCTTGAAAGAAGTGGTCCACAGACTCTGCCGCGGAAACTTGCATCGCGGCTGCCATCAGAAGAAGGGATAAGCGCAACACCCCTCAAGGGTAACAACGCGACCGTTACCCCTGAACGGAACCATGCACATCCGGTCGCTCGATCGGATATCCCTTCACAATCCAGTCTGTATGAAGGTTTGTAGGAAGATACAAGACTTTTACGCGCGAAACGCCGGCCTTGCGCACTTCTGTGTAGGCAGGACGGATATTCGGGCACTTGTCGAATGGGCAACACCCGCAATAGAGAACAAGCGCCTGCTCGTGCGACAGCTTCTGTACGGCAGCGCGCAGAGCTGCTAACCCCTCCGTCTTGGAACACGGTCCCGCCAGTGCTGCGTTGGTGATGTGAGCGGCTCGATAGAGAACAGGAAAACCCACGCACAGGATCGATGTGCCAGATCGCTGCGCTCCGATGTCCTTGGCAAGCTGGGCTGGGTCCAGTATTTCCGAGGCCCTCCATGGATCGGACTCAGCAGTCAATGGAAGAGCTGCGAGGCCGGCAATAAACTCGCGGCGATTGTTCATTGCTGATCCGCCTTGCACGAAGCACGCGCGTTCTCCGGAAGCTCGCATTCAAGAACCGGGACGCCGTGCGGATTGCGCAGCATGATGGTCCAGCCTCGTCCTTTCCGTCGGAGCTCCGTTAACCCGAAACTCATATTCACCTCGCCCGCCACCACTCGCGCACCGGTGACGCTGCTGCCCGACTTGTCCACCGTAAAACCGGTGTCAAGCTGGGTGCCACTATCTCCCGCAATCAGCTGATTTGGCCGGCCCGCCTCAAGCGCGAGAAACTCAAACAAATGCACGTGACCTGATAACACCATGCTGATTCCCTTCGGCTCGGCGGCGTCCCATGCAGGGCCAAGCGTCAACTCAGTGGGCCCAATTGACAATGAATTCGCGGTGTAGCCCCAAAACGGATGATGATCGATAACCCAATCTGCACGGCCAGACAAGGCACCCAGCTGTTTCGAGTAGATTGGGATCTGCTCCGGCTGCGCATTGGGCTTATCTTTGGTCGAAGCTGTATCGAGAACACCCAACCGCAAGTCGCCGCTTTGGGCAACGTATGGCTCGGTGTACTCGGCGCAGTTCTCGGAGAACGGGCGCGGATCGAGATAGTAAAACCACCCTCGAAAGGCGCGCTCACAGCTCTCGTGATTGCCTCGCGCAAACACCCACGGCGCAACCGGCAATGCAGCACGCAGCGGTGCGAAAAAGTCGGCGTTCCATGTGTCCCAGTTGTCACCGTGCGGCCCCGCGCACCCCTCAACCACACCTGGACAGACACTCTCGCGATACAAATAATCGCCAACATGCACGATCAGGTCCGGTGTGATCTTGGCAATCTGCTCCGCCACGCTCCGAAGCGGCCACAGATTCGGATCGTCGCAAGCTTGGATTTGGCCGCCTTTTATACGGCAGCCCGTGTCTCCGATGGTTAGAACTCGATCGGGAGTTTTCGGAAGCCGCAGCTGCTTTTTATCCCAGCT
Source organism: Terriglobia bacterium (assembly GCA_963737005.1). GTDB lineage: Bacteria > Acidobacteriota > Terriglobia > Bryobacterales > Bryobacteraceae > Bog-105. The sequence goes on along the minus strand of CAVTRD010000008.1, from coordinate 171,288 downwards.
GAGCGAGCGCGTTCGGGCTGGGATCGGCGCTTCGCATGCGGGCATGAAACCGACCGGCACGGGCTCGCGCATTCGCATCGCAAGAGGCTGACCGTCGGCCCGGAGCTCGGGGCAGCGACTCGAGGTCTCAACAACAACTCGCGCCAGCGCACCACCATCGGGGCCGAGCTCCACCCACACCGGTGTCAGCGTCTGAGCAGCAGCTACACGCGCCAGCAAGCAACAGTAAAAAACAAGTCGCATCGGATCAGTAAAATAAACTTTGGCCGGAACTTACACCTCTGCCCATCGCCCGCTTTAGTTTACCGGTCTTTCTACGAGCGGCGCCAAGCCCCACTTTACATGGAGATAAACACAGCGGCCGACCTCCCTCAGGTTTCCTGGCCACGCGTTTTCTGGCGCGCTCTCCAGCGTATCGATCAAAGTAAACTCAACAGCTATGGCATGGCGCTGCGCAACGCTCTGGCCGTTGCTATACCGCTCGCCATAGGAATCGCAATCGGCAACCCTCTTGGGGCAGTTGCCGTAGCTACCGGTGCGTTGAACGTCGCGTATTCAGATGGCAAAGACCCCTACCCGCATCGCGCGCGGCGCATGCTTACCTGGAGTTTTCTCGGCGCCTTCGCTGTCTTTCTCGGCTCGGTGACCGGCAATTTCCATATACTCGCAATCTTGGTCGCATCGGCTTGGGCATTGGTCGCCGGCCTGCTTGTTTCGATTAGCACACGGGCCGCTGACCTGGGTTTGAATACGCTCGTCGCTCTCATCGTGTATGCCGCGCGTGGCGCAATGTCTCCTAAAGGTGCCTTTTACGCGGGCTTGCTTGTACTCGCCGGCGGTCTCTTGCAAACTGCGCTCGCACTTCTCGCTTGGCCGCTCGGTCGTTATGGGCCGGAACGGCGCGCCATCGGTGGGGTTTATGCCGGTTTGGCGCAGCAGGCAGCATCAAACCCTGAAGAGGTCTTAGCCGCACCGCTGAAGCAACCCTCGCCGGAGATCCAAGACATACTCTCCTCTCTGGGCCGTGACCACAGCATCGAGGGCGAGCGCTTCCGCTTGTTGTTTGATCAAGTAGACCGCTTACGCTTTTCACTCTATGGCGTAATTCGTCTGCGAGGCGGTCTCAAGCACAACATCCCCAATCATCAATCCGTCGATAAAGATTCATTTAAGACTCTCGACACTCTGGTCGCCCTCTCAGCGAAAATCCTGCGAAACGTAGGCGAGTCCCTGCTCAACGACGCTGCTTCCATCGCAATGCCCGACCTGCTCGCGCGTCTACGAAAAATAGCCGGTGAGGCGCAGCACCCTAAAACAAACGTCGGCACGGTTTTCGCACAAGAGTTCGCATCCGCGGCCGACGTCTTAGCCGGACAACTACGCATCGTGGCACAACTCTCCGACATCACAACCAGCCGAGGCGCCGAAGAGTTTGCCAAGCACGATTTCGCTCCACCGCTGAAATTGCAGGTGAGAAGCTGGCTCGCAACCATGCAAGCGAATCTGCACTTCAAGTCTCCTGCCTTCCGACATGGCATTCGCCTCGCAATCTGTGTCGCTATCGGCGATGCGATTGGGCGCAGCATCAATACGCAGCGCAACTACTGGCTCGCCATGACTGTCGCCGTCGTGCTGAAGCCCGATTTTACGACTACTTTGAGCCGCGGCGTGCTTCGGCTCTGCGGCACCTTCGTGGGTCTTGTACTCGCCACGGGACTTTATCACGCGCTGCCACAGTCAGCTCTTTCACAGCTTCTGCTCGTCGGTATTTTCACCTTTCTTCTGCGCTACGCGGGGCCGGCGAACTATGGTCTGTTCAGTGTTGCCATCAGTGGGCTAATCGTCTTTCTTATCGCAACTACCGGCGTTCCTCCCGCCGAAGTCATCGGCGAACGCGCCATCAACACAACTGTGGGAGGCATCTTCGCTCTGCTCGCCTATGCGCTCTGGCCAACCTGGGAACGCACCCAGGTCTCCGACGTAATGGCCGAGATGATCGATGGAAGCCGCGATTACTTACGTGCCGTCGCCAGCAGATTCACCGAAGTGCCCCTCCCTGACACCACTTTGGACGAGACTAGGGAGGCATGGCGTCAGGCCAGATCCGCCGCTGAAGCTTCGGTCGACCGCTTTTCCTCCGAGCCCGGTGTCGATCCAGCTATTCTGGATTCGCTCACCTCCATGCTCTCGAGTTCGCATGCCCTGGTGCGCGCCATCATGGGTCTTGAAACAGCTGTAGTCGATAAACCGGCCCGGCAAACTCCTCCGGCCTTTCAACAATTCGCTCACGATGCTGAGTTCACGCTCTACTATCTTGCCGCGGCGCTCCGGGGCTCGAGTGCTGCTGCGGAAACACTGCCCCAATTACGCGAAGACCATCGCCGCTTGGTTCAAGCGTATGAGCAAGCCACGCTGGGCGACGACTATATTTTGATCGAAACAGACAGGCTGACCGTCAACCTCAACACACTTCGAGAGCAAGTGATTCGTTTCGTTCTCCTGACCGGCGACACATCAACGCCAGCCGCTCATGCGACCGTGAAGTGAGTGGCACTTTTATTAAATGGACAGGAGCTGGAAGTTCGGTATGGCCCTGAGCCCCTATTCCGAAATCTTCCTTTCAGCGTGCAGGATGGTGACCGGATCGGTCTAATCGGGCCGAATGGATCAGGCAAGTCAACCCTGCTTGAAATCCTCGCCGGTGTTCGTGAGCCGGATCGCGGCTCATTGGCGATCCGCAAAAATACCCGCCTCGGCTACGTGGCTCAGACTTCCGAGTTCGTAGCCGGAGAAACAGTTCGCTCCGTCATTGCGCGCGCGCTTGATCAGGCTTCCGTCACCGGCGCGGAACGGGAACGACGCGAAGGCGAAACACTCGGCCGCACTGGCTTCACCGATTTCAATGTCGTCGCGAGCAGCCTTTCGGGCGGCTGGCGAAAACGGCTCGCAGTTGCCCAGGCGCTAGTCTCAACGCCTGACATTCTCCTGCTCGATGAGCCGACCAACCATCTGGATCTCGCCGGTATCGAATGGCTGGAGGGCCTGCTGCGCAATGCGGCATTTGCCTGCGTCGTGATCAGCCATGACCGCTATTTTCTGCAGAACGTTGCAACCGAAATCGCTGAGCTGGATCGGGCTTATCCAGACGGTCTCTTGCGTGTCAAAGGCGATTACACAACTTTTCTCGAGAAGAAAAGTGACTTTCTAGCCGCGCAAGCCAAGCATCAAGAGGCACTTGAAAATCGTGTTCGCAACGAGATTGCTTGGCTGCGTCGTGGCCCGAAGGCCCGCGCAACCAAAGCCAAAGCTCGAATCGACAACGCTCACGAGTTGATCGGCGAATTGAAAGATTTGAATGCGCGAACACGTACCGCGACCGCAGATATCGACTTTACCGCTTCCGATCGCGCTACCAAGCGGCTCGTGACGCTCAAAGATGTAACGTTTGGATTCGAAAACCGGCCGGTCGTGGAGCGCCTTGATTTCGCTATTACCGCTGGTATGCGCATCGGTCTCGTGGGCCCGAACGGCAGCGGTAAGACGACACTGCTTCGTCTAATCCTCGGTGAAATGGACCCGCAGAAGGGGCAAGTCGAACGCGCTCAGAATCTGCGGATGGTCTATTTCGAACAAAACCGCACTCTCGATCCAAATATTTCCTTACGCCGCGCGCTTGCTCCTGATGGCGACTCGGTGATTTTTCAGGACCGCACAGTTCACGTTGCTTCATGGGCAGCCAGATTTCTTTTTGCGAACGATCAGTTGAGCCAGCCCGTCGGGAAACTTTCAGGCGGCGAGCGCGCCCGTGTCTTGATCGCAAAATTGATGCTGGAACCGGCAGACGTACTGCTGCTTGATGAGCCCACCAACGATCTGGATATTCCGACTCTCGAAATACTGGAAGAGAATCTGCTACAGTTTCGTGGCGCGCTGCTGCTTGTGACCCACGATCGCTTCATGCTCGATCGCGTCTCCACTTCGGTGCTCGGCCTCGATGGCACTGGCCGCTTCGAACGATTTGCTGACTATTCGCAGTGGGAAGCTTGGCTCACCCAGCAGAAGAGCAAGCGTGAGGAGGCGAAAAGCTCGGTCGCGAAAGAGCCAGCTCGCGCGGCTGGCAAGAAAAAGCTCTCGTACATGGATGAGCGCGAACTATCGACGATTGAAGAACGCATCAGCCAGGCGGATCAGCTACTCGCAGCCAAGCGGGCCGCATTAGAAAATGACGAGATCGTGCGCGACCCGACACGCTTGCAACAAGCGTTGCAAGAGATTGAGCAAGCGCAAACCGCTGCGGATGTACTATATACCCGTTGGGCTGAACTGGAGGAAAAGGTCGGCTGAACAAAAGCTCACAGGATATTGATAGCCCGCGCCGCTAGAATCGCCAGCGTGCCCAGTGAAATGGAGCTCTGAACCATCATCAGAACTTTGGCCCAACGTGAGAGTACCGGCACATCGGTCGGAGAGAATGCGGTGCTCGTGTTAAACGCCAGAAACAAGTAATCGACAAAACCCGGCTTCCAGGCCGAGTACTGGGCAGCAAGCCGCGGTGGCAGTGTCATTTGAGGAAACAGGAAGTCTCCGTCGGTGTGCGAGTCGCGGCGCTCTCGTTGATGAATACCGCCGGCATCCAGCCGCCAGTACCACGAGGCAAATACCAGAACATTGCTCAGCCAGAGGGCTACGGCGGCACGCAAAAGTTCGGTCGGCGATTCGCACTTGTGCGGCAGGCCAGCAATGAGCACACCTAGGGACCAGATCATCGCCCCGGTAATGATCGCAGACAATAAAAAACCCAAAACCGAGTTGACCCTCGCGAATCCTGCGCGTTGCGCCGCAATCGTGGGAATCAATAGAACCGTTATTGCCGCCGGGATCAGCCAACTTGGTCCAGCTGTCAAGCGCTCCGGTAGCGCGAGGTAGAGCCCGGCAGCAGCGATCAGTCCCAAAACTGCAGCCCAACGTGAGTCGCTGCGGGGTCTTTTTCCTCGGTGACGAGTCAGATGATTTGCGGACACTCCTCGATGAGTGTACGATGACCGCTGAACGTGAAAACTCTGAAAATTATCCAGGTCGGCGAGCCCGTATTACGACAGCCCGCCCGAGAGCTGACGGTCAAGGAAATTAAGAGCAGAGCCACGCAAACACTCATCGAGCAGATGCGTGAGACGATGTACAACGCCCCCGGGGTGGGCTTGGCCGCGCCACAGATCGGACTCGCGCTTCAGCTCGCCGTTATCGAAGATAAAGCCGAGTACAGCAAAGACTCCCCGCCCGAGTTCCTACGCGAGCGCGAACGACAGCCTGTGCCTTTTCAGGTGATCATCAATCCGAAGTTGACGTTCGTTGAAGGCGCGCCCGTAGAGTTCTTTGAAGGTTGCCTGAGTCTCGCTGGGTTTACTGCCCTTGTCGCGCGGACACGAGCGGTACGGGTTGATTACCTGGACGCGCGAGGTGAGCCGAAAGTGATCGAAGCAATCGGCTGGCACGCGCGCATCCTGCAACATGAAATCGATCACCTGCAAGGGACAATTTACATCGACCGCATGCAACCTCGCACATTCATGAGTGTCGAGATGTTCAACAAAAATTGGAAAGGAAAGTCAATGCAAGAGATCGCAAGACAGCTGGATGCCGCACGCCTCCCCGAGCAGCCTGGTCTTCGAAGCGAGTGCGGTTAGTTAGCAGGCTTGTCCGCAAAATCCAGAAACAGCAACTGCTCTCCGACTTGGCCGGCTCGTTCGGCGAACGGAGCCAGCTCAGGATAGCGTGCAATCAAACTCCCAGGCGCCTGAACCGATTTCCCGCGCATGACTGATGTGATTTCAAGCGCATTCACCACCGCTTTGCCCAGATAGTGATTGTTCGTCACCACATACGTATCTTCAGCAGCGTGCTCGACGGCTTTGATTCTGTCAATCCAAGGGTCTAGCTCGGCCGGCGAGTAAAGATAATCGTAGCGTTCGCCGACATGCTTGTTCTCGGTAAACCAAGCCTGATAATTGCGCCCATGAAGCCGGATGTAGCCGACGGAAGATGTCGCAACACCCGCCGGCTTTACCGACTTCTTGAAAAGCGGTTGATCAATATTGCAGAGCCCTAGATCAAGCTGCTCGAGCATATGGAGAACGCCTGGTTCGCTCCAGCTCGCGTGTCGAACTTCGAGCACTAACGGATAATCGCGGAAGCGAGAGCGCAGCCGTGCCACATACTCACGATTCTCGTCAGTATTGCGAAACGACCAAGGAAATTGCAGCAGCAAAGCACCCAGACGCCCGGCATCCGCCAGGGGCGCTAGCCCTTCTTTGAAGATGTCTTCATCAGCGAGCGTTGCACTGCGCTCGTGAGTGAAGCCGCGCCAGAATTTTGCTGTGAATCGAAATCGACTGTTGCCCTGCACCCGATCGACCCAGCTTCGCACCGTCTTCGCGGCAAGCGGCCGGTAGAAAGAAGTATTGATCTCTATCGCATCAAAGTAATCAGCCAGGAATGAGAGCTCGTGAAAGCCGCGCGGCTTCGGCACAGGATACACGATCCCGCCCCAGTCTTTGTAAGACCAACCGGCAGGTCCGATGCGAGTCATTTAGGGCATCGTCTTCCGACGCCTTAGGTGTGCGACTTGACTGGCGAATGCTGCTCGTAGTTCCAGGCCACGCGAAACATCGTCGCCTCGTCGAAATGCTTCGCAAAGATTTGCAACCCGATCGGCAAGCCTTCCGCTGATTCGCCACAGGGTACCGACATGCATGGAACTCCAGCCAGATCCCCCGTCAGCGTGTATACGTCGGAAAGGTACATTGCGAGCGGATCGTCAATTTTCTCGCCGATTTTGAATGCCGGAAAAGGCGACACCGGCGCAGCGATCACATCTACCTCGTCGAAAGCGCGGCTGAAATCCTGCGCAATCAGCGCCCGCACTTTCTGCGACTTTAAGTAATACGCATCGTAATATCCGGCACTCAACACATACGTGCCAAGCATGATGCGCCGTTTGACCTCCGCGCCGAACCCGCACCCACGCGTATTACGATACATGTCGGCAAGCGTCGCTCCGTCCTCACGCGTCGTGTATCGAACGCCGTCGTAACGCGCCAGATTCGAACTCGCTTCTGCTGTAGCGATGATGTAGTAGCAAGAAAGCGCGTAGCGCGTGTGCGGCAGACTGATCTCGCGAGCTTCGCATCCAAGTTTCTCGAGCTGCCGAACCGCGGCTCCAACCGCTTCGCCCGTCTCCGAGCCGAGTCCTTCAAAGTATTCTCGCGGTAGGCCAACCTTCAGGCCCCAAACCGGCTCGGTCATCATCGCCAGGTAGTCATCGACCGGCGCAAACGCCGATGTCGAGTCCTGATCGTCTCTACCCGCCATGACTTTCAACACCGTGGCAGCATCACTCACGCTGCGCGCAAAGGGTCCAATGTGATCAAGTGAGCTCGCGAATGCAGCCAGCCCATAGCGAGAGACGCGGCCGTACGTCGGAGTGACGCCAACGACTCCGCAAAAGCTTGCCGGTTGCCGAATCGACCCCCCCGTGTCGGACCCAAGTGAAACAACTGCACTTCCCTGCGCAACAGCCGCCGCTGAGCCGCCGCTCGAACCACCCGGTACGCGATCGAGCGCTCGTGGATTCTGCACCGGACCAAAAGCCGAGTTTTCATTCGACGAACCCATGGCAAACTCATCGCAGTTACACTTCCCTATAACGAGGGCGCCTTCTTCCTCTAATCGCACCACCGCTGTCGCGTCATAAGGTGGAACATAATGTTCGAGGATGCGTGAGCCGCAGGTCGTGCGGATGTTCTTCGTGACAAGCACGTCCTTTACAGCCAGCGGAACTCCCGCAAGCGCACCCGCATGACTGTGCTTAGCCAGCCTTTCATCCACCCGCGTTGCCGTCGCTAAAGCTCGTTCGGGAGAAAAGGTCAGAAACGCATTCGTCTTCGCATTCTCCTTTTGCGCGTGAGCCACCGCTGTTTGGGCCAGCTCTTTCGCGCTAAACTTCTTGCCGAGAAGTCCTTCGCGAATTTCCCCGATGCTGAGCGAAGAAAGATCTTTCACCTTTCAATGACCTTTGGAACTTTAAGATAGCCTTGACCGCTCAGCGGGGCGTTGGCAAGCGCTTCGGCGTTCGTTAAGGGAGTATGCGGAACATCTTCACGCAGGGTTGCAGTTTCGTCGGCTTCATAGAGCACCTGCGCCATTGGCGGCACGTTCTCGGTATGAAGTTCGTTCAACTGCTCCACGTGAGTGAGGATCTGGCCAAGATCGTGCGACATCCGGCTCACTTCTTCTTCGGAGAGCCGCAGATTAGCTAGGTCGGCGACATAGCGCACTTCCTCGTCGGTCAATTTCATGCAGTCGCTCTCTTCCGTGACAGTCGATATATTTTCTTTAGCACAGGGTCGCGGATCGCGTCGGCTTCGTCATGAGCAACAGCGGCTGGCGTCAAAAGCGAGTCAGGTACTTCGGCACGAGCAGGCTGGCGGCGCGGAACAGCCACCCGAAATTCGATGTCCCGAATGAGTTCACCCCCTGTTACTTTCACAATGCGTTCGAGAATCTGGCGTGTCAGCGGATAGAGCTGCTTCTGCCAGATCGTGTCTTCCACCTCGACTACCAGCGTATTGCGTACCAGCTTCACACGCGAGGTGCGAGCCGCAATGGCTTTTCCGACCGCTGCCGGCCAAACGGCTCTCGCAAAGTCGTCGTCCGTGAACACATTTTGCGAACTCGTGGCCTTTTTGACAAGCTTTGCTGCGCGTTCCATATTTACTTTCAATCGAGTACTGATAAGTTCTGAACCTGCGGAATACGCAGCGGGGGAGAGAGCCGAACAGGCTAGAAGTTTAGCACGACACCCGAGAGCAAGATGCGTGCTGCTAGAGTGCTAAAACTGCAGCTTTAGAACACGCCCGAGCATAACTAATTGCAGGACTGTGAGGAATTAACGGGCCGGATACGCGCTGTGCCCTTCGAAGCTGATCTTCAGGATCTTGCCTCCGTTCCCGACAAACCATCCGGCTCTGGGATTAGCAAAGGCGACGGCCCAATAACCACTCACGTCGGGCAGGCTGAACCAGGTGCGGCCTTCATTGGGAGTCCAGGCCGCAGCTCCAGAGGTGAATTTCGGCGCCGCCTCAGAGGTGATTACAACAGTGTTGTTGTGGTCATGATCGCGGTCGAAATCCTCTTCCCTTTCATGGCGTTTGCCCCGGACATACGCGACGCAGAAAATCGCTCCCGCCACCGGTGGTTTGTTGGTAAGAGTCCACGTGTGGCCGCCATCCTCGGAGGTTGCCATTTCGGCACTGCTGTTCGACGCCAGGTCGCCCCCGCCGAGAATGCCATGCCAGGCGTCGCGGAATGCCACAGAGATTCCACCACCGCTGGGCGAACTTGCTAGCGGGGTATCGAATGCGTCCCAGCTATCGCCTCCATCCCGGGTAGCTAGGATTCTCGCTACCGCTGACCCGCCGGTAGCAATCCAGGCATTTCTTTCTCCTTCCGTCGCTATACATGTTCCACTTGCCGCAAAGGAAGCTTCGCCCGTCAACGCCGGCGGCATATGCGAGGCGATCGAGTGCCAAGTCATTCCATCGGTGGTGCGGATATCTGGGAAAACCCCGTTACCCGAATCGCTGTGCGTAACGCCGCGTGTTGGGTCCCAGAACGAAAAACAATCGTAGAATGCATTTGGCTTTTCATTGGTAAACTGCACTGCCCAGGTGGCCCCGCCGTCGACCGTTTTATAGATCCGAAAGTCTGTCGTATTTGAGCCAATCGACATGAGGTATGCAACCTTCTCACTCGCGCCATAAACATCGCGGAATTGGAGGCTCTCCGCCCCGGGTACCACGGCAGCTTTCCAGTGGTCTCCGCCATCGGTCGTTACCACGTACGTGCCGCCCGCTCCTGCTGCCCACACAACGCGGGAGTTCACCGGACTGACCGCAATCAGCAACTGAGTCGTGCCGCTATTTTGCGGAACAAGCTTCGGGTGATGGACTGCCCGATCTTCTTGCGCGGAGCCGGATAGAGCGGAAGCAGCGAGCAGGAAAACGATGGGAGAAAGTTGCCGCATGGGAGTACTCCTCGGACGGAAATGACAGTGCCGAGTCACTATATCATGCGAGCGCGGCTGATCCCTAGGGCTTAGGCAGCGCCTTTTATCAACTCAATCCTAGCTCGCGGGCTGAAGCGTTTAGTTGTTTATCCAAGGTCTAAAATCGACATCTTGAAAGCGGCGCGGAGACCAGAAGACGGACGTCAACCCAGCCCAGCCCTTTTCCCCAAGCGTGTGTTCGCTAAGCAGAGTGAGGGCTTCCGCATCAGATGCTACTGCGGCAGAAGGAAGTGCAGGTATGTCGGAGAGAATGACCCCGATTTCTCAAGTTGCCGCGCGCTAACTCGCCGGCGATGCAATGGTGCATCAACACGGAACCTTCTGAAAGATGATTCGCTAATTTCGGTTCTCCTCGCCGAAAGTGCAAAATCCACAGAGAGGTATCGGCGAAAACCATTACGCAGGACAACGCCGCGGGATGTCAGGAAGTTTCGGTTGTGTACCGCCCAGCAAAGCAAGACGCTTACTTGCTTCCATTGCAATTAGCACCTCCAGCCTCCCCGTACCAAAGCTGTCTTTTCCCGAATCCGGTAACCTCACCAGCCCGCTCGAGAAGCTTGTCTTCGATGATAAGCGTGGTCTGCATATGCATCACTATGCCTGTTCGATACATATCGCGCAAGGTTCAGCCATGCGCCCCTGCATTAACCTGGTTAGCGGATCGCCCGTTTATCCCGCGCCCAATTCCGATCGAATGGCATCCGCGATACGACCCGTCCACTTCTCGACCGCAGCCTCCGACTCCGCTTCAATCATCACGCGCGCCAGCGGTTCGGTGCCGGAAAAGCGCACCACCACGCGGCCGCCATTGGCAAACTCGCGCTCAGCGGCCTCAATCTCCGCCTGCACGGCGTGTAGCTCTCTCAAAGGGCGCTTCTGCTTGACGCGTATGTTAACGAGCTTCTGCGGGAAATTTTGGATCGCTTCCACGAGCTGGTCGAGCGTCTGCCCGCTGTCCCGCACGATCTCAAGCAGCCGCAGAGCTGTCAACAGACCATCGCCTGTTGTCGCGTAATCGGAGAAAATGATGTGCCCTGATTGTTCGCCGCCAAGAACCGCGCTCCGCTTTAGCATCTCTTCGAGCACATACTTGTCGCCGACCGGCGTCCGCAGCATCTGGATCCCCTGGGCCGCCAAAGCCTTCTCCAAGCCGAGATTCGACATCACCGTCGCGACCACCAGGTCACCGGGCAATTTACCCGCGCGTTTCAAAGCAGAACCCGCCAGAAACAGCACGGCGTCGCCATCCACTATCTTGCCCTTAGACGTAACGAACAAGGCACGGTCGGCATCCCCATCGAATGCAATCCCCAGTTCGGCGCCACTCGCCTGGACCTGCCTCTGCAAGTGGTCGAGATGCAGCGACCCCGAGTTCAAATTAATGTTGCGGCCGTTGGGAGAAGCCCCTAGCCACTCGACTTTGAGGCCGAGCTTTTCAAAGACGCGCGGTGCAACCTCGGTCGCGGCGCCATTAGCACAATCAACGGTCACCTGAAACGAAAATTTCCCTCGAACCGTGCTTACCAGGTAGTCAGAATATAAGTTGTCGAGAGCAGGGTCCGCGCGCAGTTCCTTCGGCTCGGCAGGCTCGTCCTTTGCCAGCCAATCTTCCATCAACTGCTCGAGTTCGAGTTCGACGTGATCGGCCAGCTTATAGCCTGAATGGCTGATCACTTTCAGGCCGTTGTCCGCATAGGGATTGTGTGACGCTGAGATCATCACCCCCGCGACGAAATGAGATGTACGTGTCAAAAACGCCACGCCGGGGGTAGTAATCACACCGGCAAACCGCGCCGCCACGCCCACTCGCGCCAAGCCGCCTGCCACCTGCCCCGCCAGCCATGGACCGCTCTCGCGCGTATCCATTCCAATAATGACTTCGGCCGCTTCGCCGCCCGGTTCTCTTTGGGATACTCGCTGCGCCCATGTGCCTAGCGCTACTCCTAAAGCATGGGCGGTCCGAGTATCGAGCGGCGGCTCACCAGCCACGCCACGAATGCCATCCGTGCCGAAAAGTTGACGTGATACCGTTCCTTCGATGGTCGCCATGCAATGTATCTATAGTAGCCGCTAGAAGAGTGAGGGTAGGCACACGATTGTCTCGCTTTAGACCATCGACTATCGGGATTAGGGAGATTACACTGGAAGTGGCTGCGAGAGATGAATATCTCGGTAAAAAGTGAATACGCTCTGAAGGCAATCTTTGACCTCTCGTCGCAGTATCTGGCTGGCTCGCGAGCCTCCGCCATGCCCCCGGTCAAGATCGCCGATATCGCCCGCCGGCAAAGAATTCCCCAGAAGTTTCTCGAATTGATTCTTGCTGGATTGAAGCAAAACGGGTTCGTCGATTCACGAAGGGGCGCCGAAGGCGGCTATTTGCTCGCACGCTCGCCCGATAGCATTACGGTCGGCGATGTTCTCCGGGCTGTCGAGAACTTCAGAACGAACGCCCACTACCCGAACGACAATCCGTTCGGTGAGATCTGGAGCCGGGTAGACGCCGCCATGTCCGACGTTCTGGATAAAACGAACTTTGCCGAGATCGCCCGTAACTGGCAGCTCAAGCACACCGAATACATTCCCAATTGGGAGATTTGAGAGGAACCTCGTGGTTTACCAAGATAATTCATTCAGCATCGGCCGCACCCCGCTCGTCAAACTCAACCGTGTCGTCGACGGCGCGAAAGCAACCGTTTTAGCAAAAATTGAAGGCCGCAACCCGGCCGCTTCTGTCAAATGCCGCATCGGTGCGGCCATGATTTGGGATGCCGAAGAACGCGGCATTCTGAAACCCGGTAAGGAAATTGTGGAGCCGACTAGTGGCAATACCGGTATTGCCCTGGCCTTTGTGGCGGCAGCCCGCGGCTATCCGATCACCCTCGCCATGCCTGAGACCATGTCGCTCGAGCGTCGAAAGGTTTTGAAGATTCTGGGCGCTAACCTGATCCTCACGGAAGGCGCGAAGGGCATGAAAGGGGCTATTGCAAAGGCGGAAGAGATCAAAGCCTCCGACCCTGATCGCTACTTCCTGCCACAGCAATTCGATAATCCAGCCAACCCCCGCATTCACTTCAACACCACTGGCCCAGAGATCTGGGAAGACACCGAAGGCGGCATTGACGTGCTCGTCGCGGGAGTGGGCACAGGCGGTACCATCACCGGCGTCTCCCGCTACATTAAGGAAGAAAAAAAATGGCCCCTGATTTCGATCGCCGTCGAGCCTACCAGCAGCCCGGTCATCACTCAGACCCGCAACGGCGAGGAAGTCAAACCAGGGCCTCACAAGATTCAAGGATTGGCTGCTGGGTTCGTTCCAAAGAATCTCGACATGTCAATGGTCGACCGGGTCGAACTGGTAACCAATGAAGAATCTATTGAGATGGCCCGCCGCATAGCACGCGAGGAAGGAATCTTGTGTGGGATATCTTGCGGAGCAGCTGTCGCAGCCGCCGTACGCGTCGCTCAGGAGCCAGAAATGGCCGGCAAAACAATGGTCGTCGTTCTTCCCGACGCCAGCGAACGTTATCTAAGTTCAGTGCTTTTTGACGGTATGTTCGAATAAAAGACGCTGAATTTTATTCGTCAATAATTTCGACATATACAGCGAAAATTCTTTGAGAAGCGGCAACTCTTTTCTCACTCACACGTTCTAATAGATACATCCCCATACTGTGAGCGGGTGCTTATACACCACCCAAATCCAAGCACCCGCTCGAATTCTTTGCCTCACCTTCGTCATCTCGCTCCCGAAGAAGATCAGCGCTCCACCGGGTTACTGGAACCGCAAGAAGCTAGAGTAACAATTACAAGTAAGATAGTGCTCTCGGCATGCTGACTAACTACGACCTGATGCCGTGCGTTCTCCTTGGAGAGAGTGTGCGCTTGGAGCCGCTTTCGCTGGACCATCACGCAGCACTAACTGAAGCTATTCGCGACCCATCGGTTAGTCGTTGGATGAGCGTACCATTATCTAATGGCGACGACATGCGCGGTTATATCCAAGACGCTTTGCGCGCGCAGGAGAAGGGTTCGGCCGTGCCCTTCGCCACCGTCGATCGCGCATCCGGCACGGTAGTTGGAAGCACCAGGTTCGGGAATATCGATAAGACACATCGACGTGTTGAGATTGGCTGGACGTTTGTTGCGCCTCGATGGCAGCGCACCAGCATCAACACCGAAGCGAAGTACCTGATGCTGCGGCATGCCTTCGAAGAGCACGGCACTATCCGGGTCGAGTTCAAGACCGATGCACTCAACGAGCGCTCACGACAGGCAATCCTGCGGCTCGGCGCGCGTGAAGAAGGCACGCTCAGAAATCACATGATCGTACCAGGGGGCCGCCTCCGCGATTCCGTCTACTTCAGCATCCTCGACCACGAATGGCCGGCGGTTAAGGCTGGTCTCGAAGCAAAGCTTCGTAACGAGTAGCCCGCTTCAGCTAATGGTGCGTCACGGACGCATGGTGTACCGTGGGCGGCTTTTTACCGCCTTTCGCTTTGTGAGATTTGTGATGATGAGGTTTGTGTACCTTTGTGGAAGCCACAAGTGGTGCGACGGCCAACGCACAGGAGCATAAGAGTGTAACGATACAGCGTTTCACTGATGTCGAATATAACACCGAAATCCAGGCTATATCATCCCTGAGTAGTGAAGATCGCAACTTATAATGTCAACTCGCTGCGCCGGCGTCTGCCTATCGTTCTTGGCTGGCTTGAACAGCACAAACCCGATGTTTTCTGTCTGCAGGAGACGAAAGTTCAGGATTCCGAATTCCCTGTCGGGGACTTCGAACATGCCGGCTATCATGCGTCTTTCCGCGGCATGAAGTCCTACAACGGCGTGGCTACGCTCAGCCGCGAGAAGCCGGAGCAAGTTATATACGGCTTTCCGATTAGCGCCCACCAACAGGGGGAGGAGGAAGCGGTTCGGTTGCTCACCACCGTTGTAAACTGTGTCACGATCGTCAACACGTATGTGCCCCAGGG
Organism: Terriglobia bacterium; assembly: GCA_963737005.1. GTDB lineage: Bacteria > Acidobacteriota > Terriglobia > Bryobacterales > Bryobacteraceae > Bog-105. The sequence continues at coordinate 156,180 of CAVTRD010000008.1, read as the reverse complement.
ATACCAGGTCAAGTCCGAAAAATATCAATTCAAGCTGGAATGGTTCAAACGCCTGCGCCAGTACTTTGATGAGCATCTCGACCCCAAAGCGCCGGCTGTCTGGTTAGGCGATCTGAACGTCGCGCCGGAGCCGATCGACGTCTATCATCCCGACCGGCGCGTCAACGATGTCGATTTTCACATCGACGCCCGCAAAGCTTACGCGCATGTCATCGAATGGGGTCTGATTGATGTCTTCCGGCGGCTTCATCCCGAGCGCGTTCAATACACGTATTGGGATTATTTTCGCAATGCTTTGGAGAACAACTGGGGCTGGCGCATCGATCACATCATGGCTAACGCACCGCTCGCAGATTCCTGCCTGGAAGCGGACGTGGACATGGCTCCTCGCCAGACGCAAAACGCTTCGGATCACACCGTCGTCTGGGCCCGATTCGCAGCCGATGCAAGCCGCCCTTCTGCTAGTCCGCTGTAAGAACAAGCAATCCGGCCAAAGCACAGAGCTTCTCGTCTTGTCTCCACGGCGGCCCGACGCTCTTACCCAGGCCAGCGCTACGACGCCCCGCTTCCGCCGTCGAGATGCCGAGTGCGGCCGCGCTCCGAGCGAGTATTTCTCGTTCGTTGACGGTTACTTCCGGCAATCCGCAAGATTCGCAACCACATCGTAGAGCTTCCCGAAACAATGCGCCTTCTGCCGTATGCAGTTTTGGATGAGACGCAAGAATAGCCGCCGGCTCCATCGTGGTCGAGCTGGAACCCCACAAGACGCAGGCACCTGCGGCCCCATGCCCTTCAATGGCCAGCTTCTGAACTGCTTCTCGGATGGCCTTATGCGCCATCGCCCTACTCGCGTCGGCGCAGCGTGCGAGAAAAGCTGTCGCCTCTTCGAGCTTCATCCGCTGAGCGGTATGGTAAGGCTGATAAGTTTCCAATGGCCGCTCTCAGCCAGTGAGATCCGCCGTCGATCCATCACGATCGGTGCTTCCCCGTAACCACCGGCCGCTACTAAAGCTGCCCATCCCGAGTGCGCCCGCAATCCCAGCGCCGCCCGCATCTATCTTCCTAGTGTCGGCTGCGCAGCGCACCAGGCAAACAGCAGTTCCCACTCAGCCCCTTGCATCTTGCACGCTGCCTGTTCTTCTTTTGAACCGGGCTTTCGCCGCGCTTCATCGCACCATTCGAGGAACAAGTAAGGATCCCAGACCGTCGCCAACTTCCACTGCTGCACCCCGGACTGCTCCAGTATGCCTATCGCCCTCTCGCGCAGTTCCGGAAAGATTGCATGCTCGCCGACTCGCCGGAACCAGTAGGTTGCATTGGCCGAATCGGGCTCCATGCGATGCGCAATGCCGTGCCAATAACTTCCGTCAGGCGTCTCGATATCCTGCGAAACTTCATGGCTCTGCTCCCAACAACCTGTTAGCAGCAGCAGTCCGCTCAGCGCCGCTTGGGGAGAGCGTGCTTCGGGAAACAACTTCTTCGCACCCGCCGCGAGAAAATCCTGCGCCGTCTCGCCATTGCAATTATCCGCGTGCGTTAGAGGCAGCGCGTCCGGCGAATACTTACGAAGGGCCTCGCGCACAGCTTCGGTCGACCCATGATCAATTTGCTCCATTTTGCTCCATTCAGCTTATCCAAGAACTGGACCACCCACTTTGGCCCAAGACTGATACGCTGAGTCTTTTGCCGACGCCTCCCAACCGCGCACCCGACCTAGTGGCCGCCCCGCCGTCTTCCGCGTTCGAGCTGGCGAAGGCCCGCGTTGGCCATCCGAGGATCAGCGCTACTCTCGCTTTTGCCGGTGGCTTTCTCGATGGCTTCACCTATGTCGGGCACGGACACGTGTTTGCCAATGCCATGACCGCCAACGTCGTCCTGCTTGGCATCAACTCTGTTTCCGGTGCTTGGACCGCCGGCTTCCCGCACCTCTTCCCGATCATTGCTTTTTTGTTCGGTATCTGGATTTCCGAACTCATTCAGCTGCACTCAAAAAGGTTGGGCCTTCGCGCGCCTTACAACACGGTTCTACTGCTCGAGATGGCGGTTCTTCTGGTTTTGCTCCTGCTGCCCCCCGAAACCGAGAACATCATCATCACAACCAGCATCGCTTTCGCCGCCTCCGTGCAGGTCGAGACCTTTCGTGAAGTAAACGGTCAGGCCTATAGCTCGACGTTCACGACCGGCAATTTGCGCACCTTGAGCGAAGCAGCTTTCCGTTGGTGGTTCAGAGGCCACGATCCAAAGGCCGCTCGCACTGTGCGCGATTTTTCGTTTATCTGCACGAGCTTTCTGCTGGGTGCGATATCGGGCGGTTACAGTGTCAAACGCATCGGCAAATATGCCCTGTGCTGCGAGCTGGCGCTGCTAGTCTGTGTGGCCCTACAGGTCCGGTCCCGTTTGCGCTCTCCTCTTTTTCGAATCGATGCCTAATTTCTCTCCCAAAGCGTTCACCGGCTATCGCGCGCAGCGCGCACTCGCGCAACGTCGATTTTCCGTCTTGTTTTTCTTCCTGCTGGCTTATCTCGTTCTCTACCCGTATGCACTCGAAACCGGCTCCACCTACGCCGGGTTTCGCATCTTCGGCGGTGTTGTTACGGTGCTCAGCGTCTACGCAGTGAGCTTCCGGCGAGGCGTCGTGTTGTTTGCTCTGATTCTCGCTGCCCCTGCTTTGATACAGCGTATTGCTCTGCCCGGAGTTCACGCGGGCGCGATTGCGGTTTTGAGCATCGTCCTTACATTTGCCTTCGACATCTTCATTGTGGTCGTGATCTTCCGGCGCGTTTTCTCTGACAAGGGACCCACCACCGAAGCAGTCTTCGGAGCCCTCTGCATTTATCTGCTGGTCGGCTTCAGCTTTGCCAGCCTCTACAGCATTCTCGCCACTGTGCAGCCGCATGCTTTCTACATGAGTCCGCTGCTCAATGCACGCAGCATTCCCGACCGCTTCGACCTGATCTATTACAGCTTCGGGACCATCACCTGTCTCGGCGCAAGCGGCATCACACCGGTCTCTGACCAGGCGCGTTCGATCTCGGTGATCGAAGCACTACTCGGAATTTTGTATTTGGCCGTGCTCATCTCGCGTTTGCTGAGCGCCTACGACAGTCGCGGGATCGGCTCACACGAATGAAGCGCACGAACGCTGTCTAGGACCTACTCGCTAGCTACAGTCTCTTTAGCCGGCTCGTTCTCCCGATTTCGCGTTGCAATGTAGGTCACCGTATCCCAGGAATTATGGACGCCTACAACAAGAAAGATCACCGTCGTGACCGCAATAACAATGGGAGAAACTGCAGGCCTTATCTGTGCCAGGACTGCTGCCGCAAGTAGCGCCGTGTAAGCGGCTATTGGAAGCCCTGCATACCAGAACCAATCCTCTGCATCCGGGTTGTATTCGGATTTCTTCGCATGGAAGAGCACGCGCAGAGAATAGGCGAGTCCTCCGATCCCGAACGCTCCTAAACACCATTCGAAACCCGGCTGGGAGTGCCAGGGAGCACTCATCATAGCTGAAACGAGCAACGCGGCACCGAAGTGGACGACCGTCGGAGTGCCAAAGGCGCGAATCTCCAGCATGGACCCCGTTGAGCGCAACTGCGCCAAGAGCACGATCACTACAAATTGCAGCCCCGTTAGCGCTCCCGCCGCCGAGCCGAGAATCTCGTAATAATTTCCCCAACCCGCCAGAAGCGGAAGCGATGGCTGACCCATGGTGATCCGGAATGGCTCCGGATAGCGATTGTATCTACTGGCTGACGAGAGTCTTCTCGCCCGGCCAGACCGCCGCTTGGTCGCGCGAACTACTCTTCGCCCGCCGTCCGGTGAATCGATCGAGATACACGTAAATTACAGGTGTAATGTAGAGTGTCAGCAGCTGCGAGACGATCAGGCCGCCCACCACTGCGATACCTAACGGACGCCGCGCTTCGCCGCCTGCGCCTGTTCCGAACGCCACGGGCAAGGTTCCTAAAAGCGCCGCCATCGTGGTCATCATGATCGGCCGGAACCGCTGCATACAACCCTCGAAAATCGCTTCTTCCGGCGACTTACCTTCTTTGCGCTCCGCTTCGAGCGCAAAGTCGATCATCATGATTGCGTTCTTTTTCACAATGCCGATTAGCAAAATGATCCCGACGAACGAGTAGAGATTGAGGTCTTCGCCGAATAGCAGCAGTGTCAGGAGCGCTCCTAAACCGGCGGCGGGCAAACCCGAAAGAATGGTGATCGGGTGAATAAAGCTCTCGTACAAAATCCCAAGCACGAGATAGATCACCAACACTGCAATCAGCAGTAAGATACCCAGGTCGCGTAGCGAGTTCTGGAACGCTGCCGCCGTACCCTGATAGGTGAAGGTCATCGTGTCGGGCAAGCCGATCTGTGCGGCGGCCGTATCGATCAGTTTCGTCGCCTGGCTCAACGAAACTCCGGGCTTCACATTGAACTGAAAGTTCACTGCCGGTAGCTGCCCAATATGATTCACGCTGAGCGGAGCCACCGTTTGCTGCAGGTCCGTCACGGCTGCAAGCGGCACCATTTTGCCCTGCGTTGAGCGGAGATACAGATCGCGTAGTGCGGCCGGGTCGCGCTGATACTGGGGCAGGACTTCCAGGATCACGTCGTATTGGTCCGAAGCCGCCGTGATGGTGGTCACCTTGCGGTTGCCGTACGCGTCATAGAGCGTATTGGCAATTGCGTCCGGATTTACTCCAAGCGCTAAAGCGACATTACGATTGATGTGCACATTCAGCCGCGGGCTGCTCAACCGCAAGTCGCTGAAGATATCCGTCAATTGCGGAATGCCGCGCAGCTTCGCTTCGAGAACCGGCGCCCATTTGTAGAGCTCCGTTGTATCCGCATCTTCCAGTGCGACGGAGTATTGGCTTCGATCCTCTTCCTGGCCCAGGGTGATGAGCGGGGGCGACTGCATGAACACCATGAGACCCGGGATCTTCATGAACTCCTGTGTCAGCTGGCCGATGATCGCGTTCACCTTTGGCCGGTGTTTGTCCATCTTGAGATCGAGGAACACAAACCCGGAGTTTTGTCCGTTCATGCCTACGCCCGATCCCCAGCTCGAAACCCACGGATTCTTTTTGAGAACGTTATTAACCTGCTCCTGCAGGCCGACCATCTTGTCGAACGACGTATCCTGCGGCTGCTTCGTCGCCGCCGAAAGCAAAGCCTTGATCGACGGTGGGCATAAAGCCTTTCGGCATGATCACGAACAAATACACCGTCAAGGCCGTTAGAGCAATGCTCCCGAGCAGCGTGATGCGCCGGAACCGCAGCACCGCAAGCAAAGTCCGGCGATATAGGTTAGTTGAGCCCGACAAAGAATCTCTCCGACCAGCGATAAAACGCTCCCGTGGGATGCGTCTCATGCCGCAGAAAACGGCTGCAGAGCATCGGAGTCAGCGTTAGCGAGATAAAGCCGGAAATAAGAACGGCCACCGCAATCGTGATGGAAAACTCGCGTAGCAGTCGGCCGATGATCCCGCTCATGAACAACACTGGGATAAAGACCGCAACAAGCGAGACAGTCATCGACACGATGGTAAAACCGACTTCGCGTGCGCCATCGATCGCCGCCTGCAGCCGCCCCTTGCCCATCTCCATATGCCGCACAATGTTCTCGAGCATGACAATCGCATCGTCAACCACAAAACCGACCGAGAGCGTCATCGCCATCATCGACAGCATGTCTATCGTGAAACCAAGCAGCTTCATCGCTGCAAAAGTTCCGAGTAGCGAGAGCGGCACCGCCAAGCTCGGAATCAGCGTGGCCGATACGTTTCGCAGGAAGAAGAAGATCACCGCGATCACCAGGCAGATCGTCAGGATCAGCGTGAACTTCACATCCGAAATCGATTCGCGGATATTCTGTGAGACGTCGAACGACTTGCCGATTTCGATACCCGCCGGCATCGATTCCTTCATCACCGGCAGCAGAGCCTTCACTGCGTCAGCAACCTGCACCGTGTTCGCACCGGGCTGCTTCTTCACTGCCAGTACGACGCTCAAATTTCCGTTGATCCAGAAACGCGTTTTATCGTTGCTTACGCTGTCGAACACCCGGCCCAATTCGTTCAGCTTCAGCGGGCTCCCATTTTTGTACGCCACGATGAGCTGCCCAAATTGAGCTGCCGTCGTCAGCTGGCTGTTGGATTGAACCGTATAGGCTTTGTTGTATCCGTAAAGGGAGCCAGCGGGCAGGTTCACGCTCCCGCTTGCCATAGAGTTCCGTATTTGCTCGAGGTCGACTTCGTGCGCGGCCAACTTCGCCGGATCAGCCTGCATACGCACGGCGTACTTCTGGGCGCCGAAAACCTGCACCTGCGCTACGCCCGAAATCATCGAAACGCGCCGCGCCATCATCTGCTCGGCGTACTGATCGAGTTGCGAAAGCCCCATCGTTCGCGATGAGACAGCGATGTACATAATCGGCTGCTCGGCCGGATTCACCTTCGAATACGAGGGTGGCGACGGCATATCGGTCGGCAGTAAACCCTGTGCCCTAGCAATCGCCGCCTGTACGTCCTGTGCCGCGGCGTCGATGCTGCGGCTTAAATCAAACTGCAGGGTGATGTTGGTTGAGCCGAGCGAGCTCGACGATGACATGCTGTTGATGCCCGCAATTGTCGAAAACTGATTCTCGAGCGGGGTTGCAACCGACGAAGCCATCACGTCCGGATTGGCACCGGGCAGCCCCGCTTCCACCTGTATGGTCGGGTACTCAACCGCAGGCAAGTTACTCACCGGCAGAGAGAAGTAACTGAGCAACCCGAACCCGAGAATGCCCGCCATGATCAGCGTCGTTGTGATCGCACGCCGTATGAAAAAGTCGGTAAAGTGCATGCCTATTCCTTGTTGCTTTGACCGTTGCTAGTTAGGGCTTAACTGCTGCTCTTTTGACCACTGCCCGCATCGCCCATCTGCGCGCCCGTTTTATCGAGCATCTTGACCTTCGCTCCGGGCATCAACCGCATCTGCCCTTCCGAGATCACCATCTCGCCGGGCTGGAGCCCGCTCCCGATAACCGCCTGCTCCACTTCCTTCGCCGGTTTGTAGTTGCGCAAGACATTCACCGGCCGCATCCCGACCGTGTGCGCGTTCTTATCCATGACCCACACATACTTGCCTTGCGGTCCGTTTTCGATCGTGCTGCTCGGAACCAGAATGCGGTCATGCTCCAGGTTGAGGCGCGCTTCCACGTTCACAAACTGGCCTGGCCAAAGCGCGTGATTCTGATTCGGGAATTCCGCCTTGAGCTTGATCGCACCTGTGGTCGAGTCGACCGAATTGTCGATAAACTTCAGTTGCCCCGTCAGGCTCGTTCCATCGCTGTTGACCGCCTCTACCAGCAAAGGATGCTGCGCGTTGAACTTCTGCACGTCAGGCAGTAACTGCTCTGGCACGCCAAAACTGACATAGATCGGTGAGATTTTCAGAATGTTGACGAGTGCCGCGTCGTTATCTTTCACCAGATTGCCTGCCTTGACGGTGATGGCGCCCGCGCGGCCGGTGATAGGCGCGGTAATTTTCGTGTACTGCAACTGCAATTGCGTTTGAGCCAAGCGCGCATTATCAGATTTTGTTGCCGCCACGGCGCTTTCGACCATGGCCTGGTCTGCCTGGAGCGAAGCAAGCCCCGAGGCGTTTGTCGCTACCGCCTGCTCCGTTTGCTCCTTCGAAAAGATGCCTTCTTTCGAGAGCTCAAGTGCGCGGTTGGCCGACGCCTGCGTCTGTTGAATTGTGGCCTGATCTTTCACTACGTTGGCTCGGGCCTGCTGCTCCAGGGCGGCGTCTTTTCCAAGATCCGCTTGGATTTGCGCGATCTGCCGGTTGAGCGTCTCAGGGTCGATCTCGAATAGCAGCTGACCCTGCTGCACATTCTGCCCTTCGCTGAACAGCACACGCAAAACCTGGCCCGCGACGCGCGACTTAACGTCCACGCTTGCCATCGCCTCCACGTTACCGACCGCCGAGACCATGAGCGGAACGTCAGTCTCAAGCGCCGGGACAGCGCGCACCGGCACTTCCATCATCATCATGGCGGCCATCGGGTTCATTGGTTGCTGTTTTTTGGCGCAGGATGTCAATCCTATGACACCCAAAACCATCGTCACGCAAAGCGGGACAAACTTCGACTTACTAGGGTTTAAGTACACGAAACCACTCATTTTCTGGAAGGGGGTAACTCCCTATGTTGACACAAACAGGGGCTTAGCGGCATTGCGCCCTCATGTATACGAAGCCCGCTGGCAAAGGTTCCCGAAATCGTCACAAGTGCCCCTCATGGGATGCTGAGACTTTGATGAGAGACTCCGTTTCCGTGCCTGGTCGGGTCAACCTGATCGGTGAGCACATCGACTACCATAATTTGCCGGTGTTGCCGATGGCCATCCAACGGCGCGTTTCGATACGATTCGAAGCGCGCGAAGATAACCTCATTCAAGCCAGTTCAGCGGGCTATGGAGAACGCTGTTTCAAGCTCAGGGAAACCGACCCGCTGCCGCCAGGCGATTGGGGAAACTATCTGAAAGCCGCTGTGCAGATGATTGGAAAAGCCTGGGTGATTAGCCGAGGTGTTGATGCCACTATCCAATCCGATCTCTCCTGCGCCGCAGGGCTTTCGTCGTCCTCCGCCCTGCTGACCGGCTTCGCCCTCGCGCTGCTACATGCGAACGGGATCTATCCCAATATCGAACACTTGATGGAACTTCTGCCCGAAGGCGAACAGTTTGTGGGGACCCGCGGAGGAGGCATGGATCATGCAGCGGTCCTCGCCTCGCAGGCCGGTTGCGGACTGCTGGTACACTTCGCCCCGTTTCGATTCGAGCCGATCCCGATCCCTTCTGATTGGACTTTCCTGATCGCGCACAGTCTGACGGTGGCCGAAAAATCAGGCGCTCTCAAAGCGGAGTACAACGCGCGCCGGACAGCGGGCATCCAAGCGCTCCGTTCTCTCGGGTTTGTGAGCTTTCGGGAGGCGTTAGGGGAGCCGTCGGCGGAAGGTCGCGCGGCAAAATTGCCTAGCGGGGAAAGCGCGGCTTTTTTCCATGTCCTGTCCGAGGCACGCCGCGTCGAATGTGCCGTGAAAGCATTGCGTCACAACCACATTGAGCAGTTTGGGGAATTGCTATTCGCCTCACACGCGAGCCTGCGGGACCGCTTGCAAGTCAGCCATCCCGCGCTGGACGAACTCGTTCAGTGTGCCATGGATGTTGGTGCACTCGGCGCGCGTCTTACCGGAGCCGGCTTCGGAGGATGCGCCATTGTTCTTTGTAAAAGTGTCGAGACAAGCCGGGTCCGCGCCGGCTTGATCAGAGATTTCTACGGCAAGCGTCCCGCCTTCATCGAATCCGAGCACTTACTTGTTGCCGAGCCCTCGGCGGGAGCTTTGTCTGCCTAAGTCAACAATTTCGGGGGCGGTGATCCTCGCAGCCGGCCGAGGCACACGCATGGGCGATATCACCCAAGAGATGCCGAAGCCCATGCTGCCAATTCATGGCCGGCCGATGCTCGACCACATCCTGGAAGGCCTTGCAGTGTCAGGCATTTCACGATTTCTGGTCGTCATCGGCTATCGTGGCGAGGTCATTGAACGTCATTTCGAAGGAACGAAGCCAGCACTTCAGTTCGTGCGGCAAGAACCGGTGAACGGGACGGGTTCCGGGGCGCTCCTCGCCCGCAACTTCGCCGCCGGTGAACCTTTTCTGCTAACGTACGGCGACATCCTCTGCGAGCCGGCCGCATACTCACGCGCATCAGAGATCCTGTCGGCCAATCCCTCCTGCAGCGCGGCCGTGGCGGTCAAAGAAGTGGATGACCCCTGGCAGGGAGCGGCTGTCTATGAGTCAAAAGGCAGGATCGACCGCATTATCGAGAAACCTCCCAAGGGTACGTCGATAACGCATTGGAACAGCGCCGGCTTTTACGCCTTCCGACCCGTGATCTTCGAGTACCTCGCTCGGCTCGAACCCTCGCCGCGCGGTGAGTACGAGCTCACATCGGCACTAGCGAACATGCTGGCTGACGGGCTCGAGTTACGTATCTCGCCCGTGGAAGGCGCCTGGCGCGACGTTGGCCGGCCCGAAGACCTGGCCGCGATTAACAGCTGATCACGTGAGCACTGATCAAACCGTGCTCGTCGCACCCTCGAAATGCTCCTCGATCTCTTCGAGCGTCTTGCCTTTCGTCTCCGGTAGGAAGAAAACTGCCGTGACGAAATAAATCACGGTAAACCCGGCGAAGACAAAGAAGATAGTCGAATACCCGTAGCTGCTGACAATCGGCAGAAAGATCGCGGCGAGTGTGGTCGAAACGATCTGGTTGATGACTAGCGCGATGCTCATGCCGTTCGACCGTATGCGCGTGGGCATCAATTCCGATAGGGCCAGCCACACGCACACACCTGGGCCAATTGCGTAGAAGGCCATGAATAAATAGAGGCTGATCGCAACCAGCCAGCCATGCGCTGCAGGCGGCACCGGACTCAGCAGAGCCTTCCGGATCTGCAACGGCGCCGTGCGTGCGGATTTGACATCGGCCAGCGGATTCTTAAAGAATGCTTCTACGCTATTAGCCGGCACGCAACTCTCCCGCGAGATGTTAATCGCTGCTGCGCCTCTCTCGCTCGAGTGCGCGACCGTGCTCTCCGCCGTGAAATCGCCGTACGAATACACGATGACAAGCGCCGCCCGATCGGGAGCAATCTGCTGCTCCGCACCGGTCTTGGCCGCGAGCAGCCGCCCTGCTTCCACCTCGTCGAAGTGCAGGCTTAATGTCTGATCGGGCCTGACCAGAGCCTGCACGGCCTCGCGCGCGTCCACGTTCGACTTCTCCGTGCGCAGAAAGAGAAATGCCGTCCCGACGAGCGAAATAATAATCCCGGCTGTACCCAGCGTGAGCAGAAACTTGCGGCCTTTGCGATCGACCAGCGTCAAGCCACCGATGGTCATCAGGAAGTTCACCAGCGTGAAGATGACGTAACCCCAGTGAGCCTGCACGTCCGATAATCCGCTCTGCAAAAGAATGTTGGTGTTGTATCCGATGATCGAATTAATTCCGGTTGCCGTATTGCAGAACAAGATCACGCAGGCGAGTATGAACGGGATTACGTACTTGCGTCTCAGTAGCGAATCACCGGCTGACGATTTTGCTTCGGTTGCGCTGGTGGCCCGTGTGTCTTCCATTTCGCGCAACTCGACTGCCGTCTGGGCAGCGGTTCGCGACCTCAACAGAGCCGATTCGGCTGCCTCCCGCTTACCTTTTTTGAATAGCCAACGCGGTGATTCCGCCACAAAAAAGCTGCCGATCACAAATAGGAGGCCCGGCGGCAGTGAAACCCAAAATATCCTTCGCCACGCCTGATCCTTGAACGCAAACAAGGTCGCCGCGTCAGCCATCCTCGTGACTTGCTCGACTCGGTAGCTGTAGTAAATTCCGATAAGCGCGGCCGACACGATGCCCAGCGTGAGCAGCCACTGAAAAATTCCGGTGCCCTTCCCACGGCTCGAAGCAACCAGGCATTCGGCTAAGTAGAGCGGAACAACCACTCCGATCAGTCCGCCGCTGATGCCCTGCAGCAGCCGGCCGAAAAATAGCGGGCCGTAACCGTGCGAGAGAGCAATCACTGGAATGCTCACAACGAAGGTCACACCGCTCAGGACCATGAGCGGCTTACGCCCCATCCAGTCAGCCAGCATTCCGGCGAAGAGGGTCGAAATTACACTGCCGAGCAGCACGGCCGCCACAATGATCGAAAGCTGTCCTGCATTCAAGCCCGATGTGGCTTCCAGGTAAGGCAGCGCGCCGCCGATAATGCCAACGTCGACGCCGTAAAGCAATCCGCCCAGTCCCGCCACGAGTAGAAGGAATCGGTTGTAACCCGAGTTACCCTCGGCGAGCGTCGTCATAGAGTCGGCGTATCCGCGCCGAGCATCGTATGCCTGATGATCTTCACCGGTACGCCGCCCTGCTGCATGAAGGCGTTGTGGAATTGCTCGAGCGAGAACCTGTCGCCCATCTTCTGCCGGTAGTCCTCTCGCAGCTTCAAAATCTCGAGCTTGCCCAGTGTGTAGTAAAGATAAGTCGGATCGGAGGTGCCCCGCTTCGTTTCACGCTCGGCGTAGTCGTGAGACATGTAGCCTTCTTTCACGAAGAAGTCGATGCCCTGCTCGAAGCTTCGCTTGCCCGTGTGCATTTCGATCCCGACGATGTAGCGGCAGTTGCGCAGCAGCGCATCCAGAAGCTGCCCGACTTTCAATTCGGGGTCATTCTTACCGTACCCTTCGTCAATCATCATCTGCTCGCAGTAGTGCGCCCAGCCTTCGATGTTTGAACTCGCCCCGATCAGCTTGCGCACCTTCGACTGCACTTTTTGGAACCAGAGAAGCTGCACAAAGTGTCCCGGATAGGCTTCGTGAATGGCCGTGCTCTCAATCGTGCCGCGATTGAATGCCGTCATGAACTCCTCAATCCGCTTCTGCGGCCAATTATTCTCCGGCAAAGTCACATTGAAATAAGCCTCGGTCGCAACCTTTTCGTAGGCGCCCGGGGTATCCATGGATGCTGTTGTGAGCGCGCGCATAAAGGGCGGAGTCTCTTCGATGATCGGTCGAACCGTCGAGGGGATGGTGATGATCTTGCGTTCGTTGATGAACTCGATCAAGCCGGAAAGTGTGTTGCGAAAGGTTTGTAGCAGCTGATCGGGCGCCGGATGATCTTTTTCAAAACCGTCCGCGATCTGCTGCGGGGTTTTGTTGGGATCGATTTGTTTACAGAGCTCCAGCAGCCTGCGTTGATTCTGGTGCAGGTTGTCGTAGCCGATTGCGAGCAAGCGGTCGAGCGGCAAATCGACCATCTCCTCGTACATCACTTTCTTGTGAAAATTGTCTGCGCCGATTCTAAAATCACCATTGGAACGGGGTAAAAGATCCGCGCGCACCCACTGTTCAAACTTCTTGAGCTCTTCGATGGCGGCTTGGTTTGCCTGGCGGAACTGTGTGAGCAGTTTCTCGTCTTTGACTTCCGAAAAGGCCGCCGGCACGTCGCTCGCAAAGAAGCTTTGGATCCCGGGGAGCTGTTCAAGGGTCACTTCGGTGTAGATCTTGGGCGGGTTCTTCAAGTTGCCGCGCGCAGCTGCGAAGATTCGGCCGAACTGATTCTCCCGCGCTATCACATCAGTCAGCCGCTGCTCAGGAGGAGCAAATTTCCGGCTGATCAAGCCAAAGATCGAAGACGTGACGCCGCTTGAATACACATCCGGGTCTTTCTCCCACATTCGGATATCACGCACGTTGACCAGATCCGCATTCAGATGCGAGATCACCCAGTCCCGGTCATCGGTCTGAGGCATCTTTTCAAACAGCGGAAGGTATTTTTCGTCGAGGGCGATTTGCTTCTGGATACCCGTCGCCGAATAATCCTCCAGTTTTTTGTCGTATGGCTCGTGAAACCCCGAAGCGGTCGCGAAAGAAGGGTTGAGCCGAAAGTTTTCGTCAAAGTACTGACCGACTAACTGATCGAAGGACGATTGTGCAGTCATTAAGCCGGCGCTCGCGATAAGCAGCGCAACAAATTTCATGCCGTTCATTATAGATAGCTGGCAAATGCTGCACGCGCGAGGCGCGCAAGAACCTGGTCTCTTTCCGCATCGGAAGGCTTGCTTGCCTCGAGTGAACCGCCCCCACGAGTTCCCGAGCTTTCTGGGCACGGAATCGTCACTGTGTAGCTCATCACTTTGGTTATCATGATTGCGGAGCATGCCCTCACCCGCCGAAACCGATGCGCTCGGCAAGAAGGTTATCGAAGTAATCGCGCGCACGCAGCGCATTCCGGTTGAAACCGTCACACCCGAGAGCACATTCGAACAATTGAAAATCGATTCGCTAGACGGAATTAATATTGTTTTCGAGCTCGAGAAAGAGTTCGATATCAGCATCCCAGATGAGGGAGTCGCGGGATTGCGTTCCGTGCGGGAAACGATCGAGGGCGTTCGCCAGCTTGTCCAACAAAAAATCGAGACCACCCCGCCCGCTCCCGTATGAAGCGGGTGGCCGTCACCGGGCAAGGGCTCGTTTGCGCGCTCGGCAACAGTGTAGCGGAGTGCTGGGAAAAAGCATCGGCTGGAAGGAGCGCGATCGGCCCGCTCAGCGATGGCGGTTCGCCTCCTTATAAGTTCCAAACGGGGGCGGAAGCACGAACTTTTCACCCGCTCGATCAGTTCACGGAAAGAGATCTGGTCCTGCTCGAACGGTTTGCGCTTTTCGCAGCGGCAGCGGCGCGCGAAGCCGTTGCGCAGAGCGGCATCTCGTTCACGGGCGAGCTGGCGGAAGAATCTGCTGTGGTCACCGGCAGCAGCGTCGGCGGCCAGTTTACCGAAGAAGAGGGTTATCTCCGGCTCTATCGCGAGAACAATCCACGAGTAGCGCCCTTAACGATCCCGCGTACCATGGCCAATGCGGGTGCGAGTTATATCTCGCTCGAATGGGGGATCCACGGCCCTGCTTATACTGTCTCAACGGCCTGTTCTTCTTCGAACCACGCGATTGGTCAGGCCTTCTCGATGGTGCGTAGCGGGCAGGTTAAGGCGGCAATTACGGGCGGTAGCGAAGCCGTGTTCGCCGAAGGGCTGCTACGCGCGTGGGAGGCGATGCGCGTCGTCTCGCCAGAACCTTGTCGGCCGTTTTCGGCTGACCGTCGCGGGCTTTCACTCGGCGAGGGCGGCGCCATGCTGGTGCTCGAAGAATGGGAATACGCACGTTCTCGCGGCGCCAAGATACTTGGCGAGATTATCGGGTTCGGCATGAGCTCAGATGCGCATCACATCACTCAGCCATCAGCGGGTGGACCGGCGCGGGCGATGGCGTGGGCCCTGCGCGACGCCGGTATCTCTCCAGGCGACATCGACTACGTAAACGCACATGGCACTGGAACCCAGGCAAACGATGCCACCGAAAGCGAAGCCATCCATACAGTTTTCGGAAGAGCGGCCGGTCAGCTTCTCGTTAGTTCGACGAAATCGATGCACGGCCACACGCTCGGAGCAGCCGGCGCTGTGGAAGCTGTCCTCACGCTGCAAGCGCTTCGCGGAGGCTTAGCGCCTCCCACCGTAAATTTCCGCGAACCAGACCCGGCTTGTCACCTGGATGTCGTTCCGAACGAGGCTCGGCGGGCCGACCTCGAACTCGCACTCTCCAACACTTTCGCCTTTGGCGGCCTTAACGCCTCTCTGGTGTTCCGGCGGGGCCGCGACTGAACGCTCGATGCTAAATAATAGAAATCCGATTTCGCCGAACCCTAGCAACCGCTCTGGCGTCTAATGGAGGGCCATCCGACTAACATGACCATTTCGATTGGGGCGGATCATGCCGGCTATGAGATGAAGCGCCAATTAGTCGAGCTGGTCGAGAAGCTCGGGCATACGGTTCATGATGTCGGCACGTTCGAACCGGATAAACCGGATGATTATCCGGACTATGCCATTCTGGTCGCCGCAGATGTCCGCTCCGGCAAGTCCGAACGGGGAATTCTCGTGTGCGGAAGCGGAGTAGGCGTTTCAGTAGCCGCCAACAAGTTCAAAGGCATTCGCGCCGGCTTATGCGATGACCACTTTTCCGCGCACCAGGGTGTTGAGCACGACGATATGAACGTGCTCGTGCTCGGCGCGCGGATCATCGGTTCCATGGTGGCGCAGGAAGCAGTTGAGGCCTTCCTTGGCGCTCGGTTCAGCGGGGAGGAACGTCATCTACGCCGCCTCAATAAGGTCAAAGCGATCGAGCAAAATGAGTTCCGCTAGAGTTCACTCCGCACCTGGCGTTACATTGTCTTACAAGCTCGGGAGAGACTTACAGACCGCCTTCGATCAGGCCAAGCAGATTTGGGAGCGCGCTGGCAACACAGATAAGCTTTGGAACAAAGATGCCTTCCTGTGGACGAATGCCGATGAAAGCAATTGGCTGGGCTGGCTCGATGTCGTGAACCGCGAACTGGCGGACGTCTCGAAGTTTAAGGCGCTCCGAGCCGAAGTACACGAAGACGGTTTCAGCCATTTCTGTCTGCTTGGGATGGGTGGTTCGAGCTTGTGCCCCAAAGTGTTCAGCTCCACTTTCGGCCAACAGGCTGGGTGGCCCGAGATGCTCGTACTTGATTCGACAGATCCGGAGCAGATCCGTCGATTGCGCGAACGAATCGACCCCGCGCGCACTTTGTTTTGTGTATCGAGCAAGTCCGGCACAACGCTTGAACCGAATCTCTACCTGCAGTATTTCTACGAAGAGACAAAAAAAGTCGTAGGAGATGACGCCGGGAGACATTTCATCGCCATAACCGATCCTGGTTCAAAGCTCGAAGGCGTCGCCGTCCGGCTTCATTTTCGACGCGTCTACTACGGAGTGCGGAGCATTGGCGGCCGCTACTCTGCCCTTTCTGATTTCGGATTGGTGCCGCATGCGGCTGCTGGTCTCAATACGGAAAAGCTTTTGAGGCAAGCAGCACGCATGGTTGAGAGCTGCCGGTCACCACAGGTCGACCAAAACCCCGGCGTGGCGCTTGGGCTCATTTTGGGACAAGCGGCCGCAAAGCTCAAGCGTGACAAAGTAACCCTGATTTGTTCGGAAACAATTCACGACCTCGGCGCTTGGCTCGAACAGCTCTTGGCCGAATCGACCGGCAAACAAGGACGTGGTCTCATTCCGGTAAACGGCGAGCCGCTCGTCGACCCCTCCACCTACAGCGGGGATCGCCTTTTCACTTACATCCGTTACGCGGGCGATAACGCCGGCAACCAGGAAAGTACGGTTGCCGCTCTGGAACACGCTGGCCACTCAGTCGTACGTATCGTCGTCAACGATCTGTATGACCTTGGGCAGATCTTTTTTCAATGGGAAGTTGCCACCGCTGTTGCCGCCTCAATTCTCCGAATCAGTGCCTTCGACCAGCCAGACGTCGAGGCGAGTAAGGTGGTCACCCGCGATTTGATGAGCGAATCCGAAAAGAACGGTTCGCTGCCGCCGGAAAAGTCGATCCTCGACCAGGAAGGTTTGAAGCTGTTTGCCGATGGCGGTAATGCGCAGGAGTTACTGAACGGCAACAAGACCGTGGGAGCAGTGATTCGTCGGCACCTTGACCGCATCCAGCCCGGTGACTATTTCGGCTTACTGGCCTACATCCCGATGTTCGCTGACTACGAGGCAGAACTGCAGGCGATGAGAAAGCAGGTTCTAGAAGCCAAGGAGGTCGCCACCGTGCTCGGCTTCGGGCCGAGTTTCCTTCACAGCGCCGGCCAAGCCTATAAAGGCGGCCCGGATTCTGGAGTGTTCCTGCAAATTACCTGTGACGAGGCTGAGGATTTGCCGGTTCCGGATCAGAAATATACCTTCGGCATCGTAAAGGCTGCTCAGGCGAGAGGTGATTTCGAGATTTTAGCCCAGCGTAAGCGCCGTATATTGCGCGTTCACCTGGGAGTGGATCTGGTAAAAGGCCTTGACCGTTTACGTGACCTCATCTCGGCAGCTGTGGCGCACTAAAAGTACTAAGCCAACTCTCATTGAAGGACTATATGGGGATCGAAAACTACAAGTGAAACTTCGTTTTCACAAAGTTGTAGTACTTATTAAGCGCGGTAATTCGATAAATCTCGCGCATTCAGTATTTTCTGATGTGCATATCGAACTGATTATGCGTTATTCTTTGGCTACGGATTCGCAGCAAAGGTCCGCTACAAAAACGGACCCTTGCTGTGTCGGAGGGGGCGGTACGCGCGAGTGCGTTGCCGCCCATATTGATTTCAGTGTACCTCGGAATTATCGGCAAGATACAGCAAAACGTATACACCGTGTAAAAATTTACTGTATTCGGTATACACAAGGGTGCAGCCCTCGCAGATTTACCAGCTAGCCTTTACTCATTTCGGTCTTAAGCGGTTTTTACCAGATATCTAAAACCAGCTCTAGTACGGGCTTTGACCTCCGGTAACACTGTAAATTTCTCCCGTTACATACCGCGCTTCATTGGAGGCTAAGAAAACGAACACGGGAGCGATTTCGACTGGTTGAGCCGGACGTTCGAAGGGCGTATCGTGGCCAAACTCCTTGACTTTATCTTCCGGCATAGTGGCCGGTATTAGGGGTGTCCACACCGGACCCGGAGCGACTGCGTTCGTTCGCACACCGTTCTTCATGCCAATCTTCGAGAGTGTTTTCGTCATGCTAACGATCGCTGATTTTGTCGCAGCATACGGTAAGAGTTGAGGGCTCGGATCGTACGCCTGGATGGAAGCCGTGTTGATAATTGCGCTTCCCGCCTTCATGTGCGGCAGAGCAGCGCGGCATAACCAGAACAGAGCGTAAACGTTAGTCTTGAATGCACGGTCGAACTCTTCGGTTGTAAACTCCTCGATTTTTTGATGAGTGCTCTGGAACGCCGCCACATTCACCAGTAAGTCGAGCTTGCCGAACTCGTTCACTGCGCGGTTCACAATGCTCTCGCAATGCGCTTCCTGGCGCAGATCGCCCGGCGCTTTCACTGCCTTCCGGCCCGCCTTCTCGACCCAGCTCGCGGTGTCCTGCGCGTCCTGCTCCTCTTGGGGTAGGTAGCTTAAAAGAACATCGGCCCCCTCGCGAGCAAAGGCTATTGCGACCGCTTTGCCGATTCCGCTGTCGGCGCCCGTGATCAACGCAACCTTATCGGTGAGCCGGCCAAAGCCCCGGTAAGATTGCTCGCCATGATCGGGCCTTTGACGCATTTCGCTCTCTAAGCCGGGATGAACGATGGTTGTCTGCTGGGGGTCCGCTTTGGGTTCCTGTTGCTTGGGGTCTTTTGTTGTTGGATCTTGGATGCTGTTTTGCGGCATAGTTTGTTTCCTGGAATATAGACCCGAAGTCGGCCGCATTCCGCAGGGTTGTCGATCAGGTAAGTTTGCTGACCCAGTAGGCTGCATGGTGAAGGCGATGACTTTCTCGGTAATTGCGCTAGGTAATTAGCTATCAGTGGCTCAGTCAACGAAGTGCACTTCAAAGGAGTGATAACCATGAAGAAAGTCTTATCCTCATTCACACTCGCAGCATTCGCGATTCCGATGGTTGCGGTCGGCTTGACAGCAGCTCAATCGGGTTCGGGAAGTGGCGGTTCAGGCAGCAGCGGCTCCGGCTCTGGCTCCGGCAGCAGCGGCCAGACCGGCAGCGGATCTTCCGGCTCCGGCGGCGCCGGTCAGAGTGGCAGCGGCTCCGGTTCGGGCAGCAGCGGGTCGGCGAGCGGCCAGGCTGGACAATCTGGCAACGGATCCGCATCCAGCACCGACAGTGGCACGATGAGCTCCGGCAAATCAAAGCGGTCGAAGAGACATCACAGCACGAGCGGCACGGGCAGCGCGGGTTCGGCCACAGCTTCGAGCACTACCTAACAGCGATAGCCACGGGGTTAGGTTCGAAAGAACTTGGCCCCGTGTTTCTTACTGCCCCTGCTTTTCTATCCACGTTCCAATTGTTTCAAGGGCACCAGAGGACATCGGCTCGCCGAGTGACGCGTACTCGCTGGCAAGTCCTGTTTGTGCTTTTTGAAACAAGTAGTTCAAACCGGGCAAAATCTTGATTTTGGCCTCCCGGTTGTGTCCCTTCCCGAAAGCCTTTTTCATCGCCGCCGCATTTTGATCGGGGTCTAGTGTCATATCCTTCTCTCCGAAGAGCGCCAGCACGGGACACTTCACCTGCCCAAGCGCCAAACTAGGGTCATAGGTCAAGAAAGACCGAAGCCAGGCCGACTGGAGCCTGGGAAGTTGCGGCTTCCAAGGCTCAGCGTAATTCTTGTACTGTTCAGGAACGTTCTGCAGTGCTTCCCTCATCTCGCTTTCGCTTCGTCCGGCTGCGGCCATCTGATACAGGCCACGTCCAATCCGTAGATCCGCATCGACCTGATCCTCGGAGATACCCGCGGCCGTCTCGGCCCGCGCCGTTTGGGCGAGCAGCACTTTCTCGCCCGGGACGGCTGTTCCACTGAGGAGCACGACGTAGGCCAGTTGTGGCACTTCGGCCGCCAGCATCGCTGCCACGATAGCTCCCTCGCCATGTCCGATCAAACCAACGCGCTTGTGATCCACCTCGGGGCGAGCCATCAGAAAGCGCACGCCGGCCTGCGCATCGGACGCGAAGTCTTTTGTGGTCGCGCCTTTGAAATCGCCGGTCGATTGCCCGACGCCTCGGTCGTCGACTCGCAGGACCGCGATGTCGTGCCGAGTCAAATAGTCAGCGAGCAGCCGGAACGGTTTGTGGCTACCAATCGTTTCATCGCGGTCCTGTGGTCCTGCGCCCGAGATGAGTAGAACTGCCGGCACAGCCGCATTCTTTCGAGGTACCGTAAACGTACCCGCGAGTTCCACTCCGGCAGCGGCCGGATTCTCGTAACTGACTTCCTCGACGTTGTAGGAAAGCGCTGTCGCCTCAGCCCCCCGCACGATCTGTCCAGCCCCCACCAGACACATCGACGAGAGAAGGCCTGCCATCCATGTCATTGACCAGGGCTTCAATCGAAATATCATACGTGCAACGCGTGCTCACTCCCCCACTTGCTATCTTCTCGAAAACTTTCGACGCAGCCCTTTCATTGCGCGCTCGCCGAGAGTTCCGAAAGGCTGGTCCGTTGTTAGATAGGTCCAGGTCGCGCCGCGCTCCGACCCTTCAACGCTCCTAAAGTGAATCTCACCATCTCGAATGTCGGCCGACGCGAATGCATCCGCGATCTCTTTCCTTAAAGAGTCATGAAAATCTTCATAGATTTCACGTACGCTCACCAGAAATTCGTAAAGTGGATCGCGCCCGCCCCAGGACACCCAATGAATCCCTCCGCGCACTTCTGCCACGTTCGCCAGATAGTCGGCCCAGAGATCGTCGAGAATGAGCAGTGCCACCGCGCGGCCAGCCTTTTCGAGCGTGTCGTGATCGAGCGCTTCGCTTAACTCGCCGTATTGTTCTTCGCGCAGCATGGAACCGATGCTCCAATTTGGCGATAGCAGAATTTCGCGTCTCAGACTGCAAACTTCTCGACGATGATGCTCGGTGGCCGATTCGTATTTCCAGAGCATCTGGCGAATCTCGAGGTTCTGGCTCTCGGCGGTGCGCTGTACGCTCTCGATGTCCGGATTCTCATTGATCCCAAATCGCACGAGCAGGTCGTCTTCCAGGCTGATAAAAAATCGCGAGGTGCCGGGGTCCCCTTGCCGGCCACTACGGCCCCTGAGTTGGTTATCGATTCGCCTGGCCTCGTGCCGAGTTGTACCGATCACATAGAGACCACCAGACCCGATCACCCGCTCGCGATGCTCCGGCGGATTGCCGCCCAGCAGAATGTCGGTTCCACGCCCTGCCATGTTGGTCGAGATGGTCACTGCGCCAGGTGCGCCTGCCTGCGCAATGATTTCCGCTTCCGCTTCATCGTTTCGCGCGTTCAAGACTGCATGTGGCGTATGAGCGATCCGCAAACGCGCACTTAAAAACTCCGATTCTCCGACACTCCCGGTCCCCACCAGGATCGGACGACCCGACTCATGCACTTGCCTGATTTCTTCGACGAGCGCCCGGTTTCTTGCCTCGCGGTTCGAATAGACCACATCGGGAAGATCGCGCCGGATGACGGGCCGGTTCGTGGGAATCACCGTCACCGGCAACTTGTAAGTCTTCCAGAACTCTTCCGCTTGCGTGGCAGCAGTACCGGTCATGCCGCAGATGCGTTCGTATTGCCCGCATAACTGCTGCACAGTAATCGAGCCCAGAATGCGACCCTGTTTCTTCAGCGGCACGCCTTCTTTCGCCTCAATGGCTGATTGCAGCCCTGCCGGCCAGCGGCGATTTTGCGCGATGCGGCCCTTGAACTCGTCAACCAGTTCGACCGAGCTGTTCTTGATCACGTAATCGACATTGCGCTTCAATAAGGCGTGCGCGTGCAGCGCGTCCTGAACTGCAGTCAGGGTGCGTAAGTTACTTTCGTCGAACAAGCTTCCGGAGTCGAGAGCTCGTTCGACGAGAGCGATCCCCCGGTCGGTCAACTGAACATTGCGCGCGAAGCTGTCAATCAAGAAGTGCTCGCCGGGTCGGAGCTCCACGACTACTGAGTTGACCCGGGTTGCTAAGTGGGGATCCTCGGGGAGGCCGCCCGCGATGATGAGGGGAATGCGCGCTTCGTCGATCAGGATCGAATCGGCCTCGTCGATGACAGCGAAAGCAAATGGCCGCTGGACGAGTTCGGCTGCGCTCCGGGCTAAACCGTCACGCAGGTAGTCGAACCCGACTTCGTTTGCGGTCGCATATGTCACGTCGCGCAAGTACGCGGCGCGCCGGCGTTCCGCGGACATGCCTTGCGAAACGTGGTCGACCGATAATCCGAACGACCGATAGATGCCGCTCATCCAGCTAGCGTCACGTCGCGCGAGATAATCATTCGCCGTCAGGACATGCGTGCCGCGGCCCTTCCGCGCGTACCAGATGATTGCCGGAACCGCTGCTAGGGTCTTGCCCTCGCCCGTTTGCATTTCGGCGATCTCGCTTCTCTGCAGTGCAAGTGCGCCGAGAATCTGGACATCGAACATGCGGAGCCCGAGCACGCGCTCAGCAATAACTGCCGCCAGCGCGAACGTCTCCACCACATCAGCTTCGCCTCGCCTATCCTGCGCCTGAGATTGAAGTTGATCGTCAGAAAGCGCAGACAGTTCGTCTCGACGTTGGTTAATTGCGCGCAACTGGTCTGCCGGTTCACGGTCTCGGGACCGGAGAAAGCGCGTGATGTCTTTCAAGAACATCAATCTCATCTGAACACTCGCTTGCCGGAATCACAATCCTCCGAACGTGGTCCCGCCACCGCAGGGGAAGCCGAACATGGATGCGAAACTAGAAGGAAAGAATGACTGGAAACGAGATTCGGGCGAAGTTTCTTGACTACTTCGCGGGGCGCAGCCATCGGGTGGTTCGCAGCTCCTCTCTGGTGCCGGCGGAGGACCCAACTCTGCTGTTCACTAATGCCGGCATGAACCAGTTCAAGGACATTTTTCTTGGACTTGAGAAGCGCGACTACTCGCGTGCGACCACCTCGCAGAAGTGTGTTCGGGCAGGCGGCAAACACAACGATCTCGAAAACGTCGGCTATACACGCCGGCACCACACGTTCTTCGAGATGCTAGGCAACTTCTCATTCGGCGATTACTTCAAGCGGGATGCGATTGCGTTTGCGTGGGAACTCGTCACAGGCGCCCAGTGGTTTGGGATGCAGAAAGACCGGCTTTACGTGACCGTGTTTCGTGAAGATGACGAGGCCGAAGAGCTCTGGCAGAAAGTCGCCGGAATTCGGAAAGAACGTATCTTCCGGCTGGATGAAAAAGACAATTTCTGGCAGATGGGCGAGACTGGGCCGTGCGGGCCCTGTTCGGAGATTCACTACGATCTGGGGCCGGAAGCAGCGGAAAAGGGCCGCGAGCACGAACAGTTT
The DNA here is from genome assembly GCA_963737005.1 of Terriglobia bacterium. Classification (GTDB taxonomy): domain Bacteria; phylum Acidobacteriota; class Terriglobia; order Bryobacterales; family Bryobacteraceae; genus Bog-105. The sequence continues at coordinate 132,708 of CAVTRD010000008.1, read as the reverse complement.
CCACTCGATGGCGGCGGGCGCTTCGTCGAAATCTGGAATTTGGTCTTCATGCAGTTTGATCGCGATGAGAACGGCCGGATGACTCCCCTACCCAGGCCCTCGATCGATACCGGGATGGGGCTGGAGCGCGTAGCGGCGGTCCTCGAAGGCCATATCTCGAACTACGATACGGATTTGATCGCGCCTATCATCGAGCGCGCGGCGGATCTGCTGCATGTCAAGAGCAAGCGGGATGAGCGCACCGAGACCGCGCTGCGTATTAATGCCGATCACGCGCGCGCCACCGCCTTTCTGATTCACGACGGCGTGATCCCGGCCAACGAGGGGCGCGGGTACGTGCTGCGAAAAATCATGCGGCGCGCGATGCGTAACGGCCGGCTGGCAGGCGCTTCGGAGCCCTACCTTCACAAGCTGACGGCGTTTGTCGCCGAACTGATGAAAGAGCCTTATCCGGAGTTGCAGGAGAGTATCGAACGCGTCACGCGGCTGGTACGCGATGAAGAGAACCGTTATGCGGTGACGTTTCAAGTCGCTGAGCGCTTTTTTCAGGACGAAGCGAAGTCGGCCGTCAATGGTGTGCTGCCCGGGGCAGCGGCTTTCAAGCTTTACGACACCTACGGACTGGCGCTCGATGAGCAGGAAGAAATGGCGCGTGAGTTCGGGCTCACCATCGATCAGGACAGTTTTACGAGTGAGATGGAAAAACAGCGCACGCGCGCCCGAGCCAGTTGGAAGGGCGGCGATCGCGCTCAAATCCCGGAGGTCTACCGGGAGCTTGCACCGGTCGAATTTACCGGCCGCGAGACGCTCGAAATGCCAGTCGAGGTAACACGCTTAATTGTGAACAAATCGCCCGCTGATCTTGTGGAGCAGGGCGAAGCAGAGATCGTGTTCGGAAGAACCCCGTTCTATGGCGAATCCGGCGGGCAGGTAGGCGACACCGGTGTACTGCTCGACCGTGAAACACGGCAACGGGTAGCAATTGTTCGCAGTACCTACAAACCGACGCCCGCGACAGTGGTGCACCGCGTAGACGTATTGAACCCTATTCATCTAGGAAACCAGCTGATTGCTGCCGTTGATCGGCCTTTGCGCGTCGCGATCACGCGCAATCACACCGCAACACATTTACTGCACGCGGCCTTACGCCAGGTTCTCGGAACACACGTTAAGCAGGCGGGCAGCGTAGTCGAACCCGGCCGTCTCCGTTTCGATTTCAGCCATTACACTTCACTGACTGATGATGAGCGGAACGAAGTAGAGCGTCTGGTGAATCAGCAGATACTCGCGAACCGCGACGTGCAAACCGACGTCATGGACCTGGATCAGGCGCTCAATACGGGCGCTATGGCGCTCTTTGGCGAGAAATACGGGGAGAACGTTCGGGTGGTCAGCATTCCCGGTTTCAGCCGCGAACTCTGCGGCGGAACGCATGTGACCCGAACTGGTGACATCGGTCTCTTCAAGCTGGTCTATGAAGGTGGCATTTCAGCCGGTGTTCGACGCATCGAAGCTGTGACCGGAGAAGGCGCGCTCGACCGCTTTCAGGACGCGACCGCCCAACTTACTCGGATCGGTGAGTTGTTGCATACCTCGGAAACAGGCGCTGTTCCCGCAGTTGAGAAGACTCTCGAACAGCAGCGTGTTCTGGAGCGGCAACTGGAGCAGCTCAAGACGCAACTGGCTCAGCAACAGGCTGAAAAGCTGCAGGGACGCAAGATCGGCAATGTCACCGTGCTGGCCGAAAAAGTGGAAGGGCTCGATGGTAAGCAACTTCGGACGCTCTGCGATTCGCTACGCAATAAATGGGGAAGCGCGGTGATCGTAATTGCCTCAGTTACCAACTCGCAGATTTCAATCGTCTCAGCGGTCAGCAAGGATCTTACCAATAAGATTCAGGCCGGCAAGCTCGTGAGTGGAGTGGCGCAGGCGGCGGGTGGCAAAGGCGGCGGCCGTCCCGATATGGCGGAAGGCGCTGGTAAAGACCCGAGCAGGCTACCGGCTGCGCTCGCGGGCATCTATGAGGAAGTGGCAGCGCTGTTGCCGGAGAAGGTAGACGTTGGAACAGTTTGACGTAGCAATTGTAGGCGCGGGGCCCACCGGACTTGCGTGCGGGATCGAGCTGCAGCGACGCGGCTTGCGACCGGTGCTCTTCGATAAAGGCTGCGTCGTTAATTCGATCTATCATTACCCGATCAACCTGGTTTTTTTCACGACGCCCGAACTGCTTGAGATCGGTGATATTCCGATGACGTCGCTCAACGAGAAGCCGGGGCGGACAGAGGCGCTGAAATATTATCGCCGTGTCGCCGATCATTACGGGCTCGACATTCACCAGTATGAGAAGGTGCTAGGGTTCAGCGGATCGGACGACAACTTCACGGTGCGCACCGAAACGGCTCTGGGTGAACAGCATTGCTATTCCGCGAGAAAGATCATCCTCGCAAGCGGCTACTACGATATCCCGAACCGGCTCGACGTTCCCGGTGAAGACCTGGACAAAGTGATCCACTACTACCGCGAAGCCCACCCCTACTACAACCAGGATGTTCTCGTGGTCGGCGCCAAGAACTCGGCGTGTATTGGTGCGCTCGAGCTATTTTGGACCGGCGCCCGCGTCACCATGGTCGTTCGGGGCGGCGGCATTTCCCATAACGTTAAATACTGGATCAAGCCGAATATCGAGAATCGGATCAAGAGCGGTGAGATCAAAGCCTATTTCCACTCGAGTGTCAAAGAGATTCGGCCGCACGACGTGATCCTCGAAACGCCCGAGGGAGAAGTGACCCTTCAGAATGATTACGTGTTCGCTATGACGGGCTATCGGCCCGATTTCGAGTTTATGGCCGAGCATGGGATTCATCTCGATGCCGCCACTTCGAAGCCGATCACAAATCCCGCTACTCTCGAAAGCGAACGCGCAGGCGTTTACCTGGCCGGTGTGATCGTGGCCGGAACTCATACCAACGAGATCTTTATTGAGAACGGACGCTTTCATGGCAAGGTCATAGCCGCGGCGATCGAGAATAGCTTGCGCCCTGCGCTCGTCGGCTGACCCCCTTGCTTACGCTAGTCTTGTGCGCATGATATTTGGCGGGCCGGATTAGGAGCCTCGCCGAAGCGTAACCAGCCGATACCTTCCATTGCGGGCTCGAACAGGTCCGGATGAAACATCTCTGCAAAGATTCGGAGCGATTCGACCAGCCGTGGCCCGGGTCGATTCATAAATTGGTTGCCGTCGCAAAGGAAGACGCGCTGTTGATTGACGGCCTTCAGCTTCGTCCACCCCGGCCTGTCGCATAGCCAGTGCATCTCGCCGCGAGTTCGAGCAAGATCGAAGCCGCAGGGAAGCACGACGATGATATCGGGGTCGGCTGCAACCAGCTGATCCCAGGTCATCCAGGGCGAGTGCTGGCCGGCTACTCCGAACAGGTTTTGCCCGCCGGCCATCCCGATAAGTTCCGGCACCCAGTTGCCGCCCGCCATTAGGGGTTCAATCCACTCGATCGCCGCCACAGTGGGGCACGCGCTCGCCTTTGTCGCCAGCTCCGCAACGGATTGCATTTCACCCTGCAGGCGTTCAATCAGGGTTTCGCCCGATTGAGCAACATCGCAGCGGCACGCGACTTGACGAATATCGCCCCAAAGATCCGCCAAGGCGAATGGCTCGAGTGAGATGATTTGCGCGTCTGTCCTGAACCCCTCCCGCACCACGCGTTCAACATCCTCCAAGCTCACCGCGCACACTTTGCATTGCGTCTGGGTGATGATATGCGTCGGCTGCAGCTCACGGATCAGGGGCACATCGAGTTCATAGATGCTGAGAGCGTCCGCTACGCGGCTCTTCACGAGCGTGTCGATCTCAATGCTCGAGCCATCGACGGGAAAACTGGGCCGGCTGCAGACCGGCAATGCCAGGACGGAGCGAGGATAGTCGCACTCGTGCGAACGTCCGACCTGAAATTCACCTAATCCGAGGGCATGCACGATCTCCGTTGCACTCGAAAGTAAGGGGAGGAGTCTCAGGTCACGCACATCGACCAGTCTAGATCGATTGGAAGGAATTGATGTCGCTCAGGGAACCGGTTGGGTGGGCTTTTTGGGTTGGGGTTGAAGAAGTTATGAGTGGCAGGGTTTACTGCTGTGGGGTAAAGTTGCGGAACAACCTTTTATTCCCTGAGCGGACATCGGAATCACGTTCAACTTAGGTAGCAAGCGAGATGCCAAACTACAAAGCTCGGAATATCCGCGACTTTGCCCTTTCACACGGTTCAGGAACGCCGCAGCTTTTACAAGGCCCGGCAAAATTTGACTTACCCTACGGCCGCTGAGGGAGTTTATCCGGCAGAGTAGAGCGGCGCGCGACGCGCCCTGTCTTGGCTTCCTCGAGTGAGACTTGGTGGGCCTGCAGCGTGGTACCGAGAGTTTGATCTAGCGCTATTCGGGCGTTGCTATAGGCGACCAGTGCGGCCACCTCCGATGATTGCGCAATCGACAAATCACGCTGCTGCTGGACAACGAGGAAGGTCGTCGAAGCACCGAGCGCAAACTTCTTCTGTTCAGCATCGAGTAACTGCCCCTGCAAAACGCGGTTCTTCACCGCCGCCTGGTATCTTACTCGCGCCTGCTGCAATCCGATTGTCTGATTTGAAACATCAACGGCAACCTGGTTCAGATCCTTGTGCATCTGTACTTCCGATTGCCGCATAGAAAGCTGATCGATCGCGTAATCGGCTTGCGCCTGCCGGTTACGGATGTTGGCGCCAAAGAAGGCACCGCCGCTCTGCGTTGGGAAGTTACGCCGGATCGTCTGACCGAGAGCCGTACTAATCCCTCCGACAAAATATTGATCTGGGACCTCGCAATACTGACCCGGTTTTCCGATTCCCGGCGGGCATTTGATGATGCCCGGGGGAATAACGTTAGAACCGCCAATCAGCCCAGAAGCGCCGGATAGAGGGGCAATTTGAGTAGCACCGGAGAGACCTTGTGTGCTCGCGTTCACCAACCCGACCAGCTGCGGCCGAACGCCGTTCTGCGTGTTCAGCGCACTGGTTTGCTGGTTCTGCAGATTTAGCTTTTCTCCCTGCAGATCCACCCGGTTTGCCATAGCGGTTGTCACTAAATCTTTCATGGGCGGGAGATTATCCTGCTCGGGAACCTCGATTCGGTCAAGCGGAACAATATCGATCTCCGCAATCAGCGCGTCACCAGGTCCACTCCGACTCAAAACGTTTTTCAGGTTCACCTGCTCTTGTGCCAGAGTAGTCTGCGAAACCACCAGATCCTGCTGGCTCGAGGCAACCTGGGCTTCCGCCGTGGTCACGTCGATGGGCGCCATCGTGCCGACTTCCACTTGCTTTTTGTTGTTTTCGTAGAATTGCCGTGCTACCTCGACCGCGCTCTGCTTGGCCCGAAGATCCTCATAATCCGCGGCCAATCCGTAGTACAGGTTTAAGACGTTGGCGACCGTGCTCATCACCTCGGTCTGAAAGGTGAGAGCATCGATCTTGAGATTGACCTTCTGAACGTTGATATTGCGGCTATTCAGAGCCACGCCGAATCCGTTTAGGAGGTTGTGCTGGACCTGAATCTGCAGGGTGGTGCCGTTCGTTGGATTCAGAATGTCGGATGGCACGTTCTCTTTCAAATAAGAATCGTTGTAGGTCAGACTGACGGTACCGCCGCTTATCAGGCCCTGGCTGATGCTTTCGGTGTAGTTGTGTTTGCTTTGCACCCAATTGGTGGTGCCTGTCTGAGTGGTGTTCGAAGAGGGCGTCGAGATATGGCTGTACGACTGAGTATCTTGGATGACCGGATCGAGCACCGGGGTGACCGAGCCGATCTGAGTGATGGTGGCGCCTACCGCGTTTGTGTTGTTTGAGCTATTACCGCCCGTGCTCACGCCGGCCGCTTGCTGGCTTCCGGCCACGCCCTGCCCACCGGCTACCGATGCCGCCTGCGTGGAACCGCTCGGCACGCCGGGCAACGCACCGCCGGCCTGAGCGCGTTCCAAATTCCATTGGCCAACCAACGGATTGTAGCGATCAATTTCGAGGTCGATATTGTTCTCGAGAGCCAGCGCAACGGCATCCTGAACGGTGAGGTAAATCTTGCCGCCGCGAATCAAATCGCGCAGCCGCGTCGAATTGCCGAAACGAACCGGCGGGATGTACGGCGCGAAATACGGTCGCACGATTACGAAGCCAGTCGGCTTCTGGGGCGCGATAGCCTGTTGATCCTGTCCCCATGAATAAGGGACGGCCATGCAAGCCGCGAGCGCGGTAGCCAGCCCGCGTTTCCAACCCGAGCAAGCAACAAAACGGCCGCTCATTGCTGCTGCTCCGTTGCCTGGGGTAGGGTCGCCGGTAAGACCGATTGCCGGGCCACTCGGCCGGTTAGCGCTTCTTCTAACGACACGTGATTCACATCGAGCGTTGTCCCTAATGCCTGATCGAACGCGATCCGCGCGTGGCTGTAGTTAGCGAGCGCTTGTGTCTCAGTGCTTTCAGAAGTCGCGAGGTTTTGTTGGTCCTGCACCACCGTGAATACGGTCGAAGCGCCCAGCGTGTACTTCTTCTTGTCGGCGTCGAGCGTCTGCTGCTGCAGTATCCGCGCCTTGACCGCCGATTCGTAGCGGACGCGCGCCTGCCGCAATCCGATCACCGCATTCTGCACGTCCACCCGAATCTGGTTGCTCTGCTTCTGGAGCTGCAGCTCCTGTTGTCGCAGCCCTAGCGCGGTGGTGGCGTAATCGGATTGTGCGGCCCGGTTGCGCAGTGGGATATTCAATGAGACTCCCGCTGAATAACTTGGATAATTGCGCTTAAAAATCTGGCCCAGAACGTTGCTGTAACCGCCCACGATGAACGGATCGGTACCGGCGCCTGCCACGGCTGCACCCGAAAGACCGCGATTCGTCAGATCCGTGAACGCCTGCAGTGTAGGTTTGAGCTCGTTCTTGACCGCGACCAAGTTTATTTTGGTGCTATCGATATTGATGTTGTCCTGCAAAATTTCTGTGCGTCTTCCCATGGCTTCCCTCACCAGATCTTCAAGCGGCTTGATCTCGTCTTTTTCGGGAACCTGGATGGTGTCGAGCGGAACGACGTGCACTTCGGACAGCAGCGGATTCGCCACGCCATTTCGGCTCAACGAATTTTTTAGCACCGTTTCCTGCTGCAGAAGATTCGTCTGAGAGATCAACAGATCCTGTTGGCTGGTATAAACCTGGGATTCGGCTCGCGTGACTTCGATCGGCGCGAGGGTTCCGATCTGCACCTGTTTCTTGTTGTCCTCAAACAGCGCCTGCGCCGTTGCCAGTTCATCCTTGCGCGCCTTCACGTCCTGGTTGAAGCTAACCAGGTCCCAATACAAGTTCAGGACGGCGGAGACGGTCGTGATTACCTGCTGCTTGAATTGCAGATTCGAGGCTTTCGCGTTGTTCTTTGCGACCTTGATGTTACGGCGAAGCACAGCCCGGCCGAAACCCAGCAACAAATTCTGCGTGAACTGTAGGTCCAGGTAAGCCGAGTTGTACGGATTCACGTCATACGCGCGGCTGTTGTACTTGTCATAGGTGCTGCCGTATGTGAGCTGTCCGAACAAGCCGAAGTCTGTGTACTGACTGTATTGGCTTTGGTATTGCTTCTGTTGCGTAATGAGGGCGGTGGTTCCGGTGAGGAACGTGTTGCTGAACGGGGTTGTGAAATGCCCGAAATTCGCATACAGGCTGACGTTCGGATCGAGGCTGGGGATTGCCGGCCCGACCTGCGTAAGAACACCGCCGCTCGCACTGGAAGTCGCCGAAGCCGCGCTGGTTGAGCCGCCACTCGCATTAAGACTGACGCCTGTGGTGCTAACGCTCGTCGGTCCCTGGGCGATACCTACGCCGACATCGCGCAACAGACCGCCGCCTTCCGTGCGCATGATCAACTCTTTCGTGAGCAGCGGGCCGTAACGCTGGATCTCGATATCGAGATTATTTTCGAGGGCCAGCGCAATAACGTCCTGTGACGAAAGGTACAGGTTGCCGGCGCGGACGAGTGCTTCCAAACGGCCGGAGTTCGAGAGATTGATCGGTGGGATCTCCGGCTTCTGGTAGGGTCTCGTTAGCCAACCCAGACCGTGCTCGGGGCGGTCAATCCTTACGGCAGTCTGGGCGGGCAGCACTCCTGCCACCAGCAGGCAGCTGCACAGGACAGACACAAAAGCTTTCAATCGTCTCATCAAAGTTTGTTTACAACCCTCACGTGTGGCGCAATTAGCCGGTGCTAATGAGAACGGCCCTCTTCAGCGCCGAGTTCCCTTTAATTTGGCGAATCCTCATGGTAACTCGCGCAAAACAAATGGAGAGGCACGGGAAGGACCAAGCGCAAAAAAGCGCCAACCGGTTCATTCGAAATGGCTCAACAGCTTGGGGCCAGCTGCGGTGTAGAGCAAGGTGTCCGATTATGGGATTGCGCGTTCCTATTCAGGTACGGCGGCCGCCGCATCGGCTAAGATGGCCCATAAATGGCGACGTCGACGATGGAGCTTTTCGAGCAGACCGGCGCTTACCTGCGCGGGCACTTTCGTTTAACGAGCGGTCTTCACAGCGGCGAATACCTGCAATGCGCCAAGGTTCTCGCGTACCCGCCTTACTCGGAGCGCTTCGGTCGTGAGCTCGCTCGCAAACTGCAGCCGTTCACTGAGGGAGCGCCCGTCTCGGCGGTAGTCTCCCCGGCAATCGGCGGGATTGTGATCGGCCACGAGGTAGCGCGCGCTTTGGGTGTCCGAGCCCTTTTCACCGAGCGTGATCCGTCATCAAACGAGATGACCTTGCGCCGCGGGTTTGAAATGGCCGAACATGAGCCGATCCTTGTCATCGAAGATGTCATCACCACAGGCGGCAGCACCAAAGAAGTGATCCGCGTGATGCGAAGGCTTGGCGCTAGAGTGCTCGCGGCCGGATCCATCATTGACCGTAGTAATGGCCGGGTCGACCTCGGCTTGCCGCGAGTAGCGCTCGAAACGCTCGATCCGATCACGTATGATCCGAATGACTGCCCGCTTTGCCGGCAGGGAATTGCAGTAACGAAGCCAGGTTCGCGACGGGTGTGAGGCGGCTGCGCTTCACCGTCTCTTACGATGGAACCGATTTCCATGGCTGGCAAGTGCAGCCCGGGCTGCCGACCATTCAGGCGGTGCTCCAAGAAGTCATTGGAGCGATAGAGGGCCGGGCGGTTCACGTTGCTGGTTCCGGCCGTACCGACGCAGGTGTCCACGCCTTGGCCCAGGTAGCCGCGGTTTCGCTCGAAAACCCGATCCCGCCGGACAATTTCCGCCGCGCAGTCAATCGTCTCCTGCCCAAATCGATCCGAATTAACGAAATTTGCGAAACGAACCCAGACTTCCATCCGCGTTTCGACGCGCGTCGCAAAACGTATCAGTACCGGATCTATCGCAAGGAAGTTTGCCCACCCTTTGTGCGCCAGTATGTGTACCACCATCCCTACCCGCTGAACGAATCGGCCATGATCGAGGCAGCCCCACTCCTCGAAGGCGAACATGACTTCACAGCCTTCGCCGCTTCCGATCAACATGACGAAACGAGCCGGTCGAAGCGCCGGACGGTCTTTGCATCTTCTTTCAGCCGCAAGGAGGATTTGCTTATTTACTCTGTGACCGGGTCGGGCTTTTTGAAGCACATGGTGCGGAATGTGGTTGGCGTGCTGCTGGAGGTGGGTAAAGGAAATCTCACCCAAACGGATATTTTGGAGCGTTTAAAGCCCGAGTGTGGTTTGAGGGCCGGGCCGTCTGTACCGGCGAGCGGGTTGTTTCTAGTTTCCGTGCAATATGAGTGAGGGCGTTCGTTCCGGCAGTAAACTAGGCGCGAGCTCGGATGTGAATATGATTGGATGCATGCTCGCGAGACAGGTCCCCGTTGTTCTCTAAAATCCTGATCGCGAATCGTGGCGAGATCGCAGTTCGGATTATCCGGGCTTTGCGTGAGATGGGCATCGCCAGTGTCGCTGTTTTTTCTGAGGCGGACCGTCGCGCTCTTCACGTCCAAATGGCCGACGAAGCAATCGCTATAGGGCCGGCCGCCTCATCGCAAAGCTATCTCTCTCATGAGCGCGTGCTCGAAGCGGCCCAGCTCACAGGCGCTGAAGCCATTCATCCCGGATACGGATTCTTAAGCGAGAACGCGACCTTCGCCCGTAGCTGCGAAGAACGAGGAGTCAAATTCGTAGGCCCGAGCTGGCGATCCATCGAGCAGATGGGTTCGAAAACAGGTGCTCGCCGGCTGGCGATCGCGGTGGGGGCACCTGTGGTGCCCGGCACGGAAAACGCGATTGCCGATCTCGACGAAGCTCGCTACGTCGCAAACGGGATCGGGTATCCGGTGTTGCTTAAAGCCTCGGCGGGCGGCGGCGGGAAAGGGATGCGACGGGTTGATGACGAGGCGGGGCTGCTGGCTGCTATGCGCCAAGCCTCGAGCGAGGCCGAACGCGCCTTCGGTTCGAGCGAAATTTATCTCGAAAAGCTGATCGAGCGGCCGCGCCATATAGAGGTTCAAGTCCTCGGCGACGAACACGGTCACTTGATTCACCTGGGCGAACGGGAGTGCTCGATCCAGCGCCGGCATCAGAAGATTGTCGAGGAGTGCCCGTCACCGCTGATCCTGGCGCGCCCGGAGTTGCGCGAACAGATCGCGAAGGCTGCTCTTCAGATCGCTGCAGCGGCCGGATACTACAACGCGGGTACACTCGAGTTTTTGGCCGACCAGCACGGCAACTTCTACTTTCTCGAGATGAACACACGGCTCCAGGTCGAGCACCCGGTGACCGAGTGGGTGACGGGTGTGGATCTGGTGCAATGGCAAATCCGGATTGCGGCCGGTGAAACGCTCACCTTAGCGCAGGAGGATATCCGGTGGTCCGGTTCGGCGATCGAGTGCCGGGTCTACGCAGAAGATCCAGCAAACAATTTCTTTCCAAGCCCGGGAACGATCGCACACTACCACGAGCCAGCCGGACCCGGCGTTCGGGTCGATGGTGGCGTTTACCCGGGCTGGACGGTGCCGATCGACTATGACCCGCTGCTGGCAAAGTTGTCTGTCTGGGCTTCGAACCGTCCGGCAGCTATCGAGCGAATGCGCCGGGCAGTGGGCGAGTATCGCGTGCTCGGCATCGCGACGAACCTTGCACTGTTTGAAAGTTTGATGGCCGATGAACGATGGAAGGCGGGTCATCTCGACACTGGTTTTCTGGAAGTGTTTATGAGGGATTTGCGCGCGAGCAACCCCGACGAGGAAACCGCCATCGCAAGCGTGCTAGCTGCTGTAGAAGCCGCTTCGCGAGACCGAACCGAGACGCAACCACGCCAAATCGCCGAGACCAGTCGGTGGCGGTCGGCCGCCGCAAGGTCGCTGCTGAGGTGAAGTGGCGCGTTACCATCGATGGTGAAGACTGCCTGCTCGAATACGAGCGCGGCTCGGGCACGGCATCTTATTCGCTCACTGGCCAAATCGAGAAGCGCGGAGTGGCTTCCGTCGAAGAAGTGATGCCGGGCGTTTTCTCTGTGCTCCTTGAGGGGCGCAGTTATCGAATCGATCTTTTGTCGGGCGGAGGCGAACTCGCCGCGTGGGCAGGCAACCAGTCGTTTTCGATCGCGCTGAGCGATCAACGGGATCGGCCGGCAAAAGCGAAAGGGCAGTCCGCGGCTGGGCCCATGGAGCTTCGGGCGCAGATGCCCGGAAAGATTGTGAAGCTGCTGGTCGAGCCGCAAAGCGAGGTGCGAGCCGGCCAAAGCCTGCTGGTCATCGAAGCCATGAAGATGCAGAACGAAATGAAATCGCCCAAAGATGGAATTGTGACGGCGATTTACGCGACAGAAGGCGCTACTGTGCTGGCCGGTGAGCGGCTCATGGTGGTGGAATAGACACCGCCTCAAATCAAAAACATGCCGAAAGTGGATTGCAAGCAATGCGGCGGGACCGGCTGGATAGTCGCCGAGCAAGATGGCGTGTCGGCTGCGAAACGCTGCAGCTGCGTGGCGGAGGCGCAGGGCGAAGGACTCGAGGGTCGTGCGGAAATTCCGGAAAATTACCGCCAGGCTTCCTTCGACAACTTCTATCTGCCGCATGATAATCCCACAGCCTCGCGCCAGCTCCAACGAGCTATGTTGCCGGTAAAGGCCTATGCCAACAACTTTCCCGTTCTGAAAGATAAGCTGGGGCTACTGCTTGTCGGGCCCCAGGGCGTAGGGAAGACCCACTTGGCAGTGGCTGTCCTGCGCGAATTGATTGCCCGCGGGCACGAAGGAATTTTCTTCTATTATCAGAACCTGCTCGAACGCATTCGCGCGGGCTACAACGAGAAGATGGGGATGAGCAATCGCGAGGCGTACCAGACGGCTCTCGAAGCGGAGGTTCTTCTGCTCGACGACTTAGGAGCGCACCGTGTTACCGACTGGGTCGAGGACACTGTAACTTCGATCATCACCTATCGCTGCAACTACCGAAAGCCGCTCATCGCCACCACAAATTTTCCTGACCCCGATATGGGAGGAACCAGTGTGGGTAAGGCTCCGCCCGGCTCGGCGGCGAAATACAACCTGCACGACACACTGGAAGAGAGGATCGGGCCGAGGGCGCGATCCCGTCTCTTCGAGATGTGTACGGTGGTGCAGATGTGGGGCTTAGTCGATTACCGGCAGAAGCCCCGCCGTTAACGGCTTATGCCTTGGCAGCTGCTCCGAAACTGGCTACCGCGGCCTTTTCGTCATCAAAAGCGGGGAAAATCGTGTGCAGCTTGGTAATCTGCATCAAATCCTTCATCTTGCCTTGCAGATGAAGCAGCTTGAGCGCGCCCCCCTGATTGGTAGCGGTCGTGTATGCTCCGACCAACTCACCGAGGCCGGCGCTATCTACATAACCGACTTCATTCATGTTCAGCACAATATTCTTCGCGCCTTGAGCGAGCAGTGAGCGCAATTCGTCGCGCAGAATCCCGGTGTTCTCACCCAGGGTGATTTTCCCGTTGAGGTCGACGATCGAAACATCCCCGACTTTTCTAACTTTTGCAGTAAGTGCCATTCTTAGAGCTCCTTCACGTGTACAGGTCACCGCCCAGCTTTCGGTCTCACGAACCTTGGCGACTGCTCGATTGGCGGTCAGCCAATCCTTTTACCAAGAACCGCTTAGCTGCCGGGCTACCTTGCAGCGATTCATTCTAGCTTATACGCTGGGGGCGCACGCATCGAGTTTTTGAACACGTTTTAGTACCGCCGTAAACTAATGGTGATGAAGTTGGGTGTAGACTTCGGCACCAATCGCACGGTGATTGCGGCCGCCGATCGCGGGAATTACCCGCTCGTCTCATTTGAAGGACCGGACGGAACGGCCGCAGACTGGTACCCTTCGCTGGTGGCAGTTCGCTCCGACGAGCGCCGCTACGGTTGGGAAGCCTGGGGATTGCAGCCAGATCCTACCTGGACGGTCGTTCGTTCGATCAAACGGCTGCTGGAGGACGCGGGCCCTGAGACGATTCTTGATCTAGGCGAGCAGAGGATCAAGTTGATCGACCTGCTGCACGGTTTCACGAGCGCGTTGCACGCGAATCTTCGTGAGGGCTCGAATCTGCGCATCAAGCATGGTGAGCCGCTCGAGATCATGCTGGGCGTACCGGCTCATTCCAATAGCAACCAGCGCTTCCTCACTGTCGAGGCATTTCGGGCAGCGGGTTTCCGTATTCTGGGCGTCCTGAATGAGCCGAGCGCCGCGAGCATTGAATTCGGGCATCGCCAGCGCCAAGGCAAAGAGACGCGCGAGACCATTCTGGTTTACGATCTCGGTGGCGGAACGTTCGACGCGTCTCTGGTTGCGCTCGACGAGCATGTTCATCACGTGATTGCTTCTGAAGGGATACCGACCATCGGCGGCGACGATTTCGACCATATCTTGGCGGATCTGGCGCTCGAGCAGGCCGGTGTCAGCTTAGCTGAGCGCGACGCGATGCCAGCCGCGGTCTGGTTCCGTTTACTCGAGGAATGCCGTACTAAGAAGGAGAGTCTGAACCCGAACTCGCGGCGCTTGTCGATCGATCTGGAGCATGCCAATCCTGCCTGGAGCACGATCCAGATTCCGGTAACTGAGTTCTATGAAGCGGCTCGCCCGCTGGTAGAAGAAACGATCAACGCGGCCGAGGATATGTTGAGCGAGCAGGGCGGCGAGTTCGAAGCTCTGTACGTCACGGGGGGCGGCAGTGAGCTTCCGCTCGTGGCCCGTGTCCTGCGGGAGCGCTTTGGACGGCGGGTCCGCCGCTCTGCCTACACCCGTTCGGCGACGGCCATCGGGCTTGCAATTCAAGCCGATCAACCGGATTCGTACAAGCTGAGCGAACGCCTAGCTCGCTATTTCGGGGTATGGCGCGAGGCGGAGCGGGGATCGCAAATTGTCTTCGACCCGCTGTTTGAGAAAGGAGCGCCGCTTCCCGCGCCCGGAGAGCCCGCGATCAGCATTCGCCGCAATTACTCGCCCGTCCACAACATAGGTCATTTTCGCTTCCTCGAATGTACGCACCGCACCGACGATGGGGTACCCACCGGCGAAGTTACTTTGTGGGACGAGATCCGGTTTCCTTTCGATCCGCAGTTGCAAAACGCTTCGGATTTAGCCGGCGTAGGCGTTGAGTTCTCCGGTGCGGCGGCGGGTCAGCGAGCCGAAGAGCGCTACGAATGCGATGGCGGAGGCGCTATCTCGGTGACGATCCTAAACCAATCGTCGGGTTATTCCCGTACTTTTCGCCTTGGACGCTGGTCACATCAGCAAGCTGTTCAGGAAGTGAAATCCAGTTCACGCCGCAAAAAGGTAGCTGCTATTCCCGCTTCTGCGTCGAACTGACCAGATGCTGAGAAAGTGCTCGTTCCGCGCTGCCGCGTTCGCCTGCGCCCTGCTCTTTACTGCGATGGGGGAGGCTGATCCCCTGCAGGATGGGTTCAACGCTATGTACAACCTCTCCTTTGGCGAGGCTCATCAGCGGTTCCAACGTTGGGCGGCGGCCAACCCCACGGACCCGCGCGGACCTGTCTTCGATGCGGCCGCGTATCTGTTTTCGGAGTTCGATCGCCTGCGCATCTTGCAGTCTCAGTTCTTCACCGATGACAAAAGCTTTTCAGGCAAGCGCACCGCGTCGCCTGATTTAAAGCTGAAGCATGACTTTGACCAGGCACTCGCACGCAGCAAAGAGCTGGCCGATGTGAGGCTACGGGAATCGCCCCATGATCAAGCCGCTTTATTTGCCACAGTCGTGCGCCTTGGACTGCAGGCCGACTATGACGCTTTGATTGAGAAGCAGAATCTGCAGGCACTGAATGAAACGAAGGAAGGGCGGCGGGTCGCGGCAGATCTGCTTGTGCTCTATCCGGGTTGCTACGACGCCTATATCGCAGAAGGCGTTGAGAATTACCTGCTCAGCCAAAAGCCTGCCGCGGTTCGCTGGCTATTGCATGCGACCGGCTCCGAGACCGACAAGCAGATCGGCATCGAGAAACTCAGGCTCACAGCGACCAAGGGCGAGTATCTTCGACCGTACGCGGAATTGCTCTTAGCGGTAGCAGCGCTGCGGGACAAGAGAGAGGCGGAAGCCAAGCCGCTGCTGGCCGATTTAGCTGGCCGGTTTCCCCGCAATCACCTTTATCGCGAAGAGCTGGACAAGCTAAAGTAAGCGCCCCAGGCAATCAGCCGAGCAAGCGCTCGAGTTTCGAGCCGGCGACGATCATGGTTTCGTTCCGCTCGGGCCCATTCGAAACTGAGCCGATTTCGACGCCCGTCTTCTCTTCTATGAACCGCAAGTAATCCTGCGCCTCGCGTGGCAGCTGATCCATCCGGCTGATCCCTTGCGTCGGCTTGCTCCATCCGGGAAGCGTTTCGAAAATCGGCTTTATCGCTTCCATGCGGCGCGTACTAGCGGGCATATGTGTGATCACCTCGCCGGCCACTTCGTAGGCCACGCAAACCGGAATCTGCTTCAGATCGTCGAGCACGTCGAGCTTGGTGATTATCAGGCTATCGAACCCGTTCACCTCAGCCGTATAGCGCAGCAGCGGCACATCGAACCAGCCGCACCGGCGCGGGCGTCCGGTCACCGATCCATACTCGTTTCCTGCGCGCCGAATCTGTTCGCCGAGTTCCGTCAAATCTTCGGAGGGAAACGGGCCCGCGCCCACGCGCGTGATGTAAGCTTTCGAAACGCCCAAGATGCCGTCGATCTTATTGGGCGGGACGCCTGTGCCGGTACAGGCACCGCCCGCCGCCGCGCTCGAACTGGTGACGAACGGATAGGTCCCGAAATCGATGTCGAGCATGGTGCCCTGCGCACCTTCGAACAGGATGCTCTTGCCGCCACGGATCAGCTTATTAAGCAGATGCGAGGTGTCGCAGGCCAGCGGCCGGATCTGTTCGGCATAACGCCTGTAGCAATCCAAGATCTCATCGAAATTGCCGGGATCTGCAATGTGAAATGCATCCGCGATGAGCTTTTTGTCTTCCGCGAGGGAACGATATAAGCTCGGGAAATCTTGGTCGACCAGATCGGCGACTCGATGCCGCGCCGGGCGATTTTGTCTTCGTAACAAGGGCCGATGCCGCGCGAGGTAGTTCCGATCGGGACGCGGTTGTCGCGGCCTTCCGAGATCTTCTCGATTGTGCGATGAAACGGAAACAGGACGTGCGCCCGATTGCTGATCTTCAGCTGCGACCGCACATCTACGCCGGCCGCTTCGAGCCCTGAAATTTCGCAAGCAGCGCTGCCGGATCAATCACTACGCCGTTGCCGATCACGGCCAGAACACCCGGGCGCAGAATGCCGCTCGGAATCAGCTTCAGTACGAACTTCTGGTCGCCGATGAAAACGGTGTGTCCGGCATTGTGGCCGCCCTGGTAGCGCGCGACGGCATCAAACTTTTCGGAGAGCAAGTCGACGATTTTGCCTTTGCCTTCGTCGCCCCATTGTGCTCCGAGCACAATCAAATTACTCATGAATTTTGTGGATAAACACCAAAACTCCTGATTGTACCGCAGCCTGGGAATCCCCTTCAGAATCAGGGACTTGACTCTGGGGCAAGAGCCGGTATCCAACGCGGGCTGTGTTACGCTTGTGCTGATGCAGATGTGCGGCGTCTTCAGGCGCTGGGGCCCGATATCTTCCGTCACCTGGTGCGCGGCATTTCTATCGGCAAGCTGAAAACGTATCAGGTCTATGAACGGTTCAAATTGCGAGCGCGGCTGGTGAAACTCAATTCCGAGTCTCTGCGCAAAGCGGAACCGAAATTCTGGGCGCGTATCGAAGCAGGCGAAGAAGATTTCGCGACCGATCTGTCGCAGGTCTTTCTGCTTTCGCATCTGGAGATGATCGTTGACGTTCTGAACTTTCTCGGAATTCCCAACGAGCAGGGATTTTTCGATAAAGATCTGAAGCCGGAAGAGTATCTGACCGAAGGCTGGCAGGAACGCGTCTTCAACGAATTTTCAGAGAAGTACGGCCGCGAGATTCTGCTGTTCTACATCAATCATCTCGATTGGGAACTGACCAAAAACGAGCAAGTCGTTTCTGCCGGCGGCTTGAACCATGTCTGATGTGAAGGCATTTCACGAACATGTCAAGCAGGGAGATCTTGCTGCCGTGCAGTCGCGCTCGCGGCAGACCCTGCGCTGCTGGAGGCGGCCGAACGATTCCGGCCAGAGCTGCTTTCTGCTCGCGAAGTATTATCGGCCAGAAAGCAGTGGCCGATTATCTGCTGAGTCTCAACCCAAAGCTTGATGTTTTCGACAACTGTGTCGCGCGGTGCCGACGACAGAAGTGCTGGCCGAGATCGATGCGCGACCCGAACTTCTCGAGGCGCACAGTTCGGACGGCTGGACGCCGTTGCATCTGGCCGCGTTCTTCGGGCATGCGGAGCTCGCGAAAGCGCTGCTCAATCGCGGGGCGGCGATCGAAGCCCGCTCGACCAACGCTATGCAGAATACGCCACTGCATGCCGCGGCTGCAGGACGGCAAGTTGCAATCGGTGACGCCTGCTGCTTGAACAGGAGCGCGAATGTCGAATGCGCGGCAACACGGCGGCTGGACCGCGCTTCACGCGGCCGCGCAGACGGGCAATCGCGAGATGGCTGAAGCTTTTGCTGGCGCATGGCGCTGACGTCGACGATGCGGGCGGACAACAACCAGTCGCCGCTCGATCTGGCGCTGCTGCAAGGTCATGCAGGAGATCGCCGCTCTGCTCGAACAACTCGGGAGCGCAGCTCCAGTAGCTGCCAAGTCCGTCATGCTCGAAGCACAACTCGAAGAACTGCAGGCGCGCCACGCTCGCCGCGTTTGCTTCGGCGAGCTCGCTTGGAGGAGCTGGAAGAAGCGCGCGTCCAGGCGCTGGGACGCAAAGGAACGCTGGCGCAGATCAGCAAAGAATTCGGCAAGCTCCCGCCGGAGGAACGCGCCGCGACTCGGCAAGCTGCTGAACTCGGTTAAGCAGGATCTGGAAAGCGAGTACGAAAGCAAGAAGCGCCGCTTCGAGCAGAGCGCACTGGCCGAGCGGCTGGCGCAAAGAGTGGATCGACGTCACGCTGCCCGCGCCGGGCATTCGGCCCGGGCAGCCTGCATCCCGATCACGCAGCTGCAGAACGAAATCGAAGATCTGTTTACGTCGCTTGGCTTTGCCGTGCTGGACGGCCCCGAAGTGGAAACAGAAGAGCACAACTTCGATGCGCTGAACATCCCGCCGACGCATCCGGCGCGCGACATGCAGGATACGTTCTGGCTGACCGACGGACATCTGCTGCGCACCCATACTTCGCCGGTGCAGGTGCGCGGCATGCGACACTTGGGCCGCCGCTGCGCATGATTGCGCCGGGACGCGTGTTTCGCAACGAAGAAGTGGACGCCTCGCACGAGCACACGTTTTACCAGTTGGAAGGCATGATGGTCGATCGCGATGTCTCGGTCGCGAACCTGATTTACTTCATGAAGACGCTGCTGAGCGGCATCTTCAAGCGGGATGTGACGGTGCGCCTGCGCCCCGGCTATTTTCCGTTTGTGGAGCCCGGCTTCGAACTGGATATTCAGTGCCTGATCTGCGACGGCGCGGGCTGCGCCGGTGTGCAAACACAGCGGCTGGGTGGAACTGCTGCCCTGCGGTCTGGTGCATCCGAATGTGCTGCGGTTGAGCGGCATCGATCCTGAAGAATGGGGCGGATTCGCGTTCGGCCTGGGCCTGACGCGGCTCGCGATGATGCGCTACGGCATCGACGATATCCGCCAGTTGCAGGGCGGCGACCTGCGGTTCCTGCAGCAGTTCTGATCCACTTGGAGGATCGTTAAGTTGAAGTTCTCCTATCAGTGGCTGCGCGATCTCGTGCCCGGACTCTGGCTTCGAACCGGCCGAGCTGAGCGGCTCATCACGATGAAAACGGCCGAGTGCGAAGGCGATGGAAGCCGTTGGGCTCGCACTTCGCGAAGGTGGTTGCCGCGCGTGTGCTCTCCGTGGAGGCGATGCCGAAAGGCAAGAATCAACTCGGTGCACGATCGACGCCGGAACGGGCGCGCGAATTCAGGTCGTGTGCGGAGCGCCGAATGTGCGGCCGGGTATGCTCGCCGCCTGGGTTCCGCCCGGGACCACGCTTGGTGGGAAGACCATCGGAGGCGCCGTCATCGAAGGCATCGAGAGCGAAGGAATGCTCGCGAGTGCCGCCGAACTCGGGATCAATCGCGATGCATGCGGGCTTGCTGGAGTTGAGGGCATCAGAGCCCGGGCAGCCGCTCCCCAGGTCTCGAACCGACTGGATCATCGAAATCGACAACAAGAGCCTGACGCACCGGCCGGATCTGTGGGGGCACTATCGGAATGGCGCGCGAAGTGGCGGCGATCACTGCACGCGCGCTGCGCGATCCGGTGCAGCTGACGCTCTTGCCGCAGGGTCAGCCGGCCAGTGCAAGTCGGATCGAGGATCACGCGCTTTGTCCGCGCTATAGCGCTCTGCTGGTCGAAAACGTGCGCGTCGAGGCCTCCCCGTTGTGGCTGCAAGCGCGGCTGGAAAGCGTTGGCCTGAACGCGATCAACAACATCGTCGACGTCACGAACTACGTGCTTGGCCGAGCTGCCGCAACCGATGCATGCGTTCGATCGCGGACAAGCTGAACGGGCGACACGATCTACGTTCGGCTGGCACGCGCCGGGGAAAGACTGCGCGCGCTGAACGGCGAGACCTACGATCTTGACCGAAACAGATCTCGTGATCGCGGACGACGCTGGACCCATCGCGCTGGCGGGTGTCATCGGCGGTGCGGATAGCGCGATTTCCGAGACCACTACGCGCATTGTTTTCGAAAGCGCCAACTTCCATGCCACGAGTGTTCGGTTGACTTCGGCTCGCCACAAGCTGCGGACCGACGCCTCCATGCGTTTCGAAAAATCGCTCGATCCGGAGAACACGGTGCGGGGCTTGGCGCGGGCGCTCGCGATTGATGCGCAGATGTCTGTCCGAGGTGCGTCGCGGTCGGCGGGGTAGCATGATAATCGGGGGCCGGCGCGGCTTCGCGAACCGATCACCTTACCGCTGAGCTTTGTCACGCGAAAGCTGGGCAAGCAGTTGACCGAGGGCAGAGATTTCGAGCGATCCTGAGCGCGCTTGGCTTCGGCGTCGGCGAGACCGTCGCCCGGGTTGCTGACGGTCACGGTTCCAAGCTGGCGCGCTACCAAGATATTTCGCTCAAAGACGATCTGGTCGAGGAGATTGGCCGGATGGTCGGTTATGGCGAGATCGCCCACCGCGCCGCTCGTTGCTTCGACCGTGCCTCCGCCGAACCCGATGCGCACGTTACCTGCGCAAGATGCGACGCATGATCGCGGATCAGGGCTTTACAGAAATCTACAACTATTCGTTCGTCACGGCGGAGCGAGCGGCACGCTTCGGGCTCGATATCGGGAGCCATCTCGCAGTTCGGAATCCGATCGCGGCCGAACTGACCCATTTGCGGCGCAGTCTGTTGCCCGGGCTGTTCAAGAACCTGGTCGACAATGTGCGGCACTTCCCGGAGTTCCGGCTTTTCGAAATCGGCAACGAGATTCATCCGCAGCTCAGTGATGCGTTGCCGGACGAGATTCCGCATCTGGCAGCCGCGCTCTATGATGCGCAGGCGACTGAGCAAACTTTTTTCGAAATGAAGCGCATCGCTGAATGCGTGCTTCCGGGCGCGCAGCTACGGCTGCCAAGGAAACCGCGAAGCTTACGAGCACCCGTCCCGCACTGCCGTGATTCACTATGGCGGGCACCACCGTTGGCCGTCTGTTCGAGCTACACCCATCGTTGCTGGCGGCCGAAGGTATCGAAGGCCGGGCCGTGTTGTTTGACGTCGATCTGAGACGATGCCTTGAGCTCTGGTCGCAGCACCAGACTCAATACACTGCGCCAAGAAAATATCCGACCAGCGGCTTCGATCTCTCGGTGGTTGCGCGGTTTGAAAACACCAGTGGGTGAACTCGCCCAGCAGCTCACGAAACTGGCGGGCCCCCATTTAGCGACCATCGATTTTGTACGCCAATACGAAGGCCCTCCGCTGCCCGAAGGGCAAAAAAGTGTTTCGTTTCACCTCGAAGTGGGAGCGTCCGATCACACTCTGACGAGTGAGGAAGCGAGCGCCATCCGCGAACAGATTGTGCAAGGCATACGGGAGGCAGGCTTCGAGATCCGCGGGGTGGATGCAGAGCTAGGCCCCTAAGAATAGCCGTCGTATCTCGCCCCAGTTGTTCACTCGCCGATATGCCGTCTCATGCACGTTGTGAGGAGCGGTGTAGAGAATGCCTTCGCCCGCGAAACGGCAAATGTCGCGGATCATCATCGATCAGGTAGTCCGCCGCACACAATGCTTTTGTCGCCGCAGAAAACAACGTTGCGGGGCGAGATAAACGGGAAGTGTCTCTGCAGCCATTCGAATTTGGGCGAGAATGAGCACGGCACATCCATGGCAGCGGTCGTGATGAACACCTCATAGCGCTCATCAGCTCGCGGACCACTTCCTGGCTGCCCGCCATTACCGGGATATCCGCGAAGAAGCTTGCGGTCTGGAAATATTCGCGCGCCTTGGAATGTGCGCCTGATCCATCACTTCGAAAACGCGCTTGCCGTGGAAATGCGTCCTTGGTAAGACTAAGCTTGAATTCACGCGTTGTAGAGGCTGCAGGTAATGCGCCATCGTGTCGGCTGCCACTTCGTCCATGTCGATTGCGATCCGCTGCATCCATTTCCAACGTAGCTCACCGCGCTAAACATTCTCTTGCGAAAATGGAGTTTGCTTTCCGCTGTTCCGTTGCTTCCAGGCTGTCACGCGCACCCGTCGGGCGCGCTTTGGCTGGCCGATTCCCGTACGGCGATTGTGGCGGATGTTCATCTTGGCTACAGCTGGGCGCAGCGAGGCGGGGAGAGCTCGGCCCGTTAGCAGATTTTCGAACGCGCGAGAAGCTGTTTGCGCTCTTCGATCGATCTCGAGCCGGCGCAAATCGTCTTTCTGGGCGATCTGGTGCATGCGCCGCGCCCGTGTGCCCCGGAGCGCGAGTGGATTGAAAATATCGCTGATCGAACTCAGTGGGCGCGCCGCCCTGGTCTCCGTGCGCGGCAATCACGATCGGGCCTTTGGCCGAGAATTCGGCCATCTCGCCATCGAAATCGTGGAATCGTGGTCGAACGGGCTGGTCACGGCGGTGCATGGCGATCGGCTTGGACGCGGCTCCCGGTCCCAGAACTTCAGCACGCTGGTTGTGGGCCATCTGCATCCCTGCCTGGCGGTTCGCGATGCGGCGGGCGCTTCGCAAAAGTTGCCCGTCTTCCTGGTGAATCGCGCCTGCATGGTGCTGCCCGCCTTCTCGCCATTCGCGCGCGGATTCGATATCGCGTGCGGTCTTCCCGCAGGCACTAAGCGAACGCTTTGGTGGCGAGCCAGTCGAAGCGTTTGTGGCGACGAACACGCGCGTCGCTCGACTCGGGCCCGCTACAGCGCGCGGTCGAGCAGATGTTCGAAGCGGACGTGCATGCTCCCGCTCAGTTCCGGCGACGGGGCGCCGCGTCGCTAGTAAGCGCCCTTCGGCATAGCAGCTCGAAGATCGGCGGCTTGCGCGAGTGATGGCTTCTTTCTTCTTGGCATCTATTCGCGCGAGATTCCTCAATTGCATTCGCATGCGCTGATTCCCTTTGAGCATCTCTTCGTGCCGCTGCAGAAAATCCCAGTAAAGCGTGGTGAACGGGCATGCTTTTCCGCCGACCGCTTCCGCTGGCTTGTAACGGCAACCCTCGCAGTAGTTGCTCATGCGATGAATATATTTGCCGGACGCAATATATGGCTTTGAACCCATCAAACCGCCATCTGCGAACTGCGACATGCCGGTAATGTTCGGCATTTCGACCCATTCGACCGCGTCCCAATAAATCGCCAGATACCATTTGTGCATCTTCGACCGGATGCACGCCGAACAGCAAGGCAAATAAACCGGTCACCATGAGCCGCTGAATGTGGTGCGCGTATCCGTATGCGAGCGTTTCGCCGACGGCCTGCCGAAGGCATTCCATGTCGGTCTTTCCGTCCCAGTAGAGATCCGGCAGCTTTTCTGTTGCGCTCGAGCGCATTTCGTTCGATGTACTCGGGCATGAATGTCCAATAAACGCCGCGCACGTACTCGCGCCACCCGAGGATCTGGCGGATGAAGCCTTCGACGGCCGCAAGGGGCGCATGGCCGCGCTGATACGCATCCTGCGCCGCCATTACGGCAGCGCGCGGATTGAGCAGCTTGAGATTCATGGCTGCCGAAATCCGGGCATGATACAGAAACGGTTCGTCCGCCCACATCGCATCCTGGTACGCCCCGAAATAGCGGAAGCCGGTTCGCCATGAAATCGTCGAGTGCGACGTCTGGCATCGGCGGCCGTTACGGGAAGCGCAAAGTGCTCGAGCGTTCCGGGATGCTTGGGGAACGCTTCTCAACCAGGGAAATTACCTCGCTTGTGATCCGTCGGGCGGGAAGCCACGCGGCATTTGCAAGCAGCAGCCCCGGCCCGCGGCTTCCGAAACTCTTCCGATTTTCGGGATCGAAGTTCCACTGGCCGCCCATGGGTTGACCCGCTCCATCAGCACGCCGGTTTTCTTGCGCATCTCTCGATAGAAGAATTCCATGCGCAGCTGCGGGTGGCGCTTTGCCCAGGTGGCGAATTCTTCGCGGCTGCAGAAAAAGTGTGCATCCGGCCGGATCTCGAGCGGAACGCCCGACGCCGCAACCACTTTCAGCATGCTCTCCATGCGGTACTCGCCCGGCTCAACCACCGACGACCTCTCCGGGCTGAAATCTTCCGATTGCGGCTTCAATTCGGCGGCGAGGCTGACCGCGATTGTCCTGGGCCGTCAGTTTGCGATATTCGAGCGGATCCTTTCTTGGTAAGCTCTTCGGCGAAGTGCCGCATTGCGCGAAAGAAAATCGCAATTCCGAACCTTGTGCGAGAGCACATAAGTCGATTCGCCGGCCACCTCCGCCATCCATACCCGATCGAGCGCAGGGTCGAAGCCGGCAAAAGCAGCGGAGCTCGTGGTCAGCTGATCTCCCAGCACCACGACCAGATTGCGGACTCGCGGCACTCCTATTTGACGAGCCGGCACTAACCGCGAAGTAAATTCCGCCGGTTTCGGGGTTAGAGCAGCAGTGGGCCGGCGTTGCCGGATCTCCATGCAGCCTTTTCCGAGCGGCAACAGCTTGCCGGGATTGAGGCTACATCCGGGATCGAACAGCGTTTTCAAACGCTCGATCAGATCCGAGCGTCTCTTCGGGAAACTGTTTCGCCATGAGCTCCATTTTTTCCATGCCTACACCGTGTTCGCCCGGTATGGACCCGCCCACGGACACGCAGAACTCGAGTATCTCTTCCCCGGCTTTTTGTGCCTCTCCAGCTCGCCCGGGACGGCGTGGGTCGAACGGCAGGATCGGATGCATGTTGCCGTCACCTGCATGGAACATGTTGCTGATCGCAATCCCGTAGCCGCCCCCGATTTCACCGATGGCTTCGAGCGTGCGTGCGATCTGGGTGCGCGGAACCACTCCATCCTGCACGTAATACGTGGGCTCACTCGACCGATCGCGCCAAACGCATTCTTGCGGCCCTTCCATAAGCAGCGCCCGTTCTTCCGCCGATTGGGCAACGCGAACCTCGCTGCGCCACGCATTCTTCGGCAAACCTGAATGAGCGAGCCTGCTCCTCAACCGATTCAATCAGGCCCTTCGACTTCGATCAGAGAACCGCCGCAGCATCCGACGGGTAGCCGGCGTGAGTAGCTGCTTCGACCATACGAATCATCGGTCCGTCCAGCATCTCGAGCGCCACCGGAATGATGCCGCGCGGCAGTCAGCGCCCCGACCGTGTCGCCGGCTGCTCAACCGAATCGTAGATCGCGAGCATGGTCCGAACTGCCTCCGGCTCGCGCATAAGCCGTACGCCAATTTCGTGACCAAGGCCATTGTGCCTTCAGAACCGGTGAGCAAGCCTGCGAGATCGTAACCGGCGCTGTCGGCCGCACTGCCAATCTCGATTACGCTCCGTCGGGCAACACGGCTTCGAGCTCACCACATGGTTGGTAGTGACACCGTGCGCAAGCGTATGAGGACCCCCGCATTTTCGGCTACGTTTCCGCCGATGGTGCAGGCGCGCTGGCTCGATGGGTCCGGCGCGAAAAGTAGCCGAATGGCTTCACCGCGAGCGTGATATCCAGATTCACTACGCCCGGCTGCACAGTGCCCGCTCGTTCGGGATGTCGATCGTCGAGGATGCGGTTCATGCGAGCGAATGAGACCATCATCCCACCAGCTCGAGCAATTGCGCCGCCGCTCAATCCGGTACCGCGCCCCGTCGGCCAATGACAGGCACTTCCATTGCTCACGCGCCAGTTTGACGATGCAACCACATCTTCCGTCGCCCGCGGAAAGACAACCAAGTCCGGCTGGGCTTTATCAACCCCGCCATCGTACTCGTACAGCTTCGATCGCTTGGCTTCGGAAAGAACGGCATTACGGCCGAGCTAGCCGTGCGTTGTTCTACCAAACGCGCGGGAGCCGGCATTGTTTTCACGTTCTGTAGCAGGCTTCGCATAGTCTGCGTCATGTCATCGCTCAACCAGTCTTCTGCCCGGGCGTACTTGCGCATGATTTGGCCATCTTTGATGATGTAAGTTTCCGGATACTGAAACGTACCGTATCTGGCGCTGATGTCGGAAGAAGGATCGCGCGCCGTCTCGAATGCCAGATGGATGCGGTCGAGGAATGCTCGGTACTTCTGCTGATTTTTGTCAACGCTGACCGCCAGCACCACCACGCCGGACTTAGCGAAGTTCTTCTGCATGGCGTTCAGAGAAGGAATTTCTTCAATACAGGGCGCGCACCAGGTGGCCCAGAAGTTCAGGACGAGAACTTTGCCGCCAAAAGAATCGAGCGTCACGCGCTTTCCGCCGTCGGTGACGACGCTGAATGCCGGCGCTGGGCCACCTTCTTTCGGTGTTGTGTCGCGCAAGCTGAATACGATCACGCCGAGGAAAGCCAGCGTCGAAATGCCGAGAAGCACCCGCCAGATGAGGCTTGAGCGCGCCGCCGAAACCTGCTGTTCACCGGGACCGCTCCCAGTGGTGCGGCCGGTCTGTTCCGCCGCCCGAATGTCTTGTAAACTGCTGCTTGGCGCCACGTCGCTCCTCCTGCTAAGCCAATTCTCAGTATCTTACGAATGATTTACAGCATCTAAGAAGCGGTAATGTTTGTCACCCGAAGAGCCGAATTTTCTGCTTCTCACGTCTGCCGTCTGGCCGGGCTCAGTGATGCCGAGAATCAACAACTCTTCGGCGAGGAAGCGAATCTGCACGGTCACGGTCACAATTACGTTGTCGAGGTGACTCTGGAAGGCGATCCCGATCCCGTTACTGGGATGGTTATCGATCTCAAGCGCGTGAAGGAGATCATAGAGGAAGAGATCGTCGAGCCGATGGACCATCGTTTTTTGAACCACGAAGTTCCGCCGTTCGATCAGGTGATTCCGACGACGCCGAACGTGGCGCAAGAGATTTGGCGACGGCTGAACACGCGCTTCCATCGCCGGCTCGCTTGGCACGCGTCCGGCTTTTTGAAACCCCCGATCTCTATGTGGATGTGTCGAACGAAAGTGAAGCTGCCACATGATCGCGCTCACACGCCGGTATCGATTCTCTGCTTCCCATCGCTTGCATGTAGCGTCGCTGAGCGAGCAGGAAAACAGTTCGCTGTTCGGCAAATGCAACAACCCGTTCGGTCACGGACACAATTACGTGCTCAGTGTGACGGTGGAGGGCGCGGTGAATCTGAAGACCGGGTTGATGATCTCGATATCCGCTCTTGACCAGTTAGTGGAAAGCAGCGTCTTACGGCAGTTTGCCTACCGGAATCTTAATCTCGATCATCCCCGGTTTGCCGAACTGGTGCCGACAACAGAGAACGTGGCAGCGGTGATTGCCGATCTGCTCGCGGCACAGTGGCCACTCTATTTCCGGCCGGAGATGGACGGTCGGCTCTCAAGCATTCACGTGCAGGAGACGGACCGAAACGGCTTCGAAGTCCGGCTGCGCAATCACCGCGCCATCCCGGCAAATCGTTCCCAAGCGGAAAGTGCAGTCGTCCATGCGTAAAGCGAAATCTTCTTCCCTGTCCAAAGAAACTGTCTCGTCTCCGAAAGAGCGGGCTTCTGTGGTGGAATTGCCGACGAAAAAGCGGCGTCTCGATAGCCTCGCATTTTGAAGACATTCTTAAGTCGCTCGGCGAAGATCCTAGCCGTGACGGATTAGCTCGCACACCGGTGCGGGTCGAAAAAGCTCTTAAGTTTCTGACCGGCGGCTATTCGGCAGACATTGGGCATATCGTCAACGGCGCTCTCTTTGACGTTAAGTACGACGAAGTAGTCATCGTACGGGATATTGAATTCTTCAGCATGTGCGAGCACCACATGCTGCCCTTTTTCGGAAAGATACACGTTGCCTACCTGCCCGATGAGAAGGTGATCGGGCTGAGTAAGATCCCGCGCATCGTCGATGTCTTTGCGCGGCGGCTACAAATCCAGGAGCGGCTGACGCAGCAGATTGCCGAGACCATTCAGGAGCTGTTGAAGCCCCGTGGAGTTGGCGTGATTTGTGAAGCGCGCCACTTCTGCATGATGATGCGTGGCGTTGAGAAGCAGCATTCAGGCGCTATCACGAGCGCGATGCTCGGCGCATTTCGTGACAATAAGGAGACGCGGCACGAACTGCTCTCGCTCGTCGGCCAGCGCTCAACCGCTCTATAATCCACTCATTGGCATCAATTTAGGGGCGCAGATCTCAGGTTCAATGCGAACGTGACCCGGCCGTGTCGCATGCTAGCATCTGTTCATGAGTGACGAAAGTCGCCTGTTTGAGGCTGGCCCGGATCCCTTCGGCCGCACGTGGAAAGTGCAGTTTCGCTGGCTCCAGGTAGCTATTTCGATCAGGCACGCCGATGCGGTGGATGTCAAATTCTTCGTGACACCAAATGACGGTGCGACCGAAGAAAAAATCATAGCTCTTCCCCATCCCGCACTCCTTCAGCTGACAGCAGAGCGCAAGCGCAAACTAACCGACACTTATTGCATGCGTCTGGCGGCAGCCCACCTTAAGCACATGATCGAAACGTCGGAAGACATGGAAAAAACCCTCGTTACTGTTTCGCCTGAGGAACTCTCTGCTTATGATCAGGAGTTGCACGATCGGTTGTCGCATGATCGGCAGTCTCAGGATGTAACGGGTAACGCTCACCGATAATCCACTCGGAGAAAGGCTTTCGGAAAACAGCCTGGCGCAGCTGTATGTGCCATCGTGCCTCGCGCTGCCTCCGGCTGGAAAGCTGCGCTGAGGAACCTAAGTTAAAGAAAAGGAATTAAATCATGGTGAGTTGTCCCAAATGTGACGCATCCATCGATGTCGAAGAGGAGGAACTGGACGCGGGTGACATTCTGTCCTGCGACGAATGTGGAGCCGCATTAACCGTGGCCAGTGTCAATCCTGTCGAACTCGAGTCTGAAGAGGACACTAACTCAGCGGACGACGACTTTGACTTTGACGAGGATGAAGAGGAGGAGGACGAAGAAGAGGAGGAAGAAGAGGGAGAGGATTGGCATTGAGGCGCTTGCAGCTTAGCTTCATGCTCGACGCAAGGCGACGTACTTTGATGAACAGTAGACTGCTGGCAGGCATGGCAGCGTTGTGCTTCTTCGGGCAAACAGGCAAAGCGCAAGTTCAGCCTCCAGTTGCCGGGCAGAATTCCGGAACGACGCGCTCGATAGAAGGAAGGGTCCTCGATAGCAGCAAAAATACCGTCGCCAGCGCGATCGTCCTATTGAAGGACACGAAGACGTTACAAGTGCGCTCGTATATTGCGCAGGCAGACGGACGCTACCATTTTTACGGCTTAAGCACCGATATTAATTACCAGGTTCGAGCCGAAGCGCATGGCGCGACCAGCAAGACGAAAACCATCAGTGTTTTTGATAGTCACAAGGTCATCAAACTCGATCTGAAATTAAGTAAGAAGACGAAATCGTAGCGGCTTAATAGCGGGGTACGCCCGGGTCGATTTCGCGACTCCAGCGATCAATGCCGCCACCGACACTGATACAGTTCTCGACGCCCTGATTACGCAACCAACTCACAACCTGCAAACTGCGCACGCCATGATGGCAGAGGACCAATAGCAGCTTGTCATCCGCCAGAGCTTCGAGATGAGGCAACTCGCCCGGCACAGATTGCATAGGTATCAGCAGCGATCCTTCAATGTGAGCCAAGGCGAACTCTTCCGGTTCCCGGACATCGATAAGCAGGGCGCCGTTCTCGCTCGCAAGCTGCGTTCGAGCTTCTTGAGGGCTAAGCTCCAGAGCTTCTGTCACGAATTTAGGATCAGGAGGGCCGCACGGGTGAACGGCCGTGCTCCAGCTATGCAGCGGCGAGCTCCGAGCCTTCACCGTTCTCGTCAACTGCTTCTCCCGCGGCGCGCAGGCGATCGATCGCTTCCTGGCACGGCACGCAATAAGCCGCCCAAGGAAGAGCTTTCAAGCGCTTCTCGGGTATATCCTCATCGCACCGCAGGCATACACCGAAGCTGCCTTCCTCAATTCGGTTGAGAGCACCCTGCACCTCTTTGAGGAGCTTCGATTCGCGATCGAGATTCCGGATGGCAACTTCGCGGTTCAGCTGCTGCTGCAACCGGTCGAAATCTTCCGCCGCGTTCTCAATCAGGATCTCTTCCCGGTCGGAGCCGCCCGCCAACAATTCTTTTTTCTTCGCTTCCAGCACGCGCCGGAATTCATTGATATTCACTTCTGACATTTTTCACTCCAACTTGCAGATGCTCTCCGGACCTGCGCGGGCCTAATAAACCGAGTTGTTGGGGTTTAAGCCCTCTCCGCTCCCAAATCCGCGAGCAGGCGAGCAGACTGCTTACAACGAGTTCAGATGCATAGGTTATCGCGAAAGTTGCAATACGATACAGCATGAAAATATCCCAGAGAGCCAGCTACTTAATGCGTATTACGAGGAACGTGTTTCGGCTATAACGGTCCACGTATCACGGGCTAACGGATATGTGCTAAATCTGGGCGGGTAGGTCAAAGTGTCTCGTTTTATTCCGACCACCTTCGTACTAGTTACAGTTCTACTGTTTTCACCTGGCTCAGGCGATGCCCAAGACTCAGCGAAAGCCGCCGGCGAAACCGTTAAAGTGCATCTTCGTGTGAATGCGGGAACTCCGCTTCGGCTCTATTTAACGAAGCGTGCCCGCTATGCACAAGGCGAGATGGCTGAAGCAAGATTCGCGGAGCCGGTCTGGGCATTTGACCGGATCGTCATACCGGCTGGTACTCCGGTTAAGGGCTCCGTGGTAGATCTCCAGCCGGTCTCGAAGATGGTTCGTGCAATGTCGGTCGTGCGCGGGGATTTCACTCCGCTGAAGCACGCCAGTGTTTCCTTTACAAGCTTGGCCTTGCCGGGCGCGGCTCCTTTGTCTCTGGATACGCAGCCTTCATTAGGTTTGGCCACAGTTTACGTTCCCCCGAAGCCGGGCAAATACAGCCAAACTCAAAAAGCTGCTTCGGCTGCGAACAGAAAATCCTCACGGATTAAACAATTCGTGAAGCAACAAGCGCAAACACAGGCCAATACGCGAAGCAGGGGTTTGCTCGATTTCGTTCGTGGCCCGAACAAGCGTGAGTGGCTGGAGAATTTCTTGTGGTCGAAGCTGCCCTATCATCCACAGTGGTATCGCTCGGGTACGCGCTTTGACGCGATTCTGAATCAGCCTCTCGATTTCGGAGAACAGGAGCTGGCCGCCAGTGCTCTGCAGGATATTGGCTCGACGCCGCCACCAGACAGTCCGGCATTGGTCCGTATCGTTTCGACAGTCAGTTCGGCTGATGCGAAAATCGGCGACCCGCTGGAAGCCGTACTGGCGCGCCCGCTTTTTAATCGGCAGAAGCGGGTGGTACTGCCCGAAGGAACCCGGATGAGTGGCAAAGTGACTCTGACCCGCCACGCCCGTATGTTCCATCGGGGAGGTCAACTACGTTTCGCTTTCAACAACATCGAGCCTACTCAACTCGCCTCTTCCGTTCCGGTCGTTAACGCAGAGCCGACTTTCGCGCAACTAACCGCGGCCGAATCCAGTACCGGCTCGGTAAAGGTAGATGAAGAAGGTACGGCTAAGGCCACGGAGTCGAAAACGCGCTTTCTTCGTCCGGCGATTGCCGGTATCATTGCAGCAAAGTCGCTGGATAACGATGAAGGCCGCTCGGGCGCCTCAGGTGGCGGGGCCGGCGGAAATGCATCCGGCCGTGGTTTGGGAGGTTTTTCCGGTTTCGGCCTGCTGGGAACGGCGGCGAGTTACGGACCTAAACCGATCGGCGCCGCCCTGGGGTTCTATGGCCTTGCCTGGTCAGTTTATTCGACGATAGTCGCTCGTGGTACCGAGGTTACTTTCGTGAAGAACAGCGCTTTGGCAATTCGCTTTGGAACGACCCGGAAGTAACATCTTTGAATTGAGAAGGTTAGGTTAATTCCGCGCAGCGTACCGCTTTATGTAGCGTTTCTTCACAGGTAATCCACAACATAATGGGGTTTAGGAGTATTGACGGCCCCGTCAAATTGCGGTTCAATAGCACTGTCGAGGATCTGCCCGTTTCGCCTCCCCAGCAGATCCGGATCCCACACCCATGCTAACCACAACCGCCGCTGCTCTTTCTGAAAACAAGAACGTTGGACCCCGCTATCGGTCCATACCGAAGGAGGAGCGTACCGGCGTGTCGTTCCCACGCTTTTTCACAGCAAAACTGGATTCGGGCGCCAGCCCGTATGACCAGGTCGATTGGGAACTTCGTACCGCTACCATCGGCAACGATAAAGGTTCGGTCATCTTCGAACAACGAGATGTAGAAGTTCCGGCGGGTTGGTCGCAGACAGCAACCAACATTGTCGTGAGCAAGTATTTCCATGGCCGGATGGGCTCACCGGAGCGTGAGACGAGCGTCGGCCAACTGGTGCATCGGGTGGTAGACACCATTGCCGATTGGGGCCTCTCTGGCCACTACTTCAAAACGAAAGAAGATGGCGAAAACTTCCGGAATGAGCTCGCTCATCTGATGTTGACCCAGAAGGCCTGTTTTAACTCGCCTGTCTGGTTCAACGTCGGGGTTCGCGAATCGCGCGGCTACGGCTTCTACTTTGACGAGGCAACGGCGGTGGTCAAAAAGCTGCAGCCCGGCGAGAACCATCCACAATGCTCGGCCTGTTTTATCAATTCGGTAGGCGACACACTCGAATCCATTCTCGATTTGGCTAAGACCGAGGGAATGCTCTTCAAGTGGGGCTCGGGCACGGGCACGAATCTCTCGGCCATTCGGGAGGAAGATGCGCATTTATGGGGCGGAGGCCGCGCTTCCGGCCCACTGAGCTTCATGAAGGGTTTCGATGCATTTGCCGGGGTCATCAAATCGGGCGGCAAGACGCGCCGCGCCGCGAAGATGGTGATCCTCAATTCGGATCATCCGGATGTCGAGAAGTTCATCTGGTGCAAGGCCAAAGAAGAAAAGAAGGCGCACACTCTGATCGACGCCGGTTACGATTCGTCGCTTGATGGCGATGCTTATAGCTCGGTCTTTTTTCAGAACGCGAACAACTCGGTTCGGGCCACCGATGAGTTCATGCAAGCGGTGGTGGACGATACCGATTGGTGGACCCGTAGCGTGGTGAACAGCCAGCCCATCACACGCTATAAGGCGCGCGATCTCATGCGGCAGATTGCCGATGCCACGCATCAGTGCGGCGATCCCGGCATGCAGTTCGATACCACGATCAACCGCTGGCATACATCGAGGACGACGGCTCGCATCAACGCGTCGAATCCTTGCTCGGAGTACATGTTCCTTGATGATTCGGCTTGCAACCTGGCCTCTCTGAACCTGATGAAGTTTGTCGGGCCGGATGGCACCTTCGATGTCGAGGGCTTTCGCCATGCGGTCGACACAGTGATTCTCGCGCAGGAGATTCTGGTCGACAACGCTTCGTATCCGACAGAGAGGATCGCCAAGAACTCGCATGACTTTCGGCCGCTCGGCTTGGGTTATGCCAATCTCGGGGCGATGCTCATGTCGCTCGGCCTTCCTTATGACAGCGACAAGGGGCGCAACTTCGCTGGTGCGATCACGGCGATTATGTGCGGCCAGGCTTACCTGACGAGTGCTCGTATTGCCGGCTCGGTAGGGCCCTGTGCCGGATATGAAGAAAACGCCGAGTCGTTCCTTGAAGTGATCCGCATGCACTGGAAAGCAGTAAACAGCCTGGACAGCAAGCATGTACCGGCACCTATGTTCAAAGCGGCCGAGGAATGCTGGCGTCAATCCTACGAAGTCGGGTTCGAGAACGGCTTCCGCAATGCGCAAGTGACGGTGCTTGCACCGACCGGCACCATCGGCTTTATGATGGACTGCGATACCACCGGCATTGAACCCGACTTGGCGCTGGTGAAATACAAGAAGCTGGTGGGCGGCGGCGTGATCAAAATCGTCAACAACACCGTTCCGCAGGCGCTCATCAAACTTGGCTATACAGCCGAGCAGGTCGAGCAGATCGTTGCTCACATCGATTCCACCGGCACCATCGAGGGCGCTCCCAGCCTGAAACCGGAACACCTGCCTGTTTTCGACTGCAGCTTCCGGCCGCAGAACGGAACGCGTTTCATTCACTACATGGGGCACGTGCGGATGATGGCTGCCGCCCAGCCGTTTATCTCGGGCGCCATTTCAAAGACCATCAATATGCCTGAGGAGTCGACCGTCGAAGACATAATGGAGGCCTATACCGAGAGCTGGCGGCTTGGTCTGAAAGCTGTCGCCATTTATCGGGACGGATCGAAACGAGTGCAGCCGCTCAGCTCCGGCACGGGTAAAGGCGAGAAGAAAAATTCGGCGCTGGCTCTGGCCGCAGCACCTGCTCCGCAGACGATCGAAAAGATTGTGTACCGCCCGGTGCGTCGCAAGCTTCCTGACGAACGGCAATCGGTAACTCACAAATTTTCGATCGGCGGTCACGAAGGCTACATCACCGTCGGTCTTTACGACGACGGCACTCCCGGCGAAGTCTTCATTTCGATGGCGAAAGAAGGTTCGACGATCTCGGGCCTGATGGATACGCTCGCGACTTCGATCAGCTATGGCTTGCAATATGGCGTGCCGCTCAAGTTCTTCGTCGATAAATTCAGTCATGTGCGATTCGAGCCGAGCGGCTGGACCGGCAATCAGCAGGTTCCGTACGCGAAGTCGATCATCGACTACATCTTTCGCTGGCTCGGCGCACGCTTCCTCGGCATTACAGAGTCGAATGAAGCAGGCGAGACACCGAAGCTGCGGCCGACCGTTCCCGATCCGCAGGCAGCGCTGCCGTTTGACGCGAGCGCCATCTCCGATGCCCCGCTCTGTTCCGAGTGCGGCAGCATGATGACTCGCAACGGTTCCTGCTACAAGTGCGAAAACTGCGGTGGCACGAGCGGCTGTAGCTAAGCAGAGCACTCTATGGCGCGAGGACGCTATATGCTTCCTCGCGCACAGCAATACACGTTAGGTGGTGTCCTAGAGGCGCGTATTTAGGACCCTACCGATTCACTCGAGCGGCCCTGGCTAGGTTAACAAGCCGCGAATCTTCCCCTCCACCGCCGCTTTTGCCTTAGCCGCCGGAAAGAATTTCTCGAGCAATCCCAGATCGGCATCAACCGTCACGTCGCGATCCGTCACTTCGACCGTTCCTTTAATCGGCACACTGATCAGTCCGGCCTTTGCGTCGAACGAAAATGTCATGAGCGAGCCGACCCATTCCCGGCGTTCGTTCACGACCTGGAGCGGTATGAGTCCCGGGCCCTTAAATAGATCATCAAAGGATCGGTCTATGGAACGGATAATTTCCTGCTTCGGCTTGTTGTGGGAGACTGTCACGCGCATAAACGTGCACCTGATCCCATGCTAGCCGGTTGCCAGTTCGCGGCCGGCACAGCCCTAGGTAGGCCGATTGCGCTGACGGTGGCCGAAATGGTTTAATGGAAGTGTAAGATTTGGATAAAAGGTGGGCGAAAGCCCACTTTTTTATTGCGCTGAGTCTTACGGAACCGATTTAGGTAACACAGCTTTCTCCAGGTAGAACATGGCAGCGATCGAGAAGACCGAACTTTTGGACCGAATCACCGCTCTCGGTGAACAGGCACTTACAGGTACGTCCATCGAGATCGTTGAAACGCAGCTGAAGGGCGCTGGAAAGGCGCGCCTTCTGCGCATTTATATCGATAAGCCAGGTGGCGTGACGCATGCTGACTGCGAGCTGCTTTCGGACAGGTTGGGCAAGCTGCTCGACGAGACAGAAACCATTCCAGACGACAGCTACACGCTTGAAGTCAGCTCGCCCGGTGTGGAGCGGAAGCTGTCAAAGCCGCGCGATTTCGAGCGCGTCGTAGGCCAGAAAATCAAGCTGGCGGTTCACCAACCGATAGCCGGCCAGACCCGCTTGGAAGGTCAGCTCCGGGAATTGACCAACGGCGTTCTTGCGCTTGAAACGCCAAGCGGCGAGACGTTGCACGTTCCACTTGAACAGGTCGAGAAAGCAAACCTGAAGTTCGAGTGGAAGTAGCTTCCCGCGAATCTTAAATCGAGCGAATCGAGATTCAGTTTATTGTCCGAGAGGTTTTTACGTGGCTTCGATCTATCAGTCCATTGAAATTTTGAGCAAAGAAAAAGGCATTGATCCGCAAATCGTGCTCGATGCCGTGAAAGACGCCATGCTGGCGGCGGCTCGCAAACACTTCCGCTCGCCGGAAGAGCTCATGGCCGATCTCGACGAAGCGACGGGCAACATTCAGATCTACAGCTTGAAACAGGTGGCCGATGCAGTCGATGACCCGGCTACCCAGATCAGTATTTCGGCGGCGCGCAAACTGGATCAACATGCTGTCGTGGGTTCGACCGTCCGCATCCCGAAACCGACGGATATGTTGGGACGCATTTCGGCCCAGACCGCTAAGCAAGTCATTCTTCAGAAGGTGCGCGAGGCGGAGCGCGATAGCGTTTACTCGGAATTTCAAGGCCGGTCAGGCGAGCTTGTCAACACCGTTATTAAGCGGATGGAAGGGCAGGACCTGGTGGTCGACATGGGTAAGACCGAAGCACGCATTCCGAAGAAAGAACAGTCGCGCGTCGAAAATTTCAGTATTGGTGATCGTGTGCGCTGCGTGATCAAGGGCGTGGAGCGCGGCGGCAAAAACTCGGGCGTGATTGTCTCGCGTGCTGCCCCGGAACTCGTGATGCGCCTCTTCGAACAGGAAGTGCCCGAGATCTACGACAACACCGTCACGATCAAAGCGTGCGCACGTGAAGCCGGCGAGCGAACCAAGATTGCCGTTTTCAGCCGCGACCGCGATGTGGACAGTGTGGGCGCGTGTGTCGGCATGAAGGGTATGCGCGTGCAGTCTATTATTCGCGAGCTGCGCGGCGAAAAGATAGACATTATCGAATACTCGGATGATCCGATTCAGTACGTCACCAAGGCGCTGAGCCCCGCTAAGATTTCACGGGTGACGATTGTCAATCCGGCCGAGAAGCACATGGAAGTAGTAGTAGACGATCTACAGCTTTCGTTGGCGATCGGGAAGCGCGGTCAGAACGTCCGCCTGGCTGCCAAACTGATCGGCTGGAAGATCGATATCAAGAGCGAAGAAGAGAAGCGCCGTGAACTCGAATCGAAGATGGGCGACATGGTTATCTCGGGAGCTCCGGTTTCGATCCTGATCGATTACGGTCTGCCCGAACACATTGTCGAAACTTTGGTGAGCGCCGGCATTGGCACAGTCGAACGTTTGGGCTCGATGACGCCCGAGGAACTCGAAGCGATTCCCGGCATTACCGAGGAAACAGTTGGACAGATACAATCGATCGTGGTAGCTTTTTACGGACAGTACGAAGAAGACGAATCAGGCGACCGGCAGGCCGAAGAGGCTCCGACGAGCGCCGAAGCGATCGAAGAAGCCCTAGACGACTCACCGGGCGGCGATTTCGCGGAAGGCGATACGCCTGAGGCCTTTGAAAATATTCAGACGGGCCGACTGGAACATGACCTGGCACGTAACGAACCTGCTCAGCCGGATAAGACTGAGGAGGGCGAGGTGCTCGATCTGGGCCGGGTTGAAGGTCTTTCGGCCGCGCCTTCCACCTTGCGTAATGTGGCGGAGAGTGGCGAAGGCACGGAAGACAGCTGATCTGATACCATGAAAAACGCGGAATATTAGGGAAAAAGGGCAGGTTTTAAGGAGTTACATAGCAGTTCCATCTATGAAGAAGATCAGAATCAACGAGCTGGCTCGGGAGCTTGAGGTCAAACCCGGCGTGATCATCGAAATGCTCCCCGAACTGGGTGTGCAGGAGAAGAAAACGCATTCCAGCTCGGTAGATGAGGACGTCGCTCTCGAACTGCGGAATCGTTTGGTTGGCCCGGATGCACCACGACGAGAATCTTCCGTCTTTGAAAGGGCGGACGATGGACATCATCAAGACGAGCCAGAAATGCGGCGCGGGGACGATCGTAACGGCGCTCACCATGAGGAGCCCGCGCCCGCTGCGACGACAGCGCCTACTCTAGAACCAGCTGCACCGGCGGCTTCGCCCACAGAGCCCGCAGCTCAACCGGCGGCGCGTCCGAGTGAGCCGGTGCGCGCGGTGCGGCCTCCTCCTTCGATACCCGTCCGCCCGCCTGCCCGTGAAGGCGCTCCAGGATTTCCTTTCGTTCCTACACTTAGACCCGCACCGCCTGCGCCCGCCGGATCCGAAGCAGCCGCCGCTAGCACTCCTGCGGCTTCGCCTGCTGCTGGGGAAAGCGAACGTCCCACGGTTTCGTTCCGGCCTCTGCGGCCGCCATTGGGCGCTGGCGCTATTCAGCCACCGCTTGCCCCGGCCAAGCCTCATCCTGGCCCGGGTCCTGTCAATCGAAACGTTTCTATTCCGGCCCGCCCGCTTCCACCGCCAACGCCGCGTGTGGGACCTGCTGCCCCGTTAGGGCCACGACAACCATTACCACCCGATGCATCGCGTTCCGTGGCTGCCGTCGCCGATCGTCCGATTGCGCGTGCCAGCCTGCCAACCGAGGCACCGGCACGCCCTGCTCCGGAGCAGGTTCGGCCCCCGACGCCACCGACTCCCCAAGCCGCGCCCGCACCGGGTACT
Source organism: Terriglobia bacterium (assembly GCA_963737005.1). Lineage (GTDB taxonomy): Bacteria > Acidobacteriota > Terriglobia > Bryobacterales > Bryobacteraceae > Bog-105. The sequence goes on along the minus strand of CAVTRD010000008.1, from coordinate 93,881 downwards.
CCCGCGCCTGTTGCTCCACCACCACCTGCGCCCGCAGCACGGGTTTTGCCGCCAACCCATGTGGTTGCGCCAGGAGCGCCGGCCGCACCGACTGCTTCCGCCATTCCGGGAACGCCGATTTTGCCGCGCCCCACTCCGCCGCGGCCGGCCGGCCCCGGTCTAACCCCGGGCGCTCCGATTGCTCCGCGTCCGCCCGGAACACGGCCGCCTTTAGCCGGTCAGCCTCAAGCTCGCCCGGTGGTTCCGCCGCGCCAGGATATTCTTCAACGGATCAACAAACAGCAAGCTGCACGGCCCACACCGGCTGCTCCGGTCATGCCGCGACCGGGTGCTCCTGCCCGTCCCTCGCCTGCTCCCGGACAGCCACTGTACCGCGGACCCATTCGGCCAGGCCAGCCGCTTATGCGTGGTCCCGGCTCGCCCGCTACGCCCGTCCAACAGCCACAGCTCCGGCGGCCCGGTGGCTTGCGCCCGATGCACCCGACCGCTTTGCGGCCCGAACCGGCAACTCTGCCCACCGAGCAGCAGCGCCGGCATCAGGCAAAGCCGGGCGCACGCGGACAGGTCCGTAAACGCGACGAGGACGAAGGGAACATTCGCGAGCGCATTTCGAAACGTTCGGCGATCGCAGAACCTCCGCCGATTGATCGCGAGATCACCGTTGCCGAAGGAATCACGGTCAAAGAGCTTTCGGAGAAACTCGGCGTCAAAGCGAATCTGGTTATCAAGAAGCTCGTCGAGAAGAAGATCTTCGCGACCATTAATCAGACACTTGACGTCAAGCTGGCAGAAGAGCTAGCCCGTGAATTTGGCGCCTCGACTAACCAGGTTAGCTACGAAGAAGAGTCGACCCAGGATGTCGAACTCTCCGAAGACACCAAAGATCTCGTTCGGCGGGCGCCCGTGGTCACGATCATGGGGCACGTCGACCATGGAAAGACTTCGCTTCTCGACGCCATCCGGCAGACGGATGTCGCCGGGCGCGAGGCAGGCGGGATTACCCAACACATCGGCGCTTATCACGTCGAGAAGAACGGCCGCAAGATCGTCTTCATCGACACGCCTGGTCACCAAGCATTCACGCGTATGCGTGCTCGCGGTGCGAAGGTCACCGATATTGTCGTGCTGGTCGTCTCAGCAGATGACGGCGTCATGCCGCAGACGCTCGAAGCGATTGATCACGCGAAGGCGGCTGGCGTACCAATTCTGGTTGCGATCAACAAAATCGATAAACCGGATTCGCAGCCTGATCGCGTAAAACAGCAGCTCTCAGACCGAGGCTTGCTCGCTGAAGATTGGGGCGGAGACGTGGTGATGGTTCCGGTTTCCGCCAGGACCCGTCAGAACCTCGACCTGCTGCTCGAAATGATTCTGCTGGTTGCCGATATCCAGGACCTTAAGGCCAACCCGGGCCGACCAGCTATCGGCACGGTTTTGGAAGCAAAACTCGATAAAGGTCGCGGCCCTGTCGCAACCATGCTCGTACGTAACGGCACTCTGAGGGTCGGCGACTTCTTCATCTGCGGCTCGCTTTTCAATAAAGTTCGCGCGATGTTCGATGACCGCGGCAATCCTTCCAAGGAAGCCGAGCCCTCCATGCCGGTCGAAGTGATCGGTCTGGAAGCGCTGCCCGAGGTAGGCGACAACTTCCAGGTCGTTTCCGATACTTCGAAGGCCAAACAGATCGTCATCTATCGCGAATCAAAAGCACGTGACGCCGCTATGGCCAAAGGCGCTCGCGTGGCTACCCTTGCCTCGTTGAACCAGCAGTTCAAAGAAGGCACGCTTAAAGATCTCAATATCATCATCAAAGCCGATGTGGGTGGTACGGCCGAGGTACTCTCCGATACGCTACAACAACTCTCGAACGAGAAGGTGCGCGTGCGTGTCCTGCGTACCGGCGTTGGCGCCATCACCGAAGATGATGTGCTGCTCGCCTCCGCATCTGAAGCTCTCATTATCGGCTTCAACGTGCGTCCGGAGCGCAACGCTCAGTCGACTGCCGAACAGCAGAAGGTGGATATCCGGCTTCACAGCATCATCTATGAGCTGATCGACGAAGTGCAGCGCGCTATGACGGGCCTGCTCGAGCCGGTTTACAAAGAAACACTGCTCGGCCACGCTGAGGTTCGGGAAACGTTCCGCATCAGCAAAGTCGGCACGGTTGCCGGTTGCTTTGTTACCGACGGAGCGATTCGCCGCGATAGCCAGCTTCGCGTACTGCGCGGTGGCGATGTGGTCCACACCGGGCGCATTGAAGCACTCAAACGTTTCAAGAACGACGCGAGCGAAGTGAAGAACGGTCTCGAGTGCGGTATCTCGCTGGCGAACTTCAACAACGTTCACGTCGGCGACGTACTCGAAGCGTTCAGCATGGAGCGGATCGCGGCCGAATTGCCCCCTCCACAGTAGGTCCGGTGCCCTCGATCGGCGTCTTGACGCTAGATATTCACGTCGAGGAATCGCACTCTCTCAAAGAAAAGCGCCACGTGGTCAAGAGTCTCAAAGACCGGCTGCGTGCGCGCTTCAATGTCTCTGTTGCCGAGATTGATGGCCTCGATTCCTGGCAGCATTCCGTCGTAGCTGCTGTGACCGTTTCAGCTGATCGGCTCTGGGCCGAACAGGTGCTGCAGGCTGCGGAATCATACGCTGCCGATCTGCTTGGGGGTGCGCTGATCGCGAGTAGCGTCGAGTGGCCGGCGTAACTACCCGGTAACATCGTTTTGTTAAACTGATAATCCAAGGGGGGCCGATCTGACGTCGTCGCCGCACCGCCTGCATCTGGCCCTGGACGACCTGAAGGTATTCTCGTTTCGGAGGAAAAGTGTCCCTAGGAATTCGGCCCTTGCTGCTGGGCCTGGCAGTAGCGTCCATTTGCTTGCCTGTGCGAGCAGATTTCGTAAGTCTGGCGCAGCCCAATACCGCCTATACGAGCAGCACAACTTTAGTAAACTTTACGGATCCTGACTATACTTTGGTCGGTTTCGTCTCGTTCGGCGGGGAGACGTTGTCTTATGACAACCTTCTTGAAGAACACACCGTCCCAACTACCTGGGCAACATGGGGCAATCCGCCGGCTGTGGAATCCTCTACTCCACGCGTCGGATGGACACAAAGCGACGTCTCCGAACTCACGATAGGGCTAGCCACACCGGCGAGCACCTTCGGCCTCGAGATCGATCCTGACCATTCCGGTCCCGAACCTACGAGGGTCGATTTCTACAATGGCGGGAATCTCGTCGGAACAATCAATCGCAGCCCAGATGCATCGGTAGGGGCGTTGCTGTTTACGGCTTCGACCACAACGAGTGCTTTCACCCGCATCGTAATCAACAATCTAGCTGGAGACGATTTTGCTATTGCACAGCAGCGGTTTGTCTTATCGCCAACCAGCGTCCCGGAGCCGGGGGCGTATAGCGTTGTAGGCCTCGCTGTGCTTGGTCTGGCGGCCCTCAAACGAGCAAGAAGCCGCATTCGGAACGGAGCATAGAAACGGGGCCAAGCGGGGCAACGCTGAGTGTGCTCCGCTTGTCTTCCTTGCCTACAAAAAGCTGTGGGCTGTACATCCGGCGTGCGGCCCGCACGTGTCCGATTCCGCAGCCGCAATAATACATTTGTGATTCTTTTTCCCGCGCGCATCATACCCGGGCCAGTTGGATTTCCTCTGGCCTGTGCCGTTTTACTATGCCTGCCTTCTTTTGGTGCCTCTTCGCCGGCGCTGGCAACGGATCAGACGAACTACAACGTGGGCGCTCCGGTTTCGGTTCGGTTCGATCCGGCTTCCGAGGGTGCGCTTTCGGTTCGGTATGCCGGAGACTCGGCCCCGGTGGTGAGCGGGGTTCGAATCAGCGGCGATGCGTATGAAGTGCTCTGGACCATTCCGCCTTCGGCTCGGACGGGGCGCTATCTTATCGACCTCACTAGTTCATCGGGCAAGACGATCCCCGGCATCGCCAGTTTCGCGGTACATCGACAGCTGGCCAAGGTGATCGCGTTCGAGCTCGATAAGACGTTCTATACCTCCGGCGATGCCGTGAATCCCCGGATCACTGTCCAAAATATTTCTGACCAACCGCTGCAGCATCTACAAGTCGAATTTGAAGCATACACATACCCGTGGATTGCTCCGGCCGCTGATGAAGCGCCGGCGTGGAAGACCGTGGCAGATCCTTCGCTCTCGCTTGCGCCCGGTGAGATCAAAGAGTTCCGCCTAAAACGCGCCGCTGTGGTGCAGGCCAGAGCAGACGAAACGTATTCGTATTTTTCAGCGGTGATTCGCGATGGATTGCAGCAGGATCGTATTTATGATCTGGCCTTCGCGCTGCCTGCAATCACCGCTCCGCTCGCGGGGAATGCGGCGAAGTCGTACCCGTTCCTGTATCTTTATCCGAAGCTGAAGAATGTCCCGGAATCCGAAACGTACCGGCACTTCTATCCTCCCGCATATGACTCGGCTGTTATTCACTTCGACACTGCCCATACCATGTTCGTCACGGCCGGGGACAAACCGCCTTCCTTTTCATTTCGGGTGACGCCCATCCCCGGGATGGACTCAGCCAAGTTAAACTATCGCGTGCTCGATTTGAAGGGTCAAGTCGTTAAGCACGGATCGGTGGGAGGAACAACTGCGGGTCAGCATCGGCTCGTACTCGACCGCCAGGGCGCTCCGTTGGTGGCTGGCGCGTACACGCTGGAGATCTCCGTTCTTACCGCGCCGGGTGTAGCGGTGGCTTCGAACAGGCTGGACTTCGCGCTCAATGCCATGCCGAAATCGATCCTGATCTTCTGCGCACATGAGGACGATGACACGGCGCACCCGGAGATCATCCGGGCAGCGGTTGAGAACCACATCCCGATTCATTTCGTGTACTTCACCAGCGGCGATGCGGGTGGCTGCGATCGCTATTTTCAGCACTCCTGCGACGCCAGCCGGGCGATGGAATTCGGCGAAGTGAGAATGAACGAGGCACGCGCGTCGCTCGGGCATCTCGGAGTGCCGGAGAGCGATATCTACTTTCTAGGGCTGCCGGATGGCGGGATGGAACAAATCTGGAAGAGCAATCTGACGAGCGAGCGGCCGTACCTCTCGGTGCTCCTGGCCAGTGAGCATGCGCCGTATTCGGACGTGGCCGTGCCGAATCTTGCTTACGCACGCGATGCGGTGCTCGATGCAACGCGCCATTTCATCGAGCGGTACCGCCCTGACATGATTATTACCGGACACCCCGATGAGCGTCATGTGGACCATCGGACGAATAATTGGTTCGTAGTGAAGGCCATGCACGAACTGGTGAGGCAGGGCAAGTTATCGGCGGAAACGCAATTGGTGGTCGATGCGGTTTACGGACCCGGGCCGCAGAAGCACGCTCCCTATCGATACGAAAAATTCGAATTTTATACTTCGGGCGAAGCCGCTACGCTGGGGCAGGAAGCAACTTGGTATTACCAGTCACAAGACGGCAATCATCAACAGGCAGAGATCATTCCGTACGACAAGATGCCGCGCGAGGCTCCGAAGCCGCACTACGGGATCTATAATCCACCTTATCCGCACTTTCGAATCCTGGACTGGCAGAAGCACGGCGGGTGGAATGAATAACTACCTGCCACAGCTCAAAGGGCGTCGCGCCCTCTTTCAACGCTGGGCTACGGCGAGCCGCGAGCTTCCTAATCCGATGTGAATGTGCGGCGCGGTCGCCGCTCCGGCAAAGGCCGATTTGAATGCCAGATAAGGAATGTGAAGCCGCTCGAGCAAGCTGCGCAGCCAGAGGCCCTCAGGCCCATTTGGATTGAGCGCCACGTCGACCCGGCCGGTGTGGTCGAGCCCCATTGACTGGTGCAAGTGTGTCTGCCCGAGAGCACTGACCGGCAGCGCGTGGTGAAATCTCTGTTCGAATTGCTTCGAGATTACCTGGATTTCGCTTATGCGAAAAACACCGTTGCCTTCATAGCGCGTCATCACGCTGCTGAGAGCTTGGCCATTCGCGCCTGCCTCGAGCCTTCGCTCGGCTTCGACCATCTGTCGCAGTTGGTCTAGCAGTTTGACCCGGCTTTGGGCCATGTCGTAGATGCGTTTGCGCGCAGTGAGCTCTCCTTCCAGTGCCTCAAAATCCGACCGCGCCAATATGCCCGACTCGACAAAGCCTTGGCGCGACTGAACGATCGCGTCTTGCCGCTCCACTCGTCGTCGCGCGGCTTCGGTCATGGCTTTTTCCTGGTCCGGCGTCATATCCTGTAGCCGGCCGGGCCCATACAAGGTTTGGGCGAGGGTGACCTCGTCTTGCGCGTCCGCCAAGTGGGTTTCGGCCTCGGTCAACCGCACACGCGGCAACGAGCCCTGCTCAACCATCAGTTTCACCCGCGCGATTTCCGCTTCGGCCTGTTCGCATAAATGGAGCGCGATTGCTTCATAGGCTGACGCCGAAGGAGCTGCCTTCTCGTCAGCGGCCGAGATAGCCGTAGGGAGAAGCAGGTGGCATACCAGAACCGCACACACTGCCGCCCGCAGCCTCCCCTTGCGCATCCATTGCCAGTCTATTACGCTTTTCTTAGCCATTTGCCCGTCATGATCTTGACGTAGTACGCTGAAGCCAGGAGAGCCTTACGACGACTAGTCTGTCGCAACATTCCTCAACGCAACCTGCTTTCGCCGGGCAGGACACTAGTAATTGGCCGACCGCCTTCCGCGCAGCCGAATCCAAGAAAGCCGTAGAAATACGAGTTCTCGACTTACGCGAGATTACGTCTTTTACTGATTTTTTCATCATTTGTTCGGTTGGTAATCCACGCCAGGGCCAAGCCATCTCCGATGAAATCCACTTACGGATGAAGGAGGTCGGTGAACTGCCGGTCAGTGTCGAAGGATACGACCAAGCCGAGTGGATTTTGATGGATTACGGGGACTTCCTGATTCATATCTTCTCCGATCGTGCGCGCGCCTTCTACGATCTGGAGCGTCTCTGGCGCCATGCGAAACAGGTGGATCTAAAAGCACTCGCTGACGAATAGCGGGCCGACGACCGCCGGCATAGTAATTCTTAGAGCGAAAGCGCGGGCGAAACCCACTTACTCCTGTAGGTACAGGTTGCGATCGGTAGCTGCTGGTACTGCCGGCACTCTTGACAAGCAGGCGTCCTATCTTGCACCGTTATAATTAAGTTGCAGGGTCTATTAGCTTTATCCGTTTTCGACGCCACTCGATTCGATACCCCGTTGCGCGGGATGACTAAATGAATGATCTTGGATCGTTAACACCGCGACACTTCAATGTATTGCACGCGATTGTGCAGAACTATATCGAGACTGGCGAACCTGTGTCGTCCCGTGTGATCGCGCGCAAATATCCGCTGAGCTCTGCTTCCATCCGTAACATGATGGCGGACCTGCTCGAAGCGGGTTATCTCTCACAGCCGCATACCTCCGCCGGGCGGGTCCCCACGGAACGGGGTTACCAGAGCTATGTCAAAACTCTCTTCGGCAGCCGCATTATTCAAGCTGAGTTGGATCGTTTGCATATCGAGATGGAGAAGGCCGGCAGTGTAGAGGCGCGCATTGAGCGATCTTCGAAGCTGCTGACCGAAATCACCCGCAATTTCGGCATTGCCGCCGCTATCCCGACAGAAAACCAAATTCTCGACCAGGTCGAATTGCTCGCTTTGCCCGATCGGCGCATCCTGATGGTGGTTATTACGCGCGACCGGATGATCCGCAACAAGCTCATCCAGGTTGAAGACCAGCTTTCACAAGACGAACTGGCATCCATCCGGAATTACATCAATTACAACTTCAGCGGTTGGGTGCTGCCGAACATTCATCGCGAACTGAAGCGCCGTTTTGAACTGGATAGCGCTGCCTATGATGCGATTTTGCGGCGGGTTAACATGTTCTATTCGAAAGGCCTGCTCGACCTGGGAGCGATGCCCGAAATTCATTTCGACGGCGCCGAGAATCTGATCGGCCTTGATCTGCATCTGACCCGCGAGCGCGCCCGAGAGTTGTTCAGAGCTCTCGAAGAGAAGAAACGCATCTTGCAGCTCCTGCAACATTTTCTCGAGCACGCCGATGGAGAGCCCGCTATACAGGTAGGTCTCGGCGACATTCATCCGAGCATGAGCGAACTCTCGCTCATCGGAGTGCGCTTCGGCTTGCAGAACGGACTCCGCGCCCACGTCGCGGTGCTCGGGCCTATGCGCATGAACTACAGCCGCGCGGTATCGGCTGTGCTGCACGTCGGTCAAGCTATTCGTAGCGCTACGCTTCAGTAATCGCCTCGAATCGGCGTCCGCCGGTATACTCGGTCCATGTTGTTCCTCGTCGATCTTCGGCCCGTCATGCTTGCGTTACTCATGGCAGGCGCCTTACTCGCACAACAGACCGGCGGGCGTGATGTCCCGCAGAATAATTCCAGTTACATCGACGAAGACGGCACAGCGCACGTCACGCGAGTTGTCCCTGTGCCAAAGACGGTTAGCGCGGAAGCGCAGAAACGCTTGGCAAGGCGGCAATCCGACGCCGCCGTTTCCGAGACCCTAGCGGAACGCCGCAGCAAGACCGATCACTGGCAAAACGGTGCCGGTGAGGAATTTCGCAAGGTGTATCCGGTCACGGTTGCCGAACAAACAATGGCGGGTGTCCCCGTGCGCGTTATTACCCCGCCCAACATCCCAGCTGACAGGAGCGATCGCGTTCTAATCAACGTGCATGGCGGCGGGTTCAACTCCGATTCGGGCTCGCTTACCGAAACCATCCCGATTGCCAGTCTGGCCAAAACTAAGACGATCGCGGTGCTTTACCGGCTCGCTCCGGAGCACCCGTTCCCCGCCGGCCTCGAAGACACGATCGCTGTGTATCGAGAACTATTGAAGACATACCAGCCGAGGAACATGGCACTCTATGGCACCTCGGCCGGCGCCGTACTGACCGCTGAAGTAGCGTCGCGGCTTCGCCAGTTGAACCTGCCGCTCCCTGGCGCGCTGGGTGTTTTCTCGGGCTTCGGCGATTTCAGCAATCCTGGCGACTCACGCGCACTCTTCGCGCTAAGTGGACTCTCAGGGCCGCTGCCCCTTCCTTCGAAAACATCCAATCCCGATGCTGCCTACATTGGCTCGACCAGCCTCACGGACCCGGTGCTTTCGCCTCTCTTCGCCGACCTGAAAGGCTTTCCTCCCACGCTTTTCATCACGAGCACTCGGGATTCACTACTGAGCGGCACCACGATTCTGCACCGCGCTTTTCTGCGCGCAGGCGTCGATGCTCAACTTGTGGTTTTCGAAGCGCTCCCACACGCCTTCTGGAACGACGTCCAGCTGCCCGAGTCGAAGGAGGCCGATGAGATTATGGCTGGCTTCTTCGACCGGCACGTCGGCGCCCCGCACACCTCGCCTTAGGTGAGAGCTGGCCGCAGACAGGTGGGTCAATCCAGCCGGATCAATACTACGCTTTTGGCGTCGCGACAGCCGGTGTCGCTTGTGTCTTGACCGTTTTAATTACGATCCGAGTAATTTTGACGGGCGTTGTCGGCTTATCGTTCGATTCGTCCCGCGGTACCTGCGAGATCGCATCCGCTACTTCCTGGCCCGAAACAACCTCGCCAAACACAGAATAGTGGCCATCGAGATGAGGAGCCGGCCCGACTGTGATGAAGAATTGCGAACCATTGGTATTGGGACCGGCGTTCGCCATAGCGAGGATGCCGGCCTTATCGAAATGCCGGTTGGGTGGGATCTCATCGTCGAACTTATACCCTGGATCGCCTTCACCGGTTCCCATGGGATCGCCGCCCTGAATCATAAATCCCGGAATGACCCGATGAAAAGTAGTCCCGCTATATAGGGCCGTGTGCATCGTCTTACCGGTCGAGCTATTAGTCCACGCCTTCGTGCCGCGGGCGAGCCCAACGAAGTTCGCTACCGTTTTAGGCGCCTCGGCAGGAAAAAGGCGGCACACAATGTTACCCATAGAGGTGTATAAGATCGCGTATTCGCCGGGTTCTTCCGGAACCGGTACCGGCGGAAGAGCCGGCTCCGGCGTGCCCTTCGCCGAATGCTGGACCCGCGGCTTAGCCGTCTGAGCACGCGCGGCTGTCGCAAGGTGGGGCACGACGACAGCCAGACATAAAAGCGCTACCGTTCTCATTCACCGCCGATTATAACCGCCGGGCCGAACTCCGGGTTGATGAAGAAACTTTAAGGCAGACAGGTCTCTCTGGCGGTGAGATCATAAGATGAACCGCGTCGCTTCGGCACTCTTAATTGAACGAGATCGCCGTTTCCCTTTACAATCCTTATGAGTATCGCAAATCCTATGAAGTACATATTCGCCTTAGCTACGCTTTGCGCCTTGCTGTTTTCAGCTGCTTGCACGCAAAGCCCGGAGAAGCTGCTCGCTACCGCCAATAAATACCATCAGAACAAGAGGTATAAGGAGGCGTCGATCCTCTACCAGAAGGTAATCTCGAAGGACAAAACGAATGGCGAGGCGTATTACCGAGAAGGTGTGAACCTGCTCGACGATCATCAGCCGATCCAGGCGATGGGTTTCTTGCGGCGCGCAGTCGACCTTCAACCTAAGAATACGGACGCAGCGGTCAAGCTTTCCGAGATCCTGCTGGCAATATACGCTTCGGACACTCGAAAGTACCGGACGATGCTCGACGACGTTCGCGACCTGAGCACGAAGATCTCAGCGAATGCTCCGAACTCATTTGAGAGCTACCGTATTGGCGGTCTGCTCGATCTCGCAGACAAGAATCCTGACAAGGCGGTCGAAGCGTTCCAAAAGGCGAACGCTTTGCAGCCGAATTCAACTGAACTAGTGGGCTGGTATGCTGAGACGCTCGTTGCCACAAACCACCGCGATCAGGCGATCGCACTGGTGAACGACATGATTTCGCACGACAAAACATGGGGTCCGGGCTACGACTTTCTGTTCATGCAATACAGTCGTATGAACGATTCGGCAAAGGCGGAAGCAACCCTGCGGAATCGTGTGGCAAACGACCCGATGACGCCGGCCGGTTACGTTAACCTGGCCAACTACCTGGTAGCGACCAACCGCTTCAGCGATGGTGAGACGGTTATCAAAAAAGTGTTGGACGACAAAAAGGCGTTTCCAAGCGGCCATCAGCTGGTGGGTGACTTTTATGTTCGATCGCAGAAATATGATCAGGCGCTCGCTCAATACAAAACCGGCCTTAGCGAGAATCCGAAGCAGTCTGTGCAATATCAGGATCGGATCGTAGCCGTCGATCAGATGCTCGGCCATAATGACGAGGCGCTTCGTCTAGCGAAGGAAGTCTCTGCCAAGAACCCGAAAGACACAACCGCCAATGAAGTCTATGCGTCACTGCTGCTGCAGCGCGGCTCGAAAGCCGATCTAACCAAGTCGGTTGATGAATTGAAAACGCTGGTGCAGCGCAACTCCTCTAATGCGGTTCTACATTTGGATCTTGCCAAGGGCTACTACGGATTGGGCAACGTTGACGGCGCGCTGAGTGAATCGCTCGAAGCTCTTCGGCAGAACTCGCGCTTGGTTCCCGCCCGCCTCTTGGCAGCTAGAATTTACGGAGATCGTGGCGATCACGGCAAGGCGATCGATCAGACAAACACCATTCTGCAGTCTGAGCCTGGAAACATTGAGGCGCGTTTCATTCACGCCCGGGCATTGATCGGGTCTGGTCAAATAGCTGCCGGCCAATCGGAGCTGGAAGCTCTTGTGACCAATGTTCCCAACATGAACGAAGCGCGCGTTCAGCTCGCAAACATCTACATGCAGCAGAAAGCGGTCGATAAAGCGAAGGAACAATTCACAAAGGTTTGGCAGTCTAATCCGCCAGATTATCGCGGGTACATTGGGCTGCAGAGCATTAAACTCGCGCAAGGCCATCCCGAAGACGCAGTGGCAGCTATGCAGGAAGTGGTGCAGAAGAACCCTAAGAACACCGCATTGCGTTACGAACTCGGGAATTTCGAGGCTACCGCGTCCAGTATGGCGGCTCGTGATAATCCCGATCACAGCAAAGCCTTGAGGGATAGCGCCATCGCTGATTTCAAAGAAGTTCTGAAGACCTCTCCCAAATCCGAAGATATTTGGATTCGCCTTGGGCTTTTGCAGCGGGCGTCCGATCAGCCGGATGCGGCTATGGGAGCCTTCGATCAGGCGATTGCAATCAATTCACGAAGCGAATCTGCCGTCCTAAATAAGGCTGTGCTGCTCGAATCGATGGGCAAGAAGAAGGAAGCGGCTGATAACTACAACAAAGTGCTCGGCATCAACCCGCAGAATACTTTGGCGCTTAACAATCTGGCCTTCCTCAACGCCGAGGCAGGGACAAATCTGGATCAGGCGATGACCTTAGCGACGAAAGCTCAGCGGCAGGTGCCAAACAGCCCTGACGTCTCCGACACGCTCGGCTATGTTTATTACCAGAAACATCTAAACACCGAAGCTTTGCAAATCTTTCGCAAAGTCGTTCAGGATTATCCGCAGAACTCGACTTTTCATCTCCACCTCGCTATGGCTCTGTTGAAACAGGGTGACAAGCAGGGCGCAAAGGATGAGGCGGAGAAGGCCATGAAGATGGCCGCACCGCAACAGCAGAACGAGATCCGCTCCTTTGTGGGTCAGATCGGTTAAGAACCGGACAGATATTTGGGGACACAAACCGCAAGCTGGACGGAGGAGCACCCTGAAGTTCGGTACGTTGCGCCGTTCGTTTTATTTCTGTTTTTGCTGGCCGTCGGGCAGCGGATTTCGCTCGATTCAGCCTGGGGAGCGCCGCTCCGCGCAATCCTTCTCGGAGCTGTCTGCATCGTTTGCTGGCCGCGCGAGCTCTCGCTCCGCCCGGTGCAGCCGCTGCGCAGCATTGCAGTTGGCATGCTTGTTTTCTTGCTTTGGATTGCGCCCGACTTGCTGGTACCCGGTTATCGGCAAAACGTGCTCTTCTCGAACAGCCTCATCGGCCACCTGCACTCTTCTCTCAAACCCGCGGCGCTGCACAGCAGCTGGTTACTCGCTTGGCGAACCGTGCGGGCGGTGGTCATCGTCCCGATCGTCGAAGAGCTTTTCTGGCGAGCCTGGCTCATGCGCTGGCTCATCAGTCAAGACTTCCGCCGCGTGCCACTCGGCACTTATTCGCCATTCGCGTTTGGGATCACCGCTCTCCTGTTCGCCTCCGAACATGGCCCTTATTGGGATGTCGGTCTGCTGACTGGAATCGTCTACAATGCCTGGATGCTCCGGACCAAGTCGGTTGCCAGTTGCATCCTGATGCATGCCGTGACCAACGCCGCTCTCAGCGCCTACGTGATCGCAACGGCACAATGGCAATACTGGCAATAAGCTAAACCATGCCCTGCTTACTCGCCCTGTTGGCTGTTGCTTTCCCGCGCGTAGCTATTGTCCTGCTCTGGCTATTCACTACTTTTTTCAACGTTCTCCAGACAAACATCCTGGTTCCTATACTCGGTTTTCTGTTCCTGCCGCTCACGCTGATCGTTTACACCTTTCTGCTGCGAACCTATGGCGGGCATCTCGGGACCACGCAGCTCGTTTTCCTGTTCATCGCTGTTGTCGTCGACCTCGGTCTGGTGGGCGGTGGAACCATGCGCCGTCGAGGGTAAGCCATGCACGGAAGATCGCACGTTCACACCGGAGCATTTTGTCTATTTCGATGCGGGTCAGCTCTTTGTAGCGATCATTGCAAGCTGACAAGCAGCGTCCGCCGAAACAATGGCGCGAGACAACTCGCCTGTGGCCGATTCCACGCATCCGAAAGCCAACATCCCTACCGCCGGGCCCGTATCGACACGGCAGGAGACTGCCCAGGGTGAGGCAGCTACCATTGAGCGACTCAACACACAGATCACTTGGTACGACCGCCGAAGTACACGTAACAGAGCTCTATACAAATGCGTGAAGACTGTGATTATCGCTGCCGCGGCCGCGATCCCGGTGCTCACAACGGCAGGGCTACCGCACGGACCGATGATCGCGGCGGCTCTCGGCGTCTCGATTGCGGTTCTCGAAGGCGTGCAGCAGCTAAATCAGTATCAGGCTAACTGGGCCAGCTTCCGGACAACGGCCGAGGCGCTCAAACACGAGAAGTACTTTTACCTTGCAAAAGCCGGTCCCTATCTGGCGGCCGACAACGCTCACGCCTTGCTTGCAGAGCGGATCGAAGCGCTCGTCGCCCAGGAGCTCTCAAAGTGGTTCATGAGCCAATCCCAGAACTGCATCAGCGATCCTCTGCGGACGACAAATCGCTAGCCCTGAGACGGAACAGGAGTGCTTGCTACTAGCTTGTGTGGCACTGTTCCGCACCTATAGCGCAGCGATACAAGGGATTGACGCTCACCTCATAGATGTGGAAGTCGACATGTATCCGGCCGGCACGAATCGCGATTTCGTAACGGTGGGCATGCCCGACGCCGCGGTTCGTGAGAGCCGGGAGCGCATCAAATCGGCCCTGCTGAACTCCGGTTTCGGGTATCCAAGCAAGTCTGTCACAATCAATCTCGCGCCCGCTAATTTGCGCAAGGAAGGGGCCGGTTTTGATCTGCCGATGGCAACCGCGATCCTTGGCGCAATGGGAACAGTCGCGAAAAGTGATGATCATCTGCTCATAGGCGAACTCTCTTTAGACGGCAGTTTGCGGCCCGTCAGGGGAGCTTTGTCGATAGCGGTTTGCGCCGCACGAAAAGGTATTCGCAACTTGCTGCTGCCTTTCGAAAACGCACCGGAGGCGGCAGTGGCGGAAGGTATCCAGGTGTTCGGGTTGCGGCATTTGGCGGAGGTGGTGCAGTTTCTGAACACGCCGGAGTCATTCAGCCCAACTCTGCCCAGCATTGACCCGGTTGCAGCGTCGGACTCGACCCTCCCCGATTTCGCCGACGTGCGCGGGCAAACGATGGCAAAACGAGCGCTCGAGATAGCGGCGGCCGGTAGTCACAACGTGCTCATGATCGGGCCGCCGGGCTCAGGTAAAACGATGCTGGCCAAGAGATTCGCGGGCATTCTCCCCAAGTTGACGTTTCGCGAAGCCCTCGAAGCCACGCAAGTGCATAGCGTCGCGGGCATTCTGCCGACGGGCATCGGAATTCTGAAAAGCAGGCCTTTCCGCTCTCCCCATCACACCGTCTCCGATGCCGGCTTAATTGGTGGCGGCAGCGGCAATCCACGACCTGGTGAAGTGAGCCTGGCGCATCAGGGTGTTCTGTTCCTCGATGAGATGCCGGAGTTCCCCAGAGGCGTTCTGGAGCAATTACGACAGCCGCTCGAAGAAGGTTGTGTGACCCTCGCGCGCAGCAATAGCACGCTAACCTTTCCAGCTCGCTTCATGTTGATTGCAGCAATGAATCCTTGCCCGTGCGGCTTCTACGGAGATAACACGCGCGAGTGCCGCTGCACACCCGGCATCATCCAACGATATCTGGCAAAAGTGAGCGGTCCGCTTCTCGACCGCATCGATCTGCATATCGAAGTGCCTGCCGTGCCCTACAAAGAGCTCCGTAGCAAGAACGACGGCGTCACATCGGCCCAGATTCGGGATCGAGTTGAAGCCGCCCGAGAAATCCAACTCGCTCGTGGTTTCTACAACGCCCAGATCCCGCATTCACAATTACGCGTTTTGTGCGCTCTTGATGAGAGTGGAGAACGAACACTCGAAATGGCCGTGCGCCGCATGAATCTTTCCGCCCGCGCTCACGATCGCATGCTGCGCGCTGCCCGAACCGTTGCCGACCTTGACCACTCTGAACACGTCTCGGCCAAGCATCTGGCGGAAGCTGTACAGTTCCGCAATCTCGACCGGAACTACTGGAGCTGACCTCGCCCGCGAGGTCGAAGCTGTACGTTGTTATTTCGAAGCCGCTGCACCAGCACGAAGTAACGCTTTTCCATTGCTCTTGTCGTAAGATTGGCCAATAGCTTTTCAATTTCTCTCAGGAGCTCGTTCGTGAAAATACGAAGCTGTTCGGAGCATGCGCCAATTTTTGGGATGCTGGCAGTTCTGGCTTTTAGCAGTTTCCCTGGGGCTGCCGCTGGCGGCCAGGTTGTCTCATCCTTCGTTACGCCACATGTTATTCAAGCGATCGATGAGGCCAAGTTAGTTTCATTGGCGAACAGCATTCACCCGCTTGCCATCAGCAAATACGATCAGGGAGTAGTAGTTGACAGCCTTCCTATGGAGCATGTATTTGTTCAGCTTCGGCGCAGCCCAGAGCAGGAAGAAGCGCTTGCTCAATTCATGAGGGAGCAGGAAGATCCGCTCTCCGCCACTTATCACAAATGGCTTACAGCCGATGAGCTAGGCAGGAATTTCGGACCAGCACAGCAAGACGTCGATGCGGTTACCCAGTGGCTGACTTCTCACGGATTGACGGTAAATTCTGTTTCGAAAAGCAGACTCACGATCGATGTTTCGGCCACTGCCGGCGGAGTACGCGATACATTTCGTACTGAGATTCACAAATACAACGTCAATGGCAAGCAACATATTGCGAATGTCAGTAATCCTCTTATTCCGGCAGCCCTCGCGCCGGTAGTTGTAGGCGTTGTCTCGCTACATGATTTCCTACCCAAGCCGTTGCTGAGAAGACCCAAGACCAGCTTCACTTTCCCTTGTACCGGATGTCCGGATGGCTTCGATAACGCCCTACAATACGACGAAGCGCCAGCCGATTTCGCAAAGATCTACAACGTTGCGCCTCTCTACAAGGCAGACAAGCCGATAACCGGAAAGGGTGAGACGGTGGTGGTCCTCGAAGTCACGGATATCAATCCAGCGGACGTGGCTACCTTCCGTTCCGCCTTTGGACTCTCCTCTTACTCAGGAACGTTTGCTCAAATCCACCCTGGAACCGGTTGCGCCGACCCTGGGAAGAACGGCGCGGAAGGCGAAGCAGCGCTCGATGCCGAGTGGGCTGGGGCAATCGCTCCTGATGCTTCAGTTAAACTGGCGTCTTGCGCCAATACGGCTACAAACTTCGGCGCATTTATCGCGGCCCAGAACTTATTGGACAGAGATTCTCCGCCGCCGATTATGAGCCTCAGCTATCTATCATGCGAAGCCAGCAACGGACCGAGCAGCAACGCTTACGTGAGCGGCCTTTGGCAGCAAGCAGCAAGCGAGGGAGTTTCCGTGTTTGTTGCTTCCGGCGACAACGCTGCTGCTGGCTGTGACGACTTCGACACAGGCCAGTACGCGGTTACAGGCATTGCAGCTAATTATTTAGCCTCGACTCCCTACAATGTCGCAACGGGCGGTACAGATTTTGTCGATACAGCTGAGGGAACGACCGCTACTTACTGGAACAGTAGCAACGGCCCACGCGGTGGGTCAGCGAAATCATACATTCCCGAGATTCCATGGGATGACTCCTGCGCCAGTAACATCCTCTTCGAATATGCTGGCTATGAGAGCGGTCTGGCCTTTTGCAACAGTGTCGTTGGTTCGTCATTCCTCAACATCGTGGGTGGAAGCGGTGCTCCCAGCTTCGTGTACTCGAAACCGTATTGGCAGAAGGGAATTTTGGGAATTCCAAGCGACGGCAAGCGCGATCTGCCAGACGTTTCACTATTCGCCTCTAACGGATTCTGGTCTCACGCGATTCTGTTCTGCATGTCAGATCCGCAGGAGGGAGGCTCGCCGTGTAACTATACAAACGGCAAAGACACCCTATTTAACAGCGCTGGTGGCACATCCTTCACAGCCCCTCAATTTGCCAGCATTCAGGCTCTGATAAACCAGAAGGCAGGAGGTCCTCAGGGCAACCCCGATCCCATTCTGTACAACTTTGCCCGAGCTGATTACGGGACTCCGTCTGAACCGAATACGGCAAGGCTGCAGGCCTGCAATTCTTCAAGTGCCAACGCTGTTTCAGCTGGCTGTACTTTCCATGACGTCACACTCGGTAATAACGATGTGCCTTGCTATGGTACGAATAATTGCTATGGTTCTGCGGGACTGAATTATGGAGTGCTCTCTAAGTCGGATCAGCAACTAAAGGTCGCCTATCCTGCGCATACTGGTTGGGACTTTACGACTGGTATCGGTACGGTGAACGTCACGAACTTAGTAAACCGCTGGCCCTGAGGGACTCGCCTTGAGGCTAGCCGCCTAGGGCTGCTTCTCCAGAGGGAACTCAAAATAGAGCAGCTCTTTGCCGGAGCGCGCGTCCCGCATCCCGTTTACATAGAGTTTGTCACCCGGCTCCGGTTTGGCTTCGAAATAAACAAAGCCACTACCAGAGTCGCCAGGGGGCAGCATTTTGACTGAAAAAGCGCGCGCGTCGATCTCTGGATTGTTCAGTGGATTTTTCTTCTTAGGCAGCGGGACGGGGCTTTTCACGCCCACAGGCGAGGGGTGTTTGCCTGAGGCCAGCGACGGAAGGTCCGCCGCAGTCACGGCGTTCACATGCCGTCCGTCGACCGCAACCAGACTCGCTTCAAGTTCGCGTAAATCGAGCGTCTGGTCGCGCTTGTTCTCGATCACGATCAGCACCGGGACCACGCCGTATCGTAAGAAGTCGATCTTCTTCCCGAAGGCGCTCTCAATGGATTCTTCGCTTGTGTATGGCTTCGCTCCAATCGTTACTTTTTCCGATTCCTGGTGCGCATATTGCGATGGAGAACCAGCCTGGAAGACCTTTTCTGTTGCTGCTCCCGACGCGATCTGAGAAGTGACTGCCGCCAAAACCAACCCTAGATAAACAAGCCCGCTCATAAGATTCACCCGATTGCTCCCCTTTCGCGATTGCTCGTCCTCAACGGGACGGATCCGGATCTAATTCGGTTGCGCATGCTTCACCGCAGCCTTGCTCGGGCATCTCGCTTCCTCAACATGTTCTCGTGCTTACCGGTGCATGGCAAGTCAGCGTAGATGCCGACGTTATACTCAGAAACACGAGCCGCAACGCCCAATACACCCGTTTCTTGCTCCTCTACCGACTTCTTCAGCTCGTCTTCCTCCCGTTCGTCAGCCTTTACTTCCTGGTGCGCCTTGTCAGCAACGGGTCGTATTGGCGTCACTTTCACGAGCGCCTCGGCTTTTTGTCGCGATCTTTTCGTCGAACCAGACCAGGGTCGATTTGGCTGCACGCTATCTCGGTCGGCGAAGTCGTTTCCGTGCTGCCGCTACTCCGCGCTTTGAAAGCAGATCAACCAGCGGTACCCATCTATCTCTCCACCGGAACCGTGGCGGGTCGTCGGGCGGCGGTCCAACTGGCGGCTAGCCTCACGGACGGCATTTTCTATTGCCCGATCGACTACGTCTCATGCGTTCGTCGAACTCTGCGCACCGTCAGGCCGGCTCTGCTCGTCATACTTGAAACCGAGATTTGGCCCAATCTCTATGCCGAGGCGAAGCGCTTTGGGGCTCGGCTCGCCATTGTGAACGGACGCATTTCTGATCGAACCTGGCCGCGTTATCGGCGATGGAAAAGATGGCTCAGGCCGGTTCTCCACTCGGCCGATCTGGTGCTCGTTCAGACTTCCACAGACGAACGGCGCTACGCCGAACTTGGCGCGCGTCCGACTGTGCTCGCGATTGCGCCCAATCTGAAATACGATGCCTCGCTGACCCCGTCGCCTGTCATCATCGATACCGGCGGTGCACAGCAGATTTGGGTCGCTGCCAGCACGGTCGGCCCTAACGAAGCGGGCAGCCACGCCAGGCACTCGATCGACGAAGACGAAATTGTAATCGAAACTTTCGAAAGACTCGCACGCGAATTTCCGAAACTGCTCGTCATTCTCGCTCCGCGCCAACCTGCGCGCTTTGAAGAAGTCGCACGCAAGCTCATGGGGAGGAAAATCAATTTCGTTCGCCGGACGGGTGTCGCAAACGCACCAACGCTGCCGGGCATTCTGCTACTCGACACGCTGGGTGAACTCGCGGGCATCTATCGCCTGGCGAATGTATCGTTCGTCGGCGGTTCAATTGCGCCACGCGGTGGTCACAACATCCTGGAAGCAGCAGCCGCCGGTTCGCCGATTATAGTTGGGCCGCACATGGAAAACTTCGCGGCGATCGCCCAGGATTTCTTAGCCATGGGCGCGCTCATACAGATCCCGGGAGCAAGCGAATTGCTGCCCAGCGTGCGACGACTCCTGCAGGATCGCGCGTCAGCGATGCAGCTCGGTGCTCGCGCGAAGCAGCTAGTCGAAGCGCGCCGGGGCGCCTCTCAGGAACTCGCCGGGCGTCTGTGGCTTCTCTACTACTCTGCTTCGCTGCGAAAAATACGTCACTGGCTCCCACGTCTCATCCTCCTTCCCCTGGCAGGTCTCTGGAAAGAAGGCGGGACGTTGAAAAGAAGACGGTCAGAGCACTTCACGTTAGTGGCGCCTCCGCTGAGCTCGCCTGTGATTAGTGTCGGAGGCATCACTCTGGGCGGCTCCGGGAAGACGCCGTTCACCGTCTATTTGGTCAGCCGTCTGAAACAGCGTGGCCATTCGCCGGCCATCCTGACACGCGGTTACCGCCGCAGCTTGCCCATTGAAACACTCATTCTGGCGCCCGGCGCGAAGGCCCCTTCCGCCGCCACAGGAGACGAAGCGCAGATCTTCCTGCGCGCCGGAGATGCTCCGGTCGGGATCGGCGTGAATCGTTATGCAACCGCCCAGACACTGCTCCGACAATTTCCCGCGACGGACGCTCTCGTGCTCGATGACGGCTTTCAGCACGCGCGCTTGGCACGCGATTTCGACATCGTCATCATCGACGGCTTGGATCCATTCGGCGGCGAGGAGGTTGTGCCGCTCGGCCGTTTGCGCGAACCTTTAGAAGCGCTGGCGCGCGCTGATGCATTCGTCATTACCCGCGCCGAAAACAACTTCCGTTTCCAGGCAATCCGCGCGCGTCTGCGCGAGTTTAATCCCGCTGCTCCCGTTTTTCGCACCCGCCTAATTGCACGCTCGTGGCATGACTACCAGACCGGGCAGCCCACGGTCGACCTCTCAGGACGACGCATCGGCGCTTTCTGTGGACTCGGGAATCCCGAAAATTTCTGGCACACGCTCGAATCTCTCGGCTTCGAGATTGTCTTCCGCTGGTGCTTTGACGATCACCACTCCTACAATCCTGCCGAGCTGATGCGCGTCGCACATCAGGCGCGGATGCACGGTGCAGAGATCCTGGTGACCACTGAAAAGGATCGCATCAACTGCCCAAGCCATCTCGAGCGCAGCATCGCGCCTCTTCAACTGGCTTGGCTCAAAATCGAATTGGATCTCGAAGATGAAGCGAGTTTCTTCAGATTGCTCGAGAGCTCGATTCACCGAACCCGCACCCGTCACGTCGCTTCCTGAGGAACCGCCAGCGCGCGCCATCTGCTAGCTTGAGGGTTTACGGCGTAAATGCAATTCTCGAACCTCGATATTCCCTACGATTCTTTCAATCTGGAAAATGGCTTAACGGTTTTGGTCCATGAGGATCATAAGAGCCCGGTGGTCGCGCTTAACCTCTGGTATCACGTCGGCTCAAAGAACGAAAAGCCAGGCAAAACCGGGTTTGCTCATCTGTTCGAGCACCTGATGTTTGGTGGAAGCGAGCACCTCCAAGGCAGCTACATCGAAGCCATGGAACGTATCGGCGCGACCGACTTGAACGGCACAACGAGCGAAGATCGCACAAATTATTTCGAAAACGTGCCGACTTCGGCGCTCGATTATGCGCTGTTTGCGGAATCGGACCGCATGGGTTTTTTCTACAACACCATCAGCCAGGAGATTCTCGACCTGCAGCGGGGGGTTGTTCAAAACGAAAAGCGGCAAGGCGAGAATCAGCCGTATGCGGTGGCCGAGGACTTGGTCGTTAAGAGCACGTATCCGGTGGGGCATCCGTATGCACACACGGTTATCGGGTCTATGGAAGATCTCGATTCTGCTTCGCTCGATGATGTGCGCGAGTGGTTCAAAACGTATTACACACCTTCGAATGCCGTGCTGGTGCTGGCGGGCGACATTCGTTTGGCCGAGGCCCGTGAGAAAGCGCAGCGTTATTTTTCCGAAATCCCGGCGGGACCGCCCGTAGCGCATCAGCGCGCGTGGATTGAGAAGATGAGCGGCGCGCGCCGCGAGACAGCCCAGGATCGCGTTCCGCAAGGCCGTCTCTATAAGATCTGGAACGTGCCTGGTTACGCGGATCGAGGGGCCGTGCACTTGCGTCTGGCCGCGGGCATCTTGTCTTCGGGCCGAAGCTCCCGGCTGTATAAACGGCTGGTTTATGACGAGCAGATTGCAACCCAAGTCGCCGCTTACCTGGACGAACGCGAGATCGGCAGCCAGTTTGTCGTAGTAGCGACAGCCAAACAAGGAATCGATCTGCGCCGGGTCGAGAAGGCCGTCGATGAAGAAATGCTCCGATTCCTTGAAGAAGGCCCGGCAGCGCACGAACTGGAGCGTATGAAAACGCAGTCCTATGCCGGCTTCGTGCGTGGCGTCGAGCGCATCGGCGGCTTCGGGGGCAAGTCCGATATTCTTGCCACCAGCCAGACCTACTTAGGCAATCCTCACGGTTACAAACAGCGCCTCGAAACGATCGCGAATACCTCACCGGCCGATCTGCTTGGCACAGCGCGTAATTGGCTCTCTGACGGCGTTTACGTGTTGGAAGTTGTGCCGTTCGAAGCCGCTGCCCCCATGGAGAGGACGCCAATCGACCGCGCGGAGATGCCCGCGCTGGGTACACCTCACGATCTGAAGTTGCCGGCTATTCAAGAAGATCGGTTGTCCAACGGCCTTCGGCTGCTGCTTGCCGAACGACATGAAATCCCGGTCGTGAATTTCTGGCTGGACATGAACGCCGGATTTGCCGCTGACCATTTCACAGTGCCGGGCATCGCGCGTTTGACATCCTCTTTACTGACTTGCGGCACTAAACGGCGCACGGCTCTCGAGATCAGCGATGAACTGCAGATGCTCGGTGCTCAGCTGACGAGCGGCTGCAATCTCGATACCTCAACCGTTTTCCTGTCAGCCCTGAAAGCGATGCTCGATGAATCGCTCGAACTCTATGCCGACGTAATCCTTGGCCCGATCTTTCCTGAGATGGATTTCAAGCGTCAGCAGCAGCTCCAGCTGGCCGCCATCGCCAACGAGAAAGTGACTCCGCTCCAGATGGCACTGCGCGCTTTGCCGCCACTGCTCTTTGGAACCGAGCACGCTTACGGTGTTCCGCTCACCGGGTCAGGCACCGAAGAGAGCGTCACAACCCTAAACCGCGAAAACGCAGTCCACTTTCACCAAACGTGGTTCAAGCCGAATAACGGAACTCTGATCGTGGTCGGGGATACCACGCTGGCCGAGATCAAGCCAAAGCTCGAAGCCCTATTCAGTTCTTGGGAAGCCGGCCGTGTTCCTGAGAAGACTTTGGCCGACGTTTCGAAGCCGCCTAAACCGGTGATCTATCTGGTCGATAAACCGGGTGCGCTGCAATCCGTTATTGTTGCCGGCACAATCGCGGCACCGGCAAACCCCTCCACCGAGGTCTCGCTCGAGACGATGAACAATGTGTTCGGTGGGACATTCGGCGCACGCCTGAACATGAATCTGCGAGAAGACAAGCATTGGTCTTATGGCGCCGGGTCCGTGCTCTATGCGGCGCGCGGGCAACGTCCATTTCTTGCTTATGCGTCTGTCCAGGGTGACAAAACAGCCGATTCGATACGGGAGATTCTAGGTGAGCTGAGCGGCATGACCGGCGCCAAACCAGTCACGCCCGATGAGCTCGATAAGGTCAAGCAGCAGCAAATCTTTGAGCTGCCTGGATCTCATGAAACCATGAACTCGATCGGGACATTGTTAGGTGATCTGCTTCAGCTCGGGCTCCCTCTGGACTTTTATGACTCATACGTTCGGTCTGTTTCTAAGCTGTCCATCGCCGACATCGGGCAAGCCGCGGATTCTCTCCTGAGCCCCGATCACATGATCTGGATGGTGGTGGGAGATCGTGCTGCCATCGAGAAATCCCTGCGCGACTTAGCGATCGGAGAGATTGTTGCCGCACGCGTTTAGCTGCTTCAAGGCGAGCAACGTTTTACCATAGCGTTCGGCTGCCGGACCCGAGCACACAAGCGGCAAAGTCATAATGTGGAAGTCGACATGAGTCTTATTCAAGTCATCATTCTTGCCGTTGTGCAGGGTCTGGCGGAACTGTTGCCTGTATCGAGTTCGGCCCACGTTGTCGTTGCGGAGAAGTTAATGGGCCTTGATCCTTCCTCCCCTCCCATGACGCTGTTACTCGTCATGCTGCATACGGGCACTATGTTTGCCGTCATCGTTTACTTCTGGAGGCAGTGGCGCAATACCTACTTTGCAAATGTTCCAGCATTTAAGCAGTATGCATCGCTGCTGATCGTTGCCACCGTTATCACCGGCATAATCGGTGAAGCTTTGATAAAGATTATTGAAAAGACGGCGTTCCGTGGTCAGCCGAAAGCCGAGGTCGAGCAGCTGTTCAGTCATCTCGAACTGATCGCGCCGGCGCTGGCCGGCGCCGGAATCCTGATTCTGGTTGCAGGATTGTACGAGCGGCGTCACGGAGCAAACGCGAACGTCAATCTGCAAGATGTCAACAGAATTGGCATGAAAGAGGCCGGCCTGATCGGGGCGGTGCAAGGGCTGTGCCTTCCTTTCCGCGGGTTCTCGCGATCGGGAGCTACGATCTCCACAGGTATTCTCGCCGGAGTGCCAAAGCTGCGCGCCGAGGCATTCAGTTTCGCGCTGGCCGTCATTCTTACGCCGCCCGTGGTGGCGCGTGAAGGACTGCGACTCGTGAAAGCTCAACACGTTGAGAGCGCAGGCGGTTTAGGATCAGCGGTGATTCCTAGTCTTCTGGGCGCCGTGTTTTCTTTCCTGGCAGGCCTGCTGGCTCTCAAATGGCTTAGCAGCTGGCTTGAGAAGGGACAGTGGTATCTGTTCGGCATTTATTGCCTGTTGGCCGCCATCGTCGTTGCGGTATTACATCGATCGGGGTACTAAGACCATCGGGCGCGTGTTGACGGTTGAGCGGTTGCGCGCTGATGCCATTCGTCGAACCTTCTTCACGCCTACCCGGCTTAAGAGCGCCATCGATCGTCTCGGCTTCGTGCAAGCCGATCCAATTCGCTCGCCGGCACGCGCACAAGATCTGATCCTGCGCCATCGTGTGAAAGGTTATCGGGCCGGCGATCTCGAACACCGTTACGCAAAATTGGATATCGAAGAGGATCTTTTCTATGCATATGGATTTCTGCCGCGCAGCACCTGGCAGCTTATCCATCCCCGGAACACTGCACGGCTGACAAATCTCGAAAAGCGCGTGCTGGAAGTCGTGCGCGGCCACGCGCTCATGCATCCGCGAGAGCTCGAAGGGCATCTCGGCCGCGAGCGCATGGTGAACGCCTGGGG
Organism: Terriglobia bacterium; assembly: GCA_963737005.1. GTDB lineage: Bacteria > Acidobacteriota > Terriglobia > Bryobacterales > Bryobacteraceae > Bog-105. The sequence goes on along the minus strand of CAVTRD010000008.1, from coordinate 68,498 downwards.
CGGTTATTCAAAGGCGACCACGCATGCTCTACAGCGGCTGCACTATCGTGGGTTGTTACGTGTTGCCAAACGAGAGAACGGTATTCGGATTTATCAGGCGGCTCCTCCTTTTAGCGAAAGTCTTTCGTCCCGGGAACGACTCGAGAAAGTGGTCCTGTTGGCAAGCGCTATCTTCGCGCCTGTGCCCCTGGCCAGCCTCCGTGAAATCTTGCGCTTTCTGAAACGCGCCGCGCCCGCGCTGGATCTGGGCTCGAAAGTCATCACGGATCTGCTGCGCATCGGCCAGCTTGAGTCGGCAGAAGCCGAGGGTCTCGCTTATGTCTGGCCCACACACACCTTCAAAGCCGGCAAGCCCGCCGCAGCCGTGCGCTTCTTGGCGCCGTTTGATCCGCTTGTGTGGGATCGCAGACGATTTGAGCACCTCTGGGGCTGGCCGTACCGCTTTGAAGCATACACGCCCGCGCCTAAACGGCAACGGGGATACTACGCCATGCCGCTCCTCTGGCAAGAGTCGGTGATCGGCTGGGCTAATATCTCGTTCAAACGCCCGGAACTCACCGTCAAACTTGGCTTCGTCGAACAGCGGCCGGAGTCAATTGAATTTCAGCGTGCGCTGGATGAGGAGATTGAGGCATTCCGAAACTTCCTGCAAGCAGCCGGCGAGAACGCTACTTTGCCGCCGAACCCGGTTTGACGTTCGAGAGCGCGTAGGTCTCGTCCGCCGCCACATCGATGGTCGCGGTGATCCTCTCTCCAACACGAAGCGAATCGAACTCATGCTTTGACCTCACCGGATACTCCATCGTCATCGCTTCCATGTAGTTCGGGATAGCAGCGGCATCCACTGTAGCGGTTTGACGTTGCCGGTCGAGCGCTGTGATCTTGCCTGAGAGTGAATAGTGGTGCTCCGGTCCCTTTCGGCTGCTCACTTCTGTTACAAGCAGCCAATAACAGGCCAAATACGATGAGCGCCAGAGTTTTCACCATTCCATTTACAAGCCTAACGAATGAGCCGGGCGCGCTGATAACAGGTATAATGCAGGTCGAATCCAACCCAAGGAGAGCAGCAATCATGGGAACTATGGCTCCTGACTTGCCGGCAAGCTCAGGCGAAACCTTTGCAAGCGATTTGACAGGCATGGGCAGCTTCCTGATGGATCCTTCCGGAGCAGCCCGCCACGTTCATTCGAAGTGGTTCTGGGTGGCGCCGCTCCTCTTATTCGCGATCGTTTCAATCCTTGCGAGCTTCATCATGCTCCCAATGACGCGCCATGTCATGGAAGTAGCGCCGCTGCCCTCGGGTGTGAGCCCCGAGCAATATCAGAAGAGTATGGAGATAGGCTTAACGATCCAGAAGGTCAGCATGTATTTCTCGCCTCTGCTGGTCGCCCTGATCTTCGCCATTCAAGCGGCAGTGCTGCTCGGCATGAGCGCTGTCACGCGCGTCCAAGCTCGGTTCCGGGAGCTCTTCAACCTGATCGCCGGCTGCAGTTTGATCCAGGCTTTGGCGGCCATCGCCGGCCTCGTTATCCTCAAAGCGAAGGGCGAAGTGTCCTCCGTGGCTGAACTGCGACCGGCGCTTGGACTCGACATTTTCATGCCGGCAGGCGCAAACAAATTCCTGGTCGCGCTACTGGGCTACTTCTCGGTTTTTGAGATTTGGTGGATTGTGATGCTCGTGCTGATCTTTAGCGCAGCCTTTCGCGTCTCGAAAGCGAAGGCGCTAATCGTAGTGCTGCCTCTGGTTTTGCTGAGTGTCATCCTGCGGATCGCAGGCGCAGCGTTTGCTCGCTGAAGTCTTACAATAGAGGCGTTAGAGAGGGAGGCAGAATGTTTCGCACGATCGGCCCGACAGAACTGCTGATTATCATCGTTGTTTTCGTTCTGCTTTTCGGTGGAAAGAAGATTCCGGACTTGGCTAAAGGCTTAGGCGAAGGAATTAAGAACTTCAAGAACTCCGTCAAAAACAACGACGAGCCCACGGATCGCGACAAGCCAGTCTGACCTACGTGCGGCTTGAGTGGCGCGGGGCCGGAACCCCGCGCCGTCTTATCTAGAACTACTTAGCGGCAACTTTCTTGGGCGGCACGATCGAGTCTTTGACGGACTTGGCGATCCGGAACTTCACCACCTTTTTGGCCGGTATCTTGATTGACTCGCCCGTGGAAGGATTGCGGCCGATGCGCGCCTTGCGTTCTGCGCGTACGAGTCGGCCAATGCCTGGCAGCACAAAAACGCCGTTCTTCTTCGTCTCGCGCACCGCGAGTTCGGCCAGCGACTCCATAAAGTGCTTCGCCACCCGATTGTTTACGCCGGTTGTCTCCGCGAGCTCTCTGACGATCGCGGTCTGAGTCATACGTTTCACTTCTGCCATCTAGAAATCTCCTAAGCTTACTTTGATTCGAGCGCCTCAGCATACCGTCCGCTCTGGTAACCAATAAAACAGAGTGGACTAATAATGTTTGTGCGCTTTCTTGTCAACTCGATGATACGGGAGTGGGGAGGCGATGTAAAGGATAAAAACAACGAAAAACTGCGTTTTCCGGGGCTTTTTTCACCATATGAGCTTCGAACCAGCTTCTTTAGCGGGTTTGGGGCATCATCGCTTCCTGACCGGCCGTTTTCAGGGGTCTTCGCGGGTCCCCGTTTTCCGGCGAGACACACTGCTTTTTTGCAGAGGTCATTGAGCGCCGGTCGCGCCTGATCGATTACGCTCAGTAGATGTACCCGGTGTATGTTCTTTAGGAATTTTGCAAGGGCTGCTAGCTCCTGCTGCGCAGCCGTTTTGTTCACGGCCGGTTGCTGCTTTGCGGCCGAGATCCCAGCCGGCACGCCACTCGAAATCCGGCTCTCCAAATCACTTGCCTCATTCTCTTCCAAGAAGGACACTCCGGTGGAGGGCATGGTGATCGCGCCGGTTCTCGAGAGTGGACATGCATTGATTCCCATCGGCGCTCACGTAGCTGGGCGCGTGGTGAGCATCAAGCGCGTAGGCGTCGGTATGCTGCGCGAAAGTGCGAATCTCACGATTCAGTTCGACAAACTCATCCTGCCCGGGGGCTTGACTCTCGACCTGTCGACCCGGGTTGTCGAGATCGACAACGCACGTGAGTCAGTAAACGGGCAAGGCAAAATTCAGGGCATTCGGTCCACAGGAACGGTCGGTTATCGCGCAAATAACTTCCTTGCCGGATTCGCCATGTTCGATCCCATTGCTTATATATACGTAACGGTGGCTTCGGCGCGCATGCTTCGTTTCTCTGAACCGGAGATCTGGTTCCCAGCCGGTACGGAGCTGAGCGTGAAACTCTTGGCGCCCTTGCAGCTGACCACAACTTATGAAGCTGTGCCCTCGATCAAGAGCTCGTCCAGCGAGAAATCAGCGCTGCGCTCCCTCTTGCGCGCTATGCCTTACCGAACCAGCACACTAGAATCGAACAAGCCCTCCGACTTGACCAATCTGGTGTTCCTCGGAAGTCCCGCCGCGCTCTCCCGCGCCTTCGCCGCTGCGGGGTGGGTGCAATCGGATCGCCTCAACACCATCACCGGATTCCTGACGCTGCGTTCCATCGCCGAGAGCCAGCGCTACCAGAGTGCGCCCATGTCGATCCTGCTGCTGGACGAGCAGCGACCGCGTTTCACCTTTTCCAAGTCTCTCGATACGTTCTCGAAACGCCACCACGTCCGAGTCTGGTTGCGTTCCGATACCTGGAATGGCATACCCGTCATGACGGCGTCGTCGACCCAGGACATCGGTATTCAACTCTCCCGCAAAAAGAGAACGTTCATCCACACCATCGACACAAACATTGACAACGAGCGGGCCAAGATCGTGAACGACCTCGTCTTCACGGGCTGTGTGGATGGCGCCGAGCTGCACCCGCGGCCCTGGATTGCTGCCGGTGCAGAGAATGCCACCGGCGAGAAGCTTGAGACCGATGGGCGGGTCGCCGTACTCCAGATCAACGATTGTGAGCATCCCAGAGACCCGGTCGACTTGCAGGCGGCTCCGGATAAACCCACGACGGGCGGTACTGTCGAGCGTGGATTCCGCCAAGGCATACTTATTACCCGCAACGACATTTATCGCGGCAACCTGATCTATCAGGGTTACGAAGGAACAAAGGTAGGAATCAGTTACCTGAAGCATCGGGGCAACACGCAAGGCGCGAAGGCAAGCTCGACAGCTGTACCGGACGATATTCCTTTGGAGCCGGACGGCGGAGAACCGCAGATAACGGCCACTCCAGAGCGCGGCGATTCATCTATCCGAACACCTCCGGCGCCGCCTGTCGAAGGCGGCTTTGAGGATGCGCCGCTCTTTGAGCTGGGCGTGGAGGGCGGATGGCTGCGTTTCGGCGACAATCTCGCGATCACGAATTTGGACCTTGAGTCACGCACGACCGATATCCCGACCTTCAATCTTTTTCTGCAGAACAAACTCCACAATGGCTGGGCCATCGGCACCTCCGTCACTCTGAACTCGTGGCGACATTTCTCCAACGAGTTTTCGTTCGACTATCAGCGGGGAAGCTACCGGCTCGGCGCATCCTTCAGTGGGTTCAATGGCCAGGAACCGCAGGCTTATGAGGAAGAGACCACCGGGCTGCTGGCAAACCAGTTTGGCTATGCGCTGCTGTTCAACTTTCGATCCAGAGAGAAACGCCTGCGACCATACGTCGCCGGCGGAGTCGTTTTCCAACTGCTGCACATCACCGATGCGCCGTTCAAATCTACCTCGGGCATCTTCAAAGTGGGGCTCCGTAATGTCGGGTTGATCCTTGCGGCCTACAACTTCGCCAACAATCCTCCGCTGGACGGAGGCGGCCTCTTTCAGTTTGGCTTCCAGTACGGTGGCGGAGTAAAGTATCGTCTCAGCCGTCGATGGCTCGTGCGGTTGGATTACCGCGAAACCTTGGCTCCGCAGCCGAACTTCGTGGAACACTCGATTAAAGTCGACGACCCCTCAGACTCCAATCTATACACGGTGTACAAAGAGTCGAGCGGTCCGAGCAGCCCCCTACGCCAACAGCGTGTGACGGCAGGCTTCAGCTTCGTTTTTTAAGCATTTATTATCATGAGGGCACACGGGGGCGACACGGGAATCGCCGTCGCGACCGGCCCTAAAAGCACCAGCCCGGGTGGCGAAATCGGCAGACGCAAAGGACTTAAAATCCTTTTTCGCGCAAGCGGAGTGCGGGTTCAAGTCCCGCCCCGGGCACCACTTACAGGCAATCAGCATAAAACACTCCGTAGGTTATTCCGCATCTTCTGTCCCTTTCCGGCCCTTGAGATACCTCTCCGTGCGTTTGCCTGCTTCTTTGATGTCGCGCGCGTCCGTAATGTTATAGCGCCACAGCATGCTGGCTGTTTTGTGGCCGGAGATCTGCATTGCAACCTTCTCGGGCACTCCGGCGCGGATCATGTTGCGCACGGCGGTGCGACGGAGATCGTGAAAGAGCAACTCCGGGAACCCCGGCTGCCGCGCAGGCCTGCTCCCAATCGCCTTTGAAGCTTCGGATCGGTTTGCCGTCTCTTGAGAACAGCCAAACGCAGCTTGGCGACTCAGCCCGGGCCTTCTGCAGCATTTCTTTAAGCCAATGCTCCATGTCTCCATAGATCGGTGCCGTTTTCGGATCACCGTTCTTCGTAACGCGCCCGTTCACGTAAATAGGGCCCTCCTGCAGGTCCACCCAGCTACGTTTGATGGCTAGTAGCTCGCCGGTGCGCATGCCGAGGTGATACGCCACCACGAAAACCGGCTTGACGTGATCACTGAGCGCATCCAGCAGCAAGTGATATTTGTCTCTTTCGAGGAATCCCTCGCGGACATTGTTCTCTTTCAGTGCCTTAATGACGGGCATACGAAAAACCAACTGCGGATCGTGCTCATAACCCAGCCGAAACGCGCGCCGCAGGATTGCCAGTTCGCGGTTGACTGTTGCGTTCTGCCTGCCTAGCTTCTTGCGGGTTTCAATGTAGGCGTTGAGCACCTTTGTGCTGAATGCGGCGGCTCTCAATTCGCCAAAGGCCGGCTTCAGCAGTCTTTGAACTCGCTGTTCGGCCTCATGAAGATCGGAACGATCGTGGCGGCGGTGGTCCTCAACGAAGAGTCGCGGCAGCGCTGCTATGCGGATGCGCTCCGCTCCGGCCGATTTGCCGGTTGCGATCTCGCCCAGTTTGCGTTGGAGTATTCGCACAGCCTCGTCGCGATCCGTGCTCCCTGCGCTCTGGCGGACTTGGCGCCATCCGTTCCAGTACGAGATTTGCCAATAGGGAGCGAGGATCTTTGAATACGCTTCCCTGGCCTTTTGTTGGCTTAGCCTGCCGTCTTTTCATGCTGCCGCTTCCTGTGCGCGTTCCTCTTTGTGGCTATCGATCCACTCGTCCAAATCGGAGATGTCAAATCGCCAGCATTTGTCCAAGCGCACCCTTCGAACCCGGTCTCGAACGACCTTCTTTTTGAAACTGTCGCGTGTGAGTCCGCAGTACTCAGCCGCTTCGTCCAACTTCATAACACGCCTTGTTCCGACGCCGTTCACCAAAGAATCTTTCAGATGCTCTGCAACCGCTTTGGCAAATGCGGGCAAATTGATGAAATCGGACGTATTCGTTTGCATTTGTCACCTCAACTTCAATTCCAGAATTGTCGGCCGGTTCAAAACAGACCGCCTTTTCTCTGCCGTTCGATATCCTTTTTTGTGTACCTGATTGGACCCGAAACGATATGGACGTCCGGACTGAAAACTTACTCGCCCGCTTAGGGTTTCCTTTTCTCGGACCCAGTGTCACCTGACATTTCCATTACAAGCGCTTTTGCCTGTATGGAACACGAATCGGAGGTGCCTTTGGAACGCATTTACCCGCAAAATCCCGCACCGGGAAAGCAACAATCTCATCCAGCCCGCCTGGAAAACTGTCATAGAGCTCCGGAGTCGGCGTGGCTGGACTCAAGAAAAGCTCGCGGAGAAGTCGATCCTGTCCGTTAGGACAATTCAGAATCTCGAGCGCGGCAAGTCAATTCACCTCGGGACGATCACAAAGGTCGCCGAAGCATTGGGTGTTTCACCCGACGCTTGTATTGCGGGCACTCGCTCCGTTGCTAATCCGGCGGCAAACGGGAACGCTATCCCCCCTTGTCCATACCGAGGACTCCTTGCATTCCGCGAAGAGGATGCTGATGTGTTCTTCGGCCGTGAGGCCCTTATTCATATTTTGAAGGAGAAGCTCGCCCGCAAGAACATCGTCCAGGTGTCGGGTTGTTCTGGCAGCGGTAAATCCTCATTAGTGGCCGCGGGACTCGTACCAACATTGAAATCATCCGGTTCATGGAGGATCGTGTATCTCCGGCCCGGAACAGATCCGTTCGGCGCACTTGCCTCCGCGTTGATGCCCCATCTCGAACCTGACAGGGACACAATCTCAACAGCCGCACGGCTACCGCAATTGCGAGAGGTACTCCACCAGGGCGACTTACGGTTTCTCCTCGTCCAGATCTCCCGCTCGTCCGGTGTGAACGGCTTGCTTCTCTTCGTCGACCAGTTCGAGGAGTTGTATACGCACTGCGGTAATCAACCGGTTCGGGACCGTTTCCTCGACATGCTGGTTACGCTTGGTTCCTCAAGCTCGAATATCAAGCTCATCTACACAATGCGCGCGGACTTCAGCAGTCGCTTGCTGTCCCATAGGCGCTTCGTTGATGAGATTCAAGATGGCGATGTGAAGATCGCGCCGATGAACCGGGACGAACTGGAGGCTGCAATTCGGATGCCGGCCTTGCAACGGAACGTGCAATTCGAGGATGGACTTGTTGATCGTATACTGACCGACGCCGGCCGTGATCCTGGCGTGTTGCCGCTAACCGAATTCGCGCTCACCGAGTTGTGGAACCGCCAAGTAGATCACGTGCTTACGCATCCGGCCTACGAACGTATAGGCCAGCTATCAGGCGCAATTGCGCATCGTGCGGAATCTGTATTTAGAAGCCTTACGCCGCAGCAGCAAGAAGCTGTTCGACAAATCCTTATCCGACTGGTCCGACTTGCGGAGGAAGGTGGCGAGGATACCAGGCAACGAATCCCTCTTTCGGCATTGCTGAGCGAGGCTCTTCTAAACAGTGACGCGGGACGCAGTGTGTTGGCCGTGCTGGCGGACGCTCGCTTGCTGACGGTTGGTGTCGAGAGTGGTGCGAGACAAGAGATGGTCGAGATTGCGCACGAAGCGCTGGTTCGACGCTGGCCGCGACTCAATCAATGGCTGCAAGAAGACCGTGACGTCCTGGTTTGGCGTCAGCGTCTAAGGCTGCTCATTCGCGACTGGGAACAAACGGGCCGTGATGACGGATTTCTATTACGATGACCACTGCTCGATGAGGCGAGACTTTGGCTGGCGCGTCGCGCGAATGACTTGAGCCCAGCCGAAAAGGACTTTGTAAGCTGCAGCCTGGGGTTATGGCATCGTGAAAATGCAAGCAGGCCGATCGGCAGACTTGAAGTTCTGGTTGATCACCGCGACACTGAACACAACGGCGATATTCCCCTCGGGGAGAGTGGGGCAGTGGAGCAGCGTGCAATTCAAAACTTCACGTTTCTGAACAGGCCCGGCATGGTCCGTCTTCAGATCAGTGTAATTCCCGTCCCCGACGGCCAAATACAGGCTATGCGCTCGCGCACGCCAGAGCTCCCGTTTGCCCAAGTTGCCCCAATCTTCGCAGCGGCGAGCCCATCTAGGACTGGGGATGGTGAGGACGCCGATGATCGGGAGTCAGCAAAGGCAGCGCAAAAGCTCGACGGTCAAACACTCGCGTTGATACGTGACCTGCAGATGCGAGGATCAAGCGGCCTTGCTCTTGAACTGCTGAATCCCCAGCTCGACGGCATCTCAGATCCTGCTGTTCGTTTAAAATTTGCGTCAATCGTCTTCGACATGATGCACGTGCGGGGCCGGTACGCAGACGCAGCCGATCTGATTCGCCAGGAACTGGCGTTGCACTCGAACAATTCCGATGTTTACTCACCGCAATTGGTGCCATTGAAGATTCGCCTGGTGCACCATCGTATGTTCTATAACCGTGTCTCTGAGCTGTGGGCAGAGATGCTTGATTTACTTGCCTGCGCTGACTGTGCCCGAGATCCCGATTCCCACGGCGAGGTTCTATTCATGCTCGGCGGTAATCTCGGCACGCTCAGAGGCCATTACAGTGAAGCGCGTGCATTCCTGGTGCGTGCAATTCGGCACGCGAGGCAACGCCGGGATGAATACCTGGTGACCCGGTGTTTGCGGAAATACGCCGATTTCTTGCGGTATGAAGGCCATCTGCAGTCTGCGAAAACAGCTCTTATGGAAGCTTTGAGGCTGTCTGCGCGCGGGCGCGGTACCCGCCAGCGGATTTATGTCCTCGGCTGTCTGGGCGATTTGGAGCGACAACAACGCAACTACTCGGCGGCTTCGGAAAACTTCGAACGAGCAATCGAGCTGGCGCGTTCGACTTTCATCCCGGGTTAACTAGGGAACCTGCATCTTGGATTAGCTGAATTGAACCTCGAGAGAAACTTGCTCAATGAGGCGAATACCTTTCTTGCGCAAGCTGAAGCACACTACCGAAACACGCATCCTCGGCACTGGTGGGGCGAGATACAGGTTGAGATTGGACGGGTGCGCCTGATGCGCTTGGGGGCTGTGGCCGGTTGGAAAGAACGGGCGGAAGCCGTTCAACGGGATGCCTCCTCCGCCGACTACGCCCGCGACGCTGCGTTTGCCGCCTCTGTGCTTGATGCAAAAGCGTATACGCGCAATGTCCTCATGTTTCTATAGCCCAATCACCTCAGTTGTCCATTTCACAAATCATGGCCAGAATTCTCAAAATCAGCAGTTCTGAAATCAACGATGCTCTGGAAGGCACCACCCGCCAGTATTTGGTTGGGAACTTACAGAAGCCTGAACGCTTACAGCATATCCCGAATTCACTGATTGAAATTGGAATCACCCGCTATGGCGAGCAAGGTGGGACAGAAGCCACCCACACCCACAAGCAGGCTTTCGAGTTTCAGTATGTGACTTCCGGAATAGCAGCCTATCTCGACACGACTACTCGCGAAGAGCACGTGTTCCATGCCGGAGATTTCTACATGATTGAACACGGGGTTGTCTATGCCCAAAAGTCCGGCCCAAACACAGAGATCAGTTTTATAAAAGTGCCTCCCGGTAATGATAAGGTGCCAATGGACATCACTCGCCGAGGTCCAAACCTGGTTCGAGCAGCCGATCGCGGAATAGGAGCGGAGCATGGCGAGGCGCGATTATTTCTATGACAAGGACGCTCCAAAGCCGAACTCCATTCGGCCGGCGACCGCAGTTGCTCTTTTCGATTCACACGGGAACATCTTGTTGCTCCGCAGGAAGGACAACGACAAGTGGACCATGCCGGGCGGAACGCTGGATTTCGGGGAATCACTGACCGATTGTGCGGTCCGCGAAGTTCGTGAAGAAACAGGGCTGCAGATTCGCATAACAGGGCTCATTGGCACGTATAGCGATCCCCATGTCTTGATCGCATACAGCGATGGCGAGATTCGGCAGGAGTTCACGCTTGTTTATGCAGCCGAGATCGAGTCCGGCGACTTGCAAATCGATCACGAATCCAAGGAGATTAAATGGCTTCCGCTGGCCTCGGCGCTTGAGTTAGCGCTGGCGCAATCGCAAACGCGGCGTCTGCGGGATATTCTGGAATATCAGAAGGAAAGCAGGACATTCTTGCGGTAGCGCCTGTGCCACAGCTTCGGGCAGCAGAAAGGTCGCTTGCCTTCCTGCCGTCCTGAACTCTTGCCGACTCGGCAGACCTCAGTCGCTAAGCTCCGGATAATGCGGTGCGCAGAGGAGTCCGCTGGCGGTGCCTAAGATTCGGCGAAGCGGGAAAACTGTGGGCTTATTCCGGAGGAGCAGCATGAGGAGGGAATTCGTACTTTCCCTTTCGCATTGTTGTGACCTCACAGGTCGTGATCTGGCAACGGATTGAAACTTATCTTCGCTTAGATCCGAAACAAAGGGCGCATGCCCATTGATTCTGAGGATCAGGTCGTGCAGAGCACCCGCATCTTGATGTATATCCTGTAGCAATGGTAAGAAGCGCCGCTGGATGCTTTTATGCTCACTCCACCGAGAGCGCCGATACCGACAACTGGCAGCGTCTAGACGATCACCTCAAGCAAGTAGCCCAACTTGCCGCCGCCCGCGCCGTTTGCTTCAACGCCGAAACAGCGGCGTACATCACCGGACTCTTTCATGACCTCGGAAAGTACACCGAAGCCTTCCAGCGTCGACTCCACGGCGAGTCCATTAAAGCCGAACATTCCGGCTGGGGTGCACACGCGGCGCGCGAACGCTACCCCGGCTTCGGCCAGCTCCTCGCCTACGCAATCGCGGGCCACCACGCCGGCTTGGCCAACGGACGCAACGGACAAACCCGAACCGCCCTCCACGAACGCCTGCAAAATCCCGGTCCACCGCTCTCGCGCGTGTGGGAACAAGAACTCGCGCCCCCCACAGGCAACCTCAAGGCCCCAGACGGTTTCCAACCTAGAAAAGACCGCATTGGTTTCCAGCATTCCGTTCTTACGCGAATGCTCTTCTCCTGCCTTGTCGATGCCGACTACACCGACACCGAAGCCTTCTACGATCCAGTGAGCGTCAGCTCTCGCCGACAGTCCCCGCCATCGCTCCGAAATCTGTGCAATCGCCTCAACACCCGCCTAGCCAAATTCACAACCGACGGCGACGTCAACCGCAGACGAGCCGAGATCCTACGGCACGTGCGCTCCCTTGCGCCCGAATCGCCCGGCGTCTTCTCGTTAACCGTTCCAACCGGAGGCGGTAAAACGCTCGCGTCCCTCGCCTTCGCCCTCGATCATGCTATCCGTCACCATCTACGCCGCGTGATCTACGTCATCCCATTCACCAGCATTGTCGAACAAACCGCGACCGTCTTCCGTGATGCTTTTGACGATCTCGGCAACGCAGCAGTCCTCGAACACCACAGCGCCTTCTCCGACGACGAGCTGCAAATCCGCAACCCCGAATCGCGCGACAAACTGCGCTTTGCCATGGAGAACTGGGAAGCATCCATCATCGTCACAACGGCCGTCCAGTTCTTCGAAAGCCTTTTTGCCGATCGCCCATCCCGCTGCCGCAAACTCCACAACATCTCGGGGAGCGTCGTCGTTCTCGATGAAGCGCAAACCCTTCCACTCCACTTGCTCCGACCATGCGTAGCCATGCTCGACGAACTCGCTCGCAACTACCGTACCAGCATCGTTCTCTGCACCGCCACCCAACCCGCCCTCGCAAAAAATCAGGGCTTTCGCGACGGCTTCGATAACGTCCGCGAACTCGCTCCCGAACCGCAAATCCTATACGCCAAGATGAGGCGTGTCACGGTACGCCACGCAGGGCATCTCAACAACGATCAAATCGTCGAACGCATGCTCGCACAACCCCAAGCGCTCTGTATTGTGAACAATCGTCGCCACGCCCGCGCGCTCTATGAAAAGCTCACCACGGCCAATGCGGCAGTCCACCTCAGCACTCTCATGTACGCCCGTCACCGTTCGGAAGTGCTGAAGCAAGTGCGCCTCCGGCTTCAAAAGGGCGAACGCTGCCGACTTATAGCAACCTCGCTTATCGAAGCGGGCGTAGACATTGACTTTCCCGCCGTCCTCCGAGCCGAAGCCGGTCTCGACTCCATCGCGCAAGCTAGCGGGCGCTGCAACCGTGAAGGTAAACGCTCCGCTTCAGAATCCATCGTGACCGTCTTCTCCGTTGATGAATCCGAATATGCTCCACCTCCCGAGCTCAAACAATTCGCGCAAGTCTTTCGCGAGATTCACCGAGCCCACGCCGAAGACCCACTCTCGCTTGAGGCAGTCCATGCCTACTTCGAAAAGCTATATTGGCAAAAGGGTGAACGCGAACTCGACAAATGTGACATCCTCGGCTTACTGCACGAAAGCCGCCCAGACAGCCTCCCCTTCGAAACGATCGCCGCGAAGTTCCGCCTGATCGAAGTCATTCTGAAGCCCGTCATTATTGCACTCGAGGACAAGGCGCAGGGAGTCGTTGAAGAACTCAAATACGCCGGCAGCCCGGGCGGCCCCGCTCGCAGACTTCAGCCTTTCATCGTCGGCGTGCCGATTCAAGGCTACGAGGCCCTCCTCAAAGCAGACGCAATCGTGCCCATCGCTCCCGATCAATACCAACATCAATTTATGCTTCTGTCGAACCCGGACCTTTACAGCCCGGAGTTCGGTCTGCACTGGGACGACCCGTCCTTCATACAATCTGAAAGTTTGTGCTGGTAAATCCCACTCATCCGAAGGAGAACCGATGTGTCCTATGGAGTAAAGCTCCACGTCTGGGGCGAGCGCGCCTGCTTCACCCGCCCCGAAATGAAAGTCGAACGCGTCTCGTACGACGTCATGACCCCAAGCGCCGCCCGCGGGATCCTGGAGGCCATCCACTGGAAGCCCGCCATTCGATGGCTCGTCGACAGCATCCGCGTCCTCAAGCCCATCCGCTTCGAATCGATTCGCCGCAACGAAGTCGGAAGCAAACTCTCGTCCGCGAATGTCGCGAAAGCGATCAAAGCCAGGGACGGCTCCGGCCTGATAACGTTAGTCGAAGAAGATCGCCAGCAACGTGCTGCCACAATCCTCCGTGACGTCGGCTATATCATCGACGCACATTTTGAGCTCACGTGCAAAGCGGGCCCTGAAGACTCCGAGGGCAAACACCTGGACATTTTCAGCCGCCGTGCCCGCGCCGGGCAGTGCTTCCACAACCCGTGCTTGGGCACGCGCGAATTCCCGGCCCACTTCGAACTCCTTGAATCCGAACCGCCCGCGCCTGATCCATCCCTCTCCGGCGAGCGCGACCTTGGCTGGATGCTCCACGACATCGATTTCGCACACGGAGCCCAGCCGCACTTCTTTGAGCCCGCATGATTGAGGGCCGCCTCGATTGCCGCGTCACCAGTCAGGATATTAAGCAATGATCCTTTCCGCGCTCAACGACTACTACTACCGCCTCGTCGAACGCCACGAGCCGGGCATCTGTCCCTACGGCTACAGCATGGAGAAGATCAGTTACGCTCTTCTGCTGGATCTGAACGGCAAGCTCGTCGACGTTCACGATATCCGCGACACCTCTGGTAAGAAACCCTCGCCGATTTTCCTCGCTGTACCCGCCCCCTCCAAACGCACCGTCGGCATTAAGCCGCTTTTCCTCTGGGACAAGACCAGCTACGTGCTAGGCGTGAAGCGGGAAAGGAAAGACTCCATCGTTGAAACCCCGAACTACCGCGCCTCCTTTAAAGCCTTCCACCAGGAAGTTCTTTCCACGACGGAAGATCCCGGCCTTCTTGCCCTGCTCAAGTTCCTCCACTCTTGGCAACCTGCTAGCTTCCAAGCCCCGCTGTTTCACTCCGACATGCTCGACGCCAACTTCGTCTTTCGTCTCGACAGCCAGAATAGCTTCATTCATGAGTCCGAAGCAGCCCAAAAGCTTTGGACCGCCATTCAAGTGGACGCCGATGCAACTCGCGCGAATTGTCTGGTCACCGGAGAAAAACTTCCCATCGCACGTCTTCACCCTTCCATCCGCAACGTCGAGGGAGCCCAAAGCTCCGGTGCCTCCATCGTTTCCTTCAATCTTGATGCGTTCAACTCCTACAACAAAATGCAAGGCGCGAACGCGCCCGTCTCCCAAGCCGCCGCGTTCTCTTACACAACCGTTCTGAACCACCTCCTTCGCCGTAGCGAGGCTAACCGCCAACGCATTCAGATCGGTGACACCACAGTCGTGTTCTGGGCTCAAACGAAGGCAGCCGAAGATCTGTTGGCGGACTTCTTCAACCCGCCTCCAACCGATGAACAGGAATCAGGCAAACTCCGGCACGTCCTGGAGAACGTCCGCCAGGGACGCCCCATCCGAAACGTCGATCCCGAACTGGAAGACGGAACCGAAATCTTCGCCCTCGGCCTCGCCCCGAACGCGTCACGTCTTTCCATTCGCTTCTGGCAGCGCGGCACTCTCGAGTACTTCGTCCGCCGCATTGCCGACCACTATTTCGATCTCGAAGTCTCTCCGAGCGCTTGGCGGAATCCCCCATCCATCTGGCGTCTTTGCCTCGTGACAGCTCCTTCTCGTCAGGGCAAACACAAAGCGGAAGACGTTCCCCCGCAACTTGCCGGCGAATTCGCCCGCGCCATCCTCGCAGGCACTCGTTATCCCTGGTCGCTGGTCGCAACGCTCCTAATGCGCTTTCGTTCCGATGGCGACTTGTCCGGCATTCGTGTAGCGCTCGTGAAAGCAGTCCTGGCCCGCAAAAAACGTTTAGAAGTGAAAGGAACTACTGAGGAAATACCCGTGAGTCTTGATCTAGAATCCACTGAATCCAGCTACGTACTCGGCCGCTTATTCTCGGCAATTGAAAATGTGCAAAAGGCCGCATTGGGCAAGAAAATTAACGCCACGGTGCGCGATCGCTTCTACGGTGCGGCCTCAGCCACACCCGCTAGCATCTTCCCGATGCTCTTGCGCAACGCACAAAACCATCTGTCCCGTTTGCGCAAAGATAAGCCGGGAATCGCAGTGAACCTCGAGCGCGAAATCGGCCAGATCGTTGGGAAACTCGGCACTTCGTTCCCCGCAGCTTCGGCTCTCGAAGCACAAGGCCGTTTCGCAATCGGCTACTATCACGAAACGCAAAGCCGCTTCGCAGACCTCGCTGCCGATCGCAACGACAACCAAGAACAAGAAGAAGAACAAGAACAAGAAGGAGAAAACTAACCCATGCCCATCCAGAACCGGTACGAATTCGTCTACCTCTTTGACGTCCTGAACGGCAACCCAAACGGAGATCCCGACGCTGGCAACCTCCCGCGACTCGATCCCGAAACCAATCGCGGCCTTGTAACCGACGTTTGCCTCAAGCGCAAAGTCCGTAACTACGTGGCCCTGAAACACGAGCAAAACGGCAACGGGCACGCCATCTACATCCAGGAAAAGGCAGTCCTGAACCGACAGCACGAGAAGGCGTGGAAAGCCCTCGAGATCACGCCTGAACCCAAGAAACTTCCCAAGGACGAAGCGAAAGCCCGCGAACTTACGCTGTGGATGTGCAACAACTTCTACGACGTCCGGGCTTTCGGCGCGGTCATGACCACCGAAGTCAATGCCGGCCAGGTTCGAGGCCCTGTACAGATCGGCTTCGCCACTTCCATCGATCCCATCGTTCCCCTCGAAGTCTCCATCACCCGCATGGCCGTTACCAATGAGAAAGATCTGGAGAAGGAACGCACTATGGGCCGCAAACACATAGTTCCCTACGCCCTGTATCGTGCCCACGGCTTCGTCTCTGCAAAACTCGCCGAACGTACCAACTTCTCCGGCGAGGACCTTGACCTTCTCTGGGAAGCCCTCGCCAACATGTTCGAGCACGATCGCTCCGCCGCTCGCGGCGAAATGACGGCGCGGAAACTCTTTGTTTTCGAACACGCCTCCGCCCTTGGCAACGCCCCTGCCCACAAACTCTTCGACACGGTCACCGTCGAACGCACGAATGGCGCTGACACGCCGGCGCGTTCTTTCGCCGACTACAAGGTCACATTCGATCCAACCGCAATCCCGGAAAAGGTCACCGTAGCCGAGCACCTGTAGTTAATCGAGACGGGCTAATCTGTCCAAGTGGACGTTGCAGTTTAATCAGCTGAGGCGTACGTAAACGGATCGGCCTGTCCCGTTCGACCAATGCAGCCCGAAGATGAACCCATCCCGCTCTCCGCCCTGCAACACTGGGTCTACTGCCCGCGCCAATGCGCGCTCATTCACGTTGAACGCATTTGGGCCGACAGCCGCGATACCGCCGAAGGTCACCTCCTCCACGACCGCGTCCATGAGCCCGGCTCCGAACTCCGCAAAGGCGTCCGCGTCGTCACGTCGATGCCGTTGCTCCATTCGGACTCAACATCGCCGGCGTGGCCGACATCGTCGAGTTCCATCCCACTCCTAACGGACCCCACGCCGTTCCCGTCGAATACAAGCGCGGTCGCCCCAAAGAGGCACCGCGCTGATGAGGTCCAACTCTGCGCTCAGGCCCTCTGCCTCGAATCCATGCTCGGCTACCAAATCCCGTCGGGCTTCCTTTACTACGGCAAAACCCACGCGCGCAAAGAATTGAAGTTCGATGCCGAACTCCGGGCACTCACTCTGCGCACAATCGAAAACGTGCGCCCCATGCTACGCTCTGGCATCACTCCTGCGCGCCGAATACCTCCCCAAGCGCTGCGATTCCTGCTCCCTCCTCGAACTGTGCCAGCCCAAGTGGATCGGCTCCGAACACAGAAGTCGCCCGCTGGCTATCGAAACAGATAAGCTCGGACACCCCCGAAACCGAATGAGAAAACACCTCAACACTCTGTACGCCACCACCGACGGCGCCTGGCTCCATCGCGACGGCGAAAACATCGTGATGGAAGTCGAGCGTCAGATCCGGGCTCGCCTCCCTGTCCACATGCTCCAGGGACTCGTCTGCATCGGCCGCGTCTCCGTCTCTCCCCAACTCCTCGAAACGTGTGCCCTCAACGGCATTACTGTGTCCTATCTCTCCGCCAACGGCCGTTTCCTCGCGCGCTTCGAAGGCCCCGTTTCCGGCAATGTCCTGCTCCGCCGCGAACAGTACCGCCGCACCGACGATCCCGTTCGCTGCGCCCCCATCGTCCGGCACATGCTTATCGGTAAAGTCCGGAATCAGCGCGCCGTTCTCGCCCGCGGGTGGCGCGACTACGGCGATGATCTCCCCGACAGCGTGTCGTTTCAAAACGCGCTCAAACGCCTCAAGCGCATAGAAGGCGCTCTCCTCGCTACCGAAGAAACCGACATTCTTCGAGGCCTCGAAGGCGAAGCCGCCCAGGCCTACTTCTCCGTCTTCGACCAACTGATCCGTCCCGAAGAACCCAAACTCCGCTTCCGAAACCGCAATCGCCGCCCCCCTCTTGATGCTTTCAATGCGCTTCTGTCGCTGCTATACACGCTTCTCACTCACGACTGTCGCTCCGCTCTCGAGTCCGTCGGCCTTGACCCCGCAGTCGGCTTCCTGCATCGCGACCGCCCTGGTCGCCCGAGTCTTGCGCTCGACCTGGCGGAAGAGTTCCGCCCCCTCCTCGCCGACCGTCTCGCTTTGTCGTTGATCAACCGGCAACAACTCGGCATTCGCGATTTCCGCTTCTTGGAAAACGGAACGGTGTTGTTGAACGATGACTCGCGAAAAATTGTGCTGGTGGCCTACCAGGAGCGAAAGTCGGAGGAACTCAACCACACCTTCATCGGAGAGAAGGTGCCGCTCGGACTTGCGCCACACATTCAAGCGCAGTTGTTAGCCCGTACTCTGCGAGGCGATCTGGACGGGTATCCTCCATTTCTATGGAAATGAGTCTTTAGAGATGCTGGTATTGGTAACTTACGATGTAAGCACAGTCGATAAAGCGGGCGCGAGGCGCCTGCGTCACATAGCAAAGCTATGCCGCGATTACGGACAGCGCGTCCAATACTCCGTCTTCGAACTCGATGTCGATACTGCCCGCTGGACCTTCGTTCGCAAGAAGCTCTGTGGCCTCATTGATCCCGAAGTGGACAGTTTAAGGTTCTACTACCTGGGCTTGAATTGGAAAGGAAGGGTGGAGCACGTGGGAGCGAAACCAGCGATGGATCTTGATGCACCCTTAGTCTTCTGATTGAGCCGCGCTGCAGAGGGGATCGGATAAAGCACATGGTTATGGAGATGCGGGACCGTCACTCCTGACCTGATCGCGCAGATGTTCTGAAAGGCTGGAGATACTCCTGGCGAGCACCCACCGGTAGATGCTCCTCGGTGGTGCCCCTTGACAGAGCTGCGGCTGCTTTGCGTTGAACCCGGTGCGAACCCAAGGCGTCCGGTGAAACCCAACAGGGTTCGCACGCGACATAAAACCAACAAAACTAAACGAATGTCGAATCTGCCGAAGAAATGAACAGACGAGCCGGGCAAAACCCGGAGAGGTTCGCGAATGTACGGCGCGAACTCACTCTAGGAACACCATTTATGCTATTGGGAGTCGCGCCCCGCAAGGGCGCGTGGATTGAAACCAGCGTCATTGTCGCGTACGCCGTCGACTGATCGTCGCGCCCCGCAAGGGCGCGTGGATTGAAACCGTGCGCAGGCTGATTCCGCCGCCAAGTATCAGCGTGGTCGCGCCCCGCAAGGGCGCGTGGATTGAAACACGTGCCGAATCTCGTCGCATCCATGAGCTCGAGGACAGGTCGCGCCCCGCAAGGGCGCGTGGATTGAAACGACCGCTGCAATGTCCGCCGGCGCAAGCGGCGCATGGGTCGCGCCCCGCAAGGGCGCGTGGATTGAAACGACGCTGACCGGGGCGGCGACGGCCGTGCAAGCGTCGCGCCCCGCAAGGGCGCGTGGATTGAAACATGCGCTCAATGTCGGCGCCGCAAGGCCGTGATTCAACCTGAACTCGCGGTCGTCGCGCCCCGCAAGGGCGCGTGGATTGAAACCATCGCGAGCTCGGGCGTTTTAACGCCGCGCCGACCGTCGCGCCCCGCAAGGGCGCGTGGATTGAAACTTCGCGGATCTGGCGCAATGGATTCCGTTGCGCCGTCGCGCCCCGCAAGGGCGCGTGGATTGAAACCGCCTCTCGGCCGCGGTACGGTCATACAAGCGAAGTCGCGCCCCGCAAGGGCGCGTGGATTGAAACCCTTTGGGGCGCCAATAATAACGGCAACAATTCGACGTCGCGCCCCGCAAGGGCGCGTGGATTGAAACGACGCTGCATCGATCCGCATTTCACGAAGCGGCGGCGTCGCGCCCCGCAAGGGCGCGTGGATTGAAACAGCCTCTGTTCCGGCTGGTCGGAAGTCGTTGAAGAGTCGCGCCCCGCAAGGGCGCGTGGATTGAAACCTTTAGGGCGCGAACATAACGGCAACAATTCGACCGTCGCGCCCCGCAAGGGCGCGTGGATTGAAACTCCAACTCGAACCGCGTTGCGAACCAACCAGTGGCCCGTCGCGCCCCGCAAGGGCGCGTGGATTGAAACAGCGAACCGATTACGCTGCGGGACGCGGTGATATCGTCGCGCCCCGCAAGGGCGCGTGGATTGAAACTCAAAAAGTACGGGAACAACTGTTTGTGCTGTGGTCGCGCCCCGCAAGGGCGCGTGGATTGAAACCACGTTCCGCCAGTCCAGTGCAACATTGCGCTCGAGTCGCGCCCCGCAAGGGCGCGTGGATTGAAACCGGGTATACAAAGAAACAGAATCGCCACGCAACCCGTCGCGCCCCGCAAGGGCGCGTGGATTGAAACTTCTGGACCTGGATGGAGAACATGGCTGGGTATTGTCGCGCCCCGCAAGGGCGCGTGGATTGAAACTATTGCGGCACAAACCGGCGCGGCTTCCGCTGTAGGTCGCGCCCCGCAAGGGCGCGTGGATTGAAACTCAGGAGTGAACATTGACAAACGAAAAAGATAAAGTCGCGCCCCGCAAGGGCGCGTGGATTGAAACACGTTCGAAGGGCTCCGATAGGCAACTCGCGCTCGTCGCGCCCCGCAAGGGCGCGTGGATTGAAACTGCCTTCATGTCAGCGATTTTAAGTTTCGATCGCGGTCGCGCCCCGCAAGGGCGCGTGGATTGAAACCAATTCGGGCACGTCCGCGAAACGCGCCAGCATCGTCGCGCCCCGCAAGGGCGCGTGGATTGAAACGGTGTATTGGGATCCGCACGCGGTCGAGCTCGACGTCGCGCCCCGCAAGGGCGCGTGGATTGAAACGCCGATGGGCTCGCGATCGCGTCGAAGTTCGGCGTCGCGCCCCGCAAGGGCGCGTGGATTGAAACGAGAGTAAGCGGCAAGAAGCCGTTGAAATGCTGCTGTCGCGCCCCGCAAGGGCGCGTGGATTGAAACCCAAATGGTCAAAGCAAACCGCTACACAATGGTCGCGCCAAGGCTGGATAACTCGATCAGCTGGCAATCATGCCACGCGTCGCGCCCCGCAAGGGCGCGTGGATTGAAACCCTGCCGCATTGATGTGTTGTACGGCTGGAAAACGTCGCGCCCCGCAAGGGCGCGTGGATTGAAACAACTGTGATTGGGGTTTTGCCAACTAGGTTCGAAGTCGCGCCCCGCAAGGGCGCGTGGATTGAAACACGACATCACGCCAGATGCGCGGCCAGCGCGGACGTCGCGCCCCGCAAGGGCGCGTGGATTGAAACTTTAACCAACCGCTCGACCCTAGAGAGAACGTGTGTCGCGCCCCGCAAGGGCGCGTGGATTGAAACGCGTGATTCGTTGTTGTTGGCGCCTCGGATAGCACCGTCGCGCCCCGCAAGGGCGCGTGGATTGAAACATATATCAATACGGGATCAAACAGTCGACCAGCGGTCGCGCCCCGCAAGGGCGCGTGGATTGAAACAAAGCAATGGGGATTGATCCCCAGGCTTTCGTGGCGTCGCGCCCCGCAAGGGCGCGTGGATTGAAACCCAGATCGCACCGTAGAAGCGGTCAGACTCGAGCATCGCGTGCGAAATCTTGCTATTCGGCACTTTGAACTCTTGGGCCTCGTCGGAAATGATCGCCGACCACAGCGGCTTTCCGTTCCAGTAATAGGCGAAGCTGTGCTGGTAATTTTTCAACGTTTCGTAATTCGTGATGACCACGCGATAACGTTGAAGCCTGGATAGATCGAGAACGGGCTTGCCAATGACGAGTTCAGGACCTTCGGCATCATTTCTTTTAAACTTCGCCAAGTCACTTCCATGAAGCGATATAACGGGCCAGAAGATAGAACCGTCGTTTGAAAAGAACCGCTCCATCTCTGTCTCCCAGGTCCGCGTTTCAAGAAGGATTAGCGGGACAACAATGAGGATGGGTCGAAACGGCGGGGCGGCTTTTGCGAGTTCGGAGAATCGGCCAGTTTCGATGCACCAGGCCAAGAACGTTAGGATTTGAATCGTCTTTCCGACGCCCATGTCGTCGGCAAGTAGGACTCCGTTCCGACCAGCAATTTGAATACAGGTTTGCAGCCATTTGACGCCGTCCCGCTGATGCGGATGTAGTTTCAAATCCGTTCGAAACGCCAACGGGCATTGAAATTCGACGTCCCCGGCCGATTGCCTTGCCTTCTCAGCTTCTTGGAGAAACGCCGGTCTCACAGTCTCGTCGTTGTTATCGATCTGCAGCACCTGTTGGGCGGGACTTGCCGCCGGCGTGCGTTCAACCTGGTCTGTCCCGTTATTGGCGAGCGGCACTTCCTCAGTTTGTGCAGATTGGACGCCCTCGGTTGTGCTGTTCGAATCATCTAGGCCTTGATCGATAACGACATCGCCGTTATTCTGAACCCCAGGAGTATCAACAACAGTTTCAACGCGACCTGTTTCCGTATCGGTTTCTGTGGCCTGCTGCCAGAGCCCGGCCATAGTTGCGTCCTGAAAACTCAGTCGAGGCACGGGCGTGAACCGGAACTTCCCTATCCCAAGGACACGTTCTCTATAAGGCAAATCGACGTGGTCGATCACACCTTCAAACATCTGGGCCGGGTCTTGCGCCAGGCGTTCTTTCGTTTCTCCTGTCACGCGGCGAACGCGCTTCATGCGGCGAAGGACCTCGTGCTGTTCGTCGCTCAAAACAATTCGGACGCGACCCAGGCCTGGCCTATCAAGTGAATAGAGCTTCTCCGCCCCAGAGTTGCGCTCGAATACCTGATGGAATTCCTCAGACGCGAGCTCCGGGCACTTCGGTAGAAAGCTGAGCGAACCGTCGGCATCCTCCCGCATGTCTAGACCGATGGTTGACGGAACAACGACGTCATTCTTCTGGAGCGTCGCGTCTAGAGTTGCACCGACTTCGTTTGCGTAGCCTTTGATTCTGGCAAATGTTAACCAGCTCTCATGCAAGTTCTTTTCCTCTGCTCGAAGTGCGTTGAAGGAATCCATTGCTTCCAGGAGGCTGTACATTTGCTGGTCGAGAACGAAAATATCATTCGCGCCCGCACGTTTAATATATATCCCGAGGCGGTCCAGATGCACCGGAAGGCTACCGAGGAGAAACTGATATTTGTATTTGAAATCCTTGCGGCCGATGTCACTTTTGCGATCTATCTTCAAAAGAAACGGACTCGGCTGTACCCACGCCGTCGGAAAGCTAACCGGCATTTCCGCATCAATTGTTTCGAAGCCCTGGTACGGGATCAAAATCTTGCCGTCTCTCGCTGCGGCAAGCCCAAGCTCCAAAAGTTGCTCGATTTCAACGGCAGTGCGCCAACCCGCCGGCGCCGCTAAGGCATCAGTAGGCCAATTTTCACGTCGAGACAGGTCGCCCAAACTGGAAACGGGACGGATCGTCAACCCCTCTGATGCGGCGACGATCTCGACCCCTCCGGGGAACGAATGTAAATTGAAACTCATGGCAGAATACCGCGCTCAGCTAGTTTTTGCCGTGTTGAGAACTCCCAACCGCCGACATGCAGTATTCGGTGGGGCCAACGTTCGTGTTTCAGGTGCCGATTTAATTGGAACTGTGGCGTTCGTAGATTGACGTTCGTGGATTCGAACGTGGCCCGGTCATAGATGTAGCCTGCGTTTCCCTTTTCGCTGAAATCGACAATGATGTAGTCGGTTCCATACCCTTTGAACCTCATCAGGAACGCACTGGTGGAGCCTTGAGTCACACGGGAGTGCAGAGGCAGATCACCCTTTGATTTGCTCGCTTTCAGCTTCCAAAAGTCCTGCTCTGAGATAGCAACCTGGAAATCCGTTATCTGCTTGTAATATCGAAGCCAGAAATCCGCCCGGAGGCGATTATCATCATTGCGCGGCAGGATAGTATCGAAAAAGAAAAGGATATATTCCTTCGCAAGCCATGAAAGGAAGCGCTGTTGAGCTTCCGATTCCATATCCCGCCAATTCGGCATGTACTGCCGAAGTCTCGGATCGCCTAATGCTGGGTGACTATGAACGTAGCTTCGTAGGGTCTGCTGGAATGGCTCTGATTTCTCCGCTGACCGGCTGAGTATCAAAGAACTAGCGCGTGATGCAATGCCCCCGGAAGCAGCGGCTCTGTAAGTACGTCCTGAATCATCCATTGAAGATAGGCCGGATTTGTGGGTTCATCTGAGGCAATTTCCATTTGGCGGAATCGAGCGGCTGCTGCGTCGGCGGTTTTAGCCCGCGTCAGGACGGCAAGCCGGGTCGCCGCTCCTACGTATTGCAGTTTGAGAACGGAGTTGATATTCGATTGGCGGCTCGCTACGAACTCTGCCAGCGCTTCAACGGCGTTTACAGAAAACAGGGATTTCGCACTACGCCATCGCTCGACGGCTGGGCTCTTTCGAGGGTAACGGTTTATCGCATCCGTGAGAAGCTCCTCTAGTTTTTCCGGCTGCTGCATGTCTCTCCACCGGGCAAAGTATGAGTTCACCATTGCATAGAGGCAGCGAGCATTCTTCAGGCGCTCAGGCTGCGATTGAAGCGCCTGAACCAAAATTGGCTTAGTTGCAAATTCGTCCGCGGCGCACAGTGTACGGATCTCCAAACTATTCAGCGTGTTCAAATCCGCCTGGTTTGCTTCGAACCTTTGCCATACCCGTTTGGGGTCGAGAGGCGGGGGGCTGATTTTCACAGTCCCTACGTGCGACCGCAGATCATCCCGAACTTTGAGGAGCGGAGCGCATTCCTTTAGCACATCCAGAGGACGGGCGAAAGGGCTATGGCGCATGATATCTGGCTCAGCCCGCAGCAGTTCTAGAGCCTCAATCACGTTCCTCATTGGATTTGCGCCTGGATCGCTTTCGCATCGATGGCCCGCACTCGAATCACAAATCTCACCTGACGACACTCATCCTGAGCATCGGTGGCAGCGGAGCAGTCCTCTTGGCCCCGACCGCTTGCAGATAGCTTGCTAACGAACCATCTCTGTTCGTCGGATGAGGTCGTTTTTAGATCCGCGAGCGCCGTCTTCACTACTTCCATCGCCCGTTCTTGGCTCAGCTCTAGGTTTCGATTACGGCTCTCGTCCGGGAGAAGCCCTCTAAACTGCTCTTGGTCCGAGTGCCCCTCCACCACAATCGACTCGATGCCCTCACGGAATCGTTTGTCGTATAAAATTCCAGCGATTGAAGGCAACTTTTCCACCAGAAAGTTCTTCCCTTTTTCCGCTAGCAAGTATTTGCCCGACTCAAAACTCATCAGCCGTTCCGGGGCGATCAACAGGATGCGGTTCTGCTCCTGTTTGATCGTTGGGCTGTCCGGCGCACCGGGCTTCAACTGCCTTTCGAGTTCGACCAATAGCCGCGCGGCAGCCGCCGGGTCCTTTGCCCCCGTGCGCTGAACAAATACAAGAAGAAGGAGAATGAAAATGACCATGAGCGAGGTCATCAGATCGGTTAGAGAACTGCTGAGATGATCCGGGCTACTTGACTCTTCCATTCACCCGCTCCATGGTGCTCGAAATGACGCCCCCGAGTTCTTCGAACTGCTCAGAAAGTTCGCCAACCTGAGTCTTCAGCAGACTCGAAATATCCGGCACCAACTGATTTGAAATCTTCACTACTTCTCTGAAATTGTTCTCGATGCTTTGGTTGTAATCTCGGAGACCGCAGTGTAAGGCACCAAGAATCTTGCCGAGATTCACATCAAGCTCATCAATCACACCCTTGTAGTCGGCGAAGACCCTGCGATATTCGGTGAATACCTTCTCGTGTTGCGCAGACGAATCGCGAATGTTCGCTGAGCTTTGGAGGAAATGGGCTGACACTTGGCGCTGCTGCTCCGCCAGCTCGCGCATGGTATTCGTCTGTCCGGCCAGTCCGCTGCTATAAGCCTGAATGTGCCGGCTGGCTTCGGTCAATCGATCCAGCGCGTTCCCGTTCTGATTGATCAAATCGGTCAGAAATGAACGAGCTTGCAGCAGGGACTGGCTGGCCTGCTGAAAATCCGTCGCTCGCGCTTCGACGTTCGCCAGCAATGCTTCTAAACGCTTGGCCGTCGCTTCCGACCAATTCCCAGTCTGCTCCAAAACCTGACTCGCAGACGCGTGCGACTGTTTTGCGACGTTCTCAGCCGCCGCCATCATGTCTTTGGAAACTGTGCCCACCTTTTCGGCCAGATCGCTGACCACAAGCGTCAATTGCGAGCGAACACTAGTCAAATTCTGGTCCGCTGATCTCCTGGAGTTTCAGCATTAGGCCGTTCATGAGAGCGGCAAGCGCTTCAGTCTGTTCCTTGCCGGACTTGAGCTGATCAGAGGTCGTCTGCTCAGCCTTCTCGATGATTGTCGAGAACGCGGCCTGCATGCTGCCAAACTGCGAGTTCATGTCCGACAACATTTGTCGTGTTGCTTCCAACGTTCCCTGTACGTTGCCGAATTCCCGGCTCGCAGCTCCTGTAAGCGCTCCGTGGAAGTCTGAGCCCATTTTCGAGAGCGCTTGAACGATGGATGTCTCAAGCGACTGTAATAGATTCTTGATTTCGCCGGTTACGGATTCTTGTTTCTGAGATTCGAACCCGACGATCGCGGCGTGCAAACCCTCGAGCGTGCTCGTCATCCGCTCCATGGTTGGCCGGAATTCAGTCTGCATTTTCTCCGCTACGCCGGACGACATGCCCGCGGCCAAATCCGGCACAACTCGCTCGTTGAATGCGCCAACGAACCGATAAACTACCTCGCTGCTGATATTGCTCACAGAGACCGTCTGTTTGGCGGCGAATCGCTGTATATCCAGAAGAATTCGTGATGGCGATACGTACGGAATCGAATTTGAGAGCGCTGTTATGAGTTGCTCGTACTTTGATTTCAGTCTGCGTACAACGCGTTTTTCGAAAAGCGTGAAGAGAATGCTCAAAAGAAGCGCGACGATGGAGCTCAGAAACTTGCCCGAGAGACCGTTGATTAGGTCTTTAATGCCGGTTACAGGATTCTCAGCATTCGCCTCGTTGTAGTGGACATTGTGGAGCGCGAGCAGAATGGCGACGAACGTTAATGTCAGCCCAGAGCCCGTCAGTATTCCAGGGAATGAGGCAAAGAATGCAGTGTGAAGGTGGCGGCCCACAGTTCCGTCGTAAGAGAGGATGTTTCGTGGTCGTTCTGTGATGAACCAGCCTTCTTGTTCTTCGGGGCTTGTGTAAGCCTCGATGCTCCCGTCAACGTGGTCCCACCATTCCTCAGGTACGTCTTTGAGGTCTGCGCAGGCAGCCCGAAGTTCCTCAACTCTTAGGAGAGGCAAAAGCCTCGATGTCGGGCCGTCCGGTCCATTTCTCCCCCATGATTCAGCACGGAAATAAACCGGCCCATTCGGGAGTGCAACTTTGCCGATTGAAATTTCAGCCATAAAGCGACGATGGCGGTTGATAGTACGAGGGCATAGCAGCCCCAGCGGATTAGTAACGGAACGGTAGATAGGAAGGACAGCATCGCTTTTTCAGTTCTTAGAGCCCGCCTCGCCACGTAAGGCGCAGCGCAGCGTTGATCGAAAAAGCAATTCAGCACCAATCAGAGAGATTGAATACTGCTCCACGCCCTTGCGGACCGCGTTCTCAAAATGCCGAAATTGCTTCGGAAGAGCCAACATAGCTAAGACGATAGGGGTTAGAACCCATCCTCGATCGAAAAAATAGGTCATTGCTGATCTGCACCTCCGGCGCGCGCCCATGTCTCGACTTCGGATAGCTTAAACTTCCACAATCGGCCGATTCGGTGGGCGGGCAAACCTTTGGCCTCAATCCAGCGGTAAACAGTGTCTCGGGAAACGCCGAGATGCGTGGTGATTTCGTCGACAGAAATCCACCGCTCCGCCCAAAGCGGCTTATTGCCAGCCTGACCTTGCATGAATCGGTAAGTGTGGCACAAAGCCTGGTTCCGCTCAATACGCCGAAGCGAACAGGCGGGGGTATCCAGGATGTACCGAAAACTGTTGGGCTTCGTTCTGGGAAGACCGTTCTCCGTCGCCGCACTCTCCGTACCTTACGGCGACGTTATCGGTGTCGGGCACCGCGCCTTTGACCACGGCGGTCCGGCAGTCACTTGAAAACTGAACAATCTATGATAGTGGCTGCGGTGCAAACGCGCGGGATCATGGGCTCACCGTACGCGTTAAGGAGGTCTTCAGGGACTATCTGTCGAGGCGAGGCAAACCTGGGCTGATCCGCCTCGTAAGTGGACGAATCGCCAATCTGATGTCGAATAAATAGGGGCCGCCCGCCAGTGTATGAAGTACATGGCGACAGCGCAGTCGCGTTCTCAAAACGACGCTGCCATGCGAAAGGTTTGGAGCCAGGTTGAGTTGGGACGGCAAGTCGAACTTCGTCAAATCCACATCTCCGCCATAGAAACTAGCAAGATCGGCCCCGTTAAATACGTTGCTCGATCTGGGCCGCGCTGCGCGCCGGTGAGCAGCGCCCGTGCCGAGGCTGCATAGACGCTTTTTACAGACTTTTTCACCGCGAACCGGATTGATGCCCATACGACCGCGGTAAGGCATCTTGGGATGCGGCTTGTCGTTCAGGATCCGCTCGAACAGGCGTGCCGTATTGGTGCCAATCGCCTCTACCCAGCGCACCATGCGCGACGGTGTCCATTCCGGGTGTGCCACTGAAGGGAACAGATCACCTTCAGATTCATCAGCCTTGTTCTCTGAATAAAGACGGAAACTGACAAATACTGCGGGAATTCAAAGCCACGCCGAAGCCCGCGTAGTAATTGAAGTTCTTGAGGTGATCGAAGACTTGGGCACCGTCGCCTGGTATCAGCAGCGCACCATACTCGGGCAGACCGTTCATGGTTTCGATGATGAATCCATCGCTTAGCGCGTAACTGTCGTCAAAAGTTCCTGCGTCGAGGCCCTCCAGCATATTGATCGGCTGATCAAACGGTCCGACAACAGGCTGTGACGGATGTATGATCAGTCCCTTGCCGATACGCGGATTGTTGACCAGTGGATTCTTCCGAGCCGTTTGAGCCAATATCCTGGTAGTGCCTATCGTGCCCGCAGAAAGAATCACATGCTTCGCGGGTATTGTTACGGTGGTGCCGACGGGGATTTTGAGGTCTTGCGGGTCAACCAACGTGTTGCCGTAAGTGGTCCACGGCTCCTGGAGGATTATTCTCACTCCGGTGGCCTTACTATCGGTGCCGTCTGCCGTCGGAGTAAAAAGAATCTCGTCCACCTGCGCATCCGGTATGATGCTGAGCGGATTGTGAGGATGCTCTAGCGCGGGATACAGGAGTGTTCGCGCAGCATCCATTTTGTCGTCTACCGGCGAGGGAGAGGTCCCCTCTCTGAAGCGGTTGAGGTTGTAACGTGTCGGTTGCGCTCCATAGGCAAGAGATCCATTCCAGAGGGCCAGGTTATCCGGGTTCAGATCATCTTGTGGAACTAGATAATTCGGCACGCGCGATGTGACCCATTCATACGCCCGGGCGATCCGCTCGCCTGTGTAATATTGGCCGTCAATCAGACCCTGGTCGATCCAGTCATGAATATGCTGCTGGATATCGGGCTTCAGCGGTGAAAACGCAAGGTCGATGTTGACCGCAGTGCCTCCACCAACGGTTTCGCCGCTGCGAACGATAACGCTGTTGTTCACAGTGGTGGCCGCATCGTTTCGAAACATCAGAGTCGAATAGCTGCGCGTATCCATCGAACCCCACACGACAAACGGGCCTTTCTCCACCAGCACAACACGCTTTCCGGCCTGCTGTAGTTCGTGTGCGATAGTGGCACCCGCCGGACCGCTGCCTACGATGAGGAAGTCGATTGCTCCGTCAATGTGATGGATAGTTCCCGTATCACTCGAATAGCGCAGGCGGCTCGGCGGCAGTTTCGGGGCATGCTCGCGCGCCCAGCCGGCCGGATCGTCCACAAATACCTTCGGTGCGCTGATCTTGCAAATCGGTACAGCGAGTGGCAGATCCCAGATACCGCTCAGATAAG
The DNA here is from genome assembly GCA_963737005.1 of Terriglobia bacterium. Classification (GTDB taxonomy): domain Bacteria; phylum Acidobacteriota; class Terriglobia; order Bryobacterales; family Bryobacteraceae; genus Bog-105. The sequence continues at coordinate 38,482 of CAVTRD010000008.1, read as the reverse complement.
CTTCACGTAAAACCATGGCGAGCTGAACGGATTCTGGTCCGGCGCTGCCGTTGAAGAAAAAGGAAAAGAGGCGGGTTCGCAAACCCTCCGGCATAGCGCCAAAGCCGCCTGGAGTCGCAAGAAACAGCCGTACGGCTGGATCAGAGGAGCTTGCAAGCGCGCTGTAGAACGGCAGTAAACCCGGTTCGGTCATCCCTTCTAAAGCGCCGAGCAGCGATGATTCGCTGAAGGCCTGATACATGCCGTCCGAGACACGGGTGGCGATCTCCCCGAGTTCTTTCCTTTCCGCGGGAGAGATTTTCAGCTGCTTTAGTGGAAACCAAAGCTGAAACAGAGCATCGTGAGTTGCGATTAAGACGGGCGTCGAGATTGCCGCTCCCTGACTTGAAATAGTTTGAGGCTCTACTCCGGCGCGGAGCGTAGAGTTGAGGGCAAAGGCCGCGGCTGCTGAGCTAAAGAAGAAATGACGGCGCTTCATTGGTGACCCAGAAACATAAAAGATAAGCATCCGCACGATGTCGTGGACGGGACGGGAGAGCCCGGGCCCATGCCCGTAGGTCGCTCCCGTCCCGCTCAGCGACCTGCGGAATCAGGGTGCCTTGCAGGCAACCCGCACCGGTTGGGCGCGCCTTACGATCTCGTTGGCCCGGCCTCTATTGATTACGGTGAACAATTGATGCACGCCGCATGTGTTGGGTTGATAGGTTGTCTGTACCAGATACTCGCCATCTTCTGCAATATGCGGGATCCGTTCGACGGCGAATAATCGACCGGTCTGCTGCGGATTGCCATCGTAAAAGTTCACACTGACCCCCGAAGCGGGCCCTCCACGGGTTGAAAGCATGGCGGACAGCGCTACTGTGTCGCTTAACGTGACCTGGTTGGCGGAAACGTCAACCTTTCCAATGTCGAGCGAACCGGCTGTTGAGCCTAATGTGGCACCCAGCGAAGGCTCGTTGATGTAGAACACCTGTTTGTAGAAGCCGAGATTATTGCTGTAGCAACCGACGTGGTTACTTGCGTCGGGTGGTTGGCATTCTTCGAACTGGGCTACACCAGGATAATGAACGGTGGTCTCTCCATCGGGGTTTACTGCGCCGGCAGAGGGAATACCAGTCAGACCATGACCGGGCATCTCGGATATCAGGTTTCCATTCGCATCCTGCATCCAAACCAGGACCCAGAACACCAGGTGGGCATTGCCGTTTTTCGTCTCCTGGAATTTACTGGTATCGAACGTGGTGGAGACGAGCGTCCAATTCGGCTGAGTATCCGGACCTGTCTCGTTGTTGAATGCAGGAATCGCGTTCACCGTCTCTTCGCTAATTAAATAACTGTTGCCGTTGGGTTCCGCAGGGAAGCTGCGTGTTGGATTCCAGGGCATGAAGTAGAACCGCACATGTACCTGGGTACCAGCGGGCATTGGTGCGAAGCTGTAGTTGTAAACGCGAGTCTGGAGCGTGAGTATATCACCGGCCTTGGCTTGTTCTAGCTGGGGGCCCTGGCCCGGCGAAAGGCTGTTCGAGATGAAGAACCCGCGCATAAAGTGGAAAATATCCAGCCAGGGGTTCTTGGGCGACCGCGGGCTGAGTTCCGCGCAATCCATCGACTTTCCGTCACTTTTCACCAGGCAATTGGTCGGGGGATCGCCGCTGCCGGGTAAAGGGTTAGCCGAGTACGTCCAACGCCCAGGGTGATTCAAAGCCACGTCCGGAGTCACGTAAGCTTGCCCCCACCATCCTCCCGCCGGTGGAGTCGTGCTCAATGGATCCGCGGTAAACACTGCACGGAGCACGCCCGCGGTTTGGATATTCCCGCCGGGCGGCTGGTTATCCACTAGTCCGGCTGGCGGCATCGTTCCCATGATGTACGGACTGACTGCGTAGGCGTAGTTCTGGAAAGCAGGGAATGTTCCCGGCTTATAGATTTGGAGACCCGTGGAGCTGCCCAGCGTGGAGGTGCCTTTGATCAGGCTGCTGAACCCAACGCTTCCGCTGACATCGAGGCCAGCACCTAGTTGCAGTGATCCGATATCGCCGACTCCAATCGAGCCATTCACGGAGAAATCGTTTTCAAAGGAGTAGTTCTGTTCCAGACCGGTGGTATTCGATGTCTCGCCCTGCCCGGACCAAGTAGCGGTCTGCGTGACCGTGCTGCCGTCGGTCAGAAAACCCGTGGCGTCCGTCAGCTGGACCAAGTTCGGGTAATAACTCGTCAACTGGTCAACATTGGCTGGATAGGACAGAATGTTGCCCGGTTCCCACGGGGGTTGGTACCACTGGAGAGCCTGACCCTGTACGGCTTCGGGCTTCAGGGAATTGCCGTCGGGAGCTGAAAATTGGATGGTGAGCGGAACTTTTTCGCCCGGCTGGCAGTTCGGCTTTCCGGCCGGACAAACAGTTTGGCCAATCACCGGATACACCCAAATATTGAACTGGGAGTCGGTATAAGACACGAGGTCGCCGAAGCCGGTGGTCGTCGAAAGATTGAAGCTCTGTTCTTTGTACGAGCTGCGATCATTCTGGTGCGATCCATTCAGCTTCTGCGCGGCGGTGAATGTGTCGGTTGCCTTTAAACCGTCGAGGTCGGGATCGCCTATCGTTACCCCAGCGCTGGCGGTCTCCTTGGCGCCAAACGACCAACTGGTCGTGTTAGTGATGCTGGATTTATAACCAGTCGAATTTTCCTGGTTGTACGTCGTATAAAAGCTGTCCGGGACAACGCTCACGTTGAAGACCCGTGGCCCGTTGCCGTCGCCCGGATCAATGAAATCCACATGCATGGGCGGCACGCCGACCACGGCGGATGGCTGGGCGGTATTGTCTATGGAGATCTTGGTCGGCTCGCCAAGAGTTACGGAGCGGCCCTGAATGTCGCTGGCTGTGAACGTTACGCTTACGACATTGGTCGAATTTGCGTTGGGGTTGATCCAAATGTCACTTCCAAGTTGACGCGCACTGTCTGGGTTGCCATTCAGGTTCAACGTCGTCGGGTCGGCGCTGTAGATGTTCATGATGAATGAAACAAATGTGTTAGCCGGAAAAGTATTTAGAGGCGGCGGTCCACCACAATACATGAAAGCGATCTGGGCGTTCGGATCAGGCTGTGTCTGGCTTGGATTCAACGGATCGGCTTGCCGGTGGTCGAAGTTGCCTACCTGAATGCCAGCAGCGCATGGAATTTGGCCATTGCCATAGGGCACTGCGCCATGGGCCGTAAGGGCGAGGCTGGGAGGGTCAACCGACAGGATTTCAAAGAACTTACCCCCGTCGTTCGCGCTCGACGTATGAAACACAATCTGGTCATAAGTACTACCTGGGAGTGCGAACTGGCCGGTTTTGACTTCGAGGTACCCCGACGGTATAGCGACTTTCGATGCGGTCAGTTGAGGTCCTTCGACAGGGTTGAGTGTGTTGAGCGTAAAGTCGATAACTTCCACGATCGATGATCCTGAGTTCGTGGCGAAGGTAACCGCAAGCTGATCGTGACCGGCGCTATTGAACCGGCCGCGGGCCATGGATACATGAGTGACAGGATTGCTGGCGCTTGCATCGCTTGGTGGGGTTAGATTCAGAGTAGTGGCCGCGGTGAGGGCCAGGGTAACTGGGTCGACGGTATAGATGGCGACCGCCGGGCCGCCGGACCCGTTGATAGTGATACCGACGACCTCCCGGTGTCCATCCCCCTTGAAGTCTCCGATTGCCAACGCGTTTAGCAGGGCGGTGCTCAGCATCGCTTCGTTGAAGTTGGCGTATACGTTATTCACATCTTTGGGCGCCAGTACCAATAATCTGCCGTCGTCAAAGGCGAGCGCCAAATCATCGTAACCGTCCTGAGTGAGATCACCTACGGCTCCGCTTGTGACGCTAGGATTATCCCCGTTGGGTAGCGGATACCACAAGCCGGGATTACCGCTACCGTTCAAGCTAGCGACATTCTGAAGCCAAAGCGCAAAGGTCCCCGTATGGTTGAAGTCACCCATCGTCGTTAGGGTGCTCGCCCCCGCCTGGTTGAACATAAAAGCAGAGAAGCTCAACACCGGTTTCTCCGAGTCTGCATACCAGGTTGTGTTTGAGTCTGAGTTGTAAACGATGGGCGTTGCCGAAGGCTGCTGCGAATTTTTCGTTGAGATCTGAAGCATTTCGATGTTGTTCGATAGGTTATAGTCCCCGCCGCTGTTTCCCCACTCACCGGTATAGGGGTTCTTACTCTGTCGAAAGACCTGTATGTCCGTCACATCGAGCAGGGTACGCTGGCCATTTAAGAAATCCGAAACATGGCAATAATCCGGGCCAGATGTCGAACTCGGGCAGGTAGTCTGTGCCTGGAGTGAGACGCTCGCGAGCGCGGTCGCCAAGCCACACGCTAGCAGGGTCGCTTTTCTTCGGTGGCGGCGGCGGCGCATCACCAGCAGCAGCAGCAGAGAGAAGCCGATGCCAGCCAACAGCAATGCCGAGGGTTCAGGTACGGCCGTAGCATTTGCCACGTTGACGAAATCCACCGTCCAGTTGCCTGTGCGGCAGCGTCCCGCAGTGCCCGAGATGTCGCGGAACATGTTGCCCGGACACGGGCCACCCAAGGCGAACGAGGGGGCGGCCGTGAAATTTGGATTGCCAGTCTCGGCAAATCCGTCTGACAGGTTGCCGATTGAGAAGTTATCGTACTGTGTGAGGGCCAGAAGGTACTTGCCGGCCGCGAGATTGGCAGTGATTCGCGCATCTCCCGCCAGGCCGGTTGCGGGGTCGACCGCTACGCCCGCGCCGTCATCGTTGTCTTCGATGAAGACACCCGAGGCGCTAAACAGGGTGAGGATCGTGTCGAATCCACCCCGAGGCGCTAGCGTCCCGGTCGAAGTTGTCCCACCCGCATATCCGTAACTCCGAAACTCGACAGCGGCGGGGCCGGCCACTGAGACGGAGAAGAGTTGCAGGCTATCATCCGCGGCGAAGTTACCTTGAAGCGTTAGATTCGTAGCTCGAGAGATCAGTGGGAAGGTGGCAAAAGCTATTAAGAAGGCGAGTTTACGCGTCACAGAATCCTCCAGATGTGGTGCCTGGTATCGGCCTCCAGGATGCAGCTTCGGGGTGGTAAAAGACTAGACGGCTACTACTCAATTTGAATGAGTAGATGTACTCATTTTGGGCGGAAATTTATGAGCACAAGTACTCAGGTCGCAAGCCACTTTCGGATTTCCAGCAGATTTTCTTTCGAGATACAGCCGCACGCACCCGCCCGGTTCGCTGCTTCCCGCCAGTCTTGATCTATGTGCGCCGTTACGATCAGTACACGCGCCGAGGGCCAGGCTCTTGTGATCTGTTGTGTCGCGGTTAGACCGTCTACGTGCTCCATCCGGATATCCATCAGAACCCAAGAGGGCCGGTGCTTGTCATACAGGTCGAGCGCATCTCGGCCATCGCCGCATTCCCAGAACCTATCTGCGAGATCGCCGATCACTCTCTTGATCAGCTCGCGCATCGCGCCGTCGTCTTCAACGATTAAGACCGTCACGATGTCTTTTGCCGTTCTAGCTCCAGGATCCGGCCTTGGGAGGAGAAGCGTCTAGAGTGCCAGTACTCAACTTGGGTGAGTAGAGCTACTCATTTCTAAATCCCTAAATTGAAGATGCGACGGAAAAGCAGCGTACGTCCTTAGGCTCGGCCTCGTTCCACTGTCGGACTAACCCTTGGCTAGAGAAGCTCGGACTTATGTGTGAGAGCAAAGCGCAACAGTGCCTCTCGGCCTTGTAAGTTGAGCTTGCTGCAAACATGAGCGCGGTGATTCTCAACGGTCCGAGTACTCAGGCAAAGCTCGCGCGCGATGTCGCTGGTGCCCATGCCGGCTGCAATCAGCTGTAACACCCGTCGCTCGGCGGCAGTGAGTTCATTCAGCTCCGGCCACTTCTCCCTAAGGGCATGACGGTTACTCCGCCGGTTAAGAAGGAAAGTGGATAACGATGGACTTACAAAGGAATGGCCGGTCGCTATGGCTTTGATGCTTTCCACCAGTTCGGAAAAGGCGCTTTCTTTCAGGACGTAGCCGCGCACGCCCAAGTTCATAGCGCCATTGAACAGTTCCTCGTCCTTGTGCATCGTGAGGAAAACCACCCCGCTCGAAAATTTACGCTCCGCCATGGCTCGCACCACGTCAAAACCATCTTTAAGCGGCATGTCGATGTCGAGCACGGCGACATCCGGCCGGTGTTGCTCAATGTGTTGTAGGGCTGTTTCCCCATCCTGCGCTTCGGCAACAAGTTCGAAACTAGCCTCCCCAAGCAGGATCTGGCGCAGACCTCGGCTGAAAATGGGATGATCATCAGCAATCACGATCCGAATCTTGCTCATGCGGTTGCTTGTGTCTTCAAGGAAATCTGCACTGTGGATCCATGACCTGGGTCGGACTGAATTACAACGCGGCCGCCAAGCATACGCACTCGTTCGGCAATTCCCAGCAGCCCGAATCCTTTGTGGCTCGGCTGTGGAGTACGGCCGTCCGGCGGTGTGAACCCGCGACCATTATCCTCGATGAGGAGATCCAGTGTTTCTTCGCTGCTGGTAACTAGCACACGCCCTTGCGTCGCTTCCGAATGCTTGATTATGTTGTTTAGAGCTTCTTGAACGATACGATAAATGCTGATTTCGATTTCCTGTGGGAACAGGCCATCGACGTGGTTGATTTCGGCTAAGAACCGGATGTTAGACGATGCAGCCACTCGAGTAACCAAACCTCGAATCGCCGCCGTGAGTCCCAATTTCTCAAGCTGATAAGGGCGCAGGTTATAGGCAATTTCGCGCATCTCCTCGACAGCGTGCGAAGCCGTATTCGAAATCTCGTCGAGAGGTTGTTTCAGCGTGGGTCGCCCATCAAGGCCGTTCAACGCTAGTATGGCCCAGTTCTTAATAATGAGCAGTTGCTGGCCCAGGCTGTCGTGCAGTTCAGCAGCAATGCGTTTACGTTCCCTCTCCTGGGATGCAATCAATTGACGCGAGAAATCCTCCTGCACCCTATAGGCCCGCTGCAACTGCGAGACGCGGTACTGCCAGGCAAACACCGCGGTACCGGCTACTGCCATTAGAAAGAGGCCACCAAACCACCAAGTCCGATAAAACGGCGGGAGCACCAGAATGGCTAAGCTCTGGCCGGCTTTGTTCCAAACTCCATCGCTATTAGCGGCAGTCACCCGAAAAGTATAAGAACCGGGTGGCAGATGCGAATAGAAGGCCGATCGTCGCATGTCCGCCTCCGTCCACTCTGTATCCAGGCCAGCCAACTGATAGCGGAAATGCGTTTGCTCCGCTCGCGAGAAGTTAACGGCCGTGTACTGGATCTCCAGATCAGATTGTCCGGGATGGATGCGGATTTCGTGTTGGCAATTGACTGCCCGGCGGTTAAGCCAGCAGCTTTCGATAAACACGGGCGGTGGACGCGAGTCGATGGCAAGGCGATCCGGATGCAGAACAGCCAGCCCGTTCTTAGTCGGCACGAGCAAGGTGCCGTCCTTAGTTTGAAAACTCCTGGGTGGACCATCTCCCCGACAATCCACGTTGAGAAAACCGTTCGCTTTGCCGAGGTGTAAGGAAGAGACGCGAGCAACTCGGCCCGCGACAAAGGCGTTCAATTCCTCTTTTCGCACTCGGGAGATGCCTTTCCGGCAGGTCAACCAAAAAAAGCCGGCTCGGTCCTCTACAATGCTATAAATGTCGTCCGAGTACAAGCCGTTCTGCACATCGATATGTTGAAATCGGCCACGTTCAAAACGGTTCAGGCCACCATCCGCCGTGCCGATCCAAAGCACACCATTCTTGTCCTTGTGTAACGTCACAACATGGTTTGAGGAAAGGCCCTCCGTTTCTTTCCAAACTTGCAAGTGGCCATCTTTGAAAAACAACAAGCCATCGTCGGAAGCAATCCAGAGTCCTCCGTCCGCGTCTTCCAGCAGCTCTCGAATCTGGCCGATAGGCACACCGTTCACCTCGCGATAATGTTGCAAGGTCGAACCGCGCCATCGGTACAGTCCTAATCCGCCTAACCAGAGAACCCCAGCCTTATCACGGAGGATGGCACTAATCCCGCCGTGGATGGATTGCAGTTCTGAAGCCATGGTTTGGAAGCTCCCGTTCTGAAAACGGGCCAGCTGGTCGGGGTAACTCATCCATAGTGAGTTGTCGTGATCCCAATACATGCAGGTGGTGACTTGTGCGTCGAACCATCTTTCCGGCCAGTGCTTTCGAACAAAGGAACGAAAAACGCCATTTTTGATTCTGGTGATACCCCAAGTGCCCACCCAGATGTCACCAGCTGGATCGACCAACACCGGCCCGATCCGATTCCGTACCGGGCCACCGGGCAGGCGAAGGATGCTCACCTCCTGTTGAGTGAGGCGGAAGAGGCCTTCATTGAGAGTTCCCACCCAATACTCGTGATTGCGGTCTTCAAAAACCCGGAATAGGGAAGGAGTGGAAAACCCGATTATGGGCGTGAACTGACCGTCCTTCCACCAGCCGCTATGGCCTCCAGGGTCCGTAATCCAGAGTCGCCCGGAACGATCCTGGTAACAGGCAAAGCTCCCTTTGGGCACGCCTCTGTAAACGGTAAGATGACCTTGATCCACGCCGAAAATTTCCTGTTTCCGGCCGATGATTTTGAACCAGATCCGGCGTTGTGAGTCCTCGATCAACTGGTCGAGTTTGACCGCTCGGGGTGACGCGCCATCCAGAGGCATCGGGACGTCCGACCATCGACCATAAGCGAACCGCTGCCATCCGGACGTAGACGATCGCCAGAGACCATACAGGTAAGAATCAATCCCTAAGTTCAATGGTGCGTTGAGGAAAGCATTGAAGGGCGAGTTCGGGGCTGGTGCCAGCTTCGTGATCTTGCCGTGCTTCCAGGTGGACAGGCCGGGTTCTGTAAAAATCCAGATCGTACCGGCGTCGTCCTGATCGATACGGACCACATGGTTATTCGGCAAGCCCTCCTTCACGGTGTAGGCCGTGAACTCGCCATGAAAATAGCGAATGGCTCCTCCTTGCCAGCTCCCCGCCCACAAGCCGCCCTCGCGATCGACGAGCAGGCCGAAAGCCGCGAAGTTCGTGCTTTTGAGTGCGGGAGTGTTGGCGCGGGTGAACACACGAAAACGAAGTCCGTCAAAGCGCACGAGTCCGCCAGACGTAATCAGCCACAGAAACCCATCTGGGGTTTGCTGTATCCCTAGCGTCCAGTTGCTGGGCAGTCCGTGGTCTACCGTCCAGACGTCGAAACGATATCCCGAAGAATCAGTGCCGTGGGCTAGCGACAAAGAGCAGGCAAGAGCGAGGAGGAATTGGGAGGAGCGGAAGAGAAATGCTCGCAGCAGAGGCACGGTGCAGGAACGATTGTATAAGTATTGTCTCTGCTTGGCCCGGCCTGTTGCGGCAGACTTTCGGAGCGTGAACCGGATGGGCCTAGAAGATCGAAACCTGGGCACTCTAAGATACTCGCGACGAAAGGCGTGACAGATCTCGTGGCAGCGGCTGAAGACCCGCGAACCTGAAAGGACTCGTCGCGTATACCCGCACGGCTCTCTGCCGAAACTCGCACTGCTCATCCGCGGACGCTGCTTTGGAGCTGCTCGGCTAGCTTGCTCAAGCTAGGGTTTTGTCGGGGCGCATGACCGCCGGACGCGGCTTTACTTCAGTGCCAGGTTTGCTTCCCAGGCGGCAGCCTTGTCCGGTTCTCTCCAATCCCGGTACAGCTTGACAATTCGATCACTGGCCTCGCGAATGCTAGGGCGATCGGCGACGGCCATCGTTTGTTGTCGTTGCACCATACCGTGATAACCGGAAATCAACAGCCGTTCGGCATCGTCAAACTTCTTCTGCCCAGCAAGACTCGCGCCGAGCAAAGCCTGCGTGTCGTAATACTGCCAATCGTCGGGAGCAGTCCTTTGATACGAAGCAAGGGCTTCACGTAGGGAGGACTCTGCCTCGAGGTAGAGCTGCTGGTCTAACCGGACCTGAGCGAGGGAGACGAGAGTTTCTAAGGTATCCGGGTGTTCACTTCCTAGAACACGGCGCTGGGTCTCTAATACTTTTTCCAAGAGACTGGCCGCTTGCGGCAAATGTCCCTCTTTGGCGAAACATTCAGCCATTCCGGCGAGGCTATACAAGGCGACGGGGTGCTCCTGAATATGGGCAAGCCGTGCAGCTTCGACCGCTTTCGTATAAAGTGCCTCCGCCTCCGCGTAGTTGCCACGATGAAAGGACAATTCCGCCAGGTTGTTAGCAGTGTTGATCGTACTCGGATGACCATCGCCCAGGACACGCCGGTAAGCGGCGAGAGCTGCAACTTGAAGCGGCTCACTCTTGGCGTATTCGCCGTGCTCCAAGTAAAACCCTCCCAAGTTGCCCATGGTCTCCAGAGTTTCTGGATTCTCTTCGCCTAACGAGGCTCGTTCCAGATCGAGCGTGCGCAAAAGAAGTGGTTCGGCCAATCCGTCTTTGTGCTCGACCACGTATATGGCGGCAAGATTCCCCATGGCTCTGAGTGTTTGCAAATTCCGCTCACCGAAAACACGCTGTTCCATGGGCACCAGACGAGTCAGTAGCGCCTCTGCCTTTCCGTAATTGGCTTCGTCAAGGTAGGTGGCGGCCAAACCATTCGTCGTCTTTAGAGTATCGGGGTTCTGCTCTCCGAGAATGCGCCGATCCAACTCCAGGACCTCGCGATACAGCGGTTCGGCTTGCTTCGGTTTTCCACTCCGTTCGTAGACCGCAGCGAGACTTGACATAGTCGCGAGTGTGGGAGCCTGCCGGTCGCCGAGTTCGCGCCGTCTTATTGCCAGAGCGCGCTCGTATTGACGCTCTGCTTCGCGGTAAACGCTCAAGTCCACATAGACGGACCCAATCTCTTGCCGGATGGAAGCTTCGACCAGAGGTTGATTTGGGAACTTGCCGTCTATGTGCGCCGCCGCCCGATCCAGGGCAGTGCGCACGGTGATCGTGGGGTCTGGTTTGGCGCTGGCACCCTGATTAAATGCGCTCGCTTGGCCGAGAAGATCTCTTTGCAAGAACTCGTTCACCGCCTGCGCTTCGGCTTCAGCCCGCCGGGCACGCACCGCCCAAAAAACGCTGATCACAACGCCAACAATGAGGAGCGCGGCGAAAGCCGCCGCGGTTCCAAGCCACACCCGGTATCTGCGGACGAACTTGCCTACCCGGTAGGCCGTGGAGGGTGGAGCCGCTTCTACAGGCTCGCCTTCAAGATAACGACGCAGGTCGCGCGCCAGACCGTTTACCGTCTCGTAGCGCCGGGCGCGATCCTTCTCGAGAGCCTTCATCGTGATCCAGTCAAGCTCTCCCTGCACTGCCTTCGGCAGCTTCGCTGGATCCGTTTGGCGCACTTCGGCAATCAGGTTCTTATTGCCCGACCGAAGCAGTCGCGCACTCGGGGAATTTATTGGTTCTTCACAGATGCGGCGGAGCGTTTCGGCATAAGAGGCGTCGTCAATATGCCCGAGCGGCGTAGTTCCCGTAAGCAACTCGTACAAGACCGCGCCAAGCGAATAGATATCGCTGCGCGTATCGATGTCCTGCCGGCCTAGTTCGGCCTGCTCCGGACTCATGTAGCTAAACGTGCCAACCACAGTACCGAGGTTGGTCATCATTGTGGCCGCACCCAACTGATACCCCAGAGCCTTGGCGAGGCCGAAGTCAATCACTTTTGGGATCGGTTGGTCTTCCTGTTTGCCCACCAATATGTTCGACGGCTTAATATCGCGGTGGATGATCCCCTTCTGATGCGCGTGCTGAATGGCTTGGCAAACCGGGATGAATAGTTCAATGCGCTGCCGGATACTCAGGCGGTTGGAATCGCAGTAGCGCGTGATTGGCGCGCCATCAACCAGTTCCATCAGGAAGTACGGCAGGGCGGAAACGGTTGTCCCCGCTTCGAACACGCGCGCGATATTGGTGTGGTCCATCATTGCAAGCGCTTGGCGCTCGCTTTCGAAGCGCGCGATTACCTGTTTGGAGTCCATGCCCGGCTTGATGATCTTGAGCGCAACATCACGACGAATGGGGTGAAGCTGTTGCGCGTGATAGACGACGCCCATGCCGCCCTCTCCGAGCTGGCGGATCAACCGATACGGTCCGAGCGTCGCCCCGAGCTTGGCTTCGAAGATGTGCGCAGTCTGGGTCGATTCAGAACTCGCTGACGCATCTTCGAAATGTGAATCGGCGTCCACAGGCGTGCCTCGGCCGAAAACAAAGCTCGGTGGCATTAGATTATACCGCAGGGATGCTCAAATTCGGTAAGGACTCTGGTAGGGTTAGTTGACCGCGCTGGGCTAAGCACCTGCAGCCACTCCGGAATCTTCGGCATCGAGATTGCGCAATCAGGTTAGCTTTAGGTGACGAGTTGTTCACTTCACGACTAAACCTGCGCAACACCGCTGGTAGAACTCCAGGAGGGAAACGGGAGACGGCTTCGCTATTCTTCAGAGATGACGCGGCTCATCGGATCAGGTACCGCAAAACGTCCGGAAGACTTAGCCGACAAAGAAGATCTCGACGAAAAGGCGTCACTTCAACTCATCCTCACGATCGGACGCTCATTTAAGTACGTGGACGATCAGGTTCGTCCTCGCATGCTGAAGCTCGGCTTGACCATGACCGAATTTTCCGTCCTCATGACGCTCTATCACGGCGGTCCAATACCCTTAGGCGAGTTGAGTCACCGTATTCTTCTCACTGGTGCCAGCACCACGTACACCGTGAAAAAGCTCGAGCAGCGCGGGTTTCTGGTTCGTCGTGCAAAAGAGGAAGATCATCGCGTCATCCTTGGCAGGATCACAGACGAAGGCCGAAGGCTGCTGCGCCGCATTTTCCCGCTACACGCCAAACATTTGTCTGCAGCAATGAGAGGCATGTCTACGGAGGAAAAGAAAACGGTCACCACACTGCTTCGCAAATTGCAGGCTGCCCCCAAACAGGAAGAAGTCTAAACGCTCATGACGTTCAGGATCTACAGCGGGAGAAGATTCCTGAGCGGCAGCGCGTTTCTGGAAAGCGGACCACATCTGTGGCGTTTTCGAATCCAATATTCGTAACTACAACCGGCACGCCATGGGCGCATGTTCAAAAGCTCCACGTAAGCTGCGGTGACACGAAGTTCAAGCTGCGTCCGGGCGGATTCGCTTTGAGATATGCGCCCGGGAGGAAATGTTCGTATGCAAGTGCTCCCGTCAGGTGACGACTAAAGGCATAGCCGATCTCTTCCTGGATCTGGGAACCGATGTAGCGGGCGTTCGATCCGGCAGCCGGATGGGTCAGGGTACCGACAATGTTATAAACACCATCGCCCAATGCTTCACGCCAAAGGAATTCGACGTTCGTGTTGAGGCTCACCTTCTTCGAAAGTCCCATCTTGATAGTTGGCCGGGAAATGATCAGGTTGTATGGGCCAAGCAGCATGCTTTCGCTCAAGTAATTGCCGTTAGGAAATAGCGGATTAAAGGTGCTTAGAGTTTTATCATGCGAATTGCCGTCGCCGCTTAAGAAGCCCCCATCCAGCTCAGGCCTCGGCGAAAACCGCCGGTGTGAGAATGTGTACGCGAGGTGATAGCCGGCTCCCCAAGCACGGATGTTGCCGTTAGCGAAACGTCCAAACTGTCTCGTGTACTCAACGTCGTAGTCCCAGGTGTTCGTGTGGGACCAAAGCCGGCCTCCTACGGTCTGCCTTTGTTCGCGGCCAACGCCCTGGGTATAGCGTGAGCTCTTGTGGTCGAACCCTAAGTAATAGAGGTCGAAGTTTGCACCTTTCAAACCGGGAAGCGGGTGCGTGGCGTATAGGCCCCAGAGTGCTTCCGAGGAGTTGGGCTTGTTATCTGCCGGACCCGTTTGGATCAAGGTTGGCCTCAGCGCAAGCAAGTCAGCCGTCCACTTTGCCGACCCCACCGTGATTCGAACGCCATCAAACGGTTGTTGGACGTTTAGTCCGGCTCCTGTCGCTACCAGGCGTGTGGAACCGAGCGATACCAGCTGTCTGCCCACGCGAACCACAACACTTGTTTCGGAATCGCGCCCGAGCGTTACGTCGAGAAAAGCTTGATTGAAATCCAGTCTGTCTTGGTCAATGCCGGGACGGGGTCCACCGTCGCGGCCCAATATAAGACCACTGTCGAGTTGTACGAAAGTCCGAAAGTAATCGCCCAGGTGGAGATCGCCGCTGAGCAGGTATCGCTGCAGGAAATAGCCATTGTCCGGCGGCTGGGCTCCCCATGCCGGATGATCCTGGTACTCGCCCCGTTCCCGAATCTGTCCCGCTATGGCCAGAAAACGATTCTGATCTGGATTACCCAGTTGCACATAGTGCAGTTGATCCGTCCAGTCCCGGTAAGCTTCTTGGCCTTCCAAATAGGTCCAATCGATGTCGTATACCAGCGGTGTGTATTGGGGCGCGACTACCTGAGCGGCAGGAGTTGCCGTTTGGCCGGAAATCCTGCCCGCGGCCACACACCACAGAACGCCGATCACCAGAAATAAGCGGATCAGCGTGACCAAACGGCGCCCCGAAGCGTGTTCGCCAAAGCCAAGGTGTTCTTCCATGGATTGTCGAACAGCTCTGGCTTACGAGTTGCTGGCCCTGCTTACGATTGCAGCTTTGAAATCACTTCGTCCCCGAGAATTTGCTGGGCCTTGATCCCGTCGGGGCTGCCGAAATCATTCTGTAGCTCTGTCACCACTTGGTTGGTGACAGCAACGATGACGCCCAAGCGCGCGAAGGCGGTCGAAAGTAGTTTCGTCCCCAAGCGAAGTCATTGTGCCGCAGGCATCGGCCACGACCATCACGTTGTAACCGAGGCGCACCGCATCGCGCGCGGCCCAAAACAGGCAGATGTCGGTGGTCAGTCCGGCCAGGATCAGATTTGGTCGACCGGTCGCTTTTACTGCCGCGGCCAGCTCAGGTTGATCAAAGCAGCTTAGAATTCCGCCTCGTTTAAAGCGCGACTGAAAGGCTTCAGCAGCAACCTGCTGGATTTCCTCAATCGTGGTCCCAACATACTCTTCCATCGTGGTCGTCAGGAACAGAGGCATGTTGAAGGTCGCGCCCATCCGCGCCAGGACCCGGCAACTTGCAATCACGTTCGCCTTAGGCATACTCTTCACCCAATCGAGCGTTGTCTTCTGGTGGTCAACCAGCAAAATCGCGCTGTCGGTAACAGCGAAGCGGGGCTTAATTTCCGTATTCGGCATAACAGGGTCCTAGTCTGAAGATCTCTTAGATTTTGTTTCGAATTCTAAACAATTCTAGATTGCTGTCTGTTTGCTTGTCAAGCTGATCGAGAGGCAGCAGACGATCCAGACTGACACTTCGACTCTCTCCGTACCCCGCGCCACATCACCTTCCTGAAAAGGCGGTCGGTTATCCGAATGTGAGATCGCCGCTGAGAAGAGATGCTTCATTCTGGGAGGACCAAGATCTATCCAGGAAATAGGCGGCGATCTCTGCTGGTCAGAGGTTCAGAGGAGAGCTGGGAGGGGACGACCCACCTGCGAGATAAACAAGTCGAGTGTGCCCTCGTTGACCGTGAAAACAGTAAACGCGTTTTTCGCCAGCCAATGATCCACCACCCAACGACTTTAGGGGAGTGGCCTAGAATCTTGTTGCAGGGCTGGCATAACCTGTTCATGCACTGTTATCGTCATGTCACACAACACTGGTCTCTACCATGCCGCGCGATTCTGGTCTTGAAGAACTCGTACATAACACTCTCGGCAATCCGCCCGGGTTGAGTGAGAAGTCCATGTTCGGCGGCTGGGCCTTTCTGCTTTATGGAAATCTGCTGTGCGGAGCCCGCCTTGGTAGCCTTATGCTCCGCGTCGGCCCAGAGAACGAGAGATGGGCCTTGACTATTCAGGGCGTGGATCCCGTAATAATGCGTGGGCACCGCATGCGCGGTTACGTCCGCGCGGGCCCTGCGGTCTATGCCGATGACGAAGTCCGTCAACGTCTCATCGACACCGCGAAATCATTTACGCTCTCACTTCCCAAGAAGTAGTGCTCGTGTCCGGCACGTTCTGCTATCTATGTCTCGGGCCTCAGCCCTGAGCTATTACTTCCCGATACAGAATGTCGAGAAGATTCGATTCAATATGTCGTCTGCCGTTGTTGCACCAGTCACAGCATCTACCGGCCTGAGCGCTGCGTAAAGATCAAGTAGCAACATCTCGTGCGGCAGCTCAAACCCCACGGCCCGGCGTGCATTCTCTGCCGCTTCGAGCGCTTCGCGCATCAACGCCTCGTGGCGCACGTTGGTCAGGCTTCCGCTCTCTGGCGCAGCAATTCCTTCCGGGGCGAGTCGCTGCAGAATCGCGTTTTTCAAGATACCGAGCCCCGCCCCTGTGAGCGCCGAGACCGGGATGAGCCCGTCCAACGATGGCAGTCTGCGCTCGCAGTCCGCTTTGTTCCCCGCAAGCAAAGGGCGCCGGTCTCGCAGCTTATCGATCAACTGCTCATCTTCCGCCGTCAGTCCGCTTGAGAGGTCAAGCACAAGCAGTGTCAAGTCGGCATCAGCCATCGCCCCGTAGCTTCGTTCGATGCCTAATGTCTCGACCAGATCCGCGGAGGCGCGTACACCGGCCGTATCGACCAGCTTCACCGGCACTCCCTCGATCGAAGTCGTCTCGGAAACCAGGTCGCGGGTTGTTCCCGGCACCGCTGTCACAATAGCGCGATCCTGTTCGAGCAGCCGGTTGAACAGACTGCTTTTTCCTACATTCGGGCGTCCGGCTATCGCCAGGGTAAAGCCTCCGTAAACCAGCTTGCCGGTCGCAAAGCTCCGAATCATTTGCCGCAAGCCCCCCTCGATGCCATCCAGCCGGTGCAGGATCTCGCTTGCCGGCGCGACACTCACATCATCCTCGGCAAAATCGATACCCGCTTCAAGCAGTGCAATCAATTCGACCAGCTGCTCTTTCAAAGGGCGTATGCGCCGCGAGACAGAACCCTCGATCTGCTGTGCCGCTACGCGTGCTTGGTAAAGCGTGGTCGCATCGATCAGGTCGCGAACCGCTTCCGCTTGGGGCAAATCGAGACGCCCATTGAGATAGGAGCGCAGGGTGAATTCGCCCGGCTCGGCGAGACGCGCACCGGCCCGCACCGCGCTCTCCACGCAGAACTGAAGCACTACCGGCGCACCGTGACAGGAAATCTCGACCACATCTTCGGACGTATAAGAGGCAGGCGCTTGAAAGAAGCCGACAACCACTTGGTCGACCGGGGTGCCCTCGGCATCGACCAGATCGCCGATTTGGCTCGACCAGCTTTTCCAGCGGGGCATCTCGCGAAACCGAACGATCTTTTCAGCGAAGGCGCGGCTCTCGCTACCCGACAGGCGCACAACGCCCAAGCCGGCACGCCCCCAAGGTGTAGAAAGAGCGACGATCGTGTCGCGCGGATTCATTGAGCGAGGAAACGCTTAACGGGAGCCGCGGTCATTGCCGCGCGGCGAGCGATTGCCGCTTCGGCCAGACCGGTTCCGGTCGCCACGGTCACCCGGCCCACTCCGGCGATCCTCACTTCGGAAGTTGCCTCCGCCACGAGGCCCGCTAAACGGCGGCCGCGGGCGAACCGGGGGCGCGGGCGGAGTCGGCATGTCGGCTGGGACGATCACCACCGCGCGTGCGGGTCCCACACCTAAGCTTTCGCTGCGCAGGTCTTTCTCATCGCGTAAAGCCAAATGAATCACCCGGCGTTCACGACTCGTCATCGGGTTGAAATGAAACGGCGCGCGCGTACGCTTTACCTTCTCAGCAGCTGCCAAAGCGCTCATCCGAAGCTCTTCCACGCGCAGCAGGCGATAGTCGTTCGCGTCAAACGAAATAAGCGAATGATCCTCTACCGGCAGCCGTATCGCTTCCATCGAAAGGTGCTCGAGCGCGAGCAGCAGTTCCGCGCGGTTCGCCAGCAGTAACTCCACATCGGACCCCGCGAAAACAACTGTCACCTCCGGGTTCTCTACTTCCGGATGTGGATTTTCAATCGACCGCAACTCGTAAGAAACTTCAAAACCGGCATGCGACAACACCGGTGCGAGGAACTGGTCCAGCCTCGGCGCGAGCGATTCAACGGTATATTTCATGCCTATTTCTTAACGGTCCTCTTCACCGGAGCTTTCCCGGCGGGAGGCGGCGCAGGGGTCGGTGTGGGCATGAATCGATTGATGACAAGTTGTTGAATGATACCCACCAAGTTTCCGGTCAACCAATATAGTACAAGTCCTGCCGACGCATAGTAGAACATGAACCCGAACATCAGCGGCATAAACATCATCATTTTTTGTTGGTTGGGGTCCACTCCGGCCGCCGGGGTCAGCTTCTGCGAAAGAAATTGCGTCGCAATTAAAATGATCGGCAGCAGGTGAATTGGCAGCGATTCGGCTGACGAAAGATCGGGCACCCACAGCCAGGGGGCATGGCGCAGCTCAATCGCGATGCTGAGCACGCGATAGAAAGCATAGAAGAACGGAAGCTGCACAAGCATTGGTAGACAGCCGCCCACCGGATTTACACCTTCCCTCTTATAGAGGTCCATCACCTCCTGGTTTTGCTCGGCCTTCTTCGGATCGCGCAGGCCGATGCTTTTATACTTCGCGTTGATCGCCTGTATCTGCGGCTGGAGCTTCTGCATCTTGCGCGCGGACTTCAGACTCGAAAGCCGGAACGGAAACAGAGCGAGATTGATGATTAGCGTGACAATGATGATTGCCCAGCCATAGTTATTGGTCCAATGATCTTTCGTATAGTTCAGCCACATGAAGAGGGGCTTCGCAATGATCCCGAAAAATCCCCAGTCGATGATCTGTGAGAGCTTAGGGTTGACCGCCTTCAGGATGTCGAGATCCTTCGGCCCGACGAAGAAGGAAAGATCATTCTGCGGTCCGGTGGATAGCCCCGCGCCGACATACGGCACAGGCTTTTCCTCATTTGGTGGCTTCAACGAATCGGAATAGGTACGCACTTCGAGCGAAGACGAACCGGTTGGCAGTGCAACAGCGGCAAAGAAATTGTCTTCCAGCCCAGCAAATGTGTAATTTCCCGAATCCGAAACCGGTCCATTCTTGGCGTCCTTGGCTGTTTTGGTGATCAGCTTTCCGGCGCTGGCGTCGTAACGGACAGTATGTTCCGCGCTAGCGGCATTACGTATTTTAGGATCGCCGAACCCACCGCGCCACATCAGTAGACTCGGCACAGGCGTCCCGTTGACGAGCACCGCCGATTTCACCTGCGAGAGATAACTATCCTGCGCGAATGAAAATGATTTCTGGATAGAAGTCTTGCCGTCCGAATAGGTGTAGTCGAGGCTCAGGCCGCCGTTCGAAAGCTTAGACTGATAAAGCACTGTATTCGGGTCGAAGGCCGGCTTCGTACCCGTGATGTCGAGCGCAAACGGCAGGGGAACATCGCCCGAGGAGTTCGTGATGACTTCGAGCGGCTTGCCCGCGTTGTCACGATACTGCTTTAGCACCCAGCTCTTTGCCAACCCGCCGCGGTTAGTGAAAACAATGTGATAAAGCGCTGTATCGATGTCGGTCGTGATCTCGGCAGAAGCCTGCGTCTGATTCGGCGGCGCGCTCGACTCTTCGGAAGTAGCAATGCGCCCGGCCTGCGCAGCCGCTGGCTTCTGAACTACCTGCGCTGCCTGATTGTCATTGGCCGGCTTCACCGGTTTCGGCCCGGGAGCGGGCTTGAAAAGATACTGCGAGACAACCAGCACCAGCATCATTAACGCCAGTGCAATCGGCAGCCGTTTTTCTAAAGAGACCGGTTCGGGCGAAACGCCGCCGGGGCTATTGGACATAGTTTGTGGATCTCAACTTCTATTTTCTCCTGCGCGGAGCGCCCGCTTGCTGAATCGTCGCGCGGCCCGGTTGCGAAAGTCTCAAACGACCGGGTCGTAGCCGCCCTCGTGAAACGGATGGCAGCGCCCTAAACGCTTTATTCCCAGCCACGTTCCCTTCACGACCCCATGCCTCGCAATCGCCTCTCGCATGTAGTCAGAGCAAGTTGGATAGTAGCGGCAGGCCGAAGGTAGCAAGGGCGAGACGAGTAGCTTATAGCCTCGCAAAAGCCCGATCAGGAGTCTTTGCATCTGGCGAAGATCCGTCGCACCTCTCCCCGGATCTCATCGAAATTCACGTCGAGCAGCGCCCGCCTGGGATTGAACACAATAACCCAGTTAGCGGGCAAAAGCGAAAGCTCAGCCCGTACTGCCTCACGCAAACGTCGCTTCATGTAATTTCTCTTGACAGCTTTGCCTAAAGCACGAGGCAAGGTAAACCCAAAGCGGGATGGAACGTCGGAGTCAGCTGACTCTAGACAAAACGCCGCGAAAGATTTGCTGTTCATACGAATCCCGGTCGCGTAAATCTGCCTGAATTCAGCAGACCGGAGTACCCGCCTGTGCTTCTGAAGCAGGTTGGATTACTTGGCGGCGCGAACAGCGGGCTCGTCGCTGACAGTCAACTTATGTCGGCCCTTCGCACGTCGGCGAGCCAGCACTGCCCGGCCGTCCGCCGTCTTCATGCGAACGCGGAATCCGTGCGTCTTCGCGCGCTTACGGTTATTGGGCTGAAATGTGCGTTTTGGCATCTTGGTTCTCTCTTAAATGTGATTGGCCGCGGGCGCGTAAGCACAATACGGCTCAGCCCACTTCGCGTGAACTTTCAGTATACACTGCGTACACTGGCCCGAGAAGTGTTCTCTGGTTCCCTGAAGGTTCGCACACAAGCCGTATAGAAATGGGGTTCCGGGCGGACTCTCAGCCGAGGTGGGTTCTACCGGCCCAGAGTTTGCCGAAAGGCGTGTGCGATGAAGCTAACTACCTGATAGTAAGCGGATCCCAACCAAGCGAGAACTAAGGCTAGCAAAGCCGTCCGGCTGAGGAGCAAAAGCGCGAACTGAACGCGGGTGGCCCGCTGGCGGTCGTCGGCCGAAAGCTCTTCATAGCGAGACTCCATCTTTAAGGAAGTGGTTCGTGGAGCTCCTCATTCCTCGCACTTACATTCCAGAAAATGGAATCGGACGCCCGGGCCGTTCGTTTAGGGCTAGACCTCTGCCTGGAGGTCACGAATAAGGTCGGCTTCCGATCCCGCCAAGTCGGCGCGGCGTATAACGGATAACCGTCCTCTCTGCTCGAAAATGACCAGGTGCACATCTTCGAGCTGCACAATCGCATGCTGCCGTAACAGACCGTAGAGATCGTTGACGGTCAAACCGGCACGCCGCAGCTCGCCATAAACCACCTGCCCGCGCGAGACGAGCACCCGCGGCGGGTGATCGAAGATGCGCGCAATGCCCGGAAACAGCCTGAGCCGGGACACCAAGAGGTGGGCGGCGAGCACGGTAACGAGCGTCGTTGCACCTGCGACATAGCTGGTCGTACTCGAATTCGGTACGCGGCCCACAATAGCGCCTACCGCTACGGCCGCCACAAAATCGAACGCCGACATCTCAGCCAACGTCCGTCGCTCTCCCAATCGGAACCCGAACACCGCGGTCAAGTAGAGCAGGAGAGCTTTGCCCGCAACCCACCCTAGCTGGCCGAAGCCTCCGATCAACTCGTTCATCGAGAAAACTCCTGATTATTGCCCGGCAGCGATCGAGTGTCGCCGTACCGCGTCCAGTATGCCGTTGATAAATGAGACCGATTCGTCGCCCGAGAACTGTCGCGCTAGCTCTAACGCTTCATCGATCACAATCGGCGCAGGTAACGCATTCGTGCTTAGTTCGTAAATCGCCAAACGCAAAATGGTGCGGTCCACCACCGGCATGCGCTCCAGCCGCCAGTTCTCCGATTTGCTTTCGATCTGTTTGTCGATCTCTTCGGCATTGGAGACCGTGCCGCGTGCCAGTTCTTCCATGAATCGGTCAGGTTTCGGCTGTTTCTCGCTCTCTTCGGAATACAAGCTGTCGTAGTAATGCCGGATCGCTGAATCGATGAGACCGCCGCGCCTGTCCCATTCGAACAACACCTGGAGCGCTCGCCTTCTTGACCGATGCCGCGCAGCCATCGCCTATCGCTCCGCCTTCAGCAACTGCAGCAAGTTGGCTAACTCGATCGCCACTTCTGCCGCTTCCGCACCTTTGTTACCGCTCGCGCCACCGGCCCTGTCCATCGCCTGCTGCATATCGTTGGTGGTCAAAACTCCGAACGCAATCGGCACTCCCGTATCGAGACTGACCCGGGCAAGGCTTTCCGCCGCGGTTCCGGCAACATATTCGAAGTGCGGCGTATCACCGCGAATCACAGCTCCTATCGCAACAATGGCATCGCAATTCCGCGCCAGCTGCTGCGCGGCAATGGCCAACTCCCAGGCGCCTGGTACTTTCACCACCTGAATGTTCTCTTCAGTGCAACCGCGCTGGGTAAGCACCTCGAGCGCGCCTCGTGCCAGTTCCCCGGTGATGAAGTCATTGAATCGGCTGACCACCAGACCGATGCGCAAATGCGTCGCGTCTAGAGATCCCTGAAGCGTTCGAATAGCCATGAAGAAAGCAGCTTACAAGCCGAAAAAGGTTCCGCTAATATGCCGTTGCGTGTGCAGCAAGTGTAACCGTCCCGCTGCTTGAACGCAAATGCCACACGCGTTCGCTGTGGGACAATACACTTTAACTCCCTCAGTCTAGCGCACCCATGGACCCCAGTTTTATACGCAATTTCTCCATCATTGCGCACATCGATCATGGCAAGTCCACTCTTGCCGATCGCCTGCTCGAGTACACTGGCGCGCTCTCCCAGCGCGAAATGATGGAGCAGGTTCTCGACAGCATGGATCTCGAGCGCGAACGCGGCATCACCATCAAAGCGCACGCCGTCCGGCTCAATTACCAGGCCGACGACGGCAATCTATATGAGCTGAACCTGATCGACACACCCGGTCACGTCGACTTCACATACGAGGTCTCGCGCAGTCTGCAGGCCTGCGAAGGAACCCTGCTCGTGGTGGATGCCTCGCAAGGCGTCGAGGCTCAAACTCTCGCCAACACCTATCTCGCGATCAATCACAATCTCGAGATCATCCCGGTCATCAACAAGATCGATTTGCCTTCCGCGGAACCGGAACGTATTCGAGAGCAGATCGAGCAGGTGATCGGCCTCGATGCTTCGGACGCGATTCTTGCCAGCGCCAAGAACGGCCTCGGCATTAAAGAAATTCTCGAGGCGGTCGTGAAACGCGTGCCGCCGCCGAAAGGTGACCCGCAGGCTCCGCTGCGCGCCCTCATCTTCGATTCCTGGTTCGATCCCTATCGCGGCGTCATCATCCTCACCCGCGTCGTCGATGGCACGTTGCGTAAGGGACAGAAGATTCGCCTCTGGTCGAACGGCAGCGTGCATGACGTGGAAGGCCTCGGTTTCCAATCGCCCAAACCGGTTGCCTGCGATGAACTCGGTGCGGGTGAAGCCGGCTTCCTTTTCGCCAATATCAAGACCGTTTCCGACGCGAAGATCGGCGACACCATCATGGAGGACGCCCATCCGGTTGATGACCCGCTGCCCGGCTTTCAGGAAATCAAGCCGATGGTGTTCGCCGGCCTCTATCCGGTCGAATCGCACGAACACGGTCTCCTGCGTGACGCTCTCGAGAAGCTTCGCCTGAACGATAGTGCGTTCAATTTTGAGCCCGAGCATTCAGTTGCGCTCGGTTTCGGCTTTCGTTGCGGATTCCTTGGTCTGCTGCATCTCGAGATCATTCAGGAGCGCCTTGAGCGCGAGTTCCAAATCGATCTCATCACCACCGCGCCAGGCGTTCGCTATCGCATCACCACCACGGGCGGTGAGGTCATCGAGGTCGATAATCCGCAGAAGTTTCCCGAGCCTTCTTCCATCCAGCAGATCGAAGAACCGATCATCGATGCCACCGTTATCACGCGCGAAGAGTACATTGGCGAAATCCTGAAGCTCGTCGAAGAGAAGCGCGGAATCCAGAAAAAGTTTGAATACATTGGCGGCGGCCGCGTCCTCTTGCTCTACGAGTTGCCGTTGAACGAAATTGTGCTCGACTTCTACGATCGGCTGAAATCGGCGTCTCGCGGCTATGCTTCGCTCGACTATCATCTCTCCGGCCACCGTGTTTCGCCCATGGTGAAGCTGGACGTTCTAGTCGCGGGTGAGCCCGTCGATGCGCTGTCGATGATCGTGCATCGTGACTTCGCTTTCGAACGTGGAAAAGCTCTCATCGAGAGGCTGCGCAAATTGATCCCGCGGCAGATGTTCGAAGTAGCTCTGCAGGCCGCGATCGGCAACAAAATAATCGCTCGCGAAACGATCGCGGCTATGCGCAAAAACGTGCTCGCCAAGTGCTATGGCGGAGATATCTCCCGCAAACGCAAGCTGCTCGAAAAGCAGAAGGAAGGCAAGCGCCGCATGAAGCGCGTTGGCCGCGTGGAGATTCCACAGGAGGCGTTCCTCGCTGTCCTGAAGGTCAGTGGCGGCGAGTCAAATAGCTGAGAAAAGGAGATTTCCCGTGAATCCTTCACGTCGAGATTTGAGCGCCCTGTTGCCAGTACTGGCGGTGTATTCGGCGCGGGCTGCAGAGAACACCGGGCTGCCCTCGAAGGCCTACTCTTTCGAAAGCTTGCCCGTCAGAACAGATCCAAAGAACGGAGCTGAATATCGCGACGTGTTTCGCGGCATGACTCACGAAGGCATGCCGATCGATCTCCACATCACGACTATGCCGACTGGTGAGATGCCGCACCCTTCTCACCATCATCCGCACGAGGAAATGATGCTGGTCCAGACAGGCCAACTCGCGGTAACTATTGCCGGCTCGACCAGCACCGTCGGGCCTGGTTCGGTCATCTACATTCACTCCAACGAAGAGCACGGCATTCGTTCGGTCGGCGATGTACCAGCGCAATATTTTGTGCTGGCCTTTGGTCACCAGAAAACGTAAGTCTCTAGAGCGGAATGTTGCCGTGCTTCTTACGCGGCATCGTGTCCGTCTTGTTGGCCAGCATGCGGAGCGCGCGAATCACTTTCGGCCGCGTCTCATGTGGCTCGATCACATCATCCAGGTACCCGCGTTCGGCGGCCACAAAAGGGCTGGCAAAGCGCTCGCGGTATTCTTCAATCTTTGCTTGCCGGCTCGCCTCCGGATCGGCTGCTTTCTCGAGGTCGCGCCGGTAGAGAATGTTCACCGCGCCTTCCGGACCCATGACCGCGATCTCCGCCGTCGGATAGCCGAGATTGATATCGGTCCGCAAATGCTTCGACCCCATGACGCAATACGCGCCTCCGTACGCTTTGCGTGTAATCACCGTAATCTTAGGTACCGTGGCTTCGGCGTATGCATAAAGCAGTTTCGCTCCATGCCGGATGATCCCGCCGAATTCCTGCGCCGTGCCGGGAAGGAAACCCGGAACATCCTCGAACGTCAGAATCGGTATTCCGAACGCATCGCAGAAACGGACGAAGCGCGCCGCCTTACTCGACGAATTTATATCGAGACATCCCGCCAGGTACGCCGGCTGGTTCGCAACTATGCCGACCGTCTCACCGGCCATGCGCCCGAAACCGATCACGATGTTTTTAGCGAAATGCTCGGCGACTTCGAAAAAGTTTGCGTCGTCCACTACCCGGCCGATGACGTCCTTGATGTCATACGGCTTGTTCGATTCCTTCGGGACCAGCGTGTCGAGTTCGAGGTCCGCCCGATCTTCCGGATCGCTGGTCGCTCGACGCGGCACTCCATCGAGATTGTTTTGCGGCAAAAATGTCAGGAGCTCGCGCAGCCTCTGGAGGCAGTCACGATCGTCGGCAGCCAGAAAATGTGCCACACCGCTCGTCGCATTGTGCGTCATGGCACCGCCCAGCGCTTCTTTCGAAACATCTTCGTGGGTGACGGTCTTGATAACGTCAGGGCCCGTCACGAACATGTGGCTGGTGCCCTCGACCATGAAGACAAAGTCGGTCAAAGCCGGCGAGTAAACCGCACCCCCGGCGCAAGGCCCCATGATGGCCGAGATCTGCGGGATCACCCCGCTCGCCACCGTGTTGCGCAGGAAGATGTCGGCATAGCCCGCAAGCGAAACAACCCCTTCTTGTATGCGGGCTCCCCCTGAATCGTTCAGACCAATGAGCGGCGCTCCGGTCTTGAGAGCCAGATCCATCACCTTCACGATCTTCTGCGCGTTTGCTTCGGAAAGCGATCCGCCGAAAACAGTAAAATCCTGTGCAAACACGAACACCTGCCGGCCATGAACCAAGCCGAATCCGGTGATGAAGCCGTCTCCGTCCACCAGATTGTGCTGCATCCCGAAATTGTGGGAGCGATGCCGCACCAATTTGTCGAGCTCTTCGAACGTGCCCTCATCGAGCAGCAACTCTACTCGCTCGCGCGCGGATAGTTTGCCCTCCCGATGCTGTCTGTCACGGCGCTCCTTGCCGCCTCCTTCCTCGGCCCTCTGGTGGCGTTGTCGAAGCTCCTCGAGCCGGCTGGTGGTGGTCTGCGTTTTCGTGCTCCCCTGATGCGACGATAGGATCAGTTCGCCTGCATGTCAGATAGTATTATGAACGCTCGCGGCGGAATCGTTGTCGGAACCGCAGGCCACATCGATCATGGCAAAACCGCGCTGATCGGAGCTCTCACTGGCATCGACACCGATCGTTTGACCGAAGAAAAACTTCGCGGGATCTCGATCGATCTCGGCTTCGCCCACCTCGCGCTGCCTAACGGCAAGCAGATCAGCTTCGTCGACGTCCCCGGCCACGAGCGTTTCATCCGAAACATGCTGGCCGGTGCTGCCGGCATTGAAGCCGTCCTGCTGATCGTTGCCGCTGATGAAGGAATCAAGCCGCAAACCCGCGAGCACTTTGACATCTGCCGTCTTCTCGGTATTTCGCGCGGGATTGTGGTTCTCACCAAATCCGATCTCGCGAACGCCGGGCAAATGCAAAGCACCCGCGCCGCGGTCAAAACTCTGGTTTCGGGATCGTTCCTGGAAAACGCGCCGGTCATTCCGGTCAGCGCCATCACGCGCGACGGCATCGAGGAGCTCGTGCGAGCTCTCGAACACTTGTCCGATCGCGAAACCTCTCGCGACATTAACGCACCCGCGCGCCTACCTATCGATCGGAGCTTCGCCCTTAAAGGTTTCGGCACCGTGGTCACAGGCACCCTCTCGAGTGGTTGCCTGCACGTTGGAGGCACCGTCGAATTGCGGCCCGCTCTCCGTGAAGCGCGCATCCGAGGGTTACAAGTTCACGGCAAGTCTGTCACTACTGCATTCGCCGGGCAGCGCACCGCCGTCAATTTGAGCGGCGTCAATCACGCTGAGATCCGCCGCGGCTTTACGCTCGTGAGCCCGCAGACCCTGGAACCTACAGTGATTATCCAGGCGTCCCTAAATTCGCTCGTTCCAGCGAAGTCACTCGATCGGCAAGAAGACTTCGTTCTACACGTCGGCACATCCGACGTCTCGGCGCACCTCAAAGTACTTCAAAGCGACCCAGGCGCAGGCCGATCGTTGGTTCAGTTCAATCTATCGGAGCCGGTCGTCGCGGTCCCCGGTGATTCGTTCATTCTGCGGCGTCCCTCGCCTTCAATGACGATCGCCGGCGGTTCCGTCATCGATCCGTTCCCCCCTAACCGCCTCAATCGAACCAAGGCGTCGGCGCGGCTTCTCCAGTTGTCACAAGCCGATTTGACAAAGCGCCTCGAGATCCTGGTTGACGAGCGGAAAAACGGTTGCGGCGTTTCCGGACTGGTTCCTTTGACCGGGCGTCTTCCCGCCGAGATCACGACGGCTGCGCAGCGCTCAGCGCAGTTGCTGATTATCGCCGCGGCACAACATGTGGTGAGCCGGGCATGGCTGGCCCGCCAAAGAGCGCAGATCGTCCAGTTCCTAACGGCCTTTCACAAGCGGAGTCCGGCAAGCCCGGGCGCCCCACTCGCCCAGCTACGCTTCGGCCTCGAGCAGTCGCTCGCACAATTCGTCCTCAATGATTTTCCCGCAATATGCGTTACAGGTGAGCTCGTTTCTCTTACTACGCACAAGCCGCTAGTGAGCCAGCAGGAAGCCACCGCCCTGCTCAGCATCGAACAAGCTTTTCGAAAGGCAGGCTATCAACCGGCCAGTCCCGCTGAAGTCTTGAGAGGTGCCGCGCTCGATCCGAAGGCTGGCCGTGATCTGGTCGAGAAGCTGATCAAGAGTGCCAAGCTCGTGCGAGTTTCTGATGAACTCATCTTTCACGCCGAAGTCATTGCTCACATTCGCAAATCGCTCTCCAACCACAAGGGCCGCCGCTTCTCCGTCCCCGAATTCAAAGAATGGACGCAGATTTCACGCAAGTACGCCATTCCGCTGCTCGAATACCTCGATCACCAGCGCGTGACAAAGCGCGAAGGCGATAATCGCGTCGTCTTATAAACCAACCTCGCACAACCAGCTCGAGTCATCGCAGGCCGGTGCGCAATGCCAAGATAAATCAAAATGCGCGTTTTGGTTCGAGTTTGCGAGCCGAGTGAGATAACACCGCTCCGAGAAAGTTATCGGCAAGAAATGGGTTGCCAGATCATTCATGATTCAATCCACTCTCGCCCTGGGTGGACGATTGAATACGCGTTGGATCTTGAAGGCGGGGTTGTAGGATACGGGTCCGTAGCGGTGGCCGGGCCTTGGACCAACTCGCACGCGCTGTACGAGTTCTATGTCAAACCAGAATCCCGTGGCCGCATCTTCGACCTGTTCCAGGCTTTGCGCGGTACCTGTTGTGCAGCGATTATCGAGACGCAAACCAACGACACGATCCTGGCCGTGATGCTGCACACCTTCGCTCAAAATATCCGGGCGGAGGCCGTCCTCTTCGAAGACCGATTCGAAACACGCCTGATGCCGGACGGCGCAGCCTTTCGTTCGGCCGCCGCAGAAGATGAGGATCAATTGAGCCAGTTAGATCTGGACGACACAGCAAAGTACGTGGTTACCCTGGATGACGAAATCGCCGGAGCCGGCGGAATTCTGTATCACTACAACCGTCCTTATGGCGACATATACATGAAAATCGCGGAGCCATTCCGAAAGAGGAACCTCGGAACTTATCTCGTGCAAGAGTTAAAGGCCGCTTGCCGGGCAGGAGGCAGCGTTCCTGCCGCGCGTTGCAACATAGGAAACTCGGCCAGTCAAAAAACACTTCAAAAGGCCGGCTTCGTACCGATTGGAAATCTTATCGTTGGTGATCTCGTGAAGGACGCGCAGTTGTAGCCGTTTAATTACAAGCTATAGAACTTCGAAAATCAAACACTTTAAGTAGTGAGTCTCTGGCACGGTTAACAGGATAGGGTGGTCCTGCGATTGCGTTCGTCGCTCAAGAACGCGCAGCCTCTTGCCGCAATCGAGCGCAGCGGCCGCGATTACCTCAAGCAAGTGTGCCTCGCTCATGTGATGTGAACAGGAGCAGGAGACGAGAATGCCGCCCGGTGTGAGCAGTCGCAACGCTCGCAAGTTCACCTCTTTATAGCCCCGCGCCGCACCTTCGAGTGCCGACCGCGATTTCGTGAATGCCGGCGGGTCGACGATCACTGTGTCGAAACTCCTGTGCGCATTCACCTGACTCGGCAGGTACTCGAGCACGTCCACGGCACGTGTCGAAACATTCTCGATGTTGTTGCGTGCCGCATTCGCCGCGAGCACCTTTAGCGCCGCTGCCGAGCTATCTACCGCCTCTACCGATTGGCAAGTACGGGCCAAGTGCAGGGCGAATCCACCGCTGCCCGTAAAGCAATCGAGCGCACGTCCGCGTACATACTGCTCGACCGCCAAGTAGTTTTGACGCTGATCGAGAAACACACCTGTCTTCTGGCCTTCGAGCAGGTCCGCGCAAAGCGCCAAGCCATTCATCTCGATTTCAACCCGCGCGGGAATCTCTCCGGTCAGTACTTTGCTCTCTTGCGGCAGGTTCTCTTTTGCTCGGACCGCAACGTCATTACGCGCCACGATACCTTTCGGTCGAAGCAACTCAGCCAGCGCGCTCGTTACGTCGGCACTCATCCGATCCATTCCCTGGTCAAGCAGTTGCACCACGAGCCAGTCTCCGTAGCGGTCCACAATCAAGCCGGGAAGCAGGTCGCCTTCGGCATGCACCAGCCGGTAAGCATTAGAATTTTTCACGTACTTGCGGCGGTACTCGTACGCAGCGGAAAGGCGTTTTTGCAAAAATGCGTGGTCAATCGGCTCAACGCGTGAGCTCAGCATCCGCAAGGTAATCTGCGAAGTGGAGCTGTAATGGGCAGTGCCGATATTCCGGCCTTTCAGATCGACCACACGCACCGTATCGCCCGGTGCCGCTGAACCGTTGCTGATCACATCGCTGGCAAAAATCCACAGATGGCCGGAAGCAACCCGATCGGCTGCTTTCCGATTCACTCGCACGCTCGGCATCGATTCCAAGCCTCAATTTAAGCAGAGCTCCGGTTCTGAATGGCCGCTCGATAGCATGGTTTAGAGATGGCCAACATCGTCACTCCGCAGGACGCGCGTTATGACGCTCTCAAAAGCAGCCGTAATCTGCGCTTCCCTCCCACCGCAGCGGACGCGGCGAGTCGCATCGAGCTTTGCAGCAGTGCCGAAGATGCAGCCAAAGCCCTACAGCGCATTGTGGATGCCGGCATGCGGCCCACAGTACGCAGTGGCGGCCATTGCTACGAAGACTTCGTGGTCAACAATCCGCATGGGGTCATTCTGGATCTGAGTCTTCTGACCGCGTCGCAAGCCCCGGACGATGGCGAGCGCTATCGCATCAGTCCCGGCCGCCAGTTGGGCGACGCTTATCTCGATCTCTACAAGCGCCACGAAGTCACAATCCCCGCCGGCTCATGCTATACAGTCGGCGCGGGCGGCCACATCGCAGGCGGCGGTTACGGCCTGCTCTCGCGTTTGTACGGCCTCACCGTCGATTGGGTTTCTGCCGTCGAAATCCTGACAGTCGATCCGCACGGCAAGGTCGCGCAACGGTGTGTCGACAAGTCGAGCGATCCCGATCTGTTCCGCGCTTGCCGCGGCAGCGGTGGCGGCAACTTTGGCGTGATGACTGGCTTCCTTTTTGACGATCTTCCCAAGGCGCCGCGCGAGGTTATCGACACCTGGCTCTCTTTCGATTGGGCCACCACCAGCGAAGATCGGTTCGTCGAGATCGTTCAAACGTTCGGCCATTATTGGGAAACGCGCGGCAAGGATCCCGATACCTGGGGTCTCTTTTCGATCCTCGATCTCTCGCACTCCTCATCGCGACATTTCGGTCTGTCTGTTCAGTTCTGCAACCCCGATGGAACGTGCCGCGACTTGGCGGTTCTTCATGAGTTTTTGGGGCTGTTTCGGTCCTGCAAGCCATCCCAAGACGCGCCGGTGCCGCCCGGAGCACGGATTCCACAACGCAATCTACCCCAGCAACCTTGCGAAGGAGAGCATCGATTAAACCGCCGACCGTGGCTTGAAGCAACGGTCAGCGAAAAGAGCGGCGATCCCGCTTCTCGGGCCAAATACAAATCTGCTTACATGAAACAAAACTTCACGAGTGCCGAGGCGAAGTGTATTTACAAGCACCTCACAAGAACGATCGCCGGAACCAGCCTGCGTGGTTCCGTTCTCGCGGTAGACTCCTACGGCGGCGCTGTAAATAATAGTGCTCTCGCTGCAAAAACCGCAATCGCGCAGCGCTCGTCCATAATGAAATTGCAGTTCATGTCATTCTGGCATCGCGAACAGGACGATGCCGGACGTCTTCGCTGGATGAAAGAGTTCTACGACGAGCTTTACTCGAGCCCAAATGTTGAGCCGCGGTTCGCCTCCACTCCTTATCCGGGTAACCACTACGAAGGTTGCTACATCAACTATCCCGACTGCGACATGTTGGCCCATCCGTTTTGGCCGCAGCTCTATTACGGGACGGGTGATCTTTATCCCTTCCTGCAGAACGTGAAACGGCACTATGATTCCAACAACGTCTTTCACCATGCGATGTCGGTGCGCATATGAATAGCAGCCGCCGCGTTTTCCTGCGCAACACTACCTTCTCTCTCGCAGCTGGCGCGCTATATGGACGTGAGTCGCCCAAGCGTTTTCGGTATGTCGCCGTCCCTGATGCAATCCATGTCTCGAGGAGGGACGGTAGTGGTTGGACAACGGTGCAAAGGGTTCCAAGCCGATCTCCTAGGGCCCTCACTTGGCATGGCAACAGGCGCTTTCTTTATGTCGCCAACGAGATCGATGATCATGACGGTCTACCACGCGGCACGGTCGAAGCTTACTCCGCCGATCCGAACACCGGCTATTTAAGCCTTCTCAATCGTGAGCCTTTATCGTTGTCGGCAACTCGGCCGCGCAGCCTTGCCGTTTCGCCCGACCATCAGCATCTGGTTGCGGCAGCATACGGTGGAGGGTCATACAACGTGCTGCGGATCGAGCCTGACGGCGGGCTGGGATGCGTGTCGGGCATCTTGAAGGAGGCCGGTTCGAGTGCGCACCCCGAGCATCAAACGAGCGCCCATCCGCACACCCTCCTTTTCGACAAAAGTGGCCGGTACTTATTGAGCACAGATCTAGGGTGCGATCGGATCAACGTTTTCCGTCTCACGAGCAGCGGCGCGCTGGTTCGACATTGCCGATTCTCGGTAGCGCCAGGCTCAGGACCCGGGTCGCTCGCACTCGATAACTCAGGAACCGTGCTCTACGTGCGCAATGAACTACGTGACACAGTTTGCCGCTATTCGTTTGATCCGAGGGTCGGCCAGATACTTGAACCTTTGGTCTAGCACTCTACGCTAGACGTCTAGGTTACGCACATCGAGCGCATTTTCTTCGATGAACTTGCGGCGGCTTTCGACGTCCTCGCCCATTAAGGTGGAGAAGATCGGCTCGGTTTCAGCAAAGTCGTTGATATCGACCCGCAGCAGAGTTCGCGTTTCCGCATTCATGGTAGTCGACCAAAGCTGCTCAGCATTCATCTCACCGAGGCCCTTGTACCGTTGAATATTTACTTCGCGCATACCTTCCGCTTTGACTTTATTCAAAAGATCGCGCCAGGTCTCGACCGTCTCGCGATGCCCGTCTTTTACCAGAACGAAAGGCGGCGTATTGAATCGCGCGATTTGCTTGACGATCGCGCGTAGCTTACGGAATTCCGGCAGCGCCAGGAACTCGGTGTTGATCATGCGGATTGCGTTTGTCGGGTCGCGATAGCCGACCATCCAGGCCGAGTGCTCCTCTTCCCGCTGCACCGTCACGTCCAGCTTCGCCTCACGTAGGGCATCCGCCAGAACCTTTACATTCTCCTCGTTCTGGAGATCCGCTTTGGCGTCGATCGGCAGTGCCACATTGGTAAGCACATCAACCACCCGCGCGTCGCGGACTTTTCGTTCCATCCGCTGACCGATCTGCGCCAGCTCATCGAGTGACATCAGGAACGCTCGCAGCTCTGCACCTTCCACCTTCAGGCGTTCCGCTTCTGGCCCGGTGCCCACTTCAAGGGTCAAATTCTCGGTTGCCCGGCGCAGGATCTCCCGGGTGAACTCTTTGTCGTCCTTGATGTACTTCTCGCTCTTGCCCTTCTTGATTCGGTAGAGCGGCGGCTGCGCGACGAACACTTTCCCGCGCGTGATCAGCTCCTGCATATGCCGGAAGAAAAACGTCAGCAGCAATGTCCGGATATGCGAACCGTCCACATCAGCGTCGGTCATGATGATGATCTTGCCGTAGCGCAGTTTCGCCAGTTCGAAATCTTCACCTTTACCGATGCCCGTCCCGATGGCGGTAATCATGGCGCGAATTTCTTCGTGCCCGAGCATCTTGTCATAACGCGCCTTCTCGACGTTCAGGATCTTGCCCTTCAGCGGCAGAATGGCTTGGTACTTGCGGTCGCGCCCCGATTTGGCCGTGCCGCCGGCCGATTCACCTTCGACCAGAAACAATTCGCAGCGGTCTGGATCGCGCTCCTGGCAATCGGCCAGCTTACCCGGCAGCCCACCGGAATCGAGAGCGCCTTTACGCCGCGTCAGATCCCTTGCCTTGCGCGCCGCTTCCCGCGCACGTGCCGCGTCGATCGCCTTTCCGATAATCTTCTTGGTTACGGTCGGGTTCTTGTCGAAGTACTCGCCCAGCCGTTCGTTCACCAACTGCACCACGTAGCCCTGAATATCCGAATTCAGCTTGCCCTTGGTCTGGCCTTCGAACTGAGGCTGGGGCAGCTTGACGCTGATCACCGCGGTGAGCCCCTCGCGGACGTCATCGCCCGTCAGATTCTCTTTCGGGTCCTTGATCAGCCCGGACGACAGCGCAGCCGCGTTAATCGTCCGAGTCAGCGCGCTACGAAAGCCGCTTAGGTGCGTGCCACCATCCACGGTGTTGATGTTATTTGCGAAACTGAAAATCGTCTCTGAATATGAATCGTTGTATTGCAGCGCAACTTCGATCGTGATCTTGCCGCCATTCGGCAATTCTCTTTCGCCCTCGAAGTGAATCGGCTTGTCATGCAGCGACGCTTTTCCGCGATTCAGATGCCTAATAAATTCGGCGATACCGCCACTGTAGAAAAACTCGTCCGAACGAATATTTTCGGCCCGCTCGTCCGTCAGCGTAATCTTCAGGCCCTTGTTCAAGAACGCTAACTGGCGCAACCGAACGGCCAAAGTATCAAAATTAAACTCCGTCGCGTCCATGATGGTCGCATCCGGCTTGAAGGTAATTTTGGTCCCGGTTTTGGAAGATTTGCCGGTTTGCGCGAGCGGCGCTTTGGGAATGCCGCGCTCATAATCCTGTTCCCAGGTGGCTTTGTTCCGCCAGATTTCGAGATGAAGTGTTTCCGAGAGCGCATTCACGCAGCTCACGCCTACGCCGTGCAGACCGCCCGAAACCTTATAGCTGTTCGAATCGAACTTGCCGCCCGCGTGCAGGATCGTCAAGACTACCTGCGCCGCCGAAACACCCTCATCCGCATGTATATCGACCGGTATGCCGCGCCCGTTATCCACAATCGTGATCGAGTTATCGATATGGATCGTGACATTAATCTCATCGCAATGACCGGCCAGCGCCTCATCTACTGAGTTGTCGACCACCTCGTAGACCAGGTGATGCAGGCCCATCTCACCGGTTGACCCGATGTACATGGCCGGACGGAGCCGTACGGCCTCCAACCCTTCAAGCACCTTGATACTGGTGGAATCGTAACTTTCGTTCTGAGACAAATTCGCCATATTTTCTTACACTCTTCAGCTGGTCCACTCCCGCGACACCATAGGCCGTTTTATCGGCTTTACCAGCCTCACGAGAGCCCTACTCTTCTCGCCGTCTGCGCGTCAAATGCGCATCGGCATGACGACGTAGCGGTACACACTCTCTGGCGGTCCGGCATGGGGCCGCAACTCGCCCGCACTGTTCGAATCTTTAAACCGAAACTCCACTTCGTTCCCGTCAACCGAGCGCAAGAAATCGAGCAGGTACTGCGCATTGAAGCCGATCTCGACATCCGGCCCGTCGTACTCCACCGGCAGCGTCTCCTCGCTCTCGCCTGTTTCAGAGATCGAGGAATGAACCTTCAACTCCTCTTTCAAAATCTGCAGCCGTATCGCCCTCGAACGCTCATCGGCAAACTGAGCTACCCGCTCAATCGACGACTTCAGCTCGTCGCGCGAGATTACCAGCGTGTGCGGATGCTCTTTAGGCAGCACGCGATCGTAGTCGGGAAAATTGCCGGTCAATTTGCGGCTCAGCAAAAGGCGCTTGTCGATCCGGAAAAACAGATGATTGTCGTTGCCCGAAAACTCGATCTGCTTGCTGATGTCGTCGTTCGCGAGTTTTTGAATCTCGCTCATAGCCTTCTTCGGCAGCAGCGCCCGGTAGGTACCCGCCAGCCCTGGAAGACTGATCGATCGCTCCACCAGCGCCAGCCGGTGACCGTCGGTCGCCACCATTACCAAGCCGTTTTCTTTCAGAATGAGCAGCGCGCCATTCAGCGTGAACCGCGACTCCTCGGCCGAGATCGCAAAGATAGTCCCCGCTATCATCTGCGAAAGCAAACTCAGCGGTATCTCGGCCAGCGTGTCCGGCATCTCGGGCAGTTCCGGAAAGCTCTCGCGTGACATCCCGGCCATACGCGTGCGCGACCGACCGCAGACAAAGCTCGCCCACTGGTTTTCGGCCAGCTTTACCTGTACGTCTGCATCCGGCAGCAGCCGCACATAGTCAAGCAGCTTGCGGGCCGGTATCGTACCCGCGCCCTCTTTCTTGATCCGCGCCGGACACGAACAACGTATCCCTAGCTCCAGATCCGTCGCTGTCAACCAGACTTTGTCGCCGTCCGTTTCCAGCAGAATATTCGACAGGATTGGAATCGTCGTCTTCCGCTCCACAACGCCTTGCGTCAGTCCGAGTTCACGGACGAGATCTGACTTGCTGACCGAGAATTCCATTTGATTCTTTTCGAGAGAGTCCTTAGTCTGGCTGCACTCAGATTCTTCCTAGTCACGTCTTACACAAAGGCTAGAAAAGAACCGTATTAATAGGTGCTGTGGAAATGTTGAATTTCCTCTAAAGTATAGCAAAAATTACAGCTTGCGTCCATTCGAGGCTGTGAGTAAGTACCTGAGGCTCGCTGCGAAAGCGGCCTGGCTCCGCGATCTGCACACCTTCTGACAGACCCCGCTTGATCCCTGCTGTGCAAAACGCAATAACTTCATTGAAGTGTGTCCGTTAGCCTCTGGAGGACGCTGTTTAATTCGTCGTCGCGCTGCCGAAGTTCGTCGATTTTGTGCACCGAATGCAACACCGTCGTATGGTGTTTCCCCCCAAAGTACCGGCCGATTTCGGGGAGCGAAGCGTGCGTCAGTTCCTTTACCAGATACATCGCGATTTGCCTGGGGTAAGCAATCTGGCGCGTGTTGCTCTTCATCTTGAGCTGCGCCGGCTGCAGGGAAAAGCGCTCGGCCACGGCCCGCAGAATCGATTCAACCGTGATCTTCCGCTCCGGGCCGGTATTCAGGTGCTTGAGCGTTTGCTGCGCCATGGCCAGCGTGATCGGCTGTCCCGTGACGGACGAAACCGCTATCAGACGAGTCAGCGCGCCTTCCAGTTCGCGCACGTTCGATTTCGTTTTGGTCGCAATGAAGATCCGGACGTCTTGCGGCAGATGAGCCCCTTCCGCCTCCGCCCGCTTGTCGAGAATCGCCATCTTCGTCTCAAGATCGGGCGCCTGCACGTCCACCATCAAGCCCCATTCAAAACGCGAACGCAGGCGCTCGACCAAGCCGGAGAGCTGGTTAGGCGCCGAATCGCTCGAAATCACAATTTGCTTGCTGTGATCATAGAGCTCGTTGAAGGTGTGAAAAAATTCTTCCTGCGTTCGTTCCTTACCCGCGATGATGTGAATATCGTCAATCAACAACACGTCCGCCGTACGATAGTGCCGGTGAAACAGCGGCATGCGGTCGAGCTTGATCGAGGAGATCATCTCGTTCATGAAGCGCTCGCTTGATGTATAAATCACATTCAAGCCTCCGTAATGATCAAGCAGGCTGCGGCCAATGGCATGCATCAGGTGAGTCTTGCCGATGCCTACACCGCCATAGATGAAAAGCGGGTTATAGCTGCGCGACGGCATCTTCGCGACGGCTTGCGCGGCGGCATGCGCCAGTTGATTGGATGAGCCGACGACATACGTGTCGAACGTAAGCCGCGGGTTCAGCCAGCTCGCAGTACTTTCAAAGAGCGGCTCAGAGCTGTGCGAGTGAGAGTTACCGGCAATCTCCCGGGATGGGCCGCCCACCGAAGCAGCCATCGCCGCAGGAGCTTCCACCTGGTAGTGAACCCGTCGTACCGGAAGTTGCAGTTCGCTAATGGCGGTTCGGATGAGAGAGGTGTATTCCTGCCGTATCCAGGCCTCCGTTGTCTCGTTCGGCACCCGCACCGTCATTTCGCCGTCCCGGAGAGAAACGAGCTCCGTTTGCGATATCCAATTGCTGTATGCGCCCCCGCCCAGCTTGGTCGCTAACCAACTCTTGACTTGGCTCCATACGTCACTCAACGCCACTCTCTCTTTCATCCCGAGAACGCAAAAGTTTCCCACACCTTTTTCACTTCTGTGGAAAAGGGGAGAATTCGAATTGTTAAGCTGAACCGCTACGCCCGTTGAGGGTGAGGGCAGAGGGGGAGGTCTTTCCTTCTCGGAAAATTCAGTCTAACACAGCTTCCGGGTTTTCCAACACAATTCTAGTTATGGTTTAACTAACTGTAAATAAAGAGGTTAAAGTTCTTGACAACGGTTACAAACCGGGTTTATTCACAGCCTGGATGACCGGCAAATGCTGGTAAATACCTCTATTGCAATCACATGAATTGACTTCCGAACAAGATCATCCGAGAATGTCAATTGAGTCTCGCGCGGGAGTAACTCAGCTGGTAGAGTGCAACCTTGCCAAGGTTGATGTCGCGGGTTCGAATCCCGTCTCCCGCTC
>CAVTRD010000007.1:0-275057 GCA_963737005.1 Terriglobia bacterium | reverse complement strand
TGCACGAAGGTTCGCAAACGATTGCTCAAGGAGAAGTGGGAACACGAGTTGCCTGAAGGGAGTGATTCTTAAACAAACTATGATTTTTGGTTCACACCTCCTCAGGCTAAGGGACTCGCGAAACTCGAGCTAGACACATTGGCGATGTGGCTCCCTCGCAGTTCAGCGGTGTGGTTCCAGTTTATGATGAACCATTCGGATTTTCAAATCGGCCGAACGTTCTGGTGTCGTTAGCACGGTAAATGTCCGGTTGAATTAGCACGGTAATGTCCGCTTTGAAAAAAGCGGCTGGAGACGCTGAGGGTTGGAAACAAGCCGAAGGATCTCCGCCGCAGAACTGGAGCGGATGATGAAACTACAAGACGTGATTTTGAAAGCGATGGCGAAGAAGATCAGCTGGCTGGAAGCAGCCGAGATCATCGGCGTTTGTGACCGGACGATGCGGCGGATGCGGGAGCGTTACAGGAGTACGGCTATAACGGCCTGTTGGACCAGCGGCGGCGGAAAACGAACGGACTGCGGGTGCCGATGGAAACAGCCGAGCATGTTCTGCGGCTGTACCGGGAAACGTACTTCGATCTGAGCATCCGGCACTTTCACGAGAAGCTGCGCGAGGAGCATGCCATCGAGTTGAGCTATACCTGGGTTAGCAGGCGCTGCAAGGAGCGGGTCTGGTGGCGCGCGGCAAGAAGCGGGGCCCGCATCGGCGGAGCGCGACCACGGCGGCCGTTGCCCGGGATGCTGCTGCACATCGATGGCAGCAAGCATCGCTGGTTTTACGACGATCGCTATTACGATCTGATCGTGATCCTGGATGATGCCACCAGCGAGATCTATTACGCGCAGTTGGTGGAAGAAGAATCGACGCGAACGGTGATGGCGTGCGCTTGCGCGAGGTGATCGAGAACGAAGGTCTGTTCTGCGCGTTGTACAGCGATCGCGGCAGCCACTTCTTTGTGACCCTCAAGGCCGGGGAGAAGGTGGATCGCATCGCCTGACGCAGGTCGGGCGGAGCCATGAAGGAGCTGGGGTGCAGATGATTCCGGCCTACTCGCCGCAAGCGAGAGGCCGGTGGGAGCGCAGTTTCGGCACATGGCAGGGACGTTTGCCACAGGAGCTTCGGTTGGCCGGAATTAGCAGCTCGAACAGGCCAACGCCTTTCTGCGTGACCACTATATCGCCGAGTTCAATCGCCGGTTCGCCAAACCGGCCGCCGAGAAAGGGACGGCCTTCCGTAAATGTGGTCGTAAGGATCTGGACTGGGTGTTCTCGATTCAAACGGAGCGAACGGTCGCGCAGGACAACACAGTCGTTCTGCAGAATCGCTATCTGCAGCTGGATAAAACACGGTTCCGCAATACCTTAGCGGGTTGTACCGTCACGGTCTGCGAACACCTGGAGGGAAGTGTGTCGGTGCGCTGGGGTCCCCATCTACTGACAACGGCGAAAGCCGAACGAGACGGTGGAAAAGACGGCGCCGCAGGCGCCTTGGAAATCTCGCCCAAACCGCGCGATTCCCACTTTGCCCACCGTCCGGCGACCACAGGTACACTCAAATCCAAGGCAAAAACCAAAGCTGCCTGACCGGACAGATACCCTGTCAATAAAACCGGACAGATTCAAAAGCTAACGACAATCGGCCGAACGTTCTGGACGGCTACTGGCGAATGGCGCTGTACAGACATCGGGAGCCGCACAATAGTGGCGATCAAGCTCGATAAGGCGGATCAATCGTACTATAGCGGAATCCCTATGCCGTGGCCGAAGACACATTCGATGAACATGATATTCGGGGCTGCTACCTGAGTGAAGAAACCCGAGACTTCGAAATCGGTCCGGTGAAATCAACCAGCTTCAGCAGGCAAGCATTCCCTTATTCCGGCGACTTCGAACTGAAAACCGGATTCGTCGCTGCCGTAGAGCGCTCCTTGAATGTGCGCAGCGGCGAGCTTTCGGAATTCGGCAAACGCACCGATACTTACGAACGAGAGCGCGTCGTGGCGGCGGGAGCAATTCGCAACTTCGCGGCTTTGTTCTATCAAGCATTTGGGCCGCTTGATCCCGATGATCCCGACCCTGGGAGTATGCAATGGATTAGCTCGCGGACTCTACTGCCTCAATGGCCGCGAAGGCAGCGAGATTATGTCACCGAAGTGCTTCGAGAACCGGAAGCAATTATCGCGAGTGGTGGGGGATCTGAAGCGTTGGCCGAGAGGTATAGCTTCCAGCGGGCAATAACGGGAAATCGTCTACGGCGGTCCTGGCATTTTTCGCATGTACGGCAACCTGTAGTCTATAATCTACGGAAGCCATCAGCGCTCTTAGTCTCCCAATCCCACACGCTCTCTCCAATTCTTGCTATTTTCATTATTTACATCGATATCTCAGTATCTAGGCTTCTGATTGCTACTCGTTACCGATCCACGCTCAATACCGCCAGCACCGCCGCAGTCGGGTGTATAGCATTTCGAAGCTCATTTTCCTCACTGAAACGGCATTAACGTGCTTGCCATTTACCGCAAAGCGTGTTAAAAGGGCTGCAGTGGCAGGTAGTGACTTTTCTACGGTGCGAAGTCATTTGGCTTCCCCGAAATTGTTGACGACCACGTTACCTGAAGTCGGATGTTGTGAGACGGTGCTGATGAGCAGCGAAAACACCAGATGCCATGATTGACCAGCATCTAAGAGTTGAGGAAGTAGCAAAGCGTCTCGGGGTGTCCCGCCAAACCGTGGAAAGGCGCTTCGCCGGATCGCCCGGGGCTCGTGACCTTGGCACCAGCAAGAAGCGAATGCTGTTGATACCCGAGAGCCTACTAGAGCAAAGCCTGTGTGACCTTACTCTGCAACAGGGTTCCTCGAGCGGGGGTCCAAGCGGCGTAGTACTGCTTCGTGATCTTTACCGACGAATGCCCAAGAAGGACTTTAAGGTCATCCAGACTAAGACCCTTCGAAAGCATTCGAACCGCGAAAGTATCGCGTAAACGGTGCGGCCGGCAGTCCTCTACGCCGACCGATCTCCGATTGCCTGTATTTTGGAATAGACCTCGTTTGCCAAATACGTCGGACGCGTAAAGGAACCCCACGCAAAAGGGCGCTCCTTCGACATCCACTTACAAGCATCGATGGCATCCTTTAGCCGATCTGTCAGATAAACATCGTGCAGCTTAGGAATTTTGGCCTTGCGCAATCGTTTCTGCGGCAGGAATCGATAAACCCACAAACCAGATTCAGCGCGAAACAGAAAACCATTCTTCGGATCGTACTGAGTAGCATCTCCGCAGCGCATACCAGTCTCAAGCTGTAGCTCCAGCAATAGGCGAAAGGTCTCCGGGTTGTGAGCGTAGCCGATCCCATTGTTGCCGCGCTGCACGTGCTGCAGCCATTCAGGACGAGCAATACTTGGTCCTCTGTGAATGGCTGCGCCTGTTGATATTGGCCGGTGTACTTCTTCATGCGCTTGGCTAAGGGCTCGTTTATCCAACTATGTCGAAAGGCGCCATTCAGTAGTGCCTTGACCTTCGCCATGGCAACCGCTTGCGTTGTGCTCGCCTTGTTCTTGTACACTTTCGATGCGAACGACTCGAGAATATCTACGGTCAGCTCAGACATGTATGCACCGTACGCTTCGTCTCAGGCAGAACTCGATCAGCTTGCCAATGACCAAGCGGTATTGATCTGCAACCGCAGGAGCAATTTCATTTTCAACAGACGCCATGTATTCGTCGAACGCCGCCTGTATCGTGATGCCTTTGAGCGGATTTTCAGGCGTCGTGTGGCGGTGCATGAGGTCCGACCGAACAGCTTCAGCGCTCGCCAAGTCATACTGGCCGGTGCTCTGGCGGGGTACGAGTTGACCATCTGGCAGGCGTCCCGTGATCCAAATCGGGCAGGAGCACTCAAAAAAGTGCTTATCTTTTCTTCCGCAATAGTGCCGTTTGTAGAGCTGAAGATCGTGGAGCACCGCACTTCATCGTACACGATTTCGGTACGCTTTTTGTACGGTCACGATTTCCGCAACTTAAATGATGATTCTAAGGGCTTGGCTCCCCGACATGGATTCGAACCACGATTAACGGCTCCAAAGGCCGCTGTCCTACCGTTAGACGATCGGGGAACAAAGGCAGCAGACGCTTGCCCGACCCTCATTCTATCAATGACGCGCCGGTTCGCCTCGATGCCTTACCAGTCTGAATAGGGCGTCCCGTCCAGACCCGTTTTGTCGGAACCGCTTCGCACGTCGAAGACTCCTGGCGGACTCGTGGTGCCGGCCACCGGCGTGTCCTCCATGATGACCTTCCAGGTTTGATTCGAACCTGTGATCGGATCCTGCGGAATTTGCCGCAAGTATCCCTCCGAAACAAGATCTTGCAGCGACTCGGGCGCCTTCTGCTTATCGATCGTGTACTCGTCGATCATGCTGCGCAGGGTGAAGATGTTATTCATCAGCACACTCTCTTTCGCGCGCACGATCGATTTCTGGTAAATCGGCAACGCGATCGCGAGCAGCACCGAAATAATGGCCATCACGACCATCAGCTCAATAAGCGTGAAACCGCGCTGTGCCCGGCTGATCAGCCCTCTCGTCTTCACCATTCCGAATAAGGCGTCCCGTCACTCGCCTTGTCAGAGCTCTTTGAGTACACGTCGAAAACGTTTTGGCCGCCCCATGAATTCGAGGTGGGCTCGTCCTGCATGCTCCGTTTTCCCCAGTCGGTATCACCCGTCAGCGGGTCCTTGGGAATCCGGCGCAGAAATCGCATCTTCCCGGATTGATTGTTACCGCTCAGCGTATTGCTGAGCTTTACGCCGTCGACCAGCACTTCGAGCGACTGCGGATAACAATACGCGTCCGGACCGCTCGGCTGCACTTTGCCCGCGTCGCACATGTCTTTGAACTTGTCGATGGCTTTCCGCATATCATCCAGATCGCGCAGCAGCGCCTTCTCGCGCTGGCGGCGTACTTGATAGCGCGCCATCGGAATGGCCATCGTCGTCAGGATCATCAAAATACTGAACGCGACGATCAGTTCGACGAGCGTGAGGCCCGCTTGGCTCGCGCGACGGCGGGAAAGAACACGCTGTTTACTCGCTGACAACATCATCCGGTCCTGCTACTGATTAGGGGAAGCCGGTTGTCCATTGTTCGTCGCAGGCGCAGCCGTTGTGGGCGCGGCAGTTTGGATCGGAACGGGTGCTGCAACCTGGACCGGAACCGGCGTGGCCGGGAATGGAACAGTCGCGCTAGCCGGCGCGGGTAGGGTCGGACCTGTCGTCGCGGTAGAAGCCGGGAAAGGCGGTCGCCCATCGGGCTGCACCCCGCCAGTTCCGGCCGGTCTGGGAATGCCTGCCGCAGGGCCGCTCGGCGTTGGCAGGGAGACCTGCACCGGTGTCGTGCTGCGTCCCACCTTCGGCACGCGCTCCGTACCAGCGTAGACGCCCGTGTTCGCCAAGTCGCCGAAATCAGGCGCACGCACGATATGCGGAATGATGGCGA
Organism: Terriglobia bacterium; assembly: GCA_963737005.1. GTDB lineage: Bacteria > Acidobacteriota > Terriglobia > Bryobacterales > Bryobacteraceae > Bog-105. The sequence continues at coordinate 269,563 of CAVTRD010000007.1, read as the reverse complement.
TCAGGATCTGGTTATCTATGTTTTCCTTAACCTTCGTACCAAATAAGTAACCGAGCAGCGGAATGTTCGTTAGACCCGGAACACCCGAAAGACTCTGGTTGCTCTCACGGTCGGATAATCCGCCTAAAATACTGACTTCGCCGTCTTTCATCCGTATCTCAGCCTCATCGATCTGCTGACCGATCTCCGGCTCGTTGATCCCTGCGATCGGAATCTGCTGAAGCACGGTTGAGAGTTCCACCCGGACGTGCATGCTGATGTCCTCGGTTCCGTTTACGTGCGGCTGCAGGTCGATGAGCGTACCCACCTCAACTTGCTGGAACTGGGTGGTCGCATAGGGAACAGACCCTGGAGTCGCAACGGCGGAGTTCAAAGAACCCGAAACGTAGGGGATTTTCTGGCCGATCTTCAGCGAGGCTTTTCCGCCATCCGTCGCGCGTAATTGCGGCCGCTGCAAAACTTTGGTCGCTGCATCGCTAAGCAGCGCCTGCACCACCGTACTCGGAAGTGTGGTCGAGTAATCGGCACTCGATAAGTGCCCGGCCTGCGCCAGCGTGAACTGATTGGTCGTGGTGGTTGGAGTCGTTGTGGAGCCAGTCGTATTGCCCGGCGTCGTGCTGCCTGCCGGCGTTGTGACCCGGGGAGTGAAATTTAACGGTGTACTCAAACCGCCCTGCCCGAGCAGCGCCGCTCCGATAGTTGTCTTCTTATCCTTAGAAACCTCCATAATAATCACGTCCATGCTCACTTCCGCCTTCGGACGATCGAGATCGTGCACGAGCTTTTCAACCAGAGAAATCGTATCGGGTGAGCCGCGCGCGATGATGGCGTTCTGCGTGGCGACCTGGAAGACGTTAGAGGTCAGCTTGGCGCCGGTACGAACGCCGTTAAAGATCTCCGTGAATTCGTTGGGCGTGCTGGCGTTCTGAATGTAGAACACCTTCACTACTTCGTCCTGATACTCCTGCCTCTTTTGCTCACCTTCCTGCGTCGCAAAGATCGCGTTCTGGCTGATCGGCTTCCAGAAGGTGTGAGTGATCAGCGCCACATAATTCAGCGCTTCTTCGATCGTGACGTTATTCAGGTCGAGGTTGAAATTCTTGCCTGCGCCTCCCGTGGCATCAAGACCCGCTGGGTCGAGCAGAAGATTGATGCCGGCCAGCTTGCAGACACTTTCGTACAAAACGCGCGCGGGCTGATTATTGACCTTCAGACTGCTGATCTGGGCAGTGACCGGCCGCAACGTGGGAGGTCCCTCGAGTGAGTTGATCCGCCGCTCAATTTCCATGCGCGCCCGCTCGGCCGGTGTATAAATGGGCTGGCCCGCCGGGGCTTTCGCCTTTTCCTTCAGCATGGCCGTTGTCTGCCGAATCTCCTGCAGCGCGAGCTGCGAGCTGGGATCGGCCAGATACGCTTTCTGGAACTGCAGCAGCGCTGGATCGAGCTTCTGCTCTTTTTGCAGTTCACGTCCCGCGTTGATGTGTTCGAGCGAGGCTCGCGCATGGATCCGTTCGCTCCAGAGCAGATAATTAGCGTCCTTGGGATCGGTCGCAAGCGCCTCATCGTACAAATTCAACGCCTTGTCCCAATCCTTGTCACCCTCGGCGGCTTGCGCCTCCTTGAAGAGCTTGTCGCCCTTCCGGGTGTGGGCCGCTACCGGGGCCGCCGTCATAAGCAGCATGCAGCTTGCTGCTAGGTAAACGTCTAACTTCCGTAGATACTTCACTTTAAATCGTCCAGCTCATTTCGCAACCGTCCCCGGCCATCGCCACGTCCCCACATCGCCCCTCAGAGAAAACTGTATTCCCAGGGACTCATTCCTCTCGTGTCCGAATGGTAGACGTTCCGGCCCACTCCGGCGTGCAGAGTACCGGAACGGCCTGCGGGACACTAGTGTTGGAAGACGACCACACACATTGTCTCAACAAAGCGAAATCAAGATCCTCAGCGACAATCGTTCCGCCGGGCACAATTACCATCTATCGGATCGGTATGAGGCGGGGCTGGTGTTGACCGGGACCGAGGTCAAGGCCGCCAAGACCGGAAAGATTCAGCTGAAAGAGAGCTATGCCGAGGTGACCGAAGATGAAGCGTGGCTCGTCAACGCCCACATCAGCGAGTATTCGCATGGCAACCTGATGAATCATGCGCCGGTCAGAAGACGCAAGCTGCTACTCCACCGGGCGGAGATTGAAAAGCTGCGGGCCGAGACCCGCGAAAAAGGCCTGACCATTGTTCCGACTAAACTTTACCTGAAGGCGGGACGGATCAAAGTCGAGATCGCGGTCGGCAAAGGTAAGAAGTTCCACGACAAACGCGAGGCAATCCGGTCTAAAGAAATGCAGGCCGAAGCGAAAGCCGCCATGGCGCGACACACCCGCCAATAGTTCACAGTTTCCACAACAAACCCTTTTTATGATGCAGATATCACTTGAAACCAGGCCTGCGAGTCACTTGAGTGCGGATGCGCTTGCGGTCATTTGCTTCGAATCAGAAGAAGCGAGCGAGCCGCAGGTAGGGAATGCTCACGCGCCCGTTGCCGCGAAGACGTCCGATCCCGAAGTAGCGGCGCAGGCGGGCTGGCTCGAAGAGTTACGCGCCAGCAGCGAATTCACCGGCAAGCTGTACGAACACGCTACGCTGCATCGGCCGCAGGGTATTGCCGCCAAGCGGTTGGTGGTCATTGGCGGAGGCAAGCGCGCCAAGTTTTCAGACATCCAAGTGCGGCGTATTGCGGGCGTGCTGGTGCGATTCCTGAAGGGCCGCGGCGTGCGCACCATCACGTTGCTGCTCGATAAGGCTGCCGGCGAGAAAGAGGTCGTAGCGGCGGTCGAAGGAGCGCTGCTGGGTGGCTGGGAAGCCGATAAATACAAGTCGGATCCGCAAAAGGGGCAGAAGCGCATCGACGAGTTCACCGTCGTGGTCGAAGAGGGGCACGCCGATCTCGCGAAAGCGCTCGAACGCGGGAAGGTGCTCGGCGAAGCCCAAAATTTCGCCCGTGATTTGGTCAACGAGCCTGCCAACAAACTCACGCCTGCCGCTCTCGCGGACGCTGCCAAGTCCACTGCCGCCGAGTTCGGCCTCGAGTACAAGGTGCTCAACGGTGAAGCTATGGCCGAACTCGGGATGGGCGCTCTGCTCGGGGTAGCAAAAGGCAGCAGCAATCCGCCGTTCCTGGTCACGCTGTCCTACCGGCCGCCTCGCACCGAAGGACGGGACCACCTCGCGCTTCTCGGTAAAGGAGTCACCTTCGATACCGGTGGCATCTCGATCAAGCCTAGCGACGGCATGGAAAAAATGAAGTACGACATGGCTGGCGCCGCTGCTGTGATCGGGGCATTGCGCGCCATCGCGCAACTCAAACCCGCTATTCCGGTCACCGGTTACGCGGCGCTCGTTGAGAACATGATCAACGGCGAAGCCCAGCGCCCCGGCGACATCGTCACAGCGCTCTCCGGCAAAACGATCGAAGTCCTCAATACCGATGCCGAAGGCCGCTTGATCCTGGCAGACACTCTGACCTATGCGAATCGCAACGGCGCCACTCACATCGTCGATGCTGCTACGCTCACGGGCGCAATCGGAATCGCGCTAGGGCATCACAACATGGGCGCTTTCACAAACAACGATGAATTTCTTCAGCGCTTTCTAGCCGCCGTCCGTATCGCCGGCGAAAAAGCCTGGCAGATGCCGATGGACGAAGAGTACAAAGATTACCTGAAATCTGCCTTCGCGGATCTGCCGAATATCGGCGGACGTTACGGCGGGTCAATCACGGCCGCCTGGTTTCTGCGCGAGTTCGCGGATCCGACACCCTGGATCCATCTCGATATCGCGTCGACAGCCTGGCTCGATGACGCCAAAAGCTGGCTCTCTAAAGGCCCCACCGGCGTTGCCGTGCGCTCGCTGGCCGAACTCGCTCTCGATTGGCAAGCGCTTCCGACCACGTAGCGGCTTCCGTTCGCACGAGGAATATATACTCGAAAGGCCCAGCTGATCTGGGCTAGATCATTCCCTTTTCGGAGATTGTCATCATGCAGCTACGTGTTTTGGCTTTCGTGCTCGCCGGCGGCAAAGGGACTCGTCTTTATCCGCTGACGAAAGAGCGTGCGAAACCAGCGGTTCCCTTTGGTGGTCGTTACCGCATCGTCGATTTCGTTCTCAGCAATCTCGTTAATTCCGGCATTTACAGCATCTATGTCTTGATCCAGTTCAAGAGCCAGTCCCTCCTGCAGCATCTTCGCGAAGGCTGGGAGGTGAGCGGTTTACTGAAAAATAATTTCATCATCCCCGTTCCGGCGCAGATGAGGTCCGCGCAGGAAGATTGGTACCTTGGCACCGCGGACGCGATTCACCAAAACATTAACCTGATTCAGCAGGCCGATCCGCACGTCGTCATCATCTTCGGAGCCGACCACATCTATCGCATGAACATCCGCCAGATGATCGAATTTCACGTGGAGAAGCGAGCTGGCGTCACCGTGGCGGCCATCCCGGTCGGAAAAGAATATGCATCCGAATTCGGCGTGATCGAGACCACTCCCGAAGGCAGTATCATCGGCTTTCACGAAAAGAGATCCGATGCACCGACCATGCCGGATGACCCCAGCCGCGTCTATGCGTCCATGGGCAACTACGTTTTTTCGACCGACCTGCTCCTGCGCGAGCTGTATGCCGATAGCAAGAACGAGAACAGTTCCCACGATTTCGGCAAAGACATTCTGCCCTCGCTAATCGGCCGCGCGGACATGTACGCGTATGACTTCAACACCAACGTGATCCCGGGCGATCCCCTCGGTTCTGCCCAGTACTGGCGCGATGTCGGGACGCTCGACGCTTATTACGAAGCAAGCATGGATCTGCGACGGGTTTCTCCCGCATTGAATCTGTACAACCGGCAATGGCCGTTGCGCACCGCCGGCTATTTCGACGCTCCGGCCAAGTTTGTATTTGACGAGGAGGGACGGCGCGGCATGGCCGTCGATTCCATCATTGCGGGCAGCTCAATTGTTTCGGGTGGCTTCGTCAAATGCTCAGTGCTGGGGCGCGGCGTGCGCGTTCATACTGGCGCGAATATCCAGGAATCGGTGATTTTCGATAACTGCGATATTGGCCGCCGGGCGAAGGTCCGCCGGGCCATTCTCGATAAAAACGTCAAGATACCCGAGGGCGCTGAAATCGGCTATAACCTCGAGGAAGACCGCAAGCATTACCATGTGTCGGACAGCGGAATCGTTGTCATCGAGGGTCACCAGTCAACGGTCGACATCTCGACGCTGCAGGTTTAAGCGGCCTGTCGTCAAAGCAAGCGCAACTGCTACTACCACCGCGCAGCCAATCACGTTGTACCAGAGGAACGAAATGCGCGTAAAAGCAGCCACGATAAAGATGGCTGCCTCGCCCGCAATCACGCCCGCGAAGGCTGCTGTTCCACCGACGCGCTTGAAGAAAAACGCGAGCACAAACACGCCCAGCATCCCGCCGTAAAAGAGCGAGCCCACGATATTGACCCGCTCTATCAATGCGCCGAAGCCGCGCGATCCGAAGGAAGCAAATGCAACCGCGTATGCTCCCCAGAACACCGTGAAGAAACGAGACGCGACCAGGTAATGGGAGTCGGTTCGGTCGCGCACGAGATACCGGCGATAGATGTCGACCACCGACACCGTGGCAAGCGAATTAATCTCGCCTGAAGTCGAACCCATCGAAGCGGAGAAGATCACGCCGATCACCAGCCCCACCAGACCGATTGGCAGATACGTCTTGATAAACGACAGGAAAATGTAATTCGTATCGTCGTACTTCGTTCCACCATGCAGGCTCGCGACGATCCCAAGCGCCCTCGAGCGCGTCTGCACAAATTCTGCCTGCGCTTTCTTAAAGTCCGTGCGGGCCTGCGGTCCATCGCTCAGGCGTCCGGCGACTCGATAAGCAGCTTGCTTCCGTTGCTCAAAGGCCCGATGGTAACTCGCTTGCGCGCTCTCCCAATCGGCACTCTTAGTTGCGCGCGTGGCCTCGATCGGCTGGAATAACATAGGCGGCTGCACGAAAAGCGAGAGCGCGAAAACCATCGTGCCGATAAACAGAATAAAAAGCTGCATCGGGATCTTGACCACCGCGTTGAACAGCAGACTAAGGCGGCTTTGCGCGATGGAGCTGCCGGTAAGATACCGCTGCACCTGGCTCTGATCACACCCGAAATAAGCCAGCGCTAGGAAGCAGCCACCGATTAAGCCGCTCCATAGGTTGTAGCGGTCACTCAGATCGAGGTGTAGATCAACAATGTTCAGGCGTCCGGCAGCGCCCGCCAAATGCACAGCTTGTCCGAAAGAAATGTTCCCGGGCAGGGCGTGAACGACTACCACCAGGCTGATCACCAGCGCAATGAAGATCATGCTCATCTGCTGAACGTCAGCCCAAGTGAGCGCCTTGATGCCGCCGGTCGCCGTGTAGAGCACGACCAGCGTTCCGATCAATACAGTCACCAGGCGATCGGACCAGCCGAGCACGCCCGCAATCGCCACCGCTGGCGCATACAGCCCGATGCCTGCAGCCAAACCGCGCTGAATGAGGAAGACTCCACTGACTAGCGCGCGCGTTTTCGCATCGAAGCGCTGCTCGAGATACTCGTAGGCCGTATAAACCTTTGCTCGATGGAAAATCGGCACGGCTGTCGCGGAGAGCACCACCATTGCAAGCGGTAGCCCGAAATAGAACTGCACGAACCGCATGCCGTCCACGTACGCCTGCCCGGTCGTCGAGATAAAAGTGATCGCGCTCGCCTGCGTCGCCAGAATCGAAAGACCCATGGCATACCAGGGCATGCTCTTACCCGCGAGCAAATACTTATTAACGGTGTTGCTGCCGCGTCCGCGATAAAGCCCGTAGCTTACCAGCGAGACCAACCATGCAAAGAAAACGAGCCAATCCAGAGGCGTCATCGAAGAACGCTTCTCACTGCCCGCACGGCCGCCCGCTCCACCTGCCCTGTGACCTCGGCAGGAACCCGCGCCGCTCGTCCGACGTGCACCTCACGCAGTTGCGGTGTGGCTTGCACGTCCAGTAGCACTTCGCGGCAAAGACCAACCCCTACCAGAATCGTCATGCCGGGCTCGGCCGCCTGTTGCCATGCAATCAGCCGCTCCTTGCGCACCGACCACTCGCCATCGCCGCCCACCGTCAATATGCGATCGATCTGTTCGAAGCGCTTGATTACGCTGATCCCGCCCAACGGATCCTCGAGTTCGTCAAATGCGCGGTGAAAAGTGAAGCGGGTACCGGGCGCTGCATCCGTAATTACCTTCAGAGTCTCCGTATCGACCGCCCTACGTTTGTTGAAGCCCACCACCAGACCATCGACCGGCAAACGCGAGAGCGCTGCGGCACGCCTCGTCAAAATCTCTAGCTCGCGCGGACTTCCGATGCTCATACCAGCCGATTCGCGCAGCATGACTCGAACCGGTATCGAAACCGCATTTAGCACCGCTTCGATCAGGTCGCGTTCGGGTGTCAAGCCGCCGCTGGCAAGATCTCGCACCAACTCCAGGCGATCTGCGCCACCTGCTTCGGCTTCAAGCGCTTCTTTGACAGAGGTGACGATTACTTCGAGCGCCGCCAGCATGCGTGTGTCTGTCGCATTCTAGCGTGCAAGCCCGCCATCTTTTCTAGGAAGTGAAAGCGCGCGTGACCAGATATAGAACTGTTATCAGGCTAAACGTGTAGACGAACGTCGCAATGTAAACGCGCCGCCAAGATGAAAGGAAGGGTGGAGGTCCATCATCAGCCTCTTTCACCATAATTTCAGCTAGTCCGCATACTAAGATAGTAGGTTAAACGACATCTCCAAGAGAACGCAGAAGTGCCCCGCAGCAGCCATGCCGGGCATATTGTTTGATCGGATACACTGAACCGTGGGAAATCAAAGCACATCGCGCCAGTCCATCAATGTGCTCGTTGTCGACGATGAGGAGTCGCAGCGAACGCCTCTGATGACTATGATTTCCGGCTGGGGATTCAACGTTGAGACTGCGAGTGATGGCCAGGAAGCTTTGGAAAAACTGCAGTCTTTCGCTGCCAATGTAATCGTCACCGACCTGATGATGCCTCGCATGGACGGCTTCGAGTTGATGAAGCGTCTTGGCAGCGACGGCAACATGCCCCCGGCGATCGTGCTGACTGCTTTCGGCAACATCGAAACCGCTATTCAGACGATTCACGATCTGGGCGCGTTCTGGTTTCTTGAAAAACCGATTCAGCCGGCTGCCATGCGCGTGTTACTCGAACGCGCAGCATCGCAAAGCCAGCTCGCAGAAGAAACCGAACGTCTGCAGCGGCAGTTGGCCAATACAGGCGTGCTCGTCGACATGGTCGGCACTTCGCCTCAAATGCAGCAGGTGTTTAACGTTATCCAGCAAGTTGCGCCGAGTAAAGCGGCCGTGCTCGTGGTGGGCGAAAGCGGAACGGGTAAAGAGCTGGTCGCGCGGGCAGTTCACCAATTGAGCAAGCGCCGCACAGGCCCGTTTGTGGCAATTAATTGCGCCGCCATGCCGGAGACGCTGATGGAGAGCGAGCTATTCGGGCACGAGAAAGGCGCCTACACGGGTGCTTTCGAACGCCGCGCCGGCTGTTTCGAATTGGCGCAGCACGGTACGCTGCTGCTTGACGAGCTGGCCGAGATGCCCTCGGGAACGCAAGCCAAACTGCTTCGCGTGCTGGAAGATTCGCGCGTTCGACGCCTTGGTGGAAAAGGCGAGATCTCTGTTGACGTGCGCGTCATCGCCGCGACAAACCGCAATCTCGACGATGCCTTAAAAAAAGGTGATTTGCGCGAAGATTTGTTCTATCGGCTCAACGTTTTTCAAATCGCGCTTCCGCCCTTACGGCAGCGCTTGACTGACCTTCCCGTCCTGACCGAGACACTCATCGCGCACCTCAACAACAAACACACCTGCAACGTGACATACGTCACCGCCGATGTGATGGACGCTTTCCGCAAATACAGCTGGCCGGGTAATGTCCGTGAGTTGCGCAATGTGCTTGAGCGCGCCGTGATTATGGCCGGCGAAGGCGCGATTCAAATGGCTCACCTGCCTTACGATTTTGGTGTTTCCGTAGGCTCTCGGCCACCCGCCCAGGTCTTTGAGCCGGATAGCGTGCGCTTAGCAGTAGGCACTACCGTCAGCGAAGCCGAACGCGCGCTCATCCAGCTGACACTGCAACACACGAAAAACAATAAGACCCGTGCGGCGGAGATCCTGGCAATCAGCCTCAAGACTCTGTTCAACAAGTTGAAGGAGTACGGCGCATCAGACTCGGCCGAAGCCAGTTCTGGAGCTTGATTTCCTTGCGTGCCCGAATGCGCGAGAATGTTACGCTGGGGTTTTCCGCGCTCGAATGCTCCTTGATAACGATTTGAAGAGAACTCCACTCTTCGCTACTCATGCTGCGTCGAAAGCCCGAATGGTCGATTTCGGCGGCTGGAGTATGCCTGTTCAGTACTCGAGCATTCTCGAGGAGCACAACGCAGTCCGTCAAGCGGTCGGTCTTTTCGACGTGAGCCACATGGGCGAGATCGATGTGCGCGGTCCCGAAGCCAGGGAACTGGTTAATTTTGTCGCAACCAACAACACAGCGAAGCTGAAAGTGGGGCAGGCGCACTACTCGGCGCTGCTTTATGAGCATGGCGGATTTGTTGACGATATTTTGGTGCACAAAGTCGCCGGCGATCACTATTTCCTGTGTGTTAATTCCTCCAATCAGGACAAGGATTTCGAGCATATTGCGGCGCACAACAGTTTCAACGCTGCGGTGGAGTTCACTAGCGATAGGTATGCGCAGCTGGCGATCCAAGGGCCGAAGGCGCAGGCCACCCTTCAAAAGCTGACCGATACCGACTTGAGCGCGATCAAATATTACTGGTTTCTCGACGGCACCGTGGCTGGTACGCCGGCTCGCATCGCGCATACCGGCTACACGGGCGAGGATGGTTTCGAGATCTACTTCGAGCCCGCTGAGGCAGCTCGTATTTGGAACGAAATCTTGCAGGCCGGCGCAGAGTTCGGCATTCGACCGTGCGGTCTGGGCGCTCGTAATACGCTGCGGTTGGAAGCGAAAATGGCGTTGTACGGGCACGAGCTAAGTGCCTCGATAAACCCCTTCGAAGCCGATCTGAGCTGGATCGTCAAGATGGACAAAGGTGATTTTGTCGGGCGCTCCGCTCTCGAGAAAACACTTGCCGAGGGCATTAGCCGCAAGCTCGTGGGTTTTGAAATGAAAGGACGCGGTATTGGTCGCGATGGCTATGAGATCTTGCTTGATGGTCAGCCCGCGGGTTGGATCACGAGCGGTGGCCCTTCACCGACGCTGAACAAGAACATCGGCCTTTGCTATCTACCGGCCCATAAAGCCCATCCAGGCGTGAACATCCAGGTTGCGATCCGCCAGTCTCCGGTTGAGGCCGAAACGGTGGCGACCCCTTTCTACAAGAGAGCTTCGTGATGAACTATCCAGAGACTTACAAGTACACCAAAGAGCACGAGTGGGTTCACATCGAAGGTGATCGAGGAACGATCGGGATCACAGATCACGCGCAGCACGAGTTAGGCGACATTGTTTTTGTCGACCTGCCCAAAGTAGGCAGCCAAGTCACCAGGGGCCAGACCTTCGGCTCGGTCGAATCCGTCAAAGCCGTTTCGGATATTTTCTCTCCTGTTTCCGGCGAAGTTTTAGAGGCAAATGAGCTTCTATCAAAGACTCCGGAGAGACTGAATGAAGACCCGCACGGCGACGCGTGGCTGATTAGAGTGAAGATCGCCGGGGATCACGCTAGCGAAATAAATGCGCTTATGTCAGCCCCTGATTATCAAACCTATATAGGTGCTGAATAGCACCTCCAGGGAGTCTGAATTGAGTTCGGGAAAGCCGTTAGTTGCGATACTTACCTAAATCGGATTCCGAGCGTCGGCAGATGCTGGACGCGATCGGATTGAAATCAGAAGAAGATCTTGTCAGTTATCTTCCGGAAGACGTCTTGTTTAAGGGACAACTCGGCATTGGCGATGGCCAGAGCGAGTACGAGATCGTCGATTATTTCAAAGCGCAGGCCGCCCGGAACGCGAACGGTTATGCAAGCTTTCTCGGCGCGGGCGTCTACTCGCACTATCGCCCTGTGCTGGTCGATAGTGTCGTTTCGCGCGGTGAGTTCCTGACTTCCTACACTCCTTATCAGGCAGAGATTTCGCAAGGCACGCTCACGAGCATCTTCGAATTTCAGACGATGATCTGTCAGTTAACGGGGATGGATGTGGCGAATGCATCGATGTATGATGGCTCATCTGCCGTGCCCGAAGCGGCCATGATGGCCGTGCGCATTACCCGCCGGGATAAGATCCTCATCGCAAAAACGCTGCATCCTGAGTATCGCGAAGTTCTTCATACATACACGCAGCACCAGGGCATCCCAGTCGAGGAAATAAGTTACACACGCACGGGAAGCTTCGACTTAGACGACTTAAAGAAGAAGCTTGATGACAAGGTAGCCGCCGTGATCGTTCAGTCGCCGAATTTCTTTGGATTGCTTGAGCAGATCGACGAACTCTCGCGCGTTGTGTCGAAGCAGGGTGCGTTGCTGGTTGTCGTGTTCACTGAGGCGGTGGCTTTGGGGTTGATGCGTCCACCAAAAGAAGCCGATATCGTAGTCGGCGAGTTGCAAAGTTTCGCGATTTCGCCGAGTTATGGCGGCCCCTACGCCGGCATTATTGCGGCTCGCGAAAAGTACATCCGGCAATTGCCCGGCCGGCTCGTCGGTGAGACTACCGATATCGCTGGTAATCGCGCCTTTTGTTTGACTCTGGCCACGCGCGAACAGCATATCCGCCGCGAGAAGGCCACTTCTAACATCTGCACCAATCAAGCACTCTTGGCCCTGATGGCGACCGTCTTCATGACCGTGTACGGGAAAGAAGGACTGCGCGAATTGGCCCAGCAGAATCTCGCCAAAGCTCACTATCTCGCCGCGAAATTGAATCTGACATTCGAAGGTCCCTTCTTCAACGAGTTTGTTGTGCGCACGAACGGCAGTTCGCCCGAGCAGCTGAACGAAGCACTACTCGAACAGAAGATTATCGGTGGGCTGCCTCTTGGCCGTTTCTATCCTGAATTGAAGGACTGCATGCTGCTGTGCGCCACCGAGATGAACCGCCGGGAGCAGATGGATACCGTAGCTTCGACATTCACCCGGAAGCCGCAGTAGAGATTTAGCGTAATGATCAAGAAAGTTTCTAAACACATCGTGCAGAACGAACTACTGCTCTTTGAGCAGAGTTCTCCCGGCAAGCGAGGTTATCAGCTTCCCGCGCTCGATGTACCTGACGTCGAAGCAGCGGACGTTCTCGGCCAGGACAATGTTCGTGACGAAATCGAAGACTTTCCGGAAGTGAGCGAGTTCGAAGCATTGCGCCACTTCACGCGTCTTTCCACCTGGAACTACGCCATCGACCTTGGGCTCTACCCGCTCGGCTCGTGCACGATGAAGTACAACCCGCGCGTGAACGAGTTGGTGGCGCGCACCGAGGGTCTTGCGTGGGCGCATCCCTATCAGCCCGAAGCGCTCTCACAAGGGTGCATGGAAGTGATCGCCGCACTCGAGCAGGCGTTGGCTGAGATTACTGGAATGGACGCAGTCACCTTGCAGCCCGCAGCCGGCGCGCATGGGGAATTCACCGGCATTCTGATGATCCGCGCGCTGCTCGAATCGCGTGGCAATGCCCGTAAGAAAATCCTCGTGCCGGATTCGGCGCACGGCACCAATCCTGCCACGGCCATGGCCGTCGGCTACACGGTCGAGAACATCAAATCGAATGATCGCGGCATGGTCGATCTTGCGGTCCTCGAGCAGGCTGTTACCGACGACGTCGCCGGGCTGATGATCACAAATCCGAATACCGTCGGCGTGTTCGAAGGAAACATTCAAAAGATCTGCAGTATCTTGCATGACAAGGGCGGTCTCGTCTACATGGACGGCGCTAACATGAACGCCCTCGTCGGCGTCTCGAGACCGGGTGAGTTCGGGATCGACGTCATGCATCTCAATCTGCACAAAACGTTCTCGACGCCTCACGGCGGGGGCGGACCGGGCGCTGGTGCTGTGGCTGTGGCTAAAGTCCTCACGCCATTTCTGCCGTCCCCGCGCCTCTATCGGTTCGACGACCGTTGGACCTGGAACTACGATCTGCCGCAGTCGATTGGACGCGTGCGCGCCTTCTACGGTAATTACGGCGTGCTCATTCGGGCGCTGGCCTACATCATGGCACATGGCGGGAATGGCCTGCGCCAGGCAACACTCGACGCCTTACTTAATGCGAACTACCTGCGCACCTTACTCGAGCCGTATTATGAGCTCGCCTATAAAGCGCCTAGTATGCACGAATGCGTGTTCAGCGATGACCGGCAGGCCAAGAAAGGTGTGCGAACCGGCGATATTGCCAAGCGCCTCATCGATTACGGCTTCCATCCCTACACTGTGAGCTTCCCGTTAATTGTGCGTGGCGCTTTGATGATCGAGCCCACCGAAACGGAGAGCAAACGAGAGCTCGATTTGTTTGCCGATGCCATGATTTCGATCGCGCAAGAGGTTGAAGAGGATCCTGAGCTCGTGCTGGGCGCTCCTCACTCAACGCGTACGCCGCGAGTCGATGAAGTCACGGCGGCGCGAAGACCCATCGTCCGGTGGAAGCCGGCTTCGACTGCTAGCCTAGCCGCCGATTAGCCGCACGCCGAACCTCGTCGACCGATAAATCTTCAATCGGCTGGTGCCGTAACACCGTCACGTTGTCTCCGCGCGGACCCCACCTGATCGGATCCGTCGGACCGAAGAGCGCAAGCGTGGGAACGCCCACCGCCGCAGCTAGATGAGTGATGCCGGAATCGTTACCGATGTACAAGCTTGTTCCGCGCAGCCAACGCGCGAGCTCACAAAGGTCACCAAACCGCCTCGCTTCGGCAAGATCCTCTTCCGGTCCCGCCAGCCACTCGACTTTTCGGTCCAAACTCGCCGCCAGTTCGCGATAGCGTGCGAGCGGCCAGTTCTTACGCGCGCTTCCCGAGAACGGATGGAGCGCAATCGTCGACTGATCCGGGCGACCCGCGCCATCTGCCCGATCAACATCGATCCGCGGAACTGCTTCCGGCGCACCTACTTGCGCGCAGAAGAATGCGGATGCATGTCCCCCATAGTCGGGCGGCGGTAGCGCGGGCAGGAATTGGCAGGAGACCCCAGTCGCAAGCAGCGCATCGCGAAACTCCGGCCGGTTCGCCCCATACCAGCTGACGATCAAATCGAAGCTCTGTAAAACCCGCTCGAGCTCGCGATCCATGCTGTTGCCGATTCCCACCACATCGATGCCGGTCGAAGAAAGTGCCCTGACTCTGGAAGCGAATCGGATAAGAGGGACGACCGCGCTCGCCGTCCAGATTTCGGTGTATTCAGAAACCAGATGCTCGACGGCGGGTAATGCCAGAATGCAATCCCCGATCGCGCCGGGTCGTAAAATCAAGCGGCGCATCCACGGCCTACGTCGTTCCGCAACGACTTTCCGCGGCTACTCGACCGAAACCGGCAGTTTCACTTCGACCGTCGAGGGGCGGAAACACATCTCGTTGTTGCAGGCTTGGTAGCGCAACTTGCCGACCATCGTTGCATTACCTTTGGGTGCGTTCGTTGGCACTTGGAACTTGGTTTGTACTTCGAATTTGCCCGTGAAAACAACCACACGCTGATTTCCCACCGTGATCTCTTCCGGCTTCGGATAAGAGACATTCTCCTCTTCCAAAGGGCCGCCTGTCCACGTCAGCTTCAATGGAATCAGAAATTCGTCTTTTGGTTTATCGCTGTTCACGTGATAACCCTGAACAACGGAAAGGTCCAGCTTTTGGGTCACCGATGAGCCGCGCTTGGCAGTGAGCGGGTTGACCGGACGAACGACGAGCTTATTTTGCTGAGCCGAACAGAAGAGCGGCAGGAGAAGACTGGATACGAGAAGAGGCGCCCTCATCCTCTTCGTCCAGCAGGCTGTTGATCTCACTCTCATATTCACTCTTACTGATAAGCCCAATGTGCGGAGAATAAGCAAACTTGCCCTCACGATCAATCATAAACGTTGTAGGCAAAGCATCCAGACCGCCATAAAGCTGGCTCACCGAATCGTTCCCGAGCAGCACTCGGTAATTCAGCTTGTTTTCCGCGATGAACGGCTTGACGGCGGACCAGCCGTCTTCGTCCATGGAAACTCCGAGAACTTCAAAGCCTTTCGACTTGTACTGTTGCTCGAACTGCTGCAGCCAGGGGATCTCCACCTGGCAAGGGCCGCACCAGGTCGCCCAGAAATTAAGCAGAACAACTTTGCCCCGGTAATCGGCAAGGCTGACCTTCGCGCCGCTTGCATCCGTCAACGTGAAGCCTGGCGCTGCCTTACGATCCGCGTGTACTTTCGCTGTGCGATGCGGCTCGGAACCTTGCGATTGCATGTGGGAGCACGAAGTCCCAATCAGAACTCCCAGACAGAGTGAAACAAGGGCCAAGCTGCGTTGAACCGAAGACATTCGAATCTCCAGTCTAGCGCCTTTTCGCACACGGCACCGTTAGCAAGCACGTGGAGTATCGAATGTTTTGAGAAACCAGAGGCGGCGTTGAGCATACCACTTGGCCGCCAAACCGGATCGCGATTTGTTACTCGGTGCAGCATAAAACCAGGCTGCCGTATCGCAAAAGCTCTCACACACGTAATCACGCCAGAGCCGTCCGGAGAGCCCGGCTTGGCCCGGAAGCCGTAACTTATCTTTTTGAATGCCTGCCGATTCCCCCAGCTCGCCCCGCGCGCCGGCCGCCCACTCCCTTTGAAGGATCGCCGAAAACGCACGTCGCGCCTCGTTGCTCAAGCGTGGCCAGACGAAATGGAACAGCTCATGAATAAAAATCAGACGCAGCTTTCGCGACCGGAGCCCCTGCTCCAGAACGATTTGTCTCTTGCGAATGAAAGCGGCTGCGTGGACTTCGGTTCCCGTGGCCAGCGTGCCCGAAAGCAGCTTTCCCCGGGATACGGTGAGCTGCGGAAGAACGTTTATGCGGATTGGTCGACCGCTCAGGGCAGGTACCTGCCGCATCGCGCGCGCCAGATCCCCGCGAGTTTTCGTCGAAACCTTACGGCCTACTCGGAGGGCCAGCACTTGGCGACTGAGCAGCAGATCCAGGCCGCTGCAAGGACGGAATATTGGTTCCTCCGCCGTTCGATGCGTTGAAGAAATCCTGATCTTGAACTTGGATCTTATACTTGTCGACCTGCTGCTTGACCGCGGCTTGGCTGCGCTCGTCCTGCAGCTTCTTCAAAATCTCAGGACGGGCCTGGTCGAAAGTCAGCTTGTTCCGACTCTCAACCTTTAAAATCAGAAACGCATTCGGCAGCTTGACAGGCTCGGAGGTCTGTCCCGCTTGCAGCTTCTCGACGGTGCTCCGCAGATCGGGCGGGAGCTGAGGATCTGCCACACTGAAGGTCCCGATCTCGCCGCCATGAGCAGCTGACTGTTGGTTATCGGAATCTGTTCTCGCCAGAGTGGTGAAGTCCGATCCGGATTTCAACTTTTTCTCGATATCATCCGCTTTAGCCCGCGCGGCTTCTTCTGTTCTGCTGTTCGGAGCACCGGAAGCAGGCGTACCCGGAGGATTGAAGCTGACGAAGATGCCGCTGATCTTCGCTTTGTCGAACTCTGCTTGGTGCGCGTTGTAATACTGCTGAGGATCGCCCGCAGCCCCACCGCTCGAACTCGTCGCCAGCTTATTAATGTAGGCCTGCGCGAGAATACCGTCGCGATTCAGCTCGAGCTGCTCTTTCACCGGCGATTGCTGGTCCAGGTTCATCTTGACAGCCTGCTGCGCAAGATCCTGACTCATGTAGATCTGCTGCACCACCGAAGGCAAATTCGATTCGTAACGCTTGAGCTGCTCAGGCGGAATGGCCTTCAAGAGATTGGCAGCTTCCTTCGCCGTAACTTGCTTACCGTTGATGACTGCAACAATCTTGTTGGGATCCTGTTTCGCCACTGCTTCGGGACCTCTCGCCTTGAGCTGCGGCGAAGAGCCCGGAGTCGTCGTCTGCGAACCGCTTGCGGGAGAAGATGTTCCTTGTGCGAAAGCAGCGGCTGTGCACAGAAAACCTGAAAGGAGAAGACTTCTTTTCATCAAAAATGCCGATTCGCTCCCACTCTAGCATGGGAAGGGATCGGTATTTTAGCTGGCCTAAGTAGGGCGCCTTTACTGAACCAGGCTGGCTTTTTTCAAATTCGCAGCAGCCTTGGCCTTGGCGCTCGCGCTGATCTGAATGTTATTAATGACCTGCGTCGCTCCCGCGGTTCTCGCCATGCGGGTCGCCGATCCTTTGTGCTGTATTACATTGGTTGTTCCTTCCCAAGTCACAACACCGTGCTGCACGTGAAAACGAAACCCGTCCTTGCCGATTTTCGATTTAGCGAGCTTCGTCCGGATCGCGGCGTCGATCTGCGCATCGCTGTGCGGAACACTCGCGGTGGTTTTCGACGTTGTGTGAGTGGTCGCCCGTAGAGCGGGAGCCTGCGTGAGGAACAAGGCAAGAAAAGGGAGGGCGAAGAAAGCGAGTAGACGTGGCATAGATGGCTGAAGATCCCCAAGCATAGTGCTTTCTCTTTAAAAATCCTCGCACCCAGTCCTCGTTCAAAGTCCTTCTCACCACTTACAGGTCCTGACGTGGCGCCTCATTACAGATGCCGCGATGACGTCACGCTACGCTCGTACTTCGCGTTCATGCGGGATAAGGGGTTCAGGGGTCAGCAGTTCGGACAGCTCGCGCTGCAGATTTGCACGCTTTTGCTGCTCGTTTTTCCCTTCGTCTCCTCCACTTTTCGCGACAACGATCAAGCCACGCTCCTCGGAAGCGGTTGGCAGCTGGCGCACCACCAAACCTCGTTTCTGCACGCCACCTTTTACAACTTCGACAAACAGTGGCTGAGCTTCCTCGCCCTGAGCTGGCTATTCCGACTCTTTCCACATGCTGATCCCGTTTTAGCGGCGAACGTTCTCGTAACATCAGTCGCCTCGCTCGCCTGGATTTCGCTGGGGATCCACACCGGGCGCACGCGCCGGTTGCCGTGGCCTCTCTTGCTGCCCGTCCTGCTCTCGCCGGTGCTCATCCTATATATGCCCTTTCTGGGAACCGGTTGGCTTTCGCTGGCCTTGCTGCTGCTCGCTTTCTTCTTCTTGGGAAAAATGAGCTCTCCAGTCAGTCAGCTGCTCGGTGTTGTGCTGGTCGCAGTGGCAGCGTCGTTCCGGGGCGATGTTGTGCTCGCCGTTCCTGCTCTCACCTTCTCACTTCTCTCGCGCGCCCGATTTCAGGAACTGGCACGTCGCCCGCTGCTCTGGTCGTTGCTGGTAGGGGCGATTTTGCCGGTGCTGCTAGGCAAATTAATGGCAGGAGCAACCATCGAAGATTCAAACCCAATCTCATTCGACCTCGTCGCCGTTTCCGGTTTTCTACTATTTGGCTTCACGCCGGCGCTGTTCGTTCTGCTCTTCGCCGGTTGCGCTTACTTTGCGAGCATCGCGCGCCGCAAGCATCGCTTTCGACTGTTCTATCTGGCCCTCGCTCTCGCGCCCTTCATTCCATTGGCGTTTTATTCCACTCAGCTTTATACCCTCCGCTATCTCTTTCTGACAATCGCAAGCGTGTTGTTCGTGGTTTCAAGCCGCCGATCACTCCCGATCTACCGGTCCCTCAAACGACGTCGGCTTGTCGGGAACGCACTGATCGGACTGGCCATTTTGCCTTGGATTGTCGGCCTGCGCCTGCCCTTGCTCAGCCAGCCGTTACTGACGTTCAGTCGTCCCACGCGTTTCCCCACAGGTGATGGAAGGTTCCCGATGGGAGCTTATCTCGGCTTCGCCGGCCAAGTGCTTCTTGACGACCATCTCGCCATCGATCACAACCAGAAAATTTGGCTCGCGGCCCGCAGCGTTCGTTACGACACCTGCCCGGACGGCAGCGTGCCCTTTCTGATCACTCCAATGTCGAACTTTATCGAGTTCGCTATACGTCTGCAAAACAAAGCTCCGCGCGGCATCGACTATCTGGCTGAATCCGCTTGCGGCATGGCTTACGTCGATGCGCGATCCATTCTCCGCGGCTATCGTCCGGTCCCGCGTGACCGCGCATTCTTTCATGACCAGCTCCGCTTCGTTTCCCAAACCGATAACGGACAGCTGATTGTGCGCGTAGACTCCCAAACCGGTCAGACGGACGAGGCCTCGGCGCTTGAGCAAGTACGCGCGCGGCTCGGGCAACGAGACATCGAACTGTTCATCGACCCGCAGGCGAATATACCGCTTGAACCCGGCTTGCAGTACGCCGTCTTTTCGGCGAAGCCGTGTCACGTTTCGATTGCGGGCCAGCCCCTCTCAATCGATAAAGAGATCATTCAATCCAGCTGGAAGGGTACCCGCTCACAAAACGGCGCTTTCGCGAAAATCGATTGTCCGGGCAAGCTCGCCGGCTGGGCACGCACCGTGCTGCCACCATATATAGGACGCTAGCGGCCCGCGACTGCCGCATACCTGCACCACCTAAACTGGAACCAGAACCTTGTGCCTTTTCCCCCTGTCGACGAACAACTCACTTACCTGAAAAAGGGCCTGGCGGAGCTCATTCGCGAAGAGGAGTTGCGCGAACGCCTCGCCGCCTCGATTAAAGAGAATCGGCCCCTACGCATCAAAGCCGGCTTCGACCCCACCGCTCCTGATCTACATCTGGGCCACACCGTCCTGCTTCGTAAGATGAAACATTTTCAGGATCTCGGTCACACGGTCATCTTCTTGATCGGCGACATAACAGGTTTAATCGGCGATCCCACGGGCCGCAATCTCACTCGCCCGCCTATGACCCGCGATGAAATCGATCGCAATGCCCATACCTATAAGGAGCAGGTATTCAAGATCCTCGATCCCGAGAAGACCGAGCTCCGCTTCAACAGCACTTGGCTCGAGCCGCTCACCTTTGAGAACGTCATCCGGCTCTGCTCGAAATACACGGTGGCGCGCCTGCTGGAGCGCGACGATTTCAGCACTCGTTTTAAGGAAGGTATTCCGATTTCGGTACATGAACTCTTGTATCCGCTCGCCCAGGGCTTCGATTCTGTAGCGCTCGAGTGCGATGTCGAAATGGGCGGCAACGATCAGAAGTTCAATCTGCTGGTCGGCCGCGAGATCCAGCGCGACTACGGCCTGCCTCCACAGATCATCGCCACCGTGCCGCTCTTAGAAGGGCTCGACGGCGTTGAAAAAATGTCGAAATCCAAGGGCAATTACATCGGGATCACGGAAGCGCCCAAGGTCATGTTTCGCAAGGTCATGCAAATCAGCGATGACCTGATGTATCGCTATTACGAGCTCCTGACCGACATGCCGCTCGAAAAAATCGCACAATTACGGTTCGCGGTCGCGTCCGGCGCAGCCAATCCGATGGAAGCGAAAATGGAGCTCGCGCGACGCATCGTAACCGATTTCCATTCGCAGGTGGATGCTGGAAACGCTCTCGAATCTTTCGATCGCGAGGTGCGCCAAGGGTTGGAGCCGGCCGACATCGAAACCGTAGAAATGCCGGCGCAAGCCGCTGCGGAAAGCGGCATCCGCGTCGACAAGCTTCTCGCAACCGTGGGCCTGGCCAGCAGCGTCAATGATGCCACTCGCAAAATCAAAGCGGGCGCTGTCGAAATCAACGGCAACCTGCAACGCGAGCTTCTACTCTCAGGCGCAACGGGCATGCTCGTCATCCGCGCCGGCAAGAAGTGGAAACGCGTAAACGCAGGTTAGCTCATCCTCTGGCAGATTCCTCCAGGCGTAGAATAACTCCGTATCCAGCGTTCGGGTACAGAGAGAGGACTTGTGGCTACACTTCTTACCGAACCTCAATCGACACAAAAGCCGATTCAGCAAACTAAAATCCTGATCAACAATAAATGGGTCGATAGCGTCTCGGGCAAAACATTCGAGACCATAAATCCAGCGACTGGCGAGCCGCTCGCGCAAGTGGCCGAAGCCGATGCTGCTGACGTGGATCTGGCCGTCAAAGCGGCGCGCAAAGCATTCCACGCAAAGTCTGCCTGGCGAAGAATGTCCGCTTCCGACCGAGGCAAACTCCTTTATCGGCTGGCCGATCTGATTGAGCAAAACATCGATCAACTTGCTACGCTCGAGTCGCTCGATAACGGCAAGCCCAAGCATGTCGCGCGCACTGCCGATCTCCCGCTTGTAATCGCGTGTTATCGCTATTACGCGGGCTGGGCCGATAAGGTCCAGGGGAAAACTATTCCCGTCAATGGCGACTATTTCTGCTATACGCGTCACGAACCGGTCGGCGTCGTCGGCCAGATCATCCCCTGGAATTTTCCGCTGCTCATGCAAGCTTGGAAGCTGGCCCCGGCGCTCGCTTGCGGCAACACCGTCGTGATGAAAACCGCCGAGCAGACGCCGTTGAGCGCGCTGCGCGTAGGCGAGCTCATCATTGAGGCCGGCTTCCCCGAGGGCGTGGTCAATATCCTGCCTGGCTACGGTCCGACTGCCGGTGCCGCCATAGCGGGACACATGGACGTCGACAAAATTGCTTTTACCGGATCAACCGAAGTTGGTCACCTCATCATGAAGGCCGCCGCGGAGTCGAATCTGAAGCGCGTCACGCTCGAACTGGGCGGCAAGAGCCCCAACATTGTTTTCGCCGATGCCGATATGGACCAAGCCGTCGAAGGCTCGCACTTCGCGCTCTTCTTCAACCAGGGGCAGTGCTGCTGCGCCGGCTCACGGGCGTTTGTGGAAGAGAAAATTTACGACGAGTTTGTGGAGCGCAGCGCCGAACGTGCGAAACGCCGTCGCGTCGGCGATCCGCTTGACCGGCAAACGGAACAGGGCCCGCAGGTTGATAACGATCAATTTCAAAAAGTTCTGAGTTATGTCGATGCCGGTAAGCAGGAAGGTGCGCGGCTCATGTGCGGCGGCGAGCGCGTCGGCGACCGGGGCTATTTCGTCGCCCCGACTGTTTTCGCCGACGTTCAGGACGACATGAAGATCGCCCAGGAGGAGATCTTCGGCCCCGTCATGAGCATCCTGAAGTTCAGAGACCTGGATGAGCTCGTCGACCGGGCCAACCAGACCATCTATGGTTTGGCAGCCGCCGTCTGGACTCGCGACATCGGGAAGGCTCACCACATCGCCAACCACGTCCGGTCCGGCACCGTCTGGGTGAACTGCTTCGACGTGTTCGATGCAGCCGCCCCGTTCGGCGGGTTCAAGCAATCCGGTATCGGCCGGGAGCTCGGTGAGTACGGTCTCCAGCAGTATTCGGAGATCAAGACGGTCACTATCAAGCTTTGATGGATGGTCGGACACTCAAGCGGCAACCTTCAGACAAGCTGTGTCAGGCGCTCGAAGAATCTGTAGGATCCGATTTTCGGAGCGCTGATAAATTGCATAAAGAACCGGCACACCCGGTATCGCAGACGCCTGATCGTCGCGCACGATCAGGCGTGCCTCATGGTGCACCATAACAGGGCCGCCGAAAGCTTTCATCGTCTGTTCGTTATGGCCTTTGAAAACCTGGAAATCATGCAAGGGCCGCACTGCCTTCTGTGATGTTCGAATTTTCTGCATTCCACTGAACCTTTCAAGCTGCTAGCGGCAGAGCAGCCGCGTTATCCGAAGGCAAATGGGGAACGAGTGCTTCGGTCGCGATCAGGAGCAAGTCATCCGTACGCTCGCTCATGTCGCACTGCTCAGAGAACCGCCGCAATTGCGTGCCGAACGCCCGCCGAAGCAGCACAGTTGCTTCTTCGAGGCCGAGCTTCGGAATGTCCATCAGGGCGAATTTTAGAATGCTGTCCATCAGCACGGTTTCAACATTCAGCATTCTGTAGAGAGCACGCCGGTTCTTCGAAACGTACTTCACCACTTCCTTGCTCCGGTATGCGAAGTAATGCTCGCGTGTAAACCAGCCGAACCGTTTCGTGTCGATCGTCTTCAGTTCGCCGCCCAGCCGATACGCTGCCGAGGCGAAAGCCCGGTTCAGTGCTTCCGTCTGCTGAATGTCGTACGTGAACATATTGGTCGGGCGACCGGAAAACGGGTGCGTACACTGGTACACCAGAATCGGATAAGCGGTGTGCGGCCGAAGCAAGATTTCGGTGTTCTGATGAAACCAGTCGCGGACCCATCCGCGCAGTGCAGTTTGCATCGCTTTGGAAACCGCCGAATAGGTCGGGAAGTAGCCGGGCGTGCGCTCTCGCGGAGCACGTGTCCATACCGATAAGTCGATAACTTGCGTTGCCGGAAACGCTTGCTCGGCTGGCTCTTCGAAATCGTCCGTTCGATGCGGCATCTCGATCAATTCGCCCATCCACCCTCCCAAAAGAAATGGGCCGGGAAATCCCGGCCCGACATTCTGCACACCGCTTGTTCGCTCGCGTGAGAAGTTCTCGCGAGCGACTCGAACATAACACCCTCATTCCCTGAAACGAACCTCCCGCTTATCCCGAAATCAACGAAATATTCGCAAACTCCTCATTCCAAGACGGAAAGTTTATTTGTTATTTCCGGCCAACTTCTGTGACCGGTTTCGTCGCCTGTGACGATTTCCGGCCGGCCATTTCCTTCTGTAATCCTGCTATAATCAAGGCTGGATGAGCTTCCGGCGCCTGCGCCTGTGGGTTCAAATTACAATCGCTCCAGCGGGCGTCTCTTCGCCGCCACATCACTCACAGTTGTTTCGCCATACATCGCAATCCGCCGCTCCAGCCCCTAACCTCCTCACTTCTCCTTGATGAAGTCCAGCATTCAGATTTCCCGCGGCATTGAACCGCTTTTCGGAACTCGTGACGAGAACATCCGGTTGATCGAGTCGGAATTGAACCTTCGCACCCGCCTGTTAGACGGTGATTCGCTTGAAATCGAGGGCGATGAAGCGCAGGTCCGCCGCGCAGAACAGATCTTGGAAGACTATGTCGGCCTCGTGCGGGAGGGTCACGTCTTCAACAACGGCGACCTCAACAGCATGATGCGTGTCGTCACCGCCGACCCCGATGTCTCTCTCCGGCGTCTTGTCGAGAGCGGCAAGTCCCGCGCCTTCGGCAAAAAAGTGCTGGCCCCGAAAACCGTGAATCAGCGCCGTTATGTCGATGCCATCGAACATAGCGACCTCACATTTGGCATCGGCCCGGCCGGGACCGGCAAGACCTATCTGGCCATGGCTATGGCCGTTTCCGCTTACCTCAATAAACGGGTGAGCCGCATTGTCTTGACTCGCCCCGCCGTCGAAGCGGGCGAACACCTCGGATTCCTGCCAGGGACCCTCCAGCAGAAGATCGATCCGTATTTGCGCCCGCTCTACGACGCCCTCTTCGACATGATTGATGCCGAGAAGGTTGAGAAGCTCCTCGAGCGCAATGCCATCGAAATTGCTCCGCTTGCTTTCATGCGCGGCCGCACTCTTAATGATTGCTTCATCATCCTCGACGAAGCGCAGAACACGACGGTCGAGCAGATGAAAATGATCCTGACCCGCCAGGGATTTAATTCCAAGATGGTCGTTACTGGCGATCAGACCCAGATCGATCTTCCGGGCGGTCGGCGAAGCGGCTTGCTGAATGCCATCGACATCCTGAAAGGCGTCGAAGGCATCGCTTTCATCAACTTCGACGACAAGGATGTCGTTCGTCACCCGCTCGTGCAGCGCATCGTCAGAGCCTACGATCGTTACAACGAAATGATCGGCGCGAACCGTCAGCTCGCATTAAAGCTTGGCAATGATCGGCCGTCGGCTGATGCACCTGCCAAGCCAGCGGCTGAACCACCGATGAGCACGGCCCTGGAGATTCCCGAATTCTCTCCCCTCACTTGATTGCTTGTATGTCCCGCGAAAGTGATCAGCCTCCCCATCCGTCTACTGACCCAGTCACTCTGCTGTTCCATCGTTTGCCGCGAGAGTCGAAACTCTCCGCTCTCGATAGGCGCGCGTTGAAGGATTTCGCGCGTACCTTGAGCGAGCAGGTGACGGCTGCTCCTTTTTCGTGTCTGATTACGAACGATCGCGAGTTGCAGCGTTTAAATTGCACTTTTCTCGGCCTTGATTATCCGACCGATGTACTCTCGTTCCCGTCCGCGACTACCGCTGGCGGAATCGGTGAAATCGCTATCTCGCTCGAACGGGCGCAAGCGCAAGCGCAACAGTTCGGCCATAGCACTCTCGACGAATTACAAATATTGATGCTGCATGGCTCGCTTCATCTCAGCGGCTTCGATCACGAAAGTGATCGCGGCGAAATGGCCCGCCTCGAGCGCAAGTGGCGAAGGTCCTTGCGCCTTCCTTCCAGCTTGATTGCCCGCAACAGTGCCCGTCAGAAGGCAGTAAGCGCATGAATTATCTCTGCCTAGCGACCGCCCTGCTGCTTTCCGTGCTCCTCTGCTTCGTCTCCTATGTCCAGTTGCTCTATCTCGAATCCCTGCGACTGATCCGCCGCGACTTCCCTTCACTCGAATTCTTTCGAGAAACACTGGCCGAAAAGATCGGTCTCGAGCTTGAGCACGGCTCACTCGCCTTTTCGCTGATTAAGCACGTTTCGCTTTTCCTGATCGGCGTCTTCTATCTCTGTGCTTTCGTTCGGCCCAACACCCCGCATTGGCAAAGCGTTCTCGAAGCGATCGGTGCTTCCTTTGCTGCCATGCTGATCTCCACCTACCTGGTTCCTCAGTTTCTCTATCGCCGCAGCAGCGTTCTCTGGCTCAATAAAGCTTTGCCCGCCACTAAGCTGCTCGCCGCCGCGGCCAGACCACTTGCCGCCCTGGTGCGTGGCTTCCAATCGCTGCTGGATCTTAATCACACCAATAGTGACGAAACTGCTCCCACCGATTCGGTCGAGCATATCGAGGCCTTGATCGATGCCGGTGCGGAAGAAGGCATCCTTGAAGAGGAAGACCGCCGCCTCATTCACTCCGTCGTTGCTTTTGGCGACAAGAGCGTTCGCGAGGTGATGACGGCCCGTCCCAACATTGTTGGTATCTCCGCGGACAAGTCCGTCGAAGATCTGCGCCAACTCGTCATTCACGAGCAGTATTCGCGCATTCCCGTCTATCTCGATACGATCGATGACATCATCGGTTTCGTGCATGTTCGCGACATCTTCGAACTCGATCCAGCCGAACGCCAGGCCAAAGCGCTCAAAGATGTCATGCGGCCGATTCCGCTCGTGCCTGAAACGAAACCCGTTAGCGATCTGCTGCGCGATATGCAGCGCCAAGGTTCGCACATGGTCATCGTGGTCGATGAGTACGGCAACACCGCTGGCCTAGCCACCATGGAAGATTTAGTCGAAGAGATTCTGGGCGAGATACGCGATGAGCACGAACCGGAGCGCGATGTGCGCCAGGAAGCGGACCACGTTTTCATCGCTCCCGGCAATCTCGATCTCGACCGGCTGCATGACCTGCTCAATTTCCGCCCCGAAGACGATACCGAATCGACTACCGTGGGCGGTCTCGTTACCGAGTGGCTGGGCCATGTGCCGCAAGTCGGTGAAGCTGTCGAGCGGGGCGGCATCCGCGTTGAAGTGCTTGCCGGTAATGAACGCCGTGTTGCAGAAGTTCGTGTCTCGCGGATCCCAAAGCCGTTGCCCGTCGGGGCCGGAGCGTGAGCGAATCTCCGTACCGCGCTGGTTTTGTCGCGATCGCCGGAAAGCCAAATGCAGGCAAGTCCACTTTGCTCAACGCGCTCGTCGGTGAGCAGCTCGCAATCACTGCGCCGCAGCCCCAAACTACGCGCACCGCTATCCAGGGCGTTCTGACCGAACCGTCTTACCAGATCGTTTTCGTCGATACCCCTGGTATCCACAAATCCAACAATCTCTTTAACAAACGCATGATGGATATCGTCCGCGGCGCGCTCCATGATCGTGAGCTCGTACTTTTTGTCGCCGATGCGCGCGGTCCCATCGCGGAAGATGATCGCGAGGCTGTCAGCGCCCTCGCCCGCTCCGGCAAAACCCTGCTCGTTCTGAATAAAATCGATCGCCTGGATGATAAACGCCTGCTGCTTCCTCTCATCGAACAGTACATGGCGCTCTTCGATTTTGTGCAGGCCGTGCCCGTGTCCGCTCGTACGGGAGATGGCTTGC
This sequence comes from Terriglobia bacterium, assembly GCA_963737005.1. Taxonomy (GTDB): domain Bacteria; phylum Acidobacteriota; class Terriglobia; order Bryobacterales; family Bryobacteraceae; genus Bog-105. The sequence continues at coordinate 242,338 of CAVTRD010000007.1, read as the reverse complement.
CCAAACTGAAGCAAGCAGTCGTCGAGAACCTGCCTGAGTCCCCGGCGATCTACCCGCCCGATTATCTGACCGATCAACCGATGCGCTTTCTCGCGGCCGAAATCATTCGCGAGAGTATTCTTCATGTCGCTCACGCCGAAGTGCCGCATGCGGTCGCAATCCTCGTCGATAGTTGGGAAGAAAAACCGGCGCTCACCCGGATTGCCGCTACCATCCACGTCGAACGTCCGGGCCAGAAGACGATACTGATCGGCCGCCAGGGACAGGTCCTTAAAAAGGTCGGCACCGAAGCTCGCCAGAAACTCGAGCGGCTGATCGGCCACAAAGTCTTTCTCTCATTGTTTGTGAAAGTCAAACCCAAGTGGCGCGAAGATCCGGCCTTCCTGAATTCCATCGACTGGCGCGCCATGGTCGCCCAAGAAGACAGTCAGTGATGCTAGCCTGAAATTACTTAACGCATGAAATCTCTGCTAGCTGCTGCTCTGCTACTCAGCGGCCTTTCGTTTCAATCTGTATTGGCAGCCGGTCAAAAAGCGCCCGTTTCCGACGATCGACTTACCGATGAAGTGCGCATGCGCCTCAGCGGTGATCCGGATGTCAAAGGCGGGGCCGACGATGTAGCCGTTAAAGACGGTGTCGTCACAATTAAAGGCCGCGTCGATACTGACCGCGGCAAGTCGAAAGCGACTAAGCTAGCTAAGAAAGTTAAGGGCGTTAAGTCGGTCGACAATGAGCTGATTGTTGGTCCGCCCAAGTAGTCGACCGACTTATTGTTTATTACTTTAGAATCTGTTCCACAGATACTGGTTGTAGACTTCGTGGTGATACTGCACTTCGGGTGCTTTCACGTAAGTACCTAAGAGCCGCGCGCACCGGTCAGCCGACGATTGTTTCAAGTCAGCATAGCGTGCCTTCACATCCTCACCCAACAGCGTCGTGTTCCACTCAGCTTGACGGAAACTGTCAAGCGCATCGTAGATGTTGTCCGGCAAATAGCGGCTTGCTGCCCTTAGATTCTCAACGTCTGCAATACTGCCTTCCATTCCGGTGCGGAAAATAGAATAGAGCACCAGGTAGGGATTTGCGTCAGGTGCGACCGAACGAACCTCCACTCGTGCGCTGCGTTCATTGCCGAGCGGCACACGCACCATTGAGCCGCGATCCGTTGCCGACGCCTTTATTTGATTCGGCGCTTCGAAATGGGGATCGAGTCTTCGATAAGCATTAACGCTCGCATTTAGCAGGAGGCACAGATCGTTGCCGTGCGAAAGGATACGATCGATAAACTGCCACGCGCAGGTGCTCAGCTTCTCTTCACCATTCGCATCCCAAAATAAATTCTTTCCGTTCTGGCTGATGGAGACGTTGGTGTGCATGCCATTCCCGTTCACGCCAACAACGGGCTTCGGCAGAAAGCACGCCGTGAACCCCATCTTGGTAGCGACTTGCCGGCAGATCAACTTATAGAGTTGAATTTGATCGGCTGCGGTCACTACGTCCGCATAGCTGTAATTGATCTCGAACTGTGACGGCGCGACTTCTGGATGATCCTTCTCGTTCTCGAAACCCATCGCGCGCTGCACGTCTGCCGAGGTATCGATGAACAAGCGCAACGGGTCGCCTGGAAGCGAATGATAGTAGCCGCCCGTGTTCACATAATCGAACCGGCAGGCCTCGTGAAACCTCCGTTCCGCGTCGGCACCCTTGAATAGAAAGCCCTCGATCTCGTTCGCGGCATTCAATACATACCCGTTCTTCTCGTATGCGCTGTCTGCGTACGCATGTAGAACGCCGCGAACGTCCGCTGCGTAAGGCGTCCCGTCTTTGTCGATGACCTGGCCGAAAACCATCACCTTGCCTTCACCGAAGATGTCGCAAGGCGCCCAGTAGAAAGCTTTCCAATCGATGCCGAGCCGCAAGTCGCTTTCGCGTTGCGCGGTGAAGCCCCGGATTGACGAGCCATCGAAGGTCAGGTTGTCCCAGCTCTTCACCAGAAACTGCTTATCGTAGTCGAGCATGTGCAGGCGGCCTTCTAGATCGCTGAAGAGAACCGTTACCGCCTTGATGCCCTTTTCATCGGTGAGATATTTTAGCCGTTCTTCCTGGATCTGCCAACTGGAGTTCGCTTTCTGCGCTGCTCTTTGGCTTTGAGGTTCAGCTCTTCCAATTCCGCATATGAGTGGCTGAGCCGGCTATGAATGTCGTTAGGCATTTTTCTCCTGATCTGCTATTCGAGTGAACTTCCGTAGACGGCGCGCAAGTCAACACGCCGTTTTCAAGTTGCTCGACACAGAACGTGGTGCCTAACTTGCAACGGATTGGTGGCCCGCAGGCGGCTTTACGCCGCCCGAGAGTCCAACTCAAATTTTAATGCGTTTGTAGCTTGTGCGCCACACAAGAACGCTCGAACAGACCTTAGAAGAAAAGCCGCACGCCGAGCTCAACCATACGGGAGAAGTTCGCCTGCGAACTGATCACGCCGAAACTGCCCGACCCGTAACTTGTACCAGGAGCATTAAATAGAGGCGTATTGAAGGCGTTCAGGAGTCCCGTCCGGAACTGACCTTTGAATCTCTCGTAGATGCTGAACGTCTTGAAAAGGGAGAGATCCCAGTTTGCCTGCCCCGGTCCGCGCATGCCGATCGAACGGGCGACGTTGCCGAAAGTCAGCGCCGGTGCCGCCGAGAAGGCTGCCGGGTTGATATAGTTTCCAAGTCGTGATTCCAAACTGCCTGAGGTCTGGGGCGAAATCCCCGTCGCATTTGGCCGCTGCGCATCGAAGCCAAAGAGCGAGTTGTTGTCGGGCGTCTGTGTAATCTGCAGCGGGAAGCCAGTCTGATAGATCGCGATGCCGTTAAATGACCATCCGCCGACTACCGCGTCCATCACGTGCCCCGCGGAGTTCATAAACGCTTTTCCTCGCCCGAACGGTAAATCGTAAGTAAAGGTACTTGCCCACCGAATCGGAGAATCGTAATACGATGGCGCCCACTCGCTCGCGAGATTATAGGGATTTTGCGGCGCGCCCGCATTGCCCGAATTCAGAAAGTTACCCGGACCACCATTTCCCTGATCGAAGCTGCGCGCCCAGGTTAGCGTCGATAGAAAAGTAAGCCCGTGACTCAGGCGCTTCTGCGCCTTCAGCACCAGCGAATCGTACTGCGCGTTATCCTGATCGCTCAATGTCAAATTGATCTCTCCGAATTGTGGGTGCGGCAGCAACAATTGGTATCTGCCCACCTGCGTGCCTCCGAAGTTACTGGTGTTGCTAACTGCGCCATAAAGAGGATTCGGCACGCTCTGCGTCAGGTATCCATACCCTTGCGAGAAGTAGGAGGGATTGAGCGCGTTGACATTGATGTTGCCTGTCATGGTCGTGAGATGAGAGGATCGCGAGCCCACGTAACCGACTTCGATCGAAACTCCGCCAGGCAGTTCTCGTTGAACGTCGAATGAAAACTGCTGAACCCGCGGCGAACGTGACGCAGGATCGGCAAAACTGATGCTCTGCCCCACTCCTGCCAGCGCACCAAGCGTGTTTCCAGCCGGCGTGTTCAATCCATTCGGAAATGGATTGGTGAGCGAGGAAGTCGGCGTCTGGTAACCATCGTTCGTGAACGTGTTGGTGGTCGTTGCGTAGTAACCAGCCGTCTGAATGGGCGCGCCGATGCCGAACGGCGGGGCCCAGAACAGCCCGTAACCACCCCGCACCACAGTCTTGTTGTTCAGCTGCCAGGCAAGGCCCGCGCGTGGCCCCCACTTACTCCAGTTCGGATGGCCGATCGAAGAAGGCGCGCCGTTCTGGCCGGCAAACTCCACCACACCGTTAGTGGCCAGTCCAGTCACTTGCGACTGAACAGGATTGGGCTGATTCGGCAGGAAGCCGGTGACAATGCCGTTATTCTGCTCCTGCAGTCCTGATTCATGCTCCCAACGCAAGCCGTAATTCACCGTCAGCTTGCTCGTCACGCGGAAGTCATCTTGCAAATAGGCGCCGTAATATCCGACAAAGTCGGTCAGCTTCGTCGGCACCGTGATCGAAGCATCGTGCGGCAGGCCCACCAGCATGTCCGCGAGATCCGCACCGCCCGTGCCCGTAGCGGATTTTGTCCAAACGCCATTAAAATTGAAAGCTCCGCCACCGGCGCCGTAATCGAGTCCGCTCGTATTGATCCGGCGCCAGTCAAAACCGCCGGTCAGACTGTGTCGACCCAAATACTTCGAAGCGTTGATCGAAGCATTGTTTGAGTAGTGCACATAGTAGAAGTCGTTGTTCGTCCCGAGGCCGCTTAGGCTCGAGTAGACGCTCGATAACCCGACGAGCGGGAACGTCGGTGAAAGCACTTGGCTGGTGTAAGTCGGGCTAAAACCAAGTGTGGACAAATTCAATCCCGAACTTACCTGATACCCATAATTAGGGAACCTGTTGAAGCCGTAGCGAGCCGACAAGACCAAAGTCGGCGACAAAGTGAATGTGTTGTTAAACTGCGTCGCGTTCACGTTCCGAAGCAGTCGCCATTGATCGGGTGAAGAGATCGCATTGAAATACGTGTTGCCGGGTTCGAGCGAAAGATAACTCAGATAACTCAAGTTGGCGTGCCACCAGCTGGTGAACTGCTCATCCAGCTTGAACGTCGTCTGGTGAGCGCGTGCCGGCAAGCTGCTCGCTACCGTAAGATCGTTCGCGCCATAGTAAGCCGGTGTCGAAGTCGGGTTCGCCAGGGTCGAGGCAATAGCTAATCCAACTGGATTCAATCTGTAATTCGGAATAATATTATTGGCAAACGGAGTTCTCGAGAACGTCCCGTTCGCGTTCTTTACCGTCGATGTTGGGTCGTATATCGTCAGCTGTCCTCCGCCGGGCGCAATTGTCTGCGAGAAGTTTCCCTGGCGTTCAAGCGCGGTCGGCGTGTATAACTGCGAAGAGTTCGATTGCGTATCGTCATAACCCTCGCGTGCGATCCAGAAAAATGTCTTATTCCGGCCGTCGTAGAGCTTCGGTATCCAAACGCGTCCGCCTAACGCGAGGGCATACGTATAGTTCCACTGCGGTGGAAGCGGCAGGCCCGCCGCGTTGTTGAAGAAATTGTTACCCGACCAGCTCGTCTGCCGCGTGCTGCCGAAAGCGACACCATGATAATCGTTGGTGCCCGATTTGAGCAGCGTATTGAACATGCCGCCTCCCGTTCGTGCCATGGAAGCATCGTAGGTATTCGCCTGAACCTTCACTTCCTGCACGGCCTCAATCGTCGGAATGATCATCGCGCGATTGTCCGCGTCCGTAATCGGCACTCCATCCAACAGGTAGTTGTTCCCGCGAACCGGCCCCCCCGCAATCGAGATCTGAGAGGATCCGCTCTGGTCTTCCATCCGGTTGTATGCCGGATCGCCCACCGGCATCACGTTCTGCGCCACCCGGGACATCATGAACGGATTCCGCCCCAAGTTAGGCAGATCGACCAGCTGCTGCCGGTCAAGCACCTGTCCTTGCGAAGCGTTCGAGTTCTCGACGAGCGGCGTCTCTTCCGTCACCGTCACACTTTGCGTGATGTTCCCGACCTCGAGCTTCACATCGACCGTCACAAACTCCTGCGTGCCGATTGTTATGCCTTTCTGCTGATACCTCTTGAAGCTTGCACTCTCGGCGGAAATCGAGTAATTCGCCGGATCCACATCGCTAAACACGTACGTGCCGTCTGCCGTCGTCAACGTCGAGCGAATAACTCCGGTTCCCGCGTTGGTCAAGGTGATCTTTGCGTTTCCGATAGCAGCCCCTTGCGGATCCGTGACTGCGCCGCGCACTCCACCTTGATAACTTTGCGCAGCCGCCGTTAAGGCAAAGCTACCCCAGACGAACGCGATCAATAGCAGCTTGTGAATGGTGGAACTCGGGTACCCACCGGTCGTGTATCCACGTAAAGACATGCAATCTCCTTGTTGCGAACATTCGGGCATGATGCCCACCCGCGATCGCACAGTGATCGCATCGAGTTCTCAACATGGAGCAAACACCCTCACACGGGGCGAGAATGGCTGCGGCTTCGTGCCTCTCCGAATGTTCGAGAGCTAACGAAGCGACGACTTCGGTGTCTTGTTTCAGGAGTATAACAACATTACGGCAGATAAAGTAGCCTTATTTCACTAATCGGGGGGAATTTTCTGTAGCCACTTTCGACGGCCAGCGCCCCCTGTCCGCCCAAAGGTCGGCCAGTTCGTTATACACTCAAATTGCGGTCATCGCCAATCTCCCCGTTTGAGAGGCTTGTGTGCGTGCGCTTTTCCTCTGCTGTCTGCTTGTACTGAGCTCGGTCTTCTGCTCTGCCTCTGGCCTCCCTCCGACCAACTCCCTGATCACCGTGCTCGTCAATTACGAGCGTCCTCATTCACCTTCTTCCTTCCAGGCACTGCAATCGCAGCTGGAACTACTGCTCCGCAAAGCCGGTTTGCAACTCACGGTACGCGAGCGGAGCGGTGCCGCGCCGCACGAGCAGTTTAACGGGCTGGTTGTCTTCCAGATGAAGGGGAGTTGCTCCATGGCGTCTCTGCCCATTGGTGCGCTCTCTGATGAACGCGGCGCGCTCGCCATGGCTTATTCGACCGATGGCAACATCCTCCCATTCGGCGCTGTCGAGTGCGATCGCGTCCGCGAGTCTCTCCAAAGAGTGGTGGGCCGCGGCGCTCCCGAGCACTATCAAGCCGCCTTCGGAGCGGCCCTCGGCTTGGTGATGGCTCACGAGATCTATCACATGCTTGCTCACTCCGCCACCCATACCCGGGGAGGCGTAACCAAGGAAAGCTTGTCCGCCCGCGAGCTACTGCAGGCCGATTTGCCTTTCCCCGAAATCGCCCGGCTCGCTATCCGTCAATCCGTTCACCCGAATTAAACCAACCTAGTAATTTTCTGCTTCCGGCCTTACACATTTCCGTTACAGCGGTGATACACTCTTCTTGAATCGACCTCTAAGCGCCCGCCTGGACAAAGGACGGTCCCCTGAGCTTCTTGAGGCATAGACCGCAAAACGGGATCCTATCTCGTTCCCTGTTGGCAGCCCCTGTTCGGCTGAGTACCGCTGCGGCGGTCACCTCTATGGTGTCCACCAATCTTTCAGAGCGGGGTTCTTGCGACCGCCTGTTTCGGACAACTTCAACCCTCACATGGAGGACTGCATGTCATCTGTTTTGAACCAAGAACAAAAGGCGGATTTGCTACGCCGGGGCTTCTCCCGCAGAAGTTTTGGGCGCATCGCGAGCGTCCTCACCGCGGGAGCAGCGCTGCCCTTCTATAACGAACACGCGCTCGCTCAGCTATCGATGGTAAAGGACATGCCCGCCGATGCGGTCAAGATCAATGCCAACGAAAATCCAATGGGGCCCTCCCCGGAGGCGGCCGATGCCATCTATAACGTAATCAAAAAAGGCGGCCGTTACATGTACGAGGATACGTACGCGCTGGCCGAGGCCATGGGTTCCGTCGAGAACCTCAAATTCAGTTACAAGCCCGACGAAAGCTATATCGAAGTCTTCGCCGGTTCCAGCGCCCCGCTGCATCAGGCCGTACTTGCTTTCTGCTCCAAAGACAAACCGTTCGTGAAAGCTGACCCGGGCTATGAAGCGGGTGAACGCGCAGCCAAATTCATCGGCGCAAAAGTAGTCAACGTGCCTCTCCGAAAGGGGACCTACGATCACGATGTAAAAGCCATGATCGCTGCGGCGCCTAATGCCGGGCTTTTTTATATCTGTAACCCGAACAACCCCACCGGCACGCTCACCAGCCGCTCCGATATCGAATATCTGGTCAACAACAAACCCGCGGGCTCGATCGTCATGATCGATGAGGCGTACATCCATATCTCGAAGAACGCCGTACAGTGCAGCGATCTCGTCGCCGCGGGCAAAGACGTAGTCGTTCTGCGCACCTTCTCGAAACTCTACGGCATGGCCGGTCTGCGCGCCGGAGCCGCTTTCGCGCGTCCCGATCTCCTGCAACAAATGACGCCCTACAGTGCCGGCGCTATGCCCATCACCGCCATGGTCGGCGCAACCGCCAGCATCAAAGCGAAGAATCTCGTGCCCGAGCGCCGCAAAATTATGGGCGACATACGCGAAGATACCTTCAGCTTCCTCACTTCCAAGAACGTCGAGTTCATCCCTTCCGAAAGCAATTGCTTCATGATGAACGTCAAGCGTCCCGGCAAGACGTTCTATAAACAGCTGGCTGACCAGAACGTCTACATCGGTCGCGTCTGGCCGGTGTGGCCCGAGTGGGTGCGTGTCACCATCGGCAGCAAAGACGATATGGCGAAGTTCAAAACCGCCTTCGTCAAAGCCTATAACGCTTAAATCTCCACGTTGAGGGCGGGCTTCCTTGGTCCGCCTGCCGGCTCGATCGGCAACCATCTCCGTGAAATTGACTCGCATCACATATACGTGGCGCGCATTCGGCGGTGACGTTTCTGGCGCTATCGTTGCCGCTCTGATTGCCCTCCCCTATGGCCTCGCTATGGCCAGCATGATGGGACTGCCGCCTGTCTTAGGCTTGGTTACTTCCGTAGCCACTGCCCCCATTACTGCGCTGCTCGGGCGCAACCCCGTTCTGATCGGCGGCACCGCCAGCGCCACCGTGCCCTTCATCGCGCAAGCTGTTCACGCACAGGGTCAGGGCGGCGCAGCCAAAGTCTGCATGGTGGCTTCCGTCTTCCTGCTCATCTTCTGCTTTCTTCGTCTCGGCCGCTTCATCTCCAAAGTGCCCCAGCCTGTCGTCACCGGCTTTTCCTGCGGTATCGGCGCCATGATGGTCCTCTCGCAGCTCGGTATCATGCTCGGCGTCAAAGCCGTCGTCGACCGCACTTCGAACAACATGCTTTACCAAAGCTGGCAGGTTCTCTCGCGCATCGGTGAAACGCAGTCGAGCGCCGTCATTGTCAGCGGGGTCGTCATTGTATTGGCGCTCTTATGCACCCGCTTCTTTCCGAAAGCGCCAGCGCCTCTCATCGGCGTACTCGGTGCGGTCGCCATCGCGGTCGCGTTCCACTTGCACCAGCGCGAAGTGGGTCGCCTCCCGCTCGAGATTCCACCCTTCGCCGGCTTCTCTTGGACCCCCGCTGACGTATTCAGCGTAATTCCAGCCGCCGCCGGTCTCGCTTTCGTCTCCGCTGTTAATCTGCTTGTCACGTCGCGCGTCGTCGAACATTTCCGTGGGCGTCATCGGCCCGGTAAACGCGCCGATGCCGATTCCGAACTCGGGGCCTATGGTGTCGCCAACATGGTCGCTGCCGTGTTCGCCGCGCCTATGAGCGTGGGCATCCCCGCGCGTAGTCTCGCCAGCGTTCGTTGTGGCGCAACCACTCGCGTCTCGAATCTGCTGCATGCCGGCTTCATTCTCGCCTTCATCTGGCTCGGTGGCTCCTACATCTCTCATATTCCGATCCCCGCACTCGCCGGAGTAACCGCCTATATCGGCATCTGCCTTCTCGAGTGGGGCACCTGGCGTCGCTTGCCGAAAATGAGTTCGGTAGACGCGCTCGGCTTTCTCACCACGGCCGCTGCAACACTCGTCGTGAACGCGGTCTTGGCAGTCGCAATCGGCTGTTCCTTTTATGTGCTGCGCGCTGCCTACTGTCGGCTGATTCACCCCCCGCGCACCACTCCCGAAGCAGTGAAAACCATGGCGGTTGGAAGCGCTCGCTGACTCCGCTCAATCGCGGACATTCACCTCTTCACGGCATTGTCAATTACTCGCTGCACTCCACTCGGTCTAACTGCATTTGGCCTATCACATGCTCTACAATGGCAGCAAACGTCTCTCTAGGTCTCGGACCACGGATTACGAGTCGTCATGCTGACCTGCCCTGCTTGCGATACGCCCAATGAAGACGGTTCGCTCTCCTGCGAACGTTGTAATTGCGCTCTGCTTGAGGACAACGCTGGCGAAACTATCCTTTCGAATAATCCTGTTCTCGACCAACAAACCGTTGCTGCTACCTCCGCCTTCTCCAACCTGAGTGGCGCAGCTTCCGCCCGTGCCCGTTCTGATGCCACCGAGCTTCCCATGGGCCGGGTTCTCATCGGGCGCTACGAAATAGTCGAGCGCCTCGGCCAGGGCGGCATGGGCACGGTCTACCGCGTTATCGACCATGAACTGGATCGCACTATTGCCCTCAAAACTATTCGCCCCGATCTCGCCTCGAACGCCGGCGCGCTCCGCCGTCTGAAGCAGGAAACCCTGCTGGCCCGCCAGATTGCCCATCGCAACGTCATCCGCGTCTTCGATATCGGCGTCGCCGACGGGCTCCGCTTCATCACCATGGAGTTCGTCGAAGGGCAGGACCTAAAAGGCTTGCTTGATGTACGCAAGAAACTTCCCATCGACGAAGCTGTCGAGATTCTTCTGCAGATTTGCCAGGGTCTCAGCGCGGCCCATGCCGAAGATGTCATTCATCGCGATCTCAAGCCGCCTAACATTCTCATCTCGCCCGGTAACCGCGTGCGCATCGTCGATTTCGGTCTGGCGCGCACCTTTGAAAACAGCGGCATCACACACTCCGGCGTCATTCTCGGAACTCCCGCCTACATGTCGCCGGAACAGGCGCTTGGTCAGGCCGGTGACGTTCGTTCGGACCTCTTCTCCTTCGGCGTCATCGCATTTGAAGTGCTTACGGGTGAGCTGCCTTTCCCGAGCGGGAGCCTTTCGGAGTCGCTCGTCAGTCGCACCCGCGGCCGGGCACGTTCTATCGAAGCAATCGATCCCGAGATGCCGGCCTGGCTTGCCCGGATCGTCATGCGCTGCCTTGAGCGCAACGCCTCCGACCGTTACGCAACCGCGCAGGAGATTGTCGACGATCTCACGGCGCGCGACGTTTGCGCCTATGTCGCGCCCGATCTTTCGTCGGGAGCACTCGCACCAGGCACCATGCTCGGCTCGCGTTACCGCATTGAAGCCGAAGCGGGCGAAGGTGGCATGGGCCGTGTCTACCGCGCTACTGATCTCGACCTGCATCGCACCGTCGCTTTGAAGGTCGTGCGTCCGGATCTCGCGCGTAACACCGATACGCTCGAGCAGCTCATGCAGGAAATCTCGCTCGCCAGCCAGATTTCACATAAGAACGTTTTGCGCATCCACGACCTTGGGGAAGCCAGTGGCCTCCGCTTCGTCTCTATGGCTTGGGCAGAAGGCGAAGACCTGGGCCAACTGCTAAAGCGCGACGGCCCGTTGCCGGAAGAGCGCATCATCGAACTGGCAATTGAGATGTGCGAAGGGTTGCAGGCCGCCCACGAACAGGGCATCAGCCACCGCGATCTCAAACCAAGCAATATACTGCTCACGTCAGGCGGCCACGCCTGTATAGCCGATTTCGGTCTCGCGCACTACCTCGATCCACAATCTGCGTCCGCTACCGAACGGCCGGAGATCTCTTCGGTATCCGACGGGCTCTCCGCATCTTCCGCCGGTACTCCACGCTACATGTCGCCCGAGCAGGTCGACGGCGTTTGCATCGATCACCGCACCGACATTTACTCGCTCGGCCTCATGCTCTACGAAATGGCTACCGGGCGCATCCCGTTCAAAGACGATTCGGTTTTTCAGACCATGACTCAGCGTCTTACCGAGACACCGCTCTCGCCTAAGCTCATCAATCCCGTCTTGTCTGACCAGCTGACCGGCGTCATCCTGCGCTGTCTCGAGCGCGATCCGAATAAGCGTTATGCGACCGTACAAGACCTGCTCACGGACCTGCGCGGCAAACCGCGGCCTGCTCAGGCGCTGCTCGAGGAGGCTCGCCCCACTCCGAACCGCTTGCGGCGAATTTGGCTCCTCGCCGGTATCGCTGCCCTCGTGCTCCTGGCGGCGGGTGCCTGGTTTCGATCCCGCGACCGAAACCGCACGGAACCCCGATCTGATGAGAAGTATGTGGCCGTCATTCCGTTCCGCGCTCTCGGCTCGGATCCCAATCTGAAATACCGCGCGGAAGGCATCGCTGATGCCATCTCGGCCCGCCTCTCCTCTCTGACCAGCGTTCACCCCGTGTCTCCCTACGCTCTGGAGCGGGTCGACTTTGCGCAATCAGACGACAAGATCGCCAAGGAGATCGGCGCAAACCTTCTTATCAAGGGCACTGTTCAAAGCGAAAATGATCGCCTCAAAGTGGATATCCTTATCTACAACACCGAGCTCCGGCGAGTCATCTCGAACAAGTCGTACCCGGGCGTCGTAGGCGATCTCTTCGCGCTCGAAGACGAAATTGCTAACGATACCGAACATGCTCTCAAGATCAAGCCGACCCTCGAAGAACGCGAGCGCCAGGCGCCTGCACCCACCCAGAATCTCGCTGCCTACGATCTTTACCTCAAGGGTCGCGACATCCTCAAGAAACGTCGTGATGCAGCCAGCGCAAAAGAAGCTCTTGGCTTGTTCGAGCAAGCGCTCAAGCAGGATGAATTCTTCGCTCTCGCCTGGACCGGTGTAGCGGACGCAAGCCTTCTTCTCTACCGGATCGAGAACGAACCGAGCTACGCCGAACGGGCCTTGAGCGCGGCCAACGAAGCGCGCAGCCACAATGACAAACTTCCGGAAGTGCACTTCACGCTCGGTAGCCTCTATAGCGCAACCGGCAAGTACGCGGAAGCGGTCGAAGAGATCAAGCATGCGCTTCAGCTGGCGCCCAATTCAGACAACGGCTATATCCGGCTGGCAAAAGCGTATTACGCCACCGGACAGACAGACCAGGAAGTGGCAGCCCTCAAGAAGGCGGCAGACCTAAATCCCTACTACTGGTACAACCACAAACAGCTTGGTGTCGGCTACATGGATGCCGGCCGCTATGACGACGCGCTCAACGAGTTCAAGGAACAGATCAAAGAAAATCCGACCGATTCATCCGCCTACAACAACATCGCTTCGATTTATCTGTATCAGGGCCGCTGGAAGGATGGAATCGCGGCCTCCGAAAAGGCCATTCAGATACAGCCTTCGCCGGATGCCTACGCAAACCTGGCCACCAGTTATTTCATGCTGGGGCGTTACTCGGATGCCATTCCCGTCTATGAAAAGGCTCTCGGGATGAGCCCCAATCGAGCTTCCGTTATTCGCGATTTGGCCGAAGCTTATACGCGTGCCGGACAGAAGGACAAGGGCCTGCAGCTCTACACCCGCGCCATCTCGCTGCTCTACGAACAGTTGCAGGTGAACTCGCAGGACGCGAGCGCTCTCGGTGAACTAGCTATGTGTTACGTCGGAAGAGGCGATTTGCCTCAAGCTCGGGTGCTGATAGCCCGTGCACGCGCAGTGAACCCTTCCGACAGTAACTTGCTTTATCAGGCGGCAGTCGTAGAGAGTGCTTCGGGGCACATCCCGCAAGCGCTCGAATCGCTGAAAAGCGCTCTGCAGAAGGGCTACTCTCTTGCCAGCTGCCTAAGCGATCCCGACCTCAAAGCCGTTCGCCAATCGCCCGGCTTCGAGGCGCTTCAGAAAGAGTTCAATCACACCGCCGCGCGTCGGCGTCTGTAAATTCCAACCCCAGTCATCAGGCCGGCTCCGAGCAGAGCGAGCATGCCCGCGGCAGGCTCAGGAGAGACATCGTTTGCTTTCCCACCGAAATCCTGGTTGGCCGGCCAGGAACCGGAACCAGTCGGATCCGTCCCTGAGTCATTGAGATCGATCGAGAACAACCCGCCCGCTGGAATCCCTCCGTTGGGAGCCGGGCCAAAAACGATCTGGTACAAAAACCCAGACGGCTGCGCCGTCTCGGAGATCGTGCACAACGAGAACGGCCCCGGCCCGCAGGTGATGGGAGTGAGTGTCGGCAGAGTGGCGTTGACGGTCAACTCAAGCCAATTATTGGTAGTCCCGTTCTGAAACGAGAAGTCGCCGCCGCCCGTGCTATTTGCCCCGAAGCTGAAATTGTTGTTAAAGATGATTGTCGGATTTGGTGGATCGCGATTCACCACGATCGTAGGATTGGAGGCGTACGAGGCCACCGGAGCCAAAAGAAAAAGTAAAGAGAAGTAAGAATTTCGAAGACGCATATTTAAACCTCCGGCAAGTGGAACAGCTGGATCAACCTATTCTCCGTCAGAAGCACGGGTGAGGGTGCGGTTCAGGACTACCAGAACCCCAATTGATCTTACCTCCGCCCGCCAAACCTCGACGCCATACTTGGAGATATGCCACTCAATTCGTACTTAACGCTTGGCCATTCCGGCCTGCGCGTCAGCCCGTTCTGCTTGGGCGCCATGACGTTCGGCGAGGACATGGGTTGGGGCTCGAGTGTCGCCGACTCCGAAGCGATCCTCTCGCGCTACCTCGAAGAAGGCGGCAATTTCATCGATACCGCCAACATCTACACCAGAACTCACTCCGAAAAAATCATCGGCGACTTCTTCGCGCAACGAAAGGGGAAGCGAGACCGTGTCGTGATCGCCACCAAGTTCTTCTGCAATCTCTTCGCCGGCGACCCGAATGGCGGAGGAGCGGGCCGGAAGGCCATCCTCGCCCAGTGTGACGAATCGCTTCGCCGCCTGCAGACCGACTACATCGATCTCTATTACCTCCATAACTGGGACCGCTTCACTCCCGTCGAAGAAACCATGAGCGCGTTAGAAGATCTCGTGCGCAGCGGTAAAGTTCGCTACCTGGGCTTCTCCGACACTCCGGCTTGGAAAATCGCGCAGGCGCAAGTCATCGCACATTTTCGGGGATGGGCGCCTCTCATCGGCCTTCAGACCGAATATTCGCTCATGGAGCGCACCGCCGAAGGTGAACTCATCCCCATGGCGCAGGAGCTCGGTCTCGGCGTATTGCCGTGGAGTCCGCTCAAGATGGGAGCGCTCTCCGGCAAGTACACCCGCGCCAACCGTCAGAAGATGCAGGGACCAAGGGCCGGTTTCGTCGGTGAACTCACCGACAAGCACTACGACATCATCGACCAGCTTCAGAAGATCGCATCGGAACTGAATACCGATGTACCGATGGTCGCTCTGGCTTGGGTACAGAGTCAGCCGGGCATCAGCTCGACCGTCATCGGCGCACGAACCATGGATCACCTTCTCGCAAATCTGCAAGCTCTCGATCTGCCGCTGACGCCCGCACAGATCGCCACCCTTAACGCCATCTCGAAACCCATCCTGAACTTTCCAGCCGAGTTCAACGCCAATCTGTCTCCCAACTTCGAGCACGCTGGCGCAACCGTCAACGGAGTGCCAAGCAAACTGGTCCCAAACGTACCAACCGACGACGCTCAGCGCTATTGATCATCAATCAATGATCCAAGACATCCGCTACGCAATCCGCGGCTTGCGCAAAAATCCCGTCTTCGTGAGCACCGCCATCCTTACCCTGGCGTTGGCGATCGGCGGGAACACGGCCATCTTCACCGTTATTCACACCGTGCTCCTGAATCCCCTCCGATATCAGACTCCCGATCAACTGGTGCGTTTGTCGGGAGCCGCCACTCCCGCCCGCTTCTCCGAGATGAGTGCCGCGGCTCAGTCCTTCTCCGGCTTAGGAGCGTTTACCCGGCAGGACAGCCTGACGCTCTCCGGCGTCAACGAACCAGCGGATCTCAGCGGTGTTCACGTTTCTGCCAACTTCCTTCAGATTCTAGGAGTCACGCCGCTGCGCGGACGCGGCTTCCTTCCCGCCGAAGATGTGCCGGGAGGCGCGCCCGTTGCGCTAATTAGTGCCGAACTGTGGCAGCGAAGCTTCGGCCGCGACCCTCACATCGTGGGCAAAACGGCCATCTTCAATACGACCTCCTTCATCATCGTCGGCGTCCTTCCGCCTCGTTTTGAGTTTCCTTCTCCCGGCCTGGACGTCTGGCTGCCCGCGCCCTCCGACTCGCCTGCCATGCCCGCCAGCTCCAGAGCACTCAGTCCCTTCCTCACCGTGTTTGGCCGCCTCAAATCCGGGGTGAGCCTTGCGCAGGCAAATGCCGAAATGAAAGTCATCCGCCGGCAATATGCAACCAATCATCCGGGCATGCTCGACAGCAAACCGAAGAGCTCCGTAGAAGTAACTCCGATGAAAGAGGAGCTCGTCCGCAACGTACGCTCGATGTTATGGATGCTCTTCGGCGCGCTCGGCTTCGTGCTGATGATCGCCTGCGCTAACCTCGCCAGCTTGCTCTTGGTACGCGCCGCCTCCCGCCAACAAGAGTTCGCTTTGCGCTCGGCGCTCGGCGCGGCCCGCGGCCGTCTCATCCGTCAATTGCTTGCCGAAAGCATCCTTCTCTCCACTCTCGGCGGCGCAGTCGGCGTTTTGCTGGCCGCGCTATGCACTGCCGCTATTCCGCAGATCACCAGTTTCGAGCTGCCGCGCCAAACTGAAATTCACATGGATGGAACAGTCCTCGCATTTGCTGCCGCGCTGTCCATCGCCACCGGATTGCTCTTCGGGTTAGCGCCTTCACTCAGGTCCTCCGCTCCGGACTTGATGCGAGTGCTGCGCGCCGGTGAAACCCCCGGCAAACCAGCTTCAGCCAGACTCCCGGCCCTGCTCAGCCTGCGGAGCCTGCTTTCCATTGCGCAAGTGGCGCTGTCTATCGTCTTATTAACAGGCGCAGCGCTGTTGCTCGAAAGCCTCAATCATCTGCGCCATGTTCCGGTCGGATTCAACCCATCTAAGCTGCTGACAGTCACCATCAGTTTGCCTCCGCTGCGGTATGACACAGACCAGAAGGCAAGTACCTTTTTCCGTGAACTCTGCCGCCGTTTTTCGACGACTCCTGGCGTTCGGAGCGCCGCGGTAGCCATGTCCCTTCCCATGATGGATTACCCGGGTATCCCGGTCCAGGATGCAGCCCGCCCCAAATTGCCCTTGAATGAACGCCTGATCGCAAAATTTTTCCCCGTCTCCCCGAATTACTTTCGAACACTCCAGATCCCGCTGAAACGCGGAAGAGAATTCGCCGAACAAGATAGGCACGAGACCCAGCGAGTTGCCATCATTAATGAAACGCTTGCTCGTCACCTTTGGCCCACTTATCCTGGCGGCCTAAATCCAATTGGTCAGCGCCTCTGGGTCGGAGGTATAAATCCCAAGCCGGCAGAGATAGTCGGAATCGTTTCCGACGCCAAACAAAATCTGGACGATCACGAAGATTGGCAGGATAGCGTTTACGTGTCCTTTGAGCAATCTCCCGTGCCGCTCGCGACCCTCGCCATCCGCACCGCCGGCGACCCGCTCGCTTTCAGCAGTGCCCTTCGTGATCAGGTGCGCCGCCTCGATCGAGATCAACCGATCGGCCTCACCCAGACCATGGAAGAGCGCATGGAAGCACAAGTCGGCCAGCGCCGCCTCTTAGGAACCTTATTGGGATTGTTTGCCTTCGTAGCATTGGCTTTGTCTCTCATCGGAATCTATGGAGTCATCGCCTATTCCGTAGCTCAGCGCATGCGGGAATTCGCGATTCGGCAAGCGCTCGGAGCGCACCGAGGTGATCTTTTAGGTCTCGTGCTTCGTCAGGGACTCGTACTTGCGCTGGCAGGCATCGTTATCGGCGTCTGCTTTGCAATCGGCTTGACGCGCTTGATCAGAACTCTGCTGTTCGACGTGAGCGCAACTGATCCCGCCACGTTTTTCTCAGTAGCGCTACTCTTTTTCATCGTTGCACTCGCTGCCAGTTATATCCCGGCGCGCCGTGCGGCCTCGCTCGACCCGATCGAGGCGCTACGCAGAGAATGAAAAGCACGGAGCGAAACCTCGTCGCGCGTATAGGGCAAGAGACACCGCCGCTTACACGGACCGCGGCCACTACTGTGAGTGCCGGCTCGTCAACAGTCTGAAAGGCTTGGGAAAAAATCGGCCCGTCGAGCGTCGGTACCGCGCATACGCATCCGCCAGCGGACTTGCCGCGAACTTGTTCTCCTCATTTACCGCCGCCGTCAAATACAACACGAACATGACGACAAAGGTCAATCCAAGCCAGATGTTCAGTGTCCCGACTGCACCTGCCAGCCATGCCAGCAGATACGCACAGTAGAACGGATGTCGCACGAACGAGTAAGGGCCATGCTGAACCAGATGCAGCTGCTCGTCCTCTGAAAAGCACGCCGAAAGCGGCTTTACGCTGTTCGCCCGAATCGCCCACCAGAACATGACTAGCGCCAACGAGTAAAGCACTACCGCGCCTAGCACTGCGGCTGGCACTAACACCGGCGCACGCAGGATCACCGCCAGATGTAGCAGGCCAAATACCGTTCCGATCGCCAGCGTGACCTTGAGCCCCGATGTCACTCGCTCCGGCTTTACAAAAAAGTTCCGGACCGCCCAGGAGAAGCTCGCGAAACATGCGATCAGCAGAACTGCCAGCAGCACACGATAGATCAAGAAGTCCATATGACTAAGTTCCGGCCTGACTACTAAGTCGTCAGCCACCGGAATCTTATCAAATTTTCTGAATCGAGACATTCGTTCCGAAATGGGATCCGCTTTGAACCGCAAGCGCCTACGGAGCCGGGCGGACCACCGCAGCCGCCTTTTGTAATCAACAATTTAGCCGCGGGCCCAGGCTGGTTGTGCGCCTGCCTTATCAAGGGTATGAACTTCTGCCTGATCCTCCTCGCCGTGCAAGTCGCCGTCACTCTCTTCGCCGTCACCCGCGAAAAGAAAACGGACGCCGCCTTTGACACCGACAAGCTCCCCTATCGCAGCTAAGCGCCTCGGTTATAAAGAAAAACGCACGGCTCGTGCCGGCTCTCTCCGCCATCGTTCACCGAATACGCTTTATAACTCTTGTGGCTGCTCCATAAAGAGCCCGCGGCGTGCTCGCCATCTACCCGCAGCGCGTAAAACTCGATGTCGAGTTTATCCAGGATCGTTTTGTCGTCGTTATAGAGCTTTGAAACGCGTTTCAGAGCCTCGAGCACAGCCTCCTTCGGAGCCATCCCGCGCCGCATGCTCTCGACAATGGTGTGGCCCCCAGCCACGCGGATATTCAGTTCTCCGACCCCCGTCGAACCAGCACCGCCTACGTCCGGATCCACAAACAACCCTGCGCCAATGATCGGTGAATCCCCCACCCGGCCCGGAATCTTCCAGGCAAGTCCGCTGGTCGTGGTCACGCCCGAGATCTCGCCTTTCGCATTCAGGCCCAGACAATTAATCGTGCCGTACGTCGGATGCGTCGCCATCTCCCAAGCCCACGCAAGCGTCCCTTCGTCAAACTGCGGGAAGCGTTCTCGCAGCCGCGCGACCGGCGCTTTAGCCGGAGTCAGATTCTCCTGCATCGATGTCCAATTGTTGAAAGCACCCGGAGCCCGCAGGCTCTCCTTCCACACCAGCCACGCGGCGCGCGATTTCTCTGTCATCAGGTCCTCGCGCTGGTAACCCTGCGCTTCCGCAAAGCGAGTGGCCCCTTCGCCCACGATCATCACGTGTGTCGTGTGATCCATCACCAGCTTGGCGATCTTTGAAGGCGTCTTGATTCCGTGAATCGCCCCCACCGAACCCGCCCGCCGCGTCGGTCCATGCATCACGCAGGCGTCAAGTTCGACCAGACCCTCTTCATTCGGCAACCCACCATAGCCAACGGAAGTATCATTCGGATCGAGCTCGACGATATTGACGCCCGCGATCACGGCATCGAGCGTGTCCGCGCCGCCCGACATCATCTCGACGGCCTTCGCACAAGCCGCCATGCCGTTGGCGCTCGAAATAGATACCGGCTTTTTCGTCGAGCCGCTTTGTGTCGACTGCGCCCCCGCCACACCCACCGAAGCCATCGCCGCCGTTCCCGCCATCCATTCGCGCCGGTTCATCATATTTTGTTGGTTTAGCATACCGCTTTGCGAGATGCGACTCGATTGCCGCCTCCGCCCTCTCCCAAAGCTTTCCGCCAGTCCCAATACACCCGAATAAATCCCGCCTGCTGTCTGAACCACTTACCGCACCCAAAAACTACCTGCCCTCCCAACGCCTGCCACCCTCCAGGCGCACGCACCCAACCTATGCCTCCCAGCTCAACCCGCACCGAGACAAATCGCGCTAACGCCCAACACTCGACCGGCCCGCGCACCGCCGCCGGTAAACAGCGCTCTTCTCAAAACGCCTTCCAGCACGGCCTCTATTCCAAACAACTGATCCTCCCCGGCGAATGTGCTGCCGAGTTCGACCGCTTACGCGCCACGCTCCGCTCGGAGCACCAGCCCGCCCATACCACGGAAGAAATCCTGGTCGACGAACTCGCCCAGCACTTCTGGCGCATGCGCCGCTTCCGCGAAATCGAAGCTCGCGCCTGGCATCCCGACAACCTCAACGACTGGCTCACCACCGGCCTGCTCGCCTTAATCGCCCGTTCTCTCGCCTCCGCCGAGCGCGCCTTCTTCCGCACTCTTGCCGCTCTCACCAAACTCCAAAAAGCTCGTGGCTTCGTTCCTCAAAGATTGCCCGCGGCCACGGACCAAGCTTGCTCGGACGCTACAGAAGCAAACGAAGATCATCTCGATTTCGGCTTCGTTCCTCCAAATCCCACCGCGAGCGAAGGGTCAGGGGCCGCTAAACATGCCGATACCCCAGGTTCTGCACCGCGCTGGAGCCGCCGGCCATCCGGAAACCTTGGGACCGCTACAATACAAATTCCATGATTGAGCAAGTCTCGCCGGCGCGAGTCATCCACGGCGCAATCGGTGTGCCGGGCGATAAGTCCATCTCCCACCGCTACGTTCTCTTAACCGCCATCGCCGACGGCACGTCAAAAATTTATAACTTCTCGAGCGGAGCCGATTGCCACTCGACACTCGCGTGCATCAAAGCACTCGGTATCGGGCACGAGTTCACAACCGAAGACGATCGCCATGTACTCACCATCCACGGCAAAGGGATGCACGGCCTGACCGCGCCCCCGAACGTGCTCGATGCAGGCAATTCCGGCTCAACGATCCGCATGCTTTCGGGCATTCTCGCCGCGCAGCCTTTTAGCGCCACACTGGCCGGGGATGAATCGTTGACACGTCGTCCCATGCGCCGCATCATCGCGCCTCTGACCGAGATGGGCGCGCGCGTCGACGCTACGGACGGTCAATACCCGCCACTCACCATTCACGGCGGGGCCTTGCATCCGATCGCTTACCAATCGCCTGTCGCGAGTGCGCAGGTAAAAAGCTGCATACTTCTCGCCGGCCTTTACGCCCCGGGTGAAACCAGCGTGCGTGAAGCCGTCACCACCCGCGATCACACCGAAATCGCACTCGGCGAAATGGGCGCGGATATCACGCTCGAGCCGCGCTTTGTCCGGCTGCGCGGACCCGCTACTCTCGAACCCAAAACACTCGTCGTGCCCGGTGATCTCTCAAGCGCAGCGTTCTTCTTGGTAGCGGCCCTTCTTGTCCCCGATTCCGAGCTCATCATCACCGCGGTCGGCCTCAATCCCACCCGCACCGCTCTGCTCGATGTCCTGCGCAGCATGGGAGCCGCCATTAAGCTTCTACACATCGAAGAGCGCAACGGCGAAATGATCGGCACGCTGCAGATCCGCTCCTCGACAATGGAAGGCGGCGTAATCGAAGGCGCAACTACCGCCGCGCTCATCGATGAAATTCCGATTCTTGCGATCCTCGGTGCAGTCAGCCGGAACGGTTTGAAGGTGCGCGACGCTGCCGAATTGCGTGTCAAAGAAACCGATCGCATCGAAACAATCGCCCAGAACCTTCGTGCGATGCAAATCGCGGTCACCACCTCCCCCGACGGCCTTGAAATCCCGGGGCGCCAGCAGTTTCGTGCTGCCAACATCTATTCGTGCGGCGATCATCGTATCGCCATGGCTTTTTCGATCGCCGCTTTGCTTGCCGATGAGCCTTCCACCATCCATCAGGCCGAAGCCGCCTCCGTCTCTTTCCCGGAGTTCTACAATACACTTCGCAGCATCGCCTCGTAAACAGCGCCCATGGATGATTCACTCGATCCCGATCTCAGTCACGAGAGCCTCATCCACGATCTCAATAACGTATTCGAAACCATCACCGAAGCTGCCGAGTTGCTGAACTCCGACCGGCGCTGGAAACCGCTTGCGGCCACTCTCGGCCGCAGCGTTAAACGCGGCAAGCGTCTGCTCGGTGCCATTCCGGACGGTACTCCCACGCTCGCCGCCATCGTCGACGATGCCATTCAATCCGTTACCGATTACTGTGTCGCCGCGCGCAAACCCCGCATGCGCTGGATCTGCCGCATTCCCGCTGACGTGCGTCTGCCCGGCTCCGCAAAAGACTGGGAGCGCGTCTTTGTCAATCTCTTCCTCAATTGCGCCGAGATCATGCACCGCCCGGGGCGCATCGAGATCGAAACGAAAACTGTCGATGACAACCTCGCCATCACCGTCTCCGATAATGGGCCGGGCATCCCGGAAGATCTCCTGCCGCGTCTGTTCCGCCCGCATGTCTCAACTAAAACCGGCACCGCCGTCCGCTCCGGACTCGGCCTCCATATCGTCGCCTCGATCGTGCAAAAATATGCGGGCAGTGTCGCCGCGGCTAATCGCGAACGCGGCAGTGGCGCCGTATTCACTATCTTTTTGCCCGCTCATTGAGAACACATTGAGAACAACCGCGGTTCTCGATCACGCTCAAATTGATGCCCTCTGCTAATCGATGAAATATCTCTGCATCCATTGCCACTTCTATCAGCCGCCGCGTGAGAATCCCTGGCTCGAACAGATCGAATTGCAGGATTCGGCCTATCCGTATCACGATTGGAACGAACGCATTGCCGCCGAGTGCTACGGCCCCAACCTGGCCGCGCGGATCTTGGACGATCAACAGCGCATCACCCGTATCGTCAATAATTACTCGAAAATCAGTTTCAATTTTGGCCCGACTCTGCTTTCCTGGGCCGCTGAGCATGCGCCAGAAACCTACAAAGGGCTGATCGAAGCCGATTGCCAAAGCCGCCGGCACTTTTCCGGTCACGGTTCAGCCATCGCTCAGGCTTACAACCACATCATCATGCCGCTCGCGAACAGCCGCGACAAGCAAACTCAGATTCGCTGGGGCTATGAGGATTTCGTGAGCCGCTTCGGCCGCGCTCCGGAGGGCATGTGGCTGCCGGAGACCGCCGTCGACCGTGAGTCGCTCGATCTCATGGCCGAGGCCGGTATCTCGTTCGCCATTCTCGCCCCTCATCAAGCCAAAGCCGTTCGCCCTCTCAACAGTGGGGATGACAAGTGGCAGGACGTAACAGGTTCGAAAGTCGACCCGACCCGCCCGTATCTGTTCAAAACGACCGGTGGCAAAAGCATCAGCCTCTTTTTCTACGACGGCCCAATCTCGCAAGCCGTCGCTTTCGAAAAGCTGCTCGACAATGGCGAAAAATTTGCGAATCGTCTTCTCGGCGGCCTTTCCGATACGCGTGCCGGCAGGCAGCTCGCGCACATCGCCACCGATGGCGAGACGTATGGCCATCATCACAAGCACGGCGAGATGGCGCTCGCGTACGCCCTCGATCACATCGAAGAGAAAAAGTCTGCCCGCATCACGAACTACGGCGAATACCTCCAGCTCTCGCCGCCCACCTGGGAAGCGGAGATCTATGAGAACACGGCTTGGAGTTGCGTTCACGGCGTCGAGCGTTGGCGCGATAACTGCGGCTGCAATGCCGGCCGTACGGGCTGGAATCAACACTGGCGTAAGCCGCTGCGCGAAGCTCTCGATTGGCTTCGTGACTGGACCGTCCCGCGTTTCGAGGCTCTAGGTAAGACCCTTTTACGTGATCCGTGGGCCGCTCGCGACGCTTACATTAAAGTGCTTCTGGATCGCCACATGCCCGTTCGCGAGCAATTTGGCGATGATCATTTCTTGCGCGAGCTGAGCGCCTCCGAAGAAGTGCTCGTCTGGAAACTGATGGAGCTGCAGCGCCACGCCATGCTGATGTACACCAGCTGCGGCTGGTTTTTCGATGACCTCTCCGGCATCGAAACCGTGCAGGTCATCGAATATGCGGGGCGCGTTGTGCAGCTGAGCGAACAGCTTTTTAATGAATCGATCGAGTCGCAATTTCTCGAACGCTTGGCTTTTGCGAAAAGTAATCTCGCCGAATACGGAAGCGGCGCCGATATCTACACGCGCTACGTCAAGCCCTCCATTGTCGATCTCGAGAAAGTCGGCGCGCATTACTCGATCAGCTCTCTCTTTGCTCCCTATGGCGATCGAACCGATATCTTCTCGTATTCCGTGAAACGCCTCGATTACCACACCCGCGATGCCGGCAAAATGCGCATGGCGCTTGGCCAGGCGAGCTTCACGTCGAAGGTCACCCAAGAATGCGAACTACTCACTTTTTGGGTGGTTCATTTCGGCGACCATAACGTAGCGGGCGGAATCCGCAAATTCGAAGGCGCCAAAGCCTACCAGGATCTGCTCGAGTCGATTAGCGACTCCTTTTCGCGGGTCGATATTCCCGAAGTCGTGCGGCTGCTCGATCGCCGCTTCGGTGACAAGATTTACTCTCTCCGATCACTGTTCCGTGACGAGCAGCGCCGCATCGTTCGCACGATACTCTCGGGTACCGTGGCGGAGGCCGAAGCCGCTTACTTGCAGATTTACGAGAATCACGCTGCGTTGATGCGTTTCATAACCAGCCTCGGCACGCCGCTACCGCGCGAATTTACCGCCGCCATTGAGTACGCGCTGAACAGCCTCTTGCGCCGGGCTTGTTCGGCAGAAGAGCTCGACGGAGAGCGTATTCGCAGCCTCCTGCGCGAGTCGCAGTCCAGCAACACCGCGCTTGATAAAACGACACTCGAGTTTCTTCTCCGTCATCGTATCGAGGTCCTGGCCCGTCGCTTCGTCGCCGAACCCAAAGATGTCGATAAGCTCGAAGCTCTGCAAAGAGCCCTCCGCATCGCCCGCCAGATGCCATTTAAGGTGAACCTCTGGTCCGTGCAAAACGATATCTATGCGCTCCAATGCACTCGAAAAGTAAGCCACGAGGAGCTAAATGAACTTCTATCGATTCGAGGGCTTTAAGCGATCAGCGACAGAGTCTCGAGTTCTAAACCTTCAATCTCACCGATCGTTTTACCGGCGATCCCTTGCAGATCGCCATACATCCCTACGGTCGCCTGCATGACGCGCTCAATCTGCTCCTGCCGCTTTGCCCACTGTTTCAGCATGACCTTGCGCTCTTTGTCGAGGTCTTCCTGCATCCCCGAGAATGCTTCGACCATGGCCTGCACGCGCTGCCGAAACCGCGGCCCGGTCAAATACTGGTAGACCATCTCGGCTTTGGTCTGTTGCCCTTCCGAAGCCTGCCGGACATTCGAAATCTCGACCAGCATATGCCGCAGCGAGCACGCCACCGGAAGAATAGTTTTCGGATGCGTGACCCAGACTCCTTCCAGAAACTCAAACGTCTCGATGTCCTTCGGCAAAGCTTGGCTGACAATCACCGCAATGTCGGCCTTGGCCGCACGCTGGTCCTCGCGCAATTTGACCAGCCATCCATCGCTCCAGTTCTTGGTGCGCTTGGTCTCCCAGAGTATCGTTCCGCAACCGCCCTGACCGCTGCGCACCTTCTGCAGAACATCACCGCCATGCTCTCCCTTACGAACCGGCTCGACGACATCGAAGGGGAACTTTGCGTTCAGTAAATTTTCAAGAGCAACTTCCTGCGCCTCGCCCTGCAGCTGTTGCGAACCCTGCTCTGCTCTGCGCCGCAGGTCTTCGATTTGGCGCTGCATCGACGAAATCGTTTGCTCTTTTTCGAGAACTTTCAGCTGAAGCTGCTCTTCGGCTTCACGACGCGCCTGCACGCGCACTGATGTCAGGCTTTCGGCAACACGCTTTTCAATCGTCAGGTCGAGTTCCCGCTGCTTGTCGGCGAGCATTCGCTCTTTCTGCAGGAAGTGCGCATGCGCCTTTTGCGCTTCGACCAGCTTTGCTTCACGGCTCTGGATGATCTGCTGTAAAGAAACAACTTCCCGCGCTTTACCTTCCAGCTCGGTCTGCAAAAGCGCCTTTGCTTTGCGTGCTTCATCCGCACAAATCCGCAGCCGCTCCTGCTTCAGCTGTTCTTCGAGACGTGCTTCGCCCTCCGCAAGACGGCGCTCATACTCGCGGCGCGTCGCTTCCACCAGCGGCGCCGCGAGCGATTCGGTCAACTTAATGCCCGTTTTGCATTGCGGGCACGTTACGATTGGCTCCGTCACAGTCTTTCGACAATGATAAAACAAATCGTCTGAACTATGTTCTAGTAGCGGAAGACTGCGGCGAGTGGTGCGCCATTGGGCATCTTCTTGTTCGACACGCTATAGACTTGTCCCGCATGCAGGATGGTCTGCACCGCCGCGTCGTTCACCAGGTCCTCTTCTTCGGAAGCGTTCGCCGAGTGCCCTTTCACCGAATGAGTGCCTTCGTCGAACGTCCCTGTTTTCTCCAGTGAATCGGAGACCAGCAGATGCAGCACCCTGCCGTCATGCGCCGCGGTCACTACATCTTTCAAACGATTGGAGGCGCCGGGGCCGACTTTGTGGTTGTATTCCGCGAGTACCTCATCGACTTTCCCATCGAGGCTCCGGGCGATCGCATCGAGCGCGCGTGAATGCATCTCGCCCGCTTTCAGGCCGTTCGGCGCACCCTGCACATCTTCCGCAAGCAAATGAGGATAGGTATTCAGCAGGTGATACTGCGCCAGCTCGTATTCAACACCCGCCAGCACCACAGGTTCCGAACTGCCCCGAAGCAGCTCGTTAATACCCCGGTCGATCTGCCGGAAGAAGTGCGCCAGATACTCCCTTTTCTGTTCGCGCTCCGTATCGGTCGTACCCGTCACGCCCTTGCTGTGCCCGCCTGACTGGCCGGCGCTCGTCATATTGTTGCGATTGTGATCGGGTTTAGCGGGGTTCATGAAGGTATCGAAGCTGGTGGCAGTACCGGAAGGAATCGCAACCTCTTCCGAAGTCCGTAGTGTGCAATGCACCAGGCGCACATTCTTCTGGCTGAGCGCGAGAATATAGAAACTCTTCGGCTTTTCCAACTCGGGCAGCAATGGCCGGATGAAAAAATGAGGACCGACCACACCCTCGTTCTGCACTTCCTCCTGGAGCCAGGTAAGTTTGAATTCGTCGGGCGAGCGGAAAACTGCGATCGTCTTCCCTTGCGGCTCCTGATCCTGCCAGATCTCCTCCCAATTTGTGAGTGTCTCGAGCAACTGGCTTCCTTCCGGGCCGGCTCCGAGCAGCTTCGGCTTTATACTTTCGATGATCTCCTGCCAGCTAAGCTGATTCGCCTTCACGCTCTGGTTGGCAGGAGTCGGCGCAAGCGTGAGGTAGATGCTCACGCAGGGTCCGGGCGAATTCAGCAGCGGCTTCAGATCTTTCAGGCCGTCGAATTCGGTAATCGCGACTTTCTCGGTGTTCATACGCTTAGGAGACCAGCAAGCGCAAAATAGCGTTACTTATCTCTTCCGAGTGTTGTCTTTCAAAAGAGAGAGTTGAGATGGCAAAAGACTCGAGTTTTCCTGATTCCGATGAAACCGCCCGTAATAGGCATCCCGATGCGGCGGACGATCCGATGGAGGACATAGAACCTGCACTGCCCGGATTGCAAACGTCCAACAAATCTGGCAAGCATTCGTCCGTTGAGAAATTGGCCGCTTCTCGCCCTGAATTCGGTACAGGACGCGGGGCTGTCCCGGTAGATGGCGCATTCGGCAGCGAAGAAGGGCACCCGGTCGGCCGCAACGCCGGCCCCGGAACAAATCGGTTCCATTGCGAATCCTGTGGACGCTATTTCAACACGGAAGCCGAACTTTCCCAACACGCGATCGAGTGCAATCTAGCGAAAGCCGCAACAACCGGACACACGAGCTAAGGCAAATTCGATATCTGAATCGTACGGCGGTCGTCGCCGGCGTGATCGATGCGGATCGCGATTGTGTCTGGCGGCAGCAGTTCCGGGAAGCGGTCGCCCCATTCAACCAGCACTAGCGCGGGTTCCTGAAAGAGTTCCTCGAGTCCGATGCGTCTGACTTGTTCGCTTGTATCCAGCCGGTAAAGATCGACGTGATAGACCTTCACCGGATCGCCATACTCGTGAATCAACGTATATGTCGGGCTCGAAACGTCTTCGGCTCGTGAGGCATTACGTCCTTCTGCGATGCCCTTGGTAAGGGTAGTCTTGCCTGCCCCTAGCTCACCGCTTAAGAGGACAACGCATGCTGCCGGCAGCAGCGCCGCGAGTTGCCGTCCCAGAGCTTGCGTTTCTTCCGGCGACTTTGTCTCAAATCGCCGTACGGACTTCATCCATCGCTCCAGGAAGAAAGTCCAGCAAATCTGCGGCAA
This sequence comes from Terriglobia bacterium, assembly GCA_963737005.1. GTDB lineage: Bacteria > Acidobacteriota > Terriglobia > Bryobacterales > Bryobacteraceae > Bog-105. The sequence goes on along the minus strand of CAVTRD010000007.1, from coordinate 214,076 downwards.
GCATCGACTCCTCGCCCCACTTGGTCGCGCCGAGTTGCCCGCATTTGCCGTGAAGCCATACGGCTGCTACGACAGCGCGCCGCCAATCGTGTGGGTGCTGCGCCACCATACCCGCAACCATACCGGTAAGGATGTCCCCCGTTCCGCCAGTCGCCATGGACGGGGAGCCGGTCGGATTGATCCATGTTTCTCTACCGGTTTCTCCACCAGCTTTTCCATCTGGAAATGCTATGACGGTACGATCACCTTTCAGCACAACCGTCGCTCCACTCTCATGGGCGAGCCGCTGCGCTGTTCCGACGCGGTCCGCCTGCACATCTTTGGTCGATTTCCCGGTGAGCCGGCTCATTTCTCCGGGATGCGGCGTCAGGATTCGAATCTTGTCCGTATGCGGCAAAGCGCCGGCCAGTGCATTGAGAGCGTCCGCATCAACTACGGCCGGTATTTCGGCCTGCTCGTAGAGGGCGCGTACCAGGCGCACCGTCTCGTCTTCCGTTCCGAGGCCGGGACCGATGGCTAGTACGGTCATCTTCTTCGCGAGACCCAAAAGCTTGTCGAGTTCCCCAAATGCGATGCGCCCGGATGGAGTCTCTTCGAGCGGCTCTGTCATGAGTTCGGGGCGAACCGAGGCCACGGCCGTCAGCGCGCTTTTTGGAATGGCCACAGTCACCAGACCCGCGCCGCTGCGGTAAGCGCCCAGTCCGCTCATAGCTGGAGCCCCGCTTTTGCCGAACGAACCTCCGACCACCAGAACGTGTCCGTACATGCCTTTGTTACTCTCAGTCGGTCGGGGAGCGAATAAGGAGCGGATATCAGCCGGAGTGGTTAAATTCAGCGCTGAAATTTCAAGGAGTTGAGGCGGGCTGCCGATGGGGACGACTTTCAGCTTTCCCACATTTTCGTAAGCCGGCGAGAGACAATGAACGAGTTTGGGAGCCGTGAAGGTGACCGTGTAATCGGCCTTGACGAACCGGCCAGCTGGCTTCGTTCCGTCAGATTGAAGACCGGACGGAATATCGATTGCCACTTTGCGGGCAAGCGGAAAACGCTCGTTAATCCAGGCAATCGCATCCCGCGCGACGCCTTCTTTCACGGGGCCTGAGAGACCGGTACCGAGGATGGCGTCGACTACGACCGTCGCCAAGCTGGGTTCGTTCCCTAATCCGCTTCGAACTGGGCAGCCGCATGCTTCGAGCATTCTTCGATTCGCGGCTGCATCGCCTGACAGCTCCGCCGGATCGAACAATTCGAAGACGGTGAGCTCACGGCACAACTGGCGGGTAAAGAGCTGGCGGGCAATGGTGAACCCATCACCGCCGTTGTTGCCCTTCCCGCAAACCACTGCGACGCGCTGATCGCCAATCGGCCGGAACGTTTCGCATAAGAAATCGACTATCCGGTTGCCGGCGTTCTCCATCAAGATCAGGCCCGGGATGCCGCGTTCGGAGGTGAGGCGGTCAACCTCGCGCATCTGAGCCGCAGTGAGGATCTTCAAGCCGACTGAACCTCGCGTGCCAGCATCAGCGTCATGTCGTCGTGCAACTCGGGCGTGCCGGTCCAGCCACGGACGGCTTCTAACACGAGGTGAATGATTTCGCTGTCATCGCGATGGTAATGCTTCCTGACTAGATCGATTAACCTGCTTTCGCCGAATTCTTCACCGTAGGCGTTCTCGGGCTCGGTAATGCCGTCGGTGTAGCACACGAGCAGATCGCCGGGGCTCATGGTGAGGCAGCTTTCCTCAAATTTAGAAAACGGAAAAGCTCCGACCACGGTGCCGTTTGAATCAAGTGGCGTCACGCTGCCATTGCGGAAGAGTAGAGGCGAAAGATGACCGGCGTTCGTATACGTTAGAGACCGGCTGCGCTCATCGAATAACGCAAAGAAAAAGGTGGCGTATTTTTCAGGCGAAGTGTGCGCGAAGATTTGCTTGTTGAGGGCAGAGACAAGTTTCGAAACGTCTATTTCCGGCGCTTCCGCAGCATTCATTTTGGACCATCGGCTGATACTGCGTCATTTGCGAGCGCAGGGCGGCCTGCAGAGTCGCCATGAGGAGGGCGGCTGAGATTCCTTTACCGGCCACATCACCGATGGCAAAGGCAAGCCGCCTGCCGGCGAGTTCCTGGTAATCGTAGTAATCGCCCGAAACCATGCGAGCGGGATCACATTGCACGGTGAGCTTCAGCCCGCAAAGCGGCGGTGCTTTCTTCGGATAAAGCTGCCCTTGCACTTCGCGCGCGATTTCAAGCTCGGTCTGCAGACGTTCCTTTTCTTTTTCCACCACCAGCAGGCGCTCGAGGTGACCGCTCATCTGGTTAAAAGAGGTGGCGAGTTCGCCGAGCTGATCATTAGTGCGCACGGGGATGCGATGGCTGAAGTCGCCAGCGGTGATGCGGCGCGTGCCTTCATAAAGTGCTTTGACGGCGCCGGTGAGGCGTCGCGCGAGATGCGCCCCAAGCATCGTTGCAACCAGCTCAACCAAAAGGAACAGAAGTCCGACACCGATGACAACGTCAAACAGGACGCCGCGCCAAAACTCGGTTCCCGAGAAGAAGGAGCCGAGAATAGCGGAGGGTCGCGAATAGACTCCGAGGACGCCGCTGAAAGTTTTATTGGGCGTGTCGAGATGGTAATGAGAGCTGGTAGCGAACCACAGCACCGGCAGATCGAAACGGAAGGCCGCAGGCGGTAGATGCACACGGCGTTTGCCACCGGGCTGTTGGTTGAAGCTGAAGCGGAACTGATCTTCTCCTGAGCCGCCCGCTTCGCGAGTTGCGCGGAACGAACCTGCGGCAGCAGGGTCGATGCCCTTTTCGAACATCTTTAGGACTCTCAAAGAGCGAAATCGCGCCCAGGTTCGGCACGAGATTTTCGACCATTTCGTCCGAGAGTGGGGCGAGCGCGACCAACTCCTCACCGTCGCCCGAATAGTGGGCCCAACCGTAAAACCGGCCGCCAAACACAAGCAGTCCGTGAACATTTTTCCAGCCGGGCTGCAGTTTCAGGTCGGGACTATCGGCTCGGGAAACGATGCTCGCCGGTTCCATCGAAGAGATAAAGACGCAAACCGGGCAAACTGTTCTGGAAATTTCTCACGATTTCGGGAGCGGCGTGCACCTGCTCCTGTTTCGGCATGTGGCGGAGCGCTTCGACGGAATATTCGATAGTGGTCAGCTGGCGGGCCAGCGCTGAGTTAGCGAGATAGATCGCCAGTTCGGTAGTCAGCGCCCAAGTCCCGAGACCGATCAGGACGAGGACCAGCAGGAGCGGGAGAACTCCGATCAGCGCATAAACGAAGAGCAGCCGATTACGCACGCTCCACAAGCCTTTGCGCTGCAAGGTGCGGAGAGCGCGGTAGAGCAATATGGCAGTGAGCGGCAGGAGAACGAGCGACGCAAAGAACGCCCAATCTCCATTCCCACTCAGGTAAGCGATGACGAAGAAAACGAGGACAATCAGGAAGGCAATCCCGGTTCTGCCGAGGTGCCGAGCAGCTTGGCGAATGGTCGGGGGCATCAAGCTAATCTAACCAAGCCAAAATAAAACCAGCCACAACAAGACCAGGACGATATGTCTCGCGGCCTGAAGAGACCACCGCACAAGCTTGCCTACATTATGAACGAAGAAGAGAGGCTCTAGGCAGCCGGAGCTTTGACAACAGGCGCCTTTTGCACTTTACCGCTACGGATGCAGGATGTACAGACCCGAACACGCTTTCCGGCGCCTTGCACCAATGCATGAACGGTCTGGAGATTTAGATTCCAGCGCCGATTCGTCACGTTATGAGCATGGCTGATCCGATGCCCGAATTGCGGTCCGCGACCGCAGATTTCACAAACTTTTGCCATAAGACACACCTATACTCAGCTCGGCTGAATACGTAAAGACGAGTATAGCAAAACGATCAATCGATCAGGTTTGGCGGAGGAGCGCGACGACGTTATCGACGGTAATGACGCCAATGAGCTTCTGGCGTTCTTCGTCGTCCACCACGGGAAGAGCCAGCAAGTTGTATTTATCGAACATCTCGGCCACGCGATCGAGCTTCTCATCAGCGGCAACGAAGAGCAGGGGATCGGAGGCAAACTCACGGAGGAGAGCATCGCCCGGCGCAAAGAAAAGCTTGGCAAGCGGAACGGTGTAGCGGAGGTGGTCCTGCGAGTCAATCAGGAAGAGCGCATGTAAATCTTCCAGAATTTCTTCGTCCTTGCGCAGCTCCGCCATGGCGTGTTCAACGGTGGCGTCGACGGGTAAAGTGAGATAGCCGGTGTCCATCAAGCCGCCGGCGGTATCGTCGCGAAAATCGCGTAGCTCCTCAACTTCTTCCTTGTCCTCCTCTTCCATCTCGTCGAGGATCTCTTCGGAACGCTCGTCTTCGAGCTCGTTGAGCAGGTCGGCCGCTTCGGAGGGCGCCATTTCTTCCAGGATTTCGGCCGCCTTTTCGGCATCGAGCGATTCGATGATGCGGGCCTGCAGCTCAGGTTCGACTTCGGTCAGCAGTTCGGCTGCGCTCTCGCTATCCATCGTGTCGAAGATGGCGGTGCGATCTTCGTGTCCGAGGTTTTCGACGATATCCGCGAGATCCGCTGGGTGCATGTCCTCGAGCAGCTTGTTCGAGATATTGAGACGAACGCGCCGCTGCGGGTCGGCTTCGAGAATGTTGCAAAACTCCCAACGAATAGAATGCGTGGGGATGCGGCGCTGCAGCTTACGAATGGTAGCCGGCGGAACGATACCCCGCAGCAGACGGCGCACGATCGATCGAATGCCTATATCGACTTCGAGAATGTGCAGGACCTCACTGCCGTTCTCGCATTCCTTGAGGAAGGTCACATCGTTCACGCGGACGACTTTGCGGCCCTGTGCGTCGATGATCTGTTGATCGAGCAGATCGCGCGTCATGCGCAACATGTACTCGTCGGAATGATAAGGGGTGAGGCGCTCGTCTTTAAGGTGAATGCCGTCATCGTTGATGTATTGGACCTGGTCGTAACGGATACTGAGCCAAGCCGGTCCGGCGCCGACCAGGAAGCGATCGAGGCGCACCGGATCAATCAGCGGAACGAGGGCAGCGTCGCGCAGCGTGCCGATATCGCGGCCCCTCAAGTCATAGACCTTGAGGCCGAGAAGCTCCGAAAGATAGAGGATTTCTTCGGTCATGGCGGAGAGGCGATGCGGGACGCCGCCGCACCCTCTAAGGATAACCGGGCAGGGAAGATTCGGGGGTCCTGAACGTAGGTAGTAGTGCCGCCTGAGTTGGTCGACAGCGGCGAGGGCTATCAGTTGCGTTTAACGTGCTGCAATCAGGCGAGTGCCACCGAGCGCATGTCGCTCAATGCTCTTAGCGAAATTTGGGTGTCTCTTCTTTGTTGTGCGTGTCAGAAGCGGCCTGACATGCGGCACCCGCGTTCTCAAACGAGATACTATGCTGCTTAAAAAGTCTGGGGTTCGTCGGGCGCAACTGCATGAACACGATCCGGAAGGTTCAGGAGTCGATCAGCGATGTTGATTTTGTCGATTGGCGCGTTTAGGACGGCCGTAACTGTGGATGAGGAAAGGGTGCGTTCTTGGTTCACGATGTTCGCCTCCTGGGGAATTTAGCATGGTGGGACCCGGATCTTCCACAGGAGCCGGACGTACTAAACTGAAGGTTCCCTCCCACGCCGAGCAGTGAGCCTTTCCGTATCAGTCGAGCACCCGAGCCGCACGCCTAGACGGCCAAGGGTACGGCAATTTTTTGGACGTTCGGGCCTGCTGGCGCGCGTTCACCCGAACTTCGAATATCGCGAAGGCCAGCTCGAGATGGCGGAAGCCGTGGAAGCAGCGCTGGCCGAGAAGACGCACTTGATCGTCGAAGCCGGAACAGGTACCGGCAAAACGCTGGCGTACTTGATTCCGGCGATCCTTTCCGGCAAGCGCGTGGTTATTTCGACCGGCACGAAGAACCTGCAGGAGCAGCTCTATTCGAAGGATGTGCCGCTGCTCGCGGCGCTGTTTGAACAGCCCCTGCGGGTCTGTTACATGAAGGGTCGCGGGAACTATGTGTGCCGACAGAAGGTTTACGATGCGGAGCGCGAACCGGTGCTGGCGGGGCTCGATGAGGTGCGGGATTACCAGATCATTCGGGATTGGGAGCAATCGACGGGAACGGGCGACCGGAGCGAACTGCGCGAAATCTCCGAGAGCAGCAGCGCGTGGTGGAAGCTCGATGCGCGGAGTGACGCCTGTGCCGGCCAGAAGTGCAAGCAGTTCGAGCGCTGCTTCATCACGGAGATGCACCGGCGGGCGCACGAGAGCGAGATTGTAATCGTCAATCACCATTTGTTCTTTGCGGATCTGGCGATGCGCGATCAGCCGTTCGGTGCGGTTCTGCCCGACTACTCAGCGGTCATCTTTGACGAGGCGCATGAGATTGAAGATATCGCGGGACAGTACTTCGGGATTACAGTCAGCAATCTGCAGATACAGGAATTGATCAAGGATACGGCGGGAGTCTCGCGGCGCAAGTTTTTCGCCGGGCCGGAGTTAGACCGCAGTCTGGTCCAGCTGGGTGATCGGGCAGGCGAGTTTTTTCGGCTGTTCCCGGGCGAAGGACGACGCGCTTTTAATGAGCGGTCACGCTTTCTCGAACAACATGAGGCGGCTTACCGGGAACTGCTCTTTGCGCTCGAGGCGTTCGGTGCGCGGCTCGAAACCATTGAGGGCGCAATTGAAGAGACGATACCGCTCGTGCGCCGGGCACGGTTGATCGGGCAAGCGCTCCGGTTCTGGACGGAGGCGGGCGATGCAAGTTTTGTGTATTGGACCGAAGCGCGCGGGCGCGGCACCTATTTGCAGGCCACTCCCATTGACGTTTCGAAGATTCTCCCGACGCGTTTATTTGAGCCATTGGACACAGTAGTTTTGACCTCGGCGACTTTGACGGTGGCGGGCAGCTTTGCTTACACGCAGGAGCGTTTAGGGGCAGCGAACGCGAGCACGCTGCACGTGGAGAGCGCTTACGATTACGCGAAACAAGTGCTGCTGTATGTTCCGCCCCATCTGCCTGACCCACGGCAGCAGGAGTTTGCGAGACGGGCGGCGGATGAAATTGAGCGGGTGCTCGAGGCTTCGCGCGGGCGAGCGTTTCTGTTATTCACAAGCTACGCGCAGATGCGGCAGATTTACGAGCTTTTGAGGAGGCGGCTGGAGTTTCCGCTATTACTGCAGGGCGATGCGCCGCGCACGGCGTTGATCGAGACCTTTCGCGCTACGCCAGGCGCTGTGCTGTTTGGAACATCCTCTTTCTGGCAAGGGGTGGATGTGCAAGGCGAGCAGTTGAGCTGCGTAATTATTGACCGGCTGCCATTTGCGGTGCCAACGGACCCGGTGGTTGCGGCGCGCAGTGAGGCGGTGCGACAGGCCGGTGGAAATCCGTTTCACGATTACCAGATCCCGCAGGCGGCTTTGGCTTTGAAGCAGGGCTTTGGCCGGCTCATTCGCGGCGCGGCCGATCGAGGCGTGCTCGTGCTGCTGGATAATAGGATCAGCAAGCTTCCCTACGGGCGCATTTTCTTCGAAAGCCTGCCTCCGTACCGCTTCTCAAGAAAGCTCAACGACGTGCAAGAATTCTTCGATGTTTGAGATCTGCGTAGAACACACTTTCGCGGCTGCCCACTCGCTACGCAACTATTACGGCAAGTGTGAAAATTTGCACGGCCACAATTATCGAGTGCAGGTTGGCATGGAAGGCTCGGAGCTGAACGAGACGGGGCTGCTATTTGACTTTGCGGTTCTGAAAAAACAGCTGCGTGCGACGAGCGATTATCTGGATCACCAGTTTTTGAACGAGCTGAAGCCGTTTGACGAAATCAATCCCTCAGCCGAGAACATTGCCAAATTTATCTGCGAAGAGATGCAGAGCAAATTGGAGCAAGGCTCGATTGCGTATGTGCGGGTTTGGGAAACCGATACTTCTTACGCGGTGTACCGGCCGTGAGGACAGCGGGGACTAACGGCCGAAGAATGCCGAGTTTTTCTGAGTGAAATCGGCCCACTTTTCGGGCAGATCGTCGGCCGCAAAGATGGCCGACACCGGGCAGACCGGCACGCACGCCCCGCAATCAATGCACTCTACGGGATCGATGAACAGCATCTCTTCCGCGCCGAATTTTTCTTCGTCTTTCTTCGGATGGATGCAATCGACCGGGCAGGCGTCCACGCAGGCGGTATCTTTGGTTCCAATGCAGGGTTCTGCGATTACGTAAGCCATTCTTAGTTTCCGATTTCCTGTGATTCTGAGATTTCTACGGAAGAGAAGCGCCCGGCAGAGAGCCAGCCGCCACATTCGAACCGATTCCTAAACTTTAGGAGTAACACAGTATCAGGCGGCGCTCAAAGGGCGTTCAGCGAGCGGGGAGAATCGGGCGGCGAAGCGCGTACAATTACCTCAGATGACTCCACGTGTGCGTAAAGCGGTGTTCCCAGCAGCGGGATTGGGAACGCGATTTCTTCCCGCCACCAAGGCGCAACCGAAAGAAATGCTTCCCCTGGTGGATAAGCCGTTGATTCAATACGGCGTGGAAGAAGCGATGCACTCCGGCATTCAGAACATTATCATCGTCACGGGGCGCGGAAAATCCTCTATCGAAGATCATTTCGACGTCAGCTTCGAGCTCGAACAGCTGCTTGAATCGAAAAATAAGACCGAAATGCTCTCGATGGTGCGCGCCATCTCGGACATGATTGATGTGTCGTACGTGCGCCAAAAGGAAGCACTGGGGCTGGGACACGCAGTTTTGCGGGCCAAAGAATTGGTCGGGCACGAGCCTTTCTCGGTTGTGTTGTCAGACGACATCATTGCTTCACAGACCCCCTGTATCCGCCAGCTGCTCGATGTGTATGAGTTCTACGGGGCTTCGGTACTCGCCTTGATGGAAGTGCCGAAAGATCAGATCTCGGCTTACGGGGTGGTGGATGCGGAACTGGTTTCGGACAATGGCCGCGAGAACCGGCTATTCCGGATTCGCAACATGGTGGAAAAACCGAAGGCGGCGGATGCTCCATCCAATCTGGCGATCATCGGCAGATACGTGCTAACGCCTGAGATCTTCCAGTGCATTGAAGCGATCGAGCCCGGCAGCGGTGGCGAGATTCAGCTGACAGATGCTTTGAAATATATGCTTCGGAACCGGCCCATTTACGGGTTGAAGTTTGAAGGAACGCGCTATGACGCGGGAGACAAACTCGGATTTCTGCGGGCGACGGTGGAATTTGCGCTGAACCGGCATGACTTAGGGCAGCCGTTTCGCGAATACCTGAAGACAGTGTGTCTCGATTAATGCAAAAAGTTGCGGTAGCGCTACTGGTGATGTTTGGTACCTGCGCGATACGGGGACAGAGCACTGTCGAGAAGAGCTACGGGCAGCCAGCGACACCGCAAATTGTCTCGTACGTTGTCTCGGCGTTGCAGCAAGGTGATCTAGCGAGTGCGCGAGCGCTGGTGGGCCAATACCGGCAGTTGAATGGAGACACGCCGGAGACCCTTGAAGCGCTTTCTTGGCTGGCGCGCGGGGAGGCGGCAGCTGGCAATATGGCGGAAGCGTTGCATGACGCGCAAGAGATCGAGCGAGTGGCAAAGACATCGCTATCGACCCGACAGATGGACAGCGAGCCGCATTTGCCGCTGGCACTCGGCGCGGCTTATGAGGTAGAAGCAGAGGTACTCACTAAAGAAGGGAAGCGGGCGGAAGCGTTGCAGATGCTGCGCTCGGGGATGGCGACGTGGCGAGGCACTTCGCTGGTTGATCGCTTTCAGAAAAATATCAACCTGCTCAGTTTGCAAGGACGCCCGATGCCGCTGCTGCGCGAAACAGATTGGATTGGCGCGAAGCCGGCGAGCCCCAATGCGTGGCGGGGGAAAGTGACGCTGTTGTTTTTCTGGGCTCACTGGTGCGCCGATTGCAAAGGGGAAGCGCCGATCATCACGCGTCTGGCGGAGGAGTTCGAGCCGAAGGGACTGGTCGTTGTCGCGCCAACGCGGCTTTATGGCTACACGGCGCAAGAAGAACACGCGACGGCGGCGGTTGAGAAGCCGTTCGTAGAGAAGGTGTTCGAGAAGTATTACGCAGGCATTCCAAAGGTCCAGGCGCCTCTCGATAGCGGCAACTTCGGACGTTTCGGCGTCAGCACCACGCCCACGATCGTCTTGATCGACCGGCGTGGTGTGGTGCAGATGTATCATCCGGGCGTGATGGACGAAGCGTCGCTAAGAAATGGGATTGAGCGGCTTCTAACGCCGCTGAGCGCCGCGAGTGAAAGTGGGCGTGCTGCGCAAAATACTGCGCGATAATGCGGGCATGATCCTCGCATGGCGGGTCGCGACAGTTCTCGCCCTGTTCCTAGGGACGATAGCGGCGCGTGCCGATCAGAAGACGACACTCAAAGTTGTCGTGAAGAATCAGTTTGACAAGCCGGTCGAGAACGCGGCGGTGATCCTCGATTTTCTGGGCTCGCACAGCGTGTCGAAGCTGGGTTTCCGCAGCAAGATCCACTGGGAGCTGAAGACGAATCAGCAGGGGATCGCGCACTTTCCGCCGGTGCCGGAAGGCACAGTGCAGGTGCAAGTGGTGACGCAGAAATATCAGACCTACGGCAACAAGCTTGAACTGGCGGGTGCAGAGAAAACGATCGACGTCACGCTAAATCCGCCGCAGACTCAATACAGTGCGCATCCGCCTTTAAAGCCAGCGGACGCGCCCAAGAAATAAGCAGCTACTTCGCAAACGGGTACTGATGGTGGGGATCGATGGCGATGGCGTCGATCTCAATGTTCACGTCGCGGGGCAGCCGGGCCACTTCGATTGTTGTGCGGGCGGGTGGCTGATTTGGGAAGAACGCTCCGTAGGCCTCGTTCATCTGCGCGAAATCGTCCATATTCTTTAAGTAGACATTCGTTCGTACAATGTCGACGAGCGACAAGCCGGCGGCTTCGAGAACGAGCTTCAGGTTTTCTAAGACGCGCGCCGTGGTGACCTGTATAGGGCCTGAGACAACGGCTCCAGTTTGTGGATCGGCGGGAATCTGGCCGCTCAGAAATACAAAGCCATTCGCTTTGATCGCGGGCGAGTAAGGACCGGCGGCTTTGGGTCCGTTAGCGGGTGTGATCGTTTCTTTCATTGCTCTATTGTGCATGGACGAGTTCGCATACCGAAGTGAGGCGCGACTTGGCGAGAAAGCGATCAAGTTCTTGCGCGATGAGGTGAGGGGCGCGCGGGTCGATGAAGCTGGCCGTGCCGACCTGGACGACAGAAGCGCCCGCTAAGAGGAACTCGGCCGCATCTTCACCGTTAGCGATGCCGCCCATCCCGGCAATCGGAATCTTCACTACAGCCGCGGCTTCGCTCACCAGACGCAAGGCGAGCGGTTTGATGGCCGGTCCGGAGAGCCCGGCGAATTTTGCGGCGATGCGGGGCTGGCGTGTTTCGGCGTTGAGCGCGTAGGAGACGACGGTGTTGATAAGCGAGAGCGCGTCGGCGCCGGCCGCTTCCGCTGCTTGCGCAAAGGGCTCGATGCGCGCGACATTGGGCGACAATTTCACAATCAGCGGACGGCTTGCCAGAGGCCGTATGCGCGTGACCAGTTCAGAAAGTAATGCCGGATCGCTCGAGAAGAAAATGCCGCCGTGCTTGGTGTTCGGGCAGGACACGTTCAGTTCGTAGCCGGCGATGCCGTCGGCGTCTTCGAGGGCGCGGATCACTTCACCGTAGTCATCGATCGAGTAACCGAAGACATTGGCAAAAACGCGGGTACTGAAACGGCGAAGCTTGGGCAGCTTATTGCGAATGAATGCTTTTACGCCTACATTCTGCAGCCCAACGGAGTTCATCATGCCGCCCGCGGTGTGCCACAGGCGGGGTGACGGGTTTCCCGCAATCGGCTCGCGAGAGAGACCTTTCGTGACAAGTCCGCCGAGAGCGTTCAGGTCGAGCAGCTTCTCAAATTCGATGCCGTAACCGAATGTTCCGGAGGCGGCGAGAACGGGTGTACGCAACGGGACCCCGCAAAAAACTGTGTTGAGGCGATTTACGGACTCCATGCGCTTCAGCGCCGCTCTGCTCCGGCTAGTTCCGGCGTAGCAATAGTGCGCGCAGTTTCCTGGATCAGCTGCCACGTTTCGCGAACATCGCGCTCACTGGTCTGGAAGTTGCCGATGGCGAAGCGTAGCACGTATTTCCGGTTCAGCACGGTATGCGAAAGGAAAGCTTTGCCGCTCTGGTTGATCGCTTCGAGCAGCGAGCGATTGGCTTCGTTACTGGCGCGGAGGCGAAAGCAGACGAGCGAAAACGGAACTGGGGCGGCGAGCTCGAAGGCGCTGTCGGACGCGACGAGCTCTTTCAGCAACTGCGCCAGCCGGATCGAATCGCGCAGCATCGCCATAATTCCCTCGCGGCCATAATGGCGCAGCACATACCAAAGTTTGAGTGCGCGGAAACGGCGGCCGAGCTGAACGCCGTAGTCATTGAAATTGACCACTTGATCGTCTTCCGCGGTGCGAATCACCTCAGCGCTGATGGAGGAGGCGCGGCGGAGGATCTCGGGGCGGCTGGTGTAAAAGATGCTGCAATCCATCGAGACATAGAGCCATTTGTGCGGATTAAAGACAAGCGAATGGGCTCGCTCGACGCCGGCAAACACATGCCGCATTTCCGGGAGAACGGCGGCCGAGCCGCCATACGCAGCATCAATATGCAGCCATACGTCATAGCGTTCAGCAATGTCGGCGATCTGCGGGATGGGATCGATGGCGCTGGTGGAAGTGGAACCGACCGAGGCAACGATGCAGCAGGGGCGCTTGCCCGCAGCAAGGTCGCTCTGAATGGCGGCTTCAAGGCAGTCGGCCCGCATGCGAAACTCGCCGTCGACCTCTATCTTGCGCACGTTTTCCTGGCCGAAGCCGAGCGTAATGGCGGCTCGCTCTGCGGAGAAATGGGTTTCTTCGGAAACGTATATCGTCAGGCCTGGGCGCATGCCTTTCTGGCGGCACTCCGGATCCGCATATTCGCGGGCGGCCCCGATGGCCTGCAGGACGGCTACCGAGGCGGTGTCAAAGATGATGCCGAAGAGTGAAGCGGGCAAGCCGAGCCACTCGCGAATCCAGCCCAAGGTAACCTGCTCGAGTTCGGTGGCGGCGGGCGAAGATCGCCATAGCATCGCGTTCACATTTATAGCCGCAATGAGAAACTCGGCGAGGATGGAGGGCGGTGTCGCGGAATTGGCGAACCAGGCGAAAAAGCGGGGATGGTTCCAGAGCGTCAAGGCGGGGAACACCTTAGATTCGAAATCTTTAAGAATGCGTTCGAAGCTCTCGCCGTGTTCGGGAGCACTCTGTGGCAAGCTTGCGGAAAACTCGCCTGGGCGTATCTGCGGCAGAACCCGATGATCGCGGACGGTTTCGAAGAACTGGGCGATCCAGTCGGCATGCGCATAGGCTGCTCGACGGAACTCTTCCACATCGACCGGGGCTGCTAGATCTCCGTCGCCGTTAAGTGCTTGGTCCACACTCTTTACGTTCGCACGCCGGTCGATTGACCGCACTCGCGCAGCAGTTCGGGAAACCAGCCGCGGAACCAGCCATGAAAGGCTTCGATGTCGGTGCTAGTTTGTTTATCAAACGGGATGGCTGCCTGGCTGAGCTTCCAACCTCGCCCTTGGGCGGCTTCTCTGATGGCTACAGTGGCGGGGAGTTTATGCACCTGAGCAAGAAATTCGCGAAGGCTGGCGTTCAGGTTTTGAGCGCGTCCTCCGTCGCCGGCCTCTAGCGCACGCTCGAGCGCAACCATCAACTCAGGCAAAGCGGCGGCCACACCCGAAACGGCGCCGTCCGCCCCAGCGAGGCGGGCTCGCAAGTAAATCGATTCGTTGCCGGCGAGCAGCTGAAATCCGTGCCCGGCGCGCAAGGCGAGCAGAGACTCGAAGAGGCCCCAGTCACCGCTCGAATCCTTAATGCCGGCGAGCGCCACGTTCTCAAAGAGCCGCTTGGCGAGCTCTGCCGAAATCGGGTTGACGAACATCGGCAGATTGTAGAGATAGATCGGCGTGTCGCGCCCGGCAAGCTGCACGAACTGACGGAAGAATTCGCAGATCTGGTCATCGCTATAGCGGTAGAAGTAGGGAGGCGTCAGCAGCAGCCCAGAGGCGCCTGCTTCTTTTGCGCCGCTGGCAATCGCGACGGCTCCGGCGAGGGTCGAGTGCGAGACATTCACCAGCACCGGAACGCGGCTGCGCTTGATGGCAAGTCCCGTTACGCGGATGCGTTCTTCTAGTTCGAAGTGGATAAATTCACCGGTAGCACCGAAGAGGACAACCCCATTCACGCCGGTAGAGGCAACCTGATCCAGATAGTCGAGCATAACGGCGGTATCGGCCTCGATCGAATTGGGGCGTCGCGGGGTGGCCAGGGCGGCATACACGCCGCGGGCCAGAAGCTGTTGACGGCCATCCGTCATGACGGTATCGGGCGGACTTCCTCTGCCGTGCGATCAGGCAACTTGCGCATTAGCCAGATTTTACTTCGCTAGTGAATCAACTTGGAGGTCTGTTCAGCGAGTATTCTGCTCAGGGGTCGCCTAACCGCCTCGCGAGGATCGAGCAGGTGTTGCGGGACAAACATCCGGGCCGACCACTGGCTATTCTGATTGAGCTCAATACCCAGAAAATACGCGTGATCGCGGTAGAGCGCGTAACGCACGATACCGACAAACTCCTGTTCGCCGGACCGCACCCGAATCGAAGTGCCAACGTGAATGGGAACTTCCAGCTGCAGCGACATTCCGGAGCGGGAGATATCTTCCAGGTTGGCGATGCGCCTTCTTTCCTGCCCGGTGGCATCATCCCAGATCAGTTCAATCAGGTCCGCACAGAGCAGTCGAGTGTCCGTTCTACGTTCTTGCATTTGGCTCATACCTTCTCATCGGTCGAGAGCTGCCAGTTACGATGAGAATATTGCTCATAAAGTACTGAGTACTTCCAAATCGTTGCCTCTTCCACCCGACCTATCGACCCGTTCCGCCGGATCCGACACCCGTTTAGGCATCGTGCTGCGGGTTGCGTTTTTCATTGCGACCGTCTATATCGGGCTGAGAATGATACCTTTATTGCTTTTTGCCGTATTTGGTTCAGTAGTAGCCGGCACGGTGGGCTTGTGCGCAACGGGTCTGGCCGCGAATCTCCTGACGATGCGGGTTTTCGATCGAAGACCCTTCACGGACATCGGGTTAGAGGGGGGACGAGCGTCCGCCCAGAATTTCCTTTGGGGACTGCTGTTAAGTGTGGCCGCGGCATCGCTCATGCTGCTGGCGCCCATCCTGGCGGGAACCGGTCACCTGGTACTACAGAAGGACATCGCTTTTTCCTGGGCAAGCCTGATTTTCTACCTGGTGACGCTCGCGGTGGCCGCTACCGGAGAAGAGATGATCTTTCGCGGGTACGCCTTTCAGTTGCTGATTGAGAAGATGGGGCCATTTGCGACGGTGCTGCCGATAGCGGTTATTTTCGGACTGACTCACGCTCGAATCCGCACTCATCGGGCCTCGGCATTCTGAACACCATTTTGTGGGGAATTGTGCTGGGTTTCGCCTTCCTTCGCAGCCGGGATCTCTGGCTTCCGATTGGGCTCCATTTCGGCTGGAACCTGGTGCTACCGCTGTTTGGGGTTAATCTAAGCGGGCTTACAATCGAGGTAACGAGGTATCACTATCAATGGGATCTCTTGCCCCTGTGGAGCGGGGGGACTATGGTCCGGAAGGCGGCTTGCTTGCGACGATCTTCGTCGTCGGGCTCTTTTTTCGCACTGCTCAAAATACCGGTGAGAGCGCAGCACGCAGCAATCGCGCGCACGCTCAACGAGCCTGCCTAATCGGGCTTGCGGCGGCGGGCGTTTTTTTAGCATTTACCGGCACACTGCGGGCCGACAAGCTCAGCTTTGACGAGCGGATGGAGATCGAACGAGGACTCAATGCCGAGTTCGCCACCATGAAGGTGATGCTGCCGCGCTCGAAGAAGCCGCTGATGGTCCACAGCAACGGTCAATACGACAAGAGTGCCTGGACCAAGGCGCTCGATGAGCAGGGACCGGCGGCCCGGCTAGGAGATCAGGTACAAATCACGCGCGTGCAGATCGAGGGCAGCCGCATTCTGCTGGAGCTCAATGGAGGCACGGCCTCGGGGCACTGGTACGATCACGTCCAAGTCGGGATGGGCGGCACGACATCGCCCGTTTCGCGGAACCAGAATGGACAGGTCAATGGCTCGCATATCGCTCTAGTTTTTCCGGGCGCGGTGCCCTCTTTAAAAGCGGCAGAGATACGGCAGATCCTTTCGCCCATCCTGGACTTCGAGAAACATTCGGCGGCGGAGCAGTACATGGACAAGCTGCCGGAGCCGGTGCAGAAGGCAATCAAGGAGCAGCGTGCGATTGAGGGCATGGATCACGATCAGGTGATGCTGGCGCTCGGGAAGCCGCGCAGCAAATCTCGCGAGACGAATCACGACGGCGATGCCATTGAGGATTGGATTTACGGCGACCCGCCGGGCAAGGTGACGTTCGTGCGCTTCAATGAGGGCAAGGTAGTAGAGGTGAAGGATTCGTACGCGAATATCGGCGGTACGACTGCTCCTCCTCTGCCGGAGCCGCGGTAGGGTCAACGACAGTCCCGAAATATTAATCGCTGGTCATAAGACTTAAAACTCATCGTCCTTAACCCTGGGCGTGTGAAGTACACCGCTGTAAGGGGCGCGATTTCCTATCCCTTCTTTCCCTGACAGAAGCTTGTTCACCTCGGCAGGGGTGTGCGAACCTGAGGCAATTAGTTGAAGGCAACTAGCTTGTAGATCGAAAGGGATCTGAATGACGCAAGGTAAGGTGAGGTTTTCTACGCGTAATCTGCTACGTATTTCGATACTGGCGAGTTATGTGGGTGTCGCCCCACTCGCATTCGCGCTGGGAGGTGATGAGATCGCCAGCACGGCTGAAGCACAGGCTCATGAAGCTTGGCGGGCGACTATGCACCGGATCAGTGCACCCGAAGAAGGATGCTTCCACGCTTCTTATCCGAACATGACATGGGAACGGGTGGGATGCGCCGCGGCACCAGGCTATCGGTCGGCGCTGCCCAACCACAAAAACATAGAGGAAACGGTGGGCAATGGCTATGACTATGTTGCTCAAGCACCGGCCGGGCACCTGATCAGCTCAGCGATCGGCACCTTCCCGAAGGTGACAGGGGTGAGATCTGAAAAGAGTGTTGGCGTAGCCGCGTTCGGCGGTGGCGGCATCCTTGGACCAAACGAATACACGCTACAAGTGAATACGAATTTCTACAGCAATTCTCCGGCTTGCGGCGGCTACTCGGGTTGCTTCGCGTGGCAGCAGTATGTGATGTCGACGAACACCCCGGTTTCGCTTACCAGTAATCAGCTGACAAACAAGACAGAAGTATTCATCGAATATTGGCTGATCAACTATGGCATTGATAATGGCTCGAATATCTGCCCCAGCGGTTTCATCGACGCCGGTGCGGATTCAGCGGGTCCTGGCGACGACTGCGTGCAGAATACGAAAGCCACCGTGATTGCCAACGGCCAGCTACCGATAACCGATCTCGCGAGTTTAACGCTCTCCGGTTCAGCCACACCCGGGGGAACTGATGCCGCCACCGTGACTTTCGATGGCCAGGCTTACACCGCAACCGTGCAGGATCGCCTGACGGACATCGCGAGTGGTTGGACTCAGGCGGAGTTCAATGTGCTCGGCAACGCGGGTGGATCGCGGGCCAAATTTAACTCCGGTTCGTCCGTGACGGTAAAGGTAGGGGTAAACGATGGATCGACGAGTGCGCCGAAGTGCTTGTCGCCATCCAGTTACGACGGCACTACCGGCGAAACGAATAATCTGACGCTTGGGGCATGTACCGCCGCCAGTGGATCAACGCCCTCGATTCAATTTACCGAGTCAAACTAATCGCTGAGCTACAGCGGCGCGGGGACTCCAGATCTGATTCTGAGATCTGGGTCTCTCGCCGACCGATAGCGGGCCGAATGGCTGCGAATTCACGCTTTCTCCTTAGAGCTGTTTTGCGGTCTCCTCATGGCTCGGCTCGTGGGCCGGATTCCAGCCGCTTCTGTGCCCGCTCTGCAAGCCCGCGCGGATTCGTTCACGTTCTTCCGGACTCATCCTCGCCCAGCGTTCCTCTATGCGGTGCTTCCAACCACGGCCTCCGCCGTGCCGGTGAAAACCACCAAACAGGATTTTGCAGAGGGCAAGAAGCCCTAGTGCCTGGGGGAAGGTGATCGACTTCCAGCCAAACACGGTAGGCACAAGCCAGTTCCAGAGGCGCTCTACGACGACTCCAAAAACGGTCACTCCCACTGCCACAACCGTCACAATCTTCAAAACCTTCAACAGCCTGTACTTTCTCATCGGTCCACCTCAACGCTCTTGTTCATAATGTTTCTTGATCTCCTTCAATCGGTCCCGCAGGCGCAACACGGCATAGCGTTTCCGTGAAAGCAGCGTGTTCACGCTCGTTCCCGTCTCTTCTGAGAGCTCTTTAAAGCTGCGGCCCTCCAACTCGTGAGCGACGAACACCTCCCGTTGGTTCTCGGGCAGCTCATCGATCGCCACTTCGAGGCTGTCGAGCAGCAGGTTTCGCGCAAGGATGGCGTCTGGTCCGGCATCGGGAGATGGCAACAAGTCGCCGAAGGTCGTGTCGTCATCGCCGTGCGCAGCCGAGTCATCCAGTGACATGGTCCTTTTCTTGCGAAAAAGATCGGTGATGCGATTTCGCGCGACTCGGTACAGCCAAGCCGTTACCTGTTCAGCCGGTTTCAGCAACCGGTAGGCCTCAATCAGCTCGAAAAAGACGTCCTGCAGAATGTCTTCAACGTCCTGGGTGTCGAACACCCGGCGACTGATAAACCGCCGTAAGCGCGGTTCGTCGCGCTCCAATGCCTCCACGATGGATCGGTCCTGCCCTCCGTATATCGAGTCTTCGGCCGGCATTTTGTCACTTTATCCATGAAGCCCCACTTCGGAAGCGTCTGATTCAATAACGGATGGGCGCGTTAATTATTGTGCGGCTCAAGGGAGATTTATTTTGGGGAGCGTGGAGTGGAACTCACAGGTGGAGGAAAGCAGGTGATCGTGTTCAGTCGAGTCCTTTTGCTCCTGCTCGCTTGCGCCGTTTTGCCCGGGCTCAGCGCTGAACCGGCTCACGTGCCCTGGTATGGCTTTGCCGTGGTGAATGTGTATCCGCATAGCCGTCGGGCATTCACACAAGGTCTCGAGTTTCGCAATGGAGTTCTGTATGAATCGACCGGCCTCGAAGGTCGCTCGAGCCTTCGGAAAGAAGAACTGGAATCGGGCAAGCTGCTTCACGAGATCGACTTGCCGCCGCAGTATTTTGGCGAAGGCATTACGGTGTTGGGCGCACGCATCGTGCAGATCACCTGGCAGACGCACGCGGGCTTTATCTACGATCGCTCCTCGTTCACGCTGCTGAAGCAGTTCACGTATCCGGGTGAAGGCTGGGGCCTGACGAACGACGGCCGCCATATTTACTTCAGCGACGGCTCATCGCAGATTCGCTGTTTGAATGGCGAAACGCTCAAAGAGGAGCGGAGGATTAGTGTTCATGAGGGCGGGCGCGCGATCGACCAACTAAATGAACTCGAGTGGGTGCGCGGCGAGATCTTCGCAAATGTCTGGCAAACCGATCGAATCGCGCGTATATCACCGGTCGACGGTCGAATTTTGGGGTGGATTGACCTAGCCGGCCTGCTGCCTAAAGAAGATAAGGCGCAGGACACGGATGTGTTGAACGGCATCGCCTACGACAGCCAACATGGGCGGCTCTTTGTGACCGGGAAGCTCTGGCCGAAGCTGTTTGAAATCCGGCTGGTTCGGCAGGATGCTGCGGCCGGGCGCGGGGATTGAGCATGGCATTTTCGGCTTGCTCCGTAGAATAGAGAATATGCCAATTAAAGTAGGGATCAACGGCTTCGGCCGTATCGGGCGAAATGTGGTCCGGGCGGGACTGCATAACCCTGATATCGAGTTTGTCGCGGCCAATGATCTGACCGATACGCAGACGCTAGCTCACCTGATGAAGTACGATTCGATACTTGGTCAGCTTTCCGAGCAGGTCGAGGCTCACGGCGACCACGTGCATGTCGGCGATAAGAAGATTAAAATTTTCGCAATTAAAGATCCGGCGGAGATCGATTGGGCGAGTCTGGGTGTGCAAGTTGTAGTGGAATCGACCGGCCGTTTCACCGATGCTGCCGATGCCAAGAAGCATCTGCGCGGGTCGGTCAAGAAAGTGATCATTTCCGCTCCCGCCAAAGGCGAGGATGTGACGCTGGTGCTCGGCGTAAACGATGGTATGTATGACGCGGCAAAACACAATATTCTTTCGAATGCCTCTTGTACCACAAACTGTCTTGCGCCGCTGGTAAAGGTTTTGAATGACACCTTCGGCATCGAGAAGGGTTCGATGACGACCATTCACAGTTACACCAACGATCAGAACGTGCTGGATTTCCCGCATAAGGATTTACGGCGGGCGCGGGCGGCAGCTCTGAACATGATTCCGACTTCCACGGGCGCGGCGAAAGCGATCGGGCTGGTGGTTCCGGAGCTCAAGGGCAAGCTCGACGGTTATTCGATTCGTGTTCCTACCCCTGATGTTTCAGTAGTCGATTTTGTTGCGGTCTTGAAGAAAGATACGGATACGGGCGCGGTGAATGCAGCGCTGAAGCAAGCAGCGGAAGGGCCGCTCAGAGGCATTCTCGCCTATACAGAGGATCCGGTGGTTTCAACGGACATGCTGCGAAACCCGAACAGCTCGATTGTCGACGCGGAACTGACCAAGGTGATTGGCGGTAACCTGGCGAAGGTTGTGTCCTGGTACGACAATGAGTGGGGCTACTCAAATCGCGTTGTCGATCTGGTGGTCTTTCTCGGCAAGCACGGGCTGAACTAGCCTTTCAAAATACGCAGAACCGCGTCTGTGAAATCTTCGGAGGATGCGGTTCCGCCCACGTCGCCGGTGAGGTACTTTCCTTCGCGATAGACGGTCTCAATGGCGCTTTGCAGTTTATGCGCGGCTTCCGTTTCGCTGAGATGAGTGAGCAGCATCACCGCTGAGAGCATGAGGGCGGTTGGATTCGCTTTGCCCTGCCCGGCGATGTCCGGGGCGCTGCCGTGGACAGCTTCGAAGACGGCGTGCGTCTCACCCATATTCGCGCCGGGCACAATGCCCAGTCCGCCCACCAGACCGGCGGCAAGATCGGAAACGATATCGCCATAGAGATTTGGCAGCAGCAAAATGTCGAAGGTTTGAGGCCGCATGACGAGCTGCATGGAAGCATTGTCCACGATCAGCTCTTTGTATTGAATTTCAGGAAAGTGCTCGGCTGTCTCGCGGCAGCAGCGCAGGAAGAGCCCATCGGCGAGCTTCATAATGTTGGCTTTATGGATCGCGGCGACTTGCTTACGTTTGTTTTTGCGCGCGTAGTTAAAGGCGTAGCGTGCGATGCGCTCGGAAGCGGTGCGGGTGATGACCTTCAGACTCGTAACGACGTCCTTGACGATCTCGTGCTCGAGCCCGGAGTACAGGTCTTCCGTGTTCTCGCGGAAGATGACCATGTCGATTTGCACATCGTTGAAGCGAGTCGCGATACCGGGAAGGGTTTTGACCGGTCGCACGTTCGCAAACAGGTCGAGCGTCTTACGCAGGGCTACATTGACGCTCTGAAAACCGCCGGCAATGGGCGTCGTCACCGGTCCTTTGAGTCCGACCTTGGTTTCGTTAAGTGAATCGATCACATAGCGCGGCAGGGTTTTGCCCGATTCGAGAATGATCGCTTCATTCAACTCAACGCGCTTCCAGACGATCTCGACGCCCGCTGCTTCCACCACGCGGATGGTCTTTTGCACTACTTCGGGGCCGATGCCATCACCTGGAATGAGAGTACAGATATGGGGCACAGTCCGATTTTAGGCGGTCTGCAAAAATGAGGTCTGATGCCAAGAATCGAACGCGCCCTGCTTAGTGTCACAGATAAAACGGGGATCGTCGAGTTCGCTTCACAGCTGCACTCGATGGGCGTTGAACTGATTTCAACGGGCGGCACAGCGCAGGTTCTGCGGGACAGCAACATTCCGGTTCTGGAGGTCACGGACGTGACGGGGTTTCCGGAGATGTTGGACGGGCGAGTGAAGACAATTCACCCGCGCATCGCCGGCGGCATTCTCGCGGTGCGTTCGAACGCTGTGCACATGCGCGCGCTGAGTGAACATCAGATCCCGCCGATACAGATGGTGGTAGTGAACCTGTACCAGTTCGAGAAGTATGCCAACCGGCCGGGCGTGACGCGCGAGGAGCTGATCGAAAACATCGACATCGGCGGCCCGACGATGATTCGCGCCGCGGCTAAAAATTTCCAGGACGTGGCGGTGCTGATCTCTCCCGACCAATACGACTCGGTTCTCGGGGAGATGAAGGAATTCGGAGGCGCGCTAGGCCCGGCCACGCATTGGAAGCTGGCGCAGCAGGCATTTCTGCATACGGCAGCTTACGATATGGCTGTGTCGAATCGCTTGTTGCACATCGACCCTACGGGAGGGTTGGCGGCCGAGCCTTTGCCAGCGCGTCTGCAGATTTCGATGGAGCGTGCAGCGGTACTTCGATATGGTGAGAACCCGCATCAGCACGCCGCTCTGTACCGTCGCGATTCGACTGGCATTGCGGGCGCTGAACAGCTGCATGGCAAAGAGCTTTCGTACAACAACCTGGTCGATCTCGATGCGGCGTGGCAGCTAATCGATGAGTTCGAGGAGCCCGCGGCGGCGATTATCAAGCACACAAATCCAGCGGGCTGCGCGGAACAGGCGACCTTGGCAGAGGCGTATCGGAAGGCTTTGGAAGCAGATCCGATCTCGGCATTTGGCGGCGTGCTCGCTTTCAACCGCGAGCTCGATGAAGAAACGGCTGCTGAAGTTTCGAAGCTGTTTGTCGAAGCGGTCGCTGCACCCGCCTACTCAGAAGCAGCGCTTGACATTTTGGGTAGAAAGAAAAGCCTGCGGCTGGTTCGGGTCGCTGCGCGCGACCTTGCGGAGCTGGTGATTAAATCGATATCGGGCGGATTGCTGGCGCAGACGCCGGACACCGAAAAGCTGAGCGCAGCGCAACTGCAGACTAAAACAAAGCGCGCGCCGACAGCCGACGAACTGAACGCGTTATTGTTCGGCTGGAAAATCTGCAAGCACGTTAAATCGAACGCCATCGTTTATGCGCGAGCGGGGCAGACCGTTTCGGTGGGCGCAGGACAGATGAGCCGGGTGGATAGCGTAAAAGTAGGCGCGCTAAAGGCGGTGCTGCCGCTGAGGGGAACGGTGCTGGCGTCTGATGCGTTCTTCCCATTTCCAGATGGCTTGGAAGAGGCGGCACAACACGGGATTACGGCGGTGATTCAACCGGGCGGCTCGGTGAGAGATGAGGAAGTCATTGCGGCCGCGGACCGGCTCGATCTTGCAATGGTCTTCACAGGCGTGCGGCATTTTCGACACTGATAATCAGGCGAGCGAGGAAAGACAGTGACAACCGAGAGCACAAAGCAAGCAGTTGACGAGCTAAAGAAGGCCGCTGCGGCCCGGGCTGCCGAGGAGCTGAAGGACGGGATGGTGGTTGGATTGGGATCGGGCACTACCGCGGCCTTTGCAGTCTCCGCTATCGGGCAGCTAGTGCAAAAAGGACTGCGGATCATTGCCGTTTCTACGTCGGAGAAGACTTCGGAACAAGCCCGCGGTCTGGGGATTCAGCTTTACACGTTAGGCGAGAAGCCGGACATCGACGTAACGATCGACGGAGCGGACGAAGTGCAATTGCCATCGTTACACCTCATTAAGGGAGGTGGCGGCAATCTTTTGCGCGAGAAGATTGTGGCCGTCTCGAGTAAGCAGCTGATCATTATCGTGGATGGCGGCAAGCTGGTGGATCAGCTCGGCAGTGGCGCGCCGGTCCCGGTTGAAGTGGCTCAGTTTGGGTGGCAATCTACGGCCAAGCGATTGACCGCGCTTGGGTCGACGCCTGTGCTGCGAACGGCCTCGGACGGCAAGACGTTCGTGACCGATGGCGGCAATTACATTCTCGATTGCAGTTTTGGGGTCATCCGATCGGCCGAGACGTTGCAAGCGCAGTTGGATGGCACGGTTGGTGTGATGGAGCACGGGCTATTTGTGGGGCTGACATCGCGAGTCGTGGTCAGTGACCGGAGCGGAACCCGCGTTCTGACGCCCGTGTAAATTCGCTCGAGGTCAAACCGTTACGCGGTGTAATCGCCAGTGTGATGGGGTGTTGTGGTATCCAAGCTGCATGGGTGATCTGCGTAGAGCTTTGCGTGGGCTGGCCGAGCAACCTTTGTTTGCTGCCGTTGCAATACTCATGCTGGCTTTGGGAATCGGCGCGAACACGGCTATTTTTAGCGCGATGAATGCAGTGGTGCAGCGTGCCTTGCCGGTACGTGATCCGCAGCGAGTCGTGCTCCTAAGAATCACGCCCGGGCAGCCTGATGGGGCGAGCGACACGGGCCGCGGGGACAATTCCTTCAGCGAATACGTGTTCGAACAGCTGCGCGCGGAGCACCGGGCGTTCTCGGATGTGATGGCTTATGTGCCGCTTGGCTTCAACAAGATTGCCGTGCGCACGGGCAGCAGGATCGAAGAGGCGTCAGGCGAAATGGTGAGCGGAAACTACTTCGGCGGGCTTGGAGTACGTCCGGAGTGCGGGCGGATGCTATCGCGGGCGGACGAACGCGATCATGCGCCCGTAGTTGTGTTGAGCTACGGCTATTGGAACCGCAGCTTTGGGCATGATTGCCGAGTAGTAGGAGAAGTCATTTCGATCAAGGGCGCTCCGTTCACGGTGGCGGGAGTAGCGAACGCGCGCTTTATTGGGTTGGGGGGCGATCCCACGGATCTCTGGATACCCTTACAGACGCGGCAGGATTTCAATGCCTGGGGATCGCAGGGTGAAAACTACTACGCCGCGCCGAACTGGTGGTGCATCATGCTCGCAGGGCGACTGACGACGGGTGTGAGCAAGAAGCAGGCGGAAGCGATAGCCAATCCCGTGTTTGTGCGGGCCGCGTATGAGCATTTGGGAGGCAAGCCGAGAACGGGCGAGAAGCCGCCGAGACTGCAGGTGGCTGAGGCGCGCGGCCTGAGTGGATACCGGAATGCGTACGCGCAGCCGCTGACGATGCTGCTGGCGATGGTGGGGACGGTGCTCATCATTGCGTGCGGCAATGTTTCGATGCTGCTTGCCGCGCGCAATACGGCGCGGCGGCGGGAGTTCAGTATCCGATTGGCTCTCGGTGGCAGCAGCGGGCATTTGTTTCGGCAGCTGCTAGCGGAGGGACTGGTGCTGGTAGCGGCGGGAGCGCTGCTTGGCTGGCTATTCGCAGTGGAAGCAACGCGAGCGCTGGCGCAGTGGTCCGATATACAGGCGAGCCTTTCGCCGGATGGCAATGTGCTGCTCTTTACCCTGGCGATCTCGCTGGTCGCAGCACTTGTTTTCGGGCTGACGCCGCTATGGCGCGTGGCGAAGATATCGGTGGCAGAGGTGCTGAAGACATCCGGAGCTACGGCGTTCAGAGATAAGGCGACTGTTCAGTTGGGTCGCGTGACAGCAACGCTTCAAGTGGCGCTCTGTCTGGTGTTGCTTGCCGGAACGATGCTGCTCGTAAGGACGCTGCGCAACCTGGAGACGGTGGACTTGGGCTTTCGCAGCGGAGGTCTGCTGGTTTTCGGTGTAAACCCACGCGTCGACGCGCATTCCGATGAGAAGACGATAGCATTTTACCGCAGCTTGCTCGAGAAACTTCGTTCACTGCCCGCAGTGGAGACGGTGACGGTCATGCAGAACCGGATCGGCTCGGGCTGGAGCAATAATACAAGCGCCATTCTAGACGGGAAACACCCGCATCCGGGTCAGGACTCGCCAATGCGCTGGAACGGCATCGGGGCCGACTACTTTCGCACGCTTGGAATTCCGCTGCTGTCTGGAAGGGAGTTTGACAACGGAGACGGGCCGAAGAGCGCCAAGGTTGCGGTGGTGAACAGCACATTCGTGAAGAACTATCTGGGCGGGCAGCCAGCGCTCGGGCACTCGATTTCGTTCTCGTCCAAGACCGGCCCGTTCACGATTGTGGGGATTGTGCCTGATAGCAAATACACACAAGTGAGAGAAGAGCCCGCACCCATGGCCTACTTTCCCTACACGCAGCTTGAGGGATTAGGCGCGATGCATGTGGAGATGCGGACGCACGGCGACCCAAAGCTGCTGATTCCGGGCGTGCAGCGCGTAATGGTGGGTTTCGCTCCGGATCTGACACCCTTACAGCCGATGGCGCAGATCGACCAATTCAGAGCCTCCATCGCGGGCGATCGGCTGATTGCGAGACTGGCGATGTGTTTCGGGTTGTTGGCGGTGGCACTCGTGGCAACGGGGCTGTATGGGACAGTCGCTTACAACGTCAATCGCCGGACTTCAGAACTGGGGATTCGGATGGCGTTGGGAGCGGAGCGTCCGCAGGTCTTATGGATGGTGCTGAAGGAGGGCATGTACTTGTCCCTGATCGGCATCGTGGTGGGATTGCCATTGACCTTTGCGGCAGCCAGATCGTTGGGCTCACTGCTGTACGGATTGAAGCCGTACGATCCCCTTTCGATAGCCGCGGCCGCGGTGGGGATCACAGCGGTAACGGCGCTGGCCTGTCTTGTGCCGGCCCAGCGCGCTGCTGGAATCAACCCGGCTTTGGCGCTGCGCAATGAATAAAGGCGGAACGGAGTGATTGAGGTCGAAGCGCATCCCTGGCAGACCATGGTGGTGCACGCCGAACGAACTTATCCGAACGAATGCTGCGGGGCGATGCTGGGGCATGTGCACGGTGACAAGAAGATGGTGACGCAGGCAGTGCCGCTGGAGAATTCGTATGCGGGTGAGCAGGGCGCCCATTACGAGCTGCGACCGGAAGATCTGCTAAACGCGGAACGCACGGCGCGGGCGAGCGGACTGAATCTGATCGGGATATTTCATTCGCATCCGGATGCGGATGCTTACTTCTCGGAGACCGATTTGAAAAACTCGTGCCCGTGGTATTCGTTTGTCGTGCTTTCGGTCCAGCGCGGGAAATTCGATCACGCGGCGAGCTTTTTGCCCGATATCGAGCAAACGCACGCGGAACAGGAGGAGTTTATATGGCCAAGGTTTTGATACCGACGGCGCTGCGGCAATTCACCGAACAGCAGGACTCGGTTGAAGTGATAGGCGGAACGGTAGCAGAGGCGCTCGATCAGCTGACGGCACGCTATCCGAACATCAAAAAAAACTTGTACAACGATCAGGGCAAGTTGCGCAGCTTTGTGAACGTGTATGTGAACGACGAGGACATCCGTTATCTCGACAAAGGGGAGACGGAGCTCGAGGGCAACGAAACCATCTCGATTGTGCCGAGTATTGCGGGCGGGGCGAGCACAGCGGTGGAAGAAGCGGTCGCGCTGACGCACGAAGAGATTGCGCGCTATAGCCGGCATTTGATTTTGCCCGAGGTTGGGATGGAAGGGCAGCTCAAACTGAAGCGCGCGAAGGTGGCGCTGATCGGCGCAGGCGGTTTGGGCGCTCCGCTCGGGCTGTATTTAGCGGCAGCGGGCGTGGGCCGTGTGGGTCTAGTTGATTTCGATGTAGTTGACGCTTCCAATCTGCAGCGGCAGGTGATACACGGGACGGCGGACATCGGCCGCAAGAAGCTCGATTCAGCAGCTGACCGGATGCGCGACATCAATCCCAACATTGCGATCGACAAGTTCGATACGGGATTGACGAGCGAGAATGCACTCGGGATTTTGCGCGACTATGATCTGGTGGTGGACGGCACCGATAATTTTCCGACGCGCTACCTGGTGAACGATGCGTGCGTGCTGCTGCGCAAGCCGAACGTTTATGGCTCGGTGTTTCGTTTCGAAGGGCAAGCGACGGTGTTCGCCTATGAGGACGGGCCATGTTACCGGTGTTTGTATCCGGAGCCGCCGCCACCAGGGCTCGTGCCGAGCTGCGCAGAGGGCGGCGTCTTGGGCATTTTGCCGGGCGTGATCGGATTGATTCAGGCGACCGAAGCGGTGAAGATTATCTTGGGTGTAGGCGAGACACTGAAGAACCGGCTGCTGCTCTACGACGCGCTCGCGATGCGTTTTCGCGAACTCAAACTCAGGCGCGATGCCGGTTGCCCGGTGTGCGGCGATCATCCGACCGTGACCAAATTGATTGACTACCAGGAATTTTGTGGGGTGAGACCTATGGCGGCTGAAACCGGCCCGGCAAGTGACGCAATTGAGGTAACCGAAGTGAAGGAGAAGCTCAGGCGCGCCGAAGATTTTGTGCTGCTCGATGTGCGCGAGCCGCATGAGTATCAGATTGCGCGCATCGAAGGAGCGAGATTGATTCCGCTCAGCGAGTTGCCGAAGTATCTGAGCGAGCTCGATCGGGCGGGCGAAATTGTGGTGCATTGCAAAAGCGGCGGCCGGAGTCAGAAAGCGGTGGATCTGCTCAAGGCGAATGGTTTTGGCCGCGCGCGCAACATGACCGGCGGCATTACGGCCTGGAGCGAGCGGGTCGACCCGACGGTGCCGAAGTATTGATCTGATGACGGCGCGCCCGAGCCGGCGAGTATTCCTGGCCGTAATCTTTCTTTGCGCGCTCGCGTTCCAGATTGCGGTTTCCGTGCACGGCGGACGCGCGATGTGGGCAGACGCTCGACACTTCCGACCGGCTATGTTGGGCAACTGGGCAGTCACACTCAACTTGCAATTTCTGACGCCATTCGCATGTTTGCTTCTGGGCTTTTATGTAGCGGCAGTGCGCATCTGGGATAAGCGGGCGTGGCTGCTGCTGGCGCTGCTGATCAGCTTTAGCCTGCTTTCCGACGGTACTAATTACCCAGACGATGTGATGGCCTGGCGGACGCCGGTGAGGCACGCCGCGCTCATTTACCGCAGCGTAGGTTTCTTCAGTTGGCCGCTTTGGATGACTCTGTTCGCGATTCAATTTCCGGAGCGTGCCGGTTTTGATCGGCGGCATCCGCTTTGGAAGTGGCTCTTGGTTGCTCCTTTGATCTTGGCTTGCCTGGAGATGACGGGCGCGCGCGTGGCGATGAATGAAGATCCGAGAATGCGTATGATTTTCGGATCAGGGCAAGGCATCTTAACCACGACCGTGTTTTGGATCGGCATCCTTTTCTTCCTTGGGGTGCTAACGGCGAAATTTATCGTGGCACAGGAGGCAGACGAGCGAAGACGGTTGCGCGTGCTGCTGATTGGATTGGGCGTAAGCCTTCTTCCGGCGTTCCTGATGGACACTGTGGCAAAACTCATGCATACGCGGGAGGCTACTTTCCCGGCTTGGGTGCAGGTTCCAGCACTCACCTTGATTTTGCTCTTCCCGGTGACCCTCGCCTACGTAACAGTCGTGCAACGCGCGATGGATGTGCGCGTGATCTTACGCGAGAGCCTGCAGTATGCCATGGCGCGGCGTGGTTTGCTCCTCTTCCAGATTTTCACCTCGGCGGCGGTGGTCTTGCTAGTGGTCTTGCTATCGGAAGGCCTTACTTTCTTGCCGAAGGTGGGGATCACGGCAGTAGGGATTTCACTGATTTTCCTGGTGGGGGCCGGGATGCGGCAGTTAGGACACCGGATCGATCGTCGCTTTTTCCGCGAGCAGTATCAGTCCGAGCAGGTGCTGGCGAGGCTATCTGAATCCGTCGGATCGCTGATCGAAATGGGTCCGCTGCTGACTACGGTAGCGACGCGGATTGCGGAAGCGCTGCATGTCCGTGAAATCGCTGTGTTTTTGTGCGAGCAGAAAACGTACCGTTTGGCTTTTGCGCAGGGATATACGGCGCCGCCGCCACCGGTCTTTTCCCAAGGATCTCGAACGATTAATGAGTTGCAGCGGTCATCTCGGGCGCTGCCTTTGTACTTCGATGATCCAGTCTCCTGGGCGGCTGATGCGGCGGCTGAGGAGCGGCAGCAATTGAGCGCGCTCGAGAGTCAACTGCTGTTGCCGCTTAAGCTTCGCGAAGAGTTGCTGGGATTTGTGAGTCTGGGCACCCGGCGTTCGGAAGCGCCGTACTCGGCAACCGATGTAGATCTTCTGCAATCGGTGGCGCAGCAGACGGCGCTTGCGATCGAGAACAGCCGTTTGACAACAACGGTAGCGGCAGAAACGGCGGAGCGGGAAGTTCTACAGCGGGAACTTGCGATCGCGCGCGACGTACAGCAGCGGCTCCTGCCGCAGACTTTTCCCCGCATAGAGGGGATTGCTTGTTTTGGAACATGCCGCCCGGCGCGCGAGGTGGGCGGCGATTACTTCGACTTTTTGGAACTGCCGGGTGATGTGCTGGGAGTGGCAATCGGCGATGTATCGGGTAAGGGAATACCGGCTTCGCTACTGATGGCGAGCTTACAGGCATCGCTGCGGGGCCAAACGCTTGGCGGTTCGAACGATCTCGAGAAGCTGATGACGAACTTGAACCGGCTAGTTTATGCGGCGTCTTCCGCCAATCGATATGCGACGTTTTTCTACGCGCAGTACGAGGTGAGATCGGGGCGCCTTCGCTATGTAAATGCCGGGCACAACCCGCCGCTTCTGTTTAGAGCAGGGGGCGGCGTGGAGCGTCTGGGAGCGGGCGGCCCGCCCGTAGGTTTACTGCCGCATGTCGCTTATGAAAGCGCTGAGTGCGTGCTGGAGTGCGGGGATCTGGCGGTGCTGTTTACCGACGGTATCAGTGAAGCGATGAACGACCGCGAAGAAGAGTGGGGCGAAGAGAGTCTGGTGCACGCTGTGACCAAAGGGGGCAGGCGGAACCCAGGCGAGCTTACGGCGCACGTTTTTGCAATGGCCGACGAGTTTGCCGGGGGTGCGCCGCAGCATGACGATATGACCATCGTGATGCTGGCGATTGAGAAAGCCGGAAGGGAAGCGCGCGAGGACGCTTTGCGAGTCTAGCGGACCGCGAAGTGATTTACCGGACCGTAGCCGTGACCGAGACCCGGCGCGGTTTCGATGGCCTGTTGAACGAACTGTCGGGAACGCATGATGGCCTCAGGCAGAGTATCACCGAGTGCAAGTGCCGCTGTAATGGCTGCCGAATATGTACAGCCGGTGCCGTGGGTGTGCTTGGTGGGCACGCGGCTTCCGGAATAGGGGGAGCAACCGTTTTGCGAGTCTCGCTGGCCCCGTGAACGCAGCACGTCGACCGGCAGTCCGGGCAAATGTCCGCCTTTCACGAGAACAGCTTTGCAACCAGATTCAAGGATGCGGTCACCCGCGAACGCCATATCTGCCTCGGTGCGAATGACCAGCCCGGAGAGCGCCTCGGCTTCGGGGATGTTCGGCGTGACCAGGGTCGCGCAAGGCAGCAACTTTCGTTTCAGCACTTCTTCGGCCTTCTGCGACATCAGTCGGCCGCCGGTTTTGCTGATCATGACCGGATCGACCACCAGCGGGAAAGCAAAAGATCGGGCCAGCTCGGCAATAGCTTCGACCGTCTCGGCACTGCCAAGAGCACCGGTTTTGGCGGCTTGCGGTGGGATATCTTCCACGGCGGCCTTAATCTGTTCGGCGACCAGGTCGGCTGGCATGGGCTCTACTCGCGAGAAACGATGAGTGTTCTGGACGGTGATGACCGTGAGCACCGCTTCACCGTAAACGCCGAACTGGTGAAAGGTTTTGAGATCGGCCTGGATCCCCGCGCCGCCGCTCGGATCTGAGCCGGCTATGGTAAGGGCGACGACGCTTTTCATGTTTCCACGGTAGCGCGGCCGCTACTCGAAAGCGAGCTTGGTAGTAGTTTGTCCGGCGGAGTTGCTCAGCGTGACTCCGACCGAACCTACCTGCGTGACATCGCCTTTGACGGGAAAGCTGGCCTGCATGCCGAAACTGCCGCCTGCCGGGTCGTTTGTAAAGAAATATCGCTGGAAATCGCTGGCAGCATCGACTGGGATCGGCACGGAATCGATCTGAACGCCCTTCGAGTCGTAGAAGATAAAGGACATTTGGCCGGCGCTATAGGTGTTGTCGAAGCCGTTCACCGTAATGACCAGGTTAGGCGACTGGCGAGCCGCCTGAGCGTTCGAGATGTGGATCAGAGCGGGAGTAATAGTGAAGGCCTGAACGATCGGCGGTGTGTTGGGAAAGTTCAGAGTAAAAGTGAGCGTGCCGGCAGTTGTACCGGTCTGAAACATGAGGGCCGATTGGCCCTGGTACGTGGCCGATTGCGTACCCTTCGCGAGTGTAAGTGAGAGTGTGCGGCCACCGGTTGCGATAAAAACGATGGCTGGGTCGTCGCCGACATTGTTGACGGCAGAAGTGAATTGCATGCTGAGCGTGCCGAGAACGGTTTGCGTGGCAGCGGCCGCGGCCTGTACGGTAAGGCTCACTTGCTGAGCACTCACTAGCGGCTGCTGGCTGACCTGGAGCGACATGGCAGGAGCGGGCGAGATAACCCCGAGACCGGTCAGCGTGAAGACATCCGAGCCGACCGTCAATTGTCCGCTAAAGCTCCCGCTTGCTGCTGCCGACAGGGTCACGGTGAAGCTGACAGACGTGTTGGGCGCAATGGATACCGGCAGCGCGGGCGCGCCAGCCAGTGAGTAGGCCGAGCCAGTGACGGAAAGCGTGCTCAAAGTGACCGCACTGTAAGAGGTTTGCGGATTCGACACCGTAAAGGTAAGGGTATTGCCACCGGGCGCACCGGGAACCAGCTGGCCGAAGTCTATGGGCGAGGCAGCCTGGGCTTGCGTGCGCACGCCCGTCGCATCGACATACGATACGAGCAGCGCATCGGTCGGATTGATGACGGCACCAGTGCCTTCTATCCCATAGGAGTTTGAGCCGACATTGAGAGTCGCAGTCTCGAGGTCCGTTCCGACGGGCGCGAAGGTAACGGTAAACGTGGCGGAGCCGTTAGCCGGGAGTGTGCTGGGCAGTGCCGCCGCATTGAGGGCAAATGCACTGTTGCCAAACACCGTGGTGGTCACGGAGACGGCGGGTGTCGTGAGCGGCGTGGAAGTCTGGTTGGCCAAGGTGAAGACGATCGATTTCGAAGCGCTGGCGGAGGCACTGCCGAAATCGAGGCGTGTGGAGGCGTTCGGCTGAGGGGTGATGTTGGTCTGGCCGTTGTTATAGGTCAGGAGGATCGGAGGAGGAGTGCCAGTGCCCTCCAAAGTCGAAAGAGCTTCGGTGACAGCAACGCCGCTCGCCTGGTCGAGATAAACCACCTGCATGTATCCAAAGAGTTGACCGGTGGTGCTCGGCGTGAAGCTAAGGGTGAAGGGCTGCGACCCGTGTGGAGCGAGTATATGGTCTTCGTTGAGGCCGGTAATGGTGTAGTTCGGATTGGGGGTGGCGGAACCGGAGGTGAGGCCCACGTAAACCAGCACGACTTCAACGGGGCTTGCGCCGTTATTGGTGATCTGGAGTATGAGGCTCGCCGCACTCCCTTCCGGCGTGGAAGGGAATTGATAGGCAGCGGGTAAGGGGACGTTCGATGCTCCGCCGGTCGAGACGGTCAGAGTTTGCGCGGTCAGACTGGTGCAACAGAGCGCGAAGAAGAGAAGCGGCTTCATTTACTGCGCTCTTAAGGGAGCCATTTGTTCGGAAGCAGGAGGTATTTGCGACAGAGTGGGCTCTCCTTTGGTTAAACAAAGCGCGTAGTGCGCGGGATTGCCGGGCTCGAATACGTGAACCCAACCCTCGGACATTTGTTCGGCAGTAAAGCGGGTAAGCCGCAACGGCAGCGTTTGCCGGCCACTTTCGGGATGTTCGATCTGCAGGCCTTCGCGATTGGCCCAGAGGAGATGCGAACCGAACTGGAAAGCCGGGCCTGAGACACCCGGGAGAATATTGGACGAGATTACATTCCCGCTAGCGAGAGAGACGAGGGTGGCGCAAACCGTATCATCGGGATTGCTAACCAAGAAGCGGGCGGTGTCGGGCGCAGCCAATGAAACCGAGCTGATGAGTCCTTCTCCTGGGCCGAGGGCGGCGCTTACCGCGATGAAATCGTGACCGTCCCAATGCAGGATGACTCGGGAACCGGGCAACCAGGCGATGGCGGTCGCAAGGCCGCGGCCGATGTTGAGAAAGGGCGTGGCGCCGCGATAGGGCACTTGAGCCGCCACCGAGCCATCGGGTTCGAGGAGTTGGATCCGGCCATTGGCGGCGAGCAGGCTGCCGGAGCTCGAGAAACTGGCCGCTTCGGCGGTCCCCAGGGTCGTCGCAACGGTGACCAGGTTGCCTGCTCCACCGAGGACGCGCCCAATCGGAAGACGATCATACCGGACAAAGCCGGGACTGGGTGCCGAAACCTGGGCAACGAGGCAGAAAGCGCTCAGGAGCGCAATGCTGAAAGGCTTAACGAATGAGTGCGGCATGGGGGTCAGGGATGTCCTACGCTTACCGTGGGCGCTCCGATACTCACGCCCGAAGAGGACGTGGAGGAACTCGAGCTGCCGTTATGGGTGAGTGCCAAGGCGACGCCGGCGCCGGCTGCTGCGACGCCGAGCACAATGAGCCATTTTTTCTTACTGCCAGAGGCAGATGACCGTCCCGCACTGGTGATCGAGACGGAGGGCGCCAAACCTTCATCGGCGCCGGTCGCTAAGGTGTGCCGAATCGGGACGTTCACATCGGGAGATTCATCGTCGGCCACGACCGGGAGCGCGCCCGGAACCGGCCGTCCGGCAGCGGCTCCGTGAGAGGAAATGTTGGTGACTGGAGCGACGGGCAACGCTTGACGCGGCGTCTCCTTTTCAACGCTCGCTCGGAATTGAGAGTGCGGAGCGGCGATGACGGGCGGATTCAGCTCCGAAAGGAGGCCGGCGTGGTCCGTGCCTTTGACCGCTGTGACCTTGATGGTTACCGGACCGGGGTGGTTCACCGCACCCCAATGAATGCCTTCGACTTGGGCGCGGCCATTCGGATCGCTGTAGGCCACGGCCGAGGAACTGCCATCGGCAAAGGTCGCTTGGGGTGATCCTTCGGGCAGGCGAAACACGACGGCGGCGTTCGCAACTGGATGCGCGTTCTGATCGGAAACGTCAACGGCAACGCTGCTTCCCGGATGATTCGAATCGGCAAGATGCACTTCGATACCGGGCGACTGGGCAATCAGCAGCGACGCCAAAAAAAGGGCAAGCAGGGGAGACAGAAATCTCAAAGGCGGCCTCAATGTTTGAAGCCGAGGAGGTGCTAAACGAGTTGAATCAGGAGCGCGGTTACGTTATCTGGCCCGCCGGCACTCCTCACGGCTTCGATTAAGTAGTGGCATTTTTCGGGAAGAGTCTTCTCCGATTCGAGAACTTCGGCCAGAGTTTCTTCGTGAAGAACGCCATGGAGTCCGTCGGAACAAAGCAGAAGCTGGTCGCCGGAGCTTAACTGAACCATGCGATGCACAATACGCACCTCGTCGGTACTGCCGATTGCCATGGTAAGGACGTGCCGCATCGGATGCTTCTTGAGAATTTCGTCGCTCAAGCCAAGCTGCGCGCCTACTTCGGCTACCCAAGTCTGGTCCTCGGTCAAGAGCGAGACCTGGCGATTCGAAATGAGGTAAGCGCGGCTATCGCCGACACTGCCGATTTCAAAATGGGAATTCTCTGTGCGGCGGGCAACCAGCAGAGTGGTGCCCATGCCGTCCAGTTCGGGATTCCCCTTCGCCGCCTCGCGCACCGCCGAATTCGCTTCCTGGAAGGCGTGTTGGAGCAGAGGTCCATCCAGAGAGGGAGGAATATTCAGCAGGATTTCGTAGAGGCGTTCTGCGCCGAGATGGGAAGCATGCTCCCCGGCGTTTGCTCCTCCCATGCCGTCGGCGAGTATAAAAATACCGGATTCGGAATCGCTGATGAAATAGTCCTCATTATTAGGACGAACACAGCCTGGGTCCGACAATCCGAAAGCCTCAAGCATAAAGTCCTCCGATTATACTGACCCGCCTCAGGGCGTCATGGCTAAGAGTGGTATGTGCCATGTCCCCCTCCTGCGGTAAGAGGTATACGGGTAGGAGGAACCGCTGCCGAGTCATGCTGCTGAAAAGATCAGCACATTCGTGGCCAGCGCCGATGAACCATCATTAAGAACTGCCTTTGCCTTGTACGACCGTCTTGAGCTGCTGATAGGCGGCTAAGTCGAAGTTCTGCTTCAGCCGATGCGGGGCGGGCGGTTTGCTGCTGGCCATGGTGAACTCGTGCCGTTGCGCCCGGCCGAGAAGATCACGCGTTTCAGCATCGTCCGGCGAATGGGAGAGAGCGTTCTGAAGCTGCTGGGAAGCAGCATCGAACTGATTATTTTTGAGCAGTGCGTTGCCCAGGTTAAACAGGTAAACAGGATCGTTCGGATCTCCCACGCTCGCACGGCGGAGGTCGTCGAGAGCATTGG
Source organism: Terriglobia bacterium (assembly GCA_963737005.1). GTDB lineage: Bacteria > Acidobacteriota > Terriglobia > Bryobacterales > Bryobacteraceae > Bog-105. The sequence continues at coordinate 177,546 of CAVTRD010000007.1, read as the reverse complement.
GTTGGTTGAGCAAGTCTTCGGCATTGCCTAGATTGTTGAAGACCTCGTTTAGTGGCGCCGTTTTCGAGACTTCGCGGAAATAGTTCGCGGCGGCGGAGTAATCATCCGCTTTATAGGCGGCTAATCCCATATTGAAACGAGCTTCAAGATAGCGCGGATCGGCCGCCGGCAGCCGGTTGAACCAGGTAATGGCCTGGCGGTACTCTTTGCTCTCGAGGGACAAGCGCCCAAGCTCATAGGCGGGACTGCTGAAGTGGGGATCGAGGGCGAGCGCTTGCATAAACCACTTCTGCTGCTGGTCTTTATGGGACGAGAGCAGGCCGCGGATATAACTTTCTTCGGCATCGACGCGGACCAGTTTGGCGGGGGTGAGGAATTGATCGACGGGGCGATTGAGGCTGGGTGTAAGAAAGCGCAAGGTCTGCCAGGCAAGATGTTCTTCCAACCGCGCGAGGTCAACGAGCTTACCGGCCTCCGCAAAATCGGGACCGGCGTGCAGTTTACGAAGGTCGATGATATGCGCGCTGATCTGGACCGAGCTGTGTTTCAGATCGGTATCGCCAGGGGGCGGGTTGACGTCGTAAGTGCCAAAACAGATGTAATCGGCATCGAGAGTCTGTCCGAGGCGAATCAGAGTGGCCTTGGTGAAGTCGGCAGCCGGGCGGAGGCCGAGGCGGCGCAGAGCTTCGGCGCGTGCTTCGCGTCCCAAAACGATCTGGTTCTGAGCATTGAGTTCCGATTTGAGAGTCTCGGCAACGCTTTCACCGACCCAATTCAGGTCCGGGTACTGCGAACTGTTATGGAATTGAAGGACGAGGACGGTGGCGGCCTGGGTAGCGTGGGCCGACAACAGAACAGCTAGGAAAGGAAGTGCGAGGCAGCGCAAAGAAGCGCGTTTGCGGTGCGAAAACACGCACTCATGGTAACAGGGGAAGTACTGCGTGACACGTCAGTATACGAGGGACCTGTCGCGCGAAACACGTACGCTTCCGTTAGCTTTTCCGAACCACTTCGAGCGCCGGGCAAGCGCTTTCAAACCAGGTCACATTCGCTTCGCTCCGAAACCAGGTGAGCTGGCGCTTCGCATACTGGCGGGTTTTGGTCTGGCACTGACGGATGGCTTCGACGAGCGGCATCTGATTGCGCAACACCTGAACAGCTTGTCTGTAACCGAGCGACTGGAGGGACTTGGCATCGGGCGACGTGCCGGCAGCAAGCAGCGCCTCCGTTTCTTCGATGAGGCCGTTGCCAAACATGTACTCGGCCCGTGCGTTGATATTGGCGTATAGGAGCTGGCGATCGGGCGCGAGACCGAATTTCTGGATCGAGAAGCCCTGGAGCGGTTCGCGGGGCGCGGCCCCGGCAGGGCAGAGCTCGATCGCTCGAATGAGCTTTTGATGATCATTAAAATGGACGCGCCCGGCAGCTGCCGAATCGTAGCGCCGAAGGAAACGGTGTAAGGCGAGGGGGCGACGCAAAGCTAGCGCGGCAAGACGGGCTCGAAGCTGCGGATTGCGGGGCGGAGCGGGCGATAAGCCGTCAAGCAGAGCACGAAGGTAAAAGCCGGTGCCGCCGACCAGGATAGGAACCCGGCCTCTCTGCGCGATTTCAGAGAGAACGGGGCGGCACAAGCGGGCGTAGCTGCCGGCAGTCAGGTCAGCCGTAGGTTCGGCAACATCGATGAGGTGATGAGGGATCCCACGACGCTGGTGAATTGGCACTTTCGCCGACCCGATATCGAGGCCCCGGTAGAGCTGTACGGAATCGTAATTGACGATTTCGCCGTTCAGTCGATCGGCCAGTTCGAGGGCAAGAACGCTCTTGCCGCTGCCGGTTGGTCCAACAATAACGATCAGTTGAGCGAGGCTGGATTCCCGCATATCGGAGCTATACTAAGGGCAAACACTGCTTCGGCAGTGCTCATTCAGCCCTAAGCAGTCGAATGCCCCACCTCCACTTTAAATCTCTGATTCCCGTTTGTTCTGACGAGCGCCATTATCCTGAGTAGCGGCCTTTTGCTGGCCCGTCCGGGACAGACTGCAAGCCCTTCGTCGTCGGATGCCTCCAAGCTGCCTCCCTCGACGAAGCAGCCATCTTCGCTGAAGGCATCCGCCTACTATCATTTTGCGCTCGGCCATTTATATGAAGACCTGGCCGGGAGCTCCAATAATCGGACGGATTACGCGAATAAAGCGATCGACAATTTCCGGCTGGCGATGAAGGAAGACCCGAATGCGGGTTTTTTGGTGGAGGATGTCGCCGAACTATACAGGATGTCGGGCCGTCTGCGGGACGCGGTGGATGAGGCCCAGCAGGCGTTAAAGACGAACCCGGATGATGTGAACGCGCGCAAGGTGTTGGCGCATATCTACACGCAGCAGATCGGGGACGCGCAATCGAACCATGTCGATGAGAACATGGCGCGCAAGGCGATTGAGCAGTACAAATACATCACCCAAAAAGATCCGAAGGACGTGGAGAGCCTGGTGATGATGGGCCGGCTCGACCGGGTGGTGGACGACTCGGTTTCGGCGGAAACGGCATTCAAGCAAGCGATGGGGGTGGAGCCGGACAACGAAGATGCGATTGTCGGGCTGGCGAGCGTGTATTCAGACCGGGGTGATCCGAAGAGTGCATCGGCGCTGCTCGAGAAGCTGGCGCAGAAAAATCCGTCGCCACGAGCGCTGGTAATACTTGCGAACAATTATGAGTCGATGCGGGAATATGCGCTGGCGGCCGATGCCTATAAGAAGGCGATCGAACTCGACCCGAACCGCGCGGAGTTGAAGCAAGCGATGGCGCAGGACCAGGCGCTAGCCGGCCATTATGATGACGCGCTCGCAACCTATGGCGAGCTGATGACGGCCAATCCCCAAGATCCGCAGCCGTACCTTCGATCAGCCCAGATTTATCGCGAGCAGAAAAAACTCCCCGATGCTCGCCGGATGATCGACAAAGCGAAAGAGCTTGATGCGGACAACATAGAGGTTCTATTCGCGGACGCGAACCTGCTGTCGGACGAGGGCAAGAACGCCGGAGGCGATTAGCGCGCTCAAAAGTTTACTCGAGAAGACGGCCCGCAAGAACTACGATCAGCAACAGCGGGGGGCACGGGCGGAGATGCTCGAGCAGCTTGGCGTGCTGTATCGCAAGAACGAGCAGTACGATCAGGCCGTGGCAGCGTTTCGTCAGATCTCGATGTTGGATCCTGATTTAACGCCGCGCGTCGAAGCGCAGGTCATCGATACATATCGTTTGGCCCGCGAGTACCCGAAGGCGCAGGAGGCGAGTGAAGCGGCTGCCAAGAAGTATCCAAAAGACCGTACTTTGACACAAGTAAGGGCCGAGCTGTTGGCGGACGAGGGCAAGTACGATGCGTCCGTAGCCGAGCTGAAGAAGCTGCTCGATGGCAAGAACGATCGCGAGATCTATTTGCAAATCGCGGACGCTTATCAAAAGGCAAAGAACTATGGCGAGATGGCAAAGGCGGTCGATGCGGCCGACAAGCTTTCGCAATCGAAAGATGATAAGACGAATGTCCTCTTTGTACGGGGCGAAATGCTGGAGCGTCAAAAGAAGTATGACCAGGCTGAGCGGCTTTTCCGTCAGGTGATCGATGCGGACCCGAATAACGCTTCGGCGCTGAACTATCTGGGATACATGCTGGCGGATCAGAATACGCGGCTTCCTGAAGCGCAGCAATTAATCCGGAAAGCGGTCGATCTGGATCCGAGCAATTACGCTTTTCTGGACAGCCTCGGGTGGGTCTATTACAAGCAGAACAAGCTGGACGATGCCGAGCAGCAGCTGTCAAAGTCGGTGCAGCTGATGTCGAAGGATCCGACCATTCACGACCATTTGGGCGATGTCTATTTCAAAGCAGGGCAAGACGAAAGAAGCAATCGCGCAGTGGCAATCTTCTCTGCAGCAGTGGAATACCGGCGCTCCGGCCGATGCGGAGCCGGAAGAAGTGGCGAAGGTGCAGAAGAAACTGGACGGCGCGCGGGTGCGACTAGCTAAGGAGCAAGGACCTACGCGGGTGAATTAACCGGAGGGTCGAAGGACCCGGCGGTTAAATCTTCAGCAGCGTTCGCAGGCGGCGAGTCTGGATTCGGCTCACCGGTATTTCGGTCTGCTTCCGATCGTTCATTTTCAACTGAAAGCTGGATTTGAACCAGGGAATTACCTCCCGGATCTTATTAATGTTGACGAGAAACGAGCGGTGCACTCGCCAGAAAAGATCAGGGTCCAGGTTTGACTGCAGTTCTTCAATCGTGCGGTAATTCGACTGGCCCTCGAACTGCGCAGTGGCGACGGTAATCATGCCGTCATCGATGGTGGCGTAGACGAGATCATGGACGTCGACGATCAGATTGCGGTTGTTCGTTTTGACAAGCAGCTTGCTGCGGTGCGCGGTGCTCTTGGCGGCCGGCGCTTCGATTTGTTTGTCTTCAATGACGCGTTTGGCGCGGCCGACAGATTCGGCGAGGCGCTCGGCTTTCGATCGGTTTTAGCAGATAGTCGAGAGCTTCGAGGCGGAAGGCTTCGACAGCGTACTGGTCGAAGGCGGTGGTGAGAACGAAATGCGGGATCGGGCCGCCGGAAGCGCGGATTTTCGCGATTAGCGCGAGTCCGTCCAGGCCGGGCATTTGCACATCGAGGAAAACGAGCTCCGGTTCGAGCTGCTCGATCAACGAAACCGCTTCAGGTCCATTGGCCGCGTTGGCGATGATCTCAATCTCCCCGAAATCCTTGAGGAGAAACGAGAGTTCGTCGCGGGCCAGCTGCTCGTCGTCCACAATGAGCGTCGAGATACTCCCCGCACTGCCCTGTGACATCGATGTTAGTATACCTGAGGCTAGGAGTACAGATTGGCAACAGAAGGCAACGTGACGATAGCGCCCGCTGGTGGAAAGTTGGGCATTTTGATTCCCGGAATGGGTGCTGTCACCTCGACGTTCATCGCCGGCGTGGAGGCGATCCGGCAGGGTTTGGGTGCGCCGATCGGTTCGCTCACACAGCTGGGAACGATACGGTTGGGCAAGCGAACGGATGGACGGACACCGAAGATTAAGGACTTTGTCCCGCTGGCTCCGCTCGACTGCCTGACCTTTGGCGGCTGGGACATTTATGAGGACAACGCGTTTGAAGCGGCGAGCCGCGCGCGCGGTGCTCGAACAGCCGCTGCTCGACAAGTTGAAGGAACCGCTCTCGGCAATCCGGCCGATGAAAGCGGTCTTCGATCGCGAGTACGTCAAGAAAATCGACGGCCCGAACGTGAAGACGGGCGGCAGCAAGATGGATAAGGCCGAAGCTCTGATGGACGATATCCGAGAGTTCGGGCGGCGGAACGGATGCAGCCGGCTGGTGATGATCTGGTGCGGATCGACTGAGACGTTTCATAAAGCAGCGCCGGTCCATCAGACACTGGCCGCTTTTGAAGAAGGGCTCCGGACAAACGATCCGCACATTGCGCCCAGCCAGATCTATGCGTATGCGGCGTTGAAGCTGCGAGTACCCTTTGCGAATGGCGCACCCAACCTGACGACCGACGTGCCGGCGCTGCTCGAACTGGCCCGGGAGAACGAAGTTCCGATTTGCGGGAAGGATTTCAAAACCGGCCAGACCTATATGAAGACGCTCCTGGCGCCCGGCTTTAAGGCGCGCATGCTGGGAGTGAGCGGCTGGTTCTCGACGAACATTCTGGGCAATCGCGACGGCGAGGTACTGGAAGATCCCGGGTCCTTCAAAACGAAGGAAGAGACCAAACTCTCAGTACTCGAGCAGATTCTGCAGCCCGATCTTTATCCTGAACTTTACAAGGATCTGTATCATGCGGTGCGGATTAACTACTATCCGCCGCGCGGAGATGCCAAGGAGGGTTGGGACAACATCGACATCTTCGGCTGGCTGGGCTATCCGATGCAGATCAAGATTGATTTTCTCTGCCGCGATTCGATTTTGGCTGCGCCGTTGGTGCTCGACCTGGTTCTGTTTCTGGACCTGGCGCAGAGGGCCGGCCTGAAGGGCATTCAGGAATGGCTCTCGTTTTACTTCAAAGGACCAATGGCTGCAGCGGGACTGTATCCGGAGCACGATATTTTCATACAGCTGATGAAACTGAAGAATACCCTGCGCTGGATGCAGGGTGAAGACCTTATTACGCACTTAGGTTTGGAATACTACGACTAAGCCGCCGCCGTTCGCCGTCTAACCAGTAGGTAACGCGGATGCCTACTAAGGCGACACATTTCAGCAAAACGGGTTTACGGGCCGGCACCGCGAGTCCGGACACAGGAATCCGAAGCGGATCCTTGTAATCGGCGGAACGCAATTTATCGGGCGGTTGCTGGTAGAAAAGTTAGCGGCTGCCGGTCACGAAATTTACGTGCTGCATCGCAAAGATCGGCATCCGTTTCAGAAACGGGTGCACAACCTAGTCGCTGACCGGAACGATGCGGCTGCGTGCGGAAGGCGGTTGGATCGATTCGGTTCGATGCAGTGTACGATTTCGCATACGACTGGGAGCACGGCACAACCGGTCCGCAAGTAGAAGCGACGGCGCAGATCTTCGACGGGAAAATCGGGCGTTACGTTTTCATGTCGAGCGTGGCGGCCTATGGCGACGGGTTGAACCATCACGAGGGCGATGCGCTTAGCGCCGGACGACCATCCGAATCCGTATTGCCGTAACAAAGCAATGAGCGAGCGGGCGCTGTTCCGGCTGCATCAGCGAACCGGGTTTCCGATTGTGACTTTGCGCCCACCCTTTGTCTACGGGCCGGGAAATCCTTTTTATCGGGAAGCGTTCTTCTGGGACCGGTTCCGAGTGGGACGTCCGGTGATCATGCCTAGCGAGGGACACCGGCTGATGCAGTTCATTTATGTACAAGACCTGGTAGAACTAGCCATTCGGGTCATCGAGAGCCGGAACACCGCTGGACATGCCTTTAATATGCTCGAATGCGCGGGCGATGACGCAACATGAACTTTTGGCAGATCTAGCGCGGGTGGCGGGAGTGAAAGAGCCGGAGCTGGTTTCAGTTCCGCGGGATGTCATTCACCGAGCGGGCGGCAAAGTTTTCGGAACCGAGAAGCTCTACTTTGGCGATTATTTCGACGTCCCGGCTATTACGCAGATCATTACCAAGGCGCAGCGGATGTTGACGTTCAAGCCGACTGGATTTCGAAGAAGGTTTGCGCTTGACTTACCGGCACTATGTTGCAAAGCGCGCTTTTCCGAAGCCGGATTTCACCTTTGAGAACGAGCTCTTCAGCCGGGCTGCCGCAGCCCGTGGAGAGACTCGTTCGGCGTGACGGTAGGCGGAATTCCTCCGGAATTAATTTTGACTAATACGCCTGTTGATAAGTTTCTTTGCCAGTAGGATGGTAAGTGATGAAAGCAACCATTCTCTCGATCGCTTTGACGGTCGGTATGTGCGCCGCGATACCGGCTTACTCGCAAACAGTTGGGCAGGACGTCAAAGACGCCGGCCATGACACGAAAACGGCTACTGCAAAAGGGTACGACAAGACTACTCACGGTGTGAAAAAGGGCTACAAGAAGAGCACGCACGCCACTAAGAAGGGCGTGAACAAAGCCGCCGACAAGGTTGCCGACAAGACAACGACCTAGTTTAAATCAGAGCTTTGCAAGAAGCCTACGAGCATTTCAAGTGCTCGTAGGCTTTTCTCTTTTAGAACAGGAATTTGAGGCTTAGCTGCAGGATGCGCGGATTATGAGCGCCGCTCGGATGGAGGAAGCGTTTGAGAGGTGATGCAACTCGCGTCACCAGCCGAATTATCCAGCCCGCCGTAGCAGGAAGCTCCGGAATTTACGCCGCTCCATTGGGTGTGATTGAAGACGTTAAACGCCTCGCCGCGAAATTCGAAGGCACGTGCTTCGTTGCGAAGAGGAAAGCGCTTAAATAGACCCATGTCGAAGTTGGTACGGGCGGGATTGCGGAGGATGTTGCGTCCGCTATCGCCGAAAGTCAGGCCCGTGGGCTCCGCAAAGGCGGCGGGATTATAAAGGAGCGGGCCGGGCACTCCGGCCGTCTGCGACTGCGAGGGCGTGGAGTACGGGCTACCGATCACATCGACATACGAACCGGTGCCTACGCCATTACCGACACCGGCATTATCACCGATAGCACCATTCGTCACGCTAAAGGGTGTGCCGGTCTGAAACGTGACAAGTCCTGACCATTGCCAAGCACCCAAGATGGTATGAAGAACGCCCGGCCGGGTAAAGAACGGCAGGTCGTAGACATAGCTCATGTTGAAGAGATGGCGCTGATCGAAGTTGGAGCTTGCACGGTTCGCGGCGAGGTCATAAGAATTTACGAAATTCGCGTCACCCCCATCGGATGAATCGTCGATGGAATGACTCCAGGTGTAAGCGACGCTCAGTTGGAGACGCCCCACGTAGCGACGTGCTGAGAGTTGCAGCGAGTTGTAGCTCGAATTCGCCTGAAACTCTCTGGCCATGATGTCGCCGTAGCCTGGGTAGGGGCGGTAGATATCCGGCGACGACATTGCCGCACGCAACGTTCAGGTTGTTGGCAGCCGAGCCTGTGACGGGATTTCCATTTACCGTGAGAGGGGAGCCGCAATCGGTCGCCGTGTTGATGACCTGGCCCGGGCGTAAGGATTCTGCGAGCCCGAGACGGGAAAGAGCTGGTTAAGATCCCGTCGATCGCCGAGATGCGTGCCCTTGCTGGCCGCATAAGCGACAGTTACCACCGTGTTGCCGGGGAACTGGTGCTGGACGTTGAGATTCCATTGCTGCACATAGGGCCAGATCGCCTTAGTCGGAATGGCGACTACGTTCAGAGGTCCGAGAACAGCGCCGCCATTCGAGATGCTGGTGTAGCTCGGAATATTGAAAACAGTGGTGTCCTGAACGAGAGGCGGGCTGCCCTCGAGCGATTCGGTATTGCCTTCATTTCCATTGCTGTGTTCGAAGAAAATTCCATAGCCGCCCCGTATGGAGGTTTTGCCATCTCCGACAGGATCGTATGCGAAGCCGATGCGGGGAGCGGGATTAAAGAGATGGCCGGTCATACAACCGGCAGGGACGCCAGCGAGCTCCGCACTGCACCATCCCCGAGAACCGATTCCCGCTCACGGTGTCGGTAGCCGGGTCGAGGAAGATCTGCGAGGGGTTGTACGCGCGTGGATCCCAGTTATAGGCGAATTTATTTTTGTCACGGTACGTCCCGAACAGACTGACACGCAGGCCGAGGTTGAGAGTGAGCTTCTTACTTACATGCCAATCATCCTGGATATAAGGTTCAACAATCTTATAGCGCTCGTAATATTTGGGAAGTTGATTGGATTGCTCGAAAGAGTAGATGTTCCCGACGAGGAAATCCGCGAATCCGTTACCAGTGCTGCCGGCGGCACTTCCGTTGAAGGTAAGCGTGCCCTGCGCGGATTGGAATACGGAACTATCTTCATTCTTTTGAGCAGCAATGAACGCTACGCCGAAAAGTAAGTTATGAGCACCGATAATCTTCGTCAGGTTGTCTTTGTAAGTAAAACTAGGGTTCGAGTTATGCCAGGGAAAGTAACCCGTGCCTAAGCTGAAGCCGCCGTTGTACTCGGCTGTGTTGGCAATGGTCACATTCGGCAAGAGCCCCCGAAATCCGTTGTTGAAGATGCCGGGCATATCGAAGTCAGCCGGGCGCGCCACATTGCCAATGGCATTCAAGGAGATGTGATCGGTTGTGTAACTGAAGACGAACTCGTTGAGTAACGTCGGTGAGACGGTGGACGTGAGATTGGCTACCAAGCTAACGCCAGGCCCGACAAAGCTGGTGCCCGCCGTGGGGAAGTCGCCCGTGCCCCAGAGCGGCGTGGGTGTGGCGGTGTTCCAGGAATCGTGAATAAAGCGGAAGAAGAATCGCTGCTTGTCGGAAAAGTTTTGGTCGACGCGAACAAGCTCCTCCCGGAAGTTGGTCTTCTGAGCGGGGGCGGCATTAAAGAATGAGCCGCTGTTCGCTGTAGGGAGAAGTGAGAGGAGGGTTTGGGCCTGCGGCGTAACGGGAACCGTATTGTTCGGGTAAGGAGCACCGGTGGCCGGGTTAACAGGGCAGTTTGCACCCGGGCAAACTTCGGAAAAGTTTCCAGATCGCTCGGCAGCCGAAGGGACTGGAATGTTGAAGGTTTGGCCGGGGACTAATTCCTTGCGCCACTCTTCGGAGAAGAAGAAGAACGTTTTATCGCGCCCGGTATTGTAAAGTTTCGGGATAAAAACGGGGCCGCCGATGGTGTAACCATAATCGTGTTTTTTGTAAGTGGGCCGCTCGTTTTGGAAAAAGTTGCGCGCGTTGAAATCCTCATTGCGCAAGAACTCGAATAGATCGCCGTGGAAATCGTGGGTGCCTGACTTAGTGATCGTTTCAATCGTGGCGGAGCCATTACGGCCATATTGAGCGCCATAGTTGGAAGTAAGAACTTTCACTTCGGCAACGGCATCCACGTTCGGATAGGTATTCAAAGTACCGTTACTGCCGTTATCCATGTTGTCGCCGCCATCGAGCTCCCAATTGTTGTACTCGGTGCGGCCCCCATTTACGCTGAAAGCAACGCTGCCATAGACGCCGACCGTGCCTTCGTCTTGGCCAGTTTGATTGCTGACACCCGGGACGAGGGTTACTAACTGTGTGAAGTTACGTCCGTTGAGGACAAGCTGGTCAATTTGTTTGTTAGTGATGGTGCCCGACAGCTCGGCGGTTTCGGTTTGGACCTGGGAAACTCCGGTTCCGGCCACGGTTACTTCGGTGCTCGTTTGCCCGAGGGTCAAGGACGCGTTGGCTCGGGCTTTCTCGGCGACACGCAGGACCAAGTCCTTGATATTGAACTGCTCGAACCCGGGTGCTTTGACGTTGATGTTATACGTTCCAGCGGGCAGGCCCGGTACCAGATAGTCGCCGCCCGATGTGGTTGTTACGGTGCGCGCGAAGCCCTGTTGATTGCTGGTGACGCTGACCGTTGCGTTCGGGATGGTGGCGCCGCTGGCATCGGTCACGACACCGGCAATCGAACCCTCCTGGGCATAACAGACGCCCGCCGCGAGAACGAACGTTAAAAAGACGAACGAGAAAAATCTACTGACCGACCCCATATCCACCTCATAGACATCCGACAAAAGTTCGACAAAAGCAAACGTTTGCGCGGCTGAATTGCTACGTGACTAGCACTATAGGTGGACTGGCGCCGAGTGTCAAGGAACTTTTGACACCGGTGGTTTGCGGGCCTATACTGGTCGGGGTTTGAGGGGACGCAAACGTTTGCCCTTGCGGGTTGGCTGACGCTGCGAAAACAGGGTGGAATGCCGGTACTGATGCGCGACGTGGCAGAGCGGGCTCGTGTTTCGATCACGACCGTGTCTCATGTCCTCAACGAGACGCGACCAGTAGCGGAGAGGACGCGAACGCGGGTGCTGCGGGCAGCGGCGGCCCTGAACTACTACAAAAATACTTCGGCGCGGCTGCTGGTGCGGGGCCGAAGTGACTTACTCGGGCTGATTATCTCGGATATCGAAAACCCGTTTTACCCGGAATTGTCAAGAGCTTCGAACGGGCCTGCGCGCGGGAGCGGATGGAGGTTTTGCTGTGCGCGACCAATTACGACCGCGTGCAGGCGGCGAATGCGCTCCGGCGGATGCTTGAGAACAGGGTGCAGGGCGTGGCGGTGATGACGTCACAGTTCGATCGCGAACTCGAAGCCCATTTGACAGAGAAGCAGGTTCCGCTCGTGTTGCTCGGATCTCCGCCGGCACAGCGCTACCGGAGCAACATTGCAATCAACTATCGCAAGGGCATGGCCGAGACGATGAAGTATCTTGACGGTTTGGGGCATCGCGAGATTGCGATGGTGACCGGTCCGCAGGATCAAGTATCGGTGATGGCTTTTATCGAAACGGCAGGCGCGGAGATGCGGAGTTTAGGGCTGAAGCCGTTCCGTATGGTTGAAGGCGACAACCGGCCGGAAAGCGGGGCGCGTGCGACGCGCGAGTTACTCGAACGGAGACCGCGTCCGACCGCGATCTTGTGCGGGAACGACCGTATGGCAATCGGCGCCTTGGGAACGGCGGAAAATCTGGGTTATCGCGTGCCGGAGGATATTTCGATTGTGGGCGCGGACGATGTGTGGATGACGCGCTACTGCCATCCGCCGCTGACCACGATCCGCATTCCGCGCGATGTGCTCGGGCAATTGGCTTTCGATGTGCTTTCGAAAATGGCGCAATCGAAGCGGCGGTTAGGGAGTGAGCATGTGCTTGAGACGCAGCTGGTGATCCGCGGCACGACAGGCAAGGCCGCCAGCGAAGAGTTACGAATGAGACCAATGACGGGGACGAGGGTGAATGCCTGAAAAAGGGAAAGTAAAAGTCGGGATTATCGGATCGCAGTTCGAAGCGGATATCCATGCGGTTTCGTTTCAGCTGATGCCGGAAGAGGCGGAAGTGGTGGCGATTGCCTCGCCGACGCCCGGCAATGCGCAGAAGCTGGCAGATAAGTATGGGATACCGCGGGTGTTTCTCGATTACCGCGAGATGTTGAAAGAGCCGGATATCGAGATGGTGACGATCACGGCCCCAAACAAGCTTCATGCGCAGATGACGATCGACATCGCGAACACCGGCAAGCATGTGGTCTGTGAGAAGCCGCTGTGCGTGACGATGGCGGAAGCGGACGAGATGATCGACACCTGCAAACGCAAGGGTGTGATGCTCGGTTACGCGGAAGAGCTGTTCTTCACGCCGAAATATGTGAAAGCGAAAGAGATGGCGGACCAGGGCGGCTTCGGCAAAGTGCACATGGTGAAGCAAAGCGAGAAACACTTTGGCCCGCACAGCCCGTGGTTCTGGGATATGGAGCAGGCAGGCGGCGGGGCGATGATGGACCTCGGGTGCCACGGGATTGCGTTTTGCTATTGGTTTCTAGGACGCCCCGCGATCAAAACGGTTTATGCGCAGCTTGGCACCTATGTGCACCGAGACAAGACGAAGGGCGATGATGAAGCTGTGTGCATTCTGGAGTTTGAGAATGGCGCGCTGGGCGTGGTTGAGTGCAGTTGGGGGAAGCGCGGCGGCATGTCCGATCGCACGGAGATCTATGGCGAAGGCGGAGTGACCTACGCCGATCTGCACATGGGGAATGCGCTGCCAACTTATAGCGAGTATGGATTCGGCTACGCGGTGGAGAAGGCGCCGACGACCAACGGCTGGAGCTGGCCCGTTTTTGAAGAGCATTGGAACTACGGGATCCCGCAAGAGATGCGGCATTTCGCGCGGGTCGTGCGTGGCAAGGAGACGCTGCGCGCGTCGGGCGAAGACGGGCGCGTGGTGATGCAAGCGTTGTACGCGGCGTATGCTTCGGCAGGCGCCGGGCAGAAGATCAGAATGCCGTACGCGCCGAAGACGAGCAAGCCGATTGAAGAATGGCTGGGCAAGAATCTGAAGTGAGCACACCCCTTCTCGAGAACATTCTGAACCAGCCGCGTGCGCTGGCAGAAGTGGCGGCTTATCAGGCGGGCGAGGGGCGCGGGGCCCTCGAGCGTGCAGCAGCCTTATTGCGCGGCAGGAAAAAGATCATTGTGAGCGGGATGGGTGCTTCCCTCTTTGCTTGCTACCCGTTTCAGTACGCGCTCGCGAGCCGCGGATTCGACGTAACGGCGATCGAAACAGCGGAACTGCTTTACTTCGCGCCTGCTGCCATTGATCGGGAGACGGCGGTTGTCTTAGTCTCGCGTTCGGGTGAAAGCGTGGAGGTGACGAAGCTTCTGCCCTTGCTGCGGGCGCGTGGAGCGGCGGTGATTGGAGTAGTGAACGTGCCGGGGAGCGCGTTGAGCGTGGCCGCCGATCAAGCGATTGTGATTGGCAGCCCGGCCGATCAGATGGTGGCCATTCAGACCTATACGGGTGCTGTTGCGATGTTTACCTTGCTCGCTGCAGCCTTAGCAGATGAGTGGCAAGAGGCCCAAGCGGGATTCGCGGCAACGCTCGACGCGCTCACGGCATGGATTCCCTCGTGCGTCTCCGGCAGGACGGAGTGGGACCAATTTCTTCAAGGCTCGTGGCCGATTTACGTTTTAGGGCGCGGCGCGGCGACGGGAACGGTTCTGGAAGGCGTTCTGCTAATGCATGAGACGGCGAAGACGCCGGCGGTCGGCATGTCGGTGGCGCAGTTTCGGCATGGTCCCGTAGAAGTAGCGGACGAGCGCTTTCGAGCGATTGTGATCGGTACGCAAGCGGCTACCAGGGAATTGGACCGGGCGCTTGTCGACGACGTCGCGAAGATGGGCGGTGAGGCGCGCTGGATCGGTCCGTGCCGCTGCCGGAATCACACCGCTCTGTGAATGGCCGCTGGGCGTGCCCGAGCGTTTCGACAGCATCGCCGAAGTCATCCCACTACAGGTGGCGGCGTACCGCAAAGCTGAACTGAACGGTGTGCAGCCGGGTGAATTTCGCTGGGCGCCGCTCGTGACCACGTCGGAAGCGGGGTTCTTGCCTGGCAAGGCCATTAAATCGTGATAGCGGGTATCTTATGCGTGGATATTGGCGGCACCTCAACGAAGGCCGGCGTGCTCGACCAGCATGGTGAGATGGTGCTCGTTCAATCGATTCCCACTAGACCTGACGCGGAGACATACGCCGCCAATCTGATCGCGCTGATTGCCGCCATCGGTCAAAGTGCGGGTTGCCGGCAGCTGGGCGTAGCGGTGGCGGGCTTTCTCGACGGCGACCGAACGCATCTTGTCTACAACTCGAACATTGCGTGGCTCGAAGGTTTCCCGCTGCGAGCACGATTGAGCGAACGCTTCCCGGACCTGGCAATTGAGTTCGAGGTCGATTCGAATGCGGCGATGATGGCCGAGTATCAGCTTGGATCGGGGCGCGGCAGCAGCCGCTTTCTTTGTCTGACGGTGGGGACAGGGCTGGGCGTCGGTTTAGCGATTGAAGGCGTGCCGCTGCGCTTCGCGTATGGCTGCCTCGGCGACATTGGTCACATTATTGTGGACCGTGATGGGCCGCTTTGCACCTGCGGCGGACGCGGCTGCGCGGAGATGCTGGTGTCGGCTCCTTATTTAGCACGCGAGTATCAGATGATGGCCGCCAGCGCTGAAGAATTGACTTTGCGCGATGTGATTGAGCGCGGGCGGGCGGGCGATGTGTCGGCAATCGATGTGCTGACCCGGGCGGGCGAGTGGCTAGGCGTGGCGGTGGCTTCGATGTCGAACATCTTCTTCCCGGATCATATTGCGATTGCGGGCGGCCTTTCGGCGGCCGAGGATCTGGTGCTTAAACCGGCAGAGAAGGTATTTCGCGAATCGGCTTGTTTGCTCGCCCGATCGAAAGCGACTTTCACGCGCGCTACGCTAGGCTCGATGGCAACGTTGGTTGGCGCTGCGTGGCCTTTTTGGCGCGCCGAAGGAGTTTAGTTCAGATGGCAAATCAGGCACCGGACCGGCGGCAATTTCTGGAGATGCTGGCGAAAGCGTCGGTTGCAAGCCAGTTCCCTGGATTCAGCCGTTGGGTTTTCGCGTATGAGCATCAGCACACCAACGGTACGGCTCCTCCGCCACGACCGGCTCACTATCAACCGCAGTTTTATACGCCGGGCGAGTATCAGACGATCGCGGTGGTTACAGAACTGATCATTCCGCATGATGAAAGCCCAGGTGCGCAGGATGCGGGCGTCTGCGAGTTCATCGATTTTATGGCGGCGCACGGTGAAGAAGATTTGCAGAAACCGATGCAGCATGGGCTGCAATGGCTGGAGGAACAGGCGCAGAAAGCTCATAGGGCGCGATTTGTGGCGCTTACGCCAGCAACAGCAGACGACGATTCTGAAATCGGTGGCCTATCGGGATCAGAGCGATGCCGGTCGACTTGCAGGGCACAGCATTTTTTAAGCTCATCCGGCGCTACACGGTGATGGGTTATTACACGAGCCGCATTGGATTGGAAGAGCTGGATTTTCCGGGATTGAAATTTTACTCGCAGTCGCCTGAGTGTCCGCACAAGAATGATCCGGAGCACCGACATTTGCCGGCGGCGCGAGCATCTAGTAATGGCTAAACAGATTTTCGACGTCGTTGTGATCGGCACCGGAGCGGGCGGCGGCATGGCGATTCATGCTCTGTGCAAAGCGGGAGCGAAGGTTTGCGCCTTGAATGGAAGCCGGCGGCTGCGTCCAGCGAAAGATTTTCGCAATCACCGCATGCCGTATGACATGCCTTTCCGGGGATTGGGTGATCCGGCCAAGCGTAAGGACTGGATCGGGTACATGGATAACGAGTACTCCGAAGGCATTTGGGAGCACGACATTGTGTTCACGACGGCGCCCGGAACAGATTGGACATGGCGTCGTTGTTTCGCGGTGGGCGGCAAGACGAATTTCTGGGGTCGGTCTTCGGCCCGTTTCAGCGCAATCGATTTTCAGGCGGCGACACGCGACGGATATGACGTCGATTGGCCGATCTCGTATGAGGAGATCGCGCCATACTACAGCCGTGTCGAGCAGATGATCGGGGTTGCGAGCACCGAACAAAATCGTCCGAGCAATCCAGATGGCGAGTATCTGCCGCCGATGAATTTCCGCTGTATCGACCGGATCCTGGAGAGCGGTGCGGGCAAGGTTGGTATTCCGTATCTACCCGACCGGATCGCGCAGTTGACGGTCGCTCACAATGGGCACCCGGCATGTCACTATTGCGCAAACTGCACGGAGGGCTGCGACACAGGCGCATTCTTCTCGACACCGTGGTTCTTTCTGCCGGAAGCGGAGAAGAGCGGCAATCTCGAACTGCGAACGAATGCGCTGGCGAAAAACATCTTGAGTGACGAAAACGGACGCGCGACGGGTGTGGCGTACGTGGATCGCGAGACGAAGCAGGAAGTAGAAGTGTATGGCAAGGCCGTGGTGGTATCGGCTTCGTGCGTGGAATCGGCGCGCATCTTGCTGAATTCGAAATCGCGGCGCTGGCCGATTGGAATCGCGAACGGGAGCGAGCAGGCCGGGCGCAATCTTTGCGATCACATGTACGGGACGCTGGCACGAGGGCACCTTCCGCAGTTGCTTGGGCAGCCGAGTTTTCCGGACAATGTTTCGGCGAGCACGGTGGCTTGGTTGCCGCGCTGGCAGAATCTTGAAAACCCGAAATCAGAAAAGTTCATTCGCGGGTATTCGGTTTATCCGGACGGCGGCTGCAGCCAGTTCCCTTACTACTTCGACCAGATTGACGGGTTCGGCAGCGAATACAAGAAGCAAATCAAGCGGCGCTATCCGACACCGGTGAGCTTTTACATACAAGCGCCGACCCAGCGCAGTGATGCCAACTACGTGGACATCGATCCGATTGTGAAAGACAAATACGGCATCCCGGCGGCCCGGCTGCATTTTGCCTGGGACGAGAATACCCGGTTGATGTGGGAGCATGGCAAGCAATCCTGCGAGCAGCTCTTGCGAGCAAGCGGCGGCGAATACGAGGGCGCTGGCGAACCGGACATGCCGGGCACGAGTTTGCACGAGACAGGTACGCTGCGCATGGGCAACGACCCGAAGAAGTTCGTGACCAACCGTTTTGGACAGACGCACGAAGTTCCGAATTTGTACGTGTGCGACGCGAGCGTATTTCCGAACTGCACCGATAAGACAACGACGATATCGATCCTGGCCTTTACTTTACGGTCGTCGGAGCACTTGCTGGAGGGCCTGCGAACCGGGTTTTGAGTTGGCGCGGTAGCTGTCCGGTTGCCCTTGGATTGATGTTCGCCGCTTCTTGTCTTGCACAGAATGCGGCAGCGGTCTTCGCGCATGGGCAGGCTGCACTGGCGGCGGGCGACTTGGATTCCGCCGAGAACGATTTTCGCAGCGTTCTGCAAACTGAGCCGCAATCCGTGCCGGCTCGCGCAAATTTAGGCGTCGTCTTCATGCGGCGCAAGAACTGGGCACGGGCGCTTGAAGAGTTTCGAGCAGCCGAGCGGTATGCGCCGAACAACCCGGGTCTCGAACTCAATCTAGGCCTCGCCTATTTTCACCAGACGGACTACGCGGCGGCGATCAAGCCGCTGCAAGCAGTGGTAAAGAACGATCCGAATTCGCTGCAAGCGCGCTACCTGCTCGGGCTCTGCGACTTCGGCGCGGAGCGCTATACAGAGGCCGTCACCAGCCTGAAGCCGCTGTGGCCGGCAGAGAAAGGCAAGATGGCGTATCTATATGTTCTGGCACTGGCCGCAAACAAAGCAGGCGAGGCGCAACTGGAACAACAAGCCTTGGAGCAAATGTTTCAAGCGGGGAACGGCTCGGCCGAATATCACTTGTTTTTAGGAAGGGCATGGCTGCTCCGGCAGCGTGATGCGGAGGCGCGGAGGGAGTTAATCGAAGCAGCGCGACTCAATCCGAGGCTGCCATTGGTGCATTACAGCCTGGGTACGATTTACGCGAGCGCGGGTGAGTATGCGCAGGCGAAGGCGGAGTTCATAGCTGATGCCGCGATTGAACCGGACCTGGCGCTCAATGAGGAGCAACTTGGCGAAGTGTTGCTGAAACTCGATCAGCAAGACGAAGCGACGGAGCACTTCCGACGCGCGATCGAGCTGGATCCGCGGTCGGCACATGCCTATTTAGCGCTTGGCAAAATCGAAAAAGCCAAGGGGCAATATCAAGCGGCGCTTGCCGATCTCGACGCGGCCGCGAAGCTCGATGAGCAAAGCGCGAGCGTGCATTACGTGCGAGGGCAGGTGCTGGCGCAACTAAATCGACCGGCTGAAGCGAAGCGTGATTTCGCGCTCTCGGCTCAATTGCGCAAATCGACGCGCGACCGCCTGGAAGAGCAAGTCAGCGGGCGCGGCAGTTTCGACGCACAACTCGGATTGCCCTAAGGAGCCGCAGAGACGCCGAAGATATACTCGGATGTGTCGAAGCGGAACAAACTGGACCACTAACCTCCATGTCCCAATACGATCTGGTCGTCATCGGTTCTGGCCCAGCGGGCCAACGCGCTGCTATACAAGGCGCAAAGAGCGGCAAACGCGTGGCTCTTATCGAGCAGCGCGAAGTAATCGGCGGCGTCTGCATCAATACTGGAACGATCCCCAGCAAGACGATGCGCGAGGCCGTGCTGCATCTCTCCGGCTACAATTATCAGAATATTTACGGTGTCAGCTATCGTGTCAAAGAAAAGATCACGATGGCGGATCTGGCGTTCCGCGTCCAGCACGTCATTAAGACTGAGATCGACGTCACGCAGGCGCAATTAGCGCGAAACGGCATTGAAGTCTTGACCGGCGTTGCTAGTTTCAAGGGCCCGACGTCGGTGCTGGTTTCGGGGGCGCGGGGATCGTCGGAAGCGAATGCGGAAAAGATTGTGATCGCAACAGGCACCAAACCGGCCGCTTCCGATAAGGTCCCGATCAACTCGCGCACTATCATCAACAGCGATCAGATACTCGATATGCCCTCCATCCCCCGCACTTTGCTGGTCGTGGGCGGCGGCGTGATCGGAGTTGAGTACACCTGCATGTTTGCGACGCTCGGCGTGCGCGTCACCCTCATTGAGAAGCGGCCGCGGCTGCTCGAGTTCGCCGATTCGGAGATTGTCGAGGCGCTCTCTTACCATCTGCGGGATCACCGCGTAACGATGCGGCTGAATGAGGAAGTGCATGGGGTGGAAGAGACGACGACCGGTTCGGGATCGGGCGTGGTGGCGTACCTCGAAAGCAACAAGAAGGTGCCTGGCGATGCACTGCTCTATGCGGTGGGCCGGCAAGGGAACGTAGACGAGCTTAATCTCTCAGCAGCCGGGCTGACCGCGGATTCACGCGGGAGAATCGCAGTTAACGAAAATTATCAGACCACGCAGCCTAACATCTATGCCGTTGGAGACGTGATCGGATTTCCGAGTCTGGCATCGGTTTCGATGGAGCAGGGGCGGATTGCGGTGGCGCATGCGTTCGGCAAACCGTTCTCATCGAACCCCAGCTATTTCCCGTTCGGCATCTACACGATTCCCGAAATTTCGTTTATCGGCAAGACTGAAGAGCAGCTAACGGATGAAGACGTACCGTATGAGGTCGGCGTGGCGTATTATCGGGAGATCGCGCGCGGGCAGATACGCGGCGATACGACGGGCCGGCTGAAGCTTATTTTTAATAGGGACACCTTGGATCTTCTCGGAGTTCATATCATCGGGGAAGGCGCGTCGGAGCTGCTGCACATCGGCCAGGCAGTTCTGATCCTGAAAGGTAAAGTCGACTACTTCGTGGACACGGTTTTCAATTACCCGACCTTGGCGGAATGCTACAAGGCAGCGGCGTTTAACGGATTGAACAAGCTCTCCCGAAACTAAGGCACGAATCATATGGCACACAGCATTGGCGTGGTCATTACGGAAAGAATTACGGTGGGGGTGGTGTCCGGGAATGCACTGGTCGGGGAGCTGAGGCTTTCGCCGCCTGATCTTTCGATTTCGGATTCGCTACTTGGCGTTCCGGCCGAGATGATTCTGCAGCGGATTGTGGACGAGATCCGGCAGCTCGGGCTGAAAGAGGCGCCGACGCATGTAGGATTGGGCATGCCGGGAATTGTGCGCAGCGGCATAGTGGAAGATTCGCCCAATTTGGTGCAATTCAAAGGCATTCATGTACGGGACTTGATGATGAGTGCGCTTGAACCCGTATTCGGACGCGTGCCGGTTTCGGTTTTTAACGATGCCGATGTGATGGCTGCGGGAATGGCCGCCACCCGTGGGCATCTGGACAAGATCATTCGCGTTTGGACGCTCGGTACCGGCATTGGATTCGGGCGCTATCCCTCGAATGAGGGCGTGTGGGAAGCCGGGCACTCCGTGGTTTCACTCGATCCTAGAGAAACTTTTTGCGGCTGCGGCGGACGCGGTCATCTGGAAGGCATCATGGGGCAACGCGCGATGCGGTTGCGCTTTATGGATCTGGAGCCGGAAGAAGTTTTCGCACAAGCAGAGCAGGGCGAGACGCGCTGCGTGGATTTCGTTAAGGTCTGGCATCGTGCACTCGCTGGCGCAACGGCCACGAGCATTCACCTCGACGGGCCGGGTAAGTTTTTCATCACGGGTTTCAACGCAAGGTTTATCAGTCTGAACCTGATCAACGAATACTTGCACGAAATGGTGAAGCTCAGCCCGCTCCAGGGTTATCAGATCGAGGTTGTACCCGGCGGTGAAAGCGTGGCGACGATTGGCTCAGCCGTCAATGCCGAACGAGCGGCGACGCGCGTGGGACGATCCGGACGCTCGTAAGCTCTAAACAAGCCACGGTTCAGGGTTTCTCGCCAGGTTTCCAGGTCGGCAGTGCGGGCAGATTCGCCGCGTCAATCCCGAGCTTCATCCCAAACTCCGCCATCTGTTGCATGCCGCTGAAATCCCAATCGGCGTGATACTCATCGGATGGGCGGTGATAATGCTCGGCATTGTACTGTTCGAAAACGGTTTTGCCGAAGTCGGTCGGCTTGCCTAGATAACTCGTGCCTTGCGCCACGCTGAACGCAGGGACACCGACACGCGCGAGTGAGAAATGGTCAGAGCGGTAATAGTGACCTTGTTCCGGTGTGGCATCGATCCCGATCTGAAGATCCAAGCTCTGGGCGTCGCGTTCGACAAGCGGCCAGAGCGTCGTTTTTTCAGCACCTTCGACGAGCACGTCGCGCGTCTTGCCGAATGGGTAGAGCGCATCGTAGTTGATATCTACAGCGGTTGAGCGTACCGGAAATTCGGGATGCTCGCCATAATACTGCGAGCCAAGAAGGCCGGACTCTTCAGCTGTCACAAACAGAAACAAGGCACTGCGTTTCGGCTTGTGGGGAAGCGATGACCAGGCCCGAGCGATGTCAAGAACAACGGCGCACCCGGTGGCGTTGTCGACCGCACCGTTGTAGATCTTGTCGCCATTGACCGGCGTACTGATGCCGAGGTGATCCCAATGCGCGGTGTAAAGGACGAACTGATTCTTCAGCTGCGCGTCCGACCCATCGATGCGGCCGACGACGTTGCGGCTCTCGATTTGTCGCAGCGTTACCGGAATATGGCCGCTGATTTTGATCCCGAGCGACATGGGCCGGAAGGACGGTTGATTGGCCATATCGAGCAGCTGATCGAGCGACTTGCCGCTTGCGTGCACGAGCTTCGCGCCGGCCTCTTCGGAGAGCCAGGCCGCAAGTTTGAGGCCCGGCTGCCCGGGTGCGAGCTTCAGCTCCGGCATTTCACGGCTGAACGAACCATTGACAACGCCCCAACCATACCCGGCAGTCGGCGTCGTATGAATAATGAGCGCTGCCGCCGCACCGCGCCGTGCCGCCTCCTCAAACTTATAGGTCCAACGGCCATAGTACGTAAGGGCGGGACCACCGAAAAACTTCGGATCCTGTGAAGGCGGCTCATTTGTGAAAAAGACGAGCACCTTGCCGCGCAGATTCTGTCCCTTGAAATCGTCCCAATGAAATTCGGGCGCGGAAATACCATGGCCGACAAAGATGGCTTCAGCATTAAAATCGTTTGCGAGAACTTGCGAGAAGGCGGTGCCGACAAAATCGTGTCCGAAGGCAAGCGAGAAGTCCGATCCGCTGCCGGTCGCCTTTAGCGTGGCGGATGGCGAGGTGATCGAACCCACGAGCGGCACCCGTTGAAACCAGCTGCCGTTATCGCCCGCGGGCTGCGCACCGGCTTGCTTCAACTGCGCTGCCAGGTATTCGGTCGCGAGTTTTTCGCCGTTCGTGCCAACGCCCCGGCCTTCGAGCTTGTCGCCCGCAAGGTATTGAACGTCGGCGCGCATCTTATCGGGAGAGAGCGTAGAGTTCTGACCGGCAAGGAGAGCGCTGGCGAGGAATACGGAGGGAATCCACCTGTGCAACATTGTTTCAGTCTACTCAGCAGGATTGGAGGTGGCGGCGACGGGCGACAGTCCTCCGGTTGTGGCTACACTTAATTGAACATGAAGGCGAAACGCCTCTGGCCGATGGCGGCGGTGGTGGTAGCAACAATCGGCTTGGCTCAGCTCTGTTTCTTGCTGGGTGCGACCGCAGTAAGTGCAGCCATGCTGCTGCTGTTCGGAGTCTTTATAGCCGCGGTTTACCTGAAGCTTCAGGACGCGCTGGTGGCTTCGATTATCGCAACGCTCTGCCTCGATTATTACTTCATCCCGCCCATCAAACGCATCACAATCGGCGACCTACAAGGCTGGTTCAGCCTGGCTATTTTCGTCGCGGTCTCTCTATTGACCGCAAATCTTTCAACGCGTGTCCGCCAGCAGCGGGATGAGCTGGTGAGTCAGCAAAGTGAGAAAGAAAAGTTATATGCATTGACCCGCGCCATGCTCCTGATGAACGGCGAGGATGTGCGCCGGTTGATCGTTAACAAAAGCATGGAATTGTTCGGGTTCTCGGAAGTAGCCTTGCTCGAGAGTTCCTCAGGGCTGATTCACCGATCGGAGACGCCCGGCTCTTTCACCGACGAGTTGCTGAAGCGGGCAGCCACGCAGGGCGCGATCGAGCGGCGGGAAGACCCACGGATAACGGTGGCCCCGATTACGCTTGGCAACCAGATTTTTGGAAGCCTGGGTTTTGCTGGGAAGGTTCTCCCGGACACAACGGTGCAGGTGCTGATCAATACGATCGCCGTGGCACTCGCACAAGCGCAGGCGCAGGAGGCGAGCAGCCGGGCGGACGCCGTGCGGCAGAGCGAGGAGCTCAAATCGGTGATGATCGATGCGCTGGCCCACGATTTGAAGACACCGCTGACGGTGATTGAGGCGGCGAGTGAAATGCTTTTGCATCCCGGCGAACTGCAAGCGGAACAGAAGCAGGATCTGGCACAAGTTGTGAAGGAAGAGACGACAGGTTTGCGCCGCATGATGGAAGAGGCAATCCACCTGGCGCGGATCGACGCGGACAAGCTTAAGTTAGAGCGGGATCCCGTACCGGTAACCGAGTTGGTGCGAAGCGCACTCCAGGCCTTAGGCGAGCGTGGCAGGTCGCATCCGGTTCAGGTGGAGGTTTCCACTGGATTGCCGCCGGTTCTGGTAGATCGGGAGTTGATCGTGCAAGCGTTGAAACAGGTTGTTGATAATGCGATAAAGTACAGTCCGGTTGCCTCGCCCATTTCGATCGTGGCTTCGGAGATAAATGGTTTGGTGTCGATCACAGTTCACGATGAGGGCGACGGATTGACGGAAGTAGAACAGGCCAAAGTGTTCGAGAAATACTATCGCGGCAGGCAGGATGGTTCTGGCGTGCAGGGGACGGGCATGGGGCTTTCGATTGCGCGGGAAATAGCCGAAGCGCACGGTGGAGCGATGTCGGTCGAGAGCCAGATTGGGCGGGGAACACGTTTCACAATGACTTTGCGAACAGCCTCCGAGGCGCTGGTGACGCGGCATTCCTGATGACATCGGCCGCACGCATTTTAGTGGTGGACGACGAGCCGCAGATCCGCCGCGTGATGAAAACGGCGTTGACCGCTCATAAATATGAAGTGACCGAAGCTGCTTCCGGCGAAGAGGCGCTCGACGGTTTGAAGGCGCAGAACCCGGATCTGATTCTGCTCGACATCAACATGCCGGGCATGGGCGGCATTGCGGCGTGCCGTGAAATCCGGGCGCAATCGGACGCGGCTATCATTGTTCTCTCGGTCAGGAACAGCGAGGCGGATAAGATCCGCGGTCTCGATGCAGGCGCCGACGATTACATGACGAAACCGTTCAGCGTGAACGAGCTCATGGCGCGTATTAGAGCCAATCTGCGCCGGGTATCGCCAGACGGACCACCGACGCCCGTCGTTGTCTCCGACCAGCTGTCCATCGATTTCGCTGCACGTAAATTAGTGGTTGCCGGAAAGCCAGTGCGGTTGACTCCGAAAGAATTTGAATTACTCGAGTTGCTCGCTAGCAATCCGGACCGTCCACTGGCGCATCGCAAACTTCTGCAGACGATCTGGGGGCCGGAGTACGGCAATGAGGTTGAGTATCTGCGCGTTTTTGTGAGCCAACTGCGCAAAAAGATGGAAGCAGATCCGGCGCACCCGCGATACATCGTGACCGAGCCGTGGGTGGGCTATCGGTTCGTCATGCCGGAAAAGCATGCCTGAGCGAGGCAAGCTGAAGATCTACCTGGGATATGCCGCTGGGGTCGGCAAGACTTTCCAGATGCTCGAAGAGGCACAGGCGCTGCACTCGCGAGGGGTCGATGTGGTGATCGGCTACTTCGAGCCGCATGGACGAAAAGACACGATCGCCAAGACGGAAGGCTTAGAGATGCTGCCTCGCCGAATGGTGAGCTATCGCGGCTCGACATTTGAAGAGATGGATACGGACGCGATTTTAGAGCGTGCGCCGGCCGTGGCGGTGGTCGATGAGTTCCCGCACACCAATGTGCCGGGGTCATTGCGCGAGAAGCGGTGGGAAGACGTGCTCGTGCTGCTCGATTCGGGCATCGATGTTTCAACCACCATGAACGTGCAGCATCTGGAGAGCCTGAACGATCAGATGACTCAGATCACGGGTGTGAAAGTGCGTGAGACGATCCCGGACTGGGTGGTGAAGCAGGCAGATGAAGTTGTGATGGTCGATCTGACGCCGCGTGCTTTGTTGAACCGGCTTGAGCGCGGAGTGGTGTATGCGCCGGATAAAGCGAGGCAGGCGCTCGAACATTTCTTCCGCGAGTCGACGCTGGTAGCTTTGCGCGAGATGGCATTACGCCAGACAGCCCATGAAGTGGAAGGGCGCTTGGAGCAGGAGCAAACAGGGCCGCGACCTGTTTCCGAAGCTCGGCCACGAGCGACGAGACGGAAAGGGCGAGAAGAAGCGGTCGTGATCTATGTGAGCGGTGATCCTTCGACGGCAATGCTCATCCGGCGCGGAAAACGGGTCGCCGACATTCTGGGAGCAAATTGTTTTGCGGTATTTGTTGCGGATAAGGGCGACCTGCAGAATTATCCGGCTGATGAGCGCCAGGCCGTGGAGCGGCACCTGAATTTTGCGCGAAACTTGCACATCGAAACGCGGGTGCTCAGCGGAACCGAGCATGCCGAAGCAGTGGTTGACTTTGCCCGGCTGCATCACGCACGTCAAATTTTTCTGCCGCGACTGATCGAGAGGGGAATGAACCGGCTGCGCCGAAAGAGTCTAGTGAGCGAAGTGGTTAACCTGGCCAAAGACATCGAAGTGACGATCGTGGCGGACCGCCGGCGCGTCGATCATTGATGTAGGGTAGGGTAGACTTGGAATTTCGGGCCGTGGCGCAGCCTGGCTAGCGCGCTTGCTTGGGGTGCAAGAGGTCCCGGGTTCAAATCCCGGCGGCCCGACCAATATTTGTGTCCAGTCCGGACGCACTTACTCTGCGAATTCAAATAGTTTGGTACGAAGGATTTTCGTGCCAAACCCCTAACGAGGCGCGGGGGCTTACACCTGCGTTAGACTGCTTTATTGACGATGAAAGCGCTTGTTACAGGCTCGTGCGGGCTCATTGGTTCGGAAGTATGTCTACACCTCGCCCGGCACGGTTACGAGATCTTTGGGATCGATAATAATGAGCGATCGGTGTTCTTCGGGCCAGAAGGCGACACGCGGTGGTCGCTCCAGCGTCTCCAGTCCCAAATAAATAGTTACCGCCATTTCGATATAGATGTACGCAATAGGGCCAGCATTCTCGCGCTCGTTGCGGAGATTCGGCCCGATGTCATTGTGCATACCGCCGCACAGCCTTCCCACGACCGGGCCGCCGCAATCCCGTTCGACGATTTCGATACCAACGCCGTCGGCACGCTGAATCTGCTCGAAGCAGCGCGAAGAGCGTGTTCGGAATCTCCGTTCGTCCATATGTCGACTAACAAGGTCTACGGAGATCGACCGAACACCATAACCTTGCGCGAGGGAAAGACTCGATGGGATTACGACGACCCCGACTTTGAGCACGGCATTCCCGAGACATTTTCAATCGATCAATCCAAACACTCGCTTTTCGGCGCATCGAAGGTTGCCTCTGATTTGATGGTTCAGGAGTACGGAAGGTATTTCGGGATGCCCACCTGTTGTCTGCGCGGTGGCTGCCTGACCGGTCCGAATCATTCAGGAGTTGAATTACACGGATTTCTCAGTTACCTAATCCGCTGTAACATCACCGCAAAAGAGTATAAGGTATTCGGTTACAAGGGCAAGCAAGTACGGGATAACATACATTCGGAGGACGTAGCGAATTTCATCGTTGCGTTTTGCGCCGCGCCCCGCGCCGGCGAAGTTTATAACATAGGCGGCGGCAAGGATAACTCGTGCTCGATCCTCGAAGCGTTTCAGATGGTCGAGGAATTCACCGGGAAGACGCAGCGATACGTGTATCTCGATGAGAACCGCATCGGCGATCATATCTGCTATTACAGCGATCTTCGTAAAATGAAAGCGCATTACCCGGGCTGGGGGATTACGCGCCCTCTGCGTGAGGTGTTTCGGGAAATCACGGAGTCCTGGAAAGAACGGCTTGCGCATAGTGAAACGGCCTCGGCCGGCACTCGCGGATGAAACTGCTGATCACGGGGATTTGTGGTTTTGTAGGCAGCCGATTGGCGGAAGCTCTCAAAGAGAGTGACGCCGGCATCGAAATTTTCGGGCTGGATAATCTTCTGCGGCCCGGTTCGGAGATGAACCGGGCCGAACTTGCTAAACGCGGTGTTCGGTATACGCACGGAGACTTAAGAATACGCAGCGATGTAGATGCTCTGCCAACATGCGATTGGGTCATCGACGCTGCTGCTCATCCAAGCGTGCTGGCAGGAGTGGACGGAAGATCTAGCCCCAGGCAACTAGGCGAGCATAATCTTTTGGGAACTCTGAATGTTCTGGAATACTGCCGGGAACGCAAAGCAGGGCTGATTCTTTTGAGCACGAACCGAGTGTATTCGGTGAGAGATCTGGCCGCCCTGCCGGTAATGCCTAAAGGCAGTGCGTTCGCTTTTGACGAAAAGACTCCCTCGCGGGAAGAAGTGAGCGCGGCCGGCATCACCGAGCTGTTTCCCGTGCGGCAGCCGATCTCACTTTACGGCGCGACGAAGCTCGCCTCTGAAATCATGGCGCTAGAGTATGGACTGGCTTTCGATTTTCCCGTCTGGATCGACCGCTGCGGCGTGCTAGCAGGCGCCGGGCAGTTCGGCACGGCCGAGCAAGGAATTTTTTCATACTGGCTGCACGCTCACGCGGCGCGCCTGCCACTGCGGTATATCGGCTTCGGTGGGCATGGCTATCAGGTGCGCGATGCGCTTCATCCTTCGGATCTGGCGGAATTGATTTTCTTGCAGATGCGCCGCGAGCCACCATCTGATCCGGTGTTCCATGCAGGCGGTGGATCAGAGAATGCCATGTCCCTCGCACAATTGAATGAGTGGTGCGATGCGCATTTCGGGCCACATGAGCCGCAACCCGATACGCGTCCGCGGCCTTTTGACACCCCATGGCTAGTGATGGATTGTGCGCGCACGAAAAGCACATTCCCATGGCAGCCTCAGCGAACGATCTACTCGATTCTGGATGAGATCGGGGCGCACGTCAAAGCCAACCCTAACTGGCTCGCAAGGAGTGCCGCGCAGTGATTTCTCCGCCGCCCGATCCACGTCGACCGTTGCTGCGCTTGCTGAGCATCGTCATTCCGGCGCGTGACGAAGAGGGCTGCATCGCATCGACGGTTGAGCACTTGCACGTGGAGCTGCGCTTGCATGGTGTGCCGCACGAAATTATTGTGGTGGATGACGGCAGCACCGACGGTACGTGGGACCGGCTGCAGGACGCACGCATGCGTGTGCCTACCTTGCGACCCATCGAGAATGC
Source organism: Terriglobia bacterium (assembly GCA_963737005.1). Classification (GTDB taxonomy): domain Bacteria; phylum Acidobacteriota; class Terriglobia; order Bryobacterales; family Bryobacteraceae; genus Bog-105. The sequence continues at coordinate 148,694 of CAVTRD010000007.1, read as the reverse complement.
GGGCGCTCACGGTTTCGGCCGCGCGATCGTCTACGGACTCGATCGTGTAAATGGCGACGCGGTGGTGATCATGATGGCTGACGAATCGGATGACGCTCGTGACGTGGTTCGCTACTGGCGCTTGCTCAACGAAGGCTGGGATGCGGTATTCGGCTCGCGCTTCATTCGCGGCGGCGGAGTGATCGATTACCCGTGGGTCAAGATGCGGGTCAATCGTCTGGCGAATCTCTTCATCCGTGTCCTCTTTCGTATCCGCCTGAACGATACGACTAACGCCTTCAAGGCATACCGGAGAAGCGTCATCGAAGGATGCAGGCCGCTACTTTCGCCGCACTTCAATCTGACCGTCGAGCTTCCCTTGAAGACAATTGTGCGCGGGTATAGCTGGACAGTAATTCCTATCACGTGGCGCAACCGGCGAACCGGAACGGCAAAGCTCAAGATGAAAGAGATGGGCAGCAGATATCTGTTCATCTGCCTTTATGTTTGGCTCGAGAAGTATTTCAGCAGGGGCGATTACCGGCGCGCCGAACGGGACGAATCGTCAGCCGCGGGCGCATAAGAAGAGACGCCGTTGTCGCGAACGGCTTTGAGCGCTGCCTGTACCTGCGGATCGTGTTTGGCTTGCAACTCCTCACCCGCTGCAACTCCTTGAGCTTGCGTCACGATCTCCTCCCTAAGACGCGTGCGCACCCAGGGCAGCTCAGAGCTCCACTCACTCACAGTCGGCTGAATGGAGCGAGTTGCCAGAAACACTTTCAGCTCGTCAAGCAAGACTGGCGTGATTTCAACGGTAGCCGGTGCGGGCTGATGACGTGCCAAATACCCAGTAGCGAAGGAAGTGAGAACGCCGCTTGCATCGAGCACAGTTTCAAGCCTGTTCAGACCCGGCGGCTCGACCCGGATATCGGGCTGAATGCCACCGCCCCCGGTAACAGTTTTGCCCTTGTCGGTTTTGTAAGTCGGTGCATGGGAATCGGGCTTGTCACTAAACGTGGCCGAAAGCGCGGAATCGTGCAGCGGATGCTGGATGGAGCGGCCGCTCGGCGTGTAATAGAAAGCTGTAGTGAGCGCGAGGCCGGCGCCGTCAGATAACGGGAGCACGCTTTGCACGAGACCTTTACCATAGCTTGGTAAGCCGACGATAGTCGCCCGGTCGTGATCCTGCAATGCGCCGGATAGGATTTCGGAAGCGCTGGCGGTCTTCTCGTTAATGAGCACACTCAGAGCGAAGTGGAACGGCTTGGCAGTCTTTGGAACGTCGGCCGTTTCCGTTTCGGTCGAGCGGCCTTTAGCGGTCAAAATCCGCTGGCCCGGCGCGAGAAACATAGCGGCGCTATCGAGTGCGGCCTTGACGACGCCACCCGGATTGTTCCTCAGATCCAGCACGAGTCCACGAAGCGAATCTCCGTTCAACTTATCGATGGCAGCACTCAGTTGGCGAGCTGTCTGCATATCCCAGCTGGCGATGCGGATGTAACCGAAGCCTGGTTCGAGTAAGTACGCCCGATCCACGCTTGGAGAGTCGACTAACTCAGGAGTAAGTTTAAACTCTAGAGGCCGGGACGATCCCTGGCGGCTCACATACACCGAAACACGCTGCTGTCGGGATTCGGTTAGTAATTGAATGATCTGCTCGGGCTCGAGCGTGCGGATAGCGATGTTATTAATTGCGAGCAACTCATCGCCGGCCTGGATACCCGCCTTGTTGGACGGAGTACCGGGCAGAGTTTGGAGAAAAATCACCTGCCCTGGTAGGACCGAGACGATACTGCCGAAACCTTTCTGCTCGGAGTCCTCCATTTGCTTGAGTTGTTGGAATTGGGATGGGTCAAAGAATTGAGTGTGCGGATCCAGCCCGCGCAGCATCGACGGAATCGCGCCCTCGTAGACGAGTTTGTCGACCGGCGGCGCATCGGCGCTCTCAGTTTGAACAACCGAAAGAACATCGACGAACTGCTTGAGTGCGGGATTGAGATCCACGGCGGGGTCGATTACGGGCTGCTGTGACCGCTCCGGCGGCTGTACCTGCTGCGCTAAAACGCCAGCTACAGCAACCGCCAGCACCGTGAACAATCGTAAGAAAGTAAACAAACGCAATGACATTAGCGGGAATACTGAAGTTGACGTCGCGTTTCCGCGCGCTCGAGAGCAAGGTGAATCAAGCTATCCAGCAAATCACTATAAGGGACACCCGCGTACTCCCACATTTTAGGAAACATGCTGATCGAAGTAAAACCCGGGATGGTGTTAATCTCATTCATGTAGAACTGGCCGGTGGCTCCGTCCATCAGAAAATCGACGCGGCCCATGCCTTCACACTCGACTGCCTCAAAGCACCTCACAGCCAAGTCCTGCATTTCTGACGTTTGTTCGGCCGTTAAGTTAGCCGGCAGATCGATGCGGGCTTGGTCGAGAAGATATTTATCATCGTAAGTGTAAAACTCCTGCGACGGCAGGATTTCGCAGGGCACAGAAGCGCGAGGAGCAGCACCACCCAACACCGCGCACTCGAATTCGCGCCCTTCGATGCCCTGCTCGACGATAATCTTACGGTCGAATCGGCTTGCGGTCGAGAGTGCGGCCCCGAGAGCAGCTCCGTTTTTCACCTTAGTGATACCAACCGATGAGCCGAGGTTCGCAGGCTTTACGAAAACTGGAAACGGAAACGGCAGCGGAACCGCAGCGGGATCGAAGTGACCGCGAGTGAGAACCAGAAAAGGTGCAACCGGCAGGCCAGCCTCGCGACACAGACGTTTGGTAATGACCTTATCCATCGAAACCGCTGACGAGAGGACGCCGGCCCCCACGTAAGGCAATTCGGCCAGTTCGAGGAGGCCTTGGATGGTGCCATCTTCGCCGAACGTTCCATGCAGCATGGGGAAGACGACGTCGATATCGGCGTTCGCGCCAGGCTCGGGAAGAATCGGGCCGGGTCTCCATTTCCCTTCTTTGGTGATGAAGTAATCGAAAACCTGGTACTTAGCCGGATCGAGTGCCTGCCGGACAGACTGAGCGGACCGAACTGAAATTTCGTGCTCGCCTGACCGCCCACCCGAGAGCAGCGCCAGGCGAATCTTCTCTGATTGATGGGTCAAGGAACATTGTCTCTCGCCCAACAAAAAGAAAGGCCATCCCCCGACGGAAGGGATGGCCACTAAGGAGTAATGAACTTAGAGATGAACTACTTACGGGAAGATTCGCGGGTCAGCGCATGCAAGAAAGGACGCGCTTCGGCCGGAGCGGGTAGGCCGCCTTCGACGATCTCCTGATTGGAAACATCTTTGCCGTACATTTCCTTGTTGGATTCCTTATCCTCCGTCACCGCAGCGCCGGTGAGATCGATGCCACCGAACAGGCCGCGCTGACGTGAATAAGTCAGGATTTCCGCATGCAGCATCGCGTCAGTCATAGCAGAAGAATCGCGACCCACCGGGCCGGCAGCGGCGGAAAGCTCGCCACCAAGCTGCGTCTTATCCTTCAGCATGTGTGCCATACCGTCCTTGCTCATGACTAACATGATCAGATCGGTTTCAGAGCCGCCGATCAACAAGCCGAACTTGCCGCCGGTGATACGCAGCGAACCAGGGGCGCTCCAACCTACCCCGCTCGACTTACGGCAGGTGAAGAATCCTTTGCCGTATTCCGCGCCCACGATAAAGCCGCCCTTCTTCAGGTTCGGAACAACCACTACGCATGATGCTTTTTTCAGCAGATCTTGCGGAATCCCTTTATCCGAGGCATTCATCATCTGCTGCAGATCTTCGGTTGCAGCCTGCAACCGCGCCGCAGCGGTCTTTTGACCAAACGCCGGGAATACCGCCAGCGCCGCTGCGACCACTCCAACTAACAACTTCATGTAACAACCCTCCAATTCGGACTTCGATTACTTGGACGTAGTTACACGACAAGATGAGTCAGGCATATTAGCCGGGTTACAAGCTTTTAATTTGTGGAAATTTGTACGGCAGTCTGTTTGGCCAGGCGAATGCAATCCGGAATACCGACTCCGTCGTAAGCGTTGCTGACCAGGTGCAGCCCCGGCAATTCGGCGGTTAAGTTTGTGATCTTCGCCTGACGCGCCTCGTGACCCACGATGTACTGTGGCATGGAATCGGGCCAGCGATAAACAAACGCGTGTTGCGGGGCAGCATGGAGATTCATGAGACGCGCGGAGTCCTGCCGTACAAGGTCAACGAGCTCTGGATCCGGAGCGTTTGCAAGCTGGAGTGCTTCGCCCGACACGATGAAGGCCCGAATCGCAATAAGGCCGGGCGCTATGCGCGACGGGAATTTGGTATTGATCCAGGTTACGGCGGCCACCGCGCGGCGCTCCTTCTTCGGAACGAGGAAACCAAAGCCGTCAAGCGGGTGCCTGACTTCTTCGGAAGGGTAAACGAGCGTGACCAGGAGGGCGGAGGAGTAAGGGATGGAGGCGAGCTCGGATGAGAGCGTGGGGGCTGTTTTCTCGAGCAGGCGAGCGCAGGTGTAGGCCGGGCAAGCAAGAACCACGTGATCCGCTTCGACCTGATCTGCGGCGACGGTAAGCCGCCAACCAGTAGGCGTGCGCTGCACCGTTGTAGCCTCGCCGTGCGTAACTTGCGTTGTACCTGCGATTGCGTGGGTGAGCGCGTCGGTCAGCGACTGCATACCGTCGCGGAAGGACACGAAGAGGCCGGTTTTCGGGGCCGCTTGTTGCTCCTGCTGCACACCCTTTATGAGACTCCCGAAGCGCTGCTCATAGCCGACAAAGCGCGGCAAAACACTTCGAGCGCTTAGGTGACGCGCGTCCCCTCCATAGACACCGGCGAGTAGTGGATCGGCAATGTATTCCAGAACCTCGTCCCCAAAATGGCTGACAACCAGTTCGCCAACCGAAATGTCACCACCGCGTTGGTAAGGCCGGGAAAATCGCTCGGTCACAAAGCGCGCTTTAGTTGCGAGTCCAAAGAGTTCTGATCTCAGAGCCGGCCCTAACTGGCCGGGAACCATCATGGTCATGCCACGGGGAAGCGGAACTAGCTTGCCCGAGCGCACGATAAAGACGCGCCTTTGCGCATCGTTCGAAGACATGATTTGCCCGCGGAGGCCCTCTATCTCTCCTGCTAAATCGGTGACGGCCGGCTTGGTTGAAATATAGCTATCCGGTCCCGCTTCCAAGTGGCACCCAGCGACGACGTCTGTCTGAATCAGCCCGCCTAGCCGGTGCGATTTCTCGATCAGGACGGAGAAGACGCCGCGCTGTCCAAGATAGTAGGCTGTGGCCAAGCCGGAGACTCCGCCACCTATGATGGCGACTCGGGGCGGGCTCACTTGACGGTCGAGAACTCGCGAACGATCGCGACGACCGCTTTCACATTTTCAACCGGCGTTTCAGGGAGGATGCCATGACCCAAGTTAACGATGTGGCCGGGCCGAGTACCCGTGCGGCGAAGCAGATCGGTTACTTTGGTGCGAAGCTCGGGCAGCGGTGCGAAGAGCGCCACAGGATCGAGATTGCCCTGGATGGCCGAACGATAGCCTATTTCAGACCAGGCATGGTCGATGTTGATGCGCCAATCGACACCAAGCACGTCGCCGCCGGCTGCGTGCAGCTCACGAAAAAAGCCTCCCGCACCGGTGCCGAAGTGGATGACGGGCACGCCGCCTGCCCGCACACGCTCGATCAACGCACGCGAGTAAGGCTGCACATAGTGGACATAGTCTTCGGGGCTGAGCGCTCCCACCCAGCTATCGAAAACCTGCACGGCCCGCGCTCCGGCGCCCACCTGCATGCGGGCAAAATCGCCTAATACGTCAACCAGTTTGCCCATCAGACGACGCCACATGGTCTCGTTTCCGAACATGAGCTTTTTCGTCTTAAGGAAGGTCTTGGAGGGGCCGCCCTCAATCATGTAACTGGCCAAGGTGAAAGGCGCGCCTACAAATCCGATCACGGGTATCCTGCCCGCGAGCGCTGTGACTACTTTCTGGATCGACTCGCTCACATAGCCCAGATCGTCGGTGCGGCTGGTCGAGAGCTCGTCGATATCTTCCGGCTCGGTGATGGCGTTTTCGATCGAGGGACCTTCGCCCGCGATGAACTCGAGTTTGAGTCCCATCGGTTCAATGGGTAGCAGCAGGTCGGCGAAGATGATGGCGGCATCTACATCGAGGATGTCTATCGGCTGCAGAGTCACTTCGGCCGCGAGATCGGGACGTTTACAGATCTCGAGGATGCCGTGACGCGAGCGGATATCGCGGTAAGGCTTGAGGTAGCGCCCAGCCTGCCGCATAAACCAGACAGGCCGCACGTCCGTGGCACGGCGGCGGCACGCGTCGATAAACCTTCCCGCTACCGGAGTCGCCCGCGTAAAGCCTCCGTAAAATTACAGCCGAGTAACAATCTCACTATCTGATTAAGTTGAGTGTACCGTCTCGCATGTTTTCGCGCACCTTCATGCACCTCCTTCGGTGTTGTTCTCGGTGTCGCGGGGGCGGCCTCTGCGAACGCGCTTGAGCAGATGATCGAGACGCGCGTCGGTCGAAAGAGAGACGTCCGCCTCGAAATGCAATTCCGGAACGCGGTAAAGACTGAGCCGCTCTGCGAGCTGACGCCGGAGAAAGTGGCGGGCTCCGTCGAGCGCGGCTAGCGTTTGCTGCTGCCGCTTGGGATCTTTTGCAAGGTGGAGACGAACCTGTGCGTGACGCATGTCAGGGGAGACGAGAACTTCAGTGACGGTGGCGTCCGCAACCCGGGGATCGGAGAGCTCGTACGCGATCATTTCGCCGAGTTCTTCGCGCAGAGCTTCAGAAACGCGCTCGGCTCGATGGTTTTCCATGGATAACTGCCCGCAACGGGCCCTATCTCAGTGTACGAAGTGCCATCCGGAGCAGCACGGAATCGATTTTCGAACGGCCCTCGCTTTGTTAAGATCCGGGCCTAGGCTACCCGCGAGGACTTAAAGGCACTTCTCGATGACATGGACGAAGACGAGCTGTTTGCCGCAAGCATTTACTTGTTCAACATCATCAACCACCGTACGCCGACCGAGCGAACTGGACCTGGTCTGGCCCGCTTGGATCGAAGAGTAGAGGAATTCCGGCAAGCGGCCGAGCAGCATTGGCGCGAGGCAGCGGCTCAGCCCGTAGGCGGACGGGGAGTTATCAGTGGATTCGGAGGAGGCGGCGGTACCGGATTTGATTTTGAGGGCCGGGCACAGGGGAAGATGTCTTATCAGTATTCACTGCCGGGAACAGACATCAAGGAGTCACTACGGTTCGTTGCAGGGTGCGAGATCGTGATCATCGATCGTTTCGGGATGTCTGTCGAAGGTACGGAGTTGTTCTACGAGCAGTCGGTTAAAAGCAGTGGACGGGAAGTCACTCGAAAGAATACCTTTGCCTGTGGGCCGAACAGCCGCTTGGTCCGAGGCTGAGGCTTCGGGTGCGCTAGCGCGTACAGCGCCTTCTAGAGATCAGCGCCTCGATGGCTCCGCGAACACTCCCGATCGCCATGCGCCAGTTTTTTGCAGGCTACTTAAGGTTATTGTCCGGATGCCCGACGATCCAGGGATGATTTGCAAACCGCGCTGAGATGGCAGGCCGCTTCTCCGACAAGGTTTGGCGCATAGTTCGCCAGAATGGAAAGCGTGTCAATGGCCGTAGGTAACGGCCATTATGATTACAGCGAAACCGAGAAGTACGAACCAACTGCGGGCCAAGGCTTTGGGCACAGAATTACGTACCACGGTCCCATCCCGAAGCTTGATTTGCTTCCGCAATAATCCGTACGCAATTAGAGCAGAGCCAAACGCAAGCATCAGCCAGCGCCAGAGGTCTTCTAGTCTCCACTCGGGCCAAATTATAGTGGCGCGTGCAATCCTCGCTCATTATCGAGCTATCACCTTGCCGATGTTTGAGAGAACATTCCAGGATCACGGGCAAACCGGAAAATGAGCCCTGTTCGTCTTTGGCCCAGACCCTGTTCGATTGATCAAGTCGACGTCGTGCAAAACGGAGGTATAATCCTCGCGATGACCCGTCGCTGTTGCCACTTCTCTGCCCAGCTGCTTGTGTGTGCTTGTCTACGAGCTCAGCAGCCGGCCGCGCTGCAGCCCGGCCCCAGAGCGACGCCGCAAGTTGTCACGGCCGATTCGCCTCGCACTACGCCGGTCGGGAACACGTTTACCGTTCCCGTTGGCTGGTCGATCGCAAGCGACACGTCCTCTGTCCTGCTGCAAACGCCCGAGCCTGACACGCACATCGCCATCTTCGACGTTCATGCTGCCGATGCGGACGCGGCTATTGCCAGCGCCTGGGCCAGCTTCAAGCCTGATATGAAGCGGCCGCTCAAAGTCGCTGTTCCTATCCCGGATCGCAATGGTTGGACGGGTGGCAAACAATTTAACTACGAGACATCGCCCAATGAGCGTGCCGTGGTTTTGGCGGTTGCGCTTCACGCGGGCGATACCTGGACGGTTCTTTTAGCCGACGGGACCGATCCGACGTTTGAGAAGCGCGGTGCGCAGGTAAACCTGATGATCGAGAGCTTGCGACCAAAGGGTTATGCGCGGGAGTCGTTCGCGGGACGCAAAGCTCTTCCGCTAACGCCAGAGCGCATCGAAATGCTGAAGGGCTTTGTCGAGGCCTCGATGAAGAAACTTGGCGTCCCGGGAACTTCAGTCGCGCTGATCGATAACGGCAAAGTGGTCTATGAAGGCGGCCTCGGGGTACGCGAACTCGGGAAATCGACACCGGTCGATGCCAAAACTTTATTTATGGTGGCCTCGAACACGAAGGGTATGACGACGCTTCTGTTAGCCCGCCTGGTCGATGCCAAGAAGCTGCAATGGGATCAGCCCGTGGTTCAGCTCTATCCTTCGTTCAAGCTGGGCGATGCCAGCACCACAAATCAAGTTGAAGTCAAGCATCTCATCTGCGCCTGCACCGGCATCCCGCGGCAAGATCTGGAATGGATCTTTCGATACAAGAGCTACACGCCGGCTTCCACCTTTACCCTGCTCAGCTCGATGCAACCGACGAGCCGCTTCGGCGAAGTATTCCAGTACAGCAACTTGATGGCATCCGCAGGAGGATATATCGGCGCACACCTCTATTCGCCCTCGAAGGAACTAGGCTCCGCTTACGACCAGGCGATGCAGGCCCAGATCTTCGATCCCCTGGGGATGACCGACACCACGTTCGACATGGAACGGGCACAGCGCGGGAATTTCGCGAGCCCTCATGCCGACGATGTAGATGGGAACCCCACGTTAGCCACCATGGACAACAACTATTCGGTCGTTCCTTTCCGGCCAGCGGGCGGGTTGTGGACATCGGCTCATGACATGACGCGCTATGCACAGCTGGAGTTGTCCCGCGGCAAACTGCCCAATGGCGAGCAACTTGTCTCCGAAGAGAACCTGCTGATGCGGCGCAAGCCGCAGATCGCAACAGGTGAAGACGAGGCTTACGGAATGGGTCTGGAAATAAACAAGAAGTGGGGTGTCCCGATCATTCACCACGGTGGCAGCTTGTTTGGTTATAAAAGCGATTGGATGATCCTTCCTGATTCGGGGATCGGTGCGGTACTACTGACAAATTCGGACCAGGGCGGAATGCTTCTGTATCCATTTATGCGACGTCTGGTCGAGGTGGTGTTCGACGGTAAGCCTGAAGCAGAAGGAGACGTGAACGCCGCGGCCGCTAATTATCGCGCCGTGTTGACGAAAGAACGTAAACGCCTCACAGTGCCGGCTGCCGGCGATGAAGCGGCCAAGCTGGCTGCTCGTTATACGAGCACCGCGCTGGGCGATCTTAAGGTCGAGCGACAGGGGCCGAATACGGAATTCGAGTTCAATGGATGGAAGAGCACGGTGGCGTCTCGAAAAAATGATGATGGAACCATTTCGTTCATCACCATTGACCCAACCCGCAGCGGATTTGAGTTTGTGGAAGCCGAACGCAACGGCAAGCGCGCCCTGATCATCCGGGACGGTCAGCACGAATACGTTTTCAGTGAAGCAAGTTGAGGCCGCATGGGCGCGCCGGTAACCTGACAATATGACTGGTGCCGGCGTGCGTCCTTCGGCTGCTCTCAACGAAACAGTTTCCCTCGGCCGGTACAAACCATATTTTTTTCTGGTTCCACTCTTCGCGCTGGCGCTCTTCTATCAGCTCACGTATTCGCTGATGGTCTTGAAAACGGCAGATAACACGAAGGAACTCGACATGCCCGTTTACTCGACCGACGAAACAGTCTCGGACGTGTCCGACAGGGCGGAAAAGGCGGGAGTGCATCGCGGCGACAAAATAGTATCGATCAATGGTCGCCCGATCAAGGGTGAGCGAGATTTCTTCCGATCGTTTCGAACGCATAGTGAGCACGCTCCGCTGACGGTTGAAGTGATCCCGCAGAAAAAGACTGTTCCGACCCTTCACCATCTGGCCGCTTATCAGCCAACGGGCTCGCCCCCAAGTCTGATGGATGAGATCGTGACGGGCGTATTAGCGCTTGTCATGTTGTTTTGCGTTGTGATCGGTATTTATCCGGCGCTGCTGCTTCCGCGTGACTCACGCGCGCTCATCTTTTTTGGGCTGATGGTAGGCACCGGCCAGATCGTCAAGTCGGCGCAATGGTGGGATTTCCCGCGGCCACTGCAATTCTTTGCTTTTGCTCTCACTATCGTCGCCGAGATCAGCTGGCCCATCTGGCTCATCTGCTTTGGACTTTACTTTCCTCAGAGATTCAGCTGGGATCGCCGGCGACCCTGGATGAAGTGGCTACTGCTTGGGCCGATTGTCGCTTTGGCTTGCCTAATTGTCCTGAGCGCCATGCTGAACTTCTTCAGCTATCGGCTAAGCGATGCTTTCTGGAAGGCATTCCATATGCCCCACATGAACTGGAGCTGGGCGATGGCGCTCGGAGCTACGGTGCTTTTCACGAGCGTGATAACGAAACTGCGTACGTCCAGGACGCCCGATGGACGGCGGCGGTTGAAGATCCTGCTGGCGGGCAGCGCGGCAAGTCTGGTTCCGCTCGGTGCCTTGATCGCGTACCAAAGCCTGCCGATGTGGTCTGTGTATCATCGCGTGCCCGACAGTGTGGTTCTCCCGGTTTGTCTCTTGTTCTGCCTTTTCCCCGTCACGCTCGCTTATGTGATCGTCGCCGAGCGAGCGATGGAACTGCGCATGGTCATCCGGCAGGGCGTGCGCTACACGCTTGCAAGAACCGGATTGCGCGTGCTGACCGCACTCATTCTAGCTGCAGCGCTCTACGGCCTGGGTACCTTCGTGCCTCAGCCCGAGTGGGTTCACGCGAGCCCATATCGCGTGGAGATCAAGACAACAGTCTATGGCCTCATTGTCTGGGCCGGCGTCCTCCTGATGCGTCGGATGCGTGAACGCCTCACCGTGGCGCTCGACAAACGCTTCTTCCGCGAAGCCTATAACAGCGACCAGATTCTTGCCGAGCTGAGCGACTCGGTGCGCTCCATGGTCAATGAAGAGCAGATGCTCGAAACGGTTGCCCGGCGCATTTCCGAGTCGCTGCATGTCTCGAACTTCGCCTTCTTGCTCGAGGAAAACGGCCGTTACCGTCCGGTTTACTGTCTGGGCTTCGAGCCGGCTCAGGAGACTGCTTTGGCCCAGGATGCGAAGTCTTTGGACGTGATTCGGACCGCTAAGATTCCCGCCCCGATCTACTTCGATCGCCAGGACAACTGGATACACGAGACACCCGCGGCGGAACTGCGCACACTGCAATCGCTTCATACACAGCTACTACTTCCGCTTGGCCGTAAAGACAAACTGCTCGGCGTCATCAGCCTCGGCCCGAAGCGATCTGAAGAGCCATACTCGCGGTCCGATTTGCAGTTGCTTAATTCAGTTGCGATGCAAACCAGTTTCGCTTTGGAGAACAGCCGCCTTACAAAGACCGTTGCGACCGAGATGGCGCAACGCGAAAAACTGAACCGCGAGATCGAGATTGCGCGTGAAGTACAGGAGCGGCTTTTTCCGCAGCGCCTGCCGGTGCTCGCAGGTATCGACTACTTCGGCGCGTGCCGCCCCGCTCTGGGCGTCGGTGGCGACTACTACGACTTTCTGGCGCTGCCGGATGGCGAGCTGGGCGTTGCGATCGGAGACGTGTCCGGCAAAGGTATCGCAGCTGCGCTATTGATGGCTTCGCTTCAGGCCTCACTGCGCGGGCAGGCACTCGTGGGGCAGGCAGACCTTTCACAACTAATGAAGAATGTGAATCAGCTGGTGTACGACGCGACGCCGGTGAATCGCTACGCGACGTTTTTCTATGGCCAGTACAATCGCACCACGCGCCTGTTCCGTTATGTCAACGCCGGACATAATCCACCGGCCATCTTGCGCGCTTCCCAGAATGGATCGGCGCACGTCATCCGGCTCGAGACCGGGGGGCCGGTTGTCGGACTGTTTCCCGCGGTCCCTTATCAGGAAGGTTCGTTGCTGCTCGAACCCGGCGACATCTTTCTGGGCTTTACCGACGGCATTAGTGAAGCTATGAACCGCGCCGATGAGGAGTGGGGCGAAGAGCGCCTGATCCCGGCTGCGGCCGCGCATGGCCAAAAAACGGCAGCGGAGATGATTCCCCTGCTGATGGCGGAGGCGGACCGCTTCGTCGCAGGAGCGCCGCAGCACGACGATATGACTCTGGTAATCGTCAAGATGGGCGGCGGCGCCAATGAGAACGGAAGCAAGTTAATATTGCAGCAGTGATCGCCGCTGAAACGCGTGTCCTCATCTCCTCCGAGCGCATTCAGGAGCGGGTGCGGGAACTGGCCTTTGAAATCGAAGCAGATTATGATGAGGGTCCTCTTTATCTAGTGTCGGTGTTGAAGGGCTCGTTCATTTTTGTGGCGGACCTCGCGCGCGCCTTCGAGCACCTGCCGGTGCGCATTGAGTTCATGGCCATCTCGAGTTACGGCAAGGAAAAGACCAGCTCCGGGCAGGTGAAGCTCACGCGCGATCTGGATGTGACTATCGAAGGGCAGCACGTCCTGATCGTCGAAGACATCATCGATAGCGGCGTGACGCTCAGCTATCTCAAGCGTTTGCTCGAACACCGGCACCCAAAGTCTCTGGCCATTGCGACGCTGCTCGATAAACCGGAGAGACGCATCCAGCCGGTCGAGGTAAAATACACGGGTTTCAAGATACCGGATGAGTTTGTGGTCGGCTACGGGCTGGATTACGCAGAAGACTACCGGAATCTGAGCGACATCCGCGTCCTTGGCTGATTGCGTTCGGCCTTGGCCCTGCGCTAGTGAATCATCGGCGCGCGCGCGCCCGTCTTACGCCGTTGCTGGATCCAGGCGGTCGCGAACAGAGCGGCCACGGTAAACAGGAGCAACGGAACCTGCTGCCACCAGGGCAGGTTCGGGTCTGCATCCGCACTCAAACCATCACCTATCAGGCAACACAGCACGTGCACTGAGAAGACCTCGATCGAAGCCCGCCCAAGCATAGCGAGCGGCTGGAATAAGGGCAAGGCGGCGATGTGTTGGCCGAAACGTACGAGCACGATCGCGAGCGCCGCAAAGTTGATGACGCGCGCCGGACCAAGGTGCCATTTGTCAATCAGCCAGCCATAGCTATCGGGATTGATCCACCGATCGACCGGGCTGTAGCGCAGTGCCAGCAGAACGAGCGAGACGCCAACGCTCAGCTGAACCAGGCGCGACGGCAAGAGGGACGGTTCAGGCGGATTGGCGGCCACCTGATCGGAGTAAATGGTGCCGAGCGCGAGGCCGACAAACCACAGCAGCTGCCAGGCATACATGTCGAACGCGCCGGTCGAATTTTCCGGCACGCCGAGCCCGAGAAGGTTCACGTGCGTGTACATCCAATGCCGGAGTCCGAACTGAGCAACGGCCCATAACGCGAAGCTCGCGTAAACGACCGGATCCCAGCCCCAGCGCCTCGCGGCGCGCCGTGCAAACGGAGTCAGCCCGAGAAAGATGACGTACATCGGCAGAATATCGAGCAGCGATGGCCGATAGGCAAGCAGCGCGGCAGCAACCAACGCAGGCTTCGGTTGGGCCAGGTAGAACGAAAGTAAGTTCTCGAGAGCGAGCCGATGATACCGGACGGCAAATGGCGCGATGATCGCGAAAGCAATCACCAGTAGTGCAGCGTGATACGTGTAGACGCGCGCAATACGCTTCACGACGTCTCGTACCGTTGCCCGGATTCCGCGCTTGCGCTCGACACGATTCTCGAGCTGGCCCACCATGAATCCGGCGAGGAAGATGAACCCTTCCGCGCCCGAAACGAACCCGAATGTCTGATTCGAAATAAGGCTGGCTTTGGTCGGCAGATGCGTGAGTGTCATCCAAAGCAGCAAGAACCCGCGTAGGATATCGAGCTCAATAAGGCGGGCCGGAGCAGATGGTCTGCGTACTTCAGCAGTCTCCGTCACAAGCCTGCCTTTCAGATGTTCTTAGGAAATTTCAGATCGCAAACGGCTTCAGACGCGAGGTTTCGGCGGTGGCAGTTCGAGAGCCTTGCATTGAGAGATGAATCCTTGCCGGTTATGCGAACCGTCGCAGAAGGGTTTGTTTTCGGCAAATCCACAACGGCACAACGAGACCACCGAGCGTCCGCCGAGACCGTACGAATTTCCCTCTGAATCCTGAATGGTAAATTCACCTTCGATGCGAATGGGACCATTGTTCACGATGGTGACTTTCGTGGGCATGCAACCCGATGGTAGCAGAGCCGCCGCGATCTGAAGCCCGCGCAGCGCGCGCTCACTATAATTGTTCTCGCAGGTGCGCGCTTGATTCAATTCATTTATGAAACCGACCGGGAGCTGTTTGAAAACGCCATCCGCTTCGCGCAGAAGCAAGTCAGGCGGCTGATCGAAAAGCATCCGGACTACTATCCTGTGTACACCACGAACGGCGTATGGCAGCACGAAGGCCCTGCTCTGGCGCGTTGGTGTGACGGTTTTCTGCCGGGCATTATGTGGCTGTTTTATAAGCGGCTCGGGCCGAACAGCGCCGACTCACGATTCTGGTGGGAGCACGCCATTCGCTACAGCAAGCCGCTTGAGACGCGGAAAAATGAACCGGAGGTGCACGATCTCGGTTTTGTTTTTCTTTCGGCGTATCACCGCTGGTTTCAATGCACCCACGATGACGACCTGCGTCAGGTGATGGTGGAGGCCGGTCGAACGTTAGCCGCTGGATTCGACGAGGAAGGGCAATATCTGCGATCGCTGGTCGCGGAGGATTCCGTCTTCATCGACATCATGATGAATGTCGGAATCCTATTCTATGCAGCGCGTGAGACCAATGACAAACGCCTGCGCGAGATCGCAACTCGGCACTCTCTCACAACCCGCAAGTATCTCGTGCGCGGTGACGGTTCAACGGCGCAAGAAGGCATCTTTGATCGCGAAACCGGTGAGTTCCTTAAAGAGGCAACCCAGCAGGGCTATCGCAGCGATTCGTGCTGGTCGCGCGGTTTGGCGTGGGCCCTTTACGGCTTCAATACCGCGTACGAGTACAGCCGCGATCCGCGTTTTCTACACACTGCCGAAGCCTGTGCTGACTACTACATAACCAACACACCTTCGGACGGAATCCCGCCATGGGATTACAACGCGCCCCTTGAGAGCCGCAAAATAGTCGACACGTCGGCCGCGGCCATCGCATCGGCCGGCCTCTTGCGTTTATGCCGGCACATCGCCGACCCGATGAAAGGACATTTCTACTGGTCGACCGCCATCCTGATCCTGCGGAATCTATGTGCGAAGTACCTTGCAAGCGGTGATCCCGATTGGGAAGGTGTGTTGAAAGGCGCGGTTTATCACATCCACAAAGGTTTAGGCATCGACGAGTCGGCGATGTGGGGTGAGTATTACTTCGTCGAAGCGCTGGAAGAAGCGCTGCGCGTTATGGGGCATACTGTGCCGCATGTCTGGGTAAACTAGCGCGCAGCGGTGAGCCGAGCACGCTGAGAAACGCACCTAGATAGAACACGCCTCCGATGATCAAGGTAAGTTGGAGGCCCAGGTAGATGGCGAAAAACATCGCGGCGGCGGAGCCGAGCACGCTGGATGCCGCATTGATGGCCCACGCCCAACGAACCGATGCGGGCATCACGCCTTCGAGCAACGTGAGGCCGGTTGGGAACGGCATGCCCATCGCAAAACCAACCGGACTGATGATCGCAACGGTGATGAGCACTTTGAGTGCGAACGGCAGCGCGACGCCGGTCTCGCAGATGGGCGACACCACTAAAGCCAGCAAAGCGTTGGCTGCAAAAACGATCAGCAGGACTCTACCGAGGCGTCTGGCATCTTTGCCGACGAGGCGTTTGCTCGCAAAGCTGCCGCAGCCGCTTGAGAGCAGCATGGAGAAGATGATTACCGTTAGCGCGTACGTAGGGTGCCCGAGAAAAAGCACGAACTTCTGAATCAGCGCAACCTGGATGATGATGTAGCCTGCGCCAATACAGAGAAAGAACAACAGCGCCGCGAGCGCACCTCTCTCGCGCGGAAGTCGATGCCCGAGCAGCAGCGGCGGCAAAGCAAGCATCACAATAGTCGCAACCAGGCTGATCGCAACCAGGCCGAAGAGCACGGGCAAAGCCGAATTAATCTTGTAGTCGGCCGTGAGACGGGAGCCGTGCAGAACAAACTGCAGCAGATCGCGCGCCTGCACGGTGTAGAAGAAGAACGGCCGGTCGTCGCTCACCGGCCGCACGTCAAAGGCGTAGGAAGAGTAGAAGCGCGCCGGATCATCGGTTGTGAGCAGCGTACGGAAAGGTGTATCGCGCTCGCTCCCGGGCCGATATACCACTTGCATCCCCGCTTTTGCCGCGCTTTCCTGAAGCTCGACGAGATCCGAAGAACTGAAGGGATTGCGCGCGACCAGAATGGTATCCTGCGCGCCCCATTGGTTCAACTTGTTGAGATCTTCGCGCAGCACGACAACGTTGCGGGCCGGGTCCGGCTGGCCGAGTTGTTTCAGCGCCGTATAGGCGAGCGAAACAACACGCAGCGATTCACGGGGCGGATCGAAGCCCCAGCGCGTGAAAGCCATGACCCCATCGGGCGTGAGATGGGAGAGATAGTCGACAAACGCGTTCGTCGTGTATAAGTTGTTTTCAGAAAGTGCAAACGCGCCCGCCGCCGTCGAAGCCCAGGTATCGACTAAAGTGGCCTGCAGTACCTGGTAGTGCTCTTGCGAGCGGCGCACAAACGAGCGGCCATCTTCGATGACGATTTTCACGTCAGGGCGAAAATAGAGACCGTTGCTGAAGGAAGCGAAGCGCTTCTGCATGATCTCGCGCGCGATGATTGGATTGATCTCGACCCCGGTCACATCTTTGCTGCCGGCCGCGAGCGCGCGTGCAACGTCCATGCCGCCTCCCGGACCAATGATTAAAGTCTTCGCGCCCGGACGCACGATATAGGGGAAGCCGGGTCCATGGTACTTGAGATCAAGTGCCTGAGCCGGCGTCAAATGGTTCAGGTCGAGCTGTGCGACGTAGGTGTTTGCATCGCCGTCGATGACGATGACATGCGCCCCATCAGGCTGGCGCTTCAGAGCGATACGCGAAAAGCTGTTCCAACGGACGAACTCTTCGTTTTTGATCTGCTGCCCTTTCGCAAATTTGACATCGATGATCGAATTCTTCGCATTCCAAGTAATAAGACCCACCAGCATCAGGCCGAGCAGAACGGCTGCCACGCGGCCCTTACCATAGCCGGCGAGATGAAACCAGATCGCGGCGGAAACAGCGAACAGCACCGCGGCCACCAGAATCGTATTCGGGCCGCCGAGGGAGTTGAGTAGCGGCACGAGAACGGCACAGCCGCCGGCAGCGCCCATCAGATCGTAAAAGTAAACGCGGTTAATTCGGCCGATCGTATCGGCAATGACCAGCGAAAGGACGGTTCCCGACAGCAGAAATGGGACCGCAGCAACGAAGTAAGCCACGGCGAGTTCGATCGCGCCCATTTCGCCGCTGCGCCCAAGCAGAAACGAAAGGCTGAACACGATGGCAATGGCGTTTACCGACGCGAGCACGCCCACCTTCCGATACAGCGTGCCCGGCCAGCCAGCCACAACGTACGAAAACACACCCCCCGCACCTAAGCCGAAGAGCGCAATCGAAATGGCTAAAAACGCGAAGTGGTAGAAGTAGACGACCGAAAAGACGCGCGTGAGCGCTAGCTCGAGTATCAGCGTAGCGAGCGAGGTGGCGGCGACTCCGAAATAGATCTGCGGCCAGGGTCTGCGGCTGCCGGCCCGAATCGCTCCAGCACGCAGTGACGTGGAGGTAGACAAACTTTATGTTAAAGCAATCGTGACCAAATTAGGCTTTAAGATGCGAGACCAAGCGCTCGGCAATGCGCAGGGAAGCGCGGCCATCGCCATAAGGATTGTGCAGCCGAGCCATGCGTTCGTATTCACGGCTTTCGTCAACTAGGCGCGCGCTCTCTTCGAGAATCATTACAGGATCTGTGCCGACCAGCTTTACCGTGCCCGCTTCTACTGCTTCCGGGCGCTCGGTCGCTGCGCGCAACACGAGCACGGGCTTGCCGAGTGAGGGTGCTTCTTCCTGAATACCACCTGAATCGGTGATCAGCAGATACGCCTGCCGCATGAGATCCACGAAGGGAAGGTATTCAAGCGGCTCAATCAGCACGATATTCCGATGGCCGCTCAGCAGCGCCTCGACCGGACCCGATACATTTGGATTACGATGAACCGGCCAGACGATTTGCACGTCGTCCCGCGAGGCAAGCTGCGCAATGGCCTGACAGATGTTTTCAAACTCCTGTCCAAAACTTTCGCGGCGGTGAGCAGTCACGACAATGAGCTTCTTGTACTTGTCAAGGGGCAAATCGAGACCGGAGGTCGCGCCTTTTATTAAGCGATCGCGGATCGAGAGAACAGCATCGATGCCGGTGTTGCCCGTTACTTCAATCGAGCGCCCATCGATACCTTCGTTACGCAAGTTGCGCGCCGCACCCTCGGTAGCGGCAAAGTGCAGCGTCGCGAGGCGGCTTGTTAGAACCCGGTTCATTTCTTCCGGAAACGGGACGCGCAAGTCGAACGTACGCAGGCCCGCTTCCACGTGAGCCACTTCGACGCCTGCGTAGAAAGAAGAAAGTGCGCCGGACATCGCCGTGGTCGTATCTCCCTGCACCACGGTCATGGCCGGAGCAACGTCGGCAAACACCGGAGCCAGAGTACTCAGAAGCCGTGCTGTTAGATCGGGCAGTGATTGATTGTGGCTCATCACAGCGAGATCGATATCCGGCTGCACCTCAAAAATTCGGAGCACCTGTGAAAGCATCTCGCGATGCTGACCCGTAACGCACACAATAGGCCGCAGGCTACTGCAAAAAGGTTCGGAGCGCAACACCGAGATCAGCGGGCAAAGCTTGATCGCCTCAGGGCGCGTGCCCAGAATCAGTAAAATGCGCTTCAACAGATCGTTCGGACGGGAAGGAGATCTACTTATGGCGGTAGGTGATGCGACCCTTGGTGAGGTCGTAAGGGGACATTTCGAGGGTGACGCGATCGCCTGCTAAAACTCTGATTCGGTTGCGGCGCAACTTCCCGGCCAAATGAGCGAGAACTGTTCGATCCTGATCGAGCTGCACGCTGAACAATCCGCTTGGAAATTTTTCTACAACAGTGCCAGTAACTTCTATGCTGTCTTCTTTACTCATTCGCCTCTTACTAGTTGGGATTGCGGTGACTTACGCGTAAGCCGCCACACTGAGTCAGTATAGCGCAAAAACGTCATTTTGACGGTTTGGAGCCGGCGGATCCGCCTGCCGAAAGCACCGTCCCGAGTTACTGGCAGTGTGGAATCGCGACGCATTGGTTTACTCTTGAGTCGGGGCCAGGTTTGCTCCCGCCGGAAACACATGTGAGCGTCTCGAAGGTGAAGGAAGAGTTCAAGAACAAGAACATTTTGGTGACCGGCGCGGGGCGAGGTATCGGCAAGCGTCTGGCGCTTGGCTTTGCCGGTTTGGGCGCCCGCATCGCGCTGGTCGGGCGCAGCAAGGCCGAGATCGACCTGGCTCACATCGAAATCGAACAGACCGGCGGTAACGCCCTACGCATACGTGCCGACGTGATCGATCCCGAACAGCTGATCCTGGCTGTCGACCGGGCGCGCGTTGTCTTCGGCAGTCCTATCGATGTGCTGATCTGCGCCGCTGCTACGGTCGGCCCGATCCATTCCTTCATGCAAAGTCCGCTCAAGGCATGGAAAGAGGCGCTCAACATCAACCTGCTGGGCGTTGTGCACTCGTTTCGGGCCGTGCTGCCTTCCATGACGGAGCGCCGCACGGGCAAAATCATCGTGCTCACATGCGATTCGGATACCGCGCCGAAACTGAATCTCTCCGCCTACTCCACATCCAAGACCTCGGTTGTGCGTTTTGTGGAAGCAGTGGCGGCGGAAGTTGTCGAGCACAATGTGCAGATCAACTGTTTCGACCCTGGGCCCGCATATACCAATCTCACGGACGAGATTATCCGCGCTGAAAGCCGGTTGGAGCCGGTCGTGGTGAATGAAGCGAAGGAAACACGCCGCACGGGAGGCGTATCGCCCGATCTGCAGCTCAAAGTAGCAAGGTTTCTCGCGTCCGAACAGTCAAATCACATTACGGGCAAATTAATCCATGTTACTGACGACACGAATAAGCTTCGTAACGATACCTTACGTCCCGATGCACTTACCCTACGCCGGCTGCACAAGTAAGTGCCCGGCACTTACTCTGTCGAGAAGCGATAGATGGTGGTTTGATGAAACTCTTCACCCGGATGCAGCACGGTTGTCGGAAAGCTCGGGTGGTTAGGCGAATCGGGGAAGTGCTGTGTCTCTAAGCACAGAGCGGACCGATGCCGATACAATCCGCCGATCCCTTTCATGTTCCCCTCCAGGAAGTTGCCTGAGTAGAACTGGATGCCGGGTTGTGTGGTGAACACTTCCAGCACGCGACCGGATTTCGGTTCCTCGACCCTTGCCGCTACTTGATTGAGATCACCCGGATGATCGAGCACAAAGTTATGATCGTAACCCTTGCCCAGTCTTAACTGCTCCGATCGTGCGCCGATGCGCGCTCCAATATCGGTCGCCTTTCGAAAGTCGAACGGTGTGCCCGCTACGCTCTCGAGTTGACCGGTTGGAATCAGATTGGCGTCGACGGGAGTAAATCGGCTCGCATTCAAAGTAACTTTGTGGGTCAGAACTGTCGCGCTTCCGGCACCGATCAAGTTGAAATAGGAGTGATTTGTCAGATTAAGGACGGTATCTTTGTCGGTCTTTGCATAGTAATCAATGTGCAAGCCGTTCTTGCTATCGAGCGAGTAACGAACAGTAACATCGAGATTACCTGGAAACCCCATCTCTCCGTCCGGACTTAGATAGTGCAATTCAAGCGCCGGCCCATCCGCATTCGACACGTCTTTGGCATCCCAAACCCGCTTATTGAAGCCGGTGGTTCCGCCATGCAGCATATTCGGACCATCGTTGGTCGGGATGTGATACGTGTGGTTGTCCAAAGTGAAGGTGCCGCGCGCGATGCGGTTGCCATATCGACCGATCAGCGCTCCAAAGTAAGCCGTATTGAGCTTCTGCGCATAACCGGCCAGATCGCTGAAGCCGAGAACGACATCATCGAACTTGCCGTGCCGGTCTTTCACCCTGATCATCTCGATGGTGCCGCCGTAGTTCGTAATCCTGACTTCCATGCCTGCCGCGTTTTTCAACGTGAATAGTGAGACTTCGTGGCCGCCGGACGTTTTGCCAAAGGACTCCTTGGGAAGAGTGCCGCTGTTTTGCGACATAACGAAACCGGGCAGACCGATCAGTAGCAAGAGAGCGGTGGACGCGAAGCGCTTCATAGGCCTAATCATCTTAATGCATCGGAGGGCGCAATGCTGTTAACGTAACGGTGATGCTCAAACTGTTTGCCGGTGCATTAATATTGGGCGGCATGGCGCTCGTCAGTCGAGCCCAGGAGTCATCTACGGCCCGCCCGCGTTTTGTGCGCGCTTCGGGAGAGGCCGTTATCTCGGCCAAACCGGATCGAGCCGAAGTCACGATCGGCCTTTCGACACACTCAACAACCGCCCAAGCTGCGTCCGCGCAAAACGCTGAACAGAGCTCGCAGTTGATTAAGGCGATCAAGCAGGCCATGGGCGCAGGCGGACAAGTAAAAACGTCCGGCTATTCGCTCGCGCCACAATACGAGTACACCAATGGTAAGGCCCCACGGCTCACCGGCTACGAAGCAAGTAACAGCGTGAATGTGACGGTTGACGATCTGGCACTGCTTCCTAAAGTGATCGACTCCGCTACGGGAACAGGCGCCACCAATGTGAACGGTATCGCTTTTACTCTGCGTGACGGTTCAGCCGTGCATCAGCAAGCGATGACCCAAGCGGCCGTTAAAGCACGCGCCAATGCCGAAGCACTCGCGAGCGCGCTGGGCGTGCAGGTAATCGGTTTGCTTCAAGCGGAGCCGAGCGAATCGCCGTCGGCCGGCCCGCGTCCGGTATTTGCCAAAGCCTTCACGATGGAACAACGGGTAGCAACACCCGTCGAAGCCGGCAATCTCGAAATTCACGCGACCGTCACTGTGACGCTCGAAGTACGTTAACGGGCGCGGTATTGCCGCCACAAACGGCAGTTATGCCGATACAATGAGTGTCGAACTGGTTCGCCCCACGATGGAAGAAGCGAATGCAAAGCCGGCCGAAGCTCCTGAGATACCTGACAAACTGTATTTCCGGATCGGCGAGGTAGCCAGGCTGGCCGGCATTAAGCCCTATGTCCTGCGCTTCTGGGAATCTGAGTTTTCCGGACTCGGTCCGAAGAAGTCGGGCACCGGTCATCGCCTGTACCGACGCAAAGACGTCGAGATGGTGCTCGAAATTAAGCGGCTACTTTATGACCGCCGCTACACCATCGAAGGCGCCAGGAAGGTTCTGGAGGGCAAACCGAAACGCGAGCCGATGCGCGCGCCCGTTCCCCAAAAGCAGACTGAGCTGTTCTCGAGCGCAAGCTTCTCGTTCCATAAAGAGCTGCGCAGAGAGTTGTCGGAAATTCTCGCGTTGATCGGGCCCTCTGACTGATGACTGAGCGCCGCTTTACTCGCTGTTTAGCTTCTGATACAGGCTCTCGGCTGCTTGCTGACTCGCTACTTTCTTCGAAGACGCAGTAGCTCGAGTCGAAAGTGAGTCATTGATGCGCGCTTCCACTGTGAACGACTTGGCGTGCTCGGGACCGCTTGTTCCGACAGTGACATACCTCGGGTAAGCCAACCCCAGAGCCTGCGCCCGCTCCTGCACCAGGCTTTTGTAATTGAGCAGACCCGCCTGGCCGGCCTCTTCGATCAACTCAAGAGAGCTCAGGATGTGGTTCTCGATGAACTGCGACGCGACCGGCAACCCGCCATCTAGATGCAACGCGGCGATGATGGCCTCGAGCGCGTTTGAGAGCAGGGTTTTCCTTTCGCGCCCTCCATTGCGTTCTTCACCCTTCCCGAGCAATAGATAATCGCCAAGCCCAAGCAGCAGCGCGCATCGATGCAGGTGATTGGCGCTGACCAGGTGAGCCTTCAGTTGCGACAGCCGGCCTTCATTCGCGCCCGGATAACGCCGGACTAGCAACTCGCTCACGACGAATCCAAGTATCGAGTCGCCCAAAAACTCGAGCTGCTCGTTATCGCCCTCCTGCGGCATCGGCGACCCTTGTTCGGCGAGCCAGGAGCGATGCGTCAAAGCCCGCAGCAGCAATTGCCCGTCGCGAAAGTGATACCCGAGCTTGTCCTCCAGTTCGGCGACTGAGCCTTGCATGGCGAACGTCTGGCTACTTGGGCGCTGGCGCCGCCGTCTTCATTTTGGTGGCCGCGTCCTTCTGCTGCTGCGCAAACTGCTTCACGTTAGCGGGCGCGTCCGCCATTGCAAGAACTTTGTCCGCTGTTGAGGCGGCATCATCATACTGCTTGTTCTCTACGTAAGCTTTCGCGAGACGCACCATCGAAACCGAATTGGTGGGCTGAGCATCGATCGCCGCCTTGTAACTCGTGATCGCGTCGGGGTACTTCTTGTCCAGCTCCGAAGCCTGTCCGAGAGAATCATAGGCCTGCGACGTCAACTGCTTCTGGAAATCGGGCCATTTCTCAGGAGGAACACCGGCCGGAGCAGGGGTGTTGGCCTTCAGCAAAGACAGTGCTTTGTTGGCGTAGTCCTGAATCTGCTTAATCTCTTTATCCTTGTCGAGGTCCGTATCTTTTGCGTGCTGGGCGATATTGGCCGCGAGCGTCACCCGGGCTGTCATATCGTTCGGGTTCTCTTGGATGATCTTCTCGCCGAAAGCGACGGTCTGGCCGTAGTCGCCTTTTTTCTGCGAGGCTTCCATGGCCATATTGAGCAGCATGTCTTTGTATTCGGTATCAGCGAAATTCTCAAGCACGGCATTGATGTCCGTGATCTCCTGATCCGGGTTGCCGGCCTGCGCGTCGGCCTGAACCTTCTTCAGAGCATCCACTTCCTTCTGCGATTTCGGCTTTGGAGCTTGCTGCTGCGCACGAGCTTCCTGAACCATCACCGGCAGCATTGCGGCGGCCACGATCGCGACCACGTTCCGTATCGATTTCATTATTGTTTCTCTCCTGGTGAAATACTTTGCAACGCCTTCTCGGTTGCCTCGCGAGCCTTGGCGGATAGGCCTTCGGTATGCAGCGCCATCTGGAACTGCGAGTTCGCCTTCTCCGCATCACCCGCTTTCAACTGCAGCTGGCCTAGATAATAGTGCGACCAGCCTGCCACCGACGAGCTCGGGCTCGCTTCCACCGTATGCTGAAACAGATTGAGCGCCTCGTCCCAATGTTTCTCACCAAGTGAAATAACTCCCAGTCCGTAGTAAGCTCGGCTTTGCAACGGGCCGTCGGTCGTCTGCTCGAGCGCCTTCTTAAACAGCTTGCGGGCGTTCTCGGTATCGTGCTGCTCGAGTAGGCCTTCTGCAGTTTCGATCGACTCTTCGGCCGCCGGAATCTGCATCTTGGCGGGTGGCGCAGCGATCCGCGGCGTTACGGCTTTCGCAAATTCGAAGTTCTTCAGCCGCTTCTCTTCTTTGCGAACGTCCACCGCCGTCAGCAGGTCCGGGTAGTAAATCCGAAACGCATCAGGCTGTTTCTCGTAGGCCGGCAACAGTTCGGCAAACGCCGCCGTCAAGATAAATCCCTCGCGCATCGCCTGGTTCACGAACGCCGCACGCTTCTCCTGGCCGCCGTGCATGAGGCGGCTACCAATCGCTTTAATCAGGCACTTCGTCACCAGCAGCGAGAAATCGTCCTTATACGCGAGATCGAGCGCCGGCGCCTCATCGGCATACTTAGCGAGCGGCCGCTTGTCTTTGATCAGGCCGCTGTATTTGAAACTGAGAGGATCGAGCAGGTAGGCCAGGTAAGAGTCTCGGATTTCGTCGACTACCGGCGTGTCGGTCGGCGTGATCACGATGTAGTAATCGCTTTTGTAGCTGCGCACCTGCACTTGATTCGGCTCACCGAGCAGATCGAGATAGATCTGAAACCGCCTCGCAAGCGATCCGGAAGGGTTGCGCAGATATCCGTTCGCCTCGAATAGCGTTCCAATTACCGCGTCCTGGTACTGTCCCATCGCCACGGTATAAGCCGGCTGAGAACGATTCCAGAGGCCCTCTAGATCGGCTTCTTTATAGAAGCGCGCCAGCAGGGGAGCGAAGCCTCGTAGCGGCTCCACATCGGGCGGCACTTCAGCCTTAGGAAGCTCGAAAACAGGTGCATCTCCGGCAACGAGCGCAAAGGAAAGATACTGGCTCAGATCAGCCGTGGAAGACGATTTCTTATGGTTCCGATAAAACTCCTTCAGCTCAGGCAGCGAAGGAATGTTGCGTTTAGCCAGCTCCTGCCGGATCTGAGTCCGCACTTGAAATCGCTGATTCAAAGGAGAATCGATCCCAGCGTCATAACCAGCTGCGTTGATTGCCGCCAGTGTCGAAAACATCGTCAAGCTGACGCTGAACTCGTTTTCAATCGGCTTGACTTTATTGGGAACACTTTGGGCCCATGTCGCCGGCGGGAACGGAGCCATGACCAGAAGCAAGAAAAAAGCGAAAATAGAGCGGGTCAACAAACCTCTATACTTAGGGCAAATATACGACCCTCAGTTTAGCCTAGGAACTTAGGTCCTGAGCTCCAGCGCGGGTAATCCGCTGTGAATCAAATTCCGATGTTAGATCATCAACAGAGAGGAGAAAACAATGGCCGGCAGCAATACAGTTACCTTCACGGATGACACCTTTGACAAAGACGTTCTGAACGCGGAAGAACCCGTTCTGGTGGACTTTTGGGCGGAATGGTGTGGCCCATGCCGCATGATGGGTCCGACCGTCGATCAGGTCGCGGCAGATTACGCTGGAAAGGTGAAGGTCGGGAAGCTCGACGTAGATGCCAATCAGCAGACTGCCTATCGTTACGGCATTCGCGGCATTCCAACACTGCTTCTGTTCAAGGGGGGCCAGATCGTAGACCAGAAGGTGGGCGCAATCGGCAAGCCTGAATTCCAGAAAATGTTGGACAAGTACGTGGCGGCCGAGACACCTGAGACCAAGGTCAGCTGAGCTAGATTTTAGCCCACGATCGATTTTTTGAAGAGCGTCGCTCCGGTGCGGCGCTCTTTCTGCATCTGCGCATCCTCTCCACAGGGAAGATCGCTTTAACGATTGATCCCGATTTCTACCTTTTGGCTGAAGACTAAATGTTGTCTATAGCGTAGACTCCTTGAAGACCCGCGCCGGGAGGACAAATTATGCCTGAAGCAGATGTGATTAAGAACCAGCAAACGATTCTGGGCAATCAACAAGACATCATACGGAACCAGGAGAGGATCATCGAGAACCAGGCCGCGATCCTGAAGAATCAAGAGATGCTCGACAAGATTCTTGCCAACCAGGAGAGGATTTTAAAGCAAGTCAAGGGATGACAATCGGTGGCGGCGCTTGACTCAAAAAGGCAGCGTGCCGTGATACGCTGTGGGCATGTTCCGATCGAGCACGATCGTGGAACTAGCTCGCTGTATGGGCGTGTGCGGGCTGTTGGTAGCGCTCGCTTCAAACGGAGAGGCGCAATCGCCGCCGCTGCAGGCAGCCGTCAGAACCCAAAATCTTCCTGTCATTGAGCGCCTGGTTGCCTCCGGCGCGGACGTGAACTCGTTTGACGAGGCGGGCAGTACGCCACTGATGACGGCTGTGCTTGCCGGCAATTCTGCGATCACCGCATTTCTGCTCGCCCACGGCGCACAACCGGATACCCGGCAGCAACACACCCAGGCCACTGCCCTGCTCTACGCCATTTCTTCGCGACGAGCCGATCTCGCGGCGGTTTTGCTGCGTGCAGGCGCACAGCCGGATCTCAAATTCACCGATGGTCAGAACGCGCTACATGTAGCAGCGGCCAACAACTCGGCAGCGGTAATCGACGCACTCCTCTCGGCTCGGGCCGACGTCGATTCGCGTGATGCTAACGGGAAGACCCCTCTCGATACGGCTATTCTGCATGGCAGCGCGCAAGCAGTGTCGGCCCTCTTAAGCCACGGCGCAGATGTCCACCATGCGACCGCGGCCAATCAACGCGGCGCCCTACATGAGGCCTGCGAAAGAGGGTACGCCGCCATCGCTTCCCTACTGATCGACGCGGGAGCAGACCCCACGGCCCTGGACACTTCCGGGCAGACGCCGCTTGATCTCGCCCTCGCTTATAAGAATGAGAGCGTGGTGGCCGTACTGTTTCATGTAACGCCGCAGCGCCGTGAGCTGCGCGAGATCTTCGAACGAACAATGAAGAGCGCCGCTGAGCGCGGCCGGACAGCAGTCGTTCGCATGCTGCTCGACGCGGGCTGGGATGTGAACCGGCAGACCACCGAAGGTTTGACCTATCTCCACAACGCTGCTTTCAAAGGTCAGTCGAATGTGGTTCGGCTGCTGGTCGAGCGCGGCGCCCACGTGGACGCGCAAGATTTCGCGGGCGAAACCCCGCTGCATGATGCCGCGATCAGTGGCAATGCGGAGACAATCGCGATCCTGCTGGACCATGGTGCGCAGATTGACCGGAAAGACACCGAGTCCGGAGCAACGCCGCTTATGCTGGCCGCCTCTCTCGGCCGCACGGAAGCGGTCGCGCTCCTGGTGAAGCGCGGGGCGAACCTGGCTGTCGCCGATCGCTCCGGCCGTACTGCTCTGATCCGGGCGCAGGAATCGCAGGATACCGATGTTTTGAAGCTGCTCCAAAGTGCCGGCAAAAGTACCGCCACACCCCGTACCAGCTAACTGCTTTCATTCGGCCGATCCTTGCTACGCTGCAAAGGGAGATCAGCCGCCTCATGTGGAAGTTCTTGACTGGTGTATTCATCGGCATCATCGTCGCTGTATTCGGACTTATCATTTTCTTCCTCGCGGTGGGTCGCCTGTTCTCGAGTAAGGCGCCCACGGTGGCAGGCAACTCCGCACTGGTTCTGAGTCTGCGTGGCGATATCCCGGAAGCGGCTCCGGTCGATCTGGCCATTCCGTTCCTCCAGCAGCAAGCGGCTCCCACCGTACGCGATATCTGGACGTCACTTCGCCAGGCAGCGAACGATAGCCGCGTTAAAGCTCTCGTTCTCGAGCCGCATGGGGTAGTTGCCGGCTGGGGACGCCTCCAAGAGATCCGCCAGGACATCCTCGATTTCAAGCGCTCCGGCAAACCAGTCTATGCGTTCCTCGAATCACCTGGTACGCGCGAATACTACCTCGGTTCCGCCGCTGACCGCATTTATCTCTCGCCCGGCGACATGCTCGAAGTCAAAGGCTTCTTGCTTGAGGCGATGTATTTCAAAGATGCTCTCGACAAGGTGGGCGTGCAGTTCCAGGTCGATCACATCGGGCGCTACAAAGACGCTGGCGATATCTTTACCCGCAACAACATGTCGCCCGAGACGCGCGAGGTACTTGGCCAGGTCCTCGACCAGCTCTACGGAGACTTTTGCGCGAGCGTCGGCCAGGGACGCCACAAGAGCGCAGACGAAATCAAAACACTCGTCGACATGGGCCCGTTTACCGCCGATCAAGCGAAGGCGAGCGGGCTAATCGACCAGCTTGGCTATAGTGACGAGCTTTACTCTGCTCTCAAATCGAAAACAGGTGTCGGCAATCTGAACCGGGTCGATATCCGAACCTATTTTCGAGCTGCGCCTGGGCAGGGCGATCGGATTGCCGTACTCGTCGGCGAGGGTGAGATCGTGCAGGGCGATGCTTCAAACGCGTTCGGCAGCCAAACTGAGATTGCGGATCGCTCGTTTGCCAAGCTCATTCGCCAGGTTAGAAACGATTCAGGGGTCAAAGGCGTGATTCTGCGGGTGAATTCGCCAGGTGGCGATTCGCTCGCATCTGACGTAATCCTGCATGAGCTGAAGTTGCTGAGCGCCGCGAAGCCGACGGTTATCTCGATGTCCGACGTGGCTGCTTCGGGCGGTTACTACATCTCAATGACGGGCGACCCCGTCATTGCCTACCCGAACACCATCACCGGCTCCATTGGTGTGCTCTATGCAAGACCCGTTCTGCACGGCCTGTTCGATAAGCTCGGGGTGCAAGCGGACCTGCTCTCGCGGGGCAAGCTGGCCAATATGGACGCGATCTCTGAGCCGCTCTCCGATGCCGCTCGCCAGAAACTGCACGAATCTATTGAAGCCACTTATCGCCTCTTCGTCGGCAAAGTGGCCAGCGCACGCAAGAAAGCTTACGATCAAATCGATCCGCTCGCGCAAGGCCGCGTCTGGATGGGCAATCAGGCAAGGCAGAACGGTCTGGTCGATCAATTGGGCGGTTTAGATCAGGCCATCGCCGCCGTGCGCCAAAAGGCTCATCTTCCACCCACCGGCGATACGAACCTGGTGATGTTCCCGCCCCGCCGCAGCGTGTTCGACATGCTCGCCAACGCATCGCCTGAAATGCTGCAGGATAACGCCGCCGAAAGCAAACTGCGCGCCTTACTACCTGGCCTACCGAGCCGCACGCTGCTAAAGGGCGGGCTGTTGCGCATACTCCCTTATCAGCTGGTGATTCACTAAAAAGCCATTGCCGAGCTGATACCGGAGGCCTGCAAGGCAGTTTGCATCCGCGCCAGAGCGCTCTTGTGGATCTGTGAAACGCGGCTCTCGTTCACTCCCAAGCGAGCGCCTATCTCCTTCATGGAAAGATCGTGTTGATAGTACATCGCAACGACCTGCTGATAGCGCTCGGGCAAGCTCTTCATTGCGCTGCCCAGCTTTTCGCGTAATTCGGTGCGAGCAAATAGATTGTCGGGCGCGCCGGCGGGCGTAGCGGGGATCTCGGGCGCTAGTTGGTCATCTGTATCGTCGTAGGTGTGCGCCTGGGTGGCGGCCGCGTTCAAGCTGCGGAAGTCGACCATCAGCGCCTGCCAGCGGCGGCTATTCAAACCCATCGCACTCGCCATTTCGGCTTCGGTCGGCGTGCGTCCCAGCTTCGCGGTCAGCTCGTTCTTTACCGTCTCCATCTGTTTGTAGCGCTTGCGGAGATCGCGTGACGCCCAGTCCTGCTGGCGCATGCTATCGAGGATCGAACCCCGGATCCGATGCTTGGCGTACGTTGCGAAAACAACATCTTTCTCGTCGCGGTACTTGCTCGCTGCGTCAAACAGCCCCATCGTGCCCGCGTGTACCAGATCGTCCAACTCGACGTGCACCGGAATCGAATGCTGCACATGGGCAGCAATCACCGTAACCAGGTGCAGATGCTCCGTGATCAATTCATCTCGTCGCGCGTTGACGCTTACTTTCGAAAGGGCAAGTTGGGTAGCGTTGGTCACTCGGGTCTCCTGCGCCGCTTTGCTTTCTTGCTTGCGGCGTTGCCCTGGTAAAGGCAAGGAGCGACCCAGCTGCGCGGAGACCTCCGCGAGGTGCTTCTAAGCTTTTCGGAATGAGAGACTTACGGCAAAGGCGAGGAGATAAGAGACGGTCCGGAAAGGCGGTTCGGCAGGCCCGGTGATTCGAAGTGAAACGACTTTCGCTGCGACTCAATACCGATCTGGTACGAGTGCCCCGGATCGGAACAGTGGTGTCCGGTGAGCCGGGGCAGCCGTGCGCAGACTTTAGGTAGGAAATTTCCGGCTAGCCTGGTGTCTAAATGAAATGGGTCATACGAATGTTATCTGGTCGCGCAGAGCGGAGCCGTCTTCACCGCCCTCCGCGTCGCTTACTGGGTTAAAGGCATCAACCTTGTTCTGGAAGTCGGTTGCATAGATCTTCCCTCCCAGTTCCACAATCGTATTGGCCGAAGTTGGTCCGCAGAGCCGGTCCTTCACGCTTGCCTCGCGCTGAGCCACGATGATCCAGCAAAAGCCCTAACCTTAGCTGAAAGGCGCCGTCCTCTTCGAATTGGGTATGCCACGCACCACCCTGGAATTGTCCTGAGCGATCCGATGGGCGCCCTGGCGCGCCTGCAACTTGCCCGAGCGTTCAGGTTAGGAGGAGACCCAGACAAAAGCGAAGGAGGTTTACGAAGATGTTCTTGCGCTTCGGAAAGATGCCGATTCCGACAGCCCGGTCGGACAGCAGGCAAGAGCCGAGTACGCGGAACTGCAGTAACGCCGTGTCGCTTCGTGCGGACACTGGTTTAGCCCGTCTCCCACTCCGACCGGTCTCGCCGGTGGGCCAGCGCCGCCCTCTTTCGCAAGAGGCGCAGACGTACCGATTCAGCAGCTGACACGAACTCGGCCGAGTTCTCCCGCTCAGCTAGCTCGGAAGGGGTCAGAAGATCGACGACCGTGATACCGAACTGGGCAAGAAACGCATCCGCGAGGGGAGTCTGCAGAGCCCGTGCGCCTTTCAAGACGTTGTGCAGTTGCGGTTGGGAAATCCCGAGAATAACGGCCAAGCCACGCTCCGAAAACTCTCCGTTCTGGATTCGAGCGTTCACAAAAGCAAGGACTCGCTCTTCGAGAATCTTAAATGTAATGCCCTAACCCCCGTACTGCGTAATTCCAATCTGAAATAGGCCCACGCTTTATTGGGGGAATGGGGCGATTTTTACCAGATTTCTATCTCTAGATAATACAACTGTAACTGGCTCTAATTCTTGAGGTTGTCAGAAAACCCCGATAGCCTGCTAGGGAAAATACCTGGACAATTTTGGGGCTAGTTTCTGGAAATTTACAAAAGTACTGTAAGTTCTATACAGATAAACGACGCAGCCGACCTAGTATCGGCTGCAGAAAAAGGGAACCAATGCAGTGGACACGTTCAGAAACTCTTGCCCTTGCCCAGCAATCTTGTACTTACTGCTACGGACTTGGCCTCCGGCCCGGTCGTGCAGGGGTGTCTACCCCTTGTAACTGTGTATTTCGCGCTATCTTTCGCGCCTGCTACGCGCGATTCAAGCGTTGCGCCTCGAAAGAGAAATACATCAGTCGCGTTTCGCTTGAAGCGAATCCGGGGCGACAACGAAAATCGGTTTGGGGATTAAAAAACGAAGAGTACATAGCCGACTTCTGCCTTGTGAGCCGTCGAACTCTCTCTGAGCAAGAATACAAATTGTTCAAGTATCATTTCCTACTTGGAGCAGACTGGAAGCTCTGCTGCCGGAAGATGAATATCGACCGTGGAACCTTCTTTCATGAGGTCTATCGCGTCGAACAGAAACTAGGAAAGACCTTTCGCGAGCTCGAACCACATGCTTTGTTTCCGCTTGACGAATACTTCAACAGCACGGGCCGGGAAAAGATTGCACCTCTAGCCCCGTTTCCTGTTGTTTCTGAAACAGTTCCGTTGAAGAAACGAACAATCCTCAGATTTCCGCTGAACAAGGCAGCCTAGAGCTGATCGCCGGGGCGACTATGGCATTTGCTACAGGGTTGTCCCGGCGATCAGCTGCCTGGCCTCGAGTTCCTCCGGGTCTCGAAAAACCGGCTGATGATTTCGCCGGCTTCAGCGGCAAACAGCCCCTCTTCGACGCGTGCCCGGTGATTGAGCAAGTCTGAATCGGCTAATCGGAATTTGCTTCGAACGGCGCCGAACCGCAAATCGCGGGCTGCGAATACCAGCCTTTCCATGCGCGCCAGCACAATTGCTCCAGCGCACATCGAGCACGGTTCCAAGGTCACATATAAAGTACTCTGCGGCAGCCGGTAATTCCGTTCTCTGGCACTCGCTTCTCGAATGGCTGCGATCTCGGCATGAGCGGTCGGATCGTGCGAGGCGATTGGGCAATTCGAGCCCTCGCCAATAATCACGCCCGAACTGACTACCACCGCTCCAACCGGCACTTCCGAACCGGCTGCCTGACGCGCCAGTTCCAGCGCCCGCCGCATGTACAAACGGTCGGCCTCTGACCACTTTGCACGCTCAGCGCTGAGCTTTCCCCCCGGTTGAGGAACATCGGCCATCAGCTCGTAGCCCCTTTTGCCCTGCTGGTCAGAAACGAAAGCCGATTCAGCGGCCCAAAGCACCGACCGCGAAATCTACGGTACCCTAGACCAAAAGAAGAAGCCATGTTTCGATATTTTTCGCTGGCATTCAAAAATACATTGCGCAATCCGCGCCGTAGCTTGCTCACCATCTCGAGCGTTGCGATCTCTCTTTGCCTTCTCGGTGTACTCGTGGCGATCTATCACGCGCTCTTCCTGAAACAGCAGACACCTGGCCAGGCGCTGCGCCTCGTGGTGCGTAATCGTGTGTCGCTTGCCCAGCCTATCCTGATTGCTTATGAGAACAAGATACGCCAGGTGCCGGGGGTGAAAGAGGTTTCTGTCTGGAACTGGTTCGGCGGTACATACAAAGACAGTGATCAGCGCAATTTCTTTGCGCGCTTCGCGGTTGAGCCCAAACCATTTCTAGCGATCCGTACCGACATGGAGATGCCGGAAGATCAGCGCCAGGCGTTTGTTACCGACCGCACCGGCTGTCTGATCTCAGAAGACCTGGCGAAGAAACTGAATCTGCACCTCGGCGAGCGCGTGACGCTGGTGGGCGATATCTATCCTGTGACGCTGGACCTGAAGATCGTCGGCATTTTTAACGACCCGGATGCAACGCAGTCGCTCTTCTTTAACTACAATTACCTGCGCGATGCGCTGCCGGTGGCTCGCCGCAACTATATCGGAACTGTTGCGGTGCTGGCCAATAGCCCCGACGAAGTCCCGAAGATCGCGAAGACGGTGGATGCGATGTTTGAGAACTCCTCGCCGCAGACCAAATCGGAATCCGAGCAACAGTTCGCTTTGAGCTTCGTCTCATTCCTCGGCAACATCAAGCTCTTTCTGCTGATCATCTGCGCCGCCGTCACTTTCACCATCCTGCTGGTCTCGGGCAATACGATGGCAATGTCCGTTCGTGAGCGCATTAAAGAAGTGGGCGTACTGAAGACGCTCGGCTTCACAAACGGCACGATTCTCGGCATCATCATCGGAGAAGCGCTGACGATAGCGCTGGTTGGCGGGGTCATCGGACTCGCACTGGCGGCGTTGATCACCTTTGGAATCACCAAGGCGGGCGCGGGTGCAATGCTGCAGATCAGTTCCCTCACAATCGAGCCTTTCACACTGACCGTTTGCCTGGGGGTGGCGGCCTTCATCGGTGTTGTCAGCTCCTTCGTGCCGGCCTGGAATGCGGCACGGACGAACATCCTCGATTCCCTGCGTTACAGCGGATAAGTACACTATGGCGATACCTTCCTCCTACAACCTGCGCAATCTGATTGTTCGTAAAACGACCACCATCATGACCGCGACCGGCATCGCTCTAACCATTGCGGTGCTGCTCGCGGTACTCGGGCTGGTCTCGAGCCTGGAAACTGCTTTCACCTCGACGGGCGATCCGCTCCATGTACTCGTGATGCGCAAAGGTGGCAACGCAGAGCTCACCAGTTTGCTGACCCAGGAGCAATTCCAAGTGGTCAAGAGTTTTCCGGGCATCGCCGCCGGACCGACCGGCCAGCCGCTCGCTTCACTCGAGGTCGTGACGATCGCTAACATGCCGAGCGCCGACCGCCCGGATGGCACAAACATCACCCTGCGCGGCCTCTCGCCGGCCGGTCTTGCGATGCGGAAGCTCAAACTCGTGGCGGGTCGGTGGTTTCAGCCAGGTCAGCGCGAGATCGTAGTCGGCAACAACCTCGTGAAGCGTTACGATGCCGCGCAAGTCGGCAAACAGATGCGTTTCGGCAAAGGCCTGTGGACGATTGTGGGCGTAATGGATGCCGGCAACAGCGCCTTCAACAGCGAGATTTTCGCTGATGGCAATCAGGTGGCCTCCGACTTCAATCGGCCCGATACCTACAGCTCCGCGCTTCTGCAAGCGAACGATGAAGCGACGGCGAACGCACTCAAAAACTCGCTTGAGAACGACCGGCGGCTCAATGTCACGGTGCTGACCGAGCGCGCCTACTACGAGGCGCAAACTGTGACTTCGAAACCAGTGAAATTCCTCGGCTACTTCGTCTGCATCATTATGGCGATCGGCAGCTGCTTTGCGTCCATGAACACCATGTACGCAGCTGTCGCACGCCGCGCCAAAGAGATCGGCACACTGCGCATTCTGGGCTTTACGCGCGGCAGCATCCTGTTGAGCTTCTTGATCGAATCATTGATGTTGTCGCTGATCGGTGGTTTGATCGCGTGTCTGTTGGTGCTACCGCTTAATACGGTTACTACCAGCATGGGGAATTTCATCACGTTCAGCGAGACCAGCTTCAAGATCCAGATCGGCCCCGAAATCATGGCGATCGGCCTCACCTTTGCGCTGTTGCTCGGGGCAATCGGCGGATTGCTGCCCGCCCGCCAAGCCGCCAAAAAGGAAATTCTGACAGCACTTCGCGAAGTGTGAAGGCATAAGACTCTCTATCCGTCATGGAAACCGAGCTAAAGAATCTTCGTATAGACCGTACCTCGCCACGCTCACAGGAGCCGAAGGCGATCGGCAAGCTGATCGTCATCGCGGTCGTGGTCGCGCTGGCTGCTATTGGCGCAGTGCTGGCTTTTCGCAAACTGAACGCCGCCACGCCTGTGCAGGTGATGCGGGTCGAATCGCCCGTCTCGGCTTCTTCCGCAGGTGAGCAGGTGATTCTCACTGCCACCGGCTACATCATCGCTGCGCACAAGATTGAAGTTGCCTCGAAGGTAAATGGGCGCGTGGCGTGGATCGGCGTCGATAAGGGCGACAAGGTCAAGGCGGGTCAGGTCTTGGTACGGCTGGAGGATGATGAGTACCGCGCGCAGGTCGTCCAGCAGCAGGGGCAGCTTGCCAATCTGCAAGCCAAGCTGCAGGAAGCTCTCAATGGTTCGCGACCGGAAGAGGTGGAGAAAGCGCGCGCGGATGTGAACCAGAGCAAAGCCGATCTCAACGACTCGAAAGCTTCGCTCGAGCGCACCCGCGAGCTGGTCAAAGAAGGCGTCATGGCGAAGCAAACGCTCGACGATGCCCAAGCGAAATATGACGGCGATGTTGCTAAGGTTGCGAGCCTTAATCGCACGCTGGACCTGTCGGTACTCGGCCCGCGCAAAGAAGAGGTCGAGCAAATTCGCGGTCAGATCTTGCAGGCTCGCGGCGCGCTCGATTACGCGCAGACTCAGCTCGATAACACGATCATTCGCGCTCCTATCACCGGCACGATTCTTGACCGCAACGTGGAGAAAGGCGAGTTCATCACGACCGGTTTT
This sequence comes from Terriglobia bacterium, assembly GCA_963737005.1. GTDB lineage: Bacteria > Acidobacteriota > Terriglobia > Bryobacterales > Bryobacteraceae > Bog-105. The sequence goes on along the minus strand of CAVTRD010000007.1, from coordinate 111,952 downwards.
GTCGGTGATAAAGGCGCCAAGGGCTACATCGTGACGATGGCGGATCTGAACGATCTGCAAGTCGAGCTCGATATCAGCCAGAACGATTTCCCGAAGTTAGGCCCTCAGCAGAAAGGCACAATCACAACCGATGCGTATCCCGACAAGAAGTATGCCGGCTTCGTCGAGCAGGTTTCACCTGAAGCGGACCGCGCGAAGGCCACGGTCCAGGTGAAGGTGAAAGTGGAGAAACCGGATGGCTTTCTACGGCCGGATATGAACGCCACGGTTGGTTTCTACAACGACGCGCAAACGCAGAGTGACGCCTCGGCAAAGAGCGTGATCGTGATCCCGCAGAGTACGCTTCACGATGGCGCCGTATTCGTGGTCCGGAATGGGCGAGCACGGAAGGCCAGGGTGACGACCGGCGGTAACTCGAGCCGTGGCGTGCTTATTGTCGGCGGATTATTGGGCGGTGAAGACTTGATTTCAAATCCGCCAGCCAGTTTGAAAGATGGAGACAAAGTGGAGGTGAAACAGTGAGCGAGGCAGTCGTAAAGGCAACTCAGCTGAGTAAAGAATATGTGCGCGATGAGTTCCGCGTCATGGCGCTCGATGGGGCAAGCATCGAGATCGACCGCGGAGACTTCGTGGCGCTCATGGGACCTTCCGGATCCGGTAAATCCACTCTGCTCCACTTGATCGCCGCCATGGATAAGCCGACCGAAGGTCAGATTGAAGTGCTCGGCGCGAATCTTCGGCAAATGAACGATAAGCAGATCGCGCACTGGCGTAATGAGCACATCGGCTTCATCTTTCAATCCTTCAACCTGATACCTGTGCTGAACGCTATGGAAAATGTCGAGTTGCCGCTGAAGCTTACGCGCCTGAACAAGAGGGAGCGCCTGGAGCATGCGGAGACCGCGCTGAAGCTGGTCGGTTTGGGAGACCGGCTCAGCCATTTGCCCAAGCAATTGTCGGGCGGCCAAGAGCAGCGCGTCGCGATCGCACGCGCGATCGTCACGGATCCCGATCTGATTCTGGCCGATGAACCCACCGGCAATCTGGACGCGGCTGCAGCCGAAGATGTCTTGACCATGCTCAGCCGGCTCAACCGCGAATTTGGTAAGACAATCGTGCTCGTCACCCACGACCCGCATGCGGCTAAGTTTGCCAAAACCGTTCGCCATCTGGAGAAAGGCCAGTTGCTGCCCCTAGGCTCGCTGCCGGCTGACTGGGCCGGGGCTATGGCGCTGCGAAGTTAGCCGAAGTCTGCCGGCGGCGTACACCCGCTTTATGCCTTCTTTATCCCGTGCCGCGCAAAATAATGAGTGGTTACGACCACGTCATGAAGCGCTCTTATTTACTTACGTTTGTGCTTGCGATCAACGCCGGATATATACAAGCACAAGATACTATTCCCACTAGCCCGTCCGATGCACCGGCTACCAATGTTGCCTCGCAAAGCTTTTTTCGCAGACTAAGTCAGGCCTATCTAACCGACTGGAAAAGCCCTGACCCAAATGCGCCCGCTGCTGCCGTGCCTTCCTATCGAGGATATCCCGCGCCCGTCGATTACCCGCCATATCCGTTTGGTGTGTGGCCCTACGGCGGCTCTGTCACTATCGGGCAGCCCTGGACACAAGCTGGCCCCCTCATGACCGCTCTCTGGGAAGGACCTCATGGGGATGCCTGGAAGAGAAGCGGCATTCAGATTTACGGATGGCTTAACTTCGGAGGCAATCTCAGCAGCTCCAATCAAGGCGGATACTCGAACTTCCCTGTCGCTTACTCGACGCGCGCCAACACCATCGAACCTGACCAGGAAGTTCTCTATATCGAGAAGCAGCCCGATACCGTACAGAAAGACCACTTCGATTGGGGATTCCGCCTCTCTCTGCTTTACGGTATCGACTACCGGTTCACTACGGCCAAGGGAATCTTCAGTAACCAGCTGCTCGGCAAAAACCAGGAATACGGATTCGACCCTGTGATGGCGTACGTCGATCTGTATTTCCCGCACGTAGCGCAAGGGATGGACGTGCGCATCGGCCGTTATATCTCACTGCCTGACATCGAGGCACAATTAGCGCCGAATAACTATACTTACAGTCACTCGATTCTTTATACCTTCGATGCTTATACCCAGCAGGGCGTCAACGCAACGATCAAACTGAGTGATCACTGGATGTACCAGATCGGTTTATCGGCGGGCAACGATGTCGCGCCTTGGACGAGCGATGCTAAAGCAACCGTGAACACATGCCTTAGTTACACTTGGCGCGATGGCGGCAGTAACTTATATGGCTGCGCTAACTCGATCAATGACGGCAAATATGCTTACAACAACTTACAGTCGTTTTATCTGACCTTCTATCACAAATTCAACTCACGCTGGCATCAGGCAACAGAAACCTGGTATCAGTATGAGAAACAAACGCCTAACTTGACTAATCCCATTGGCGCCACGCTGGTCGAAACCGGAGCGAACGGGGCGGTCTGTAAGAACTCCAGCGACACCAGATGCTTTGCACCAGAATGGGCGATCGCTAATTACTTCGAAAGAACATTCTCGAAGCATGACTACATGACGATTCGCAACGAGTTCTTCGATGATATCGTCGGCCAGAGGACAGGGTTCAAAACGCGTTACTCGGAGCACCTTATCGGCTGGGGCCACTGGATCGGCACCACTATTCTTCTCCGCCCGGAGCTACGTTACGATCACGCCTACGACGCCAAAGCGTATAACAACGCAACCAGGCAGAATCAGCTTTTGTTAGAGGGCGATATCATTTTTTTCTTCTGACAAATTACTTCCGCAGCTGCACTACCTCGATCCGCTCTAACATGCGCAGGGACCGCGCCGGCTTCTTATCGTGAGGCGCTACGATTCGAAACGGGCCTTGCGCCTCGGCGATGGCTTCTCCCTGACTCCTATCGGCCAGCAACAGATCGCCCTCGCTAAACGCGGTATCCATTTCGGTGAGCGTGTAAACCACCGCATAGCCATCTCGCCCGCTCGCAATCACATATGAAGAAAGCGCCTTGCCTTTCAGCTGATCTCCAAACGGTGCCCCGGCTTGGGCCAGCAAATCATGCAGCAGGACGCCTTCATACTTGATCGTCTTTCCGTGCTCCTCGACGGTCAGTGCACGCCGCGGCATCTTGCTCAGGTCCGCCTCGGTGACCGTTAGCTCGGGATGACCCTCGACGTGTATGATGACCGATGACTCTTCCCCTAAAAGAGCGGCGCTCAAGCAAATAAGGGCGCTGCAGGAAAAGCGCGAAAGATCTCATCTATACACTGTAGTGATAATGCGTTTACTATGTTCCGATCGAGCAATCTGCTAATCGCCCTCGTTATGAGTCTCTCGTCAGGCACGCCTAGCATGGGGCAGCATGCAACTCCACCGCAAGTTGAGATCTCGAACAGCGCTCTGCGGGTTTCGTTGCTGCTGCCGGATCCGCAAACCGGTTTCTATCGCGGCACGCGCTTCGACTGGTCGGGCGTGATCGGAACACTCGTTCACGAGGGTCATAACTATTACGGGCCATGGTTCAACAAGACAGACCCGCACGTGATCGATTTCGTATTTTCCGGGAAGGACATTGTTGCGGGCCCATGCAGCGCCATCACCGGACCTGTCGAAGAGTTCACTACCGGCGGCAAAGCATTAGGCTTCGATCAGGCCAAGCCGGGCGGGACGTTCATCAAGATCGGGGTCGGCGTGTTGCGGAGGCCCGACGCGCAGGATTACAACCCCTACCACTTGTACGAAATCGTCGACGGAGGCAAGCGACACGTCGAGACGAAAAGCGATTTTGTCCAGTTCTCGCAGGAGGTCACCGATACAACTTCCGGCTACGGATACCGCTACACCAAGATTGTGCGCCTGGTACCTGGCAAACCGGAGATGGTTATCGAACATAAGCTGGAAAACACCGGGAAACGAGCAATCGCATCTAGCGTTTACGACCACAACTTCCTGGTGCTCGATGGGCAGCCAGTCGGCCCGGGCTACGTGGTCAAGTTTCCTTTCGAGGTAACTGCAGGCCACCAACAAAGTCCGGAGTTGGCAGAAGTGGGCGGACGTCAATTTAGCTACCGGAGGGATCTCGCTGGACAGGAGACCGTCTCAGCTGACCTAACAGGGTTTGGCAGGAAGGCCGCAGACTACGATTTCGCGATCGAAAACAAGAAAGCACGAGCAGGGATGCGCATCGTGGGAGACCGTCCGCTCAGTCGAATTAATCTCTGGTCGATTCGCACAGTATTGGCCGTAGAGCCCTTTATCGATATGTCGATCGAGCCTGGAAGCTCGTTTACCTGGAGCTACAGCTACACGTACTATCCGCTGTAAGCGGCTTTAGGATGGCAGGTATTCTTTGAGCGGCTCAAAGAACGTTTTCACGAATGAGGTAGCGGTGTTGATGGCCTTCTGACGGTCGCCATTTTCCACACCGACAACCACGCGCACCAAGGCCGTATCGCTCCGGTTGAACCGGATCGAATCTGTCACGGTATAGATCTTCGCCGAGTACTCGCTCGCGATTACGCGATTGTGAGACTGATACCAGTACAAAACCACGCTCTCGTTCTCGCCGCGCGAAATCACATATTGATTAACGCGAATCGGCACGGCTTCGCCTGCGATGGGAATGGAAACTGTGCCCGCCTGCGCCTGGGTCCAGCCGCTTCCAGGCAAACAGTTCTTCGGAGAATGTGGCGCCTTGCCAGTGCGCTGGGTCGAGAAATAAGCGACAAAGAGCGTCGCCATACCGCCGGTGTCTGAGTCGACATAGGCCCGCGATAAGATGTCGTCCGCCTTCAGAACGTCGAGCGACTCCTTATCCATCTCGAGCTCCTGCGTCATTCTCCAAGGGCTCTTATCGAGCGAAAACTGGGCAAGCGACCGGTGCTGCGGAACCCGCTCGGCGCGGGAAAACCCGTAGAACATGGCCGCTTGCAGAATCAGCACAAAACTTAGTACCCGCACGCTCTTCGATTGCCAGAAATCGTTCATGCCCGCTCTTTCTCTCCTCGCTTCGCCGCCCATCCCACTACGCGATGGGTGAAAATCAGCGCCGCAATGGCTACGACGAATACGATGTAGCCTTCGGTTTCATGGTACGCGCCCTGGGCAAGTTTGGTGTCGACTTCGGAAAGCAGACCGGTGACGGCTACGCGCACACCGTTTGCGCCGATGGCGATAGGAATCGTGGCGGCCAGCAGTACCCAGCGCATCCAGACGCGAGTATCAGCCCAGTAGGCATACACCAGCGAGAGGAAGGCGAGCGACATCAGGGACCGGATACCGCTGCAAGCTTCCGCAATGTCCAAGGTTTGGCTCGGTAGCTTGAGCGTGTTCCCTTCCCGCAAGACCGGAATCCCCATCGCGCCAATCAAGGTCTCGCCAAGCTGGCTGGCCAGCATCTGCAGCTTCAGAGTGAGCTGTGCATAGATGATGGCCGGAATCGGAATCATGAAAGGAAGGAGCAGCAGCGGGAACGCAAGAATACGAATCCAGCGCGTGCCGCCTAAATAGAGGATGATGCCTACGAGCGCAATCACGAACGCCAGGCGGGCGGTGAACAATTCCGCTCCCAATGTGCCGGCCAGCGCTTCAGCCGCGGCAAAGATCACCAAGAATAAGCCCCAGCCATTCGGTTTACGTGGTGTTGCCAGCAGTTCGGCGCGTCTCTGCCAAGCAATAAATCCGGCAACAATCGGCACGAAAAACCCGTGCCCCATATTTTCGTCGGTTGCCCACTGCACTCCCATCCGATATAGGATCGGGGCGTAGCAGATGGCCAATAGAACGCCAAACCAGGCGATTGGCCGCCATGGGATTGCCGCTCGCCCTACTGGGGCGGCGGCTGGCGGAGCAACAGGCACGCTTACCATGGATTCTAGGAATCTCCTTCAGTTAAGCACACAATGTTTTCTAGCGTTCTTTGCGGAGCTCTCCGCAACCGCCCTCTGGGACTCTTCTCTTGCACTCTGCGCGCCAAACAATAGGTGTAAAGCTTGCAACTCGTCTCTCCAGCTGGAAGGAGCGTTCTAGCATAGAAGTACCTCTCGATGGGTCGATTGATACATCAAACACCGTGATAGATAAGATTCCGGGCCACCGGCGCGTTCCGTCCGGCCAACAGGCAGCGCACTCTCGAGGTTGTGGCAGCTTTCAAAGTAAATTCGCTTACCTGATGGCGGGCCTCTGCCTGACCTGTCTTCCCGTTCGTGCGCAGGGGTTCTTCCCTATAAGTGACGTACGTCCGGGGCTGCACGGTAGGGGGCGCACCGTTTTTTCCGGCGACCGGATCGAAGAATTCCACGTCGAGATTCTGGGCATACTTCGAAATATCGGGCCGAAACAGGTGATCATCCTCGCGCGATTAAGCGGCGGCCCGCTCGCCGAGACCGGGATCCTGCAAGGCATGAGCGGGAGTCCCGTCTATATCGATGGCAAGCTTTTGGGCGCGGTCGCTCTCGGGTTCCCGTTTTCTAAGGAGCCGATCGCCGGCATCCAGCCGGTCGAGCAGATGATCGCGGATTCGAGCGGCGGCTCACCATCGTCACCGGGTGCTCCGGTCGCGGCCCTTTCCAATGGGCCCTGGCGATTCTTTTCGCGGCTTTCCGGGCTGGCAGATCCTTTGAACACCTCCGCCGATTCCGCGGCTCCCTCCGGCAATCTGCGCCACCTTCTGACCCCGCTATCATTCTCCGGTTTCACGGCCAACACCGTCCAGGCGCTCTCGGACCAATTTCGTAGTCTAGGCTTTGCGCCGTCTCAAGGCCTATCAGGAATCAACAGCACTGCCGGAAGTTCCCCGCCCCAATCGCGCACCGAGCCCGACGCCGCAGCGGGCGTGGTACCCGGGTCGATGATCAGCGTCGGTTTACTCACCGGCGACATGAACATCACGGCTGACGGCACAGTCACATATGTAAACGGCCGGCGCGTCTACGCTTTTGGGCACCGATTTCTGGATACGGGCTCGACCGAGATGCCGTTTGCACATTCCGACGTTGTCGCGCTCATCCCAAATCTGAATAGCTCTTTCAAGCTCTCGACGCCGCGGGCCTGGGTGGGCACGATCCTCAGCGATCGCGCTACCGGTATTTCGGGCGAGATTGGCCGCTCCGCTCGCACCGTTCCGATGACAGTCAGCGTACACTCGCCGGCTACGGGCAACCACAATTACCGTTTCCAGGTCGTGAACGATCGTTTCCTTTCTCCTTTTGTCATCCAAACCGCCCTATTCTCGGTGCTTGATGCCACGGAACGGACCCTCGGGCGCGGGACGCTCCAGCTTTCCGGGCAAGTCGAGTGGGATGCCGGCGCGCCGCCACTGCAGATCCGCGACACCTTTGTCAGCGACAGCGGGCTTGTTCAACAGGTCTCGGCGGACGCGGTCGTTCCTCTTGGTTTCGTGCTGGGCGCCGGATTTCAGGACCTGCATGTCAAGACCATCACTTTTCACCTGGAAGCGAGCGAAGCTAAGCAGCAGCTGCACCTCTCCCAAGCCTGGACTTCGACCCATGATGTTCGCCCTGGGGATTCGGTCGAAATCACCGCGCTGCTGGACGGTGAAAACGGCGCCCAGATTGCTCGTTCGGCGACTTATCAGGTGCCCTCCGGTGCTCCGGCGGGCGCGCTCAACTTCACGGTAAGCGACGGCAATACGCTGAATTTCCCCGAGTTCGCCGGTTTGAGCCAATCGTCGCTGCACAGTTCTAGCGACCTCATCCGGACCATCAATTCCTTCCGGGATAGCGACGCCGTCTATGTCCGCGTGTGGCGCCAGCAACCTGCTTTCACCATCTCCGGCCCAACACCATCGGGCGAGATCAGCGATCCGCCGCCTTCCGTGGCCCTGATTCTGGGCGACCCGTCTAACTCCGCCACCAGCAATGCCGCGCTTGTACTGACGCGGGGATCCCAAATCGCCGAATTGACCATTCCCACGCGAGGTTATGTCGTTACGGGCGCCAAAACACTCCAGGTAGAAATAAAGGAGTGAGCGCTCTGTCCGGTCGCCTCCCGTTATTCGCTTCAGCTGTTTGTGCGTTGACCTTAACCGTTCTCCCGACAGCATTGCTGGGCGGCCACCAGTACCGCCTGGGAGGTTAGCGGTTTCAACGACTTCCTGAAAGGACACCTTACCGGCCTCTCACTCGATGCGAACGGGCGGCTTCACCCGGGACCTTCGCTTCGCTGGAACACTCCGCTCGGTCAACCCGCTCTTTGGAGCGTCGTGCAGGTCGCCGAGGGCGCCGTTTACGCCGCTACCGGCAACAGCGGAAAGGTTTTCCGTGTTGCGCCCGATGGGAAGTCGTCGCTGGTCTGGTCCGCTCAGCAATCTGAGATTTTCGCAATCTGCCTGAATGCGCGCGGAGTTTGTTCGCCGCAACCTCGCCAAACGGCGGGCTCTATCGCATCGAAAACGGACAGGCGCAAGAGGTGTGGCATTCTCCGGCCAAGTACCTCTGGTCACTGCAACCGATGCCAGACGGTGCAATCTTCATTGGGACAGGCGAAGGCGGCCGGATCTATCGCTATGACGGCCAGAATCAAACATCTGTTTATTACGAGACGGGCCAGACAAACGTAACTTCTCTGGCGGCTGGCCCAGCGGGGCATCTTTATGCCGGTTCGGATCCAAACGGGTTAATCTACGACATCACGGGGACCGGGCGCGCCACCGTTCTTTATGACTCGAGCCTTCCGGAGATCAGAGCCATCAGTGTTGCTGCGGACGGCACCGTGTATGCCGCAGCGATGGGCGGAGCAGTTGCCACCCGCACAGCGGCTGCGACCCAGCCTACGGCGGCAGCTTCGCCCACCGTGGTTGCCACAACTCCCACCGTCATTACGGTCACAACCGCGCGCGAGAGCGACAACGATCCGGCGACGAAGGTCCCGGACCCTTCTGAAAAGCGGCAGCTCGACAACGACGGCTGCTTCCGCGGCCTCCACGACGGCCGTCACTGAGGTGAGTGGCGTTGAGAAGTCCGCCATTTACCGTATTCAGCCAAACGGTACGGTCGAGACGATTCGCAGCTCCAAAGAAGACAACGTCTATGCTCTGCTGCTGGATGGCCCTTCGCTGCTCTTTTCAACCGACGATCACGGCCGTATCTATCGATGGGAAGATGGCCGCTTCAGTTTGTTGGCGGAGCCGGGCTCGGGCGAAACGACTCAACTGCTGAAGCGGGGTCCTGACCTATACGCCGCGTTGAGTAACTCCGCCCGCTTGCTCGATTTCGGTTCGCCTGGCGGCTGCGGGCGCGCTCGTACGAATCACAAGTGCATGACGCGACGAGCGTAGCGCGTTGGGGACATCTGCAGTGGCACGGTACTGGGAGCGGCGTGCTCTTCCGGACGCGTACCGGATTTTCGGCTCGGCCCGATGCGACCTGGAGTGCTTGGTCGGCGCCCATCACAAGCTTCGGGAACTCCCTGATTACGAGCGCGCCCGCGCGATTTGTTCAGTTCCGCGCCGAATGGCCGGCCGGGGTCGATGCCCAGGTCAATACGATCGATGTGCCTTATCTGCCGCAGAATGGATCCCCTAACATTCGGAGCATCACGGTAAGCTCGATCGTCGGCACGAACGCCGCAAAGCGCGCGTAGCACCGCTACGCCCGCTTCCTCCGCCTATTCAATCACTGTGACCGACACCGGCGAGGCACCTGCGGCAAGTTCGGCCAATTCCGGGAACCAGGTGGTCTCTCGGCTGCAGACCACGCAAACCCAGATCTCCTGGCAGGCAGACGACCCGGATAGCGATAAGCTCGTCTACTCTGTTTCATTCCGGGCGGAAGACGAGAATGAATGGCAGTTGATTCGCACCCATATGTTCGAGAACACTCTGCTACTGGACCCCGATGTCTTTGCCGATGGGCGCTATTTCTTCAAGATTGTCGCATCGGACGCGCCGTCGAACGCGCCGCAATTCGCCCATCAGGCTGAGCTGGTAAGTACGCCGGTGTTGATCGACAACACTCCGCCGGTGGTCTCAGTCTCCGCCCCACAGCGAACAGGCGCTTCGGCTGACATCGAGCTGGAGGCTGCTGATAAAACGAGTCCGTTGCGGCTTTGTGAGTACTCACTTGACGCCGGCACTTGGCAACCCATTGAATCGGTCGACGGCATCACCGATTCGCCACAGGAGCGTTTCCGGGTGCATCTCGAGAAGCTTCGGCCCGGTGAGCATCTGGTTGTGTTCCGGGTATACGACACGGCGGGAAACGCGGGACTAGGCAAAGCGGTGCTGCGCTAAAATACGCTTGTCGCCGGCGTAGCTCAGGTGGTTAGAGCGACGGTCTCATAATCCGTAGGTCGCAGGTTCGACTCCTGCCGCCGGCACCAATTCGCAGTCCGCGCAAAGCACGAGCCCGATAATTCCCTGCTGGTCGTGCGCTATTTTACGATAGCGGCGTAGATTCGATCGAGATCTTCGGTGGAATAATACTCGATTTCGATGCGGCCCGATGAGTTGGAGCGCGCAATAAGCCGGACCCGCGTTCCGAGAACCATCGACATCTCCTCCATAGCAGCTTTGATATTCGGGTCTTGCGGCTGTTCCGGTTTGTCCTCGAGCGGCGAAACGCGGGCTGGCTCTGTAAGCTTCTTAACCAATGCTTCCGTGTCCCGAACAGAAAGGCCGTCATTCTTGATGCGGCTACAAAGCAGTGCTTGTTGGTCGGGATCTACGTTAAGCAGTGCTCGGGCATGGCCCATGCTGATCGTTCCAATGGCCAGTTCGTGCCTGACCGGCGGGCTTAACTTCAAGAGCCGTAAGAAGTTAGTCACGGTAGAACGATCTTTGCCCGTCTTCTCTGCGATTTGTTCGTGACTTAGTTGATGATCCGTGTTGAGCCGCTGAAAGGCGGTGGCAATCTCAATGGCGTTCAGATCTTCTCGCTGGATGTTTTCGATCAGGGCCAGTTCGAGCAGGTCATCCTGTTCGATAGTGCGGACCAGAGCCGGCACTTCGGAGAGACCTGCGAGTTTGGCGGCTCGCCAGCGCCTCTCGCCAGCAACGATGCGGTATTGAGACGTGCCGATCTTGCGTACAGTAATCGGCTGGATGATGCCGTGCGCGCGGATCGATTGCGCTAACTCGTTAAGTTTCTCCTGGTCGAAAGTGCCACGGGGTTGGTCTTTCGCCGGCTGAATCTGATCGAGCGGAAGATTTTGGAAGTCGTCGAAGTGCTCGGGCAGGCCTTGCTTACTCTGGTGGTCAACGGGAAGCGGTTGGGCAGCGACGGCCCGTTCTTTCGGGTCTGGGTTACTGGCCCGGCTTGGCAGCAGCGCCGACAGGCCCTTGCCCAGCGCCTTTCGCTGACTTCGATCGAGCTCTTTGTTCATTTGCCAGGATTTCCTTTGCGAGTTGGATGTAAGCCTCGGCGCCGCGGGATCGCGGGTCGTAGGCCAGGATCGTTTTGCCGAAGCTGGGCGCTTCTGCTAAACGAACGCTACGAGGAATGACCGTCTTGAAAACTTCATCTCCAAAGAATTCTCTGAGGTCGGATTCGACTTGGCGGGTCAGGTTTGTCCGATCGTCATACATGGTCAGCAGGACGCCTTCGACTTGCAGGCTGGGATTGAAGGCTTCTTTCAGCCGATCGAGCGTGTCCATTAGTTGCGAGATGCCTTCCAGCGCAAAAAACTCGCATTGGATTGGAACGAGTACAGCATCGGAGGCAACCAGCGCGTTGATTGTGAGGAGGTCGAGAGCCGGGGGGCAATCGATGATGACGTACTGGAACTGCTCACGGACGGGCTTTAGAGCGGCCTGAAGCCGCTGTTCGCGTTCATTCAGATCTGCCAGGTCAAGTGTTGTAGCGACCAAGTTCTGATCGGCTGGAATTAGTGACAAGCCTTCCGAATCGGTGATGAGTATAGCCTCGGAGGCAGGCAAGTCGCGCAGGAGAACATCGTAAAGCGTTTTGCCCTCCGCTGATTTCTCGATGCCGACACCAGTTGTGGAGTTGCCTTGCGGGTCGGAATCGATCAGGAGGACTTTGACTTCCGAGGCGGCGAGTGCAGCGGCGAGATTAATGGCGGTAGTTGTTTTGCCGACTCCGCCTTTCTGATTTGCGATAGAGATGACGCGCGCCAAGACTCAGCAATGCTAACACGGCCGGTGCGAGGTGATCACGTTCCACGTGAAACACTGGATTTCGGCGGCGAGAAACGCGAAGTTTACCGAACGAACTCGGTTGAGCTCAGTTCCACGTGGAACATCGGCCCATGCTCAGCCGCGAGTCAGCGCATGCTCAAGTAAATATCCAGAACTGCGATAGCAGCGGGGGTTACGCCGGGGATGCGCCCCGCTTGGCCCAGGCTTTGCGGCCGTACGCGGGTCAGCTTGTGCCGTACTTCGTTCGACAGGCCGGGGATTTGGGCATATTGGAAGTCGGCGGGAATCTCCCGAGCTTCTGAATCCCGCATCTGGCGAATGTGCCGATCCTGCTGGGCCAGATACCCGCCGTATTTCGCTTCTGTTTCGACCGTGGTCAGGACGCCATGCACGAGATCTCCGTTAAGGTTACCGGCCAGCCATCGATCCAGCACAGTGATTCGGGCCTCAGGACGCCGGAGCCATACAGCCAGGGTCGGGTTATCTGTGGCGGCATTAAGGCTGACGAGCTCTGCAACGGCTCTGGACCGTGTATTTTCGAGTAACGCGACGATCCGAGCTTTTTGCTCCTGTTTTTTGTTGAACATGAGCCAGCGACGGTCGTCCACTAAGCCCAATGTTCGACCAAGAGGCGTTAACCTCTCGTCTGCGTTGTCTATTCGAAGATGGAGCCGGAACTCGGCCCGGGAAGTGAACATCCGGTAAGGCTCGTCAGCACCCTTGTTGACGAGATCGTCGACCAAAATGCCCGTATAGCCATCACTCCGCGCCAGCTCAGGCATTTGTTTCCCACTTACAAGTGACGCCGCGCTTAACCCCGCGAACAAACCCTGGCAGCCGGCCTCCTCATAGCCCGATGTTCCGTTGATCTGTCCGGCAAGGAACAGACCCTGGATGGACTTTAACTCCAGCGAATGGGTCAACTCTCTCGGATCGATGGCGTCGTATTCAATGGCATACCCGGGACGGATCATCTCCGCATTTTCTAAGCCCGGAACGGAGGCGACAACGGCCGCCTGCACATCAACCGGCATACTGGTCGACAGCCCATTGACGTATACCTCGTGAGTGTCGAGGCCCTCCGGCTCTAGAAAGATTTGATGGCGCTCTTTGTCCGGGAACTTAACCACCTTGTCCTCGATCGAGGGGCAGTAACGTGGACCAATTCCCTCAATTTGTCCACTGTAAAGCGGCGAGCGCTCGATACTGGCCCGTAAAATCCGGTGAGTTTCGGCCGTTGTGTAGCCGAGGTGGCAGCAAATCTGCTCGCGATCGATCTTTTCAGTCAGGAAGGAGAACGGGGTAGGGTTAAAGTCTCCGTGCTGCTCCTCAAATTGTGCCCATTCGATGGTTCGGCCATCCAAGCGAGGCGGCGTGCCGGTCTTAAGGCGGGTCCACTGGAGCCCCATGGAGCGGAACTGGTCCGCTAAGGTGTTCGAAGGGGCCTCGCCGTTGCGTCCACAGGCGTAGCGGGTATCACCGACGTGAGCTAGGCCGTTTAGGAAAGTTCCGGTGGTGATAATGACTGCGTGGGCCAGCAAGTCACGGCCGTCTTTAAGCCTCACCCCCTGAATTCTCTTGCGCTGTTCGTCAGAATAGAACAGCAATTCGCCGACTTCCGCCTGGAGAATGCGAAGATTGGGCTCGCTCTCAAGCCATTCGCGCATCTTAAGACGGTATTGCTTCTTATCGCACTGAGCGCGCGGGGACCAAACGGCGGGCCCGCGACTGGTATTTAGCAGACGGAACTGGATTCCAACGGCATCGGTCAGCTCACCCATAACGCCGCCAAGAGCATCGATTTCCCGGACGAGATGGCCTTTCGCGATGCCTCCGACGGCCGGGTTGCAAGACATTTGGGCGATCAGGTCGGCGTTCATCGTTACCAGCGCGGTTTGGAGGCCGATCCTGGAACAAGCGCGGGCGGCTTCACATCCGGCGTGCCCGCCTCCGATGACCACCACTTCATATCTCTTTTGCATTCGCGCTTACACCTCGATCTGCCTTAGACCCTATCCGCTATTCTAGCGGTGGAAATGCGCATCCTTATTGTCGGGGGCGGTGGGAGGGAACATGCTCTGGCCTGGCGGCTCTCAAAATCTTCCTCGGTTGAGGCTTTATTTGCCAGCCCGGGCAATCCCGGGCTCGCGCAGGTGGGCCAGTGTATTGCGGCACCTGTATCGATTACGGGCTATGCTGACTTGGCAAGCAGCTTAAGAGTAGATCTGACTGTGGTCGGCCCGGAAGCACCTTTGGTGGGCGGGATCGTGGACGAGTTTAGGGCACGCAACATGCCGATTGTAGGTCCAACGCAGGCGGCAGCGCATTTGGAGGGTTCCAAACTCTTTGCGAAGAATCTGATGCAGCGCGCCGGTATACCAACGGCTCGATCCGGATTAAACATTAACGGCTTTTCATTTCCGGTTGTAGTCAAAGCGGACGGACTGGCTAGTGGAAAAGGAGTAGTGATTGCGCGTGATAAGGCTGAGGCAATCGAGGCAATAGAACGTCTTGGCCCGGATTACCTCCTAGAGGAGTACCTGGAGGGAGAAGAGGTCAGTTTCATCGGGTTAAGTAACGGGCGTGAGATCATCTCATTTCCCCCGACTCAGGACCACAAACGGCTTCTGGATGGAGACAAGGGCCCGAATACCGGTGGAATGGGCGCGTACCTGGACCGGCAACTTCTTACGGAACGCCAGTCCGGTTTAATTGTGGACACGATTATGCTGCCCGCAATTGCGGAGATGAATCGAGAAGGCGCGCCGTTTACCGGCTTCCTGTATGCGGGTTTGATGATGACGGCGGCGGGGCCGAAGGTGCTCGAGTTTAACGCCCGGCTAGGCGATCCGGAGACCCAAGCTCTCATGCATCAATATGGAGGCGATCTGGCAGAGCTGCTGGCTTCCGCTGTTCGAGGAGAGTCGCTGAGCCAGCCCGTTTTCCAGGATGGGTGTTCGGTGTGCGTGGTCGCTGCTGCCGAGAACTATCCCGGGCAACCGCGGACGGGGGACGAGATTTCAGGCATTGCGAAGTCCGAGCTATCCGGCGCGACGGTATTTCAGGCCGGGACGGCGGAACGCGGCGGGCGGCTGGTCACGAACGGAGGGCGCGTACTCGGGATTACGGCGAGTGGTTCTACGCTGCAGGGGGCGATTGACGCTGCGTACGCGGGCGTCCGCGAAATCCATTTTGCAGGTATGCAATACCGGACTGATATTGGTCACAAGGGCTTGCACCGTTGATAAACTTGCCTTGTGCCAGACAGACGGCACAAGCGAGATGGGGACGTAGCTCAGATGGATAGAGCGGCCGCCTCCTAAGCGGCAGGTCGGCAGTTCGAATCTGCCCGTCCCTACCATTGCTTTGCCGAAACGCTTGTCTTTGTGATTCTTGGCCCTCCTTCGAAAGAGATCGACTACTCGATAACAGTTAAGTTGAACGATATACTGTTGCTCAGTTCTATTTCGGGAGGCTACTTACTTGAAGTTTCGCGCTCACGCCCTGTTTGCGTTCGTGATGACTCTGCTCAGTGCGAGCTCTTCCTTCGGGCAGACTCCGCCACAAGCCGGAGGCGAAGCGAACCTGGTGCTGCCCAACCTAGCCCAAGCGACGTTTTTCAACGGCGCGATCAACGGGCGGTCTCTATTGATAGACGGGCTGGTGGTTGTGGCGCTCGGGCTTGTTTTCGGACTGGTCATTTATAACCAGCTGAAGAACGCGGCCGTGCACCGGTCGATGCTCGAGATTTCGGAGCTTATTTACGAGACGTGCAAAACGTATCTTGTAACGCAGATCAAGTTTCTGATTATTCTCGAGGTGTTCATCGGGGCGATCATCGTGTTTTACTTTGGCGCGCTGCAGCATTTCGAGGCGCTGAAGGTGCTGATTATTCTCGGATTCAGTGTGATCGGGATTTGCGGCAGCTCGGGCGTGGCGTGGTTCGGCATCCGTGTAAATACATTTGCGAATTCGCGTACGGCGTTTGCGAGTTTGCGCGGAAAGCCATACCCGTGTTACGACATTCCGCTCAAAGCCGGCATGAGCATCGGCATGCTGCTGATCAGCGTCGAGTTGTTGATCATGCTGTTCATTCTGCTGTTTGTACCGCGCGATTATGCCGGACCTTGCTTCATCGGTTTCGCAATCGGTGAATCTTTGGGCGCAGCGGCGCTGAGGGTGGCGGGCGGCATCTTTACCAAGATTGCCGATATCGGCGCGGACCTGATGAAGATCGTCTTCAAGATCAAAGAAGATGACGCGCGCAACCCGGGCGTGATCGCGGATTGCACAGGTGACAAC
Source organism: Terriglobia bacterium (assembly GCA_963737005.1). GTDB lineage: Bacteria > Acidobacteriota > Terriglobia > Bryobacterales > Bryobacteraceae > Bog-105. The sequence goes on along the minus strand of CAVTRD010000007.1, from coordinate 95,515 downwards.
GCGGGCGACTCGGTGGGACCGAGCGCGGATGGATTTGAAACGTATGGCGTGACCGGCGTTGCGCTGATTTCGTTCATCGTGCTCGCAGTGAGCAGTTCGATGGTGCAGAGCCAGCTACTCGTCTGGATTTTTGCGATGCGCGTGATGATGGTGGTCTCATCGGGCGGATCGTATTTGCTGAACGCGGCTATCGCCAAGAGCAAGTATGCGAATGCCGACCACATGAATTTCGAAGCGCCGTTAACCTCGCTTGTCTGGCTCACCTCGCTGGTTTCGATTGCGGCTACATATATTGTTTCGTACCTGATGATTCCCGATCTAGGCGGCGACACCAGCCTGTGGTGGAAGCTTTCGAGCGTTATTACGTGCGGGACGCTGGCCGGTGCTGTCATTCCGGAGCTGGTCAAAGTTTTCACTTCAATGAATTCGGCGCACGTTCGTGAGATCGTTTCGTCATCCCGCGAGGGCGGTGCGTCGCTGAACATTCTCTCGGGCTTCGTGGCGGGGAATCTGAGCGCCTATTGGCTTGGGCTGGCGATTCTCTTTCTGATGGGCATCGCGTACGGAATAAGCACGCTGGGAATGGACAATATCATGGCGGCACCGGCGGTGTTCGCTTTTGGACTGGTTGCGTTCGGCTTTCTGGGCATGGGACCGGTGACGATTGCGGTCGACTCTTACGGTCCGGTGACCGACAATGCGCAATCGGTGTTTGAGCTTTCGACGATCGAGCAGATTCCGGGCATTGAGCAAGATCTGAAGCAGAATTTCGGCTTCGACGTGAACTTCGAGCGCGCGAAAGAAAATCTCGAGGAGAACGATGGCGCGGGAAATACGTTCAAGGCAACGGCGAAACCGGTGCTGATCGGGACCGCAGTGGTCGGCGCAACAACCATGATCTTTTCGATCGTGGTGGCGCTGACTAATGGGCTCAGGCCTGATTTGATTTCGAATCTATCGATTCTGCATCCGCCGTTTCTGCTGGGCTTGATAGCGGGCGGCTCGATTATTTACTGGTTTACGGGCGCATCGACTCAGGCAGTGACTACGGGCGCCTATCGTGCTGTCGAGTTCATCAAAGCAAACATCGTATTAGAAGGTGTGACCAAAGCGTCGGTGGCGGACAGTAAGAAAGTTGTCGAGATTTGCACGCGGTATGCGCAACGCGGCATGTTCAACATTTTTCTCACGGTGTTTTTCGTAACGCTCGGGTTTGCGTTCGTCGAACCGTACTTCTTCATCGGGTATCTCATCTCGATTGCGCTCTTCGGGCTCTACCAAGCGATCTTCATGGCCAACGCAGGCGGGGCGTGGGACAACGCGAAGAAAATTGTCGAGACGCTGCTGAAGCAGAAGGGAACTCCGCTGCACGATGCAACGGTGGTAGGCGACACCGTGGGCGATCCATTCAAAGATACGTCATCGGTGGCTTTGAATCCGATCATCAAATTCACTACGCTGTTCGGTTTACTCGCGGTGGAGCTGGCGGTATCGTTGTCGGCCGAACGCGGTCCCGGATTCAGTCACGTACTCGCGGCGTTGTTTGTGCTGATCTCGATGTACTTCGTATGGCGCTCGTTCTACCGGATGCGCATTGGCGGATCGAACGAACCGGTGGCGGTAGAATCCCCGACGCCCACGCCGGTGTCGGTGGCCTGAAAACCGAAAGGCGGAATTGTCTCCGCCTTTCCTCTCTCAATCTTCGTAACTAAACCTGCTCGTGCCACGAATGCAATGTGGTGAGGCCATATACGCCTCCTCAAGGAGCAGTCAGTACATGAATGCACGCAGGAGCACAGCGTGGTTAGCCATCGGTGTGTTATCGACTTTCACCTTGGCATCCGCGCAGGAGATTACAGGTCAAAAAACCTCGATGATGCCGAAGAGCCATGCTTCAATTGACATGATCCGGGCAGCATCGGCGGCCATAGAAGGCACTGAAGCAGCAACGTCTGAGATCAAGAACGGCCCCTCTCCTAGCCCTCTAGGTCCAGGTCCCGGTTGTAATCTTTTCCCAGCACCCGCATCCACGGGTGCGTCTGTCGGCTTGTCGTATTTCGGGCCGCCGCCATCGGCGAGCAATCCAAGCCTGGTGGGTCCTTATCAACTGCTGCAATCAGGGCAGGTGGACGACAAGAAAGGCAACCTCACTTTGCCTCTCTATGAAGGCTACATGAAAAAAGGCCACGTCCCTGTCTGGTATGTTCTCACCGACGTAGACGATCAGCAGGTGGCGATTTTGCTCGGCCTGAATTTTTCGGCGAAGCTGACGAACGCAGGAACAGGCGCTCGGACCGCGAATTTCGATACCAATGGCGATTTGATCTTCAATGCCGGCGCGGTTGACTTTTCGCCGAATCGAAGATTAGCACCGGGATCACCTTCGGCATTCCCGCCGTCGATAGCACAGCCTGGCTCGAGAGGCGATGCGAATTATAGTCCACTGGTACGTGTACTGAATGCGGGCGGGATTATTTACAACGCGTCGATTGTGGCATACGGAGTGACCGCAGATAAGATCAACTTTCCGAACGGCCACGTGGACTATTCGAAAGTGCACGACCAGGTTCTCGCAATTGATCCGTACAACCAGACAGTCACGTTGCAGCTGATCAATGGCTTCAGCTTCGGACGCCCGCTTTGGTACATATCGCTCGATGCGGACGTACCGCTGGTGGCGGCGATCGAGGGCAACACGTATGCACCGCTCATGTCGAAACTTGTGACGGGGAAAGATGACAGTTTCAGCAGTCCGGTTGAGCGAATCTTCATCGCCACAAATGGACCAATGGATTGTGCGAATCCAAAGCGGCAAGGTTTAGATGCGGCGATTACCGACGGTTACCGGCCGAACAACACGTTTGGCGGCATACCGACGATAGCCACTGACTACAGCCCGATGTGGAATGGCCAGCTTTACGAATGGAGCCCTGAATCGATCAGCCACGGCTACCGCGAACAACTGCGCGAGGAGTTTCAGATTCTGACATTTGTGCAGGACGGAGTAATCACGGGTCCCGACGGCGCGAAGTTCGGGGACAGTCACTTTATCATCAACTGTCCGCCCGTGCAGCGCTTGGAGTAATGCGCTGTGCGGCGGTTGAGGCTAATGGTGACGCAGGGCGGTGGTGGGGTCGACGGACGCGGCACGGCGGGCCGGGATTGCTATCGCGACCAGCGCTACCAAAGTAACGATAACGACGACCCCCGCGTAGGTGCGAGGGTCTTCCGGGCTCACCCGGTATAAGAAAAAGGCAAGATAGCGGGCGAGATACCAGAAGGCGGCGAACCCGGTAAGGATGCCGAGCGAGACGAGGACAACACCTTCCGTCATGATCATCGCGAGGACTCGCTTGGGTTCGGCGCCCAACGCGAGCCGGATGCCGATTTCCTGGGTGCGCTGAGTGACGGCGAAGGCAAGGACGCCATAGATACCGACGACCGTCATGACAAACGCGAGGCCGGCGAAGATTCCGACGAGAACCGTGTTGAAGCGAGGGCCGGCAGTGGCATCGCTCAACTGTGCATCGAGCGTTTCGAATTTCGCGATGAGGCCGGGATCAAGCTGGTGGAGCTTTTGTGAAACCAGGGTATAGAAAGCCTGCGGGCTGGCGAGCGTGCGGACGATCAGCTGCAAGTTGGGGGTATCGGGCCAGGTTTCGGAATTCAAGAAGCCCTGCGGGGCGGGTGGCGCGTTAAGCCCGGCGTTCTTCGAATTTGATACGACGCCGATGACAACTTTCCATGGACCTTCCGGGCCGTGCAGAACTTGTTTACCCAGAGGATCTTCGTTCGGGAAGAACTGCTGGACGGCAGCCTGATTGAGAACGACAAAAGTGTTTGGGTGAGCGACTTCGGCGGGCGTAAAGAAGCGGCCTTCGAGGAGGCGAATGCCGGCCGCAGCAGGGTATTCGGGCCCAACGCCACAAAGCGAGATGCCATCGCCGCGATGGAAGCCTTCAGGCATCGGGCGGTCTGCACGCGAGAAAGTGCTCATCAACGCGCCACCGGAGAGAGGCGAGCATTCTGTGAGGGCGGCGGCTTCAGTGCCCGGAATGCGATGGAGGAAGCTGACGAGATCGTCGACGGCGCCCTGGCGATCCGCTTTTTCAAGAACGGTGCCTTTGAGCGGAATTGAGATGACCGTGGCGTGTTCGGGGGTAAAGCCGAGACGGTCGTGGCGTAAGTGCCAGAGCGTTTCAAGCAGGAGAGATGCGCCGCAGAGCAGAAGCAGCGAGAGCGCGACTTCTCCGATGACCAGCACGCGCTTTACGAGCTGGTGACCAGCAGCGAGGCCGGGCCGGGCAGATTGCTGGAGCGCAGGTGGCAAGGATTTTCCGCCGCCGGCGCGGAGAACAGGCAGGGAGGCAAAGAGGAGCGTGACGGCTACGCTTACCAGCAAGGCAATCAGGAAGACGCGATAATCCACACGGATATCGGCTAAGCGCGGCAGCTCGGTGGCAGCGTAGTAAGCGAAGGCGCGCAAGAGGACGAGAAGCACTGCGAGCCCAAAGATGGTTCCGCAAAGAGTGAGCATAGCCGCTTCGGTGAAAAGCTGGCGAGCGAGACGGAGGCGGCCGGCGCCCAAAGCAACTCGCACAGCGAACTCGCCGGCACGCGCGGACCATCTGCCGAGCAGCAAGTTCGACACGTTGGCGCAGGTGATCAGGAGAAGGCAACAGACGGCCGCGAGGAGAACGTATAGGAGCTGGCGCGAGTCTCCGACCCGATGCTGCGCGAGTGTTTCGAGGATGAGATAGGTATCGGCACGGAACATGAGCGGCATGTCCTGCTTGCTGATGGCAAACAGGTTTGCGAGGTCGGCGCGCGCGGCGGCGATTGTGACACCGGGCTTGAGGCGACCATAGACAGCCCAGGTCATCATCATGCGGTCGTGGTGCGAGGCGGTGGGTGAAATGGGAAGCGAGGTCAGGAGATCGACTTTGACGTCCATCGGAAATTGGAAGGACGGCGGAAGGACACCGATGACCGTGTGGGATTGACCATCGAGCAGGATCGATCGACCGACGATCGTGGGGTCAGAGGAGAAACGGGTGCGCCATAGAGCGGCCGAGAGGAGAACGGCGCGCGGACCGTTCGGCAGTTCTTCGACGGAAGCGAAATTGCGGCCGAGCATGGGGGCGATGCCCAAGGCGGGCAGGAAGTTGGCGGACACGCTAATGCTATGGGCTTCCTGAGGATGATTGCCGTTCAGCAACACCGGTTGACCGCCGCGTGCTTGTGCCGCTGCAAGCTGGGAGAAAACGTGATTATCGCGCCGCCACGTGACATAGTCGGGCGAGGCGAGGAACTGGAGATTACCGGGAAAGTGGACGGCCACCCAGAGCAGCCGGTCGGGCTCGGGATAGGGCAGCGGGCGGAGAAAAATCGTGTCGGCTATGGCAAACACCGCGGTAGTTGCGCCGATGCCGAGCGCGAGTGACAGCACGGCAGCGATGGCGAAGCCCGGCTTCTGAAGCAGACTCCGGACGGCGTACCGAACATCCTGGCGGAGACGATCGAGCCATTCGAAACCCCAGCTTTGATAAAGCGTTTCTGCGGTATGCGTGAGGTTACCGAATGACTGCCGGGCTTGCGCTTCGGCCTGCTGCGGGGAAAGGCCGCTCTCAGTTAACTGACGGGTTTCGATGGCAAGATGCGCATCCAGTTCGTCGGCGATATCATTCGGGAGCTCGCGTTTACGAAAGAGTCTGCGCCAGAACATTTCATTCCTGCGCGGGCTTCATGGTGCGTGCGACGGCTCGGACAAGTTGCTTCCAGCGGGATTGTTCGGCCTGCAGCTGCTTGCGGCCGGAGGCAGTCAGCTTGTAGTACTTGGCGCGCCGATTGGCTTCGGACGTTTTCCACTCGGCGGCGAGCCAGCCGCGCTGTTCCAGGCGGTGGAGAGCGGGGTAAAGAGACCCATGTTCGACCTGCAACACGTCTTCCGAACTCGTGCGGATTGCCTGGCCGATGCCATGGCCGTGCTGTGCTCCCCATTGTAAAGTCTGCAGAATGAGCAGGTCGAGAGTGCCCTGGAGGAGATCGATGCGGCCGGTGACTGGAGTTTTGGTCGCCACGTCTAACTTTAGCAGATTGCCTACCATAAGCAATCTGCCAGAGCGAGCCGTTTGGCTCAGTGCAGCTGATCGTTCAGCGCCTTCACTTTCTCGGCGGGGAACTTGGGTTTGCGGTCATAAGTAGCGAGGCCGTTTACTTCCTGCTCGACGTCGGTGAGCTGGGTGTAACAGATGCCCGCCAGGTTGTTGAGCCGTGCGATCCCTTGAAAAAGCTGTGTCAGGCGGTCGAGCGCGGCTTGCTGCGTCTTCTCGACGCCCGAATAACCCCAGCTCTCCGAAGGGACATTTGCGCCCTCCGGGATGAAAGCGATGCCGCCCATCTCGGACAAATAGAGTGGCGAGCCGTTGTAGCGATAGCCGGGGAGGATCGCATCGCGATGGTTTTTTGGAACGGTACTGCTGCTCGATGTCACGTCTTTATAGCGGTTATAGAGCACATCGCCGGATTTCTCGTAATCGTGTATCGCGAATAGATCCGTTTGATCGGTGTGCTCCCAACCTTCGTTATCGATCATCAGGCGGGTACTGTCGAGCGTGTGCGTGAGCTGGTAGAGCTCTTTCAGGTATGCCTGCTGGCGTACGTCTTTGAGATCGGGGACACCCCAGCTTTCGTTGATGGCGTTCCATATGATGATCGACGGGTGATTGATATCGCGCTCGACGGCATCCATCCACTCGCGCGTGAAGCGATCTACTTCTTCGGCTGTGAACTCATAAGCATCGGCAATCTCGCCCGAGACGAGCAGGCCGCGCTTATCGGCCCAATAGAGAAAACGCGGGTCGGCGACTTTCTGATGCTTGCGGACGCCATTGAAGCCCATCGATTGAATGATGTCGATGTCGCGCAGGATGGCTGCTTCCGAAGGCGGCGTCAAAATGCTTTCGGGCCAGTAGCCCTGATCGAGCAGGAACTTCAGGTAGACCGGCTTACCGTTGATTGTGACGCGATCGTTGGCAACGGCAACGGTGCGGAAGCCGAGGTAGGACTGGACGGCGTCGACCAGCTTATCGTTATCGAGCAGCCGGTACTTGACTTGATAGAGATTCGGCGAATCGGGCGACCAGAGTTTCGCGTTTGGCACCTGCACGGCGGCGGCCGCGCGATCTTCGGCAGTCGACGCCGTCACGGTGGCGACCGCGTTCGTGCCATCGAGAATAGTTATTTCGAACTTCAGCGGCTGCGCGGAGTGGTGTGCGAGCAAGGCCTCAAAACGCGCGTTGCCATCCTGGCCGGCGATGATGTGGACTGACTTCAAATGATTCGCGCCGGTTGTTTCCAGCCAGACGGGTTGCCAGATGCCGCTGGTCCGGGTATAGAAGATCGCGGCTGATTTCGGCTTCCAATATTGCTTTCCGCGCGGGATGGAGCGATCGGTTGCAGGGTTATAGGCGCGTACGGTGAGGGTGTTTTCACCCGGTCGAAGAACTTTTGTGATGTCGAAACCAAACGGGACGTTGCCGCCCTGATGATCGCCGAGATGCTGTCCATTCAGCCATACCGAGGCCTGATAGTAAACAGCGCCGAAGTGCAGCAGGACGTGCTCGCCGCTCCAATTTTCGGGTAAGCGCAGCGACCGCCGGTACCAGGTAACGGGATGAAACGCGGTATCGGCGATACCGCTCAGCTTGCTTTCGAAGCAATAGGGCACGGTGATGGTGCGGGCCGCGGGGAGGGCGTGCGCATACCAGCCGGCGGCATAACCACTATCGGTGTCGTCGAAGGCGAAAGACCAGGGTCCGTTGAGCGAAACCCATTGCGGACGTTCGAACTGCGGGTTCGGAAATTCAGGGCGTGGAACGGCGGCTGCAATCAGCTGCGCCGCGCACAGTGGCAAGGCCAGGAACGCGAGCGAGCGCAGGGCGGTCGATGACATGCGGACATTGTACGGCAGCGATGTGGGGCGAGCGGCTCAGATGCGCTGCTGTTTCCATTTGCCGCGGCGGAACATGATGAGCGACGCGACGGTGAGGACGACATCGGCAGCGGGGACGGCCCAGAATGCGCCGCGTGGACCGAGCGAGTAATGAATGGCGAGCAGCCAGGCGAGCGGAATTTGAAACGCCCAGAAGGCAAAGAAGTTGATGATGGTGGGAGTGAGTGTGTCACCGGCGCCGTTGAATGCCTGCATGAGGATTGCGCCCCAACCCCAGCTGACGAAAGCGATGCCGAAGATGGTCAAGCAAGCAACGGAGGTGACGACGATCTGCGGTTCATTGGTGAAGATGGCAACGAGCGGTGCGGGGAAAAAGATGAACGCAATCGAGACGGTCGCGAGGTAGAGCATGTTGTAGAAGCCAGTGCGATACACGGATTTCTCGGCGCGATCCGGCTTGCCTGCGCCGAGGTTCTGGCCGACGAGGGTAGCGGCGGCATTGCTCAAGCCCCACGAGGGAAGAATGGCGAACACGAGCATGCGCACGGCAATGGTATAGCCGGCGACGGCAGCGCTGCCGAAGCTGGCGACGATGCGGACCAGCGCGACCCAGCTCGCGGTGGCAAGGAGAAACTGCAAAATGCCGGTAGCGGAAACTTTGAGAAGCCGGATCATCACGGGCACGTTGAGACGCAGCTGGCTACGATTAACGGTCAAGCGATTTTTAGTGGAGCCGAGTTGCCAAAGCTGAAAGAGCACGCCGATGCCGCGTCCGGTGGTGGTGGCGACGGCAGCGCCGAAGACGCCAAGATGCGGGAACGGGCCCCAGCCGTTGATGAGACACGGATCGAGGATGAGATTGATGCCATTGGCGAGCCAGAGAGTACGCATGGCGAGCGAGGCATCGCCGGCACCACGGAAAATGGCGTTAATCAGGAACAGCAAGAAGATGACAACGGAGCCGCCGAGCATGAGCTGCGTGTAACGGGCGTTGGCTTCAATGGCGGGCGTAGCGCCCATGATGCGAAGCAAAGAGGGGGCCGAAGTGACCCCGATGATGCCGACCACGGCGGAGACGAGCAGACCCAAAATGATGGCCTGTACCGCGCCATTTTCGGCACCGGCTGGATCTTTTTCGCCGATGCGCCGCGCGACAAAAGCAGTGGTTGCCATGCTCAAGCCGATCGCGACGCCGAACACGAGTGTCAGCAGCGATTCCGTGAGGCCGACGGTCGACACCGCATTGGCTCCGAGGCGCGCGACGAAGAAAACGTCGACCACGCCAAAGAGCGATTCCATGGCCATTTCGAGGATCATCGGGATGGCGAGGAGAGCGATTGCGCGATTGAGATTTCCTTGTGTGAAATCCTGGTGAGTCCCGAAGAGGGCTTCTTTGAGCATCGCTACTAGTACAGTAGCGGAATGCGGGCACTCTCACACTTTTTCATTTCGTGCGGTCTGGCGTTCGTCGGCTTCGTTTTATTTGCGCAGAACCCGCCGGCAGCGACGCCCAAGGATCGAATCGCTGCTTTTCTCAATGAGTCGAATGGTGCGTGGACAGCGGAGCAGATCGCGACGATGGAGCGGCTGCGGGATGCCGCCGTGAGCGATCCGTATGCTTTCACGGAACTGCGCCATTTGACAGACAACATCGGCCCGCGTTTGAGTGGATCACCGCAGGCCGAACAGGCGGTTCAATATGTGGCGGCGGAGATGCGGGCGTTAGGGGCGGAAGTGCAACTCGAGAAGACGACCGTGCCGCATTGGGTGCGCGGCGCAGAGACGGGCGAACTGGTGAAGTGGACGGGCCAAGCGCCGGGCACGACGCAGAAGATCGTTTTGACGGCGCTCGGGGGAAGCGTACCGACGGCGGCGGACGGGCTAACCGCGGAGGTGATGGTGGTGCGTTCGTTCGATGAGCTAAAGCGATGTCCGGCGGGCGCGGTGAAAGGCAAGATTCTGCTTTTTAATGAGCGTTTTGATAAAGAGCTGGCAGCGCAGGGCAATGGCGGGTCGGCGTACGGGCAGGCCGTGGTGTACCGGGGCGCGGGTCCGATAGTGGCCGCATCTGTTGGCGCGGCGGCGGTGCTGGTGCGATCGGTGGGAGGCGCGGATTTCCGACTGCCGCACACGGGCGCTACTTATTATGAGGAAGGGCAACCGCAGCTCCCGGCGGCGGCGGTAACGGCGGAAGATGCGGACCTACTCGAAAATCTCGCAAAGCAGGGATCGGTGCAAATGCGGCTGGTGCTCACGCCCAAATCGCTGCCGAAGGCGACCAGCTATAACGTGATTGCGGATTGGAAGGGAGCGTCACATCCGGAGCAGATCGTGATTGTTTCGGGGCATTTGGATTCATGGGATTTGGGGACAGGCGCGATCGACGATGGAGCGGGCGTGGCGGTCTCGATGCAGGCAATCCATTTGCTCAAGGCGCTGAACCTTCATCCGCAGCGCACGGTACGATTCGTTGCCTGGATGGATGAAGAGCAGGGTTCCGATGGCGCTCAGACGTACGTTTCCGAGCATGCTTCTGAAATTGCGAATCACGTGGGAACTCTTGAATCAGATGAGGGAGCAGGACATCCGACCGGCCTTTTGTTTACCGGCAAACCGGAACTAGACAAATGGCTGCGGCCGGTGGCGCGCGTACTACAGCCAATCGGGGCAGCGAGTCTGCAGCGATCGGAAGAGGTAGGAGAGGATGTCAGCTTTATCAACAATAAAGGCGTGCCTGGATTTGCACCGAACCAGGACAGCCGTTTTTACTTCAACTACCACCACACGCCAGCCGATACTTTCGACAAGGTGAACGAGCGCGAGCTCAACGAGAATGCGGCAGTGATGACGGTGGTGGCGTATGCGTTGGCGGATGCAGGTGACGCTGCGCCGCACTGAGCGGTCCTGGGCATGGACACCGAGCCACGGTTCTTTGCGGCACCAGCGGAGTTTCGCGACTGGCTGGAAGCTCATCACGATTCAGAGAAAGAGTTGTGGGTCGGTTTTCATAAGCGCGGCTCGGGACTGCCGACTATTACTTGGCCTGAGTCGGTCGATGCGGCGTTGTGTTTTGGCTGGATCGACGGCGTGCGCAAGAGCATTGACGACACGAGTTACAAAATCCGTTTCACGCCACGGAAGACAGGCAGCAAATGGAGCAGCGTTAACACCAAACGAGTGGCTGAACTGAGGGAACTCGGGCGCATGCACGAGACCGGACTGAAGGCCTTCGCCGAGCGAGTGGCGGAGAGATCGGGCGTGTATGCGTACGAGCAGCGGCATTCGATTGAGTTTGATCCGGCTCAGGAAAAGGAGTTCCGGCGCAACAAGCAGGCCTGGAAGTATTTTCAAGCGCAGGCGAACTGGTATCGGAAAACTGCGTTGTGGTGGGTGGTGAGCGCGAAGCAGGAGAAGACGCGCAGCAAACGGTTGAGTGAGCTGATTGCGTGCTCGGAGCAGGAAAGGCCGATTCCGCACCTCACGCGGACGCCAAAGAAAAGCAATCAGCGGAAGCGGGCGGGTGAAAAGAGCGAGATCGGGTGAGCGGTTGTGCCTTCCGTGGCGAGGTCAGCCAACACTTCACCGACGACGCTAGTGAATTTGAAGCCATGGCCGGAGAAACCCGCCGCGATGGCGACTTGTGGGTAGGCTGGATGAAGCGCGAGCACAAAGTGCTCGTCGGGCGTGAGGGTGTACATGCAAGCGGCCGCTTTCCCGACACAGGCGTCGAGTGCCGGAATGAAGCGGGTGAGATAGGAGCGAAGTTCTGTGACGTCGCGCTCTGAGATTGTGCGATCGATGGTGCCCGCGGTGCATCTGTCTCCGCCGCTATGCATGGCAGCTTTGACGCCCTCATTGGGACCATCCGTTGCGGGAAAGCCGTAGAAACAATCGACGCCATTAACATCCCAGATATAGATGGGAAAACGTTCCGGCGAGAAGGGCTCGATGTCGGCTGGCTGGAACCAGAGCATGACGTGACGCCGAATCTCAAACGGAACTGCGAGGTCACGAAGAAGATCGGGCGCCCAGGCACCCGGGGCGACGACCAGATGGTCGGCTGAGTATATCCCCCTGGAGGTCGTCACCTCGACGCCTAGGGTAGACGTCTTGGCATACCAACTTTCGACTTGTTCTTCGAAGTGAAGCTCGGCCCCGCAGCGCACGGCCATTTCGAGATGAGCGCATACGGCAGCTTCGGGGCGCAGGAATCCGGCACGGAGTTCAAAGACGGCGTGTTCATCGGGTCGTGGATTGAGAACCGGGTAGCGTCGCTTCAGTTCATTCGCATCGAGTTCCTGGTAAGGCAATGAATGCCCGGTCGCGCTGGCGATGGTTCCGCTTACGACTGAACTTCCGGGCGGACCGATCATGAGGCCCCCGGTGAGACGGAGCAGGTCACTCGCGGTATCGCTCTCGAGTTGTTCCCAAAGCTGGTAGGCTCGCTGTACGAGCGGCACATAGGCGGGATTTTCGTGGTAGGCCTGGCGGATGATGCGCGAATCGCCGTGCGAAGAGCCTTTGTCATGGGCGCCTGTATACCGGTCGATGCCGAGCACACGTTTTCCGCGAGCAGCGAGGTGATACGCAGCGGCGCTGCCCATGCCTCCCAAGCCGATCACGATGGCGTCGTAGTTTTGTTTAGGGCCCACAGCTCAAATCGTAGCCTGATGACTCTGCATGTTATGCACTCCGGCGCACGCGAGCGGTACTGGGATTCGACTTGGCGAGCAACAGGAAAACGCTAGCGAGCACGAGCGCGCTACCGAGCAGAGTGCGGATGGTGAGCGCCTCTCCCCCAAACCAGTAGCCGAAAGCAAGGGCGACGACTGGATTGACGTAAGCGTAGCTGGCAACTTTGGTGGCGGGCATGCGACCGAGGAGCCACACATAAGCAGTGAAAGCGACGAGCGATCCGGCCACGATGAGGTAGAGGAGCGCAGCGGCGGCTTTGCCGGATACGTGCGGGAAGGGATGCAGTTCGCCGGCGAGCGCCGATGCAAGCAGGAGCATGGCGCCGCCGGTCATCATCTGCCCGCTGGCGCTCACTTGCTTCGACGAGGGCAGTTGCATATTTTTGGACAGAACCGTGCCGAAGGACCAGGAGATTTCGGCACCCAGAACAGCCAGGATGGGGAGCAATCCGATCTGCGCGCGCCCCTGCACGGAGGCAAGGATGGACACTCCGCCGAGACCCGTTACGATAGCGATTACCAGGGGTCCACGCAGCTTTTCCTTTTTGAAAACGAAGATCTCGAAGAGAGCTGTCCAGACAGGAATGGTTGAGACGAGCACGGAGGCAATACCCGAGGGCATCGTTTTCTCGGCCCAGAAGAGCGCGCTATAAGCAGCGAGGAACATCAGTGCGCCGAGGGCGGCGAGGTTGCGCCATTCGCGGCGGGAAGGAGGGGGTGCGTGACGGAGACGCGACCACAGATAGAGGACAAAGCCGGCCGTTATGAATCGGACACCGGCAGCAAATAGCGGAGGCACGGTCTCGACCACGATGCGAATGGCGAGATAGGTCGAGCCCCAAAGAATGTAGATCGCGAAGAAGGCGAGAAACACCTGCAGGCGGACGGTTTGCCGGGCGCTGTGTTGTTCGTTAGGTATGAGTTCTGCCAGGGCCATCGCGGTTCAGGTGAAGTGGTCGAAGCCGGCGGGTTTCAGCGGGCGGCCGTTAAGTTTGACTTTGCCCGGATTGCCACGAGTGATTTTACCGATTTGGGTTGCGGGCAGGTTTGCGATGCGGGGCGGGATTTTGGTTTTGGCAGAGGCGGTGAAGAGCAGTTCGTAGTCTTCGCCACCGTGGAGGGCTTGGTCGAGAGTGACACCTCCGGCGAGCGGGACGTTGTCATACAACTCAGCGCTGACCTTGGATTCGCGGCAGAGGCGCGCGAGGTCAAGAGAGAGGCCGTCGCTGATGTCGAGTGCCGCGGTTACGCCAAGAGCGCCCAATTTCAGGCCCGCCGCGATACGCGGCTCGGGGCGCAGATGACGCTGCCAAGCTGCGCCGCGGCGAAGGGAAAAACCGCGAGCGGAACCGCCAAGTTCGCCCGTGACGAAGATATTGTCGCCCGGCTTCGCGCCGCTCCGCTGAATGGCTTGGCCATGCGGGACACGACCGCAGCACATTACATCGACGGCAACTTTCTCAAAGCTCGCGAGATCGCCTCCAGATAGGGTGATTTTGTAGCGTTTCGCCAAGGCGAGTAGCCCGCCATAGAAGCTCTTCACCCAACGATAACCCAGCTCTCTAGGTAAGGCGAGAGAAACCAGGCAGAAAACAGGTTCGCTTCCCATCGCGGCCAGATCAGAGAGGCTGCGCGCGAGAGCTTTATGGCCGATATCGGCGGCGCTGTGGGTTGCGCGTTCGAAGTGACGGCCTTCGAGCACGAAATCCGTGGTGAAGACGAGGTCGTCGGCGGGGCGTGGCCGGATGATGGCGCAATCGTCGCCGATTCCTTTGACGATCAAATTGTGTTGGGCGCGGGAGGAGGCGAGCTGGCGAATCGACTCGATGATGGCGGTTTCGGTAGGCGGCTTAGGCATGCACCGCGAGTACGAAACCGGCGGGGAGATCTTCACCGAAGACGCGGCTGCCGGTGGCAAGATCGTCGGCGCTCCCGGAGAGTTCGCGAAGGAGTGCCGGGGCGCGGGGGCTGGCTTCACAGGCGCGGCGGACGCCTTCAAGGGTAGCGGGTGGCAGGTCGCGCGCGCTATCGCCGGTGAGAGTGGCGAGTTGGACGACCGCTTCGAGCAGCGATGGCGTGTGGGGCAGGCGCAGCAGCGCTTCGACCCAGCGGGCCGCAACAGCTGGCCCCAAGACGAGATTCATCGGACCGCTGAAAAGCTTGCGAGCACCCAAACGTGACAAGCACCAAGTGGCGGCCTCGATCATTTCGCCTTGTCTGATTGAGGCGAGCAGGGCGTCGCCGAGTTGCGTTTTGGTCTGCTGCGGAAGAAGTTCGAGGCTCGCGGCGGTGCGCCACATTTCGCGATAGAGCGCTTGATTGATGCGGCCTTTTCGTTTTTGTTTAGGCAGGAGAACGGGCGAGAGACGTTGGAAGATATCGGCCTGCTGGTTGCGGTTAAGGCCGCCCGCGATGCGGCCGCAAAAGATCCACCAATCGATTTCGTTCTGCACCTGGTTGCCGAAGGTGAGACCGCCGGAATAGATGCGGCGAGCCTGTTCGATGCGGAAATCATCGCCGGGATAGCCGAAACCGGGGCGCAGGCAAAAGCCCGTGAGATTGAGCCAACGCGCTTCGTGGGGAGCATTCTTGCGGCGACCATCAGCGAATTCGAGAAGCTTATCGGCGAGCGCGCGCACAACCGGCAGAGGCCAGGAGAGACGGCCGAGTCCGAGCGCCTGCTCGAGACGCGCCGGGAGCTGTTCAGGGGGAATACCGGTGCTGCTTTTGCCGAAGACTTGGTCGATCAAGGCTTCGGAGTGGGCCTGCGCTTCGGGGCTGATGACAGCACTCGAGCGAACGGCGGAAACGGCGGCTGACGATGAGGCAGCGGCGGCCTCTTTGCGCAACTGAAACTGGAGACGCCAGCGATGTTCGCTGACTTTCGACTCGGCCCAGGTTTCAAGTGTGCCGACTTCATTCAGCCGCGCGCCGAGGGTGACAGGGATGAGACGCTCACCGCCTTTACCGAAGCGGATCACGGCGTGCAGCGGCGCATGGAGACGCGGATCGCTGGCCGGATCGAGCATGTCTTGGCCTGGCGGGAAGGAGACGAGATCACCCGCCCCATCTTCGGTACGGCTCAAAGAACTATAGAGGCGAAAAGCGACGGGCGTATTGGCCAGGAGTTGCAGTTCGGGTGTGACCAGGGTGATCTCCTGACCTTCTTCGGTGCCGCGGGGCATGAGGCAGACGGTGCGGATATCGGTCGATCCGGAGTCGTGCAGTCCAAGGAAGTAGGCGCGTGGAAGGCCGCCGCGCACGAGCACGCCGCTGCCGGTGGAACGCACATAAGAGTAATACGCAGCACCCATGGCGACCGCCAGGTCGAGGTCCTGATTTTCGAAGACGGCAGGGCGGCGGCCGAACCAGTGCTCGACGACATCGCGTACGCGGTCGCGGAAGACGGATGGAATAAAGAAGCCCCCATTGAACAGGATGGCGTCAACACCGTGCTCGGCGGCGGGTGAGCGGTCGAGGAACTCGGCAAGGTGGCGCGTGATGGCGGGATCGGAGACGTAGGGCAGGCCGAGTTCGCGGAAGACGCTCTGTTTTTCTTGCGTAGGCTTATCGCGGCGCTCGCAAGGAGGCAGAAAACCACCGAGAGCGAGTTCGAGAATTTCGTCGCGCGTGATCTGGGTTTTAAGCGTGCCGCCGATGAGCGAGGATCCGGCACCCGTGACAGTTATGTCAACGGCCGGGGGACCTTGAGGAGAAAGCAGCGTTTCTTTGGCCGCGGAGCACTGACGGCGCAGCGCACTTCTTTGACGAAGTGAAAGTGTTTTGCCGAGCTTCGATTCGGCGAGCCAGGAAATGGTGAGGTCGAGGTTGTCTCCGCCGAGCAGCAGGTGACGGCCGACTGTCGTACGGGTGAACTGGACGCGATCGCCTTCGCGATCAACGCGCACGAGGGTGAAGTCGCTGGTACCGCCGCCGACGTCGCAGACGAGAACGATTTGGCCATCAAATAGTTCTTTATTGGAACGCGCGAGATGGCCGGCAATCCAGGCGTAGAAAGCGGCGGCTGGTTCTTCGAGCAAAGTGAGCTGCTCGATTCCGGCCTCATGGGCGGCCTGCACAGTAAGTTCGCGGGCCTCCTCGTCGAAGCTGGCGGGGACGGTCAGGACAACCTGCTCCGTTTTAAGCGGCGCACCCTTTGTCTTCTCCCAGGCGGTGCGCAAGTAGGCGAGATAGCGAGCGGAGGCATCGACGGGTGAGAGAATGCGGCCTTCTTCCTGGCCATCCCACGGCAGGAGTTTGGCGGTGCGATCGGCTTCTGAGTTGGAGAGCCAGGACTTGGCGGAGTGAACGGTCTGGGTAGGAACAAGCGCGCCCTGCTCGCGCGCGTACGCGCCGACTACGGGCGGCTCGCTCAGGAAAAGGAATGAGGGCAGGGTGCGAAGGGCGGCAGTTCGATTGGCATCAATCTGCTGTTCGATGGGAAGAACGTGAATGGGCGGGAAATCAGCTTCGGCTGCTTCCGCGGGATCGATATAGGCGAGGGCGGAGTTAGTGGTGCCGAGGTCGATACCGATGTTCATGCCGCGGCCGCGCGTTCGCGAACGTTGAACTCGAGACGCCAGCGCCGGCCGTCGGCGGCAACGCACCAGAGTTCGAGCATGCCGGTTTCCGTGACGCTGCTCTCGAGCGTAACGGGAACTACTTCTTCGCGGGCGTCACCTTTGTGCGGCGGCAGGAAAACTTCGATTGGGGATAGCTCTTCGAGATCGTCGCCGGTTTCTTCGAGCAGGGTGCCCGGTAGATCGGACTTGCGCGAGAGAGAGGAGAAGAAGCGAAACTCGGCAGGCTCGCCGACGACGAGTGCGAAGCGGCGCTGCGGAAGCTCAACCTTTGAACCTTCCTCAAGGCCGAAGGGAACGACCGCAAGAGCTTTCATAGGGGCGGGCAGGCCGGGAATGGCGGGAAGCGAACTCTCGATGCCAACGTAATAGGTACGCGGGACGCCGCCCCGAATGCGCACACCTTTGCCACTGCGGGCTGCACCGTAATAAGCCGCGCCGTGCGCGACGGCGTGCATCAGATCGGCTTGCTTTGACTCGTTGACCAGTTCAGTGACGGGCGGCGCACCGGCTTGCGCCAGCCAGCCGTTCAGGATTTCGAAGAGGCGGTGTTCGATGGCGGCGGCCTGCAAAACGCCTCCATTTAATAGAAGGTGTGTAGGACGAGCGAGGCCCTGTGAGCCGGCGTTCGAAGCGGCTTGGCGAAGAAATACCGCGAGGTGCTTGGTGATGGCAGGATCGTTGGCGTAGTTAAGGCCGACTTCGAGGAGGGCAGCACGGCGCTGGCGTTCGGGAGCGGCTTCGGGGCCAACGGCCGGGAAAAATCCTTCAATGAGCAGCTGGCGAACTTCATCGGCCGAGAGTTTGCCGCGCAGAGTACCCGCCACTAGACCGGTACCGCGGCCGAGCAGAGTAAGCGGCTGTTCTTTCGGGGCTGCGGGCGCGGACGAAAGCAGGATTTCTTTGGCGGCACGGCACTGCTGCCAGAGCGAATGGAACTGGATGGCGTCGAGCTTGATATTTTTTTGCGCGAACTGTTCGGCTGCATGGCGGGCGACAGCGAGATCCATGTTGTCACCACCGAGCAGCAGGTGTTCACCGACGGCGATGCGTTCGAGGCGCAGTTCGCCCGCGTCTTCGGTGACGGCGATGAGGCTGAAGTCGGTGGTACCGCCGCCGATATCGACGACGAGGATAAGATCGCCGGGCTTGACCTGTTCGCGCCAGTTGGGGTTCCGCTCGATCCAGGCGTAGAAGGCGGCTTGCGGTTCTTCGATGATCGTCACTTCGGGATAGCCGGCTTGGCGGGCGGCACGCTGGGTGAGATCGCGGGCAGCGGCGTCGAAGCTGGCGGGCACGGTAATCAGGACGGACTGCTCGGCGAATGGCGCGGCAGGGTGCGCCTGGTCCCAAGCGGCTTTGAGATGAGCGAGGTATTGGGCGGAAGCTTCGACCGGCGAAATTTTCTGGAGGCCTTCGGGAGCGGTTAAAGGAAGCAGCGGCTGAGTGGGATCGGCAGCCTGGTTGGAGAGCCAGGATTTGGCGGAGCTGACGAGACGGTGGGCATTTTCGACGCCGCGGGTGCGGGCGAATTGGCCAGTGATGAAGGGCGGGTGTGAGTTCCAGGGCAGGGCGAGTGAGCCCTCGACGAATTCACTTGGGCCGGGGAGGTAGAGGGCGGAGGGAAGGAGATCGAGGGCCGCTACTTCGCCCGGATTGACGAGCTGCGGGACAGGGAAAAGGCTGACGGACGGAGGCTCGTCGCGGGTGCTTTCGGCGGGCGCATAGGCGAGCGCGCTGTTGGTGGTTCCGAGGTCTATCCCTATAAAGAATTGAGCGCCGCTGGAGGTTGAGGCATGAAGCGCTTATTCGATTTCGAGCTCAGCGGGAGCAAGGACGGACGGGTCCTGTTTGCCGAGCGCGGGCAGCTCGACGGCGGATGCTTTCCAGCCGCGATGACGCAGTGTGCCGCCCCGCAACTTTACCGCTCGCGGGCACGTTGCCGATTAGCTTAATGCGATTGGGATCGGGCGCTTTTGCCGGATCGAGTTTCTGGAAGGTGCCCTCAACGCCATCGATCACCGGCGTAAGCGTGACATAGCGGCTCAGGGTGGCGCGCGAATCGGCATGCAGCGTCCGAACAGCAGCGCCGATCTGGTCATCGGCAAAACCGGCGATGTCCTCCATCAGGAAGTCGACGAGCCGGGCGCCACGCTGCAGCAGCGACAGCATCTGCAAAGCGCCATCATCGGTTTTGATCTTGACCGGTTCGGGGGGCGGCGTGACGGGCACCGGCTTGGTTTTCTCGAAGCCGAATTCCCGAGCGACATCTTCCGGCAGCACACCGGAGAACAGGAGTGAAAAGAAGGCGCTGAAGGCAGCGGCGATTCGCGACAAGAATTGACCTCTAAGAAGCCAGAATAACAATTGGAGGCAATTTTCTTGATCCGGAGTACCTTTGCAGCTAAGATGGGCGTCTTCAGGTCAGCAAAGTCTATCGGGATATCGGAGATCGAAATGGCTGGTAAGAAAACAAGCGGCAAGAAGAGTTCATCGGGTTCGGATCCGAAATCGAAAGGAATTGTGAAAAAGAAGATGGGAGACGTCATGCACGAGTTCAAGCATCACGATCTTCAATCGGGCGGGAGTGGGAAGAAGGTGAGCAATCCGAAACAGGCCATTGCGATCGGGTTGAGCGAGGCACGGCGGTCTGGCGCGGATATTCCGCCCGATCCGAATAAGAGGAAGGGCGCAGTGAAAAAAGGCGCGAAGAAAGCCGCGGGTCCTAAAGCGAGCGCGAAGAAAAGCGGAGCGGGTAAACCAAGGAGTTCCGATGGAAGAAAGAGCGCAAAGAAGTAGATTTCGATGAAGCTAGCGGGCCATTATGCCGCAAAACCGTTAAACTCAGATTTTTAGCTAATACGGCCTAGTCCGTTTTTTATCGTCTAGGACTGTTCATGTCCTCTGGTAAGGAGCTTGGTATTGCCCTGCAAGCCCTGCTCAATTAGAATCAAAAAACACCGAAAGGAGACGCTTTACTCATTAAGGCGTAGCGTACAAAGATGAAACTGGGCGAAGCACTGCGAATATTGGGCGATATTGACGCCGGTGCACGTCCTTACCCTTTTACATTGGTGTCAGGCACGACGCCGGAGCCTTTTTCGAAGTTTTTGGGGGCGCATTTACAGGCTGGCTTGCCCGGACGAAGGGTTGTCATCAAAACAGGATTGTTCGGAGATCTGGCAGGAAATCTCGAACGATATTTGAAGGCGAGCACGGAGCCGGCGGCGGTGGTAATTGAATGGGCAGATTTGGATGAGCGGTTAGGGATGCGGCAGCTAGGTGGCTGGGGACGTGAGCTGGCGGGGGATATACTCGCGACCGTTTCTGGCAGTCTTGGCCGCCTAACGGCCGTTTTTGAAGAACACCCGGCCCGGCACAGTGTGGTCTTAGTCCCGCCGACGCTACCGGCCGCCCCGGTGATGCCGGTGGCGCGCTGGCAGATCAATCCGCTCGAGGCAGGGTGCACGGAAGCTCTCGCCAGTTTTCTACGCCGCATGGGCGGTACCGAAAGGCTGGCGATTTTAAACCCGGCGGCGTTTTCGCTCAGGCGGAACGAGCGTCTGGACCTAAAGGCATGGTGGCAGGCCGGGTCGCCCTACCGATTGCCTTTTGCGTCCGAGCTTGCAGGAGCAATTGCCCGGGCGGCGCTGCCACGGCATCGGGCGAAAGGCATCATCACGGACCTGGACAACACGCTTTGGTCGGGGATTCTGGGCGAGGTCGGGGTGTCTGGGGTGCATTGGGATCTTGAGCACCACGCGGTGGCGCACGGACTCTATCAGCAACTTCTCGAAAGCCTGGCAGCCGATGGTGTGCTGCTGGCGGTAGCAAGCAAGAACGACCGTGCTCCGGTGCTGGAGTGCCTCCAGCGGTCCGACATGCTGCTGCGGCCCGAATCGATATTTCCGATCGAGGCGCACTGGCAGCTGAAAGCAGAGTCGGTGGAGCGCATTTTGCAGGCTTGGAACGTGGCGCCGGATAGCGTGGTGTTCATCGATGACAACATTTTGGAAGTCGAGTCGATAAGAGCGGCCTATCCGACGATGGACTGCCGATTGTTCCCGACGGAAGATCCGGACCGGCTCTGGGCACTGCTGCTGGATTTGGTCGACGCATTCGGGAAAAGTGAGCGGCGCGAGGAGGATGCGCTGCGACTGGCTAGCGTACGCACCGGAGCGGCTAGGCGCTCGTTGGAACCGATTCGAGGCGCCTTCGACCGAGCGGCGCCGGAAGGAGTGCTGAAGGCGCGCGGCGCCGAGCTCACGATCTTGCCAGTGACGGCAGCAGACGAACGGGCGCTCGAACTGGTTAACAAGACCAATCAATTCAACCTCAATGGAGAACGCTATACCGAAGCGGACTGGCTGGCCCTGCTCGAAAGCGAAGGCGTGGTGGCGCGGGTAGCTTCCTATCGGGACAAGTTTGGGCCGCTGGGAAGGATTGCTGTGCTTGCAGGCCGCTCTACGGATCGAACGCTAACCGTCGAGACGTGGGTGCTGAGCTGCCGGGCGTTTTCGAGACGGATCGAGCACGCTATGATCGAGCACATTTTTGAGAGCGAGGATGTGGACCAGATTGTTTTCCGCTTTCGCAAGACAGAAAGGAACACGCCGTTGCGCGAGTTTCTGGAAGAGCTTACCGGGGAAGCGGTGCAAGGTGATGTGCTTGTCAGGCGCGCCCAGATGGACGCCCGCCTACCAGCGCTGCACCTTACGGTAGCAACGGCCTAAAGGACGGATCCGGATGCGAGATCGGCTTCTACAGTGTTTCCGTGCGATGTTTCCCGGACAGCCGGACGAGGCGCTGCTGGAGGCTTCGCCCGAAACGATCGCGAGCTGGGACTCAACCAGCCATTTTCTGCTGCTCAGTTCCGTGGAAGAAGAGTTTGAGCTGCGAATACCCGAGAGCGCGGGGGGAGAACTGCTCAGTTTTGCTGAATTTCAGAACTACTTAGAAGGCCGACTTTTATCACGATGACCGATTCGAGGTGGGCGCAGCGGCTGGCTGAGGCCGAGGAGGCCTGTCGCTCTGCGCTGTCGGAAACTAACCTAAAGGCAATCACGGACCAGGTGGCTGGGCCTTGGTCTGACGGAGAAGGCTGCTTTGCCGCTCTGTCGGAAGTGACAGACCTGCCCGGGAGCGTAGGGGCTTTGCAGGCTCGGGCGCAGCAACTTTCGTGCGATCCACATAAGTTCGAGCAATGGCTGCTCTTGCAGGCCGCCTTGGCAGCGATGCCGCGGGTAGCGCAGCATCCAGTGCACCACGATGTGAAGACCCTGTGGGTGGACGAGGTGATGTTTGCGGTGCGAGCACCGGCTGCGTTCTTGCCATCGGCTTTTTCGCTGAGCCATATCCAATTCAGGGAAATGGCGAAGATCGTTACTTTGCGCCGTTTTCCGGCGGGCCAGTTTCATTGGGAGATGTCGGGCCTGCCTCGCTCGTATGCGCTGCGGACTTCCTGGCGGCAATGGCACAAGCTACTGGCGTGCATCATGCGACAGCTAGGTGGGTTTGCGCCGATGGCTGAAATCCATGCAAATGTGCGACGGCGAAACCGGCTGACCTTGACCGAGAGCGAGGGACTGCGCAGCTATTATTTGGTGGCGAAGTCGCTCAAGCAGCAGCCGCATGTTCGCGGGCTGCTGGCCATCAGCTGGCTTTATTGTGAGGAAACGGCGCGGGTTAGTCCAAAGCTGGCGTGGTTACGCGAGTTTCTGCGGAACAATGGGGCATTTTTGGGTAGTGCCGGTCCGGCTCCGGTCCAGGCGGGATTTCTAACGGGGAGCGACGAGCGCCGGAAGCTCTACGAAACGGGCATTTACCGGCCCCAGATCGGGTATGCGGTTTGGCCGCGCAGAGCAATGATCGAATGGGCTGACCGATATGAGGCGGAGGGCCGGGCCGCTTCGGCCTGACCATCGGCTGGCCGAACCTGCGGCGCTCTCCGTGTCGGCTTAGCGGATCTGAACCTTACAAACAGTATTAGTCAAGCGGCGATACAAACACATAAGAAAGTTGCCGACCTGTTCTTACTAAGGTAAGAGTGCATGTCCGCTTAACTTTGGAGCGCTCCGCCTTGCGGAGAAAACTGTTGGCCGCGTTTTCAGGCTTTCCACTGTTTGTGAATGCACCCCGGCGATGCAGACTTCCACTGTAAGTACCGACTGGAAGTTGGTCAGCCCCGGCGGTTTGGCTCCGGAGCGGCCAAAACGAAACTTGAATGGGCTGACGGGACTTCGCTTCTTCGCCGCATTTTCTGTCGTCCTTTACCACTTCACTCTGCCTGCTCTAGCCGGTTGGCCCGATAAGGTGCGCAACATAGCCAGTTCGGGATTTGTCGCCGTCAGCTTCTTTTTTCTGCTTTCCGGGTTCATCCTCTCCTACAGCTACTTGAACTCGCGGGGGGAAATGCGAGGAACGAAGCGATCTTTTTACACTTCGCGATTTGCCCGTATTTATCCGGCGTATTTCTTAGCTTTCCTGCTGGCTGCGCCGACAAATATCCTCTGGACCCTGCGCGTGAATCATTTGAGCACAGGTTTGGGAAAACTTTTCTTGGGTGGCGGTTTGGTGCTCGCGCTGCAGCAGGCATGGACGCCGTGGACGGCCTGGTACTGGAACTTTCCTGCTTGGTCGATTTCGGTCGAGGCGTTCTTTTATTTGGTTTTCCCGTTTGTCGGATGGCGAATTTACCGCCTGCGACCGTCGCTGTGTCTGGTCGCGGCTGGGGCACTCTGGATGCTGGCTTTAGCTGCTCCGCTGGGGTTGTATATCGTGCAAGGAGCGGTGGAGGGATCTCCCCGGCAGGAGGTGATGCAGAGGGCGCTCGAGTTTACGCCCATCTTCCGCCTTCCTGAATTTCTAATCGGGATCTTACTCGGACGCGTTTTTGGCTCGAACCGAGGGTTAAGCGCCCGAACGAGCGCGGTGCTTTCTTATCTCTCGGTGAGCGCGATTTTAGTCGTACTGACAGACATCTCGGGGTTACCGCATGCTCTCGCCAACACTCTGATGGTTCCGCTCTTTGCGATTTTGATTTACAGCGTAGCCGGGGGGCATGGGCTTTTGGTGCGTGCGCTCTCCATACCGGCGATCGTGCTGCTGGGAGAAGCTAGTTATGGCATTTACATCTTTCAGATTCCGGTGGCATACGTTTTGCGGATTCCGCCTCCGCTGACTTCGCTGTGGGTCTTTGCGGTGTATCTGGCGGCGCTGGTGACCGTGTCCCTCTTATCGCTGCGCTGGGTGGAGCTGCCCCTGCGGAACCGTATCCGGCGTGCGCCGTATTCGACGTGATCGGGGCTACTAGATTAGCCTCGCGAAGAGCGGACGATTACGCGGACCTTCCTGACGAGCCGCATAACCAGAACTCGCGAAGGTAGCCAGCGCTGACGTTTCCCAATCTGGATCAGCATGGTGAGGCCTGCTGCCCAGATACAAAGCATGATGGCGGTTAGGGCAAACGGGTAGGATCCAGCCGCCGTTCTCAGAAGGGAAAAGATGGCGAGGGTGAGGATCGAGACCGCCCCGACGATGAAAGCCGGGATCATGCCAGGGGGCGCATTGCCACGTTTCTTGAGGTACCCCAGGAAGAGCGACGCGGACATGATATGTGCGGCGAGGTAGACGGCGGCTCCTTTGGAGGCATCGGCTCCCCGGAACAGGAATATTGTGGCCGCAACGCCTACAAAGATGGCCCATACCGTATTTACCAAGACTGACGTTTTGATGGACAGTATGGAGACACGCGAAGAAGCAGCTCCGCTGCCCATGTGAATTACGGCGGTTGCTAAGGCGATGGAAGCTACCGCCGACGCGCTCGCGTAGGACTTGCCGTAGATCAGGGTAATCGCCCAGGGAACCAGAATGATTCCCAAGCCTGCCAGCAGCAGCGTGACGACGGTTGCCAGATAGGTGCAGACGGCCGTGACTTGATCGGGTGTCTTCCGCGGGCCGTTTTCGGCATCCGTCATCTCGGCGAAACTGCCCTCGATGAGCAGGCTCGGCGCCAGTGCGACCATGTTCCGCAGCTGGTGGGCAACAGCGAAGAAGCCCATTTGCACCATCGAGGTATCGCCCTTTGCGACCAGGGTGGTCAACCACCACCCGGCGATGTTCATGCTTACGATGCCGGCGATTTGCATGACGCTAAACGACCAGATACGCCGGAGCAGCGTGCCGAGGTGAAGTGACTTCCCCACCGGGACGGGCGAAACCAATCGCAGTGAGCGATAGAGCAACAAGCAGAAGATCACGGCGCCAATGGCGACCGAGCTCTGGCAGATCAGCATGGCCGTCGGCCCCAGGGAGGAAGCGAGCGGCAGGGTGATGAGCAGTCCGATGCCGGCGAATCCTGACAGGCAAAGCAGTGCTCTGAGGCGTTTTTGCCCAACGAAGAAGCCCCGGCAGCACTCGAGCAGGATGATGGCTGCAGCGGAACAACCAGCCCAGCGGAGAACTCCGGTCAGCTCGGGCTTGTGAAGGAGATGAGCGAGCGGACTTGCGCCGAACCAGAGAGTACCGGCAGCGAGTATGGCGGAAACCGCGGCGACGACCGCCAGTGCACGGGCGAGAGGCGTATACCCCGGCGTCCCGATTGCATATTCTCCCGAGAAGCGGATGGCGGTTGAGCCGATACCTCCGGCAGCGTAGGCGCTGACGTTGTTGGCTGTCGAGATGGCGAGCGCATATGCTCCAAAGGTTTGCGCTCCACCGAAGCGCGCAGCCAGGATGTTGGCCAGAAAGCTGCAGCTACGCTCGATGAGGACACCTAATCCGAGAGTGGAGGTTCCGCTGACGAGGCCGCGGGCGACATCTGGCGGCAACACCTCTCCTTCGGGAAGGGCGTCGGGCAGCATATCTTCGGCGGGGCTGATCGCCGGCCGGCCTGGTTGCGCTATTTCGGTTGTTACCGAGTCGGCCATCGGAGCTTACGACCTTCCGATGCTGGAAAGGACGGTATCCACGGTGTGTTGCAAAGAGAAATGTTGCTGATAGAAGACCGATGCGGCTCGGCCGCGCTCGGCTAATTCCGGACCTGCGGCAGTCAATTGGCTGAGGTCGGTTGCGACGGCTGTCGGTTCCAGGTTCTCGGTGAGCCGCAGCCCGCTGCAATCGTTCCACAGGCGCTCGGTTTCGTGACCGCGATTGGAAACAACACAGCGGCCCTGGGCAAGGGCTGCCATGGTCGAGCTGCGCTTGGTGGTGACCCCACCGGGATAAGGCTGAAACATCACATCGCAGGCAGAAATCAGCTGTGCGATTTCCTCTGACGTTCGTATGCCTGAGGCAAAGACTCGGGCCGCCAGCTCAGGGTTTCCGGCAAGAAGCGCTCCACGGTATCTATCGCCGCACTCGCCGATGAAAAGAACTTTCACCCGCGGATCGGATTCGAGCAGTGCCTTCAGAGCGGGGAGAACAAGCGGTTCCGTGTTCGCCATAAACCGGCCAAAGTGACCGACCAGCGATTCATCGGGCCTAGCAAATTCCTGCCGGGCGGCTGCTACCTGCGCGGCCGAATCTTCCGAGCATTCAATGTTCGAGAACACAGGGAGGTGCTCCACCTTGGCTGGACGGAAGCAAAGCCGTTTGAGCGAGCGAGCGCCGCTTTCGTTTGAAGCAAATACGGTACTGGCGCAATTTAGGAGAGTAAAAGCCATTAGTCTCTGAATGGCGCCCGCTAGATAACGCTTCAGGGAGCGCTTGTTGAAGGGCAGGAACGTCTCATGGAACATGACGAGGAGCTCGGTACCGCGGAGCGCGCGCGTCACGATCCAAAGGCAGAAGGGGAGATTAAGTGATTGCAGTCCGAAGCCAACGGGCTCCCATTGCAAAAGCAGACAGCGGTTTTTCGCAGTTCCCATCAGACGCTCATGAGTGAGGATGTCGCGCAGTCCGAAATCGCGGAAAGACCGAATGACTTTACTCCCGGGTCGGGCCGTGCTTTCGGTTTTGCCGGTCGCTGTCCAAACGCGCGTGGTGCGGCCTCTTCGCTCGAGATCACTGGCCACTTTGAGAGTGTAATCGGCAACACCTCCCACGGTCGGGGGGTACTCACAGGTAAGGATGTCGATACCGGCCTGCGTATCCCAGAGCGTCTCGGCAGTGACGATTTCTGTTTGGACGGACTCGAGAGCGACGGATACTTGGGACACGCGGATCTCCTTTCTGCTTCACTACGATAGGAGTTCCTCCCCCGCTAAGTCTTTAACCCAAGTAATGTTCTGAGGAGTACGGCGTAATGGTGAAAACTGGGGCCGCAGGCAGGACTTTTCAGCGGCGACGGGCGACGGCATAAGCGCCGCTTAGCCACCCTTCGTACTGCAACGCGGAGAGCGTTTCGGCGTCGAGCAGTCTGGGCAGCAGATAACGGGCGTCGTTTCTGGCGACTAAGCCCAGCTCGCAGGTAGTGGCCGATTTGAAGCCGGCCTCTTCGAAGAGCGGAAAGTGTTCGCGGCGGTAGATGCCGCTCGGGTAACAGAAGTGAACGGGACGCCGACCGGTCATCTGCTCAATTCGATCGTTGTTCTGGTTGAGTTCGCGGCGCATGAGATTCAGATCGGGCGGCGAACGATGCCGGTGCGTATGAGCTTCAAAGGTGATGCTGCCGCTTTGGGCGAGCGCGCTCACTTCACTCGGATTCATAATCTGGAGCAGACGGCGTTCGAGCAGCGATCCGTAATCGAAGCCGAGCTCGTCGGCGACCTGATGGGCAATTTCGTTGCGCTGCGGACCATTCGCGCCAGCAGGAACGGCGGCATTGATTTCGGAGCAGCGACGGCTTGCCTCAGGCGTACCCGTCTTCCAGAGCATGTACTGCACCGCAAGATTGAAGATCGGCAACGGGTGGTCGACGTAGTAGGTGGTGAGGTAGACCGTTGCCGGAAATCCGAAGTCGGCCAGGATCGGCGCGGCATGCACGGCGAAATCGTAGAAGCCATCGTCGAAGGTAATCACGACACTGCGGGGAGGCAGGTCGTTGGCTTCCCAGCGCTCGATCGCTTCGTTCAGTGAGAGGACATTGTATCTGCCTTTTTCGAGAGCCTGGAGGCGCTCGCGAAAGAGCCGAGGGGAGACAAAAAGGGTGGGGTTCCAAAGATGCTCGTCGTCAATCGAGATGCCATGCCAGCAGAGGATCAGGAGGCGACGGGTGCGCCACGAGCTATTGCGGAGCGCACGATCAATGCCGGTTTTTCTCGCGACCGAGTAGGCCCCCGCCATAGCAGTTTGGCGGAGCATTATGGGGTGTTTGCCTCAGCGGAAAAGAGGTGCGGCATGCTTTTACAGGTTGACACAGCGGAGGAACGTGTATGAGGGAGTTGCTCGCGCCTGCGATTGCTCTCAGCTGTTCAGCCATTTAGATAATCCAGGGGATTGACGATCGGTCTGCGCGGGGCGGATTGTATTGCACGTCCTTCGATGTCCGGCGGCAGTCCGGCAATTTCGCTGCTTACTACATTCTCGCTGCTCTCGGCATCATCGTGAATGTGTACAGATCAGCCTATTCCCTGAAATATGTTTCAGGTCACTCATCTGCGAGAGAAGCTGTATATTCGAAAACGATTGACTGTCCAGTGACTAAATTCGTAAGACTGTGCAGACGATGGTCGGTATCGTACTCGAAGCTTACAGCAGATACAGCCATGTTGTTGATGATCTGAATCAGTTCCGGCGCATTGTTGTTAGCGGGTACCGTCTTATAGATAAAGCTATAGACGATTCCTCGCCCGTCACTGAACGCGGTGATGCGGGAACTCGAATTCGGAAGCTTGGTGCTGCGGCCGTTTTGATACTCAATGGTGTATGTATCTTCAGTCGGTTTTTTGATGGCCGTCAGATAACGTTTTCCATGATCGGGCTCGGCGGGAGCAGAAAGGCACCCAAAAACCCAGCTGCTTCCGTCCGCAAATCGCACTGTTTTGGTTTGGCTGTCGTAAGAATCGGACCCAGCGGTTTGGGCCGAAGTCCAAACGCCGCCATGATTTTGGTCTAGTTCAACGGCGCCGCCCCGCTCACCTTCGACAGTCACACGGGTAATTTGTCCAGTATCCGGCGCCAGATGCTCTTCGACAGATGCCGTTCGTACCTGCATCTGACTTTCATTCGAATAGGTGAAATAGAACAGCATCTCGGTATCGTTGCCAAACAACAGTTTGATTTCTTTCGCGATCGTTCTGCCGCCAGCGGAATGGGCTATATCCAATGGGTTGGCTGCTTTTGTATGGATGACCCTGTCACGGTGTCGGCGAACATCGTGACGGAAAAGAGAGTGGAGCCAAGTAATAGTGGAAGCGCTTTGGCAGATTGCTTGAGTAACAGAAGAAGTGGGATATGCATGGGTGAATCGTACGCTATCACCGGGAGGGCTGTAGGTTCCAAAGTCGACGTGAGGTGCACTCGATTCTCAGCCGGTCACAGCATTGTAATCACCGTAATCTGCATAAACTCTCGACGAGATTTGATCGAGGGTCACGAATTCTATTTTGGGCGACCTATCTAACAACAAAAAGCCCGCCCGGCAATTAAGCCGGGCGGGCTTTTGAACAACTCTAAACTGACGCGGATTCTTAGTAATCCATGTCGGGGCCGCCGTGGCCGCCAGGGCCACCGGGACCAGCAGAGGCTGACTTCTTCTCGGGAAGCTCAGCGATCATGGCTTCGGTGGTCAGCATTAGAGCGCTGATCGAAGCGGCATGCTGCAAAGCGGAGCGAGTGACCTTGGTCGGATCGATGACACCCGACTTCACGAGGTCTTCGAACTGGCCGTTTGCGGCGTTAAAGCCGTAGTTCGGGTCATCGTTCGAGCGAACTTTCTCGATGATGATGGCGCCTTCATAACCGGCATTGCCAGAGATCTGGCGCAGCGGCTCTTCGGTGGCCTTGCGGATGATGTCGATGCCGATCTGCTCGTCGCCATCCATCTTCAAATTGTGCAGGGTTTTGCCGGCCCGGAGCAGTGCAACACCGCCGCCAGGGACAATCCCTTCTTCGACAGCCGCGCGGGTCGCATGCAGAGCATCTTCGACGCGGGCCTTCTTTTCCTTCATCTCGGTCTCGGTCGCGGCTCCGACTTTAATGACGGCCACGCCACCGGCGAGCTTCGCCAGGCGCTCCTGGAGCTTCTCGCGATCATAATCGGAGGTAGTTTCTTCGATCTGAGCGCGCAGCTGCTTGATGCGGCCTTCGATTGCTTTCTGGGTACCAGCGCCATCGACGATGGTCGTGTTGTCTTTGTCGACCGTGACGCGCTTGGCGCGGCCCAGGTCTTCGAGACGGACGCCTTCGAGCTTGATGCCGGTTTCTTCCATGATGGACTTGCCACCGGTGAGGACAGCAATGTCATCGAGCATCGCTTTGCGACGATCGCCGAAGCCAGGAGCCTTGACGGCAGCGGCATTCAACGTGCCACGCAGCTTGTTGACGACGAGAGTAGCGAGCGCTTCACCTTCGACTTCTTCCGCGATGATCAGGAGCGGCTTGCCGGAACGGGCAATCTGCTCGAGCAACGGCAGAAGATCCTTCATGTTGCTGATCTTCTTTTCATGGATCAGGATGTAGGGATCTTCGAGGACCACTTCCATCCGGTCCGGATCGCTGACGAAGTAAGGGGAGAGATAACCGCGATCGAACTGCATACCGTCAACGGTCTGGAGCTCGGTCACCATGGTCTTCGACTCTTCAACCGTGATCACGCCATCCTTGCCGACCTTCTTCATGGCTTCGGCAATGATGTTCCCGATGGTCGCATCGCCGTTGGCAGAGATGGTGCCGACCTGCGCAATGGCATCACCCGAGACGGGCTTAGAGAACTTCTTAACTTCTTCCACGATGGTTTCGACGGCCTTCTCGACGCCGCGCTTCAGGGCCATCGGGTTCGCACCGGCAGCAACTGATTTCACACCTTCACGGAAGATCGCCTGAGCGAGGATCGTCGCGGTGGTGGTACCGTCGCCGGCGATGTCGGAGGTCTTCGAGGCAACCTCACGCACCATCTGCGCGCCCATATTTTCGAGCGGATCCCTCAGCTCAACTTCTTTGGCAACCGTGACACCGTCTTTCGTGATGGTGGGGCCGCCGAATTTCTTTTCGAGAACAACGTTACGACCCTTGGGGCCGAGCGTCACCTTAACAGCGTCTGCGAGCTGGTTGACACCGCGCAGAATCGCCTGACGCGAATTTTCGCTATAAACAATTTGTTTTGCAGCCATTATTTTCGAATCTCCTTTTACTTCTTGGCAGACGTGCCGTTCGACGATCCGTTGGTGAGCACGCCGAGGATCTCATCCTCACGCATGATCAGGTACTCGTTGCCGTCGAGCTTAATGTCATTGCCAGAATATTTGCCAAACAGAATGCGGTCGCCAACCTGAACGTCCAGTCCGTTGAGCTTGCCTGCATCATCGCGCTTGCCTTTACCAACGGCAACCACTTCACCCTGCTGCGGCTTTTCTTTTGCAGAATCCGGGATGTAGAGACCGCCCTGCATGGTCTCGCCTTCGTCAATCCGTTTCACCACGACACGGTCGTGTAGCGGACGAATATCCATAAGTAGAACCTCCAATACGTAATTTGAGTTCTGAGATCGGGCTTGCTAAAACTGCGTCCGATCACCCAGGACTGTTTTAGCACACTTGGCAAGCGAGTGACAAGTGGATCTTCTAAGCGTTTACAGATCAATGCGTTAGGGACAAAGCAGGGGATGGGTATACAGCGCGAGACTCAGATAACCTGCCAATCGTAACGCAATCGTAAACTGCTAAGTTTAAGAGGACATTCGGTTTGCCCCTATGCGTCGTTACTCCGTACTGCTCGCAGTTGCCTTGGTTCTGATCTCGGTGGGGGTGGGCTACACGCTGAAGTTGCGTTTGGATAAGGCGCGGGCGGCACGAGTCACTCCGACACCGCCGATCCGACCGGAGATGGAGGGCGTGGCGTCGAGTGGCTGGCAATGGACAAAAGATGACCCGGCGACGAACAAGCCGATTGTGCGGGTGGATGCGCGGGCTTTCGAGGGGACGCATGACCCGTCTACGTTCGAACTGGTCGGGGTACGGCTGCGGCTTTACGACAAGACTGGCGGGGCGTACACATATGTCAAGACGGAGCGGGCGTTGTTCAATGAGGGATCAGGCGCGTTGAAGTCGGAGGCACCGGTTTACATTGTCCGGAACGTACCAGCGGACAAGGATGCCGAGGACAAGGCTATAGCGGAAAAGCGGGTACGCGTGTTTACGTCGGGGATTCTGTACGAGACCAAGACCGGGAAGGCGACAACGGATCAGCCGGCGTCCTTTCTGTTCACGGAGGGCGATGGGAAAGCCGTGGGCGTCGAATACGATCCGAATACTAAAGTGCTGCATTTGAAGTCGCAGGTTTCGCTTGACTGGATCGGCAAGGGACCGGCCGAGAAGAAGATGCACATCGAGGCAGGCGATCTAATTTATAAGGAAGCCGAGAGCAAGATCTATCTATCTCCGTGGTCAAAGATGACGCGGCAGGGGACGACGATTGCGGCGCGGAAGACGCTGGTGACACTGGTGGACGGCCGACTGCACCAAATTGAGGGCGATCACGGCACGGGGACAGATGTACGGGAAGATCGCCGGACCGCGTATTCGGCGGACAAGATGACGGCAGTGTTTGATGATGACGGCAACCTGGTGCAGATGATCGGGGACCAGAATGCGCGCGTGGAATCGAAGCAGCCGGGGACGGATACGGTGCTGACGGGGGCGCGGGCCGATCTGCGATTTGCGCTCGCGACGAAGCAGCGAAAGGGCGGCGAAGCGGTGAGCGACAGCCAACTGCACCTAGTAGTGGCGGACGGGCACAGTGTTGCTGAATCGAAGCCGCTGCCGCAGCCGGGAGTAGCGCTGGGGGAAACGCGGATTCTGCGGAGCGAACACATTGAGCTGGAATTAAAACCAGGCGGGAAAGATTTGCAGGAGATACGGACGTCGTCGGTCGCGCAACTGGAGTTTAAGCCGAACCGTCCGGATCAGGCGCACCGGGTGATCGATGCCTCGCATTTGCGGGTGCTGTATGGGCAGGGGAGTTATGTGGATACGCTGCTGGCCTGGAATGCGGTGACACATACCGACAAAGCGGCGGCGACGGCCAAGCCAAACAAAGGCCCAGACGGCAAACTGCAGCCGCCGGCGCCGGCGCTCACCTGGAGCGACCTGATGACGGCGAAGTTTGTCGCGAACAGCAATAACGTCAGCTCGATCGATCAGAGCGGGAATTTTCGTTAC
The DNA here is from genome assembly GCA_963737005.1 of Terriglobia bacterium. GTDB lineage: Bacteria > Acidobacteriota > Terriglobia > Bryobacterales > Bryobacteraceae > Bog-105. Next base: position 62,031 of record CAVTRD010000007.1, on the reverse strand, counting down.
GAAGAGGGCAGCCGGAAGGCCTCGGCGAAAAGAGCATTTCTCGAGCAGACGATCAACCGCATTACTTTGACGGACGGCGCACGCGTTTTCGACGATACCGGTTCAGCGGTCGGTGACAAGATCGTGATGAACCAGGCGAACGGCGACATGGATGCGAGCGGGCATGTGCTTTCGACGCATGAGCCGGACCGCAACGAGAAGCCGGGCACGTCGATGCTCGATGCATCGCAGCCGATGCAAGCACAGGCGAACGAGATGCAGACTCGCGAGAACAATTCGAAGGTCTTCTATGAAGGCCATGTGGTGATGTGGCAAGCGGGCAACCGAATTGCGGCCGAGACGATTGCAATCGATCGGGATACGCAGTCGCTACGTGCGTCGGGAAACGTGGTGAGCGAGTTACTCGATAATAAGACGAAGGGCAGCGCGGGCGAAAGTAACACGGCGGCTATTGTTCCGGTGAGTAACACGACGGCTCCAACAGCTAATCCGGCGGACAACGGGCCTATCTACACGGTGGTGCGTGCGCCGAGCTTGGATTATCGGGATGATGTGCGGATCGCGACTTACACGGGCGGCGTCAAACTGGTGCGCGACAAGATGACAATCACTTCGAAGGATTTGCAGGCGTTCTTGCTGCCAAAGACGGAGAAGGGCTCTAACGACTCCTCGCTCGACCACGCGATTGCCACGGGCGCCGTGAATATCTCGGACATCATCTCACCCGGCCGCACGAGAACGGGCACGGGCGAACGCTGCGAGTATTACACCAAAGACGATAAGGTCGTGCTGAATGGCGGGTCGCCGCAGATGATCGATAGTTACAAGGGCGTAATTAAAGGACTCCAGCTGACTTACTTCAGCGGGGAAGATCACCTGATTGTCGACGGTAAAAAAGATCAGGTGGCGTTCACCAAAATGCGGAAGAAGTAAGTACCGTTGCTATTCGTTGCCAGCTGAGTTATTCCGGGCGAGGAGATAGTAGCCGCCGCGGTTAGTAACTGGCGTGTAGTTCTGCTGGATGTAGCGCACCAGTGGCGATTGAGCGGGGTCCTGGCCTCTGCGCCAAAATTCAGCGAGTTCCGGATTGTAGATGATGCATGCTCTTTTGCCCTTCGCGGAGGCGGTGAGATCGCGCGCGATGGCTTGCTGTTCGTTGGTGTTCATGAGTTCCATCCAGCCGGTGAGAAGTAAACCGGTCGGAGGGATTTCTTTGGTCCAGAAGTAAGGGCTGAACATGCCGGGCTGGGAGAAGAAGGTATCGCAGCGCGCTTGAATTTCAGTAGTAAGCCAATGGTAGGTGTCGCGATCAATCGCTTCCACGTGGAGCAGATGTGCGCCGGGCAGATCGAGCGAGGGCGCGTCCTGATAGCGCCGGTGGGCCGTAACGAGGCGTGCGGGAAAGATCAGCAGGACGGCAAACAGGAGCGCCGGCGCTAGCAGGCGGCTGAACGGTGGCAGGCTTCCAATCAGTGGCATGCGACGCACCATCGACAGTGTGCGCGTAAGTGCCGGGCCTTGTGCGAGATCCACGACTCGCCTGAACGCTGGAGCGCGCGTGAGCAGTTGATGGCGGCTCTCGCTAGTCAGGTAGGGGCTCAGGGCGGTCCAGGAATCACTCACGGACAGGGCGGCCGCGACCAGCAGGAACGAAATGGCGAAAAACATCTGGGCTCCCGCGACCGGAAAAGGATAGAGCGCCACATAGGCGGCGAGCAGACAGAGCATCAAGCGGGAAAAGCAAGCACTTTGGGTGGCCGATGCCGTTAGGCCCGGCAAGGGGCCGGCCGGGACCAGCAGCAGCCACAAGAAGGGCGTAAGCAGCTTGAGAAAGGCCGGGCCAAAGTGCCAGATGTCGCTCGGCAGGGCAAGGGTGATGAGCGGGTAGAGCCCCAAAGCGCCCTTCAGAAAGTTAAGGAACAACGTCAGCCAGCGATGGAGGTGGGGGCGGGTTCTGAAGCCGAGCCACGCGGCCGCGAGCAGCAGGGAAGCAACTGCAATGACGACGGAGTTAGGACCGCAGGGCAGCTTGATGTACCAGTTGTGCGAAAAATCTTTGTACTGCAGAACGGTCATGAAAAGGGCCGCGTGAAGGGAGGTGCCGCGGAGGAGAAAGGGCGTTAGGAAGAGGCAGGATGCGGCGAAGAAAGCGGCGATCATGATGCCCCAGGAGCGCGGCGGGGCGGTGGTTTCGACGCGGGTTACATACGCGAAGGCAAGCACAGGCGCGATCGAGAACAGCATGAGCAAGCAAAAACAGCGCACCCAGGGCAGGGTGAAGAGCGGCGCCATGATGAGCACGGTGGCGGCAAGACTCGCCAGACCGACGGCTAAGAACGACAGCCGTTTCAGGGCCGCGCCAAACGCGATGTGTATCCAGCTGAGCAGAAGGGCGAGCCCGGCATAGAAGCCGATATTGACCTTGGTGAGAGTGAGCGCAGCCAGGAGCAGGCCGAAAAGTGCGCTTTGCGATGTGCTCACGATGGTATCGACCGAGCAGGAGAGCGCCAGCAACAGCGAGACAAGCAAGAGACAAGTTTCTTCGGGATGGCCTGGGTTCTGCGCGAAGATCTTGAGCACGTTCAAGAGGGCGAGGAAGGCGAGCGCGGTAAGTATCCAGGAGGCGGTGAGGCGGCGCACGCACCAAGCAAGGACGCCGGCGCAAGCCAGCCACAAAAAGGCGGCCAACAGGCGGACGTGGTCGTGCGTGACAGGCGTTCCGACGACGGCGTAATAGCACCACTGCACGAGGTAGTAAAAAGGACCGTACTGCGAATAGACGTAGTCGTAGAGGCGATGGCCGCGCAGGAACGACTCGATGCCGATCATGAGATAGCCTTCGTCATCGGGTGCGTAGTAGCCGAGGAATTCGTTGTAGTAGATCCAGGCGGCGGCGAACAGCACGACCAGGCCGATGAGGCCGTTCTTCAGGATTCGCCGGGAGGGCGGAGCGAGGCGAGTCAGTGTCTGGTCCAAACCGCGACGACGGTTTTACCGAGCTGATGGCCGAGCAGCGGATCCGCGAAGCGCGAGAACGGGATCACCCACCGATCCCAGGTGATGATCTGCTGCGAATTGGGATGGGCTTGTTTCAGAATGAGGCGGTTCGCAAGAGAGAGGGTCAAACCGGCGCAATCGAGATACCAGCTCCTGAGCAGTTTGGCATTCGGCGGCGTGAGTGCGGCGAGCATTCCTTTGTTATACCGACGAAAGTGCCCGATCGCTTGATCGAAGGGCGTAAAGAGCCACTGGTGAGCGGGAGCAAGAACGATCAATTTGCCGCCGGGTTGAAGACAAGAGATAGCGACCTGGAGCTCGCGCGCGTCGTGTTCGATGTGCTCGAGAACGTCGATGTAGAGGATGGTGTCGAAGCGGCGGCCCTCCCGTGCGTAGTCGGCGAGGATGCCGTGTTCGATTTCAGTCGGAACGCGTGTATTGCCGTAAAGTTTGGTTCGGAGACGAGTGAGCAGAGTGTCATCGGGTTCGAGGCAGCACCAGCTCGTCACCCCCTCGATTTGCAAGGGCAAAGTATTTGTTCCAAGGCCCGCGCCCACTTCGAGCACGTCACCTTTGAGATGCGGCGCGATCTCGGAAGCCCAATAGGCTTTCCAATTACGGGCCAAGGCAAAGACGTCAAGTTCGGTACCGCTATAACTGAACCCGGTGGCGCTCATAGACGCACGTTAACTCCCGCACAAAATAACCGTAATCACGGATGGGCAGAAAGCCCAGTTGGTCGCGCTTGGATAGAACGGCAAAGGCCGCGACCGAAGCAGCGCTAAGCGCATCGAGGATCGTTAGCAGCGAGAAGGCGACCAGGACGGTGATCCAATTGAACGACAAAGCTGCGCCACGAACCGCAGTGAGCACCAGGACCGCGGTGACGAGACTGATGGATAGGCCGAGCAAGACGCCGATCAGGATGCGGGTGGCGACGGTTTCACCAAACACCGAGATGGCGCTGAGGCCATGGCTGACGAGGGTGATGTAGCTCATCTTGGAGCGCCCGGCGTAACGGGGGCCGCGATCGGCGGGAACGGTCTGCATGGGAATGCGCAGTTTGACGACCGTCGCCGCATAGTGACTCCAAAGATCGGGCGAGACGATAAGCGACGAAAGGTGTTCAAAAGCGAGCACGCTGAAGTTGCCGATTTTGACACTGAACCCGACTAGCAATAAATGAATGAAGCGGAAAAGAAGATAACCAAACTGAAATAGACGGCCTTCAAGACGCTTGCGGCGCGCGGCAAAGATGGCGACGTTACGGCCGAGCAGCTGGAACTTTTCGAGCAGCAGAGGTACGTCGGCGGCGCGATCCTCGCCATCGGCATCCATGCAGACGACAGCATCGCAGGGCATATGTTCGTAAATTTCGGTAAGGCCGATTGCAATCGCGCGTTGATGCCCGACGTTACGCCTGAGCCGCAGGATATTTATGGCGTTCAAGTGACGGAAATCAGCGGTCATTCTACGCGGGTCGGGAGGGCTGACCGAGCCGTCATCGATGCAGAGGATGGTTGCTTCCGTGTTGTGGAGGGAAGCGAATGCCCGATCGAGTTCCTGCCACAAAAGAGCGGCGCTTTCCCAGTCATTAAAAACGGGCATTAGGATAACGACTGAAAACACAACACTCAATCGTACCCAATACTCACTTGATTCGCCGATAAATGATACAGAGTTTCGTTCGGGCAACGGCTCGGTAGTTTGCGAGCCAGGCACGGAGGTCGGTAAATGCGCTGGGGGCGAGTTGAGGATTTAGCGGTCCCAATCCATCGACGAGCCAGGTGGGATGGGAATGCGTGAGTTCGACACGGTTCTGGGCCGCGGGGCCGCCGTAAATTGGTGACTTCGCGTGAAGGTGCCGGTCGGCGGGAACACCGGTGAGGGGCTGAGAGTCCCAGAAGCGACTATCGCTTGTCAGGCGTGTATAGACGTAGATATCGGGACGATAACCCCATACAAGGAGCGTATCGGTGGGTTGAGCGAGTTGTTCAATCACGTGTGCGGCTGCCTGGGAATCAAGGTCGAGAGTGGCATCGATCCAACGGGGATTGCGGCCGACGAGATTGTCGAAAGCGAGCTGGAAATAATGCGGGCCGAATCGCACGACAGGAACGATGAGCGATGCAGCTAAGAAGAAAGCGGCGAGACGTTGCCGTTCGCGCCATGCGACGGTGATGCCGCGAGAAGCTGCGACGACCATGGGAGGCAGTAGCTGGAGGAAGTAGTGAGGGGCGAAACGGGTGCCGAGGCAGACGGCGGCATAGGAAAGCGCGAGCCAGGATATTAGTTTGAAGCGGTCAGGGCGCGTCGAGCGGAAGAGCGTCACGACAACTGCGCTAGCGAGAGCCACGTGGAAGCCGAGCCAGTTGGCGGTGCGAGACAAGCCTGTGATGAACGGGTGAGTGACGGGTGAGCCGGCGGCGTAGATCCAGCCCCATCGCCAAACCTGTTCGAGGTAGCCGTGCCAAGCGCCGGACCATAAGGCAGCAAGTGCAAACGTAAGCACCGGGACCGCAAAGCCGGCACATAGAAGGGGCGTTTGCGGACCGAGCCAGAGCGCACAGACAGCCAACACGAAAAGAGCTTTGGCGTTCACGAGAAACCCAATGGCGCAGCAGACACCTGCGAGCAGAGCGCGTTTGGCATAGGCGCAATACATAGCGGCAAGGTGAGGTACGAGGAGCAGAGCATCGGCTGCGAAGGCGATAACCGCGGAAGGCAGGTAAAAGGTGAGAAAGAACGCGAGCAGGAGTGCGGAGAGGCGCGCTTCGGTTTTGCCCCACCAAGCGCGCGCGAGTTGGTAAACGAGATAACACGCGACGAGGACGTAAGCGGTATCGAGCAGGCGAAGGGGCCAACCGGAGTGACCGCCGATCAGGAGATAGTAGAGGGCGTCGCCGGGAGGCTTGTCATACCAGAAGTCGCGATAGGGAATCTTTGCGTGCAGCAGATTAATGGCTGCCGCAAGGTGGTAATCTTCATCGGCCCACAGGAGCCGGATGTGACAGAGGCGCAGGGCGGCAAGGACGACAACCACCAGGGAGACCGCTAACGACTCGCGGGAAATGCGCTCGTTCCGCGCCTGGATAGTGAGCATTGACCAGTATCATTAAAGCGTAGAGACGTTGGAAGATGAGAACGCTGCAGACGGTTGAGATCGCGAAATCCTATAACGGACGGAAAGTGGTCGACAACGTTTCGGTGCGCGTCGAGCAAGGCGAGGTGGTGGGACTGCTGGGGCCGAATGGCGCGGGGAAAACCACCTCGTTCTACATCATTGTGGGCCTGGTAAGTCCGGAAGCGGGTCAGGTTTTGTTGGACGACCAGCCGATCACGGAGCTTCCCATGTACTTACGGGCGAGGCGCGGGGTGAGCTACCTGCCGCAGGAGCCGTCTGTCTTTCGCAAGCTGAGTGTAGAAGACAATTTGATGGCGATTTTGCAAACGCTGCCGCTGAACGGGCGGGAGCGGCGTGAGCGGATGAACATCCTGATTGACGATCTCGGGCTCGAGACGGTGCGGCACAGTAAGGGCTATATGCTTTCGGGCGGAGAACGGCGGCGGGTCGAGATTGCGCGATCGCTGGTGCTGCAGCCGGATTTTATTTTGCTTGACGAACCTTTTTCCGGCATTGATCCGATCCAGGTTTTAGAGCTGCAGCGGATCATCGGCGACTTAAAGAGTAAAGGCATCGGGATCCTGGTGACCGATCACAATGTGCGGGAGACGCTCGCTGTGACAGATCGGGCGTACATCATCAGCAGCGGCAGAATTTTTCGTGCGGGTTCGCCTGAATCGCTCGGCAACGATCCGGACGTGCGGCGAATTTATCTGGGAGAGAACTTTTATTTTCCGCCGATGGCGGTGGTTTAGCGGCGGCTTGGTCCGTTTTTTCTGAAATTCCCGATGCCCGTTGCGGTGATAAACTGAGAGCCAAATGAGTTCGCTTTCGCAGCGCCTGCATCTCGGTGTCCAGCAGAAGCAGATACTCACGCCTGGACTCGTGCAGATGGTCACAGTCCTACAGCTCAATCGCTTGGAGCTGAAGGACATGATCATGAACGAGATCGCGGAGAACCCGGTTCTGGAAGAGAGCGCCGAAGCGGGCGAAGAACTGACTCCGGCAGAAGTGCAGTCGCTGCTCGAGCGCGAGCGACAAGTCGATCCGACCGATCAAGCGGTACTGGATCGAGTGCAGCACGCGGACCCCAAGACGGAAGGGGAGCCTCTGGCAGACGGCGATTCGTCGGCCGACGGTGCTGTGCCGGGCGAAGCGGTCGCGACCGCCGCGTCTGCCTCGGAGGAACTGCCGCTCAAAGCCGATACGGACCCGTTCGAAGAGATTGATTTCGGCAGTTTTTTTGACGATTACCTGGACCCCGGCTTTAAGAGTCCGGCGTCGGAAGCGATTGAGAAGCCTTCATTCGAAACGTTCTTATCCTCGCCCGTTACGCTGAGTGATCACCTGCAGAGCCAGCTGAGTAGCGTGCTTTTGTTGAATGATCGGGTGCGACGGGCGGCGAACACGATTATCGGCAATCTGGAAGAGAGCGGGTACCTGACCACGCTGCTCGAAGAGATTGCAAAAGCAGAGGATCTGAAGCTGACCGACGTGGAAGCGGGGCTGCGGGCGGTGCAGTCGCTCGATCCGACCGGCGTTGGCGCGAGAAATCTTCGCGAGTGTCTACTTTTGCAGCTGGAAGCGCGGGGATCGCGGGATTCGGTTGCGTGGAAGATTGTTCACGACCATTTGAAGATGCTCGAGACGCGGCAAGTTTCACTACTGGCGAAGGCGCTGAACCGGCCGGTAGAGCACATTCAGATTGCGCTCCGAGTGATACGCCATCTCGATCCGGCTCCTGGGCTGCGCTATTCGAGCGTGGGGGCGCGACAGGTTGAGCCGGATGTATACATCTCGAAGGACGGCGACGATTACGTCATCACGTTGAACGACGATGAGATTCCGCAGCTGCGGCTGAACGGCGATTACAAGCGCATGATCGACCGCGAGCAGGAGCCGAACCGAGACGTTCGCAATTACGTGAAAGAGCGCTACGCTTCAGCGCTTCAGTTGATCAAGAACATTGAGCAGCGCAAGCAGACGATCGTGCGGGTTTGTCATTCGATCATCCAACGACAGCTGGATTTTCTCGAGTTCGGCATCGATCAATTGAAGCCGATGATGATTAAAGAAGTAGCGGAAGAGATCGGGGTGCATCCTTCGACGGTGAGCCGCGCGGTGGCGAACAAGTACGCTCATACGCCGCAGGGCGTTTTTGAGCTGCGCTACTTTTTCTCCGAAGCAGTGCAGGGACCGCAGGGAAGCGCGACACCGCTGCTCATTGTGAAGAGACGGGTGAAAAAGATGATTGACGAGGAAGATGCTGCCCAGCCTTTAACTGACGAGCAGATCACGGCCCGGTTGCAATCGGAAGGTATTCAAGTGACGCGGCGTACGGTTGCTAAATACCGAGAGGATATGAAGATTCCTTCGACACATCAGCGACGCGTCCGCAACTAATTCTTAGCAAGCTGGGCGGCCAAGATGCCGCCGATCGAGTTTGGTGACGGCCCGTTACCGCGAGTTTTCTCACAAAAGAGGGAAAGATGAAGCTCATTGTTTCCGGCAAGACGAAAGATTTTACCCCTGAACTAGAGGAGAAGTTCAGCGCGAAGATTTCGAAGCTGAGTAAATTCATCGAGCGGCGCGGTGAACGCGAAGCGCACGTTACTCATCAGGTCGAACGCCACTTGCACAAGGTCGAGATCGTGGTCAATTTCTACGATCACGCGCTGGTGGGAGAGGGAATCGATGCGGATCTCGACACCTCGCTTTGTCATGCGGTGGAGAAGCTGGAGAAGCAAATCGTCAAGCTGCGAAACAAGTGGCGGGACACGCACCGTGATCCAAAAGCGACGCGCTCTTTGAAAGAAGACTGGGACGGTGTGGAGCCAACTGCGGAGAGCACGCCAGCACCTGCCTCGATGAATGGGAAGGGCAATCCGAAAAGCAATGGGCAACCCGTTCATCCAAAGATCTTCCGAGTGGATTACACGGAGGACCGCAAGCCGATGACCTTGCAAGAAGCGATTCTCGATATGCAGCGGGACGGCGACGATTATGTGGTCTATCGCGATGCGTCACGGGATTGTCTCTCGGTGCTGGTGCGCCGGGCTGACGGGAACTTCGACCTAATTGAGTCGTAAGACGCCCCCTTCACGGCGGCCGCAATCACGGCCCGCCAGACCGGAACCAATCGACGTGCCACTCGACGACTCGGGGTCGCCGAATGTGCTTCCCTCCCACGACCTGGTCATTATCACCGGTATGAGCGGCTCGGGAAAGCTCACCGCGCTCAAGGCTTTTGAGGACCTCGGCTTCTATGCGGTCGATAACTTACCGATCCCGCTGATCGCAAAGTTTGCCGACCTAAGCTATGACTCGAAAAAGCGCGGAGCGTTGATCATCGATATCCGGGAAGGCGAATCGCTCAAGCAACTTCCAAAAATTTTTCGTGAACTGAAAACGCGGATCAGCTGTGCGCTGCTGTTTCTGGATGCGGAAGACGAGGTGTTGCGGCGCCGGTTCAGCGAGACCAGGCGCCCGCATCCGCTAGGCGGCGAAGAAAGCGTACTGAACAGCTTGCAAAGCGAGCGCGAGCAACTGCATCCGATACGGGAGCTGGCGGACTTATATATCGACACGTCGAAGCTGAACGTGCACGATCTGCGGGCGCTCATCTCCGCAAAGTTTCAGGACTCGAAAGAAGCGAATAAAATTGTCGTGTACGTGAACAGCTTCGGATTCCGGCACGGCGTTCCGGCTGACAGCGATCTGGTATTCGATGTGCGGTTTCTGCCGAATCCGAATTACATTCCCGAGTTCAAGAAGCTGACCGGGCGGCATCCGAGCGTGGCACGCTACATTCGTTCGTTCCCGCAGACGTGCGAGTTTATCAGTCGCATTTCCGACCTGCTTGTTTATTTATTGCCGCACTATATTCGCGAAGGTAAGAGCTACCTAACGATTTCGTTCGGGTGCACGGGCGGCCATCACCGATCGGTGTTTATCGCAAATGAAATTAACAAGCGATTGAAGAAGGCGGGCTACTCAGTAAAAGAGAGCCATCGCGACATCACTAAGTAAAAGTGAGTGGGCGATCAGTGAAGGGAGGCTTGCGCTTTTAGTAGTGAGGAGTTTTCCTGGTAATTGGAGTAGAAGAATTCGTCCTGGTTGCGAATGCCGTAGACTCCGAGAACACTGGCGTTGACCGTTTGAACAAAGTGTTTAGGCAGCCAGAACTCGCCAACGGGAGATTGCTCGAGTTCGAAGCGAGTACCAGGGTTAACCTTTGCGAAAACAAATAAGGAGACTGGCTCGATCACATCCGCCTGAACTTTGGCCCAGTGAAAGCCGTGCTTCTCAATCCACATCTCGCCGCGCATACCTTTTAGAACACGCGCTTTTTCCACGGGCGGGTTGTACTTAGGATCGGGCGTGGCTTTGAGGTGATAGCAGGGGTGACCGTCTATCTGCTCTTCGCCGAGCAGCGTAAATTGGAACGCAGTCGCCATTTGGTCCATGAACAAACGTTCCTGAGCCTCCTGCTCTTCGTACTTACTGACGCGTGCGGCGCGGTCGTGGGCAGATTCGTTTTGCCGGTGCGCTATTTCGCGCGTAAGTTTCGTCTGCTCGTCGGCTTGCTGAGACGGGCTAAGCGGTTCATCATTTATCGCGAGCAGGCGGCGGTATGGGGAACCGTCTATCATCAGCACCTGGGAAGTTTTGGACCCCTCAGCTTTCAGATGTCCTGCTGAGTCGACTTTGCTTTTGACATTGCGCTCGTCAAAGGCATAATCGTCCGACGCTTTCAAATCGCGTGCGTTGACGGTGGCGGATTTCCGGACGAGAGCGGGGATATCGAGCGAGGCGGCGTGAGCGAAAGGCGCCGCCGTCAGCATGGTGAGTAGAAGGATGTTTGCTTGTTTGTGCGCCCACATACTACCAGTCATGCTAGGAACACGCTATCAAATACGGAACGAGTCAGCAGGTTTCAGCAGGCAATCTTGCAAACGCTTCGGGATCGCGTTCTTCGAGCGGTCCGTCCACGCATTCGAGGTCTTTTTCGATTGATATTTTCAACGTTTTACTATCAGCGGGCACATCGAAGTAAAGCCCGATGGACTCGCCGCATGCCCAATCGCGGAGGTCGGATAGTGGGGCGGCAACGCGGATCGAGTAACCATCAAATGAAGCACCGGCAAGGGCCTGGTCGCCTGGCTCGAGCGCGTAAGTGAAAAGAGCCTGATTGGGAAAGAGGACTTCCTCTCGAATGGTACGGCCGGCAGCGAGCGTTTCGACTTCGCGCCGGTTCAACCGCAATCGCAGCGTGTTATTTCGAAATCTCAGCTTCATTCTCTACAAGTTTATCCGCCAGTCGCCCGAGTAGATGTTGAAGCGGTCTTGCCGCACAAAGCCCAGGAGCGTTAGTCCGCAGGCTCGCGCCGATTCAATGGCCAGGCTGGAGGGGCTACCTACGGTCGCGAGCACTGGGGCGCCCGCCGCGGCAGCTTTCTGAACCAGTTCAAAGCTGCTCCGGCTGCTGAGGAACAGGATCCGCCCTGCCAGAGGCGTGTGCCCACTTAGAAATTGAGAACCGATCAACTTATCGAGAGCGTTGTGCCGGCCAATGTCTTCGAAGACCTGGCTTATTGAACCATCAGACTGGACGAGCGCGGCGGCGTGTAAACCACCGGTGGCGGCGAACGCCTTCTGATGAGCGGCGAGCAGTGCGGGCAGCCGGTTGATGCGCGCGGCATCGATTTGAAAGCCATTTTGGGCGCTGAGAGAGGGAAGAGCTTCTTGTAGAGCCTGCGCGCTGCGTTTACCGCAAATGCCGCAGCTAGAGCTGACAAAGGTCGAGCGTGATGTGCGCCAGGCTTCCATATCCACTTCGGTAGAAAGCTCCACAAGCAGCTCGTTCGAGCCATCGCCGCCCAGGGTGCGGATCTGGACGATGTCACGCGGGTTTTGAACGATGGCTTCGGAGAGGAGAAAACCGGCGGCAAGTTCGTAATCGTGACCGGGCGTGCGCATCATGAGAGCCAAGTTTTCGGCCCGCTGGACGCCTTTGAACCAGTGCTGCACGCGAATCTCAAGCGGCTCTTCGACAGCGACGGAATCGGTGGTACGCGTTTCCTCGCCGCCCGCAATGCGCTTCACGCCGACCTGACGCACGAGTGCGCTTACCGCAGTATCCATGAAGACTATGCTGCAACGAGCGAAGCGAGCGACTTATCCCTGACCAACAGCTACGGGCACGCGCACGGTCAGTCCGTTAGCGCGCACTCGACAGATCAAGATTGAGCGCGCGACCCACAGCGTGCAACACAGCGTCAGTCACCGCCTGCTCGGAGTTCAGGCTTTCGGCCAATTGCTCATAAAGCTCAAATGAGGTGAATGCATAGAGGATGGCGAAGTGGTACTGTTGCTCCTCGGCCCTGAAAGCAATCCCGCGTTGCGTCTCGAGTACCTTTACGATTCTTCCAAAGACATTCTTCTTCCGCTGATCGCGGCGGTTGATAGCGGCGCCGAGTTCGGGATCGATAGCGCGCAATCCGTGAATGCGCCGGAGCAGCACACGATCTTCCGACCATAAGCTCACCATGAGACGCAGGTACTCGCGGGTGATCCACGCCGGGTCTGCAGACTGCATGATGACCCGCATGTTCTGCATGCCTGCGCGACAGGCGATGTCATCGAAGAGCGCTTCAATCACATCCACCTTTGCGCCGAACAGGTTGTGCACCGTCTGGCGAGTCAGGCCGCTCTCCTTAGCTATCGCTAACATTGTGAATTGCAGGAAGCCCCTGCTGGCAAGAATCTTTTTTGCGGCTTCGATCACTATAAGGCGGTTGCGGTCGGAGCTCTCCTGACGCTTGCGCAAGTCATAAGGACGTTTGCATTGGTCTGGCTCCACATACGTTTTATAGCCCTTTAAATTCAATTTGACAACCAGTCAAACGAACTGCACAATGGCAATGAGCATGAGCTCACAGACATCCAACCGACGCTCGCCCTTGCTGTTGACCGCACTTTGGATTTCGGTGCTGATCGCCGTGACCGTGGTGTTGCGACGGCTCTATGCCTTGGCGAAGCCGAATGCGGCCGGTGCGGCCCAACTCGTCGCTCTCGACCGAGCATTCCAAGGGCATGAGGCTTTAACGTTAGCCCACATTGTGCCAGCGCTGGCATTTGCTTTGCTGGCACCGGTCGTGCTCTTGAAGCGGGAGGCAACGTGGGTGCAGCCAGTGATGCTCGTGCTCGGTACGGCGGTCGGCGTAACCGCTTACGCAATGAGCGTGTTTGCGATCGGTGGTTCTCTGGAGCGGGCCGCGGTTCTTCTGTTCGATAGTTTGTTTCTCTATTGGTTATGGCGCGCGTACAGAAAAGAACGCAGTGGGGATGCCAAGGCGGCGCGCCGGTCCTGGATACGATCGGTGGCGATTCTGTTCGGCATAGCTACTACGCGCCCGGTTATGGGATTCTTCTTCGCTACTAGTAGGCTCACCGGGCTGAAGCCGGAGCAGTTCTTCGGGCTGGCCTTCTGGATCGGTTTCTCCATCAACATGGTTGTCGTGGAATGGTGGCTCCGCAAGCGACCGCAAAGCTCCTGAACAAGGAAAGTCATGGACTTGATCAGAACGCGAGCAGTGTGCTTGACCTTGTTTTGCGTATAGATGGTGAGCCGTTTAAAGTTCGTCCATATTCGTGAGATGGGTCGACCTGCAATAAGTGTTCATGCTACTCAGGTGCAGCGTCTTCGATCTGAATGTCGAAGATCGAACTCATGAGCGAGAGTTGCGCGTCGCGAGGCGAGTTTCGCATGTGAATGGCCGCCAGACAATATCAAAGCGGGCGAGCAGCCGAGCAGAGTTCATACGCTATCTTGGCGGTGAACCTGTATGCATGGCCCTGGCCTCGACTATCTTGAACTGGTCTTTCTGACACTGCTGATCGCCGTGGCGGTGCTGGCCCTGGTGGCGAAGCGGCTGCATGTGGCGTACCCGATCATGCTGGTGCTTGGCGGGCTGGTGCTAAGTCTGATTCCGCATATTCCACGCGTGACGATGAATCCGAGCGTAGTTTTCCTGGTAATTTTGCCGCCGCTTGTCTTCTCTGCAGCATTTCACACTTCCTGGCGTGATTTTCGGACGAACCTGACCGGCATCGTCATGCTGGCCTTTGGGTTGGTGGGGTTTACGATTTTCGGGGTGGCGGGCACGATGCACTTCCTGATCCCCGGTTTCGATTGGAAGTTAGGGCTGGTGCTTGGTTCGCTCATTGCAGCAACCGATGCCATTGCGGCGACTGCTACGGCCAAGCGGTTGGGACTTCCGCGACGTATTACCGACCTGCTGGAAGCGGAGAGCCTGGTGAACGATGGAAGCGGCCTGGTCGCTCTAAAATTCACGCTGGCTATGGTGGTTACGAGCATTACGCCTTCGGTGGTGGTAGGCGCGGCTACACTTTTTTATCTGGTCTTCGGAGCGGTGGTGGTCGGGTTGATCGCGGGCGTGATTGTGCACCGGATTCAAGAGCAGATTGACGACGCGCCCGTCGAGATAACGATCAGCCTGGTGACGCCGTATATCGCGTATCTAGCGGCTGAGCGGCTGCAATGTTCGGGAGTGCTGGCGACGCTGGCGTGCGGCCTATATTTGGGACGCAGAAGCTCGGGGTTTTATTCGCTGCACGCGCGCATTGAATCGTCGGCTGTTTGGCGCACGCTCGATTTCATCTTAAACGGACTAGTGTTTCTGGTCTTGGGGTTGCAGCTGCCCTACATTCTCGCCGATATCAAAGGGGTCAGCACGACCAGCATTATCCTCGACGGCGCGATCTTCAGCCTCATAGTGATTGTGCTGCGCTTTCTATGGCTGTATCCGGCCGAGTGGATTTCGCGCCGTTTGCAGCAGATGCTGGGGCGGAAGGTTCGCAAAACGAAAACAGGAGAATTGTTTTTGGTTGGATGGGCGGGCATGCGGGGCGTGCTGGCCCTCGCGGCGGCCTTGTCGTTACCGGAGCGGCTCGGCAACGGGACGCCTTTTCCGTTCCGCAACGTGATCATCTTTCTGACATTTTGCGTAATCTTCGCGACGTTGGTGATGCAGGGATTAAGTATGCCGGTGCTGATTCGGATGCTGGGGCTCGGTTCGAGCGCTATTGGCTTCGAAGAAGAGAGCACGGCACGGCGGCAGATGATCTCGGCGGCTTTGCGGGCACTGGGCAAAATTCGTAAAGACGGGACAGAGGACCAGAAGGAATTGTTCGATCATCTGGAGTCTTATTACCGGCATCGGATGGCGCTGCTCGAAAAAGATCACGACGGCAATTTTCAAAGCGCAGAACTGGAGAACCTCGAGCGGCAGCGGTATGTGGCTCAGGAGCTAAGGAATGTCGAGCGAGAAGTGGCGATTAAGCTGCGCAATGAAAACAAGATTCACGACGAGGTTTTGAGGCAACTGGAGCACGAGCTGGATCTGCTTGACGCGCGGTATGCGGAGTCGGGGTAACGATCTATTCCTTGCAACCGGCCAATCTTGTTGGTTGCGGGGGCAAGATTTGAACTTGCGACCTTTGGGTTATGAGCCCAACGAGCTACCTGACTGCTCCACCCCGCACTTCAATCGTAACAATCGTGTGCAGCGGGGTCAACCTCCAAAGGCTTTTCGTGGCATGCTGAATGATTCGTACTTCTACAGTACAGATAAAATGAGATTCGCTACTCTCTATGGCAAGCCCCACCTCTGGTAGAAAGCGCGCTCCTCACATGCGCGATGCCGAACGGCGTCCAGAAGCAAGACCTCGGTTGGAATCGCCGGATCTTTACCTAAATCCCCAACTCAGTCTGCTCGCCTTTCAACGCCGCGTGTTGGAGGAGGCGCTCGAGCCCTCGACGCCCTTGCTCGAGCGGGTAAAGTTTTTGTCAATTCTTGGCTCGAACATGGACGAGTTTTTCATGGTTCGTGTGGCAGGACTGTGGCAACAGATTGAAACCCGAACGACCGAGATAAGTATGGACGGCCGATCGCCCTCCGAGCAGCTCGAATTGATCCGGCAAGAAGTAACGAGCATCATGACCGAGCTATACCGGCTGTGGCGCGAAGAGCTGATGCCGAATCTGCGGGCGCAAGGAATCTATATTCTTGGGGTTGACGAGTTAAATCCGCAGCAGAGAGTAGCGGTCGACGAGTATTTCAAGCGGGTTGTTTATCCGGTTTTGACACCGCTGGCGGTCGATCAAGGCCGCCCGTTCCCGCACATTTCGAACCTAAGCTTGAATGTCGCGGCGGTGGTCAGTAACGGGGATGGGATCGAGCGGTTTGCCCGCATCAAGGTGCCGGACTCGCTGCCCCAACTGGTAGCACTACCTTCGAGTGCGTCCGAACTGACGTTTATCTGGCTGGAGCATGCCATCACTTGTAATCTGCGTCTGCTGTTTCCGGAGATGGAAATTCTGTCTTCCTATATGTTCCACCTGACGCGGGACGCGGAGCTCGCAATTCAGGAGCTCGAGACAGACGACCTACTTGAGAGCGTGCAGGAAGCGGTCTGGAGACGGCGGTTTCGCGATGCGGTTCGCCTGCAGGTGGATACGGCGATGCCGCAGCGGCTAATCGATATCCTGACGGCGAATCTCGAGCTGGATCAGAATGACGTATATCGCTGTGAAGGTCCGCTTGATCTAAGCCGTGTGCGCGCGCTGCTCAACATTGACCGGCCCGGTTTAAAAGACAAACCGTTTATTGCCTGCTTTCCGAAAGGATTCACCGGGGCGCCATCGGCTGAAATCTTCACTACGATTTCCGAGACCGATGTGCTGGTGCATCAGCCTTTCGAATCATTCCAGCCGGTGGTGGATTTTTTGCGCGCCGCGGCCGAAGATCCTCACGTGCTCGCGATCAAGATGACGCTGTACCGGGTGGGGCGCAATTCGCCGATTGTCGAAGCGCTGCTCGATGCGATTCAGAACGGCAAACAAGTCGCGGTGCTGCTTGAACTGAAAGCTCGCTTTGACGAAGAGAGCAACATCGAATGGGCGCAGAAGCTGGAGCGTGAAGGCGTGCATGTGGTGTATGGACTGCCAGGCGTAAAAGTACACGCGAAGATGGCGATGGTGGTGCGGCAGGAAGGCGACAGAATCCGACGTTATCTGCACCTAGGGACCGGGAACTATAATCCGACGACTGCGCGCATTTACACCGATCTCGGTCTGTTTACTTGCAACGAAGAGATTGGTGAGGATGTGAGCGATCTCTTCAATCACCTGACCGGGTACTCGGCAAAGAAGTCATATCGCAAGCTGCTGGTTGCGCCGCACAGCATCCGGAGCGGGCTCGAAAGGCTGATTCATGCGGAAGTGGAGCGGCACAAGACGCATGGCGACGGTCACATCATATTCAAGATGAATGCGCTGGAGGACGCGGGCATGGTACGCGTGCTCTATGAAGCCTCGCAGGCCGGTGTCGAAATCGATTTGATTGTACGCGGAGTATGCGTGCTTCGTCCGGGCATTCCCGGGGTAAGCGAAACGATTCGAGTGCGCAGTATTCTGGGGCGCTTTCTGGAACACAGCCGTATCTATTACTTCTATAACGGAGGCGACGAGCTGGTGTATGTAGGGAGTGCGGATTTGATGCCCCGCAATCTGAACCGGCGCGTGGAGATTTTGTTCCCGATCGAAGAGCGCCGGCTGATCCGGCGTTTACGTGATCGTATTCTTGCGAAGTATCTGGAGGACGAAGCGGGTGCACGGATCATGCAGTCCGACGGGACTTACACACGGCCAGTCCCGACCGGCAAAAAGATGCTGAGCAGCCAATCCTGGTTCCTCAAGCACGAGGCTTGAAAGAGCCGGCTGCCACACGGCTGAAACAAAACTGATTTACCCTGCTGTTTACAGAACAGATGCCAGACGTTGCGGGCCGCCGGTTGCTTTTCATTTGTTTGCTGTTTTTGCTGGCGACCCCTGTCTCGTTTCTCTGGCTGCAATCCGATCTAAATCCGGCGAGCGCGGGGCAAGCATTCACGAAGCTGCTGATGGTGAACGTCGCGGGCGCAGCGATAGTCGCCGTGGTGCTGCTCGGTGTGATTCGGGCGTGGCGTAAAGCAGCGTCTCGGTTAGAAAATTTCGTTTCTGCTTTACCGGGGACCGAGATTGCGTTTCCGGAGAACGAATCCCAAGAATTAGGCGCCTTGGCGCGCGCTTTGAAAGCGATGGGACAGCGAGTGCGGCTGGTGATGGACCGCGCGAATCTGGAACTGGGGCGCCGGGAAACGATTCTGGCGTGCATGGCGGAGGGTGTGCTGGCGGTCGATCACGACCTGCGGGTTATCTTCTGCAACGAAGCATTCGCCAGAGCATTCAGTACACGGATGCCCACAACTGAGGGCCGGATCCTGTACGAAATCGTGCGCGAGCCGATCATCCGGGACATTCTCGAGCGAGTGGTGAAGGAAGGAAGGGCGGAAACGGACCGCTTTCAACTGCCGAGCGCGGCAGGCCGCTGGTTCGAAGCCCGGGCGCTGCCCTTCAGTGAGCAGCCGCACCGGGGCGCCGTGATTGTGCTGCACGATGTGACCGACATCGAGCGGCAGGAGCAGGTTCGGAAAGATTTCGTCGCGGACGTGTCGCATGAACTGCGCACACCGCTGGCGGCCATCCGCGGTTATGCCGAGACGCTGCTTGACGGTGCTCTCGAAGACGAAGTGAATAATCGCAAGTTTGTCGAGATTATCCAGTCGCACGCGATCCGGCTGAACAATATTGCTTCCGACTTGCTGGTAATTTCCGAGCTCGACCGGAACGCTCCGCCGCCAGTTCCGGCTGAGCGGCTTTCCCTACTGGGGATTATTGAATCGGCGGTGCATACCGTCGAGGGCAACGCCTCTCTGCGCAATGTGCATCTCGATACAGAGAACTGCCATGATTGCTCGGTGATGGGTTATCGCTTTCGGCTCGAGCAAGCACTCACGAATTTGCTCGACAACGCGGTGAAATTCAACCGGCCGAGCGGGCGCGTGATTGTCGAGTGTGAGCCGACCGAGAAAAGCATGGTGCGGGTCAGCATTACCGATACGGGCATCGGGATCCCGAGCGAGGATTTGAGACGGATCTTCGAACGTTTCTACCGAGTGGACAGGGCGCGTGCCCGGACGACGGGCGGTACCGGACTGGGGTTACCGATTGTGAAAGAAGTGGTGGAGGGAATGGGCGGTACGGTTGCGGTGGAGAGCCAGCTCGGGCGCGGTTCGAAATTTACGATCCTGCTCAAGGCTGCCTGACAATCAAGGCATGAGTCAGGACAGGCAAAATATTTCATCGGGCACTCCCTTCGAATCGGCGGTCGGCTATAGCCGGGCGGTGCGGGTTGGGAATCGGGTTTACCTTTCAGGAACGACGGCGACGGGCGAACACGGTGAGATTGTGGGTGGGAACGACGGGTATGAGCAGACCCGGCAGGTAATTGGAAACATCGAGCGAGCGCTGCGCCAGGCCGGAGCGACACTCGCTCATATTGTGCGCACGCGTATGTTTGTGACCGACATCTCGCGGTGGCAGGAGTATGGCCGCGCTCACACCGAGTTCTTCGGGACGATTCGGCCATGCGCGACGATGGTGGAGGTTCGTGCGCTGATCGATCCGCGGATGTTGATTGAAATTGAGGTGGAAGCGGAGATATAGGGCAGCTGCGGCCCTGCGCTATTCTCGAAGCTTCATGCGGGTACTTGGTCTTTTGTTTTTGCTGGCATGTGGCGGCTGGGCGCAAGGAAATACCTATTTGATCAAAGCGGCCCGCCTGTTCGACGGAAAAAGCGACAAGCTGGTTGAGCCGGGGATCATCGTGGTGGTGGCCGGCAAGATCCAGTCGATTGGCGGCACAGCGCCGCCGAACGCCAGTGTGATCGATCTCGGGGATGCGACGCTACTTCCCGGTTTCATAGACGCGCATACGCACCTGACGCAGGACTTCGATCCGGATTTTGGCGGGGCGGAGAGTCGGCGATTGAGCCGCACAGTGGCGGAGCAAGCGATTCGAGCGACCGTGAACGCGCGCAAGACTCTGCTGGCAGGGTTCACCACAGTGCGCGATGTCGGCTCAACCGATTTCCTGGACGTGGGTTTGCGGAATTCCATCAATGCCGGGCTTGTACCGGGTCCGCGGATGCTCGTTTCGGTGCATGCCATCGGCTCAACCGGCGGGCATTGCGACGATGGCGCCGGTTACCGCTTCGGCATCCTCAATCATGAGTCCGGGCCCACGGATGGTGTGATCGATTCAGCGGACCAAGCGCGATTTGCCGTGCGGTTCAACATTAAATACGGGGCTGACGTAATTAAGACGTGCGCTACCGGTGGCGTGCTCTCACCGACCGATGACGTGGATACACCGCAGCTGACGCAGGCAGAGCTAGATGCGCTCGTCACAGCGGCACATGAGTTACGGCGCAAGACGGCGGCACACGCGCATGGGGCGGAAGGCGCAAAACGGGCGATACGTGCGGGCATCGATTCGATTGAACACGGAACATTTCTGGATGACGAAGCGCTGCGGATGATGCGCGAGCGTGGGACATATCTGGTTCCGACACTGGCGACGCGCACAGGGCTTTTGGAATCGAAGTTTCCGCCACTGGTGCAGCAGAAGGCAGACCTCGCTTTAAAATCGCAGGACAGCATGGTGAAACGAGCGCTCGCGATGGGAGTAAAGATAGCGCTTGGGACGGACGCTGCTGTTTACCCGCACGGCAACAATGCGCTTGAATTCCTGCTAATGGCGAACGACGGAATGCCACCGGCGCAGGCACTGCGGGCGGGAACATCCGTGGCGGCTGATTTGCTTGGATTGCAGAGCAAGATCGGCACGCTCGAACCCGGCAAGCTGGCGGACATCGTAGCCACGCCGGGGAATCCGTTGGCAGACATCAAGGTCACGCAAAGTGTGCTGTTTGTCATGAAAGAAGGCAGCGTTGTACGAAACGACCGTGAAGCGGGAAGGCGGTAAGGCAGGTACCGCTTTAACCGATTTGTAACGTGATTGTCATACCCGGTTTATGACGAGCCTTCAATCTAGGAAAGGCGCACAACGGCACCCGCGGCGGCGGCAAACTTCAATCACCAGGTCAACCAACTCCTCCATGTCTTTCCAGCTAATGAGTCGTGTCTTGTTTTCAGCAGTGCCGATGATATTTGCGGCGGGGCTTCCTTTGAGCGCCCAGACCAATTTGACGGGCGCGGGTGCGACCTTTCCAGCACCGATTTATCAGAAGTGGTTTAGCCAATACCAGGGAATCGGTAACGTTCAGATCAATTACCAGCCGAATGGATCTGGGGGCGGGATTAAAGGAGTGACGGACGGCACGGTTGATTTCGGCGCCAGCGATATGCCGATGACCGATGAGCAACTCAAGACCTACAAAAACAAGAACGGTGCGGCTGTTCTGCTGTTCCCGACGGTATTGGGCGCGGCCGTTCCCACGTATAACCTGCCGGGCATTACACAGGAATTGAATTTCACACCGCAAGTGCTGGCCGGAATTTTTTTAGGAACGATTAAGACGTGGAACGACGGACAGATTGCGAAGGCAAACCCCGGGGTGAAACTGCCGGATAACAAGATTGTGGTGGTGCACCGTTCGGATGGAAGCGGCACTACATTTTGCTGGACCGACTATCTGTCGAAGGTCAGCCCGGAGTGGAAGTCGAAGGTAGGCAAGAACACGTCGGTCGACTGGCCAATGGGCTTGGGCGCGAAGGGCAATGACGGCGTGGCTGGCGTAATCAAGCAGCAGAAAGGGGCGTTTGGATACGTAGAGCTGATTTACGCGGTGAAGAACCATCTTGCATATGGCAAAGTGCAGAACAAGTCCGGCGAGTTTGTCAAGGCGGATCTGAAATCAGTGACAGCGGCCGCGGCGGCGGTAAAGGACATACCGGCTGATTTCCGGGTTTCGATCACCGATGAAACAGGGACCGGCGTATACCCGATTTCCACATACACGTGGCTGTTGGTCCCTGCGAAGATATCCGACGCGGCAAAACAGAAGGCCGTAACGGGCTTTCTGAAGTGGGCCATCACGAGCGGGCAGGGTTCGGTTGAATCACTCGATTATGCGAAGCTGCCACAATCGGTAGTAGCGAAGGAAGAAAAGCAGATCGCGATGATCACGACCAAATAGCTTTTGGTCGGGGTTGCGCTGATACAGAATGGCAGGCACCACCTATATCGCGGATGCGCTTCGTCGTCCCAACGAGCGGACCTTTTGGGACCGGCTGCGTGGGGGCGACGCGATCGCATACTCGATTACACTCGCCTCGGCGACCCTTGTACTGCTGCTGGTCGCGCTCATCGTTCTTGAACTGTGGACCCATTCGCAGCCGACGGTGAAAACGTTCGGCTTCCATTTTCTATGGACATCGACGTGGGACCCGAACGCCGGAAAATTCGGCGCGCTTCCCTTCATTTACGGCACTTGCGTCACCTCGTTTCTGGCTTTGTTAATCGCAGTTCCGCTTGGCGTTGCGTCTTCGATTTTCCTGGCCGAGATGGCTCCACCGCGACTTTCGAACCTGCTGACTTTCCTGATTGAGCTGCTGGCGGCGGTTCCGAGCGTGATTTATGGCCTGATTGGAATTTTTGTTCTGGTGCCGATCATACGGCAAGTTCTGGTGCCGGTGCTTAGCAAGACTTTGGGTTTCCTACCGATTTTCCAGGGCGATTTCTACGGCGTGAGTTTCTTGTCGGCTGGACTGGTGCTCTCGGTAATGGTGGTGCCCTTTATCGTTTCGGTCTCGCGCGAGGTGTTGCTGGCAGTACCCGTTGACCAGCGGGAAGCGGCGCTGGCGTTGGGAGCAACGAAGTGGGAAACGACGTGGCAGATCGTACTGCCAACGGCGAGCACCGGCATTCTCGGCTCGGTCTTTCTAGCACTGGCGCGCGCGCTGGGCGAAACGATGGCGGTCACGATGGTGATCGGGAACACGCCGAAGATCGCCGCTTCGCTGTTTTCACCGGGCTATTCCATAGCGGCCGTGATCGCGAATGAATTTGCAGAAGCGAGCGGCGACCTTTACGTTTCGTCGCTGATCTTTTTGGGGCTAGTGCTATTCGGCCTGACAATCGTCATCAACGCGGTTGCCCGAATCATGATTCTGGCAACATCGAATCGGGGAGCGTGAGCACATGATGGTCGAAATCTCCCACAAGCGGCGCGTGATCAATGTTGTCATGCTCACTCTTTCGGGCATCTGCACGGTGCTGGTGGTGGGGGTGCTGTTTTTCATTCTGGGTTATCTGCTGGTACACGGGGCGCGATCGCTCAATTGGGATTTCTTTACGAAGCTTCCGAAGCCGGCGGGCGAAACGGGCGGCGGTATGGCGAATGCGATTGTGGGCAGCGCGAAAGTGCTCTTGGTCTCAACGGCGATCGGCGTACCGATCGGCTTTCTGGCGGGAGTTTACCTGGCGGAATACAGCGGCAAGACGTTCGCGTTTCTGGTTCGCTACACGGTGGACCTCCTAAACGGTGTGCCGTCGATTGTCATTGGGATCGTAGCCTATGCGATTGTGGTGCGGCCGATGAAGCACTTTTCCGCACTGGCAGGAGGCGTGGCGCTCGGGATCATGATGATTCCGATTGCAGTTAGAACGACGGAAGAATTCCTGTTGGCGGTTCCGAACTCGATGCGCGAAGGGGCAATGGCGCTTGGAGCGACCAAGGCGAAAACAGTATTTACGGTGGTGGTTCCGGCGGCGATCTCAGGATTGACTTCGGGCATGATGCTCAATCTGGCGCGAGTGGCGGGCGAAACAGCTCCGCTCCTATTCACCGCTCTGGGAAACATGTTCTGGAGTAAGGGCTGGCTCGCACCGATTGCTACGCTGCCCGTGATGATTTACAACTATGCGCTGGCCCCGGACGAAGATCTTCACCAGCAAGCCTGGGCGGCGGGCTTTGTTTTGCTCACGCTCATACTATTAGTGAACGTGACAGCTAGAATGATCATTGCCCGAGGACCAGCGTCCTCCAGGAGATAACGTTGTGGCAACTTCACCAGGACCACAAGTGATTAACCCGGCGGCGTCCCTGCCGGCCGAAATAGCCAATGCTAAGACGCCGGCTACAACTTGCAAGCTGAGTGCGAAGAACATCGATTTCTTTTACGGCTCCTTTCAGGCGCTACACGGCATCACGCTCGATATAGCGCCGAACAAGATTACGGCGTTCATCGGGCCATCGGGCTGCGGAAAATCAACATTTCTTCGCACCATGAACCGCATGAACGAGGCGTTGCGCAATACGCGAGTCGAAGGGCAGCTGCTGCTCGACGGCAACGATCTGCTCGCGATGGATGTAACGGATGTGCGCCGGCGGGTCGGCATGGTGTTTCAGAAGTCGAACCCGTTTGCGAAGACAATTTTTGACAACGTCGCCTACGGACTGCGCGTGAACGGCATTCATCGCAAATCCGTCATCAACGAAGCGGTGGAGCGGAGTTTGACGCACGCGGCTCTCTGGACTGAAGTGAAAGATAAGTTGAACAAACCGGCGTCGGCTTTATCGGGCGGGCAGCAGCAGCGTTTATGCATTGCGCGTGCGTTGGCGGTGGAGCCGGAAGTTCTGTTGCTGGACGAACCTTGCTCGGCACTGGATCCGATCGCCACACTCAAGATCGAGGAACTGCTGTTTCAGATCAAGGGCATGACGACGATAGTGATTGTCACGCACAACATGCAGCAGGCGGCTCGGCTAGCGGATTCGACCGGGTTCTTTCTGCTCGGCAAGCTCATCGAGTTTAACGATACCCGTAAGATTTTCCAAAATCCGTCGAAGAAAGAGACGGAAGATTATGTGACTGGCCGGTTCGGTTGATCGAAGACCGAACGAAGGAAGATACGTGCGTCACTTCGAACAGGAATTAGAGAAGCTCAAAGCAAAGCTGCTTGAAATGAGCGCGCTCGTAGAAAGCGCGGTGTATCGCAGCGTGCAGGGCGTCGTTGAGAAGAATGAAGATCTCGCGCAACAGGTTCTCCGCAATGAGGGGCGAATCAATCAGCTCGAGATCGAGATCGACGACATGGCAATCAGTCTGCTTGCTTTGCAGGCTCCGTTAGCCGCAGATCTCAGGCTGGTTACGGCAGCCATTAAGATCAACAACGACCTTGAGCGCATGGGCGATCTTTCGGTGAGCATTGCGCAGAGCGCGCTGGCGCTGATTCGCGAGCCGCTCATCCGTCCGCTGATCGATATTCCGCATATTGCGGGCCTCGCACAAGGCATGGTGCGGAAATCGCTCGATGCATTTGTCAATCGCGATGCAGAACTGGCGCGCAGTGTTCTCGCGTCAGATGACGCGGTCGACAACATGCGCACGGCGAGTTATCACGAGCTGATGAGCTTCATGGAGAGCAATCCGCAACAGATTCCGCAAGCTCTCTATCTGCTTTCGGTGGTGCGTAATCTGGAGCGCATCGCAGATCATGCGACCAACGTGGCGGAAGACGTGCTGTTTCTGGTGAAAGGCATCGACGTGCGACACCACAACGAAGAGCGCGCGGCTCTGGCGCAGTAATTATCAGCCATCCAGCTGTTTACGGAGGGCTTCATTCGCGGCGGCAGGGTTCGCTTGTCCACGACTGGCCTTCATCACTTGTCCGACCAGGAATCCGATCACGGCCGTCTTGCCACCGCGATATTGCTCGACCTGTTTTGGATTGGCGGCGAGAACCTGCGCGACAATCTGCTCGAGCGCACCGGCATCGGAGATCTGCCGCAGACCTTCGCGCTCTACGATGACGGATGGTGCCTCTCCGCTTTCAAACATCTTGGGAAGAACATCTTTGGCAAGTTTGCCGGAGAGGTCGCCCTTATTGATCAGCTGCACTAATTCGCCCAGATGATGTGCTGGGACAGGCGACTCGGCCACCGTTTTTCCCGCTGCTTTAAGCAGGCCCATCAAGTCTCCGACGACCCAGTTGGCCGTGGTGCGGCCGTCACCGCTTACCTTGGCGGCTGCTTCGAAGTAATCGCCGGTTTCACGAGTGAGGGTCAGTACATGGGCGTCGTATTCGCGGAGACCATACTCGTTCACAAAGCGATCGCGCCGGGCAGCGGGCAACTCCGGAAGGGTGTGCCGGACGCCATTCAGCCAGTGCTCGCTAACGCGCAAAGGCACCAGGTCAGGCTCCGGGAAGTAACGGTAATCGTGCGCGTGCTCCTTGCTGCGCATGCTGATCGTTTTGCCGAGATCGACGTTGTAAAGCCGCGTTTCCTGGATGACATTTCCACCGGATTCGAGCAGCTCGACTTGCCTTTCGATCTCGTATTCCAGGGCGAGCTTAAGATAGCGGAATGAATTGAGATTCTTGACTTCGGCCTTGGTGCCGAACTTCTCCGCCCCACGGAGCCGCACGGAGACGTTGGCATCACAGCGCAGCTGACCCTTCTCCATGTCGCAATCAGACACGCCGATGTACTGGAGAACCTGTTTGATCTCGGTGAGATAACTGTACGCTTCGTCTGGCGAACGCATGTCCGGTTCGCTGACGATTTCGATCAGGGGGGTTCCCGAACGATTTAAATCGACATAGGTGAAGCGGTCGGAATCTTTGAAACCGTCGTGGAGACTTTTGCCGGCGTCGTCTTCCATGTGGACACGTGTAACGCCAATGCGCTTTTTGCCCGTGTTGAGCAGGATATCGAGCCGGCCATGTTCGGCGAGCGGCTGATCATATTGCGAAATCTGATAGCCCTTGGGCAGATCAGGATAAAAGTAGTTTTTGCGGGCAAAGCGCGAGAAGGGATTCACGGTGCAGTGGAGCGCAAGCGATGCCCCGATGGCGAGTTCCACCGCTTGACGGCTCAGAACGGGCAAGGCGCCGGGCAAGCCGAGGCAAACCGGGCAGACGTTTGTATTGGGAGGCGCGCCGAATTCGACCGGACAGCTGCAGAAAATCTTTGTTTTGGTGCCAAGCTGGACGTGAACCTCTAGACCGATCACCGGTTCGTATTTGGTAAGAAGCTCCTGGTCGAGGGCAGTGGCGGACATAGATTATATTGTAGGAGGCAGATGCCACGGTCAAGATGATCAGTAGCCACCGGTGGCAGTTGCGATCCACTTAGCCGATAACACCTGATAGGTTCTGAATGAGCGGCAATGGCACTTCTTCCTACGACGATGTCGCGGGGATGTATCACGTGCTTTGGGCAGACTGGTATTTACCCTCCGCGATGCCGGCACTCGAGCGGCTGTTCTTCTCGCAGATACCCGCCAGGGCTCGCGTCCTTGACCTTTGCTGCGGTTCAGGGCATGTGACGAAAGAACTTGTCGCACGCGGATATACGGTGACGGGGGTCGATAACTCGGCGGAGCTGATCGAGCTGGCGCGCAGGGATCTACCGGCCATCGATTTTCGCGTGCAGGATGCCAGGGCGCTTTCACTCGAAGGCAAGTACCGGGCGGCGGTATCTACATTCGATTCGCTGAATCACATCCTAAAACTCGAGGAGCTCAAGAGCGTTTTTCGCGGAGTGCACCGTGTGCTCGATGACGACGGGCTGTTTGTCTTCGATATGAATCTCGAACAGGCATACTCGGCAGATTTGCAGGAGTGGTCGGTCGACATTCAACCGGAGACGGTTGGACTAGTGCGGGGGAAGTTCGATAAGGCGACGAAGCAGGCCTCTACCGAGCTGATCTGGTTTGTCAAAAACGGCGACGGAAATTGCTGGCGCCAGCAGCGCAGTACGGTCAAGCAACAATGCTACCCGCAGACCGACATTGTGATGGCATTGAGGGAAGCAGGATTTAAGCGAATTGAGAGCATTACCGCCCCCGATGCGGGGATAACGGCAGAACTGGGTTTCGGGCGAACGTTTTTCAGCGTACGACCCTAGCGATCTAGGCTAGCCGGGCAGCGAAAGGTTTCAAGGATGTGGGAAGACACGTACATCAATGCCTTCGGCCGAACGGATCAGCCGATCGAGATCGCTGCCGAAAACGCGCTCCCACCATTTCTCCTGGTTCTTGTGGGCGACGAAGATCTGGGTGATGCCGCGATGGCGGGCAAACTCGAGGACGCTGGTGACTGCGTCTTCGCCATCTAGCTCGACGACCTCGGCCGCCTTTTCCTGTGCGTGATCCACCGCCACCTGTACCCGACTGCGCTGTTCGGAGGACCATTCCGGGCGATTCATATGCGCGACGATCAACTCGCCGTGGAAGCGATCGCGATTGCGAGCGCCCGCCTCAAGCATGCGGCCTGCGTCCGAATCGGGGGTGAGGCAAACCAGGATGCGCTCCTGCGTGCCCCAGGTCTGTTCAATGCCGTGTCTAGCGAGGTAACGTTCGAGCTGCCGGTCGATCACGTCGGCCGCCAGAAAGAGAGCAACTTCGCGAAGCTCCGAGAGCTGCGTCTGGGAAAGCTTCTGGACGCTTCCCGGCTTGCTATCGTCTGAAAAGCTGATGCAGCTTTCGGCGGGCGCGTCCACCACGACGATCTCATCCGCGGTTTGCAGAAAGCTGAGAGGAACGGTTTGCGTGACGTGCTTACCCGTAATCGCCTCGAGCTCGGTACGCTTCTCATCGATGTGTTGCAGGTTAACTGAGGTGATCACCGAGATGCCCGCGGCGAGTAATTGGGCCACGTCCTGCCAGCGGCTCGCATGCCTCGACTCGGGCGGATTATCATAGGCGAGCCCATCGACTAGGCAGACCTGGGGCCCACGGCGCAGGATAGCGGGTATATCCATGACAGGCGTGCTAGTTCCTTCTCGGAGCGGTATCACTTCGAGTTTGGAGAGAAGGCTAAGGACTTCCGCGGGAGAGCGCGGCTGGATCGCTCCGACGATAACGTCCTGGCCACGCTCAAAGCGGCGACGCCCTTCATCGAACATACGAAAGCTTTTCCCTACGCCCGAGGCATAGCCTAGAAAGATTTTCAAGCGACCGCGAGTCTGGTCGCTTTCATCTGTTTCGAGCCGCTCAAGCAGCTGTTCCGGTGTAGGTTTACGATCAGGCAACCGGCAGTGTTCCTGTTGCTTTAACATCTCACAAAACGCGCGCCTTAGCGCCTGACGGGAAACTGGCGGTCGAGAGCCAGGTTGAGGGCAAGCACGTTGACGCGCTCCTCGCCGAGGAAGCCAAGATCCCGCCGATCGGCTGTCGTGGCGATCAATCGTTCGATGCCGGCCTGATCCGCCCGGCGATCCTGGGCGATTCTCCCTGATTGAGCGGAGGCATTGGCAACGCTTATGTCCGGATCCAAGCCGCTGCCGGAGGTAGTCAGAGCATCGGCTGGGATGGGACCTTTGAACGTTGGGTTCTCTTTACGAAACTGCGCACTGGCTGCTTCGACTCGCTTGAAGAGAACCTGGCTGGTTGGACCGAGGTTGGAGGCAGCAGAGTTCGCAGCATCGTAACCGTCGGTACCGGCGGCGGAAGGTCGCGGATGGAAGTATCCGGGTCGACTAAAATTCTGGCCGATTAGTCGTGACCCGATTACCTGGCCATTCGTCGTGACCAGACTGCCGTTCGCTTTGTCTTTAAAGAGGAGCTGGCAGAAGCCGGTGACAATGGCGGGGTAAATCAGTCCCGTCAAGATCGTCAGCAGGGCCGTAAGCCGGAAAGCGGAACTTAATTGTTGTAGCATGATTTCTCTTTGTCGCGGTCAGGCAAGGTGCAACCAAACGAGCAGCTGGTCGATGATCCAAATACCCGGGAACGGCACAAGAATGCCGCCCAAGCCATAGATGAAGAGGTTGCGGCGAAGCAGGGCCGCTGCGCCACTCGGCCGGTACTTCACACCGCGCAAGGCGAGCGGCACGAGCACAATGATGATCAGCGCGTTGAAGATCACCGCCGCCAGTACCGCGCTTTGCGGAGTATGCAGATTCATGATGTTGAAGCGGCGCAGCGCCGGATAGGTTGTCATGAACATGGCGGGGATGATGGCGAAATATTTGGCGACGTCATTCGCGATGGAGAATGTGGTCAGAGCGCCGCGAGTGATAAGCAGCTGTTTGCCAATCGCAACGACTTCGATCAGCTTGGTCGGGTTACTGTCGAGATCAACCATGTTACCGGCTTCTTTGGCAGCCATGGTTCCGCGTATTCATGGCGAGACCGACGTCAGCTTGCGCAAGGGCAGGGGCATCGTTTGTGCCGTCGCCAGTCATTGCAACGAGACGTCCTTCACCCTGTTCGCGCTTGATGTATTGAAGCTTGTCGGCGGGAGTTGCTTGCGCAAGAAAGTCATCGACGCCGGCTTCAGCAGCGATGGCGGCAGCGGTGAGCGGATTATCGCCAGTGATCATCACCGAACGGATTCCCATGGCGCGCAGCTGCCCGATGCGCTCATTCATGCCGCCTTTGACGATGTCTTTGAGATGAATGATGCCGAGCATGCGAGAGCCGTCGGAAACCGCTAGCGGTGTGCCGCCTTGCGCGAAATGCGATCCGCCGCGTCTTCGAAGTTCGCGGGGAGCTTACCGCCGAGTTCTTTAACAAAGTTCAGCAATGGCTCCGCTTGCTCCCTTGCGCAGCATACGACCGTCGATATCGACGCCGCTCATACGCGTGTAGGCGGAGAACGGGATGAAGTGGGCTTCGTGTTCGGAGACTTCGCGCCCGCGTAGACCGTATTTTTCTTTAGCAAGCACGACGATCGAGCGGCCTTCCGGCGTTTCGTCGGCGAGACTCGAGAGCTGTGCGGCATCGGCCAGGTCTTGCTCACTCACGTCGGCGAAAGTGATGAATTCGACGGCCTGGCGATTGCCGAGCGTGATGGTGCCAGTCTTATCGAGCAGCAGCGTATTGACGTCGCCCGAAGCTTCGACTGCTTTGCCGCTCATGGCGAGAACGTTGTGTTGCATGACGCGATCCATGCCAGCGATGCCGATCGCCGACAACAGGCCACCGATAGTGGTCGGGATGAGACAAACCAGCAGCGAAACAAGCACCGCGATAGTTGGGACATGGCCGGAGCCGGATGAGGAGACGGCGTACAGCGCGAAGGGGTGGAGCGTCGCGACGGCAAGCAGAAATATGAGAGTAAGGCCGGCGATCAGGATGTTGAGCGCGATTTCGTTGGGAGTTTTTTGACGCTCCGCGCCTTCGACGAGCGCAATCATCTTGTCGAGAAACGTCTCGCCGGGATTGGAGGTGATGCGCAGCTTGACTCGATCGGAGAGGACTTGCGTACCGCCCGTTACAGCACTGCGGTCGCCGCCCGACTCACGAATCACGGGAGCGCTTTCGCCGGTGATGACAGATTCATCGACGGTCGCGATGCCCTCGATGACTTCGCCGTCGCCGGGTATCAGATCACCTGCCTCGGCCACCACCATGTCGCCCGAGCGGAGCTTCGAAGCGGGAACCGTTTCGATGTTGCCGTTTTCAAGAACGCGCTTCGCAACCGAATCGGTTTTAGTTTTGCGAAGAGTGTCAGCCTGGGCTTTGCCGCGCGCCTCTGCCATAGCTTCTGCAAAATTCGCAAACAAAACAGTAAACCAGAGCCACAAGGCAATCTGAATTTCGAAGCCGTTGCCTGACACACCAGTGACGAGGTTACGAATGAGGAACAAAGTGACGAGGGCTGCGCCAACCTCGACCACGAAGATGACCGGGTTTTTCGCTAGCGTGACCGGGTTCAGCTTGACGAACGAATCCTGGGTAGCGCGACGGAGGATTTCGGGGTCGAAGAGCGGACGTGCGCGGTTCAGTTTGGAAGGCAGCAGCGAGCCGGCTTGCGGTGGCGGCAGCGCTGCGGGACTTAGCGGTGTCTGGATTGAGGTGGCCATGATGTTAGCTCGGGGGAGGTTAGCTCCAGAAAGTGAAAGCAGCATTGCGAAAATACTTGCCCATCCTGCATGAGGTAGTGTTCGACGATAGGCCCGAGTGCGAGAGCCGGGAAGAATGTTAGCGCTCCGACGAGAATGACAGTGCCGACCAGCAGCCCGACGAAGAGGGGTCCGTGGGTGGGGAATGTGCCGCTGGTGGCAGGCGATGCGCTTCTTGCGAGCGAGACTGCCGGCGGCTGCGAGCAACGGGATCAGGAAAAGAAAGCGGCCAATCAGCATTCCGATGCCGAGCGTGAGGTTGTACCAGGGCGTGTTGGTGTTTATGCCGGCGAACGCGCTGCCGTTATTGCCGGCGGCGCTGGTATATGCATACAGTTCTTCGCTGAATCCGTGCGGGCCCGAGTTGTTGAGGTTAGCGGTGGCGGCGCCCGGCGGATTCCAGTAACTCTGCGCAACTGGTTGACCTTTGGCGTCCTTGGTGGGAGATGGGAAATGGATGACGGAAGAGATGGCGGCGAGCACAAGCATACTGAACGCGGTAGCGAGCAGCGCCGAGCATCGCCATTTTGACTTCTTTGCCTTCGATCTTCTTACCGATGTACTCGGGAGTACGGCCGACCATCAAACCGGCGATGAAGACCGCGAGGATAGCGTAAAGCAGGATGCCGTAGAGCCCTGCGCCAACGCCTCCAAAAATGACTTCGCCAGTTTGAATGTTGAAGAGCGGAACGAGACCGCCGAGGGGTGTAAAACTGTCGTGCATGCCGTTCACCGCACCGCAACTGGCATCGGTAGTGACGGTGGCGAAGAGCGCCGAAGCCGCGATGCCGAAACGCGTTTCTTTGCCTTCCATGTTGCCGCCGGGTTGGATGGCGGTGGCGCTGGACGCGAGACCTGTTTTCTCGAGAATGGGGTTGCCCTTGGCTTCAGCCCAGTAACACGCGAAGGCTCCCACAAGAAACATAACGGAGCAGGCGGCAAAGATGGCCCAACCCTGCCGCCGATCGCCGACGAGCACGCCGAAGGTGTAAGTCAGGCCGGCGGGTATAAGAAAGATTGCGATGAGCTGAATGAAATTCGTGAGGGGCGTCGGATTTTCAAACGGGTGAGCCGAGTTGGCACCGAAGAAGCCACCGCCGTTCGTGCCAAGCATCTTGATTGCTTCTTGAGAGGCGACCGGGCCCTGCGCGATGACCTGTTTTGCGCCTTCGACTGTTTTGACCACGGTATAGGGATGGAAGTTCTGGATGACGCCTTGTGCGCAGAACAAAAGGGCGATGACGATTGAGAGCGGCAGCAGAATATA
The DNA here is from genome assembly GCA_963737005.1 of Terriglobia bacterium. GTDB lineage: Bacteria > Acidobacteriota > Terriglobia > Bryobacterales > Bryobacteraceae > Bog-105. The sequence continues at coordinate 28,858 of CAVTRD010000007.1, read as the reverse complement.
CAGGACCGCCCGGGTGACATCGACCCAAAAGTTACCAAGGCTGTTGGTCTGCTGTCGCGCGAAACCGCGTATAACGGCAATTGCAACAGCGATGCCGGCAGCAGCCGACGCAAAGTTTTGCACCGTGAGAGCAGCCATCTGAACGAAGTAGCTGAGGGTGGACTCGCCACTGTAGGCTTGCCAGTTGGTGTTGGTCACGAAACTCATCGCCGTGTTGAAGGCCAGATCAGGGGAGACCATCTTGCCGGTAAAACCTTGCGGGTTGAGAGGCAGGATTCCTTGGAAGCGCTGCAGAAGGTAGACGAATAGAAAGCTGAAAAGACTGAAGGCCAGGAGCGCGGCGGCGTACTGAGTCCAGCGCTGCTCGGCGTCTTCTTTAACTCCGATCAACTTGTATGACAGCGTTTCTAGCGAACGGAGGAGCGGATGCAGGAACGTCCGTCCGCCCTCGAACAGCTTGGCCATGAACAGACCCATCGGCTTGGCGAGCGCGAAGATAACGAGGAAAAAGATGATGATTTGCAGAACGCCATTGGTAGTCATGACTTAGAACTTCTCCGGTTTCAGCAATGCGTAGACAAGGTAAGCGAACAGGAACAGAGTAGTGATACCCGCGATGATGTAATCCATGTGACGTAGCTCCTAGAGACGATCGCAGGCCTTCGTGAAGGCCCAACAGCCAAGGAAAAGCAAGAGAGCAATCAGCAGGTAGAACAGATCTAACATTGCTTCTTCAATCTAGTGATGAAGGACTAAAGAAGTCATAAAGAGTCGGTAGGCAGGACGCGCGGGTCTCAGATGAAAAGCGACTAAAGACCCATATAGCGGCGCCAGAGCTTTCGTGGCCTGCATCGAAGTGACTAAGAAGATTTCTGAATGCCCGACTATTCGCAAGGAGAAAGATATGAGAGTTGCTTCAACAATCGCCCGCTATTTGCTCGGCATATTGTTTACGTTTTTCGGTCTTAATGGCTTTCTGCATTTCCTGCCGATGACTCCGATGCCCGATCTGGCCACTCAGTTCGTGACATTACTCAGCGCCTCGCATTACATGGCGCCGATTTTCCTGATTCAGGTTTGTTGCGGGCTTCTTTTCCTGGTGAATCGCTATGTGCCATTGGCCTTGGCGTTCATTGCGCCCGTCATCTTCAACATCTTGTTGTTCCACATCACTATGGCTCCAGCCGGCATTGTATTGGGTCTTGTTGCCACAATCTGCTGGTTCATTGTGTTCTACTCGCTCCGCGGCACTTTCGCCGGTCTTTTTGTAGCGCGTCCGCTCACGACGGAGGGTCGGGCCGTACGGTAACGCGGAGAACGTTGATGCCGTGGTTTCGAACCAGGGTGGTTTAGACCATGCGGACGGCCCGGCGACGGTTCTGCGGCCTGTGATAATCTTGGAGACATCCGACGTTTCACGAACAAGGGGACGTAGTTCAGTTGGTTAGAACGCCGGCCTGTCACGTCGGAGGTCGCGGGTTCGAGCCCCGTCGTCCCCGCCAAATTCTCTTGCCGGTTCGTAAAGCCTGACGTTTCCATTTCGAGACGTCAGTGATACTGAGGATATGACACCCGCTCAGCCGGCCCCCAAAGTTCAGCTCACGTCGACGCCCGATTATCGCGAGCACTACGCGAACAGCGTGCAGATGCGCGTGAGCCTTTGGGATTTCTTCCTTATGTTCGGAACCGTCAACCAGAGTGCGCCGGATGCTGTAACGATCGCTAATTTCCAGGGTGTTTATCTGAGCCCGCCGCAGGCCAAGGCGCTGTCGAATTTGTTGCAGCAGAATCTTAAGCAATACGAAGCCGCATTCGGCGAGATCCGCCTGGAAGCGCAGGCGCAGGGCGAAGTCATTCAATAGGCGCATGCCCGTTCAGCGCCGGCCGCCCATGCCGAAGCTTCCGCCCTTTGCCTTGGCGGATACTCCGGCTCGTTGCAAGAAACCGTACCGTATCACCTGCTTCTGCTCTTTGCGCTGTTTGCGCATCACGTTGCTTTCGCTTGCATTTGCCGCTGCTGAACCTGCCTTTCTTCTGGGATGAACAAGGGCAGTTCATTCCGACTGCTCTCGACCTGTTGCGGACGGGCGCGTGGGTCGCGCACTCGACGATTCCCAATGTGCATCCGCCAGGCGTCGAAGTTTACCTCGTGCTCTGGTACAAGCTGTTCGGTTTTTCGATTGCGGTAACGCGCGTCGCGATGTTGGTCTTGCCGCTGCCGGATTGCTGTTCACGTTTCTTCTGGCGATCGAACTCAGTCGGATACGGACGGCGCGCCCGCTTTCCTGCCACCTCTTTTTCTGTTTGCCTCGCCGCTATTTTTCACGCAGAGCATGATGGCGCAGCTAGATATGCCCGCCATGGTCCTGAGTATTCTAGCGCTGCTGCTCTTTCTCAAGAAGCGTACGTGGCTGCGGCCGTTGCCTGTCGTGGTGCTGGTGCTTGCGAAGGAGACCGGGCTAGTTGTGCCCGCGTGTTCTTGCCTGCTCGCTTCTGCTCCGGAGAGACTGGCGGCGCGCTCTTCTTGTTCCTGGCGCCGGCTCTTGCCGCTGGCCGCTTGGCTGCTGTTCTGCACTCGAAACGGGCTTCTGGCTCGGCGATCCCGGGTTCGCGCATTACAACGTCGACTACGCACTGAATCCGGTGCGCGTGGTGTTCTCGCTCTGCGCAGAATTTACTATCTGTTCTTTGCGGAGTTCCGCTGGATCGGCACACTTGTGCTGGTCTTTACCGCGCGCAAGTGTTCCGCATTTCGTACGCGGCCTGGCAGAGTGACGTTCGCGGTCGGCGGCATTCACGGTTGTGCTGGTCTCCGTTTTGGGCGGGGCGGAACTCGAGCGATACCTGCTGCCGGTGTTGCCGGTCTTCTACATTGCGGTCAGCGTGGGGTTGACCCGCTGCCGAAGTGGATCGCAATGGCGCATTGCGGCCACCCTGCTTGCCGGGCTGATCTGCAATCTATTCTGGAATCCGCCTTATCCGTTTCCCTTACGAAAATAACTACGCGATGGTTGATTTCGTGCAGCTGCAGCAAGCGGCCGCGCGCATTTGCGGAGCAGACGCTCTGCGGGATCGACGATCGCGACCGCCTGGCCCTACTCGGCGGCGCTGCGAAAGCGCCGACTATGGCTTTGTGTCTCACCAGCTTGAACGTGATCGAGACGGACGACTTTCATCCCGCGTCTATCGCAGGCGCTGCGCACAAAGAAGTTCGATGCGCTGATCACGTACACGCGTACCTGGAAGCCGAAATGCGAAACTGCTCGCCAACCTGTGGTGCAGAAGTTCCTGAGCGCGGTTTTACGAATGGGAGCCGGACATCACACCCGCCGCAGTGTGAAGCGCTAGGGCTTGAGCCGGAAGCAAGCTGGACGCGCGACGGGCAGAAATCACGATTTACTCGGCCGCATGCTCGCACGCCGGCCATGTCGCGTTCTGAACTGAGCCCGGCAGTGCGGCGGCTGGTGGGGCACGGTGGTGCTGTTTCTGGTGCATGGGCTTGTCGTCGCCACTTGGGTATCACGCATACCGGCCGTGCAGAGCGCTCTCGCATCTGCCAATGGCTGCTCGGGCTGACTCTGCTGAGCTCCGCGGTCGGCGCCGTCGTCGACCATTCCGTTCGCAGGTTGGCTGGTGAGCCGCTACGGCAGCAAGAAAATTTCAACTGTGAGCAGCTTGGCTGTTTTGCCTCATCGCCCATGCTGCTCGGACTGGCCTTCAATACGCTGACCCTCTCGGCGCGCGCTTTTTGTCTTTGGGGGTTTGGCGGCGGCGATGGACGTCTCGATGAACGCGCAGGGCGTGGAGGTGGAGAAGGCGCTCGGCAAGCCGACGATGTCGCGTTTCCACGGCATGTTCAGCCTGGGCGGAATGATCGGCGCGGGTCTGGGCGGATTGGCCGCCGCGCACGGCGTCGGTGTTCTGCCGCACTTCGCCATCAGCGGCGTGATCAACGTGCTTGCGGTGTGCGCTGGTCTCGCCACTGCTGCTCGAAACGCACGAGCGCGCTGCTCTTGTGAGCGAACATCGGTTGCCTTTGAGCCAGATTCCGCGCGTGCTTTTTGCTTAAGCGCGATCGGCTTTTGCATTTTGCTCTCAGAAGGCGCGATGGGCGACTGGACGGCCGTTTACCTGAAGCAGGTTCTGCACGCGGGGGCGGGCACGGCCGCAGCCGGGTATGCGGTGTTCTCTGCATCGATGGCGATCTTTCGTTTTCTTGGGCGATATGATCACGGCGCGCCTGGGCCGATGAGGACCGTTCGCGCCGGCAGCCTGGTGGCGGCCGGCGGCTTGCTGTGGGCGCTGTCGATGCACTCGGCCGAGTGGGCGCTGCCCGGCTTTGCCGCAACCGGCGCCGGGTTTTCGGTGATCATTCCGCTGGTTTTCGGATCGGGCGGACGGGTGGAATCGATCAGCCCGGGCGCGGGCATCGCCACCGTCACCGGCATCGGCTATATCGGATTTATTGTCGGGCCGCCGGCGATCGGGTTTGCCTCCCAGCTGTTTACGTTGCGTTACGCGCTCGGGATCGTGGTTGGCTGCTGCCTGATCTCAGCTCTGCTCTGCGCGATCGATGCGGTCGCTAGAACCACAACCAGGCAACGGAGCGCGGTCCGGAGATCCGTTCCTGACGGATTGATGTCATTTCGGAGCCATTCCGCTCAGTTGGATTGGCTTCCGTAACCAGTCATTTCCAGATAGCCGACACCTTGACCGGTTGCTCCGTCGCGTGTCCCGCCAGTAGGTGACGGCACCTTCCCAGTAACTGGGGCCGGCGCCGTTCTTCGTCCCAAGCTCCTGATCCTTTAGCGCAGTTCGCTCGACAAGATCAAGCTGTAATGAGGGACGTGATCTGCCAGGCGATCGGATAACGGGCGCCCGAATGCGGGACTCGGCCAGAGCTCGCCGGGCGTGAACGAGAAATCTTTCGCCGAGAGGAAATGCGCTTTGCCCTGGCGTGTCGACGTAACTGCCCGAAGAGTAGGGGTCGGCTTTCGCCGGACTTTTGCGCAGGCGATAAAGCATCAGCTCTTCGTTGTTGTCCAGCTGGATGGCGAACCAGTCCCAGCCGGCAAGATCGCTGGCGATGGCGGTTCGGTGAAGAATTCGTGATCCATCCAGGCGAGCCCGCTACTTGCTGCTGGTGCTACCTTCGCTCAAGTTGCCCGCGGCTCGATGCGCGTGAACGAGATGTAATGCGAGGCTTGCGCCCGGCGCCGGGCCTTTCTGGCTGACGCCGTTCTGCCCCTGAATGACGGCGGTTTGGTGGCTGAAGCGTAACTCGCAGCGTGAAGCGATCGCATACCGCCACGAGTCTTGCTCGTGCGCCGGGCAGTGCCGTCCAGCGCACCTGCCAGTTGCCGTTCCAGTAGCGGCCGTCCGCCAAGGAAGCGCCGGCAAGGCCCGGGTCCGGCGCGATTTAGCCGCTCCGTGTGATAGAAGCTCGGCCGTCGATATCGCTCAGAGCAAGATGTGCGAGGTAGAGCTGGTCGGGCCGCCAGGTGGGGTCTTCCGCTCGCGCTGCCTGCGGCGAGAGCATGCGCGGCCTGGCGAAAAAATGTGAGCTCGAAGCCGTAGCGATGGCCATTGGCGGCGCGCAGGTTTCCGGTGTAATACCACCACTCCGTCTGATAATCCGGGATGGCTGAAGTGATCGCGCGGAAATTCAAACCGGTAGCCGGGCAGCGCCATCTGCCAGTTCTGCGCATCGATCCGCAGCAGAGCGATGCCACGACGAGCAAGAGCAGCGCAACTTACTCCTCATGAATGACCTCGATCGGGTTCATGCGCAAGCGCTGTTTGCGCAGGGTAAAGCCCGGCGAGCACAGTGGCGGCATACACGCCGGTGAGAACGACGAGCAACATGGCTACGGGCCAGTGAAACTGAATGGTCCAGCCGAACGATTGCTTGTTGATGACGAAAATCAGGATGAGCGAGAGGACGGTGCCGAGCGCGAGGCCGATGCCGTTCGCGAGCAGGCCGAGCAAGCCGGCTTCGCAGAGGATGATTTTGCGCACCTGCGGCCGCGCAGCGCCGAGGAAACGCAACAGCGCGAATTCGCGACGGCGGTCGATGATCATCGCGAGCAGCGCGCCCGCGATGCCCATCACCGCGACGATAACCGCAACGGCTTCGAGCGCATAGGTGATTCGGAACGTGCGGTCGAAGGTGGCGATGGCGGCGCGGCGCAGAGCTGCGATTTGAGAAGACGAGTACGGCACGGCCGCGCGAGGATCGCATCAATTCGCGTCGCACGGACGGACGCATCCACACCCGGTCTGAGATAGACCGCGAGATTCGACTCAGCCGGATCGGGAAGATACTTCAGGAGCGTCTTGCGGTCGAGCACGATGAACCGCGCTCGGTCGAGTAGTCGTAGTAGATACCCAGAACAGTAAAGCGAGCGCTGCGCACCCGCAAGCGGAAGGTGCACAGCCGTCACCGACTTTGATCTTGTGCTTGTTGGCAAATGGCTCGCTGACGACCGCGTAGTCGCCGGTCGGCAAGCTGTTGCGAGGATGGCCGTTGCGTTTTCGCCTGGGAGAAAACGCGTGCTGGCGGACTCGCCGAGACGGCTGCTCTCGCCACCCGCAAGTGTTGCAGGCAGGCCTTCATAAGAAATCGGATACGCGCGGAAGCGATCGACGGAGGCAACGCTTGGAAGCCGCTCAATGCGGTCCGCGATATCGGGACTCATGGTGGGATGCTGATCGGCAGCCGCAGAGCCGGCGGGGCGAAGGTAGAAATCCGCTCTTAAGCTGGTTATCCATCCAGACGGCAACGGTCTCGCGAAAGCTGCCGACCATGATGCCGACGCTAGCCGTCATGGCGATGGCGGTGGCGAGTGCAGCCGTCAGGACCGACATGCGGCCGACGGAGGCGCGCAGAGAACGCGCGGCGAGCAGAGCCTCGACCCCGAGACTTTTTTCAATGATGCGTTGCGTGAAACGGCACGAACGCGTCGATAAGGGCAGGGATAATGGCTGCGGTGCCGACGATCAGCAGCAGCACTGCAAGATACGCAAAGAGCGGTTGACGATTGACGGGCGGCAAGCGAGAGAAGAGTGCTGCGCCAACGAAGAAGAGAGCGGCGATGAGCGTGCGAGAGCGAGAGCGGACCGCGGCGACATACTCTTCACGGCCGCGCGCCATGGCTTCGACCGGTCGCGACCCGGGCGGCTTCAAAGGCCGGCCGAGCGCAGCCAGGAGTGAGACGGCAACGCCCAAAGCAACGCCCAGGCCCGCTGTGAGCGCGTTGATTGTGAATGGGCGCGGGCTGGCTGCTCACGTAAAGCGCCTCCACGGTATTGCCAATGAGCCGCACTGCTCCGATGGCGAGAAGACGGCCGATGAGCAGGCCGAGAGACTGCCGCAAATCGCAAAGAATCCCGCTTCAGCGAGGAAGCCGGCGAGAATCGTGCCGCGCGTGGCCCCAAGCGCGCGCAAGACACCGATTTCGTTTCTGCGCCTGACGACCGAAATGGCAATCGTGTTGTAGATCAGAAATGCGCCGACGACCAGAGCGATGTAGCTCAGCACGCGAAGATTCCAGCGGAATGCCGCCAGCATCTTGCGATTCTCTTCGGTGCGCGCTCCTTGCGGCTCGACGGTGACTCCGGCCGGCAACTCCTTCTGTAGACGGTCGCGCCACACGGCCGCGAAGCTGCCGGCGGGAATTCGGACATCGATGCTGTCGAGCTTGCCCGTTTTACCCGTGACCCGCTGAGCCAAGCCGATATCGGCAACAATGACGTTCGACTCCCCAAGCTGCTCATTTTGAGCGGCAAGCACGCCGGCCGACTTTGAAGCTCTCTCAGCCGGTCATTTATAAGGAGCTGCACATGGTCGCCCGAGCGTAGGCCGAGAGCCGAGCCGACCCAAATCGAATCGCGTTCGAGTTTAGCGCAGTGGAAGACATCAGCTGACTCGTGCGCGTTCGCGGGCTGTTTGCGAGAGCGATCAGATCGAGCCCGATGAACGGAAGTGCTTCTCCCTTGCCGTTGATCGACGCGAAATCCTCGATGCGCGGCGCGAGCTCGAGATTGTACGGGAGTTGAGCGAGCTTGCCCAGAAGCCGCTGGTCGACCCCGGCGGTGCCGGTGATGAGCAGATCGCCTTTGCCGGTGAGCGACTCGAGTGAAGAATGAAAACTGCCGGCGGCGGCGCCACCTGCCAAGTCGATGGCGATGACCACGCCTACACCGAGCGCGACAGCAAGCACAGTGAGCAAGGTGCGCACCGGCTCGGTCCGCAAGGGGCGCACGATCAAGCGGCTGAAAAGCGGCCAAGCAGCGGTCATCGCAGCACCGGGCTTTCGGCGATACGTCCATCGCGCAGCCGGATGAGGCGATCGACCTGCGACGTGCTCTCCAGACTGTGAGTCGCCATCATGACCGCGACGCCCCATTCACGCGCGGTGCGGTGCAAGAGATCGAGCACCATCTCGCCAGTGGCGGTATCGAGGTTGCCGGTGGGCTCATCAGCGAGCAGCAAGTTTCGGGCTGTTCACCAAGGCGCGCGCGATGGCGATGCGCTGCTGTTGACCGCCGGAGAGCTGGTGCACGAGACGATCAGCATACTGCTCCATCTCGACCCATCGCAAACGCTCGCGTGCTGTCTGCACGCGTGTTCGTCTTCTTTAGCGAGCAGGAGCGGCAGCTCCACGTTCTCGATGGCGGTGAGCGTATGAATCAGCTGGAACGATTGGAAAATGAAACCGACCTTCTCGCGGCGCAGGCGCGTGAGCTCGCGCATCGGGCAGGTCGGTGGTCACTTGCCCATCGAGTCAGAATTGCGCCCGAGGTCGGGAAGTCCATGGCACCGCACAGATTCAGGAGAGTGGATTTGCCGCCGCCGCTTTTGCCGACGAGCGCAACGAAATCGCCTGCCCCGAGCGCAAAAGAAACGTTGTCGAGCGCCACCACCTGCTCGCTCTCCGTGCGATAGATCTTACTGACGTCTGCGCGCTTCGAGTAGAGCCACTTAACTTCAAGGATCGTATGCGGTCTGAGATCGCGCTACTTTTTTCGACGGCATAGGCGGCTGTTTCGTTACACTCGGAATCGTGGCTAAGATTCTGGTGACCGGAGGAGCCGGCTACATCGGCTCACACACGCGTTATTACCTGGAAAAACGCGGCCACGCCGTCATCGTGGTCGATAACCTGTCGCGCGGCCATCGCGACGCCGTGCCGCCGGGCATGCTACGGGTGATCGATACGCGTGACAAGAACGCTATGACTGAGCTGCTGAAGGAAGAGCGCATCGATGCTGTTATTCATTTTGCTGCTTACATTTCGGTGGGCGAATCCACTCAGTTTCCGGAGCTCTACTTCGACAACAATGTGAGCGGCTCGCTCACGCTTTTCGAAGCGATGCTCGCGGCGGGCGTGAAGCGGCTGGTTTTTTCCTCGAGCGCGGCAACCTATGGAATCCCGAAGAATGTGCCGATCCCCGAAACCGAGCCGCTTGCGCCTATCAATCCTTACGGCGAATCGAAGCTGATGGTCGAGACGATGCTCGAGTGGCTGGATCGATACCGGGAATTTCGGGGCATTCGCCTGCGCTATTTCAATGCCTGCGGAGCGGAGCCTTCGGCCGGTTTAGGGGAGCGGCACGACCCCGAGACACACCTGATTCCGCTGATTCTGCAGGCCGCGCAAACGGGCAAGCCCGTGACTCTGTTCGGCGATGATTATCCGACACCGGACGGCACGTGCATTCGCGATTACATCCATGTCAGCGATCTGGCGGAGGCACATATTCTAGCAGTGGAAAGCCTGATCGCAGGTGGGCCCTCGAACGCTTTCAATGTTGGGACCGGTGAAGGTCACTCGGTGAAAGAGGTGGTGACCGCGGTTGAGGAAGTGACGGGCAAAAAGGTACCGTTCACCATGGGTCCAAGGCGCGAAGGAGATCCACCGAGCCTGGTAGCGGACCCGAGCAAACTGAGACAGATTCTGAAATGGACCCCGGAGCGCGCGGATCTCAAACGTATTGTGTCGGATGCGTGGGAGTTTGCAAAGCGAAGCGGGGCGGCTACGAAGCCAAGCTAGGCATGGCCGGTTCGAGTGCGTACTGGAGAGCTCTTCCCCAACTAGTGAACCGGTAAACGCGTACGCCGGGCACCCACAAGATCCAGGTGGGACCGATTTTATATATTTTTGGCTTCATAGAGTTCTTAGAGAGTAAGTTGAGGGACGGGCGGTAGTTTCTCACCCAAATCGACACGCGGTCAGGCAGCCAGGATCCCGCGCGAGGCAAGCCCGGTGAACCCGGGAAATACAGACCGCAGTTCGCGATTGCCTAGCTGCTTTGCGACCAGTTCCGCCAGCACGGTGCGAAAGTCCGTCGTGACGTTTAGATCGCGGCCTTCATAGAGCTGTTCCGGTTCCAGTCCGGGCCAATCGCCATAGACCTTTCCGCCGCGCACGCTGCCGCCTAGCACAAGCATGGCGTTCGCGTGTCCGTGGTCGGTGCCGCGTCCGCCATTTTCTTTCGCGGTGCGGCCGAACTCGGACATGGTCACGAGCGTAATGTCGGCCATACGGTCGCCCATATCGAGCGAAAAAGCGGCAAGGGCGTCGCCGAGGCCGCGCAGCAGATTAGCGAGGTGGCCGAGATGCGGCTGGGCACCCACTTCGTTCACGTGCGTGTCCCAACCTCCGACATCGGTGAAGGCGACTTCCAGGCCCACATCGGCCTTGATCATCCGGGCGATTTGCTGAAGGCTTTGCCCGAGGCGCCCATTCGGATAGCGGGCCTGATTCGCAGGCGTATACGAGCTGCCGTTGATCGAGCGCAGGAGCCGGATTGCTTCGAACGTTTCGCGGGCAGTACCGTTCAGCACCTTATCGGAGGAACTACCATAGAGACTTTCGAACGTGTTTGCGGCCTGTGCGTCTCTGATCTGAAAATCCTGGATGCTGCCGACAGCAAGGGCTTCATTAACGCCACGCAGTGTCAGCGGAAGGTCGGGGCTGAGGCTGACGGCCCGTATCGGCGATGGTCTGGGTTCACGACAGAGCGCGCGGTTCAGCCAACCGTCGGCGGTGATCTTCAGGCCGGGCGTGCCGGATTCCATGTAGTCCTGGGCATCGAAGTGCGAGCGCGTCGGATCCGGCGAGCCGACCGCTTCGACGATGGCGAGGTGGCGGGCATCCCAAAACGGTTTCAGCGAGCGGAGCGCCGGGTGGAGACCGAAGCGGCCGTCAAGATCAATGGCCGACGTCTCGGTTCGGTCCGGACGCGGTATCGCGATGGTGGGACGCAACGCGTAATATGCGTTCTCGGCATGCGGGATCACGACGTTCAGACCGTCGACTGCGCCGCGCTGAAAGATCACGACCAACACTTTCTTGTGTTGCATGGGCGCCTCGGCGGCGTAGACGGCGCGCGTAAGCCAGCTTGGTATCGAGCCGACTCCACAAATGGCCAGTGCGGAGTTCTTTAGAAAAATTCGGCGGGAGGGCATTGGGCAATCCTGGAATATTTGGTTCAACGACGCTGGAACTCGGGTGAGCCGAGTGCGATTCCGACAATATCGCTCGCCAGAGCGGGCGACTGATCGGTGGCGATTGTTTTTGTGATGGCGCCCTGGGTCTGATGATCCGGTTCATGCTGTAGGATCGAGCGGGCCAGAATAAGCGGATCGGTTTGCGCTACGCTTTGCCACGCAGCGACATGTACGGTGATCCCGGGCACGCGATTGTGGGCAAGAGCAAGTGAGAAATTCAGACGCTCGAGCAAAGCGGTCGAGCTCACCCACTGACGGCTGACGCTCGGATAGCCGGTGGGCTCGACCTTCTGATAGAGCGGCTCGCCAAGTTTCTGCAATTCCTTACTCACGACGAAGGCGGAAGCGACATCGGCGTTCGTCGAGCGAAGGGTGCTCACGAGCATCTCGAAAGGGCTCTTCATCTTTGCGTGGTACGCTCCTTCGGACCAAAACTCAGGGGAGGTAATCATGGTTTTGACCACCTCGCGCAAATCGCCCTCCGTTTTGAGATAGGTCTTCGTCATACGATTCACCAGAGACGGCGGCGGAGCGTCGGCCACAAATCGTTCTGCGAGTTGGAGAGAAATGTGGTGGGCGGTCGCGGGGTGGCGGGCAAGGATTGCGAGGACGGCCAACCCATCGTTCATGCCGCCGCCCGCCGGGATGATGTGACCGAGCACCGTTTTCGCGCCCTTATCATGCAGCTTGTCGTTGTATGTAAAGACGCCGCCCTTGCGAGGCGCTGCGATCGTCCAGCCGGTGAAGCAGCGCGCAACGGCAATGACATCCTGCTGGGTGTATCCACCATCGACCCCGAGCGTGTGCAGCTCGAGCAACTCCCGGCCATAGTTTTCGTTGAGACCGCGCGACGCCTTGCTGCGAACCGCAGTTCGTGTCATCGCTTCGGGGCCTGCTGATTGCCAATTATCGAGATAAAACAGCATGGCCGGGCTTTGCGCGGTAGCCAGCAGCAGATCATAAAACTTGCTGAAGAGGTGCGGTCGGATCGCCTCGCGCTCATAGGTCGGGACGAAGTAGCGATCTCCGCCCTTATTCAGGAAGATGTTGAAGTGATTGAACCAGAAATCATCGAGTAGTTCGGCGAGCTGGTGGCGACTGTAGACGGCGCGCAAAATCTTGGCCTCGCTCAAATCGCTTGCGACAACGTTCTGCGGGTTGAGAGTGAACATGAGATTGCGGCGCAGCTCGACCGGCGCAAGATCGAAGAGTCTGCGGCGTTCTGCCGGGCGGAGAGCCCCAGCAAATGCCAACCGCTTGTCAGCGGGAATGGCCGCAAGAATTTGGCTTTTTGCGTCGGCATTGCCGTTGCGTAATGCTTCGATCTGGTCTGTTGTCAGCAGATCGGTGAGTTGACGTAGAGGAGTAACGGCTGCGGCAATCATCCGCGGGGAGCGGTAAAGCGCGTAAGTCTCGCGAGCACTCAAGCCGAGCGAAGCCAGGGGTACGAGCAGGCGATTGAGGGTGGGATTTTCAGGGAAGCGCTCGGGATAGAGCTGCTCATTGAGCCACTTTTTAAGGCCAAGTTTGGCAAGTTGGGACTCATCGCCCGGACGGGCACCGAAGGTAAGGCGGTCGAGCGCGTGGGTGCGCTTGTCTTTCCCTGAGAGCCGCTTGGTGAAACTGGAGTAACCGGGTGAATTCGTTTTGAGATTCACCCGCTTGGTCTGCGGCGCGTCGGCCTGAACCGAGCAACACAGAAGCAGAAGCGGGATCGTGACTCGATAGAGTGCCCTTGCCTTCACACTGGTTATAACGAACGAGAAAGCGATTGGTTGACGCGACGTCGGTGTTTACTGGCGGGAAGCAATGGAGGGTTGCGGAGACGGGGGACTGAGGATCAATTTCCTGAAGCAAGTGCGCCCGTTTCGTGACCCTCCGTGTGAAGCGATGGGCGGCGCACTTGCTTGCACGATCCAGTCCTAGCGGCGGGATATGGCGAGGCGGGGCGAGCGCCGCCGGGACAGGTAAGCTGCTGCGAGGATCCCAACGCTTACCAACCCGATGCTGGCCGGCTCGGGTGTGACGGCTGTGGTTGGATTCACCGAAGCTGTACCGATCGGCGTTCCAGCTAGATTGGGAATGCCAAAAGCAGAGCTGAGATCTCCGGCCAACTGAGTGTCGAGAGTTAGAGATAAACCGCTTCCGATATCGAACAGAGTCACTCCGGTCACGGTAGTTGAACCTGCCGAGAGTTGACCAGTGATGGTATCCATCTTCGGGCCGCTCAGATTGATCGTGAAGTTCTCGATGGAGGCGGTGGTGGAACTCTTGGTGAAGGCCAGGCCGCCTGAGTGGTTGATAACCGAGGTGGTATCGCCTCCGGTGATGGGGAACGTTGCCATGAGAGGTGTGCCTCCCAAGGTTGAAGGTGACACGGGCGCAACGGAGAAGCCGAGGCTTGTGAGGGCCTCGACAGTTGCGGTGTCGAGCGTGACACTGGTTGTGCCGCCGGTAATCGTAGCGGCGTTGGTAAGGGTTGCAACAGAGAGAAGGAGCGTAGCAGGTAAGAGTGCGCCGGCGAGCTTCTGAGAAAGTTTTATTCTGGACATTTAAAAGCTACCTTTCAGATCTGAATCGCGGCGTATAACGCTGCGCCGCCGAGTGGTTAGATTGCAAGGAGCCGACGCGGAGTTTGTTATTCCAGGTGAGTGTGGCAGTTGGTTTCATTAGCACTGACCAGGTCGCGCTTAAAGTTAAGCAGGCCCGAAGCTCGGCGAAAAGTGCCTGAGAACGCGGCTGTCCTCGATGGATCGCAAAGTACTATGGGGATCAAAACTTTAGAATGCGCGTACCACCGCGAGATCGCCGTCGCGTGTGAGAGGGTTTACTGACTTCAGGCGCCATCCGGGAATCCACCGCGGTGCAAGTTGACGGGGAAGTGCGGGATCTGGCTGAGGAAGCAAGGCCCGCATAGCCGCGCTTCTTAAGAAAATTCAGCGATATGGCCACAGCACGAGAGACTCACGCAGACGGCCAACGTCCTCCACGCCGAATCGCTCTTCCCAACGCTCCTCGATGACGCGGGTCAAGGGACGCCATATTTGTTTAGCCTTCATGCCGCCGCTGTCGAACTCCATCGTGAAAGCCACGAAGACTTGCGACAGCAAACTCGGCAATGGGAGGCGATCATGCATCGCCGCAGATCTCAGCAGCTATTGCGGGCTGCTGGTACCGGGCTCCCCAGACTGTCTCAGGGCATCATGCGGCTATCGCTTCACGAAGGAGGAGCAGTCTTTTCGCGGATTGCAGCGATGATGGCAGCTGGGCTTGGCGACTGTCCCGTTTGCTTTTTCGAGTAGATTTGTTGGCCATTGACGAGAACGGTGAGTGAGCCAGGAGCACCAGCTCGCAGCCGAACTGGCATCCCGAGTTCTCGTTCGATGTCGTTTTTGAGGCTCACGGCCTCCGTTTTGATTTCAGCTCAAAAGAAGCAGCGTTTAATCTCGATCGACATGGCTGTTGCGCTTTGAATCAGATCTTCTCTCAGCAGGCTAGCAGATTTTTGACCCTGCGATTACCAGTGCGAACTGCCAGGAGTTCCTTTGAATGGCCCTACTATGTCGCGGGTGATCCACCCTCCGTAGAAGTCGCTGGGCTGAGCGCGCACTCTTTCATCGTCGACAAAGCAGTCGAAGCGACTCGGAAAGAATGACAAGTAGCTCTGGATGGAAGCAAAACTCGGGTTTGGGGATTCGTAAGACCAAGCGGCATTATCGGCTGTGTGATCGCCCACACGAATGGACCAGTAACTCGCGCGTCCTTTCCATTCACAGAACGAGGATTTTCGGGAGACACTGAGGAACTCGCTATATACGTCGTGTACGGGAAGATACCAAGTCGGAGGATGGCTGGTTTCGAGAACGCGATAGGCCGAACTGGTTTGAGCAATCAGTTGATCGTTGAACAAGACCCGTATTGTTTTGGACGACTTTTCAAGGCGCGGCGGTCTTGGATAATCCCATACTGATTCCTGCCCGGTTCTCGGTTTTTCTTTTTGCACACAGATTCGATGCCGTGCGGCGCGACCTCTTGTCAATTTAATGGAAGTCGCTGGACGAACGAGACGTACACTACCGGTAAGCGATGCCATTTGTCAGCCTGACACGCCTCAGAATCCGTTCGGTTCGATTCCTTCCACGCTTTGCTCTGCTCACTATGCGCTCACTGAAACAGGTGAAGTCTGCACCGGGATTTCAGACCGGCGCCTTGTTGCCCGACCGAAGTTTTACTTTCTGGACGATGACAGCATGGGACTCAGAGGAGAGCATGCGCCAATACATGATCACTGGCCCGCATAAGATCGCGATGCCCTTTCTGATGGATTGGTGCGATGAAGCATCGGTCGCTCGATGGGTCCAGCCAGAACCGGCACTTCCTTCGTGGACCATTGCCGATCAGCGTATGCGGGAAAGCGGCCGCGCCTCGAAAGTGAAGCACCCTTCTCCGCACCATGCCAATCTCTCCTATCGAACTCCACGCACGACGAGAGGCGGATCGATTCAAAAAGCCTGATGTGACGCGGAATTCGGCGCCGGTTGGTCGCCGGCAGCCCGCTCGCGAGTAGATGGGTCAGAGGGTATGAGCTTTGGCTGTGTGGTCGGGTGCTGTACCTTGGCTGCGGCTTCAGCGCCGCAAACGGGTAGAGACGGATCCTGCAACAGGCCGATCTGTTCAGCACGGATGGCTGATCCCAATAGATGTGTTCATGAGCCAACTTCCCGTCGTGAAACGGACAATCGCGACCAAGGTATCTCGCCCTTGCTGTGCGTCGGAGCAACACCGGGCAGCATCCACGGCATCTCCTCTGTGTGGGTAAAGGACAAGATCATTTCATCGACGAGCTGGTCTTCGCCGATTGTGCGAGAGATGGGTGTCAGCTTCGTATCGGGTGGCATCCTCGGAATGAAATCCTCCGAGTAGAAACGCCGCAGTTCCGTTTTGCCACAACCGCCCGTCAATACGGGGATATGGTTGACGTACGCATCCTCGACCATGGTGGCAAGGGTGGCTTCCACATCACATGTGACGAATTCGTCTCTGGTGTGTTCTTCCCAATCGCATCGAGATTCATCAAAGTGCTCCCTCACGGACAGGTGCGGTGGCGTACTGGAAGATGCCGGCGAAAAAAGCCGTGGCTGAGAGTGACCGGCGCATGATTCTCTTTTCTTAAGAACGATCGACTGATTGACTTGGGTATGGTGACCGTGTTCTGTGGCCCGACCCGCCGAGTATGCCGGACTCAGCTCCAACATATGTACGAGAGCCCAACTCTGCGCATAGAAGAGCGCCATTTTGTCAGGAACGTTGTAATAGGGCGAGTCGTGGTCGACAGCAAAGAGTACGTTCCAATTCATCCAAGGGTGCTCGCTCAGAACTTGGTAGTGGCCCGGCAAAGGACGGCTCACCATAGCCTTTTTCCCCTTTCGGCTCGAGCGAGGAGTAAAAGTCCGCCATGCCTTCATTCAGCCATAACGGCAGCTCGAGCTTGAGGTGCTGGACGACCAGATGCGTATACTCATGAACCGCCGTCTGGCTGTGGTCGGGTTCGATGTCTTGCATGACGATGTAGTCGCGTTCATGGCTTTGCTGGTAGTAAGCAAATGCGCCCGCACTGGAGCGGTAAGGTCCGTACTCTTTCTCGGATGAGAAAGCGACGATACGGACGCGGCCGTCCATTAACTGGGGGTTCGTGCTGCCCTTCAGAAAGAAATATCGAACCTGCTCGAAGGTCTGGAGAGCGTCGATGGCGCGCCTTTCGCTGTTGTCCGTGTACATCTCAAAGTGGCTGGTAGTTACAACAATCCAGCGTTGATGCGCAGCGAGATGGGTTGAGACGCAGATGAACAGCGAAATGATGGTGAAAAGCAGATTTCGCGCACAGCATGCGAGTGAAGACAAAGACATTCCGAAGGCTTACTCGAGACATTGTAAAGTCGGTGACTTCCCTCAACAATTCGGATTGTTCTTAGAACTGCGGTCTACCTTTTAGGCCGATGGGCAGTCTTACAAATTCTTAGCTGGACTCGTTCATCTTGAGCCGAGCCTGATGCTTCCGCCCCCAAGCGCAGATTTCCTGAAGGACGGGCGCCAGCGTCTTACCGTAAGGGGAAATCGAATAGGAGACGTGCGGTGGAAGAGTCCGTTTGTCATTCCTCAAAAGAATTCCGTCTTCGACCATTGCGTGCAGGTGTCGGATCAGCATACGCTCCGTGATCTCTGGTATGCTTCGCCTCAGTTCGCCCGTTCGCATGGGCCCGTCCACCAGCCGCCACAAAATGGTGCCTTTCCATCGCCCGTCAACGACAGACAGCATCGAGTCGATCGGGCACGGCGAAACCTCTTTCTTAGAAACCGGCATTCCAATTTTCATTATTGCTCCGAACTGACAAATTAGTCAGTGCGGAATCCTGCGACGGTGGGGCTCGGGCGCGAGTCAGCTAGGCAGGAGCGGAAATGCACCTTCTGGACACAACGACAATCACTCTGGTGGGTTTGATGGTGGGTGATGAATTGGCTGTTTCAGCCTTTGTCAACCCTGCTCTGTGGCAATTAGATAGTGGTCCGCAAGCGCAGGGTTTGTCGATACTCGCTCGTTCGCTGGGCCGGGTTATGCCTCTTTGGTACGGCCTGTGTTTAGTCCTGCTCGGGCTTGAGTCTTTTCTGCATCGCGATGAGGCCGCTCTGGTTCCTCTGCTTGCGGCGACATTCATTTTGGCCGCCGTCATTGTGTTCAGCATCGGCCTGCTGGTGCCCATCAACAATCGCATCGCTTCCTTAAACATTGCGGCTCCAGCACCGGGTTGGCAGAGCGATCACAGAAGATGGGACGCTCTCCATCGCGTTCGTATCGTTCTACTCGCCGTATCGCTTTTCGCCCTCACCTCGGCATTGGTTGCTTGAGCCTCGGCTTTGGGGACTTGCGTCCAGCCTTTGCCGAGCTCGGATTTCCCATGTTTGCCGTCTCCACTATTCCGGCCGCGCGCAGCTTTGCTATCCGGCTGATGAGCTTCACAGGGACTGGTTCCGTGAGTGGGAATTGTATGGTTCCCTTTCGCAGAACATAGTCTTTAAGCTCATTTTCGAGGGCAGCGAAGAAGGTTCCCGATGCTGCGAACAGGGAATAGTGATCCTTGAAGCCCGCGAAATACAACATCGGCTTTCCTTGCAGCTTATATCCGGGCATACGGTATCCGATTCCCTCAACAGCAGCGGGGACAGCCTTTTTGATCGCGACGCGCACCTGCTCGAGCTTCGGCCGCACTGCCTCGGGCTGACCGGCAATGTACTCGTCAACCGAATTGGGAACACTTCTTTGCATGCCGCATATTCTACGTCTAATTTCCTGGTCGAATCTGGGCGCCTGAAGCGGAGCGGGAGAGATATCGTTCAAGACGGATCCGCATATATTGTTGGAGCCAGATCGGGTACAGATTGTAGAACACGTTAATAACGAAGAGCAGCAACGCCCAACCGAAGCGACGATCGATTGCAGCATAGAGCGACGAAAGCAGAAAGAATAACAGCGCGGCCCAATGGAACCGTTCGTTCATGTATGTCGTGCGGATAAGAGCAAGGGCGTCGGCACGGGAGCGAAGACGCCGGTAGCGCGAGTCCTTTCTGCGGATAAAGCGATTCACGAGCGCGCCATCTTGGGTGACGCTGTTGGCCCAGCGCACCCCGAGCCGCCTGTAAAATACCGGTTCGGAGGACGGCTGTAATCGTCTCAATAGCGATGTAGGTATTGCGTAAACGAGCAAAGCGAGACCGATAAAGATGTATAAACACCGCCGTTCCATGAACTGGTAGCAGAAGACTGAAACGGGAATGAAACCGAGCAACGACCAAAGGACGGAAGGAAGAGCGTTGACGAGCGCTCGCGAAAACGGCACCTAGTGAGTTCCGCCTGGCACAGTCTTCGGAACGGATCGATTCATGGCCTGCGATTTCTTCTTTGTCAGTCAGCGCTTCTGTTTGTATCGGACCATATCTGCTGACGGCTATGCCCATGCCGCTCAGCCCGGAGTGCACGGGAAGTTCTAGTGACCCCAAAACAGCTGCTCCGCCGCAATCCTACGCCCACGCAATTTGCACAACAATCCAAGTGCCGGAGCAGCTAACAGGCCGAGAGCGATCGTGCTCGGTTCGGGTGTGGGTGTAAGCGGGTCGGTAGGAACGATCATCATAGCCTCGTAGTTGTAGCGGATACTACCGCGGTTCCAAGCGCCCGGGATGTACTCGTCCCACTGTTCAAAATCGGCAGCGAATGAGTTCACCTTGCCGCTGCTATCGAAGCTCACGCCCAAAATTTGAACCGTCCCATGTAGAGAGTTGTCGCCGCGTTCCATACCGTCAAAGTACATACCGGCGCCGTCATTGGGTTGGAATGGGAAGCGAGTCGCCGAGAAGTTAGCCATCACCAGAGTCTGTCCAACTGGCATCGCAAACTCAACTTCCCAGTAAGCCCAGGGGTTTGGGTTACTGGCACTCGCCCTGGGACTGATGGACACATAGTCTGTGGCAATGTCGCCCAAATATCTCTTTTGAGGGCCACTTTGAACCCTGAAAGTCCAGCCATCACTGGGCAGGATCGTCTCGCTCTTTCCGGTTGCCTACATAGGCAGTCGGCGAGCTGCTGTAGGAGAGTTCATAAAGACCGCTAGCGCCGAGCCGGAAAGCACAAGCCACTACCAAAAGGACAGATGATGTAAGTCGCACGAAGCTATCAAAACAAAGCGAGTGCCCTTAAAATTATAGGCCGTAGAAGATATCAGGAGTTACCTAGTACTGCGAATTGGTCACCAGTTGACAGCATCACGTATAGTCGCCAAGTGTAGAGCAATGCGCGACAACTCTCAGCAATCCTTCACCTCGCCTTTTCGCAATTCTACTAAAAGCACCCTGTCGTCAGCACAAGCAGTTGAAGCGCATACCGGAGCGTTTGTCTGTAGTAGATACTTACTTGATGACTCGACTCAACCTGCTCGGTGCCTTGTTCACGGGACTTCTTTGTGGGGCTACGGGCCTCGCACAACAGCAAGGTCCGCTCTCCGCGGAAGTAATTGCCAAGCGCAACGCGACTGAAAAAGAGCTTGAATCCGTAGCGGTGATCGATCGCAAAGTGATGGTCCGCATGGCGGATGGAAAGCGAATGGCGACTGACATCTATCGGCCGAAGGACATTTCGAAGAAGTATCCGATTATTTTCGTTCGCACACCATACAATTTTAATTTTTGGGATGTCGTTCATGGTGTACCGCGCGACATGACTGCGGAGCTCGACGCTGTGAAACGCGGCTACGCCTATGTCGAGATGAATGAGCGCGGGCATTTCTTTTCTGAGGGGAACTACGACATTCTCGGCGCGCCGCTTTCCGATGGGTCAGATGCGATTAGCTGGATGTCATCACAGGCGTGGTCGAATGGCAAGGTCGGAACAATCGGATGCTCTTCCACTGCGGAATGGCAACTGGGTGTTGCTGCGCTGGACAACCCGGCATTTACAACGATGATCCCGCAAGGCTTCGGTGCCGGTGTCGGGCGCGTAGGGCCGTACTATGAGCAAGGTAACTGGTATCGGGGCGGCGCCGTGCAAATGCTGTTTATCGCCTGGATCAACGGCGAGCAGAATCAAGTACGGCCTATGTTTCCGCCCGACACGACACAAGCCGATTTGATTCGCGTTTCGAAGTCGTTCGATTTGGCCGAGCATGCGCCCGAGGTGGACTGGGCCAAAGCGCTGCGGCATTTGCCGGAAAAAGACATTCTGAAATCAGTGGACGGTCCGAAAGGGATCTTCGCCGATAACATGCCGGTACCTACGGAAGGAGCGATGATTGAACGCGCTCCCAACAGCCCCGCCTGGTACGCCGGCGGTTTGTGGCACGACAACAAACCCATTAATATCCCGGGGCTTTGGTTTATGTCCTGGTACGACGTCTCTGTCGGACCGAACTTAGCTGCCTATAACTTTGTGCGCAAGACAGCCCGCGGCGAGGCAGCGAATGAGCAATATGCCGTAATCGCGCCGACTTTGCATTGCAGCTACAAACGTGCCACTGAACACACCATCGTGGGCGAACGCGATATGGGCGACGCGCGACTTGATTACGACGCTGTGACCTATGCCTGGTTCGATCACTTTCTCAAAGGGGAAGAGAACGGGATCTTGAAGAAGACTCCCAAGGTGCAGTACTACACAATGGGGCTGAACAAATGGCAGAGTGCGGAGACCTGGCCGCCCGCCGGAGCCGAGCCGCTAACCTTTTATCTGGGTAGCGGGGGTAAAGCGAACAGCCTGTTCGGAGACGGTGTCCTGAGCGCAACGCGCCCGGTCTCAGATGCGATGGATAGCTTCACCTACGATCCGATGAACCCGGTTTCTTCGTATGGCGGCAACGTCTGCTGTACGGGTAATGCCGTTGCTGGCGGCGCATTCGATCAACGCGTTATGGAGGCACGGAGCGACATTCTGGTCTATACTTCAAAGCCGCTCGAAGAGGGCCTGGAGTTCAGCGGACCGATCACGCCAACGATCTATGTTTCTTCCGATGTGAAGGACACTGACATCACGGTGAAGATCATCGATGTGCTTCCGGATGGCACCGCTTATAACCTGGATGAGACCATTCAGCGGCTGCGTTATCGCGATGGGTACGACAGTAAGCCGGTATTTATGGAGCCGGGCAAGGTCTACAAAGTGACCCTGCAACCGCTGAACACCAGCAACTATTTCGACGCTGGCCACCGCATCAGGGTAGAAATCTCGAGCAGCAACTTCCCGCGCTTCGACCGGAATCTGAATACCGGGGGCAACAATTACGACGAGACGAAGGGTGTGGTGGCGCATAACTCGATACACCATTCCGCGAAATACCCATCGCAGCTGGTTTTCACTGTCGTAAAGAAGAAGCAAGAAGTCATAACCTCGTCAAAATAACGGGTCTGCCGCCCCCAGGCTCGCGTACCCGCTCGCCCACACGCTCAGCCCCTCCAAGTGTTGATACAACTGAATTGCTGATGAGACTCCTTTGCTTGCTTTGGATTGGCCTTTCTGCATTCGCTGCCTCTGTCTTCACTACGCAGCCGGACGATCCCCAGGCGGTAGTCGTTTCCGGCAATGATGGGCCAGCCGTTCAAGCCGCCATCGATAAGGCTGCCGCGAGCAACACGCATGAGGGCATCGTCTTTGTCCCTTCCGGGCGTTACGCCTTCGCGCAGACTGTGTTCGTCTGGCCAGGTATACGTTTGTTCGGCGTCGGGCGGACGCGACCCGTGTTTGTTCTTCCCGACAATACACCTGGTTTTCAAAAAGGCTTGGGTGTCATGGTGATGTTTACCGGCGGGAAAGCGGGGCGCGTAGCCGTTCCCCCACAGGGCGCCGTGCCGCCTCATACGGACATACCGGATGCCAACTCCGGAACCTTCTATTCAGCGATGAGCAACATCGATTTCGAAATCGGGGCTGGCGATGCTGCCGCGGTCGGGATCCGCTTCCACGTCGCTCAGCACGCCTTCCTCACACACATGGATTTCCACATCGGCTCCGGTCTAGCTGCGCTCTATCAGGTGGGCAACGAGGGCGAAGATCTACACTTTCACGGAGGACGCTACGCCATTCTCAGCGAGAAGACATCGGCCGCTTGGCAATTTACTTTACTAGACTCCACATTTGAAGGTCAGAGAACATCGGCGATACGCGAGCACGAGGCTGGTCTCACACTGATACGAGACTCCTTTCGGAATGTAACGACCGGCATCGATATCGATTCTCGCTACTCGGACCAGCTCTGGGTGAAAGATTGCCGCTTCGAAAACATTTCCAACGCCGCTGTGATTATCAGCAACGAGAAAAGTCCGCTGACCGAGATTGGGTTCGCCAACGCCTTGCTGCAGAATGTGCCTACCTTTGGCATCCTGCGCGAGAGCGGGAAAAAGGTCGCGGGCAAAGGACCCATTTACCGGATCCATGAGTTCAACTACGGTCTGATTGTTCCGGCGCTCGGTTCGATGGGCGAGATTGGTATGCGCTATGAGGCCGACGCATTGCACAGCATGCCCCCAGCATTACAGCCTGCGATCCGCTCTTTGCCCGGGTCCGATGAGTGGGTGAATATACACACGCTAGGCGTGGCCGGTGATGGCAACACTGACGATACAGCGGCCATCCAGAAAGCCATCGAAACCCATCGCGTGCTGTATTTCCCAAGCGGCCATTACGTTGTGCGCGACACTCTCGCGCTCAAGCCGGATACTGTCTTCATCGGATTGCATCCGACATCGACGCAATTTGATCTACCGGACGGAACGCCGGCGTTTCAGGGCATCGGCACTCCCAAACCTGTTATCTTCGCCCCGCAGGGCGGAACCAATATTCTCAGCGGATTCGGAGTATCAACCGGAGGAGTGAACCCGCGCGCCGTTGGTGTTCTTTGGTCAGCCACTGAAAACTCGTTGATCGACGACGTGCGATTTCTGGGCGGACACGGGAGCGGTACGAATCCGTACAACAACAACCAAACCGCTGACCCGGATCTGCACAAAAGATGGGATGGCCAGTACCCCAGCCTCTGGGTGACCGATGGCGGCGGCACGTTTGCCGATATCTGGACTCCGGATACTTTCGCACAGGCCGGCCTCTATGTTTCCGATACCAAAATCCCCGGGCACATATATGAACTCTCGGCTGAGCATCACCTGCGGAACGAGATCAAGTTCGATCATGCCGAAAACTGGGATCTCAATGCACCGCAGACCGAAGAGGAGTCCGGAGAGAGCGGCGAATCGTTGTCTCTCGAGCTTAGCTACTCCAAAAACATCGTGATCGCCAATTACCATGCTTACCGGGTCACGCGTTCACGCATGCCCTACCCAGAGGCAGTGCGCCTCTACCAATCCACCGGCATTCATTTCCGCAATGTGCATGTGAATGCGGAGAGCGGTTTTTCGAATTGCGATGAAAACGGTTGTGGCACCTATCTCCGCGTCAGCAAGTATCCATTTGAAAACGCGATTGATGACGTTACGCACCATGTGCAACTGCGCGAGCGTGAGTTTGCGGCCCTGGACGTGGACGAAAACAGGGTCAACGATGACATGAGACCTGCCAAACGTTATACGGGATTAGGCTCGGCGAAGCAATTGGAGACCGGCTTCTTCTCAATCGCCGGAGCAGCGGTTGATGCTAAAGGCAAGCTGTATTTCGTTGACCGGCACCAGCAGCGTATCTATGCATGGTCCGAAGCCGAGGGCCTTACCATCGAGCGCGACAGCCCGCTGGACCCAGTCAACCTGGGCATTGATGAAACCGGTAATCTGCTCGTCGTCTCTTCCGCGGGTGCGGACGGGACCGTGTATTCCTTCTGGCCAGGATCACCGAAAGGCGAGATTAAGCTGCTTAATTCGGAACCAGCAAAACCTTGCCGGGATTGCACCGCCTTGCTGCCCGTGAATTATTGGAACAACGGTGAGTTTCGCGATCAGCTCGACCTCGAGACTCTCGAGTACAAGACCTTGCCGCAAATGTTCTCCGACGATGTGAGCACGCCGAAGCCGAAAGAGTATGTTTCGGTTGACGGACGAGCCTTTCTACCCGCAGGGCGAGTGTGGAAACAGGGTCCTCCGGACACTACGGCCGGCTGGCGCTTCTCAGACAATCTCGACACCTATGGATTACTGCGGGCGCGCGTAGGCGAGAGTGTTTATGTCAGCAATTCTTCAGAAGATGTCACATACAGGGCCAGAATAAGTCCGGACGGCACGCTCAAAGATCTACAGCCCTTCGCAAACCGGGGCGGCGAAAGTGTGGCCGCCGATGCGGACGGGAACGTTTATGTAGCCAACGGCCAGATCTTTGTTTACAACTCACGCGGCCTCCAGATCGGTCTTATCGCCGTTCCGGAACGCCCATTGCAGCTTGTCTTCGGCGGCCGAAACAAGCGAACACTGTTCGCACTCGCACACCACACTCTCTACGCCATTAGCATGGCCGGGCCAAACCACTGATGGCTTCAGTTTCATAGTCGAACGGATTGGGAACGGCTTTCCAAGGGGCCGGTTTAGCATGCTCGCCAACCTGGACTTGACCCGGGTAATCTCATTGCCGTAAGCTAAGAATTCTTGGTATGGGACGGAAGGCGCAAAAGAACGATTCGCTGCCCGGTTCACTGGACATGTTGATTCTGCGGACGCTGTCGCTGCGTGACCTGCATGGATATGGCATAGTCCAGTTCATTCAACAATCGTCCGACAACGAGCTCCTGGTCGAGGAGGGCTCGCTGTACCCCGCTCTCCAGCGGCTGGAGCTAAATGGCTGGATCGAGGGTGTCTGGGGCGTGACCTCGAACAACCGGCGGGCGAGGATCTATAAAATCACCGCAGCCGGCCGCAAGCAGCTGGCGGTTGAAACTCGGAAGTACGCGAAACTCACGCTGGCGATCGCCCGTGTGATGGGAGCGGGGTGACGGAGATGTTGCTGCGACGGCTGAGGTATTGGCTGGAGAGCGCTAAGCGCAGCGAGGTGCTGCGCGAAGAAATGGAACTGCACCTTGCGGAGAAGGCTACGGAACTGCAAGCAGACGGCATGACCGCAGAGCGCGCCCGGGCGGAAGCGCGCCGCCGATTCGGCAACGTCGGTTTAAAGCACGAAGAGTCACGGGAGATTTGGAT
Source organism: Terriglobia bacterium (assembly GCA_963737005.1). Classification (GTDB taxonomy): domain Bacteria; phylum Acidobacteriota; class Terriglobia; order Bryobacterales; family Bryobacteraceae; genus Bog-105. Next base: position 2,676 of record CAVTRD010000007.1, on the reverse strand, counting down.
AACACGGTTCTTGTCCGAACTTGGCCAGGATGTCCGTTACGGCTGTCGCACCATGATCACCAACAAGGCATTTAGTGCCCTGGCGGTGTTGTTGCTAGCGCTTGGCATCGGGGCCAATACTGCGATCTACAGCTTCATGGAGTCGATTCTGCTGCGGTCGCTGCCGGTGGCCGATCCCGAGTCGCTCGTCGTCTTGAACTGGCATAGTCCGCCTCCCTTTAACGCCAGCAAGCAATGGGTCCACGTCGTTCACGGGTTGCAAGGCCTTTTCTGGCCGGGCGGCAAAGGCAGCATGGTCAGCGGCATATTCCCGTACCAGGCCTTCGAGACGCTTCGCGAAGAGAATTCGGTATTTTCCACGCTCTTCGGATACTTCGACGGACAGACCCGGAACCTGGCCGTCCACGGGCAGGCCGCGAGCGCTAGCGCGGAGTATGTCACTGGCGATTATTTCCGCGGCTTGGGCGTGTTGCCGGCCGCGGGACGGTTGATCGACTCCGAAGACGACCGTCTAGGCGCAGCGCCGGTCGCCGTAATCAGTTTTGCGACAAGCCAAAAGCGCTTTGGCGGACCGCCGAATGCGATTGGTCGCTCGATTCTTGTCGACAACACTCCGTTCACAGTGGTCGGCGTCGCGCTACCGGAATTTTTTGGAGTCGACCCTGCGGTGGCCCCCGATCTCTACCTTCCGCTGCACACGAATGTGCTTGTCGACGGCACCGGAGCAGCCCGTATGTATGGCGACGGGAACTTCTACTGGATCGAAATGATGGGCCGCCTGCGTCCCGGTGTCAGCATGGCCCAGGCGCAGGCAGCGCTGGCGCCTCGCTTCGGCCAATGGGTTGCCACTACTGCGAAGACCGACGGTGAGCGCGCGAAATTGCCCGCGCTGACTTTGAATCCCGGTGCGGAAGGTCTGGGCAGTCTGCGCCGCCGCTATTCGAAGCCTCTCTACATACTCGTGGCCATGGCGGGTTTAACCCTGGCGGTCGCGTGCGCGAATATCGCCAATCTGCTGCTCGCAAGGGCTAGCGCGCGACGCCGCGAAATGGCTGTCCGCCTCAGCTTGGGAGCGGGACGGCTCCGCGTCGTCCGGCAGTTGCTCACCGAGAGTGTGATGTTGGCGTCGCTCGGTGGAGTATTCGGTGTGTTGTTCGCGATATGGGGCGTGCGATCGTTAACGTTTCTGCTCTCCAATGGGCAGGAGAACTTTACGCTGCACGCGGAATTGAACTGGCAGGCGCTGGGCGTGACAGCCGCGCTCTCCGTGGTTTGCGGAGTACTATTTGGCCTCGTTCCGGCGATTCAATCGACTCGTCCCGACGTAATGCCCGCCCTGAAGAATAGCCGCGGGGGCGGGCCGCGCCGTCGCGCGCAGCACATTCTGGTAGTCGCCCAAATCGCGGTCTCTTTTCTCCTGCTGGTGGCCGCGGGTCTGTTTGTCCGGACGCTCAATAAGCTGCACTCCGTTCAACTTGGATACGCGAGAGAGAACATCCTTCTGTTCTCGTTGAATGCGCGCCAGGCTGGGCATCGCCCTCCGGAGATCACCACTTTCTATGCGGACCTGCGCAAGCGCTTCGAATCGATCCCTGGAGTGAGCAGCGCGACGCTTTCGCAATCCTCCATCATCAGCGCGGGCATTGCCGGCGAGTCATACAGGGGAACAATCAAAATCGGCTCTGGTACTGTCGCAGGCGCAGGCGTCATGGTCGCCGGACCGCATTTCCTTACGACGATGCAGATTCCGATCTTGGCCGGGCGTGAGATTGACGACCGGGACCAAACGAACTCGCCGTCGGTTGCAGTAATCAGCGAGCAACTGGCGCGGACTTACTTCGGGAACGAGAATCCGGTGGGCCGGCGCATTACGTTCCCCGACGACAAACGCGATCTGGAAATCGTAGGCGTATCGGCCAACGTTCGGTACGGTGGTCTGAAACGAGACGGGAGTCCGATGACCGTGTTTGTAGCGGCTAGTCAATTCTCTCCGGACCGAGTGACTTACGCGCTGCGTACGGCGGGTAATGCGCTGAGGTATGTCAGGAGTGTGCATGAAATTGTGCGGGAGGCAGATTCACGTATACCCGTCACAAACGTGATCACACAGGCTGCGGAAATCGACCGGACGATCAGCCGAGAAATCACGTTCGCGAAACTATGCACGGGTTTCGCGGTCCTCGCTCTCCTGATCGCGAGCGTGGGACTTTACGGGACCGTATCCTACAGCGTCGCGCGGCAAGCTAGCGAGATTGGAACCCGTTTGGCTCTGGGCGCGGAACGCGGCACGGTGGTCTGGATGGTTCTGCGCCGCGTTCTGCTGCTGGCCCTAGTGGGACTCGCGATCAGCGTGCCTGCTGCCTTGGGTGCGTTCCGGCTCATTAAATCGTTTCTGTTCGAGACCCAGCCGAACGATCCGGGAACTCTGGCGTTGGCTGGTGCCGTTCTGCTGATCGCTGCGCTCCTCGCCGGCTATGCGCCCGCAAGGCGAGCCTCCCGAATTGATCCAGTAGCGGCTCTGCGGCAGGAGTAACTGTGGGTCCGTTCTACACGACGATTGAAGAGGATGTTATGGCTCGGGGTCGACCCGGCGGGGAAAGTTTGGGGGCAGGGCCCGGTCAAATACTAGTCGTACTGACGCAGGAACGAAATGGGTTGAAAGCTGCTGGCTCTATG
>CAVTRD010000006.1:0-1285815 GCA_963737005.1 Terriglobia bacterium | reverse complement strand
CACTCAGCTCTACTAAGTGTGTTTGGAAAATGGAGTCGTACACGTGGATCTGCGTTGAGGCAGGCGAATGCGGGAAGGTCATCGTCGCGCCAAGACCTGAGTAAAAGCCGTTCAGTTCTCATAGTCATCGCCAAGGAGTTTTCCAACAGTATCCTTCTTTCGCGCAACTTCCAAAACCGGGGCGGAATGAAATCTAACCCGAGGGCTGCTCGATAAAATACGTCCAGGTTGCCGACTGGCGATAACGCGAAAGCCTTTCTGAGAGTCCCGCTTCGGGAACATTAGGAGAGGGCGACGTTCCGGTAACGTTAAATAGGAGCATAGACATGGCGGCAGTAACAGAACCACTCATCGAGACCCCGCTTACCGAGCGGCCAGCATGGAAGGATCTCAAATCGAATTACGAGAAGACGCGCGACCTGCAATTGCGGCAGCTCTTTGCGGATGATCCTCAGCGGGCCGGGCGCATGGCTTTAGAGGCCGTGGGCATCTATCTGGATTACTCGAAAAATCGAGTCACCGACGAGACTATGAAGCTCCTCCTTCAACTCGCGGAAGAGTCAGGGTTGCGAGCCCGCATCGACGCCATGTTTCGGGGCGACAAGATCAACATCACGGAGAATCGAGCGGTACTCCATGTGGCGCTCCGTGCGCCGCGCGAAGCATCCATCCTGGTTGACGGCAAAAATGTCGTACCGGAAGTGCATACCGTACTGGACAAAATGGCCGCCTTTTCTCAGCGTGTCCGAAGTGGTGAGTGGAAGGGCCATACCGGAAAGAGCATTCGGAATGTTGTCAACATCGGGATCGGCGGCTCTGACCTCGGGCCGGTTATGGCGTATGAGGCTCTCAGACACTACAGCGATCGTGCGTTGACGTTCCGCTTCGTTTCGAACATCGACGGTACTGACTTCGCGGAAGCCGTTCGTGATCTGGATCCCTCGGAAACCCTCTTCATCGTTTCTTCGAAAACTTTCACCACACTTGAGACGATGACCAACGCCCACACGGCCCGCCAATGGTCACTGAGAGGCCTGGGAGGTGACGAAAAGTCAATCGCCAAGCACTTTGTCGCCGTTTCGACGAACGCAGCAGAAGTTTCAAAGTTCGGCATCGACACCGCCAACATGTTTGAATTCTGGGATTGGGTCGGCGGGCGTTACTCGATGGACTCGGCGATCGGGCTGTCGACTATGGTTGCGATCGGCCCGGATAATTTCCGCGCCATGTTGGAAGGCTTTCACCAGATGGACGAGCACTTCCGCACTACGCCCTTCGAGCGCAATCTGCCCGTACTTATAGGGCTGTTGGCAGTCTGGTATAGCGACTTCTTCGGAGCAGAAACCGTCGCGGTGTTGCCCTACGAGCAATATCTAAAACGCTTCCCGGCTTACCTTCAGCAGTTGACGATGGAGAGCAACGGAAAACATGTCACTATGAGCGGAGCCCAAGTCAACTATCAGACCGGCGCCATTTACTGGGGCGAGCCCGGAACCAACGGCCAGCACTCTTTCTACCAGCTCATTCATCAGGGAACGAGACTCATCCCTTGTGACTTCATAGCGTTCGATCGAGCCTTGAATCCCCTGGGCCGACATCACGACATGCTGCTCGCGAATGTGTTTGCGCAAGCCGAGGCACTGGCGTTTGGCAAAACGCGCGAGCAAGTCAAGGCTGAAGGTACGCCGGATTGGCTTGTTCCTCACCGGGTCTTTGAAGGCAACCGCCCTTCGAATACCATCTTTGCCGAACAACTCACTCCGGAGACGCTCGGGAAGCTAGTCGCGCTTTACGAGCATTCGGTCTTCACGCAAGGCACGATCTGGGGTATCGACTCCTTCGATCAATGGGGCGTTGAGTTAGGGAAGGTGCTTGCACAGCGCATTATCTCGGAACTGGAAAGTCGGGAAGAACCGAAGCTTGATCACGACAGCTCGACCAACAACTTGATCCAACGGTACCGGAAGCACAAGGAGAGTGTATAGATTCTGCTTCGGGACCGAAAGCAGGCGCTCCTTCCGCGAACTTGTCCTCGTGTCACAAAGCGCTCCGATTTTGCTACTTGGAGGGGATGCGCGTAAGGCGCATCCCCTCCTGCACATACGCGTTAACCGCCTTTTCCTATCGGTAGCGTTTCCTTCCAATTCATCGCTCCCAAAAAGGTGGCGGCTCAATGTCCAGAGCCCTCAGGTATACAAACCCTTGGGCGCGATGATGGATCTCGTTATCAATCCCATAGAGAATCGTGTTGACGCCCGAGTTCTCCCACTGTCCGAATACCTTCTCAACCGCAGCCAAGCGTTGCGCGGAGATCGTCGGCCAGATCGCATTGAGCTGTTCCGTATCCTCATCCCACAACCGTAGTAGCTCGGCCTTCGCCCTCACTCCGCTGTGGTCGACTCCCTCGCCTGGTGCTCGCCAGTTGCCGGTGGCTACCCCGCGCGCAATCGGCACCGTCATCTTTAAGAACTCTTTCACCATTTCGGAGAAAGGGCGCATTGACCCGATGGTGAAGGTGAACAACTTGTCTTCGGGAAACGCTTCGATCACGCGGCGCGTCAGCCGGCGATGTCCCTGCCAGTGGTCGAGCAGGGCTTGGGAACTCAGAATGTTTTCAGCTGTTATTGCGGCCATGTAGCTACTCTCAATCCAATTCCCGACAACCGCTGTCGTGAATTCGTGACAGGATAAGAATTTCATGTACGACCCGATCATGCGAGTCCTCACCGTGCTCGAGATCCTGCAGGCTCGCGAACACGTGACTGGCGCAGAACTCGCGCAGCGCTTGGAAGTCAATGGGCGTACAGTGCAGCGCTACATCGCGCGCCTGCAGGACCTTTGCATCCCGATTGAATCCACACGAGGCGTCGGCGGAGCGTACCGGCTGAAACCGGGATTCCGCCTCCCGCCTATGATGTTTACGGACGAGGAGGCCTTCGCGCTAACCCTCGGCTTACGCGCCTTGCGTCATCTTGGCCTTTCAGCTTTCGCGCCGGCCACCGAAGGAGCCGCCGCAAAACTAGGGCGCGTCCTGCCGCAATCGCTTCGCGAGAGCGCTAACGCCGTTGAGGCCGTTGTTGCCATCGAGCCCGGCCCGTGGGTCATTTCGACATCAGCTGAATCTCTGATCCGAATCTGCACTGCTATCCGCACCCGGCAATGCGTGGAATTCAATTACCGGTCACATAATCGCTCCTCGTCTAATCGAGAACTCGAACCCTATGGTGTCGTGCATATGGACGGCCGCTGGTATTTGGTGGGCCACTGCCGGCTCCGGAACTCGCTGCGAACGTTCCGCCTTGATCGCGTGTCAGATTTGGAATTGAAGAGCGACACATTCCACCGCCTCGCCACATTCGATGCGCGAACCTATTTGCAGCATTCGATGCCGTTCGTCGAAACCGGCTTCTCGATCGAAGTCTGGCTCGACTTGCCAATCGAGAAAGCGCGTTCCCAATTCTCACTTTACCGGGCGATGATGGAGGACGACAACGGTGGCACCCTTGTGCGTTGTGCGCGCGATAATCTGGAACCGTTCGCTGCGATGTTATTAAGTCTTGGTTGTCCCATAATTGTCCGCGCACCTCAGGAACTACGCGACACCTTTGCCCGACTCGCCGCTCGAGCCAGTCGCGCAGCCGGCGTCACACAAACGGAAGATGCTGCCGCGTTGTAGATAACGAAGAATATGGAGTCATACGCCGTGTCTCGAGTGGGTGGAATTTCAGCCCTCGCCTTAGGTATTGTGTACCTTATCATCTTTCCCTTGTTCGCTTACGTGGGAGCCCCGCCGATCGGATGGCGAGATTTGGCTCAAGTACCTCCAAGGGAAAACGACGGTTTGGTGGACCATTCTTTGGCTCTGTGTCCTCACGGATCTTCTGTACATTCCTGTCGCGTTAGCGCTCTATGTCGTCTTGGAACGAGTCAATAGAACTGTGATGCTCCTCGCAAGTGCATTCGTGGGGCTGTTTATAGCCTTAGACCTGGCTGTTACCTGGACAAACTACGCTGCGCTCCTCGCTCTCGCCGGTCTTTATGCAACAGCCACGAATGGCGTTCAGCGGGCAGGCTACGTTGCGGCTGCCAATTATGCCGCTGCGGTGACGGCATCCCCCGTCGAGGTCTTCTACGCCAATGTCGATCTTTGCTGGGAATTTTCCTCATCGGCTTCGTGATGCTAAGAGAGACAGAAACTTTCAAGAGGACCACGGCCTACTTGGGCTTGGCTGCAGGCACGTTGGGATTTATCTCGATCGGCAGATTCTTTGTAGGGTCATGCTAAATGCCGCTCTCACCACGGGTTGGCTTTTGTTTGTAGGCTATAGACTCTGCAAGCTAGTTCGGGAAGTTTCCGACTGACAATCGACCCTTCGGATACACGCTCCTGTAAGAATTAGTCGTCCACCATCGAAAGGCGGCGGCGGCTAACTCGAATATGGTTCAATAGAGCTCTACGCTGCCAGTAAATTTGACAGGAGGCTGCTATGCCAATCATTCGCACCGAAGACGGTACAGAGATCTTTTACAAGGACTGGGGTTCGGGCCAGCCCATTGTGTTTAGCCATGGATGGCCGCTTTCGGCCGACGATTGGGATAACCAGCTGTTGTTCTTCTTGCAACATGGATATCGGGTAATTGCACATGATCGGCGGGGGCACGGCCGTTCGACACAGACCGGCGAAGGCCACGATATGGATCATTACGCCGACGACCTCGCGGCTCTTACCGAACATCTCGACCTGAAGAACGCCATCCACGTTGGTCACTCGACCGGGGGCGGTGAGGTCACCCGCTACCTGGGCCGCCATGGCGAGAGTCGGGTGAGCAAGGCAGCGCTGATCAGTGCCGTACCTCCGTTGATGCTGAAAACAGAGGCTAACCCCCTTGGGCTCCCGAAGGCGGTGTTCGACGATCTACAGGCGCAGCTTGCGGCCAATCGGTCGAAATTCTATATGGATCTGGCGTCGGGTCCCTTTTACAACTACAACCGCCCGGGCGCGAATCCCTCCGAGCCGGTTATCCACAATTGGTGGCGACAGGGCATGATGGGCGGAGCCAAGGCGCACTACGACGGCATTGTGGCTTTTTCGCAGACCGATTTCACAGAAGACCTGAAAAAGATTTCCATCCCGGTGCTGGTGATGCACAGCGAAGACGACCAGATTGTGCCATATGTAGCCTCTGGGCCGCTCTCGGCAAAACTGCTGAAACACGGCACCCTGAAGACATATAAGGGTTTCCCGCACGGTATGCCGACCACCGAAGCCGAAACCATCAACGCCGATTTGCTTGCATTTCTCAAAAGATAGTCGTTAGTGGTGAGCGCGTCCGAGTTCTAAGTTCACGGACAAGCCCACTGCGTGCGTCGCGCAAGTGCTATCTAAACAGCTCTGCGTCTTCGTCTAATGGCGGATCTTCTGATGAGAATACTGGAAGATCCGCCAAACGACATATCAAACATGATTGAGAACCGTGCTCACCCACGTTTGTCGGATCTTAAGTTAGTGATGATCGGCTGGGGTCATGGTTTAGAAAAACGGACCCAACTGGCAAACGTCCGAGATGTCTCGTTGCGCGGGATTGGCCTCTTGATTGGGTCTTTTCTCCCGGTTGGAACTCCCGTTACGATCAGCTACTATCGAGGCGATCTGACCGGCATCGTCCGACATAATTCCGAGCTGGTAGACGGCAACTGTATCGGCGTTGAGTTTACCGAAGAGAGCAAAAACTCGGTGGCACGTTTTGAGTCGGCACACGCCGCCGCTTAAAAGGCAACATCAACCCAGTCTTCAGTACTCGCTACCACAGCAATTTCAATCCAAATTGGATTTGCCGTGCCGTGGTCGAGGTACTTGTAATAAGACCAGCGGTTGGAGAAACGCCTGTCGGCGTGAAGGCGACCGCGTTAGGACTATTGAAATTCGCTCCGTTCAAGAGATTGAAAAACTCGGCGCGAAACTGCAGATTGACTTTTTCCCGAATGGGGGTGTCCTTCAGTACCGAAAAATCCCACGTGCCCAGCCCAGGCCCCATCAGGGTATCTCTTCCGAGATTGCCGTAAAAGCCGCTCCCATTAGGCGCCGCCAGGAAAGCCGCCGGATTGAACCACTGGTTCACCTTGCCCAGAATGACCGGTCCGGAGAAAGACGGATTGACAAAAGGACGCACCGGGTTCCGGGTATCGCCATTGTTCGAAGGATTGTAACTCAGCTGCGGAGTGAAAGGAAATCCGCTTTGGATTGTAACGATCGAGTTCAGCGTCCATCCGGTTGCCAATGCGCTTCCGAACCCGCCACTTCCGGTAAGCCAGCGCCTCCCTCGGCCAAATGGCAACGCGTAGACGGCACTGACCACACCAACATGCCGCACGTCAAAATTTGCTAATCCCCGATCGGAACTCAGATTAAAAGGGTTCGAAGCAAGGGCCGGCTCATTTCCCGAGGTCGTGGCATTCAGAGAGTCTCCGTCATCGATCGCCTTCGACCACGTGTAAGCGCCGCGAAGCGAGAAGCCGTTACTGAACCGGTGATTAAGGTCGACCTGGAGAGAATGGTAGGAACTGCTGCCCTCTGAAAAATATGTCCACGTATTTGCGATCGCTGGGTTGGCTCTCACCGATGTCGGGACATAGTACGAGTCGGCCGGAACGGGCGTGTTCGCCAGACCCGCTGGAAACGTGTTCGGGTAATTCGCCGGACACGGTGAAGCGGGGCAAGTAACTGGAAAAGGCTCGTTGGCATCTATCCCGATCAATTCGTGATACCCATGAGACCCCACATAACCGGCCGTGAAAGCAGTGTTCTCTGTCAATTGTTGCTGGATGCGAAAGGACCAGGAAATGAGGGTAGGAGTGTACAAATCCGGTTGCACCCCGCCTGGAACCAGACGGGCGGTCGCCGGTATCGGGGCCGTGGGCGAGAGCGGAAGTCGCGCAACTGCTGCATTCGGAAGATTGTAGGTCGGGTTGAATGGCGCATTCTGATCGGTTCGATATCCGAGAGCATCCTGCAGGTCGTTGTACATCCCGAAGCCCCCACGGATCACTGTTTTGCTCAAAGGGCTCCAGGCTAAGCCCACTCTCGGCTGAGGCAAGAAGGCTCCTCTGTTAACTGTGTAAACCGAGCTGCCGATCCTGGGTTGAGTGGATATTATTCCATTTGGATAAGTATAGTTTGAAGCTCGATTATGAGCCTCGTTCCAGCCTGAGGTCGACTCTCCACGAAATCCTAAAGTGAGTGTCAGCTTCGAGCTCAGCCGCATTACGTCCTCCCCGTACCAGGCGCCAAAAATTGACCGCCAGTTCAGCGGTGTTGGTGACGGATCGAAAAGAAGCCCGCTGGCAGTCCCCTGCAGCAATGTTTGCAGGCTGGTAAACGTCGCCTGGCCGTACTGGCTGAGAGCCAGCGTCTCGTTGGATTGAAATTGCTGGACCCAGCCGCCGACACTCAGTTGATGTTTGCCGAGCATCCAGGAAACCCGGTCTTCGTACGTGTAGATGTTTCGAGCAATGCGCAGATTACTCCCGTTGTTGCTTCCCGCCAGACTGACTTGCGCAGCTGGATTTGATGCGGCGCTGCCGCCGACCACGATCGCACCGATCGGTTTCCCCTCCAAGAACCCCGGAAGGGAGGCGGCCGGAGTGTCCGGCGTGGGCTCTCCAGTGAAGAAATAAGCGGCTCGCGAATAACCGACACGAGCAGTGTTAAGCAGCATCGGCGAGAAGATATGCGTTTCGTCCAGGCTGACCACCTGCTCTCGAAGACTCTCGACATCGGTGCTGTAGGCGTTGGTACTGGTGGGCGTTAAATCCGCGCTGTCGTCCACCGTGTACACCGCATTGAGGAAATCGCGGTGAGAGAAGTTGTGGTCTAGCCGGACCGTTCCAAAGTCATCTCGAATGGTTTGAAGCGGGCTGTTGAGAGCTTCCGAGATTCCACCGAAATCAGGCGCGCCGGCGGTGGGTGTTGGCCAGGCGTCGATCAAGCGAGACACACCGACGAACGCGACTCCGGAGGCTGGGCAAGCGCTGGATTTGGGAGTGATAAGTCTGCATGGGAGAAACCCGTTCCGCGCATTTGTATCGGGCACGAGATCGACGCCGGTCTGATGCAGGTGCTGACGGAGCTCTTCGAAGTTGCCGAATAGAAATGTCTTGTCTTTTTTGATCGGGCCGCTGAGCGCGCCTCCAAATTGATTGCGCTGAAACCCGGGTGCGGAACTGCCATCGAAAAAATTGCGCGCGTCGAGTGCGTTGTTTCGCAGGAACTCATAGAGAGATCCGTGAAGCTGGTTCGACCCGGATTGAGTGATGATCAGTACCTGCGCGCCGGGACGTTTGCCGTACTGCGCGCTATAAGAATCACGCAGCACGTTGAACTCCCGAACGGCATCCACGCCCAACAATTCCTGGCTGGTTCCCCCTGGCTGCATGTTATTCTCCGCAGCCCCGGTAAACTCGATTCCGTTTAACAGGTAAAGATTTTGCTGTGGGCGGTTCCCGGTAACAACGAAGTTATTTCCGGTTGTCGAGTTCGACACGCCGATACCCCCTGTTTTTTGCGAAGTGAAGTTCACTACGCCGGGGTTCAGCGTAAGTAGCTCATCATAGCTTCGGCCGTTCAGCGGTAAATCCTTTACTTGGTGTTCGCCTACCAGGCCTGAGATGTCCGTGTTCGTGACGCCCACAATTGGGGCGTCTGCATCAACCGTGACCTGCTGGCTGGAAGGACCGATCCGAAGGCCGAGATCGAGCCTGGCATCCTGTCCCACTACGAGATTTATTCCCGACCGGATCTCTTCGGCAAACCCCGATTCATTGATCCTGAGCTCATAATGCCCGACCGGGAGCGCGGACAGATGGTAGATACCGCTGCCGTTTGTCGGGGTGCTGCGGATCGAACCGGTGTCGACATTTTTAGCTGTTATGGTTGCCCCGGAGACGGCGGCTCCGGATGGATCAGTAACGGTTCCCGATAATCCTGCAAAAACCTGCGCTGAGAGCGGGGATACGCCGACGACGAGGAAAACGGATCCAACGTTCAGGACCAAAGATGCCGCTTTCAGAAATAATGATCGCAAAGTTCGAGAGGTGGGGGAAGACGGCATTGTCTTTTTAACGCGGCTTTGTAAAGTATAATCGACAACAACCGGAACAACACTCTCGAAGAGGCTCAATGTTGATACGCGGACGCTTACAAGAGATTCGAAAGGCGCGGGGAATATCAGCCGCCGATCTCGCCCGTCGTGTAGGAGTTAGCCGTCAGACGATTTATGCGATCGAGGACGGAAGCTTCGTTCCCAATACAGCGGTTTCGCTCCAACTATCCCGTGCTCTGGAAGTTACAGTCGAAGAGATCTTCTCGATTGCTGACGAACAAGAGCTTGAGCCCATTCAGGCTAACCTGTTGGCCGCCAGCGAAGCCGAGAACGGGCAACTAGTCAGATTGTGCCGCGTCAACGAGCGGGTCCAGGCCATCCCTGTCTCGTCATTACCCGTTTACCTGCCCGCTGCCGACGGAACGATCGAATCCCAAACATGCTCTACTGTTTCCGTCAAATCAACGGTAGGCTTACCGGAAGAAGGTAAACGTCTGCTGCTTGCGGGCTGTGACCCGGCGCTCTCGCTTCTGAACGAGGCGTTGCGCCCTTCCGAATTTGAGGTGATCAGTGTCTTGTCGCCGAGCCGCCGCGCACTGCAATGGTTGAAACAAGGATGCGTGCATGCGGCAGGCGCCCATCTTCTCGACCGTAGTACGGGGACTTATAATCTGCCGATCATTCGGCGGCTTCTTCCGAATTCATCGGTGCGTGTCGTAACCTTTGCGATGTGGGAGCAGGGTCTGATACTGCGTCGTGGCAATCCGAAGAGCATCCGATCGGTGGCCGATCTTGGCCGGAAGGATGTAAGACTGATCAATCGTGAAGCGGGGTCCGGTAGCAAAGATCTCTTGGATTCAGCTCTCCGCCAACTCGGCATCTCCTCCGAGCAGGTGAAAGGATATGGCACCATTGCCGAAGGACATCTTGCAGCGGCTTATGCGGTCGCGTCGGGAACTGCCGATTGTTGCATCGCACCGCGGTCGGCAGCCAATTGTTTTGGCCTCGACTTCGTTCCCCTGGCCGTCGAACGTTTCGATATCTCATTTACACAAGCCTCATTCGAATTACCCGCAGCCAAGGCGCTGCTTGAGACCTTAAACCGCTCCCGGCTTAAGAAGAAGCTCCAGTCGATCGCTGGATACGATACGGCTCATACCGGTGAGGTCCTCGTCTAGTTACGCCATCATGGAGCGTGAACTCCCGCGGGACGGATTACCGGAACAGGGACACATCTATGGCTTCTCCCATAGCTTGATAGCCTGCATCTCCCGGATGGAGGTGATCGCCGGAATCATAGGCCGGGCGCATGTGATCCGGATGAGCCGGATCCTGCACAGCGCGGTCGAAGTCAATCACCCCGTCAAAAGCGTGGCTATCACGGATCCAGTCGTTTACGGCTTTCCGTTTTGTTTCCTTTTCAGGAGTGTAGTAGCCCGGATAGACCGTACCCGCGAAAGGAGTCAATGTCGCCCCAAATACTCGAATTCCATGTTCGTGTGCGCGATCGATCAGCTGTTTCAGCCCGGCGATAATCTCTTGGGCACTGACAATCTCGCTCGGTGGGGCGGATTGGCCCGCGTGTCCAATGTCGTTTATGCCTTCGAGCAGAATCAAGAAGCGCACACCAGGATGCGCCAGCACATCGCGGTCGAAGCGTGCCAGAGCATTCATGCCGAAACGAATGTCGGTTGCCGGATCGTGCAGGATGCGATTTCCTCCGATGCCCTCATCCAGAACTCCCAATTGAGTCTGGGCCAGACGCGCAGCGAGCACGTTGGGCCAACGCCGGTTCGCATCTACCGTGGACAATGCTCCGTCCGTGATGGAATCACCAAAAGCGACGATAGTCCCGGCCCCACTCCCAGCAGCGACTTCCAGGTCAGTCAGAAAAACCCACGAGGTCACAGTTGACGAGGCGCGAAACGCCGTCGCTCCTGTTTGGTCTCCAGCGCCAATGAAGGCAGTCTGTTGCGCGGAATAGTGGATGCCTCCCGCAGACACGGCCTTCGGCAGATACAGGCTCACGACGACATCGCTTTCTGGGGGAACCTGGAAGTCGACCGGGTCGCTGAGAAGTGCGGCATCGGAAGGGATAGTCAGAGAGGACTGTCCACCAAACGTCACGGGGTGATCTGAGGAACCAATGATAGAAGAACCTCGATCTCTGAGCGCGATGTGCACTGCCCCGATCATCACCGCTTGCTGTCCGTAAGCATTGGAGAGTCTGACGCGAACCGGACTCCCCGCCGCACTGGTATGCACCACTTCACGAATGGTTTGATCCTCGAAGAGCAGGTGGCTGGAAAGCATCTGGGCACTGCTGTTCAACTGAGGAGACGGGCTGGCGCCCCACGTGCCGATCCAGCTTGTTTGCTGTGCAAAGACCGGCCAACTTATCAGAGCGAGCAGTATGGAAGGGAGTCGTAGCATTCGCAAGCTATCCTACCGCGCAGACAGATCATGCTGCGTGTCGGTGAACGAACAGGGATCGACCAAGCATTCGAGACTTTCGGTTGGGAAGTGTCCCAAGAAGCATAATGTGGAGGAGTGAGACGGTTCTGACATTCATCTTCCTGCGAGGACTCATCTTCGTTCTCGCCTTTGTGTTCGCGCTGCTCGTACTTTGGGAGATCTTCGAGACCATCGTACTGCCGCGCAGAATCGATCGAAAGTTTCGTGTGACGCGCTACTACTACGTAGCCGCCTGGCAGGCGTGCTGTTTCGTATCCGACCGCATCGGTAAGCGCAGATCTACCCTCCTTTCGATTTTCGGTCCCTTATCGTTACTGGGATTGTTTGCCGTCTGGGGCATATCCCTGGTCTTCGCCTTCGCTCTGCTGAGCTGGTCAAGTCGTTCTGATTTCAAACTGCCGGCTAGGGAAGGACCCAGCTTCACTTTGGATCTATATGTAAGCGGAACCACAATGACTACTTTGGGCTTGGGAGACGTGACACCACGCTCGCCGGCCGCGAGGTTCCTCACTGTCATTGAGGGAGGCTTGGGTTTGGGATTAGTGGCTTTGGTCATAGGCTATCTCCCCGCTCTCTATCAAGCCTTCTCGCGACGCGAGACCGAGATCTCGTTGCTCGATGCACGAGCTGGATCCCCACCTTCGGCTACGGAGTTGCTCTATCGCTCAGCTGGTGGAGGGCGTCCGGAAGGGCTGGAAGCCTTATTGGCCACTTGGGAGCGCTGGTGCGCAGAGATTATGGAGAGCCATATCTCCTACCCGGTCCTCTGCTATTTCCGTTCGCAGCACACGAATCAAAATTGGGTCACAGCGATCACCGCGGTTCTTGATACTTGTGCTTTCTGCAGAGCTTGTTTGGAGAACGAGTCGAGCCCGCAGGCGCTCTTGACTTTCGCGATGGCCCGTCATGCAGTGGTGGATATCACACAAGTTTTTTACCGGAAGCCGTCTCCGGATGTGCCCGAGCGTCTGTCGCGGAAAGACTTCAGTGCAATCCTCGACTATTTCCGCCAGAGCGGGTTCCAGCTACGTTCGGAAGAGGAGGCATGGAAGCGACTAACCGAGATGCGACAGCTCTATGAACCTTATGTCGCTACCCTGGGCCGTTACTTACGCATGGATCTCGCGCCCTGGACTCATCCTGCCGGCGTCAAGGACAATTGGGTTGCCACTAAATGGCGAAGCGGAGAAAACACCGCAGGTCATTGAAGAGAACGGCTCACCCAAGCTCCTCAGGTCCTTCGCTGTAAGCGAAGATTTCGGGACAAGGCAAGCCGGGGGCCGCGGGCGAGCAGGATTTCAATCCCGTTTTCTCGAATCGTAATCTAACGACATATGTCGAACGAACCCCAAGCAAACCGGCGCGAAGTTTTACTGGCCATGAGTGCAGGCTTGATTGCATCCGCCGCAAATGTCTCAGCTGCTCAAAGCGAAATCCCCTACCGCACCCTTGGTCATACCGGTGAGAAGGTGTCCTGCATCGGAATGGGCGGCTATCACTTAGGCAAGTCCGAAGTAACCGAAGCAGACGCGATCAAACTGTTGCAGAGCGGGGTCGGGCGTGGCATCAACTTCCTCGATAATTCCTGGGACTACAACAAGGGTGAGAGCGAAAAGAGAGTCGGCAAAGCAGTGAAGGAAGCCAATCTCCGCCATCGTGTCTTCATGATGACGAAGAATGACGGCCGGACAAAAGACGAGTTTGTGAAGCAGTTAGATGAATCTCTCCGGCGGCTGCAGACCGATCACGTCGATCTCATCCAATTCCACGAGATTATTCGTTTTGAGGATCCCGACCGCATTTTCTCGAAAGGCGGAGCGGCTGAAGCTGCTCTCGATGCCAAGAAGGCCGGCAAAGTTCGCTATATCGGATTCACCGGACACAAGGACCCTCACATTCACTTGTATATGCTCCAGGTCGCCGACCGGCACAAGTTTCAGTTCGACACGGTGCAGATGCCGGTGAATGTTATGGACTATCATTACCGGAGCTTCACCAATGAAGTTCTACCCGAGCTCACCAAGCGCAACATCGGCGTGCTGGGCATGAAGAGTATTGGCGATAGCGTCATCCTGAAGAGCGGCGCTGTTACCGGGCTGGAATGCCTTCAGTTTTCACTCAGCCGGCCCGTCTCTGTGCAGATTACCGGGATTGACAAACCCGAGATCCTCGAACAGGCCATCAAGGCAGCCCAAACCTACGACAAGCTTTCCCAAGAGCAGATCGCCGCCATTCTCGACCGCACAAAACCGCATGCGATGGAAGGGAAGTGGGAACTCTTCAAGACGAGCGCCCTGTTCGACAGCACGGCCCAACATCCGGAATGGCTCGGCTCTACCAGCCCGCACGTCAAGTCCGTGCAACCTCCCATGTCCTGACTGAAGGGTCAGAGCGAATCTCCTGAATGCGCGGAACCAGATACTCGACGCGCGTTCGCGTAAGGTCTGTACCCGCATAACAGGCAAGGACCATCGCTACTTAGTCGAGTAAGTCCATGTCTGAATATCCTGGGTAGCAGTCGCGCCGCCTGTTCCGGCAGTAAATCCTGCAAAGCCGGTAGCCGCGCCCAGAAGTGAAGGTATGTTCACGGTGTAAGTTTGTGTGGCAGTCGCCTTTGTCACTGTGTCCGTAATAGTTACAGTCAGCGTGGTGCCGTTGTAAGCTAGGCCAACAGAGAAGACATTCCCGCTATGCAGGTTGACGCCGCTGCTGGTCAGATCGGTCGCCGGAGTGGTCGGGGAAGCACCATTTGTATAGAGGCCTGTCGAATTCGTTCCTTCGCCAGCGTTGTTGTAAATATCAAACTTGACTGCAACGCTCTTCCCTATGCCTGCCGCACCGCCCGGTTGGTCTGGACCGTAACCCAATCCGCCGCCGCCCGGACTTGAGTCTACGGCGGTCGGAGCGATACCCTGGAGCGTGAAAGTAAAGCCATCCGCATTGGGATTGGTCAGTTGGAACGTGAACCTTGAAGAGAATTGCGCAAGCTTGACGGGCGTTGTGTAAAAGGCGCTTCGCAGTTCGTTGTTTCCGCCGTCGGTCAGTCGAAGCTTCGTGCCGTTTAGCGCCGCTCCCCCGTTGAAAGTCAAATTAGACGTTGAGAAACCAGCGGAATAGTATGGTTGTGGCGAGTAAGTCCAGCTTAGTATGTCCTGCGTTGCCGTTTGACCGCCAGTGCCCGCAGTGAATCCAACATAAGCCTGATTCGAACCGACAGTCTGCGGGATGTTTATCGTGTAACTTTGAGTCGCCGTCTTGCCGGTAACCGCGTCAGTGACTGTCATTGTCAGGACAGTACCGCTGTACACTGCGTGTACCTTAAACGTGTCTCCGCTGTGCAGGTTGATTCCAGTACTTGTGAGGCTAGTTGAAGGAACAGTAGGAGACGCTCCGTTCACGTAGAGACCAGTTGAATCAACTCCTTCGCCCGCATTGTTATACAAATCGAATTTGACTGCAATGCTGGGGGCGATGCCGCTCGTGCCACCCGCATGGTCGGACCCGTAACCGAGGCCGCCCCCTGCCGGACCCAGAGCCGTCTTCCCCGCATTCTCAATAACGAATGCCATCCCGTCTGCATTCGGATTCGTCAACTGGAATGAAAAGTCGGTGACGAAGCTCTGCACGTTCAGCGTTGAGGAGTAGAATGCGCTACCGGCTTCGTTGACGCCGCCATCAGTCAGCCGCAAGCGCGAACCGCTCAACTTAGCAAAACCGTTGAGAGTTAATCCGCTGGCTGTGAAGCCGCTGCCAAACGACACTGTATTCGCGCCGCCGGTGCTGCTTGAGATGTTGTAAACCGCGCTCGTGACGGTGCTTGGGTTATAGCCGGCCGCGATGGCGACAGCCTGCAACGTCGTAGTAGCGTTAATCGTCACCGGTGCCGAGTAAGTTGGCGACGAACTCGTCGGAGTCGAGCCGTCTGTGGTGTAGTGGATCGTTGTGCCCGGTGTCGAGTCGCTGACGGTTACGGTTTGAGCGGTTGTATAACTTCCGCCGCCCGGAGAGAACGCGGGGGCAGCGGCCGTCGGGATGCTCGAGCTGAGTAATCCATAAGCAACCACCGCGTTTCGGCCCGGCACATACACGCGCCCGTTCGCGATGGTAGGCGACACGAATTTGACTGCCGTTGGAGCCTGGTCCCGGTTGCTGGCGGCTTGCGAACTGGCGTAAAGCAGGGTCGCCAGGTTGGAGGCGTCATAAGCGTAGAGCACCGCGGGTCCGCTCCCATAAGTGCTGTAGTCGATCGCCCAGACAATGCCGTTTTGCGTGCCGTTTGCCGAAATGGCGAGATTCGATCCGCCGCCATCGCATCCGTTGCAGCCGAAAGTGTGGACTGATTTTGAGCTCACAGTGGTCGTGAACTTTTCAGTCGTCGGATTGAATGACCAGGTCTCGACAGGCCCTCCGTCTGGCGCAAGGTAGAGCTGATTGTTGAAGAAGGCGAAGTTGCTGTGAACGCTGTAGCCGCCGTCGCCAAAATCCTGAACATCCGGATTTACGTTTGGGTTGAAGTGTCCCAGGCTATCTCGATTGTCTAGATAAATCTGTCCCGTCTTGTCGGAGGTAGCCACCAGATGGGGAATACTTCCGCTCTGAGCCGGGAGTAGAACGGGACCACTTACTCCGAAATCCTGATCCGATCCATCTAAGCTTGATTGATCGATCGGTGTAAACCAATCTGTCACACTTAGGCCCGACGAAGACGCGGTCAGCTTGAAAAGAGAATCGCCGTAATCGGGGCCGCCGGTATTGGCATTGAAGGCGCCGTTCCCGGATGCGCCAAAGATATTGCCCGTTCCATCGGTTGCCAACCCGCCTCCACTCATCCAGATCCCGCCCTGCACCCCGTTAGGCGTATCGTTCCAAACGCCTGTTTGCTGCGAGATGTTCGCAGCGTTGTAGCTAATCACCCATCCGTGGTACGGCGTGTTATCTCCGTGAGAGGCCCATGCGATAAAAACGGAATTACCGCTCCCAGCACCCGGAGTTGGCGCAAACAGTAGCGCTGGCCGTTGATTGTTCCGCAAGGGATCGAAGGCTACCGTTGATCCGCCGGCCGCCGTTCCCGTTACGGTCGCCTGAATCAATGTGGGCCCGCTCAACTTTTCGCTACCATCGCTGAGGCTAAGCGCATGCAGCCGTTGAATGAAGGTTGTCGTTCCGCTGGTCGTCTTCGATTTCGCGACTACATATAAGGTCGAGCCGCCACGGTCAATCACCGGTGTCCCCGTAATCCCGATGTCGGGCGTGATATCTCCAGTACCCACATCGGTTGATGAAACCCAAGTCTCGCTGCTCGGGATCAGATGTGTCCTCCACAGAAAGCCGGCCGCCGGATTGTTCCCGCTCGCGTCGAACGCATACACGTAATCGTGTTGCGTCGCGACAAATAAAACATTGTGCACCTTGCCGTCTGACATGCTCAAGCTCCCCAGATACAAGGGTTGCGCGTAGACGTCCCCATCGACCGCAAACGTCAGTGTCTTACCAAACAAAGTTGGATTAACATTTGATTTAGTCAAAGCAACTTCGTTAGATTGAACGGCGGAACGGGAGTTATCGTTGTGAAAAGTTGTTACATCCTGCGCGGAAGCGTGCCCACATAGAATCAGTAATACCGAGACTAAGATACACGTGTAGATGCGACTCGAGTTAGAGCTGGGGAACATTCCCTTGCATAATATCTCGAACCTTACTTATCGACAGGCGTTTTTTATCGATATCTACAAGACTTAGTACCACAGTACCGAAACAATCTGTAGTTAGCTCTCACCAGGGTTCGGGTCCTGCCGTAGCGAAAAAGCCTCCCGATAGGCCGTTTTCAGCCAGTAAAGCAAGCCGGATGGTCTCTGCAGAACCCTGTTCGATTGTCTGGTAACCGCGGTGGTTGTTCAGGTCCGTCGCGGTAAAACCTGGGTCGGCCGAGTTAACCTTGATTCGGGTGTCCCGCAATTCCCATGCGAGTTGCACGGTGAACATGTTGAGGGCTGCCTTCGACGCACAGTAGCCAAGCACCTTTATAGAGGCAAACTCCCACTTGGGATCGCTATGAAATGTAAGCGAACCGAGACCGCTCGACACATTCACGATGCGCGCTGCTTCAGCTTTTCGTAAAAGCGGCAGCATTGCTTGGGTAACAGCTACTGTGCCGAGAAAATTCGTTTCGAATATGCGTTCTAGGGCATCGAGCTGGACGGTGCTGGGCGGCCCGTCAGCTGGGTCTACGATTCCGGCGTTATTTACCAAAATCTCGAGACGGCCGAAATCGGCTTCGATAAGGGCGGATGCTGCCGCGATCGTTTCCTTTCTTCTTAAATCGATCTCGACGAAGCGAGCCTCAATCTTCTCGGATTGGAGCTTCGTTACCGCTTCCTTTCCCAAAGTCTCATTGCGAGCGGCGATCAGCACAAGGCAACCGTTGCGCCCAAGTTGCCGCGCCACTTCGAATCCGATTCCTTTATTCGCACCGGTGATCAGCGCTACTTTCTTCGCATCACTTCCCATTTATTTCTCCTGTAGACTATTATCTGAATAATCATTCAGGTTGGGCTATTCGCATATGGTGGCACGCGCTCCGCACTGTTTTCAGCCAAGAAAGACGCCGGTACAGGCGCGATCTGCTTTCACAGTAGAAGCAATTCACGAAGCGACGATTCAGGTATTATTGGAGCTCGGAGCCGAGCGCTCGACCACAATCCGGGTGGCGGCGCGAGCTGGCGTATCAGTTGGGACACTCTACCAGTACTATCCAAACAAACAGTCGCTGCTGTTCGCCGTTTTGGAGCGGCACCTCCAGCATGTTGTGGACGCGGTGGAACGTGCGTGTGAAGAGAGCCATGATCAGCCTCTCAAGGTTATGGTTGAGGCGGTGGTGGGGTCATTTCTCGATGCGAAGTTGCGGGAACGAGATACTTCGGTAGCACTTTACCAGGTGTCTTCCGGTCTGGACGCAGAAACACTGATCGGGAAGATGTCGAAGCGCTTGCAAAGTGCGTTGGCGCGCATGCTGCGAACGGCACCTGAAATTTCCATCTTGAATGTGGATTTTGCCGCGTTCCTGTTTCTTTCCGCAATGGCCGGCGCGACCAGGGCGGTGCTGGAGCAGGGAGCGCCCGCCGCGTTGGTGCGGAAGCTTCCAGAGCATCTTATTCTGCTGGGCTGCGCTTATCTGGCAAGTGCCGCTGAAGGGGTGCCCGCAGCTGATACGGTCGAGCGCATCCGATAACATCGCAGCATGAAAGCGTTACTGCTCTCCGAATACAGCCGGCTCGATGTGGTTGATCTTCCCATGCCGAGGCCCGGCCCCGACGACGTATTGATTAAGGTCGAAGCCTGCGGGATCTGCGGAAGCGACGTGCATGGCTATGACGGTTCCTCTGGGCGGCGCATTCCCCCCATCGTGATGGGCCACGAAGCCGCCGGTACGGTCGCAGCCGTCGGCCCGCAGGTGACCGATCTGCGGGAAGGCCAGCACGTCACTTTTGATTCGACCGTTTACTGCGGACATTGCCAGTACTGCCTGCGCGGAGAAAATAACTTGTGCGAGAACCGTGAAGTGTTGGGCGTGGCAACTCCCGAGTTCCGCCGCGCCGGAGCATTTGCGGAGTATGTAGTTGTCCCACGCCGCATTGTGCATCCGCTGCCCGACCAGCTCGCCTTCAGCGATGCGGCCATGATCGAACCGCTCTCGGTCGCTGTTCACGCAGTCAAACTTTCCGAAGTGCCGCCGCATGGCAACGCGCTCGTTGTGGGGGCCGGAATGATCGGTCTGCTTACCTTGCAAGCACTGCGGGAAGCGGGGTGTTCGAGCATTCTCGTATCGGATGTGGATGACTCCCGTCTAGCGTTGGCTAAGGATCTGGGCGCGACCGCCACGATCAATGCTAAGTCGACAGATACGGCAGCGGAAGTCAAGCGCCATACGGGAGGTGTGGGCGTCGATGTGGCTCTCGAAGCCGTCGGCAGCACTCCCACTATTAAGACCGCTATCGAAAGCGTGCGCCGCGGTGGCACTGTCACACTCATCGGCAATATCGCGCCGACAGTGGAGATTCCCCTGCAGATGGTTGTGAGCCGCCAGATCCGCTTGCAAGGAACCGCAGCCTCGGCCGGTGAATATCCGCAGTGCATCGATATGCTCGCTCGTGGCAGGGTGAATCTCAAACCTCTTATCAGTATGGTTGCGCCGCTCGAGGAGGGCGCGCAGTGGTTTGAGCGGCTCCATGCGCGCGAGGCGAATCTCATGAAAGTGATTCTCGCTCCAGGAACACCGCAATGAGCAATCCTTTGTTCGACCTATCCGGTCAGGTCGCTATTGTGACCGGCACCAGCCGCGGACTTGGCCAATACTTTGCGCGTGCCCTCGCGCGATCGGGCGCGGATCTGGTTCTTACCAGCCGCCGCGCCGGCGCGCTCGAGAATTTCGCGGGAGAAATACAGGAACTCGGCCGTCGTGCCGTCTGTCTCGAACTCGATGTGACAGACCAGGGAAGCATTCAGCGCATGGCCGCGGCCGCCGAGCAAGCTTTCGGCAAAGTTGACATTCTCGTGAACAACGCCGGAATGAACATCCGCAAACCCGCGCTCGATGTGACCTGGAACGATTGGAACGCCATCCTCGATACGAATCTGCGGGGCAGCTTCTTTGTCGCGCAAGCCGTCGGTCGCGGTATGGTCGCGCGTGGCTATGGCCGCATTATTAATATCGGTTCCGTCACGAGCGTCGCCGGGTATGCAGGTCTTGGGCCTTACACGGCGAGTCGGGGCGGCATCCGCCAACTGACAATGAGCCTTGCCGACGATTGGGGCAAGTTCGGTGTCACCGTGAATTGTTTGGCGCCGGGTTGGTTCCGCACCGAGCAGAACAAAGTCATGTACGAAGACCAGGAGTGGGTCGCTTATCTAAGCGATCGCATCCCCATGAAACGTCCCGGGCAGCCGGATGATCTCGACGGTGCGGTCGTTTTCCTGGCCGCTGAATCGAGCCGCTATGTCACTGGACAAACACTGCTGGTCGATGGCGGAATCTCAACGGGCGCGGTTCGAGCTTTACCGAGTAAATAACGGTCCGCTACGCACGGCTTGGTTCGAGCACCGGCTCAATCTTCCCCAGCAGGAAGAGGTATCCGCAGATGCCGGCCAGTAAGATCACCGCGGCCGCCCCAAACGCACGTGAAAACGAATTGCTCGGTCCAGCGAAGTAACCGGTCGCAATCGGCGCAGCCATACCCGCGAGTTGGTTCCCGAAGTTCAATATCCCACCGACTTTCCCCACACTATCGCGCGGCGCAATCAGCGAGGGCAGTGACCATCCAACCGGCGCAGCTGCCGATAGTCCGCCGAGCGAAATGCTGATCCAGAAAGCAGCCACAAACGGGTTGTGTGTGAACATAGCACCCGCTACTGCCAACCCCAATATCGTGCCCGTCACGAGCACCGTTTTCCGCACGGTGCTCTGGTCGTATCCTTTGCGGATTAGCAAGTCGACCAGCCATCCGCCTATCACCAGGTCTGTCACCGTGCCGAACAGCCATGGAACGCTCGTGAACAGAATCGAATGCTGCAGATTCATGTGCAGGGTAGAGAAATAGCTTGGAAGCCACGTCAGGAACAAATAGAAGCAGTAGTTGTAGGCGGCAAACCCCACGACCAGGCCAATCACTTTCGGTTGCGAGAGCAGGTAACGGAGCGACGCCGGATGGCCTGGGCCTGTATGAATTTCGCCGGGTAGATCGTTTTGCCTGATGAAGCTTAGTTCGCCCGCAGTCAGGGCCTTATCGTCTTCCGGGTCGCGGTAAATCGCGTAAAACGCAAAGAAGTACACTAGGCTGATCAGCCCCGTTAAAGCGAAGCTGATGCGCCAGCCGAAGCCGATCAGCACCGCCCCTACCAGTGGAATTCCCACGGCTGAAGCGAACTTGGCAGCTGCATCGAAAATGGCTGTCGCCGTGCTTCGTTCATGCGCCGGGAACCATTTTCCGATCGCTTTCGCATTCGCCGGGAATGTGGGCGCCTCACCGACTCCCAGCAACAGCCGCGCTCCGAAGAAACTAGCTACGCCCGTCGCTGCGGCTGCGGCAAACGATGCCACACTCCACAAGAAAGCGCTGATCCTCCCTATCGGTCGCACGCCAAAGCGGTCGAGGAGCACGCCCGTCGGTAACTGGAGCGCTGCATACGTCCAAATATAAGCGCTGAGCAGATAACCATAACCTTCATTCGAAAGCCCGAATTCTTTGTGCAGCGCATCATGAGCCACCGAGAGATTAACCCGATCCAGGTAATTGATCAGGACACCGATGCCAAGCAATGCCGCAATACGCCAGCGCCTTCGCCCGTTCATGGCACGGCTATTCTTTGGTCCCTACATACAACTTGGCGGATTTTTCGCCCTGATCGGAAAAGGAGTGCACCTCGTAGTCAGTCCGGTAAGCTCGCGAAATCTGCCGCGCTGTTTCGAGCTGCCAGACTTTTTGCCAAAGATGAACGACGGCGTCGCGCGCGGGGTCTTCGCCTGTCGCCAGCATCACATATTCACCGGCTCGAACAGCCCGCGCGACCATTCCCGCGGGCGTATTTCCTTCCGAGCTCACCGGTACGCCGAGAACAAACGTGTACGCGCCATCTTTGTCGCTCGCATAATCGGTATAAAGCGCAATCACCTCGGAACCTCTGCGGTTCGGGATCTTCTCAATCAGCTTTTCACCGAGCAGGCGCCCCCAAATCTTCGGGATTGCGCCGCTACCCGACATCTCCTGAGCATTCGTCGTGCGTGCCTCGATACCGATGACCCGGAACGCGTCCCGGTGCGTCTTCAAAAAACTTTGCTCGTCAGCCATAGCAGGAAGGAGGATCGCCACGCCCAGTGTCAGACAAGCAGCCCCGGCCGTTAGCAGGCGAATCACCTGTTAGAGAATATCTCAGAACCGTTTTAATCGCCGCCGGTCAGTTCTTTTTGTGGCCCGACATTCACCGGAATCTGCCGTAGCCTTGCCCGACCGCCAAGGGCTTCCACGCCGAGCCGCAATGGCGTCGGCAACTTGGTCAGCAACGCTACCGCTAGTTTGTAGCGCCATCCCGGAATGACGAAGAGATTGCGCCGTCGCAGCCCTTCAAGCGATGCGTCCACCACTTCTTCCGCTGTCATCCACCACGACGGCCCCGCCATCCGGTACCGTTCGACCCCCATGGCGGTTTGGAATTCTGAGTAAGTGAAGCCGGGACACAGGGCCTGCACGGCTACGTTGGAATGAACCCCCCGTAGCTCGACGTGGATCCCTTCGGTAAAAGCAGTCATCCAGGCCTTTGTCGCGGAATAGCTGGTGGTACCAGGGCTCCGCACGAAGGACGAAACGGAAGCTACGTTGATGATTCCGCCAAAATCGTTTTTCACCATACCCGGCAAAACGGCGTGCGTCAGCCGCATGGTCGCGAGCACGTGCAGCTTGTGCATCTGCTCCTGGCTCTCAATCGATGTCTCCCAGAAACGTCCCTTAGTTCCGAATCCGGCGTTGTTGATCAGCAGCGCTAAACGACTTTCGTCCCTGAGCCGTTCGGCTACCTCGGCGAGCTCCCCGTCTTTCGTCAAGTCGGCTTTTGCGATGGCGGTAGCCGTCCCAAATTTGTTGCCGAACTCGTCCGCCAGTGCCTGCAACCGCTCAATCCGGCGCGCTATCAAAATTAAATCGTGTCCGGGCGCTAATTTACGCGCAAATGCCTCGCCAATGCCGCTCGACGCTCCGGTGATCGCAACTACTGTTCTCTCCAACCGATCCCCCTTATGGGCCGGTTCGCTGGCCGGCACAATCTTTAGTGTGCACCGGGCGCCTCGAAAGTTTTAAAACCGGATCCGCTGGAACTCGGCGTAGATGCCGGAAGCTGTTTCTAGGACGCAAGCTCGCGGCTCACCTTCGAGCGCCGCTGCAAACATTCGCAAAGACTCGGTGCTTTCGCCAAGCGGGCAAATCTGGTAGACACATCCGCGCGCCATCTTTCCATCTTGGATCCCTTTGCGTACAGCCTTTTCCGCTTCCTCTACGGTCGCCGCCTCGATCGCGATACTCCCACCTCTGTGGGAGACCAGTGTGCCGGCCGCGGTCGCTCCATCGCGGTCACCGCTTTCGTGAACACGTATCTTATATCGCCGTTTCATGTTGCGCTCTTGCCCTCGCAAAATCTATATCGGCCAGTCGGTTATAAAACTTTAGCCGAAACTCGGAAGCTCGGGAGGAAGCGGGCGCTTGAGCCTTGCATCTGTGGAAATTCGAGTAAGCGGTTTTCTCAACGGATCACATCCAACATCGGGGTTTCGATATGGCCAGCAAAGCAGAGCTTCTCAAATTCCTTGATAGTCATGTATTCGATCCGATTCTGCAGGCCAGCCCTGACGGGTTCGGTGAGGCGGATAAGAAAAAGCTGGAGGACGTACAGCGGCGTACGCAAAGCGAAAAGGAGCGGTTTCATCACTACGGCAATGCCGGGGAAATCGTCGAGAATTATAAGCGTGATCTGCACTCAGCGGCTGCGAAGCACGTCAACAGCGAATTACAGAAGTTGAAGCTTCCAAGCTTGCCGTCGGTGAAAGAGGAATTTCTCCGCGTAGCCGGTGACCAAGCCACATAGAGTTCCGGCTGGAGCTATCCAATGCTGTTGAGAAGGCTCAGGGGTGTAGCGGAAGCGATGAGCTATGGTTGTTAGCATTTGCATCCTTGGACAAGCCGTTCAATCTTGACTACGGTTCGGCGCTCGAAGCTGCCGCTGCCATTAGAGCTAAAGTAATCTCCTCGGTCGAGCTGACCCAACACACATTTCGCCGCATAGATGCGTTTCAACCAAAACTAAACGCTTACGTCTATCAACTTCGAGAAGAGGCGCTTAACGCTGCAGCGGAGGCGGACAATCTGCTAACCCGCAACCAAATCACAGGCATTTTGCATGGCGTTCCGATTAGCGTCAAGGAGAGCTTCGGCGTTGCAGGCCAGCCCTGTACGTGGGGCATACCGGCCCATTAGGAATCTAGAGCGCCTTTGCACTCTACGGCGGTGCATCGGCTCTTAAATGCCGGCGCAATCCTGCTCGGGGCGGCAAACGTTCCCCAGTACCTTATGGACTGGCAGTCTTTTAACGATCTCTACGGCGTCTCGAATAATCCGTGGGATTTGAAGCGGACCGCGGGCGGATCCTCAGGCGGCAGCGCGGCTTCGCTGGTGGCGAGTATGGCGTTCCTCAGCATCGGGTCGGATATCGCAGGCAGTATCCGGGTCCGGCCTCGTTTTGCGGAATTTTCGGGCACAAGCCAACGCTCGACATCGTGCCACGAACTGGGCACTTACCCGGCGGCTCTCCAACAGCTCCGCGATTTTCATCCCTGCTGGCAGTAGCCGGTCCGATGGCTCGCAGTGCGGAAGATCTGGCGGCGTCCCTAAGCATTCTGGCTGGACCCGAGATCCCCGAAGCAAAAGCGACTTTGTTCAGCTTGCCGAGCGCCCGTCACACGACACTGCGCGATTATCGAATCGGATTCGTGCTCGTAGACTCGAACGGGGCGGTTTCTGCCGAAACCAAGACCGTCCTGGAATGCGCCATTCGTGTTTGCGAGCGGGCAGGAGCAAAAGTCAGACAAGGCTGGCCTGCTGACTTCAGATTCCCGCCATTCCTCGACACGTATCTCTTCTGCTTGGGCGCATACGACTACAGCATGATGACTTCCCAGCGGCAAGAGTCGGTTCTAAGCGAGATGGAGACATGGCCACCCATGCTTGCCAAGGGTGCACAAAGCAATTTCGCCGAATGGCAGACCCAAAATTTGAGACGTCTAGCTTACCGGGCTCTCTGGAACAAATTCTTCGAGGAGATAGACGTCTTCCTCTTCCGACTACTTTCACGGCTGCGTCCCCGCACAGTCGGACTCCGATCCACACCAGAATAATTCCGCTGCCCGAAGGAGGATCCCGAGCCAACTGGGACATCGCCGCGTACGTCTCGATCGCGAGCCTAACAGAATGTCCGGCCACCACATCTCGATTGGTTTCACGAAGAGCGGATTGCCTGTTGGACTACAGATCGTGGCTCGCTATTTAGAAGATAGAACCTCGATCGAGTTCGCGCGTTTACTTGCACGCAAGGTGGGAGGGTTTCAGCCGTCCTATGGCTATTCGGTCTAATGCAGCCAGGCAAGGGAAGGTCGGCCTTCCGCTGGTACCCTCTCCATTGACACAGGGGACGTCAACGACGATACTAGTGCAATTCACCGGGAGCGAAGCTTCAGAGTCCTAGTTTGACCCTCTCGTCGGTGGACGCGTGGGAGATCTGATGAATTTCAACCGTTTTACTCGGGTGATAAGCGTTTTATGCTTGTTGCCTTTTGCTTCGCATATTGCTTTCGGACAAGCCACTGGAACAATCTCCGGAACGGTGAGCGATGCCAGCGGAGGCCTGATTGCAGGAACGACAGTGACCGTTACTGCACCAGCAACCGGCAGTTCCCGTCAGGCAGTGACAGACAATGCCGGTTATTACATCGTTCCCCTGCTTGGCGTTGCAACGTACGAGGTCCGGGTGGAAGCGAAAGGATTCTCTACGGAGGTAACAAGAAATGTGGTCCTCCAAACGAATGAGCAACGCGAGTTAAATTTCCGGCTGTCTCCGTCCTCCGTCCAACAAACAGTAGATGTGACGGCCGCTCCGGTCGCTGTCGAAACAGCGAACCCCACTCTCGGTCAGGTCATCACTTCTCGGCAAGTCGCTCAGCTTCCCTTAAACGGCCGCGATTTCGTTCAGCTCGCCACCTTGACGCCAGGCACTGTACAGGAAACAAATCCGCAGAGTTTCTTCAATGGTGGTCCCAGCAGTGAAGTTTCCACCCGCGGATCCTTCTCGCTTTCGGTCGGCGGCTCGCGCGCCAACAGTACCGATTGGCTTCTCGATGGTAACGACAATAACGAGCTGACCGCGGGCGGCATTGCGATCTTGCCTTCGATCGATGCGATTCAGGAATTTAAAGTTCTCACCTATAACTACTCGGCCGAGTTCGGTTACCGTGCCGGTCCTACAGTCCTGGTTACAACAAAATCGGGCAGCAACCAGCTTCACGGCTCGGTATTCGAATTCTTCCGTAATACGAGCCTCGATGCGCGCAGCTTCTTCGCCAGTTCGACAGAAAAATTCAACCTGAATCAGTTTGGCGGGTCGATTGGGCTGCCCATCCGAAAAGACAAAACCTTTGTTTTCGCCGATGTGCAAAACAAGATGCAGCGGCACGGTATCCCTTTTACAGGATTGGTGCCGAGCCAAGCCATGCGGACCGGCGACTTCACTAATGACGCGTTCGGGAATCCGAGATCCGGGTTCATCATCAATCCGAATGTAACTGGGTCGGGCAATACAGCTTTTCAATGTGACAGCCGGGGCAACCCGCTGCCTGCCGCCGCTGATGGAAGCCAGCTCGCCGGCGTGAACTGTAACAAAATTCCTTCCAACCTGATCAATCCCATCACTTCGAAGATGATCAATCTTTACCCGGCCCCGAACGCGAACAATTCCGCGCTGGGTTACAACTATGTGAACGAACCCGTGCGCAAGCTGAATGAGGGCGAGTTCGACGGCCGGCTCGATCAGAACTTCTCCACTAACGATTATGCGTTTGCTCGCTTCAGCTACGACCAGGCTACGTCTTATGTGCCCGGCGGTTCACCGGGTTTTGCAGAACAGAATCCGTTCGGCAGTAATCAGGGCATCCTCAATCACGGGCGGAATGTAGCGCTTTCTGAAACGCACGTTTTCTCACCCCGGACAGTTAATCAGGTCAGCGGTGGTTATAACCGGATCTTCAACTACATCTCTTCCCAAGGGACTGGAAGCTGTTTCTCAGCTGCCTTGGGTATTCCTGGTGCAAATCTCGGTGGAGAGAGCTGCGGCCTCACCTCCACGCAAGTTTCGGGCGGCTACTGGTCACTTGGCGATCGCGGTTTCTCTCCGTTTGTCGGCGGCACCAATGTGTTTAGCGTCTCCGATTCGCTCGACATGGTGCGCGGGAATCACGACATCAGGATCGGCGGTGGTATCCGAGCAAACCAGATGAATATCAGAACGGAGGGTTTCGCGGACGGCTACTGGATTTACAGCGGCGCCTGGACGGCCGAGCCGGAAGCCGATCTGCTGCTTGGGCTCCCAAGTCTGGCTATCCACGATCAAACTTTCAACGGCAACACGCTCGGCCGTCGCTGGAAATCGTATCGGCCTTATATCCAGGACGATTGGCGCGTTAGCAAGAGCCTCACTTTGAATCTGGGCCTTGCCTGGGCGCTCACCACTCCCATCACCGAAGTGGCGAACCGGCAGTCGAACTTCGATCCGGCCACCGGCACCTTCTTGATACCGGGCCAGAATGGTGTGGGCGCATCGGCTGGGGTTAAGTTCGATAAAACAGCGCTCGAGCCGCGCGTTGGCGTAGCCTGGAAGGCGTTCGGGTCGGATACAACGGTCATCCGCGGAGGCTATGCAATCTTCCACGATTCTGCGTGGAGTCAGGGCGCTCAGGGACTCTGGCAGAATCCGCCGTTCTATGCCGAGTCTGATCAGTTTGCGTTTGGCGGCGGCTGTACCTTCGCCACGGCGGCGTGCGCTACCAGATATGCGCAAACACCTGGAGCGATCAACGCGTCAGACGGCTTCCCGATCTTCACGGCGCCTCCCAATCCGGCAGATTTCACCGGTACGATTCAATCGCAGAATCTCGACTTCAAGCTCGGCCGGGTTCAACAGTACAACGTAAATGTGGAGCGTCAGCTGTTCGGCAATCTCGTACTGACCGCGGGCTACGCCGGTTCTCACAGCTCACATATTCTGATCGATGGTAATAACCGGAACGTTGCTTCCCCCGCCGCTTGCGGAGCCGTTGCCGGATATACGCTCGGCTGCGGTCCGGGTGGCGCGGCGTTCAGCGTGCCCTATCCTGCGTTTCCGTTTTCAACCATTTCGAATATCAGCGACATCGGGCGCGCTCACTACGATTCGCTCCAGATTAAGGCCGAGACAAGGAGCGACAAGCACGGTCTCTACGCCTTAATCGGGTACACCTATGCGCGTGCCCATGACAACGGTTTCACCGACGGCCTCGGATCGCTGATCGGCGCGACTTACTATCCGCTTCCCAATTGGGACAAGTTGGATTGGGGTCTTTCGCAGATCAATCTAAACCACACCTTCACGGCGAGCGTGATCTATCAACTGCCTCTCGGCAGGGGCAAGAAATTTGGAAGCTCCTGGAGCGGGCCTATGAATCAGGCACTCGGAGGTTGGGAGATCACGGTCATCGAAAGAGCTACCTCGGGCTTCCCGGTGTTCATAGTTGACAGTAACAATCAATCGGGAGTGAATTTTCAAAACAACGGGAACAGCCTGAACCGGCCCAATCAGACCTGCAGTCCTACCTCGGGCCATTCGAGTCTGAGCCAGTATTTCAACACTTCGTGCTTCTCGATACCTGGAGCGGGAGAGTTAGGGGATGCCTCGCGCACACCTACGTCCGGTCCTGATTTCGTCAATACCGATTTCTCGGTGATCAAGCACTTCATGCTGCCGCGCGAGGGCACGGCACTCGATTTCCGCTCCGAGTTTTTCAACCTGTTCAATCATGCCCAGTTCGGAAATCCGGGCGGCGATATCAATTCCAGTACTTTCGGCGTCGTTAACACCACCGTCGGTAATCCGCGCGTGATTCAGTTTGCACTAAAACTGGTTTTCTAAAGCGGCCTTCGCGAACGGTTAACCTGGAAGCCTATGCTGCAACCCCGGGATTGCTGCCGGCTTTTCTTGCTCACCCTGTTAGCCGCGTCGCTAACTCTCGAAGCGCAACCGCGCCGCAAAATCATCATTAACGAAGACGCGTCGGGGCCCGGTGGAAGTAACTTGCAAACCATCTTGCTGCTGATCCAGTCGCCTGCCGTCGAGGTGCTCGGCATCACCGTCGTCAGTGGCGATCAGTGGCGCGATGAAGAACTGGCACACACTCTACGGCTCCTCGAGATCATCGGCCGAACGGATATTCCTGTAATGAGCGGTGCTGAATTCCCACTGGTCCGCAATCGTGAGGAAACGAAACTCTGGGAGGAGCGCTTCGGGAAGGTGGCATATAAAGGCGCTTGGGATGAGCGTTGGTGGCATGAGCACTCGGCGATTCCTCAATTGCCGGAAGGGCAGCCCACGCTGAAACCGTCGGATGAGAAGGCAGCGAACTTTCTCGTCCGCATGGTTCATAAATACCCTCACGACGTAACGATCTACGAAGGCGGCCCGATGACGAACCTTGCACTTGCGCTCTCCTTGGACCCGCAGTTTGCCCCACTTGCCCGTGAGCTGGTATTTATGGGTGGCAGCCTCAACCCCGAATCGGACTACGAAGAGTTCGCAGAAAATCCCAGGCATGAGTTCAATTTTTGGTTTGATCCCGAAGCGGCTCAGATCGTATTGCGCGCACCCTGGAAGAAAATCGTCTGCACACCGACCGATGTCTCCATCAAAGCCCGGCTTAACTCTCAACTGGTGAAACGGATCGGTACCAGCAACAGTGTTATCGCGCAGTACGTGCAGCGCTTCTACACGGCGGGAGCGGGTAGCGATTTCATGTGGGATGAGCTTGCGGCCGCCGCCTGGCTGGATCCTACAATCATCATCAAAAAGAAAACGAGATATATGAGCGTGAATCTAGACAAGGGCGCTGAATACGGAGACACGCTCACGTCCGAAACAAAGCCCGCTGCTAGCCCCTTAGCGCAGCCGGTTGAAGTTCAGCTGGATCTCGACAACGAGAAGTTCTACGATCAATTCGTCAAGCTCATGCAGGCACCCACCGCGCACCCTTAATGCGCTAGATCAGCACTCTTCAGGTTGACCACAAAGCGTTGCAGTGAGGACCGCTCCCGGTCCCGAAGCTGGGCAGAATTCTTTGACAGTTGCTCGAACATCTCCGTCTCGCGCTGTGCGTTTTGGTTATCGCCTTGTTTACGATAGGCGGCGGCGAGGCGATAATGAGCCTGCTCCAAATTGGGATCGGCGTTGATTGCCTTCCGATAAGCCTCGATGGCCGCGCTGATA
Organism: Terriglobia bacterium; assembly: GCA_963737005.1. GTDB lineage: Bacteria > Acidobacteriota > Terriglobia > Bryobacterales > Bryobacteraceae > Bog-105. The sequence continues at coordinate 1,255,146 of CAVTRD010000006.1, read as the reverse complement.
TCGCTCTGCTCGGCGTACAACATGCCTAGTCGCAGGTAGGCCGGACCAAATGCTGGATCGAGATGCACAGCCCTTTCGAGTGCGGCCTGCGCGCTGGCGAGTGTGCGCCCGTCATGGGGACCGGTTTTCGGATCCCACATCGTCGTAGCGTATAGGTAATTTGCCTGTGCGTTATTTGGCTGAAGCTGCGCGAAACGCCTCAAGCGCTCGCGGCAATCTGGCGTTTCGGTGATCTCAGGCGTTTGCACGTCACCGAGGAACAGATACGGTTTGGGATCAGAGGGATTCAGATCCGTCGCTGCGAAAAAACGCCGAGCCGCTTGCGCGTAATCACCACGCAGGTAGAACGCAACAGCCGAGCCGAGCAGGATCCGCTTGGATCGCGGGTATCGGCGGATGCCTCGTTCAAAGGCTTCGGCCGCAGCCGGCGGCGCATCATGAATCAGCAGTTCGGTTCCCCAATCGAACAAGTTGTTTTCACTGGGGTCCAGGTCAGCCGCTTCCTGGTATTCATGAACCGCATCGACCGGCTTGCCTGAACGTTCTTCGACCGCGGCCATCGAGTGGTGCAGGGCGGCATTGCTCGGATCGCGGAGGATGGCTGCATGCAGAGAGGTCTCAGTTTTTCCGTCTACGCCGGCATTCCCCGGCGGCATGTCATTCTTCAGCGAGGCCATCGCTCGGGCCAGCGATTCAGCCGAACGAACCCCCGCCTCAGAGCCATGCCCGCCCATATACGCGCTGTCCGCGACTCCCGCCACGACATACTTCGGTTGATCCGAGAAGTCGATAAAAGCTGCTGAGCCTGCACCGGTCGCGCTTCGAAGCTCATTGCGGATTTCCATCCAGATCTGGAAGTAAGCCCATTCGGGAGGTGCATCCTTCTCCTGGATATGGTCAGGGCGAAGAATCAGATCACCGGTCGAAAGCAAGACTTCGCGTACCTTCGGATTTTGATCGAGCTTGGCGCGCATCGCCTCGCGAATGAGCCGGTAGTGTTCGCCCCGGACCGGCGAGCGGTAAAGCATCCGTGCGCCTTCATATGTGACCCAATCGATGCCGAGCTGCAGCATGTTCGCCTCTGCCAAAGTTCCGGCTTCCTTCGCCTCGAAGCTCGTCATCTGCGTAACCTGAGCGCGGGTGTAACGCCATGTGACGCGCGGGGCAACAGCACGAGGATCAGCGGCGCTTTCCGGATAGAGCATCATTTGCCAGAACCCTTCGACGCTCGCGTAGCGCTTAGCTCGCAGGGTAAAGGGAGTCGCCGCAAAGTTTGAAAGGATTCCAAGCTCGTTTCGTTTCGAAAGGATGACCTCACCGGGTTTGGCGGATTGCGGCAATATCTCCCAATCCGGCTTTCCGTTCTCCGATACCGGTGCCCACCAACTCGCGGGATATTGACTCGTCGATTGGGAACTCGCGATCAATGAGATCGCGCACAAAGTCACAGCCAAGCGCGCAATCATTTAATCTCCTGCATGGCCTGTTGTGCTTCGGTGTGATCCGGATGCCGTTCCAGAAGGGCCGAAAGTGTTGCCCGCGCCTTCTCCCGATCCCCTTCGATCAGATAAACGCGCGCCAGGTTCAAGTACGACTGATCGAACTCCGGAGAGCTTTGAATGCACTTTTCGAACTCAGTAACCGCTTCGTCGCGATGCTGTGTTCTGAGATAGAGCACGCCCAGATTATTCATCGCTTCCGGGTAATCCGGACGTAGCGCGAGCGCTTGTCGCAGGAAATGATACGCACGGTCGGTCTGGTTCGTTTGTGCAAACACCATACCGAGGCTGTAGTTCACTTCCGGCTCGTCCGGCGCAACCGTAAGTGCATGCTCCAGGGTAAGCCGCGCCTGTTCCCACTGCTTTGTTTGGCGATACGCGCTGCCAAGATTTTCCAAGGAGATCAAATGATCGGGATTGAGACGCAAGGCCTCGCGGAAGTAGCCGGTCGCCTCATCCGCCCGGCCTTCCCGCATGGCAATCAGCCCGAGATTGTTCCAGGCATCTGCCTTCGTGTTCGGATAGCTGGCGTTGCCCTTTACGGCCTGTTCGAAGCTGGCCCGCGCCACCGCTAGTTTCGATTGCTTCAGGTACACGCTGCCTAATCCGTACTGGGCTTCGGCGTTCCCCAAACCATCGTTGAGTGCAAGTTGAAACCAGCTCTCCGCTTGCGCGAGGTAACCCTGCTGAAAGTACGTCGAGCCGAGCGAAAGAGGATTGCGGCTGAACTCAAACGTGCTCATATTACCAGGGAAGGGAAGTGCCTTCGCCATCCGCTCCGCTCGCGAACGCGGGATCGAGTTGAAATCCCGCGCGACTTGCTGAGGGTTTAATCCGCCGCTATAGATCTTGACAATCTCTCCGTTTTCGTCAACCAGCAGAGAGGTGGGGAACGCAAGATCACGATGCCGATCAAATAGAGAACGGTACAAAATGTTGTAAACAGCCGCCATCTCATCGGCCGCTGCGAGTAGGGGAAACGAAAATTGATGATCAGCGCGCGGCTTACCACCAAAATCAATTGCGAGCAGCTGAAGCCCCTGATCTGCCCAGGTCCGATGAACGCGTTCAAGCTCTACAAAGGTCGTCCGACAAAGAGGTGACTCGCTCGTCGAGAGAAGGAGCAAAACTGGTTTGCCGCGCAATCGGGAGAGCGCGTGTGGAGTACCATCCTGGCCGGGAAGTGTAAAGTCAGGTGCCGCCACGGGAGAGAGCAACCAAGTTTCCGTTACATCGGGAAGCACTTCGCGACGCTGCTCGAGCGACTCTCCATGGCTCCGGGCAAGAGGTCGAAACGGCTCCGCACGAAATCCCGCTTCGCCTTCTCGAACGTGGATCCGGTGACCGTGCGGAAGCTCATCGAGCGATTGCACAAGCCCGCTCGGCCAGCGAACTGTGGCCCGAATGGTCCCTTTAGCGTTGCCCAACCCGAAAAACACTTCCTTGCTGTGCTGCGACAGAAAGCCCGATCCTGCTTGCAGTATGCGGGTCTGTCTCCCCGAATCGATCTCAATCGTGATACTCGCGCCAATCCCGTCGCGATTACTCTTGGTGCCTTGCAGCCGGAATGAGATCGATGGCGGCAGCTCCTCAATCACGTTCTTCAGCAAACGCACCTGCGGTGCGTCGCGATTTTTTAGAAGGACTTCGAGGCGACCATCGCGGTCAAAGTCAGCCAGGGCAAAGGAACGGCTGTCCTCCAGAAAGTCGAGTCCTACGACGCCGGAGACATCAGAGAAAGTGCCGTCGCGATTGTTAGCGTAGAAAACATTCCGCTCGAAACCGCTCCAGCTGTAGTCCGCTCGGATCATTTCGTTGATGGCATTCCATCCCTGCTCATACGCGTGAGAAGGCTTGGCCTCGTCCGGCGAGTTGCCTGCCACCTGACGCCAGAAGAAGCCATTCAGATCCTCCCGGATTGGCCCCGAGATCATCCCATTCGTGACATATAGATCCGGGAAGCCGTCGTGATCGAAATCCCAGGCATCGCTCGACCAGGACCAGCGACCCATGCCCACTCCCGCAGCAACCGTTCGGTCTTCGAAAACCTGACCCCCTTTATTTCGGAGCAGCGAATTTCCCATCGCGTGCTTGTGAAACCACATGCGGGTCGAAGCAGCAGAAGCTTTTTGGAACGCATCTTCTGCCGTAATGCGCTCACCCGCCGCGGTCCACATGTCGGCAACATACAGGTCCTGTCGACCATCGTTGTCATAGTCGAGAGAGCAAACGCTCATGCCGGCGCCGATATCTTCAGTACCCGAATCTGGCGCAATGTCGGTGAAAGTGCCGTCGCCGTTATTGCGGTAGAGGTTCTTCCGTCCGAAATCGTTCGCAACGTACAAATCGGGCCAGCCGTTGTTGTCGATATCGCTCCAGCCGCAGCAAAAGCTGTAACGCATATTGTTCTGATTCAGGCCCGATTGAGCTGTGACATCTCGAAATGTGCCGTCTCGATTGCTGCGCATCAGAATGTTGGGTGGGCCGTTATTCGCGTCGAAGTAAGGCGTCGGATACTTGTATTGATCTGTGCCTTGGTAATAAACGTAAAGGCAGAAATAAATGTCTAGCCAGCCATCCCGATCGTAATCTGCTGCAGCCGCGCCGGTGAACGTACCTTGTGGCTCTCCGTCGAATCGAAACGCTTCCGGTTTTGGCCGGAACTTGCCCGTGCCATCATTCACGAACAACAACGGGCCGTTCGCGCGAACCACTAAGAGATCCTGATGACCGGTGTTGCGGAAATCAGCAAACAGTGCGCAAGCTGTGTTCTCGAGTACGCCAACGCCTGCCCTCTCGGTAATGTCCTCAAACGTTCCCTTGCCGCCATTGCGATACAAGCGATTCGGCAGCCCGGCGGGCTGGCAGACGTACACATCATCTAAACCGTCACCATCAATATCGCCAACCGAAATGCCATTGTGTCCATAGATATCGATCCGTGAGGCACCATCGAGCACAGTGCGCCAATAATCGACGCCGTGAGTGAGATGTGCAGAGTAGGACTGATTGCGCCCGAAGGCGGATATCGTCTCGTCACGATAGACCGGCGACTTGGAACGGCTGCGCGTTTCTTTGGGTTGTCGCCACTCCTTCAACCGATACTCACCAGACCCAGCTTTCTCCCACTTGAGCTGTAAGTTGCCGATCCGCTGTTCCCGATAGAAACCCGGGCCCGCGCCGACGAGTTCATAACGAACGTCGGTGACGAGTCCGCGCTCTGCGTCGCGGATGCGGGTGACCTGGAACTCGGCCGTTAGCAGCTCCGGTAGATCGGTCAAATACATTTGGAGACTGTGAAGAAATACTTCCCGCGCTTGAGAAGTTGCTTCTCCGAAACCGACCTCACGCACATCTAACCAAGAGCTTTGTCGCAGCAACTTGTCATTTAGTTTAAGGAGCGGAGACCCCGCAAAATTATCGCCCAAGACTTTCTCGATAGCACGCGTTCTCCGGTCACGTGCACATAGATCCTCGCTCCAGGTGGCAAGAATTGCAGCGATTTGATCGTGTTCCTTTTCGAGCGCAAAATCGTCAGAGCCCGGAACGCGTTTGCGAAGCATTGCTTCAAGAGGAAGCCGTTCGCGATAGTGTGGATGGAGGTGGTAGTCGATATCCGCCGGACGCGACCGAGCGCTTTGGGGGAGAAGCGTGCCGGTTGCGGCTGAACCGCAGCCAATCAGAAAATCTCGACGCGAAAACGGCAAGCCCTGATATCTTCTATCGCACCTGGGGAAAGCCCAAATCGACTTTGCTCGTGCTCGGATCGGGCCAGCGGCTGGTGACGATCTTACTGCGCGTATAAAATTGAATGCCTTCTGGTCCGTACATATTCAGATCGCCGAAAAGCGACGCTTTCCAACCACCGAAGCTGTAATAGGCAACCGGCACGGGAATGGGTACATTCACGCCAACCATCCCCACCTCAATCTCAAACTGGAAACGGCGTGCGGCACCCCCGTCACGCGTGAAAATAGCGGTGCCGTTGCCATACGGGTTGTCCTGAATCAACTGGACGGCTTCTTCATAAGTCCCGACACGAACCACGCAAAGAACCGGGCCGAATATTTCATCGTCATAACAACGCATACCTGGGCGTACGTTGTCGAGCAACGAGGGCGCGAGAAAAAATCCGGCTGCTTTACCCGCTGGCTTGCTGCGCCCATCGATGGCGATGCGCGCGCCTTCTCGTTCCGCCCCATCCAGATAAGATGCAACCCGGTCTCGATGTTCCGCAGTAATGAGCGGGCCCATCTCATTGCCCTCTTCAAGACCCGGACCGATTTTGATGCGAGCAGCCCGCTCGCCAATCGCATCGATCAAGGGATCCGCTATGTTGCCCACCGCGACTATTACAGAGATCGCCATGCAACGCTCTCCGGCAGATCCATACCCCGCAGAAACAGCTGCGTCGGCAGCCATATTGATGTCGGCATCCGGGAGCACCAGCATGTGGTTTTTAGCGCCACCGAGAGCCTGCACACGTTTTCCGTTTCGAGTCGCCGTTTCGTAGATCGCTCGGGCCACTGGAGTTGAGCCCACAAAGCTGATAGCTTTCACATCCGGGTGTTCGAGTAAACGATTCACCGCGACTTTATCGCCGTGCACAACGTTGAACACGCCATCCGGGACGCCCGCTTTTTGAAGTAGTTCGGCAAGGAAGATGCTGACGCTTGGGTCTCGCTCGGAAGGCTTCAAGATAAACGTGTTTCCACAGGCAATCGCATTGGCAAACATCCACATCGGGACCATCGCTGGAAAGTTGAAGGGTGTGATGCCCGCAACCACACCGAGCGGCTGCCGGATTTGATACACATCGACATCGCGGCTCGCCTGCTCCGAGAAACCGCCTTTCAGCAGATTCGGCACACCGCAGGCAAATTCAATATTCTCTATGCCGCGTGCGACTTCACCCATCGCGTCGGAAATGGTCTTGCCGTGTTCAGCCGTAAGCAGTTCGGCGATTTGGCGGCGATTCCGATCGACCAGCTCACGCAAACGGAATAAGATCTCGGCTCGGCGGGAAAGTGCAGTGGCGCGCCACGATGGAAACGCAGCCTGGGCCGTCGACACCGCTGCGTCCACCTCCTCAGCGCTTGCGAAAGCCACTGTGGCTTGCTTTTCACCGATCGCAGGATTCCAAACAGTTCCGCTGCGATTGGAAGACGATGGTGTCGATTTCCCGCCAATCCAGTGGCTGACCGTCCTTGAATCTACTTGCTCATCCGCGAGTATCATGATTTAAAATTTTCGAATTGTACGCTCGCTACTGCCCTTGCATCCAGGCCATCGTCTTTTTCGCAAGCCTGTCCAGCGCGGCGACTGATAATTCAATGTACTCCTCTTTTGTGTCCTCGATTTTGTTGTGGCTGATCCCACCGAGTGATTGCACAAACATCATGACCGTCGGAATGCCCGCCCTGCTCACTTCCGCCGCATCGTGCAGCGGACCGGATGGCAGACAAGGCGCCTCTCCAGCAAGCTCTCGAATCGTTTCCTGACATAGTGCAATCAGTTCGCGATCGAACGGAATGGGTTCGATGCTCCAGATGGGTGACCACTCCACAGTGCAGCGTTCTTCTTCCGCAAAACGCTTGCTCGCTTCGACTGCTTCGCTATACATCGCCCCGAGCACGGCAGGGTCAAGATCGCGTTGGTCGAGCGTCGCCTCGCACCGGCCCACAACAGCTGTAACGATGCCGGGGAAAGTCTTCAAGCTGCCCACAGTGCAGACCGCTTCTGTGTGGCGCGCCGCAATCGGTCGAATCTCGAGAGCTAGTTTGGCAGCGGCGGCCAGCGCATCGCGACGAACATTCATCGGTGTTGAACCGGAATGCGCCTCTTGCCCCGAAAATGTTACTGAGTGCCGCTCCACCCCTTTGGTACCCAGCACCGTCGCGAGCGGCAGCCCCTTGCGTTCAAGTATCGGCCCTTGTTCAATGTGCAGTTCGAGGTAGGCGGAAGCGTTGGCGCGTTCCCTACCTGCGTCTCCGACGCGTTCGATTTCGACACCGCAGCGGCGCATCGCGTCTTCCAGAAGGATGCCATCTTTGTCGGTGCGGCTTCGATCGGCGGCAATGTTTTGGGTGCCGGCGAAAGCTGACGATCCGAGTAGCGATCGGCCAAAGCGCGCTCCCTCCTCATCGGCCCAGTCCACCAGCCTTACGGTTACCGGCGGTTTGCCGTCGAACTCGGCTGCTATCCGGCGCAGCACCTCGAGTGACGCGAGTACGCCAAGACTCCCGTCCAGCCATCCTCCATTCGGCACGGAATCCAGATGACCGCCCAGGATCAACGCTTTGGGCGATTGGCCCGCTAACGTGACCCAATTGTTGCCAGCAGCGTCGTAGTGCTGTTCGACCGGCAGGTCGGCAAATTTCCTCTTAAGCCAGTCACGCGCCTGGAGCCACGTGTCTGTCCAGGCGACGCGCTGCGCACCATTGCGATCGCTTGTTAAAGCCCGAAGCTCTTTCAAATTACCGACAGTTCGCTTTGGATCGAGAGACATGGAGATCTCAAAAATAGAAAGGTTCACGCTTCAGCAGGCATCCGCGCCTCGCATCGCCGACGAATTCGCCATCGCGAACCTGGACCTTGCCGCGCACCGTGACAACAGCCGGGCGTCCTTCAATCGTCATTCCTTCGAAGCAGTTGTGATCGCTATTGACCTGTTGAGTGGAACAGGAAAGCACTCCTCTGTAGTCGCGATCGTAGACCACGAGGTCGGCATCGCTGCCAACGGCAATCGTCCCCTTTTTGGGAAAGAGCCCAAACAGCTTCGCGGCACGCGTGCTGGCAGTCTCTACGAAGCGGTGCAGATCTAGCCTTCCGCGGTTCACACCATAAGTGAATAGCAGGTTCACTCGTTCTTCGATACCCGAAATGCCGTTTGGAATTTCTGTAAATGCGTCGAGGCCCAAGAGCTTTTGATCAGTATCGAACGGGCAGTGGTCCGTACCTACCGTGTCGATGAAGCCTACATTCAAAGCCGTCCAAAGTACGCTGTGATTGCGTTTGTCGCGTAGGGGCGGTGACATCACATGTTTGAGGCCTTCCAAACCGGAGCGTTCGGCGTGTGTTTTGTCCAGGAAGAAGTGCGGCAGCACCGATTCGATGCTGATGCGTACTCCCCGCTCTTTCGCTGCAACAGCGGCCTTCAGCGCGCGCTCGCAAGACAGATGAACGACGTAGCCGGCTGCGCCTGTACTCTCAAGAAATGTTGCGAAATGATGAGTGCCTTCCGCCTCAATCGACTCCGGACGGCTCCGTTCGTGCCACTCTGGGCCAGTTTTCCCAGCAGCCATGAGATCTTGTTGAAGCTGAGCTACCAGTTCGGCGTTTTCGCAATGAGCGGTCACGATCACGCCGAGTTTTCGGGCCAGAGTGAGCGTGCGATACAGTTCGGAATCGTCCACGCCGAAAAAGTTCTTATAGGCGAGAAACACTTTGAACGAACTGATTCCATCGCGAACGATCTCACGAAGCTGTGACTCGGTCTGTTCGGTAAATTTCGAAACTGCCATGTGAAACGTATAGTCACAGGCGCTGTTCCCTTCGGCCTTAGATTTCCAAAGATGATAGCCTTCGAGCGCGTCATCGGCACGCGAGGGGCAACACATCTCGATGAAGGTAGTTGTTCCTCCGACGAGGGCCGCTACGCTGGCGGTCGCGTGAGTGTCCTTAGCGAACGTCGCCATGAACGGCAGATACACGTGAACGTGAGGATCGATGAATCCCGGAAAAACGAATTTCCCGCTCGCGTCGATGACTTCAGCATCGGGCGGAGCCTCAAGATCATTCCCGATGCGCACGATGGTTTCGTTTTCGACGAAGATATCGGCGCGATATCGAGAATCAGCCGTTACGATTTCGCCATTCCGGATCAGTAGCGGCAAACAGCAAAGCTCCTTAATGGATGTGAATGTCCTGAGCAGCCCGATAAGCGTCCATCGCGTCCCAATTCTCGGTCACGGCGGGCTGTGTCTTTGAAAGTTCTTCCCAGGTAACGGATGGCCTGCAGGGCGGCAGTTCCAGCATATCGATGCAGCCGTTCACAGGGCACACATTGTGGCAAAGCCGGCAACCTACGCAGTCCTCTTCGCGCACCCGTGGTTGTGGGCGACCGTCGACCGCCTCGTGCTTACCGTTCGAGCGCGCATCATAGGCAACCGGCTGTACGATAGCGCCACCATCTCCGATGAGATCAATGCACTGGTGAGCCGTATCGTTGCAAGCCACATAGCACAGGTTGCACTTAATGCACTTGTCGGGATTGATTCGTGCCACCGCCCGAAACGCCAGATCGAAGTTTTTGAAATCCGAGATGCGAGCGAGCGCCTGCCCCCGGAAATCTTCGATAGATGCAAAGCCTTTCGCCGCCATCCAGTTCGATAAACCGTCGCATAGGTCCTCCACAATGCGGAATCCGTAATGCATGACCGTCGTACACACTTGCACGCTGCTCGCACCCAGCAGCAGAAATTCCGCGGCGTCTTTCCAGTTGGCTATACCGCCCATGCCCGAGATAGGCAGCCCGCTCCCGGAGACGATCTCATCCTTTCCCAAAGCCGCGAGCATGTTGAGGGCAATAGGCTTCACAGCCGGACCCGCGTACCCACCGTGGCCGCCTTTGCCGCCGATATTCGGGGTGATCGCAAGCGTGTCCAAATCGACCCCGATGATCGAGTTGATCGTATTGATCAGCGATAACCCATCGGCAGCCGCACTCACCGCAGCGCGGGCCGGATAGACGATGTTCGTCACATTCGGCGTGAGCTTAACGATCACCGGAATGTGTGCGGCGTCTTTGACCCAACGCGTGATGCGCTCGCAATACTCGGGAACTTGTCCGACAGCGCTGCCCATCCCGCGTTCGCTCATGCCATGAGGACAGCCGTAATTCAGCTCAATGCCATCAGCGCCCGTGTCTTCGATGCGCCTTACGATGTCGGTCCAAGCTTCGACGGACGACTCGACCATCGCGGAGGCGATCACAGCCCGATCGGGCCAGTGGCGCTTGACGTCGGTGATTTCGCGAAGATTGATCTCGAGCGGGCGATCCGATATCAGCTCAACGTTATTGATCGCCAGCATCTTCTGATTGCCGTAATGCCAGGCGCCATAGCGATTCGATACGTTTAAAATGGGCGGTCCAATCGTTTTCCACACAGCGCCCCCCCAGCCCGCCTCAAACGCTTTGTGAATCTGGGCTCCCGAGTTCGTCGGCGGCGCGGAGGCAAGCCAGAATGGGTTCGGCGACTTGATTCCAGCAAAACTGATGGCGAGATTAGGCATTGCTAGGCGCTCCCCACGGGCGACGATTGGCTGAGCTTGGTGTGCATGGCGATTGCGGCGAGCTTTCCGTCCTCCACCGCCATCACCGTCGAACAGGCGCCCCTCGATCTGATTCCGTCACCCCCGGCAAACACTCCCGGCATGCTGGTTTCGTAGTGGGCGTTTACATCCACGTAGCCATCCTTGGTCGCTAGCCCGAGCGCGACGGCAAGCGGCGGCCGCTCTTGACCGATCGCCTTAACAATCTGGTCCGCGGCCATTTCAAATGCTGGTCCGGGAAGTGGTATCGGCGAGCGCCTTCCGGTTGTGTCCGGCTCCCCGAGGGTCATCTGTAGGCACTCGATTCCACGAACTTGCCCATCGAGCGTCACCACCTTCACGGGTTGCGTCAAGAACTGGAACTCGACACCTTCGTTTCGAATGAACTCTACTTCGTGCCGGTAGGCGCTGACTTCTGCTTCCGATCGTCGATACATGATCGTGACCTGCGCCGCTCCCAGACGCTTGGCGATGGTGGCACAATCAATCGCAGTGTTCCCCGCCCCGATTACGATTACCCGGCGGCCGACGACGAGCGCAGAAGGATCGAGTTTGCTTTGCTCGATATACGCGAGCCCGTCCACAATGTGCTCTTCGCCGGGAATGCGAAGCATTGAAGTGTGGCCCAGTCCTGCGCCAATGAACACCGCATCAAACTGCGCCAGGAGATCGGCTATTTTCAGGTTGCGGCACAATTCGAATCCGCTCCGGAACTCGACTCCGAGTCGTTGGATCATTTCGCTTTCGGCAAGCGCAATCGAAGTCGGCTCACGCAGGCCGATGATCCCATAGGTGGAAAGACCGCCCGCCAAGGGTCGCTTTTCGAAGATGGTAATGGAGTGGCCGCGCTTTGCCAGCTCACCCGCACAGGACAAACCCGCCGGACCTGCGCCGATCACAGCAACCTTCCGGCCCGTCTCGGCCGCCCGCGCGAATACGTCGATGTGCCTGTCGTACAAATAGTCCATCGCGTAGCGCTGCAAACGCCCGATCATGATCGGTTTGTACTCGGATCCCAAAACGCACGCGCCTTCGCAGAGCTCCTGCACCGGGCAAACGCGCGAGCAAGTTGCACCAAGCAAATTCGATTCAAGAATCGTGCGAGCGGAGCCTAGCTTGTTCTCGGATGCGATCTTCTTGATGAATCGCGGGATGTCAATGTGGGTCGGGCAGGCGTGCGTACAGGGAGCGTCGTAGCAATAGAGACACCGATTCGCTTCCACTAGCGCTTCGTGATCGCTCAACGGTGGCAGTAATTCTGAAAGACCCGACTCAGGCATCGATGATGCAGTGCTTTGCTGCACTTAGTTCCTCTCCTTTTCCCGTGAGCAGTTCGTTCTAAGCGGCGGCGAACAGGGCATCAGCGAGCAGGACATCAACTTGGATCTCTTATCTTACGGCTGCCTAGGTTTTGTTGCAATCCCGCCAGGGTGCCATTACCCTGAGCTATGGTACGCCGAACGGACGTAAACTCCACCGCGCAGCCGCTTCCCGTTCGGGAATTAGACCCCACCTTATACAATCACGACCTTGCACCGGTCGAGCAGTCCCGCAGAACCTGGGGAATCTATAGCTACGCCTCGCTCTGGGTCGCTATGAGCGTCTGCATTCCCACCTATATGCTCGCCTCAGGCTTGATCGCCGGAGGTATGAGCTGGAAGCAGGCCATCGGAACCATTCTGCTGGGCAATGTGATCGTTCTCATACCTATGCTGCTGAACGCGCACGCGGGTGCCAAGTATGGCATTCCGTTTCCGGTGTTTGTTCGCGCGTCGTTCGGGGTGAGGGGCGCGAATGTACCCGCCGTGTTACGCGCCATTGTGGCCTGCGGATGGTTCGGCATACAGACCTGGATCGGTGGCCAGGCAATCTATTCCATGTTGCGCATCCTCCTGCCGGCCGTTGCCGGATACAGTGCGATGCCTTGGTTCTGTTTCTTCGCGTTTTGGGCGCTCAATCTCTTCGTTATCTGGAAAGGCATCGAGATGATCCGGTTCCTGGAAGGCATCGGAGCGCCGTTCATGCTGGCCGTCGGCCTCCTGCTGCTATGGTGGATCACGCGCAAAGCCGGCGGTCTCGGGCCCGTTTTGAGCGCGCCCAGCAAGTTCAGAAGCACCGGCGAATTTCTTCGCTTCTTCATTCCTTCCCTTACCGGAATGGTCGGCTTCTGGGCAACGGTGGCGCTGAATATTCCTGACTTCACGCGCTACGCAAAATCGCAGCGAGCGCAAGTGATTGGTCAGGCGCTCGGGTTACCCCCTGCCATGACGCTCTACTCGTTCATCGGCGTGGCCGTTACTTCCGCATCGGTCATACTCTTCGGGCACGCGATCTGGGATCCGGTCGAACTTCTAGGGCGCTTTCAACAACCAGTTGTGGCTTCGTTCGCACTCGTCGCGCTTCTTGTCGCTACCCTCAACACGAATGTGGCGGCGAACGTGGTCTCGCCTTCGAATGACTTTTCCAATCTGAATCCTCGTTTGATATCGTTCCGGACGGGTGGTTTGATCACCGGTTTCGCTGGGCTGTGCATGATGCCTTGGAAGCTGCTGACCGATTTCAACAGCTACATCTTCGGTTGGCTCGTTGGCTACTCCGGCTTGCTGGGCCCGATCGCCGGCATCATGATCATCGACTATTTTGTTCTCCGCCGCACCAGGCTGGATCTTTCGAGCCTCTATCAGCGTGGCGGCATCTACGAGTACCGGAATGGTGTAAATCCACGGGCGCTCGTGGCCCTGCTTGCCGGGATCGCGGTGGCGCTTTGCGGCGTATTCATTCCTTCGCTGCGATGGCTTTACGATTATGCATGGTTCGTCGGCTTCGCGGTGTCCGGTTTGGCGTACTACGCCAGCATGCGCGCACGTGTGGCGGCGGAATAGCGCATGCGATCGGTCCTCATTGACACCGACACGGCATCTGACGACGCTGTCGCGCTGATCATGGCCCTCCGCTCTTCATCGGTCGAGGTGAAAGCGATCACCGTCGTAGCAGGCAATGTTCGCGTTGAGCAGGGAGCGCAAAACGCTCTCTACACGGTCGAGCTCTGCCATGCCGATGTACCCGTATTCGCAGGTGCCGACCGGCCTCTCCGGCGTCCCCTGGAAATCGCGGATTGGTTTCATGGCCGTGACGGGTTAGGCGATCACGGTTATCGCCCGCGCCAAAAAACACTCGAACAGGAACATGCGGTTGACGCGATCATCCGAACAGTGAAAACAACTCCCGGCATCGAAATCGTCACCCTTGGACCGCTCACAAACTTGGCTCTGGCTCTAGCCCGCGAACCCGGTCTCAGCGACAAGGTTGCTCGTTGCGTGGTCATGGGTGGCGCGCCGTGCTGCGAAGGCAATGTGACGCCGGCAGCCGAGTACAACATCTGGGTCGATCCCGATGCGGCGCGGGTCGTCTTTCTATCCGAACTTCCGATCGAACTCGTAGGATGGCAGCTTTGCCGTGGTCCCGCCATCATAGAGAACCACGATATCGAAGAACTCGAGTCCTTCGGGACGCCTTGGGCCGACTTCGCCATTCGGGCCAATACCACCGCCAAACGCGCCCAGAAAAAGCAAACCGGTGACATCGGCATCTCTCTCCCCGACCCGGTTGCGATGGGCATCTGCTTGGATTCGACTCTCTGCCTGGATTCGAGCCGCCATTACGTAGAAGTTGAGACGGAGAGCGAGCTCACCCGCGGCATGACGGTCGTCGACCGGCTCCATGTCGCTTCCGATCCGCGAAACCAGTCCGTCTGGTCGCAAGTTCTAAAGAGCGGTCCGCAGCTGCAGGTCTGCTGGTCACTCGATGTCCCGCGTTGGAAGAAACTGCTGTTCAAATCACTGAGCTGAACCGGCATCCAAAACCTTCAGCCCGTCCCGCCCAGATAAAAGAAGCGCAAAATGAAGAGCGCTGCCAGCACGTATACCAGCCAGTGCACTTCGCGCCAGCGACCCAGGCCGACCCGTATCCAGACGAAAGCAACAAAACCGAAGGCGAGTCCATTGGCGATGCTATAGCTCAACGGGATCATCAAGATCGTGAGAAATGCCGGGATGGCAACCGCTGGATCCGACCAGGCGATCTCCGCAATGCTCGTCATCATAAGGCTTCCAACCACGATGAGAGCCGGCGCGGTCGCGGCAGCGGGGATGATGCCAATGACGGGGACCGCAAAGATTGAAGCGAGAAACAGAATGCCAACAACGATTGCGGTGACTCCCGACTTTCCACCGGAGGCCACGCCTGCTGCGCTCTCGATATAGCTCACCACGGTTGAGGTGCCCACCACAGAACTGATGATGGTCGCGGTCGAGTCAGTCAGCAGAATGCGATTCAATCGCGGGATGCTTTCTACCGATTCACGAATCAGCCCAGCCTTTTTCCCGACCGCCACGAGCGTACCGACATTGTCAAAGAAATCTACGAAGAGGAAGACGAAAACGATCTCAAAAAACCCGAGGCGCAGGCTTGATCGAATATCGACATGGAAAGCAGTTGCGGTCAAATCGGAGAGATGAAAGCTCTGGCGTTGCCAATGCGTCAGGCCGCAACACATTCCTACCAGTGTCGTGAGCAAGATGCCGATCAGGATTGCTGCACGCACTCGCCTGGCCAGCAGCACCGCAATCACAATCAACCCGAAACAGGCAAGCGCTGCGGAGGGATCACGAAGATTTCCGATCGCGAGTACCGTGGCCGGATGGGGTACGAGAATGCGGGCATTGCGTAGACCGATGTAAGCGATGAACAAACCGATCCCAGCGGATACCGCCGCATAAAGATCACGTGGGATGGTCGCCAGAATGAAGCGCCTGACGCCCAGGACCGTCAGCAGCAAGAAAACTAGCCCCGACACGAATACGGCTCCCAGCGCCGTTTGCCAGGGTACGCTCAAACCCTTTACGACCGTGTACGCGAAATATGCATTCAGGCCCATGCCCGGCGCTAGTGCGATCGGGTATCGCGCGAACAGACCCATAACGAAGCATCCGTAGGCCGCCGCTATACACGTGGCGAAGACCACGGCAGCATAAGGCATGCCCGCTTCGTGAAGAATGGTGGGGTTGACCAGAATGATGTACGCCATGGTGACGAACGTGGTCGCCCCGGCCCCGAGCTCAATGCGCCAATTGGTCCCTAGCTTGTCGAACTCGAAGTACGATTCCGCCTCTGCCCGCCACGCAGCGAGCCTAGTCGCCGCTGACACGCGCTTCTATATACCCGGACGGCTCATCCGTTCGTACGAAGATCTGGTTCGGATTGTCCAAGCCAAATTTCGTCAAGTCAGCCAGTATCCGGTGCTTGTTCGGCATGATCAGGTGAACTTCCGAAAGGGCATCGGAAGAGTTCAGGGCGGCAGAAGCCATTGCATATAGCGTGTGCTGAACGGATTCGCTCATATGCCCAGCGAAGGTATGGAGCAGCACTGATCGAATGCGGTCATATTCCGCATTGAAATCCAGATCAGCGGAACGATAGGTCCAATCTGCGTTAAGATCAGTTCCAAGCAGCCTGTCCGTCGTCTCGTGAAGGGTGGTCCATTCGTCTCTTGCAAAGCCGGCGAACGCGGAGTGTGACGTCTTTAAGATCTCGAGACCGCTCACTCCCGAATGAATCGTCTGCTGATCCCGGGTTGCCAGCAGTTTCGTGGTCCGGCGTTCTTTTCCGCTCAGCACGAAGGCGGAATCGTGATCGCTGATGCGCGCCCACGGCAACTGCTCGATGCCGATCGCAATCCTCTCTAACCGCTCTACCCGCGCAAGGAAATGCTTCGCTACTTCCTTTGCAAAGCTCTCGATGGCAACGAACGGATGCTGCCGGGCTAGCGCATAAATCGTATTTTTTATCGTGTCCGTTGGCAGGACGACGCTATTGTCGGCGTCCGTGTACGAGCGTGCGAAGTCACCGTAAAACAGGATCTCGATGGACACTTCGCTCAGCTCGTGCCGGTCTCCATCGCGCAGCACTTGCGTCAGGCGAATATTCGTCTTGCCGTATTGATTGAAAGTGAGCTCAGGCATAGATCAACAGCCCCGGTATGTCGTAAAGCCGTATGGGCTGATGAGCAGCGGAACATGATAGTGCGCCGAAGTATCGCGAATGATGAATGAAATGCTGACCTCCGGATAGAATCCGTCGGGAAAGCGCGATCCGACTTCAAACACGAGACGATACTTCCCTCTCTCGAACGGTACGTCGGCCGGCAACAGGGCTGGGCAGCGTCCGTCTAAATTCGTCAGGGCCGACCCGATCTCGCGGTCTTCTTGGTACAACCGCACGCGTACGTTCGCCGCCGGCGTTCCGGATGAAATGTCCAAAACGTGTGTCGATAATCCACTCATTCGGCCAACAGTTTGTGCAATCTCAGTCGCGTGATCTTAGCCTGCTCGTCCGCCGCAATCCGCACCTCTGCCTCCGGGCTGTTCCCAAGGCGCTGTTCGAGCAACGCCCGCAGATCGAGAGCAGACTTCCCAGTCGCGCACACGATGAAGATGAAGCCGAATTGATCCGCATACTTAGTATTCAGCTCGTGAATCGCACGGACTGTGTCCGAATCAGCTTTCGACATCCCGCGTTGCTCTTCGCTTGACCATGCGCTCGATGATGATTCGCCGATCTTCGGATGAGCGGCAAACGCCTCCAGCCAGTCGGTTGGAGAAAGCGAGAACCAGATTCTATCGGCCTCGTCAAACAGATTCTCGGGAGAGGCAAACGGTCGGTGCTCCATCATTCGTTCCGTCCACATCTTCGACCCACAGCACAAACGCAAAGCTGCACGCGTCTTATCCGGAATCGCGGTGTTGATTTCACCAAGCGTCACCGGGCGCTCTCCAGAAACTCACCGAGTAGGTTCATGGAGACCTGCGCACGGTAGAGGTCGGTCGAACGCAGATCGGTAATTGGCTGGATTTCACAACGGAGAGCGTCCCTCGCCTTCGCGATCACGGCGCTCGTCAAAGTGCATCCTTCCAAAACTTTCTCTGTGGCAAAACAGCGCAATGGAATCGGAGCGACGCTGCCGACTGCGATCCGCACATGGCAAAGAGCGGCTTTCTCGCGCTCACATACGCCGGCAAAGCAGACCTTCGAGATCGCCTGCGCTCGGCGTGTTCCAACCTTGCGTGCATACTGCACCCGTTCTCGCGCCGGCCGCGAAAGGCAGATTCTTGTAATGAGCTCGTCCGATCTCATCTGCATGGTTTTGTAAGCAAGATGAAAACCTGCGTAGGGCAGCCTGCGCACGCCCTTACTCGATGTGAGCTCCAACTCGGCGTCGTACGCCAGCAGCATTGGAGCGGAGTCTGCAGCGGGCGAAGCATTGGCGATGTTACCGCCAAGCGTGGCGCGATTCTGATTCGCTGTGCCCCCCGTCCAACCGGCGGCCTGGCCCAGCAGCGGAAACTCGGCTTGTAAAATCGCGTGACGGCGAATCTCGCTGTACGTTGCGCCGGAACCGATCAAGACTCGATCACTTGAAACCTCAATCTCCCGGATCTCGGGAATGCTGCGAACGCTCACAAAATGTCTGGACGCTAAATGCCCAGCGTTAAACAGAACCATCAGGTCAGTCCCGCCTGCCATCGGACGCCAACCATCATTTGCGCTCAGCAGCGCGAGAGCTTCGGGTAGAGTCTTTGCCACAACCAACTCGTACTCGGAAACGGGTGCCCTCATCCAGTTCGTTCGGCCGCCTTTTGCACCGCTTCAAATATGCGCCCATATCCCGTGCAGCGGCACAAGTTGCCCGCGAGTCCTTCGCGAATTTCGTCCAAGCTCGGTCTGGGATTCCGATTCAGCAAGTCAATTGAGGCGAGAATCATGCCTGGCGTGCAGATCCCGCACTGTGCGGCTCCGCATTGAATGAAAGCCTCCTGCACAGGATGGAGTCCGTTCTGTCCGACTCCCTCGATGGTGCAAATCCGAGCACCCTCAGCCTGTGCTATCGGAATAAGGCAGCTATTCACCAGCTGTTCGTTCAACAAAACCGAACACGCTCCGCACTCGCCTTCGCCACAACCCTCTTTCGTGCCGGTCAGCTGCAGATCTTCCCGCAAGATATCGAGCAGCCTTCGCATCGGATGCGTCTCAATTGTCCGAAGCTCGCCATTCACGACGAGCGAAACGTTACGCCTCGCCATCAGGCGACCAGGTCCGCCTGCAAACTCTGTAGCACATCTTCCGGCATCAGCGGCACATGGTTGAAGACTATTCCGAGTGCATTCTCAACCGCGTTAATGACGGCCGGAGCCGGGCCGTCTATAGGCAGTTCTCCGATCCCTTTAGCGCCCATCGCTCCGTGCGCGTACGGGATCTCTTCAAAGTAAACACGGATAGGCGGAACATCAGCCGAGGTGGGAATGATGTAGTTGGTCATTTGGCTGTTCGCCATGCACCCGTTGCGCCACGCAATCCTCTCGTAGAGCGCCAGACCAATCCCTTGCGCGACGCCGCCTTCAATCTGTCCCGTTGCGAGCACCGGATTCAGCACGCGGCCGACCTCTTGCAGAGCAACGAAGTCCGTGACCTGAATCTCCCCCGTAACGACATCCACTTCCACTTCGGCGACATAAGTCGCATACGAGTAAGCGCCGTAAGCCTCGCCCTGATATTTGTCGTCGTCCCAGAAGACGCCGGGCGGTTCCTGGTAGCGAGCACTAACCTCCACCGGACCGTGCTGCTCGATATGCTCACGGCACACACGCGCGAAATCAGCGGCCGTGTAGCCAGGCAGCTTTCCCTTTAGCTCCAGAGCGGCCGTCTCAACCAGCTTTCCAACCACCATAGCCGTGCGTGACGCGACAGTCGGCCCGCTATTCGGAACCTCTGCAGTATCCGGCCGGCGAATCTCGATGCAGTCACATGGAACACCCATCGCTTCCGCTGCGATCTGAGTGAGGATCGTATTAGTACCCTGACCCATCTCCGTCATTGAAGTCAGCACTTGGACCTGGCCGCTCGCCTCTGCTCGTACACGGACCACCGACTGCAGGTGTCGTTCGCCCGAACCCGTGAACCCCGCTCCATGGAAGAAACTCGCGAAGCCAATTCCCCGCTTGCATCTACTTCTTGGGTTCGACTCAGCAAAAATGCTCCGTTTAACGTGATAGTCAGCTATGGTCAGCGCCCGTTGCTGCAATCCCGGAAGATCGATGTCATCTTTGATCGCTTGCCCGGTCGCAGTACTGTCGCCTTTGCAAAGTAAGTTGCGAGCGCGGAACTCATCAGGCTGAAGATTGACTGCTCGTGCCAGCTTCTCCATGTGACGCTCGAGGGCGAACAGGCTCTGCGGCGCGCCAAACCCACGAAACGCGCCGTGCGGTGGTGTATTCGTCGCGACCGCGGTGCTCCGGACACGAACATGATCGCAGCGATAGGGTCCGGCCGCGTGAATGGTGCCGCGCGACAGCACAACGCCGGACAATGTCGCATAGGCTCCACCATCGATCACAAACTCCACATCCATGCCCAAAATGCGACCGTCGCTCGAAAGAGCCGTCTTGTGCCGCGTGCGCGACGGATGCCGCTTGGTCGTCGCGGCCATGTCCTCTTCACGGTCGTATACCATCTTCACGGGTCGCCGCGCCTTCCAGGCAAGCAGAGCGGCATGCCCCGCCAGTATCGACGGATACTCCTCCTTGCCACCAAAAGCGCCGCCCGTTTCCTGCTGTATCACACGGACTTTCTCAGCCGGCAAATGGAACAGCCCCATCAATGCCTTCTGCACATAGAAAGGACACTGCATTGAACCGCGAACCGTAAGCCCTTCCACCGGATCGAAGCTGGCAAGCATGCCGTTCGGCTCTATATAAAGCTGTTCTTGCGCGCCCGTCGAATACTCACCTTCGACAATGACCGCCGCATCCTGCCAAACGCTCTCGACGTCGCCTTTCTGGATCACATACGTTTTGAAAACATTGTCACTGCCCCAGACAATCGTTTCGGCACGCAGCGAGTCCTCAAAATCGAGAACCGGTGTCAGCGGCTCATATTCGATCGTGATTCTGCGACGAGCCTTCTCCAGCAGTTCTTTGCTTTGATGCGCGAGCAGAAGGACCGGTTCCTGTGGGTGGTTGACCGCGGTCTCAGCCAAGTAGGGTTGATCATCAACGATGAGCGAGACAATATTTCGGCCCGGGATATCAGCTGCGCCAACGACCACGAGTTCGTCCCATGGAATGCCGGAATCAAAGATAATCCGGCGAATCAGGCCCCGTGAAATCGTGCTTCGAACCGTCACCCCGTAGAGCATGCCCGGCAGACAGATATCGTCCACATACTCGGCTTTGCCGGTTACTTTTGACGACGCCTCCGTGCGAGGAACTGCCGTTCCTACGAAGCGCTGCTCCATTCACCTACTGTACACTCGCGGCCACGGTGCCCGTCATCGAACATTCCGTGGTCAAAAACGCGGACGCCGCGCACGAACGTCATGGTCACTCTACCCTGCAACCGCTCGCCCAGGTACGGAGTGACAGCATGCCGGAAATGCAGATCGGGTATCTCGACCACGAAGGATGTATCCGGATCGAAGACTACGAAATCGGCGTCACTGCCCACAGCGATACGACCCTTATGCGCACTGAGGCCCGCCAGCGCGGAGGTTTTCTCCCCCATCCAGCGGACGATGTCGGTCATCGTAAAGCCCCTTCTGCTCGCGGCGGTCCAAATCACCGGAAGAGCTAGCGAAAGGGAAGCGATGCCGCCCCAGGCCTTCAGAAAATCGCCGTCTTCCAAGTGCTTCATTGCGGGAGGGCAGGGCGAATGGTCAGTGGCGATCAAATCGATTACGCCTTCTCGCAAAGCAGCCCAGAGGCACTCACGATTGGCTTCTTCTCGAATCGGAGGCGCGCATTTAAATTGGGTATCTCCGGTCGCGATCTGCGAGACCGCGAAGTACAGATAGTGAGGACAGGTCTCGACCGTGATCGGCAAACCTTCCGCACGTGCTCGCCGCAGCAGGGGAACGGCTGCCGCCGCTGACAGGTGAACGATGTGAACGTGACACCGATACTCGCGGCAAAGCAGGATCATCCGGTTGATCGCCGCAACTTCCGCTTTCGGCGGCCTTGATTGCAAATAAGTCGCGTACTCTCGCGGATCACCGGTCAGGCCCGCATTGGCGCGCGCTATCACGGCTGGGTCCTCGGCGTGCACCAGCAGCGGCAGACCCGTCTGCGCGATCACCGGCATAGCGCGCCGTAGCTCTTGCTCGTCAACGAAGGCGAACTCCGGGACACCGGAGTCCACCAGGAACGACTTAAATCCTTTCACGCCGGCTTGGGAGAGCGTTTGCAACCCAGCGGAATTTCCGCAGATCGAACCGCCCCAAAACGCGTAATCGACTATTGAGCTCCGACCAGCCGCTTCGCGTTTCGCCTCCAGGGCGTGCACGTCGATCGTTGCGGGAACGCAATTTAACGGCATATCCACTAAGCAGGTAAAACCGCCGGCGGCGGCGGCCCGCGAGGCTGTCTCGAAGCCCTCCCACTCGGTCCGGCCGGGCTCGTTCACGTGAAGATGCGTGTCGATGAGGCCTGGCAGAATGTACAGATCCTGTACGTCGATAACCGGCATCGACCCGAGTTGCACCTCTGGGCTTTCTACGCCCGTTATGCGTCCGTTCTCGAACACAATCTTCGCGGGCCGAATGCCTTCCGGTGTTACTGCGCGCTTCGACCGAATCGCACGTGGCATAACGTATCCGGTATTCTCGCACCGCGGTTGCTATACTGCCTGGGCCTTCGTGAGGGAGGGCAAATGCATGCTCCGTTGCGCGCAATTTCATGCGGGGTCTCATGAACGAAGACTGGATGCGGAAGGCGATTCGTCTCGCGGTGGAAAACGTCGCGTCGGGCCGCGGTGGCCCCTTTGGAGCGTTAATCGTCAAAGAGGATCAGATCGTTGCCACCGGCGTTAACCTCGTAGTCGCCAGCAATGATCCGACGGCGCACGCCGAAGTTGTCGCAATCCGCGCTGCCTGCCAGGCGCTACAAACGTACGATTTGAGCGGCTGCGAGCTCTATACGAGCTGCGAACCATGTCCCATGTGTTTGGGCGCGGTCTATTGGGCTAGGCCTGCGGCTTACTATTACGCCTGCACTCGAACTCATGCAGCCGAAATTGGATTCGACGACGATCTCATTTACCGGGAGATTGCTTTAGCACCCGCCCATCGCTCCATACCCGGCCACTGCCTGATGCCCGATGAAGGCTTGCAGCCCTTTGTCGAGTGGGCTCAATCGACGCGCAAAACTCTTTACTGACTCGCAAGCTCGGCCAGCGCGTGAGCCAGAACCAGGGCGCCCCCTTCGACGTCCTCGGGTGATGCGTACTCATCCGGAACATGGCTGAGGCCGTCACGGCACGGAATAAAGATCATCGCGGTCGGAGCGATCCGCGACAAGAATAACGAGTCGTGATACGCCCGGCTCACTAGGCGAATGTATGTTTTGTCACAAGTGTGGCAAGCGCGCTCGATAGTCTCTACAGTTTTCGAATCGCACCGCGCCGGTGCGTCCGCATTCATCAATTCCACGCCGACCTCCAACACGCGCTCTGCCGCGACATTCTTGCAAGACGCTTGGATCGAGGTGATCATGCCATCTCGCCGGGCTAAGTCGATATCGCGCACGTCGATTTCTAGTCGCACTGCGCTCGGAATGCTGTTGACTGCGCCGGGATACACTATGCACACGCCGCTTGTCGCAACACTATCGTCGGAGCCGGTAGCAAGAGCAGCTTTCTCCGCCGCAAGTGCAATGGCTGAAGCTCCCAAAAAGGCATCCCGGCGATCTCTCATCAGCACTGCGCCCGCATGACCACCTTGACCTCGCACCGTGACCCGCATACTCGCCGGGGCAGCAATATCTGTCACGATGCCGATGGGCACCCGCTCACGTTCCAGCACTGGTCCCTGCTCAATATGTAGTTCGATGAAAGCGCGATAATGCCCTTGCTGAACGCTGACACTCCGGAGTAAGCCGGCGAAGCCGGCTAGTTGGCGGACTTGGTCGATACTGGAGCCGTGTTGGTCTCGCATCCCCGCTGCTTTGTCCGGCAAGAGTGCTGCACTCAGCAAGCGGCTTCCGAGGCATCCGATTCCGAAGCGAGTCGGCTCCTCCGACGTAAATAGCACGAGTTCGATCGATCGTTGCGGCTTGAAACCGCTCTCACGCAGCGCGCGAATGGCGGATAATCCACCAAGTACACCGACCGTTCCGTCATATCGCCCCGAGTTTGGAATCGCATCAATATGCGAGCCTGTCGCCACGGCCGGTGCGCTCTTGTCTACACCCTGCCATCGCGCAAACATGTTCCCGATCGCGTCCTCCTTCACCTCCAACCCCGCGTTCCGACAAAGCTGTTTGAACCATTGCCGCGCGCTCATATCCGGTCTGCTGAAGACAACCCGCGTGACTGCCGGAGCCGCTGTATCCGAGAACCCGGCCAGAGTTTCCAGCTCGTCTGCCAGCCGGGCGGCGTCTATGACGAGCCTCATAACGGCTGTCGGTTCCAATCCTTGTAGATCAGGTATTTGGCAGGCGTCTTACCGAGCGCTCCGAACCACTGCGGGCAATAAGGCGCCATCCAGATGAAATCGCCCGCCGTCACGGGATACCAGGAATCGCCGAGGCGGTAAATTCCAGACCCTTCGAGCATCAGCAAACCATGCTCCATGATGTGGATCTCTACCATGCTCAGGGAGGCGCCCGGTTGGTAAGTCATCGTGTTCACGGCGAAGTCATACCTCCGATCATCCGGCGCCAGAGTCCGCACAACCACCGCCGGATCACCGGCTAGCGCCTGTGCCTCGATCTGGTGCTCATGCCCGATGAAGAATGGCGGCGTAGAGCTTTCGGGCAATTGCTGATATCGTTTCTCAATGACTATGACGCGACTCTCCGCTGCGGCGTCAACGGTCCGCTCGTCGCCCTCGGGGATAAAGGCGAAGCTGCCGGGTTGAAGGCTCGCCTGCTCGATCGCGAGGTGGCCTTCCAAGACGTACAGGAAACGCTCGCCCGCCGTGGTTCCAAGCCTCCCACCGGACTGCAGTTCGGCCGTGTATTGCGCAAAACCAGCACCTAATGCTGGGCCGCAGTGCACGATCGCAACAGCTTTCTGCATCCTAGGCAGGACAGTACGGACAAAAGTATCGGGCGTTTGTAGCAGGTGGTCGTGTCTGCGCGCGCTGCGCGTCTGGCCTAAATGAGAAAGGGACATCTACCAAGATCTTGCAGCAACCGCGCTCCGGCGTGCAGAGCGGCCGTTACATCTTCTTCCAGGACTGTTTCATCTGGGTGATGGCTGATCCCTCCCGGGCTGCGGAGGAAGACCATCGCCACCGGCAGTTTCGGCGCTAAGATCATCGCGTCATGCCCAGCCCCGCTGGTCATGCTTAAGGGCCTCACACCGACTGCCTCGATCGCCTTCTGCACGGTTCGCGTCAGAGTTTCGTTCATCGGAACAGCGGACTCCTCATTCAGAATCTTGCAATCCAGATGCAAACATCTCGTGCCCGCAAGATCTTCCGCCTCCCGCAGCAATCGCCGTACACTCTCCCGCCGAACGTCATCTGAGAGGTGCCGAATATCAAGCGTGACGCTAACTTCGCCGGGTATCACGTTCGCAACCCCAGGCTTTGCCTGAATGACTCCCACCGTAGCCACTAAACCCTCCGTCGCGCGCCCCTCCCTCTCTACATCTGTGATCCATTCGGCCGCCGCACAAAGCGCGTCCTTTCGATCGGACATCGGCCTCGTCCCCGCATGAGCCGCCTCGCCGCGAAAGGTGAGAGCCACCCGGCTCTGCCCCACAATGCCCGTCACCACACCAAGCGCCCGCTGATTCGTTTCGAGCAGCGGCCCCTGCTCTATATGGAACTCCAGGTATGCCCCCGCGTCAGCACCGAGAGCAGCCCTCCAGAGCTCTGCAGCATCAAGTCCGAAATGATGGACGGCTTGCCTGACGCTGCAACCTGTTTCATCCACCTTCCGTAGCGTCTCTTCATCCAAAGTGCCGGCAAGCGCGCGACTGCCGAGGAAAGGCACGCCGAAACGAACACCTTCCTCCTCAGAAAACCCGATTACTTCGATGGCAAATGGCAGACGTTCTCCAGCCAGACACTCCACCAGCATCAGACCGATCACCACACCCAGAACCCCGTCAAATGCACCTGCATTGGGGACGGTGTCGAGGTGTGATCCGATCAGCAAGCGCTTCGCGCCATGGTCGGCGCCTGGATAAAACCCGCCTATGTTTCCGATCGCATCAAGCTCGACTCGCATGCCGAGCCGGTTCATCCAACCAGATAAGTATTCCTGACACGACCGGCTAGCTTCGCTGAGAAAGGTTCTCGTGATAGCGCCCGGCTCATCGCTGAACGAAGCGATCGTCCGGCAATGTGCAAGCACTTGCCGCGCTCTATCGGTCAACGAGCGGTAAACTCCCGCATACCAGGATCGACGGAGAGAAGTAGCAGCGCTTCCAAAGCAACGCTGATCGCGAGATCTTCTCCCAAGGTCCCGAACTCGTTCGTATGGCGATTCGCAAACACAGCGTTGATTGCGCCCGCTGGCAATCCGCCGCCTTCGGTCGCACACCATACGAACAGGGTTGCGGCTTCCATCGCGTAGCAGGCCGCCCCCAATCTGAGCACCTCGCGATGCCGCGCCGCCATGTGTTCCGGCAGATCGCCGTTCAGGTTCGGTCTAGCCTGGCCCGTGTAAAAATCGCTTGTTGTGCATTCGATGCCCAGATGAAAATGCCCGTCTGCGTGCAGAGAGGCAGCCTTTTGCAGTGCCGCGACCACACGCCAGTCCGCGAATGCCGGATATTCTTTGGGCGCCCAGTTGTCAGTAGCGCCGTCATATCGGATAGCCGCAGTGGGCACAATCACGTCTCCTAGGTGGGAATTGGAAAGCAGGCTTCCGCACGACCCGACCCTTACGAAAACTCTCGCGCCGCTCTTTACTGCCTCCGGTAAGATGATGCCCATCGAAGCGCCGCCCATGCCGGAAGTTGTGACGGAAACTCGCGTGCCCTTGAAATTGCCCGTGTAAGAAACCAACCCGCGATAATCGTTCGAAAAGCGTCGCGAGTCCGTCAAATGGTTGTCCGCGATCCGTTCTGCTCGACCAGGAGCGCCCACAATCAGGCAGAAGGGTGACAGATCGCCCGGACGCGTGTGCGTGTGATACTGCTCTTCCTCTTTTGTATGCGGCCGGTCTGCAGAAAGCCTTCGATGATCGCTCGTAACCGATGACATGCCTGCTCAAAACTATACGCTAAAAGAATTCCGGCCGGTTGACGCCCCAGCTTGCCTCGCTGGAACAACAACCGGCCGATTAAGTGCGTTCAGCTGTTAGTGTCGACTAAAACACGAACTTCGCACCGAGCTGGATGATACGTGGATCCCAGGTCGATGTTACTTTGCCGAAATTGGCGTCGGTAAACGTAGTGTCTACGGCATTGAACTGCGTGTGATTGAACGTGTTGTACGTTTCGCCGCGGAACTCGAAGTGCATTCCTTCTCGTCCAGGGATGGCGAACGACTTGAAGAGCGCCACGTTCCAGTTGTCACGGCCCGGCCCGGTGATTGAATTTCGGCCCGCGGTCCCGAACTGGAGCGGACTAGGAGCAGCGAACGACCCAGTGCTGAACCAGGCGTCTACCTGCTGCGGATAGCCAACCGGCGCTACCGCGTTCGGTCGGCTGGTATAACCACCGCCGCCCAGCCCAAGATTGTCTTTCCCAAAAGAAGGGTTGATCGGCAACCCGCTCTGGAAGATGGTAATCCCCGAAATCTCCCAGCCGCCAAAGGCGGAGTGCAAGAAGCCAGTGCGATGAGCGAAAATCGGCAGATCATAAACATAGCTGAAGACTGCTGTGTGACGACGATCGAGGTCGCCACTTGCATAATCGTAGCGACGGTCGAAGGGATTGGTAAGCGTATTCAAGTCACCCGAGGTGTAATCGGTTTCATGTGACCAAGTGTAGGCGCCCTGTAAAGACAACCCGCTGTTGTTGCGCCAGGTGAAACTTGTCTGCAGCGAATTGTAGTTCGACTGCGTGGCAGCTTCGGTCATGGCGATGCCCGAAAAGCCCGGGTAGATGCGATAGCGGTCCGGGTTCAAATTTGCATCCGTGCCGGTGTAGCCGCAATTTCCGCCGCATACAGCAAGACGCTCCGGGCTGTTTTCCGGAAGCGTGTTGATCGGTCTCACGTCTGGCTGATGATAGTCATGCGACCCCACATAGGAAACGTTGAGAACGGCCGATTGCGAGATCTGTCGTTGGATGCCGAAACTATACTGCATAGCAACTGGTAGCTTGTAGTCGCTATACGCCAGAGCAGTGAAGCTTGAAGGAAATGTCGGCGCTGCGGCAACCGCTCCGGTCTGGTAGCCAATGCTCGGATTCGAGAACGTGACGTTTGTTGCCGTCGGATTATTCGAGAAAGGTGGATTCGGGCCCATGTTGTACACGTCATTTCCCTGAATGCGTTCATAGAACATGCCCATACCGCCGCGAACGACAGTTTTCTGATCGCCGCCGACATCGTATGCAAAGCCGACCCGAGGCCCATAGTTGTTCCAATGATTTTGAACCAGACCCTTCGGCGTTCCATTCTTACCTGCGAGAGCGATGCCGTTCAGATAGAAAGGAACAGTTGACAGCGCCGTGCCAGAAACCGTGGCGAAGCCCGGTCCGGCCGGATTCAGACTGTTGTTAGCGTTGAACTGCGGCGCGTTGGCAGGATTATAGAGTCCCTGCTCGAAGTTTGAAAGCCGGCCATTATTGTCGTAAGCGTGCGGGATTCCTTCCCAGCGCAGGCCCAGGTTCACGGTCAAGCGCTTACTAAGCCGCCAGTTATCTTCCGCATACAACGCAAACTGGTTGAAGCGAATGTTGACCGCGTCCTGAATCTGCAGTTCCTGGTAGCTATGAGCATCTCCGAGCAGGAAGTCCGCAAACGCGTTACCCGTGGCGCTGCCATCGAAATTAAACAACCCATTCGTGTTCCCGAAAATATCCTGCTGTTTGTAACTTCGGATATAGGAGCCACCGAAGGCAAAATTGTGGTTACCCTTTATCCAGGAAAGGTTGTCTCCAATCACGTGTGCCCCGTATACGTTGTTCCACGGCCACGACGCCGTGTCGTAGTTCACGTTATACGGGCTGCCAATTTGAACGGTTGGCAGGCGATCAAGATTATTCGCCGGATAGTACTCAGGCACGTTGAAATCACTCGGTCGCTTGTAAACGCCTGTAGGCGTCAGGTGCAACTTATTACCGTTGAAGTTATAGCTAACTTCATTGACGATCGTTGGACTGATGCTGTAAGTAAGGTTTACGACGGTGCTGTAAGAAGGAGCAGTAAGTAGCGTGCCGATGGTCGGGTAAGTATCGCCGCTCCACAAGCTGGTCGCGAAGGATTGGTCGCTGGTGTCGTAGACCAGGTGTCCCATAACGGAGAGCTTGTCGGTGAAGTTATGGTCAATACGGATAATCTCTTCACGCAAATTAGTCGGAACAGGAGCCGCTTCCGAGAACCGTCCGTCCGCCGTGTTTGGTTTGGGCAGAGCTCCCGTGGCCAGGAACGCGTTTGCGTTTGGATCGATCAGGCTGGCCGGGATAATGTTGTTGGGGAAGGCCGAGCCCGGTGTGAGGTGCAATGCCGAGTACTTGGCGAGGGTAGCTGGATTCGTGGTGGCAGGAACTTTGATCGTGCTGGCCCCGCTGAAGTCGCCGGTGAATTCTGCTGCAGGAACTGCCGTGGCGGTAAGCTGACTGCCCTGGATCAGCTTGCGCCATTCCATGTTGTAAAAGAAGAATGTTTTCTGCCGCTTGGTATAAAATTTCGGGATGTAAACGGGACCGCCGACATTGAATCCATATGCGTTGTAACGCAGCTTCGGTTTACCGGTGCCATTGCGATTCGCGAAATAGTCTGCAGCGTCGAAATAGTCATTGCGGTTGAACTCCCAAGCCGAAGCGTGGAGATCTTTGGTCCCGCTCTTGATCGCCATGTTGATCGTGGCGCCCGAGCCCGCCCCGAATTCGGCGCTGTAGTTGCTCGCCAGAACGCGAAACTCGGCTAGAGCGTCGGGCGATGGATTTACCTCGAGCCCGCCGCCGCTGCCGCGATCGTACGCCTCACCGCCGTCGATTCGCCAAACGTTATGTTGCGATCGCTGCCCATTGAAACTGATGTTTTCGCTGCTGGCGAGAGCCGTTGGCGCATTAAAGTCCGGCAGGTTGCCCGATGAGCCCGGCACTAAGGTTGCAAGTTGAACGGGATTTCTTCCGTTCGTATCGAGCTTCGCTATCTGCTGCCCATTGATGACATTACTTTGCTCGCTCGTGTCGGCCTGCACCTGAACGGCATTTGCTTCTACCGTTACCGTTTCCTGAGCTTGTCCGACTTGAAGGATGGCATCGACGCGCAAGGTGGCGTTTACGTTCAGCGTGACGTCCTTCTGCTCGTAAGCCTTGAACCCGGGAGCGTCGACCCTCACCGAATACGCACCGATTGGCAGGTCCGGCGCATTGTAGCTGCCCGACTGATTCGTCGAAAGCGTTCGATTGGTGCCTGTGTTCTTATTTGTAACCGTTACCTTCGCCTGAGGAACAATTGCTCCTGATTGATCGGTAACCGTGCCCAGGATTGTTGCCGTTTCCTGTGCATGAGCCATGCTTCCTATCACAAGAAGCAGCGCTGCGGAACATAAACCAGTCCGTAGCCGTTTTGTAAATGCAAGCTTCCCAAACGCAAACCCGGCGTTCATATATTCCCCTTGAACCAGAAGTGGAGCCAGTATATAACACAATTGTCCTAGTCGCGCGGCAGGCGCTCACACGAAATTGCACCCTAGGGATGGGTCT
This sequence comes from Terriglobia bacterium, assembly GCA_963737005.1. Classification (GTDB taxonomy): domain Bacteria; phylum Acidobacteriota; class Terriglobia; order Bryobacterales; family Bryobacteraceae; genus Bog-105. Next base: position 1,224,430 of record CAVTRD010000006.1, on the reverse strand, counting down.
CAACCGGGGGGCGAGGTGTCTGCGCATCGCGGCTCACCTTGAAAACTAAGTCATCGGTATTACTTTGATCCAGGTGCTTGACCAAAGCAAACTCCTTGCTCGCCTCAACTCTTCGTCCTGTGAGTTGGTACAGCCGCGCAAGCCGGTAGTGCGCGTCTGCTTCTTTTGGATCGCAAACCACTGCGCGTTTTAAATGTCGCTCTGCGCTCTGGTACTGCTTTCGCTCGGTTTCGATAATGGCAAGATCGACAAATGCAAGGTGGCCGTCACCGCGCAGTGCCACGGCGCGTTGAAGTAAGGCCAAGGCTTTGTCATCACTCTTTTGTTTCAGTAGGATGTCGCCAAGGTACGCCAAAGCCTGTGAGTTGTTCGGATCGTTATCTAACTCTTTCTGAAATTCGGCCGCTGCCTCGTCATAGCTGCGCGCCTTCCACAGCAGATAACCCAACCCGAAGTGAGCGTTTGGAACATAGGAGCCCCGGGTGGCCAAACGGAATTCTCCAATCGCTGCTTCTTCCCGATTCGCAGCGTCGTAAGCCTGGCCCAGCAGCATGTGCGCCTGCGCTGAATCCGGGCTCTCGATCAGAATTCTTTTGAACGCATCCATCGCTTTGTCGTACGCCCCGGTGCGCAGATAAGCTTGCCCCAATGTCCGCTGCAATTCCGTATTGCCGGGTTGGGCGGCAGAGGCTCGCTCGAGGTACGGTAACGCTTCACGGTAATGCGCCGCGCCGTAAAGCGAAACACCGAGAAGAACATCGAGCTGCGGACTGTTCGCGAGTGATTTCGCAGCTGCCTGAAATGGCGGCACTGCCTCAGCCAGGCGGCCCATCTTGAAATACGCGAGCCCGAGATTCAGCTCGGTCTGTCCGTCACCCGGATGAAGACCCAACGCCTCGCGGTAAACCTTGATGGCCTCTTCAAAGTGGCCCTCATGTGAGAGCACAATGCCCAGACTTGCCCACACGCGATAGTCTTTCGGGCTTTGCTTCAGCACTCCCCGCCACGCCTCTTCAGCGCCCTTCCAATCACCGCGCGACTGCAACACCTGCGCTTCTGAAGGAGTTTGCGCAATTGAAAATGTTGGGAGGCAAGACGCTAATGCGAGTGCGGCGAAGATTAACCAGGTGGGCCTCACAGCCGCTTCAGCTCGCGCGAGTGTCCGACTCCGCCTGCCCAAAGTTTCGGTAGCTTTCATCGAGCACTTCTACTACATGCAGCACTCGTTGTTCCGTCCCATGCAGCCGGACGCCCGCTGCCAACTGCAGCATGCATCCCGGATTCGCCGTCACAATCACGCTCGCTTTTGTCTCGTTAACCTGCTCCATCTTGTGCTCTAAGATCTGCATGGCCATTTCGTTTTGCGTGACGTTATAGATTCCGGCGCTGCCGCAACAGCCGTCCGCCATGCGCATTTCTTTAAAGATCAATTTGGGTACCGCCTTTAATAAGGTGCGCGGCGCGGTCCGGATCTGCTGGCCGTGCGCCAGATGGCACGAGTCCTGATATGTCGCAATCGCCTCTACCGGCCCAAGCTCGCGATTCAGCTCAATCGACGCAAGAAACTCGGTCACGTCCCGGAGCAAGCTTTTGAACTTTACCGCGCGCTCACGATACTCGTGATCCCCGCGCAACAGATGGTCGTATTCCTTCAATGTGGATCCGCAACCCGCTGCGTTCGTAATGATCGCGTCGTATTCTCCGGCCAGCACGGTATCGATATTGCGCCGTGCCAGCGAACGCGCCTGCTCCTCTAACCCGGAGTGTACGTGCAGCGCACCACAGCAGTTCTGCCCTGCCGGTATCGCCACCTCGCAGCCGTTTCGTTGAAGTACCCGCACCGTGGCTTCATTCAAACGCGCAAAAGCGACGTTGGCGATGCAGCCACTCAAAAACGCCACCCGCCATTTCTGCTTGCCGATCGCGGGAAATGTTTTGCCCACCTTTGAATAGAAGAACGGCGCTTCCGCATTCGGTGATAAAGCTTCGATCGCCGCCAACCGCCCAAATGGCTTCAAAACGCCCGTCGCGCGCACAAACCGTTGCAGTCCGCTCGCTTGGTAAGCATACAAAACCGCCCCGGCTGCTTGAAGAGCGGTTCGCGAGGGGATTATTCCTCTGAAGACGAGTCGCTTCGTCAAACGCTCCAACAGAGAAGGCGTCTCTTCTTCCCGCAACTGGGCGCGCGCCGCTTCAATCATGCGTCCATACGGCACTCCCGATGGACACGCCGTCTCACAGGCCCGGCAAGCCAGGCATAAATCCAGATGCGTGACATAACCGGGGGTGACCGGCGCGCCATTCGCTATTTCATTCATTTGGTAAATGCGGCCGCGCGGCGAATCCATCTCGACCCCCAACTCGCGGTAAGTCGGACACGCATTCAGACACAGCCCGCAATGGACGCACTTATCCAGGTCCGCCTGCGCGGGACCAAGCCGTTCGCCTGCTGTGATTACCGGAAGATTAGATACGGCCATAGAGACGCAGCGGGTTGAGCAGATTGCTGGGATCGAACATGTGCTTGATACTTTTCATCATGGCAAAGCCTGCCTCACTCTGTGTTTTCGAAGGAAGCAAGAGCGCCTGCGTCCTGCGGACTTCATCGGGTGCATATTCGATCGTCGCCGCCCAGCCATTCGCTAAAGCCGCTTGCCACAACGGCAGCACAAGCGTCGCTGAATTCAGGTAAATATACGTTACCCCCGAAGCGGCGCGCGAAATAGCGGCTCCCGAAACAAGCTGCAGCACTCTCTCTACATCGCCGATAGCAGTCGAGATGCGCAGCACCACGCCCTCAGGGCGCTTGCGCAGAAATTCTTGCGGAAACTCGCGAATCTGCTCCCACAAGACCGCCTCAGCCGCCCCCGTCAGACGCGCTGCTTCGCTCAGCTCCCGTGCATAGCGCGCTAGAACCTGCTTAGTGCCACCCGCACGAACTGCCAGCACAAACCCTTGTTGACCCACGCTCATGGCTGCCTCGGGGGTCCAACAATCAATCGCGAGCGGCCGCAGGTAACTCCGAAGCAGGGCGTCCCGACGCTCTATCGCACCCGCGAGGTCCTTACAGGAAAACAGAAACGTATTCTTCTCCGCCGGCAAACTGTGCAGCCTGAAGTTCACCGACGTAATCACCGCCAGCGTGCCGAAACTTCCGATCATGAGCTTGCCCATGTCAAGACCCGCCACGTTCTTCACCACCATGCCACCCGTGCGAATCAATTTGCCATCGAGCATGGCAAATTGCATCCCTATTACAAGGTCGCGCGCGGTACCGAAGTGCTTACGCAACGGACCATTGGAGTTGCTTGCAACTATTCCACCCACCGTCGCTTGCGCTGCAAATGGCGGATCGAGAGCAATCATCTGCCCGTGGGATGCCAACATGCTCTGCAGTTCACCCCACGGCAGGCCTGCCTCCACGCTTACCGTCAGATCGTTCGGTTCGTACTGCAGCACGCGGTTCAGCCGTGCCGTCGAAATCACTACCTCGCCGTCAACAACGGGCCCTCCCATCAGTCGCTTGCTATTGTGGCCCACCACAGCGATCCGGCGCGAAGCTAACGACGCCCCGCTCAGAACGCGTGCCAAATACTCAGCCGAATCCGGACTCTCCACCACACCAGATTCCCATGCGGGCCGGACAGGCTCGCCCGCACCTTTCTCAACTCACCCATCGGCGTGCGCCCTCCTTCGCAGCTGCATCTTGTTGTCGAATGTAGCTGGGATAATTGCTTGCGCTCACCTTTCTGCTCTACCACCAGCTAAAAGCAACCGGCGCTCAGCTGAAGCCCGAAGCGAAATCATCGCGCGATGTCCCTTCAGATCGCCGGTATGACTCCAGGAGAGTGCCCATGATCCCCGCTTTCATGTCCTCCACGCGCCGGAAGTTCCTCGCCGGCTCGACCTCCCTAGGCGCCATTGCGGCCGAAGACTCTTGCCGAATTCGCTAAGCGCGATGATACCTGGCTACTCACTCCATTAAAGGAGCTTGTTTGGGGTGGCGGGCCAGTCAACAATTACTGCTTGTGGTTTCACGCCTGCGAGCACATCTCGCACCATGCCGGCCAGATCGATTTTCTTGATGAAGCGCTTGCCTGGTGCGAAACCTGATGGGGCTGCAGCCGGTTAGCGCGCTGCAATTTCAAAGCTAGGGTTGCAGCGTACCGTCCAGAAATGTTTCGGTCCCGCGCGCTACCCACGCTTCGATCTGCCTGGTTGACAGCGGCTCCATAATGCCCAGCAGACTCTTGAGATGGAAGTTGCCCATCATCAGGCCGAGGAACTGCACTGCCAACATCTCCGCTTTCCCGCTACGCAACAGCTTCTTCCTTTGCCAGGATTCAATATGTCGTCGTAGCACCCGGATCGTAGTCTGAGGACCCGCTTCAAAGAAGGCCGACGCCAGCTCGGGGAACCGCTGAGCTTCGGCGATCATCGCATGAAAGAACGATCTTCCCACTGGATCGGAAATCATTTGCACGAACTGTCGCCCGATCTCCTGGAGTCCCGCTCGCGGCTCGAGATCCACAACGTTCATCGCCACAAGGGGCGCCATCTTGTCGGCGCACGTCTTATGCACCGCTGCGGCAAACAATCCGTCTTTGCCGCCGTAGTAGCTGTAAAGAGTTGTCTTGGAACCGCCCACGCGCTCCAGGATGTCGTCTAGACTTACGGCGTCATAGCCGCGCTCCAGAAACAGCTGGCAGGCAGCTGCTAATATCTCGCCTTGTCTCTTTTGAGCCTTATTTCCGGTCAACGTCGCGGCTCATCGGAGAGCCTTGGTGCGAGTATATCTTCCAGCCCTACCTTCGCGCAGCGGATTCGATACCCCGAGTCTCCTCTACCCTCTCCCGCAGTCTGTCGAGCGTTCCTGTAATCACGCTCCTCGAGAAATGTTGAATCGCAGGATTGACCAGCCAATGCATCCCCGCCGGAATGTCACGGCTCAAAGTAAGAGACTCGGTTTCCACATACAAGCCGTCTTCACATTCCCGATAGCGCACGATCGTAAACATGCGCTCCACATACCCCCGTGCTTCGTCCGGCGTCAGTGCACGCTCCGCCGCAGTGCCGACATGATCGAGTTCGATAACTCGTGTCGCTTCTGTGATGCTGTACCCCGCCTTCGGATTCACTCGAAAGTAACGGGATCGAAACTCGCCGAGCATCCCAGCCTTCACTCCAAAACCCTTCTGCTGAAATTTCAACCTGTACGTAAACGCGTTAGACCCCCGCTCCAATAGTTTGGAATCGATGACGGCCGGATTGAACGTTCCCGCGTAAGAATCGTAATCCTGCAGGGCTGCTAGTGCATCTAAAGCTCTCGCATCAGGTATGAACACGGCTCCGATCCAGTGGTGTATCAATCCGGACGGCACAGATATCATCCCGCTTCCCGCTGCATGCGCGGCAACGACGTTACCTGCGCGAACCGCATCTATCCTGCCCGCTTCTCGATCAAGCCACAGAAAGTGATCAGGTCGGGCGAGATCCTTCGCTAGTTGCGCTTCAGCGCCGTGCACTTGCGCATCCCAGGCATCGAGTGCCTCTGCCGTCACTTTTGCGGCATCGGCAAGATCGACTGCGAGTAACATCATCGCCACAATGCGAAGCAAAGAGCTGTGAGATCTGATCCAGCCCCGTATCGTACTCATGAGTACTGGATGAAGAGACTTCGCTTGGAGTTGCGACCATCGCCGAAGAAAAGTTGGTTCGATCGCAGGCAACTACTTGAATGATACTGGCCAGTACGGTTAGTGGGCCTGATTACATTTCCGGGCAATTGAACTGACAAGTCGTGTCGTTCATACCCTCGGCAGCACTACCTCGAATCGAGTCCCTTTTCCCAATTCACTCCAGACTTGAATACGTCCGCGATGTTCATCTAACACCTTCGCCACCAGTGCTAACCCTAATCCCACACCCTTCGGTTTCGTCGTAAAGAATGGATTGAAGATGTTCTCTAGATGGGCAGGCGCAATCCCTTCGCCCGTATCGCGGACCGTGATCGTTACGTTTTCCCGCCCGCCAATAGCTTCGATCTGAACGCGTTGCCCCGGCACGCTCGCCTGAATTGCGTTCTGGACCAGATTCGAGAGCGCCACGCGCAATAAATCGCGATCGAACCAAAACACTAAGCTGCCATCCGACCGCACGTCCACTTCGATTTCGTGTGTCCTCGCCAGTTCCTCCTGCTCACGAACCACCTGCTCCAGCAAGATCTGCAAATCCGCTTCCGCAGCGTGCAATTGCAAAGGTCGGGCGAAATCCAGAAAGCTCGCGACTAGCCCGTTCATGCGGTCGACTTCGCTCGTGATGTAACCCGCCATCTCGTCCATCACCGCTGGCCGTGCCTTCGTCGCAGGCTTGGTCAACATCTCCGCCGAAGCCTTGATCGTTCCGAGTGGGTTGCGCAGTTCATGCGCCAGTCCAGCCGTTAGTTGACCCAAAGCCGCGAGCCGCTCGCTCCTTCGCAGCGACGCTTGAGCCTCCCGCAGTTCATGATTCGCTTGCTCCGTTCTACGCATCTCATCCCGCTTCGCTTTGGCCTGTTGATAGACCAGGAAAGCCACGATAGCGTAGAAGGCCGCACGCAAGCTCATCAGATCCAGGTAGTCGGGCGGCAGCTGAATCTGCGAGTAATCGATGAAAATCGGCAGCAGAAAAGAAAAATAGCCGGCGCACGCCAGAGCCGTCACCAGAATCACACCTGGCAAATCGAAAATCGTCGCGGCAGAAACTACCGGAATCAGAAAGATTGGGTAATAGAAACTTGCGATGCCGTGCGTCCAACCCACCAGCAGATAGCTCAGAACGAGTTTTAAGGAAATGGAAGCCATCTGCCCGCGCGGTGACGAAAACAACGGCCAGCGTGGCTCAAATATCTGGAACGCTCCGATCAGCACGAGCAGAATCCATTGGTTGTAATTCGTCTCGGGTCCTGTTGCAATTAATACGGTGACGAACAGCAGCCACGCAAAATCCTGCGCCTGAAATCGTGCCAGGTGAGCACTGCGGGCACTTTCGGCCGACTCGCGCACTCCGCGCAAACGATCGGCGCTTGTAGCCTCGTCTACCGACAGACCATCACTCTCTGTGGACACTTTATTCGTAGCTTCGCATTGCCGAAGTCGGCGAGTAGAATTCACTTATCGTGAAGGAACAGAAGATTTGACCAGTCCGCAACGCTTGCTTGCGATTGCGCAACAGCTACAAGCGATCGCTCAAGCCGGAATCACCTATCAAACAAACCCTTACGATTTGGAGCGTTATGAGTCTATCCGACTACTAAGCGCGAAGTTGCTTGGCGAAATTAGCGAAGAGCCCCTCGAGAAGATCATTCGTCTATTTGCTTCGGAAACGGGTTACCAAACGCCAAAGGTTGACATCAGAGCCGTTGTATTCAAAAGTCAGGACGAAATCTTAATGGTCCAGGAGAAGGTGGATGGAAACCGGTGGACTTTACCCGGCGGCTGGGCTGACGTGGGCTACACACCATTTGAAGTAGCAGCTAAAGAGGCGTTCGAGGAAACCGGATTACTTGTCAGGCCCGTGCGCCTGTTGGCGCTCTTCGATAAGAGCAAACACAATCATCCGGCACAGCCCTGGTATGTTTACAAGGCGTTTATCCGATGTGAACCCGAAGGCGGCGAGCTTCTCCCACAAACAAACGAAACATCAGGGGCGCGCTGGTTCAGGGAAGACGAACTGCCGTCTCTCAAGCTCTCTACAGATCGCATCACTGCCCCACAGCTTGCAACCATGTTTACCTTCGCGAGAAATCCTGACTTGCCCGTGCTCTGCGATTGATGAATGCCTCAGTCTCAGAAATGCCGCAACGCTCTGAGTTCGTCTACTCGGTTCGTAAGGCCTCGATCGGATTCACGAGCGTAGCGCGGCGAGCTGGTACAAAGCTGGCGGCGAGTGCTGCCAGACCGAGCAGCACTGCCACCCCGAGCAGTGTCCCGATATCCCATGAACTCACCCCGAAAAGCATCTTGCGCGCGAATGACGCGGCCAAAATGGAGCCGGCCGCCCCGATTCCGATGCCTAAAATGACCAGACCGCCCGCTTCACGCATAACCATCCCATACACCGCCGCTGCTTCCGCCCCGAGCGCCATGCGCACGCCGATCTCGCGGGTCCGCTGACTCACCGAATATGCCACGACTCCATACAATCCGATGACTCCCAGAAGGAATGCCATCCCTGCGAAGCCCCCCACAAGAAAGGTGGAAGCTCGATGCAGATACGCCGTCATTGATTCTGAAATGCCCGCTTCGAGGGTTGATTCGCTTCGTGTTCCCACTTCGGGATGAACCTTCTGGATCGCCGGTCGCAGCGCCGGAAGTATTGTCTCCGGCCGCTGCCAGGTGCGGACGATCACAGATACGTAATTGCTGGGGTCCTGATTGAATGGATGATATTCAGCAGGCCAAATATCCGAGTCGAGTGCGCCGTCTCGGATGTCTTTCACCACGCCAATGATCGTTTTAAGCGATGCAGGACTCAGACTGGTATCGCCAATCTGCCTGCCAATGGGATCTTCACCCCCGAAATACTTTCGAGCGAGCGTCTCGTTAACGATCACCACCTTCGGTTTCGATTGATCCTCCGCTTCCGTGAAGTATCTGCCTCGCAATAGCGTCGCACCAATCGTTTGGAAGTATCCCGAACTGACATCGCGCTCGTTCACCTCATTATGGTTCCCGTTGTAGGGCTTCCCCACGAAACGAATCCAGTCAGTGTTTCCGTTGGAGCTAACCGGCATTACCGTCGTCAGGGCCGCAGACCGCACCCCAGGTAGCTCGCTTAGTTGACGGATGATGTCCCGGCCCATCGCTCTGCTCTGATCGGGTGTTACCGACGCGTTATCCGGTCCGGCCGCATCGATTGTTGCGAGATGGTCCGCGTGAAAGCCCAGATCCACGCGCATGAGTTGGTCGAGGCTCTTCGCGCATAGCCCGGCGCCCACGAGAAGAACCATCGCGAGCGACAGTTCCACCACAACCAGCCGTGAACCGAGCCTACGCCAGACCTTACCGGCGGAGCCGCGGCTTCCTTCCGCCAAACCCTCCTGCATCTTCGAAGCTGTCAGATGCAGACCCGGAGTGATTGAGAATACAGCGACAGCTACAACCGAAAGAACTGCCGCAACAGCGAATACTTCTCGATCGAAACCGAGGTCCGACAAGAAAGGCAAATACGCGATCATATCTGCCGGAATCAAGCTCGAGAGTGCCTGGACCATCCAGTGCGTCAGCAGCAGCCCTAATGCGCCTGCGCCGGAGACCAGCACAAATCCTTCGATGACAAACTGCGAGACAAGCCGTCCCGTGCTAGCGCCAAGCGCACGGCGTAGTGCCATCTCCTTGCGGCGCCCCTCCGAGCGCACCAACACAAGATTGGCAACGTTTACGCACGCAATGACCAGCAGCAGTGTAGCCCCGGTCATCAAGACTTGCAGGATAAGACGCAGATCTCCCGCGCTCGCTTCTGCTGCCGAGATCACGCTAGCGCCTTGCCCTCGGTTTGAATCCGGGTATTTGACGCTCCAGACGTTTGCTGATCAACGTCAGATCTGCCTGCGCTTGCGAAATCGAAATGCCTCCTTCAATCGAGCAATGCCGTCCAGGTTGTGGCAGCTCCGCCGGATGGCGCACGGAGACCTTCGGATCGACAATGGTCCAGAACTCGGCCGGACCTCGCGGCGCAAACTGAAAGGTCGGCGGGAGGACGCCAATGACCGTAAAGGCGTCGCCACTCAAGGTCAGGCTTTCACCTAAGACGCTCTTCCTGCCGCCGAACCGCTTCTTCCAGGCTGGGTAAGTCAGTACTACCGTGCCGCTTTTTCCCCGCGGTCTCGTCCGATATCTGGAAGTCGCGTCCGAGTATTGGCCTATCCCGAGAGTTCTGAAAAAGCCGGCACTCACCCGCGCTGCTTGTATCGGCTCTACCCCCGCTCTCGTCTTTAGGAGATAACCTCCGCCTCCCGACACGTCGAGGGACTTGAAGACCTTATTGGAGGATTTCCAGTCGTCGTAATCTGGATACGAAAGATTGGCGCGAGCAAACTGCGGATTCGATTTCCGTGACCGCCACCAGCCTTGCCGGTTCAGGGTAGGGAAGAGGCCGAATGAGCGCTGCTTCCACAAAAGTAAAGATCGCCAGACTGGCGCACAACGCAAGCGCCAGAATCAGGACCGCCGTAACCGCAAAGCCGGGGTTCTTCCGCAATTGCCTAAAGGCAAATCGAACATCGAGAGCTAGGTGTTCCAGAAAGGGCGTGGTGCTTCTTTCGCGGTAAGCTTCCCGTAGCGGCTCGAGCCCACCGAGATGAAGAACGGCATTTCTATGTGCTTCTTCCTGTGTTACGCCCGATCGCATTTGATCGGCAACGTACATCGCGATGTGATTCTCGATCTCATCTCCCATCTCGCGTTCGTTGCGAGCCTTACGAAATAGTCCAGCTAGCCGGAAGATCCAGGCGCGCATCGCTTTCATACTGCATCTCCCTTAGGCGTCAGAAAGCGAGCCACGATCTCGGTGGCCTGGGCCCAATCCTGAGCCTCGCGCGCTAACTGCTTTCGTCCCGAACGTGTCAGCTTGTAAAACTTCGCTCGTCGATTGTTTTCGGACACGCCCCATTCAGAGGCGATCGATCCCTCCTGTTCCAGCTTCAACAGGGCTGGGTAGAGTGTGCCGTAGTTCAACGTGAGTTTGTTTCCACTGGTCTGCTCGATCCGGCGCGCGATGCCGTAGCCATGCTGATGTCCCATCGCTTCGAGAGTTTTTAAAACCATCAGCGCCAACGTGCCCTGCCAAACGTCCGTTTTGTTTCCCATCGACTCTATGTGTATCCCATACAAGTAGAGCAGCTTCTCTATGGGAAAGCAATAGAACTTAGCGTGGGAGTGGAGGCTCCGAAGCTTACTTCCGCGTATCCGTTTTGTTCCTATGTCTCTGGCCCGAAACCTTTCGCGTCCACGCCATATGGAGCAACTCGCTCAAACGTCAGCAGCCAATTCCGTGACGACAAGCCCCGCTGTACTGCCTGAAGCCAGCGTGATCGAAACCCTCGCCGTGCTGACCGACCTCGTTCTGCCCACAGTGGCAAAAGGAATTATCATGCGGCGGCCTTTCGTGCTTGGTTTTGCAGAACGACTGCAGCTGGATGCTCGAGCCATCCGGAGGATGCAACGTGTACGAAACAAGTACGAGAGCGACCCGTTGCCTCTTCGCATCCCCGGCCGATCCGTTGCCCTGATCCTCACCCCGGAGCATGTTCATCGTGTTCTACGCGAATCACCGGAACCCTTCGCCACTGCAACCAGAGAGAAAACCGCCGCACTCGCGCATTTCGAGCCAAAAGGTGTTCTGATCTCTCGTGGCGCGGAGCGCACCGATCGCCGCCGCTACAACGAAGAGGTCCTTGACGCCCATCAACCCGTCCATCGCCTGTCCGAAACCTTCAGGGAAATCGTCATGGCTGAGGGGAGCCGCTTATGCCGCAGTTTGGTCGATCGCGCGGACCTCACCTGGGACGCCTTCTCAGATACCTGGTTCCGGATCGTGCGGCGCATCCTCTTTGGAGACAAGGCCAGTGACGACAACGAGCCTTCGGCAATCATGGCCAAACTCCGGTCAGCTGCCAACTGGGTCTATTTCGCTCCCCGCCGTCGCCGCTTGCTCGACCGGCTGCTCCAGCAGATCGATAGCTACGTGGCGCGTGCCGATCCCGAGAGCCTGGCGGGCATCATGGCGCGAACTCATGCCACGGAGATGAGCGCCCCCTCTCAGCAGGTCCCGCAATGGCTGTTTGCCTTCGATGCCGTCGGCATGACCACCTTCCGAACACTAGCTCTTTTAGCGTCCTATCGGCAATACGCCCGGGAAGTCCGCCAGGAGGTCGAGACCCAGCGAACTTCGGGAAAGCATGGTTTACCGTACACCCGGGCGGCCATACTGGAGTCACTTCGGCTGTGGCCCACGAGCCCGCTCATCCTGCGTGAGACCACGCGCGAAACGGAATGGCCAAACGGCGTTCTACCGGCGAAAACGGAACTCGTGATCTATACGCCCTTTTTCCATCGTGACAGCGAGCGCCTGCTCTACGCGGATCGTTTCACGCCTGCCCTGTGGAGCAATGGTGAGGAGCAGCAGGAAATCGGGCCGCTCATACCATTCAGTGAGGGGCCTGCCATCTGTCCTGGAAGACACCTCGTCCTCTTGCTCGCACCCCTCATGCTCTCCGCCATTCTCGAGAACGCGCGAGTCCGACTCAAACACCCCGAGCGGCTCATCACAGAGGATGGCAAACTGCCTGGAACGTTGAACCATTTCAAAATTCGCTTTGAATTGCGGAGCCGCAAAGATTAGCTGCCCGATTTTAACGAGCGCATGTTTTGACACCGCTCAGAGTAGCTATCAAAAGATCACCGCGCTACAAAACCGCCTCTGTACGCAAACGCTCAATATCCCGCAACGGAGGAGCTCCGAAGAGCCGTCGATATTCTCGACTGAACTGGGACGTGCTCTCGTAACCAACACGCCTGCTGACGGACCCCGCGTCGATCGACTCGGAAAGCAGCATGCGACGGGCCTCCTGAAGCCGAAGCTGCTTTTGGAACTGAAGAGGGCTCATAGAAGTCACCGCGCGAAACCAGCTATGCATCGCCGAAGGACTCATCCGCATCTCGCGGGCTAGCTCTTCCATCCGTATGAGCCGTGCCATATTGCGTCTCAACCACGCGAGACCGGCAGCCACCCTCTGCACCTTGCCGTTATCGGCAACTATGCGCCGCAGGAGCCCGCTCTGTTCGCTTAGCAGCAGCTTGTAAAAGATTTCTCGCCGAAAAAGAGGAGCCAGCACAGGTATCTGCGCAGGCTTTTTGAGTAGCTCGGCAAGCCGGATGACAGCATCCAACAGGTCTTCGTCCAGCGAGCCCACCATCAGGCCAGGCCGCAATGGCGGTGCGCTTTCGTGCGGGAGCTCCGCTTCGCGCAGCAGCGATCCAATCTCCTCAAAATCCAGCACCAGGCTTATACCGAGAAATGGCTTTTCACAACTGGCTTCCTCGATTTGTCCTACCAGCGGAAGATCGAGCGAGACCAGCAGATACTTATTCGGATCGTAGACGAAGCGCCGTCCGTTGAGCAGGGTGGACTTCGAACCTTGCGCTACAACACAGAAAACCGCCTTGTGCAGCGTGTTCCGCGGCACTTCCGTTGTGGATGATCGGGTAAGAAAAAGGCCTTCGATCTTCGTGCCATGAGAGCCTTCCCGGGGACAGGTCTCTGCGACGATTTTCGCCAAACGCTCTGTTCCGCGCACTCTCTGCTCCTGCTAATTATTCTGAATGCAAATCGATTCGGCAAGTCGCGGAAATGTTGAAATGGGCAAGACTTCAGTCGGATCGTGCAATCCCCATATGAACGGATCCACATCTACGTAGGGGATGGTTGATAAAGGGAGTCTCAAATCGCAAAACTTGACGGAAAGATAGCTCTAATCACCGGCGGAAGTGATGGAATAGGCTTCGCGACGGCTCGGGAATTTGTAAATGAGGGCGCCTTCGTCTTCATTACTGGACGGCGAAAACCGGAACTCGATAAAGCCGTTGCTGAGTTGGGCGGCAACGCGTCCGGCATTCAGGCGGATGCAGGAAAGCTGGCCGACATTGATCGAATGTTTGCACAAATCAAGTCCCAGAAAGGCAAGCTCGATGTCGTGTTTGCCAATGCCGGCATCTACGAGCAGAAGCCTCACAATCACGTAACGGAAGAGTTCTACGACGAGTGTGTGGATATTAATACCAAGGGCGTGTATTTCACGATTCAGAAAGCTCTTCCGTTGATGGATAAGAACGGTTCCATCATCTTGAATGGCTCCTTCATCGGCAGTACCGGATTCCCCGGCATGTCTGTCTATGGGGCGACCAAGGCCGCGGTTCGCAGCTTTGCACGCACGTTCACGGCTGAACTGGGAGCCAGCGGTCCCCGTGTAAACGTGATTAGCCCGGGTCCGATTCATACCGCGGGCAACAAGGCGACACTGCGCGACAACAAGGACGTACTCCAAGCCGTGATCGGCATGGTGCCGCGTGGTCGCGTCGGCGAAGGCAGCGATATTGGCAAGGCAGCCGTATTCCTGGCATCCGATGATTGGAGCTTTGTGGCTGGAGTCGAGCTGTTCGTGGATGGTGGTATCAATGCCGTCTGAGTGATGAGATAGGAGCATGCAGCGTAGGCAGTTCAATGCCGTGCTCACGGCGATGGGTCTCGGAATGTCAATCGAAGCGCGCGCTAACGTGCAACCAGAGGTGTTGCCACTGACGGGCAACGGCTGGATGCCCAACAACGAACAACTGGCTGTTCTCCTATACCGGCGCGCGCTTACGCCTCCCGAACAGGATCCCGCCTCGGCGTTCGAAGCACTATTCCAACGCAACGGCTGGCCGCCGAAATGGCGCAACGGCGTTTACACCTTTCATCACTACCACTCGACCGCGCACGAAGTGCTCGGTTTTGCAGCCGGCATCGCCACTCTCATCCTCGGCGGCGAGAACGGCCATCAGGTCGAAGTCCAAGCCGGCGACATCGCATTGTTGCCCACCGGCACCGGCCACTGCGAACTCAAAGCGAGTTCAGACTTCCTCGTTGTCGGCGCTTACCCGCCCGATCAGGATTTCGACATCTGCCGCTCCGCGCCTTCAGCACAAGCATTGAAACGAATGCTTACCTTGCCGTTCCCTCCTTCTGACCCGGTCGCCGGCTCTGCAGGCCCGATGACGAAGATCTGGCAGCCGAAATAAGTCAGGCCTGGGGATGGAACGGCACATCGCTGCGCCCGGCGCTGGCTGGCTCCGGCGTGTCCATCTGCAGATTGATCACGATCGGTTCCTGACCACTGCGGACCACCACGCACTCGCAAACCTGGTCCGCCAGTGCGTTGATCTCCTGATGAGGCACAAACGGCGGCACATAAATAAAGTCACCCGCCTTCGCCTCGTCGCTGAACTCGAGAGCATCGCCCCACCGCATCCGCGCCTGCCCTCTGACCACATAAAGGACCGTCTCTAGCGCCCCATGGTGATGCGGCCCCGTCTTCGCATCGGGTTGCACGACGACCGTACCTGCCCACAGCTGACTGGCTCCTGTCCGCGCATGTGTAATCGCCGCTGCCCGCGACATTCCCGCAGTCTGCGGGGTATTCGGATCCAACTCACCCGCTCGAACGATCTTCACGCCTTGCTCTTTCCAGTCCATGCCCGAATTATGTCAGGGGCACTGCTCTCCTGCTCCGCGCCGAGGAACTGTTCCAACGCTCTCCCGAAGCTAGCTACCATTGGCTCATGTCCGATGTCTCTCTCGCGCCTCTGGCCTCGCCCGATGTTCTTGCTCGTGCTCGCAAAATCAAGTTGTTTTTGATGGATGTGGATGGCACGATTACCGACGGTGGCATTTGTCTCATCTCCGCCACCGCGGCCGACGGTACGGGCCATCCAAGTGTTTCCGAAATGAAAGTGTTCAACGCGCAGGACGGTCAGGGCCTTTCACTAGCCCACACGATGGGTATCCAAACCGGCTTCATCACGGGTCGTCGCTCGCCGGCAGTGGCAAAACGCGCAGAAGAACTGAAAGTCACCTTCGTCTATTTGGGGCAAGCCAAAAAGACGCAAGCTTTCGAGGAATGCTTGAGAACTGCCGGCGTTACGGAAGATGAGGTGGCATACATGGGAGATGATTTGCCGGATATACCGCTGGCAGAACGGGCCGGCCTGGCCGTTTCTGTCGCGGACGGAGCGCCCGAACTGAAAGCCGTCTGCCACTACACGACACGTCGAGTCGCCGGTCACGGTACCGCTCGTGAGGTCATAGAGCTGATTTTGAAGGCGCAAGGCCGCTGGGAAGAAGCCGTTCCCCAGGCGTTAGCCTAGCGGCAGGAGGACTGCGCCGGTCTAGGCGTAGCTAGCTAGTTCGGGAGCCGGATGCTCCCGTCTTCCGCGATTGAAAACGAGGGATTCCACGCAACTTCCCAAACAAAGCCATCCGGGTCGGCGAAGTACCCTGAGTAGCCGCCCCAAACGGCTTCCTGCGCGGGTTTCAAAATCTTCGCGCCAGCCGCCTTCACCTCTGCAAGCACGGCATCGACCTCCTCCCGAGTCCTCGCGTTGTAAGCGAGCGTGATCCCCGCAAAACCCTTACCATCTGCGGGCACCCTTGCATCCTCCGCCAGCTCCAGCCGTGGATACAAGGCAAAAGCCGTGGCGCCTGTCTGAAAGAAAAATATGCCTTCGGCGTTCGCGACTGACCGCCGCCAGCCGAGACGCTCATAGAAAATCCTGCTGCGATCCAGATCTGCGACACCTAACGTGACGATACTGATGCGTTGTTCCATGCTGTTGCCCCGCTTACTTCACAACGATTCTTACAGCTGTCTGCCTCCCACTTTCGAACACCACAATCCCGGCTTTGCCGTTGAACCGTCCCGTCACTCTACACATTTCAGCCCTGAATAACCCTAAATGCCCATGGCGCATGAAGTGCTTGCAACGGGTTCAGTTCAAGTACGCGAAGGAGACTCATGAGGGCGTTGTTACAGGATATCCGCTATCATTTGCGGCAACTGATCAAGACTCCCGGCTTTACCTTGACAGCCGTAATTTCGCTCACTCTCGGAATCGGCGCAACCACCGCCGTGTTCAGCGTCATCTTTGCCATCTTGCTGAATCCCTATCCCTACAAAGCATCGGACCGCATGGCGCACATGCGGCTGCTCGATTCAGCCGGTCATGAAAATGGCTTCGGACTGACCGCCGCTCAATGGCAACTGATCAGAAAATCACCGGTGATTGAAGATGCGTTTGCCGAGGACGATTGGAATCTCACTGTCACAGGTCGCGATCTTCCCGAAGATGTCAACGCTCTTTTCTTGACTTCGAACGCGTTTAAATTCTTCGGCGTGCCCGCCGCGCTCGGGCGCGGGCTGCTGCCCTCAGACGCGATCGACGGTCAAGATCCGCAGCCTGTGGTCGTGCTGGGTTGGAAATTCTGGCAACGTCATTTCGGCGGCGATCCTGCCGTCGTGGGCCACACCATTCAACTCGTACGCAAGACTTACACCATCACTGGCGTTGCGGCCCAGCGCTTCGCCTGGGGCGACGGAGATGTATATCTTCCTATGAAAGTGACCCAGGATCCGACACGCACTTACTACGTGGGAGTGCGCCTGAAACCGGGTGTTACCCGCGAAGCGGCGGATGCCGCGCTGCAGCCTTTGATTGACCAGTTTGCCAAGGAAGCACCCAAGCACTTTCCAACTGGCCGCTTCAAGTTGCATCTGGTCGGTCTGAACGAAGCCTTTGTGAAGCAACTCGGTGGCACGCTGTATTTGTTGTTCGCCGCGGTTGCCTTCCTCCTGCTAATCGGCTGCGCGAATGTCTCGATTCTTCTCCTGGCGCGGGGCACGGCGCGAGCTCACGAATTCGCGGTACGCGCCGCAATCGGCGCCAGTCGCCGCCGCTTGATCCGTCAGATGTTAGCCGAGGCTCTGCTGCTTTCACTTTCCGGGGCCGCCTTAGGTGTGTTGCTCGCCTACCGAGCGGTCGCCACTATCACTGAGCTACTTCCGAAAAACCAGTTCCCCCACGAAGCCGCTATCCAGCTCAATATGCCGGTCCTCATCTTTAGTGTGGCGCTGGCACTGTTCTCGGGTGTCCTGTTCGGTCTCTGGCCGGCTTTGCAGCTGTCGCGCCCCGACGTAGTTCAAGTGATTCAGTCCAGCACTCGTCGTATCGCCGGCGGCTCGCGGGGCCGCAGGACGAACAAGATCCTTATTGCCGGTCAGATTGCTCTGACACTCATCATGTTGGCAGGTGCCGGAGCGGCTATGCGAGGATTTCTCCACTTGGTGCACACCCCGCTTGGCTATGACCCGCATAACGTGATGTCAGTCGGCATTCCAGTTCATGATGGCGCGTACCCAACCTGGGAGGCTCGCTCGGCTTACTTCGAACAACTCTTGAAGAAAGTGGCTGCCATACCCGGGGTCAGCATGGCCGCAGTATCTACCAACGCAACGCCTCCTTCGAATGGTTGGAACACGGGCATTGAGATACAGGGCAAAACTCCCAAAGATGATCAGAAAGTCCGCATCAACTTCGTAAGTCCGGCATACTTTCCCATCCTGCGCATTCCGCTCGCTCAAGGGCGCCTGTGGGATGAAACCGAGAACCACCGCTCCGCTCACGCGGTAGTTATCAACGAGACGATGGCACGTCGCTATTTTCCGGAGGGCGCCATCGGGCGGTCTCTCAAGATCCCGGACATGAAAAGCGAGCCACCTTTTCGGCTCTCGCCACCCGGTGATGTGCCGTGGCTGGAGGTCATCGGTGTTGTCGCCGACAAGCGCGACGACGGGCTGCGCAACCCCATTCTGCCGGAGGCTTTCATTCCTTACACCTTGGCCGAGCGAATGTGGACCCAAATTTTGGTGCGTTCCGCTCGCTCGCCCGTAGCATTGCTTCACGCGATCGGTAAGCAGGTCAATTCCGTCGATGGGGACCAACAAATTCAAGGTGACGTACAGGATTTAGAGCATTGGATTCAGACTGAGCCGGAGTGGCAGCAGGAACACCTGGTCGCATGGCTCTTTGGTTCGTTCGCATTTCTCGCGCTGGGTCTCGCGGCCGCCGGCCTTTATAGCGTCGTTTCGTTCTCTGTCGAGCAGCGCACCAATGAGTTCGGCATTCGCATGGCGCTCGGTGCAGGGCAATCCGATGTTTTGCGGACCGTGTTCGCCTCTGCCGTGGGAAGTGTCGGGGGTGGCCTCCTCGCTGGTGTGGTCCTTAGCCTGGCTTTCAACCAGGTACTCGCCAGATGGGCGGAAGGCAGTTCTCGGGACATCCTGGTGCTGTTCGGTGCGACGGCCTTACTGACGATAGTCGCCGCCCTTGCCTGTGCCGCCCCCGCGCGTCGCGCTTCCGCGGTTGATCCCATGACGGCGCTTCGTTACGAGTAAATAGCAGCTTCCGAGATCCACTGCTCACAGACTTCGGCAACCTGGCAACCCGCTGCTCCGTCCACCTGAATGCCCGCGGCTCTATGCCAGAATAAGGGATTCCCAGGCAGTCATGAGTAATCAGCATTTTCCTTCTCATCCCGTCGATGCATCGTCTTCGCCGAATGAGTCAACCACCACTGAATCGAACATTACTGAAGCCAATACGGGCGACTCCGATTTCGCTGACATCCTCTCTAGCTTCGAACAGCAGCATCCCGATGGGGGGAAGGGTGAAACGGTCTCGGGCACGATCATTTCCATCAGCAACGCTGGAATCTTTGTCGATGTAGGGCGAAAAATCGAAGGTGTACTGCCGCTTGCTAAGTGGGTCGAAACCGAACAGGGTGATCCGCACGTCGGCGCGCACATCGCTGTCTCGGTTGGCCCTCGCAACGAGGAAGGCTACTACGATCTCTCCACCATTAAAGTCGAGCGCCCCCGCGATTGGACTAGCCTTCAGACTGCGTTTACCGAAAAGCGCAACATTGCCGGAGTTGTCTCCGAGCAGGTCAAAGGTGGCTTTCGCGTCGATATCGGTGTCCGCGCCTTTCTGCCTGCCTCTCGCAGCGGAATTCGCGAAATGGCTGATATGCCCTCGCTCGTCGGCCAGGAAATTCAATGTCGCATCACGAAGCTCGACACTGAAAAGGAAGATGTCGTCGTCGATCGACGGGTTGTGCTCGAAGAAGAACAGGGTAAACGTCGCGAACAGGCTTTCGGTCATCTCACCGAAGGCGCCATCGTGCGCGGCCGCGTCCGCTCGCTTATGGACTTTGGCGCGTTCATTGATCTCGGCGGAGTCGATGGCCTCCTGCACGTCGTCGACATGGCCTTCACCCGCGTCGCTAAAGCCGGCGATATGGTCAATGTCGGTGATGAACTCGAAGTCAAGATTCTCAAAATCGACCCGTCCACTAAGAAGATCGCGCTCGGCCTGAAGCAACTTCAGGAAGACCCGTGGACTGTCGCCGCTCGCACCTTCCAGGTCGGCGAACGTATCTCCGGAACCGTTTCCCGCCTTGCCGATTTTGGCGCGTTTGTCGAACTGCTGCCCGGCGTCGACGGTCTCATTCACATCTCCGAACTCTCCTGGAACAAGCGCGTCCGTAAACCCGGCGACCTCCTCAAGGCCGGTGAGCGCGTGGAATGCGTTATCCTTCAGATCAACCCCGCTGAGCGCCGGATCGCTCTTGGTTACAAGCAAGCTCTCGGCGATCCCTGGGACGCTGTCGAACAAAAGTTTCCCGCCGGTTCAACCGTCCAAGGTGTCATCAGCAATCTCACC
This sequence comes from Terriglobia bacterium, assembly GCA_963737005.1. Taxonomy (GTDB): domain Bacteria; phylum Acidobacteriota; class Terriglobia; order Bryobacterales; family Bryobacteraceae; genus Bog-105. Next base: position 1,204,079 of record CAVTRD010000006.1, on the reverse strand, counting down.
CAGTTCGGCGCTTTTGTCGAACTCGGGGAGGGCGTAGAAGGCATGGTTCACATCTCCGATATAACCAATGAGAAGCGCCTCGAGCACCCCAAGGAGAAACTAGCAAAGGGCCAAACTGTCACAGTGGTCGTCCTGGAGGTCGATCGCGAGAAACGCCGCATTCGCGTAGGGATGCGGCAGCTCGAACCAACCACCGTCGATCACTACATTTCCGAACATCAGGCTGGCCAGACGGTGACCGGTCGTCTCGTCGAGGTCCGGGGAGACCGTGCCAAAGTCGAGTTGGGTGAGGGCGTGATTGCAAGCTGCAATCTTAAGGAAAAAGATGAAGTTGCAAGCTCTAGCCCTCTTAAAACGCAGGCTGCTTCGGATGTTGGTTCGCTGAGCGCCATGCTGGCGGCACGCTGGAAACAAGGCACCTCGGTAAACGAAGGAACGAAGCCATCTGCCCGTGCGGGCGAGGTCAGATCATTCCGAATCTCCACGCTTGATCCCGCTAAACGGTTGATAGAATTGGAACTCGCCAGTTAGACCCTGGCCGGGCCGCCCCGGAGTTCGTTCGGTAAAAAGCGCCATTCGACCCTTCAAGACAAAATCGCCTTTCTTACGTCCATCTATTTGGTGGAACTCCAAGCCGAAGTCATCGGAACGCTAGCCGTGGGTGGCGCAAGCGAGCGGACCGACGAAAAATCACTCATTCGCGCCGCCCAGCGCGGCGACAGTGCCGCTTTCGAGCAGTTGGTGCGCTCGTATGACGCGAACGTTCTGCGTATGGCTTACAACCTCCTGCATTCACAAGAGGACGCCCGCGACGTGTACCAAGAGGCTTTTCTCCGCGTTTACCGCAAGCTGCCGGAATTCCGTTTCGATTCCGCCTTTTCAACGTGGCTCTACCGGATCGTGGCCAATCTGTGTCTCGACCAGATCCGAAAGCGCAAGGTTCGCAAGGAAGAACCGCCCTCGGTAGAAACCGCCGGCGGTGAAGTAGACCGCTTGCAATTCATTCCGGAGAGTCGCGCGGACGTGGATCCGCAGCGCCAGTTGATGAGCTCGGAAGTCAACAGCCGCATTCAGCAGGTGTTAGGCGACCTGAGCCCACGCGAACGCCTGGTTTTCGAGATGCGGCACTACCAAGGCATGCGATTGCGTGCTATCGGTGAATCGCTCGGCGTGACGGAGGAAGCGGCCAAGAACTGCCTCTTCCGCGCTACGCAGAAGATGAGGGCGGCGCTGGCCGACTTCGCAGGATGACACTATGACCTGCCATGACGTTCAGTTAAGATTTTCGCTTTACCTCTACGCCGAGCTGGATTTCGCCACCGAGGAAGCGGTTGATGAGCACCTGGAAGAATGTGCATTCTGCCAGCGTGCCCTCGCTCGGGAGAAGGACTGGCACACTACCGCCAGCTCCGGGCAGCTCGATATTCCGCTCAACCTGCTTTCTGAATGCAGACGGGATCTGCACAACACGCTGGTCTCTGGCCCAGCGACCGCGATCAGCCGTCCCTGGACATTTCGCTGGCCCGAATGGCTTCGCATCACTCCCCACCGCTGGTCGTATCAATTGGCGGTTGGATCGTTTCTGGTGTTTCTTGGTTTTGCGGGTGCTCGGGTGGCCGATCACCTTGGCTTCGCGTCTGAATCGCCGATGAGTATGGCCGGCCTTGGTCCAGGCTCGGTTCATATTCGGGATATCCAACCGAACGGCCCCGGGCGTGTCAGGATTCTTTACGATCAGATCGATCCGCGCGAGATAACCGGCAGTCTTGCCGACCAGGATGTAAAACACTGGCTGTTTGTCGCCATCGCAGATCCGTCCGATCCGGGCATTCGAGTCGACTCGGTTGAGATGCTCGGTAACCAGACGGGCGATGATGTGCGTGAAGCTCTGCTTGGCCGGTTGCAACATGATCCGAATGCCGCTGTTCGCTTGAAGGCTCTCGAATCAGTTCGCCGCTTCTCCGCCGATCCCGCGACTCGATCTGTTCTGCGCTCGGTGCTCGAACACGACGCCGATCCGGCGGTCCGTTCAGCAACAATCGATGTGCTCGCGCCGCTCAATGAACGTCCACAGCTCAGCCCTGAGCTCGCCCGAACTTTGCAAAATCTGGCCGCCTCCGAGAGTGACGACTATGTGCGAGGACGCTGCTTAGAACTGCTTCGTCCGATCAATGCCCCTACCGATGTGTACTGAGTATGTGCACTGATCGCATTCGGGCCGGTCTTACGGCTCTCCTTTTCGTCGCCGCCCTTCTTTTTGCCGGCTCGCTTCATGGGCAGGGCATTTCAAGGACCGGGGGCGTTAGCTATATCGGCGTCGGCTTGGTGAACATCAGTGCAGACCGAGCTAATACCCTGAAGCTCGGCGAACCGCGCGGCGTCGAAGTTGGAAAGGTTACGGAAAACAGTCCTGCGCAGACAGCCGGTATCCAGGTTGGTGACGTTCTGCTTGCCTATAACAGCGAGGAGATACTCAGTCCAGAGCAGCTTGGCCGTTTAGTTCGCGAAACACCTGCCGGCCGGAAGGTCAAGTTGGAGTACTGGAGAGACGGCAAAGCAAAATCGACCATCATCGTGCCCGCAGCTGACAACACCTTGGGTCCCGATCAAAGCTCCGCGGCCGCAAACTTCCAGAGCGTGAGCGCGCCGAATATCCCTCGTATGCTCATCGTCTGGGACAATCTGGTGTTCGGTATCGAATTTGAACCGGTCGACTCGCAGCTGGCTCAATACTTCGGTGTAACAGGCGGCATACTGGTTCGCGATGTCGGCCGCGGTTTACGGGGCGAGAAAGCCGGATTGAAAGCCGGCGATGTGATTACCGCTATCGATACCCGCACCATCTCCTCGCCGCGTGATCTCATCTCTTATACGCGCACCGAGCATGTGCCCGGTAAGACAGTGATTATCAAAATCTTCCGGGATAGGAAGCCGCGTACATTGACTGTTCCGCCGAATGAATAGCTCCGGTGAGCGGCCAATGCATCCGCATGTAAGCCTTCAATCGAAGAAGCCCCTGAGACTTCAGTTGTGAGACGCGCGATTCGTGCATGCCAATGATTTGTGCGATTGCTCGCAGGCTAAGCTCATCGTAGAAGTACAAATTCAAGATTGTCTGCTCTATCTGTGGCATCGCTCGGATTGAGCTGGCCAGCAGATCCTGTAACTCGCGCCGCTCGAACAGCTCAGAGGGTAATGGCTCTTCAGAGTCGGGGACGAATCGGAGCATGTCGCAGCTCTCATCCGACTCATTCGCCGTTTCGAAGCTGCCGATCACCAGGGTTCGAGTTTCCCACAACCAGTCCTGATATTCCCCAAGTGAGAGTCCAAGCTCGTCTGCTATCTCGTTCTGGTCGGGCGTCCGTCCGTGCCTTCGTTCCAACTCGGCCATTGCCGTCTCGATGAGCTTGGCGCGCTTACGCTGCTGTCGGGGCGCCCAGTCCAGCCGTCGAAGACTGTCGAGCATTGCCCCGCGTATCTTGTATTCCGCATACGTCTTCAGCTTCACATTCTGATTGGAATCGTAACGATCTACGGCGGCGATCAGGCCGACCGTGCCCGCCGAAATCAGGTCATCCAAACTGATCGAGGGAGGAAGTCCCTTCTGGAAACGCCTTGCAATTATTTTGACTTGCGGCAAATGCTCGAGAATCAATACTTCTCGTGAAGCGGAGTTGTTCATCAGGACCTCGTTCGCGCTTGCCGGCGGCACAAGCGTCTGGAGGTCTTTCGTCAGTTCTTCGCCTACACTTTACGGTCGGGGCGTTGAATTATTTCATAGCTTTCGTCAGCGATCTTCGAATTCCGCTAGAATCGTCCGCAGTACTGTCGATATGTCTGTAGCAACCCGATCAAGCGGGAGAAAGACCTTCTTAGAAAATGAATGAAAACTGCGCCTGCTTGTCGGGCCGACACCATCGGACTGCTGCTCCTGCCCGGGCGCGCGAAATCCTGGAATGTGACTTCAAGTCAGACGCTTTAGGAGGTGTTGTCGTGGGTTCATCGCCTGAAAACGAAGCACGAATCGCCGAACTGCGGCGACGCGTGCAAGATGGAACCTATCAGGTGAACGCAGACGAGCTGAGCGCCCGGATCATCAACGAGCATATTGAAAGCTAAGCGGCGAAATTTACCAGCGTTGATCGACGAGCGGCGCAATCTGCTCGCGATAAATCTGTTCCACCGCTTCCAAAGTCTCGGGGGACAAGGGCGGCAGCTCTGAAGCTCGACAGTTATCTTCCACTTGGTGAGGAGTTTTGCCGCCCGGGATAGCGCAGCTCACGGCATCAAACATCAAGATCCACCGCAAGGCGAACTGAGCCATGCTCTCGCCCGCCGGCACGATATGTCGAAACTGATCGACTGCCGCCAGAGCCGTCTCAAGGTCGACCCCCGAAAAGGTCTCGCCCACATCGAAAGCCTCGCCATGACGGTTAAAATTTCGGTGGTCTTCCGGAGAGAACTCTGTTTCCAGATTGATCTTGCCGGTCAGTAACCCACTAGCTAGAGGAACACGCGCCAGGATTCCTGTTTGCCGCTTCTTTGTCTCTTCAAACAACAGGCGAGAGGGCCGGAGGCGAAAACAATTGAAGATGATCTGAACTGTCTGCACGTTCGGATACTCGATCGCTTTCAGCGCCTCTTCCACCCGTTCCACACTGACGCCGTAATACCGGATCTTTCCAGCTTTGACAAGCTCGTCGAGGAAGCCAAAAATCTCCGGATGATAATAGGCGTCGGTCGGCGGGCAGTGTAGCTGCAAAAGATCGAGCCGCTCTGTCGCCAGATTCCGCAAACTGTCATCCACCCAAGTTGTTAAGTTCTCGCGCGAATATCCTTCGACAGTTTGTGCGGGCAGCCGACGCCCCGCCTTAGTCGCGACGATGATTTCGCTTTTGCGCTCGCGCTTGAGTTGCGCGACTAGCTTTTCGCTGCGTCCCATCCCGTACACGTCGGCCGTGTCGATGAAGTTAACGCCGTTGTCAACCGCCGCGTGAAGGGCTGCCAGGGATTCTTTATCGCTAACCTGACCCCATGACCCGCCGATTGCCCAAGCGCCAAAGCTGATCTCAGAAACCTTCCAACCAGTCCGCCCTAACTGCCGATATTTCATGCTGCCATTATTCCGCGGCAGCTCTGCACGCTAATGATTCTTTGCTGGAATCTGCAACTGAATCTTCTCGGAAGCGGCTGCGTCCAGCGCAAGATACTGCAGCTCGTAGCCACCGTTCGACTTCTTTTTCAGCAGCGAACTGGGGAAATAAAGATAGCCGGCAGTGGGGCGTACAACGTCACCGGTAGGGAAGCTTTTGTCCCATAGTTGGTTCTCAAGGAGTTCACGGTCTTGCGGATACCCGCCCGGAGAAGGCGATGGCGGCGGCCCGGGATCACGACCTGTTCCAACTCCCACCTGCGTGTTGGTATACGTTCCATGAACACGCTGCCCAGTGTAAGGATCCCGGCCCGTCTCGTAGCCAACTTCCGTTGAGGCCACTACTGGAGGAACTTTGGAGGGCGGCCGCGGCAGATTTTTGTGCTGAATCACTGAAGCTACGGTTTCCGAATCGACAGGATGGAGAAAGTCGCCGCTCTGAGCTATTCGAAGAAGGAAGTTGCTGGGGTCAATGCTTGGGCGCGAAGCATTTGCCGGATAGGCGGCGACCTCAAAAACTACGTAGCTCTTACTGATATCAAATGCGAAGATGTGTTTGACTTCGTCCCCCGAGATCAACGCTGCAGCGTAGGTTGTGCCGTTTGATTCGAAGTGAGCAGGATATTCACCCGGTGTCGAACGGGCAGGTACGCCTCTCGGCTGCTGCGCGGGTTGCTGGGCAAAGGCTACCACGCAAAACAGAAAGCAAATGGACGCGCCGGCTCGCGCAAATTGCATGCAGTCACCTTCCAGGTCAAGCTTAGCTTAAATTGCGCAACATCAGGCTTGGCTTTGGATTGCGCGTCAGCGGCGATGGTGCGTTACGAGCCGCGTTCCGTGACTAGCTCGAGTATCGAATGCAACGCACGTTGGGCTGCGCTGTCGGGAAATCCGGCGAGAATAGTTTGTGACTTTTCAGTGAAGCTGTGCGCACGTTCATAAGCGCGTTTCACCGCCCCGTGCCGGTCGAGGATCTGTACGATGTGCATGAACGGAACGTGCTCGTAGCTGCCCTCATTCATCACCGTTTCAACAGCGCGCCGTTCTTCGGGCGAAGCATCTTCCAGCGCATAGATCATCGGGAGCGTTACTTTACCCTCGCGCAAATCATTGCCCGCAGGTTTCCCCAAAATCTTCTCGGTCGAGGTGAAATCGAGAATGTCGTCGACCAATTGGAAGGCCATGCCAAGATTCCAGGCGAACTCACGTAAATTCGACTCGGCCGTTTCCTCCGCATTCGCTGCTGTTGCGCCGAGCGAAGCGCAAGCCGAGAACAGGCCGGCCGTTTTGCGATCGACCAGCTCCATGTAATCTGCCTCCGTAATCTCGATGCGATGCAACCGCTCGAGTTGTAGCAGCTCTCCCTCCACCATCATTTGAGTCAGCGAAATGAGCACATCAAGTATGTGGAAGTTCCGCTCTCGGAGCGCGAGCTGAAATGCTTGCATATAGAGCCAGTCACCCGCCAGCACTGAAACATGGTTGCCCCAAACCATGTTGGACGAAGGCCGGCCGCGACGTGTTTTCGCGAAGTCGATGATGTCATCGTGCACCAGAGTTGCGGTGTGAATCATCTCGACGACGGCGGCCAGCTGGCGTGCGCACTGAGTAGATGGCCCGAAGAGGCGATTACAAAGCAATAGCAGAGCAGGGCGTAAACGCTTACCGCCCCCCGCCTGCAGGTACTGATTGATCGTGGTAACGGTTTCGACGGAAGCCGCTGATTCTGCGCTGATCTCGCGCTCCACTTCGAGTAAGTCCTGCTTAACGAGCTCGAATGCCTCGCGTGCCGCAATGGATTGCCTGAGCTTGCTAAACATACTCGTTTAAGTGATGGCCTACTCAGTGTAACGGGTGCAAGACAAGTGAGCTGATCACTTCTCGCTTGCCTCTGCGACGCCCATCGCGAAGAGACGCTCGAAATTGGCGGTTGTTCGCGCCGCGAGCTCTTCGGCCGAGATGCCGTGCTGCTCTGCGATCGCCTGTGCAGTATTCGCAATGTAAGCTGGTTCATTCCGCTTGCCCCGAAAGGGCACGGGCGCCAGGTAAGGCGCGTCTGTCTCAAGCAGGATTCGGTCAAGCGGGGTGTTACGGGCGGCCTCACGAACAGCTGTCGATTTGGGGAACGTGGCAACACCTCCAAACGCTAGATGGAAGCCGAGATCAAGGCACTCACGTGCCTGGCCTGTGTCACCAGTAAAGCAATGCATCACGCATGGCAAACCACTCGGAGCCCAGTGCTTACGCAGCGCTTCAAGCGTATCGGCCCAGGCATCGCGCGTGTGAATCACTACGGGCAGGCGAGCCGCTGCAGCCATCGCAAGCTGCTCAATAAACACAGGCAGTTGCACCTCTTTGGGAACGCCCCAGTGATAGTCGAGCCCAATTTCACCCACTGCTTTGACCCTAGGATGCGCGAGTAGCTGCTTGAGATGTTTAAAGGTGTCGTTCTTCAATTTGGGCGTGTCGTTCGGGTGTACCCCGACGGTGGCGTAGATCATCGGCCAACGCTCTGCTAAGCGCACAGCCGCGGATAAATCCGGCGGCCCCTCGCCAGTCCCAATCGCGAGTAGATAGGCGACACCGGCATTCCGCGCACGGTCGATTACACCTTCACGATCTTCGGCAAATTGAGCATCGTCCAAATGACAATGCGAATCGGCGAGCTTCACGTCTACTTAAGTCTCGACCCCGGTGCGATGTCTTCGCGAAAACTTGCGAGCACTGGTAAACCGCCTGCCTGCGTAGCCGCGACAATCATGCCCTGCGAGGTAAGCCCGCGCAGCTTTCGTGGCTCGAGATTGGCGACTATCACGACTTTGCGGCCGATAAGCTGTTCCGGTTTATAAGCAAGCGCAATACCCGCGACGATGGTGCGCGGTTCTGCTTCGCCAATGTCAACCTTTAAGTGTAGAAGCTTGTCCGCGCCCTTCACCGGTTCGGCGAATTTGACTTCACCCACGCGGAGGTCGACTTTCGAGAAGTCATCAATGGTGATCAGGCTTGCAACCGGCTCACTTAAATTCGTCGCAGGCGTGGTGGGAGCTTTGCCCATCAACGCAGCTTGCCGTTGCTTCTCAAGCTCCTCAAGTTCCTGCATTTTTTGAACAGTTGTGCCCGCGTCGAGACGCGGGAAAACCGGAGCAATCGCGCCTATCTTTTGACCTGCGGGGAACCCGCCCCAAGCTAAGTCCTGTTTCCACGGCGCCTGATCGAGAGGTTCAGAGAAGCCGAGTTGCTGCCATATCGCTTTGGTCGAATGCGGAAGCACCGGATGTGCTAAGAGGCATGTCAAACGTAATGCCTCGGCTGCCGTGTAGAGTGTCTCATCCAGTCGCGTTTGGGCTTGGGGAGAAGAATCTTTGGCGATCTTCCAAGGCGCTCGCTCCACTATAAATTTGTCGATATTCGAAATCAGCGCCCAAACAGCCTCAAGCGCTTTAGAGAAGTTAAAGAGTTCATACGCCGATAGAGCGTTGGCGATGCTGTTTTCGGCAGCAGCGATTTGTCCTTCCGCGCCGTGAGATGTGGGAATGACACCGCCGCGGTATTGCTGAATCATGTTCAGAGTGCGGCTGGCCAGATTGCCGAGACCGTTCGCCAGGTCTGAGTTATAGCGGCCAACCAGCGCGTCGAAACTGAAGCTGCCATCCTGCCCGAAAACAATCTCCCGCAACAAGAAGTAACGAAGCGCATCCACTCCCATTACTTCTGCAATCGGCGAGGGACGCACGATGTTCCCGCGCGACTTGCTCATTTTGTCGTTTTCGAAGAGCAGCCAGCCGTGTGCAAAAACGCGTTTAGGTAAGGGCCAACCAGCCGCCATCAGGAAGGCCGGCCAGTAGACGGCATGAAAGCGCAGGATTTCTTTGCCAATGAGGTGAAGGTCAGCGGGCCAGCAATTGTCGTTCTCAACGGCACTAACGTATGTCGTGAGAGCATCGAACCAAACGTAGAAGACATGCGCGGGGTCGGTTTCGACCGGGATGCCCCATTTGATGCTCGTGCGAGTGATTGAGAGATCAGCCAGGCCTTGGCGGACGAACGCCAGAACCTCGTTGCGGCGGATTTCGGGCTGTATGAAATCGGGATTGTCCGCGTAGAACGCAAGCAGGCGATCGCCGAATTCGGAGAGCTTAAAGAAGTAATTTTCTTCTGTGACCTCTTCGTATGGCTTGCCGGTTTCGGGATCGACGTCTCCCGGCTTGGCCTCGTTCACGAAGGATTCGCTTACGACGGCGTAGAGGCCGGTATAACTGCCTTTGTAGATGTAGCCGTTCTTCTTACAGTCCTCGAAGAGCTTATTAACTAACCGGCCGTGGGCGGGATCGGTGGTGCGTTTGAAACGATCGATGTGCAGGTCAAGCTTGTCCCACTGGGTGCGGAACTCCTGTGAAATCAGATCGACAAATTCTTCTGGAGTTTTGCCTTGCGCTTTGGCCGCGCGCTCGACCTTGGTGCCATGTTCATCGGTACCCGTGGTGAGAATCACCTCGTGGCCTTGCATCCGCTTGAAGCGCGCGATCGTCTCGGCCGCAATTGTCGTGTAAGCGTGTCCGATGTGGGGCGCTGCGTTGACGTAATAGATCGGAGTGGTGAGGTAATATTTGCCGTTACTCATCAGGAGCTGTGCCGTTTACGAAAGGCCTCGCTGGCTTCCGCCATGACGGTGCGAAGAGGGATGCCGTGCAGGGATGCAGCACTGCGGCAATCATCAAACTCGGGTGCGAAACTGCCGCCTTCGGCATACTTCACGCGGATTTTGCCGTAGATCGTTTCCACTTCTGCCGACTGACGGGCGAGCACGCGGCGTTCGGCTCGGTAGCTCCGAACTCCTAACGTCGTGGTCTCGGCGAAGAGTATGCTGGCCAGTTGCTCGAGGGTATCGGGAACAGTCATGACCGAAACAAGTGTTCCAGGCCGGTTCTTTTTCATGAAGACGGGCGTGAGTGTTACGTCCAAAGCGCCTGCCGCGAAGAGGCGCTCCATAGCGTAGCCGAGCACCTGCGGTGAGGAATCGTCTATATTCGCTTCGAGCATGGTGACGGAGGTTGATTCGGCGGCATCGGTTCGCTCGCCGATCAAGGTGCGCAGCACGTTCGCCTGCTGCGGAAAGTCTTTGTCGCCTGCACCAAAGCCTTGGGCGAGCACGCGGATTGCCGGCAAGGGGCCAAAGCCACTAGCAAGTGTGGTGACCAAAGCCGCACCGGTAGGCGTGGTGAGTTCAGTTTCCGGACCTGCTGCGTAAACGGGAGCATCTTTGAGTAACTCAGCGGTAGCAGGAGCAGGTACAGGAAGCACTCCGTGTTCGGTATTCACCGTACCGCTGCCTACATTGATGTGCGAGCTGCGCACTTCTTCAATACCGAGTAGATCCAGTGCGGCACAAGCGCCTACGACGTCTGCGATCGAATCGACCGCACCCACTTCGTGGAAATGGACCTTCTCGATGGGAACGCTGTGCGACTTGGCTTCAGCTTGCCCGAGTCGCCGAAACACAGCCAGCGCATTCGCTTGCGCTTTTTGCGACAGATCACCGGCAACGATAATCTTCTCGACGTGCGGCAGGTGGCGATGCTTTTTCTGTTCAGTGTATTGGACCGAGAATTTGGATGCGGCTATGCCCTTGCGTTTCGTTTTTTCCACGTGAAAGCTGGCATCAAGATTGAGGCTTCGCAGCGCCGCTTCGAGTGCATTCCAATCAGCGCCGGCATCGACCAGAGCGCCGACCGTCATGTCGCCGCTGATACCGGAAAATGCGTCGAAATAGCAGATTTTCATGGAGGAGGCTTGAACCGCGAGGCCAGCGTAAGAACCAGTTTACAGGGCGGCGACTTGTCGTTAGCAGGGTGAGCTCGACTAGGAGCTGACGGTTCGCTTGAGGGCGGAGCGCGCGTTTGTAACATCTGCCAATGCCTGGTCAACGCTCGGGGCCAGTGCGGTCAGGTGCCCCATTTTCCGCCCGGGTCGCGGCTCTAGCTTGCCATACAGATGTAGCTTGACATCGGCCATCGATGCGGCTGCCACCCAGTCCGGTTCGCCATCGTCCCAGAGGTCCCCAAGCAGATTCGCCATAGCGGCGGGTGTGAGCTGATCCACTGCACCGAAAGGCAGCGCACATACTGCTCGGAGCTGTTGCTCGAATTGGCTGGTCACGTTGGCGTCAAAGGTGAGGTGGCCGGAATTATGTGGCCGGGGCGCAAGCTCGTTAATTAAGAGCTGCCCATCCCGGCGCACGAAAAACTCGACGCAGAGCACGCCCACTACATCGAGCTTGTCGAGAACTTCACGGGCGATTTGCACAGCCTTCTGGACAATCCGGGGAGCAACGCGCGCCGGTGCGATCGAGATATCGAGGATGCCGTTCTGGTGATGATTTTCAATCGCGCCGTAATGAATGAAATCGCCGGTAACGGAGCGAGCAGCGACGACGGAGATTTCGCGATCGAAATCGACGAAGGCTTCGAGCACAGCCTCGCGTTCGCCGACGGCTTGCCAAGCCGCATCGAACTCTCCGGCAGAGAAGATCCGGTATTGCCCTTTTCCGTCGTAGCCGAAATCGGCGGTTTTCAATATGGCAGGAAGGCCGATTTCACGCGCGGCTGCCTCCATTTCGGCTCGGCCTGCAACACGACGAAACGGTGTTAAGGGCAGACCTGCTTTGGCGAGAAATGTTTTCTCGCGCAGGCGGTGCTGGGTGGTATGAAGGACGTGGCCGCTGGGTCGAACGGGCGCGCAACGGGCTGCCGCTGCCGCCGTTTCGGCAGGCACATTTTCAAACTCGAAGGTCACGACCGAGACGGCGCTGGCGAAGCGGCAAATTGCGTCGAGATCTTCGTAAGGCGCGTTAATCTCGAGGTCGGCTACTTGGCCCGTCGGTGTGTCTTCATCAGGGGAAAGGGTGTGGACGCGGTAGCCCATTCGTCGCGCTGCGATGGCGAACATACGACCGAGTTGACCGCTCCCAAGTACGCCGATAGCGCTGCCGGGCAAAATAGGCGCTGCTGCATTTCGGTTGTTCACGGCACCCGCTTCTGCAGGACAGATTCGGTCTGATCGCGGCGCCACGTTTCGAGCCGCTGACGAATGCGGGGGTCCTTATTGCCGAGGATCGCAGCGGCGAATAGTGCTGCGTTGACTGCGCCCGCGGTGCCGATAGCGAGAGTGCCGACGGGTATTCCGGCCGGCATCTGCACGATCGAAAGCAGCGAATCCACTCCGTTCAGCACACTACTTTTGATAGGAACGCCCAGCACCGGCAGCAAGGTATGTGCTGCGACCATCCCGGGCAGGTGGGCGGCGCCGCCTGCCGCCGCGATGATCACCTCGAGTCCCCGACTGACCGCACTCTTCGCATATTCGGTCATCCAGTCCGGTGTCCGGTGAGCTGACACGATTTTCGATTCGTGAGGAATTGCCAGCTTAGATAATGTCTCGCTGGTGTGCTGAATGGTCTCCCAATCAGACATGCTTCCCATAATCACGCCGACCAGCGGCTGCTCGCTCACTGTTCCGCTCACTCGCCTCGCGAAGCCACGAAGCCCTTCTGGCCGTCGAAGGTGTAGAGATTCTCGATTTTAATGAAGTCGAGGCCAGCCTTCTGTAGCCGGTCGAGCAATGTGACAATCTGGCCGTGAGAAACGGGACCATTTTCCTCTTCGGATACGAAGCCGGCACGCCAGTGATCGACGCAAAACGTTTCCGAGAAGCCGCCCGGATAGACTTTGACTCCCCAGTTACTTAGCGATTGCAGTTTTACGCCATCGCCGTTGAACTGTTCGAGGCGTTTGCCGAACTCAACAGGGTTGCGATCGTTCCATTGTAAAAAGACATCAACGCCGACAAGCAGTTTGGCCGCACGTTTGGAGTCGTTAAGGGCGTGATCGGCAGTCTGATCTGACTGCCGGGAGTATGAGACGGTTTTGAGGTGTTCCGGCTTTTGGCCGAGTCTGGCGACCATCGCTTCGGCGAACTCCTTCGTGCCCACCTTTTGCGTGCTAAGACCTTCTTTATAGATGTCGTAAGTGTGGATGCCATCTTCGATTGTCCGTAGCCAGGCATTGTGCACGCGCTCGGCGATTTCGGGCTGCCCAATGTGAACGAGCATCAGAATGCCGCCATGTAAAAGGCCGGAAGGGTTTGCGAGACTCTGCCCGGCGCGCCGTGGGGCGGAACCGTGGATCGCTTCGAACATGGCGGCCGCGACGCCAATATTAGCCGAGCCCGCCAGACCAACCGAGCGGGCGATCTGGGCGGCCACGTCCGACAAGATATCGCCATAGAGATTCGGTATCACGATGACGTCGAACGCTTCCGGCGTGTCGGCGAGTTTGGCCGCGCCGATATCGACGATCCAGTGCTCTTTCTCAACTTCTGGGTATTCAGCACCGATCTCATCGAAGACCTTGTGAAACAGGCCATCGGTGAACTTCATGATGTTGTCTTTGGTGAAGCAGGTAACCTTCTTTCGGTTGTTGCGGCGGGCGTACTCGAAGGCGTAGCGCACAATCTTCTCGCAACCCGGACGGCTGATGAGCTTCAGGCATTGATAGACTTCGTCGGTTTGGCGATGCTCGATTCCGGCGTAGAGATCCTCCTCGTTTTCACGGACAATCACCACGTCCATGCCCGGATGTTTGGTTTCGATATAGGGGTGATACGAAACGCAGGGGCGCACGTTGGCGTAGAGGCCTAGCGTCTTGCGGGTGGTCACATTAAGCGATTTGAAACCTCCGCCTTGGGGCGTTGTGATGGGCGCTTTGAAGAACATTTTGGTCCGGCGGAGAGACTCCCAGGCGCTCGGCTCGATGCCAGCGTTGATACCCCGAAGATAAACTTTCTCGCCAATCTCAATCGGTTCTATCTCGATCCGCGCACCTGCCTGCTGCATGATGTGAAGCGAGGCGGCCATGATTTCAGGACCGATACCGTCGCCGTGCGCGACCGTAATGGGGACAAGGTTCGATGCCATTGGTAGACAGAGATATTAAACCAGAGCGCTGTTGGCACCTCCGAAAAAACATTCTTGTTAAACGAGAAGGAGTACACTTACAGTGTCGGTTGACCCCGTGTAAAGTTTAACCTCGCAACCGCCTAAGTCCCTCAGCGTGAAGAATTACATCGAGCTCACAAAACCCCGGATTACTTGGCTGATCGTGATGAGCACGGCAATCGGCTATTACTTCGGGCACTCGGGTCCTTGGTCGTTTTGGCAGATCGTACACACGCTGATCGGGACTGCGCTCATTGCGTCCGGAACGGCGGCCTTAAATCAATGGTATGAACGCGCTGCGGACGGGCAAATGCGGCGGACGCAGATGCGACCGCTACCGGCCGGGAGACTTAGGCCAAGTTCTGCTCTGTGGTTTGGGATCGGGTTGGCTTTGGCTGGCGGTTTGGAACTCGGCTTCGGCACGAACTGGCTAACGGCAGGGCTGGGCATTACGACCCTGGCCATCTATCTTTGTGTCTACACGCCTTTGAAGCAGAAGACCTGGTGGTCAACAACAATAGGTGCATTCCCGGGTGCGATGCCGCCATTGATCGGTTTTGCGGCTGCAGCCGACAAACTGACGGCGGAGGCCTGGGTACTTGGCGCTATCTTGTTTCTCTGGCAGTTTCCGCATTTCTATGCAATTGCTTGGATGTATCGGGATGACTATCAGCGGGCCGGCATTCAAATGCTGCCCGTTGTGGAACCAGACGGCGAATCGACGGCGCGGCAAATCCTGCTTTACTCGGTGGTGCTGATACCGATCAGTTTGCTCCCAAAATGGCTGGGGATGACCGGAAACGTCTACCTGATTGGCGCCCTAGCGCTCGGTTTTTGGTTTCTCTACTCGGGCGTTCAAGTTTCGCTTGATCGAACAAAGCTTCGGGCGCGGCGAGTTTTGCTTACGTCGGTAGTGTATCTTCCGGTGCTTTACGCCTTGATGGTGCTTGATCCGGTCTGGCTGTGAAGCTTTCAGAGTGCATTTGCTCGCTGGCGCTACTAGGCACCACCGCATTTGTGTCATGTACGGATCCCGCGGCTAAGTTGCCAGAGTACGATCGCGTTCCCCCGTTTCGCATGATTGATTCGGCGGGCAGAGCGTTCGATGGTTCGTCGCTCGCCGGAAAAGTGTGGGTGGCTGATTTCATTTACACCAGCTGCCCAGCTGAGTGTCCCATGATGACCGCTAAGATGCACTCGGTCGAGAAGCAAGTGCGCGGGCAGAGCGATGTGCGTCTCGTTTCGATTTCAGTTGACCCGCAGCATGACACACCGGCGGCTTTGACGACTTTCGCGCGACGATTTGGCGGTACGACGGCGCAATGGATCTTTCTGACAGGAACTCCCGAGACGGTTCACACGCTTGCTTTCACTACTTTTCACGTAGGCGACGTGATCAGCAAAATCAACCACAGCACGAAATTTGCGCTGGTGGACAAGCGCGGATATGTGCGCGGCTACTATTCGACCGTAGGCGAGGACGATCTGCCGAAACTGCTGCAGGATCTAGAAACCCTGCGCAGAGCGAGTTCCTGATGATCGAGACGTCCGGGCTCCCGGTACCGAACTCGGCTTTAGCGCGCAAGCCGTTGCCAGCTATTGTCATCCTGAGCATCGGCATTGCGAGTTTCCTCGTTTGGCTTATTTACTTTAAGGGCAGAGTGGCGGGGCCGCAATGGATCGGCAACTTGCCGGCGGCGAATGCCGCATTCAACTCGTTGAGCGCTCTTTGCCTGATCTGCGGATACATCAATATCCGGCGCGGAAACCGTTTGGTTCACATGCGCTTCATGGTCAGCGCGACGGTATTCTCTGCCTTGTTCCTGCTGAGCTACATCACGTATCACTACTTCCATGGCGACACGAAGTTTCCGGGACAAGGCTGGATTCGACCTGTTTACTTTTTCATTCTGATCACGCACATCAGTCTCTCCATGCGTGGCGCTGCCCTTCATACTTGGAACTCTCTGGTACGCGCTGCGCGGGCAATTTCGTTTTCATCGAAACATCGCTCGCTGGACGTTTCCCATTTGGCTCTACGTTTCGATCACAGGAGTGGTCGTGTTTCTAATTCTGCGAGCTTATACGGTTTGAGCAAACAGGGCTGGAACACAGAGCTGTACGAAGCACGCCACTCGTTCGTTTGGCAATTGGGGCGGGGAATACTCGAGTGGCTCGATCCTAAGGGGGCGAGTCGATTCTGGACCTTGGGTGCGGCACCGGGCAGCTTACGAATGAGATCGCTGAATCGGGTGCGGATGTGGTTGGGCTCGATGCGTCGCCCGAAATGATCGGGCAAGCTCGGCAGAATTATCCTCGGTTGAAATTCGTGCTGGCCGATGCCGCGGCCGTGCAATTCACCAGCCAGTTCGATGCCGTTTTCTCTAATGCGGCACTGCACTGGATGCTTGAGGCGGAGCAAGTGGCAGCTGCCATAGCCCGGGCACTTAAGCCCGGCGGACGCTTGGTTGCGGAACTGGGCGGGAAAGGCAACATCGGGCAGATTGAGGCCGCTTTGCATTCCGTTTTGCCGCGTTACTGCGGAGGACAGCCCCTACCTGTGAAAACTTATTTCCCCTCGGTCAGCGAGTATGCGGCGTTACTTGAGCGGACCGGTTTGGAAGTGCAACGAGCGGAGCTTTTTGATCGACCGACACCGCTCAGTGGCGAAGACGGAATGCGTGATTGGTTGAAGCAATTTTCCTGGTACAACTTTGAGATAGTCGCACCGGGTATGCGGGATCGCGCTCTTGATGAAGTAGTTGAAGCGTTAAGGCCGAGCTTGTATCGCGAGGGGTCCTGGTCTGCTGACTACCGGCGGCTGCGCGTCATTGCGACGAAAGACTTCCGTTAGATCTTTCCCTTGTCGCCTGCAGATTCACTGAAGCTTCGGCAATCGCGGTAAGCACCTTATCCGCAGCCGACTCCTCGCCCAAACTTTGCTGGAGTAGATGCGCTACCTCGATTAAGCCTAAGTGCTGGGCGAAAGATCGTGCGGTGCCGTATCCGGCGATCTCGTAATGTTCTATGCGCTGCACAGTTGCGATCAGGGCCGCATCTTTGATCTCCGGCTCGCCCTTTGCTCCGATCATCTATTCGCCTTCTGCGATCAGCGCCTTCATCGCTTCACAGCTCTCACGGACCGGCTCCAAATCGAGATCGCGAAAGATTGTTTCGAGGCGCACCACGTGGTTCTTCGTCTCAGTCAGGTGATGGTACATGGCTTGCTTCAACTCGTGCGAATGGACTGCCCCGGCAATCCTTGGAAGGACCCTCGTCAAACGGTTCTCCGCATCGTACAAATCCTCGAGTTGATTGAGGAGCAATTCATTTAGAGAATTGAATTCTACAGAAGAAAACAATGGCACCGAACCGTCCTTTTAGCGCCACTTTTGTAGCAGCAGCGCACACTATGTGACTAGCACGGGCGAGTGGTGTTTCACTTGTGAGAAGAGTACTTTTTGCGTTGCATCTCGCAAGTTTTGCGTGGAAAGGTCGAACACATCCGACGGAAATGCTTGCTTGCACAGGATTATATGGGAGCAAAGAAATGCTGGTATTTTAATTGCAGCCGTTTGGCGAAGGGAGAATCAATGGCCAGTAGTTCAAAGACAACGAAAGACCACGACGAGATCAGAAATTGGGCGGAAGAACGGGGAGGAAAACCGGCGCACGTTTCGAGTACCGGCTCTAAAGACGACATTGGTATTCTGCGAATCGAGTTTCCGAGTGCTCCGGGAAGCAACGACTCCAATCTCGAGGAGCTTTCGTGGGACCAGTTTTTCGAGAAGTTCGACGAGCGTGGACTCGCGTTGCTCTTTCAGGAAGAAACTGCGAGCGGAGAGCGCAGTAACTTTAACAAGTTGGTGAGTTCGGAAACGGCAGAGGAAACAGAGGAGCGCGCGAGCTCGCACTCGGCAAACGGGCGAGGATCACGCAAGAGCGCGCCCAAAAAAGCCACTGCCAAGAAAGCCATCGCTAAAAAGGCGCAAGCGGGCCTCGGTGGAGGGCAAGCCAAGAAGGCCGCAGCGTTGAAGAAGACTGGCACCGCAAAGAAGGCAGCGCCGGCGAAGAAAGGTGCGGCCAAGAAAAGCGCTCCGACTAAGAAGCGTGCTCCAGTCAAAAAGAGTGCTCCGGCCAAGAAGAATGCCCCGGCCAAGAAGGGCGCTGCGCCAGGACGACCAGCTAAGAAGACAGCTGCAAAGAAGGGCGCCCCCACAGCAGCTCGCAAGAAGGTAGCGGCTCCGGCCAAAAAAGCTGCTAAGGGGACGGCGTCAAAGCGCACGACCGCTAAGAAATCCTCCGGCCGCGGGCGTCGCTGATTCGTTTCCGCGAGTGGCCATGTGGGTCGGAGAGCTGGTTTAGACTTGCAATAGACCATGGCGGCTCCGGTTACTTCGCTTCGCAGGCTTCCTCTGATACCAGCGATTGTCGGGGGCATCGGGCTGCTGCTCCTGGCGCTCGGGGCTATCTATCTGGCGCGGCCGGCGAAGACGCCTGAGGCGGGTGCAGCATCGACCGAGGCGACCGCGTATCTCCCGCAATCTCATCTTAAGTGATGTCTCCATGCAAGCGAGCGAGAACTTCATGAAGCAGCAAGTCATCGAGGTGACTGGGACAATTGTGGACAACGGACCGCGGTCACTGCGATCGATTGAGGTTTACTGCATCTTCTATGGGATCAATGGGCAGGAAATTCATCGGGAGCGCCTGCCCATTGTGAGCTCCAAGCTCGCTCCGCTTCGACCTGGCGAAAAGCGGGCCTTTCGTTTGCCGTTCGACGCACTGCCGGATGGATGGAACCAGAGCATCCCGAAGATGGTGATTGCGCAGATCACCTTTGCTCAGTAGCGGGGCTCGCAAAAGCCGGATGAAAGTTCTCATTGCGGACGATGACGAAGACCAACTTGCTATTCGGGAGATGCTGCTAAATCATGCCGGTTTCGAGGCGCTAACCGCGCTCGATTGCTCGGCAGCACTGCGATTGGCTGCATTGGAGCATCCGGCTTGTGCTGTGCTCGATCTTCGTCTCCCGGACGAGACTTTCTGGGCTGCAGCTCATTCGCGATCTGAAGGTTCAAAATCCGGCAGATGCGCATTTTTGTACTGACGGGCGGCAATCTGGAGCGGCTTAAATGGCTTGCCGGAGAGAGCGTTGATGGACGAGGTGATTGGAAAAGGCTCGCCAGCGGCACTGCTGCTTCGGAAGCTGCGGAGCGCGCCGCTTCGCTAGAAAACGGGTGGGCTCTGCGGGATGGCCTCGCCGTCACAGCGCGGATCGGAGCCGGCGAAATTGACTTGACGTCGATCATCGCGAATGACGGCCTCCCCTTGGCCCACGGTGTAGGAGAAAGGTTCGAGCAAAGTGAGGACGTGACCACGCTTGATCAGACCAGCCCGAACAGCTTCGGGAACGCGCGACTCAATCTGCAGATCACAGCCTTCGAAGGTGGCCTTTGTGAAGCGAGCCGCTTCGAGCGCTGCCTGAATGTTCATGCCAAAATCGACCACGTTCGCGACAAATTGCGCATGCGCCTGCGCCTGATTCCAGCCGCCCATGATGCCGAACCCTACGTGAATGTCGCCCTTCTGCATGAAGGCGGGAATGATGGTATGAAGAGGACGCTTGTGACCCGCAATCGAGTTGGGTTTGCCGGGCGTTAGCTCGAAACCAGCTCCGCGGTTGTGAAACGAGAAGCCCGCACCCGGAGCGACCATGCCGGTTCCATAGCCGCCGTAATTGCTCTGGATGAGAGAGACGATGTTGCCTTCTTTGTCGATGGTCGACAGGTAAATCGTTTCGCTCCCGCGCGCGTTTAGTTGATCGCGTGATCTCGGAAGGTACGACCTGACATGCTGCATGATCCATCTGAATCAGCTTGCGCGCTTTGCGCTGCCAGTTCTTTCGAAAGCATTTCCTTGACCGGAACAGGCGTGAAATGCGGGATCGCCGACGTAATGGACCATGTCGGCATAAGCGAGTTTCTTCGCCTCGATCATGACGTGCAGGGCGTCGACCGAGTTATGGCCGTAGCTGGCCATCGGGAAATTTTCCATGATGTTAAGCATGGAGAGAGCGGCGATGCCCTGGCCGTTGGGCGGCAGCTCGGAGACGGTCCAGCCGCGATAGGTTGTCGAGATCGGATCGACCCATTCAGGTTGAAATGTCGCGAAGTCTTCCACCGTATGCGTGCCGCCTTGCGAGCGCAGGAATTTGACCATGGATTCAGTGAGTGGGCCATTGTAGAAGGCGTCGCGACCGTGCGCGGCTACCTGGCGCAAGGATTCGGCCAGCGCCGGATTCTTGAAAACATCGCCCACGCCTGGGCGAACGCCGCCAGGCATGTAAGTGGCCTGGTAGCCGGGCTGATTGAGGAACACTTTGCTGATCCAGTAGCGTGCGTTTTTTTCGGCCAGCGGAAATCCGTTCTCGGAATAAGAGATGGCGGCAGCGAGCAGCTTGGTGAAAGGCATTGTGCCGAAACGGCTGCGCAGAGCATCCCAACCGGCAACGCAACCGGGCACGGTGATGGCGTTTACGCCGATCGGATCGAGCTTATTGATCTTGTGTGCGCCTGCAGGTATTCGATCGTGAGCGCCTTAGGCGTCCAGCCGCTCGAATTCAACCCATAAAGCTTGCCTGTTTTTGCTTCGTAGTAGATCGCGAAGAGATCGCCGCCCATGCCGTTGACATACGGTTCTGTGACGCCCATGACGGCGTTCGCCGCAATGGCTGCATCGACGGCATTGCCGCCAGCTTCGAGTACCTTGGCGCCGGCGTCGGCCGCGAGGAACTGAGGAGCGGCAACAATCCCGTACTTTGTCACCACCATGGACCGGCCCTGATCGGGGCTCGAAGCGAACTGCTTGAGCGGCGCGCAGATACCGTTAGCAACGCCAGCAGCGAAATGACTTTGTCATGCGCGGGTAGCCTCCTCAAAGACGTGGTGGGCGCCGATTGTAGGCTCATCGAGGAGTTGTTCGTTCGGCATCATCAGCTTATCCAATTTGATAGGCAGCTCGCGAATGCGCCTTCCGGTGGCGTGATAGATGGCATTGGCAATGGCCGCCGCCACGCCTGTAATACCGATTTCGCCAAGCCCTTTTGCGCCGAGTGAACTGCCACGGCGATCGTCCTCTTCGACCAGCAGCGCTTCGACGTGAGGAACATCAAGGTTTGTGGGGACCAAGGCTTCGGCGAGGTTGGAATTGACCCAGCTGCCCTTGCGCTCATCGAGAACAGTTTCTTCGAGCAGCGCCTGACCGAGTCCCCAGATCATGCCGCCGCGCAACTGACTCTGTGCGAGCAGCGGATTGATTACGCGTCCACCGGCGAAAGCGCCGACCAAGCGGCGAACGCGCACTTGTCCCGTAACAGCATCCACCGCCACCTGCGCGAATTGAGCCCCAAATGCGGCGCGTCCGTACCGGCTCTTGCCAAAGGTCCGACCCGCGACCGCTCTGGCAGCGAAGGTTCTGCGCGCGTGGCGTCCAATGAGGGCAGGATATGTATCGAATCGCAGCGGGTCATGCGTCGAGAACAAGCGGCCTTCCTGGACTTCGATTTGATGCGAGCGCAAACCATACAAGGGCGAGCCTTTATCGGTGATGGCGCGCAGAATCAGATCGCGCTTTAATTTTCCGGCAGCCTTTTTGATTGCGCTTCCGACGCTGAGCGTCGTCGCAGAGCCGGCGGTGATGAACGCGAAAGGCAGGTTGCTATCGGCGAAATTCGAAGCGCACGCGATCGAAGGAATGTCCAAGCGATTCGGCTGCGATTTGCGTGAGCGATGTGATGAGGCCCTGACCAATTTCGTGAGCCGCACTTTCTACGACCGCCGTGCCATCGGCTGTGAAGAAGATTTTCGCTATCGAGGGAAACTGCGAGGTGCGGTAGGCGGCGGAAGCCATGCCGAACCCGATGAGCAGATTACCTTCGCGCATTGATTGGCAGCGCGGATTGCGGTTGTACCAGCCAAAGTGCTCCGCGCCGAGGCGGTAGCACTCACGAAGTGACTTGCTCGACCATTCGTGACCGTTCTCCGGATCGACATCGGCATAGTTGCGCAGGCGCAGTTCGATCGGATCGATGCCTAGCCGCTGCGCCACTTCGTCGACCGCCGATTCGAGAGCAAACAACCCGGGGGCAACGCCGGGAGCCCGCATCCAGCCGGGCGCGTTAACGTTCAAGCGAACAATGTGGTGGGTTGTTTTCAGGTGCTCACAGGCATAGAGATGCGGGGTCATCTCGCCGACCGGCTCGATGAACGGGCCGACGTGCGAATTCTGGATGATTGCCTCGTGAATCACCGTCCCGAAGTTGCCGCTCGCATCGGCGCCGATCCGAACGCGCTGTCTTGTGCCCGAACGATACGGCATAGATGAGAACATCTGCGCCCGCGACAGCACAAGTTTCACAGGCGAACCGGCTACTTTGGCGGCCATGGCAGCGAGCAGCAAGTTTGGGCTGCTGTTTTTGCTCCCAAAGGCACCACCTACCAGTGAGCCTAGAACGCGAATTTTTCCGCCCAGCTCAACGCCGGTTGCGACTTGCGGAAGCATGCGTAATTTTTGCTCGAGCGGCCCAAAGCCGAAAGCCTGGCCCAGCGAGGTAGCGTCACCGTAGACGAACTGAGTGGCGTTCCAGACGGTGAGCCGGCCTCTTTCGTCCCACTCAGCAATGGTCGCTCCGGGCTCGATTGCATTGTGGTGCGCCGGCTTGGTCTCATACGTTTCATCGAACTGGATGGAAGCAGCCGCGAAGGCAGGCTCGGGACGGCCGCGAACCACGGCGCCTTTATCGCCAGCCGCAACCTTTTTGGCAGGTTGCGCGCGATGCAGCTCATGGAGAAAGGAATGTGCGCCCGGGCTGGTTTCATAATCTGCGGTGATTAGCGAGGCAGCATGGCGCGCTTGCTCGAGCGTATCGGCTATTACGAGAGCAATCGGCTGACGGTGGTATCGAAGCTCGTTGTCCTGCAGCGGAAGGTACAGATCGATCTCGCTGCCGGTGAGTGTTTTTACGGGGTGGAGGCGCGGCGCGTTTTTATGCGTCACTACGGCGCGTACGCCGTCCACTGCTTCTGCTGCGGCAGTGTGAATCTCGCGAATGCGGCCCGCTGCCACTGCGCTTGGAACGACCACGGAGTGCAGCAGGTCCTGCCCGATCTGCAGAGAACCATGGTCGCCGGTATATCGCGCCGAGCCAGTGACTTTAGAGCGACCTTCGATGCGTCTTGGAACGTCAGCCGCGCGCTGAGTTGCTGGATTCGAATTATTCAAGCTTCTATGCTAACGAGTCTTTTTGTGAGGGCGATTCCAGAGCAACTGGGACGGCTTGCTGTCCGTCTATCGGGCATATGAGTCTCCGTCTTTTGCGCGCGCTCATTTGTGCGCTGGGAATTTCTTCGCTTCCTGCTTTTGGACAATTCGTTTCTGCGGGACTTAAAGCAGGGGTACCGTTAAATGACGGCTATCAATATAACTGTTGCGCCCCGGTTAACCCTCCCTCGGTAACTACCAATCGGTACATCATAGGGCCAGAGATCGAACTGCGACTTCCGTTCCATCTAGGTGTCGAGGGCGATGCTTTATATCGACATTACAGCGTTAGTGGTAGCGGGTTAAGCCAGTGGGAATTTCCACTTTTGCTCAAGTATCGTTTTGGGGGCATACCGCTCCTGCATCCATTTGCGGATGCC
Organism: Terriglobia bacterium; assembly: GCA_963737005.1. GTDB lineage: Bacteria > Acidobacteriota > Terriglobia > Bryobacterales > Bryobacteraceae > Bog-105. Next base: position 1,180,234 of record CAVTRD010000006.1, on the reverse strand, counting down.
GGACCGATATTCAACTACAACTCATCGTTAACAAACTATACCGTTAAAAGCTCCAACACGGGCTTCGTTCTGGGCGCAGGAATCGACTTTCACGCTCTTCTGATTCACATCACGCCGGAGTTCCGCTACATTCATTGGAGTCAACCGGGGTCGCCGTCGAACTCTGTAACGATATCTAACAACCAAAACCAAGCGGAGTTTCTGGTCGGCCTCACGTTCTGAGGGGCCGACGCGCCGGGCATTGCAAGTAAGGCAGCTATGTAGTATGCTACTATCACGATGCTTGAAGTGCGCTCTCTCACGAAGTGTTACAGCTCGATTCCGGCCGTAGATAGCGTGAGTTTTACGATTCAACCCGGAGAAGTGCTGGGCTATCTCGGGCCAAACGGATCGGGCAAAAGCACGACCGTCAAGATCATCACCGGGCTGCTCGAGCAGACAACCGGAACGGTGACTTTTCGCGGGAGCGACATCAAAGACGATCTGACCGCCTTTAAGCGCCTAGTGGGATATGTTCCAGAAGAGGCCAATTTGTACCCGTTTCTGTCGGGACTGGAATACCTGCAACTGGTGAGCCGGTTGCGCGGATTACCGGAGGCACTCAGTGAACGTCGGGCCGATGCCTTGCTCGAGCTGTTCGCCATGCGACCGCATCGCCATATCGCGATTGCCGCTTACTCGAAGGGCATGCGGCAGCGCATCCTGCTGATTGCGGCTCTACTGCACAATCCGGAACTGATCATATTCGACGAACCGCTTTCTGGGCTTGATGTGACTTCAGCGCTGATCTTTCGGAAGCTTGTATCGGCGCTCGGCCGGGAAGGAAAAACGATCTTTTACTGCTCGCATGTGCTGGAGGTGGTCGAGAAAGTCTGCTCGCACGTTACGATTCTCCAAAAAGGCCGGCAGTTGGCATACGGGTCGATTGAAGAGTTGAAGCGGTTTCAATCGATGCCATCGCTGGAAGCGGCATTCTCAAGTCTGGTGCAGGAGGGCGATGCGCAAGAGTCGGCGGAAGCAATTGTGAACGCGGTGGTGAGCCGGTGATCCCATTCGTGGCTCTGGTGGCACATTTTGCACGCCGCCTATTCGCTAGCGAAGAAGAGCAGAGCTCGCGCGGTATGGGGCTCGGGCTGGGTGCGACGCTGGCGATGGTGGCATCGCCGGGTGCTTTTGCTTCGATCTTCATGATGAACAAATACTCGACGCTACTCGAGTGGCTACGGGGCGTGCGCATCGATGCAATCCGGCAGTCACCTTCTGATGAGTACTTTTTCGTTGTACTCTCGATGACCATCATCGGGCTCTTGATGGTGGCTCGCTGGAACCGGCTCTTCCCAGATCGGCGAGACTTTTCGAATCTCGCAATACTGCCGATCCCAGTCCGCCACATTTTCCTGGCGAATTTCGTTGCGCTCTTGGGATTGGCGGTTGTGTTCGGTATTGTGACCAACGTCGTTTCAGCCGGGTTGTTTCCACTGTTCGTGGCCATCAACGTCGGTACATGGGAGGCGCTGCGTCGATTGATCGTCGCCAACGGGGTGACGGTGTTTTCGGCTAGTTTGTTCAGCTTCTTCGCTGTGTTCGCGCTCGTTGGGTTGTTGACGCTGCTCGTGCCGCGGCGAATCTATCGCCCTGTTTCATTGGCAATGCGCCTTGCGTTGATCGTGGGCCTTCTCGTAGAGTTCTTTTCAAATCTCTTTGTGCAATTGTTTGCGGGACGGTTGCCAGGTTCGGCGGCGAGCTACATCCAATGGATACCCTCTTTCTGGTTTGTGGGTTTATACGAACACATCCTCGGGATTGCAACACCCCACATGGAGAGGATGGGGCAGAGAGCCGAGCTGATGCTTGGAGCGACGATTGTTGTGGCCATACTTTCATACGCTCTTTGCTACCGGCGAATCTTTCGACGGTTGCCAGAATCGTTCGACATGCTGACGGGCAGCCGCGCTTTCTTTCGGATCAAGTTTCCGGAAGCATTATTGAGGCCGCTGTTTCGCTCGCAATGGGAGCGCGCATGTAGTTCTTTCGCTTGTAAAGTGCTGTTGCGGAGCGAGTCGCATCTGCTGTTTTTCGGTGGTTATTTCGGGATCGGATTGGTCATAGTCGCGCAGACCGCATTAGACAGCCTTACGGCAACAGGTGAGGCGGGATTGCCACCTTCCGAATATCTCGCTATTCCGCTGCTGATCGCTTTCATCCTCGTGAGCGGGCTGCGCTTTGTTTTCGATATTCCGGCAGCGTATGACGCGAACTGGGTGTTTCGATTGGCATCCGGCGAGGAACGGCCTCGACCGGAGCAGGTCGCGCGCAGGTTGATGCTTTGGGCCACTCTGCCGTGGGAGATTGGCGTGCTCCCGTTTTTCCTGGTCAACCGACTTGGCTGGACGCTCGCGATAATTCATGCGGCAGTGGTAGCGATGCTCACGGTCTTTGTGGCTGATCTGCTGTTGCTGCGCTTTCGAAAGATTCCGTTCACCTGCATGACACAGCTGGATATGAGGCAGCTGCTTTGGAAGATGCTGGGGACAATCATCGGCGTATCGGTTATTGTGCCCTCGTTAGCAGCCGTCGAGCGATGGATGATGCAATCGCCTGGCCGGTTTGCCTGGGCGCCGCTCGTCGTAACCGGCGGTTATGGCTGCTTATTGCGTTACAGGCGCAGCTTCAGCGTGGATGAACACGCAGTGCTGTTTGCGGACGGGCCCGGGCCGCCATTTGAACTTCTTAAACTGACGTGAGCCGTTTCGCCTCGATAAATGAGACGTAGAATGCTATATAGAGATTTTGGCAGCGACGGCAAAGTTTCTGTGCGGCGCGCCTTTTGCAAGATTATGAGCGATTTGACGAGGCTCTCTCATACGGCTGCACTGATCCTCCAGACGGTGGATCAGGGTTCCAGCTATGGATTCGACATCATGGATGCGACCGGGTTACCGAGTGGCACTGTTTACCCGGCGCTGCGGCGCATGGAGACCGATGGGCTGATCTCCGCACAATGGGAGGCGGAAAAGAAGGCACTTGCCGAGCAGCGCCCCGCCCGTAAATATTATCGGATTACACGGACGGGTTCGGAAGTGCTTGAGCAATCACAGAGACGTTACCCGCTCCTTAACAAGCTTGTCACCAAACCCCGCAGGTGAGCGGCAAGACTAAAGGACAATATGCAACCGAAGCCAAAGCGTCCCGCCTCGCTCTGGGTTTGCAGCGCGCTCATTGAAGCGGCTTCACACCTGGTTCCGGCAGGGCAACGGGCTGATTGGAAGCTCGAGTGGCAATCAGAAATCTGGCATCGCTGGCAGTTTCTGACGCATCTCGGGCTTTGGAATCGTTCGGAAGCTTTGCTGTTGTTGCGCCGCACGGTCGGCGTGTTTCCGGATGCTCTGTGGCACTTCACGAACCAGCATGCCGTGCAGAGCCGGATCCGTGACTGGGTGCGCTTGCCCTGGGTATGCCTCGGGAGCCTGTGTGCAGCGCTTTTGGCAGTTGCTGCGATGACGGGAGGATTTGCGGCGACTCGCAGTGTTCTAACAACCGGCATCAGCGCGCGCAACGGCAAGCTGGTATTTATCTGGTTCCACCCTGTTTCCGGCGGCGGAGACGAGGGCCTGCCGCCAGATGCAGTGGCAGCTTGGGCAGCGCGTGCGAAAACGCTTGCCAGCGTGGCTCCTTTTGTAGTCGGGCATTCAGCGCTGAACCTGGTGGACGGTCGATCGGTGCAGTCGCTCGTCGTCAAGACGCAAGCAAGCTTGTTCGATGCGCTCGAAGCGAAGCCTCTGGTGGGGCAATTGAAGGCCACACGGGGTGTGGTGCTGACCTACTCGCTCTGGCGTTCGTTGTTTCACGGCGATAGAAAGGCGTTGGGCTCCGCAGTTCGGATCGGGCGCGAAGTCTATCCAATTACCGCCGTGCTGCCCCGCGATTTTCAATTCCTGTCGCGGCAGCCTGCAGCGTACGTCGTACAGCCTTTTCTTCCGGATGCGCAGTTGATGGTCGTAGGGCGGATCAGGCCTGGCGTTTCGGAGAAAACACTGGATAAAGAGTTGACGCGTATCGCAGAAACTGCTTGCTACTACTTCTATCGTTCCCAGCTGCGGTATTCGTTCGTAAGCGAAGCGGCATGGATTCCGCTCAAGATATTTCTGGTTGCGGCTTTGGCTTCGGGCCTGCTGGTGCTTATTGCTTCGCGCGTGCCATTGCGACGGCTGCGTTCGCTGCTAAGACCGGGAGACCGGGTAGCTATGGCTAAGCGGGCGCTGTTTTTCGCGGCCAAGACTGGTGTTGCGTGCTTGCTTGCCTTCAGTTCTGTGCTTGAGTGGAGTCGATCGCAATCAGCCATTCTCTTCGGATCGAGAGATCCGGCTGCCGGCCCATTTCTTCTTTGGCTGTACATTCTGGCTACCATGGGCGTCTTGTTTTGGGCAGTCGCCGACCAAAGGGCGCGCTGCCGGGTCTGCTTACGTTTGCTGTGCTTCCCGGTGCGAGTGGGGTGCCCAGGTTGCATGCTGCTCAATTGGTCGGGCACCGAACTATTCTGTCCGGAAGGGCATGGCTTAATGCACGTACCCGATATGGCGCCGAGCTGGGATGAAGAATCGGAGCGGTGGATCTCGCTTGACGAATCGTGGAAGAGTCTGTTCGCGGAAAGCAAGTAAGCGCGGGCGGGCTGGCGGACTTGGTCAGGGAACTGGCGAGCGCAGCCGACCCGGAACGCGCCAAATCTTCTGCCTGGTTCTTCAAAACGGGAAAGGGCGAATACGGCGAGGGCGATCAATTCCTCGGCATTCGCGTTCCGGCTCAGCGAAAGATCGCGCTTGGGTACCTGCACCTACGCTTGCCAGATGTTCAGCGGCTTCTAAAATCTCCGGTGCACGAGCACCGCTTTACGGCGACAGAGATTTTGGTTGCCCAGTATGAACGAGCGACGGAGCCGCAAGCGCAACGGATCTTCGACTTTTATCTCAAGAACGCGCGCCGCTTCAATAATTGGGATCTGGTCGACACGTCAGCCCCATATGTCGTGGGCGACTACTTGCTCGATAGACCCCGCGAGGTACTTCATGAGCTTGCGCAATCAAGCAATGTCTGGGAGCGTCGGATTGCTATCGTAGCGACGTTTGCATTCCTGAAGCGCAAGGAAACCAACGATACGTTCCGGATCGCGGGCATGCTGCTCGGGGACTCGCAGGATTTGATTCACAAGGCGATTGGTTGGGCCTTGCGTGAGGCAGGGACGGTGTCCCGGGAACGGCTGCTTAAGTTTCTGGAGCGCAATTACCAGGCGCTCCCGCGTACAACCCTCCGTTACGCAATTGAGCATCTGCCTCCTGGGCAACGAAAGCTAATTCTTACAGGGAAGTTCTAGCAGACCAAACCCAACAGCTCTTGCTATGATTGCTCGACATGCTTGCCGTGCGTGGATTTAGCTGGCAATTCACTGCGTGGCTGTTGCTTGCCGGCGCAGGCTCGTTGCAGGCAACTTCGTGCGCCCAGCTCTCGAATCTAGCATTATCCGGAGCGCGTGTGACGGCTGCAAGCACTGTAGCGGCAGGAGCATTTCTTCCGCCGGGACTCGATCGAAGTAAACCGGAAGCAGCGCTGTATCAAAAGCTTCCGGCATTTTGCCGCCTCATAGCCGAAGCCGCGCCGGTACCGCAGTCGAAGATCCCGATTGAGGTGTGGCTGCCTTTAACTGGTTGGAACGAGAAGTTTCTCGGCAAAGGCAACGGCGGTTTCGCGGGCTCGTTCGATTATCGCGGAATGGCTGTCGCACTAAGCCAAGGCTATGCTACAGCCGGCACAGATACCGGCCATCAAGCGGATGGAACGGATGCGAGCTGGGCATTGGGCCATCCACAACAAGTGACAGATTTCGGCTATCGTGCTGTGCATGAAATGACGGGCCACGCGAAGGCGGCTCTTGCGGCGTTTTATCCATCCGCTCCTCGCAAGTCTTACTTCGATGCTTGCTCGGACGGAGGGCGGGAAGCGCTAATGGAAGCGCAACGTTTCCCTGACGATTACGACGGCATCTTGGCTGGAGCGCCGGCGAATTACTGGACCCATCTGCTCACGGGCGCGCTGGCGCTTGATCAACAGATGCTAAAAGATCAGGCGAATTACGTTCCGCTCAGCAAAGTCGGAGCGATCAACTCCGCCGTGCTGCGCGCCTGCGACGCTCTCGACGGCGTCCGGGATGGCTTGATCAGCAACCGGCAGCGCTGCCATTTCGATGCGCACGTGTTGCTCTGCCGCGGCGCTGAGAATGATGCTTGCCTGACGGCAGCGCAGGTGCATACCGTACAAGCCATTTATACGGGCGCAAAAGATGCGCAGGGACGGCTTATCTTTCCACCTATCATGCCCGGCAGTGAACCCGGCGACGGTGGTTGGAAATACTGGGTGACGGGCGAGAGCTTCGGGGCAGCAGAAGGTTTGAAGTATCCCGTAGGATTCTTTCGCAATATGGTCTATGAAGATAAGAACTGGGATTTTCGAACGACGAATGTGAACGACGCTCTGAAAATAGCTGATCAGAAGCTAGCGGGCACGTTGAACTCGAACAATCCGGATTTGAGTAGCTTTCGCAAGCGAGGCGGAAAGCTGATTTTGTATCACGGCTGGCTGGATCCGGCGATTTCACCGCTAAACACTGTCGAGTATTACGAGAACGTGATGGCAGGCATGGGTGAGCAAGCGACGCTCGAATTTGTGCGGCTCTATATGGTTCCGGGAATGCAGCATTGCGCGGGCGGTCCTGGTCCAAATGTGTTCGGCCAACTCGGTATTCCGGCGAAGCGCGATCCCAAAGAGAACATGTTTGTTGCACTTGAGCAATGGGTAGAGCAGGGCGTGGCGCCCCAGAGCATCGTTGCGGCAAAGTGGAAGGACGATCAGAATCCGTCAAAGGGTGTTCTCATGACGCGGCCGCTCTGTCCATATCCGGCAATCGATGTTTACAGAGGCAAGGGTGACACGAATGAAGCGGCGTCATTTGCTTGCGAAAAGAGGTAAACACGCGGCAGAGGTATAGTAGCATGCCACTATCGAGAATTTTCGTCAGACAAGAAGTATTACATTGATTGTAGAAATCCGCGACGCGCAAGAGGATTGAATGTTTGTGCTGACCGCACTGCTTGCTCTACTTCAGGTCCAAGTTCCGGGAACACCGGAACGCCGGGTCACGAACATTTTCGAACCGCTTGCGACACCGGCCGGGGCAGAAAAGACCATTGCCATTCTGGTGCTGGCCATTACCGGTCTCATATTTCTAACAGTTGGTGGCCTGATTGCGTACACGATCTGGCGATTTCGCGTTAAGCCTTCGGAAGATAGCAACCAGGAACCTGCGCAGGTTTACGGGAGCAATCAAATTGAAGTTGCCTGGACAGTGATTCCGATCCTGATTGTGTTCGTACTGATCGGAGTATCGGCGCGAGTGATTGCGGCGGTCCAAAACGCGAGCCCTCCTAAATCGATGCTGAAGGTGAAGGTGATCGGTCACCAGTGGTGGTGGGGTGTTGAGTATCCGGAATACGGCATCCTGACAGCGAATGAGATACACGTTCCGGTAGCGAAGGGCCGAGACACGGCGACCTATTTCCAATTGCAGAGTTTGGATGTAAATCACAGCTTCTGGCTCCCGCAGCTAGCGGGCAAAATGGACCTGATTCCGAACCGGACAAATTACCTGTGGATCGATCCGCAAGCGCCAGGAGTTTATGTAGGCAACTGCGCCGAATACTGCGGGACCCAGCACGCGAACATGCTGTTGCGGGTAGTGGCACAACCAAAGGCGGAGTTTGACCAGTGGGCCGCGGCGCAGCAGAAGAACGGTGCAGAGACGGCGGAGACGCAGGACGCGAAGAGGGTCTTTCAATCGCTCTCCTGCGTGAGTTGCCACATGGTGAAGGGCACAAAGGCGATGGGCAAATTTGGACCTGACTTGACGCATTTGATGAGCCGGCAGACTTTGGCGGCGGGAGTATTGACGAACACCCGAGAGCATCTGCGCGCCTGGGTGAACGATCCGCAGACCGTGAAGCCCGGCACTTTGATGCCTAGCTTGAAACTGACCGACAAAGAGTTGGATCAAGTTGTTTCGTACCTGGGGTCACTGCAGTAAACGACATCACCATGGCAACAATTGATTACCCGTTGGATCGTCCGAAGGTTCGCCAATCGGAGTTCTTATTTTCAGAGGTGCTCTATTCGTGGGTTGCCACGGTCGATCACAAACGCCTTGGGCTGATGTACATCGTTTCGGCGCTGATCTTTTTCGTGGTAGCCGGCATCATGGCGACTGTCATCCGCTTGCAATTAGCGGTGCCTGCAAACGGCCTGGTTGGGCCGGACACTTATAACCGTCTGTTCACGATGCATGGAACGACGATGGTGTTTCTGGTGGGCATGCCAATGGTGGCGGGTTTCTCGAACTATCTTGTGCCGCTGATGATCGGCGCGCGCGATATGGCGTTCCCGCGATTGAATGCTTTTGGGTTCTGGATTTTCCTGTTCGGCGGATTTCTTCTCTATTTCAGCTACATCGGCGGTGGTGGGTTGTCCGGGGCAGGCTCTGCTCCAGACGTTGGATGGTTTGCTTATGCACCTTTGACGGAACGCCCATTCTCGCGCGGCGCGAGCACGGATTACTGGGCCGTTTCGATACTGGTCGCGGGTATCGGGAGTGTCGCGAGCGCGATTAACGTAATTGCAACTACCGTTTCGATGCGTTGTCCCGGGATGACGTTAAGCCGGATGCCGATGTTCGTATGGGTGATGCTGGTTGATTCCTGGCTGATCGTCATTGCTTTGCCGCCACTCTCCGCCGGTCAGATTATGCTCCTGCTCGACCGTCACCTTGGCGCTAACTTCTTCAACACGCAGGCGGGCGGCTCGGCGGTTTTGTGGCAGCATATTTTCTGGATCTTTGGGCATCCGGAAGTTTACATCCTGATCTTTCCGGCATTCGCGATTCTGTCAGAAGTGATCCCGGTCTTCTCGAGAAAGCCCCTCTTTGGCCGTCCCGCGATGGTGGGGGCGGTCGTTGCGATCGGCTTTATCAGCCTAGGCGTATGGGCTCATCATATGTTTGCGATCGGCCTGACATCTTGGGCCAATACGTTTTTCGCGGCTTCGAGCATGTTGGTGGGTATTCCGACAGGCATCAAGATCTTCAATTGGACGGCGACCATGTATGGCGGTAAAGTCCGGCTAAACACGGCGATGCTCTTCTGCTGTGGTTTCCTTTTGCAGTTTCTGGTTGCGGGCCTTACTGGAATTATGCTGGGGGTCGCGCCTTTCGATTGGCAGCTGCACGACTCCTATTTCGTGGTAGCCCATTTCCATTTCACGCTCATTGGCGGATTGCTGTTCGGACTCTTTGCAGGAATTTACTACTGGTTTCCGAAAGCCTTCGGCAAGTTCCTCGATGAGAGCTTAGGCAAGTGGCATTTTTGGTTGCTTTGCATCGGCTTTAATATGACTTTCATTCCTTTGCATTTCGCGGGGATGCTGGGGATGCCGAGGCGCATTTACACGTACGCACCGGGCCGTGGATGGGAGTGGTGGAACATGCTCGCCTCCATCGGAGTGATCTTCCAGATTGCGGGCGTCGCATTTTTTCTGTGGAACGTTTATCGTTCTTTGCGGGCTGGAACTCCAGCGGGGGATGATCCATGGGATGGCTGGACGCTGGAGTGGGCAACGACTTCGCCTCCCCCTGAATACAACTTCGAGAAGTTACCGGTCGTGCGCAGCAGCCGTCCGTTGTGGGATCTAAAGCACCCGCAAGATCCAGATTGGAAGTATGAATAAGAGCATGGCCACCCAGGAAGCTGTTCCAGCCGGCGCTCTTTCGATGGAGCGTGACTGGAAATTGCCGGATCGCGGCACGGTCGGGATCATCTTCCTGATCATTACCGAGACCTCGCTCTTCACCATCTTTGTTGCTACTTACCTGATCTACATCGGCAAGAGCATCACCGGGCCTTATCCCAAGGATGTTCTCGAGCTGCCGATCCTTTCCAGCATTTGCCTGCTTTCGAGCAGCTTCACCATTGTGCTCGCAGAGCACGCACTGAAGCACGAAAATCTTGCACGCTTCAAGCTGTGGTGGTTTATCACAATTGCACTTGGGCTGGAGTTTCTGACGGCGACCGGGCTCGAATGGAAAAAGCTCATCACGCAGGATCATCTGACGATCGGCACCAACCTGTTCGGTTCGACCTTTTACTCACTTGTGGGACTGCACGCGAGCCACGTGATCGTCGGCCTGTGTTTTTTGATCATGGTGCTGCTGGTGACACTACGAGGCTTTCCGATTCAGACCCAGACGCGACGGGTGATGTTTCTCTCCTGGTATTGGCACTTTGTCGACGCCGTGTGGGTAATTGTATTCACTGTCGTTTACATCATCGGCAGATAAGAGCTGCCATCGTATATGTCAACTGAGAAGCATCACGGAGAAGCAAGCGAACGTACCGGGGAGAGCCACATCGAGCTACCGGCTCCTACCTTCTGGCCGATTGTTTTTGCATTCGGGTTGGCGCTAGTTGCAGCCGGGCTGCTTACTTATTGGGCGATCAGCGCCGTCGGGCTGATTATTGTGATCCGCGGGATGATCGGCTGGTGGTTCAACGTTATTCCGCACGAAGAGCACGAAGCAGTGGAAATCAACCCGGCGCTCCGGCCGGCCCCGCTGCCGGTTGAGGCGCGATCCGTTATGCGTTTAGGTTTGGGCGAGGCCGGACACCGCGTGCGCATCCCCGAACAAGTGCATCCTTACTCGGCTGGAATTTGGGGCGGACTTGCCGGAGGAACTGCCATGGCGGCTTTGGCTTGCTTGTATGGCCTCGTGGCCGAGCATAGTATCTGGTATCCCATTAACCTGCTTGCCGGAGTAGTGATTCCGAATTTGGGTGAAGCGTCGCTCGCGCAGCTCAGAGCGTTCAGCGGCCTTGCATTTATGGCAGCGGTGGTGGGGCACGGCGTCATCTCATGTTTAGTGGGAGTGGTTTACGCGGTAATGCTGCCAATGTTCCCGAAGTATGCGCCGTTCTGGGCCGGTATTTTGATGCCGGTGTTCTGGAGCGGCTTAGTTGCCACAGTCCTAAACATTATCAACCCGGCTTTAAATGGACGCATTAGCTGGCCATGGTTTGTCGTTTGCCAGCTCGGGTTCGGTTTAGTTGGCGGCTATGTGATCGCGCGTAGTACAAGCATCCGAACCATGCAGTCTTGGGGCATTGCCGAACGAGCCTTTATTCATGCGCCCGGCATGTCCCCGCCTCGCGAGGAAGACCAGTGACGTTCAAGGCTGGCTTCTCCTGGGTCAGTGCGCTCCTTCTGTTTACCGCGGCGTGTGATCCGCCCGGCAAGCCAGAGCGCGAAGTGCCGTCACAGGATATAGCAGACTTCAAGGTTCTTTACACGGATAACTGCTCCGGTTGCCATGGAGAGAACGGCAAGAATGGTCCTGGACGCATTCTGAACGATCCTTTGTATCTGGCGATTCTTCCTCGCCAGACCTTACAGCACATCCTGATTCATGGACGGGCGGGTACGGCCATGCCTGCTTGGGCGAAGAGCGAGGGCGGTCCGCTTACTCCCAAGCAAATCGACGCGCTAGTGAACGGGATCGAGCAGAACTGGGCTAAGCCGGTGGATTTTCACGGTGCGCAACCGCCGGCCTACGCCAGCGATAGGCCGGGTGACGCGGATGCCGGACGCAAACTGTTCGCGCGGAATTGTTTTATGTGTCATGGCCCTGGGGCCAAGGTCGGGCCGGTAACGGACCCGTCGTACCTGCTGCTGGTGAGTGATCAGATGTTGCGGACCTCAATAATAATCGGCCGCCCGGATTTGGGCATGCCGGACTATCGAAATTTGAAATTGGGCAAACCCCTCACGGACGATGATGTGACAAACCTGGTGGCATTTCTGGCGTCGAAACGACCTGAGGAGACCATCAACGCGCGACTGGGGGCAATGAACAGCGGAAATGCAGTCGGCGGACAACAGGCGGGTCCGACCGGTACGCACGTGAATGAAAACGGATCAGGGGATGGCGGTGCGACGAGCAAGGGGAACGAAGGCAGCGGCAACGGGCCGGGCAGTCCGCGCAAAGAGCGGGGCGAGGGAAACAAATCTACCGGCGCGAGCAGTCAGCAAGGAATCAAATGAGTGGAGCTGAGCGGGAAGAGAATAGAGGGCGACAGAATACTAAAGATCCGACGCGACGCGATTGGTTGTTTATCGGCGGGGTGGCGCTGAACGTGGCGGCGGGGTTGCTGTTGGCTGTGCCACTTGTAGGATTCGTGTTTTCGAGCTTCGTTGAGCGAAAAGACCCGCGGAGCTGGATCTCACTTGGGGACATTGAGAATTTCCCGCCAAATGCGACGCGTATTGCAATGTATCGAAACCCGTACACAAGGCCTTGGGATGGCGAGACAGCTGATATTCCGTGTTGGGTGCGGCGCGTCGGAGGAAATCAGTTTCAGGTGTTCGCAATCAACTGCACCCATCTTGGTTGTCCGGTTCGATGGTTTCAAGAGTCGGGACTGTTTTTGTGTCCATGTCACGGCGGCGCCTATTACGAAGATGGATCGCGAGCGGCGGGCCCTCCTCCCCGAGGATTGTTCCAGTACGACTACAAGGTTGAAAACGGGAAGCTTTGGGTGAAGGGCGGAGAGATGCCAACACTTTCGAATCCGGTGTAGTTGCCGGGAGAAACGGGATGAATAAACTACGTGACATTGCGGTCTGGCTGGATGATCGCTTACATCTGACTGCGCTCTATGCCTCAACGGCGGGGCATGAAGTTCCTGCCAGTGCGGGCAGCTGGTTTTATGTTTTCGGTAGTGCGACGCTGCTTTGTTTCATCATTCAGATAATCAGCGGCGCTTGTTTAGCGTTTGTCTACATCCCATCGACCAACGAGGCGTACACGAGCCTACAGTATCTGAATCACGCTCAATTCTGGGGTTGGTATCTGCGTGCGGTGCACCAGTGGGGTTCGAACTTCATGGTGTTCATTATGACGCTGCACATGATTCAGGTCTTCTTGTTCGGTGCTTACAAATATCCGCGCGAGTTGACTTGGGTGACGGGTGTCGTCTTACTTTTGACAACTCTCGGCATGGCGTTCACCGGCCAGGTAATGCGCTTTGATCAAGATGCTTATTGGGGTCTTACGATCGGTGCTTCGATTACCGGTCGTGTTCCTGTGATAGGTGCGCAATTGGTTCACGTGCTGTTGGCGGGACCGATCATAGCGGGCGAGACATTATCGCGTTTTTTCACGCTGCACGTCTTTATAATTCCCGGGCTGATTATCGCTATGGTCAGCATGCACCTGCGGCTTGTTCTCACGAAGGGTATCAACGAGTATCCCAAGCCTGGGCACCCAGTGCACAAGGCTACTTACGATGCCGAGTACGCCGACATCCTGCGGAAGGATGGCGTCCCGTTTGTTCCAGACGCAGTCGGCAAAGACCTGGTGTTCTCGGCAGTCACGATTGTTGGAATTCTACTGTGTGCCTTTATATTCGGACCAAAGGGACCGACCGGCATACCGAATCCTACGCTCGTCGACACGAACCCGCGTCCAGATTTTTACTTCCTCTCGATCTTCGCGGCGCTGGCTTTGCTTCCAGACTGGATGGAAGTGTTGATTCTCTTTGTTGCTCCGGCTATAGCGATACTCGGCCTGTTTGCACTGCCTTTCATATCGGGTACGGGCGAAAAGAGCGCTCGTCGAAGGCCAGTCGCTGTCCTCTCGGTCATTTTCGTGATGCTCGTGATCTGCGTTTTGACTTACATGGGCGAGACGTCGCCCTGGTCTCCGCGAATGGCGGCATGGAGCGGCGATACTATTCCGGTGCAATATGTGCGTGGACGAACACCGCTCGAGATTCACGGTGAGCTGGTTTTTCAAAATAAGCAATGCCGCAACTGCCACGCGTTGGGCGGCAAAGGCGGGCAGCGGGGGCCGGCACTCGATGCCGTCGCGACCCGATTGACCAAGGATCAGATGGTTCGGCAAGTGATTCAAGGCGGCGGTAACATGCCGGCCTATGGTAAGAAACTGAGTCCAGCAGAGGTGGAGGCGCTGACTTCGTTCTTGGCGACGCTCGCGCCCAGGTCGGAATCCCCGGTCAAGAACTCGGCGCCTCCCCAGAACAGGCTGCCACGCGATCTCGCGATCATACAAGGGCCAGTCCACTCGCTGAAGTAAGTAGTGAATTCTTCTGCCAACGCGGCGCTAAGCTCCTGGTCGTTTCATGGTCCAGCGATTGCGGTCCTAATCGCAACCGCCCTGATTTACGCGCGCGGCTGGTTGCGAGGCCGACGACTGTTACGCGGAGCGAGAGATCCGCAGAAATTCTCTGCTTTCTTCGCCGGTTTGTTCCTGCTGTTTCTCGCAACGGAATCGCCGCTCGACGCCTTCGACAGCCTTTACCTTTCCGCTCACATGACGCAGCATTTGCTGCTGATGATGTTTGCGCCGCCGCTGATCTTGTTGGGCGATCCTCTCTTACCGATACTGCGGGGATTGCCGAAGACCTTCGTCAAGGAAGGGCTTGGACCCTTCTTAAGCTGGCCCGCTTTGAAAGGTACTGGCCGCGTTCTCGTCTCTCCTGTTGTCGCTTGGCTAGCATTTGCGCTGAGTACGGTTTGCTGGCATTTGCCCGTGTGTTACGAGTTGGCTTTGCGTTCGCCCTTCTGGCATGGCGTTCAGCATGCCTCGTTCTTTTGGACGGGCATTTTGTTTTGGTGGCCGATCATCCAGCCGGTGCCGTCCAAAACGAGAATGCCGCTCTGGGCGAAAATCCCGTACCTGCTATTTGCGGATATTGTGAATACGGCTCTTTCGGCCTTCTTTGTCTTCTCAGGTCGGCTGCTTTATCCCAGCTACGAAACGGCACATATCGGCGGTTTCGGTGTGCAGGACGACCAAACTGTCGCAGGTTTGATTATGTGGGTGCCGGGTTCGCTTGTGTATCTGCTCCCGGCGTTTACGATGGCGATGGGTCTGTTGAGAAGTCGCAATCTTGAATTCCGTGAAGAGTGGAGAAGAGTTCGCGAGCGGCCCGCGGTCCGTCGGAGATTCCCGTGGCGATCTCTTGCGCGACGCCGGCCTGCGATGCAGATGTTCATGCTCCTATTTGCGGTGGCGGTCATCGCGGAGGGCTGGTTCGGACCACAGGCGACACCACTAAATCTGGCTGGCGTTCTGCCCTGGATACATTGGCGCGCTCTGTCTGTGTTTGCATTGCTGCTGGTAGGCAACTTATTCTGCATGAGTTGCCCGTTCACATTGGTTCGCGATATGGCGCGCAGAGTTCTGCCCGCGAAACTCCGCTGGCCGCGGATATTGCGTAACAAATGGCTGCCCTCCGGTCTGCTGGTTTTGTACTTTTGGGCCTATGAAGCCTTCGGTTTGTGGGACAGTCCGTTCGTCACAGCCTGGATCATCGTTGGGTACTTTGCAGCGGCCGTGCTCATCGATGGGATTTTTCGCGGCGCGAGCTTTTGCAAATACGTTTGTCCGATCGGGCAATTTCACTTTGTCAGCTCATTGATTTCACCATCGGAGGTCAGAATCAAGAGCCCTGTGGCGTGTCAGACATGCAACACCTATGACTGCATTCGCGGCAATGAAGGTGCGCGAGGCTGCGAGCTCTACCTTTTCCAGCCCAAGAAAAGCGGGAATCTTGACTGCACGTTTTGCCTGGAATGCGTTAAGGCATGCCCTCACGAGAACCTAGCGATTTTCCCTGTGTGGCCGGGCAAGACGGTGACAGAAGATCCGTATCGCTCGTCTTTAGGACGCTTATCAAAGCGAACTGACCTGGCGGCATTAGTGCTCATTTTCGTCTTCGGCGCGTGGGCCAACGCGGCCGGAATGGTTTCACCCGTGATGATGTGGGAACATGCCTGGCACGCCCGTTTAGGGTCGCATGCAATGTCTCTGGTCATTGGCGTTTTTGTCGCAGCGTGCGTGGTGGTCACACCGGCCCTGGCCGTGAGTGTCTGCGCGTTATTGAACGGTTTGGTGTGTGATTTGAAAGAGAACTCGGTCGATTTCGCAAGACGATTGGTTTTCACGCTCGTGCCGCTCGGCTTTGGGATGTGGGGCGCACATTTGCTTTATCACTTCGCAACGGGTTGGGACGCGCCGTGGACCATTGTGCAGCATCGCTTTCTGGGCTTATCAGAACAGGAAGTCGTACCCAGAGTGCCCGATTGGTTGACTGCGGCGCAGATTCTCATGCTCAATGGCGGGTTGCTCTTGAGCTTGTACCTGAGTTGGCGGATCGCGTCGCAAAATCTCCGCAAAGTTCGGACGGCTTTGGCCCTGGTAAGTCCCTGGGCAGTTCTCGCGGTCGCACTTTACTGTTCGGGAGTTTGGATTCTGTTTCAACCGATGCAGATGCGCGGCATGGTTCATTAGAACGTGAAGAACCTGTTCCGGAGCTTTGCCGTGCTGTGTGCCGCCGCGGCACTGGTACTGGCGGATGGTGGAACTCTTGTCTTGCGCCGGCAAGCGGGGCCACTTGTAATCAGTGTATTCAGTTCACCGCAGCCGCTGCGTGTCGGGCCCGCGGATCTCAGCGTCATGGTGCAGCAGCTATCGAATCAATCAACGGTGCTCGATGCGGGTGTCAACTTACATTTAACCCAGAGCGGCGCGCAGGTGTTGGAGGTGTTCGCACCTGCTAAGCACGAAAATGCTACGAACAAACTGCTTTACGCCGCACGGATGCATCTCCCCTCTGCGGGCTCGTGGCGGCTGGTCGCGATGGTTCATTCATCGAAGGGTAACGCCGAAGTCACGGGACAGCTTACCGTGCTTGGGCCACAACCTCCGCTCGTCGCGTATTGGCCTTATTTTGCGGTAGTGCCGCTCCTGGTGATCCTCTTCGCTGTGAACCAAATTCTCAAGAACCGTCGGCGAGCACGCGCATAGCTGCGTTCCGGCCGTTCATTGCGATAACACTGCCGCCAGGATGTGTGCAAGCGCCGCAAAGATAAAAACCGGGCATCGGAGTGTTGGGGCTGAGCCGGTTACTCCACATGTACTGCGGAAGGCATTCGCCTTGAAAAATATGCCCGCCGGTCAGTCCGACTTTCTTCTCGATGTCGGGCGGTCCGAGGACCTCGGCATCGATCACCGAGCTTGGCAGGTTGGTACAGAAACGTTCAATGGCTCCCAACGCAAGTTCTTTCGCAGCGGTCCGATTCTGATCCCAACTGCTGCCATCGGCGAAAGTGTAGGGTACGTATTGTGAGAAAACGCTCATGGTATGAGTGCCCGCGGGAGCGATCGAACGATCGTGAACGCTTTGAAAATAGAGTTCAGTCCAGAGGCGAGCGGAAAACATTCCAGCGCGCGCAGCTGAATAGCCGCTTTTCCACTCAGACTTTGTCAGCGGCGTATTGACTTGCCCAAAGTGGTGCGGTTCGCAGATGCCCGGTCTTGCAGAGAAGTTCGGCAACTCGCGAAGCCATACATTGAGCTTGACTGTGCAGCCCTCGATTGGGATCGATTCGACCTGCACGCGCCAACTTCCCTCAGCTGCCTCGCCTAGCAGTCTCAGTGTGGTTCGTGGGTCAGCGTTTGAGATAATCGTTCGCGTGAAAATGCGCTCGCCACCTTCGAGCAGTACGCCCTCACCGGGTACGATCTGGGCGACAGCGATCCCCGAGGCGATGGTTGCGCCCGCGTCCTGCGCTGCATCGGCCAGAAAGAATGAGACCATCCCCATTCCGCCTTTCACATATCCCCAGGCGCCCGGAAGGCCACCGAGGCGTCCAGATGAATGGTGGAACCGAATAGACGCGGTGCCCTTTTCGAAAGGGCTGGCATTCGTACCAATCACGCCTTGGCCGAGATAAGCAATTTGCATGCGCTCGTCATCGAGGTAGCGCTCGACGAATTCGGCCATAGACCATTCGAACAGCAGGCCGCGAGCCTCCGGGTCCTTCGCTAGGCGCTCTTCCAACTGTTCGCGTGTCGGCGCTTGGCCGATCCAGGCATCATTGTGGTCAGCAGGCCGCACGGCATCCCGAGTTCGTTGCATCACGGCGAGCATCGCTTGCCAACCTTTCACGTCTCTGGGGGCGAGACGCGCGACCTCTGCCTCGCACTGCTTGTCGTCATCGTAGAGTTGAATACTTGTGCCATCCTCAAATGGAACAAACAACCCGTTGATGGCAGGCGTCCAATGGAAGCCTCGTGAGACTAGATCCAGCTCTTCAATAACGAGCGGATGGAGCAGGCCAGCGAGGTAGGCACAGGGAGACATCCGCACACCGGGCCAAGGTTCTTCGATCGTACAAGCACCACCGATCCGCTCGCGGCTTTCGAGAACAAGCACGCGTTTTCCGGCCCGCGCAAGGTAAGCCGCACACGTTAAACCGTTGTGCCCGGCGCCTATGATGACCGCGTCCCAAGACTGGGCGGTGAGATCCGAGATAGAGGCGGGCAAACCTAACCGGCCAAGAGACTCTACGGCTGACCGTGCCCGATAATGATTTGTTTTCCGAGGCGTCATGCTGAGCGCATCAGCGAGCCGGCATCAAATCCGACAGTTTCTCGGTATCGAATAGCACCTGGGAAATGCAGGTCTGCGGACGCGAGTGATTGTCCAAGGTAACCCATGCCTCCTCCAGTAGGCGGACTGCTCGGAGCTTGGGAAGAACGACACACCGCCAATTATCCGGAGAGCCAACAGGCTTCAAGCCGCTTGAGCTTCCGCCAGCGAATTGGTAACAAAGAACGTGAAGACCGCCGTTTTTATTTCGACCCAGCACGTAAGGACACAAAGAGCGGCGATAGTGATGATACATAGCCGAAATGGGCCGCTTTAGAAACAAGGCCGCGGTCACCAGCACGGAGATTTCTTCGAGAGTCTGAATTGCGGCGGACTGGGGCACAGCCATGCTATGCCCCAGGATACGTCACCACGGCAGAAGCTAAGCCGTGCGCTGCATCTCGGCTTTGCCCTCGTCGGCGAGGGCGGCCTGAGCAGCCGCGAGACGAGCGATGGGTACGCGATACGGAGAGCACGAAACGTAATTCATGCCGACGCGGTAGCAGAACTCGACCGAACTCGGCTCGCCCCCGTGCTCACCGCAGATACCCACCTCGAGATCGGGGCGAGTCTTGCGGCCCAACTTAACGGCAGTTTCGATGAGCTTGCCGACGCCATCCTGGTCGAGCACGGCAAACGGATCGGCCTTGAAGATTTTCAGGTCTTCGTAATGCTTTGAAAACTTCGTGTAGTCGTCGCGTGACAATCCCATCGCGGTTTGCGTGAGATCATTCGTACCAAAGCTGAAGAATTCCGCTTCCCGTGCGACTTCATCGGCAGTTAACGCCGCACGCGGGATCTCAATCATCGTGCCCACGTAATATTTTAGATCTTTCATGCCCGCTGCACCCAGAACTTCTTCAGCCACTTTGACGACAATGGTTTTCTGGTTCTCGAGTTCCTTCACACTGCCGACAAGCGGGATCATCACTTCCGGGATTACTTTGACGCCCTTCTTGGCGACCGCCACAGCGGCTTCGAATATGGCCCGCGCCTGCATCTCCGTTATTTCGGGGTAAGTGATGCCAAGGCGGCATCCGCGGTGGCCCAACATGGGATTGAATTCGTGCAGCTCTTCGACGCGCTCGAGTAGCTGAGGCAGAAACTTTTTGAGCTCGCCGACACCGACTTTATAGGTGCCCGCCATTTCCTTCTTATCTTTGGAGGTAGCGTGAGGCAGACGCGCGATATCGACCATCAGATTCTCGCGCTTCGGCAAGAATTCGTGCAGCGGCGGATCGAGGGTACGGATCACGACCGGGAAGCCGTCCATAGCCAGGAAGAGGCCGGCGAAATCCTTGCGCTGCATAGGGAGGAGTTTGAGAAGGCCCTTGCGCCGAGTCTTTTCATCGCGTGCCAGAATCATGGCTTGCATGTGTTCAATGCGGTCCTCGGCAAAGAACATGTGCTCCGTGCGGCAAAGTCCAATGCCCTCGGCTCCGAACAGGCGGGCCTGTTTGGCATCGCGCGGGATGTCAGCATTGGCGCGCACCCCGAACCCACCTCGGAACTCATCGGCCCATTCCATGAAAGCGGCGAAATAGTGCGATTTCGGATCGGGCTCGCTGGTTTTGCATTGGCCGAGATAAACTTCGCCGAGTGTGCCATCGAGCGAGATCCAATCGCCCTCGTTGAGAATCTGCTTTTTGCCTTCGAACAAGATGGTGGCGATCTTGCGAGTCTCGTCGACCGCAACCGAAGAAGCGCCCACAACGCACGGCCGTCCCATACCCCGCGCGACCACCGCAGCGTGACTGGTGAGACCGCCAACAGCAGTTAAAATACCGCGCGAAACGTCCATGCCATGAATGTCATCCGGCGTCGTTTCTTTACGCACCAACACGACAGGCCCTTTGGCGGACATTTCCACGGCGTCCTCGGACGAGAAAGCAGCGCGTCCGACAGCTGCGCCGGGGGAAGCGGGGAGCCCGGATGCAATCCTCTGCAGGGACTTACGCATTGCGGGGTCAAGCACCGGGTGAAGCAACTGATCGAGCTGATTCGGCGCGACACGTCCGACTGCTTCTTTCTTTGAGATCAGGCCCTCTTCTACCATGTCCACTGCAATGCGCACGGCGGCCGGTCCAGTCCGCTTGCCATTGCGTGTTTGCAGCATGTAAAGCTTGCCTTCTTCGATGGTGAACTCGAAATCCTGTACGTCCCGGTAATGCTTTTCAAGACTGCTGGTGATTTCACGCAGCTGGTTGTAAGCCTCGGGCATAACCCCTTCGAGTTCCGCGATCGGTTGCGGCGTGCGGATACCTGCTACCACGTCTTCACCTTGCGCGTTGACGAGAAATTCACCGTAGAAAATCTTTTCTCCGGTAGATGGATTACGTGTGAAGCCGACGCCGGTTCCCGAGTTTTCGCCCATGTTGCCGAAGACCATGGCCTGTACGTTGGCAGCGGTCCCGATCGAATCCGGGATCTTTTCCATGCGCCGATAGTAGACCGCTTTGGGTGTGTTCCAGGATTGGAACACAGCGTCGCGGGACATCATAAGTTGATCGAGAGCGTCCTGCGGAAAATCCTTGCCGGTCTCTTTTTTAACTAATTTCTTATAGTCATCGATGATCGTCTTGAGATCGGTCGCGCTGAGATCGGTATCGAGCTTGGCTTTAATTTTGGCCTTGCGCGTATCGAAGATGTGATCGAACTTCGACATATCGATGTGCAGCGAAACTTCGCCAAACATCTGAATGAAGCGGCGATAACAGTCATACGCGAAACGCGCGTTGCCGGTCTTCTTGGCAAGTGCTTCGGTCGTTTGATCGTTCAAGCCTAGATTCAAGATGGTGTTCATCATGCCAGGCATCGAGAATTTCGCGCCGGAACGCACGCTGAGCAGCAGTGGATCGTCGAGGCCGCCGAGCTTTTTGCCCATCTCTTTCTCGAGTCTGCCGAGCGCTTGCTGGATTTGATTATCGACTTCGGACGGGACTTTGTTGCCGTTCTCGAAGAACAGATTGCAGACCTCAGTCGAAATGGTAAAGCCAGGAGGCACAGGCACACCGGCCTTGCTCATTTCGGCGAGGCCGGCGCCTTTTCCGCCGAGGACGTCGCGCATCTTGCCGTCGCCGTCAGCCGTGCCTCCGCCAAAAGAGTAAACGTATTTCTTCATTTCCGGTCTTTATCTCCTAATTTCTTTCTAAACGTAATGATGTCTCAGACGCCTATGCCGCTGGCGCCTTGGGTAACGATCTCGGCAAAATCAGCGATGTTCGAGAACTCCGTCAAAAGGCCGTGCAGCAGAGCAAGACGGTTCTGCCGGATCGCAGGATCTGGATCGTTTACAAGAATTTTATCGAAGAAGCAATCCACATACGGACGGAGCGACGCCATTGTCTCGAGCTTTTCACGGTAATCCGCGCTGGCGCGCACTTTTTCTCGTCCCGCAGTAAAGGCGTCGTGAAGATCTTGTTCGGGGCCCGGCTTGAGCAGCTTGGGGTTGAGTGCTGGCGGTGACTCGAGTTGCGCTTGTTTGATGATGTTTTGAATGCGCTTGAAGCTTGCGGCCACAGGTTCGAAGTCTGCGGTAGGCCGGATCTCGTGGACGGCTCGCACGCGATCTGCAAGGTCACTCAAGGTAAGAATACCGGCTGTGACAACGGCGTCGACTTCGTCGTAAGCGTAACCGAGTATTTCCCGCAGGTAAAATTCGACGCGCTCCCGGAGGAAGCCCGGAAGCTCCGTTACATCTTCGACATAGTTCATGATCGAAAGCGGCAGTTTGGCTTCGAACAGAATCTTAACGATGCCCTGTGCAGCGCGGCGGAGGGCGAAGGGATCTCTCGAACCGGTCGGAATTAGGCCGATTCTGAAACACTCGCGCAGGGTGTCCAATTTATCGGCAATTGAGATGATTTGTCCTTCAAGGATGGCAGGAATGGCATCCTCCATGCTCGCCGGTTTGTATTGATCGTAGATGGCCTGAGCTACTGCTTCGGATTCACCCTGTGCGCGCGCATACAGACCACCTACAGCGCCCTGCAGCTCGGTGAACTCTTTGACCATATCGGTCGTCAAATCGCACTTTGCCAGATATGCAGCACGCTGCACGACCGTTGTATCGGCCCCTGCTTCTCGCGCGAGTTCTAATGCTAGTTGAACGACGCGATTCGTCTTGTCTGCATAGCTTCCAAGCTTTGCCTGAAAAGTGATTTTCTCCAGATCGGGCACTCGGTCCGCAAGCTTCTTTCGTTGATCAGCCTGCCAGAAAAAGCGCGCGTCGTTGAAACGGGCACGCAGGACTCGTTCGTTGCCCTGGCGAATCAGGTTCTCGGGATCGCCGTCGGTATTCGTAACGGCGACGAACTCCGGAGCAAGCGATCCGTCTTCGTCGGTCACCGCGAAGTAACGCTGGTGATGACGCATTACAGTCGAGAGAATCTCATCAGGCAACTCGAGGTAAGAAGGATCGAAGCTACCGCGGACGACCGACGGAAACTCGGTCAAGTACACGAGCGTGGCGAGAAGTCCATCGTCCTTTCGTACGCCCGGGCCGAGAAAGGATTCGATGCGAGCTCGGCGATCTTCGGCTTTGACTATGACTCCGTTCTCAAGTAGACGCTGCTCGTAGCTGGCGATGGTCGCAGGGATGGGATTTTTCGATCCGAGGATGCGATGGCCGCGGGTTGTGTTGCCGGATTGCACACCGGCAACTGTAAACGGTACGACTTCTTCGTCCAGGAGTGCAAGCAGCCAACGGATCGGGCGAATGAAGCGAACACCCTTGCTGCCCGGCCACGACATGGCTTTGGGAAACTGGATGCTACTGATCAAAGCGGGGAGTTTTTCGGCCAGGGTTTGGCGCGCGGGTTGACCTTTGACGAGTTGGTGAAACACGTAGCGTTCGCCTTTGGCGTCCTGTGTAACGGCAAGCTGGTCGAGAGGTGTGCCCCATTTGCGCGCAAAGCCTTCTGCCGCTTTGATGCCAGCAGAGCGATAGGGACCGAGGGTGACATTCGCGACGTCCGGTGTCTGTGCTGTTAGCTGTTCGGCTCGTAAAACGAGTCTTCGCGGTGTGGCATCGACAATGATCGCGGAGCCACCGAATACGCCGAAAGCCACTTGAAACCGGGCCTGGAGATCGGCGAGCGCAGGCTCTATCATCCAATCCGGGATCTCTTCTGTACCGATTTCGAGGAGGAAATCGGGCATTTAAGCAACCTCCTTTGCCGGTTCGGACTGCTCCACCCACGCTTCTGCCACGCCAAGCGCCAACTTCCGGATTCGAGCAATGATGCCAACACGCTCGGTTACGCTAATCGCGCCTCGCGCATCGAGCACGTTGAAGAGGTTTGAGCATTTCAGGACGCGATCGTATGCAGGTAAGACCGGGAAGCGACGCTTATCCTCAGTCGCACCAAAGTGGGCGAGTAATCGCAGAACCTCCCGCTCGTGCAGATCGAGCTCTTGCCAGAGCGCTGTAACCTCAGCCTCCTCGAAATTGTAGACCGAGAACTGCTGCTCGTCCGCCAGCCGCACATCTGCATATTTGACCCCCGGAGCCCACTCGATATCGTAAACACTTTCGACGTTCTGCAGAAACGCCACTATGCGCTCGAGGCCATAAGTAATTTCGGCCGGAATAAGTGGGAGATCCATACCTCCGCACTGCTGAAAATAAGTGAACTGTGTGATCTCCAGACCGTCGAGCATAACCTGCCATCCGATGCCCCAGGCGCCTAGGGTTGGAGCTTCCCAATTGTCTTCTTCGAACTTGATGTCGTGTTTGGCGAGGTCGATGCCGATCGCTTGGAGGCTGGCGAGGTATTGTTCAATCACGTCGGCAGGGGTCGGTTTGAGGATGACCTGCATCTGCTGATGCTTGTATAAGCGGTTCGGATTTTCGCCATAGCGGCCGTCGGCTGGGCGCCGGCTCGGTTGAACGTACGCGACTCGGTACGGCTTTGGCCCGAGTACGCGGAGGAAAGTTTCTGGTGCCATGGTGCCTGCGCCCACTTCGAGATCGTAGGGCTCCTGAATGACTGCGCCACGGTCAGCCCAATAGCGCTTCAGCTTAAATATGGTGTCTTGGAAAGAATCCATGATTATGGGTCAGAGTGCTTCGAGCAAGGATGGTGTGTGGAAGCGCCGCTCAACGTGCTCTTCCATTTGCCGTATGAGCAGGCGGCGGAGGTCGAGCGCTGTATCCTTTGTCCAAACGCGTACGGGCAATCCAGAGATGTGGGTCGAGAGCATGGCAGACGCGAGTTCCCGGGAGTCACAGGAGAGCTGCCGTTCAGTGAACGTAGGCAGATCCGGCAAGAAGCCAGAAAGCCGAGTTGCCCACAGAGAAAAGTAAGTGATGGCGGTCCAGATTGCGCCGGCGGATCGTTCATGCATGAAATCGAGGACGGCGGTCAGGAGCCGAAAAAAACGCTCGTTCGGTTCGTTTGCGGGCAACAGATGATCGCTGATCTCGGCAATGTAGTCGAGAGCAACACTTGTTTCGAAATCGCTGATCAGATCAAATTGCGATTGGAGGAGATCGCAGCCGCTCAGGCTGACTAGTTCACGCGTGACTTTCTGTGAGTATGACAGGTTCACTAACGATAGCCGTTCCAGGCCCGAACCGAAGCTGCTTTTCGGTTTACGGGCTCGATACGCCACGCCCCGCAACTTTCCCTGGTCGCGGGTGAAGAAGTTGACGATAAGATCGGATTCGCGAAAGGGATAAGTGCGCAGTACGTAGGTTTCACTGACCTGAGCCGGCATTTTGGTCAACTTCTTGCCGCAAAATTGCGGGCCGGTGCCAAGCCAAGTTTGCAGCCGGTGGAAGTAACAGATTATCAAAGTGGACAAAGCGCGCTATGGAACAATATGCGCGTGCGCCGATTCGTTGCAGGGCTAACGCTCTTCTTGCTTTCCTGGGGCGGCTTGCGCGCTGCCCAGGAAGACGAGCCTGCAGCGCTACTGCTTTTAACGCCGAAGCTTCTGCGCCGCTTGCAGCGTGACCGCGAACGGCAGACCGTGCGTTGGGCGAACTTCGAAAAACGTGTGCAGATTGTGCCGGAGTCACCCGAGCGAGGCTTTGAACTGGCGCTCTACTATGCGGTGACACATGACAGGTCACGGGGCGACGAGGCGATCCGGTGGGCATTGGACCACAAACGTTTGGATCACCAGGTCGCCCTGATTCTGAACTGGGTAGCAGACCTGATATCTCCGGAACAACAGCAACGGCTGAAGAACTTCGCGAATCCTCACGTGGGTACCGGCCCAGCTCCAGTTCCCGAACTCGTCTTACGGGATCAACTATTCGCAACGATTGCGAAGGGCACTGGGTTTGAAGCAGCCCAATCCGATTCGCAAAATAAGCTCTTGGTGAGTGATCTCAGGAAACCGAGCGCTATCGATCCACAAGCGCTATATGCATCGGTCGAATACCTTATGGCGATGCGCAGCTTTACTCACAGTGATCTGCGTGAAGTCGACCCGCACTTTTTCAGCATGCTTCCTAAGAAGGTTCTGCTGAGCTTGAGACCCGAACAGGCCGACCACCCCGATTGGATGGTACACATCGCAGCGTTAGCACTTGTGACCCTCGATCCGAATCTGGAGAACTCGCAATTCTTGCAGGGTTGGGCCATGGAAGATCGCCAGATGCTTCGCGACGGTCCAGGTGTGGCCTATGAGTTCATGTGGGCCGATCCATACCTGCCCGGCATTGCATATCAAAATATGGATCCCTGGATCTACGATCCCTCAGGCCTGCTATTTGCGAGGAGCAATTGGGACCCAAACGCTTGCTGGATCCAGATTGCGGGCGGCAGGCAAGAGACTGAGAATTGCGGCAGCTCAATAGTCGCGCAGCCGACGGCCTTTGGCACGCTGACGCTGACTCCTTTTACGGCTCCTTGCGCCATCATCGCGACCCGCAAGAATCGAGACTCCATGATTTTGTGGAAAATCAAGCCGGGAACGCAGCTGGTTTACGAGAACGGCGGCCGCCGTGACCGCCAGCAAGCCGATGCGGCCGGTCTGTGGCCTGTTCCGAATGACACCAGCGGAAAGGTCTGCCTGGAAAGTCAGAGCAGGCGGTAGCCTTGTTAGACTAAGGGTTCCATAGGCGCAGGTTCGCGCATTTAGGAGAAAGTTTTTGGAATGATTGCATCAACACAACTGCGTCCTGGCATGGTCGTGAAGTTCAACAACGAGCTTCACTCGGTGTTCAGCATGGTTCATCGGACGCCGGGGAATCTGCGTGGCTTCGTGCAAGCCAAGATGCGCAACCTGCGCTCCGGCTCGATGATTGAGCACCGCTTCTCATCGGAAGACAAAGTGGAGCGCGTGTCGCTCGATGAGCATGAGATGGAGTACCTGTACGACGATGGCGAGTATTACTATTTCATGAACACCGAAACCTACGACCAGATGCATTTCACGAAGGACATTCTGGGCGACGGCGTTTTCTATCTGACACCACAGTTGAAAGTCAACGTTGAGTTTTATCAAGGTAAACCGATCAGTGTAGAGCTGCCGCCTAGTGTAGAGATGGCTGTGATGGAGACGGAACCCGGCCTGAAGGGTTCCACGGTTTCGAACGTGACCAAACCGGCAAAGATGGAAACTGGTCTGGTGGTGCAGGTCCCGCCCTTCATCAACCAGGGCGAAAAGATTCGGATCAGCACCGCCGACGGCAGTTATCAAGAGCGAGCCTGAAACGCTGGGCTAGCTGATGAACTGAGTCTTGAGATAATTGAAGCTTTTCTGGAGACTCTCGATTGGATCGCCGACAGTTTGATCCTGCTCTACAAAGTAGTGCTCCACCCCAGCTGTATCGGCGGCCTTCAAAACGGCCGGAATATCGATTGACCCGCTGCCGTCTTCCTTGAAGGTATCCTTCGGAACATTTTCGTCGTACTCCGTTTTGGTGAAGTTTCGCGATTTGTCTTTTAGGTGCAGAAGCGCAACCCGCCCCGAGTACTTGTTCAGGATCTCGACCGGGTTATGGCCCGCGACTGAGGCCCAAAACATATCGAGTTCCAGAAAAACGAGGTCTTTCTGCGTGCCACTCATGAGCATTTCAAGGCCCGTCTTGCCATCTATTGGTTTGTATTCAAAGGCGTGATTGTGATAGCAGAGTTTGAGGCCATTGGCCTTGGCTCTTTCACCTGATTTGTTCAGCGTATCGGCCAAACGCTTGAACATGTCGGCTCCGCCTCGCTCATTCACCGGTATGTAGGGCACTACCGCATATTTGAAACCGCGCTCCTTTACATCGGATAGCGCCGCGTCCAGATCGCTCCCGCCTTTCATAAAAAGCGCTTCGTCAATGTGCACGCTGACAGGCTGCAGGCTGGTCTGTTTGAGCGCGGGCCAGATCTCATGCAAACTCGCGTAAATGGCTTCCACTTCTGTGTAGCCGATCCTCTGAATGGCATTCAGCGTGGCGGCGGGATCCCTACCGATCACGTTCCGTACGGTGTAAAGCTGAACTCCCAGGTTACTGGCGCGAAGAGATTCGCGTGCCCGAAGCGCTCCGGCTAGCGGCAGAAAGGCGGCTGATTGAGCAACAAACACACGACGTGATGTGCGTGACATGCATCTATACTAGCGTTTCGAACCGGCGCTTTACCTGCCCATTACTCGGGTTCTCCGACGGCCGTCCTATGACGCTGATAGAGGCGCAATCCGACGGCGACAGCGATAGCGAGCGCGAGTGCAGTCAATCCGATCGAGACTCCGTGCGCGATCAGGAAGTGCGCGGTCATGCTGCCGTAACGCTGGGCGAGATAAGCTAGGCCGAAATAGCGTATGACACGCGCTGTGAACACCACAAAAGCGAAGTAAGCGAGCCGCACGTCCAGGGCTCCCGCGCAGAACACAGGAATCTTCATTGGCATGGGAAGAGGAGAGATGGCGGGTACGAATACTGTTATGAGCCCGTAGCGCTGAAACCAGGTATGGAGGCGAGCGCCCATTTGCCCGGAGACGTGTCTGGCGAGCAGCACCTCGCCCCCTTTGCGCGCGATGCTGAACAGGATCAGGCTGCCCGCGAGCGATCCGATGATGGCGCAAACTGCCGCCCCATAGGCCTGTCCCGGTTTATTGGTGGCGACTGCGACGAGCAGTGCGTCGACACCACCCACGACCGGTAAGCCAATTGAATCAAGGACAGAAAGGACCAGCAAACCGTAGGGACCCCAGGTCAGCAGAAGTTCTACGATGTGATGCCAGGAAGCCATGAAGTCGGACAAACATACCGGTCAATGCCCTGATCCCAGCATAGCGAGCAAACCTGCTTCGTCGAGTATTGGAACTTTCAGATCGCGCGCCTTTTCGAGCTTCGAGCCGGCTTCCTCGCCTGCGATTACAAAGCTGGTTTTGCTACTGACCGATGCGCCGATTTTCCCGCCGGCTGCTTCAATTCTGGCCTTAGCCTCCTCACGTTTCAAAGTGGGAAGAGTGCCCGTGATGACCAAGGTACGACCGGCTAAGGGCCCAGCTGGCGCCTTGGTCCGTTTGAGCGCGGTGAATTGCAAGCCTACCTTTCGCAAGCGCTCGAGCAAAGCGCGATTTCGTTCTTCCGCGAAAAATTGTACAACCGATTCAGCGACCTTCGGCCCGACTTCGCCGACCTCTTGTAATTGGTCGCCGGATGCGGTCGCAATATCATCCAGACTGCCGAAGTGATCCGCGAGTAACTGCGCGGTGCGTTCTCCGACGAAGGGTATGCCCAAACCGTAGATCAGACGCGACAGCGATTGAGCGCGCGACTTGTCGATATTCTCGACGATCTTAGTAGCGGACTTCTTGCCGAGACGTTCGAGTGTCAGCAACTGGTCGACCTTCAAGTCGTACAGGTCGGCAATCGTATGAACCATTCCGCTGCTTAGTAACTGGTCGACCAGTGCCTCACCCATACCATCGATATCCATCACTCCCCGGGAAGCGAAGTGGAGAAGCGATTCGCGCAGCCTCGCAGGGCAGTTCGAATTGATACAGCGCGTGGCGCTCTCGCCTTCCGCTCGCACAATGTGACCACCGCACACCGGGCATTGCGAGGGCATATGGAAAGGTTTACGCTGTGCGCCGGGCTCGAGCACGCGCACGATTTTAGGGATCACGTCACCGCTTCGTTCAACCAGCACCGTGTCCCCTATTGCTATGCTCAAACGTTCGATCTCATCCTGGTTGTGCAGGGTGGCACGGGCTACCGTAACCCCGCCAATACGAACCGGATGGAGATGCGCGACTGGGGTCAAATTGCCAAGCCGGCCGACTTGCACCTCTATCCCTTCAAGAACGGTCGTTGCTTGCCGTGCCGGATACTTGAAAGCAATCGCCCAGCGGGGTGCTTTGGCCGTCCATCCAAGCTTGTCCTGTTGCTCTATCGAATCGATTTTGGCGACCACGCCATCGGTTTCGTAGGGAAGAGCATCACGTTTTTGATCCCACTCATGGATGAATGCGAGCAACTCATCAATGTTCGCGCACAGACGCCGATGCGGATTCACCTTAAAGCCGGCGTGTTGTAAGGCGTCCAGATTTTGCCAGTGACTCGGAAATACAGGACGGCCGCCGCGCAAGAGGAAGTAAGCAAAGCAGTCCAGCTGACGTTGCGCAGTGACGCCCGGGTCGAGAGCCCGAAGCGCTCCGGCCGCGGCATTCCTTGGGTTGGCGAAACGGGCGAGCCCTGCTTGCTCGCGCTCATCGTTCAGCCGTTCGAATGAGCGCCGGAGCATGATCACTTCACCACGGACTTCGAACGCCTCAGAATGCAGCCGAGAATCGGGACGGATGCGTAGCGGTAAGGAGCGAATGGTACGGGCATTTTCCGTTACTTCTTCGCCGACGCGCCCGTCACCTCGCGTCAAAGCTCTTTGCAGTTTGCTCGCGTCGTACTGGGCCGCCATCGAAAGCCCATCGAGCTTCAGTTCGGCCACGTAGTCGTATGGCTCGTCTTTCAGCAAAGCCCGCACGCGTACATCGAATTCCCGCAATTCGTCTTCAGCGAGGGCGTTATCCAGGCTCAACATCGGCGAGCTATGAGGCACTTTGACAAAACCTTCACGCGGCCTACCACCGACGCGCTGTGTTGGCGAATCCGCCGTTCGAAGTTCGGGATGGCTCTCTTCGAGGGTTCGTAGCTCCCGCATCAATGCATCGAACTCTGCGTCGCCGATCTCCGGCTGATCGAGAACGTAGTATTGATATTCGTGATGTTCAAGCTGCTCGCGCAACTCCTCCACCCGTCTGACGATTGATTCTTTCATGCCGAACCTAATTAATGCCTGAACCTATAATGGTGGAATATTAGTGTCTAATTACCTGTTTGTTGTGATCGGAGGGGGGCTTGGTTCGCTGACACGCTACATAATTGCCCGAGCCATCAATCAGCTCTACCCGAACGCCTATTTTGCGTGGGGCACGTTCTCCATCAATGTTACAGGCTCCTTTCTGATAGGTTTATTGATGGCGCTTTTATTCGAGCGTCTGCGCGTACCTCACTACTGGCATTTATTAGTTGTTGTCGGATTTTTAGGTGGCTACACAACATTCTCGAGCTTCGAATACGATGCCTTTCTTTCTGCCCGTGGGGGACACGTGTTGGCGGCTCTTCTGTATCTTGTAAGCAGCGTTGTTGCTGGTTACGGCGCCGTCTGGCTCGGGTCTTCCGTAATTCCCCGGAACTGAGAAACATTGAAGCGATCGCGCCGCCCACAAGCAATTGACTCTCGTTGATCACAGCATGTCTCACCTCCCATTCAGGAATTTTGTACATCTCAATCAATCCGAGGCTCACGACCTGATGTGTCGCATGCTATCCGGCGAGATGAGCACGGAGGGCATCGCTGATGTTTTAGGTTTTCTGCGGCGCAAGGGCGAAACACTATCGGAGCTCGTCGGCTTTGCGAGTGCGATTCGCGAGATGAGCGCACTTCTACCGCTCGGTGATCTCGATGAGCCGCTACTCGATACTTGCGGGACCGGCGCAGATAACAACTGCACCTTCAACATTTCCACAGCGACCGCATTTGTTGCTGCGGCCGCAGGACTCAAAGTAGCCAAGCATGGGAACCGGCGTATAACTAGCCAATGTGGGAGCGCGGATGTGCTCGAAACGCTCGGCATATCAGCCACCCTTCCCCCGGAGCAGGTGGCGGATTGCATCAGGCATGTCGGCATCGGTTTTCTGTACGCACCGCTTTTGCATCCCGCGGTGAAGCATGCACAAGAAGCGCGGCTGCAACTAAAAGGGCGAACGGTTTTCAACCTGCTTGGACCGTTGACGAATCCAGCTCGTGCGCGACTGCAGCTCGTTGGCGCGTTCTCCGTCAAGGCGGCCGAGATGCTGGCGCATGCCTCTTCCCGGCTTGGCATCGAGAGAGCTTTCGTTGTGCACGGGGCCGATGGCCTTGATGAGGTCTCAGTCAGCGGTCCGACGACGGTCTTTCAGGTTGAAGATGGGCGCGTGCAGAAAGGGCGCTGGATACCCTCCGATTTCGGTTTGCAATCCTCCACCGTAGAAGACCTGAGAGGCGGTGATCCGGAGCAGAACGCGGATATCATTCGCAACGTGCTCGAAGGTGAGCTCGGGCCGAGGCGGGATATTGTGCTTGCGAACGCGGCTGCCGCACTGTTTTTAGCGCAACGTGCTACAGATCTCAAAAGCGCTGTTGGGCTTGCAGTGGAAGCGATTGATTCCGGAGCAGCGCGCCGCAAGCTCGAAGAGGTTGTCGAATTCGGCGTGAAAGCCACATATGAAGCTGTTTGAAATCCAGGAATTCGGCATCGATAAGCTCGCTCTTGTGGAGCGTGAGAGGCCCACGCCAGGACCGGGCGAAGTGCTGGTTAAGATGCAGGCGGCATCGCTCAATTACCGCGACTACCTGACTGTCGAAGGCGCTTACAATCCGAAGATGCGACGCCCGCTGATTCCCTTATCGGATGGAGCGGGAGTGATTGAAAAGCTCGGGCCTGGCGTTGCTCGTTTCAGAGAAGGGGACCAGGTAGTGCCTATATTCATGCAAACCTGGCTCGAAGGGCCGCCCACCAAACAAAAGGGCAACTCAGCTCTTGGTGGCGGCCTGGACGGTGTTTTGCGCGAATACGCTGTCTTTTCAGAGCAGGGGTTGGTATCGAAACCGAATTTCTTAACGATTGAAGATGCAGCGAGTTTGCCGTGTGCAGCTGTGACTGCCTGGAATGCGCTATTCGAACAGGCGCCTCTGGTTCCCGGTTCGAGTGTTCTGATTCAAGGCACCGGTGGGGTGTCGATCTTTGCTCTACAGTTCGCGGTAGCGACCGGCTTGCGCGCGATTGTGACCTCAAGCAGCGATACGAAACTGGCGCGCGCCCGTGAACTCGGTGCAGCGGAAACGATCAATTACAAAACAACGCCGAATTGGGAAGAAGCGGCACGGGCATTGACCGGCGGAGAAGGAGTGGACCAGGTGATCGAGGTCGGAGGCGCTGGTACGATCCCGCGTTCTCTGCGCGCCGTGCGCACAGGCGGAATGGTCAGCGTGATTGGCGTTCTAAGTGGGGCTGAGCCCAGTGTGAATCCCGCCTTGATTCTGATGAATAGCGCGCGTCTGCAAGGGATCTATGTCGGTTCACGGATTATGTTCGAGCGCATGACTCGCTTCATGGAATTGCACAAGATCAAGCCGGTAATCGACCAGACGTTCGCCTGGACTGATGTCAAGACCGCTCTGCGACACATGCAATCCCAACAGCACCTCGGTAAGATCTGTTTGAAATTTTGATTATTCGTCGAAAGGCGCTTCGTCATCGCCGGTATCAGCGGCTAAGTTTTCGAATTTTGTGTAGCGGTTGAGAAAAGCCAGTTTCACGCGGCCCGTCGGACCGTTGCGCTGCTTGGCAAGGATTAGTTCAGCCACGCCTTTCAGGCTTTCCTTGTCAGGACGATAGACTTCTTCGCGAAAGATGAAGGCCACCATGTCGGCATCTTGCTCGATGGATCCGGACTCGCGCAGATCGCTCAACATGGGGCGGTGATCACCCGGCCGGGTTTCGGGTGCGCGGCTCAGCTGCGAGAGGACCAGGAAGGGCACCCGCAGCTCTTTGGACATTAATTTGAAGCCGCGAGAGAGGGAGCTGATCTCTTGAACCCGATTCTCGTAACGGCCCCGCCCTTGCATCAGTTGTAGATAATCAACAACAACCAGTCCGAGGTCTTGCTCAGCTTGCAGCCGCCGTAACTTGGAGTGAATATCCATCAGGTTAATGCCGGCCGTATCGTCGATGTACAGCGGCGACTCCACTATTCGATAAAGCGCATCCTGTAATGAATGACGCTCCTCTCCGCTCAGATAACCGGCACGAAAACGCTGCTGGTCTACACGACCTGTGGCGCAAATCAGGCGGGTGAGCAAAGACTCTTTCGACATCTCTAACGAGAAGACAGCGACGGCTTTCGCATTCTTTGGATTCATCGCAACGTGCTGGGCTATGTTGAGCGCGAAAGCGGTTTTGCCCATCGCGGGGCGGGCGGCGAGTATAAACAGTTCGCCTTCCCGCAAGCCGCCCGTCATTTCATCAAATTTGAGAAAACCGGTGCTGATTCCTTTGATCCGCTTGCTCGCGTCGAGGAATGCGTTTATGCCCCCCTCATATTCGGTGACAATCTGCGCGGGACTTGCGAGTGAGTTCTTCGACTGCACATCGCCGAGCTTCATGAAAGCGTCTTCGACCGCGCCCAGGATCTCTACCGCGTTCTCCTGGCAGGCCACGCAACGGCCGATAGTGTCCTGCGATACCGTTATGATGCGCCGAAGAAGCGATTTCTCCTTGACAATGCCGACGTAGCTTTCGAGGTTATGCAGCTGCGGCAATCCGTCATCGAGAGAGACGAGATAGCTGAGGCCGTCCACCGACTGCAGCTGCCCAAGCTTCATGAGCTCGTTGGCGAGCGTGACGCGGTCGATTTTCTCGCCCCGCTCATGCAACTCGCTCATCCGCAGGAAAATACGCTTATGCTTCTCCAGGTTGAAATCATCCGCGGAGAGCGTGCCCGCCACCTGTAAGAATGCGGCTTCGGTGCTCATGATAGCGCCGAGCACAAAACGTTCGGCGTCGAGATTATCAGGTAGGGGATGGTCGAGACTGATATCGCGCGCCGCCATTGAAACCTCGATTAAGTTAACTGAGAGAGCCCTTGCCGTTCAAGAGGCGAAACTTGGTAATCCACAGCAGGAAGTTCCTTCTGCAGTAGCGGAAAAAAAGTTCTCAACGGCATTTCCACAATCAATTCAAATACATTTTCGCCTAAAAATGTTCGCTCTACAACGAACATATCGCGACCAGCGTGGAAGGGTTCGGGTATCGCCTGCTTGCTATACTTTGGGTTCATGGAAAAAAGCAGGGACTCCCACCACCATCTGTTGATGGATTAGCGGCGAAGCCCTGCGTTCTTCTGATTTCTTCGCAAGTGGGCCCGCTGCTACCGGCGGGTCCTTTTCATTTAAGGGCGATTCGTGAGCGATCTCTTGGATTTCGATAAGCAAAGCGGTTTGATCACAGCGGTTGTGCAAGACGCGAAGACACTGCGTGTGTTGATGGTGGGTTACATGAATCGCGAGGCCTTTGACACTACGGTCGCAACTGGACACGTGACATTCTTCAGCCGTTCGAGAAAGAAGCTGTGGACCAAAGGCGAGACTTCCGGTCATTTCCTGAACCTGCGTTCGATCCAGACTGATTGCGATGGCGATGCGCTACTCGTTTTCGCGGAGTCCGTTACGCCAGGCGTTTGCCATAACGGCTATGAGAGCTGTTTCTACCGCACTCTGGACGATGGGCAATGGCGCGCATCGGAAGAGCGGGTTTATGATCCGGACTCGATCTACGGAGCCAAGCTGTGAAACTGAAGCTAGGCATACCGAAGGGTAGTCTGGAAGGCGCGACAGTGGATCTTTTCCGCCGCGCCGGTTTTAGCATCACGACCAGTAGCCGAAGTTATTTCCCGTCCATCGACGATCCTGAAGTCGAATGCATGTTGATCCGGGCGCAGGAAATGGCTCGTTACGTAGAGGACGGCGTGCTCGATGCAGGTTTAACGGGCCGTGATTGGGTGCAAGAGAACGAAGCGCACGTAGAAACCGTGGCGGATCTGATCTATGCCAAGCAGAGCTTTGGCAAAGTCAGGTGGGTACTGGCGGCGCCGGAATCCTCCGCGTTCCAGAGCGTGCAAGACTTGCAGGGCAAGACAATCGCAACCGAGCTCGTCAACATAACGGAGCGTTATCTCACGAGCAAAGGCGTCCGGGCGCGAGTTGAATTCAGCTGGGGTGCGACTGAAGTCAAGCCACCCGAGCTAGCAGACGCGATCGTGGAAGTCACTGAGACCGGTTCGTCTTTGCGGGCCAATAAGCTCAGGATCCTCGAAACGGTTTTCGAGTCAAACACCCAGCTGATTGCGAACCTCGATTCGTGGTCGGATCTTTGGAAGCGGCGCAAGCTCCAGGACATGAGGATGTTGCTCGAGGGCGCGATGAACGCTCTCGGGAAAGTCGGATTGATGATGAACGTCAGACGGGAGCAGCTTTCGGGTTTACTGAACGTTTTGCCCGCGTTGAAGAATCCGACCGTCTCTCAATTGAGCGACGAAAACTGGTTGGCAGTGAATACGATTTTGGAAGAAGCAACAGTGCGTACCATCATCCCTCGTCTTAAAGAAGCAGGCGGCCAGGGGATCGTCGAATATCCGCTAAACAAAATCGTGATGTAAGCGGCCATGATACGAATCGTCGACGGAATCGAAGCAAAATTCATCTTGGCTAATCGCTTCGGCGATCTGGGCGCATACGAAGAGGTCGTGCGCCCGATTATTCATGCGATCCGCACGGAACGTGATGGCGCCGTGTTGCGCTATGCGCGCGAACTCGATGGCGTGGGTGAACAGTCGCTACGTGTGACGGAAGACGAACTGGCATTTGCTGAACGGTCCATACGCTCGGATGTGCGCGAGGCGGCGCTGGTTGCAATCCGGAACATTCGTGAATTTGCGGAAGCGCAGCTGCCTCGCGAGCACTTTTTCGAATCTTCACCGGGCCGCCGATTGGGCTGGATTGTCCGTCCGCTTGAATCGGTAGGCTGCTACGTTCCCTCGGGACGGTACCCGCTGCCCTCGACCTTGCTGATGACCGCTGTGCTGGCGCAGACTGCCGGCGTGAAGCGCATCTGTGTCGCTTCGCCGAAGCCCTCCCTCGAAATCCTGGCGTGTTCGCGCCTGCTCGGCATTGCCGAGGTATACCGCATAGGGGGCGCACAGGCGATCGCGGCAATGGCGCTAGGAACCGGCATGATGGAACGGGTCGATCGGATTGTCGGACCCGGGAATGCATACGTCGCTGCGGCCAAGAAAGTTCTTGCCGGTGAGGTCGGTATTGACTTCATAGCCGGTCCAACCGAAATCGTGATCGTCGCGGCTGCGGGTGACCCGCGAGTGCTGGCCGCGGACATGCTGGCACAAGCCGAACACGACGCCACGGCAAGCGCCGTTCTCCTGACGACATCGCAGTTGTTAGCCGTGGCCGTGTCACAGGAAATCGAGAGGCAGATACGCACTTTGCCGACAGCGGCCGTGGCCCGCTTGTCCGTCGACGGGAGCAGCTTCATTGCGGTCGTGCCGACGATCGAAGAGGCGGTTGCTCTTTCCAATCTCTTCGCACCAGAGCACCTGAGCCTATATGACCGCTCCTTGTTGCCGCTGATCAAGAATGCGGGGGCGGTGTTTCTTGGACCTATGACGCCTGAATCGGCAGGTGACTATGCGGCTGGACCAAGTCATGTTTTACCGACCGGCGGCGCTGCGCGATTGCGAGGCGGACTATCAACAGCGGACTTTGTGAAAGTGATCGCCGTCCAGGAGCTCTCGCCAATCGCCTTGAGGGAACTGGCGCCGACCATCAATACTCTAGCCCGGGCTGAAGGCCTGGAAGCTCACGCACGTGCTGTGGAGGCTCGAACTGCCGGCTGACAAATTTGTCGAAGAAGTGACTGACGTGGAATCAAAGGGGCTCACTCCGCGTGAAGCTGTGCTCAAGATGGCACCTTATCATCCGCCAACCGGCGGACGCCGCAACAAATTGCGACTGGATTTCAACGAGAATACGGTAGGAGCTCCGCCGCACGTACTTGATTTCCTCAAGCGTTATCTGACCGGCGCGGACCTGAGCATCTACCCGGAGTACGACCACGCGCTCGAGGATCTGTCACTGCACTTCGGAGTGGCGCGTGATGAACTCACACTGACGAACGGCACGGACGAAGCAATCCAATTACTGATCAATACGTATGTAAACGCGGGTGATCAGGTCATTGTTCTACGGCCCTCTTACGCGATGTACCGCTTCTATGGCCAGCTGGCCGGCGCCGATCTTTGTGAGATTGACTATCGCGCGGGTACGCTCGCGTTTCCTCTTAAGGAATTACTCGAACGCATCACGCCGGCGACCAGGGCTGTGCTGATAGGTAATCCCAATAATCCGACGGGCACGGGAATCGATGTTAGTGGCATTCGGCAGATTCTGCGCCAGGCAAGCAATGCCGCCGTTCTGATCGACGAGGCGTACTACGAATTTAGCGGCGTCACTGTACTGCCGCTGCTTTCGGAACATTCCAATTTATTCGTCAGCAGGACATTTTCGAAAACCTACGGAATGGCAGCGATGCGCTGCGGATGCCTATTTTCGAACGTTGCGAACATGGTGCATATCAAGAAGGCACAGTCGCCATACAGTGTTAATGCGCTCGCTGCAATGGCCGCGCGAATCGCGATTGAGGACCGTCGTTTCATCGAAGAATACGTTCTCGAAATCCTGGCGGCTCGAGAGATGCTGTACGTCGGGTTTGAGCGGCTGAACATCCCATACATCAAAAGTATGGCCAATTTCGTGCTTTTTGAGGCAGGTGAACGGGCCGTCGCGATCCGTGACGAGTTGCGCCGGCGGGGCGTGCTCGTGCGCGATCGCAGTTACGAGATTCCGGGCGCGGTGCGAGTGACTGTCGGAACGCGCGACCAAGTGCAGCGATTCCTAGACGACTTGGAGAAGATTTGGTAGACACAAAGCGGCCGGATGTCATCGTCTTCGATATGGACGGTGTGCTTGTAGAAGTTGGCGATTCATATCGTGAGGCTATCCGTGAAACCGTGAAGCACTTTACCGGCGAAGTGGTTTCACAGGATCTGATTCAGGATTTCAAGAATGCGGGGGGCTGGAACAACGACTGGCTGCTTTCGCATCGTTTTATCAGTGACCGCGGCAAGAACGTTCCCTACGCCGACGTCGTCGATTTCTTCAACCGCATCTTTCTTGGAAGCAATCGGGACGGCCTAATTCTTCGGGAACACTGGATGCCGGCCGGCAACCTGCTTGAGCAGCTATCAACGCAGGCTACGCTGGCCATCTTCACCGGACGTGCGAAGTACGAGGCCGACGCTACGCTCGAGCGTTACGCCCACTCCATACACTTCGATCCGATCATCACAGACGAGACAGTACAGAACGCAAAACCGGCTCCGGACGGTCTCGAACTGATTAAACAGCGGTACCCCGGAAAGCATCTCTGGTATTTGGGAGACACGGTTGATGATGCCGCGAGTGCCCGGGGAGCCCAAGTACCTTTCATCGGTGTTTCGATGCGAGCCAATCCCCGGTATGCCGAGATCACGAACACGCTTTACGAAGGCGGCGCGTTCATCGTGATTGAGGATGTGAATGAGTTGCCGACGGTGATCGAAAAGGCCTCAGTCGAACCGGAAACCGTCAGATGAGAGAGGCGCAGATCGAGCGCAATACGAAAGAGACGCAGATAAACGGGCGTCTCGATATCGATGGAGCCGGCCGTTACGAGATATCGACGGGCGTGCGATTTTTGGATCACATGCTCGAGCTCTTCAGCAAGCATGGAGCTTTCGATCTTGCAATTGCCGCAAAAGGCGATCTCGACGTGGATCAGCATCATACGGTAGAGGACGTTGGCATCGTTCTAGGAGATTTGTTTAGCCGGGCGCTGGGCGACCGCCGCGGCATCAATCGCGCAGGCTATTTCGTCCAGACTATGGACGAGACTCTGGCGGTCGTCGCCGTCGATCTAGGCGGCCGCCCGGCGCTCGTCTATGACCAGCAGGTAAACGTTGTTCATGTGGGAGATCTGCAAACAGAGCTTCTCGAAGACTTCTTTTCCGGCTTCGCGAATCATGCGGGTGCAAATCTCCACGGGAAGGTGCTGTACGGCCGCTCGAACCATCACAAGATCGAAGCAATCTTCAAATGCTTTGCACGAGCGATGCGTTACGCGTGCTCTACCGATGAGCGTTTGAAAGATCAGCTGCCATCCACGAAAGGTTTGCTGTGACCACGATCGTCAATTACGGTGCCGGCAACGTGCGCTCCGTGCAGAATACGTTCGAGGAGCTAGCTGCGCCTTATGAAGTCGTTAGTGATCCGGCTAGCATTCAAGCGGCGAAGAAGATTGTCTTACCGGGCGTTGGGCATTTCGGACAGATGATGCGTTCGCTCGATGATCTCGGGCTTCGCGATGTCCTGATCGAGAAAATTCGCAACGGGACGCCATTGCTTGGAATCTGCGTCGGTCTGCAGTGCCTTTTCGAGGGTAGCGAAGAATCGCCTCAGGCGCAGGGTCTAGCTATTCTGCCCGGATATGTCAAGCGCTTTAGCGGGCCCGTGCGCGTGCCTCACATGGGATGGAATTCGCTCGACAGAGTACGACCCTCGAAACTGATGGCCGGGCTGAATGGTGATGTATTTACTTATTTCGCGCATAGTTACTACGCGCCTGTCGTGTCGGCAACCGCTGCCACCTGCCTCTATGTTCATTCGTATACTGCGGTAATCGAGCACGAAAATTTGTATGCGGTGCAGTTTCACCCGGAGAAGTCGGGGCCAGTCGGTCTTCGAGTCTTGGGAAACTTTCTTGAAGTGTAATGCTCGCCAAACGCATCATCCCTTGCCTCGACGTGACTGGCGGCCGCGTGGTGAAGGGCGTCAACTTTTTGCAACTGCGTGACGCGGGTGATCCGGTGGAGTTGGCGGAGCGCTACAACGCGCAAGGGGCAGACGAGCTTGTATTTCTGGACATCACTGCATCGAGCGATGCACGGGCTATTATGGCGGATCTAGTGGCGCGCACGGCACGCCGGGTTTTTATCCCGCTAACTGTCGGCGGCGGATTGCGTAGCGTGGCCGATGCTCGGGCGATCATCCTGGCGGGTGCGGATAAAGTGAGTGTGAACACGGCCGCTGTCCGTCGTCCTGAGTTGATTCGGGAACTGAGCCTCGAGTTCGGGTCCCAGGCGGTTGTACTAGCCATCGACGCGCGGCGTTCCGGTGAGGGCCGTTGGAACGTGTATACGAAAGGTGGCCGCGAGGATGAAAACATGGATGCAGTCGAATGGGCGCAGCAGGGTGAGGCGCTCGGGGCGGGTGAAATTCTGCTCACCTCTATGGACACTGATGGAGTTCAAAGCGGCTTTGATTGCCCCCTGACGAAGGCCGTTGCGTTAGCGACCACGGTTCCGATAATCGCTTCGGGAGGCGCGGGCGCTCCGCAGGATTTCGTCGAGGTATTGACGAGCGGCCGAGCGGACGCGGCGCTCGCTGCTTCGATTTTCCACTACGGTAAGTACACTGTAGGCACTTTGAAAGAGATGTTGCACAGCGCCCAAGTACCGGTGAGACCATCCGCATGATTATCCCGTGCATCGATTTAATGGACGGCAAAGTGGTTCAGCTCGTGCAAGGCCGCGAGAAGGTGCTCGAACGCTCGCCCGACGAAATGCTCCAGCTGTTTCAAGGTTTCGAACAAATTCAAGTGATCGATCTCGACGCGGCATTAAGTCGCGGCTCAAACGATACGCTCGTCAAATATCTGGCGGACCACGCGCGTATTCGAGCCGGCGGTGGCGTTCGTTCAATTGCTCGGGCGATGGAGTTGGTGGAAAGATCGGTATACCGTGTGATTATCGGTACCGCTGCGTTTACAGCCCAAGGTCCTAATGTGGAGTTCTTAGGTAATCTGGCAAGACACATCGGTGCTGAAAAAATAACTGTTGCTCTCGATAGCCGGCAGGGGCGCATTGTGGTGGAAGGCTGGGAACAGCAAACCGAATGGGCTGCGCGTGATGTGATGAGCGAGCTGGAACCTTACTGTTCAGGCTTCCTGTGCACTTATGTGGATAAAGAAGGCCTGATGCAGGGGACCGATCTGGAGTGGTTCGAAAGTCTACGCCAGGCGACAAGTCGAGAACTGATTGCGGCCGGTGGAATTACTACTCTCGAGGATGTGAAAGCCTTGACGGAGTTGAACATAGATTGTGCGATCGGCATGTCGATCTATACAGGCAGGTTGTCGCTTGACGAATTGCGGCGGTTCAACGAGGTGACAGCTTAAAAACGGCGCGCCTGTTCATTTTGACGTGAGAGGAAAGATTTGACGGCGTGACTTCTTCTCTGCGCATGGACGAACGCCGCCAGCAGATTCTCGCCGCTCTTTCTCAGATGGACAAGCAATTTGGGAAAGGCTCAGTTGTAATGCTGGGCTCGCAAGCGGCCGTTCCCGTTGAAGTGATTACAACCGGATCCGTGGCAGTCGATAACGCGTTAGGCGTTGGCGGGTTTCCTCGCGGGCGTGTAATTGAAGTGTTCGGCCCGGAGTCCTCGGGAAAGACTACGTTGGCGCTCCACGTCATCGCCGAAGCGCAGAGAGCCGGGGGAAATGCTGCTTTCATCGACGCTGAGCATGCACTTGACGCAAATTATGCAGCAAAGCTCGGTGTCGATATCGAAAATCTGGTTGTTTCGCAACCGGATTACGGCGAGCAGGCCCTTGAGATCGCACAGGCACTTGTGAACTCGCAAGCCCTCGATGTCATCGTTGTCGACTCAGTCGCGGCCCTGACCCCCAAAGCCGAAATCGAAGGTGAGATGGGCGACAACCATATGGGTCTGCACGCCCGCATGATGTCGCAAGCTCTCCGAAAACTCACGGCCTCGGTCTCCAAAGCAAATTGCTGTCTCATTTTCATCAACCAAGTTCGTGAAAAGATCGGCGTCATGTTCGGCAACCCCGAAACGACTACCGGCGGACGCGCTCTCAAATTTTTCGCATCGATCCGTACCGAAGTACGTCGAATGACCGCGATCAAAGATGGCGAACTCGTAGTAGGCAACCGGACGAAAATCAAGATTGTAAAAAACAAGGTGGCCCCGCCCTTTCGGGAGGCCGAAGTGGACATCCTGTACGGCGTCGGAATTTCGAAAGAAGGTGATCTGCTCGACTTGGGGGCGGAGCACAAAGTATTGGAGAAAAGCGGATCCTGGTATAGCTATAAAGGCGAGCGCATCGGTCAGGGCCGCGAGAATGCCCGACAGACTTTAATCGATCGCGCAGAGTTGCGGCAGGCTGTTGACGCCCAACTGCGTCAGACCCTTGGATTGGTGAAGATGAGCCAGGTCGCACCCGACCTAGAGCTGGTTAAGCCTGGGTCTAGGAAAGTTTGATAGCAACCGTTCAAGGTCCAATCTTCAATAACTCCTGACGCGAGTCGCGGGCCGCGCGGCTTGCAGGCGCTAATTGAATTGCCTTCTTCCAGAATGCGACAGCGGCATCTTTCTTAGACTCTTCACGTAAGAACTCCGCATGAAAGTAGAGACTGGCGGCGGCGAGGCGAGGCTCTAGCAAGCCGGAAGCAGCTGCCTTTTCGGCTCGTTCGGCAAGATACTTGAAATCCTGCTCTGATTGGGCGCGCAGATGGAAAAAAGCCGGCAACTGGTAAGTGGTTGCGGCACGAACAAAACGGATAT
Organism: Terriglobia bacterium; assembly: GCA_963737005.1. Lineage (GTDB taxonomy): Bacteria > Acidobacteriota > Terriglobia > Bryobacterales > Bryobacteraceae > Bog-105. The sequence continues at coordinate 1,136,829 of CAVTRD010000006.1, read as the reverse complement.
CGAGATCATTGGGTGCTGCGATGACGGCCTGGTCCATCAAACGAACACCCTCACGGGATAAAGAATTCTTCTTCCATAAAGCCCAGGTGTGGGAGGCCTCCAACAACCGCAGACTCCCGTAGTAGGCCTCGATTGAGGGTGTCTGTCCTACCTGCTTATAAAGCTTGCTGAACAGCTGATCCGCGCGCTCATACGCTTGCTTGTCGCCATCGGCTCCTTCATAGTAGAGGGCCCGCGCCTGCTTGAAGTCAGCCGCTGGGAATGACGATTCAGCAGAGATTGTTCCGAGCAATAACGCCGCGATGGCGAGAGTTCTCATGCGCCACTTTTACTCCGAAGAATGTTCAGGCTTTCAACGATGTGCGGCTTGCTTTCGAAGCCGGCGTGGATCGCCTTGAGTACTGTCCGGTTCTGCCCGATGACGAAGGTGGAACGACCCGGCAGAATGCCAAAGAGCTTCGGCACATGGTACAAGTTGCGAACGTGATTTTCGACGTCGAGCAGCAGAGGGAAGGGAAGATTATGGTACTTCGCAAATCGTTTGGTGATTGATTCGCTCCCCGGGCTGATACCAAAAAGCTGTGCGCCAAAATGCGAGAAGTCCTCGACGCTATCGCGAAAAGAGCAGACCTCAGCCATACAGACAGGAGTGAAATTTCTGACATAGAAAAAGAGCACGACGGACGAGCGCGTTAATTGGTCATAGAGATGAACGACTCCGCCCGAGGCTGAGGGAAGTTCAAAATCCGGCGCAAGGTCACCTGCCGTAAGTTTTTGCTGGGACATTGCTAAGTGGTCGAGTAACTGCGGCCTTTCCAGATGGCCGGCACCCGCAACAAGGAACGAAACAAGCCGAGCCATTGAATTCCGAGCAGGATGAGAATAGCTAAGGGGTGGAAGAAAGCGGCCAGAAATGGCTGTTTGAAGCGGAAGACCGCAATAAACCGCGGCAGGTACGAGATCGCAAGCGCCGTTACGGAAGCGACGCGCAACATCGACGACTGACTGAAACTCCAGGCAAATGCCACGAGAAACACTGGTAGCACTTGGCCAATAAAGAGCAGCAGGGAAAACGGCAGTATGCGACCGGGCGAAGCAAGTCCCTCGTCGGCGTTCTTCAACAGCCCGAAGAAGACTTCATGGGCATTGCGATACATGCGGCAGGAGGCAACTGATGTGGCATCACAAAGATCAGTCATGATGCCAGCACGCCGAAAAGCTTTGGGCAGAGTGAGTCCGTCGTGACGGGAACTTCGGATCGCAGCATGACCGCCCGCTCGACGATAGGCCGCGCGATCGGCTACGAATATTTGCCCGCATCCAGCGCCGAAAGATGGATGAACTAAGCGGCGCATTCCGCTCAAAGGCAAAAAGCCGAGCAGCAGAAAATGCATCAAAGGAAGCAGGAGCTGTTCCAGAGCCGTTTGCGTAATCTGCCGCGGAAAGCCGCTGATGAGTCCTGAATGATTGCGGTGAAGAGCACCGACCATGCGTGCCAAACCATCTTTGCTGAGTTGAACGTCGGCATCGATGAAGCATAGGATCGGTTTCGTCGCATATTCCGCAAGAACGGAACAGGCGAACTGCTTTCCGCACCAGCCGCTTGGCAAAGGAGGCGCGGCGATCAGCCGCACACGCTTATCCTGCGAGGCGATGCTGCGCACGATGTCCGCTGTGGAATCATCACTATGATCGTCAAGGACGATGACTTCGAGGTGCACCTGCTGACTCGCAAGCGCGGCGCGTACGGAGACTTCGATCGAATGCTCCTCGTTCCGCGCGGGAATAAGGATCGAAACCGATTCACGTCGGGAAGTAGCTATCGGCGGCGTATAGAGCAGCAGATTCAACAGGAAAAGTACGGCCGGTAAAACCGCCAAAATACAAATGCAGTAAACCAAACCAACTGTAAACAAGCTAGTGGCTCCCGTGTTCTGGGCGCCACGGCTTGCCCTGCAACCTGGCTTTCCACGCTCGCCAAACATCGTAAACACCGCCAATCCCCGAACCGCCCTTCAGCAACGGTTCAAACAGGCTGGCCTGACGGCATTCAACGCGCTGTGCAAGTGCATCGGCGGTTTGTTGAAGGGCTGATGAGAATCTAGCGTTCCATTCCATCGGACTTTGTGCGTGGCCATCCTCGACGAGCAACGGTTGACCGAAGCAAGCGAACGCCTCAGCGAAGCGCTCGTTCCAGAAAGCGTACTCGAGGGCGAGGGGCAGCATGGCAAAGCGGCCGATCCGGTGCGCAAGGTGACCCACACCCGCTTCGATCCGAATGGGCCGGCGACGTACATCGGTGAAAGCTCCTTGGGGGGTGACCCAAAGTGCACCGTTGCACCTGCCGAGCACCTCTTCGCCGATCTGCAGGAAGCGTGCTGCTCCCGAACGCGTTGAAGGATTAATCCCGAAGAAGCCAAAGCGTTGAAACATGCGGTACTTTGCCAAGCCTTCTTCCGCCATCGGCGCATATTGATCACGCTTTTTGAAAAACCGTTGACTCAGATGCAGAGCCATCAGCGGGTCCCACCAGGAAGGATGGTTGAGGCAGACAAGCACCGGATATCCTTCGACTTGTTGTAAGTCGCCAAGGCGCAGTAAGTGCACTCCGTGAAAATTCCGCTTGAGATAGAACGTAACGTATCGATCGAACCATTGAAGCTGACGCCGGGCGACCGGAGGAAGAACGGCGGCAGCTTCAGACTTCATACAGCGGCTGCGAACGCCTGAGAGCGCTCTACTACCCCATCCTGATCGAGCCGATCAGCCGCGATCCAGCCGGACATAAGGACCATTGGCATGCCCGGACCAGGATGCGCCGCACCGCCAGCTAGGTAAAGACCGCGCAAAGCCGGATCGTGATTGGCAGGTTTGAACCCTCCCTGCATCAGGCCGTGACTCGCGATGCCGTAAATAGCACCGTTGAATACACCGTAGCGCTCGTGAATGTCTTCTGGAGTAAGATGGCGCTCGATCGCGATAGCGTCTTCCAGGTTCTTCAAACCGGCGCTGCGCTCGAGCTTGTCAAAGATCACCTTACGATACTGCGGATACATCTTCTTCCAATCATGCCCCGATTTCAGATGGGGGGTATGCACAAGTATATAGAGCGCTTCACAGCCGGGGGGCGCTACAGCCGGTTCCGTTGAAGCCGGAGCGCACAGGTAACAGGTCGGATCCGGAGCGGTTTCCGCTTTGTCGTAAATTGCATGAAACTCTTCCGATGCGTTGCGCGAGAATACGAAATTGTGATGCGCTAAGTGTTCGTACCTGCGCTTTAATCCGAGATAGATAACCACCCCTGAACAGGCGGGTTCATAAGAACGCCGCCGATCGAAGTTTTGAGCGAACTTGCCGCCGAGTAACTCGCGGTAGGTGCGCACAGAATCGGAGTTAGCGACTACTGCACTAAGTGGAAAATATTCACCTTGTGTGGTTTCGAGCCCTGTAACTTCGTTGCCCTTAGTCTCAATCCGGCGAACGTGAGCGTTCGTTTTAAAGCGGACGCCCAACTCAGAAGCTAATTTGCGTAGGGCTTCGGGAATAGCGCGCGTGCCGCCTAGCGGATACCAGACCCCTTCACTGCTTTGCATATGAGCGATGGCGCAGAGAATGGCAGGTGTTCTTTCAGGCGACGAACCGACGTACTGAACCATGTGGTCGAGCATCTGAGCGACGCGCTTGTCTTTGATCTCGCGGCGAATAGCGCCAGCTACACTCTGGCCGAGTTTCATCCGGCTGACATCGCGCAAGAGAGTGAGGTTCAAAGCTGAACCGGTCTGAAAGGTGTCGCGCATGCTCCCGACAGAGCGCCAAAAGAAAAAGCGGTTTGAGATGGCGTGCAATTCTTCGGAAGCGTCGATGAAACGTTGGTACCCGGCGACTGTGTCCGGAGAATACTTGCGCAGCTCGTCCTGCATCGCCGCGTTGTCGCCATAAAGATCAAGCTGCGATTTGTCCTCGAAAAAACAGCGCCATTGAGGCTCAAGGCGGACAAGATCGAGGTAGTCGCTCATATCGCGCCCGGACTCAGAAAAAATCTTGCGGAGCACAGAAGGGTAAATGAGAATAGTCGGCCCCATGTCGAACCGGAAGCCATTCTCATTAAGCACTGCGGCCTTTCCGCCAATCCATTCGTTCTTCTCGAATACGGTGACTTGGTAACCGCGAGCGGCCAACACACATGCCGCACTCAATCCGCCCAGACCTGACCCAATTACTCCGACGGTATTCGTTGCCTTCACTTGCTATCTATTCCTCAATCTCGAGTTACTGCAAATCTCAACCAACCCCGTCAAGCTACTCCCGCCACCAACGACTTTGCCCGCGGGCTATCCCAAGGTATTTCCATGCCGAAATCGTTGAGTAGCAGGCGGGCACTTATGCGCGCCGACTCGAAGATGACGGGTAGACCGCTGCCCGGGTGAGTGCTTCCACCAACCAGATACACACTGTCCAACTCGTCAAAGCGATTGCGCGGTCGCAAATGCAGCATCTGCGACCAATTGTGCGCCAATCCGAATACTGCTCCCTTGTGCAGCTCAAAGTCCATGTCCCAATTAGCGGGCGTGATAATGCGCTCGTATTCGATACGGGACCGTATGTCGGGCGCTCCGATATCAGCCAGCTTGTTAAGAATAAGCTCACGGAAGCGCGGCCGCTCGCGATCCCAATCGACTTTGCTGCTCTGATGCGTCACAGGGACCAGCACGTATAAAGTGCTCTTCCCGTGCGGCGCCAAACTGCTGTCTGTTACACCAGCATTCTGGACGTAGTAAGAGGGATCGTCAGAAAGCACATGCTTGCGGCCAATATCCTCCATGTTTTGCATGTAGTCGCCAGAAACGTAGATTGTATGGTGCGACATGCGATCGTAAGTGCCGCGCAGGCCAAGATACATCATGAATGCCGAACACGACAAGCACTTCTTGTCCAGCTTATGGTCTTTCCAGCGACGCCGTAATTCGTTCGGTACAAGACGTGACATGGCCCGGGCGAAATCGGCATTTACCACCACTGCATCGGCCTTGTACTCGCCATATGCGGTGCGCACCCCTGTTGCCTTATGCCCGTCAACGAGGATTTCTTCAGCGGGCTCGTTTAGGTGTATTTTCACGCCCAGCTGCTCGCAAATTCTGCCGAGAGCGAGGGTTACTGAACCGCATCCGCCGATTGGATGATAGACGCCGTACTCGTATTCGAGAAACGCGAGTATGGTGAATAGACTGGGACACTCAAAGGGGGACATGCCCAGATACTTCGATTGGAAGGAGAATGCAAGCCGAATCCGTTGATCAGAGAAATAGCGGCTCAGTTCGGAATCGAGTGATCGCCAGGGTTTCAGAATAGGCAAGAGCTGGAGCAGCTTTGGGCGCATGGTATCCCGCCAGCTATCGAATGCGGTCTCGAGGAACGGCTTGAATTTTTCGAGCTTGACGCGGTTGTCGTGCAGAAAGCGCCGCAGTTGAGTCGCATCCATTGCATTCAGTGCGCCGATAGCGGCTTCCATACGCTGCACGTTGGGAGTCGCAAGTATTTCGCCGCCGCCACCGAAGACCAGGCGGTACTGCGGATCGAGCTGGATGAGCCTTAGCTCACTCCAAAGGTCGTAGCCCATGCCGTCGAGAATGCCTTCGAGCACCTGAGGGTAATGGAAAAACGTAGGGCCGTGGTCGAAGCGAAACCCGTTGGCAGTGAAGTTTGACGTTCTGCCACCAACGTGAGGTAGGCGCTCCAGTACAGTTACGCGCATGCCGGCGTGAGCAAGCAGAGCGGCTGCGGTAAGCCCGCCTGGACCAGCGCCAATAACAATAACCTGACGAGACAAGAAGCTTAGGCCCTCCCAAGCGATGAGATGGTAAGACCCCAAATGCAGCGTTTATTTTTTAAGTTTGGCTACATCCAGGAACTTGTACCGATAAGGCGCTTCCGCTTCTCATTATTGGTTACGGTGCCGGTTGAGAGCTGCGAGAGTAGCCATGGATAGCCGAACGTTTCGCTCCTTGTCGATGGGCTTCGTCGCTCATGGGATGAATGCCGCTAGCGTCGATCCAGCGATTATAAAAGTTGAACAGGGCACAAACGGTGATCGCATAGTAAATCGCTTCGTCTGTGTATCCGACATTGTGAAGGGCCTCAACGTCGGCGGGCTGAACCGCAACCGAGTCGAAGTTGACTTTACGGATGAACCGGAAGAGGGCCTTCTCAGGATCCGAAAGCCCCGATGTCTCAAGATCGTTGAGCACCGCCGAAACAAGCTGCTCGTTACCGAGGAGTTCCGCCGCGACCGCGGCGTGAGATTTCGTTCAAAATGGACAGTGATTCAAGCTGGAAGTGTAGGCAGCAATGAGCTCACGGATACCCGGCGAAAGCGGACTGGCCTCCCGCATGATCTCTTGGGTAAACCGCTCGAGGTGTGCAGTCGCCTTCATTCGGAAAGAGAACATATGGAGGATCTGAGGGTACTCGGGTCCGGCACGCTTCATCATCTCGATTGCGCGGGTGTAGTTGTCATCTCCTTTATGTTGCTCGACTTCCTTCAAAAACATGGGTTCCATCGTGTTCGACCCCTCCCTCGATGTCTCCGACTGTATAAGCATGAGAGACTTCCAGCAGACTAACAGCTACGCACCAGAACTGTCGTGGACCGCAAGATGGATTCGACAATCAAACTAAATGCGGAAGACCCGCGCGCTTACTTACCCCCGAGGCCGCTCTTTCCCGCGATACTTGTACTCTGGCTGCTGCTCTTCCACCCGACTGCGCTCGCGTTGGACCCCACCCGCAGCCTAAACCAATTCAGCTATCAGACTTGGCAAACAGGGAGCGGCTTACCGCAGAACACGGTTCATAGCATTCTGCAGTCGCGTGATGGGTATGTATGGCTCGCGACCGAAGGCGGGCTGGTGCGTTTTGACGGCGTGCAGTTCACAGTTTTCGATACGCGCAACACGCCTGCTTTGAAAAGCGACAATATACGGAGTTTGGTGGAAGATCAGGAAGGCTCACTTTGGGTGGCGACTCCCGAAGGCGTCTACGTTCGCCGGGGCGGCGAGTTCTCGAATGTGTCGGGACATACCGGCGCGGCTGTGTCCAATGTTCTCGCGTTGTACCGCGATCATCTCGCGAGAATATGGGCCATCGAGCCCGAAGGCTTAGAGGCGTGGAGCATTGATCCGCACAAACCCGCTAAGGCGGAGAGGCTGCGGTGGCAGGAAGGCTCGCCACGGCTGACCGGCGCGATGGCCGCAGACATTAACGGGACAATACTGGTCGGTTCCGAGAACGGCTTGAGAGTGTCACAGAATGGCCGGTTGCGCGAGCTTACTACCAACCTGCCGGTGGGAGCCGTAAACGCCCTGATGCCAGATCGTTCATCGAATCTCTGGGTAGGCACCGCCCGGGGCTTATTCGTAGCGAAACCCCACGAGCTCCATCGCTTTGAACCGGTCCCGGTATCCTTCCCCGGGGACGCAGTATTGGCTTTGTTCGAGGACTGGGAGGGAAGCATTTGGGTCGGCTGCCGAAGCGGCATCACCCGCCTGGTGAAAGACCGAGACGGCCGGTTTCAGTCAGAGCGCGCGCTTTCCGGACAGTACGTTATAGCGATGGCGGAGGACGCGGAAGGCGATCTGTGGATTGGAAGCGAATCGACCGGGGCCACAATCGCACGCAACCAGAAGTTCGTGGCTTATACGACACGAGATGGACTTGCCTCGGACATTGTCCGATGCGTGTTCGAGAGCCATGATGGTGTTCTCTCAGTCGGCACCGATGCGGGGCTCACGCAAAAGGAAGGAAATCGCTACAGCCAGCTCACGACGCGCGAAGGACTTTCGAGCAACATTGTTTTGTCCATGGGTAACGATCGCGAGGGACGTCTGAATGCCGGCACTCCCGACGGTTTGAATCTGGTGTCGAGGGCCGGCGCAGTGAGTGTCACTACCTCCGCAGATGGTTTAGCTGATGATTTTGTCCGGTCGATTTACCGGGATACCGATGGCTCGCTCTGGATTGGGACACGACGCGGACTTTCTCATGAAGAGAGCCCAGGCAGGTTCGCAACGTTCACGCAAGCCGATGGGCTGGGCAGTGATCTGGTGGGTGCTGTATTGCGGGATCACAGGGGCGATCTCTGGGTTGGCACCTTGAACGGCCTAAGCCGGTTGCATGGCCGCAGATTTGTGACGCTCAGAACGCACGACGGCCTATCGAGCAACGTTGTTACCGATTTGTACGAAGATGCGGACGGCGATCTGTGGGTCGCCACGCAGAATGGCGGTCTGGATGTGCTGGTCGCCGGCGTGTGCCATCCCGTACCCCAACAAGTGGGACTACCCGCGACCATATTTGGGATGAGCGAAGATGCCAACGGAGAGCTGTGGTTCTCTTCCAAAACCGGCATCGCGCGTGCGAACAGAAACGAGTTAAAGAAGGCAGCTCTAAATCGCAGTAACGGTGCGACGGCTATTTGGTACGACACAAGCGACGGCTTACGGATCAATGAAGCAAGTGTGGGCGGCCATCCGGAAGTCTGGAAGGCGCAGGACGGAACACTTTGGTTTTCTATGTTGAAGGGAGTGGCTGCGCTATATCCGAGCGCCGCTCGGCTTAATCGGGTGCTGCCGCCCGTGGTCATTGAATCGGTCAAGATCGATGACCGTCTGTTTGAACCGTTTCAAGTGAGTGCTGTCAAACCCGGTCACTCCCGCTTTGCTTTCGAGTACGCCGGATTGAGTTTTGTTGCACCTCAGAAAGTGCTTTACCGATACAAACTCGATGGCTTCGATAAGGGCTGGGTCGAGGCCGGTTTACAGAGGATCGCGTACTACACTAACATTCCGCCGGGCGCTTATCGATTCCGGGTTGCAGCGCGCAATAACGACGGCTTCTGGAACGAAACCGGGGCGGTTCTAAGTTTTCGGCTCGAGCCGCATTACTACCAAACAGCATGGTTCTACGCGCTGGTTGTCTTTGCATTTGCTGCGCTTTGCTACTTCATCTATCGTTGGAGAGTGGCTGAAGTGGAAGCGCGGTTTCAGGCCGTTTCTGAAGAACGAAACCGCATTGCGCGTGAGATTCACGATACGCTCGCCCAAGGATTCGTTGGGGTGTCTATGCAACTCGAGATCGTGTCGCGCTTGCTATCTTCGTCCGCCGAAGCGGCGCGAGAGCATCTGGACCAAGCAAGACTGCAGGTCCGTGAGAGCCTCTCCGAAGCGCGTCGTTCTATCTGGCAACTGCGGTCTCAGTCTTCGGAAAGCGAGGACTTGGCCTCGCGGCTTTCCAAGTCGGCCAGGCAAATTATCGGCTCGAGTCCGGTAAAGTTGAGCATGGAAGTGCGAGGCACGTACCGGTCGTTGCGCTCGAACGTTGAGGACGAGCTACTTCGGATCGGTCAGGAAGCAGTTACGAACGCGCTGCGGCATGCTGAGGCCGCGAGTATCTCAATTGAGCTTGTTTACGCCGCAAGAAAACTGCGCATGACGATCTCGGATGATGGACTTGGTTTCAGCGTTGGGTCGTTCTCATCCGGCCCGAACGGCCACTTCGGCTTAAAAGGTATGCGCGAACGTGCCGCACAGATCAATGCCAACCTTGTCGTGGATAGCGCGGAGGGAAAGGGAACGAGAGTGTCTGTGGAGGCGCCGTTAAATTAGTGGAACCGATTCGCATTCTGGTCGTCGACGACCATCACGTGGTCCGGCAAGGACTGACGGCGCTATTGAAGACCGTGCCCGATATCGAGGTCGTGGCTGAAGGGTCCGATGGCGAGCAGGCGATTGAGCTCTTTAGAAAGCATCGTCCTGACATCACGATCATGGATCTCCGCATGCCGAAGAAGAGCGGAGTGGAGGCCATCACTGAAATCCGGGGCGAAGCGCCTGGAGCGCGCATCATCGTGCTTACAACTTTCGATGGCGACGAAGATATCTATCGTGCTTTGCAGGCCGGCGCTCGCGGCTATCTTCTGAAAGACATGTTCGGCGAGGAACTGATCGACGCGATACGAACCGTTCATGGCGGCCGGCAACGGATACCGGCCGTGGTAGCACAGCGCTTGGCCGAGCGCATGGGCGGTCCAAGCTTGACTGCCAGAGAGCTCGAGGTTTTGAAATGTATCGTAGGGGGCCGCAGTAATCGCGAAATCGGCAACGAGCTCTCCATCTCGGAAGCTACGGTCAAAACACACATTAACAATCTGCTGAGCAAGCTGGGCGTGTCGGACCGTACACAAGCTGCCACAACTGCCCTACAGCGCGGCATCGTTCATCTTCCTGAGAAGGACCCGGTTTAGATGGCTGTGTCGTCGTGGCCCCGCTCGCGTTCGTCCGCCTGCGCATGGTTGGGGGTCTTCGCAGGCGTAATCTACGCCTCAGCGGCAACAACACCGTGGAGAGCTGCGACCGAGGCGGAATTAAAGCAGATAATCCCCGCCCGCGCGCCAGTGGGAACCGAGCGCATCGAGACGGAATTCCGAACCGCATCCGGCATTACGAACGGCAAAGGACGCTACGTCGCCGGCGTTGTGCTGATTACCGCGGGATACTCAGCTGACGGAAAATACTCCCATTTCCTGCTGGTCCAAGTGCCGATCACCGTGGGCCAGATCCGTCTGAAAACAGGAGATTACGTTTTCGGATGGCAGCACCACGGGGACGTGCTGCAGGTGAAGTTTTACGAAGCCCAGTCCGGCAAGTTTCTGGGTACGGTCGACGCCATCCGTAACAGCACCATGGGCCGGATTGAGTCATTCCACCTCTACGCGCCCACCGAAAAGTCACTCATCCAGATCGGGCGTTTCGGGTTTGCGTATCGGATCGCCGACTGAGAAGGCCGAACTTATTGCCTGGCTAATTCGTTAGAGTAAGCATAATTATGACTTGTCCGAATTGTGGATTGGCAAATCCGGATAACGCGAGGTTCTGCGCCAATTGCGGTACAGCGTTCAGCACTGGAAGCACAGCGGGCCAGCAGCCCTTGAACTATGAGCCGCCGTCTTACCAGCCAGCAATGGCAACACGCGCGGGCAACTCGACGGCAAAGAACATCGGGATCGGCTGCCTGATCGCTTTGGTGGTTATGCTGCTCTTCGGGCTTTCTTGCACCCGAGCGTGTTTCGGTTACCGGCATGGGCGAACCTACGTGCACAGGCGGTACTAACTCTGTAATCGGTCCTACACTTTCCACTCCTTTCGCAACCTACAAGCATCGACCCGCATCTTTATTGGTAGCTGTAGGGGCAGAGCAGTGGTTTACCGGGATCGTTTTCTGAAAGGGGAGTCCGTTTTGTCAATTGGACGAGTTTTCTCGGCCATCTTGCTAGTACTGGTTTGCAGTAATGGCAGCTTGTTTGCTGGTTCAGACCTCAAAAAAGCAGAAGAGCTGTATATGCGAACGTATTACGAGGACTCGCTTCGCCTGCTCGAAAAAAGCAGTGGGGATGCGGCAACGAACTTCTTACTGGGCCGTGACTACTTCATGATCGGTGAATTCAAGAAGGCTAGCGAGGCTCTGGAGAAAGCTGTTGCAGGCAGTCCCTCTAATAGCGAGTACATGGATTGGCTGGGGCGCACTTACGGCAAACGGGCGGAGACGTCAAACCCTCTGATGGCACCGGGTTGGGCTTCCAAAACGCGTCAGGCATTCGAAAAGTCAGTCGAGCTGGACGGGACGAATCGCGATGCCCTGGATGATTTATTCGACTACTATCTTGATGCGCCCGGATTCCTGGGCGGCGGCTATGACAAAGCTGCCGTTGTTGCCGAAAAGCTGAGTGTTCTTGATCCGGGCGAAGCTTATTATGATCGCTTTAAGCTGGACCAGAAGCGAAAGGAGTTCGGGACCGCTGAACAGCATTTGCGCCAAGCGGTTGCCGTAACCCCTCACAGTGTCGGTCATATTCTTGCGCTGGCAAAGTTTCTGGCGACTCAAGGGCGAATATCCGAGAGCGATGCTCTATTCGTGAAAGCACGGGAAGTTGCGCCCAACAATCCTCGTGTTTGGTTTGCGCGAGCCGATATCCTGGTCAAACAACGACGCAATTTGGAAGAAGCTAAAGAGCTGCTGACGAAGTACGTTCATGCTCCTATCACAGCGGATGATCCGCCCCGCGATGAAGCCTTCCGTCTGCTGAAGCAAGCCGGCGGCGGTTAAACGACATCCTGATGCGGACTCCGTGTTCCAGAGTACGCCTGTCTGACCGCTTCCGATGAATTTCCCCGAAGCAATTAACTTCAGCCTTCAGGCACTCCGGGCCAATCGTCTTCGTACGTTTCTCACGGTACTCGGCGTAATCGTCGGAAACGCCTCCGTAATTCTCGTTGTAACAATCTCGCTTGCCAGCAAGACCTTCATTCTCGACCAGATCCGGGGAATCGGATCGAACCTGGTTTACGCGAGCTCGGACGCCGGCGGTGAGAATGCGGCCCAAGTGCAAGGTGATTACATCAAGCGAGCGGACATTCAAGCAGTTCGTGAAACGCTCGGAAATCGCATCGTGGCCGCCACCGGCGTCATGACAATTCATGACGACATCGTGGTAAACGGAAAGGTTCGGCAAGTTACCGTCGATGGTGTCGACGAAGATTATGCGAAGGTGCGGAACTTGGTGTTGCTAGCTGGTCGAACGTTTGATGCGAGTGACATTACGTTGCGCGAACGAGTGGCCATGCTGATCGATAAATTAGCCGTCCGCATGTTCGGTAGTCAACAGGCAGCCATCGGCCAGACCGTCAAAATCAGTCAGGTCCAGTTTACGGTTGTTGGCACGTTCCGGGAGAAGACCAGTACGTTTGGAACCGGCGAGATCGTCGACGAGACGATTCTGATTCCAATCTCAGTGATAAAGTTTTTTGCGCCATACGAACGGATTGATCCGGCTTATCTGCAGGTTCGGAATGCAAGTGATGTGTCGGGCGTTCGTGAATTGTTCGGCGACATCTTGGAAGGCCGCCACCGGCCAGGGGCCAAGTATGACGTCCACGACCTGCAATCAATTCTCGAGACGGCCACCAAGATAGCTAATATCCTGACGTTAGTATTAATTGTTGTTTCCGCGATTGCACTGCTCATATCGGGCATAGGCATTATGAACATCATGCTGGTGACGGTCACCGAGCGAACTCGTGAGATTGGCTTACGCATGGCAGTGGGCGCGTCGCGGCGTGAAGTGCTGATGCAGTTCCTGGTCGAATCCGTCCTGATCAGTTTGATTGGGGGAACGATCGGAATCATTGTCGGACTTGCGGTGCCACTAAGTGTTCGGTTATTTACTGATGAAGTACGCGTTCCGGTTTCGCCGATCTCGGTTATTGTGGCGTTCGCAGTTTCGCTCAGTGTAGGCGTCGGCTTCGGCTTGCTGCCGGCCAGACGAGCCTCGCAATTGAACCCTACCGAAGCTCTGCGCTACGAATAGGCAGAGAACAATTCTTTCTTGACACAAAAAGAAATCACTGTCACTGCAGGTGAATCACTTAACAAGACGGGCCTTAGCCTGAGATCAAGGAGAAAATATGGACTACAAAGATATTGCGACTACCGAACCCCGCGCCGGTGCGAGAGCAGAACATCGTGAGGGGCCGATCGCGCGCAGCATAGAGCAGCAAACAGCAAAGCTGCCTTCGGACGTTTATCTGTGGTTTGCGCTAGCTTCTATCGGCACCTCACTCTACTTTCAACTTACGGGCGACGAGAAGAAGGCGACGTTTGTCGGACATTGGGCTCCGACATTTCTAGCTCTTGGAATCTACAATAAGCTTGTAAAACTGCATGGTTCGGAGGGCGTATAGTCTCCTCAAAGAACTACATGCAAAGGAGAGGGATTATTTTCCCTCTCTTCGTTATAGAACCGAGGTCGGTGCGACCGCTTCTACTCGGCGGCGCAACACAGCGTTGGCGGTGAAGAGTACACCTGAGTAAAACAGGTCAGCTACTAGCGTGCGGCTGAAGAACGGCAAGGCAGCAACATAACATGCTGTGAGGCCAGCTAAGCTGCGCGGGTAGAATCCGTTGCTCGACCACCAGACAAACATATTCGTAATTACGAAAAACTGAACGCTCCCGATTACGGAGACCGCTACGATCCGCCACGGACTGCTGCTATTACCGATCAAGATACGGCCCATCAGTACATAGATCAGGAACGAGAAGTAGATGATCGGAGTTGTGCTGGAGTATGCCGGATAACCTGCCATATGGCTCAAAATCGGGTCCGTTATCAACATAGCCAGCAAGGGAATCAGGTAAGCCTGCCAGCCGTTCAGGCGGGCTCCGCCAAAGAGCGCGATCCCTCCGACCGGGGTGAAATTTGGCGGATGTGGGGCCAGTCGCAACAGTGCTGCCAGCACGGTCAGAGTTAGGGCGATGGGCTGAAAAGAAGGCTTGCGATCGTGCATTTAAGCTAAATTATAACGCCCGTAGAGACTTCTACGGTATCGCGATGTCACCAAGCCGAGGGCGGATCGCTCGCTGGAAAACTATCTTCCACCGTAATGTCATGTGCTTTATCGATTGACCGTCTGCGGTTACCAGATCTCGACCAGATTGCGAACAAGGCGAGCGGTAGTGTGATTCCCAGCAGCAGATAAACAAATTTCAGATCTCGATCCGACGTGTCGCTCATTTGGCTCTCTCAGATGGACGCGGGAAAGGGCAATCTATTTCCGGCTGTCTAAACTTTCCTTTAAGGTCGCGGCACAATAGATAGAGGAGGACGTATGGCGTCTACCGTTTGGCGTGGCTACGTTTCTTTCGGCCTCATCTCAATCCCCGTACGTTTGTTCCGAGCCGCCAGGCCGGAGCGCATCAGCTTGCGGCGACTTTATCGGAAGGATGCTCCACAAACGACCGATGACGACGCAGAACCCAGGAGTAGTTTTTCTCGTCCCAGCTCTTTTAAAGGCGGCGACACAGGCGAGCAACCGTCGATATCTTCGAAGCGAACAGCGGTGGCGCTGCCGGATCGTGCAGATTTTCGGATCGCGCCGGAAATGACACCGGAGCGCGTTCTGACACCGGTAAAACAGGTTTCGGTTCAGCAGGGCACCGAGCAGGTTGTCGCTCCGCAATCGGTCGTCAAAGGTTACGAATACGAGAAAAATCGCTTCGTTGCTCTCGAACCAGAGGAACTGAAGACCGCGGTTCCCACCACATCGGCAGCCATGGAAATTCAAGAGTTCGTGCCGCTGACAGCCATCGACCCGGTGTTCTTCGAGACATCCTATTACGTGACTCCTGAAGAGGCGGGAGAAAAGGCGTATGCGCTGCTTTATCGCTCGCTGCAACTATCGGCACTGGTGGCTATCGCCCAGTTCGCCATGCATGGCCGGGAACATGTAGTCGTGCTGCGTCCCGGGAAATCGGGCATTTTGGCTCACACAATGTACTTTGCAGCGGAAGTGAGGGCGGAGGAAGAGTTTCGAGCCGATGTAAGCGCGGTAAACAAGAAAGAGCTCGATCTGGCGCAAACACTCATTCATTCGTTGGCCGGGTCTTTCGAACCTGAGAAGTATCGAGATACCTACCGGGAAAAGGTACAAGCGTTGATTGACAAGAAGGTAAAGGGTGAACCTGTGTCGATAGCTCCGAGTGCTCCTCGACAGGCCGATGTGATTGATATTGCCGATGCACTTCGTAAGAGCTTGGCGAATCTGAAGAAACCGGCGGCCTCGGAAGCCCATGCCTCAAAAGGGAATGAAGGAAAAGGTGCGCCTCGCGCCAAACGAGCGGCTCGCGAGAGTTGACCCGGGCTAATGCGGGATCGCTGCGAGTAGTTTTTGCGCCGGCTCGAAGTTCGGATTTAGTTGAATCGCCGTTTCAAGCTCAGAACGCGCTTCGTTCGTACGGCCCAACCGCGCAAGTGCCGCTCCCAGACTGGTGTGTAGTTCCACGTCTTTCTCGCGCAGTGACACGGCCTCGCGATAGCGATCCACGGCCCGCTCGTTATCGCCGGACTTTGCAAGCTGGTCGCCCCAAGCGAACAGAACGTCACCTAAGTGATCTTGCGCTTTCGGATAATCGGGCCGGTCGATTAGCACACCTTTAAAATCGTTCACAGCGCCTTCAAGGTCTCCCGATTCCGCTTCAACGCTCGCCAGATTGAATCGTGCATCGGTGTACTTCGGGTCGAGCGCCAAGGCTCGTTTGAATTGCTCTTTAGCCTCAGGTAGCTTGGCAGCGGTGAATAGGGCAACCCCCAGCTCGGCTGCAGCCACTACGCTCTGCGGGTTGACACTGGACGCTTTATCGAAATACGCTACAGCCTTGGATGCGTCGCCCGAGCTCAGCAAAACGTCACCCATGTTGAAATTGGCTGAAAAGTCATCGGGGTATTTTGCCAAGCGTTCTTTCGCCAGTTCCGTTTCGAGTAACGCTCGCTGATCTCCTTCTGCAACGGGTAGGACCTGCAGCCACAAATGACCCATCTCATCGACGGCCTGAACACCGGCTTTCACTTCTTTCGGCGGGTTATTGGGATTGCGGATATTCGCCGTCGAGTTGTCGTAGTGGTAGCGCATTGACACAACCGTGCCTTGCGGAAGGAAGAGCGGCTCTTTCAACCGGTACACTCCTTGCCAATTCAGATCCCAATCCGGTATGCGGACGAGCCATTTGCGCGATCCATCGGGGAGTGTCGCGTAACCCTCCATCAACTTGGCAAGGTAATGCGCGTGCGGATAAATTTCCAGCACATTTGCATCGACCGGTAAGCGAAAATCGTCGCTTACCAAAAAATCTTTAGCCCCCGGCGGAATGTCGATGCCACCGTCGCGTTCGAGTTGTACCAGCATCGGATACTTAGTCTGCGGTACGTCGGTGAAGTAGAGACCAATCTCGGGACTCACGACCTCTTCTTTTCCCGATGGCCGCAGGTGAACGTTGAGCACCAGGTCCATGCCGGGAGTCGCTTGCCACGCCATGCCATCCGGCTCAACAACCGGTGAACTACCGGGCTTCCAGGACAGGAAGTGCCCGTCAGGATCAAAGGTGTTTTCTTCCAGCGTCAGATCCATGCCGGGAAATCCGGTGCCGGCGATCATCTCCTGGCGACGGGATGATCCCGAGTGATCGATCACGACGTTCGCGTGATGAAATACCCTCGCATTGCCTGGCCGAACCTCCAGTGCTCTGACCCACCTCGCGTTTTTGATCGGGACGGGGATGATGAAATTCCAAAAGACCTCGCTGCCATCGGCCGCCAACCGATATGGCTGCGTGACATGCAGGACAAGATCGGGTGGTCCGAGTTGCCATTCCGACTTAAACTTCGGAGCCGGGGGCATCCTTGCTGCAGAGCCGGCTGGCGCTCCTTCCGCGGCCCATTGTGCGATCAGCGCGATTTCTCCATCGCTCAGGCGGCGCTCATCTCTGAACTGACCGTAACCCGCCTGTGGCAGCCAGGGCGGCATGAAGTGGCGTTCCGTTACGTCTGCGATCTGCCGGGCGTGACGCTTCGCGTCGTCATAGCTCAAAAGCGAAAAGGGCGCCGACTCTCCCGGCCGATGGCACGGTGTACAGTTTTTGTACACAATCGGGGCAATGTCTTTCGCGAATGTGACCAGCTGGGCCGCGCGGCCGGTGCTCGAAAAAGAAGCTAACAATAGGCATGCCAGAAGCGCGTGGTGCGGTGACGCATGATCGTGTTTCACTTGGGCCGCGGGTCTCGTTATCACGACAGAAACACCACGATTGCAGGGGTCCCCACGGGCGTGTACTGCCCGGTGAATGTGAGATCGCCCGTCTGCCGGTTCACTCGAAAAGTAGCAACAGCGTCGCTTCTCTGGTTACACGTGAAGAGGAAATTGCCGCTCGGATCGATGCTGAAGCTGCGCGGGTAGTCGCCACGAGTCCAGGTCTCACCCAGATAAGTGAGCTCACCAGTTGAGCCAACCGAAAACCGTGCAATGCTGTCATGGAGGCGATTGGCGGCGTAGAGCAATCGTCCGTCTGTCGAGATCACCAGCTCCGACGTGAAATTTGTACCCGCAAATCCAGAGGGCAGTGTCGAGAGGGTCTGTCTTACTTGGAGTCGCCCAGCGAGCGCATCGTACTCGAAAACGGCAACAGTGGAACCTTCCTCCTGTAGCGAGTACACCCATTTCCCGCTCGGGTGAAAAACGAAGTGGCGTGGTCCATCGCCCGAGGGCAACGCTACCCAAGGTGGATCATTGGCGAAAAGCTTGCCCGTATTTGCATCGAACCGCCAAACAAAGATCCGGTCGAGAGCCAGATCGGTTGCGAGAATGAAACGCCCTGCAGGGTCGCTTTGAATCATATGCGCGTGCGGGCGTTCGTGTCCGCTGACGGCAAAACTTCCGGGGGGAGCGCTGGCGGCCTTAAGAGAGCCGGGAGCGCCTTGATCCTGCTTCGTATCTCTCGCTTCTCCGAGGTGACCGTTTCCAGTCACAGGCAAGACCGCGATGGTGCCACCTGCATAATTTGCCACGAAGACGTACCGGCCCGAGGGATGAACGCTCAAATGCGCGGGACCGGCCCCCTGCGAACTGACGGTGTTCACAACCTGAAGACGGCCCGTTGCACGATCGACCGCAAACGAACTTACTGACCCCGATTTTGCACCGGCAAAATCGGCCGTTTCATTGGCTGCAAAGAGAAACTTCTCCGATGGGTCAAGTGCCAGCCACGATGGATTCTGGTCGCTGGCGAACGTCTCGCGCGGATGCAGTGTCCCCGAGTTAGGATCCATCTCGAAGAGATAAATGCCTTGGCCATTCCCTTTACTGCCTTCGGGGCCTTGCGGCGAACTGTAGCTGCCCACATAGACCAACCGTGGCGCGGGCTCCGCAAGTAAAGTGGCAGCGATCGGGAAGGCAGCCGCAGCCTCTAGAAGCGCACGGCGGGAAAACGAAAAAGCGGACGGCATCGTTCGATGTGTTCTTTACTATAGCTCGGAAAAAAATATTGCAATGAGTGCAGCTCGTGCTATAACATTACTCATTCTCGGTTAGTTTACGTCTCCACGTAAGGGCGCAAGTAGTTCTCGCAATAACTATTACACTGTCCGATTTCAAGCCGGACTTTTAGGGGTGGGGAAATGTTTGTTTCTTCGATCGGGGTTGCTCGAAGCCAGAGAAGTTTAAGAAAGATTGGGCTCTGTCTCGGCATTCTCCTTTGGGTTTCTAATCCAGTAGATCTTTTCAGCCAGGTTCTGTCTGGCTCGATTGTCGGTACCGTCACGGACCCGAGCGGCGCTGTCGTGCCGAACTCGGTGATCACTGTTCGGAACGTTGAGACCGACCAGAGTCGTGGCGATAAGACGGACAGTAACGGGCGCTATAGCCTGGTAAATCTTTTGCCGGGCACATACAGTGTTACTGCCACGGCAAGCGGTTTCCGCCAGTTGGAGCAGGACAAAGTTACAGTTACTCCGAACACGCTTACGCGCGTCGATCTAGAACTACAGGTCGGGCAAGCTAGCGAGAAGGTGAACGTCTCGGCACAAGCTGTCGAACTGCAGACGGACAAGGCCGACACGCACACCGAGATTAATTCGAAATCGGTCACGGAGATGCCGTTAGGCGGCAATCGGAATTATCAGACGCTGATTAATCTCGCGCCCGGTACGACGCCTGCGGCGTTCATAAACTCCAGTACGGACAATCCTGGTCAACCCTTGAATACGCACGTAAACGGCGCAGCCGGGCAAACGAACATCACGAAGATCGATGGCGCAGAGAGTATCAACGTTTGGCTGCCGCAATATACCGGCTATGTAGCGCCGGCTGAAACAATTGACGTTGTGAATGTCACGACGAGCGCAGCCGACGCCGATCAGGGCTTAGCTGGCGCATCTTCGATTACCGTGGTCACGAAGTCTGGAACCAATCAGATTCATGGCAGTGCGTTCATCTTCCACAACGATCAACATCTCAACGCACGCAATTTCTTTCTGCAGCCGGGAATCGATAAGCCGGTTGGAATCTACAACAATTACGGAGCAACGATCGGTGGTCCGATCAAGAAAGACAAGCTTTTCTACTTCGTGAGCTTCGACGGGACGACCCAGAAAACGAGCGCAAACGGACTATATACCTTGCCGACGCTTGATCAGCGGGACGGCGACTTTTCGGCTTACAATACGCCCATCTACAATCCTTACACCGGCAACCCAGATGGAAGCGGACGCAGCCTGTTTGCCGGCGGGAAGATCCCGGGGCAGTACATCAGCCCGCAGGCACAAGCCATTCAGAATTACTTGCCCGCGCCAAACCTTCCGGGAACGACGAACAACTATGCCGCTTCAGCGAGCCCTGCAATCAATCGCTTCCAGTACGACGCCAAGGTGAACTACAACCGGACCGACAAGCACTCAATTTGGGTCAAGTACGACAACATGTTTGCCACATCGGGAGGCATCGGGATTTTTGGCGCAGCAGGTGGTCCGGCGCCCGGTTCCGATCCCGGAAAGGGCCGCACTAGCGTACAAGTCGCATCGATCGGCCACACCTACGTCTTCTCGCCGACCCTGGTGCTTGATGGAAACATCGGATACCAGCGTATGAGCCAAACTGTGCTGGGAACTGACTTTGGTAAGAATTATTCGTCTACGCTAAACATTCCGGGGTTAAACGGTGCCGACATTCGCGATAGCGGGTTTCCAAATGTCACTTGGGGCACCGCCTACTCTCAAATGGGCGTGCCGAACTGGATGCCGCTCTATCGCACCGATGAGACATATACAACCAGTCACTCGCTTGCCTGGACCAAAGGCGCGCATGAAGTTCGCTTCGGCTTCGATCTGGTCCGTCATCATCTAAACCATTGGCAGCCCGAGCTGAGCCCGGGAGGACCGCGCGGCTACTTCGATTTCAGCGGCTCGCTTACAACGAACAATCTGGGTAATGGTAACGCCACGCCTACCAATCAGTTCAACGACTACGCACAGTTTCTGCTGGGACTTTCCGACAACACACAAAAAGGTGCGCAGTACATCCTGATGACAGGCCGTGAATGGCAGTTAGGCTGGTTCGTGCAAGATCGCTGGCAAGTGTCCAAAAAACTGACTGTCACGGCGGGCTTGCGGTATGAACTCTATCCGCTGATGACGCGCTGTTGCGGGAAAGGCATTGAGCGCTACGATCCTAGCAACAATAATGTGTATCTCGGTGGACGCGGAGATGTTCCGGCCGATGCCGGCATCAGTGTCAGCCATAAGCTTTTCGCGCCTAGGGTTGGTCTCGCCTACCGGCTGAACGAAAAAACTGTGATCCGGACCGGCTACGGGTTGAACTTCGACCCGCTTGCATATTCCCGGCCGCTGAGAGGCTTCTACCCGCTTACTATCAATAACAATTACACGGCGCTCAACAGCTTTTCCGTCGCGAACCTAGGGCCCAATCAAAATTCATTTGTACCGAGTACACTCGCCAATGGCATTCCGCCAGTTGTCGGTCCCGACCTCTCGACCGGAATAGTGCCGCTCGACCCCACTGCGACCGAGCGCAGCCCGAACAGCTTCATTCACCGCGGATATGTGCAGTCATACAACTTCACTGTTGAGCGACAGCTTCCGGGCGCAATTGTGATGTCGGCGGGGTACGTCGGACAGCACACCGTGCATCAACTTGCGGATTACGACATCAACTCCGGGTACCCAGGCTCAGGCACAACGGGCTTGCCGCAGTATTCGAGTATTGGACGTACGATTCCCACGCAGATGTGGGACGGATACTTGAGCGCTGAATACAACTCGCTGCAAGTGGCGTTCAACAAGCAGTTCGCGAACGGCTTGATGCTGAAAGGCGCCTATACCTGGTCCCACGCAATCGACTACGCCGATGACGACGGATGGGCCGGGGTCGATTGGAACTGGGCTCCCGTCTTTCAGCGCAATCGTGCTTCGGCGGGTTTTGATCGCCGACATGTCTTCCAAGTCGGGTGGGTTTATGAGTTGCCTGTCGGCCCCGGCAAGAGGTTTGTCAATAGCGGTATTGCTTCGAAGATCGTCGGTGGCTGGCAGCTGAGCGGCTTGGAGGCTGCCTACACAGGCACGCCGATGTACATCTTGGCGAGCGGCACGTCATTGAACGCGCCCGATAATACGCAAACCGCAGACCAGGTTCTAAAGTCGGTGCAGCGCTTTGGCAACGTTGGGCCTGGACAGTTCTACTACAATCCTGCGGCCTTTGCTCCGGTTACGCAACAGCGCTTTGGCACAACTGGCCGTAATATTCTGGCTGGTCCGGGACTTTGGAATACCGACCTAAGCATCTCGCGGGTGTTCCCAATTCGTGAGAGCCTGAAATTCGAATTCCGCACCGAGTTTTACAATCTGCCAAATACGTCGCATTTCAATAATCCAGATAGTAATGTGAATGACGGAACGTTCATGCAGGTTACAAGCTCGTACGGCGAACGCAATATCCGCTTTGCCGGCCGCTTCAGTTGGTGATGAAGGACGGCGGGCTTGATTTCCCGAGCAGCGTTTGCCTTTCTGCTCGTCACGGTCGCCCTTCATGCTCAGACTAATGATTTAGCGGAGCGATCGCATCAGGCGAAAAAACTGATGTCGGAAGGCCGGTTCGCCGAAGCCATTCCGATTTATCAGAGCCTGGTGCGAGCAGTGCCGGGCAATCCAGGTCTGATCCTAAATCTCGGGATGGCAGAACAGATGGCCGGCCAACCGCGGCAAGCGATCCCTCAGTTCGAAGCTGTCCTGAAGCTAGACCCGGAGAATATTCCTGCGCTGACTTTGATCGCCGAGGCGTATCAGAATACGGGCAAATTCGACAGTGCTGCCGCAACGTATCGCAAGCTAACCAGCCCTGAACGCGACAGACCCGCAATCGTGGTATGGACTCGGTAAAGCCTACGAATCCCTTGCGACCTCCAATCTTGCAAGTCTTTCAAAGTCGGCGCCTCAATCACCTTACGTAGCTGCCCTACTTGCTGATTCACGGCTGCAGCGGCGGCAATATCGAAGCGCATTCTTTTTCTATCGCCAAGCTCAAGCGAAGCTTCCAACTCTCCTCGGGCTGCACGCCGGCCTTGCGAATATTTATCAAGATACCGGGCATCAAGACTGGGCGACGGCAGAGCAGCTATCAGAGCGGCGTCTGCTCGACATGCCTTGCACGGCCAAAACGGCCGAGTGCCGATTTCGGATGGGGGACTACCTTGCCGTGGCCCGAGCAGCAGCTAGCGCACCCAAACCCGACGTGCTTTTCTGGGCAATCAAAGCTGACAACCAGCTCGCACGCGACGCTTTCACGCGTCTCGGAGAGCTTCCCGACTCTGTCGAGGTCCACGCGCTCCGAGCAGAGATTTTACACGGGCACGGTCAGGATGCAGAAGCCACCGCCGAGTGGCGGGCCGCCTTATCTCTTGCGCCGGGCGATGTTCACCTCAAAACAGAATTGGCCCGGTCTCTTTTTCTCGCCCATAAATACGACGAGGTGATGCCGCTGCTGAATGAATTGCTCGTGCGCGAACCCGACGCGTCTGACCTCAACTTCATGCTGGGTGAAAGTCTATGGCGGACACAGCGACCGGAAAACGCTGTACCCTATTTAAAAGCTGCGTTGAGGGCCGATCCGGAAATGCTGCCCGCGCATGCTGCCATAGGCATGGTGTACGGGCTGCTCAACAGACCCGCAGAGGCGGTGCCCCATCTGGAAAAGGCGCTAAGCATTGATGACGACGGAAGCCTGCACTACAGCCTTGCGCGCGCCTATCAGGCTGCGGGTAAGACTCCGGCGGCGCAGAAAACAATGGAGCAGTACCAACGGATCAAGCAGAAGAACCAGCAGATCAATGATCAGCTTGCGAAGGAAGCCGAGATCACTGCTCCGGGCCGCTAATCTTCTTTTACCCGCACAATCTGATCGACCCGTACGTCCTTCAACGTTTGCCGCTTGCCATCGGGCCAGGTGATCTGGAGGCGCTGATTGTCTGCTGTCGCACCCATGCCGAAGTGCACATTCCCAAGGCTCGAGGACGCATAGCTGACCGCACTTGTCATGTCGTTCCATTGGTTCCCAATTTGCACATGCGCGCCAAGCGCGTCACGATTGGAACGTGTACCGCGCAGTTGAACTGCCAGCCAGTGGTTCGGGCCAGGACTCACATTATGCCAGAGTTCGATAGGCGCCTCGAGCGATGAGACCACCACGTCGATTTTGCCATCCCCATCGAAATCGGCGAAGGCGCTACCGCGATGCGCCTTGGCGGCGTTCAACCCGGCTTCGGCCGAGACATCTTGAAAGGTGCCGTTTCCAAGGTTGGCAAATACGCTATTCGGTTCCTTGTAAAGCGCCGGTTCAAACATCTCGACCCGGTCGTTCACGTGCGAGTTGGCGGTGAAGAGATCTTTTCGACCGTCATTGTTGAAGTCAAATAGGCCTGTTCCCCAGCCGCTGTGATGAAGACTGAGGCCAGCGAGTTTGCTCGCATAAGTCGCGTCCGAGAAAATGCCCTTACCCAGGTTGCGAAATAAAGGAAAAGTTTCAGACGCAAGAGCAGTTACCGCAATGTCGGGCCGCCCGTCATTGTCGTAGTCCCGAAAGTCGACACCCATACTCGCGACGGCCTTACCGTCCTCCCGCAGCGCGACACCAGCTAGTAACGCAACTTCTTCAAAGGTCCCGTTCCCTTTGTTATGGAACAGGAAGTTCGACATGTTGTCATTCGTTACAAACACGTCCGGGTACCCGTCACCGTCGAAGTCGGCAAACGCGACGCTCATGCCCCGGCCGGCGAAAGCACCGATTCCCGATTTCTTGGATACGTCCTCGAAGGTACCGTTTCCACGATTGCGATAAAGCGTGCTCGCCAGACCTTCGAAATACTTAGGGTGACAGTAAATGCGTAAG
Source organism: Terriglobia bacterium (assembly GCA_963737005.1). Taxonomy (GTDB): domain Bacteria; phylum Acidobacteriota; class Terriglobia; order Bryobacterales; family Bryobacteraceae; genus Bog-105. Next base: position 1,111,999 of record CAVTRD010000006.1, on the reverse strand, counting down.
CCGCGCGGCTTGTCGCCGCAATACCGGTCTTCAGCGATCGACCACTTCGCGTAATGTACAACCCATAGATCTAATAAACCATCGCGGTCGTAGTCGAACCATCCTGCTGCCACGGCCCATTCGCCGCTCGTGATCCCGGCCCGCTGCGTGACATCTTCAAACTTGCCGTTCCCCAGGTTGCGATAGAGGATGTTTTGATTGACACCGGCTACAAAGAGGTCGGGTTTCCCGTCGTTATCGAAATCGGCGGCAGCCGCGCCCATTGAATAGCCTTCTCCCGCGAGCCCCGCTTCCGCTGTGACATCGCGAAACTTCAGGCCGCCCTCGTTATGATAAAGCCGGTTCGAGTATTGTGGCCCAGTCTTGTGTAAGGACGGCAAATCCGCACCGTTCGTAAAAAAAATGTCGGGCTTGCCATCGCCGTCATAGTCGAACACGGCCAGGCCGCCAGCCATGGTTTCGATCATGTGTTTCTGGGGAGTCGGGCAATTATGCAAGACGAAGTTTATGCCGCTTCCGGCCGCTAGATCTTCGAATCGGATTGGGGAAATCTTCCGGTCGGCGTTCGTCGCGTCCGCGAGGAAGAGTAACGATATCAGCCAGGGTCTCACTGCAAAGCACGCAAAAGGCGGAAACTTGCGGATTCTAAGACCTTGTCGCGCTCGCCTTGCCTAGTCAAGATAAGCGCCGCCGTGTCCGGATGCCCCTGAATCAAAGTGAAGCCGCGCTCGACACCGAGCACGCTGACCGCAGTCGATAGGCTGTCCGCGTCAATCCCTCTGTCAGCAATCACAGAGACAGTGATAGCCCGCGTTAATCCGAGTCCAGTGCTCGGGTCGACGATGTGCGAGTAGCGAATGCCGCCTGCATCGAGATGCTGTTCACCGGGTCCAGAAGTCGAGACAGCTCTGTTCGCTAGTAGCAGGATGCGCGTGAAGTGTTCCTGCGCCACGTCCAGCGAATCGAGGCCGATGCGCCAGCCTGTTTCGCCCGGTGGCGCGTCGCTGAAAGCAAGATCTCCACTTGCGGCGACCAGCGCGCTGTGGATGCCGCATTTCCCGATGACTTGCAGCGCCTGATCGGCGGCGTCACCCTTCGCAATCGCACCCACATCGAGCTGCATTCCTTCCACGTCGAGTCTGATGCTGTGTTTGGCCCGATCGAGATGCAGCTTGGTATAGCCGCAGCGTGCCTTTGCCTGCTGAATCGCGAGGCTGGTGGGCACGCGATTTGCCTTGCGAGACTCTCGCCAGAGGTGGGTAAGCGGACCGAGCGTGATATCGAACCCGCCGGCCGTTTCGGCCGCAAGCAGTTGAGCTTTCTCCACGACACGGGACAGATCATTGCTCACCGGCGTCCACTGATGAACCGCCGAATGCGTGAGCCGGTTCAGTTCACTATCTGGCTTGTAATCGGAAAGAGCCGTGTCGAGTTCGGCGATGCGCGCGAAAGCCGCCCGGAAGGCATTCTGGGCGTTTAACTCGTTCGCGGCGTAGAGTTTAATGCGGAAGAGCGTACCCATATGCGGCTCGACTGCCTCATATGGATGAAGCGTCAGGGTTGCTAGGACGGGTACGAAACCGGCCAAGAAAAGTCTACTGCTCGTCATGCTCTACACCGCTGTTCCAGTACTGATACATCTCCTCCGCCGTCGGAATCTTGACGGGGCGTACTAAGCGGAACCCGAGCCATTGAGCATCGGTTTCATACCAGATGCTCTTCGGAAGCTGCGGGTCCTGCTCTTTCCACGATGGATCCGATGCCGCTCGCGAAGCGCAGGCAAGCGCCTTTGCCGGATCGTTCCAAGAGCCTCCGCGCGCCGCAATCGGATAGGGCTTCGTAGGGATTACCCACGGGTCCACTTGCGGCGTTGCCGTGTAGGGTGCGTATTGATCGAGCGTCCATTCCATGACGTTGCCGAGGACATCGAACAGACCCCAGGCGTTAGGCTTTTTCGTTGCTACTTTCTGGTATTTGCCGCCGCTGTTCGCGCTGAACCAGGCGTAATCACCGAGCTGCGAAGCACTGTCGCCGAAGTAGTAGGTCGCCGTCGAACCAGCGCGGCAAGCGTATTCCCATTCGGCTTCCGTCGGTAGCCGGTAGAATTCGCCGGTTTTGGCGCTTAGCCACTCGGCGTACTTATTAGCTGCATGCTGGGTCATGCTGATCGCCGGGTAGCCGTTAATGCCCATCCCAAAGCTCATCTCGACATAGGGCCGGGTCGGCCTGCTCACGGCATCTACGAGCTCGTCTTTATGTGCGACCTCACCAGCCTGGTTGGCAAACATGAAAAGCCGATATTCGTCCCACGTGACCTCGTGTGCCTGCATCCAGAAACCTGAGAGCTTCACTTGATGCGAGGGCTGTTCGTCTTTGTTCCCATTCGAACCCATCGCATATTCGCCCGCCGGTATGGCGACCATATCGTATGAGACTGCTGTGTTCTCAATGACCGAGCTGTATTTTCGCGTGCCAACCGGGTGCGTGTGATTGGCGAGTATGTGCTCCCGAATGCGCGTGACCTCTGAACGCTCGTGCTCTTTATCAGTATTGCCGGCGCGTCCAGCGATAGGTGTTTGTGAAAAGCAAAGAGAAACGGCGAGCAAAGCAGCAGCCGCGCCAATAATCAAGCTGAAACTGGCTTGCATCCGGATCTAAGTTAGCTTAGTGATGCCGGGTTCAGCGCGCGGCACGACCTGCAGGCTCCCATTCCAGGAGAGGTTGTCCGGAACCAACTTTTCTTGTGAGTTAAGCGCCTGATCCCAGGTCACCTCCTGGCCTGTGTAGGCGGCCATGCGACCCATGATGGCCAACAGCGTACTTGAGGCTAGCCGCTTGCCGTCGTTCACTGGCTGTCCTTTCCGAATCGAGGCAAAGAGCACGTCATGCTCGCGCTGATACATGTCGTATTTCTGGCCGCTCCATGTCCAACTTTTCTTTCCCTCGATGCGAGGAACTGGCGAGCGGCCCATCGTGCAGGAGCCTTCCGTACCCAGGATGTAATCAGCGTTTTCGTTATAGCAACCTTCCATCTGACGATTGGCCAGAAACGCCCGCGTTCCATTCGGATAAAGGTAATTTACATCGAAGTGATCGTAGATGTCGCCTCCCTCGGCGGGTATTGTCCGTCCCCCTATTGCCACACAGCTCAGTGGTGGTTCGTCGTGCATGATCCACGCGATCTTGTCGACGCTGTGCACTGCCTGTTCCACCAGACTGTCGCCGCATATCCAGACAAAGTTGTACCAATTACGGATCTGCCACTCGGTGTCGCTGATTCCGGCAGGACGGCTACTGGCGGCCGGCATCGGCTTGACCGGATTCGTATAGTATGTCGCGTGATAAGCGACGACGCGGCCGATTGCGCCATCGAACACCTCTTTGAAGGTTTCGATAACCATATCGTTGTAACGCCAGCAAAAGCCTGCAACCAGAGACAGACTCTTGCTCTTCGCCAAATCTGCCGACTGCAGAACTGAGCGAATCCCCGGCGCGTCCGTCGAGGCGGGCTTTTCACAGAAGATATGCTTTCCGGCGGAGACGCAGGCCGCGAGATGAAGCGGGCGAAAACCGGGTGGAGTTGCGAGTATAACCACGTCGACGCCCGAGTCGATCAGACGCTGGTAACCATCGAGTCCGACGAACTGATGACTCTTATCGACTTTTACTCGATCCGCTACTTTGGGTAGCTTGCCGAGGGTTGAGAGTGCGAGATCAATCTGCGGCTGCACCACCTCGGCAACCGCTGTCAGCTCGGCATAGTCATCTGCATGCAGGGCCTGATTAGCAGCACCTGTTCCGCGGCCACCACAGCCGACCAGACCAACCTTGAGCGCGTTAGTCACCGTCTGCGCGGAGATAATAGCGGGAAAGCCGGCCGTTACCGCACCTACGGTACCGGTTGCCGCCTTCAGGAAGTCGCGACGATCCGGCAGCGACTGCTGCCCACTTTCGTTGGAGCCTGATTTCATGTCTTTGCTTTGCTTATGAGGTAATATCACACGATACTAGAACGTAATTATCTGTTAAAAGCAGTGCACATATTATGACTCGTCGAACCTTTCTCGAATCACCAGCTGTTCTCGCGTTTAGTTCGTTGCCAGATGGTCGCTTACCGATCCACGAAGCCGTCGAGTACAGCATGTTACCGGAAAGCGTGAGCGTTCCGGAGCGCTTCAAAATCGCGCGAGACGCAGGTTTCGAACGGATCGAGTGTCCTACAACGCCCGATCAGGCGGAAGCCGAATCGATGAGGAAGGCGGCCGAGAAAGCCGGTATCAAGATTCATTCGGTCATGAATATGGATCATTGGAAATACCCACTCTCATCGCCAGATCCAGCCATTGTGGAACGGAGTCTGGCGGGCGCGCGCATCTCGCTCCAAAATGCTCACTTGTGGGGAGCAGATACTGTTTTGATCGTGCCCGCGGTGGTCGATGCAAGCACGTCTTATAAAGACGCTTACACTCGCTCACAAACGAACATCCGCCAGCTTCTGCCGCTCGCCGAGCAGCTGCGCGTGATTATCGCCATCGAAGAAGTTTGGAACAAGTTTCTGCTGAGTCCACTTGAATTCGCCCGCTACATCGACGACTTCCATACTCCTTGGGTCCGCGCGTACTTCGATGTCGGGAATGTCAAGCTTTACGGCTATCCGCAGGATTGGATACGCACGCTTGGGCCGCGCATTGTCAAACTGCACATCAAGGACTTCCGCTTTAAGCACGAGGCCAAGAGCGAGCGAATGGTTGCCGAATGGGTTCCCCTGCTAGAAGGCGATCTGGATTGGAAAGCGATTTATCAGGCTTTGCGCGATATCGATTTCCAGGGCACCGCCACGGTCGAGTTGCCGGGCGGTGACGCGGCCTATCTGAAAGAAGTGAACCGCAGACTCACAGCTATCCTGAGCGGTACTACCTCATCGGCGAACAGCTCAGCGCTGTGATAAGTCCCGCAGCCATAGATCCTTAAACTCCATGTTGCCGCGGCCGCCGGCGTGCAACTGCAGCGCGATTGTACCGTCCGATGAACTCGGTTTCGGATCTGTAAAATCGATCATCTGGACGCCATTCAAGCGTGAACGATACCGGTTTCCGGTAACCTCGACGAGATAGTCGTTCCACTCCCCCATGCGAACCACACTCTCGTTTTCCGGGGCTGGCCAAACAACCCATTGCCGGCCATCTTCCGCGTAAACGCCGCCCGTATGGTGCATCATGTTGCAGTCGATCTCAAACTGCATACCCTGCGTCACATCCGCAGTGCCGGGCTTGAACGCCGAATGAAAGAATACGCCGCTGTTGCCGTCGCCCACGCATTTAAAGCGTAGCGCCATTTGAAAATCCCTGTAATTCTTTGCGGTTTGAAGGTAGCCGTAGTCTTTGGTTAAGCCCTTGCCGTGGATCACGCTGTTCTCCACCGTCCAACTCTCCTGGCCAACTTTCTCCCATCCGGTGAGATCGTTACCGTTGAAAAGGGAAATCCAGTCCTCACCACCTTGTTTGGGCTTCTCTTGTGAGAGGCCCAGCAAGCTAAATAGAGAGATGGCCAACGTAAGTGCGAGTCCGCAGTATGTCTTCTTCATCGAGTAATCAATTCTAGAGCATCTATAGTTCTGGGTGAAACTAGGTCTCTCCCCTCCATGCTTGTTGCCGTTCGGGTGATACCGAGACACCGATATCTTCACATCCGCACGGAATCCCTAGGCTTTCCGTGCCTCACGCTTCCTGTCTCGCCAGAATCGCCGCAAAACAAAACCTGACATGAAAACTGCGAAGCCGAGTGAAACGAAGATAAGGAAATCAGTGCCGTGCATTCGTGGTATCTGAGTTAGGTAGAAGATGGTGATTGCCGAAAACTCAACGAAGGCGATCACCACGATGACCACACCGAAAGAGAATAGTGGCTTCAAAAGTTTGAAGCGATGCACTGCCCATCCCACACCGACAATACTAATCACTACAGCCGCCGGTACAGCCAAAAGCAACTGTGGGCTCATGTGGTGAGTCAAGTCTTAGGTTGCCCCTCGATGCAACAGACGAAGGATTACCACGACGACTATTCAAAGTGCAATCGCCATCGGGCGGCTGTTGAAGGTGCGGCTGCCAAGCTATGCAGAATAGCGATGGCTACGGACTAGACGTCGTTATCGAGAAAATAATTCGCAGGAACCGAAGGTGGTCGTGCTACGAAGTTCTGTTACTAACTTACAGGGGTGTGGGAAGTAAACGTTGGAATCAAAATGGTGGCCAGGGACGGAATCGAACCGCCGACGCCAGCCTTTTCAGGGCTGCGCTCTACCGACTGAGCTACCTGGCCGCTTAGGCTGAAGCTTAAGTCTAGCAAACCCCCTCTGCTTCCGTGACTTGATATACTCCGCATTGACGGACAAAAATGGACGAAATGCGATTAGGCGACGTGATCGACGATCACTGTATTAAGTGCCGCCGCGTTACCAACCATTCAATTGTTTCTCTGGTAGATGGGCTAGCGGCGAAAGTGCGCTGCCGAACCTGTTATCACGACCATGATTACCGTCACGAACAGGCACCTCCTTCCAAGAAGGAATTGAAAAAAGCGGAGGCGGAAGCTCAGGCTGCAGCCGCTGCGGCGTTGGCGGAGGATGGCGAAGGCAACTCGGCAAGCGCCGATGTGGAGAAGGCTGCGAGCGGCTGAGTCCTGGTTGCAGCAGACACGAGTGACGCCTGAAGCTTTAGCACTCGAAATCATCGGAACGCTCAAAAGTCGAGGGCACCAAGCATGGCTTGTTGGCGGCTGCGTCCGAGATCGGCTGCTCGGCATCGTTCCGAAAGATTACGACGTCTCGACGGAGGCACGGCCTGAGCAGATTGCCTCTTACTTTCCCGGTTCTCAACTGGTGGGCGCGCATTTTGGCGTCATCCTCGTGCGCGATTCCACCGATGCCCAAGTAGAAGTTGCGACTTTCCGGAGTGAGGGTTCGTACTCGGATGGGCGGCGGCCGGATCAGGTCCGGTTCGAGACTAATCCCTTTAACGACGTGATGCGCCGTGACTTCACGGTCAATGCATTGATGCAGGATCCGGCGTCCGGCGAGGTGCTCGATTTGGTCGGCGGGCGCGAAGATCTTGCCAACCGTCTTATTCGCGCCATTGGCGATCCCGAGAAACGCTTCCAAGAAGACTTTCTTCGAATGCTCCGTGCGGTGCGGTTTGCAGCTCGGCTCGACTTCTCGATCGATACTCAAACAGCGGCAGCCATTCGTTCGTATGCGCACTGCATCAACAAAATTTCAGCCGAACGGATTCATGACGAACTCGTCCGGATCCTGACCGAGGGTAACGCGCGTCGCGGCTTGGAACTCCTCGAGGAGTGCTGTCTTCTGAATTACATTCTTCCAGAAGTGAGAGCTCTTCAGGGTGTCGAGCAGCCTCCTGAATATCATCCCGAGGGCGACGTATGGGCGCACGTTTTGTTGATGCTGGAACAGTTGCGACAGCCGAGCGTAACGCTCGCGCTGGGCGTACTGCTGCACGATGTGGGGAAGCCGCCAACCTTTGTCGTCGCGGACCGCATCCGTTTCAACGGTCACGCGGAGGTTGGCGCGGCAATGACGCGGGAGATCCTGACAAGGCTCAAATTTTCAAATGATGATCTTGAGCAGGTAACCTCGCTGGTTGCCAACCATATGAGGTTCAAGGACGTCCGGCAGATGCGCCTCAGCACACTAAAGCGGTTCCTGCGCTTACCGAAGTTCGATGAACACTTAGAACTGCACAGACTCGATTGTCTGGCGAGTAATGGATTTACAGACGCATATGAATTCGTGCGTTCCAAACTGGATGAATTCGCGCGACTGGAGCTGACTCCCCCTCGTCTGATTACCGGGCGTGACCTGATCGAAGTGGGCTATCAACCAGGACCGGGCTTTCGGCGCGCTCTCGAAGTGGTTGAGACAGCACAACTGGAAGGCGAAATTGACACCCGGGAAGCAGCTCTAGCCTTGGCGCGTGCAGTCCTAGACAAAGCTGCCTGAAAAGGACAAAGCTGTCTAAGCGGCGTTTAGGCGGGTAAACTTACTCTCATTAAACCTGATGTTCTGACGGTAATCTCTGCATCCAATAAATTGCTGTCCAAAGAAACTCTGTTCAGAGGGAAATACGCCATATGCCTGTAATGGATATCGCAACAAAGCTCGTTGGAGAGCTTGAGGCTGTACGCGCCGAAAGCGATCAGCTGTTTGGGATCCTAAAATCGGAAACACTTTACGAGCGGCCGATCGCCCAACGCCACCGGGTCATCTTCTACATCGGTCACCTCGAAGGATTTGATTCCATCCAGATCTGCCGCGAGGGACTCGGGTTGTCCTCTCCCGATCCGCAGCTCGACGCTCTTTTTCAGGCCGGAATTGATCCCGATTCTTCTCACCTTCCCTCGGACAGCCCGGAAGACTGGCCCACTCTAGCGCAAGTTAAGGCATATGTCGGACGATGTCGCAGTCATGTAGATGCTCACCTCGAGCAGGCTCCTGACGATGTAATCGCTATGGCGATTGAGCATCGCCAGATGCACCTTGAGACGCTCGCTTACATGTTTCACAATTTCGACTATCGGCTGAAGAACGTCTCACAGGCCGCCCCGCTGCTGACTGGCAGCAATCCAAGCCCGGAGAACAGGTGGATTGAAATACCGGCCGGGGAAGCGCTCCTCGGCAAGCCGCGCGATGGCGCATTCGGATGGGATAACGAATATCAGCAAACCAGCCGGCAAGTCGCAGCCTTCCGCATTCAGCAGAACAGTGTGACCAACGGAGATTACCTGCGATTCGTTCGAGCTGGAGCCCCAATGCCTCATTTCTGGGCTATGCGCGGTGAAGCGGTAGGTTATCGCGGCATGTTCGAAGAGGTTCCGCTTCCTCTCGACTGGCCTGTCTACGTCTCGCAAACCGAGGCTGACGCGTATGCGCGATTTGTAGGCAAGTCGCTGCCGACTGAAGAACAATTTCATCGCGCTGCTTATGCGACGCCAGAGGGAGGTCAGCGCCGATATCCTTGGGGTGACTCAAAGCCGTCTTCGGAATATGGCAATTTCGATTTGCGTCGCTGGGACCCGGAACCGGTTGACGCCAAACCGGCCGGACGCAGTGGGTTCGGCGTAAACCAGTTGGTGGGCAACGGCTGGCAGTGGACCGATACCCGGTTTGCTCCATTCCCGGGATTTCAACCACATCCCGCTTACCCCGGTTACTCCGCGAATTTCTTCGACGACGAGCATTTTGTCATCAAGGGCGGCTCGGCCCGAACCGCCGCACGACTTCTACGCAGTTCGTTCCGAAACTGGTTTCGCAAAGATTATCCGTACATGTATGCGGCCTTTCGCTGCGTGGAGAACTAAAGCTTTGACAACCACCGTCAGTTCTGTTCAATCCGTCTTCGCGAACGATGTCTCCCTTGGTCTCTCGCAAGTCCACAGTAAGTGGATCCCTTCGCGCTATTTTTACGATGATCTCGGCAGCGCTCTCTTTGAAGCAATTACTTTGCTGCCGGAGTATGGGTTGACTCGGGCTGACGAGCGCCTCCTTCAAAGACACTCGCCGGCCATTGCTGCTGCGGTCGGGCTCTGCGCAACGGTTTGCGAACTCGGCAGTGGCAGCGGCAAAAAAACGCGATCGGTGCTACAGGCATTGGGAGAAGGCGGCGCACCACTTGTTTATAGCCCGATCGATGTGTCTGCCGCAGCTCTTGCTGTCTGTGAAAGAGAACTCAATGATCTTGCGCAGGTGCGTCCAGTCTGCGCAGATTGGATTGAGGGTTTGCAGCAAGTCTCTCGATCCCGGTCAGAGCGTCCTCTTCTGTTGCTCTTCCTGGGCAGCTCGATTGGCAATCTCGAGCGCAACGCTATCCCTGATTTCTTGAAGCAACTCAGTTCCACTTTGCGATCAGGAGATTACTTCCTTCTCGGTGCTGACCTTGTGAAGGACGTGGATGTAATGCTTAGCGCCTATGACGATCCGATGGGAGTTACTGCCGCCTTTAATCTCAACGTTCTCGCCCGTATAAACCGCGAGTTAGATGCCGATTTTGATTTACGCTCTTTCGCACACGAGGTCCGCTGGGATGCAACCAATCGTCGCATAGAGATGCATCTCTTATCCGGCCGCGACCAAAGTGTGTTCATGGCGGCCTTGGACCGGGAGTTTACATTCTCGGCCGGAGAAACAATCTGGACAGAATCCTCTCACAAGTTCCTCGAGACTGAGCTTGTGCAGTTTGCGCATGAGACGGGCTTCACTCCGGTACATACTTGGGTCGACCGGGAATGGCCCTTCGCCGAGTCTCTCTGGAGAGTATCCTAGCTGCTCCCGGTTGACTCGCTGCTCGTCTCGAGAACGAACAGCGAGTTGCTTATCCCAACGCGGCGAAAATAAAGTTAGCCTGCTAACGCCGGGCGGGCGGAAAGACCTTGGCCCACCGCTGCGGTAGCTGCTTTCAGCGGGACAGCGGCTCCCGGCGTTGATGCCAAACCCTTGTATACGGTCAGTGCCTGCGCGACAACCTGATCCATGTTGTAGTAACGATAGGTAGCCAATCGCCCCACGAAATGCACTGCGGGTTGCGCTGCGGCCAACTCTGCGTATTTCTTGTACAAAACGGCGTTCTCGGGCGTCGGCACCGGATAATACGGATCTCCTTCAGCTGCAGGGTATTCGTAAACCACGCTTGTTTTCCGATGCGCTTGCCCGGTCAGGTGTTTGAACTCAGTAATCCTCGTATACGCGTGCTCGTTTGGATAGTTCACCACAGCCACGGGCTGGGCAAACTCTTTGTCAAGCGTTTCATGCTGGAACCGCAGAGAGCGGTAGGGCAGCTCGCCAAATCGGAAATCGAAGAACTCATCGACTGGACCGCAATAAATAACTTCGCGGAACTTCGCCCTCTTAGCGATCTCCGAATAGCTACAGCCGAGCTGTATGTGGATGTTTGCATGGTCGAGCATGTTCTCGAACATACGGGTATAGCCGTGCTTTGGCATCGCCTGATAGCGATCCGTGAAATATCGGTTGTCGCGATTCGTTCGGACAGGGATTCGAGCCGTAACCTGCGCGTCCAGTTCGGAGGGATCTTTTCCCCACTGCTTTCTGGTGTAGTTACGAAACAGCTTTTCGTAAAGATCCCGCCCGACCTTGCTAACGACGACGTCTTCCGAAGTACGAATGGAGGCGCGATGCTCGGCCCGTGATGCAAAGAAATCCTCTACCTGCTGCTCGGTTTCAAGCTCCAATCCGTATAGGAGATTGACCGTGTCGAGGTTGATCGGAACCGGTACGAGCTTGCCATCGACCGAAGCCAGCACGCGGTGTTCATAGGAGTTCCATGAGGTGAATTGAGACAGATACTCAAAAACCTGCTGCGAATTTGTGTGAAAGATGTGAGGACCGTAGCGATGAACCAGAATTCCCGATTCGTCCGGATGATCATACGCGTTGCCGCCGATATGCTCCCGCCGGTCAATCAACAGAACTGATTTGCCGGCCTGCGTCGCCAGCCTCTCCGCCAGCACAGCGCCGGCAAAGCCCGCCCCCACTATCAAGTAATCAAACATGGGCCACGTCTTCCGACGTCTGACGACTCAGCGGCACAGTGCCATGTTTAGATGACCTCACAAAATCAGTTATTAAGTTGTTCATGTCGCTCCATGTTTTATCCCAGGACGAGCGGGATAGAAATTCGCTTACTTTCGCATTAAACTCGCTCGATGCTTTTCCCTTGAGCAGCGAGTCGGCGACCTCGATGAACTGCTCAGGACTTCCTGCAATGCCTGCCAACCCACTCTCGCCGTAAGGTGAAACAACATCCCGAATAGCGGTACTAACTACCCGCAGTCCTGCCGCAAGATACTCGGGAGTCTTCGTTGGACTGATAAACCTGGTTGAGTCATTGAGGGCGAACGGCAGCATGCCTATCTGCCAGCCAGAGAAGTAAGCCGGTAGCTCGGCGTATGGCTTCATTCCCAGATAATGTATGTTTGGCGCCTGCGGTAAAGATTCGGGATCAATCTTAACCACTGGTCCAATTAGTACGATCTGCCAGTCAGGGCACTGTGACGCAACATAGCGAATGAGATCGAGATCCATGCGCTCGTCGATCACCCCTGCATACCCAAGGCGCGGCTTCGGAAACAAGGCTTGATCTGCAGGTTCAACCTGGATCGTCCGAGCGCTTGCGAAATGTGCCACTTCCACACTACTCGGGAACAGGTGAACGGAGTTGTGCAGCTTGCGTTTCGCTGCAAAAAGACTGGCTCCGCCGGTGAAAACCAGGTCAGAATGAAGGAATAGATCCTGTTCATTGGCGAACAGCCCGGATGGCGCCCCAGCGAAGCCGGATAGCTCGTCCATACAGTCGTAAACCGTGACGGCGGGTCGCAGCCCGGCAGTGAATTCGCGGGCCATGGGTGTGTAATACCACGCAATATACTTGCTCAGCTTTTCGCTCGCGACAAGATTTTCTAATAACCGGCGCTGGTGCGCGAGTATCTCCGCACGCGTCAAATTATGCGGAAGGAGAGGAGTTACAACGAGCACTCCCGTTCGAGGACACGTTGCGATGCGCAATTGCGGAGTAACATCCTCGTGAACTGGTTCTTCGAAGAAGAAAACTCTACCGCTTCTCGCAAATCGACTCATTAGATGCTGTGGCCGCTGAAATACGAATCCCCAGCGTAGGTGCGAAAAACAGATCAGAGCTGTGCTTTTGTTGTTCATTGGATTTTGAATTACCCCGACTAAATCTCCGCTGTTGCGCGCGGACCGCATGCGCTAGTGGCCAGTGCGTGCTGCGATGACCGGACGAGTCACATTCATCAAATAAGCCGTTCTGACAATGACGATCGTCGTCCCAACCCAAATGGTTGAGGATTGGGTACAGACAGACGCCTTTCACCGGAAGGCCGGATTGAATAGCCGCATCCGCCTCGTCGCAGATATAGTTAAACCATTCTGCTCGCCAACCATCTTCCGTGCCGGTTTCAGAGATGAACATCGGACGCTGATATCGCGTCCAGACTTCATTTAGGATTTCGCGAAGCGGTCGATATCTCTGGTCTTCGCGTCCCAGACACATTCCGTGATGAATCCACTCATTGCGATCGTAGAAATTGATGCCGAGGATATCGAGATATTCTGGTCTACCGCCTAACTCGGGGGCCGCTCGTCCCGCCAGCATATCCCAAGCCTCGAATTGGAAGAGCCGATATCTTTCCGCCTCGCCTTCGCTGCCCGGTAACTCCGGATTGTCTACAATGTGAATCACCGGCTCTGGTGAGACTAATCGAACACCTGGCAAGTTGTTGAGTAATATTTCGCTCGAAATTGCCGCTGCTCTTATCAAGTTCCGTTTTAATTCGATCGCACAATCCTCGCGATATGGATTGATCGCCGCAACGTCACCTCCCGCCCAAGATAGGAAGGAGACTTCATTCACCGGAGCGATAAATCGACACTGGCCACGTCTCCCCCTGAGGTACTCGGTAACCGCCAACGTAAATCGGCCGAATTGCTCAGGAAAATCAGCGCTCAAAGGGTCCGCATAGTCAGGCCAACCGAAGTGAAGTAGGTCTAGGATCACTTCGGTATCGGCCAACGCAGCTGCATCGAGAATGCACGACAGCGAAGTAAAGTCGAATCTTCCCGGCGTTGGCTCGATTAAGTACCAGCGCGCTGATTCTCTAACCGTATAAATGCCAAGCTGCTGGAGCCGCTTGAAATCCTTCAGGGCAAAGCGGTCATGCAAAGTCGATCGCACCAAGTCCAAGCGCTCTCCTGATCGCCGAATATGGGTAGAGGACTCAAAGCCCGCCTGCAGAAAACTTCTGAATGCAAGATCGTAAGCCAAAAACAAAAATCCTCAAGCAAATGTCCGCACCTATCCCACACGCGTGGCTTCGCTGCGAAAGAATCAACAAGGGTAAGGCGCAGAGGAGACTCGCTCTGCTTCCGCGCCCGAACATCTGTTAGATCCAAATAGTCTGGATTAGTTACTTAAATTATGCAGATGCGGGAAGCTGGACGCCAAATGTAACTAGCTAAAGAGTCTACGGTGCTTTTACTATTCGTTCAGGCGCGTGGCGGCAAGCCTGCCCAGGGCCGTCAAACTTCGGTACAGCGCATTCAAGACTGGATACACTGCCTTCCCGGATTTAACATCCGTCGAATCTGAATGTGGCAGCAGATAACGGCTTGCTAAACCCATCAGTTCGCGATTAATATCTGGAGCAAGCGCCTCGAGTGCCACCAGAACCTTTGCCGGAAAAGAAATCGTGCATACCTCGTCACGCTTCTCGAGCGCCTTGCGAACTTCGGAAGCTGCATATTCCGCTGCGACCGAGAAACCAGGTAGGTTTCCGAGAAGTCCGAACCAGGCAAACTCCTCTTTGCTGGCACCCTTAAAGGCCGCTTGCAGGTAAGAACCCGTCCGCATAAGTCCCGGAACAACGGTCAGAACATGCAGACCTTTTGCGCGGAGTTCCGTGCTCAAACCAGTAGAGAAACCGACGAAAGCAAACTTCGCACAACAGTACGGCAGGAGATGGGGAATACTGACACGGCCTCCGACCGACGTGATATTCACGATCTCTCCCGAACCCCTCTCCCGCATGTGGGGCAGCACAGCGTATGTCAGGTTCACGGGCGCCCAGAACATAAGATTCATGGCGGCTTCGAAATCCTGATGAGTGAAAGTATCGAAAGACCCGACAGTAATCTCACCGGCGTCATTCACGAGTACGTCGATCGAACCTAACGCTGCGATCGCACGCTCGATCACCTGAGGGGCCTCAGCGGATTGGCTTACATCGGCCGCGATCGGCAGTGCGTCGATGCTGTGCATCCTGAGCGAAGCACAAGCGCGCTCGAGTTCCTTGCTGTCGCGTGCACAGAGAGCGAGCCTAGCTCCGCGTGCTCCGAAGTCACGGGCGAGGGCCAGTCCAAAACCACGAGATCCACCGACGATCAGGACTGTTTTTCCCCGTAAGTCCAATCTCGGCCGGGGCACGTTACGCAAGAGTTTACGAGCCGCAAAGATCGTGACCGCGCAAGCGCCGGCGATACCCAGTAAGGATCCATTGCTCGGGGTTCGTCTTGAAGGTACGTTCATCCTGCAGTGAAGAAGACGATGACGGCGTGATCGTTTCTTTACAAGTGAGCTCGCACTAGTTCGAGCCCACTCCCGAGATCAGCCAGCCACACTCGCGGACTTGGGTGTTCGCTGCAGTTGCACCATGTCATTCGCCACCATCTCACTTACTAATTGGCGGAAGCTGTAAGTAGGACGCCAACCCAGTATGTCCCGCGCCCTGGTTGCATCGCCCACTAAAAGGTCGACTTCAGCCGGCCTGTAGAACTGAGGATCTTCAGTGACAAAATTCCGGTAATCGAGACCTACTTCACGGAAAGCCAACTCGCAAAACTCGCGCACGGTATGGGTCTCGCCGGTCGCGACCACGAAATCCTCCGCCTCCGGGCGCTGCAACATCAAATGCATAGCACGCACGTAATCGGCGGCATGGCCCCAATCACGTTGCGCTTCCAAGTTTCCCAGCCGTAATTCTTTGGCAAATCCGAGCTTGATACGAGCGACATTGTGCGTAATCTTTCGCGTTACGAACTCGAATCCCCGCCGCGGGCTTTCGTGATTGAACAACATGCCATTCGTGCAAAACATGTTGTAAGCCTCGCGATAATTCATGGTGAGGTAGTAGCCCGCAACCTTGCTGATCCCGTAAGGACTGCGTGGATGAAAAGGCGTTGTCTCACGCTGCGGAGTCTCGTGCACTTTGCCGAACATTTCACTTGAACCAGCGAAGTAGAACCGGCACTCACGCTGTAGCTGGTACAGAGCCGCCAACAGGTAATGCGTGCCGTTGCTGTTCGTGTTCATCGTCGAGAAGCCGTCTTCGAAACTCTCGGCAACGAAGCTTTGCGCGGCTAGGTGGTAGCACTCATCAAACCGAGTCCGGCTCAAGATATGGAAAAGACTTGGGTAACTTTCCAGGCTGCCCGCATGCAGTTCGATGTCGTTCTTTATATGGGTAAGTCGCGCTAGCCGTAAGTCTGGCTCTTCAAGCGCTACGCGACGCACCAGGCCGTGCACTTCGTAGCCCTTCTCAAGTAGGTATTCGGCTAGATAACTCCCATCCTGTCCGGTAATACCCGTTATGAGTGCTTTTTTCATTCGATCGATCAGTTTACCAGAAGCTGCGTTGTATGCTGAGGCTGGAACCACGAGCTAACGCGTCTGTGAAGAAGCTCTACGTGGGCTCTACCGAACTTAGATGATCTCTTATGCTCAGAACTTCGAAGACGTAATTCTACGTCGCGTTTTCCGGGATCGAACAGATGGCTTCTATATCGACGTGGGAGCGATGGATCCAACCGCGGACTCGGTAACCAAATGCTTCTATGATGAGGGTTGGTCGGGGATCAACATCGAGCCGAATGACTGGTTTTACAGTAAATTGCTCGCTGAGCGGCCGCGAGACATCAATTTGAACTTAGCTCTCGGCAATCGGGAGGAGAGCCGGCCGCTGTACGTCTTCGAAAAATTCGGGATCTCGACTTTTGAGGAATCCAATCGCGATCACTTCGTGGAACTCGGGTACGAAGCCCAGACAAAAAACGTCAGAGTTACTACCTTAGCTGCCGTGTGTCACGAATATGTAAGGCGCGGGATAGATTTTTTAAAAGTTGACTGTGAA
This sequence comes from Terriglobia bacterium, assembly GCA_963737005.1. Classification (GTDB taxonomy): domain Bacteria; phylum Acidobacteriota; class Terriglobia; order Bryobacterales; family Bryobacteraceae; genus Bog-105. The sequence goes on along the minus strand of CAVTRD010000006.1, from coordinate 1,095,268 downwards.
GGTTGGGAAAAGGAGGTACTGATTGGTGCAGACTGGCTTCGTTTTCGTCCGATCATTGTAGTCGTCGAAGCGACCGCGCCAGGTACCACCAGTCCTGCCTGGGCTACATGGGAACCTATCCTCGTCGAGGACGGGTGTTATGAAATGGTTTATTTTGATGGTCTAAACCGCTTTTACCTCCGGCGTGATCATTCGGAACTTCGCTGTCACTTTGAAGTGCCGCCGAATCCATGGGACGGCTTCCAGCTCTATTCGACCTATGTGGCTGAGAAGACGGCTGAGACCCTTCAGACCGAGAAGGAGGGCTTGCTGGCACGCGTGACGGAGCTCGAGACGGTGCTTGCTGATCAGCAACAGGTTGGCATAGAACTACTGCGTGTTCAAACGGAGGCCGCCGAGTTGAAACGGAAGCTGCTCAGCAGCAAACTGTGGGTTGGCCAGCTCTCGCAGGAACTGGCCGCCAGCAGATTACGATGACCGTTTACAACGTCTCCTTTATTGTTTAGAGAACGCCGAGATCGGCACGTCGCCCGACGCCCCGAACTGGAACGATGCTCCTGACCCTGTCTTACTTTCGATCAGATACCAAACGCTCGTAGACGGACGGAAGATGGCGATATCCGCTTTCCCGTCGCCATCATAGTCAGCCACCACAGGGATGTCTCCAATGCCGCCCCACGCTCGCGTAAACACTGTGCCTGTGCGACTCATAGTGATGTACCACATGCTAGTCGAGGGCCGGAAAACCGCGATGTCCGTCTTCCCATCTCCGTCGTAGTCTGCTACTACCGGAATATCGCCAGCTGTGCCGAATGCTTGTGAAAAGCCGTGCCATCCCTGACTGCCAATAATGTAAAACATGCTTGCAGAGGGGCGAAATACCGCGATGTCCGCCTTCCCGTCACCGTCATAATCCCCCACCACAGGGATGTCGCCCACAGTGCCCCAGGCTTGGGAGAATCCGCTCCAGTTGTGACTCGTAATGACGTACCACATACTCGTAGATGGCCGGAAAACTGCGATATCGGCCTTCCCATCACCGTCATAATCTCCGACCACCGGGATGTCGCCCACTGTGCCCCAGGCCTGCGTGATGGACGAGGAGTTGTGGCTTAGCAGGATGTACCACATGCTGGTCGCCGGCCGGAAGACGGCGATATCTGTTTTGCCATCTCCGTCGTAGTCGCCTGGAACAGCGATGTCGCCGGTCGTACCCCATAGAATCGGGTTTCCACTTGAATCGTGCATTCCGTTCCAATTACCGGTGCTAGGTCTCCAAGCGACTGGGTGAACCCCGGCCGACCCCGTCCCGCTGAGCGGCAGCGTCTGGGCTGAACCCGCGCTCGCCCGCAAACTAAGGTTGGCAGTTCGCGTGCCAGTGCCTGAAGGCGAGAAGGTGATCGAGAGCGAGCAAGTCGAATCGATGGGCAGGGTGCTCGGACAAGTGTTGATCATGGCGAAATCCGGCGAATTTGTTCCACTAATCGCCATGCTGGAGAGATCGGCGGGTGCGGATCCGGTGTTCGATATAGCGAGACTTTGTTGCACGCTGTTCGAGAGTAAGGGTTGGCCCCCAAAATTCAGATTTGCGGGACTGAAGTTAATTTTTGCGGTGCCGGCGCTTCCGTTCATCGCGAGTGTCAGCGGTGCGGTTGCCAGCTGATCGATTAGGACGATGGATGCGATTCTGGCGCCCCCGGCGAGCGGTGAGAAGCTGACTGAGAGTGTGCAACGCGCGCCGGAGGCCAACACATTTTGACAGCCCGAACTCAGGTTGAAATCAGATGCATTCGTGCCTTCAACCCGAATGCTCGATATGCTGAGCGGTCCAGAGCCGGTATTGGACAGCGTGACTGATTGAGTAGTGCTGACGGTTCCAATCGTCTGATTGCCGAACGTAAGCGCGGCCGGTGAGAGCGATACTTGCGGTGAAGCTGTCGACGGCCTACCGGTCGCACTGAGCGAAACGCTCCGCGACGACCCGGCGATCCCTAGCGCGTTAGTAGTCATCGTCAGCGACGCTGTCAGCGAACCGGCTGTCGCGGGTACAAATTGAATCGCTACCAGGCAACCAGAACCGGCTGACAGGATTGATCCTGCGGCGCAGTCGGCCGCGCCGAAAGATTGCTGCCGGAAGTTCTGTCCGAACGTCAACGCTGTGAAGTTCAACTGCTGGTTTCCAATGTTCAGGACATTCATTACCTGCGTTGTACTGACTTCTCCGACTGTCGTGGCGGGGAAAGCTAGCGAGCTCGCATTTGCCGCAATTTGCCGAATCGCATTGTTCTGGGTATCCGCCACAAACAGGTTCCCCATCGCGTCGAGAGCCACGCTGGTAGGGTGCGCCAATGCAGCATTGATCGCAAGGCTGCCGTCCCCTGTATATCGGACCGCTCCTGTACCGGCAAGCGTCGTAATGATGCCCGTAGCGGAGCTGACGCGACGGATTGTGTTCGCTCCGGTGTCGGCGATGTATACGTTACCCGCCGCATCGATTCGAACTCCATATGGGCTGACGAAGGAGGCATTCACAGCAAGTCCTGAGTCTCCACTGCTGGCGGACCGGCCATTTCCAGCAACTACCGTTATGGTGCCCGCGTTTATGTCTACGCGGCGTACCAGGAAATTGCCGCTATCCGCAATGTATAGATTGCCCGATACGTCGAGCGCAACAGCCACAGGGTCTCGCAGGCTGGCTTTTGTGGCGGGCCCACCATCGCCCAAGCCGTCATTTCCACTGCTGGTACCGCCACCCGCTGCAACGGTGATTACCCCCGTAAAGGCGTCAACCCTCCGTATCAGACCGTGATAGGAGTCCGCAATGAAGATATTCCCGGCGCCATCCAAAGCCACATCGTTCGGTCCCGCAAGCAGCGCGTTTGTTGCCGGACCGCCGTCTCCCAAACCGTCCGGTCCAGAAGCGCCACCGCCCCCGGCGACCGTGCTAATCTGCTGCGTCTTCGCCGTAATCTTGCGAATTAAATTATTGCCTTGGTCGGCTATGTAGATGTTCCCTGCTCCATCGAGTGCAACGGCAGTCGGATTATTCAAACCTGCCTTATTCGCCGGGCCGCCATCACCCCAATATCCGCCTAATCCGTTTCCTGCAATCGTACTGATCAGGCCGGTCTGCGCGTTAACCTCTCTGACAACCTGATTGACCGAATCGGCAATATAGAGATTGCCGGCATTGTCGATAGAAACACCTTGGGGATTGCGTAGGGTAGCCGCCGTTGAGCGGCCGCCATCGCCAGTCCAACCCCACATTCCGTTGCCTGCGATGCTTTTAATGTTGGCAGGGTAAAGGGACATCTGCGCCGCGAGACCTGTCCCGTAAACCAGAGTCGTGGCAAGCAGGGAAGAACCGCTTGTTACCAATACTGCGTCTTCCCTGAGCCCCGGTTGGAGAGGCTTGAAAGCCAGTGTGACTGTGCAGCTTATCGTTCCAGAACCAGTGCATTGCGCCGCCGACGATTTGAATTCGCTCCCGTAAGCCATCGCAAAACTCGGTGCTGCAGAGGCGCCGAAGGAGTATGTCAATGTCGTGCTTGAGGGCGAAGCAGTGCCTACAGCAACTTGGCCAAGGCTTTGCGAACGAGGCGCGCTCAGCACAGCTTGCGAGTCCGCAAAGGCAAAGGAAGCGAATAAGCCGAAGAGAAATGCCCCAGCGAGAGAGGAGACGTATCTTCTAGTGATGTTTGTCAGGCGCGGCATAGGTTATCAATCGAACGTTCGCGGATGTTCACCCGCTACACGCTCATGGGATCTATCGGCGTGCGCAAAACCTCGCTTTAGATCAGCAGGCCGTTGCTCAGATTGATCTTCGTTACGGAGTTGCCTGTACTGCCTTGTCTTTTCGCCGGTCCTATTAGCGCTTGCACGCCGTCCAAAGCGCTACCATCGATTTCCCTTTTTTTATCTCTCGGGATTGTTCTACTGATTGATGGCGATTCCGCTATGAACGCCCATTCGAGTTCAGAACGCGAAGCATCTTCACGAGCTTCTAGGAAACTACGCGCGATGGGATTTCACTATCCGGTACCGTTCTTCTTCTATCTTTTCGCAGTGAGAGAAGCCGCCTTTCACAATCCGTTCCAGTTCAGTCCAGCACCCGTAAACGCCGGATATTTGGCTCAGATTGCGTTCAGCACAGACTGTCCCTTTCTGGCGATCCACATCTTTGACGTCAACCTAGATCAGCTCTTACTCCCGGCACGGCCGTTCTTTCAAGTGAACTGATTTCGGCCAGTGGCTGGCAATCCGGCAGCCGCGATCCTGTTGATAGCAGCTTGCCGGTGCACCGGCTCGCCCCTCAACGAGTCGCGCGGGTCTGCCCCACCACAACCATATGGATGAAAGCGGTTCGCGCAGAGAAGTCATAATCAATCACCTGAAACCCAGCTTCGGCCAGGATTTCCGAACCTTGCGCACGGGAGCCCAACCGGCTGACCTCGTCGGGAAAGAAACGAAACGGCTTCCCCGTAATAATTGACCGTAGCTTTTCAACGGGTGCCAGAATCCAGCGCGAGGAGTTCCGTTCAGCCGGCCAGAAGAGCACAATCACTCCGCCAGGTTTTAAAACGCGGTTGAACTCTGCGAGTGCTTCGACCAACGGCCCACGTTCGAAATGCTCCATTACGCCGAGATTCCAGATGCCGTCGATTGATCCGGCGGGGAAGGGAAGTTGAAAGAGATCGGCGCAAAGGAGCGAGTCGAAACAGGCTGTCGTCTGCGCCTGTTCTAATGCGACAGGTGAAAAGTCAATGCCGACAAACTGCCTGTTACGCTTCGGCACACCGGTCGACGATTCGCCGGTACCGCAGCCAGCTTCGAGGAAGACGCCTTCCGCCCCGAAATGTTTATCGAGGAAGAAACGAACCGCCGGCTGGAAAATTGCGCGCCGTACTGCACTCGAAGCCAGCCCAAAAACTGAGCGGGAAGATCTGCCTCCAAGCGAAGCCCAATGGCGGTTCCACTCTCCCCTTGCAGTTGCGTCAGACGTAGTTACAGTCGGAGATTTGATCGAACTGTCAGCAGAATGAGAGCCTCTCGCCATCGGTGCGCGAACTTCAGGTTAACATTCACGTACTCCTTGTACTGCTCTTCGCAATGCGGGCTCAGATGTGAAGGACACCGTTGTTGCTCTTGTTGTAAACGATGCTTTACGTCGTCGCTGATCTTGCACGGGGGCCGTCTAAGTCTCCGCGAACGCCGAACACTACGGTGGGTTAACCGCCCTGGCAAGTTTCAGAAAGCCTTCTGCTCCTTCGACCGGAGGGTTCATATCCGGCATTAGAAGAAAACGTCCTTCGCTAACGGAAAAGATATGACCTTGTAGCTCGAGCCGCCGCTGCCATCTGGTCAAGTGATCGGGCGTGAGATCCAGAATGGCCCACCTGACATTCGTGCGACGTAAACGGGGTGCGATCGCAAGGTAATCATAGTTGCTCACAACCGGTATTCCCGCGATCGAACCGTCACTGTCAAAGTTGAGGCCATATACAACCCAGTAGTCGCCGAGTACCGCTGAGATGTGGTTCTGCTTGAGCCAGCTTATAAGTTTTCGGTCCGCCACCAGCGAAGCTCGCAATGACTGCCTTAGTTGCGTTCTCGGCAGCGGATAGTTCCTGATGTTTATCCAGCTTAAGAAGACCACCGCGCCCATGAGCATAACCATTTGCCACTTGCGTTTGAGCGCGGCTGACGAAAGGGCGAAAAGGCCTGGCACGACCAGGTACATGGGAAGAACGTAGCGGGTAGTCCAGCCACGCACTGAACCGGCAGCCGAAAACACGTACAAGCCAGCACAACACAAAACGATCATCAAGAGAAGAGTGGCTTGCGCGTTGATGTTACCGCGGCGTCTTGACTTAGGCCACACCGCCAAATAGAGGAGCATCAAGGAAGCGGCGGAGTACACCAGTAAGGCAAGCGTGGCAGAAGAGAAATGGCTAAGACCGGCTGCCCGCGTTTCCGCTAGCAGCCAAGGCACCTCGACAGAAACCAGGTAAGTCGAATTGGCGAGAATTTGACTGACACTGTGTGCAGCGCCCAAATTTGGATCACCCAGAATCTTGCCTGCCTTGCCACTCAGTATCGAAAGCCAAAGCGGCGCACTTCCCATGAGAAGACCAACCGTGACGAGGGCCGCGTTGGCTCTCGAACGCAGAGGCCCGCGCAACGCAAGCCAGGCAAAAAGAGGCAGAGTGATCATCAAGCTCTGCATCGAACACCAGAACGCGAGGCCGGCTGAAAGACCAAACATTCCGAACCAAGCCACGCTTGATTTGCGACGATCCAAGCGCACGCCTAGCCACAGAGTGCTGGCGCAGTACATCAGGATCTCCCCATAGGCCCAAGGTACATACGTGTTGATCATGATCTGCCAAGAAGGGACAGCCGCGAGTAGAAGGCCTATCAGGCTGCTGCGGGACCCGAACGCCTCGCGCAGATACAGGTACATAAAAAGGACAAAGAGCGAGGAAAATAACAAGCCCGTTAAGGCCAAAGCGGCGCGCGATACTCCGAACACGGAAAATGCGGCGGCCGTGACATAACAGCTTTGCGCTCCGAGCCGATATCCTCCGGGGAAGAAGACCGGATGAGAACCATCCAGCACCTGCATCGCGCACAAGCCGGATAAAACTCCGTCTGCGTCTGCTTGATACTTGTGCACCGGATAGGCAAGTACCAGCCGAATCACGATCGCAATGACTATCAAGAGTGCTGCCAGGATAGTGGGCGAAGGAAGGGCACGCGTGCCGAACAACCTCAGGTAACTGAGGCCGGTGGAGACGAAATTCATCTTCGATTCGCCTGCTATCCGGAATTTAAAATCAATGGGCTGTTCGCAGATGCGCTCGCCTCGATCGTGCGCCCGCATCAAAATCTCAGGGAGGAAGGCGAATCCGTTGTTGCTGAACCAAAGCTGATCAAATGCCTTCCGAGTATAAACGCGAAAACCCGAAGTGAGGTCCGCCACCGGCATACCAATCGCATTTCGCAGTGTTCGGTTGACTGTGTCGCTTAGACTCCGTTTCCACAGCGGAGTTCCTGTGGTGGTGCTGCCCTCCACTTTTCGTGAGCCGACTACGATGTCTGCGCTTTTATCGAACAGTGCGTTGACTAATCTGGGTATCTCTTCGGGCTGATGGTTTAAGTCGGCATCCATCGTCACCACGACGTCGGCATCCGCAGCCACGGCACCAAAACCCTTGCGAAATGCATTGGCAAGACCGCTTGGCTCGAGATTGTAAATGATGTTGATTTCCGGGCGCGCCGCTGCAAAGCTTTGCGCTAGAGTGCGCGTCTCGTCATCTCCTTCGATAACGTAGATCAGTTCCCAAGTGGCGTCGGATATCGAATCGAGCGTAGCGATTAAGCGACTCGTGAGGTGACCTATGTTTTCGGCCTCGTTATACGCCGCGATAACAACCGAGATCTTCATCTTGAAAGCTGGACATCGATGGTCCGCGTTTGCCCCTGCACCAGTGGTGGGAACTGGCCGGCTGGTTGCCCGCACCACTCGAGTACTTCTTTGGTGAATGATCGCCAGGTCGGCAGATTCAACGCCGTTGTTTCCTCGATTTTCTTGCGAGCATAATCTTCATCCAAGAAATCGACAATAGCGCGTCTCAGGTTCACCACATCTAGCGGTTCTACGTAGCGAATGCCCGCTGACAGATGCTCCAGACTGGGCACTGTTCTGGAAGCGATCACGGGCGTGCCGAGCCAAAGACTTTCGACCGGTGGCAACCCGTACCCTTCTGCGGAACTCACATAGATCGTGGCGCGGGATCGCTCGATATGCGCTCGGATTGCGCCGTCGTCCGGAGTTGGATAGAAACAAAAACCAGAGTCGGGATCGGAGGCGAGAGCGTGAATCTTTTGGGCGAACTCTGGATTCACCCATCCAACTTTCCCGAGAAACGCGAGTTTCAGACCTTCAATTTCACGCAGCAGTGGTTCAAAAGCTTCCAGTATCAGTTGGTGGTTTTTTCGCGGTTCGATCGTCCCGACCACCGTGAACTGAAGAGATCGATCCAGAGTAAGCGGAGTTGCTCGATCTCCGAGCGAATCGCAGCCGAGCCGTAGAACCACTCCGCCGTAAGAACCCGCCCGCTTGAGACGTCTCTGATAAACATCGCGCGAGTATTCAGAGATGAAACCGCACGTCTCACTGCGCCGAACGATACGCGCGTACCTGAAGAAGAAAGCGCCCACGCCATGGTCAAAGTATTCCGGATTGGTAAGAGGCAGCAGATCGAAAACGATAAACCTCCAGCGCTGCAACTTTTCTTCCGGCAAACTATCGAAAAATGCCAGCTGTTCGTAGTCGCCAAACACCTCTGGCACAAGCACGACGTCACCCGGGGAGAGATTTACTTTAAAACCATTTTCGAAGTTAGCCAATCGCTCAATTTGTTCTCGACCCAGCGCGCTGCCTTTCCTGAAATACTCTCCAATAACCTCAATCAAAGAAGGCGAGAGTCCGATGTAACCATCTGAACGAAAGCGGACGGGGGTAGCTATGCCGTTCGGCAGATACCTGCACATCTCACCCACGATTCGCTGGATTCCGGTAGTAATCGGATTCATCAGGAACTCGCTCAAATCGATGTAAAGGCTCATGCCAGCCCGAGGACCTCCAGCAACTGATCTGCGTAGCGGTGGAAGTTGTGCCGCTCGAGGTAAGAACAACGAGCGTCCCGGGTTGATCCCTGCTCGTTTCGAGATTCCCAAACCAGAGCTAGCTGTTCGGCTACATGCAACGGCGAAAACTGGTCAGGAACAACGGACACGAACTCCGGCGCATCACAGGACTGGGCAAGTTCACTGCTCGCGACAGAGCGCAGCCCGGCGCTGATGCAATCGGTGAGAGCAGCCGAGAATTGCCCGAACCCGAACGTTCTTAACTGAACCGCCGCGTCCGACCCAACCAGGAACTCTCGATAGGTCAAATCGTCCACAAATTGTCCGGCTGAATGCACGTGATCGGCTATATCGTACAACTCAGCCAGGCGGTTAATGTCGGATTTATAAAGGTTCGGGTCTCCTACGAAATATAGGTCCGCAGGGATGTTCCAGCTACGGAGGAGCTCAATGGCGGGAATGATCACATCTAACCCTTTTTCAGGCCCTACGTTTCCGAAAGTAGATATGAGGAAGCGATCGGCGGAAAGTCCATGTCGCTCACGGGCGGAGTCGCGAGCTGCGTCTGTAACCTCCGCATCATCGAAGAATACAGTCGGACAACAGGGAAGCACTTGAGCATCGACCCCGTATCGTCTTTTAATTTCGGTCCGCTGGGTTGCGGTATGCACGATCAACGGCGACGCGCGGCTAACTACGTACTCGAGCAGTGTAGAGGCTGGGTTTCGGCCTTGCACCCAGGCTGATACCTCTTCCATCCCCACTTTCCGATCAAGGATCCTGCCGACAAGCTTTAGGAACTCCTGGGGTCCTAACCGATCAACATAAATCTGTATCAACCGGGCGTCATGCAATATGCAGGGTCCGCCATACTTTTCGAATACATCGAAGATCGAGCTGTGGAAATGTGAGTTCCCAAGCACCGAAATAATCCCGTTGTATTCACCAGTGATAAGAGGAGCCGCACTGACGCGTCCGGCATCCAGGAAGTCTCCTTCTATGGCGAGAGGACGTGGCGCATCGCTATACAGATTAGAGTCGAAGACCCGGCTACCCGCCTCCATGGTCATCGCGGTATAACGAGCGACACCCGACCGATCGGGAGGGAACGGACTCAAAAAAGCCAGCTTCGGCTTTTGCCGGCGAAGGACGGCCGGATTACCACTCTTTGCCGCCAGGGCACTCTCAATAGCATTCCAGAATCGCTTTCCCACCTCATTCTCGTGAAACTTCGCTCCGAGGTGACATTGAGACGCCACTAGGCTCGCTTGCAGATCGCGATTCCCGAGCAGGGCGTCCAGTCGTTCAGTGAGTGCATTGAGATCGTCCGACGGGAAGAGAGCCTCGTCTTGCTCGATCAGCTCGAGGTGCGCCGCACAACCCGACGCGACAACAGGACACCCGCACACCGAAGCCTCGACTACCGGTAGCGAAAAACCCTCGATGTGAGACGGAACCACGGTGGCAATTGCGCCGCGAAACAGCGAAACAAGTTCCTCATCCGGAACTTCAGCGCAGAACTCAAGAAATCCTTTTCCTTCCACTTGCCCAGCCGAACTCAGAAGCTCACGTTTGAAAGCTTGGTAATCGTGGCCCGCCACTTTCAGCCGGATCGGTTTGCCATGGATCAAATTCAGGCGCCGTACGGCCTTAGCAACGATCGCAGCATTCTTTCGGATATCGGCTGCGGCAAAAGTCAGGAAGTAAGGGTCGTCGCCGGGCTGCGAAGCCGGTTGCAAACGGTCGCGTATTTCATAGAGGGAACGCCTTACCGAAGCCCCCGTGACACACATCCGGCTGCGGGGAACACCCAGTAGTTCCGAAAGTCGCCACCCGGTGTACTCCGAGATGGGCAAAAACAAATCAAAATTCCGGAGCCGCGCCATCTTCCCTAGGTAATCCACCCGCTTTGACACATTCGGTAAATAGCCGGGCCATTCGAGCGGAATGAAATCGTAGACAACGGCAGCGTTAAAAAATGCCGGATGACTCTGAAACCGGATACTGAAACGGGTGTCATGGGTCATCGGTGTTCCGTCTATGAAAACGGCCGGGGCGCCATCACACACCGGATTTAATGACGCGCTCACCTCGTCAAGCAGCGAAGCGCAATCCTCCTGGATCGGGTCGGAAGACGGGTCAATCAAGCCAACTGTCTTCCATTGGGCACAACCGCTCTGCCGGCGCGTTCTCAGCAATGCCGCAACGTGATGACCGATGCCCCGCACCCGGTAAGCCGGATCCTGCAGGCAGCGCAGATCAACGTATATGGTTGGCTGCATGCGCCCGGTTCAGGTCAGGCCCCGTGCCATTTCCATTGGCAGTATCGAGAGACTGGGAATTGCGCGATTCAATCGCGGTGTGTGTGGCGGGTTGGCGAAACAACGCCAGCAATAGCTGCTCAATGGCATCCCATTGCGCCGCGTTCGTCGCCTCCGCCCTTTGCAATCTCTCCTCGATAGCTACGACGCTTTTCGATTCGATAATCCTCAGGCGCTCCTCGAGTGCCCCCCAGCGCTGATCGTTTACCTCATCTTCCAGCAGGAAACGGCGCTCAAAGTTGCCAAGTTGCACGCCGATTTCGGACAAAAAAAAGGTCTTCATCCGGGCAAGGAACCACCAAATTGGTCGCTCGAAGAAGGTTCGATAAATTGGGCGCACGAAAAACAAAGCGACCCTCTCGCCGGATCTCATTACATAATCCTCATCACTGAAAAAGTGCTTGATTGATTTAATATTGTACGCAACCGCGTCTAGCTGCAGCTATCACTGGCAAAAGTCACTGCACGCCCGTGAATCAAGTGCGAGCGTAACACAGCATCCACGCCCGACGGTCGCCGTTGGTTGAGGGTTAACTTGCTAAACTAGCAGTCGGTTGGGCAATCGTTTGGGCCGGTAGCTCAGTTGGTAGAGCATCGCACTTTTAATGCGGTGGTCGCGGGTTCGAGCCCCGCCCGGCTCACCACTTTCCTGCGTTCGCTGGTTGTGGAATAATCCACTCACATGTTGACGCGATTCCTTTCGCTGCTCATCTTAGGCGGCGTGCTGGCCTCAGCTGAGCAGTACGAACCAACCTGGGAGTCAATTGATCGCCGCCCCACACCTTCCTGGTTCACTGAGGCTAAGTTCGGAATCTTCATTCATTGGGGCGTTTACTCCGTACCCGCTTTTGCTCCCGTGCTTCCGAACGACCTGGCTTACGCCGAGTGGTACTGGCACGCGATCACCGAAGGCCAGAAGGCAAATGCGAAGCCGGTAGACGCCGGCTCCTGGGCTTTTCACAAGCGTGTCTATGGCCCCGGCTTTCCCTATCAGGACTTCGCGCCGATGTTTCGCGCCGAGTTGTTCGATCCTGACCACTGGGCCGACGTGCTCGCTCAGTCTGGCGCCAAATATGTTGCTCTGACCTCGAAGCATCATGAGGGCTTCGCTTTGTGGCCCAGCCGTGAAGCCTCCGCCACTTGGGGTCGCCCTTGGAATGCTGTGGAACTAGGTCCGCACCGCGATCTGCTGGGTGATCTCACGGAGGCGGTTCGCCGCAAAGGCGTTCGGATGGGTGTTTACTATTCGCTCTACGAGTGGTACAACCCGCTGTGGCTTTCCGACAAGAAACGATACGTTTCCGAGCACATGCATCCGCAGTTTAAGGACCTCGTGACGCGCTACAAGCCCGATATCATCTTCTCGGATGGCGAATGGGAACTGCCCTCGGATGAGTGGCGAAGCCCCGAGCTCCTGGCGTGGCTTTTCAACGACTCGCCTGTGAAGGACAAGGTCGTGATCGACGATCGTTGGGGTAAAGACACCAGGCACAAACACGGCGGATATTGGACGACCGAATATACGGCTGGCATGACAGGCATGGATCATCCCTGGGAGGAAAGCCGTGGCATGGGCTTTTCCTACGGCTATAACCGGGATGAAGAGTTGAAGGATTACCACACGGGCCGCCAGCTCGTCCTTATGCTGGTCGATATCGTTAGCCGTGGAGGCAACTTGCTGCTCGACATCGGACCACGTGCCGATGGTCGTATTCCGGTGATCATGGAACAGCGCTTACAGGAGATCGGAGACTGGCTCAGGATCAACGGCGAGGCAATCTACGGAACTAAGCCCTGGACGCAATCACGCCAGTGGACCGAAGGTGAGCTCCCGAAAGTCGATTACAACCAGGAGTTCAAGACACCATACGATGTTTCGAAGCTGGCCGAGAAGCCGGAACCCGGGAGGGCCGCGATCAATGCGTTTTTCACAACGAAAGACTCCAATATCTACGCGATCTTGCCACGCTGGCCCGGGCGAGAGTTCACAGTCAAGCAACTCGCCGCGAAGGGCATGAAGTCAGTCACACTACTGGGCGGCAATACCCCGCTTCACTGGCGAAAGAACGGCGACTCAGTTTCTATCGATCTGCCGGAACTTCCCGATGCACTGCTAGCTGAGCCCGCGTGGGTCTTGAAGCTTGCGAAATAGCACCGAAGCGTTCTATGTGCGCGTCGGCTTAGAAATCGACCTAGGACGACTAACCCGTAGCCTTGACGCAGTAATATGTGAGTTGAGACTTGTGACTGCTCTGTTCCCGAACAGTTGCAAGCAGGTTAAGTAGACTGGCTGCCTATGGCCCGCGTTCTGGTAGATTCGTCGTTCTTTCGACAACGAACTGGTACCCGTACGAAAAACGGTCCGCAACCGGCTCTCCGACCGGCGACCGTTCGAGTGATGGCCTTAGTGCTGGGGGGTCTGGGCGTCTTCCTGATCCTGTTCTTGCATGAACGCTACACTTTCGGTCTGCAGTCGCCCGTTCGAATCCGTTGGCAATCGCCGGTGGTTATCAGCCGGCGAGTCGCAACACAGCCGGCTATGGCAGCTCAATCGGACCAGAACCGTTCGTTAACCGCCTATCAGCAGTATGCCTGCCAGAAGTTTGGTTCGGCTTGCCGCATTGCTTTGGCTATTCAGCGCGTCGAGAATCCTCAAGGCAAATGCGAGGTCTACCATTACAACTCCGATGGAACACTCGATTGGGGTTACTTTCAGATCAATACCGTTCACTTGAAAAGAAAAGGTTTAAATTTGCGCGATCTGCTGGATTGCCGGGCTAACATCGATTTCGCTTATCAACTCTACTTAGAGCGCCATGACTTCACCGCCTGGAGCACTTACAAAAACGGAGCATATCGGCGGGCTCTTTCTGAATGACAGTTACGAAAGAGCGGGCGATGCGCTTCCGCTGCCAATCCGGTTGTACGAAGTGCTGTCAGGTGCGAGGTTTCGTTTATATCACCGAAGATGACCTGACTAGGGCCGCAGCTTATTTGGCGATGAGCCCGGCCGACTTCGAAGCGAAATATGTCATTCGTTATCCCACGCTTCTCCGATTGCGCAAGCCGGTCAACTCACAGTGTTACTTTCTGACGGATGCCGGCTGCTCTATCCATCCTGTGAATCCGGTGCAATGCCGAACCTATCCTTTTTGGCCTGAACTGGTCGAAGAGCAAGCAGCCTGGGCTGCGGAAGCGAAGACTTGTCCAGGAATAGGGCAGGGAAAACTCGTCCAGATTGGTACAGCGATGGAGATCGCAAGTGAAATGAAGCAGGCGTACCCTTCGATGTACTCCACCCGCTAGGCTGTCCCTTCGTTGCCAGCCGGTAGACTGAAGTTTGCGCGACTCATTTCGAGTCGCTGCGAGCAGGAGTTTATCCGTTGTCCGATTCCCCGAATAAAGACGAGCGATTCATGCGCCTTGCCATGGAGCAAGCCCGCCTGGGCGACCAGACGCCCGGCGCCGGCGAGGTCGGGTGCGTAATAGTGCGAGGTGATGCTGTTTGTGCTGCCGGGCATAACGAAGCTCATCTCCGGAATGACCCGACGGCTCATGCCGAGATAGTCACGTTGCGAAAACTCGGTGAGAAGTTAAAGACAATCGACTTTTCGGGCCTGACCCTTTACGTTACGCTACAGCCCTGCAGCATGTGCGCGGCCGCGTGTGTCTGGGCCAAGATCAGCCGCATTGTTTTTGGAGCGACTCGCGACGATGTGCACTCTATGTACTTCGACGCCAAGCACCTCAATGCAAACCAGCTGATCGCCGACGCCTACAAAGACGATATCGAGGTAGTAGGGGGTGTCCTGGGGTCGGATTGCGCAGAGTTCTATTACAAACCGCACGAGCAGCCGCCTTCGGAAGAGCAGGAGAACCACTGATGGAGACACTAGCCGTTAACGGCTTAGTCGAGACCTCGCTTTACGTCGCTGACCTTACGCGGTCTGTGTCTTTTTATGGCGATCTGTTTGGCTTTCCACTCATCCACAGCGAAGGCGACCGTCTTCGTGCTTTGAGCGTCAGCGGCACGCAAGTATTACTGCTGTTCCGACGTGCAGGATCCCTGGAACCCACTGACACGCCGAATGGCCGGATCCCGCCACACGATGGACACGGCGCCCTTCATCTAGCGTTCGCAATCTCGGCACAAGATGTGGCCGCCTGGCGAGAGCGCCTCCGCGCAAGTTCTGTAACTATCGAGAGCGAAGTCCATTGCGGAGGACAGAGTGTCTACTTCCGTGATCCCGATGGGCATTTGGTCGAACTCATAACGCCCGGCTGCTGGTCGATTTACTAACCCGCTCCGAGCAGTCAGAGTAACTGTCTCACCCGCCGAAGCAGTAACCCGTCCTGAAAACGTTATCTGACTGGATAACGATTATGGATCAGCTGTCAGCGGAAAACCGGTAGTACTCCCGCAGTTTACTCAATGTTTATCTAATTTCGCTATTCTTTCCAGAGTTGGCAGATGGGGTGCTGATTCGCTGAGCTGAGTTACACCGTATCTGCCAAGTCAGCCATTCGGCTGAAACGCGTCTCGGAGGGGTTATAGCTGTGTCTGGAAACAGAATTGTGCCACGTGTATTGTGTCCCGCTCTCGCTTGTTTAACGTTCGCCTTAGCTGCCGGACAGAACAATGCGGCAGAGCTAATAGAGCCAATTACATTGTCGAGCGAGAATGGCGTTCTCGACATCTTGATGATTGCCAAGGCATCGCCGATTTATACTTTGCCATCGGCGCCGACGGGCTGGGTCTATGAGATCTGTAAGCGCCCGCAGGATGGATCTGATACCTGCCCAACCAGAAACGATCGTCCTAACTATTACGGTGGAACACGACTTCGATTACAAAAAGGCGACACACTACGTATCCACTTAGTCAATGAGTTACCGCCAATTTTGGATAGTGAACACGCGCAAGAACCCGGTCACGAGTTCCTGGAGCTGAATCCGACGAATCTTCACACGCACGGAATGTTAGTCGCTCCAAGAAAGCCGTCAGAGCGGAACCCGACTTACGGCGATAACATCTTTGTGCTCACATTTAACTCGGCGAACGGTCAGCCGAGTGTCAGCCCACACATCCACGCCGACATCAGGTATGACTTTACAGATTACGAAATCAAGATACCGGCAAGTCACCCCTCCGGGTTGTTCTGGTTTCATCCGCATGCCCACGGCGTATCACTGAATCAGCTGACCGCAGGTCTGAGCGGGATCATAACGGTTGGAAATCCGAGCGATTACATCTGCAAAGAAGGGGATTGCGTGACGTCGGCATCGCGTCTCGGTGTACGGCATTTGATCATCAAAGACACGCAGATCCTTCCTAATGGCAAACTGCAAACCCAGGAAGATCCTGACTTCTGCGCGCCCACCAATAATGGAACCGGTCCTGCGAGACACGGATCTTGCGAGGGCAGCGATAACAGCGGTGATGGCGGCTCCGATTATACGGGAGGCAAGTGGTTTGTTACGGTGAACGGACAGCAGTATCCAACCGCTCGAATCAGCGCCAGGACGGGTGAGATCTGGCGGCTTACCAACGCTTCCGGGAGTGCCACTTACGATCTTTCACTATGGAATCCGAAGCAGAACCGGAATATGCTCTTTCAGGTTCTGTCTCTTGATGGAGTGAGTGTCAGCCCGTCAAGCGGTATGTCCAATGAACAGAAGACGGAACTCACCGGCGGCAAGATCAAAGCGGAGTCATGCCCCGCAGGGAACAGGGCCGGATGGCGAACCGACGAGGCTTTATGCACACGTCGGCTGCACATGATGCCGAGTTCACGCGCAGAAGTTTGGGTGAGTTACCGCAACGCTGAAGGTGCTCTGACATCACCTCCCCAAAATGCTTATGCAATCTTCCGAACAACGGGATATCAAACGGGCCCAAGTGGGGATTATTGGCCGGCCGTCGATCTTGCCCGCATCGAATTTGCAGGCCCAGTTGACAGTAACATCCCGGCGACGCTCCAGGTAAGTGGTGAAGCAACGGCTATGCATAGCCCGAACGCGCTGGCGGAGAGCATGAAAATCGAAAATCAGGCCGTCGCTCCCGATAAGAGCTGCAAAGCGCTGCCCCCGGGACACATGCGTCGGATCTTCTATGGTGTTCCGACCACCGAAATGGATGCCTTCGGCCTCGCTTACGAAGAGATCGATGAGCATGGCCAAGTCGTGGGCACTCCGGCCACGGACCTTACTCCGTTTAATCCCATGCACCCGACCGTCTGCGTACCATTAGGACCAGGCAATACCCCCGTCAAGGAACGTTGGGAGTTAGTAAACGTGGCGACGGAAGACCACAACTTTCACATTCACCAAGTTAAGTTCCGGGTTATCGGCAAGGACGAAGTAGATGGCACTGGCCTGCCCAACCAGATTGCCGGACAGGGTGTCACTCTCGACAATGTTCCGCTGGCGCACGCGAACGGGGTCTGTGGAAACAACCCGCCGGGCGATTTGAGCAATCCAATATCAGACTGGCGCGCCGGTCTTTGCCACACCACTCCGGTTGAGGTCGAAATTCCGTTCACCATCGCCGGCGATTTCGTTTACCACTGCCATATTCTGGAACACGAAGATGGCGGAATGATGGCTCGCATTCGGGTGCGGCCAACCAAGTAAACCTGCGGGTCAACTATCGCGTCCGTGCTCCCGGGGCGGGCTCAAGGTTCGAGTTTTCGATACAATGGGCCCGTCTAAAGGGGTGTATATGTCAGATCCACTTGATCGCCGGGATTTCCTGAAGCGCACAGGAGTGCTGAGTGCTGGCGTTGCGGCCTCGGCGGCGTTGACGAAGGGCAATAACAAGCTAAGTCCCAGCCGTGTGATCGGCGCGAACGATCGCATCAATGTGGCGCTGGTCGGCTGCGGAGGGCGTGGGCAGTCGGACGCTCACTCCTTCACGACATATGCCGACAAGAACAACAATGCTTGTCAAATCGTAGCCGTTTGCGACGTGTACGAGAAACGTAAAAGGGAAACAGCGGAACGTTACAAGGCAAAAGCGTTCGGTGACTACCGCGACGTCCTGGCACTCTCAGAGGTGGACGCCGTAATCGTCGCAACGCCGGATCATTGGCATGCACGCATCGCGCTCGAGGCTATGGATGCTGGCAAAGATGTCTATCTCGAAAAGCCGATGTGCCACACCATAGACGAGGCGAAGAAGCTCGTGGAAACCACGCGCGAAACGAAGCGCGTGCTGCAGGTGGGCTCACAAACGACATCTGCTGACCAGTGGTATAAAGCCAAAAAAGCGATCGCCGACGGCATGATTGGCAAGATGATCATGAGTCAGGGCTCATACCATCGCAATTCGATTGAAGGTGAGTGGAATTGGCCAATCGACCCGGCAGCGGGACCCAACGCTTCGGGAGTCGACCACATTGACTGGGAGACCTGGCTCGGCCCGGCGCCGAAGCGGCCCTTCGATGCGGACCGGTTCTTCCGATTCCGCAAATACTGGGACTATTCAGGCGGAATTGCAACCGATCTTTTCTTCCACGTTGTAGCGCCCATGAATATCTGCTGGGATAAGCCGCAGTTCCCAACTAAAGTGAGTGCGTCTGGTGGCATCTACGCGTTTAACGATGGCCGCGAAGTGCCAGACACGTTCCATCTGATTGCCGAGTATCCTGAAGGACACTCGCTTGTCCTCAGCTCTTCGATGGCCAATTCACAACACATACCGGGTCTGATCCGCGGACATGAAGGAACGATCATCATGGTGGAGCATGGGAAGTTTGAAGAGCCGACACCAGAAATTATTGTGCGCCCCGAGATCGTCCGCCTTACGAGAGACCCGGCTAATGCAGATGCGCCCCGTCGCGGCCCGTTCCCCGGTTACAAATTTGGTTCGGATGAAATCAAGATCCCGGTTGATCAGTACGACATGATGCAGGCACACGTGGGCAATTTCCTGCAGTGTATGCGTACCCGTGAGAAGCCGCACCTGGATGTTGAGACGGCCGCGCATGCGCAGGTTCTGATCAGCATGGCGGTCGATTCCTATCGTGAAGGCCGCGTCAAGTATTGGGACGTTGAAAAGTGGAAGGCCGTCGATAAGGCCGCGAAAGCTTAATCGAAGATTTCAGAAAACGGGATCTCTATCGAGGTCCCGTCGAGTTTGACCGACTCACGGACTTCTTTCATGTCTTTCGAGCGATAAGTCCAAACCGTTTTGTCGGCCGAATCGATCAGCCAAACCACCGGAACGCCGAAGCTCAAGTATTCCTGGATGCGCTGATTGACTTCGAGATCCGGTCTTCGGGCGAAAGGATTTCGATGCAACGCACGGCGGCTTCGTAAGGATTTGCTCATCAGGCTTGCCCCTCGTCACTACGAAATTAGGGATCCGGAATCGAGTTGGACTCAGTTGGAACCGCCACTCGGGCAAAGCGGCTATACCCATTTCCTTAAACCGGCTCATGAAGAAGGCAACAAGCCTCCCCTCGGTCCAGGCATGATCCCTTTCACCCAAGTTGCGCCTTTCGACCACACCGTCAACGTAGTCGCAATCAGGCCTATATACCGTCTTCCAAATACTCGTCGACCGAGATGATCTCCGTGAAGTCGGCCACAAGCAGAGTATGTCACCGCCCAGCTACTGTGGAGTATTCAGGCGAATGCCGAGTTCTCGGAGTTGACGTTCCGGGACGGTCGATGGCGCTTCGCACATCAAGTCAGTGCCTTTGGCGGTCTTGGGGAAGGGAATCACATCACGTATGGATTGTTCGCCTGCCAAGATCATCACCAACCGGTCGAGGCCGAGCGCAATTCCGCCATGAGGAGGTGCGCCGTATTCCAACGCTTCCAACAAAAATCCAAAACGTCGCTTGGCCTCAGCTTCGGTAAAGCCGAGCGCAGCAAACACTCTTGTCTGAACGTCGCGGCGGTGAATACGGATCGAGCCCGATCCGAGTTCCACACCGTTCAACACGAGATCGTACGACTTCGCACGGCAATGCGCTGGATCGGTATCTAGCTTATCGAGATCCGCGTCGTGCACGGATGTGAACGGATGATGTGCCGCGTTCCAACGATTGTCTTCCTCGTCCCACTCAAACATGGGGAAGTCAACCACCCAGAGAAACTTGAATACATCGGAAGCAAGTAGCTTATGCCGGTCACTGTATTTCTGGGCAACATACAAACGCAGTTGGCCGCACGCCAAAAGCGCCGTTTGATTGGGGAGGGCACCTTTTGGCTCTCCGGCCCAACCCGCGAGCATGATCAGATCGTCGTCCGCGCCGTGGACACGTTCCCTCACGCCAGCAATTGCTGCGGCATAGTCTCGCTCGAGTCGCTTGAGGTCATCAAAAACGCGCAGTCCGCGTTCCTGCCCGAACGCCTTGATCTCGTCGCGCTCTCGGCGGCTGAGCTGACCTACTTTCGGAATGTGGATCGCGACCAGTGGCAATCCGGCCGCAACAAGATCCGAGCCGGCGAACAAATCTTCAACCCGGTAGAACGGCGGTATTCGCAGGTCGGGTTTATCGCTGCCATAACTGTTCATCGCCTCGGCGTACGTCATGCGCGGGATGTGCTTCTCAACAGCTTTTCCGGCAGCCTCGCAAACGCTCCAGATCAGCGGCTCAACGACATCGTAGATTTGTTCCTGCTGCGGAAACGACATCTCAATATCAATCTGGGTGAACTCGGGTTGGCGATCCGCACGCAAGATCTTCATCGCGGAAGCAGCGCACGATCTGGAAATATCGTTCGTAGCCGCTGACCATCAGCAGCTGCTTGAAAAGCTGCGGTGACTGTGGGAGCGCATAGAAATTTCCAGGCTGAACGCGGCTAGGCACTAGGTAATCGCGCGCGCCCTCCGGGGTCGAGCGCGTCATGAACGGCGTTTCGATTTCGAGGAAGTTCTGCGCCGTAGAGCGCCTGGCGCACTGCCAACGTAATCTTGGAGCGCATGATGATGTTATGCTGCATGCGCGGTCGGCGCAGATCGATGTAGCGGTACTTCAAGCGCACATCTTCCTTGACATCGACCTCATCCTCGAGCGGGAACGGAGGCGTGCGCGACTCGTTCAAGATCCACAGCTTTGATACCGCCACTTCCACTTCGCCGGTGGCAATATTCGGGTTGACCGTTTCCTTACTGCGCAGCTTCACGATGCCTTCGACCGCGATCACGAACTCGGAACCGAGCTCCTGAGCGCGTCTGTGTGCAGTCGGATTCTTGCTCTCATCGAAAACCAGCTGCGTGATGCCGTATCGGTCGCGCAGATGAATGAAGATCAAGCCGCCCGAGTCGCGCCGGCGATGCACCCAACCCATCAGAACCACATTTGCGCCAGCATCCGTCCTACGCAGTTCGCCGCAGGAGTGAGTGCGCCGAAGATCGCCCAGAAAGTCCAGTTTTACTTCTGCCATTGTCGATGTTCGAAGCAGTCCCTCTCGGGTCAGAGTTTCTTGTTCGCCGGATGCCATATCTTTCAAAGTGTACGAGCGAGTCGCTATCTCGTTATCGCCTACGATCAATGTAAAACGCGCACCCTGCTTGTTCGAGAGCTCGAGCATACGCTTCAATTTGCGATCAGTGCCGACCTCGATCGATAGATCAAGCTTGCGAATGTCTGCCGCCAGAATGGCGCAGTGGCGTAGGGCCGCTTCTCCCATCGGCGCGATGTACAGATCGAGCGCCGCCGGCTGCACGGAACGAGCCTCTTCGACTGCCATCACAAGCCGATCCTCGCCGATCGAAAATCCGATTCCGGGGGCGGACACCCTTGAACCCAATAGTTCAGCCAGGCCGTCGTAACGCCCACCGCCAAGGATTGCATTTTGCGCGCCCTAGTGCGCCGTGCGTAACCTCGAACGTCGTTCGTGCGTAGTAGTCCAGCCCGCGAACCAGCCGTGGCTTCACACTGTAGCGTATACAAAGGTCGTCGAGGAACTCACGTACGCGCCGGAAATGTTCCCGGTCGCTTTCGTCCAGGTAATCCAAGATCGACGGCAATTGATCTATGATCGGCTGGTCCTCTGGCACTTTGCAATCGAGCACACGCAATGGATTGGTTTCGGCGCGGCGACGGCAATCCGAACACATGCGCGGTGCGACTGTTTTTCAGCTGCTCGCGCAACACTTCGTTGTATCTGGCGCGTGATTCTTTCGACCCCACCGAGTTGATCAAGAGCTCGTATCCCGTGATGCCCACCTCATCAAGAATCGCGAGCACCAGTTCGATTACTTCGGCGTCGATAGCGGGCGAATCCGAGCCAATCGCCTCGGCGCCGATCTGATAGAACTGTCGATAACGACCCTTTTGCGGGCGCTCGCGGCGGAACATAGGCCCAATGTAATAGAGCTTCTGAACGCCCGGTTGTTGATCTAAGCGATGCTCGATGTAAGACCGTAGGACTGAAGCGGTGTTCTCGGGTCGCAGGGTTAGCGAAGCGCCATCGCGATCTTCGAACGTGTACATTTCTTTGCTGACGATATCGGTTTCTTCGCCGACGCCTCGAGCGAATAAGGCCGTTTCCTCGAGAATCGGGGTCCGGATCTCTCGATAGTTGAATCGGAAAAACACGCGGCGCGCCGCAGCTTCGACTTGATTCCAGACGGCGCTCGCGGGAGGCAGAATATCCCGCATCCCTTTACACTACTCGGCGGATTCAAACCTGCTCTTCCTTGTAAATCGCGGTGATCTCGGACGTAGTTATCACAGTTTTTACGGAAGCGCGCCTGTTCTTCCGCCGTCACTGCGCGTTTGATTTTGGCCGGAGCACCCATGGCGAGCATGGCGGGAGGTATCTCCATGCCCTCCGGCACGAGCGTACCCGCGGCCACCACCGCACCTCGCCCAATCTTCGCGCCGTTCAAAACAATAGCGCCGATGCCGATCAGAGCCTCGTCCTCGACCGTACATCCATGCAGCACCACGCTATGTCCGACGGTTACTCGATTCCCCACGAGGCACGGGTAAACATCGTGATCGACATGCAGAACGCTGTTGTCTTGTACGCTGGTCTCGATCCCAATGCGGATGTAGTTCACGTCTCCGCGAATCGCGACGTTCAGCCAAACGCTCGACCTGTCGCCGATCACTACGTCGCCAATCACCTGCGCGCTCGGGTCGATGTAGGAGGAGTCTGCGACGCGCGGCGTAGCTCCGCGATAGGGTCGAATCATTTTAGTTGCAAATTGTGAGGAGGAGTAAGGAATCGCTCCGTGTTTAAGGCGGCTATAAGCATCGTAGCAAGGCGGATGGACTTTCACGCTTGCGGATGGGAGCCAAACCCGGTCTGGAAAGCTTTTCGGACTGCCGGTTCGTCGCGCGAGTCAACCGCGGCAGCAACTCTTTCGCGGAAGTCCTTCTGCTCGCGGAGCAGAGTCAGGGCCCCCATAGCCTCGATTGCGTCTCGCTCTCTTCCTTTGCTGATGAGGTCGAGCAGAAACACGAAAGCTGATTCCTGCCGCGATGCACTAAGCCCCCGCAGAATGGCACCGCGCAGTTGTGGATTGACCGTGGTTTCCCAAGTGCGTTGTAACAGATCAACAGCAGCCGGGAGTCGCGATGTGCCGAGCGAAAGCGCGGCCTCTTCTTGCATTACGTCCTTGCCTGATCGGAGAAACTCGGAAAGGAACGGGATAACCTCTTCGCCTTCGAGCTCGAGTAGGCAATCGAACACCTGCCCTGTCACGCTCGGGGCAATGTCGCCCGCACGAGCTTTCAAGCGCAGCAGGAGAGCTGCCTCCTCGCCGTTCATTTGAGCGACCGCTCGTGCCGCTTCTACCCTGACCGGAGCGCTGCGCTCAATCACCTCAGGTAACGAAGACTCGTAGCTATCGGTGAGCGCGGACGCGAGATGCCGAAGGACCTCGCGTCGCGGAAGGTCTCCGGTTGAGGGAAGCGCCAGCGCACAAATTCCTCTCAGCGTGACCGCTGTGTCCTCTTCGCCGGCCCAAACGGGCTCCATCTGCACATGGCGCAAGCCACGGACGAAGAGCGCCGCTTCTGTGTACTCGAGGGTGCACAATGCCTTTGCGATAGCGTTCTTGGCCCAGCACTGCGGGTCCATCTGGATCGGCTTCTGAAGCATCCGGTCGAAGGCAGCGGCCAGCTCGGGAACCAACCGTTGCATACGCAACTCGCCCGTGATCGCGGCTGCTTTGGCCACAATAATGCTGACCTTCGAGAGTAGAGCCTTCCGTAATGCCGCCGCAACCGCATCGGTGTCTCCCGTTGTCCGCAGCGCTTTCAGCTCTTCGATTTGCGCTTCAACCTTGCGGTTCGCCACCGGTCCGTCCCGCTTCCTCGCGTCGCTAGAATAACAGGCATGCGAACCGCCGCCCTGTGCGCGTTAACCACGCTGGCGTTAAGCGTCTCGGCAGCTCTCGGTAAAGCTCCATTTACCTTCGACGCCCTGATGCGTCTCCAGCGCATCGACGATCCTCAGCTGTCGCCTGACGGAAGAACCGTAGTCTTCACTGTTCAAACAGTCGATCTGCCGAATAACACGAAGCCGACACAAATTTACGTTGTTCCGGTTGACGGTGGAACGCCCGTCATGCTCACTCATGAAGGCGGGTCGAATACGGCGTCCTCGCTGGTCGCCGGACGGCAAACGCATTTTCTTCGTCTCTGACCGCAGCAATGGGTCTCAGATCTGGTCAATGGATGCGCTCGGCGCGGATGCCAAAGAACTGACTAATGTTCCCACGGATGCAGATGGCGTGACTGTTTCGGCGACGGCCGCTTGATGCTGTTTACCAGCGATGTCTATCCCGAATGCGCGGCGAAAGACGCTAAGCCGGGGTGCATCTTACGATACCGGTTGCAACAAGACCAAGCTCGATGCAGAAGCGGCGAGCAAAATGAAAGCGCGTGTATTCGACTCTCTACTCTATCGGCACTGGACACAATATCGAGGCGCGCCGACGCAGCATCTGCTGATGCAGTCAATGGATGGTTCAGGGCAGCCGCGCGATTTTACGCCGGGCAATCCGAATACGCCGCCATTTTCTCTCGGCGGACCGGATGCGTATGCTTTTTCGCCCGACAGCACGCAAGTTACTTACGTCGCCAACACGGACCCGGATCTGTCGACGAGCACAAACTCAGATCTGTTTACCGTCGCCGCTCGCTGGCGGTGAAGCGAAAAGAATCACGACAAACCCCGGCGCGGATGAGGGCCCGGTTATTCGCCCGGACGGCAACTATCTCGCATATCGATCGCAAACGAAAGGCGGCTATGAAAGCGATCGATGGCATCTTGGCCGTTCTCAACTTGCAGAGCGGCAGCATGAACACGCTTGCCGACTCGCTCGACCGGTGGGTGGAATCCTACACCTGGTCGCCAGATTCGACTCGGCTCTTCTTCACAATCGACGATCACGGTACCAATCCGCTGCATGATGATTCCGGTGACCGGCGGCGCCATTCGGACCATCGCGCAAGGACCAACTTCGGTAAGCGCCGTCCAGTTCTCACCGGATGACAAGATCATGATCTATCTGGATCAAAGTGGCTCGCAGCCCGACCGAGATTCAACATGGCTCTGTCGAAAGGGGGCTCCAGCATCGCACTGACTCATCTGAATGACGCGATCATGAACGCGTATGAGTTGACGCCGCTCGAGAGAATCTCGGTCGATAGCGGGGCCGACAGCTCGAAGATCGAGAGCTTCGTGGTAAAGCCGCCCGGTTTCAATGCTGCGACTAATTATCCGGTCTTGTTCGCGATCCATGGCGGGCCTGAAGGCGATTGGGGCGAATCGTGGAGCTATCGATGGAATGCGCAGATTCTTGCAGGCGCAGGCTACGTGGTCATTCTGCCGAACCCTCATGGATCCATCGGCTATGGGCAGAGCTTTACGGACGCAGTGAATGGCGATTGGGGCGGCCGCGCTTATGACGACATCATGGCAACCGTCGACTACGTGAGCAACCTGCCTTATGTCGACAAGGACCGGCATGGTGGCGGCAGGAGCTTCCTACGGTGGGTACATGATCGATTGGATTCTGGGCCATACCGATCGCTTCCGCGCCCTTGTTTCACATGCCGGCGTATATGACCTGCGCAGCGAAGCCGGAACCACCGAAGAGCTGTGGTTTCCGAAGTGGGAGTTTCGGGGATTTCCATGGGAGAACCCGGAGCTGTACGAACAATTTTCCCCGAGCATCTTCGTCAAGAACTTCAAGACTCCGACTCTTGTCACGCATGGAGAACTGGATTACCGGGTACCGATCGGCCAAGGTCAGCAGCTTTTCACCGCGCTGCAGCAGATGAAAGTGCCTTCTAAACTGGTTCAGTTTCCCGATGAAGGACACTGGATTCTGAAGCCGCAAAACAGCCAGTTCTGGTACAGCACGGTGCTGGATTGGCTCGCACATACACGCAAGACGCCCGGGTCAGCCAGCGTCCGATTCAGTAGCGGTGTGGTCAAGAATAGAAGTTTGCGCCGCGCCGACAAACATGACTCAATCCGCCCTTCGCAGAAGAACTCCCTTTGCGCTCATCAGCTGCACGCCTGATTGCGTTTCTGGCGATCCTCGGACCCGGTTTCATCACAGCTAACGTCGATAACGATCCTGGCGGCATACTCACTTATTCGAACGCCGGAGCGCAGTACGGCTACGCTCTGCTCTGGACCTTGATCCCCACCACCATCGCCCTGATCGTGATTCAGGAAATGGCCGCGCGCATGGGCGCGATCACCGGCAAAGGTCTTTCGGATCTGATCCGCGAGGAGTTTGGGTTGCGCGCTACGTTCTTCACCATGGTCGTTCTGGGCTGCGCGGATTTCGGCAATATCGTAGCCGAGTTTGCCGGTCTCGCCTCTGGCATGGGCATCTTCGGCGTTACCAAATACCTCGTTGTTCCGGCGGGCGCCATCCTTGTCTGGACGCTCGTTGTTCGGGGCCGCTACAAGCCGGTCGAACGCATTCTGATTGTCGCTTCGTTGATCTACTTCGCCTACCCAATTTCGGCCTTTCTCGCTAAACCGAATTGGCACGTCGCTCTCGAACGAACGTTCATCCCGACGTTCAGCAGCGACCCCGGATATCTGGCGGTCATCGTTGGCCTGATCGGCACGACGATCACTCCATGGATGCAGTTCTATCTGCAAGCCGCCGTGGTCGAGCGGGGAGTGGATGCGCGGCACTATAATCTGTGCCGCTTAGACGTGATCGTCGGATGCATCGTCACGGACGTGATTGCTTTTTTCATCGTCGTTGCCTGCGCGGCCACGATCTATCATCCGAACCGCCCCGAGATGACCGATGTGGGTCAGGCAGCACTGGCGCTCGTTCCCGTTGCCGGCAAGTTCGCCGGTCTCCTCTTCGCAATCGGGCTGATCAACGCCTCATTGCTTTCGGCTGCCATTCTTCCACTTGCGACCTCGTACAACATCTGCGAAGGACTGGGATTCGAATCGGGCATCGACAAGCGATTCTCCGAAGCGCCGATCTTCTACTGGCTGTACACGCTACTGATTGGCGGCGGCGCGGCTTGCGTTCTGCTCATTCCGAATCGATTCCTGCTCAAATTCATCCTCTACTCACAGATGGCGAACGGCATCCTGCTGCCGTTTGTGCTTGTTTATATGCTGATGCTGATCAACCGTCCGCGGCTAATGGGCAGCCTTCAGGAATAATCGGCTGCAGAACGTGATCGCCTGGTCGACCGCCGTTACCATGATCGGACTAGCTGCCGCATGGCTTTATAACGGGATCATCGGATGATTGTGGATGAATTGCATTTAACATGCCGGTGGACGTCCATGAGGCCTTTATAGGTGATACGATCAGGTCGTAGAGCCCGCTTGCCTTGGACTCCGTGCGATGAACGTTCCAACTCTTCCGGATCTAGAAACACCGCACCGCCTGGAGCTGCCTTTCGAGCCGCTTCCGCAATTCCGGCAAACGCTCTCGAAGATACGCCTGAGCGCGCGGCGAACCGCGGTAAGCGCATCGGCATCTTCATCGTCGCCTATAACGCTCTGACCACGTTGAGTACTGTTCTGAAACGTATTACGCCCGACGTGTGGCAAAACGTGGAGCAGGTCGTGGTGTTCGATGACGCCAGTCAGGACGCTACCTACGAACTCGCGGTCGGCATTCAGCGAATGACGAATCTGCCGAAGCTCCGAGTTTTGAAGCATGCTAAAAATCTAGGTTACGGCGGCAATCAAAAAGCCGGATACCAGTACTTCATCGAGCAGGGATTCGACATTGTGGTCCTGCTGCATGGCGACGGGCAATATGCGCCGGAGCTTCTGTCGCACATGTATGCGCCGCTGGTGCGTGGTGAAGCCGACGCTGTTTTCGGCTCGCGCATGATGAAGGATTTCGGCGGCCCGCTCAAAGGCGGCATGCCGCTTATATAAATATGTCGGAAACCGCATCCTCACCGCCTTCGAGAACCGCGCGCTCGGCCTGAACCTGACCGAGTTCCACAGCGGCTATCGCGCTTACAACGTGCATGCGTTGGCGCAGATCAAGCTGGATAAGCTCACAAACGATTTTCACTTCGATACGGAAATCATCATCAAGCTGCACCATCAGAACTTTCGCATTCTGGAAGTTCCGATCCCCACCTTCTATGGCGACGAGATCTGTCGCGTTAACGGTTTGAAGTACGCAAAGGCCATTGTGCGAGCTGTCGATCGATATACCGAAACGGCACGCGCGGTTCGCACTTATCCGGAATACGAAGAATATTTCGTCCCGTATGCCTTAAAGCGGGGCCGGTATTCGGCGCACGATTATGCGTCCCGCCTGGTGGGCACGGGTCAACGCGTGCTCGAGATTGGCTGTAGCGATGGCGCATTCGGGCGCGAGTTGGCGCATGCGGGTAACCACGTTACAGGCATCGATCGCGCAGCCAATGTGCCCGAAGATAGCGGATATGAAGAGGTGCTCGATGCCGACCTGGAGCGCGGCCTCGGCGCACTCTCCCGGCTCGCTGGAGATCGCTTTGATCGCATTCTCCTGCTCGACCGGCTCGAGCACCTGCGCGATCCCAGCAACTTACTGGAGGACTGCCGCCGTTTGCTCGATGAGCGAGGGAAACTTATCGTATCAGTGCCCAACGCGGTCAATTTCACGGTTCGATTGATGGTGCTCTTTGGAGCATTTCGTTATGCCGATCGCGGCATCCTCGATTGGTCCCATCTCCGCTTCTTCACCCGCAGGAGCGTGCGGACGCTGCTTGAGAAATACGGCTATCGCATCACGGGCGCGCACTACACGATAATCCCGCTCGAGCGACTCGTTTCGGTTAACCCGACCGGTTCTTTCCTTCGCTTCTGCAATAGCCTGCTCCGAGTTCTAACCGCAATCCTGCCGGGATTGTTGGCTTACGAGATCGTGTTGATAGCCGAACGCTAGGTGGTGCTCGGGCTCGCTGCGTGTACCAGCGACGGTGGTTTAACCGCTGATAGCTTTTCAAGTTGCGCCATTTCGATCCGCTTTGAACGTTGCTTAGGCTCAAGCAGTTGCTTCTCTCCGGTCTCAAGCGCCCGCATCACCGCTTCCACTACGCGTACATCCAACAGCCCTTCTTCGCCATCCGGTTCAGGTTCTTTCCCGTTCAGAATGCAGTCAGAGAAGTACTTCATCTCGCCACCGAACTGATCCGTGTTCTTGAAGCTTTCGTTCTTCTTGTCTTCGCCAACCGTCAGCTGATACTCAAGCGCTTTGTTGTACATGAACCCGGGCGAGACGACAACGTTGCCTTCCGAGCCGACTAACGTGTAGGAATCTATGCTGCTTCCCGCGTAAGAGACAACGAACTGTGCAAGCCGGTTCTCTGGAAATCGCAACGTGACAGCAACGGTGTCATCGAGATCGCCGAGGCCCGCATCTGGGTTCCGCGAACCCGCAGCAATTACCTCAAGCGGTTCCGCTCCGAAGAGATTGCGGACAGCATTAATTGGGTATGGCCCCATATCGGCAACAGGTCCTGCGGCCGCGCCGCTTTGTGCCCGATGATTTTCAGCTTTTACCTTTTGAGCGAAAGTGGAGGAGAACAAGCGGAGTTGGCCCAGCTTACCCGAACGAACCAGGTCGATGACCGACAATGTTGCCGGTTCGAAATGAAGCCGGTACGCGATCATCAGTTTCGCGCCCGATGTTTTCTGAGCGTCGATTATCTCCTGGCACTTTGCCGAGCTGGTCTCCATTGGCTTTTCAAGCAGGACGTGGATGCCCGCTTTGAGTGCCGGGACGGCGAACTCCGCGTGCCGCCAGTTCGGCGTCGCTAGATAAATAGCATCGATCAAGCCAGATTCGAGCAGCCGTGTAAAATCGTCGTAGCCGTAAGTCGCTTGCGCATCGTACTTATCCGCAAGTTCTTTTGCTTTAGCGGGATCGCTCGTCACGAGCGCGGTGATCTCCGAATTTCCGGTGTGTCCGACGCCCGGCATCAGAGCTTCCTGCGAGATATCGCCTAACCCAACGATCGCGTAACGTACTTTCTTGTCCGTGCCAAAACCGAGTGTTTCTTTGATGCTCATTTTGCGTAATGGTGAGACGCCCTATGGCGCATTTCGTTGCTGCGATTACTTGCCGAAGGCGCTGCGAACGGGAGCAGGCGGGTCAGTGTGTTTGATCGCGCGCCACAAGACATTGTTTAACTCGTCGTCGTCTGCCAAATCGGCCTGAGAGAAATTCATCAGGGCTGAGTCTCGCGCTCCGGGGCCATTTGCCGGGTTTCGTTCAGTTAAAGATGTTTTTGGCGAAATCGCGGTGAAAGGTCGGGCATCGGGTTGATGGCTGAAGCTGCCGAACATGGGACGGGCTGCAGCGTCGAAATGCGTCATCGGGCGCAAGCCAGTAATCATCTCCATGGTTCGCAACACGCTCGCCTGGTTGTACATCGTCGAATCCACAGTCCCGCGGTGCGTGATAGGGGGAGATGACCCATACGGGAGCGCGGTGTGAGTCGACATGATCGGGCCCATTTTGCGCGTCGTCCTCAATGACAAAAATAGCGGTCGAAGGCCAGAGGCTGGAGTGCGAAACCGCATCAACCATCATGCCCATTCCGTAGTCGTTATCGGCGGCATAGGAGAGCGGCGTGAGTGCGCCGGCCCGAGTCCCCTGCGTGTGGTCATTCGGCATACGCAGACACGATTAGCTGCGGAGCTTCGTGGCGTTGGTCGAACGCCTTTCCACTCGCGGATGAACTCCTTGGCGCGGTCCACATCCGGATAGTCGAGATCGAAGCTGCGGAAATTCATGTCGGTATATTTCGCCAGGGCCGGATCGTTTACACGCTTGATCTGCTGTGCTCCAGTGACTTGCTTGAGCGGAATATTCGTGACCCACTCGCCGTAATCGCGGACGCTGACACCCGGCCTGCAGGGCGTTGTCCCACAGATAACCGGCCGGCGGCGAGTTGGCCGGCTCGCCGCCTTCGAAGTCGTAGACTTTGCTGCGATGCCCGTACTCGCTCGGCCAAAGCTTCATTGTGTAATCGGGAGCTATCGCGGCAGCGGCCCAGTTGTGCCCGTCGGCGCTGACATCGGCGTTCTCATAAAAGTTGTCGTACAGCGTATACTCGCGCGCCAGCTGATGCAAATTAGGCGTAACCTGCTCCCCGAAGAGCGTCAAGCGACTTATCGCCATTGCCCTTTTCCATGTCGCCTAGCACCTGGTCATACGTGCGGTTCTCCTTAATCACATAGATCACGTGCTGGATCGGAGAGCTGTGTTCCGGCGTGCGCGAAAAGAAAGCCTGTCCGCTCGTCTGTGATAGGGCCGTACACCATCTCGTCCCGATAAGGCGAATTGTCGAGCACTGTTTGCGTAAAATCGCTGATCGGCAGCCGCACTCGGCGACGGCAGAAACGCAACGGTTCCTGTCTGAATGGCTGCAACGTATTGATCCTTCCGAATCGTCGCTCGCCTTCATGTGTGAATCGCGTGCCTGCTTTGTCGGATTCGGTCCCCGCGGATTCGGGTGGCTACCAAGACCTTTCCCGTTGAGCATGACCAGCTCATCGTTATCGAGCGATCTAACGCCGTCGGATACCAACCCGAAGGAATGAAGCCTAGTACACGGCTGTGAGGGGCCGAAATATCCGCCACTGCCACTGCGTTCGCATCCGAGCAGGCCATGTATAAGCGTGAACCATTCTTGTCCACGGCCAGGGCCGAAGGCGTCATCCCCAACGGGTGCATGGGAGTCATTGAGACGTTGATGGTTTCAAGCATGTTCAGCTGCGAATCTTTTTGCACGCCGAAGGAGTAAACGCTGTTTGTATTCGCCAGCCGCGACGAAAACGCGTGCAGCATAAGTCGGACCATTTTCCTCGGCCGGCGCCGGCTTATTCAGCCAAAGCATGTCCGTCGGATGCGGTCCAACGCGAACCTTAGCGATCTCAATCCCGCTCGCCGCCTGATGTTCGTAGACCGACACCCTCCCCCAACTGCTAACCAAAAGTTGGGCTCCATCCGGTGAAACAAGAATGCGATAAGGGCGCCGTGCCAGTCTTCCAGTGATCCGTCATCTGGCCCGTTTGCAGATTGATCTCAGCGATGCTGTCGCCATAGAGATCTGCCGCGTATAACACGCGCGCGTCCGGTGAAAGTGCGACATCGCCAACGAACGGAGCACCCATGCTTGGCTCGTCCCCACAGCGAATTCACGTCCTCGCGCGAGCGCGCCGTCCGCTGCAAGCGACAGCTCGTAGACTTTGCCGCTACTGCCGCCCCCAACGTAGAAACGGTCTCCAGCCGGCGTAATCGCGAGCCCAAGCCACGCATCCGGAAGAGGTGTGCGCCCGAGCTCGCGCTGTTTGGCAATGTCGATGACGCTGATAGTCGGAGGATTATACCCGCCGTTCAAAACCAATAGATATTTGCCGTCCGGCGACGGGGCAGCGCTCATCGGGAAAGTATCGACCGGAACCTGCTCACCGGCGGCGTGCAGTTTCCAGCCGCTGTTCAGTAAAAACCCACCGCCCGGAAGCGGACCTACCTGCTCTTTCGGGGCATTCTGCGAGACGGCTTCCTGCAACAAAGACGCGCACACCAAAGCGACGACTGCGATTGTTACTTTCCTCATTCGGTAAACCTGTGTGCGATCGGAAATCGACGGCCGACACCGAAAGCCTTAGGCGTGATGCGCAAACCGGGGGCTGCCTGTTGACGCTTATATTCGTTGCGATCGACTTTCCGGATGATGTCGCGTACCAGATCTTCCGGCGTGCCCGTATCGGCTGCAATCTCGGGAACCGCTTTGTAGTTCTCGATGTAGTCTTCGAGTATGGCGTCTAGGACAGCGTAGTCAGGCAAGCTATCAGTATCTTTCTGATCAGGGCGTAGCTCAGCAGAGGGCGGTTTGGTGAGGGTGTTCTCGGGTATCGGCCCTGCGATGCCGCGCTTCCGGTAACGGCAGTTCGCTAACCGTGCTAACCGGTACACCATTGTCTTAGGCACGTCACTGATCACCGCTAAGCCGCCGCACATATCGCCGTACAACGTGCAGTAACCGACTGCAATTTCACTTTTATTGCCGGTTGTGAGCACGAGAGACCCAAATTTATTCGAGAGCGCCATCAAGATCACGCCGCGCAATCGCGACTGCAAATTCTCTTCCGTTGTGTCGGGGCTGTAACCGGAGAAGAGCGGTTCGAAAGTGTGGAGCATCGCCTCGTATCCCGCTTGGATCGACTCAACCTCGAACCGGATGCCGAGATTGCGTGCCAGCTCGCGCGCATCGGCGAGGCTATGCGGGAGGAGTGCGGCCCGGGCATGCCGACGCCCGTCACGTTTTCTTTGCCTACCGCATCGACCGCGATCGTCGCAACCAATGCGGAATCGATGCCGCCGCTCAGACCGACCAACACGCTGCGAAATCCGCATTTGCGAATGTAATCGCGCGTGCCCAGGACGAGCGCATCGTAGGCAGCGTCGTCGGGATCGAGATCGGTTGGGCGAATGTCACCTGACCTGTTTCGGTGTCGAAGAGAATAAGGTCTTCTTCGAACGATTTCGCGAGCGCTGCCAGTTCCCCTTCGGCCGTCATAGCAAAACTCGAACCGTCGAACACCAGTTGGTCGTTTCCGCCCACCATGTGAACGTAAACAGCGGGCAGCTGAAAGCGCTCCGTGAGCGCCCGGAAAATCTCCTGACGCTGCATGCGCTTTCCGATGTTCCAGGGGGAAGCATTGATCGAGAGAATCAGCTCGGCCCCTTTTCCAACCAACTCTTCCAGGGGATCTCGCGAGTAGCGCCGCCGTTCCCAATACTGTTTATCGTTCCAGGCATCCTCGCAGATAACGAGCGCAACTTTCTTCCCGGCGATTGTGTGGAGACTTTGCTGCTGAGCAGGTTCGAAGTACCGCACCTCGTCAAACACGTCATAGTTCGGCAGCAGCATCTTGCTCTGCCTAAACGCAATGCGACCGCCTTCGAGGACAGCAGCGGAATTTTGCGCGCGGATGGCTGAATTCTTGGTTCGGCCCACGTAGCCAACCACTAAAGCGAGACCAAGATGCGCCGAATCCCGCGCTACGGATTCGAGCGCCTCGGCGGTTCGATCGAGAAACGAGCGTTTCTCGACCAGATCGCGCGGTGGATAACCGGTCAGAGCAAGCTCGGGAAACGCGACCACATCAGCGCCTGCCTGCTTCGCTCGCCCTGCGAAATCGAGAATCCGGGCCGCGTTGGCGTCCAGATCTCCGACGGTGTTGTTGATCTGCGCCAACGCAATACGCATCGAACCTTCATTGTAGCGGCGGTCTTACCCACCTTCGCGTCAGTCACGCTAAGCTGAATGTAGAGGCTGCATGAGCACGCATCGCCGGCTGATTTGGCTGAACACCGTTTTCTGTGCGACGGGCACTCTCTTGCAAGCTCAGTATGCGGGTGCTGCGCATTCAGGCTCCGTGGGCACCCACTCGAGCGGGGTAGGTCGCTCCGCCATTTCTCCCTTCCACGCGCCCGCATCAGTCGGACTTAGCTCGCCCTCAATCGGCCTCAGCCCGCCGTCAATTGGGCTTTCCGGGCCGACGATTTCTAATCGTTCCGCCGGCCAATACCCTTCATTCTCCGGTTCGCCCGCTACGAGAAACGGCTCGATTAATGGTCCTTGGCGGCGCGATTCGCGCTATGGGCGCTACGCTTATGCTCTCCCGTTTGCTTACTTCGGCGCGCCCTACTACTTCTCTGGCGACAACGAAGCAGTTCCGCCGGAAGCGTTTAACTCTCCGGCTGGCGATAACGGTTTAGGCGACCAGGTGCAGCAATTAAGTGAGAAGATCGACCAGTTGCAGAGCCAGCTCAGCCAGCAAGGTCCGGGTGCTGCCGCTACTGCTCCCACAGAGCAAACGCCTCCCACTCCGCCGATCACCGTCGTTCTGAAAGATGGGCGCACGCTCGAGGTCCAAAACTACGCTGTCGTGGGGAACGTGTTCTGGGATTTCTCGAATCAACCGACGCGCAAGATACCCCTCTCCAGCATCAATCTCGCCGCGTCGGTTAAAGCGAGCGAAACAAACGGAGCGGAGTTCCCGCAGTTAACTACAAGCCGCTAATCGGATTAGCTGGAGCTGGATTTGCTGTCTGTTGATGAAGCAGAACCGCTGGGCTTGTCAGCTGAAGTGGACGTAGACGCTGGTGCCGCATCTTTACTTGCCGGTGTGGAGTCTTTCTTGTCGGAAGACTCGTTCTTAGACCCGCCGTTTGTCTCAGATTTCGAACCCTTGGCGTAATCGTTCACATACCAGCCGCTGCCCTTGAAGTTGAAGGCAGGCGCCGATACCAGGCGCTCGACTTTGCCGCCACACTCCTCGTGAGTCTGCAGTGGCTCGTCTACGAACTTCTGTCGAACTTCAAACACCTTGCCGCAATTTTCGCAGCGATATTCGTAGATAGGCATAAATCCGTTCAGTCCGCTTTGTATTACTGCGGGCTCTTTTCAATAATCGGATGCTGGCCGCCACCCGTCACAGTGGGACCGCCAGTCTCATTCATCAATTGCGCAATCGTCGTCTTACCCGTCACCAACTCAATCGATTGCTTCAGTAGATTGTCCTCGGTGTTCTTTGGCGCCGTTCCGGGAAGCGGATTGCCCTCCGCATCGTACTCCGGTGAGTTGTCGTTCTCGGCAACCTGCACTGTCGGAACGACTCCCGTATCTTGAATGGCCTTTCCGGAAGGCGAAAAGTACTTGGCGACCGAGAGGATTACAGCGCCTCCGTCGTCCATCTGGATGGTTTTTCGGAGACTCGCGTCGCCGTAGCTTCTCTCCCCGACAACCTGGGCTCTCTTGTCATCCAGCAGAGCCGCAGCCGCAATCTCGGCTCCCCCGGCAGTAGCCCGATCGGTAATTACAACCAGTGGACCCTTCCAGATAGCCTCTGAAGGCTTAGCGGTGAAGTCTTTCTTCGCGGTCTTCTGACCTTGTATATAGGTGATTTCGCCCGAATCAAGAAACAGGTTGGCCAGCGGTACGCCGTTCTCCTGTTCACCGGTCGAACAGTGCCGGAGGTCAAGAACTACGTAGCGCGCCCCCTCTTTCTTCAAGTCCTGCAGCTTCGTTCTTGTTTCGGCTATACGATTCCCGGCCAAGCTGGTGACGTGCAAGTAGCCTACTCCGTCGGGCATCATTTTGGCCAGCACTTCGGGGAAGGGAACTGCAGCTCGAGTGAGCGAAACCTTCTGGGGATCGCGGTCCCTGAGCCGCAGAACGGTGAGATCGATGGACGTCCCAGCGTTGCCCCTCAAGAGTTGTTCGGCATAGGCTAACGGCATGTCGCGCGTCGCAACGTTGCTGATGCTTTCGATCAGATCGCCTGTCGAGATGCTCGCTTTGTCCGCGGGCGAACCGGGAAGCACGTCCACCACTGCCACATAGCCGTAGCGTTTGGCCAGAATCAGTCCGACGCCCGCCTTCGAGCTGTCTTGCCCCTTCTCATACTGGCGATATTGGTCAGCGTTCAAATAGCTGGCAAATGGGTCGACCGATTCGAGCAAACCGTTGATCGCGCCGAGAGTCACACTCTTGATGTCGGGTTCTTCAACGTACTCGATCTTGATGCGCTCCAGCACCTCGGTGTAAACCTTCAGGTGCCCGTAAATGTCATCGGGCGCGACTGCTCGCCCGCTTTTTGCGCCGAGAAGAAGCAGCATGACCACGAGAGTTGAGCTGCCGACAATAACCCATTTGAAACGACTATTCATGAAACAGTTACCGGAGGGTGCATTAAAAGTATAACGGACGAAAGCGGGGTGGAGACTAAGTACGTCTGATCCAAGTTCTTGGACGTGCCATTTATGGAACCGTTGCGGATTCGCAAGTTTTGGCTCAGGCGGAGACTAAAGGAAGCGAGGCATCACTCGGCGCGTTCACGACCACTTCGAAATCAGCGCTGAACCGGAAGATGCTGCCTTCGCCCAGCTTGCTCTCGACTTGTAAGGCCCCACCCATCATCTCTGTAAGCTGCGAAGAGATCGTGAGTCCAAGACCCGTACCGCCGAAACAGCGCGTCGACGAGGAATCGGCTTGAGCGAATGCTTCAAAAATGCTTTTTTGCTTCTCCTCCGAAATTCCTACCCCGCTGTCTCTTACCTCAAACTGCAGCACTGTTGAGTGTTCTGAATTGGCGTCGGCTGTCACCCTGAGAGAAATAGCACCTTCAATGGTGAACTTTATGGCGTTGTCGAGCAGGTTCAGAAGCACCTGCCGTAGCCGAAAGGGATCGCCCACAAGATTATCTGGCACGTCATGTTCAAAGTGCGCCTCGAACTCGAGTCCCTTTTGCTGCGCCCGCAGCGCTAAAGACCGGACTAGCTCGCCCACCGAGGCGCGCAGTTCGAAAGGTGTTCGATCCAAAACAAGCTTTTTGGCTTCGATCTTCGAGAAATCGAGAATATCGTTCACGATCGAGAGCAGGGAATCCGCCGAGAATTTGACGATCTCCAGGTATTCCCGCTGTTCCGAGTCGAGGTTCGTGCTCAAGGTGATGTCCGTCATGCCGAGAATGCCGTTGATCGGCGTTCGAATTTCGTGGCTCATGTTCGCCAGAAACTCACTCTTAGCCCGGCTAGCCTCTTCCGCTGCATCCCTCGCCAGTACCAGCTCACTGGTGCGCTCTGCCACACGGACTTCCAGTTCGTCTCGCGACCGCCGGAGTTGCATTTCGCTCTCCCGAAGCGCGGCGGTTCGGTCATCCACCAAAGTGCGCAGCTTCTGTTCACTGAGTTTCAGCTGCCGAACTCGTATTCGATACGCTCCCCAGCACAGCGCTACTCCGAACAGTCCTAAAACGACCAGGAAAGCCTTTTGTTGGTAATAGTGCGGCTGCAAAGTGAAGGCAAACGTTTCCGGAACGGGATTCCAAACTCCATCGCGACCAACCTCAACACGGAAGCGGTAATCGCCCGGAGAAATGTTGGTGTAATAAGCCGACCGGCGCTGGCCGGCTTCGCTCCAGTCCTTGTCAAAACCTTCGAGCATGTACCGAAACTCAAGCTTCTGCGGCTCAATCGAGGTGGGTGCGCTGAACTGAAATTCCAATTCCCCTTTGCCGGGTGCCACGGAAGCGGCATGGGTTGTCGATACATCTTTTTTGTTGAGCAGTGCCCGCTCGAGAAGGGCGGCCGGACGGCTGTTGCTTTCTGTCGAGCGGGGGTCGACCAGTGCAAACCCCCTTACGGTTGGAAACCACAGCTTGCCATCCCGCGCCTGTAATGCGGCGGGCTGAAAGCCGCCGTTACATTCCGTGCTTTTCATCCCGTCCCCGGTGCCGTAAACGGTAGAAGTAATCCTCCTGATTTTGCCTTCCGCGAAATCGTTCAGCTGCTGCTTCTTTACCCGGAACACGCCCTTGTTTGAACTGAGCCAAAGATTACCCAAATGGTCATCTAGGATCGCGAGAACCGTGTCATCAAACAGCCCGGCGCCGACACTGTAAGTTGTTAAGACGCCTTTGTGCAAACGACTTAAGCCTCCGCCGCTGGTGCCCGCCCAGACCGTTCCGTCACTTTCTCCGTAGATCGACCAGACAACATCACTCCCCATGCCATTGCGAGTCGTGCCATCATCACGCACAATACCCTGAGTGCAGATGTTACGCACGTTGAGGTTTGCTATCCGTTTCATCCGCTTTACGGTTACAGCCTGCGAGTGTTGCGAAAGCCGAAACGAGGAGACGGAGCAGTTCTAGTCCTCGACTCGGCTGGAAAGCGGTTAAAGATTCCTGTGTGGATGCTTCTGTCGAGTGCAAACAGCGTCATTGTCACCGAGCAAGCGCGATTAAGCAAGGAGTCACTGCTAAACGTCACCCTGCTATTCAAGCAATGGAGTACCTCGGGCAACAGCGATAACCTTCTGCAACCGTCCGTTGACGGCGGTAAGAGAGGTCATCATGCTGCAGCTACAACTGTTAGAGGTAAGCCGAACAGAAGAGGAACTCGTGCTCGTCGAGCCGACGAGCAGAGCCGAGCTGATCCAATTAATGGCGCGCATTCTGGTGACGGTCTTTCAAACAGAACCCAGGAGAGCGAATGAATCAACTTTCATACAGTCCCAAGATCAAGCCGGAACACTTGGCTCGTAAGGCGATCGTCTATCTACGACAATCCAGTGAAAGACAGGTCCGGCAAAACCTCGAAAGCCAGCGGCTTCAGTATGAGATGGCAGAACGGGTCCGTAGGTTGGGCTGGCAGGAGATTGAAGTCATCAATAGCGATCTCGGCTGCAGCGCAGCCATGGCATCGGCATCGCGCGAAGGATTCGAGCGTGTACTCAGTTCGGTAGCGCTGGGCGAGGTGGGGATTGTTGCCAGCCGTGAGGTGTCGCGCCTTTCTCGCACGGACAAGGATTGGTGCCGGCTGGTTGAGGTATGCCAGATCTTCGGAACTCTTATCGGAGATGAGCAACAGATCTACGACTTGAATCATCTGGATGATCAACTTGTTTTAGGAATCAAAGGAACCTTAAGTGTTGTTGAGTT
The DNA here is from genome assembly GCA_963737005.1 of Terriglobia bacterium. GTDB lineage: Bacteria > Acidobacteriota > Terriglobia > Bryobacterales > Bryobacteraceae > Bog-105. Next base: position 1,055,357 of record CAVTRD010000006.1, on the reverse strand, counting down.
GAAGGTTCTCCGACAGCGGCTGCAGGCCGGACAGGAATCGAAAGCACGCCGTGGTGAGCTGTTCAAAAGACTTCCGGTAGGGTATGCGCGAGATGGAACTGGCAAAGTGGTGCTGCATCCTGACCGGCGCGTTTGCGAAGCCATACGCTTAGTATTCAGCAAGTTTCGTGAACTGTGGAGCGTGCGCCAGACGTTTCAATGGTTTCGTGATAACGATGTAGAACTGCCAGCGAATCCGATCAGCGGAACACGTCTGGTTTGGAAGATCCCCTCTCAGAGCCTGGTGGCTGACATCTTACGGAATCCGTTCTACGCTGGAGCTTATGTTTGGGGAAGACGTCCGACGGAGACGTTGCTGGTCGACGGTCGACTAAGAAAGCGTCAGGCGGCCAATCGCCCGCCCGAACAGTGCCGAGTTTTCATAGCTGACCATCATGTGGAATATATTGACTGGGCTACTTACGAAGAAAACCAACGTATGACGCGCCGCAATGCCCTCAACCGGGAGGCAGATGAATCGATGGCGGCAATCCGTGCGGGACAGGGATTGCTGGTGGGGCTGTTGCGCTGTGGTCATTGTGGCCGGAAGCTTCATGTACGCTACTGGGGCGGCCGCGGGACCAACGCACGTTATCTGTGCAGAGGCGACTTTGATGACGGTGGGCAATACTGTATCGGTTTTGGTGGCTCAATGGTCGATCGTCGATTGAGCGAAGAGGTGCTTAAGGCAATCTCTCCTTTGGGAGTGAAAGCGAGCTTAAAGGCTATAGACGACCTGACGGCCGGCGAAGTGGCGCAGCGAGCTACTCTAACCAGCAAACTTGAACAGTTGGAGTACGAAGCCAAACGAGCCTTCGAACAATACGACGTCGTAGACGCCAGAAACCGATTGGCAGCCGCCGAGCTCGAGCGGCGGTGGAACGAAAAGCTACAAGAGATCGAGATGGTCCGGCAACAACTTACTTGCCTTACCGAGAAACGACGTTCCCTCTCTGCTGAGGAGGAAGCCAGCATTCTTTCGATGGGCGAGAACTTCGCCGATGTATGGCGTAGCAATCACTGCCTACCCGCACTCAAGAAGATGATCTGCCGTACGGTGATCGAGGAGATCATCGTACGCTCGGATCAAAGCAAGAAGACTCTGCACTTCACCCTTCATTGGAAAGGCGGTGTGCACACACAACTGGAGATGGATCGCCCCCGTTCCGCGACCGAAACAGCGACGTCGCTCGAAGCCTTAGAGATGATTCGACGGATGGCTGTCCGCCATGGGGATGATCAGATCGCATCGGTACTGAACCGGCTGGGATATTCCACCGGTAAAGGGAATCGTTGGAACCAGAACCGGGTCGCTACTGCACGGAAGAATCACTCCATCACAGGTCAAAAACGCGCACTGCATGATCCTGAGAGAATCAGCTTAAACGAAGCAGCTCGGTTATGCGGCGTGAGTCACCGTTCCATTGAACGATTGGCGGAAGCGGGCCTGCTGAAGCGTGAGCAAGTCGCGCCACGGGCTCCTTGGCAGATTCTTCGTTCAGATCTGAATGCGGAGCCAGTTCGCAGCGTTCTCAATCATCTCCGCCGAACGGGGAAGCTCCTTCTGCACGGGGGTCGCACGGGAAACCAACCGGAGTTGTTCATTGAAAATCAACAAGATGATAATGCCAGGCATTATGAATGAGGGTTCTGAATGCGGTGAAGCGCCCATTCTCAAAGCGGTCGATGCCGCCCCCGCTTGTACCGATCCACATGGCGCCCTTGGCGTCCTGGGCTATCGCCATCACATTGTCATTCGACAAGCCGTCGGCCGTTGTGTACGTTCTCACAACGCCGTGAGCGAAGTGGCTGAGGCCGTTGCGCGTGCCTGCCCAGAGATCTCCCGCATGATCGATATAGGTGCACAAAACGAAGATGCGCGGGATCTCGTCACTCACTGTCACCTTGCCTGCTTTCAAGTTGGCCAAGCCGCGGCGAGTGCCGATCCAGATCACACCTTCCCGGTCCTCGGCCACTGAAAAAACAAAATTATCCGGTAAACCCTGCTTCGTCGTGTAGATCGTGATCCGGCCATCCTGCAGATGCGTCAAGCCCTGATCGGAACCCATCCAAATACCGCCACTCCGGTCCTGAAATACCGTGAGGACGAGGTCGCTTGCCAAACCGTCCTGCTTCGTCTTGCTTGAAAAGAGACCGGGTTTCAGCGCGTTCAACCCACCACCGGCTGTTCCGATCCAGAGGGTTCCCTCGCGATCGTTGAGAATCGCCCAAACGTCTTTCCCGCTAAGACCATCCTTGTCTGTGTAGCTGCTGAACTTGGCGCCGGCGTACCGCGCAGCGCCGTTCGGCGTCCCGATCCAAAGGCTTCCACCCGCATCTTTTCTGATACACGAGACTGTGTTGGCGGGTATGCCATCGGACACACCGAAATGAGTGATACCGCCCGTCGCTATGTGCGAGAGTCCATCGTTGGTGCCAACCCACATGCTGCCGTCAGGGTCGGCGAAAAGCGCCCGCACAAAATCCCGCCCCGGACCGCCGCCCACTGTCACGGTTGAGAAGTGCCCGCCTCGTAGTCGACTCAGTCCCCGATGGGTGCCGATCCAAATGGTCCCGGCCGCGTCACCTGTTACCGAAAATATTGCATTATCCGGCAGTCCGTCCCGTTTGCTGAACACCTCTATCCGGTTGTCTTTGAGGCGCACCAGACCTCCACCATCAGTTCCAACCCAGAGCGCTTCCGCTTGATCTTCGAAAAGACAGCGCACTTGATTGGAAGGCAGCCCATTTGCAGTCGTGAACGTAGAAAACTTGCCATCATGCAGCCGTGCAACGCCCCCTCCGAAAGTTCCGATCCAAAGGTCGCCGCCGTGATGGTCCGCTAGCAGCGCCATCACCATGTTGTTCTTCAATCCTGAAGTATTGGTGTCGAACAGGGTGAAGTGGACCCCATCAAACCGGACCAGACCTTCTTCCGTGCCGATCCATATATAACCCTCGGCAGTTTGGGCAAGGGACAACACCGAGTTCTGTGGAAGCCCTTGAGCCGTCTGCCACGATTGATGGATAAATTGGCTAATCGGCTGATTCGGATCAAGATAAGCCTTGGGCCGACCCAAAGCGGGCAAGAACAATAACGCGCAGGACAGGGCCAATATTCGCCTGCGGGTTCGCCTTGTCTGTGCCGAAAAGATCAACTGACTTCTCCCTAGTCTCTGCATCGACAAAGAAGCCGTGTAGATTTAGGCAGATGTTGAAATTTCTTCTAGGCGACCGTAAGACCCCTTACATCACGCGTTTTCGCCGAAATGGCACTAAGCTAGAACAAAGTCCCTTTCTCATGTCATCTACAAAGCCTATGCTCTTCCATCTCGGCCGGAATTTTGCCCTATGCGTTCTGGGCTTAGGGTGCCTTTACGCTGGGCAAACCGAAGCGCCGCCACCACCCACGGCGCCAGATCAGCAGTATCGGTTCTCAACCAGCGTGCAGATGGTCGTCCTTCAGGCAACGGTTTTAAACACCAAGGGCACTTTCATAAGAGGACTGCGCCGAAATAATTTCCGAGTGTACGAGGACGAGCGCGAGCAGGCCCTCGGGCTGTTCCGGCACGACGACAGTCCGGTTGCCATCGGTTTGATCATCGACAACAGTGGCAGCATGCGGCGTAAACACGCAGCGGTTGTAGCTGCTGCCAAGACGTTCGCACGAAACAGCAATCCCAAGGACGAGTTGTTCGTCGTCAGCTTCAATGAAGAGGTGAAGCTGGGGCTGCCCAAACGGCAATTATTCTCCGGCAATGCGCGCGAGTTAGAACGCGCCCTACCCACCGTTGAAGGGGGCGGGAAAACGGCTTTGTTTGATGCCCTGGAAACCGGCCTAAGCCATGTCCACGAATTAAAGCAGGATAAAAAAGCGCTGATCTTGATTAGTGACGGGGGCGATAACGCGAGCAAGCACACTTTGGAGCAGGTAGTAGATGACGCGACAAACTCCGACGTCGTTATTTACAGCATCGGGCTATTCGGAAAGTATCAGGATGAAACCGACCCCGCGTTCATGAAGCGTATCGCTTTCGTAACGGGCGGCGAGGCCTTCTTCCCGGCCAGACCCGGCCAAGCTGCCACCAGCTGCCGCCGCATTGCTCAAACAATCCGCAGCGAGTACACTCTCGGCTACTCGCCGCTTAACTCAGATCAGGGAGACAAATTTCGGGCGATTAAAGTACAAGTAAAGGTGCAACGCCGGACTAATCTCGTAGCACGTACCCGCATCGGATATACGCCGCAACGGATCTCCGGAATGATGCCAGTCGCGGACGTGCACTGATAATTTCCGCGCTCTAATCCCGATATCAACCACAGTCACTCACCCGTGATCCCCTCGCGTATGGCATAACGCGTCAGTTCGGCCGTGCTGTGAATACCAAGCTCTTCCATAATGCCGGCTTTGTGGAAATCCACGGTTTTAATTGATATATTTAGCAGTCCCGCGATTTCTTTATTCGACTTGCCTTCGGCGACCAGCTGAAGAATCTCGCGTTGCCGCGGCGTCAGGCGTGTTCCGAACAACTCACTGGGATTGCGGTTCGTATGCCAGAGCGCGTCTGGAAAACCCGTTCGCAGACCTGGTGAGACGTAAAGACGGCCGTCGAGCGCCTCCCGCAGTGCGGGCACGAGTTCACTCACGACTGACTGCTTCAAAATGTAAGCCGAAGCCCCGATCTGTAATGCAGTTCTTACGTATTCGCGCTCGGACCGCTGGGTAACGAAGAGCAGCCGGGTAGCTGGAGCCGTTTTCTTAATCTGCCGTGCCGCCTCGATCCCGTTGAGCAGCGGCATCGAGATGTCGAGTATGACTGCATCCGGTTTCAGCCGCTCTGCAATCTCGATCAGCTCTCTGCCGTTGCTGGCTATCCCCGCGATGTCGAAATCTTTCTGAAGAACGCTTCGCAAGCCTTCGAGAATCAGGGCATGATCATCGCCCAGTACAAGACGAGGTCTCGGCATCACTCAGTCTGATCAGGCAAATAGGGTACTTCCACCACTACGGATGTGCCCACGCCCAACGCCGACTCCACATGAAACGAGCCACGCACCAGGCGAGCTCGTTCTGCCATGCTAACCAGTCCCAAACCGAGCCGTTTCCCTTCCTGATCGAACCCTTCACCTGAATCTCTTATCTCAAGACGAACAATGGAGTCAACACCCTCCAGCGTCACCTTAACGTGTGTCCTGCCCGCATGCTTAGCGACATTGCGGAGCGCTTCCTGCGTGATCCGGTATAGAACACCGGCGATTTCGTAGGGAATGCTTTCCGGAAGATTAAACCGGCGGAAAGTCGTGAGCATACCTTCGCGCTGCCCGAATTCGTCAACCAGCGCCTTGAGTGCTTCCGGTAAACCGAGGTCTTCCAGAATGGAAGGGTGTAGACGATGCGAGATGCTGCGCACGTTATCCGACAAGTGGGCTGCCGTCTCCCGAAGGGCAGCCATCGTCCGGCGCGTGTCGTCGGGATCCTGCGGTGGTTCTCTCTCGACCTGCTCGATTTCCATCTGCAGATGGGCGAGCCGCTGGGTGATGTCGTCGTGCAGTTCGCGGGCGACGCGCCGCCGCTCCTCTTCTTGCGATGTGAACAGCTTGCCGGCCAGAGCGCGCAGCTCATTCCGGGTGTACTCGAGTGTCTGCTCCGTCGTTTGTATCTGCTTCTCGAGTTCTTCCTTTAAGCGCGCTTCTAAACGGTCCGAGAATTTCTGCGTGCTTATGTCCTCTACCGTCAAGAGGATGATCCGGTCGCCATCGGTGAGAAGAGGGTGTGCCCAGATCCGCAGAACGCGTTGCTCGACGCCCTGATTCCAATCGTGTTCGATCTCGAATGCGCCCAAGCCGTTTGTTTGTTGGGCTAGAGACTCCAACTTCGGTCGAAGCTTATCCAAGCCCCATAGCAGAGCAGCTATTTCCGGAAATGATCGCGTCTCTAAACTATCGGTAGACAATCCAGAAAGCGCACGGAAAGCACTATTCACGCTTCGAACCCTCAGGTTCATGTCGAGCACGACAATCGATGTTTGGAATCCCTCGATGACGGCCCGGGCGAAATCACGAGCTTCGCGCAGCTCTTGCTGGCTTCGGCGAACGTCGTCGATATCAACCAAAACCAGCACCACGCCCTCGATCTTGTTGTCCGCAGTGCGGTACGGCCTCACGCGCAGCAGACGCCATCGACCGTCGCGGTCCTGAACCTCCAACTCGCGCGTTCCGAGCGAGTCCAAGACATCGTGCAGAATGGGCTGTAAATCTTCGATGCTCAAATCGAGCCGGATCTCGTGTATTGGACGCCCGATGTCAGATGCCCGGATATTCATCAGCCGCTCTGTCAGCGGCGTGAACTGCCGGATCTGCAGGTCGTTATTCAACATCAGCACCGGCAGATTTACGCTGTTCAGCAAATTCGAGAGGTCGTTGCCGGTTTCGCTCAGAACCGCGTTCCGCTGCTGCAGCTCTTCGTTGATGGTTTGGAGTTCTTCGTTCGAACTCTGGAGTTCTTCTTTGGTGGTTTCGAGCTCTTCGTTGGCGCTCTGCAACTCCTCGTTGGTCGATTGAATCTCTTCATTCGCTGAGACGAGCTCCTGATTTCTCGAATCGCGCTCTTCGATTAACGATTGCAGGTAGAGCTTCGTTGAATCGAGGTCTTCCTGTACCTGCGTGATGTAGTTACTCTGCTCATCCGCGCTCAGCTTATTGATCTGCTCGGCGTGTTGCAAAGTTTGCTGTTGAGGGTTAGTGAGAAAGAGAACGAGATAGCAGCGCGGGCGGGCGGATACTGTGTGGATGGGTAACACTTCCAGTGACGCCGCCTGCGACTGTTCGCCATTCCGCGCAACCAAATTGTCAGTTCGAACAACTACGTCCTGCTGTACCGCCCGGCGAACCGCTTCATGAACCTGCCCGGCGATACTCTCGCGCACCATCCGCAAGAGATGCAGGCTTGAGGTGCCTTGCGCCATCTGCATGAACGGACTGGTGTGCCCGCGCGACTGCAGAATCTCCATTCGCTCGTTGACGATGACTCCGGGAGGGCCATAGCGGGCCAGCACAATGCGATCAGCCGCGCGCTGCAGATCCGATTCGTTCCACGGGTCGGTCCGAGCCGGATAGCGAACCCTCTCGCCGGGCGTCGTGGCTCCCGGAATGATGATATGCCGGCGCACTTCGATCGGTACGGGCGACTCAGAAGCGAGCTTTGCATAGAACTTGTTTTTACGATCAAGCGGGGTAAACAAGTCCGAGTAACCGTGGATGGTCTCCGAGCTGCCCAGCAGCAGAACTCCGCGGGATCGAAGAGCGTAGTGAAACGTCGGAATGATGCGCTTCTGCAAGTCGGTACTGAGATAAATCATCACGTTGCGGCATGTGATCAGATCCAGGTGGCCGAACGGTGGGTCGGTGCAGAGGTTCTGGACCGCGAAGATGCAGAGATCCCGAACCCTCTTCGTCACCTGATAACCCTTGTCAACCTTTAGGAAGAAACGCCGAAGCCGCTCCGGTGAGATCTCAGCCGCCAGACTGTCGGGATAAATGCCCAACCGGGCCGATTGGACTGCGTTCTCGCTTGCGTCGGTGCCAAAGATCTGGATAGGCGGTTCAATCTTTTCACCGCTCAAGCACTCGAGGAGACAAATAGCAACCGAGTAAACTTCTTCGCCGCTCGAGCAACCCGCTACCCAGATTCGCACTTGCTGTTCCGGGGAGCGCTGGTCCAGAATGCGCGGCAGAATCTCGCCCCTCAGTGCAGCAAAAACTTCGGGATCGCGAAAGAAGCGTGTTACGCCGATCAGTACATCTTCATGCAGGTCGCGCAATTCTTCGCTGTGGATCTGCAGATATCGCAGATAGTCCTGCATGCTCTCAAATCGCTTGAGCAGCATGCGCCGGGCGATACGCCGCTGCAAGGTAGCAGGTTTATAGCCCCGAAAATCGACATTGTTTACGGTCGACAGCAGGTTGAGAATCCGCGTGAAGTGCTGCTCTTGTCCGGCGGGGGACTTCCCGTCTTCCAGAAACTGCAGTTCAGGCTTTGAGAATTGTGAAGCCAGACGCAGTAATTCAAGAGCGATGTCGGCGGGCGGAAGCACAAGATCGACGTGGTCCGCCCCGATACTGCTGCGGGGCATGTCGCCGAAGCGAGCCGATTCGGGTGCTTGCACAATCGCGATGCCACCCTCGCCCTTGATCGTCTTGAGCCCAAGTGCACCATCGGCATCCATTCCCGAAAGCACCACGCCGATAACCCGGTTCTTTTGATCGGCTGCCAGAGAGCGGAACAACTCATCGATCACCATGGAGACGCGGCCTTCCGGTTTAGGCGTCAGGTGAAGAACACCAAGCTGCATCGTCAGCAGCTTGTTTGGGGGCAGAACATAAACATGATTAGGCTGCGGTTGCATGCCATCTGCAATTGCCAGCACGCGCATCGCGGTGCGCGCCGCCAGAATCTCAACCAGGTGGCTCTTGTGCCCGGGAGCAAGGTGCGAAACCACCACGAAGGCCATGCCTGTGTCAGCGGGCAGGTGCTGCAACAACTCAATGCACGCTTCGATGCCACCCGCGGATCCGCCAATCGCCACAATCGGAAAGGGCAGAAGATGCGGCTCGTCTCCGTCTGACGCCGGCCTCAGCGAGGTCGAGGGCTGAGACTCTACGTAGTTTAAATCTGGGTCCTCTACTTGTGCCCGGTCGGATGTGGACTCATCTGACCCTGAGCCGGTCGAGAGCTCATTTGCCTCTCGCCCGGATTGCTCGGTAGGCCCTGTTGGTTCTGGCATGGTAGCGCTAAGAAACGAATGTCACGCGACAAGGCGGACTCGTATCCTCTAATCATAACGTCGGGCTTATACTGGCGTAGCGCCAGTTCCCTGTTGTTATCAACGATTGAGCAATTCGGGGGAAATATAACGTATTCCGCGATCAACCCAGCGGATTGCGTCCGAGAGTTCGCTTCGCGCCCGGTCTTTTGAGACGAAACCGTCGATACCGATTCGCTCCGCTTCGTCCAGGTACGCCCTCTCGGTGTGTGCGCTCACCAAGATGATCTTCACCCCATTGCCCCGGCGTCGTAACTCCTGGGCTACTTTGAAGCCGCTGAGCCCCGGCATGGAGATGTCCAGCAGTAAGATGTCGGGATGCAGTTCCTCAATCAGACGAACTACGTCCAGACCATCTGCCGCTTCACCAACTACATCGTGATCGGATCGTAAGAACTCACACAGATAGTCCCGAATCCTCTGATCGTCGTCGGCTAACAACAGCCGCAGACGTGCGGGTGGGTCGGCGCCGTTACCGGTAGAAATGCTCGGGGGCAAGGACACAACCGGGCTCAATATGGGTCCTTATTAGACATTTCATTTGCCTTTGTTACTCTGACGCACATTCACCGATTCACGAATCAGGTGTAATCGGCCGTATAAATACCAGACTCGGTTCTCGAGTCACCAGATGTATTGCTTTGCATCGGCCCGGCGCTGGTGACTGTCCAGTACATGGACGACCCTGACCTTCTTCAGTTTCGTGGGTGAAAGCTGGCCAAGCGGCAGATAAACGATTTTGCGGTTCGCCCGGGCAGCTAACTGGCGGAAGATGGAGCGCGGCGGTTTCGCAGCTGCATAAATAACGTGCGGTTCCATAGAATAATCGAGCGCGGCCATCAACAGGCGCTCCGCTTTGGTCTCCGCAGCATCGTAATCAAAATCGTTCCAGACGTCGTAAAGACGGCCAGGGGGCAACGTCATTAGTAATCCGCCGTACTCAGCGCGGCCGACCCCTGGACCCACTAAGTGCGCGAAGGGCTCGGTCGAGTAGAACGCCATATCGGATTCGTTTTGATGTTCGCCGAGCCACGTGGTGAGGTACTGGTAACGGTCTGCCCGATCCTCATCAAAGATGAGCACCAGTGCACCGATGTTGGCCGAGAACTGACTGGATTCGCGAACGTAAAGCTTGCCTTCATGCCAATTCCGAATGGTCTCGCGCAAATCGATGCCATCGCGAGTGGAGGCTAGGAATGGTTCTACGCGGGAGCGCTCTGCCGAAAGCGAACTCTTGGCATGCTGTTTCAGAAACCGGCCGTAATTCTCGATCACGAGGTCTTCAGGCGGATAGGAGCAGATCGACATGCCGGTGGTTTGGCGCGCCCAATCGCCCTTGGCGCGCTCGCGTTTGCGCGGCGTGAGGCCAGATGGTTTGAGGCGCTGTTTCAGACGAGGCAGGCGTCGCCGAATCCGCAGCCGGCGCGTGTTAATCCAGACTTCTTCGCCGGAGATGTTCAGCGTTTCAAGCGGCAAGTCTTCCGTTTGCTGAACACTGTACCGATTGGCTGTGTCCCAGACCTCATAGGCGAAGTTGTCGTCCACGAGCGAACGCGCGGCGAGCGTGAGATCATAGGCGCCGGGCATCAGATCGCGGTCGAGCAGCGCTAAATTCCGCGCGTACTTCGCCAGCGCAATCCGTTGCCAAGGGCGGATCTGGTCGCCGGTCTTGAGCGAGTACTCCGCTTCCGCCTCCCGCAACAGTTCGAGTTGCCAGCGCGGCCTATCCAGACGAACAGCCGCTGAAGCTTCTGCGGCACGCACGGTCTCGTAGCGATCCTGATAATACGGCGGTTCACTGGTGACTTCGGCCAGGCAATCGGGATGAAGATTATAGAGCGTAGCCGTTTCAAAAAGCCGCAACCGTCCCTCGGCCGGCGCCTCTTGCGGCACATCCATCGCGTCGAGCAACGGATCTAACGTGCTGAGCGCGACCACAACCGAGGTCGATGCAAGTGGATCGGCCCCTTGCAATTTCCAGGCGAGCGAAGACGCGTGCGCTTCGTCCTCCGCTGTGCGCGGTCGCGGATTAAGCCGGTAGCTTTCAATGTACTGGTCGACACCGATCACTTCTACTGAGTAAGGCGCTGGATAAAGAAAGCTGCGCCGCACCTGGCCCGTTTGGTGCGGCTCGAGAAACACCAACGAGGCTCCGATTTCGTGACCCGTGCGCAGCGCTTCGATAAACGGATCTCCGGGTTCGATCGGAATATAAATCGGCCGTGCTTCTTCGTCGTACATCTGCGACCCGGTCTCGAGAATGACCGACATACGCGGTAAACGCTCGACTGCTGCGCGATACTCTTTCTCCCAAGCCCACGGAAGTTCGACGGCCACTACCGCGGGCTTACTCGCAAGCAATTCCCGCCGTACATGCAAGGCGAATTCGAGGCGGCCGGGGACCACTGGCAGATAAGTCAGGTTGCCGCGCCGGATCGTACCACCGCTATCCATGGCGTTTAGCGCCCCGCGTACCGGAATGCTTCTTCGCCCAGTACCGCCTGGATCGATTCCTTAAGCAGCACCCGCGTCGATCGATCGTCCATCGCTTTCAGCTTCAGTGCATAACGGGCGATGTTTATGCCGTCACGCGCGGTATAACTTTCATCGGCGGCATGCGCCTGTTGCAGGAAGTCGGTGACATACTGCAACACCTCCTCCGACGAAAAAGGAACATTCTCACGGAGGATCGCCATCTCTTCTTCACGCTCGGGGAAGTCGATGAGGATCTGCGGCTGCAAACGAGAATGAATGTACTCCGGCAAATCGAATGTCGAAGAATCTTCGTTCATGGTTGCCACCATGCGGAAATCAGCATGGGCCTTGATTTTGATCCCGGCTACGATCGATTCGACGTACCGGCGATTATCGAGCAGCGGTGCGAGGCTCGCCCAGCTCTTCTCACTCATCCGATTTCCTTCATCGAGAATGGCAACGCCGCCGCGGATCATCGCCGTTACCAACGGCGATGCGACATACTTCAGCTTTGAAGCTTCTTCGATGACGGGTGTGATCAATAAGTCTTCCGGCCTGGTGTCGACCGTGGCCTGGAGAATGTAGACCTCGCGACCGAGACGTTTGCCTGCCGCGTACGCCATGGTGGTTTTACCGACCCCGGGCTTGCCAAGCAGCCGCGGATTCATAGGCGTATCGCGCTCGTCGATCACCATCCAGGCCGCCATCAACTGGCGAAGCGCTTCTTCCTGTCCGATCCAGGAGACTTCGAGCTCGTCCGGATGAGCCAAATGAAGCTCGATGCCTTCTAACCTTACTTTCATCGGACAACCAATACTGTCGAGATTACAAGCCTGATCACACTCCCATCGTAGAATGAGAATTCTCTGCTGATGAGCCCAAAGCTGCTGCGTCTGGTGTACGCGTGCGAATTTATGCTCGCGCTCATCGCTGTATTTACCTCTTGGTCAGAGATCGGCGGACAGGCTACGCTCGATTTGATGCACTGGTCCTGGAAATTCAGTCTCGGTTTCGCGCTGGCCGCTGCCTTAGTCGCTTTTACGGCTGCTCTTCTGGCAGAAGAGTCTGTGTGGAGTCTGCGTTCGGCGCGTTGGCTGGGGGTGATTCTAGTGCTGCTTGGCGCAATGGGTGCTATTACCTACTTCTACGCCCTTCAGGTGGATGCGGGAGATTCGGACGAGGCAACTCCCCCGAGCGCCCACCATGCTGTAATCTCCTTGTCATAAGCTCATGAATACGCAAGAACCTGTCGCCGGGTATGCCTACTGGATATCGCCGGACGGGTCCTCGAAAGTCATCTACTCGCTGGACGTATTCCGCGAAATCGACGACACTGTCTCCGAAGGCTTCCGCCGAATCCCGCACGGCGGTGTTGAAACTGGCGGCCTCCTCTTTGGAACGAGAAACGCTGGCGGCTTGCGGATCGATGCCCAGCGTCCGATTCAGTGCCAGCACGCGTTCGGTCCTTCCTTTGTACTTTCGGACGATGATCTGGTTGCGCTAAGGGAGCAAATCACAACGGCGGGGTCCGATGCCGACTTGGCAGGTCTCGTACCGGTGGGATGGTTCGTCAGTCACACCCGAAGTTCGTTGCAGATGAACGCTCGCGAGGCGGTTTGGTTCGACGAATTCTTTCCCGCGCCGGGGAGTTTGACTTTGCTTGTGAAGCCGGAGCGTTTCCATCCCACGCGCTTCACATTTCTCTTGAGGAACCAGGCAGGCGGGGTGGAGCAGGACGAGAGCCAGCCGGCGGTAATCCTGCCCCTGACCGGACAAGGACCAGCGGCAGGCAGCGCACCCTCGCCTTCTATCGCCGCCCCGAAGACAGCCCCGCGACCAGTAGCCGGCCCGATCGTATATCCAGCGCCCGCTGTTTCTAACCCTGCTCCAAGTGAACCGACGCGCGTCCGGACACCGTCCCCGCCTGCTGGCCCCGTTCCTACCCTGCGCGAACGCGATCTCCCAGAGCCTGTTTACCAGCCGCAGCCAGAAATCGCTTACCCTTACGCGAGTCTTGCCGATGGTCGTACGCGCACTACCCGCGCCAAGGCCGGAGGATTCGGCCTGAAGTCCGCCGCCGTGCTCGTGCTCGCTGCGGTGCTCGGTTGCGTTGCCGGCTATTGGGCCTACCTGCAGCTGCCTTCCCCGGTCATCCCGGTCAGCGTTCGCGAACAGGGTACCCGGCTGGTCGTTGAGTGGCCTTCCACGCAGACAGACAACGTCGAGTATGCAGCATTGCAGGTCAATGACGGCCAATGGGTAACGCTGACATCCGAGCAGAAAGCCAACGGCAGAGCAGTCGTCGATGTCCCAAGCGGCGATCTTAAAATCGACATCCTGGCCAAACACTTCCTGCGTGACTCGCGAGGCATTGTTCGCTATATACGGAACCCGCGACCAGTCCGCTAATTTCCGCGCCTTACTTGCTTGATCCGATTCGCAAATCCGTACCCTTCATCTGGGAAGGTTGCTCAATGCCGAGAATGCCGAGTACGGTTGGTGCGATGTCCTGGAGTGCGCCGCCTTCTCGCAGTTGCACTCGATCATCGGCCATATAGAGGAAGGGAACCGGGTTTGTCGTGTGATACGTGTGCGGCCCTTTGGTGACCGGATCGATCATCAGCTCCGCATTGCCATGATCGGCCGTTACCAGCCAGGACCCGCCTGAACGCTTGAGCGCGCCGTAAATTTCACTCAGGCCAGCATCAACGGCCTCCACAGCTCGAACTGTTGGCTCAATTTGCCCTGAGTGCCCCACCATATCGGCGTTGGCGAAATTCATTACCACCAGGTCGAAACTGCCGCTCTCAATGGCGTCAACGACCTTCGCGGTCACACCGGCGGCGCTCATCGTAGGCTGCAGATCGTATGTCGCGACCTTGGGAGACGCAACAAGCTCCCGTTCCTCACCCGCGTAGGGCTTTTCATTCCCGCCATTGAAGAAATAGGTGACGTGTGCATATTTCTCCGTCTCGGCCACCCGCAGGTTCTTCCAACTGGCTCTCTCCAGAATTTCGGCAAGGATGTTGTCAGGATGTTCCGGCGGCAGCACAAATGGCAGGCCGAAGTTCTTGTCGTACTGCGTCATCATCGTGTAAGTCAGATTTTTCGGCGCGTGAGATCGGGGTGGTTGCGGTAAGGAGGCGTCGGTCAGGGCAAGCGTGATCTCCCTCGCCCGGTCCGCGCGGTAATTGAACATGATCACGCTATCGTCGTCACGGATCAGGCCGAGCGGCTGCTCGTGCTCGTCCACGATCGTAACCGGCTCGATAAATTCATCCGTAATGCCGCGCCCGTAAGAACCGCGTATGGCTTCGAGCGCAGAGGTGCTCTTCCGCCCGTTGCCCAAAACCATGGCGTCGAAAGCACGCTCGATTCGGTCCCAGCGCTTGTCGCGATCCATGGCGTAGTACCGGCCCGAAACGGAAGCGATTCTGCCAACCCCGAGTTCCTTCAGTTTGCGTTCGAGCTGCTCGATGTAACCTGCTCCGCTCTCGGGCGAAGTATCGCGGCCATCGGTGAAGCAGTGGATGAAGACGTTATGCAGACCATGATTTTTTGCCATCTCGAGCAGCGCGTAGAGATGCGTCAGCTGGGCATGTACGCCGCCGTCACTGCATAATCCCAGCAGGTGAAGCGCGTGCCCTTCGGCTTTCTTCATGGCATTGACCAGCACTGGATTTGCGAAGAGTTCACCGGAGCTGATTAAGAGGTCGATCCGCGTGACATCCATGTAGATGACTCGGCCCGCGCCCATGTTCATGTGGCCGACTTCGCTATTGCCCATCTGGCCCTCGGGCAGCCCGACGTAGGGGCCCGATGTATGTACCAGGGTGTTCGGATAGGTCTTCAGAAGATGGTCATAGGTGGGCTTGTGTGCGAGTGCAATTGCGTTTCCCTCGATGGCCGGCGAATAGCCCCAGCCGTCGAGGATCGTTAGAACGAGTGGTTTCGCCATTGCCTCGTTTATTGACGGAAGGCTTTCTTGCCTGGGTAGATCGCTGCTTCGCCCAGTTCCTCTTCGATGCGCAGCAGCTGATTGTACTTCGCGATTCGATCGGTGCGGCTGGCCGAACCTGTTTTGATCTGCCCGGCGTTGGTCGCAACTGCCAGATCGGCAATGAATGCATCTTCCGTTTCGCCCGATCGATGAGACACAACGGTCGTGTAGTTTGCGTTCGATGCCAGTCGCATTGCTTCGAGCGTCTCAGTGAGCGAGCCGATCTGATTCACCTTCACCAAAATCGAATTCGCGATATGACGGTCGATGCCCTGTTGCAAACGTTCGCTATTCGTGACAAACAGGTCATCGCCGACGAGCTGGATTTTGTCGCCGACGGCATCGGTGAGCAGCTTCCAGCCGTCCCAGTCGTCTTCAGCCATCCCGTCTTCAATCGAAATAATCGGGTACTGCGCGACCCACTTCGACCAAAACTCGACCATCTGTTCGGCGGTTCGCTCGCTCTTGTCGGACTTCTTGAAAACGTATTTCTTCTTGTCTTTGTCGTAGAACTCGCTCGACGCCGGATCGAGAGCAGATCGAGATCTGTTCGCCCGGTTTATAACCCGCTTTCTCGATCGCGTCCATCAGGACTTCGAGGGCCTCTTCGTTCGATTTGAGACTGGGCGCAAAGCCGCCCTCGTCTCCGACCGCGGTCGAGTAGCCGCGCTTTTTGAGCACAGTTTTCAAAGTATGGAAGGTCTCGACGCCCATACGAAGCGCTTCCGAAAATCGTTCGGCGCCGACCGGCGCAATCATGAACTCCTGCAGATCGACTGAATTATCGGCGTGCGCGCCGCCGTTGATCACGTTCATCATCGGCACCGGGAGAACCCGCGCGTTCACCCCGCCGAGATAGCGATAAAGCGGCGTCGCTTCAGATTCGGCAGAGGCGCGAGCCGCCGCCATCGAGACGGCCAGGATCGCGTTCGCACCGAGGTTGCTCTTGTTTGCGCGTGCCATCGAGCGCTAGCATTTTGCGGTCGATCGAGACTTGATCGGCGGCATCCATTCCGGCCAGCGCCGGCCCTATGCGCTTCGTGACATTCTCCGCCGCGTTGCGGACACCCTTACCTAAGTAGCGCCCCTTCTCGTTGTCTCGAAGTTCCACTGCCTCGTGCTCACCCGTGGAGGCGCCAGAAGGAACAGCGGCACGGCCGATTGTGCCGTCCGCCAGATAAACGTCCGCTTCCACAGTCGGATTGCCGCGGGAATCTAGAATTTCTCTACCGATTACTTTGACGATCTCCATTTTGGAATTTTTCAGGGTAACAGGCGGGGTCGTTTCCACTCGGGAACACCGTAACTTCCAAAAAGTGGTCCTACAAGCTGTTTGCGACGCTCCCTCGCGTTACACTGAACACTGAGCTGTTGATGTATGGCAGCTCGTACCGGAAGGTGGTGAATTTTAGTTGGCTGAAGTCCATCTACAGGATGGCGAGACCCTTGAAAGCGCCCTGCGACGCTTTAAACGTAAAGTACAGCAGGAAGATATTGTAAAAGAAATCAAGCGGCACTCGTTCTACCTGAAACCGGGTGAAAAGCGTCGCACGAAAGAAGCGCTTGCACGTAAACGCAATCGCAAAAAACGTCCGCGCGAAATGGAAAGTTAGCGGGAATGGGAAGCCCGCCGAAGTAATCACTTCGGCGGGCTTTTGCATTGACTCAGCTTGCCCGGGGCGTTTCGCGTGCCGCGCTTACTTTCGTTTCCTTCCACAGTTGGCGAGCGGGCAGCACGAAAACGGCTAGCGCGCAGAATGCGGCCGCGACCAGGACGATGAAAGCTCGAAGAGGAGCAGAGATTCTTTTCAATATTGTCTTCTCGGGCAGGATCGGATCAACCAGCACGGCTAAATACAGAATCACCTGACCGGACAAGGCGATTAAACGCCAAGGGTCCGGCAACCAGAAACTGCTGGCGGCAAGTGCGATCAGGGCAAACGGTAACAGCAAGCGGCCGAACTTGTGAGAAGCAAAGTGGAGGAAGCGGTGATTTCCAGGCCACAGCAGAGAAGGGAAGTGCCGAATAATCTGGTAGACACCAGCCTGCGTACGGATCTTCCGACGAAATTCGGAATGGAGCGAGGTCGGGAGATCGAAGGCTTTTGCCTGATCCTCAAAATAAATCCGGTAGCCGCGCGAAACCGCGATGAATGGCAAGTACACGTCATCCAGCAAAATGTCTGGCGGGATCGGAGCGACTGCTGCGCGCCGCACCACGTAGATCGAACCAGTAGCGCCGAGCATAGCGTCGATCCGATTCAGATTCCGACGGATCCACTTCTCATATTTCCAGTAAAGGCCGGTGTTGAACTCTTCCTGCGTGTGCCCTGCCTGGATCACGAGTTCGCCGGTCACAACTCCAACGGAGGGATCGGCGAAGCAGGCAACCAATCGCCGCAGAGCTTGGGGGTCAAATGCCTGCCTCACATCGGTCAGCGCGATGATTTCAGACTCGACCGACTCGAGCCCACGTGTAACGGCAGTGGCTTTCCCGCCGGCAGGCAACGACAAAACACGAACCCGCGGGTCTCCAAAATGCTCGACCGCTTCCACGGTGCCATCCGTCGAACCATCCGAGACAACTAAAATCTCGAGGAGATCAGCCGGGTAGTCGGACTGTAACAGCGATCGAAGTTTAGCCTCAATCCAACGATTGCCGTTGCGCACCGGAATGATGACAGAAATCTTCGATGGCGCAAATTGCTTCTGGATCGGGCGCGGTGCGAGTCGAGCCCAGACGGCGAGCACCGCGGGATAACCGATTAATACGTAGACGACGAATAGGCCGCTCGCGACGAAGATGACAACGGGAAGGCTCATGAATTAGATTCGAGAAGCGGCTCGCGCAACGTAAAGGAGGATGCCCGAAGGCAACCTCCCCTTGATCCTACACTGCCTATCGGCGTTAGCAAGCGACGTCCCGCGTTACGAACCAGCAGCCGGAATGGTCAGTGTAGCGGTCGCTTGTACGCCCGGATTAGACAGGCTCACCGCCGTAACCGTAGCCGATTGCGCGCTGCTCGCTGCAGTCGCCGGGGCCGTATACAATCCCGTCTGCGAGATCGTTCCGGGTCCCGACAACGACCACGTTACGGCACTGTTCATGTACCAACCCACTGAGTAAAGTTGAAGCGTGTTGCCCGCCTTAATGCTTGTTTGCTGTTGCGTATCAACCACCAAATGAGGTGTGGTGGTATCGGGCATAATCTCCAGTCCGCTCAGTATGGGCGATGGGCTCGCGGTAGTTGGAATATCCGGCAGATTGGCCCGCAATGCAATGGTTAAGGTGTTGTCCACCACTTGCGCCGGAATGAACGCGTCATAGGGAGTGGCGTAGGCATACGCAATGGGTAGACCGAAATCGAAATTGTGGAGGGCGATTTGGCCGTTCGCTTCGATATGCAGGGGTGCGTGCCAGAGTGGATTGAAGGTCGGGCAGGCGCCCGGGCAGCCGTTATACGGTTGGGCGAGCATCACTCGAACCTTGTAGTTGCCGTTCGGCACCACCAGGCTATAGACGAGATCATTGCCATAAGTGTGGCCGGAGCTTTGATACACGCTCCGCTCGATGCTTCCATTTAGAGATGTCCAATTTGGGTAGTCACCGGCCGTTTGGACGTAGTCGCCTGTCTCGAATGCTTGATCGCCGAACCAGACATTCCCCCCGCCGTCGGTCACCCCGGCAGCATTCCCGGCGTCAATGCGGATGCTGCCGGTTGGATTTGTGCCGATGGGCAAGACAGTGACATAGAGCCGCGAGGAAGCAGTTGGGTCGGCGGCGCTTGTGGCTTGCAGAGTCGCTTGCGCAGGGCTCGAAAGCGTTGCGGGCGCTGTATAGGCGCCAGCTGGGGTGATTGAACCCGCGCCCGAAACGAGCGACCACGTGACACTCTGGTTTGTTGAACCCGTCACCCAGGACGTAAGCTGATACCCCGACATCCCAGCGAGAATCGTCATGGTCGGCGACGGCAAACCGACGATTACGCTTTGCAGAGCGACGGGGAAGTTGACTTGGTAACTGGCATTCGACTGATCAATCGCGGTTACGGCCGCAAATGTTGCCGGAGTCTGAAAACCGTTGGCCGGATTGACGCGCGACGATCCGTTCGCAAGGATAAAGCTCGACTCATCGACCGCCTCAAAGTTGGACGCGCTAATCTTCGCGGCGCCAATCTGATAAAGCGCGTTCAGGCTGACGCTGTCTTCGGTGACATCTGTGTTCACCGCGATGGTCGGTCCCGCACCCGCATCGGCCAGGAACATGCCGTAGCGTTTCAGCGCAGTGAGTACTGTCTGCGCCGCAGGGCTGAAGGTGCTTATATCGAAGCTCGCCTTTAAGCGAAAACGTGCGCCATACGGTGGACTCGTGACGCAGGTCGAGCAGCCATTACCGCTGTTCGCCGGCCAATACTGCTTTGCTTGTATGTACCCGCCAGAGAGCGTGAATCGGAACGCATGATTGATTGCTCCGCTTTTCAGTTCCGCGAGGCTCAACATCAACGGGCTGAGTGGCAAACCGGCGGCATCGGTTGAGCCTGCAGTTGGCAGGGCGTAACTGCTCCATGGATAAGTCAGGCCACTTTGTGCGTTGCAGATCGTTGTGCCGTTGGCATGGCAGAGTCCGGGTGTAAACCAGTCGTTGTAAATCTCATAGAACTGGCAGTTGTCTTTTCGGACCGTCATGATGTGGTGGTCCGTGTTATTCAGCCGAGTGCCGAAATCACCACCCTCTCGCTTCAAATTCGGCCATTGCGGCATAACAAATGGACCGTTGTAAGGCACGGTGTAATAAAAGGACATGCTGCGGACCGGCGTCGTGCCGTCCGCGATGTTAGTGCCCCAGGCGGTAGAGAAAACGAGGCCCGCCGAACCCATATTTGCGGTCCAGGTAGCCGAGTGAGACTCCAACGGGAGGTTGTCAACCCGTGTATTGAACACGCTGTCGTTTGGCGTTACCTGGCAGCTGCCCATCACATTCTGTGCGGGAATCGTGGGCGGCGCTGTGTACGTCGCCATGGTGCTGCTCGTAGCGATAAGCGTTCCGGAACTGCCCGTGGCGAGAGACCAATTTACCGGACGATTGGCGCTGAGGGTCACGGTGCCGTTCTCGCCCGCCGACGCTGCGGAGGGAGTGATGACGAGACCGCCCGAAGTGATCGCCGTGGCCCCGGTTCCCGTAGTGGCGATCGTGACCGGAGAGCCCGGCTCATTCCCGCTGATTGCAATGTTCGTGCTCTCAACAGCAGCCTGCGTGGGTTGGAAGGTGACGGAAATCGTGCAACTCGCGCCGGAAGGAACGGTGGTTCCACAATTACTGGAGACGGGGAAGTCAGTTGCATTTCCGCCACTCGTCGCAATGCTCGACACACTCAGGTAGGAGCTGCCTACATTAGTCAGCGCTATGGTTTTGGTAGGACTGATCGTTCCGAGTGTCTGATTGGCGAAAGTCAGGCTAGCGGGGGTGAGTGCGATCTGGGGTGTGTTGATGCTGTTCGCAGAGAGAACCGTCCAGGTATTCGCGGCCGTGCATCCGAGCAAATTCGCACCCGGGACAGCTGTGCTGACGAAAAACAACTGGCCGACCTGACACGTGCTTGGCAGACTGGTGCCGACGCTTACCGGACGCGTGAATGGAAATGTCGAGAAATCTGCGTTGTGACTTTGTGTACTGAGATTGATGCTGGTTGTCTGGGTTAGACCCGAGTGGGCTCCACCCAGGATGTAGCTCAATATGAATGCGGTGTAGAACAGGCGTGATGCGCACGGATGAAGCCGACGACTTTGATGATGCAAGGCTTGGGTCCTTTCAAGGCCTAGCCGAACACGTAAGATCGTCGGTCAGCCCGTGCCCAAGGGGCGGCAGGTCCCAACGCGCGGAACAAAGCTAGTGATTGGCTGCATTTAAGAAAAAGCCAGCGGCTCGCAAAAATCTTGTCACGCACGTGACTCGCGCCAGAACGCGCGCCTTCTTCGTCTGCCCGTAAGATAGAAATGCGGCGTTTAGCGATCCATGAGCTCCTGCTTTCACTACATGCGTTTTCTGACTCTACTGACCCTTGCTGCTTCGCTGATGCAAGCGAGTGTGAACATCACACCTCAAAAGCCGCCCGTTGTTCCAGCTGGCGGCGTGCTGCGCCTCCAGGCGAACGGTCCTGTTACGTGGTCACTCGCGCCGGGCAGTCCGGGAATCATTGACCAGGACGGCACATACCACGCTCCGGCCAGCGTGCACGTGAAGAATGTGCTCGGCGGATGTCAGGTGCTTGGCAACGATCACATCTTCAATACGCGGATCGATGCCCTACCGGTCGACGCGCGTTCCGCCGAATGGATGGCTTTAATCCCTCCCTCGAAAATTGGCTACTACCCCGGTTGGGGTCTCAATATCGCTGATCCGTCCACCCCCAAAAAGAAGATGCACTTCGCTTACACGCCCCAGAATGACGGCCTGTTCGAGATGGTGCAGTGGCCGTATCTGAAGCGCGAAGGGGGAATTTTCACCGACTCGAACTCCGGGATGGACCGTCACGAAGTGGCGATTGATCGCACGACGTGCGATGTCTTTGAGATCTACAGTGCTTACGAGGCTGGTGAAAACAAAGGGTGTCCGACCTGCACGGCCCAGAGCGGGGTGCACTATAACAGTTTGAGTGGAGAGCTGCCGAGCGGCTCGATCGACGCGGCGGGCCTGCTGATGACTCCGCTGACTCTGGGTCTCGAGGAAGTTCGATCGGGCGCCGTCCAACACGCGCTCCGAATGACTCTAAAGAACAACATCATTGGTCCAAAGTTTGTATGGCCGGGGCGAACGAATGCCGGTGCATGGGGCAAAATACCCTACGGAACCAGGTTCCGTCTCAAATCGAGTTACGATATTTCAAAGTTCAGCCCGTACGCCCAAGTGCTGTTAAAGCAGTTGCAGCTTTTTGGCCTTGTGCTCGCCGACGGCGGCGGCAACTTCGAGGTGAGCGCGTACACCGACATCACGGAAGACCCGCTGATCGAAGGCGTGCTCGGAGAGGTCTACGTGAAGGGTCCTCGTTCCACCGACTTCGAGATTGTCGATGAATCGGACCTGATGAAAGCGCCAGGGTCGGGCGGGATCAAGGAGACGAGTAACTATGCTGCCGCTGACGGGTACGCGATAGCCATTGCTACGGGCAAGAACGGCGGCTCCGACGTGGCAAAGGTTCGCATCACTCTGGCAGGAGTAACCGTGGGCGTGTTCAAACCGGCCGAGTGGGTGCAAAGTGGCGTGTCCACGCAGTTCAAAGCTTGGGTGAATGGAACGGCCGACAAGCGCGTACGTTGGTCGATGGATCCTCCGCTCGGCACTATTGGCGCGGATGGCAGCTACAGCGCTCCCGATGTACAGCGTCCGACCAGCACATTGCTGACGGCCGCAAGCGTAATGGATCCGAAAGCCTCGGCTAAGGTCGCTTTGACGGTCATGCCCAAGGGCGCTATTCGCGTCAGCGTCGGTAACGCAACGAAAGCTCAGGGCGCGCCGAACAAATCCGCTCCAGACTATGGGCCGGATTCGGACGGCAATATGTGGTGGCGGGGACAAGCCGGCGAAAACAGTTGGGGCGTCGTGGTCGACGATTATGGTGAACCCTGGCCCAAAGCGAAGGACATCCAGCTTTACTACACGAGTCGTTACTCGCTCGGCGACATGGTGTATTCGTTCCGCGTTCCGAACGGGCACTACCAGATCACCATGCTATTTGCGCAGCCGCAATGTAAAACTACTTTCCCGAAGCCTATGCGCGTGCCGTTCCATCTCGAGACGCAAGGCAAGCTTGTCGTGCCGGACTTTGACATGGGCGCCGGTATCGGATACGCCTGTCTTGCCCCGGTTAGCCAATCCATCCCTGCCGTGGTCACGGATAATTCGCTGTACTTCGCTCTGCGCCGGGTAAGCCATGGGCAGTTGACGCCAACGCCCATCCTGAGCGCGTTCTCGATTGTTCCCGATTCATCCGCGCCTCACCTCTCGGTAGTTCCGGCCAAGATCGCTTCCCTGACGATCAACCAGCAAATTAAATTCAAGACGATTGGCTGGCAGATGGCGGATGATGCGAAATGGTCGGTTCTGAAAGGACCCGGAACGGTCAGCTCGGATGGTGTTTACACTGCACCGGCGGCCCCGGGCGCAGAAGATCAGCCGATCGTTCTCCAGGCAAAAAGCACGAGCGACCCCTCGAAAGTCGCCACCGCCGATATGGTGCTCAAGTTCGGCGATTTTACCCTCACACCGCCAGCCAAGACTCTGATACGAAGTCTCAGCACCCAATTCGTACCGAAACTCGATGGGGCAAATTACCCAAATGTGGCTTGGTCGATCGAGCCTAGCGTGGGCACGATTTCGCCCGACGGAACCTACACCGCGCCCGACCGTTTACCGGCCGATACGAGCGTTACCGTCACCGCACACAGCAAAGATGTTGGTGCTAAATCCGCATCGGCCACCATCCAGTTAAAAATCAGGCCCGACCCCATTCGGATCGATTGCGGCGCCACGGGACCGTTCAAAGACGCACAGGGAAATGTTTGGTCGGCAGATTACGGCTTCAGCAATCCCACCGTCGCATATCGGGAGAACGCACAAATCGCGCGTGCCTCGAGCGACATGCAGGTGCTTTATCAATCGGCTCGCTACAGGTACGCCAATCAGGAGTTCAATTACAAGTTCCCGCTTCCAAATGGGCGTTATGCGGTGACGCTGAAATTCGCGGACTACTCCTTCAAAACCGCCGGCCATTACGATTTCGATGTCGTGCTTAATGGTGTAACGGTCCTGAAGGACTTCGATTTCGATACAGTTTACGGCGCCGGAGCAGCGGTGGATAAGCGCTTTGAAACCGCTGTTACGAACAAGCTTTTGACCATCGACTTCATCGGCAAAAAGCAGGGCGCTTCGGTGAATGGTCTCGAGATACTTTACCTAGGCGAATGAGAAGCCTCGCGTCTCATCTGCAACTCCGCTGGTCGATCGAGAGCCGGCTGGCGAATGCCGGCAATCACGGCGTACTTGTCCCACGCGGCCTGCCAGGTAAACGTAGCGGCCCGGCCCCTAAAAGCCTGGGTGCGCCGTTCCGTCCTCGCCGAATCGTTCAAGGTATCGAGCACCGCCACAGCTAGCTGATCAGGTCGATCAGGCTCGTAAGTCAGGCCGTGGACTCCATGGACCAGGTACTCCTTAATGCCGCCGACCGCTGTTGTTACCACTGGAGTTGACATCAGGGCCGCTTCGAGAAGCGCTAGCCCAAAAGGCTCTTCGCGGGCGGCGTGGACGAAACATTCGGCATGCTGCACCCAGCGCCAAACTTGGGACTGCTGAAGCGCCAGGTGGATCTCAACGCTCTCCTGCAGTCCGAGTTGTGAAATCAGATCGAGAATCGGCTGGCGCTCCGCTCCGTCGGCACCGATCATAATCAGCTTCAGCTCCGGTTTCTGCACAACGATTTGCTTGAATCCGTGAAGGAGTGTGTCGTGCCCTTTTTTCTTAACGAAGGCTGCTACGGAGACCAGGTAGGGCGACGTCAAGGGAGACTCCAGCGCAGACTCACGGGGCGGCGAGACTCCATTCCAGATAGCAGTGACCTTCGCGCGTGGGCTGATCGCCCTCACTTGTGCGGCAAGCGCGCCCGAACAGGCGACCACGCAGTCGGCATTGGCGTATAGCCAAGTAAAGATTCTTTTCTTATGGCCGACCGCTCCCGCGGCTTCCGTCACATCCGCGCCATGCACGGAGAGAATCACCGGCGGTGCCAGCCCTAATTTCCGCAGCAGCAGCAGTGGCAGAGATTCCGGACCGATGAAGTGTGCATTAATCGCAACGGCGCCTCTGACTACAGGAATCAGGCGGACCATCGTCGGAATGAGATGAAGCAGAAACCCGGCAAAGTTTCTCATGGGAAGCAGTGGAGCGCGCAGCTTCAGCCATAACTGACCTTCCGCAGCCGGGGGCCTGTGCCACCCCGTCACAACGATCGTTGGATCGTAGCGGTCCCGCATGGCGCTCCGCAGGCCGAGTATCACATTATTGACGCCCGTACCTTCTTTGACTTGCCAAGGACAAAAGAACAGATACTTCGGCTGATGCCCGGAAGAGTGTCGGTTGACGCCGGTCTCTTTTGAGGCTTCCAGAGCCTTTTTCAGAAGTTTATACGTTCCTTAACGGGAGCGGCGTTTGCTCGGACTTAATTTGCTGAGCTTCGCGAGTACTCCTACGATGCTGCTTTTACCTGAGCTTACCATCGCCGCTTCAAGAAATTGCATGACAGGCGGCCAAAAGAAAATCAAAAGTCCGATGTATACGATCGCACCAATCACTACCGTCGACACCAACGCAATCACAGGCAAGTTTATCCCCGCAAACGCAAGCAATCTGAGCCATCCGGCGCAAGTCAGCGCCATGCACCCTGTGATCAAGAGCTGCGGCAGTAGCGCGTTCGCGAAGTCACTAAGCTTCAGGCCGATCAGTCGAAAGGGTATGAGGAAGCTGGGAACCATGGTGATGCCCAGATAAGCGATGCAATAGGCGACAGCCACACCAATGATCCCGAAGTGAATGCCTACCAGGAACGAGCCCACCAGAATGCACGAATACACCAGGCTCCAGCGGAAAGACCAGTCCGTTCGACCCTTTGCCATGTAAATCTGGCCAACCGTCGTCTGCACGGACTGCACCAACCCTACCGGCGCCAAGACTTGAAACACGGGAATCGCGCCCAGCCATTTCAATCCGACAATCGTGCGGATCATCGGGTCGGCAACTACGCCGAGTCCGGCCATGACTGGAAAGCTGATCAGCGCGATCAGCATCGAGCTTCGAGTGAATGCCTGCCGGAAGCGCGCATTGTCGTCTTGAATGCGGGCGAAAGCTGGGAAGGTGGCTTGTGCAATGACAGAGCTGATGTTTTGAATAGGCGTCAACATCAGGTTGTAAGCCATCTGGTAATCCCCGAGCGGGGCTTTGCCCAGAACTTTACCTACCGTGATGTTATCCGCGTTGCGCGAAAAGTAATTGACCAGCCCGAATCCCGAGAGATTCAAACTGTACCTGGCAATCGACTTTACCTCTGCCCAATCGAATTCCCAGGATGGGTTCCACTTCGAACCGATCCAATAACCGATTGAGGAGCTGAGCGAATTAGCCACATTCGCAAAGACCAGGCTCCAAACACCGAATCCGCGGTAGGCAAACACGAGCGCAACGCCATAGCTGAATAGAGCTGCTGTCAGGTCGGCCACCGCCAGTGCGCGGAACCGCATTTCGCGAATCACTATGGAGCTTTGTACGATCCCGCAGGAGGTAAGCCAAAAGGAAAGCGAGAGGACGCACAAGATTGAGATCAGTTCAGGCGTCTGAAAAAATTTAGCCACCAGCGGGCTAACGCCGCAGACGAAAATTGCCAGAACAATGCCAAACGTAAAGTTCACCCAAAACAAACTGGAGAGAAATCGATTGGAGATTTCCCGACGTTGAATAATGGCGCTGCCGGTGCCTAAATCCCGAAAATTCAGGATAAAAACAATGAGTAGGTTGGCCATCCCCATGACGCCGTACGCGCCGGGGCCCAGCATGCGCGCGACAGTCGCAACTGAAGCGATCGAGAGGAGTTGGCGCCCCATGGTGGACAGACTCGACCACGCTGTGCCTGCAACCGCCCGCTTGGTTAAATTAGGGGCGCTCTCGTCAGATTCAACGGTGGGCATCAGGTGAGGGATCGGTCCTTGCTCGGCGGAACTCAAGAACAAATCCGCTGTACAGTACACTAGTTTAGCGGCAAGGAGTTTCATCTCAGGGCCGCTGCGCGAATACTCTGAGTTGAGACTGCGTAGAAAGCGTCGATATCGTTCCACTAAGCCGGAATCCCGGCGGATCTGTTATGGTCCCGAGGCCTTAGCGAACCCGTTCCAGTTGCCACTCTGCGATATCGGGTGCAGTCTGCTCCGAGTTGCCTTACTGCGCTTGTTATGGTTCCAGAGGTCGGATTGCGCGATAAAAAGTTAAAGATCCTGTCTTTAATCGAGGCACGGGTCGTTACTTCTCCTGCCAAAATCGTAATCAGTTTTGCCCATCAATCCCGCGAAGTCGTGGAGTTGAAGCTTGTTACCTTTGTGCGGAGCCCGGCTCGCGTCCAATCCGCGGATACAAACAATCCGTTTCTTACTGCGGCTGCGGCTCACGACCTCCCTGTCGCGCTGATTCAGGAACCAAGCCGGTATAGTCTCGCGGTGCTCAAGGATTTGAAGCAACTCGTTGCCGAGTACCAGCCTGACATCGTCCAGACGAACAGCGTCAAATCACACTTTCTGATCTCACTCCTGCGCAATCGCCCATTCGGATGGGTGGCGTTTCATCATGGCTACACCGCCGAAGACGCCAAGATGCGGCTCTATAATCAGCTCGATCGTTTCTCGTTGAGAGCCTGCGACCTGGTAGTAACGGTTTGTCATCCGTTTGCTCGCCAAGTGCAGGCCGTAGGTGTACCGCCGGAGAAGATTCGGGTGATACCAAACGGGATAGCTGCCGACTTTCTCAACGTCAGCGACAGGCGGAAGGTAGAGTGGCGCAATCAGTTTTCTATCGCTCCGGAGGAATCGGTCATCTTCACCGCCGGACGGCTCTCCCCGGAGAAAGGCCACCAGTACCTGATCGAAGCGGCAGCTCAACTGGCGCGCTCGGGCGGAAATCTTCGATGGAAGATGCTGATTGCCGGCTCCGGCGTTCTTGAAAAGAGTCTCGCCGCACAGATCCAAGCAGCAGGCCTGCAGGATTCCGTTAAGCTGGTCGGTCACCAGCCGGAGGTCAAGCCGCTGTTCGGCATCGCTGATATCTTCGTTCTGCCGTCGCTGTCGGAGGGCTCGCCGATGGTCCTGCTTGAGAGCATGGCTGCCGAGGTTCCGATCGTTGCGACAAACGTGGGCGGCATACCTGAAGCGGTTGAAAATGGCGAGTCTGCACTGCTAGTCCCGCACTCGGACAGCAGAGCTCTATCTGACGCTCTTGCCCGGTTGCTCAAAGATCGCGACTATGCACAACGCTTGGCCGAATCGGCTTTCGTGCGCGTACGAAAGAACTTTAGCCCCGCCTTGTACAACGAGCGGGTGCTGAATGCTTTTGAAAGTGTTCTGAAGCAGAAGCGGCAGGCGCGCTTCGAACGCGCGCAGGTTTCGCCATGAGCTCGCCCTTGCCAGTTTTGCTGATGGTGCGCAAGCTCGATTGGGGTGGCATCGAGCGTGATGTCACTAAAATGGTTGTCGGTTTCGACCGCAATCGCATTCTGCCGTCCGTTGCCGTTTATCAGGACGGCGGACTGCGCAGTGCTGAAGTGAAGCAGGCCGGAGTACCGGTTCTTAATCTTGAAGTGAAGAGCTTTGCATCGCCTAACATTCTTCCTTCGGCTCTGAAGCTGAGCAATTGGATTCGGCGAAACCGTATCCAGGTCGTACATGCATTTGATGCGAGCGTAGCGTTTGCTGCGCCCCTCGCGCGCATGCTTCGAGTTCCGCTCGTGTTGTCGAGCACGCTTGGACATCGCGATCTGTTCGACCCCAAAACTAGGAAGCAGGTGCGCCTGACAGATCGCCTGGTCGACGGCATTGTCGTGAATTGCGAAGCGATGCGTCGCCATATGATCCAGGACTATGGGATACAACCTGGCAAAACAATTCTCTGTTACAACGGGGTGGAAACGGCGGAGTTTTTTCCGAATTCGAGCCCTAAACCGGCGCCTGTAGCAGACGCAACTCTGGTCATCGGAGCGGTCTGTGTGCTGAGGCCCGAGAAGCGAATGGAGCTGCTGGTCGAAGCCTTTGCACCGCTACGCCATCTCCACCGCGGTTTGAAACTGCTCATCGTAGGAAGCGGCCCTGAGCTACCCAAGCTCGAGGCAAAGGCTGCCGAACTTGGCATCACCGAAGACTGCGTCTTCATGCCCGCTGTTCCTTCCGTCGCTCCGTACCTCCGCGCCATCGATGTCTTCGTTTCCTGCTCGTCATCGGAAGCATTCTCGAACGCCATTCTAGAGGCAATGGCGTGCGGCTGTTGTCCGGTCGGTTCGCGTGTCGGCGGCACGCCTGAGCTCATCGAAGATGGGGAACGCGGGCTGCTCTTCGAGAGCGGAAACGCGGCAGAACTCAGCCAAAGACTCGCTCTTCTGATCAACGATGAAACCCTGCGCGCCAGACTCGCTGCGAATGCTGCAGAATTCGCCGCACAAAACTTAAATATGAATATCGCACTGGATCGCTTGAGCTGCATTTACGAAGAAGGACTAGCAAAAAAGAGAGGCCGTCCGCATTGAGCAGGCGTCTCGCGGTGTTGGCCGGTGCGCGGCCCAACTTCATGAAGGTGGCCCCGTTGCTCGCGGCCATGGCAAACGATCAGGAGTTCGAGTCGATCTTGATCCATACCGGCCAGCATTATGACGACAGCATGTCAGGCTCCTTCCTCCGTGACCTGCAGATTCCGATGCCGCGGCACCATCTGCAGGTCGGTTCCGGAACGCATGCCCAACAAACAGCAGAAGTGATGCGGCGGCTTGAGCCGGTGCTGGTGGAGGAAGCTACGGACGGCGTGCTGGTCGTGGGTGATGTTAATTCAACTGTGGCTGGAGCTCTGGTCGCTTCCAAGCTCGGAATGCCGGTTATCCACGCCGAAGCGGGTCTGCGCAGCTTCGACCGATCCATGCCGGAAGAAATTAATCGCATTGTCACCGATTCCATCTCCGACCTTCTGCTGATCACCGAAGAGAGTGGTCGTCAAAATTTACTCCGTGAAGGCAAACACGAGGAACAAATTGTGCTGGTCGGCAATCTGATGGTCGATTCCCTACGCCGGCACCTGCAAGACGCGCTCAAATCCGACGTACGAACGCGTCTCGGGTTAACCGAACCGCTGTACGGTCTGGTGACTCTTCACCGGCCGGCCAATGTGGATGAGGACGGCAAACTGCGAGAAATCGTTGCTGCACTTAACGAGATTTCACGCGACCTGCCGCTTTATTGGCCGGTTCACCCGAGAACGCGCAGCCGTTTGCAAGGGGGCGCGATCGACCTGCCCGAAAGCATTCGGCTGCTCGACCCGTTGAGTTACTTCGATTTCTTGCATATGCAAGCCAAAGCCGAGGCCATCTTCACCGATTCGGGCGGAATACAAGAGGAGTCGACCGTACTCGGCGTCAAGTGTCTCACCTTGCGCGACAACACGGAACGCCCCGTCACGATCGAATACGGAACCAATCGTTTGGCTGGTACGACCAAACAATCGATACTCGAGACTTGGCGACAGGTCAGAAACAAGAAGCTGGTAAGCTCCATCCCGCCGCTCTGGGATGGCGCAGCAGGCGTGCGTTCTCATGCCGCAATCAAAAACTTTTTTGAGAAGCGGGAGGTCACGCCGTAAATGCAGCAGAATCTTGTCATCATGTTCGCTTATCACTTTCCGCCTGAGAACGTGATCGGTGCGTTGCGGCCTTTTCGTTTTTACAAATATCTGTTGCGGGATGGCTACCGTGTGCATGTCATTACCGCGTCCGATGTCTCACAGGTTCCCGAGATCGATGCACAGCAAATATCAGATCCATTCGTAAAGAGCCCTGACGGTCTTGGTTGGCAAGTCGAGCGAGCAGTCCGCAGAGTCCTGTTGCCTGGTGCGGTGGGCTCGCAGTGGGCACTGCGCGCCTATCGCGCTGCGCTCGCCTATATGTATAGCCATCCCGAGTATCGGGTCACGCTCTTCTCCACCTTTCCTCCCGTCGGCACTCATTTGGCTGCCTACTGGCTCGCGCGAAGGAAGGGCCTTCCCTGGATCGCTGACTTTCGTGATCCGCTCGCCGATAACAGCGTGTACAACCACATCAGCAGCTTTCACAAGAAGACGTATCGAAGGCTGGAGAAGCTGGTTGTGCTCAAAGCGGATTTCTCTATCGCTAACACCGATGCGGCGGAAGAGAAGCTGAAGCGCACTTATCCCTCGCGAGCCAATCGCATTCACTTGATTTGGAACGGCTTCGATCCTGAAGAGCGCCTGATTCCTTTGCCGGTTCCACTTTCCGATCGCAAAGTGCTGGCACATGTGGGTGAACTCTACGGCGGCCGTAGCGTCGCTCCACTCTTGCATTCTCTGCGCAGGCTTATCGATGCCGGGAAGCTCTCACCAAGCAATTTTCAGGTGCAGCTGACTGGCCCGGTAGTGGAGGGCTCAGTTCCCGATTCCCACTTTATGGAGACCGCTTCCGGAGAGGGTTGGGTGAAGCTCAATACAGCGCGCGTTCCGCAGAGGGAGGCTCTCCAACTCGTACAGAGCGCGGACACACTCCTGCTCGTGCAACCGCAGAGTGCTGTGCAGGTGCCTGGCAAGCTGTACGAATATCTTCAAATTGGCCGCCCGATCCTGGCGTTTGTGCCTACCAATTCGGCGGTCGAAAGAATTCTTGCGAAGAGTGGCGTACCTTACCGTTGCGTCTACTCGTCGGACGGCCAGGATGAGCTTGATCGGTCCATTATGGACTTTTTCAGTTTGCAGAGTACGGACGGGAAGCCAAATGAGTGGTTTGAGACAGAGTTTAACGCCCTGAGACACGCGGCGAAAGTCTCTGAACTGATCCAGCGGGCGGATCGACTTCCGGCACCGTCGCCGGCCCTGGCCCCGGCTCACCAGGATCTGACGAACAGCCGGACGCCTCCGCGGCTCGGTTAAGTTGCCAGGCCCGTTGCGAGTTCTATCCTTCCGACCTGAAAACAGTGTGTAAAATACGAGAAGGTTCGGCGGAATTGACCGACTTATTTGTGAAAGCGGCATTTGCGAATTCTCTTTTTCAGCCCTCAGCAGCTCTGGCCTGTGAACTCAGGTTCAAGGCTCAGGAACGTTCACCTTGCTACGGCGCTAGCTAAACGTTGCCAGGTAACTCTTCTGCGCGTGTTGCAACCTGGTGATCGCGACCTAGACCCGGCGGAAGGACCGGTGTTCGAAGAATCCCTGACAGCCCGGAAAAAAAAGAGCTATACGCCCGGTATGATCGCGAAAGGGATTCTGGGCCCGCTTCCCGTAACGGTTGTGAATTACGCGTCTAAAGATGTCGCCGAACGTCTCAAGATCACTCTGGAACAGCGACCTTTTGACGCCGTTCAGATGGAGACAAGCAATCTCTTTTCCTACCTCGACATAATCCGGTCCGCTCCAGGCAGCCCCGCCGTTCTGCTCGATTGGCATAACATCGATTCCGAGTTGATGGCCCGTTATGCGTCCGAAACGAAAAGTCTTCCAAAAAAGCTGATTGCGAGCCGTACAGCGACTCTGCTGCAAAGTCTGGAACGGACATTACTGAACGTCTGCGACGCCCACACTGTCGTAAGTGAGCGGGACAAAGCTGAATTGCTGAAACATAATCCGCAAGCTAATGTGAGAGTTGTCCCAAACGGGGTCGATGTGACGGCTTTCGCTTACTACGAAACAACTCCGCCCGGGTCGAACCTATTATTTGTAGGGTCGATGGACTATCACGCGAATGTCGACGCCGTGTTATGGTTCACCAGGGAAGTTTGGCCGGTCATTGCGGAGCGATTCCCTGCGCTCAAGTTCAAAATTGTTGGACGTTCACCCGCGCGAGAAGTCCAAATGCTCGCTTCCGATAAGATTGAGGTTACCGGGACGGTCGACGATGTGCGGCCCTTCTACGCTGGCGCTTGTGTAGTCGTCGCGCCGCTAAGAGTCGGTAGCGGAACTCGGCTGAAGATACTGGAGGCGATGTCTATGGGTGTTCCGGTGATCGCCACCAGCCTGGGCGCTGAGGGTATCGACGTTGTGGATGAAGAAAATATCCTGCTGGCTGATTCTGCTGAAAGCATGGTGAATGCAATAGCAAGAGCGGTCCAGGACGCGGATCTACGCGGCAGGTTGATCTCCGCAGCCAGAAGATTGGTGCGAGAACGTTACGATTGGGCCATCATCGGAGAATCTCTTTATCGGACCCATCTTGAACTCGCACAAAGCAGAGCGGGCCGATAAACGGGCTTTTGCGAATGAATATGAGATCGCTATGAAAGCCGTCAGTGACGATTTCGCTTCAGCGACATCGCGTGCGCAGATTTCCGTCGCGACGGGCGGCGCTATATCGCCGACTCTTCCTAAACAGATCATCATTCTCGCCGCCCTCTTTGCGCTTGCCGTGCTCCTGCAGGTGCTGAGTGGGGCTTTTACAAGTGAGTTCAACGCGTATCCGGATGAGCCCGCGCACTACGTTACCTCGCTCATGCTCCGGGAGTACATAACGTCACCTCATCCGATTGCTCCACTCAAGTTTGCCGAGCAGTATTATCATCACTATCCAAAGGTTGCCTTCGGACATTGGCCTCCTCTGTTCTACCTCGTGCAGGCATTCTGGATGCTCCTGTTTTCCGCATCGCGGGCCTCTGTGCGCCTGGAAGTTGCTTTCACCACTGCGCTGGTTGCATTTACTGTCTGGCGGGAGTTTCGGGTTTGGTTCGGGCAAGCCGCCGCGCTGCTGGCCGCCAGCCTCCTGATCTGTCTTCCCCTTGTGCAGAACTCCACTGACGAGGAGATGGCCGAAACACTGCTCGTTCTCTGCTGCTTCTGGAGCACGATCTATTTTGGGCGCTATCTGGAATCCGGTAAGCGGTCTGACGCGCTCTGGTTTGCGCTCTATTTTGCGCTCGCGGTGCTGACCAAAGGAAGCGGCTGGCTTTTGGCTTTCGTACCGCCCATCGCCCTGGTTCTCACCCGCAAGCTCAGATACCTCTTTGCGAGTTCATTCTGGTACGGCATTCTGTTGATCGCCGTTTTATGCCTGCCTTGGCAATTGGTTACTCTCCATTCTGCGGAGCGTGGCTGGGCCGGATCTCAGCCGAGCGTCGGCTATACCGCAACGGCGCTCGTCCAGTTTACCGGCTTGCTCGTTTCTATCCTCGGCCCGATTCTCTTTGTACTCGCGATAGTTGGGCTGACAACCCGGGTGATCATCCCATACTTCCAAAAAGCAGTTGAGTCCGTGCCGGCAGTTATGTTTGCACTCGTGGTAGGAGACTGGCTCTTTCATGCCCTGGTGCCCGCCGGTGTGGAGGATCGCAAGCTTATCATCGCCGTTCCCGCGCTGGTCTACTTCCTATTCGCCGGCGGATGTTGGCTCGCGGACGCGCTTCCATTCGCCCCTGGTTTCGCGCGCTGGAGACGTCCGGCGGTGGCGCTTGTCGGCGCGATCGTCTTCTTCCTTGCGCGCTTCACTCTTCCAAGAAACGACCACTACGGGTATGCGGAAGCAGCGTCTTATATCGCCTCGGATCCTGCAATGAATAGCGCCACGCTACTTGTCTCTTCGGGCAGCATTGGGGAAGGCTTGTTGGTTTCGGAAGTTGCCATGCAAGAGCCTCGACCACGCAAGGTCATTTTGCGCTCGACCAAAGAGTTGGCGCAGATGGATTGGACCGGAAGAAAATACCGAAGTCTGATCACCAGCCCCGATGAGTTTCTGAAGTACTTAGATAAGAATGGCGTCAACGGAATCGTGCTTGATACGTACGCTGGGCAATATCCATTTCCTCACCAGAAATTAGTCGATGGCACGATCCACCAAGCTCCTGAACACTTCCGGTTATTAGCTACTTTCCCAGGGCGGGTTGGAGCCCGTCCGGGGAAAGTGGAGATCTACCAGGTCCTTCGGTAATCGACTTACTTCTTGCTCACGTGCGACATGATCATCGCCAGGGCACCCGCTCCCAGAGCTTGCACCACTTTCGGATGCTGCGAGTAAAAGCCACTGACTTGATCGATCACGCCGGGGTTTGACTTCTCGGCATGCGCCGCGAGATCCTGCACAGCCTGAGGGGAAACTTGCTGCGCCTGCTCGGGTGTTACGCTACTTCCGCCCTTCAAGATGCTGGCAAGCGGTCCCGGTAATGCTGCTCCAAGCAGACCAGGACCGGCCGAAGCTAATAGTTGATTCAGCAGACCTGCGCGCTGCTGCCCGTCGGAGTTGCCAAAGAGATCAGAAAGCATTGAGGGGAAGGCCGGGGTTTGGTCCGATCGGAACGCAGCCGCCAATCCGTTTGCTAACGACTGTGGCGAAGCGCTGTGAACGCCGCCCGCTGCGTCGGCCGCCGATCCTACGCTCAGATCACAAGTCAAATCCGCGTAGCTGCTGTCGATCGATTTAATGACATTCCACACTGCGTTCTTCGCTTCTTGTGATGGTGCAATGCCCTGCACAAAAAGCTTGTTGTCTTGCAGCGCAACCTGCGAAATCTGAACGCCCTGTTGTGACATGGCTTCAAGTGCGGCCTGATATTTCGCTTTCAGCTGTTCAAGTTGATCCATATATTCTCCTAGTCAGTCTTCTGCCTCTCCAGGGTACTGCATTAAAAAGGACGCCCTGGTAAAGCTAACAGCCTCGCTGCGTTGCCCCAGTAAACTTTCTTAAGCACGTCGCTTGGAAGCCCTACGCCGTAGATGCGCCATCTCCCCTGTGGCGGAGTTGGTGCCGGAGCGTAATCCAAGTATTCGTCATCGGTCTCGAGAAACCGGAAATAGATCTCGTAAAGCTGATCGCAGAAGAATTGTTGTGGAACATCGTGGCCCTCCGGCACTGCATCAGTTCCGAAAAGTATACGATCCTGATAACGATCAAAGAATTTACGAGCAGCCCGCGGCTGGCGGCCTAATTCGCCGATTCTGGCGGCAATGTCGACCGACATATTTGGGTGCGCGTCCATGCATTCGGAGACATACGCCAGGTCTTCTGCATCCGCTACGTGTAGGCAAACGAACTGAGTCTTCGGATGTTTCCGCATGACGCGCCGCCGCGCTTCCTGCAACTCGCGATTGCCCGGGAAATCTTTCCCGAAGAACGACCAATCTGGATGCGCGTTCAATTCTTCGTAACGCTCGTTGAATCGATCCGTGGGCAAAAAGAAAGCTTCGGGGTCGGAGGTGTGTATCGCTATCGGCAGCCTGAGGGACGCCGCTGTCTCCCACATCGGATCGAAGCGCGGATCATCGACCGTGACCAATTTGCCTTGCGTAACGTGCTCGCGCAAATAAAGGCCCAAAGTCTTCGTCAGTTTGATGCCTTTCGCACCTGCCCGATGTGCTCGTTCGATTTCGTCGGCTTGAAACTGCGGATAGTTTGGCTGCTCAATCTTTTCCCACCAGGGTTCCGTGAATACGACGAAGCGATCAGGATGCGGTTTTTGCAGCATACCTATGGCCTCCTCGAGCGCGCCCGCACGGCCGCCTGTAAGGTTGACCATTACGCGAATGTTTTTTCGATCCATGACGGGTAAGAGATCGGCAGCCTGACTGCGCGCCGTCAGCTTGTCGCCCCCTGAGAGTTCACCCGCAAAGGTCAGATGCGAATGGAAATCGATGAGTGGAAAGCGAGAGCGCGGCACACTCGTAACCGGAGCATGCAGCATGCTCTTAGGTTGGTAACTCTGAAGCGGGAGATTACCGGCTGCAGGTGAGCTCTGTTTCGTCTGGATCGCAGCCGGCTTCGCCGCCAAGGCAGCTGAAAGCGCGGGCAAGCCTTGTAGAAGTCGTCGTCGGTCTATGCGCGGGATGGCCATCGCTCATATATTGACACTTGGATCAAGCTATGGAAGACGAGATTGATACTGTTTAGATTGCGTGTCACTTCCCTGTCGACAGCGAAGCAGCGTATTTAAGAGATCGAGTAGCCTGACACGCGTCGCACTCGGCCTGCTAGTCGTATGCTTCGCACAAACTCGGCTGTGGAGCGACGACGCAATAAGGGGTCAAGCACAGTTCATCCAATCTTGCAGTTTCTGCCACGGGGCAGAAGCGACAGGAGGTCCGGAAGGACCGAACCTGATGAGGTCGACCCTAGTGCGCCACGACGACGCCGGTAACCTGATCGCCCCAATCATCAAGAATGGACGCCCAGGTAAGGGCATGCCTGCCCTCCCTCTGGATGTGGATCAGATTCGAGACGTAGTGGCCTTCCTGCATGCACGCGTGCAAGAGAGCAACCGTACTTCGCCCGCGAACCCGGGCCAAGATTTCGACTTGCAGAAATTGCTAACCGGTAATGCTGAAGCAGGGAAAGCATACTTCTATGGAACCGGCAAGTGCTCCGGTTGTCATTCTGCAACAGGAGACCTCGCGCACATCGCCCGAAAATATCCGCCGGCTGACTTGCAAGCTCGCTTTCTTTACCCAGAAACGGACGAGCCACTGACCGTCACCGTTTTGCTCCCTTCAGGTACTCGGATTCGCGGCAAACTTGTCGCGCAAGACCGTTTCTCCATAGGCATGCACGACCAGCAAGGTTGGTATCATTCTTGGCCGACTAATCAGGTGAAAGTGATAAGCGAAAATCCACTTGCCCGGCACCTTGAACTGCTTGGAAGGTACACAGACGCGGACTTGCATGATCTATTCGCCTATCTCGAGAGCCTGAAGTGAACTGGCTACGGTTCCTTGCTCTGTTCGCAGCTTCGGGCTACCTGTTTGTGGATGCGCAAGGGTTAGATCCCGAAGCGCTGTTGCAGCCGCCTACAGATACGTGGGCAACTTACAACGGTGACTATTCGGGCCGGCGCTACAGTCCGCTCAGCGACATCAATCAAGCGAACGTTGCAACCTTAACTCTGCGCTGGGCGTTTCAAACGCACTCCGTTGGGTTAAAATCGACTCCGCTCGAGGTCAACGGGGTGCTCTACTTTACCGTGCCTGACCACGTCTGGGCGGTTGACGCGCAAACAGGTCATCCCATTTGGCACTTTGAGCGTCAGTCACATGGCAATCATATTGGGCAGCGCGGCGTCGCTATGCATCGCGACCGGCTTTACTTCGGCACCACTGATGCGCACTTACTTTGTTTGGACGCGAAGACTGGAAAACAGATTTGGGACCGCGAAATCGCCGATGTGAAGCTCGGCTATTACATCAGCATGGCGCCCCTGGTGATTAAAGACCGGGTGATCGTCGCGACTTCTGACGATGCAGCCGACGTCCGCCACTTCATCGAAGCCGTAGACCCAGCAGACGGTCGTACTCTATGGCGCTGGAACACGGTGCCGAAAGCTGGTGAGCCAGGCTCTGAAACCTGGCCGAATGAGGAGGCCTTGGCACATAGCGGGGGCCCGGGATGGATGACCGGCACTTATGATCCTGCTCTCAACCTGCTCTACTGGGGTACCGGTAATCCTCATCCCGTACTGGCTGGTATCACTCGTCAGGGCGATAACCTTTACACCTGCTCAATCGTGGCGCTCAACCCCGATACCGGCCGCCTTGTCTGGTACTTTCAAGCTTCTCCTCACGACACTCACGATTGGGATGCCGTTGAAACGCCTGTTTTATTCGACGGCGATTGGGCGGGTCGGCCTCGCAAGTTGCTCGCGCAAGCAAGTCGTAATGGTTATTTCTTTGTTCTTGACCGACAGACCGGAAAGAATCTCTTGACCGCTCCCTTCGTGCCTGTCGACTGGGCCTCACATATCAACGATCGAGGGCAGCCCGTTCCTGATTCCAAGAAAGAACCACGCCCGGATGGCTCACTGGTTCACTCGTTCTTTGAAGGCAGTACGAACTGGATGGCTCCAAGCTTCGATCCGCAAACACAGCTGTTTTATGTGAATGCGCAAACAGGTTTCAGCCTCTACTATCTCGAGCTCAATCGCGATGGCAAACCGGCTGATCATCAGGGTGGAGCGGCGAATCGCTTCTGGTCTGACTTTCTACTCGAGGCAATCGATTATCGAACCGGCAACGTGAAATGGAGCATCGATCAAGGTCAAGGGGACGGCGTTCCGGGTATTCTGACCACCGGCGGGCGCTTGCTGTTCACGGGCGACGTCTCCGGAAATGTGCTCGCGGTAGATCCAGCGACCGGCGGGGTTCTCTGGCATGCCTATCTCGGCGGACAGTTGAATAGCTCGCCGATGACTTACCGCCTCAATGGCCACCAGTTCGTGATCGCGGCCGTCGACAGCGTTGTGTATGCCTGGACGTTGCCCGATCCTAAGTCGTGATCGGGATCCGGTGACGATGTATGAACTTCATCTCGCTGACGCCACTTGATTGGATCGTCACCGTCGGCTACTTAGTGGCCATCAGTGCGATCGGGTTCCTGGCTAGCCGCCGCGTCAAAGGAACAGATAGCTATTTTCTCGGTGCGCGCCGCTTCAGTAAATGGCTGATGATCGGTCAGAGCTTTGGCGTGGGCACACACGCCGAAATGCCTGTGTCTTTAGCGGGAGCAGTTTACACCACGGGGCTTTCGGCCATCTGGTACCAGTGGAAGAATCTCTTCGCGACTCCGTTTTATTGGCTTTTCGCTCCGCTCTTCCGCAGAATGCGGCGCACAACAACCGGCGAAGTGATGGAGGATCGCTACGGATGGTGGCAAGGCATTCTCTACACCGTTTTTGCGCTCGCCTTTTTCACCATCAATATGGCCAGCATGCTGAAAGGAGCGGCTAAAGTCATCAGTCAGGCAGTCGGCGGAAACGTGCCGGTAAACGGCCTCGTAATCGCCATGACGATCGCCTTCGTCTCTTACAGCTTCGTCGGCGGACTGATTGCTGCCGCTTACACCGATTTCGTGCAAGGCTTCCTCATCCTGGTGCTCTCGTTCCTCTGCATCCCATTCGGCTGGGGCGTTGTCGGCGGTTTCGCGGGCATGAAGGCGGTGCTCGAGCCGTATCGTTTTTCGCTGGCGACTCCGCAGGGTATCGGCGTCTTCTTTATCGCAATGCTCACTCTGAACGGCTTAGTCGGCATTATGGCGCAGCCGCACATGATTTCCTCCGTCGGCACCGGCAAGGATGAGTATGCCTGCCGTACGGGCTTTCTCTATGGCAATTTTGTGAAACGCTTTTGTACAGTCGGCTGGGTTGTGATTGGGCTGCTAGTCACAGCAATGACTGTCCGCGGGCTTTATGGTGTTCACTCACTCTCTGATCCGGAGGAGGCCTTCGGCTTTGCATGCCGGCATCTGCTCTTCCCGGGTGCCGTGGGTCTGCTCATCGCCTGCGTTCTGGCCGCGAATATGGCCGCCTGCTCGGTGTTCATGGTTAACAGCGGAGCGCTATTCACGCGTAATATCTACAAGCGATATCTGGTACCGACTGCGACCGACGCTCACTACCTTCTGATCGGGCGCGTGAGTGGCGTTGCGGTCGCGCTTCTCGGTGTCTTCTACTCGGTCTTGTTCGTAGCCCGCGTTCTCAATTCTTTTCTGCTCACCGAAACTCTCTCTACCTTTGTCGGCATCGGCCTTCTCGGGGGCATCATCTGGCCTCGTGCAAACCGCTGGGGCGCCCTGGCGAGTCTGGTGGTAAGTGCTTCCGTCAACTTCGGCCTTTATGCGCTCCGTCATGAGCGTCTCGACCGCTGGGACCCATCGGTCTTCTCAGCGGCCTTGCTTACCGGTATAGCGGCTCTGGTGCTGGTGAGTCTGGTAACCAGGCCCGAGCCTTCCGCAGCCTTACAAGTCTTTTTCGGTAATCTGCAGAGTCCCTCGGATTCGCTCGACGATTCCTTGCCGAATCAACCGACAATGCAGCCCCGAGCGGATGTAGCCGCGCAGGGTAAGCAGCTGATCATCGTCAACCTGCTCCGCTTACGGCGGGGCATCGCAGGTCAGAAGTTTTGGGTCGCATACCGGCAGGATCTGGCGGGCTTCGCTTGGGGATGGGTGGTCACCTTGAGTATGGTTGCCGCGGTTTACTGGCTATTCCGTCTCTGAGCCGGAATTCACGCCTCTGAATACATGTGGGACAGGGTTGGTTCGCTCAAGCATGCCCTCGAAACGATCCCGAATAAGTCGGTCAAAGTCGCCGTGAGTGAGTATCCAAAAACGATCGTCTCGCACGGCTTGCCACACGTGTTCAGCAACTGCTTCAGGCAGCATACCTGTTTCCACCCGGCTGCGCATGGCCTCGGGATATCGCGCCGAGTTGGCGTGCGCCGGCTGATTGCGAGTGCTGTCGGCGATTCTTGTCTTGGCGAACGCGGGGCACAGCACCGAAGCAGAAATCTTAGCGTTCGCCAGCTTCAAATCCATGTAAATTGACTCTGAAATCGCGACAACGGCATGCTTCGAGGCATGATACGGCGAGATGAAGGGCCCGGTCCGAAGGCCAGCAACGGAGGCCGTGTTGACGATGTGCCCTTCCTCGCCGGCAGCTAACATCCGCGGCACAAACGCGTGGACGCCATGGATAACGCCCCATAAATTCACGCCAAGAATCCACTGCCACGTCTCAAGGGAATGCTCCCACGCCGGAGCCCCGCCGCCTGCGACACCCGCGTTGTTGCACAGAATGTGCACCGCCCCGAAACGTTCGTAAGCCTTCTCGGCAAGCAGCTCAACCTCAGAAGCATGCGAGACATCCACCACGACCGGCAAGACGTTAGCGCCTGTGCTCTCGATTGCCTCCGCGGCACTCGCCAGTGCCGGCTCTTCCACGTCGGCTAGCACAACGTTCATACCGGCTCCCGCAAATCGCTCGGCCAGTGCGCGGCCAATACCGCTCCCTGCTCCAGTGACCACGGCGACTCTGCCGGAGAATGTTTGCATGGCATCAATCTAGCGCAGAGAGCGCCGGCGAAGGCCAACGGAAGTCGGAAAGGTTCTGCCGGTACGGATGCTTTGCAAGCCATCACGTCTCATCACCCGAGCCGCTTTACATCGACTCAGGTTCGGCCCGCGCCTTCCCTGTGTGCTTGATAAGACAATGGGAGCCACGTTACTCCGCCCGCAGCGCTTGAATTGGATCGATCTTAGTTGCCTTCCTCGCGGGAAGGTAACTTGCGAGCGCCGCCGTTAGGATCAGACCCGCCGATACCGCGATGTAGGTGATCGGGTCGGAAGGACTTACCGAGAACAGCAAGGATCTCATGAGTGGGGCTAGCGCGAGTGCGGCAGCAAGCCCACAGCCGCAGCCAACCGCCGACCAAAAGAGGCCGCTTCGCACAAAGCCATTCGTGACGTTCCCTGCGGGCGCACCTAACGCAAGCCGGATCCCAATCTCCCGGGTCTGTAGGGAGACTGTGTACGAGACGACGCCGTATATGCCCACCAGTCCCAAGATTAGCGCCATACTGCCGGCTATTGCCAAGAGCAGCAACGTAAAAGATGTTCGCGCAAGTGAGCGCTCATAGAGCCT
Organism: Terriglobia bacterium; assembly: GCA_963737005.1. Taxonomy (GTDB): domain Bacteria; phylum Acidobacteriota; class Terriglobia; order Bryobacterales; family Bryobacteraceae; genus Bog-105. The sequence goes on along the minus strand of CAVTRD010000006.1, from coordinate 1,012,856 downwards.
TTCGAGTGTGTCGGTTTTGGCAACCGGAAGGCCGGAGAAGATGCTCCAGAGCGCATTCTGCAACTCCTTTTGCAGCGAGAGCGAACCCGCCCGGGGCGTGCGAACCACGAAAGAAATGTAGCGCGTTACCGACGTCGCGTCGCCGTCGAAGTTCTTCGCGAGCAGCGGCCAGTAAGCCATGGTGGGCGGCGGTTTGTCCACTCCATCCGCATGCTCGTCCGCCACGACGCCGATGACTTCACGCCAATCGTCTTTGTCTCTCGTTCGAACGCGTTTTCCAACAGCGGCTTTGGGCGATCCCCACATCTCTCTCGCCGTATTTTCGGAAACTATCGCCACCTCTCCCCCGTTATAAATATCAGCCCACGTGAGGTCACGTCCCGCGAGCACCCGTTGCCCTATGGTCGTGAAATAACCCGGTGCGATCGACTTGAAGCGACGGAGCGGAGCGATGCTTCCTTCTTTGTAAGTCTTATCGGCGGCGTATACAGGGTCGGTCGATTCTCCTCTGTCCATCGGAGCGGATGAAATGATCGAAGCTGAAACAACGCCATTAACAGCTACCACCCTCTGGAGCATTGCCTGTTCCATACGAATCACGGCCTCAGGTTCTTTCACGTATTCATCTGGTATCCCAATCCTTACTGTCTGGAGTTCGTTGGCGTTTCTAAATCCCGGGTCGACATGATGCAGATTCCGAAAGGTGCGAATCATAAGACCTGAAGTGACCAGCAGGATCAGAGCAAGCGCCACCTGCACGACAACTAGCAAACCCTGCACTCGTTGGCGATTCTTGCTGTGGCTCACGGACCGACCTCCGCTTCGGAGCGCGTTGGCAAGCCGCGGCCGCATATACCGCAGAACGGGAATCAGCCCGAACGAAACGCTGAACCCGATCGATAACAGAAAAGTGAAAAATAAAACCCAACTGTCGATCCGGACATTACCCGAACGCGGTAAGTGCACCAGATCCGATATTAAGAGCAGCTTCAGTGCGACCCAACACAAACCAAGTCCTAGCGCTCCGGCCATCATGCCCAGCAGCACGCTTTCAAAAAGAAGCTCTCTAGCGATCCGCGTCGTACTGGCGCCGATGGCAGCGCGCACCGCAAGCTCCTGCTGCCGCGCGTCGGTCCGGACAAGCAAAAGGTTTGCCACGTTCGAACAAGCGATCAAGAGCACAATCCCGACCGTCGTCATCAGTAGCCATAAAGTCTTTCCGATATCGCCCATCACGTCGCTTTTGAGCGATCTCAAATTTGGGGCAAATTGCGCATCGTCGAACATTTTTGTGGTGTAGCCGGGGGGCGGCGGAAAACGCTCACCCACTCTGCGCAACATACGCGCAAGGTCGGCACTCGCTTGGGAGAGTGTCACTCCGGGTTTCAGCCTGGCTACATCCATGTAGCTGAAGTTCCCGAGAGTCACCGCTGAGCGTTTAAATCGCAGCGGTAGGAGCAGATCCGTCTTTTGGTCCATAAACTCGAACGACGGCGGCAGCACTCCAATTACCGTGGTGCGATTACCTTCAACGGTGATGCGGCTGCCCAATACTCCACGGTCGCCACCGAAATGGGTATGCCAATAGCTGTCGGAGAGCATGACAGTTCGTTCGCTGTCGGGGTCATCGTCTCCGCTCGCAAAATGCCGCCCGATTTGTGGTGCAATATCGAGAACTGGCAAGAACTCGTGCGTAGCGAACACCGCTTGCACTTCTTCCGGGTGACTCTTTCCGGATACGGTTGTGTTGCCGGTCGTGAACATGCTGTTGGCCTGAAACGCTCGTTGGTCGTCGCACATCGTGAAATACACCGATGGAGCCATGTTCAAGTCTGCTATTTTGAGCTGCGGCTCTGTCATCCAGACGGCAACCAACTGCTCAGGATGGATATAAGGTAGAGGCTGCAGAAGGACGCCGTTTATAACGCTGAAAATGGCGCTCGTGGCTCCAACCCCTAACGCGAGCGTCCCAATACTCACAAGCGTGAAACCGGGTGTTTTGCGTAAGCGGCGCAGGCTGTACCTTAAATCCTTGAGGATCCCGTCGAGGATGCCTTCCCATCCGTAAGAGCGCACCTGTTCTCGTAATGCCGTGCTGCTCCCGAGTGCCAGCCGTGCCGCACGCGCTGCATCCTCTGCTGTCATCCCGCGAGCCTCGAAATCGACCTTCATCTCGGTGAAGAAGTTGTCTACCTCATCGGTAATCTCTTTGTCCGCCCGACTCCGCCGAAACAGGTTCCGCAATCCATATACCAGCTGCCGCATCGACGACTAAGCCTCCGTTTTGAGCAATCGCGAAATCGCAGCCGTCCGGCGCTGCCAGTCCACTGTTTCGTTTTGCAGTTGTTTCTTGCCTGTGTTTGTCAGGCGGTAGATCTTTGCGCGGCGCGAGTTCTCCGTCACCTGCCAAGATGCATCCAGCCAGCCATTTCGCTCTAGCCGCTGCAATGCCGTTAGCAGCGAACCGGGATTGACCTTGAAGACGTTCTTTGTGATCTGCTCGATCCGGCGCGCGATGCCGAAACCGTGCATGGGTTCCAGGCTTAGAGTCTTGAGGATCAGCATGTCCAACGTGCCTTGGATCACGTCTGTATTGTTGTTGTCCATCTGGAGACCACAACAGGATAACTACCGCTCAATATGATTGTCAAGAGCTGAGCATCAGACACGTGTGCGAACTGCCGTTACGATCCTCATAAGACCAGTAGGACGGGACCTTGATGTCACCGCTCGCTGATGGCGAGCGTACGTTGTAGGAAGTCAGCCACGTCCCGGCAGAGGGTTCGCTGGACGTGGTTACAGCTTGGGCGTAACCATAGCGTCATCAACTACGGTATTCCACTTGGCATCCTCGCGGCCGTATGCGTCATGCCAGCGCCACCACTTGTAGCGTGGCGTCTGCGGGTAGCCTTCCGGCGAGTCCTCCCAATCCTCCTGCCGTCCAAGTGGAGTAACGTCGAGGTAGCTCCAAACACTGCCCATGGCCTCATCGCCGCGATTATTGATGAAGTATGTGCGGAAGATCTTGTTGTTCTCGTCGCGAAGGAAGACGTTGTGCCCGTGCCACTCGTCCACGCCGAAATCCTTATCGAAGTGATCGGTGATCGTATACCAGGGGATCTTCTCCCAACCCATCCGCTGTTTCAATAGGGCAAGGTTTTCCTGTGACCCTCGCGAGGCGTAAGCTAGCGTAGTATCGCGCGCGTGTAGGTGCGAAAGGTGAGAGACCTGGTCTGTCCCCAACGAGCAGCCGACGCAGGCGTGGTCGGGCCAGCCGTGAACACCTTGATCGTAGAAGGCGCGATAAAGCACGAGCTGCCGCCGACCTTCAAAGAGATCGAGCAGTGAGGCCTTCCCCTGCGGACCCTCGAAAACGTACTCTTTCTCGACCGCGAGCCAAGGCATCCTTCGCCGGGCCGCCGCGAGCGCGTCGCGCGCCCGGGTGTGTTCCTTCTCTTTCACCAACATCTCTTGCCATGACTTCTGCCATTCCTCTGCAGAGACTACCGAAGGCTTTTTCATCCTCGAAATCTGCTCATTGCTCGTCATTGTTTCTCCTTGTTCGCGTGCTTTACTTTTCCAGAACTTTGCGACAGCCAGCCCCGACACACTGCCCGTCGAAACAAAACCCGCCACGATCCATGTAGCGGTCGTAATACAGAAAGGACACATGCTACCTGCCTGCCCGCTTTACGGCTGCTTCGCTGATACGTCCCACCAACTGAGTCCATCCCGCGTCCACTCCGTGTTCCGGTTCACCAATCCAGCCCATCGCACGGTGCACGAACCGCATACGGGTTGCGCCGTTTTCTTCCATCAAGCGATATTGCAGGTTCGAAACGGCAGGGGTTGACATAAAGAGTGGCCCCCAGATTTCGAGCAGCAATGGTGCTTTAATGGCCTGCACCGTACCCCAAAAGTGGCCGCTGTTGTTGCCCAGATCGCGATACCACCGTCCGCCCGGCCACGCTTCCAGCACCATGGGCATCGGCTTTTCGGGAGTAGAGTTCAGAGGTCCGATCTGTTCGAGGATCGTCTCGAAAACGATCTCGATGGGGGCTGCAATTTCCTCTTCTTTGATAATCTCGAAGGCCTCGAGTACGCCTTCCTTTACAGTGACCGCCATTAGTCCTCCTTCTTTTTATCTGCGTCATCGTTGAGACGAACCATTCGCTGCAGGGCCTTGCGCTCAGCGCGTTGTTTGATTTGATCCACCTGATGTGTCCAGTAGCGTTCGAAGGCTTTCACCCAGTCATGCACTGGCTTCAGGCTCTCGGCATTCAGGCGGTACATACGCTGTTGCCCGCGTTTGACCACCACCACCACGCCAGCTCTGCGCAGCGCACCCAGGTGTTTAGAGACGGAGGGCTGGGCTATATTCATCCGAACGACAATCTCGTTTACGGCGTATTCTTGGCCGTCAGACAACACGGCAATGACTTCGCGTCGCCGGGGTTCGGCGATGACGCTGAAGACATCTGTCGGGTGCGCCGCGCGTGTCATACATCAAATATATTCTTGTTTAGGAATATGTCAAGGACCAAAAAGGGAAGGCATATAAAGAGGCTGATTTGGAGAAACCCGCTCGGGCCGCCAACTATTCGTGGCCGTCCCTAGCGCATTTACGATTTGCTTATGCCCCAGGTCGAAAAACCCAGGTCCGACCAGTTGAATCCTTCCCGAAAGAATGATGGCGGCTCTCCTCTTGCGGTGTGAACCCGGCTGCCTCATAGATCTAATGAGCAGATCGCGGAACAGGTCAGAAGCTACTCAAGAGGAACTCCCTTGTACTCGCCAGGACTTTCTCTTGAACTGCACCTTCGGGTAGCACTCGCGCAATCGCAACAGCCCCGACCATTGCCGAAAAAATCACAAAGAAGGCGCGCTCTTTGTCGGCAGTTCGTCGACCTGGCATAAAGGGAAGCATGCGGTCGCGATACTTGACCATTTCTCGGAACACACGAGGTCGCATCTTCTCGCCCACACGCGCTAGTTCGGGGGCAAGCGCGGTCAAGGGGCAGCCGCGCTCCGGATGTGCGCAGTATTCCACACTGAGGTAGGCCCTCACAATCGCCTTCCACGCCGGTTCTGAGTGCGACCGTTCGGCCGCACGAACCAACCGCTCGATGATATCCCCAAAGGCCTCCCGCAATGACTCCATCAATAGCTCGTCCTTGCTGCTGAAGTGCTTGTAGAAGCCCCCATGAGTCAGACCAGCGTCGCGCATCACCGTGGCGACCGAGGCGCCGTTTAAACCTTCCGCTCGCACGCGCCTCGAGGCGTCCTTCACGATCTTCTCGTGAACTTCCACCTTGTGTTCGGGTCCGTAACGCATGGCTCATTATAGGAGGCTCACCATCATCCAACTGCTTAACCCGCCAAATCCGCAAAGAAACTCGAATCTTTAGATGATAAACGTCATCCCATAACCAGAAAAGGAGGACTTCCCATGTCCCAGCCGATTCTCATTACAGGCGCGGCCGGCGGCTCACAAGGCTCAACCGGGCGCGCCGTCACCGGTATTCTGCTCAAACGGGGGATATCCGTTCGTGCCTTTGTTCACAAATTGGACGCCCGGTCTGATCAACTCCGTCATCAAGGCGCCGAAATCGTAATGGGCGATCTCCTTGACCCGTCCTCGGTCGAGACGGCACTGCAAGGGGTAAAGCGCGCGTTCTTCACTTATCCGGTTACTAACGGGTTGCTCGAGGCTGCCACCATCTTCGCCGCCGTCGCCCGCGACGCAAAGCTCGAACTGGTGGTGAACAATTCGCAGTTTCAGGGTACGCCTCATGACGCCGCCTTTCGGGGTCTCGAACCTGCACCCTCATTCCGCAATCTGCAGCACCGGTTGGCGGATCGTATCTTTGATTGGGCCGAGATTGGAGCCGTTCACATCCAAGCGCCGCCTTACTACGAAAACGTCCGCGCGCTTGTCAGTAGGAGCGTGGCTGAGTACGACACTGCCTTTCTCCCCTGGGGTGCCGACACAACGGTGATTCCACTCGCCGGCGCGGAGGACGTATCCCGCGTCGGTGCAACCCTTCTGGCGAACCCGGGATTGCCGACCCAGACTGTGTACCCTCTGGTGAGCGAAACCCTCACGGTGAAGGAGATGATCGGAACTCTCGGCCGGGTGATCGGCCGAACCATTCGCTACGCTCCTATTACGGATGAACAGTGGGCAGACGCAGTAACCGAGCGATTCGACCCTCATGCGCTTGACCATCTGCGCCACCTTTGGCAGTACTACCGAACGAATGGGCAGACTTATCACAGCACCGACACAGTGCAAGTCGTAACCGGTCGCCCTCCAAAAACGTTGGAGGAGTTCTTTCGGGCGAACGTCGACTCGATGACGAGGAGGGACAACTAATGTCGGCTCAAATCATCTTCCCGCTTCATCTGATCTTTGGTTATGTCGCCTGGCTGCTTTGCATCCGCGTTTACGGAATGCCGAAGCTCCGGACGCTCGACCGGTTCACTGCGCAACGTGCGATTGCCACACTTCACAGCTTCCGTTTTTTCGGGCTTGTCTTTCTGCTCCCCGGAGTCGTGGGTCCCGATCTGCCCGCCCGCTTCGCCGTATTTGCCGCTTACGCGGATTTCGCAACTGGAATACTGGCCGTACTGGCTCTGATGACCGTAAGAATACGTCCCCTCTTTTGGTCCTTTGTCGTTGCCTTCAATCTCGTCGGAGCAATCGACATCCTCGTAGATTACTATCACGGCATTCAAACGGGTCTTCCCGCGCTAGCAGGACAGTTAGGCGCCGCCTATGTGATCCCGATCATCTATGTGCCATTGCTGATGATCACGCACGTGATGGCGCTATACTGGCTAATTCGTCCTCAGACCGGCGTGAATCGCGTCGCCGCTCACGACGCACTTGCGTCCTAGGTTAACCGCGCGAATCTAGCTCAGGGCATTTGCGGATCGCCAATAGATAAAAGATTGATACAGAACCCAGCGATATAGGAGACAACTGATGCCCACCTACATCGTTATGTCCAAGTGCTCGCCGCTGCGCGAAAGGCGTATGAAGCCGCCGGCCTGAAGATGAAGGAGTTTTACGTGGTGATGGGCCAGTACGATGATCGCCATCTTGGATGCTCCTGACGACGTGACGCTTGCGAAAGCAATGCTGGGTTCAGCACCGCACGGAAGTATCTCCACCGAAACCTGCCGCGCGTTCACAGAGGATGAGTATCGGAAGATTATTGGTGGATTGACCTGAGGACAGGCCGCTGGCTTTCAACGGCCCACCAGGATTGCCTAGATATCAGAATGCGGCCTTGACGCGTTGTAGCACCGGGTCCGAACCTCTTCGCGTTGAGCCCGCCCGATCCAGTGCGTCCAACATCAATCCGGCGCCAAAGTGGTCAGTCGACGGGTACACATGCATATTCAGTTAGGACGATGAGGGAAATGAATGGCGGAAGCTAATGGGAGTCGAACCCACCCGTGACAACGAAAGTGCCCCACGCCGGTTTTGAAGACCGGGCCCTGCACCGGCAGAGTTTAGCTTCCAGATTTAAAGCGAGTCTAGCTACCGACCGGAATCGCGGCCGCCTCATGCAGTGGGAAGAGACAGGAGCTCATCGCATACCGCAGTTCGTCTAAACCCTTGCCCGTAACGGAAGAGATCGCATAAAATGGCGCCTTGTGTTCCTCGGCTTTGCGCTTAATAGCAGCAATGCGAGAGGGATCGTGGCACATATCTACCTTGGTCGCGACTACCAGCATAGGCTTACGCGTGAGCTCATCGTTGAACTTCGCAAGCTCATCAAGAATGATGTCGAAATCGCTCTCCGGATCACGACCGCTGGTGTCCGAAACATCCACCATATGAACAAGGAGGCGGGTGCGCTCGATGTGCCGGAGGAACTGCGTTCCCAGGCCATGCCCCTCATGGGCACCTTCAATCAAGCCGGGCACGTCGGCGATCACGAAGGTGTGATCGCCAGCCTGTACAACACCCAAGTTCGGCTGGAGCGTTGTGAAAGGGTAATCGGCAATTTTTGGCTTAGCGGCCGAAAGCCGCGAGATCAGAGTCGACTTGCCAGCATTCGGGAAACCCACCAATCCTACATCGGCGAGCAGTTTTAACTCAAGCCGGAGACGAAGCGTCTCGCCTGGTTTGCCGTCCTCATGCTCGGTAGGAGCCTGGTGCGTCGAACTGGTAAACCGCGCGTTGCCTCTGCCACCCCGACCGCCTACCGCAACCGTAAAGATCTGACCCGGTGCCGTGAAATCAACCAGTTGTTCACCTGTGTCGGCGTTGTAAACGATCGTGCCCACCGGTACCGGTAGCTCGATGCCTTCGCCATCTCGCCCCGTACGATTACTACCTTCGCCATGGCGTCCGCGCTCCGCGGTATGCTCCGGGTTGAACCGAAAATGAAGAAGCGTATTGTAATGCTCGCTCGCGATCATCACAATGTCGCCGCCACGGCCTCCATCTCCGCCGCTCGGGCCGCCTCTAGGAACAAACTTCTCACGCCGGAAGGCAAGGCACCCGTTGCCGCCGTCACCCGCCTTCACGGAAATAACTACTTCATCAATAAACACGGAAGAAACCTATCAAGACACGAACCTCTGCCACTCAACCGAGAAGCAGAGTCGGCCTAAAACAGAATACAAGTTAAATTAGCTTTGGGAAGCTATGATGTTTACGAACTTCCCGAGCCTGCCGCGATCACGAAATTCGACCGTACCCGGCACTGTCGCAAAGAGCGTATCGTCCTTGCCAAGCCCGACATTCTTTCCCGGCTTGTAGCGCGTACCACGCTGGCGGACAATAATCGACCCGCCCGTGACCAGCTCACCCGAGAAAACCTTGATACCGAGGCGCTGTGAATTTGAATCGCGCCCGTTCTTAGAACTGCCTAAACCTTTTTTATGCGCCATGACAATGCTCCGCCAAAACCCGATGTTTCAGGCTAGAATCTCCTCAACTTGCACTCGCGTGTAGTTCTGCCGATGCCCGATCGTTCGCTTGTACTGCTTCTTGCGTTTGAACTTGAAAACGATGACTTTGTCACCGCGGCCATGTTCCGCTATTTTTCCGCGAACACGTGCACCACGCAATGCATCGCCCAAGGTCAACTGATTCGAGTCGTTCGAAATCGCGAGTACGCGGTCGAATTCGACAGCACCACCCACTTCCCCGGAAAGGGTATCGACCTCAATGGTCTGGCCGGGGCTGACGCGATATTGCTTACCGCCTGTTTCTATCACAGCGTACATAATGAGCCTTTAAGAAATGTGTTTTACCGTCCAGGGAAGCACGTTGCGGAAAGTATCGCCGCGCGTGATTACATCCAATGCTGGATGTGCATCCGAACCATCCTATAGTAGCGAATCGAGCCAGCTTATTCCACTCCGGCGGTAACGCTTACTCCGGATCGGCCTTGTACATGTACTTGATGCAGTGTTTATAAAGCAATAAGTTAGGAGCACCGGTTCGGTTCAGCTTCAAGCAGTCGCGATCGTACCACTCGATCACGCCTTCAAGCTGCTCGCCGTCCGTCAGCGTCACCACCATGTGTGTCTTGCTCTGCATCTGCTTGGAATAATAGAACTGCTCGGCATTAGTCTGGTCGGGAGGTGCTGTTTTCTTGGCGGGAGGTGGTCGCCGCCCCGGGTCCTTCAAATCTCCCGGCCCAATCCGAGCCGGTTTTCTTGTGAGCGAATCCACGCGCCCTCCTCCATGTTGCCCATCTCAACGCCGATCACCGACCGCACGAAGAGCCTGTAAATTTTAGGCGCCTGGGAGATGCGGCCGGTTCCGCAATTTAACAATCATAGCGTCAAGTGCTCCCGTTTTCTGTATATTCCTACGTACCATTACTACAAGCTCATCCACCGTTTGAACCGCCTGCTCGATCCAGTCGAAGGTCACCCGCCTCGCGAGCTCCCTAACCCTCTCCGTAATGTCCCGATTCCGCACCGGCGGGCGCTCGTTGGCAGCTGCCAGGATGTCTTCGAGGAGGTCGTAAGCCGGCTTGGTATAGAGATCCAGCTTCTCTGATTTCCGAGCCGAAAAGGCTTCAGATTGCTGCACCCAAGTCGCGAAAGGCACAACCCCCGCGGCGCACTCAAAGGCCGTGAGCATGAGCGCGCGCCTGGCCCGGGATACTTCCAAGTCCAGTTTCGCGGCCAGACCGGGACAGCCCTCGGCCAGCGCAATCCGCAATTCAGCATCAGGAAGGCGTTTTGCTTGCGCGAAAGCGCTCATTTCCTCGTCACTCAGCCGGGCCATTTGCAAAACGAGCGCTCGCGAACGGATAGTCGGCAAAAGATCGAACAGGTTCTCTGCCGTGGCGAGCATCACCATATGCTCGGGCGGCTCCTCCAGAACTTTGAGCAACGAGTTGGCAGCTTGTTCGTTGGCGCGGTCCAAACGATCGATCAGGAAAACTCGATGGGATCCGCGCAAGGGCTTGAATTGGGCGCGCTCCCGTAGCATCCGCATCTGTTGAATCGTGATCTGGCGAAGCGGGCCTTCGGGCGCGAAGGTAACGAAATCAGGGTGGGTCGAAAACAGTAGTGGGTCGTCGGCGCGCTTGTCCGCGGTCCATTTCTCGCGCGCTTCGACCACTTCGAGATTGGCGGGAAGGCTGAGATCGTCCTGCTCGATCTTGGCACGATCACCGAGCAGCGCGCCCGCAAAGCGCCTTGCCAAAGTCGCTTTGCCCACTCCCTCGGGACCGCCTAGAATGATCGTCTGTGCAAGCCGTTCACGCTCGATCATTTGTGCCAGAGCCACAGCGGCCGGTGTGTTGCCGAAGAAATCGGGAAACGGTGTCATTGGACGAACTTCGCCGCTTCGGCCCAAACCCGCTCGGCCACTTCGGTGGGCGTACCGTTCCCATCCACCATCCGAAACCGGTACGCGTGTTCGGAGGCCAAGCGCCGGTAAGCGATTGCCACTTTCTCGTGAAATCCGAGCGATTGCTGGTCGATGCGCGTTTCCTGGCGCGCTGTGTCGGTCTGCTGGTTACGCCGCGCGGCTCGCGCCAGACCGGTCTCAAGATCGACTTCGATGGCAATTGTCAGGTCCGGCAGCAACGACCCGAGCGCGAGTCTCTGGACCGCCTGAACCGTTTCAAAGCCAAGTCCACGCGCAAAACCCTGATACGCGAGGGTAGAATCCGTGAAGCGGTCGCTGACGACGATTTCGCCGCGCTCAAGTGCCGGGCGAATAATCTCAGCCGCCGCTTGCGTCCGCGATGCGAACATCAGCAGGAGTTCCGTCATAGGAGACATTTCGCTGTTTTGCGGGTCGAGCAAGATGCGCCGGACCTGTTTTCCGATCGAAGTCGCACCGGGCTCCTGATTCTCCACTACCTGTAATCCCCGGTCCCGCAATCGTTCGACGAGCAGTCGCATTTGAGTTGATTTTCCGCTGCCTTCCGTTCCCTCAAAAGAAATGAAAAGGCCGGGAGGGGCGCTCATCGCTTCAAAATCTCAGTCATAAACGAAATGGAATAAGGTCTTCAAATCTTCCCAGGCCTCACGCCGTGCCTGCTGATTATATTGACGAAGCAGGTAGGAAGGATGGTAGGTCACCATCAGGGGGATGTCGCGCCATTTGTGCCACTTCCCGCGCTGCTTCGTGATGCCTTCTTTGGTATCGATCAGCGCCTTCATCGCAGTCGAGCCCAGCGCGCAGATGGCTTTCGGCCTGATCGTCATCAGTTGACGGTAGAGAAATTGGCCGCAGGTCTGCATCTCGTCGGGCAGGGGAGTGCGGTTTTCCGGCGGGCGGCATTTGACCACATTGCAGATGTAAACATCGGCTCGGCCGATCGGAATGCCCTCTTTGGCCGCCGTGTTGTCGATCATCTGAGTCAACAGCTGGCCGGCACGGCCTACAAACGGCAGGCCCTGTTGATCTTCATCGGCCCCCGGGCCTTCTCCAACGAACACTACTCTCGAATTTTCGTTGCCCGATCCAAATACGATCGAGAGTCGGCCTTCGGACAATCGGCAGCGGCGGCAGTCGCCGATATCGAGACGAATCTGCTCGAGAGAGTCTTCGGCGGGCGCAAGCGGCGGGAGCGCGAGGGGCGGCTTCTCGATTGCCAAGCGTTCCGTTGACTTTTGGGCTGTAGTGGCGGGCCGCGTATAAACGAATTCGATCCCGAGGTCTCGATATAGCTCGAGATAGCTGCGAATCTGTTCGCGAGTCATCGTTCCGAACGGCTTAGGCAGGAGTCTCAGCCGCGCTTAAAGACAAACGCAGCATAGCGACCTGATCGAGAATACGCTCCGCAATGTCTTTCTTTTCTCCAGGACCGGCATGCACCGTACGGCCCGTGCGCATGATAATGTCCACTTCGTTGAAATCCGATTCGAAGCCAAGCCCCTCGCGATTCACCAGATTCGCCACCAGCATGTCGCAGTGTTTGGCAGCCATTTTGCGCCGCGCCTCGCTGATCAGATTTTCTGTTTCGGCGGCGAACCCGATAAGCAGGCGGTCGCCTTTCTGCTGCCCGATCTCCGCCAAAATATCCGGCGTAGGATCTAAATCGAGCGAGAGACGCGCCGCAGTCTTCTTGAGCTTCTGCTTGGAGACATCGGCCAGATAGTAATCGGCCACCGCTGCGCTCTTGATGATAATCGTCGCCTGTTCCAGGTTCGCCAAAACCGCTTTACGCATATCCTGCGCCGTGCGCGTGGCAATGACGGTGACATTGTTGGGCGGCTGCAGGCTAACCGGTCCGGTGACCAAGGTCACATGAGCGCCGCGTCGTGCTGCCGCTTCGGCTATTGCGAAACCCATCTTTCCGCTGGACCGATTACTGATGAAACGAACCGGGTCAAGCGGCTCCTGAGTGGGGCCGGCGGTAACCAGGATCGATTCACCCGTAAGATCCTTTTTGCGGTCGGTTAGCATCTCGAGCTCTGCCGCAATTCGCGCAGGGTCGGGAAAACGCCCCGCACCAACTGTTCCGCAGGCCAGCCAACCGTCATCCGGATCAATCACGAAGCAGCTACGCGCCCGTAGGGTCTCCAAGTTCTTTCTAGTTGCCGGATGCTCCCACATGGCAGTATTCATAGCCGGGGCGAGAACGACTGGACCGGTGAAAGCCAAATGCAGCGTAGTCAGAAAATCATCGGCCAACCCGGTCGCAAACTTCGCAAGCAGATCAGCCGTCGCTGGCGCCACAATCAGCACGTCATGGTTCTGCGCAAGATCGATGTGCTCGACGGCGCTTGAAAGCGTGTCGCTCGCCGAGTCTTGTCCGAAAAGATCGGTAATAACCTTCTTCCCGGTAAGCGTGGCAAAAGTCAGGGGCTGAATGAATTCGCGCGCGCCACGCGTCATCACCACCTGAACCTCGTGGCCGCGCTGTTGGAGTTGGCGCACGAGTTCAGCCGCCTTGTAGGCAGCGATCCCACCCCCAACACCGAGAATGACGCGCATTGCTACTTAACTATTCCGCTGCAGCCTGCTCTTCTTCCAGCAACAGATCGCTGTACGGGACCAACCCGCGTCGCGTCTCTTCCATCGCAAGCGTTGTGGGCTTCTTGTTTGCGGCCGGCAAGACGCTGCGCTGGCCGTTCTGCAACTGACGGGCCCGTTTCGCCGCCACAATGATAAATCGATAAGTGCTCGCATTCTCGTCTTCCGGAATGCTGTGCATTGCATTTGTTCTTGGTTTATCTGCCATCGTTCTTCTCCATCTCGGCCTCCCAAAAGAGGGACTGTGCCTTCTCGTCGAAACTCTTCAGTATCGGCCGGATCTGCTCTTCCATGCGGCTTCGCCGGACTCGTTCTGCTCTGATGATCGCGGCCAATGTCGCCGTCGATTCCTCCACCCGATGATTTACCAGGACGTAGTCGTACTGCTTGTAATTCCGAAGTTCATCAGCCGCCTCCCGTAACCGGCGCTGAATGACCGTCTCTGAATCTTCTGACCGGGAACGCAACCGCTGCTCCAATATGTCGCGCGAGGGCGGCAGGATAAAGATCGTAACAGCTTCGGGGATTCTCTCTCTCAATTGTCTCGCACCGTTCACGTCAATGTCGAGTATCAAATCCTTCCCTTCCGCTTGCGCCTGCTCCAGTACTTCACGATGCGTGCCGTAGAAATTCCCGAAAACCTCCGCGCACTCCAGGAACTCACCATGCTCCATGCGCTTCCGGAACTCTTCAGGCGATATGTAAACGTAGCTTTCGCCGGGTTTTTCGTTGCCGCGAGGCCTGCGAGTGGTATAGGAAACGGAAAATCGCAGAGTCGAATCACTCGCCAGTAAGCGCGAGACAAGCGTCGACTTCCCGGATCCGGAAGGCGCCGAAATGATAAAAACTGTGGTCATGCGTTCGGAGTCGTTGCGAAGCGTGTCGTCCGGCAACAACGTGTCGACCGAGGGCTGGCTATTCAAGATTGAGCGCTTGCTCCCGTATTCTCTCGATATTAGCTTTCACCGCTAATGCGAGATTTGTGATGAGCAGCCCCGGTTCGCCGGCGTTCGTGCTCTTTGCGAGCGTCGTATTGGTCTCGCGATTCATTTCTTGCAGCAAGAAGTCGAGCCGCTTACCTACCTCGCCGCCCTCGGCAAGCGTCTTCCTCAATTCCCGGACATGCAGCCCCAGCCTGACGATCTCTTCCTGAATGTCGGAGCGATCGGCGAGAATCGCCGCTTCTTCCACCAGGCGGCTTTCGCTGATCGGGGCACCGGCAAGTAGATCGGAGAGCTTCTCGCGAAGACGGGCGTTGAAGTACGGCAGCGCGTCAGCCCGAACCCCAGCGATCTCGGCCGTCGAACTTTCGATCTCCTCCGCGTGCTGCATCATTTCCAGCCGGAGTTGATCACCTTCGCGTTCTCGAAAGCTGTTTAGCGCCGCAACGCAGTTCTCGAGTGCCGCCAGTGCTTCCGGCAGAAAGACAGCTGGTAAAGCATTCGGGCTCGAAGACTCGTTCATCACACCGCGCATCGCTAACAATACGTTGAGGTCCGGCCGGGAGTCCAATTTGTGCTCGCGCGCCGTTTCGCGGAACGCTTCCAGATAGCGATCGAGTACAGCGCGATTCAATTGCGTCGGCATTTCACGCTGCACGCGGTTCAGGCCGAGGCGCACTTCCACGTGTCCCCGGGCGATATGCCGCTTGAGCAGCGACCTCATCTCATTCTCGAAAACAGTGAACTCGGAGCCGCCGTGAAAGTGCAAATCGAGGCCACGATGGTTGACGCTGCGCAGGCTGACGGTCAGCTCTCCTTCGCCCGTCTCACGACGCGCGGCAGCAAAACCGGTCATGCTGCGAACGGCCGCTGTGTTGGTGCTCACCGGCTACTCGACCGCCGCACCCGAACCGACAAACTGCAGTTCATAAAGGTGCCTGTACAAACCGTGCTTCGCCAGCAGATTTTCATGTGAACCCGTTTCGACAATGCGGCCCTCCTCGAGCACGACGATCTTGCTTGCCTGCCGCACCGTCGAAAGCCGGTGCGCGATCACGAGCACCGTCCTCTTCTTCATCAAAACCGTGAGTGCTTCCTGGACCAGGCGTTCGGATTCACTGTCGAGATGCGAAGTTGCTTCATCCAGAATGAGTATCGGCGCGTTCTTCAGGAGGGCGCGCGCAATCGCCAATCTCTGACGTTGTCCGCCGCTCAACTTTACGCCGCGTTCGCCGATGACTGTGCGATAACGTTCCGGGAGGCGTTCAATGAATTCATCCGCGAGCGCCGCTTTGGCCGCCTCAACCACCTCTTCTTCTTTCGCATCGGGCCGGCCATACGCAATGTTGTCGAAAACAGTGTCGTTGAACAAAAACGTGTCTTGCGAAACGATGCTGATTCTCTCGCGCAGGCTGCTGACTTTGTAATCGCGCAGATCGGTGCCGTCGATCGTGATCGATCCACCCGTGACATCATAAAACCTGGGAACCAGGTTCGCGAGGGTCGTTTTCCCGGCGCCGCTCGGGCCGACCAGCGCAACGATCTCGCCGGATTTGACTTCGAGATCGATACCGTCCAGCACACAGCGGTCGGGAACAGCCGGATAACAAAACCGCACATCGGCGAACACGATGGAGTCATCAAGCCGCAACAGCTGCTTGGCATCAGGCGCATCCACCACATCGGGCTGCGTGTCGAGATACCGGAAAACACTCTGTGCCGCGCCCAGGCCCTGCTGAAAAATGTTGTGGATGTTCGTGAGGCGCTTGATCGGCTCGTACAACATTACAAGCCCGACCACAAAGGCCACAAACATTTCGGCAGTCATGGTGGTGCTCTTCACTTGTTGCCGGGCCAGATAGAGCAGCAGCAATATAGTGAACGCCCCGAACAGCTCGATGATCGGTGAAGCCAGCGCCTGATGAGCGGTGTACTTTAGATTGCCGCTCTTCCAACGGGCCGAAGCCAGTCGGAAGCGCTTCGATTCGAAATCTTCCGCGCCGAAACTCTTGACGACCTGATGGCCGCTGATTGTTTCCTGCAGGATCTGATTCAACCCGGCCGTCCGGTCCTGTACCTGCCGTGTAGTTTTTCGGATGCGTCGTCCCAGGCGAGTCGTCACGAGCGCGACTACCGGAAAGACAAGCAGGCTGATGAGTGAAAGCTTCCAGTTGAAGGAGATGATCGTCAGCAGAATGAACAGCGCAGTGAAGAATTGGCGCAGCCAATCTGCCAGCATCGTCGAAGTAGATACCTGAATCCGGTCGATGTCGCTCATGATCGATGACATGATCTGACCAGTCGTATGATCTTCAAAGAACTGAGCATCCTGATGCAGCACCCGGTCGAAGACTTCCTGACGGAGATCGCTGACAGCACTAATGCCGACCCAGTTTACGAGGTAGTTGCCGCAGTAATCGCACACGCCTTTGGCGAGAAAGCAGGTCATCAGGCTGAACGCGACGATCGTCCAGATGTTATGCACCGATGCTGGGAAAAGGTCGTTCAGATACAGCGTGTAGTGCGTGTAAGGCACTGTAAAAAGCTGAGCGGGTGCATCGGGTGCGTTGGTGTCGAGCACACGTCCGAAGACAAGCGGAATCAGTCGGAGGATCAACGCCTGCGATAGACCGACCACCGACATCAGAATGACGGAGGCGAAAAGGGCAGGAAGGTACGGGCGCGCGTATTTAAGGAGTCGCGAGAGCTCCTTCAAGCGTGCGCCTCAGCGAGTGACAGCAAGCGCTCGAGAGCAGCTATAACGCGGGATACGCTGACACTTGATAATCCATCGCGCGCCACAATGACCGCCGATTCAGTCCGCCAGGGCTCCCACACGGCCGGGTCCGAAGTGCTGAAGAGAACAATGCTCGGTACGCCGAAAGCTGCTGCCATGTGCGCCGGGCCGCTATCGTTACCTATAAAGAGCGCAGCGTTTGAAAGCAGCCCCTTCACTTCGCTGAGCGTGCCTTTAAGCACTTTGTGATCTTTGAAAGGTGTGGCATCGTCGCCCGGCCCCGCGAGAAAGACGGGCTCGATATTCGAAAGTTTGAGGTAACGCGCCACTTCGGCGAAACGCTCAGCCGGCCAGCGTTTTTCGGGCGCAGAGGCAAACGGATGAAGCACAGCGTGACGTTCCTTCACCGGGCACTCGCTCGTAAAGAGTTGGGCTCGAGGCACCTCGCTTATCGGAACACCTAGAGCGAAGAAGGCCGAGGCTAGATGCTCAGCTGTGTGAACGCGCCGGTCAACGCCGAGTATCTCCTGTGCGCGCCGAATTTTGAAGTTGTACCCAAAGGTTGTGGCATGATGTGCGAACCCTGCGCGCCATTTCGCGCCGGAGAGAACTGTGAGCCACTGGCTGCGTCTGCCGCCGTGCAGGTTCAGGCAAAGCGATGGCCGCCACTCCCGCACCGCCCTCCAGTTCGGGGCCAGAATGCGCGAGAGCGCTGGGTTGCCCTGGAACACATCCGCGAACTGTTCTTCGGCCACCACTGCCAATTCGAGGTCCGGACGTGCTGCTTTCAACAGGGCTAGACCGGGCGTTGTCAGGACGCAGTCGCCCAGCGACCGTAATCTTACGACCGCCACTCTCGATTCTGCCCCTAGCTGTCCCAGCACAGTCATGAGATTACGGCTCGATTGTCGCCTGATCTTTGAGCATCACCGGAATATCGTCACGCACCGGGTAGACCCGGTGACAGCTGACGCACTTGAGGCCGCTCCTGTCCTCTTTAAGAATCACTTTGGCCTTGCACACCGGACATACCAGGATGTCCAGCAGTTCTTTACTAATTGCCATGTAAGTTCGATTTTATAACGGTAAGAAGAACCTGCGCAGTCTGTAAGCCGGTTTCTGTACGCGCCTCCAAAAAAGGCGGCGGCAACCATTCCTCTAGGCTGCTCATTACTAAGCAGCTCAAGCGACCTACCCGGAAGTTGTAGCGGAGCGGGCCACTCCTCCTCCCCTATTTGGTCTTGCTTCACATGGGGTTTTCCCTGCCAGGCGCGATTACTCGGCCCGCGGTGCGCTCTTACCGCACCTTTTCACCCTTACTCGACCCGTTGCCGGGCGCGAGCGGTATATTTTCTGTGGCACTATCCGTAACGTGCTCTTTGAGGCCACGTCCCCGGCCGTTAGCCGGCATGCTGCCCTGGGAAGACCGGACTTTCCTCTCGATTCACTTGCTAGCAAGCTCATCCAGCGGTTGCCCGGCTGCGCAGGCCCCACCAGTATCTCACCGTCCGGCTAACTCTCCTCCCCAACCGCGATCAGGTGCCCCCGAAAGTGCCCAAACAGTTTGAGTACAATCAGGCTGTTTGCGATGATCAAGTCCCTTAAGCTGTGCCTCATTCTCCTGGTTGCGTCATCAAGCGGGCGTGTATTCGCGCAGACCGTCACCTATGGCGGAGAGCATGGTCCGGGCCGGGGCAAACACGTTGTCTTAATTGCCGGCGACGATGGCGAATATCACTCCGAAGAAGCGCTTCCGCAGCTGGCCAAGATTTTGGCCGTGCGGCACGGGTTCACAACGACTGTTGTTTTTCCGCTCGATCCCGATGGCACAATCA
Source organism: Terriglobia bacterium (assembly GCA_963737005.1). GTDB lineage: Bacteria > Acidobacteriota > Terriglobia > Bryobacterales > Bryobacteraceae > Bog-105. Next base: position 993,869 of record CAVTRD010000006.1, on the reverse strand, counting down.
ATCCGCATCAGAACAAGAGTCTGCCTGGCTTGGAAGTATTGAAGAGCGCCGATTTGGTTGTGTTGTTCATGCGCTGGCGCGATCTGCCCGACGATCAGGTGAAGCTCCTGATCGACTACGTGCAGTCAGGACGGCCAATTATCGCGATCCGCACGGGTACGCATCCGCTTCAATTGACCACCAGCAAAACCTACGAGCGATATTCGTGGAACAGCACCGTTCCCGGTTGGGAGGGCGGCTTCGGGCGAAAGGTGCTTGGCGAAACCTGGGTGGCACACCATGGCGAGCACGGCAAGCAGAGCACCCGGGCATTCTTCGCGCCGGGCGCAGCAAGCAGTCCGATTCTGCGAGGCATCAAGAGCGGAGAGATCTGGGCGCCGACCGAAGTATATGAAATTCGCCTGCCAATGCAAAGCACATGCCGGCCGCTCCTGCTCGGGGAGGTGTTGAGCGGTTTGAACGCAAACGACCCGCCGGTCGCCGGCAAAGTAAACGACCCGATGATTCCGGTCGCGTGGACGAACCGTTATGCAAGCGAGTCCGGCAAAACAGCGCGTGTCTTCGTCTCCACCATGGGCGCGGCGGACGATCTTGAAAGCGAGGCGCTGCGCCGTCTGCTCGTGAACGCTACTTACTGGGCCGTCGGGCTCGACGCGCAAATCCCGGCGAAAGCTGATGTCGCACTGGTCGGCGAGTATCATCCGCACGCCTACACGTCCGAGCAATATACAAAAGGTGTGAAGCCCGCAGACCTGGCATTACAAAAATGAGGAATCGATTTATCCTAGGGGCCACGTGCATCATTGGGGCCGCCCTGGCTTTCCTGCCGCCGGGCACCGCCACGGAAGGTAGTCAGGACTGGGCCGTCGTGGGCGGTCCGCGCAATATGCATTATTCGCCGCTCACCGGAATCAATTGCAAGAACGTAAAGAACCTGCAGCGCGTCTGGCAGTTTGATTCGGGCGACCAGTTCGAAGGCTCTGAGATGCAATGCAATCCGGTGGTGCTTGATGGCGTTCTTTATGCAACAACCCCGCGTCTCCGAGTCGTTGCTCTCAATGCCGCCACCGGCAAAATGATTTGGGACTTCGATGCACATCGCGGCGAGCACATCACTCAGAAGCTGCGCAATCGCGGCATGTCCTGGTGGGGCCAAGGCGATGACCGGCGTCTCTTCGTCGGCATCGATCAATACATCTACGCGCTCAGCGCCAAGACCGGCCAGCCCGTCACAGAGTTCGCCGATCACGGCCGGCTCGATTTGCACGAAGGACTTGGCAGCGATGCGAAAGATTTGACCATCCAGGCGACGAGCCCGGGTGTCGTTTACAAAGACCTGCTGATTCAGGGCTCGTTGGTAGCGGAAGATCTGCCAGCAGCGCCCGGCCATATCCGAGCGTTCGATGTTCGAACCGGCCAAATGCGCTGGATCTTTCACACCATTCCATTGCCGGGCGAGTTTGGCTACCAGACCTGGCAGCCCGATGCTTACAAGCACATAGGCGGCGCGAACTCATGGTCCGGCCTCACTCTCGATGCTGAAAAGGGATTGGTTTTCGCGCCAACCGGCTCGGCTTCTTTCGATTTCTATGGCGCCAACCGGCTCGGCGATGATCTTTTTGCGAACTGTCTATTGGCACTCGACGCTGAAACAGGCCGGCGCGTATGGCACTTTCAATTGGTTCGCCACGATACCTGGGATCGCGATCTGCCGTCCGCCCCGACGCTAGTCAAAGTGAAGCACAACGGAAAGACCATCGATGCCGTCGCGCAGATCACGAAATATGGGTACGTCTGGCTTTTCGATGAGCGTACCGGCAAAGCGCTCGTCCACTACAAAAAATTTGACGCTCCGCCCAGCGATGTCGACGGCGAAGTCCTATCGAAGACACAGGTTCTACCGACAGAGCCTCCGCCCTATGCGCGTCAGCAGGTGACGCCTGAGATCCTAACAAATCGTACACCGGAGGCGCATGCTGCAGCTCTCCAACAACTTGCAAAATTGCGCAGCGGGCCTCAATTTACGCCGGCCAGTTTCCAGGGAACAGTCGTTTTCCCGGGCTTCGACGGCGGTGGTGAGTGGGGCGGCGCGGCCTGGGACCCACAGACCGGCATCTTCTATGTCAACGCGACTGAAATGGCCTGGATCCTGCGGCTGATTCCGCGTAGCCTTGGCACCGAGGTGATGAGCGGCTCTACGCTTTATCGACAGAACTGCTCCGGTTGTCATCGTCCCGATCTGAAAGGCAGTCCCCCGGAGTTTCCATCGCTGATCAACATTGGCTCGCGCTTAAGCCGTGAGCAGGTTACCGCGATGATCCAGCACGGCGGCGGTCGCATGCCCGGTTTTGCACGCCTGGGAGAGGGTCCCGTCAAAGTAATCGCCGAATTCTTGATGACCGGCAAGGATGTGCCGCTCGATGGCGCCGAGCATCAGAGGATGACAAGTCTCTCTCCTCTCAAATATGGCATCGACGGCTACAATCGCTGGCTTGACAAAGACGGCTATCCGATCGTTGACCCGCCCTGGGGAACGTTGAACGCGATCAACTTGAATACCAAGAAGTATGTATGGAAAAAGCCGCTCGGCGAGTACAAAGCGCTCGCCGCACAAGGTGTGCACAATACCGGCTCCGAGAATTATGGCGGAAGTGTTGTGACGGCTGGAGGTTTGCTCTTCATCGGCGCAACGGTGCACGACAGCAAATTCCGCGCCTTTGATAAAACAACCGGCGAACTTCTTTGGGAAACGACTCTCCCCGCGGCCGGCACCGCCACTCCCGCTATCTACCAAGTCAAGGGACGCGAGTACGTGGTGATTGGCGCGGGCGGAGGCAAGTGGGGCGAGCCGAGCGGCGGCAGTTACGTTGCGTTTGCTTTACCAGATATAACCCTAGGTAGATAACCCTGGCTTCGCCACAATTGGCCGTATATGATGACTAGGTTCGGCACTTTTAGTCGGCTTAGTTATGAATCTTTTCACTAAGAACCTCGTTGTTCTCGGCTGTGCGTCTCTGGCGATGCTCGTTGGTCAGCTATCGCAGGCCCAAACATTTTCGGCTTCGATTGCGGGTATCGTTACGGACCCGACCGGAGCGGTTGTAAGCGGAGCGAAAGTCGAGCTCACGAATGAGGCGACTCACGACTTGCGTGAATTCAGCACCACGAATGACGGCACGTACCGATTCGACAATTTGCTCCCGGGCACCTATCAGATCAGCATCGATGCACAAGGCTTCAAGGCATACGTGCGTACGAACATGCTCCTGCGGGCGGAGACTTCCGCCACAGTAGATGTCTCTCTTCAAGTCGGCAACACACAGCAGAAGGTTGAGGTCACCGGCGAATCCGTGCTCATCGATACCCAGAGCGCTAACAACTCGGTGACGATGGATAGCCAGCTCATTCAAGCTTTGCCGAACAACACACGCAGCCCTCTGAACTTCGTCTTTTCTCTCGCCGGGACCACGGAAGGCCAAGGCGGGCAGACATCGCGCTCGCAAACCTTTGACCAGAACTTCAGCCAGTTCGGTTTAAATGGTGGCCGAACCGGAGAAGCTCAAATTCTGATCGACGGCGCACCCTCGACGGCCATGGACTGGGGTGGCCTGATGGTCTCGCCCATCAACGATTCGGTTCAGGAACAGCAGGTCGCTACGAATGTTTACGATGCGCAGTACGAGCGATCCGGTATGGGTGTCGTTACGCTCGTGACAAAAGGCGGATCGAACTCCTTTCACGGAGAGTTCTACGATTTTCTGCGGAACTCCGCTTTAGATGCGAACTCCTGGGCTAACAACGAATTCGATCAGCCCCGAGGGCAGTTGAAGCGGAATCAGTTTGGCGGGAATCTCAGCGGACCGATTCTGAAGCGCTACAATCTCTTCTTCTTCGGCGCTTACGACGGATTGCGACAGCATGACACGGAAAGTAGCGGCCTGCAAACCGTGCCGACAGCTCTGGAGCGAGGCGGAGACTTCTCGCAGTCCCTCAACGCCAATGGGGATCCGCTAACTATCTTCAATCCGTTCACAACAACTCAAGTCACCGATTCCCAAGGCAATACGTACTACACGCGTACCCCCTTCGCCGGTAACAAAGTTCCCTCTAATCTGTTCAACTCGACTGGACAGAAAATCGTCAACCTTTATCCGCTGCCAAATCGCCCAAGCCAAGGTCCGAATGATCTGAACAATTACATTTCGCAAGGCGCAGGCACCATCACGAACGACAAATTCGAATGGCGCGTGGACTGGGCACAGAACGAAAAGCACCGCATGTTTGTTCGCATGGCGGATCGAGTTCGGCAGACCCAGGCGGCGCCGTGTTTCTTCTGCAACGGGGCTGATAACAATTACGCGAACAGTGACAATGGATTCCAAGTCGTCATAAACGATACTTTCACCCCAAGCCCGACTTGGGTGATCAACTCCTACATCGGATACAGCCGCTGGCACGAAGCTCAGAATCCGACCATCCTTGGAAAATCGAGCCCGGCCACCATTGGCTTGAATCCCGAAGAGTTTGGGCAATCAGCGGATGTTCTCCCTAACATCGGAGTGGACCAATATGCAAGCCTGGGAGCACAGCCCTACAACTACAACCGGTATGTCAGGTACTCTGAAACTGCCCAGGTGAACCTCAGCAGGCAGTTCTCGAATCACACTCTGCGATTCGGAGCGAACTACGACGTCTTCCTGATCAACAATGAACAATTCGGAATCGGATCTGTCAACAGTGGCAGCTACCTGACGGCGTGCGATGCGGGTCCCGCTGACGGGCCTTGCCAGGCCACTCCGAACTCCTCGACCTTAAGCGGGAATTCGATCGCATCGCTGCTGCTCGGAACCGGCGACGTCTCATCCAACATCAATGCGCTGCCTGCCATGAGCCAGCATGCGTATGGCGCCTATGTGCAGGATCAGTGGCGCATCACACCGCGCTTGACCGTCAACCTTGGACTTCGATATGAGAATCAACGGCCTGCCACTGAGCGTTACAACCGGCTCGCGTGGTTCGATCCCACCGTCGTTAACCCGATCAGCTCCCAATTAGGCTTCCCTGTGCACGGCGGGTTCGAGTACGCAGATAAGAACCACCGATACGCCTGGGCGCCCGATAACACTAATTTCGCACCCCGTGTTGGCATCGCTTATCGCGCTACAGACAAGCTGGTGGTGCGCGCCGGCGGCGGAATTTTCTACACGCCGACTTCCGCAATGATCAGCTTCGATTTCCCGGGCCAGTTCCTCGGGTACGGCTCCAACACAACCTCCTACGGAACTCAAAATGGTTCCGGATATGTTCCCACTACGCCGATCAGCACGCCCTTCCAAAACGGACTCAACGCACAAACCGGGAGTTCAGAAGGCTTGAATACCTACGTAGGCCTGGGCGTCGGTCAGATGTGGCTGAAGGGCTCGCACCCGGTAGGTTACGTCGAGCAGTGGAGCTTTGATTTGCAATATCAGCTTGGTTCCCACTCGGTACTTGAGATGGGCTATACGGGCGTGAACGGGCGCAAGCTGCTCTATGGCAATCCAAACATCAACATGAACCAGCTCCCGACGGGTGACTTGGCCTTAGGTAATGACTATCTCCAGTCGCAGGTAGCCAATCCCTTCTACGGGGTCATCACAAATCCGAACAGCGGCATCTCGGGTCAGCAGGTTTCTCAGTATCAGCTCCTTCTGCCCTACCCGGAGTTCGGTAATCTAAATCTGACCCGTTCCTTGCCGGGCGCAACCTCGAGCTACAACGCACTCGACCTGAAATATAATCACGCGTTTAGCAACGGCTTGAGTGCGATCGTCACCTATCGGTGGTCGAAGGCGCTGGACGATGGGTCAGAAGATCTGGTCGGCTGGTCAATCGGGAACCTGTGGCGTGACTCTTACAACACCAAGCTCGATTACGCGGTTAGTACCCACGATCAACCCCATAGCTTTGCGGTGGCGGGCGTCTACGACCTGCCTTATGGAGTCGGGAAGAGATGGGGCAACGGTGCGCCCGGTGTAGTCAAAGCAGTACTTGGCAACTGGCAGTTGTCTTCAAACATCCGGCTTTCAAGCGGCTTCCCAATCTTCGGCATCATCAACGATTATTCGTCGCCACTCTCTAACTCTTACGGGTTCCCTAGCCAGCAGACTCCCGATCTGATCGGGAATCCTGTTCCGGCGCATCAGACACCTGATCAGTGGCTTAATCCGAACGCGTTTGCGAACACCGATGGTCAGAACCGGCTCGGAAACAGCCCACTTCGTATCCCGGCAGCACGCGAAGCATGGACCAAGAATCTCGATGTCTCGGTTGCCAAGTCCTTCGGTCCGGAACGCTTCCGAATTCAGTTTCGGGGTGAGTTCCTGAACGCTTTCAATCACCCGATTTTCGGCGGCAATTACAACTTCAATACGTGCTTGTATTGCGGCGGCACCTTTGGCCAGGTCTACGGCACTCGGAACGATCCCCGAAATATCCAATTCAGCTTGAAGGGCAGCTTCTAGGGCAAGCTTTATCTTTCGACCACGGAGAAGCGTTGATCAATCTGAAGGAGCAGTCGCACCGGCGCTTCAATCCGTTAACAAGTGAGTGGATCCTGGTCTCGCCTCATCGGACCCAAAGGCCGTGGCAAGGCCAGGTTGAAACCACTTCCGCTCCTCCGTCAGTCCACTACGATCCGGCCTGTTATTTGTGCCCCGGTAACGCGCGTGCGGGTGGCGCGCGCAATCCGAATTACTCCTCGACTTTTGTTTTCGATAACGACTATGCAGCGCTGCGGCCCGATGTGCCCGCAGGCAGCATCGATGAAGCGGGGCTGCTCGTTGCGCGCGCGGAGAAAGGCATCTGCCGTGTGGCTTGCTTTTCCCCAGACCACAGCCTCACGGTTGCTCGAATGGAGGTTTCCGACCTCACAAAGGTCGTGGATGTCTGGGTCAATCAATATCGAGATCTTGGCGAGATTCCATTTATCAACTCGGTCCAGATTTTCGAAAATCGCGGCGAAATGATGGGCGCCAGTAATCCGCACCCGCACTGTCAAATCTGGGCGAACGAATCCCTCCCCAACGAAATGGTCAAGGAGCAAACATCGCAGCAGACCTACTTTGACCGCCAAAAAAGCTGCTTGCTCTGCGATTACGTAGCGCTCGAACTGCGATCAGGCGATCGAGTAGTTTGCCAGAACGATCACTACGCGTGTGTGGTGCCGTTCTGGGCCATTTGGCCTTTTGAGACGCTCGTTATATCGAAAGCTCATCTGCCTTCGATGGATGGCCTCGGGGCAGGGAATCGCGCTGCTTTGGCTGACATTCTGAAGCGCACCACCACGCGTTACGACAACTTATTCCAGGTGAGCTTCCCTTACACGATGGGCTTTCACCAGCAGCCTACAGACGGTAAACCGCATCCCGAGTGGCATCTGCATGCGCATTATTATCCGCCTTTGCTGCGCTCTGCCACGGTGCGCAAATTTATGGTCGGTTACGAAATGTTGGGTTCGCCGCAGCGCGATATCACGCCTGAGTCTGCGGCCGAACGTCTCCGTGATCTTTCGGAAACGCGCTACTTGTGACAACGGACTCTTACCGCCTACGGGACAAGGTCCGTTGAGGTGCGCCCTGCGTCACGATAGATCTGCATCACCGTCGGATTATTGGCCTGCCAGTAATCGGCGTGCACCATCAACATGTCGCCTTTGCGCACGGCGTCCGTCAGCTGCTGACGGTACTGCGCAAGTTTATTCGGATCGACATCGTTGATCAGATTGGCGCTGAACGCATTCGGATAATAGTTGTAAATATCAGGGGGCGTACCCAGGTCTGTGTGGAAGAGAAAACTCTGAAACGCAGCCGTGTACGCGTAGAATTTTGGCGTTGTCTCTTCGGGAATGATCAGCGCGTCGCGCAGTGCGGCTTCAGCCTGCTCAAAGATCGAAGCATCGAGCGTTGCGCCGTTCGTCTCCACGTCCGAATCCACGTAGAAGAGCGTCGCGCCCCAGCGGTCGTGTGCATACCGCATCTTGCGGATCAACTCGCCCGCAACCTGCGCGTCCGGCAAGTAAACCTGCCTCGCCGTACCATCCGCATTCACCGTGTAATGCTGCGGCCGAACGCACACGCCCACCTTGAATCCGGCATCACGCATTGTCTTGAAATACGCATCAGCCAGCGCCATTCCTCTGTAAGGCGACGAATCGGCACTTACGGGCGATTCCATCTCAGGCGCTAGCTGCCCAATCTGGTCGGGTGCACAAGCATAGCTTGTCGGCTGTGGATACGCCTCGCCTTCGATGTCCCAAGTGATCAATCCCTGCGCAGCTAGCTTCTGCAAATTAGACACGTTACTCCGCGCCTGCTGCAAAATGCGATTTTGGAACTTACTCAAGCCAGCCGGATTTCGGACATCGAAGTCGTTCGGGTTGCTGTCGTTGAAGTAACGCCGTGGATTGCTCGGATAACCAGCCGGATGATTTGGGTTGCCCGCCGCGGAGGTTGCCAGATATGCCGTTCCGATAATCCTTCGATCACGCCATTCAACTTTGGAGGGCCACGCCTTCGCCCAGCATTGGTACGCATCCTGAGCCAGCGTGGCCACAGGAGTTCCGGAAGGTGCAAACCGGAGCGAAATCGTGAATGAGTCGGTCTGCCCCGGCTTGACTGGCCTGTCGTTGCGCGGAAAGAAAGTCGCCATCCCGTCGATCGAAGTGCCACTCATAATCGGAAAGTAAGCATTGGCCGAGCCCGCCGGCTGATAGCCGCTGTAAACAGGCTTGTAGCATCCGGGATTGACCGCCGCGACTTCGCCCGCACCGAAGTCAGCCAGCGTGATGCTTGGCGCTGTAGTGTTGAAGGCGAGTTGTTGGTAACTTGGGTTAACGAAACCGCGCGGCAGCTGTGGGAAGTGCAGCACAAACGGATAAATGCTTGAGCCGTCGAATATGATGCCGGAAGTGGCGTTGTTCATGGTCGTGACGTTCATGTCCAGGCGGTCTCCGGATTGAATGAACTGCACACCGATGCGACCCCAGGGAAATTGATAGATCCAGCTGTGAGCGAGCGGGTTCCAGGTACGGCCGCTATTCGTTTCCCCCCAGTCATAAGGGCTGCCTGAAAGCAGATTGCCTCTCAGATCCGTCGCCTTCATATGACCGATGTGAAAAGCGTCGGTCGGAAAGCGTCCCACGTCTTCAAGCACGATTCCGTTGTAGACCACGCGGTCGACGCCACTCGCGCCATACGTCACCGCTAGACCGGTCGCCGCGTAAATACGAGCAGGAATCAACGCCAACACGCCCAGCAGGACAAGGACGGGAAAATATCGGCAGTTTAGGGTCGTGTTGGCTCGCACGAAAGAGTATTCCACCAATGTGAAAGTTCCAATACCTCCCCGGCATTCTCGAGAATTCTGGCAATATCAAGCACCCTGGAGTTCTCGGCGCGCTCAAGATGTACGTGAGCCGCTGAGTTCATCGGTGAGCACGGCGCTCGCAGAACTTCGCTCCCATAACCACAACAGCATCACTGCGATCACAACGAGAGCAAACGTAAGCCCTAGCCATAAGCCGTAAATTCCAAAACCGTACCGAAAGCAGAGCGCATAGCCAATTGGCAGTCCGAACAGCCAGTAGCCGGCAAAGTTAACCAGCATCGGGCCCTGTGTTTCGCCAAGCCCGCGCAGCGCACCCGTCGCCACCGCCTGGACGCCATCAAAGAGTTGGAACAGTGCAGCGATCGCCAGCAGGCCGACTCCGGTCGCCAAAACCGCGGGATCTACGGTGTACACGCGCAAAATCGTACGCGGGATCGCGATGAAAGAAACGGCGGAGCAGAGCATAAACAAGCTCGCAAGTCCGATCGCGATGAAGCCGTTTCTCCTGGCCGTTGCAAAGTCGCGTCTCCCTACCGCATGTCCCACTGCGACCGCCGCTGCAGAGGAGACGCCGAGCGGGACCATGAAGCTCAAGGCCGCGCAATTTAGTGCGATCTGATGAGCGGCCAGAGCCACAGCTGTGATACGCCCCGCCAACACGGCAGCCGCACCAAAGGCGCCGACCTCGAGCAAAATCTGTGTTGCAGCAGGTAAACCAAGCTGCAGCAGGCGTTTCATTCTGAGCCAATCGGGCCGCCGCAGCACGTTCTGAAATCCCGGTGCGAACCCACGCTCAAACCACCAGATGCAAAATGCAAGCACGGCAGCCATGTAGATCCGGGCGAAGCAGGTGGAAAGAGCCGACCCCGCTACTCCCAACGCCGGCAAGCCCCAGTGCCCTTCGATCAGCAGCCAGTTGAATAACCAGTTGATGAAGTTGGCGCTGATCAGCACAAACATCACCGGCCCAACTCGACCCATGCCCTGCAAATATCTGCGAAACGCGCCATACAGCAACAGCGGCAGCGTACTCAGGCTCAGCACGCGAACAAATGTGCCGGCAAGCGATCTCACCGGTTCCACAATGCCGAGCACCTGGAAAAGGGGCGGCATTAAAGCGAACAGAATCATCAGCGGCATGCTCAACGAAAGCGCCAGATAGAAACCTTGCGTGAGCGAGTGATGGCAGTCCTCGCGATCCCCAGCACCATAGGCCTGCGAAACCAGTGTGTCGAGGCCGAGTAACAGCCCCATTCCGAAAATAGCGAATGTGTAAAACGCGCTGCTCCCGACCCCAATTGCCCCAATCGCGGCCGGTCCGAGCTTGCCCACCATAATGGTGTCCACGGTGGTCATCGCCATCCATCCCAACTCTCCCAAAGCGACCGGTACGGCAAGCTTGAGCACGCCGCGGACGTCTTGCCAAAACGGGGACATTTGAATATGGTCCCACTTGAAAGGATAGGAAAGTTGAGGTATCAGCTGGCGAGAGCAAGGGGTGTTTCTTCGAAAGCCTTGAGCTTGGCAAGCAGGGTGGTCCGCTTGATTCCCAGGAGCTCCGCGGCCTGCGATTTATTGCCGTTCGTGAGTGCGAGTGCCTGATTAAGAAGCGAACGCTCGAACTCGGCAACCACGGCGTCGAAATCCAAACCGGCCCTTGGTACTTTCAGTAGCGGCTCGCTCGTGCTTGCGGCCGGAATCGAGGCATCCCTGCTCCGTGGTCGGAAGTCATCGCTCGACAGCAGCTCGCGATCTCCGCTTAACGCGCCGGCCATTTGCACCGCGTGCTCTAGCTGCCTCACGTTACCCGGCCATTCCAAGCTCTGCAGATACTCGACTGCCTCTTCGCTGATTTGCTTTGGCACCGCAGTTTCAAACGTGCTGATCTTCTGAAGAAAGTGCGCCAGCAACAGCGGTATGTCTTCGCGGCGTTGCCTGAGCGGGGGCAGGTGAATCGGAACCACGTTCAGACGGTAGTAGAGGTCTTCGCGGAAGCGACGATCGCGTACGGCAATCTCGAGATCGACATTCGAGGCCGCAATCACCCGCACGTCGATGTGTACCGTTTCCGAGCTGCCCACGCGCTCGAATTCTCGTTCCTGCAGCACGCGGAGAAGTTTCCCTTGCGCCTCTACTGGCAAGTCCCCGATTTCGTCGAGAAAGATCGTTCCCCGATGCGCCTGCTCGAAACGTCCCATCCGGCTGCCTTGCGCTCCGGTGAAGGCCCCCTTGGCATGTCCGAATAGCTCCGTTTCAACCAGCGTTGCCGGCAAGGCCGTACAGTTCAGGGACACCATCGCGAAAGCCGCGCGATCGCTCGCCGCATGAATGGCCTTCGCAATTACTTCTTTTCCCGTCCCGGTCTCGCCCGTGATGAGCACGGTGCAGCGCTTAGAAGCAATCAGCTGAATTATGTCGCAGATTTCCTGTATGGGACTGCTCTCACCTATAAGGAACCGTCTCCAGCCAGTCGAATCGGACTCAATCATCAGTATTAGCGGCTACAACTTTCCCGGATCGTCTTTATGTCTAGTGTGTGAAAATAGCCAAAGTTCTTGAGCTGTAGCCTCGATTTCACGCTGGTTTTGCAAGTCCCACTCAGCCAGGCGTTTCGTGCGGAGCTTGCCCAACACACGTTCGGCCCGCTCTGCCTCAAGCAGACGTTCCTTTTGTTCAGCCACCAGTGTTGTGAGGCGCTGTATTGCTTCTTCCGTGGTGCGGGCCCGAGAAGTCAGACCAATGCCGAAAAGGGACAGAGCACGCAGATCCTGCGATCCGGTATTCGACGCGCTTTCCACAAACGTGAACGCTGCACGTCCCTCCTCGCGTAGGTCAACGATCAATTTCTCAAGCCGGTGCTTCTGGGCCAGCAGCTCCTGGAGCCGCACCGTTTCAGCCTCAAGCCGCATCCGCCGGAATCGGAGAGCTGCTTCCAGGCGAAACTTAAATTTCGTCATGGCGGTTCTTCTACAACGCATCAGCCAGCTCGGTGAGGCTGTTTAGCGTGCGATCAATCGGTGCCTTTTCATTGGCATCCTGCCGCAGGAATCCGAGGATTTGCTCACGTGAACGGATACTCGCGTCGAGCTTCGGATTCGATCCTGATGCATAAGCGCCGAGCTGAATAAGATCCTCTGCATTGCGGTAGGCCGACAGAGCTTCCCGCAGCTTCTGAGCCGCCTTAAGCTGGGGTGGTTTAGCAACGTGTGACGCGACGCGTGACACCGAAGCCAGCACATCGATTGCCGGGTAGTGACCGGCCGCTCCCAGTTCGCGCGAGAGCACGATGTGGCCGTCGAGAATGCTGCGGACGGCATCCGCAATCGGCTCGTTCTGATCGTCGCCCTCCACCAGCACAGTGAAAAAGCCAGTAATTGTTCCTTTGCGGAAAGAACCCGCGCGCTCAAAAATCTTCGGCATGATGGCAAATACAGACGGCGTGTAACCCTTCTGGCTCGGTGGCTCCCCGGCCGCCAGTCCGATCTCGCGCTGTGCCATCGCTAAGCGCGTCACCGAATCCATCACGAGCAGCACGTTCTTGCCCTGGTCTCGAAAATATTCCGCTACCGCGATCGCGACAAAGCAGGCGCGCACCCGCAAGGGCGCCGGACGGTCGGAAGTCGCTACCACTACGACCGAACGCGCGCGTCCCTCAGCGCCTAACTCGTTCTCGATGAACTGACGCACCTCACGATTGCGTTCGCCTATCAAGGCAATTACCGTGACGTCCGCCGAATTCTGCCGTGACATTGCACCCAGTAAGGTGCTTTTACCGACCCCGCTGCCGCCGAAGATCCCAATGCGCTGACCCTGCCCACACGGCAGCAGACTATCGATCGCCCGAATGCCCGTCGCGAGCAATTGAGTGATATGTTCGCGTTCCATCGGACCGGGTGGATCTGCAAACAGACCGTAACTTTCAGATCCCTGCAGGGCTGCGCCTCCATCCATCGGTCGTCCAAAGCCATCCAGCACTCGCCCTAGCAGATCCGGTCCTACCCGGACTTGCGCGTCACTCGAGCGCGCGTAAATCGAATCACCCGGCCGGAGCCCCTCGACCTCTTCAAGCGGTATCGAAAGAATGCGGCCGTTCTTGAATCCTGCCACCTGGGTCCGTATGCTTCGCCCTTCACTCGTGCGTATCTCACAGAAGCTTCCAACCGCCGCAGCCGGTCCGTCGGATTCAATGAGCAGTCCGGTGATTTCTCGTACGGTGCCGCGCCATCTCAGCAGGTCAAGGGCGTCCAGCTCTTTGCTGAATCGGGAGAGGTCCAAACGGTCTTCAACCCCAAACATCAGATGCTTAACCGGTCCACAAACCCGCGTTCGATTTCTTGCAATTGTGTCTCAATCGAAGCATCGAGCTCGCCCAGAGCCGTTTCGAAAAAGATATCGCCGTTGTGGAGCTTCGGATCGGCGATGACCATAACAGCCGGGATCATGCCCGCTCTCTCGAGTGCGCCGCGCACCGGCTCCAGCGAAGAGGGCGGGATGCGTACCCGCGAGATCTCCCGATTCTGTAGCTTGTGCAAACCGGCATGCACCACACCCTGAATCGATTCGGGATCCGCGTTCAGTTCGCGATGCAGAATTCGCTTCGCGATCGCCATCGAAAGCTTTACTACGTCGGATTCGGCTTCGCTTCGGATGCGCCGCTTCAGCGCGGCCAGATCCCGCAAGGTGTGCGCAAGCCGGTCGTTCGCACTCTTGATCTCTGTTGCGGCAGCATCCCGGCCCCGCTTCGACCCTTCTTCGAGTGCGGCCTGGCGGCATTGCACAAGCTCCGCCTGTCGCGCACTCTCAAGCTGCGCTAACTGCTCCTTCTCAATGCTGAGTTCTTTGCGCGGAGCGAGCTGGGCCTGCATCGGCATTCGCCCACCCGAGCGCGCCGATGAGCCCGAACGCCATGCGACCGCTTGTACCGAAGCCGGATCTTCTGCGAGCTTGCACGACATACGCCAGGCTCTCTAGCCCGAACTCTCCATCTCCGAAATCCAATTGCGGAGCACACCCGCTGCCAGCGCTGGATCTCGCGACACACTGGCCCGGATGTTTTGCCGAAGCGTCTCGACCTCTGAAGTCTTCTCCGGGATTTGCAGTTGTTCGGCGGTGCGCGCCGCCAGTTGCGTTTTGTCTCCTTGGCCGACGCTCGCCTGACCTTCTGAACCCGCATTGGCGGCCTGTTCGGGAGCCGCTATCTTGGCTGGTGTAGGCGCTACGACCGCCTTCTTGCGAGTCAGTGCGAAGAATAGCAGCCCCATCACCAGCAGAACTGCTCCACCGGCGCCAGCCAGTATCTTCGGATCTTTCAAGAGCTTCTTGAGACTGTTCGTCTCGCCGACCGGAACAGCCGGCGTCTGCCCTTCTGTCTCCCAGTCGGGGTTATGTTCGAAAGCCAGACTCTGTACCACCAGCTGGTCTCCACGCGCCGGCGTGAATCCGATTATTCCTGCCACGAGCTCCCGTATGCTCTTCATCTTGTCTTGATTGGGCGGCGTAAAAATGCGTTTAGCATGGATTCCTTTGCCCTCCCAGCGCACGTCCTGATCGATTAGCACGGAAGCGGAAAGACGTTTCAGCAAGCCGCGTGGAATCTTCATCTGGCGTACGGACCGCGACGTTTCGTAAGCTACGTTCTCGGTTTTGTGCGACACCGTGGAACCGGCTGTCCCGGGTCTCGAAATCGGGCGCGGTATGTTTGACGCAGTTCCCGGAATACCAGTCGAATCGGGTTTGTTCGCGAGGTCCTCCGACTTCTGCGAGTTGGTCATCACGGAATGCGATGGATCGAACGTCTCATCTGTCTGTTCACTGGTGCTGAAGTCGCAGTCTGCTGAAATCCCGATGCGGAAGTGGTCGGCCCCCAACAGCGGATTGAGCGTCGATTCAACTTTCGCGAACAGATCTTTTTCAACCTGATGTTTGTATTCGAGCGCCGCATCCGATCCATCGCTTGTGTCCGTCGACGAGCGCTTCGGCCGTCCAAGCAGGTTCCCGCGCGAGTCGACAACCGAGACATACTCTGGACCGAGCCCCTCAACCGCGCTGGCTACAAGATTCGTGATCGCTAGTACGTTCGCGTCGCTCAAGTGAGCGCCGGGTCGCAAGCTGACCAGCACGCTTGCTTTGGCCGGTTCACGTGCATCCAGAAACACCGAGTCCTTCGGAAAGGAGAGATGAATACGCGCCTGTTCGACTTCACTGAGTACGCGAACCGAACGCTCAAGCTCTCCCTCAAGAGCGCGCCGGTAATTCACATGTTCGCTGAAATCGGTGATGCCTAGATTGGTCTTGTCGAAAAGCTCGAATCCGATGCGCCCGCTTTTCGGTAGGCCTGCTCCTGCCAGTTCCAGCCGCAGTTCATCCACCTTGGCGCTGGGTACAAGAACCGAGCTCCCGTTTCCGCCAATCTGGTGCTCCACTCCTGATTCTTTCAATTTCTGCACGACCCCGGCCGCATCTTCCGGAGCCATCCCTGTGAAGAGTGGACGAAAATCGCTGTCGTGGCGCCAACGAACAAAGCTCACCATCCCCCCCATGATCAGGAGAACGGCCGCGACTATGCCGATACGCTGGCCGACCGACAACGACTTATAAATTTTCTGCAACTGCCCCATTGCTCTTGAGAAGTCTCAGATCCGAATTTTCAAATCTGCATCTTCATGATTTCTTCGTAAGCCGAAACGACCTTGTTGCGCACCTGCATCAGTAGTTCAAAATCGAGCTCGGCGGCCTGCGACGCGAGGATCGTCGAGTGAAGCTCGTGCGTCCCTCCCGCAAGAAAATCTTGCGCGGCCGCATTCGCGGTGTCAGTGGCAGCTGAAACGTTTGCAACCGCTGAGGAAAGGAAATCGCTGAAGGTGTTATTCTTCGGGTCGCCTGCTGCGCTCGGAGCGGTCGTGATTGGAGTTGGCGGACTGATCAGCGTTGGTGGGCTGATCGGGTTGATGGGCATGGGCATGGCGATGCTCAACGGAAGAGATCAATCGATCTTTGGATCATGTCTTTAACCGCTGAAATCGCCGAGACGTTTGCCTGATAGGAACGAGACGCTCCAAGCAGATCCACCATATCTTCAGCCGGATTCATCTTTGGGAAGGCTACGTAGCCGTCCTTATCGGCATCCGGGTGACCCGGCAGGTAACGCCGGTCAGGATCGTTCGTGTCTTCCACTACTTGGCTCACGCCGACCCCGGTTCCGCCTGCGCTGCCGCCTGACTCCATGAACGAGGAGAAAGTCGCAGGTACGCCTTGGCTCTCGAAAACCACATCTTTGCGCCGATAGGGTCCGCCCTCAGCAGTCCGCGTAGTGTCGGAGTTCGCGATGTTCTCGACCAATATCTGAGCCCGCTGCCGCTCGGCTGACATCCCGGAAGCACTGACGGAAAGACTGGAAAATAAGCTCATGCCCCTGACGACGCGCCTCCTTCTATCGCCATCCGCAGCACCTTCAAGTTCGAGCGAAGCAGGTTCGATGCGACGTTAAACCGCAATGCGTTCTCAGCAAGCAGTCGCGCTTCGCGATCCAGGTCGACATTGTTCCCGTCGTTCTTATTCGTTAAGCCTGAAATCTCTTTGGGTATGGCCGCCGTTTGCGATAGGGAACTCTGTAGTTGCGAATCGAAATCGAGGTCCTGCGTCTTGTAGCCGGGCGTATCGGCATTTGCGATATTGGAAGCGACGAGCCGCTGGCGAGCGCTCAGAAACGTGAGATATCTCTCGAGATTACCGGAAACGGGATCGAGCATTGCTTTGGGAAAAGCGATGCAATTCTGTCACCAGCTTGAAAGGCGGCCAGATTGCGCATCCGGCCCACTAGAGACGGCGAATTGTTGACGTAGCCGGGTGAAGATCGTCAGATTTTCGACAAAGCTACCCGTTCACAAACCAGGTGCTGTCGATTGAGGGAGAACTACGGTATGAGGCAAGCCGACATACCTCGGCCATCTGAGCAGAAATATGCGCCCGCATGACTCGCGCTAGGTGCAGGCGCTCTTCGAGGAACGAACAAGCTTGGCCGGCGATCTCGATCCCGTCTTCGAATGAGCCGGCACCTCGGACCGCGTCGCTGATCGCGGTTCCGTAAGCTTCTGCTAATGCGGGAACACGCTCGAAGGCGGCTGACTCGACAGCGCCACGTAATTTCTCGGCGATTAGGCCGGTATTAAATTGCTCAGTAGCCACTGATCGCCCGCTGATTGGTTTGCATCTGTGCGAATAGCGACGTCACTTCATTCAACTGGCTCTGAAGTGAAGAGATCGCGCTGTCAGCGCTCGCCATCTGCTGCGTGAGGTTAGTCTGAAGCTGCGCAACTCGTGCTTGGTCGTCGCTGATTTTAGTGTTGATGGCGGAAAGTTGAGAAGTTATGCTGTTCGAGGACGCCGCCAGCGAACCGGAATTAGGATCGGTAACCGCCGTTAACATGTTGGTCGCCGCTGTGAGAAAGCCGCCCGAAGACGACGTTCCGATGAAATTCAAGAGGTCGTTTGCGGATGAGGACGCGGCTTTAGCGAAAGCGGAAGAGTCGAACGAGAGACTACCGGCAGAGTCGAAGGAAAGCCCTAGATCGGCTAACGTATTAATTGAACTAGCGCCGGTACTCGAGTAATTGGCAAGCGCCTGCAACTGTGATTGAAGATCATAGATGACGCTATCGCCAGTAAGGGCACCTCCGTTTTGGCCGCGGTTTTTGTTGAGCTCGGCGGTAATCGAGTTGTACGCGCTCGCGAACGCGGAAAGAGCGTTGGCGAGATTGGTTGCACTCTGCGAGACAGTCACTTGTGTACTGCCTGTTCCAAGGATTTGGACCGTCAGGCCCGGCGAGACCGTAACGGTTCGGGAGTTGGAGCTGATCGGTGTACTGGGCTGCCCGTTCACCTGGTACGTCACGTTTGATCCCGTCGAGAGAGTCTTTAACAGGTCGGTGGACCCATCACTCAATTGGATCGTGTCGGGTGCGTAGGCCAGGCTTTGAATCGACAGGCGATAGTCAGGCGCCGATGAGCTTCCCACATTCACGATGCTTGCCTGCACTTGTGCTGAGCTGCTATTGATCGCCTGAGCTAGGCCGCTGAGCGTCCCTGCTGTATCGGAAATGTTATACGTCGTTCCGTTTACCGAGAGTTGGTATGTTGAGCCGCTATCGATATTCGTGGTTGAGGGATCACTGACCGGCGTCAATCCGTCTAAACTGATCGAATTTGTTTGGGAGCCTGTGCTTCCTATATCGAGGGTGTAGCTGCCTGCCAAAATTCCTTGGGAAATGGAAGCCGAAGCAATCCCCGTATTACTCACGGCGGCTGAAAAGGCGCCGGTTCCCGTCGACGAATTTAGGTTGTTGACGGCAGTCTGCATTGCCGCGAAACTGTTGTCGATCGTTTGCAGCTCGGATTGTCGCCCGGTGAGGGTTGATTCCGAGTTCTGCAGCTGTGTGATCGGCAGCGAGGCGATCGTTACTGCCCGAGTGATGGTCTCCTGCAGCTGGCTTGCATACGTGCTGCTGCCGTTGAAAGTGGGAGTTGCGCTGATGCCTGCCATAGAAAATAAACAGCCCGCGCAACCGATCCTTTCGAATCAGTTGCGCGATGAGCCGCTAGTAGGAGGATTAACCCTGCAGGAGTTTGAGAACTGCCTGAGGTTCTGAATTGGCCTGCGCCATAGCTGCAATCGAAGTCTGAACAAGCACTTGCGACTTTGTCAAGTTCGCCGCTGCTGTTGCTGTATCAGCGTCGCGGATCTGGCTTTCGGCAGCGGAAAAGTTCGAGATCTGCGACTGAGCCAGACTGATTGCATAACCCAGCTTGTTCTCGCCCGCGCCAATCGTGCCCTGTACTAAACCAAGGGCCTGAATCGCATTATTGACAGCAGAGATGGCACCCGTCCCGTCTCCCGTGCTGGTCGGTGCTGTAGAAGCAAATGGTGTGGCAACAGCGCCAGTTGTGGTGTTCCCGAAGACGCCTTCGCTTGCCGTGTTGTTGTTATCTGCGACCGAGAAGGTGTTCTGGCTCTGGAACGAAATACCTGTCCCCGCAGAGTCCTTCACGGCATACACGCCGTAAGCAGCCGTTTTAGCGTTGATGGTCGCGATGGCGTTGGCCAGTGTGTCGCCGCTTCCTGCCGCGCCCGTCAGATTCACCGAGATCGAAGCGCCCGCGCCAGTCGTAAAGGTCAGGTTATCGGTGTGGCCGGCGGCGCTCAGTGCCGTAAAGCCGGAAGCGTCGTACGAATAGCTTGAGCTGTTCGCTCCCGCTTTCGCGCCGCTCGCCGAACCGTTGCTGCCGTAATCGGTCACCGCGTTTGTTCCACCTGAGCCCTGTTGCCCCAGGTCTTTCACGGTGAAAGCAGTCGACCCCGAAAATTGAAGATTGCCGCTCGAATCGGTACCCGCTGAAATGCCGTACTGATTCAGCTGACTGTTCAGGCTCGTTAGAACCTGATCCAGGCTGGAGCCGTTCGTGGTAGCCGCAATGCTCGCGGTTACCTGAGTCGCGACACCGCTCGAATTCACCAACTGAAATTGGAACTGCTGATCGTTCGTACCACCGGTGCCTTTGACAAATGTTGCGCCTGGTGTATTGAGGTTCAAAACGTTATCTTTAAGTCCCGTTCCTCCCCCATTCAGGCTGGTGCCGGCCAACCCCAAGCTGGTAGCGTCGACGGCATTGGCCGTGCCGCTCAAATCGATGTTGACGCTAGCATTCGTTGTGTTGCTCGCGCCGCCAATGTAGACGTTCAGGTTGGTATTAAAGCTTCCGCCACTGTTCAGGTTGATGTTGGTGGCCTGTCGGTTAATTTCACTCACCAGACCCTGATACTCCTGGTTCAGGACGTTGCGGTTTCCGGTGAACGTTCCTGAAGCGGACTGGGTCGCAAGTGTCTTCATTCGATCCAAAATCGTGGAAATGTTGCTTAAGCCGCCGTCTACAATCTGTAACTGACTGACACCATCATTCGCGTTACTGACGCCTTGCGTCAATTCATCAACGCTGCTTCGATAGCCGTTAGCAATGGCGAGCCCAGCGGCATCGTCGGCACTGCTGTTAATGCGGTAGCCCGATGTTAATTGCTGAATCGTTTTGCTTTGCAGTTCGTGATTCAGGTTAAGGTTGTCTTGCGCGTTAAGCGAGTCAATGTTGGTCTGAAGTGAAATCATGTTTGTCCTGTTTACCTTTAGCCGTTCCTAGCCTCGCGGCCTGCAATCGACTTCTATAGTGCATGTCGCACGTTCGGTGCCGAGTTTTAACTCGTTCGTCGAAAAACCCCATCTTTCCCCCTCAGAAGTTTCCGATAGTCTCGCTTCCGAGCTGAGATGAGACAACAAAGTGACAGCCCCACTCCCTCTCGAATACTCGGGCAGGGTGTTGGTGCGGGAAAGCCCCCGCAGATGCTCCACGATGCTCTGCAGCATTTCCTCCCGTTCACTCTCGAAGTGTGAGCCCGCCTCGGAATCTGTATACGAGGCCGCCGCCCTCTCCAACGCCGTGCCTAAGCCACAATCGTCACGGTATCGCCAGGCCTCCAGAATGTTGCTTGCATGCCGTGCAGTGTTCATCATGTGCTGTCACCTCACGCATCCCATATCGCAACAATCAGCCGCCTTTCGACAAAATCCGCGGCTGTTTATTACCCGAGATAACTGAAAAGCGATTTTGTGTTCATCGTGCCGTGCGCAGCAAGCGCGGCTTGCAAGGCTGTCTGATCCAGCGTGAGTTGCGTTGCGTTGGTGGCCACATCGCTGTCGCGTATCGAGGTTAAGGCCTGCGTGATCGTGCTGACGTGGGCTCCCGCCGTCTGAATAGCCTGTTGCAGCCACGTCTCGGTATTTCCGTAGCTGGTTGTTGCTTGGCCCAGCTGAGTCACGCCGGCATTCACCTGATCGAGCGCGCTCGAAATACCCGATTGATTGTTGGACAGCAGAGCAGTTCCCAAGGCATAAACCGCCGCAAAGATGTTTCCGGTAGTCGGATTGCCGTTCGCGTCCCGTACATCGAAGATCTGCCCTGCGGTAAGTCGCGGCACAATTTGATTCCCGTCACCGTCTCGCGTGGTCGACGTGTTGGTGGGTGTACTGTTCTGCACGACTCCATTAGGGCTCGCCCAGTTATACGTGTAAGGTGATGTCGATGAATCGTCACCCCCAAAGATGTAACGGCCCGCCACCGTGGTGTTCGAAACGGCAACAAGTTCCTGCTCGATCTGCTGTACTTTCTGGCCAAGAGTCGCCCGGCCCGCCGCGTCGGTTGTACTGCTCGCGCCCTGCGTGCCGATTGTCACAAGTTGATTCATGAGCGTCGAGGCTGTCTGCAGGGCCCCGTCCGCCGTCTGCGCTTCCGTCTGCACTCCCTGGAGGTTCGTTTGCACCTGGGCCAAATTCGTAAGCTGGGCTTGATACGCAATGATCGGAGCCACGGCAGAGGGATCATCGGAGGCTTGGTTGACCCGAATGCCGGATGACAGCTGCTTGTTGTCGGATGAAATTCTGCTCTCGAGATTCGAGAGATCCGCCAGGAAGTTTGCGTTATATGCTTCGAGTCCTGCAATCATCTATTCACCTAAGCGACTGATTGAAATGTCTGCATCAAGTAGTTCAGCGTGTTCCTGATCGTCGTAAGAGCCTCCGCTGAAGCTTGATAGGAGTCTTGAAACTGCACGAGCGCTGCCGCCTGCGCATTCAAAGAGACGCCGGAAACTTGAGCGCGCGCGGCCTGCGCCTGAGTCAATACTTGGGTCTGGGTCTGCTGCGTTTGCGAGGCACTTGCCGCCAGACTCCCTACATTCGAAGCGATCGAGCTATAGAAGTCCGTATAGCTGAGCCCGTTGATCATATCCCCGCTCGTCTGCGGATTCTGCAGACCCGCAAGTTCGTCGGCGATTCCGTTCGCAACCAGGGGTGGACCCGGGCTGGCTGCGGCCAATTGTGCTGCCGTCACTCCCGGAACGACTGAAAAGCTTTGTGCAACTGAACTGGGCGAGCTCGCGTTATAGGAAAAGAGCGGAACACCGGCTGCCCCCGAACTCGTCTGCCCGCTCGTCAGCAACGTATTGACGCGGTCCGCTATGCTTTGCGCAAGCTGATTCAGACTTCCTTGTTGCCCTGCGTTGCCGATGAGTGACGGCACCACGTTATTCGTAATGTTCAACAGCCCGCTGAGCTGTCCTTGCTGAATCTTGCCGGTCACATCTTCGCCCGCTGCCGTCACAATCACCTGGTTCGGAGGCGCAGTCGTTCCCGTACCACTCGCGCTCGCAGCCTTCACCGAAAGCTCGTTCGCTGTTGCGCCCGTGACGAGTGGAATCTGCCCGCCCATCAGAACCGATACTGTGCCGTCGCTCGCCGTCTGAGCTGAGATATCGACTAGATTCGAAAGCTGCTCCAGATTGTTGTACAACTGTGTTTGCAAGCCGCTATCGTCCTGCCCGCCATCACGGATTTGCCCGTTGACCGACGCAATCTGATCCGAAATCTGATTAATTTGGTTGACCACGCCTGTTGTTTGCTGGGCCGCCTGAGTGCGAACCGCATTGATGTTTGCGGCCGTAGAGTTGAAAGCCTGCGTCACACCTTGCGCCGCCGAGAGTACCTGTTGCTGCGCGGTTACGCTGCTCGGCGTGGTGCTCCATGCCGAAAAGGCCGAGTAAAGGGTGCTCAATGCTCCCGGTATGCCACTCGTTCCGGAAACGTCAAACGACGACTGCAAAGCCTGCAGACTGGTAGATTGCTGAGTGGCTGATCCGACCTGCTCGTTCGCCGTCCAAACTGCATTCTCGGCAAAGGTGTTACGTGCGCTTTGCACATTTCCCGCCACCACTCCGCCCCACGAATTGTTAGCCGGATCGAATAGTCCGGCGTTCAGTTGCAGCGTCTGTGTCACATAGCCCGGCGTCGAGGCGTTGGACACATTGTTCTGCACGACGGCCATCGATTGCTCGAGCACGTCCAAAGCGTTGCCGGCCGTTCCGAGCGCTGCAAATAAAGAAGACATGTGCTATCCGTCTATTCGAAAGCCGTTACCGCCGAAGCTGGAGAGCGCACCGTCACGCTCGTACCCGCCCTTAATAGCCCGACCGTTCAAGAAGTTACCGAAATGCAGAGCGGCGGCCGTCCCAAGCAAAGCCTGAGCCGTATTCACCTGCTTTGCTAAAGCTGCCAGCGGCTCTGCAAAACGTCTTTGATCCAGCCGCGCCTGAGCTCGCTCCACATCAGCCAGTAAATCGGCCGTTTTCTGCAGCGACGCCGAGTACTCACTCGCTGGCGCTTCCATCCTCGCCAGTCCCTCAATAGCAGCTGAGAGATGCTCGTGCGCTTCCGTTACCCGTCCGGCAATCTCATCCTGAGTCATTTGCTCGTCAACTTGATTGGCTAACAATGGCACGGCTCACGTCGCGTGGATTGACCTGGTAAGTTCCCGAACTCACCTCCGAAGCAAGTTGAGAGATCCGCGACTGCCGGTCGGCCGAGCTAACATTCTTCGCGAGCGCGATCAAGCTGCTCGCACTTGAGAGCTTCACGCTATCTGCCGCGGCATCGTCGCTGTCAACGGCCGGAGCACGCCCATTTACGCCAACTGAGCCTACCGCGCCAGAGTGGCCGCTCCCTCCAACACCTGTCAGATT
This sequence comes from Terriglobia bacterium, assembly GCA_963737005.1. Taxonomy (GTDB): domain Bacteria; phylum Acidobacteriota; class Terriglobia; order Bryobacterales; family Bryobacteraceae; genus Bog-105. Next base: position 969,889 of record CAVTRD010000006.1, on the reverse strand, counting down.
TGAATTATCAATGCGCATTCGATAGGCTCCTTATATCCCTTATCGCCAATTTGCTCTCGAATTCCTGCTCTTTTTTCCTCGGCACGAACCGAACCTTCAGACTGGGAATGCCCGACCCATTTCATGCACCTTGATCATGAGCGTGACTTCCCCCTGGCCCATGCGGAGCGCGGTCGCAATGCCTGCGACCGATTCGCCCCGCCGATGCAGCCGCAACACTTGCCCGCGCCGATTCAGATTGAGACTTTCGGTCTGCGAAACCCAGTCTGCCTGTTCACTCTGCTCATGTCTCAAACCCGCCAGTTGAGCCTCCAGGTTGTCGATCCGGGCGAACGCGGCGCGCTCCCGCTCGTCCAGTTCGTTACGCGAATTCATTTCTACCTTCAGGCCGCGCAGCTCGGTCTTCAACTTCAGGCAGATCCACAGCGGAACAGCCCCGCACATCATCGCGATTGCATAGGGTAGAAAGACGGCCATCGCCTAATACAGCCCTCTTTCGCTCGGCCATTTGCGGTCCATGAGTGCCCGCAAGCGCAGAATCCCTTGCGCCCGCAGCTGCGAGATCCGCGTCGTATGCAGGTTCATCACCTCCGCAACCTCGCGCAAATTGAGCTCCTCTTTGTAGTACAGGCTCAAGACTGTGCGCTCGTTCTCGGGCATCTTCTGCATGCCTTCCATCACTACGCGTTCGAGTTCGGCACGCTCTAAAAGCCGCGCCGGTGTTGCCTCCTCGTCGCCGCTCAGAAACTGCAGGATGTCGACTTCTTCTCCATCGACCACCTGCAGACTGCCGAGTGAAACGCCCCGTAGTTCAACCATCCACTGCTGATATTCCGCGAGCGGAATCGCTAGTTCGGTCGCGATATCCTCCTCCGAAGGAGTTGCGCTTAGTTTGCGTTCCGCTGCCGCAATCGCGAGCTGTACCTGCTTGAGCCGCTTGCGTTTGTGCGTCGGTATGCCGTCCATCCCGCGGATGCTGTCGAGGATCGCGCCGCGAATCTTATATTCCGCATACGTCCGCAGAGTCGTATTCCGAGTCGGATCGAAATTGTCGACCGCTGCCAATAAGCCGACCACCCCAGCCGAGATCAAGTCATCCAATTCCACGTTGGGCGGAAGCTTCTCGTGAATTCGCGTGGCGATCCAGTTTACCTGTGGCAGGTGCTCTAAGATCAGCCCGTCCCGTTCTTCCGGAGATCGTTCAACCATAACCGAGGCGTACATAGGTGCAGGCGTTTTCAAGCAGCCATCGAGAACGTTCGTTCACGTAGCGTGATCCCCGCCAGCAAAGTCGCTTTATCCGCCTCTTTCAAGTCTTCCGGCACTTGCTGGCCCGTCCCGAAATAGGAGAGTGCCAAGCCGGAGCGCATCGCAAATTCAATAGGAACGGCCGGCGCTTGCACCGCATCCAGATTTGTGAGCAGAAGCTTGGCAGGCCTTAAACTCGCGAAACGTTCAAAGACCTGCTGCGCTGCCTCGAGCGTCATGTGAGCCGGCATGACCAGCTGCACTTCGATTGCTGTCCGGCAAACTGCCTGCGCCAGCTCTTCTATCTCGAACTGATCTGCGGTCGCATAACCCGGAGTGTCGATCAGTATTAAACCCTTTTCGCCGATTTCACGCAGCACCTGTTTGAGAGCCGAAGCATCCTGTATCGGCCGAAAATCGGCGCCGCTGATTCGTGCATACGCCGCCAGCTGATGGCACCCGGCAATGCGCAGCGTATCGAGCGATAGCATATGCAGCGAGCGTTTGGCTTTCACGCCGTACTCTAGAGCGAGCTTCGCAATCGAACTGGTTTTACCCGCGCCGGGAGGACCGACGAGCATGACCGCGGCTCCGTCCGGCTGTTCTCCCAAGCTGGCTTTGCTGGCAAAACGGCCTGCGATTTCCTCTTCTAAAACGGCATAGGAGAGGTCACGGGCGAATCCTTCGCGAGCCTCACGCCCACGCGGAAGTCGTTGCGCTACAGCATCGGTTAACTCTCGCGCTAACTCGGGGGAGAACCCCGCGCTTACCAGACGGTCGGAAATTGTCGTCAGCTCCGGTGCGAGCTGGTCGGCGGGGCGCGCCACTTTGGAGCGCGCCACAGATTGGGTGAATAGCTCCATCTGTCGCCGCAGTTCCGCGATTTGAAGCAGTACGAGTTCGTTGCCCGAAACCGCGGCCGCTTCCGTCTTGGTCTCCATTGCGCCCGACAGACCGCCCACCGCAGTCGGCATCAGCCCGAATATCACTTCGTAAGCACCGACATCGCGGAGGTCTCGATCTGTTTGCCGGCTGCTAATTAACATCGCTTCCGGGCCAAGCTCGATGCGCGCTTTGTCAATGGCTCCCTGTACGGAGTTTGCAAAGTAAGACTTGAGTCGCATCAGATAACTCCTAGTGACAGCATTTTGACGCCCGGCGGAACCTCGTTATGCGAGAGCGGAAAGACGTTCGGCAGGGAAGGCTCGAGCATCTGACGCACGAAAAACCGGCCGGCTGCTCCCGTGATCACGGCGGTCGGTGCCTCCCGCTTGCCTAACTTGCGCTCCACACGCCCCACGATGTCCCGCACGGCCTGCGGCGAAAGCACCAGAATGCTGTTTTGATCGGTATGCTGGACGGCCGATTCGATCGTCTGCTCGAGAGATGGATCGAGAAAGAACGCAGGCAGCTCGCCTTTCACGTTCAGGTACGGCTTCGAAACGGTACGACGAATTGCCTGCCTTGTAAACTCCGTCAACAGCACGGCATTCTTCGTCGTAGCCGCTGCCTCACTCAGTGCTTCGAGGATCGAGACACCGTCCCGAATCGACACTCTCTCGCGAAGAAGATTCTGCAAAACTTTTTGGACCGTAGAAAGCGAGAGCAGCTTTGGGACCAAGTCTTCAATCAGCTTCGCGTGATCCTGCGCGACCCGGTCACAAAACGTCTTCGCATCCTGCCGCGAAAACATCTCACTCGTGTGCTGCTTAACCAGTTCGGAAAAATGCGTTCCGATCACATTTACCGGATCCACAATGGTGTAGCCCGCCCCACGAGCTGCATCGACGCGGTCCGCCGGTACCCACAATGCGGGCAGTCCAAACGCGGGCTCGCGCGTCTGCTGGCCCGCGAAGTCCTTCTTCGCAGTTGCCGTAGGTACAGCTAGCTCATTACCGGGCAGCAATTCGTACCGGCCGATCTCGCTGCCTTTTAGCTGCACCACGTACTCGCGTGAACGCAGTGATAGATTGTCTGTCACGCGTACCGGTGGCAGCAGAAATCCCAGGTTCGTAACGAACTGTCTGCGTATCCCGGCTATGCGCTTCAACAGCGGCGAAGCTTTACCACCTGCCACTAAAGGGGCCAATCCGAGTCCCACTTCGATCGCAATTGGCTCCACTCGCAAGAGCGAATCGAGCTCTTCCCGCTGCGTCGCGACCGGTGCAGGTGTCTCCTTCTTGGCGGCACTGTCAATCTTTTTACGCTTCATCCAGGCGAGCGTGCCAATTCCACCGCCCATCAGTAGGAAAGGAATCGTTGGTAAACCCGGAAAGGCAGCCAGCAGCAACAAAACTCCGCTCGAAAGAAGAAGCGGCTCCGGTTTACTGAAGAGCTGCTTCTGGAACTCTTCGCTGACGCGCACTTCCGAAGTTGCTCGCGTTACGATCAAGCCACCCGACACCGAAATCATCAGCGCCGGTATCACAGTCACCAGTCCGTCGCCAATCGTGAGCACGGTATAGGTCTGGAGCGCTCGCTTCAGCTCCATGCCGTGCTGCAACACCCCGATCAGAAATCCCGCAATGATGTTGATGCTCGTGATGAGAATACTTGCGACGGCATCCCGCTGCGTGAAGCGCGACGCGCCGTCCATCGCACCATAAAATTCGGCTTCGGCTGAAAGCTGTTTGCGCCGCCGCCGCGCCTCTGCTTCGTCGATCAACCCGGCATTCATCTCCGAATCGACCGCCATCTGCTTGCCCGGCATCGCATCGAGCGTAAACCGCGCCGAGACCTCTGAAATACGCACCGCGCCGTGGTTGATCACCACATACTGAATCGCAATCAGGATCAGAAAGATCACGCACCCGATCACGTAATTGCCGCCCACGACGAAATTGCCGAAAGCTTCAATCACGTTCCCCGCCGCCGCCGTACCACCATTCCCGTTCAGGAGAATAAGACGGGCCGAACTGACGTTCAGCGCCAGTCGAAACAGAGTCAGAAGGAGCAGCGTCGTTGGGAAAACGCTGAAGTCGACCGGTTTGATGATGTACATAGTCACCATCAGCACCACCACCGACATCGCAATGTCGAGCACGATCAAGATATCTAGCAGCAGCGGAGGGAGAGGTGTGATCAGCGCGATCACAATCGCGAGTACCGCGATCGGGACCCCGATCTCCCCGATTTTCGGCAACGGAAGAGCTCGCAAGCCCTTGGCGCCGACTTGCGGTTTAGGGACGGCTGGTGATTGCGCGGACATGGCTTGAGCGCGCGAATTGTTTGCGCGCAGTAATAGCGTTGAATCCTACTTCTTAGTAGTGGAGAGCCCAGCCGGAGATCTCCGGAGAATAGATCGATCCTTGGCGGCCATCGAGACCTACCCTCGGCATAAAACTCTGCCCCTAAGCCGAACGAGGCAATCCGCGGCCCATAATGCGATACACGTAAGCCAGGATTTCCGCAATGGCTTTGTAAAACTCGGGCGAGATCGAGCGGCCTACTTCCACTGCGTCGTACAGTGCGCGCGCCAAAGGCGGATTCTCGATAATCGGCACTTGGTTTTCCACCGCCACCTGCCGGATCCTCTTGGCCAACCAGTTCTTCCCTTTAGCGACTACCAGCGGAGACGCCATGCTCTCGACCTCGTAGCGGATCGCCACCGCAAAGTGCGTCGGGTTCACTACCACGGCCGTTGCCTTGGCCACATCCTGCATCATCCGTTTACGCAGCATGCTGCGGCGCAGACGGCGGATGCGCCCCTTCATCTGCGGATCGCCTTCTTGACGCTTATGCTCTTCCTTGATGTCCTCCTTCGACATCCGCAGCTGCCCCATATATTTCCTCTGTTGCCGCACTAAGTCGACCGCACCAAACACTATGAAGAGAGCCGCCGCCTTCCAAAGCAGTGAGCTGATCGACGCTGCAATCTGCGCGCTCGCCGCGGAGGTCGATTCGAGCGACATCCGGAGCATCGCCGCGCCGTGCTGCGCGACGAGCGATTGAATTGCCGATGCCAGCGCTGCCATCAGGAGGATCGCCTCGATGAGCGCCTTCAAATTCTGCCCGGGCAGATCCTTTAGTTTTCCGGCTGGACTCAGTCTGCCGAATTTTGGCGTGAGCCGCTGCAGGCTGAACCCGAGTTTACTGATCGCCAGATGTGTCGCGAGGGTCATCAGCACGAGTGCGCCCGCGAAAGTGAGCAGCGGCGTGAGATTTGCCAGCAACGTTCCGCGCAGCAGCGCCGTCCAGCCCGCCTCGTTCATCTCGCGCCCTGAGACGCGGTTCAAAATATCGGGCAGCGTATGGCTTAGTGAGCCTTTCAAGCCGTCTACCAGACTGTCCAGCAACATCAACGCCGTCACAAACTGCAGCGCGTTCAGAAATCCGCGCGACACCAGAAACTGGCCCTCTTCGCGGGCCTTTCGGAGCCGCTGCTGAGTCGGTTTTTCAGTCTTATTTCCAGCCATGCTTCTCTATTGCAGGAAATTACGGCGAATCGCCATCAGCACCTCATCCGCATAGCTCGTGTACAGGTGCGGAGTCACCACTAAAATCGAGCTCAGCGCGAGCAAGGTCAGCATCATCTTGATCGGAGTAGCGTGCATGCCCATGTGCAGTTGCGCATTCAAGCGGCCCAGCAGAGCCAGCGTGATCTCCGCCATTAACAGCAGCCCGATAATCGGCAGCGCAAGCCGTAGCCCGATCGAGAAAATGCCCGCTCCCGTTTCGACCACTCCACCCGCTAACTTACGCGTTAAAACGAAAGTGCCCGGCGGGTAACGGTCGAGGCTGTCGGCAAAGATTTTGATAAGAATCCGGTGCAGATTCGCCGTGAAGAATAACAAGCTTGCCAGCAGCTGTGTCATCACCCCGAGCACGTCTGAATCCGCCTGTGTCGTCGGATCGATAGTGGAAGCGTAACCGTAACCGGCTTGCAGCGCCAGCGCCCGCGCCCCGAATGTGAACGCTTCCGATAGAAAGCCGACCATCAGTCCGATGGCTGCTCCCAGACACGCGTCAGAGAGGATCGCCGCGAGCATCGTGGTAAACGTCAGCGCGCCGTCGAGTTGCGGCCAGCGCGGATAGAGCGCCAAGGTGCATCCGAGCGCCAGCAAAATACGCGACATGCTCGGCCCTGCATCTTTAAACGGCAGCGGGATAAAAACAAATACGCCCGTCATCCGCCCTAGTACGAGCAGAAATGCTATCAACGTGGAAGCGGCTACATGCAAATCAACGTGCATAGCGCGCCAGGTCGCTGAGCACGCTGAACGCGTAATCGGTTGCGTGCTTGATCATCCAAGGGATCAAAACCAGAAACCCGGCGAGACACGCTGCTAGCCGCGGAACCGTACTGAAGATTTGATCCTGCATGGACGTGACAATTTGCACGAGATTGATTACGATGCTCACAACGAAGGCAACGGCGAGCAGCGGCGCACAGATCCAAAACGCGGCCATCAACGCCTGTTCGATGACGTGAACTGCAAGCTGCGGCGTCATCAGGGTTGTAGAAAGCTCTTCATCAACGACCCGACCACCAGATTCCATCCGTCAACCAACACAAAGAGAAGAATCTTGAACGGAGCCGAGACCAAAGCCGGTGGCAACTGCATCATCCCGACCGACAGGGTCACCGACGCCACCGCCATGTCGATCACCAGAAAGGGAAGGAACAGCACTGCGCCTATCTGGAAGCCCGCTTTCAGCTCGGAAAGGATGTATGCCGGAATCAGCACGCGCAAGCTCAGATCCCGGCGGGTGTGCGGCTGCGGCTCTTTCGCGATCTCGAGAAACAACTGGATATCCCGTTCGCGCGCAAATTTCACCAGAAAGTTGCGCAGCGGCATCGCTCCCTGCTCGACGGCCTGCTCTGTTGTGATCTGCCCCTTCTCCAACGGCTGCCAGGCATGCGTGTAGATGTCGAAGAACAGCGGCTGCACGATCAACAGAGAAAGAAACAGCGCGAGTCCGACCACTACTTGGTTCGATGGCGTCGTTTGCGTGCCGAGCGCCTGACGCAGAAAATGCAGCACGACCGTGATCCGCAGAAATGGCGTGACGCACATGACCATCGCAGGCAGCAAGGTCAAAAGAGTCAGGCCGAGTGCTGTTTGCATCGGCATACTGAGCGAGGGGCTTCCGTGCCCAGCGTTCGCTGTGATCCCGAAAGGCCCCAACATATCCGCGCTTGGGTCGGCCGCTAATAATGGAGAAGCGAGCATCCCAACCAGGAACAATAGTCGGCGCACGTTCACGCGCTCAACTCCCGGATATCCGGGCTCGCCGCGTCCAGGCGGAACTCTCCTAACTTGTTGCAACCGGCGGGAGAAACGCCAATCAGAAAAATGGTGTCACGCACGTTAACCAGATGCAGGGACTGCTGTGGCCCTAGCGCGATCCTCTCGATGACCTGCATCTGTCTCGGCCTTCCACCAGCTTTTATCGAACGGCTTCCGAGGGCCGCCGCAAATTGCACGAACCCGCGCCGGCGAAGCAGATGGAGCGTCGTCCCGAGCAACGCAAGCACGGCTAAGATCGCTACGATTTGCTGCCACACGCCACTGAGATCCTCGACGGCATAGGATTTGTTATTAAGACAGTCCGCACCGCCGGGGATTAATCTCAAACCTGTGGAGTAAGCTTCCCGGAAAAAACCGGTATGCGGCCACCTCCGCCGTTAGTGAATTACATTGAGCAGATCCTGGGTCATCTGATTAGCCGTCGTGATCACCCGCGAAGCTGCCTGATAAGCGCTTTGGTAAACGATCAAGTTCGTGAACTGCGTAGCCATGTCGACGTTCGAGCCTTCCAGTGCGCCGCCCTCAATCTGCCCGCGCCCCCCGGTCTGGGGTAAGCCCAGCGCAGGTGTGGCTGTCTGTCCCGTAGCGGAGTAGTTGTTGTTCCCAACATTCGCCAGCGAATCCGGATTCTGTATCGAGGCAAGCGCCAGCTGCGCCTCTACCTTTTGCTGCCCATTCGAATAAGTGGCGATCACTTGGCCACCCGTCTCGATGCCGATCCCGCTCACCTGCGCTGCCGCCGTGCCGTCCTGGGTTGAGGATTGAGTCGATTTCTCGGCATACTGCGTCAGGAGCCCCGCACCATTTGCATCGAACAGGTTCCAGTTCATGCTGAGGTTGTTGGCCCCGTCCGCCAGTCCGCTGATGCCTAGCGTGACCGGGCCGGTACCCCCGCTCGCGGTCATGTTGCCATTCGCGTCAAACGAAATCGAACCCGGTGTCGACAAAATCGATTTCTGTGTGCCGGCCGTGCCACCCGTCAAATCGCCGTCCGGTATTGTCACGTCATAACTCCAGGCGTTCGCCGCGGTCTTCGTGAAGGTGAACGTGAGCGCGTGCTGGTTGCCTAAACTGTCCGTCACTGTTACGGGCGCCTCTACGCTTCCATCGCTCGAACCCACGGCTGCGGCTGCATTGAGATTCGCATTGATAGAAATGTTCTGCGTCGTCTTCGGCGGCAGCACCGCCCCGGTCGCCAGCGTAATGTCGCCCGCAGGTCCGGATGCGTTGATTCCACTCTGTGTCGCTGTCCAGCCCTGGACCGTCTCACCGGTCTGCGTCCTCAAGGTGCCCGTGGAATCCAGCACGAAGTTCCCGTCTCGAGTGAACAGCTGCTGGTTCGACGGACTATTCACCACGAAAAACCCGTTTCCCTGGATAGCCACCGCGTAGGACGATGTGCTCGTCTGTATCGGGCCTTGGCTGAAAACAGTCTGGCTGATCGGCACTCCGACTCCTAGTCCGACCTGAAATGAGGCATTGGCGCCAAGCGTCTCGCCGAACAGGTCTTTGAAGGAAACCGAGCTGCCTTTGAACCCTGTTGTATTCAGGTTCGCCAGATTGTTGCCGGTCGTATTGATCGCTTCAGACTGTGCCTGAAGAGCCGAGAGCGCGATCGAGAAAGTGCTGGACATGATGGATTGTTCCTGTTGCTGAGCTTGCTGGTGTGACTAACTGCCGCTGACGCTGGAAGCGCTGCCCGAGCCGCCCGCACTTCCGGAAGTAGTCCCGGTGCTCGTCGGCGCTGCGTATTTGGCGGTAAGAGAATCCAAATCCTGCCGCATTGCCAAATTTTGTTCAAGATCGCTGAACTGCGCCAGTTGCGTCACGAACGTTGTGCCATCCATGGGACTCATCGGATTCTGATTCTTCAACTGCGAGACCAGCAGCGTGAGAAAGGTCGACTGATTTGCCAGTGGATCGGCGGTTGTGCTGCTCGCCGTTGACGAGCCACTCGTCGACGTTCCCGACCCCGTTGTCGGGGACGTGCTCGTTGTTGTTCCGTTCGCGAGCTGGTTATATGCCGAAGAAATGATGTTGCCTACTGATGCCATGTATATTCAATCCTTTTCTGAAGAGCTGTCGCGTGATTCTCGAAATCTTCCAGCCAGGCTGGTTCTTGATCTTGTCTACCCTGCTGCTTCTGGTCGTGCGAGCCCCCGTGTGATGAGCCGCCCTGTGATTGACCTTGCCCGTTCTCTGATGCGCGACTCGCTGGCTGTTTGCTAAGGTCGGGTTTCCATAGTTCCGTTCGAAAGTGCTCGGTCGCGAGCCGCGTATTCAACTCCAGCGAGTGGTCTTGCAATGCACGTGCCAGCGTCGCATCTCCAGATCTGACCGAAACCGAAAGCGCACCGCCCCGTTCCAGCATCCGAATATCGACACGTTGATTTCCGATCCCATCAATCTGCACGTGTGCGCCGCGCACCGGCTCATTGCGGAACTTTGCCAGCTCGGCTTCGAAGTCCGTTGAACTGGTTTGCTCGCTCCCTGTCATGCGCCCGGCTTTTTCGGGTTGAGCGGAAGTGCCACTTCCATCCAACGACGCAGCCGTTCCCGCCACGGCAGCAACGCTGCCATCGTGCTTCTGCTCTGTTTCACTTGACACTGCGTTCGTCGAACCGCGGAGCAGAGAAGCCGGTGCACCGGGAACGCCCGGTATTGACACGGGACTAGGCGCCCGCTGTGCTTCGGCTCCGGAATTCCCGGGACTGCCAATGCGTATCGCCAGCGCCAAATCACCGCTTGCGGCACCGGTCGCACTCACGAGCGGCTGCACATCTAAGCTGTTGTCAAGGCTTTTAGCCGCGGGCACATATTCGTCATTTCGCGCAGTTCGATCGTCCGTTTCGGGACCGTTCTGAGTTGCCGGCTGCTCACGGACAGATATCGGAAACGCCGCCAGGGAGATCTTGTCCGTATTCGCCTGCTCTTCTTCGCTTGCTTTGCGCGGCTGTTCCGTGTCGGCGCTTTTCGGCGTGCTGGCTGCTGGATGAGGGCCTGCGGGCAACCCGCTCACGACCTGCTTCGGCTTCTCAGGTACTGTCTTTGCAGCCACCGGCGACGCCTTCAAATCTGTTACCGTTGAGCCGCCCGGTTTGGTCGAAACTGGCTGCTTCTGTGTAGCGCGTGGGGCCCCGCTCGCCGCAGGTTGTTTCACCGGTTGTGATTGGTCGCCCGATGCGCCTAAGTGCTGCCGAAATATCTCCCGAAAATCGTGCTCTTGCGCATCTTCATCCTTTTCGCTCGAACGAGTGCGCTCGTTAGTAACGGCCCTGTGGGAACCACGGCCCCCCATTTCGTCGGTATGTTCCGCGATATGCGAAGGAGCGTTAAACAGGATGTGCGTTGCCGTCACGTAGCCGGCTCTTGCACGGCGAGGGCCACCGCGAATCAGCCCGTGTCGCGCCTGCTTTCGCGCACGGAGACGTTCTGGCTGTCAAGAATCTGAACGCATAGGGCCTGCTGGCGGCAGTTTCTCGACGGCCCGCACGAGTCGCTTTCTCCTCTTATCGCGAAAACAACACCGAATTAGAGTCTTCTTGCTGTGGCGATTCACTTGCATCCATGCTCGGCAGCATGGACCCACTTACCGCGGCCGCCGCAAGCGGACTGCAAGCCAACATGGATTCTTTCGACATGCTCGCCAACAATCTCGCGAACGCATCCACTAGTGGTTTCAAAGCCGATCGCGAGTTCTACAGCACCTATCTCGCGCCTGAAGCCGATGACCAGTTGAATCCGACCGTGGGCGAAGCTCCGGTCATCCAAAAACAATGGACTGACTTCGCCCAAGGAACGATGCTCACGACCGGTAATAGCAATGACCTTGCGCTGGCTGGTTCCGGTTTCTTTGCCGTCAATGGCTCAAACGGCACGCTCTATACGCGCAGCGGAAGTTTTCATTTGACACCGCAAGGCACGCTGGTGAGCGCAGAAGGTTATCCGGTCCGAATGGTCGGTGGTCAACCTCTGCAAGCGCAGTCGGTGACCCCCTTGCAGGTCGGCGCTGACGGACAGGTTCTACAGGACGGTAACCCCATCGGCCAGTTGGAGCTGGTCGACTTCAAGGATCCGACCCAGCTCTCTCGGGCAGGCGGTTCCTACTTTGCGAATCCTGCCGGAGCGGCAAATCCGGTCACGGCCGCCGCTCAGGTCTATCAGGGAAAAACAGAATCCGCCAACATCGCACCCGCCGAAGGTGCCGCCCGCATGGTCTCCCTTATGCGCCACTTCGAAATGCTTCAGCATGCCATCAAAATTGGCGCCGACATGAGCCGGCAGGCGCTGGAGGAAGTCGCCAAAGTCGGGCCATAAAGAATTCCGAACAGGACTAAACACACATATGATCCGAGCACTCTATAGCGCTGCCAGCGGTATGACCGCCCAGCAGACGAATGTCGATAACATCGCGAACAATCTCGCCAACGCTAACACCGCTGGTTACAAATCACGCCGCGCCCAGTTCGAAGATCTCATCTATCAGAACATGATTCAGCCCGGCGCAGCCTCAGGACAGCAGACCACCGTTCCCGCCGGCCTTCAGCTCGGTCTCGGCACACGTGCGGCGTCCAACGAAATCATCTTCACGCAAGGCACCTTCGCGCAAACCAATAACCCGCTCGATCTTGTCATCCAAGGCAAAGGATTCTTTCAGATCCGTCAGGCCTCCGGCGAACTCGCCTACACGCGCGCCGGTGGTTCCAACTCGATCGCAACGGTAGTGTCGTCGATGCCAATGGGAACCCGCTCGAGCCGCAGATTACCATCCCGGTCAATGCGCAAAGCATCACCGTCGCCCAGGACGGCACCGTTAGCTTCACCTTGAACAACCAAAGCGCTGCCCAAAAAGCCGGCCAGATCACCTTGGCCAACTTCCAGAATCCGGCTGGTTTGAACAGCGTCGGCAACACGCTCTATACCGTAACCGATGCTTCTGGCGACGCGCAAGTCGGCATACCGGGTAGCGCTGACGGGCTCGGTTCTCTGATGCAAGGTTATACCGAACAGTCGAACGTCGACGTTGTTCAGGAGTTCGTCAACCTGATTCAAAGCCAGCGAGCGTATGAAGCCAACTCGCGCGTTGTCAAAGCAGCCGATGAAATGTATCAGCAGGTCAATCAACTCACCACATAATGCTGGCCCTACTGCTCGCCCTTCTCACCCCGCTCACCTGTCAGCTTATACACTCGGACTGGATCAGCGGCCGCGATATAACCGCTGCCGTTCCAGCTCTTGCGGGACTTCCTCCCGAGCTGCCGGTTGGTCTCGCTCCTTTACCGGGTCAACAGCGAATCTTTCGCGTAACAGATCTGAAGAGGCTGGCCGTCGCCAATCACCTGAACGCCGAGATTTCCGATAGCGTCTGCTTCGCCTGGAACGTGACGGTCCCCAATCGTGACCTTATGGAAGCAGCCATGCGGAAAACACTCACCAATCGGCAGCCCATTATCGAAATACTCGAAACAAGTTTGCTGGCCGCTCCCGTCGGCGAGATGGACTTCCCGCTGTCCGGTCTGGCGCTCGGTTCGCCCGGACCCGCTCTGTGGCGTGGCTTCGTCCGCTACGCCGAAAACCGCAAGTTCCCGATCTGGGCCCGCGTGCGTGTCGAGGTGAAAGAGCAGCGCGTGACTGCCGCCGTGTCTCTCCAAACGGGTGATCGTACTATCGCTCGACCAGATCAAAATCGAGAATTACCAGGGCCCTTTGCAGCGCGATAAGTTTGTTCTCGACCCGGCGCAGGCTGCAGGATTCGTCCTCCGCTCTCCGGTGGCAGCAGGAACGCCTTTGCTCGAGAACATGCTCGAACCGCCTCGAGAAGTCAACCGGGGCGATACCGTCAACGCCATCGTCCAAACCGGCGCCGCACGGCTCGAATGTGCAGGCCGTTGCGGAAGACAGTGGCCGCAAGGGCCAGATTATTTCGGTCCGCAATCCAAGAAGTGGTCGTACCTTTCATGGGCGCGTCGAAGAGAAGGGAACTGTCCTCGTAGTGCCGGGCGGCCAGTACGGTTTAGTTGTCGAAAACAAGAAAACATGATGCGCTACTTCCTCCTGCTGCTCTGCTTGTCAACAGTCAATCTGCTCGAAGCGCAAAAGCTCAAGAAATTACTGTCCGCGCCGACGCCGCCTTCCGCGCTCGATCAATACGTCGCTGCAGCCCACCGCCGCGCTGCTTTGGCGCCTTCAGAAAGCCCCGGTTCACTCTGGGCAGGACCCACCATCCTCGCAGACATGGCCTCTGATTTCCGCGCTCGCAGCGTCGACGACATCGTCACCATACTGGTCAATGAACAAGCATCGGCTGTTACAACGGGCCAGACTAAAACCTCACGCGCTTCTAATGCCAATGCCGCGATCACATCCGCCGCTGGGCCGCTATCCGCTGCCGGCAGGCTTGCCAATCTGCTGAACGCCAACTCGAATCAGGCACTCACCGGTGACGGCACAACCTCCCGTACCTCCACTCTTGACCGCCACGTTGAGCGCGCGGGTCGTGGACGTTCTTACCGAACGGCTATCTCGTCATCGAGGGCTCTAAAACGACTCTCGTTAACTCCGAAAATCAGTCGATAATACTTCGCGGCGTAGTCCGCCCAGCCGATTTGACGAACGCAAACACCATACAATCCGGCAGTATCGCCCAGCTCGAATTAAAGTCAACGGCCGCGGGGTCGTCAACGATGCCATTCATCGCCCCAATTTTCTGTATCGGCTTTTGCTCGGATTACTCCCGTTCTGATGCGCACCTTGCACGTCCTCGCTTTCACGCTGCTTGCTGGGCACCTTTACGGCGCAAGCGCAGGACTCTAACAGGCCGGATTCTGTCCGCCCGGGCGAAACCCGCGTACTCGACCAAACCCCGCCCGCCGAGCACTCCGTTCGCCTGAAAGACCTCATCACGATCGAAGGTGTCCGGACCAATCAGCTCGTCGGATACGGGCTGGTGGTCGGGCTGAATGGAACCGGCGATCGGCAACAAACGCTTTTCTCCGCCCAAAGTCTCACAAACCTCTTGCTGCGAATGGGCGTAAGCGTCTCACCCACGCTCATCACAGTTAAAAACACCGCCGCCGTTATCGTGACCGCGACACTCCCGCCCTTTGCTCAGCCCGGCACAACGGTCGATGCCACGATCGGCGCCATGGGCGATGCCACCAATCTACAAGGCGGATTGCTCGTTCTTACCACGCTCAGAGGCGTCAATGGCCAAGTCTATGCGACCGCGCAAGGTCCGCTGATCACCGGCGGTTTTATCGCCGGTCGCTCCCAAGCGAACTCACAGACGGTCAATCATCCGACTGTCGGACGTATTCCCAACGGCGCCTCCATTGAACGCCTCGCCCCTTCCGTGCCCGTGGGCAACGTCGTCAAGCTTCAGCTCAAAGCCGCCGATTTCACTACATCGGCCCGCATTTCAGAAGCCGTCAACCGTCGCTTTAGTTCAGACGGAGCTGCTGCCCATGCCGAAAACTCGAGCTTGGTCGTGGTGAAGGTACCTGCCGTCTTACAACAATCGATCGATTGAGTTCATCGCGGAACTCGAGCGCCTCACTGTGGAGCCTGATCGCGTGGCTCGTATCGTCATCAACGAACGCACCGGCACAGTGATCCTCGGCAATGAGGTGCGCATCGCGCCAGTCGCCATCATGCACGGCAACCTGAGCGTGGAAATTCAAACTCATTTGCTGGCTGTGCCCACCGGTCCGTTCTCATCCGCGCCAGCGACCGCTGTACCAGACGTAACGGTGGGCGCTCGCGAAGAAAAATCCCGTAACGTGGTCCTGAAGGAAGGCGCAACGGTCGAAGAACTGGTCAAGTCACTGGCCGCTATCGGCTCGACCACGCGCGACGTAATCGCGATTCTTGAGAGCCTGCGCGCTGCCGGTGCCCTAGACGCCGAACTCGAAGTGATTTAGTCGCCCTATGTCTGCCATCCCAACCCTGCCAATTGCTAACACCGCCGCCTTAGACCTTCTCTCTGGCGAGGCGCCCGAGACCGACAAACTACACAAAGCCGCTCAAGAATTCGAAGCGCTGCTAGTGGGCCAGATGCTTAAATCGGCTCGCCCCGACGGGTCCGATGGTTGGCTGGGAAGCGGTGACAGTGGCGCCGGAGACTCCGCAATGGACATGGCCGAGTCGCAGTTCGCGAATGCACTCTCGACCGGCCGCGGTATCGGGCTAGCCGCCGTGATCGAACGGGCTATGCAGAAGGGTTCGGCTCAAAATACAGCCGAAACACCCCCGGCGAATTCGGACATCTCCGCGAAAATGCCGTAGTTCCAGCTTTGGTCCTGAGAGCTTTGATCCTGCAAATTCATGCCATGGGGAGTCCCGCTGCCCGGAAGTGCTCCTCGAGCGGAATCCCAGTTCGTGCATGACAAACCGGAGCGCGGTCCGTGCGCTTCCGCTTTAGCCTTTTGGGCCGCTTCACGCCATCCTTCCAGCATCGTCGTCATCAGCCTTTCAGCCTCGTCGAGCGGCTTCGCAGTTTTGTTAGCATGCGCGTCTAGTAATCGAGCTTGAAGGTAGCTGTAAAGAGCCTTTAAGTTTCCGCTGATTTCGTTCCCTTCCGGATGCTCGAGCGAAACCAGGAGTTCGGTCAAGAGTCTCAATCCCTTGTTGATCGCTCTCGAACGGCCCCAGACATCGTCCGTCGTCAGACAGTGCCGCGCTTGCCGGATCGCTTCGATTGTGCCCTCGTAAAGTGCGACGACCATTTCCAGCGGACTGCCGTCGAAGACGTTGCCTTCGGTATAGGCGTGGTAAGAATCTCTAGTGCTCAAAAAGAACTCCTCGCAGTTCTTATCGGTCACCAAGCCATAAATCTTCAGCCAAGAACTTACAAATTTAATCCCGAATTTTCGTAGAACAATTGCCCTCCTCGCCCGATAAATTGGTGAGGGCTCAAACGGGAAAATGATCGCGATTATCGGAATAGTGGCTGTGATCGGGGCCATCCTCGCCGGTTACTTGCTTGAACATGGCAACCTGGCAGTCCTGGTTCAGCCGGCCGAGTTGATTATCATCGGCGGTGCAGCCGTCGGAACTCTTCTGATCGCTAATCCACTTCCAGTCATCATCAAGATTTTTAAAGCGATCCTAGGCGTCCTGTCCTCGAACAAGTACAACAAAGACCGCTACCTTAAAACCCTGAAGATGTTGAACGATCTCTTCAAAAAGGGTCGCAAAGGCGGTGTCTCGGCCCTGGAATCCGATATTGAAGAACCCGAAAACAGCGAGCTCTTCAAGTTGTATCCCGAGGTTCTTGAAGGATCATCATGTCGTCGCGTTCATTTGCGACACGATTCGCACTGGCATGAGCGGCACAATTTCGCATTTCGATCTCGACCAGATGATCGAGCTTGACCTGGAAGTTCATCATAAAGAAGTCAGTGTTCCTGTCGACGCCCTGACGACCGTAGCCGATGCGCTACCGGGCTTGGGTATCGTCGCGGCCGTGCTCGGCGTCGTCATCACCATGGGTTCTCTTGGCGGTCCGCCTGAGGAAATCGGCAAAAAAGTAGCGGCTGCCCTGGTTGGCACCTTCCTCGGCATTCTGCTTTGTTACGGATTTCTCTCTCCTCTCGCCGCCAGCATCACGAAATCGAACAATGCCGAATCGCAGTACTACCACTGCCTGCGAACAGGGCTAATCGCGTTTTTCCGCGGATCTGCTCCGATACTGGCCGTTGAGTTCTCGCGCCGATCCATCCCTGCCAGTGTCAGGCCCTCCTTCAAAGAAATGGAAGATTCGTTCCAGTCCGGCAAAGTCGAGTCAATCGCGGCTTGAGATCTTCCGGAAGGCCGCACAACTACCGTTACGACCGAAGTGCGGATTCTGCTTTGCCTGCTCGCCATCCTCTCGACAGCCCTGCGCGCAGCCTCGGCTTCTGACGCCAAAGGCGGTTCGCCCGCGGCCGCTAGTGCCCTCGATCTGCAGCGTGCTTCCTTGAATGCACAGCACGAATCACTGCGCCACCAGCTTGGTGTCCATCCCGAAGTGTCCGGCATCAGCTTCGAGCTGTTTCCGCCGATTGTGGCTCTGGCCGAAAGCGATTGTCCTCAGTTGCCCGTCGCAGAGGTCGAATCACTGATCGCGTCCGCAGCCAGGAAGCATTCGCTATCGATTCCGCTCATACGGGCAGTCATGCGCCAGGAATCGGGCTTCAAGCCTTGCGCTGTATCGATCAAGGGAGCCGAAGGGTTGATGCAGTTGATGCCGGCTACTTCCGCTCAGCTCCACGTCGCGGACCCGTTTGACCCTGAACAGAATGTCCAGGCCGGTGCTGCTTTCCTGCAGCAACTGCTAAAGCGCTACAACGGAGATCTTCGGCTAGCATTGGTCGCGTACAACGCGGGCGCGGGGCGGGCTGATCAGCTCAATTCCTCACAGTATCCGGCCGAAACGCAGGATTACCTGGCAAATGTCTTGGCTGAGCTCGATGGCCCTGACTTCGCGGATGATTGAGTTCCGTCCCGGAACTGCTCGGCCAGCCAGGCCGTCATGGTCCGCTTGTAAACTTCGTACCGACCTGATGACTCCCACCAGCGTAGACCATGTCCAGCGCCGTTCAGTGCGAATACCTTACAGCTCGCGCCTGCTTCTTTCATCTTGCGGCACATCGCTGTCGATTGTTCAAAAGGCACCAGCGGGTCAGCGGTTCCATGGATGAAAAGAAAGGGGGGCATATCGCGCCTGACGTTCTCGATCGGCGAAAGCTGGCCCAAGCCGGCAAGCACCAGACCCTCCCACGGCGTACCCTGAACCGAGTTTCGAATTTGGGCCGGGACGTAATTCGAGTTCCTCAGCAAGCTCACCAGATCCGTTGGTGTGTATAAAGCCACAACTGCCTTGACATTCTCTTCTTTAGGCAATCGCAGAGCCGCCATCGCCGCTAACTGCCCGCCCGCCGATTCTCCGACCAAAGCCAATCTGTTCGGATCTATGCGAAACTCGCTCGCATGCGCACGGACATACCGTACCGCGCACTCCACATCATCGATGCCGTACCCGAACTCGGCCACGTTTGAAACCAGCCTATAATCAATGGAGAACCAAGCGAAACCGGCGTCATTCAACGGGTCAAAAAGCGGTTCGACTTCCGTCCGCCGATCGCCCCGTACCCATCCCCCGCCATGCACGACGATGGCCGCGGGCACATCGGCACCGCGCTTTGGAACCGAAGCATCCATTCGCAGGCTCACGCCATCAATCTGGCAGAATTCTATATCGCGCTTCACCTCGAAATCGACGGCTGCGCCCAACACAGTGGACATACTGAATACCAGGAATAAAAGGGCCCAGAAGCGGGCAGACATTCTGTTACTTGGATGTCGCTACGGTCCGCTCGGTTGCGCCTTGCTGCTTTTTCTCGGTATCGTTGCGGGCGGCTTTGCCGCCGCTGGGCGACCCACCGGAAATTTTCGGTACGTCATCCTCGGCGATCGCACCGGCGAGGAAGTTCCGGGCGTTTACCGGCAAGCGTGGCGTGAGGCCGCAGCTGACAAACCGGACTTCTTGATAACGGTCGGCGACACCATCCAGGGCGGCCGTGACCAGCAGCTAACCGCTGAATGGCAGGAGGCAATGCGAATCTTCGCGCCTTACCGTCATCTCCGCTCGTTCTTCACTCCAGGCAATCACGATGTCTGGTCGCCGGCGTCCGCACGCGCCTACCAGGCCTATACCAAGCACCCTCTTCATTACAGCTTCAACTACGGCCGAGCCCACTTTGCGGTTCTCGATAACAGTCGCACCGACGAACTGCCCGAGAGCGAGCTGGCATTCCTACGCCAGGATTTGGCCGCTCACCGCGAGTCGTCGCCCAAGTTCATCTTTTCCCACCGGCCGTCCTGGCTTTTCTCTGCAGCGCTGGGCAACACGCATTTTGCTTTGCATCAAATAGCCAAACAGTACGGCGTTCAGTACGTCTTCGCCGGACATATACACCAAATGCTCGCGTTCAAGCTAGATGGCGTCAATTACCTTTCCATGCCGAGTGCGGGCGGTCATCTGCGCGCCTCTCACCGCTACGACGACGGATGGTTTTTCGCCCACTCGCTGGTCACCGTCAATGGGTCTTCTGTTCAAATCGAGATCAAAGAGCTGCACGCCCCGTTCGGTGAAGCCAGGATCACCCAGCCGACCGCCTGGGGCGCGGCCGGATTGCTTCAAGACCTGCTAACGAAGTAGATCCTCGAGCTGGATTTTGCTGTCCGTGCGTTCATCCCGATACTTGACGATCACCGGCGTATACAGCGACAATCCCCATTCGCGGCCAATACCAGATTGAATCTGCCGCGAGCCCGCCACCACTACCGCTTCTTCTGGCACGACAAGTGGTTCTTCTTCGGCGGCCCGATACACCACGCCTCGGACCAAGTCAAACAGCGGCGTCGATCGGTTTAGAATCGTTCCACTTCCCAGCACCGCCCGCGCCTTGATCAGAGTTCCTTCGTATATACCGCAGTTCCCGCCCACCAATACATCGTCCTCAATGATCACCGGGAGTGCGCCAATGGGCTCCAGAACACCACCTATTTGCGAAGCCGCGGATATATGGCAGCGCCGTCCGATCTGTGCGCAACTGCCGATAAGCGCATGTGAATCCACCATCGTGCCCTCTGCTACGTAAGCTCCGGCATTGATATACATGGGCGGCATGCACGTCACCCCCGGGGCCACGTAACAGCCGTCGCGAATGCTCGATCCACCCGGCACAACACGCACAGCGTCCGCTACCGACAGCTGACGCAACGGATACGTCGACTTATCGAAAAACTGCGATTCCGGGCCGCCCATCTGCACCAAGCCGCCTATCCGAAACCCGAGCAGAATGCCTTTCTTAATCCAGCTATTCACCCGCCAGCCGGTTGGCCGCGAGGGATCTGGTTCAGCCGCCCGCAGCTCGCCTGCGTTCAGCAAAGCTCGAAACTCTTCGAAGAGCGCGCAATCGTGCTCTGAATAAGCTCCCGGCTTCTCCTCAAAAAGCTGCTCAATTCGCTCGGGTAAACCAAGCGAAACCGCTGTCTTCAAGCGCGCACTCCCGTGAGCAGCCCTGCACTTTCAAGTACTGCTTCGATCTTCTGCTGCGATTCCTTCAACGGCGGAACAAGCGGCAGACGCCATATCGGTTCGAGCAGGCCCATTCTCGCCATCGCGAACTTTACCGGCCCTGGGCTTGTCTCAATGAAGTTGATCTCCGTCAAAACCTGGTACTTCCGCTGCAAATTCCGCGCCCGTGCAAAATCTCCGCTCATGGCCGCTCGCGTAAGTTCGCCGAACTCCACGGGAATCTCATTGCTTATCACCGAGATCACTCCACGGCCACCCAGCGCAATCAGCGGGATCGTCACCGAATCGTCACCCGACAGAACAATAAACGACTCGGGTGCCCGGGCCATGATGCTGGCCATCTGCCCGATGCTGCCTGATGCCTCTTTCACGCCAATCACGTTCGGTAGTTCCGCCAAACGTACCAGTGTCGCCGGTTCGATATTTACCGCCGTCCGAGGCTGTACGCTATACACGATGATCGGCAGCGACGTCGATTCCGCGATCGCGCGGTAGTGCTGGTACAATCCCTCCTGCGTCGGCTTGTTGTAATACGGCGTGACGGAGAGAACGCCATCCGCGCCGAGTTCTTTAAGCTCCGCGATCATCTCGATGACCTTGCGCGTATCATAGCCGCCTGCGCCCGCCAGCACCGGAACCCGTCCGCGTGCCTCTTCGACAGTAATCGCGACAACCCGCAAGTGCTCCTCATGCGTCAAGGTCGGACTCTCGCCCGTCGTCCCGCACGGACAAAGAAAGTCGATGCCCGCGTCGACCTGGCGTCGCACAAGCGTCCGCAGCGTTGCTTCGTCAAGTGACAGGTCGCTTCGAAAAGGCGTGACCAGCGCCGTGCCGCAACCGGTGAACATGATGTCTCCTGTTTCCTAGTCTACGGCTGACCGTACGGCTCACTTGTCAGCTGGCAACAGATCGCTTTATCGAGCGGTCATGGCCGAGTCCCCGAACAAAACCTCATCGAACGTAAACACGCCCTCGCGCCCGCCAATCCACTGCGCCGCCTTCAGCGCTCCCCGCGCGAACCCTTCCCGACTTCGTGCCGCATGTCGCAGCGTAATGGTATCGGCCGCTGAATCAAACCCAATCTCATGCGTGCCCGGATGCCTGCCCGCGCGGCTTGCACTCACGTCGATCTTCCGCCCAAACCCGCTCCTGCGCATCGTCTCTACCAATTGAAGCAGCGTCCCTGAAGGCGCATCCTGTTTCGCATCGTGGTGAATCTCCCAAGCCCACGCGCCGTACTCGGATTCCTTCGCCAAGAGCTCTGCCCCTAGTGCCACAATCCGGCGAAACACCGCCACGCCAATCGAAAAATTGGGACTCCAGACCAGCCCGCTTCGATGCTCTTCGACAACCGCTCTTATCGCATCGAGTTCGCTGAACCAACCTGTGGTCCCGCAAACAGCCGGTATCCTCGCGCGTGCCAAATGTCTTAAATTGTCCGGCGCAGCAGCGGGGGTGGAAAATTCGATCGCCACATCTGCTTTGATTTCCCGGCCTGCGTCCTTGCTGCCGACGCGCTCCACCACTTGGAATCCGTATTCGGGAGCTAGCTGATCAATTAGCCGGCCCATTTTGCCGTGTCCGATAACCGCCAGCCTGTTGTGCCCGTTCAATCGAACACCGCCTCATCGAGCTCGGCAAAGAAATCTGCATGCAATGCCGAAACCGCTTGTTCTACGTCCGCATTCGCCATCACGAATCCCAGATTCAGCAGCGATGCACCCTGTGAAATCATCCGGATGTTCAACCCGCGTAAAGCCTGAAACGCACGTCCCGCAATGCCCGGCGTATGCCGGATGTTTTCACCTACCAGACAGATCAGTGCCTGCTCCGTTTCTACCGTCACTTCTGCAAATTCCCGGATCTCTTCGCAAATAGAACCGAGTCCGTCTGTGTTGTCCAGAGTGAGCGAAACACTCACCTCCGAAGTCGAAACCATGTCAACGCTCGTCCCATGCCGGTCAAATATCTCGAAGATACGTCGCAAAAATCCATGCGCCATCAGCATCCGCGTCGAGCGAATATTCACAATCGTGATGCCCCGTTTACAGGAGATCGATTTCACCGGATTTCTACATGGCGCCGCCTCGGCCGCGATTCTCGTTCCTTTCGCTTCGGGCCGCCGCGAATTCAGAATGACTACCGGAATGTTCTTCTCAACAGCTGGCATCACGGTCGCCGGATGCAGCACCTTCGCCCCGAAATACGCCATCTCCGCGGCTTCTGCGAACGACAGGCTTTTCACTCGGTGTCCTCCACTGATAATGCGCGGGTCTGCCGTTAGCATTCCGTCCACATCGGTCCAGATCTGAATTTCTTCCGCCTCAACCCCCGCGCCCACGATCGCCGCCGAGTAATCCGACCCGCCTCGCCCCAGCGTAGTTGTTTGCCCATCAACCGTCGATCCGATGAAGCCTCCCATCACCACCACCGACTCTTCCGCCAGCGGTCGGACGTTGTCACGCAAAGCCATATACGTCAGGTCAAACAGCGGACGCGCCTCTGTAAATCGGTCGTCCGTCACAATCACCCGGCGTGCATCCACATGCTGATTGCAAACGCCGGCCGCGCGGAACGCAAAACTCACAATCAAGCTCGACAGCCGTTCACCCGCGCTCGCAATCGTATCCATCGAGCGGGGCGAAAGTTCACCAACCACCGAGAGCCCTTTCACCAGCTCTTCCAGCCATTCGAAATGGGTCCGTATGAAACGTTCTAGATCCGCCGCTGCCGCGCCCGCCAACGGCAGCCCGTTCCGCAGATGATGAAGCCGCAGTTCATCTACCGCCGCCAGCGCTTGCTCGCGCCGACCCGCCGCTGCATCGCGCGCAATGCCCAGCAGCTTGTTCGTCGTCTTGCCCATGGCCGAAACCACCACCACCGGCCGCCGTTCTTCAAAACGTCGAACAATCGAAGCAACACGCTCAATCGCTTCCCGCGACTCGACGGATGTTCCGCCGAACTTCATCACGATCATGATGCGCGTTATCCGAGCAGGCCTTCCGAAGCCATCAGCTCGGCATTCAAAACTGCCGCCCCTGCCGCCCCACGAATTGTGTTGTGCCCGCAAGCGACGAACTTTAAATCGAACACCGGACACTCCCGCAGCCGCCCTACAAAGACCACCATCCCGTTCTCACGTCCTGCATCGCGTCGCGGTTGCGGACGGTCTTGCTCCTCCATGTAGATGACCGGCTTTGATGGAGCACTCGGCAGGTTCCGCTCCTGCCGCAGACCGCGAAACTTTTCGATTGCCTCCCGAGCCTCGGCCACCGTCGGCTTGTGCGCCAACCCGATGGAAGCAGCCACCGTGTGCCCGTCCACCACCGCTACCCGGTTGCAATGTGCACTCACGCGAGCTTTGAGCGGTTCTGCGCGGCCTTCGGCCACGTCGCCCAAAATCTTCTGCGTCTCTTGCTGCATCTTCTCTTCTTCCGAGCCGATGAACGGCACCACGTTCCCCACGATATCCATCGACGCCACGCCCGGGTATCCTGCGCCCGACACAGCTTGCATCGTTGCCGCCAGCACGCTCTCGATCCCAAATGGCTTCAGCGGCGCCAAAGCCAGCGTGAGCACAATTGTCGAACAGTTTGGATTCGTCACGATCATGCCGCGCCAGCCGCGATTCGTTTGCTGCGTCTTCGCTAAGGTCAAATGCGCTGCGTTGATTTCCGGAACAATCAATGGAACGTCCGGCTCCATGCGATGATTTCGCGAGTTTGAAACCACCACGTGCCCCGCCGCCGCGAACTCACGCTCAATCCCTGTAGCAACGGATGCATCCATTGCTGAAAACATGAGTTGCGGCGCACCTTGTGGCTTTGAGTCCGATACCGTGATAGTCGATACAGATTCCGGCATCGAGCCATCCAGCCGCCAAGCCGTCGCATCACGATACTTCTTGCCCGCCGAACGATCACTCGCACCGATCCAGCGGACCGTGAACCAGGGGTGCCCTTGCAAGAACCGCACGAAGTGCTGCCCCACCATGCCGGTGCCGCCCAGAATTCCTACGTCAATTGGTTTCATAACACAAGCCGGCCATCAGCCCGCAAGCAACTTTTCCACTAATCGCTTGTAAAGCGTCACTGCCTCCGTCAGCTGCCCTTTTGGAATCCGCTCTTCCGCCGTGTGCGCCACATGAATGCTTCCTGGTCCGATCAGAAAAGGTTGGCCCCACGTTCCATCGAACGCCGGAATATCGGTCGTAAACGCGACCACGGTTGTCTCAAATCCCTCGAGTGATCCAAGATGGACAGCCGGAATGAGCAGCACCTCTTCTGCAGCGGCCTCCGGCTCGGCAGCTCGCTCAATCTGCTCACGCATTTCGGTTGCATCCCCCACCACGCGCACCAAAATCTCTGCCCGCGCCTGATCCGCAATCACATTCGGAGCACGACCGCCCTCGATGCGTCCGATATTGAGCGTGCTCGCCCCCAGCAGTTCGTCGTGCGGCAGCTTGATCTGTCGGATGCGGTTCAGCGCCTCAAGCAGCTTTTCGATCGCCGATTCACCAAGCTCCGGATACGCCGAATGCGCCATCCTCCCGCGTGCCACGATCTCATAACGAAGCGCGCCCTTCGATCCAAGCGCCAGCTTATTCTCCGTGGGTTCGCCGTTGATTAGAAACTTGCTGCCCCGCGGATTCTTGGCCGCCGCTGTCGCACCGGCGCTGTTGCGTTCTTCGCCCACTACAAATAGGAGTCCGAAATTCCGTTGGCCGGCAGCAAGCATCTCTGCGGCCGCCGTCATCATCGCCGCGATGATGCCCTTCGTATCGCACGCGCCGCGTCCCCAAATCACCGCATCGTCTTCGCGCGAGGGGATGAACGGCGGTACCGTGTCCATGTGCGTCGAAAGCACCACCGTCGGCTCATCGAACTGCACGAAGATGTTGTCGCGTCCCGGCTCGACCGGCATCCGCTCCGCCCGACCTCCAGAAGCACCTGCCATTTCGCTGACCCGCTCCCAAAGATAGTTGCCGATTTCGCGCTCGTTCGGTGTTACCGACTCTATGTCGATCAGCTTTCGAGTGAGTTCAAATAAATTCATGCCAACCGAGTGCGTGGGATCACGGGGCGGGGAAGCCGACTTGCAACGTCAGAATAACAGAGGCCTGCGCCCGCCGTTTTAATTCATTCGCCCTCCGCACCAGCGCGATATCGTCCGCGCCAGCACATCCGCACATGTAAATA
The DNA here is from genome assembly GCA_963737005.1 of Terriglobia bacterium. Classification (GTDB taxonomy): domain Bacteria; phylum Acidobacteriota; class Terriglobia; order Bryobacterales; family Bryobacteraceae; genus Bog-105. The sequence continues at coordinate 944,111 of CAVTRD010000006.1, read as the reverse complement.
CTTCCGCCAGTTCAACCGACTCCTTCACCGTGTGCGCCAGCGCCACGTCCCCCGGACCGTAGAGTACTGCCGGCACCCTTCCGTGATTTGTGAACAGCCGCATGTCAGAACCCCACGTCACTCCACGCACGGCCGGAGCGCTGCCCATCAAATCCGCGTGACATCTTGCCAGGCATTGAATCACCGGCTCTTCGGTCGACGTTTCCGCTGCTTCAAACTGGCCTTCAAACCACTCCAGCTGCGGCGGATGTTCTCGTAACCATTCATCGGCAACCGCCGCTTTCGCAAGACATGCTCTAAGTTCCTCGCGCGCTTCCGTACTAGACTGGCCAGGAAAGACACCGAAACGTCCCTCGGCGATCAATTCATCCGGAACCGTCGACGGCCAGTTACCGGATCGCACGATGCCGACGTTGATCGGCGCTACGTTCCCCGGATACTTAAAAAGCGGATTCTTGTAGCGCGCGTGCCGCTCACGATCCAGCTCCTCGAGCGCCGCGAACACCCGGCAGAACTTCTCAACCGCGCTCACGCCGAGAACTTTCATGCTCGCGTGAATGGCGCGTCCGGAAATCCTGATGCGAAAACTAAGCGCACCCGCCTGCACAGGGCAGATTTCCAATTCGGTCGGCTCGGTAATGATCGCCGCGTCAGCGGTAACGCCCTTCACAAGCGTAGTGAGGGTCCCAACGCCGCCGCTTTCTTCTCCAATCACTGTCTCGATCACAACATCTTTCGCCGGGCGGAAAGCTAAATTGCGCAATGCTTCACAGGCGAAGATAGCTGCAGTCACACCCGCCTTCATGTCACAAGAGCCGCGCCCATGCAGTCTTCCGTCCTTCACCACGCCGTTCCAGGGAGGCAAGTCCCAAAGCTCTTCGCTGCCGGTCGGGACCACATCCACGTGGCCGTTCAAGATCAGCGAATGCCCATCGCCCAAACCTGTTCCGTTCCAGGTCCCAATGACATTCAACCGATCCACAAACGGCACACCGTCGTCCGAGAATGCCGGATGCCCCTCCAGTTCGGCGCGTTTGGATTCAAGAACGTCGACCGCCAAACCCAAGGAGCGAAGCTTGTCAGCGATGAACAATTGCACCGCTTGCTCGCCGCCCGGCAAACTGCGAAACTGCACCAGCTTCTGCAAAAAAGCCGTGATCTCCGGCTGCAGGCGCGCCACTTCGTGCGAGATATCTTCGGCTACCTCGTTCATCGCGCTAGTCCAATAGCGTCAGGGGCGATTCGCTTTCGCGCTTTACCTGGCTCTGTTTGCAGTCCGTGGGTCGCTTGTCAGGACGCCAATGTAAGAGCTTCGTGCCATGCCGAAATCGATGACCCGAGAAGTGATCGTATTGCACCTCGACCACCAGCTTCGGCGCAAGTGGTTGCCACTCTGTACTGCGCTCTGTGCTCCATCGGCTTGGACCACCGGGTGCGGTTCCTGTGAAGCCCGGTGGATCGATCAGTGCCTCAAGTTCCTTGGTGAGGTTGGCCTTCTCTGCCGCAGCCAAACCCGAACAGAACCCAACATGATCCAGCAAACCTTGCTCATCGTATAAGCCAAGCAGCAGAGATCCTACCTCCTTGGCCTTCGACCCGTAACGGAATCCGCCCACCACGCAATCCGCCGTCCGCAAATTCTTGATCTTGAGCATCGTCTTGCGCTCGCCTGATCCATAAGGACGATCGACTCGCTTCGCAATCACCCCATCAAGCGGGCCGGCCATGCGCTTGAACCAAGCTTTTGCGGTCTCAAAGTCGCGCGTCCGCGGGGAAAGTCGAATCCGCTCATTACCGCTCAGATACTGAGCTGCAAATTGCTCCAGCTCCTCGCGCCGCTCGTCAAGCACGCGCCCGGTCACATCCTCGCCCCGATCGTTGACCAAGAGGTCGAATAAAATGAGCGTTGCCGGAGTCTCTCGTGCGAGCTTCTTTATGCGGCTCGCCGCCGGGTGTATCCGCTGCAGCAGCGCGTCGAAATCGAGCGACCGCTTTTCTGTTACAACGATCTCGCCATCCAGCACAAATCTTGTTGCCGCAAGATCGGAGAGAGCGTCGGTCATTTCCGGGAAATATCGCCCGAGCGGCTGGCTCGATTTCGACATGATGTCGATCTGCTCGCCGTCGCGAAAACTAAGACACCGGAAGCCATCCCACTTCGGTTCGTACTCCCACTCCGCCCCCGTTGGGATTGCTTTTGCCGTGTCTGCCTCCATGGGCGCGAAATCTGTCGCAATCGGCAGAGTCACTGCAGCATCTCCAGCCGGCATCGTCCGCGCTTCTGCAACACAGGTTTGAATAAATCGCCTAGCTCGGCCACCCGCTGTGGCACGCTGTCCATGGTCAGGCGGTCGGCATCAATGCCCTCGTCAATCTCTTCCCACGAGACCGGCGTCGACACCGTTCCCGCTTCCTTCGGCCGCACCGAATATACCGAAGCGAGCGTTCGCCCCCACGCATTCTGGTTGTAATCGACGAGCACACGCCCAGCCGGTCGTTGCGCTACCCGATACTCGGACGTGATGATCTCTGGATACTGCTTCGCCAGCTCAATCGCGATTGCCTTCGCTACCCGCCACACCTCCTTCTGCAATGGGTCCCGCTCGATCGCGACATAAATATGGATGCCTCGCGAGCCGGTCGTCTTCGCATAACTCGAAACGTTTCGCTCCTTCAAATACGTCCGTACGAGCAGCGCGACTTGCCGCACTTCCGCGAACTCCGCCGGCGGAACCGGGTCCAGATCGAAATGTAGAAAATCCGGCCGGTTCACATCATCGCAGCGCGCGTACCACGGGTTCAGATCGATGCACCCCAGGTTCACGATCCATAGCAGCGAAGCTAGGTCCTGCACGATCGGGAAATCGATCACACTGCCCGAACCATGCTCGATCGAACAAGTCGCAAGCCACGCGGGCTTATAGTCGGGCGTTCGCTTCATAAAGAAGAACTTGCCGGAGATCCCGTTCGGATAGCGTTTCATCACCATCGCACGATCCGCTAGATGCGGCAGCAGCGCCGGCGCAACCGCTTCGTAGTAAAGCAACAAATCCCGCTTTGTTTTCCCGAGCTCCGGCCAGAAGACTTTCTGGAGATTCGTGAGCGAAACGGTCTTGTCCCCGCACTCGATATCGAACTTCTCCGTGTCTTCCGGAATCGATGCCGCACCTCGGGTCATCGCGTCGCTAACACCTGCTCATCAAGTAATCCATCGCGCGTTAACCGTCCATCGACCATTCTCCAGATGCCCAACGGATTGGCATTCTGCAGTTCAGGCGGCAGTGCCGCATCGGGAAAGTTTTGATAACAGACCGGCCGCGCAAAACGGTAGATCGCCGCCGATCCCACAGAAGTGAATCGCGCGTCGGTCGTAGACGGATACGGTCCCCCATGCTGCATCGCGTGCCCTAGTTCCACACCGGTCGGAAAACCGTTGAAGATCAGCCTGCCCGCCTTGCGCCGCAGTATGCCAATCAGTTCGCTGTTGCGTTCAAGGTCTTCGGGAGTGCCATGCACCGTCGCGGTTAAGCTGCCTTCGAGCTCTCGGGCGCAAGCGAGCATTTGCTCTGTTGTCTCGCAACGCACCATCGCCGTCGAGGGCCCAAAAACTTCCTCATGCAGTTCATGGTTTTCGAGCCATGTCCGTGCATCCGTCATCAGTGCGCCTGGCTGGCCTTCCGTTTTCTGCGGATCGCTTGCTCGAGTGGAAACGCGCGCTTCCACGCCCGCAATTTTCGACGCTCTTTCAAAGCCCTCAGCAAAACTTTTCGCGATCGCTGAATTCAACATCGTCCCGGGGACGCCTTGCTCCGTTTGCTCGAATAACCGCTTCGAAAACTTGTCGAACGCGTCGCCTTTTATCCCGAACGCCAAACCCGGGCACGTACACATCTGTCCAACACTCAGCGTCATGGATCGATAGAGCGCTTCCGCTGTGCTCTCGGCGTGTTTCTCCATCGCGCTCGGCAGCAGGAATACCGGATTCACGCTGCCCATCTCGGCAAACACGGGAATCGGTTCGGCTCTCTTTGCGGCGGCGTCAAACAACGCGCGGCCGGCTCGTAGCGACCCCGTAAATCCAACTGCTTTCACTTTGGGATGGCTCACGAGCGCGATACTTACGTCCGGCCTCAAACCGTGCAGCAGAGAGAATGTCCCCTCTGGAAGACCGCTTTTCTCCACCGCCCTTCCAATGGCCTGCCCAACCATCTCCGACGTTCCCGGATGCGCCGGGTGCGCCTTCACGATGACAGGGTTTCGCGCCGCGAAAGCCGATGCCGTATCTCCGCCAGCCACCGAGAACGCGAAGGGAAAATTGCTTGCGCCGAATACTGCCACCGGTCCCAAAGGCTCGAGCACGCGTCGAAGATCCGGCTTCGGTAGCGGCTTCCGGTCACTCTTCGGCAGATCGATCCGCGCATCAACCCACGAGCCTTCCCGCGCCAGCTCCGCAAAGATCTTGATCTGGTTTACCGTCCGGTCGCGCTCACCGCGCAAACGTTCGCACCCCAGTGCGGTCTCTTGATCCGCTTGGTCGATCAGCGCTTCCCCGAGCGCAACGATCTCCTCACAGATGTTTACCAGAAACTGGGATATTTCGGTTGTGGAGAGTGCAGCCAGCTTGGGTGCCGCCTCATCGGCTAAGTCCGCCGCCCGGCTGACCTCATCTTCTTCGGCCTCGCGATACTCATGCGGCATCGGCGCGCCACGCCGCGGATCAAACGCTTGAAATGTTCTGCTTTGAATATGGGTGCTCAAGTCCGCCTCCCGTTCATCGGCTCTTTCCTCGCTCTTTCAACTTTTTTTTCGCCGCTGGCAAGTCTTCTTCTGATTCCAACACTGCATCCAAATGCGTCATCTGCAGCATCTTGCGAAGACTTGCGCCTACGCCAGTCAACAGCATCGGACAGCCATGCCGGTTCGCTGAACTATAAACGATCGTTAGTTCACCTAAACCCGAGCTGTCCACCGAAACCACTCGCCGTACATTCAAAACAATACCCGCTACGCCCGACGTGCCAAGCGCTTCGCGAGCCGCGTTACGGACCGAAACAAGAAGAGGTCCTAATGTTAGCGCCCCTTCCAGATCCAGAATCGCGATCCCGTCCTCCATGCGACTGCCAATACTCAACGCCATCGATCGCCCTCGTGTTATCCACTTTAACTGCTCAGGTACCCACCACTATCTTTTTGTCCTATAAAAACTTCCATGAGGCCCGCCGTGGAAACGCGGTTTCAATAACTTACACGCGGTGTTGCGTTGGATCTGTAATTGCTTATATAAAGTCGCTCGTCAGGTCCATTAGCGAATCACGGAGGCTTGCTAATCCACCTGCGAGGAACCCGCTCATAGCGTCGATAAAAGCAGCGCGTCTATATGGCGCGCTGCTTCCCTTTTTAAAGCCCAAATAACAGGAAAGTGTTTAGCGCCGCGCCGTCGTCAGCTCGGTCGCGCCCTCTGCTTTAAATCGGACCGATACGAGCTTCGAAACGCCCGGCTCCTGCATCGTTACGCCGTACAAGGATTGTGCGGCTTCCATCGTCCGCTTGGCATGCGTGATTACGATAAACTGCGTGCCTTCCGACATGTCTTTCAAAAGTCGGGTCAGTCGCTCAATGTTGGGCTCATCTAACGGTGCATCCACTTCATCCAGTACGCAAAAAGGACTTGGTGTGTACTGAAAAATTGACATCAATAGTGCCATTGCCGTTAAGGATTTTTCACCACCTGAGAGAAGCAGCACGCTTTGCAGTCTCTTACCAGGCGGCGATGCCACAATGTCGATGCCTGACTCGGCCAGGTTTTCCTCATCCGTCAGCCTCATCTCGCCGATGCCGCCGCCGAACAAGGTCTTGAACATCTCTTTGAAGTTGGCGTTTATTGCGTGAAACGCCTCACCGAACCGTTTGCGCGACTCAGTGTCAATCTCACCGATCGCCTTCTCTGTGTCGCGGATCGAATCGAGCAAATCTTGCCGTTGCGCGGAAAGAAATTCCTGCCGCTGTTGCGCTTCTTCGAATTCTTCGAGCGCGGTCGGATTCACCGGCCCAAGCGTCTCAATCTTTCGTCGAACTTCCTCATATTGGCCCTCCAGACCCAGGAGATCGGTCTCGCTTGACGTCTCTTCCTCGGTCGCCTTCGCTAGCTCCGCCAACGGAACATCCAACTCGCGCGTGCAGGTCTCTTCTAAATGCTTCCATTGCGATTCCGCTCTCGCCAAAGCCACCTGTCGTTCCGATCGCAGCTCTTGTTCCGTCTGTGCCGCGGCACGCAAACGTTTGAGCTCTTCGTCGGCGTTCGCCAGCGCATTGCGAAGCTCCGTCTCCTGAACCGACAAACGATCGACCGCCGCTCCTGCCTCTTCCGTTGATTGCTGTAGCTCCTCAGCTTTCGCCAGCAACTCTGTGTTGCTCGCAAGCAAATGGGCCTTCTCCGCTTCCATTCGCTCCGTCTCCTGGCCAAGGTGCGCACGCCTGGCCGTCAGCTCGCGCAGCTGCATCTCGAGACGCGTCCGGTCATTCGAAACCGATCGCCGCCGTTCCTCAATACCTGCCAGATCAGCTCGTTTACTTGCATGTTCTTCGCTTAACTGCGCCAGCTCGGTGCGTAAACCAGCCAGTTCCTTGCGAGCCGCTTCGAGTCCAGCCTCTTCGGTTGCGCGGGCCTGTTCCTGATCCGCCAATTTCTGCCCGTCTCGCCCGGCGTTCTCTTCGAGCTGCACACGCTCGCGCGCCATGCGATCCAGTTCCAGCCGGGCATGCGAAAGCCTCGCCTGCACGCGCCCAAACTCCTCGGCTAATTTGCGACTCTCGTGATCAAGCGCCAGCACGTCCCGTTCTTGTGCTTGCTGCTTCGAGCGGAGACGATCCAGTTCCTCCCCGAGTCCCGCGACCTTCTGCTCCTGCTCGCTCAATCGCTCTTGCGCGCTCTTCAGCTCCGCCTGCTTCGTCTCTTCGACCTTAGCGATCTCCCGTAATTCGCGCTTCAGCGCCAGCGGCCCGGCGCCGGACTTCTTGCCCCCGCTCACGGCCTGCCCGTGATAGTTCACGCCGTCCGTCGTCAAAAACCAGCAATGCGGAAACTGCGTTGCCAGTTCGCGCGCCAGCGCTCGTTCACTCGCGACATAACAGTTCGCGATGCGCGGCAGCTGTTCCATCGGGATCTCGGATAAGCCATTCGTCCAGCGCAGCGCGTCCGTCAGTTTGGTCAGCGCCCCGTTCTCCGTTTCAGGCCGCGGCACCTGTTTCGTCGCTGCCGGATCGTCGCCCGTAGCTTCCACCAAAAAGGTTCCACGCCCGTTCAGGTCCTCGCGCATCAATTCGATCCCGCGCTCACCCTCGGTCCAGTTCCGTACCACCACATACTCGAGCTCGTCATGCAGAAACTCTTCGGTGGCTTTCTCGAATCCAGGCTCCACTTCCAGAAAATCGGCCAGCACCCCCACCGGTTGAAAGCTCTCTGTCTTCCCGCGTTCCACTGCGGTAAACAGCCGCTTCACTGTCTCTGTTGTATAACTGCGATGCTGAATGACTTCCTCGAGCGAATCTTTGCGCGCTTTGACTCGCGACGCTTCACCCTTCAGCCGGTCGAGCGCTGTTCGGCCTTCATTTACCTGCGCTCTCAGTCCTTGCAGCTCGCTCTCAACGGCCTTCCGCTGCTCCTCTACCGACACGAGTGCCGTTTGCCGCATCGCAAGCTGGTCCGAAAGTTGCGCTTTACTCTGCTGAATGCGTCCGGCATCCGCTTGCGACTGAACTTCTTCCTTGCGAATCCGCTCTCGATCCCGATCTGACGAAGCAAGCTGCGCTTCGATTTGGGTCAGGCGGTTCTTTAGGCGTGCCGTATCTCCAAGTAGTGCCAATACCTGCTGCCGTTTGACTTCCAGACCGCGTTCCCGCTCTGTCAGATCGTTTTGCGAACGTTGCCGCTCGGCTGCTGTCGCCGCCAAATCCGCTTGTGCCACTGCGCAGCCATGCTCGAGTTGCGCGAGTTCTTCCGCCCGGCCTTCGAGTTCGGTGACCCGTTCGGCCTGCTGCCGCCCCAAAATTTCCAGCTCCTGGCCGCCCGCGCTCAACCCCTGCGTGATCCGTTCGATTTGCTTTGTCTGATACTCCAGCCGCCCACGCGTCCGTTCTGTCTCGAGCCTCAGCTCGGCCAAACTCTTGCGCGCTTCCGTGAGTCGTTCTTCATGGGCGTAAGAAGCGGCCATCAAGCCTTCTTGCGCAGCCTCTCGCTCCGTGATAGCCGCTTGCGCACGCTGCCATTCGGTCGAAGCAAGATTAAGTTCGATCGCGATCTTCCCCATCTCCCGCTCGAGCGCCCGAAACTTTCGCGCGAGCACCTGCCGCAGATAACCGCTTGCCTCGGCTTTCAGCTCCCCGTAGCGTTTTGTCTTCGCCGCTTGCCGCTTCAGCGAATTCGCCTGCCTCGTTACCTCTTCCAGAATGTCGAACACGCGCGCCAGGTTTTGTTTGGCGCTCTCGAGCTTGGCCTCAGCCAGCCGCTTGCGCGTCTTGAACTTCGTGATCCCCGCCGCTTCTTCAATCACGTTTCGGCGATCCTGCGGACGATTGCTTAAGATCTGCCCAATGCGGCCCTGCTCGATAATTGCGTAACTTTCGGGTCCCAGTCCTGTCCCCAAGAACAAGTCCTGGATGTCACGCAGTCGCGCCTGCTTCCCGTTAATCAGATACTCGCTCTCACCCGATCGGTAGAGCCGCCGGGTAATCGTAATTTCACCGGTTTGCTTCCCGGCTCCGTTTGTTACAAAGTTGTGAGAATCGTCCGGCCTCTGCGCGACGTCTACATTGGCAGAGGGGTCAGTCTTGTCAAGAGTTGTGTCGTCATCGGTATGCGGTTCGGTTCCATTGCGCCCAGCCGCCAGTGCGCTCGCGTGCGGGACCAGTGTCATGGTGACCGCTGCCATGCCGAGCGCTTTCCGCTCCCGCGTGCCGGCGAAAATGACATCTTCCATTCGCGCGCCGCGCAGCGTCTTGGCCGACTGCTCTCCCAAAACCCAGCTGATCGCGTCGCTCAGATTCGACTTGCCACACCCGTTCGGGCCGACTACCGCCGCAATCCCACTTCCGTTGAATTTCATCTCCGTTCTGTCGTAGAAGGATTTGAATCCATGAATTTCGACGCGCTTAAGTTTCAACAACCGGCAATGCCCTCCCCAATCTCTATTCTCGGGGGTGTCTTCATCGTATACTCCCGGGCTAACGTTGTAAAGGCATACAGCGTCCGCTTATTGTACCCCCAAGCTCGACTACCACAAGATATTGGGGCCTAGTCCGTCGACATGCCATATACAACTACAAATGATGGTGCCCAACTGTACTGGGATGTGCAGGGTTCCGGACCGCCCGTTCTGCTGATTATGGGTTTGAGCTTCACCCACGATATGTGGTTCCGAGTGTTGCCAATCCTCCGCAGCCGCTGCCGCGTCATATTGTTCGACAATCGGGGCGTCGGCAAGAGTGCCGTAACGCGCGGACCTTACAGCATGCGTCAGATGGCCAAAGATGCCGCCACCGTGTTGGACGCTGCGGGCGAATCGGCGGCCCACGTGATCGGCGCCTCTATGGGTGGCATGATCGCTCAGGAACTCGCGCTGCGTTTTCCCGAAAGAGTTCGCAGCCTGCTGCTCGCCTGTACGAGTCACGGGGGTCTGCTCGCGCGCTGGCCCCGTTTTGTCCGGCCGCGTGGGATCAAGTGGGGCGAAGCGGAACGACGTGCCCGCGAATTGGCCTTGGCGCCACTCTTATACGCCTCGTCAACCCCGCTCGAGCGCATCCACGAAGATCTTGATATCCAGTGCGCCTGCAACTGGAGTTACCAAGGCTTCTTCAGCCAGTTCAGTGGCATCCTCTGGTGGAGTTCCTATCTGCGCCTGCCGTCGATCAAAGTTCCGACTCTGGTTGTTCACGGCGACAAAGACCGGCTCGTACCGCTCGAAAACGGTCAAGTGGTAGCGTCCCGCATCCCGGGAGCCCAGTTCCGCCTCATACCCGACGCCGGACATATCCTCACAACCGACCAGCCCGAAGTCTGTAAACGCTTGATGGTCGACTTCCTGCGCCTGGTCCGTGCCGCCGGCTAGCTATTGCAGCACAGTGATCTCGTCGCCGGGCCGGATCACGGCCTCAGCCAGCACCACTCCATACACTCCCGCCTTGCCTTCATGCGACCGCGTGAGTAGCTTCATTACCTCTGGATTTGGATTGCCCGTGTCCGCATCGAGCGTAATCATCTTGCAACGCGGGTCGCGCTCGATCACCGCCACCACGGCTTTGTCGCCGATGCGAAGTCTCGTACCCGTCAGGCTATCCTCGCCAAAACCCTGCCGCGATCCAAGGTCCAGATACACGTTCGCCCGAAAGCGTCTCTTATCGAGCGAGACCCCGAGTTCTTCACTCAACTGCTGCGCCGTTTGCACCGAGAACAGCGAGATCGGCCGGCAATCGGTCAGCGCTCGATCCGAGCGCAGCAGACTCAGCTGATGTCGTTCCGCGAGACCCTGGCTCAGCATCGCGAGCAGTCTCGGGTCGTCGATGCTCAACGTCTCTCCCGTGGGCGTCTCGACATCGACCTTCAAGTCAGCCGGCGCGGCATACACCGGAGTCACCCCCGGCGCCAGCGCCTCGGCAGCCGCCAGATCTGCCGGCTTGCTGGCCTGCTCCGCATTTCGATAGCGCGGCCGATAGAGCAGCATCTGCCCTTGTTCGCGCGCTGTCAGAAAAGGGAAATCTTTGGGCGCTGCCGCATCGCCCACCGCATAATTACGGTCGCCATAAACGCCCGAAAACCCGACGAAAGCCTCCGTGAGCTCCTCGCCGCGCATGCTCTTCACCGGATATCGCCACAAGCTCTCTACCCGCCCCACCACACTCATTCCGAACCTCTCTTTGTCGGAGTGGAGTTCATGCCGCCGTGTGTGCCAGATAAACAAAACGCAGCAGCCGTCTCTCGTTCATCACTTGATACACGCAGGAGAGGAAACGCTGCAAGCCTTCAAAGTTACTCGCTCCTTCAAGATCCAGCACTTCCTGCCGCCGTTTCTCGCGCGCTGCGTGCCAACGATGCGCGATTCTAGCTGCGCGCTCCGTTGTGTCCTGCACATCGGCCACCTGGAACCCGGCCGCTTGCATCAGCTGTTCGTTCACACCGGGCGGGTTGAAAAGGTAGTAGCCGATCGAAGCCCGGGTCGCAATCTCGTCGCTCGAGACCAGCCCCGCAACCACCAGTGCGTCGCTAAACAGCAGTCGGCCATTCGGCCGCAAGACCCGGCACAACTCGGCGAGCAACTCCGCCCGGCCCCGTACATGGCACAAAACGTCGTTGGCGAATACTGCATCGAACGCCTCACTGTCAAACGGCAGCTTCTCCGAAACATCGCACTCTTCAAATGAAGCAAGCCCATTCAAATGCTCTGAGCACGCTAGTTCATTGGCGGTATGAACCCCATGAGGGTTCATATCGACCCCGATGATCTTGCAGCCGATACGTTTCGCTATACCGAGCGCGTACCGCCCCGAGCCGCATCCTACTTCGAGCACTCGCGATTGGGGTGTCAACTCGAGCAGCCGGGGTATCTCCTCCGATTCCGCCGAGTCAACCCAGCTCGTCTGTCCAAGATCTTCCCCGTAGGTCTCCAACCGGATCTGCCGGTACACCTCGAGGCCGTAGTGTTGGTAGGCGGCGTTGTAAAGATCTACTTCTTCCGGCATCACACACTCCAACGAATTAAGGGTTCGCCGAGCCGCGATTGATCGGCAACGGCGTGGAAGGCAGATCAGAGTCCGAAAAGCCGCGAACCGGCCGCAGCGTCCGTTCCCATCGCGTGCGCGTAAAGAAATGCTCACCCAGATCGACCATATGCGTGACCATCGATCCGGCCGACTCACCCGTCAAGTCTTCCGTCGAAGCTCGGTATGACCAGTAAATGAGGAACGGTTTGCCGATGATGTTTTCACGCGGAACGAATCCCCAATAGCGGCTGTCGGAAGAGTTGTCGCGATTGTCTCCCATCGCAAAATACTCGCCCGCCGGAACCACGACCTCGCCCTGATTCACGTTCTCTTCAAGCATTCGCTGCTGCGCTTGCTGCGCTTGTTCTTCCTTCACCGGACGGCAGCACGCATTTGGGAAATTGTCGAGAGACGGATCGTACGCGTATTTGTGATACACATAGGGCTCGTTCAGCCGCCGGCCATTCCTGTAAACCACACCGTTGGTAATCCGCAGGCGATCGCCCGGCGCGCCGATAAGTCGCTTCACCAATGTCTCGTTGATATCGGGCGGGTAACGAAAGACGATAATGTCGCCATGCTTCGGCTCCTGGTAGGGCAGTAGGTGCCTTCCGATCGATCCCGCCGCCGCATAACTCAGCTTGTCAACCAGCAGGTGATCGCCCACCAGCAAAGTGTCTTGCATGGAGCCCGTCGGTATGACGAACGCCTGCGCCAAAGTAGTCGTGCCAAATAAAAGAAGTAGAAGCGTAACCACCCACTCGGCAACACCGTTTCGCTTCGCTTCGACTATCTTGCTGGAACGTTCTCTGGTTGGCATGCAAACGTTCCTCATTATCCTCAAACGGAGAGAGCCAAGCAAACCGCCGCGGTCACCGCTTCTGTCCTTGCCTCGCCGCCCAAGTCCGGCGTTCGCACACGCCCCTCGCCAGTAACCCGCTCGATCGCAATCATCAAGCGCTCCGCCGCCGCATTCTCCCCCAAATGCTCGAGCATTAAAACGGCCGTCCAGAAACTTCCGATCGGGTTCGCAATCCCTTTCCCCATGATGTCGAAAGCCGACCCGTGAATCGGCTCAAACATCGAAGGAAACAGTCGCTCCGGATTCAGATTCGCCGTCGGTGCGATGCCTAAACTTCCCGCCAGTGCCGCAGCAAGGTCGCTCAAAATGTCGGCATGCAGATTCGTCGCGACAACTACATCGAGTGAAGCAGGCTTCCCTACCATGCGCGTCGTCACCGCATCCACCAGCATCTTGTCGGCTTTCACATCTGGATACTCACCGCCGACCGCCGCCGCCACTTCATCCCACAACACCATCCCGTGCCGCTGGGCATTCGATTTGGTCACAACCGTCAGCTGCTTGCGAGGCCGCGAACGCGCCAGCTCGTACGCAAACCGCATGATTCGTTCCACGCCCGCCCGCGTGAAAATGGAAACTTCTGTCGCCACCTCCTCCGCGAGCCCAACATGTGACCGTCCGCCATGCCCCGCATACTCGCCTTCGCTGTTCTCTCGAACGATCACCCAATCCAGATCGCCCATTCCCACATCCCGCAGCGGACTCGCAATCCCCGGCAGGATCCGGCTCGGCCGCACATTCGCGTACTGGTCGAACCCCTGACAGATCGCCAGCCGCAAACCCCACAACGTAATGTGATCAGGAATCCCCGGATCCCCGGCTGATCCAAAATAAATGGCGTCGAACTTCTTCAAACTTTCCAGGCCATCGGCCGGCATCATACGCCCGGTCGCCCGGTAATAGTCGCCGCCCCACGGAAACGTTTCGACCACAAAACGGAAATCGCCACAACGTTTCGCGAGCGCCTCTAAGACCGTCAATCCGGCTGGAATTACCTCCTGGCCAATGCCGTCCCCTGGTATCGCTGCAATCCTGTGTTCACGCATGCTCGCCTGCCCCCGCATTATCGGGCATATGGAGTAGTTTCCAATCCCGTAAGCTGAAAGTGTCCATGTCAGATCTGTATATCGGCCAGCGCACGCGGCGCGGCCGCCTCTTCGTGCTGGTGCTCGTGCTGCTGGTTCTGCTGCTCTGTTCCCGCTACTTTGCGGAAACTCTGCTCGCTTACGCCTGGTGGCGTGAACTCGGTCAGCTCGATACCTGGGTCAATCTCCTGCTCTATGGCACGGGCCCGGTTGCCATTGCCGCGCTGCTTTTCTTTGGTGCCTTCTTCGCCGCCTTTAAAGCAGGCTTTCATCAGCGCAAGAACTCCGCCCCGCTGTTCGGCTTTCTCAATCGGCAGCTCGTCAACCGCATTGCTCTCTTGGTATTCGCGCTCTTCGCTATCTTCGTCGCCAACACTGCTGTCGATAGCTGGACCGTCGTGCGCTACTTCGGGGGCCTGCGCGTGCCCGCTTCGAGCGGCGGATACGTCGACCCGATCTTTGGAAAACCCCTCACCTTCTATTTCTTTGGCCTGCCGTTCTATAACTTGCTTTTGCAGGTCGTGCTGGTTGGGACAGTGCTCACCCTCGTGATCTACTGGCTGGCCTCCAACGCGGAGAACATCAGCCGCAGCATGCCCCGGATGCCAATGCCGGGTGCCCCTTTCCAGTTCGATACGTTCTCCCTTCGCGAAACGTTCGACGCCGGTTTCGTGCGCATTATCGCCGCCATCTTCCTGGTCGCTCTCGCAATCAAAATCTTCTTCGATCGCTACACGCTGCTGCTCGATGATCACGGTCAATATCTCGTCGGCGTCGATTGGCTGGCCGATCACATGATCATCCCGCTGCAATGGATGCTCATTCTGGGCGCCCTGGCAGCCGCCGGGCTCGTGGTGCTCCGCCGCGGCAAACTCGCTCTGCTCCTCTTACTTCTCTTGCCCGTGCGCTTTCTACTCCCCGCGCTGGTAGGCGCCCTCTACGTGCGGCCCAATGAGCTAGCTCTCGAACGACCCTATATCCAGCACCACATCGACGCTACTCGCTCCGCTTACGGTCTCAACACGCGCGTCAAAGAAACCTCCGTCGAAGCTACGCCCGAAACCCCCATCGATTACGGCAAGCACCAAGCCGTGCTCGATAACGTCCGCCTCTGGGACTGGCGCGCGTTCCACGACACCATCTCGCAAATCCAGCCGCTGCGGCCCTACGTCTATATGGATACCGACGTCGATCGATACAACATCGAAGGGCGTCTGCGCCAGGTGCTGATCGCGCCCCGCGAGCTCGATATCCGCCAATTAGGGTCAGCCAGCGGCCGCTGGATCAACACTCACCTGATGTACACCCACGGCTACGGCATCGTGATGGCAGAAGCCAATCGCATCACGGCTGATGGACTGCCGGTTCTCTTCATCAAAGACGCCCCGCCCGTAGTCGCCGCCAAGGGCCTGAAATTTACTGAGCCCGAGATCTACTACAGCGAAGTGGCGCATGAGCCGGTCTATGTCAATACGGCGCAGCAGGAGTTCAATTACCCGGCCGGTTCGGAAAGTAAATACACGAACTACGCAGGCACGGGCGGGTTCCCCATCTCCTCGATTTGGATGCGTCTCGCTGCGGCCGTCTACTACGGCGATTTCAACGTCGTTCTCACGTCCTACCTGAACGGCAGCAGTCGCATGATGATCCATCGTTCGATTCTGAATCGGCTGCACCGCCTGGCCGGGTTCCTGAATTGGGACGGAGATCCTTATCTCGTTCTGACCGATGCCGGGCGGCTAGTCTGGATCGAAGACGGCTATATGTCGTCGGCCTCGCATCCCTATTCGCGCGAACTGACCATCGGTAGCGAGGATGGGGTGACGACGAACTATCTTCGCAACTCAGTCAAGGCCACCATCGATGCTTACACGGGTGAAACCCATCTCTACGTCTTCGATCCGCACGACGTGCTGATCGAAGCGTACGGCCGTCTCTTTCCCACACTCTTTCGGCCTCTCGCCGCCATGCCGCCCGATCTGCGCCGTCACGCACGTTATCCGGAAACGCTGTTCAGCGCTCAAGCGGAAATCTACCGCACGTTTCACATGCGCGATCCAGAAGCGTTTTACAACCGCGCCGATCTTTGGGATCTCGCCAAAACGGGGAATCGCGGCGCCGGCGAAGGCGCTGCTTTTGTCTCTCCCACCTATGTTGTCGCCGCGCTGCCGGGCAGCGATACTCCGGAGTTCATGCTCATCACTACGTTCACTCCGGCCAACAAAGACAACCTGATTGGCGTCATGTACGCACGTTGCGACGGCGACCATCTCGGCGAACTGCAGTTCGCCCAGCTATCAAAGCAAAACATTATTTATGGCCCTATGCAAATCGATGCACGCATCAGCCAGGACCAGAACATCTCGAAAGACCTTACGCTCTGGAATCAGCAAGGTTCACAAGTGCTACGCGGTCAAACGCTCGTGCTGCCCATCAATGACAGCTTCCTGTATGTCGAACCCATCTACATTCAGGCCTCGCAGGCCAGCATGCCGCAGCTGAAGAAGGTAGCGTTGGCCATGGGCAATCGCTTGTCCTATGCGGATACCTATGAACAAGCCCTCGAACAGCTAATCGAGGAGCTTGGCGGTAACACCAGCGGTGTCGAGCAGGCCGCCCCAGTATCCGCCGCGTCCCAGGCGACGCAGGGCACCCCCGCGGCGCAGACCGTCCCACAAATTTCCAGTCAGGCGATCGGCACGCTCGAGCAAATTCGAACCCATCTGCAGCGCTATCGCGAGTTGAGCGCTCAAGGCAAATGGGCAGACGCGGGAAAAGAGCTCGATACGATTCAGAGCCTGCTGCAGAGATAGCGCGTGCGAGATCGTCATCCAACTGGCGGACGCGCTCACTCCGCCGTACGCGATCGAAAACGCGAGTACAAGTACGAAGCCGCCAGCAGCAAAACGCCGAGTGCGACAAATGCGGAAATCCGGTAGAACTTGTTCAGCTGCCAAACATCCCACAGATAAAGTTTGCCGATTACAAGCGCCAGCAGAATCAATCCCAGAGAGCGGTCAACCTGTCTCCGGCGCGCCATGCCATAAATCAGGACGGCAGTTCCGTAGAGAGCAATCAAAAAAGAATCAAGCGAGCTCATCAAGCTTGATCGGTCATCAGGCAAGCTGACAGCCGCCGCCCAGAGCGCAACCTCGCGCAACCCGGCCACCAGCAGACAACCGTGAGCCGTCAAGTAAGCAAAATTGTGTAATCTCCCGCCGACTGCTGCTCGGTGTACCGATGCGAAATGCGCGCCGGCGAGCAACCCGCAGAACACCGCGAACGAAAGTGGATGCTTTTCATTCAGCACCACAGCGGCTGATAGTACGGCGAGTGCTGCCATGCCCGGAATCAGCGCGGGCCACTGGCTGCGAATCGCAATGGCAAGCGCCGTCAAAGCCGCCGCGAGCAGAAACAGGAAATCAAACCACCACGCTGTCGCCCGATTATGCAGGAGCATCGGAGTGAGCATCGCGCCGGTGAATCCAAGCGCTGCAATCGCCACACTCGCATAGCGAATCGACAACACTACCGCCAGTCCGGACACAAGCACCAGCAGACTCCATCCGGCAAGCGGAATGATCAGCTCATAGTAAGCGAAAGCTGCATAGAGTGAGACGTAGACCGTCGCCAGGCCGCAGCCGGCCAGCCCTTGTGTGAACACGCCCCGCCGCATCCACTCGGCTGCCGCCAGCATGGCAATACCCGCGACCACGCCCACGGCAACCCTGCCCTCGGCACCGATCCATCTGTTGTCAACCGCGTACTTGAAGAAGAAGATGATCCCGATCGCGAGCGTGAGCGCGCCCGCCCGATTGACCAGCGTGAGTCCGAAACCAGATTCGAGCTGTGGCTTCGCCGGTGGCAGCACAACCGTCGATCCAGCCAGTCTCTGCTCAAGCTGATTAACCCGCACCGCCAGCTCGGAAACCGTCTCGCGTAAATGCGCGAGTTCAGCTTCAGGCGAGGACGGCGGCAGGCTCGGCGGGTTTGGTACTGGGTTCGTTGGAAGCAACGCTCTCTCTGCCGTAGCGCCCCGCTACATAGCTGTCGAGAATACCGCGAAACTCCGCGACAATTTGATCGCCGCGCAGGGTCGTCGAAAGTTTGCCGTCTATATATACCGGCGCCACCGGGGTCTCAAATGTGCCCGGAAGCGAAATGCCGATATTCGCATGTTTCGATTCGCCGGGGCCATTCACCACGCATCCCATGACGGCGACCTTCATCTCTTCCACCCCTGCATACTGGTCGCGCCAGATCGGCATCTGCTCGCGCAAATACGTTTGAATTTGGTCGGCCATATCTT
The DNA here is from genome assembly GCA_963737005.1 of Terriglobia bacterium. GTDB lineage: Bacteria > Acidobacteriota > Terriglobia > Bryobacterales > Bryobacteraceae > Bog-105. The sequence goes on along the minus strand of CAVTRD010000006.1, from coordinate 926,104 downwards.
GGAAGAAAGTGCTCGTCGTTCGGCCACAGCCCGGGCACGCTGCCACTTGCGGAGTGAAGCTTCGGAGATTGAGCGCCTGCAGGATCTGCTGACTCACCACCACTTCGTCTGTCCGATCGCCATTCGGCAGCGGCGTCAACGAGGCCCGGATCGTATCCCCGATCCCCTGCTGCAGCAGGACCGACAAAGCCGCCGTCGTCGCCACGATGCCCTTCGAGCCAAGCCCGGCTTCGGTCAGACCCAGATGCAGCGCATAATCTCCACGCGCCGCCATCATCTGATACACCGCAATCAAATCCTGCACGTTACTGACCTTCGCGCTCAGAATAATGCGATCACGATGCAAACCGTAGCGCTCCGCATTTTCGGCGCTGCGAATCGCGCTCTCGACAATTGCCCGGCGGGTCACTTCCATCGCGTCCAAAGGTTCCGAGAGACGCGAGTTCTCGTCCATCATCTGCGTCAACAAAACAGAATCGAGTGAACCCCAGTTGACGCCGATCCGCACCGGCCGGTCATACTCGATCGCCGCCTCGATCATGATCCGGAAATTATCGTCCTGCTTGCGGCCGATGTTTACGTTTCCCGGATTGATCCGGTATTTTGCCAACGCCCGCGCGCACGCCGGATACTTCTTAAGCAGCAAATGCCCGTTATAGTGAAAGTCGCCGATAATCGGAACCGTGACGCCAAAATCGCGCAGCGTTTCGACGATCACCGGTACCGCACGAGCCGCTTCTTCCGTGTTCACCGTCACGCGCACCAGTTCCGAACCGGCGCGCGCCAGCTGCATCACCTGGTTCACCGTCGCGCTCGTGTCCGCCGTATCGGTGTTCGTCATGGATTGAACCACGATCGGGTTCGACCCGCCAACCCCGACACCGCCCACATTGACCGCGACCGACTTGCGCCGCTGCGAAGCAGCCATCTACAGAACCTCCCGACTGACGTCCAACCCTCATTCTATCAGCGCAATAGCTCTAACTTATTCATGCAAGTTGGGTTACCATCGAATCGGCTAGTCAGGTGCAATGTGCCAGGGGAAGACAAAGCGGTCGATCGCCCGTTTACAACTATCAGCGGAGTTCCGGTCGATCCGCTTTACGGACCCGAGTGCCTTGACGGCTTCGATCCTGCGCTAGAGCTGGCAGCTCCCGGCGAGTTTCCATACACGCGCGGCATCCATCGCTCGATGTACCGCAGCAAGCTCTGGACCATGCGCCAGTTTTCGGGCTTTGCAACCCCCGAACAAACGAACGAGCGCTACCGTTATCTGCTCTCGCAGGGGCAAACCGGTCTCTCCGTTGCCTTCGATTTGCCCACGTTAATGGGCTACGACGCTGACGATCCCATGAGCGAAGGCGAAGTCGGCAAATGCGGCGTATCGATCTGCTCCCTCCATGACATGGAGACTCTGTTCCAGGCGATCCCGCTCGACAAAGTCACGGTCTCGATGACCATCAACTCTCCGGCGGCCGTCATCTGGGCAATGTATCTTGCGGCTGCCGAGAAGCAAGGCGCAGCGTGGCAAAAACTCTCGGGCACGCTGCAAAACGACATTCTCAAGGAGTACATCGCCCAGAAAGAATTCATCTTTCCCCCGCGCCCTTCGATGCGCCTGGTCACCGACACGATTGAATTCTCGACTCAGTTTGTGCCGCGTTTCAACCCGGTCTCAGTCAGCGGTTATCACATCCGCGAAGCCGGTTCAACCGCCGTCCAGGAGCTCGCTTTCACCTTGCGCGATGGCATTGAATATGCCGATTGGGCTCTCGAACGAGGCCTCGCTTTCGATGACTTCGCCCCTCGGCTCAGCTTCTTCTTCAACTCGCATAACGACTTCTTCGAAGAGATCGCGAAATTCCGCGCCGCACGCAAAATGTGGGCCGTCATCGCTAAGGACCGCTACGGCGCGCGCGATGAGCGCAGCATGAAACTTCGTTTTCACGCCCAAACCGCGGGCTGTTCGCTCACTTGGCAGCAACCGTATAACAACCTTATGCGGACCGCTTGGCAAGCTATGGCTGCCGTGTTGGGCGGTGCCCAATCGCTGCACACCAATTCGCTCGATGAAGCGTACGCACTGCCCAGTGAGCAGGCCGTTACCCTCGCGCTCAGGACGCAGCAAATCCTTGCGCACGAAACCGGCATTACCAATACACCCGATCCCCTCGGCGGCTCGTACTATCTCGAAAAACTCACGCTCGACACCGAAGCAGCCGCGAACGACTACATCCATCGAATCGACGCATTAGGCGGTATGATCCCCGCCATCGAAGCCGGTTTTCCGCAGCGTGAGATCGCCTCGGCCAGTTACCGCTATCAGCGTGAGGTCGAAGCGGGTGAACGAGTCATCGTCGGTGCGAATCGCTTCCAAGCCGATGCCGCCCCGATCGATCTGCTGCAAGTAGACGCAACCGCCCAGGAACAGCAGGAGGCGAAACTAGCCGAGCTTCGTTCGACCCGGAACAACGTGCACGTGCAGGCAACTCTTGACGCACTTTGCCGAGCCGCTGAAAGTTCCGAAAACACCATGCCTCACCTCATAGAAGCGGTGAGAGCCTATGCCACGCTGGGTGAAATATGTGGTGCACTCAAAAAGGTATTTGGAACCTATACTGAAACCTCTCACCTCTAAACTTCAGTCTGATTAAAGAAAGCCCGGGTGTACCCCGGGAAGGAGAAAACAATGGAAACAAAATCGAACAATGGCATGACCGGAGCCGTCCTCATTGGTGTAGGAGTTGGCTTGACTGCGGCGGGTTTGGTCCTGGTGATCCCGGCATGTATGAACTGGTCGGCGGGCTTAGTCGAACAGGCCATGCGCAAGAGCCGCGAAAGTGTTGGCAGCGCTGCTGCCTCGCTCGGCGAATTGGCCGGACACGCGCAAACCCGCTTCGGAGAGGCCGCCAAAACGGCTAAAGCAAGTACTGCAAAGGCCGCCGGTACCGTCGAAAGCGCCGCCCGCCACATCCGCGAATTTACTTCACAATCGTAAGGAGTAGTAATGCCGAGCCCTGAAATCAATCCGAAGCCGGCGCGCGACACGGCCGATAAGCCGACCGAACGAGACGTGCGCAACACGAAGGAGGAAGACAAGAACGTTGATAGAGACGGCGGCGAGCGCCAGCCCAATCAGCACACCGACAAGAAATAGTCGCGCGGCAGTGGGATGCCAGAATCAACTCATGGCCACCAATCGCCTCGAAATCTTGAAAGCCATGCTGGCGCAGGATCCCTCCAACAGTTTCGCCCGTTACGGGCTCGCCACCGAGCTCGCGAAAGGTGGTCAACTCGAAGAGGCCGTGAGCGAGTTTAGAACCCTGCTCGGAAGCGATCAAGCCTATCTAGCCGGTTACTATCATGGTGGCCAGGCGCTTGAGAAGCTTGGCCGCATTGACGACGCTCGCCGGATGTACGAAACCGGAATCGAAGCGTCAACACGCAAAGGGGATGCGCACACCCGTGCCGAGCTCGAGGCCGCGCTCAATCTGCTGCCCATCTAACGACAGTGGAAATAGCCGGTTGGAATGAGCGCTATCGCTCGCGTGAGCGCAGCAAGGAAGATATCGAAGGTGAAGCAACTCAGCTGCTACGGGAAACCGCGGGTACGCGGCCGCCGGGCAGGGCGCTAGATCTCGCAAGCGGTGCTGGACGCAATACACTCTGGCTCGCTCGCAATGGTTGGCAAGTCACCGCAATCGATGGTGCATCCGCCGCTATCGAAATCCTGCGCCGGCGCGCGCACGAAGCCGCTCTTACTATCGACGCCCAGATCGCCGATCTCAAGACGGAGTCGTTCAAGCTCGAATCGAGTGCCTTTGATCTGGTCGCTATCTGTTACTACCTTCAGCGCGATCTCTTTCCAAGCGCCAAAGAAGCTGTCAAGCCGGATGGAATCCTACTGGCCATCGCTCACATCACGGAGGGCAGGGAAGAGCCGAACGAAAACCGTCTGCGTCCTGGCGAACTCCGCTCTTTCTTCAATGATTGGCAAATCCTGCACGACTTCGAAGGCAAGCCCGCCGACCCTGCCCACAAAAGAGCCGTTGCGGAGATCGTTGCCAGACGCCCGCGCTAGTCTTCATTCCGGCCGTGGCGCACCTAACCAGCGGACTCGCCCGCTTGCGTGTTAACCTCTCTTTGCGACGAGCAGCGTCATGTCATCGTGCTGCGGCGCACTTCCCGTGAAATCGTCCGCCGCTTTGAAGAGACATCGCAATATCTCTTTGGCATCGCCCGCACAGGCCGCCTCTGCCGCCCCCATCATTCGCTCGTCGCGGGTCGATTTGTTCGAACCAGCTGCGTAACCGTGGCTGAGGTATCGACAGTCGCCGCTAGTTCACCGGCCGCAAAGCCAAGTGCATATTACAGCTGAAAACAGTTAGCGGCGCGCAGCCAAACCGAAATCTGCGGTACGTGCAGCACCTCCGAAACACGGCGCGCCACCGTCTCAAGTAGCAATTCCTTATCAGGGAGGCGGCGGGCCTGCTCGGATAGCTCACTGAGCACAATTTCGGCATCGTAAGCCTCACGGAAGAAACGGCGGTCAATCCATCTCTCGAGCCGCTTACCCAGTCCGTTGCTTGCTATGAACGCCCATGAGACCAGCCCGATTAAAGCGCCGGCTATCAATCTGCTCAGCCATCGCTGATCGGTGCGCTCGATCAGTGGAATCACCGCCAGCCACACCACGCTGGCCGCAATGACGATCTCGATCAGATAAACCGATCCTTGCGCCGCCGCGTACCGCGTGCCTAGGCGCAGCAGAACCCGCACATCCATCGCCCGCTGCACGATCAGCACATACGCGAGCGTCAGCGGGAATAGGATCAGGAACGGGACAGCTAATTCGAACAAAGGCTCTTCGGCGGTTCATAGCCGAAGAAGGGTAAGATGCCGAAGATGATTAGCACCGGCCCGAATGAAAACGCACTGCCTGCAGCTAGCACTCGCAAACGGCGCCGTGCATCGGGAGTGGAAGCGGAACGCAACGCGTCGAACACCGCGATGAGAAAAACAATGATGCATACTGCGTCCGTCCACCCTCCCACACGCTTTACCCACGACCACAGTAGATGATGCACCCGAAGTCGCTGAATGGCGAAGTTGTGAAGGTAGATGATCCACATCGCGAAGCACAAAGTCCCAATCTCCACTGCGACGATGAGCCACTTCAGGGACGGCCACTTCCGATCGATGCGAGATCGTTCCGGAAAAAACAGGCCAAACCACAGGAGCGCGGGCAGGGCAGCGGAACCTACGATCTCCTGCCAGAAACCGAAAATCACGTAGGATGTACCGCCCCACCAAGCCGCTTGAATGTCTCCGAAGCCGGCTTCCCAAAAAGTAAACAAAGCCAGAGCTAGCCAGGCGTTCGGATCGGTTGGTCTCGCCGCCACTACCCAGTAACCCGCCAGCAACCCAAGTAATGAGACGGTCAGCACTCCCGTGTAATACGCGATTGTCTGGAAGTCAAATTCGTACCACTTGGCAGGGGGCAATGGCAGAGATGCTTCTTGTATGTGGCCCGAAGTGCGCGCCACGCCCAAGCGAAGAACTTCGCCCGGTCGCGCTCGGCGCATCAATTCGGATAGCTGATAGTCACCTGTGTACGGCTGGCCCTCGAAGGTCTCGATCGCATCGCCCTCCTGCAGCCCGGCAGCTTTCGCCCGATTCTCTAAGCTATGCAGGTTTAGCTCTTCATCACCCAGATCGAAAGGCAATCGCACGTGCTGCTCCGGATGAATCCGTTTCTGGTAAAGCGCGCTAACACCCGCCACGTAGTAGCTCATGCTGATCGCAATCCAGAAGAACAGGAGCACGTAGAGAGTACGGTGCGATCGCAGGTTCATCAGTGCTTGTAGACTACGCCATTCTTCATCACAAACGCGACTTTCTCAAGCACTCCGATGTTCTCTGTGGGATCTCCCGGCACCGCCACAATATCGGCGAAATAGCCTGTTTTGAGCACGCCAATTTGCCCATCCCAGCCGAGCACCTTCGCCCCGTTCAGCAGGTCCGCCTGCAAAACCGCCACCGGCTTCATACCGTATTTCGTCATCAGGACAAATTCACGAGCTTGTGTCCCATGCGGAAACGGACCCACGTCGGAGCCCATCGCCATCGGCACGCCGGCGGCCAGTTGCTTTCGAAACTCTTGCCCGTGTAGCGCCAGGATCTCGCGCTGATGGTCCGCCGCGGCTGGCGATGCGGCGTGATCGGCAAAGTATTCACCGATCGTAAACGTCGGTACCGCTGGGATCTGTTTCTCGCGCATGATCCGCATCGTCTCTTCGCCCAATTGATCCGCGTGATCGATCGAAACCACGCCTGCCTGCGCTGCATAGAGCGTCCCAGGGTCACCTGTCGCATGCACGGCCACTCGCTTTCCGACCCGCGCCGCTTCCTCCACCGCCGCTCTCAGCTGCGCGGCCGTGTATTGGTACGGTGTTGACAACCTGCCGTTACGCACCGCATCCGAGCCGGTCTCATACATCTTGATGAAATCCGCGCCCAGCTTGAACTGCTCCCGGATCACCGCAATAATCTGATCCACCGTGTTCGCATAGGTCGCATTCGAAAGCACATGCTGTTCCGGATTGAAGCGGTTCGCGTCCTCATGTCCTCCCAGAATGTCTATCGCGTTACCGCTGACGCGCAGGCGTGGCCCCGGCACAAGCCCTTTGTCGATCGCATTACGTACCGCGCTGTCCGCCGCACCTGCGCCTTCGGTTCCCATATCGCGCTCAGCAGTGAACCCGGCCATCAGGTCGTCGCGTGCGGCAAGCACCGCCACAATCGTCCGCTGCGGAACCGATTCTTCCACGGTCTGCAGATCCTCCGCCCCTGGATGTAAAAACAGGTGCACGTGCACATCGATCAATCCCGGCATCAGCGTCGTGTCGCCGAGATCGAGCAGCTTGGCGCCCGCGGGATGCGTCACGCCCTTACCAGCTTCGACGATCCGCTCGCCTTGCACGAGCACCTCACCCGGTGTCATAATTTGTCCGGCTTCGATGTCGAGCAGACGTGCCGCGTGCAGTACGATCTGAGCCTGCGCGCCTGCCTCGCACAGCAACAGGAGAAGACAACAAAGGCCGAGCTTCCTCATTCTCTTTACTCTCCAACCGCTTCGACCAGTTTCTTCACGCCCGGCGCAATCCCAATCAGCAAGTCGCCGAAGCGTTGGTGATCATACTTCTGTACAACGACGTCCGCCTGCTGCCTCCATCCGCTCGAGGCTTCGCCATTCCCCTCCAGAAAGCCAAGCGCTTCTAGACCTGTCCTGCATAGCGCATCCAGACCATCCGCCACCGGCACATTCTCTTTCAGTAACGAATTCTGCTGGATGGTCGGGCGGACCGTCGCCCCTGCCTGGGCCCATCGGCTAAGCTGCTCGCGCAGGCTCTGGCTTTTGCGCTGGCCTTTCTGGTGCGCGAGGTAAGCGTCGACCTCATCACGAAACTCGCGAGCCGCATGGCTTTCCGGCGGGATCGAGTCCACCAGTCGGTTGAGCGGGGTGAACATGGTATACGTTTCCGCATTGCGTCCGTATCCTTTCACTACCTCGAGCACGGACGCAAACACGTCGAGCGGAGCACTCGGCTCATCACCCGCCAGTCGTTGCCGCATCAGCACCAGATTCGACCGCTGCGTCAAACCAAGCCACTCGAGCCAGGCATTCGTAATGGCTAGCCGCCGGTACATCGAAGGCACATCTCTCACCGCCTCCGGTGACCAGAACCGCTCGGCGATTGCAGCAAGTCGCGGCCACAGCTTCGCATCCAGGTTCTCCGGCGACGCAAGTTCCGTCCACATAGCAGCCTCGCCGCCCAAAATTAATTTCGCCTGCTCCGCTGTCAGGCCTGCTGGCGTGCCCGGTTTCGGTTGGTTGGCATCGGCCGGTCTCGTCTCCACCTCGCCGCCTTGACCAGGCGCAGGAGCCGGTGCTCTCATCGGATCGATCAGGTAGTGATAAGAAGACGGATACATCAGATCCAGATAGTAGCCAGCCGACAAAATGGCCTGAAAACCTTCGCGAGCGCCCTGCCATAACGAGGGCTGACCGCGCCACGACTGGATCAGAATCGATTTCGGCAAATCCGTTTGCAGGATTTCGTCCCAGCCCTCCATATGCTTGCCGTGTTTCGTTACGATCTGCAATAGCCGCTTGTTGAAGTAAGCTTGCAGGGCGTTCGGGTCGGCGAGCTTGTGCGCCTTCATGAAGGCGACTACGCGTGAATTCGCGTTCCACTCTTTGGGATCCACCTCATCGCCGCCAATATGGAAATACTCGTCCGGGAAAAGCCCAGCCATCTCGCCCACGAACCCGTCGAAGAAAACGTACGTGCTTTCTCGTGTCGGATCGATGAGATCAACGGAAGAGTCAAAGTTACGCGCTATCTCAAATCGGCCCGAACGGCTGCCCAACTCCGGATAGCCCGGAAGCCAACTGGTCGCGTGCCCTGGTACATCGAACTCAGGAACGATCCGCAGCCCGCGATCCCGCGCATAAATGATCAACCCCCGCATCTCGGTTTGCGTGTAGAACATTCCGTCCGAACCGAGCCCGGTAAGCCGCGGGAAACGCCTGCTCTCCACTCGAAAACCTTCGGAGTCGGAGAGATGAAGATGCAGCACGTTCATTTTCACGGCGGCCAGGCCATCGATCGTTCGCCTCAATTGGTCTAACGGAATGAAGTGCCGCGCCACATCAAGTGACAACCCGCGCCAGGGAAAACGAGGTTCGTCGTGAATGCTAACGCCCGGAACCGAGAAGCCCGGCGACTGTTCCTTGTTTTGCGAGACTAGTTGCAGAAACGTGTCGATGCCCCGAATCGCCCCGAGCGGCCTATCCGAAGAAACCGTAACGTGATTGTCCGCGGCCTCGAGCGAGTACCGTTCGTTATCGCCCAGCCGTTGCGCCCCTGAGTGATCGCGCTCTTCGACAACGATCGTGAGCACAGGCCTCTGGCCGGCAGCGACAATCTTTGGCTGCAAGGGGATACCAGTCTGACGCGCTAAGCGGACGAACAGGCGTCCGACCGCCACTTTCACGCGAGGATCTACGACGCCGCTTCCAGACAGCCCGACGCTGAACGAGCTATCGATCGGAACCGCACCCGGCACCGGTGCCACGCTACTCGGCCAAGGCATCAGCGGAAGCGAGTTCATGCCGGGAACGGATTGCGCTGCCACAACCTGTGGCAGTACGGCACAGAAAAGCAAATGGAAAACTGAGCGGGAACGAGGGATCAAGCTAAACAGCTTAACGTGCTCGCGAGCTGCCTTGGGATCTGGAATTGTCTAACTGCTTCTGCTGCACGGCCTGTGACGGCACTCCGAGTTGGCGGCGAAGTTCATCCGAGATGAGTGCGCGATTGTAAGGCTCCTGTATCCAGGATGCTCCCTTCGTGTTATAAAATTGCGTACCGTAAATCTGCGGCCGCTTAATCGAGTTCAGATAACGATCAAGTGTCGCAGTCGCGATCCAAAGAGCGCCTGAGTTTCCATGAGCGATCGCAATCATCGCAAGAGTGTGCGCCAGTAAGTAGTCGTCAGGTGTGCTTCCATGCTGAAAAATGAAAGCAGCTTGTTCAAAGTCTTTGCCCGAATGAAGATCGCCTCGAGCGAGCAGAACACGAACCTGTTTGCGCCGTTCCTCGTCCTCCTTGTTGATCTTCGCCCAGTCAGCATGCGACAGGTCCGGGGCTTGCCGCGGCCTTTGATCCTGATCCATAATCCGCTGCATCACCGGATTCGACTGCTCTGTCCCCTCCTGAACGTAAACACAGCCGGCATCCCAATCCTTCGTAACAGAGAGCTGCGGCTGGTCCGGCACGCGGGCGAGCTGCCAGGGATCAATCGGAAAACTAGAAAGCTGCAGCAAGGCGTGGCCGCCCTGAAGCAGCGTCAGGTCGAAAGCATCGGTATCAGAAGCATCGTAAGGATTCTTCACAACCAGGTGCAGATGGCCCTGTTTAATCACAGCTGAGGAAATCGGCTCATCGATGATTTCGGAACCAATATGAGAAAACGACGAACCGATAGATGCATGGCGCGGACGCGAAAGAGTCCCGGCCAATTTACCTTTTGATTCGAGCAGGTTCAGAACAAGAAAGTTCTTTACGCCCAGCCGAAGAACGTACTGCCCCGCGTACTCCTTTTCCCTGCCTGCGGGCGCCGGAACCAGCAAAGTGGGCACAAGCAAGGCGAGGAGCGGCGCACAGCGGAGATTCATACCCGCATTATGTCGATGCACGAGGCCGCGGTCCGCCACTCGCTAAAAAGGGCTCTTACCCTGAGCAGCAGCCGTCACTCCAATGACCAGCGCCGCCGCCGCCGTGCCCCCGATCATCCAGAGCATAATGTGTTTATCTGACGATCGGTGCCGTGGTCTTGCGCCGGGACTCGCCCCACTCTGTCTAAACGACATTCTGCTGCCCGCTACCACCCGAGCCAGCATCGCGCTTCCGGCAAGCACATCGACAGGGCCGCCCACCGAAGCAACTTCCACTGCGTCGCCATTCAGTCGCACCACCGCTTGTGTCGCTGCGTCTTGTGCCTTCAGTTGCAGCTCCCGAACATCTACCGCAAACCTATCGAAATGGCCAATCCGCAAAGCGCCTGAATCAAGAACAACGTGATCACTGAAGAGTGTTCCGGTCGAGCGCGGCGCAACCTGCAGGGTAACGCCACTCGCCAGTTCGACGCTCCGCGGGCTTCCGTCGGTACGCAGCTCGGTCGCTCCCGGCGCGGCGCTCAAAAACGAAGTGCACAGTAATGCCGCCAGCGGCAGCCGATAGATCCTCACCGTCTCACACCCTCCAAATCCGGCAAAGTATCCCCTAGTAAACCACGCTTCCGGCTAACGGTAACCGGCCGCCTGCAATTCAAAAAGCTCCGCGTATCTGCCGCCCAGCGCCACCAGTTGGCTATGTGAACCCTGCTCAACGATTCGGCCCTGCTCGAGAACAAGGATACGGTCTGCCATCCGTACCGTCGAAAAACGGTGTGAAATGAGCACTGCCATCTTGCCCGCCGTCAAATCAACGAACCGTTGATACACCTCAAATTCAGCCCGCGCGTCCAAACTTGCGGTCGGTTCGTCGAGAATCAAAATCTGCGCATCCCGCATATAGGCGCGAGCCAGCGCAATCTTCTGCCACTGCCCGGTCGACAGGTCAACCCCGCCCTCGAAGCGCCGCCCGAGCATCTGCCGGTAGGTGTTCGGGAGGTTGCCGATCACGCCCGCCGCCAAGCTTTTCTCTGCGGAACGAACCACCCGCTCTTCGTCCTCAGCCATATCGACCCGCCCCAAACCGATGTTTTCAATCGCCAGCGCGTCGTACCGCATGTAGTCTTGAAAAATCACGCCGATCTCCCGCCGCAGATCTTCCACCTGGTATTCACGCAGGTCGATTCCATCCAGCCGGATCACGCCGCCCGTTGGGTCATAGAGCCGCGCAAGCAATTTGACGAGAGTGGTTTTTCCCGCTCCGTTCTCGCCGACAAGTGCAATCTTCTCATCAGGATAGAATCGAAAGTTAATCTTCTCTAGGACTTGTTTTGCCGACCCGGGATAGGCAAACGAGACATCCGCAAATTCAAATCCATCCCGGATCGGACGGGGCGCGGGAAGAGCATTCGGCACCGATCGTATGGCTGGCTTGGTCTCGAAGAAATCAAACAGGTCTTTTATGAAAAGTGCCTGCTCGGAGATGCCGACAAGCCCCGAAACCATACTCTCCATAATGCTGCGAGCACGCGAGAATGCGCCTACGATCAAAGTAAGATCGCCCACACTTAGAACGCCGGCCAGCGCCCGCAGGATGATCAGGATGTAGGCAACGTAGTACGCCGAAGTCGGGATCAGATTCAGCAATGTTCCGTGCCATGCCCGATGAACCGCCAGATGTTTGTTTTCGACGTAGAAACGTTCAAAGAGCCTGCGCGAGCGATTGATAAGGTATTCGCCTATGCCGAAGATCTTGACCTCCTTGGCGCTCTCGTTACTCGCACCCAGATAGCGCAGGTAATCCAGCTCACGGCGCTCAGGCGTATAGCGGTAAAGCATGGAATAATTCAGCATGGCGAAACGAGTTTCACCCAGGAAAACAGGAACCGTGGCAGCCGCTAGCAACAGCAGGAGCCATGGATAGTAAAACAACACGGCCGATAGCAGTGAAATCAGCGTAAGTAGCTGTTGCGCCATGCCGGCAAGACCTGCCAGCATCCCCAGCCGGGCTGTAGTCTGACGCCGTGCCCGTTCCATCTTGTCGTAAAACACCGGATCCTCGAAGGACACCAAATCGAGAGAAGTTGCATGCTCCATCAGTCGAATGCTGATGTGATTGGTGAAACGATCGCCAAGCAGGCTGTCTACCAGCGAGATGAAACGGCCCAAAGTGTCGGATCCGACTGCTAGAAGTAGCTCCAAAATCAGCAACTTCCAAATGTCGCTTCGCTGATACGGCTGGTGCCGGATCGCCCGCACAACGAGATCCACAATCAGCTTCGAAACCCACAACGTAGCGAGGGGAAATAGAGCCGAGATGCAGCGCAGCAACAGCGTGGCTACTGTGAGCGATCGGCTGGTCTCCCAAACCATGCGCAACAAAGGTGGTACATTCCGCAGGGCTTCGAAGCGCTGGCGCCAAGTCTGCGGCGCCTCCGACGATTTCGGGGGAGGCGGTCTCATCCGTGCCCCGCCACGGCCGGTAAATAAAAGAAAATGCTCATCCGGAACGAATGAGCATTGTTCTTCCTGTTAGCAGGCCCCCGGCAAACCCGAGGGTTACGTTTGATGGGAGAATCAGATCCGATGGCTTCGCAACCATCAAAACCTGTTTGTGATTGGAGTTTAGGGCGAGCGGAGGGTGAAGTCAAGGGCATTTTTCCTCGATTGAAGGGCAAGCCGTAAGTACCAGTGTACAAACCATTTACGAGGAACGATGTTTCCGGAGCCACTCAGGATGCGGCGTTCCACAGGCTGCAAAAGCGCGGATCTCGAACCGCCAAGTTGCTTACTTTCATATGGATAGCCAGAAAAACTTCAGCTCCGCCCGAGTCCAGCAACACTCCCATAATCGTGACTTTTACGTGTTCTTAGCGCCCCGAGCTCTAACGTTGAAACAGGTCGATTGGCTGGCAGCCGGACAATGGAAGCGGACAGAACGGATCGCGCTAAACACGCGTGCAGGAGCGTGGGCCGGCTCGACCTTCTCCACCCCGCTCCCGTTCAACTCACACTTTTGCCTTACCTTGTCCGGCCATTCGCATCCGAGCCGATCCTACCCAGAAACAACAAGTCTTTCCTTAATTTTTACGGAGTTTGGCGGGTCGTCTCTCGCGTCCGCTGCTTCTATCAGCCGAGTCATATCGATCGTCCGGGCGGAGCGATGAAAACCAGAAGCTCGGGCAACAGAGCGTCACATCAAGTCGCCTGGAAGTTCGAGTGCGCAGCCGACGCGATTATTGCTTTCGTCGGACAGCTCTCCGATGAAGAGATGATGAAGGGAAAGGCTGGGGGCAGCCCTTCTGGGTACGTCGGCATTCCTGATACCGAATGGCCGCTCGTCCTGCTCCATTCGGTTTGCAGTGCCCGAACAACAGTTGAACCGTTGCATCGCTCAGGTTCACGCCAACCTCTTCGCCGACCGATCCCGATCCGCTGGTCTTCGTCGCCCATCGCGGTGGCACACCTAACTGAGCGCCAGCCCGAACCGCAAGCTGGTAAGCGCTGCGAGCATCCCCGCCCATCGTTTTAACGACGGATTATCTTCAGACGAACTAAGCTTCGGCGGTGCTCCTACTTTCGGACTCGCTGACGATGAGACGTCGCCTGATGAAGGAGCATCGCACAAAACGCGCAGGCACTAACTCCTCGTGCCGCAGGCCAGTACCTACCGTTGGCGAGGCCCATCACGGCATCGGCCATAAAGGCCGTCAACACAAAAGCAACAATCGCCAGAAGGAGCGGGGGCGGTACGTGCTTCGACGCCCTACCTGCCCGGCTCCGGTCCTTCCGAAAACCAAGTCTCACGCATCGATCTTAGGTACCAACTAATAAAGAAGGCATGAAGATCGATCGTCCTCCCGCACTGAATCGCGATCTAGTCGCCCGCCATACGCTGCTTCAACTCCGCCAGTAAGCGATCGACGCGAACCGACTTTTCCAGTTGAGCGAACGTGCCTTCGACATTCATCTCGCTCGAGGCCAGCAGGTGACCCTCGCCCACAATCTCGGCATCGGCGACTTTGTTCTTCAGCCGGTCGAACGCCAGGTCCTGCTCGAGAGCTTTCAGACCCGTTTCCCCGACATGGCGGGCCAGGCGAGCGCGGCGATTTTGCGCGAGTAGAACTTCCGCTTTCGCGTTCGTCTCGGCCATTTTGCTTTCGAGTCGGCGCATGGCGTCACGCAAAATCTGAACTTGGCTCGACTGATGTTCAAGCTGGCCTGCGAAATTCTTGGCCGCGCCCTCATATGTAATCGAGCGCTCGAGCGCCGCTCGCGCCAGGCCCTCCTGGTTCTGTTGCATCGCTAGCTCCGCTCGCCGTACCCACTCATACTGTGCCTCCGCATTTTCGCGCTCCTTCTTTTCGAGCAAATGCTGATCGGCAATCCCGATCGCCACTTGCGTTTTCAATTGCAGAAATTGATTCTGCATATCGAGCAGAAGCTGCTTCAAAAGCTTCTCCGGATTTTCCGCCCTCTCTACCAGATCGTTCAGGTTCGCTCGGACGAGAGTGGCGACTCGGTCTAACAACGCCATAAATCCTCCTCTATTTCTGGGGATCGGTACCGTTTGGTTTTGCCGGACTGCTAGGGCGGTCACTGATACCACGCACCTTTCCAAGTAAGTCAGACATCTGCATTCCCGAAAGCGTCTCAAACAGAGTGGGGATCTGCGCTGCCATCTTTGTCATGTCCCCGGTGATCTTACTCATGCCGGTTGAGTTCCCGTCGCCTGTCGAGACGATCGTTATCTTGTCAATATTGGCGAGCGGGGCCGCCATCGCGCGTACCACTTCCGGCAAGCTTGAGATCAGCTTGTCCACCACTGCCGCTTGATTCCACTCCAGGTACGCTTCCGCCTTCACGTTCATCGCCTTGGCTTCCGCCTCACCCTTTTTGAGAATGATTTCAGCATCCGCCTCACCTTGGGCGCGGGTCGCGAACGCTACACCTTCGGCTTCGATGGTCATCTTGCGGCGCCCGGCTTCGGCCAGCATCTCCATCCGCTGTTTTTCAATTTCTGCATTCTTCAAAACGGTCGAGATCAGCTCTTTCTCGTGGCGCAGAATCTCGGCTTCCTGAACCTTGACTTCCTGCTCTTTTTCGACCTGCCGGATCTTGACGGCTTCCGCGGCCACCTGCTGCTGCATGATGTTGGCCTGAATATCGTATGCCTTGTCGGCCTGAGCCTGCTGCCGTTTCACAGTCTCGTTGTACTGCGCCTTCTTGATTTCGAGATCACGCTGCGCCTCCGCCTGTGACCCGAGCGAGAGAGCTTCCGCAAGCACGCGCTCCTGATCGGCTTGCGCCCTGGCAACGGCGGCTGCACGCACCGCATCGGCGCGCCGGATCGCGGTATCCCGCTCGGCTTCGGCCGAGGCGATCTCGGCGTCGCGCTTGATTCGCGCTACATCCGGCCGGCCCATGTTGGTGATGTATTCGTTTTGATCCCGTACTTCTTTAATCGTGAACGAGATTACCTCCAGGCCCATCTTGCTCATGTCGTCGGCGCAGGTGGCGCGCATCCGATCGCCCACCATCTCCGGCTCTTTCACAATCTGCTCCACCGAGAGCTGGCCGATGATGCCGCGCAGATGGCCCTCCATCACCAGCCTTATTAATCCTTCACGCGCCTGATCGGTCTTCGTGAGAAACTGCTCCGCCGCGGTCTGAATCGACTCCGGATCACTCTTCACCTTGATCTGCGCCACTGCTTCGACTGTCACCGCAACGCCTTGCTTTGTGTAGAGATCCTGCTGCGGCGCTACATCGAACGACATCAGCTGCAGCGAGAGCTGCCGGTACGTTTCAATCATCGGAAATATCACCGTGCCGCGCCCTTTGACAATGCGCGTGCCGCGAAGACCATACACGATCAACGCTTCATGCGGTCCCGCTTTGCGAAACAGCGTCGCCATCGCGCTCATCAGCAACAGCAAGACGAGCACAACCACAACAGAGATAATCACCACTTCACTCGACATTTTCTTTTTCCTTTCGAACCAGTTCCGATCGCTCCATCTTTCCGGGTTCGGCCAGCATCGCGTCCCAGGTGCGCACGTAGGCGACACCTTTCTCAAATCGCGTGACCACTACTTCCGTGCCGCGCCCGATGCTCATGCCATCTTCACTGCGCGCGCACATCGGCCTGCGCGCTCCATCCCGTGTATACAAAAATTCGCCAACGCCGTCCGGCCGAATCGCACTCGACACCCGGCCAAGGACGCCGATCATTTCGTAATCGGCCGGATCGAGCGGCTTCTCACGCGCCTGCAAAAATCGCAGAAATCCTGCCAGCAATCCGGCGCCGAGCAGACCGAACAAGACGGCAACGGTAAGATCCACCCACAGATGCCAACCGGTGTGTCGCGTCAGCAAGTAGCCGATTCCTCCGAACCAGGCGAGAAAAACGGCCGCGCTGTTCGGGTTGATCATCGATGCAATCCAACTCGCCGGGCCCTGCGCATGAGAATGTGAGGCGTGACCATGGGGACCATGGCTGTGAAGACCATGAGTGTGTGCAGCCCCATGCACCGCGTGCCCGTGTCCATGCCCGAAATGCAGGCCGCCCAGCAAGACTGTAGCCACGCTCCAAACCGTGCCGATCCCAAAACAAAGCAGATAAATGTCAGGCGACTTCATCCTGCGCCTCCTCCTTCGGCTGCAAAATGTTCCATAGACGATTCACCAGTTCCGGCGCATCGAGCACTGCCGACAGCAACAGCATGCATTTGCGCGAATCTTCGTGTCGAGCAATCTTGAGCAGTGCGCCCGCAAGCTGCCCGTCCCGCCGGCGGAACCGTTCCGACCCGGCAATCAGCCACAGATCGAGTTTGTCTTCCCCATCTCGCAGATCAGTGATCAGTTCTGTTTGGAAACCTTCCGGATCATCGACCAGATATCCGGGATGTACCTTAAAGAACTTTGCGAGCAGCAGCCGGCTCGTATTGGTCAGGTGTTTACGTTGCCCGCTTTCCAGCTGCGAGAGGTATGGCTGGCTGATAGCTCGTTCGAGCTCGGAACGGACTGCAGAAACAACCTCCTTCTGAGTCATTTCCCGGCCGAGTCCGCGTAAATGTCCTTCGACCAGTCGCAGGTAACGAATTTTATCGGCCACGGTCATATTGCAATCTGCTAATTATATATAGCGGATTGCAATACTGAGTCAAGACAAATCGAGAGCTGAAAGGTGCGCGGGTCGATTAAGCCCGACTAGCGTTGTTGAGGTGGAACTTGAACATCGCCGTGTAATCCCTTGAGGGCGAAGCCTCAAGGTCCTCGATTGCGATCGACATTTTGCTTCGCCAGTTGGGGTACTGGGCGGTGGTGCCGGGGAGGTTCTGCTGGTCAGTTCGTTTGGTAAAATCCTCCTGATTCAGCAGCAGAATGAGGGAAGGCGTCCGCGCCAGGAACGCGATCACAGCGTTATGCAAGTCGCCGTCCAGTTCGTTTAGCTGGGCGGCAGAGCGCGTGTAGGAGGCCGGCAGGAGCTCTTCGGAGTGCAGCACGTCAAGAATGCGCTGCTTCTCGCGCCGCCGGTCGGCGACTTGATTCTGATACCCTGCTTCATCGAGCGTGCCGGCTTCGCGGCGCGCCTCGATGTCTCGATTTTGCCAGAAACCGGCGAGGGTGGGCAGGTCATGAGTGCTCGATGCCACAAGAGCCTGGCGGGGATATTCGAAGCTGTTCTTGAATTCACCCGTGCTGTAATTCTTTTCAAATGGGAAAAGGCGGTAGCTCAGGATGCCGAATCGTGTGAAGAGCTCGCGCATTTCGTCGGTCACGGTGCCCAGGTCCTCGCCGATGATGATGTTTTGGCTCGCCACGCTTTCGAGCGCAAGGACGTGCATGAGGTCGGTCGCGTAGTCGCGTACGTAAGTTCCTTCAGCCGGGAGCATGTTTTGCGGGACCCAGAAGAGGCGGTAGAGGCGCATCACGTGATCGATGCGCAGCGCCCCGCCGTGCCGAACGATTTTGCGGATGCTTTCCCGAAAAAGGCGGTACCCTTCTGCGCGGTGAGTCTCTTTGTTCGGCGGCGGGAAACCCCAATCCTGACCTTGCGGTGAAAAGTCGTCAGCGGGCGCGCCCACTCGACAGCCGCCTACGTAGTGATCCGGGTAAGCCCACAGGTCCGACCCGCAGCTGTCGGTTGCTACCGCGAGATCGTGATACAGGCCGATGGACATGCCGCAATCTTTGGCGTGCTGCTGGGCTGCCGATAACTGTTCTTCGATCACGAACTGAATGAATTTATAAGCCTCGACCGAACGGGCATGCGCGGCGGCGAAGGCCTCCGTCTCGGACGACTTCGGGTTTTGATAAGCCGCGGGCCAGTTGCGCCACGTCCAAACGTTTCGGTCCTGCTTGTGCAGTGCCTCGTCCAGCGCGCAATACGTCGCGAAATTCGAGAGGAGATCGCCTTCGCGCTCACAGTAAGCTCTGAACTGGCGGGTTCGCTCAGAATCCTTACTACGCCGGAACTCGCGATAGAGCAGTTTCAAGAAGCGGCGTTTCAGACGATCGACTTCGGCATATTCGACAAACTCCGCTTCCCGCAAGTGCCCGATCAGCTGCTGTACTTTTGGCGATGCGAGCAAGGCTCGCGCGCAAGACGAGCACGTGAACTCCGGCACGCTTTCGACGTCGATGTAGATGAGATTCTTGTAATACATCGATAAGGGCAAGTAGGGGCTTGTGTTGTACGGCGCCCGATTGCTTAGCGCGTGGAGCGGATTGAGCCCTATCATGCTGAAGCCGACTTCCTTCGCCGCCCACTCCGTCAGGTTCCGCAAGTCGGTGAAATCGCCGCAGCCCCAGTTGCGTGCTGAACGGAGACCGTAAAGGGCAATGTTGAAACCGGCAGTTCGCCCGCCGTTAGCGAGCCGCTCGGGTAAATAAGCACGGTCGGGAGAGACGATCAGCTGGGAGCGCGCCAGTATCTGCCCGTCGAAAGTGAGTGTCAGCTCGTGGTAGCCGAGCGGCGTCTCAGCAGGTACTGGAAGGCGATACGTCGACCACTTGTCCTCATCTAGCATGACCTCATCAATTTGAGTGAGATCTGACACATCGAACGTGCCACTAAGGCTATGTCCGGCATCAAGCTGAAGCTGAAAACCGATCGAACCGGCCCGGCTTTGAGGAAGCGTCAATGGAACCCACTTCTCACGTTCGCTGACGACAGCCGTCACGGGTAGCCCGCGCGTGCTTGCCTCGGCAAAGCGATTCCGGCGGCCTTCGTTTAGTGTTTCGAAGGTGTCGACGTTCCAACCGAGCGAGCGCAAAATGCTCTGCAGCGCTTCGCGGCCGACATGCCGTTCGTGCCCGAAAATATCCCAGTAACTGGTATCGACTGCGGATTCGGCAGCGGCTCGCCACAGAGCGTCATCGTAATTGACAGCGCGCTCAAAGCGCCTGACGGGGAGTGACATCTCCCACGATTTTGACAAAGTCAGCTGCTGAGAAACTGATCGATGTGGTGAGCTGCCTGACGACCCTCGGCAATGGCCCACACCACGAGCGACTGACCTCGGCGGGCGTCTCCGGCTGAAAACACCCGCGGGAGCGACGTCCTGTATGTGTCATCGGTCTGAACGTTTCCACGCGCGTCTAGCGCCAGCGGCAATTGCTCGAGCAAACCGCTGCGCACGGGTCCCGAAAAGCCGATCGCAATCAGCACGAGATCGGCGTCGAGGTAGAACTCGCTGTTCGGCACGCGCTCCAAAGCGGGCTTCGGCCCAACGCGAACACAGTGTAGCTTCTTAACGTTGCCTTGCTCGTCGCCGCTGAAATGAGTAGTGAGCACGCTCCATTCACGGAACCCACCTTCTTCGTGCGCCGCTTCTATACGTAGTTGCAAAGGCCACTGCGGCCATGGAGTACTGGCGTGACGATCTTCTGGCGGCATCGCGTGAATCTGTAATTGATGCACGGACGCGGCTTTCTGCCGGTGCGCTGTGCCCAGGCAATCCGCCCCGGTGTCGCCGCCGCCGAGTATGATTACACGCTTGCCTGTTGCGAGAATTTCGTCCTCACTTGAGAATCGCTGGCCAGCACCGCGCTTGTTCTGCTGTGTCAGGTAATCCATGGCGAAGTGTATGCCCTTCAGCTCGCGCCCGGGAATGGGCAGATCGCGATGCGCTTCCGCACCCATCGCTAACAGCACGGCATCGTAGTTGCGAAGCAGTTCGTCAGCCGGCATGGAGGAACCGACACGCACATTGTTGCGGAACTCGATGCCCTCCGCTCGCAACTGCTCGAGCCTTCGCTCGACCACCCACTTTTCGAGTTTGAAGTCGGGAATGCCGTAGCGCAGCAACCCGCCGAGCTGGTCTTCTTTCTCGAGAACCGTGACGAGATGGCCGATACGGTTTAGTTGCTGGGCGGCGGCGAGACCCGCCGGACCGGAGCCAACGATTGCGACCTTCTTGCCGGTCCGGCGGCGCGGCGGTTCGGGCTGCAGCCAGCCTTCCGAGAACGCGCGATCGGCAATCTGCTGCTCGACAACCCGAATGGTGACCGGCTTATCGTTGATACCGAGCACGCATGCGGTCTCACACGGCGCGGGACAGATACGGCCCGTGAACTCCGGAAAGTTGTTGGTGGCATGCAGCGAGCGACTTGCTTCGCGCCAACGATCGCGCCAGACGAAATCGTTCCAATCAGGGATCAGATTGTTGACCGGACAACCGGTATGGCAGAACGGAACGCCGCAATCCATGCAACGCCCCGCCTGTTGCCGGACGTGATCGACAGGAAAATCTTGATAGACCTCAAACCAGTCGTTCGCACGTTCGCTGACCGGACGCCGGGTTGGAGTCTCACGCGAGTACTCGAGAAAACCTGTTACTTTCCCCATGGGGCCTATCGAGCACTCTCTGCAGCTGCTGCGGCTACTCGCGGCACGTAGGAAGTAGGCAGTATGGGCTGAATTTGTTCGGCGGCCTTTACTGAACTAAGCACGCGCTTGTACTCGTGCGGATAAACTTTGACAAAGCTCTTGAGGCTTTCGGTCCAATGATCGAGCAACCGTTGCCCGAGCGGACTGCCGGTATATTCAACGTGACGGCGAATCAAATTTTCGAGCAGCTGAATGTCAGCGGACTCAAAAAGCGGTTCGAGATCGACACCGGCCGAATTACAGCGCACGCGCACAAACTCGCCGCTGGGATCGAACACGTAGGCCAAGCCGCCGCTCATTCCTGCGGCAAAGTTGCGTCCAGTCGACCCGAGAACGACAACGATGCCGTTCGTCATGTATTCGCAAGCGTGATCGCCGACGCCCTCGACAACCGCCGTGGCTCCTGAGTTGCGGACGGCGAAACGCTCGCCGGCTACACCGTTGAAATATGCCTCGCCGCTGGTTGCGCCGTACAGAACGGTATTGCCGACGAGGATATTCTCTTCCGGCTTGAAGCGCGCCCCTTTCGGCGGATTTACCACGATCTTGCCGCCCGACAAACCTTTGCCGGCGTAATCGTTCGTGTCGCCTTCAAGCAGCAGCGTGACGCCCTTTGCCAGAAAGGCGCCGAAACTCTGCCCGGCCGAGCCGCTAAAGCAGATACGGATCGTGTCATCAGGCAATCCCTTCGATCCGTGCCGGCGAGCAACCGCCCCACTCAGCATCGCGCCGACCGTACGGTCCACATTGCGTATCGGCATGTGAAACTCGACAGGCTGGCAATCTTCGATGGCGTTCTTCGCCTGCTCCATGAGACTGTGATCGAGCACCGCAGTCAGATTATGCTCTTGCGGCACGGTGCAGAGCCGGCCGACGCGCCCGGGCACCTGCGGATTGTAAAGAATGGAGGAGAAATCGAGGCCACGCGCTTTCCAATGATCGATCGCGCCCCGCATTTCGATCATGTCGACACGGCCGATCATTTCGTTGACCGTGCGGAAGCCGAGCTTCGCCATCCACTCGCGCATTTCTTCAGCGATGAAGAAGAAAAAGTTGATGACGTGTTCCGGAGTACCGTCAAATTTTTTGCGCAGCTCCGGATTTTGCGTAGCGATGCCCACCGGGCAAGTGTTCAGATGGCACTTGCGCATCATGATGCAACCAAGCGCGACCAGCGGTGCGGTAGAGAAGCCAAATTCTTCTGCGCCGAGCAGCGCAGCAATCGCGACATCGCGGCCGGTTTGCAATTTACCGTCGACCTGCACGCGAATACGGCTGCGCAGATCATTCATGACGAGCACTTGTTGCGCCTCAGCAAGCCCTAGCTCCCAGGGAATGCCCGCGTGTTTGATGGAGGTAAGAGGCGCCGCACCGGTACCGCCGTCATAGCCGCTGATCAAAACCACGTCGGCATGTGCCTTCGATACGCCAGCCGCTACTGTGCCGACGCCGACTTCGGACACGAGCTTGACGGAGATACGCGCGCGCGGGTTAACGTTCTTCAGATCGTAAATCAGCTGCGCGAGGTCTTCGATCGAGTAGATATCGTGATGCGGCGGCGGCGAGATCAGCCCGACGCCCGGAATGGCGTGGCGCACGCGGGCAATCGTAGCGTCGACTTTGTGACCCGGTAATTGGCCGCCCTCGCCGGGCTTTGCGCCCTGCGCGATTTTGATCTGCAGCTCGTCGGCGTTGACAAGGTAATGCGTGGTCACACCAAAGCGTCCCGAGGCGACCTGCTTTACCGCGCTGCGTTTTGAATCGCCATTCGGCAGCGGAACAAAACGGGCCTCGTCTTCGCCACCCTCGCCGGTATTGGAACGCGCGCCGATGCGGTTGGTGGCTATCGCGAGTGTCTCGTGCGCTTCGGCGCTGATTGAGCCGAACGACATGGCGCCAGTGGCGAATCGTTTGACGATCTCGCTGGCCGGTTCCACCTCTTCAAATGGAATGGGCCGTGGCACCGTCTTCAACTGCATGAGCCCGCGCAGTGTGTAAAACTGTTCGTTCTGCTCGTCGGTAAGCTTCGAATATTCCTGAAATGTGGCGTAGCTCTGCTGGCGAACAGCATGTCGCAGCTTGCCGACAGTAGCCGGATTCAAGAGGTGGCGTTCGCCGGTGATGCGGTATTGATAATCGCCCCCCGTTGCGAGCTCGGTCTCGTTCTGAGACACGGGCCGGAAGCCGAATTCATGTTTGGCGATCGCTTCTCTGGCGAGCACATCCAGACCCACGCCTTCGATGCGCGACGAAGTGCCGGTGAAATACTGCTCGACGAGTTTCTTGTTTAGGCCGACGGCCTCGAAGACCTGCGCGCCACGATAGCTTTGCAGCGTCGAGATGCCCATCTTCGAGAACACTTTTAGCAGACCCTTATTTACCGCTTTGATGTAGTTCTTGAGAGCCGGTTCAGCTGTCATGCGCTGCGGCAGTTCGCCGCTCTCGGCCAGCTCCTCGATCGTTTCGATCGCCAGGTAAGGATTGATGGCGCTGGCGCCGTAGCCGATCAGCAGGCAATAGTGCATGACCTCGCGCGGTTCGCCCGATTCGATGATCAGCGCGACACCCATGCGGGTTCCTTCACGGATGAGGTGATTGTGAACAGCCGTAAGCGCGAGCAGGGACGGAATGGGCGCGAACTCTTCATCGACGCCGCGATCCGACAAAATCAGGAGCGAATAGCCGGCTTTAATGGCAAGGGAAGCCCGGCGGCAGAGACCGTCGAGCGCGCGCTTCAGCCCGGTTTCGCCATCGTGCGCGCTGAATGTGGTCGGAAGAGTGGAAGCGAGCAGATCGCCGCGCGAGACCCGCCGCAACTTCTCCAGCTCGCGGTTGGTCAGCACGGGATGCGGCATTTTCAAGGTATGGCAGTTCTGCGGTGTCTCATCCAGGATGTTGCGTTCAACCCCGATGTAGCTCGTGAGCGACATGACGAGCTCTTCGCGTATCGGATCGATCGGCGGGTTTGTCACCTGCGCGAATAGCTGCTTGAAGTAGTGAAAGAGCGACTGTGGCTTATCGGAGAGACAAGCAAGCGGCGTATCGAGGCCCATTGAACCGACCGCCTCCTGACCATCGACCGCCATCGGTGTGAGTAGCAGCCGGATGTCTTCATCGGTGTAGCCGAAGCAGCGCTGGCGCGCCAGTACAGTTGCGTGATCGGACGTTTGAACCCGGTTGGGTTCGGGCAGCGCTTCGAGGTTAATCTGATTTTGCTTGATCCATTCGCCATAGGGTTGCCGGGTGGCGAGCTGGTGTTTAATTTCTTCGTCAGGCACGAGGCGGCCCTGCTCGAGATCGACCAGCAGCATTTTGCCCGGTTGTAGACGCCCTTTGTACTCGATCTCTTCTGGCGCGAACGGCAGCACGCCGGTTTCGGAAGCCATGACGAGCAAGCCATCTCGGGTTAGCAAGTAGCGCGCCGGACGGAGTCCGTTTCGATCGAGCGTGGCGCCAATTACGCGGCCATCCGTAAAGGCGACCGCGGCCGGTCCGTCCCATGGCTCCATCAGCGACGCGTGGTACTCGTAAAACGCGCGTTTCTCGGCCGACATCGTGGTATCCGCATCCCACGCTTCCGGGATGAGCATAGCCATCACATGCGGCAGCGAGCGTCCGGCGAGCGTGAGCATTTCAACCGCGTTATCGAGCGCGGCCGAATCGCTGCCATGCGGCTGGACGACCGGGAACAGCTTCGCGATGTCCTCAAACTGTGGAGACGACATCATCCACTGCCGGGCGTTCATCCAGTTCACGTTGCCGCGGACCGTATTGATCTCGCCGTTGTGACAGAGATACCGGAAGGGATGAGCAAGCTGCCAGGTCGGGAAGGTGTTGGTTGAAAAGCGCTGGTGCACCAGGCAAAGCGCACTCTTAGTATCGGGGTCAAGCAGCTCGTTATAGAACTCGGCAATCTGGTTGGCGAGCAGCAGCCCTTTGTAGATGATGGTTCGTGAAGAGAACGACGGGATGTAAAAAAAGCCTTTGTCCCGCACATCAGGCGCAACTGCTACTTGCGCCTCGGCTCGTTTGCGGACGATGAACAGCTTGCGCTCGAATAGGTCAGAGGACATGCCGGCCGGGCGGCTCACAAAAAATTGCTCGATGTATGGCTGAGAGGCGCGGGCAACGCGCCCGATGGCGTCTACCTCGACCGGCGTGTCGCGCCAGCCGAGAACGGTCAAGCCTTCGTCCCGCGTGATCCGTTCCAGCAAACCTTCGCAGTAGAGGCGCTGCTGGCGTTCGACCGGCAGAAAACACATGGCGATGCCGTATTCACCGGGGGCGGGCAGAGTGAAGCCACAATTGGCAGTTTCTCGTTCAAAAAAGCTGTGCGGAATTTGGATCAGAACACCGGCGCCATCCCCTGTTTCGGCGTCGCAGCCGCTTGCGCCGCGGTGCGCCAGGCTCTGCAGTATCTCGATACCCTTCAACACGATGTCGTGGGAAGGCTCACCTTTCACATTGACGACGAATCCAAGCCCGCATGCGTCGTGTTCAAAAGCTGGATCATAGAGCCCCTGCGGGGAAGGAAGTTGATTCGCGGTACCGAACGGATACACTAGTGGCTCCTCTGCTTACGTGGGAGATGAGCCTCAAGTATACCCAGCGGAGTACTATCGGTCAAATCGAAACTACTTCTGCATAATATCGGTTTATCTTATGTTAAATTGGTCGGGACGTGACACTGGCGAATCTACGTCTGATCCGCGATGCCGCGCAGCTTCGCAGTATCAGCAAAGCGGCGCAGGCAAATGAGTTAAGCCAATCAGCAGCCAGCCAGACCGTAACGGATCTAGAGCGTGAATTAGGGGTCGGGTTATTCGACCGTTCGACGCGTCCAATCGCGCTCACACCGGCGGGCAAGATCTATCTCGATTTTTGTCGTGACGTACTTCGGCGCCATGAGGAGCTGTCTTCAGAGCTTGACCTACTGCGCAAGAAGCTGAACGGAGTGGCGCGAATAGCTGCGATTTACTCGGTGGGGCTCTCGGAGATGTCGCAGATCGAAGCTAGGTTCCGCAAACAATTTCCCGAGGCTGAATTGGCAGTTTCGTATCTACGGCCGGAGCGCGTTTGGGAGGCTGTCGGGCGCGATGAAGCTGATTTGGGGCTGATGAGTTATGCCGAGTCCTCTCGCGAGATCGTTGCGCTGCCCTGGCGACAGGAACAGATGGTGGTAGCGGTAGGGCCAGAACATCGGCTCGCGCGGCGCGAATCGGTGGCACCGGCCGCTATTGATGGTGAGGCTTTCGTCGGCTTTGACGAAGATTTGCCGATTCAAAATCAAATCGAACGATACCTGCGGGATCATCGGGTGAATGTTGATGTGGTGCTGCGCTTTGACAACCTGCAGATGATCAAAGAGGCCGTCGCGCATAAGGCGGGTATCAGTATTATGCCGCGCCGCGTGATGCTCGATGATCTTCGGTCGGGTCGGTTGATCGGTTTGCGGCTGGAAGGGGCGGAGTTGTTTCGACCGCTTTTTATTATTCATCGGCGGCGGCGGGTGTTCAACGGCGTTACTGCCGGGTTGCTCGCGCTGCTGAAGGAAGCCGAACGGACGCAGGCGGCTTGAGGGTGGAGACTCCGTCTAGGACGAGATCGGCTGATGTGCCTTAAAACGCGCTTATAACTTCTCGAACTTCAGTGCCGTCCCGTTCATGCAGTAGCGCAATCCCGTCGGTTGCGGGCCGTCGTTGAAGACGTGGCCGAGATGCGCTTCGCAGCGACGGCACTTTACTTCAATGCGATGACCGAAGCTGTCGTCGTCAGCGGTTTCTATGTTTTGCTTCGCAACGGGTTGCCAGAATGAGGGCCAGCCGGTGCCCGACTCAAATTTAGTCTCGGAACTGAATAAGGCATTCGCACAACAGACACAGCGATATAAACCCTTTTCGTGGTTGTTCCAGTATCGACCGGTAAACGCGATCTCCGTACCAGCCTTGCGCGCTACGGAGAATTCCAGCGGACTGAGCCTTTGTTTCCATTCCGCATCGCTCAAGACGACTTTTTCGACTTGCACCAGACCCTGATTCTGCCCGAGGTGGTCAAATCGAATGACCGAGACCTGCGCGGCAGTCGGCAGGCTGGCAGCTCTCGATTGCGTGCAACCAAGGATTGTCACGACGCCGCAGGATGAGAGGAACTGTCTCCGATTGATATACGCCATTTTCTTAGTGTCCTTCTTATAATTCGGCGGCAAAAGGCCACAAGTTACACCGGACGGGAGCGGTGCCTCACCGCGGGTGGGTGAATCCGCACTCTTTCCAGAGCTTTTCCCAATCCCAAATACCAGACGCGGCCTTGACCTCCAACGGGAATCCCAGCTGATGGGCGAGCATACACACCTGCCCGCGATGATGAGCATCGTGTGAAATCATGTAGGCGACCATGGCGATGCCGGCGGGCCAGGGTTTTGCCCAACCGTCCCGGCGAAAGCTTTCGGTGCGGCCGTCGGGCTGGACTAGCGCCTCGGCTATCATTTCGCAACAGCGCGCAGCGCTTTCGGCTAGCGCTGAGCGCGCTTGAGGCTGTGAGTCGCGAGAGGGGTGAAGCGCTGGCGGGAGCTTCAGGTGCGGAGCCGACAGTCTCAGCCATTTGCGGCGAATGTTATGCACGTGGGAAAAGACTGCGGCGATCGTTCGTCCCTTGCTTCCGGACAGCTTGGCATGCCACGCAGCCGGATCGAGATGCTTGAGGACGAGCTGATTCATCTGCTCGTTTACGGCGTAGGCCTCCACCAATGTCTGGTTGGGATCGAGGGGATCAGTGGTCTGCTTGCGCGATATGGGCATTTCCGACAGGCAATAAATTTATCATCTGGGCGCTCATCGATCGCCTGCCGTCGACTTTTATGCTTAGGAACAGACCCACGGCTACAATGAAGACCGTGGAGAAACGCCGCATGTGCCCGAATTGCCGGGCATTCATTACAACTTCCGATCGCGTGTGCCCTTACTGCAACGTGCAATTGGGCCCCCGGGCAGTGGACATGCGGGCTACCCAGTTTGCGGCTTCCTTTGTGCCGCGCGGGAATCTGGCGAGCATCATTGTCCTAACGATCAACGTCGCTTTCTACCTTGTCGAAATAGCGATCAGTTACAAGCAGGGCAAGTCGACTGACGTAAGCGGCCAAGTCGCGGTTCTTCTTGGGGCGAAGTACGGACCGCTCATTCATGCCGGTCAGTATTGGCGCCTGATCACGGCCGGCTTCCTGCATGGCGGGCTGATGCACATCCTCATGAACTCCTGGTCGCTGTTCATCCTGGTCACAGAGGTGGAGCAGTTTTACGGAACGAACCGGCTGATCGTGGCTTATGTGTTCTCGACGTTCACCGGATTTTTGTGCAGCCTTTACTGGTCGCCGCACAGCTTGTCACTTGGTGCTTCGGCTGCCTGCTTCGGAATGTTCGGCATTATGCTGGCGATGGGCTTACGCAATCGCGCCGACCCCCTCGCACAGGCTGTGCGGGCGCATTATGGACAGTGGGTAGTCATTGGAATTGTGTTGAGCTTGATGCCCGGCATCGACATGGCGGCGCACATTGGTGGCTTTATCGGAGGCTTCATTGTGGGATGGCTTGGCGGATTGCCGGGTCTTCCCGATACCCCGCGGGAGACGCTCTGGAAAGTGCTGGCCGCCGTGGCATTGGCAGTGACACTTTACGCCTTTGTCCAGGATTACCGTTCGTACCAAGTCCTGACCAGAACTATCTAGGCTCAGGAAGGTGGCAAGCGAGTAACATGATGGTAATCAGTAAGCCTCATGCCGCAGCTACTGCTGATCCGAGGGGCGAAGCAGTTACTTACTTTGCGGGGCCCTAGGGGAGTTCGCCGTGGCGCAGCTCTTGAAGATTTAGCGATCGTCGAAGACGGGTCGATTTTGATTCGGGATGGCTGGATTGCGCAGGTCGGTTCGACGCGCCGGGTGGAGAACCTAAAGGAGTGCCGTGGCGCAGCGGAGATCTCCGTGAACGGCGCGGTCGTGATGCCGGGGTTCGTGGATCCGGCCATCCATTTGTTTGCGTCGCAGCTGTCATCCGGGCGGAAGCGCAAGAGCTATGCGGAATTTTTAGACGAGACGCTGATCCTGCTGCGCTGCTGCCTCCAGCATGGGACGCTGCATGCGCAGCTTAAGATCAGCAGTTGCGAGAAGGATGCCAAATCGGACCTGGCTCTTCTGCGGCAGCTTTCTTCACTCGGTGAGAACCCGGTGGGCATGGTCCGAACGTGGCGGCTCGAGAACCGCAGCGAAACGGCCGGGCGAACCTTGAATGAAGTTACAGCG
Organism: Terriglobia bacterium; assembly: GCA_963737005.1. Classification (GTDB taxonomy): domain Bacteria; phylum Acidobacteriota; class Terriglobia; order Bryobacterales; family Bryobacteraceae; genus Bog-105. The sequence continues at coordinate 896,677 of CAVTRD010000006.1, read as the reverse complement.
GCGATTCCGTATCTAGCGAAACGCAAGCTGGCCCAAAGAGTAGAGGTTGCGCCTCAGGGCGGGGCGGCCTTTCGTGAGAAAATCTGGGCGGCGGCTGTGAGCAACAGCCTGGCAATCAACCTCTTGTGGGCAGGCGGTTCGGCAGAGCTGCTGGCAAATCTTCTCGCGCGTCTGAAGCCGCGTTCGGTCAGCTCGGCGCGCGCTTTGACCGAGACAGAGTGCGCCTTGCTTGCAGGCTCATCGGTGCCGATAATTTTCTCGTCGGCGGAATCATTGACGGACAGCAGCTTTGCCGGTACGGTCCAGCAATTGGCGAAAGGCGGCGCGCCGATTGCACTGGCAAGCGGATATGACGAGCGAGAGATGCCGGTGTTGAATATGCAGGCGGTGATCTCGCTGGCTGTGCTACGGCTGAACTTAACCACGGAGCAGGCAATCAGCGCCGCGACCATCAATGCGGCGTACGCAGTGGGTCGGGGACACCTGACGGGAAGTCTGGAAGTCGGTAAGCGGGCCGATCTAGTGGTTTTGAATTTGGCGAACTATCGTGAGATCCCACGGCGCTTCGGAATCAATCACGTGGGCATGGCGATCCGCGACGGGAAGATCGCGTTCAATCGCACGGGCTGGAAAGTGAGCGCAGCTTGAAAGAAGAGTCGATCGAATGCGTGCCCAACTTTTCGGAAGGGCGCGATATGGCCGTGATCGACAAGCTTATTTCAAAGATTGCCGGGCTTCCAGGGATCGTGATTCTTGATCGAACGAGCGACTGGGATCACCATCGCACTGTTCTGACGATTGCCGGTGCCCGTGAGGCATTGGCCGAAGCGGGTGTCCGTCTGGCGAGACAGGCAGCCGAATCGATTGACTTGAATCGGCATCGGGGTGTGCATCCGCGAGTGGGGGCGCTTGACGTGCTGCCTTTCGTGCCGCTCGGCTCAGCCACTCTCGCCAATTGCGTCGCGCTCGCGCACCAAACGGGTGAACGCATCGCCCGGGAGCTTGGGCTGCCGGTTTACTTCTATGGCGAAGCGGCGCGAGATCCTGCGCGGTTCGCACTCGAGAACGTCAGGCGAGGCCAGTTCGAGGGATTGCGCGAAGCAGTGCAGCAAGATCCGGTGAGAGCTCCCGACCTAGGCGGGCCGTCTCTTCATCCGACCGCGGGAGCTGTTATGGTTGGCGCACGCAAAATTCTAATCGCCTTCAACATCAATTTAAGAACGAGGGATCTGCAGGTGGCGAAATCGATTGCGCGGGCGATACGCGCGAGCGGGGGTGGTCTGGCGGCTGTGAAGGCGCTCGGATTGCGGCTCGTTTCGCGCGAACTCGTGCAGGTCTCGATGAATCTGGTCGACTATGAGCAAACTGCGTTGCACGAATTGTATGCGGCGGTCGAACTGCTGGCGATGGAGCAGGGAATCGTCATTGACGGGAGCGAGTTGATCGGGCTGCTTCCCCGGGCCGCTCTGCATCCGCACAAACCGCCTCGGCTTGGCTTTGAGAAGACCATTGAAGCGCGCATCGAAAGAGCCCAGCTTAGGAGCATTGAGCTTAACGGGCCTTTCCTGGCGGGAGAAAGAATCTGTTAGGCTGACTCCTAATCAGAATATGAGTCATCGTGGAGCAACGCTCTTGATAGCCGCCGCGCTACTCGGGAAGGCAGTATTTGCCGACGGCGATAACGGGTTGGCAGCTTATCGGGAGGCAAATTACGCAGTCGCAGTTCCGCTGCTGCAAAAGGCGATCGTACATTCGCCGAACGATCCGCTGCTCGAAGCGGCGCTGCTTTCTTCGTTGGTCTATGAAGGTAAAACGGACGAGGCATTTGAGGCGGAGCGCCGAGATGAAGGCAACTTTGCCGGGTCGCCCGAAGTGACTATCGCGCGCGGCGAGTTTGCCTTTTTCATGGGTGATATGACTCAGGCCGAGAAGTCGTACCGCGCTGCGATGCAGTTGAATCCGGATGCCGCGCGTGCGGTGTTCGGGATGTCGCGCCTGTATCGAGCTGCTTCGTTTTACCGGACCGCCCGTTTATATTGCTTAAAAGCACATGAGCTCGATCCGGCCGATGCGCTCATTACGCAGACATATCTGCGGTATGTGCCGAGGGCGAAACGGCAGGAACTACTCGGGCCTTTCGCGGCTGCTCATCCATGGTTATATTCACGATTCGAGCAACGGGAGGAAAACGGGGCGGAAGCGGAGGCCGCGCTCGGAGAGAAAAAGTTGTTCGAATCGGGAAGCGGACCGCAGGAAACGACGCTCAAGTTCCTCACATTACTGCGGGACGGAAGAGGCGCGCGCGGCGTAGGCCTCGAGCTGAAGATCGGCAACGGACATGCATTGCGCATGCTGTTTGACACGGGCGCGAGCGGGATTCTGGTGAAACAAAGCGCAGTGGACAAGGCGGGGCTTGAGCATCTGGGGTCAGACAAGGCCTGGGGCGTTGGGGATGGGGGCGCGCGCAACGTCTTCGCGGCGCTTGCCGATAGATGTCAGGTAGGTACGTTAACGTTCAAGAACTGCATGGTTCACGCGCTCGAAGGCAAGCGCGCCATTAGTGGCGATGAAGACGGTCTGATCGGCGCTGATTTCTTTCACGACTATCTGGTTGAGATCGATTTTCAGAAGCGACTTCTACATTTAAAGCCACTGCCCCCACGTCCGCCCGACCCGCAAGGATATGACCGGACCATCCCGCCCGAGGAAAAAGACTTTACGCCGGTGTTTCGCTTCGGACACATGCTTTTCGTGTCCACCAAAGTCAACGCGAGGTCCACCGGCCTATTTCTGCTCGATACGGGTGCGGAGATTTCGAACATCGATTCCACCTTCGCGCGGCTGTCAACGAAGATTCACAGCAATGAGTACCTTCACGTGAAGGGGGTCTCGGGGGAAGTCAAGAAAGTATATGAGGCAGGAAAAGCGGAGCTGCAATTCGGCCACTTCCGACAAGACAACATGGGCATCCCGGCATACGACTTGAATAATTCACCGGAGCACACGGATGTTCGGATGTCAGGTATTCTCGGCATCTCCGTACTCTCCCTATTTCGTCTGACGATCGACTATCGCAACGGTCTGGTGAACTTCGATTACGCGTATAAGTAGCTCGAGGAAATACCGTTCGAGTGGGGCCCTTATGATGAAGGCATGTCCGCCCCTGCTGAGTTAGGATCTGGCGCAAAGACGAGTCGGCTCGAGGATGTGATGGCTCTCGAGCAGGATTATCTTCTGCAGAATTACTCCCGTTACCCGCTTCTGCTTCATCGCGGGCGCGGTGTTTACGTGTATGACACCGATGGCAAGCGCTATCTGGATCTGATCAGCGGCATTGGTGTGAACTCGCTTGGGTACGCACACCCGCGGATCACCAAGATAATCCGCCAGCAAGCCGGGCTGCTGCTGCATACGTCAAATCTTTACTATCACGAGTACCAAGGTCGATTAGCGCAGCGGCTGGCACATGCAAGTGGCTTGCAACGGAGCTTCTTCTGCAACAGTGGAACCGAAGCGATGGAGGGTGCGCTCAAGATGATCCGCGCCCACGGCAATTCAGTCGGGGCGGGAAAGAGCGAAATCGTCTCGCTTGAGAATTCCTTCCATGGCCGCACGATAGGAGCCATCTCGATCACGGGCCAGGCGAAATATCGAAAAGATTTCGAGCCGCTCTTACCTGGCGTGCGGTTCATTCCGCACAACGATATTGCTGCGCTCGAAGCAGCGATGAGTAATAAGACCGCGGGGATCGCGCTCGAGTTCATTCAGGGTGAAGGGGGCATCAATCCAATCTCGGAGGATTTCGTCCGTAAGGCGCGAGAGCTGGCAGACCGTCATAATGCGCTGCTGGTTTTCGACGAGATCCAATGCGGCGTGGGGCGGCCCGGGGCTTACTTTGCCTATCAGCTACTGGACCCGGTGGTGCTGCCCGATATCGTCATCGCGGCCAAGCCAATGGCCTGCGGTATTCCGCTCGGCGTCATCATCGCGAATGAGAAAGCGGCAGACACGATTAAGCCCGGCATGCACGGGTCGACCTATGGCGGCGGTCCGTTAGCCTGCCGTGTGGCACTGGAGTTTTTCGACATCCTCGATGAGCTTTTGCCCTCGATCAATTCCGTCGGCGTTTACTTCCGCATGAGGCTGACCGAATTGATGCGCAAGTTTTCATTTATCCGGGAAGTGCGCGGGCAGGGCTTGATGATCGGCGTAGAACTGGATTTCCCGTGTAAGCAACTCGTGCTTGACGGAATCAAGCAAGGCGTTCTTTTCAACTGCACCCACGACACTGTCCTCCGCTTTCTACCGCCATACATTCTTTCAGAACAGGATGTCGACCACGCGATCAAGGCCCTCGCCAAAATCTTTGGGCATGCAGGGCGTGACCTACACTGAGCTGAGGAGCGCTCTCATGTGGAAATCTCTATTGATAATGGTTGGCCTGGCGGCAAGTCTTTCGTTCAGCAATGCGGTGCGAGGCCAATCAGCTTCGCCGGCCCCGCAGCAGTCTGCCGCACCGGCATCGTCGTCCGACATATCGGGCAAGTGGCATTTCGTATATCAAACGGATGGCGGGGAGCGGGAATACCCGGCGACTCTCAAGCAGGACGGCGATCAGGTGACGGGAAAATACGGCCAGTCTGATGTAAAGGGAACGTATAAGGATGGCGATATGGACCTGGCGTTTCCATTTAACTCGGAGGAGGCCGGCATGAGCTCGACGCTCAAGATGAAGGGCAAGATTAAAGACGGCAAGCTGGTGGGCAATTGGCAATTTGCGGATTACGACGGCACGTTCGTAGCGACTCGTGTGGAATAAGACGGTCGGCTGGACCGGGAACAGTTGACCTAAACCCCAAGTTGCTCCGAGCCGCCCACCGTAGGTCCAGAATCTTACCGTCGCCTTTCAAAACGGCGGTCATGCAAGGTCCTCAACATGATGGATAATGTTTTGGAGGAAATTGCAATGTTCAAGCCAAAAGGGAAGTTCGGCTGGTACGAACTCATGACCAGCGACACGAAAGCTGCCGGCAAGTTTTACTGTGACGTTGTCGGTTGGACTACGAAGGAAGTCTCAGCCGGTGGCGATGGCATGCGGTACACCACCTTCAACATTGGCGAAGCCGGACTCGCTGGAATGCTAGAAATGCCTGGGCACACCGCCTGGATAGGCTACATAGCCGTGGACGATGTTGACGCTCACATTGAAAAGGTCGTCGAGGCAGGCGGCAAACTGTGGAGACCCGCCACCGATGTTCCTGGTATGCTTCGCTTCGCTGTGATGTCCGATCCGCAAGGGGCGGCCATTGTGATCTACACTCCCAATCAAGCCGTGCAAGCACCGGAACGGCCCGCACCACCCGCTGTTGGAACCATAGGTTGGCACGAGCTTTATACAACGGACCTGGAAGGCGCGTTTGCGTTCTATAACAAGCTCTTCGGATGGAGCAAGCTGACCGACATGGACATGGGTCCAATGGGCACGTATCGGCTCTTTGATGAAGGAGACCATAAGGAGATGGGCGACGGCGGCATGATGAACAAGCCACCCCAAGTCCCGGTTTCATGCTGGAGCTTTTACTTCATGGTGGATTCCATCAATGCAGCTATTGAACGCGTGAAATCCGGCGGGGGGCAAATTCTCAATGGGCCAATGCAGGTACCAGGCGGAGGCTGGATTGTTCAGGGCCAGGACCCTCAGGGAGCAATGTTCTCCCTTACCAGTAGCAAAGAGTAGGTCTGTTTAAAACCCGCGAACGCAGCCCCAGCCGCGAGCTCAATTCGAGCGGCGTGCCTGGGAGCTCAATCAGTCTTTGACGACCCCGCAGGCCTGTGTGCGCGGTGTCTCATTCGCGGCGCCTTCAATACTACGCTAGGTACGCCAAGCGGAACGCCAAAGCAGTCCGCGGGCAACTCCTCCAACCGACGACGATTTTGGCCGATACCAGCTGCTGCGAGCGATCGGCGAAGGCGGAATGGGCACGTTGTACTCGGCCGAACAGCGCGAACCGCTTCGGCGGCGCGTCGCCGTTAAAGTCGTCAAGCTTGGAATGGATACAAGTCAGGTGCTGGCCCGCTTCGACCAGGAGCGGAAGGCCTTGGCGATGATGGAACACGGCAATATTGCACGGATCTTTGACGCGGGGTGCGACATCTAAGGGCCGGCCTTATTTCGTCATGGAGTACATCGATGGCGTACCCATCACGCACTATTGCGATCGCCACCGACTGACGATCCTTCAACGGCTTGATCTGTTCTTAACGGTTTGCCAGGCGGTACAACACGCGCATCAGAAAGGCGTGACCCACCGCGATATCAAACCGTCGAACGTCATTGTGACGGAGCAGGAGGGTGTGCCGGTACCGAAAGCAATCGACTTCGGCGTGGCAAAAGCCACCAACGCGCTATCGAGAACACACTGCTCACGCAATTCGGTCAGATGGTCGGCACTCCGGAGTATACAGCCCTGAGCAAGCCGATGTGACGACCGGAGACGTGGACGAACGTTCGGACGTCTATTCGCTCGGGGTGCTTTTTTATGAGCTGCTGATCGGCACTGTTCCGTTTGATACAAGCAGGTTTCGCCAGGCTGGTCTTATTGAAATGCTTCGTATTATGCGGGAAGAAGATCCCCAGCCGCTTTCGCGACAATTGGTGCAGTTGCTAGCGATATTGCCGTGTGCCGCCAGACAGACACGGCATCTCTCCGCAGACTTGTGGATGGCGATCTTAACCGGATCGCGATGAAAGCTCTCCAGAAACTGCGTGAAAGGCGCTATCCGTCTGTCGCGGATTTTGTAACGAATGTAGAAAGGTGCATTCAAAATCGACCGGTGTTGGCTTCGACACGGCATTTGACGACACCCTTCGCAGAGCCTAATCTTTCAGCTCCAACAGTCACCTTATCTAGCCTTGATTTCGGACGCGACGATTCGCTCGACGCTTAAGCAACTGCAGAGGCCAGCGAGTTCCGCGCTCGCAGGCGAAACAGCTCGAGAGGTTTGCCAACGAGTGGGAGCGAAGGCCATGCTTACCGGATGGATTGCGCGTAGTGGCGGGCGCTTCCCGCTGAATCTGCGGACCGAGAGTTGTGTGAGTGGCGAGCTAATCGAGAAGCAGCAAGCGGAACCCGATGGTAAGGAGCAGTTCTGGGCGCATTGAGCGCCATGGCAGGAAGTTTCGTCAACACGCAGCAGAATCGCTGGCGGCAGTACGGAATCACGGCCCCCTCCTCAAAGAAGGAACTTCGGTCTCGTTTGAAGAGCTAAAAGCGTACAGCTCTGGATTTTCGCTAAGTGGGATGAATGACAAGCAAGCCGCACTTCACTTCCGGCGTGCCTTGGAGCTTGACCCCGAATTTGCCAGTGCTTGGAGCATGCTGGCCATTATCTACAGCAATCTGGGGGAGAGCGCGATGGCCAGAGAAAACGCTGCCAAAGCTTACCAGTTTCGTCAGCATGCCAGTGGGCCAGAGAATGGGGAATCCGGAGCAAGGTGAATGCGATTCCGGGATGATTCCGAACGGTGTTCCGGGGTGGTCTCGAACAGGATTCCGGGATGAAGGTGAACACCGGTTCCGGGATGAAGCCGAACAGTTTCAGGCTGATCCCGGAAGCGCGTTCGGCTTCGCCGGAATGATTTCCACAGGCAGATAGTAGCGCTGGTCAACACAATGGCAGGCAGCCTCCCCCGCGAAAGGGAGGATCAGCTTGCCAGCCAGGAGATTGTCCGTGCGCAAGATAAAAGAAGCTCTTCGATTGAAGTTTGAACTGGGCCTGGAGCTACGGCAGATCGCCCGGAACTGCTCGATTGGACTGGGCACCGCACACGAGTATTTGCAGCGGGCCGAGGCCGCTAAGATCAGGTGGCCGCTTGGACCGGAGTGGGATGATGACCGCCTTGAGGCCGCACTCTTCGGCGGACCGCCGCGCAGCCGTCCGACGGTACTGCCTATCCCCGACTTCGCCGACCTTCATCGTCAGCGGCAGCAACATCAACACTTCACGCAACAGTTGCTTTGGGAAGAGTACCGGCAGGCAAACCCGGAAGGTTACCAATACAGCCGCTTCTGCGAGCTGTACCAGCGGTGGCGGCGGAAACAGGATGTGGTGCTGCGGCAAGAGCACAAGGCCGGCGAGAAACTGTTCGTGGATTGGGCAGGAACAACGATTCCGATTTATGATCCGCGTGGTGGCCCGGTGCAGCAGGCGCATCTGTTCGTTGCCGTGCTCGGAGCCAGTTCCTACACCTACGCCGAAGCCACTGCCGACGAGCAGTTGGCAAGTTGGATAGGCGCTCACGTGCGGGCCTTCGAGTTCTATGACGGCGTGCCAAAACTGGTGGTGCCGGACAACACCAAGACCGGCGTGACCAAAGCCTGGCGCTACGACCCCGATCTGAATCCGACCTACCAGGAGATGGCCATGCATTACGGCCTCGGAGTGGTTCCGGCGCGGCCATACAAGCCTCAAGACAAGGCCAAAGTCGAATCAGGTGTGCAGTTGGCCGAGCGTTGGATCATAGCGGCGGTGCGCAATCGGAGGTTCTTCTCGATTGAAGAGTTGAACCAAGGGATCCGGGAACTGTGCGACCGAATCAACCAGCGACCGTTCCGCAAGCGCGAGGGCTCCAGAGCAACGCAGTTTGCGGCGGTGGATAAGCCCGCTCTGAGTCCGCTGCCCGCCGAGCGTTTCGACTTGAGCGAATGGTCTCGTGCCCGAGTCAATATCGACTATCACATCGCCTTCGACACGAACTACTACAGCGTGCCTTACAACCTCGTTCAAGAACTGGTGGAAGTACGCTCGACGCCGACGACCATCGAGATCTTCCACAAGAGTCAACGCGTGGCATCACACCTACGAGCACGCGGCCATGGACACGCTGTCACGATTGCCGAGCACCGTCCGCGTTCCCACCGGGCGCATCTGGAATGGACACCGCCGCGGATGGTGCATTGGGCGCAGACCATAGGCCCACATACTGCTCGGCTGTTTGAAGGCATTCTCGCCGACAAGCCGCACCCGGAGATGGGCTACCGATCCTGCCTGGGCATCATTCGACTTGCCGATCAGTACTCACCGGCTCGTGTGGAAGCCGCGGCGGAACGGGCGCTGCTTACTGGAGCGTGTCGGTATCAGAGCATCAAGTCGATCCTGAAGAACTCGCTGGACGTAATTCCTCCAAGCACTCCGCCGCCATCATCGCCACCGCCCGGGCACGACAACATCCGTGGCGCAGAGTACTTCGAGTAAGGAGACGATCATGCTGAAACAACCAATTATTGAAAAACTCGCGGCAATGCGTCTGCTCGGAATGGTCGAGGCTTTGAAGGCGCAGGAGCAAGATCCGTCCGCGCGCGAGCTGAGCTTCATGGAACGGTTCGGGCTGTTAGTGGATCAGCAATGAAACTGGCGGGAGAACCAGGCTCTCTCTCGACGATTGAAGAATGCCAAGCTGCGTACGCCGAACGCGTGCGTAGAAGAGATCGACTATCGCACTGCCCGCGGACTCGATAAGAGCGTGATCCGTTCCCTGACGCAGCAGTCCGCCTGGGTCGGCACGCACGAGAACGTCTTCGTCCTTGGACCAACCGGCGTCGGCAAGAGCTTCGTGGCGTGCGCATTGGCGCAGAAGGCGTGCCGCGACGGGTACGCTGCGCTCTACACTCGCGCCCAGTCGCTGTTTCGTGATCTCGCGATGGCGCGAGCGGACGGCAGTTTGCGAAGTTTGCTGGCCCGCCTCAGCCGAATCGATGTTCTGGTGATCGACGACTGGGCAATGGCTCCGCTGTCAGAACCCGAGCGCCGCGACTTCTGGGAGATCTGCGAGGACCGTTACCAGGTGCGTTCGACCATCCTCACTTCGCAACTGCCGGTCTCGCGCTGGCACGAGCAAATCGGCGATCCCACACTAGCAGATGGCATTCTTGACCGGTTGGTGCACAACGCCCACCGGATCGAGATGAAAGGTGATTCGATGCGCAAGAATCGCGACAAGTCGAATCCATAGCTATCGCGCCGAGGCTAGGGAGATTGTTTCCGCCCGATTCGGCCAGCTTACTCAGCACTCGCGGAAAATGCCGAAAGAACCTTGGTGAACAGGTCCGGGTTACGAGTAGCGAACGTGAAGACAGTACCGTCCGCGATATAGGACTCCGGAGCGAGTCGCGCCATCTGCTCCCACAAGCGGTCGGCACACCATTCCCACTCGGGATCATACAGTCGAAAGCCTGACCAGTTCACGAATGCTTCCATCTCCTGGGCCGGGGCCGCTCGCTCGAAAACGTACCATTCATCAAAACCATCACAGCATTCGTCATGCGTTTCGTTCGGGAGTCCATGAATCGAATCGAGTCGCGGGCTATAGGCAACCTTCCAATCGTCACGGTCTTCGCGGTGTCCCCAGGATGAGCCACGGAAGACTCTAGCCTCTTCGGAGGTCCACCATCCATCGTGTTTCTCTTGGTCAGTCAGCTGCAACGTGCCGCTATCAATAGACGTGACGGCGAGATACTTGGTCAACACAACATCGGGGCACAAGCGAATGAGGTTGGAAATGTCACATTCGAGCATGGTGAGCCACTGATACTCACCGTGTGCGCCAACGATCCCCGGAGTGCCGTTTTCAGCCGTGAAGAGTGCGTGCTCGGCTGCGTATATCTTGCCGGTCCATTCTGAGGCTTCCCCTAATCGGCGCAGTTCTTCCGGCCCGGCTACTCCTCGCGCCGGATCGAGCGTTTCCGCAAAAATACGGTACTCGGCCCAGAGTCGGTTTGACGTTGCTCGGGCAAGTTCCAGATGCTGGCGAGTAAGCTCAGCGTCAGATTCCACGTACCCACGATAGCCCAATGGTGACGGCAGAAATCGGAGCGCTGATCGCGCTCCGGGTCACTGTGAGCTGAGGCGGGGACAAGGGCTGCCGCCCCTTTCCCCGCACCCCTTTCTCTGCTAGCGGAGCACTTCCTCCGCTGCGCTCCGGACAGGTTTCTCTTGACGAAACCGAACACTTCTTGCACAATCGATGTGCCAGCGTCGCTACGCTCCGATGGTGTTCGGGATCATCCCGGAATGCCGTTCGGCTTCCTTCCGGAACGAGCGTTCAGCTTCACCGGAATCCCCAAGAGAAGTTCAGTATCGAATATTCCCACCATCCGAATGTGACGGGCGACCTTGAAAAGGCGTGGGAAGCCGTGACTCTTTGGCGAAACACATATCCGCGGGATTCCACCGCGTTTGGACTCTCGGGTGGCTATGCCGCCAACGGAACGAGGCGTTTCAAGGAGGGTCTCGAAGCAACCATGAAGGCATTAGAGCTCGATCCGCATTTGCTTCGTGCATATGGCAATCGCGCTGACATTTTGATGCGGATGAGCAGGCTAGACGAGGGTCGCCCGTCACATTCCGATGCGCTCAAAACCCATAAAAATTCCTTGCGTGGTGGCTTCCGAAAACGCTGATTCAGCCTCTGACGGATAGCCAGACCAATGTCGAGACGGATATCATGATGATTCATATTCGAGCTCTTGCGGCGGCGCGCGACGCGACTTCACCGTCTCCGGAAGTGGCACGATCAACACAGCGGCCGCACCCGAGCCAGCTTCGTGGCTTCTCTTTCTCGGCGGCTTCGCGCTACTATTGGCCGGATCGGTACGGCGTTTCCTCAAAGGTGCTTCCCGAACGTAGGTGGCATTCGGGCGCGGGTAGATGGGGTCTGCGGATGACGGCCTCGGGTTATGTCAATTCCCGTAACACGAGGCCGTACCAGCTTTTGTTCGATCAGCTCTCGCATCCAAATGCTGTTTCATAATTCACCAACCAAACCGGCTTATAAGAACGTGCGTGCTTCCCCAGCTCTCAATCCGATGCTACGCTCGACCTTAGCCATTGACAAACGCATGCCTACGAACCTGACGCCCGCCGAAATGAAGAAACTCGTTATCCAGCATTTTGAGGATTTCGTGAACAATCGAAAAGCAGAAGTCATTCACCGCAACATGACGCCTGATTTCTACGACCACGATGGCCCTGGCGGCAAGCCGATCGGGGTAGAGGGCGACGAACAAATGATGCGCCGCATGTACGAATTGATGCCCGACCTTCAGATCACGATCGCAGACATTCTAGGCGAAGGCGACAAAGTGGTGTCCCGGAATGTCTGGCACTGGACAGATCCGGCCTCGGGGGATCGAAGGGAGTTCCACGGTTTTGTCGAGTGGCGTTTTGAAGGAAACAAGATCGCCGAGCGCTGGGCCACGGTAACGGCGCCCGGCGATGGCGAACCATGGACGAGAACCGCGTAGTTGGGAAAGACTGCCAATGAGAGTGGCATTGATATCGCCGACGCGAAGAAATACAGCCGAATCTCAATGGACAGAGTAGCCTAAGTTTTCGGGGCGGGGATCACTTAACCGGCATTACCGTGAGCTGAAGCTGCATCTTCCGCTTCGATGCGGGATCGTCTGACGAGAATAGGACCGAAGGTTGCTTAAGCGGCAATATCACTTTCGACTCCCACTGATTGTTGCGGACTATGGGCGGTGAGCCGGGCGGTGTTTTGATCTCATGGTCTTCCGTCATGCTGCTGATCTCGGCCTTCACGTGAAGAGCAACTCTATCGCCAGTGACCTCTAAGTTGCCACAATCGATATTAACTCCCACATCCATCTGTTGGTAGCCGCCACCTGTTGCGACCGGAACTTTCTCTCCTGCTCGGATCGAACTGGATCGATCGTCCAGGTCACGCATGACCATGGAATAAGAGCGGCTGTTGATTACCCGATCATTGTCTAATTCCTGTACCACGAAGGAAAGATGATAGAACCTCTTTGAGGCGCTCTCGGGCCTGGGTGAAGAGGGCAGGTTTTTCTCTGATGAGTTGGAGTCACCTTGTCCGAAGCACGTCAGACTTATAACTCCTGCCAACCAAAGACTTGTTATCAATCGCAACATGTTTTCTCCTTACGCTTCATGGCTACTGAAGCGGCTTTATCTCAAGTGCAGTAATCTCGACCGGCGCGATCGGCCCCCCGAAATTGGTGAGCTCCTGCGGAACATTGTTTGGATAACGGGTAACTAACTTCACAAGAGCACGTTCCTCGTCGCTCAGGGGAGACGGAGTTGGGAACCGCGGTAACTTGGGCTCTGCCCTGGCTCTGGGTGTCTTTCGTGACCTTACGGCCCTCACCGGGACTGCAGCACGGACAACAGCGGGGGACGTTGCTTTCGGCAGCGCCTCGATTCTTGTCAAGACAGTTGCCGTCGTACTCGCCGGGAGGGTTTGCATCGTTGCCTTCGACCTCCACCAAAATAATGAAGTCATTAGCAGTATCGCGGCGGCAGCCATCGCCAGCGCGAGCGGCGCGATTCGCCTGTTGCGCGTAGACTGCCCGGTAATCCGCGTCAGAATGCGCCGTTCCAACCCGTCATTGGTGGGCGTCCTGCCGTAGGAGGCCAGAGCGTCTTCCAGCGCTTCGTCTAATGGATCGCGTTCGTCAGGCATCCTTGCGGCCCTCCATTCTCGACATTTTTTCTTTTACTAGCGTGCGCGCTTCCACCAGAAGCCGCCGGACCGTGCCCTCCGGCAGATCCATCGACGCTGCGATCTCGGCAGTGGTCATTTCCTGGATCGAAGAGAGGGCTAGCGGCCGACGTAGCTTCCCCGGAAGCGCATCAATGACCCGGTGAATGGTTTGACTACGCTCGCTCACGATAGCGGCGCCTTCCGGGCTGTTCTCAGCGGAGGCAATTTCGCCGGTTTCGCTTTCGTGAACGAAGTGCCGGGACGGTCTCCTACCGGCTGCCAGACGCCAAACCATCCTTGCCAGATAGGCCCGCTCATCTTCGATTTGTGTCCAAACGCCCGTCCGGAACAGTTTCAAGAACGTTTCCTGGGCCAGATCTTCTGCGTCTTCCACGTTTCTCAGAAGCGCGTAAGCAACCTTGAATACGAACCGTGAATGCCTCTCCACCAGTACCGAAAAGGCTGCCGCCTGCTCCTGGGCGGCCTGACGCCTTAGCAAATCGGCCCACTCACCCGCGGCTGTTCTGAACACGAATTCCACATTCATGCGGCACGCACACCAGCTAAGACGGTGTAAACCTCTCGGGCGCTCAGTTTTCGCTTCGACTAGTGGAGGAAGGGTGGTTTCGTCGGGGAACTTGCGCACGAGCGCGATCGCCACCGACTGCAGGGCTACATCACAACAGATCTTCGCGCTCCTGAAGGTCGAGCTCTTTCACAATTTTGCTGACGTCTTGGGCGGCGTCGCGATGCGCGACCAACAGAGCATCCGGGGTATCGACCACGATCAGGTTTTCGACACCAACGAGTGCAACCGTTTTCTCGGCCTGCACGTAATTGCCATGACTGTTTTCGGCAACCAGGTGGCTTTGCGAGGCGTTGTTATTTCCATCTTTCTCTGCAAGAGCATAAACAGCGTCCCAGCTGCCCACGTCATTCCAGCCGATGTCATCAAGCGCTATGCCCGTTACGTGCTCAGCTTTTTCGATGATTGCGTAATCGACAGAAATGTTTTCGCAAAGCGGATAAGCCTCGGCGAGTCTGTCGGCAAAACTCTTCTGACGAAAGGAGGGTAAACCGGCGAGCAGCGTAGCGGTTTTCGGCTGATGTCTTCGCATGAGGTCACGTAAGGTCGCGACGGGCCAGAAGAACATGCCCGCGTTCCAGAAAAAATTTCCTCGCTCGACGAATTTCTTCGCCGTCTTCGGATCGGGCTTTTCGCGGAAGCTTGCAACCGGTAGCGTTTCGGTGATGCCGGCCTTCACGTTTTTCGGAAATTCGATGTAGCCGTAACCGGTTTCGGCCCAGCGGGGTTGAATCCCGAGAACGACTACCCGGTTCGCCTCGGCGGCTCGGTACGCTGCTTTGACGAAGTTGCGAAAACGCCCTTCTTTGAGGATCAAGTGGTCTGCCGGAAAGACCCCCAGAACGGCTTCAGGGTCGGCCTCATGGAGAATCTGAGCGGCGAGGGCGATACAAGGGGCCGTGTTTCGCTGAGCTGGTTCGGCGATGATCTGACGTTTGGGAATTTCGGGCAGCTGCTTGCGGATTTCAGGCTGAAGCAGCTCGTTCGTGATAACCCAAATATTCTCCGGAGGGATGATCGGCTTCAGACGTTCAACCGTCTGTTGGATCAGACTCTGCTCGCCAAAGAAGCGCAGGACCTGTTTCGCATTGCGTTTACGACTACGGGGCCAGAAGCGCGTCCCACGTCCGCCGGCCATGATCAAGCCGTAGCGATGATTTGCCATAGCTTCTTAGTTTAGTTCGCGGACCGAAGTTCTTGCACAATGCGGTGAGAAAGGTGACAGTCGTTGGTAAACTGCACTGCAATCGCACGTGCGCTCCTCGATAATGCGGCACTGCCTGGTCTGTTATGGATTCGGATTGCCTGGATTGAGCGGGATCGGATGATCGGGCAATTGTGAATCGGGGAATCCTCGAATGACCCGGAACGTGCGGCTCCAGCGAGTTCGCGAAAAGAAGTGCGTCGCAAGGTCCGTCATATGGCTGAACAGGGAGTCGACCGTGGTGCCTGCCAGATCGTCGGTGGACGCTCTATACGACCAATAGATGAGCAGAGGTTTTCCGATGATATTTTCGCGCGGGACGAAGCCCCAGTAACGACTATCGAGCGAGTTATCGCGGTTGTCGCCCATTGCAAAAAATGTATTGGGTGGTACCACAATTTCGCCATTGACAACGTGATGCTCGAGCATGTCGCGTTGGTATTGTGCCTGCAAACCCTCGGCAAAAAGCGAAGCCTCGCCGGGAAAGTTATCACGCGAAGCATCGTACGGATACTTATGGTAGGTGTATGGCTCGTTGAGTTGCACGCCGTTGCGATAGACAGTTCGATTGACCATTTTGAGGTGGTCCCCGGGGAGGCCGATCACGCGTTTGACGAAAGTCTGCGTGATGTCGACAGGGTAACGGAAAACAATAATGTCGCCGTGCTTGGGCTGCTCATAGGGCAAAAGATACTTGCTGACCGGGCTGGCCGGAGCGTAGGCGAGCTTATCGACGAGCAGGTGATCACCAATCAGCAACGTGTCTTCCATCGACCCGGTAGGGATAACAAAGGCCTGTACCAGGGTGGTTGTGCCGAAGAGGAGTAACAGAATTGTAACGGCCCATTCGGCTATGCTGTTACGGGTCTGTGCCTCGCGTTTTCGCTCCACTGTGGCTGGTTTAGCCGTCGGGACTGTCGCTGTTCGATCTGCCATTCGGTCCTGTTCTGAACTATTCCCTGAGTTTTTATTGTATCTTTCAAGCTGGGGCCGCGAAGAATTTCGTGGTCTGCGATGGGCGTGCTAGATCGATTGGCTGTGTTCCCGCGCAGAACGCGCGTAAGGCGCCGAAGCTTGATGGAGGAAAGATGTTTCGAAGCAGAATAACGTTGGTGGCGGTTGCGGCTGCGAGTTGCTGGCTGTCGGGCTGTACAAAGAAAACAGCGTCAGATCAGAGTTTGGTACAGGCAATTCAGTCGAAGCTCTACGCGGACGATACGACTAAGGCTGCCAACATCAAGGTTGATGCCAAGAGTGGCGTGGTAACCCTGACCGGGGATGTACCCACTTCGGACGTGGAGCTAGAAGCGATGAAGGTGGCGAACGCGACACCTGGCGTAAGCAGCGTAAGCGACCAATTAAAGGTGAACGCGGCCGCCGCAGCCACAACCCCGCCGCCCGGCGATCCGGCAACTGCGACGAATACGTCACAACCGGCTGCCCCGGCTAATTATCCGCCTGTGACGCCAGCTCCGGCGGCCGCGGTTGCGACGCCCCCTCCTCCTGCTGCAACGCAGTCGGACTCGGACGCTATGGCTGAAGCTCCTCGTAAACGGGCTGAACGACCACGGGAAGCCGCCAGCTCGACGGTTCCTGCGGGCGCGCGTCTACAGGTCCGCATGATTGACGGGATCGATTCCAAGACGAACTCGGTGGGCCAGACCTTCCAGGGCACACTCGATGCGCCGCTAGTAAGTGGGGAACGGGTAGTCGTGCCGGCCGGTGCGCCGGTTACCGTTCTGCTCAGCGATGCGAGCAGCGCGGGACGTATCAAAGGACGTAGTACTTTGCAGGTGCGCGTCACGAATTTGACAGCGGGCGGCCGGAGCTATCAGGTGGCCAGCGATGTGTACGACGAGACGGGCAAAGCGAAAGGCAAGCAAACGGCGGTTCGTAGCGGGATCGGGGCGGCCGCGGGTGCACTGATCGGCGGTTTGGCCGGCGGCGGTAAGGGTGCGGCGATCGGGGCAGGCGCGGGTGGCGGAGCGGGACTGGGTTACCAGTTCTTCACGCATGGAGCCCAGGTCAAAATTCCTTCTGAATCTGTGCTGACTTTCCGGCTTGCCGAACCATTGACAATTCGCCGTTAACGGCGCGTCCAAGTTGAGTCAAGTGTAGGGCGCCTGTCCGTGACAGGCGCCCTTTTTTGTTGAGCTCGCCTGGGTATAACGACAATCAGAAATTCCCTACTTCATCTCACATCATTGTTTGTCGGGAAGCTGCCGATAGATCAGTAACTGCCGACTGCATCACGAATGCGCAGGCGCCGTTATCCGCTTGTCAACTATCAAGGTCCAACCCGCGACGAAGCAAATACCCGTACTGGCCGTCGTGCTTCGGGGACTAATGGCGGCCCTTTGTTCGTGGGGCTTGCAGGCTGCCGCTCCCGAACTTCCTGCTCTGACTTCGGTTCACCAGCTCCGCACCTTGACGAGCGAAGAGGCGAATCGGCACTATCCCGTCCGCATCAACGGGATAGTCACGTTCTTTCACCTGAGTGGTGTTCCGAACCCTGCTTTGAAGGAAGGCGAACTGGGCAGCAATATGTTTGTCCAGGATGCGACGGGCGGTAATTGGGTCCAAATTGACCCTCGCCAGCCGGCTTTGAAGGCGGGTGATCGTATAGAGCTCAATGGCGATACGGCGCAAACGGATTTTGCTCCGGATGTTCTTCATCCGCACTGGCGATTGCTCGGTGCGGGACCGCTGCCCAGGCCGCTCCGATCGGAGTTTGGACGGCTAGCGTCGACCGAAGAAGATAGCCGGTGGGTAGAAATCAACGGGATTGTACGATCGGCTGCCTTGTCACAGAAAGATCTGCGGCTTGACATAGCGATGGACGGCGGCCGTGTGACTGGCTATATACCGAATTTTCACGCCGCGATTCCGTCCGGGCTCGTTGACGCGCGGATTCGAGTTCAGGGTGTTTGCGGGGCAATCTTCGACGCAAACAATCAGGCCCGGGGCGTGAACCTTTTTATCCCGTCTCTAGGGCAAATCGAGATCCTTCAGCCCGGAACCGACGATCCTTACTCGGCCCCTCTCCAGTCGGTCGATAGCGTGCTGCACTTTACGGCCAACGGCGTTTCAGGACACCGGGTCCGGGTGCAAGGAATCGTCAGTCTACAACGGGTGGGCCGCTTTACTTTCGTTCGGGGCGAGCACGCAAGCATTCGCGTAGATTCAGACGAGACGATACGACTCAGTGTCGGCCAAGGCGTGGAAGCGGTCGGATTTCCAGCCACTGGAGAGAATGGTCCCACCTTACAGCAAGCCGTCCTGCGACCGATCGCCAAGGCGGCCAAGCTTTCGCCGCAAAGAGCTTCGGTCGAGACATTGCTGCAAAATGCGCGAGAAGGAGAGTTGGTTCAAACCGAAGCAAACTTGCTAGATCGCACGCTTACCCCCGGCTGTACAAGTACTGATTGCCGAGAGCGGTGGCGCGGTCGTGCAGGCTGAATTGGAAGATCCCTCCTCAGTAAAACAGCTGGCAAATGTCGAGCCCGGAAGCCGGCTGCGGCTAACCGGAGTTTGTTCAATACGGAGCGGAGGCGGAACGGGCCGGGAATCGATGCGGATCCTGCTGCGGTCGCAACGGGACATCGAAGTGCTGTCGCGTCCGAACTGGTGGACGGTCAAGCACGGCATGTGGATCTTGGACAGCATGGCCGGGCTAATTATTTTGGTTGTTGCATGGTCGAGCCTCTTGCGAAGGCGAGTCCAGACCCAAACACGAATCATCGAGCAGAGATTGCAAAGTGAGGCGGCGCTCGAGCAGCGCTATCGACGGCTGTTCGAACGTAATCTCGCGGGTGTCTACCGGATGAGCGTAGATGGCCGGGTTCTTGATGCGAACGATGCATGCGCCCGGATTCTCGGCTTCTCTACCGGCGCTGATCTGGTGCAAAGCGCCTCAACAGAGTTTCTTCTGCGAGAACCCATTCTTCGCCGCCTGGCCGCCGCACATCAGATTGCAAATTCTGAGGTGTCGCTGCAGCTGAAAGACGGGCGCGAAGTTTGGGTCATGATTACTGCGAATCTGCTCGACGGTGAAGCAGCGCCGGTCATTGAAGGCACCGTGATTGATATCACGCAGCGAATCGCAGTGGAAGCCGAACTGCGCACCACGAAAGAAGCGGCAGAGGCGGCCAATAAAGCAAAGAGCGAGTTTCTGGCCAACATGAGCCATGAGATTCGTACCCCGATGAATGGCGTTTTGCTTGCGGCGGAGTTAGCCGCTGCTGACAACCCGTCACCGACGCAAAAAGAGTATCTGGAGACGATTCGCACCTGCGGGGAATCACTGCTTGTACTTTTGAATGATCTGCTGGATTTCTCAAAGATAGAAGCAGGGAAGATGGAGCTGCATGGAGCCACGTTTTCGGTCCGCAGCTGTTTGGAGAATTGCATTGCGTTACTCGCTGCGCGTGCCCGGCAAAAAGGGATCGAACTGAGACTCGAGATTGGCGAGGAATTTCCTCCTTTGGTCTGGGGGGATGCTCTGCGGCTGAGGCAGATCGTCTTGAACCTGGCTGGGAATGCAGTGAAGTTCACCCGGCGCGGAGCGGTGACGGTGCGTGCGGAATACTGCGGGATGAAGGATGGCCATTTGTGCTGCCAGTTTTCCGTCGCCGATACAGGTATAGGTATTCCGGCTGACAAACAGGCGACGATATTCGACGAATTTGAGCAAGGCGACAGTTCGACGACGCGCGTTTTTGGCGGTACCGGCCTCGGCTTAGCGATCAGCAGGAAGTTCGTTCACATGATGGGCGGGCAGATTTGGCTCGATAGCGAACAGGGACGAGGCAGCACGTTCCACTTCAGCACGTGTTTCCTACCCTCGCAAACACCTGAACGGGAACCCGTCCCGACATCAGCTGCCGGAAGTGAACCGGAAAGAGCTTTCCGTGTACTGCTGGCGGACGATAACGCGATCAATAGGCGCCTGGCGGTGCGTTTACTTGAGAAGGCTGGGCACTTCGTCAGAGCGGTGGAGAGTGGCGACCAAGCTGTAGACGCCTGTGCGATCGAGCTCTTCGATGTGGTGCTGATGGATGTTCACATGCCGAGAATGGACGGAATTGAGGCAACGCGCCGGATTCGCAAGAGAGAGCAGCAAACCGGCCAACACATTCCGATCATCGCAATGACCGCAAGCGCAATGACGGAGGATCGAGAAGCCTGCATTGCTGCTGGAATGGACGGTTATGTGTCGAAACCTATTTGTGTCCAAGAACTGCTTACGACGCTAGCTGAGGCTGTTGTCTCGCGGAATCAAACCTTGATCATGCAAGAAGTTTGAGATTTCCCGGTCCGCTGTGGTGGACTAATAGGGATTGCGCCAATGTTCATGAAGCTCTTGTTTGTTTCGGTTATAACCCTTGCGGCGTCCCTGCTCTGTCTTTCTCAACAAAAATCGCCATCTGGCGACTGGCCGGTCTATGGTCACGATCCGGGCGGCCAACGCTATTCTCCTCTTTCAGACATCGATCGATCTAACGTACGGACGCTGAAGATCGCCTGGACTTTTCGGACGGGCGATGCGTATCAACCCGAGCACAGCAAGCCTACCGCTTTCGAGACAACGCCGCTTTACGTGGACGGCACGCTGTTTGTGAGCACTCCCCTGGGCAGGGTTCTGGCACTCGATCCGTTGAGCGGGCGTCAAAAGTGGGCCTACGATCCGCATATCGACAAAGACCTAGGATATGGGGATTTCTCGCATCGGGGTGTATCGACCTGGGCTTCGCCCGACGGTCACGTGCGGCGCATTTTCATCGGGACCATAGACGCGCAGCTCATCGCTCTTAATGCAGCTGACGGCACGCTCTGCCGCGAATTCGGTGATAACGGCATCGTGGATCTTCGCCAGCATCTTCGAATCGCGCCCCGCAATGCGTCGGATTACGAAGAGACTTCTCCTCCGGCGATCATCGGGAACACGATCGTGGTGGGTTCAGCCGTCGCCGATAACGGGTCTACTATGCAGGCTAGCGGCGAGGTGCGCGGGTTCGATGTGCAAACCGGCAAATTGAAGTGGTGTTGGGACCCGATACCGCAAACGATCTCGGATCCAGGGGCACGCACCTGGAGAAACGGGAGTGCGGCTCGGACCGGTGCAGGAAATGCCTGGTCGGTGATTGCGGTAGATGCGGCCCGCGATCTCGTTTTTGTGCCGACGGGAAGTGTAAGCCCCGACTACTTTGGTGGAGAGCGCCTTGGAGACAATCTGTACGCTAACTCCGTCGTGGCGCTGCGCGGCGATACGGGCGAGCGCGTCTGGCATTTCCAAACCGTTCACCACGATTTGTGGGACTACGATGTGGCAAGCCCGCCGCTGCTCTTTGATCTTCAGAAGGACGGCACGAGTGTGCCCGCCATAGCGGTCGGCTCGAAAACAGGCAATCTGTTCCTGCTTGATCGCACGAACGGGAAACCGATTTTCGGGGTCGAAGAGCGTGCTGTTCCGAAAACTGATGTTCCCGGCGAGGTAGCTTCGCCGACTCAGCCGTTCCCCATCAAACCCGCGCCTCTCACACCGCAGGTTATGACCGCCAAAGATGCCTGGGGAATCGATGAAGCAGATCGCAAGTGGTGTGAGGATGAAATCAGCGGTTTGCGCACTGAGGGAATCTTCACGCCTCCGTCTATCAAAGGCACTCTAAGCATGCCAGGGCATGTGGGTGGCCAAAATTGGGGCGGCATGGCTTATGATCCGGTGCACCGCCTGTTGATCGTTCCCGAGAGCCATTTGGCGGCAGAAGTAAAATTGATCGCGCGAGCCGATTACGAAAGTCAACTAAACTCGGGTGGCCGAAGGTTGAATGGCGATTGGGAGTTGGCTCCCCAAAGGGGCACGCCTTACGGCATGATGCGGAGGGTTCTTCTTGGTCCGAAGCACCTGCCCTGTACAGCCCCGCCTTGGGGCACACTGCTGGCGATTGATCCAAAGAGTGGAGAGAAGAAATGGGATGTTCCGTTCGGCCGACTATTCACGGGCGACAAAACTCATGCTGCGACACCGCCCGAATGGGGTTCAATCATACTGGGCGGACCAATGGTGACGGCGGGCAGTCTAGTCTTTACCGCCGGAACACTGGATAATGCCCTGTATGCATTTGATGTCGAGACCGGGAAACAACTATGGAGCGGTACGCTGCCAACCAGTTCGCGCGCTGTGCCAATGACCTATCGCGCACCAGATGGTAAGCAGTACTTGGTCATTTGTGCCGGTGGCCATAAACCAGCGGGTTCGCAGCCGCTCGGCGATTACGTGGTCGCATTTCGCTTGTGAGCCGGTTTCTCGCCGGAGTGCATCCGATTCGTGAAGCCTTGCGTGCGGGGCGGCCGCTTGACAAGGTTTTGATTGCGAAGGGCGCTTCGGGACCACGCATTCAGGAGATTATCGAGCTTTGCCGTACGGCCTCCGTGCCGGTTCGCTTCGAAGCGCGCGAGGAGCTTGATCGCGCAACTAAGGGCGTTCCGCATCAGGGGCTGGTCGCTTTCGGCGCGGCCCACAAGTATGCCGATTTAGAAGCAGTCCTGGCTCATGCAAAGCTGCTTGTCATTTTGGACGGCGTGGAAGATCCACATAACTTCGGCGCAATCGTCCGGTCCGCTCACGCAGCGGGGGCTAATGGCGTGATCGTGCCGGAGCGCCGAGCCGCACCCCTGACGGAAACGGTGGAGCGCGCTGCTGCCGGTGCTTTGGAATACATACCCGTCGCTCGCGTGATCAATATTGCGCGCACTCTCGAACAGTTGAAAGAGCGTGGCTTTTGGATCTACGGCCTCGATGAGCGTGGCACGGACCGCTATGACGAAACGGCATTCGCCTCGCCGACCGCCATTGTGCTCGGTGGGGAAGGGAAGGGCCTGCATCAGAATGTTCAAAAACATTGTGATGTGCTGCTGCGTATTCCCATGGCCGGGGCTGTTTCTTCACTTAACGTTTCGGTAGCTGCGGGGGTGGTGTTGTTCGAGTGGCGCAGGCGGCAGCTGTCAGAGTGATCGCGGCTCGGCTAGCTGCCCGAATGTGCGCCCGTACAGAGTTTATGCATAGTGATCGTTGGCGACCATGGCCCAGATACCTGCGATAAGAGTGGAGGGTCTGCATAAGTCCTATGGGGCCGTGCAGGCGGTTCGCGGCATTGACCTGCGCGTCGAATCCGGCGAGGTTTTCGGACTGCTCGGTCCGAATGGTGCGGGCAAGACGACCACCATCGAAATAATGGAAGGGCTCCGGCCGCGCTCAAGCGGCGTTGTCTCGGTGCTCGGTTTCGATCCAGCCATTCAGAGCCGGGAAATTAAGAATCGGATCGGCGTCTGCCTACAGGCGACAAATCTGCCGGACAAGATGAAGACTGCCGAGGCACTTGATCTGTTCGATTCCTTCTACGATCGCCACACCGATCGCAATGCGCTGCTGAAAAGGCTCGAACTCTGGGACAAGAAGGACGCGTTTTATAAAACGCTGTCGGGAGGTCAGAAGCAGCGCGTCGCGCTAGCTTTGGCTTTGCTGAACGATCCTGCGCTGCTGTTCCTCGATGAGCCGACGACTGGGCTCGACCCACAGGTCCGGCATGAGATACATAACGTCATTGAAGAGCTGAAGAAAAGCGGCAAGACCATCCTGATCACGACGCACTACATCGAGGAAGCGGAGAGACTGTGTGACCGTGTGGCCATTATCGATGGCGGAAAGATTATTGAGCAGGGCACTCCGCGCGAGATCCAGCAGCGCGTGCTTGGCAAGACACTGGTGGAGGTCACGGCTGACAAGCCGATTGTTGATACCGAATTAACGCCGCGGCTGCGAGATGAGAAGTACGTTCTGCGAGACGATGGCCGGACTCTTTCGGTTCAGACGGACGAACCCGCTGCTGCCATTGTCGAGCTGGTGAAACACATCGACCAGCGTGGTCTGACCTTGCTTGACATTCACCTCAAGCGCCCGACGCTAGAAGATGTTTTCATCGAACTGACCGGAAAGAAGCTGCGCGAACAATGAGAGCCTATTTGGCGCAAATTAAGAGCACCCTGCGGCTGATGGCCCGCGACCGCTCAGTCCTGTTCTTCAATTTGCTCTTCCCGCTCGTTTTCTTCTTCATCTTCGCGCAGTCGTTCCACGCTGCGGAGAGCGCGGGAGCCATGAGCCAAGTGATCACCATGGTCTTGATCATCGGCGTGCTGAATAACGGCTTCTTCGGCGCAGGCATGCGTGCGGTGCAGGATCGTGAATCAAATGTGCTGCGTCGGTTCAAAGTAGCGCCGGTAGGGGCGGCCCCGATTCTGGTGGCCTCGATGGTTTCCGGCCTGGTTGCTTTTCTTCCGCCGACTTTCCTGTTTTTCTTTTTCGCGCGCACGGTCTACCACATGCCGCTGCCGCACAATCTGCTATCGGTCATAGTCTTCGTCTGCGTGTCGGTGGTCGCATTTCGCGCGATGGGAGCAATTATTGCGTCCGTTGCGAATTCGGCGGCTGAGGCAAACATCATCACGCAATTCCTATACCTCCCCATGCTGTTCCTAAGCGGGGCAACTTTTCCGATCAGCATGATGCCAGTCTGGATTCAGACCGTAGCGCAATTTCTCCCGGCCACTTATCTGTACCAGGGTTTGCAGAGCCTGATGATAGGTGGCGAGAGCTTCTGGTCGAACATCGTGCCGGTGGTCGCTTTGCTCACGACGATCGCCGTGGGGTTGGTAATCGGCGTCAAATTGTTTCGCTGGGAGAAAGAAGAGAAAATCGCCGGGACCGCAAAGCTGTGGATACTTGCGGTGCTGGCGCCTTTCATCTTGATGGGGCTCTATCAGGCTCGAACACGACAGAATATCGAGAAGACGAAGGTGCTTACCCACAGCATGTATCGTCGAAGCGCGATTCTGATTCAGAATGTCAGGATTTTCGTAGGTGATGGTTCGGTCGTCGAGCACGGAGCGGTTCTGGTTCGTAACGGCAAAATCGCCGAAGTGTTTGGCGTTCCACCGTCGCATCCGAAGACACTGAATGCGGAGATCGTAGATGCTGCGGGCAAGACTCTGATGCCGGGCTTGATCGACATGCATGTGCATCTGGGCGCACCAGGCGGTGTGTATCGCGAGTCGGCAAAGTATGCCGATCCGAATTTGCCAAAGCGAAGATTGGCGGCCTATCTCTATTGCGGCATCACGGCTGTGCGCAGCACGGGCGATTGGCTGCATAGCTCGCTTGAGCTGCGGAAACTGGTGAATTCAGGGAGCTATCTGGGTGCCGAGGTGTTTGCTTATGGTCCGTTGTTCACCGCTGCCGGTGGTCACCCCGAGGAAATCATCAGTAGCATACCGGGCTCGATGAAAGAGACCGCACGTGCCGAGTTTCTGCGCGAACCTAAAACAGCGCACGAGGCGACCCAGCAGGTAGACAGTTTAAAGCAGGCCGGGGTTGACGGTATTAAGGCAGTTCTGGAAGCAGGCAATGCGCAGTGGGGCTTATTCAACCGGTTGGATACCGGCGTCTACCGCGCCGTGATCGCGGAAGCAGTCAAGGACAATCTGCCATCGGCGACTCACACTGGGACAGCCCGTGACGTCGCCGATGCGGTGGCGGCTGGGACGAATAGTATTGAGCACGGGTCCATGACTGAGCCTATTCCGGAAGCACTCTTTGCTGCGATGAAAGGGAAGCATATTGCTTACGATCCGACGCTGAGTGTCTATGAGGCCTTGGCGAACTTGAGAGAAGGTAATGCAGAGCCGCTGAGCCGTTCGCTTGTCGAGCAGGTTGGGCCGGCGGATCTCCTTGAGAGCACGCGCGACTATCTTCGGAAGAATAATCACGGGAGCGCTGGGCATTTCGAACCCATGCTCGCCAACCTAAAACAGAATTTGCAGAAGGCATATCACAGCGAAGTGATGCTCATAACGGGCAGCGACGCCGGCAACATGCTGGTGATTCACGGACCGACAGTGCAGCGCGAAATGGAACTGTGGGTAAAGGCAGGCATTCCCGCCGCGGTCGCACTACAGGCTGCTACTTTTAATGCCGCCCGCGTGTTGCGGGCCGAGAACCGGATCGGTCTTGTAGGGAAGGGGCGCGATGCCACATTCATCTTGTTAGATGGCGACCCGGTCGAGGACATCTCGATTACCGAACATATCAATTCGGTTTACTTCCAGGGCGAGCGCATCGACCGGTCGACGCTCTTTGAGCAAGACAAAGAGTAAGCAACCGGGTTGTTTGAGCGCTGTATATGGAACAAGACGAGTAAGCCTGAGTGCAGTGTAAAATGATCGACAAGAGCCGACATAGCTCAGTTGGTAGAGCGGCAGTTTTGTAAACTGCGGGTCGGGGGTTCGAGTCCCTCTGTCGGCTCCACACAGGCCATGTGTCCAGCCCGGACACATAGGTAACAGATCGTTCCAAAGACATGGGTAACACTTTTGGCCCGAAGGGATTTTCGAGGGGCTGCAAAGTACGTTTGTCCAAGTCGATGTAGCCGAGATCGTAATCCATAAAGCTGACCAGCCAGATTCCGTCTTCGACTTCCTTGATACCGACAGCTTGACCAGCCAGCGACTTGCTCAGATTGATTTTTTTGCGGTGCAGACAAAGGCATCCGCAGCAGGTCACCACGACGGTTTTATCGTGAAACGGGTAATTTGGTTCCGTAATCCCGAGATAGGGCCTGGCAGACGCGGCATAGAGCTGGGCCGGGCACTGCATGGCGAGCGCCTCATGCCGGCCGTTCTGCTGGGGATGGCCGGGGCGAATGCGCTCAATCGTAATGCCTAAACGCAGCCACCACACCGAGATCTTCGAAAGCTGAAATAGAGCATGCGGGCAAGCGAACGGAACGCCATTATCTGACCGAATGGCCTGCGGTAGGCCGCGCTTGCGAAACAGCCGATCAAAGGCCCGCAATGCCAGTTCTTCGCGATTTGATTCCATTGCTTCACACAGGAGCAAATAGCGCGAAGCGTGATCGGTGACGGTGAGCGGATAGCAGTCGCGCTTGTCGCCGAGCTGAAACTCGCCCTTGTAGTCAGTGCCCCACAGGTCATGCGGCCGCAAGCCGTCCGAGAGAGGAGTGCCTTCGGCCCGCGTCCGTGGCCGCGCCATGCGCTGCACCAGGCCATGCCGGTCGAGCACCGCATGCACTGTGCTGGCCGCAGACACTTTTGACCGCGTGCGGCAACCGCCGCAACAAGCGCTCGCGGATCTTGCGGGCCTCCCCACTGCGGCTTCTCGCGCTTGGCTGCGACGATCGCCGCTTCCACCTGCTCCGGCAGCTGATTGGCATACCGGAACGGCCCACGAGCCCGATCGCTTAAGCCTTCCAGCCCACACTGTTCATAGCGCTCGAAGATCTTGTATCCGGTCTTGCGCGAGATCCCGAACTCACGACACAGCGAAGCCATGCTTTCCCCGTCCTTCAGCCGAATGACAAACCGCATTCGTTCGTCCATAACAGAGCTTTCCTTCCATCGCATCCCCTTTCCCGCCCCCTCCCGACCGAAAAAGTCTAACCCATGTGTCCGGTACGTTCTGTCACCTATGTCTCGGGTCGCTCACCACAGTTACTTTAAGTAAAGCTCTGGTTTGCCGCCCCCCTGCTTGTTTGGAATGGAGTGGCGACACCGGTCGCAATTGTTCTTCGAGTCTTCAAACCCGTCTTGCCCGGGGTCACGAGGCATCACGTGTCTGATTATGCGCATTCGCGAACTGCTCATCTCTCGATTTTGTAAGCTCTTCGAATAGACGAAATGCGACCAACACCCATCGTTTGCCTTGGGGCTGCCGTACTCTCGATGCTCATCGGCTCCCTCACACTGAATTCTGCGCGTGCTCTCCCTGATGATGCCGGCCAAACGTTCGCTGCGCCCGATTTGAAAGCATTCACCGCGATCGAACCCATCGATACTCACGCCCACGTCTTCAAGGTCGATCCGACATTCGACGACTTCCTGCAGCGGCTCCATCTCCACCTGCTCGACATCGTCGTCGCGACCAAAGAGGATGTCGCCTTTCCCGACCTCGAGAGCAAGATTTCCGCCGCTTGGGCGTTTGTCAAAGACAGCCGCGGCCACGCCGTCCTCTGCACCACCTTTAATCCTTTCAAATTCTCCGATACCACGTTTGCCGCCGATGTCCTCCGCCAGCTCAATCGCGACTTCGCCCAGGGCGCCGTCGCCGTAAAGATCTGGAAAAACGTCGGTATGGAATTGAAGGACCGCTCCGGCCATTTCGTGCTGCCCGACGACCCCCGCTTCAATCCCATCTATGACGACATCGCGTCCCACGGCAAGACGCTCATCGCGCACCTCGCCGAGCCCGACTCCTGCTGGCAGCCGCCTAACGGAAATTCACCCGACTACAACTACTACCGCGAACACCCCGAATGGTACATGTATAGGCATCCCGATCACCCTGCGAAAGCCGCTATCCTTCAGGCGCGCGACCATGTTTTGGCAGCCCATCCCCAACTTCGCGTCGTGGGCGCTCACCTTGGCAGTCTCGAGATGAACCTCGACCAGTTGGGTCGCACCCTAGACCGTTATCCGAACTTCGCGGTGGATGTAGCTGCCCGCACCGTGTACCTGACCATTCAACCGCGCGAGAAAGTTCGCCAATTTCTGCTCACCTACCAGGACCGGATCGTTTACGGCACCGACCTCGGCCTGTCTCCTTCGCAGAATGCTGCCACCGCCGCGAAATCGTGGGAGAAGCAGTACGCCGCCGACTGGACCTTCTTTTCGTCATCGAAAAAGGTGACCTACCGAGGCAGGCAAGTGCAAGGTCTGGAGCTGCCACAGCCCGTTCTTCGCAAGCTATACCACGACAACGCCGTGCGTTGGATCCAAGGGGTCGTACCCTCGCGTGAGTGACTGCTGTTAATCTCTGCGTGGCGTTGCGCTGGCGAGCGCGAAAATGGATCCGGCAAAGAGGAGCGTGTCCGCGAAGTAGTTGATCCCCTCAACCTTGACCGCCGTACTGCGGTCGGAGATCTGCGCGATCAGGATCGGCCCATAGATGAACAAGACAAGCAGCAAAATCCAGGCACCGAGATAAGTTGCCGCCAGTCGCGTCTTCCTGGCAAGCAGAATGAATGCCCCGGCGACGAGAAGAATCGCAGCCGTTAGATAGCCAATGAACAGGCGCGCCGGAATCCACGCTGGCGTCAGTTTCTCAAGCGGGACTCCGGGGCATCCGGCCGGGTGCAGAAACTGCTCAACGCTAAAAAATATGGCAGCGATCGCGATCAAGACGCGGCACACGGTAACGAGCTTGCGTTTGCCTTGCCCGGGCATCGCGTTTGCGGCGAGACTCCATCCTCCGGCTGCGAATGACATTTCCCGGAAGACAATCACCCATGCGAACCTATCTCGAGGGCTGGCAAGAACTCGCGGGATATGCACCATCGCCACGAAAAGAAACATCATGATGCCGAACAGCAGGCCGGACCAACGCACCTGAATCTTTGTGGCAATGCTCAACGATGCGGCAAGCAGCGCGAAGCCGACGAAATACGCCCAAAATAAACGCCACGGCATGTATGAGGGCACGCCGAGCATGATGAATCTTGCGCCCGAGAGATGCTCCGCGCCGAAGACCGCCAATGGAATGGCAAAACATAAATTGCTTAAGCCCAGGATCTTGTCCAAGCCCCCGGACCGCGCGATCTCGATTCTCGCAGCCCAAAGCCCAATGATGAAAAGTAAGATGCCGGCGCTGCACATCGAAACCGCCGTGCGAGAGATCTCAAACAATAGAGCGAGAGTGGTAGTGTGCATTTGGATGCCGGCGTGAGTTCCTATGATCACGGTGAGGTTGAAGTCTATTCTGTCAGCTTCGGTCGCTTCAGCTCGGAAAAGATCGCCTGCTGGCCCACTTTCGGGCTGGTCAAATTCCAAGCAGCCATGAGCACGCTAGGCTATGAAACCAGAGAATCTGGAATTGAGGTGTCAGGATCGACGGGCGCTCTAGTGCATGCTCGGCGATGACTCCCTATAATTCCGTAATGCTCGATTTCATACCCGAACCCATCCTCGGAATCATTGGGCGAGTGCTCACTCCGTTTGCGACGGCAGCGGCCGACAAAATTCTTTCTCGGCAGTTTCATCAAATTGTCAGTGTCCGCCAGCGCTCGATCGCAGGTCATTGGGAGGGTTCGGCCGATGATCAATACGTTGAATCAGGTCCTCTCGTTTCCATGCGCATCTCGTGCGAGGTAAGGATGTCTCGCAACAAGGTCACTGCCGAAGCGGTTGCCAGTCCGCCCTCAAACACAGGGCCGCCGGTCACACTTGTCATGACCGGCGGCTTCTCGACCGAGGAACTCGTGCAACTCTCCTACAAGAGCGTCAACCCCGTCCGCGTGCAATTCGGCGTCGTCATCTTACAGCTCTCGGCAACTGCGGATATTCTTCACGGGAACTACGCTGGCTACTCTCCAGCCCGGGAGTGCCTGGTAGCGGGCAAACTTAGTTTCAAACGGGTCTCCGCTTAGGAGCAAATCGTGCAAACCAGTTTCTATCGACGCTATAAAACGCCAAGCTCCGTCGGGAGTTGCCGCGGCGGTTCGGGTCGTCGGTTTGGGCCACCTTTCGGATTGCCTCACTCAGAAAGGACTTCACCGAGGTCAAGCAATGCGCACGAGCGAACTCACGATTTTCCTGCGTGGTCTCCATATTCCCACTCGTAGGGAACGCCAGTGTCGCCGAGGATAAATCTGACCAGTTCGGGAAAACCTGCTTCGGAGCGAACATCGTTCGAGAGGAGCAGGACACAACGCTGAGTGGCCTCGATACAAACCATAGTATTGGCAGTTTGTCCGTCATGGCCGCCCTTGTAGAAGCCGTGCCCCTGAGGGCCATCGAAGAGGGTGACGCCCAAACCCGAGAAAAGATCTTTTCGCTGCTCAGCTGCCGGTAGGTCAGGGAGGAAAAGAGGGAACAGACTGCGAGTGGCGATGTGCAGCACTGGCTTTATAACTTCGGCGCGTGATGCGGGACTCAGGCCATCACCGCGCACCAGGGCGGCTGTAAACTTCGATAGGTCGGAGATGGTGCTGTTCATTGAACCGGCCGCGCGCACTTTGCTGCGTTTGTCATGTGGTTGCGGCTGGCCTTGATCGTTCCATCCGTCGGCTACGTTGGGATCTTGACCGTTATGCCAGATGAGGCTTGTGCGCGTCATCTTCAGACGGTCGAAGTTAGCTTTGCTCAGATCGCCGACATCGAGCCCCAAGCCTTGTGTTTTTCGCCCGTGTTCGATAATGAACTGGAGCAGAATAAAACCTTCGCCCGAATAGCTGAAGTGCGTGCCGGGATCGAAATGGATGCGTAATTTCTGATCTGGCTCGATGAACCAGAAGTTGCTGAACCCGGTCGAGTGGTTCAAGCACATACGAGGGGTGATCTTTCGCCAGCGTGGGTCATCGGTGAGGTCCTTGTACGGGCCATATTTGTCCGGAAAGATTGGATCAGGGCCATAACTCGGCAACGGCTTGTCGAGATCGGCCTCGATGGAAGTATCAAGGTCGATCTTCTTCTGATCGACCAATTGCAGCACCGTGTATGCGAATACTGTCTTAGTGAGTGACGCGCCGTACATGACGGTGTCGGTAGCCAGCGGATCTCCTTTGGCGTTACGAAACCCGTACGACTGCACATAGCCGACCCTACCGTGATCGATCACCGCAATAGCCATGCCTTTGGCCTGGGTCCGGGTCATGATCTTGCCCACTTCAGCATCGATTGCAGCGCCGCTTGGTATCGTTTGTGCAACAAGAACCGGCGATAGACAGAAGACAGGCAAAAGCAGCAGAGCGCTTCTCGGCGCTTTCATCGCAACAGTCCTTGCAACTTGATCCCGACCAATGACCTTTCCCATGTTGAAGTGTCTTCCTTGGGCCTGCTTGTTGATTATCTCCGCATCCTCGGCTAGACGGCAATTAAATGGATAGCGAACGGGAAGTCAGCTTCGATCTGCGAACCGTTTTGCTGTTAAGGATAGAATTGAGCACACAAGAATCTCAGAAGCTGTCGAAAGGATCCGGATGTCCGTCGATCTATTCCCTAATTTGTTGCGGGCTGCTGCGGGCCGTCATCTTGTGGCGGCGACGGCAATACTGCTTTCACCGGCATTGACCAAAGCCGCTTCTATCACGATCGATGCGCCAGAGATGCAGGCTATTTTTTCACAATCCACTTTCGACAAAACACCTATTAGCATCCGGTTCGACGCGCCAAGGGTAATCGTCGCTCCTGGATTGCTGGATATTAAGGATGTCACCGATTTGAGAGCGTTATACGCTTTGGCGCCGGATCCTGCTCCGATTGTGGATGCGTTTTTCGTCGACCAACTTGACGCTTGCGCGTCCATCGAGCCGAAAATCAATGGACTGTTCGCCGGTTGTGCGCAGTTGCCGGGCCATATATTTGTCGAAGCGTCGCAGGACGCCAAGCTCTCGCCCGCTCCTTTAATGGGCCACGAACTGGGCCACAACTTAAACCTACAGCATGATCTCTTTAGCTCCGATTATCTGATGTACCCCCTGTTCCCTCCCGGTACGAAGGTAACCGAACAGGAGGTCGCCACCATCCTTCAAAGTCCTTTAATTCAGACAGACTCCGCGGGACAGAGATTCATTCAGATTACGCCAATCGCAATCGTGGGGACTCCCGAACCCTCGACTCTACTGCTGGCCGGTGCTGCTGTGGGAGCGCTGCTCGTTTTAAACTTAAAGCGCGGTGTAACCTCATGAAGTTCGGGGCGTGAGCAAGAGATGCGACGGCACCGCTTCATGCCTGAAGCGCTCCCGAAAGCTCGTGTCCGTTGCCAGTCTCGATTCCGACTGATTCTGGGCAATTGCCGTTGGTTTATTCCTTCACTTTAGTGCCCGAATGGTCATGAGATGGGTCGTCGACCCGTCTGGCTGGGTGACCTCACCGATCTTCTGATGCCTCCACGATTTCACCAACTATAGCGTTGTGCATGCGGGTAAGGAGTGCGCTTCCGTCGATTTCTGGCGGTGGTGCGACGGAATTCATCTCTGCGGTCAATATCCGTTCTAGTCGCCGAGGGTTTACCAATTGGCATTGTTCGGCGATGCTAGCCGAAAAGACGCGGGAGTGATGCTGCCACTAAAATTTGTGAGGGTCGGTGTGCTCACTTACAATCGGACGGTCACTCCTCTTTACATCCAACAGAGCGAGTGATACAGTTCCCTCTTAGTAACCCACAGGAGCTAATGTGCCGGAGAATAAGTCCGAGATTTTACAAGGCACCCTAGATTTAATGGTTTTGAAGACGTTGGGCGCCATGGGGCCTCTACACGGATATGGGATCGCCCGCCGTATTGAGCAGATCGGCGAAGAAGCGCTCCAGGTAAACCAGGGCACTATTTATCTGTGCTTGGTTCGATTGCTGCAGCGAAAGTGGATCAAGGCGGAGTGGGGCACATCCGAGAACAACCGGAAAGCCAGGTTCTACTCCATATCGAAGGCTGGCCGTAAACAACTGATTGCGGAGACAGAGAACTGGGAGCGCATATCTGGCGTGATCGGTCGTCTTCTTGCCTTAGGCGAACGGAGATGATCTCGGTGTTGAGCAGTCTTTATAGAGCTATCGCGCGCATCCGGGCCCTCTTTCAATCCGGAAATCTTGACCGCAATCTGGACGCGGAAATCGAATCGCACATCCGGCTGCGCACGGAAAATTACGTCAGCCGAGGTGTGCTCCCGGCCGAGGCGGAACGATTGGCGCGAATTGAGTTCGGGGGAATCGCCCAGCTGCGCGAAATACATCGCGAGACGAGGAGCCTTCCGTTCATCGACACACTTGTTCAGGATCTTCGTTATGCGTTTCGAGGGATGCGGCGCAACGCCGGATTTACGACATTTACGATCCTTATTACGGGTATTGGCATCGGGGCCAGTTCAACGGTGTTTAGTGTAGTCAACACGCTGCTTGTACGTCCGCTTCCCTTTCGCGAGCCCGGACGCTTGCTGTGGATGAGCAACGGCAACCTCTCCACCGGTACGCAAACCGAACACTATTCGGACCTGCGTGCCTTAAACCGCTCATTCTCCGATCTCGCTGCATTCGCCGATTGGGGCGTTGGAAACAGGCAGTTAACCGGAACCGGTGAACCTGATCGTCTTACCAGCGTTCCCGTTACGGCGAATTTCTTTACACTGCTCGGAGTGAACCCTGCGATAGGCAGATGGTTCACGGCAGAGGAGTGCCGGCAAAAGTTCTCCGCTCCCCCCCGTCATGCTGCTGAGCTACAACTTCTGGCAACGGCGATTTGCCTCGGATCCTGGCATCGTGGGCCGGAAGTTGACGTTGGACAACCAGCCAGTCATCGTGGTGGGTGTGCTGCCGAAATCGTTCAACTTCGGCAGTATCTTCACCCCCGGCACGCAAATGGACATCTTCGTGCCCTGGCCTCTACTGGACCCGGAAAAGCCGCAAGGAAACACGATGCGGATCATGGGCCGATTGAAGCCAGGAGTGACGATCCAATCTGCACAAGCGGAGCTAGCTATTTTGGCAAAGCAACTCGAGAAGCAGCATCCGGAGCGAAACGGTGTCTCGCCACAACTGGTCCCGCTGGCGCAATACGTCAGCGGAGCAGTGCGGCAGGCTTTGTGTGTGCTGGCTTGTGTAGTGGGTGTCGTGATGCTGATTCTCTGCGCCAACCTTTCAAACCTGCAATTGGCAAGGCTGAGCGCGCGGCATAAGGAACTAGCAATTCGCACGGCGCTGGGAGCAGCACGTTCCCGGTTGCTGCGGCAGCTGCTCACCGAAAGCGTGGCGCTTTCTTGCTGTGGGGCTGTGTTTGGCCTTATTCTCGCCGCGACGGGCGCGCGCGTGATAGCACACGTCAACACACTCAATCTGCCGTTGCTTGAAACGGTTCAGATCGGCGGACGCGGATTGGCCTTCACCCTGTTGGCCGCGGTCGCCACAGGCGTGCTCTTTGAGTGCAAGAGATTGGAATTCGAATGGCGCTCGGCGCGACGGCAGGTGACATCCAAAGCCGTATCGTGCTACGGACACTTGGGTTGACCGCTCTGGGTCTTCTTTTGGGATTGATCGCATCGCGGGCGCTATCAAGGGGGCTAGAAAGCTTGCTATACGGGGTGAGCGCTGGCGACCCGGCCACCTTTACCGGAATCGCCATGCTCCTCATTGGCGTCGCGGCTCTGGCTGGATACATTCCCGCTTGGAAGGCGTCGCGCATTAATCCTATAATCGCCTTGCGATCGAGCTGAGTTTGCAAGCACTGATGCGGGCCTGCGCGCAGTCCAGGCTGTACGGCGGTAGATCCGCGATTAGTGCGACACGCGGAGTCTCATTCAGCTCGGAGTGTTCGAATCGGATTGATGCGTGCGGCTCGCCACGCCGGAATCGAACTAGCCGCCAGTGTGACCCCAAAGACCAGCAGCGCGACGCCGACAAAGGTCAAAGGATCCGTGGACGTAACCCCAAATAGCATTTTCGCTAGGAGTCGTGTCAGCAGGAATGCTGCGGCAAGCCCACCAATAAGTCCCATCAGCGCGATCCTCAAGCTCTGGCCCAGAACTAAAACAACTACGCTGCTCGCCGATGCGCCGATTGCCATGCGCACGCTGATCTCGTACGTTCGCTGTGACACCGAATAAGACATCAGGCCGTAAAGCCCGATGGCAGCTAATAGCAGCGCCGCCGCCGCAAAGCTTAGAAAGATCCAAATCGTTGAACGAAAGTCCGCGATCGAACCGCCGACTATATCGGTCAGGCTGACCACTTTTCCCACCGGCACATCGGGGTCGGCTTCGACTGCAATGCGGCGCAGCTCCACGGCCGCTTGTTCCGCAGCCACAGTGGTCTTCACCAATAAGTCCATCACCCCCGGAATATGGTTCGTTCCATCTACCGCCTGAACGTAGGGCATGTAGATGGCCCCGCTGATGGAGCTTGGAGACCGGCCTTGAAGGTCGAACTGTTTCACATCGGCAACCACGCCGATCACGGTCCGCCAGCCAGTCTCCCCCCTCTTCCTGATGTGCTTGCCGATTGGATTGACTCCTGGCCAGAAGCGCTTTGCCGTTGACGCCGAAATCAGAATCACCGGCGCAGCTTCCGGCCCATCCGCCTCGCTGAATACTCTGCCCGCAACAACTGGAATCTGCATCAGTCGAAAATAACTGGGAGTCACCGCCCCCGTCCATAGCATCGGAGACGGGAAATCGGCCGTTCTCGGATGGTCCTGCACATCCGCCGGAATTGTGGGAAGCTGCCCGTCCAGTGGCACCGTATTGGCCGCCGCCACGCTAATCACACCGGCTAGGCCGCGTGCCTGCTCCAGCAGTCGGCGATAAAAAGCGATGCAGGATTCACGTTGCGTGCAGAATGACTGATTTGGGCTGATCCTTATTGTCAAGATTCGTCCAGGACTGAAGCCGGGATTCACGGCTGTCAGATCAAAGAGACTCTTCATCAGCAGGCCGGCGCCTACCACCAGCACAACCGTTAAAGCGATTTCGCATGCAATCAGCCAGCTCCGCAGTGCCATCCAGCTCTTGGTGGCGGAGCGCTGGCTCCCGCTCCTCATCGCTTCCACCAGGTCTAACTTTCCGGCGTTGAGCGCTGGAACGATTCCAAAAGACAAGCCGGTCAGGACAGATACCGATGCTGCGAAAAGACCGACCCGCCAATCGAGTCCTACCTGCGCCATTCCCGGTATTTCAGCCGGAACTACCACGCGAAACAGCGAGAGCGAGATCGCTCCCAGCATCACCCCAAGTACGCCCGCCGTGAGTGCAAGCACGACGCTCTCCGTCAGTAATTGCCGTATGATCCTGGCCGATCCTGCTCCAAGTGCAGCGCGCATCGCGACTTCTTTGCGTCGGGTAGTGGCTCGCGCCAGTAACAGGCTGGCTACGTTGGCACACGCAATAATCAGAACCATTCCCACCGCGCCCAAGAGGATGAATAACTCGGCGCGTGTGCCGCCGGCCAGGTCCGATTGCAGCGAAATTACAGTCGAATCCGCATTCCACCCTCTCGGCATGGGCCAGGGGAACAGCTTCCAGACACCCGCGGCCAGCGAGTGAATCTCGTTCCGCGCTTGTTGTAGACTCACGCCGGGGCGCAGCCTCGCTATGAGCGGCGCAAACTCGCCACCCCAATAATCCACCGTGTTGCTCGGATCGATTCTTGCCGGAATCCAAAACTGAACCCTGGTTGAAGGAAACGCAAAGCCACTCAGAGCCACGCCAACCACCCGCCGGTGGATACCTTCGAGCGTAATGGTCCGGCCCAGGATGTTTGGATCGCTATTGAACCTGTCCCTCCAAAGAGCATGACTTAGAATCACAACGCCATCGTTTCCCGGCCGGTCCTCTCCGGCCTCGAAAGTGCGTCCTCTTTCCACCGTCGCGCCCAAGACTGAAAAGAAGTTGGCCGACGTTTCGCTTCCTGTAAGGCGCGAAGATGGGCCCACCCGAGTCAAGTTAAGGTCCAAACCCGGACTTACGAATGCAATGTCCATGGTCCGTGAGCGCTGTTCGAAATGCTCTAGGATCGCCTTCGGATAGAGCTGTGTAATCCGCATCAGCCGGTCAGGCTCATGGTAGGGCAGCGGCTTGATCAGCAGAGTATTGATGATGCTAAAAATTGCCGTATTTCCCGCGATGCCAAGCGCCAGCGACAAGATTGCAATGCAGGAGAATCCGGGATTTCGCCTGAGAATCCGAAGCGCGTAGCGAATGTCGTGAACCAGATTATCAACCCAGCTAAATCCCCACATGTCCCGGCTCTCCTCCTTCGCGAGCGTCAGATTGCCCATCGCCTGGTCGCTTCCCTCCGCTTGCTTAAGCTGCAAATGCATTGCCAGCTCCTCGTCAAGCTCCCGCGCTAGCTGCTCGCGCCGCGACCAGAACAAAAGCCTCCGCCATATTCGACCGC
This sequence comes from Terriglobia bacterium, assembly GCA_963737005.1. Taxonomy (GTDB): domain Bacteria; phylum Acidobacteriota; class Terriglobia; order Bryobacterales; family Bryobacteraceae; genus Bog-105. The sequence goes on along the minus strand of CAVTRD010000006.1, from coordinate 858,423 downwards.
AAACGTCCAACATGCCTCACGCCATTTCGAGAACCTTTTGAATTGCGCCGATCATCTGGGCGAACTCCATACGCTCAGCCGTTAATTGCTTCCGCCCCGCTCCAGTCAGCGTGTAATAGCGGGCCCGACGATTGTTTTCGGACGCCCCCCATTCAGCTTTCACCCAGCCATTGACTAGCAACCGCTGCAATGCCGGGTAGAGTGAGCTTTCACCGACCTGGAGCACATCATCTGAGACTTGTTTCAGGCGTTGCGCAATCCCGTAACCGTGCATGGGTCCGGCAGCAAGCACCCGGAGCAACAAAAGATCCACTGTGCCCGGCAGCAACTCGCCCGTTCGTAAATTCTTTCCCATCGACTAATGATGGGAGGGTATCAAGTTTGGCCGAGACTGTCAACTCCCATCGGCAAACGATGGAGAAATTCAATGTCCGCCGCAAGCAGTCAGAACTGCAGAAGGGTCGGAGCATGATGGGCCAGTGTGCTTTTTAGTGGAAGTAGGGTGTCAGCGCACATCGGCGGGTTCGCCGCGGCGCATGAAACGGGTGATAGCTATTCACCGCGTCAACCAGGCATATGAGAGGATGCTCAAGAGCGACGTAAAACACCGGTTCTCGATCGATGTGGCGTCCCTGCAGCCGTGACTCGCTCGTTTTTCCCCGGCATCGCATAAGGCATTCTCTTTGGAACTCCTGCAACAATCAGGTCCGCTAAAAACACAAGCCGTAACCGCCAGACGCGGTTGGTTGATCATTCTTCTACTCGGCGCTTTAAGTCTGATAACGCCGTTCTCCGTAGATATGTACCTCCCGGCCTTCTCGCGAATCGCCGCTCAATTCCAGACCACGACATCCGCGGTGTCGTGGTCGTTATCGACCTATTTCGTCGGCTTTGCTTTCGGCCAGTTGCTCTATGGTCCGCTCCTGGATCGCTTTGGACGCAAGCGCCCTCTCTATGTCGGGCTTACTTTCTACCTCATTACTTCCGCAGTTTGCACCCACCCGGGTACTCTCCCTGTGTTGATAGCTTTGCGCTTCTTGCAAGCGATGGGTGGCTGTGTCGCGCAAGTCGCATCAGTGGCAATGGTGCGTGACTTCTTCCCGCCGAATCAAAGCGCTCGCATTCTATCTCTGCTGTTCCTCATTATTGGCGTCTCGCCTCTACTCGCGCCCAGCGTCGGCAGCATCATCCTGCTTTGGCTTGGGTGGCAATGGATCTTCGTTGCTCTCTTCTGCTTCGCACTCGGTGCCGCGTTAGCCGTTTTCTTTTGGTTGCCCGAACCGCAGCCTCCGGATTCCCGCATTTCCCTAGCGCCCCGGCCCATACTCGGAAATTTCTGGAACATTTTCACGCAGCCCCAGTTCTGCGTTTATGCTTTCGCGGGAGCCTTTTCCTTCGCTGGTTTGATCGCTTACGTTGCAGGTTCGCCCATCATTTTCATGGATGGCTTTCACGTCAACGAAAAGACGTTCGGTGTTATCTTCGCGGTGCTAACGGGAGGCTTCATCGGCGGCAGTCAGCTCAATATTCTTCTCCTCCGCCGGTTTGCCAGCAGGCGGATCTTTTCGGTCGCGCTCTGCCTGCAAGTCTGTACCGGGATTGTTCTCATAGTGGGCGCATCGCTCGGCTGGTACGGCATGAATGCAACCTCCGTTCTTTTGTTTGTCTTTCTCTCGTGCATTGGACTGACTTATCCAAATGCAGCCGCCATCGCCCTTGCGCCATTCTCGCGAAATGTGGGTAGTGCGTCCGCGCTTCTTGGCTTCATTCAAATGGGAACTGGAGCGCTCATCTCAACGGGTATCGGATTCTTTGGTGTCACCCCGGTAATCGCGCTGCTGTCTGGGAATGCTCTGCTTGCTCTCGGCGTTTTCGCGGTTGGAAGGCGGTTTATTCCAAACTTTATTGAGGCACCAGAGGACAAGATCGCCGCTTCGATTCACTGACGCCCAATTTCCAGGAGGCGAATGCAACGTCAACGGACCATGCACTCAATCGCGATCATTGCTTCCCGGCACTCGACTGGGATTTGGCCTGTTCACTCAGCAGGCGTTGCTCAAAGTTCTGTTGCGCTTCAACTACCGTGCGACCGTAACCTTCCGGATCGATCCAAACGGCGGAACTTTGGTCGTGGCGGCGGGCTAATTTCTGCTGCATGTCAAAGTATTCGCCGTGCGCGCCGAGAAAGATATCGCACGGCAACTCGCGGAGGAGCACAAACGTATGCTCGAAGTCTGCTGCAATGCCTGGATAGGACGCCGGCTGTCGTGCCGTCGCAACCAGGCGATAGCTGTCGAGGGCAGAGAGGCCGCCCACGATAACGACATGCAAGGGGCGGCCGGCATCGGAAACCTGCATGGTGAATGTAGTGCAGCCGCGTGTGTGACCAGGCGTTTTGTGGGCCGTAAGCTTGAGGCCGCCGAGCTGCACGACGTCGCCATCGTGGAGCGCGCGTTCGACCCGCGCGGGAGGAAACCGGGGCAGTCCTGCAAAATCGCTAGCGCCTCCAGACTCGGCAACACTCACGTCGCCGTCCATCACCATTAGTTTCGCCCCGGTTTGATGGAGAATGGCGGCTGCGCCGGCCAGATGGTCGAAATGAGCCTGACTCGTCAAGAGAATCTTGGTGTCAGCCCACCGGAAGCCGAGCGTCTCAATGCTCTTGCGGATCAACGGCGGGGAAGATTCAAGGTTGGCGTTGATAAGTATGTTGCCGGCCGGCGTTGTGATGAGAAAGCAAGCGAGATCGCGGCTGCCAACGTAGAAGAGATTGTCAGCAATACGAAAGGGCTCCTGCGGTGTCGTCCAGGCAGGGTTGGTTGGCGCACCTGCTAAGAACAGGCGGAACATCAAGGTGAGAAGGAGCGCTCTCTGGAAGCACCTCGCTGATTGGGCGATCATCTCTTGTACTTTACTCGCATGGCGGCGCGCAAGCTTGCGGGCTGATAAGGTGAACGTGCACGTCACATGATCAAGGACCTGTGGTATAAAAACGCGGTCATCTACTGTCTCTCCGTCGAGACGTACATGGATGGAAACGGCGACGGGGTCGGCGACTTCAGAGGTCTTCTGAACCGCTTGGACTATCTGGCTGGCTTGGGTGTGACCGCAATCTGGCTGATGCCGTTTCAGGAGTCGCCGCAGCGAGATGACGGCTACGATATCTCTAATTACTATTCGGTCGACCCCCGCTATGGTTCGCTCGGCGACTTCGTCGAATTCACACATGGCTGCAGGCAGCGCGGCTTGCGGGTCTTAATCGACCTTGTTGTAAACCACACCTCCGACCAGCACGCGTGGTTCAAAGATGCGCGGAAAAGCGGCGATTCGCCCTTCCGCGATTGGTATGTCTGGGCTAATAAAAAGCCGGCGCACGCGGACGATGGTGTTGTTTTCCCCGGCGTGCAGAAATCCACCTGGACTCGAGACACAGTGGCCAAAGCCTGGTACTTCCATCGCTTCTATGAATTTCAACCCGATCTGAATACCGCAAATCCACAAGTCCAGGCGGAGATTCTCAAGGTGATGGGCTTCTGGCTCCAGCTGGGCGTGGATGGTTTCCGAATGGACGCGGTTCCCTTCGTGATCGCGACCAAAGGTGCAGAGGTCCAGCAGCCTGTTGAACAATACGAGATGCTGCGAAGCTTCAGCGCCTTCCTCAGCTGGCGGAAAGGCGATGCCATCGTGCTCGGAGAAGCCAACATTCTGCCCAAAACCGATATGGAGTATTTCGGCAAGGCGGGCGAGCGTTTGCAAATGATGTTCAACTTCCAGGTGAACCAAGCGCTTTTCTACGCTCTCGCCAGTGCCGATACGGGTCCCTTGCTGCAAGCGCTGAAATCAACGAAGCCGCGCCCTGCCAGTGCGCAGTGGGGACAGTTTCTGCGAAACCACGATGAACTGGATCTGGGTCGGCTTACTGACGATCAGCGCAGCGCCGTCTTCGGCTCGTTCGGGCCGGACGAGAACATGCAACTTTACGGGCGCGGCATTCGCAGAAGGCTAGCTCCCATGCTGCAAGGCGATCGTCGCCGTCTCGAACTGAGCTATAGCCTGATGCTCTCGTTGCCCGGCACTCCCGTCATTCGGTATGGGGATGAGATCGGCATGGGCGATAACCTGGCTTTGCCTGAACGAGGATGCGCGCGCACACCTATGCAGTGGTCCACCGAACCGAATGGCGGCTTTACGAAACATGAGCGGCCGGTTGTTCCCGTCATCTCCGGCGGCCCTTACGGGTTTCAGCATTGCAACGTTGCCCAGCAACGGCGTGACCCCAATTCCATGCTGAACTGGACCGAGCGCATGCTGCGAATGCGCAAGGAGACGCCTGAAATCGGCTGGGGTGATTTCACGATTCTCAAGACGGACTCGCCCGAGGTACTCGCGTTGCGCTACGACTGGCGCGGGAACTCGGTGCTCGTGGTGCACAATTTCAGTGGAGCTCCTCGGGAAGTGTGGCTAGAGGTGGGCGACGCTTCTGAACCGGCTGATGTTTTGATCAATCTCCTCAGCGAGGACCATAGCCGCAGCACCAAAGGCGGCCGGCATTGCGTTTTGTTAGAAGGCTATGGCTATCACTGGTACCGTGTTGGCAGTCTGGACTACCTGCTGGTGCGGCAGGACGCGTGACGCGGATTAAGCGGCACAAGGTCGTGGGTCAGGAACCTACGATTCCGAAGGATTGCCCGCGCGATCTACCGAACAGCTTCCGTTCTGTAACGCCGGAGTATGTCGTCGATGCACGAATCTCTTGTCGGATACGGGACGGCATACACGTTCGCACCCTCTTGCAGCAAAACCTCGATAATTGGCACCCAATCTGCGCTGGGGCCAACTGGGTCGTTCGGATCGGATTCGGTGGCCGCCCATATCGCGCTGCCTAGTGGTGTCCCACCCCAGACATTCTCCGCTTCGAGCGGAGGGTTGTGTCGCAGAACAGCTTTCACCGTAAGGAGATCGCCGCTAGCAGCGGCCCAGTGAAGCCCGGTCAGCTTGTGCTGACGGTATGTGTTCTTATCGACACCCATCCGCAGCAGGAAATCCGCCACCTCCGCCCTGCCATACTCGCACGCCCAGATGAAGCCGGATTCCATTTGCCGTTTGGTCGCATTCGGCCCTAGCGAACCATCCTCATTGAAGAAATTCTTGACCAGATCGAGGCGGCCAACGCCGGCAGCTCCCTCCAGATCAAGCTTTGCGCCGCGGCTCGCCATGAACTCCGACCCGAGCCTGCGTCCGTTAGCGAGACAGGCATTAACTGTGTTCCATTCGCCAGGAGCATTATCGACTGACGCACCACGTGCAAGCAGCAATTCGAGCAGTGGGATCAGAATGCCGGCGCGTAGAGGATGGAGGCTCGTCGCGGTTAGTCCGATCGTTGTGGCTTTACCGTAAGCATCGGCAACGGCATGGACGTCCGCCCCGGCATCAAGCAAAATAGTCGCGATTTCGACCGCGTTCTTTGGGGTTTTCTGTCTGTAGTCTTCGACACCATTGGCCGAAACATAATGCAAAAGTGTGGCGTGATGCTCGCGCGGGGATCGCGCATGGATTAGCGCCGGGTTCGTGCGTAGCATCTCCTCTGAGCTTTGCCGCGTCTCCATCGATGACTGCCTCCACAGCACACTCGAACTCGGCAAATAAAGAGTTCGGCTGGGCTAGCTCTCGAACGTATTTGGTAAATCTCGGCCAGCTTTCAAACGAATGCTGGCGCGCTAGAACCAGCTGCGCGTCGGCGAGTGTCGGTTCGTTGAGCTCGCGCGCGTGAGGATGCAATCGGCGCAGTCGCCTAACTGCGCTCGAGTCCTTAGCTTTGAGGGCCTTAAGAAGCTCCTTCGCTTGCTTCCTGTATTGATCGAGATTCGGGTGGAGCGGTAGCTCTCGTGATTCCATCGCGACCTTTCTTTCAATTGCTGCCTGGAGTCCGCCCTGATCAGGCTGAAAGAAGGTGCGTAACCTTCGGAGTTAATTGGGGTGGGCACGGCCCTTTCCGCGGACTGGATGCGCCCCTCGCGCTTGCCCCCTTATAGCACGGATAACTCAATCGGAAACTTCCTGGCGAGCGGTCGTCTTGTTTGCTTGATGCCTAGCTTCTCTAGCCCGCCCTAACCGCGACAATCGCCGCTGCCATTGCGAGCTTGTGATCCTTGCTCCAGGGCGATCCAACCGATCTTCTTAGCTGGAGGAAGTGGGCATCGAGGTCCTTGATCCGCAGCGCTTGGCTCGCCTCATCAAACACCTTCTTCGCGTCATACCAGTGGACGGCCCAACCGCGCTGCTCTGCTGCGGTGGCTAGCGCCTTACGATACAACACCCAGTCGGCGACGTTCTGCGCCCGATAGTCCGTGATCCGCTCGGCAATGGTGGGTGGCAGCGCTTGGCATCGGCGAAGCGCGACGCCGCGGATACTCGCGGGCACCGTATTCGCGACGGCATCCAGCTCAAGCTTGGCGTGCCGTTCCGCCGATAGCTGCACTCGCTCCACCAGCGCCACTGCCTCGTTAAGCGGAAGCGCCTGGCCTTCGCTATGGTGCGGAATTTTTGGCAGATCCTCATCCACCAGTTCGATGCGGCGCCGGTCGAGGAGCGTCCCGTCTCCCGCCACGGTCACCAACACCGCCCAACCACCGTGATCCGAAACTCCAATCATTCCCACGTCTCTCGACATGATGTTTCCTCCAGGGCAGCGCTTTTGGACGGACGTTGTCAAGAGGTGCCCGCTGACGTAATCGCCTTAGAGCTACGCTTTACCCGATTGGGCGCCTGTACGATAACTCAACATAGCCGTTCTTGTAAGCGACTACGTTCTTTAGAATCCACTTCTGTTCGGAACAGGAATCGCCGAACATGTGGAGTCCATCACCCAGTGTGACCGGCGCGATCATCAATCTTATTTCATCTACCAAGCCAAGCCGGAGAAAACTCTGGCCCAACGCTGCACCTCCCACAAGCCAGATGTTTCGGTATCGAGGTGCGAGTATCTCAGCCATGAATCTCTTTAGGTCGCCTGAGTAGAACTCCACATTCTTCCTTGTAGATGGCAGTTCTCTACTGGTAATCACGATTGTTGGAGTATCGCCATACGGCCAGCCAAGTTGCAGCGCGTGTTCGTAGGTGCGAGCACCTACCACGTAGCAATCTATTGACTCAATGACTTCAGTATTATGCTCGGTGACTCCTCTCTCGTAAACGTCGCCAGAACTGTCCATCCAAGAGATGCTGTTGTCCTTCTTGGCAATAAAGCCGTCAAGGCTTGAAACTACGTGCAGCGTTACCGCGGATTTCATCGCGCTCGCCATGTTCCTCACCAGGAATACCGTATCGTCGCCCTGTCATCGAGTCAACCTCGGTATCGGCTGCAGAGCGGAAGCACGCCGGAGGACCGCGTGCTCCGGGGTAATGCTACCGTTGTTTTTCGCAGCAAAAGCAAGTGGAGCATCTCGCGTTCAGACTCATTAGGAGGAATTGTGGCGAAGTCATCCGATACTTGCGGCATGGAGTATCTGGCCGTGTCAAAGACAATTTTGAATGGCCCGGCGTAAATACAGATAAGTCAGTCGTGCATATCAACGCTGGCGAGGTGAAGTATCTTGGAACAAGCTCCTCCCTGGCCCCGGACAAGACTTCTGCTACGTTCTCGGCAATGCAGACGTCTAGGTTTCTAACACTTCGCCTCACAAGAACGATTTATCAGGAGAGCCAGGCGGCGTTGGATACGTGTTGCATGTCGATTGGAACGCGCCTCTGGACGTCGCCGTAACGATCACTGTCGAGGATGAGCCGCCTGTGGAGACACAGGGATCTAACTGAGCAGGGAAGTTAGAAGGAGAGCGTCCTGAGCGCAGTTCCAGCCGCTTAGTCGTCGGCCATGAACGCAGTAAGGCCCGATTCAACCCAACATTTAGGTTGAATCGGGCCTTCAGCACTCACGTTGGCAAAAGCAGTTAGACCGTCTGAATGATGTCGAAGCGATCGAGATTCATCACCTTGTACCAGGCGTTTACGAAGTCCTTGACGAACTTCGGCTGCGAGTCCGAGCACGCATACACCTCTGACACGGCCCTCAACTGCGCGTTCGAACCGAAAATCAGATCGGCACGCGTTGCTTCCCACTTAGCTTTGCCCGATTTCCGCTCGATGCCTTCGAAAGTATCCTGTGAGCCGCTCGTCGCCTTCCACACATACTTCATGTCCAGAAGGTTCACGAAGAAATCGTTGGTCAGCGTCTCCGGGCGGTCCGTGAAGACACCAAACTTGGTCTTACCGAAGTTTGTGTTGAGCACGCGTAAGCCGCCGATCAGCACTGTCATCTCCGGCGCAGTCAAGCGCAGCTGTTGCGCCTTGTCCAGCAGCGCCACCTCAGCCGGCTCAGAGTCTTTGTACCCATACGAACGGAAGCCGTCCACCTTGGGCTCGAGCGGCTCAAACGATTCGACATCCGTCTGCTCCTGCGAAGCGTCCGTCCGGCCCGGGGTGAACGGCACCGTCACGTCCATGCCGCCGTCCTTTGTCGCTTTCTCAATCGCCGCGCCGCCCGCGAGCACGATCAAGTCAGCCAGCGAGATCTTCTTGCCACCTGTGGCCGACCCGTTGAACTCGCGCTGAATCCGTTCCAGCACTTCCAATACGCGAGTCAATTGCGCCGGCTGATTCACCTTCCAATCCTTTTGCGGAGAGAGCCGGATCCGTGCGCCATTCGCACCACCGCGCTTATCCGATCCGCGGAAGGTTGACGCAGACGCCCATGCAGTTGAGACCAGCTCAGAAACCGAAAGCCCCGAAGCCAGCACCTTTTCCTTCAGCGCCTTGATGTCCGCTTCATCGACCACCGGATGATCCACCGGCGGAACCGGATCCTGCCAGATGAGCACCTCCTTCGGCACTTCGGGACCAACGTAGCGGGCCCGCGGACCCATGTCGCGATGTGTGAGTTTAAACCAGGCACGGGCGAACGCATCGGCGAACTGATCCGGGTTCTTGTAATAACGCTCGGATATTTTCCGATACTCGGGGTCCGCCACCATCGAAATGTCGGTGGTCAGCATGCCCGGCTGGTGCTTCTTACCGGACTCATGCGCATCCGGCACGGTTCCAGCGCCGGCATCGCCTTTGGGCTTCCATTGATTTGCGCCGCCCGGGCCTTTGGTCACTTCCCACTCGTACTTGAACAGGTGCTCGAAGTAGTCGTTGGACCATTGTTTCGGCTTCGTGGTCCAGGTCACCTCAATTCCGCTAGTGATGGCATCCCCGGCAATGCCCGTCTTGTAGGCACTTGTCCAGCCAAGGCCTTGGTTCTCGATCGGTGCGCCTTCGGGCTCTTTATCCAGGTGTTGCCCCGGCGCCGCACCGTGAGTCTTCCCAAAAGTGTGGCCCCCCGCGATCAGCGCCACTGTCTCCTCATCGTTCATGGCCATGCGGCCAAAGGTCACGCGGATGTCGCGCGCCGCTGCAACCGGATCGGGCACTCCATCAGGACCCTCGGGATTGACATAAATCAAACCCATCGTCGTCGTAGCGTGCGGGGCGCTGAGCTCGCGTTCACTCGTGAAACGCTTATCGGTACCCATCCAAGCCGCCTCGGAGCCGAAATCGACGTCGTGATCGGGCTCCCACACATCCGGGCGTCCGCCGCCGAAGCCGAAGGTCTTGAAGCCCATGGTCTCCAATGCGACGTTGCCGGCCAGGATCATCAGGTCAGCCCACGAGATCTGCCGGCCATACTTCTGCTTCACCGGCCAGAGTAGCCGGCGAGCACGGTCTAGATTCACGTTGTCGGGCCAGCTGTTCAGGGGCGCAAAGCGCTGCTGTCCGCGTCCGCCGCCGCCTCGGCCATCAAACGTACGATAAGTGCCGGCCGCGTGCCATGCCATTCGAATCATCAGCGGGCCGTAGTGGCCGAAGTCTGCCGGCCACCACTCCTGTGAATCCGTCATTACGTCGGCCAGGTCCTTCTTTAACTGCCAATAGTCGATTTTCTTGAACTCCTCCACGTAGTCGAATTTATCTTCCATGGGGTTCGACAGGTTGGAATGCTGATGCAGCAGTTCCAGCTGGAGGTGGTTCGGCCACCAATCACGATTCGTCCTGCGCGCACTCCTGTCGGCTCCATTGCCATTGCCGTTGCCGCTACTGTGATTCACAGGGCATTTCGCTTCGCTTGACGTGTTATCTCGTTTTTCTTCTTGCAAGGTCTCCACGTGGGTCTCCCTATAGCTTCCGGTCTCACGGTAGCACCAAAGCGAACCATATTTCCAATATGAAAAACACTTCGGAGGTATAGGCTGTAACTATGGAACTCCATCAGCTTCGCTATGTCTGCGCGGTCGCGGAAACCGGCGGCTTTAGCCGCGCAGCCGAGCGTTGCCGGATCGCCCAACCCTCGCTGTCACAGCAGGTCCTCAAGCTGGAGGAAGAACTCGGCGCCAAACTTTTCCACCGGCTCGGCCGTAGCATTCGTCTGACGGAATCCGGGCGCGCATTCCTGCCCCAGGCCCGCGCCATTCTTGACCAAGTCGATCTCGCCCGCGCCAGCGTTGCTCTCAACAATTCGGATGTTCGAGGAAGCGTCACCTTAGGCGCCATTCCGACGATCGCGCCGTATATGATTCCGCGCTACACCGCAGCTTTCACTAAGCGTTTTCCGGACGCTCGGTTGCGCATCGTGGAGGAGACCACGCCCGTCCTTATAGAAGGGCTGCGCGATCTGTCGATCGACTTTGCCCTGCTCGCTCTACCGCTCCGCCACAAAGATCTAGCATTGCAACCCATCCGGACCGAACCCCTTCTCGCCGCTCTGCCCGAAAAGCATCCGTTGGCTTCGAGCGATTCTCTTTCAGTGACGGAGTTGCGCGGCGAATCGCTCGTCATGCTGCGGGACGGCCACTGCTTTCGAGATCTCAGTCTCGCCATCTGCCGCAGCGCAAATGTCAATCCGAACATTGCGTTTGAGAGTGGGCAGTTCAGCAGTATCTTAGGTATGGTCGCCGCCGGCATTGGCCTGTCGTTGGTGCCGGAAATGGCCGTTGATCGTCATGCGGGCTGCCGCTATATTCGCCTGCGCGAAAGCCGTGCTGTCCGAACCATCGTGCTGGCCTCGCTCCGCGGCCGCAGTTTTAATCGCGTTCAGCAGGTGCTTGCCGCGGGATTCAAAGGACGTGAGAAAAAGTGAAGGAATAACGCGTGCCCTCCAAACAGCCTTGCTTTCTCGCTGCCCACCTAAACTCATACATGATCCACAGGCCGCGCCGGCACATACCGCTAGAATGAGTCTTTTTATGCGAGCTGTCTTAGTTTTGACGCTTTGTGCGGCGATGCCCTTGTGCATCGAGGCCCAGGAAGCCAACATGCGCGGGTTCCTCCTGAAGGACGTCGCTCGAGAAGCGCGGCGTGAGGGGCAAGCGCAGACTATAACCAGCGCGAAGCGTTTACGCGGTTATCTAGACATGATGGCGAGCGAGCCGCACAACGCGGGCTCGCCGCGCTCGAAGGCAGTGGCGCAGTATCTGGCCGGGCTGTTGCGCGAATGGGGTCTGGACGCCTCTGTCGAACAGTTCGAAGCGCTGATGCCGTACCCGACAGCGCGGCAGGTGGAAGTTCTCGGCCCCAGACATTATCTCGCCGAGTTGAAGGAGCCTGTTGTGCCGCAAGATCCGAATAGCGGCGATGCACATCAGTTGCCCACCTACAACGCCTACGCGGCGAGCGGCGACGTGACGGGTGAAGTGGTCTACGCCAATTTCGGTGTTCCGGACGATTACACGTGGCTCGAAAAGCAGGGCATCAGTGTGAAAGGAAAAATCGTCATCACCCGATACGGCAAAAGCTGGCGCGGCATCAAGCCGAAAGTCGCGGCGGAACATGGGGCGATCGCTTGCCTGATCTACTCCGACCCGCATGAGGACGGCTATTTCGAGGGCGATGTCTATCCCAAAGGTCCGATGCGGCCCGCGCAAGGCGTACAGCGGGGAAGCGTGCTCGACATGCCGCTTTATCCGGGGGATCCGTTATCGCCGGGCTGGGCGTCAGAAAAGGGCGGGCGCAAGCTGACGATGGCCGAAGCCAAAACATTGATGAGAATTCCCGTGCTGCCGCTGTCCTATGCGGATGCCCAGCCGATTCTCGATCAGTTGGCCGGTCCGGTGGCGCCGCGCGAGTGGCGGGGATCGTTACCGATTACCTATCATGCAGGCCCGGGCGCAACCCAAGTGCGCGTGAAGGCCGACTATGACTGGACATCGAAACCGCTCTATGACGTGATCGCAACCATCCCGGGTGCAGAGGATCCGGATCGCTGGGTGATTGCCGGCAATCACCACGATGCTTGGGTGAATGGGGCCGATGATCCGGTTTCAGGCGCGGTCGCGCTGCTCGAAACAGCGCGTGCGCTAGCGACTTTAAAAGAGCAGGGATGGAAACCGAAGCGGACGATCAAGATCGCCTTCTGGGACGGAGAGGAGTTCGGTCTACTCGGCTCGACTGAGTGGGCCGAAAAGCACCAAATCGAACTGCGCGAGAAGGCAGTTGCTTATTTGAATTCCGACAGCAGCGGCAAAGGCTGGATGCATATCAGCGGCTCGCATACGCTCGAGTCGTTTGCCGCCGAGGTGGCGTCGGCAATTGCGCAACCGGGCTCGACGGGCAGTGTCCTCGATGCCGCCATCCACCATCCGGCGGGAGACAACCCAGACGAAGAGGATACCAAATCGTCTGCTGTAAAGCCGTTCCAGATCGGCGCGCTCGGTGCAGGTTCTGATTACGTGGCATTTCTCGATTACCTCGGCATTGCGAGTATGAACGAGGGCTTCGGCGGGCAGAGTAAAGGTGGCATTTACCACTCGATTTACGATTCAATCTATTGGTACACGCATTTTTCGGACGGCACTCTCGCGGACGGCCAAGCGCTGGCGCAGTTTACTGCGACCGCACTTCTCCGGCTGTCCGATTCGTCTGTACTGCCTTTCGAGTTTGTACGATTTGCCAATACGGTCGAGGGCTACCTGGATGAGATCGAAAAGGAATCGCAAAAAGCTGGCCAGCCCGTCGATCTGGCTGTTCTGCATCAGCAGGTAAGCGCGCTCAAGCAGTCGGGTGAGCGTTATGATGCGCTGCTCGAAACGGCGATGAAGCGGAACGCACTGGATAAGGAGCGTACCAATACGCTGAATCAGGCATTGATGCGGACAGAGCGTGTACTCACACGGCCGGAAGGTCTGCCCAACCGCGCCTGGTACAAGCATCAAATTTACGCACCCGGCTTCTACACAGGTTATGGCGTGAAAACGATACCGGGTTTGCGCGAAGCAGTCGAAAGCAAGAATGCGGCCTTAGCTCAGAAGGAAGTGCTGATCGTTGAGCGGTGTCTTGCCGAGATGAATCAGGTAGTCAATGAGGCCGTGACCGAGTTGTCCGGCATGTAGGCGTCTGCTTAGCGAATCGAAAACCCCGCGAGTTCTTCGACCGCTTCCTCCTTCTCCTCGATGCCCCGCACATCGGCCATTTTCGGTCCTTGGTGTAAAGCGCCCGCTAAGTCGCGCAGACGGTCCTCTGAGCCGACCGCATAAACTTCGACCTCGCCGCTTGACAGATTGCGAGCCCAACCGCGTAGGCCGAGTGACGTCGCTTTGTGCTGGACGAAAAAGCGAAAGCCGACGCCCTGCACGGAGCCTCTGACGACCCATCGCTTCGCTTGTTGGCGATTGGGCCTTGATTCATTCGACATCGATCTGAATGCCGCCTACGAGTTTCGCCAGTACGTTATAGAGCCAAGCGATTACCAGCGATGCTACGAAACCAATCGCGCCGTAGAAGATAGGCAGGAAGATGATTGCACCGGCACCCATCAGCACCCGCATAGCTCCTCCATTGCCAGGTGCTTGGGACGAGAACGCACCCAGCAGCGCGGCCACTGAAACAAATGCCCCTCCAATCAAACCGAGAATGGCGTAGGAGGTGCCATTGATTTTAGCCAACGATACTGGGCCCATTCGTTTGATGATCATACGTCGCTTCTCCTATCTAATTGCGGATTCCGAAAAGCATACCGCACATCGGCCCATTTGACACACTGAAAGGAGACATGGCTTATCCGGTTCATCGTCCCCGCCGCCTTCGCTCTTCGGAATCGATCAGGCGTTTGGTTCGAGAAACAGCACTCGCTCCTTCGCAGTTCATTTTGCCTCTGTTTGTCTGCCCGGGCGAGAACGTGCGCAGAGAAATCACCTCCATGCCGGGCAACGCGCAGCTCTCAATCGATCAACTGGTGAAAGAGGCGGAAGAGTGCCGCATGCTCGGTTTAGGCGGCATCATTCTTTTCGGTATTCCCGAAACAAAGGATGAGATGGCGAGCGGTGCTTATGCGGATGACGGTATCACCCAGCGTGCCGTCCGCGCATTGAAGCGGGAGGTCCCAGGGTTGCTCGTCGTTACTGATGTCTGCAACTGCGAGTACACGAGCCATGGCCATTGCGGGCTCATCACCAACGGCGACGTCGATAACGACGCAACGCTTGAATGGCTCGCGAAAACAGCTGTGTCGCACGCCGCGGCCGGAGCAGACATCGTGGCCCCCAGCGACATGATGGACGGCCGAGTGGCAGCCATCCGACAGGCGCTCGATCGAGCGGGTCATCTTGCCACTCCCGTTATGTCGTACGCCGCCAAGTATGCCTCGGTGTTTTACGGACCGTTTCGGGAAGCGGCTGAGTCAACGCCTCAGTTTGGGGATCGGCGTAGTTATCAAATGGATCCGGCAAATGGACGAGAGGCGCTTCGGGAGATCGCGCTCGACCTCGATGAAGGTGCCGATATGATCCTGATTAAGCCCGCGCTGGCTTATCTGGATGTGATCCACTCAGCCCGGCAGGCGTTTGATGTGCCAATTGGCGCGTATCAGGTCAGCGGAGAATTCAGCATGATCGTAGCGGCGGCCCAAAATGGCTGGCTCGATCTAGACCGGACAATCCTCGAATCGCTGACAGGCATTCGGCGCGCCGGGGCCGAATTTATTCTGACCTACTTCGCCAAACGCGCCGCGCAGCTCGTTTGACCGTCAATCTTCCGGTAAACGCCCCGACAAATAGAGGCGCTGCGGATCGACTGCTTTTCCCGGCGCACGATTACGCACTATGTGGACGGCAATAGGCTGACCTGCCTTGATGCCGGATTCGAGCCGCGTCACGTCGTCGGGTGATATCACGGTCTGACGATTGATGGAGATAATGGCGTCTCCATCTGCCATACCGATATCGTCGGCGAAAGAACCTGGATCGACCGAAACCACTTTCACCCCGCTGCGATCCTCGATCTGCAGATCTTTGCGCTCCTTCTCCGTGAGCCGCATGATGGTGATGCCGAACTTTACCGGGTTGAATGATTTCGGCGCCGCCGGTGTGGATTCCACGTGATCTTCGGCCAGCTGCGGTTCGTCCTTCCAGATAACAGAACGGTCCGCTACGCCAACTTTGAAGTCGATCCGCTTGCCGTTCCGATCGACCGTTACGAGCGCTGTCGAACCAATTGGCAGATCCGCTACCTTGGTCACCAGATCTTCGCCATCCCGCACGGCCGTATTGTTCAAGGAAACAATAATGTCGTCTGGTTTTAATCCTGCCTGACCAGCCGGCCCTTGCGCATTCACTGTATCGACCAGTACGCCATGATCCAATCCGAACGCCTGCAGCGTATCGTTATGGCTGCCATTGGGAGACCACTTGATCCCAAAGGACCCGCGCACCACACGACCTTGCCGGATGATGTCGTTATAGACCTTGACGGCTTGATTTGAGGGCAGAGCAAAACCGATACCCTCATACGATCCGCTGCGAGTGGCAATCATCGTGTTGACGCCGATCACCTCACCGCGGATGTTGAGCAGCGGACCGCCGCTATTGCCTGGGTTGATGGCCGCATCGGTCTGCAGGAAATCCTGGAACTGGTTCGCGCCGGGCAGATCGCGGCTGGTGCGCTGCGCGCTCACGATACCCGCTGTAACGGTCGCCTGCAGGCCGAACGGGGAGCCGATGGCAATCACCCAATCGCCGACCTGCACACTATCGGAATTGCCGATTTCGACAGGTACCAGCGGCTGCCTGGGCTCGATCTTGAGAACAGCTACATCGGTTTCCTTGTCGTAGCCGACCACCCGGCCGCGGTAATCGTACTCTTCTCCAGCCAGCCGGACCTTGATGCGGTCAGCGTTCTGGACGACGTGGTAGTTCGTGAGCAGGTAGCCTTTCTTATCGACCACGAAACCGGTGCCCGAACCTTCGCTGCGGAATGACCGCGGCTCGCTATTGCCAAAAAACCTTTTGAACATGTCCGAGGGATCGTGGCCCTTGGGAACCGCTTCCTCGCCGTTCTCTTCTTCCGGGTTCTCTCTCCCATGCGCGCTCTGCTTACCCGGTTTGGCCAGGTAATCCGATTCGATATAGACCACCGATGGCTCCACTCGCTTGGTCAGCTTAGTAAACTCATTAGCGATCGGGACAGCTTGCGGGATCGTAAGCGGAGTGGCATCAGGGGCCGGCGCGGGGGCAACAGGAGATTGACGATCCGCCTTGACTCCCGTGTTGATGACCGTTCCAATAACGATGCCGGTGATCAGGGTGAACAGCAGCAGGGCGAAACTCAGGAGTTTCGGCTGTTTGAAAACTCTTAGGAACGGCATTTAAAATGACCTTTTGTAGGTAATTACAAGTATAGAGAAAACTGCTGGACTCTCGAAAAAAGCGAGGCCGCGTAGCTTTCCGATGTCAGGCGCTCGCGGTTGGTTTCATTTCGACCGCGAGGATCCCCGCCAGGATGAGCGCCCCGCCAACTAAGGCCGCGCGCGTGAGAGCTTCACGGCCGATCAGAACGGCTGTAATCAGAGCAAAAACAGGTTCGAGCGAGAAAAGCAAGGCAGTCCGGGTAGGACTGGTGTATTTCTGCCCCCAAGTCTGGAGGGCAAAGGCGAGCGCAGTAGCGAAGACGGCGGTCAGAACGATGGCGAAAACGACGTAGGCACTCCAGATAATATGCGGTGGTTCGAAAGTGAGCGCTGCCGTCGAGAGTACGGCGGAGCAGGCAATCTGGCCGAGCGCCACTGCCTGAAACACCTCGCGCTGTGAGTAGTATCCAAGCACCAGCAGGTGCATCGCGAAAACTGCGGCACAGCCGAGCGTAAGCAGATCGCCCAGATTGATATGGAAGGCAGAGCCGGCGGCAGGGAGAGTAAGAACGGCCATTCCCGCAGTGGCGATGGCTACCCCGGCTAATTCACGGCGCTGCGGCCAGCGCCGGTAAATGAGGGCACTGATCAGCGGCACCAGGGCGATGTAAAAGCCGGTAAGGAAGCCTGATTTTCCGGCGGTCGTGTACTTGAGGCCGAACGTCTGCAGCACATAACCGAGCCACAGGAAGATACCCGCGACCGCTCCTCCCGCCAGTCCCCGTATCAACTGTTTCCGGCCCGCCATCCGAAAAGGCCGCCAGAAGATGGCCATCATGCACAGGCTCGCCAGACTGAAGCGGAGCGCCAGGAAACACAATGTAGAAATCTCGCCGAGGGCACGCTTAACGACTACGAAGGTGGCGCCCCAGACGAGCGCAACAAGCGCGAGGGAGAGATCGGCCTGTAGCCGCAAGGGCGTTTTCGCGGCCGTCATTCTTTGCCGGCAGGCTGGGCGGACGATTCGGGCATCGCTGCCTGGAGCGAAGCGAGCAGCAGCAGAATACGTCGCAACCCGAGCTCGCGGCCGTCAGGCTGGTACCACTCGGCTGGTGTGTGGGCGCCTCCGCCTCGGCCTCCCGCGCCGATGGAAACCGCAGGCAGGCCCATCGATAGCGGCACATTGGCATCGGTCGAAGCGCAATCGATGCGCGAGCGTACGTTCAAATAGCTGTCGACCGCCTGCAGTGTGCGCAGCAGCGGGGAATCGTCCAGCAGGCGTCCACCGGGTCGCGAGCCGAGTTCCTTGATCTTGGCCGACAGCCGCAGACCTTTGGTCGCGCGGTTCTCACGTTCCAGGCTACGCTCGACCGCGGTGCTCAGCAGCGTTGCCAAATCATCCAGCATTGCGGGATTTTCGGATCGCAGGTCCAGTTTGCTGCGTGCCTGCGAGGCAATCGCATTGATGCTGTTGCCGCCTTCAATGACGCCGAAGTTGTAAGAGCAGCGAGTGCGCCGGTCGCCCGCTAAACGGGTTTCGGCCGATTGCACGAAATAGCTGATGAGGTCCCCGAGTGCGTGCACCGGATTCGGGGTTCCGTAATCATTCCAGCTGTGCCCGCCGGGCCCGGCAAAGATGATTTCAAATCTGCGGCTGGCGAGTGCCTGGGCGGTGATGTGATCGGTGGAGGGACCATCGAGCACGACGAATGCGAATACCTCTGCAGGCTCGAGCACGTGGCGGCAAAGATAGCGCATGCCGCTCAAATTGCCTTCGCCTTCTTCGCCGACATTCGCGACCAGCAAAACGCGCGACCTGAGTTCCTCTAGGTCGGTTCTTTCGGCAAACAAGCGGGCCAGTACCAAAATGGCGGAGAGGCCGGCTCCATTGTCGGAAACGCCGGGCCCGGTCAGGTTGCCGTCGGGGGCAAGATAGACGTCGTCTGGTCGGGCCGGGGCAAAGACCGTATCGAGATGGGCCGAAACGACAAGCGTAGGAGTAACCGATTGCGCTCCGAAAGATGCCAGCACGTTGCCTGCGCGATCGAGTTTGGCCCGCCATCCAAGCTGTTCGAGCTGGCTCCGAAACCACTCGGCGCGCGGAGCTTCGAAGAACGTCGGGGCCGGAATCCGGCATAATTGCAGCTGCATTTCATTGATCCACGCACGCTCGCGGATGAACCAGCGGCCTGTCTCTCCCAAGGCCGTGCTTTCCGCTGCCGCCGCAACCTGGCGCGCTTCGGCCGAGAGGCGTAAGCTTTGCGTCAGCAGCGATTTTGGTTCTGTGGCCAAGGAGCGTCCCGCACCTGTAGTTTACTTGCCATCACGCGCAATGGAAAGTTTCTGAGCCCACTATTTGGAAGCTATATACTAAAGTTTCGACCCCGCAGAGATAGCAGAGATATGAAGACCTACGTTAAGTTCGGGACCCTGGTGGTCTTGATTGTCGGATCACTGGTCTGGTTGGCCGTCGGGGGCGTCAAAGACACCAAAGCCTATTACAAGACGATTCCGGAACTCTCACAAATGGGCACGGCCGCGCAGCACGAACGTTTGCGGGTGGGCGGTGATGTGCAGCCTGGTTCGATTACCCGGAACGCGATGGGCGTGGCGTTTGTGCTCCACCAAGGTGCAAAAACGCTTAATGTGATTTACTCCGGCACCGATCCATTGCCCGATACTTTCAAGGACAATGCCCAGGCGCTAGCGGATGGCCGGCTCGGATCCGATGGAGTTTTTCAGGCAAGTAAGATTCAGGCGAAGTGCGCTTCGAAGTATGAGGCGAAACCGGGGCAGCGCGGGTTGTCTCATGAAGCGACTAAGCCGTCTTCGCGCATCAGCTAGTTTGTTCTCGACATCATAAATACGGCATGGAAAATATCGGCGCCCTCTCGATTCTGATCGCCTTCTGTCTGGCGGTTTTTGCGATCGTGGCAGCGGTCACCGGCAAGTACGCCCGGCGTCCATTCTTGGTGGTCAGCGCCGAGCGCGCGGTTTATGCCATCTGGCTGCTGCTTACGGTGGCTTCGGCAGTCCTGGTCACCGCACTTATCAACGGTGATTACCGCCTTGCCTATGTCGCGGCCCACAGCAACAAGGCCATGTCGACGGTGTACAAATTTACCGCTTGGTGGGGCGGCCAGGAAGGCTCGTTGCTCTTCTGGAGCTGGATCCTGTCCACATATTCGGCGGTAGTCGTCTACAGCAATCGCCGCAAGTTCCGCGACATGATGCCGATCGTAGTCGCGATTCTGATGACTACCCTCGCCTTTTTCGTCGGCATGATCTCATTCGTGGCGAGTCCGTTTCAGGTGCTGATGGCCGGCCGGGGCGTCATCGATGTCGGCGACGGGAACGGTTTGAGCCCGTTGCTGCAGTGGTGGACAATGGCGATTCACCCGCCGATGCTCTATCTCGGCTACGTGGGCTTTACAGTACCGTTCGCGTTCGCCATGGCTTCACTTCTTACGAAGCAGCCGGGCGAAGGTTGGATCCACACCACCAGGCGCTGGGCGATTGTCACGTGGCTCTTTCAGAGTACGGGCGTTTCGCTCGGTATGTATTGGGCCTATACGGTGCTCGGCTGGGGCGGCTACTGGGTTTGGGACCCGGTTGAAAATGCCTCCCTTATGCCCTGGATCACCGCCACTGCCTTTCTTCACTCCGTGATGATGCAGGAAAAAAAAGGCATGATGAAGGTTTGGAACATGGTGCTGGTCTCCGCCACGTTCCTGTTAAGTATTCTCGGTACTACGCTCACGCGCACGGGCCTGGTCGCATCGGTACACGCCTTCGCGCAGTCACCGGTCAAACCTTACTTCACGACGTTTGTGCTCGCGGGTACCGCACTCACCGCCATTGCCATCATTCGCAATTTGCCTTACCTGAAGAGCGACGTGAAGCTCGAAAGCGTTGTCTCGCGCGAGTCGAGTTTTCTTTTCAACAATCTGATCCTGCTCGCAAGCTGCTTTGCGGTGCTTTGGGGCACTCTCTTCCCGGTGTTAATGGAAGCGCTGACCGGCGAAAAAGAGACGATCGATGCGCCCTACTATAACCGCGTCAATGTGCCGATCGCCTTGTTCTTGTTGCTCCTGACCGGTGTCGGTCCGCTGATCGCGTGGCGCAAGAGTTCATTGAACAGTTTGAAGCGTGCGTTCCTCATTCCGGCGGTTGTGGGCATGCTGGTCATAGCCGGATTATCCATTGCCGGCGTGCGCGGTGTGGCGCCGCTGCTTTCCTTTGGGTTGTGTGCTTTCGTGATGGCGACGATCGCCAGTGAGTTCTGGAAGGGTTCGCAGGCAATTCGCTCGAAAGAGCATCTCCCGCTGCCGCGCGCGGCTTTCGAACTCACCTGGCGCAACACGCGCCGCTATGGCGGATATCTGGTCCACATGGGCATCGTACTCATGTTTATCGGGTTCACCGGGCGTGCTTTCGACTTGCATGAAACTCGCAGCATCGGGCTAAATCAGAGCTTGCGCTTCGGCCACTACGATCTGAAACTGCTGAGCGTCACCAATAGCGAGAACTCGAACTATGAATCGAGCCACGCCGTAATCGATGTCTCGCAGAACGGGCAGGTGATCGATCAGCTCGATCCCGAGATCCGTCTGTACAAATCGAGCCAGGAGCAATCTTCGCTCGTCGGCATCCGGCGTCGGCTCAACGAAGATCTTTACTTGAATTTCTCGGGTATTTCACCCGACAATACGAAGGCGATTTTCCAGATGTACGTCTTCCCGCTCGTCTCCTGGATTTGGATCGGGTATTTTGTGGTGCTGGGCGGGAGCTTGGTCTGTCTGGTTCCGCCGAAAGTGCGTCTGCAATATGCGCGCACGGAAGTAGTAGGGTTCGCGAGTGCGCCTGCAACGGTTCAATCTTAAGCTTTTTATTGCGTTCTTCACTGTCTTGGCTGCGGTGCTCGCCCAAGACGCGTCATATCTGAGTTCAGACGTCATTCGCGTCGGCTCGAAATTGGCGTGCCGCTGCGGCGGCTGTCGCAACACGGTAGGCGATTGCCCGATGTTGCGCTGCAGTTCGGCCGATCCGCTTCGCCACAGGATCTACGATCAAAAAGCGAAGGGCGTGAGCGACGGCGACATTGTCAATGAGATCGTACGGGAGCAGGGCATTGTAGCGCTCGCTTCACCTCCGGTCGCGGGTCTCGGCCCGATCGTCACGTGGGTTATGCCGGGCGTCGTTCTGATTCTCGGGTTTTTCGTGTACTCGGCTTTCGTGCGGCGTCATCGCCAGACCGCAGCACCGCTGACCCCGACCGATGAGTCTTTGATCGAGCGCTTCCGCGGGCAGATGGATCGCGAGTTGGATGAAGATGACTGGCCCGCCTTGCCTAAGCAGAAATGATCATCGGCGTTGCCATCGCGATCGTCATCGCGGCGCTGTACTTTATCCTCGGTATCCGCGACAAAGATGTGCCGGAACCGATCCCTGTTTCGCCCCTTCAGCATCTCGAAGACCGCAAGCAGGCCATTTACGGCAATTTGCGAGATCTTCAGTTTGAATACCGTCTCGGAAAATTGTCGGACGGCGACTACCGGCAAAACAAACTTGCTTTGCAACGAGAGCTCGCTGTGGTGCTGTCTGAAATTGAGACCACGACCGCTCGTCTTGGTCTCGTTCCGCTTCGTGGCGCTCGGCCTGTGCAACGCCCGGTGAAAACAAAGGGCGCCGTGTGTCCGCAGTGCGGTGCAACATTCTCTGAGAAGCTGAAGTTTTGCGGCGAGTGTGGGAAAGCAATCCCGGCGTAATCGTATGAAGCTTTCCATGCAGATCGTTCGGCAGTGCGCGGTTGCACTCGCTCTTGCAACCTCGGTTTTTGCGTCGATTGATGGCACGGTCGTGAACCGCACGAGCGGTAAACCCACGGCCGGTGTGAGCGTGACCCTCGTTAAGCCGGGCGCAAACGGCATGCAGACCATCGGCGCGACCACTACCGATGCAGCCGGTCGTTTCGCTTTTGCCAAAGATCAGCCGGGCGGCGGCCCGCAATTGCTGCAGGCCAACTTCGGCGGCGTCAATTACAACAAGCTCATGACGCCGAACGTGCCGACCTCGAATGTCGAGCTCGATATCTACGACGTAACCAATTCACCCGCTATCGCGCAGGTCGCACAGCGTATGCTGTTGATCGAGCCCTCCTTGAGCCAGATCGCGGTGAGCGAAACCGTGGTCGTGCAGAACGATACGAAAACCACGTACAGCAATGAGTCGCTCGGCGGGTTGCTCTTTTATCTGCCGCCCGCCGCCAATGGCCAATCACGGGTCAATGTGCAAGGGCCGCAAGGGATGCCGTTGCCGCGCGCTGCTGAGAAGACTTCCGAGAAAGATGTCTTCAAAGTGAACTATCCGATCAAGCCGGGGCAGACGGAATTTGAGGTGAGTTACGTCCTGCCTGCCGGATCGCCGTTTACATTCCGAAGCCGCGTGGTAGGCGTGAAGGGCATGCCGTCGGGTCCGCTGCGCCTGATTGCACCGACGGGCGTAACGCTCGCGGGCAGTGACATCGAGAAGGTCGGTACCGAGCCAAAAACGCAGGCTACGATCTACAACGTAACGGCGGCACGCGATTACTCGGCCGATATCACTGGCACTGGATCGCTGCGACAGGCCTCAGCCGATACGGGCGCAGCCGATACTTCCGATCAGCCTCCTGTCACGCAAGGGCCGCCCCAGATCTATCATCACCTGCCGTGGCTGGTAGCGCTTGCCTTTGTAACGCTCGCGATCGGCCTCGTGGTGCTGTTCCGCACGTCGCCGGTACGATCCCCCTATGGCAAGTAAGCTGTATGCAGCGCCATGTCTGACCGAAGCGGGGAAGTGAATCTAGAGCGCGTCTGGAAGTTCTATGGCGACTATGCGGCGCTGCGCGACCTTAGTTTGCACGTAGCGCAAGGCTCGTGCTGCGCGCTGCTCGGCAGAAACGGCGCCGGCAAGACCACCTTGCTCCGTATCCTGGCAGGGTTATCGCCTTTCCAGCGCGGCGAAATCCGGTTGTTCGGTGAGGCTCCTCGCAGCGATAACGCGCGACGTACAATCGGTTTTCTCGGACATGGTATCGGGGTTTACGAAGACTTGTCCGCTCGTGAGAACCTGAACTTCTTTGCGCGTGTTGCCGGCCTCTCGTCCGCGCCGCAGATCGTGCTCGATTGGTTGAAACGCGTCGGCTTGGAGCGGGTGGCGAGCATGCCTGTCCGGCAGTTCTCGCGTGGCATGCGGCAGCGCCTCGCACTCGCCCGGACATTCCTCCATTCTCCGCGGCTGTTGTTGCTTGACGAACCGTTCACCTCGCTCGACGACCGCGCGATCGCGATGCTGAGCGAGTTGTTGACGGAAGCGCGGAAAGCCGGCGCGACGATCATACTTTCCACGCATCAGCTGCGCGAGGCTTTGGCCATCGCATCCGACGTTGCTCTCATCGAAAACGGGCGGTTACGCTACACGGGCGAAAGAACCGCTGCCATGCTCGAAGACCCAACCTACCTCTACCGCCTGCACACCGAGTTGGGCGCGGCTTGAACACAGCTCGCCAGGCTTGGCTGGTCGCACGCAAAGATCTGGCAGTCGAGTGGCGAACGAAGGAATCACTGAACGCCGCCGGTGCCTTTGCTGTGGCGATCTTACTGCTCTTCAGCTTCGCTTTCGATGTTGCGTCCGAAGAGACCCGTGAATTCGCCGGAGGGTTGCTCTGGATCGTATTCGCCTTCGCAGGCGCGCTCGTTTTCAACCGCGGTTTTGCGCGAGAACTACCGAACGAATGCCTGGACGCGCTACTCTCCTCACGCCTCTCCGCTGCCGGTCTGCTGATCGGTAAAGCCATCGCCAACTTCATCACTCTGCTCGTCGTCGAGCTCCTGTCTCTGCTTGTTTTCGGTATCTTCTACAACATTCGATGGTGGCTGCATGTGAGCCTGCTGGCTGTCGTTTTCGCACTGGCCACGTGGGGAATCGCAACGCTCGGCGCGGTGTTTGGCGCTTTGACCGTCAACTTGCGGCTGCGGGAACTGATGCTTCCCGTTATCGTCTACCCTCTCTTGATTCCGCTGCTAATTGCCGCTATTGAGCTGACAGGCGGCCTGTTCACAGCACAGCCGCTCGATGGGGGGCAGTTGCTCTGGGTCCGCGTATTGGTGGTCTTCGATATCGTCTTTACCGCGCTCGCGCTGCTGCTCGCCGATACGATCTTAATCAATTAGGCAACAATAGAAGAAGAACCCCATGCGTGAGAAATATGCCGTAGTGCTCGCAGCGCTGGCCGGCCTGCTGTTGAGCTATGATCTTTATCAAATTTTCCTTGTACTGCCGGATGACGCGCTGCAAGGCCCGATCTATCGCATCATGTTTTTTCACATACCGGCCGCCATTACCGGCATGATCGGCTATTTCGTGGCTCTTATCCTCAGTCTGCTATATCTATCGAGCGGTAAATTTCGTTATGACTCGCTGGCGGCTTCGGTGGTTGAGGTCTCCGTCATTTTCTCGATCGTCAATATCGTTACCGGCAGCATCTGGGGACGGGTCATCTGGGGCATCTGGTGGACCTGGGACGCCCGGCTGACGTCCGCTCTCGTATGCGTTCTTATCTTCTGCGCCTACATCATGATGCGGCGCGCGATCGATGAACCGACGCAGCGGGCGCGGCTCTCGGCGGCGCTTTGCATTTTTGGTTGCGTCGACGTAATTATCGTCTGGAAATCGATCGACTGGTTCCGTACCCAGCATCCGGCGCCCGTACTGAGCATTCGCACCGGCGGGGGTAATATGGATCCCGCCATGGAACGCATGATATTCCTGAATTTGCTAGCCATTTTGCTGGTTGCTGCTTCTCTTGTGCTGATTCGAACCCGGCAGGAAGCGACCGCGCGCGAGATCGATTCGCTGCGCCGCTTCGCCAATGCCGCTTAACGAGGATTATGGACGCACGTAACATCACTTTCATGTTTTATGGCTTTCTGGCAGCCTGGTTGATCGTGCTTCTCTACGTCATCAGCCTCGCTCGCCGAAATGCTCGCTTACGGAAGGAATTGGAAGACGTAAAAACCCTGGTCGCTTCCGTACAATCTGACACCGCCGCTCGGCTGGAAGACCGTATTCGCTAACTCTTTTATCGATCTTTAGATGTTGAAGCGTTTCGCTCTCGTCCTTATCTTCTTTTCCCCGCTTTGGGCGAACAAACGCCCCCTCACGCCTGACGATTACGACAGCTGGAAACACATCCAGAACCAGGTGCTTTCGAATGACGGGCGCTATCTGGCATATGCAGTCTTCCCGCAGGAGGGCGATGGCGAGCTAATTGTGCGGGATTTGAAGACCGGCCAGGAACGGCGCGAGTCCATCGGTGAGCTTCCGCCGCCTCCTTCTCCGGATTACTCGAATCCACAGCGCGAAGAAATGCCGCCTCCGCCACCTGGAATCGCGGTGAAATTTACTCCAGATAGCCGGTTCCTAGTCTTCTCGACTTTTCCAACCCAGGCAGCTGTCGAGCAAGCCAAACGCACCAGAGCGAAGCCCGACGGAGCGCCGCCAGATCATGTGCACGAGGGGATCTCCACCAGCCAAGCTGAGCGGCGATATGGTCGTAATCACGCTGGCCAACGACTCTGCTCTTCGGGTTCCGCGCGTCAAAGATTTTCAGCTTCCCACGCATGCGGCCGGCTTCGTGGCCTATCTGCAGCTGCCCGAGCATTCACCGTCGAAGAAACCCGAAGCGCACCACAGGAAAGTCGAAGCCGGCGATCTCGTCCTACGCGATCTGGAGGATGGGAACGAGCGGCGTTTCCCACAAGTCTCAGAGTATTCGCTCACGAATGATGCCAAGTCGTTGGTGTATGCCCTTGCCGCTTCGGACAGTGCGCCGGATGGGGTCTACGCAGTTGTTCCCGGCAGTGCTGCCGACGCTTCTCCGCTGTTATCCGGCGCCGGAAAATACGAAAAGCTGGCGTGGGACGAGGACCAGACCCGGCTGGCTTTTCTCAGTGACTATAGTCGCTCGGCCAACGGTGTGCCAGCCAATTTTAAGCTGTATGCCTGGGATCGGCGCGGGTCGAAAGCCATCGAGCTCGTATCGGACCGCTACCCGGGCTTTCCGCCCGGCTGGGTGATCTCGTCGCAGGCAAGTCTCAGCCTCGCAAAGGGCGCCAATAGCGTCTTCTTCGGCGTCATGCCTCGCCGCTCGAAACCTACGGATATCAACACTCCCGAGGAAGATCGCGTGTCGGTCGATCTGTGGTCGTGGCGCGACGACTATATCCAGCCGATGCAGAAGAGTCGAGCTCGTACGGAACGGGCGCGTTCGTATCGGGCTGTTTACGATATTGCACAGAAGAAATTTACACGGCTTGCGGATCCCGCCATGAACGATGTGCTGCCGAGCGAGGACGGCCTGTTTGCCATCGGCAATGATGATCGGCCCTATCGCCGGATGGAAGACTACGATGGCCGGTACTTCGATTCCTATGTGGTGGACTGCCGCACTGGCGAACGTAAGCTCGTCGCTTCCAAGCATCCGAACCGCGTGACCTGGTCGCCCACTTCGCGCTACGCGATCTACTTCGATGGCAAGAACTGGATCGCCCTTTCAACCGGCGATGCACGCGCGATCAACCTGACCGGCAAACTGGGTGTCTCGTTCGCCAATGAGCAGAACGACACGCCGGGGCTGGCTGATTCTTATCGACTGGGTGGTTGGAGCCGCGATGGCGGTTCGGTATTCCTCTACGACCGTTACGATCTCTGGCGATGCAGTCCCGATGGCTCGTCGGCAGTGAACTTGACGCAAGGCTACGGACGGCGTAATCACTTGCAGTTCCGTATTGTGCGCTTTGAGACGGACGATCCTGCTTCACGTTGGATCGATCCCGCGAAACCACTCCTACTCCGAGCGGAGAACGATCAGACCCGCGAGACGGGATTTTATCGAGCCTCCGTCGGAGGGGCGGGCGCCCCCGAAAAATTGATTTATGCCGCCCAGAATTTTGCGCCTCCTATTAAGGCGCGCGATGCTGACGTTTATGTGACGGCTGCCTCCACCTTCAGCGAGTATCCCGATCTTCTGGTCACCGACGGCGCCTTCCGTGAATTGCACAAAGTAAGCGATGCCAATCCGCAGTTGGCCGGCTTGCTTTGGGGCACGGCCGAACTGGTGCACTTCAATAACGAGGACGGCGCGCCGCTCGAAGCGACTCTCTACAAACCGGAGAACTTCGATCCTAAGAAGAAGTACCCGCTTCTCGTTTACATCTACGAACGCCTCACGCAGAACGTCAACAACTTCATCGAGCCGCGGCCCTCTAATGTGATCAACCCAAGTGTTTACGTCGAGCAACGGTTATCTGGTGCTGGAGCCCGACATCGTGTACAAGGTCGGTTATCCGGGCCAGAGCGCGCTCAACTGCGTTCTGCCGGCAGTGCAGGCCGTGGTCAATCAGGGCTTCGTCGACGAGAGCGCCATCGGCATTCAGGGGCACAGCTGGGGCGGCTACCAGATCGCTTACATGATCACGCGCACCAACCGCTTCCGCGCAGCCTCGGCGGGCGCTCCGGTAGCCGATATGATTAGCGCCTACGACGGCATTCGCTGGGGGCCAGGCATTCCTCGGCAGTTTCAGTATGAGCGCACCCAGAGCCGCATCGGCGGCAGCGTTTGGGAGTACCCGCTGCGCTACATCGAGAACTCGCCAATCTTTATGGCGGACCGGGTTAAGACGCCGCTGCTGATGATCCATAACGATGCCGACGATGCTGTGCCGTGGTACCAGGGCATCGAATACTTCCTGGCTCTGCGCCGGCTGAATAAAGAAGTGTATATGTTCACCTATAACGGTGAGGCGCACAATCTGCGGCGGCGTGCGAACCAGAAGGATTACGCGCTGCGGCTGCAAGAGTATTTCGATCACTTTCTGAAAGGCGCGCCCGAGCCGGACTGGATGAAGAACGGCATTCCTTATCTCGAGAAACCGGGCGTGGCTGCGAGCTTGAGCGCCGATGAGGAACGCTAATAGCCTCCCGATGATTACGCCGGTGTGTTACCCTGATAAAGAAATTAATCGAGATTAAGGTAAAGACGAGGAGTATCGTTTTCTAGGATGGCCCTGGCGGTAGAAGAGAAGTCTCAGATCATTAGTAAGTACCGGGTTCACAAGTCGGATTCCGGATCGCCAGAGGTCCAGGTTGCGCTTCTGAGTCAGCGAATTCTAGAGCTGACCGAGCATTTCAAGACGCACAAGAAAGACCATCACTCCCGGCGCGGTTTGCTCACGATGGTTTCCAGTCGTCGCAAGCTGCTCAAGTATCTCAAAGATCGCAGCCCAGAGCGTTATAAGGCTCTAATTCAGAGCCTCGGCATCCGCCGCTAGTTTACGATTCTCAAGCCCGCGCGGGTTGGACAGTTTCGTTCAACATGCTGATGTCTCTAGCTGGTCAGCATAAAACGCGCAACATCGCCTTGGTAGGCGATGCTTCCCAGCTTTCCAGCTCTAAGTCCTCCTCTTAATCCCGAGCAGATCCGTGCGCCGCAGCCTATGAAGACTGCAGCATGCAGACAGAGGACCGTCGATGCCCAAGAGAGGCATCGGGAATATGGATGCGGGTAAACGCATCGGGAATAGAAATGTCACATACAGTTGAAATCGACCTGCAAGGGTCGAAGGTCTCGCTCGAGACGGGTAAGATCGCCAAACAGGCCGGTGGGTCTGTCGTGGTGCGCTCAGGTGATTCGGTGGTGTTGGTTTCGGCCACAGCAGCAGAAAAGCCAAAACCGGGCGCCACATTTTTTCCGCTCACGGTAGATTATCGCGAGTATACGTACGCCGCGGGTAAGTTTCCGGGCGGATTCATCAAGCGCGAAGGCCGGCCTTCCGAGAAGGAGATTCTCACCAGTCGGTTGATCGATCGGCCAATTCGTCCGCTCTTCCCCGATGGCTACAGCCACGAGACGCAGATCATCGCGATGGTGCTCTCGGCTGACCCGGAATACGATCCGGGTGTCCTGTCGATCATCGGTGCAGGCGCAGCGCTTGCCATCTCCGATATTCCGTTCCACCATGTCTTGGGCGGTGTGCGCGTCGGCCTGATAAACGGCGAGTACAAAGTCAACGCCTCCTACGAGCAGGGCAAAGATTCTAAGCTCAACATCATTGTGGCCGGTACCGATGAGGGTATCGTCATGGTGGAAGCGGGCGCGAGCGAAGCATCGGAAGACGAGGTCGTCAAGGCTATCGAATTCGGTCACGGTTGCTGCAAGAAGATTGCGGCGGCCATCCGCGAGTTGGTCGCGGCAGCCGGCAAGACCAAGCGTCCGTTCACGCCGTCAGCCGTCAAGCAGGAGATGCTCGATCGCGTCTCTGACTCGATCCGGCTCGACCTGAGCGATGCTCTCGACACGCAGAAATATTCGAAGATCGAAAGCTACAGTCGGGTAGATCAGGCCAAGGCGAAAGCCATGGAGCTGTTTACCGAAGAAGCTGAGCTGATCGAGGCAGGGCAGACGTTCAGCTATCTGAAAGAGCGGGTCTTCCGCGACCAGATGCTTCGAGATCGCCGCCGCCCCGATGGCCGTGCCTTCGACCAGATCCGGCCTATCACTTGCGAAGTCGGCGTACTTCCGCGCACCCATGGTTCAGCCATTTTCACCCGCGGCGAAACACAGGCCTTAGTCACAACTACGCTCGGCACCAAAGATGACGAGCAGCGCATTGAGATGTTTGATTTGAGCGAGACCTCGAAGCGCTTCATGCTGCACTACAATTTCCCGCCGTTCAGCGTCGGTGAAGTTGGGTTCATGCGCGGACCCGGTCGTCGTGAGATCGGTCACGGCGCTTTGGCGGAGCGAGCACTCGCCCCCATGATCCCGGATGAAAAAGCCTTCCCGTATACTCTGCGTGTCGTCAGCGACATCCTTGAATCGAACGGCTCGAGCTCTATGGCGAGCGTCTGCGGTGGCACTCTCTCGTTGATGGACGCCGGTGTACCGATTCCGAAGCCGGTCGCTGGCATCGCCATGGGATTGGTGATCGAAGGCGATCAGTACGCGATTCTGACTGATATCGCGGGCGCCGAAGACCACTACGGCGACATGGATTTCAAAGTCGCCGGTACACGTGACGGAATCACCGCCCTCCAGATGGATATCAAGGTCACGAACGTGACCACCAAAATCATGGCGGAGGCGCTGGAACAGGCGCGACGAGGACGTCTCTCAATTCTTGAGACGATGGTGGCCGCGATCAGTACGCCCCGCACCCAGCTCTCGCAGTATGCGCCGCGCATCTACTCGACCAAGATCCCGACCGATAAAATCCGCGAGCTTATCGGCCCTGGCGGCAAGGTCATCAAGGGCATCATCGATCAGACCGGAGTTAAAATCGATGTCTCGGATGACGGAACGGTCAATATCTTCGCCTCGAGTGGGACGGCCGCTAACCGTGCACTGCAGATGGTAAGCGATATTGCGGCGGTAGCGGAAGTCGGCAAGACGTATTTAGGCAAAGTCGTGCGGATCGCAGATTTCGGCGCCTTCGTCGAAATTTTCCCGGGCACCGATGGCCTGCTTCACATCAGCGAAATCTCCGAAAGCCGCATCAAAAATGTGCGCGACGAGCTGAACGAGGGCGACCAGATTCTCGTGAAGGTGCTTGCTCTGGAGGGTAATAAGATTAAGCTCAGCCGGAAAGCGATCCTTAAGGAACAACGCGAGAAGTTGAAGGTTGGAGCCGCCGCTGAATAGCTTCTAGACAGATGTACAGCCGGGCGTTTCGTCCGGCTGTACGTTTTCACTGCGCACTCTCGCTCATACAGAAATCTACATTATTTGCGATTAATTTTTCGCTCGACTGTCATCCATCAGATGGAGCGAATGTATGATCGATCCTAAGTTTAACGAAATACCAGAAACACCAGAGACCGCCGCAAAAAAAGTAACCCCAACCGGGCGTGTCGGCGAACAAACTGCTGCTCACACCGGTGCCAGCCCACGACAAGGGTTGAGTATCAACGACACGATCGCCGCTGACGCGAACCTCTCGGTTGGCGGAAGGGGAGCAGACACATCCGGAGCGCGTTCAGGAGCGGGCGCGGGCGCCGGCAGCTCTTTTGTGACACCAGGGACGTTAGGCGAATCTCCGGCTCCACGTGTGGCACCCGGTCCTACCGGCTCAGGAAGCACACCACTCAGTGACGCTGCTACCGAACAGACACCCACGCCGTTGACATCTCCAGTAACGTCTTCCGAACTTGGCAGTTCGGCAGAATCAAGTAACTTCAGTTCCGATGACGTTGCCGCCCATGCTTATCGAATCTGGGTAGAGCGCGGGTCGCCGCACGGATCGCCGGAAGAAGATTGGCACCGCGCCGAACGGGAAATTCGTGAACGCGCGGGGACACCAAAGAGCTCAGCGGCTACGGCCTGAAGCATTGTTGCTGGGAAGGGAGCATCGCCCGCCGATGTTCCCTTCCCCCATCTAGATTCCTGTTAGCTTTATAAACACGGCGGCCACGACTGCCCCACACACCGGACCGAGTACCGGAATGGCTGCGTAACCCCAGTCTGAGGACCCCTTCCCTGGAATCGGCAATAGTGTGTGGGCCAGACGAGGCCCAAAGTCGCGCGCGGGATTGATTGCATACCCAGTCGTTGCACCGAGCGACAGCCCGATGCTCCAGACTACAGCTCCCACCAGAATGGGACCCAATCCTGGAGCGACTCCGCCGGGCGCAAGCCGCTTTGACACTAGTGCAGACGCGACCAACACCAGCACAAACGTTCCGATCACCTCACTGACGAAATTTGCCGCGGGGCTGCGAATCGCGGGTATGGTCGAGAAGCACGCCAGTTTATTGTCTGTACTCTCTGTCGACCGCCAGTGAGGCAGATACACTAGCCACACGAGCACCGCGCCGGCCAGCGCCCCTAAGATTTGCGCTGGAATGTAGGTCCACAATCGTTCTGTATGGCCTGTCATGATGACCGATGCCACGGTAAACGCCGGATTCAAGTGTGCATCCGGGTCGCCCATCGAGATACTGACCGCCACACCCGCAAATACCGCAAGCGCCCAGCCGGTCGTGACGACCAGCCAACCTGCGTTCTCGGCTTTGGTGCCCTTCAGTAGCACGCCGCCAACGACCCCGTTGCCCAACAGGATCAAGACCATCGTCCCGACAAACTCACCCCATACTGCTCCGTTCATTTCATTCCCCGTCCCAGATGTAGGTTTCGGAAAGTCTCTGGAACGCGCGCACTTGCTCCTGCTGCCATGCGTCATCGCGACCCAGCGCTCCCGCTAGCAGGCGTGCTGTCTCCGGTGCACATTCCGCGCTCGCGGCCGCGTCCAGAAACAAAGCACGCGTTCGCCGCGCGAGAACATCTTCCACCGTGCGCGCCATCTCCTGCTCTGCCGCCCAGACCACTTCGACTTTTCGGAAGGGCAGCCGCGCATGAAGCAGTTCACCCAGAGCGGGATCTTGCTCAACGAAGCGTATTCCAGCGCAGGGAGATCGGATCCGTACACTTTGCTCCACCCTTCCGTTTCTGACTTTTGGACCCAGCCATGTAACTTCATATCCGCTGTAACAGACGGGCTCGCCGCCAGACCCGCCAACCGATTTGTGCGATCAATCACGTCCTGTCCCATTCTTCGATAGGTGGTCCATTTACCGCCCGTGATCGTCACCAGCCGCGAGCCCGCTATCAGAATGGTGTGATCGCGGGAGACAGCCGCTGTGCTCGCCTTATCCGGCTGTTTAACTAGGGGCCGCTGGCCCGACCACATGCTACGCACATCGGCCCTTGCCGGCCGGCTGCCCAGGAACCGTTCCACATTAGCCGCGAGAAACTGCTGTTCTTCGGCCAGCGCATGTGGTTCATAGGCGGGCCGCGAAACCGGATTATCGGTGGTTCCGACAACCACAGATTCGTGCCACGGGATCGCGAACAGAACACGCCCGTCCGAAGTTTTCGGAATCATCAGCGCTGCGCTTCCCGGCAGAAAACGGCGCGGCAGCACGAAGTGGGTCCCCTGACTCACCGTGAGCATCGGTGGAACGGCGGGCTCATCCATCCGGCGCAGCTCATCAGAGAAAATACCCGTGGCATTGACTACCAGCTTTGCTGCGGCCTCGAATGACATGCCAGTTTCCGCGTCCTTCGCGAGTACGCCGCGGACTTGGCCATCCCTTTTCAGCAGGCCCGTCACAGGCGCATAATTCACAGCCACTCCGGCGTGGTCGAGAAACGTACGCAGCAGCGCAACTGCAAATCGGGCGTCGTCAAACTGCCCGTCGTAGTAAAGAATGCCGCCGTGCAAGCCCGTCGGGCCGCACGCCGGGCAGCGCCTCTAGCGCGCGTTCTTGGCTCAAAATTCGTGAACGTCCCAGTCCTTCTTTGCCCGCAAGCACATCGTAAAGCAGTGAGTCCGACGCCGTAAAAAGGCAAATCCATCCGGGAATAGGCAGGAACGACGAATGCCTGACGGTGCGCCAGGTGAGGAGCGTTGCGCAGCATTCGCCCGCGTTCACGCAGTGCCTCAAGGACCAGCTTGACGTTACCCTGCCTCAGATAACGCACGCCGCCGTGAACCAGTTTGGTGCTGCGGCTCGAAGTGGCTTTCGCGAAATCCTGCGCTTCGAGCAAGAGGGTTCGATAGCCGCGCGAGGCTGCTTCGAGAGCCGCACCGAGGCCGGTGGCTCCTCCGCCCACGATAATGTAATCCCACTCCCCCGAGTCTGTCGCTTGCCGAAGCAGCGATTCCCGAGTCAGCGGAGCGCTCATGATATGCCGTCGGAGTGCCAGGCCTTCGCCCGTTCGAGCGCGCGCCGCCAGCCCGTCAGATGCCGTGCCCGTTCCGCGCCTTCGATCTGAGGCAGGAAACGCCGCTCAGTAGTCCACTGTCTTTGGATGGCCGCCTGATCGGGCCAGTAACCGGTCGCTAAGCCAGCCAGATAGGCGGCTCCTAGCGAGGTCGTCTCGGTGTTGGCTGGCCGCGTCACAGTGACATCGAGCAGGTCCGCCTGCATTTGCATCAGCACATTATTACGCGCCGCACCGCCATCGACCCGCATCTCGCGCACGGGAACGCCTGAATCACTCTCCATCGCGGAAAGAATATCGGCGACTTGAAGCGCGATGCCTTCGAGTGCCGCGCGCGCGATATGTGCCCGATTCGAGCCGCGTGTTAACCCGACGATCGCGCCGCGCGCATATTGATCCCAGTGCGGCGCCCCCATACCGGCAAACGCCGGGACGAAGTAAACTCCGCCGCTATCGGGCACGCTCGCCGCCAGCGCCTCGATCTCTTCTGAGGACCGGATGATCTGCAGCTCGTCGCGCAGCCACTGTACAACCGCTCCTGCTATAAACACGCTGCCCTCGAGCGCATAGCTGGTCTGCCCGTCGATCCGCCACGCAATTGTTGTGAGTAGCTTGTTCTTCGACGAGACCGCCTTCGACGCCCGTGTTCTGCAGCATAAAGCTGCCTGTGCCGTAAGTGCATTTCACCATCCCGGGCTCAGTACACATCTGGCCGAAGAGCGAAGCGTGCTGGTCGCCCGCGATGCCAGCAATCGAGACCCCGGCCAGTACGCCCGCCGTCTCACCGCAAACGCCGCTCGAATCGACAACCTCCGGCAGCAGCGATCGCGGAATATCGAACAGCGCGAGCAATTCTTCATCCCACTGCTGGGTATGTATGTTGAACAGCATCGTGCGCGACGCATTCGTCACGTCGGTCACGTGCCGCCTACCAGCCGTCAGCTTCCAGATAAGCCAGCTATCGACCGTTCCGAAGGCAAGTTCGCCTCGCTTGGCTTGCTCGCGCGCCCCCTCTACGTGATCAAGTAGCCAGCGGATCTTACTGCCCGAAAAATAAGCGTCTATCACCAATCCTGTCTTCTCTTGGATCAGCCTCTCGTGGCCCTGCTCGCGCAGCCCGTCGCAGAACGCCGAGGTGCGCCGGTCCTGCCACACAATCGCGTTCGCAGATCGCTTCGCCCGTCCGGCGATCCCACAAGATGGTTGTCTCACGCTGATTGGTTATCCCGATGGCAGCTATCGAATGGGGCTGTGCGTTCGGCCTGCGCCAATGCCTCCATCGCAACGCCGAACTGAGTAGACCAGATCTCAGCCGGATTGTGCTCTACCCATCCGGGCTGCGGATAGATCTGCTCAAACGCGGCTTGCGCCATGCCATGTATGCGCCCGTCCTGCCCGAGCAGCACAGCGCGTGAACTGGTCGTTCCCTGATCGAGCGCCAGAATGTATTGCATCCGAACAGAGCGTATCAGGAAGACGCTGAAGCACGCTGCCAATCGGCCCCTATTCGGCGAGAGCACTGCAGCCCGTCACGCTTTTAGAAAAACTCTATTTGCAAATCTTTCAGCAATTTACCGGTCAGCGCACTCCGCATAGCGTGTTCGGCCAAAGAACATTCGGGCGAAACGCTTATGCTTTCTTCCGCGCAGTTGAGTCAACTCGAACACGCCGTCGCCTGCTCAGCGCAATGCGAGCAGACCACCAAAGTTCCCGCGCTTCTGACCGTTGCGCAATGGGCGCTCGAAAGTCGCTGGGGTGTTCACCAGCCTGGCAATAATTGCTTCGGCATAAAAGCATACGGCGGGTGCTTCGGAGTGCAACTGCTCTCAACTTTCGAGGTCGTGAACGGAGTTCGTACGGCGGTCAATCGGGAGTTCGCCGTGTTCCCTTCACTCGCTGCTTGCTTTGAAAAGCACGCAAGTCTCTTGACCAGCGGCAAGGTGTATGCGAGTGCTTGGGCACACTACCTGGAGACGCAGGCACTCGAAACGCTCATCCGGAACGTTGCCGCGATTTACGCGACCGATCCGAATTACGCGGCCATTCTGCTTAAAATCATCGCCATGCCGGAGGTAAAAGCCGCTCTTGCACGAATCAGACCCCAGAACGACTGATTCACTTGAGGAAAACTTCGCGCCGCATCTTGTCGATCTCACGATCGGCCATGAACTCCTTCCAAATCAAACCAGTCCGGTAATTCTCGATCATCACGACCATCGGCGCTTGGTTCAAACCCATGTAGATTCCGGCAACCCAGTCATGCTGCAAATTGAAGGCGTCTCGAAAACCGTACTCGCCCCAGATCTGCCCTCCCAAATCCCGGTAAAGATGTTTCAGCGCCGCCATGGACGCCTCTGGCGTATAAGGAAAGGAAGCGATCGCACCCGTCGGCGCAATGGTCCCGTCGTCTCCGCCAGGCTTCGGTTCGTAAGCGCTATAACCTTCCGGCCCGTCCACTGCAGTGATGCCCCAGCAGTCTGCGCCGTACCCTTTGAAGTGCCCGGGATTGTGAATGCAGTACGCGCGGTTGATCAGCGCTTGATTTCGATTGTTGTCAAAGTAATTTGTGAAGCGGTCGCGGGCATGCGGATCAAACCCCAGGTACGAGTACTGGGTGAAAAACAGCGGACCGCCTTCGCCGACTCCGACATCGAGTTTGATGCCGTAGAAAGTGTGCCCGTTGACGTAGTGATCGCCTGCCTGTTCTTGTCCCCACGCTTGCCGGTACTTTATGGCAGCTTGCGATTGGCCCGCCCAGCCGGTGTAATACAAGCTCGCCGGCACTCCGTGCGCCTCTGACGCAATCGCAAGCAAATACGTGATCATCGTTTCGTTAAATCCGGTGAGCCGGTGATTGATGTACCACGAGTATTCAGGCGACCAGTGCCAGAAGAGCGCGTCGCCATCCGGCGTTCGACGGAACCATGTCCAATCGACTCCGTTCCACAGATCCGTGATCTTTTCACGCACAAGCGCCTCTTGTGAATCCGGGCCGCTGAAATACTGGCGAGCCGCTAGCAACCCCTGCATCAGGAACGAAGTCTCGACCAGATCCGCACCGTTCTCAAATACCCCGAATACCGGCAAGCGGTGGCCTGTTTGACCGTTCGTGAAGTGAGGCCAAACGCCGTGATACCGGTCTGCTCTCACGAGAAAGTCAGCAATTTGTTGAATGCGTTCGATGCCTTGCGTGCGCGTAATAAATCCGCGCTCGACCCCGACCAGCAACGCCATAACGCCGAAACCACTCGCGCCCGTGGCCACAATATCGTCCTCACCCGGCAGATTCTCTCGCGTCATGCCGGCAACCGGGTGCGCGCCTTCCCAGTAGTATCGAAAGCACGCCTCCTGGACCATCGTCAGAAGCTCATCTTCACTCATTGGATGAGTCTCCGCGCTTACGACGGTTGTCGCTTGGGATTCATGGCCATCCAAAGTCTGTGCCGTGACACGGTACTTTGCCGATTGGCCCGGTTTTCCCAGCCAGTCAGCGAAGCGGTGAACGCCCGGTACCTGGATCGCCACCGGCTCAAAGGGGCCGCCTTCCACCGAGTGCTGAATGACGTAGTGCGCGAGGTTCGGCGCATCAATCGGAGCCCAGCTCACATCGACATGGCGTTCATACCCCTTGGCCTGAATGTTCGTCACCGGCCCGGGCGCGCCGCTCTTCGGGTAGGAAGCTGGTTCGATATGCAGGTCGTCGATAAACATTGTGTGCTCGCCCTGATCGGCTACGCCCTGCGAGAACAAAATGCGGTTTGTCCGATGGCCGTCGAAGGGATGGAGAGAAGCGGTCTCAAAACTCGCGAGCGGCACCGCTACCCGAGTCCATCGACCGCGCGGAATGTCAGGCAGCGTGGAGCTCACATCGAGCGGCTGTGTAAAGTTCTTCTGCGTGTCTACCAGGCCGATATGCGGCCAGTCGCGGCGTTCGAGCCCTTTGGGTGCGAAACACCAGAAAGTAAGATAGTTGCCCGCAAACAGCACTTCGCGATTGCGAAACTCATAGAGTATGACCGCCACCGTCCAACCGCCTTGCGCCGCGGATGTCCAATGAAGCCTCAGAGCGTTCGGCGGCGTGTGGAAGCGATCGTGCGCCACGGGAACTTTGCCGTCGGATAGTTCGAGTTGGCTCGGCGCTGAGGCTCGGGCTTCACTGTAAAAGTAGCGATCCGGCGTCAGGCTGTTGTCAAAAAAAACTCGGTGGTAGTACGCCGTGTCCGCGTACGCGATGGTTGCGAAGGCAAAAAGAGCGAATTGCCTAAGCAATGGTCCCGACCAGAGGACTGCTCGCGACAGCGTACTCCCGGCGCGCCATGCGGCCCGCCAGATAGGCCAGTCGACCCGCCTCAATCGCCAGCTTCATGGCACGCGCCATGCGCTCCGAATCTTCCGCTTCCGCGATCGCCGTATTGAGAAGCACGCCATCGTAGCCGAGTTCCATCGCGACCGCCGCATCCGAAGCGGTGCCCACACCTGCGTCCACAATCAGCGGCACCTCCGTGATCGTCTCGCGCAGAATCTTGAGATTGGTCAGGTTCTGGATGCCGAGCCCCGACCCGATCGGCGCAGCTAGCGGCATCACGGCCGCGGCTCCGGCATCGATCAGCTTGCGCGCATTGACCAGATCGTCGGTCGTGTAGGGAAGCACCACGAAGCCTTCCTTGACCAGCGTGCGGGTCGCCGCAAGCAGCCCTTCGTTGTCGGGGAACAGCGTTTTCTGGTCGCCGATGACTTCGAGCTTGACCCAGTTCGACAGTCCCACTTCCTGTCCCAGCCGCGCCGTCCGAACCGCCTCCTCCGCCGTGTAACAGGCGGCAGTGTTCGGCAAAATGTGGATTTTCGCCCGGTCGATGAAGTCCAGTTCCGATTCTTTCGATCGATCCGTCAGATTAACGCGCCGGAGGGCAAGGGTCACCATCTCGGTCTCCGCCGCAGCGTGACAGCGCGCCATCAGCTGCTTGCTGCGATACTTACCCGTGCCGACAAACAGCCGCGAACGAAAGGTGCGGCCGGCAATGGTTAGGACATCTTCCATATCACTATTATGCGGCGGAAGTGCGTCGTCCTTCCAGTTCGGCAATTGTGTTATTCTCAGTTCGTCTTTGCGAGATTTCAGTTTGGACAGGTGGGTGAGTGGTTAAAGCCAACAGACTGTAAATCTGTCCCTCCTTGCGAGGTACGAAGGTTCGAATCCTTCCCTGTCCACCATTTCGGATAAGCTGATTCTAGAGGCCGTTGTAGCTCAGTTGGTAGAGCGCGTCCTTGGTAAGGACGAGGTCACCAGTTCAATCCTGGTCAACGGCTCCAGACCCCATTCGATAGCAGCAAGGGCCGTGAGGGCGACGGGATCTCGCGAAATTGAATCACTTCGCTCGCCAAATGTCGCTCGCACCAACCCTCCCTGCAGACCCTTTGTGAAGGTGCTATCCTAACTGGTGGACGTGACTGCGATTTCTGCGTCTGTCCCCAGCCTCCTTCCTCCTCTGAGGACGAAGATTCCAGCAACAACAGTTTAGAGAGCAAGACGATGGCGAAAGAGAAATTTGACCGCAGCAAGCCGCACGTAAACATAGGGACGATAGGTCACATTGATCACGGGAAGACGACGTTAACGGCGGCGATCACGAAGACGTTATCGAAGCACAATCCGAAGAACAAATTTCGGAGTTTTGATTCGATCGACAATGCGCCGGAAGAGAAGGCGCGCGGGATCACGATTGCGGTAGCGCACGTGGAGTATGAGACGGCGAACCGGCATTATGCGCACGTGGATTGTCCGGGGCACGCCGATTACATCAAGAATATGATCACGGGTGCAGCGCAGATGGATGGCGCGATTCTCGTGGTGGCGGCGACTGATGGTCCGATGCCGCAGACACGGGAGCACATTCTGCTCGCGCGGCAGGTAGGCGTGCCATACATTGTGGTCGCGCTGAACAAAGTGGACATGGTGGATGATCCGGAGCTGCTCGAGCTGGTGGAGCTCGAAGTACGCGAGCTGCTCTCGAACTATCAGTTTCCGGGCGACGACTTGCCGGTGGTCAAGGTGAGCGCGCTTGGTGCGTTGAACGGCGAAGCGAAGTGGGAAGCGTCGGTCGACGAGTTGATGGACAAAGTCGACACCTACATTCCGGTGCCGGAGCGGGCGATTGACAAGCCGTTTCTGATGCCGATTGAAGACATTTTCTCGATTCAGGGTCGCGGCACGGTGGTGACGGGACGGATTGAGAAGGGGATCTGCAAGGTCGGCGAGGAAATGGAGATCGTCGGTTTCCAGGACACGCGCAAGACGGTGGTGACGGGCGTCGAGATGTTCAAGAAGCTGCTCGATGAGGGGCGGGCCGGAGATAACGTCGGCTTGCTGCTGCGCGGCATTGAAAAGAACGATGTGGAGCGCGGGCAGGTGATTGCGAAGCCGGGCTCGATCAAGCCGTTCAAGCGGTTCAAGGGTGAAGTGTACGTGCTGTCGAAGGAAGAGGGCGGGCGGCACACGCCGTTCTTCAATGGCTACCGGCCGCAGTTTTACTTCCGGACGACGGACGTGACGGGTGTGGCGAAGCTGCCCGAAGGCATGGAGATGGTGATGCCGGGCGACAACGTGTCGATGGAGATCGAGCTGATCACGCCGGTCGCGATGGACAAGGGGTTGCGCTTTGCGATTCGTGAAGGCGGTCGCACAGTCGGCGCCGGTACGGTTACGGAGATTTTGAGCTAACAATCATGCCAAGAGAAATAATTCAATTTCAATGCGGAGAATGCAAGAACCGCAATTACAGCAAAACCAAAAATAAAAGAACGACCACCGAGCGGTTGGAAATGAAGAAATTCTGCCCTTACTGCCGGAAACATCAGCCGCACCGCGAGACGAAGTAGACGACTTTTTGCTAGCCTGGGAGGCAGATTAAAGGGGCATAGGCTAACGGTAAACCAGCGGTCTCCAAAACCGCCTTTGGGGGTTCGAATCCCTCTGCCCCTGCCAAAAGCCTCCCGAATGTCCGCTCTCGCCGGGTGCGGAAGGGTGCTCTTAGGATCCAATCACTATGGAATTAACCACGGCGGCAAGTTGGCCGCAACGAACCAAGTCCTATGTCGAGGACTTGCGAACCGAAATGAAGCGTGTCACGTGGCCGAGCTGGAAATCGGTGCGCGCGACGACCGGCGTCGTAATTGCCGCCGTCTTCCTGTTTGCTGCCTATTTCTTCGCGGTCGACGCCGCGGTCAACGCTGCCATTACCCGGATCATCAATTACTTCACACGCGCCTAGTGGCACGTGAGAAAAGGTCACGAACTGGATTCGGAGTAGCCAATGATTGACGAGAAGTTGCATAACGAAGGAACATTTGACCAGGAGCACGAGGGGGCTGTCGCGGCCGAGGCCGAGCACGTGCCCGGGGCGGACGAGCTGGATGTGCTCGAAAGCGACGAGGGTCTCGCCCATGACGAGATCCATGAGAGTGACGAGCTTCCTCTTCATGACGAGAGCGAAGACGGCGTTCACGGCGTCGCGCATGAGATCGAGGCAGAGACTCGAGTCCCATGCCGCTCCCGCTGATGAGTCGCTGGCAGAAGGTCCGCTCAAGAATTGGTACATCATTCACGCGTACTCGGGTTTTGAAAACAAGGTAGCCGAGTCGCTCCGTACCCGCGCCCAGGCATTCGGTTTCGACCACCGCCTCGGGCAAATTCTAATCCCGACTGAAGAAGTGATCGAGCTGCGCAACGGCAAAAAGGTCACGAGTAAACGGCTGCTCTATCCGGGCTACGTGCTGGTCGAGATGGAGATGGATGACGAACTCTGGCATGCCGTTAAATCGACTCCGCGCGTCACCGGCTTTGTAGGTGGCGGGACGAAGCCTGTGCCGCTTACTGCTGACGAAGTAAATTCTGTCCTCTACCGTCAGGCATCGAGCGCCGATCGTCCGCGTCCCAAGATGACCTTCGAGAAAAACGAAACGGTCAAAATCGTCGACGGGCCATTCACCAACTTCTCCGGTAAGGTGGACGAAGTGAATAGCGACCGCAATACTCTCCGGGTCATGGTCACAATCTTCGGACGCTCGACACCGGTTGAGTTGGACTTCTTGCAAGTCGAAAAAATCTGAGTTGGAAGTGAGTAGGAATAGAGCTATATGGCAAAGAAAGTTACCGCAGAAGTAAAGTTGCAGATCCCGGCCGGGAAGGCCACGCCCGCGCCGCCGGTCGGAACCGCGCTCGGTCCGCAAGGCGTAAATATTATGGAATTCTGCAAGGCCTTCAACGCGCGAACCTCCGCCAAGGATCAGGAAGGCCTGATCATCCCCGTGGTCATAACGATCTACTCGGATCGTTCGTTCACTTTTGTTACGAAGACTCCGCCGGTCGCGATCCTCGTAAAACGCGCCGTGAATATCGCCAAAGGTTCGGCTGAGCCGAACAAGAACAAGGTCGGTAAGATCAGCGCGAAACAGGTGGAAGAAATCGCCAAAATCAAGATGCCTGATCTGAACTGCTTCACCGTCGATGCCGCTATCGAACAAGTCAGAGGCGCGTGTCGCAGCATGGGCGTCGACGTGGTCTAGATCGCACCCTGAAACCCGCAGCAGTCTGGCAAGCCGGCGCGTATATCGTATGTTGTCTTGAGATGCGATCCGCCTTCCTTGCGTTCATTTCACTAATTGCCTACTCGCTGGCAGCAGCTGCTCAATCGATCGCGCCAACGCCGCCGATGGGCTGGAATAGCTGGGACTCATTCGGCCTCACCATCACCGAATCCGAGTTCAAAGACAACGCAAACTGGCTCGCACGTAATCTGAAGCAATTCGGGTGGCAATATGTGGTCGTGGACGAGGGTTGGTACCTCAAAAACCCGGAGGCTAAAGCCCCGAACTTCCATTACACGATCAGCGCTGACGGCCGTTACATGCCCGCGCTAAATCGCTTCCCATCGAGCGCGCACAACGCCGGGTTCAAACCTCTTGCAGACTCCGTCCACCGGCTCGGATTGAAGTTCGGCATTCACATCATCCGCGGCATTCCAAAAGAAGCGGTGGCGAAAGACATGCCGATCGCCGATTCGCAATTTCACGCCGCCGAAGCCGCCGAGCAAAGCGACACTTGCCCGTGGAATAGCGATAACTTCGGTGTGAAATACACGCCCGCCGGCCAGGCGTACTACGATTCGCTCGCCAAACTCTATGCCGGGTGGGGAATCGATTTCATAAAAGTCGATTGCATCTCAGCCGACCCGTATAAGGGCGACGAGATCCGCATGCTGAGCCAGGCGCTCCGGCAAACCGGCAGGCCCATCGTGTTGAGTCTCTCGCCTGGCCCCGCGCCGCTCGATAAAGTAGACGAACTTCGAGAGCAAGCTCAAATGTGGCGCATCTCGGGCGATGTCTGGGATAGCTGGGCGCGTGACCCGCACATCGGTTATGGACAAAGCCTTCGGCAGCAGTTTCCGATTGCTTCGTCGTGGGCCTCGTATGTCGGCGGTGGCCGTTGGCCCGATGCGGACATGCTGCCGCTTGGGCATCTCGGTCCACGACCGGGCGCTGGACAGACGCGCGAAACAAGGTTGACGCACGACGAACAACGCACACTGCTCACACTCTGGTGCATGTTCCGTTCGCCACTTTTTATGGGTGGCAATTTAACCAATGTTGACGACTGGACGAAATCGCTCCTCACCAATTCGGAAATAATTGCTGTTGATCAACATTCAGTGGGCGGACGGGCGGTCGTCAAAGAAGCGAAGAAGGCGGTGTGGGTAGCGCGCGACGCAGCGGGTACCGGCCCTGGTGTTTACGTCGCACTATTCAACTTGTCAGACGCCCAGCAAACGATCGAATACCCACTGCAAAGCCTTGGTGTGAGCGTGTCGTTTGTTGTACGCGATCTTTGGGATCGTCGGGATCTCGAGCACACCGATCGCCTGAAAGCCACTTTGCCGCCGCATGGCTCCGCTCTCTATCGAGTTAAATAGTTTAGATTATTGACTCTTTTCTGCGGTTCGGGCATCATAAAAGACATAAAGGTTCAGCAGAATTTTGTGAATCTTTTTCCCTCCTAGTAGAGTTATTTACCTTCCTACGCAGTAAGATTCATCGTCATTGTAGACCTACATACCTGACTTAGAACACCTACCGCTAAGTCATTCCGGTGCC
Organism: Terriglobia bacterium; assembly: GCA_963737005.1. GTDB lineage: Bacteria > Acidobacteriota > Terriglobia > Bryobacterales > Bryobacteraceae > Bog-105. The sequence goes on along the minus strand of CAVTRD010000006.1, from coordinate 813,808 downwards.
TTGTTCGCGCCTTCACAGTAGCAGTCACTTCTGAAGGAGAAGAACAAACTCAATGAAATTGTTTAAGACAGTTGGATTAATCGGTGTACTTGTATCGGGCGGTCTCGTCGAAGCGTCGGAATACAGTCATTCCTTACGTGTTAATGTGCCGTTTGCTTTCGTTGTCGCGGGGCAGCAGTTCGCAGCCGGTCAATATGACGTGAAAGAGACGGAGAACGGCGTCATCACGGTCCAGGGGGAAGGGAAGGCGGCTGCTGTCATCAGCACTCCCTTCGAAGCCTCTAAACCGGGTATGACTTCGGCATTACAGTTTACTGGCGATGGATCTCGGGGCGATGGCTCGCGGGACCTGGTCAGTGTCGCAGTGGAAGGAGAAGGTCGCCGCAGCGTTCCAGTCCATACCACGCAGGAACGGAAGCTGACGCTCGCTGCGTCCCACTAAGCCCTAAAAAAAGGGGGCGGACTTCAACTCGCGCGACGTGCAAGCCTTGCAGCTTTACACCCGTCGGGTAGAAGCTTCGCCCCCAATGATCCCGATTACAAGTATGAAGAGCCGCTCAGCCCAGCTGAAAAGCTTCTCGCTGATGCTGGAACTGCCAAGGTGATACTCGGCCAAACCGGCGGCAATCAGTATACAGAGAAACAGCAGCACCAAGCCGATCCTCTTCCAATCCAGCCGCTCTTCGGTGGCGGCGTGCGAGAGAGCCGCGCTCGAAAGCTCGAGCACTTTCGAAGGGTTGACCGTCGCGGGCAGTGCGGCCGCGCGGGCAATGGCACTCTCGAACGAGGCAATTGTTTCGTCCGGAATCCTGGATTGAAAGAAGATGGCCATAGTGGCAACCTTGAGGGCGCCTAGGGTTGCGGAACCGGCTCGCCCGGCAACGCCACCGCCAGATGCGCGATAAATACCTTCTGGTTGCACCATTTCTGCCAAAGCTTGTTTGTCGGATCCATCACCGTGTCGGCCGGCAGCACATCGATCCTGTCCACAACCAGTAAATTATCGCCCGAGGGTACTGCCGGCGGAGTACCGATCGCGATCGTGAATTGATTCGCTTCCTTGCCCGTGCTCGATTTACCGGCAGTGTCGCGCGCGTTCCACTGAACCAACACCTGCTTGCTGGCGGCCGATGTCGCCTGCTGCATAGTTTGCTTCGGCGGCATGGCCTTCAGATCAACGTGATTGTCGGCAACGATCACGTCGGTCAGCCAGTCCCCGCTTCCGTACTCGTTGTTCGGATCACCCGGATGGACCGGTCGCTCTATCGAGTAAAGGTGCGCAAGTTTGCCAGAGACCGGCGGTTTCGAGTGGTCCGGGTTACCGTGTTTATCAAAAAAATACAGAGTGATGCCATGTGGGCTTGCCTTGACTCCCATAAGTGAGGTTCTCCTTTTGTTGTGTCGCTGCGTCTCGGCTTGCGGCTCAGGCTACCCTAATCACACCGGCCGTGAACGTCTCATTCTTACCTGCGCAAACCGCAAGCGCAACCGGACAATTTCGGCAAGAATTCTTGGCTGCGCTTAGCGAACACCAGTCAGCGATGCGCATTCTATTTGCCTTCGACCTGAAATCACACGAGCTCGCAGCCTTCTCTGCCGTGGAAGCGCCTACTCTACTGGTGAGTGCCGAGCCGGGGCGCTTGTTTTTTGGCCCACTTGCCCGGCCAGGAAGCGCCCCTTGCTTCGCCTGCCTGCGGCACTGGATCGCGACCGTCTTTTTCGATGAGCGGCTGCCCGCTTCGATCCCGGGCCGCGCAGAGTCCATTGCAGCCGGCGCCCTGATACTCGAGCTCGCCGCTCAATTTGACGGTGACGGAACACTTCCCGCAATCGAGTCAGTCTTTCTAACAATCAATCTAAGCACCGGCCAGCGAGCCACCCACGCCATCTTTCCGTTACGAAATTGTCCATCCTGCGCCCCGGTTGTGCAAGGCCGTGAGTATGCGCTGCCGATTCACTGCAGCGCTCTGACGGGTGTTGTGCGATCGATGCAAATAACTAGCGCGGACACTGCCGGTGCCGTTCGCGCTTCCGCCGATTGGGTCAGTCCCTTGCCCGTACCAGGCAAGCGGCCTCTCCTCGGCATTCAGCATTCCTATGGTCGTGGCCGGACGCGCGAAGAAGCTATCAACGGTTGCATCGGCGAAGCGCTCGAGCGTTACAGCCTGATTTACCGGGGTGATGAGCCGCTGCTGTGTGCGCGCCTTCGCGAGATCAACGCCGTCGACCCACGCTCCATCCTGCTCTACAGCGACCGTCAGTACGCAGGCCGCGAAGAATGGAATCGGGCCCAGGACGAACGTTATTTCGTCGGTGAACGGTTCGATCCCGAGTCGGCTATCGACTGGTTGCCGGCTACGGATCTGGCTACGCACGAGCCAGCCTTCGCCCCGGCTGCATGTTGCCTCATGTGGTACCAATTCCCCGAAGGTGCATCGGCATATGCTTCCGCCGATACGGTTGGCTGCGGTAGCGCCCGCACGTTCACCGGCGCCGTGCTGCACGCGCTTTACGAATGGATCGAGCGCGACGCTATGGCTATCTGGTGGTACAACCGCGTCCGCAGACCGGCTGTGCGTCTTGAGTCATTTGGCGATTCCGGCCTCCTGGCTGCGCGCGAAAGCCTTCGCCGCATCGGGCGCGATTTGTTTCTGCTCGATATCACGACCGACCTTCAAATCCCGGCTTACGTTTCGGTCGCACCGCGATTCGATGGATCGGAACCACTCTTCGCTGGCGCGGCGCATGCCTCGCCCAAGCTGGCCGCCTGGAAAGCTGCGAGCGAAGTCGGCCAGCTATGGTCCTCACCGGTTATGCAGCGGGCCATTGACGGCGAAGTGCTCACCTGGATTCGGCATGCGACACTAGCCTCGCAAAGCTATCTACTTCCCACCGCTGATATCGATGCACCTTGCGAGCCCGAACACGCTGGCGAAGAAGAGCAGCTCGCGCGTGTCGTCGCCCTGCTCACGCGCCGTGGTCTCCAGGCCTACGCAATCGATCTGAGCCGGCCCGATGTCACGCTGAAGACCGCCCGCGCTATCGTACCTGGTTTGCGCCACGTCTGGCATCGGCTCGGTGCGGGGCGTCTTTACAGTGTGCCCGTCGAACTCGGCTGGTGCGATCTGCCGCTCGCCGAAGAAGATCTGAACTCGATCTGCTGCATGATCTGAGGCGTGAAATGCAACCGCCCGAGCAGAGCCTGAAACCGAGGATCGTTGTGCAGTGGGAGCAGCGAAGGACTCGTCGCCAGGGAAAGCAGCGTGCTGTCGCGTCGCTCGTATGCCGCATTCAGCTCCCGCATCGCCTCATCGAACTTGCCCAATGACGTATACACGCCGGCAACCATCAGTCCATCGATCTCACCCGACCGCTTGAACGATTCGAGTTGGCTGAGATCGCTTGCTGCCCCGGCCGCGTTTCCACGCAGAACATCGAGCGATGCACGTTCCGCTAGCACCGTCGCTGGATTCTGCCCGAGCTCCTGCGAGAAGTCCAGCTGCTGCTGCGCTTCGCCGAATCGGCCCTGCAATTTAAGCAGACGTGCATTCATGAATCGTGTGAACCCAAAGTTAGGAAAGGCAATGAGCTGCTGCCGGAGGTGCCGGTCCATTGCGTCCAGCCGTCCTTCCGTCCAATACAGGAAAGCAAGTTCCGTCCAGATATTCGGGTTCTGGCGGTGCGTGAGTTGCATGGCCGTCTGCAGTTCGCGTTCCGCTTCGCGAAACATGCCTTTCTTTCGAAGATGGACAGCAAACCAGAAGTGAGCGAGCCCGTCTGTCGGATCGATCTTTAGAGCGCGCCGGAACGAGGGCTCTGCCTCGGTCCATTCATCGAAATCAAGCGATTGCGTCCAGCCGAGAGCTGCGTGCGCACGCGCCAGATGGTCGTCGAGCCTGATTGCCTGCAGGGCTGCTCGTTTCGCTTCGCGGGCGGCGGTGCGGCCGTTGATAAACCGCCAGTTGCCTGCGGCCGCATAAGCATATGCCATCTCAGCCCACGGGATGGCCCAACGGGGAGCCTTTGTCGTCGCCTGCTTGAGATTGGCGATCGCATTCACAAAACCGTTTTCCGTTCGATTCTCGATGGCCACCCGTGCGCTGTCGACCGCTGTTTGCGCTTCTGCATTGACCGCCGCCGGACGGAGTGTGCTGATCGCGACGCCTATCACCAGCGCGGCTGCCACAAGCGGCAGAAACTTGCGCTGCGCCCACGCCACCGGGGGTGCCACGTTGAGCAGATGCAGCACTTCGCGGGCTGACTGCGGACGTTTCGCCGGATCTCTTGCCAAACATCGAGCAATCACGTATTCCCAACGCGGATCTATGTCGGCAGCGTACGTGCGGGCGAGCGGGGCAGCGCTGCCAATGCGCTTCAGTGCGATGGCCATCGGCGAGTCGCCCTCAAAGGGAAGCCGTCCCGTCGCCATTTGGAACAGGATTACACCCAAGCTATGTATGTCGGAGACAACGGTGGCTTTCTTTCCTTCAAGCACCTCGGGCGCCATGTAGGCCGGTGTTCCGGCGCACCATTCACCGGTCAAGCCGCTCGGGAGGGATTCGGGTGAATTGAAACTATGCGCCAATCCGAAATCGAGGATCACCGGCCGCTTCCCGGCTGTGTGTCCAATCGGCGCGAGCATGATGTTACCAGGTTTCAGATCACGATGAATGATTTGCTGGCTATGAGCGGCCTCGAGCCCGCTCACAATACCGGTAACCAGCGGGAGTGCCTCGCTCGCCGCGATAGGGCCGTGCAGCAGGCGTGAGGTCAGCGTCTCGCCCGCCAGCAGCTCCATCGTAATGAAAGCGGGCCCCGGTACGTCCGGCAGTGGAATCGTGATATCGAAAAGCCGGCACACGTTCGGGTGTGAAACCAGACTTGCCGTATTCAGCTCGTTCCGCAATGCATTGACCGAACCGCGATCGCCGACCAGATTCGAGTTGACCGTTTTCAGCGCGACCTCAATGCCGCGATGTCGATCATAAGCCCGATAGACACAGCCCGCTCCGCCCGAGCCGAGCAGATGCAATATCTCGAAACGATTGGCGAGCAACTGGCCGGCGTCGATCTGCTGCGCGGAGCCGTTTCCCTCCGCCGAGCGTCGCAAGGGCAAAGTCACTAAATCGTCGATCTGCTCATTCGCTGCCAGCAGCTGCCTCGCCGACTCGGCGATTTCCGGATCGGACGTCTCCAGCTTCAAAAGAAACTGCTCGCGCTCCTCGCCGTCCAGCGGGAAAGCCACCTCGAGCGCCTGCTTGACACGGGACCATGATTCCGCCGAGATATTCTCAATCACTGCGCCGCTGCCCTCCGCGACTGCAGATGGCGCTTCAGAAACAGTTGTGCTGCTAACCAGTCGCGACGCACGGTTCGCTCGGTAACATCCAGGATGACTGCAATCTCCCGTTCATCGCGCCCTGCAAAGTAGCGCAACTCCGCCACCTGCGCCGCCCGCGGATCGAACTCATGCAATCGCCCAAGTGCTTCATCGACCACCAGGATCTCGTCCTGCCGGTCATCGCTGATCACGAACAAATTGTCGAGCGGAATCTGGCTCTCGCGTTGCGGCCGCTTCTGTGCGCTCCTCTGGCGGAAATAATCCACCACGATGCGCCGCATCATGCGCGCGCACAGCAGATAGAAATGCTGCCGGTTTTGCCAATCAACTTTCGCGCCAGTCAGTAACCGCATGAATGCTTCATTTACCAGCAGTGTCGGTTCCAGGCTATGCTGATTGGCTTCGCCCGACAGTACCGAACGAGCTAGCAGCCGCAGTGCCGCGTACACTTCGTGAGCCGCCTGGTCAGCGGCCTCACGATCGCCTTCGGCCATTCGTCGCAGTAAGATCGTCAGCTGCTCCGGCTGGTCGGACGACTGCTGATCATGACTGAGAGGGACTTCCATCCGCGTTCGTGAAAGGTTACCAACGAGCGATAGGCTGAATTCGATTTTAGCTGTTTTGCGAACTTTCCGGGAAGCGCGGCGCTTTTGTCACCGGAAGTACATCGATTTCGGGCAAAGCGTCAGAAATCGGCGCTGTGAAACGCTGCTTCGCGCTCAGTTTTCAGCAGCTGCCTGGTCCGTAGATACTTGCGCCGTTCCATCCCGAAATACGCCACGACTGGATAACCGATTCCCAACGCCAGCGCAATACCGATGCTGCCGGTCGCGGTCCAAAAGCCGTAGCCAAGAACCAGGAAGCCAATCGTGCGAATGATCGCTTCGAGAAGATTCAGCCGGCCGACGAATCGCTCTTCGCCATCGAACCAGTCTGTTGTGGGCTCGTTGATATTGCGCGCCAGCGCACCGCTTCTTCGTATCTGGAAGACGAGTACGCCGAAATAGCCGATCAGCAAGATCGTGAGCCCCGCGCGCAAGCTCGGCCATTTTGTGTACCAAACCAAAGCGCCAAGCAGTAGAACAACGATTCCGTTGGCCCGCGCGCCAGCCATATGGCGGTGGCGCGCGGCACCGATCAACGTTTGCAGGCGCTCGTTCACGCCCAGCTTAGGCCGCTTTTTGCCAGCGGCAGCTCACGAATGCGCTTCCCGCTTGCGGCAAAGATCGCGTTGCACACCGCCGGCAGAAGCGGCGGAAGCGCAGGCTCACCCAGGCCGGTCGGCGCATTCTCTGTCTTCAGAAAATGCACTTCAATCTGGGGCGCCTGCTTCATCCGCAGCAGCTGGTGCTTGTCGTAATTTGTCTGGACGACTTTCCCGCCTTCGAGCGTGATCTCCTGGGTCATCAATTCGCTCAGCCCGTCGATGATCGCACCCTGAACCTGCGCCTCGGCGCCGCTCGGATTCACGATCTGGCTGCCCACATCGCCGCAACCCCAAACCTTGTTCACCTTCACTTTGTCGTTCGTTACAGTTACTTCGGCGACGTGTACGAAATAGCCTTGAAAGCTGTAGTGAAACGCAACGCCCAGCGCGGTTCCAGGCGCAAGCTTGCGTTTACCCCAGCCTGATTTTTCGACCGCCAAATCGAGAACGCCGCGCATCCGACCCACATCGTACGACTGCTTCTTGGCGCCTTCTTTGGTCGGGCTCGGCTCATTCTCGACTTTTGGTTTGGCCGCACCGGCTACGAGCTCTTTGCCCGGTTCGCCCAGCAGCTCGCGGCGGAACGCCATCGGGTCTTTACCCGCTGCATGCGCCAGTTCATCGATGAATGATTGGAATACGAACGCCTGCGCGTTTGCGCCCGGAGCACGCAGCGCACCTGTCTTCAATTCGAGCGGCATCACTGATGCGCCCATGCTGAAGTTCGGCACGAAGCCCGATGGAAACTCCGTAGGCGCAATCGATGCGGACGACGAGAATTTTTCGCCCTCCCCAAAGCTCACAAAATGGTTGCGCCAAGCGGTCACTTTGCCCGACCCGTCTACCGCGCCCTTCAGGAAGTGAAACCCGCCGGGACGATAGTAATCGTGCGTCATATCGTCTTCGCGCGACCACAGCAGCTTCACCGGCACACCGATTGTCTTGGCAATGTAGCCGACCTCGACCATATAGTCGTTGGTCAGTCCGCGCCCAAACGAACCGCCTGCCCGCAGCAGGTGAATAGTGATGTCACTCTCCGGAATCCCGAGGGTCTTCGCCACTAGCCCCTGCCCGCGTGCCGGAAGCTGCGTGTTCGACCAGAACTCTAGTTTGCCGTCTTTGAATTGCGCGCTGCAGTTTCGCGGCTCGAGCGGCGCATGCGAAATGAAAGGATAAGAGTAAGCTGCTTCCACCACCTTCGCTCCGGTCGAAAAGGCCGCTTCCACGTCGCCGTCCTGCTTCAACATGCGAGCCGGTGCACCCTTGCCCAGTTCCTGCGCGCGCTGGGCAAACTGCGCGCTGCTCTGCTGCGCAGCCGGACCTTCGTCCCACTGCACATTCAACTTCTTACGCGCCGATTGCGCCGCCCACCACGTATCCGCCACGATGGCGATTCCAGGCTCCAGCCCCGGGTCGCCCTCGATCACCGGCCCGACTTTCACCGTGCCTTCCGCCACAAAGGCGTGCTTCACTCCGGGTAGCTTCTTGATTTCATCCAGATTGGCGCTCACCACCTTGCCGCCAAACACCGGGCATTTGTGGTAAACCGCGTACAGCATGCCCGGCATCGTGAAATCGATTCCGTAGATCGGCTTGCCCGTCACAATGTCTGGCACATCCACGCCCACCGTCCGCTGCCCGATGATCTTGTACGAACCCGCGTCTTTCAGCTTCAGCGTCTTCAACTCGGGTACCGGCAAGCTCGCCGCCGCCGTTGCCAGTTCTCCGTAGCCAAGCGAGCGATCGGTCGCCCGGTGGTAAACGCGCCCGTTCGAAGCAAAGCACTCGGTCTCCGGCACGCCCCACTTCTTAGCTGCCGCCGCAATCAACATCTGGCGTCCGGCCGCTCCCACTTGCCGCATCGGAATCCAGTTGTTCGAAGCAGCACGGCTGCCGCCAGTTGTCTGCAATCCGTACTTGGCATCGAAATCAGCCTGCTCGATCTTGACGGTTTTCCAATCTACCTCGAGCTCTTCCGCGATCAGCATGGCGAGCATATTCTTCACGCCCTGCCCGATCTCCGGATTGCGTGACACCAGCGTAACCGTGCCATCCGGTGCAATCTTGATGAACGCCTTCGCATCGAAGGGTGGTGGCGCTTGTTGGGCGCTCAGCTTCTGGGGCTCGACCGCGTAGACGCCGAGCATCATGCCTCCGCCCGCGAGCGAACCTATTTGCAGAAAAGATCGACGGCTTACCCTCATGCCTTTACTCCCGCTCCCGCCGCCCGGTGGATCGCCTGCCGAACCCGTATATACGTTCCACAGCGGCAAAGATTTCTGTTCATCGCACTATCAATGTCCGCATCGGTCGGTTTGGGATGCTTCACGAGTAAGGCCGCGGCAGACATGATCTGGCCGGCTTGACAATACCCGCACTGCGGCACGTCGATCTCACGCCAGGCAACTTGCAGCGGATGCGAACCGTCCTTCGACAATCCTTCGATCGTCGTAATGGGCTTGTTCACTGCGCTGATCGGAGTCAGGCAGGAAGCTGCCGGCTCGCCACCAAGATGCACCGTGCACGCTCCACACTGGCCGATGCCGCAGCCATACTTCGTTCCATGCAGATTCAAAACGTCTCGTAGAACCCACAGCAGCGGCGTATCGGCAGCTACGTCGACCGTTAGCGCCCGCCCGTTTACTGTCAGCTGATAAGCCATCCTCTCAAACGCCTCCCATAGCCGTTTTATCCATTGTCGCCCCTCTATGGTGTGAGTACTACTTTCCCTTCCGCCTTTCCCGACTCGGCAAATTTCTGGGCTTCGGCGGCCTCGCTCAACTTAAATTGCTTCGCGATCGGAATACTGAATTCTTTCCGCTCTATCGCACGTGCCAACTGATCCAGCCGGTCAGGATCGGGCTGCGCCATAAACGCCTCGATATGAATGTCTTTGCCTTCCGCTTCCTTCGGTGCTCCTAACACGGAACCGAGGATGCCGCCTTTTTTGATCTTCGAAACGAGCTTCGCGATTACGTCGTGGCCGACCGTGTCCGCTACCGCATCGAGCTCCGGAAGGCTTTGAATCGCCTGCTCGTCATCGAGTGCAATTACCTGATCGGCGCCCAACTGCTCAGCCTCGCTTTTCTGATTGGCTCGCACACCGGCAATCACTCGCGCACCATACTGCTTGGCAAGAAAAACAGCCGTCCGCCCTACACTGCCCAATGCGCCCGTGACCAGCACGGTTTGTCCGGCCTTCGGATGTATGTGTTCGATCAACTGCGCACCCGTGGTCACGACGAGCGGTAGCGCTCCGGCCTGCTCCATGGCCAAGCCGTCAGGAATAATCGTGAGGCTGTCGGCGTCGGCAGCCACAAACTCCGCATAGGTATGCTGCGTCATGCCCATCACCCGCTGTCCGGGCTGCAGCTCGGAGACATCCGCGCCAAGCGCAACTACTTCGCCCGCCAGGTCACGCCCCAAGATGTAGGGAAACTGCATCGGGAAGCGGTCCTTGGCCTCGCCGCTCCGCATCTTGTAATCAACCGGATTAACGCTGGTAGCAGACATCTTCACCAGCACTTGCCCCGAACCCGGTTCGGGGGTGGCGACCTCCTCATAACGCAGCTGGTCAGCATCTCCGTAACTGTGTAACAATGCGGCTTTCATAACCGAATGGATGCGCAAAGCTGCCGATCCGGCACGCAAAATATGGCTAGCGTCCCGCGGGCTGCTGCTGCGTCAAGCAATGCAGTGTGCCTAAGCCAAGCACCAGGTCGCGACTCGCTATGCCGACAACCTCGCGATCAGGAAATAGCTCGGCCAGCCTGTTCAAAGCGATGCGATCGTTCGGATCATTGAAGGTGGGTACCAAGACCAGCTTGTTTGCAATGTAGAAATTCGCGTAGCTGGCCGGTAAGCGTTGCTCGTCGAAGTACACCGGCCGCGGCATGGGAAGCGTCCTTACCCGCAAGTCCGGCGCGCGCTCGCCGAGCAGCGCCAGGTTTTCGCGCAAGGGCTCAAAATTCACATCGGCGGGATCTTCTTCCGCCGCGATGGCGATCGTCTGCCGGTCCGTAAACCTTACCAGATCGTCCACATGGCCGTGTGTGTCGTCTCCAGCAATGCCGTTGCGCAGCCAGATCGTCTCGTGCACTCCGAGGTATTCCCGAAACACAGCCTGATAGTCTTCGCGCTTGAATCCAGGGTTGCGAGCCTGCACGTCGCTGAGTAGGCATTCCTCCGTCGTGACTATCCGGCCGGAGCCGTTTACGTCGATGCTCCCGCCCTCCAAAACAACACGCCTGCCGTTCACGACGGGCTCACGCAGACCCATTCTGAGCCATTTCGAAAGCTGACCCGTGATCCGGTCATCCAGGTCCGCGTCTTCGTATTTGCCCCAGCCATTGAAGCGCCAGTCCAGCATCAACATCGTGCCCGTCTCGTCGCGCACAAAGATGGGGCAGAAATCGCGGGTCCAGCTACGATTAGTCGCAAGTACAAAGAATTTAACGGCCGCCATGTTCGCGCCGCTCTTGCTGAGAACCACCCGAGCCTGCTCTCGCGAGTTTTCCTCTTCGACCAAAATGCAGACCTGCTCGACCCGTGAAAGATGGCGCACGATCTCGCCGTAAACCCACGGAATGGGCTCAAACTTACCCGGCCAGTCGCTGCGCTCGTGCGGCCACGCCAACCAGGTTGCCTGATGTGGCTCCCATTCAGCCGGCATTCGCAGCGCAGCAGCCGGCATCCTCAGCCGAGCCACCGGTTCGTGATTGAGGAGTATGCGTCGATCCGCCGGTCACGAAAAAACGGCCAGTTGCGCCGTACCTCGTCCATCTCTTTGGGATCGCACTCCGCCACCAGCACCTCTTCGCTCGTCGTACCCGCCTGCGCCATCACTCGCCCGAACGGATCGGAGACAAATGAATTGCCCCAGAACTCGAGACCACTCTCGGGCGACCCCTCGTATCCCGTGCGATTCACCGCCGCCACAAACACACCGTTCGAAATCGCATGCGCTCGCTGCACTGTGCGCCAAGCATCGAGCTGCGCTTCCCCATACTGCGCCTTCTCCGACGGGTGCCAGCCGATAGCGGTCGGATAGAACAACACATTCGCGCCCTGCATGCTCGTAATGCGCGCTCCTTCCGGATACCACTGATCCCAGCAGACCAGCACGCCGATGCGCGAAAAGCGCGTTTCAAAGTTCTGAAAACCCAGATCGCCCGGCGTGAAATAAAACTTCTCGTAGTAGAGCGGGTCATCCGGAATATGCATCTTGCGATAAACCCCCATCAACGATCCATCGGCGTCGAGCACTGCCGCTGTATTGTGATAAAGCCCTTGCGCACGTTTCTCGAACAGCGAAGCGATAAGCGAAACCTGCAGCTCTCGGGCCACCGAGCTTAGCGCTTCGGTCGACGGTCCGGGAATCGTCTCTGCCAGGTTGAACAGCTCGGCATTTTCCTCACGGCAGAAGTATTGGCTCCGAAACAGCTCAGGCAAGCAGATAATCTCCGCTCCCTTTCCCGCCGCCTCACGCACGCCCGCCATGGCTTTCTGCAGATTCACATCTCGATCGGTCGAGCAGCTCATCTGCACGAGGCCGACTTTGAAACGCGCATCTCTCTTCGCGGGCACGGCAATACTAGTGGCTGGCATTTTACTCTTCCTTCGATGAGCCGCGCGCACCCCGCGCTACATGTAAATGCCGCCGTTTACATCGAGTACGTGACCCGTAATAAAGGCCGCATCCTCGCCGATCAGAAACTTAACAGCCGCAGCTACATCGTGGGGCACGCCCATTCGTTTCAGCGGCGTCTCGTCGATCATCTTTTGCTTGAGTTCCGCTGCAAGCACGTGTGTCATATCGGTTTCAATGAAGCCCGGCGCAACCGCATTCACCGTGATGTTCCGGCTGCCCACCTCTTTTGCCATGGCTTTGGTCAAACCGATCAGACCCGCCTTGGCCGCCGAGTAATTTGCCTGCCCCGCGTTGCCCGATTCGCCCACCACGGATGAAATATTCACGATCCGCCCCCAACGCTCCCGCATCATGCCCGGCAGCACCTGTTGAATCGTATAGAACGCACCACTCAGGTTCGTATTGAGCACTGCTTCCCAATCTGCCTGCTTCAGGCGGACGGCCAAGCCATCTTTTGTAATGCCAGCATTGTTAATCAGGATGTCGATGCGCCCAAACTCCTGTGCCGTCCTCTTGCAAGCCTCGGCGATCGAAGCGTGGTTGACCAGATCCATTTCCACCACGAACGGCTCGCCGCCCATCGAGCGTACTTCTTCCGCCACTTCCTCAAGTTTCGCGAGCGATCGCGCTGCCAAAGCCACCCGATCGCCCGCCCGCGCAATCGCCAGCGCACAGGCTTTACCAATGCCTCGGCTCGCTCCTGTGATCAGTGCCGTTCGTCTGCTCATTAATCCCATCTCATGATAATGGGTGTATCGGTGATGAATGCATTTTGATGATCTGCGTGGTTTTGTGCGTGCTCTTGAGAAAGCCGGAGAGCTGAAACGCATTTCGCTTCCAGTCGATCCCCATCTCGAAATTACCGAGTTCGCCGACCGCGCCGTCAAGTCCGGTGGGCCCGCACTCCTGTTTGAGAACCCGCACTCGAGCGTGCCGCTGCTCATCAATGCCTTCGCCAGCAAACGCCGCATGGAAATCGCACTCGGGGTCGACAACATCGAGGCCATTGCGGACCGTATCGCCGGCTTGATCGAACTCCAGCAGCCGCAGGGCCTCATTGAGAAGCTCAAACTTCTTCCCAAACTGTCCGAATTGAACGCGGTCTTCCCGAAGATGGTCTCGAGCGGCCCCGTTAAAGAAATCGTCCTCCACGACAACTTCAGCCTTGATGAATTCCCGGTTCTCCACTGCTGGCCCGGTGACGGCGGCCGCTTCATCACTCTGCCCATGGTCTTTTCTAAAAATCCTGAAACGGGCAAACGCAATTGCGGCATGTACCGCATGCAAGTCTTCGACGGCCGCACCACCGGGATGCACTGGCAAAAGCACAAACAGGGCGCGGAGCATTACCGCCGGCTCGCCGCCGAAGGCAAACAGACGCGCATGCCGGTAGCAGTCGCCATCGGCGCTGATCCCGCGACCATCTTCTCCGCCATCCTGCCGCTTCCTCCCGCCATCGACGAAATGATGTTCGCCGGATTCCTGCGCGGCAAGGCCATCGAGATGGTCAAGTGCGAAACGTGCGACCTCGAAGTGCCTGCCAATGCAGAAATCGTGCTCGAAGGTTATCTCAACCTAGGCGAGCTGCGCCGCGAGGGCCCGTTCGGCGATCACACCGGTTTCTATTCGCTCGATGACGAGTACCCGGTCTTTCACATCGAATGCATCACGCACCGCAAAAAGCCGATCTACGCTGCCACAATTGTCGGGCCGCCGCCGATGGAAGACTACTACATGGGCAAAGCCATCGAACGCATCTTCCTCCCGTTAATGCGCACTCAGTTGCCCGAAGTGCGCGATATCTCGATGCCTGCTGAAGGCGTCTTTCACAATCTCATTCTCGTCTCGATCCGAAAATCCTACCCGGGGCAGGCGCGGAAAGTGATGCACGCCATCTGGGGCCTCGGCCAGGCGATGTTTAGCAAATGCATTGTGGTCGTGGATGAAGATGTCGATGTTCAGAACTCAGCCCAAGTCGCCTGGCAGGCTCTGAATAACATCGACCCGCAGCGCGATATCGAATTCTGTCTCGGACCGATCGATTCGCTCGACCACTCGAGCCGCCTCCCGAACTACGGCTCAAAAATGGGGGTCGACGCTACTACCAAATTCAAGACCGAAGGCTTTACCCGGCGCTGGCCGAACGTAATCGCGATGTCGCCTGAAGTCAAAGCCCGTGTTGACGATCTATGGCAGCGTGCTGGCCTTCGCCCTTAACGATGGACCGTGTTCCCTACATTGCTACGGCGGCCGCGACGCCGTATGCCGCACTGCGTTTGCCCGTCACGATCCTGCTCGATAATGTGCGCAGCATGTACAACGTCGGCGCTTTCTTCCGCACGGCTGATGGCGCGGGTATCGAGCGCCTGCTGCTCAGCGGCATCACCGCTCGTCCCCCGCAAAACGCGATTCGCAAGACCGCCCTCGGAGCTGAGGAGCGCGTTCCGTGGCAGGCGCTGCCCGACGCTTCAAACACTGTTCGCGAACTGCGCGCGCAAGGCCACGAGATTGCCGCCATCGAAACCAGCACGGTCTCGGTCGACCTCTTCGATTGGCAGCCCCGCTTCCCTCTTTGCGTTCTGTTCGGACACGAAGTGGAAGGGCTCTCGCCCACCCTCCTTGCCGCCTGCGACACTCACGTCCGCATCCCCATGCTCGGTCTCAAACACTCGCTCAACGTCGCCAGTGCGGGTGCAATCGTCATGTACGAGCTCTTGCGCAAGTACCGAACGCTACATCGTTCGCGCTAGTCCATCGGGCGCCAGGCACGCCCTTCCTTTTTCAGCAACTCATCCGCTTCGGCCGGACCCTGACTCCCCGCCGCATAATTCGGGAAGCCTTTCGGCAATTCCGCACTCCAATAGTCCAGAATCGGCTGTACGACGCGCCATCCCGCCTCGATATTATCGGCCCGCTGAAAAAGCATCGCATCACCGATCATCACGTCGTAGAGCAAAGTTTCGTAACCCGTGGAAGGCGCAGTCCCGAAGTAGTCCTGGTATTTGAAGTCCATTCGCACATCGCCGACCTTCATCTCCGGCCCCGGTTTCTTCGCGCCAAACTCAAACGCAATTCCTTCATCCGGCTGAATCCTCAGTAACAGCCAGTTCGCAACCGCCTCCTTCACTCCGGTGTCGCGCAGCAGCGCCGCTGGAACTTCTTTGAACTTGATCGCTATTTGGGACTTCCGTCTGCTCAGCCGCTTACCCGTCCGTATATAAAATGGCACCCCCGACCAGCGCCAGTTATCAATGCTCAACCGCATCGCGGCATATGTTTCCACGTTGCTCTCCGGTGCCACGTTCGGCTCCGACCGATAGCCCGGAACCGGCGCACCGTCGACCTTGCCTGGCCCATACTGCCCGCGGACCGCTTGGCACCGAGCATCTTCGGCCGAGCAGATCTCTACCGCATCGATCACTTTCGCCTTTTCCGAGCGAATCGCATCCGCGCTGAAAGCATTCGGCGGCTCCATCGCAGTCATCGCGACTAGCTGAAACATGTGGTTTGGCACCATGTCCCGCAATGCGCCCGTCTTTTCATAGAACGCACCGCGCTTCTCGACGCCCACCGTTTCCGCCACCGTAATCTGCACGTGGTCGATGCGATCCCGATTCCATAAAGGTTCGAAAAGACCGTTCGCAAAGCGGAACAGCATGATATTCTGAACGGTCTCTTTGCCGAGAAAGTGATCGATCCGAAAAATCTGGCTCTCATTCAACACACTCAGGATTTGTGCGTTGAGCGCCTTTGCTGATTGGAGGTCATGGCCGAACGGTTTCTCGATAACCACCCGCCGCCAACCCTGGTTTTCTTCTTTGGCTAACCCGCTATGGCCCAGCTGCTCAACCACTGTTCCAAAGAACCGGTCTGCTATCGCCAGATAGAACAAAAAATTGCAAGCTGTCCCGCCTGTCTTATCCTTTTCCGTTAGCTTGCCCTTAAGCGTCTGGTAGCTTTCCGGACTGGTAAGATCACCGCGAAGATACGACATTCGGCCGGTGAGCCAGTTCCAAACTTCCTCGTTGAGCTTTCCGTTGGCTTGTGGTCCCTTTACGAACTGCTGGATCATCTCAGATAAGGAAGCTCGCCACGCGTCGTCATTCTGGTCCACCAAGTCGAAGCCGATGATCGCGAAGTCGTTCGGCAGCAGCTTCGCGCAGGCAAGGTTATATAAGGCGGGAACAACGAGCCGTTTGGTCAGATCTCCAGCCGCGCCGAAGATCACCATGCTGCATGCTCCCGCCGGCATTGCCCCGCTTGCTACATCGTGTGGCATCCTTTAGTCTCCTGTCTCCTTCTAAAGAGTAAACACATGAGCTTAGGGCAGCAGTTGGCCATCCTCTTTATCCTGGCGATCCCGATCGCTTGTATCGCCTGGACCGTTACCCACGAAGAAGTTTTTCGCGAGCCTCGCGACTGGTGCAAAAACAAAAGCGAAGCCTGCAACAAGGTCTTCCAGCGCAAGTTCTTCTACCTTTTCACCTGCGAGTATTGCTTTAGCCACTACGTCACGTTTGCTTTCCTTTTCATCACCCAGTTCAAGCTGATCTACACGGATTGGCGCGGATACCTGGTCAGTGCGTTTGCTCTGGTCTGGGTGGCCAACATTTACATGAATCTTTACGCGCGAATTCGGCTCGATATCAAGCGCGAACGCGTCGAGATCGCTGTACAGGAGAAGGTGATGAACGAAAACGAGACCGCGGCAACGCGCTAAGGTTCACTCCGAAAATCAAAGCCCGAATTGGCGGAGATGATGATCGAGATGCTTGTACATTAGGACCGCCCATTCGTCCGGCGTCAGTCGCCCCAGAAAACTGTGCGGATGCTTCGTGCACTTCTCCGGACCACCTTTGGTGAATCGATCGATCAGACCGAATAATCGCGTCCGCTCTGTTTCCACGTCTCGCCCGTTCTCCACGACGAGACTCTTCAATGTGCCTGCATTTTTGCGCATCGGTTGATTGCTGTTTACCAGCAGCGATTTAAGCATGGGCCCGAGAATTCGCCCCCAGAACATCCGTGGCGGAACAGCGTCTCCGACCGGCCACTCCAAAGCAGCCGAGCAATGCGCCAGCATCTGTCCCGCGGTCATTACTCCCCAAAGCCTTCCGGTATCGGGCTGCAAACGTTGTAAACGTTCCTTCACTTCTTCTACTGTCGTCGCTTCGTAAAGACTTTTCATGGGAGTTTCGAACGTCTACGTCAGCACAGCGGCGTCTTAAGGTCCAGCTTTTAAGACCTTCTGCTGATCGCTCGCACTCAGCTCATCGAAGAGCTGCGTGAACACGGCATTCGTCCAACCGAAGCCTGCCTGATTGGCGCTATAGCCGAACCGGATCTGTCCTTCGACATTCGAACTGCTATTCACCACATCGTATTTCTCCACGATGAATCCTCGGCGGATGAAATCACGATGTATCAAGGTCAGCCACTTCATGGATATGCGTTCCGCATCATCGGTGTAGCCGTAGCGCCGCAGACCTTCCACCGCGATCATCTGCAGCGGCGCCCACCCGAACGGCGCGTCCCATTGGTTGCCGCTTACATTCGTGCTGGTTTGCAAGCCGCCGTCCCGTTCGAAAAGCTTCAAATTCTTTTCAACCCGCGCCGCCTGCTCCTTGCTCGCAATCCCAACCCAGAGCGGGTAAAAGGTAGTCAGAAACGGATAGTGCCGCACGCGCTTCGTAATGAAATCGTAGTCGTAATACAGACCATCCTGCTCGTCCCACATCAACCGGTTCACCCGCTCGGCCCGCGTGCTCGCCCGTTCCCGCCAGGTGCGCGCGTCCGCTTGGCGGCCCAACGTCTCGAGGATCTCCGCCGTTTGCGTCTCCATCATGTAGAGCAGGGAATTAAGACACACCGGGTTGTAATGAATGATGTCGATATTGAACGGTCCGAAACGATTAGATGGATCGAAGCCCGATTCGCGCATCGAGCGATCGCCCTTATAAAACAACGGAGTCAGCGTGTCCGTCGCGCGATCGTAGTATTCGTTGATGTCGTAATCAGTCACCTGATGCGTCTTGTAATACTCTTTCACCAGATCGTAGTGCGTCTTGCCCTCGGCATTGCGTTCCCCCGATACCACTTCGGGCGCCGGTCCTTCTCCGAAATCCCAGTAGCGCGCCAGACCACTCTGCGGAGTCAGGTGTGGCTCAGTAGCCCACAACCGGTAATACTGCTCGATTTGCGGCAGAGCCTCCTTAAGATAGTTCGCGTCGTGAGTCTTCCCATAAACGCCCAAGATCATTTGCGTTAGAAAAGGGGGCTGCGAGCGATTCAGATAATAAGTCCGATTCGCGTTGAGCACCTTGCCGCCATAGTTCTTCACCTGGTACAGAAAATTGTCCGCCATGTCCTTGGCATGATCCAGATCCCGGTCGCGCAGCAGCCCGACTTGGATGAAGTAACTGTCCCACCCATACATCTCGTTGAAGCGGCCGCCGGGCACAACGTAAGGTTTGGGCAAGTACAACAAACCCGGTTCCGTAATCGCGTTGATATCGACCGGCAAAGGGCGAATCGCAATCGTCTTCAAGCCCGCTTCGGAGATCTCGCTCTTTAACTGCGCCTCGACCTTCGTCACGTCCTCTGTGCGAGGAATGTAAACCGGCCACCTGCCCTGGGGATCGGGATGAAACTTCGGATCGACCGCTGCCGTCGGAAGGGTTCTGTTCGAACGTCGCAACACTTTCCAGGTCTGATCGATGTACTGCAGGATATCGGTTGTACTCGCCTGCGGTGACGGATTCTGCGCGGCCGCTAGAGCGATCGCAACCGACGTTGCGAGAACCACACTGACTTTCCTGGATCTCATAATTATCTTTCCTAAAACCGAAAAGTAACGACATGCTCTTGATATCCCACTCCCGCCGGAAACTGCACATGCACTGTGCCCGCAGTCATCTGCCCGCCTTGCACCGTTGTGTGCGGCCGGTTCAATCGAACCTTCAGATCGTATGACAGACCGCCAGGCGAAGTGAAGGTGAAAGTCGCCCTATGCGCGCCCACGCTTTGATCGAGCACCTTCAACTGCTTCGTCTCATCACCAGGGTTAGGCAGATCGGCAGGGATCGTCAGCTCGACCGGATCCAACGGGACCGAGATCGTCCTGGTCGTTCCCGTGCAGGTCTTCTCCGGCGCACTTCCGCTGGCTAGACAAAATTCCTGAGGCTGGTCGCTCTTGGCTTGAACCGTCAACCGATCGCCCACGCGTCGGTATTCCAGATCGACCCGGGCCCCGCCCAGTGGAACGTTATGCAAGGTCGCATCATCCCAATCCGCCGGCAGATGCGGCGTCACTCGCAGCGTCCGATGCGGTGCATCCCAATCGAGGCCGAACAAGCCACGCAACATTGGCGTAATCACCATGGCCGATGACCAGAGCTGATGCGAACTGCTGCGGCCGAGCGGCTGAAAAAATTGCCCCGATAACAGCTCCGTGACTGATCCCACATCCTGCGCCCACGTCAACTCCGCATTCTGCATCAAATGCGCGTAGCCAGAGAGCGAACGACCGGCCCGATACTCCGCGAGCGAAACCCAACCGGTGAAAAGCGGCCAGATCGAGCCCTGGTGATAGCTGATCGGGTCGTAAAATGGCGTGCGTGCGCTGATGTCGCGCGTCCCCCAATCGGCCGAGATGTCAGGCGAAGCCCAGCGTGAAAGCATCGGGCCCGCGCTCTTCAATGCGTATGTGCCATCCCACCACGCGACGGCCGGATAAATGCTCTCTGTGTGGTCGAGCGAATTGCCCCCATCTCGGCTGAACGCGTACGATTTGTCGGTCGCCGAATAAAATTCACTCTCGATCTTTGAAGCAATATCGCTTGCCTTCCGGCTCGCCGCCTCCGCTAACTGTTTGTCGCCCGTCAGCGCCGCAAGCTGCCCGATCGCAATCGCCGACTGCTCATCGACGGCCGCCAGATAGATCTCCTCTTGCGGCATACCTTGCGGCCAAGATTCCACCCAGCCCGTTCCCTCGCTGTTCGAATAAATGCCGTCATCGCCTTCATGGGACCGCGTGAACTCATACGCCTTCCGCACAGCCGCCCAATGTGTTTTCAAAAATTCCTGATCGCCGCTCGTGCGCACGTAGTCCCACATCGCCATCACCAGCAGCGGCGTCGAGTCGGCCGAAGCATAGAAATACGGCGTTGTCTTCCAGTCCAACGCGTCCGCCGACTGCGAATACTCATGCATGATCTTGCCGTCTTCGCGCTGCCGCTTGAACAGGAACTCGAGCGCACGCCGGGTCAGCGCGAAATCTCCGTAGCTGTTCACCGCATAGGAGGTCCACAGCGTGTCTCGCCCGAAGAACCAGGCGTAGCCGGGTCGCGCCGAATCAGCCGATTCGTAGTAACCCGCAATCAGTCCTGTCTCGTCCTTATATTTGACCTGCGCTTGATCAATCGCAATCTCCGCCCAGCGGAGTGCATCGTTGACCCGCCGGTCCGGTGTCTGTGCCGTCAAGCGCGTATCGAAAAACCGCGCGTAGTAAGCCTGTGTTTGTCGCCGAATTTCGTCCAAGGCACCCAAGCTGCGCGCCGCCTGCTCCGCCGGTGAATTGCCATGTACCAGCCCTATCACCAGCGGAAACATCGTTCCGCGATCCTTCTTCGGATCGAATGAAAGCTTCAGCTCGAGCGGATACGTCTGCGGATGCTCCTGATACGGCACCTGTATGCCCGGGCTGGTATGCGGCATCGCCACGAAGCCCGAAAAGCTCGGCTCATCCGTATGCAGAATATAAAAGCCACCGTCACCCTGCTTCATCCACTCGCCGTTCGGACGTCCGTGATTCGGCGCAGGCCACATCGCGAGCATGTCCGGCGTAAACGAAAACGTCACTTGCAGGGGACGTGCTGACTCGATTTCGAAAACGACGCCCGTTCCGGCCGCAGCCGCCCCATCACCGCGCGCCGCAAACATATGTTGCCGTATCGTGAATGCCGCATGCGAGTAAACAATCGTTGTCTCCGCCGGCGTTACTTGAATCTGCGCCGCCAGCGCATTCACATCGATCGGAACCGCATAGTCGGCCAACTCGGCACGAATCCGAAAATCGCTCAAGAGCTTCACCGGCCATTCCCACGCCTCAAACCGCCCGTTTTGGCGTCCCAGCAACGCTCCATGCTCGCCCGCGACCGTCCACGGCATACCGGGTACACACGGTGCATCGATCCGCAACTCACGCGCGTTCGGTGCAGCCATCGCAGCCGTCGCAAACAACAGGGTCAGCCACTGCCGGTTCCACATATCTCACTCATGTTAAACCTGAGTTGTCGCTCCTGAAGCGGCCCCATGCAAGCCAAAGTACAACTCTCTCTCGATTTGATCGACCTGGATGAAGCCCTGCGAACGGCTGAGATCGCTTTGCGTGCGGGCGTCGATTGGCTCGAGGCCGGTACGCCGCTCATCCTCGCCGAAGGAACGCGTGGTGTGCGCGAATTGCGTTCGCAATTTCCAGGCGTACCGATCGTGGCTGATCTCAAGATCATGGACGGCGGCGGCCTCGAAGCCGAATTGATGGCCCGAGCCGGCGCCACTATGGTCGTTGTCATGGGACAGGCCCACGAAGAGACAATCGAGCTCGTCGTCAAAGCCGGCCGCGACTTCGGCATCCAGGTCATGGGCGACAACATGGCCATGCCCGATCCCGTCTCCGGCGCACGCCGCCTGGAAGATCTGGGGTGCGATTGCATCGTTCATCACATCGGCTACGACATGCGCACCCTCCGCCGCTCGCGTGGCCAGTCCGCTCCGACGCCCCTCGATCATCTCCGTGAAGTCGTCGCGGCAGTCAGTATTCCCGTGCAAGCGGTCGGCGGTCTCACCCTCGAACAGGCGACCGACACACCTTCTTACGGCGCACCTCTCGTCGTCATCGGCGCTCCGCTTGCCATCGATGCACATGCTTTCCGCACAGCCGAAGGCGATCTCGAAAGCGCTCTCCGTCTGATCTGCCAGAAGGTACACGCATTCGGTGATGTCCGAGTCAAAGGTGAGGTGACAGTATGACGAAAACAATGCCGGCGCTCGTGAACTACGCGCGCGAACCGCTCTCGGTCGAGCTCCGCGAGGTGCCCGTCCCGACCATCGGCGAGAGAGATGTGCTGCTCAGGGTAGGCGCGGTTAGCGTCTGCGGCAGCGATCTTCATCAATGGCGCGGTTCCCACAGCTGGGCGGTCAACTACCCATGCATCCTCGGCCATGAATTTTGCGGCACCGTCGCCCAGGCCGGAGCAGCCGTCACCCACTTTCGTGAAGGCGACCGCGTCGTGAGCGAAACCGCCGCTGTCATCGACGAATCCTCTCCGCTCAGCCGCAGTGGACTTTACAATCTCGACCCCTCGCGCCGAGGCTTCGGCTATGGTGTCGATGGCGCTATGGCGAAGTACGTTCGTGTTCCGGAACGCTGCCTGCATCCGCTGCCGGATGCACTGCCGTTTGAAAAGGCCGCCCTCACCGAACCCTGCTGCGTTGCTTACAACGCGCTCTGTGTGAACGGCCGCGTGCGCCCTGGCGATACCGTTCTGGTGCTCGGCCCCGGACCGATTGGTTTGCTCTGCGCGAAGATGGCGAAGCTGAGTGGCGCGGGTCGTGTCGTCGTCGCCGGTTTGCCCGCCGACGCTCATCGCCTCGCGGTCGCCCGCCAGTTCGCCGCTGATCTCACACTGGACGGTGGCGTTCTCGAATCCATCGCCCAAATCGGTGACGGCTTTGGGGTCGATGTCGCGGTCGACTGCTCAGGCGCTTCCGCCACGCTGCAGATCGCTCTGCAAGCCGTTCGCCCTGCTGGCCAAATTATCAAAGTCGGCTGGGGACCCCAGCCAATTCAGTTCAGCCTCGATCCGCTCGTCCAGAAGAACATTACTCTCTCGGGCAGCTTCTCGCATAATTGGCCTGTCTGGGAACGCGTCATCTCCATGATCGTCTCCGGCCAAATCGACCTCGCGCCGGTCGTCAGCCACGTTGCCCCCCTCGCCGATTGGCACAACGATTTCGAAAGAATGGAACGCGGCCAATACGTCAAAGCTGTCCTCACCCCCTGATGCCGCTTAAACTTTCGGCCTTCCCGAAGTGCTATCTCGAAACAATCTCGAACGGCGAGATGTCCGTCTTCGATTGGGTCACAATGGCGAAGAATCTCGACGCCGACGGCCTCGAGATGTACTCCGGTTTTCTCGCTAGCTTCGAGACGGCATATCTAGACAAACTGGGCAGCGCAATTTCTTCCGCCGGATTTGCAATGCCCATGCTCTGCTGCTCGCCTGATTTCACCGCGCCCGATCCGGACACCCGCCGCCGGGAGATCGAGCGTGAAGCGCAGATGATTGCCGTTGCACGCCACCTCGGCGGCCCGCGCGCTGTCTGCCGCATATTGAGCGGCCAACGCTATCCCAATGTCAGCTGGGAGCAGGGCAGGGAATGGGTCGTCTCCGCCATTCAAGAACTGCTGCCCGTCGCCCGCCAATACGATATCGTGCTCGGCATTGAGAACCACTACAAAGACGGCTTTTGGCAATACCCTGAGTTCGCCCAGAAAATGGACCGCTTCGTTTCGATCGTAAACAGCATCGAAGATCTACACAATTTCGGAGTTCAATACGATCCGTCGAATGCTATCGTCGCCGGTGACGACCCCATTGCTTTGCTCGAATCGATCGCCGACCGCGTAGTCAGCATGCACGCGAGCGATCGCTACTTCGAAGGCGGTCAGCTGTTGCACGGGGTAACGGGCAAAGGTCTGAACGACTACGAAAAGATCTTCGGCATCCTCGCCGCAAACAATTATCGCGGCTGGGTCAGCATCGAAGACGGCATGAACGGAATGGAAGAAATGGCCGAATCGCTGGCGTTCTTGCGAGAAATCACTGCCCTTTATTTCTAGTGCGTCGAGGATCGGCCGCAGCTAGAATGACTGATCATGGCGATTGGCACTTTCGTAGAAGCCTCGCTGCGCACCTATCTTGACACCTCCTACAGCCCTGATCGAGATTGGATCACCGCAGCAGTAGAGAACCGATGGTCACCAGCCCGCCTCTGATCTGCATCGAGATTCTCTCGCCGGGAGACACCGCCTCCGATCTTGAGGACCGCCTGTTCGACTACCTGTCCATGGGCGTCCCGGGTATTTGGATATTCGATCCGAGAAACAAAGGGACTGGGAGATTAAAGATCAAGGGATCTGGCTGTCTGCACCCATTAGCGAAAACGCCCCGTCTCATCTGCAGGCCGGTAGAGCTCAATCCACGAGAGATTTTCGACTTAGCGGCCGAGTAACTTTACTCGACCGGCTTCACGCTGTCCATCAATCCAAAAAGGCCTTCGGCCAGGGTAGGGTGTATATAAATCGCACCCTTCAGCAGCGTATACGGTTTATCAGCCAGCATCAGCGTGCTCAAAATCTGTATGACTTCGCCGCCCTCGGAAGCGAGTATCGCCGCTCCTAATAGCTTGTCGGTCTCCCCGTCAACTACCAGCTTCATCAAACCCGCCGTCTCGTCGCGCTCGAGCGCTCGTTGCACTTTCGTCATCGGCATGGTGCCGATCTTCAACTTTCGCCCGCTCGCGCGCGCCTCTCTTTCCGTCATGCCCACACGTCCTAATGCGGGATCGGTGAACACCGCGTAAGGGACTAGCCGCGTCTTTGTGCTGAACGACCCACCCTCGTAGACATTGCCGTAGATGATCTGATAATCGTTGTAGGAAATGTGAGTAAATGCCGGCCCGCCTGTCACGTCACCGATCGCCCACACATTCGCGGCCGTCGTCTCCAAACGGTCGTTGACCACGATGTTGCCCTTCTTGTCTGTATCTATACCGGCCTTCGCAAGGTCGAGGTCCTTCGTCTGAGGAGTACGCCCCACAGCTACCAGCAGATGTGTGCCCGTGACATTCTGCTGGCCGCTCGGGCCGGCTACGGTCACCCGAACTTCCGAGCCATCTTTCACTACCTTTGTCGCCTTCGCTTCCTCGACAAAGCGAATCCCTTCCGCCGCTAAAGCTTTTTGTAGCTCCACTGCAATGTCTTCGTCCTCGCGTGTAAGAATCTGGTTGCCGCTCACGATCACCGTCACTTCGCTACCGAACCGGCGGAACATCTGTGCGAACTCCAGGCCAACATAGCCGGCGCCCAGCACCAGCAAATGTTCGGGCACGCTGGTCAATTCCATAATTGTGACGTTGGTCAGATAATTCACCGCTGCCAACCCCTCGATCGGCGGAATCGTGGGTGACGCGCCCGTGTCGATGAAAATGCGCTTGCCTTCAAAGCTCCGGCCGTCTGCTTGCAGCTTCAGCGGACCGGTGAAGCGCGCCCGGCCTCTCACCAACTCCGGTTCCCTGTCGCCATTCATGCTCTTCTCCCAGCCTGAGCGTCCCGCCAGCACGCGCGCATTCTTGCGTTTCAAAATCGCTGGAAGATCTACGCCCACTTCCCCCGCCCGTACGCCCCAGCGTGCTGCGTTCCGCGCATAGTGCGCTACTTGCGCGCTCGCCACCATCGTTTTCGTCGGCGTGCACCCCGTGTTGATGCACGTTCCCCCAAGCTCGTTCGATTCAATCAGCACCACGTACTCCCCGCGCTTCGCTAGTTGCACGGCAAGTGGATTGCCACCCTGCCCCGAGCCGATTACAATCGCGTCATATTGCAAATCCATCACCTCGTATCAAACCTCCAATGAGTCTCCCACGGTTTTGAAACAGTCATGAGTTCAGCACCATCCAATTGTTTCGAACGTTCTCTCACACAATGGCAAGTAGCGGGCAAATTCCTAAACGGCAATTCGGCAAAACAGGCGTAGAAATATCGGCTTTGGGCTTGGGTGGTCACCATCTCGGCGATGCAGCCGATCAGAAAACGGCTCAAGAAATTGTCGGCCGCGCCATTGATGGTGGCGTCACATTTTTTGATAATTGCTGGGAATACCATCGCGGTAAATCGGAAGTCTGGTTGGGTTCGGCTCTCAAGGGAAAACGTCAGCAGGTCTTCCTCATGACGAAGGTTTGCACGCATGGCCGCGATAAAGATCTTGCGCTGCGCATGCTCGAAGAATCACTCAATCGTTTGCAGACGGATCATCTCGATCTCTGGCAAATCCACGGCGTCTCTTTCGAAACAGACCCGCGTCTTTTCATTCGGCCTAACGGCGCAGCGGAAGCCATGCAGCAAGCCAAGAAAGATGGCAAGGTTCGCTTCACTGGTTTCACTGGTCACAAAGATCCGAAGCTCCACCTGGCAATGCTCGAGACCGGCTTCCCATTCGACGCAGTACAAATGCCGCTTAATCCGTTCGATCACAGTTTCCGCAGTTTTGAAACACAAGTGCTGCCGGAAGTGATTCGGCGCGGTATGGCGCCCCTCGGCATGAAGCCGCTTAATGGTGCAGGACCAGCGATCAAGAAAGGCGTCTATTCAGCGGAAGAGATGCTGCGCTATGCCATGAGCCTGCCTGTTGCCACGACCATTACCGGTGTCGATAAACCCGACGTTCTCGAACAGAACCTGAACATCGCGCAAGGCTTCGAGCCCCTTCCCGCTGAGCAAATGGCCGCTCTTCGCAGCCGAGGCAATGAGTATGCGGATGGCCGTTTTGAACTCTACAAGGTGTCCCTGAAATACGACAATCCGGAAGCTCGCCTCGCAAATAGCTTTCCCCTCGACATGCAGCAAAAAGAAGTCAAAGAGATGATGCACGCAACCGATAACACCGGTAAGCCGTTCGCCCCTGCGAAGTAACATGTCAAACTCAGGCGGCACTCGCCGCAAATTCATTCAGAACACCGCGCTGATAGGAGTGGCGACAGCTATGGCCAAAGGAGCAGCGGGATCGGTCCCGAAACGTCCACTCGGCAAAAGTGGGCTCGAGGTCTCCATCATGGGCGTCGGCGGATTCCATATCGGTTCGGCCGAGAATCAGGACGCCGCCAAACAAATCGTACAGCAAGCCCTCGACGCCGGCATCAACTTCTTCGACAACGCCTGGGAGTATCACGACGGGCAAAGCGAAGAGTGGCTCGGCTATGCGCTCGGCAGCCGCCGTAACGAAGCTGTCCTGATGACCAAAGTCTGTACGCATGGCCGTGATAAATCGGTTGCCATGAAGATGCTCGAAGAATCTCTACGGCGCCTTAAAACAGACCATCTGGACGTATGGCAAATTCATGAAGTCGTTTACGACAACGACCCTGACCTGATCTTCAAGCCGAACGGCGCTGCGGAAGCGCTGCTGGAAGCGAAGAAGCAGGGCAAAGTGCGGCTGATCGGATTTACCGGCCACAAGGATCCTTCGATCCACCTGAAGATGCTCTCACACGGTTTCCCCTTCGATACCGTGCAGATGCCCCTTAATGCCTTTGATGCATCGTTCCGCAGCTTC
Organism: Terriglobia bacterium; assembly: GCA_963737005.1. Classification (GTDB taxonomy): domain Bacteria; phylum Acidobacteriota; class Terriglobia; order Bryobacterales; family Bryobacteraceae; genus Bog-105. Next base: position 786,218 of record CAVTRD010000006.1, on the reverse strand, counting down.
GAGCAGCAGGTCTTGCCCGAAGCTAAAAAGCAGGGTTTGAGCGTCCTCGGAATGAAGAGCCTCGGCGGCAGTGGAGAGATGATCAAGTGGGGCGGTATTACGGTCGCCGAAGCGCTCCGCTATGCCATGAGTCTGCCGGTAGCCACCACCATCAGTGGCATGGAGTCACCGGAGGTCCTCAAGCAAAACCTGGAAGTCGTGACGAACTTCTTGCCTATGTCCGCTGACGATATGGCTGCGCTGCGCAAACGCTGCCGCCTGGAGGCTGGGAACGGTCACCTCGAATTGTTCAAGACGACTGCAAAGTACGACGGGAAAATCGGTCGCGAGCAGCACGGCTTTCCCAGTACAGAAGAACTCCCCGCCTAGACTTCCGCTTTATAAAACTAAGACCCAGCTGTCTCGCTGAAATAAGCTGGGTCTGATTGGCTAAAACTTTACTTGGCGTGAACAACCGGCATCGCAACCAGATGTTCGGAGATAAACCAAACTTGTGATTCGTTGGTGCGAATCACTTCGCTAACAAGGAGATCATTCGTTCCGTCGTCGCCAGCCTCGTCCGCCGTCTTAGCGAACTCGTGGCTCTCTTTAAGAATCAACTCGTGTGCTTCGAGCAGCCGCGATAGCTGGACCGGTACTTCTTCTCTCCCGATCGGCGGCCGCTCCACGCGAGTCTGTTCCGCGACATCCTGCGCCATGGAAATCGCCACCCCGCCCAGCGCCTGAATGCGTTCGGCAATCTTGTCGGTCAGCTTCACCTGCTTTGCCCAGTGCGCGTCAAAAAGCAAGTGGAGCTGATAGAAAGTAGGGCCCGAAAGCTGCCAATGATGCTTCTTGTACATATCGCGCAGCATCATCGTGTCCGATAGAACTTGGTTCAAATCTCGGGTACTCTCGAGCCGGACTTCTTCATCGAGCCCCGCCGGGATATTCACGACAGTTCCGAAATCCTGTACAATCTTTCCGCGCTGACCCAGGATCGGTGCGGCCGGCTTCACTCCGTTCTGTGCAGCATGTTTCTCGTCATGAGTTTCCGTTTTTGTCTTCGACATGCCTTTTAGACGCCAGCTACCCTACTTGAGCTCGAGAATTTCCTTCTCTTTGGTTTTAGCCATGCTGTCGATCTTCGCGATCTCGGCATCGGTCAGCTTCTGAACTGCGTCAAGGGCCGAACGCTGCTCGTCCTCGCTAATGACCTTGTCTTTCAGAAGCCTCTTAATATCTTCATTGGCGTCGCGTCGCACATTCCGCATGCCCACCCGCCGCTCTTCGGCAACATGGCTCAACTTCTTCGCCAGATCGCGCCGGCGTTCCTCTGTCAAAGGTGGAATGGGTAGACGGATCAGCTTGCCATCGTTCGAGGGGTTCAGCCCCAGATCCGAATTGCGAATAGCCTTTTCGATCGCTCCAATGGTTGACGCATCCCACGGTTGAACCGTGATCATGGCCGGCTCAGGTACATGCAGCTGCGCCACCTGATTGAGCGGAACAGGGGATCCGTAGTAATCCACCCGTACGTTGTCCAAAATACCGATCGAGGCGCGCCCCGTTCGGATGTTCGCCATCTCATGCTGGAGATCGACCAACACCTTTTCCATGCGCGTGCGGGCGTTTGCTTCCACTTCCTTCACGTTTTTAAATGTGCTGCTGCTCGCAGGCGCCGTTTGTTCTTGTTTCATAGATCTTGCTGATACGTATCGATTAGCGGATGACGGTCCCGATCGGCTCGCCCATCGCCATTCGCATTATATTGCCAGCGGTCTTCAGATCGAACACCATGATCGGCATCTTGTTGTCCCGGCACATCGCGACCGCCGAAGCGTCCATCACACCCAAAGCTTTCGATAGCACTTCCGTATAGCTCACCGACTCGTACTTCACGGCGTCCGGAAACTTCTTCGGATCCTTGTCGTAAACTCCATCCACGCTTGTCGCCTTGGCAATGATCTCTGCGTGGATTTCCAGGCCTCGCAGTGTGGCCGCGGTATCGGTGGAAAAATATGGGTTGGAAGTACCCGCTGCGAAGATAACAGCGCGCCCTTTTTCCAAGTGTCGGATCGCCCGCCGCCGGATGTAGGGTTCGGCTACCTGATGCATCTGGATGGCGGTCATCACTCGCGTCGGAATCCCCTGCTGCTCGAGCGCATCCTGAAAGGCCAGTGCATTGATGACGGTCGCCAGCATACCCATGTGGTCGCCCGTCACCCGGTCCATGTGATGTGCGGCGGCGGCAACACCTCGAAAGATATTGCCCCCGCCGAGCACTAAGCCCATCTGCACGCCGGCTCGCGCCACCTCGGCCACCTCGGCCGCCAGGGATTTGACGCGTTCCGGGTCGAGTCCAAAAGAGAGCTGTCCGGCCAGCGCCTCGCCGCTTATCTTCAGCAGTACTCGTCGGTACGGTGCCATCTGGTCCTGCTGCGCCGGCACGCTCACGTTCTTAAACCGTCACGGGCAGTGGACTCGCTTCCACGCCCGGCACATCCGTCGCATCGCCCACTTTGTATCGCACGAAACGCGCTACGGTAATCGTGTCATTCAGTTTCCCGCCGATTGTCCGCATCAGTTCATTCACCGAGATGCTGTTTTCCCGGATGAACGGCTGCTCGAGGAGGCAGACCTCTTCGTAAAATTTGCTCATCCGGCCCTTCTGCGATTTTGTCCACCATCTTTTCGGGCTTGCCTTCATTGAGTGCACGGTCACGCTGAATCCCGCGCTCCTGGGCAACCACCGCCGCCGGCACCTCGTCCTTGCTGACATACTGCGGATTGGCCGCCGCGACCTGCATGGCCACGTCGCGCACCAGCGTCTTGAATTCTTCCTTTTCGGTCGAACCGGCCGATTTACTATTCACCTCGATCAGCACGCCAATCTGCGCTCCCGCGTGAATGTAGTGCCCAACAACCCCGTTTCCCTCCACTTCGTAGATCACGAACCGCGAAACGTTGATGTTCTCGCCGAGCTTCGCAATCTTCGCCTTCACCATCTCGGCGACGCTGCTCGCGTCATCTTTCGTGTACTTCTGTTCGTAGAGCGCTTCGTGCGCTTTGAAGTTGGCGCGCTCGGCTTCGGTTACCTGCTCCGTCCGTATATACTTGGGTTTGCTTTCGGCGATGTGCTCAGCCATATCGCCCGCCAGCGCCTGAAAATCCTCCGTGCGCGCCACGAAATCCGACTCGCAGTTTACTTCCACCAGCACCCCAAGCCTGCCGTCCTGCCCGATGAACGAGCTGATCAACCCCTGCTTCGTCGATCGAGACTCTTTCTTACTCGCGCCTGCTATGCCCCGCTTCCGAAGCACCACTTCGGCTTCCGCAATGTCGCCGTTCGTCTCTTGAAGAGCTTTCTTGCATTCCATCATGCCGGCGCCCGTGCGCTCGCGCAGCTGCTTCACTAGTTGTGCACTGATCTCTGCCATACCAATCACCTGACTTACTCCTGCTGACCTGATCTTCTAATCTCTACAAAAAGAGAGCGACCTGACTTCACTCAGCCGGTCGCCCTCACTACAAACCTAAGCGGTCGTGACTTAGTGTTCGCTTACGGTTGTGCCGACTACTTCTTCCTGCGCTTCACTAGCCGGCCCCTTGCGCGGCGGGGTTTCCGGTTCGGCCGAAGGCACCAGGCTCTCCGACATCAGCTGCTCGTTGTACTTCGGGTCCAGGTAGAGCGTGAACTCTTCCGGAGTCTGATCCGAAACGCCTTCGTCTTCACCCTCGCTGACAATCTTCTCAGCCGCGAACTCGTGCTCAGTAGCCAGCGAACGCCCTTCCACCACCGCATCCGCAATCTTGGTCGTGAACAAGCGAATGGCCCGCAGCGCATCGTCATTGCCCGGGATCACATAATCCACTTCGTCCGGATCACAGTTGGTGTCAACCACCGCCACTACCGGAATACCCAGCCGGCGCGCCTCTTTTACCGCAATCGCCTCTTTATTCGAATCGATTACAAAGAGCATGTCCGGCAGCCCGTTCATGTCCTTAATGCCCGCCAGATTCTGCTGCAGATGCTTACGTTCGCGCTCGAGTCGCCCAACTTCTTTCTTGGCACGCCCTTCGTAGGCCGTGTCGATAGCCATCGAGTCAAGTTCTTTCAGACGCTTGATAGACCGCTGGACCGTCGCGATGTTCGTCAGCAACCCACCCAGCCACCGTTGGTTCACGTAATACTGGCCGGCTCGCGTCGCCTCTTCCGCAATGGCTTCCTGCGCCTGGCGCTTGGTGCCCACAAACAGCACCGTCTTGCCTTGTGCCGCCATTTCGCCCACGTAGCGCATTGCGTCCTTGAAGAGCTTCAGCGTCTTCTGCAGGTCGACAATGTAAATGCCGTTTCGTTCGCCAAAGATGTACTCTTTCATCTTTGGATTCCAGCGCTTGGTCTGGTGCCCGAAGTGAACGCCTGCTTCGAGCAGCTCCTTCATTGAAATTGATGGCAATATGCCTCCTTGACTGACTTACGCACGCCAGCCGAAGCACGCGCCCAAAGCGGAATTTGCGTGATCGGAGAACATGCGGTTGGACGAAGGACAGGTGCAAACCGTCCTTCGCTGAATTGGCTGTAAAACGAGAAGAGGTACTAACGTTTGGAGAACTGGAAACGCTTGCGGGCGCCCTTTTGCCCATACTTCTTTCGCTCATGTGCGCGTGCATCGCGGGTCAGAAACCCGAGCTGCTTCAACTTACCGCGCAGTTCGGAATTGAATTCGATCAGCGCGCGCGCAATACCGAGGCGAGCTGCCCCGGCTTGTCCGGTTACCCCGCCGCCATCGGCGAGAATCAAAATGTCGAAGCGATCCGCCAGCTCCGCCGCCAATAGTGGCTGCCGGACGTAAGCGCGGGCCGATTCGTTCGCAAAATAATTGTCAAAGGGTCGGTTATTGACCGTAATCTGGCCTTTACCCGGCCGCAGGAACACGCGCGCAGTAGCTGTCTTGCGCCGCCCCGTTCCTAACTGCTGCACTAACTTCGCTGGCATCCTTTTCCTTTACTCAAATCGCCAATGCGACCGGCTTCTGCGCTTGGTGCGGATGGTGATCGCCCGCATACACATTCAATTTCCGGTACATCTGCTTTCCTAGCTTCGTCTTCGGAAGCATGCCCGAAATGGCAAGCTCCAGCATCCGTTCGGGCCGCGTTTGACGCATCTTCCGCGCACCAGTCTCGGTCAAACCGCCCGGATACCCGCTATGACGCCGGTACAGCTTCTGGTTTTCCTTGCTGCCCGTTAGCTTGACTTTCGCCGCATTCACAATTACCACATGGTCGCCCGTATCGATCGAAGGCGCATAGATCGGTTTGTGCTTTCCCATCAGCAACGTCGCCGCTCGGCTTGCGACTCTTCCCAACACTGCGTCATTTGCGTCAATGACGTGCCACGCACGGCTGATCTGGTGCGGTGACGGATACTCGGTACGCATGGACAGACTTCTTCTCTCCGCTCGAAGACTCGAACACTTCAGTCTAACGAATCTGCAATTTAACTGTCAATTTAGCGGCCCCGGGGAAGTGGCTCAACTTGCCCAGCCATTCCCGGTAAGTGCTTTGCTGTAGGAATTCAGGCTATACTCGCTTGGGGGCAAATACGTGCGTGCTCTTTTCTTCGCACTAATCATCGCATCCCTAAAGCTCGATGCTGATCCCATCGGGACAACGTTCACAAACGTCAGTTGCACCGCCGGAACTCAAACGCAATCGAATTCCTCAGCTTGTAGTATCCCGGTTGTGATTGGCCAAGCCGAGTACCAGGTTTCCGCACACGCCTCGGCGTCGGCAAACGGTATGCCTTGGACAATCCGATACGATACCTCGCCGGAAATTCTTCAACCCCCAACTGCCTGGAGCGCGTACTCAAAAGCGGAGGATTACGGCACCTTTGCGACCCCTGGAACTTCGAGACTGGGACGCGTTGAATTCGACATCATATTCGGAGCGTTCTACCAGGAGAGCGACCTTACCGCATCCATTGACGACAGTACCAATGATTATGGGTTCAGCGCGACCGGTTCTGGTTCCATCCCTCCCACACAGTGCCGTTACCAATTTTGCGAATACCAGGGAGAACTGCCGGTCTTGTTAGGGTCCGGCCACTCGTTTACCGTGACCCTGGGAGGCTCTGCGTCTGCTGGAAATTGTCAAGGAGGGAAAGCCTGCGCACCCGGCGGAAACGCGATGATGACCTTCGCGACATTCGAGTCAGACGGCACCACGCCGGTCCCGTTTTCGCCCGTACCCGAACCTGGGGGTCGGGCGCTCGCTTGGTGGGGCTCATTGAGCCTGCTAATTTCTCGATTCGGCCCATCGGTAACGGCACGGCTCACCAAGGCAGTGTCAAAAGTGGGAAGTTCAAAGTAAGCTGCTGCTACTCTCCGCGCGGTTCAATCAGTGTTCGTCGCTCTCGCCACAGTTTGGTTCAATCCCCAGCTGAACCCGCAGCAATACAAAACATGATGAACAGAAGCACCGGGACAGCCAGTAAACCCGAAAGGGTAAGCCAGTCGTAGCCGTAATACCGAATATCGATATAGTAGATGAACAACAGTACCCATGGCAGTGCAAACGCCAAAATTAGAACCTCAATGTAGGGCACGCTAGGACTTGCAGCACGTAGGGCCTTCAGTAAGCGCTTTAACATCTTTCTCTCCGATTAGTCCTATAGTACACATCCATCCCGCGGTCACAGACGGGGTTCAGTGACCTCTCATCGGGCGCTTTGCATATCCAACTAATCACCGCCTGTGATCTAATAGGGCCGCACCCTGAGGAGGTCCCATGACACGGGCTCGTTTGCTGCTGGCTACGTTTTCGGGAGTAACTTGGCTGCTCTTTCAAGTCTCTGCATGCGCGGATACTTTCGATTTTTCTTACGGGTTCGTTTGCGGCGATTGCGGGTCAAATGGGGTGGACAAGGTCGACTTGTTTACCTCGGCAAGCGGCGTTTTGACGACAACGAGCAGCCAAGTCAATGGAGCACTCCTGATTACCGGTATCACAGGCCACCGAACAACTAACTATTTCTTAAATAACGACCCCAGTTCCCCGATTACATCGACCATCACCGGGCTTGTTCCCCCCGATCCTTCGAATCCTTAGAGTCTGGGTCCGGCGCCGGACGATTTGCTTTATGTGGATAGCGATCCGCATTTAGACGACACCGGTTTCGCTTACACGCTAACTTGCTGTAGCGGCAATTATGCTTTAGAGAATATTGCTCAGATAGCCGCCAGTGGACCCGGCAACTACTACGAGCTAGGCGGAGACACGCTGCGTGTGAATGGTACGTTTGTGTTGACGCCAGTTCCAGAGCCGGCCCGTCCTAGGGGTCCTTACTCTTGCCGCGTTGACCGTAATTTTTTGGAGGTGCAAACGCGCGAATGATCCTGCTTCGCACTTCCTTAAAACGGCAGGGAAGCGATAGTTAAGCAGCCCCGACTATGCCCCCGCCACCGCTCACTTAGGCCAATTGCTTACATAGCAACTCTCGCGTCTGCCATATCCTTTCCGCTGTACCTTTGATCCGCCTTCGCGAGTCTTCGCAAGCACCTTGCTTGGTCGCACCTCAATTGAGCGTGGATGACCATCTGGGGGGAAGCATGCAGTCTTTCCCAAGTGTTTCGAATCCGGTGATATTCGGATTGCACGCAGTCAAGGTACATACAGAAGGCGAGTCATATAGGCGCATCTCTTTAGAATTTCGCCGAAGCCCTAAGTTCCTCGCCGCTCGACCGCCAGTCACACCCCAACGAAAAGGTTTTCTCCGCTACCCACTCAGTTGTTTAACAACGCTCCGCCCGCTGCTCGTCTACTCGAAGCGCTACCGTCCCGGCAGGTCCTAGCACTGCATGATTTTCCACGCACCGCCACTCCACACTCTCGAAGAATGCCGCGCCGAAATCAATCGCCGCAACGCCGAGCGCTCCACCGGCCCACGCACCGCCGAAGGCAAAACCCGCTCCGCCCAAAACGCCTTCAAGCACGGCCTCTACTCCAAGCAGCTCATCCGCGCCGGTGAAGACCCCGCCGAATTCGACGAACTCCGCACCACGCTCCGCCGCGAGCATGCGCCCGCCTCTACCACCGAAGAAATCCTCGTCGATGAACTCGCCCAGCACTTCTGGCGTCTCCGCCGCTTCCGCGAAATGGAAGCCCGCGCCTGGGCACCCGATACCGTCAGCGAAGCGATCGATTCCGGTCTGCTTGCCCTCTTGACCCGCACCGTCGCCTCCGCCGAACGCGGCTTCTTCCGCGCCCTCCAGGCCCTCACTCAACTGCAAAAGGCGCGTGGCTTCGTTCCTCAAAAACACGAACCTGCCCCCATCCCCGATCACCAGGCGCCATCCGCCGAAACCAACCACCCCGCCCCAACACCCTGCGATAATTCCCAACACGATGAAACGCATCTGCTTCGTCCTTCAAGTGCGCCCCAATCGCCTCGACGAATACCGCGCACGCCATCGCACAGTCTGGCCTGACATGCTCCACGCCCTCCGCCAAAAGCAAAGTGGCTTTCTTTCCTCGATCACTATCGGGAACTGAAGTCCACGTACGGCAGCGTGAGTGGATTTGAACGCTGACATCAAGGTTGGCCCGCTAATTGCACAGCCATCAACGGCTGGCAATCATACTCGACTGCTGCCAAAGTGAACGGCTCGAAACATTTTTCATCGATATGTAGTTAAACTGGGTTAACAAGACGGCCGGCAACGTTGTTGGATTGCAAACCGTCTCACAAAGCAGGACAGAGTTTAGTCGACCTGGTTGTCGTTAAGAGAACAGCGAGGCTGCTTATGGACATGGTGGGTGATCGAAGGTTTGTAGAAGTGCCTGGCGGTAAAACGCATGAATTACCGCCGCTGCTTGTCAAAACCGTACCCGACGTGAAGCGCGTCGATAAGATGATGGGCATCGCGGCCGATATCGTCGATCAGGAAGAGATGATCCCGCTCGCGATCGGCGATGTACTCGCCTCGGAAGAGGCGCTCGAACGTCGCAAGCTGGATTTGGCCCTCAACTTAGTCGATCAGTACTTGGGCTTGCTCAACCATTGGCAATGGGGCGACGCGGTAGTCGAATGGATCCGGCAATGCGAGATTACGTTCGGAGCTCGCCTTGAGCTGCGGAATCTGCTGCGGAGCGATCTCTGGCCGCATGCAGGGCGCAGTAGCTTCGTAACGCTCTTAAGCGATAAATCAGTTAAGACGAAAGGCGTGACGCTCGAGAAGGCGGTCGGCCTGCGTCTTGCCTTCCGGCAGATGCCGCCCATCCGCTGCTGCTCGGATCAGTTCTTGTTCTACCTGAACAACTCTGTAGCGCAAACCGCCTATCAAACCTGGTTGAACATGACTCCGAATCCGATTGCGTCGCTGCCGCCTGAACGATTTATGTTCGACGTGGTGAATATGTCTCTCGAAGTACATTAGCAACGAGCTGAAACGCGTACCTTTAAACGTGGCCGGGCATCGCCTGTCACGTCTTACAAACTGTTTACTTCTCCGGAACAACTCGCGGCAGGAAATCAAACAGCATAGAGCATAACCCAAAAAGGACGGTCATCACGAACCGGCCTCAAGAAAGGAATGCTTTGTGAACAAAAGACTGGTTGATATCCAGAGCTCCGCGAACCGGCGCTCTTTCCTCGGAAAAGGATTCGCAATCGCCGGGACGGCGGCCGCGGGCAACGTACTATTCGCTAGGAACTCAGCCCAACCGGAAGATGACGAAGAGGGCAGCCGCCGGCTCAGCAAGGGAGATGCGGCGATCCTTCGCTTCCTGGCTGCTGCTGAACTGATTGAAAGCGATCTGTGGGTGCAGTACAACGAATTGGGCGGCGTACAAGATACTAGCGAGAGGCCGGAACTCGGTGGAGGCGGCAGTCCTGCTTATACGAGCGCTCTCGCCAACCTCGATTCGGACATGGCGCAATATATCTACGACAACACCGACGATGAACTCAGCCATGCGGAATTTTTGAACGCTTATCTGGCGGCGAATGGCGCCGAAGCCGTAGACCTCACCCGTTTCGAGCAGTTGCCGAGCAGTAAGGCGAGTGGCGCCCTGCAAAAAGGTCGGCTCACGAACCTCATGCAGCTGACCGTCGATACCAGCTGGTACACCAAATACCGATCGAGCAAAAGGAATCCCGATCTCGATCCTGCATTCGCTTTTCCACCGGCGGTGCCGGGCTTAGCTAGAGGACAGCATCCAGCCATTCCGCGAAACGATGACGATTTGACTCCGCAGGATCATATTCAGGCAATTGCTAACACCGCCGGATTTCACTTCGCGTTTATCGAACAGGGGGGCACAAGTCTCTATCCATCGCTCGCGCAACGGGTGACCAGCCGGCAGGTGTTGCGCATCCTGCTCAGTATCGGACCCACCGAGGCCTGCCACTTTCAAACCTGGCATGACAAAGCAGGCAATGGCGTGAACGGTTCCATCCTTCCTTCTCCTTTGATTGATCCGAAGAACCGCAGCTTGGTGTTTCCGAACCTAAATATTCCGACCGGCCGGGAACTGTTCCAAACCAACCTGATCATGCCCGAGCCCTGTCCATTTCTGCCGGATCTTCCTGCCTGTTCCATCGTTCGTCCCACCAAGACGAGGGGAGCCGCCATGGGAGCACTGGCCGCCTTGACAGCAGACGGATTGTTCATCGGCCAGTCTCGAGAGTTCTTCGCTTACCTACGGGATCTGGCGGAGGACGCCGATGCCGCCAGACGCGAAAATGATTACTGAGAGTGCTCGCTCAAGCGAGTCGGTAGCAATAGGGTGACCGGAGCCGGCTAATCGTCCTGCTGGCGGAAGACCGGCTCTTTACCGGCCAGCATGAGGCGCTCGTCCAGAGCTGCTTTGACCAGCTCCTCTTCCATTTCGGAGAGACCTTTCGCATCTTTCTCGATGCGGCTAAGAAGGCTCTTCATACGGCCACGTGACAGATCGGAAGGCAGTACCAGCGCATACGCGAAGAGGGCGTCCGAACGAAGTTCTTCGTCGAGGAAGAGGGGGCGCAGCCGGTCGAGCTCGCTCTTCAGGCCGTAGTATCCGACGCCCCAGATCGCTCCCCGGCGCACTTCGAGATCGCTGTCATCCAAATGCTTGGCAAAGTAGTCTCGAAAGCTTGCATGCATCGAGCGCCACATTGCCTCGAGTGCTTTGGCGCGGCCCGCGGGGTCTTCGTAGAGTTTCGTTATAGCTTGGCGGACCTCGTTGCGGTCCGCTTCGGGAGCGAGGCCGACCAGCAGTCCGCCGCGCTCTTCGACCGTAAGCTCAGCCTTGCGTAACGTCCCGAGCATGGCTTCCACCACTTCGATCTGCTCGGTGGAATTGATGAGTGCTTCCCAGGCGCGAGCGCGGACAGTGATCGCCGGATCGTGTTGGGCTCGTTCGAGGAGCTTGCCTCGCTGCTCGACTGTCAAATCCTGATTGAAGAAGGAGTGAGCAGCAGCCGCTCGGACGGAAGGGACAGAATGCGCCAACAGATCGATGCGCTCATCCTCGTCGAGCAAATCTAAAGGCAGCTCATCAGTTTCGGGATAGAGGGTCCAAATGTCGAACGGCTCTGTCTCGTCGATGCGCGAGCGGGCTGCCGAATCTCGCAGCGAGGCGAGTGTCTCGGCGACCTCTTTCTTCAGTTCCGTTTCGTTGGAGCCAAGAGTCGCTGCGGCTTTCTCGATGGCAGGTATGGCTGCCGGATCGCCGTAAATCCCGAGCAGCAGAAGAGTGTCAGAGAGATCGTATTCCAGCCGTCCGATCAGTAGCTCGAGAATCCGCTTGTCACGAACGGAGAGGCTGGCCAATACGAAAGCAACCTCGCCGGCGTCCGTTTCATCGAGCTCGTGGTAGAGCGCGAGCAGCGGCTCGAGCGTCGGTCGGCCGATTGCCACGAGTGCTTCAAGCGCCTCGTCGGGCACGTTGGCAGGATCCTCTCGGATGTAGGAGATGAGGAACTGAATCGCCTCGGGCGTGTTCCAGACCCGAAAAATGGCGATCAGCTCAGGGGCGAGGTCGATGGCATCATCGCTGCGATCGCGTCGAGCGAAAGCGACCACGGCAGGCAGAGCCTCCTCCGGTCGATCGAGGATCGCCTGCAGAAAACGATGATCGAGACCGAGGTGTCCGCGGGAAGCGGCTTCAAGAACTTCAGCCGGAGTGAGATCGCTTAGTTTATCCGGATCGGGGAACCAGGCCATTCGTTCAGTGTAAATGCCGGGTGCGCGATGCTATGAGCGAGCATCGCGCACGGGTCGGCAAACTACTGTTCGGGCTCGACGACGACGTTGACGTCGACCGAAACGTCGCGGTACAGGCGCACGGGGACTTTGTATTCGCCCACCGTGCGGATGGGTTCATCGAGCTGTATTTTGCGGCGCTCGATGTGGAAGTTTTGGGCAGCTAAAGCCTCGGCGATGTCTTTGGCCGTGACGGAACCGAAGAGTTGATTGTTCTCTCCGGCACGATGGCGCAAGGTGACGCTGACGTTAGCCATCAGCTGCGCCAGGCCTTCCGCTTCGCCCTTAACCTTGGCTTCACGCCGCAGGTGAGCTTCGCGTTCCTGCTCGACGATCTTCTTATTCGCTTCGGTAGCAGGCACCGCAAGGCGGTTCGGGAGCAGGAAATTACGCGCATAGCCGTCGGCTACCTTGACCAGCGCGCCGCGTGGACCGAGATTATCGATATCTTGTCTTAGTATCAGTTGCATTGCTTGTTCCTGGATGAACCGCTCAGACGCGCGACGCGAAAGGTATCAGCGCAATATTTCGCGCCTGCTTGATCGCCTCGCTCAGCCGCTTTTGGTGGGGGGTGCAGACACCCGAAATACGGCGCGGGGTGATTTTGCCCCGCTCCGAAACGAAGGAGGAGAGCATGCGCGAATCTTTGTAGTTGATGTCGTCGATCTTGTCGACGCAGAACCGGCAAACTTTCTTGCGCCGGAAATACTGCTTCTTACCCGTGGCGATCGCTTTATCGCCGCCCGTCGGACGCTGTGATGCCGCAATGGGGCGGCCGCCTCTAGTTTCTGCCATGATTGATCTCCTCGTTTACTCTGCGGGCGGTGGTTCCGGGGTGGCCGGCGGAGCGGCTGGAGCCGCTCCGCCGGGTGCACCAGGTATCGGCGCGGGCGCCTCATGCGGCAGCAAAGGTGACGCAACTGCGGCTGGCATGGGCGGAGGCGCTGGCTTACGAGCTGCACGCTTCTCTCTGGCTCGCCTACGCTTCTCGATGCGCTTCATCTTCTCGTCGATACGCACCGTCAGGAACTTCAAAACGAGATCGGCCACTCGCAGACGGCGTTCAATCTCTTTTACAGCTTCGGGATTAGCCGTGAACTGAAGCAGGATGTACTGCCCCTCGTTATACTTCACGACGCGGTAAGCGAGTTTGCGAACGCCCCACTTTTCGGTCTTGTCAATGGTTCCACCCGCATGGGTGACCACGGTCTTCAATTGCTCGATCAGCGGATCCACTTCTTCGTCAGTGGCATCGGGCCGAACAATGAACAGCTCCTCGTAGATTCTCATTCTTCCTCTTCTTGTATGCCTCGAGCGCGGCGATTGTAAGTCGCCATGGCCTTTTCGGCGCCTTCAGCAACGATGGTCTCGATAGCGTCGGCGGTATACGACACTATTTCGTCCATCTGCATCCTTTGCTCCCGCTTTAAGGGAGCGAGGACATATTGCACTGCATCGATCGGGTCACCGGGATGAATACCGACCCGGACCCGCGTAAAGACATCTGTCTTCAGAGCAGCGATGATCGACTTGACACCGTTGTGTCCAGCCGCTGAACCGTTCTTCTTGATCCGCAGTGCGGTCCAGGGAAGATCGAGTTCGTCGTACACCACAATCAGATCGCGGTTCGTCAGGTTACGGTAGCTCAGCAACGGGCCGAGCGCCGTGCCTGACAAATTCATGAACGTCTGCGGCTCTACCAGGATAACGTTTCTGCCGCGGATTTGGCCGTTGCCAACCAGCGCGTTGTTTTCTTTCCTAGAAAGCGCAATGCCGTGCCGCGCAGCCAGTTCATCGACAACCTGAAAGCCGATGTTGTGGGGCGTAGCCGCGTAACGCGCTCCAGGGTTGCCTAGACCGGCAATACACACAGGGCTCTCCGGCGAACCGTCCGACGATGAGGCATCCTCCACTGGTCGAAAAAGCCACTACTTCTTCTTGGCTGGCGTGTCGGCCGCCTCTTCGTCCTTCTTGCCCTTCTTGATAACTTCGGGCTCGCCGGCAGGTGCGGCAGCGGGGCCGCCCGTCTCAGCAACGGTCTCTTCTTCTGCCTTGATCGAAATGACGTGGGTGATCACAGTGTCAGGCAAGGTCAGCAACTTGATTGAACCCTCGAGAGGAATGTCGGCTGCCCGGACACTCTGGCCGATCATTAACTCCGAGACGTTTACGACAAATTGCTCGGGGATTTCATCCGGAAGGCACTCGATCTCGATCTCACGTGTGACAACGTCCTGAATGCCGCCTTGCAGCTTGACACCCTTGGGGTCACCCTGCGCGATGATGGGCACTCGCACGGTGATGCGCTGCGTCAGATCGATCCTCTTCAGGTCCACATGTAGGAGAGAATCCTTGATCGGATCGTATTGCCAGTCGACGACCATGACCGGAGTGGAATCGCCGTTTACGCCCAGGTTGAAGATCGTGTTGTGGCCGGTTTTGCTGTTCAGGATGCGAGCCACTTGCTTCGGATCAACCGCCACTGGCGTAGCGCCCGATGGTCCGCCATAAACAACGGCAGGCATCGAGCCATTCGCTCGCAGGCGGCGCGCTTCATTCTTGCCGCGCGAGTCACGCGGTTCGGCGGTTACTGTAATGTCTTTTCTCATCTTTCTTTACCTCTACACCGAGACGGTTGCTCCCGTAAGCCCCGAACCTCAGCTCGATTTCACCCGCTCCGCAGACCGGGGTTGGTGCTGTTCGCACCCCTAAATAAACAACGTACTCACCGATCCACCTTCGTGGATCGACTGAATCGCTCTGGCGAGCAGTGGGCCGACCGAGAGCGTCCGAATCTTCGAGCAGCGGGCAGCCTGTTCCTCGTGAGGAATCGAATTGCTGACAACTAACTCCTGCAACGCCGACCCGTTCAGGCGTTCGACGGCCGGCCCCGAAAGCACCGCATGCGTCGCACATGCCGTAACACTCTTCGCGCCACCCGTGCTCAGCAGCGCTTCCACGCCCTTCACCAGGGTGCCTGCCGTGTCAACGATGTCATCGACAATCAGGCAATGCTTACCGCGCACGTCTCCGATGATGTTCATCACCTCGGCGACGTTCGCGTCAGTGCGGCGTTTATCGATGATGGCGAGCGGTGCATCTAAGTTTTTCGCGAACGAGCGGGCTCGCTCCACACCGCCGGCGTCGGGCGAGACCACCGCCAGATCTCCACGTTCGAAACGGCCGGCGAAGTACTCGACCATAACCGGCGCAGAAAACAGGTGATCCACCGGGATGTCAAAGAATCCCTGAATCTGCGCTGCGTGCAAATCCAACGCCAAAACGCGGCTCGCACCCGCTCTTTCGATCAGGCTAGCAACGAGTTTGGCGGAAATCGGCATACGCGGCCGGTCCTTCCGGTCCTGCCGAGCATACCCATAATAGGGTAGCACTGGCGTGATACGTTCGGCGCTGGCGCGCTTGAGGGCATCGATGATGAGCAGCAGCTCCATCAGGTGGTGATCGACGGGCGTCGAGGTCGGCTGGACAACGAAAACGTCCGCGCCGCGCACATTTTCCTGTATTTGGAGGTGAGTTTCGCCGTCCGCGAAGCGCTTGATCATGGCCTCGCCGATAGGGCAATCGAGAGCGTCGCAAATCTCTTCGGTGAGCGGCCGATTAGCGGTGCCGCTGAAGATTTTGAAATCGGTAAAAAGCGCGCGGGCCGGTTTGGGGGCGGACATCCTCAATTTCTCCTTCACAATTAAGTACCGGCGAAGCAACTGGAAGCGGCGACGGGGCCGAGCGCGCGCTGCCATTGGCTGCGGTATTGCTTCCTTGTGACGAAGCGGACCGGGTAGGCGGTGCCTACAGGAAAATGGGACGCGGCTGCCAGGGCTTGCGACGAATCCGAAAAGAGACCAAACAGGGCTGAACCGCTGCCCGTCATGAGTGCGGGTTGCGCACCGAGCCGTTTGAGCTTACGCGCAACGGCGGCGAGTTCAGGATGCTGCCGGAAAACGGCTGGTTCGAAGTCATTCTGCAGCGGAAGTTTGTTCAGAGACGCAATCGGTAGATTCCAGGCGACACTCTGAAACTCTCTCAGGATAAGGGACTCGGCTGATGAAGTCAACGCGCTTGTAACGTCGCGCGCGAGGGCTTGGTAGGCGGTCGCCGTCGAGACATGGATGCCGGTTGCGACCAGAAGGGCATCCCGGGCGGGCTGGTCGGGCAGGGGATACACTTCGGAGCCTTTACCGAGGCCGAGCGCCGTGCCGCCGTGCAGGAAAAACGGGACATCGCTGCCCAGTGTTTCGGCAAGGGCGAGGAGTTCGGCGAGCGGAACTTTGCGTCCGGCAAGAGCGGGTAAGGCGATGAGCGCGGCAGCAGCGTTACTCGATCCGCCGCCGAGCCCTGCGCCCATCGGGATACGCTTCAGAAGCGACATCTCAATGCGGGCGTGGACCTTCATGTGTTCGAGCACAAGCTGAGCGGCGCGCAAGACCAGGTTATCGGCGATTTGGACGGAGCTCTCTAGTGTTACTTCGGTGCGGCGAGCTTTAGCGAAAGCGATGACCAGCCGATCGTGCAGGCTTACCGTTTGAAAGATGGTGCGAAGCTCGTGATATTTGTCGGCCCGCTTATGAATGACCCGTAGGTCGAGATTGATTTTGGCGAGTGAGGGTATGGTTACCTTCACGACTAGTACTGCAGGAGCGAGAAGACATCGTGCTTCGCCAGTTTCTGCCGGCCTTCGAGGAAGGTCAGTTCGATGACGAAGCCGAGGCCGATCACGCAGCCGCCGATTTCTTCGACGAGGCGCGCAACGGCGGATGCTGTGCCGCCTGTCGCGAGCACATCATCGATGATGAGAACGTTCTGGCCGGGCGTGACGGCGTCGGCGTGAATCTCGAGCTGATCGGTGCCGTATTCAAGTTGGTATTCGATGCTGCGTACGGTGTGCGGCAACTTCTTCGGTTTCCGAACGGGGACGAAACCGGCGTTGAGCGCTAGGGCCATGGCGGGAGCAAAGAAGTAACCGCGCGCCTCAATCCCGACGACAACATCGATCGATTCTTCCCGGTAGTGATCGCTAAGGCTGTCGACGGTCTGACGAAAGCCCTCGCGGTCTTTGAGAAGCGTAGTGATGTCGTAGAAGTTAATGCCGGGCTTCGGAAAATCCGGGACTTCACGGATGAGCGTTTTCAAACTATCGTGGGCGGGAGCAATAAGGGGCGCTGGTGCGGACACGCCGCTGATTTTAGCAAGGCCGCCATAATCTGCCTATTGTTCACCGCGTTCGGGAGCTGATACGTGCCCGTCCGCGACGGACATCGGCGACTGCTTGGTCACCACCCAGACATTCTAGGTACAATGCGTTCAAGACACCTAGGATGCCTAGACAGCCAACGAATCACTCCAGCGATGCCGACCTTCTGCAAGGCACATTGGACATGTTGATTTTGAGGGTCACCGCACTTCGGCCCATTCACGGTTATGCGATGGTCCAACGCATTCAGCAGATGTCGAAGGATGCACTCCGGATTCGCCAAGGGTCTCTCTACCCGGCGCTTTACAGATTGGAAGAACGAGGCTGGCTCAAATCCGATTGGAAGAGAACCGAGGGAGGCCGCGATGCGAAGTTTTACAGCGTCACGAAGGCCGGACTTCGCCAATTAGATGCAGAGAAGGCCGGCTGGAAACGTCTTTGTGAAGCGATTTCGCTAGTTCTCGAGACTGCAGAGTAAAAGGGTCGGGGGGACGAAACGAAACTGGTGGTTCGGGCGAAAGCGATGGGAAAAGCAGATGCAGTCCGAGTTCCGCTTCCACCTGCAAGCTCAGATCGAGGATTACATGCAGCAGGGATTCACTCGAGAAGAAGCGGAATCGCGGGCTCACCGGGAGTTTGGAGGGGTTGAGTTAGCGAAAGATGAATGCCGCGACGAAAGATCTTTCGAATGGGCGCATCGAATCCTGCGCGACCTTCGATATGCGTCCCGCTCTTTGCGCAACGCACCGGGATTCGCAGCCACGGGGATCCTGACCTTGGCTCTGGGCATTGGGGCAAATACCGCGATCTTCAGCGCCCTCGAGGGCGTGGTCTTAAGACCGCTGCCATACCAGGAACCAGATCGCCTGGTGGAGGTTGTATTGGACAACCGCAGCCTGCAGTACACGACCGATCTTTCCTATGCGGACTTTCGGGATTGGCAAAATGACGGCCAGTCATTCGAGCAGATTGCCGCGTTTCGACCAGACAGCTTCGACCTGACGAATCCCGGGTCACCTGAGCACATCGCCGCCTACATCCGTTTGTGGCAAGAACGTTATCAAGGTGATCCCGCTGTGCTCGGCAAGTCCCTGACCTTGAATGCGGCCGGTTACACGATAGTTGGCGTCCTTCCTCCATCGTTTCGTTTCGAGGAGCAACGGGCCGACGTTTTCACGCCAATCGGTCGCGGCGATCCGGTGTTCTTGAACGATCGCACGATTCACGACATCATCTTTGTTGGGCGCCTCGCGCCTGGTGTAAGCCTCCGTCAAGCGCAGGCGCAGATGAACACGCTGCAGGAACATATCGATGAACTATACCCCAACACGGAGAAGGGTCTTGCCACATCGATCATCCCCCTCAAGCAAAGCCTGGTCGGCGACGTCAGGTCGACACTTTGGTTGCTGCTCGGGGCTGTCAGCTTCGTGTTGCTTATTGCGTGCGCGAACGTTGCCAATCTACTGCTGGCGCGCTCGGCGGGGCGGACGCGCGAATTTGCGCTGCGGCGAGCACTGGGCGCGAGCCGTATTCAGATTATCGGTCAGCTGATCACAGAGAGCGTGCTGCTGTCGTTCGCCGGCGGAGTCCTCGGGCTAGCCTTCGCGAAGTTTGGATTGAACGCAATTTTGTCGGCAGTTCCGGGCGGCCTGCCGCGAACCGAGAATGTGAGCGTCAACGCTTCCGTCCTGCTGTTCGCGCTTGGCGTTTCTATCGTGGTTGGCATTCTATTCGGTCTTGTGCCGGCGATTAAGAATGCAAATACCGATGTGCAGGCAGGCCTAAAACAAGGAGGCCGCGGTTCCACCAGCAGGCATCAACGTACGCAGAGCGTGCTCGCAATGGTGCAAGTGGCGTTGGCTTTAATTCTGTTGTCGGGTGCTGGACTGCTGTTTCGGACGATTCGAAACTTGTCGGCCGTGAATCCGGGATTCGACACACAGCATGTGAATACCTTCCAGATTGGGCTTTCGCCTTCTGTGACCGAGACTGCGGCCAGCACACGCGCGGTGTACCGACAACTCACAGCCAACATTCGCCAGGTTCCGGGCGTTGAGTCGGCAGATTTGACGGCGCTCGTTCCGTTAGGTCGAGGCGATAACTCCGGCCCGTTCTGGGTTGGCTCGGAACCGCCCGCATCGATGGCCCAAATCCCGCGGGCACTTTGGTATCCGACGGGACCCGACTATCCGCGAACGATGCGAATTCCGCTTTTGCGGGGCCGGTTTTTGTCGCAGGCTGACACGAACCATTCGCAATTGGTAATCCTCATTGACAGCCTGATGGCACGCAAGTACTTTCCAACGCGTGATCCTCTAGGGCAAACAATCACCATTCCCCACTGGGGTTTTGCGCATGATGTAGCCGGTCGCATTGTGGGAGTGGTCGGCCACATCGAACAGTATGGAATCGACGGTTCGCGAGGCGAGAAACCAGCGATTTACTTCTCCTTCTATCAAATGCCTGATGAGGGCTTGGCCATCTTTCGCAGTGCAGTCACCTTTGCCGTACGCACCCGGGCCGGTACCGACGCGCTGATGCCTGCGATCCGGAACGCAGTGTACGCAGTGAGCGGCGATCAGCCGATCTACAATGTCCGCACAATGCGCGATCTGGTCTCAGGCTCCATGGCACGCCAGCGCTTTCCGATGATTCTGCTCGTTGCGTTCGCGAGCTTGGCTCTGCTGCTGGCGACAATCGGCATTTATGGCGTGATCTCCTACTCGACGGCACAGCAGGTACCGGAGATCGGGGTCCGGATGGCCATTGGAGCGTCGAAGTGGGACGTCTTGCAAATGTTAGTTCGGCATGGGCTCCGGCTCGCTCTGGTAGGCATTGCGATCGGGGCGGTGGCCTCTGTGACTCTTGTAAAAGTGTTATCGAGCTTTTCGCATTTGCTTTATGGTGTACGAGGAACTGATCCATTGACCTTTGTGGGTGTCTCAATCTGCCTCCTGCTCGCGACTCTCTTGGCATGCTATCTTCCGGCTCGTCGGGCTGCTCAGTTGGACCCGATGACAGCACTTCGTCATGACTGATCCGCGACGTGGGGCTCCGCACCGTTGCATGAATGGCCGTTGCTTTTGGGATCTTGGCGGTCCCGTACAATTCAATCTGGATAGGGATTTTGTTAACGGTGCCGAGAGACGCACTTGAGCGCACGCTCAAACAGGTTTTTGGTTTCGGAGCATTTCGACCCGGCCAGGAATCAGTTTGCCGCGCAGTTCTAGATGGGCGGGATGCGCTGGTCGTAATGCCGACCGGCTCGGGTAAGTCGCTCTGTTACCAGTTGCCGGGTGTAGCACTGGGGGGCACTGCGGTGGTGATCAGCCCGCTGATCGCGCTGATGGAAGATCAAGTGGCGAAGCTCGAGGCGAACGGGCTGCGTGCCGATCGGATTCACTCGGGACGGTCGCGCGAACTTTCGCGCGCTGCTGCGGTGGCCTATCGCGATGGCAAATTACAGTTTCTGTTCATCGCTCCCGAGCGGCTGGCGGTCCCTGGGTTCCCTGAATTTTTGGCGAAGCGCAAACCCTCGATTGTGGCGGTCGATGAGGCGCACTGCATCTCGCAATGGGGCCACGATTTTCGTCCGGATTACCGGATGCTGCGCCAGTATCTTCCGCTGGTTCGTCCGACGCCCATCATGGCGCTGACGGCTACTGCAACGCCGGTTGTGCAGAACGATATAGTGCAGCAGCTGGGATTGCGCGAACCGCTGCGCTCCACCCAGGGTTTTCGCCGGAAGAACATTGCGATTGAGGTGATCGAGATACCGGCCGGACTACGGCGCGAGCGCGTTTTTGAAATTCTGAACAGCGAAGCGAACCGGCCGGCGATCGTGTATGTGCCGACACGTGGTGAGTGCGACCTACTCGCGGCGGATCTAGCCCGTGTCCTACCGAGCGAGCCGTACCACGCGGGCCTAGGAGCGTCCCGACGGCAGCAGGTGCAGGACCAGTTTCTGGCAGGCAAGCTGGACGTGATTGTGGCGACGATTGCCTTCGGTATGGGTATCGACAAGCCCGACATCCGGACGGTGATTCATACTGCTTTGCCGGGGAGCACGGAAGCGTATTACCAGGAGATCGGGCGCGCGGGACGAGATGGCGCACAGAGTCGAGCGATCCTGATGCACTCGTATGCGGATCGACGCCGGCACGATTTTTTTCAGAAGAGAAATTATCCCGAGGCGGATGTACTGGCGGGCGTTTTTCAATTGTTGCGCACCGATCGGGCGATCGCGAAAGACGATCTGCAGCGGGCGGCTCGGCTGGATGCAGATGTATTCGATACGGCGCTCGACAAGTTGTGGGTGCATGGCGGAGCGCAGATCGATCCGGAGGAGAATGTGGTGCGGGGCCGCGCTGAGTGGCGCGAATCGTACCTGAGCCAAGCTGAACAGAAAGCCGGACAGCTCGACTTGATGATGCGTTATGCGGAGGGCGATGAGTGCCGGATGGCGGCGCTGGTCCGCTACTTCGGCGATCGAACGGATACGCAGGCACGGTGTGGATTGTGTGATTTTTGCGCGCCGGATAAGTGCGTGGCCCAGCGGTTTCGTGAGGCGTCGCGTGCAGAGGCAGAGGCAGCTGCCGCTGTGCTGGAGACGTTGTCGAATGGCGGACCGCGATCGACCGGCAAACTGCACAGCGAATTCGGCCAGAGCAGCGGCCTCGACCGCGACAGGTTCGAGCAAGTGCTCGGAGCTCTGGCGCGTGCCGGACTGATTGCGTTACGTGGAGCGGTGTTCGAGAAAGACGGTAAGCAGATCCCGTATCGGACGGCGCAGATTACTGGCGAAGGGTCAAAAGCGGCGGGCGAAGGTGTACTGTGGCTCGAGTTGAGGGAAGCCGAAGAAAAACCGCGCGGGCGCTCGACTCAAGGAGGGCGGCGCGAGCAAGTTGCCCGACTCAAACCATCGCGAGAGAGCGCCCCGAACGATCCGCTGATGCAAAGACTGCGCGAGTGGCGGCTAGCCAAAGCGAAAGACAAGAAATTGCCGGCGTTCCGCATCGCGAGCGATCGCGTGCTGCTGCAAATCAGCGATGACCGGCCGCTGAGCGAAGACGATCTGTTGGCGATCCCCGGAATCGGCCCCGCGTTTACCAAGCGCCATGGACCGGAGATTCTTCAGATCGTGAGGGCATTTGAAGCGGCGGAGTGAACCCATACGCCCACCGGACGTACTAGATGCTCGTCACCTTCGGCGTACCACGAAATAGATGAGAGCAATCACAAGCAGCAGGCCTAAACCACCCGGCCACACAAACCAACCTCCTCCGCTGCTGTAACCAACCCCGATACACGCGGATTGTGTCAGCGCGAGGAACGCGGTCAAAACACCGATTCGCCCAATTTCGTTGCGTGAGTCCATCGCTTGATCTTCCTACACGACGTGTACCGTCACCGATCACGCTTCGCGCTATTTGCTCCTGTGTGAAGCAATGGAATCAAATCGCGAAGAACTGGCATTGCGGGCCTTTGATCGGCTGTTTCGCGAGCGCGGCCTACCGCAGGCCATTCGCTCAGATAATGGCGTTCCGTTCGCTTGCCCGCATGCTCTATTTCAGCTTTCGAAGATCTCGGTGTGGTGGCTGCGTTTAGGCATTGCGATTGAGCGCATTCGCCCCGGCCATCCCCAGCAGAACGGCCGGCATGAGGCGCTCGCCATGCAGTGCCGGCCCAGCTCTATGCCGCGTCTGCCAGGCCCTATCTCGGGATTACGGAACCAAATTACCCGTTTCACGATAAAACCGTCGTGGTGACCTGCTGCGGACGCCTTTGTCTGCACCGCAAAAAATCAATCTGAGCAAGTCGCTGGCTGGTCAAGCTGTCGGTATCAAGGAAGTCGAAGACGGAATCTGGCTGGTCAGCTTTAGGGATTACGATCTCGGCTACATCGACTTGGACAAACGTACTTTGCAGCCCCTCGAAAATCCCTTCGGGCCAAAAGTGTTACCCATGTCTTTGGAACGATCTGTTACCTATGTGTCCGGGCTGGACAATAAGGTCTTTGGGGCGGCTGGTGGGATTTGAACCCACGACATCCAGAATCACAATCTGGCGCTACTACCGACTGAGCTACAGCCGCCGCAACAGATCGATTTTAACACTCGTTTTCACATGAGACTGAGCGGGTCTACGTCGATCACGAGAGCGGTGGTCTTCCACCTCTGTGCTTCCGCCAAGCCGCGCAGCTTTTGAATGACCTGCCTCAGTACAGATCTCCGGGCGGCTTTCAAGAGGATCTGGTAGCGGAACTCGTTCCGCACCCGCAAGACGGGCGCTTCGGCCGGGCCCAGAACTCGCAAACCTTCGGGAGGCGGATTGAGCAGATAGCCTAATTCCGTCGCCATACGCAAAGCTTCCTCCTGTTTTTCGGCGCGGGCAATTACACTGGCCATCGCCGCAAAGGGAGGATAGCGCAGCCACTTGCGAAATTGAATTTCCTTTTGATAGAAACCGGCGTAATTTTGTTCAGCCGCGAAGCTGACCGCGTAATGATCGGGGTTAAGGGTTTGAATAATAACGCGACCCGGCGTATCGCCTCGTCCCGCACGGCCGGCCGCTTGGGTGAGAAGTTGAAAGCTGCGCTCGGCGGCGCGGAAATCAGGCATGTTCAACCCAATGTCGGCCAGCACAACGCCGACCAGAGTGACATTTGGGATGTCGTGGCCTTTGGCAATCATCTGGGTGCCGACCAGGATGTCGATCTGACCGTCACGGAACGCATTGAGGATGCGTTCGAAAGAGCCTTTTCCGGTGGCGCTATCGCGATCGAGCCGTGCGATGCGCGCCGTCGGCAGGTGCGTGTGAAGCTCGTCTTCGACGCGCTCTGAACCAGTACCGAGGAATTGGATGTAGTCGCTAGCGCAGTGAGGACATGTTGACGGAATCTTCTCGGAATAACCGCACGTATGGCAAAGCATGCGGCGGTCACGGCGGTGGTGAGTGAGGGCAACCGAGCAGTTCTGGCATAGCATGCGCTCACCGCACGCGCGGCAAATGAGAAAGCTTGAAAAACCCCGGCGATTCAGCAGCAGCATGGTCTGCTCGCCCGCCTCCAAACGCTGGGTCATTTCGGCGAGCAGCTTGCGCGAAAAAGTGGCCTGCCGTTTGGTCTCGAGGAACTCGAGCCGCATGTCAACGATCTCGACGAGCGGCATGGCACGACTAGCAATACGTTGTGGCAAGACGAGCCTGATGTATTTGCCTTGCTCGGCGTTATAGCGAGTTTCGATACCCGGTGTGGCAGACCCAAGCACGACCACCGCCCCCGCTCGCTGCGCGCGTACTACTGCTACATCGCGGCCGTGATAGCGCGGCGTTTCCTGCTGCTTATAACTACCGTCGTGCTCTTCGTCTATGATCAAAAGCCCAAGATGCTGAACGGGTGCGAAGACGCCGGAGCGGGTTCCAATGACGACTCGCGCCCTCCCGTCACGGATGCGACGCCACTGGCCGGCACGCTCTGCATCACCGAACGCCGAATGCAGGATGGCGACCTGCTTACCGAAACGATGAAAGAACTGCCCAGCCAGAGCAGGCGTTAAAGCAATTTCCGGAACGAGGAGAAGAGCGTTCTTGCCGCCGGCGAGCGCCGCTTCGATTCCGCGGAGATAGACTTCGGTTTTTCCGGAACCGGTGACACCTTCGAGCAGAAATGCTTTGAATTCGCCGGCGTTGAGCGCCTGCTCAATGGCTTCGAAAGCTTTTTGCTGAAAGGAATTTAGGATTGGTCGCGGCCGCTCCAAACTAGTAGGAGCTACGACCGGCTCTGCCTCCAGTGTGAGAAGACCGCGCCTTGCCAGAGCACGCCCTGCTTCGCTCGCCTGCTTCAACTTTTCCCCGAGCTCAGCGAGATTGTGCGCGCCTGGATGCAGTTCGAGGAAGGCCAACAACTCGCGCTCGCTTTTCTTAAGTTTCGTGCCGGGTTGTGGGCGCGTCAAAAAAGTCGCTTCCAAGCGCTCTGCATTTGCACGAAGCGGGTCCCGATCTTCCTCGCGGTCTTCTGCCGTGACCCAGCCTCGCTTTACCAGCGCACGCAGGGCAGTTTTGGCGTTCGCGACTTTTGATGTGAGGTATTCGGGCGATCGCGACCGGCTTTCGAGCAGCGCCAAAACCCGAGTGGCGGCATCGTCTTCCGACCCGGTTACAAGCTGGCGCGCCACGTCGCGTCCTGAACCGGTTAGAGAATATTGAGTGCTGGAGCGAGTCTCGCCCGCAAGAGGCAACATGCTTTTCAGCACCTCACCAATCGGAGCGCAGTAGTATTCCGCAATCCACTTTCCGAGATCAATCAGATCGGCATCGAGCACCGGTTCAGCATCGCGCAAGCTAAGTACTTCGCGCGTCTCATACTCAGGCTCGTCATTATGAAGGTGCAGCACGACACCGGTGAGTTTACGGGGGCCGAACGGCGCGACCACTCTACAGCCGATCTGCACCCGATGACGCAGCGTGAGCGGAAGCTCATAGGTGAACAGACGATCGACTGGAACCGGCAGCGCGACGTTGCAGAAACGGTTTGAGGCGTCAGCTGTCAAGCTTGCTGATTGCCTCGAACGCCGGTTTCAGCGCTGGATAAAGCGAGCGGTAAATGCTGTAACGCTCCGCATAGAAGCGGACGGAAGCAGGCTCGGGCTCTTTGACTGCAACCTCGTGAACGGCGGCGCGACTGATCTCTTGCGCGCTCGCGTATTCACCAGTGCCGATCGCGGCAAGCAGCGCGGCTCCGAAAGCGGAACCCTCCTGTGTCTCGAGGGTTGAGACGCGCTGGCCGAAGATATCGGCAAAGAGTTGATGCCAGAACGGGCTTCGGGCGCCACCGCCTGAAAGACGCGTTATCTTCGGCGCTGCACCCAATCCGGCGATTATGTCGAGCCCTTCCTTCAAGCTGTAGCAAACGCCTTCGAGCACTGAACGAATCAGGTCCTTTGTTTGATGGCTGGCAGTCAGGCCGACCCAGGCGGCGCGCGCCGTGGCGTCGAGATGAGGCGTCCGCTCGCCCATCAAATAGGGCAGCCAAAATAGGCCAAGTGCCCCGGGCGGCGAAAGCGAGGCGTCCGCTGTAAGAGCGTCATAGGTGGATTCGGGGGCGAAACGGTTGCGGTACCACTGCAGGCTGAGACCCGCGCCCTGGGTGACGCCCATCACGTGCCAAGCCTGCGGAATGGCATGACAAAAGGTATGAACGCGCCCAGCCGGATCATAGGCAGGCTTGTCGAGATAAGCGAAGACAACGCCCGAAGTTCCGACCGTGCAGGAGACAATGCCCGGCTCCACAATGCCATTGCCTATGGCGCTCGCGGCCTGATCCCCCGCACCCGCCACAACCGGAGTTCCGGCGCGCAAACCGGTTCGAGCTGCGGCTTCTTCCGATACACCGCCCGTGATCTCACTCGACTCAAAAGCTGCCGGCAGTGCCGAGCGTTTCAGTTCGAGGACGCTCACCATTTCTTCCGACCACTTGCGGTGGAGGACATCGAAAAAAGCGGTGCCACTGGCGTCTGAAACGTCGGTTACAAACTCACCCGTCAATTTGAAACGGACGTAATCTTTCGGCAGCAGAACGTGTTCGACTTGTTTGAAAAACTCCGGCTCGTTGTCGCGCACCCAGAGCAACTTCGGAAGCGTGAAGCCGGTCAGAACCGGATTCGCGACGGCGCGCAAAACATTTTCAGGTCCGACCATCCGGTTGATCTCCTCCACCTGGCGTTGGCTGCGCTGGTCACACCAGATGAGAGCAGGCCGAATGACACGGCCGTGGCGATCGAGCAGCACGAGGCCATGCATCTGACCGGAAAGGCCCATACCGTTGACTTGCGAGCCGTTAATTCCGGCGGCTTTGAGAACGCCCTGGATTGCTGCTTGTGAGGCGCGCCACCAGTCGTCAGGTGACTGCTCTGCCCAAAGTGGCTTGAGCATTTGCATCTCATCGTGCGCAGCGATAAAAGAAAAGCACACCCGCGCATTCGCATCCACAAGTAGAGCGCGTGAGCCGCTTGTGCCGACGTCCAAACCGAGCCAGTACATATCTAAATCTTCGAGGAGCGCTTCAGCAATCGTGACAAAACGGCAAGTAAGCAGCTCCGAACAGACCTGCATCGCTGCCGAGGAGAGCACGTTCGACTCTGGTGCCGGTGGGTCCATAAGTAAAGGAGCGCTTTTTAATTTCGGCGAACATAGACGGGGAAAAAAGATCCCAAGCCGGCAGTGGGCCGCCGCTCACGAGGTATAGCGGGAAATTGAACGCATTGATTAGATTGGCGAGAGCGATGCCGAGTGCGCGGCCCATAGACTCGAATACTCGTTTCGCTCGTTCGTTGCCCTCGACCGCCAGTGCGTAAACGTCGGCCGCGGTCTTGATCTCGCGACCGAAGTGCATCATCTGTCCCATCGCGGCAATGGCGGAAGCCGAAGCATGTTTCTCAAGACAGCCACAATTCCCACAGCCGCATGGATTGCCGTCGGGAAAGACCGTCATGTGACCGAACTCCCCGGCCATTCCGCGGAAGCCGCGTAGCACCTTGCCGCCGGTAACGATCCCGCCCCCAATGCCAGTTCCGAGCGTAAGCAAAATGAGATCGTCGACGTTCTTGCCGGCGCCCATCCACATCTCACCGAGGGCAGCCGCATTGGCGTCGTTTTCCAGAATGATGGGCGTGCCGAGATGCTGCTGTATTCGATCCCGCACCGGAAAGCCTTCAAAGCCCGGCAAATTGGCCGAGCCGATTACCACGCCAGAACTCATATCGATGTAGCCGGGAACACCAATGCCGACACCGCGCAGCTCACTCACCCCGGTACGTTCACGAACATCATTGATCACACGCGCGATCTCACCGGCGACCTGTTCCGGACCTGCCTGGAAGTCAGCCGGTTCAGAGACTCGTGCGAGCAGCTGACCGTTCTCGTTGATTGCAGCGGCGCGTAAATTCGTTCCGCCTAGATCTACTCCGATGGAGTACGCGCTCATGCGCTCGAATCATAACAAATAGTTGCTTCTCAGCGGTCTTCCGCTTTGGGGAAGTTCAACCAGTACGAAGCGGCGCCCTTGACAGTGCGCAGGAAGGAATCGAGATCAGAGGGTTTCACGAGATAGCCATTCGCGCCGAGACTGTAAGCTTGGCTGATCAGCTCTTCCGAATCAGAAGTGGTGAGAACCACAACCGCGATGTCACGCAACCGGTCATGTTGTTTGATGAATACCAAAATTTCGCCAGGCTCTGTTTTGGGCAGGTGGAAATCGAGGAACACCAAGTTCGGTCGGACAGCCTCCTGGAAACGGCCGCTGCGGGTCAGAAATCCAAGGGCGTCCTCACCGTTGTGAACAACCGAAACGCTGACGGAGGGCTCGAGACTGCGCAGTGCCTCTTGCACAAGGCGCACATCAGCAGGATTGTCTTCGATTACCAGAACGTGGCGTGATGCGGCTACGGTTGTACTCTTTGCCAGAACCGCGCCGTTGGTTAGCGAGTCAGTCTCGGAAAGCTGTGGGGACATGCAATAATCCCAGTCCGGTTTGGCGAGAACGCAACCAACCTGGGAATCTAATTATCGCGCCTGCCGGTTCGCTTTCGCGCGATCAAACGTCGTCTTGCGAGAGGGGGCTGAGCGACATCTCAGCAATCTGATTAGCCAAGCCGACGGTGAGAGGCCTGTGCCCTGCCATCAGGCGCAGATAAAACGGGCCATACAGCATGTCAATGAAGGCTTCGAGATCGGTGCTTTGAGCGAGGCGGCCCGCCCGTTGATGCTCTAGCAGAACCGCCTTCGCTTGTGCGCGACGCGGTTCAATCCAAAGTTTGCGAAAGGCCTCAGCGACCTGCTCGTCACTTTGGGCGGCGGCGATGAAAGCTTTGAACGTGCGCCCTCTGGGCCCGGTAAGCAACTTGACGAAATTCTGAAGCTGCCGTCGGACGTCTTCGTGCAGATTGCCGGTGTTTGGAAAGGGCAGTTCCAACGCGGTCGCTTCGCGCAATGCTTCTATGAAGACGGCTTCTTTGTTGGGCCACCAACGGTAAATCGTCGCTTTACTGGCACCGGCGCGTTCCGCAATCGCATCGGTCGTGGCGTTGACGAAGCAGGTGTTTTCGAGCACCTCTAACGCGGCTTGCAGGATGCGCGTGCGGGCGATCTCATCGCGAGGACGGCCGCGCCCGCGTGGAGTCAGATCTTCGTCAGGAGTTTTTACCAGCGTGGACATGAAAATGTAAGCCGCCTGAGCAACTTAAGCTTCTGACGCAACAAAATGAACGAAGTTGCAGATTTACGAAACTTTCTGGTACCGTAAATTCATCTTAACGAGTGCATGTGGATCGTCCGGGTTGCTCTCTCGCGTCCGTACACGTTTATCGTACTCGCTCTTCTGATTCTGATCGCGAGTCCGATCGTCATTCTACGAACTCCAACGGACATCTTCCCGACAATCAATATTCCTGTCATTTCGTCGATCTGGACCTTCAACGGGCTAAACCCGGAAGAGTTTGAAGGGCGCATCACCTCGGTATATGAGCGGGTCTTGACTACCACAGTTAATGACATCGAACACATCGAGTCGACAACCCTGAACGGCACGGCTGTGGTCAAGATTTTTCTCCAGCCTTACGCGGACGTGACGACTGGTATCGCGCAAACAACGGCTGTTTCGCAAACGATATTGAAACAGATGCCAGCCGGCATCACACCGCCCATTATCCTCACCTACAGCGCTTCGAGCGTTCCGATTCTGCAGCTCGCGTTATCGGGTAAGGGACTGCAGGAACAGGATCTGAACGATCTGGCGATCAATTTCCTGCGACCGCAGCTGGTGACTGTTCCTGGGGCGGTGGTGCCGTATCCATACGGCGGCAAGCAGCGGCAGGTCATGATCGACCTGAATCCCGCCGAACTGCAAGCGAAGGGACTCTCGCCATACGACGTTGTAACTGCGGTGGCCAACCAGAACCTGCTGCTCCCGTCCGGAACGGCCAAAGTGGGTCAGTTCGAATACGACGTCGACATGAACTACAGTCCGAAGCGCATTTCGGAAATCAATGAGTTTCCAGTGAAGGTGGTCGGCAATTCAACGATCTATGTGCGCGATATAGCGAATGTCCGGAACGGATTTGCTCCGCAGACAAACATCATTCGGCGCGATGGCCAGCGCGGGGTTATGGTCAGCATCCTGAAGGCGGGTAGCGCCTCGACTCTGGACGTGGTCGAAGGAGTTAAGAAGCTGCTCCCACGGGTAGCGGCCACGCTGCCACCGCAGTTAAAGATCACCGCACTGGGCGATCAATCGATCTTTGTACGGGCTTCTATCAGCGGAGTAATTCGGGAGGCGATCATTGCGGCGTGCCTGACGGGTTTGATGATTCTGCTCTTTCTGGGAAGCTGGCGCAGCACGCTGATTATTGCCATTTCGATTCCCCTCTCGATCCTGAGTTCCATTTTGCTGCTGAGCGCGCTCAAAGAAACGATCAACATCATGACCTTGGGCGGGCTGGCGCTGGCCGTCGGCATTCTGGTTGACGATGCGACCGTGACGATTGAGAACATCGAACGTTTTCTCGAAGAAGGCCTGGGGCTGAAAGAAGCCATCACGGAGGGCGCGGCGCAGATATCGGTTCCGGCGCTGGTTTCAACGCTGTGCATCTGTATTGTGTTCCTGCCCATGTTCTTTCTGAGCGGGGTGGCGAAGTACCTGTTCGTACCGCTAGCCGAAGCAGTGGTGTTCGCGATGCTGGCTTCGTATATCCTCTCGCGCACACTTGTTCCGACGCTGGCGATGTACCTATTGCGGAGCAAGCAGCACGGCGGTCGGACACGCAATCCGCTCGTCATTTTTCAGCGCGCGTTCGAGCGCGGCTTTGAACGTGTGCGGGCGAGCTACCAGGGGCTGCTCACTACACTCGTTTATCGGCGCATGATCTTTGTGCCGGTGTTTTTGCTTGTGTGTCTTTCAGCCATGCTGCTGCTGCCGTTTCTGGGTCAAGACTTCTTCCCAACGAGCGATACCGGCCAGTTCAAACTCCACGTCCGGGCGAAGACCGGGACGCGGATCGAAGAGGTGGCAAGGCTCTCGGACATGGTCGACAACGCTATCCGGAAAGAGATTCCTAAGAACGAACTCGAGACGATCATCGACAATATCGGCCTGCCCTACAGCCAGATCAATCTTTCTTACAGCAACTCGGGGCAGCTTGGGTCGGCGGATGGGGACATCATGGTGAGCCTCAGCGAGAAACATCGTCCGACGGCCGATTATGTTCGTGCACTGCGAGCGAAGCTGCCGCGCGAATTTCCTGGCGTGACATTTTACTTTCTTCCCGCAGATATCGTGACGCAGATTCTGAACTTCGGTCTACCTGCTCCCATCGACTTGCAGATCACGGGCAACGATGTACAGGCCAGCCGAGCGTTTGCAAACCGTCTTTTGCCGCAACTGCAGAGGATTCCGGGAGCGGTCGATCTTCATATTCATCAGGTTTTCGATGGGCCGAAATTGCACTTGCAGGTTGATCGAACGAAAGCCGCTGAAAGTGGGTATACCCAGGTGGATCTGGCCCGCAACTTCCTAACGTCGTTGAGCGGAAGTTTTCAGACGCAACCGACGTTCTGGCTCAATCCGCAGAATGGTGTGAGTTACAACCTGGTGACGCAGACGCCCCAGTATGCGATCCAGACGCTGCAGGATCTGCAGAACATTCCGGTCAGCGGGCCGGGTCAGAAGCAGCCTGAGATTTTGAGCGACGTGGCGGATATCAGCCGCGTGAATGAGCTTGGGGCAGTGACGCATTACAACATCCGGCGAACGGTCGATATTTATGGGTCCGTGCAGGACAGCGACTTAGGTGCAGTAGGTGCCGGCATCAATAAGGTGATTAGCAACAACCGCAAGTACTTGCCACGCGGGACCGAGGTGCTGTTGCGCGGCCAGGCCGAAACGATGCGCACGTCTTTTATCGGCCTGTTAGCGGGGCTCATCGGCGCGATTGTACTTGTCTATTTGTTGATTGTAGTGAACTTCCAATCGTGGCTCGATCCGTTCGTCATCATCACGGCGCTGCCGGCGGCTCTCGCCGGAATCATCTTGTTTCTGTTCATCACGCACACTACGATCAGCGTGCCTGCTTTGATGGGCGCCATCATGTGCATGGGCGTGGCGACAGCCAACAGCATCCTGGTCGTGAGTTTCGCAAAGGACGAACTGGGTAAGCACGGCAGTTCACTCGAAGCGGCTCTGCAGGCGGGATCGACCCGTTTTCGGCCTGTGCTGATGACCGCGCTCGCGATGATTATCGGCATGATCCCAATGGCCCTTGGGCTTGGAGAGGGTGGCGAGCAGAATGCTCCGCTGGGACGCGCGGTGATTGGCGGTTTACTATGCGCGACTGTGGCGACTTTGTTTTTCGTTCCCGCGGTTTTCAGCCTTTTGCATCGCGATAAGAAACCTGAAGACCAAAAAGGAACAGCTCGTAGGAGAGAGGAACCGGTGCATGCCTGATTACAGGGACGGAATGCTCGCTGAGCAGGAAATAAAAGAAACAGAGCGGCCGCGTTCGGAAGCGGCACGACACGAGCCGCCAGCGGACCCTCTGCATCAACCGGCGGGGCTGTCTCGCGGACTAGTGATGGTATTGCTGCTTGCGGCACTGGTGCTCGCATTCCTGGTGTATCGCGGAATTGCGGCTCGCAAAAGGGCGAGCGCCTCGCTTGAACATCAGACGGCGGCGAGCGCGGTGCCGACAGTTGCTGCCGTAAAGCCGCAGGTAACCAACGGCGCTCAGGAAGTTGTACTGCCGGGCAACATGCAGGCGTTTACCGATACACCGATATGGGCCCGGGCGAGTGGCTACTTGAAGGTCTGGCACGTTGATATCGGAGCACACGTGAAGCGAGGCCAGTTGCTCGCTGAGATCGAATCGCCCGAGATCGACCAGCAGCTACAGCAGTCCAAAGCGAATTTGGCCGTGGCAAATGCCAACCTGAAGCTTTCGCAGATTACCGCCGAACGCTATAACAACTTATTCAAGACCGATTCGGTAGCAAAGCAGGACGTGGACAACGCGGCGGGAGATGCGGCTGCGAAACTAGCAACCGTAAACGCCGATCAGGCCGATGTGGCCCGGCTCGAACAACTGGTCTCGTACGAAAAGGTCTATGCGCCTTTCGACGGCGTAATCACGGTTCGCAACGTAGACGTGGGTGCGTTGGTTGACGCCGATACAAATACACCCGGCAAGGAACTGTTCCACCTGGCATCGAATACGACGTTGCGTGTTTACGTGAACGTTCCGGAGATTTATTCGCGGGCTGCAACGACTGGCGTGAAGGCTTCTCTTACATTGAGTGAATTTCCTGGACGACAGTTTTTAGGGACCATCGTGCGCAACTCGAGGGCAATCGACACGAGCTCGCGGACGCTGCTAGCGGAAGTTGATGTGAAGAACGCGGCAGGTGAACTGCTGCCAGGATCTTACGTCTCTGTACACCTGAAGCTGCCGTCGAAGGTGGAAGCTCTGACGATCCCGGCGAGCGCTCTGCTTTTCCGGTCGGAGGGTTTGCAGGTGGCGGTTGTGCGGGGAGGCAAGGCGCAACTGGTACCGGTCATTCTCGGACACGATTACGGCGACAACGTCGAGATCATCTCTGGCCTGCAAAAAGGTGAGGCCGTCATAGTCAATCCAAGTGATTCGATTGCATCCGGGCAAGAGGTCCAAGTAAGCCAATCGAATGCGGCCGAATAGTTCGGCTAGGCGCGACCTGATATCTGGAAGAGAACAGTGAGAGGCAAATCAATCAAGGCGGCTGCTGCCGCGACATCGCTGGCGATGACGTTTCTGCTGGCGAGTTGCATGGTAGGCCCCAAATACACGAAGCCCGCAACTCCGGCAGCACCGACTTATAGTGAGGCTCCACCGGCAAGCTATGGCGATCCGCAGAACTGGAAGACGGCCCAGCCGAGCGATGCCGCCATCCGCGGAAACTGGTGGGAAGTTTACGAAGACGCCGATTTGAACGGGCTCGAGCAGCAGGTACCGCTCGCCAACCAGTCTTTAAAGTTGGCCGAAGCCAATTTCCGGGAAGCTCGTACGCAGATACGGTTCAATCGCTCGAATCTCTTTCCGACGATCACGGCGGGAGCGGAGGTCACGCGCAACCGGGGTTCAGCCAATGCTCCGGGGCTGTTGGCCGGTGCTGACTACGGCTTGTTCACTTTGCCCATCACTGCATCGTGGGAACCGGACTTGTGGGGGCGGATTCGGCGAAGCGTGACGGCATCGCGAGACTTGGCCCAGGCCTCGGCAGCCGATCTGCAGAATGCTCTTTTGGAGTTGCAGACCGAAGTAGCGGTCGACTACTTTGAGACACGGAGTCTTGACGCGCAAAAGAAGCTACTTGACGATACTGTGGTTGCGTATCAGAGAGCGCTCGAACTGACGCAGAACCGATATGCGGGCGGGGTGGCTTCAAAGGTCGAGGTACAGCAAGCTCAAACGCAGTTGCAGCAGACTCAGGCGCAGGACATCGATCTCGGTGTGGCGCGGGCGCAGTATGAGCACGCGATAGCGGTGTTGACGGGCCGCGTGCCGGAAGGTTTTCACCTGGCTATTGAGCCGCTGGGCCAGACGCCGCCGCCAGTGCCTTTAGGCGTACCTTCTCAATTGCTCGAGCGAAGGCCTGACGTGGCCGCGGCGGAGCGCAGACTGGCCGCAGCAAATGAGCAGATCGGCATCGCCAAGGCGGCCTTTTATCCCGACCTTGTCATCAGCGCAAGCGGCGGCTTGCAGGCTGGAAGTATCGTCAACTGGTTTACCTGGCCGAGCCGTTATTGGGCGGCAGGTCCGCAGATCGCCCAGACAATCTACGACGCAGGGCGGCGCAGGGCGACATTGGAAGGCAATGAGGCCGCGTATGACGCCAACGTGGCGAACTACCGGCAGGCTACTCTTACAGCATTCCGAGAAGTGGAAGACAATCTTTCCTCATTGCGCGTTCTCGAAGAGGAGTCTGCAAAGCAGCATGAGGCAACAGCTTCAGCCGAGAGCTCTCTGCAGCTCTCATTAAATCGGTATAAGGGCGGTCTGGTGACATATCTCGAGGTGATTACTGCGCAGGGTATTGCTCTGACCAACGAACGTACCGATGTCGATCTCATGCGCCGTCGCATGGATGCGAGCGTACAGCTGATCAAAGCGCTCGGCGGCGGCTGGGACACGGCTAAGCTTCCCAAAGTCTGATCGCGGTCCAAAGGATTTCGGTAGAACGAACGACTCTGGGCACCGGCATGGTGCGTCAGCCGTTTTAATGCTCAGCCAGCGGGATTTTGAACCGCGCGATGGAGCGATCGAGGCCAATCAGCAGCAGTCCGGTCGCAACAAAAACGAAGCAAAGCAGAAGCCCGTTCACGGCGAAGTTTCCCCACCCGATCTCGCGAAAGTTTATGAACGGATAGGGGAAGAAATCATAGATCCACCCCCGGACCGCGCTGTAAACAAGGTAGGCGAGCGGGTAAATGGTCCAAGACCAAATCCGTCCATAGCGCAGACTCCCCTTCGGCACGAAAAGCAGCCAATAGGTAAAGTAGCCGATCGGCACGATGTAGTGCAGGATCACGTCCACGATTAAGTGAAGCCCCTCTGGGTTCCAAAGTCTACGCAGGGCAACTTCGTATACGCATCCGACAATCAAGATGTAGCTGGCGAGCGCAGTTTTCGAGGCAGGCGAAAGAAAACGGGAGGAGGATTCGGTTCGAGTGCCGGCCGCGATTGCGGACAAAACCAGAGCAACCAGAATATTGGTGAGGATAGTGAAGTAGCTCAGCGTGTTGATAAGACCGCCAGCCAGCGACAGCCCCTTTGCGGTAGACAGTTCGACCGCCCAGTAGGTCTGTGTTGCGACCGCAGCCCAACCTGCAGCAGCCAGGACGGCAGCGAAGGTCCGCTCCACGTTTTTAAGGGTCATGAGGTGAACTCGTCATCGTGCTAAGAAAGGTACTGATTGCGAATCCGAATGATGTCCCAAAAAGCGATGAAGAAGTCGGCCGGGTGAACTTTGGAGCCAGCTACATCCACCCAGGATTCAAGCGGACACTCGTATACTGCATCAACCAGCGACTTGTTCTCACGGTGGTAAAGCTGCTTGTAGCGGGCGAGGATTTCCACATCGAATACCCATTTTGAGAGGAATGGGTCAGCGAAAATGGCGCGTGTTTGAGGGTGCACCCGGAAGAGTTTTGCACCGCATTGCGTGTCGTAGATCGGCATATTGAGAACGGCTGAGACGGCGGTCGCGAAGATGCGGCCCAGATAATGGCGAAGGGCACTTCGTTGGACGTAACGGCCGAGGAGCTGCACACGTGCGCCGAAGATCATCTCGATATCGGGATGATTGCAGAGCACGTTCAGGAACTGAGGGATAGCCGAAAGCGGCGTAGCCAGATCGGCATCCCAGAAGCCGACGACCGCAGGACTGAATCGATCAATCGCAAATAGGATACCTTGACGAACCGCCTCCGCTTTGCCCTGATTTCGTGCAAGCCGGACTGTCTGGATCGCCGTCTCAAACTCGTGGGAAAACTCCTCGAGCAGTCCAAATGTTCCGTCCGTGCTGCCGTCATCGACAAACAAGAGACGGATGTCTGGTTGAGCGGTCAGGAATGCTCTAAAAGAAGCGACGTTCAAACGCCGAGCTTCGTTGTAGCAGGGAATGACAACGCAGACAGGTGCGGAGCTCTCAATCATTCAACGGGAGCGATACGGTTCTTCCCGAAGACGCAGCCGTGCGAGCGGCATCGAGGATCTCACTTACAACAATATTCGTTTTTAGGGACGAGACATCGCCATCTTCCGAAATGTCGCCTTTGAGTACCGCGGCAAGGTAATGCAGCGGGTCATCATAGGGAGCGGTTAACGGCTTAGCGGTAGTCGTTCGGCTGTCGTGGTCGCCTGCTCGCCTGACTTCAATTCGGTCGTTGAGAACGGTTTTCGCATAGCCGGTACGTCCGTAGATCACCATGTCTTTGCGATCGAAAGGCCAATTCCACGAGCCTTGCACAATCGCTACCGCGGTCGGATAAGTAAGGATGACATTCGCTTCGTCGTCGACTTTGGGATAGATATCCGGTTGTAGCTGCTGGGTGACAGCCGTAACTGTTTTTGGAGGCTGTCCTTTCATCAGCCAGGTCATTAGATCCGCACCATAGCAGCCGAAGTCATAGAGAGCACCGGCACCGTTCAGCTTGGGATCGGTCAACCAAGCGAAAAACTCCGGAGTTACGTGAATGAGCTTCGGTCCTTTGTGGCCATCGTGCACGACCACTTTGCGGGCGTCACCGAGCGAACCGTCCGCCAGCAGATCATGCGCGGCTGTGTTACTCGCATACCAGCTGGTTTCGTAATCGACCAGCACGTGCACGTTGCCGGCCTGGGCCGCTTTCTGCATCCGCAGTGCGTCATGGTAGCTAACGGCCAGAGGCTTTTCCATAAGGACGTGAACGTGCTGGCGGGCGCACTCTTCAACGGTTTGCGTGTGGTCATAAGTGCTTGTGAAAACCAGCATCGCGTCAGGATGAGTGTGAGCGATAAGCTCGCCAACGGTTGGGAAATAGAGGTTCGCGGCCAGGTGATCGTGGGCGCTATACCTATCGAACAACGCGCGGTCGGGCTCGGCCACGCCGACCAGCTGAACGTCGGAGCGATGCAGAAGTCCTCCGGCCGGTACCAGAGCGCCGCCATTCAGGAAGCCAGCGACGTGTCCGTGCGCTAACCCTGCTATACCGACTCGGAGGGGAGCGGAAGGCAATATGTGCAGAGTGAGGGCTATCCCGAGAGCTAGCCGACTCAGTGCCGGTATAGGTTTGATGCGCATGATCCTTATCATTATGCCCACGAGCCGCGACGGTTAGATTTAGGATGGTGTAGACAAGCTACCTCTCGGGGAGTAGGATGTCTACAGGCATGCCGCCCAAAGACAAATATCAAAATCGCATCGAGCTTCTGCAGGGTACGCTCGACATGCTGATTTTGCAGACGCTGCAATGGGGTCCGCAACACGGTTACGGTCTGGGGAACGCGATCCGGGCAAACTCAGGCGAGTTGCTGAATGTCGAAACCGGCTCGCTTTATCCGGCACTGCACCGCTTAGCTCGCCAGGGATGGGTCAAGGGAGAGTGGAAGCAGACCGAGTCCGGGCAGCGCGCAAAATTCTACCGGCTGACTCCAGCCGGCAGAAAACAACTTCTGAGTGAGCGTGACCGCTGGTCGCAGTTGATTGAGGCGATCGCGGGTGTGCTGAATCCGCGGAAAGGTGAGACGTAGCCGATGCACTTTCTGCGATGGTTTCGACGGAGCGATCACGAACAGGAACTCGCCGAAGAATTGCAAAGCCACCTGCGCATGTCGGCCTCCGATTGGCAGGAGCGAGGTCATGGCGGAGAGGAGGCGCGGTTGATGGCCCGGCGAGAGATAGGAAATATGCAGCTTATTGCAGAAATCACACGCAGGAACTGGCGTTGGAATGGGCTCGATCAACTTTGGCAAGATGTTCTCTTTGCCAGCCGCATGATGCGCAAGAATCCCGGCTTTGCAGCCGCGGCGATTATCACCATGGCACTCGGAATCGGAGCAAACACCGCGGTCTTCAGCTTGGTCGATGCTGCGCTATTTTCTCCGGAGCCGTACGGGCAACCAGCTCAGTTGATGGAGATCAAAGAGCTTGTATTGGGTGACCGGCTCGATACATCAACCGCTGAATACCTGGATTACCGCAATCGCAACAGGGTCTTTCAGTCACTCGCCGGTTTTCAAACTCTAGACTACGATCTGACAGGCGGACGCCAACCGGAGCGCATTGCCGGCGTACGCGCCACAAGCGAACTGTTCCGTACACTCAGGGTCTGGCCGGCTTGGGGAAAGGCGTTCTCGTCGACCGACGACGTTTACGGCGGACCAAAGGTGGCGGTAATCAGCTACGGATTCTGGCACAGCCATTTCGCTGGAAGCACACGCGCGGCGCTGGAGAGCACGATCAAGCTCGACGAGGTATCTTACCGGATCATCGGTATTATGCCGGAGAGCTTTGAGTTCCCGGCTTCGCGAGACAGCGCGGTGCCAATTCCGGCTGTTTGGATTCCGATGGCTTTCTCGCCAGACGAGATCAGGGACCGCGCTGCCAATTACGACATCAGCGTGGTCGCGCGACTTAAGCCAGGTGTTTCGATAGCCCATGCTCAAGCTGATGTGAGCCGCATCGCCGAAGAGTTCCAACGCGAGCATCCTGATGTCTACAACGGGAACGCGAGTACGCGCCCGCTGGTAGGGGCGCTCGGTTCAGAAGAAGCTGGTCGGCGCAAATCTGCTCTTTTGCTCTTGGGCGGTGGCGTGGTTCTCGTTCTGCTTATTGCCTGTGTCAATCTGGCGAACTTGCTCGTCGCAAGGGCCGGAACAAGGCAGCGCGAGATTGCCGCGCGTCTTGCTCTGGGAGCAGGTGCTCGACGGCTTGCGCAGCAGCTAATCACCGAAAGTGTGGTGTTGACGTTTGGCGGCGGGATCGTCGGTTGCGGATTGGCTTCTTTTGGGACTTTCGCCATGGGTCTCTTCAGCCCCCAAGAGGGCTTGGGTTTGGGAGGTATCCACTTAAACGGGTCCGTGCTGGCGTGTACTCTCCTACTCTCGATCTTGACTGGTGTTGTCTGCGGGTTGGCGCCGGTGTTCGAGTGGTCGCGTCCCGCTGTGGTCGATGCATTGAAGCAAGCCGGGCGCAGCACGACGGCTGGCAAATCCGGCCATCGAATGAGGAGTGTTCTGGTGATTGCCGAAGCGGCTCTAGCCGTCGTCCTGCTGATTGGCGCGGCGTTGCTGATACGAAGCTTCGCGGCAGTTCTCTCGGTTCCGCCCGGATTCGACGCGACCGGAGTCACCATTGTCCGAACGTTCTTCAATCGCGCACGTTATCCTTCGTCCGCCAAACGGCACAGCGCCGAAAAGATGATTATCGAACGGCTGAAAGCAATACCGGGAGTTAAGCAGGTGGCGGTCACTTCGCATCTGCCATTGGCGGACGAACGTGGCATCGGCTTCACTGTGGTCGGTCGAGATCCCAATGAATTTCACTGGGCCGATAATGCGTTGGCGGATGGCGATTACTTTGCGGCCATGGGCATCCCGTTGCGCTCAGGACGTAGTTTCGAGGAGCGCGATCTACCGACAGCTCCGGCCGCCGCTCTCGTAAACGAAACTATGGCGCGCGAGTATTGGCCCGGCACAGATCCAGTCGGCAAGCAGATCGTGTGGCACGGCCGAAGACTCACGATCATCGGCGTGGTCGGTGACGTCCATATCGCTGCGCTGGAGGTTCGGCCACGGGCGACGATTTACAACTCCATTTACCAGGTCGAGAGCGGCGCGTCGACAAGCGCGGTTTTTGTTCTTCGTGCGCAAGGCCAAGCAGGCGGCCCGGTGGCCAGTACGTTACGCGCGACAATCTGGTCCGTTGATCCTGAGTTGCCGGTGTTTTCAACGGGCAGTATGCAAGCGTTGGTCGAACGTTCGACGGCGGTTCGGCGATTCACGATGATCTTGCTCGCGGCCTGCGCGGGACTCGCTCTGTTACTGGCGGCCGTGGGGCTCTATGGAGTTCTTGCTTACGCCGTCACACAACGGACACGCGAACTCGGGGTGCGGCTGGCTCTTGGCGCCCATCCAGGCAAGTTACTCGCCATGACGATGGCAGAGGGCGTTCGTCTGACTGCGTTGGGCGTCTTGGCTGGTGTGATCGGCGGAGTTATTTTGGCGCTAGCAATGTCAC
Organism: Terriglobia bacterium; assembly: GCA_963737005.1. Lineage (GTDB taxonomy): Bacteria > Acidobacteriota > Terriglobia > Bryobacterales > Bryobacteraceae > Bog-105. Next base: position 744,983 of record CAVTRD010000006.1, on the reverse strand, counting down.
GGCTGCTATTCGGCATTACGCCGCTTGATTGGCCCTCCTTCGCTTGTGCGGGCTTGATTTTACTCTTGACGGCGGTCGTGGCGTGTCTGATTCCCGCGGCGCGTGCGGCGTGTGTGGATCCGATGACGGCATTGCGTTGCGATTGAAGCGATCGGCGCAACTAGATTTTTAACGCTACTATCAGGAAGATGCAGCCGGATGTGTGTATAGTCGGCGGCGGCCCTGCCGGGTTGTCGGCTGCGGTTGCTTTCCGGCTTGCTGGATATTCTGTTGTTGTCCTCGATCCGGCAGTACCGCCCATCGATAAGGCATGCGGCGAGGGCTTGATGCCGGACACGTTGGGGGCATTGAGCCAACTCGGGGTGAACGTTCCGCTGTGCGAAGGGTTTGCCTTCCGAGGCATACGTTTTTTGCGAGGCGCGTGCCGGGCGCAAGCAGAGTTTCCATCTGGATCGGCCGTTGGTCTACGAAGGACGGTTCTCCATCGCGTACTAGCCGAGCGTGCGAGCCAACTCGACGTAGATCTGCGCTGGGGCGTCAAGAAAGTCCGTTATACACAGACCGGAGTCGAAAGCGAGCAGGCCACGGTCAAAGCAAGACTCATCGTGGGAGCCGACGGGCTGAACTCACGCGTCCGGCAAGCGGCTGGCTTACAGAACATTGCGCACTTCAAGCAACGTTACGGCTTCCGACGTCATTACGCTGTGAAGCCCTGGACGCCTTATGTGGAAGTGTATTGGGCGAGGCACGCCCAAGTCTATGTAACACCTATTTCACCCGACGAGATCGGTGTCGCTCTCCTCACTGTTGATCCGCGGCAGCGACTTGACCAAGCTCTCGCACTTTTTCCTGAACTGGCAGCGCGCCTATCGCACGCTCGGCCGACTTCGAGCGAGATGGGCGCAATTACGGCTACACGCCGGCTGCGAAGTGTTTATCGGAACGGAGTGGCGCTGATTGGCGATGCTTCCGGGTCGGTAGATGCGATCACTGGCGAGGGGGTCGGACTAGCCGTCAAACAATCGGCCCTGTTGGTCCAAGCGTTTCGAACAGACTCATTGGATGCTTATTCGCAAGCGCATCGGAGACTTGGCCGCCGTGCAGCAGCGATGTCGGAAGTGATGCTGCAGTTCTCGCGAAGTGGAGCCTTGCAGCAGCCCGATCATCCATGTACTCGCGCGCTTTCCGGCGATTTTCACCCGTCTGCTGGCGTTTCACGTCGGCGCTCACGCATCAGGCGTTGTGACGACTTCGGGCGGCGCAAACGTTTCCCGACCAAACCCCGAGTGTCTGAACAGCCAGTCGTAACCTTGCGCGAGCCGCGTGCGCTCAATGAGAAAAGTCAACACCGACGTAAGCACGATACTCACAAAAACGACGGTATAGGTAGTCGACTGCAGAATCGAACCGCCCGGCAAATTCTGATCGAGCGGCATTGACGCAAGAACGACAGCCGCAAGCCCTTTCGGACTCATTACGGAAACGAGCGAGGCATCGCGAACCGAGGTCGTTCGGCTAAGCCCGAGCCAGGCAGCGGGAATCCGGATGAGAAAGATGAGCGCAGTCAACGCCAGACCCGAGTAAACAAGGTGGAGGTCGGCGAAGTGAATGGAGACCCCTACATACACGAAGAAAAATGTTTTCAGGAGGAACACGACTTCTCCGAGAAAGTCACGTTCCTGCTGATTCAGGGTGATCGGCTCGCTCGGAAGATAGCGCCGCATCCAGAACATGCCGTGGAATACTTCGATATTTCCGAGCACTGCACCGAAGACGACCGCTGCCACATAACCGCTGAAACCCAAGAGTTCCACGATGCCGAATAACACAAAGACGAAGGCCGGAGTAGTGAAGATGGAGTTCTCGAGAATGCGGATGCGGCGCAACAGCGCGGACCACAAAAAGGCTCCAAGTGCGCCAAACATTCCTGCAATGATTAAGGTCGCGAGAATCTGACCGACCATGGGTCCGAACCGCAGTGTGCCGAGGCGGAAACTGTCCATGTATCCGATGGCGATGACGATGCTGAGAACATCGCTCAACGCCGACTCGAGGAAAAGAGTTGTTTTGGTTGAAGGCTCCATCTTCATGCGCCGGGTCAGAGGGATGATCACCGCCGGTGACGTGGACGCAATGATCGCGCCGAGCATAAATGTCAGGCGTGGCGGAAGGCCAAGCAGATACTCGCCCGCGAAACCGACAGCAACAATCGTCAGCACAAAATTCACGAAAGTCAGCGTGAGCGTGGGCCGTATAGCGCTGCGCAACACGTCGATATCGAGACTTAGACCCGCCTCGAACAGCAGAATAATAAGGGTGACAGTGGCAAATATAGGCCCGATGGCGCCGAAGTTATTCGGCGTGACCAGGTGAAACACAGGGCCAAGAATAATGCCGATAATTGTCAACAGCAGCACATCAGGAACGCGCGTTCTGCTGAATAACCCGGTGAATGCGTGCGCGCCAAAGATAAGCGCCCCGACGACCAGGATGTTTGTGGCGACATGCATTGTTGGGAGATGACTTCTCAGTATCGCCCTTGTTTGTTCCTCGCGCTGAACGACGGGAAAGAGTCAGATGCTGCGCACGGGCATCGAAACGATGTCCCCGATTTCGATCATTTCCTTGACGACATAAGGCTCGCCATATTTCGCACCGATCAGATTGCCATAATAGCGAGCGATTGCAGCGAGACGCTCCTCCACTTCGGCGTGTGATGGGAACAGACCCTCACTATCGGTTTGATCGCCGTACTGCGAAACGTAACTGAAGAGAGAAGCCATGCGGCGTTCGAATTGCCGGGAGATGTCGACCACGAAGGAAGGCGTGACGTTCGCGTACATCGATGAATAGAGGATCTTGAAGGGTCGATGCGGCGGCACGTCTTCTTCAAGCCGTTTCAAGCCGGCCAGGAAACAAGCCTCGTAGCCGATCTCGGCGGAGCGATAGTGGTCGGGATGACGGCCCGTCCAGTATGGAAGGATCACGACGCGAGGGCGGATACGCCGGATGACACCAGCCAGAGTCATGCGGGAGCCGATATGATTTTCAAGGCGAGCATCGGGCCAGCGCAGATTTTGACGCCACGAGAGGAGCAGATGCGCCGCCGCTGCCTGCGACTCTGCGATGCGCAGGTCGGGTGTGCCGCGCGTTCCCATGTCACCGGCCGTCAGATCGAGAACACCGGCACGGTAACCCTGCTCGGCCATGCGGATGAGCGTTCCGCCACATGTCTGCTCGACGTCGTCGGGATGCGCCGCGATGGCGAGTACGTCGAGCGGGCGCAAATTTTCGAAGGGCTCATTCGGATCGCGCATGAATTAGCAGTCAGGACGGGTAGTAACGATAGCGGCTACGATTTGTTTGGAAAACTTTAACGAGCAGGATTCCTGCCAGGAACCCCCCGACGTGCGCAAACCAGGCAATATTCTGCGTTTGAGTGACGTTGCTCAGCGAAGTAAGTCCGCTCAGCAGTTGTAGCGCGAACCAGTAGATGAGCATGAAGGCGGCAGGCAGTTCGTAGGTGGTCATGAAAATGAAAATGAAAATCAACGTGACTACACGAACCCGCGGATAGAGGATGAGGAAAGCGCCCATGACGCCTGCAATCGCTCCACTCGCGCCGACAGTAGGGATGGGGCTGCCGAGACTAGTGGCAAATTGCACCGCGGCCGAGGCCACGCCCGAGATTAGGTAGAACAGCAAGAATCGTCCGGAACCCATGGCGTCTTCGATGTGAGATCCAAAGACCCAGAGGAACCACATGTTACCGATCAGGTGCAGCCAGCCGCCGTGCAGAAACATGGAAGTGATGAAGGCGGGCAGGTAGAGATGGTCGGGAACGAGCGCGTAGTGCTGGATAAACGCCTCGCGCAGGTACGGCGGCTGAGCCAGTTCGAACAGGAAACATATCGTGTTCACTGCGATCAGCAGCAGCGTCATGACAGGCGTGGAGTTGCGCAGCAGCAGCGCGCGAAGGGGGATCATCCGATTCCGAAAGCGGCGGTCTGTGTGCCAGCCGAAGCAAGCTGCGCAACGATTTCCTCAGAAAATCTGCGCTGGACCTTGCCAATCCTTGCGTCCGCCAGGAGTTGATTCACTTCGGCCCGTGTCGGGATGTGGCCCCGCGCGCCCACTGCTGTGCAATTTAAGGCAGCCGCAGCGTTCGAGAAATCGAGTGCATCCTCCATCGGCATTTCGGCGAGCATGGCATAGCAAAAAGCGCCGTGAAACACATCGCCCGCGCCGGTTGTATCAGCACAAGGAACTTCGAAGGCCGCCGAGTAGTACCACGCACCCTCGCACAGTGCGAGCGAACCGCGGCCACCGAGCGTCATGGCGGTGACCTTGTGCCGGTATGCGCGTTCAAGGCTTGAGAGCGCATCGAAGGGATCGTGCTCGCCTGTCCATTTGGCTGGCCACGAGGAACCCGCTACGAGGTAATCCACATTGCGCAGCACGGATTCGAACGCCGGATACACGGTATCGACGTCCAGCGAAACGGGAATGCCATAGGCGCGCGCCAGTTCGGCAGCTCGACTCGCCGCCTCGATGTCATAGCCATCAATGTGCAGCAGGCGGCAGTTCTGGATATCGCTGGGGACGATCTCCGCGGGCGCAAGGCGAAGACAGTCTGCTCGTTGCCAGAGCACTGTCCGCTCGCCGCTTCGTTCGTCAATGATGATGTACGCGGTTTGATTGGGACAACGGGACCTGGTGATCAACCCACTTGTGTCTACGCCGGTTCCCTCCAGGCTTGCGCGTTGAACGTCCCCACGCATATCATCGCCGACCGTGCCGATGTAACGTGTCCGAAGCCCAAGCCGGGCGCACGTCACCGTAGCGGTTGCGACCTGTCCGCCTGGGCTCAGTTGCTCGCTATCGAACGCAACTTTCCCCGCATAAGCTGGAAATTCTTTTACCAGCAGCAGCGTATCGGTCGCATTCAAGCCGATGCCTAGGACATCGAAAGGAACGCTCACCCGAGCCTACTTCCTGATCGAATTCGGAACCTCGTAAAGATAAATGGTGTGAACATCGCCCAAGTGTCCGGAAGTCTCCCAGGTATTCAGGGGCGTCCAGCCTTCGATCGGATAATCGTAGGATACAACTCGGGTATTCGGCTTCAGCTCGCGTTCGAGGTTTGGACGGAGCGTATCATTCGCTGTAGGCGCTAGATATAGGGTCACGACGTTTGCGGAGCTCAAATCCGTTTTCATGAAATCGCCGTGGATGATCTTAACCTGATCTTCCAAGCCCTTTTTGCGCACATCTTGCGCGGCCTTCTCGGCGAGTGCACGAGAAATCTCGATGCCGACCGCCTTGACGCGATACTTCTTAGCCGCTCTGAGTAGAATTCGTCCATCGCCGCACCCGAGATCGTAAAGCGTTTCGCCTGGCTTGAGGTTCGCCGCCTGGAGCATCTTCTCGACCGCGTTTTCAGGCGAGCCGACCGACGGCGCAAGCTTCTTCGTGAAGACATCAAGATCGGACTGCTGAGCGAAGCACAACGACGACGCAAACATCAAGGAAAGCACCAGGCACGCGGCTCTCCCTGGTGTGGCTGAATCCGAGCGGCGACGAAAAGGTCCGGGATGGAGACTCGAACTCATGACGCATTCCCCCTGTTTGCGTCTAGTGTACCCCGATTACCCGAGTGACGGCTGAAACTTAGTGGCTGCCGCCGGGAACCCCCGCGAGCGAAGTGGTTCGACCTCGCTTGGTGCGTTGAATATGATTGACCATTTCGCTCGTCGAGAACCAGAGGTCGCGGGGCCGGGAAATCGTGTACTCGGTCCCGCGGAACGCCTTGATTGCGTGGCTGATTGAATCCTTCCATGGAACCGCCTGGGGATTCAGGTTGTAATTCATGTAAAAGACCGGACACTCTACATCTCCGATGCGTCGCAGGTCCTCTTGGGGTACGTCTGCCTTCAGCATCGCTTTGGGTCCGGCAAAGATGACGGCGTCCGGGTGGTTGGCAGCCCCGACCTCCTGCTCGATAAGACCTTGCAGGAAGTTTGTCTCGCTCTGCTTTTGTCCTAACTGCTGTATGCTCACGGTCCCGAGCTTGACGGTTCGCAATGCCTTACCCAGGGCGGGGAAATCGATTTGTTCCGCCGTCTCTTGCCGATACACCACCCGCGATTCCGACATATTGAAAGCCACGAGCGAGATTTTTCCAATGCGATTGTCTCGCTGAATCGCTTTCAACAGACTGACAAGCGCATCGGTATCGCTTCGTTGAAGTGCAGCTGACGTCGAATCTTGCGGAGCAAAGTTCACCAACAACTTGACGTTCAAAGCATCGCCACTGTTCTGTGGAGCCGTGCGGACATCGGTATCGTTTACGAATGGTTCCGGCGGAGCTTCGGCGATTCGGTTGGGCGAAAGGAACAGGTCGATCGGTCGATCTTTCGATCCGAGGGCGGCTTCCAAATCCCAAGAGGAGGAACAGATTCGTTCGGAGCGGTCCCGCATCAACCAATCGATATGGTAACTTCCCTCGCCAAGGTTGATCTCGCCTTGCAAAAGAGCATCGCCTTTGGCGTCTTCAGTTACAGGCGGAACAGTAAAGTGCTGGACGAAGTAGGCAGGAAGGCCCGCATCGGCTTGCGAGCGAACCCGGAAGACGACTGTGAGCAGTCCGCCGTCACCTGTTACTTCCTCAAGTGGAAGACTCACGTCGTAACCGGCGTGGAAGCGAAGATCGAAGCCAAGTTCGGCCTTGCGCTGAGTCACTGAGCAAGGAATCTCCTTGCGAGCCTCATTCGATTCGAAAATGGCCAGATCAGACGGCAGGATCGTGACCTGATCACCCGGCTCGGCGGCTTTGATCAGTACCTGAGAATGCGCTGAAGAGCAACTCAGGAGTACATAAAAAACAATAAGAGCGACGGCATGGGCGTTAACTCGTCCAGCCTGAACCCGCCTTGACGCGCGACATTTGGGCGAACACGATCCTGGAAATCGCGAAGCCATTCATCCCCCAACCCAGATCTAAGAAACGTGAGTGCCTGGTTACACAGGCCTCTGGTGACATAATTATGCATCAATTCAGTCGAGGCAATTGGAAATTTTTCTTGAATGTTTTGTAACTGCGTCCTAGTACGCGGTCCGAACTGAAAGGGGAGATCTGGCAGCGAGCCTAGGGCCCTCAGCATGATACAGTGCGAGTGATTATGGCATCCCGCAGCGTTAATAAGGTACTACTCATCGGCAACCTGGGACGCGACGCCGAAACGAAGTTCACTCCTTCGGGCGTGTCCGTGACGCGCTTTGCCGTGGCGACAACGCGCAGTTGGAAGGACCAACAGACCAACGAGTGGAAAGAAGAGACCAATTGGACGAATGTGGTGCTCTGGCGGCAGGAGAACCTGGCCAATTATCTGACCAAGGGTAAGCAGGTCTATGTTGAGGGCCGGCTTCAAACTCGCAGCTATGACGACAAAGACGGCAAGAAGGTCTACACAACCGAAGTAGTAGCGGACGAAGTTCTGCTGCTCGGCGGCCGCGGTGAAAGCGGCGGATTCGAAGGCGGCGGACAAGCTCCGTCTCGAAGTTCGGCTCCAAGTCGCGGGCGCGGCGCGGGAGCAGGTTCAGCGCCGGAGGACGATTTCCCGGGCACGCAAATCACTGACGACGATGTTCCCTTCTAGGATGGGCGGTTCGTCTTATGAAGCAGCACAACAGTGAAAAGACAACTAAACGTAGGCTAGTGAGTAACGGCTAATTCTCGCGAGTTTGTGTCGTTCACGAGATGGCCAGTTCCCTCGTTCGTTATGTCGTAATTTAGTTACAGTTCTCCGTGCCAGGCACGAGGAGCGATAACCATGACCCGTTTTCCACTCTCCCTCCTGCTTGCAACCTCGATGGCGGCGTCCGCGCTTTGGGCTCAGGAGCCGCAAAGCACCCCGAATGCGCCTCCGCCAGAGCCCGCGGGCGGGGCCGCTAACGGAACGCAGCCCGGTCCGGCGATGAAGACACCTGGTCCTGGCACCCGGACGACCGACACGACTCCCAATCGGCCCGCGCCCCGCACGAGTGGTCACGGCGATTTTCTAGCGATCGGTCCCTTGGCCGATCCCGTTGCTGCCGGGCGTGGTCAAAAAACCTTCGTCGCGAATTGCGCTTTTTGTCACGGCAGCGATGCTCGTGGAGGCAATGGCGGCCCAAATCTCGTGACCTCCGTGCTGGTGCTGCATGACAAAGGGACAGGGAATGAGATTGGACCTGTCATTCTGCATGGCCGAACCGCGAAGGGTATGCCGGCTTTCCAGTTCACCGATCCGCAGATCAAAGACGTTGCAGCGTACCTTCTGTCACGAAGTCAGGCCGCGGCGAATCGTATGGAGTACAAAATTCTGAACATCGTAACCGGCGATCCGAAGGCGGGCGAATCTTACTTCAGCGCCCATTGCGCCACCTGCCATTCGGGAACAGGAGACCTCGCACACATCGCTACTAAGTTTGAGCCGGTCGATTTACAATCGCGTTTTCTCTATCCTAAGGAATCGCGTTTTCCAGGAGCGCCTGGTCCTCCGCCTGATCCACGGGGGCAGAAAACCGTGACTGTGAAACTGGCATCCGGGCAGTCTTTCACCGGCACGCTCGATCACCTGGACGACTTCAGTGTGTCACTGACGGAGCCCTCCGGCGAACATCATTCCTGGCTGCTGGCAGATGAGAAGGGCCTCCAAATGGAGGTTCACGATCCGCTGCAGGGACATGCGGAGCTGCTCTCTCGCTATACCAACGCCGACATGCACAACGTGCTCGCTTATCTGGAGACATTGAAATGAGAATTGCTCGCCTGCTGCTTTCCTGCCTTACCTGCGCTGCAGCCTTGCCGGCGGCTGATGGCTTGAACGCTGCGACGCTTACGAAGCCTCCTGTCGGCTCCTGGTTGAGTTACAACGGGGATTACTCTGGCCGGCGTTTTAGCCCTCTCGATCAGATTGACGCTGGCAACGTGCGGAATTTGACTTTGGCCTGGGCCTACCGGGCGAACACCGGGCCGGGGGGCAGCCCGTTTGGTTCGCAGATCAAATCGACCCCGCTCGAGATGGACGGGGTTTTATATTTCACCCTTCCTGATCACGCCTGGGCTGTGGATGCACGCACCGGCCGCGAGATTTGGCATTACAAGTGGGAGAGCCAGGGCGGCATTCACATCGGCAATCGCGGTGTGGCGATCTACGGCAATTGGGTCTTCTTCGAGACGCCGGACAACCATCTCATCTCGCTCGACAAAGATTCGGGGAAGTTCCGCTGGTCGGTTGAGATCGCCGATCTGGCACAGCAATATTTCTCGACTCCCGCACCGCTGGTGGTTGGTAACCATGTGCTAGTTGGCGTTGGCGGCGACTCGCTCGACGTGCCCGGTTTTCTTGAGGCGCGGGATCCGGAAGACGGCAAAGTGCAATGGCGCTGGAACAGTGAGCCGCGCAAGGGCGAGGTCGGTGCCGAAACCTGGCCCGATGAACAATCGATGTCGCATGGCGGCGGCATGACCTGGCTCACCGGCACTTACGATCCGGAACTGCATCTGCTGTTTTGGGGTACCGGCAATCCGAATCCGGTGCACGCTGCACAGGGGCGCAAAGGCGACAATCTTTGGACCTGCTCGATCGTGGCGCTCAACCCAGATACGGGCAAACTTGTCTGGTGGTTCCAAGCGTCGCCCCACGATACCCACGATTGGGATAACGTCGAGGCACCGGTGTTATTCGACGGCACGATCGATGGGCAACCACGCAAGCTCCTGGCACAAGCCGCTCGTAACGGTTACTTCTTCGTTCTCGATCGCACCACGGGGAAAAGCGTGCTCAGCAAACCGTTCGTTGACATCAATTGGTCCAAGGGTGTTGGCGCGAATGGTCAGCCGATTCCGGATCCTGATAAAGAGCCGAAGACGGATGGCGCTCTGGTCATCCCGGCTTCCGGCGGCGCGACGAACTGGTTCCCACCAAGCTTTGACCCGCAGACGGGCCTCTTTTACGTGAGTGCGTCGCCCTCCTACAGCGTGTACTACTTGACCGATACGACCGACAAGCCCGAAGGATATGGCGGACGCGATGCCGGAGTCTGGTCACAGTCGTCGCTTGAGGCGATCGACTACCAAACTGGCAAGGTTCGCTGGACCCACGTTTATCCTGGGACCGGCGGCTCGCATTCGGGCATCCTAACCACCGCCGGTAAGCTGCTGTTTACGGGCGACCCCTCCGAGAATGCGATCGCTTTCGATCCGGCGGACGGGAAGATTGTCTGGCATGCCGGACTGGCTGCGTCGGTCAGCAACGGACCTATGACTTATCTGCTCGACAACCGCCAGTATGTGGTTTTTGGGGCAGGCGAGATGCTGTACGCCTTCACACTTCCGCATTAAGAGCGGTTTTCGTTAGCGGGAAACTCGAAGTGTCTGGCCTCCTTGGCCAAGCGGCGCAGGTGGGTGTGAAAGCCCACAACCTGTTGACGTTGCTTTTCTAGAAGCGCATGGATGTGCCCGCTCGGATTTCGATCCATCGCGTCAAGATACTCGGCATCGACAGATTCCTCTCCGCTCTCGCAGGAACTCAGCAGCGAGTGTACCGAAGTGCCGACAAGGGCGGCTTTGAGATCCATCCAACCTCGGTGGAGTGCGCCGTCTTTGGTCTTCGTTTCGGACTCATCGCCTCCCAACCGTTTGATCTCTTCTCGCATTTCAGCGGCGAATTTCGCGTGCTGGCCAGCGTAGCCGCTGAGCAGAGTTTCCAGCTCTGAGTTCCTGATGTGTGCGGCGGCTGCCCTTAAGCTTTCTTCCGTATCTCGGTTGACTCGAAGGAGCAGATGCAAGTCGTCGAGCTTGTGGTCATTCGTCATGTGTAGAGGGTCGTGTGGTTAATCGAACAAGTCGGGTTGAGCGCGCGTGATGACGTCCCAGAGAGGCTGAAACTGAAACCAGCCGATGCGCGGCGCGCCTATTTGTTGCCAGGCGGTCAGTGCGCTTTCGTGAGCGATCGGGATCGGCTTACCAACTGCTTCCGCCAGCATTTGCGATTGGCAGCAGCGCTCGAGCGAGATAAACCACCATGCCGCTTCATCGACCGTCTCTCCGACCGTCAATAACCCGTGGTTCTGAAGGATGACCGATTTCTTGTTGCCGAGTGCCTCAGCGATTCGCTCCCCTTCGGAGGTGTCGTAGACAACTCCCGTGTAGTGGGCAAAGAGCCCGCAATCCTGATAGAAGGCGCAGGCATCCTGGGTGATCGGATCGAGTAAACGGCCGAGCGAAGACCATGTTTTTCCGTACAAGGAATGTGCGTGCGCTGCGGCTACAACATCCGGGCGCGTCGTATGAACCCGCGAGTGAATCGCGAAGGCCGCTTCGTTGATCGGCCGGTTTCCCTCCACAACCTGACCGTGCTCATCCACCAGCACAAGATCAGAAACCCGGATCTGCGAAAAGTGCATGCCGAAGGGGTTGACCCAGAAGCAATCCGTTCGCTCTGGATCACGCGCTGTGATGTGTCCGGCCACGCCCTCATTAAAGCCGAACTGCGAAAACACCCGAAACGCGGCAGCGAGCCTTTGTTTACGGTGTAGGCGTTCCTCAGCCGCCGTTGCGAAGTGAGGCATGGGCGGGGTGGGAGCAACTTTAACGGGGATGGGGCTGGCAATCTCAGGCATATGGTTATTGTCGTTGAAAAGTGTTGCAGGCCGAAATCTGGCCACTGTCGAACCCACGCTTGAACCAGCCCGTGCGCTGGGCTGAGCTACCGTGTGTGAAGCTCTCGGGATTGGCACGGCCTCTTGCCTGTTGTTGCAAACGGTCATCACCTACCGCGGCAGCAGCCCCGAGCGCTGACTGCACGTCGCTCTGATCGATAATCTTTCGCTGTGCAGTAGAGTGCGGCCCAAACGCCGGCAAAGCAATCCGCCTGCAATTCTAAACGAACTGATAGTGAATTTGCCTCATCCGGATTTGCCTGCTGTAACCGCCGGACCTTCGGCTCGATGCCCAGGATCTTCTGAACGTGATGTCCGATCTCGTGGGCGATTACGTAGGCTTGCGCAAATTCGCCCGGCGCACCAAAGCGCCTTCGCAATTCGTCGAAGAAGCTCAAATCAAGATAAACCTTTTCATCTTCGGGACAGTAGAAGGGACCGATGGCATCCTGCGCCATGCCGCATCCGGAAGGAGTCTGATTCCGAAAGAGCACGAGTTTGGCGTGGCGGTACGGGCGATTCGCCGTTTCGGGCAGAACGCGATCCCAATTTGCCTGCACGTCGTTCAACACGAACTTGACGAACTCGACTTCGGGCTGCTCCTGCGCACTACGTTGGTGATCGGGCACCGCGCGAACCTGCGTTTGTTGCGCCGGACCCGCGCCCGAAAACAGGGTGAATAAATTCTTCTGGAATATCAGGCTGAGCAAGCCGACGATGATGACGCCGCCGATTCCGAGCCCGCCGAAACCGAAGCCACCGCCTCCAAAGCCGCCCCCTCCGCCGCTTTGGTCGCGCCGATCTTCAATGTCGCTGCCCGATCCGCCTGGTGTCCATTCCATGTAGTTCAGTGTGCCAGATTAGCGGCCTTCTGGGTTTCTTGAACAAACCTTCAACGTGCCCGAATCACGTGTCGTTGGCCGAGCCATATCGGCACTCGCCGGTAGCCGACGGTCACTCACCGATTCAGGCGTGAATGCATCTGGATTGCACCTTAGGATCGGCTTGGAGGTTGGATATGAGACATCACAAAGAAGCAGGCAGCCAAGCGAACCAGATCGAAAGCCTGATTCTACCGGTCATTTTGCTTTTAACCGGTTTGATACTAATTGGAGGCGATCGCGTGGGGATCTTATCCTTGGACCGAATCGAAAACCTATGGCCGATGGCGCTCATCCTGACCGGCTTGAGCGAGATGCTCACGAGCGGCGACGAGCAAGCGGAGAAGTCGCGCGCCGGAGCACGGCGTGTCTGAACCGCAAGGCGACCGGAACGAATGGGTTCATCGAGCCATTCAGGCCCAAACTGAGCGCTTGGCTTCACGCAGCTGCGATATCGGTTCTCGGCTCTACGTTTCTATCGGGCTGATCGCGCTAGGTGTCCTGCTCTTTCTGGGCAATCTTGGGATTTTGCCGATCCACAATGTTTGGCTGTTCTGGCCCGTGCTGCCGATTCTAGGTGGGATTGGGCGATTGGCGGGGAGCCGCAGTGCAAGCTCCGTTGTGTGGGGCGTGTTTACAGTGCTCTTCGGCTGTCTGTTTCTGCTGTCGAATCTGGGGTGGCTTCGTCTGAACACGGGCAATGGGAGCTGGATCGTTTCCCTGATTTTGATTGCCATCGGGTTTGCCGTTTTGTCGAGCGTTCTCGAAACTTCCAAAGCGCGGCAGGGCGGCACAATGCCTCCGGCGCGAGCCTTTGGGCAAATACCTGTTCAGACCAACGGCAATTGGTTAAGTGATTTCACTCTGTTCGGTGCGGTTAAGCGCAAGGTAGAAAGCGATGACTTTGCGGGCGGCACTCTGACGAGCATATTCGGCTCTATTGAAATCGACCTGCGGCGTGCAGTGATTCTGTCACCCCGTAATGCGACGGTGGTCAATGTGACAGCTGTCTTTGGAGCGACGAAGATCAGAGTTCCGGACGAGTGGCGAATCCATGTGAATGGAGCGAGCATACTCGGGAACTTTGAAGATAAGACTGTTCCGCCGAACACCGGCCGTGATGCCCCGATGCTTGTAATTACCGGTCTGGCGATCCTGGGCTCGGTCGAGATCGAGGATTGACGCAGAGTGCATCCAATCCTCAAAGACCCCCGGATCCGCTCCGGCTATTTCACCGGGTGGGTGCCGATCGGAGTGATGCTCGCGGTCACACTGAAGAGCTCCTCACAGCTCACCTGGCTCGAGGTAGGTTCGATAGCGCTGCCGATTACCACTGCCATTGCTCTGCTCTCTCTGTCGGCCTGGTTCGTCTGCCGGTCCTTTGAATCACAACCACGCCGGATTGGAAGGTGGCCATGAGGTTCCTGCTCGCAGCCATGTGCGCCAGCACTCTGATCATGGATTTACGCATCTGCTCGCCGGGCACTTGGGCATTGACTCCGGGATTAGCAGTGCGTTCCGGCCGGGCATTCCCGTTCTCACAGCGATGGTTTTCCTGCTCTATCTGCTCTCCGTGACCCTTATTATACCTGCTGGCGATCGAATCCTCGCAGAAAGGCGGAATTGCTTTCGCGTGAGGCGGAGCTGAAGGCACTTAAAGCGCAGGTGAATCCGCATTTTCTCTTTAACAGCTTGAACTCGATCAGCGCGCTGACGAGCATCGATCCCCGGCGAGGCACGACAGATGTGCATCGCTCTCTCCGATTTTCTGCGGAATTCGCTCCGGCTCGGCGAGCGACGAGCATTCCGCTGGGTGAAGAACTGGCTCTGACCAGGAGCTATCTGGATGTGGAGCAGGTCCGCTTTGGGCAGCAAGCTGCGGGTGCGGCAAGCAGCTACGGGATGGTTGCGGGGAATGCGACGTGCCTCCTCTGCTGGTGCAGCCGCTGATCGAGAATGCGATCAAGCATGGGATCGCCACGCTGCCCGATGGCGGAGAGATTGCGCTCACGGGGCGAGCGCCTGGATGGATCGGCTGCGGGTAACAGTGGAGAATCCGTTCGATCCCGATGCTCCGCCGGCACAGCGAACGGCTTTGGCTTGGTCGAGCGTGCGGAACCGGCTGCAAGGCACGTTACGGAAGTGCCGGCAAGCTCGAGATCGAGGTGGAGCCAAGCGTCGTATCGGGTGATGCTTTCAGTTACCCTGGGGTCGCGAAAAGCATGAGCATCCGCACCATTCTCGTGGACGATGAAGAGCTGGCGCGGCAGCTGCTGCGCGAATACCTGAGCGGCGAAGCGGATATCGAGATTGTTGCCGAATGCGCGAACGGATTCGATGCGGTGAAAGCATCTGCGGACAGCGCAAACCTGATCTGTTGTTTCTGGATGTGCAAATGCCGAAGCTCGATGGCTTCGAAGTGCTGGAGCTGATCGGAAACGAGGTTGCGGTGGTTTTTGTGACCGCATACGACCAGTACGCGACCAAGGCGTTCGATGCCTCGGCGGTCGATTATCTGCTTAAGCCGTTCGATCTGGAGCGCTTCCAGTCGCCTGGCGCGCGCCCGGGGCGTGAACGCGTGCGGTTAAGACGGGGATCCCGGTAAGCGCGACGGAGCTTAAAGCAAGCCGCTCTGCCTCCCGGGCAGATACGTGCAACGCATCGTGGTGAGGGATGGCACGAAGCCTATCACGTGATTCCGGTCCAGCAACTCGATTATGCCGAAGCGCAGGACGATTATGTCGCGCTACACGCGCGCGGTAAGACACATCTCAAGCAGCAGACGATTTCACATCTCGAACGCTCGCTCGATCCCGCGCGCTTCGTGCGGGTGCACCGCTCCTTTTGGTGAATCTGGAGCGCATCGCGAAAGTCGAGCCCTATACGAAGGACTCGCGCATTGGCGGTTTTGAGCCGACGGGAGTAAAATTCCCGTCAGCCGCAGCGGGTATTTTGCGTTTGAAAGAGCGAATCCGTATCTGATCGCCTGGCGTCCGCGCCCCGCGTCTGCGTGTAACGAAGCGTTATCATCTGATTGGCGCAGAACTTGATGCTCAGAACATATATGGAAAACGAGAGTTGCGACATTGGACTGATCGGCCTGGCAGTCATGGGCCAGAACCTTGTCTGAACATGAACGACCACGGCTACAAAGTGGCTGTCTTCAACCGGACGGTTTCGAAAGTCGACGATTTCATCGACAACGAAGCGAAGGGCACCCAGGTCGTCGGGCGCGCACTCGATTGAAGAACTGGTCAAAGCGCTGAAACGGCCGCGGCGGGTCATGCTGATGGTGAAGGCGGGCGACACGGTCGATCAGATGATCGACCAGCTTGTGCCGCATCTCGAAAAAGGCGACATCATCATCGACGGCGGCAACTCGCTTTTCACCGACACGAACCGCCGGACGAAGGATCTCAACGAGAAGGGCATTCTGTTCATCGGCACGGGCGTTTCGGGCGGCGAAGAAGGCGCGCGCAACGGCCCTCGATCATGCCGGGCGGCAATCCGGAAGCGTGGCCGCACGTGAAGGACATTTTCCAATCGATCGCCGCCAAGGTCGAAGATGGCACGCCGTGCTGCGACTGGGTGGGCGAAGAGGGCGCCGGGCATTACGTGAAGATGGTCCACAACGGCATCGAATACGGCGACATGCAGCTGATCTGCGAGGCCTACCAGTTGCTCAAAGACGGTCTGGGGCTGAGCGCCGACGAGCTGCACGAAATCTTTGCCGACTGGAACAAGGGCGAACTCGATAGTTTCCTGATCGAGATCACGGCCGAGATTCTTTCGAAGAAGAGCGACGAAGACGGCCAGCCGATGGTCGACAAGATCCTCGACACTGCGGGACAGAAGGGCACGGGCAAGTGGACGGCCATCAGCGCGCTTGATCTCGGAATGCCGGTGACGCTGATCGGCGAAGCGGTTTTTGCGCGCTGCCTTTCCGCACTAAAGAAGAGCGTGTCGCCGCCTCTAAAGTGCTGAACGGGCCCAAGCACGATATCGATTCGCAGGATCGCAAAGATCTTCATCGAAGACGTGCGGCGCGCGCTCTACTGCTCGAAGATGATTTCCTACGCGCAAGGCTACATGCTGCTGCGCGAAGCGGCGAAGGAGCAGAGGTGGAATCTGAATATGGGCGGCATCGCGCTGATGTGGCGCGGCGGCTGCATCATCCGCAGCCGGTTTCTGGGAAAATCAAAGACGCCTACGACAAGAATCCGCAAGCTGACGAATCTGTTGCTTGACGACTTCTTCAGCAACGTTCTGAACAATTACCAGGACTCCTGGCGTCATGCCATCATTCACGCGATCGGGTTCGGCGTTCCGACGCCGGCGTTCTCCACCGCGCTTGCCTTTTTACGACGGCTACCGCACGGAGCGGCTGCCCGCGAATCTGCTGCAGGCGCAGCGCGACTTCTTCGGCGCACACACCTACGAGCGCGTCGATAAACCGCGCGGCGAATTCTTCCATACCAACTGGACCGGGCGCGGCGGACGTGTTTCGTCGGGAACCTATAACGTTTAGATATCTGATCTGCTCGAAAAGGAGAAAAGATGAGCTACGGATTGAAAATTCGCCAGGATGGGGCGCTTCGATTTTGTTTCGGTTGGCGCGCTGGTCCATCGGCTGGATCCGGGATCATTCCGTTCCGGAAAGCGAGCGAATGCCAGATTCACGTGAGCGGCGGCGAGTTCAACGTCGCGGCGAATCTCTCCGACTGCTTTCGGCATGCAGACCGGCGTGGCGACCGCCATGGTCGATTACCCGATCGGCGACCTTATCGCCGAGCGGGTGCGCGCCATGGGCGTGAAGCCGTTCTATAAGCATTTCAAGCACGATGGCGTCGACGGGCCGAACATGGCGACCGTCTACAGCGACCGCGGACAGGGCGTGCGCGCGCCCGTGGTTTTCTACAACCGCTGCAACGAAGCGGCGGCTCAGCTGAAGCCGGGCGATTTCAATTGGAACGCGATCTTCGAGGGCGGCGTGCGCTGGTTCCACAGCGGCGGAATTTTCGCGGCGCTCTCGCCGACCACGTCCGAAGTGATCATCGAGGGCATGCAGGCCGCGAAGGCAGCGGGCGCCGATATCTCCTTCGATCTGAATTATCGCGAGAAGCTCTGGAACGTGATTGGCGGCGCCAAGAAGGCAGTCGAGGTGATCGATCGGATCGTGAAGAATGTCGATGTGCTGGTCGGTAACGAAGAAGATCTGCAGAAAGGGCTGGGCATCCCGGGACCGGAAGTTGCCGCGAAATCGAAGCTCGACCCGAGCGCGTTCTTCAGCATGATGGACAACGTGCGCAAGAAGCATCCGCAGGTGAAGATCGTGGCCACCACCTTGCGGGAAGTTCACTCCACCAACCGGCATAGCTGGAGCGCTGTGGCCTGGATCAACGGGCAAGACGCTATCATGGCGCCCACCGCGGAGCTCGACGTCTACG
The DNA here is from genome assembly GCA_963737005.1 of Terriglobia bacterium. Classification (GTDB taxonomy): domain Bacteria; phylum Acidobacteriota; class Terriglobia; order Bryobacterales; family Bryobacteraceae; genus Bog-105. Next base: position 726,949 of record CAVTRD010000006.1, on the reverse strand, counting down.
ACCGCGTGGGCGGCGGCGACGGCTTCGCGGCCGGATTCATCTATGGCCTGCTTGAGCGGCGAATCGGACGAAGAAGCGGTGAAGCTCGGCTGGGCGCACGGCGCACTGCTGACGACTTTCCCGGGCGATACGACGATGGCGACGCTCGACCAGGTTCGCAGCTTCGCCAAGGGCGGATCGGCCCGTATTCAGCGTTAACGTCGCCGCTCACGCATGCGAGCTGGGCTTGCAGTCGGCGTGGCTGGCCGATTAGCCCGTCGCTTTCGCGCCTCGAATCTCCATGCTATATTGATGGCAGAAAGGTTACTCAGCATGCGGACGCGTATTCTGTTCCGCCTTCGTTCATCGAGCGTCCCGCACGGACGCTGTCCTGTCGTACTTGCTGCGACTTCTGCTCTTGCCGCGCCTGCCCGTGGTGACTGCCTATTCGCGCAGGCGACTCCGCGGAATCGACATCCGGCGCAGCTGAGCCGCTGGCCGCGTCGCTACCGCAAGCCGGTGCCGACGCTGCCCGGCAACTCGAGCCCGTAGACATCCGGGTCAACAGGACGCTGGTGCTGATCAATGTCACGGTGACCGATCCGCTGAACCGCTTTGTCACAGGGCTCGAGAAGGAGCATTTCCGGCTTTTCGAAGACAAAGTCGAGCAGGAGCATCACCGACTTTTCGAGCGAAGACGCGCCGATTTCGATCGGGCTGGTTTTCGATACCAGCGGCAGCATGGGGCCCAAGCTGCAGAAATCGCGGCAGGCGGCCGCCGAGTTTTTCAAGACCGCGAATCCTTCGGACGAATTCTTTCTGGTTCAGTTCAACGACCGGCCGGAGTTGAGCGTGCCCTTTACGACCGACACGGATAAGATTCAGAGCACGTTGACCTTTACGCAATCCAAAGGCCGGACGGCGTCTGCTCGATAGTGTTTATCTGGCCATGCACGAGATGAAGAAAGCGCACAATCCGCGCAAAGCGGTGCTGATCATCTCGGACGGCGGCGATAATCAGCAGCCGCTACACGGAGACTGAGATCAAGAACGCGGTGCGCGAAGCCGACGTCCAGATCTTTGCCATCGGCATCTTTCGAATCCATGGGCGGCCGCGGCCGAACGCCGGAAGAGGCTGCCGGGCCGGGATCTGCTGAATGATCTGGCCGAGCAGACCGGCGGCCGCGAATACGCGGTCGAGAATGTCGCGGAACTGCCCGACATCGCGGCTAAAATCGGTATTGAGCTGCGCAACGAATACATTCTTGGGTATACGCCGAAGAACCGGGAGCGCGACGGAAAATATCGACGGGTGCAAGTGAAGCTGAATCAGCCGCGAGGGCTTCCGCCGCTGAAGGCTTACTTCCGACTTGGGTACTATGCGCCCACTCAGTAAGAGCCAGCTTGGACACGGCGCGCGTTCAGCGTCGGCCATTGCCGTGGTGCTGAGCTGTGTCTTCGGCATAGCGCTGCTGGCGCAGTTCCGCTCGGATACCCGGCTGGTTGTGCTGCATGCGAGCGTGACCGATCACAAAGGCAAGCTGGTCACGAATCTAGAGCAGAACGCTTTCAAAGTTTTCGAGAACGGTCAGCCGCAGGAGGTGAAAATCTTCCGGCGGGAAGACGTTCCGGTTTCGCTCGGCATCATCATCGACGACAGCGGCAGCATGATGACGCAAGCGGAGCCGGGTGGAAGCGGCCGCGCTCGCCATGGTGCGAAACTCGAATCCGCAAGACGAGGTCTTCATCGTCAATTTCAACGATGATGCCTTTCTGGATGTGCCTTTCACAAACGACATGCAGAAGATGGAACAGGGATTGGCGCGCATCGATTCGCGCGGGCGGCACCGCCATGCGCGACGCGATCAACATGTCGCTCGACTACATCGAAGAAGAATGCCAAGCGAGATAAGAAAGTGCTGCTGGTCATCACCGACGGCAACGACAACGCGAGCAACATCTCGCTCGAAAAGGTAGTCGCGCGCTCGAATCAGAATGACACTCTGGTCTATGCCATCGGTTTTTTCACGGAAGAAGAAAAGCGCGAAGCGTCGAAAGCAAGGCGTGCGCTAAACGAATTGACGAGCGCCACCGGCGGGCTCGCCTTCTATCCGAAAGAAGTGAGCGAAGTGCAGGCGCTGGCGGTTGAGAGTTGCGCAGCGACATTCGCAACCAGTACACGATCGCCTATACGCCCTTCGATTCAGGCTCTCGATGGCAGTTACCGGCAGATCAAGGTGACGGTTGACGCGCCCGGGAAAGCCGGTCGTCCGCACCCGCTCGGGATATTACGCGACGCCCGGATTCCGAAGAGCAACACAAGCAATGCTGCGTCCGTGAGTGCAGGTGCGTCCGCGGTGCCGCGCGCCCTGATGCTGCGGTTCCTTCTGGATCTGCGACGCGCGGTTATCGCTGCGCCCTGGCACTCGCCCTACCTGCGCTGGCGGATCGAAACTTATTCGGGGATTCCGGCCGAGTCGATCACGCGTGAATCTTTCATGCATTTCGTCTGGGTGGAGCGAGCTTCGCTGTGGCAGTATCTTCGCTGGGTAGGTCGGATGAAACCTGCGATGATGCTCGAGTTAACTCCCGAAAAATCTTTGCAGTCGCCTTCGGTGAATTGAACATATGAACGATGAGGCGACCAGACAAAAAAGTGCCGCTGGATCGCTTTACTGAAAGCGACGCCAGCGGCTTCTAAGAGGGAAACTGGTTTTGCTTAACGCGGCCCGTGCGACGGAGCATCCTTCACCGTGTAATCCGAAGGAACCTGGAACAGGCTCGCGCTCGGATCCCGCCCGACGAATGTTGCTCAGCGTGTAAGTCGATTGGCCCGAAGCGCGGATCCGTGTGCTTCGAAAGCACTACCACTTGGAGATCGGGCGACGTCCAGATTTCACTCTTTTCGATAATCGGCTGAGCGTTTCCGATTGCGCCAGCCGGAATCGTACGCGTGATGCTCTTCCCGTCGCCTGGATCACCACTTACGATTTTGCGAGCCAAGGTCGGCCACCACTCGATCGTTGCGCATCTGCCGGGCGTGGCCGACTCCATGACGTGGTCCGTCAGGAGTAGTATCACCCTGGCGGAGGCGTCCTCAAAGCGGTCGGCGCATCGCCACCTTGGTATTGGGATTCAGAACGTAACTGTAACCAGCGACCGGATCAGCAAAAATATCATGGTGCTCGATCCCTTCTCTGCCCAAGGTCCGCCCGCGAAATCTTGCTCGGAAGTATGTCCGACCCTGACTGTCACGCGCCACGTGTCCTGTGGTCGTGCGATTGATTGTGTTGCCATCGGCAAGCGTCTCGTTGACGGCCGTGCTCACGTCGGCGGAGTATGGCTCCCCCGTAACAATTTTCCGCGGGATGAGGTCCCATGCCCATCGGGCCCGGACCTCCTCCGGCGAACCCGTGCATCATCGGGCGGGGCTCCTCGCGCATGGGAAAGCTGCGCGCCTAGAGCGACAGCCATTAAACCTGCGCTAGTCCATAACAACATTCGTTTTCACGATTGATCTCCTGTTCAAAGTGCGATCCCCAAAATCTATTCAGTGCTCAGCACATGCAAACCGAGCGGTTGTCCATCGATACCTAACAACACATTCGCGGCGACGGTGCGATCCGTTGAACCATTTACTCCTGGTTCGAGAACGATTCCCGCCGAAGCGAGCGATGAAATCGGAACCTCCATCTCCACGATCCGGGCGTGCTCAGTGGCAGATCAGGATTAGAGTAGGGAAGAGCGATGAAGCTCTCGCCGTTCACGTCGAGCGAAGCCAGGGCAGAACCAGACGCCGTGGTCCGGCTTACGGTATTGGTCACATGGAGATAAGGGGCGAGAAGAACACCGACTGCAAGCGAGGCGGCCAACGCCATCGCCCAGCCGAACCGACGCATGACATTGCTCGGATTGGGTGCGTACACTATCGCGAATGTCTTTGGCAACAAGAGCGCGCGAGAGCTTTGCACGCGCCATCAACCGGTACATCGACCGGCAGCGCATTCACCAGAAGTGTCAGCTTCGACGAAAGCTGCGCTAACTCGTCGCGCTTCTGCCGGCAGATAGAGCAGACTGCCAAATGACCACGAGTTTCTCCGAACTCTTGGTCAGGCAACTCGCCGTCCAAAAACCGGATTAGCAAGTCCCGGGTCAGATGACCTTCTGTTGCTTGACCCGCCTTCTTCATATGCTCTCCTTCAACTTCTCGAGGCCACGCTGAATGTTCTCGGCGACGGTCGACACGGAAAGGTTCAGAGCCGTCGCTATTTCGCGATATTTTAGGCCTTGGGCACGGAGCACAAGACAGTTTTTTTGCGCAGCGCTCAATTGCCTCAACGCGTTCTCTACCTGATTCTCTGCCTCCCGTGTAAGCAATTGTTGCTTCTGCCGAGGCGCTCGAATCGGCAACAATTTCGGCGTGGCCGGCATCGGTCAGTGAACCCGTACGGGTGGTCCGAATCGCCGTTTGTGTATTGCGCGCCAAATTATGTGCGACACGATAAATCCAGGCTCGAAGATTCGAACGGTCACCACCAGCAATTAAATGCTGGTGCAAGCGTAAGAAGCTTTCCTGCACGGTTTCCGCCGCGGAATCGCTATCTAAACCGAGGTACACAAGATACCGGCGTAACGCAATCTGTTCCCGATCGTAAAGATCGAGTATGAGCCTACTCTCTGCCGTATACTCCACCGGGTCTCGCTCCCAAGCTGTTGCCTGAAGTGCGAATGACTTAGCCCCCGTCATGAGTATGGGCACGACACCATTAAAACCTTAGATCGATGATCTGTAAACTGTTGCGAGGGCCACGAGAGAGTTTCGTTGGGGAGTTGCACTTGGGGTTGGGGTGAATCCCTCTCGTGGCCTGCCGTCTCGCATGCTGTGTGCCTATGAAACAGATGAGCAGTCGTGTTTTCCGGTCGTGCCGACAAATTTTTTTAACAGCTTACCGAACACGTCGACAACTGCTATTATCTGCCGGTAGCAAGCTGCTGCTTGTATCCACAGAGGATCCTTTTGAAAGTCACTCACGAACTAGACGAATTAAAGTACCCGATCGGCAGATATCGTCCGCCTCAGCCAATAACCGCCAGCGACCGGACCGGTTGGATCGAAGAAATCGGCGAGCTCACCCGGCAGATTACGTGAGATTGTGGCCGATCTTGATGAAGCGCAACTCGAGACACCTTACCGGGATGAGGGCTGGACGGTGCGTCAGGTGATCCATCATCTGCCCGACAGCCACGTAAACTCCTACTGTCGGTTCCGACTCGCTTTAACGGAAGACAACCCGCCCATCAGGGGCTACGGCGAGGCAGTCTGGGCCGAGCTGCCAGACGCGAAGTCTGCTCCCATCGGACCATCGCTGTTGATCCTGGAGGGACTGCACGAGCGCTGGGCCCTGCTGCTGCGGGCAATGACGCCCGCGCAGTACGAGCGTTCACTCGAGCACTCCGAACGGGGGCGCATGCAACTCGATTACGCTCTGGGTTTATACGCTTGGCATGGGCGCCACCACGTCGCTCAAATTGCCGCCCTGAGATCTCGCCAAGGTTGGTGAGTTATCGAGGGTTCTTCTTTGAACGCTGGAAACCGGGCTTTCCTTCCGAGCGGCAACTAAGGTTGTGAGCAGTATTGATCAGCGAGAGATGGGAGAAAGCTTGCGGAAAGTTTCCCAACTGACGACGTTCGAGCGGATCGTATTCTTCAGACAATAGACCCACATCGTTACGTAATGCTAAGAGGCGTTCAAATAGGGTGCGAGCCTCATCGAGCCGCCCCTGTTGGACGTAGTTATCGGCCAGCCAGAAGCTGCAAGCCAGAAACACTCCCTCACGTCCTTTCAATCCATCGACCGCGCTCCTGGTGTCGTAGCGGGCGACGAAGCCGTCGTACAGCAGGTGCTTCTCGATAGCGGCGATCGTGTTAATGATGCGCGGGTCTTCGGGCGGCAGAAAGCCGACGAGTGGCATCATTAGCACGCTGGCATCCATTTCGTTACTGCCGTAGTATTGGACGAAAGACTGCATTTGATTGCTGTAGCCGAGCTTGCAGACTTCGCCGTGAATATCAGCGCGCACCTTCCGCCAGCGATCCAGCGGCCCCTTTTCGCCGAACATCTCGACGGTTCGCACGGCTCGGTCAAACGCCACCCAAGCCATCACCTTAGAAAAGACAAAATGGCGCCGAACGCCACGTACTTCCCAGATTCCGTCATCGGGGCCCGACCAGATTTTTTCGAGATGAGTCACCAACGCGCGCTGCAAATCCCAGCCCTCGTCCGAAGCCGCGAGACCCTTGACGCGCGCCAGGAAAAGCGAATCCATCACTTCACCGTAGACATCGAGTTGGAGCTGCTCAGAAGCGGCATTGCCGATGCGAACGGGCGACGAACCTGCATAACCCGGCAACTCAGGAAGCTCAAACTCTGTTAACCGGCGCTCCCCGCCCACGCCATACATGATCTGCATGTGTTCCGGGTTCCCGGCGACCGCCCGCATGAGCCAATCGCGCCAGGCTTTCGCCTCGTCGATAAATCCGGATTCTAGGAGCGCGAGCAGAGTAAAGGTGGAATCACGCAACCAGCAAAACCGGTAATCCCAATTACGCTCGCCTCCGATCTCTTCGGGCAGGGAAGTGGTCGCGGCCGCTATGATGCCGCCCGTCTTGTGGTGTTCGAGAGCTTTGAGAGTGATAAGCGACCGCAGAACCGCTTCCGAATAAGGTCCTTGCGGGATGTGCTTACTGGACCATTTCTGCCAGGCTCGTGTGACGTTTTCGATTGTGGCTGTTACGTCCGGTTGATTTGGTTCATGCGAGTAAGAGCTGGACCAAGTCAGGACAAAAGGCACCTCCTGCCCGGCTTCGATCTCGAAATTGGCTCGGGTCATCAGGTCTTCGCCGTGCAATGGGGCGGTGGTCGCAAGCGTTACGCGGTCAGGACCGGCGATCGCTTGTACGCGGCCGTCGGAAAGCCGCCGCACCCAGGGAATGACGGTGCCGTAGTCGAAGCGGAGCACCAGCTCCATGTACATCGGCACGCGCCCGCGCAGGCCGCGCACCAGTCGAATCACGTCTTGATTGTCGCCTCGCCGATCCATGCAGTCGATTACCAGCACTGCGCCTTCGGGCGTTGAGAACTCCGTTTCGAGAACGAGGGTTCCGTTCCGGTAGTGACGCTTGATCTCGGGATTTTCAGAGACGGTCGAGATGATCCAACGGCCGTTATATCGGGACCCGAGCAGCGAAGCGAAACACGCGGCGGAATCGAATCGGGGAAAACTCAGCCAATCAATCGATCCGTTGCGACCAACCAAAGCGGTGGTCGAGTTGTTGCCAATCAGTGCATAGTCTTCTATAAGCTGTGCCATCAATCTTTGTTCGGTGCTAGTTCGCTGCGAAATCAATCACGACTTTGATGTCGTCCGGCTGCCGATTTAAGGCATCGCTGAAGTTGTCGAGCGCTACATGACGTGAGATCAGGCGCGAGAGCCACTTGCGATTGGCTTTAAGCAGCGCTTGCTCAGCTAGTTCATAGTGCCTTCGGTTCGCGTTTACCGAACCGAAGATTACCGCGTTCTCGAGCACCATATCGCGGTTGATCGTTCCAAGATCGAGCGTTTCATTCTGATCTTTCGAGGAGACACCGGTGAGGCACAAAATTCCATCGTTGCCAAGATGGGACATCATCTCCGCGATTACGGAAGCAACGCCGGTGCACTCGATAGCGACATCTGGCGCAAAGCCGACCTTATTTACGGGGCCGGTATGATAAAATCCACCGAGATCGTGGACCAGTTCGGGTTTAAGCCCATCCGCCATTCTGTCCAGCACATGAACTTCCAGGCCACGCTGCTTTCCCATCAGCGCAGCCATCAAACCGATAGTGCCCGCGCCGGTCACAAGCAGGGTTTTCGGTTTCCACTTAGCGCGCTCACCAATGCGCGCGATATGGTCCCAGGCTTTTGCGAGAATTGTCGCCGGCTCCATCAGGACGCCGACCTCGCGCAAACCGCTATCAAGCCGGACTGCAAAATCCGGTTCAATTCGCCAACGTTCTGAACCGAAGCCGTTGCGCTCCTTGATTCCTCGTTCCGTGTATTTGCCATTACGACACATGTCCCATTCACCCACTGCGCAGGCGATGCAGGGAACGGGGTCGGGGCGTCGTACGATACCGACCACCAGATCGCCTTCTTCGAAGCCGCAACCTTTGGGCGCATGCTCCACCCGTCCAAGCGATTCGTGACCCAGTATGAGGTACTCATAACCCGGCGCGGCGAAGCCGTACTCGGCTGAGATCAATTCGAAATCCGTTCCGCAAATGCCAAGCTCGAGTGCGCGAACGAGTATTGACCCGTCACTCTCCGGCGGTTCCTCTACCTCCTGCACACGTGCAGAATCGGCTTTGCCGGGAATAATTGTGATTGCTTTCATGTTTGGACGTGCCTATGTTCAGGCCACGGAACAATTAGACGGCGTTTTTGCGGGTTTAGTGACAAACAGGCCAGAAGCCATGAGCAAGAATACCGCGATCTACCATAAGTAAGGATGTCAAGGTTCCTCATCGCGGGTCGCGAGCTTTGAAGGCGCTGGTCAAGAGCCAGCGTGCTCCGGGCTTGTGGCTCGAAAACATTCCTGAGCCTACGATCGGCATCAATGACGTGCTGATACGGGTCTCGCATACCGGTATCTGCGGCACCGATCTGCATATATACGATTGGGACGAATGGGCGCAGCAAACGATCCCGGTTCCGATGGCGATCGGTCACGAGTTTGTCGGCGAGATTGTGGCTATCGGCTCGAACGTGAACGATTTCCATCCAGGCGAGATTGTGAGCGGAGAAGGGCATGTGGTCTGCGGGCGCTGTCGGAATTGTCTTGCCGGCCGAAGGCACCTTTGCGCGCACAGTCGCGGTGTCGGAGTGAACCGGCCAGGTGCATTCGCGGAGTACATCTGCTTGCCGATGACAAATATCTGGCGGCACGACGACGATATCGACCGCGAAATCGCCGCCATCTTTGACCCATTCGGGAATGCGGTTCATACTGCCTTATCGTTTCCGGTACTCGGCGAAGATGTTCTGATTACGGGTGCGGGACCGATCGGCTTGATGGCCATACCGGTCGTGCGGCATGCGGGCGCGCGCTATGTTGTGGTGACGGATCTGAATCCGACCCGGCTAGCACTGGCGCGCGAGTTAGGCGCCACCGTCGCACTCGACCCGCGTGAAACTCCGCTTCAACAGATCCAGACAGAGCTCGGCATGCACGAGGGTTTTGACATCGGACTTGAGATGTCTGGCAGTCCCTCTGCCTTCCGTCAGCTGATTAGGAACATGAGTCACGGCGCGAAGATTGCCATGCTGGGTCTGCCCCCCGCCGAAATGGCGATCGATTGGCGCGAAGTTATTTTCAACATGCTCACCATCAAGGGAATCTATGGACGGGAGATGTACGAAACCTGGTACAAGATGTCGGTGATGCTCAAATCCGGGTTAAATCTCAAGCCGGTCATTACACATCGCTTTGGCTATCGGGATTTTGAGAAGGGCTTTCAAGCAATGCGTTCCGGCGCATCGGGGAAAGTAATCCTCCATTGGATCGAGACCGGTCCATAATGAGCACGACGTTTCATCTCAGGTCAAGCTGATGAAGACCAGCATCTTCGATTTATTCAAAATCGGCATCGGACCGTCGAGCTCGCATACAGTGGGTCCGATGCGGGCCGCCCGGCGCTTTGCGACGGCTCTTGAGCAAGCGGGCACACTTGCCGAGGTCCGACGGGTTGAGAGTGAGATGTTCGGCTCACTGGCGCTTACGGGGATCGGGCACGAGACGGACCGCGCGGTGCTGCTCGGGCTCTCGGGCGAAAAGCCTGAAGAGGTCGACCCTACCAAAGTCGAACCGCTTCTTCAGCAAATTCGGTCCACTCATACTCTGCGTTTGCTCGGTCAGCACGCGATCAAATTCGAAGAACAGCGAGACTTGTTGTTTAAGCGGGATCAAGTGCTGCCGGGGCATCCAAATGGTATGCGCTTCAGTGCCTATGACACGGCGGGGCAGCCATTGCTGCGCGAAGTGTATTACTCGATCGGGGGAGGTTTCATTACCAAGGAAGGCGAATCTGCCCCGAGCGCCGCGGACCGTTTACCTGTGCCTTACCCCTTCGCGAATGGGGCTGAGCTGCTTGCGCAAGCGGCTAAGGGGCGCTATCCCATCTGGCAGATAATTTTCGAAAACGAGAGTGCGTTACGCGAGGGCGGCCAGGTGCGATCGAAGCTGTTTCAAATCTGGTCTGTGATGAACAGCAGCATTGAGCGCGGACTCGCGACGGAGGGCATCCTGCCTGGCGGTCTCAACGTGCAGCGCCGTGCACCCCAGTTATGGAGCAAGCTTCAGGCTGATACGACGGATGATACGTTCAGCGCCATGGACCAGGTGAATGCATTTGCGATCGCTGTCAACGAGGAGAACGCCGCGGGTGGACGGGTTGTTACGGCACCGACAAACGGGGCAGCTGGACTTGTGCCCGCCGTCGGCCGCTACTATCGTGATTTGGTGCCCAATGCTTCGGACGAGGGACTGCTGCGCTATTTGCTGACCGCCGGTGCGATCGGCATCTTGTATAAAGAGAACGCCTCGATTTCTGGGGCGGAAGTAGGTTGTCAGGGTGAAGTGGGAGTGGCTTGCTCAATGGCTGCGGCTGGCCTGGTCGGCGCGCTCGAGGGCTCCAACGAAGAAGCTGAGCATGCGGCGGAGATAGGAATGGAGCACCACTTGGGCATGACCTGCGACCCGATCGGCGGATTGGTCCAGATACCCTGCATCGAGCGTAATGCGTTTGGAGCGATCAAGGCGATTAACGCCTGCCGAATGGCAATGCAAGGCGGCGGGGAGCATAAGGTCTCTCTCGATGAGGTGATTCGAACGATGTACCAGACGGGGCTCGACATGCAATCGCGCTACAAAGAGACGGCACTTGCCGGACTCGCAGTGAATGTGAAGGATTGCTGAAATACAGGTTGATACAGAAATGTTTGCAAACGTAGAATCATATCTGCGAGAGAAGATCAGCGGCATCGAACAGGCGGGAACTTTCAAGCGGGAGCGCGCACTCGAAACACCGCAGAGCGCTGAGGTGAAGGTGAGCGGCGAGTCCGTGCTGGTGTTGTGCGCCAACAATTATCTGGGACTTGCGAATCACCCAGCTGTGGTCGATGCTGCGCGCGAGGCACTTGAGAAGTGGGGTTATGGACTAGCGAGCGTCCGGTTCATCTGTGGGACGCAAACGATCCACAAACAGCTCGAAGAAGCCATCAGCGCGTTCCTGGGAACAGAAGACACCATCCTTTACAGCTCGTGTTTCGATGCGAACGGCGGGCTTTTCGAAACTTTGATGGACGCTGAGGACGCAATTATCTCCGATGAGCTGAATCATGCGAGCATCATCGACGGCGTCCGCCTTTCGAAAGCTGCCAGATTTCGTTACAAGAACGGCGACATGTCCGATCTCGAAGCGAAATTGAAAGAGGCGAGCGGGGCACGCCATCGCATGATCGCGACTGACGGCGTTTTTTCCATGGATGGATTCATTGCGAATTTGCCGGCGATCTGCGATCTGGCAGATCGATATAAAGCGATGGTGATGGTTGACGATTCGCATGCGGTCGGGTTTATGGGTGAGCATGGGCGCGGCACTCACGAACACCACCACGTAATGGACCGCGTGGACATCATCACCGGAACTCTTGGTAAGGCACTTGGAGGCGCGAGCGGCGGATATACGAGCGGTCGGCGAGAAATCATCGGTCTGCTTCGGCAGCGCTCGCGACCGTATCTTTTTTCGAACACACTTGCACCGCCGATTGTGGCCGCTTCTTTGAAGGTTTTGGAGTTGCTGACGGAGTCTGACGCGTTACGTGAGCGGCTGTTCGCTAATACAAGACTCTTTCGCGAGCGAATGGGCGCCAGCGGCTTCACGTTGCTTCCCGGCGAACACCCGATTGTGCCCGTGATGCTTGGTGATGCCGCGCTTGCTACCAGGCTGGCTGACGCGTTGCTCAAACGCGGGGTTTACGTGATTGGTTTCTCATTCCCAGTCGTGCCACAAGGCAAAGCGCGAATCCGGGTACAGGTTTCAGCGGCGCATACGCCCGAAGAACTCAAATTTGCTGCAAAGCAGTTTTCCAGCTGTAAACAAGAATTGGGGATCTAGAGTAGCTTGAAAAAACTCCGGATCTGTTTCCTATTCTTTCTGCTGCCGTTTGCTATCTACGCGCAACCGGCGACTCACCCGGTCGTTCCGCTGTGGCCGAGCGGAGCTCCCGGTGCACAAGGCACTGCCGACGAGGATGAGCCCAGGCTGACGGTTTACCAGACGCCCGCTAATAACCGGAACCAGACCGGAGTCATCGTGTTTCCTGGCGGCGGTTATGTTCATCTTGCGCTCGATCACGAGGGTAAACAAATTGCTGAATGGCTGAACAGGTCAGGCATTACCGCCTTTGTCCTGCAGTATCGGCTTGGGCCCAGATATCACTTCCCTGTGGAACTCTGGGATGCGCAGCGTGCAATTCGGTATGTGCGTTTACATGCGCCGGATTTTGGCGTGCGCCCCGATCGTGTTGGCGTCTGGGGCTTTTCAGCAGGCGGCCATCTGGCAGCAACCGCCGGTACTCATTTCGATAATGGCGACCCGAATGATTCAGATCAGATTGATCGCCAGAGCTCCCGGCCAGACTTTCTGATTCTGGCTTATCCAGTCATCACGTTTGAAGAACCTTATGTTCACCAAGGCTCATTGCACGCTCTGCTAGGCGAGAAACCCGATCCAGCGCTTGTGCGCTCGCTCTCCAATGAAACGCAGGTCACTACGCGCACTCCCCCAACTTTCCTCTTCCATACAACAGACGATCAGGTCGTTCCGGTCGAGAATAGTGTCCTCTTTTACCTGGCCTTACGTAAAGCAGGGGTGCCTGCCGAGATGCATGTTTATCGTCAGGGTAAACATGGAGTCGGCCTTGCCCAAAGCGATCCTGTACTGCGCAGCTGGCCCGACCAGTTGGCCGCTTGGCTCACCGCTGAAGGTCTGCGATAAGTGGCGCGGCTAGCTATTTAAATTTCCTTTAGATACTTAGTTTTGGACATTTCTCGGTATTTCTTCTCTTGAAACCCAGAGTAACTCCGAATAGGATCGAGATACGTACTCGCGGTGGGATTGTAGTTTAACCTAAGTCTAACCCAGACGAATAAAGAATTTTTATTGAAAGTTGAATGTTTATGAGAGCTCTCACGCTATTTTCAATTAGCCTGGCCTGTGTCACACTGCACGCGCAGTCTACAAACTCGGGTGGCAATGTCAAACCCGGACCCTTGCGTTTGGTCGTGGTGGGCGACTCGCTATCGGCTGGTGTTCAGAATTTCTCATTGCTCGATACACAACAACCACACGGTTTTGCCAAGGTAATCGCCGACCAAGCCGGCTGGCCATTAACACTGCCGCTAGTGCCCTTTCCTGGTGCGCCCAATGTGTTGCAATACGATCCCGGTCCGCCCTCGCAGATCGTGCCGGCTCCGGGCGCTCTGAAGAAATTACGAGACAATCCGGGTGTCCAGCCGACTAACATCGCAGTCCCAGGTCTCACCGTCCTAACTGCTTTTACGCTTCGTCCGAGCTTGCAGCCATCTACTGCGGAACAGTATTGGGCCACAATTGTTCTGGGATATCCCAATCTACCGGCTAAAGCCCCGACGGAGATGGAACTAGCGGAAAGCCTGCTCACTAAGTTCACCAGTCCGAAGTTAGCGCTCGAATGGCTGGGTAACAATGATGCATTGGTTCCAGCGTTAGTGGGGCAGATAAGCGCACTTACTCCGGTAGATCAATTTGCCGTAAGTTACGCGCAGGTGCTGGATAAGTTAGCTGCCACCGGAGCGCCGATGGTCACCGCTACCGTCCCGGACGTAACCGAAGTTCCCTTTTTTACTTCTGTGCAATCCATTGCGAGTGAGACGCAGCTGCCGCTGAGCTATGTAACTTCTAAACTCAACATAGGTCCGAATGACTATCTGAGACCGCCCGCGGTGCCCCTGGCTTTGGCCATTCTTTCGAACCCGTCGAATCCCGGGCCTCTGCCTGCAGTTTGTCCGGCTCCGCTACCGGATCTCGGGTCCGATACCTTGCCTTGTGTGCTGACCGACGCGGATGCGAAAACCATTCGGGGCGTGGTGAACTGCTACAACCTGATTATTGAGGTGCAGACCATTGCCCACGGTGGATTCATCGTGGACATTCACGCGCTGGTAGATCAGATCTATAGGAGCGGTTACCAACTTCCGAGTGGTGAAGTATTGACGGCGGACTTCTTCGGGGGCCTTTTCTCACTGGATGGGATTCACCCTACTAATACCGGTTATGGAGTCATCGCGAACGAGTTTATTAAAGGCCTGAATACTTACCTGCACGCCCACATCCCAGCGGCAAACATCAGCGCGATTTTTGAGGCTGACCCTCTCGCTAAATATGCTGCGCCTCATGTCGTATCCAGGCCTTCGCCCGACGACTCAGGCGCTTTTTGCCTCAACCTGCAGTAAAGCGCCGCGGCGGCGCCTAACTCCCGTCGCTAATATTCATTCCGAAGCCAAGGCTTTGTCCCTCTTTCGCAGCGCGCAACTGGTCCCAGGCGGTCTTAGCCTCTTGCTCGCCGCGAATCGCAAACTCAGATCCGTCGCTGAGCCGGACGATCAACGAATCTTCCGGTACTCGCAAATCCTGCCATTCGCCGGATGACACACTGACTACTTTCGAGCTGATCTTTGCGCCCTTTTTCTCAAGTGTCACCGAGGCAATTTGGGTGGGATCGACCTCGATATCTTTGCTCAACTGAATCGTACTCACAGATACCTCACCAAGTACGTTAGCAAATGGTCCGGGTGCTTTTGATCGCCATCTCAATTTACTCGCCGCAGCAAAACAGCAGTGCTGTCGAAATCGCCCGTGAGTGCGACCTGCAAGCCGTTATGCATGAGAAAGGCACCACTGAGTTCACGCGCCCCGCCCACCAGTTTGCGGTCGATCGATTCGAGCCGATAAACCCCCTGACTGCTTAAGCCTTGTAAGTATAAAACCGGAGGCGCCGTCTTATATTGCTGCGAGTGGCGGAAGGCGAACAGGACGGCCTGCTTGCCGTCGGCCGCGACAAACTCGTTAGCGGCTGTATCGCTGTTGCGCGGCGAAAAGATACGATACAAGTCGCCCAATTGAACTGTGTCCCGAATCTGTTTGTCGAGGGCGATCATACGGCTTGCCAATTGCGAGTCTTCCGTTGACCATTTATTCAGGTTGGCACCTACCCCCAGTGCGCCTTGCATCGCGACCAGGAAGCGATAGGCGAGCGAAGTGCTCCGCCCGTTTTGATTAGGCACATCTGTGACCCAGGCCGACATGAATTTCGCCGCATACGCCTCCGAAAAGCCTTCCTGTATGCGCAGCCGATCAAACGGCTCGGTATTGTCAGAAGCCCAGAATTCGTCTACATAACGGAGGACGCCGAGATCGACCCTCCCGCCGCCGCCCGAGCATGATTCGATCTCGAGATTCGGATGCTGCGGCACGAAGCCGGGCCATGATGTCGTAGAGATTCCACACGTATCGGACCCATAGTTCTTTCTGCTCATCGGGCGCTGCTTCTGGCCAGCCCGGCTCGGAGAACGTGCGGTTCATGTCCCATTTGAAGTAACGAATGTTGTACTCGGTCGCGAGCTTATTGAGAACGGTGAGGATGTAATCTCTTACGTCGTTGCGGGCCAAGTTGAGAACGAGTTGGTTCCGTAGTTCACTGCGGGGCCTCCCGGGAAAGTTCATCACCCAATCTGGATGCGCGCGATATAGATCGCTGTCGGGATTGACCATCTCGGGTTCCACCCAAAGGCCGAAATCCATCCCGAGCCCGTTGACGTAGCTGATCAGCGGCTTGAGCCCGTTTGGAAACTTCGCCGGATTAACCACCCAGTCGCCAAGGCCGGCATGATCGCTGTTCCGCTTGCCGAACCAGCCGTCATCGATAACAAAAAGCTCAACACCGAGCTTCGCTGCTTTGGCCGCGAGTGCTTTTTGACCGGCTTCGGTGACATTAAACTCGGTCGCTTCCCATGAATTGTAGAGCACGGGTCGAACCCGCGCTTTTGCACCGTGCGGTTCGATCTCGTTCCGTTCCAGATTGTGTAGGAGACGGGAAGCCTCGCCGAATCCAGCCTGCGTAAAGCCGCCGTAGAAAGCCGGAGTCTCGAGCGATTCACCGGGTTTGAGCGTGTAAGAGAAGTCAAAGGTGTTCAGCCCTCCGGTGACTCGCACCTGACGATAAGGCGTCTGTTCGACCGAAATACGCCAATTACCGCTCCAAGCGAGAGCGCCGAACCAGACACGTCCTTCTGTCTCACTCGCATCGCCTGAATCAATGGCGAACCATGGGTTGAGGTTATGGCCCGTGTGACCAAGCCGGCTCTCGAGTACTTTCAAACCCTCGTGCACGGGCTCCTGATTCAGTTGCGTTTCGGCAAGCCACCGACCGCTTAGGTACGAGAGGCGGTACCCGTCGCCGGAGGGTAAATACCAACTTGCGGACTGCGCACTCTCGATCCTTAACGGCTGCCGCGTCCCGTTACGGATGACGCTCGAACGAGCGATGATCCCTTGTTGCGGGTAGACGCGATAGTGGAGGGCTACTTCGATGGGATCTACGATGTCCTTCAGGTTGATCGTGAGCTCGTCGCCCTCGATGCTTTGGCTAGCGTAATGTAAGACCAGGTCGCGATTGCCATCACTGCGGGTGATCTTCAGCGCCGGTTCGTAATAGCGCGGGCCGCCCCACCCCGGATACTCTTCGTTCTCGAGCATCTCGCCGGGATCGAAAGACGATAGTCCGTCGGAGGCTTGTGCCCCGGGTATGTCTTCGATGCGCCACAAAGGAGCGCCCCAATACAGGTGCTGTAGTTGTCCGTTGGGAGCGGTACCCAGCGCGTAGCTACTATGGCTCGTTATGATCAGCCAAGTCTTACGATTCTGGTCGAAGCGGATGCTCTGCGCAACCGATAACTCGCTACTGAGTAGGATCGCGGCAAACAGGGCAGCAACAAGGCGCATGGTTCTGATTGTACGGTCTCGGAGTTTTTGCGGAATTTAGAGAACTGAGCGAAGCGATCCCACCCCAAGGGGAGGCGTCCAAGAACCTTGATGTTCAGCCCACAAGCATGCGTTTGAGAAATGCGAGTTGTCCTAAGTGGTACGAATTGTGGTTCGCTAAAACAATTGCTTCGCGTAGAAGATTTTGTCCACTACCGTGCGGGAAAGCAGTGAATATGTCCTCGTTTTGGAGCATTTGCTCTAATTCGCGAGCGTCGGTCTGGAAATCTTTGATACTGGCGTCCCAGGCAGCCTCAGAAGGCGGAGCTTCGGAATCCGGCCAGTAGCCTTCTGGGAACTTCGGAGACTGATGGTTCGGATTACGGGAGAAATCAAGAATGTCGCGCTGGGCGATGCGCATATGCTCGACTAGCTGCCAAGCTGAGTGGGGCGCGCCATCTGGTTTGTTGCCCCGCATCGTGGCCGGGAGATCCCGCGCGACCTTTTCGAAGGCGATGTGCGACTCCGTCCCTGTGATGCCGACCGTCAGTTGTTTGCGTAGAAGCTTTAGCTCAGCGTTGTCCATGAGAACTCGATATCAATGTTGCTGCTCCGGTAAGTTTAGCGGAGAAGGCTGCACAGCGGGAGGATTAGCGGGCGCAACTGTAGTGGGTTCCTGTGGTAGTGGAGCGCCGACTGGTGACCAGTGCTGCTTCTCAAGCAGATTTTGCCGCCCGGGCAATTGCGTCGGCTCCCAACCTCCGCCTAGCGCCAGTATCAGGGAAACACTGGAGGTCATCTCCCGCAACTGCGCCTGTACCTGCGTCTCGCGATTCGAGAGAACGGTATTTTGTGCGGTGATCACGTTCAGATAGCTATCGACACCGGTTCGGTAGCGTGTTACTGCCAAATCCAGGTAGTGGGCGGCGGAAGCGATCGCCGTCTGCTCTTCCGCGATCTCCTTCGCTAGAATGCGTAGCGCGGCCAGGTTATCTTCTACCGCCTGGAATGATGTCAGAACAGTTTGACGGTAGTTCGCTACGGCGACGTCATAGTTCGCCTGCGCCTGTTCGTTCTGACCGCGCCGCGCGCCCGCATCGAATACAGTCTGTGATAAAGCCGGTCCCAAGGACCAGAAACGGCTCGGCCACGTGAACCACTGCGTGAAGGTAGACGATTCTAAACCGGCTGACGCACTGAGCGTGACGTTCGGGTAATAAGCAGCGCGCGCCACACCTATCTGCGCGTTCGCTGCCTGCACCTGCCGTTCAGCCGCGGCAATGTCCGGACGCCTTTCCAGGAGCGTGGAAGGCAACGCCACGGGTACGGTGGGAGGTTCGGGCACAAAGGGCGCCACCGGCAAACCAAACTCAGCGGCGGGCACGCCGATCAGTGTGGCTATCGCGTGCTCAAACTGCGCTCGAGCGACACCGAGATCTGTCAGCTGCGCGGTGGCCGTATCAAGCTGAGTCTGCGCCTGGGTTACATCCTGCTCTGAATCGATACCTGTCTGAAAGAGCGTGGTGGTCAGGTTGAGCGCATCCCGATAGTTCCGCAAAGTATCCTGCAAAATTGCTTGTTGCATGTCCAAGGAGCGTACCT
This sequence comes from Terriglobia bacterium, assembly GCA_963737005.1. Classification (GTDB taxonomy): domain Bacteria; phylum Acidobacteriota; class Terriglobia; order Bryobacterales; family Bryobacteraceae; genus Bog-105. The sequence goes on along the minus strand of CAVTRD010000006.1, from coordinate 708,245 downwards.
GGAAGTAATCTTGAGCGAGCTCCGATTGGAGACTCAGCAGAGCCGTAGCGGTGTCGGCCGCGCTGGCCTGTGCGGCGAAGGCATTCGCGGCGATGGTGTTGCGAATGCGATGCCAAAAATCGACCGTGTAAGTGACATCGATCGGCAGAGTGAAATCGTTGTAGGCACCCGAAGCAGCGTTTCCACCCGCTCCACCTGGGCCAATCACGCGGGCCCCCCTGGTTCCCGATATGCGCGAATTCGAGTATCCAGGTCCTGTGGTTACGGTCGGGAAAAGAGCGGAACGAGCCGACACAACGAGCGCGCGCGCGGCCCGAAAGCTAGCTTCTGAAGAAGCAAGGCTTTGATTGCCTGTCGCGACCTTCTCTTCTAAGGCACTAAGCTGCGCATCGTTGAACATCTCCCACCATTTGGGACGAATTTTATCGTCGCCAGGTTGAGCGACTTTCCAGCCTTTGCCCTCCTTGAACTCGGCGGGTGCCGTTTCCTTGTAAGCGGGCGCCGCGGGCGTCGACGGTCTGACATAATGCGGTGCCGGATTGCATGCAGCTAAGAACCCGAGCATTGCAACTGCGGCTAGGGAGGCCCTGGAATTAATTCTCTGCATCATCATTGCCTTGCATGATCCAGCGGCGCAAATAAATCGGACAGTTTACCAACTTTACATTCTGTCCAGCCTGATCTGAAAAATACTGGACAGTCTTTCTGTCGACCAGTGTCACTTCGCTCAAATCGATGTAAATGCGCTGATGTGATCCCCTGGCGTCCGAGATCGATTGAACCAGATCAGGCAAGGCATCCTCACTGAACTTGCCATTTAGCAGAAGCGTGACCGTGTGTTCACCCGGATTCTGCTCGGCTTTAATTTTGTATTTCGTCTCCATTTGCTTTGCCGTGGTTCTTCTCTTATCCAACTGCCTCGGCAGGGGCTTCCGGCATATTCCCGTGGCGCAAGCCCCGCAGCCACAAACTAAAACGGTCCATATAGAGGTAAATGACGGGTGTCGTGTAGAGTGTCAAGGCTTGGCTCACGATCAATCCGCCGACAATGGTGATGCCGAGCGGTCGCCGCAACTCAGATCCGGTGCCGGTGCCGAGTGCCAGCGGCAGACCGCCCAAAAGGGCTGCCATGGTTGTCATCATGATCGGCCGGAAACGCAGCAGACAAGCCTGAAATACTGCCTGTTGAGGTGATTTGCGGTCGCGCCTTTCGACTTCGAGCGCGAAATCGATCATCATGATCGCGTTCTTTTTGACGATGCCGATCAGGAGAATAATGCCGATCAGGCCGATGACGCTCAACTCCGTATGGGTAAGCAGCAGGGCCAGAATAGCGCCGACTCCCGCCGAAGGCAGTGTCGACAAAATCGTGATCGGGTGAATGAAGCTTTCGTACAGAATTCCGAGCACGATATAAACCGCTACCAGCGCGGCCGCGATTAACAGTGGTTCATTGGCTAACGAGTCTTGGAAAGCTTGCGCGGTACCGCTGAAATTGGTACCGATGGTGGTCGGCATGCCGGCCTTCTGTTCCATGAGATTGATCGCGTCCACGGCTTGACCTAGCGCGATATTAGGCGCGAGGTTAAATGAGATGGTCACCGATGGAAAGACGCCTGAGTGGTTTACCGTGAGTGCAGCAGTAGAAGCCTGGAAATGAGTAAACACGGAGAGCGGAACGGCCGAACCGTTGCTCGCCGGCACGTAGACTTCTTTCAGTCCATTAGGGTTCTGCCAAAAACTCGGGTCCACTTCCATGACGACGAAATACTGATTCATCGAAGTGTAGGTTCTAGCTATTTCCCGCTCACCGAACGCATCGTAGAGAACGTTGTCGAGCGTGAACGGCGTTATGCCTAACCGGGAGGCGGTCGGCCGATCGATCACGAGCCTTGCTTCGAGCCCGTTATTCTGCTGATCGCTGTTGACATCGGTCAACTCAGGCTGCTTCTTCATCAAGTTCAGTAAGATCGGAGCCCAATGGGTCAGCTCGGCCAAGTTGTCGCTCTGCAATGTGTACTGATATTGAGCCGAACTCTGGCGGCCTCCGATGCGCACGTCCTGAGTCGCTTGCAGAAACAAGGTAACGCCCGGTATGGCGGTCAGCTTTGGCCGCAGCCGGGCTATGATCTGATCCGCCGTAGCGTTGCGCTCTCTGAGGGGCTTCAGGGCGATAAAGGACCGCCCTGTATTGGTCGTGGTACCGCCGCCTCCACCCGTGAACGCCTGCACAGTCGCCACCGCGGGATCACGCTGCACGATTGCAGCCAGTTGCGTGATTTTCTTCTGCATCGCTTGAAATGAAGTGTCCTGGTCGGCCAGAAAAGCCCCATTCAGACGACCGGTATCCTGTTGCGGGAAGAAACCTTTCGGAACAATGACGTAGAGATAGATATTGAGGCACAGCGTTGCGATCGCAATCAGCAGCACAATTGCCGAATGCCGCAGCACCCAGGCGAGGCTAACCTCGTAAACCTTCAATATGAAGTCAAAAAACTTTTCGCTGGCCTGATACAGCTTGCCGTGGCCTTTATGGTCGCCAAGCAGACGCGAGCACATCGTGGGAGTGGTCGTCAGCGAAATCACCATCGAGACAAGAATGGTTACCGACAACGTTACAGCGAACTCGCGAAAGAGGCGTCCCACGATGCCGCCCATCATGAGAATTGGGATAAACACGGCAACCAATGAGACGCTGATCGAAAACACGGTTGAGGCAATCTCGGCTGAGCCCTTCAGCGCGGCATTGACGGCGCTCATTCCCTCTTCGCGATAACGCGTTATGTTCTCGAGAACTACAATGGCGTCATCAACGACAAATCCAGTCGAGATCGTTAGCGCCATCAGCGACAGATTGTCTACGCCATAGCCGAGCAAATACATGATGCCGCAGGTTCCGATGAGCGAAACCGGGACAGCAACACTCGGAATGAGAGTCGCGCGCACATCGCGTAGAAACAGAAAAACAACGAGTACGACGAGCACAACCGAAATGACCAGGGTGCGTTCCACGTCTCGTACCGAAGCACGGATGGTTACAGTTTGGTCAAGCGTGATCGTCATGTCGATGGCTCGATTGATCGAAGCATGTAGTTCGGGGAGCGCTGCCTTGATCCCGTCGACAGTATTAATGATGTTTGCTCCCGGTTGCCGGAAGATGATGAGCAGCGCCGCACGCTTGCCGTTCGCGAGCCCGAGCGAGCGAACCGTTTGTACAGAGTCAGTTACTTTTGCGACATCCGAAAGCTTCAAGGTCGATCCGTTACGCAGCAGCAGAGGCTCGTAATCGACCGCGTGCAGCAGTTGATCGTTGGCGCCTATCAACCAGGTTCTGGTCGCGTCAGAGAAGCTTCCCTTTGCGAGATTGCTTGTTTGAGTGCTGATCGCATTGCGAACATTCTCAAGACTCAGGCCGTAGTGATTGATCTGTGTCGGATTGACATCCACTCTGACGGCGGGCGCTGAACTGCCGCCGACCACGACCTGCCCGACGCCGCGAATTTGCGAAATGCGCTGCATGAGAATCGTGGACGCGGCATCGTAAAGGGCAGATGGCGAGAGCTTGTCGGAGGTGAGCGCGATAATCATGATCGGCGCATCGGCGGGATTCACCTTGCGGTACGTCGGATTGCCGGGGAGGTCAGCCGGCAGATAGCCTCGCGCCGCGTTGATTGCTGCCTCTACATCGCGCGCCGCCGAATCGATGTTCCTACCGAGATCAAATTGCAACGTGATGCTCGTCTGCCCGAGCGAACTGGAGGAGGTCATCTCGGTTACCGCTGCGATGCGGCCAAATTGCCGTTCCAGCGGAGTCGCTACCGATGACGCCATAATCTCCGGGCTTGCTCCGGGAAGAGAGGCAGAGACCGAGACGGTTGGAAAATCTACTTGAGGAAGTGGCGAGACGGGCAGTAGCCGGAAGGCCACGCTGCCGGCTAATGCGATCGCCACCGTTAACAAGGCGGTAGCTACCGGGCGCTTGATAAAAGACGCCGAAAGGCTCACGCTTGCGCCTCAGGCTGAACCACCGGTTGTACATCCGCATCGACGTGCCCGTGGCGTTTGCGGAAGTTTGAAAACTTGTGCGCAATATCGTCGAAGAAGAGGTAGATAACAGGCGTTGTGTAGAGCGTAAGCAGCTGGCTCAACAGCAATCCGCCAATAATCGTGATGCCGAGAGGACGCCGCAATTCCGACCCCACGCCCGAGCCAAAAGCGAGCGGCACCGCGCCAAGCAGCGCGGCCATTGTCGTCATCATAATCGGCCGGAACCGCAACAGCGATGCCTGGTAGATCGAATCGTACGGGTTCTTGCCCTCCTTGCGCTCTGCCTCGAGAGCGAAGTCGATCATCATGATGGCGTTTTTTTTCACAATGCCGATCAACAGAACGATGCCGATAATCGCGACAACGGTCAACTCCTGACGGCAAACCATCAACGCCAGCAGCGCGCCCACGCCCGCAGAAGGGAGCGTCGAAAGAATGGTGATCGGATGAATGTAGCTCTCGTAGAGAACGCCGAGCACGATGTACACCGTTACGAGGGCGGCTAGAATCAGTATCGGCTCGTTAGTAAGCGACGCAATGAATGCCTGTGCTGTGCCTTGGAACGCGGTCTGCATAGCGGGCGGAGGCGGCATCTCCTTTTCAATATTCTGAATGGCGGTCACTGCTTGGCCTAACGCGGCGCTCGGAGCCAGGTTGAACGAAACCGTGGTTGCTGGGAATTGCCCAATGTGCGTGATCAGGATGGGTGTCGACGAGTTCGAAAACCGGGTAATCGCGTTGAGCGGAACCGAAGTACCAGCGGCCGATTTGATGTAAATGTCATGCAGATTATGGGGTCGCGTATGAAACTGCGGCTGAACTTCCAGAATCACGTGGTACTGGTTCAGCTGCGTGTAAAGAGTCGAGACTTGCCGCTGACCGAAAGCGTCATAGAGGGTCTGATCGATGCCAGCGGTCGTAATGCCGACTCGCATTGCCGTGTCGCGATCGATGTTTATTGATGCCTGCAGACCGTGTGTCTGAAGATCGCTCGCTACATCCGCCAGTTCGGGAAGAGCGCTCAGACGTTTGACGAAGCGTGCGGCATAAGTCGCCAGTTCATCCGGATTCGGATCCTCCAAACTGTACTGGTATTGCGTCCTGCTGACGATATCTTCGACGCTCAAATCCTGCACAGGCTGCATGTAAAGAGCGATGCCGTCGATCTTAGCCAACTCCGGCTGAAGACGTCGTATAACGTCTGAGGCGCTGATATTTCGTCGCGCGATCGGCTTGAGATTGATTTGTATTCTGCCCGCATTAAGCGTCGTGTTCGTGGCGTCAACGCCGATGAACGACGATAGATTCTCGACAGCGGGGTCCTTCAGAATGACAGTTGCCAAGCGCTGCTGCAATCGCGACATTTCTCCGAACGAGATACTTTGATCGGCTTCCGATACCGCCTGAATCTCGCCCGTATCCTGCACCGGGAAGAATCCTTTTGGAATAACAATGTACAGGAAGATCGTCAAAGCGAACGTAGCGACTGCGACGAGCAAAGTGATTGTCCGGCGCTCGAGAACCCACTTCAGCGTGCGTCCATAAAAGGCAATCGTTTTCTCGAAGACAGCTTCGGACGCCTTGTAGAAACGTCCTTCGGTGGCATCCTTCTTGTGCCTCAAAAGCTTGGCGCAGAGCATGGGCGTCAGAGTCAAGGAAACCAACGCGGAAACAAGTATGGTGACCGCTAACGTGACAGCGAACTCCCGAAACAAGCGCCCGGTGATGTCTCCCATGAACAGCAATGGAATCAGCACCGCAATGAGCGACACAGTCAGCGAAACGATCGTAAAGCCAATTTGTTCAGCGCCCTTAAGCGCAGCGTCGAGAGGGCGTTCGCCCTCTTCGACGTAACGCATAATGTTTTCGATCATCACGATGGCGTCGTCGACCACGAACCCGGTCGAGATAGTCAGGGCCATGAGCGTCAGATTGTTCAAGCTGTAGCCCAGAACGTACATCGCAGCAAAAGTGCCCACCAGCGACAGCGGCACGGCGATGCTCGGAATGAAGGTTGCGGCGATATTGCGCAGAAAGACGAAGATGACACCTACCACCAACCCGATACAAACGATCAGTTCGAACTCGACGTCCGCCACCGAAGCACGTACGGTGGTGGTTCGATCCGTGAGCGTCTGTACTTTGATCGAAGAGGGGATCGTAGCCTGGAGTTTGGGCAGCAGCGCTTTTACGCGGTCGACGACTTGGATGATGTTGGCGCCAGGCTGCCGTTGAATGTTGACGATAACAGCGGCTGTCTCATTCATCCATGCTGCCTGCTTCGTATTCTCGACGCCGTCGGTGATCGTGGCGACATCCTTCAACATGACGGGCGCGTTGTTTCGGTAAGCAACGACGACCTGGGCGTACTCGCCTGCACTCAACAGCTGATCATTGGCATTGATCTGGTAGCCCTGATGCGGCCCATCGAAGCTGCCTTTCGCTGTGTTGACGCTCGTTGTCGAGATGGCGGAGTGAACGTCCTCAAGGTTGATGCCATACGAAGCCAGCTGCGTCGGGTTGACCTGGATACGGACGGCTTTCTTCTGGCCGCCGCTGATGGTCACTGCACCAACGCCTGAGAGCTGCGAGATCTTTTGTGCGAGCCGCGTATCGGCGTAGTCCTGCACATCCTGCAGAGCCATGGAGGTCGATGTGAGAGCCAGGGTCATGATCGGCGCGTCCGCAGGGTTGGTCTTGCTGTAAATGGGCGGCAGCGGAAGGTCTACCGGAAGATACGTTTGAGCAGCGTTGATGGCCGCTTGCACCTCCTGCTCGGCTACGTCGATGTTCAGGCTCAGAACGAACTGTAGCGTGATGACCGAGGCGCCATCGGAACTCGTCGAGAGCATTTGGTTCAAGCCGGGCACTTCGCCTAGCTGCCGCTCGAGAGGCGCGGTGATCGCAGATGCTGTCACGCTTGGACTTGCACCCGGATAGAACGTGACCACCTGCATGGTCGGGTAGTCGACTTCAGGGAGCGCCGAAACAGGAAGTTGCTTATACGCCACGATCCCGACAAGCAGGATTGCCGCCATCAGCAGCGACGTCGCGATGGGGCGAAGAATAAACGGACGCGATGGATTCACTTGTGCTGGCTCTGTGCGGGCTGTTGCGGATTCTGCTGAGCGGTATTCAAACGTACGTTGGCGTCGCCTTGGGTCGAGGGCTGATTATTCTCGTCGGCTTCCTTCGCCTGGTTGGCGGTGGGCGAACCAGGTGCGCCGCGGCCACCGGGACGCGGGCTAACTTTCTCGCCATCCTGCAACTTGTCAAAGCCGTCGGTCACAACTGTTTCACCGGGACTCACTCCGGTCACCGCCGACCGATTGCCGTCGGTTGTTGCGACGGTCACGTTGCGTGAGTGCACCGTTTGGTTTGCATCCACCGCATACACGAATGAGACATCGCCGTTCCTCTGGATCGCCGCGTTCGAGACGATGTTCACGCCCATCAACGTCCGCACAAGTAGTTTCGTGTTCACGAATTCGTTCGGAAACAGCTTGTAGTCGCTGTTCTTGAAAGTTGCGCGGGCCCGCACCGTACCTGTTGTCGTATCGACCAGATTGTCGATGGTGAGCAACTCGCCTTGCGCAAGTTCCGTTTGGTTGTCGCGGCTTAGTGCATCGACACGCAACTTGCGACCAGCGCTTGTCTGTTTTAAAACTTCGGAAATGTAATCTTCTGCCATAGTGAAGATCACGGTAATCGGCTGCAGCTGTGTGATGGTGAGAATCGGTGTGGTCCCATTCGCCTGCACAATATTTCCCGGGTCGACTGCTCGTAACCCAACGCGTCCATCGATCGGCGCTCGTATCTGGGTGTATTCCACGTTCACCTTCGCGGCGTCCAGGTTGCCTTGATCGACCTTGACTGTGCCTTGATCCTGGTTGACAACGGCTTGTTGCGTGGCAAACGTCTGCTCAGGTATCGCGTTCTTCGATAAGGCTGCTCCATAGCGCGAGAGGTCGATGCGTGCGTTGGCAAGTAGCGCCTGATCGCGTTCGAGCTGGCCTTCTGCCTGCAAGTAGGTTGCCTGATAGGGCCGCGGATCAATGACGGCGAGCAGGTCGCCCTTCTTCACGCGCTGTCCTTCGCGATAGCGGATCTCGATAAGTGAGCCCGTCACACGGCTGGTCAGAGCGACGGTATAAACAGAGGTGACGGTGCCGAGCGCGCTGATGTATACGCCCATGTTGCCCTTTTGAACAGTTGTGATTGAAACGGGAATGGGTCCGCCGCCCGCGCCGCGCCCGCTTCGGGAGCCCTTACCGGATTTACTGCCAGCCGAAGAGCTGCCGCTATTCGACCCGGCGGGCCGCTGTGAATACAGAAATCCCCCTCCGAGTAACAGAGCGGCAGTCAGCAGCCAGAAGAGCTTGGCGCGACGGGACTTGGGTTTTTGAGGGGCAACCTGCTGTTGGGTCACCGATTCTGTATCCATGATGGGGTTCCACAGCCAGGAGAATGGCCGCTACTCTAGAAGTACGCCGTTTATCCGCTTCGTGCGACTGCCGAAAGAACTATCGAACTATATGCCTTTTGGCATACGTCTCAAGTTTGCTTTGGTGTGCTTGGGGATTGGAGCACGGGCGCGCTGCCTGTTCGTAATGTTTCTGGCATTCGTCGGTGTTGCGTGTGCGCTTGATCGGGGCAAGTCAATGAGCCAGTATGCGCATCGAATTTGGGGCCAGGAAGAAGGGCTGTTTCAACCGACGATCTATTCGATCCTACAAACGCGCGATGGATTTCTCTGGCTCGGTACGCAAGACAGCCTCATTCGTTTCGACGGCGTTCACTTCCGAGAATTTGCCGAAGGGAATTCACCGCTGCGTGGCAGCCTCATTCGCGCGCTCGTCGAAGATGACGCGGGTAATCTGTGGGCCGGTTCGCTTGGCAGCGGCATTCTGCGCATCGCCCATGACGGCGCCGTACAGCATTATTCAATAGCAAACGGTCTGCCGAGCAATGCCGTTTTCTGCCTCGTTCCGGACAAAAAGGGAGCGATCTGGGCCTGTACAACAGAAGGACTAGTCCATATCGAAAACGGTCATCTCCACGTTTTGAGCAAGACAGACGGTCTTTCTTCCAACCGAATCCGCACGGCGTGCGTGGCGAGTGACGGTACTCTCTGGCTGGCCGGACTGGATTCCGGGTTGAGTCATTGGACCGGCTCACGCTCGGTTCCGTTCTCCTCTCCACAACTGGCTCCGGACTCAACGATCACAGCTCTTGAATGTAGTGCTCCCCATAACCTCTGGGTGGGCACTGCGCACGGCCTTGTGCACGTCGGGCAGTTCTCTGGTAAAAGTACTAATCGGCTCTACACGACCGCAGATGGGTTGCCCGACAACGAGATTTCGGCACTCACACAAAGCCCGGACGGCACGGTCTGGGTCGGTACGAACGATGGCGTGAGCAGGCTGCGCAATGGTGAGATCAGCGCATACCGCACGCGCGATGGCTTGTCGCACAGCGAGGTTCTTTCACTCTGTTTAGATCGTGAGGGTACGCTTTGGGCCGGCACTAAGAATGGTCTCGATCAATTTACCGACGGCAAAGTGACTCCTTTCACAACGAGCGAAGGGCTGATCACGGACGATGTCGGCCCGGTGCTTGAAGACACGGCGGGGCATCTCTGGATTGGCACTCTAGGACGAGGGTTGAGTGAATTTGACGGTCAACATTTCCGTGTGATATCGAGGCGCAACGGGCTTTTGAGTAACACGGTACTGAGTTTGGCTGCCGATCCTTCCGGTGATCTTTGGGTGGGCACCAAAGCGGGCGTGAATCGCTGGCACGAGGGCAAGATTGTTGCGTCCTACGGTCCAGCGAGCGGACTCGGCGGGCAGCCTATTCGAAGTTTGTTTGTCGATAAAGACGGGACGTTGTGGGCCGGGACGGGCGCAGGGCTGATGCGGCTTGCCGGAACGCGCTTCACCCCGGTTTCGGCGACGGCGCAACCTGAACACGCGGCAGTCTTGGCGCTGACCGGAGGTCAAACTGTTTCGCTTTTCGCCAGCCTTGAAGGCGTTGGGTTGTATGTGCTGCGCAACAATCAAATCGCTCTGCAATCGCTCGACACCACACATGCGGTTGATTGCTTATGGCTTGACAAGCGGCGTCACACTTTGTGGATGGGGACGCTCGGCTCCGGATTGCTGCGCTGGCGAAACGGAGTCTTCTCTCACGTATACGTCAGAGACGGCCTTTACGACAATCGCATCTACAGCATTCTTCCCGACGATCGCGGGAATCTCTGGTTCGCGTCGAGCAAGGGCATTTTCCGACTGGCTGAGCAGGAGTTAGACGACTTCACGGATGGCAAGCGGAAGGGGGTGACGAGTTTACCTTTCACCACCGGCCAGCTGCGTTTCGAGTGCCGCGCAGGCGTGCAGCCCGCCGCCTGCAGGACGAAAGACGGACGCCTCTGGTTCTCGACAACCAATGGTCTGGTTGTGCTCGATCCAAACCATTTGCTGGAAAACCCAGCGCCGCCTCCCGCGAATATAACAACACTTGTTATTAACGGAAAGCGCTTTCGGTCCGACGCATTCGTGCGCATAAAGCCGGGCGAAGCGAACAATATCGAAATCCTTTACGCCGGTTTGAGCTTCATCTCTCCTGAAAAGGTTCGATTTCGATACAAGCTGGAAGGGCATGACCGGTCTTGGGTCGATGCAGGAGAGAGGCGCGAAGCTTTTTACACAAACCTGCCCCCGGGACACTTCAAGTTCCTGGTGGAGGCCCGTAACGCAGACGGCGTGTGGAGCAAACGGGCCGCTTCAGCGAGCTTTCTTGTGGAACCGCGCTTGTATCAACATTGGTGGTTCTTTCCCTTGCTCGCACTTGGGATCAGTCTGCTCATTCTCCTTGGTTTACGGATTCGCATCCGACAGTTGCGCGAGCGCTTCAGGCTAGTATTGGCGGAGCGCAACCGCATTGCGCGCGAGCTGCACGACACCTTGCTCCAAGGTCTTTCGGGAATAACGATGGAAATGCAGGCGCTTTGGACGAAACTGCCACCCTCGCCGGAAAAGCAAATGCTTGCTGACATCATCAAAGACGCAGGAAAGTGTTCGGCGGAGGCGCGGCAGTCGCTTTGGGGATTACGCGGCGGGGGAAGTCCGAGCGGTCTCTTGTTTTCAGAAAAGCTGAAGAAACTGGCGCACCAGGCGGTCGAGGGTCGGCATATCGCACTGTCTTTGGGAATAGAAGACGTTTCACTTAGTGAGTATCCGGATGCCGAATACCAGCTGCTTCGCATCGCCCAGGAAGCAATGGCGAACACGCTACAGCATGCGGGCGCTCTCTGGCTATCGGTGAGCCTCAGGCATACGGACGAGTTCGTGCTTTTGACAGTAGAAGACGACGGGGTCGGATTCAGCAGTGCCTCGACGGAGCAGGCAGGGCACTTTGGCATGCAAGCCATGCGGGAGCGTGCGACAGAGATCGGCGCTGAGCTTTTGGTTGTGAGTTCTTCGCAAAGCGGCACGCGGATCACCACTACACTTCCGCTGACGAGAAGATTGCAGCCTGAAAGTAACCTCCCGGCGCACGATATGCATCAAACTTAATGCGGGTATTTTGAATTCCTTGAGACCTATTCGTATTCTTTCGGTCGATGATCACGAGCTCGTGCGCAAAGGCATCGCAGCAATTCTCGCCACTGAGAGTGATCTAGCTCTGGTAGCTGAGGCGAGCAACGGGTTCGATGCTTTTCGTCTGTTTCGCGAACACGTACCGGATGTGACCCTGATGGATCTTCGGCTGCCCGATAAGAGCGGCATAGAAGTATCGCTCGAGATTCGGCGCGAGTTTCCGGAAGCCAAGATCATCGCCCTGACCTCTTATGATGGCGATCAGGATATTTATCGGGCGCTCGAAGCTGGGGTGCGCGGCTATCTTTTGAAGGAGATGGTTCACAGCGAGATCGTGCGCGCGATCCACATCGTTTCGGTTGGCAAACGTTTCATTCCGAACGAAGTCAGCCAGCAGCTCAATGGGTTCTTCCCGGAAGTCGCGTTGACCCGCCGCGAGGTGGAAGTTCTGTCGCTGGTTGCCCGCGGGTTTGCAAACAAAGAAGTCGCCGATGTACTTGGGACCGCTGCAGGCACGGTTAAAGTGCACGTACAGAGTATTTTGAGCAAGCTGGGCGCTAAGGACAGGACACACGCGGTCACAATCGCGCTCCGTCGCGGAATCATCCATCTCCATTCACCGGAGCTTGCCGCTGCCATTCTAAATGGCTAGTGGATCAAAGCGGACGGGCCGCGACATCATCATTACCTGGTTGCGAAACGGCCTGTTCGCCGTCGTTTTGGGCACGGCGCTAGCTTATGTGGTCGATTACGCTGTATTACGCCTTCGCGTCTCAACCGGCAAAGCGCCTTTCGGCACAGTCAACGTGAGGCCGGTTTACGCCGTTCCGCAGAAAGATCATCGGACCGAGTATCTGGTGGGCGATGCACAAGACCAGCCCTGCGTCCACTCCTTGTTTCCACACATGGGTGATTCGCCCTGCTGGTATTTGGAGCGGCACCGGGAGCAACGAGTGGATATGTAGGTTGAGGGTCCGCCTCTGCGGCCAGTGCCACGCTTGACATTTACTCGAAACGAACTCTAGGCAACAACCGCTGCTTCTTCCGGCACACCGGCTTCTTTGCGCTTTTTCAGGAACGGCATCATAGAGCGAAGTTCCGCCCCTACTCTTTCAACCGGCTGATCCTTCGCGGCTTCGCGCATTGCGAGAAACGTCTGGCGCCCATCGCGATTTTCTTTCAGCCACGCCTTGGCGAACTCGCCGGACTGGATCTCACTGAGTATCTTCTTCATCTCGGAGCGCGTTTGCTCCGTCACGATGCGCGGCCCTCGTGTGTAATCCCCGTACTCGGCCGTGTCCGAGATCGAGTACCGCATATAGCCGAGACCGCCCTCATAGATCAGATCGACAATCAGCTTGAGCTCATGCAGGCACTCGAAATAGGCAATTTCGGGTGCGTAACCGGCCGCGGTCAGCGTTTCAAAACCGGCACGAATGAGCTCACTTACACCGCCGCAGAGCACGGCCTGCTCGCCGAACAGATCGCTCTCCGTTTCTTCTTTAAAGGTTGTTTCGATGACGCCCGCCTTCAGGCAACCAAGCGCATGCGCGTAGGCGAGGGCATTCTCGAGCGCCTGGCCGGAAGCATCCTGAGCAATCGCGACGAGGGCAGGAACGCCAACGCCCTCCGTGAAAAGCTCACGGACGCGATGACCGGGCGCTTTGGGAGCAATCATTGAGACGTCGATGTCGGCCGGCGGCTTAATCTCGCCGAAATGAATGTTGAAGCCGTGTGCAAACATCAGCGTCTTGCCGGCCGTCATGTGCGGCGCGATGTCGTTGCGATAAGTGTCGCCCTGCACGTGATCCGGTACGAGAATCATTACCATATCGGACGATTTCGCAGCGTCAGCCACCGACAGCACTTTCAACCCAGCGGCTTTGGCTTTTGCCGCGCTCTTGCTCGTACCAGGTAGCCCCACAACCACGTTCAGTCCGGAATCGCGCAGGTTGAGTGCATGTGCGTGCCCTTGGCTGCCATATCCGATGATCGCAATCGTCTTCCCTTGCAGCGGCGCAAGGCTGCCGTCCTTCTCGTAAAAACGCTTTGCCATAGTTTTCCTTTGATTTATTCGGCGCTTTGTAGTTCGAGCACTTCTTCCGGTGCAGCTCCACGAGGCACCGGAGGAGACAAGCGCAGTTTCTTGTTATCCAGCGACATGGAGACCATGCCGGAGCGGGTTACTTCGATCTCGCCGTAGCTGCGCATGATGTCCATGAATTCGTCGAGCTTCTCGGGATCGCCAGTTGCCTCGAGCACAAAACCTTCCGGCGTAGAATCGACTACCCGCGCATGGAAGATTTCGGCTTCTTTGAGAACAGCGGTGCGGCTCTGTTGCGTCGTCCGCACGCGCACGAGTACGAGTTCCTGACTGACAGCCGGGCCATCCGTAACATCGGTCGCTTGTAGGACGTTGATGAGCTTGTTCATCTGCTTGATAACTTGGCCGCGGATGGCCGGCTCGACATCCACGGCAATCGTCATCCGGGAGAGCGTCTGGTCGAGAGTGCGGGCAACGGTCAAGCTCTCGATGTTGTAACCGCGCTGGCTCAGCAGCCCGGTGACGCGCATGAGAGCGCCCGGCTTATTTTCGAGGAGTAAAGAGATGATCTGTTGCATGTCGATTGGGAATGGCTCAGACTTCTACCGGTTGAGGTGGCCGGAGCACCATCTCATTAATGGCGGCGCCGGCGGGCACCATCGGGAAAACGTTCTCAAAAGCCGAGACTTTGACGTTCAAGAGAAATGGGCCGGGTTCGGCCACTGCGTCGCGCAGGGCTTGCGGCATCTCTGAGGGATGCTCAACCGTCCGGCCCTTAAAGCCGTAGGCGCCAGCCAGCTTTTCGACATCAGGAAAGCAGCTGAGCTCCACTTGGCTAAGGCGGTTGTTGTAGAAGAGCTCCTGCCATTGGCGCACCATACCGAGATAGCCGTTGTTCATGATGATGATCTTGATTGGCAGCGCGTGGTTCATGATAGTGGCGAGCTCTGGAATGGACATCTGGAAACCGCCATCGCCCACGATCGCGAAAACCAGTTTGTCAGGCCGCGCAAACTGGGCGCCTATTGCGGCGGGCAGTCCAAAGCCCATCGATCCGAGCCCTCCGGAGTTGATCCACAAACGTGGCTGGTTGTACCGGATGAGCTGGGCTGACCACATCTGGTGCTGGCCTACGTCGCTCGTGACAATTGCCTGACCGCCTGACAGTTGATCGATTTCGGCCATCAGGTGCTGAGGCTTGATCTCGGTGTCTGACTTCTCGACCGCGAGCGGGTGCTCCGCTTTCCATTCGCGGATCTGCTTCCACCATGCCTGGCGGGCGCGCGAATTTCTCTCACGCATGGAAGGGGCGAGCTCTTCGAGTTCGCTCCCCAATTTCGGTATCACACGTTTTGCGTTACCGACGATGGGCAAATCAGCGTGGCGATTCTTGCTGATCTCCGCCGGGTCGATGTCGACGTGAATCACCTTCGCATGTGGAGCAAATGAGTTGAGCCGCCCGGTCACGCGGTCGTCGAAACGTACACCAAGGGCAATGATGAGATCGGTGTGGGTCATGGCCATATTGGCCGCGTAGCTGCCGTGCATCCCCGGCATGCTGATGAAGTTCGGGTGCTCGGAGGAGAGTGCACCGAGTCCCATCAAGGTGCAAACGGTAGGTGCATCGAGCAGCTCGACAAGCTCCCGAAGCTCGTTGCTCGCCTCCGCCGCGATCACGCCTCCGCCACTGTAGATAAAAGGACGTTCTGCTTCCCAAATCATTTGGGCAGCGCGGCGAATCTGGCCGCCATGACCTTCGCTGTAAACCTTATAACCCGGCAGATGGATTTCGGTGACGGGCGTGTATTTCGCTTGACCCTGGAAAACATCTTTCGTGACGTCCACGAGCACAGGGCCGGGTCTGCCGGAAGCAGCAATGTAGAACGCCTCATGAATCACTTGAGGTAGTTCCTGTATATTCTTGACTAAGAAGTTGTGTTTGGTTGCTGAACGTGTGATCCCAAAGGTGTCGGCTTCCTGGAATGCATCGGTGCCCATCAGCTTGGCGGTAACTTGGCCCGTAAGAGCCACGACCGGAATCGAATCCATCATGGCGTCCACTAAACCGGTGACGAGATTGGTCGCGCCGGGACCTGAGGTAGCGCAGCAAACGCCGACCTTGCCGGTGGCGCGTGCGTAACCTTGCGCTGCAAAAGCCGCGTTCTGTTCGTGGCGGACTAGGACGTGCCGAATCGGATGGTCGTAGAGAGCGTCGTAAAGCGGCAAAGTAACGCCGCCGGGATAGCCGAAAATGCAATCGACACCTTCCTGCTGGAGGCAGTTTAAAAGGATTTTTGCGCCTGAAAGCGTTGTAGACGACATAATTTGAATTGATCTATCCCTATTGCTATGACTCTGGGCTTAACAACAACGAAAAGGGCCACCTGGCTGGTTTGGTAGTTCCGCCGGTGGCCCTGAATTCTCGACTCGCCCGGCACCTAAACGGTATTTAGGACTGTCCGATTGAGCTCGAATAAAGTAAAAAGCCGAATCATCCTAGTGCTACAACATTCGGAACTCGCCCGGTGAGGCTAGCCGTCTCTTGTATGACTTTCAAGGTAGCCTAGAAATAATTTTTATGCAAGAGAATACAAATATAAAAAGTGCTAATGATTCTCACTGCGGGGAAGGGGCGGTCAGCGGTTCCTCGGACTCGGCTAAGTCTTCGGCTACGCGCGGCATTCCGGGTTGCATTTGTGCTTTCGAACTCACGTTATAACGCTCGCGGGCGGCAAACAGCTTCTCAACTTCTTCGCGCGGCAAGGCTCGTGCACCGCCGAGCATCTCCGCCACAAAAGTGATTCGAGCGAAGTGTTCAACCATCTCCATACGAAAGAACGCCTGCCATACGTCGCTGCCGTAAGTGGTGCAGCCATGATTTTCGAGCAGCATGGCGTCATACGACGAGATGTAGGGGAGCATACCGTTACTAAGCGCAGGCGTGCCGGGCAGGCCATAAGACGCCAGCGGAACGGCGCCGAGCTGAATAACTACTTCAGGGAGCAAGGCTTTATCAAGTGCGCGACCTGCGGCCGCAAATCCGGTGGCCGTTGGTGGATGGGCATGAACAATCGACCGGACGTCCGGGCGTAGCGAGTAGATGGTCAGATGCATGGCAATCTCGCTCGTGCTTTCGCGCGCGCCGGCAACTTTTCGCCCCGCGCAATCGCAAACGATGAGATCATCCGGTTCGACAAAGCCTTTACTGACGGCGGTCGGAGTGCAGAGAATGCGGTCATCGTCGAGTCGGATGCTCACGTTACCGTCGTTCATCGCCACCCAGCCTTTCTCATAGATCAGGTGGCAAACACGAAGGAGATCCTCGCGGCACTCCTGTTCGGTCTTGCTCATGCGAATCCGATTTTAGCAAGGGAGCGTGGCGTTCCGAATCGCTCGCAACCATCTTGCTCGATCTGAATCAAAACCGCAGGCCAATGTCGAAATACACTAAGGATCCGGAAGCGGTCTCCAGCCTTTCGCCCGAACAATATCGGGTCACTCAGCAAAACGGGACGGAACGTCCTTTTCAGAATGCTTTTTGGGACCACAAACAGCCGGGCATTTATGTCGACGTGGTGTCCGGCGAACCGCTTTTTACATCGCTCGACAAGTTCGATAGCGATTGTGGTTGGCCGAGCTTCACCAAGCCGGTCGAGCCCCAAAATGTGATCGAGAAGCGTGACATCAGTCACGGTATGACACGGACGGAGGTCCGCTCAGGCCACGGGGATAGCCATCTTGGGCATGTGTTTCCCGATGGCCCACGCGAGGCCGGCGGCTTACGATATTGCATCAATTCCGCTTCGCTGCGGTTTATCCCTCTCGATCAACTCGAAGGCGAAGGATATGGAGCCTACCGGGAAATGTTTGAGGACGCGCCCGGGAACGAACTTAAATAACTTGCTATCGGGAACCGGTTTCGTAGTACTTGAGAATGACCGCACCCGGAGCAGCCGGTATGGTGACAGGCACTCCTTTATCGACTAACTCCTTCCCGGAGATTTGCACCTTCTCGAGCGAATCCAGATCCTCTACGGTATAGCTGCTGTTCGGTTTTAGATGATGAAGCGGGAAAGTGGCCGATGTGAAGTTGCTCTTGCTTCGACGAAACGCCTGAACGATACCCGCTGCGCCGTCTGTGCTGCCCCACTGCCAAGCCATCCACGTACTCTCATGGCTGCTGTATTCCGTTAGCGGAAAAAAGTCACCGTAGTAAAAGTCAGCCACTTGACGCCATTGTGAAATCAGGTTCAGTCGGGTTTTGAGGAGATCGCCTTCGATCTTCGGGTCAGGGCCGATTCCGATCGCCGGGGTTATCTCGCTACGGAACGTGTACGGATCGAGCGAACCCGCACTCGTACCGAAATAAGGAACCCACAATGCAAGCCCGTACGTTTGCATTTGCATGGGAGCGGCGCCGTAAGGATAGTCGCTCCGCCAGAGTGGAACAGCACGGCGGAGGGTTTCCAAATCCAGCCTTCTTCCTCCCGAGGCACAGGTGTCTAGCAGCAGGTTGGGAAACCGCTTTCTCAATTCATCCAGAAACGCCAAATACCCTTCGATGTGACGTATCTCTGAGATGCCTTGACGATCTGGCGTGTCGTTCGCCTGCCATCGTGATAGCGGCTCGAAGTTGAAGTCCTGACGATAAACGTCAATACCTTGTTCCGCGATCAGGGTCGAGATGCGATTGACCAGCCAATGCCAGGCATCCTTGTTTCCCAGATACAAGAGCTTGTCCCGACCGGCGGCCCCGATCAGCCATTCGGGATGCGTCGCGGAGAGCCAAGTGCCATCTGTGACGCGCTCCGGCTCAAACCACAGAATGGATCTCACGCCATGTTCGTGAGCAAGATCCGTTATGGGCTTAATCCCGCGCGGAAAGCGATCAGGATCGATCTCCCAAGTCCCTACGTTTGACCAGTTCTTCTGATAGCGATACCATCCCGCGTCCATCCACCAGTGATCGATGGGAACACCGCGGTCGAGCATAGCTCTCAAAAAGGTCTTCTGGTTCTCCTCGTTCGCTTCCTGCATCTCTACCGTGAAATGAGCGCTGCCGGCCGATACCTGTGGAGGCGGGAGTTTGCCGCCCGGCCGCGGCAGATTGTGCCGGATCAACCATTGACGCCAAATGTTCTGACCATCGATCCAGTCGCCTGACCAGAACTGAACGGCCGCGAGTGGCGTTCGTACTTCTTCTCCGGGCATGAGCCGGAAATGAGTCGAACTCTGGCCGCCTGCAAGATGCACGCTTTGGGCATGTTCTCGCGCGATGGCGAGGTCCCATTGACCAGGCCATCCGAGCGCTGCGATTATTCCGCGGTCGAGCCACGCGAGGTTAAAGTACGGCATGTCCCCGTCCGTGGGCCGACCGCCTTTGGAAGAAAAGCGCTGTTGTCCGCCAACCGACAGCGTGTCGACACGCGGCTGAAAATCGGTAGCCAGGGCCATGCTCCCCTTCGAGTGATGCAACGCGATTTGAGCTTCATTGCCGCGTTCGAAATCGGTATCTAAAGGCCTGACGTTTTCGATGATCTCGGATGGTGAAGTTGAGTTGTTTTTGAGATAAATAGTCCACTCCACCGAAGGGAAATCGTTGTACAGGATCGCTTCACCACGCACGCTCAAGGCAGAAGTGGGGTCGGTGTAAACGAACGTGTATTCGGTCCGTGCATCGTCGAGCACACGCTTCTCACGCCGGACTTGCCAGGAGGGTAGAAGCATCGATGACGGCTTTTTCCCGAGCTCGAACGAAAAAGGTGGATCGGTGGACTCGCGCAGGGGCAGGGGACCAATTGGTAACGCTGAAAGCGTCTGAACTCCACCGTTGTTGAGAGTGACCTTCGCGTCGGCCCAGTCTGCCTGATCCCACTCGGCCTGATAAGTTGGCGATCTGACGCCAACGGCTTCGAGCCGAAGCGAGAATTGCCGGGCGCCTTTGAGATCGATGTCGAGCGGAATGCCCGGAAGGCCTTCATGCAAAAGCGGCGAGCGGTAGAGCTGCCTCCCGTCTATTACGATTGAAGCAATAACACTGCCGCGTCCGGCATTCGAGTAATAGCCCACATCATTGCTATCCACGCCGAGCACCGCCTGGAACCGACCTGCTCCGGAGGGTACCTGAACCTGAATTTCACCTGTTGAACGCATGGCGATGCCGTCCGCGAAAGTCTGACCGGCAATCAGCAAGGGATGGCCCTGAAGGTTTTTGCGAGCAAACGCACTCGGCTTCAGCAAAAGCAGCAGATTAGATTCGGTGGGGAGTGATTCGGAGTGGCCCGCAAATTTCGCTTCAGCCCAGCGATGCATGGCTTTGACTTCGGCCGTGTCCGAATCTGCTCGGATCAGTTGGCACACAGCGGCAAAGAGGAACAGCTTGATGAAGAGGCTTCTCACGAGTGAACGCGCCCGCTGTCATACTATCCAAGCCGCACAAGCGCCGCCAGAGTCGTCCACTCTTCTCGGGGAAGCACGGTCGCATGAACAAGATCGTGTTATCTTGCGAGCGTGTTTTGCATTCGTCTAGAACCTAGCGAACGCACAATCCTCACTGAACTGGTCCATCGTCTTGCCGAGCCGGATATTTTTGTTGTCGCCCGCCCGAGCCGGCGGCCCGCGTTACTCCATGCTGGTGCGGGAGCAGGCACAATTCGATCTCGCCAGAAAGCTGCGCGCAGGCGGGGCCCCGATCGGAGAGATATATAGCTTCATCAGTGGCCTCTACTTTCGCGGGAAGATGGCCTACGTGGAGGCGTTTGGAGCTGCGCCGCACCCCGGCCTTCCAGCGGCGCTAGTGATTGTACCGGGCGCGGGCCTTGTTCCGCCCGACACAATCGTTACCACCAGCCAACTTCGCGAGATCTCCGAAATTCCGGTCGATGAAGGAAACGAAAGCTTTCGAGCCCCTTTAGTAAAAGCGGCAAAACTGATCGACCAACACGCAGCAGGTGCTTGCTCCTATGTGCTGCTTGGCAGCGTAGCGAGCGCAAAGTATACAAACCCGCTGCTGGAGATCTTCGGAGAGCGTCTTCTGTTTCCGGCAGATTTCGTCGGAAGGGGAGACATGAGCCGGGGCGGACTCATGCTGCGGCACGCCCGTTCCGCGGTCGAGCTCTCTTATATTCCTGTACGAGGCGCTTCTTTGCGCGGGGTTCGAGCACCCAGGTTGGAGAAGTGGCGCAAGCAGTAATCTTCATCGGCCTGCAGGGCTCGGGCAAAACGAGCTATTTCAATGCTCACTTTGCAGCGACACATGAGCACATCAGCCGCGACGTTTTGCGATCCGCGCAGCGCGAGGCCGCGTTAGTCAGCGAGTGTATCCGGTCCGGCCGCTCATTCGTGATCGACAACACAAATGCGACACGGGCCGGGCGCGCGCTACTCATTCAACGGGCGAAAGCAGCCGGCTTCGCCGTGCATGCTTACTTCTTCGATACTCCCGTGCGTACAGCCATCGGGCGCAACAATCACCGGAAAGACAAAAAGCCGGTTCCAGTTCCTGCGATTCTGCGAACGGCGAAATACCTGGAGCCCGCTTCCCTTGACGAGGGTTTCGACGAAATCCGTACGATTGCTGTCGGGCCTGAAGTACAGAGGGATGCTGAATAGACATCCCTCCCGCTGTCGTTCTTACTGCTTTATCAACTCAACGCGACGGTTTTCGGCGCGGCCGCCATTTGTTGCATTGCTCGCGACTGACTCACACTGCCCTTTGGCATCGATAGAGAGCCGGCTTTGGTCGATGCCGTGAGGAACAAGGTACTGCATCACACTGCTCGCCCGCTGCTGGGCGAGCTGGTCATTAGACCCGCTTGAGCCTACCGAGTCAGTATGACCAACGATGCTCATTTTCCAATCCGGGTTGCCTTTGCAAAGCTTGTGCCGTGTGGTCGAGCACTGCTTGTGAGTCTCCAGCTAGCACCGCGCTTCCCGTTGCAAAGTGAACGCCATTGTCACCGAATCCAACCACGGCCTTTAGATCGAATTTTATCGGCTATGCTGCCCGCCGTCCATGCGTTAGCACCCTGCGTTCCTGCTCCGCTGTCAGGTTTAGTCTGGTCTGTGACTAGAGTAGCTGTTGCCGTTGTGGTTTCGTGACGGTTCCGAGTGAAGAACCAAATCAAAAGGGCGAGCAGGAGCAGCAAGGGAATCAGCCAAGTCCAAATCGGCGCACCTGACTTCCTTTGCTCTTCATATACTCTTACTGTTTCTGCCATGGTCGTTGTGCCCTCCGCTTAGCAGAGGATCTACTTCTTCTGCGAACCTTTCGTTGTATTTAGAACCGAGGTCCTCAACTTCGACCTGTGTCTTGCGAACCGTGTCTTCTACCTGCTCGGTTCGGCCGGTCGCTTCTTTACCGACATAAACTTCCTCTACAACGCGGGCTGTCTTTTCGACAACTGCTTCTTCCGCCATCCCGTGTACTTCGATCGTTTGATTCTCGAGCTTGTTAAGTTCCGCTTCCGAGATGGGACGATCCACCGGGTGTCGCTCGACTGTCGCGTGTTCCTCCCGCAGTAGAGCCTTTTCTTCGACCGGTGTTTCGATCACATCGCTGAAGACGCGCACACCGCCGCGCATCAAGCCTGAAGATTGGGAAGAGCTTGCTGCGTGAGAGCTCCCGTTTCAATCTGCGCACCTTCGCTTGCCGAGTCGAACGGTCGCTCGCCAAGCAACAGCCAACTAAAGTTCCGTGTGGGTATACAATGCGAGTGAAACCTCCGCGTCTCCGATAAATTATCTTGTTCGCAAGAGACGAGTGTCAGTCAAGAGCACTACCTGCCGAGTTCCGTTTACTTAGTCAATCTTTCTTGAATCGCGGCACTCCGCTGCGTGTTTTCCGACTTTCTTCAGCAGACCAGCGAGTTGCACCCGCTCACCAGAGCTCAACACTTCCACGAGGCTTTCGAGCTCCTTCTCGTGAGCCTGGAACACGCGCTCGATGAGTCTCCGGCCCTTTGTCGTCAAATCCACCATGCGAACGCGCCGGTCTTCCTGACTGTCATTTCTGGACACGAGACCTCGGTCATGCAGCCTGTCGACTGCCGTGCTGATCGAGCCGGGCGTCAAGAAAACCTTGGGGCCAATCTCGTTGACCCGCATCGGTCCTTTGTGAAGGAGCGCCTCGAGTACCCGAAAGTCGGAATCACCTAGACCGCTGGTGCGCAGTCCTTGTGAGCTGCAGCTTTCTATGGCGTGAAAGCATTTCATCAAGATCAGCCAGAGATGGACTCCGCTGACCGGCTGCGTGCCGCTTTCAAGCATCCAGAATCTTTTTACTGTAATTTGACATCAATATAATTGACATCAATCATATCAGGAGAGAAGAAAGTGCAGATTGGGATAGATAGCTTTGTTGAAACAACCCCGGACCCAATTACCGGTAAAACGCTGAGCTCAGCAGAGCGCGTGCGCAATCTGCTCGAAGAGATTGAGCTTGCCGATCAGGTCGGTCTGGATGTCTTTGGTATCGGTGAACACCATCGCAGTGAATTTGTAGCTTCCGCCCCCGCTGTGCTGCTCGCCGCCGCTGCGGCACGCACCAAGCGCATCCGCCTTTCCAGTGCCGTGACTGTCCTCAGCTCCGATGACCCGGTGCGAGTTTTCCAGAATTTTGCCACTCTCGACCTTATCTCGCAAGGCCGTGCCGAAATCATCATCGGCCGGGGATCATTCATTGAATCGTATCCGCTGTTCGGATTCGATCTCAACGACTACGACGCGCTCTTCTCGGAGAAAGTTGATCTCTTACTTGAAGTCCGCGACAACACCTATGTTCAATGGGCGGGCAAACACCGGGCTCCACTCACCGGTCAAGGAGTTTTCCCACGTCCGGCGCAACAGCCGTTGCCTGTGTACATCGGCGTTGGCGGTACACCCAAGTCGTTCGCTCGAGCCGGTGCGCTCGGCCTGCCTTTGATTGTCGCGATTATCGGAGGCGAACCGCATCGCTTTCGTTCCATGATCGATTTGTATCGGGAGGCGGGGAAAGCGGCGGGACATTCACGTGAGCAGCTCACGGTCGGCATACACTCGCCGGGCTTCGTAGCCGATACGACTCGTCAGGCGGCCGACGATCTCTTTCCTGCTTACGCTTACACCTTTACGCAAATTGGCAAAGAGCGCGGTTGGCCCCCGGTCACCCGCGCACAGTTCGACGCGACACGCACCCGGACTGCCGCGCTGCTCGTCGGCGACCCTGAAGCAATCGCTGAAAAGCTCCTTTATGAGAATGAAGTGCTTGGCGGCATCTCGCGTGTCTCAATCCTGCTCACCCCGGGCTCGATTCCACATCACAAGGTGTTACACGCTATTGAACTGCTTGGCACGCGCGTGGCGCCGCTGATCGCTAAGGAACTCGCTCCAACTCCGGTTGCAATTTGACCGGCTTACTTACCAATTCACTGCCGGCCATTCCTACCGACCGCGCGCGGTGATCAGCCTCATATCACCGTGCGCGAACATCGTTGCATCAGACATAGGTTTTGAACTCGATTACGTCGCCATCTTGTACGACGTACTCTTTACCCTCGGTTCGCAGCTTTCCCAGCTCGCGGGCGCGGGCGAAAGAGCCTGCCTCAACCAGATCCTCATAAGAGACTGTTTCGGCCGAGATGAAGCTTTTCTCGAAATCAGAGTGAATGACGCCCGCTGCTTGGGGCGCTCTGTCGCCGGCGTGAATGGTCCAGGCCCGCGTCTCTTTTTCTCCGGTTGTCAGGTAGGTTCGCAAGCCTAGGAGATGATAAGCCTCGCGGATCAAATTGCTCGCCCCGGTATCACTCACCCCTAGCTCAGCCAGATACTCGCTGCGCTCTTCGGGCGTCAGCATGACAAGCTCCGACTCTATTTCGGCTGAAACCACGACAGCGCTCGTATCGTGGTGCTCTTTTACATAAGCTCGTACCTGCTGCACAAAAGCGTTCTGGTCGGCAGTGGCGAGATCAGTTTCTGCCACATTGCAGGCGAAGAGGGTCGGCTTTGCCGTTAACAGAAAAAACGATCGGACTAACGCTTTTTCTTCCAGCGAGAGATCGAGAGTCACAACGGCCTTGCCTGTATTGAGGTGAGTGTCAAGACGCTCGAGCACGGCGAGTTCTGCGAGCGCTTTCTTATCGCCGCTTTTCGCGGCTTTCTGCTGCTTGTTCTTACGTTTCTCGACGGAATCCAAATCCGCGAGCACAAGCTCTGTGTTCACGATTTCGATATCCCGGACGGGATCAACGCTATCCATCACATGCTCGATGTTGCTGTCCTCGAAGCAGCGGACCACTTGAATTATGGCGTCAACCTCGCGAATGTGACCGAGAAACTGATTTCCGAGTCCCTCTCCCGTGCTGGCGCCCTTAACCAAACCAGCGATATCAACGAACTCAAAAACGGCAGGCACGATCTTCTGGGATTTACTCATCCTCCCCAGCACATCCAGGCGATCATCCGGTACTGTAACGACTCCGGTGTTCGGGTCGATCGTACAGAAACGGTAATTAGCAGCCATCGCCTTTCGGGTCTGGGTGACAGCATTAAACAAGGTGCTCTTCCCGACGTTAGGGAGACCCACGATTCCAGCTCTTAACATTCAGAGATATTTTCGCGTACTGCCCTGAATGGCAAGATGGAAGCGTGACGTTCGCCCAGGAACTTGCGCGCGTGTTGCCGGCCGACATACCGCATCGCGAGCGCCTTATCGAGAAATCGGCGAAGCATTTAGAGCTTATCGCGGCCGGCAACGAATACATGAATCTAACCCGCATCGCGAGCGCGCAAGAGGCAGCGATCAAGCACGTGGCCGATTGCGTGATTCCGTGGAAATTCTTTGAAGGGGCAGGGCGAATACTGGACGCGGGTACGGGCGCGGGCTTCCCCGGCATTCCACTGGCGATTGTTCTGCCCGAGACACGCTTTGTGCTCGCCGAATCGATACAGAAGAAGGCGCGATTTGTTGAGTCGGCGGTCGAAGCGCTGGATTTGCCGAATGTGGAAGTGGCAGCCGAACGGGCGGAGGCATTAGCATTACAGCTGCGGCCCACCCTCATCACCGCACGCGCGGTCGCGCCGCTCGACCGCATCGTCGAATTACTATACAAACCACTCCAGCAGGGCTGCCGACTCCTTTTGTACAAGGGGCCGGACGTAGCAGCAGAAGTGGCTTGTTTGAATGGACGGCGTGTTTCGGCGACGATCCTATGCTCGTACGATTTACCCGACGGGCTGGGAACGCGCAAGCTGGTTAGCGTCCAGTCCGCCCTGCCTCGTAAGCGAGAGTGAGCCAACCCGCAATGAAAGCGACACCCCCGATCGGTGTGACAGCTCCGAGTACGCGTACACCGGAGATGGCAAGAGCATACAGACTGCCCGAAAAGATCACAATCCCGACCAGCAGGAGCCAGCCAACACGCGCCTGCCCGGCTAGGCTAATTGCCTGCGTGCGCGCGAGTAATGCGACCAGCAGGATGCCAAGCGCATGAATGAAGTGATAGAAGACTGCTTTCTCGTAAACCGACATCGAGTATGCGTCAAGACGAGTGCGCAGACCGTGCGCCCCGAACGCTCCGAGAGCGACTGCCGCAGCGAGTAGGATTGCGCCGACTACTGTCCAATTCATCACTCCTGTTGTAGCAGTCTCTTTTGTGGCCGCATTCTCGAACAACTGCTGCTTTCGGGCTGGGTCCAAAGGGACTACTCTACAACCATGGACAGACGGGAAGCGTTGAACGTAATTGCGGGGGCGGGGATAGCCGCGTTGACACAAACGTCATCAGCCCAAGGACAGACTCCGGAACAGAGCCAATCGAACGGGATGCTTTACCGACAGCTTGGCAGCACCAAAGAGCGCATTTCGGCCATTGGCTTGGGGGGCTTTCACATTTCAGTTCCGAAAGATGAGCAGGAAGGGATCCGAATCGTGCGGTCAGCGCTCGATCGTGGGATGACGTTTCTCGACAACTGCTGGGATTATGCCGACGGGGTTGCCGA
Source organism: Terriglobia bacterium (assembly GCA_963737005.1). GTDB lineage: Bacteria > Acidobacteriota > Terriglobia > Bryobacterales > Bryobacteraceae > Bog-105. Next base: position 681,578 of record CAVTRD010000006.1, on the reverse strand, counting down.
AGTACGCATGGGCAAGGCGTTGCAGGACGGCTACCGGCAGAAAGCTTTCCTGATGACGAAGTTCGACGGGCGCACCCGGCAGGCAGCTGCTCAACAGATCGACGAATCGCTGCAGCGCTTACAGACGGATCACATTGATTTGATTCAGTTTCACGAGAACATCCGTTTAGAGGATCCGGATCGCTTTTTTGCGAAGGACGGTGCTCTCGAGGCGGTATCAGCAGCTAAACAGGCCGGCAAAGTTCGTTATATCGGCTTCACCGGCCATAAAGATCCGTTCGTTCACTTGCGCATGCTCGAGGTTGCGAAACAGCACAACTTTCACTTCGATTCGTGCCAGATGCCGCTCAATGTGATGGATGCGCACTTCCGGAGTTTCACGAAGCAGGTTGTGCCGAAACTGGTAGAGCAGGGCATTGCGGTGCTTGGGATGAAACCGATGGGGAACGGACTCATTCTCAAGAGCAATACCGTGACGCCGGTCGAGTGTCTGCATTATGCGCTGAGCCTGCCGACCTCGGTGGTCATTACTGGGTGCGACAGTATGAAAATTCTAGACCAGGCGTTCGAAGCAGCGCGTACTTTTAAGCCGATGAATGACGTGGAAATGAGCGCATTGCTACAGAAGACGGAGCAAGCGGCCGCCCACGGCGAGTTCGAAACGTTTAAAACGACTCAGGTGTTTGACGGTACAGCGCAGCATCCACAGTGGTTGGGTTAGCTTAAAAAGGCCCAGCTTACCGCGCGGCTAACACGTGCTTTTCACGACAGGACTCAGAGCAGTAGTAGAACGTCTGGCCGTCTGCATGACGCTTGAGAGCGGACGATTCCGCAACATATGTTCCGCAAACCGGATCTTTACGCAGATCGCCGCCCGGGCTAGATGCCGGGGAAGAATTCGGGCGAGGGGCGTGGGGGGCGGCCCGCTGAACGAATTCGCCGACGCTCGCGCAATCCCGCGCAGAACGCTGGTGAATACAGCCCGTGCAATAAGCACGACCGCAACCATCATCAGTACTTCTATCAGGGCTCTAATCATAAAACTTCGGGTGAGTTGCCGCAAAGCCACTCACCCGAAAGTGTTCCTAACAATTAGACGCAGGAAGAAGCCTTTAGGGCTTCTTCTTGGCGCCTGGTACCGTAACTTTAGTCTGTACCTTTTCGCCTAATGCCTGCAACATTGCCGTGGCCTCCTGCGCATGGGGTCCGTTCGGCTGCAGATCGACATACTTCTTCAGAGCTGTCGCGGTGTCTGGCGGGTAGGTTTGCTGCCCACTTTTCGGATCGACTTTACCTTGCATCATCAACAGGCTGCCGTACTGATACCAAGCTTCAGCATAGTTCGGATCAGCATCCGTCGCTTTCTTGAAGAAATCCGCAGCTTTGTCTGGCTGGCCGCCGTTGACCAGATTCGCACCCATGTTGAAATATGCCTTCGGCGCCATAGCCGGATCCAACTGAGCTGCTTTCGTCAGCGCTTCGGTGGCTTCAGGCATCTTCTTTTCCAAGCCATAAATATTGCCGAGCTGGTTGTACACGGCGGGATCGTCCGGCTTAATCGCTAGGCCCTTCTTGTAAGCTTCTACCGACTGGTCCAGCGATTTCGTACGCTCGTCACCGGTCTGTGCCTTACCTAGACCTTCGTACGCCTGGCCAAGGCTATCCCAAATTGCAACCTGATTGGCATCCATTTGGCCGGCCTGGTTGAACTTATCGATGGCGGCTTGGTAATCGGTGGTTTTCTTTGCGGGGTCCGTATCTGCGGCAGCCGCCTTTAACGAATCTTGACCCGCATTGTATACGTCGTTGAGAGCTTTATTCTTCTTGATCGACTCGGCATTCTTTTTCAGTTGAGCTTCATACTGCTCCTTCTGCTCTTTAGACATGCCGCGCTCCTGGTCGCCCGAAGCCTGACCGGTGCTGTTGGCTTGCTGAGCAGCTGCTTGGGCGACTTGCGCCTTACGCGCGTCGAAATTGATGTCGGGATTGTCGCCATACGCTGCTTTCACCCCGCTCACCTTATCGACAACCTTGCCATCTACTTCGCAGCTGATCTCAAACGTGCTGGCGCCCGGGAGACCCGTGTAGAGCCAATGGCCTTTCTTATCTGTCTTTACTTGGTAGTGTCCCTTGATATCGGTCCGCTCCAATTTGATAACGGCTCCCTTCAAAGGCTGACCGTCGGGACCTTTTACCTCGCCTTGCAGGGTGGCGGTTTGTGCCCAGGCGCCACCTGCCGCGAGGAGAATAAAACCTACTGAAAGTACCAACCGTCGCAACTCGGCGAGCATCATTGTTTAAACCTTTCCGTAACTTTGATCTTGAACATTCTCATACTATAACGTCCGCTTGGATACTGCAGGATAGAGTGAGAAAGACCGTTTTCGGATACGTGTGGATTCTGGTTTAGCCGACTCAAAAGCCGAACCCAATAACGAACACCGGGTGCGACAGTCACCCCAAACTCGCGTCAGGGCGACGAACGTAGTTGGCGTCTAACGCCGCAGGCTCAAGCCATTTGCCTTCGTGTCCGTCCCGTTCGGCACAGAGTGCCACGGCCGGTGCAAGCGCCCGGGGCGACTCCACAAAAGGCATGGCGGCGTACAAACTATCTTCGAAAGCGAGCTTTGTCGGCGAGATGAACTCGTAAGAGGCGGACGGATCAAGCCCGCCGAGCCACGCCGAAAAGGGGAGAACCACTTCCGGAAGGACCAATTTAAGATCGGCATCATAGACGGCTGCGTACACTTCGCCGCGGCGCGCATCCAGCACGACGGGTCGCTGCGAGCGCGGGTTTTTGCCGAACGAACCCAAGGCCCGCAGATTCGAAATACCGGCAACCGGTTTGCCGAGTGCTTCCGCTAAGCCCTTGACGACAGAGAGTCCGATGCGAAGTCCGGTGAATGTACCTGGGCCGCTGGCCGCGGCCACGCAGTCAATGCGATTCAAACTAAGGCCGGCTTCGTTCCTGCATCTTTCAATGGCGGTGAAAATCACGTGCCCGAAACCGTCTGTCGACTCGAGTACGATTTCAGCAACTGTTCGCCCATCCTTCCGGATCGCGACGCTTGCAACCTGAGAGGTGGTATCGACCGCAAGAATGATCAAGGCGTGAGCCGGTAAATTCGGTCGAGCTCATAGGCTTTTCCGTTGGCATTGATGGCGAGTACGCGCAAGTGCAGGCTGGCGTCGGGAGTACCGAGCAGGTCGGCGGGGATGGTCAGCGTACCTGAAGGACCTAAGCCCAAGAGCCGGGCGCCCGCGCCGCTTGCAACCACTTCGCCCCACCAGGCGTACTGCATGCGACGGCTGGCGCGGTTCGAGCGAGTGATCTTGATCGAGAAAGGCGCGGGGATCGCTGAACTAAGCTGGTCTTCTTTTGGATCAACCACCTCGAAAGGCACCCGGGCCGAGTCGCTCTCGATCTCCTGAATGGGCGCTTCCTCGCTTTCGAAGTAGAAGTATCTCAGCATGGATTCTTTTTTGCCTTCACGCGGCACTTGAAGAATCCAATCGTGCGAGCTGTCGGGAGTGTTTCGACTAAAGACTTCGCCTCGGTAATCTTTCAGCTCAAGTTCTTCACCGGTCGCCGGATTTATCCATAGCGGGTTGTATTTGTGGCGCGGCAAATTGATTTCGACGATGCCAGGCGTTTGCGCGTAGGCCAGATATTCGACCTCGGTAAGACCGACAGCTCGAGCGCCGTCGACATCGAAGTAGGGTTCGAGCTCCCAATGGCGCGTACCGACGAGGACACGGCTCCAGATCTGGACGGCCTTCACGTTGGCTTCGTTCCCGAGGCTCGCGAAGGAGACGCTCGGGTATTGCCCATTTGTGGTGCAGCTCCATAGCTCATGGCGAAAGGCCGCAGGGTCGACGGTATTGATGATGTGAACCTCGGGTTGCTCGATAAATTGATGTTCGACGGCACCAAGCTGTGGATCCGGAGAGCCTTCAATGGAGTAGTTCATCCAGCCGTCGGCCATTAAGGGAAAGGTAGAGGCGCGAGCGTCTGTTGATCGCGGGTGGTTAAAACCGTCGTATTTCTGAAGCAACAAAGCAAGGTTCTTGAGGAGATCGCGGGCGTGAGGCGTATCTTCGAAATGCTCGATGCCTTGCCAGGTGACGTTCAGGCCGCCATAACGGGCGGCTAAGTAGCGCACGATGACTTCGTGCCGCGCGAAATCCTGAAGCACACCCGATTTCAGGAAGGCGGCATCGGCGAGCAGGAGGTCGAGTGTGAAGCCCCGCGCCGCGGCTGCGAGTAGGCGGTCATCGAGAGCGGCGAAATAGGCGGAGTTGGGTTGATCATTCCCGTTGAATGGTTCGAGCGACGCTGCGGCTGTTAGAAGCGATCCGCGGATGTGAGTGAAGCCGTCATGCTTGCGAGCGTCCAGCCAGCTTTCAAAGGCGGATTGATCGATGGTAAGAAGGGGGGCGGCAGCAGCCAGCCATAGATGCGGTTTCTTGTCCGTGGTTCGCCAGTGGCGGAGATTGGCGACATTGACCATACCGGGCAAATTGCTGTCGGCGGCCGCGAAAGTGGACTCCTGATCGTTGTAGCGAGCGATGTCGCTTAAGACGTGATAAGTCCAGGTTCCGGGCTCGGTGGGGCTGAAGCGCACGCGCAGGGAGACGCCGTCGGGAAAAGCGTGGAGCAAGAAAGTTCTGTGAGTGGGAGAGCGGAACTCGACCCTCAGAAGATCGTTTTTGTAAGGCTCGGCTTCGGAAGTCTTCAGATTGAACGTGAGCTCGCAAGGAAGGAACGAGCGTGCCCCTGAAGCGCAGGCGGGCGGCGATGCCGCACAAGCTGGGAAGACGAGAGCCGCTACTAAGAAAAGGCCCCACGGGCGCATACGCTCAGGATAACGAGCGTGCTCGGCGGGTGAACTCTGAAGGTGAACCAGTGCGGCTGGAGGATCACCTGGCTGATACAGCTTTACCCAGTGCAGTTGCGCTCTCTTCGCCTTTAGAGCGTGTGTGCGGCCCTGGCCGCACCTTGCAGTGCCCCGCGCCGGCCAGGAGTGTTCACGAGTGCCGCTTTGAATTCCGCCGACGCTGCACCAAAGTTGCCTTGCTCAAGCAGCAGCTCTCCCAGCTGTTCGCGAGCTGGAACGATTGGACCAGGAGTGACTGGCAGTTTCTCGATTCCATCCTCGTCATCGGCTGCACTACGCAAAGCGGCCGCGGCTTCCTTGGGTTGATTCCGCGCTTGAGCCGACCAGGCAATCACCTCGAGGCGCATGATATCTACCTGGGTTGCCCAGTAGGTATTTCCGGAGACGCGAAGATGGTCTTCAATCTGGCGGAGCGTCTCGCATTCTTTGTCAGCATCTGGCGCATGACCATTTCTGGCCAATCCGAGCCCACGTGCCCAGACGGCGATTGCGGTCACGTGCGGTTGCGCGGCATCCGGCGGATTGACTACCTTCTCCGCCGCATCCCACAGCTTCCGTTCGACGATGTAGCGAACCGGTATGGCTGTTGCAGGGTACCCGATTTTAAAGCTTCCAATACGCAGGTTTTGCATGGCCTTCAGCTGCTCGACTACCTCGGCTGCCTCGCCGTCGCGTCCGCTCTGCAGGTACGCATAAACCAGGTAGTCCATGGCGTGTAGTTCTTCGCCCGTGTCCCCCTGATGTTGCGCTGCGCTTCTCGCGGCCAAGTTGGAGGAAATGGAGTCGTTCCACAGACCAAGCCGCGTAAAGATATGCGACGGCATGTGCAGCGCGTGCGGCGCCGAAGGCGCGATGGCAGCATAGACCCTTGCTGCGGAAAGCCCCCTCAACGCCAGCTCCTGGTTGTCACACGCATGAATGAGGTAATGCGGGATTCCCGGGTGATCTGGCCATTCCCGAAATAAGGGTTCTAGTAGTCCGGCCGCCAGCTTCTGCCTTTTATGTTCTCTATCGGAAGGGGAGGCGTTCGAGATGAGCGCGAGCGCGTAAAACACTTGCGTCTCGACGTCCTTGTCATTGGCCACTGCTAGGTCATGCATCGCTGCCTCGAAACTACCGGCTCTAGTCTTATAAGGGACAGTATCCGCATCCTTGAAAACCAAGCTGAGGGCATGAATAAATCCGCGCTCGCGCTTGGACGCTTCGAGCGCAGCGGCTTCCGCGATCTCCTGTTTGGCAGCAGCAGTGTCCGCGGGCGAAGGGGGTAAATCCCATAATTGGTGGAAGTGCGTCATCGCGCTGCCCCAGCGGGCTATGGCGCAACGTGGATCGCGTCGGCTTACGTCTTGGAATGCCTCTCGGGCAGCTTGGTACGCAAACGAGTGGAGGAGCGCCACTGCGCGATTGAAATCCTGCTGCACTGCCGGGTCGCATGAAGTCGCAAATGAAACCGTACCCAGCTTTTCAGGCACGGGATGGTCGTGTTCCTTCTGGGCGGCTGAGAGCACCGGCAGGAGCATGAGTAGCAACGTGAGGCCATGCCTGATCATCTGCGTCTCCGCAAAGCTTGATGCATAACTCGATTCCGGATTTTACGATAAATGAGGCTGGCGCCGTTTCGGTTGAAGACGGCTGGGCAGCAGCGGGACACGCCAAAACGTATATGCTGTAGTTTCCTCGACCGAGCACAGATGATATTCACGCGACGATCAGTCTTGCAGGGAGCCGCTGCCGTACCGAGCGCTTTGCGAGAGGTGAAAGCTGGCAATACGCCTCTGAAGATTGGCGTCACTGATTGGAATTTGGAACTCACAGCTGAGATTACCGCTATTGCGGAAGCGGCTCAGCTTGGCTTTCATGGAGTGCAGGTTTCACTGGGCCGGAAGCTAGTAAGCGGTAAGCTCCCACTCGACAATCCGGAGATCATCGCAAGATATCGCGATTTGGCCGAACGAAACCACATCACCCTCAATGGAACTTGCCTGGATCGCCTCCACGACAATGGCCTGAAGAGCGATCCGCTGGCGCCGAAGTGGGTTAGTGAGGCGATTCGTGTGACGAAAGATCTTGGCATCAAAGTTATACTCGTGCCGTTTTTCGGACCCTGGGCCTTGAAAACGCAACAAGAGAAGGATTTTGTGGGCGACGCCTTACGCGAGCTTGGGCCAGAGGCGGAGAAGGCCGGCGTAATTCTGGGTTTAGAGGACACAGTCTCTGCCGAGGACAATGTACGCATATTGGAGCGGTCCCGTTCGCGTGCCGTGCTCGTCTACTACGACGTCGGAAATTCTACGCGAGGTGGCTTCGAGGTAGTGAAAGAGATACGATGGCTCGGCAAAGAGCGTATCTGTCAATTCCACCTCAAGGACAATCCGCACTACTTGGGTGAAGGCCCAGTTCAATTCTCACCCGTTGTTCAGGCGATCAAAGATATTGGATGGAGTGGCTGGGCCAATCTCGAGACGGATGCGCATCCGGGGAACGTGGATGGAGACATGCGACGCAACCTTAGCTTTATCCGAAAGATCGTCAGCGAGACGTACGCTTAATCAAGAACCTTCGGCAGCTTGCCTTCCAGGTGAGCGGCAAGGAGCAGTCCTTGCGCATCGGTAAGATGCTCGATCATTTTCGTCCTGGCCTCGGCCGGTTTACGAAGGTGAATCGCAGAATAAATCTGGGTGTGGAACTCAAGCGCACGCTCCGGCGGGGCGAGTTTCGCAGTGACCTGCATGGCCGCCTGAAAAGCGTGTTGGATTGCCGAAAACATTCGCTGGCACACGCGGTTTCCGGTCGCTCGGCAGACCGCCTCGTGAAAGGCTGCATCGGCTTTGGCGGTGTCGGTCAGCATGGCAGAAAGCGTCTGGCGAATGGCATCAAGATCACGCCCAGGGGCGCGCTCGGCGGCCTTGGCGGCCAGTTCCGGTTCGATCATCAGTCACACGTCGAATAATTCCAAGATCGACACCTCGTCGAGCGCGAGCATGAACGTCAGAGGAACATCGAGAATCTTGCTCGCATCGGGATTTAACTATGTCCCGTCTCCGACCTTCTGCAAGATCACGTCCACACTTTCCAATACCTTAAGCGCGGACGAAGCGAGGAGCGGCTAGTACCAAAGCGCTGAGCCAAATCGCGCTCTGAAGGTATGCGCTCGCCGCGGATAATTTGTCCAGTAGCGATCATTACCCGAAAGGTTTCAACCAGTTCGGTCGTGGAAAGCCGCTCTCGGTGCATCTCAGGAGTATGGTCAGTCGCTTTTGATTTCAATGGGCAACCATTCGAACGAATTCGTCTAGCAAGGCTTTGGGAAAGGTGATAGAACAGACGGACCCGAGAAGGTTCTGTACCGATTGCTCGAGCTTATTCTCCAGGGGGCTCCAAGTCTATGAGACCGGTTTCTCGAAAGCAGATCTTTTATCAGCTTTTTGGCGTCGCATTCTGCCTGGCATCAGCCGGCACTGGGATCAGCCAGAGCACAAACGCTTCTTTGAGCGGCGCGGTTCGAGACTCAAGCGGTGGAGTTGTTCCAGGCGCCCAGCTGGTACTTACGGCTCAACAGACGGAGACCGAATCCCACTTCACCACCGGAAAGGACGGCCTGTACCGGTTCTCGAATTTACAGGCCGGGGCCTACAGCATCGCGGTGACGGCGAAAGGGTTCCATCAGTACACGCAGCAGGGAATCGTGCTGGCTTTGAATGATACGGCAACACTCGACCTGACGCTTTCGGTAGGTGGAGCAGTCCAGACAGTCGAGGTGAACGCCGCAGCGTCGCCGATCAATCGCGAGGATGCTGAGCATAAGGGCGAAATCAGTCCGGATGTGTTGAAGGATCTTCCCCTGAACGTTTCGGGCAGTTCACGATCGGCGGCTTCGTTTGTGGTGGTGTTGCCGGGTGTTAACACGGGAAGCGGCAATAATCCTTTCGAGACACGTATTAACGGCGGCATGAAAATGGGCGACGAAGCCGCACTTGATGGAGCATCCATGCAGGAAGGGCTGATGAGCCAGAGCGGCGTAGTGGCGCTGCACAGCGACTACCCGATTTCGCCCGAGGCCATCAGCGAAATCAGTGTTCTGACGTCAACTTACGAGCCGCAGTATGGGACAACGACCTCAGGGGTGATTACGGCCGTGACCAAATCGGGCACGAGCGAGTTCCATGGCGACTTACGCGAGTACCTCCACAACACAGCTCTCAATGCAACGCAGTTTGGCGCGCCGCAGAAGCCGAAGGACATTGAGAACCAGTTCGGAGGCAGCGTAGGCGGCCCAATTAAAATACCCGGCATCTGGTCCAGCAGGAATAAAGCCTTCTTCTTTTTCAATACAGAAAGGTGGACCATCCGAGGCGGAACGCTTTATCCATTCGACAGCATTCCTTCGGTAAAGGAACGGCAAGGCGATTTTTTCGGATTGGGTCGATTCCACAGGAAAGCTCATCCCGATCTATGACCCAGCCACAACGAGAGCCAATCCGGCCTACAACGCCAATCTGCCCGAGGGCGGCTCCAACTTGCCTTACCTGCGCAACCAATTCATGGGCTGCAATGGCAATCAGCCCAATGTGATTTGCCAGAAAGATCCGCGTCTGCAAGACTCGCTGGCAAAGCAGTGGCTCCAATATCTGCCGACACCCACTTTCGGAGGCGCCTTAAATAATTACGTTTCCCCGGTTGCGACGTCGGACATCAGCGGAGCAGGTACGGACTACCGACAGAACTACGACGTACGAATAGACGACTACCCCGGGCAGAAAGATTACGTGGCAGTTACGCTTCACTATCACGACACTGTATTTCTGAAGGTTTCGACGCTTCCAGCGACTATCAGTAACGATAGTTATCTCCTACCTGACGGCGGCGAAATCGGACCCTGGGTGAACCGGCTCAACTGGGACCACACGTTTTCACCAAATATCCTTAACAATCTGAACTACGGATACCTGGACTTTCGTGGGAGCGAGATTGCTGTTGATGCTTCCTATGCGGATAAGCTGCCGAAGATTGCGGGTGCAGCATCCTATAGCCAGCCTCCGCAGCTGAACTTCGGGGACGGTTTTCTATCGATGGGACTTGACGATCTTCATCATGAATCGAGGCCGACGAGTATCGTGAACGATATTCTTTCCTGGTCACAGGGCAGCCATACGTTCAAATTCGGCGGCGAAGCTCGAACGTTGCAGAACAATCTTTTGAACAATAATAACGGGTCGGGTACATTCGGTTTTGCTGACACGACCACAGGGCTGCTGGGCATCAACAGCGGCAGCTCGGTCGCGAGTTTCCTGCTCGGATACGCAGATAACGCGAGCGTTAGTTTCAACAATGTGGATACGCTGTATGCGCGAGGCAAACTCTTTGCCCTACATGCAGGAGATACCTGGAAGGCAACCAGCAAGCTGAGCATCACATACGGCCTGCGGTGGGACGTCAGCACGCCTTCAGTCGAAAGATATAAAAATTTCTCATTCCTTGACCCGAGCGGTATCAATACCGGAGCGGGCGACAGACTCGGTGATCTGGTATTCGCGGGTAATAAGTGGGGCGATGCCAGTCACTGAGCAAGGCATCCGGAGAAAACTTACTACCACGCGTTCTCACCCCGCCTTGGAATTGCGTACTCGCTAACACCGAAGACAGTGATACGCACCGGCTATGGCATCTTCTATAGCCAGGCTTTCTATCCAGGTTGGAACGGCGGCATCGCGCAAGATGGGTCTAATACAAACGCTACTTTTTCGAGCAGCCTGGGCGGGCTCAGTCCGGCTCTGATCTTGAGTCAGGGATTTCCGTCGAACATTCAAAAAACGCCGGTGATCAGCACCACCCTCCTGAACGGGCAAAACGGTCCGATTTATCGCCCGTCCGATGCCAACCGGTTGCCCTATGCACAACAGTGGAACTTCACTGTAGATCATCAGTTCACGAATAACTTTTACATCAGCGCAGCATATGTGGCTAACAAAGGGACCCGGCTGCTCTCGGACGTAGCGCCTATCAATACTGTCGATCCGAGTTACCGGTCAATGGGGCAACAGCTCTACGACCAATTCCAGCCCGGGCAAACCGTGCTCGATGGAGTTCGTGAACCCTATGCCGGGTGGACGGAGCAGATGCAGGCTTGTGCCCCCACGGTGGCACAAGCTCTTCGTCCGTACCCTCAATACTGCGGTTCGCTTCCCGGTCTGAATGAAAATGCCGGGAACTCGACTTACCACTCGTTCCAGCTGAAAGCCGAACATCGATTTTCGAATGGACTTTGGCTGCTGAGCTCCTATACCTTCTCGAAACTTCTGACCGATTCGGATTACATTCAGAATGCTGCGCTGGTAAATGGTGGCCTTGGCGCTGCGGGCGTGATTTCGTCTTATCAACGGCAGAGGAACAAGTCTCTCTCGGTGGACGATGTTCCGAGTACGTTCAACTTCTCTGTGCTTTATGAGCTTCCCGTCGGCAAAGGAAAGCGATTCCTGAACCGAGCTGGATTCATCGACAAGGCGATTGGCGGATGGCAGGTCTCAACCCTCGTCAAGATTTCGTCCGGCACTCCGTTTTTCTTCCGCTCGAGCAATTGCAATGTGCCTTCCCAGTTCGATGTCGGCTGCATTCCCTCTCAAATCGCCGGAGTGAATCCGTTCCTTCAGGATCCTAGCAATTACGATCCAGCGAAGGGGCCGCTACTGAACCGCGACGCCTTTCAAGATCCGAACTCATTCAATTTCAATTTGGGAGATGGACCGCGGATCAGTAATCTGCGCGGGCCACGATTTGAGAACCAGGACATTAGTCTAATAAAGAATACGCGGATTAGGGAGAGAATAGGGCTTCGTTTTCAGGCGGAGTTTTTCAATGCGAGACGCGTTGCTTCGGTACAACCGCCTTCGATACGGATGTCGCGAGTCCGACCTTCGGCGAATGGAATGGCAACGTCAGCACCCCGCGCAATATTCAGTTCGCCATGAAGGTGATCTTTTGAGAGCTCGAACCTGGAGAAAGCGAGTAACGGGTTGTCTAGGCCTTTGGAGCCGTTCGTCGGTGAAGTCGCTGATCAGAGCGAACGGTTGTGGCAGACGAGATAGTGTTCATGGTCGGGACGGTCACACCTCGCGACTATACTGTTTAAACGTGCGAACTCACTGAGCTGTTGCAATGCGTGCTCTCCCAGTCGCGTTCCTGGCATTCAGCATTCTCGCTGCTGCCTTTCTCCCTGCACAAACCGCATCAAAGCAAGAAAGCGAGGCGCAGCTCATTGGGCGTGGCAAGAGCTGATCGCGGCGGGTCAATTGACGGAGGCAGATCAATCCCTGACGGCGGCGGTTCGGCAGTATCCTCGTTCGGGTGGGCTTTACAATCTGATCGGTATTGCAGCAGCCGAACGCAACAGGAACGCTGAAGCGGAGACCGCGTTGCGCAAGCGGTGAAGTCTTCACCTGCGTTAGTCCCAGCCTACTTGAATCTTGCCCGCGTGCAATACGCCGAAGAAAAGCAGACCGCAGCGATCGACACATATCGACGAGCGCTCCGGCTGGATAACAGCTTGGACGAGGCTCACGCCAATCTCGGCGCGCTGTTGCTCTCGCAAGCAGATTATGCCGGCGCTGAACGGCAGTTGACTGCTTTGCCGGAAGGTTGCGAGGGCGCAGAATCGTATCCGCGCACTAGAATGCGCGGCTCTTGCGGGAAGCGGGCAATTGCATCGAGCGCAGGAAACCGTCTGGCAGATGAAAGCGCCCTTTACAGAGGAAGATGTCAGCTTACCCGCGTTCACTCTGGCCAAGCTGGGCCAGGATTCCCTGGTAATTGAAATCGCTGAGCCCGTCGAAAGAATGGCGCGTCGAAGGAACTACGAGGTTTGCTTGCGACCGCTTATGCACAAACCGGAAGACTCAAGGATGCCCGGGCGGGTTTTGACTCCATTCTCCGGGAGGACCCCGGGCGAAGCAGCCACTCATCGACGCGGCACACGTAGCGTACCGGCAAGGCGATTTTGAAGCGAGCGCGGGTTACCTGATACGGGCCCTCGAGACGGACAAATTGAATGCGCAACTCCAATTTTTCTTTGGCATCGTCTGCATTCAGCTGAACCTTCCGGGTGATGCACTTCAAGCTCTGAAAGAGGCTGTCCGGCTCAATCCGGAAAATGCGCCGTTCAACTACGCATTGGGGGCGGCCATTTTGTCAGGTGAGAAATCAGGTGACGCCGTGGCCTATTTCAAGAAGTACATTCAGCTTCGGCCTGAAGACCCGCACGGACGTTTCGCGCTGGGAGTGGCAGAGTATGAGGCGCGAGACAAGGACGCTGCACGCCGCGATTTGGCTCCGTTGACTCGTGATCCTTTGGTATCGGCGGGAGCCCATCTCGTTCTTGGAAAGATTTGCCGCGAAGAAAGCGAATACGACGGGGCGCGAGGACACTTCGAAAGTGCTCTCAAGATCGATGCGCGAAATGCCGACCTCGAAACCAACCTGGCGGTGATTGATATCCGCCAAAATAGGTTCACCGAGGCGAAACGGGAGCTTGACCGTGCGCTGGCTCTCGATCCGAACAACTATCTGGCGAACGAAAACTTCTTGTCGCTTCTCCGGAAGGAGAAAGATCCCGGGGCAGAGCACCAGGCACAGAGATTCGCAGAGGTGACCCAGCGGGTTTCGGAGGAGCAGAGGCTCTTACTCCGGCATATAGACGTTCAGCGCTAAACCGCTGGGGTTGAGGAATGAGCTGGATTTGTAACTTCGGTATCTTACTGGCTTTGGCCGGGACTGCGGGTTTAGGAGTTCCTCAGGCTCAAGATGGTGATCGATTATCGCCGTCTGCGCGTCTGGCCGAAGCGGGCGTCGATTCGGCAGTAGCTCGCGACATTCAGTCTGACGTTTCCAGAAAAGCGTATCCCGAAGCGGAAGCAAAAATCTTAAGGCAAATCGAGAAGACGCCCCACTCTCGAGCTCTACTCGAAATGTTGGGCGAGGTGTTCTTTTTGGATTCCAATTATCTAGAAGCAGCGATCGCTTACAAGAAAGCGGAGAGTTATGGCCCACTCAGCGAAGACGCGCGATTCACCACGGCCATGAGCTATATCGAACTGAGGCGGGGCAACTGGGCACGAAATGAACTGCTGCTTTTAACGGAGGAAAAGCCGGCGCGTGCGCTCTATCGTTATTGGCTCGGACGGCTCGATTACGATGATCAGAAGTTTGCGGACGGTATTGCCAATTTCAACCGAGCGATCGATGTAGAGGCAAACTTTGTTCGCGCATACGACGGTGGAGGTCTATGCGAGGAGGCAATCGGTGCTCTCTAAGCGGCGGAGCAAAGCTACAAGCGTGCGAACGATTTGAACCGCAAGCAGGATAGCCGCTATGCCGGGCCCGCGCTCGACTATGGAACAATGCTTGCAAAGCTCCGGCGATACAGCGAGGCTACATCACTTCTGAAAGAGGCGCTGAGGATTGATCCATCGCTGGCCAAAGCTCATTATGAGTTGGGCCGAGCGGACGAGCAGAGTTCACGGATCGAGGACGCTATAGCAAATTTGGAGAAGGCAGCCAAGCTGGATCCAAACGATTCTTCTCCCGTGTACGCCTTATTTCGCATTTACACGAAGATGGGAAAGAAAGAGCTTGCGGCCGCGATGATGGTGCGATTTCGTCAATTGAAAGCACATTCGAGCTCTGTTCAGTAAGACCCACGTACACTTTATCGGCGACAGTCAAACTTGGCCTAGTTAGATCGAGTGCACGCCCATTCGCAGCATCTTGCAAGCGTCTTGCGTGAGTACTTCAAATTCTTGTAAACTCTGGGGCAAAAGGAACGTTTGATCAATGCCAAGGTTTCGCTTCACGGCGGTCGCCCTTTTCTTCGTGGGGGTGCCGGGCCTTGGATTCAAACTGTCCGCTGGGCCAGTAGAGGGACAAAAGACCTTTGTCGGTTCGGTCGCTTGCCAGACCTGTCATCCTCAAATCTATTCGCGCTGGAAGACTACTCGAATGGCGAATGTGGTTCGCGACCCACGGGTGGATGAACAGGCAATTCTTCCTGACCTTTCGAAACCCGACCCTTTGGTTACTTTCACAAAAAACGACATTGCCTTTGTGTATGGAAGTAGATGGAAGCAACGCTACTTTAAGAAGATCGGCGATGATTATTTTGTTTTGCCGGCGCAATGGGACGTCGCGCATCAGACCTGGCGGCCGTTTTTTGTGAAAAATGGAGCGGACTGGTGGACGCCCTTTTACCCGCCCGACAATTTCAAACGGCCGACCGGTCCACTCTGCGATGGCTGTCACTCGGTGAACTATGACATCAAGACCAAGTCGGTGACCGAATGGAATGTTGGATGCGAGCGATGCCATGGACCGGGCAGCGAACACGTGTCGCATCCATCACGGACTAATATCGTGAACTCCGCTCGACTCGACTTTGTAAGAGCTAACGATACCTGTATTCAGTGCCATTCGCAGGGGCAACCGTTGAAGAATCCCATCGAAGGCAAATACTACGACTGGCCCGTCGGCTTTCAGATGGGCGGGGAACTCCAGGGTTTCTGGAAGCTCGAAGAACACAAACTTGGGGAAACAACGTTCACACACTTCCCGGATGGTACGGGGCACAAAAACCGGATGCAGGGAAATGACTTCGTGCAAAGTCTGATGTACACGCGGGGCGTGAAATGTTCCAGCTGCCACGATGCGCATGGGACCGAGAACCAAGCTCTGCTGATGAAACCGGCAAATACGATGTGCCTTGAGTGTCACGGCCCGGGCTCTCCGAACGGGCCACATACGAGCACAGTCGAAGAGCACACCCATCACAGAGCAGGAAGCCCTGGCGGGGAATGCATCGACTGCCATATGCCGAAGATCGAGCAAACATTGGCTGACCAGAACGTTCGCAGCCATACGTTTCGATTCATCAGTCCGTCCATGACAGATCGGTACAGAATCCCGAACCCTTGCACGACCTGCCACAAGGACCAGACCACGGCTTGGGCTGTGACCCAGCTGAAGGCTTGGAAGACAGTCTCTCCGTGGAGGGTCGAGCGCTGAGAACTTCTGCGGATCGCGCCATCAAGCAGCGACTGCGATTCAACTATCTCGTAAAGCCACTTCATTTCGGTGGCAGCACTCTTGCTTCGTGATCGATCGATCTGTCGCTCCATTCGCTGAGAGTGGTGGAGGTGTTTGATTGATCAACCTCGCCATCGCTGCCAGGAACGTCGCCTTAGAGAAATGGGCAACGGAGCGCTGCAACTCAGCAGGGCGAAACTGGTGTTCGGTCCGCTCGAACTCAAGCAATGCTGCCGCAAGCGCAGTTGGTCCTTCATCGGGATAGAGAATCCCGCCACAGGGATGTGAGGTCGGCACGGTCTCCAGCACGCCGCCCTTACCCAAAGCGATCACCGGCTTACCACTGGCGAGAGCTTCCACGGGAACGATACCGAAATCTTCCTCGCCCGGCATGATCACTGCCCGGCAGCGCGAGTACAAACTTATGAGATCCGCGTCATCAACCCGACTACAGAACTCGATATTTGGAGCCGCAGTCTTCCTCAGATTTCGCAACTGCGGGCCCTCACCAACAACTTTCAGACGCTGCCCGGAACGTGAGAAGTGTTGAACCGCTTCGGCCACACGTTTGTATTCGACCAAAGCCGATACGATCAAGAAATAATCGTCGGGTGGGGCATAGTGAAACTTGTTTATGTCGACAGGCGGATACACGATTTTAGATTCGCGGCGATACGCGCGCCAGATTCTTCGTTGCACGTTTGCACTATTCGCAACAAAGTCGTCGACGCGAGCAGAAGCCGCGTAGTCCCAGAGCCGGAGATAGTTCGAGAGCAACGACAGGAACAGCTTTTTGCTGCGCCTGGTTGCCCAATCATGCAGATAGGCCGGATACAAATCCCAGACATAGCGCATGGGTGAATGGCAGTAGCAAATGTGCCGCGCGTGGGAGGACACCATGACACCCTTAGCGGGGCCCGACTCACTACTGATCACGAGATCATAGGGTCGCAAGTCGAACGACTCCAAGGCGAATGGCATGAGTGGCAGTGTATGCCGGTGGAAGCGCGAGAGCGGGTTTAAGCAAGACGAGTGTACGCGATGACGTCGAATCTGGGGCGAGACACGATCGGGCTGGTAGAAGAGAGTGAAGATGTCGGCATCGGGCAGGAGCTCACACAAGGCCTCGAGTACGTGCTCCCCTCCACGCATTCCAAGCAGCCAGTAATGGATAATCGCGCAACGCATAGTGATCTCGTCAGGAGCTCGTCGACACCATCGCATCCCACACCTTGCGGTGATGGGCGTCGAGTGTATAACGTCTTCTCCAGATTGCGCGCGCTTTTGCGGCGATATTGTGCACTCTCGATACGGGAAGCCGAAGCACGCCCGCCAAGCGCCTGGAGATGTCGCTCACGTCGCACCCAGCGGACAAAAAGCCATTTACGCCGTCGTCGACCATCTCTGGTATGCCTCCTGAAGGGCACGCGAGCACTGGCACACCCAGCGGAGAAGGCTTCGGCTATGACGCGTGGTGCGGCATCGTAGCGCAGGGAGGGCACAATCAAAAGATCTATATTCGCGAGAGCAGCGCCCACGTCCTCTTGCCACCCAGCGAAGGTGATATCGCAACCGTTGCTCTCCCTCACGACCATCCGTAGATACTTCTGGTGTTCGGCCTCGCTTGAAGCCGAACCCGCGATGATCCAGCGTAAGTCGGGTCTGCCCTGGAAAGCACGCGCTACTTGCGCAAATGCAAGCTGGCCCTTTTCGGGCGCGATCCGGCCTAACGTTCCGATCGTTTGGATCCGTGCTGTATTTTTGGTTTCGTACGTTTGCAAGTCGGCAGTTCCGTTGAAAATTACCTGAATGCGATCGTTCGGAATAGCGGGACGAAGCGAGGCGGCAACGTACTCACAACAGGCGATGACGCGAGTGTGGGAACTTCGCAGAACGGCTCGGAGGCCGGAGAGTGCAGTTGACTGCGTAAGGCGATTATGCGCATGGAAAAGGACTGGCAGCTTGCAGCGCGAGGCGACCCAAGCGGCAGCAGGAAGATAGCGCGGACCAGTCACGTAGCAAAGGTCCGGTCGCGCGGTGCGTATAGATTCTGCCAGGGCGCGCGCGGCCCTACGCAAGCTGAGCAGGTAAGGGACGGCTTCCCACACTGGTTTATGACGACGAGACAGACTGGCGCCTGCAAAGAAGCGCAGGTTCGCTCCCGCCGCTTCTAACTTGTCCGCAAACGGACCAACGCCCGGTAGAATCACATCCAGTTCGCAACCTTTCTGATGCAGAAAAGGCGCTAACTCTAGCAGGCATTGCTGGGCTCCACCGATGGTGGAGAATTGATCGATACAAAGAATTCGATGCGGCATCAGGAGGCGTCTTTTCCCGTGAAAACAGTTCGGATTGCTGCCGACAGGATGTAGAGGTACATGCGCATCGACCAGTGATCGATGAGAAAAAAATCGAGCTTGCGCCGCTGCCGGTAGCTCAAACGATCCCGTCCTCTCACCTGCCAGAGTCCGACCAAACCCGGCTTGGTGCGCAAGAGACGTTCCGAGGAGGCTCCATAGTGTTGCTCCCATTCGGTCCCGGTGAGCGGACGCGGCCCAATCAAGGTTAAATTGCCTTTACAGATTTGCCAGAGCTGTGGCCATTCATCGATGGAGTGACGCCGCAAAAATGCGGCGAATGCATTTGTGACGCGCGGGTCCGGCACCGACTTGGAGCGCGGAACTTGTGATGCCCCTAACGCTTCAATCCACCCACTGAGGGAGGTTCTGGATGCTTGGGGCCACATGGTTCTGATCTTCAAGATCCATATATCGCGCCCCCCAAATCCCACACGCCGATGGGCCACGAGCGGCGGACGATCAGATCTCCGTCGAACCTCGACTAAGATCGCTAGCAGCAAGGGCGCAAGGAGGACCAGCGCAGCCCCGGCGAGCAACCTTTCGCATACGAAGACAAAACTCCAGAATGGAGATGTACTGGTTTGGAGCTGGAAGGGGCTGACCGAGACCAGGGGCACGCGTTCGGCTGTATGCGTTCCTCGTAGGTAACGGAGGCTTCCGTCGGGCATCACGTCTTCTTGCTGAGAGTTGGTGGCCTTGATCATGGCAGTTCGAACAAGTAGTCAATCAGTTGTTTTCGTTCGCCGGGGTTGAAGTGGTACGCAGGCATAAGTGATCCGGGCGAGAGCACGTGTGGTTGTGCGAAGTGCCGCTCGACCCAAGAGCGAGAGCGCCTGTTTACAAGGCCATTAAGACTTGGGCCGGCCTGGCCACCAACTCCGTTGATGCGATGACACGACTGGCATAAGTTTCGTGTGAAGATGTCAGCGCCGGCCAGGAGATCGGCGGGTGCGCGTTCGAGCTCAGAAGCTCCTGTCGGGTCGATTCTTAAGACGAACTGCACCAGTGCACCGAGTTCGCTGGGCGCCAATTTCGCCTGAGGATTTATCGATCGGATGTGCGCTTCGACCCACTCCGCCGGACGCCGCTCGTTGATTAGAGCGAGTGTGGGACCTCGCTTTGGTTCACCCTCTGCCAAATCGTGACAAGCAGCGCAATTGAGATCGCGGAAGTAAGCGAACCCGGCGAGTTCAGTGGCTGGCCGGGAGAGCACCCGCTCGGTGCCGGGCTGTGCGCGGACAATTGTTTCGGTGTGTGGCGATGCGGCGAGAGCAGCCCATGTAAGCGAAGCCCAACCGGAGAACACGCTGACGCACACAGCGATTGCCCAACGGCGTTGGGTTGGCGATGCGGCTTGCGAACGGTCCAAGAAAGGTAAGAGAATTAGGATGATTACGGCTGCGGTCGGCAGGCCGATGCCCGCGAGTGGTTCAAGGGCACCGTGAAAGAACTTTAGCGTTTGGAATAGGAACAGAAAATACCAATCCGGTCGAGGCACGTACGTTGTGTCCGCCGGATCCGCAACACGTCCGAGCGGCGCGTCCAGAAGGATCGCGGCCAACAACAAACCCGCAAACGCAACGAACGTTGCGATGATGTCTTTCATCGCCTGTGTTGGATAAAAATGGACCGTAGCCGGATTTTCAAGACTGGATGGCTGAACGCCATGTCGGCGGACGAGAAGTAAGTGAATGAAGGTGAGTCCAATGGTAGCCGCCGGTAGAACGAGCACGTGCAGAGCATAGAAGCGCGTAAAGGTGACTACACCGATGCCATTAGTGGCGCCGAGCAGCCGATGCACGAATGCTCCGAGGACTGGCGCTTGGCCGGCGATCTGAGTACTAACCACCGTCCCCCAGTAAGCGCGGTTGTCCCAGGGCAGCAGATAACCGGTGAGCCCGAAACCCAGAACCACGAGCAGGAGAGCCACTCCGCAGAGCCAGGTCGCCTCCCGAGGTTTGCGGTAAGCGCCATAGAGAAAGACCTGCGCGGCGTGGGCCGCGACAACAACGATCATCATGCTGGCGCCCCAGTGGTGCAGGCCGCGCATGATGCGGCCGCCTGTAACGTCACGGACGATATACGAGACGCTGTCATAGGCTTCGGCGGGGGAAGCCGCGAAATTGAATGCAAGCAGAACGCCCGTACAGGCCTGCACGAGCAGTACGAACAGCGCAACGCTTCCGAAAACTTGCGGCCAACCGGAAGACGCGGGGATCTCCTCATAGAAGAAATCCTTTACGGTATCCACAAGACCCGTTCTCGTTTGCACCCACTCGCGAATCGACATGGCTTTTAGGAACGCGGTAGTGTGCTCAACCACAACCTGTCGCCTTCGATCTTGGTGACTAGGCGATCGAGCGGGCGAGGAGCTGGACCCGACAGCACGGCCCCTTCCTCGGAAAACATCGAACCATGACACGGGCAAACAAATGCCTTCTTCGCCGCTTCCCAGTGGTACGCGCATCCAAGATGAGTACAGCGAGGCGAAAAGGCGGTGAGGCGGTCGTTTTTTCTGATGACCCATACAGACTCACGTTCAGATGAGATCTTCCAGCCGTCACGATCGACGCGTACCACGGGGACTTCGACCGGTTCGCCATCCGGAATAGAGGCAACTTGTCCCGCGTCGATCCAGGCACTGCGATGGTCTGTGGGAGACCCGAGGAGATACAAGACCGCGGGCGTTCCGATCCCGACGGCGATCAAGGTGCCCAGTCCGTAAATTGCCCGCCCACAAAAGTTTCTGCGATCATGTTCATACTTGTCCTCAGGAATGTGTCAAGTGCTAATCAGATCGTAGGAATCTTCGCGCTGTTTGTTGTCGTGGAATCGTAAAGGAAATGTGAATTCAGGAAGGGCGAGGAACAGGCCTGCAGCGAGGGCCGCGATGACTGCTGCTGCTGTGAGCGGAAATTCGTAGCCGAATCCGGTGATGATCCGACCTGCGATCGTTGCGGCGATTGTCGAGGCAACGGACATCGCGACCAGCATTAGGGTTGATGCGCCTGAACGTTCCTCGTCACGCACTCGGTTCATCAGCAAAGCGAAGAGGCTCGGTTCCCCCATGTACTGGAACGTGAGGTACGCAAGGTAGCACGCGAGCGATGCCCATCCGGGCCCTACAGCGAGCAGCAGCAGTAGCGCTGCCGTCGCAGCAGCTGTTAGGAAAATGAATCGACGTTCACCCAGTTTGCGAATGAGCAGCGGCCCCGATAGCATTGCCATCACTTGTAGCGTTTGTCCTGTGGAAAAGACAGCGCCAATGCGGTGTTCCCCGAGATGTAAGTGAAGCGAGAGATAAGCAATCCCGAAGGTATTGAATGACGCGGTTGCGAAGGTGTAGAGAAAGAGTGCGCAGACAAACAGGCGGATGAAAGGACCCCGTGGGTACACGTGAGCGGCGGGGCTCACTACACCCTCGAGCTTCAGACTTGCTGCTGGTATGGCAGACAAGAGGACGAGCGCGCAACTGAAAGCCAGAGCCATCTGCTTACCCGCCAACGCTGACCAGCCACTTGCAGTTGTGATCCATTGCGGTACGCGGACCGCAGCGACTCCCGCAATAATCCCGAGCGACATTGCGGTTGCAGTAAACAAGGCGAAGGCGGTGGAACGATTGCGTCGCTCCACGACGCTCGCAACAGCGGGGGCATACGCCACACCCCAGAATGAGGAAAGAATTCCGTTCAACGCCGCCGAGGCAAATAGCAGTGAGTGGCTGAGTGGAAGAGTGCGCAGGAGACCTGCCAAGCCGCCGCCGATGGCTCCCGTGAGCAGTAAGCCTCGCAATCCAATTCTTTTCTGCAGTGCGGCGGCTATGGGACTCCCTATCAGATTGCCGGCCGTCATTGCTGAAGCGACTAGCCCGATGGTGTCTTCGCGGGCTCCGAGGCTCAGCAGGTACAAGCTATACAAAATGACAAAAAGAAATTCCCCGGTGTCGTACAGCAGGTTGGCCGCAAAGAAAGCCCCTATACCCCGCTTGAACCCGCTGCGATGAGCGATCCATTTCACGCCTCCGGCAAACGTGGGCAGAACAGCACAGAGATGGTGCTTGCTGCGCCATGCTATCCACTTGGCTTGACGCATCCGCTCCGCGGTCGACACCTTGGATTGGCCGCTCGCAAAGCGCGCAGGATTTGGTGAAGGCAACAGCGCGGAAAAGATTACGCTGGCTGTTGCTTTCGGATTCGTTATGAAAGAGAGCCGCAACCAGAGGTAGTTTTTGTTTGAGTCTTCGACGGCTTTCAGAGGTGAAAGCAAAAACTCTCGCAACCAAATCTCCGCAGTCGAAGGGAGTTCTTGTCGCATGCGGAGGACCGATTGCGGGATCTCGCAATGAAACCAACCCTCAGCGATGGCGAACACCATCGCTTCGATGCGCAGCAGTTCTGGCGAGTGAAGGCGCTGTAATTCAACCCAGAACATTTCATCACCTGAATGGGAATGCAGGAAGTTCGCTATTTCCCAAAGCCGCTGAAGAGGTAAATCGCCATGAATAAGATGCAGGAAGAAGTGAAGGGCGGCGAAGCCGACCAAATCAGGCAGGCATAGCACATGATACTCACGCCCTTCGAAGGATCGCAGTTCACGGCGGTACCACATACCTCTCAGGTCGCCGATCGAGATATGCTCGCCTTGATCCGACCAGAGCTGGTGGTGAATCTCTGTGCTGACGGGTACTTCGGACACCTTCCCGTTCCACTGCCACTGTTTGGGTATCACCAATGGCGCGAGATGGCGATCACCGCGAACGCCGCAGGCATTAGAGTAGCCGATCCTCTCTAACGCCTGCCGTGCCTGACCGGCATAGGCGTCTGGGCACCAAAGATCGATGTCGCCCTGAGCGCGTACGATCGGATCAGAACACAATGCAGGACAGTGCGTGAATCCTTTCAGCAGGATAAAAGGAATAGCCTCGGTTTCAAGTTTCGTGGCGATGCCGGCCAACTCCTGCCTCAAGAGCTTCATGCGGAGTTGGTAATCCTCATACTTGCTGGCGATGATGCCTCGAATGCGCACAGGTAGGGACGCGCCACAAAGCTCACCCAAAAGAAGAGTGACTTGACACCTGTCGCACCACGGGAGCAAGCGATTCCACTGCTGCGGCGTAAGATGCCGGAGTTCTTCAAAGGAGCGATCGCGAAATCTCAGAGCGTGAAGGACCGCTTGGGTGCCCATCTCTAAAATTCGAAGCGGGCAGCGAACTGCATGCGGCGAGCCTGTCCGCTCGAGAGGATTTTCCCGAAGATCGGACCGAAATCGACATAAGGTCCGGGTATGCCAAAGTTCGGATGATTCAACGCGTTGAACACTTCCGCGCGGAAGCTGATTGTCGCCTGTTCTGTGATCGGAAATGCGCGCCTTAGAGCCCCGTCGACCACCTCGTTGCCTGGACCAGGAATGGTGTCGCGGCCGGCATTACCGAAAGTGTACGGCGTGGGATCATTAAAGGCCGCCGTGTTGAACCAGTGGTCGGGTGTTCGTTGTGAGGCGGGAAGCGAAATGTTCTGTCCGGGAACAATATTGGGTCGGTTTGGTGTCCCGGTGTTCGCGAAATCTGTCGCGAAGTAGATTGGGTCAAGCGGTGTCCCGTCCTGCATCGTGATTGCGCCATCGAGCTGCCAGTTCTTAGTCAGCCAGCTTGCAAGAGGAGTATGAGGTAGATTCCAGGTAAAACCCGCGCTTATCCTGCGCGGTACGTTGAAAAACGAGAGCCCGCGACCGGTCCGGAGATTATTTTCGTTCGTCGCGCCAACGCTGTCGTACTCGCTCGGTATGACACTGGCGGCATCATCGATTGACTTTGACCAGACATAGCTGGCGAGAAACGAAACACTTCGTACCAAGCGCTTCTCGAGCTTGATCTGCAGCGAGTTGTAAGAGGAATCACCAACATGTTGCCGCTGCAGAATCATGCCCAAATCCGGGAACGTTCTCAGGGACTGCAGGTCTCCGGGCCTGGGGTTGAGGTCCGCGCCAGTCTCGGTATGAAGCGGAGTGTTGAAGCGTCGAAATAGGCCCAGGTGCGTGCTTTTGGAACCGATGTAAGAAACGTCCAGCAGAATGCCGGTTGGTAGTTCGTGCTGAAAACCGGCGTTCCACTGCTGCACATACGGGGTCGGCGCACGGAAGTCCAGACCGTAAAGAGTGGCAAATCCGCTGTCGCCACCTGATGGAAAACCATTGCGAGTCGTCAACGTCGGAAGTTTGGTGGAGTTCGCCGTGTTTGTCTCATTCGTGATGCCGTTCAGGATCAGATCGTAATCCTCAATTGCGATTTCCGGACTGTAGTAGATTCCGTAGCCGGCGCGGAAAACGGCCTGCCCGCCGCGTGAGAGCCATCCCGGGAGGCGATATGCGAGCGCGACGTTCGGTGCAAAGTCTTTGAAATTTGGATTGAATGATTGAGCCACTGGAACTAACTTCGGTTGGCTGGGCAGGCTCGAATAATCCAAGTTCAAAAGGCGGTGGTCGGCAGACGAGTAGGGCGAATTAAACTCGTAGCGCAGGCCCAGATTGATGGTCAGCGCGCTTGTCACGCGCCAGGCATCATGAATATAGGCAGCCAAGCTATGCTCCCGCATGTAGGCTTGCGGGGAACCTACCGTACGGGTTGTGATGGTCGGAAAGCCGAGTTGGAAATCGGCCAAGGGCTCGCCTGGATCACTTCCGTTGCCGGTGTAACCACCGGTGTAGGTGTATTGGCCCCGGCTTGTCTCGCTATTGCGGTAGTTGAATTGAAAATCGATCCAGTCGCCTCCCAACCGCAGTGTGTGACGGCCGCGCTCGAGGGTGAGTCCCTCGGTGAGGTTCCAAGTGTTGTCACGTTGTGTTTGCGGCAGGGTGGGGTCATCTGTAACGGTGGAAAAGTCTGGAAGGACAAAGTACGGCAACCCGAATGCGAAAGGATCGGTCGGGGGGTTCGCGATCCCGAGATCTGCTTGAACATTGTCATGCAGCGCAGTTTTGGGTAAGTCGAAAAGACGGAGGCGTGTGAACGACAAACGAACGTCATTGACCCAGCGAGCCGAAGTGAGCGTGTGCCCCAAGAGAATTTGCTGTGCACGCAGGCTCTCGTTTGTTGGCAGTACTGGATAGTTCCCACCGACGTCGTTGCGGTCATCGTTGATCGTGTATCGGGCAAAGAGCAGGCCGGCTGAGGCAAACTGATGATCCAAGCGTAAGGACGCGCTGTCGTGATGATCCCTTGTCGGCGTCGAATCCAGATAATTCGTGGAGGCGTCAGTTCTGTTCGGCAGCGGCTCGAACCGGCTGAGATACTTGATGGCGATTGGATCGAGACGACTTAGCGGGACCGTGTTACCGGGAAAGCGGGTGCGTTCGACTGCTGTCAATGCGCTTAGCGGATCGTAGATAGGCTCCGTACCGAAGGTCCCCGCGCGCTGCTTCGCATCTGGAACCGTTTGAGGCGATGGTGTGGTCAGGTAATCGCGCAGCCCTTCATACGTCGCGAAAAAGAAAGTGGAGTGAGCGAGCGGACCGCCCAGAGATGCGCCGTACTGATTTCGACGATAGATGGGCGTCTCCAGGCTAGGATCGTCGAAGTAGTTTTTGGCGTCTGTGGCTTGATTTCTCACATAGTCGAACGCATTGCCGTGAAATTGCCTGCCGCCGGATTTCGTGACGATGTCGATGAGCCCGCCGCCTGTTTGTATCTCGTCGACGGGGCTCAAGGATGTTTGTGTGCGGAATTGACCAACAGCTTCGAGCGGCGGGATGACTGCGACGGCGAACGCATTGCGGTCGGTGTCGTACGCACCGTCAAGGATGTATGCATTCATGTTCGAACGGGCGCCATTGACCGGTGGATTCAGTGCGACACTGCCATGCGTGCCCGCCTGAACGTCATTGTTGACGTCGTGAACGAACCCGCCCAACTGGCGTGGGATTGCGCCCGGGCCAAGTGTGACAAGCGACAACACATTTCTGCCGTCCAGCGGTAAGGCATCTGCAATTGCTGCCGTTATGAGGTAACCCGCGGTGCTGTCCTGCTCCTGTACCAGGCTGTCGTTCGCCGACACCGTGATCGACTCAGAAGAATCGCCGACCATGAGCGTTAAAGTTACTTCCAGGTCTTGCGCCACTTCTAGCTGTACGTGCGGTTCCGTGACGGCCTTGAATCCATGCCGCTTGGCACTCACCGAATAAGCACCGGGTGGTAACGAGGTCAATCGGTATTCACCTTGACCCCCGGTTTCTGTATGCCAGCTAAACCCGGTGGACTCGGAGATCACGGTTACGGAAGTATGTTCGAGGGTGGCTCCCGATTGGTCGAGGATTCTTCCAGAGAGCGAGCCGGTCGACAGCTGCGCCAATGCAGATGACGCGAAGAGCAGGAGCAGGGCAATCTGTTTCAAGCTGGGTTCCCCAATGCAAAAGATTCAAGAAGCTCGAGCGCGGGCCCAAACTCGCGGTAACGCAGTTCGAATACCGGTAAATCCAGCAATCGGCGGAGTGCGCGCACTCTTTCCTCATAAGCCGGATGCTGGAGTGCGAAGAGAGAAGACGTCAGGCGGTGCCAAGCCTCTGTTTTCGTAAGCGCCACCATTGAGGGCCGGTCACCATCGAACGCATCCCGGTTCAGGAATATGAGCGCGTGTACCGCGCACGACTGCGCCGTACGAATGCCGTCGAGAGTGGAACTCGGAACTTCAATAGTGGGTTTCCCGGCCGGACGCTGACTGGTCATCAGGTCCTGAAACTCGGGGAAAAGGTCACTAGCGGTATGCCGGAAGCGAAACTGCTCCGGAGTGCCGAGCGCTTCGAGAGATTTACTCCTGCGCACGAACGCAGTACCGTCGTCCGATAGGAATGTCCAGCCGTTACGGGCGCAGGCATAAGCTAGTGACGACTTTCCCGCCCCGGAATGGCCAGCAAGCAACAGGCCGCGTTGAGCAAACTGAACGCACGCCGCATGGATTGTAATAACGTGATGAATCTCAAGTTGGAGATACGCCATTGCGTCGAGGAACATGTAACGGAAGTAATTGGTATTCGCGGCCGTAGCGTTCGTCACCCATCCGAAGCTGAGTCGCTCGTTGAGGTCGACGGCAGCAAAGTTCTCGTAATCGGCGACAATCGTCACGAGATGTTCTTGGGAACGGAACACGGCAGGAGTACTGCAAGCGGCACTCTCGCTTTCGCTTACAAAACAACGCACCTCTAATTCATCGGTATCGAAGCGCTTAGTGTGGTGCGACCACGACAACTCGGCTGACTCAAGAACGATTCGAGAGTTGCTCGATATACGGACAGGGAATCCAAACGGATAAAAGCATTTGCTTTGAAGAAGCGGAGTTGACACGTGCAAAGGATCAGCGGGATTTGGTTCGGCTTGTGTGTGCAAGTGCGGTGCGGCGCTCATTTGCTGACTCTCGAGCCAGCATAAAGACTTACGCCAGATTTCTTGCCAAGTTTCTGTAAAGAGAATGTAAAACCGGAGTTCGCGAAAATGGCGGGCCATAGCAGAAGGCATCGAGCCGCGGTCCCGGTCGTTGTGGCGAGCGCGATTCCGGAGCTGCCCATTGTTTTGGCACAGATGACTCGAATACCAGATTTGCCGCCGCAGGCACAACCGACGCGAAGAAGAGTAGCCGTTTGTGTCTATAGGCGAGAGCCGCCCCGGTCAAGACCGTCAAATGTCCTTTCGGCAACGACATATCCGCAGGAGATTGCGACCAGAAACATCGTGAGCACTTCGCTATCACCCAAATTGTGTTCGAAGAAGCCTTCGCCCATGACAGCCAGGGTCACTGCGACAGCGCCACGAAAGATCCACGCATTGTCTTGGGCACCACGGGTTTCCCGAAGCATGTCGCGCAAGATCCGAAGCAGCATCCAGAGCAGCAGAATGAGTGCAGGCGTGCCGCGCTCCGCCGCGAACTGGAGATAGACGTTGTGCAGATGTCCGTACCAACCTTTCGGCAGTGGTCGAGGAATATCCAACGGAACGTAGGAAAGAAATCGCGGCCCGACCTGTCCCGGACCCACTCCGAGGAGCGGATGCTTTAGCACCATCTTCAATCCGGTGCGAAAAAGGATGACTCTCCTGCTATTCGAGTCATCGCTGCCATGTGGCTGAAACACTGAGACGAGACGTTCGCGGACCTGAAATGGCAGGAGTAGTGCGGTGATTAGGAGGATTACGGGGATGATGATGACCGTGTGCCGTTTCCAGGAGAACAGCAGATAGGCCGCGCCGAGAGGCAAACCCACCAGGAACACGCCGCGGGTCAAACCCAGCGCGATCGCCCCCCAGAGCACAACGAAGCACAACATTGCTGCCACGCGGAAGGCTCTGTTTTTTCCCCAGATACCAGCGGCTAGCATAAGCACCGCTATGATCATCAACTCGCCCCCGAAAGTCATCCAGTGACCAGCGAGACCGTGCAAGCGCGCATCGAGAAAGTATTCGTAGTAATTGGCTCGTTCGGTTCGCGCCTGCTGGTATCGAATCCACAGCTGAAAGAAGGCCGCGCAGGCTGAAGCGAGACCAATGCCGGCCCAGAGCCACAATAGGGTGATCACATCGCCGAGCCCGCGAAAACAACTACAAACAGCTAGTGCTATGGCGAACACGAAAAACTTTTTTATCTGCGGGAATCCGGCCGCCCAGTTTGACGCAGAAACGTAGGACACCAGAGTCCACCCGAACAGGAGTGTTAACGGCAAGAGAATGGGAGGAAAGCGGACAGGTGATCTCGAGAATAGGAGCAGCGCCAAGGCTGCACCGAGCAGTAACTGCGAGAGTGCGATCGAAAACAAGATGGAAGCGGCGGACCCAAAAGTTAGATAGAGTGCCCAACGCTTCATCAATCTCGATCGTCATCAACTTGCGCCCCGCGAGTTGTCTGTACTTTGTAAACAAATCGTTAAATGAGAGAAAGCGGGTTGAACATTGTGGCCTGCTTGTGCCAAAACGGGGTGTGAATGTTGCACCTTGCGGATATCCACGTTCCTGAGCTCCCCGAATACGGAAAGCGATTTATGGGAGTTCGCAAATTACTTGGGGCGCCGCTGGCGCACATTCGTGCTTTCAATCTGTGTAGCGATCCCTCTCGTACTCACGGTGACCGCTCTTCTGCCCAAGAGATACACTGCGACCGCAACTCTGCTGATCGAATCTCCTGCCGGCAACGATCCTCGCGGATCCACCGCGGTCAGCCCCGTTTATCTTGAATCGCTTAAAACGTACGAGCACTTTGCCTCGAGCGAGAGCTTGTTTGCACAGGCGGTACAGGCGTTGCACTTGCGCCGGTGGTATGGAAACGTCCCGATCGAAAACCTGAAGCGCAGTGTTCTGGAAGTGACCAAGCCGCGAGATACGAAGGTACTTGAGATCAAGGCAACGCTGAAAGACCCGGCCCTGGCGAGCGAGGTCGCTCATTATCTGGCAGTTGCAACGGTAAAGATGAACCGGTCTCTGGATCGGGCGTCAACGGCGGACCTGACCGAAGGCGGTGATGCGGTCCTGATCGGCGCCAAGCGCAGGCTGCAGCAGGCTAAGTCGGATCGCGAGCATCTGATGCTCACTGAGCCGATAACGGAACTCGAGAGCGAAGTGTCGTCTGACAGGGAGTTGGAGAGCCACCTCTTACGCGATCTGAGCTCCGCTAAGACAGAGCTCGCCGCATACGAATCGAGAACTGGGTCGGGCAAACAAGGTCCCGCCTACACGGATTCGGGAGAGGCTCGCGAGGCCGCATCAGCCGACCGGGCCCAACTAGCCTCACTTTCCGGCCAGTTGGCTGCTTTAAAAACCGACCTGGCCAGCAAGAATTCAGCGCTCGAGATACGAAAGCAACATCGCGAACTCGCAGAGAGAGAACTTGGTGTAGCGCAGCAACAATTCGACGCAGCGACGACTCAGCGCAATGAGATCGTAGCTTCCATTTCATTTCGAGGAGAGCGCCTCGAGATCATTGACCCGGGCTTCATTCCGCAAAAGCCGAGTTCGCCGGACCTTCCGCTCAACCTAGCTGTCGCTATATCGGTCTGTCTGATTGGATGCGCCTTCTACCTGGCGGTCGATTTCGCGCGCAGGAAGAGGTCTGTACGATAGCGGCGATCTCGCGAAGAGATACGGCCTCATCAGTACTCGTCGGCCTGTGGGCTGCAGTTGTCGCTCTGTCTCCGACGACGACTACCAAGCTGCTGGGACTCGGACTCTTATTTCTCTTTTTGCTTATCTGGTGGTTGATAGGAGGTACGGGCCGGTGGATCTCGGCGTTTCTCTTTTGTGCAATCCTCTTACCACCGTTGCCGATTGCTTTGGGTGATTCAGGGCCGAATATCGCTCCGATGTTCGCCTGCTTCGGGCTCATCGGATTGATCGTCAGTAGACCCAAGGTGCCGCGCGAGCATCGCCGGTTGCTCGGATTGTCTGCCGTTTTCATAGGCGTACTGATATGGAGTGAGTGCTTCGCTGTAGAAGCGGCGGGCCCCTCGGTCGTAATTCTGGCTTTTATTCGGATCGCGCTGTTTGCAATTGGTCCGCTGATATTGGCGCAAATGCTTTGTCTGCAAAAATCTAAGTCAGCGGCAACTACGCGTTGGCTGTTTTGGATCGCCGTTGCGGCTGCTGTGTTCGCCTGCGCCGACTTCTATTTTCAGTTTCCGTCTCCCGTGCGATTTGGGGCGCAGTTCGTGTGGCTCGACGACCAGGTATTGCGAAGGGCTCAGGGACTATTTTACGAGGCGAGCACGCTTGGGAACTTCTGCGCCTTCTTTCTCCTGCTCGCGACCATCACCTGCTTTTCGTCCAAGAATGAACGCCCGCTGCGAGTCATCGAAGTTGCCCTCGGTACTCCCGCCTTAGCCGTTGCGCTGGTTCTCTCTTATTCGAGGGCGTCGCTTCTCAACCTGTTCTGCGCGATCGGCGTGTTTCTACTGCTCAACCAAAAACTGCGCAAGAGAACGTTCGCGTACGGAATCGTTGCAGTCTGTTGTACGGCAGGCACAACCCGATTCCTCATGCCGGCTTATTGGGATAGCTATCTAGCTCGCCTGCAAGCATCCGTTATCTATCTCCCTTCGGCACCTGATGCAGTACTGTCTGGACGCTTATCGACTTGGTTCGCACTCATGCAGTTTGCGATTTCTCATCCGGCCTCGTTGTTGTTTGGGATTGGTTACAAAACGTTGCCCTATTCTCACTATTTCGGTGCCCAGACTATTGCTGACAACACTTACCTCGATCTTGTAATTGAGACCGGAGTTCTCGGCCTGGCAACGTTTATTGCGCTGAACCTCGAAATGCTGCGCCTAAGTTGGCGCGCGGCACGCGGTACCTCTACGCAGGCGTTCCTCGCCAGGCTGTTCTTCTGTTTTTGGATCGGCGAGCTTATCCAAATGTTGTCAGGTGACCTGATCACTTACTGGAGAGTGCTGCCCATTTACTTCTGGACGCTAGGCGTCGCTTTGCAGAGTCAGGAGAAAGCAACGATCTCCCAGCCAGAACTCAGAGTTCAGCCTTGAATGAACCGCCAGCGCGAAATTGACTGAGCGACTTCTGTTCCTCTGGGTTCATCGGAGGCTGCGGCTTTTACAAAGCTTTTGCAAATTGGCAACCAATCAATTTCTGTTTGCCTTTACGCTCGCTCTATATGAATTGCAAAAGGCAGTTCCAGGCGTGGGCCGGCCCGCTCACGCTGATCGCCATGAGCCTTTTCCCGCCGCAACTCCGCGCATTGCCGTCTTTTGCTAGACAGACAGGACAAAAGTGCGCGGCTTGCCACGTTGGCGGTGATTGGCCTCAACTCACACCGTGGGGTAGATTCTTCAAGCTCTCCGGGTACACCGTTGGCAGTGCGATACGGGATGAAGAAGGCAGTATGCATGTTCCAGCAGGTGTGCTCGGCCAAGCAGGAGTAACTTGGGCAGCTACTCCAAAAAATCAGAGCGGGGACCTTGTCGTCCCAAACAGTGGCGACCCTGAACCCTACAACTTCGGTGCTGAGATCGCAACCAAGATAACCAATTACGCGGGCATCTTTTATGAATACTTCGTCGGCAACACTTTCCCTGGATGGAAAGGGGCAAACGGCGCGGTGGACGTCCGAGCGATCCACTTTTTTCACCTAGGAACTAATGAAATCCTTGCGGGGATTGACAGCAATAACAATCCAAGCGTGCAAGACGTTTGGAACTCCTCGCCGGATTGGAGCTTCCCGTTTTACGCCTCGCCCGAATCACCTGGTGCACTGACCGCGCCGGTAATATCCCGCCTGGGCTCTCAATCGGGCAGCATCGGCGCCTATGCGCTGCTAAACAGACACGTTTACGTCGAGACTTCGTTCTATCGAGTTGGAACAGGCTTCTTCCGTTGGATGACTGCCGGCACTCCGTTCACCAACCCTGGTGTGACGTACTTGAGTGGTTTCAACCCATATTGGCGGGCGTTCTGGACCACCACTCATGGATCAAACTCCTTCATGGTTGGCACCTCCGGGATGCGGGCGAACGTCTTTGCCCTAGCTTCCGATCCGCGAGGCCCGACAGACGTGCTCACTGATACGGGGCTCGATGCACAGTACCAGCATCTCCTCGCCAAACACAAGCTGAGTCTGAGGGGCAGTTATATCTACGAGCAGCGCAATTGGAATGCTAGCTTCCCGTTGGGATTTGTTGGAACTCCGAACGGCAATGGCAAGTTTGTTGACCTGAGCGGAAGTTACTCACTGGGTGTGGGATGGACATTTCACGGCGGGTACCTGATGTCGAATGCGAATCGCGATTCGGTCCGATACGGTTCCCTTTCATCCCCCAAAGTGACCGGGTATGTACTTGAGGTCGATCGCCATTTCACCCAGAACATTCAGGTCATGGCTCAATACCGCGGATTCGCTTCCTATCATGGCCAACGGAACAACATCGACGGTAATGGACGTTCTCCGGCTGACAACAACACCCTGTGGTTGAGCGTTTACTTCGCTTTCTAAAAGAGAGGACCATAGATGAAGATATTTGCGTTTACCGGGATGTTGTTCGTATCGATGCTGGCACACGGAGGGGAGCCGCCTTCGACGGTTGTCCGATATTGTTCGGGTTGTCACGAGGTTAACGGGCACGCGGAAGTCCCGTACGTGCCGCGGCTTGCCGGCCAGCGCCAAGCTTATTTGATCGAAAGACTTGACGAATTTCGGCACACGCCGAAGCCTCCCGTCGACGAGATACTGCACAAACACCGGCGATCCGACACGTCCATGGTGGGTATTACTCACGCTCTCTCGACCGGGCAGCTTTCTGAAGCTGCTCGGTGGTATGCGAGCCAGGAGCCGACTTCGGTCGGCATAACCGGTGCGGAAAGAGGACGGGAGTTATACACCAGTGGCTTGCGATCAGACAGAATCCCCGCTTGTGCAAGTTGCCATGGAACCGGAACCGCACCTATCATTGCTGGGCAGCATGCTTCGTATTTACTGGAACAGCTCGAACTATTTCGGCGGGGACTCCGCTCCAACCCAAGCATGCGAGCAATAGCCTGCAAGCTCACCCCAAGTGACGCGAAGGCAGTTGCCGCCTACTCGGAAGGCTCCATAGGAAAATCGCCCTAACACGCGAAGCGGTCATCGGCCAGTCGGCCGAGCGTCAGATTCCGCCGACGGTTATGGCGGGGGAAGGAGCACGGTAGTCAGGTCCGCTCGCTCGACGGTCAGATTCACGGATCTGCCATACAATGGTCGCGTTCGATGGCGAACGCCTTTGTTAACCGTGATCATCTGGCCGGGCTGAAGCTCAACGCTGCAATCGTCGAAGTCGACTGCGATAGCTCCTTCCAACTGAAGAAATGTCTCATCTGATTCAGGGTGATAATGCCAGGCGTACGGCTTGGTCATGGTGCTCACACGAATGACATGATCGTTTATGGCAGCGATCGGATGGTTAGCGTACTCGGTTTCAGCAGAAAACTCGGCTGACACGTCGATCACTTTGAAAGAGGAGTTCTTAGGCATGTACTCCAAAATTCACCTCCGAAATCTTCGCATTCGTTCGCGTGATCACAAAGCGTGAACGAATTGCTTGTGCGAAAACAAAGCCGCACAGGGCGACAGCCACCCAGGCAAACCAGTTACCCCATGCTTGAAACAGGGTTTTGTGGTGGTTCACAGGCACTTCCGCAACGAGCGTTGCAAACGGAGCTGACCCTGAGAGTCTTTCGGCGATGACTCGGCCGTATGCATCGCTCACCAGGAGCGATCCATCTTTAGCTGCGCGAACGATTGAGAAGCCGCTCTCCACTCCGCGCATGATCGCCATATGCCCGTGCCACACACGATCCAATTTGAAGTCCCAAGCAGGCACCAGCATCATGCCGGTGCCGAGTTGTCCATACTGACGTCCGATTGAGGTGAAGTCCATATCCTTGCAGATCGCCACACCTTCACGATTGTTTGCTTGTTGAAGCGTGAGTAGCTGGTTGCCCCGCACGAGGTTTGACTCGAATGGCGGGAGCATATGTTCTTTGTCGTAGCTGATTCGAGCGGAGTGCGGCTGATAGACCTGTGCGCGATTGTACCTCTGAAGGCGGTTGCCGATTGATGAAACAAGAAGTTCACCGGCAACGATGATGGCTTGGGTTGCGTCGGCAAGCGTCTGCAGAGACGCATCGGCTGAACCAAGATCCTGATCGCGTACAACCGCGATTTTCTCGGGCAAAACGACGATCTTCACGCCGCGAGTTATCAAGGTGCGGGCACGCTCAGCATACTCATAGAGCAGACGGCGTGCATTCTGCCCGGGATCCGCCACATTTTCGTTATCGGGCGTGTCTGAAGCTACTAAGCCGACCTTCAGCGTGGGTTTGTCATTCGCACGCATCAGACGTACGGCACCGAACCCGAACAAAAACGCTATTGTTACGCAAGTGACCGTGAGAAGACCCCACGCTTCTTGTGGCCTTTTCTGCCTCAGGAACAGAAACGCTGCTACAGCCGCAGGCACCCAAAGCAGGACGAAGGTCATGCCCCAAGGCCCTGTCAGGGACGCCGTCTGTAGGAAAGGTACGTTAGGAAGCTGCGTATAAGCGAGATCTGCAGAAGTTCCGTGCGGGGTAGCCCAGTATCGAAGCCAATCTACAGATACCCAGACTGCAGGCAGGGCCGCTACCCCGCTCCATATGGCGCCGGATCGGACCAGCCTTCGGAAGAGGAGAACACCCAAGGTAAATAGCAGTGACAAGCCTCCAAAATCTGCGAGCCAACCGAGGAAAGGTGTGCCCTGCGCATGTAGGTAGCCGAGCATGTTCGTCGACCCAAGCAGCCACCCGAAAAACGCCGCACAACCAGCGCGTCTCCATGACGTTTGCAGCGAATACCATAACGCCGGGAAAGGAGCGAACCAGATGAGCGGCCACCAAGGCATGAGTCCATTACCGAACCACACCAGAACCGCCGTTGCCGCTGCAACGAGAACCAAGAGGAAGCGAGCACCTCTCTGGTCTGCGAAAGCCATTCAGGTATTTTCCCATCGTTTGGTGAAATCAATTGGAAGAGGGCGCCGGCCTAGGGCTAGCGCTCCGACCGCTTAAGGCTCGCATATCAGCAATATCGGTCAGGTGTGCAGACTGTGTGGAGCGCGTCTACGTGCAGGATTACTAACCGTCTGGTAGCGGAGATGAGGGCGACCACCAAGACAATCCGCTGGTTCACGAGGCAGTTGAATACGCCTCGCTCATCAACGAAGGCCGAGAGCCAAAGCTTTTGACACTGCGACTGGTCCTGCTGGCGCTTCTGATAAGGGAACCGGTGTCGGCGCAAACCACCCTGAATGTTCCTTCTCTGCACCTCGGACTGGAGCCCGCCGCCGGTTACGGAATTGCCGCATTCCGCGAATCGGCGAGCGGTCGGGATTTCATCTCTGCGCAAACCAGACTTGCTCTGTACCGAATGACACTTTCGCGCTAAGACGGCTCGACCGTGGAGATCACGTCAGCCGACGCCTCTTCGGCTACAGAAAGCCGAGCGGACAAACGCTAAGTCTTACTTTCGAGCATCCGGAGCAGCACCTTCATGTGGTTTGCACGGCCCGTATGGAAGCATCTCCAGCGCGAATACTGTGGAGCATCTTCATCCGCAACCGGGGGAACTTCGGCCTCAGATCGCTCCACTATCCTCAGTGGGCCGCTCCTTCACGGCTTTTGGGTGAGGCGGACAGGATTCTGTACCCCTTTGTCGATGGTTAGGAGTTCATCGATCCCGAACACCAGATGCCGGAAGGGCGCACCTGGCGCATTCAATACCCGGGGCAGGCTGCGCTGCAACTTATGGCCTTTCGCGATGATGCCGCCGGACTTCTTGAAATGACTCATGATGGACAAGGCTGGGTGAAACATTTTTGTGTGGCGAGATGACGTGGCGCCTTAGACCTCTCGATCGAGCACAATCCGAACGAAACACCGGGCACGGATATCGACTTGCCTTACGAAACAGTTTTGCAGCCGTTTCGGGGCGACTGGCGGAGCGCTGCCGACATCTATTACGACTGGCGTTACAGCAGAAATGGGCGAAGCGGAAGGTCGCTGAGAGACAGCTCCCGGCTTCCTTGGCCGGTGCTCTTCCTATCGTTACATTCGAGATGAGAGGCGACGCCTACTCGGCGGAATGGTCAATGTACTTTCCGCCCTCGGACTGTTTGTTGAATCCTGAGTTCTATCCCGCAAGGGTTCCAAACCTGATGGCCCGCTACAGCGAGTTTTTCAAGTCGAAAGTCATTAGCAATCCGTTTGCGTGGGAGCACATCGCCGCTTGGATCGCGGGCGACTCTTTCCGCCCTTCGTTGGCGAGGTTGTTTGGAAGAAGATGGCCGACGCTCTTCGTACCGCAGGTGATCCGCTCTTCCTTCTCCTTTCCGGGGCGCGTTGAGGCGTCACTATGGACGATGTCGTCTACGACACACGCAACCAGTTTGTGCACGATGTTGCTCCCCATGCTGCGGCTTATCATCCGAGCGGCGCAATCCAATCTGAGCAGCCGCCCTGGGCTTCGAGTATTGTGCTATGTGTCGGCACAAAATTCTCACGCGAACACATTGTCGAGTCTTTCATTCGGCTGTGCCGAGCGCGGCGCTTCAATTGTGCAATACGATCAGAATCACGGCGGCTCAGCATTGGTCTGCTACAGCCGGGGGCACAATCATCCTCCCGGATATGGGCGCTGGACGGTCGATGACACGGAACGGATATTTCGAGAGATTAGGGACCGAGGTAAGCAGAAAAACCCCGAGTTTGCGCGAGTACTTCATTCCTTATTGAGACATGTACATGGGTACGCCCTACGCCCTTTTCGGCACTGGTCTTGACCCCACCAGCTACCGAACGTCGGTCCCAATCTTCATTTATGTCTATCACCAATTGTTGATTGGTTACGGCGGCAGTAACGAGATGGATATCGCGCACCCGTATGCTGAAGCAATAAAGATGGCGCGGAAACTCGTTAACGGCTCACTCCTTGAAATTGATCCACGCAAGCCAGCTTCTCGTCTGGATACCGTTCCGTCGCCTACGGAAGAGATGGAATTGGCTCGAAGCTGTGTTCGCGCCCTCCAAACGTATGCCAATTTGTTTTTGACGCGGGGCCGGATGGAACGCGATCCACAAATGATGGCGGTTCCCACGTTGCGTGGTCGCATGTGGCGCTCGGCTCTAGATACCCGCCCCATCGAATCATTACCCGCAGCTGAGATTCCGGTAATTTTGCGATCGACTTAGTCCTTCGAGAAGAGAGTTGGCTACGTGTTCGCCAGCTGGCAGACGTCGGCGAGAACCATCACGTTTACGCCGCAATCTTACGAACAGCAGGGCCGCAACTATCGCCTGGTTGCACAAAGCGACAAGGGACGCATGCGGATCAGGAGAGTGGGCCACTTCCTCTCAACGTACGTCTTGAAATACCGCCACTTCACGCACTCCTGGTCACATAAGAGAGCTATTAAAAGCCAAATCCAGGGACCAATGCGGTGGAGAGCAAGCTCAGAGCTCGCTGATTAGTATCGCAGGACAGTCGGGAGAAGTGATTGAATCGCCTACCGTGAGTCGAGCGGACTCTCGGGAAGGTCTTTGACCAGTTGGTTCGCCAAGAATATCGGCTTCCCGGAATCCAAGAAAATTCGGCAGAACAACTTCACTGCTAAGTCCTCCGAACCTGCCGAACAAGCCGCCTTCGAGGAGGGAAGAGACGCCTGTGCTTCCCGCCCTTGAGAACTGTACATCGTGATTCAGGAAGAGCCCGGTCGCGGTCTCTCCTCGAGCTTCCTGTTGACCGTATCCTAAATTGATCTCTGATGGTTCGAACGCGTCAGCTGCAACTTGAAGACCCAGCACTTGCTGCTCTTCATTCATGCTGATTTGAGAAGAAGCTATGGCCGAGAGCGGGAAATAATTGATGTCGCGGTAATGCGTTTGAAGGCGTACCGGGAACAAGCAGATGATAGTTGCCCCAAAAGAATCAGGCACCCAGTAAGACCCTTCGACTCTGATCACGTGCACTGGATCACCCTGAATGCGGCCGTTTACCTGAATAGCCAGAACCATCTCCCTGATCTCTGCCGTTTTGGCCCAGGACATACGACTTGATTAAGCTACAAAGAAAGAACGGTAACAACCCGGTGCTCTGTCTTTGAAGCCGACTGCGTTTCAATGAGCACCTCCCTGATGGGCTGCACCGGGTCTATTTCGGATCTTGAACTCTCGTTTCTGGCGGGGTGGTATGTAGACCGGAGTGCCGATTTGGATAAGGTTTAGTCCCGGAGTAGCGACATTGATTTTAAGAACCACTCATGTGTTGAACCTGAATTCTCGACCGCCAGATCAAGTGAGCTGGGAGTTGCCTGTTCGACAGTCCACCGGAGCCGGGCGGCTCCCAGAGATTGCGGTTGTACTAAAATCGGTAGGCCGAACCGAAGTAGAATCCGCACTGAGGAGCCCTCAGCCCTGATGGTATCTGGTACTTCCTCAATGAACAACCTGTAGCTCGCCTCTTTCGCGGATGCAACCTGGCTGCGTAATCCCAAGCGAACAATCTGTGTCTTTCTAGCACCTACGAAAAGAATCAGAGGATTAACGATGATGTCATCCGTATCGCTGTACGTTTCTACGCCGTCCACATTCTTCCAACTGACAGCATTAATCTGAACGCGAACCGGGGTATCTTCGGGATTCGTAATACGTAGTGCGCCTGTCGACTGCAGACTTTTCCAACTGATCTGGACAGGACTGATGGTGAACGATGTGCTCCAGGAGGGTAATCCGGTTAAAAGCGCTACGACACAGAGACAACACTGAAGGGGTAGAGTTTCTCTCGCACTCATATGAGCCTTTAGAACGTGATGGTCAACACCACCGAGTAAGTGTAGATACCTGTGCTTACATTTTGGCCAGGATCAATTTTTCCGTATACCGTGATCAGTTGCGCCAAGATGGCTTCGGAGATAACTTTGCCAGTACCTGCTGTGTTGCCCCACGAAGTTGCATAAGCAACGTCTTGAAATAAGCCATAAGTCAGGTATTCGGATCCTGTGCCTTTCATACTGCGAAGGGTGCGGCATCGGTGGAACCGGTGCCAGCATTCGAACGCTGTCCGAGATCAATGGTGGCTGGTGAACCCGAAGTGCACAGCACGGTCAGAATACTTGTTCCAGGTAGCGGGTTGGTAAGCGATCCAACCACTGGATCATAATTGCCGAACAGCAATGGCGCAGCTACAGCTGAACAGCTACTCATAAGTGTTGCGGAACTGCCATGGTAGATGTTGCGGTTGCGGCATGTACTGCTGAGCACACGCTGAGACCCGCTACAACGCCTAGGAGCTTAAGACCTTATACCTCCATAAAAGTGCGATGAGTGAGGCGAATGTGTCACAACAAGCGGCATGAACTAAGGAAGCTCTTAGGTGGTCTTGTCCTGTCAACAAAACAGCGACGACTCTTCAGAGAGCGATTCAGTCGCCCATAGCGCCGCTACGTTTTCGTGATCATGGCAGCGCCCGCAATCAAGAGTAGGCCGCCCAGCGCACGGAGAGGCGTAACGGCGTGCGTGTCCATACGAAATAAGCCGAAGTGATCCACGACAAGTGAAGCGATCAGAGCCGAAGAAACCGTGACAGCCATGAACGTTCCCGCGCCGACACGATTAACCAGCGTGAGCCCGGCGAAGACCTGAACCGCCCCGACTAAGCCTCCAAAGACAGCCCACCAAGGCAGGCTTTTCAGATCGGTAAGAGTCGGAAGTGGATGCGGCACGGCAAAGAAGATGGCAACAAAGAAGAATGTGATCACGCAAAACGAGACAGCAGAGGCCAAGTAAGGATTCACGAGATATCTGTTGAGCTGTCCGTTCATGGCAGCGCCGCAGGTCTGCAGCGCACCACCGAGGACGATGAAGGAAATGATCCAGCTTGCATTCATTTGAAATGACAGTCCTTTTCGTTTGTGGTTAGTGAAGCCCGGGAATCGCATGCATGACAAAGACACCGACCATTGCGGCGAGCAGCGCCAGAGGCATGGCGATCGCACCTATTTTCAAGAAATCGAGCGCACTCACATCGAGGCCGTCTCGTCGGAGCGCAAGCAGCCAGAGAATGGTGGCGAGCGAACCTGTTACGGAGAGATTTGGGCCGAGATCAACACCGATTAGCACAGCATTGGCAAGCAGTCCTTCGGCGTGCATGGACCGGAGTGTGCTGCCCATGATGAGTCCGAGCGGAAGATTATTCACCAGATTGTTACCGATGGCGACGACGAATGCGGTGACGAGCGAACCCCAGGTAGCACCGAGAGCGTGAGCCCGATTCATTGCGGCTTCGATGAGGTTCAGTGCGCCGATACTCTCGACGGCGTCTACCAGCACAAATAGAGCAGCGACCAGGGCGAGCGTAGCCCAACTGATCTCCTTCACGAGCGGCAGGGGATTGGCTTTTTTGCGGACGGAGACGACAGCGGTTATGCACAGTGCGGCGAGGCATGTTGGAAGACCAAGATCATGGTTGAGCGATGACATCAATAGCAGGACGGCAACCACCAACCCAAGTCCAGCGAGCACCAGCATTCCTTCGGGTCTGAGTTCCGCCTGATCTGCGGTCATTTCAATCGTGCCGCAAAGATCCTTGCGGAAGTACCAACGGAGGACGAGAAATGTAACGCCAATGGAGAGCAGAGAAGGGAAGAGAAAGGATAGAAGCCAGCGGCTCAGGGGTGGCATGCCGGAGCCGAACACCACCAGGTTGGCCGGATTGGAAATGGGAAGAACGAAAGAGGCGGCGTTGGCAATCAGGGCGCAGGCGAAGAGAAAGGGCAGCGGCTGCGCCTTTGAGCGGCGGACGGCAGCAAGCACCGCCGGCGTCAACACTACTGCCGTTGCATCGTTCGACATGCAAATGGTGACAATAGTGCCCACCGCGTAGATAAGGCCAAACAGACGAGTGCAAGAACCGTTCGCTGCATGTACCGACACGGAGGCAATCCAATCGAAGATGCCGTTGGCACGCGCAACTGCGGAGAGCAGCATCATGCCAATCAGAAAGAAGTAAACATCGAGACCTTTGACAACGGCCCTCCCTGCAATGCCGAGCGGGATTAAACGGAGTACTACAAGCAGAAGAGCTGCAGAGCCCACCCACCAGACTTCAGGGACGTTGCGCGGCCGCACTAACATCAGCAGGATGCCGAATGCGGAGATGACGAGAATGAGGACAGAACTTGCAGACGCAAGACCCATTCACCATTTCCTGCCTTTCTTGTTGGGGCCAAGCTGTGTGCCGAGAATGTCGCGCTCCACCCAGGCTCCAATCGTGTTTTCCTGATCGATCGGTGAGTGAGTGCGCTCACGCATTAAACCAAACCTTAAGTCAATGCTGGTTGAAAGCTCCACCCTGGAATCGTCATTCGCTGTTACGAGCAAGCGATACGTTCCGTGTTCCATAGCCGACAAATCAATCTCGCCCATCCAGAACATTCCATCGGCAGAAACCAACTCGACTTCTTGGTTTTGAACTCTCGCGTGGGCTTCGATAATGCGTTGGGGGGACCAGATCTTGGCGCGGACATCAACTTTGGAGTACGACGGCGCTAGATTGTTTCGACATGTTGACAGGCGGAAGTCGGCCGGATGCGTGATGGCAACGAGAGCAGGCGCACCAAGGCGTACGAAGTGCCAGCTGACAACGCTTCCATCGAGTGTGATGACCGAATAGCCGACCGGACCTTCTTCAATCTGACCGGTGGAACGAGTGACGCTATAGAGCACTCTTCCGTCATTGCTGAGTTCGTTGTAGTGTGTGTGACCCATGTCTACCAGGAGAACCGGGTAACGATGGAGTAATTCGCTCAGCCTGAGACCTCCTTGCTTCAACTCACTCGGGTAGCAATGAAGCAGGAGCACAGCCTGCAACTTGTGCGCGGCGCAATTGCGCAGCTCATCTTCAAGCCAGTCCAATTGTTCGCCATTGAGGATGAAAGCGTCTGGCCTCGGTTCAGAGAATGCGTTCAGGCGCAAGAACGTATAAGCGCCGACCGTGAAGCCGCCGTAGAGTTGGGAGGTCACATAGGTTTGGAAGTTGGCAAAGGATCGCTCGTGCACATCGTGGTCGCCGACGATCGCGCACCACGGCAACTTAAGGCGATCCAGATGCGGCCGGACGGCTTGATGTGCGACTTCGCTTCCATCATCCGCGATGTCACCAGGTAAAAAGACGAAATCGATGCCCCCCTGCGCGTAGACTCTGTTGATCTCATCGACGATCTTGCTCAGGTCGCCCTCATTCGGTTCTCCGGTGCAGTTGATGTGTGGATCTCCGATGTGGATCCAGCTGACGGTCGGAGAGAAATTGGCGGGGAAGGAGGGCAAAGTTTGAAAGCTCATGGGTTGGAGGACTGAATCTCACGGGTTGTATGAAAGGCGGCGGTTTCCGGGACAGCGACCAGAAGAACCAGGAAAGCAAGGCTGGCGATAAAGCCTAGAGCGAGGAACGAAGCGCGAAAGCCGGAGTGCTCCATCAGCGTGCCGCCGAAACCGTTGCTGAAAGCGGCTCCGAGGCCGACGGCCGTTGCCAGGGCACCTTGCGCGAGGTTGAACCGTCCGGAGCCGCGGGTGCGATCCGCGATGACAAGAATCGAGACGACGCCAAAAATGGAGTTGGCGACACCATCGAGAACTTGCACAGCGAGCAGCGAAGGGACGGCGTGCAATAAGGTATAGAGGACAGCGCGCACGGGCAAAACACCGAACCCCAAAAGGAGGAGCCGCTTGCGGCCAAACCGGATGGCGAGGCGCCCGATGCCGGCGGCACTCAACAGCATAACGATTTGAGTGATGGCTACGCATGCGCTCATAAAGGGGGCAGCAGCCCCTGCAGAGCCGCGGGCCAGCAATTCACCCAGTTGGGGAAGCATGGCCGCGTTGGCGAAGTGAAACAGAAAAGCGCAAGCTAAAAACGCGAGCAGGACGCGATCCCGAGCTAACTGGAGGATAGAGACATCGCCGTCGCCCGCACGTTTCTCGCGGGTCCGCGCTCCGCGTGCGAGATCCAGATTGATGTCGTTTTTGCGAATACAGAGTGCAGCAACGACAGTGGGAAGGGTTAGCATCGCGGCGGAGTAGAAGATGGCGCTACTCCCGAGGAGGTGACTGGCGAGAGCAATGACCGCAGCAGCGAAAAGATTGCCCGCAGCGTTGAAGCCCTGATTGCGTCCGAACTGCACATCGAAAAGATTCGGCCCGGTCACGCCCATGGTGATCGCCGTGACCGTGGGGCCGAGAAATGGTGCGGCGAATCCAATGAGTGCTTCCGCCGCGTAGACGTTGACAGCGTGTGCATCAGCAGCAAGAAGTATCGCGCTAATCGCAAGAACCAACGTTGCCGCGACGAGGATAAGCCGCTTGCGCGGAGCTCGATCAACGATCCAACCAGCAGGGGTTTGGAGGAGGACGGTCATCATTCCGCCGAAGGTAATGGCGCGGCCCACCGCGCCGGCCTGCCACCCGAGACCGGCAAGATAGATCGCAACAAAAGGCCCCAGGCCCGCTTGGACATCGGCGAGGAAAAAGTTTGTCCACTCGAGAGCGCGGAGGCTCGATCGGTTTGGAGCTCGAGCCTGCGTGAGATGACGTGGGGTTGCGAGCGCGCTCATGAGGGGTTGTCGATTGTTCCATCGAAGTCAGAAGAAGTTACTGAGCGGGGGAGGTGGAGGCGGGGCCGGAGGCGCTTGCGGAGTCCGGGCTGTCGATGAGGCCAGCGGAGCAGGGGGCGCTGGAGCGGCGGTCAATGGGCAAGGTGGCGTAGCCGATGCGGGCACTGGCCGTGGAGCAGCGGGAAATAGAGGCGGCGCGGGGCGAGTGGGAGGAACGTCGTCGTAAGAAATGCCAGCGAGAAGGAGCCGCTGTGCATGGATAGTCCGGCTACCTTGGTGCTTGAACTCTTCGCCCGCTACTCGGAGCGAAGTGTTGGTCGAAAGTGTGGGTGGCATTTGCTGCGACAGACCGGGAGGCAAAATAACGAACGTGCCGTCGTGTAGCAAGAAGCCTTGGGGACGGTTACCGGGCCCGGCGAGAACCCGAGCGATTTTGCCGGTCTTGGT
This sequence comes from Terriglobia bacterium, assembly GCA_963737005.1. Lineage (GTDB taxonomy): Bacteria > Acidobacteriota > Terriglobia > Bryobacterales > Bryobacteraceae > Bog-105. Next base: position 636,661 of record CAVTRD010000006.1, on the reverse strand, counting down.
GACCACATTGGCTGAAGCCGCCGGTGGCGCGGCGAGAGTTTGCCCCAGAGCGGTACACACCGCAGCAATCGGAATAAGCGGTAACAACATACGGTTCATAAACTACCTCTACTGCTCCGTAGGGCACGCGTGATGCCAGAAGAAAGTGCCGCCGTGCCGTTTGAAATGCAGGGATTGTAGGCTTTTCGTGAGGCGACGACGGAGAATTGAGAGGCACTGTACGGATTCCGTCCAGCGAGTTGTTCGCGAACCACACAGCTTGCGGCAACAACACGCCGGAACATGGCGGTCGCACGCGAGTTGACGATAGCTGCTTCGGTGTCTGAGTTGCCTTAGAGAGCGGATGAATAACGTGGAGTCGAGCGCGGCTGGGGCCTGGAGAGCGCCGAGCCTGCGGGGAAGGGTGGCGCTTCTGGCAGGCACTGTTGTGGTGTTATTGGCAGTGACGCTGCTGATGCTGTTTTGGGTGCTGCGCAGTTCACAAGCAAACCTGGTTGCGCGATCCAATAAGCATTTGGAAGCAGTAGTGCGGGCATTGGCAGACGCGTATGAGACGCGTTCGGATCGCGAGATTTCTCTGCAACAGGCGGTCTGGTTGCCAGTTCCTCCTTCTGCCGTTGGCGCGCCTGGCGTTCCGGGGCCGGCGGCTCCTCCTCCACCGCACCCTCACGCGAAAGTGCCTGTGGTTCCCCGTGAAGCGCGGCTCACAGAGCTGACGGCGCGCGTGCTTGAAGATGAGACCGGAATTGAAGGCGGATATTTCCGCCCTGATGATCCTCCGCTCGTGGGATATGCGTTTCCGACACACGAGGGACCGGGAGACAGGCGGGCGCTCCCGGCACGTGAGACGCCGATCATTTTGAAGTTAGCAGCATCGGCAGCGCATGAAGCAAAAATTCAGCAGGACCAGTTTTATGGAACTCACGATGTCGTCTTATTTATGGCGGCGCCTGTATGCGACGCAAAGGACTGTTCCAAGGGAATTGTGGGAGCAGCGTGGCTCATGCAGCGCATTCCGGGAGCGGAGAGTGATCGCAAGCGCGCCGTTCTTTGGAGCGCATTCGGGTTCGGAATGGTTGCCTGCGTCACGATGATGCTGGCGTTTCTGGTGCTGCGGCAGGTCGACCGAGGGACACACGCTGTGCTCGACCGGCTGACTCGGATGGAAACCGATCTGAGCGAAAACGAGCGACTTGCGCCCGTGGAACTGGCCGAGTTCCATCGCGTGATGGACGGACTGGAGCGGCTAGGCGCGACGCTTCGGAATCAATTTGAGAAAGAGCGCGAGTTGCAGGGACGGCTTCGCCAAAACGAGAGATTAGCGGCTATCGGCCAGCTGGCAGCGGGCGTGGCGCACGATCTTCGCAATCCGCTTGCGACGATTCGGCTGCGAGCGCAGATGACACAGCGGAGGACTGATGATGAACCTGTGGTTCAGGCCGCTACTGTGATCATCACGGAGGTAGGCCGGTTGGATGCAATTATTGAGCGCTTGCTGAACTTCTCTCGGCCGATCCGGTTAAGCTTGGCGGAAGCGGATTTAACGGCAGTTGTTGCAGGGGCAGCGAGCCGCTGGAGTGCACGCCATGAGTCGATCTCGTTTGTATGCGAGGGCGAGACCGCAGTCGTGGCGATCACTGATCCGGTCCGTGTGCAGCAGGTCCTAGACAATATCGTAGAGAATGCGGTTCATCAACTGATGGAGACAAAGACCGCTTTTCCGGCGATTGCGATCGTGTGCGGGAAAAATACCGAAAAAGTGTGGATCGAGATTCGGGACAATGCCGGCGGCTTCACGCGAGAGGCTTTACGAAAAGCAGTGGAGCCGTTCTTCACAACGCGCGCGAAAGGGACAGGATTGGGGCTGGCGATCAGCAACGACGTCGTTCAGGCGCTCGGGGGTGAGATGCAGTTGAGTAACAGTGAAATTGGCGCTGTAGTCCGGATCGAAATGAGCGGGCACGCGGGACAAGGAGATCTGTGATGGCAACGGTTCTCTTGGTCGATGACGACGAGGGGTTGCGAGAGACGCTGGCTGAGTTGTTCAGCGGAGAAGGTCATGATGTACTGCAGGCTTCGGATGGCGAAGAGGCGATCGCGGCAATGCGCCGCGCAGCGCCGGATGTGGTTCTCTGTGACTGGCGAATGGCGCCGATGGGCGGTCTGGAGGTTCTGCGAACCATGCAGCGGGAAGGACTGATTCGATCGCTTCCCGTCATCCTGCTTACGGCATATGGCGACGCGGAGAGCACAGTTCAGGCAATGCAAGCGGGCGCGTATGACTTCTTGGTGAAACCGGTTGACCTCGACGCTGTGCTGAGTACAGTCAACCGGGCTCTCGAACACATGTCGTTGCAGAAAAGTTTAGAGCGCTTGCAGGGTGAACGCTTCCGGGATGGGCGCCTTTCGGTACGTGCGGACGAGGCGAAAGACCAGGGCGAACAACTGGTTGGCAAATCGGCAGCTTGGATTGAGGCCTTCAAAAAGGTGGGGCAAGTTGCGCAGACCGATTTGACTGTGTTGTTGGAAGGAGCCACTGGGACGGGAAAAGAAGTGGTCGCAAGGGTACTGCATCGCAACAGTTATCGGATTAAAGGTCCCTTCGTCGCGGTGAACTGCGCGGCGATCCCGGAGGATCTGGTTGAGTCGGAACTCTTCGGCCATGAACGCGGTGCATTCACGGGAGCGGGTTCGCAACGGATCGGAAGTTTCGAACAAGCAGAAAACGGAACATTGTTTCTGGATGAGATCGGAGAGATGCCGCTATCGGTGCAGCCGAAGCTGCTTCGAGTCCTGCAAGAAAAGACTTTTCAGCGCGTGGGTGGTTCGCGCGCGATGCAAGCGAATGTGAGAGTCGTCGCGGCTACCAACCGGAGTCTAGCGGAGGAAGTGGAGCATGGGAGATTCAGAGCCGATCTCTACTACCGGCTGAATTCTTATCCGGTGCAGCTGCCGTTACTCCGAGAGCGGCGCGCAGACATTCTGCTGCTGAGCGAATACTTTCTGGGGAGGTTTGCCACCCGAACGAGTATACCGGTTCCCGCGCTGGCGGCCGATGCGAAGGCGGTTCTCGAATCTTACGATTACCCGGGCAATGTTCGCGAACTGGAGCATTTGATGAACAAGCTCGCCGTGCAGGCAGGGGGCTTGCCGATCACAGCCAAAAATGTCAATGACGCACTGCGAGTCGCAGGCACCCAGCGATCGGAAGACTGGCGGGCTTGGGAGGGCCTGCCATTCCATGAATCAGTTGCTCGTTGGGAGAGGCACTTGATCGAACGAGCGCTGGTGCTTTCTGATGGGAACAAGTCTGAAGCGGCACGAAGACTGGGCATTCAACGCCGGCTTCTGTATGAGAAGCTGCAGCAGCTTTAGTCGAGATTTAATTGTTTGATGTGTGTTTTAAATCTGATCGTTTGGTCTCGAAGAGTTGGATTGATTGACCGTGGCTAAGATAAGTCCGTTTCGAGCAGCGCCCGGAAGAGGCTGTTACTCACCCAGGAAAGGAGAGAACTTCACTTATGAGCAGGAGCATGTTGGTGGTGATTTCGCTACTCGCAGTCAGCGCTGCATTTGCCCAAAGGCACACGATTTATAAAGATGTCTCGGCAACGCCCGAGGCACGGGCTAGGGATCTTGTTTCTCAGATGACCCTGGAGGAGAAAGTCGGGCAGATGATGAATAGTGCGCCGCCTATTCCAAGGCTCGGCATCCCCGGCTACGATTGGTGGAACGAAGCTCTGCACGGCGTGGCGCGAGCCGGCTACGCAACTGTTTTTCCGCAAGCGATCGGACTGGGCGCGACTTGGGATACGGACTTGGAGTCTCGTATTGCGGAAGCGATCTCTACAGAAGCTCGCGCCAAATACAATGACGCTACACAACACGGAAATCACAGCCGCTATTACGGGCTCACTTTCTGGTCTCCCAACATCAATATATTTCGCGATCCCCGGTGGGGGCGCGGCCAGGAAACCTTCGGTGAAGATCCCTACCTAACCTCCCGAATGGCAGTTGCTTTTATCAAGGCGATGCAGGGTTCGGACCCTCACTACTTGAAAACAATCGCCACGGCGAAACACTTCGCGGTCCATAGCGGACCGGAAAACTTGCGTCATCAGTTCAATGCAACGGTCACCGAAGAAGAGTTGAAAGACACGTACCTGTATGCATTCAAGGCCACAGTAGAAGAAGCCGGTGTGGACTCGATTATGTGCGTTTATAACGAGCTCAACGGCGTCCCTGGATGTGCCAGCACGTTTCTTTTGCAAGACAAGCTGCGCGATGCGTGGCACTTCAAAGGGTACGTAGTGAGCGATTGCGGCGCCGTCGACGACATTTACTCGGGACACCATTATGCTGGCTCACTATCCGAAGCCGCGGCGAAGGCTGTCAAAGCCGGAACGGACCTTGAGTGCGGTAGTTCCTATAAGACGCTCGTCGACGCCGTTAAGAAGGGTTACATCACCGAGGAAGCGATCAATCAGTCGGTGGAGCGGCTATTCGTATCGCGTTTCCGGCTGGGCATGTTCGACCCACCGGAGCGAGTGCCGTTCTCCAAAATCGGAATGGACCAGGTGCAGTCGTTGGCGCATCAGCAACTTGCGCTTGAAGCAGCACGGAAATCAATTGTTCTCTTACAGAATCAAGACCGTGCACTACCGCTTCGATCCGCGCCGCATAGTATCGCTGTTGTCGGTCCCGCCGCCGATGATCCGGATGCTCTGCTGGCGAATTATAATGGCATTCCGGCGCACATCGTCACTCCCTTGATAGGGATCGAACAGAAGTTCGGCAAGCAGACTCAGATCCGGTTCGCGCTTGGAAGTACTTACGTGGAATCGGGCTTGGCGCTCGTTCCCCAAAACGTGTTGACAGCGGCCGGCGATGCCGGCGGCGCTCACGGACTGAGGGCTGATTATTTTTCCAGTAACGACTTCTCCGGCATGCCCGTCCTCACGCGCGCGGAGCCGCAAGGCTACTTCATCTATGACATGCAGGATCGCGCTGTGCTGAAATCCGTTCCGCGCCAGAAGTTTTCGCTTCGCTGGTCGGGCGAAATCACGGTCGCGCATTCGGGCGATTACCGATTCGGCGTCGTTCGCGCCGAATGTCACAGCTGCGGACGATCCGACTCGGCAAAAGTTTACATCAACGGTCAGCTCGTCGTTAGGGATTCCAGACTTCCTGGCGAACAGATGTCTACTCAGGACGCAACAGTTCATCTTCAGGCCGGAAAGCCCACGAGTATCCGTGTCGATTATTCCGCCAAAGGCGGCGGGGGTGGTCTCGAACTGTTGTGGAGGCCCCCAGCTGATGTAGCGCTCGCCGAAGCGGTTCAGGCCGTGAAGCAGTCAGATCTTGCCATCGTCTGCATTGGTCTCAACGCGCGGTTGGAAGGCGAAGAGATGAAGACCCAAATCCCGGGTTTCAGCGGCGGAGATCGTACGAACCTTCAGCTGCCTGAGCCTCAGAAGAAATTGTTCCAGGCGATTGTCGAAACGGGTAAACCGGTTATTATCGTGTTGATCAACGGTAGCGCGCTGGCGGTGCAAGATGTAAGAAAGAGCGCGCGCGCGATTCTCGAAGCTTGGTATCCGGGTCAGGAGGGCGGCACCGCTATTGCGGAAACACTATCGGGAGACAATAATCCGGCCGGTCGCTTGCCAGTCACGTTTTACCAATCCGTTGATCAGCTTCCTTCTTTCACTAACTACAACACGAACGGGCGGACTTACCAATTTTTCAAGGGCAAACCTCTTTATCCCTTTGGATATGGACTCAGTTACTCTGATTTCCGCTACTCGAATCTTTCCGTTCGACATAACGGGTCCACCTACTCAGTGACCGCGACGGTCTTCAATTCGGGAACAAGCGACGGCGACGAAGTCGTGCAACTCTATCTGACCCGTACCGGGGGTTTGGAGCCGAAGTTGCGCGGCTTCAAACGGCTTCATTTTCGGGCGGGTGAGAAGCAGGATGTTAGCTTTACCGTTGCGGCTTTGGATGCCCAAAACAGGAATGTGATTAGCGTCGGTGGCGGCCAGCCGTCACCGGATTGGACGGCCAATCGTTACGTGCAGACGACTGTTCCAGCTGCGCAAGACCGTTAGCAAAGCGGTGCGGGAAAATCGCTAGGCTATTAGGCGCATGCAGTGGTCACAATTCTCGGTTGTTTTCATCTTGCTTGTTCTCTGCACAAAGCAAAACGCGCCGGTCGCCCGGCGCATTTTGGTCCGAGAAAGTTGGGTCTTGTGGCTGTCGAGAGCTAGGGCCGTGGTTAGCGTGCCGGACTCATCGGCCCCGGCGCAAAGATAATGTGCGCCGTTCCTTCCGGCTTACCGAGGACCGTGATAGTCACAGCATCCCCTGAGGCATTCAAGAGCGACTTGACGCTTAACTGACGCGTTTCGCCGTCTCCCAGCCCCGCTACTTCGATGATGTCGGCATGCGCACCTACATTGACAGAGAAGCGCAGATTCTTCACGCCCGGACTGCCGTTAATGATTGTGACGTAGCTTTCGGCCGGCGAAAGATTCTTAACCGTGAAAGGAACAGGCTTTCCCGGGTGACGCGAAGCCACTAGTTCGCAAGGATTTATATAGGATACATTGCCGGCCACGTCGACGAGCTGGAATTTAACATAAGAAGACCAGCCACTCTCGGTAGCACTGAAGTTGACCGTTGCATGTGTACCCTTCTCGAAAGAGGGTATCGAGACAGTACTGTTGACCACCTGAACTGCCCGGATCGACTTCAGTCCCGACTGCGTGTCCCAAGCCGAGAAGTGCATAACCGTGGAAGGCCCATTGTACGAGTATGTGCAGCAAGTCCAGCCGGGCGGGATCCGATCCGTGGTTGTTACAACGAGCGACACGCTGGCCGTTCGTACTTCACCCGGCATCGTCCCGCTCACGATGAGGTTGTAGGTTCCAGTTGGAGTGCTTGCGCTCGTGTTGATGGTCAGAACCGATGTTCCCGCACCAGTTACAGAAGCCGGAGAAAAGCTCGCGGTGGCGCCCGCAGGCAAACCGCTCGTCACGGCCAGTGCCACAGTTCCGTTCGAGCCGATCGGATCGACTGTAAGGTCTACAATTGCCGGGCCTCCCTGAAGCGCAGCTACTGAGGGAGTCGCGGTTGATAGCGTAAAGTCACTCAACAGTCCATAAACTGCAACTTGGTTTGAGTGCGTTGCTACATACACCTTGCCGTTTGCAACTGTCGCTTCCGTAAATCTGGGAGCGGAAGGCAAACTGTCGCGCCCGGAGTTGAAGCTGCTGTTCCACAACTCTGAAGCCACGTTTGAGGCGTCAAAGGCGTGCAGGATGCTGTTGGGCGTGACAGCCCAAACAATGCCGGTACCGGTCTGTGCTCCGTTTCCAGAGACGGCGAGCGTAGCGGAATGGTATCCCGTTTTGTACGTCGGGTTCTGAGAAGCCGGCGACGGATTGAATCTGCTAGTAGCCCGATTGAAAGCGTAAGCGCGCAGGTTGTCGTTCGTTCCCCAGACATAAAGGGTGTTGTTCCAGAAGGCTAGATCATGTATCTGATCGCACCCGTCCTCACTATAGGCGCAGGTACCGGCCCCGGTGGCTTGGAAGCTCTGAGCTGGAGTCGCCATGTTGTTGGAATCAAAAACGTAGATGACCCCATCCTTACCTCCCGTGACGAGCAGGGTTGTGCCGGGAATTAGGAGAGGCCCGCTCGAACTGAAGTCAAGATCATTATTGTTCAAACTGGAATAGTTTGCAGGGGGATAGGAGGCCATGAACTGGCCAGTACCAGTTAACCGAAGGAAGCGCTCCGCAAAGTTCTGGTTATTCGCGTCGCCCGTGCTGGATCCTGTAGTTACGCTCGAGTCCGCCTGAGTAAATGCCGTAGCGTTGCCGGTGTTGAAATATATATCTCCAGATGTATCGGCAACCGGCCCGCGTCCGGACTGCCAGATGCCGCCTTGGCCGCCATTCGGTGTACTGTTAAACGCGAAGGTCTGGGCGAGAGTAGCTGCATTGTAGCCGAGCATCCAGCCATGCCAGGGATCGGTATCGGGACCGCAGCTTCCAAAGGCCGCGTATACAGTCCCATTCGCCAGCAGTAATGCCGTACGCTGCACATCGGCGCTTGCTGTGCTAAGAGTCACGTTCCCAGACCTTGCATCGTAGCCCGTACCGGGTACACTCGCCTGAATCTGTTTCGGACTGCCGAATTTATCTAGGTGGGTCGAGAGGTCGATAGCGTGCAAGAGATGCACAAAGCCGGCGCCCGACGGGGATGCAGATACCGCATACAAGGTATTGGTTCTCTGATCGATCACAGGCGTACTCAGGATCCCGAGTTCCGGCCCAGTGAACGACGCCGACGGACAGCCATTCGCAGTCGGAGCCGTTACGGATGCTCCGAAATTAACTGTCCAAAGGGGCGCCGTGCCCGGATGGTCGGCGTCGAACGCATAAACGCTGTTGTGCATCGTGGCGACATACAGCACATTCCTTACAACGCCGTTAATTGAAACACCCCGAACATACAAGGGCTGTGCGAACACCCAGCCGTCTACATTCAAGGACATCAACTTACCGAATTGATTTACGTTGACATCAGAGGTGTTCAGAACTTGCTCGTTCCATGTACTCGAGGTACGAGCAGTGTTGTACTGGCCCGTGGTAACGGCTACGTTGTTCGCTTGTGCGAAAACAAGAGACGCACCACTCCAGAGAAAAAGTAGAGCTGTTTTATACATGAGTTGAAATTCCCGACTGTCATCTATTCGGAGGCTCTTAGCTGTACTAACCCGTGCGGCTTCTGAGCGTCGATTTCCTGCAGGCGGTATATCCGGTCTGGAGCAGCCCACCAGAATGCGAACGGGGATTCTGTCTAGTTAGATAAGTAACACGAATAGCCCATGGGTAATACAGTACTTCTACGGATAGCCAGCTGAATTTCGAGCGAATAAACAGCTTTTAATGCAGTTAACGCGGTGGGATCGGCGCACTGGTGGAGCGGAAGAAGAAACGGAGCTCTTGCTGGACTAGTATTCACTCGGTTGTCTGAGCGCCGCGACCGAGCACCATCTCGGTAATGGAGTCGAGTCCTTCAGAAGCGTTTTCCAAAGGACTCGTTTCTTCAGTGGAAATGCTCGCCATTTCCCTACTTCAGATGCCTACTTGACCAACTCTACGGCTGGTGGAATGTAGCTTTCCGGTAATGTCTTGTCGCAAGCTTGCGTACACGGCAGGATCGACGGCGGCTCATTCCCGGGTGTCGGGTAGTACAGGCGAAGGGTCAACTGGAACACCGTGCTGACCGTTGTATTGGGGTAAATCTTGCGGTAGTAGGCCGTCGAAGGCGTTGGAATCCAGTTCGACGCGGGCGCACCGTCAGGCAGCCTTGGGCCGAACCACATCGTGAGCGACCCGTCGGCGTTCTTTGCCAGCTGGTCGGCGGTGAGCTGTGATGATCCGAGCTGAGTGACGGGTTTCACCTGCCCATACTGGAGCGCGCCGGCACCAGTTGGCGATAGCAAATGGACCATAGGGCCGGGTTTTCCGTCGGGAGCCTGAATTGGGACATTGCCGGTCGAGAGGTTTTGGATCCATTGCGTCGAGATCTGAAAAGTGTAGGTGGTGTTATCCGCGCTTATTGCGGGCGAGGCTGCCACGTAGTACACGGTTTGGGATTTCAAGCCGTAAGCGGCGACGTCCCCACCAAAAAGGATGGGGGTGCTCGCCACAAGCGGTCCCCAGTTTGGGGCTTTTACCGTCACGGAATTCGTCGCGGGATCTACTGAAACCACGGGCGTATCCGCTGTTGAGTAGCTGGTATTCAACAAACTCGTTTGGGCAATAAACGGCGCGTTGGCTTGCGTTGGATCGGTTGCGTACACGTGAATCGACCAGAAGCCTTTTGGGTTCCCATTCGCGTCGCTGACCATGGGCGGATAGATTCCTTCGACCGGCAGTGTCGGGTCGGAGAGTGTTGGTGGTTTGAATGTGAGCTTATAAGTGTGATTGCCGTCAAAGGGAGATGGGTTGCCGGTCAAGGTTGGATATACCGCGTCGAGCGCGAGGTTTGCGACGCCGCCCTCGACAACGATCAGCGAACGATAAACGTATCCTTTGATATTGCTTGGATAGGTTCCCACGGGATCGTTCACGATCCCCCAGTAGTTGGTGGTTTGGCCGGCTGTAGCAAGATCGATGAATTTGCGGAGGATCTTTTGTCCCAGGACGTAACCGTCCTGTAAAGCATCCTGCTGCGCTTCTCCCCAAGCGGCTGGAATCTGGAAACCCTTTTCGGTGAGTCCAATGGGCGCAAGTAGATCGAAGATCCGTTTCTGGCCGTAGGAGGGAACGCGGTAGCTGGTTTTGGCCCCCGACTGCGGAACAACCCAGGTGGGGAGATCGGTCAGGGGAGTGCCGGATAATCCGGTGCCGCGGTTTGGTATCGGGCTGTGCGCGACGGCACTGCCGAGCTGTGCGAGGAAGTCGACGGCTTTTTCCGGGGTGTTCTGATACGGGGCTGCCTTGTCCTTCTGGTCCTGACTCGGCGGCGGCAGGGCGAAGCTCGCCGGATAAACCGGCTGATGACCATTCGCTTCGAACTCCCCGAGCGAATTCAAAGCAAATTTGTGCACGACGGCCTCGGCGACATTCGGTACCGATGTTGGATCCGAGGCATCAATTAAGGTATTCGCGAGAACGCGAATCACGAACCAGTTGGTATTGGTGTCGGATGCCATCACCGGATACTCATGCCCATGTATGATCGCGGTCTTTTGTTTGGCATACCGAGACTTGGGCCCGACGAGGAGGTAAGAGGTCATGGTGTTGGAGGGCGTTGTTCGCGTCCCGATGCTTCCAATGGTGTTGGCGTAAGCATCCATATAGGCAACGACGTAATACTGTTTTCTTGAGGGTGGCACGGTGATGACCAGTTCGGGAGTCTCCTCAAAGTTCAAAAATCCGCTGATGTACAGAACCGAAGCGTCGCCTGCATTGGTGGCTTCATTGTTCCAGGCCGCTGGGACGGGCCCGTACTTCAGAGTGTTAAAGGGCGCACCGATGATCGTGTTGTATTGGGAGAATCGTTCGATGTACTCCGGACCGAGTCCCCAGATGTAGGCCGTTGCCGCAAGCGCCTTGATAACCGCCGGATTGGTGGTCGATCTCGATGACGGTGGGGGAACATCGCCGAGGCACAACGGCGCGACTTCTTCCTCGTCCTTTGTAGACAAAACTGCGGCATTGAACTTACCGCCCTGCAGGCATCCGGTCTGCTCCAAAGCTTTCTCGAAAGCTTGTGCACTGCTCGTAGGTGGATCGTCGCCCAGTGCCTGGGTTTGTGCGGTCGCGGTAGGACTCATTGCTAGCGCAAGTATCAACCCGCCCAAGGCGCAAATCACATTTTTTCTTGGCCCTTCCAAGTCTAGTGTCAAAAGTTTCCGGCGTTTCATGATTTGTATGCTCTCCTTGTAAGGGCCCTACCAGTAAAAGCAACAAAGTGAGCCGGAATATGCCATGCGGTCAACAGATTTCTGAGAACTTCAGAATTCTCCTTGACCCCTCGAAACGCGGCCATTGTCGAACCGAGGTGCCTGAATTCGGGCGGACCGAATCCACAAATCTTTCACGCCTGTGATTCAGGGTCTTATCGCCGATGATCATGATCGATTTCTAAAACCTGGGCCGCGAGTTCGTCCACTCGCGAAAGAAACAGTTTCAGAATGGGCGAGGAGTTCGCCTTGCGATAGCCGAGCGACAAGTCGATCCGAGGGCCAGCACCCTGCAGCGGACGAGTTGTCACAAAGTTCGGAAGGAACGCCTTTGCATAACGTGGCAGGAGAGCAACGCCTCGCGTCGAGGCGATCAGAGACATGACTGCGCCCAGATTGTCCACCTCGTGACTCGGCCTGATTTCGATGCCATGCTCATGAAGGAATCGGTCTATTGCTCGACGCAATGCCGGCTGTTTCCCTGAAATGCTGAGCGCCGTTCCGGACACGTTGATGAAGGTTTCTTCGGCGATCTCCTGAACGGCGATCGTGCTTTTAGCAGTGAGTGGATGATCCGAAGGCAGGAATATCTCGAACGATTCCTCGACAAGAGGCTTGAAATCAAGTTCGCTGCTGCCGTCTTCCCGGCGAAGAAAAGCAACATCGATTCCCCCATGCAAGACGGCGGCGGCAAGCTGGGGAGAGTTTTGCGTGGAAATCACCAGATGAATGTTCGGTAATTCGTCACGAAGGATTTTTAGAGTTTCAGGAAGCCAGGTAGAGTCATGACCAATCATGAAGCCCAAAGCGAAAGATGGCTTTGTCGGGTAAACCACCTGGCGGGCAGCGTGTACCGCGGCTTCAGCCTGAGAAAGCATCACCCGTGCGTGGTCTAGAAATACCCGACCCGCGGGCGTCAACTCGACGCCCTTCGCTCCTCTTACAAAAAGCAGCGTACCCACTTCTTTCTCAAGATCGCGAATCTGGCGACTCAAGGACGGCTGTGTTATATGCAACTTCTCCTCTGCTGCGAGCTTGAGGCTTCGTGCTTCGGCGACCGCGACAAAGTAACGAAGGTGTCTGAGTTCCAAAGGCCCTCTGCTTAGGAAGCATAGCTCCTGGGCCTACAAAGCAGTTTCATTAATGAGGATTAGGAGTTAAGGTGATAAGGACACGGTTTCAAAAGGCGAGAGTTTCGGTAAAGCAGAAGCAAAGCCTTAGCTTCGATTCTGGTTGTCCCTTTCGGGGTCGAGCATCGCCGTTAATTTAAGAACAGAAAAGCGGAGAGTACATGCCTCACTCGTTAAAAGGAAAAGTCGCCCTGGTAACAGGCGGATCCCGCGGGATCGGTGCCGCAATCGCAAAACGGCTGGCTGCGGACGGAGCCGATGTCGTTATCACCTATGCGAAGGACGCGAATGCAGCCTCCGCTGTGATCAGAGCAATTGAAGACTCTGGCCGCAGGGGTCTTGCCATCCAAGCAGACGCCGCGGACGTTACTTCAGTTCAAAGCGCGGTCGAAAAGGCCGTCTCTGCGTTCGGCAAATTGGATGTACTCGTCAACAACGCTGGCACCGCCATCCCAAAGCCGTTTGAGGAGACCACGTTGGAAGAGATGAATCGGCTCATTGACGTCAACGTGCGAGGCGTATTCGTCACGACTCAGGCGGCTCTGAAGCATTTCAACGATAACGGCCGCATCATCATGATCGGTTCCTGCGTCGGTGAGCGCAACCTGACTCCGGGCCTTGCCGCATACGCAGCTACCAAGGGAGCTGTGAAAATGTTTGCACAAAGTCTATCCAGAGAAGTGGGGGATCGGGGCATTACTGTGAACAACGTGCAGCCAGGTCCTATCGATACAGATCTGAATCCGGCATTGGGGGAGTGGGCAACACCTCAAAAGGCAGTTACCGGATTGAAGCGCTACGGGCGTGTGGATGAAGTCGCCGCACTGGTGTCGTTTGTCGCTGGCCCAGAATCCTCATACATCACCGGTTCGAATCTGACCGTGGATGGCGGGACGAATGCCTGAGTGGCATGAACTCGTGTCCGCTAGTTTGGCCGAGCACTCGAACGCATAAATACAGGACCAGTGGTCCTTTTGAGCCGGGCCGGGACCTTCATGAAGCGGCCCGCCCCTCGACCAAACGTTTTTTCGATTGAGCTCGGTAGTCACTACGAAGCGATCGCCTAGGTGATCGGTTCGCCTATTCTGCCCTATCTGCGGATTTGCTTGGCTCACCGGCGAGGTCGAAGGAGATCGCGTACCACAGAATTGTGCAACTCGAGCAGCGCGATGAATGAGGACTGAGATAATTTCTCATCATTGTGTCTGACCCACAAATTCCCAGAAGTGTTGTCCTGCGAATCTTCAATGAAGACCAGATCTTCTTGCTCGTGGGCGCCACAATCACAACGATTGGTCTACTTGCGGGCGGGTTCTCCCTGTTGCGACGGCGCCTTGATCCTCTGCTCCTCTGGTTCGCGGCGTTTGCCGGACTTTACGGTGTTCACGTGTTGATCGAGTACCAGCCCTTCTGGAGCTTTGGCGGCCAGTCACGGGCCCTTAGCCGGATCGGTTTGGCGATCGGTTTACTTGTTCCCATACCCGCATTCTTCTTCTTCGAAGCCTTAAACCTGCTTGGCAGAATGGGCCACATCCTTCGAAACGTTGTTTGGCCCGTTTCGGCGAGCCTCGCGCTTGTTACCCTTGTCCTGGGTTACAAGAATTTCATTGACGACGTAAATAGCATCCTCGTCATCGCGGTTCTTCTTGTTCTGGTAGTAGCCCTATTGCGAGCCAAGCGCGGCGATCGTGAAGTAGCCATCATCCGTTGGGGCGTGCTGTTTTTTTCTGCTGCCGCTCTCTACAACAACATCGTTCGTGTCTTCCCGCATTACTACAACATCGAGCCTTACAGCTTGATGGTGTTGCTGGCCTGTCTGGGCACGGTCGCAGGGCGTCGAGCGCTGGCGCAAGAGCAGGAACTCAGCAACATTCAGAAAGAACTGGAGATCGCTCGCAGCATTCAGGTCGCGATTCTTCCATCCGGCTTTCCGCCTTCAGCCAGCTTTTGCGTTATCGCTCGATACCTTCCCATGACATCCGTCGCGGGCGACTTCTATGATTTTCTGCTCGTCGACGACAAACGAGCTGGTATCCTCATCGCCGATGTTTCCGGGCATGGAGTTCCGGCAGCACTCATTGCCTCCATGGTCAAGTTGGCCGCGACGGCTCAAATCGCCAATGCAACCAGCCCTTCAAACCTCTTGAACGGGATCAACACGACCCTATTGGGCAATACACAGAAACAGTTCGTCACGGCGGCCTACGTCTATTTGGACGCCGAAAAGGGAGAGCTTCACTATTCCGCCGCCGCTCACCCCGCGATGTTGCTGCTTCGGAATGCGGAAGTGATTAGAATCGTTGAAAACGGTCTAATGCTCGCCGCTTTCCCCTTCGCTACATATACAACCGTGTCGCACCCTCTCCTTGCGGGCGACCGACTGCTGCTCTATACCGACGGCATCGTCGAGGCGGTCAATTCCCATGACGAGGATTTTGGGGGAAACCGATTGGAAGCGCTCTTGCAAGCGACTGCTGGCCTCACCCCGACCGAAACCGCAGACCGCATCATTGCAACTGTTCAGCAATGGTCGGTCTCACAAGGGGACGATTTGACTGTTCTCGTTTGTGATTACACTGCGCAAGGAACACCTGGCCGGAATACCTCTGGCATAAAGCCTCCGCGCGCGATAGCCGAAGGTTCAGGATCAACGCCAAAGGCAATCCTCGGCCGTTGCGCGTGAGGAAAGATTTGCGTGTCCGGATTGCTGTTGTACGCCAGCCAGCGAAACCGCTGTTACGTCTGGTTACGCGCTGCCAATGGCCATGGGCGGACGTGTTTCAGTGACCGATGTTCAGGATGGTTTCGATTTGCCGAATGTATACTTGCAAAACTGCGTAGGAGCTTTTGAACGTGTCGAACCTCTTGCGTTGGTTGTCTTATGGAACGGGCTCCAGACTGAACGTTCTCCACAGCTCCGGACGACGCCAAACCATTTCATTGAACACCGAAGTTCGCGTAGTGTGGCGGGAAGATTTAGAAAAGGGGACTGACCGAAAGCCGCGAGTCGTCCTCTATCAGCTGCTATTGGCCGCAAAGGAAGCGGTAAAGCAAGTTTCTGTCACGCTTGGGACCCTTCGATCAACAGTGGGAACGGCAGTGATACATTAAATCGCGTCCATAGCTGGAGGACGCTTGTTTCTTGGTTCACAGGTTAGGTCAGGAAAATTGAAACGATCATCTCTTACTTTGCTTGTAGTTTTAGGAATGGGTCATATCGGGTTCGGTCAGCAAGCTTCTGTCGAAGACCAATTGGCGGTAAGCAGGCAGCAGATTGACAAGATTGATAGTCAGATCGTAGACCTCATAAATCGAAGAGCGGCGATCGTGGACAAAATTGGAGCGGTCAAATCGGCCGCTCGGCTTCCGACTACGGTGCCCCATCGAGAACAGGAAGTCCTCACGCGCGTAGCACATCTCGGGGCTTCCGGTCCGTTCCCGATTTCCAGACTGCAAAGCATATATTCAACGTTGTTGACGCAAATGCGAGAGTGGGAAGAAGAGCGGCGCCATCTGAAATAGAGGAACAGCGCAGGAGTCTCCGTATTGGTAACCGAACTCGACAAGACAACATCCCCGATTTCGTCGACTTTCCAGTGGATCCAGGAACACAGCGTTGCTGGGCAGGTGGCTGATGCGTTCCCGTGCTATATCTTTTCGAGTGCGAGGTCGCGTGTATGTGGTCCCATGGACCCGATTACTGCCATCACGATCAACATTGCTAAGGCAATGAACAGGAACACGCCGGACACGCCAAATTTCTCCAGAATGGCCGCGATCACAAAAGAATTGAAGATTGCCGAAAAGCGGCTCCACGAATAGACGAATCCCACCGCACTCGCCCGGATGCTGGTGGGGAAGAGTTCCGTCTGATAGGCGTGAAAGCTGTACGACATGATGTTGCTTGCAAGTGTCAGCAGCACACCCATGGCGATGAGCAGGAACCCGAGGGATATTTGGCTGAATAACAGCCCGCAGATCATAATGCCGGCAGCAGTCACCACGATCGCCGTCTTGCGTTCAAACTTATCACCGATAAACAGTCCGATGATCGGCCCAAGCGGTGCTGAAATGGCGATGATCGCTGAATAGAGCAAGCTATTGGTTACAGTGATACCCCCTTTGATGAGCAGTGTCGGCACCCAATTGGCGAAGCCGTAGAAACCGACCGTCTGAAAAATGTTGAAGATGCTCATCATGGCCGCGCGCTGTCTGTAAGGCTTCACCCATAGGTCACGAAAGGTGCAGTTCGTAGTCAAGGCTTCGGACTTGGCTGGTGCGGGAAGCGGGCCTCCATACTCCTTCTCGACGATCGACTCCAGCTTCGCCATCAGCTTGTCGGCTTCGGCGAGTCGTCCTTTCTGTGCGAGCCAACGCGGGCTTTCCGGCAAGGCACGACGAATGAACCAGACAAAGATAGCGCCGTTCGCACCGATAATGACCACCCACCGCCAGCCGTCAAGGCCGAATGGCTTGTGAGGTACAAGCAGGTACGAGAGGAACGCCACAATCGGCACGGACATGAAACCAATTGCCTGCTCGCAAGCGAAAGCGCGTCCACGTATTTGCTTCGGCACAAGTTCAGCAATATATGTTCCGATTGTCACCAGTTCTACGCCGATACCCAACCCCGCCACCAACCGCCAGAAGTTCAGGCCGATGGCCGTGGTCTGAAATGCCATGATCAGGTTGGCGACTGTGTAGAAGAGGAGTGAGTACGTGAAGATCGCGCGACGCCCAAAGCGATCGGCGAGGAACCCGCAACCAAGCGTTCCGATAAATAGTCCCGAAAACAGAGATGCGATAAAGCTCGCAATACCGGTCATACCAAAAAACCCAACAGTGGTCGTTGTCAGGATGCCGCTCTTGACAAGACCCGGTGCGATATAGCCGGAGTAGAGAAGGTCATAGAGTTCGAAGAAGAAGCCGAGACTGAGCAAGACTACGAACTTCCATAGTGTCCGAGTGGCGGGAAGCCGGTCGAGCCGGGCGGAAATTAGTGCGGCAGAGGCGGAAGGAGCTTCAGCGGGCATATTCATACCCTCTTACCGCCAGCCAGCTTGTTGCTTCGGTAAGCGTGCCTAAGACTGACTGGCGCTGCCTGTGTGCCCGCATCTCACTTTTTCTGTCAACGCGCCCGCGCATATGGAGTGCCGGTCTGGCAGTTAAGCTCGCTATCGAACGTATCTCACCAAGGAGAACGTCGAAGGGAGCAAGTCAATTGTCGGGCGCTTCTCTTGCTTGTGTAAGCTTTCAATGGCTGTTGATGTTGGAGAAATGCCTGACTCTAAAGCCCGGCATACCAGTCATACCCAAGCTTCGTCCAGTAGTCGTCCGGCTTCACATCCGTATAGGCGATTAGACCGATCCGTTTGATCTGCTTGTAGCCATACTTGGTTGGCGCGTGCAGTCGTATCGGAGCCCCATGGAGTTGGGTGAGCGGTTTGCCTGCCATTTCTGTAACTAGCAGAGTTTGTGGATGGCGGCACACCGACATGTCATATCCAACATAGTAGTCGCCGTTCGGTGTCTCCATATAAACATAGCGTGGGAGACTGCCGTCGGGTTTTCTCGCTGGTGGATAGGCTTCGAGGAAGTCGGCCATGCGCACTCCGCCCCATTGGGCAAACTGGCTCCAACCCTCCACGCACTTGAATTCCGTCACAAAATCTTGCATCGGCAGCTTGAGCAGGTCTGCAATGGTCAGCAGCAGCCCCGGCGTGCCCTGGGCCAGAGTCGATCGGCTTGGACCTGCTTCCTCCAACCCACGTTGCCGCTTCCCAGCTCGCTCCCGGAACATACTTTCTGCCCGCAAGGCCGGCTCGGCGGGTATCGACGTGAAGTGGTCGCCCTCGTCCACTCTGGCGCTGCCGTAGGCGTACTCCCAAGCCGTCACGTCAGGGACGTACTGAGAGAACTTCGTTGGCTCGGCAACACCCACAACCTGGAGACGCCAACTCTCTGTTGAGATGGCTTGTTTCAGTCCGATAAGACCATTCACGCGTAAGTGCTCGGCGCGGCTGAGAGGGTAGGTGGGAGCGAGCGCTCGCTCGTCAAATACGGCCTGCGCGATTTTTGCGTTCGCCTGAAACATGCGACGCCTCGGCCAGGGCTGCATGCCCTCGGGAGGACTGTCGAATACCCAGCGGCAGAAACCCAACCCTGCTGCTGCGCCCAACGCTGCTGCAGCAAAACTGCGGCGGGTCGACCTACGTGATGCCGCAAGGACCTCCGCATTGGTTGTAGGACGAGGCGTCACGTCGACCGTAGAAACTAGCGGTTTTGCCTGCTGTTTGCCAATCGCCATCTTTTTCTCTCGCTTCCAGTGAAGGTTCGGTTATTGACTTGATTTCAAAGCCGCTCACCATGCTACGAAAACTATTCCATCCGGCAAGGGCGACTTGCGCAACATGCACCAGGAAAAACAGGCAAAACCCAATCGTCAGCCAGAAATGCTCCCATCGTGCCAGTTCGTAACCGCCCAGGAGCGTAGTCAAGTAGTGCGCTTGCGTGGGCTTATAGATTGCTAGGCCCGTCAGAAGGCTCCCGAGCCCCATCAGAATCACCG
This sequence comes from Terriglobia bacterium, assembly GCA_963737005.1. Taxonomy (GTDB): domain Bacteria; phylum Acidobacteriota; class Terriglobia; order Bryobacterales; family Bryobacteraceae; genus Bog-105. Next base: position 617,475 of record CAVTRD010000006.1, on the reverse strand, counting down.
TGCTGTATGCAATTCTCTGCGCAGCGTTGTACTTCCAGTGCGAGGGAGGGTCTTTCCGCAGACGCAAATAGGCCAGCAATACTTGCCAGCCTTCGCGAAAGCTTTGTCGCTGAGGCACGAGAAATCGCCATTCGCCGGAAATTAAAAGGAATGCAGCGTATGCGATGCCATTGATCGCAAAGATCCACATGAAAAAGAAGTGATCGCCCATGCCTTGCGTGACGTGCCAAGGAATCTTGAGGGCCTGCCATACCGAGACAGGGAAGATGCGCAGCAGGGTGTACGAGCCGAAGCCAATGCGATAAATCGCGTGAGGATGCAGATGCGCATTGTCGGAGTCGTTCCAGTAAATGCGAATGCCGCTGAGGATCATGATAAACAGCACAGGAAAATTGATCCAGTGCATCCAACGGATCGCAAAAGGATGCTTACGCTCCAGCCGGAGGGTCACGCGTGGCCCATCAGCCTGGATTGTCTCTGTTTCTTCCATTTCCAATCGGAAGTTCTCCTGAGATGATTGCAGATCGATGCGAAAGAATTCACCGGCGACGATCGATGCTTTCGCCCCGCAGTGCCTATTCTTTCATGTTTGGACCTAGGTCCGGCGACGGCGTCACCGCGCGTACGAGCGGCAGCGATCGCAGTGTTCAGGATCCAGACTCATGAAGGACGGTTCGGTCAGACGAACGTTGCCGCCGATGCCCGATCAGAAATTGTTTGTACAAGTCATTGATGAAGGCATTATCCAGTGCCCCAGTGCCAAGCAGCAGCCGGTAATAGAAGGGCCCGTAGAGGACATCAACAGCCACTTCGAAATTGATGTCCTTCCTGAGGTCGCCTTCTTCCAGGGCGGACTGTAACGTGGCAAGCACTCCCCAGCGTCGCGGCAGGATCCACCCATCTCTAAAAGCACGCGACAGTTCGTCATCCGATTGAGCTTCCGCAAGCAACGAACGGATTAGCCGTCCGTACTTGCTGCAAAAGAACTCCGCCTGCCGGCTTAACTGTTGGCGGAGGTTGTACAACGCGCGTCCAGCGATGGGAAATTCGGTTTGCGGTCCCACAAGCGTCAGCAGTGCGTGCATGACCAGCGTCGATTTATTGGGGTATCTCCGGTAAACGGTCATTTTCCCGACGCCCGCTTTTGCGGCGATCTGGTCTACAGTAACGGCCCGGAATCCCTTTGCTGAAACGAGGCGTAAGGCCGTCTCCAGAATCGCCTGATCAGTCTCTTGGCTGCGCGGGCGTCCCAATCTTACTTTCTGCTGTTTCATCAATCGCGTCTGCCCATTTTCACCCGTCCGAGATAACCCGCTCGTGGAAAGCTGCAGGCTTTATGATACTAAGGGTATCGTATCAAGATGAATAACGATACGTACGGTATCGTAAAGGAGATTGAAGTTGCCGGAGAAGATTGCATTCGTTACGGGCGTCAGCAGCGGCCTTGGGCGCGCGTTCGCAAAAGAACTGCTCGACAACGGCTATACGGTCGTTGGAACGGTACGAAACGCGGAGGCAGCCGCCGCTTTCGAAGGTCTGTCTTATAGGACGGCGCTGGGTCGCATTCTGGAGCTAACAGACTACCATGCGATTGGAAGAATGGTGAAGGGATTGAACAGAGCGTCGGGCCGATCCACGTCCTGATCAACAATGCCGGTTATGGGCATGAAGGAACTCTCGAAGAGTCCTCGATGGAGGATCTCCATCAGCAGTTCGCGGTCAATGTTTTCGGTCCTGTGGCGATGATGAAAGCGGTTCTGCCCTACATGCGGCAGCGGGGCAGCGGACGCATTCTGAACATCACGTCCATGGGACGTCTTATGACCATGCCCGGACTTTTTTGTTATCACGGGAGCAAGTTTGCTCTAGAAGGAAGCGCCGGGTCGCTCGGAAAAGAAGTCAGAAGCTTTGGTATCTTCGTGACGGCCATAGAACCGGGCATGTTCCGCACCGACTGGGCCGGTCGTTCGATGGTGCGTTCGGGTCGAAGCATCCCTGACTAGGATGCTGTCTTTAATCCAATCCGGGCAGCGCGAGCCACCAGAATCGGCCATCAACCTGGCGATCCCGTCAAAGCCGCGCGTACCATCCTCAAGCTGATCGAGTCGCCCGAACCGCCGACACACATCTTGCTCGGTAGCGACGCGCTGGACTTCGTCGGCCACGAACTCGATCACTTAAGAGCTGAAATTGCACAATGGGACGCGGTCACGCCGTCGACTGACTTCGATGATGCAACTACTGCCTAGCGAACTTTCATTGTGATCATGTGTAACGGGAAGCGTTTTGTAATCCGTGCGGGACTCGACACTTGCCATAGGCTATGGTAAGGGCAGAGATTGAAATGGTGAGGAATCGGTCGGCTCCGCCCTGTACGGTGATCCCTGTGGTTGCGTATCCGGATGTGGCGGCGGCGGTGATGTGGCTCGAGGCCGGTTTCGGGTTCCGCGTGCGATTAAGGATCGGCAACCATCGTGCGCAGATGTGGTTCGGCTCGGCCTGCCTGATTGTAGGTGAGACGGGTAAGGACAACCAGTGGGCGACCAGGAGTTCCGTACTGCTGCGCGTAACCGATGTGGACGCGATGTGCGAGCGTGCACTGGATCAGGGAGCACGCATGATGTATGCGCCGCAGACGCATGGCTACGGCGAGCGCCAAGCCACGCTGGAAGACTTCGCCGGCCACATCTGGACTCTGACCCAGACGATCGAGGATGTCAATCCGGCGGATTGGGGCGGCGAAGCTGTGGAACTCTAAGTCGTCGCCCGAGATGCCGGGAGTCCTCGCTCACTCAGCAGTTCGGACACAGGCTTGTACGGGAACGGATATCGCAAATACCAACGAACCGCTGTCGACCACGGCCAGGTGTAGAGAAACCAGATCGTAGAGCGCGCATACACAATCGCCTCATCTGCCGTGCCTGTGCCGCGATCCGCTGTCTTCCGCTCCCTCCAGCTTTTATTGGCTTTTGCTTCCTGCTTAATTCGGCACACAGTGCGGTCCCGGGCCATACCGTTTTGACCGATGGACGACCGATACCGGGCTGCCTAGTAACTGGAACGCTTGGCATCCAGCAAACGCCAGACGGTTATCTCTGGCTCCTGGTGCATGGTGGTCTTCTGCGTTTCGACGGCTTTCAATTCAAGGTCCTCAATCGCACCAATACCACCAGCCCTGAGAAGCACCACCTTCGCGACGCTCGGCCTGATGGACGATCACCAGGGCGCACTTTGGGCTGCGACGTGGCAGCGAGGAGCATCCGCTCCTTTCATGGCTGTTTTACGGCGTACACCACTCAGAATGGTTTGGCGAACGATCACGTCGTTCGCGTTGATGAGGACAGCAGCGGTACGATTTGGATTTTTTACAGAGCCGGGGGCCGCCCACTTGGAAGGGAGGGAAGATTGCGGCCCTCGCGCCCGCTGCCGGCTGTTTCACGGTTTGATGAAGCTGCTCGGACGGCCCAAAGTCTTCGCGCAACTCATACGACAGACTTTCCGTAAGAAGTGGGTTGTCTATGCGAAGCGGCCGTTTGGCGGACCGGAACACGCTCTGCGGTATCTCGGTTGCTACACGCGTCGGGTTGCGATCTCGAACCATCGGCTGGTATCGTTTGCCAACGATCAGGTGACTTTCCGTTGGCGCGATTCAGCACACCACAATAAGAAGCGCGTCATGACTCTGCACGTGAACGAGTTCTTGCGGCGCTTCCTGTTGCATGTCCTGCCGCCAGGCTTTGTGCGTATCCGCCACTTCGGCTTCCTCAGTACACGCAAACGGTCCACGCTTCTGCCATTGTGTTTTCGTCTGCTTGGCGCAAACATTGCCGAGTCGGAAACAGAAGCTACCAGCACTAGTCAACAATCACAGCCACGCGTTGCCTGGTTGTGCCCTCACTGCCATGGGCCGATGCTGATTCTGGAACGCTGTAGCGCTCTACAACTTCGCTTCCGCGCTCCTCCACTACTCAGCTCAACGGCGGCTTAAAGTCCACATGACCTCTTGCTACACATCTCGAATCCGTGTCGCACCTCTGCGTATTCACCCGACGTGTGACTTTTATGGCTCGACTTACCCAGCACAGGAACTTCACTTCAACCCCAGCCAGCCACTTCTCACTCCTCCCGCTGCTCACAGGTTAAATCCGGCGGTTGAAAACCCATAAGCCGGAGCATCCGTCCCGGCTTCCTTCAAGTCCCACTATCAAAGGCGATTCGGCGAAATAGCTTGTCCACCTTCCTCAGGTGTATCGCGCCGAATCGCTCCTGATACTGACCTAAGACTTGAACTAAGCCGCTGCGCGGCAGTGTGGGTGCTTGCAGCGTGGGGTGCGGTTTTGAGAAGATCCAACGACTGAAGGAGGTCGTTAATGACCGTGCTGCGTGAACGCATGATTGGCGATCTGAAGCTGCGGAACTTTTCAGAAAACACCATCCACACTTACACCCGAATCGTGGAGGATTTTGCTGGGTTCTTCCACCGCTCACCGGACCGACTCGGGCCGGAGGAAATCCGCAAGTACCTATTGCACGCGGTTGATGAGAAGAAGCTTGCATGGAGTACGTATCAGGTCCACCGGGCTGCGCTGAAGTTTATCTACACAAAGACACTGAAGCGTCCGTGGTTCGACTTCGAGATACCCAGACCTAAAATCAAGCGAAAGCTACCCCAGATCCTCTCTTCACAGGAAATTGAGCAGGTGCTGAACGCCACCATGAACCTGAAACATCGCGCGATTATCGCAATGCTATATGGCGCTGGGTTGCGACGTGCCGAGGTGCGGACTCTCAAGGTCGGCGATATCGACAGCCAGCGAATGGTCATTCACGTTCGAGACGGCAAGGGACACATTCCAAGAGAAGTCACTTTATCGCCCAAGCTTTTACAACTGCTCCGAGTTTATTGGCACTGGCGCAAACCGAAGGATTGGCTGTTTCCCTCTGCATGCTACCCGGACCGCCCGGTTAATCTGTCGGCGATCTACGTTCTCTGTGAAAACGCCGCGGAACGAGCCGGGCTGAAGAAGCCATTCAATCCGCACATTCTGCGCCACAGTTATGCCACTCATCTACTCGAGGCTGGTACGGATTTACGCGTGATTCAACTGTTACTCGGGCATGCAGATCTGAAAACCACGGCCAGGTACTTACATGTTTCGAAGAGAACGCTGGGCGCAGTCGTCAGTCCTTTAGACGGTCTGCAGGTAATCGAAGTCGCGAACTCAGACGGCGATGGCCGGAGGCGATGAGTTCGCCGCAACTGGAAGTTGCCGATGTTTTCCGACAGCACGGGCAGGAGTTTCTTGATTCTTGGGGACACGTGCTTTCTCCCCAGCAGCGGAAGGCCTTACGAGACATCGCTGCTTGCCGTACCGCTGCGCTCGGCACTCAAGTGCAACAGTGCGACCATTGCGGCCAACCACAGATTGCTTACCGGTCTTGCCGGAATCGGCATTGCCCCAAGTGTCATAGCCGGACGCGTGACGAGTGGCTGCGCGATCGCTCAAGGGAACTCCTGCCGGTGCCGTACTGTCATGTTGTCTTTACTCTGCCTCACGAACTGGCGCCCGTCGCACTGCAGAACCCGCGGACCGTTTACGGCATTTTGTTTCGCGCGGTCGCCGAGTCGCTCATCGAAATGGCAGCTGATCCCAAACGGCTGGGAGCCCGGCTTGGTTTTCTTGCGGTCCTACACACTTGGACGCAGCGACTCGAACAGAACCCTCATTCATAATGCCTGGCATTATCATCTTGTTGATTTTCAATGAACAACTCCGGTTGGTTTCCCGTGCGACCCCCGTGCAGAAGGAGCTTCCCCGTTCGGCGGAGATGATTGAGAACGCTGCGAACTGGCTCCGCATTCAGATCTGAACGAAGAATCTGCCAAGGAGCCCGTGGCGCGACTTGCTCACGCTTCAGCAGGCCCGCTTCCGCCAATCGTTCAATGGAACGGTGACTCACGCCGCATAACCGAGCTGCTTCGTTTAAGCTGATTCTCTCAGGATCATGCAGTGCGCGTTTTTGACCTGTGATGGAGTGATTCTTCCGTGCAGTAGCGACCCGGTTCTGGTTCCAACGATTCCCTTTACCGGTGGAATATCCCAGCCGGTTCAGTACCGATGCGATCTGATCATCCCCATGGCGGACAGCCATCCGTCGAATCATCTCTAAGGCTTCGAGCGACGTCGCTGTTTCGGTCGCGGAACGGGGGCGATCCATCTCCAGTTGTGTGTGCACACCGCCTTTCCAATGAAGGGTGAAGTGCAGAGTCTTCTTGCTTTGATCCGAGCGTACGATGATCTCCTCGATCACCGTACGGCAGATCATCTTCTTGAGTGCGGGTAGGCAGTGATTGCTACGCCATACATCGGCGAAGTTCTCGCCCATCGAAAGAATGCTGGCTTCCTCCTCAGCAGAGAGGGAACGTCGTTTCTCGGTAAGGCAAGTAAGTTGTTGCCGGACCATCTCGATCTCTTGTAGCTTTTCGTTCCACCGCCGCTCGAGCTCGGCGGCTGCCAATCGGTTTCTGGCGTCTACGACGTCGTATTGTTCGAAGGCTCGTTTGGCTTCGTACTCCAACTGTTCAAGTTTGCTGGTTAGAGTAGCTCGCTGCGCCACTTCGCCGGCCGTCAGGTCGTCTATAGCCTTTAAGCTCGCTTTCACTCCCAAAGGAGAGATTGCCTTAAGCACCTCTTCGCTCAATCGACGATCGACCATTGAGCCACCAAAACCGATACAGTATTGCCCACCGTCATCAAAGTCGCCTCTGCACAGATAACGTGCGTTGGTCCCGCGGCCGCCCCAGTAGCGTACATGAAGCTTCCGGCCACAATGACCACAGCGCAACAGCCCCACCAGCAATCCCTGTCCCGCACGGATTGCCGCCATCGATTCATCTGCCTCCCGGTTGAGGGCATTGCGGCGCGTCATACGTTGGTTTTCTTCGTAAGTAGCCCAGTCAATATATTCCACATGATGGTCAGCTATGAAAACTCGGCACTGTTCGGGCGGGCGATTGGCCGCCTGACGCTTTCTTAGTCGACCGTCGACCAGCAACGTCTCCGTCGGACGTCTTCCCCAAACATAAGCTCCAGCGTAGAACGGATTCCGTAAGATGTCAGCCACCAGGCTCTGAGAGGGGATCTTCCAAACCAGACGTGTTCCGCTGATCGGATTCGCTGGCAGTTCTACATCGTTATCACGAAACCATTGAAACGTCTGGCGCACGCTCCACAGTTCACGAAACTTGCTGAATACTAAGCGTATGGCTTCGCAAACGCGCCGGTCAGGATGCAGCACCACTTTGCCAGTTCCATCTCGCGCATACCCTACCGGAAGTCTTTTGAACAGCTCACCACGGCGTGCTTTCGATTCCTGTCCGGCCTGCAGCCGCTGTCGGAGAACCTTCAACTCAACAACACTTAAGGTTCCTTTGATTCCTAAAACAAGTTGATCATCCAGATGATTCAAGTCGTAGATCTGTTGCTCATCTCCGATAAGAGTTCCGAAGATCTGGCATACCTCAACCAGCCGGCACCAATCCTTGTCCGTGCGAGAAAGGCGCGACACCTCACGGCTGGCAACAATCCCCACCTCGCCCAGCGCTACCGAACTGAGTACACGCTCGAATCCTTCGCGCGATGCCGATGCCATGGCTGCGCTGCAGCCGAGATCGCTATTGATGACTTCAATCTCCTGCCAGCCCAACCTACGGACCCGTTCTGCCATCTCATACTGAAGCCGCTGGCTTTCGAGGTTTTGCCGGACCTGTCTTTCACTGGATTGTCGTAGATAGACGATCGCCTTACGAGCCAAGTGTTCCGGCTTGATCTTGGGACTGTATGAAAGTTGATTCATTCGCTCTCCTGGGTTCTGTTTGAAAGACCGTCACCAGAATGCGCGCCATTAATTGGATCAGCTCGGCTCTGCTCGTCGGCTCGACGAGCACGAGTTCCTCTTCTGTTCGGCTTACCTCTAACAGTTGTAGCTGCAGCATGATGACCTCTCTTACCGCCGTCAACGGACGGTTGCAGAAGGTTATCGCTGTTGCCCGAGGTACTCCATTGCTTGAATAGCAGGGTGACGTTTAGCAGTGACTCCTTGCTTAATCGCGCTTGCTCGGTGACAATGACGCTGTTTGCACTCGACAGAAGCATCCACACAGGAATCTTTAACCGCTTTCCAGCCGAGTCGAGGACTAGAACTGCTCCGTCTCCTCGTTTCGGCTTTCGCAACACTCGCAGGCTGTAACCGTAAAGCGGATGAAACGGATAGCAAACCTCAACGTGCGTAACATCTGCACTCAGGGTATTGTGCGTGATGATGGCTCCATCCGCATATCCATTGTGTGATGCCGGCAGGAGGAGTGTCGCTCGACGGTCAACGGTGGGTGTCGCCGCGCAAAGCCAAGTTCTTTCTACCCGTCAAACCGCTTAGTCGGCTCTTTCGCGGTAAGCTCCTGGACTATCTGGAGGACGCATTTGCAGCGAATCGCCTGAAGTTCCATGGACGGCTTCGAGAGCTCAACCATCCATTCTGTTTTCAGCAGTTATTATGTCCGCTGCATACGAAGGAATGGGTTGCGTACGTCAAGCCACCGTTCGGCGGGCCAGAGCACGTACTCCGCTATCTGGCGCGCTATACACATCGCGTCGCCATTTCCAACGGGCGTCTGCAAAAGCTAGAAGGCGGCCGTGTTCACTTTCGTTGGCGGGATTCGCAGCACGGCAATGACATTAAAGAGACGTCGCTCGATGCGGTCGAGTTTATCCGCAGATTCCTCCTGCATGTGCTTCCCAGCGGGTTCGTCAAGATTCGGCACTTCGGGCTCCTTTCCAATCGCAACCGGACGGCATTGATTCAGCACTGCCGTGTGCTGCTGCCACCGATCGCCGTGGCCGCATACACTCAGCCACCCCGATTGCCTCTGTGTCCGGCCTGCAAAATAGGCCATCTGCGGGTACTCGACTGGACAGTAGGTCTAGGAACGACTTCAATCGCACGGCAACCAACCCCCACGGTTAGATACGACTCTTCCTGAACAAACGGATGCTGATTCGCTTCACTCCCGATCAACGATCACTGCCGGGTGGCCGGGTTAGGCGACGTGCGTCTTATCGTTGTATTTCGCCGCCTCGCCGCGCTTGCACGGCCTCTCCCAATGGTCTCCAAAGTAAGCACGACGTTGATACGAGCGCGGAGGGCAGGCTGAGCAGTCAGCAAACACCTCGGCCTTGCGGTGCAACCGAAAAACCAATCCCCATAGGCTGTAGAGCGGCGGCTTAGATCAAGTCGTCGTATCGGGAATGCTGCCGGCGACCCACTACACCTTGCTCTTCAGCCGCCTCGCGCCGGCCCACTCCCGATACAACCCAAAAGACTTCCCACTACACCTTGCTCTTCAGCCGCCTCGCGCCGGCCCACTCCCGATGAACCCAAAAGACTGCAACCCAAAAGACTTCCGATGCAACCCAAAAGACTTAACCCAAAAGACTTTTCCGTTCCGTATCTGGCTCACAGTTTTCGCTTGGCCGACAACAGTGTTGGGGATCATTCTTTATCCCTACGTTTCTCAACCAAAGAAGACGTAGACAAAATGTGGGTCACACGGCTTTGATCACTCGACGGGAAGACAGTGCTGGAGTACGGGAATTCGGAGATGGCGAAGGCCATCTTTCGCGTCTAAACACAAGGATCTTTCGGTGGTTCCTATCTCTCGCGTGAGGTAATCCGGTATTGGAAACTACCAGGCTGTCGAGTGGCCCATCAGCAGTTTCCGCATGGGGATACATCAGGAAGTGAACGGGCTTGCCGGTCGCGCCGGGAAGGGCAATGTCCTGGGCATAGTTATAGGCCATCCAGTTCATCTCCCAAGCTCCGAATAACCGCGCTCGTACCTTCTGCACCGGATCGCTCTGAGGCGAGAGATGTCCGGGCGGCTCTTCGAGAATGAATTTGCGAACGTCTGCTGGATCGACGGGAACCCAACCATAAGCAGCTAGGTAGACTTCGGCGCGACAGTGCTGGGCCTTGGTCACGTCTTCGGACGAGGTGCCAAGGCTTTTGCACCCCATGGCCGATGGGGCGATGCGAATGCCATACACATCGCGTGCCGGCAGACCTGCTGCGCGTGACAATGCCACAAACAGCGCGTTCAGGTCGGCGCACTTTCCGCCGAGATCTCCGGACGCCAGCATGAAACGCACGTCGCCGCGGCCACAGCCTCGCGTCTTGGGATTGCGGTACGTATTGTCGATGATCCATTCGTAGATGGCGCGAGCTTTGTCCCCGTCTGTTCTCGCGTTCTGAGTGATTTCTGTGGCGCGCGGTTTCACTATGCCACCAGTGGGCAACATCGTTGTAGATCGCAGCCACTTGCTTCGTTCCGCATCCGATAGCTTATGTCGTTTGCCGGGCTTGTCAAAGTCGACCGTCCAATTTCTTGTTCTGACTCGCGTGGTGAGCGTCAGAGCCGGTTCTGCTCATGGAGGAAACTCTGCCGCAACCAGATGCGCTCCTTGATCGCTCTTCACAACAGTTGCCTTACCGGCCTCGCACTGAAGCGTGTTTTCAAACGTCCTCTGAAAGGGTGTGCCCTGCAGGGAAGCAACTAGAGCCCATACACGCGTGACACCCGCAGGTTTCAAGATGTCTATCTGCAGAATGACTTCAAACGCTCGCCAATCTTTTGGCGCGAGTTCGTCAGCCTTCATGCTCCCGAGGGTGGTGAAGGCGAGTCCGCGAGAAAGGGCTGTTGATGTTTGGAGAAAGCAACGACGGTTCATCAGAGTGAGTCCGGAGACTCTGTCCATTGTGATTGATGTCGCTTGGTAGTCTCGAGTGCGCGCCGTCGGTACTACTTCGCAGTTTACGTGCTCGATGTAGGTAAAGTTCCACCTTAAGACTGAAGACAATTCCTACTGCTTTTCTTTAGACTGCCTAACAGTCTCGATCTGAATGCCATCAATATGCTTGGGCCGTCCAAAGGCAGGGTTGTATCCGATTGCGTTGATTCTCTTCGCCAGTATGAGTTTGCGAGCGCAAGAGGCGACCGGCGCAATCGAGGGCATCGTCACGGACTCTTCCGGAGCCACGGTGTCCAGTCACATCGCAGTCCGAAACCTGGAGAGTGACGCCCTTCGCGAAGTGCAGTCCGGTTCGGACGGTTTGTTCCGTCTACCAGGCCTGGCCGTCGGCACGTACGCCGTCACGGTCAGTGCGGATCACTTCGGCACGGTCGAACGTCAGCCCGTTACGGTTGACGTCAGTCGTAGCGTACGATTGCAGTTCAATCTGCCATTGGCAACTGTGCAGGCGTCCGTGCAGGTCAATGATGACGCACCCCCAGTGGATACGGCCAGCAACGCATTGGGAGCTGTGGTCACAAGTCACGAGATTCTCGAGCTTCCATTGAACGGCAGGAACTTCACTCAGCTTGGTCTGCTGCAAAGCGGGGTGGCGCCGTTGACGCCTTCGATGGCCAAGTTCGGCGGCTCCCTGCGTGCAAACCAAGGATACGCAGTGAATGGAATGCGTCCCGAGTCGAACAACTATCTGGTGGATGGTGCGCAGAACGTCGATCGCATGGATGGCGCCTTCGCGCTCAAACCGCCGGTCGATGCGATCGGCGAGTTCCGGATCATCACTCTGAATGCGCCAGCGGAGTTCGGCGGGTTCGCCGGTTCTACTACCACGGTCGTAACCAGGGCCGGCGGCAACGAACTCCATGGCACGGCTTATGAGTTCTTTCGCAACAATATTTTGGATGCACGTAACTTCTTTTCTCAATCGGTAGAGCCGCTGAAACAGAATCAGTTTGGCGCCACCGCCGGAGGTCCGGTTCGCAAGGATAAGCTTTTCGTCTTTGGCTACTATGAGGGCTTTCGGAACAGGCAAGGCATCACTTACACCTCGACTGTACCGAGCGTGGCGGAACGCAATGGGGACTTCAGCGGGCTCGCGAGCCCGTTAGTCAACTACGCCCAGGGTGGCGTGCGAGTGCCGGGCGGAAAAATTCCTGAAGCGTTACTCAATCCTATCGGCATGAACATCGCGAATTTGTACCCGGTCGCGAACGTCGGTCCGACCATCTACACCGCAACCCCCGTGACCCACAACGACTCCGATCAGGTGGGCGGCCGTGCCGACTGGAACGCCTCGGAAAACAGCCAATACTTCTTGCGCTACGCCTGGTCGACGGGGAACAATCTCAATCCGATCTCGCTGCGCGGCTCACCGGTTCCGGGGTTCCCGACCCGAGATGATCTCACCACGCATTCGGCAGCAATCGCCAACACTCATTCGTTCTCATCCACTCTCAACAACTCGCTGCACATCTCGTTCCTGCGATTTCTCTTCGACTTCGATCAGCGGCTGAATCAGACCCCGCCGTCCGCCTTTGGCTTTCAATATGCTTCCGCGTCGGCTTTGGGGCAGGGTCCTCCGTATTTCAACATAAGCGGCTATTCTCCGGTCGGAGGGGCAACCAGCGGGCCGCGGGACTCAGCGCAAAATACGTTTGAGGTCGACGAGGCGGTGTCGTGGGTACATAACCGGCATTCCTGGAAGTTCGGCGGCAGCTTCATTCGCACGCAGATGAATGTGTATCAAGCGACCGTTCCGAACGGCTTGATTATCTTCAGTCCTTCGTTCCCGACGAGCGATGCGTTTGCCAACCTCCTGCTTGGATCTCCTGTCGTTTTCTACCAAGGTCTGGGAGATTTCGGGCGTGGCCTTCGAACCTGGAGCTCGGCTCTATACGCTGAAGACGAGTGGCGTTTGACTTCACGGTTGACGATCAACTACGGCTTGCGATGGGAAGTAATTGCTCCCAATTCAGAGGTGCGCAATCGCCTGAATACATTTGTGGCTGGCGTGCAATCGACGGTTTACCCGGATGCGCCTACGGGAGTTCTGTTTCCGGGAGACCCTGGGATTTCGGCGGGACTTGCGCCTGTTTACTCCAAAGCATTCATGCCGCGGATCGGTTTCGCCTGGGATCCCACGGGGCGCGGCACTTGGTCGATCCGTGCAGCCTACGGCACGTTCTACGACCCATTCTCAAACGGAATCAACATCGCCGCGAATCCTTCGGTGAGTGCTGCACCTTGGGCACAGTTCGATCAGTACACGGGCAATATCAACTTCGCGAATCCCTACCTAGGGCATCCGACGCCGGTTCCGGGGACATTCGCCCACCCGTCGACGATACTGGCGATGGACAGCACCGCTCGACCTCCTTACTCGCAGAACTGGAACTTCACAATTCAGCGTTCGTTCGCGAAGGACTACGTCGTGGAAGCGAAGTACATTGGCACGAAAGGGACCAGGCTGCCGCGGAACATCGAAGCCGATCCCGCAGTATACGGTCCCGGCGCCACCTCGGGCAATGCCGACCGCCGCCGCCTGTATGCCGATTGCGCGCTGAACAACGGCCCGTGCCAGTTAGCTACCGTTGCGCTGTTGACGTATGGCAGCAACTCGACCTATGAGGCGGCGCAATTCGGCTTGTCTCACCGGCTGGCGGCAGGATTCTCCTTCAACACTTCGTACTGGTTTTCAAAATCGCTCGACTATCTCTCGAGCATCAATGTGAATAACTCTTCCGGTACGGGGCTGGTTGGAGAGAACGATCTTGCTCAGAATCCGTTTGACTTGCGTGCGGAACACGGGCGATCCCTCTTCGACGCGCAGCACCGGTTCGTCGGCAATGGATCGTGGCAAATTCCCTTCGGGGCACATTCCACTGGGGTGCGGAAAGTCTTGCTGAGCGGCTGGCAGCTCAACGTCATTGGCACTGCTAATTCGGGAACACCATTCACCGTGTACGACAGTGCGAACGTTTCCCTGCAGGCCAGCAGTCCTCCGTTGTCCGCCTTCTTCGCGAGCCGGCCCAACCTGGTTGGGGATCCGAGCGCTGGCGACCACACGCCAAATCAGTGGCTCAGTAGAGCTTCTTATCAGCGCCTGAATCCGTTAACTCAGGCCGGCCAATTCGGGAATGCAGGCAGGAACATTGCGCAAGGTCCAGGCGCGATCAACTTCGATGCGTCGGTAATGAAGGATATCCCCGTCCGGGAGCGGCTCACAATTCAGTTCAGGGCGGAGAGTTTCAATCTGGCCAACCATGCGAACTTCTCGGTTCCGGTCGCGGATCTCGCCTCCCAGAATTTCGGCAGAATTTTAAGCGCCGGACCTGCACGTTTGACTCAGTTTGGATTGAAGCTGTTGTTTTAATGAGCACCTTAACTGTTTACCCGGCTGAACTCGAATTGAATAGAGACCAAGAGTCCTGGCGATATCCCGGCTGGAGAATAGCGGGTGCGGCCTCGCTGGCGTCGGCCGCCGGATTCGGTTCAGTGCTGATCTACAGCTTCAGCGGGTTCATCAAGCCGCTTACGGCCGAATTCGGTTGGTCCAGGCAGACCATCTCCGCAGCCTTTGCATGCGCTTCGTTCACGCTGGGTCTGTGTTCGCCTATTCTCGGTTACTTGCTCGATCGATACGAACCCCGGCGTGTCATTCTGCCGTGCATCGTGATTTTTGCTGCGGCATTCGGATCGCTGGCGCTCCTACACAACAACTTGGTTCAGCTGTTCGCGACGTTCATCCTGATCGGGGCTGTCGGGAATGGGACGGCGCAGATGGGTTATGCACGAGCTATATCGACGTGGTTCGACCGGCGGCGCGGGGCGGCATTGGCGCTGATGATGGTTGGTTCCTCGCTTGGGATGGTTGTCATGCCGGTGCTCACACAGCGGCTTCTCATCAGCGTCGGATGGCGGCGAAGCTACGCGGTGATTGGGATGCTGCCGATCCTCATTGCCTTACCGATCGCTGCGGGCTTTATTCGAGAAAAGCAGCGGGTCAGTGTAGTGCGCTGTGCAAAGGTGACGGATGGCGCATCGGCACTCCGCAACCGGGCTTATTGGATTTTGCTGCTGACTCTAGTAGTGGGAGCAATGGGGAATACTGGGATCATCACTCAGCTTTCGGCTTTGTTGACGGATCGAGGGATCAAGCCGATTGAGGCGGGATACGCAATTGCATCAGTCGGATGCGCCAGCTTTCTGGGTCGACTCGTAACCGGATGGTTCCTCGACCGTTTCTTCGCGCCGCGCGTCGGCATGGCCCTGCTCCTTGGGACTGCTTGCGGCATGGGTCTCCTGGCCATTGCGCAGACGCTTACAACGGCGGTGCTTGCCTGTGTACTGATCGGGTTTTCCATGGGAGGAGAATCCGACGTAACGCCGTATCTGCTGAGCCGCTACTTCGGCCTAGGACGGCTCGGCGTTTTATACGGATGGACATGGACTGCTTATGCCGTGGCAGCAGCAATGGGTTCGCTGCTGCTGGGGACTGCCTTTGACCGCAGCGGCAGCTATGGCAGCCTTCTGGTCGTATTCGCGGCAGCGACTCTCTTCGGAGGCCTACTCATGTTGGCAATGCCGTCGTTTCCGGAGCAGGAGGCTGAATGATGAGAAGCCCAGGCTCGTTCAAAGCGGAGAAGAAAAAGCGCGAGGCTTACCAGCCTCAACCAGAAACTCTGGAAATGCTGAAGGTATCAGGCAATCCCATCAATGGATTGGGCGAGACAGAGCCGCGCAGACCCTCACCGTTCTTTTGGCATCCTCCCGATCAGCATCCGTATGGGGAACTGCAAGTTGCAGCGCGGCAGAACTCCCGGAAGTGCCCCGGCTCGGTAGAAGCGTTTGCAGCGGCCTACTCGTATCCTGAGCTCGTTCCGATCGCACCGGATCGCAGTGCTGCTTCCGCCGAGACCCTAACTGCTGAGGCCAGGGCCTTCGCGCTTTCGCACGAGGCGGACGACTTTGGAGTGGCTGCGATGGATCCGCTATTCGTGTTCGAGGGCTATACGGTAGACGAGCCTTGGGTTATTGTCGTCGGTTTGGCGCACAATTATGAACGCCTGAAACAAGTTCCCTCGGATGAAACGAACGGTATCGGTGTGTGCGATGTGGGAGATCAATACGCGCGCGGAACCAGGGCCTCGTATGCTCTCGCCAACTGGATCCGAACGCAAGGCTTCAACGCTAAACCGCACCCGGGTCCTTCTGCCAGCGCGCTCGTACTGATCCCACCCGCAATCGCTGCAGGTCTCGGCGAGCTGGGTAAGCATGGATCCCTCATCAGTCGGCGCTTCGGTTCGGGTGTCAGGCTGGCCGCGGTAACCACCGACATGCCTCTGCTAGCCAGCGCTCCTGACACTTTCGGCGGCGATGAATTCTGTAAGGTTTGCCAGATCTGCACAAACGCGTGCCCGCCAGCCGCTATCTCGCCTGACAAACAGATGGTTCGAGGAATCGAGCGGTGGTATGTGGATTTCGACAAATGCATACCGTACTTCGTGGAAGCGGCTTCGTGCGGTATTTGCATTGCTGTTTGCCCGTGGACACGGCCCCATGTGCGTCCGAAACTGTTGGCGACCATGGCGCGGCGTTCCGGGCCGGTTGGCAGTGTTGATGAGGCAGACGGCTCCGGAACGTAGCTCTTGGTTGACGTGCTGCGAAGGACACGTTCATCAGGCAAGCTGTGATCGTCAACGCGTCACGGCTTTGCACGACTTGCCGCGCGCGGCGACGAGCCGGTCTATTTCTTCTCAGCGCTGATGTCTTCCATAACAATTGCCTGAGAACCGCCTTTCGTGTACGACTTGCCCTTGACCGTGACTCGTTTGCCAGCATAGGGAACAAGCTTGTCGTTCTGGCTCTTTGCCGGCATGGCTTCCGATACCGGCCAAACGATCGTTCCATCGTCTTCAAGGATGACCAGCGGAGAGCCATCGCGAGCACAGGCGAGCGCGCAATCCCTGCTGATTGGCTTGTCGAGCCCTTTCGTCAAGGCGCAGGCTGAATCGAGTACCCAGCCGCTTACTGTTTTCTGCTCAGGAGCCGCGGAAGCAAGTTGGAGAGCAGATGCAAAAGAAACCAGTGCGATGGCGATTTTCATGGATGGTTGAGTCGAACTAGCGTGAAGTATAGCCGGAATGGACGTTAGCTGCCTCCTCCATTCGATTGAGACACACAGCACTGGAGAGGACGATTTCGTCTGTGTTAAGACAGTGGCGCAGTATTTACGTCTTGTCCCGCTTGCACCAACTGACCGCAAACTGTGCGCGAATGCCATAGTGCACCACCGGCGTGAACATCGCCGAGACACATGCCTTGACGTCAACCTGCTTGATGGGTGAGGCAATTAGCTCAGGTTGGAGTATCGCCAGGGAGTTGAACGTGAAAGACTGATGGAGGAAGTCTGCCGCCGCGGCGCTTTCGGCTGGGCAGTTTTGTCAGCAGCAGTGTTCCTTTTCTCCATGTATGTATTCAAGCTGACGCCAGACACAGGCAACCAGAAATCTTCAGAACCCGCGAGAGTTAAGATGCTGATCCGTCGGCGCCGAGTACTTCTCTCCAATGTGGGACCGTCCAACTCGCATTCGCGCAGCATCAGAACGCGCACAAATGAGAGAGCTAAGCCGCCCGTCTCTGCGGCAAGCGATAGGTCCTCTACAAAGTACAGCTGATATCTGCACGGGTGGGAGTTCATCGCGGCAACCACCAGCGCACGTTGAAGCTTCTGTCCAGATCGGCGCATGACGGAAGATCGTCTAGGGTGAGATTGGCCCGAATGGGCATCGAAGACAATGGCAAATGCCCGATAGCAAGATCAACATTCATGCCCTTTAGGAATCCTCGCAAGCTGCTGAAGCGCTAAGGATTTCTCAACGGCAGAAAAATAGGGAACGAAAAACGCCGTTGTATCCTGCGAATTGTGCACCTAGCACAAAGAAAACAGCTTGAACACCCCAACCCCTAATAAAGCACCGAAAGCGCTGCATCCATTGCGAGGTCCTTCCCAGATACCAGGCCCTCGACAGTAGCCACCTGCTCAGATTCAGGAGCAACTCCTTTACCCTCGATTAGTTCGCCTTTGGCCGTGTACCATGCGGTCACCGGTATTCGGAGCCGGTAATCTGAGCCGACCTGAAAGTTTGCCGCGCCGAGAACTTCACCAGTCGTTCGTGTTCCGATCACGTGTGCAACTCCCTCGTTCCGAACGAATGCAGCGACCATTTCGGCTGCGCTTCTCGTGTGCTCATTCACGAGAACCGCTACCCGGCCATGAAACGGCATGTTCCCGAGCCCTTCAGTGAATAAGCGGAACGAGCGATCGCGGTTCACAATCTTGAACCTCAATGCGAGCGGAAGCAAACCAAGTTTACTGCCCGGCAGCCGCCGAATGGCCGGAAGCGTTGTGACTGGCTTTTTGCGGTCACGACCCAGCCGCGTCAGGCTGTAGCCAATAAGTCTTCGGTTAGGAACCAGTAGGCTCGTGAGACGAACGGAAGAAAGCCCTCCGCCGCAGTTGGATCGCAGATCCACGATGAGGCGATCACATTTCTTCTCCTCGAAGGCTGCCAGTGCATGCTTCAGATCGCGAAGCAGATCGAAGCCGACTGCACCGGGGAAGGACGTCACCTTCAAAACTCCTATCCGAGCGTTCATCGAAAACGTTAGAGGCTTCGCTTCAGCCATCGGAGGCCGGTCCTTTGGACCCACACTTGGAAGTGACACGGTGGCCGTTATCTCGGCACCTTGGCTGGAAAGCGTAAACGTGTAAGTGCGTCCAAGACCGAACCGGGGTTCGGAGCCGTCAACTTCGTGGCCGTCGATTCCGAGGAGCACATCACCGGGTACAATCCCAGAGCGCTCAGCAATGCCGCCGGGAAGAATATCCCAGAAGACCAGTCGGCCATCGTCGAGGCGCTTAAGGACGGCGTTCATGGCGAAATAAGGCAGTAGGCCCGATCCCGGTCCGCGCCAAAATCCGGTATGACTGAGGTTCAGTTTCCGAAGCCATACGTTTACGTCAGCTTCGAGACCTCCGCCTTTCATCCAAGTCGGCCAAAGGTCAGCGAACTCCTCGCTGAGTCTGACGATTTCATCGTTCTCTTTAGACGGGTGGAACAGCTTGTGACGGATAAGTTCGGCGGCCTTAGAGCGCACCCCTTCGTAAGAAGAATCTGGTGTTGTCATTGAGTTTCCGTAGGACGATGAAGGGAAGCGGCTTGACGATGCTGCAGAGTTGCGTCTCCGTTTCCAATGAGTATGAATCCGGCCCAGGACATGGGCGATACCGTGTTGCCAGCTTCGTGGAGCATGTCGCGCTTCGCTGAAGCTAGTGCGGTCGCGGCGGAATCACCAGCAGAAAGATGTCCGTAAAAAGACTTCATCAAGAACAACGAGTGAACGTCGTCGACCGGCCACAGAGTGGAAATGACACTGTCCGCACCCGATTGGAGAAAGGCCCTTGCAAGATTAGCGACTCCAACCTGCCCCTGCAGTCTGCCGACGGCAGTATTGCATGCGGAGAGCACGACAACACGAGCCCCGAAACGAAGGCCAGCTATGTCGCTCGGTCCAAGCAGGCCGTCATTCCCGCGCTGAGTATCTGGCGGAAAAATGAGCGCAGCGCGACTTGGATCATCCTGATTAGCGACCGCGTGAATAGCCAGGTGAATGACTTCATAACTCCGGAGCGCCGCGTGAGTGAACGCGAACTCAGTCGCATCGGTACCCACCTGCAGGGTGCTTTTGAATATCTGTTCCTTTCAGGATGGCGGCGGCGGACTGCACTTCTTCGCGCGAGCCGGGTAGGTTTGTAAGTTTCGTTAAATCGGTGTCGAGGTATGGACCGCGGAGGTTCTTAGCCAGCGTAAAAGGCTTAGCACCGGATTGGTCATAGATCGCTCCTCCTATTCCGAGGAACGTATTGGAAGCCGCTGCCTCGTTGCGCCGTTTCAGCAGCACGTCACTCACGGCTGAGGGCGCAAATGCGGTCACAGCAGTCTCCCCAACCAACTTGCCCGACGGCGAGATCAATGCATCGAAAGGAATCAGGTGGAGAATCCCATCTGGAATGATAATCAGGCGATTGAAGCTGCCGATGTGTGGGACCGGTTCAAGGATTGCAGCGTATGCACTCCGAGCTTGGCCTTCCCAAGATTGGTTGCCTTTCACGACGGTCAGGAAGTCCCGAGCTGATGCTTGTATTGGCGTCACTGGACCAAGGGAGACGATTTGCGTCGCAGTCCGAGAAAGCAATAGGCAATAGGCGTTCCCCGTTTCCGGAAGAACGTACTCCAACAGTGCTTCATGCGGGTCCAAGCCCGCAACAACGCTCTTCAGCGAAATCGATTCGATTCTAGAGCCATACACGGGTGCGGGCCTGTCAGTGACGTACCGCTGTTGTTCAGCGTAGAACAGTCGATCGATCAGTCGAGTTCGTTCAACTGCGGAGTTGGCTTTGATGAGCTTGATCTTCAGGTTTCGAATCTGATCTTCAATAGCGATGTTCAGCGGCTCCGCTGAAGGGCGTTCCGGTTGTAGAAGCGTCTCCGCCGTAATCCGGCCTCTGACGCGTTCGATCACCGAGAATGCCCCGTCAATGTCGCCGGCCTCCGCAGCAAACTTGAAAGCGGTCTCATACGCCGAACTCATTTCGGTTAGAAGCCCTTCTCGGGCTGCACCGCTGCTCGTCTGGGCCAGCAGCCCCTCTGAGATCTCCAACGCTCGCATGATGCTTCGGCGAGCTTGCGTTCGTTTTCCTAAATCCCATTCAAGCTGGGCAGCAAGTTCCAGGCGTGCCGGAGCCGTGAAGAGGTCGTTAGTGAGACGCGTGTGCGAGAAAGCTGCGGCAGCGTAACGCTCGGCTAAAGCAAGTCTGTGCTGTTTACGATAAATTTCGGCCAACTTGATCTCGGCGTCGGCCAACATTCGCGTCTGGTTTTGTTGCGCGAGCGGAATCGTCTTCTGCAGAATCTCAATGGCTCGATCTGTCCGCTGCTGCCCAAGTGCGATATCGGCGTCGAACAACATGAGCTGCGTCAGCTTGATTTGCTTGCTGTGCTGAGCAGCATAGGTGGACGACGTCACCACAAGTTGCTCGGCGTCGTCATACTTGCTCTCGCGAATTAAGGTTTCGATTTCTCCGGCAACGGTTAGGAAAGGATAACCAATGTCCGGATTTTGCTTCGCCAGCAAAGTGGCTTTTTGGAAGTAATTGAGAGCCTCTTTCGTTGAGCCGTTCCACTCCAGGCCGGTGCCAATTGCCGACAAATACCTAATCTCTGCGCCAACGTCTCCGGTCTTATGTGCGGCCCCCAGACCTGCCGCGATATTGCGGCGCCCCACCGCGATATCGCCTTGCAGATAGGCGCTGAATCCTGCTTCGGCGAGTGATCGCGATTCCCATTTTTTGTCGTTCATCTGGACCGCCACTCGATGCGCTTCCTCCCAGTCAGCGCGCGCAGACGCGCTGTCCATCTCGCCGTCAACATCGCCCTTGATTCCCAGGCACCACAGGTGAAGGGCGGGGTTCGAAGTGATAGGCGGTGAAGTCAGCATCGAGGCGAGCTGGTTCGAAAGCTCAGGAAGTGAGTGGGTCTCCATCGTCGCGCGCAGATATCCTAGATGCGCATGGATCTGTCCGGGTGAGCCTGGCGGTAGTTGTTTGTCGGCGATGAGGAACAAAGGACCGGCATCTGCCCAGTTGTACAAGTCGGCGTAATGATCAGCCTTTTGTAATTCAATTGCAGCATTGTCTTTGGCTGCTGCGGTTGAAACGGCTGCAGCTATCGCCATTAAAGCGAGGTACTTCGGCAGAATCATGGGTTTCTTTCGTCGATGAATCGCAGCAGCGATTGTTTCGACGTATTTCACTGTGTCCTAAGCTGGCCGGTTTGCCTTCCACATTCCCCTAAAGTCGACAGGCACAATCGTGGCGGCTCATGGAACTCTGGGTAACTGGCCCAGAAAAGCTCCGATTACAAATATTTACGCCGCTTTACGGAAATGGCTTCTTTTTACCCTTCTTGTCTTATGAGGGGCAAAGGCAATGAAGGGAATAGGGAGTGCATTCACGATCGAAGCAATCGAAGGTCGCCAGGCTATTAATGCCGCCGGGCGCGCCGCATCTGAAACGACAAGGAAAAATGAACACCTTCGAGATGCAACTTCTAACCTGCCCATGACCGTCCACGATGCTGCCCGATTTCTCGGCGTTAGCCCCAGACGGTGTATCTTTGGGTTGAGCGAAAGCAGATTCCCCACTTCCGCGTGATGGGCCGCAACATTCGATTCTTGAAATCGGATTTGAAGCCCTTCCGCGAGCAGTTCAAGCAAGAGGTGGAGAATGGCGAGACCGCGTAAACATGATGGCGTGGTTTATAGAAGACCTGACAGCAAAATATGGTGGATGCGCTACCGGGACAGAGACGGTAGCCGCCGCCTTGAGTCAACAAATACAACCGACTGGGACGAGGCCCAGCAACAACTCCGAGGACATCTCGACGCCCGGGACAAGAATTCCTTGGCGACCGTCCGCAAGGGCAAGCAACTCACCTTCGATGCGTGGGCGGACTTTTTCTTGGCGAACTACTCCAAGCCGCCCATTCGTGCGCCAAAGACACACGAGGCGAACGAAAACGCTTTGAAATCGTTGCGACCGGCATTTGGAGAAAGCAAACTCGTGGACATCGACGCTACCCAGATCGAGTTTCACCTTCGTGCACGGCTTCAACAAAGAAGACGTGTACGCCGCAGGTCTGGCGTGGAATGCAAGCAATCTGAACTTGGATTTCCTGCAAGGCAAGCAAGCGTTCACCAGGAGTTCCCCGAGTCCTGCGGTCGAAGAGCGGATCTCCGGGTCTACAAGGAACTGATCTGCCTAAAGTCGGAACAAGTGGACATCGCGAACAAGGTGGTGTTCGTTGAGGACTCAAAGACGCCTACCGGCGTATCGGAAGTTCCGTTGACCGACATAGCGGCCGAAGCCTTCCAGGACCAGCTCAAGCTGGCGGGCCCTGGGCGTTGGCTTTTTCCAAGTTCGCGAAAGCCCGACCAGCACCAGCAGAGCTTCAAAAAGGTTTGGGGAAGAACGCTGCAGCGGGCCGGCGTGCGTCACTTCAGAATCTACGATTTGCGGTCGACGTACGCAACCAGACTCAGTGCCGGAGGAGTCGCAGACGAGTGGGTGACGCAGATGCTTCGACAGACTGACGCAAAAGTATTCAAGAAGTACTCGCAGATGAAATTGCAGATGAAGCGAGAAGCCCTGAAGCAAATGAACCGGCGCGCGGGTGACTCTGAAGGTCGGAAGAGTTTTGATACGGAGGACGACGAATGATGAAGTTTTGATACGGTTCTGATACGTTTTGGCGTTCTAGTAACTGGAGCAGAAGAGTTGGAAACAGGTAAGCAATTGAAAATACGCGGTTCGGAATGGTGGGCGCGCAGGGACTCGAACCCCGGACCTCCTGCGTGTGAAGCTGACGCCCGTTCCCATGTATTTGATTTCCTAAGTGGCACGAGGGCAGTTGAGCGCATTTCGACGGCCTGCTCGGCGCTTATTTCTCACAATTTTTATCAACGTCTCTCCTCATACTGGGGGGCTTGCGAGTCCGCGGGAGCGAGGGCGTGAAGCCCGCTCGCGATATCCTCCAACAGCTCCAAATCACCGAACTGATTGATGAACGCGCCGGCCAGGTGTTCGAAGTTCGGAATCGGCGGCGTATTGCTGACCAAGATGTCGCCTTCGGAGCTCGTCCTTTCATCTATGCGGACTACCGATCCGCCGTCTACCGGAAAATACGCTTACCTACCGTCGTCAGAATGGCCGATTTTGTCTGGAGATTGGTGGCCACCCAAACTGGGGCGTTCCGTTCGGCCAAGATCGACTACTGATCCTGTTCCTAGCTACACAAGCGGTTCGGTATCAAACGCGTGAAGTTCGCTTTCGCAGTGGCGCGGAGCTGTTAGTTGAGTGGGGCATGCCCACAAATGGGGCGCACTATGGCCGCCTCGTTGATGCATTTCGACGGGTATTCGGGAGCACCATATTCTTCGGTACAACGGACGAAAGAAGCAAAACGGAAGTGTGGCATTGCTCGCGGACACACTTTTTCGATTCGATGAAGCTGTGGCTCTCTGATTCCGGCGAGAAGTCAGCAACTCGTGACAATGCAGTCATCCTCTCGCAGGCATTCTGGCAAGAATTGCAAGAGCATCCGATCCCGATCGATGGTGACGTGGTCCGTTTGCTTGCACGTAACCCCGGCTGTCTGGATCTGTACACATGGCTTACCTGGCGTTGTCACCAAGCGAAAGGGCCGGAGAGAGTTCCTCTCTTTGGCAGCTATGGCTTGGCAAATCAGCTCGGCGTTCAAGTCTACTCTCGCGAGCGCAAATTTCGAGAACGCATTAACCACTGGCTGAAGCTAGTTCGGCTCTATTGGCCGGACTGTCCAGCAGCCATTTCCAGCAATGGAGCTTTTCTCGAGGTCGACCGAGCTTACGCGATATTGCCTCGAGCTGCGCAAGCGAAGTATCAGCAAGCCCGAGCCATTGCTCAGGCTTAAGGCCAAGTTTCCGCTCAGCGGTTAATTCCACACAGGAGTCAGAAATGAAGTATAGAAATCTGCGTTTATCCCGGCAGTTCGCCTACTCGGCATTCCTGTTCGGGCTCACTGCGACCCTCGCGTTTGCCCAGACGAGTTCGTTTGGTCAAGCCGCGCAGGGAATCGCAACCGAGATGATCGCCATCGCCAAGTGGGTTGGCATCATCCTCTGCATCATCTGCGGCATCGGCCTGATGGCCGGTGGGCCTGGTACTGTCGCCAAGGTCTCCGGCTTGTTGCTTGGCCTGGTGTTCGCGCTCTTTGCCGCACCGATCATCACGTGGGTGCAGGCGCTGTAGAAAACCACCATGATCAGGCCTGGCGCAAAAGCGTTGAACAAGCCGCTGCTCATTTTGCCTGATGTGCCTGCTGATTGGCGGCGATGGCATAGTCGGGGATAAGGTTTGCCCGCTGATTGACACAAACGTAGCCCTTGGTCGGAAGGGGCTGTGCGCCCGGTTCATTAATGTAGGCGAGCTGGAACCTCGGCAACTCGTCGAGTGAACTGGTGCAATAAGACTGTACCGGCAATGGTTTGCAGGTCTCAGTGTCCGAGGTCAAAATCACCGAGCCGTTGGCGCTGGCAGGGCTGGGAGGATTTTTGGTGGGTGCCAGTGGCGGTCTTGGATCGACTAAACATTCCTGCGGGGACGTGGGCGCCGTCAGGCTGGTCTTGAGGTTGCCATCTTCATCCTCGGTGGTAGAGCCATTCGCGTCCAGGATATTGTCCGCCTGTTCGAAAGTCGCGTAGATGAAATAGGGAGCCGAGGGCGTCTTTTGGATAATGTGGAGCGCTACCAGTCCCCACGACTTATCGCGATAGCAAGTCTCTGTCCCGTTCGGTACCGTGGTTTCGTAATACCGTACCCTCTGCATGTGAAAGCGCCCCGACTGCGCCTCGAGAGTGCTGAGCGGGCGCCACCCGGCCTTCACCTCGACTGTGCCATCGCGCAGGCTCACCATGCTGGCGCTGCCGGCGGGCGGGCCTGCCATGTTTGCGGCTAGATTTTCTTGGTCTCGGCCACGACGGTGGCTGGCACCTGAGACCACCACTGATTGTCCGGGTCGGTCGGCGAGCTGTTCCCCGCCACATAGGCGTATTCAGCGCGATTGGCTTTAGCGAGGAAGCGAATTAGATGCGGCGAACTGTTTTTTCCAGAATTGTCGTACGGAGCATTGCCAGCATACATGTTGGCAAGTTTTATCTCATCGGTTTCATCGAGATTGACCCATGGAACGGGATCATCCTTTTGCGCCGAATCGCAGGCAGCAACGGTTTCGGCGTAGTTGTACTAAGGCAGCGCGTCATATCCAAACGAGGTGTCGTTCTTTTTGTCCGAGACCGAGTAGCCGGGCGGCGCACCCACGCCAGGAAAGATCTCGACTTTGCTGCGGTAGGTCTCCCAGACCGTTGGCTCCGTGCATTTCTTGTCCGTGTCGCTGAAGAGGCAGGTGCTGTCAGGGCGTGTCGCGCTGGCCCAGCTTTCCGGACTGTGGCCGAGCCGGCCAGTTGAGGGCGATGAAACTCCTGCCAGGCGAAGACCGCAGCCTGCGCTGGGGTTGCATTCGGGGCGCCGCCGAACTTAGGGCTGGTGAAAGGTGGATTGAGCTCGCTCGGCGGTGTCTTGCTCTGCGCGCTCACTACAACTGCAGGACTGCGGCTTCTTGACTGCGAAAGACCCAATGGGGCGTACGCAAGTACCGGGATAGCCAATATTGACGTGATACTCCGCAGCCCAACATACCCGTGGGTCTTCTTCATGTCAGTCTCTTTCTTTGTACGAGATCGACAGAAGTAGGCGGCCGGTTTTGCCGATAGCGGGCCCAATAGTAACACATGGCTACGCCGCCTTGACGTGGGATGCAGCGCTTCTGTGCGCCGCTAGCTGCGCCTAGTTCGCCGCGGCGGTCGCCAAACAGCCGTTTGGGGTGCCTGTGCATGTCTTGCATTAACTCACCGCTACACCATCATGTGGCCATCTCCAATCATCAATTAGTCAACGTGACCGACTACTGCGTGACGTTTCGATGGAAAGACTCCGCACCCGCAGCAAAGCGCGAGCAATGACTGGCCATCCCGAGCTGACGCCCCATGACTTGCGAAGAACCTGCGCTAAGCTGTGCCGCAAAGCGGGCGGGATCTGGATCAGATTCAGCTGCTGCTCGGCCATGCCTCCATCCAGACCACGGAGCGGTACCTCGGCACCAAACAGGTTTAGTGCAGGCCGTCAACGACCGCGTCACATCCGGCTGGAGTTGGGGGCTGTAAAGGAGAAGGTCCTTCCTAGAAGCTGCGAATCGATAGATAATGAATTCCATGGCGACCCACCCTGTTTATCTTGAGCTGGTCGACTTTGTGACATCGGGCACAACACCGCAAACCGTAGCCGACTTCCACCCTTCGCTTGTCATTGTGGTGATTGTTCGGTGATCGATCGGGTTTACTGCGCGTGTTCGGCGCGAATGTTTAACTGCGGGGCAGGGAAGTGGGCCCAGCCAAAACCTCCTGGATGCCATTGGATGAGGCCGCCGGCCTGGTGTGCCGGGCCTGTGGCGCCGCCGAATTGATCGCACTCGGTTGGTGCCGGCGGTTGCTATGACCGTCGCCGGCATTCGCGGCGCTTCTTCGGGGGCACCGGGAGACCGTCCTCACCCCGGACGGGTGCTGTCAGATCTGCTTGGCTGATCGGGGGTCTCGTGGTCCATCACCGCCAGCCGGGCACCGAGCGGGTCCAGTGGCAGATCACCGTGCGCCAGCGTTACCGCCCGGGTGCATCGCCGCCACCAATTACCAGGGGAGTACTCCGATCTGTTCTTTCGTCTATGGCGGGAACAGCATCCGGGGCGTCCGGCCCAGTTGCGTCTGCCGCTCGCGCCATGAACGACGGGCGGGAACTCGCCCTTCCGTTTCCGTCCGAGTCGTCTGCCGACTTGTTGATCGGGTCCGTGCTCGCCACCCTGACCTCCGCCAAAACGAAGCAAGCCTACGCGACCGCGCTCGCCGATTTACTGTCCTGGAAGGCGGCCCGCGGCGAATTGCTCTCGAAACCGCTGGTCGGTTGTATGTCGGAGGCAAGCAATCGGCGGATGAGAGCAATGCTCTTTGAACGGTGCCGGTTGGCAAGGAATCCAAACTGACGAATGCGCACGAAGCCGTGGGGAAGAACATGCTGCACGTAGCGACGCAAGAACTCGGATGCCGAGAGTGTCATGAGGCGCTGCTTGTTTCCGCGTGCATAGTCCTTCCAACGGAAAGTGACTTGTTCCTCATTAAAGGAGACCAGCCGGTGATTGCTGATGGCAACGCGGTGGGTATAGCGGCCCAGATAACGAAGCACCGGTGCTGGACCCGCCATCGCTTGCTTGGCATAAACGACCCACCGTTTCTGACGCAGCGATTGAAGAAGAGCCCGGAATGTCTTGGGGATCTTTCAGTGGCCCGGTGACGCCGCCTAGGCTGACCTTGTTTCTGCGATAAGCTCGTTTTCAATCCGTCGAGAAACTTGCAACGAAAGACCTTCTTCAGAACACCGAGCGGAAGAAAGAAGCGGTAGCGAGGTCGCACCCAGTGACTGCGATCGGGTGCAAGGCCACTGACTGGCACAAGACAGTGAAGATGTGGATGGAGCAGCAGGTTCTGGCCCCAACTGTGCAGGATGGCGAGGAATCCGATCTCTGCGCCGAAGTGCTTGGGATCGGCTGCTACTTCCAGAAGCGTTTCCGAAACGCAACGGAACAGCAAGTTATAGAGTAGAGCCGGATTGCGCTGACACAGCCGGTTCAACTCGTGGGGCAGTGTGAACACCAGATGAAAGTAAAGCCAGGCCGAGTAACTCTTGTTCCCGGCAAGCGAGCCATCGCTGGCGTGCTTGCGCCTGACACTTCGGGCAATGTCGATTTCGGCACGTAATGGGGTTTTCTCCATTACCTGCCTTATGGGGAGTATTTTTTAATGGGGACCAGGATGGCAGAATAGGCGCAGGACGGGCACTTCGAACGGGATTGCTCGGCAGCGACTCACCATTAGCTCAGGGCCTCTGCTAAGTTGATGCGGCCGTAATTTGCCAATGCTCAACAAGGAGAGCTCATGCTCGAAAAGTACTTCTCTGCTCCCAAACTCTCCGGCTCTACGCCCGCGGCGCGACTGATCTACTCCGAACGCTTGGCGAGGATGTCAGCCAATGGAATGCGCAGACCGTTCGAGACTTTCTTCTGGAACGGGCCGGACAGTGTGGGACATCGACCACGCAGAAGTTGATCACATCACTTCGTGCGTTTCTGCGGTTCCTCAGCTTCCGTGGAGAATGCCGCCACGATCTCCCCCTCGCGATACCCGCCGTGGCTCATTGGCGGCTGGCAAGATTACCGCGTTGTTTGTCAGCGGAAGAGGTAGACCGGCTGATCGCTGCGTGCAATGGCACAACCGCCGGGCGCCTTCGTGACCGGGCAATCTTACTCATGTTGGCTCGACTGGGATTGCGCTCCGGAGATGTGGCGCATCTCCGTCTCACCGACATCGACTGGAACAGCGGCACGCTGCAGGTAATGGGGAAAGGGAGATACCAGGTGCGGCTTCCGCTTCCGCAAGATGTCGGCGATGCGTTGCTCCGCTATCTGGATTGTCGGCCCGCAAACGTCGAAACCGATCGCGTATTTATCCGAAGCAACGCCCCTTGCAGGCCGTTTGCCTCCGGGGATGGTGTCTCGTCCGTGGTGAAACACGCCCTTAAACGCGCCAATATCGATGCTCCCGCCAAGGGTGCGCACCTACTACGTCACAGCGCGGCCACAGAGATGTTGCGGAATGGCGTACCTCTGAATCAAGCCGGCCTCGTGCTCCGTCACCGCAGCATCGATATGACCGCATACTACGCCAAGGCGGATGTCGCGCTGCTCAAACGAATCGCTCAGCCGTGGCCGGAGGTAAAGGGATGATGGCGGCTGTCGAAACCTATCTTGCCGTGCGGCGCGCCGCCGGCTTCACTCTCAGCAACACAGAATATCTCCTGCGCAGTTTTGCAGGCTTCACGGCAGATCAAAGGAAGACGCATATCTGCACAGCGACCGCGGTCGACTGGGCCGGCCAGGCCAGATCGGTCGAGCAGCGACACACGCGTTATCAGACCATTTGCCGTTTTGCTCAGTATCTTCACGTCGAAGATTCACGTCACGAATTGCCACCGTCGGACCACTTCGGCTATCGGAAAACTCGTCGTGTCCCGCGGATCTATTCACGAGAGGAAATCGTTGGCCTTATCCTCGCGGCCACAAGGCTTCCATCGTCGGATTCGTTGCGGCCCACAACGTATGCCACGCTGATCAGTCTATTGGCAGCGACCGGCTTGCGAATCTCGGAAGCGTTACATCTGTTGATTTCCGATATCACGCCGGACGGTTTGCTGATCCGTAGAACCAAGTTTCAGAAAACGCGATTGGTACCTCTGCACGATACAGCAGTGACGGGTCTTGATAATTACTTGATGCGCCGTCAGGAAATGCGAAAAGGTGGCGACCATGTCTTCGTTTCGAACGAAGGGCAACCACTCGTCTACTGGAAGGTTCACAACGTGTTCCGCACTCTTTTGAAATCGGCCGGGCTTAAACCTTCCGGCGGTCGATGGCCGCGTCTTCACGAGCTTCGTCACACATTCGCGGTCCGGGCACTTGAGTCATCACCGACAGGCCGTCAACGAATCGGCGAACACATGCTGGCTTTAGCTACCTACATGGGCCATGTCAACATCGATGCTACCTATTGGTACTTAGAGACCACGCCGGAGCTTCTGCGCGACATCGCTGTCGTCGCCGAGAAGTTTATGCAGAGAGGGCGGCCATGACATCCCTCGCGCCGCACATGGAGGCATTCCTGCGCGAACATCTGGTCCGCCACCGTGGCGCTAGCCAACACACTTGCGACTCATACGCCTACAGCTTCCAGGCGCTATTCGAGTTCGTTGCCCTAAAGCTCAGAACTGCGCCGGCGGCTCTGATGTTGGAGCAGTTGGACGCCACACTGATCAGCGCATTCCTGGAGCATCTGGAGACCAATCGGCGCAACTCTGCAGAAACGCGAAACATCCGTCTGGCTGCTATCCGGTCATTCTTTCGTTTTCTGCAGCATCGCGAGCCAGCCGCAGTCGAGCAGGTTCGCCGTGTTCTGGCGATTCCTTTCAAGAAGACCGACACTCGTCTGGTATGTCATCTCGTCCAGGAAGAGACGCAAGCTTTGCTCGACGCTCCTGATCCATCAACGCGGGCAGGAGTACGAGATCGCGCCATGCTGCACCTCGCGGTGTGCGCCGGCCTCAGAGTCTCAGAACTTACAGGCTTGCGTATCGACGATGTGGCGCCGCAGTCGATGAGTATCCACGTTCTTGGCAAGGGCCGCCGCGAACGAGCGTTGCCTCTCTGGAAGACAACTGCTGCTGCCCTCCGCGCTTGGTTGGCTATTCGCGGGCCGATCACATCGCCTGAGCTGTTTGTAAACGCTCGTGGTGAACCCTTCAGTCGCTGGGGCATCGCCTATGTTCTGCGGCGCCACGCCAAAACGGCGAATCAAAGATGTTCAACGCTGCACGGCAAACGAGTATCGCCCCACGTGCTGCGGCACACCTGTGCCATGATCGTGCTGCAAGCAACCCAGGACATCCGCAAAGTCTCCCTCTGGTTGGAGCACAGCAATCTGACCACGACGGAGGTCTACGTTCGGGCCGATCCTACAGAAAAGCTGGAAGCGATTCAGGCGATTGTGCCGCCCAGCCTTCGAAAGGGAAAGTTCCGGCCTCCCGACAAACTGCTGGCGCTGTTGAAAGCCAAATCCTAATGGAGAGTAGAACGGGCGTGTCGCCCTGTGCGGCATGCCCTTCTGCCGTCCCGGTCCCCATTATAAAATACTCCCCATAAGGCAGGAGTTGACGGAGAGGGTCGAATGTCCGCACCCCGAACACTGATCGAGATGGCCGCCCAAAGCCGGTGTGCGGCAACGCTGAATAGCGCGCAACACCTTCAACTGCTGATAGCTGAGCCCAGGAGCGGTTTTCTCGAACGAAGCGATCCCCGTGCGTGCGGAGTAAGTCGGCCACCTCGACGGTCGGCCGATTCATTCCGGTTTGTGTAACTTCCGCGAGCGCTGTAAGCGTGCTGGGCCGGAGACCGGAATGCCTTCCAGAGGATTGGTGGCTGCCGGCAAGCGCTTCGGAAACACATGCAGATAACGGGTCGTCGCTTTGATGTCCTTGTGGCCCATCAACACCCGAATAGTTCGCAGGTCCGCTGCAAGTGCGTCGCAAAGCAGTGTCGTAAGGTGTGCGGGCCGATCCGTTTGCGTAACCCGGCTCGCTTCGCAGCCGCCTGGCAGGCATGCCACACGGTCTTATCGGAGGTCGGCTGGTCTAGTCCGCGGTGTCCAGGCGAACTCGGGAATAGATAATCCTTTGGCTTGTTCCTGCGCCAGTAGTCGCGTAAGGATTCGAGTAGTTTGGGACTCATCGGCACATCCCGATCACGGGCGCCTTTCCCCTGGTACACACGAATCACCATGCGTTGGCTGTCGATATCGCTGACTTGAGGCGAACCACTTCGGCCCGGCGCAAGCCGGTACCGTAGAGAATCATCAGCATCGTTCGATATAGCAGGTTCGGCGCTGCCTCGATCAGTTGAGTAACTTCCTCATGATTCAGCACGACCGGCAGTTTCTTCGGAGTCTTTGGAAACGTCAGATCGTCGAATGTGAGATCGCGCGGCTTCAACACCTTCCTGTACAGAAATCGCAAAGCTGAAATCCGACCTTCTACCGTATTCGGGGCCAGCTTCCTCTCTCTTGCAGAAGATGCACCTGATAGTGACGCAGCTCTTCGGCTCCTAGCGCCTCGGGTGACTTACTATAATGTTCGGCAAACTCGCGTACTGCAAAGATGTACCCGCGAATCGTCTCGGAAGAGTAGTTTCGCTGCTAGGGTTCCTCCAGCATGCGTTGACGTAGTGGGGTCACAGAAATCTCCTTTCCTGTGACCCCGACGCTATCGCTCTTTTGCGCTACTCATGACACCACGCTGCTGCGTCCGCCGCGCCAGCGGCTTACTTGAAACGCGTATTCCGGACATGTGCCTCGTGATGACCCGAGATACGGAACGAACGCGCGTCTAATCTGGCCATCGCGCGCTACGACTTGAGCCGCGACTATTCGCTTCGCAATGCTGTCATCGGATCTATGGTGGCTGCCCGGCGTCCTGGGAAGTAGGCTGCCAGCAGCGCCGTTAGCAACAGGAGTGTGCTGACCGACGCCAGTACGGAAAAATCGAATGCTTTCACATCGTAAAGCGTGCCCTGCATCAAGTGTCCCAGCCACACCGCTCCTAAAGCGCCGAGCCCAAGACCAATAAATGCAAGAACGCTCGCCTCCCAGACAATCAGTTGAGTCACTTTTTTCGTCTGAGCACCCAAAGCCATCCGCAAACCGATCTCCTGGCTTCGCTGCGAAACGCCGAACGAAATCACACCATACACACCCACCGCCGCAAGCATCAGAGCCAGCAGGGCAAACCCGCCGTAGAGCATCATTGTGAATCTGTCACCGATGAATAATTGGTCTCTCACCTCATCCATCGTGCTCAGACGAGAGAGGCCGACATCCGGATCGAGTGAGAACATGACCTTGCCAACCGCTGCGCTCAACATCGCCGGCTCAGTTACAGTACGCAAGCCAATTGTCGCGCTTGGTAGAGGCGATTGTGAGAAGGGCACATCGATCTCCGGTGCGTCCCCACGTAGCCCGAAGGACCGAACATTGTGAAAAACACCAACGATCTGCCACTCCACCGCTGCTCCAAGTTTCTGCACTGTGGGGTCAATCTGCTCGATCGACAGTTGCGTGCTTAGCGGATCGCGTCCTTTCAGATATTGTTTGACAAACTGCTCGTTCACCATCGCCACGCGCGAACTGGATGCCGTGTCGCTAGCCGTAAATACCCGTCCGAGAATTACCCGGATTCCGAAGGTCTTAAAGTATTCGGGAGTGACGGATTGAAATGGAGATCCGGGCCGTTGTGAAGGGTCGGAAACGGATTTGCTGCCCACTATCGTAAAGGGCATTCCGTCGCTCGTTCCAAGCAAGGGTGCGCCCGTCACGACAGCTACGGAAGTGACGCCCGGTAAAGCGTGGATTCGTTCGATGACCTGTCGGTAATAAGGCACAATGCGATCCGCCGTCCGAAATCGCCCATCTGGTTGTTGAAGGGTAAATGTCAGCACATTCTCGGTGCGCACTCCAAGGTCGACCTTCGTCAAATTCCAAAAACTATGCAGCGCCAAGCCCGCGCCGGAAAGCAGCGTCAGGGCAAGCGCGAGTTCTCCAATCACCAAACCCCTGCGTAACCGGTGATGGCTCTTGCCTGCGCCTGCGCGGCCACCCTCTTTCAGTGAAACTGCGGGATCAATTCGGGAGGCGTACCAAGCGGGAGCGAAGCCTGATACCACTCCGGCCAAAACGGTGGCGGCCAGGGTAACCGCCAGTACCGAGGCATCCAGGTGGAGCGAAACTTCAGAAGGCAGCGTGTTGGCCGGCATGGCCACAACAATCGCGCGCAGCAAAAGCACGCCCAGGCCTACACCTAGCGCTCCTCCTCCAATTGCCAGGACGACGCTTTCAGTCAGAAACTGTTTAAATACCTGACCTCGCGACGCGCCAATCGAGGTGCGAACGGCCACTTCTCGCCAACGCGACACGCCCTTCGCCAGCAGAAGATTGGCCACGTTCACGCAAGCAATCAGGAGGACAAATCCAACCGCGCCCAGCAGAATCCAGAGAGTCTGAATACGGTCCTTCGGCATGAAATCATTCTGCAACGGCTCTACCAGGGCGCCCCAGCCCTTGTTGCTGCTGGGATTCTCCTCTGCAATGCGCGCTGTTACAGCAGTCATTTCAGCCTGCGCCCGCTGTATGCTCTCGCCCGGCTTTAGACGCGCCATGGCCAACAACCAGTGATAGTCGTGATTGATTTGTTCCGGGCGAAAGGCAAGCGGCGCCGTCAACTGCGCGTCGTACCGGTCGGGAATACCTTCGGCCAGAACGCCGACAACTGTATAGAAGGTGCCATTGAGTCGCAATGGATTGCCGACGATGTTCCTGTTTGAACCCAACTTAGCCCAAAGCTTATGAGTTAGGACCACGACCTTTTCGTTGCCCGGGACGCTCTCACGCGGTAGAAAGTCGCGTCCCAGCATGAACGAAAAACCCTGCATTCGTAGAAACCCGGGCGATGCGAGTCTACCCTGGACCTGCTCTGGTTTGTCCTTCGTTCCTAAGTTGAAGTTGCCGCCGGTGAACGCGCAGAGACTCTGAAAGGACTTGCTGTAGCGCTGCCAATCGAGAAAGTCACCGGCTGCAATACCATTCCGGTTTCCCTGAATCTTAGACCAGACCATGACAAGTTGTTCAGGGTGCGGCAGAGGCAACGGGGATAGCAGGGTTGCATAGATGACCGTGTAGATGGCCGTCGTCGCGCCAATACCCAGCGCGAGTGTGGCAACGACGGCGATAGTCACATCGGCACTCCGGCGCAGCATGCGCACGCTGTAACGCAGATCTCGAAAGAAGTTATTCACAAGGTTCCTTCCTTAGCCACCTTGCGGTGCAAAGAGGCTAGCTCTGGCCATCGCATTTGTGTGACCGCTGAATATTCCTGGCCGGCCACGATTCGCGATTACTTACCGGCGCAGATCGTTTCGAGATCGGGACCAGGCGTGCGTTTGCGGGACGGGTGCTTCGGAGTGGCTCCTGAGCAGAGTGCCAAGGCTGACACTATCGAGCAACGAGCTCATTTGGGACCGTTCCATCCCGCCGCACACGACAACAGGAGTTATGTGATAACGTTTGCTAACTCTTTGTGGGTGCTTTCTGATGAAGGCAGTTGTTGCAACCCCATCTGGCTTCTACCGAGGGGCGTGAGATCGGCTTCTGTCGCTCGCCCCTGAAAATCCACTTCAAAATCGTCCGGCGCGAAATCAGGTGGTGTTTTGCCCGAGAGGAATGCCGGAGCCTGCTTTTCCAGATAAGCGCTGTTCTTTTCGCAACCGACAGTCGCGGCAATGTACATGACGTTGCTATAGCCTGTTCCTTTGTGTTCGTTCTCAACCGCGTGTACGACATCTGAATGCCAGAACACGGAATCGCCGGGCTGCATTACCGGAATCGAGGTTAAAGCTTCGAGCAGAAGAGCGTGCCATTCAGGCTGAACCGAAAGAGCGCGTCCCGGTTTTGCTCCGCACAACTCTTCTTCCGGAACGTCATCCTGCAACGCGCGCAGGAGCATGTACACCATGCCATTTGCGATCGGTATAAGTTGCAATGTGCCGTCGCCCTGACCTTGTTTGGTCAATGCAGTCCAGCCTTGGAATGTTCTGAACATGGAACACACGGCGGGTGACGGGAATTCCTGCACGTCGGGACGCCATGCTGCGTCGAAAGGGTTGTATTCGCGCCAGCTTCCGGAGAAAACGTGCCGGTACACGTTGCGGAAATTCGGCTCCAGCCAGCGCTCGACTGAACCACCGTCCACATGAGGCGAAAGTCCGAGTGAAGTGGATCCTGGCGGCCGACGGCGAATGCGATCCGCGTACACCGGCACCTGGTCGGGATCAAAATGACGCCGGCCCTCGCTTTCAGCTACCCACAACCTATTCAGAAAGATGCGGACGCGGGTAAGAGACTCGGATTGCCTCGCCTCGACTTGCGGACGTGACCAATAAACACCGTAGATCTGGGGCTTGGCAGCCGCTAAATTGCCAAAGTACTTGTCCTCCGCTGCGTTCGCGAGCTTCTGATAGAGACCGTTGACTTCTACGTATCGTGCCAACTCGTCATCCCAAGCTGCCACCTGTTCAGCAGGGAAAGTCTGGCGGATAACGCAAGCGCCTACCTCTCTGATTTTGGAAATCATGGCCGGCGTCACTGAACCGTCGGCGATGTCGGCGTATTGCAGAACAGGAATGACCGCTTGCCCTGCTTCGCGCTCCTTCACGATTTGCGCCACCTTGCCGCGAATCTCGTTCTCGACGTCCCGAAAGACGCTCTTGTATGCGGCCAATTCCCGCCGTAGTTTCTTCTTGGCTTCCCGAATCGCTTCGGGCAAATCCTCAACCTGGAACGGCATAGTTCTTGTACTCCTTGGGTGAATTCGAAAATCCTGAAGCCGGCAGCATAGACCGCAGGCAGTGCGGTCGATCCAAGCTTCAGGAACTTTGCGGAGCTCTCTTGCACCGCCTGAAATGATCTTAAGTAGTTAGGGGAGGTTAGGATGCCGCAGATACGCCAAGAAGTGATACTATCCAGACAATCTAAAAAAAACCAGCGTCCGATGTAAGTGGAATGGCCACATAGATGAGACCTCAGTTCGAGCACGTGTCGATTCCGAAGGGCTGCTCGATCCGAGTCTTCAACCGACAGATCCCTGATATTCCGTTTGAGTGGCACCACCATCCGGAATGCGAACTCACTTTGACCCTGAATAGTCGCGGACTGCGCTTCATCGCGGACCATATCGGTGCGTATGATTCTCACGACTTGGTTCTGGTGCCATCGGAGATGCCGCACACATGGGCATCGACAAAGGCCATCGATGCTTCGCGTCCGCATGTGGCGATCGTCCTTTGGTTTACCGAGTCATGGGCGTTCCAACTGGCCGATGTGTGCCCGGAGTATTCATCGGTGCGCAGACTGCTGAAGCGGGCTGTGGGCGCCTTGAGCTTTCCCAGACTCGCCGGAGAGAGGATGGAATCGCGCTTGCCGGGACTACTATCCGATTCCTCGCAGGAACGACTTCGCACCGCGCTCGACGTTTTGATCGAATTATCGGAAGCAGAGGCCGTTGCTCTCGCGACACCGCAAAAGGCAACACCGATCACGGCAGATGAATCCGCTCAATTGAACAGGATTCTCACTTTCCTGCATAAGTGTTTCGCTGACCCAATCCGGATGCGTGATGTATGCGGAGTCGGAAACTTATCGGAGCGGTCACTGCACCGGCTGTTCATCCGCCATCTGGGCGAGAACCTAACGGACTACCTGGGGCGCTTGCGGATCGGGCGTGCTTGCATGTCGCTTGTAGAAACGGATCGCCCGATCAGCCTGATCGCCGCAGATGCGGGATTCTCCAATTTGTCGAACTTTAATCGCCGGTTCCGAAGGGCGCGACAGATGTCACCTAAGGAGTTTCGCAGCTACTACACAAAACACGGCCGTATGCCGGACGTGGACGTCTTCGACCTCGGAAAGCGCTCTCCGTCCCTAGAAAATGGGAAGAGGCCAACTCCTCGAACCCTCGAACGCAAGCCGCGCTAACCTCTAAGTGATCAGCCACGGCCGCCCTGGTCCACTGTAAGCGTCCGGCGAAGGCCGTATTGACGATGGGAACGGCGGAGTGGTTAGGCGGAGCGGCGCTGCTCAACGGTAGTGGAAGAAGCCATATTCCACGGCAAAAACTCCATAATGCGGTTGACGGGGTGATCCGCAATGCGCGCCAGCACATGACGCAGATAAGCTTCCGGGTCGAGGCCGTTCAGTTTGGCTGAGCCGATGAGACTGTAGATCGCCGCAGCGCGTTCGCCCCCTGAGTCAGCACCGGCAAACAGATAGTTCTTGCGGCCGAGTGCGACGGCACGCAACGCACGTTCAGCGGTGTTGTTGTCGATTTCGATGAAGCCGTCGTCGCAGTAACGCACCAGCGCGGACCAGCGGCCGAGCGCATAACTGATGGCCGCCGCCGTTTCCGATTTGCGAGACAGCTTTGTCAGGCATGCTTTCAGCCAATCATGCAGCGATGTGAGTAAAGGTCGCGATCTGGTATCGCGTGTTCGTTGCCTCTCATCGGGCGAGCGGCCACGCATCTCATTCTCAATCGCGTATAACTGACCGATTCGCTCCACAGCTTCGGTCACAATCGGCGAAGCATGCGCTTGCTGCAGGTCGAAGAACTTGCGCCGGACGTGCGCCCAGCAGGCGGCTTCCCGAATGCGTCCGCTATCATATAGCCGGTTGAAACCTGCGTGGCCATCGGCTTGCAGCGTGCCCTGGAAGGTTGCGAGATGCCGATGCGGATGCTCGCCTCTGCGATCGGGCGAGTAAGTGAACCACACTGCAGGAGCCGCATCATCACCGGCCGGGCGATCATCACGCACATACGTCCATAAGCGCCCCAACTTGGTTTTGCCATCTCCAGGCGCAAGCACCGGAACCGGTGTGTCATCGGCGTGCAGCTTGCGGCCGCTCATCACATACTGCCGCAAGGCTTCATTCAGCGGCTTCAGCAGTTCACTACTTGCACCCACCCACTCGGCGAGTGTCGAACGTTCCAGTTCCACTCCTTCGCGTGCGTAAATCTCGGCCTGGCGATATAGCGGAAGGTGATCAGCGTATTTCGAAACCAGAACATGTGCCAGTAAACCGGGCCCTGCTAAGCCGCGCTCAATCGGCCGGCTCGGCGCTTCTGCCTGCACGATCGCATCGCACTTCGTGCAACTCAGTTTGGGCCGCACATGTCGAATGACTTTGAAGCGTGCCGGCACATACTCAAGCACTTCAGATACATCTTCACCCAGCTTGCTGAGTTGGCCGCCGCAGGCAGGGCAATCATGGTGCTGCGGTATATGCGTTTGCACTTCGCGTGGCAGATGTTCCGGCAGCGCACGCCGCGCTTTGCGTGCGGCTGCGTTCACTGAAACTGCATCAGGACGCGTCTGCTCCGTCTGTTGCTGCTCCTCTGCCGTGCGCGCTTCCAGATCTTCCAGCTGCAGTTCCAGTTGTTCCAGCTGCCGTTGGATCTTCTCCGACTTGCGCCCGAACTGCAGCCGCTGCAAGCGCGCGATGATCATTCTCAGGCGTTCGATCTCCGCACCGTGCGATGAGATCTGTTCGTGCAGACGTTCGACTTCTTCTTCGCGGCATGAGATCTGCTGATGCTGCTTGAGAACCATGTCGCGCAGCGCGGCCACATCGAGCGTGGCCACATCCGGCAGCGGCGCAATAGGCATGTGTAGACTATGCCATGTTTCCGCTACTTAGTCAGCAGTTATCCAAGACATTTCCAACGGTTTTGTTCTCACCTTTACACGGCCACTTCCGGCTTCCACGTGCGTGCCGGTTGCCTCCAGTCAATGCCTTCGAGTAACATCGATAACTGCGCTCGAGTAAGTGACACACTGCCGCTCTCCGCGTGCGGCCAGATGAACCGTCCCCTCTCTAGTCGTTTCGCGAATAGACATAGCCCGTCGCCGTCCCACCACAACAACTTGATCAGATCGCCACGCCGGCCGCGAAACACAAACACATGTCCGCCATAAGGGTCCTGCTCGAGTATCGTCTGCACAGCTGCGCTCAGCCCCGTGAAGCCGCGCCGCAGATCCGTCACTCCTGCCGCAATCCAGATCCGCCCCCCAACTGGCGGTGAGATCATTTCGCCAGGCACTCCCACACCGTCGCCATGACCGTTGCGTCGATGCTGCCGTTCAATGTCACCCGTACATTGCGCGCTTCGATGATCACGCAGTTGCGTTCCTGCTTGGCCTCGGGAGCACTTTCTGTCACCTGTACGGGAACCAAAACCGAGCGCTTTTCTGTTTTCACCCTTTGGCGCTGTTGTTTCCGCCAGTCGTAAATCTGACTGGCATGCACCCCATACAGTCGCGCCACCCTATCCACCGTCGTGCCGGCTTTCAATGATGCCTGCACAATCCGCTGCCGTTCTTCCTCTGACCACTGCCGCCGCTTTGGCTTGACTACCTCGGACTTACTGCTGCTCTGAGCTGATTCTTCCATCCCCAAAGCATCATCCAACTCCGCCGCGCTTTGCTAGACGGTGCTCGCCGTACGCTTACGGTCCACTTGCATGTAATGTGTCCCATGGGACCAGCGCGCGCGCTACGACCAGCTCGGTTAGTTGTGAGCAGAAGCGCAGAAATTTTGCGGAGGGAAAGCTTACAGCTCGGCTCGATGCTGAAGCGCGAACCGCATTAAGGCATGCGGCCCGGAGACGCCGAGTTTTTGGCTAATGTTGGTTCGGTGATTTTCTACTGTTTTGTATTGGATCATGAGCTCACCGGCGATTTCCTTACTCGATTTGCCCGCAGCAATCAAGCGCAGAATTCGCCGTTCTGAAGGAGTGAGCTGGTGTGGCGACTCAACACTGGTCCGTTTTCCGTCTGGAAAATCCAGTTGGCTGTTCACCAGCACCTCCATCAAAGCAGGCGGCACAAAGTATTGGCCGTCCCGCACTGCCCGCAAGCCATGTAGGATTTCCATAAGCGATGTGTCCTTTAGAATATAGCCTTTAGACCCGAGTTTCAGCGCCTCGCGAAACAGGTCCGCTCCGGTATGAACCGTAACAAATATGATCTTCACGCCGCAGTTCCCGGCCCGCATCTCCCGTGCAACACTCAGGCCATCAAGCTTCGGCATGTTGATATCAAGGACGGCAATCGAGGGTTGACACTGATTGATCAGTTGCAAGGCCATCTCACCATCGCTCGCTTCGGCAGCTACCGTGAAACTCGGATCCGATTCGATGACCGCCCTCAAGCCCTGCCTGAGGAGCGGATGGTCATCGGCAATAAAAACTGAAGTAGGTTTCATAGTCGACCTGCCGTTTCCAGGTGAAATTCGATACTCACTGTTGTACCCGTTCCAGCAGTGGACTGAATTTTAAATGCGCCCCCTAGCAGGTGAACGCGTTCTCGCAAGCCGAACAGGCCGAAGCCCTCTCTTTCCGGATCAGCTTCCATCTTGTTGGGCAGAAAGCCCCTCCCATTGTCATGAATTACGAGAAGGACGGTAGGATCGGATCGCTGGATCAGGACTTGGGCGAGCGTTGCGTGAGAGTGCTTGAGGATGTTGTTCAAACACTCCTGCACAATCCGGTAGAAGTGGATCTCCTTCTCTTTCGCAAATGCCGAGGTCAAATCGTCAACTACGATATCCATTTGAATGTGAGCGGCCTCTCCACACCTTCTGGCCAGCTCTTCGACCGCCTTCGACAGTCCCAGGAGATCGAGTTGGTAGGGACGAAGATCGTAGGAAATACGGCGCATTTCGGTGATAGCTTGGGACGCCTCGCCCGCGATGCACTCGACGTAACTATCTTTACCGGCGAATTTGGTCAGAAGGAGCAAAGCGGTATTCTTTATCACTGACAAGTGCTGCCCCATGCCGTCATGCAGTTCGCCAGCGATTCGTTTACGCTCTATTTCCTGAGAAGCTAGGACCTGTTGTGCAAACGCCTGACGTAATGCCTGTTGGCGGCTGAAGCGAATCGTATGGAGTCGCCAAGCTAGCGCAAAGAGGCAAATCGCAGAACCTGCTACGAGCACTTGAAACCAGAATGTTTGATAAAAGCGGGGCAGAACTATAACAGAGAGCTGCCCGCCCGGACTGGTCGGCACGCCCCCGCTGTTGGCTACGGCAACGGTGAAGTGGAATGTTCCCGGGGGCAGATGGGAAAAATAGGCAGTCCGCCGGTTTCCCGCTTCTGTCCATGAGGAGTTCAGACCACCCAATCTGTACCGGAAGA
This sequence comes from Terriglobia bacterium, assembly GCA_963737005.1. Taxonomy (GTDB): domain Bacteria; phylum Acidobacteriota; class Terriglobia; order Bryobacterales; family Bryobacteraceae; genus Bog-105. The sequence continues at coordinate 575,448 of CAVTRD010000006.1, read as the reverse complement.
CAATCTGATTGGACCGGATCAAGCTGAGAGCCGTGTAACGAATTTCAAAGTCGTTAGCTCCTGCGGGTAATGTCACTTGTTTTTGGCAGGGTATCGGACGCTGTTCTACGGCGCAGTCCTCAATGACCACTGGTGTCTCGCTATTGAACTCCACGGTTCGCGGGTTAATTCTAGCCAAGCCGTCCTTAGTTGGAAGCCACAGTACCCCCTCTCTGTCACGAAATCCGGATGGCTGGCCGTGACCGGTAGAATTGGTAACATTTAATCCATCCGTGGTTCCGAACATCGTGCTGTCGACGAGTGCGAGCCGATGCCGCGCAAAATCATTCAGCTCCTGTTTCTTCACACGATAAATTCCTAACTGGCAGCCGGTCCAGAAGTAGCCATGCAAGTCCTCGAGAAGGGCCGTGGCGTCACTCGCACGAAGGCCGTTCGGAGCGCTAATGGAAGTCAAGGAACCGCGGTCAATCCTCAAGATGCCCTCGCGAGCTGTACCCGCCCAGATGACATGGTCCGTATCTTCCACGATCGACCGTATGCCCCATTCGGAGAGTTCGTCTTTGGGTCCGAAGCAGAAGAACGAATCGCCTTTGCGCTGGCAGATTCCTACATCTGTTCCGATCCAGAGCGTTCCGCTTGAATCTTCAAAAAGTGTGCGAACCTGACCGCGCACGGGTCCATTTGCAGCATTGAACCGATCCAGCTTGCAGTGGCTATACCGGTAAAGGCCCTCCTCACCGCCGAGCCATAGAGTTCCCGTGCGGTCGCGCAGGATTGCATCAATCTCGGAGGTGATGGCGTGCAATGGCGCTTCCAGGTCTCGAAACCGGCCATTCTTAAAGATTGCGAGCCCGTTCGGATAGCCACACAAGATAGAGCCATCGCCGTCCGCGAAAAGGGAGTTTGGCATTTGAGCGGCGCGCCAGCTCACGTGGGGACGGGGCCGGAAAAATGTTCGCAGGCCGGCTCGGTTTAACTCAGTCAACCCATAGCTTCCTACCCAAATGTTTCCTGCTCCGTCTTCGGTGATCGGTCCAATGACATTCGCCTCGTGACCGCCGGGTATTCGGAACACTTGGATAACTTCTTTGGTGCCGTGTGCGAGTCCCCCTTCCAGCGTGCCCACCCAAAAGCCACCCTCCCGGTCTTCGAATACCCGGTAGGGCGATACGGTGGAGATACTCTCGAAGGTGGTCAAACGTTCGTTCTGCCAGAGGCCGGTATGGCCCTGATGATCGCTGATCCAAAGGCGGCCAAGCCGGTCCTGATAATTGAGGAAAGCGCCGGGCGGCAGCCCTTTCCATTCGCTCAGGTGGCCGTCCTTTACGCAGTATCCTTTCCTCGGCTGCCCGATGATGCTAAGCCAAAGCCGGCCTTTGACATCTTCCAATAGAGAATCCACGTGCACGCTCTTTGCTCCGTGCTTCAACGGCGGCAGCGGGATATTCGACCATTGTCCGTAGGCAAAGCGCTGCAATCCCGAAGGGGTAAAGCGCCATAAACCGCATAGGTAAGCGTCTATTCCAAGGTTGGACGGCGGATTCAGGAATGGCGCTACGGGCTCGCCTGCAATCGCGTGAACTATTTCAATTCGGCCTTTGCAAAGCCTGGATATTCCTGGATGAGTAAAGATCCAAATGGTACCCTGGCGGTCCTCGTCTATCCGAACGACGTCGTTATTTGGCAGCCCATCGCGAGTTGTATAAGCAGTAAACTTTCCATCCTGGTAACGAATTGCGCCACTCGACCAGCTGCCTGCCCAGAGAGCACCCTGATGATCCTCAAAGAGGCTGGAAGTTGCGAAGTTCGTGCCTCGCAACTCGGGAGTGTTACTCGGATCGAATATTCGGAAGTGCACCCCATCGAAGCGCACCAGCCCGCGATAAGTTGTGAACCATAAATAGCCATCCCGGGTCTGACGAATGGCCAGCACTGAGTTGTTCGGCAGACCATTTTCTGTGTTATAGATTTGAAACTTGCTCTGACCCTGCACAGCAATAGACAGAAGGAGGAGTGCTGGCAGTCGACACATCGAGCGATCATTCAAAACTACAACAAATTCTGCGAAGAAGGTAGTCCTTGAAGAATGCGCGCCAGATCCGTCATTTGCTCCTTGATCACATACGCCCTTGCGCCAGCCACTTGTGCCTGCCTACGTAAGAGGGCGTCATCAAAGTTGGTTAGAATGATGACTTTCGCTTCGGGATAAGAAGCTACGATCTGTTTGGTCGCCTGAAGGCCGTTCATCTCTTTCATCTCCAGATCCATCAACACGAAATCAGGAAGAAACGTTCGGTAACACTCTAAAGCGCCGGCACCATCATCGCACTCCTCGACATCGGTGGTCACGGCAACGAGCAAACGCCGAACGAACTGCCTAGCCGGCCCGCTATCATCGACGATTAGTAACTTCATTTTATCGGCTCTGAAACTTGTCCTCTGCTGCTAGGCAAGAGGTTCCCTGCTGCTCACGTTGAAAATTCTGCTCTCTCACTGGCGTAGACTGTGGCGAGGGTTTGTGAATGGCTGGCAGTTCCCGGACTATCGGCGTTCCGGCGTATGGAGAGCCATCGATTGACGCCTCGATTGTGATTCCGCAGCCCAACGCAGACCGTCATGCCACCTGGCAACCGCTTTAGTGACTCTCTATGCTTTTGCACTCTGCGTTGTTCGCCGAAGTTTTTCTTGTTACAAAGTATGTTCGAACCGTCGAGCTAAGGGCAATAGGGGATTGCCTCTGGATTTCCTGAGTGGAAACCCCTACAAACAACTAGGTGCAAACACCTATGGTTTCCCCTTGAAGACCGACTTACAGTACTCGTGAGTGCGATCAAACTGCGATGACACAGATGAAGGCTCTCGTTAGCACACCGTGGGAAGAGGCCGGAATGGGCAACAGTGGGTAACGCAACCCTCTCAGACTCTCTGGAAAGCTGGAAAGATATCGCTGACTATCTCCAGCGCGATGTGCGGACCGTCCAGCGTTGGGAGAAGACCGCCGGATTGCCGATTCACCGGGTGCAGGAGTCGAAATCAGGCTCAGTCTTTGCTTATCGTAGCGAGATTGAAAATTGGCGCCACAAGCGCTCCGTAAACATCGCCCGCGACAGATTGCCGGTCATACCGACCGAGGACAAGTCAACGGATCCCAAGGCGATGGTAGCTAACAAATCGCGTTGGCATACACTGATCGTGTTGTTCATTGGTTTTTCGTTGGGAGCCGCTTGCGGCCTATTGGTTTCTCACGTACTACAAACCACTGCGCTAGGGCAAACTCGCACTGCGTCTGCCAAAACGCACGGTGCACGAGCAAACATACGGCCGAGTGTTTCAGAACGAGTCGGCGAATCGGCGATTAAAGAATAAGGCGATCGCGTGAAGGAGGCACTGTGGCGCTGAAGGAAACGGGTCCAGAGACAGATTGAAATGCAAGAGGGCGTGAGATGAAGATGAAGCTCACTTGTAATTCGATTGATTTGGACTTAGACGGGGAGGTGGCCTCTGTTCGCTTCCCGGCAAGTGCTTATCCGCCCGGACTGCTCCTGGAATGCGTAGAGCGAGCGCACCGAGTTTCGTCCTGGGATCTGGGCGGCAATGATGACAGACAGGTTCTACAACTTCAGGCTCGTCCGGGTTGTCTGGAAGAGGCTATCCGGGAGGTATTTGCACAGCTGCATGGATATCCTTTCTTCTCGCGAGACGAAACAGATTCGTTCAAGTCCAGCACGACGCCTCTGATTTCGTGCATCATCCTGCTGACAGCCAATGATTTATTTGTCGCTAATCACTTGCTGCCAAGCATTATCAGTCATAGCAAGGGCTTCGATATCGAAATCCTCATTGTCTACAACGGCCTGGATGCTGACCTTAGTCTCTTTCACCAATTCGACTTTGCGTTCTCTGAGTTTGGGTGCGTGTCGAAGGGATACAACGAAGGCATAGCTCGTTCACGAGGCCAGTATGTCGCGATCTTTCATGATGATTGCATCATCGCCGATGCGAACTGGATTCCGAAATGCCTCGCCTTACTTGAAGCAGGTTATTGGGCTGTGAGCCCTGAAATCCAGCAGAGCCAGCAACTCGGGGCAGGGGAACCTCTTCCCGTCCTGAAGAATGTTCCGCTCGTGATGCTCAGAGAGGGCTTGCTCTCGCTTAATTGTTATGACGAGACATACTACATCGGCTATGAGGATTTCGACTTAACCCACCAGATTCTTTCTCGAGGGGGCTGCTTCTCCGAAGTCCAGCTAGATTACGTTCACTGTAAAGGCATGAGCACAGTTTTGATGTTTGGCGGGCAAAGAGCCCTCTATAAGCGATGCTTCGCCCTCGATCTGGTTCCCGTCAGTGTCGTGACCAAATTGCAAAACACATGCCTGCAGGCATTGATGGGAAACGAAAAGTGCGCATGGATACAGCGGAATGAATTTTGCTATTTTCTGTCGAAATTCGACTGGCATTGGGCGGCACGCGGCTATGTTACTGCGCTCGCACTCAGCGATTACCTGGTGAAAGAGATAGGAAGCACGGGTGCTTTGTCGCTTATTGCTGACCGGAAAAGCATGATTGATTCGGTCCAGAGATTTGCTGCCCAGTAGGAAAGCCTAACATGCAAGTTGCCGCGTCTGAATTTGGCGCTACACTGTTGAGCGGCAAATTGCGACAACGCGCATCTTCCGACCTGGTGCTAATGGCGACCGCGTACTGTCGGCTGTCTAGCCCGAATGCCGTGATTTGCCGCTTGGCGTGGGCCGCCTCGGCCTTGATACTGAGAACGCGAAAGTCGTTTCGCCAACAATCAAAAATCCTCAGATACTGGAAGGCACAGATGGCACAAGCAGAATCCGCATTAACGAAACGCGATATGGAAACCGCACTGATCGAGAAGTGCTGGAAAGATCCGAATTTCATGCAGGACGTGGTGAGCGACCCGAAGGGCACCATTGAGAAAGCGCTCGGGCAGAAGTTGCCTGAGCAACTCAAGATCTTCGTCCACCCGGAAAACGCTCAGACGTTGCACTTTTCGATCCCCCCAACGCCTGCCAGCGTAGCCGAGCTCTCCGATGAAGATCTGGAGAAAGTCGCCGGGGGAACCGAAATCGTTGTGGCGACTATTGCTGCAACACTTGCGGTCGGAACGGCCGCTGTAACGGTCGCCTCGGCTGCAGGGGTGACCATGCGACAAGGCTGGTAATCCCTCCCTATGAGAGCACGTTAGCTCGCTGACGCACTCAGAGCATGAACACGTTCACGGCGCGTGAGATGACGGGAAGGTTCTAAAAACAATGAGGAGCGCGATGTCCGATGTATCGACAGAAATAGAAGCGATCGCATATTCCGAACAGGGACCAACGGCAGTTCAAGGCGATCTGGCAGCACTGTTGCACCCGGTAGAAGAGCGGCTCTTCTTTGAACAGTACTGGAATGAGAAAGCTCTCTATATACCGGGCACTCTTAACAAATTCGCCGGCCTTTTTGACCGTGAAACCTTTGATCGCGGTGCATACCATTGTGCCGACTTGAAGGTAGGCTTCACAGACGAAAAGGGTTGGCCCGGCCATTTCAACATCAAGCCGGAGCAAATTCCAGAAATGTTTGCCAGCGGAAAAACTGTGTGCGCCTCAGTGATCAATCCGGGGAATCCGATCTTAACGGCTTTCCTAAATCGCATTAGCAACAACTTCGCTGTTGCGGGCGGCTTCTTTTTCAATTCCTATCTTTCGCCCGACGGTGCAGGGTTCGGATTACATCTTGATCACCATCCAGTTTCCATCCTTCAGATTGAAGGTCAAAAACGATGGTGGTTTTCACCAAAGCCGGGGCTCAAAGAAGTTGCCACGAACGTCTCGTTTCCTAAAGACCGCGACGTGTTGAAACTACCTTGGGTGACCGTGGCAAGGCCACGCGAGGAAGACCTATGCGAGGTGGTCCTCAATCCGGGTGATGTTCTTTATCTTCCAAGGGGTACCTGGCACCGTGCCCAAGCCATCGGCAGCTCGCTTGGTCTCACTCTTGCTATGGAGTCTCTTACCCCTTTGGATCTGATCCAAAGGGCTTTGGCACCACATCTCTCTAACAATGTGGAATTTCGGAGTCAGGTGCCTGGTTATTGGCGTCGCTCTTTCCAAGACAAGATCCCGGCAGAGCTCGAGCGTATATTTGAATCCACTCTTAACGAGATTCGTACCACTTTAGGATCAATGACGGCCTCGGATCTTTATCGCGTTTGGGAACAGGTGCAGACAGGACGACGCGGAAGGTAGCGGCGCTCGAGTGTCTAGACGGCGCTATTGCTGGCCAGGAGGAGACGTGACGAAGCAAATATCACACCGCTACACATTCGATCCACGGAGTGTCATTGCCTTCTGTGTTGATCTCGCCGGCGCCTGCCGACCGGGCGCTTTTGGCAGGCGCGGCAAATGACGACAGATGGACCTCTACACCAAGCTGAGCTGAATGCCGCGATTTGCCGCTTGGCGTGGGATGGCTCGATTCCGATACTGAGAGAGCGCGAAAGTCGTTTCGCCGACAATCAAATCGTTTGATACCGGAAGGCACAGAAATGGCACAAGCAGAATCAGCATTAACGAAACGCGACATGGAAACCGCGCTCATCGAGAAGTGCTGGAGAGATCCCAATTTCATGAAAGACGTGGTGAGCGACCCGAAGGGCACCATTGAGAAAGCGCTCGGGCAGAAGCTGCCCGAGCAAGTAAAAATTTTCGTTCACCCGGAAGATGCTCAAACGCTGCACTTTTCGCTCCCCCCAACGCCCGCTAGCGTAACCGAACTCTCCGACGAGGATCTGGAGAAAGTCGCGGGTGGTACCGAAATCATGTCGATTGTTCTAGCAACTATAGGGGCGGTAGCTGGAGTGACCGCGGTTGGCACGGCGGCCGGTACGGCGGCGGCCGTGACGAAAACGCAGGGTGGCTGGTAAGGGCAGGCTAACCCACTTACGATCTTAGACAAGGAGTAATGGACCGATGGATACCACAACCGAAAAAGGAATGCGACGCGATTTAGAGACACAGTTGATCGAGAAGGCCTGGAAGGACCCGGCCTTTCGCCAAGAGGTCTTGCGCGACCCCAAAGCCCTACTCGAACGCCACCTTGGACAAAAATTACCTGAACACTTGCAAATCTTTGTGCATGAGGAGGACGCCCACACACTGCACTTTTCGATCCCGCCGGCACCCGCAAACCTGACGGAACTCTCCGACGAAGACTTGGAGAAAGTGGCCGGAGGAACTGAGATCGTGAGTGCTGCAATGATCACGCCGGTTGTCGCCTCAGTGTTAAGCGGAGCGGCAGTCTCGTTGGGTACAGCACTCGGAACTGCAAAAGCCGCGGGCGTGAATTGGTGAGTTCATTGAGAGAAAAGGGATCGGGCAATGGATAACACAACAGCAAACGGAGTGCGTCGCGATTTAGAGACGCAGCTAATCGAGAAGGCCTGGAAAGATCCGAGCTTCCGTCAAGAGGTGCTGCAGGATCCCAAAGGTTTGCTCGAACGCCACCTCGGACAAAAACTGCCTGAGCAGCTGAAAATCTTTGTGCATGAGGAGGACGCCCACACACTGCACTTTTCGATCCCGCCGGCGCCAGCAAACCTGACTGAACTCTCCGACGAGGACCTGGAGAAAGTTGCCGGAGGAACTGAAATCTGGGTAACGACTCTGATGGTTAGCGGAGTCGTAGCCGGGACCGTGGCAGCCAGCGGAGTGATTAGCGGGGTTGCAAGTGGAGCGGTAGTTACGACGAAACAGGGTTGGTAACGCGATCGCCGCTATAACTAAAAGACCCAATTGCCATCAAAGTTGAGGATCTTTTGTTCAGCGTGGACCTGCACTGATCCAACTAAACCTGACGCAGCTGGTAGGTGGGGTTTCCTTTGAACGCAATAGATGTTCTCCGTTCGTTGCCCGCGTGGCTTGAATGGATGGTCTGCTTCCGACTCTCTGCTCTACGGCCATGGATGCAGGATGCACAGATGAGGGCAATGTTCCTCCTGCCGGAGCAAATTGACCTTCTGCCGTTTAGTCATGTAGCCCTAACGTCGCATGGTCGATACTTGGCGCCACACGACGGGTGTGATTTGTACCTGCTGAATGGTAACCATCTAGAACCCTGCTCGAATCGGGGGCTGCCATTTCTGGATCGATACCGCAGTCTTCTCGCGGCTGTTTCCGGCGAGGAGCCGGATTGTTTAGGTATCGGCCACGAAGAGGGCGCTCCCGCCGTATTGCTGCACGTTGTCGTCAAGGAGCATTGTGGACAAGCAACCGCGGTATTTCGTCGAGAACCTTGCCAGGATCACTACGAACTTCTGGAAGCAGTGGGGGTCGAGTATCAAGGCGGGCATTCGAATGAAGGTGCGTTCGTTGCTCAATTCCGGAACCGGTTACCGGTTCACATCCATGCAGGCGCTCTTGCCGGTTATAGCCGGACGGGAAACTGCAACCAATTCTTTCTGAATCACGGCGAAATAGATCTGAGTCTGGAATCGGGTCTCATTCAAGCTTCCAAAAGCAGGACAGCATGGGGGAGGGCGATGGGTTTGGCAGCTGCGGAAAAGCTGGCCTCCATGGCCCGTTATACTTGCCTGGCCATGACCTGCCAACCGCCGCCGCCGCAGGAGCGATTTGGGTATGGAGACTTGGTTCCGCTCGGGTTCTTACTAAAGGCTCTTAACTCAACTTCAACGGAGACATCCGCCCGGGGTGCCGCCCAAGTAAGAGAGTTGTTGACCGCGGGTCGCGAAGCCGGGCTCTGGGCCTTTCACAACGGGAGACTCGTTACGGCAACGGATTCCGTGCTCATCCTGCAAGCGCTCTCTGATCGTGAGGGAGTGGAGGCCCTGGAGCGGTTTACGGACAGCAACGGTCAATATTACCCGCAGCTGTGGTCGACGACGAAACAACGTGACCGGATGGGGATCAGTGAAGCCAATGCTCATTGGTGCCAGCCGGATTTTGCGACCACGTGCCTAGTAAGAGGTCTACGGGCGGAACTTGGGCTTCCGCCGGTCACACCGTTGCAGCGCATCGAGGAGCGATTTGCAACGCGGTCAGGGCTGTATTTCGCCAATCCTTATCTGACCGACTGGGCCTTGGCCCGAGCGATTTGTGCGGACACGGGGGCAGCATCGTTGAAGAAGAAGCTGATGCAGGAAATTCTCGCCGGCATGAATGACGACTATTCCTTCGGGAGGTTCGACCGCGCTTTCTCCACAAGCCTCGCAATTCTGGCTCTGGCTTCGCTTGGATGTCGCGGACGTTTGCTTCGGCTGGCACAACTGCGTTTGTTAGACATGATGGATGCGGCTACCGGCATGTGGCCGGAGTGCACTCCTTTCTATTCCACTTTTCTCTCGTCCGGAGAGCCGGAAAGCAGCCTCGTGCCTCCGGATAACGAATTCGCTCGTTTTTCCCAGATTCTGAACGTAAACGGATCGCGGCATGAGCTGTCCTTGTACATCGATACGTATCGCATGATCGCAACGGCCGTTGCCGTCCTCGCACTCGGTGAGTTCTGCGATCCGGCGGTACGGGATCTCGAACTGCGAAACGCCGCTGTAGCGCATCCGCGATATCGCTGCCGAAACCACGCCGCGTATGTGGCAGAGTTTGCGCTGCCTTCCTACGTTCAAGGACGTGAAAGAAAGAGTTGCGTAGCCTGATGAGATTCACTCGGGAAAACTTAGCGGAGATTGTCGCCAAATCAAGTACGTTCGATGAGCGACTCGCGAACGGCTATCTCGTCCCTCATCCGGATCTGGACCAGGGTGAAATCAACCGTCGCCTGGACCGCTGGTGTGAGGTCGCAGCGAAGGGAGATCGAGAACAGTTTCAAAAGTTGCTTGCGCTCCGGGCGCTAGATCTCGATTCGATCCGGAGCGGATTGGGTCGAGTCCGGCTGCCGGATGGAGTATCTCTCCCTAATTGGACAGATTTGCTCCAGGATGGTTTGAAAGAGGCGGCAATGCAAAGGGCGGAGCCGTTTCGTTTTCTGGATCCCACCGAACCTTGGCCCTTTGAGAAGCTCGTAGCGCCCTTTGTCCATGCAGCCGGCCAGTCGCTTCGATTGAGAGCCAGCACGGTCCTTTGTGCATTGACTGATAAAGCTCACTCCAGCTTAGAGAGGACGCTGCTTCACTGGCTTGGGAATGTCTGCAGCAGTGCTCTGCTGCTAGAGTTTTCGATTTTCCGTCTCAAGCGGCAGGCCCCGTTCGGCGGCAGACTCGCGGAATACCTCGCCGACAGCTCGAGTGAGATCTATCGAGACTTTTGTGGACAAATGCTGGGCGGAGGGCTTGTTCCATTTCTTCAGGAATACAGCGGCTTGGCTCGGGCAGTCGCAACCCTGATGAAGAATTGGGTTGACTCGACGGCTGAATTCCTGAGCCGTTTGGAGACGGACCGGGTCAGTCTCGCGAAGACCTTCCAGCAGGGGCGGGATTTGGGGGAAGTGGAAGAACTGAGCGCCGGCCTTTCAGATCCCCACCATAAGGGCCGCAGCGTGTTCGCACTTACCTTCTCTTCGGGTTCGAAGCTCATCTACAAGCCGAAGAGCCTCGAGACAGAAGATTCCTACACTCGCTTGGTGGAGTGGATCAACGGTCACGATCTCAGTCTGCAACTGAAAGGCTTGCACGTGTTGTCCCGTTCCGGTTATGGCTGGGCGGAGTTCGTGGAGCATTGTGCTCCTCAGAGCGAGGCTGAGCGAGCGCGATTCTACCGCCGAAGTGGCATGCTGCTTTGCCTGTTTTACGTTCTCGGAACAACCGATGTACATGCGGAGAACCTGATTGCGGCCGGGGAATACCCGGTAGTGGTTGATGCAGAGACTCTCATCACACCTTCACTAGATGAGAATAAGACCGGCGACGCCCTAGCTTCGGCGGAAACCGTAGCAGCGCGGAATATGAATACGTCCGTGCTTCACGTCGGCATGCTCCCGTGGTTGCGCTCCTTGGGTAATGGGCACTTTCAGGACCTCAGTGCTCTGGGCGGAGTTGGGGGGGAACAGTTCTTCGCCATGGCTTGGCAAGGTCTCGAAACAGACAACTTAGCGCGACAGGTGGTAACAGGCAAAGCCCTGCGCAATCAAAACGTACCTTTCGCAGCTGACGAAACCGCCGAGCCTGCGCGCTATGTCGAGGAGGTTGCAGGCGGATTTCAAGAGATGTACAATCTGCTGCTGATTCGACGTGATGCGCTGCTGCGCCCCGGCAGTCCGCTTGATGAGTTGGCGCGCTCGCCGATGCGATTGATTTTCCGCGATACATCTACGTATTTTTCTCTTTTGAAAAACTCTGTCGATGCTGCCCTGCTGCGCGATGGAGCCGAGCGCTCGATTCATCTCGAACTGTTGAGCCGTGTGCTCTTGGCGTCCGACGCGAACGCACGTTTCGCACCTTTTTTGAAAGCGGAGAAGGAAGCGCTCGCTGATCTCGATATACCCTTCTTCACTGCTAGTCCGCAGAGCCGGGCGCTAAACATCAGCCCTGATGCAGTTGTTGAAAACTGTTTCACGCGGGCAGGCTTCGAGGACGTGCGCGAGAGACTGCTGAAACTTGGAAACGAGAATTTAAGAGAACAGATTAGCATCATTCGCGGTTCATTCTGGGCGAAAGCAGCAAGCCAGCGCTTGCCAATAAGCACGCCTGAAGTCGAGTACACGGCCTTAGCCGATCAATCCGAGCCAACGGAGAACGACTTACTTGAACAAGCCTCAGAGATCGTGCTACTGCTTCAGCAATCGGCGATCCAGGGCAGTGACGGAAGCTTTACGTGGCTCAGCCTAATTGCTCAGGCCAACACACACAACTACCGGTTCGGGCCTTTAGGTCCCAACCTGTTTGATGGCCTGACCGGGATTGCTCTGTTCCTGGCGGCTTTGGAGAGGGTCAGTCCCGGGGCGGGATCTCGCCAAATGGCTATTGGAGCGTTGGGCCCTATTCGGCGGACTGTCAGCGCATACGAGAAACTCTTCCAGACCAAAAGCAAATCTTCGCTCCAAAACCTTACGGTCGGTCTAACCGGATTCGGGTCTCTTGTCTATGGTTTGACTCGTGTGGGTCAGCTTTTAGGGGAGGAAACTCCAATCGAGATCGCTTGCGCAGCAGCTTCTCTGATCAGCCCGGATTTCTTTGTCTCCGAACCTAACATGGATATCTTTAATGGTCGTGCGGGTGCAATCCTAGGTTTGCTATCGCTTTATGAGATCCGCCCGTCGGCCTTGCTCCTTGATAATGCGATCGCGTTTGGAGACAAAATCCTCGAATGCCGAGATTCTTCTGCTGCGGGCAGCCGATCGGCAAGTCTGAAAGGCGAGGCAAAGGGTTTTGCTCACGGCCCGGTGGGTTTGGCCCATGCTCTCCTTCGGCTCCATCGAGCAACAAATGACCGGCGATTCCTGCACGCCTCCCAGGAATTCCTGCGTGCGACCTGCTTCCAAGATGAGACAGATCCTCCCGATCTCAGCTGGCGTACAGGGGCGGCCGGTGTTGGCCTGGGCTTGTTAGATACACCCGGGGTGTTGAAAAACAACCAAATCTTCTCCTCTTTAGAGAGGGCTCTGCAGCAATGTCTGAGCACTTCCCTGAGTGGTCCCGATCAAGTTTGTAGCGGGATCGCGGGACGGCTCGATTTCCTGGTTGAGGCATCGCAGCGGGCGGGTTATGGACCACAAGTCCTGGCCGCGGCTCGAAAGCAGGCGGGTTGGTGTATTAACCGAGCCAAACGCAATTCGGGTTTTTATCTACATCCGCATCTTCCCGCCGGTGCGTTTCTGCCTAGCTTTTACGAAGGACTTGCTGGTATCGGATATCAGTTCCTCCGCCTAGCTTTCCCCGAGAAGCTTCCGTCGGTTTTGCTTTGGAATTGAATTCGATCTTCCGTGAGGTGAAGATGAGTGTCTTATCGAGTTCGATGGATAGTTACACGGATTCGAAGATCAGCGAGATCACGACAGGGCGGCTGAATTTTCCGGCGGCTCCGGGCAAAACGCCGCCGACCTGCCAGACCAATGTTGCTGATTATATAAGTGCGGCTGTGGCGCCGTATGTTTCTAAGCAGTTAATCTCGTGCGAGGCGCTCTTGAACATCGGACGTATCGCATCGTCTTTACCCGGTGCCCTCACCGATTTTTTTGGCTTCGAATGCCCGTTGGGCGTGAGTCAACCAAGCGCGGACTTCCTGGTCTGTGCCAAGGCCAGACAAGGCGGACGAGAGGTTTTAAGCAATCGGAGACTGGGACGGAATCTTCCTGCTTTTTTCCAAGCTCACCCGACCTGGCAGCGGATACAGTCTTTTGCGAACGAATGGTCCGACCCGCAGTCGCCGCTTTTTGACCACATACACAACATGTGGATTGAGTTTGACGTGGAAGGGATGCCGCCGCCGGTCCCTGTTCCGAGCGTCTTTATCGGAGCGGACAATATGCAACCGCTGGAGAGGACAATCGATGACGAGACGATGCCAAGTCACTGCGAATGGCTAACGGAGGTGGCATTGCCAGTTCTGCTTGGGGGCACACTCGAGCAAGCGCAGAGGCGACAGATCGCCCGCTGTTTTAATTTTCTACCCTCGGGAGCACGTATATTTCAAGTTGGTCTGATGCTGGCTCGCAATTCAAGCACCACGCGACTCTGTGTGCGTGGCCTATCTGGAACACAGATTACTGATTACCTGCGCGGCCTGGATTACGATACTGCATCGGGAGAACTGCAGAGATTAGTGGACGTACTCGCCCCGTTGGTGGACCGCATCGATTTAGATTTGGATGTGGCAGATCGCGTTTTACCGAAGATCGGCCTGGAATGCTATCTGCCGATGAACCCAGGTATCATTCGGCGATATTTGGATCACCTCGCTGTTTGCGGGTTAGCAACTTCCGTTAAGGCGGAAGCGCTTGAATCCTGGCAGGGCTTGGCGCACGAGCGACTGACTCCTGAAATATGGCCCCATGACCTATTGGCGCTCTCGAGTTTTATGGGAGGCAGAGTCCACAGCGTATTTGCGCGCTGGCTGCATCACGTGAAGATTGTCTTTGAGCCGGGGCTCCGGCTGCAAGCCAAAGCTTATCTTGCGGTCTATCATGATTGGCTTGCTCCTGGATCTTTAAAAGCCCTGTTGAGAATGGCGCAGTCGGGCGCCCTCGAACATCAAGGGTGACGGTTAGAGGAAGAGTGCAAATCAGGACTCTCATTCTTCTCCCCCTCGCCTCGCTTGTGTCGTTCGCGCAAACAGGCTTGGAGCTTCCGCACAGCTCGGTCACACTTATAGACGCACTACAATCCACACTTGCAAAACACCCCGGTATTCAAATACAAGAACAGCAACTGAACTTGAACGAGGGCGCCTTGCGGGTCGCGTCAGGCCAATTCGATACAACGCTTTCCGCGAACATGTCTCAGGCCCGTGTGTACACGCCGCTTACGTTCCTGCAGCAGTTCCAATACTCGCAATTGGGATTTAACACTTCGAGTATCACCTCAGACACCACAAATTACACGATGACTACGCAGAAGCTGTTTCGGAACGGAATAGCGTTTAATCCGTCGATCACGCTGAGTCGAAATACTGATAATCTCGCGACCCGGCAAGGTTTGAACGAGGCCCAATTCTCGTTTCAGGTTGTTCTTCCTTTTCTTCGTGGTCGCGGCCGCGCTGCCGTGGACGCCCAGGAGCTCGCATCGCAAAGCGTGGTGGAGGCCACTGTCAACGACGTGAATCAGACTGTCGCTCAATTGCTTGTGAACACCGCCATCAGCTACTGGAACGCAGTCGCAGCCGTACAAAGTTTGCAGATTGCGAAAGACTCAGAGGCACGCGGCGCGAGGTATGTCCTGGAGGTCCGGACACTGATTGAGGCGGACAAGGTTGCCAAGGGCGAAATCAATCAACTTCTTGCTAATCTCGACGGCCGTACGGCTTCACGAATAGCAGCGGAGCAGGGCGTAATCAATGCACAACAAAGCTTGGCATTAGGTATGGGTTTGAAAGCAGGAGAGATTGAAATCTCACCAGACACATCGGATCCCTTACCCGATTGGCAAGAAAGCTCCTCCCCATTAGTGACGGCTCAACTTGTAAACGAGTACGTTGCAAATGCGATGAGGAATCGATCCGACATCCTTGCGGCCAAACTAAGACGGCAATCGGCGCAACAAATTCTTCCCGCAGCCCGTAATCAACTCCGCCCGCAGCTGAATCTCACCATAAATGCCGGCTATAACGGCCTTCTGGAAGGCACCGGTTTCGGCAGGCCTTTCGGTGCACTGTTTTACAATGTGCCCGGCCCAAATGCATATGCATCTCTTAATTTCTTGTTTCCTCCGCGAAACGATGTGGCTATTGGTCAACTTGCGCAAGCAAACGCCGCCTATCAGCAATCGACATTAACCGAGGCCGACCTTGAACGTAATATTTCGTCCAGCGTCGTGACGGCAAGTACGACGCTGTCGAACAGCATTACGGCTTTAAAGAAAGCCCGGGAAGCGGTGGCCTACTACCGTATCGCGCTGGACGGCGAGCTGGAGAAGTATCGCTTGGGTCTGAGTTCGTTATTGGAGGTCCTGACAATGGAGGACCGGCTGACCGGAGCATTATCGCAGGAGGTTTCCGCCCACCTGAACTATGCTGTCGCGATTGAAAACCTTCGCTTTGCAACGGGTACCGTGATCGATCCGAATCAACGCGTCCACGCGCTCGTAAAGAATACATTTCTTCAACCGCCTGCAGAGAACGAGATGCATCGGTAAGCGGATCCAACAATATGCCAGCCGAGATATTTCGCAAGGTTTCGCTTGACCGCCTTTCCTCGCCCGAACAGATCGATCAACTACTGCATGTCACGACAGCGCGCAGCTGGGTCGCCCTGCTTGCCTTGTGCGGCACGCTCGCGGCAGGGCTCGTCTGGAGCGTCACGAGTTTTATAAAGACGTCGGTTAACGCGCAAGGGGTAATCTCGCGGATAGAAGGCATTAATAACGTAGTGGCACTTGGGACCGGAACTGTCCTCGATATAAAAGTGAAGATTGGGGACGAGATCCGAGCGGGCCAAATCATTGCACAAGTGGCCCAACCATCACTCGAGCAAAGATTAGAGCAGGCCAGAGCCGAATTAGGAGAAGCCCAACAAACGAAGACCCTTCTGTTAAGGGCCAGGGCCGAGGGCGACTCCGCGCGGCTGGCCGCTATGAAACGGCAGATCGCAAATCATGAGCAGGATATTAGGGACACGATTGAGCAGATTCAGTATGCGAAAGAGCAGATACCCGTTGACGATCAGTTGGTCGAAAAAGGACTGATTACCAAGCAAGCTGCGCTGCAAGATAAACAGAAAGTTGCATCTCTTGAATCGAGAGTTGAGCAGTTGCGAGTTCAAATCGCACAGGTTACCGCCCAGCAGGTCACTATGGAGCATGACACCTTTCAACAATCGTTGGAGCGACAGAGCAGAGTCAGTGATCTGGGTCGCAATCTGCAGATTGCCAAGCATACATTTGAGAACGCCTCAGAAGTTGTGTCTCCCGGGAGCGGCCGTGTCGTGGAGATTATCTCGTACCGGGGCGCTGTGGTCAACTCAGGTCAGCCCATACTCAGCTACGAACCGACCCATGGCCGTTTAGAGACGATTGCTTATGCGCCGGCGGACAAAGCCAAAGAGATCCGTCCGGGGATGGAAGCCCATATCTCGCCGTCCGGCGTTCAACGAGAAGAGTATGGATACCTGCTCGGCAAGGTGCGCGCCGTAGGCGACTTCCCAGCCACTGCAGATGCAATCGCGCATACTTTCGAGAATGAAGCCCTGGCGCGAGCAATGATGTCCGCCGGACCCGTGATGGAAGTACATATCGATCTGCTGACAAGCTCTCCTAATAGAAGCGATTATCTCTGGTCGTCGTCGAAGGGTCCGCCCGGTTCTATCACGAGTGGATCGGTTTCCTCTGTAGAGATTGTGACCCGCGCTCAACATCCGATTGAGCTTGTTATTCCCTACCTAAAAAGGAAGTCGGGGCTGAGATGAAATTGATTCCCAGCAAGTCGTTTCTAAGGCGGATATTACCGGCGAAGAAATCCAGAGCCAGAGTTGTGCAGGAGAACTCGCTTTCGAGGCCCACAGTCAAATCAGTATTTTCCTTTCGCAGGCGCCGCATCCGAACACCGACGGTGATCCAGATGGAAGCAGTCGAGTGTGGGGCTGCGTCGCTGAAAATTGTCCTCGGCTACTACGGACGTATAGCTTCGCTCGAAGAGCTTCGCCTCGCTTGCGGGGTGTCGCGTGATGGCGTGAAGGCAAGCAACGTACTGAAGGCGGCGCGTCAGTATGGGCTCACAAGCAAGGGATTGAAAGCCGAGCCCGAAAGGCTTGGCGATCTTCGGCTCCCGTTCATTGTCTTCTGGAATTTCAATCACTTCCTCGTGGTCGAGGGCATCAAAGGGCGCAAGTACTATCTGAGCGATCCCGCCACTGGTCCCCGAGTCGTAGGGGCAGAAGAGTTTAATCAAGCCTTCACCGGCGTAGTTCTGACATTTGAAAAGGGTCCGGAGTTTAAAAGGGGCGGCAGAAATCCGTCGCTGATTCGAGCACTCGCCAGCAGGCTCAAAGGTTCTCACCTTGCCCTCTGGTACGTGCTTTTGGCCAGCTTTGCTCTGGTAATCCCAGGCTTAGCTATCCCCACGTTCACAAAGATCTTTGTAGACAATTACCTCATACAGCACGCGGAACACTGGCTGACACCGCTTCTTCTTGCAATGGCGGGTACAGCCATTTTGCGGGCGATCTTAACACACCTCCAGCTATCTTCACTCCTCCGCCTTGAGAATCGGCTGGCTGTAAGCACGACCGGGAAGTTCTTCTGGCACATTCTACGACTCCCCATCGAATTCTTCGCACAGCGCGCACCCGGAGAGCTCGTCGCAAGAATCGAGATCAACGACAAAGTCGCCGGCCTCCTTTCGGGCCAGTTAGCAACGAATGCTGTGAATTTTGTCATGGTCGGATTCTACGCGCTCCTGATGTTTCAGTACGACGCGTTGCTGACCGCGATCGGAATTCTGACGGCCGTTTTAAACCTTGCTGCGCTGCGGTACGTGTCTCGCAGGCGCATGGATGATAATCGCCGGTTGCTTCAGGATCAGGGAAAACTTTGGGGTGTCACGATGGGTGGACTTCTGATGATCGAGACTCTAAAGTCGACGGGATCCGAATCAGATTTCTTTGCGCGCTGGTCCGGAAACCATACCAAAGTTCTCAACATGCAACAGCAGCTTGGAGTTTCATCCCAACTTCTTTCCACCGTTCCTCCGTTATTGTCGGGCATCAACGCAGCGCTGGTGCTTGGCATAGGAGGATACCGGGTCATGGACGGTCTTCTGACGATGGGAATGTTAGTCGCTTTTCAAAGTTTGATGGGCAGTTTCATTGACCCAGTAAATAAGCTGACCGAACTGGGTGGCAACATTCAAAAAACCGAAGGCGAGATGTACCGGCTTGATGATGTTCTACGCTATCGCCCTGATCCTCTCGTTTCAGAAAGCGGCCGTGCTGTAGAACCCGAGAAACTTACGGCACAGCTGATGGGTTACCTCGAGTTGCGAAACATCAGTTTCGGGTACAGCCGCCTGGAGCCGGCTCTCATCCAAAACTTCAGTCTCCGGTTAACGCCTGGCGATCGGGTGGCCATTGTGGGGAGCAGTGGAAGTGGTAAGTCAACCGTGGCAAAGCTCGTTGCTGGTCTTTATCAGCCCTGGGAGGGAGAGATCCTGTTCGACGGCGAACCGCGAAGCACCTGGCCTCGCGAGCTGATTGATAACTCGCTCGCGATGGTTGATCAGGACGTTTCTCTCTTCGAGGGCTCGGTGCGCGAAAACCTGACAATGTGGGATGCAAGCATTAGCGAACTGGATGTGGTGCAAGCCGCGAGGGATGCGCAGATTCATGATGATCTTGTCACGCGCAGCGGAGGGTATAACTACGCTATAGAAGAATTAGGCCGCAATTTCAGTGGCGGGCAACGGCAGAGAATGGAGATCGCACGGGCGCTTGCCAACAATCCACGGCTTCTCATTCTGGACGAAGCGACGGCCGCCCTTGACGCCAAAACAGAACAGCTGGTGGACGATGCCTTACGCCGTCGCGGCTGCACACTGTTGATTGTGGCGCATCGGCTCAGCACAATTCGCGATTGCGACGAAATCATAGTTCTCGAACGCGGCAAGGTTGTTGAGCGGGGTACGCATGACGTTATGGCAGGCGCTGATGGGCCGTATGCCAGATTGATTCGGGCGGTCTAGAGAACACCATGCTGGATGAAGTCACACCAAGCGCCGCTATCGACTTCCGTCCGGAGCAGGACCAGTATGTGTTCAGGCCGTTTGTTATCAATGACGCAGAAGCGGCATGGATCATTGAAAAGGGGCATGTCGATCTCTTCCTGGTTCAGCACGACAGCAATGGCCTTGCGGGTCCGCGCCGCCACGTTCTGAGGGCCGGCATTGGGCAAGCTGTTTTCGGCCTCAACGCCGCGCAGAGTCGGCTAGAGGGGAAGTTTCTTGCCGTCGGCTCACCCGACGCACGTCTGCGCAAGATCGCTCTAGAGCATCTTAAAGAATTGCAGCCTGATGGCAGCCCTAATCCCACCGGGACTGCTTTGCTTAATGGGTGGATCCGGGCCTTATCTTATGCCTGCGCTGAAAGTGTACCGCCTAAGGCTTACGTTTTAGCCGAACCAGCCAAACAGATTAACGCTGCCCCGGGAAACCACATTCTTTGCAATCACGATGTCGTATGGGTGAAGCACTTCCGGGGCGCGTCCCGGTTCTTAAGCGAACCGAGCATACCTTCGATCGAGGGCGAGACCTACTTCCCAATGGTTCCAAGAACCTGGCTAGAGGCGACTCAAGACTGCGTACTGGATTGTATTGAAACCCGCGATTTTCAGACCCTCGATCCAGAGTGGAATGCGGTGGACTTCTTCCATGCCATCTTTTTCTCAGCACTCAACCTGCGACTCGTTGGCGAAGACGACCAGCAAAAAGCACGACTTCGCAACAAGTACGCCTCGGATCAGAAGCAGATTCGTATGTCGCTCGCTTGGCTCGCCTCTCCTGTTACCGGCGAGACTCCCCGATCATTCATTCCCGGATACCGGGAAAGTGATGCATTACTCGTAGCCTGTCAGATCACAGGTGCGGCGATTGGGATTGAAGTTCGAGGGCCTTCGCGAAACACTGCAGGCGGTGGCCAAGACGCTTTACGCCAGATTGCTACAGCATCAAAGATTCGAATTCGACGCGTCCTTTTACGGGATTTCTGGTGGAAGGACGACCATGGGCCATTGCTGGGGTACATCCAGCAGGGTAGCGGTCCGGTCGCGTTGCTGCCGACGCGCAACGGTTATGAAATACGCAACCCATCAGACGGGAGCACGCAGCGCGTAGACTCCGAAAACGCATTGCTGCTTGACCCATTTGCTTATACATTCTATCGACCATTTCCGGACGAGAAGATGACGGGGCGCAATCTCATTGACTTCGGCCTTAAACATCTGGGAGGAGAACTCAGCACAGTTTTCTTGACCGGAATCGCTGCCGGAATACTTGGACTGCTTACTCCCATCTTTACGGGAATGTTCTTCGATACGGTGATCCCCGGTGCTGATCGCACGGCGCTCGTTCAGCTCACTTCATTGCTCGTAGTAAGCGCGATCGCGACTGCAATGTTCGAGATGACCCGGAGTCTGGCGCTTCTTCGCCTGGAAGGCAGAATGGGCGCGACGCTTCAGGCAGCGGTCTGGGATCGGTTGCTAAGCTTGCCCGCTTCGTTCTTTAGGCAATTCTCCGCCGGCGATTTATCCGATCGTGCGAATGGCATCGATAGTATGCGTACGGTTTTGACCGGCACACTGAGTAATACGATAATCTCCGGAATATTCTCGTGTTTCAACTTGGCGTTGATGGTTTATTACAGTTGGAAGCTCACGTTAGTTGCTCTCGGTTTGCTTGTGGTTGCAATCACAGCCACTGTGCTGTTAGGGCGCACTCAGTTGCGGGTATCCCGGAACGTGAGTCGAGCATCGGGTAAGCTCTCGGGCCAAGTGCTTCAGTTTGTCAGCGGGATTAGCAAGCTGAGGGTTGCTGGCGCGGAGGTAAGAGTTTTTCGGGTTTGGAGCAGTCGTTATTCAACGCTCAAGAGACTGCTCTCCAGAAGCCGCACTCTCAACAACCGCTTTTCTGTTTTCAATTCGCTGTTTATGGTGGCGGGACCTATGGCAATCTTCTACACGGTAGAGGAGTGGGCTGGACCGCTGAGCGCTGGTGATTTCCTTGCTTTCAATGCCAGCTTCGGGCAGATGTTTGTCTCCACTATGGGAATGGCGAGCGCCATTTTGCAGGTGATGAGTCTTGTCCCGCTACTCGAGCGAGCAAAGCCCATTCTCGAGAGCTCACCGGAGGTGATCGATTCCAAAACGGATCCTGGGGAACTAAGTGGCGCTATTGAAGTGAGTCACGTGAGCTTTGGCTATGAAGCTGATAAGCCGCCCGTACTGAAGGATGTTTCTTTTCGGATAGAGGCAGGACAAATGGTCGCTTTGATAGGACCATCCGGTTGTGGAAAATCTACGTTACTTCGGCTCCTGCTTGGTTTCGAGGAGCCAGAAGCCGGAGTTGTCTTCTACGACGGAATGGACATGAAGGGCCTTGACGCGACATCTGTGCGGCGTCAGATGGGTGTTGTTCTCCAGAACAGTTTTCCTTTTCGTGGAGACATTCTGAGCAACATCATAGGGTCCAAGCCGTTAACGATCGAGGACGCATGGGAAGCTGCGCGGCTCTCCGGACTCGACGAGGACATAAAACAGATGCCGATGGGAATGCACACCGTTATAACCGAAACCGGCGGCATCTCGGGAGGGCAGCGGCAACGGCTCATGATTGCTCGCGCTATCGTCAGCAAACCGCGTATTCTCATCTTTGACGAAGCTACCAGCGCCTTAGACAACCGAACGCAGGCTATCGTTAGCAGGAGCCTGGACGGTCTAAAAGCAACTCGAGTTGTCATCGCTCATAGACTGAGTACCGTCATAAATGCCGACAAAATCGTGGTTCTTCATCAAGGGAACGTGGTCCAAAGCGGTACATACGCTGAGTTAGTTGCACAGCAAGGCTTGTTTTCTGAACTTGCCAGACGGCAGTTGGCATGAGCGATCTTGAGCAGCGAATGCGTGTGCTCCGAAGTTATGGAGCAGCTGGCGGCACAGTTGAGGAATTACTGCGATACAACACAAATCGCTTCAGTCAGCCCGCAGTCCTGACCCCTCAAACATATCCGCTTCCCGACGAGGAATTTGTAGCAACCTGGATCGATTACGCGAGAAATGCCGAATCCGGCAAGGTGTTTGAGTTCTTGAGAACGAGGCTAGTGCAACTGGCTTTCCCAATACGAGAAGGAATCAGCCGCTCTGATGATTATATTGCGGTGACCAGACGAGGGCAGGCGGTTGAGGAAGTCCAGACTGCAACCGGTCTGGTCTTAGAGCAGCGTGTCGACTTAAGTGTATCGATTTACCAAACGCCCGCAGGTAAAATTCCAATTCTTTACGCACCGCACAGGCCGGACTTCGTTTCTTTGGTGCGCGCCTTGACGATGCGGAACGAACCGCTCTCCATCCCAGAGTCGATGGGTGCCTGTATGGTTTCCGGTTATAACAACTGGGACCGAATTGGAGCCTACCAGAAGTCATGCGGGAACGATTCTGACTGGGGAACCGAGTTCCTCCGGCTGATACCGCGTAAGGAACTCTATCAAGATCGCTTCCTGTTGTTGAGCGGCGGATATTACAGCGGCATTGCTCCGGAAGCTTTAGAGCTTTCCGACACGGTGTGGCGTGAGAAATCTCTCACCATCAGGCGAGAACACGAATGCACTCACTACTTTACGCGGCGGGTCTTTTCCTCAATGCGCAATCATGTCTTGGATGAGTTGATCGCAGACTATGCGGGTATCGTCAGCGCGACAGGAAGTTTTCGCGCTGACTGGCTGCTCAGATTCATGGGGCTTGAGGATTACCCTACGTATCGGAGCGGCGGGAGATTTGAGAATTACCAGGGTGAGCCACCGCTCTCCGACACGGCACTCGGTATCCTGCGGGCTCTCGTTAAGTCCGCGGTGGAAGCACTCCAGTCATTCACTGCTCGCCACGCCGGTCTGCTGAGTCGGCCCGACTTCCGCCAGCTCGTAATAACGGCGCTGAGCACGCTAACGCTAGAAGAGCTTGCCGACACCGATTGCCAGGAGCGGCTGACCAAAGCCTTGAAGTGCGCTGTGGAACGAACCGTCATATCAATAGAGGGCTCATGAGAAACTTTGCCGTTTTAGCGACGAAAAATAGAACAATGCTTTCGACCGACAGCTTTGGGGGGACTGTGATGGTTGATGACGTTCCACTGCATTGCGGCATCGTTGAAACTCCTGAACCTGAGTTCCACAAAGACCAACCCGAAAACAACTTTCGCGTGCTCGTTCGGGTCAAAGCCTTCTCACTCAACTACCGCGATAAAAATTTGATTTTCACTGCGGCCATGGCCGGAGCTGAGAATAAGTTTTACGTGGTCGGCTCAGAGTTCGTAGCTGAAGTCCTCGATGTAGGTCCTGGAGTGCGAGAATTTGCTGTCGGAGACCGAGTCATCGGCAACAATAACTATCCTTCATCGGGTTGGGAGGGAGTAGCGCCCGGCGTGCCCACAAACCATTCCTCCAAGGAGGTTCAGATTTTTCACCAGGCTAAATTGATGAAGGTCCCCCGGTCCATGCCGGATGAAGTAGCCGCGGCGTTCAGCATTGGCGGCCAGACCGTGTACAGCATGATTCGGAGGCTCGGTTTACGCGATGGAGGGAACGTACTTGTCACTTCAGCCAAATCAAATACCTCGTTGTTTGCGATTAATGCTCTGAACAACTGCAACGTGCATGTATACGCAACAAGCACCTCTTCTCTTTTCGCATGCGAACTCAAGCGGCGAGGAGTCACGGAGGTCTTTGTGGTATCACCCGAGTGCCAGAACTTCTCTGAGAATCCCCAGATAAGCGAACTGGTCAAGGAATCGGGAGGGTTCCACTTCGTGATCGATCCGTACTTCGATCTCCACCTCTCTCGCGTGCTCGACACCATGGCGATCGGAGGCAAATATATTACATGCGGATTGTACGATCAATATCTGGCGCTCATTCAGAAACCGCAGATGCCCAAGTACAGCACAGGGCGCGAATTGGTCACGACGATGTTCAAGAATCTTGAAATCATGGGGAACTGTATCGGCCTCTCTACTGACTTACAAAAAGCAATCCAAGATTTCGAAGCGGGCA
Organism: Terriglobia bacterium; assembly: GCA_963737005.1. GTDB lineage: Bacteria > Acidobacteriota > Terriglobia > Bryobacterales > Bryobacteraceae > Bog-105. The sequence continues at coordinate 551,070 of CAVTRD010000006.1, read as the reverse complement.
AGCTCGACGTGGTCGTTGACTCGGTTTTCTCTGGCACTCAGACAGTGGAGTTTCTGGACAGAACGTACAACTCAAAAGACAGGTTCGGCAAGGTCGTTTACCAATACAACTGATTGATGTGACTGATATTGGGTTGCATCCGGCAGCATCCCGTTGCGCGCGGTTTGAAGACTGCGCGGACCCAGCCGCAGCACTCGGCAGCGGAGGGACTGCTCGCATCCGGCGCATCCAAAACGCAAGAGTCGCCTCATAAGAAGTGAATATCTTGATGATAAGTTCGTGTCCTTTCGGCAAGCGTGCATGACGCCGGTAAGGATTTGCTGGTAAGGTCAGGCGAGGGCGAGGGGGCCCCGCGCGATGGTACCCGAAGCGGCCGAGGTTTCTGGTGATCTGGAACAGCTACGACGCCAGTTCGAAGAGTTTCGGGCTAAGCGTTCCGGGCGCTCACGATTCCCGGAGGCGCTGTGGACCGCGGCTGCAGAGGCGGCGAAGCGCCACGGCGTGAACCGGACAGCACAGGTGTTGCGGCTGGAGTACGGGGGTCTGCGGAAGCGAGTTGAGAATCAGGCCAAGCCCAAAGCGAAGAGCAAGGAATCAGAACCGCCGAGTTTTCTGGAGTTCATCGCACCGGGCGCAAAGCCGGTAACCAACTGCACGGTGGAAGTGGAGTCGGCACAAGGCGGCAAGTTACGGCTGGAGTTGAAAGCTATTGCCACAACGGAGCTGGTACATCTGATCCGCGCTTTCGTGAGCCAATAAGCGATGCTGCAGATTGCACCGCAGATGCGCATCTTAGTTGCGATTGAAACCGTCGATCTTCGCAAAGGCATAGACGGCCTGGCGGAGTTGTGCCGGGAAAAACTGTCGGCCGATCCGTTTTCGGGCTGCCTGTTTATATTCAGAAGCCGTCGCGCAACGGCCATTAAGCTTTTGCAGTACGACGGTCAGGGGTTCGTTCTGGCACAGAAACGCTTATCCAAAGGGCGTTTTGTCTGGTGGCCGAAGGGCAACGGGCCAGCGCGTACGCTCGAAGCCTATCAAGCACAGTTACTGGTGGCCGCCGGCAATCCTGATACGCACGCAGCGCCCATGTGGCGAAGCGTTACTTAACGACGGGAAAAAACACATCAAAGGACTTGCGTTCTGTGCGCAATTTTGGCACACTGCTGCTGTGCCGGAGGAGTATCGTTATCGCGGGCGCGACATCAGCCGTAGCGAGATCCTGTTTGTGCGGCAGTTCATCGCCGATCATCCGGAACTGAGCCGCTACGCATTGTCGCGCCAACTTTGCGAGTTATGGCAATGGAAGCAAGCCAACGGCGCACTGCGCGATATGGTGTGCCGCGGGCTGCTGTTACTGCTCCATCGCGCCGGTGAGATTCACCTGCCACCCACCCGGTGCGGATTATCGCGAGACTGGGCGGAATATGAGCGCCCCGAACCGGTTGTGCCCGACAACCGGCCTGTGCGCGGTCCATTAAGTGGCCTGGGCACGCTGGAGTTGCGACAAGTGCGGAGAACGCCCGAAGAGGCGCTGTTCAACAGCTTGTTGGAGCAGTATCACTATCTCGGCTATCGACAGCCGGTCGGGGAACACTTGAAGTACTTGGTGTTTGCCAAGGGCCAGGCCATCGCGTGCCTGGCATGGTGTTCCGCGCCCCGGCACCTAGCAAGCCGGGACCGCCATATCGGTTGGAGCGCGGAAGCGCGAAAGCGCAACATTCGTTTCATCGCCTACAACACGCGCTTTCTGATTCTGCCGTGGGTGCAGGTGCCGCACTTGGCTTCGCACATTCTCGGCCGCATGGCGAAGATCGTCCCGCACGACTGGCGGCAAGTGTATGCGCACCCTGTGTACTGGCTGGAAACATTCATTGACCCGGCCCGCTTCAAAGGCACCTGCTATCGAGCGGCGAACTGGCAATATCTCGGTGCTACGACAGGCCGTGGGCACAATGCGCGCACTAAGAAACGTACGCAGCCAGTGAAAGAGTTATTCGGACTGCCGTTGACACCGCACTTTCGCGAGTTACTAAGTCAGTTATGAAGAGGAAATCGCATAAGCGGATCGAGGTGAATCTGGAGGAACTGGACCGGATTATCGATCACGGCATGGATGTACCGTTGAGCAAAGCCGAGGGCCAGAAGATCAAGGCTGCGCTACACGCCATGGCCGAGAGGCTGACGGGCAACAGGAGTACGGAGAAGACGGCGGCGGTTCTGCCGAAGCCAAAGGTCCCGGCGCCTGCGAAGGAGCAAGCCACGGATGAGTCCTCGCCGGCTGGCCACGGGCGCAACGGCGCCGCTGCATTCGCCGGGGCTGACAGAGTTGCCATTCAGCACGCCACAGTGCATTCCGGCGATACGTGTCCGGAATGCGGCGAAGGGAAAGCCTACCGTCAGAAAGAGCCCGCCACATTGGTACGCATTATGGGGCAAGCGCCCCTGAATACGACCGTGTTCGAGATGGAACGGCTGAGGTGTAATGCCTGTGGACAAGTCTTCACTGCCGGTGCGCCGGACAGCGCTGGTCCAGATAAGTACGATGTCACCGCGGTGGCGATGATCGCGTTGTTGAAGTACGGCACGGGCCTGCCATTCAAGCGGCTGGAAAAATTAGAAAGCCAACTGGCAATGCCATTGCCGGCGGCCACACAGTGGGAACTGCTGGAGGCTGCCGCCGAGTTGCTCCAGCCCGTGCTCGATGAGTTGATCCGGCAAGCGGCACAGGGCAGTGTGATGCACAACGACGACACGGGCATGCGGATTCTGCGACTGGCGCGCGAGCCGGGCGACAAGCGCTCGGGCACATTCACCAGCGGCATCGTGTCGATCCTGGATGCCTGGAGAATCGCACTGTTTTTCACCGGGCCGAAGCATGCCGGTGAGAATATCGCCGAAGTGCTGAAGCGGCGCGACCGCGGACTCCCGGCGGTGATCCAGATGTGCGACGCCTTGTCACGCAATACGCCGAAGCTGGAAGGGATCAAAACTCTGCTCGCCAACTGCCTTGCTCATGGAAGAAGGCAGTTTGTAGAAGTGGCGGAGAACTTTCCCCGGGAATGCAGACATGTGCTGGAAGCGCTCGGCAACATTTACCACAATGATGCGCTGGCACGGGAACAGCAACTGTCGCCGGAAGACCGGCTGCGTTTTCATCAAGTGCGCAGCGGGCCGGTGATGAATGCGCTGCATGACTGGATGAACGCCCAGTTTGCGGAGCACAGGACGGAGCCGAACTCCGGTCTGGGCAAAGCAATCTCCTACCTGCTGAATCACTGGACGAAGTTGACGCTCTTCCTTTCGCAATCAGGCGCGCCCATTGATAACAACATCGTCGAGCGTGCCTTAAAGAAAGCGATTCTGAATCGCAGGAACGCGCTGTTCTACAAGACACTGAACGGAGCGCGCGTGGGAGATCTCTTTATGAGCCTGATTCACACGTCCGAGTTGAACAGCGTAAATCCATTCGACTATCTTACTGAGTTGCTACGCCATGCGGAAGCGTTAAAGCAGAAGCCGCCCGAATGGATGCCCTGGACCTATCGCGAGACTCTCGCCCGGTCCACTAGGCCGACCGCAGCGTAATATGATGGTCCGGCAGATGGCCGTAAATGATCCTCTGCGGCCAGGCAGAACGGTGATCCTGAAATGCCCAGAAAACGGGCTTCCCAAAAGGCAAAATCCGGATACGTTTTTGGCCAGCGACACAAACAGCCTAAAATGTTTCGCGCCGGTGTGTACGCCCGGGTTTCGACTAACGATCAGCAGACCATCCCGCTGCAGATCCGCGCTCTGCGGGAATACGCGAACCGGCGTGGTTGGACAATCGCTCTACAGGTCCGTGACATTGGGTCGGGTGCGGTGAAGAGGGAAGCTCGCGAGAGACTGCTGGAGTCCGCGCGCCGGCGGGAGATCGACGTTGTTCTGGTGTGGCGATTGGATCGTTGGGGTCGGTCAGTAACGGATTTAATGAACACGCTAGAAGAACTTGACCACCTCGGCGTTGGTTTCGTCTCGTTGACTGAAGCGCTGGACATGACTACGCCTGCCGGTCGAGCGATGGCTGGCCTACTCGCAGTCTTTTCAGCTTTCGAGCGGGATATTCTGCGGGAACGAACTCGGGCTGGCTTGGCGAATGCCCGGCAGAATGGCAAAAGGCTAGGTAGGCCAATGACTGCAGGTCTGCAGGCTGCTGCGATTCGGAAACTATACCGCGCCGGCTTGGCAAAAGCCGAAATCGCCAGGCAGTTGCAAATCGGCCGCACGTCGGTCCGCCGCATTCTGAAACCAAAGGGCACCTCGACATGAGCATTCAGTTCCACAGAATCTGGATCGAGCAGTGTGAAGCCACCGAGGGTATCCGCGAGCGCTTCGGCCTGGAGGACGCCCTGGACTACCTGATAGGTGAGAAGTTATTTCATTTTGTGCAAGCGGCGGAGCAGCATCCTGAGTTTGCCGCCGAACTGCCGGCATTCGTGGTCGAGATACAGCGCCTCTTCGCGGCTGACCAAATCCGCGACTATCTCGACGAGCTGGAGAAAAGGAAATATCTTGCACCGCGCGAACCAGATCCAGTTCTCGACGACCTGGACGAACAAGACGACGAAGAAATCTGGCTGGAGAATCCCGTCATGGGCGCTGAAGAGTTGCTGCGCTTTATTCGAATCCGCCAACTGCTTCAACCTAACGACCCTTCGCGCACCGTTTGAACATCGACATTATCCGCTCTCCAGGGCTGACGCAGGTATTTACACACGCCTGCCGAAAGCTCACGATGATAAGTTCGTGGGGTTCGGATGATCCTACCCGGGCATCTTTCGCGTTTGCGCATGGCCTCGCGTTGTTCGACGCAGGGCATGAAGTGCGGATCTTTCTCACTGGTGAGGCGAGACATACATTATGCGTAGGGCTACTGCTGCGGCGATACTGCCCGTCGGCTGGCCTCCGCTTGACGAGCTACGCAAGAAAATCGGAAAATCGTGGCGAAACATATCCCGGTTTTTTCGTGAGGCGCTTGTTCACGGGCCCGTGGGGTCACGGAAACCGATTTAGAAGTTGTGGGGCGCAAGGTTTGGCAGTCCGGCGGTTTTGGTTTCGCTGGTTGAATGGTGCGGCCGGATTATGACGGAATGATTGCGACGGTTCGAATACAACCAACGGCAATAGCCTTCACATGCCAGCGCCATTGCCCTACAGCTTCGCCCGTTCTGAGTAGGAAGGAATTAACTCAAGTTTTGTATGATCGGGCGTGCGGATTCTGTGGGCACGCCGGTCCGAACGAACTCACGGCATTGTGCAGCGCGAGTAGGATTCGATCAAGCTGAACGTAATCGTCTGCCTGGATCACTACCTTTGCCGTCGGACGATCTGAGTCGCGCCGAAGTGCCATGTCCGGACCTGCATGTGCTGTCTGTGGAGTACTCCGCCTAGGAGATTGCTGATTGGGCTGCGATTCAGCTGAATAGCGGCGTCGGGGTGCGGCGAACCGGTGACGACACTTCTTGCAGCGATATGGCCACAAGCCCACAGATGCCCGTAGGTTATCCCATATACTGCGACGGGAGGAGCGGGCGACTGAGTGGCTGCAGCAACGTGGACATTTCATGGCGTATACATGCCAATCGGCTGCCCGCGCCCGGGACTTTAGACTTGTCTCAAAAATCCAGCTCGCTTCGATTGGCGAACGTTAACCGATTCCTGCAGCAGCCCGACGGAACTTCAGTTTTGTCGCGACCTTTTCCATTACTGGACCACGCCTCGAAGCGTCGTAAGAGTCAGTGTGGCCCTGTGAGCACGTAAGTTCGAAAACGTCGACCCTTATCCTTCCTTCGCCCCGGTTCTCCTCACCTGAAGGAACAAAAACCTGGTCGCCGCAAACTCTACATTCAAATCTGATGTACTCATGCGCCATATGACGATACCTGTGTGAGCCGTTTGTGGAAACGAGATCAGCCTCTCCGTTCCCAACGAGTGTGAATTAAAGTGGAATTTGTCTGAACCGTTCGTGAGTGAATAAGCTGACCCGTTGCCGTTAACCGACACCGACTGTTGTTATTCTACAAGAACATCAGCTAAGAAACTAGTGAATACCCTAGGAGTCTAGGGCATAGAAAGCGAGCTAACACACTGGACTTCAATCGCGGTTGAGAGTTGCTCCGCCACTGTTTGGTGGCCGCCCTGCAGTAACCGGGCTAGGCCTGCCGTATCACTATCACCCCCGGCAGCAGCCATGATTGCTAGAGCTTCGTAAATTGCGATTGCGCTGTGTGTTGCGGCAAACGGTTCGATCAAAGCCTGCAGCGTTTGGTGGAGTGCTTGATGTTCTGTCTCACGCGCTCCACCACGACTCTCAAAGACGCGCGCAAATAAGCTCTTTGAATCCGACGAACTTACAGCTAAGGATGCGAGCCGGTTTTTCAGTTGTTCTTGGTGACGCCGACTCAACTCACCGCAGTTGAAAACGATTTGCCTGGACGGCGCAGCAACAGTTTTGCCGTCCAGCGCCTCAAATGCCACCTGAATGATTTTCTCACTTGCGAGTGCTTCGCGCAGATATCGTTTGACCACCTCTGCGCTCGTCTCAGACATAGACATCTATGTGAGTACTCAACGACTAAGACCATGGGCGGGATTATCGGCCCATGGCTTCGGCTGATACGTCCAGGCACGAGTGCCATAGTCGCTAAAGGTGATCAGGATCATGATGAACAGCCAGACCAGACCGGCGACCACGAAAAGCCGCGTGAGGGTCGTTACGTGCCGGACACCCATGAAAATCCAAACGACGAGCGATGCCTTGGTAACAGCGATCAAGAGAGCAACGACGATGTTCCATTCGCCGACGTCGACATAGGAAGCGGCGCTGGTGAGTCCAGTTAAAACGATCAGTGCAGCCCAGACCGAGACGAGGGTCTGAACCTTAGGTACTGCCACATGTGCGCTCATCCGCGATGTCCAATCAAGTAAAGTAGCGGGAAAAGAAAAATCCAAACGATGTCGACAAAGTGCCAGTATAGGCCTATCATCTCGACGGGAGAAAAGTAATCTGCACTAAAAACATCCCGTTTGGCTTGAACCCAAAGATAAGTCAACAAGCCCAGCCCGACGATCATGTGGACTGCGTGCATGCCCGTCATGCAGAAGTACAAGAAAAACAAAATCTGGGCGTGCTGGGTGTAATAGGTAGGCTCATATTGAAATCCGAAGCCAGGAACCAGGTGCTCCACCCACTTGGAGTGATATTCGAATCCCTTGATGACAAGGAAGATCGTGCCGAAGACCATAGTGAGAACAAGAAAGTTCATCAGATCTTTGCGGCGGCTGAGCTGGGCGGCTCGAACCGCAAGAGCCATCGTTAAGCTGCTGCAGATCAGCACAGCGGTATTCGATCCGCCGAGCACCACATCCATGTAATGACTGGTGCTCGCAAAGGCGCCCGGATACATATTGCGGTAAACCGCATAAGCAGTGAACATCCCGCCGAAGAACAACACTTCGGTGATAAGAAACGTCCACATGCCCAGCATGGAGGCGTCCATCTGCTGCTCCGCCGTAGCGAAGTGATGACGAAGATGGGTTACTTTTGCGGAAGGTTCGTCGTGAACCACCGGGACGAGTGTGTCAGCCAACGATTTCCTCCAGATCTCCGTAATTGTATGCTTCCTCAGTCACTACCGGTGTTTCATCGAAATTGAAAGTGGTCGGCGGTGAAGGAATCTGCCATTCCAGTCCAGTCGCGTTGTAAGGGTTCGACGGAGCTTTCTGACCATACTTCAAGGACCATAGGAAGTAGATCATCGGGATCAAGTAACCAACACCGAGGACAGACGCACCCGCGGTAGAGAGGACATTCAGTGCCTGAAATTCAGGCGGGTATGCATGATACCGGCGCGGCATGCCGAGGTATCCAAGAATAAACTGCGGAAAGAAGGTCAGGTTGAAGCCGATAAAAACGATCAGCGCGGCGAACTTAGCCCAAGCTTCGGGATACATCCGACCGGTCATCTTCGGCCACCAGAAGTGAAGTCCACCCATGAAGGCCATGACCATTCCGCCGACCATGACGTAGTGGAAATGCGCGACTACGAAATAAGTTCCATGTGTGGCAACATCCATCCCAAGTGATGCGAGGTAGAGGCCCGTAAGTCCGCCAATAGTGAACAGCCCGATAAACCCGAAGGCGTAAAGCATGGGTGTGTCGAACGCGACCGACCCCTTGTACATGGTGGCAGTCCAGTTAAAGACTTTTATCGCAGAAGGCACAGCAACCATGAAGCTGAGGAAGGAAAAGGCGATGCTCGTGTACATGCTTTCGCCAGTCACAAACATATGGTGGCCCCAGACAACAAAGCTGAGGACCGCGATGGCCATGCTCGAAAAAGCAATGAAGTTGTAGCCGAAGATGCGCTTGTGCGAGAAGCAAGCAACAATCTCACTGATGACGCCCATACCCGGCAGGATCATGATGTAAACCGCCGGATGGGAATAGAACCAGAACAGATGCTGGAAGAGGATAGGGTCGCCGCCAATGTTCGGATCGAAGATGCCGACGTGTGCGATGCGTTCAAACGCTAACAGCAGGAGCGTGATGGCAAGAACCGGAGTGCCAAGAACCTGGATCAGCCCAGTCGCGTAATTTGCCCAGACAAAAAGCGGCAGTCGTGACCACGTCATTCCCGGCGCTCGCATTTTGTGTACGGTAACGATGAAGTTGAGGCCGGTAAGAATGGACGAGAACCCTGCGGTAAACACGCCGAATGCAGCGGCCAGCACATACGAGTTGGAGTACGTACTGCTATAGGGAGCGTAGAACGTCCAGCCGGTATCAACGCCGCCCCGAACCACCGCATACAGGGTTAGAGCAGCGCCAATGACATAGATATACCAGCTCAGCAGGTTGATTCGCGGGAACGCTAAGTCTTTCGCGCCGACCATGATCGGTATCAAAAAATTTGCGAGTGTTGCCGGAATCGAAGGAACCAGGAAGAAAAACACCATCACGATGCCATGCATCGAGAACAGGCGGTTATATGTCTCAGGGGCGAAGATACCTTCGGGCTCGAGCAGGTTGATGCGGAACAGCACCGCCATGGCGCCCCCAACGAAGAACATGAGCGTGATCGAAATGAGATAGAGGATGGCGATACGCTTGTGATCCGTCGTGAACAGCCAACTCTTCCAACCGTGCTCTACGTTGAGATAGTTGATTTCCGGAGCCGTGCTCTCCGGCACGCCTTTAATCTGTGGAATTGTTGCCATTTCGTTTCCTTATTGCTGCTTTCTGCCGGTGGCGGCCTTTGATGTTTGTCCCGCGGAGTTTCCGGTTTGCGGGGTCAGCACCACGGCCGGTTGCTGGCTACCCTGTTGGGAAGCAGGCGTCGGCGGAGAGAGCGATTTCACATATGCAATTAGCTGGATGACGTTCTCTTCGCTCAATTGCCCCTTAAAATTGGGCATAATGTTCGGCTCGAAACCTGCTACAATCTTCGCGTTCGGTTCGAGGATGGACTCCCTGAGATAGGCGTCGTCAGCCATCACAGTGCGGCCATCGTTCAGCTGGACCGGCTTGTTGTAGAGCCCGCGCAGATTTGGGCAACGCCCTTGTTGATCTAGCAGATGGCAGGTCGAGCAACCGTTCTGCGCAAAGATCTGTTGGCCTTGCTCGGACATATTTCCGCCGCCCCCCCCACCGCTTGCCCAATTGGCGTATTCGCGAGGTTCCAGCACGTCCACCCAGCCGATCATTCCGGCGTGTTGATTCCCACAATACTCCGTGCAGAAAAGATGATAACGGCCTGCTTTGGTTGGAGTAAACCAAAGGCTGTCATAGTGCCCGGGAACTACATCGTGACGAACGCGGAACGCAGGCACTGAGAAGCTGTGAATTACGTCCTCAGAGGCCATTGTCAATTTAACCGGTTGGCCTACTTGCACGTGAAGAGCGTTGATCTCCCGCAAGCCGTCCGGATATTGAACCTTCCACATCCACTGCTTGCCTGTGACGAACACCTCCATCGCGTTCTTAGGCGGGTTCTGCGCGGCGAAGTAAATCTTAGCGCCCCACCAGAACATGATTAGCATGACAAGGAAGGGCAGAATGGACCAAGTGAGCTCAAGCTTCGTCGAGCCCTCAATTTGAACCGCCTTCACCCCTGGCCGTCGCTGGTATTTCCATGCGAAAACCACGACGCCGAGGAAAATCAGCAGCGTCATGACAGCGGACACAATTGTCAGGAACCAGTAGAGCGAATCGATAGGACCCGCCTGCTCGGAGGCTGCTACAGGGAAGAGCTGCAGTTGAGCCAATACGGAGTTAACCAACATGGCGCACCTCTTTCCACGGTTTACGCGACGCTTCAGATGTGCGCATCTTTTTGTTCTTGTCGTCTCGCATGAGGAAGTAAAGAGCGACCGCCAGGAGAAGCACAGTGAAGCTGCCGGCGATCTTCAGGATGTTGACGATGGCAAGAGTGTATTTACCTTGCGCGGCATCGTAGTGAAAGCAGAACAGCAGGACGTAATCGACGGGTGAGCCGATCTTATGCTGGGAGGCGTCAACCAGAGCCATCCGCAGATCCGCAGGTGCATAGTCGATGCCGTAGAAATATCGAGAGACCTTGCCGTCCGGGGTAGCTACCATAATGCCGCCAGCATGTATAAACTGTTTCGTCGCATCGTCCCAACGGTAATGAAAGCCCGTGGCGTTTGCCAGCTTCGAGATCGATGCCTGATCACCGGTGAGGAAGTGCCAGCCGGCATCGTAGCCGGTCCGATTACCGAACTGCGCCTTATATTTTGTTTTGGTCAGCTCTGCTTCACGCGGAGTGTCTTTCGGGTCAAAGCTGACGACAACGACGTTGTAATCGCGACCGGGTTCAAGCGCCACGCGCCGCAGGCTTGTCACAGTTTCGTGCAGACTCATGGGGCAGAGACTCGGGCAATTAAAATAAACGAAAGATAGAACCACCGGCTTGTCGCGGAAATATTTCCAAAGCGCGACTGTCTGATTCGTGTCGTCGCGAAACACTAAATCGAGCGGCACGGGTGCGTTCAGTTTCTGTTCGATGTTGACGCCATTTGTAATTTTGGGACGCGAATACTGCGCCGCGAGAGGGCCAGCGACGGCAGTGATGAGGCCCAAGAAGACAAAGGCTTTACTTGGCATTTTTGCGGATTTCTCCTTGGATCGAGGGCGCTTGATATTGCGCCGGCATGTCCGACAGGCTACCGGAAAAGGAGCGTCCACCGCCGCCGGGAGTTGTCAAACCGACAGGCGCATTCGGCTCAATCCTCAGCCGCGAAACAACTACACCCATAGCGTCTTTGATCGGCACGTGAAAATGACCCTGGGCGTCTTTTCCGGAACTATTCAGAACCTGATCTTCCTGTGCGCGCATTTGCGGCAGGTCTTCCCATGGCTGCACCTGTAGTTGCGGGGCAGGTGGAACGATGCGCTCCGGCGCGAGCGGACTTAACAGCTGGCCCTTAGGATTGCGCGCTTGGATATATTTCTGGATTCCGACGGTGAAGCCGAAGACAACGACCAGCGTCAGTCCAATCACCGTCAATGAGCCAACCACCAATCCGGCTTTTGCATCCACGCCTTCATAGCTTGTGCCTCCATGGCCGACGTGTGGGTCGCTGCGCTTTTCGTGCTCGGAATGTACAAGCTCGTTGGTCTTATTTCTGGATGCGTCGTTGCTCATAAGGCAGCCTCCGGTAATGGAGAACTTACGCGTGGATCATGCAAGGGCAGTAGAGGGCGCCGGCGCAGTTGCCCGAGAAAGACATAAATCCACACTCCGCCAATGCCGAAGAAGGCCGCGAAATCGGTCCAGTAGATAGCAAAGCCATGACTGTTGTGAAGAGGGGAACTAGTGCTCACGCTGCGAAAGGTTGGTTCGATAATCCAAAATACGTCGATTGCGCGGGCAATCAGAATCCAGATAGCAACCTTAATCAGGCGACGAGGATCGCGTTTGCGGGCCTGAGAAAGCAGGGCAAGGAACGGGATGGCAAACATTGAAAGGGCAGTGGCCAGAGCGAACCACTTCCAAAAACCGCTGACGCGGTCGAGGTACCACACGAGTTCCTGCGGCAAGTTTGCCGGCCACACAATAATGAGTTGCGACGCGCTCAGGTACGTCCAGAAGATGACGAACGCGAACATCATGTTGCCGAGGTCGTGCAGGATCTTCGCATTGATTCGACCACCAAAACGGTCACTGCGGGAGGTGAGAATCATGACCAGCAGGGTCAGCGCAAAGCATTGCACGACGTCGCCGATGAGGATCATCCCTCCGTATACGGTTGAGAAAAACTGGGTATCGGCAGACAGGATCCAATCGATGTAAGCAAATGTCATGGTCAGCACGAAAATCAGTAGACCGGGCGCGCTGAAGGCGCGCATGCGCTCACCGATTGTCGGATCTCCGGTACGGTCCTGCTCGTCGGCGAAGCGGTTCACACGCCAGCCCCAGAAGGTCATAAGGGCGAAATAGATAAAGATCCGTGCGATGAAGAACGGGATGTTTAGGTAGGGATGTTTGTGCCGGAGCACATCGCTGGCAGCAACGATGTTCGGGTGAGTCCAAGGATAAAGATCTTTCAACCCGAACAGCAGAATCAACGTAAAGATAAAGATAAGCGGGAGAGTACGCATTTGCGCTTCGAGAAATCGACGCGCGGTGACGCCCCACTTACCGCCTACCACATTGTTGAGCAGTAAGATGCCCAGGCCGCCGAAAGCAAACCCGCTCCAATAGATAAAAGCGAAGAGGTAAGACTGGAAGAATTCGGCGCGGTTCGCGAAGAAGCCGGCAACGCAAAGTAACAGTCCGAGCCCGCCAACGACGCCTGAAATGCGCTCAACGCCCGCAGCACGCTGTCCAAGTCTGATTTCGGGAACAGCCAAATCGTCTACGTGGTTACTCACTTCATTCCTCCAGCTTGTCCGCCGCCTGAGGCGCGAGCTACGGCAGGGCTGCCCGTTGTATTTTCCTGTCCCATGAACTGCTGGGCAACTTGAGGAGGAGCATCCTGACTGAGTTGCAGCGCCCGGATGTAAGCGGCGATTCGCCACCGGTCATCAGGGGCAACGCGTGAGGCATAGCTATACATGGCTCCGTAGCCGTTGGTCATTACGTCGAAGAAGTGGCCGACCGGCGCGTTAACCAAACGCGGTTCCAGATAGCTTGGCGGCTGCCGAAGACCGCGACTGACGACCATGCCGTGACCATTGCCGAGCCGGCCGTGACAGGGTGAGCAGTAGATATTGAAGCGTTCCTGACCCCGGGCGACATCCCCGTGAGAGATCTGAATCGGGAATGTATCCACATCTTTGCCATCGACCTTGCCGGTGTAGCGTGCCTGATCGATGCGCAACTGACCACGGGCAACGGTGTCGGCAATGGCGGGCCGCTCGGAGCGCCCGTCGCCAAAGAACTCAGTTGCGGCCAGGGGCTTATAGCGTGGTTGGTTATGCATGTCCTGGCGGCAACCGACTAAGGCAAACACCGCCGTACACAGAATGGCGCCCTGGAAGACGCTTGCAAGATTACGCGGGTACAAGCGATACCTCTTTCCCTCCGAGATTGCGCATAAATTCAAGCGTGTCATCCGTTCGAAACTTGGGATCTGATGATTCGATGCACAGAAAGAACTTGTCGATGGACGCCCTTTGGAAAGCCGGAACATTGAATACCGGGTGATACGGCCGTGGAAGGCCGTTCATCGCGAACATACTGATCATGGCGGTGAGGGCGGCAAAGAGAATCATGCACTCGAAGGTAATTGGTATGTAAGCGGGCCAGCTGTTCAGGGGACGGCCGCCCACGTTATGTGGATAGGCAATAACCGTAATCCACTCCAGCAGACCCAATCCAAAGATAACGCCGCAGATACCAGCGATCAGCACGAAGAAAGCAACTTTGTTCCGTTTATAACCGATAGCCTCGGCCAGCCCTTCAACGGGCAGCGGCGCATAGGCGTCCATGCGACGAAACCCTGCGGCGTAAGCGCGCTCGCAACCAGCCACAAGCTCTTCCGGTGTATCGAACTCGACCATCGCTCCGTGTATATCGGGGAGGGGACTAAGGTGAACGTGGCTCATCTTGCCTCCGTCAATTCATGGCGCTCGTGCGCTTCGTGGTGCACGACCTCCCGCACTTCAAAGATCGAGATCGAGGGCAGCGCGCGGACAAACAGGAAAATCAGCAGCATAAAGAAGCCGAGGGTTCCGGCGTAGGTCGCCCAGTCCCATTTCGTAGGGATGTAAATGCCCCAGGAGGAAGGTAGAAAGTCACGATGGAGGCTTGTCACGACGATGACAAAACGCTCCAGCCACATGCCGATATTAACGACGATCGAAATAAGCCAAACGAGGATGATGCTGTGGCGCACTTTTCTGGACCATAGCGCCTGCGGAATGACAATGTTGCACAAAATCAGCAGAACGTAAGTGAACCCATAGGGGCCGGTCATGCGGTTCCAATACATGAAACTCTCGTATTTGTCGCCGCTGTACCAGGAGAAGAAGGCTTCCATTGAGTAACCGTAGGCGACAATCAGACCGGTGCCAAGCATCAGTTTGGCGGCCGATTCAATGTGGCGCATGGTGATCATGTCGCGCATGTTGTACCAGGCGCGGAGCGGAATGATCAAGGTAAGCACCATGGCGAAGCCGGAGTAAATGGCGCCAGCAACGAAGTATGGCGGGAAGATGGTGGTGTGCCAGCCGGGGATGATGCTGATCGCGAAGTCGAAGCTGACGATGGTGTGGACGGAAAGCACCAGGGGTGTAGCTAGACCAGCAAGCAACAAGTAGGCTTTCTGATAGCGGTGCCAGTGAATGGCCGAACCCCGCCAGCCGAGTGCGAGAGAGCCATAGATTCTACGCTGCCAGAGGTGAGGGGCAGTATCGCGCATAGTAGCGAGATCGGGCACGAGTCCGACGTACCAGAAGACGAGCGAGACGGTCCCGTAGGTAGACACCGCAAAAACGTCCCACTCAAGGGGGCTGCGCGGTTGCGGCCAGAGCCACATCGAATTGGGGTAAGGGAAGAGCCAGTACGCCAGCCAAGGGCGCCCAAGGTGCAGTATCGGAAACATGCCGGCGCAAGCAACAGCGAACAACGTCATGGCTTCCGAAAAGCGATTGATCGACGTTCGCCAATCCTGCTTGAGAAGGAATAAGACGGCCGAGATCAGGGTACCGGCATGACCAATACCGATCCACCAAACGAAGTTGATGATGGCGAAGCCCCAACCGATCGGAATGTTCACACCCCACACGCCGACGCCACGTACAAACAGAACGTACATGGCGAGCATGAGGAGGTTCACGAAGCAGAAGGCGACGAACGCACCGACCATCCACTTCTTTGGCGATTCTTTCCAAGGCAGATAAGCAACGCCGGCGATGCGGTTACTTACCGACGCATACGTGTGACCCGGCGAGAGAATGCTGTTGGGGCCGGGGTCGGGTATTACTGCTTCAGGTAACTCAAGCTTCTCTGTTGCCACGCTGACCTCTTAGCGCTTCATTGGAATTACGAACGTAGCCGAGATACTGGGTACGCGGACGGGTATTCAAGTCGTCCAGCAGACCGTATTTTCGAGGCAGTTCCTGTGATTTTGCGACTTTGCTGTTCTTATCGTTCAAGTTGCCGAAGGTGATCGCCTCGGTGGGACAGACCTGTTGACAAGCGGTCGTGACCTCGCCGTCGCGCACAAACCGACCTTCTTTATCGGCCGAGATCTTCGCTTCCTGGATGCGCTGCACGCAGTACGAACACTTCTCCATCACTCCGCGACTACGTACCGTGACATCCGGATTACGTGCGCCGTAAAGACTCGGGGTATTCCAATCGGAGTACAGATAGAAGTTGAAGCGCCGCACTTTATAAGGACAGTTGTTCGAGCAATAGCGCGTGCCGACACAGCGGTTGTACACCATCTCGTTCAACCCTTCGTTACTGTGGACAGTCGCGGCAACGGGACACACGACTTCGCAAGGCGCATTCTCGCAGTGCATGCACGGGACCGGCTGGTTATACATCTCCGGCTGATCGAGATCGCCGCTATAGTAACGATCGACTCGGATCCAGTGCATGTGACGACCCCGCGCCACCTGATCCTTGCCCACGACAGCGATATTATTTTCGGCTTGGCAGGCGATGATACAAGCACTGCAGCCAGTACAGACGTTCAGGTCGATGGTCATCGCCCATTTGTAGCCATCGTAGTTCCAATGGACGTCCTTGTAGAGGCTATCCGTGCGCGCCAGCGGCTTTTCTTCGAGGGTCGGGAAGTTCGGATGTTCCCGCGCTTCCGTTAATTCCGCGGCGCGGACCGGTTCGCGTCCTGCCATGGTCTGCGTTTCCTGAGTGTCGGCAATGCGATAATGCTCGCCGGTCTTCTGAATCGACCCGCTTGCCGCGTAGGGAGTAGCAGCATCCTGGATCGCGAACGCGTTATAGCCGATTTTGTTACCGACGCGCCCTGATCCTTCGCGGCCGTAACCAAAGTGGACAGTAACAGATTCGTCGGCGTGGCCAGGCAAAATCCAAGTGGGGCCAACGACGCTTTTGCCGGCCACCGTGACCCGCAACATATCGCCCTTCTCGAGCTTCAGTTGGCCGGCGATTTTGGGACTGACCGATACAACATTATCCCAAGTCATTTTGCTCTGCGGCTTGGGGCATTCCTGCAGCCAGCCGTTATTGGAGTAAGTGCCGTCACTAATAGTGGGATCGGGCCGGAACACAACCTCGAGACCGCTCACTTCTTGGTCTTGCAAAGCGGGCAGAGCAACCGCCCTGCCAGTAACAGGATTCACAGTTGTACCCGCGACGAAACCATTGTGCAGCGAGGTTTGCCAGAAACGATCGAAATCGCCAGCCTTCGACTGATCTTGCCAGTACTTGTGGACGATGTCGTGTGCGCTTTGATCGGGATTACCGAGCAGGATCGAAACTACTTCGTTGCCCGTTCGGCCGTAATACAGCGGTTCGATAAGCGGCTGCTGAATGGTAATCGTGCCATCGAAAGCCCGCGCATCGGACCAGGCTTCGAGGTAGTGCGCTTCTGGAATATGCCAGTGACACCAGCGTGAGGTTTCGTCGAAGAACTGGCCAACGCGGACTGCCAAGCGTGCCTTGCGCATCGCGGTCAGGAAATTCAGCGAAGCAGGTGCTGTGTAGACCGGATTTTGGCCAATGATGACCAGGGTCTCGACATGACCCGCGTTCAAATCGTCGGTAAGCTCCTGGAGTGAATGAGTGTTATCGGGCTCTACACCATCGAGCACGGTGACGGTCTGGCCGACGTTGCCGAGCGCTGCGTTAATTGCGAAAGCAGCCAAGTGAACGCTTTCGGGCTGGAACTCGCCAGGGATAACAACGGATCGTCCTTTGCTCTTTTGCAGGTCTTCAGCGACCGCATTGATCCAGGATGGAGCCCCTCCATTTACGGCAGGAGTGTTGACGCCGCACGCCTTTGCCAGTTGGTAGGCGATCGAAGGAACCGTGCTGCTTTTGACCGCAAAGCGGTGATCGGCAAGCGAACCGCTGACGGTGGGACCGGACTCGACTGCATAGAGGCGGCAGGGTGTTTCGCCGTTATCGACGCCGCGACGTTTAGAAAACTGCTTAGCGTAGCGTAGGGCTGCCGGGCCGAAATTCAGGAAATCCGCCTCGAGGCTGACGACTACGTCGGCCTTGGAAAGGTCATAAGCAACAAAAGCGTTTCGCCCTGCGATCTGCTTGGCGGCGCCCGCGAAGGCGGGATTGACCGTGGGGTCCGAGATGTACCACTTAGCCGCGGGCAACGTGGTCGCCAGTGTTTTCATCTGGCTCATAAAGGTGGGTGAGGTCGTCGGACCGGTGAGGATTGCCAGACCTTCCCCTTTGCGCCCCAAGAGTGATTGAGCTTCTGTGCTGAAGCGACCGGTGAAATCTCCCCAAGTGCTTAAACGGCCCTCGTTTAGCACGGTCTCGGAGCGATCAGGATCGTAGAGATTAAGAATCGAGGCCTGCTCGAAGATGGTAGTGGCGCCGAGGCTGGCCGGGTGGTCCGGGTTACCTTCCACCTTCGTTGGGCGATTCAGATGACTTTCTACCAGCAGCCCGCGAGCATAGCCGCCTGTTGTCATGGCGGTAGCGTAAAAGAGCGGAATGCCCGGAATGACGTTTTCGGGTTGGCGAACGTAGGGAACGATTAGTTCTTTCGGCTGTTTGGTACACGCAGCGGCCCCCGCCATAGCTAGCGAAGCAGCCATTACTTTGAGAAGGTTGCGTCGATCGACCCCCTGCGGTATCTGACCGGAAAGACCCGGAAATTCCTGCTCAACGTACTCGGTCAGTTCCTCCGATTCGGCTGCCTCCTCAAGCGTTCGCCAAAATTGCGGGCCACGGCCGGCCGAAAGCTTTTCCCGCAGTGTTTCGATGTCTAAGCTCGCTTTGCGGCGCGGTTCGAGCAGAGATTCGAGCGAGATAAACCCGCCGTTCTTCTTGTTTATGTGGCCGTGTTCGTCGTGTGAGTGCATCGAGCTTCCGTTTGTCTGGAGAGAGTCTTTCATCGATGACAGGTCACGCAGTCAGTGAAGGACTGAACGTGGTATTCCTTTACGAGCTGGCGACCCAACTCCGCTTGATTTGACGGGTACTTATAATCGATGTTGAACACCTCCGATTTCGGACGGATGTATCTCTCCGGGTTGCGGTGACAGTTCAAACACCAATTCATATAGAGTGTGTTCACCTTGAACATCAGCGGCATCTCGTTGACTTGACCGTGGCAACTGGAGCAGCCGATTCCCTTGTTAACGTGAATACTGTGGTTGAAGTAAACGAAATCGGGGAGGTCATGAACTCTTGTCCAAGCGATTGATTTGCCGCTTGCCCAGCTATCACGAATCGGCTGGGTGATTGCCACGTTATTCCAGATTTGCGAGTGACATGACATACAAGTTTCGGTAGGCGGGAGACCGGCGTATCCCGAGACTTCAACGCTCGTATGGCAGTAGCGGCAATCGATTCCGTCGTCTTTAACGTGATGCTTGTGGCTGAACATGATGGGCTGTTCCGGTGCTTGCCGGACGCTAGTCGCCCAGGAGCCACGATCCATCATGTAGGCGACCGCGAGTGTAGAGCAGGCCAATAGAATGACGGCCGCGATAGAGACTTGCGCGATCGTATTCGAGCTGGGTCGAAAGAGTTGTGCCATATAGAGAGCTGCGCGACGAGAGCGGATGCTCGGGAACTCACATCCTCCAAAAGCAAAGTATATACCCGATGAATCGGGAACTTGCGCTCAGACAATAACGGTTCTCGTTTTGCAATAACTCCGAACCATTCGTAACAGGAGAAGAAAACGGTTAGGCATGCGAGTTAGAGCGAGTCGACGACGGCGCGCAGTTCCATTCAAGTAAAGGCTTAGTACTGTCTACCAGACTCGTCACACGATGGTGAAAAAGAATATCTAGCGCGCTTTCTGCGACATACGTGCAAATTCAGCAGCAGAGCCGTGGGGACACATTTACCTTAATGAGCGGATGAGCTTGTTGGAAGGAGATGACCGCCGTGGGCAGGGCACGTTGAGCGACGCTCTTTGTTGGGCGTATGTGCCGCTTCCTTCGCAGGGCAAGTTTACTGCGTCAGCTTCAAGACTGAAAGGGTTTTCGGGAGCCGTCGGGTCCGGTAAGAGCGCGGCGCTCAGTTTCGAGGCAGTACGGCTCGGCTATATCAATGCGGGTCGGCAGGGATTGCTGGCTGCACCGACTCTGGCGATGTTGCGCGACGCGACGCTCACAACGATGTTCCGGGCGATGGAAGACCAGGATATCGACTTCAGGATCCGTAAATCGGATGGCGAGCTAACACTTGAATCGCCGGGCAGCACGATACTGCTGCGTTCGCTTGACGAGCCGGAGCGCCTGCGAGGAACCAACCTAGCGTGGTTCGGCGTGGATGAGTTGTCCTATGCGCGCGAAGAGGGTTGGCTTCGCCTAGAAGCTCGATTGCGCGATCCTCGGGCGACGAGGCTGTGCGGCTTTGGGGTTTGGACACCACAAGGACACGACTGGCTTTACAAGCGATTTATTCATCAACCCGTTGAGGGTTACGCGTGCGTCCGTGCCCAACCGTTCGAGAACCGTTTCTTGCTTGGTAAGACGCCTGATTATTACGAGCGATTGGAGAGTAGCTACGACCCCAAGTTTTACCGACAGGAAGCACTCGGCGAGTATCTGAACAGCCGCGCGGACCGGGTTTACCACTGCTTCGATCGACTCGTGCATGTAACACGGCAGGACTATGATTCGACGGAGCCGCTTTTGTGGTCGCTGGACTTTAATGTCTCTCCCATGAGCTCGGTGTTGTTGCAGTCGCGCCACGGCCATCTTGCGGTCATTGACGAGATCGTGCTCGAGCGGGCAACGACGGAAGACGCTTGTCTCGAGTTTGAGAACCGTTATAAGCGCCACGCGGGGCCGCTCGAGATCTACGGGGACGCGAGCGGGCGCAGCATGCGCACAGCCGGTCCGAGTGACTACTTGACGGTGCAGAACTTTCTCACGAGAGCCGGTTTTCGAAAGGTGAGGATGCACGTGCCTTCGAGTAACCCGACCGTTTTGAGCCGAATCAGGGAAGTGAACGCGCTGCTCACAAATGCACTGGGCGAGGTGCGGTTGGAGCTAGATCCGCGCTGCCGAGAGCTTATCCGAGATCTGGAAGAGGTGATGTTCAAGCCAGACTCCGGAGTGATCGATAAGCAGCGTGACCCGAGGCGGACGCATGCCTCAGATGCGCTTGGTTACGTGATCTGGCAGTTGTTCGGCGAAAGAGCGAAGGCGGGAGAGGTTAACAAGCGGCTTCTCTGAGGGAAGACAGCAAAACGGATTATGAATCAGATCGATCGAGAACATCCTGACTTCAAGCGGAAGCGGCATATGTGGCACATGTACCGAGACCTGTATGCCGGGGGACATACTTTCAAGACCAATGCCGCAACCTACTTGCTCCGGCGACAGAAAGAACCCCTAGATGTCTATGGTGAACGGCTCGACCGCGTGTTTTACGAGAATTACATCGGCTCGATAATTGATTGGTATGCTTCCACGCTATTTCGAAGGCAACCGAGTCTGCAACTCGATGATGGTTTAGCATCAGGCCGAAAGTTTCTGACCCAGTTTGTGAGCGACGTGGACCTGCGGGGGACATGCTTCTCAGCTCTTCTCAAAGATTGTTTCATCGATGCGCTGCTTAGCGGAAGAAGCCACGTACTGGTTGACTTTCCCCCCAGTCCTAACCTTCTGCAAACGCGCGGCGAGGAAGATTCGGCCGGCCTGTCACGGGCTTTCCTGGTCCGGTATCAAGCTGAGGAGCTGATCAATTGGAGCCGAAGCGAGCGTGGCGAATATGAATGGGTCGTTCTTCGTCACAAGACCGAGCGACAGCTGAATCTGGAAACTGCCGAGATTGTCCAGGAGACGTATTGGCGCTACTACGATCGAACGGAATACCGAATATACCGGCAGGAAAGTCGAGTTGGGGGGCAGAACGTCCCCGTCGAACTGGTCGCTGAGGGGGCACACGGCTTTTCACGTCAGCAACAAGTGCCGCTCATCGACTTACAACTGAGCGACGGGTTGTGGCTGATGAATAAGGCAGCCCACTTACAACTGGAGCATTTCAACAAGTCAAATGCACTCAGTTGGGCGATCACAATGGGTCTGTTCGCCATGCCCGTAATTTACTCGGATCGGGAGTGGAACCAAATTGTTGGAGAGAGTTATTTCATCCAACTGGGACCAAACGATAAGTTCGGATGGACCGAGCCCGACGGGAAGGTATACCAGATTGCGTCGCAGAACCTGGAAACGCTCAAGGAAGAGATTTACCGTGTCTGTTATCTCGCACAGGCTTCGGGAGAAATAACTGGTGGCCATGCGCAATCAGCGGCCAGTAAGCAAATGGATTTTACGATTACTCACGAAATCCTGCGCGCGTATGGGAACGCAGTGAAAGAATTCGCTCAAAGGATCGTTAGCGCCATCAGCGAGGCAAGGCAGGACCGAGTAAGAGTAACTGTCTCCGGGTTGGACGAAGTAGATATCACAGATTTTGGAACAGAGTTACAGCAGGCGGCCAGCTTACTCGGTCTCGGCATTGATTCTCCTACTTTGCGCAAGCAGATATATCAGAGGCTTGCGACCAAGTATTTGAGCGACGCCCAGCAGGAGATCAAAAACCAGGTTGCACAAGAAATAGAGGCTCAACCGACGAATTAAGGACACGAGCGATGGCAGATCCAATAAAAGATACCCAGCGAGCGCCGGATGTGAGAGACATCGTGCGCGAGGCGATCGAGGAGTTTGCGCAAACCGAACGACGGAAAGCGGAGCCTGCGTACAAAGCGGAGTTGCAGGAGGAGCGCCGACGTCGCGAGAGTTTGGAAACGCGACTCAATCAGCTGATTGAAGAGAACAAGTCGGCCCGTGCGGCGGCCGAAGAAGCTGATCGGCACAGCCAGATTCGAACTGAATTGCAGAGAACCGGCATCGCCAAACTTGACTTAGCATTCCGCGCCATTAAAGACGACATTGTGCGGGACGAAGACGGCCGCCTTCGGTCAAAAGGACCGGATGGCAAGTTACTCGAAGAGTATGTGAGTAGTTTCATGCAGGACAATCCGGAGTTACTGCCGGCTCGAATCGCGGGTGGAAGTGGTGCTCGCAATCCGTCGCGTAGTAGTTCGCACGACGACGGTCCTGCTGCACTCGACCATATACGGCCCGGGATGAGCAAAGACGAATCGGACCGGGTACGCCAGCAGATTGCAAAGCTGGCGTCGCAAGCACTGCGAGGAACTTAGAACAAGTCAAGGATCAGGATGGACGGCGCAATCCGGCCCATCTCATTGAGTTGCGGACGTGCCGCAACGGCCTACAGAAATCGCTCTGGATAGGTCCACGACACACGACTGTGTCGAATTCATCAAAGGAGATTTATGTCAATTATCACGACTGCCAATCTGGCAAACGCGATTGTCAAGTTAGTTGCTGCCGACGCGCTCTCTTCGCTTGTCGGGAACTTTGTAATGGGCAACCTTGTCAACCGGGATTATGAGCCGGTTTTGGCCCATAGCGGAGATACGGTGAACGTACCGATCCCGCCGGTTCTCGTCGCCAATAACATCGCGGAAGGTGGCACCGTTACTCCGCAAAATCCGAATCTGGGCAATGCGCAGATCGTATTGAACACGCATGCGGAAGCATCGTTCCAGTTGCCTGACGTGACCAAGGCTCTCGCCTATCCCGAGTTGCTGAAAACGTATATGCAGCCGGCGGTTATTGCCATCGCGGAACGGATCGAGAACGATCTGCTGGGTCTTTATGGCCAGTTCACCGCAAACACTCCAGTGGGAACGGCGGGCACGCCGGTGACTGAGGGTACGATCGATGCTGCGGAGACTGCGTTGTTCCGCGCCAAAGTTCCGGCAACGGCACCGAAGTATCTGGTGGTCGACTCCAACACGTACTCCCAGATTCGCCAAATTCCGCGTTTTAGTGAATACTATTCCTCCGGGGAAGCGGGGCTGAAGGCCCTGGTCGAAGGCAACGTGGGCAAGATGAAGGATTTCTTTATCTTCCGCTCGCAGTTTGTACCTACAACCGGTGGTGCGACGCCGAATACTCACAACCTGGCATTCTCGCGGGATGCAATCGGCCTTGTCATCCGGCGGCTGCCGCAACCACTTCCCGGTACGGGCGCCGTTGCAGAATATGCGGAGATGGGCAATTTTGGATTGCGCATCGTGATGAGCTATCAGCCGAACACGTTGGCTCAGCAGTTTACCGTGGACGTCCTTTACGGTTGCGGGGTACTGCGCAACACCTTTGGCGTGCAAGTTAATAGTTAGCAGCCGATTCTAAATCGGAGCGGGAGCCCTCCTGGTTGGAGGGCTCTTTTCATTTGGGGGCTACTTTGGATCTGAAAAGTTATTTCCGGAAGATTCGGCAAACGGAGGAAGACATTGGCGAGCCTCATACCTTTGTCATGAGCCTGGAGACATCGGATGGAGGAAGAGCTGGGCTCGTAACCGAGGTGAGTCGAGAAATTGCGGCCAAGATGATCGTGGAAGGTCGCGCGGTGCTTGCGAGTCAGACCGATCGAGAACGGTTTCTTGAGAGCCAAGCGAGTGCGCGATCGGCTGCGCAGCGAGCGGAACTAGCGCAGCGCCTTCAGGTAACGATTGTCTCCGACGGCGAATCGGCGCGGCCCAGTGTGTCCGCAGGTGGCCATAGCCCAGCGGCGAAAAAGTAGAGCGACTATATGGCTTTGTACACGGATGCCGCTGTTATTACGTTGGAGGATCTGACTCCATTGGAAGCCACGGTGGCTCAGGTCGCCGCCTCGCACGGAATCAGTATCGAGAACAAGATTAGTCTCGCGATTGGCGTAGTGAGCGATAAGCTGCTTGCCTGGTTGCATAATGCCGGTTCATCAGATCCACAATGGCCGACCCGGCGCAGACTTGGTTTGACAACGGTGGTGATGACGGCCGCCCTGCGACGTTGGGTCGCTTTCGAAGCACTCGCGCGCGTTTTCGCGGAAGCTTACAACGTTCAGCTCAATACCAGGTTCCAGGCCAAATGGACGGAGTACCAACAGGAAGCGGCAAGAGCTTCCGACTTGTTTGTTCTCGAAGGATTGGGAATCGTCAGCAATCCGCTACCGAGACCGGCGATGCCTTTGATATCTGTGCAGAGCGGGACCACACCGTCGCAAGCCATTCTCGTTCAAACTTCCTGGACCGACACGAATGGAAATGAGAGTGCACTCAGCCTTCCGAACCAATCTGTTCTGCCCGACCAATCGAGCATTGTGGTCGCGATGGCAGAAGGCGCATTGAGCGCTCCAACAGCTGCTATTGGATGGAATGTGTACGCGGGTTCCGAAGCGGGCAGGCTGACAAGACAAAGTGCCACGCCTCTGGCGATTGGCTTGACCTGGAACCTGCCGGCCACCGGTTTGGAAATCGGCGCGCAACCTTTGGATGGGCAGATGCCGACCTTGTACGTATCTCTAACAAAGCAAATCAAGCGAGGGTGAATGACTCCTTTATCTCTGCTTGCAGCACAAAAGCTGCTTACGAGGTTGACCACCGGAGATGCGCTCCAGCAGCAGATCGCGCTTGTCGGGGCCGGACTGGGCGTACCCGTTCCCCCTATCAGCGGCGATCAGATCGTGCTCTCTTCCGCTGCTCCTGATTTGGCAGATAAGAATATCCGGCTCACCTATCCCAGAGTCTGTGTGTACAGCGGAAGCGTGAAGAATACGCAAATTGAAAAGTTCCGCGCTTTTTCGGGACAGGTCGGACTGGTGGCGGAGATTTGGTCCAGTGCGGATCTCATTACGCAAGTCGATCAATGGATTCATTTCTATGTCGAGAGTGTGGCGGAGATCTTGCAAAACAGTATCGGCGATTGGGGCGATGGAGTTTTCTACCCGGGCTCTTATGAGGTGTTATTTAATCCACCCAAAGCGGGTGGTTTTGGCTTTGTTGAATCGGCAAAGCTCATGTTGGGTCTGAACGTCAGTACGAGCTGAGCCGGATATGAGTACGTATATATCTTCCAATGCGAATCGGTTCTACGTTGGTTTGGAGGCAGCCTATGGGCAGGCGGCGACTGTCACTTCAGGAAGCCGGTTTCCAGCGTTGCGGCTGCACGCGCACCAGAGTTTACAGGCTGGCACGCGGCACGACAAAACCGGCGCGCGCACATTTGTTGGCCGTTCTGCAAGCTCGCGGCGAGCGACAGCCTTCGAGGTTCAAACGTATCTGACTTCGTGGACGGCGGCGAGTGAGCCATCCTATGGACCACTCTTTACGGCTGCCCTAGGCGCGCCTGCTTCACTTAGCAGCGGCTTAGTTATCGGCTCCGTACAGGGGCTCCTGCAAATGCAAGCCACCGCCCCTCACGGGCTGTTTGTCGGGTCGGGCGTTTCGTTTGAAGGCGAGCTCCGGTTTGTCACGAGCGTTGAGGACTCGGTGACATTTTCCTTGAACGCGCCGTTTAGAAACCTACCTCAGCCAGGCAGTGCGCTTGCATCCACCGTGACATACAGCTTGTCGAACGCTCTTCCGAGCGTTACGATCTACGACTACTGGGATCCGATCAGTGCGGTCAGCCGGATTGTAGTCGGTGGAGCAATCGATTTGCTGAGCTTGACGGTGAACGGCGATTTTCATGAATTTTCGTTCAGCGGCCCTGCGGCCGACTTGCTTGACTCGAGCAGTTTTGTAGCGGAAGCAGCGGGCTTGGGCAGCTACCCTTCCGAGCCGGCGTTAGCAGCGTTTGATTATGCGATTGTTCCTGGCCACCTCGGCGAGGTCTGGCTTGGCGGAAGCGCCAGTCAGTTTTTCACTTTGACGGGAGCGACGATCGAAGTCAGGAACAATGTCGAGACGCGCGCTCGGGAGTACGGATCATCTTCGCCACGCGCGATTGCGGCAGGTCAACGCGAGGTGGTGTCTCACTTTGCTGTATTGGCTCAGGATGATGCACAGACCGTCGCTCTGTACGCCGCGTCTAAGCAGCGCACCCCGATAGGCGCCATGTTGCAGCTTGGGCAGCAACAGGGCCAGCTCATGGGTCTGTTCATGCCCCAAGTCGTACCGGAGATTCCTCTTTACAATGATTCGAAACCGAGACTCGAGTGGGAGTTTAACAACAATCTTGCCCAGGGCTTTTCTAACGATGAGATCTTTATTGCGTTCGCATAGTGCCGCTCATTATTCGAGCGTCGTCTGGCGTCAGAGCAATGTTCTTAAGCAGGTGAGCTTCGCCGTGCGTAGGCCTTCGCTGGCGCAGCGTATCGAACTGACTGCCAGGGTTCGTGAGCTGACTTTGAAACATGAGTTTCTGCAAGCCGGCAACACTCCTGATCAGCTTTCCGCTGCGCTCTCGGAACTATTGGTGCGAAAGCTATATGTCGAGTGGGGTTTGGTGGATTTGAAAGGACTGCGAATCGACGGGTGCCGGGCCTGCTCGGCGGAATTAATCGAACGCGGACCCGAAGAGCTGGTCGATGAGATCATCGCGGCCATCAAAATGGAATCCGGCTTAACTGACGACGAACGAAAAAACTTCTGATCGCATTCCATTTTCAGTTTTCCTCGCCAGCCGCGTGGGAATGCGATACGTGTCGGAAGAGCGGTCTGGTGACCATTCGGAACTGCGCGTGGGTGCGTAGCGAGCAGCAGCCTTCGACGAAGAAGGCCGTCTGGGTGGGCGGCCACACGGTCTGCACTCAATGTCCGAAATCTCTGATCACCGCGGAAAGCCTTCGATGGTTGGAGACGCATAGGCTTTGGAAGACTTTGGGCAACAGCAGCTGGCTGCTACCTGACGCAAAAACGGCAGACGCTATTGAGTTTTTGGAGACCGAATCGAGGACGGAGGAGAAGCATGTCCGATAGGGACGCATTTACAAATCTTGTTGGCCACCTTGGGAAAGCGAGGGCGGAAGGTCTAAAGCTTTCGCGATTGTCTCTAGACAAATTGAATACGGATTCAACGGGAGCGCGTTCCTCGGGCTCGGTCAAGCCTCCTGCATCGCACGAGTTGAGGTCACAGGCTCTCAGCGCGGCCGGAACTACGCAAAACGGACTGCGCTTCGGATCACCATCGAATATCCGGAGTGCTGCCGGATCACAGAGTACGGTTCAGTGGAAAAGCCTCCTGGCACACGCCGCTTCCGGTGGGCTCGCTAGCGCCTTTAGCGGTGGCGGAGGGTTGCTAAGTACCGTCAGCGGAATCGGTGGTCTAGTTTCGAGCATTGTGGGCTTATTCGGTGGGGGGCACAAGACAATCGCTCCTTTGTCACTTTTCACGCCAGATATCGCGCAAAGACAATCGCTGACTGTGAGCGGAAGTTCGCAGCACAGTGTGCAGGCGAGCGCAGTTCGGACCGGTGTGTACGGGACAGAAATGGCAGCTGCCTCGACGAGTCAGCTCGATCATCAGCCGTACCAGTTCCAGAGTGCTCAGATTGCACAAGCAGTGAAGCACGCCCTGCTGAACTCAAGTGATTTAAACGACGTCATCGCGGAGATCTAAATGGCGAATTTCCCGTTACTAAAAACCGGGGCAGTCACGCAGTACCCGCTTGAAATCACAGCCGGACAAGTCGCACATACCGTGCGCTTTCTGGATGGCTCGGATCAGCGATACCCGATGCAAGGACGCCTCCTACGGCGCTGGCAGATCCGATTAGAGCTGCTGAATGAGAGCGAAATGCAGGCACTCGAAACTTTCTTTGAAGGCCAGCTGGCCGGCTACTCCACATTTGCCTTTCCCGATCCCTACAGTGCGGTTCCCGTTCCGAACTGCCGCTTGGGCGAAGACACACTTTCGAGCGACTTCGAAGCCGTCGACATTGGCGCCATTTCCCTATGGGTGATCGAGACAAATGGCTGACTTGGTCTTTCCGCAGCTGTCCAGTGGCGCACTAGCGCAATATCCGATTCGCAAGACGCGCATCGGGCGTACGATCCGAAATCTGCTGCCCGATGGGAGCATGGTTTCGGCGCCAGATGTGGATGCCGCGAAGCTTGTTTGGCAGCTCGGCTATACAGCACTCGTCCCGCAAGATTTGAATGCTTTGACCGCGCACTTCGCCGCCTGCCAGGGGCGATTGAAGAGCTTTACATTTCTAGATCCGACCGACAACCTGCTTGACAATAGCTCGGGTTTCACGGGCCCGGCATGGCAGGCATCGAGCACGATCAAACTGGTGGGCAACTCACCAGATCCGAATGGAACTGCGATGGGTTTTGCCGCGACAAACAACGGCCAAGCGAACGCCGCGATCTCGCAGACTCTCGCGATTCCTGCCTCTTTCCAATACTGCTTCTCGATCTATGCCTCGAGCGCTTACAATACAGAGCTCACGATTGCTCGGCGTGGCCCCGCAGCCCAGGACATGCAAACGCTTCCCGTCGGTCCGCGCTGGACTCGTCTCGTCAATGGCGGCCGAATGAGTGATCCGGGCGCGACAGTTACAATCTCGATCTGGCTATCGGCCGGACAACGAATTTCTCTCTTCGGTCCGCAGCTGGAAGCACAGCTTTCACCATCGCGCTATCGGCCCACCATTCGATCCGGCGGTGTCTACCCGAACGCACACTGGGCGATAGACGAGTTGCCGGTTTCCGCTGATGCTCCTGACCTCTTCTCTACCGCCTTCAGCATTGAAACAGCCATCTGAAAACGCTCTATGAGTACGATCAATCAAGTCAAGCAGCGCCCCGAAGCCGATACGCCGCTCTTATTCTTCGAATGTGTTCTGCCGTCGGGTGACACGGAGCGCTGGAGCACGCACTCGATCGGCTTTAATGGTCAGATTTATTCGGCGCGTGTCCTGAAGCACAACCTCTTTGATCTGCAACTGTCGGCTGACGATGCCATGGACGGCATCTCACAACTCTCGTTGACTCTTGCTAATGCGGATTCCGCTATTTCGGAACTCAATTCTGCCCTCGGCCTCAAAGGATCGCAGCTGAGCGTCTATTTCGCTTTCGCCGACCTTCCGAGCGGATCGATCACCACCGAGAGTACAGTGCTTTTTCGTGGCATCGCCGGGGACCCCGATCTGATCACCGAAGATGCATTGACGCTAAGCTTCTCGAACAAGCTGAGTTTGCAGAGAATTCCGCTGCCTGAGGTACGCATTCAGCGTACCTGTCCTTGGAATTTCCCATCCAGCGTGTTGCAGAGGACCGAAGCGAAAGACGGAGGGGCGGCCGGCCGCTTCTCACGTTTCTTTCGTTGCGGCTACTCGGCCGACATCCCCGGCGGAGTGGGAAATTTGAGCGCGGCTGGCCCGTACACGTCGTGCGACAAATCCAGGACTCAATGCCTGCAGCGCGGTATGTTTGACCACGATGCGCAAGGCAACCTGACTCGGCGGTTTGGCGCGTTCGAGTTTGTCCCCTCGGCCGTCACGGTGAGAACGGCTGGCGACAAAACATCACACCTCTCGCCTTTGCTCGACAACTCGGCCAAGTTCAATGACCCAGTTCCGTTGATCTATGGCACCGGTTGGCTGAAGGCTCCAGTCGTCTTCTCGCGGAATGATGGCAACCTGACTCACATGGAAGTTCTGCTTTGCGCGGGAGCGATCCAGGGCGTTCTGAAAGTCGTTGTAAATGACGTAGAGATCCCGCAGAGCGTCCCAGGCAAGGGCATGACCGCAACGGGATGGTACTCGCTGGTAACAGCCGGAACGAGATCAGGAGATTTCAATCTGGACTTCACCGATGCTGTGGGTGATCCGCTGGGAGATCCGTATGGAAGTCTCGCGATTTGTTCGGTGATCGTGCCAAACCGTATCAGCACCGGCAGATCACTCCCCAATGTAGAGGTGCTGCTACAGGGTTTGCAACTGGACGCGTACGCGGTGGATGGAACTCTCGCCGCCACTTCGTTTTCTAATAATCCGGCTTGGGTCATCCTCGACATCTTGAAGCGGTGCGGCTGGTCGACCATGGATCTGAATCTTACGACTTTTGTAACTTCCGCCGCCTCTTGCGAGCAACTGATCGCAACCACCGATCTGAATGGGAATGCGATACAGGTGCCGCGGTATCAATGTAATCTTCTTCTGACCAAGCGGCAAAGCGCGGCCGTGATCGTGCGCGGCATACGTGTTGCGGCGAGCCTGATGCTGCGTTATGGGCCGACAGGTCTCCTCGAGTTGCTTCCGGAAAGTACTCTCGCGGCTCAACAACCTGCCCTACCCGATGGCGGCAACAGCACAGATCCGCTCGATGGAGGCTGGCCCGCATACGAGTTCAGTGATGGCTCGGCGCCGTTCTCAGGCATTGCTCGGACCTCGGATGGAGCATCCAGTGTGCGATTGAGTAGTCGCTCTGTAGCGGAGAGTTCGAACAGGTTGAGCGTAGAGTTTCAGGATCAATCAAACGAGTATCAACAGGACAGCCTTTCGATCGTCAACGCTGACGATTCCGCGTTGCTCGGCTACGAAATCACCAGTCAATCAACAGCTTTGGGCATCGCGAATTTCAGCCAGGCTACTCGGGTTCTGTTGCGACAGCTTGATAAATCGACAAAAGGCAATTTATTCCTTCAGTTCCAGACGAGCTTTCGCGCGCTCAACATTCGACCCGGCGACATCATCGCTTTCACCTATCTGAAAGAAGGCTTTTCTCGAACTCCGTTTCGAGTAATTAAACTCTCGCCAACTATGAACTACCAGATGGTGACAGTGATGGCCCAAGTACACGATGACGACTGGTATAGCGACAATCTCGCCGTGCTGATGAACGCAGGGAGACAGCCTGGATCCATAGTGCAGACGCCAAGACCATTGATCGGGCAGATAGCACATAATGACTCGAACGGAAACTTGGAATATTTTGACTTCGGCACGCAGGAGCAGATTCAGGCAGCGGCCGATGGTTCTGCAACCGATACCTTTACGGTGTCCTTTTCTCAGCCGGTAACGCCGAGCCCAAACCTCCCCAACCTGCCATTGGTGAGCTTGAGTGCACAGAGCGCGGCCAAGGGTGGAACTCTGGCGAGCGGCTCATGGTACTACGCGGTTTCGGCGGTCGACGCTCTTGGAAATGAGGGTGCGTTGTCGTTCACCATCCCAGTTCTTCTGCCTCCGGTCTCCGATACGAATCAAGTCACAATCGGCGGCTTTAGTTTCCCGAAAGCGGCCACCCAGTTCCACGTTTATCGTGGCCTCACACCGCAAGAGTTGTACCGGATCACACCGACGCCGGTGCCGCTTGACGTGCAATATACCGATAAAGGCTCGCCTGCAGTTCCGGCCGGTCCGCCCGACGCCAGTTTCGATCACGCAAACTTTTACTATCGATACGAGTATGCCGGGCCATTTCTTGCCGACCTCTATTCGGTTTCGAGCATCGGCTGGAGCAATATGGGCGCGGTCAATCTCGCCTACACTGGCGCGCTCGCGCGAATTATTGAGGGAACTGGCCGTGGTCAGGAGCGACTGATCGCGAGCAACACGGGGACTACGCTCAGCGTCACACCAAACTGGTCGGTGCCGCCAGATGCGAGCAGCCGATTCGTGGTGGTCGAGGGCTCGTGGAAATTTGCGGCAGTCACTTCGACCACTCCTGCCAGGTTTGAGATTGCTTATAAAGCGGGAACGGCGATACAGATCCTGGGCCGTTCAGCCAACGTGCACAATCAGGAAGCAGATGCCGACCTTTGTCCGATTACACGCTGCGTTCTGGGCGGCGGTCAAACCGACATGGGGATTGCGACCATTCCGGCGTTTACGCTTTCGGCGCCCGGAGCCGGCGCCCTGCAACTCTCACAAATCGGCTTCGGAGATCTGACGAATACAAGTTCTGTCACAAGCGGCACCTTGCAACTATTCTCCTGGAACGAGCTGCTAACCCCAAGTCCGTACAGCCTTGCCGGACCGATGGATAATGTCGTGACCACCTTGCAACTCAATTCGCCAGTCTCTTTTCACATCGGCGATGCAATTCAGATCGGCAGCGAGATCATGACCGTGACCGGGCTCGGTAGCGACTCGGTGACTTACAATGTGGGCCGAGGCGCACTTTCGTCGAGCGTCGGCCCGCACGGGGCAGGAGACGCCGTCCTTGCTTTAACGAGGCAAACCATCGTGGTGCCTTTTGCGCCAGGCTTTTTTGAGAACAGGGCATCACAGAATTTCATTCATCCTTTCAGTCTGCCCGATGGCCGGGTCTCGGCCGCTGAGTTCTACGTCACGAATTCTTTTGGCGACAGCCAGTCGAATTTGACCTGTTATGTTTCGCCGACACAAACTGGCCTGCGAACCCTTTCCGGCGGGCAGTTTTCAATTCAGGTGAGCGGCTTTCTCTCCACGCAACAAAACGCGGCTCCTCCGGTTGTGATCGAAGCCTCGCATGCCGTTAGGGATATCAGAGCGTCGCTTGTTCAGCCTGCGACGGGATACACGATCGACATCGATCTGCTCCAAAACGGGTCTCCTCTTTGCAGCTTAGAAATCGATGCGGGAAGCGTAGTTTCGAACGCGATCGTCGACGGATCAACGCTACCTGCGCTGGCGGAAAGTGGGGTATTGACGATGAACGTATGGCTTACCCCGATAACCGATTTCACCGGGTCTCTTAATCCCGGGCGAGACTTGACGGTAACGATCAGGCTGTAGCATTTTCTTTCCGTCGCAATAGGATCGAGTACTATCATCCATGCATGATCTATGCCGTAGCGGTTTCGGTAGTGATTCTTCTGCTTTGCGGCGTGACCATTTACAAGACGATCGGCGTGAAGGATACGGCAGACTTCCTGGTCGCCGGACGCAGTCTTAGTTGGCCCGTCCTGGTTTTTACTCTGCTGTCCTCCTGGATCGGAGCGGGAAGCTTACTAGCAGGCGCCGAGAACGCTTATCGAAATGGCTTCGTAGCGTTGTGGCAGCCGCTTGGGGGCTGGCTCGGTCTGGTGCTCATTGCGGTCATTGCGGGCCGCGCTCGCCGCTTCGCGCAATTCACCATTCCTGACCTTCTCGAAGCGCGCTATAACCCAACCGCTCGCGTGTTGGGTTCAATTGCGATTGTGATCTCATGCACCATCATTACGAGCTATCAGTTCATAGGTGGGGGAGATATTCTGCACCTGATTTTTCCTCAGATCGCGCGCACAACGGGTCTGTATATCATCGCGGCTTTTGTGATTTTTTTTACCGCCGCTGCCGGGATGGCCTCAATAGCGTATCTAGACCTGGTGATCGGGTCGCTCGTGACTTTGACTGTGATTGTGGCCGTTCCGACGCTTCTCGCGCGCTCGGGAGGCTGGAGCTCGGTCTATCACTCGCTTCCTGCTACACACTTCCAAGTGCTTGGAAACTACAGCCTATCAGGAGCAGTCGGTCTCGCATTGCCTACCATGCTGCTACTGATCGGCAATCAAGGGATGTATCAGAAGTTTTTTTCGGCTAGGTCTGAGAGCGACGCCAGGAAGTCGGTCATTGGCTGGATCGTTGGGACGGTGGTGCTCGAGACACTGCTCATCTCGCTTGCCGTGATTGCGAGTTCTAGGCTTCGGACAGACCGGCCGCGCGAAATTATCCCCCTGACGGCTCGCGAAGCGCTACCCCACCTTCTAGGCGCGATTCTGCTCGGTGGCGTTTTCGCAAAGGTAATCTCAACAGCTAACAACTACCTGTTTTCTCCTGCCACGAATCTTATTCATGACGTCTATGGAAGATTTATTGACCGTAACGCATCTGAAAAGCGCACTCTCATTGTGTCGCGGCTGATCGTGATCTTGCTTGGGCTGTTTGCGGTGTTACAAGCCACTCAGTTTGAATCCATTCTCAAAGCCTCTCTCTACGCGTATACCGTTTATGGCGCGGCTGTAACACCGGCCGTGTTAGCGGTTTTCTTTTGGCCACGCGCGACCACTGCCGGCGCAATTACGTCGATTGTTCTCGGGACAATCATTACGGTCGGTTGGCAATTGAGCCAGCAGTACGGCTCGGAAAACATCAGGGCCGCAATCGGTGGAATAGACGCGATCTATCCCGCGCTGGCGATCTCCGTATTGAGCCTCATTCTGATAAGCCTCTTTACCCGGCGCGCCGTACAATCAGTTTCGGATGCTTATTGACGATATTCAGGCAGCGCTTAACCGGGAAGAGCTTGATGGTTGGTTGTTTTTCGATCACCATCGCCGTGACCCGCTTGCGTATCGCATATTGCAGATTCCCGAATCCGTAGTTGTTACCCGGCGCTGGTACTACTTCGTACCGGCTCGTGGAGAGCCTCGCAAGCTTGTTCATCGGATCGAGAGCGGATCGCTTGATTCGGTTCCCGGCGAGAAACTGACTTACGCGAGCTGGCGAGACCAGGCCGAGAAGCTCAACAAAGTCCTAACGGGCGTCTCCCGGATTGCCATGCAGTACTCTCCGGGTTGCGCTATTCCTTATATTTCTTTAGTGGACGCGGGCACTCTGGAGTTAGTGCGGGCAGCGAACGTCGAGGTGGTTAGCTCGGCCAATCTGGTCCAGGAGTTCGAAGGACGGTGGACAGAAGAACAGTTTGAGCAGCACGTGCGGGCGGGCAAACTGGTCGACCGTGTTCGCCGCGAAGCGTTCGCTTTCATCGGCGAGCGACTCAAAAGTGACAATCCCGTGAATGAGTATGAAGTACAACAATTCATTCGCGAGGGATTTTTGCAGGCAGAGCTTATTACCGATCACGGGCCTATCGTTGCCGTTAATGCCAATGCGTCCGATCCGCACTATGAGCCCGGCCCGCAAAGGTCTTCAATCATCGCACGCGGCGACTTGGTCCTGATTGATCTCTGGGCGAAGTTGCAAGAGCCCGACGCCGTCTACTATGACGTGACTTGGTCGGGCTTCTGCGGCCAACCAGTACCGGACTCTATCCAAAACGTTTTCGCGGTGGTGCGGGACGCACGTAAGAAGGCTTCCAGCTTTGTGGCGGAGCAAATAGCCGAAAGCGCGATTGTCTTAGGCTTTCAGGTCGACGATCAGGCGCGCGGCTTCATTGAGCGGAAAGGGTTCGGCGATTTCTTTTTTCACCGTACAGGGCACAGCATCGGAACGGAAGTGCACGGCTCCGGAGCCAATATGGATAATCTCGAATCGCATGATGAGCGACGAGTGCTCTCCCGTACTTGCTTTTCAATTGAGCCAGGCGTTTACTTGCCAGACTTTGGTATTCGTTCCGAGGTCAATCTTTTTGTCGGCGAGGGTTTCGCAACCGTGACGGGTGAAGAACAAGAAGAACTGGTCCCCATCTAGCGCGGGCGCTTGTTTTGCGATGGACTGTATCAAATTTTTTGATTTGATGTTAGCTGCCGTACCGGTTTACCTTCGATTATGGCGACAGCAAGTCACTTGGAGCCGCCGGCCTCTCTGGTTGGTCTTCTTCACCGCATCAGCAGCATCGTAAGTTCAGACCTTTCTCTAGACGAAATGCTCGGCGAAGTAGTCGGTTTGACGGTGCAAGTCACCGACTGCGACGCGTGCCTGGTCTATCTGATAGAACGTGAGACAAACGAAATTGTCTTGCGTGCCTCACAAGTTCCGCATCAAGGCGATCTAGGCAACATAAGACTCAAAATGGGCGAAGGTGTGACCGGATGGGTCGTTGAACACCATTCGGTGGTGGCGTTGGCCTCGAATGCAGCGGCTGACCCTCGTTTTAAGAGGTTCCAAGCCCTGGTTGAAGATACATATGAAGCGTTCCTCTCGGTGCCGTTGATTACGGGTGGCGAGGTGATTGGCGTCATCAACGTTCACCACCGCGACTCGCACCGGCATACTTCAGACGAAATCGCCTTGCTAACTTTCGTCGGCGAGCAGATGGGCGGAGCGATCAAAAAGTCTTTCCTGGCAGAAGAGAACATCCGGCTCCAGGAAGAGACAGCCGAAATGCGACGTCAGCTTGAGACTCGCAAAATCGTGGAACGGGCAAAGGGCATTTTGCAAATGCGCCATAGTCTAACCGAAGAAGAGTCGTATCTCAGGTTGCGGAACGAAAGTCGCCGCCTCAGAAGGCCAATGCGTGAGTTGGCAGAGGCCATCATTCTTTCGGAAGATCTTAGCCGGAAGAGCGAACGCTTACAGTAATGCCGATCAGGCCGCTACTATATTAGTTGCGGCCTGACTTCAAACCCCTACTCCGCAATCCCCATCTGCTAACTATCGCGGGCAACTTTTGGCCTCGTAAAATCGACGAACGGCAGTTTCCTGGTATTCGCACAGAATACCGCATCGATGAGAGGACGGCGGTTGTAGCCATCGAGCACCAACCGGCTGAACGTGCTCGAGCCCAGCTCATTCTTTTGCACGGTCTGGAAGGATCAGCAGCAGCCGGCTATCTCGCGAGTTTTACGCAAGCTGCTCTTCTGCGCAACTTGGGCGTCCACCGGCTCAACATGCGAACCTGCGGCGGAACCGAAGAGCTTTGCGAGACGATGTATCACTCGGGTCTGACGAGCGACACACTCGAAGTCATTAAACGACTCGCCAAACGCAGTATCGGGCCGATCTATATAGTCGGCTTTTCCCTGGGCGGCAATGTCGCGCTTAAGCTAGCCGGCGAACTTGGCGCGACTACCCTGCTCGCCGGTGTCGTTGCAATCTCGACACCCATCGACTTAGCCGCGGCGGTTCGCGCGATCGATAAACCCATCAACGTGCTATATGCGCGCAGGTTCCTCGAACGTTTGAGAGGTCGCGTCCGACGTAAGAGCCGTATCTCGCCGGATCACTATACTGAAACCGGCTTAGACCAAGTGAAGACGATTTGGGAATTTGACGATCGCTTTACCGCGCCGCTGTTTGGATTCGGAACCGCGGCGAACTACTACGCAACGCAATCGGCCATCAATTTTCTGCCTACGATCCGGGTGCCTACGCTGGTGATTACCGCTAAAGACGACCCGCTCGTACCGTTTGAGACTTATCGGCAACAAGTATTCGAAACAAATCCGGCACTCACCCTCGTGGCAACTGAGCGCGGCGGGCATCTTGGATTTCTTGCGCGTGGAAAAGTCCGGTTCTGGCTGGACGGGTATGCCCTTGACTGGATCGACCGCTGCATCTCTGATCGTTCAGACGAGAGCTCGACGAAGAGTAAGCTGAAAGCTAGTAAAACATGAGTGTAAACGACACATTGCCGGACTGGATGGGCCTTCCGGGTACCACGTTGGAAGGTGGCTACGAACTGAAGGAGATCGTTGAGGCGGCTGGAGAACATGCCGTGCTGCGGGTGCGTGTGCTCGGCGATTACACCATGAAGGCTTCAGCCAGCTTCTATGTTGGGGGCCGTCCAGCGGCGGAAGAACAGGTTTCAGTTTGGCAAACTCTGCGCAGTCTCGACAACAAGGCCAACTTGAGTGTTCCGCTTGGCTCCGGCATTCTAACGTTAAACAGTGTGACGCTGGCGTACCTGGTTTTCGAAACTGCGGACGAGACGCTCGGGGAGGTTCTCGCGCAACGTGCTTTGCAGTCCGATGAGGCGACCGACCTGGTAAGGGCCATTGGGCGTGGAGCGGGGGAGTTGCACAGCAATGGATTTGTGCACGGCTACCTCGCTCCAAAGGAGGTCTTGGCCGTCCGTGACAATGTTCAATTATCGACAGAGTGCATCAGGCGGGTAAATACTGACCCGCTATTCGAGCGCAAAGCGGCGAAATATTTGGCTCCCGAGAGCGGCGCACGCAATTTAACCATCGCGTCTGATGTGTGGTGTCTGGGCGCGACGATGTTCGAGGCGCTTACGCAAAAGGAATACCAACCGGAACTGCGGGAAGAGGCAGCAGGACTGAAGCACCCATTAGGGACTCTGATAAACAGCTGCTTAGATCCCAATCCGGACGAGCGTTGCAAGCTTGACGACTTGGAAAAGATTCTTCGGTCGAAAGCGCCGATACTGATGAAGCCGAAACCGGCCTTGGCGTCGGTTGAGCCAGAGCCCAATCCGCGCGTTGTCGTTTTTCCGGCGGCATCGCCCGCTCCTGTTACCCCGGTTCCCATTACCCCGCGGCCTGCGCCACCAGCCAGAGTCGAGGCATCCAGTCGTTCTGTTCCGGAGCGACCAGCTGAGAAACGGGCACTATCGACGAACGAACCGCCTCCGGGTCGGAAATTGCCGAACGAACTCAGTGCGCGCCCGTCGATTGTGAGGAACGAAGCCAGGGGTGCAGTTGAGGAACTGCCGAGCTCGGGGTCGCGCAACCGCGGTTGGATTTACGCCATAGCGGCATTCGCCGTGATTTTCGCGATTCTTTGGGTTGTTCGTTCGCGCTCGCAATCGAGAAATCCCGTCACAACCGCAGCGGTCGACAAGCAAGCGGACCCACCGAAGCCAGCTCCGGGCACAGCTTGGCCTACAACGACTCTGACCCCGGACGCGAAAGCTCCAGCGGCAGCTGCGAAATCGACGACAGATACTTCCACAGCAAAGCGGCTCAGCCATGCCGCTAAAGAGGAGCCGAGCAGGGCGCAGCCGGCTGATGCGCAGCCGAGAACGATCTGGCGGGTTGTGCTCTATACCTACAGCCGAGAGCAAGACGCGCAAAACAAGGCTCGTGAGATTGGTGAGAAACGGTCCGATTTGCACCCGGAGGTATTTGCGGCGGGAGACTCCGGCGGTCCTTACTTAGTGGTCGCGGGGGGCAGAATGAACCGGGAAGCGGCGGCGCGGTTGCGGCAGCGCGCGGTACGGGAAGGCATGCCGCATGACACCTATATTCAGAACTACAGCCGTTGAGTGAAACCCGTGAAGGCGGGGCTTGGAGCCCCGCTCGGGTGAGGTTGGTCTTAAGCGGGCGAAGCGCTGGATCTTGTGAAGTAACCGTTTGCACCGTCGGGGAAAAAGCCGCCGGAGGTGACGTTCCCGGCGCCGTAGGCGAGATATAGTACCTGGCCAGGAGTGCGCGTTTCGGCCAGACCGTTATTATCGAGCGAGAAAAACTTGGTACCTGAAGGAGGTGGAATGATATCCACGGTGTCAAGTTTGGGGCTCTTGATATTAAGCCGAGCGATCTGCAGACGAATGTTCGAGACATGCTCGGCTTCGGCCGCAAGAATGCGAGCGGCGTAGGCGAGTACGGCCGGCGAGAGGAGCGGCGCCGCGCCGGCGTAGGCAGTGACGCCGATATCTTCAAAAATGCGGGCCAGAGTCAGGAACTCATTCTCGTTGCCGAAGCCAATCCCAAGAGCGTCGAGATTGATGGCGGGTTTGCGAATAGCGGCGCCGCCGAGCAGGCCGAGGAGCAATTTCACATGCTGGCGCTCGTCATAACCGATCTGGTTGGCGACTGCGGAAGTGAATAGGAGGTTATTCGAGAAGCGGACCTGTTTACCGCCGAAGGTGGGGCCAGGATTCGGTCCGACATTGAAGCCGGATTGCTCGAGCGTCTTGCCGGTAGTGGCAACCGTGTAGAACTCCGCCTCGAGGAACTCAAGATTGAGTGCAAAGTTGACCACGCTCACGTCGGTCTGCGTAGCGGCCTTGCCGTCTTTCAGATCCAAGGTGAGAGCGGTTCCGACAGCGGCGCTTGCCAATCCAAGCTTGCGGACGAAGCTGCGCCGATTCGGTGCTTGTTCAATGACATCTTTGATATCTGACTTGTTCATGATGACTCCTGAGGAAATTTAGTTTGTTCTTACAACGGCCTTCTTAGAGCGGTAGCTGCAGACGGCAAAGGCAACAACAGGAAGAAAGAGCCAAGCGGTTGCTGGCTCAGGGGTGGCAACGGTAGCCGAGAGATTCAGAGCATAGTTGCCGGTGCGTTTGACGCAAGGAGAAAGATCGGTTTCATAGAATGGCCCGGACGCGCCCGAACAGACCGATGAGGTGAAGTTGGGCGAGCCGGTTTCGGTAAAGCCGTTTGACAAGTTCGTTCCCGCGGGGTAGTTGTAGAACTCGGTCAGGGCGACAATGTAACTGCCCTTGGCGAGCGTGGTAGACAGGTAGGCGTCGTTGCAGATGCCGGTGGCACCGTCCATCATGCGGCCCTGCGAGCAGCTGGCGTCTCCGCCGTCACCGATGATGAATGCGCCCGTCGCAGCGTTGAAGACGGAGAGGATTGGAACAAAGCCGCCCGCCGCATAGGAACTAGTGGAAGCGACGACGGTTGAGGGTTGGGACAGATTCCAGGTGTATTGGAACACTTGGTCGTCAGTTGAAAAAGCGCCGGTGATGGTCGTTGCCGACGCCGGTGCGGAATGGAGAAATGCCAAGAGCAGGCAGGCAGCAGTGGATGAGAGCTTACTCGACAAGTTCATCGTTGGATCTCCTCGACATGGTTATTCATTGATCTCTGCATCATTCGTGTTCTTCTCGCAGTACGACAGCGAAGGCGAGTCCGGATTGAGTAGAACGACGAATTAGTCATTAACGGGTACTGCGCGGGACTTTAGGTACTTGGTACTCTGACACGAGAACGGATTTATTGACGCAGTTCGAGAGAAACGACATCTATGTCAGGGGTGCATGGCGGCCAAGGAAGCGATTGATAGCGAGCTAGTCGCGAAGCTTCGGGCGCGCGATCCTGATGCGATCGCGTTGGCATATGACCGCTATGGGCGGCTTGCTTTTTCCCTTTTCGTGCGCGTCACACGTGATCAAAGCGTGTCTGAGGATCTGGTACAAGAGCTGTTTCTGCGGGTCTGGAATAACAGCCGTACGTTCGATTCGGCCAAAGGAACGCTCGGGGTTTGGATCCTTTCGATCGCCAGAAATATGGCCATCGATCACGTACGGTCGGCGCAGGCGCGTTTTCAAACCAAGCTGCGATCGATAGAACAAACCGATCAGCTTTCGTTTTCGTATAAACCGAGAGACCCGGAATCAATCATCGATAGCGCGAGAGCAGTAACACACGCCTTTCAGGAGCTCACGTCCAATCAGAAGCGAGTTTTGGAGATGGCGTACTTCGAAGGATTCTCTCAATCCGAGATCGCGGCCGAGCTGCATGAGCCGCTTGGGACTGTGAAGAGCTGGATGCGATCCGCTTTAGGACGCTTACGCGTGGCCGTGAAGCCTGGTGTAAACGGATGACGCACGAAGAGATGAACGAGCTCTACGAACTCTACGTCCTTGGTGTGCTCGAACCGACGGAGACGGCAGCGATCAATGAGCATGTCGACGAGCGGTGTGCGTACTGCCTCGAGCACATTGCTGACGCACGTGTGGTCACAGCCGCGATGGGCGGGCTCGCGGAAACGGTTGAGCCGCCTGCCCGGTTGCGGCAACGCGTGATTGCTGCGGTTGCGCCGGAGAAGCCGAAGCGCAACTGGTTGTTTGCTGTGGCGGGTTTGAGCGCGGCGTGCGCGGCGCTGTTGATTTTTGCGGTTTGGACAGCGTATACGATGCGCTCGTATCAGGCACAAGTCGCAAACCTCGAAGCGGAGAGGAGCCAGCTGCGTGAAGCTGTTGAGATCCTAAGCAGGTCTGAAACAAAGACCGTGCAATTTGGTTTGGCCGATCAGCCACATGGGCGCGTGTTTGTGAATCGTAATCAAGGACTGGTATTTGTGGGATCGCGTTTGCCGAGTCTGCCGCAAGACCGCACATTTCAACTCTGGCTCATTCCAGGTAAGGGCGCACCGGAATCGGCCGGCCTATTCCGACCGAATGCAGCAGGAGACTTTGTGAACGTTCGACGTGAACCGGTGGACATAACGCGTATACAGGCGGTGGCAGTTAGTGTAGAACCTCCTGGAGGGTCGCAGGCTCCGACTACCAAGCCAGTGCTGATCGTGCCGCTTGGATAGATCCTGGCTTAAAAACTCTGTACGCGTCAGGGTTTCACGAGAACTTCGAACCGATCTTTCGGCTCTACTTCGAGCGGGTGCGCTTCCGGATCTTTAATGCGGTACATGATGGCTTCGAGACGATTTGGCTGCAGAATGAATTTGACGTAGTGGAAATTTGGAAACAGCGCGCTTTGGAAGAGATCGTCAGGTGTTCGTTCGACGAAGTAGGGTTTGGCTCCGCCCCCGCCTGAAACGAGGTAGACGACATTGTCTTTGACGTGGCGTTCGTAGTTGTGGATGTGGCCGGCGCTGACGATCAAGCGTGCTTTCATCTTCGGCGCTGTAGCGGAGAGCAGATCGCGCAGTGCGATTTCATTCGGACGCGGGTTGTGATCAACTTCGATGTGCGTTTGGATGTCAGCAACTGGTGGGTGGTGCATGCTGAGAAGTACGAACTGCACTGACGAAGGAATTTGCGCGAGCTGGGCAGTGAGCCAGCGAGCTTGATCGCTTTGGGGGAGCAATGAGGCATCAGTGTCGAGATTGATGGCGTAGACGCGCGAGCCCAGCGCGACCGAATACCAGCGGCGATGGCGCATTTCAGGGAACGCGTTCCACCAGTTTTCAAGGCAGGCCTGCGCGTCGGAGCCGTGAAATTCGTGATTGCCCAGCGCTGGATAGACGCGGATGTGGGCCACGCGCCAGGGCGCTGACTCGGTCTGAAAGACCTGGTAGTCATTGACCACGTTGCCGGCAAGCGGTACATCGCCATTGAGAAAGATGGCATCGGGTGTTTCGGCGGCCAGCTTGTCGACCAGCCACTTCCGCACGGTGGGATTGGTGGCAATCCTATTGGCGGGATCGGTGAAGCGCATGTCTCCATAGGCGATGAAGGTGAGGGGGGATTTGAGTTCATAGTGGGGGATCTGGAAGGTCGGTCCGGGCGGGCTGAGAAGTTGTGCGGTGGGCAAGTCGGCGGCGTGGTGTTGGCCGCAAGCAAGGACGGTAAAGCAAACGGCGATAGTCGAAAGGAAGGCAAACTTCTTCATGCATTTAGTTGACCTTTTCAGAGTGATTTTTCGATGACAACAGAGCTGTGATGCTTGTGGTTAAGGCAAATAAAACTTCTTCCTCCGGAGCGGGCGATGCTTCGCCGGCTCGGTTTCAGACGAGCAATTAGCTGGATTGGGTTGTGTCTCGACGGGGGACACAACCCGCTTTTTCCCTTTGTGGCGTGTCGAAGATTAGCGGCGCAGCAATTTGAAACCGTGATCGACGCCCTGTTTCTGGTTGATGGCCAGATCTACCCACAACATGGCAATCGCTTCAAGCCAGCGGGCATTCTTTAGAGGGCCAACGTCAACAGGTTGAAGTTGAGTCTCTTCGATCAGCTGTTTGACAACCGCTTTGGCCGACTCGTCGTTGCCACAATAGAAACCATCGGCGCGCTCCGATCCGAACTGTGCGTTGTCATAATTGCCGGCCCCGATTGTATTGAATGCCTTCACAACTCGGGCATTTGGCGCCCAGCTGGCAACCATCTCGCCGGCCGAAGTAGTGGTGCCGAGAACCAAGCCTGTCAAGTCCGGG
Source organism: Terriglobia bacterium (assembly GCA_963737005.1). Lineage (GTDB taxonomy): Bacteria > Acidobacteriota > Terriglobia > Bryobacterales > Bryobacteraceae > Bog-105. Next base: position 507,163 of record CAVTRD010000006.1, on the reverse strand, counting down.
GCCATGGCATTCGTGCAGTCGATGAGCACAATGTTACTCAGATCGCCGGCGAGACGGATCGCCTCATGAGCGGCGGTCCAGGGTACGGTAAGGACGACAACGTCCGCGCCCGCGGCGGCTTCTTTGTTCGTAGTGATCGGGATATCGCCGGTGGCACGCGTGTTGTTCTGCGGGTCGGGCACGCCGAAAGTTACTTTGTACCCTTTACTGGACCAGATGCGGCCTAACGCTCCGCCGACGTTGCCTGCGCCAAATATTGCGATCTTGAGCGATTGCTTCATGCTGTTGATCGTAATAGGTGTGAAGCCAGAGCGGTACTGGTCAGTTGGGCAGGTAGCTCTTGGGAATAAAACGGCATGGCTCAACGAGTGGACGTTTGGCTGTTCAGATCGACGAAGCCGATCGCCGGAGGGGACTGGCTAAAGTCCATGCGAGCGACGGTAATCGGTAACCGGAAGCGGCGTGGACCGGCACTGCCTGGATTGAGATAGCAAACTCCGCCGCGTTCGGTTTGCCCGGGCTGGTGTGAATGGCCGCTAATCACAAACTGGAAGCCGGCCGTGAGAGGGTCGAAATCGATCTCATGCACGTCGTGCAGGACGTACAGCTTCTGTGATGCGAAATCCACAGTAGCGGTCGCGGGAAGGGAAGCGGCCCAGCCGGCGCGGTCGATGTTACCTTTGATGGCGATTACTGGCGAGAGTTTCTGAAGTTCGGCGAGAACCGTGGGGCTGCCGATGTCGCCCGCGTGGATGATCAAGTCGGAATTTGCAAGGGCGGCGAGGGCTTCAAGGCGGAGGAGGCCGTGCGTGTCAGCGATGAGACCGAGCCGGGTGGCTGGTTTGCTCATAATGATCCATAATGTTGGTCAATCTGGAATCGCTCCCGCATTGCCCATCAGTATTGTTGATCATTCATCAAGACTACGTTAGCCCCCCACCGATTGCATGCTGCTTTATGTTAGCCGGAAGTGCGTGCAACTTTAGCTTTCCTCGAAGAAGCACGTGTTCCCAAAATCGCGCACCTTACGTCTAACGGTCACGTAAAGATAGACGCTTGCCGGCGTATCTTCACGCAAGATTTGGCGTTAGGGCTGCGTTCCAGGAAAGAACGCGCGTTCGGGGGAATATGCTGTTTAAGTTTGCGCTCGGCGTAGCGGTCTGGGCTGCATCGCTGGTTATTGGAGCTGCGCCCGTTGCCGCCGAACCTTCAGCGGGCGGCGCAGGAGCGGGGCAAGCAACCGCAGCGAACAAGATTCATCACGTCATCATCATCATGCAGGAGAACCGCTCCTTCGATCAGTACTTTGGGACCTACCCGGGAGCGGATGGAATACCGATGAAGAATGGCGAACCGACGGTCTGTATACCGGACCCGGTGCGCGGCTCCTGCGTCAAACCGTATCACGATCCCTTTGATCGAAATACTGGTGGACCGCATAACGCTTCTAATGCAGCCGCAGATGTAAACGGGGGCCGCATGAGCGGGTTTCTGGGACAAGCCGAGAAGGCCTCAAGTTGTGCGAACCCTTTCGATCCGAGTTGCGCGGGGTCGATTGACGTGATGGGTTATCACGATGGCGGCGACATTCCGAACTATTGGACTTACGCGAAGAATTTTGTGCTGCAGGACCGCATGTTTGAGCCGAATGCGTCCTGGAGTTTGCCCCAGCATCTATTCATGGTCTCCGAGTGGTCGGCCTACTGCACTACGCACAACGACCCAAGTAGCTGCACGAACCGGGTGCAAAATCCCGGGTTCCCACCGGATTTCCTGCATACCGGAACCGATCCAATTTATGCCTGGACGGACTTAACCTATCTGATGCATAAGAACGGTGTGAGTTGGGGCTATTACATCGTGGAAGGGACGGAACCGGACTGCGAGAATGACGACGAAGTCTGCCCGCCGATCAAACAGAATGTGAAGACGCCGGGGATCTGGAATCCACTGCCCTACTTCGACACGGTGAGAAACGATGGGGAGTTGGGAAACATTCAACCAATGTCGAACTTTCTTGCGCAGGCAAAAGCGGGCACGCTGCCGGCGGTATCGTGGGTAATTCCGTCAGGTGATGTGAGCGAGCATCCAGTGGCACTGATTACGGCGGGCCAGTCCTACGTAACGGCACTGATCAATGCGGTTATGACGGGTCCGAACTGGAACGACACCGCGATCTTCCTTGCCTGGGATGACTGGGGCGGATTCTACGACCACGTGAAGCCGCCGCATGTGGATCAAAACGGCTATGGTTTACGTGTTCCGGGACTGGTGATTTCACCATACGCGAAGCAGGGCTATATCGATCATCAGACGCTCAGCTTCGATGCCTATGTAAAGTTCATCGAAGACACTTTTATGGGCAGCCAGCGATTGGATCCGGCCACCGATGGCCGACCGGATCCTCGACCGGATGTGCGGGAGGATTACACCGGGCTGGGAGATCTGTCGGCGGACTTCGATTTCACGCAAGCGCCGCGTGCGCCCATGCTGCTGCCCGTTCATCCTTCAACAGCTCTGCTGCCAGTTGCTCAGCGGACGGAGAAGATCACGGTAGATATCGATGTGCCGCGATCGCAGAGCGGGCCGTTTCTGGGTTCGGCTACCTTTGCCGGGTGGGTGACCGATAACGCCGCACCCATTCTCAGCGTCAGTGTTTCGGTAGACGGTGTTCCGATGAGTGTGGGCGATTATGGCGGTTCGCGGCCAGACGTGTGTGCGGTCATTTCCGAATCAAGTTAGCTGTCCCAACGTGGGCTGGTCCGCGACGATCGACACAACAACCTTGGCGAGCGGTCCTCACAATCTGGAAGTGACCGCGAACTCTGCGAGTGGACAGCATGCAACCGGCAGCAGCGTTTTCAACGTAGCGAATTGGCAACCTGCGGCAGTAGACCCGATGCGTATCGATGTCGACCGGCCCGGCTCGGGTAATCAGGCATTCAGCGGGAGTGCGAGTTTTGGCGGTTGGGCGTTGGACGATGTAGCATCCATCGCCCAAGTCACGATTGCGGTGGATGGGGTCGACTATGGCGCCGCAAACTATGGAACTGACCGAACCGACGTTTGCAATGTATTTACGGGCCGGGCCGGTTGTCCGAACGTGGGCTGGAATTTTCTCTTAAACACGACACTGCTGCCGGACGGCAATCACACCTTAGCTGTGACAGGGACATCGAGCGCCGGGGAGCACACGACGGTGACGGCTCCGTTTACAGTTTCGAACCTAAGCGGTCAGGATCCGATCCACGTTTCCATCGACCGACCCGGCGCGGGAAGTGCCACTTTCAGTGGTGTGTCGGATTTCGGTGGATGGGCGCTTGATCGCAGCGCCGCTTTACAAGGGGTGAGCGTGGCTGTCGACGGAATGCCCTTCGGTCAAGCAATATACGGTGGGAGGCGCGCCGATGTGTGTGCGATCTTTTCGACGGTGGCGAGTTGTCCTCATCTAGGCTGGAATTACGCCCTGGATACGAGCCAGATACCGAACGGGAGTCACACATTCGCGATAACGGTTACTGCCGCCAATGGGCAGCAGGAAACGGTGGCAGCACCTTTCACTGTTATGAATTCCGCTGCCGGCAATCCAACCCACCTGTTTATCGATCAACCCGGCCCGCAGGCTTCGTCGGTGATTGGGGGTGCGACATTCCGCGGGTGGGCTATCAACGATAGTGCCCCGATTGCACAAGCCGCTGTCACCATCGATGGTGTCTCGTATGGAAACGCAACGTATGGTCTGAGCCGGCCCGATGTTTGCACTGTGTATCCCGGGAGGTCTGGCTGTCCTAACGTCGGCTGGACTTTATTGGTGGATACAACGCAGCTTCCCGACGGCGTTCACACGGCTTCGGTGGACGCCATTGCAACCAACGGCCAACATGCCGCGACAAGCGCGACGTTCAACGTCGCGAACTGGACGACCGCGAATCCGATGAGGGTGAGTATCGACAGCCCAGGGAATCAAAGCAGCGCATTTAGCGGCGTTGCAAACTGGGGCGGGTGGGCGATCGACGATCTGGGCGCCATCACGGGGGTGACAATTGCGGTCGACAATGTTCCATTCGGGAGCGCTTTCTATGGCGGTTCGAGGAGTGACGTGTGCAATGTGTACCCGGGTCGGACTGGATGTCCGAACGTGGGGTGGAACATTGCGATGGATACGACAGCCCTGGCCGATGGCGCCCACACGCTCGACGTGATGGCCACGTCAGCCGGAGGGCAGCACACGACGACCACGGGCACGTTCCAGGTGTCGAACCTTTCCGGAGCGAATCCGATACGAGTGAACATCGACAATCCGGGGACGCAGACTGGTCCCTTAAGCGGGACGGCAGCGCTTGGTGGGTGGGTTGCCGATATGGGCGCCGCGGTCACGGCAGTGAAGGTGCTGGTTGACAGGGTGCCTGTGGGCACTGCTATTTACGGGGGAGTGCGCAGCGACGTTTGTGCCGTATTTCCGAACGCGGTTGGGTGCCCCAACGTAGGGTGGAACTATCTGCTGGATACGAGTACGTTAAGCAACGGTAGCCACGTGCTTCAGATTAACGTGAGCACGGCGAACGGGCAGCATGGCTCTGATGTCACCACCTTCACCATTGCGAACTAAGCGTTATCAACTTCAGCATGATCCAGCTGGGCAGTGGCTGGAGATTTCGGCAAAGCGGCGGCAGGCTTTTCTGCCGGAACGGAAAGGCGGCGCAGGATCTGCATCTGACTCCGACGAACACGGCGCTTTCTGTTCTGCTTATTGGCTCTCGCCCGGTCTCCATTGATCTTCGACAAAGTAGTTCTCCGAATGCTGTGGATGACGTACGAAGCTGAGGCGCCGACGTCAGATCAAGTGGAAGGCAGAGGATTCCTAACGCCGCACTTGAGCTTTCGACGGTCGGACGGCTCAGGCAAGATTACGAGGGCCGTTCGTAGTATAGCGGAACAAGCGCATGAGCTTATAGCGGGGGTCGGGCGGGTCCAGCCTGGCCAAGAGAGGATCGAACTCAGTAAACTGAAGAATTGGAGCGAGTGGCGTGAAATTTCTTACTTCTTTGATGGTGTTTGGTTTGGTTTCTGCGTACCTGGTCGCGGATACGAATGTGGTTCGGAAAGCGCCGGAGTTAGCGTTCACGCTGCCTGGCGAAGGCGATAAGCTGCTCAGTCAATACCGAGGCAAGGTCGTGGCGATCGAGTTCATCCTCACTACATGCCCGCACTGTCAGGCAGCCTCTCGAGTCATGACAAAGTACCAACAGGAATACGGGCCTCGCGGTTTTCAGGCAATCGACCTGGCGATCAACGCGCTCGATGAGGGGCGGAAAGCTGATCAAGCCGGCCTGATGACGGAGAGCTTCGCAAACAACTATCAAGTCGGTTTCCCGGTGGGGTTTATCGGACGCGATCCAATGATGAGCTTTATGGGGTTCAGCATTATGGACCGCATGGTGGTGCCACAATTGGTGCTGATTGACCGCAAAGGGATCATTCGTTATCAAACGCCGGCCGGGGATAACGATGAATACGGTAGGACGATGAACGAGGACACAATTCGCCAGCGTATCGAAGAACTGGTGTCGCAACCGGCTGCTGTAGCTGGACGCCGAACACCCGTCAAACGAAGCATGTAAGTGCTTTGTAGTTTAAGATCGGAAGCCATGAACAACGAAGCCTCGCACGAGGTCACAGTCGATCGGCAGGCTGGTTCACATCATGGAGTCACACTCCTGAAGGTCACCGGACCACTGAACATCCGCAATTTTTTTGATTTTCAGGAGGTAACGCGCAGTGACAAGTCCGCGGTGCTGCTGGTTGATCTGGGCGAGGTGCCTTATATGGATTCGGCGGCTTTGGGAAGTCTGCTCGGGCTTCATGTCTCGTGCGCGAAGAGCAACCGGAGATACGGGCTGGTTAATGTCAGCGAACGACTGCAAACGATGTTCACGGTATGCGGGGTCGGAGAGGTTCTGGTGACCTTTCCGAGTGTCGCGGCAGCGGAAGCGGCCTTAGTTTAGTTGGCGTCCGCTCGCTCGCCCTATGACGAGCATTGAAATCGCAGGTGAGAACTCTCTGCAGGATGAAGTTGCTCGCTTGCTGAATGCGTGGTTTGGAGTCCAGGCAATTGATCCAGTCCGCATATTGTAATCACTCTGAAAAAGCTGGTTTGAGTGCGACGCAGTCTATGGCTTTGAATCTGATTCCGCCTAAGGGTGGCGTCACGATCGGCGAGCTTGCCAATCGGTTGAACCTGAACCCGCAACCGTCATGAAAGCCATCGACAGTTTAGAAGCTCGCGAGATGGTCAAGCGAGCAAAAGCTGTACATCGCCGGCTTATTCGAGTCAATCAGCGCCCAAGAGCGGCAAGGTCTTGTGAGCGGGCTGGAGAGCCTGATCAGACAAGCTTCTCGGCGTGAGTAACGGCTTGTCAAACGCCATGCTGGCGCTGCTCGGGTGAGGCGTAATGGGATGCGATCTCTTCGCCCGTGATATCGATCGCCGAGTTCTTGCGAATGATTTGCGCGATATCTTCATCCGCGTGGCCGCGCTTGCGAAGCTCTTCGATTTCGTCGCTGATCATGCCGACAAAAGCTTGTATGGGGAACATTTCAGGACCGAGCTGAGCAAGGTCTCGAAGCGCCTTCTGTGCCCGGACTGCTTCTTCCACGGGGTATTGCTTGGTTGAGTTACGACTTAGCATAAGGCCTCAGGTAATTCGCAGTACGAAACAATTGTACGGCACTGGGCAGGAGGTCATCGAGCGCATGAAGGACCCTACACCGTCTCGATGACGAGCCCGATAGCACCTGAGAGACGCTGCCAATTCGCGAGCTCTGTCTTGAGCTGTTTGCGGCCAACTGCGTGAGCGAATAGTACTTAGCTTTACGATTATTTTGCGACTCCGACCATTGTGCTTTGATCCAGGCCTGCTGCTCAAGACGGTGCAGCGCCGGGTACAGCGACCCTTGCTGTACGTGCAGAACCTCGTTCGCGACCTGGCCGATACGTTTGGCAATGGCCCAGCCGTTCATCGGCTCAACCGAGATCGTTCTTAAGATAAGTAGATCGAGCGTGCCCTGCAAGAGATCGGACGGCTTTCCCATGTTCCCCTGGACCATTTACAATAAGGGCGCCTATGTAGATAGTCAACGGGAAAACAGAGAAACAGGAGTCGTGTTACAAAAGAGCGGTATGCGCGTCAAGATTGCGTTTCTTCTCTCGTTTGCCCTGTGTGTTGCACCGGGCTGGTCGCAGGAGGGTGACAACTCGCTTGCAGTCGTCGGAAAGATCAAGCTGGAGGCTTTCGACCATTCGCAGGTAATGGATACGCTCGAAAATCTGACCGATCTGTACGGGCCCCGGCTGACCGCTTCGCCCGAGTTTGTGCAGGCGGCCGATTGGGCAATGGGACGTCTGAAGGGATACGGGGTGAGTAATGTTCATAGTGAGCCGTGGGGCCCGTTCGGCCGGTCGTGGTCGCTCGAGCATTATGAGCTCGAGATGACAGCACCCCGTTATTCGCAACTAGTAGCAGCGCCTCTGGCCTGGAGTGCGTCGACAAAAGGTGCGCAGACGGGCGAGGTAATGTACGCGCCGATTGTGGCTCCGGCGAATCGCTTCGATCTGAAGAAGGTAGAGCAATCGTTCAAGGAATACGAAGCGCACTGGCAAGGCAAGTTGAAAGGGAAGATCGTGCTGATATCCGAAGCAAAGGAGCCGAAGCCCACGACGAATCCGCTCTTCAGGCGTTACACGGATGCAGATCTGGCCGAAATCGCGCAGGCGCCTACTCCCGCTATGAAGCGGAACGTGAAGCTCGATGACCTGACGATTCCGAACGATCAAGAGGAGGCTTCGAAGGTGTTCCAGAGTTTGCCGCCTGCCGTGATGGACGAGCTGATTGACCGGTATTTTGCGCACATTAATGAAGAAGCGCAGTTCTTCAGCAAAGAGGGAGTAGCAGGCGTGATCCGGGCGGATCAGCGGGCGCATAATGGACTGCTTTTCGCGGAGGAAGCGGGCCCGCACGATGCCAAGGGTGGGGAAGCGCCGCCAAGTTTCGTGGTTACGTATGAGCAGTATTCGCGGATCACGCGATTACTCGAGAAGAAGCAGGCGGTATCTCTGCGCATGAACTTGACGGCGAAGGCGGGCGACAAAGACATCAACGGCCTGAATTTGATTGGTGAGATACCGGGGCAGAAAAAGCCCGACCAGGTAGTTATGATCGGCGCTCATTTCGATTCCTGGCATACGGGTACGGGCGCGACCGATAACGGCGCCGGTAGCGCGGTGATGATCGAAGTGATGCGCATATTGAAGACCCTGAACCTGCCAATGGATCGGACCGTGCGGATCGGATTGTGGAGCGGCGAAGAACAAGGGCTGTTCGGATCGAAGGCGTACGTGAAAGCGCACTTCGGCGACCCGAAGACGATGGAGCTCAAGCCGGAGCAGGCGAACCTGGATGCTTATCTGAATCTGGATAATGGGAGCGGCAAGATTCGTGGAGTTTACCTGCAGGGGAACGATGCCGCGCGGCCGATATTCGAAAAGATGATGGGGCCGTTTAACGACTTGGGCGCGCGTACAACGAGTCTCAAAAACACGGGCGGCACCGACCATCTGTCGTTCGATGCGGTTGGGCTACCCGGTTTTCAGTTCATACAGGACCCGCTCGATTACGGGACCGTCACTCATCACTCAGATATGGACACTTACACGCACGCCGTGCCGGAAGATTTGATGCAGGCTTCGGCGATTATCGCGACCATGGTTTACGAAATTGCAAATCGGCCGGATATGTTTCCGCGGAAGCCGCTACCAGCGGTTGCCGGTAAGCCCGGCGCCTGAGCTTGTTCAGGCGCTCTGGCGGCGCTGAGTCCAGGCCTCACTTTTCAGGAGTACGGGGCCTGCTTCGATAAGGCGCGGCATCAGATTGAACACATCGGTTGCACGCCAGGGCGCTCCTTCGCGAGTGACATGGCCCTCACGGTTGAGCAGAAGGGCGATTTCCGTGATGCGCCTTTCTTTAACGATCTGCTCGAGGATCAACATCAAGACGGCGGCTTCGAGCGGATTTTCTTCGAGGTGCCTGCTGCCCTCAGCAACCTGTAATCCGTACGGTACAGGTCGCGCGCCGGGCATTATCGGCAAAGCCGGGCTGGACACCATGTCGGACTCGCGGACCCACTCAATACGTGCCACGCGCCATCCTTCCGCGACCCGAGTCCCGAAATAATTGATGGTCAAGTCACCGGTGATTAAGTCTTCGATACGCTGCATCATGATTCCCCGCCTAGTATGCGCCGAGCAATTCACAAACCTTTCGAAGCATTTGACAAACAGGGGGTAAGCGGCCACCGCGCGCGTGTTTTTGGGACTGAGCTGTGCGCTTGCGGGAACGTGAGACGTAGACGCTAGACTGAAAACGCATGGCGATCAATGCCCTGATTCACGAGAAGAGCCCGTATCTGCGGCAACATGCTCATAACCCGGTAGATTGGCTGCCATGGGGCGAGGCCGCTTTCGCGAAAGCACGCACCGAAGATAAGCCGATTTTTCTATCAATCGGTTACTCAACCTGCCATTGGTGTCATGTGATGGCGCACGAATCGTTCGAGAACGAGGCCATCGCGGTAGTTTTGAACCGCGACTATGTTCCGATCAAGATCGACCGCGAAGAGCGGCCGGACGTGGATCGGATCTACATGCTGTTTGTGCAAGCGTCGACAGGCAGCGGCGGATGGCCGATGTCGGTATGGTTGACGCCGGATCTGAAGCCATTCTTCGGCGGGACGTATTTCCCGCCCGATTCACGTTATGGGCGACCCGGTTTCAAAGACGTGCTGGACTATCTGGCGCGTGCCTGGCGGGAAGAGCGGGCGCGTGTTGAATCCTCAGGCGCCGGTGTATTGGAGCAGCTGCGGACGATGGGTGGGGAAGTGCAGCCCGCATCGGAGCTCGATCGCGCGCTGTTTGAGAGTCCTTACCTGCAGTTCCGACGCATGTTCGATGCAAAGTGGGGCGGGTTTGGCGGCGCGCCGAAATTTCCGCGACCCGTGGTGCTCCATTACCTGGTGAGATTTTACGCTGCCGGTGGGGGCGAGGAAGCGCTCGACATGGTCACCGAAACGCTAGACAAGATGGCGGCCGGCGGCATGCACGACCAACTCGGTGGCGGTTTCCACCGCTATTCGGTTGATGAGCGCTGGTTCGTTCCGCATTTCGAGAAGATGCTTTACGATCAGGCGCAGCTGGCGATGGCGTACCTGGAGACGTATCAGATCACGGGGGAAAAGAGGCTGGCTGCTGTAGCCCAGGACATCTTGTCTTATGTGCAGCGTGATTTGTCCGATGATGCGGGCGGGTTTTATTCGGCGGAAGATGCGGATAGTCCTGACCCTTCCCATTCGGGACGCGCAGCCGAAGGCGCCTTCTACATCTGGACACAGGCAGAGATCGAGCAGCACATTGGGAAGCCGATGGGTGCGGTTTTCGATCGTCGCTACGGTGTGCTGCCGGAGGGCAATGTCGAGAATGATCCGCAGGGCGAATTCGCGGGGCGCAACATTCTGTATGAGGCGATGCCGAAGCGGGAGGCTGGAGCACGAGCGGGTTTAGAAGAGTCGCAAACGACGGAACTGCTGGTGCGTGCCAGCAAGACGCTTTTTGCTGCGCGTGAGGAGCGCCCGCGACCGCACCTGGACGCCAAGGTCCTGACATCCTGGAACGGGCTCATGATCTCGGCATTCGCTAAAGCGTTTGCTGTTTTGGGCGATGAAGAGTACAAGGAGGCGGCCTGCAAGGCAGCTGACTTTCTGCTATCGCGGATGTACGACCGCAATAGCGGGCAGCTGCTTCGGCGCTACTTCGAGGGCGACGCGGCAATTGACGGCTTCATCGACGACTACGCGTTTCTGGCCCAAGCGCTATGTGACCTGTTCAGTATTACCTTCGAGATGCGGTATGTTGAGACGGCGCTCGACCTGGTGAACCGCGGATTTAAGCGTTTCGAAGATGCCGTCTCCGGCGGCTTTTTCAGTACTTCCGAGTATGCGCCGGACCTGTTGCTGCGGATGAAAGACGAATATGATGGCGCGGAACCTTCAGGTAATTCGGTCGCGACGGCGGTGCTCGTCAGGCTGGCTCATTTGAAGGGGGATGCCGATTTGGAGGCAAGGGCGCGCAAGGCGCTAGCTTGGGCGGCGCCTAAATTGAAGGCGCAGCCGACAGCAGCTCCACTTCTGAGCGCAACGCTGGCGCAAATGCTCGCTGCACCGGCGCATACGGTGATCCGCTGCAAGAAGATAGACGGTGCGGTATTAGAACTAGTAAAGACGGAGTGGAAAAAATTTGAGCCGAATGTCGCTGTGCTTGTGATAAGCGACGATTCGGCTCAGGGCTTCTCGAACTGGGCCGCCGTTAAGGAGACCCTGGAACGGAGAGGAACGATTACCATCTACCGCTGCAAGAACTTCACCTGCGAACTGCCGGAAGTTATTCCGTAACGCGAAGCGCCTGACGACGTTTCCACGCATAACCTGTGCCGAACAGAACGCCCGCCAAACCAAGGAGCGCAACCGGGCTGGGCTCAGGAACGACAGGAGCCAAACCGAAAGCATAATCGGGTGCGGCAGACAGGGCGACGAAATTGGCCGTTCCAGTCGAAGAGTTGAAGGTGTAAAAAGCATTCGGGCTTACTATAGAAGCGCCGTAAACGGTACCGCTTGAATCGACAAGCGCCCCGAAATCGGTCGAGCCGCTGTTTCCGACATAAGAAGCGGTCCCAGTGGTCGTGTTGATGGTATAGACATTGGATCCGAGTGCGAGATAGAGATTGTTCGATCCGGCCGAAAGTCCAACGCTCGTATTGATATTGAGGTGAGTCGATCCGATAAGGGTAGAAGTGCCAGAGGTTGGATTGATATTCCAAAGGCCGCCTGTTGTATCAACCATATACAGACCGGAGTTGGTGGATCCGAAAGCAAAATAAGAAATGCTGGAATCACCGATGGACGAGACGTTGCCGTTGTTCGTGTTGACGGCATATAGACCCAAACCACCTTCGACGGCAGTGTAGACAGTGCTGCCGATCTCTCCCAGCCCAGCGGCCTGGAATCCGAAGCTGCCAACTGTCGAGAAAGATCCGGTGCTGAGGTCGACCTTGCCGAAATTATTCATATTCTGGCCAGTGGTTTCCCAGGCAAAACTATCAGCATATAGGCAACTCGATAAGGCGAACGTTCCTAAAAAAGTAAGAGTGCGTAAAAGCATATCGGTGGAGTCCTCTGAAACTCGTGGACACACGAACCCCTTACTCGCAGGGATCCGCAGCTTTATTTAACATAACATACGGATTGAAGTAGAACAGAACAGGACGGAAGGACCGTTCCGTGACTGAGCCTTGTGGCTGGAAGGGCTCGTGTGGCCTAGTTGATAGCGCACGAGCGAATCCCAGGACCGAACACATCGCGCCTATTGCTGGGGCTGTAAGTATATCGAAATGTTGGGGATCGGGAAGGAAACGCAGCTGGCCGCGAAAATGCTTGGACTACATTGAGTGAGCATGGACGTACCTCGCGGAAAAGAAGTGGCGCGCAAGCGCCTGATGAAGCGTATTGGGTTGATAGTTGTCATTGCGCTCGTGGTGGGAGGCGCGACCGTTGTGCTGGCCCGCCTCAAACCGGCAGCGCCCTCAGTGGAGATGAGCGCGCAATGGCCGGGAACCGTGCGGCGTGGACCGATGGAAGTGAATCGCCATGGCCTAGGAGCGTTGAAGCCGGAAGAGATCCACTGGATCGCGGCGGCGCAGGACAGTCGAGTTGCGCAGATTGTACGGCGGGCTGGTATTGACCGGGTCAAAGCGAATGATGTGATCCTGGCACTCAGTGACCCGGACCTGGAGCTCGAGGCAGAGAAAGCGGAATGGCAGTTAAAGCAGGAGCAAGCGAATCTGGCCAATCTGAAAGTGAAGCTCGAGAGCGACAAGCTGGACCAGCGAGCGAGCCTGGCGGCGTTGGAATCGCAGTACACGCAAGCCAAACTGACGGGCGATCGCGATCTGGAGTTGACCCGCTTAAACCTGAAGAGCGATCTTGAATCGCGATTGTCAGTCGACCAGGCGAACCAGTTGCAGAACCGGGTTGCGCTGCAAAAGCAGCGGCTGGACATTGCCGATCAATCGATCCAGGCGCAATTGGACGCTCAAAGAGTGGTCGTAGAGAGCGCCCAAGCCGCCTACGACTTGAAACGGAGACAGGTGGACCAACTTACGATTCGCGCCGGGATCGATGGCGTCTTGCAGGAAGTGAATGTGGAAGTAGGTCAACGGGTCGCCGCTGGCACGATTTTGGCGAAGGTGGCGGATCCGAAGAAGCTGAAAGCAGTTTTGCAGATTCCGGAGACCCAGATGAAGGACGTGCGGGTAGGCCTGGACGCGACGATTGATACCCGCGACGGCATTGTTCCGGGGCGCGTGATCCGAATTGATCCGGCGGCGTTGAACGGAACGGTCGGCGTGGATATCGCGCTGCTCGGTCCGGTACCGCCTTCGGCTCGGGCCGAATTGAGTGTTGACGGCACGATTGAAATCGAGCGAGTACCAGATGTGGTTTACGTAGACCGGCCCGTTTCGGCGGAGCCTGATGCGACGATTGGCCTCTTTAAAATCGATCCGGACGGCAAAGGCGCATCGCGAGTGAATGTGAAATTGGGCCGCGCTTCCGTAAACACGATCGAGGTCAAGGACGGCTTGAAGGTGGGCGACCGGGTGATTCTATCCGACATGACGAATTACGACCAGTACCAGCGAATCAGGCTGAACTGAATCGCTTTGCCGAACGTATAGGGAAACATTGACCGAAGCAGAGGGAGACACAAGAAAGATGACAGCATCTGATCCATTAATTCACCTGGATAGCGTCACGAAGGTCTTTGTGACGGATGAGGTGGAAACGCACGCGCTTTCCGGCATACACATCGATATACAACGCGGTGAGTATGTTTCGATTTCCGGGCCGTCGGGCTGCGGGAAATCGACGCTGCTCGCAATTTTGGGATTGCTTGATTCGCCGAGCTCGGGGACTTATGTTTTGAACAACAAACCGGTGCAAAGCCTAAAGCTCTCCGAGCGCGCGCGAATACGTAATCGTGAGATCGGATTTATTTTCCAGGCGTTCAATCTTATAGGCGACCTGAACGTTTACGAAAACGTGGAGTTGCCGCTCACGTATCGCGGAATGCCTTCGAGTGAACGTAAGAAGAAAGTGCATGAAGCCCTCGAACGGGTAGGCATGTCGCACCGCATCAAACATTACCCATCCCAGTTGTCGGGCGGCCAACAGCAGCGTGTAGCCGTAGCGCGCGCATTGGCCGGCGATCCTTCAATCCTGTTGGCGGATGAGCCGACCGGAAACCTGGACTCGCAGAACGGCGAGCAAGTGATGGATTTGCTGCGGGAGCTGCATCGCGGAGGGGCGACGATCTGCATGGTGACGCACGACCCGCGTTATGCACGATATGCGGACCGCTCTATTCACTTGTTCGACGGGCGTGTAGTGGAAGAGAACATGGAGGTTCCTGTCTGACGAACAAGAACAAGAACGTAGATGCGCTGGCAGTGATTCTTCTGCTGGTGGGATTCGCGGCTGTCTCCCTGGTTGAGCGATGGAGGGCCGAGTGTCCGCGGGCCGCACTATCGGCAGTAGCTTTGCGGCAAATACGGTCGGTCGGCCTCGAAATTCCGCTTCCGAAACTCTGTCTCGTCCGGCAGTGAACGTGAGACTGCGCTCCCGCATTGCTCTAGGCTAGTAGTTGAACGGCTGACTTCGCGCGCTTACCCCATGATTTCTCTTCGCAATATCGAAAAGTTCTTCGAGCACGGCCCAAGCAAGACCTATGTGCTTCGCCGCATCAATGTCGACATCAAAGAAGGCGAGTTTATCTCGATTATGGGTCCGTCGGGTGCGGGAAAATCGACACTTCTGCATTTGCTCGGCATGCATGATAGTGCGTGGACGGGCGAGTATTCTTTCTTCGATCATCCAATTCATCGGCTGAACAAAAAAGACCGGTCGGAAATTTACAAGAAGTACATCGGCTTTGTCTTTCAGAGTTATCATCTGCTTGACTCGCTGACTGTCTACGAGAATCTCGACATTCCGCTTTCGTATCGCAACATCAAGAAATCCGAACGGCAGAGCATCGTGTGCGACACGCTTGACCGGTTTAACATGGTCGGGAAAAAGGATCTTTATCCGAACCAGCTTTCGGGCGGCCAGCAGCAGCTGGTGGGTATTGCGCGCGCCATGGTAGCGAGCCCGAAGTTGATTCTTGCTGATGAGCCGACGGGCAATTTGCACTCGACCCAAGGCAAGGAAATCATGGAGCTGTTCAAGAAGCTGAACGAACAGGGCACGACGATCGTGCAGGTGACGCACAACGAAAAGAACGCCGAGTACGGGCACCGGATCATTAACCTTGAGGACGGCTGGATCACACAGAACTAGCAGCCCTGCGGCCCGCGGCTTATTATGAGAATGGTTCCTTCGCAAATGCGCGTGTTGATCGCCGACGATCAACCGGATGTGCTCGAGGCGCTGCGGCTTCTTCTGAAGCGGGAAGGCTATAAGATCGAAGCCTTCGAGTCTCCCCAATCGGCGCTGCAGAGCATCGAAAATCGCGACTACGATCTGGCCATCATCGACCTGAATTACACACGCGATACAACTTCGGGGCAGGAAGGGATTGACCTGCTCGGAAAGATTCAGGCGTTCGATCCGATGCTGCCGGTGATTGTGATGACCGCTTGGGGCAGCGTCGATCTGGCAGTAGAGGCAATGAGGCGCGGAGCCCGCGATTTCATTCAGAAGCCGTGGGAGAACGAGCGGCTCGCATCTATCGTACGGACGCAACTCGAGCTGAGTGAAGCGATCCGGCGAGGACAGCGCCTCGAGGCAGAAAATCAACTGCTACGCGGCGAGAATCTGCCGACGATGATCGCGCAAGCTGCATCGATGCAGCCGGTGCTTGATTTGATTGCGCGCGTCGGGCCATCGGATGCGAATGTGCTGATTACCGGTGAGCCGGGCTCGGGAAAAGAAGTGGTGGCGCGCACGCTGCATGCGATTTCGGTCCGTGCGAACAAACCGATGGTGACGGTGAATGCGGGCGGGTTGGCGGAGGGCGTCTTCGAAAGCGAGTTGTTCGGGCATGTGAAGGGCGCTTTTACCGATGCCAAGATGGACCGTGTCGGGCGATTCGAGCTGGCCGACACCGGGACGCTCTTCCTTGATGAGATAGCAAATGTTCCGATGAACTTGCAGGCCAAGCTGCTGCGGGTGCTGGAAGTTGGAGAGATGGAGCGGGTCGGTTCATCGAAGACCAAGAAGGTGGACGTACGGGTGATTTCCGCTACGAACGCCAACCTGGCGGATGAGGTGCAAAACGGGCGCTTCCGACAGGACCTGGTTTTCCGGCTCAACACGATTGAGATACATATTCCGCCGCTCCGCGAACGGCGTGAGGACATCGCACCGCTGGCGAATTATTTTCTGGGAATTCATGCACGGCGTTACCGAAAGAGCATTACGGGCTTCGATCCGAATGCAGCGCAGGCAATGCAGGAGCACGCATGGCAGGGCAATGTGCGCGAGCTGAACCACGTCGTCGAGCGGGCGGTGCTGATGGCGCCCGATAATTGCATCAAGCCGAGCGATCTGGCACTCCGAAGCGGGCCGGCTTCGACGCCGCGCCTGGAAGACATGAGCCTGGAAGACGTAGAAGAATTCCTTATCAAAAAAGCTTTGGCGCGCAGTGGCGGCAATGTGAGCCATGCCGCGAGTGCCTTGGGTTTGAGCAGGAGCGCGCTCTACCGGCGGCTACAGCGGTTCGGGCTCTAGGCAGCCGTTGCGATTCTTGGGTATCAATTCTCTTCTCATTGCGTCGCACTCAGCTTGTGCGCTGTTATGAAGCTGGCGGGCTTCGAGCTGAAGGTCGGTCATGATGCACGGGTACTCCTGCTGGCGTTACTGGCGGGTTTGCCGGGTGTGATTGCGACGGCTATTCTGCTTGCGACGAATGGCTTCTCAAGCCGTGCGCAATGGACGCTCGACTTGCTCGTGGTGCTGTTCTGGCTGGGCTTCGGGTTTGCGGCGCGGGGCAGGGTAACGGGTCCGCTACGCACTTTGGCGAATCTGCTCGAAGCGATGCGGGAAGGCGACTACTCGATACGGGCGCGAGTCGACAACCCGCATGAGCCGCTGGGCGAAGTGATGCAGCAAGTGAACGCGATGGCGGCGACGCTGCGCGATCAGCGATTGGGCGCGGTGGAAGCGACAGCGCTGCTGCGAAAGGTAATGGAGGAGATCGAAATCGCTGCATTCGCCTTTGACCCGCAGCAGATTCTACGTCTCGTTAACCGGGCGGGCGAGCGACTACTTGGGCAACCGGCTGAGCGCCTGCTCGCAAAAAACGCTACCGCATTAGGCTTGGCTGAATACCTGGTGGGTGAGCCGGAACAGACAATACAGCATTCTTTCCCAGGGGGACATGGGCGCTGGGGTGTCCGACGCAGTAAGTTTCGCGAAGGCGGCGTGCCGCACCAGCTGCTGGTGGTGACTGACCTGACGCGGCCTTTACGCGAAGAAGAACTGCAAGCATGGCAGCGGCTGGTGCGGGTGCTCGGGCATGAGCTGAACAATTCGCTGACTCCGATCAAGTCGATCGCGCAAAGCCTGGAGCATCTGGTCAAAGCGGATCCGCGCCCGGAAGACTGGGCCGAGGATATGGGACGCGGGTTGAACGTAATCGCCACGCGCTCGGAATCATTGAGCCGCTTTATGAGCTCGTATGCGCGGCTCGCCAAGCTGCCCCCGCCGAAATTGGGGCCAGTCGAAGTGAATGAGTTGTTGCGTCGCGTGAGCAGTTTAGAAACGCGCATGCCGGTGTTCTTCGAAGAGTGCCCGCCCTTGACAATACAGGGCGATGCAGATCAGCTCGAGCAGGCATTGATCAACCTGGTTCGTAATGCGGTCGACGCGGCGCAGGAGACGGCAGGGCGGGTGTTTATCCGGCATGAGCGGACGATGAACACGGTCGAGATTGCGGTGCGTGACGAAGGGCCGGGGCTTTCGAACACGAAGAATTTATTTGTGCCCTTTTTTACGACGAAGCGCGGTGGTTCGGGAATCGGGCTGGTGCTGAGCCGGCAAATCGCGGAGGCGCACGACGGAACGATCACGCTTTCGAACGCGCCCGATGGCCCGGGTTGCGTGGCACGGTTGTCGCTGCCGCTCCACGGCTAGGGTGGGCGTTGGAGTGCCGGGACGCGCTATTTATGTCCGGACAATCGTGCCTGACGATTGGCGGCTCTGGCGGAACTTGAGATTAGAAGCGCTAACCGAAGCGCCGCACGCCTTCAGCTCGAAACTTGCCGATTGGCAGGGGGCCGGTGACACGGAGGCGCGATGGCGCGAGCGTCTTTCAGCGATGCCGATTAATTTTGTGGCCGAATTCAATGGAACTGCTGCCGGCATAGTCAGCGCTTCGCTTCCAGATGAGCAGGGAACGGTCGGCCTCATTTCAATGTGGGTCGCGCCGTTTGCCCGCGGTCACGGCGTTGGTGACTCGCTTGTTACGGCGGTCATTGAGTGGGCTTACGGACAACGAGCGACCAGCATCGTTCTCGATGTGGTGGTAGATAACGCGCCCGCGGCAGCGCTCTACCGACGGAATGGATTCGTTGACCTCGAGGCGGGGACATCCAGCGCCTCAGGCGTTGGGGAACGTCAAATGGTGCTTTATCTGTGTGATTCAAGGTAAAGTGCCTACTGGAGCCGATCGGCTCCGGCGGCGCTCTCGTGCCCGCTATCGGCGTGATAAGAGCTGCGGACGAGCGGGCCTGCTTCTACGTGCGCGAAACCCATCTCCATACCGGCCGTTTTGAAGACAGCAAATTCTTCCGGCGAAATGTAGTTGATGAGTGGAAGATGGCGCGGCGAAGGGCGCAGGTACTGCCCGAGCGTGAGGATATCGACATGATGCGCGCGCAGGTCGCGCATGACGGAGAGCACCTCAGGCTGCGTCTCGCCCAGTCCTAACATGAGCCCGGACTTGGTCGGCGTGTGTGGACGTACTTGCTTGGCGTAGCGCAAAACATCAAGGGATCGCTCGTAGCGCGCGCCGAGGCGGACTTGACGATAAAGGCGCGGAACCGTTTCGGTGTTGTGGTTGAGTACGTCGGGATGAGCGTTCATGACGAGGTCGACCGCTGCATGAGAGCCCTGAAAATCCGGGATCAACACCTCAACTTTGCAGCCGGGGATCGCTTCGCGAATGGCTTCGATCGTGAGGGCGAAAAGCTCGGCTCCGCCGTCTTTGCGGTCGTCTCGATTTACGCTGGTCACGACCGCATAGCGCAAACCGAGCGCGGCGCAAGCTTCGGCCACCCGGCGGGGCTCGTCCAGATCGACGGCCAACGGAGCACCTTTCTGGACAGCGCAAAAACCGCAGCGACGCGTGCACACATTACCGAGGATCATGAAGGTAGCGGTGCGCCGGTTCCAGCATTCGCCTACGTTCGGGCAGGCCGCGCTTTCACAGACCGTATGCAGCTTGAGGCGGGTGACGAGTTCTTTGAGGTTGCGGTAATTGTCGCCGACCGGAGCCGGAGCGCGCAGCCACTTTGGACGCTCGGGCTGCTGCAAGATATTGACGAGCACTGCCTTCAGTGTAGCGACGTCAGATCCAATTGCCTGGCGGTGCGACTTCGACCCAAGCACCTTCCACGGTGTCGCGGTGCAGAGTGATATGACGCAAGTATTTCCCAAGGACCGAATATCGTGTATCGATTTTGACCTCGCGACCGTGCGGAGACGTGATCGGTTCCGAAACAGCGGGCAGGGCGGCTATGCATGCGGTCAACTCGGTTCTGAGGGAGTCAGCGTCGCGGTCATCGGGTTCGGTATCGTAGTCGGGCTCGACCACGACTCGCCCGATCGATTTAGAAACCGGCTCAATTGGCGCTAGAACGCGCTCAAGAAATTCGTCGAGGTCGGGATGCATCGGCTACATCTCCCGCCGATTTTCAAGTGAACGCGACATCGTCACTTCATCGGCGAATTCTAGATCGCTGCCGACCGGAATACCCATCGCGATACGGGTAATTCGGGGCCCGAGCGGCTTTAGTAAACGCGAAAGATAGACGGCCGTGGCTTCACCTTCGACAGTCGGGTTGGTGGCCAGGATAATTTCCTGCACCTCGTCACTGTGCAGGCGATCGACCAGTCCCTTGATGCGCAGCTGCTCGGGGCCGATGCCACGCAACGGTGAAAGCGTGCCGTGCAGGACGTGATAAAGGCCGCGGAAATTCCGGGTGGTTTCGATCGGCAGGATGTTGTGCGCTTCTTCGACAACGCAGATCTGCGAGTGCTCGCGATGTGGGTCACGGCAATAGGAACAGAGGTCGCCATCGCTGATGTTATTGCACTGTTCGCAGATGCCGAGCTTGTCTTTGATGTCAAGGATCGCCTGGGCGAGAGTGGCCGCGTCCTCGCGGGGTGTACGCAAGAGATGGAACGCTATGCGCTGCGCGGACTTCTGGCCGATGCCGGGCAGGCGTTTGCATTCCTGAATGAGCCGGGCAAGCGGCTCGGCGAAGTCGGACATGAATTAGAAAAGACCGGGAGGCAGGCCCAAACCGCCGAGCATCCCGCCCATTTTGGATTGGGCCTCGTCGTCAACCTTCTTGGCCGCATCATTGAAAGCGGCGAGGACCATGTCTTGCAGCATCTCGACATCACCGGCCACTTCCGAATCAATTTTGACACCGAGCACGTTTTTCTGGCCGTCCATCTTAACGCTCACCATGCCGCCACCGGCCGAGCCCTCCACGCGGATAGCAGCGATTTGCTCCTGCATCTTCTGCTGCATCTGCTGGGCCTGTTTCATCATGGACTGCATGTTGCCGGGCATCTTCATGGGTTCGAGAAATCCTTGGGAGTGACGTTAGCGATTACTCATTCAAATTTCGCACGGCGCGCACTTGAGCGTCGGGAAAGAGTTCCTGAAAGCGTTTGACACCAGGGTGCGAGAGCGCGCGCTCGCGAAGATCCGATTTGTCGGTCAGCGTCGTGTGCGCCTCAGTAGAAGCAGTGGGCGCGAAGGATTGAGAGCTGGCCTCGGTTCGGATCTGCACTCGCTTTTGCAGCATTTCAGAAGCAATCGATGCCAGCTTCGGTTCTTTCAGTGAGAGCAGAAGCGGTTTAGGCGCACGGATTAGAAGCTCGGAGTTCTGGAGCGTGACCTCGGATTGCTGGATGGCATCGGCGGTGAAGTTAAGGCCGGCTTTTACCGCCGCCTGATACAAGTCGTTTTTTAGATCCCCTGTTTGTACTCGCGTTGGCGACGCTTCCGGCGGCGTAGAGGCTTTCGATGACGGTGTGGCGGGGGGCGCGAGCGGCGAGATGGGTCTAGGTGAAGCCAGTTGAGCAACTTTGATTGCTGCCGGCGGTGGTGTTGCTGCCTTCGGCACCGGCGCGGTGGAGTTCTGTCCAAGGCCGGCGATCGCCTCTTCGATGCTCTGTATTCGGCTAGCGTGCACGAGTTTCACTAAACCGAGTTCAAGGTGAAGCCGGGGCTGCTGAGACGATTGCAGGGTTTTGTAGAGATCGAGCGAGATATTGAGGAACCGGGTAAGGTCCTCCTCGCTGAATGATTGAGCAGTTGCAGCGAGTTCCTGCTGCTCGTAATCGGAGGCGGCAATGAGGCGCGTCGACTTGCCCGATATCTTAGCGACGAGCAGATTGCGCCAGTACCGGGATAGCTCACGTGAGAAGTGCTGCAGGCTCTGGCCGTTGCGCTCGAGCTCCTGTACGATTTCGAGCATCGCGCCGGCATCCTGCGTATGAACGGCATCGGCTACTGCCTTCAGTGACTCGGCGCCGAACATGCCGAGCAGAGCACGAATCTGTTCGACTTGCAAAGTGCTGCCGCAGCACGCGATGGCCTGATCAAGTGCCGAGAGCGAATCGCGTACGCTGCCTTCGCCGGCCTGCGCTACAACGGAGAGAACCTCGTCGGATGCCTCGATACCTTCCTGCGCAGCGATGAACTTCATCCGGGTCACGATCTCGCTGAAATCGACCGAACGAAAAGTAAAGTGCTGGCAGCGCGAAGCGATAGTGTTCGGAATGTCGTAGGCTTCGGTGGTGCAAAGAATGAAAACGACCCACTCGGGCGGCTCTTCGAGAGTTTTAAGCAGCGCGTTGAAGGCTTCTTTAGTGATCTGATGCGCTTCATCAACGATAAAAACTTTGTAGCGGTCACGTGCCGGGCGGTAGCGTACATTCTCGCGGATTTCACGCATTTCGTTGATTCCGCGATTCGAGGCGGCGTCGATTTCAATCACGTCGACGGAATTACCGGCGGCTATTTCGAGGCAGCTCGCGCAAACGCCGCAGGGCGAGGCGGTTGGTCCATGCAGACAGTTCAGACAGCGCGCGAGGATGCGCGCCACGGTGGTCTTTCCGGTGCCGCGCTGGCCCGAAAAGATGTAGCCGTGCGCAATACGATGGCTTTCAATAGCGTTTGAGAGCGTCCGTTGTACGTGCTCTTGGCCTATAAGTTCGGAGAAGTTCTGCGGACGGTACTTCCTCGCAATAACCTGATACATGGAGGTCGGTCAATCTGCCGGGCGGGCTGCATGTCAGACCCCGGGTGATCCGCGGCACACGGGCTAAACCGCTACCGTTGCTCCCTTCCGGACCTGGCGGGGTTTACGACCGCCCATTGCACGAAGCCCGGAGCCTGACAATTCATCATCGTACCATCTGCGGCTACTTGCGATCACCCAAAACGGCTTGTAATTTCTCCCCGAAAAGCGTATTGACCTGTCCGCGATGAGGCTCAGGACGGCGTTCATGCGCCGCTTGGGGCTGGGGTGGTGCGGGTCTCGGAGGTGCGGGCATAGGGGGGGCCGGCACTGCAGGTGTTTGAGGCTGAGTGGGTACTGTATGCGCAGGCTGTGGTTGTGCCGGTTGGCTTTGGATCGGCGCTTCGGGCGTGCGCTGAGGAGGCATGGAAGGCGCTGGTGCGGGCGCCGCCGGGGCCGGTACAACAGCTGCCGGAGCTGGTGTAGGAGCTGCAACTGGTCGATCCTCGTTTTGAGGCACTCCATCGGGCGGAGATGGTCGCGTGGTGACGCCATTCAAGTACCGGTCTTTTCGCAGCAGCACACGCTCGAGCGAGGCGACCCATCCGGTGAACTCACTCTCACTTTGCCCCTCACGGCGAAGAACACTCCGCATCGCGTTCATCTTCGAATCGAGATTATCGAGATGATGCAGCAGCATGGCTTCGGGAAAAAGCGGAACTTTGGGCGACCCGAACTCGAGTTCGCCGTGATGGCTGATGATCATATGCTCGATCAGGACCCGCAGCTTGTGCGGGAAACCGGGCAGTTGGTCAAGTTTGCTGTTGACCAGACGGAGCCCGAGCACAATATGGCCGAGCAGCTGGCCCTCGGCGCTGTAGCCAAAGCTGCGCTCGTAAGAGAGCTCTTCCACCTTGCCGATGTCGTGTAATATGATGCCGGTCATCACGAGGTCGGGATCTACCTCCGGATAATGCGCTGCTGTGAGCCGGCCCAGTGCGCACAGGGAGAGCACATGCTCGAGAAGACCGCTCCGGCACGCATGGTGGATGCTCTTTGCGGCGGGCGCTACCTTGTAGAGCGACCGAAGCGCGCTATCGGCAAAGATTAACTCGAGCAAAGACCGCAGGTGCGGGTGTTGAATGGCACGGATAATGCCTTCGAGCTCGGCGAACATCTCGTCCGGATTACGCTCCGAGCAGGGAAAAAAGTCGGCCAGCTCAACTTCGTGATCATCCAATCGGCGCAGCTTGTGAATCGTAAACTGCGAGCGGTTGTTGTAGAGCTGCGCAAGGCCTTTTACCTTGACGAAATGGTCGCGCTCGAAGGTGTCCATGACTTCGGCCACGTTGTCCCACATCTTGGCTTCGATTTCGCCGGTTCGGTCGGCGAGATGCAGAGAGAGATAAGGATCGCCGGTTTTCTTCTGCCGGATTTCTTTAGAAACTACCAGGAACTGTGCAGTGACGGTCTCGTTCGGAACGAGAGTTTCGACAAAAGGAGATTTCATAAGCAGGATGGAGCAGGGGCGAAGCCCGGAGCGAGAAGAATCTGCCCTATGTTAACGGGAACTACTCTTTCCAGTGACGGTGGTCTCGGTTCCGGGGACCGGAATAACGCCAAGCAGGCGTTTGTGGCGCGTTTTTTGCTCAACTTCAGACTTGGTGACGGTCTCAGGTTTAAGCTGCGCGACTTCCTGCCACTTGGTGTCCTTGCCGGGTGCTGCGCCGGTGTCGACGAAGCCGGGTCTAATCTGAAGGAATGCCTGCTTGCGAAGGTCGGTGAGATACTGTCGAACTTTCGGCTGCATCTTGGGACCGTAGAGCACGCTCTCGATCTCAGGTTTCACATCGGCCATTGGGGCGAGCCCTGCTTTTGTCTGGTCATCGACACGGAAGATGTCGTAGCCCGTTGCCATCTTGATGGGCGGCGTGACGTAACCCTTCGGCTTACCCCAAACGGCGGCTTCGATCTCAGCGCTTAGCTCGCCTTTTTTATAACTGCCCAGCACCCCGCCGTCTTTGGCGGTCGCCGCATCAGAGTTGTCGCGTGCGAGATCAGTAAACCGTTCGCCGCGCGCTGCTTGAGCCGCTACTTGTTTAGCTTTCTTTTCGGCTGCCGCCGCTGCTGCTGCATCTTTGCCCTGCGTTGAAATGAGCACTTCACTTAAGAAAACTTTCTCTTCGCGAATGAACTCCGACTGATGGGCCTTGTAATACTCCTCGACTTCTTTGTCAGTGATGTTGATGTGACGTCCCACTTCCTGGCCGATCACTTCGCGCGTGAGCATATTGTTCTTGGCTTCATTCTGGAAGTCTTCGAAGCTCATTCCCGACTGCTGACGAACATAGTCGTGGAACTTCTCCGTATCGGCGACGCCGGACTGACGTTGTAAGTTTGCGAGGTACTTGCTTACGTCGGAATCGACGTTGATGTTGAGCTCTTTTCCCTTTTGGATGAGCAGTAGTTCATCAATGCGGTCGCGCAACACGTCTTTTTGATGCGATTCCAACTCTTGCCGAGCCTGCGCGCCCGACACACCCTGTGCCTTGATCTGCGCCGTGAGTTCCTTGGAGTAACGCTCCACTTCGTCCTGGCTGACGATATCGCCGTTCACTTTGGCGACGATCTGATCGACGATTTTTGGGTTGTCAGCGGCCAGGCAGAAAGAACCGAACACCAGGGCGGCTAGAAAGATTACTTTCATACGTTCGCTTCATTATCGCAACAATCCTAAATACCTTGGATCGTTGTGAAAGCAGACGTCCGCCCCGGTGCTTAGGGCTTCGACTGATTACTTAAATGCTCGATTCTGCTTTACGACGCCTCTTGGTGACGGCGAAACACACGCCGCTGATCCCGAGGAGCATTAAGCCAAAGGAACCGGCTTCAGGGCTCGTGGATACGGTGGAGATGTTGGCCGAGAAAGAAGTTTCGATGAAGCCGTTGGTTGCAAAGTCACTCAGGAGACCAGCAATCGTCGCATCCGAACCGGAGGTGAAGTTTGCGGCCAGTTTGCCTACCACAGGCGTGTAGATGGGACCGCCTGCTGTGTGCGCGCGCCCGGTTAAGTTCAGGATGGCTGTGACTCCGCCGGCGTTTTGTGCGAGGATGACGGGCGACGCGGCTTGGGCACGGCAAGTGACGTCGCTCCCGGCCGGTATAGTTGCGCCTGTGCAGACCGGAATTCCGGTGCTGACAGCGAGGCCGGATAGATCGATATTGATACCGTCAGGTAACGTGATGAAGTCGGTAAGCAGAAAATCAGCTCCCGGAGTTACGGGGCCAGGCCCAAAAGGCGCTCCGTTAAGCGGCGTAAGTAGATTTTTAACGCCAACGATTTCGCCTGCGCGTAAGGATCCGAATACATCCTGTGAAGGAAGCAGAATGGCTGCTTTCTGGTCCGCGCTAGTCGCAGTTGGAACCGCGTAGTAGCCGAACAGGAACTCAGTTTGTGTTACGTAAACGGTTCCGGAAAAACTGAACTGACCGGAAGGGCTGACCGGGCTTGCAGAGCCGACCGTTTGAAAGACAGAGAATAGAGAAAGAAAAGCGAGAATACCGCGAAAATGCTTCGTGAGCATGACTCTCCAGAGTTTGGATCGACGACGTTACGAAATCGTCTCCCGAGCAACGCAGGAGAGCAGTAGCGGTTAAGGCATTCCGCAGACTACTACGATTATTAGCATAATTGAATTGCGTTTCGCATATTTATTATCAATTACAACCAATTTTCATCTTGCGCGCCTCAGTTCACGGCTACGGTAGTTGCATGACTTAACTCAGCGAGCGTAGCTTTCAGGCTCTCGAGTAGTTCCGCTGGATCACCGGTCGGGCTCAGGGGTAGCTTGAGAACGCCTGCCGGGGTGAACTGGGTGCCCGGCGTCTGGCGGACGAGCGACATCAGTTTGAACGGATCGATCTTCGACTGCTGATGAAATTTGATGTTGGCAAAACCCTGGCGGCGATCAATCGATTCAACGCCGGCTCGCTCGGCCATACTCTTCAATAAGGAGAAGCGGACGAGTATCTTGACTTCCTCAGGCGGCGGACCGTAACGGTCGGCAAGTTCTTCGAGGATGCGAGCACCTCGTTCTTCTTCGTTCGCGTCGGCAATCCGTTTATATGAGCGAAGGCGCTGAGCTTCGTCAGAGATATAGGCGGGAGGGATGCGGATATCGAGCCCGAGGTTGAGGGTCGAGTGGATTTCAAGCGGGATCTCTTCGCCCTTCAACTCACGAACAGTTTCTTCCAGAAGACGCACGTAGGTGTCGTACCCGACCGCCTCGATGTGCCCGTGCTGCTCGCCACCGAGCAGGTTACCGGCACCGCGCAATTCAAGATCCAGGGCAGCGATCTTGAAACCCGCACCGAGGTCACTGAACTCTTTGAGAGCCGCCAGGCGCTTGCGCGCGACTTCACTGAGCTGGGTGTCGGCCGGAACGAGCAGGTAAGAGTAAGCGCGCCGGTTCGAGCGCCCCACCCGGCCGCGGAGCTGATACAGCTCGCTTAGGCCGTAGCGCTCAGCGTTCTCGATGATGATGGTGTTCGCGAGCGGAATATCGAGACCGTTTTCAACGATGGTGGTACAGACGAAGACATCGTATTCGTGGCGCATGAATCCGAGTAGGACTCTTTCAAGCTCGCCTTCGCTCATCTGACCGTGGCCGACGCCAATGCGTGCTTGCGGGACCAGCTCCTGAATCGAAGCGGCGCGCATAAAGATCGTGTCGACGCGGTTGTGAACGAAGTAGACCTGACCCTGCCGTGCCAGTTCCTGTTCGATGCCTGTCTTGATGAGATCGGGGTGGAAGTGCGCCACAACTGTGTTGATCGACAGGCGGTCTTTGGGAGGCGTTTCAATGACCGACATATCGCGCAGGCCCAGGAGCGACATATGCAGGGTGCGAGGAATCGGCGTGGCGCTCATCGTGAGCACATCGACATTGTGTCGCAGCTGTTTCAAGCGCTCTTTATGCCGCACTCCAAAGCGCTGTTCCTCGTCCACGATGAGCAGGCCGAGGTCGGAAAATTCGACATCTTTTGAAAGGAGTCGGTGGGTACCGATGAGCACGTCCACTTTGCCGGATGCGAGGTCTTCCAGAACAATCTTGGTTTCTTTAGGAGAGCGAAAACGGCTGACGAGCTCAATGCGCACCGGGAACGAAGCAAACCGGCGCTTGAAAGTTTCGAAGTGCTGGAAGGAGAGAACGGTGGTCGGAGCGAGCACCGCGACCTGCTTGCCATCGCCCAGGGCTTTGAATGCCGCCCGCATGGCTACTTCCGTCTTGCCGAATCCAACATCACCGCAGAGCAGACGGTCCATGGGCTGTTCGCTTTCCATATCGCCTTTGATCTGGCGAACGGCATTGAGCTGGTCTTTGGTCGCCGAGTACTCGAACGCATCCTCAAACTCGCGCTGCCAGTTACTATCGGGCGAGAAGGAGTAACCCTTGCTCATACGGCGTTGGGCGTAGAGCTTGAGGAGCTCGTCGGCCATGTCGCGCATTTTGGCTTTGACGCGCGATTTGGTTTTTTCCCAAGTTGCGCCGCCGAGACGGTCTAAGTGAGGTTTTGCTTCACCTGCGCCCCGATACTTCTGCACCAGATCAAGGCGGGTAAGAGGAACATAAAGCTTCGATTCGCCGGCGTACTCGAGCAGCATGAAGTCTCCCTTGCCGTCGCCTTGCGAGATCTCGCGGATACCAAGGAACTGGCCAACACCGTGGGTGGTGTGTACGACAAAATCACCGGGTTTAAGATCGGCGACATCGGAAGCGAAAGCGGCGAGCTGCGACTTGGTGGGCTGGCGCGCAACGAGCTCGGACGTTTCGAACAGATCTTCCGAGCCAAGAATGGCCAGCTCCGATTCGGGGAAAACGGCGCCACGTCGGATACAGCCTTTGATAAGGTACGTTCCGGCGACTGCGCCCGCATGATAGGCGCGTTCAACCAGCGAGGGGCGCGCGCCGGCTGTAGATTCAAGACCGAGCTGGTAGGGAACCGAATATTCCTGCAGCACGTCGGCGAGACGCTCAAGTTCTCCGACCGAGGCGGCGAAAAAAGCGACTCTGTTTCCTGCGCCAATCAGATTTTGCGCTTCGGCGACTGCCTGCGTCATGTTGCCCTTGAAGGTCAGCGCTGGGCGCGTCGGGATGTGGAACCGCTGCTCTTCGCCCTCTCCGCTTCGCTCGCCCAGCAACGCGAGTTCTTCAAAACTCACCTGGGTGCGTTGGGCGAGGGCGGTCTGCAGTTCGTCCCAGCGCAGGAAATTCTTTTCGGGCTCGAGTGGCGCGGGACGGTCGGGATGATCGAGTCTTTGCCAAAGGCGATCGGCGGCGGACGCAATCGCGGATGGCTCGTCCGCGATGACCAGAGCGTCCGGTACGAGCGAGAAGAGGTTCGTAGAGCGCGGACGGACCAGCGGAACGAGGAACTCCCAGCCGGGGAAAATTTCGCCAGGGTTGGAGAGATCGATATCGAGCGCGTCGGCTGCTTGGGCGAGCTCACGGAGCAACTGCCGGGATTGCGGATACTCGGCCAGAGGCAGCAGAGCGACGGAGTTGACCTTGAGCACGGAGCGCTGCGATTCGACTTCGAACTGGCGGATGGATTCAATCTCATCACCGAAAAATTCAAGCCGTACCGGGCGAGAGGCTTCAGCGGGGAATACGTCGAAGATACCGCCGCGAACAGAGTATTCGCCGACCATTTCGACGGGCTCGCGACGGTTGTAGCCGATGCTGTCGAGATGTTGGGTTAGATCCTCTAGGGCCATCTCTTCGCCGACGCGGAGGTTCAGCGCGAGTTGTCGATAGAAGCTGGCGGGCTCGGTCCGAAGCAGAGCAGAGGCGGCCGGAACGACGGTGATTGGAATCTTTTGGGTCGATAACCGCCAGAGTCCGACGGCGCGTTTTTCGGCGATCTCGTTATGTGGCGAGAGGCGCTGGTTGGGTAGGACGTCAAGGGCAGGAATGAGCTGCGGTGCAGGAAGGTTCCGACCTTCGAACAGCATGTCGAAGAAAACCTCTACCGATTCGAGCAGAGTCTCGGCCTGCTTATTGCCGTCGACGACGACGAGCAAAGGGCGCTCGGTCGCCTGGTACAGCAGGACGAGGTACAACGCTTTGGCGGTTGTGACAAGGCCGGAAAGAGAGAACGGTCCACGCTCGCCGCGCGTTAAATGCTGCAACAGCAACTGGAAGGCAGGCTGGCGGGCAGCTGACTGAAAAAGCGCTCGGGTGGCGGGATGAGTCATTTCGCAGACGCGAGGATCTTGGCGGCAATATCGGTAGTCGAATAGCCGGGCTCGAGCGAGAGAGCATGCACTTCGCCGCCGGCTGCTTCGACCTCTTCACGTCCGGCAATGAAGTGAGCCCAATCGGCGCCTTTGACCAAAACGTCGGGCAGCACGGCGGCGATCAACTCGCGTGGAGTATCTTCATCGAAGAGCGTAACAGCGTCAATCGCTTCGAGCTGCAGCGCAAGTTCGGCTCGGGTTTGTTCGTCAAAGAAAGGGCGTGACGGGCCTTTGAGGCGCTGCACGCTACTGTCGGTATTGAGGGCCAGGATGAGCAGATCGCCGAGAGAGCGCGCGCGTTCGAGCAGGCGAATATGGCCAGGATGCAGGATGTCGTAACAGCCGTTAGTGAACACGACTCGCAGGCCGGCGTGTTTCCAAGCCTGCCGTGCTGTAATCAGCTCATCGCGGGTGTAAAACTTTGCCATCCAACATCATTTTAAGGCTCGCTCGCCGAGGCGTCCTGTTCTGGCTGTTATGTGGCGCCTGCGTGCTCGTTGGGATGGCACAGACCAGGCAAACTGGGGCCGCGTCGCCAAATGAGAACCCGCAAGTGTCCAGCCAAACACAAGCTCCGGCCTATCAATTGGCGGGTGACAAGTTGGCCCGAGCGATCGAAGTGTCACGCACTCGCGCGGTGCTGCACTTTGTTTCGGCGGCTTGGGGCATCGGGGCCATAGTGCTGTTGCTGGTGCTGCGCGTGCCTGCGGCGTTTCGCGATTGGGCTATGGCGGCCGGCAAGAACACCTGGCTACAATGCCTGATCTTTCTGCCGCTGCTGCTGCTTACCCTGACCCTGACCGAATTGCCGATCGATATCTTCCGGCAGCACGTTGATCGGAGCTATGGGCTTTCAGTGCAGAGCTGGGGCGGATGGCTATGGGATCAGACGAAAGAGTTTCTGATCTTCGCGGTCATAATGTACGTCCCAGTGATGTTGCTCATGTTTTTGATGCGGCGTTTTCCGCGCCGATGGTGGTTATGGTTCTGGGCAGGCAGCGTGCCTTTCAGTGTCTTGATACTGTTTGTTACTCCGGTCATCATCGACCCAATCATGAATAAGTTCGAACCGCTCCGTAACGCCGATGCGCCGTTAGTGGAGCGGCTGGAAAAAGTTGTAGCCAGGGGCGGACTGGTAATTCCGCCCGATCGGATGTTTCTCATGAAGGCAAGTGCGAAGACGACCGAATTAAATGCTTATGTGACCGGCGTGGGCGCCTCAAAACGAGTGGTCGTGTGGGATACATCGATTGCGAAAGCGACACCGGACGAGATCCTGTTCATCTTTGGCCACGAGATGGGGCACTACGTCCTTCATCACATATGGCTCGGGATCGCGTTCGGCTGTGTGACGATGTTCATCGGGCTCTGGATTCTCTATCATGCGGTGAACTGGCTCCTACGGCGTTTCGGTCGCAAGTGGAGCATCGATTCGACGGCCGACTGGGCTGCTCTGGCCGTGCTGGTGCTAGCGGCGAGCATCCTGAGTTTTTTGTTCGAGCCGGCCGGAAGCGCGTTCTCGCGAATGCTGGAGCACCAGGCGGATATATACGGGCAGGAAGCAGTTCACGGTATTGTTCGCGATCCACAACAGGTGGCGCGGGATGCCTTTCAGGTACTCGGTGAAAACTCGCTGGTTGATCCTAAGCCGAATGCGTTTGTGGAGTTTTGGACGGGCGATCATCCCTCCATCGCGAGCCGGGCGGAGTTTGCGAAGAGCTATGATCCGTGGCGGCCTGGGGAGCGGCCAAAGTATTTCGCGAAGTGAGCACCTGTTCGGAGGATAAATTCGAGACCGCTGCGTAGCCCAGCGCGAGCACAGTCACGAACATCATAAGCACTTCGCTATCGCCGAGATTATATTCGAAAAAACCACCGACGAGCACGCCGATGGTGACCGCTATCGCGCCATGCAAGATGAAGCGTTGTTGGGAGCGGAGGCCAGGCGGTAGGGTGAGCAGCGCGCGCACGAAATCCCAAAGCGCCAGACCGATGAACCACAGCACACAGAAAAGCCCCGGGATCCCGCGTTCGGCCGCGTACTGGAGATAGATGTTGTGCAGGTGCCCGTAGTAGCCGACCGGCAACGGCCTCCGAATATCTTTGGGTACGTATGTCTCGAAGCTGCGGCCGATTTCCTCCGGACCGAGCCCGAACCAGGGGTGCGCTTTGATCATCTGAACGCCCGTGCGAAAAGTAACCAAGCGATGCCGGTTGGAATCGACGTCTTCCTGCGGATGCGCGAAGGAGAGTGCGCGCTCTTTGACGTTGTGCGGTGCGACAAGGAACGCAATCACCAGGAGCGGTGGTAACGCGGGGATCATGCGCGGACGCCACAGCCAGACAAG
Organism: Terriglobia bacterium; assembly: GCA_963737005.1. Taxonomy (GTDB): domain Bacteria; phylum Acidobacteriota; class Terriglobia; order Bryobacterales; family Bryobacteraceae; genus Bog-105. The sequence continues at coordinate 474,875 of CAVTRD010000006.1, read as the reverse complement.
ATATAGGACAGAGGGTAGCGCAGCGAGCCAAATGCTGCGGGTACCGCCGAGCAGAATCGCGGCGGCAATGAGCGCGATGCTTGCATAAGCCCACGAGGGCAGGCGTCGGCTTGAGAAGAACCATTGCGCAAGTAACAGCAACAGGACACTAAGCTGAAGTGCACCGAAGGTCATCCAGTGGCTTTCGAAGCCGGTGATTCGTTTTCCGACGTAAGAGATGTATGAGGCGTGAGCGCTGCGCAGGAATTGAAAAAGAGCGAGCGAGGCCGACGCGGTCGCGGCGATGGTCCAGGCAAGGACGAGGTAAAAGATTTTGCTGAACTGGTGCGCAAAGGTGGCGTAAATCAGAGGAATGAAAAAGAAAACGAAAAACTTTTTGATTTGCGCGCGGCCGAGCCAGGGGTCGGGCGAAACGACGTCAGCCACCACAGTCCAGAAGAATAAGGCGAGCAACGGGACCCAAATGCGCGGGAAAGGAAGTTTTCGCCGGAACAGGAGCAGAAGCAATAAGCCGACGCCGAGCACGACCTGGCTAGCCGCAATGGAGACCTGAATAAAGGCGGCCGCAGTGATCGCTACGGCCAAAAGAATGCGATTTTGGACCTCCTCGCGAGGCATCATAAGCGGACCCAGTATGACAGAATGAAAGGCGAAACCAGGCAATGCAGGTCCATCTTTTACGACACGGAATTGCGGAAGACGGACAACCAGGTCAGAGTGACGGAGACCGCGCACTGACCGCCGAGGGCCGCAAAAAGCTGCGCCAAGTTTTGCAGACGGCTGCGAAAGCGGGAGTGCAGCCAACACTCTTTTTGAGCAGTCCTTTGAAGCGGGCGATGCAGACAGCTGAGATCGCCAAGCGCGTATTGGGTTATCACGGCCAGATTGTTCAGACGAAGGTCCTGGCGCCCGGTTCGAGTCTGGAGCATGTGTGGGAAGAGATTCGAACGCATCGATCGGAAACCTCGTTGCTGTTAACCGGGCATAACCCGATGTTTGAGCATCTGACCGGGTATCTTCTCGGGTATTCAAATCTACAGTTCGATTTCAAAAAGGGCGCTCTGGTGCGGGTGGATGTTCAGTCGTTCGGAGCGGAGCCGCGCGGGATCTTGCGCTGGTGCCTGACGGCCAAACTGGCTGAAAGCGGTAGCTGAAGACGAGCAAATTCCGCGCAAGCAGGCGTAACTATCGGCCGGTCACCGGACGTTATGATGGAGCAGGGTCTTTTGGATGTATCTTTTTCGAGCACGCGATATAGGTTCGTGCGTGCGACACGCGGTCGCAATCTTGCTGCTCGTGACCGCGACCGGAACTTCCCAAAACCCACCGCTGCTGCCCAACCCAAATCCATCAAGTCACGATCAGTCTAACCAGGGTCAGACGGCTGCTAAGCCGGCGCAGGGACAACCCGGCAAAGTCAACCAGGGCGGCGACGACTCACTGCAAAGCGTGCCCGCCCCCGATGAGACGGCCGGCACAACTGCAAAAGCTGATGCGGGTCAAGCGCAAGCCGCGCCTCTGGTCTTCGAATCGCACGGCATGGAGTACGAAGCGATCACCAAAAACGGGATCACGCTGATGTTCGCGCAGTTACCGGCGCGTCTGAAAGAGTTCAACATCAGTCAGGTCACGATTACGAACGGCTCACTTGTTTCCTGGACGGTCCGGCCCAGCGATTTCGTTTTCGTGCGGCAGGATGGGTCAACCCTGAGCTCGGTTTCGGCGGACTACGTCGTCTCGGAATTGATGCAGCGGGCAAATCGAGACGATGTGATCAAACTGCAGCTGCTTTATGAGAACAGCATTTATGCGCTTTCAAATTATCGATCTACGAATGGATATGAGAAGCGGCGCGAATCAGCTATGGCGCAGTTTGTCAATCGCGGTTTTAAGGCGGCGGCCGAAGCATCTGCCATTGCGCTGGTGCCAATCAAGCTGCGGTCGGGCGATAGCACGGATGGTGCGATTTTCTTTGAGAATCGAACCAAAGAGAAAGGGCTGGGCGCGGGCAGGCTGGTTGCGCATACCTGCGGAGAGACGTTTCTGTTCGATACCTACGCGGAGTTGAAGAAACGTTAGTGGATCACTCAACTGATGCCGCGGCCGATCTCCGGATGATCGACCTGCATGCCCACACAAACGAATCTGACGGTAGCTTAAGCCCGGCGGAGCTGGTGGCGCTGGCAAAGCGTGTCGGGTTGGATGCATTGGCAATCACCGACCATGACACGTTAGAGGGGTATCGGACGGCTCGCGAGAGTGCACGGGCCGTTAACCTCGACCTGGTGTGCGGTATCGAGCTGAATACAAGGATGAATCGGGATACGGCTCGTGATCGGCGGTCAGTGCACTTGCTGGCTTACTTCCCTACGGGCGAAGCAGGGGCCGACTTCGCAGCCTGGTTGGAAGAGGAGCGCTCGGAACGCATCAGCCGCAACGACCGGCTGACGAAAAAGCTGCAGAGCGAGGGTGTGGCGATCACGCTCGAAGAAGTAGAGTCGCGCGGACGGTCACTCGCCGGTCGGCCGCATTTTGCCCGGCTTCTGGTCGAGAAGGGATACGCGCGAAATGCGGAAGAGGCGTTCGGCAAGTATCTGGGTGAAGGGGCAGCGAGCTTCGTGGTTCGCGAGAGCAAGCACGCCGAAGAAGTGATTGCGATCGTTCGATCTTCGGGCGGTGTGCCGGTGGTAGCCCATCCGATCCGATTAAACTTGGGGCGAGTGGAAGAGCGAGAGTTACTCCACAGGTACAAGCGGGCCGGCTTACTTGGTTTGGAAGTTTATCATTCAGAGCATCCGCCCGAGTTACAAGCTTACTATCGTCAGCTGGCGGCAGAGATGGAGCTGTTGCCGACGGGCGGCTCGGATTTTCACGGCGCAATCAAACCAGACATTCAACTCGGCACGGGAATGGATGGAAACGTCCGTGTCCCGGGGCGGTTTCTCGACGCACTTCGTGAGGCTGTCTCGGCTTAGTGTGCCAGCTGTTCGTAGAATGAAGCGTGTCCGCAGTTCTGCCGCGCCTGCGCTTTAATCTGGATTTCCTGCCATCTTCCGATCCGAAGAAACCCGGACTGTACATCCGCGATCCGTATGGTTACTCCGATGCAACGCTGCTCGTGCCGCCGCCCCTAGTACAAGCCCTTGAGTGCTTTGATGGCGAGCAGTCGGTTCTGGATCTACGTGCAGAATTGGTGCGTATTACGGGTGAAATCCAGGTTGGCGAGATTGAGAAGCATTTGCACGATGCGCTGGACGAAGCGGGGTTCCTTGAGAATGATCGATACCGTCAACTTAAATCCGAGCGTGAGGCGAGCTTTGCGTCCGAGATGGTCCGCCTGCCGAGTTTTGCGGGCTCCGCCTATCCCGCTCAGCGGCTTGCACTTTCAGAGCTGCTGTTGGCGCGAGTCGGCAGGGCGAACGGTGATGCAAGGACGATTGCGGTCGCGGCGCCTCATGCAAGCCCTGATGGAGGCTGGAATACCTACCGCTCTGCCTACCGTGCACTGCCATCGCCGGCAGAAGCGAGCGGCCGAACCTTTGTAATTCTAGGTACCTCGCATTACGGTGCGCCGGATCGCTTCGGCTTGACACGCAAGCGGTTCGTTACTCCGTTCGGAGAGTCGCTCACAAATACAGCGCTAGTTTCAGAGCTGGAAGCGGCCGCACCGGGCGCCATACGAATGGAGGACTACTGCCACTCAGTAGAGCATTCCATCGAGTTCCAGGTGGTGTTTCTGCAGCATTTGTATGGACCGGATGTGAGCATCTTGCCTATTCTCTGCGGCCCGTTCGTCAAGAGCGTTTACGAAGGCGGTCTGCCGGAAGATAACAGTGATGTGGCGAAGTTCTTCGATGCGCTTGGCAACATTGGAGCGCGGGAAGGCCAACGATTGTTTTGGATTCTCGGGGTAGACATGGCGCACATGGGGAGACGCTATGGCGATCCGCTGCGGGCGAAGGCCGATCTCGGTGAAATGCTGGCGATAGAGGCGCGCGACCGGCAACGCATTGAGCAGATCAGCACGGGAAATCGAGATAATTATTGGTCACTAGTGCAGGATGGTCACGATGACTTGAAGTGGTGTGGGTCGGCTCCGTTTTATACGTTCATGAAAACGGTGCCGGGGCTGCGCGGCGAGTTGCTCGATTATCATCAATGGCAAATTGACCCCGAAAGCGTAGTTACATTCGGGGCCATGCGTTTTGAGCGCTGAAAGAGATTACTTCTGTTGGCCGCCGCCGGTCCAATAACCGGGGCGCGTGAGGACCTTCAGGCCGGGGCGATTGACGGAGACGACAATCGTATGAAAGCCAGGCTCGCTGCTGTTATTGGGCGAATAGCTCAGCAAGTACTGACTGTTCAGGTCCGCGCCGATATCGGCGATGGCATCTTCGAAGGCGTGCTGACGAACGAAGCTGTACATGCGGCCGCCCGTTAACTGAGAGAAAGCTTCGGCCGGCGTTTTCTTGAAGAGATCGTGAATGCCGCGGAAGACGGGTGGGCCCACGTTCAGCAAATTTCCATCTTGCTGCTGAATGACTGATGTTTGCGAGCGCGGCGTGCCGCGAATATCGCCCTGCGCTTCCGGCGGGATTCCGCCAGCCTCGGGACGCGGGTAAGGCATGGGCGTCATCAAGCCCGTATACGCGCGCGAAATATCGACGCAATAGATAATGGCGTTGTCGAACTGCATCTGGCGAGCAGTTTCTTCCAGCTTGGATTCGCTGCTCTTATCGTGATTGCGGCTAACGAGCACAATGACGTGCCGGCGATTCTTTTGGACATCATGCTGCTTCAGCATTGTGTCCGCAGTTAGCACCGAATCGATCAGGCGCGCGCTGCTCGAGCCGGCTCTAAGCTTCTGCATCGCGTCATCCAATTTTTCCGGATCTTTCGTGAAGTCTTGTAAGTGCTGGATGCGGTGATCGAAGCTGATGACCGCGACATCGCTATCTTGGCCGGTAACAAGGCCCTGCAGGAGCACGCCGGTTTTCTTGAGCGTGGGGAGGACCGGCTCGATTTCTGAATTTGCCTGTATTACGAGAACAACCGACATCGGAAGCTGAGTGAATTCGGCTTGGATTTTTTGCGGCTTGTCGTTATCGAGTAACTCAAATTCGGAAGGAGTCAGGCCATTCACATAACCATGGCCATCGGGGTCGAGCACTGTGGTGGGCACCAGAACGTTCCGTACGTAGACGGGAATGCGAAAGCCCTCTTTGTCGGTTGTGTATTCCGTTGGAGGTTGAAAGACGGGCGATGCTGGTTTCGCGGTGGCGGCATTCGGGTCTGCGACGGCCTTATCGGGCGCAGGGCCCAACTGGCCGGGCTGAGGCGGCGGCCCTGGCGGCAGAGCGCCCGGCGGAAGTGTCTGTGCGCTTAGCAAAGCAGATCCCAGGAGCAGCGTTGTGCAGCACGAAAGAACGCGATGTGGCAAACGCCTGCGCGGAATGTTCATATCTTCATCTTAGAGATGTATAAGGGCGGCGGCCAGTTTCTTCAAGTTCAATGTTCGGTTTCGCCCGCGAGCAGCTTAACCACATGCGGGACAAGTGCTTCGATGACGTGCAAGGAATGAAGCGCGCCGGCGGGTGAACCCGGCAAGTTCACGATGAAGCTGCGTTTGCGCGTGCCGGCCAAGCTACGCGAGAGAACGGCAAGCGGAGTCTGCTCAAGACCTTTTGTTCGCATGAGCTCACTAACTCCGGGCAGTTCGCGCTCAATCACTTGGCTGGTAGCTTCGGGCGTATTATCGCGCGCACTCACCCCGGTTCCGCCGGTTGTCAAAATCAGCGTTGCGACGTCCTGATCGGCCCACGTGGCAATCTGTCGTGAAATAGCCTCCTCGTCGTCCGGCAGAACGCTTGTCGCTACGATTTCCCAATTTAGTTCCGCGCAGCATGCCTGCAGCGAAGGGCCGGAGACATCTTTTCGTGTTCCTGCTGCCGCCGAATCACTCACCGTTAAGATCGCAACTTTGACCATGCCGCTCACCGACGCCGGTAATTACCGGACTTGCCACCTGTCTTCTCAAGAAGAAATATTTCGCGGATCTCGATGCTCTTATCGAGCGCTTTCGTCATGTCGTAGATAGTCAGAGCAGCGACGGAAGCAGCCGTCAGAGCCTCCATTTCGACGCCGGTTTGTGCGGTGGTGGAAGCGGTTGCCCGGATGCGGACGCCTGCGGACTCGGTCTCAAATGCGAGTGCAACATGGGCTAGCGGAATCTGATGGCAGAGCGGAATCAGCTCGGATGTTTTTTTGGCCGCCGCAATGCCTGCAATTCTCGCGACTTGCAGGGGATCGCCTTTCTTGTTGTCAGGCAGCGCTGCGAGAACTGGGGCCGACATAGCAACGAAGGCGTGGGCGGTGGCGGTGCGCTTGGTCGTTTTCTTGTCGGAGACATCGACCATCGAAACTTCACCGCGCCGGTTGTAATGCGAGAGAGTCTTTGTGCCGCGCGTCCTCATAGTTTGGCCATGACCCGGATCGAATCGCCTACCTCCCAAGTTGCGCGATTGTGATCGGCGATCAGAAAGCAGTTGGCTTTGGCGAGCGCGGGGATATCGCTTGAGCCTTGCCATGAGACGTGACGCAAGTGGGAACCATCGAGGCTGAGCCGGGCAGGCAGAAAACGCGTGAGCCCCGGCTTGTGGCGGAACGGAGCTTCGAACTGGGCGGAGAGCAACGGCAGCAGCGGGTCGGGATCTCCGCTGATGAGCTCCATCGCAGGCCGCGCGAATAGTTGAAACGTGATGAGCGAAGAGCCAGGATTGCCAGGAAGGCCGAACACAGGTTTGCCGGCACATGTGCCGAATGCGGTAGGCTGGCCGGGTTGGATGCGTACGCGCTCGAAGTGAAACTGTGTTCCCAAGTCGCGTAGCGTCGGTTTGACAAGATCGTATTTGCCCGCGGAAACGCCGCCGCTGACGATCAGCAGGTCATGCTCAAGGCCTTCTTCCAGCAACGGCCGGAGAGCCTCGGGTGAGTCGCGGGCAATGGGCAGAATGATGGGGTACCCACCAGCAGCGCGTACCAGGGACGCCAGCATGTACGAGTTTGAATTCCGAATCTGATGGGGTGCAGGAATTTCGTCGAGCTCGACTATCTCATCACCAGTGGCGAGAATGGCGATACGCCTGCGACGATATACTCTGACGGCCGTATGGCCCGTCATGGCAAGAGTGGCGATGTGGCTGCCATCAAGGCGCGTGCCTTGCGGAATTAGCTCTGCCCCGTGGACCGACTCCGCACCTTGCTCGTTGATAAACTGGCCCGCCTCGGCAACACGATCAATTGTGACTTGAGAGCCATTGCGTGTGACGTGTTCGATCATGACGACGGCGTCGGCACCGGCGGGCACGGGTGCACCGGTCATGATCTCTAGCGCCTCTCCGGGCTCCACGGGCGACTGGCTTCGATCGCCGGCCCTGAGCTCGCCACGGGCTCGCAGCGTTCCTGGAACATCGGTGGAACGAACTGCAAAGCCGTCCCGCAAAGAGCGCCGGAGGGCAGGGTAGTCACGATCGGCGGTTACGGCTTCGGCCAGCACGTGACCGTGAGAATCGGCCAGCGGCACATCTTCGGAAGCCAGCTTTGTCTGGAGTGCGCGGACGGTATCGATAACGATCCGCCGAGCCTCTTCCCACTCGAGTGGCTGCTTTGATTCGGACGACTCGCGCACGCTTCGAATTTTACATGGCCTGCCCGAACGGCTGATGTGGCGATCGCGTCTGCAGGCGCATATTGAACATATGAGTGGCACACAGAACGGTGATCTGAGCAGCTTTTCGAACTCTCTGGTCGCACTGGTTGACGAAGTGGTGAATGGCGTCGTGGCGGTAAAATCGGCGGCGCATCGCGTGACGAGCGGTGTGAGCCTGGGCGACGACATGGTCGCGGTGGCGAGTCATAGTCTGCGGCGTGACGAGCGTGTCCCGGTGCGAACTGCTGATGGGAGTGAGGCGCAGGCAACGATTTTAGGGCGTGATCCCGGCGTCGATCTAGCGATTTTGAAGGTGGAGGATTTGGCTACGCGAACGTTGCCGGTGGCCGAACCGACAGCACTAAAAGCCGGTATGTTGGCGGCGATCGTCGGATTGACCATTGATGCGGGTCCGACGGCGAGTCTCGGGATACTGGGGGCAGTGGGACCGGCGCGGCGGAACTGGCGTGGTGGAACGCTCGATCAATTTGTGCGTCTCGACGCGAACGTCTATCCGTCGCAATCGGGAGCCGCAGTGGTAAATGCGCAGGGACAATTAATTGGCATGGCCACTCCTGCGCTTTCGAGGCACTCGACTTTAGCAGTGCCGATGTCGACCATCGAACGGATCGCGCGAGAGCTGCGCGAACAGGGCCGCATCCGACACGGATATTTGGGAGTCGGGGTGCAGCCGGTCGCGTTACCTGAAAACCTGCGCAGCGATCTTCCTCAGGTAGCTAATACCGGTCTGATCCTGTTGAGTGTCGAGAGTGGCTCGCCGGCAGAGAAGGGGGGACTGCAGCTCGGCGACATTCTTCTATTGATGAGTGGGCAGACGATGACCGATATCGACGAGCTCCAGGCGGCGCTCCGCGGCAATGCTGTTGGGCAAAATGTGAAAGCCGTTTTGCTCCGTGGTGGCAAGCCGATCGAAGCGGAATTGACGATTGTCGAACGTCCACGCAAGAGTTGAGGTTGCGTGATTCGGGTTAGCATTCTTGCCGATAGCCCGGCGCGTGCCAAAGCCATCGCCGACTTACTCGGGGAAGAAGACCGGATCGAGGTGCTCGCGACCGGCTCCGATCTGGCCTTTGCAGACGTCGTGGTGGTGGCTGGTACGTCAAGGGCGCGCATCGGGCCCGAACACAACACTGTGTTTCTGACCGAAGGCGAGCCAATGCTATTTGAGGCGCACGGAAGAGCCTGGCTTCATCCGAACGCGACCGCCGCGGAGCTAATTGCGGCGATCATGGCGGCTGCGCAGGATCTGACTGTTCTCACACAGGAGCAGGCACGCCGCCGCTTGCCGGGCGGGAGTAGCGACATCTACGAACGTTCAGCCCCTGTTGAGCGATTGACCAAGCGTGAACAGCAAGTGTTGAGCATGCTCGCGGGCGGGTTGGGTAATAAGGAGATCGCGGGCGAACTTAAGATTTCCGATCACACAGCCAAATTTCATGTGGCGCAAATTTTAGCGAAGCTGGGTGCGGGCAGCCGGACCGAAGCGGTCATGATTGCGATACGGCGCGGTCTCGTACCCGTTTAGAAAAAGCTTATTTTTATGATCCCGCCAGAAGCTTTTTCAGACGAGCCCAAGCTTCGGTGCGTGCCTTAGCATCCCCGGGCTTCGCATCCGGTGCTTCACCGCCGCGCATAAATCCGTGGCCGGCGCCTTCGTATATCACCGGATCATATGTCTTGCCGAGTTCTTTCATTGCGTCCTTGGTAGCGGGAATAGTTGCGCCAATGCGATTGTCGTTGCCTCCGTAGAAGCCGTATACGGGGACACGGATACGAGCCATGGCCTCTTTCTCGGGCGGTGGACCGTAGAACACGAAGGCAGCTGCGAGGTCGGCGCGGCTAGTCGCGAACCGGAAGCTTTGCCCGCCTCCCCAGCAGAAACCCGCAACGAACAACTTCTTGCTCGCGGCAGGAAGCTTGAGGGCGTAATCAGCCGCCGCGTTCAAGTCGGCAGTCACTTGCGCGGGATCAAGATGGCTGACTGCCTCGGTCGCGGCGCTTTGATCGAAGCTCGACGTGCGCCCGCCGTTCGCGCCCATGCCAGATAGCAGGTCGGGTGCCACGGCGATATAACCCGCTGCAGCAAATTCATCCGCTACTTCCTGCGCCCAATCGGACAAACCGAATATCTCGTGAATGACCAGGACTACGGGCGCATTCTCTTTGACTTCCGGATAAGCGATGAATGTTTCGACCGCTCGTTTATCGTGCTTGACCGTGACGAACTCGCGATGCCGAGGCGATTGCTCCAGCTTCTGCTTTGCCCAATCCTGTGCAGGCAACGTGGCGCTCATCAAAGCGAACAGGGCAACGAAACGTGTCATCCCTCTTTTGTACACCGGAGCGATTAGCCTTTGGCAGAGACTTTCGGGAACTATTTGAATCCTTGCAGTAATACAGTGCAGAAGGCGACGCACGGACTTTGGCGAAGAGCGCAAAATTCGAGGAGCAAAGTGATGAACTGCTGCTGAGTCTCGGCCGCGCGGGGGATGAGGCGGCGTTCCTGGCGCTTTATCGTCGCCACCACGGAGCGGTCTTCCGGTTTGCCTTGTTTATGTCCGGCAACCGCGAAGTTGCGGAAGAGGTGGTGCAGGAAGTGTTCCTTACACTCCTGGATGACGGGCTGAAGTTTGACGGCGAACTCGGCACTGTCGAGGCGTTCCTGATCGGTGTGACTCGTAACCAAGTGCGCCGCCAGGTGCGCAACTTCGCCGGTAGCGTTGGAAGATTCGGGTCGCTGGACGAGGCTGCCGAACTTGAGCAGCCGGTCGAGAGCTTTCCGTCAAAGACCGAAGTCGACGCTCTCCGCCGCGCCATTCTGGCCTTGCCTGAACGGTATCGGGCAGTGACGGTGTTGTGCGAACTCGAAGAGCTCAGCTATGCCGAAGCCGCGCAAAAGCTGGGCTGCGCAGTTGGCACGGTGCGATCGAGGCTCCATCGCGCGCGTACCCTTTTGCAGACAAAGTTACGACGGAGGAAGCAGTGTCCGATTTCGACGACGAACCGCTAGAGTGGCAGAACATCGTACGCGAGTTGGCCGCCGGCGTGCCCGCTTTGGAACACGAGCGCATTGAGCCGCGACTTCAGGCTGCTGTTCGCAGACGGGGTCTCAGGCGGCGCTTACGGATCGGTCTTGCAGGGATGGCGGCGTGTCTCGCGATTTTCGTCTTGGGGTGGCGCCTCGCGATTCCGCAGCCCCTTGAGCAGTCTTCGGCCGACTTTGCTGGTTTCGTGGCACTGCCTTATGCGCAAAGCGACGTACCGATGGAGCAGGCGGTGGTGGTCGGCACAACGTTAGCGCCGAATGATCTCGAGAGTCTTGGATTGCCGCACGCGTTGCTGAACGGGCCCAACGGAGTGCATGTCGAGTTGTTGATTGGGCAGGACGGGGTAGCGCGTGCGGTGCGACTTCCCGAACGTTGAGATTTCACAAGGAGAGATATATGAAAAAGACGTTTGCGTTGTTGAGTATTTGCAGCGCGGGATTATGGGCGCAAAGCCCGGATCCAGCAAAACAAGCGGCGGAACAAAATCATACGCTCGGGCACACGGGACCCGGCCCGGAATTTGGCCCAATAGCCATTCAGAGCGCGATGGCAGGGCCGGACACCGCCGTCGCCGGTGCGCCGTACTCGGCGGAAGCTATAACCGAGCGGGTGCAAACGCTTGCCGACGGTAATCGTATTGTGCAAACCACTTCGAGTACGGTGGCGCGCGACAGCCAAGGACGCGTCCGACGCGATGAGTCGCTCGCTCTTGCTCTGCCAGGTACGAAAGGTGATGCTCCAAAGTTCGAAACGATTGACGATCCAGTTGCGGGCCTGCACTGGACTTTAGATCCGCAAGCGAAGACCGCCATAAAGATGCCGGCTGCTAGGAGGTCTTCAGCGCTCTTCGCTAGTGTCTTGCCTCCGCCCGGACCGGAGAGAACCTGGTTCTACTCGTCCGGCACGCCGGGCTCACAGATCACCATTCAAACCCTGACGAAGCACAAGGCAGAAGAGGATACGGAGGCGAGCCGTGTCGACCTTGGCACCCAGACGATCGAGGGCGTACCGGCGCAGGGAACGCGTGTCACTCGAACGCTGCCCGCGGGTACAGTGGGCAACGAGCAGCCGCTCAACATTGTCACTGAAACCTGGTACTCGCCAGAGTTAAAAGTGCTCGTGATGAGCAAGGCTGAGGACCCGCGAATGGGTACGACCACCTATCATCTCAGCCACATTCAGCGGTCGGAACCATCATCGAATCTCTTCGAGATCCCAAGCGATTACGCGATTAAAGAACCTCCCGGCGATATGATTTTCTTCAAGGAAAGCAAGAGGGAATAAGAGCCGAACTAGTCGGATCTATGCCGGCCGCGCAAGCCGTGATCATCAACGAATCGCATCAGCGCCTCAGGTTGCACACGCACCTGGACGAAGGTGGCGTCGTCGCCATCGAGCGACGTGATCAGCAGGTTCAGATGTTTGCCTTCGGGGCGGAAATAGATACTGGTCGATTCGCCCCGCGCGGAACGAACGCGGATCATCGGTTTCCAGGAAATGCCGACGGTCGAATCAGTCAGGGTGCTGAAGCGGAGGGAATCGAGGTCGCCGCGCTCGAAAAGCGCGAGCTTAAGATCACTAGTCCCGGCGGGATGGCTGACCGCCACCATGAAACGCGCGAAGCCGAGGAATGGAACATGCACCTGTTGCGCGCCGCTCTCCCGGGAGAACTCCCGGACTAGCCAGTCGAAATCGCTGGCCCCTAGAGGCAAAGAGAGAAGGGTGGAGATTAGGAGGACGAGTAAAGCACGCATGAGTAAGTCTTACTCCTTGCCTAGCGTTTTCTTGCCGTCTTTACCGAGCTGTGGGATGCCGAGGTGACCGCTGAGTTGGGTCAAATCCTCCGGGTTGATCGAGCCATCGATGTGAACGACGGTAAGCTCGCGGGGCTCCGCCGCGATCACGACGAGGCCTGCGACGGCATCGCCGTTTTTCCTGATGAAAATGTCGGTGTTTTCACCCTTATTCGACTTCACGCCGACGATGCGCGACCACTCGGGTGTTTTGAACTGGGCCCGCATCGATTCCACGTCTGCCGTTGAGTATTGGCCATCCTTATCGAACTCAAAACTACGAACATAGACGCCTTTGAGTTTGGCCACGATCTTCTTGACGTGCGCCTCATCCGGGTCATCTTGTGAGAGAAAGCCGCTCGCCAGGCGCAGCATGGAAGCGTCGAGCGTGACATCGACAGACTCGGTGGCGCGTTCGCCGAGTTTCTCGAAACTGAGCGGAAACTTGATGGAGTCTTCGGCCGCCCACAAGGAGACCGAGAGACCCATCAGCATCAGGAGAGAAATCGGAATCGTTTTCATTGCATGACTACCTCTTGGAATTCAATTCTTTTGACGTGGAGCTTTGCCTGGCGCAGTTCCGAGCCGGCGATGTGCAGTGCCACGAGCAATTGTTTTTTTGCCGTTTCGCCCTTCACTCTTTCGACGTGCTGGCGATAAAGCAGGCTTGATACCAGCAGCAGGAAGAGCGCCGTCAGCGAGGCAAGCCGCCAGTAACTTAACGGAAAGAGAAATGGTCTGTGTCGAACAGGCTTGGGAGTCACCTCTGGAGCGATCTGCCTCAGCACCCGCTCGCTCAATCCCTCGGCCGGCTCCGACCGCGACAGCGCTTTCTTCAATTCTTCTTCGAATGGCGTCATCCTTCCTCACCTGCCTGTTCACCAGCCTCACTGCGCGTCCTGCGTTCGCTAGCTCTCCCGAGGCGGCGCTCGGCTTTTACTCTCAGCAGATCGAGCGCACGCGCCAGCAGCGTTTTTACCGTGGCTACTTTCATGTTCAAGGTTCGGGCAATCTCTTCCATTTCCATCTCTTCCTGATATCGGAGAATGACGACGATGCGCTGCCGCTCGGGTAGTGACGCGACAATCCGCTCCAGATAGGTTGAGAGAAACGTATCGTGGATCCGTTCGAGAGCTGTGGGTTCGGCCGTTTCCTCCAGGCTCGTTTCCGGGCGACGCTTCAGCTTGCGCGCGAAATCAATCGCACGATGGCTTGTGACTTTTCGCAGCCAGAAAACAATATGGTCGGCCGATTTCATGGCGGACCAGTTACGATGGAGTTGAAGGAACACATCCTGCGCCAACTCTTCGGCGGCGGGACGATCACGCAGGAAATGCCACCCGATGCTATAGACCATGGCTTTATGCGTTTCGATCACTTCAGGAAAAGAGGGTAGCGAGACTGCTGGAGCAACGGTCGCGTACGTGTCTAAGCCGGCCAGCAAGTCGCTTCTTGATCCCTTCATCACCTCACTACGAAGAAAAACGAGCGCAAGATTCACAAATGTCAGGGGAATGATTCCTTACACAGGCAAGGTCGAGTATGCGCACCAACGGCGGATGCGCGAGCGAAACAAATACTGGTACCGGGTCGCGCATTGGCCGATCTGGATTTGGGTGTTTTTCCTTGCGCCCGGGCCTCTCACTTTTGAATTGTTTGCGCGCGGTCCGAAAGGTCCGCACTTGGCCTGGTTAGTGGCCGTGCTGCTTGGAACCGGGTGGGCGGGGCGAGCGGGCCAATTGCCAGGAGTCGAACCGCGGCCCTACATCTTGCGTTTCTCCGAGGACAAACCGAACCCGCTCTACCGGCGCATTTGTTACACCTTTGCGTGGAACGCTCTACTCTCGTTCGCGCTGCTCAACCTGCTGGGTCTGGTAGTGGCAGTTGTGACGGGCACTTGGCGGCTGCGGCAGATTTACCGCTTCGGATACCTCCCGGTGTTAGCGGTCATTTTAGCCGCAGGGGTGGTGGGTCTTTTGCCGCGCGTGGGGCGATCGACTGCGGGCGAGGGTATTGAGCGCCGCTACTTCTATGGTGCGGTATGGGCCATTACGGCGGCCCAAACAGTTTTGTTGATTCTGTGGAAATTGCTTGGGCGCACGCATGCGGCGGACATTTCTAAGCTGGTGATTTATGTCGCCGTGTTAGCTGCACTGGGTTTCGCGGCGGCGCGTGGACTGCTTCCGCGGACACGGCCGATTCTGCCGGGCGAGCTAATGGTCGCGGATTGACGCTTGTCATCGTGGCAGAACTGGCAGCCGTGCTCGCGGCATTGCCAGCAGCGGGATGGCTGTTTCAGCGAGTCGGCGGATGGCGTGATCGGAGCGCGTTTCCTTTAGCCGGTCGTTTGGTACGCATTGCGGGATGCGAGCTCCATGTTGTGGAGCAGGGTAGTCACGGGCCGGCCGTTGTACTGGAGGCGGGTTTGGCAGCGAGTTCGTTGAACTGGTCGCGCGTGCAGCCCTTGGTGGCGGATTTTGCGCACGTGGTCAGTTATGACCGGCGCGGGCTTGGTTGGAGCGGGCCATGCAACTCCCGGCGAACACTGCCTCACATGGCTGATGAACTGAGGGTGTTGCTGGAGACGGCGAAAGTCGCGCCACCTTACATCCTGGTGGGGCATTCGTTCGGTGCTTTGATCGTGCGTGCATTCGCGCATCAGCGGGCAGACCTGGTGGCAGGCTTGGTTCTGGTTGACCCGGTGTCGATCAAGACTTGGGCCGCTTGTTCGGCGAGTGACAAAGAACGGCTGACCCTCGGTGCAAAACTCTCCCGGCGCGGTGCTTGGCTGGCTCGTTTCGGCGTGGTTCGATTTGCTCTGGCTGCTGCGGGTTGGCGGTACAGAGGGATCACTCGGAGGATCACGCGGGCGAGTGCCGGAAATGCAACGCCGTTCCTCGGGCGGCTCGTTGGCGAGGTGCAGAAGCTTCCTGCGCAAGCGGTACGCATAGTGCGAGCGCAGTGGAGCATGCCGAAGCCGTTTGAGGCGATGGCGGTGTATTTAGAGAACCTGCCTGACTGTGCCCGGCAAGCCGCTGCTATGTCGATTGCCGAGCATATTCCGCTCGTCGTGCTCTCGGCCGCCACCGCTACCGAGAACGAAATAGAGGAGCGGGAGCAATGGCTTAAACAGAGCGAACACGGGCAGCACATCAAGGTGGCAGATACGGGTCACTGGCTGCACCTCGAGAAGCCGGAACTCGTAGCGGAAGCAGTGAGGAAGATGGTCGGTCGCGAGCGTGGCGGCTCAGTGAGTCATGGCGTAGACGATGTAATTCACCCCGATGCGAAAGCCTAGCGCGGAGTATTGTTCGGGATAAAGCGGATTATCGGCGTGCTCCCAAGAGTCGCCGAGATCCATGTTGTGACAAATGGCGACAACCAGCCTTCCGTGTTCGTCATAGATGCCACGCCATCTAGGCTGATAGCCGTCGAATTCGAAGGTGCGCCCGGTATACACAAACTGCTCGCCGGGCACTTGATAGCGCTGGTCGAGATCGTAGACTGTGTGGAAAATAGGGTCACTGTCGGGGATCTCGACGATGGGGCGATCCGGGAACACCTTCTTCATGCTCGCCGTAAAGTTCTCCCATTCCCAGGTGCCGTGAAAATCGTCGCACATGAAAAAACCGCCGCGATCCAGATAATCGCGTAGTTTTGCGGCTTGTAGATCGGTCAGGTCCCAATGACCGACCTCGACTGCGTAGAGCCACGGCCAATTGTAGATGTCGTCGCTATCCTCGGCGGCGACCGGTTCTTCGACCGAGCGTGCGTCGATGCGAGTAAGGCGGCGCACGGCAGCTGACAGGTGCCGGTCGGAGCGCGGATAATCAATCGTCCAATTGTTTCCGCGACCATATCTGCTCGGGACTGCGCGATACATGAACCGGGCGAACACCCACTCAGACGGTGAGTTGAAATCAGGAGGAATCGGGAAATTCTCGTACTCCCACCCCTGGTATTCACGAAATGTGCCCGGCTGTTGCGCTTTTCTGGACGTGCGCTGTCCGATACCTTGCGCGCTTTGCGCTAGCAGTTCACCGTTCGGCGGCGGCAGAGTTCCACATAAAGCGGTGAGCAGCGTGAAACTCAGAGCGGCAGCGCTCAACAGGACCGCGATCGAGAAGCGTGCGCTCATAGCGAAGCGTTCAACCCAAATCTAGCGTAGTACCCGGCAGCCGCTTAACCGGTTGTGGGCCCGGAACCATCTGCACTAAGGCGGAAAGGCGGAGGCAGATACTTGGCGACCAATCATTAATCGAAACGGCAAACGTGCGATTAGCGATCGCTCTGTTCCTCGGCCGTATGGGTTGAGCCAGTGTCGGCAGCCCAGTCATCGGCCGGAACATCCCCGATATCGGTCAAACCTAAGCGGCCATCGGTCGGCAGCATCGTTTCCATACCATCCAGATCAGCCAGTTCGGCCTGCGCGTCGAAATGATCGGACGAAGAATGCCGGATTGACGTGATACCACCGAAGCTGGTTGGGTCGACCGTCGGTTGCGCGTCGCCGGAACTCATTTCGTCGGGGCGCGCCTGATTATCGCCGGTATCTGCGCGATCGCCGCGCTTGATCGAGCTGTCGTTTGAAGCCATACCTGATGGACCGTTGTCGCCGTGCTTCGGTTTCGCCTAAGCGCGCCCGAGTGGGGGCATGATAAAACTGCAGTAGTTCGTATGAGCGGGGCCGGGTTCGCCAGAGATTACATAACTGTGTCGTTTTGTTTGCTGGCAGCCACGCTAGCGGCCGCAACTCCGCCGCAATCTCCGGGTGCCTCTGATCCCCCTCCATCGGCAGACGAGCAGCAGCGAATCATCTCAGCTATGCGCGATTATGCGGACAATTACATAGCTAAGTTGCCTGATTTCGTATGCCAGCAGGTGACCCGCCAGTTTGAGGCAGGAAGTAACGGCAAGCATTGGCGTAAGGATGACACGCTAAGCTCCAAACTGATCTTCGCGGGAGGCCGCGAGCACCGCACCTTGGAAATGGTGAACGACAAGCGGGTGCGATCAACCAACGCACGGCGCCGTATGCCCTTGTCGACCGAAGGCGAGTTCGGCATTCTGCTGAACAAGATCTTCGATCCTGCTTCCGAGGCTGCGTTCTCGTGGGTTGGTTGGGAGACGATCGGCGGCCGTCGCGTTGCAAAGTTCAGCTTTTCGATTGATCGGGAACACTCCACTCTCACTCTTACAAGCTTCATCAAGGCGAGGGTGCCTTACCACGGTTTCGTCTATGCCGATCCTGAAAGCGGTACGATACGAAAGCTTGCCAGCGGAAGCAGCGAGATACCGCCTGCGCTGCAGATGACAAGTATCGCAACGGTGGTTGATTACGATCAGGTCCGAATCGGCGACCAGAACTACTTGCTTCCTGTGAGTGCGGTGGTTTCGCTCGTGACGGATAAGGATCAGGTGCGTAACGAGATTACATTCGAATCCTATCGGAAATTCGAAGCGGAATCGACCATCACGTTTGGAGAAGAGAGCGGCGAGCCTTCAAAGAGTTCCGACAAGCCGCCCCGCACACAGCCGTAGGTAGGTACTGCTTTCTCGATTAGAGGGGCGATGGCAATTCTTCGCCCATCCGAGCATCACGTACGGAGACTTAAGGCAGCCCTACCGGCTGACCGACCGTGATATCACCCCGAAGGCCAAAGTTCACCGGCGATTGACTTTGCGAGCTTCCATGGATGTACCAGGTAGTGTTCGAGGGACGCCAAACAGCATAGTCGTTCCGTCCGTCCCCGTCGTAATCGCCCACAACCGGAACATCTCCTTGCGCACCCCAATAGACCATCGTTGTTTGCAGAGTGCTGCTATTTCTGATCCACCAGCTGCCGTCCGAAGGCCGCCAGATGGCAATGTCGGTGATGCCGTCGCCATCGTAATCACCGGGCACCGGGATGTCGCCGGGTTGACCCCACAACTCAACAATCCCTTCTCCGGTGCTGCTATACCGGATATAGAACTTCCCTTCGCTCGTTCGCCAGATCGCAAAATCGGCCTTCCCATCGCCATCGTAATCACCCGGCACAGCCACGTCTCCAGTTTGTCCCCACGCAGCGACCATGGTTTGACCACTGCCGCTCTCCCTCACATACCAGGCACCCTCCGATGCTCGCCAAACGGCCAGATCTGTTCTGCCATCACCGTCATAATCAGCAGGTACAGGAAGGTCACCCGGCTGACCCCAAGGCAAGAGGAACGTTCGGCTGCTAGTGCTAAACCTGACATACCAGGCGTTTGCAGACCCGCGCCAAACTGAGAGATCGCTGATGCCGTCCCCGTCGTAGTCACCGACTGTTGGGGTGTCGCCGTTCTGGCCGAAGGGCAGGGCTCCAATAGGATTGCTGTTGTAATAGAGATACCAGCTACCGTCAGAAGGCCTGAACATTCCGATGTTGCTTTGTCCGCCTCCGGTGAAATCGTTCAAGTAAGGTAAGCGCGTTCCCTTCGGGTTACCCACATTGATCGACACCGTCATTGTGCAGGGGCTGGATGGCGCACTCGTTAGAGAGAACGCCAGGCTGCCCTTCGCCGGGATTAGATCCCCAGCTTGTTGTTGCGGACTGCTGCCTGAGTTCGGGCCGAACGTCACAGACGGAAAAACGTTGAAAGGGGTGACTTGAATGTCACCCGTGAAAGTAGCCGTATAACTGGCAGGCACCGAAAAAGACCCGTTTGGGATGACGTTTTCCATGTTGATTCTGCCGATAGCGAAACCGGGGCCAGGTGGATTGTTGGCGGGCGGCGTTACGGTATAGGTAATTGAGGTCTGGGTGGCTGTTTGAGTGACCTTCGTAGTGACTTGGTAACCCCGGGCAGTCAGCTCACTGGAAGTTTGAGGATTTCCCAGGATGATCGATCCAGATTGCGCTTGGACCGGCGAAGCCAGTATTCCCAGACTGAGACACAAGGCTGCCGCCGCCGTGACGCGACTTGCGAGATTGAACTTACCGATATCCTTAAAAGAGCATTTATCTATGAGTGGTAGTAATGGTGCCATATATTTGCAGTAATGCCGCAATATGTTATCACGTCAGTTTTACCGGGGCAGTGAGGCCGAGATGAGTCTTCCCGCGCTGAAGGCATCGAATAGCTAGTGGCGGATCACCCGACATTCAGGCGGCCCAAGCATGGTTCGCGCGAGACTTTGTCAAATCGTTTGACGCGCGCGCCTGAGACGGTTAAGTTCTTGCGGAGAGCGGCGCCCGCCTTCCTGAAGGAGCTGTCCAAAGAGTACAAGCGGGAAACGATTGCAACTCTGCACCGGCCGAAACCGTTACTTTGGCCGGATAAAGGCTTGCATGCAGCCTGGCTTGGTCACAGCACGGTACTGGTGAAAGTTAACGGGTTCACGATTCTGACAGATCCGGTGTTCAGCTTGCGGGTAGGGCTGAATCTGGGCCCGCTAACGCTCGGCATCAAGCGCCTGGCCGAAGTGGCTCTGAAGACGGGCGATCTGCCGCCAATCGACTTGATACTTCTCTCGCATGCTCACATGGATCATTTCGATCTGCCGAGTCTGCGCCACCTGGAGAGTGGGCGCACGCAGGTCGTCACGGCGCATCGTACAAGCGATCTCGTTAGAGCGCGGCGTTACGGAAAGGTACACGAACTGCGCTGGAATCAAACGGTGCGTGTCGGTCCGGCGAACGTCCGTGCATTTCAAGTGGCGCATTGGGGCGCGCGGATGCGGAGCGATGTATATCGTGGTTTCAACGGATACTTGGTGACCCTCGGAACCCGGCAGGTTGTATTCGGGGGAGACACGGCGATGACGACCCACTTCAAACAGCTGCATTCCTCGCAAGCGATCGACCTAGCGATCATGCCCATCGGCGCGTACGATCCGTGGATTCATGTGCACTGCAATCCCGAGCAGGCGTTGGCGATGGCGAACGACGCAGGTGCAGAGTTTATTTTGCCCGTCCATCACCAGACATTTCAGCTCAGCCGGGAACCGCGATTCGAGCCCATTGAGCGTCTGGTGACAGCAGCGGGCTCTTCGCCCGATCGCATCTGTGTGCGGGAAATCGGGGCCGAGTTCTCTCTTACTTAGAGGACGGCGGGTTTTGGTCCGTGCTGGGATGATTGGCCGGCTGTCCACCAGCATTTGGGATGTCGCGCCGCTCACCCTCGCGCGTCAGGTAGACCATGAAGGGCGTCACCTGGAACGGCATCTTTTCTTTAGGCGAAACAAGCGCCGAGGTCTGCGCTTTGAGGAGCCGTAAGCGATCGGACCAGGGATCTACGATGATGCGCGACCCGAGCGGCAGCGCGGCAATCTGGTTCTTGTCGCGCAATTGCAGCTCCGGCCCCATTTCCATCAACCCCGAGAGACGCAGATCCCTCTTTGTGTCAGACATACGGTTGCCAAGCAGGGGTTTGATGAGATGCGGTACTTCATCGCTGCGCGCGGAGAGCATGCGCAAAAACAATCCCACGCGTGGGAGCTGATCCTTGTACGGCGAGTTTTTGAGCATCTCAATCGCCTTGGCATCGGCGGCGTCTTCCTCCTCGCGGGTTCTGCTGACTGAAATTTTCTTCAATGCTTCGGGATCGTCGAACAGGAGCCGGTCGGCAAATGAGTATTGGGTATTGACCGAATGTGCAAGAACCACGTGGGCGAGTTCGTGAGCAAGCACGGCGGCGAGCGAAGCTTCATCGGGCAGAACATCGACCAACCCGCGGCTGATCAGAATAACGTGGTTGACCGCGACTGATTCTAGCGGCGTAGTCAACAAGATGCGTGCGTGTACCGGTGGTTCGAGCGAGATGTTGTTGGTGACTTCAAGATTGTTCAGAACGGTGTCGAGTACTTGATCGACTTCGCCGGCCGGAGCAAGCAGCCCAGCCTTTTGTAGACGGTCGGTAATATTCTGTTCCGCTTGCGTTTCCCACATCCGTTGAGCCTGAACGGGCGAATAGCCATTAGCATTCGCCTGGCTCTCATCGCGCACCCCTTGCGGGCTGTCGACGGTCAATTCGGTGAACGCCTGCTGAGCGCGATCCTTGGTTGTCTCGTAGTCCCACAGCCGGGTCTGGGCCCGCATGGGAGCAGTGTGAACGGGCCCCCAACGGTAGCCTTCATCCTGCGCATAGATGTAAGTCGGAAGCCATAGCCCACCGGCGTTGACGCGCCATGATTCAAAATGCGAGAACTCGTTGTTCGGGGAAGGAACGTAGCGCCCGTTGAAACGAACCAAATTGTAATTTCGGTCTTCGATCCAAATCCGGCCTTCGAAGCGTCCTTTGCCTGCGTCCGACTTCGGCCTGATGTCGAGCACGAAGCACCGCACGTCGCCAAGAAACTCGCGCTTCACATACTCGAAGTCGTAGTGCGCGCGGTCGAAGCCGTTGGAATCGAGGAACATTTCATCCGCGAAACCGCTCGGATAGTACTGCGTTGTAAAAAACGACGTAAGCAAATGCGGAACTTTCTTTGCTGCCGATCTTTGAGGCAGAAAAGACTCGTCGAGAATGCCGTTCGTTATGTTCAGTTTTCCGAGGAAATAGTAGTCGTGATCCGGGATGAGACCTAGATCGGGATCTTTCTTCATCTCCTGGATGTACGTTTCGAGCACCGGTTCCTTCGTGCGAAGGCGGTCGACTAAGAGGTGCTCGCTGTTAATGGCGCGATCAATTACCTCGTCGATATTGCGGGCAGGCTTGGAATCGGCGCTCGACAGAACGCGGTTCATGTCCTGCGCCGGATCGGCCGCTCCCGAAGAACTTTGGGCGGCGGCGGGTGCGCTTTGATCCTGGGCCGGCGCAACGGCCAGTGCCGCGAACAGAGCCAGCAAGATCGCCCTGCATGGTGCCTTTGGACTTAGTGAAAGCATTCGGTGATAACTCAGAGAATAACGCGGCAATGGCTCAGGTTAACTGGAATGTGATGTGAATGGTCGCGCTGGTATCGACCGGAACTCCCCCGCGGGTTGCCGGGCGGAATCGAACCTGTAAGGCAGCCTGTTGCGCGGCTTCATCCAAGCCATGGCCTAAGCCGTGGACGACGCGCAAAATACGGATGGAGCCAGTCGAGAGAAATACCACGTCGATCGAAACCTGACCTTCCAGCTTCAAGTTTCGCGCCTCATCGGTATAGGCCGGCTTAGGCTTAAATAAAATTTCGACAGGAGTAAAGACCGGCTCAAAAGCACGCGGCCGAGGACTCGACGCAATCTGCTGGGGTGCGGTGGATTGTTCGCCGAAGGCTCCGGTATGAACGGTGCCGCCACTATGGCCTGTTCCTCCTGGAACGCCACTCTCACCAACACTTCCAAAAGAAGTCTGACGAAGTCCGCCCGCCGTATTCTGACCGCCGCCGCCCGAATGTCCGGCACCGGGCGGAAGATCGAACGATCCGACCGGCGCGATGGTCGCGGGCGACGGGCGGGAGTCAGTAGACGGCGGTACGCCATTCGGATCGCCGAAGCCGCCCACTCTTAGCTCCCTAGGGGCCAGCTGGTTTCGAGCAGCATCTGCCGTCTCGAAAGTGCCTGTGCGCACTTGTGGCTTCGGGGCAAGAGGTTCGGGACGAAGCTGTGGCAGTGGGCGGACAGGCGAAATCGCGTTCACTCTTAACTCCGGAGCAGCAGTCGAAATTTTTGGGGTGACCGGCACCGGTTTGACGGGAGTGGGTTTGAGGGGCGGCAGCACTCTTGGCTTGATTTGCGTTCTCGCCACGAGCTTGGGGGAGTCCACATGCCGCGGCGAAGAGATTTGCTGCTCGTTCCGGGGAGGGACGGGTGCGACCAGAGTGACACCAGTCACTTTCGGTTCCTCTATTTGCTCACGTATGACAGGAAAAGTAATGAGCAGCAGCACCAAGATGAGCGCGCCGTGAATAACACTGCTGGTCGCGTAGCTCCGCCAGCTACGTGACGGTATATAGACGGTCTTGAAAATACTCTGGCTTAAAACAGCCTCTTGTATTTTCTTATGTGAACCCATATTCAAGCCCTGCTACATCCTCCGAGGATCAGTGGCAGCCAGGCGTGTCACGCGGCTAAGTTGGTGCGGAATGAACGCGCGCTCCAATACAACCTTTACGACGTCTGTTCGGGTGCATACACCCTAGCCCTTACGATACCGCATCCAGAGTATCCTCGGAGCTTTCCCGGGACGGTGAAAAGGGCCTCAAAGCGATGATATTCCTGTTAATTTTCCGTAACGTGCCGCGGTCAAATCATCTCGCTGCCCAGCTTAAGCGCTCGGTTATACTCGTGAGTACACAGTTTGGCTGGAGTGGCGGAATTGGCAGACGCACGGGACTCAAAATCCCGCGTTCTTCACTGAGCATGTGGGTTCGACCCCCACCTCCAGCACCACATTGAGCCCACCCCGGTTTGCTTCCGAAGATCCTACTTCCGAGGCTGAAAGACTGTGCGGGTCGGCTGATACCTCCAAAGAGTTCCACTTTCTGGAAGCCGACTTCCTGAAGCATCGCTTCCACGCAGGCAGGGTTCGAGGCCCCTAAATTGACTGAGTCCCCATTCACGGTCGTGCCGGGATAGAACACCGCAGTCGGAGGCGGATACTCCAGTACATCGATGTGCGTTTCAAGCACAAGCTGCTCGCGACAAGTCGAAGCCATGATGCGCAAGTATTGCATCGGGTTTCAGCATGGCAGAGCATGCCTCGGCTCGGAAGATAAGCCGATTGTTGCGGCGGCAATCGGGGCTTTACGAGTTTGGAACCTATGTACGAAGGTGAGCGCTAAGCCCGGGTCTTCCTACCGTCACAGCCACGACTTTTAGCGACCGTCAGGTCCAGGGCCACCCGCCTTCGTTCCGATATCCCTGTTATCATTGTGAACTTCAAAAGCGAAAGCAAGGATAGAGGAGCAAATGAAGGGATTCAAGCAATTCGTACTTCGGGGCAACGTGCTCGATTTGGCTGTAGCAGTCGTGATGGGTGCTGCATTCGGCGCTGTGGTCACGGCGCTGGTTAAGGATTTGATTACGCCAATCATAGCCGCCGTGGTGGGCAAACCCGATTTTTCCAACATCGCTTTCACGGTGAATGAAAGCAAATTCCTGATAGGCGACTTCATCAACGCGGTCGTCTCGTTCGTGTTGATCGCTGCTGCGGTTTACTTTTTTGTGGTGCTGCCGGTCAACACGCTGATGGCGCGCATCAAGCGAGGTGACGCGACACCCGATCCGACCACGAAGAAGTGTCCGGAGTGCCTTAGCGAAGTGCCTATCGCGGCCCGCCGATGCGCGTTTTGCACTTCACCGCTCACCGCTTGAGCGGCGAAGAACGCCGGCTAAGCCGGAGTACGACGCTGGACTAAGTCACCTATTTGCAATATACTAGAGGACGTCTTCGCACTTATGCGTATTCGTCAGGACCTCTGAGCTAAGTCAGACTTCCTGGATGCTGAAACTTAGTAGTGCTTCGGGCAGCATTCGCGCACAAAGAGCGCCGTGCCCCGAAGGACGCAGCATGGAAAGAGTGAAGCATGCGGTTCGCGTATCAAGGTTTCACAAACAGCGGAAGTAGGCGTTGTTTTCTGTTTCACGGAGTCGAGGAACATGCAGCAGTCCAAGTGTTCGCGATTGAGGTGGAACTGCCGATGTTTGTGAAGTACAGAGTTCCTGTCCAGGATGGTCCATCATTTTGTTTGAAACTCCTGACGAGCGCGTCCGGTGGCGGACCACTTCACCTGGAACCCCTGCACAGCTATTTGGTGGTGAGCGAGGATTTCCGTCCGTTACTCTCGGAGCGCGAACAGCGGGCGGCAGCTGATGCAGTGAAACGGCGGGCGCGCAGCCAATATCGTAAGCCGCCTGTCGCACGAAATCCGCATGGGCAGACGAGCGGGTCGACCTACCAAGTAGGCAATAGCGCCGGCGTAACCTCCTAGCGAGAGATTCGCAAAATTAATTGCACTCCCATTAGGCCGATTCATGCGCGACAAAGTATTACACCCTTTTGAGACGATCGAGAGCGCTCTGGAGTTCATGGTTCTCCTGGAGAGCGTGATTGCAGAGGTTTCGGGCGAACTGGAAGAAACGGCAGCCAAGGCCTCCAACGAGCGCTACGGCAATGGCGTCCGGCTAGCTCTCTACAAAACCAAGCAACTCTCCTTTCATGTCGACAAAAGCAGGCGCATCCTGAACGACCTGACGCTCATTCGGGGCGTTCTGACGAGCGATGTTCAAGCGCACGCCCACCACAGCTGACAAATTCCGTAAGTAGTTGAACCTTAGCGGATATAATTAAGCGAAAATCGTTCGGCTAACCCGTTTCGATGCGCTCACCCCGTTTCTTTGTGATGCGTAATGTATGTGGAGTGAACAGCAGGAGCCTTGACCCTTCCCATCTACAGACGCACCCAGGGAACATTCATCTGGGTCCTGGCGATTCCGCTCATTCTGGGCGTGCTGGGCTTCTGGGCCGCGGCCCGCTACCGTCAGAGCATCGCTTGGGTATCTCACACCGAACAGGTACTGGTAGCAGTGAAGGATCTGCTCATTACTCTCAGTTCGGCCGAGAGCAGCGAGCGTGGCTACTTGCTTACTGGTGAAGAGGGATACCGCAATCAGTATTTCGCTTCGACGGCGCAGTTCAGCGAAATCATCGCGTCTTTGCGAGGGCTGACCACCGATAACCCGCAGCAACAGGCAAATCTCACCCGGCTTTCGTCAGCCGTACAAAGGCACAACGCCAAGATGCAACAGTTGCTGGACTACCGCTCACAAAACGAGTTGCTGGGTCCGCAGGCGCAGGCAGCGAT
This sequence comes from Terriglobia bacterium, assembly GCA_963737005.1. Classification (GTDB taxonomy): domain Bacteria; phylum Acidobacteriota; class Terriglobia; order Bryobacterales; family Bryobacteraceae; genus Bog-105. Next base: position 448,553 of record CAVTRD010000006.1, on the reverse strand, counting down.
GCGGGAAGAGAGTTCGATGTTGGCGCGCATCCGCCAAATCTGTGAGGATCTGCGGGCCGAAGAGAATCGCTTGATGAGCGACCGTACAGCCCTTCGACGCACTTTTGAGATCGAAGTGGGTGGGACGTTCGCGCTCGCCATCGTGGTCAGTAATTTACTGTTGTACTTCGCCTTCCGTCTCTTGCGGCAATATGCGCAAGAGCGTGACGAGGCCGAGTCGAAGATTCAAGACCTGAATAAAGATCTACAGTCACGTATCGAAGAGCGTACGGCCGAGCTGCAGGAGACGAACGAACGGCTGGTCCGATCAAACAAAGATTTGACGCAGTTCGCCTATGTCGCGAGCCATGACTTGCAGGAGCCGCTTCGCACCGTAGGCAGCTATGCCGGGCTACTCGGGAGGCGCTATGAAGGCAAGCTCGACGACCAGGCGGATAAGTACATACGCTTCATTGTGGATGGGGCCAAGCGAATGCAAAACCTGGTTCAGGATTTGCTCGCGTACTCTCGTGTCGGTACGCAGGCGCTCAAATTTGAGCCGACCGATATGAATACCGTGCTGCAGCAGGCCAAAGACAACCTGCGTCTGGCAATCGCCGAGCGCTCGGCGAAAATCATTTCGGATCCACTGCCGCACACAATTAGTGACGCGGGTATGATGACGCAGGTGTTGCAGAACCTGATCGGTAATGCCGTTAAATTTTCGAAGCCGGGCGAATCACCTGTGGTTCAGGTGAGCGCGAAGCGGGAAGGAAATGAACTTATCTTTTCGGTGCGCGATAACGGGATCGGGTTCGAGTCGAAGTATGCCGAACGAATTTTCGTCATCTTCCAAAGACTGCATCAGGTTGGAGCTTACCCTGGTACGGGCATCGGCTTGGCAATATGCCAACGGATCGTTGAGGCGCATGGAGGAAGAATCTGGGCTCAATCGGAACCGGGCAACGGCTCGACATTTTCATTCACCCTGCCCGCAGAGGCAAACCCGCGGCGTTCTTACGCAATCAGATCAAACGGCGCTTCTCCGAATGCGCCAATGACCTTCAATGCAACGACGACTCAATGAGGCGACATATGCAGATACTACTGGTAGAAGATAATCCGGCTGATGCAGGACTGGTGGAAGAAGCGTTTCGCGATGGCCGCCTGCTGCACGATATCCACGTCGTCGAGGACGGAGCAGCCGCCATGCAATTCCTCCGACGCGAGGGCAAGTTCAAAGACGCGCCAGATCCCGATCTGATTCTTCTCGATCTGAATCTGCCAAAAAAAGATGGCCGCGAGGTTCTCGAGGAGATAAAGGTCGACGAAACTCTCAGGGAAATCCCTGTTATCGTGCTGACTACTTCAGATGATGAGGCAGATGTGCATCGAGCCTATGGACTTCATGCAAACTGTTATCTTACTAAGCCTGTGGATATCGATGACTTCCTGCTCAAAGTTCGCTCCATTGAGGATTTTTGGCTTACTCTGGTGAGATTGCCGAAGCCTCAGGCGCAAACTTCCGCTTGAGGCTGAGCGCACTATAAAGTCTCAAAGCCCGTCTGCCGATGGAAGCATTGGGACGGAACACTTGAAGACATCTGCGGCACAGCCGATCATTATCATTCGTAAGAAAGTCGCCCACGCGGGCGGTCATCACGGCGGGGCATGGAAAGTCGCCTACGCCGACTTCGTGACGGCCATGATGGCGCTCTTCATTGTCCTTTGGCTGATGGCCAGTAGCGACCAGGTGAAGAAGTCGATTGCGGCTTACTTCCTTGATCCGCAAGGCCACAAACACGAGGTTGGTAGCGGAGGTCTTACTGGATCCGGTAAGTCGATGTATCTGTCAATTGATGACATGCAGCATCTGAAAACCAAGCTCGAGCAGGCGTTTCGCTCACTGCCGGCGGTAGATAAGCTGGCAAAGCAAATCACTATGACCATAACCGGTGAAGGTCTGCGCATTGAATTGGTCGAGAACTCGAGCGGATTGTTTTTCGAGTCCGGAAGTGCGCGGCCAACCGAGCTTGGAGTGCAGGCCATCAGTCTGTTGGCCTCTCAGTTGGGCGAGCTACCGAACGCGATCGTGATCGAAGGGCACACGGACGCTGTTCCGTACTCTGGTGAGAAGGGCTATACGAACTGGGAATTATCGGCCGATCGAGCTCACGAGGCGCGCAGGTTAATGCAGGCGCACAGCGTGCGATTGGATCAGATCAAACAGATTCGGGGATACGCCGATCAGAGTTTGCGGAATCCCGCAAACCCTCTCGATCCCTCCAACCGCCGCATCTCGGTGATCGTACTCTACGGCGACCCGTCGACGGCACCCATCAAAGCGGCGGGTGCTGCCGCAAAAATCTCCGCTTCGAGCAAGCACACTCCTGTGGAAGCGGCCAATGTCTCGGCTGTTTCCGTGCTCGGCAAATCTGGCAAGTAGCAGAACGGGCGAGTGCCCCGCTTAGTTACGCGGGCTGTTATAACAGGATCTTCGAGGCGAGACTCATCGAGCACATGGAGGTAGCCGGCTCCCAAACGAAGAAACGGTACCGATTCACCCTTGAGGGTGTCGTGCAGGGAGTAGGATTCCGGCCTTTTGTCAAGAGGCTGGCGGATTGCACCGGATTACCGGGGGTGAGCTTTAACACAGCGGCCGGCCTGGTTGTCGAGATCGAGACGGACGATCTCGCGGGCCTTCGGCGGTTCCGGGAAGATCTAGAAGCACAGGCTCCCCCCGCTGCTCGAATCAGCCGGATCATCGTTACTGAATGTCCGGAACTGGCCGGTTACAGCGATTTCCGGATTCTGGCGAGCGCCGCTCGCGAGCAACAGTTCACCTTAATCCCAGCCGATCTCGCCACATGTGCCGAATGTGTCGCCGAAATTAGAACTCCGGGAGCCCGACGTTTTGGATATGCGTTCACGAACTGCACAAACTGTGGGCCGCGCTACTCCATCACGCGTTCCACGCCCTACGACCGCGTCAACACCACCATGGCGGAATTTGCGATGTGTTCAGATTGCGCCCGCGAATACGGCGATGTGGCGGATCGTCGTTTCCATGCCGAGCCGATTGCCTGTGAGCTGTGCGGACCTCGACTCGGGGCAGATATTGGCGAGGTGATCGAGGCTCTTGAGCGGGATCGCCTGTTGGCGTTGAAGAGCCTGGGGGGATACCAGCTCGTTTGCAACGCCTTCTCGGCGACCGCGGTAGCCGAGTTGCGCGCGCGCAAACGACGCAGCCGGAAACCGTTCGCGATTATGGTGCGCGATGCAGCCGTCCTGGCCAGGTACTGTTCCGTGAGCGAGTCCGAACAACAGCTGCTGCTGAGTCGGAAAGCGCCGATCGTGCTCCTGCGAATGATTAATTGCGAACAGCTTGCGCCGCAAATAGCGCCGGGCCTTAAGCATCTCGGAGTGATGCTGCCTTACACGCCAATGCACCATTTGCTGTTCGAAGGCTCTCTCGAGTGTCTGGTCGTGACCAGCGGCAATATCAGCGAAGAGCCGATCGTTATCGAAAACAATGTGGCGCAGGAGAAGCTTCGGCCTTTAGTGGACGCCGTTGTCGAACACGATCGCGAAATCTTCATGCGGGTGGACGACTCCGTGGCGCGCGTCTTTGAAGAAACGCCTCGAATGCTGCGCCGCGCTCGCGGCTACGCTCCAGAAGCAATCTCGCTCGGGCGCGACAGCCCCGAAGTACTTGCGGTGGGCGCCGAGTTGAAGAACACTTTCTGCCTGACAAAGGGCAGTTTTGCTATTCTCAGCCAGCACATCGGCGAACTCGACAACTACGAGACGCTTCTGTTTTTCGAGGAAACACTGAAGAACTTAGAAAGTGTGTACCAGGCGAGACCAGAGTTCATTGCGCACGATCTTCACCCGAACGCACTGAGCACGCGTTGGGCAATGGCCCGTCCGGAGCCGAGGATCGGTGTGCAGCATCACCACGCTCACGTTGCGAGTTGCATGGCGGAGAACGGAATCACCGATCGCGTGATCGGAGTCGCATTCGACGGTGCCGGCTGGGGTGCAGACGGACAGATTTGGGGCGGGGAGTTTCTGGTTGCCGATTACGCAAACTTCGAACGGTGGGCTCATCTTCGATACGTCGCGTTGCCCGGCGGCGATCAGGCGGCACGCCAACCGTGGCGTATGGCGGCCGCGCATCTGCACGATGCACTCGGCCCGGAGTGTCGCAACCTCGACCTGCCTTGCTGGCAGGCCGCGCCGCAGCCGACCTGGAAGGTGCTTGATCGCCTGCTTGAAAACCCGGCGCTCCGAACTTCCAGCTGCGGCCGTCTGTTTGACGCCATCGCTTCGTTGTGCGGGATCAGTCAGGAGAATAGTTACGAAGGAGAAGCGGCCATGTTGCTCGAGGAAGTGGCTGTTCCTTCGGATGACGAGCATTACTCGCTGCCGGTCCTTGAGGAGCAATTTCCATGGACAATCGACACCAGGCCAACGATCGCCCGGGTCGCCCGTGAGATCTCAGGCGGAAAAGCGGCAAACGCGGTTGCCCATTGCTTCCACCGTTCGGTCGCGCGTATGATTGAGAGGACTTGCGATCGCATCCGTGAAAGTAACAGCGTGGACAAAGTTTGTCTGAGTGGTGGTACCTTTCAAAATTTCACTCTGCTGACGGAGACCTGCAAGGAACTACGTCGCGGCGGTTTCGAGGTTTTGCTTCACTCCAAAGTTCCACCGAATGACGGCGGTGTTTCATTGGGGCAAGCCGTGATCGCGGCCAGATTTCTGGCAGACGGACGGAGGGACTGACCAATGTGCCTGGCCATCCCAGGAAAAATCAGCCGCTTGCATGAGAACGCGGGAGTTCCCATGGCCAAGGTAGATTTCGGCGGCATCACACGGGACGCCTGCATGTCCTATCTTCCCGAGGCGCAGATCGGCGATTACGTCCTCGTCCACGTCGGATTTGCAATCAGCAGGCTGGACGAAGCCGAAGCGGCCAGAACCTTTCAATACCTAGCCGAGATGGACCAGTTGAACGAACTCCACGATGGGGAGGAGGAACCCGGCTTTGAAGTACCTTGACGAATACCGGGACGGGCAAGTCGCCCGGAAGTTGGCAGACGAAATCCGGCGAGCTGCTACCCAACGCTGGGTTTTAATGGAAGTCTGCGGCGGCCAGACTCACTCGATCGTGAAGTATGGTCTGGATGCGCTGCTTCCAGACAGCGTAGAGCTTGTGCACGGTCCCGGCTGTCCGGTGTGCGTTACCTCGCTTGAGATGATCGATCGAGCGCACGCCATTGCCCGGATGCCTGGCGTCATTTTTTGCTCGTTCGGCGACATGCTGCGCGTGCCCGGCTCGAGTGCGGATCTGTTCAAGATCAAAGCGGAAGGTGCTGACGTGCGAGTGGTGTATTCGCCGCTTGATTGCCTGAGGATTGCGCGCGCCAATCCCGCTAAGCAGGTTGTATTCTTCGCGATCGGCTTCGAGACAACAGCGCCTGCCAACGCGATGGTCGTTTGGCAGGCCAGGGAACAGGGCATTCGAAATTTTTCGGTGCTGGTCTCGCATGTGCTTGTTCCGCCAGCCATCACCGGCATTTTGGAGGCATCCGACAATCGCGTGCAGGCCTTCCTCGGCCCTGGTCACGTGTGCGCTATCGCCGGCTGGGCCGAGTACGAGCCCGTCGTCGATCGTTATCGTGTTCCGATCGTGATCACCGGTTTTGAACCTATCGATATCTTGCAAGGCGTTTTAATGGCCGTGCGTCAACTGGAACAAGGGCGTGCCGAACTTGAAAACGCTTACACACGTGCTGTGCGTCGGGACGGAAACCCGGCCGCTCAACAAATGATCGAGCGCGTGTTTCGCGTCTGTGATCGAGCTTGGCGGGGCATCGGCGTCATTCCGCATAGCGGCTTCGCGCTCACCGCAGATTTTGCTCGATACGACGCGGCCCAGATCTTCGGGGTTGAAACGATCCAGTCTGTCGAGCCCGCTATTTGCATCAGCGGCCAGGTTTTGCGCGGTCTGAAAAAGCCGCACGATTGTTCCGCCTTCGGGAAGCAATGCACACCCGAAACACCTTTGGGAGCGACGATGGTTTCGGCCGAAGGCGCGTGTGCCGCTTACTACAATTACGGGCGGCATTTAGTTGCCGTCGATGCGCTGGTCGCTAAAACGTAAGCGCTGTCTTATGGAAAAAACATTCGCGCTCAGCTGCCCGCTCCCCATCACGGAGCGAAAAAACATCGTCATGGGACATGGCAGCGGGGGCAAGCTCTCCGCGCAGCTTGTAAGCGATCTATTCCTGCCTGCATTCAATAACGAGTACCTGCAAAGGCTTGACGACCAGGCTGTTTTTCAAGCTGGTTCGGCACGGCTCGCTTTTTCGACCGATTCTTTCGTCGTTACTCCGCTTTTCTTCCCTGGTGGCGATATCGGAGAACTGGCGGTCAACGGCACGGTCAACGATCTCGCCATGAGCGGCGCGCAACCGCTTTTTCTTTCTGCTGCGTTCATCCTCGAAGAAGGCTTTCCAGTTGACGATTTATCGCGCATTGTCGATTCGATGGCACGTGCCGCGCGTGCGGCGGGTGTAGCCATCGTGACCGGCGACACCAAAGTCGTCAACAAAGGTTCGGCGGACAAGCTTTTCATTAGCACTTCGGGTGTCGGTCTGGTTCCGGAAGGTATCCAGATCTCTGCTTGGCGCGCCACCCCCGGCGATGTCATCGTGCTGAGCGGAACAATCGGCGATCACGGGATGGCGATCATGTCCGTTCGGGAAGGGCTCGAGTTTGAAGGCGAGATCCGTTCCGATACAGCTTCCCTACATACCTTGGTTCGCGCCATGTTGGATGCCGGAGAGGTCCATGTGCTGCGCGACCCTACGCGCGGCGGTCTGGCGACCTCACTGTGCGAAATCGCTACGACTTCAGCGACAGGTGTTGAAATTGATGCAAGCGCCATACCGGTTCGAGAGGATGTCAAAGGCGCCTGCGAAATCCTCGGTTTGGACCCGCTGTTTGTCGCGAATGAAGGGAAGCTCATCGCGTTTGTTCCCGAAGAGTGTGCCGAACCGATCCTGGCGGCCATGCGCCAAAATCCGGCGGGTAAACAGGCTGCTATGATCGGCCGCTGCGTCGCAGACCATCCCGGTATGGTGCTCCTGAAGACGGAAATTGGTGGCCGGCGCATTTTGGATCTGCCTTTTTCGGAACAGCTACCGCGAATCTGCTAAGCGCCCCTTACGGCTCTCATACTGGGATGTTTGCCCCGTGAGAAATACTTGACGGGAGGGTGGTGAAGACATAGACTCGATGGCGGAGGAAGTCCTCATGCCCCTGTCGGCAGAAATCGCTCCGTATGGTCGCGCTACGCAGAAGCCGCCCGCAGTCAGTGAAGTGCATGTACTTTGGATCACGGCGGGTTTGAGCTGCGACGGCGATACCATCTCCATCACGGCCGCATCGCAGCCGAGCATCGAGGATGTTCTCCTCGGCGCCATCCCTGGTCTTCCCAAAGTTCACCTGCACAACCCGGTCCTCGCCTTCGAAGTGGGCGACGACTTCATGAAGCACTGGTTTCTCGCCGAAGAAGGGAAACTAGAGCCGTTCGTCTTAGTAATTGAAGGCTCCATCCCCAACGAGAAGATTAAGAAGGAAGGCTATTGGGCCGCTCTCGGAACCGATCCCGACACGGGCCAGCCGATAACAACGTGCGAGTGGATTGACCGTCTAGCCCCGAAGGCGACCGCCGTCGTTGCGATCGGAACATGTGCCACATACGGCGGGATTCACGCCATGCAAGGCAATCCGACCGGCTGCATGGGTCTGGCCGATTATCTCGGTTGGAATTGGAAGTCGAAAGCCGGCTTGCCGATCGTGAACGTACCTGGGTGTCCGGTACAACCGGACAACTTCATGGAAACGCTGCTGTACTTGCTGTTCCAGCTTGCCGGCCGCGCTCCCATGATTCCACTCGATGACCAGTTGCGTCCCGAATGGCTGTTCGGCCAAACGGTTCATGATGGCTGCGACCGCGCAGCTTCCTACGAGCAAGCCGATTTCGCCGACAGCTATAACTCGCCTAAGTGCCTGGTGAAGCTGGGCTGCTGGGGGCCGGTCGTTAATTGCAATGTGCCAAAACGTGGTTGGATGGCGGGCATCGGCGGGTGCCCAAACGTGGGCGGCATCTGCATCGGCTGCACCATGCCCGGCTTTCCGGACAAGTTCATGCCTTTTATGGACGAACCGCCCGGCGCGAGAGTTTCCTCCCTGGCAATCAGTCCGTATGGGAACGCCATACGTGCTTTACGCAGCATTACAAACCGTACCGTCAACAAAGAACCGAAGTGGCGTCACACCGGCCTCAGGCTTACCACCGGTTACCAGCCCGTAAGCTTTTAGGCGCCGGGGAAAGAGGAATCATGGCTACTATCACGAAACCGACATCCGCCATCGGCAGTTCGCAGCGGCGCCTGGTCGAGATGAATTGGGATCCGATCACTCGGATCGTCGGCAGCCTCGGCATTTATACGAAGATCGACTTCGCCAATCAGGAAGTGGCCGAGTGCCACAGCACCTCGTCCATCTTCCGCGGTTACAGCATTTTCATGAAGGGCAAAGATCCGCGGGACGCCCACTTCATTACCAGCCGTATCTGCGGAATCTGCGGTGATAATCACGCTACTTGCGCCTGCTACGCGCAGAATATGGCGTTCGGAGTCCGGCCGCCTGACATGGCCGAGTGGATTACCAATCTCGGCGAAGCCGCCGAGTACATGTTTGATCACTGCTTGTACCAAGACAATCTCGTCGGCGTCGATTACTGCGAGCAGATGGTGAAAGAGACCAACCCGGGCGTGCTCGCGAAGGCCGAGGAGACCCTCTCACCACATGCCGACATGCACGGCTACCGAACGATTGCTGACATAATGCGCGCGCTGAACCCGTTCACCGGTGAGTTCTACCGCGAAACGCTGCAGATGAGCCGCATGACTCGCGAGATGTTCTGCCAGATGGAAGGCCGTCACGTTCATCCGTCTACGCTCTATCCCGGTGGCGTCGGGACCGTTCCCACGGTCCAGCTCTTTACCGACTATCTCGTCCGACTGATGAAGTACGTCGAGTTTATGAAGAAGGTCGTCCCGCTGCACGACGACTTATTCGACTTCATCTATGAGGCGATGCCCGGCTACGAGAAAGTCGGCCAGCGCCGTATCCTGCTCGGCTGCTGGGGATCGTTCAATAATCCCGCGGTCTGCGACTACACGTACCAGAACATGGATAAGTGGGGCAAGGCGATGTACGTCACGCCCGGCGTGGTGGTCGATGGCAAACTGGCGACAAACAATCTGGTCGACATCAACTTGGGCATTCGCATTCTGCTCGGTAGCTCGTACTACGACGACTGGCAGAACGAAGAGACCTTTGTCACGCGCGACCCGCTCGGCAATCCGGTAGATAAACACCATCCCTGGAACCAGACCACCACGCCGCGCCCGCAGAAACGCGATTTCAAAGGCAACTACACCTGGGTGATGTCGCCCCGCTGGTACGACAAGCGCACCGGTGAGCATCTGGCGCTTGATACCGGTGGCGGGCCGATCGCGCGCTTCTGGGCCACGGCGCTGGCGGGACTGGTCGATATCGGGTACGTTAAAGCAACCGGTCACAGCGTCAAGATCTATCTGCCCAAGACGGCGACAAAGCCCGAAACCGAGTTCGAGTGGAAGATCCCGCAGTGGAGTAATGCGATTGAGCGAAATCGCGCGCGCACTTATTTTCAGGCCTATGCCGCTGGTTGTGCGTTGCACTTTGTCGAACAGGCGATGCGAGATTTGCATAGCGGCAAAACGCAGACTTGGCGTGAATTTACGGTGCCGGACGAGGCGATCGGCTGCGGGTTCCACGAGGCGGTACGGGGTGTTCTCTCGCATCACGTCGTTATTCGGGAGGGCAAGATCGCCAACTATCATCCGTATCCGCCAACACCCTGGAATGCTAGCCCGCGCGATGAGTACGGCACGCCCGGACCTTACGAAGATGCCGTCCAAAACACGCCCATATTCGAAGAAAACGGGCCGGATAACTTCAAAGGGATCGACATTATGCGCGCGGTACGCAGCTTTGATCCGTGTCTTCCTTGCGGGGTACACATGTATCTTGGCGAAGGCAAGACGCTCGATGTCCGGCACTCCTCCATGCTCGGGGTAGATGCCTGCGATATTGCAGGCTCCGGTGGATATGGCCACTGATCACAACGCCAGCTTCGAAGAATCCAGTGCGCCGCGCATCGAGAACTTAGTTCATCAGCTTGAGCAGATAGCCGACCCGGCAAGCCGGGAAACGGCGGAAGGTTTGATGCGGGCTGTTCTGGATCTCTACGGAACGGGTCTCGAGAAAATGCTTGAGTTGGCGTTCGAGTCCGGCGCAAGCGGCGAAGCTCTCATCCGGCGTTTCGCGAACGACGGTCTCATTTCGAGCCTATTGGTTCTGCACGGGCTTCATCCCGACGATCTCGAGACCAGGATCCGGCGGGTGCTGGCGAAGATTCCGGGGCGCGCTGAGCTGATCGGCATTTTCGAGGGTGTGGCGCGCGTCCGCTTTGCCAGTGAAGGCTGCTCGTCCAATCAAATGGACGAAGCGTCGCTCAAGAAAACGCTTCAAGATGCGGTTCCCGATCTGGCGGAAGTTATCGTCCAGCACTCCACGCCGATGAACGGCTTCGTCCCCCTGCTCAGTTTGAACGGTGCTGCTTCGAGGGCGGGTTAACTATGGCCCCGGCTCCGGTTGCAGTACTGCGCCGTTTTGTTCCGGTGCGCGCTACGGAGGAGAAGTGCGACGGCTGCGGCGCGATGCTTCCCGCTGAGCACTTCCATCAGTTCGATCCGAAGACACGCCGCATCCGGTGCGCTTGCGAGTCGTGTGGCCTACGCAGTCGCGGCCTGTATCGAGACATCCCTAGCGAAGTGCGTGCGCTTCCGGAGTTCCGCATGTCCGATGCGCAATGGGACGACCTTCTGATCCCGATCTCGCTCGCTTTTTTCACCGAGAGCTCGGCAGCGAGTCGGGTCATCGCCCTATATCCCGGTCCTGCGGGGGCGTCGGAATCGTCTTTGCGCCTGGAAGCCTGGGAGGAAATCGCGGCGGAGAACCCAGCATTATTCGACATGAAGCCGGATGTCGAGGCGCTCCTCGTTAATCGTATCGGAGCGGTGCGTGAATACTTCATGGTTCCCATCGACGAGTGCTACAAGCTGGTCGGTATTATTCGCCTGCGCTGGAACGGTCTTTCAGGCGGTGCGGCCGTATGGGGTGAGATCGCCGCATTCTTCGATAACCTGCGCCGAAAGGGAAGTACTTGCCCAACCTGAGTTTCGCCATTGAGAGTGCGCAAGCTGTTCCCTTCGCGGCGGCTCCGACCATCGCTTTCGACCTGCATGTCAAAAATATGGTTCAGCAGCAATCGATTCACAGCGTTGCACTCCGCTGCCAGATTCAAGTTGAAGCCCAGCGACGTCACTACACCCCCGGCGAACGAAACCTCTTGGGCGATCTTTTCGGTGAGCCTGAGCGCTGGAGCCGGACTTTGCGGCCGCTGCTCTGGACTCACGTAAACGTCACCGTGACGGAGTTCATCGACAGCGCTAAGCTTTCCGTACCGGTTCCCTGCACGTTCGATTTCAACGTCGCTTCGGCGAAGTACTTTCATGCTCTCGAGGGAGGTGAAGTCCCGCTCAATTTCCAGTTCAGCGGCACCGTTTTCTATCCTGACCAAGACGGTGCGTTACAGATTGCGCAAATCGGCTGGGACAAAGAAGCCCGGTTTCCCTTGCCGGCAAAAATCTGGCGCGAGATGATGGACCTCTACTATCCCGATAGTGCCTGGCTCCGCTTGGAACGCGGCGTCTTCGAGCGCCTCTACGAGTACAAGAGATCACAGGGTGTCGCGACTTGGGAAGAAGCTCTCGAACGCCTGTTGCCGAAGGAGCGCCAAGCCGCGTCGTGAACTTCGAACCGCTCGAAAAAATTGCAAGCGCCGTCCTCTACGAGGGCTTTCTACTCTATCCATATCGCCAGACGGCGGTGAAGAATCAAGGCCGCTGGCACTTCGGGACGTTAGGCCCGGCGGGTGGGAGCTACCCGGTTGAGATGCAGACGGAGGTTCTCATCGAAGCGAATGCGCAGAGCGTCGTCGCGATCAAAATACGCTTCCTGCAAGATCGTTCCGAGCGCGAGTGGAGTGCCTCGTTCGACTTGTTATCTGGGGCTCCAGAAGAACACACATTCTGTTTCGGCCCGTTAACAGCTGCCGTCTACCTTTCTGCCACACCAGTCGCCGAAGCGGCTTTTCGCTTCAGGGTCCGCATCGAAAATCTCAGCGCAAATTCTGGGGAGGAGTCGCGAAGTCAGCCATCTCCTTTCCAGATGCTGTCCTGCCACACCCTGCTCGGCGTCGAAGGGGGTACATTTATCTCGTCAATCGACCCGCCTGAGTCCTACCACTTGGCAGCCGCGGCTTGCCACAACATCGGCACATGGCCGGTCCTTGCAGGTAGCGAAGGAGAACGAAAGCTGATGCTCTCCTCGCCCATAATCCTCTACGATTACCCGCAGATTGCGCCCGAAAGCAAAGGCGACTTTTATGACGGCACCGAGATGGACGAAATGCTGACGCTGCGCGTCCTGACGTTGAGTGAGGAAGAGAAGCAGCAAGTGCGGAACAGCGACGATCGTGGCCGCGAGATCCTCGAGCGCTCTGAAAATCTTCCGCCTGAGCACCTTGCCAAAATGCATGGCGTGATCCGGAGTATACGTTCCGCGGCTCAGCTCGAGTTCCGCGAGGGTGACCGCGTCCGTTTGCGGCCCCGGAAGAAGGCCGACATCTTCGACATTGCACTGAACGGGAAGGTCGCCATCGTGGAATCGGTCGAACGCGACTTCGAAGATCGCGTTCATCTCGCGGTTACGGTCGAGGATGATCCGGGGCGTGATTTCGGCATAGCGCGCCAAATCGGCCATCGCTTCTTCTTCTCGCCGGACGAGGTCGAGCTGTTATGAACATCCTCGTCGCGGGTATCGGCAACATTTTCCAAGGTGACGATGCATTCGGCTGCGAAGTGACCCGTGTGCTCAGCGAACGCACTCTGCCGAAGAATGTGCATGTTGTCGATTTTGGGATCCGCGGTCTAGATCTGTCCTACGCATTGATGGACAAGCCCGACCTGACAATCCTGGTCGATGCTACTTCGCGCGGGGGCTCTCCTGGCACGGTCTACACGATCGAGCCTTCCCTTGCGGACGGCGCTCTTGACCAAAACCTCGCAGTAAACGCGCATGCGATGGATCCCGCCAACGTCTTCCGTATGGTGCGAGCTATGGGCGGCGAAATGGGACGCATCCTCCTCGTCGGCTGCGAACCCGCCGATCTAGGTGGGCAGGAGGGTCGGATGGGCTTAACTGCGCCAGTCGCCGAAGCGGTCCACGTCGCCGCTGATGTTGTCACGTCCTTAATCTCGAAAGAATTTCAGGAGTCCTCATTCATATGGCAAAGCTAATTAGTGGAATCGTGGTTGCGCTTGCCTTGGCAGCCGTTGTCGTCTCTCTTCCCGATATCAAGCGCTACATTCGTATCAGCACGATGTAGTGTCGCGTGCACGAACTGTCGATTGCATTAAGCATCATTGAAGGCGCGGAAGAGGAAGCTGCACGGCAAAGCGCTGGACGGGTGTGTTCGGTGCATGTGCGACTCGGTCCGCTCTCAGGTGTGGTGAAAGAAGCTTTGCTTTTCTCCTACGAAGTAGCGAGCGAGGGCACGCCGCTCGCGGGGTCCAGTCTGGTTATCGAGGACGTGCCTTTAGTGATCGAATGTCCCAAATGCCAAGCCGAACGCAGCCCGGTGTCTTTGCAACGTCTGCAATGCGCTGTGTGCGGCACACCCGCTGCCAGAGTTCTTCAAGGTGCGGAGCTCGAAGTATTTGCTCTGGAGCTGTCGACATGAGCACGACGCGTCTCGTCGAAGTTCGCCAAAAAGTTCTGAACAAAAACGACGTCGCTGCACGTTTATTACGTCAGCGTTTTGCCGAGGCGCATGTCACCGTTATCAGCTTGGTCTCAAGCCCGGGGTCCGGCAAAACCGCTTTTCTGGCGCGGATCTTAACTGAGCTTCGATCGAAGTACCGCGTTGCCGCGCTGGTAGGTGACCTCGCAACGGAGAACGATGCGATTCGGCTGGCGCGCAGCCAGGTCCCCGTAAAGCAGATTTGCACCGGTACCATTTGCCATCTGGACGCAAGCATGATCACGACTTCAATCGAAGATTGGCAGCTGAACGATCTCGACTTTCTTTTCATCGAGAACGTCGGCAACCTCGTGTGCCCTTCTAGTTATGACCTCGGCGAAGAAGCGCGTATGGTGCTGCTTTCAGTCACGGAAGGCGAAGACAAACCGCTCAAGTATCCGACGATCTTTAACAGTGCCGATATTGCGGTAATCACGAAGAGTGATCTGGCGGCAGCGGTCGAATTTTCGTGGGAGGACGCGCGCCGAAATATTCAGAGTGTCCGTCCCGGGATGCGCATCTTCGAGGTTTCCGCGAAATCGGGGCAGGGCATCAGTGAGATTCTGCAATGGGCGGAGCAAGTGGGCGAAGCTTCCACGCAGCTTTAGGGCTTTGCGCAGGATCAGCACACACGAAAATCTTTCATTGTCAGACACCATGATTGATAGCCGCGCTTGCGTCCATACGGATCATCTTCTATCTGCAGAAGCACGTCCAGACTGCAACCCGGCTCGAGCGCTCCAATGCGAGGGCCGAAGTCCCACCCTTTGCAGGCGAGCGTTGTTGACCCTTGGCGAAGCGGGATGCTGACGTGCTTCGCAGAGCCGAGCGCGCGCGGCGGCCCCGCCACTTGAACGTTTAAACAGCAGAGCAGGGGAGCAGGATTGCCGAAGCCAAATGGTCCCAAAGAGAGCACCTGTTCCACGCAGGTCTCGTTCAGTTCAGCGAGCGTTACGTGTGCGTCAACCAGAAAACGTCGCTGGAAATCTTCGGCTGTCAGCCTACTCCCGGCAAACCGGCCAAAGCGCTCACGAAAGTCGGCGATGTCCTTTGCTCTGAGACTCAAGCCGGCCGCTTGGCGATGTCCGCCAAACTTTTTAAAAAGCTCGGGCATGCTTTCGAGCGCTTCCAGAAGATGGAAAGCCGGTATGCTGCGGCCCGATCCGGAGAAGTAGGGAAGGCCTTCCTCGTCGCGCTCAAGAGCCTCACTCAGAACAAAAACGGGCCGGCTGAAGCGTTCCACCAGCTTGCTCGCGACAATGCCGAGCACCCCGAGATGCCACCCTGCACCGGCAAAGACCAGGGCGGCGCAATCCTCTCGTGTCGGAGCCTCTTCGCATTGCTTGAGCACCGCCTCAATGATCTCGGCTTCCACCTGCTGACGCTCCCTGTTCAGACGATCCAGTTGCTCGGACAGCGTTTGCGCGCGGCCCTCGTCGCTGGTCAGGAAAAGTTCGACAACATCCTTGGCGGTAGCCATGCGACCCGCGGCATTGATGCGCGGCGCCAAACGGAAGGCAACCTGATGAGCAGTGGGGCATTCACCGCTTTCGAATCCGGCCACGGAGAGCAACGCCCGCAGCCCGGGATTGCGCACTTGTTGCAGACCCGAGAGCCCGCGTTTCACGATCGTTCGGTTTTCGCCAGTGAGCGGCACGATGTCAGCCACTGTGGCGATCGCAACCGGCTTCAAAAAAGAATCGAGAAGAGCTTTCTGACGCGCTTCCGGCAAACCGCTTCGCGAGAGCAGTGCCTGGATCAATTTAAGGGCCACTCCTGCGCCACAGAGATTTTTGTTCGGGTAGAGGCAATCTTCGCGGTTTGGATTCAGCACTGCGAGCGCGGGCGGCAGTTCCGTCTCAGGAAGATGGTGATCGGTGACAATCACATCGATACCCAAACCGTTAGCGTGGCGAACTACCTCGTTGGCCCGAATGCCGGTATCCACGCTAACAATGAGGCGAACGCCCGCATCGGCGGCCCGGCACACGACTTCACTTTTCATGCCGTAGCCGTCTTTCAGCCGGTCGGGAATGTGGAAATCCGCGAGCCCACCGAGTAGCTCGATAGTCTTCTTCAGCACCACAATCGAGCAGGTGCCGTCAACATCGTAGTCCCCATAAAGCAGGATCGGCTCGCGTCTGCGGATGCCGTCAGAGAGGCGCGAAACGGCTTCTTCCATGCCGCGCATGAGAAAAGGGTCGTGCAGGTTGTCGAGTTTCGGGCAAAGAAATTCGCGTGCCCCGGCCGTCTCGAAAAGACCTCGGGCGACGAGGATGGCTGCCGGTAGCCGCTGCAACTCCAACTCATGTTGCAGGGCGCTTGCGCTCTCAGGAGGGCTGCTGGGCATCACCCAGCGGGTAGTTGGCCGTATGGGCGGAGCAGCTGTTTCGGGCGGCATCAATTGTTAGAGAAGTAGCCTCCAAGCGGTCCATCCTCGCTCACATCTTCTACACCGGTCGCTGCGTCGAGTTCGCCTAGCACGTCGGTAAACGCCTCGTACCAGTCGGTGTGCGCTTCAAAGGAGTAAACGCGGCCATCGAGAACGAATGAGAGTTCAAGCGAGGAGGTGAACCCCTCGTAGCTCTGCAACTGGCGCAGCCTGCTTTCATATTGCCGTTTCTCTTCGCGAGTGAAATCGCATTCTTCCAGCTGATCGAGCGCTCCGTCAATCTGATCGAGCGAAAAGGACTGCTGCGTAAAGATCATCAGTTTAACGCCCACTGAACGAGCGGCGTCGACAAATTGTTGAAAGTTGGCGTACCGCTCCGTGTCCCACGAGACTTGGGCGAGTGTGTCCAGCACGCGATGAGAGCCATAAAAGATCGTCAGGCTTGACTGCTGAAGATAGGTCTCCATTTCAGAGCGCAATTTCTCAAGATCCTGAGGCATCCGCTTCAAGCTATCAAATTGACAGCGCAAGGGCGACCGAACTCCCGCAGCCAGCTAAATGTGCGACCAACTAACCTAGTGGAATGCCTTAGACCATCTACTTAGATTGGAAATAAGCCGCCCTATAAGTCTGGTAGCATAGTTATATGCAAGCTCGTTATAGCTGCATTCGCACGCGATTCGGTATGGTCTCGAAGCGAATCCTAATGGCAGCTGGTTTGCTGGTTTTGCCTTTGATGGCGAAATTGGAGAAATCGGCTAGTTCGCGGACCCCAGCAGCAGCATCGCTTTCCGTTGATCCACGCACGACTCGTCTCACTCGGTTCTTTCTGAGCCTACACTGTCCAGTGTTGAGTATGTCCGAGGATTTTGTCCAAGCTGCTGACGAAAACCACTTGGACTGGAGATTGCTCCCGAGCATCTCTGTCATCGAATCAGGTGGCGGCAAAGCTTATCGCAACAACAACATCTTCGGGTGGAACAACGGCTTGGAGCCGTTTCCGTCGATCAAGGCAGGACTACGGACGGTCGCATTTAGGCTTGGCAATAGCCCGCTTTATCGGAACCGCGACGTTCTCTCCAAATTGCGCTTGTATAACCCGGACGCGACATATCCGTCAAAAGTGATTAGTGTGATGAACAGGATCAGCCCCGTTCCCAACCTGACCGCTGCAGGGCATCTCAGCCGGTCGCAAGCCCGATACGCTTACGCGACCAATTAACGAGCGATACTGATCGAGCGCCGTCCTGGCCCTACTGGGGCGGGCGGAGGCTCTTCGATGACAATCTTCTTCGGTTTAGCGTCCAATCGGGCGGCGATCAACTGCCACTTTAACTTCTCAAACTTCGGGGTGCCGGGAACGCCGCCTTTTTCAATGACTTCCTGTTCCGTTACCTCTTGCGCCGAAGGCAGATATTTCTGGAGGTAGTTCTTGATTCGGTCGATGACTAAGCGCTGACCGGATCGCGCCAGGAGAAACAGCAAAATCTCGCCAGGCACTTTGGAGAGCATGGCATAGAGCGAAGACGGGCGCGTCAACTTAGCCGTCGCTAATTCTTTCTCGACTTTCGCTGCCCGGCTCTCCAGCCTCGCAGCGGCCTCAAGCTGATCTTTTTGGAATTCGATCGAGCGTGTAAGCTGCGCTCGCTCCTTCGGCGACAGCTTCTCGAAAAGCAAAAAGAAGAACAAGGCTTTGAAGTTAGCGCCAAGATCTGAACCGAACGGTAAAGATTGGCGGGCTTTCTGCAATCGCTGAAACCCGGCAAGGTTCAACTTTGGCCCGGAAAGAGCCGGTGAAAGCAGAGTAATTAGCTGCTCATCTTCTAAGGCTTTGAGAATGTCTCCCGCTAAAGGATCGACAGCCATCTGTTGCAGCTCGTGCTCCCAGGCCGCACTCGAAATTTTGGTTTGGAGCTGCGCTTCCCGCACATTCCGATACTGATTTAACGTTCTTTCGTCGATAGCAAAACCGAGGCGCACGCGCAGACGGATCATACGGAGAATGCGCGAAGGATCGTCGTATAACGTGTAGTTGCTTACCGCGCGTAGCTCCTTCCGGCTGAGATCTCCCAGACCGTTCATCGGATCGAGAAGCAGCCCCCGGCTCGCTTTTCCAAGCGACAAAGCGATGCTATCGACAGTGAAGTCGCGGCCGCGCAAGTCTTCATGGATCGTGGCCGGGTGGACCTGCGGTTTGGAGCCGGGCTTTCCATACTTCTCCTGCCGGGACATGGAGATGCTGGCGCTCACGTTGCTCGGGAAAATGAGTTCGACGCTCTTCCGGGTCTCGTCCACGCTGACCACTTCCGCGCCAGCCTTCTGAGCCACAGCGCGGGCGAACTTCACTCCGCCACCTTCCACAGTGAAATCGAGATCACGGATCGGGAACCCGCCCATCATGTCTCGCATAGCGCCACCTGTCAAGAATAGGTTGAGATTCGCTTGCTCAGCGGCTTCGCGAACTTCAAGCGCAACCTTGGATTGGGGCCCGCTCAGATGGCTGTCGAGCATGAACATGTAATCGCTCATAAGTCTTACGCTCCTATTCCGGACCGGCTACCGCGCTTCGCGGCTCGCGGGTGATGTGTGTCGACCACCTGCTTCAAACGGGAACGCATGACGTGCGTGTAAATCTCGGTGGTGCCGATATCGCTGTGTCCGAGCATTGCCTGAACGCTGCGGAGATCCGCTCCACCTTCGACCAAGTGTGTCGCGAAAGTATGCCGTAGTACGTGCGGACTGAGAGATCGAAAAAGCCCCGCCTTTCTGCCGTGACCACGAAGCAGTTTCCAGAAACCCTGTCGCGTCATGGCGCACCCTCGTGCCGTGATAAACAGAAATGGGCTTACTCGCCCTTTAAGAAGGCGGGGACGCTCCATCCGGAGGTACTCATCCATTGCTAGCAGCGCGTGACGCCCAACGGGAACGAGCCGCTGTTTGTTGCCTTTGCCGATTACCCGAACTACGCCGGCAGATTGGTCCACGTCCGCTACCCGCAGCAGAATCAACTCGCTAACCCGCAAACCTGCGCCGTACAGCAGTTGGAGCATGGCCCGATCGCGCAACCCGGTAGCCGATTCATCCGACGGGGCAACAAGAAGCTTGTTAACGCTCTCCAGATCCAGATACTTGGGAAGGGAAGAACCGATCTTTGGCATTGCCAGCAACTCGGTGGGATCCACCTTTAGCTGTGCTTCCTCAGTCAAATAGCCGAAAAAGCCGCGTAGCGCGGTGACCTGACGGGCGATCGAACGATCGGAGAGGCCAGCAGTACGTAAATCGTCGAGATAGGAGCGCAACGTATCGAGCGTTACTGCGTCCGAACTCAATGCTCGACGCGAATGCCCTTCATTGAGATGGGTGGCGAATCGCGCCAAATCCGACTGATACGCCTGTAAGCTGTTAGTAGATAAACCTTTCTCGTTCCTACAAAACAGCAGGTAAGAGCGGATCTTCGCTTCCCATGCTGTCGCGCCGACCATTCTGTCAATGATACAATATTCGACAAATTGTTTGAAACAAAGAACTAAACATCCTGCATTTGCCGCCTAGTACTTCGAAGAGAGTCATGCTATACCGCTGGGACCGCCAGCCCGAGGAGGGCTTTGTGAATCCCGCCTCCTACTTGCTGACAAATCGTCTGGAGTGGATTACGCTAGATGGCCGGGTTCAGCTATGTCCTTTAGATAACTGTAAAGCGGTCTGTTTTAGCTCGGAAAACAGCAAAGCGGACCTCTTTACCGAGCACAATCTGTTTGAAAGACGACCAAGAGTGCCCGGACTATGGACACGGTTTTCCTTTCGGGACGGTGCTGTACTAGATGGCATCCTTTCGCACAATTTGCTCGATTGGCCCGATGCAGGGTACCTCATCGTTCCGCCTCAAGCAAGAGCGTCGCGACAAAAGGTTTTCATCCCACGCGAGGCTTTGGCCGGGACAGAGCTGCGCGGCGTGGTAGGGGGTGCTAGGCCCTCGTTCAAAACCCCGGCTGCCCGAAGGACTCCGGATGGGGAGCACCAGTTGAGCATCTTTGAACCGTAGCTTCGGGGTGTAACAGAAACCCTAAATTCTCGGGAAGCTTCAGCGGGAATGAATGAAATTTCAGCCACTCTCTATCGCTCCTCGCAGGATCAAGCCAGAGACAAACCAGACAATCGACGAGTATTCGGCGGGGGCACTGCAACTCTTGCCACCTGCTGGTGGTTGTTTCCTGAGTAGCTTGCGTCAGGTTTTGAGGAACCGGTCCACCGAGTGTCAGATGCGGACGGAACTCGTAGACCTCGGGGTGGCTTAAATCGCCAGCATTAAGTTTCGCGTGTATGTCATAGATCTTATTACCCCCTTCGGCAATGTCCAGATACAAGAAATCGCTTTGCGCGAAATACCGGACCTCTGATAGCTCAGCTTCGAAGGCAGGAGTGTCGCTCGTAATATCTTCCACTCGCTTGCAGGCTTGCTCAATTGGCAGCGCCAAAGGCCGGGGTGGAAGCACTGTGATATGGACAGGAGGCAACGGAATACCGGGAATGGATGCCCGGAGTGAATTCAAGAGCGACTGCAGCGGATCTGGAACATAAGCAACCAGCGCAAACCCGCCCCAGTTACTAGAGCGAGCGGGATCAGGAAGGGAAGAGGTGCCTGGGGGAAGGATCAAACGAGAGAAGTCTGCCTAAGACGGGCAGCCCTCCGTTTCCGGAACCGTGTTCGGTGCAGCTTCCTGCTCATGAACGATTTGGCTTTGGGGCGCCTCAGCCACATACCACTCAGCAGGTTCAAAGCCGATGTATTTAGCAATCCACATGTCACCCGTTCCTAAAGCGTCGCTCGAATTTTCTTGAACCAGTTCAAGCAGATCTCCCGGACAGAGTGGATTCTCCTTTATCGAGAGATTTTTCCAAATATTGTAGGGATTATCGCCTTGAATGTTTTCGCCGCATGCATAGTCTTTCGGTTTCACAGTTACCAAACCGCCGGTATGCGGAGCCCATCGAAAACTTTCTCGCGGGCCCTCCTTGATCCGGTGAATTCGATACAGGGGCATTCAGCCACAGTCTAACGCGAAACTGACAGCGGAACCTCTAGCTGGGATCCGAAATAGGGAGGTCTGTCACAATTATTGAGAGCCCTTTCCACATAGGGTCCGGCCGCTCCGTCTGGGCAGCGGCTCCGTGCTTGAGGGATTTGCGCTTCGCTTCGATGAGGAAATACTGGTGGCTGCTGATTTTACCTGCGCTAGTGCTGTTCTTCTGGTGGGGATTAAGCCGTGGAGGAACGATGCCGGAGGTTCATTTCTCATCTGTCCGGCGGGCGCGCCTCGCGAGCACTGTCTCGACCAACGGGAAGGTTGAACCGGCGGAGTGGTCCGCCGCTCGGGCCGAGACGTCGGGCGTAGTTCGTTCGGTAAACGTGCAGCGCGGGCAGAATGTGCAAGCAGGGCAATTGCTGGTAACGCTTGACTCCACTTCGGCGCAGGCAGATCTGGCAGCTGCTTTGGCGAGAGAACAAGAGGCGCAGGCAGAGGCAAACACGATAGGGCAGGGGGGAAAAGCGGCAGTGGTGACCGATTTAGCGGATCGGATCGCCGGGGCCGAAAAGGCGGTTCAGATTGCACAGCGCATCTATGATTCCGACAAGCGACTTCAGCAGCAACAAGCTGCGACGAAACTGCAGGTCGATACGGATGCGGACGCTCTGGAGCGTGCCAAACTAAATCTGGCAGCTCTACGGGACCAGCGGAGAACGGTGGTGACGATCAGCGATCAGACCGTCGCGGGGGCTAAACTGCGGGATGCACGTGCGGCTGTAGCGCTGGCCAAGCATCAAGTCGCTCTGTCGGAGATACGAGCGCCGATGACCGGCACCGTGTATCAGTTCGATCTGAAGATCGGCGCTTATCTCGAGCCTGGCACGCTGGTCGCATCCGTCGGCAACATCGACCAGGTGAAAGTGATTATCGATGTCGATGAGCCAGACCTAGGACGAGTCAGCCTCAACGTGCCGGTCGAGGTCACGTCGGATTCGCGCCCGGGGCAGAAATGGCGAGGGGTTGTCGACAAGTTACCCACCGCAGTCATTCCCTTGAATGCACGAACAGTCGGCCAAGTCGGCACGACAATCGCGAATGCGGATCACGCTCTACTCCCAGGCGTGTCTGTGAATGCGACGATCATCTCGAAAGTCGTAAACGATGCGTTAGTCATCCCGAAAGCAGCGCTGCGCCGGCTGGACAATACCGACGGCGTTTATCGGCTCAAGCGCAATGTAATTAGTTGGACGCCGGTTCAAACCGGCATCAGCGATGTAAACAACGTGCAGATCCTATCGGGGTTGCAGAACGGCGACTTCATCGCAGATCGCGTGATTGAGCCAAGCGACGCGGAGATTAAAAACGGCATGCGCGTGAAGCCGGTTCTGGATTAATGACTAGGCGTGGATAGCCGCTAGCGGTCTATTTTGACGAGTGGTTCAGGCGTGCTGTCAGCGAGTACCGCCGCCGCGTCGGACTCGGTGAAGTCCTGCGTTTTGGCGGAGTGATTCATAGAGCAGAATTTCGGCCCGCACATCGAGCAGAACGCTGCATCCTTGAAACCTTCTTCCGGTAAGGTCTCGTCGTGATAGGCCTGCGCCGTTTCGGGATCAAGACTCAAATCAAACTGGCGTTTCCAATCGAAGTTGAAACGGGCTCGTGAGAGTTCGTCGTCGCGGTCGCGAGCGCCCGGACGATGCCGTGCTACGTCGGCCGCGTGAGCCGCAATCTTGTACGCAATGATCCCTTGCTTTACATCTTCACGATTCGGCAATCCGAGGTGCTCTTTCGGAGTCACGTAACACAGCATGGAAGCGCCATGCCAGCCGATCATAGCGGCGCCGATTGCCGAGGTAATGTGGTCGTAACCTGGCGCGATATCGGTCACCAGTGGTCCAAGCGTGTAGAAAGGCGCGTCGAAGCACAGAGCGCGTTCTTTCTCGACCTGCAGCGCGATCTGATCGAGCGGAATATGGCCCGGCCCCTCGATCATCACTTGGACATCGTACTCCCAAGCTTTCTTGGTCAGCTCGCCCAGCGTTTCAAGTTCGGCGAACTGAGCGCGATCACTCGCGTCGGCCAGGCATCCAGGACGCAGACCGTCACCCAGCGAGAAGCTCACGTCGTGTTTCTGAAAGATCTTACAGATATCGACGAAATGCTCGTAGAGCAGATTCTGCTTGTGGTTTTTGACCATCCACTCCGCAAGGATCGCGCCACCGCGACTTACGATTCCCGTGATGCGGTTGCGAGTCAACGGAACGTATTGGACCAGCACCCCGGCATGGATCGTCATATAATCGACGCCTTGCTCAGCCTGTTCCTCAATGACTTCGAGCAAAACCTGGATGGTGAGATCTTCGACGCGGCGAACACGGTTAAGCGCCTCATAGATCGGCACCGTACCGATAGGCACCGGTGATGCATCGATAATCGCCCGACGTATGCGAGGGATGTCGCCGCCGGTAGAAAGATCCATCACCGTGTCTGCGCCGAAGCGAACGGCGTACTGTAGCTTATCGAGTTCTTCGTCGATGTTGGAAGTAGTGGCTGAATTTCCGATGTTCGCGTTGATCTTGCAACTGGAAGCAATGCCGATGCCCATGGGCTCGAGGCGAGCGTGGTGAATGTTGGCCGGGATGATCAGGCGGCCGCGCGCCACTTCGTCGCGAATTAACTCGGGTGCGAGTTTT
Organism: Terriglobia bacterium; assembly: GCA_963737005.1. GTDB lineage: Bacteria > Acidobacteriota > Terriglobia > Bryobacterales > Bryobacteraceae > Bog-105. The sequence goes on along the minus strand of CAVTRD010000006.1, from coordinate 424,412 downwards.
TCACGCTCGGCGACGTATCGCATCTCACCTGTGACGACACCCTTACGGGCATAGTGCATCTGGGTGCGGACGGGATCGTTGAGACGAGGCGTAATCCACTCGTTGCGATTCATGTTCCGATTATAGGTCGAGTGTGATTACTGAAGCGCTTTCTCGAGGGCAGTATTGAGAGCAGGGTCGGTTGGCGCGACCGCCGGCTCGAATCGAGCGAGAATCTTACCGTCTCGCCCGACCAGGAATTTCGTGAAGTTCCATTGAATTTCGCCGCTTGCCTTCGGGTCAGTGTCCTTGCCTATCAAATACTGGTACAGTGGCGCGGTATCCGAGCCTTTTACGGAGACTTTCGAAGCCATCGGGAACTTCACATCGTACTTGCTTTTACAGAACGTCTTGATCTCGGCGTTCGTGCCCGGCTCCTGGCTCCCAAAGTTGTTGGCGGGAATGCCCACGATGACAAATCCTTGGTCCCTGTGCTTTTCGTAGAGCGACTCCAGGCCCGCGTATTGCGGAGTGTAGCCGCATCGGCTTGCCACGTTAACGAGCATCACTACCTTACCCTTCAGGCTGGCAAGAGGAAGCGGCTGGCCGTCGATTGTCTTGAGCGTGTAATCGTAGACCGACGCAGCCTGTAGTCCCGATGCAGCGGCCAGCACGGAGACGGCGAGTAGCGGAAAAGCTTTGATCATGGGCAACCCCACTATAGCTCCCAATGTGCGGCCGATAGAAAAATTACGTGATCTTCCATCCTTTACGAATGACCGGTTTCAGCAGTTCGTTCGCTTCCGAGTTGTTGGTAATTTTCATCTTGTCGGCATCCCACTCGAGCCGGGTATTTAAGCGAACAGCAATGGCACCGAGAGCAATCCACTCTGTGAATGGCGCCGAGACGGCAAAATTAGAACAAGCCGGTACACCGCCTTTGCAAGCTCGGATCCAATCGCGATAATGACCAGGTGAACGTGGAATGAACTCGGGCGGAAACTCATAATCCCGCATCTTTTCGACCGGCAGCAGACGCGTGTTTTCGCCGTATGTCCCAGTGGTGATCATGCCTTTGTCTCCCACGAACAGACTGCCATTCGTTCCTTTGCCGATGAGCCTCATCCACTTTTGGAGTTCACGCTCGTGGGGCGTGAGAGACGCTTCGCGGTTCGGGTCCGACTCGCCCGGCTCATGAACCGGCATCTCTTTCGGAGAGAAGAACTGCTCAGTAAATACTTCGCCGATAATCTGGCGCTCTCGTGGTTTGGCTTGGCTAAGGGCGTCGCCGACGCGGTTGGGAGGTAGATCGCCTAAGATCTGGTCTTTCGGAGCGTTCGGCAGATCGGGCTGATCCTCTCGCTTCGCGTCATACCAGAAGATCTTTACCGGCGGCATAGAGCCGCGGGCAGGGAAGTCGAAACGAATAACCGACTTGGCAGGGAAGTACGCATCGCTCTTGCCTTCCTGACTGATGCACTCGATCGACGTGGGAGCGGTGAGGCGGAGAGCCATATTAGGAGCGCCCAGAATGTGGCACGCCATGTCGCCGAGTGAGCCCGAACCGAAGTCATAGAATCCACGCCATGTGAATGGCAGATAGTCTTCGCTGTAGGGCCGTTCTTTGGCAACGCCGAGCCATAGATCCCAATCGAGTGTGGCGGGAACAGGTGTGGCCGGGGGTGTAGGAAGCGCACCTTGCGGCCAGACAGGCCGATTCGTCCAGGCATGCACTTCGGTGACGTTCCCGATCTCGCCGCACCAAACCATCTCGGCGCACTGGCGGGTTCCTTCGTTTGAATAGCCCTGATTCCCCATCTGCGTAGCCACTTTGTACTTGTCGGCCGCCTTGAGCAGCTCCCGGCATTCCCACACGGTATGGGCAAGCGGCTTCTGTACGTAGACATGCTTACCAAGCGACATGGCGTGGATAGCGGCGGCGGCGTGCATGTGATCGGGAATGGTGACGATCACCGCATCGATATTGTTGCCCTGCTTGTCCAGCATCACCCGGTAATCTTTGAACTTCGGAGCATTCGGGTAGCGGTCGAAGGTTCTGGCCGCGTTCTTGTCATCGACGTCGCAAAGCGCGACGATATTTTCAGTCTTCGCACAACCTGCTATGTCGCTGGTGGCCTTACCCCCCGCGCCGATGGAGGCAATGTTCAGCTTCTCGTTTGGCGACTTATAGCCGAGCGCTGTGAGCGACGGTTCGCTGCCGAATCCGGCCAGCGGGACCGACCCCGCAAGAATGCTGCCGAAGAAAAAATATCGTCTCGAAACCCCGTCCGACTTCATGTAACTAGACTCTCCCACTCGCATGATATCGCCCCTGTTTTAATTGATTCGTGGAGAAGGGAACGGAAGCTTGCTTAAAGACGGATCATTCCGATTGCTTGGAGCCATCTCTCCACCAACCGCGGCCATTCCGTGATCGGATAATTGGTTGGTCGCAGCCCAAAGGCATGCCCGCCCGCGCCATACAGATGCATCTCGGCAGGAACGCCGGCCTTCTGCAGTGCAATGTAATAGGACAAAGAATCGTAAACGCTATCGATGTGGTCATCCTCGGCTTCCAGCAGGAAGGTGGGTGGTGTCCGCGCGGTAATGTGCAGATCGGGATTTAGCGCAAGATTTGCATCCGTTAACGACTGAGACTGCGGATGAGTGACGACAAACTTCTTGGCGCCCTGACTCGCATCCCATTCGGCGGCGTGCTGGGAGAGATGCCCCGGATAGATAGGCACTGCAAAATCCGGGCGGCAGCTTTCGCTATCGGCAGCATCTAACAGTGGGTAAAGACGCCGCTCGAAGTGGTTACTGATCGCTGCCGCGAGATGCCCGCCCGCGGAAAATCCCAGTACTCCGATCTTGTGCGGATCAATGTGCCACTTGGCTGCATGCAAACGCACCAACCCCATCGTCCTCTGGGCGTCCTGCAGCGCTATCGCCGATTCCGGATATGGCCCTGATTTCGGATATGGGCCAACATCGGTCACCCGGTAATTCAAGTAGGACACATGTGATTCCTCTGGACACCAACCAGTCACAGGCTTCCGTCCCTTCAAGATCGATGGCCAAAGTCTGATAGCCTCCGCCCGGGAAGACGACGATCGCGACGCCGGTAATCTTTTGTCTGGGCGAGTAAACCGTCATGGTAGGTCGTGTCACATTGCTTACCCCAATGACCTGCTTGCCTGCTACCAGAAACGAGTTCCCCGACGGCCCGACCACCTCTGGTCCCTTAACGTTGTAGATCAGGCGCCGCTTTGGGCCAGATCGGCACCTGGACGTACCCCGGCGGCGGTTTGCCAGCCATTTGTTTGCCCACCCAAATCAGCAGCCGCAAACACCGCCCATAGAGCTAGCGTAAAGAACTTCATCGCCCTCACTCGGCTAATATAGCCGTGCCTCGAACGACCTCTCCCGAAAACGCCGAAGCCGCGCGCTCGCGTGAACCGACACAGAATTCTTACCTCCGCACGTGCTCCATTCCGGATTAAACATACGACGTTTGGCTGAGGGTTGCGGTTTTGCATGCGATTTATCGAAGGCAGGCGCCACGAATTACCTAGTCGTTCTACTTTCGGGCCTTAACCCGGCCGCCTAAGGACCAAATCAATGGTGATTGCTCCACTTCCACCACAAGAATCTCTTCGACTTCAGGCGCTATACCGCCTCCAAATTTTGGACACGCAGGTCGAATCCGTCTTTGACCGGCTTACCGAGTTGGCAGCCCATCTGTATGGGGCCGAGATCGCTCTGATCTCCCTGATTGACGCAAACCGGCAGTGGTTCAAATCCTGCATCGGGCTGAGAACTCGGGAGACTTCGCGCGATATAGCGTTTTGCTCTCATGCCATCCTGCACAATGATGTTTTCTTGATCGCGGACACCCTGGCAGATGAACGCTTCGCTGATAATCCCTTGGTGACCGGGGATCCTCATATCCGCTTTTATCTTGGCGCGCCGCTTCTTACAAAGGACGGACATCCCGTCGGAACGCTCTGCATTATCGACCGGAAACCCCGGGAGGCGAGTCAAGTGAATACCCGGCCTCTCAGGGATCTGGCTGCACTCGCAACTCATATGATTGAAAACCGGCTTCTCGCGGAGCAGTTGCGAGCCTCCGAGAAGGCGAATGACAAAACAGAGGAAACCTACCAAGCTCTGGTGGCTGAAATCCCGCAGATTGTTTTTCAATTAGATGCTGAGGCGAGATGGGCTTTTCTGAACCCAGCCTGGAGTGAGCTATCGGGCACTTCCCTCACCGAAACGCTAGGTCGATCGTGGTTTGACACGGTACATCCGGATGAGCGGCCCCGGGCAAAGTATTTCTGGGATGTGCTTTCTTCTGGCCCTGGTCGCTCCCGTGACACATTTCATTTCTTTCATCGCAGCGGCGAACCTCTCTGGGTTGAAATGTCAGTGCGGTCCATCTGGAGTGAGGAATCTGGTCTGGTCGGAGCCGTGGGAACACTACATGACGTCACCGAGCGTGTTGGGCGTCAGCAGAACTCGGTTCTGGTTTCAATGAACGCCGAGTGAACCTTCGAGTCCTCGTTCTTTCGAAGGTCAGCTTACTGGTTTCGCAATGCGACCATCGGTTCCACGCTTGCTGCACGGGAGGCCGGGATGAGCGACGCTAACAGTGCAGCGAGGCAGAGCAGCGCCGTCGCAAAGCTCAGCATTCCTGGATCCCATGGTTTTATGCCGAATAGCTGATCAGTCATGAGTCTGCCGCCGGCAATGGCCAACGGAATACCCAGCGCAAGTCCGATCCCAATTTGTGAGAAGCCAGCGCGTAGCACCATCTTGACGACACGTACGCGATCCGCCCCGAGCGCCATCCTGACACCGATCTCACCGGTCCGCTGTTCCACCGAATAAGCCATCACGCCGTATAATCCAACCGCGGACAACACCAGACCTAGTGCGCCAAAGAGCGTGGTCAATTGAGCAATCATATTCTCCTGTTGGAAGTCCGCGCTCAAGACTTTGCTATAGGGATCGACGCCGTTCAGTACCAAACCCGGATCAACACTCGCTAGTGCCTTGCGCACCTGCTCTTCTACGCCAGCGGGGTTGTTTGGCCCCCAAATGACGATGTTGTACAAGAAATGCGACCACAGTTCTCCATTCCTGAAAACGGGATCGGCGTACGCCACAGTTTGCGTTTCCGATGACCAAAACATCGGCCGCACGGGATCTTTGTAATCGTAGGTCATGTAGCGGATGTTTTTCGCAACGCCCACGATTTCATATGTTCCGGCGTATTGGATCCTGTTGATTCCGAAGTGTTGCCCGATCGGGTTCTGTCCCTTGAAGAATCGTTTGGCGAAGGCTTCGTTGATAACGGCGACGTTCCGCGTACTGGCGGTGTCCTGCTCTGTGAAGGGGCGCCCGCGGATGATCTTCGCGCCAATGGTCTCGAAAAATCCGGGCATGACTCGCGCCCAGCCCGCACCTGTGTCTTCCTTTGGCGGTGGCTCCGGCCGACCAAGCTATGCGAACCCCTTCATTCCAACTATCTCCCGTCATCGGTGCATAGAGCGCCGGCGCAACCATGCGGATACCGGGGATCTGGAGCAAACGCTCGTCGATCCTTCGGAACAGCGGCTCCGCTTGCTCCGGCTTGTAGTTGCTCAGGGTGGGGTTGATCGAAGCGATGTACCTGCCCTGCGTTTCGAATCCAAAATTCTGGTGCTCCAGATTGCGAAGGCTCTGGCCGAGCAGAGCCGCGACCGACAGCAGGATGAGCGACATCGCCGCTTGCGCCACAACCAGGGATTTTTGCGCCAGCGTCCCGCCACCTGCAACAGAGCGATTGACTCCGCGGAGCGCCTCGACGGGGTCGGCGTGCGAGGTCATCCAGGCCGGAGCGATCCCGAAACCGATTCCGGTGAGCAGGGATAATCCCAAGGTGAACAGCAGAACAGGCCAGGATGGGGTGGGAGCAACTGGCACATAGTTGTTTGGTCCATTGAGGTGAAAGGCGAGATATAGGATGAGCCGTGTGCCCGCATAGGCGACGCCGATGCCCACAAGGCCACCGATACTCGAAAGTACGACCGACTGCACAAGCGCCTTGCGCACCAGGCGAGTTCGCGCCGCCCCCAAAGCTATGCGTAGTGATGTTTCTGACCGATCTTTCAGGCCGCGTGCCAACATCAGATTCGCCAGATTGCCACAAGCCACAAGCAGCACACAACCGGCCGCAATGAGCAGCAGTTTCAATCCATTCTGATATTGATCCTTCATTGCTGCCACACCCGCCCCTCCTGGAATCAGGTGCAGGGTCTGCTGTCGCCAAAGTTGTCGTTCACCTGGTTCCATATCGGGAACGTGACTGGCCAGCCAATCGTGGAACTCAACCCGTAATTTCGCTTCGAGGGAAGCAGGATGGACGCCGGGCCGCACTCTGCCGATCAGATCAAGAAAGTTTTCGTTTGGCCTTTTGAGGCGGGCCACGTCTCCGCCGAGCAAGAGCTCTGTCGTGAGTGGCAGCCAGAAATCCGGCATCCCCGAACCATCCAGCTTGGCTCCAAAGAATCCCGGCGGGGTAACTCCAATCACCGTAAACGGATGCCCGTTGATCTGATAAACGGCTCCGATAACAGAAGGATCAGAGGCGTACTTCTCCTGCCAGATATGGAAGCTCATGATGGCAACGGGAGTGGCGCCCGCCCGGTCATCAGAGTCGCTCATCATACGACCGACCCAGGGAAGTACCCCGAGCGTCCTGAAAAAATTGCCCGAGACATATTCGCCATTGCGGGTATCTACCTGCGCTCGTGAGCCCGCTTTCCGGACGCCCAATGGAGCGTTGCCGGCCTCGAGAGCTGCCAAATCCGAGAACTCGGGAGTATGCTCACGGAAGTTCTTGTATGCCTCCCAGGAGAACAAAGCGAAGTCGCCGTCTTCGCCCTGGGTGTAGCCGCCCCAATTGCAACAGCGGACTTTATCTCCGATCCTCCAAAGTTCGTCCGGCTTAACGACAGGCAACGATTTGAGCAGAACCTGATGTATCAAGGTGAAGATTGCTGTAGTCGCCCCGATTCCGAGCGCAAGAGTGATGACGGCCGTAATCGTGAACCCGGGCGCCTTCCGAAGTTGCCGCAACGCATCGCGCAGATCTGCCATCCCTTGTGTTCCAAACCTTTCTGTGACGTCAATGAGCTACTTGCTACCAGTACGGATATCCGCGACCGCGTGTTCCGCCAGCTCTTGCAAGAAATACTGACGAATCCTCGTTTGGTTACCGAGAATGCTGAAAAACTTTCCTCTTCCTTTGAGGAACGTGTTAGCGAATCTTGTAACCTTCGGTTCGCCCGTCAGTATTGAACTGTGAGGCCGAGTGGAATCAGTCAGTGACAGCACCTTGATGGAGCGAGTGCAGAGCGGCGATACGGCCCAGCTGGCGATGCTATTTGAGCGCCATCACATCGGGTTGTTTCGCTATGCAATGCACCTGACGCGCAATCGTCCGCTCAGTGAAGACATCGTGCAGGAGGTGTTCTTTCGTGTTCTGAAGTACGCGCGGAGCTATAACTCCGAGCTGTCTTTCCCGGTCTGGCTTTATGGGATGACTCGTAATGCCTATTACGACTGGCTCCGGAAGAATGGAGCGGAAATTAGCAGCGACGGCTTACCGGAAGTAAGGAGTCCGGATCCAATGCTTGAAGAAGTGATGACCCAAAAACAGGATAAGGCGTTTCTGGAGGAGGCGTTGCGGCAACTTCCACAGGATAAGCGCGAAGTATTGGTTTTAAGCCGGTTTCATGACATGCGCTACGAAGAGATCGCGAGCCTTTTGCAATGCGAGGTGGGAACGGTGAAGGTACGGGTTTTCCGCGCCCTAAAGGAGCTCCGCGAGAAGTTCTGCGCCTTGCGCGGAGAGAAACTTTATGACATTTGACGAACTGAGGCCGCTGATCCCGGAGTCGGAAGTGGAAGAGCTGGAAGGCTTGTGGGAAAGCCTTGGACTGCTGGGAGCGGAGAATCCGAGCTCCGCTCTACGGCTGAACTTTTATCGTCGCTTGCATGCGATCGATCAGACAAAGAAAAGAAGTTTTCGTGCCAGGTTTAGCTGGCTGAAGCCGGCACTGGTCCTGCAACTCGCCGGTGCGCTGGCTCTGTTTGTCGGCGGGATATACGTGGGTCGGCTGAATACAACGCGCACCGTAACGGTCGGCGAGGTAGCGCAGCTGAAGACGGAGGTGCAGGACTTGCATCAAACGGTCGCGTTATCGCTCCTCGAAAGGCAATCCGCTACATCGCGCCTGGAGGGCATTTCCTGGGGCAGCCGGGTGGAGCATCCGGATAATGAACTACTCTCCGCACTCATCACGACACTCAACCGCGACCCAAATACAAATGTGCGGCTGGCGTCGCTCGATGCATTGGAGAGGTTCAGCGGCGAGGCGACCGTGCGAACGGCTCTGGTAAATTCACTTGTCGGCCAGGACTCGCCTTTAGTTCAGATCGCCTTGATCGATGCGCTGGTTCACTTTCATGACAAAGCTGCCGCTGGGCCACTTGAAAAACTGAAAGGCGATGGACAAGTGAATGCCGCAGTGCGGCAACGGGCACAGTGGGGCCTGCAAAAACTCACTTACGAATAAGGAGATTAGAGATGCGGTGGTTCTTTTTCCTGGTGGTGGTTGGGACCGGGTTAGCGGAGGTGTGCTTGGCCCACTCCGATCCCGATCGTTGGCCCGTTCGCGAACAGCAAACGATTCAGAAGTCGCTTACCTTGTCGGGCGCTCCGATGCGCGTGGTTGTGGACAACCTCGACGGCTACGTTCACGTAACAGGGACAACCGGCTCACAGGTCCGCGTGACCGCGCACAAAGTAATCCGCGCCGAGACAGAGAGTGATTTGACGCAGGGCAAAGATGAGGTTAGCTTGCAGATGACCGAGAAGCCAGGCTCGGTGTCGGTTTACTACGATGCGCCCTGGCGGTGTAACGGCTCGGGCGGGGGCTGCGAACGAAACCAGCAACGTTTTTACGAAGTGACCTACGACCTCGATGTGGAGGTTCCGCGTACGGCGCGAGCTGTCTTTTCGACGGTCAGCGGCGACGTTCGAGTCACTCAAGTGGACGGCGACTTTAATGTCGGGAACGTGAATGGCGCGATCGCGATGAGCGGGATCTCAGGATCGGGCGAGGTTCACACTGTGAACGGACCGATAGCCGTGCGCTTTGCCAAAAATCCCGCGTCGCCGAGCGGCTTCAAAACGGTGAACGGCTCGATCGATATTTACTTTCGAGATCATCTTTCGGCGGACTTGATCTTCAAGACGTTCAACGGCGAGATCTTCAGTGATTTCGAAGTAAGTGCGAGACCGATGCCAGTTGCTGAAGCCGAACAGCGCGATGGGAAATTCATCTATCGCAGCCGCGGACCGAAAGGAGCGCGCGCGGGTCAGGGCGGCCCGGAATTGAGTTTCGACACATTGAACGGAAATATCCGGTTACACCGGGAACAATAAAGGATAAAGATATGAAGACCATTGCAATGCTACTTCTGTGCGGCGCCGCTCTGCTTGGGCAAGATAGCGGCGAAAGAGCCACGGTGCCGCTGCATGATCCGTCGCGTCCTGCGCGAATTCGTGCCAACCTGATCGCCGGGAGTATCGTTGTCCACGGCGCGGCAATCAACAAGGTTGTGGTGCAAGCCCGTTCGCAAGGACATGGCGACTCGTCTGAGCGGCATCCGGACCGAGTCGACGGTATGAAGCGCTTGGAGTTGCCCGGTAATGTAGGCCTCGAGGTGACCGAAGAAAATAACGTGGTGAACATCAAAACGACGTCATGGAACAGACCAACTGACTTGGTGATCACCGTTCCACGAAATTCATCGCTCGAGCTGAAGTGCATAAATTCAGGCGATATCTATGTAGAGCAAGTGGATGGCGAGATTGATGCCGACAATGTGAACGGGAAGGTCACGCTCAAGAATGTGTCCGGATCAGTAGTTGCACATTCATTGAATGGAGCGCTGTTGGTTAGCCTTGACCGGGTAGATAGTACGAAACCGATGTCGTTCAGCACATTGAACGGCGATATCGATGTTACTCTCCCCCGCGATGCGCGAGCGACCGTTCGGATGAAAACCGATAACGGCGATGTCTACAGCGACTTTGACGTAAAGTTGGATTCCGGATCGCAATTGATGCACAACGAATCAGGACAGCAGAAGGATGGGAGCTATCGGCTACGCTTCGACCGGACTCTGCACGGAAAAATCAACGGCGGAGGCCCCGATTATCAATTCACGACGTTCAACGGACAGATTTTCATTCGCAAAAGTAAGTGATGCTTTTTAGGATGTCAGTTTTGTGGGTAGTGTCGCAAAGGGCGAAGCGCAGCTGTTAAGGTAGCCGAGTGCGAAGGAACCGACCAGCGGTGTTCAAAGGAAGACACTACCTTGATGAACTGATCGTGCTGTGTGTGCGTTGATATCTCCGGTATTCACTCAGTTATCGGGATCTCGAAGAGATGATGACGGAACGCGGTCTGAGTGTGGATCATTCCATGATTGCTCGCCGGGTTTGCGTTATGGGCCAATTCTGAGGGCTAGGGTACGGCGGTACCTGCGCCGCCCGAATCGGTTCTGGACGAAACGTACGTTCGGGTTGCCGGCAGTGCACCTATCTTTACAGAGCGCTGGATTCGGAGGGCAATTCTATCGACTTCATGCTTTCTCCGTACCGCGACCGAATCGCTGCTAAGCACTTTCTGCAGATGGCCCTGTGTCGTGTTGGGCAGTTTCGACCGCGAGTTATCAACGTCGATGGACATCCAGCCTATCTACTGAACTGAAGAAAACAGGGGAACTGTCAAAGGCTTGCCGCTGTCGGCCTGCACCATATATGAACAACATCATTGAGCAGGATCACCGCTTCATCAAGAAGCGCATCATTGCAAGCCAATGGTTCCGCTCCGTTCATGGCGCGGTGAATACGATCCAGGGATACGAACCAATGCACATCATTCACAAAGGACAGATCCGGCAGTTACCCAAGGGCGATATCGCAGGTCAGGTCCGATTTGTGAATCGTGCTTTAGGACTGGCGGCCTGATTCTCCCACCACCTCAACTACCCGTGTCTACAGCTGACTTATTTGCGACACCGCACGTGTGCTTAAGCCAGTCGGGCAAGAGGAAGGTGCTCTCTTCTGAAAAGGAGCCTCGATTAAAGACGAGTAGAAACTCACAGCCGTCTTCTTCCAAACCCTGAATAGAGTGCGGCAAGCCCGCGGGGAAGTTCCACAGGTCGCCTGCTTGCACATCGTCGACAAACATAGATCCGTCAGCGGCAAACAGGGTGAGGCGAGCCTTGCCGGTGAGCATGTAGGCCCATTCGTCGGCGTTTCATCCACCCGCGCCAGGACCGATTCGGATGGCGGAGATGGCGCCGCATCCGCTCGTTCCGGATCGGAGTATACCGCAAAATCCAGCGAGCGATCGTGGAATGGCCCACTCCCAGGCCGCGTTCCGCCATCATCTCTTCCAGATCGCGATAGCTGAGCGAATACCAGAGATACCATCGCACACACAGTAAGATCAGTTCATCTTGGAAATGTCGTCCTCGGAACACCGGTGCTCGGTTCTTTCGCACTCCGCCCACCTTACCAGCTGCGCTCTGCCCTTGCGACACTGCATCTGGGTGAGGCTCGCATGGCTACTCGCGATCCTCTCAACGCCGAGGCCCCCTGTGTACTGTGCCAATACTTCGGGTGGGCTGCTAATCGAGTTTTATTTATTTATGCAATAACCTACCCTCGGCAAATTCTCTGAAGCAGTGAATTTCTTATACTTAGCGGAATCCGCCGGAACAAACGTTCACCTCAAGCCGTACAGGTGTCAGGAAGATTTCATGCGCCACAAGCTGCTTTTCGCCGCCGTAGTTCTTCTCGTCGCCATTGTCTTTGCTCAAGCTGACCAGAAGGTCGAACCTGCCACATCGCCCTCTTACCCCGATGGCGCCCATATGAATTCGCCCACCAAGTACCGCGAGTGGATCTATCTCAGCTCCGGGCTCGACATGAGCTACGCGCCACGTGTCGGCTCCAAGGCGGGCCATTCTATGTTCGATAACGTTTTTGTTAAGCCGGAGGCCTATCGCAGCTTCAAGGAAACCGGCACGTGGCCGGATAAGACCGTGATGGTCCTTGAAGTTCGCGGGGCCGAAACCGCCGCCTCTATTAACAAAGCCGGACACTTTCAGGGAGAAGATCTCATGGGTATGGAAGTCCACGTGAAAGACGCCGCTCGCGGAGGATGGGCCTTCTACGGCTTCGACGACAGCGGCTCCGGTAAACTCTTCCCCAAAACCGCCGCCTGCTACTCCTGCCACGAGGCTCATGGCGCAGTAGACACCACCTTCGTCCAGTTCTATCCGACACTCATGCCTATCGCCCGCGCCAAAGACACCCTCAGCTCCGTCTACAAGCACGAAAATCCCGCGAATTAGCTTTGCGTATGTTCGAGTATCCCCACCCAGCATCAGGTTTCCCGTGTGTAGGAACAGATTTCCAAACCGCCGGCCGCTTGTAGTGAGCGGCTAGAACCTCGCAGTTTGTCATCGGCGTTGGCGGTTATTCGTCAGTCACCGGTATGTGCGCTTCTCGTCGATTGACGTCTCGGCGTGATCCCATGGACATTGGAGTCAAACTGTAAGCCACATACGGAATGAAAAGTCCCGTATATTCCCGAAGAAGGGCTGGCCTGATGAGCGGAGCCAGCGGTGTTTCTCGTTCGCTATCCGTCTGCGGTTGAATAGAGCTCGTTGTCCCAGCGATTTGCGACCGCTTGCCGAGATTGAACGCTGGTTTTACAGCAGGCACACATCCTTATCATTGATGCCCCTTGGCGCCAATCTCACCATAGCCGACTTACAGGCAAGTGAAATCAATTGCCTCTTCCTCGGCCGTAAGGGCCGTACGTGATTCCAATTCGACTAGTTCCTAGCCACGGCCGAGGTCGTTCTATTAAGCGCCCTTAAGGGATTGCTAACCTCTCTCGCCCCATTCCGCTACTACCAGCAACTGGTGGTGGAAGTGGACCGTGAACTCGCCAATCATCTTGGTGGACTTGAGGCAGCTACTACGGCCGAGGTTCAACCGCCGCAGCGAACGAAGCACTCTCACTACCAGCGACGCCGGTATGAGCCGAAGTCCTTCGATCTTAGGGCAGAACTGTACCGCATCTTTGGTGTCGATCTAACTAGTGTTCCGGGAATTAGTGCCGTCATGGCACAGACCATATTGTGCGAGATCGGCACAGATGTGTCGCAGTCCGGAATGCTTCTGCATTTACATCTCGGTTGGGCTTGTGCCCCGAGAAGAAAATCAGCGGAGGCAAGGTGCTAAACACAAAGAGCAGACGTGTTCGGAGCAGAGTTGCTACTGCCTTACGGATGGGCGCTCAGTCGCTCCATCACGCCAAAGATTACTTGGGCGAATTCTTCCGCCGCATCACGCGCAAGATTGGCAAGCCGCAGGCAATCACGGCAACTGCACATAAGCTGGCGCGCATCATCTTCCATCTCCTTCGTACGAGAGAACCCTCAACGAAACTGTGTTCCACCAATGCAAAGAGGCGACTCTGAGATGCGCAGAATTGCGGCTCAGGAAACAGGCAGCCCAACTCGGATTTCAGATCGTTCCCTCAGTGAACACCTAACTGTTCCTTGGGACTCCCGTTGTAGCCTGTATTCTTCGTCGGCTTTACAATCGGGAACCAAGAACTGTCGATTTGGTGCCGTAACGACAGCTAATGGTTCGCGATCATGCGGAACCGACGACGGCTGAACGGGGTATGAATAAGTCCAACGCAGTTTAAAGTTGCCGATCGCATCCATTGATAAAATCGCCCGCAAGTGCTTCAACGGAGGATGTCCCGGGCGTAGTTGAAGGTTGAGGGCGGCTGAGTTTCATGTTACGCGACCTTCTCGGAGGAGGCGTTGGAATTGCGTTCTCTTCCGAGAACGACGGCTAGGGCCCATAGGTCGCGATGGCCGATGACCTTGCGGAAATGTTTTTCTGTAAGTAGCCAGGCAGAAAGCAACCCAGCGTTGAACCATGTCGCCTGTTCTCCAGCGCGTCACGTTGTGGGTTCTTTTTTGCACGCCGCTTTGCGGGCTCTCGATGACGTTGGTGGTTCCCAGACATTTGTAAAGCGAAGGTGGAAGCTGCAGCCGCTGGACGGTGAACATCTCCCTCATTCCTTCGCGCAGACTTCTGGCCGCGGATTCCTGTTCCTGCTCGAGAAAGCGTGCCAGTTGTTCGAGCCGTTTGACACCTTCATCGGCATCGGAAACGCGCCAGGCCGCTCGCATCAAGTTCAGCGCTTGGGGCTGTTGTTCCTTGGGCAGTTCGTCGAGCACGTTGCGCATCTTGTGATTGCGGCAGCGCTGTACCGGCTGATGCGCACCAAACACTTCTTCGATAGCAGCCCGCAACGCTTTCGCCCCATCGATGACGAACAGGTATTTGCGGTCTGTCGGCAGTCCCTGCTCGCGTAGGTGCGTGAACAACTGCTTCACCGCCGCTGCATTCTCTGTTGCGCCGACTTCGATGCCGAGCACATGCTTGGTTCCGGCGCCATCCACGCCCACGGCGCTGATGACGTGATGCGATCCAAAAACGCGGCCCATCGATGTAGAGCACCAGCAGATCCACTTCGTCCCAGCGCCGCTCGCGCAACTGGCGCAACTGCTCCACGCTTCCTTCAATCGCCTGGCGGCTCACGCTGCTGCGCGACACGCCCGCCGTTTCCGCCATCTCCGGCAGCACCTCCGCGTACTCGCGCGTCGAAACGCCGCGCAGCAGCGCACCCATCATGCGTTGCGCCGTGGCGTCATTGTCTTGCAGAGATTCATAAGCCGGTACACTCACTTCGCCATCCTCTTTGTGGCGTAGGCGCGGACGCTTTACTTTAATCTGCCGGTCGGCCAGACTGACGCGGCCGTTCTGAGATCCGTGCCAGCGAATATCGCCGCTGCCCTTGCCAGGCGTGCGCGGCCCTGCTACTTGTTCCGCGCTCAAACTCAGAATCGTCTCGATGGTCTGGCGCCCGATGTGGTCAATCACTTCATCAATGGCCAGGCGAGCCTGCGTGACCAGTTCCACCAGCGGCAGCAGGACCTGTCCGTTCGCTTTCGCAAACTGCTCGACTGTTACAGCAGCTGCCGCTGCCTCACGGTCTACGATATGGTACGTTTTCTTCACGGCGGTGGTTGTCCTTTCCAGGATTAGGTTTTGGCGAATCGATTCTAACGAACCGGGCCGCCACCGCCGCCCTTCCACCTTCAACTAAACTTGGGAGTGCGTTGGTCAAACTGAGGAGTAACTTGCAGGTGCGAGTCCTGTCTGGTCAAAGCCGCAGCGGGCAGACCGGGACCGAGTCTTGCAGGCATCGAGGTAACGAGGTGTCTGAAGCGTAGACAGGGGTCATATGGGTGTAGAGTTCAGCCTCGAAAGTTAGAATATCGCGGAGGCCGAGTTGGTTCCCAACAACGAAGGCAGCACGTGGATCACCGTTATGCGAGGTGATATCGCTCCGCCGGGGTGGAAGACTGCCTCACGTATGAAAGGCTCTCCTCGGGAACCAAGAGACCCGACCGGGTCCATCGAGGAAGTCACGATGGGGGCGTTCTGCGAGGGACAACCGGAGCGGAGCGCCGAGCTGAGGTCGGGAGTCGGACCGGCTCATAGTACTGTTGAAGCTCTCAAAGGAAACGAGAGAGTGGAGGGAAGGAACCGGCCCGGAGGGAGTCCGTCGGAGAAAGCTGGGGTCCGGACACAGAGCCGGGTCGCCTTGCCGCTAAAACTCTGGCGGGTGTACGAAGCAGCTCAACGCGATAAGCGTGCCCGGTTTACGGCACTGCTGCATCATGTCGATGTGTACGCGCTGGAGCGCGCATTCCGCAGAGAGAAGCGGAGTGCGAGTCCTGGAATCGACGGGGAAACGGTAAAAACCTACGAGCAGAACCTGCAAGATCGTTTGCAGGATCTCTGCCAGCGGGTTCACACCGGGCGTTATCGGCCTTTGCCGGTGCGCAGAGTTTATATTCCTAAATCGGATGGTGGCCAAAGGCCGCTCGGTGTGCCTGCGCTGGAAGACAAAATCGTCCAAGGCGCAGTGGCCGAGGTCCTTAGTGTTATCTACGAAGTCGATTTTCTTGGGTTCTCCTACGGCTTCCGGCCTGGGCACAACCCACACCAGGCGCTTGCAGCGCTACATAAAGGGATGATGACGCAGGGTGTTTGCTGGGTGCTCGATGCTGACATCCGTAAGTTCTTCGACTCGGTAAATCACGAGTGGTTACTTCGGATGATGGCTCACCGGATTGCCGATCCAAGAGTACTGCAGTTGGTTCGCATGTGGCTCGAGGCGGGCGTTCTGGAGAGCGGGAAGTGGCAAAAGGGAGTAGAAGGAACGCCGCAAGGCGCGGGTCTCACACCCCTTACACAAAAGGTAATTTCTGCCGTCTGAAGAGCCCAATCCTTCGTTTTGAGGTGGGCTCGAGGGGGATCGGAATGCTGTGACGAATCGTAATCGTATCTTCGCTGACCAGAACGTCTTTAACCAGTAGGTGCACGATCTTCTGACGCTCGATAACGCTAAGCGTCTCTGCAGCGATACGTAAGCGGCCAAGAAATGCCATGAGGGTTTCTGCCAGGCGCAGGAATGCAGCACGATCCTCGGTCTGGTCTGCGAGCGCTTGCGACTCAGCATTGAGTGCCTGTTGGCGGTGACGCAACACGGGCATGCGCTCCCGCAACTGTTCGATCGACAAGAGTCCTTCCTGGTATGCGTTGAGAAGTCGTTCGATACCTTTGCCGACATGGATTAACTCTCTTTGCAGACTCTGCTCACGTTTTCTGGTTGGATCAGAGTCATGCGCGACGGCCAACCGACGATCCAGTTCCTGGTGTATCAGCGTGGGGTCTTCCAGCAGGCGGATCACCTCATCCCAGACGATCTGATCGAGGAGTTCTTGTCGGATGAAGCGGCCGTTGTCGCAAACCGGGCCACCGAGTTTTCGCCAACTATCGGAGCCAATGCACTTGTAGTAGTGAATCTTACGTGCGCTGGTTTGCGTGGATGTTCGGGAAAAGGCATACCCACACTTCGCACAGCTGACTAGCCCCTGCACCACACTGGGCGCGATGGTACGCCGGCGGGATCGTATCTTGTTCTCGTGGAGTAGCTCTTGAGCACGGGCGAAGCTCTCTTCGGTCACCAGGGCTGGTACGGGAATCCCGATCCACTCTTCGCGCGGGCGTTCGTGACCTGCTGTGCTGCAGGGCGTAGTTACGCCTCGCCGACGTTGTGGCCGCATGACTCGCGTGCGCGCAGAAGCACGGGTCTTACCAAAGCAAGCGAGACCGCGATAGGCTGGGTTCCGCAGCAAGGCCCAGACTACTGAGCGTTCCCAGCGGCTTGCCTTGCGAGTCGGGATACGTTCGCTGTTGAGCCGTCGCGTGATCTCCCCGATGCTGAGCCCCTCAAGTGTGTACATCTCATAAACGCGTCGCACCACACGGGCTTCGCCTTCATCAATGATGTAGGCGGCCGGCGCCTCGTCGGTTTTGCGGATATAACGATATCCATACGGAGCGTTGCTCAGGACGCTCACTTGGCCTACTTGCGCTCGATGTCGCTTTCCGCGCCGGGAACGTTCCAGGATCTGCGCGCGTTCATATTCAGCAATCATGCCTTGGAACTGAACCAGGAGTTGATCTTCCGCGCTGTCGCCTTGTGGCGACTTCACGAACCTGGTCTCAACTCCATGGCGGGCGAACTCCTCAATCAGCAGAATCTGGTATGCGTACTTGCGGCTCAGTCGGTCTGGCGAATACGCGAGCACAATCTGGATCTGCCCTTCGGCGGCGAGGTCACGCACACGCTCCAAGCCTGGCCGCTCGAGCGTAGCTCCGCTGTAGCCTTCATCTTCGAAGACCCACTCTTTGGGCACTTCCAGATCGTGGCTTTGGGCGAACTCGATCAGCGACGCTGTCTGGCTCGCAATCGTGTTCTCCTCGCGCTGTTGTTCCGACGAGACCCTCGCGTAGATCGCCGCCATTCTCATATTCGAACTCCTTCACGCGCGCGCCAACGGGGCGCTCACGACATGGGACCAGAATCTCGTAAGCCTGCGCGAGCTTCGCCTCGAGCAAGCGATCAAACGAATAGCAAACATCAACTTGAAAATGGCCGCTCTTTCTATGCGGCTCAGCCATGCCTCTTTACAGTCCGCAGAAACGCATTTAAGGCGGCGGTTACGATCGCCCCGATGGTGAGACCGCTGCTTTTTGCATACTTTCTGAGCAGCTCTACCGTCCGGGGCGGCAGTTTCAAGGTAACCGCTACTGTGGCCTCTGGAATTTCGATGGGTCGATCGAGTTGCGAGGCTTCTTCCAGGTAACGATATGCCTGGCGTTCCGATAAATCGAACTCTCGTGAAAGGCGACGCACTGCCTCGGGCAGCTCGACTCCACGCTGCAGCAGGCCACGAGCGGTATTTATTTGGCGAGCTTTCTCTGCCTTGGTGGAGCGCGCCATTCGCCATAAATATATTACCGTTTACGACGTAGGTCAAGCAAGGCATACCTTTCTCGCCACCCCTCGATCGTTCTTACAAACTGAAAATTACCTTTTGTGTAAGCGGCGTGATCAGCCCGCTGCTCGCCAACGTCTTTCTACATTATCTGTTGGATCTGTGGGTTCAGCATTGGAGGACGCGGACGGCGCGAGGTCGAGTGATCATCGTGCGCTACGCCGACGACTTTGTCATGGGCTTTCAGTACGCGGATGATGCACGGTGGATGTTGGCAGCCCTCAGGGAGCGGATGGCGAAGTTCAAGCTGGCGCTTCATGACGAAAAGACCCGTCTGATCGAATTTGGCCGGTTGCCGGCAATCGATCACAAACGGCGGGGCCGGCGACGGCTACCGACGTTCGCCTTCCTGGGTTTCACGCACTACTGTGGCTGGACTCGGGACGGACGTTTTGTAGTGAACCGTAAAACACAGAGTAAGCGGCTCACAGCTAAACTGAAGTCGCTTCGGGAACAGGCTCGAATCCGGATGCACGCTCCAGTAGCTGAACAGCATCGATGGCTCTGCCAAGTGTTGCGAGGCCACTATGCGTACTATGGACTGCCGAGCAATTTCCAAGCGTTGAATGTCTTCTATCAACAGGTTCGACTGCTTTGGTTTCGCTCGCTGCGGCGGCGGAGTCAACGTCGGATCACCTGGGATGACTACGACGTTCTGTTCAAGCGTTTCTCTCTTCCACTGCCCCGAATCACACAACCGCGCGAGAAGCAATGAGTCAGCTCGGGGTTACCTCCGGGAAGAGCCGTATGCGGGAAAGCCGCACGTACGGATCTGTGAGGGCGAAGCCGAATGGCTGAGCTACTCGACCACGCTCCGGTCGGCTTCATCAATATCCCAGATCAGGAGTCACGCGGAGCGGCTGACCATCCGGAAAACTTAAGTCGCACAATGCCATCTCGTGCTATGAGATTCCAAAAGGCTGAGACGTGAGGCGCACTTTGCGCCTGCAACTCTACATCTGCAAGCACGCGACGATCAGACTAAGAATACCAATCGAGGACTTGGCACGTTCTAGTCACCCAAAAACCGCCACTATCCTCGATTCGAAACTCTTGAGCGACCCGAGACATAGGTGACAGAACGTACCGGACACATGGGTTAGACTTTTTCGGTCGGGAGGGGGCGGGAAAGGGGATGCGATGGAAGGAAAGCTCTGTTATGGACGAACGAATGCGGTTTGTCATTCGGCTGAAGGACGGGGAAAGCATGGCTTCGCTGTGTCGTGAGTTCGGGATCTCGCGCAAGACCGGATACAAGATCTTCGAGCGCTATGAACAGTGTGGGCTGGAAGGCTTAAGCGATCGGGCTCGTGGGCCGTTCCGGTATGCCAATCAGCTGCCGGAGCAGGTGGAAGCGGCGATCGTCGCAGCCAAGCGCGAGAAGCCGCAGTGGGGAGGCCCGCAAGATCCGCGAGCGCTTGTTGCGGCGGTTGCCGCACGCGGTCAAAAGTGTCTGCGGCCAGCACAGTGCATGCGGTGCTCGACTGGCATGGCCTGGTGCAGCGCATGGCGCGGCCACGGACGCGGGCCGAAGGCACTCCTCTCTCGGACGGCTTGCGGCCGCATGACCTGTGGGGCACTGACTACAAGGGCGAGTTTCAGCTCGGCGACAAGCGCGACTGCTATCCGCTCACCGTCACCGATCACGCTTCGCGCTATTTGCTCCTGTGTGAAGCAATGGAATCAAATCGCGAAGAACTGGCATTGCGGGCCTTTGATCGGCTGTTTCGCAAGCGCGGCCTACCGCAGGCCATTCGGTCAGATAATGGCGTTCCGTTCGCTTGCCCGCATGCTCTATTTCAGCTTTCGAAGCTCTCGGTGTGGTGGCTGCGTTTAGGCATTACGATTGAGCGCATTCGCCCCGGCCATCCCGATGCAGAACGCTTACGCTTCACACTGCACCTCTTGCAAACGCTCCGGTATGACCGAAGTTGTTGGGCGACGAAGTGATAGCTTCGTACCCTGTGCCTTCCGAGGGACTTCGGCGGCCAGCGGTTCGTACAGATGTTCCGGCTTGTCAGTGTAAGGCAGAGCTTTCAGTAATCCGTGTGCGGTCCAGATCTTGACTGTTTTCGGATTGACGCTTAGAACGGTCGCCATCTCGTCGAGCGTTAGCAGGCCGAGCGTACGCAGTCGGTCAAAACGTGAGCGAAGTGAGTATCGTTTTTGAATGCGGGCGATGTAACGGGATGTAAACCGCTGGCCTTTGCCGGAGCGGAACCCGGCATTGTTCAGCGTCTCTGCGATCTCGCTGAACGTCTGCGTATCGAGTAACTGGTCGATTCTGCTGACCACTTCAGCGTCAGTCATCCATCCTTCCCACGATCGTAATGGATTGGGTAAAGTGATGGTCCTTTCAGCGCCACCACGAAACCTTAGATGAAGCGTGATCCGTTGTCCCCGAAGCATGGTGACATCTTCCACAAGCAGCCGGATCATCCGTTTTCGATCCCGATCGTCAGTAGCGGCATCTCGCCAGAGTCGGGGAAAGTCCTGAGCCAAAGCCAGAATGGAGGCTCGTTGCTCCTCATCGAAAACCTGCCGGTCCTGTTGACGGCGATGATCGTATTCCTGCTGAGCCTCGCTTAGTGCACGCAGCTTCTGATTCCAGTCCGCTTCGAGGGTATCGGCGACTAATCTGTTTTCTGGATCGACGCGCATGTACCGGCGTTGTGCGAGTTCCGCTTCGTACCGGGCTCGTTCGACTTGTTGCTTTCGAAGGTGATCTGTTTCATCCAAGCGTGCCTGTAGTTCTTGTTGCACAGTCAAAGCCACATCGAGCGTGACGGGATTGACGAGTTCGAGGAGCAGATCAGCCAGCACGCGGTCGATTTCGGCGCCGGGAATGCGCTGGCAAAGAGGTTCGGCGTTCTCGATTCCTTTGCGCTGACAAACGTACTCCGGGCACAAGCCGACGTGGCGCGCATGGTAGCGAAGCGTCATCCGTCGTCCACACTTGCCACACACGATCAAGCCCTGCAGCAAAGCGGGACCTTCTCGCGGAGGGCTCTTGCGACGGTCGGATCCGATGGCCTGCGCGCTTTCCCGTAGCCGCTTCCGGTTCCGTTCATGTTCCTCCCAGCTGATATAGGCGGGATGAGATTCCGGTAAGAAGGCGTGCCATTCTTCCCGGGGCAACTGCTGTACTTTGGACTCGCCGGCCAGATTTTTGCGTGCCCGGGTGCGGCCATAGGCAAACACTCCGGCATACCGAGGATTGTGCAGCACCCGCAAGACATGGCTATGCTCGAGTTTGCCCCAGATCACATCTCCCTTTGCTGGGCCAAAATGAATACGACGAGGGAAGAGTACGCCGTTTTTGCGGAACTCGCGAACGGTTGCCATAGCCGACCCGGTTCTCTGAAAGACATCGAACAGCATACGGATCGTATGTTGAATCTGCTGGTCGGGATCCAGGACCAGTTGCTCCAATGCGTCGTAAGCAAAGCCAATCGGCGGCCGCATGAATAACTCTCCGCGCCGGGCCTTGTTTAGAATCCCACCCTGCAGCCGCGCTCGCAGGACGTGGAGTTCGGCTTCACTCATCGTGCCTTTTAGACCGAGTAACAGCCTGTCATTAAAATGAGCCGGGTCGTAGATGCCGTCCTCGTCCAGGATGAGCGTATCGGCCAGCGCGCAGATCTCAAGCAACCGGTGCCAGTCCATCGAGTTTCGCGCCAGCCTGGACACCTCAAGTCCAAGCACGATGCCGGCGCGTCCCAGACTGACCTCCGTCACCAGGCGCTGAAAGCCTTCGCGGTCAGCGGCTGAAGCGCCTGATTGGCCTAAGTCGGAATCGATAACGATGATCTGCTCCTGAGACCAGCCGAGAGCGGCGGCATGTTGGCGAAGAGCGTACTGTCGCTTTGTGCTCTCGACATTCTCGAATACCTGACGTAGCGTGGACTGCCGGATATAGAGATAAGCATTCCGCTTCAGGTGGGTTGGTGTGACCTTCTGATGTGCATCCGCTCTCATGCGATCTCCTTGGAAACTCTTTGCAGCACCATGCTCGCAAGGACAACAATGAACTCGCTTCGCACGCCGGAAGGCATGGAAGTGGAAAGCGACTCCGACCCTTGCGATCGACTGCGTTCGTTAGTAAGCAACTGGCTGCACGCTTCCATCCACCCGCGGAAACCGCGGGTGATCATGAGCGTAAGGCCTGGTCCCTGTCGCCATCCTTGTACTGCTTGCGACCGCAGTTCTTCGTAGGCCCCAACCAGCCGGCGATCTGTGAAAGGAATCGCAACTGGTGGAACGCTCACCGAAGTTTTTTTTGATGCCGTAACTGACGGTCGATGCTGCGCGGGTGAATCGATATGCCGAAACGCTGTGTGATTCGTTCCGCCAGTCGAGGACTGGCTATTCCCGGTTCGGCTACCTGAAGCTGCGCCACAAACTGCATCAGTTCGTTCGTCAGCTTGTGCCCGGATCGTGGCCCGCGTTTGTGCGGCAACAGTCCGGCAAGACCAGTTTCCTGGAAGGCGGCTTGTGCCTGATAGAACGACGGCCGTGAGAGGCCAAACGTCTTTGCAGTCTGGCTGACGGGCTGCTTGTCGACCTCCACTTGCCGGAGCATCTCGTACTTTACCTGCACCATGTCTTGCGGATCGAAAAAGTCGTTGTCCCGAAAAGTATTGTGGCGCACTGCTTCGGGATGCGGATTCAGCGTGCCCTGCTGTCGCAGGAACGATCGTTTGGTTTTCTGCGAGTCGGGCATGGTGTGTAAATATAATTATGTAGCTATTTCGCACGGTGTCAAGTGCTTTTTGCGCGCCCGTCACTGCATATATGGCTGTCCAAAGATCACTATAGGCTCTTACATACAACATCTCCGTCCGCCCAACGGACAACATTCCGTTTACAATATGGACAGAGTTGGCTTTACACATCTTTGCCGTCTTTCCCCGATAGACGCCGCAGTAGTCCGGCCAACTCAAGCAGGTCGTCAGCTCGGAACAGAGCCCGCCCTCCCGCCACCGAGACAAACGGATCCGCTGGAATGACGTCCGTCCAACTGGCCGGCAAGGCGATTAGCTGCTGCTGTTCGTTGTAGAAGTAGACTCGGTCTTCACCCCAGGCACTCTTGTATGTGACTAACTCGAACTGGCGCCCATGCCATGGGTGAAAGGGATGAGTGACTTGAAGCCTTCGCACCGCAACGTCACATTGCGGTGCAGTCGCCGATGCAGACCAACGGCCGGCATGAGCGCATGCATCGGACTCTGAAGAAAGAAGCCACACGTCCGGCCGGAGCCAATATCCTTCAGCAGCAAGGCAAGTTCGACACGTTTATCGAGGAATTTAATAACGAACGCCCGCACGAGGCGCTCGCCATGCAGTGCCCGGCCCAGCTCTATGCCGCGTCTGCCAGGCCCTATCTCGGGATTACGGAACCAAATTACCCGTTTCACGATAAAACCGTCGTGGTGACCTGCTGCGGATGCCTTTGTCTGCACCGCAAAAAAATCAATCTGAGCAAGTCGCTGGCTGGTCAAGCTGTCGCTATCAAGGAAGTCGAAGACGGAATCTGGCTGGTCAGCTTTATGGATTACGATCTCGGCTACATCGACTTGGACAAACGTACTTTGCAGCCCCTCGAAAATCCCTTCGGGCCAAACGTGTTACCCATGTCTTTGAAACGATCTGTTACCTATGTGTCCGGGCTGGACATGGTTTATATGGTGGGCGCGCAGGGACTCGAACCCCGGACCTCCTGCGTGTGAAGCAGGCGCTCTAACCAGCTGAGCTACGCGCCCATGCAAGCGACTCTCTTGATTCTAAAACAGCTGTCTTGCAGAACATAAAGCGGGTGAGCGGCTGCGGGGTCCAAATCGCTTGCGGTGTGAACGGGGACCTGCAATTATCGACGGAGGCAATTATGACCGCTGAAACCGCGTCTGTCCAGAATGTAAGTGCTGTAATTCCTCTTTTGATGGTGACTAACATGGAGCGTTCACTCGCGTTCTATGTAGACGGGTTGGGCTTCACGATCCAGAACCGGTGGATGCCAGATGGCCGACTGCTTTGGTGTTGGATGTCTCTTGGCGGGGCCGCGCTCATGCTTCAGGAGGGTACTGAAACTCACTGGCAGAAGATGGCCGACGACGATGTGCTCGGTAAAGGCGCTGCCCTTTACTTCCAGTGCACTGATGCTTTGACGGTTTACCGAGAGGCCGCGGCGCGAAGGATTCGAACGCGGCGTGAGCCCCAGGTCGGCAACTTTGCGTGGGAGATTTTCTTCACCGACCCGGATGGATATCACATCAATTTCTCGAGTCCAACCGATTTGCCGGAAGAAACTCTTCTGTCTGAGATTGATCGTTCAGAGATGGGGTAGGAAGCCGCTAAGGACGCCGTCCCTAAAACACGCTCGTGTTCGCTATCATGACAGCCAGTTCTTCCCAGCCAAACGCAATTAGAAAGGAACACCCTTGCAGATTCACCCCCTTGAGCCGCTGAGCGCGTTCGAAGTGGAAAGCGCAGTTAAACTTCTCAAGGCGGTCCCAAGTTGTACCGCATGTACTCGCATTATTAGTGTGATGTTGAAAGAGCCGGCGAAAGAGAGTGTTCATTCCTGGCCGAATGGACACACGCCCGACCGGGAAGCTGTCGCGGTTCTTTTGGACAACGCGAAAAATGTCGCATCGTCAGTCCTGCTCAATCTCACGGCGCAGACTATTACCGATGTCCGGCCGGCTCCGCCCGGTTCTCAACCGACGTTGTCCCTCGACGAGCAAATCGAGTGCGAACGAGCGGTGCTCGAGAGCCTCGAGTTCCAGGCCGCTCTGAAGAAACATTACGGGTTGACCGATACATCGCTCGTCATGGTGGACATCTGGAGTGCGGGTTATTACGGGTCAGCGGAGGAAGCAACGCAGCGCCTTACGCGACCGCTATGTTTTCTGCGAGCCGATCCGACAGACAACGGGTATGCGCGGCCGATCGAGGCCATACGTCCGATCGTCGATTTGAATCGGATGAAAGTGATACGGATTGAAGAGTATGGTGAGTGGCCGCTACCGACCGAGTCTTGTAACTATTCGGCTGACCGGGTAGCGAATCAACGGACCGACCTCAAGCCACTCGCTATCACACAGGCGGAAGGACCGAGCTTTCAGCTGAACGGCAATCAAATCGAATGGCAAAACTGGAAGCTGGTCATCGGATTTAATGCGCGTGAGGGCTTGACGGTACACCACGTCAGGTACAACGACCGAGGTCGCGACCGCTCGATTCTCTATCGTGGGTCGCTCACTGAGATGGTCGTCCCATATGGCGACCCGCGGCCGACGCAAGCGCGCAAGAATGCGTTCGATGTGGGCGAGTACGGCATGGGGATGTGCGCGAACAGTTTCCGTCTCGGCTGTGATTGCGTGGGACACATTGAGTATCTAGATGCGCATCTTTGCGACAGCCGCGGACGGGCGTTCACAATCCCGAATGCCATATGCATTCATGAAGAAGACTACGGCATTCTGTGGAAACATACAGATCGCAGGCTGCCCGATGCGCCTGAAGTGCGTCGCTCTCGGCGTTTAGTGATCTCGTCAGTTTCGACGGTCGAAAACTACGAGTACGGGTTCTTTTGGTATTTCTATCAGGACGGAAATATTCAATTCGAGATTAAGCTCACCGGCATTCTGTCACTTGGTGCCTTGCACGACGGTGAAAAGCCCAAATACGGTACGCTGATCGCACCGCGGCTATACGCGCCTAATCATCAGCACTTCTTCAATGTCCGGTTGGACTTTGATATCGACGGAATGAGCAACACGGTACAGCAGCTCGACGTCGTGCCCGATCCGCCGGGTGACGACAACTCATTCGGGAATGCGTTCCATGTCGAGGCAAAGGATCTCACGACCGAACAGAGCGCGCTTGGGGCGCTAAACCTGGCTACGGCACGCACCTGGAAAATTGTAAATCCCGCTGTGCGAAATGTTGCGGGCGAACCGGTGGGATACAAATTCATTCCCGGCGACAATTCCGTTCCGTTCGCTTCCAGGGATGCTTGGTGGCGGCGCAGGGCCGGCTTTGTGGATCATCACGTCTGGGTTACACCATATCGGGATGACGAAAGCTATGCGGCGGGCGATTACCCGAATCAGTCCAAGGGGGGCGACGGGCTGATCAAGTGGACTCGCACGGATCGGCCTGTTGCCGATCGGGACGTCGTCTTCTGGTACAGCTTTGGCCACACGCACATCCCGCGTCTTGAGGACTACCCGGTGATGCCCACCGCGTACATCGGTTTCCTGCTAAAGCCGAATGGCTTTTTTGATCGCAATCCTGCGAATGACGTGCCGCCTTCAGAACGGAAGTCGAGCGGTATAGCGACGACGACTTGTCATAACTGTTAGCGATAGGGAAGGCGCCGGGATCTATTCGGGCAATCCAAAGGCATACACCGTGTTGTCATAGGTGACTGCGTACACCCGGCTGCCTGCCACCGCCAGTCCGGAGAAGTGGCTCCAGCCGGGGATGGAGTCACCACTCGAATAGAGGACTTTGCCGGTTTGAGCATCGAGCGCATAGAGAATGGCGTGTCCGCTTGGGTGCGTGGAGCGAAACGCGGAATCGTAGAGCGCGCCATTGGGATCGGTCTGATTAGGATTGTCACCGCTTGCCAAAGCCAGTACCACTCCGTTAACGATCACAACGGGTTCGGGCATGGACATGTCGGTCGATTTCCAGGCAGGAGTCAGAACGGGTTTGTCCGCCGGACCAGTTACTTTGAATGCCATTACGCTACCGCGCGGCGAATCGCCGTAAGTGGTCGGGAATCTAGTCGCGTCGGTTGGCGGCCCCCAAGCGGGAGCGTAAAGCCAGCGATCGCCTGCTTTGTCTTCCCAGGTTGAGAAAGCTCCCCAGATGCCATGGCCGGAGAAATCACCGTTTGCGTTCGCGAGCAGATCGCTCGCGTAAAGCGGAGTCATATGATCCGCACCGCCCATCGCTTTCGCATCGAGAAGGTAGATCACACCTTCTTTGCCGCTGCCGGCGACCAATTCACGACCCTTATACGAGAAGACCGATGGTGTGACTCCGCCCATATCCAGATCCTTCTTCCAGAGCCGTTTGTTGTTGTGGGGTGTGAAGTAATCTTTGAGCTCTAGCGTGCGGCCGTCGACTGCGAGCACAGAATCCGGGTACTGTTGCTTGGTAGCGTCGAAGTTGCCATCGCCGGTGGCCGCATAAACGGTGCCGTCAGCGCCAACAGATACGCCAGCTCGGCCCCACATGCCAGCCCCATAGGTCTGTACAGCGAGGAATTTTTTCACATCGCCGCCGTTCTGGTTTATGCCGTAGATAGCGGACGAGACATTGTTGCAGCCCTGCGATGTGCTTGTATAAATCGTTCCGTTCGAAAGATTCAAGCTCCACGTCTTCGCGAAAGGGGCCGTGAACTGGCGAGGAGGTTGATCGTCTTCACCAGTGACAACACGGAGGCTATGCAACTGCCCGTCGCTTGCCAGGACATAAGTGATCAGCTTTTCGCGATTGAGAACAGGAGTCGCATTGAGGCTATTGGGACAGAACAGATACGCTTTTTGGACCGGAGTGCCGGAGACGGCAAAGTGTTTTTGCCAAGCAATCTTCCCGCTCTCGCCATCGAGAGCGAATGCGTTGTCGTCAGAGCCCGCGACGATGACGAAATCTTTGACACCGCCGGGTGCATAGATGTAGCTGGCGACGACGGGCACGGTGAGCGACGTAAGCTCCTTCGATTTGTTTTCGAGCTTGGTTTTCCAAAGCAGTTTGAGCTTCGCGACACTCTCCTTGGTCAGATCGGTCTCGTTGCGAACCAAGCCGGTGCGTGCAGGATCGCCGCCGTACATCGTCCAATTTGAGGAATCCGAGAATGCCGCTCCAGCCAAGCTGGCGAGCAATAAGAACTGCAGGAACTGCTTCATCAATCAAAGGGTATCGCGTTACTCACGACTCACTTGCAAGAAGGTGAAGCGGGGGCGTCCGATCTCGATGTGTGCGGAACGAAGCCGGCCGGAGGCTGGTAGAGGCAGGCTTCGGCTTCTAAGACGCCTCCCTCTTCGTTGATGGGCTCCAGGCGCTGGGACTCGGGTGAGGAAGCGAGCTGTTTTTGAGGAACGAAGCCACGGGCTTTCTGGAGTTTAGTCAACGTGGTAAGGGTGCGGAAGAAGCTGCGTTCGGCGGCGGCGAGATTGCGGGTGACCAGGGCTAAGTAGCCGCTGCTAAGGTATGGACCGAAGTCGTCGGCGGCCCAAGCTTGCGCTTCCATTTTGCGGAAGCGGCGCAATCGCCAGAAGTGTTGGGCGAGGTCGTCGACCAGCATCTCTTCCGTTGTATTGGCGGGTTGGTGCTCGCTGCGGAGGGTGGCGCGGAGCTGATCGAATTCGGCGGCGTCTTCACCCGGCGTGATGAGCTGCTTTGAGTAAAGGCCGTGCTTGAAGGAGTTTTGGGAAGAGCGGGCCTTGCCCTCGTCGGTGCGGGGACCGGTAGAGTGCTGGGAGTTGCGGCGGTTCGTTTCGGCGCGATAGAGTTTGGCGGCGGCCGACGATGGTTTACTGAGGCGCATGTGAGTGACCTGCGAGGAAAGTAACAGTGCCGTCGGGCGGACGGATGTTCCAAGCGGGCGATTTCGCGCGTAAGCAACGCGCTCGATTGGGGAAAGAATTTCGGGTCGGTTTGTGATCGGGTTGTAGTTAGGGGCGGAGGCTGAGGCGTTGCCTAAAGTCAGGCCTTAGACGTAATAGGACTACGTGCTGAGGTTTGCCGGCTCCGAATTGGGTAGTGTCCTAAGAATGCGTTGAACAAAAAATAAACTGAGTTTAAGGATCAGCGATCTCTCTTGCGAACCTCAGTTCGCTGTGCAGCCACGCTGCTATCTATTTGCTGTGCTGTCGCTGTAGGCTTCGTGACTATCGCGGTACTTACGACGATCTCGTCACATCCAATCTATTCTCCGAGCCGAGAAAAAGCATTGCGCCTAGACTATGCCGACTCGGGCATACTGGGACGAGTAACCTTTGTGATCCTGTACTCTGCCCATGGTCTCCATTCGGGGCGTCATCTTCTCTCAGGAAGGACGAACGGTTCGGGATAAGGACCTTCACTGGATCAGCGATACTGAAGCTCTGATCGAGTACGATGCCTCGAATGGGCATCCCCATAAGTGCGAAGGATCCGGCCAGGTTAGCGTCCGCTGCATAGAACTTCCTTCAACAATTCGGCAATAGCTCAGCGGATGTTCGACTTTCTGGTACAAGCGATTTTGGTGCTGAGCATCACCGCATGTCGAGCAGGAACATAGGCTTCGCATTGCCAGCACCAGAGCAGTTATATTGCGTTTCGATGATGGTGCCAGGCGGTGCTTCGTAATGCGCACGGATGACGGGCAAATCGGAAATTGGCGATTGACTAACCCAATAGCTCCCTGCAAGCTCCACGCATGGTCCGCAAATCCCCGCCTCCACTACGGGGGCAACCGCAGTGACTTGTGTAAGCGGCAAAAATTGTAATAAGGGAAGTGAAGGCAGATTGCGGTTTGCTGAGCAAATCCTTCAACGCACTCTTAAGACACTACCCGAATTTGCGCATCTACTAGGAATAATGCCAGACTTCATCGCTGGGACCCGTTCCCAATCGAGAAGGAGGATCATTCTTGAAACAGCTATATTCAATTGCTTTTAAAATTGTGACCTCCGGGCCGGATTTCAGACCACGCTTTTCCTAATTTAAGTCGCCTCTGCACCGGACACGATCACGCAACGCGTCCACGTGGCCACTGGTGCGCCATACGAACGCGGAGCAAGACCCCTTACTCCTCGAATGATTTGAAAGGCAGGAAGGCTGGTATGGCCTCCAACGTTGTTGATTTCGCAAAACAGTTCGCGCCCTGGTTGACGCTGGGACTGGGTGTTGTGATGTGCGGACTCCGCACGGCCTGGTCATTTGTTTATGAGCACACGATCGGGTACGCGATTACGAGAATCAGTCTCTCGGTGACTGTAGAGGACATGGAGCACCGGGAGGCTTATGAATGGCTGAGCTACTGGGTAGAGAAAAGCTTGTGCGGGCGCAAGGTCAATTCTTTACTTTTGCGGACGTGCAAAAACGATGATTCTGCAGGCTGGGCAGGCGCTTCGACTTTTGAAGTGATTCCGGAGTACGGCACGTATTACTTGACACACGCGGGGCGTTTCATGACTGTGGAGCACCACAAGGAGCAACAGAGTCAAGGCCGTCAGTGGGGGTCGAGCCATTCGATCCGCGTGCGCGTTTGGCTTGCGCGGGACCGTAAGCTGATTTTGAATATTCTGGAAGAAGCTCGCGCGCTTATGAAAACAGTAAGTCGAAGTGCGTTGACTACTATCGTTGGGACACGTTCGCCGACTGGATCGGTAATACGATTCGGGAACGCCCAATCACCTCACTGTTTCACCGGCCGGACATGATCGACGACTTATTTGGTGATGTGAGAACGTTTCTCAACGCAAAGCCGATGTATGAAGACTTGGGGATCCCGTACCGGCGTGGATATTTGCTCGCCGGGCCACCGGGAACGGGGAAGTCGAGTTTAATTCTGGCGGTAGCGTCTCATTTCGGATTACCCTTTTATGCTGTTCCGCTTCGAGGAGAAAAGATTAACGGAGAGGGACTGGCGGCGCTGCTCGCGAGTTGCCGAAGACCATCACTGATTGCACTGGAGGACGTTGACTGTCTGAAATTGGCGACTTCCCGCGAATCCAAAACGGAAGACGGGTTGACGATTGCGGATCTGTTGAACGCAATCGATGGCATCGGAGCGAGTGAGGATCGAGTGCTTTTTATGACCGCGAACCGTCCGGAGACGCTGGACTTCGCCTTGACTCGCTCGGGACGTGTTGACCGCAAGTTCTTCGTCGATTATGCGAGGGACGAGGAACTGTTTTCTTTTTACGAGCGGATGAAGCAGTACTTTCCAGTCCAATCGTGGCCGGAGTTTCGGGCGGCTCTGCCGTTAGAAACGACGATCGCGGACGCGCAGGCGCTGGCCTTGCAGGGCGAGAGCATGATCGAGTCGCAGGTTTGAAAAATGACGATCTCAAGAGCTCTTGAAGGATAGTAGTCCGATTAGTCGCCGAAGTGAGACTCAAGGTCAGAGTCGCGCCAAACTTGCGTGTATGGTCTGTATTGTGTCCGGGCCAATCCAGCTTGGCCGGCTCACTTGCTTTTGGGCAGGCAGGTGTCCACACTGGAGTGAGGAGCTGCCCTGACAATGAACGCTGTAGTGGACCGCCAGCCTTTGCAGGAACTTGAAGAATGGGATGACTTCGTCGCAACCCGCTATCAGGAAGGTAAGAGCGAAGATCAGTTTCGCAATTACCAGGAGGATGCCAATCCTCGCGTAACCGAGTTCTACCGGCAGAATCACCGTTTTCAGACGCTTCAGTTCGTCAAAGAGAAGAAAGCCGAGTATGGCGGCTTGCATCGCGGGCAGAAAAGCATTTGGGAGATGGCCGACTACCTGAATACGCTGGTGGATGACAGCGATCCGGACACGGACCTAACGCAGATCGAACATCTGCTGCAGACGTCGGAGGCGATCCGAAGGGATGGGCACCCGCGCTGGTTCGTCCTGACGGGGTTGGTGCATGATCTCGGCAAAGTGCTCTGCCTGTACGGGGAGCCGCAATGGTCGGTTGTGGGCGATACGTTTCCGGCGGGCTGCGCCTACTCGGACCAAGTGGTGTTTCCGGAGTTTTTTGCCGATAACCCGGATAGCGAGGTTGCGGAGTACCAAACGAAGTACGGCATCTATCAACCGCACTGCGGGTTAGACAAAGTGGATCTTTCGTGGGGCCATGATGAGTATATTTATCTCGTGACCCGCAAGTATCTGCCCGAGCCGGCTCAATACATGCTGCGCTATCACTCGTTTTACGCCGCTCACAAACATCACGCTTACGGGCATCTGATGAGCGCGCAGGATGAGCAGATGTTTGACTGGGTGCGGAAGTTCAATCCATACGATTTGTATTCGAAAGGAACGTCGCGACCGGATCTAGCGGAAGTGATGCCTTATTACAAAGACTTAGTCGCGGAGTTCTTTCCGGATAAAATTGCCTGGTAAATGGCGAGCCATAACTTCCGGGTTCTGTTCAGCGACATCGGTGGGGTTCTAGGTACAAACGGCTGGGACACGGGGGTCCGCGAAAAGATCTGCGATCACTTTGGCTTAGATCGTAGCGAGATAGCTGCCGGCCACCGGCTCATGTTCGATAGTTATGAGCGTGGCTACCTGAGCTTCGAAGATTATCTTCAGCGGGTGTTCTTTGGAAGGCCGCGGGAGTTTAGCCCCAGTGAGGTTCGCGAGCTCGCGTATGCGCAGTCAGTTGCGTGGCCCGAAAACATCGCTTTCTTTGAGAAAGTCAAGAGGCTCAATGGAATCAAACTGGGTCTCATCAGCAACGAGGGGCAGGGAATCACGGAACATCGGGTCGGGAAGTTCAGGTTGAGGGAGGTCGCGGACTTCATGATCATTTCTCACTTCGTGCATATGAGAAAACCCGATCCAAGCATATGGCGGCTAGGGTTGGATCTGGTTCAAGTGCCGGCAAGCGAATCGATCTATGTGGATGATCGGCCAATGTTTGTGCAGTGCGCGGCCGACCTTGGCTTCGCTGCCATTCATCATGTTTCGCTCGCAAGCACGGACGAGCAGTTGCGCAGTCTGGGACTCGCGACAGAATAAAGGCCGAGCGGAATGCCCGGCCCTCTCCGAGCTTTTACTTCAACTGCTTGTTTACTTCATCCCAATTCACAACGTTCCAGAAGGCCGCGATATACTCAGGCCGACGATTCTGGTATTTGAGATAGTAGGCGTGCTCCCAGACATCCAGTCCCAGAATCGGCTTCTTGCCTTCCATCAACGGACTATCCTGGTTGGCTGTCGAGGTGATCTCGAACTTGCCGCTAGCATCTTTAACCAGCCAAGCCCACCCGGAGCCGAAGCGACCCGTGGCAGCAGCGGTTACCTTTTCTTTAAAGCCGTCGAAGCCTCCGAAGTTCGCGCTGATAACGTTCTGGATTTCACCTTTAGGGTTTCCGCCGCCTTGTGGCGAGAGAAGATTCCAGAAGAGCGAATGGTTGGCGTGACCGCCGCCATTGTTACGAACGGCTGTTTTGATCGGTTCGGGGACAGCTGCGAGACTGTTCGCCAGCAGCTCTTCTACTGATTTGTTCTGAAGATCGGGCGCCTGCTCCAAAGCCTTGTTGAGGTTGGTTACGTAAGCGCCGTGATGCTTGTCGTGGTGGATCTGCATCGTCAGTTTATCGATGTGCGGCTCTAGCGCATCCTCAGGGTAGGGAAGCGGCGGTAAAGTAAATGCCATTTTGTTCTCCAATTAACCTTAGCTTGTTTCTTTTTTGTCTTGCCTGTCTGAGAGATGCAATTCGGAGCGAATCAGTCACGGTTCACTTGGGTGGCAGGATAGCCGAGATGGACAGAGACACCGGCGACAACCGTTTCCTGTAGCGAAAATGTTTTGTCATCAGCGTTCCAGCGGAACCGGATCAGATCGGCTTTTTCGCCGGGAACGAGCCCGCGCTGCCGTCCGGCAATACGGCCGACCCGGGCAGCATTGGTGGTTGCCAAGGCGAGCGCCGCGGTGAGAGATATGCCGCCGAAGCGTACACAGTTTTCGAGCGCGCGATCCAGGCTCAGAGCGGAACCGGCCAGCCGCTCGGTACCACGCATGACGACGCGATTATCGGCGAGGAGTTCTACCTCGACTTCACCGAGCTTGTAGGGTCCAGGCCGACAGAGCGCGGGCATCACGGCGTCAGTCACAAGAATCGACTTCTCGAGGCCTTTTGCGCGCACGGCCGCACGAAAGAAGTGGGGGGGAATGTGGATGCCATCGACGATAAAGCACGCCGCCAGCCGATCTTCAGCGAGTTGATCCCAGATGTAGTTTTCGGTCTTGGGAAGGGTCGGATGAGCAGCATTGCCTAAGTGCGTGGACATGGTTGCGCCGGCATCCACGGCCGCGGTGATCTGTTCGCGCGTTGCCTTTGTATGGCCGACGCTCACCACGACGCCCGATCGAACCAAGCGTTCGATGTAGCGGGGCATGCCGTCCCATTCGGGCGATACGGTAACGAGGCGTATGTTGCCGTCGGCGGCTTCCTGCCAGCGCTCAAATTCATTGACGTCAGGAGGGCGAATAAATTCCAGCGGGTGGGCGCCGCGAGGTCCGCTTTCGGGCGATAGGTGCGGGCCTTCGATATGGAATGCTTCCATGGCGGCGGCTTCGGGCCAGCCATTTCGAACGAACTCTTCTTTCGCCCGCGTTAGGTTTCTGACGGACTCGACGATCCTCTTTTCAGGAGCGGTGATGACGGTCGGGAAAAAGCGTGTGACGCCTGTTGCGAACAACGCATTGATGGAACGTGCAATCTCTTCGGCCGTGCTCGCGGGGTCGTTGTAATCTACTCCGGCGAAGCCGTTGACTTGAAGATCAATCAGCCCAGGAGCAATGAAGTCTTCAAGGGCAGGCGGCCGCACGAGATCGTCCACTGCGCTGATCGTTGCGCCATACTCAACGACGGTGGCTGCTCCGGTTGAAGCGATCTTGCCGACCATCTCTTCTTTACGCCTAATATTTTCCATGCTCTCCGACAAAGCGCTCCATCCTTGTTTTATCCACAGATTGCGCACAGCAGAGTTCTGCTAACTGGGCACGAATGAAAGGAGATAAAACGTGTTGAAAAGCGAAGAATGCGCTTCCTTACAGCTAGCGTTCGACTCACTGATTGAGTAAACCTGAAGGAGATCCGGCGCGAATGGCGGGCGGGCAGACGATCTCGGGGGAGGTGGCTGCAAGCCTGGTGTTCGCGCCTGGACCTTTCGCTTCACGAATCCCACCGAGAATTATAGCGGGCCCATTCCTTCCTTTGCTCTGCTTCTCCCGATAAGAGCTCGCGCGCGCGACTTTGTTATTCTCAGGAAACTGTCGCTCATGCGCATGGTGAGTGTGTTCTACTCTTACATCTCGTAAATCGATTCGATGATTATCGCGGAACATCCCTATTGGCCTCGCATACTGCGCCAGATTGGCGGCCTGCTCGCGTTGTTTTTCGCGCTTTCGCTGGTCGCTCTCTTCGTCGATCGCCAAGGGCGGATCCTCCGTTACATCACAATTCCGGAAATGGTGGTCAGCGTTCTGGGCGCTGCACTCAGCATCCTGCTTGCGTTTCGAACGAACTCTGCATACGGGCGCTGGTGGGAAGCGCGGACGCTCTGGGGCGCGATGATCAACAACTCCCGCTCAATTGCCCGCGAAGTGATTTCGTTCGCGAACGGTTCGCATAAGGACTCTCTCGAGGGGACCGGGGGCGCCTTCTCGCGCCGATTCGTTTACTGCCAGATCGCATTCGTTCACTCCGTTCGCTGCTCACTGCGCCGCCAACCGCCGTGGGAGGAGATCAGCCCCTTCCTAAGCGAAAAAGACATAGCTGAATTGCGGAGAGAGCAGAACGTTCCAGCGGCGATTCTGCAGCTGATGGGCGCGCATCTAGCAAGCTCGGACGGTAGGCGGCTTCTCGATAACTGGCAAAGGCATCGCATTGACCAGACTCTTAGTGAGCTCTCCAACATACTTGGCGGGTGTGAACGAATCAAGAATACGCCGCTGCCGAAGCAGTACGACTACTATCCGGAACTATTGATCAAGATCTACTGCTTGATACTGCCGTTTATTATTGCGGATGAAGTGGGATTGATGACGCCGATTATCACGGTGCTGGTGGGATTCGCTTTTCTCGTCTTAAACCGTATCGGAAAGAACCTGGAAGATCCGTTCGAAAACAAGCCCTACGACGTTCCGATGAGTGCGCTCTCGCGAACTATCGAGATCAACTTGAGGCAGGCGTTAGGGGAAAGGGAAGTCCCGCCGGCTCTTGTGCCAGTAAACGGGACCCTGATGTAATTCTCACCCCACTTGAAATCGAGCGGGAGGGATGCGATTAAACAGATCGGCCGCGACGGAACAGTGCGTGATAAATGACGAGCACAAGCACCGCGCCGACGACGGCAACGATCAGGCTATAGATGTTCAGGCCGGTAACGCCCTGAGCTCCGAACATACTGAAGACCCAACCGCCCACAACCGCGCCGACGATCCCTAAAATGATGTCGAGAAGGACACCTTCTCCACTTTTATTGACCAGCTTGCTGCCGATAAAGCCAGCTATCAAGCCCAAGATAATCCAGGCAAGAAAAGACATAGAACTCTCCTCATTCTCCTTGTATTTCCGTTCGTCCAACTCGACGCTCCGCGCGCTTCCGGCCTGTTCTTAGAAGACCGCGAAACATCGTTTCGCAATATAGAGAGATGCTGAGGCTAACGGTTTCGAAGTAATCAAAGGAACTGCTCAAAATTATCGTTTCGAGTTGCTGGTTACAGAGTCAATAGACCGGGCGAGCGTGAGCAACTATAAGGTTGGCGACAAAAACATTCCCGAGGCCATTCGGAAGCGGCTTTCCAAGATACACGTGTTAACGCACGCGGAAATCAGAAAGCTGTTCGCTGTTATCACCAATCTTCGTGACCGGGCACTGTTCCTGGTGGCATACCGGCATGGGCTCCGAGCGAGCGAAGTGGCGCTGCTCACAACGGAAGACGTCGACTTCGAGAAGCCCCAGATCCGGATTCGCCGGCTCGGCCGCGGTCCGTCCGACAATCACGACCTGCAGCAGGATGAGCATGTCGCGCTTCAACGGTATTTGGAGTCACGGAAGGAACGATCAGCCGTGCTTTTTGTCAGTTCGCGCGGTCAGCCTATTACGCGGCGCGGTCTCGACTGGTTGATGAAAAGCTATGGAGCTTTGGCGCGAGTTCCGCCGGCAAAGCGGCATTTCCATGCGTTGAAGCATAGCATCGCGACCCATCTCCTAAATGCCGGGGCCGATTTGCGCGTGGTGCATGAATGGCTGGGACATGCGGTGCTGCAGAGCACGGCTGTTTATTTGTATCTGACGAAACCGAAAGTTAGGCAGGGAGCAGCGAGACTGCTGCCGAAGGCGCAGCATGCTTTGCCGTGAAGAGCGGGCGCAGTAGCAGTAATAACTTGCTCGGCAAATTACAGCGCAGTACGCCGATAAGTTTGTCATTCGCTCGAAGCCCCTTCGCGCTTCTTGAAGGGCATGTCTGGAGCGGGTCGTGGATCTGTCTTAGGAACAGATGCGGAGAGAACATCTTTCGCCTCTATATACAGAACGAAGCGCATCTCTTGAGAAGCAACGCGAGGAGGCATGCTATCGAAGACAACAGTCGAAAGCTCTCCAACTTCGGCTCGCATTCCTAATCGGACAAAGGCTTGTTGCCCGGCCTTCAGATCAACGAACAACGGTACGCCTTTGCTAGTGCTGATGATACGTCGTCCCTCCGTTGTATTCACCGCGAAGAAGGTTCCGCGCTTGAGCTTTGCCAATATCGTTCCGTCAAGAGAAATAGCGAGCTTAGACCGCATTCCGCTCTCATGTGAGGAATAGATGTAGACTCTCTCGGCTTGCTGCGCATCGGCAAACCGCGGCAGACACAAAAGACAAAAGGCCACAGAAACCCTGAATATGCCGTTGCTTATTCCGGTGAGCGAGTTTACATAATATCTGTTATCGGACATAAAAACGGGCCCCTAGGGGCTACTTGAATCGATAGCCCGGCTTTAAATCGCATCGGTAAAGCTTAGTCTGATCTGCCGCTACCTTCACGCTGCAGTTTGCCCAGGAAACAAGCAGAGCTGGTCCGAGCGGGTACACGATATTCTGTCCGTTCATGTCCGCTTCGATCGTTGGACCTTGTGCGCTCGCCGGTAAGGTGAAGGTCATGCTCGCGCCGAAGCGGGCCGGAAACGACTCTCGGACAATGTCGATGATCTTGGTTTGGCTTACCTCGGCCTCGACCAAGAAAGTCGCTGTATCGGACCAGTTGCGCACCGAGACTTTCAGATCGCGGCCGTTGTCGATGGGACTTTCGCCTTCGATTTTGGTAAAGGGACACGGTCCGGCGATACAGGAGACGCGGACGTTGCGGAACTCGCCACCCTGGCTTTCGATGGTGGTGGAACCCACGGTTGCTTTCCAGCGGCCATCCGGCGAACAAGGTGACTTCAAATCGCACGGGATGTTGGCTTGGTTCACGACCTCGAAGGTTTTCACCAAGCTGCCCTCGTTCGTGGTCATCGAGGCTTTCTCCGAATAGCGGACGCGCAAGTTGGTCAAAACCGAGGTAGCGCGCGTGGGTGGCATGACGGCGGCGGCAGTGGGTACCGGCTTCAGCTTCAAGACCAGCAATTGGCTCGGATTGATGCCAGTGATTTCTCGTGGTTGATAACCGTCGCGGCTGATGCTCAAAGTGATTTCCGTCTTAGGCGTCTCCGGCTTGGGAACACTGAGATGGAAGAGACCCGAGCTGTCGGCTTTGGCGTGAACTTCGGACGCGCCGGCTTGCGCGACCACATCGGCAAAGGCAACGGGCGCCTGCTTCTGCGGGTCGGCATCTTCGGCCAGAATCACCCCCGTCAGCATCAGGGGTGCTTGCGGCGGGTGCGGGTGTCGAATAATGGTGAGTAGACCAACCACGACGATGCAGACACTGAGTGCGAGCCCAACCCACACCGCGACTTTCTCTTTTACTGTCATCTCTCTTTTGTAAGAATCCGTGACGCTGTCAAACCCTCAGCTTACTCAGCCTTCACGCCGGGACGCGCTTGGCAATTTGCTACGCGCATTCACGGTGGCTCCTGCGATGACCGCACTGTGCCGCGCCAGCCAGGCTAACCAGTCGATGGTTGTTTCGCCGGAGTTCTCCGCAACAAATCTCTCGAAGGAAGATGACGATTTGCTCGAAGAGATGGAGAAGGCTAACTTTCAGTTTTTCTGGCAGGAAGCTCATCCGCAGACCGGGTTAGTTAAGGATCGTAGCAACGTACGTGCGGCAGCCGATCGTACAACCGTAGCCAGTATAGCGGCGACGGGGTTCGGTCTGACCGCCTTGTGCATCGGTGAGAAGCGCGGTTACGTGCAGGAAGCGGAAGCACGTGAGCGAGTCATTACCACGCTGCGCTTTCTTTGGGAGAAGATGCCGAATCACCGCGGGTTCTATTATCACTTCGCCAATGCGGCGACAGGCGAACGCATTTGGGATTCGGAGGTATCATCGATCGATACGGCGCTGTTGCTTTGCGGCATTCTCTCCTGTCGCCAGCATTTCCACAGCTCGCAGATTACGCGCCTGGCAACCGACATTTTCAATCGCGTGGAGTGGACCTGGCTTTCCGAAGACACAAATCTCTTGCCGCACGGCTGGTCGCCGGAGGGTGGGTTCTTGCCTTATCGGTGGGATTACTACAGCGAGCTGATGATGATGTACCTGCTCGGCCTGGGCTCGCTGCGGTACCCTCTGCCCATCAATGCCTGGCGTGAATGGAAACGAATGCCGTTCGAATATGAAGGACTGCGCTACATCGGGTCGTATGCACCCCTGTTCATTCACCAATATTCGCAGGCATGGTTCGATTTTAGGGGCAAGCAGGACGAGTACATCGACTACTTCAAGAACTCAATCATTGCGACTGAGGTGCACCGGCGGTTCTGCATCGAACTCGGGAAGACATTTCCCGACTACAGCGAGGATCTGTGGGGCATTACGGCGTCTGATTCCGCACACGGATACGTTGTGTGGGGCGGGCCTCCTGAAACGGGGCCGATCGACGGCACAGTAGTTCCGAGCGCGGCCGCCGGTTCCCTGCCCTTTTTGCCCAAAGAAACTCTGCGCGTGCTCAGGAACATACGCACCCGGTACGGCGGGACGTGGAGCAAATACGGGTTTATCAATGCATTTAACCCATTGACCAACTGGTATGACACGGACGTGGTGGGGTTGGACACGGGGATTTCCATGTTGATGGCGGAGAACCTGCGCACCGGTTTTGTATGGGACACGTTCATGAAGAATCCGGAAGCGCAGCGAGGGTTGGAGCGCGCCGGGTTTACTGGCTTTTAGAGAAAAAAGGGCCGCTCCGGCAATTGTCAGGCTAGCCGGAGCGGCTGAGGGAAAAACGTTTGGCTAGTGGTGACCGCCGCCGCCACCGTGACCGCCGCCGCCACCGCCCGTGACCACCGCCGCCACCGTGACCACCGCCGCCACCGTGACCACCGCTGCCTCCGTAGGAGCCGCCACCATGGCTGCCGCCTCCACCGCTGCTATGGAAGGAAGAGCCGGCCGCGGGAGCGCTGTAATGCGGCGCGCTGTAGCCGGGAGAGTTATAGCGCGGCGTGCTGTAATTCGGTGCGCTCGAGCGCGGAGCACTATAACTCTGGGCACCGTAGCTCCGCGCACCACCGTAGCTCTGACCACCGTAGCTCTGACCACCATAGCTCTGACCACCATAGTTCGGAGCCGGCTGGCTGTAACGGGGAGCGCTGTATGGAGAGCTGGAGAAGCTTCTGCTCTGGTTAATCGGAGAGGCGGAGCGCGGCTGAACGGTGTAGCTCGGAGCGCTTGATCGCGAAGCGCCGAAGCTGGGGGAATAACTGCGTGGTGCGGCGGCTGAGGCGCCCCCTCGCTGGGGCTGTCCGAAGCTATGCCAGCCACTTTGCTCAGATCCGCTACTCGTGAACCCCTGCCGTAGTGCGGCACCGCTGCCGGGATCACCGAAGCGCTGCCAACCACCGCTGCTTGGGGACCGTCCGGTATTGGCTGACCCGCGATTGACAAAGCTGTTCTGCGTTTGGTTGCTCCTCATGTTGGGCGGAACACCGTGCGATGTTTGCCCAAAGCTTGCGGTCGAATGCGATGGCACAGCGCTGCTCGCCCCTGCTCTCGCAAAACCACTCTGGCCGTTGACCGATCCGGCGCCGCGGAACTGCGAGCTCTGGTAAAACCGCTGGTTCGCAGCCGACGCCAGTCGCGGATTCGACACCGCACTTCGATTCGAGAACTGATAGCTTGCGCGAGACGGACTGATCGGGATCTGCCCGCCCCGAAAAGCATTCGCGCCCGCCAGCTGCATGCGTGAGGCCGGTGTGAAGCGCTGATGGGGGCCGCCGAACGAATTATAGCCAGCCGTCATTGCGCCGCCCCGATAAGCGGCGTTGCGGTAAGTCCGGCCAATATCGACGTTGCGGGCGAAATTGCTATAGGACCGGAATCCGCCGCGTCCATACCAACCCGGCCCCCACCAGCGATGGAACGCCTCGAAAGGAGCGAGGGCACACCATCCCAGGCCACCTAGTCCGACGCCGACGCCAAAACCGCCCCAGCCGAAGAAGCCGACCAGCGCCGGTCTCCAGAAATAGCTGGAACGAACGGCGCCAGGCCACCAACACCAGCCGTATCCGCCGTTGTAAAACCAACGCCCGTAGTGATACGGCGCCCAACCCCAAGGCGCGTCATCGACCCAACTCCATCCGTAATAATCCTGCCAAGCCCATTGGCCGGTGCTGTAGGGCGACCAACCCGAGGGCTCGCCCTGCGGAGTCCATACCTGGCCATACTGTGACGGCACCCAATTTCCGTAGTGATCCAGGTCATCTGCACCCGGGATGTCCTGGCTGACAAAACGATAGCTCTGCGACCCGAGCAGATCGCGATCCCGATGCGCACTCCAGTCGTCGAACTGGTCACGAGCGACTTCGTCCGTATTGCGGAACTGCGGGTCGTTTGCGTCGCCTCTGATCAGCACAGTCTGGCCGCCGGTTACCCGCTGCGAACCGCGCGGCCCGAATATCTCGCCATCACCCGAACGTGCGGTGATCTGTGTGGTGCCGTCCTCAAGCACCGAAAGCCGAAACTCACCCTCGCCCAAAGGACGAAAGCCGATGCTTGGGGTGTCGACTTCGACCTGTGCATCGGATTGCCGCAGCACGCGATAGATGATTGTGCCTGCTCCGAGCTGCACTTGATACCGGTGGTATTCGAGATCGGCCAGGCCCAGATCTGTATTGGGCGCGACACGTATCAGGTTCGCGAAATCCAGCTCTACTTCAGCGCGCGATCCCTCTGCAGTCTGCACGCGGTCTTGGGTCGTCAGCGGCGCATTAATGACCGCCGCCGTGAGCTGCCCGTTATCGCCACGCCTGACATTTACGTCACCTTGCACAATACTCAGTCGCGCCACACCGTGCTTCTGATCGGCAGCCGCGTCCTGTTCCGGACTGACTTGTGCGTCGACTGCGCCGTTCGAGTCAGCGGGCACGCCGGCCGACTGATCTGCCGTCTGCGACAAAGGCGGATATTGACCAGTTTGCTGCTGCCCATAAGCAGGTCCCGAATATTGCGCAAAGGCGGTTGGTTGGAGCGTAAATACTGCGAGCGCAAACGCCAACAGCATACTGAGGAAATCGCGAAGCATACGGTCGCCCTCTTATATACACGCGGGAGGCCAATCGCTAAGTGTTTCAGTTTGCAGTGTTTTGGGATAGTCGCCGTGGGCTGATGAACTGGTTGAAATGCACCAGACAGGTCAACTTGCACCAATCTTAGCGAATTGGCAGCGCTGAGCAAGCATGCGAGAGGTTTAAACCGGGACAGTGAAGCGCACGGCGGTGCCTGATGAACCGTCGCTCTCGACCCATATCTTGCTCCCGTGCGCTCGCACGATCTTCCGGCAGGTGGGAAGACCTAGTCCGCTGCCCGGTACGTCGCGCCCGTGAAGGCGTTTGAACGGTTCGAAGACTTTTTGATGATATTCGCTGCCGATCCCGCAGCCGTTATCGAGAACGGAGATCGTATGAAATTCCTCGCCGGTCTGACCCATGATTTCGACACGGGGCGCTTCTGAGCCGTGAAATTTCAGAGCGTTGCCGATCAAATTCTCAAAGATCGTGACCATCTGCTGCTCATCGGCATAGGCTTCGGGCAGCTGGCCAGCGACCACCTGCGCGCCCGATTGTTGGATTGCTTTGGCGAGATTGAGCAGCGCCCATTGTAAGGGAGCATTCAGGTCGAGCATGACCGGATGGCAGGCGTTACCAGCGCGCGAGTAAGTCAGCAGATCAGTGATGAGTGTATTGATCTGAGCTACGCCCTCGACAATTACGTTTGTAAACTCGCTTGCGCGTTCGTTGTCGAGAAATTCACGCTGCAACAGCTGGGCATGGGTACCGATCGCGCGCAGCGGCTGCTGCAGATCATGGCTGGCGGCGTACACAAAGAACTGCAGTTCGTCTTGTGCGGCGCGAACGGCTTCTTCCAGTTCTTCTATTCGTTGATTCGCTTGAGCGAGCTGCCCTTCGATGCCGGACACGGCTACGCCGTAGCCT
Source organism: Terriglobia bacterium (assembly GCA_963737005.1). Classification (GTDB taxonomy): domain Bacteria; phylum Acidobacteriota; class Terriglobia; order Bryobacterales; family Bryobacteraceae; genus Bog-105. The sequence goes on along the minus strand of CAVTRD010000006.1, from coordinate 380,503 downwards.
CTTCGAGCAAGCCTAAGCGCACGAGTAGAGCGTTCGCGTCCGGGTCGCGGCCCATGAAACTTCGATATAGCTGAGCCGGATCATCGGCGTCGCCGCTCTCGAGAATGTGACGGCGGTAATCGCCCCCGGTTTCCGCATTGAAGATGCCTTCACGTCGAAAGCGCGTAAACGCATCGGCATCGAGCACCTCCGCCCACTTGTACGAGTAATAACCGGCGCCATACGCGACCGGGCTGGCAAACAGGTGAGTAAAGCTCGCAATCATCGCATAATCGTGCGGAAGCGGCGCAGGGGTAAACTCTGCCAGGATCTCGCGTGCGAACGCCATCACGTCTTGCGTTCCATACGGATCAAACTCGCGATGCAATTTCAAATCGACTGTTCCAAGACCAAGCTGGCGCATCTGCATATTGGCACTGCGGAATGTGCGGGCGCGCTTCATTTTGTCAAAGAGCGCATCGGGAATCGGTTCACCGGTTTTATAGTGTCTGGCAAATAAGTGGAGCGCCTGCTGCTCCATGGTCCAGTTTTCCATGATTTGGGAGGGCAATTCGACGAAGTCCCAGGGCACGCTCGTGCCTGCAAGCGAGCGGACCGGCACGCGGCTCAGGGTGTGATGAAGCAGGTGACCAAATTCGTGAAAAATCGTTTCGACGTCGCGATGAGTGAGCAGCGCGGGCTCTGCACCAACGGGAGGTGTCAAGTTACCGGAAATCAGACCGACGTGAGGCCGATTTTCATCCGGATAACCGGTGATGAAGGCGTCCATCCAGGCACCGCCGCGTTTGTTCTCACGCGGAAACCAATCCGTATAAAAGCCACCCAAAAGCACGCCGGAAGCAGCATCTTCGACCCGGTAATATTTGACCGCGGGATCCCAACCAGGCACCTGCGGTTCTTCGAGTACGCGGATATTGAGAACGCGACTGAAGATCTCGAACATTCCCGCCACGACGCGATCCAGTTCGAAATAGGGTCGAAGTTCTTCTTCATCGAAGTCGTAAAGAGCCCGCCGCTGTTTTTCCGCCAAGTAGGCGATATCCCAGGGATGGATGGTCTCGTATCCAAGATCTTTAGCAAGCGCCGCAAGGCTGGCGTTCTCGCGGTCAAAGTGAGGTTTCGTCTTACGAGACAAATCTTCCAGAAAGGCCTGAGCGTCGCCACCGTTCTTCGCCATGCGCTCTTCCAGAATGAGATCGGCGAAGTCGCGATAGCCCAAGAGTTGCGCCTTCTCGCGTCTGAGCTGCAGAATCTTCTTGATGAGCGGGCGATTATCACGCTCACCTTCTGTGGCCCGATGGTTTGAAGCTTCCCAAAGTTCCTGCCGGAGAGCGCGATCATCGAGGTAGGTCATCGACGCAACGTAGCTGGGCCCCTGCAAGGTCAACCGCCAGCCTTCCCTGCCCTTCGCCTTGGCACTCTCACGCGCAGCGACCAGAGCCGATTCAGGCAGCCCGGCCAGCCTGGCCTCCTCACTGATCAACAGCTCGTACGAGTTCGTTGCGTCCAATACGTTCTGACCAAACTTAGTCGTAATTCGAGTAAGTTCGACGTCGATCTCTTGCAACTTCTGTTTGCCGGTTGCGTCGAGATCGGCTCCGGCCCGGCGAAAACCGGTCACCGTCTTTTGTAGATAACGCCGGTGAACGGGCGTGAGGTCTGCGGGATTGGTGCTCTGCGCGATCTGCTTTACCGATTGCCAGAGTTTTTCATTCAGCGGGATAGAAGTGTAGAACTGGCTCACGGGCCCTTGCACCGCGTTGTAGGCGGCTCGCAGTTCAGGATAGGTTGCTACGGCTTCCAAATGGCGAACCACCGACATGGCGAAATCAAGCGGCTCGGTCATGCTGTCGAGCGTGAGGAGCACGTTCTGATAATTTCGAGGCTTATCCGATTCGCCCAGGTCTGCCAGGCGGTTCTCCATCTGTTTGAGCAGCACTTGAATGGCGGGCTCAACATGCTCCGCCCGCACACGATCGAAAGCGATGGGAAAGCGCTCGATCAAGAGCGGATTATCTTGAATATCTTCAGCCATGGTCAACGCCTCTACCAAACCCGGCAACCTTTCCCCTGCGCTACATACATGGGATCGCTCTTTTTGCAACCGAACGCCTCGCTAAATTCAGGCATATTCTTTAACACACCATTGGCGCGGAAACGACCGGGCGAGTGCGGATCGTTCTGCGCCAGGAATCGCGCATCTTCGGGGCGCACATTTTCACACCAGTCCTGGGCATACCCTATAAAGAACTGCTGGGCTTGCGTATAGGGGCCATTCTTCTCAGTTGGCGCGATACTCTTCTTTGCCAGATCGTCCATCAGGGCCATATACGCGAGACGAACTCCGCCGTTATCGGCCGTGTTTTCGCCCAGGGTCAGCTTCCCATTGAGCTCGATGCCCGAGACCGGACTGAAGCTGCCGTACTCGCTTACCGTGCACTGGGTCAGCTTGTCGAACTCCTGCGCATCGCTCTTCCGCCACCAATCTTTCAGATTGCCATCAGCGTCGAACTGTCGCCCTTCGTCATCGAAGCCATGGGTCAATTCGTGTCCCACGACGGCGCCGATTGCTCCATAGTTCACGGCATCCTCGGCCGTATTCGAGTAAAACGGCGGCTGCAGGATCCCGGCCGGGAAATTGATGTTGTTTTGAGTCGGATCGTAGTACGCGTTGACCGTAGGTGGTGTCATTTGCCACTCGCCGCGATCGACCGGCTTACCGATTTTATCGATTTGACGTCGATACTCAAAGTCATTGGCGCGATAGAAATTCCCGAAGTAGTCATCCGGCAGTATCTGCACCGAAGAGTAATCGCGCCACTTGTCGGGGTAGCCGATTTTATTCGTGACTGCGTGCAGCTTTACTAAGGCCTGCTGTTTTGTCTCGTTGCTCATCCAGGGTAGGGATCCGAGGTCTTTCGCCATCTCTGCCTCGATCTCATGAACCATCTGCAACGTTCGTTCCTTGCCTTGCTCACCAAATGTCTTTTCGACGTACTTGCGTCCGAGCGCCTCGCCGAGTTCGTCGTCCGTGGCCGCGACACAGCGCCTCCAGCGCGGCCGATTTCTTTCGTGCCCATAAGAGTCCGACCGTAGAAGTCGAAATTCTCGTCGACGAATGCTTTCGATAACAGAGGTGCGCTGGCGTGTACATATTGCCAGACGAGGTAGTCCTGCAGATCGGCCATTGGGCGGGCGCTAAGCAATGCATTAAAGGTCTTCACGAACTCCGGGACGGCCACATTGATGGTCGTGAACGAAGGCGACTTCACCTCGTTGAAAAAGACGTCGAAATGAAATTGCGGGCTCAGCTGTGCCAATTCGGATTTGGGCATTTCATGAAATAGCTTCTGTGGATCACGGCGGCTCGTCACGTCGAGGGAACCCTTGGCCAGCTCTGTCTCGATGGCCATAACAGTGGCGGCCTTCTTTGCCGCTTGAGGGGCCGGTACGCCAATCAGGGTAAACATCTTCGCTATCGTCGCGAGATATTTTTGACGGATCTCGACTGACTTGGCATCGGTGCGGAAATAATAATCTTTTTCCGGCAGCCCTAAACCGCCCTGGTCGAGTCCCGCAATTGTCATCTTTGCGTCTTTAAGATCCGGCATGGGCGCAAAAGCGAAAAAGACGTTTATCTGGCGTTGCTGCAGGCCGGCAATCTCGTCCAGTAACCCGGCAGCGTCTTTGATTTGTCTGATGCGCTCCAGTTCGGGGTAAAGCGGTTTCGCACCTAGCTGTTCGATCGCCGGCTCGTTCATGCAGGACGCATAGAACCCGCCAATCTTCTGATCAATTGGCGAACGTGTCTGGTTTTGTGCAGCGTCTTCGAGGATGCCTCGCAGCACGATCTCGTTCCGTTGCTCGAGCGCGCTGAAACGGCCCCACCTGCTCTCGTCGGCCGGGATGGGATTATTCTTCATCCATGTCCCGCAAGCGTATTGATAGAAGTCTTGGCAGGGATCGATCGACGAATCGATGGCCTTGAGATCAGGACCGCCACTCGCCTGAGGCTCGGCAGACTGCGCAAGAAGTGAGCTGGAGCCCAGGGAAAAACCAGCGCAGAGTATGACAACTCGAATTAACATCTCACCCCAGTGTTACCAAACCCGGCAACCATTAGCGGAAACCATCGGCTGTCCTGCCGAGCATCCGAAGGCGTTCGCGAAATCGCTATCATTCTCAACGACCCCGATCACGCGGAACTCTCCGGGCGAGTGAGGATCGGTTCGGACGTTGGTGCGTGAGAACTCCGGGCGGGCGTTTTCGCACCATATCTGCGCATACCCAAGGAAGAATCTCTGCTGCGGCGTATAGCCGTCGAGCTTCTGTTTGTTCACGGAACCGTTCTCGATGCCCGCGGACAAGGCCATGAACGCTAAGCGGATGCCGGCGTTATCGGCGCCGTTTTCACCTAATGTGAGACGCCCGTTGAGACTGGCATCTTCCACCGGCTTGAACTTGGAGTATTCATTGACGATGCAATCGGCTCGTTTTTGGAACTCTTCCGCGTCTTGCTTCTGCCACCAGTCGCGCAGGTTCCCATCGGCATCGTAGCGGCGGCCGTGATCGTCGAAGCCGTGCGTGAGTTCGTGCCCGATCACTGCTCCGATGCCTCCCAGATTGGCGGCCAGATCGGCATCAGCTTTGTAGAACGGTGGTTGCAGGATGCCGGCAGGGAAATTAATGTTGTTCTCGAGAGGGCTGTAATAGGCGTTCACGGTGGGAGGCGTCATGCCGAACTCTGCGCGATCAACGGGTTTGCCGATTTTGCTTACATCCCGGTGAAGTTCAAACTCTCGGGCGTTCCTCACGTCTGCCACGAGATCATCGTTTGAAATAGCCACAGTTGAATAATCACGCCACTTTGCGGGATAACCAATCTTGTTCGTCACGCCCTTCAATTTGATCAACGCCTGCTGTTTAGTCGGCTCGCTCATCCAGGTAAGGGATTTGATGTCTGTTTCCATCTGTTGCTCAATCAGCGTGACGAGCTGCTGCGTTTTCTCTTTGGACTGGCCGGCAAATGCTTTCTCGACATACTTTTGCCCGAGTGCTTCGCCGAGGGCGTTATCGGTGGCCTGGACGCAACGCTTCCAGCGGGGCTGCAGCTCCTTCGCGCCGGTGAGAAACTTGCCATAGAAATCAAAATTGGTTTCGACGAAGGGCTGGCTCAGATTCGGCGCGTAGGCCGATACGTAGTGCCAGACTAGGTATGTCTTCAGATCATCGAGGCTGTGCGATGTCAGGGTCTCATTCAGGCCCTTAAAGAATTCGGGCACGGCGACGTTTAAGCTGTCGAAAGGTGGTGTCTGGCGGTCTCGCAGATAGGTCGTGAAGTCGAAAGAAGGGGTAATCGCCGCCAGCGCCGGGAGAGGCATCTTGTGATGTGTGAGACTCGGGTCGCGCCTTGCTACGCGGTCGAGTGACTTACCGGCCAGTTCCGTTTCGATGGCCAGAATGATTGCTGAATCCGTGTCTGCTGTTGCGGGCGGCTCACCAATCAGCTGCAGCATCCGTGAAATGTGCCGGCCGTATTCCTCCCTTGTTTTCGCATCCTTCGGACCGATGTAATAACTCTTGTCCGGTAGACCGAGGCCGCCCTGGTCGATATCGGCGATCGTCATCTTGGAGTTATCCGGATCGGCCGTTGAATGAAAACTAAAGAAGACGGTGACGCCCTGATTTTGTAGCCGTGCCACGAGCGGGGCCAGTGCTGTTTTGTCCTTAAGGTTCCGTATCTGCTCGATGCCGGGCTTGATCGGATCGTAGCCGCGCCGGTTGACGGCCTGTTCGTCGATGCAAGCGGCGTAGAAGCCCCCGATTTTGGCGTCCACGGGAGAGCGGTCCTGGTGTTTGGCGGAGTCTTCGAGGATGGTTCGAAGGACCTCTTGATTTCGATCCAGCAGTTCGTTAAAGCGGCCCCAGCGCGGGTATTGTGGAGGTACCGGGTTCGCTTTCCGCCAATTGCCGCAAGCGTATTGATAGAAGTTTTGACACGGATCAGCGCTCTTATCGATCGCATTGCCATCAACCCCGCTCGCCGCTTCAGATACTTGTGCGAAGGCGCCGGCTGAAAAGCCGAAGAGAGCCAAGCCGAAAAGTAGGGGACGCCACCGATGCATGTAATAACAATTAACAAACAGCCCGGCAACGAGTGCTTCCGGGCGCGGATTTAACTGGATTGCCTGCGCCTGATCCATCGAATCAGCCATGCGATCGCGAGCACAAGCCCCAGGGCGGCGGTCGCGTAGAGTGCATAGAGATGTGCGGCTTCGGACGTTTGATGCCATTTCTCTCCGACCCCATAGCCAAGGGATAAGAAGGTCGCCACCCAGAATGCCGCGCCAGTATAGGCAAATACCGCAAAGGTGGCCCAGCGCAACTGGGAAGAGCCGGCGACGAGCGCGGTAAAGTGTCGCACGCCAGGGATGAAATACCCGACTGCCAACAACCATGAACCTACGCGGCCAAACCAGGCGTGAATGCGTTCGAGATGTTCAGGAGTCAATCCGAGGCGCGGGCCGAATTTTTCGAGTACCTTGTTTCCGTACACGCGGCCTAGCAGGTAGCTCAAAGTAATGCCGCACGCACTGCCGCCAAACCCTGCCAGGAAGGTTGCTGTGGGATGGAGGCGTCCGCGCCAGATCAGGTAACCGCAGAAAACGAGCAGCGTTTCATCAGGTACAGGAAGGCCGGCGATACCCAGCATCAGCAGCACGAATAACGCGGGATAGCCGTATTGCGAAATCCATAGGAAAACTGCGTCCATCAATCCTGGACGATAGCGCAAGCCGCTGTCCCGAGCCCGTGCGCTACGATTCCGGTATGGCGCAGCCGAAAGGTAAAATCTTCGAAGTGAAATGCCCCTGTTGTGAATCGGTACTGAAGATCGATACCGAAACACAGCTGGTGATTCAACATCAGCAGGTGGAGAAGAAACCGCTCATCGAAGATTTGCGCAGCGCGGTCGAGCAGTTGAAAGGTGACGCTGCCCGACGCAATGACGCTTTCGAAAAGAGCTTCGCCACGCACAAGAGCAGCGACCAGATCCGTGAGAAGCGCTTTGAAGAACTTTTAAAGCAGGCGAAAGAGGATACAACGACCGGCCGACCCAAGCGGCCGTTTGATCTGGACTGACTCTTAACGAGACAAGCGCAAAGTATAGTCGCCGCGGGAGAGACGGCGGATAAAATCGAGATCGCCCTCGACGAAATCGAAGGTGGGCAGCGAACCGAGTTCCACCCAGCAGATCTGTTCGAAGACCTTAGCTACAGGCTCACCGTTAAAATCGGGCACGGAAAAGAACAACAGATGAACGCGGCTACCGCTCGGGTAATCGTGCTCGTAGCGCGCCAGCTCTCCGCCGACTTTCGCGCGAATCTGCAGCTCTTCCCAAAGCTCGCGTATCAGTGCTTCCTGCGGAGTCTCACCATGCTCCACCTTCCCTCCGGGAAACTCCCACTTCAGCGAGTGTCGATCGCCTTTACGCCTTTGCCCGACCAGCACCTTCCCTCTTCGATGGATGATCCCGGCAGAAACGAGCAAGGGTGGCCGCAGTCTCATGGTCGCGCGCGTTGTCAGTCGAAGCCATTGCCAGAAGCTGCGCCTAGGCGAGAACCTCCGATTTCGTTTCCTGCTGGGTCATCAGTTGACGAAGAACGTAGGGCAAGATTCCGCCGTGGCGGTAGTACTCCGCTTCCTGTGGTGTATCGATGCGTGCCTTCGCTTCGAACTCAATTTTCTTTCCCTTCGGCGAAGTGGCGGTAACGTGCACCGTGCCGCCCCCGGCCGTGATCGCCTGCGGAACACCGGTTATGTCGAACACTTCCTCACCCGAAAGGCCGAGGCTCTCATGGCCCTGTCCTGGCGCAAACTGGAGCGGGAGCACACCCATCTGCACCAGATTGGAGCGGTGAATGCGCTCGAAGCTCTCTGCAAGCACCGCACGCACGCCTAGCAGCAGCGTACCTTTGGCAGCCCAGTCGCGCGAGGAGCCCGAACCGTATTCTTTACCGGCAATCACCACCAGCGGGACACCCTGCTCTTTGTATTTGATCGATGCGTCATAGATGAACATCTTCTCGCCATCGGGCAAATAGCGAGTCACGCCGCCCTCAACACCCGGCACCAGTTGGTTTTTGAGCCGGATATTGGCGAACGTTCCCCGGACCATTACTTCGTGGTTGCCACGCCGTGCGCCGTAGCTGTTGAAGTCCGCGGGCTTCACGCCGAGCCCAATCAAGTACTGACCTGCCGGACTATCGATCGGAATCGAGCCCGCAGGTGAAATGTGATCGGTTGTCACTGAGTCGCCGAGAACAGCGAGCGCGTGCAGGCCGGTCAAGTCCTGCACGAAATTCTCAGGATCGGCAATCACGTCGAAGTAAGGCGGCTTCTTGATGTAAGTCGATTTGTCGCTCCATTCGTAGATGCTGTTTTCCGGAACTTTGAGCGAGTTCCAAGACGCGTCGCCTTTGAAAACTTCGGCGTATTCTTTCTGGAAAAACTCGGTGCGAGCTGAAGCCTTCACCGCCGCCTCAACTTCCGCAGAACTCGGCCAAATATCTTTTAAGTAGACTTTCTTCCCCTCGTTGTTTTCGGCCAAAGCATCTTTGTTGAGGTCAAGATCGACGCGGCCCGCGATCGCGTAAGCCACTACCAAGGGAGGCGATGCGAGATAGTTCGAGCGAACGAGCGGATTGACGCGGCCTTCGAAGTTGCGGTTACCGCTCAGAACAGCCGCCACGTTCAGTTTGCCGTCCGAAACTGCAGTTGCTACGTTGTCGGGCAACGGACCACTGTTCCCGATGCAGGTGGTGCAGCCATAGCCAACCAGGTGAAAATTGAAACGCTCCAGGTAGGGCATGAGGCCGGCGTCGGTCAGGTAATCGAAGACGACTTTCGAGCCAGGCGCGAGCGATGTCTTCACCCAGGGTTTCGGAGACAGGCCGTGTTCGGCAGCCTTCTTCGCGAGTAACCCGGCCGCGATCATGACCGAGGGATTCGAAGTGTTGGTGCAGCTTGTGATCGCTGCAATGACCACCGCACCATCGCGAATTTTCTCCTTGTGCCCATCAACCGCCAACGTGTGACTTTTTTGCGAGTGGCCGAGAGAGGTCAGGAAGCTCTCTTTTACATCGGAAAGCTCGATGCGATCCTGTGGGCGTCGAGGGCCGGCGAGCGAGGCACTGACTTTGGAAAGGTCGAGCGACAACGTATCCGAGTACACCGGGTCAGGCGCGTCGGGGGTGAGAAACAATCCCTGCTCTTTGGTGTAAGCCTCGACCAAATTGACCTGCTCAGGCGAGCGTCCAGTGAGACGCAAATATTGGAGTGTCACCTCATCGATCGGAAAAAAGCCGATGGTGGCGCCATACTCGGGAGCCATGTTGCTGATCGTCGCGCGGTCTGCAAGCGAAAGCGCGCCGACTCCCGACCCATAGAACTCTACGAATTTCCCGACGACACCTCTCTTGCGAAGCATCTGGGTGATCGTCAGCACCAGATCTGTTGCCGTTGCACCTTCAGGAAGGTGACCGCTCAATTTAAAACCGACCACCTGCGGAAGAAGCATCGAGATTGGCTGGCCGAGCATGCAAGCTTCGGCCTCGATCCCGCCGACGCCCCAACCAACCACGCCGGCACCATTGATCATGGTGGTGTGCGAGTCCGTGCCCATCAGAGTATCCGGATAAGCCTGCGCGACCCCGTGTTTGATTCCGGTGAAGACCACGCTAGCTAGGTACTCGAGATTTACCTGGTGGACGATTCCGGTATCGGGCGGGACCACCCTAAAGTTGCTGAAAGCCTTCTGGCCCCACCGCAAGAACGCATATCGCTCCTGGTTACGCGAGAACTCGAGAAGCGCATTTTGCGCGAAAGCCTGATCCGAACCGAAAGCATCGACCTGCACCGAATGGTCAATCACCAGATCGGCGGGAATAAGCGGATTGGCCAGCTCTGGATCAGCGCCTAACTTTCTGAGTGCGTCCCGCATCGCGGCAAGATCCACGACGCACGGTACGCCGGTAAAATCCTGGAGCAGGATACGGGCAGGACGGAATTGAATCTCCTGCGGAGCGGTCTTCGCGTCCCACTCGGCGATGTATTCGATGTCGCTAGCCTTAACCGTCAGATCATCCTCGAAACGCAGCAGGTTCTCGAGAAGTACTTTGATTGAATACGGCAGACGCGCCAGCTTGACACCTGTCGCCGCCTTCTCTAACACATCGAGTCGAAAGATCTGGAACTGATCGTTATTGACGTGGAGGGTTGCGGCGGCACCAAAGCTATTCTTGCTAGGCATTTAATTTCAGTTTAGAACCGCGCGTTTGCTCGTTGCCCCTGCCGGGCGCGATTACATGTAAGCGGGCTGCTCAATGCCGAGAACGCGGAACGTGATCGTAAGTTGATCGAGGACATAGCGCGTAAGCCAAGTTAGCGCCCCGCGACGTTCCGCATCCGGTTCTGCAATGACGGAATGCTCGTGATAGAAGTTGTTGAACGCTTGGGCAAGCTGAAAGGCATAACGCGCTACATGCGCAGGCTCACCCGAGGTAATAGCGCGCTCGAAAACATCGTCGGCTTTCGAACCGGTCAGGAAGAGCTGCCAGAGATCTTCAGCTTCGAAAAAGCCATCGAGTGCTTCCGGTGAGAGAGCCGGCATCGATTCGGTTGTCGCTCCCCAACGTTCCCCAACTTTGCGGAGAATGTTCGCCGCGCGTACTGCCGCGTACTGCACATAGGGTCCGGTTTCTCCCTCGAAACTGAGCGCCTCTTGAAAGTCAAAAGCGATGACAGAGTTGCGGGTGAATTTCAGCATGAAATAACGCAAGGCGCCCACGGCAATCTGTCGAGCGATGCGCTTTCGTTCTTCCGGGTCTGCTTCGGGATGCCGATCTTCGACCTCGCTGAGCGCGGTCTCAATCAATTTGTCGATGAGGTCATCGGCTTTAACGCCCAAGCCTTTGCGGCCGGAAACTTCCACATAGGGGCGCTTCTTGTCTTCGTCGGAAAGGGGAATTCCAAGGTCAACGCAAGTGCGCGGCGAGAGCGCAACCATCTCATAGGAAAAGTGCATTGAAGCATCCGCCTGCTCATTGAAATTGAGCGCGCGCAGACCCGCGACGACAACATCCTGCAAATAGGATTGGCGGGAATCTATGACATTGAAAACCTGCGAAGCGTGGCCGAATCGGGGCGGCTCGGCATTCGTCGGTGTCTCGCTGGTGGCCCAGACGTTTTCCCCGTCAGGATACTGCGACCAGAGCCGGTAGAAGAAATCCTTACCGAGCAAACCGAATTTCCAAAGCTGGTATGCGATGTCCTTTCCCACGTAGGTGACAGTCCCGTTGGATCTGACGATGATCTTGTTGTCGTCGCTTTCCGTATCGCCCGTCTCGCGGAAAGCGGAGGCCGGCATCACCCAACAACCGCTATTCTTTCCAAAGGTTTCGAAGTAGATCGCTCCTCTTTCCTTCAGCAACTCGAAGGCGGTAGCCCAAAATTTAAGGTGTAGGATCTCGCTCTCCCGTGGAAGTAGCTCATAAGTAACGGACAAACGGTACATGGTCCGAAGATGCAGAGCCACAATGGCATCCGCCACGACTTCACCCAGCCGGGCCAGTGGGCCCACTCCGCTTTCAATCGCCTGCAGTGTCTCGCCACGCCATTGGAGAGCTGCTGGGTCTTCTTTGTAATAGGCGGAAACTCGTGCGTAGAGATCCCAGCAAAGATAATCAAAACGAACAGCCGGATCGTTGATTGATTGCTCGACATCTTCGGGCCTTTTCTTCTCGAGAAAGAAGAAGCCGGCGACGACGTCAGCGACCTGAACGCCCGTATTATCAATGTAATTCTGAACTTCAACTTGACGCCCCCGCCGGCGCAACATCCGCACGAAAGTGTCTCCCAGAATCGCGTTTCGCAGATGGCCGATGTGTGCTGCTTTGTTAGGGTTGATGTTGGTGTGTTCAACAATCACTTTGCCTGGAGTCGGGACATTCTCCCGGTTAACAGCACGGAGCGCTTCCAGGACATAAGCGCCCCGATTCAGGCGCACGTTGATATACCCGTTTCCGGCAATTTCGAATGATCGTATGCCTTCGACCTCGGACAGACTAGGCGCTAGTTCATCGGCAATGAGCCGGGGAGCGCGTTTGAGCTGGCGAGCAAGCTGAAACGCCACTGGAATGGCGAGTTCACCGAACGAACTTTGCTTCGGCTGTTCGAGCGACACGGGCAGGTTCAGTCCGAAGTGATCGCGGAGGCGGCGTTCGAGGGCCGACTTGATTCTGTCTTCAATGTCCTGGAACATTGCCATCCAGTATGGCTGAACAGCTCAGGAATGCTGGGTTACGGATACAGCGGAGCAAGGCTAAGTTCAAATCGTACAATGGGTTGTGCCGAAAGTTACTTTCACGCCGGAGAATAGAGTTGTCGAGTTCGAATCCGGCGAACTGCCCTACAGCGATCACGGAAAACGCGAATCCCTGCTCGATATTGCCCTTAACCTTGGGGTGGATCTGGAACACGCTTGCGGCGGAAGCTGTGCCTGTACAACGTGCCACGTCATCGTGACCGAGGGCGAGAAGAACCTTTCGGAACCGGAGGACGATGAACTGGACAGACTGGAGATGGCCGCCGGACTTACTCTGCGTTCACGGTTAGGATGCCAGGCTGTGGTCAAAGGGGACGTGACGGTCGAGATTCCGCAGTGGAACCGAAACTACATCAGTGAGGGCGGCAAGTCGCGCCTTTAGCGTGGAGCGCTGCCACTGAAACGGCTGACTAGCCGGTCTGCCATTTCAGGCGAAACGTCGGCGTTGATGTTCACGGTTTTGCCCTCTTTTTGCACGATGATCGAATCGTAAAGCTGCACGTCCGCGAGGTGGTCATCTTTGGTAGTAAGCCGGGCTAAGCCGATGCCTCCGCGTATGGCGTCACTAACCCGCTTCGATCCCTCTTCCGAGACGCAATCAATACGAGCTCTGAGACTCAGTCCGCTTTCGGCGGCAATACCGATCGAGGTCGATCGAACGTAACCGGCGAAATTGGCGAGCATTGAAGAGTACTCAGAGCGCATAGGCACATCTGCGAACGGCAGTCCGCCACGGCTCACGAGCCAAATCTGAGAGGACTTCGGAATCAATCCAAGCGAGGCCTTCAACTCATCCGGAATGCCGCCAGAGTTTTTCTGAAAGACATCAATGGCTGTTTCGACGGCCTGAAGGTTGCCTCCAAGGACAATATCCGAGTTCAACACGCTGATCGCCTGATCCTGGAAGCGGTAGAGCTTGTACTTCTCGTAGACAACGGGATCACCGGTCAGCGAGTGTTCAATTGAGTCCTTAGCGATGCGCCCATGCCCGGCTACCGCGAGGCCTTTCCCGTTCCAAGTCACTACGGCGGAGCTGAGATCACGGCGGAGATCGAAGCCGGAGCGTTCAGAGATGCCTGTTAACAGAGGAATCCCCAGCAACTCGCGATGACGATCATAAAATGGCGCGGTCTTCAACGAGTCCACGTCGATGCCGACCAGCACCGTGGCATCCGGAGCAATGAATTTTCGCAGCTTCTGGTCGACAGCTACGCCCCGTGATATTTGTTTGTCACAGCCGGAGACTGCGATGAAGAGCGGGAATACGATCAGAGCCGACGCAACCCGCAACCGAAGGAGACCGCTGATACGGACTTTGGCCATCGTGTACCTTTTAGAATACGTATGCGGGAGTGGCCGAGGTAACGGCGTATTTGAATGAGGTACTCTCTTCGACGATTGAAGGTGGTGAGGTTTGTTGGTGCTCTGGCGTTTGCGGCTCTCGCTGCGGTTGAGAGCCATACCGTTACGGCACAGGTGAACCCGGGGACGGGTTCTCCGGCCGCCGCCGCCGATCGTCCGGCACAAGCAGGGGCACAAGCAGGGGCACAAGCGGCGGGACAAGCGGCGACTACGGCGTCCGCCTCCGTTAAAAACAACGGTGACGGTCAATGCGACGCTCTCGAGCGAAGTTCCAGCCTCGATTGTGGTGCTCGATCAGCAGCGCTTGCAATCGATTCCGGGCGTTGAAATGGACGACCGCTTGCGCCAGGTACCCGGTTTCTCTCTCTTCCGCCGGACCTCGAGCCTGGTCGCTAATCCAACAACTCAGGGTGTCTCGTTGCGAGGGACCGGTTCATCGGGCGCCAGCCGCACGCTCGTGCTGTGGGACGGCTATCCGATCAACGATCCGTTCGGCGGCTGGGTGTATTGGGATCGGATCGACCCCGATTACATCAGCGAGGTGGATATCAACCGTGGCGCCTCGACCAGCGTTTTTGGGGATCGAGCCCTGGGGGGCTCGATCTCGCTGTTCTCCCCACCGGAACGCCACGATTACCTGCAGGCGAGTTTTCTAACCGGAAACGAGGGTACCGAAGATGCATCCGCCGGCTACTCGAATCTGTGGGGGCCCTGGGCATTGTCGGTGCACTCGCGCGCGTTGACAACCGACGGCTATTACATTACGCCGCACCCGCAGCGCGGCTTGGTCGACGACAAAGCGAACGTGCGTTTTGCAGCCGGCGACGTACGCCTTGATTATCTCGGGTTGCGAGATCGCTTGTCATTCCACTTTGACGTGCTGGCGGAAGAGCGTCAGAATGGCACGAATCTCACACACAATTCGACGGGTCTCGGCACGGTAGGGGTCAATTACACGCATTCATGGAGCAATGACCAAGTCTCTTTTCTTGGGTTTCATACGCAGGAACAATTCCATAGCACTTATTCGAGCGTGTCAGCCAATCGCAATCGCGAAACGTTGAGCTCCCGCCAAACGGTTCCGGCTGACGATACGGGCGGCGCACTCTCCTGGCAGCATCATGCGAAACACTGGAACACCATTGCCGGTGCCGATACGGATGACACACACGGCGTGAGCCGCGACTTTTCCTATAACACTCACATCCTGACGCGGAGCGGTGGAACGCTGCTGGAGCATGGGCTTTTCGGGCAGGCTGATTATACAATCGGCCCGGCACGCTTTTTTGCGGGAATTCGGCACCAGTTTACGGGACAACACGGCGACACGTTTGTCAGCCCGAACGGCGGCGTCGCGGTGGGCCTGCGGCGGTTTCGACTAAGATCCACGGGTTACCGAAGCTTCCGCGCGCCCACCTTGAACGAGCTTTACCGCAATTTCCGCGTTGGAAACACGCTCACGCTGGCTAATCCGAACCTAGTGCCCGAGAGTGTGGTCGGTGTGGAGGCGGGGGTGGACTGGAACTCAGAGACCACAGGCGTGACGCTCACGCTGTTTCGGAACGAGCTCAATAATCTGATCGATAACGGCACCCTCAGCACGACGAGCAACCAGATCCTTCGCCAGCGCCAAAACTTTCCGACCGCGCTTTCGCGGGGGATCGAGGCAAACGTCAATCGGCACTGGTCGCACTGGCGAGCAGATGCAGGTTATCTATACGCCGACGCCCGGTTGAGCACCGGTCAGCGCCTTCCTGAAGTGCCGAAGCAGCAAGGGACCGCACAGCTCAGCTTCACTGCGAAGAATACGTTGATTTCCGGCGGCATTCGCAGTTTTGGGCTGGTGTTCGATGACGATCTGAATCAGTTCAAGCTGCCCGGGTACGCTTCGCTGCAGCTTTTGGGGCAGCAGCATCTGACGCAGAAGCTTTCGGCGGTTGCGTCCATAGACAACCTGCTCGACCGCACATACCTAGTCGCGTTAACGCCTTCGCCAAACACCGGATCACCGCGCATGTGGCGCGTAGGCCTACGCTGGAGCGGTTCGGTGAAGTAACTTTGCGTCCGGACCGCGTCTACTGGCTATGGACTCGATCCCGCTGCCCGAGTATGAAGTAATTCCGCTCGCTAACGCTGCGCCCGGCGTTACGGGCGTACGCATTCTCTTTGTGAACGTCTGGGGCATCAGCAGCCCGAGTGGCGATTGGACACTGATTGATACCGGCCTGCCGCATTCGGCATCGAAGCTCAAGAGCTGGGCTGACTCAGTCTACGGAATCGGAACGCGCCCGAGCGCGATTATTCTCACGCATGGACATTTTGATCATGTCGGTCCGATCAAAGATCTGCTCGCCGACTGGAATGTACCTGTTTACGCGCACTCGGCCGAGTTTCCGTATCTGACAGGTCAGGCGAAATATCCGCCGCCCGATCCATCGGTTGGGGGTGGGCTGATGGCGGTAATGTCGCCGCTGTATCCGCGAACGGGTTCGGATATCAGGGGTCGCGTTCACGCATTGCCGGCCGATGGCTCGGTGCCGACCTTGTCAGGTTGGAGATGGCTGCACACGCCGGGGCATGCGCCCGGACACATCTCCCTGTTCCGGGAAAGTGATCGTGTGCTGCTGCCCGGCGATGCGTTCTGCACAACAGACCAGAATTCATTCCTGGCGGTCGCGCAGCAGAGGGCTGAGCTGAACGGACCGCCGGCCTACTACACGCCAGATTGGGAGTCGGCCCGGGAGTCCGTTCGTAAACTGGCGGCCTTAAGGCCTACTACGATTGCGCCCGGTCATGGGCCGGCGATTTCCGGCGAACACGTTGCGGACCAGCTCGCGCAATTCGCCAGCGACTTCGATCGGCTTGCGAGACCCGAGCAGGGTAAGTACGTGCAGGCACAAACCGGCCTTTGAAATTTTTGGGGTCAGCGCAGCACGTTGTAGTGCATCATCACGACCCCGCTAGAGAAGGGCTTGCACTCGACCAAGTCAAGCTTGAGCTCGGGGAAGTTACAGGGAAACAGCGGAATGCCCTCGCCGAGCAACACTGGTTAAATTGCTAGCGAGACGCGGTCCACCAGTCCTGCTTGCAGGAACGAACCGATTAGTTCCCCGCCCCCAGCCAGCCAAATATCCTTTCCTGGCTCTTCGCGCAGCCTCTCAACAAACTCTTTCTTATTTTCGGCGACGTAGGTGAAATCGCCTTGGGCTCCTGCCAATTGGGTGCGTGAAAAGACGTAGTTGTGCAATCCCTTATAGGACTGAATGCCGGTGCGAATCATCAAGTCGTGCATTTTCCGCCCGATCAGAACGGTGTCTATCGTTTGGAAAAACTCTGGGAATCCGTAGTCTTGATCCATACGGATCCAGTCATACGCACCGTCTGTCCGGGCAAGGAAGTTATCCAGGCTGCTGGCGACCGAAACAATCACTTTCCGCATCCGGAGATTATGTCAGCACTTGCGTGGAAGAATTACCTTGCTGCGCACGGAAGTGTGGTAAATGTGCTTGATCTGCACGTGGCGGATGACAGAAATACTGTGTGACATTTTTGTCAAGTAACTACTCTTCAATGCCTTAAAAGGGCTACTACTCTGGATCTGGTTTCGGCCATCTCCGTGCTGTTAATGGTGCGGAGGGAGATCTACGATGCACAGTTTGAAAGCGCGCATTTGTTTGAGGCCGATTGCCTCAACGTGGCTCGCTGGAGCCCTTTTGGTTGGGGGCAGCACGGCGTTGTTAGCCGGCAATCCGTATCACCAAGCACCGGATAACACAGCGGTTAACAAAGCGGACCGGAATACGGAAGCACCAAACGCAGATAAGGCGAAGAACAATTTATCGGACCGTGAGTTAATGGCGCATATTCGTCGGGACGTGGTGAAAGACAAATCTCTTTCTACGTACGCACATAACGTGAAAATTGTTGCGACTAGCGGCAAAGTTACGTTACGGGGACCAGTGAAGACGGAAGACGAAAAGAAGGCGATAGAAGAGCATGCAACAAAGTACGCCGGTTCGGGCAACGTCACAAATGAGCTGACGATAAAAGGCAGCTAAGATTCTGAATTTCAGGAAAAAGGATACGTAATTATGGCAGGCAAAAATACAGTAGCATACGGCATTTATGGCTCACGCGAGATGGCCGAGACCGCAGTAGATCAACTGATCGCGGCGGGGTTCAGGAACGAAGATATTTCGGTCCTTCTACAGGACAACGTGGGCACGAAAGACTTCGCGCATGAGAAGGCGACCAAAGCTCCCGAAGGAACAACCACCGGCGCGGTGACCGGCGGAGTGATCGGCGGTACTCTCGGATTGCTGGCGGGCATCGGCGCGCTGGCCATACCGGGTGTGGGCCCGTTCATTGCAGCAGGTCCGATCATGGGGACCTTGGCTGGGCTTGGGTCGGGCGGCGTTGTCGGAGGAATGATTGGTGCTCTCGTTGGTATGGGCATTCCTGAGTACGAAGCGAAGCGCTACGAGGGACGTATCAAGAGCGGCGGGATTCTGCTCTCGGTTCACTGCGATAACAGCGATTGGGTTGGCAAGGCAAAAGATCTACTGAAACAAACCGGTGCTGAAGATGTTTCCTCAACCGGCGAGGCTTCGGCAGACTACGCGGACAGCGATCGGCCGATCCGCCGCACTACTACTAACACCCTTACTTAGACTGCAGGCAGCGTCGATTACGGTGCGCTCGCGTCTTATGGGCGCACCGCCTCTTTCCGCGTTGTTTTGCTACATCAACGTTCGAGAGTTACATCCATCTGATAGAACTTGAAAGTGTTCGCTTCGGCGGGAGTTTCCGCAACGGCTGCGGCGTAGCGATCTAGGACGTAAGTAATGAAAGCAGGTTGCTCATTGACGGGCAGCGCTTTCGTCCACTCCGCGAAGGTCACTGCGCCGAACCCTTCAAAAGCGGATCGCGTCTCGAAATTCCAGCCTTTCGACTCGCTGTGAACTCGTTTGACATGAAATCCAGCCCCCTCGGCTAACACCGTGTATTGCTCAGGCGTGAGATGCAAATACGGATCGGTAAAGTGGGTAAAATATTCTTTCCACCTGGGTAGTTGTCGGGTCTCTTCTATGACATCCTCCAGGCTCTTGCGTGGACCTTTGGGCACGAGCCGCAACTGCGCAGTGCCTCCCGGTCTCAAAGCTGTGTGTACGGATTGCAGCGTCTGTTTTTGCTCCGGTATCCAGTGAAGAGCGTTGAACGATACGACTAGATCGAATTGGGCTGTGAAGTTCATGCGGCGCGCGTCGCGTACTTCGAACCGAAGATTTCGTTGGGCGGTAGGGTCGAATTGGCTGTTGGCCAACTCGATCATGCGGTGAGACGGGTCAATCCCCACGACCGAACCGAGCGGGACGCGGCGAGCAATCTCGGCGGTTATCCTGCCATCGCCGCAGCCGACATCGAGCACACGTTCCGAGCCTTCTAATCGCAGCAGCGCGAGTACTTCTTCCGCCATCGCGGTTTGTAAGGCGGATCGTTGCGCGTACTCAACCGCATTCCATTCAGTCATTGCTTGTTCAGTTTAACGATCCTAGCTTGTAAACTGAACCTGCTTCAATCAGATTGACAGCTATGGTTCAGACCCATGCCAGTGCGGCCAGCCTTTTCATTGAACTTGGTTCAGCAATAATCGGCCTCGCGTTTCTAGCGCGAGTTGCCAATCATTTAGGGTTCTCGGCCATACCGCTTTATCTGATCGGGGGCCTAGCATTTGGAAATGGCGGTTTCGCTCCACTGCCGCTAAGTGGACATTTTATTCATGTTGGCGGCGAAATTGGAGTTCTTCTACTGCTGTTCATGCTCGGTCTCGAGTACACGGGTCGAGAACTGGTCAAAAATCTTCGGACCGGATTGCCCGCAGGTGGTGCAGATTTCCTGCTCAACTTCCCGCCCGGCGCTGTTAGCGGGCTGCTTCTTGGTTGGAAGCCACTGCCGTGTCTTCTGCTAGGCGGGGTCACATACATTTCTTCGTCGGGCATATCGGCGAAAATCTTGGCTGACCTAGGAAGACTTTCCGATCGGGAAACGCCCGCAATTCTCTCCGTGCTGGTCCTTGAGGATCTTGCCATGGCTGTTTACCTGCCCCTGGTGGGAGCAATGTTAATTGGCGGGAGCATGCGAACAATCACCGTATCGGTTTTCGTTGCTATCGCCCTTGTACTGTTTGTGCTTGTTGCGGCCGTGCGTTATGGCGCGGCTATCAGCCGATTCGTCGCTCACGAATCCGACGAAATTATTCTGCTCACAGTGCTGGGTTCGGTGTTGATTGTGGCTGGGATTGCCGACCGGTTCCAAGTCTCAACTGCGATTGGCGCCTTTCTGGTGGGCATTGCGGTTTCTGGACCTCTCGCCGAGCAATCGCACCGCTTATTTTCGCCGCTGCGAGACTTCTTCGCGGCTACTTTCTTCTTCTTTTTCGGCTTGCAAATCGACCCTGCGACCCTGGTGGATGTTTTGCCACTCGCGCTGGGTCTGGCGGTCGTAACGGGTGCGACTAAGATCTTAACGGGCTATGTGGCCGCACGAAGCAGCAATGTTTCGGGGCGTGAACGTCTCCGGGCAGGTGCGGCGCTCGTTGCGCGCGGTGAGTTTTCAATTGTCATCGCTGGTCTAGGTGTGAGCTTCGCTCCGCAGATCGGTCCGTTGTCGGCGGCTTACGTATTGATAACGGCCGTCCTTGGTCCGCTCCTCTCACGCTTCTTGTAAAGCTACCGAGGTAGCCGGATCTCGCGCCGATCCCCAAAGCAGGGCGTGCAACACCGCCTCGTCCTGCGTTTTTACCAGACCGAGCAAAGATGTCGGACATGCGACGTCGAACTCGCTCAGCCGCAGGGCGGCGTTGGCATCGATTTGCAATCGGCCATTCTTTTCCACACCGAAACCGACGTTAAACTTGACCACTCGCTCCCTTCCGCGAAAGACAATATTGCCCTGAGCGATAAATCCACGCAACGGCTTTGCAGTGAAAGGACGCAAGCGAATCTGAAGATGCGGATCGTGCACGGCATTTAGTGCTTTGTTCACTGCGGCCTGAGTCGATGCTGGGGGTCGCTTAGAACTTTCGACTCGATGGCGACAGACCAAACTGGCTGCTTCGATCTCGATATTTAACTCGCTCGCCAGCGGATCTTGCGCGTCGTAGAACAGTTCTCCGGTGAAGCGTTCCCAAACGAGTAAGAGCTTCGTTTTGGCCAGACCGGTTTGTGTAATCTCGAGCGCCAGCGTTGCGTCAGGCGAAGGTGATATCGTGTAAACCGTATGGCGTGCGTGCATCGAAAGTCTGGAATCGATAAGTACGCATTGCTGGTCTGAAAGGTTCAATCAACCTGAAATGGGATTGGAGTTTCTGGACTTGGGAAACCTGCTGCTCGGCGTGGCCGTGGTATTCGGCCTATTGATCATCGTTTTTGAATCTGTTGAGCGACGGCGTGAAAGCAGGCGGGAACGTACGCTGCTGGACGCGATTGAAGCGGAGTATCAGGCGTACTACCGCATGGGTCGACTCTAGTTTAAGAGAAACTCAACGATTATTGCTGCTGTTGTTGCTGCGCGTGCACTAGCTCGGCTTCGTGATCTTTGGCGAGGAACCGCGACCACTCCTGGTCGGCTGCGAACTCCTGATCGGGAGGCAACACGGCTTCGGACGGCGTAACCCGGACGCGCACCTGCAATTCGGTATCGGCTCTGCCCTTCATGGTTCCGAGCGTTGGTGGAACATCGGCATAATCGCGGCCAATGGCGGTCCGGATGTGGCGCTCTCCTACGATGAGCCTGTTTGTGGGATCAACGCCAATCCAACCTAAGCCGGGCAGCAGGGCTTCCACCCAGGCGTGCGTTGCGCCTGCGGCTGATCGGTCTTCGTGAAAGGTATCGTGGAAAAGGTAACCGCTGACGTACCGGCTCGGGATGTGCAGATTCCGTAATAAGGCAATCATGATATGCGCAAAATCCTGGCAAACGCCCTGGCGGGAGCGCAATGCGTCCTCAATAGGCGAATCTACGGACGTGCTCTGTTTGACGTAAGCGAACTTCTCGTATAGTTCTTGATTCAAGCGCCGCACAACCAGCAACGGATCCTCTTGACCGCGTTTATCGGTACCGAGTTCAGCGGCGAGCGCCTCAAGTTCCGGCGAAGTTCTGGCGAAGTGACTTGGCATCAGCATGTCCCAGTAGTCTTCGCGCTCTATCAACTGGTCAAGCTCATTCCAGGCCTCGGGACCGAGCGAGGAGGGCAGCTCAACAGGTGCATCGATATCGACCAGGGCGTCCGCAATGATCGTGAGATGGTTATGCTGCTCGGGGATGTCGAAATGATGGACGATGTTGCCGATGTGATCGGTATAGGAGAAGATGCGAGCGCGCGGGCTGACCGAAAGCTGGAAGGTAAAACAACGCTGCGTGTTTTCGCTGCGCGGATGCATCCGAACTTCCATGTTGCTTTGCCACACCGGGCGGCTGTAACGGTATCGGGTAAAGTGTCGGATCGCGTAAAACATCAGGCCTCGAAAGCGGACTCGACCGGGTATTCGATATACACGTCGTGCATGGCCGAGTGAACGCGCTGGCATTGCTCGGTGATACTGCGCAGAAAGCGCTGAAAGTCTTTGGACATAATGTCATCGATCTGCGCATAAGCCAACGAAGAGCGGAGCCGGCCAACCAGCTTTTCGATTGCAGCGCCTTTACGACTTGAAGATGCGCGTGCAATTGCTTCGAGGGCCCTCTCCATTTGTTCTGTAGAGAACCGCACCGTATAGGGAAACTCAGGATTAAGAAGGAGGAACTCGGCGACGCGCTCCGGTTTCAAATCTGCCGTATAAACCTTGCAATAGGCCTCGAAGGCGGAGCAGCTTGCGAGCAGTCCCACCCAGTCGAGATCGTCGGCTCCACTCGAAGCGCAGAATACAGCGTCCAGCAGAGAAGGAAGTGCGTTAGCGCGCTCCATGTAGCGTCCGAGACGAATGAACTGCCAGGCCTCACCGTGATTCATGGTCGCGTGCGTCACGCCATGGAAGTTGTAAGACCCCTCGCGTACCAGTGAGATGAAGCGCTGCGGCTCGGCATGGAATTGGAGGTTCGAGCTCGATTGCGTGACTTCGTGGAACAGCTGGTTCAATCGCTCCCACATCTCGGAGCTGATCTGCTCGCGCACCTGACTGGCATTTTCACGGGCACTCGTGATACAAGACACGATCGAGGAACGATTCCCTGTATCCGCGATCAGCTTCATCATTGCAGTGTGAGGATCGAGTTCAACAGCGGCTGCGCCCAGACCCAGGATCGAAGTAATTCTCTGCCAACGCTGCTCTGTCGATACTTTCGACGGATTCAGCATCAGAGTGTAATTGGCGTCCAGAACGCGCGCGCTGTGGTCGGCTCGCTCGAAGTAACGGCTCATCCAATACAAGCTGTCGGCTACCCGCGAAAGCATCACTCACTCCTTCGATACGTTCGACGGTAAAAAGTATGTGTTAATTCTGCAAGACCCACGTATCCTTCGAGCCCCCGCCTTGTGAAGAATTGACTACGAGCGAACCTTTGCGTAATGCTACGCGCGTCAATCCACCTGGAACGATGGTGACCTTCTCACCAAACAAGACATAAGGACGCAAGTCGATGTGACGCGGCTCGACTCGGCTATCCTCGGTGAAACAGGGCGCCGTCGAAAGAGCCAGTGTCGGTTGAGCGATGTAGTTTCTCGGCTCACTTAAGATTCGCAAGCGAAAATCGTCGCGCTGTTCGACCGAACTGTGCGGGCCGATTAACATGCCGTAGCCGCCGGATTCGCCGACCGCCTTCACCACATACTTCTGCAGATTGTCGCAAACGTGCTGGCGCGCGGCGTCGTCCGTCATCAGAAGAGTCTCGACATTATTGAGAATCGGGTCTTCGCCCAGGTAGTATTTGATGATCCTCGGCACGTACGCATAGATTGCCTTATCGTCCGCGACGCCCGTGCCCAGCGCATTCGCCAGAACCACATTGCCCGCGCGATAGGCGTTAAAAATGCCAGCCGAACCAAGTCCCGAATCAGGCCGAAAAGCAAGCGGGTCGAGGAAGTCGTCGTCCACTCGGCGGTAGATTACATCTACGCGCTGCAGGCCGGACGTCGTTCGCATGTACACGAAATTGTCATGCACCACCAGATCGCGCCCCTCCACCATTTCGATTCCCATCTGTCGCGCCAGATAGGTGTGCTCGAAATAAGCCGAGTTGTAAACGCCCGGTGTGAGCAGCACGATGGTCGGATTCGAGCGGCCCTCAGGCGCCAACGACCGCAATGTAGCAAGCAACGCCTGACTGTAGTGCTCGATGGGTTTCACGCCGTACTTGCGAAAGAGAATTGGGAAGGTCTGCTTCATCACCTTGCGGCTGGTGAGCATGTAAGAGACGCCACTCGGAACCCGCAAATTGTCTTCGAGCACTACGAATTCCCCGGTGGGAAGGCGGATCAGATCCGTGCCGCAAACACTGACGTAGACATCACGCGGTACTTTCACGCCGCGCATCTGACGACGAAAGTGTTTGCAGGTGTAGATGATTTCGCCCGGGATGATGCCGTCTTTCAAAATCTTTCTCTCGTGATAGAGATCTTTCAGAAAGAGATTGAGAGCGGTAATGCGCTGTGTGAGGCCGCGCTCGATGGTTTCCCATTCCAGGTAAGGGATGATTCGGGGCAGAAGATCGTGAGGGAAAATCCGCTCAGTACCCTCGTTGCGGCCATAAACCGTGAAAGTAATACCCTGGTTAAAAAACGAAACGTCCGCTTCTTGTTTAAAGCGACGCAGTTCATGTGGCGGTAGACTCAGCAGGCGCGAGAAAAGGGCGCGGTAATGCGAGCGAGGACGTCCGTTTGTGCGGAACATCTCGTCATATGCCTGGCTTAGCTCATACTCGGAAAACGGTTCGGGTATTCCGCGCTGAGCGAGTGATGAAGTCGTTGCCATAGTTCACGACAGATCGCGAATCCGGAAACTCTTCAAACAGGGAATCGACCGGGTTGTGTGATACGTCGAGTATACCTTCCGCATTTTTAACACGACCGCTCAGATCGCTTCATGCGGTGGCGGCTTGCGGAAATCGATTTCCGGCAGCTGCTCGACGACGCGCCGCAACGATTCCTCCCATGAGGAGTGAATCATTAGGAGGTCTTGATCGGCGGCTGAGAACTTTCGATATTGATCGAGACTCAAGCTATCTTTGCGATAAAGCAGAATTTCGACGGGCGGTCCTACGGTGACGTTGGACCGAATCGTGGCATCAAAAGAGAGCAGCGCATATTTCGCGGCGACCTCAAGCGAAGTAGCGGCCTCGATGCCGCGATCAAGGATCGGACGGCCATATTTGCACTCACCGAGCTGCAGATAAGGCGAATCCTGGGTGGCCCGCAAGGGATTCCCCTGCGGGTAAATCAGATAGAGACTTGGCGGCTCGCCTTTGACCTGACCGCCGAGCAACAGATGCACATTGAAGTTGAACTGATCGCGCTCCAGAGCAGCTCGGTCGATGTCCGAGACCCGACGCACACAGTCTCCAACAATCCGCGCCGCATGATACAGAGACGAGGCCTTAGCGAGTCCTTCGCCACGATCGAAATCGCTGCGCAACAGGGTGTTGACAGATTGACTGATCGAAAGACTGCCGCTCGAAAGAAGAACGAAGACGCGCTCGCCAGGTTGCACGAAGTAGTGCATCTTGCGACATACGTTCACCTGATCGAATCCCGCATTGGTGCGCGAATCCGAAGCCATCACTAAACCGTCGTCTGTCACGATGCCCAGACAATAAGTCATTTATCTCCCGTTCCCTTGCTAAAGGCTCTATTGTGGCAAGTCGCTTCTCGAGATTTGACAGCCGATGTCCGTTACACTGTCAAAATACGCTGATGGAACTAGCATCGGTTCCGCTGCCAAGTATGCAGGTCAGCTACGCGAAACTCTGGAGCGCTGAATAACATGCTGATCCGCCTTGGTTACGATATCCGGTTTGACATTCCTACGGCAGTGCCGATTGTGGCGCTGCTGAATGTGCATTCGTCGCGCGAGAAGGACTTGCGAGAACCCGATGTATTGCAGATCGATCCAAATATTCCGGTAGACAGATACGAAGACAGCTTCGGAAACTACTGCTGCCGGTTTCTGGCACCCGCCGGCTCGCTGCAACTAAAGAACTCCACGTTGATTGAGGATTCAGGAGAGCCGGATCTGCAAAACTTCGCTGCGCGGGAAGTACCGGTGGAAGATCTACCGCCTGAGACGCTGCGATTCCTGCTTGCGAGCCGCTATTGCGAAGTGGATCTGCTCTCCAACACGGCTGCCGAACTCTTCGGAAACATCGCGCCGGGGTGGGGCCGCGTGCAAGCGGTTTGCAACTGGGTGCATGACAAAGTGACCTTCGGCTACAGCTACGCCCGGTCAACAAAAACAGCGCTTGACGTCTACACCGAGCGCATGGGAGTTTGTCGGGATTTTCAGCATCTCGCGATCACATTCTGCCGCAGTCTCAATATCCCGGCGCGCTACGTGACCGGATATCTCGGCGATATCGGCGTCCCTCTTTCAGCATCAGCGATGGATTTCAGCGCCTGGTTCGAGGCGTACCTGGAAGACCGCTGGTGGACATTCGATGCACGCCACAACCACACTCGGATCGGACGCGTTCTCATGGCCACTGGCCGTGACGCTGCTGACGTCGCCCTCACTACTTCGTTCGGAAGCACGAAGCTCACTCAGTTTACGGTGATTACAGATGAAGTGAAGGCGTCAGCCAGCTATACGGAAGCGGCTGCGGCGGGTCAAACCACCGTGACGCCGGTGTGACCCGTTTCCACCACTACTTGCTTCTCTGATCTGTTCGCGCCGGGCTATTGAGGCTGCTCGGGCTGGCGGAGGATTGTTTTTACCTGGTCGGAAATCTTGTCGGCTCCGGCGAGCAGCAGACTGATTTGCCAGCTTTCTTTATCGGAAAGAGATTTACCGTAAGCCGGCATGCCTGTGAGTCGAATCCCGTTAACTATTTTCCAATACGTTTCACCAGCCGGGTCGTCGGTGACACCCTTTCCATGTAAGAGTTGGGGAGGTTTCGGGAACATGCCGACAGCCGTGGCCGTTTTCGGCTGATCCATCAGGCCGTGACACGTGGCGCAGTGTTTACGGTACAGGTGCGCGCCATTCTCAAGATCGGCTTCGGATGGCTGGAAAGGTGCATTCTTGGGAGCTTCTTTATTGATGCGCGCATTCAAGGCAACGTGCGCTAATGTGACCTCAAACGGAATGGGGGGCGCGGCGGTCGCGACAGGTGCATAACCAAAGTAAAAATACGCGAAAACGCCGGCGATCATCAGAAACAGACCGGCTATCACACCGAGTAAAAAACGCATCTGCTTACAAGATAAGGCATGCCTCGTACAATACGGGAGTGAATTTCGGAATAGCCGGACTCGGCTTCATGGGCGCTACGCACATCAACGCGCTGCAGAAGATTTCGAGTGTCAAAGTGGCCGGTGTTTGCGCGACCACGGCACGCGCTCTCAGCGGCGACTTGAGTGAGGTCGGCGGAAATCTTGATCTTCCACCTGCCCGCTTCGATTTCACGACGGTAAAGAAATACACAGCGTGGCGGGAGCTTGTTACTGATCCGACGTTAGATGCGATCGATATTTGTCTTCCGACGGATCTGCATGCGAGCGTTGCGATTTCTGCTTTGAATGCTGGCAAGCACGTTCTGTGCGAGAAGCCGATGGCGCTGACCGAAGCCGATTGCCACCAGATGCTCGAGGCGGCTGAAAAGCATGGGCGGGTCCTCATGATCGGACACGTCCTGCGTTTCTGGCCCGAGTATGAAACTTTGCGGGCAATCGTCGCCAATCAGGAGTACGGGCCGATCCGACATGCCCGGTTTACCCGCAGCGCAGGCCTTCCAGCGTGGAGCCGCTGGCTGCCCGTCGAAGAGCGAAGTGGTGGCGCCGTTGTCGACCTCCTCATTCATGACATCGATCAGGTGCTATCACTGTGGGGCGTTCCCGAACAGGTTACTGCCCGTTCGCTCGGTCCGGTCGACACGATGGCAGCGACGCTGAGCTACGGCCCAGATTTGCAGGTTGAGATTAGCGGCGGATGGCTGCCCGCCGGAGAGCCATTTTCAATGTCGTTCGAGCTACGAAGTGCAGAGAGTCGAGTCGAATTAGCACGCGACGGGCTTTTTGTCACGACGGCGGAAGAACGGGTCCAGTTACCGACACCGGTCCATAGCGCCTACGAAGAGCAGATTGCTTATTTCGTGGATTGCTGCCGATCGTCAACGAAACCGGGGCGCTGTCCACCCGAGCAATCGGCACAGGCGCTGGCAGTGGCTTTGTTGTTGAAGGAATCACGCCGCAGAGAGGGACAAACAGTTAAATGCTTGGTTTAGATGACCTGGAGATTGGGCTGATGTTTTGGGCAACAGAAAGTCCACGCGAGACGCTTGCACGTGTGAAGCAGTTTGGCCTGC
This sequence comes from Terriglobia bacterium, assembly GCA_963737005.1. Lineage (GTDB taxonomy): Bacteria > Acidobacteriota > Terriglobia > Bryobacterales > Bryobacteraceae > Bog-105. The sequence continues at coordinate 352,248 of CAVTRD010000006.1, read as the reverse complement.
GCTCCGGACAGCTTGGTTTTGGGGGTGAGTTGTCGCTTGAGGGCGCGGCCGAAAAGTGGGACAAGGCGTTAACTGACGAGCACTTTACGGCGGTCACCGCCGTCTGCAGCTATGTTGGCGAAGACTACGCCGATATACCAACCGTCGAGCGTACCGTGGGGCTTGTACCCGAGAGTACCCGCGCAGAACGGATTGCGCGGACAAAGGCCGTTTCAGATGTTGCTCGCCAGCTTGCGCTGGAAAGCGTCGCCTGTCATATCGGCTTTATTTCGCATGACTTCGGGAGCGAGCGGTACGCGGCGGTCCGCGATGTAGCACGCGAAATCTGCGATCACTGCGGCGAGAACGGGCAATCCTTCACGCTCGAAACAGGGCAGGAGCCCGCGAAGGTGCTACTGCAGTTTATAGCCGATGTGAAGCGGCCCAATCTGAAGATCAACTTCGACCCGGCAAACATGATTCTTTACGGCACCGGAGATCCAATCGAAGCGCTCGGAGTGCTTGGAAAGCACGTGATCTCCGTTCACTGCAAGGACGGTGATTGGCCGCCTCTCGACAAGCCCGAGGCACTCGGAACAGAGAAACCCCTCGGCGAAGGCGCTGTTGATTTCCCGGCGTTCATCGCAAAGCTGAAGGAGATTGGGTACCGCGGGATTTTGAGTATCGAACGCGAAGAAAAAGACGAAGCACGGCGCGATGCCGATATTCGCAAGGCAATTGATCTTTTACGAAAGTGGACGACCCCAGCCGCCGCCTCCGGGAGTTTCGATTCTTAGGATAGAGCCCGCAGGCACTTCTCGACTGCACTTGCCTGGTAGCGCAGACTCGGTTCCGTTCTCCGAAAGCGTGTTGCGCCCAGTGGTGCCTGGTTCTCCACCAGCGAGACCATAGGGCGCGAGCACCCGGCGATCGGAGAGTATCGTTATCTGCGCCGGATCGAGCAGTTCGATCTCACGTACTAAACCGTCGCCGCCATGGTAGGCACCGTGGCCGCCGGAGCCGCGACGGTAAGCGTAACGGAGAACCCGGAACGGATAAGCATACTCGAGAGCCTCAACGGGCGTATTGAGCGAATTTGTCATATGCGTGTGCACGCCCGAAGTACCGTCCCCTCGCGGATACGCGCCCGAACCCCCGGCAATCGTTTCGTAGTATGCGTAGGGCCGTCCGGTTCGGCTATCCACACCACCAATCGTGAGATTGCTCATGGTGCCCGAGCTTGCCGCCGGAATGCGGTCCGGCAGTATTTGCGAGAAGGCGAGGAGCAGCACGTCGACGATGCGCTGCGAGGTTTCTACATTGCCACCCGCCACGGCAGCCGGTAATCGGGCAGCAACCACCGAACCCTCGCGCGTGATGACTTCCACGGAGTTCATGACTCCTGCATTAGGCGCAACTTCAATGGGCAGGAGACAGCGCATTACGTAAGACACGGCCGAGTAAGTGACCGCACTCACAGCGTTAAGACTGCCGGCAATCTGATCGTCGGACGCGCTAAAATCGACTCGCAGCCGGCCCTCGCTTGGAATAGTCTTTAGAGTCACAGCGATCTTCACCGGCGCTTCGCTCAGACCGTTATCGTCGAGGTGATCCACCGCGCTGAACTCGCCTTCTGGTAATTGGGCAAGCTCCGCGCAAAGCAATCGCTCGGAGTACTCGATCAGTGCGTGCGCGGCTTCGTCGACGCGAGGGAATCCGTACTTCACGACTAGATCCAGCAGCCTTATAAGGCCAATTCGACAGGCGCCGATCTGTCCGGTGAGGTCGCCCTCGCGCTCGTTTGGTGTTCGGACGTTGTTCAAAATCAAATCAAGTAGTGGTTTGTTCAAGACGCCGTGCGCGAAGAGCTTCACAGGGGGGATCCGCAAACCCTCCTGCCAAATTTCGTTGCAAGGGCCCATCGAACCCGGATATCTGCCGCCGACATCTGCGTGGTGTGCCCGGTTTGCAACGAAGAACGCCGCACTCGGCTTTCCGGGCACAAAAACGGGCACGACGAGACTGATATCCGGCAGATGGGTGCCGCCCGCGTACGGGTCGTTCAGGATCGCAATGTCGCCATCATCGAGCGACAGTCTCTCGAGTGCGGCGCGAACCGACATCGGCATCGATCCCAGGTGAACCGGCATATCATCGCCCATTGCAACGATTCGCCCGCTTGAATCGAAGACAGCGCTCGAATAATCGCGGCGCTCCTTGATGTTGGGCGAAAAGGCACTGCGCCGCAGCACCACACCCATCTCTTCGGCGATTGAATGAAACACGCTTCCGAAGACGGCGAGTTCAATCGGATCCGTCACGTGTTCACCTCAATGATCAGATTGCGATTCGCGTCAACCCGAGCGGCAGACTCCGGCGGAAGAAACGTGGTCGAGCTGTATTCCGCTATGACCGTGGGTCCGGCAACGACCATGCCGGCCGAGAGTTGCTCGCGACTATAGATCGTGCTTTCGAGCCATTGGTGTTCGTAGTAGATCCGGTGCGGCTTCCCGCTTACTGCACGTGTTTCTGGTTCTAGTTCATGCGGGACCGACGCGGGCTCCGTCGCGGCGATCATGCGAACTCGGACGGTGACTACTTCGACCTGCCGCTTGTCGTCGGAATATCCGTAGCGCTGTTCATGTGTTCGATGAAACTCGTCGACGAAATCCTGAGAGTACGGGACGGGTAGTTCGTACCCTTGTCCGGCGTAGCGCATGTCAAGCGAACGAACTGCTAAAAGGGGTGCGGCCTGCTCCTTCATCTCGGCGCGGGCAAGTTTTTCCAGTTCGTCGAAACACCGCTCGATGAACGGATCACCCGGCGGCAGCATGACGGTCCGTGAGTAGTCACGAATCAAATCGGACACAAGAATTCCGTAAGCAGAAAGGGCGCCGGGGAAGTTCGGCACCAGTACCTTTGGAATATGCAAGGCACGGGCCAGAGCAACCGCATGCAAAGGACCCGCCCCGCCAAAAGTCACCAGAACGAAATCCCGAGGATCGTGGCCTTGCTCGACCGACACGCGCCGCAGCGCCTTTTCCATTTCGGCATCGATCACGCGGATGATTCCTTCAGCGAATTGCTCGACGGATTCGAGCGGTCCTTTGTGCTGCGACAGATACTCGAGTGTGCGTTGCCGATCGAGCCGCATACAACCCCCTAAGAACAATTCCGGGTCGAGCCGACCGAGCAGCAGGTTCGCATCGGTCACGGTTGGCAGCTCGCCGCGACCGTAGCAGACAGGTCCCGGGTCAGCACCTGCCGACTCCGGACCGACCTTCAGCGCGCCGCCGCGATCGAAATGCGCTAACGAGCCGCCGCCTGCACCCACGGTATGTATGTTGAGCATTGGGATCGCTACCGGCAGTCCGCTGACTAATGATTCTTTGGTCAACGGCAGATTGCCTTGACCGCTGATAAGCGCGACGTCCGTAGACGTGCCGCCCATATCGAAGGTGAGTATGCGTGTAAAGCCGGCCTCTGCGGCCATCGCTCGGGCGCCTACCACGCCGCCGGCAGGTCCTGACAGGATCGTGCGCACAGGCTCGCGGGCGGCCACGGAGGCAGAGATGATCCCACCGGAAGACTGCATGATCTGCAAACGTCTTCCCTGCCCTTCGACTGCTTTGTCCAGGCGGTGCAGATAAAGCTGCATTAAAGGCGCGAGATACGCATTGATGACGACCGTCGAAGCGCGCTCGTATTCTCGAAATTCCGGCAAAATCTCATGTGAGAGCGAGATCGGAACATCTAAGTCTTGGAGTGCCTCTGCTAAGCAGCGTTCATGTTTTGAATTGGCAAACGAAAAGAGCAAAGAGATCGCTATCGATCCGGGTTGCACAGCAGCGACAGCCTCTTTTAATCGGGCCAGTTCATTGGCGTGGGGCGCCAGCAGCACTGTGCCATCGCTACCGAGGCGTTCGGCGACTCCAAAGCGCAATCCTTCACCGACCAGCGGCGGCTCTTTCGTCACGAAAAGATCGTAGAGTTTGGGCCGCGCTTGCCGGCCGATCGCGATCGTGTCCTCGAAACCCTCCGTTGCGATGAAGGCGACCCGTGCTCCCTTTCGCTCGAGCAGTGCATTCGTCGCCACAGTCGTGCCGTGACGAATCTCGGTGGCGGAATGATCAGCGACAGCCTGGACTGCTTGGAGGAAAGCCGCGCCCGGGTCTGCCGGAGTCGATGGTAGCTTCAGAATGCGCAGCCCGGCGTCACTCAAGTAAACGCAGTCAGTAAAAGTTCCGCCGGTGTCGATGGCGATGCGCATCAAAGAAAGCTCAAATTCAACTCGCCGCCGACCTGACGGATGAAGTTACGTGCATCGTCGTATTCCTCCGGCTTCTTTAGATGTTCGAGCATAAGAGGCGCATCGGTTGCGAGCTTCGCAAGCTCACTCAAGTACGTACGGTAATCGATACCGCCACGCCCTGGCCCCACCTCTACGAAATGCATGTTGTACTCCATGGCCCAAAACAGGTCTTTGGCGTGACAGGACGTGATCCATGGACCGAGCACGCGAAAGCAATCTTTGATGACTTGGCTGTTGTTGTAATAGCGTTCGGGCGAGTTAATGATGTTGCACACGTCAAGATGAACACCAAAAGCTTTACGGTCGACAGCCTTGATTAACTTCAGATAATTGTCCGGCCCGTCGGGGAGCGACCACGGCATCATCTCGATCGTGAACTTTGTCTGACGGGGCTTGACTTCGTCGAGCACCCGGCGGCAGTTTTCGACCGTAGCGTCGAAGAACTCGGCCGAGAGATTCTTGGGATCGGGGCCATACCAAACATTGGGATTGAAAGATCCGGCAATGTCGACACAACAGCGCGCGGCCACAGCTTCGGCAAGCGCCAAGCGGCCTGTCACATATTGCAAATTGGCTGTACGTTTGCTCGAGTCCGGGTCTAGAATGTTGCGCCAGGCACCGACCTCAGCAATCACCACGCCTTCCGCGCTAAACGCATCCCTGATCGCTTTGGTCCGCGACGTGTCATCGGCCTTTGCATCAGGGCAATAAGCAGCGCCATAGCCAAGGCGACGATGCTCGCGCGCCAGCTCACGTGGATCGTCGCTCTTCAGAAATATGGGGCCGCCCAGCCGGATCGAACTTTTGGGTGGAAGTGCGTTGGCGGCCGCCGTTGCGGACAGGGCGAGTAGTGCGGTGCGGCGTGTGATGCTGCCTGACATCTTCTGAGTGTAATGGCGCGGGCGCACACTGGGAAGGTGCATCAACTGGAGATCTCGCCTGTCTCAATTCCGTTTCGCTGGCGTGATACGACGGTCGCACAACGCCGGACGCTTGTGGCCGCCGGGCTTGGCTGGATGCTCGACGCCTTCGATGTGATGCTCTATTCGATTGTGCTTGCCACATTGATGCGCGAGTTCGGCATGAGCAAAAGCACGGCGGGTTTGCTGAATTCGCTCACGCTGGTTGCCTCGGCGCTGGGGAGTCTCGGCTTCGGATTGCTGGCTGATCGTTACGGGCGCGGCCGCATGTTGAGTCTGAGCGTCCTCACTTACTCGATTTTTACGTTCGCCTGTGGCCTATCAACAAGCATTGCGGTGCTTGCTCTGTTCCGCTTTCTGCTTGGCTTGGGGATGGGTGGCGAATGGAACACGGGCGCAACGCTCGTTGCCGAGACCTGGCCCAGCTACTGGCGCGGCCGGGCACTCGGTATTGTGCAAAGTAGTTGGGCTATTGGCTACGCAGGTGCGGCAATTGTGGCGCAATCGATCTTGACTCGCCTTAGCTGGCGGTGGGTGTTCTTCGTCGGCGTTTTGCCCGCGCTCCTCGTATTCTGGATTCAACGAAAGGTCCCCGAGCCTGACCTCTGGACCGAGCAAAAGCATGAACCACCGACGCCCGGGCGTTGGCGAACGGCGATCCCACGCCTGCTCACTCTCTTTGCGATGAACGTTTTCGGCATGTTTGCCTGGTGGGGCTTGTTTACGTGGATCCCCTCGTATCTGGCATTGCCCGTGTCGCAAGGTGGCCGCGCGTTTAGCACGTTCGGCTTCACGGCTTTCCTCGTCTTGCTGAACTTGTGTGGCATGCTGCCCGGCTACTTACTGTTCGGCGTCGTGGCCGATAAAATCGGGCGCAAACCGGCCATCATTGGCTACTTGCTGCTCGCCGCTGTCTCCGTTCCGTTTTTCGCCACCGCGCGCCGCCCGGCGTTCATCCTTGTCTCGGCATTAGTCACGGCCTTCTTCGGTACCGGCTTCTTCACCGGCTCCGGTATTCTTGGCAACGAGCTTTTCCCCACAGCCATTCGCGCGACTGCACTTGGCATCTCCTACAATGCAGCACGCGGCTTAAGTGCTCTCTCCCCTTTTGTGATTGGCGCTATTGGGGAGAGTCGCGGGCTACAGTGGGGCTTTGGTATCTGCGGTGTTGCGTTTGCCGGAGCCGCTCTCAGCGCGTGTTTCTTACCGGAAACTCGCGGCTCTGAGCTCTCCTAAATGAACTCAGATATAAACTGATCGGAGCATGACTCGTCGAACCCTGGTAGGCTCGCTGGCCGTTGCAGCGACGCTGCGATCACAATCCACCAAACATGAAGAGGGCAAAGAATGGAAGCCGCTGCTTGGCGTTCTCGGTCCGTATACGCCGGCGAATGTCGAGTTTGCCAAGGCGCAAGGGTTCACCAACATGATCCTGAGCGGCGGTCCTCATTCGACGCTCGATGCAACAACTATCACTGACCCTCAGATCGAGCAGGTCAAAGCGACGCTTGCGAAACACGACATGCACGTCTCTGCTTTTCAGATCGACGGCGATCATATCAACCCCGACCCGGAGCGCCGTAAGCAGACGACCGACTACTTCGCGAAAGCTATCGATATGGCGGGTAAATTAGGGGTCCGTAACATCGGTACGAACTCAGGAAAGGACGCTTCGAAAAGCTTTCCGGAGCAGGTCGACGAGATTGTTCGGGTCTATACGGAAAAATATTTTCCGGCGTGTCAACGCAATAACGTGCGTATTCTCTGGGAACCTTACCCGGACAGCCCGAACATCGCAACGAGTCCAGTCGGCTTTGCTGCTTTATTCAAAGGCTTCAACGACTCGCCTTACGTGGGGCTGCAATACGATCCTTCGCACCTCGCTCGGCAGTTCATGGATCCCATTCAAACGGCGCGCGACTTTGTCGACAAAATCTACGATGTGCATTTGAAAGACACAGAAATCATGTGGCCTGTGCTGCGCGCTGGCGGGATTAACCCGGTAAATCACGCACACTGGTGGCGTTATCGCATTCCGGGCATGGGCTCCATTGTGTGGCGGGATTTCTTCACAGTTCTGCAGGACGTTGGTTATAGCGGCGCCATGAGCATTGAGCAGGAAGATCCGCTCTATGGCGGCGAAACTAATAAAGGGCCGGATTTCAGCCCGGATTTTCAGATGGGGTTCATTATGGCCAAACGGTACTTGTCGCAATACGTTCCGCAGCAATCAATTAGTGTAAAACTGTAACAGAATATATATGGCGCAAGTTCAGGCTAGCCCGAAAACGTACGATGTCGTGATTGTTGGTTCGGGAGCGGGTGGCGGCGTTGCTGCGCATGTTCTTGCGAACGCCGGCGCCAATATTTGCATGCTGGAGGCCGGTTCGTGGTTCGACTGCACAAAGCAATCCAAGATGTTCGGGTGGCCTTATCAGGCGCCACATCGCGCTGCGGGCGGAAGAGAGAAGCCGTTCGGCTATTTCGACGCGACTCTTGTAGGCGGCTGGCAAGTTCCAGGTGAGCCATACACCAATGCGCCCGATTCCGACTGGATGTGGTGGCGTGCGCGCATGCTGGGCGGCCGCACCAACCACTATGGCCGTATTTCGTTGCGCATGGGTCCTTATGACTTCAAGCCTTATAGCCGCGATGGTAAAGGCTTCGACTGGCCTATTACTTATGAGGACCTCGCGCCCTATTACGACAAAGCGGAAGAGTTGATCGGCGTTTTCGGTTCGCACGAAGGACTGGAAAATACACCGGACGGGAAGTTTCAACCGGCACCGGCGCCGCGCGCGTATGAGCGGCTCATCAAAATGGGCTGCGACAAGCTCAATATTCCATGCATTCCATCGCGGCTTGCTATTTTGACGCGTCCCCTTAACGGACGGCCATCTTGCCACTACTGCGCGCAGTGCGGACGGTCGTGCGGCGTCAACGCGAATTTCAGTTCACCGGGCGTACACCTCTTTCCCACTCAGCGAAAATTCCCAAACACGTTTGAGATCCGCACCGATGCCATGGTGCGCGAGGTTCTTGTTGGAGGCGACGGTCTCGCGTCCGGCGTTTCGTACGTGGACAAGAAGACGCGCGAAGAAGTGCAGGTTCATGCCAAGATCGTGGTGCTCGCCGCCAGTTGCTGTGAGACGGCGCGCATCATGCTGAATTCGAAGAGCACTCAGTTTCCTGACGGTATTGCGAACTCGACCGGCCTGGTCGGGCGTTACATCATGGACACGGTCGGCTCAGCTGTCAACGGATATTTGCCTATTCTGCAGGACCTCCCGCCGCAGAACGAAGACGGCGTCGGCGGCATGCACATGTACATGCCGTGGTGGAACTACAAAGAGCAAAAGGCGAACAAGATGCCATTTGCTCGCGGGTATCATATCGAAATCGGCGGGGGCCGTGAGCAACCCGGTGCGGGTGCGTTGGGTGGCTACCCGACTCAACTATTGGAGGGCGGGTACGGCGCTGACCTGAAGAAAAATCTCCGAGGACTCTTTGGTGGCGAAGTCTATTTTTCAGGCCGCGGCGAGATGATTCCGAACGAAGACAGCTACTGCGAAATTGATCCGAAAGTCGTCGACGAGTGGGGCATCCCGGTTCTCCGGTTCCACTTCAAGTGGAGCCAAGACGAGATTCTGCAAGCGAAGCATATGCAGGAGACCTTCCAGGAAATCATCCATACGATGGGCGGCATTGTCACTGGCAAGCAAGGTCAAGACGAGAACTGGGGTATTTCGCGCGGCGGCGAAATCATTCACGAAGTCGGCGCCACCAAGATGGGCGATAACCCGAAAACTTCGGTTCTCAATGAACACTGCCAAGCTTGGGATGTGAAGAATCTTTTCATCACCGATGCTGCGCCATTCGTAAGCAACGCCGACAAAAATCCGACTCTCAGCATCACCGCGCTTGGCTGGCGAACATCGGACTACATTGCAGACCAGGTGAAAAAATTCAATGTCAAGGTTTGATTCGATGAGCTCATCACCCTTGTTGTGCAGGAAGGAAAAGTATGCCGGACAGTAACGTCAGCCGTCGCGGGCTGTTCCACATCATAGGGTCGGTTCCGGCAGCGGCGGCTCTCGTGTCAGGCTCCGCCGCGGCCCAGACGCATGACCATGCGCATATGGCCTCGCAAGGGGACAACAACGCGACCGGACCCTACAAGCGCCAGACCTTTGACGATCATCAGTGGCAAACCGTAGGCGTTTTGTGCGATCTCATCATCCCGGCCGACGATCATAGTGGAAGCGCTACGGCTGCCGGTGTGCCCGAGTTCCTGGATGATTGGATCGCGTTTCGCGCGCGCGAGGACGGGAATGAGAATTTAAAAGCCCAAATCTTCGGCGGTCTGATGTGGCTCGATCGGGAGTCGGAGCGGGTTTCACAAAAAACTTTTGTACAGTCGTCGCCTGATCAGCAGAAGCAATTACTGGATCGAATTGCCTACCCGAAGCGCGCGGCCAAAGAAGATCAGGCTTGGGTTTACTTTTTCAATCAGTTCAGAAGCCTCACCGTTAGCGGTTTCTTCTCGAGCAAGATGGGCGTATCCGATCTGCCGTATCTCGGGAACACAGCCGTGGCAAAGTGGCAGGGCTGTGATCCCAAAGTGTGGGCGGTGATCGAGAATCGCCTGAGGAACGGATACAAGGGCAGCGTCATCGAAGCTAAACCTTGGGGCAATTCTTCGCAAAGTTAGCAGCACTTGGCACGCTGCTGCTGGTCGGCTTAACAGGAACAAGCACTCCTTCGCAAAAGCCGGCTCTACAACTCTGGTACTGGCATCATTCGCAACTGGAAACGGCTGCCGGGGTAGCCGCCAGTAAAGCGCTGATTGACCGCGCTGCGCGCAGCGGATATACGGGAGTTGCTTTCTGGGACGGAACCTTCGCCCGCGTCTCTGATCCGACGTTTCCCAGAGCAGAAGTCGAACGGCTGCGGGAAGTACTCCAATACGCTGCGGCGAAAGGCTTGCGTGTGCTCGGCTCGGGAGCTCCCTTCGGCTGGTCAAACGGGGCATTGATTCCCGACGGAAACCTGGCAGAAGGCCAACGAGTTATGGGAGCCGGCTTCACGGTCGACCATGCCCGCGATCACCTGAATTTCGTGAACACGCTCGAGCCTTTGCGCGATGGCGGTTTTGAAGGAGGCCGTGCCGAATGGTTTGACACGGGTGACCCGGCGATCGGTATCAGTCCCGCCGCCCACAGAGGCAAGCAAGCGGCGGTGATTGTTGATGCACAGGCGAACGCGCGTTTTCGCCAGAAAGTTACGCTCACTCCGTGGCGGCAATATCATCTCCAGCTCTGGTTCAAATCGAAAGACTTTCAAGGACCGGCTGCGGTCGAGGTCTTGGATTGGTGGCATCGCAAGGTCAATCGTTTCTACACAGAGATCGCCGCCTCAGGGACACATGGGTGGACCAAGCTCGATTTCACTTTCAATAGCCAAGACACGCGCTGGGCTTATCTTTACTTCGGGATCTGGGGTCGCAGTTCGGGAGTTCTTTGGTTTGACGACGTAAAGCTGGAAGAAACAGCGCCGGTTTTTGTAATTCGGCGTCCGGGTGCGCCGCTGCGGCTCTACGATGCGAACGATACAAATCGAACCTATCGCGAGGGCAGTGACTTCAACTACATCCAAGACCCTGTACTCTCGCTCCCGCATGCGATTTTTCGCGACGTTTATCACGCGCCTGTCCGCATAACTTTACCGACGGGAACGCAACTTCACCCGGGGCAATCGGTTTTCCTTGACTACTACGCCGTCTTCCCGATTCCGCAGGATCAACAGGTCGCGATGTGCCTCACCGAACCCGGGGTCTTTCGCTGGCTGAAACAGAACGCGCTGGCTGTCCAAGCCATCATGCCGCAGAATGGCGAGATCCTGCTCGTGTATGACGAGCTTCGCCAGGCTAACTCCTGCGCCGCTTGCCGGGCAAAAGGAATGGACGCTGGGGATCTGCTCGCCTGGAACGTAAAGAAAACGGTCGAGCTCTACCATACGGTCGCGCCAAGCTCTCCGCTATATGTATGGAATGACATGTTCGATCCCACCCACAATGCGCACGACCACTACTTCTATGTGGAAGGCAATTTAGAAGGGTCCTGGAAAGGTTTGCCGAAGGAAGTCGGGGTACTGAATTGGAATCACGGGCACATGCGTGAGTCGCTCGAATGGTTTTCGGGTAGGAACTCACGGCAGCCCATCGCGCACAAACAAATCATTGCCGGTTATTATGATAGCGGGAATGCCGAGAGCGCAACCAAGGACCTGCAGGTTGCCCGTGGCGTTCCGGGTATTGAAGGAATTATGTATGTGACTTGGCGGGACGACTACTCACAATTGGAAAATTTTGCAAAATCGGCTACGCGGGCCTGGAGCGCTTACCAGGCGAGCGTAGCGAATTCATTCAACAGGTAAAGGTAAGTGTGCGCTATAAGCGAGTAGCGCTCGCGCAATCCGGGTGACCGCAACCGCATTGGATATCGGGAGTCTTGCCCGCGCCCTCACAAAACGAACTGCAGTAATCACTTCCTTCTTTTGCCTGGCAGTTGCAGGATGGGTGGGCGCACTTCTTATTTTCAGACATTGAAACCTCCACGCCGTTTGACTCAGTCAGCCCCGAAATTGTCACAGATAATCTATCGAGAAACGAAGAGGGCTAATCTGCATCAGTCGATAGGTACTCTTAAATCGCGTCTGGAAAATCGAAAATGCTAAGAGATTCTCTGTTCCTCGGATTGTTTTTCATCTTCCTGATTATCTGGCTGGTTTCTTGGCTGGCCTTTCACGTAGCCGGCGGCCTGATACACCTACTGGTGGTCTTCGCGGTTATCTCGCTGATCATCCACTTCGTCCGAGGACGCGGGAGTGCTGCGTGAACAGCGGCAGCACCAGCTACTGTTGAGTCACTCTCATATCAGCTGACTCCATCTGCCGCGCGAGCGAACCTGCGTCGAAGTATGCGCGAAAACGTGTAATTTTGCCGCCTTGTACCTCGAGGATCGAAACTCCCTCGTACTCGACGCGGTTGCCATCTCCGGACGTTCCCTCGGTGGTCCACTCGAGCGCAATCCGGCCGTCGCCAAGTATCCGGTTGCGGAAAGTGGAGCGAAGACTTTCGAACGTATTGCGATACTTGATCCAGAAGTCGCGCGCACCCTCCGGGCCGTGAAACTTTTCAGGAGCGATCACGTTGCCGACCTCGGCATTTGTGTCAAACAGCATTGTGATGGGCTCGACGTCCCGCTCTTTTTCCAATCGGCCAAGAGCGTCAGTAAATCGATCAGCGAAATCATTGTGGCTAGGCATATAAGCTCCACGCCATGAGATGCCGCTCTCTGAAAATGTGTTTGTATTTCTTTGCTGCAACCCAGCCTCAAACAACGAGACGCCATGACAGACATCGTGAACCTCTTTTCGCCTTACAAGCTTTGTGATTGCACGCTACCAAATCGGGTGGTGGTCTCGCCGATGTGCCAGTATTCGAGCGACGATGGTTTTGCCAATGACTGGCATCTGGTGCATCTGGGAAGCCGGGCAGTAGGGGGCGCCGGCCTAGTACTCACAGAAGCCACGGCCGTTTCTCCCGAAGGCCGCATCACGCCGCATGACCTTGGCCTCTGGAAAAGCGAGCACGTACCAAAGCTCAAACAAATTGCGGAATTCATACACTCGCAGGGCGCCTATGCCGGGGTTCAACTAGCGCACGCAGGACGCAAAGCAAGTATGGCTGTGCCGTGGGAACCGGAACGTTTGATTCCCTCGCAAGAGGGTGGCTGGACTGATGTTATGGCTCCCAGCGCCATACCGTTCAAGGACAATTATGCCACTCCGATCGCGCTCGACAAAGCCGGCATTCAGCGGATCTTAGACGCGTTCAAAAATTCCACGAGGATGGTCCTCGAAGCTGGATTCGACACCGTTGAGATCCACTCTGCGCATGGCTATTTGCTTCACTCTTTTCTATCCCCGCTCAGCAATCAGCGAACGGACGAGTACGGCGGATCTTTCGAGAACCGCATCCGGTTTCTGATCGAGACAGTCGACGGGGTCCGGCAGGAACTGCCTGCGCGATCGCCGCTTATCGTCCGAATCTCCGCCACCGATTGGAGGGAGGGTGGTTGGGACATTGAACAGTCGGTGGAGCTGGCGAAAGTGCTGAAGCAGCATGGAGTCGATCTGATGGATATCTCGTCAGGCGGACTGGTTGCTGATGCGAAGATCCCGGCGGGCCCCGGCTTTCAAACTCCCTTCGCCGATCGAATCCGGCGCGAAGCCGGCATTCCAACCGGAGCCGTGGGCATGATTACCGACGCTGCGCAAGCCGACCAGATAGTTCGCAACGGGCAAGCCGATGTGATCCTGATTGCCCGTGAGCTTTTGCGCGATCCCTACTGGCCGCTGCGCGCGGCCGAAGATGTCCATCAGCGGATTGCCTGGCCGAAACAATACTTGCGTGCCGCATCAAGCGGGACCGTCGCACGCGACGGCATCGCAGACGATTGACCTAGGCTAGAGCCGGGCCTAATGTTTCTTTAACTACCGCCGAGCCTCACGCGGCGCACAAACTTCACGGCCTTGTTCTCAAGAACCTGAGCGATGATGCTGTCCGGCACCGGCTCGTCTGTTTCAACAATAGAGATGGCAGTAAGAGGGTGCCGGCTTGCTTCCGGCGTTGAAGCGGCATCTTCGCGGCCAAGCGCAAAACTGGCAATATTCACGCCATTTTTGCCGAGCACCGTTCCCAAATACCCGATAACGCCGGGTACGTCATCGTTCTTCGAATACATCAAATTTCCATCGAGTGTAGCCTCGCACGAGATGCCTTCGACCTGGAGCAGACGAGGCTTATCCAGCACCACTGCGCCGACTGCAGAAAACGCGCCCGCCTCGGATTCCAGTTCCATTCGGATCGAATCCATTTGAGCCTCACCCGGCTCAAGCTGCTCGATCACCCGGAATCCTCGTTGGGTCGCGATCTGCATAGCGTTCACAACATTTGCGCGATATTCCATGGAACGGCCCAGCACGCCAGCCAAACCGGCGTTGCGCAGAATCTGGGTATTGTGCTCGGCGAGACGTCCGAAGTAAACCAGCCGGATCGTGTGCGCGTTGCCCGGAACGATGTGACTTAAGAACAGACCGAGTCGCTGCGCCAAGTTGACGAAAGGTCCGAGGGTACGATACTGTTCCGGCGTCAGAGCGGGCATATTCACGGCGTTCAAAGCGACGCCGCTTCGTAGATACTCGATCAGTTGCTCGACGATTCGTATCCCGACGATCTCTTGCGCTTCCTCGGTTGAACCCGCGATGTGAGGGGTCGCGACGATCGCATCCAGTTTGAACAAAGGATCTTCGCCGGGCGGTTCGGTCTGAAATACATCGAGGGCAGCGCCGCCTACGCGTCCCTCCGAAACCGCAGTGCTCAGCGCCGCTTCATCGACTAACTCGCCGCGAGCGCAGTTCACAATGCGCACACCGGGCTTCATTTGGCCGAACGCGGTCGCGTTTAACATGCGATCCGTTTCCGAAGTCAGGGCCACGTGTAGCGTGATGTAATCGCTCTGCTTGTAAAGATCTTCGAGCGATACAAGCTCGATACCCAGATCGCGCGCGCTCTGCGAGCTGATGTAGGGATCGTGGCCAATGATCCGCATTTCGAAAGGGCGCGCCCGCTTCACAACCTCGCGTCCAATGCTGCCCAATCCCACGATGCCCAGCGTTTTGCCGCGCAGCTCGTTACCGAGGAACTTCTTCTTCTCCCATTTACCGGATTTGGTAGACGCGCTCGCCTGAGGAACAGAACGCGCCATTGAGAGCATAAGCGCTAGTGTATGTTCCGCAACCGAAACCGCGTTCCCGCCCGGCGTATTCATGACCAGCACGCCTGCTTCAGTCGCGGCTGCGAGATCGACATTGTCGACGCCCACGCCGGCTCTGCCGATTACACGCAGCTTCGGCGCGGCTTGCAGAACTTCTTTGGTGACCTTAACCGCGCTGCGTACAAGCAACGCATCCGTATCCGCCAGGTGTGCTGCATAGCCTTTCGGATCGGATACTGCGATATCCCAGTCAGACTGCGCGCGCAACAACTCGAGCGCGGCCGGCGCAACCGGCTCAGCAACAAGAATTTTCATGCGCTTACAGACTCAATGCCAAAGACTCTTTGGGAAGAGCCGCCTCAGCATAGACGTTCTGTACCGCAGCAACGCCAGAGCCGAAGCGAACCGCGCGGCCATTCGCCGTAAGGATGATCTCGAGCTCTGCGATCACCGCGAAGAGATCGTGGAAATCAAAGAAACCGAGATGGGCGAAGCGGAAAATCTGCCCTTTCATGGAACCCTGGCCGTTCGTAATAATCGCGTTGAAGCGATTGCGGAAATCCTTGATGATTACGCCCGAGTCCATGCCGGGAGGTGGTCGAACCGCCGTCACCGAAGACCCGGGAGCAGAGGAAAACAACTCGAGGCCTAATGCTCCCATCGCCTCGCGAGTCGCCCGCGCAAGCAGTTGCGCGTTTTCGACAAGGTGATCCATCCCAAGCGACTTAATGTACTTCAAAGCTTCACCGAGCGCCAGCAGCAGCGCCGTATTCGGTGTCCAAGCGGACTCTCCATTCACGGCATTCTTCTTCTCTTTGCGCAGGTCGAAGTAGAAGCGCGGGGCCGTTGCCTGTTCAGCCGCGGCCCAGGCTTTCGGGCCGATCGCCACGAAAGCCAGCCCCGGCGGAATCATAAACGCCTTCTGCGAGCCGCCAATCACTACATCAAGCCCCCAGCCATCGATATCGAGAGGCATAGTTCCGATTCCTGTGATGGCATCGACGACGAAGATTGCATCCGTTTTCTTGACGGCTAAGCCCATTGTCTTCACATCGTGTTGGGTGCCGGTTGACGTTTCGGAAGCTTGTACAAAGACTCCCTTGAACTTCGGATTTCGGGCGAGTGCTTGTTCCACTGCCTCGGCCGACACGGCATCGCCGTAAGGCGCCGTCAGCACTGTGGCCTGCATGCCCCAGGCCTTCATGATCTCGACCCATCGTTCGCCGAATTTGCCGGCTGAACAGACCAGCACTTCATCGCCGGGCGAAAAAAAGTTCTGCGTGGCTGCTTCGAGGCCACCCGATCCGGACGCCACTAGAATGAGGACGTCGTTCCCCGTCCCCAGCACTGCTTTCAGATCGGCCAAAACCTGCTTATAGAGAGTACGAAAGTCTTCTGTACGGTGATGGATGTCTGCACCCATCATGGCGTGCAGAGCCGAGGGCAGAAGCGGCGTCGGCCCGGGAGTCAGAAGTCGCTGCTTTTTGATGTGCATGTGTTGATCAAGCTGGTAAGCCGACGGGCAGAGCCGGGGCTGATGTGCAAGGCCGTGATCGGCATGCTTGCGGCCCGACGCTCTGCCGACCAGGCTTTCTTTTGCTTGAAACCTCAGGATATCAGTTAGCGACTATAAAGCTCGAGGAGTTGGTCGTGGTCTGACCTGTCGCGCTTGTTGCCGTAACGGACAGCGTATGCGTTCCATTCGCTATCAGGGTTGTGTCGACCTCGAAATTCCAGCCAACGTTCGGACACCCAGGCGAATTGGAATAGAATTGACAAACGTCACTCCGGTTGCCGCCAATAAAGGCGTTTCCGAACGGGACAGTGTCAATCGCGATCGAAATTGCGGTGATGGTTGACGTCGGGTTGAGTGCCCAACCACCGAAAGAAGCCTGGCCCGAAAACGGAGCGCTCTGAGAGCTCGGCCGGTCAATGCTGATGCGGGTCGGGCTGGGCGTGGTCCAATTTGCAATCTGAAGACTTACCGTGGCAATCGAGTAACTGCCATCAGCCGCTGTCGCGGCTATAGCTATTACATGTGGACCGTCAGCGAATTCTGTAGTGTTCAGTAAGTAGGTCCAATTTGCCGTTACATTGGCGGGGGCCGGGTTGTAAGTTGCCTGCCCGTAAGGGTAGCCGTCCACACTGACCGAAATGCTTCTCAGGGCAGCGCTACTGCTCACTGCCGTGCCGGCAATCTGCGCCATCCCCTGATAAGGGCTGCTCTGTGCAGTGGGTTCAGAAATGGAAACGGTCGTCGGACTTGGACCTGGCGTGTTAGAGACGGTGAAACTAGAACTGGCTGTCGCCTGCTCGCCGTTAGCAGCTGTGGTGGTCACGTCGAGCGAGTGCGTTCCATTTGCCAGCGCCGACGTATTCAGAAGGTAGTTCCACCCTACGTTCGGGCAACCCGGACTGTTGCCAAAGCGAGCGCAAACGTCGCTTCGCCCGCCCCCGTAGACCGCAACGCCTTGCAAATTTCCATCGACCAGAACCTTCACTGTCGTGATGGCCGACGAGCCATTCAGCGCCCAGCCGTTCAGGGCAGCAAAGCCATTGAATGGACCGCTTCCAGAGTTCGGGTTATCGATACTGATGAGAGTCGGATTCGAAGTCAAACCCATGTTGGCGACCCGAAACGGAATGATCTGAGTGAATCCCTGCCCGCTGCGTGGAATTACAGTTACGGCCAGATTATGTGAGCCGTCCGCCAGCAGCGTCGTATTGAGCGAAAAACTCCAACCAACGTTCGGGCACCCTGGGCTATTCGGGTAAACCGCGCACACATCGGTCCGCGAACCACCGTACGAGGCGTTTCCGAGGGGCACACCATCTACCGCAATCGCCACCGAATCGATAACCGAAACAGGGTCGATCGCCCAGCCACCTATCGTCTGCGTACCCGTTAGAGGCGGGCTTTGCGCGTTCGGATTACCAGTGCCAAAAATGATTGGATTCGCTGTCGTCCAATTAGCCACATTGAAGCCACGCGCCTGTATTGTGTGTTGGCCGTTCAATGCGGTCGCACTTACGGAAAGAATGTGATTACCGTTCGCAAGCGACCCGGTGTCGAACAGATACGACCAACCTACGTTAGCTGTTCCACCTGTACAGCTCGGCGAGGCCGCATAAACTACGCACACATCCGGACGACTTACTCCGTAAGTCAGAGTGCCGTGGGGAACACCGTCAATCGAGTAAGTCACACTGCCGATGACTGAACTAGCATTGATTGCCCAGCCGCGGAAGTTAACCAAACCCTGAAATGGTGCAGTGCTTGTTCCGGGAGTATCAATGCCGATGAGAGTTGCATTTGTGCCGCTGTAATTTGATGAGACGAAGCTCCCCGACTTCGTGAGCCGGTTTCCACTCGCATCAGTCGCGGTGATCTGAAGAGTGTGGGTGCCATCAGCAAACTGCGTTGTATCCAGCACGTAGTCGAATCCGACGTTTGCATTCCCGTTTGCGCAGCTCGCATCCGATGGATAAACCTGACAGACATCGGTCCGGCTGCCGCCGTAGTTCGCGGTTCCAACCGGCGAGCCGTCGACCGAAACCGAGACCGTGCTGATAGCCGCGTCCTTTCCTACAACCCATCCAGCCACCAAACTCGATCCGTTTAAGGCGGAGCTCTGACGACCCGGTTCGTCGATGTTGATGGTAATCGGGGTGCTACCAACAGGGGTAATATTCGGATTCGAATTCGCCGGACCGACTGGAATCGTAACCGTGTTGCTTATAAATGCGTTCTGAGCGATGTAAACAGGGGTGGTTGCGTTTGTGGCCTGACCCTGCGGCACAATAAGCTGCACTTGATAGGTCCCGTAAGATCCGGGCGCAAACCCGGCACTGACAACCTGAGCAGTCGTACTGCCCATCGTCGCGCTCACAGAAGAATACGCGCTATTCGGCTGAGCCTGGGTGTAGGGCTGGCCAACCGGGACATTCGCGATAATTGTGTTGTTGATGTCGGCTACTACGCCCAGCCCGGTGCCGGCGAGCGTGATGGTTTCGCCCGGTGCCGCCGGATTGGTTGCCGTTATTGGCGATCCCGCCACAACGTCGCAGCACGTTGCATTCGTATAAGCGGTAAGCGTGATTTTCGCGCCGCTGCTGCTGCTTGCGGTGACTCCAATGTTGTTGCCTGCCGCCCCGCTTTGCCGGGCAACCACTACGACACGGTTAAACGCGCCTCCAGCTTGCGCAGTTACTTGCGAATCATTCCCCGAGTTAATGGCGTTCACCAGCCCAAGCACGATTCCGGTCAGCGAATCACTTGCTTGCACAGTGTAGGTGTAGTTACGTGTGCCCGCGATTTGAATCGTTAGAATGTCGCCGGCGTTGACGGTCCCAGTTACGTCGACAACGGCCTGCGGGTTGCCGGACTGATGATATGCCCCAGTCGCCGGCCAGGGACGGGCTTCTCCGGGCGTACTCGGTGCATCGAACAATCCCGGATTCGCAGCGGCCAGATAAACCGGAGTAGCGTTCGAGATGCTTACCGAGCCATCGCTATGAGTTGTCCGAACATACACACTCGTGCTGTTTCGGCCATCCAAAATGAAAGGAATTTGCGCGACTACTTGCTTAGAAGACGCACTGAAGACTGGCGTCGCCACTCCGTCCATGAACACCTGAGCACCACCGAGCGAAGTAGGAATCAAGCCGGTCAGAGTGGCTACAGCAGGATGGCTTGGTGAAACATCGGAAAGATTCGTTCCGTTAATCTCTACAAGCATGCCGGCCGCACCGGTTCCTGCATTACCGGCCGTGAGGTAACCGTTGCCCGAAGCGGTAGCTGTTTCATTAGCCGAGTTTGAACTAGTCGCTGAGAACGCGACCGTGTCGAATCCCAGATTGATGCCCTTCGAGCTTAGGTATAAAGCCCCGGTACCGGTGCCGGCGAAAAGTGCAATGGCGTTTACGTCGCCGCTATTCGCGTTGATCAGAGTTACTAACCGTTGCGCGATCGTGTCGGGGGTGTCGTTTTTCTGAACCGTATAGGTGTAAGTGTTTGTTCCGAGAGTTACCGCTACTGTGTCGTTCGCACTAACGTTTGGCGTCGTAATCGACACCACGCCCTCTTGCCGGATGATCTCGCTCGCCCAATTTACAACCGAACTATCGGGCAGCAATGAATTACCTGGCGTGAACACAAGAACCCGATTATCGATAGGATCACTGACGTAGAGATTGACACCGTCGAATGCGAGCGAGGTCGGGCTTGGAGTAATGTCGACCGCGCTCGTCGTGTCGACGGCTGTACTGGCGATGCTGATGCTCGCGCTCGAGACATTGTCGACCCCGAAGTTCGGCTGCCCTAAGACGACGTCGGCCGCCACGCCGTTTTGAGTCGGGATGGTGTTGTAAACCAATACCCTGTCGTTACCGCCATCGGCCACGAAAAGCCGCGTTCCGTCCGAAAGCGCGTAGCGTGGAAAATTTAAGTTGTTGGCGCACTGGACTTCCTGCCCGGTGTTCAGGCAGACAGCAGGATTATTCGCAACCGCGCTCACCATGTCGGGTTGACCGACTACTACATCGGCGTTCTGACCGTTCGCGGTCGGGATGCTGTTCCAGATTAAAACACGGTTAAATCCAAGATCGGAGACATAGAGACGCGAGCCGTCCGACGTTACCGACACAGGATCACAGAGTTCATTCGCAGCACTTGTGTAAGTCGTAAGATTCGCCGCACATGCGGGTTGGGTGCCGGTACCGAAATTCGCTTGCCCGAGAACCTGGGTTGCTGCCTGGTTATTTGTCGTCGGAATGCTGTTCCAAATCAAAATCCGGTTATCACCCGTGTCCGCGACATAGAGCTTTCCGTTTTGAATCCACACTCCTTGAGGAGCAAGCAGAGAACTCGCGGTCGGCGGGTTGTAGACTGTGGCATGCGTAAAATCAGCCTGCCCCAAAACGACATTAGCGGCTTGATTGAGCGACGTTGGGACCGAAGTCCAAATCAGTACACGATTGTTGTCGGTGTCGGCCACAGCCACCACATTGCCGTCGGTCGCAACAGCCGTAGGTGTCCGCATGTTCGATTGGGCGGGATCGTTGTTCAATCCGACATTGAACGCATTCGGAGCATCTGAAGTAGCCGCTTGCGGAGCAGTGAAAGTCGGTTGACCGAGCTGATTGAACGCCGGAAAGGCGCAGACGTTACATTGATAAGTCGAGTACGATTTAGCGCTTGTCAGATCAGCTGTCGGCGCAGGCAGCAGTCCCGTGTTGAACATCATCACGCGGTTATCTTGCGACAGCGCGGCCAGCCGGTTTGAGTCGGCGACGTAGAGGGTACCGTTGGCCCAGGCAAGGCCGCTCAACCCGCCTAAAATTTGTTGATTGGGTATGGTGGAGGCCGTACCGGGGGTGGCGCCTCCAAAGGTGAAAGTGTACTGGCCAAACTCTGCCCGAGCAGCTTGCCCATTTACAAAATTCTGCGCGTGAACGCTAAACGCAAACAACAAGAAAACAGATGCTGCTATGTACTTTCTCAAACTCTAGAGCCCCAAAAGCAAGGAATAACTGCCCGGCAGGCAGGTGAAGCCAGCGTTTAGCCCAACGATTAAAACCACTGCTCCTGCGTTAGCGGCTCCGTGCCGGTTTGCATTTAGCAAGGCATACCGTTATGCGGACATGAAACTAGCTCAGTATATCAGCGGGTTTGACGTTACGAGTTTGCGTGTGGTTCCAGCCAAGTCGTCAGTACAATGTTGAGCGATGCCTCTACTTGAGCAAGTGCAGAAAGACATGGTGGCGGCCATGAAAGCGAAACAGGAAGACCGGCTGAGTGCGCTTCGCATGGTGAAAGCGGCGCTTCAAAAGCAACAGATTGATTCCATGAAGCCACTGAATGAGGCGGCCGAGATGCAGGTCATGAATACGCTGCTCAAGCAAAGACGTGAATCGGCCGACATGTTTCGCAAGGGCGCTCGTGAGGAACTCGCTGTTAAGGAGGAGGCCGAAATAGCGATTTTGGAAAGCTATCTACCTGCAGCACCGTCGGCCGCCGAAGTGGAGACAGCGGTCGCCGCAGCTATCGCGGAAACGGGCGCAACGTCGTCCAAGCAGATGGGGGTCGTGATGAAAGCGGCCCAGGCGCTGCTCGCCGGAAAACGCGTGGATGGGAAAGCGCTGAGCGAGATGGTGAAGCAAAAGCTCGCCTAGGGGCAGATGTATTCGCCTTCTATTCGCCTATACTGGTCGAGTGGACCCGCGTAGGTATGTTGAGCTTCATGCGCGTTCGGCCTTCTCCTTTCTGGAAGGCGCATCACTGCCCGAGGATCTGGCTTCGCGGTGCGCTGCTTTCGATCAAAAAGCGATGGCAATCACCGATGCGCATGGTGTTTACGGATCGCCCCGCTTTCATCTTGCTGCGAAGAAATTAGGCATTCGAGCGCTGATTGGCGCGGAAGTGAACGTCGAAAGTGGCTCACGCTGTACCCTGCTTGTCGAAAACAGAGCCGGTTATCAAAATCTTTGTAAGCTGATCACCCGCACAAAATTTCGTAGCGGCTTGCCCGGCAAAGCGGAAAATCCATACGCGGTACCCGACGATTTCGCCGAATTCGCCCACGGCTTGGTCTGCCTTACGGGAGGTGACGAAGGCCCGCTCGCACAAATATTTGGTGACGAACACGGTCCGGCTGCCCAGGCCAAAGCACGCCAATGGCTGAGCGAATCAATCCGGATCTTCGGCGCCCAAAATGTGTTTGTCGAGATACAGCGGCACTACCGCCGCGATCAGGAAACACGGAATCAGGCTCTGGTTGAGTTAGCGCGCCAGTTCAAGCTGCCTTTGTTGGCGACCAACGGAATAACCCAGGAAACACCCGAACGGCGCGATTTACAGGACGTACTAACGGCACTTCAACATAAAAAAACTTTGGCCGACGCAGGAAAGTTGCTTTCCGTTAATGCCGAGCGACATATGAAAAGCTCGACAGAAATGGCGCGGCTTTTTGCCGATTTGCCCGATGCCTTCGCGCATACAAGCGAGTTGGCGGATCGTCTTCAATTTACGCTGCAGGATCTAGGTTATCAGTTCCCGAGCTATCCGGTTCCCGCCGGCGAAAACGAAAATTCGTATTTACGGCAATTGACTGACGCGGGCGCGCGGCGGCGTTATCAGCCGTATCACGATAAGGCTCGTGAGCAGGTGGAACGCGAGCTGGCGTTGATTGAAAAGATAAATCTCGCAGGTTACTTCCTGATTGTCTGGGACATCGTCGATTTCTGCGGCCGCGAAAACATCTTGGTCCAGGGTCGCGGCTCGGCTGCCAACAGCGCCGTTTGTTACTCGCTCGGGATTACCGCGGTCGATCCGGTCGGCATGGAACTTTTGTTCGAGCGCTTTCTATCGGAACAGCGGGGAGAGATGCCGGATATCGATCTGGATCTGCCCAGCGGCGATCAGCGGGAACGCGCTATTCAGTATCTTTATCAGCGGTACGGCCGTTTGGGTGCAGCCATGACGGCGAACACCATTACTTATCGCGGTCGCTCCGCTGTGCGGGACATCGGTAAAGCGCTGAGCTTTGATGAGGAGCAGATTGCGGATCTCGCCAGCCAGATCAATACCTTCGAATGGAAAGATCCGAAGGACAATCTAGAGCGCCGCTTTCGCGAGCAAGGCTTCGATTTGGCGGATCCGCGCATCTTGAAATTCTTTTCGCTCACCACCGAGATTCTGGAACTGCCGCGGCACATCGGCCAGCATTCGGGCGGCATGGTCATCTCGCAGGGGCAACTCGATAGCATCGTTCCTCTCGAGCCCGCCTCTATGCCAGACCGGGTTGTCGTGCAGTGGGACAAGGATGATTGTGCGGATCTCGGCATAGTTAAAGTCGACTTACTCGGGTTGGGCATGATGGCCGTGCTCGAAGACACGATCCAGATTGTCAGCGAGCGATATGGCGAAACGGTTGACCTGGCTCATCTGCCGGAGAAGGATCCGGAGGTTTATGCGTGTCTGCAGAAAGCGGATACGGTTGGTTTGTTTCAGGTGGAAAGCCGCGCACAGATGTCGTGCTTGCCGCGCTTAAAACCAGCTTGCTTCTATGACATCGTCGTGCAAGTAGCAATTATCCGGCCCGGCCCAATAGTCGGGCAGATGCTTCATCCTTATCTAAAACGACGGCAAGGACTTGAAGAGCCGGTTTGTCTTCATCCTTCGCTTGAGCCTGTTTTGAAGAGAACGCTGGGCGTCCCGCTCTTTCAGGAACAGCTCATAAAGATAGCTATGATCGTCGCCGGTTTCAGCGGCGGCCAAGCGGAGGAACTGCGTCGAGCCTTCGGCTTCAAGCGTTCGGAAAAACGAATGCGCGAAGTGGAAGTGCAGCTTCGTGAGGGAATGGAGGCGCACGGCATCACGGGAGAAACACAAGAGCGAATTATCAAAGCCATTACGTCGTTTGCCCTGTACGGTTTTCCCGAATCACATGCGGCGAGTTTCGCGCTGATTGCCTATGCCAGCGCTTTTCTCAAGTGCCATTATTTGGCCGCGTTTACCGTGGCAATGCTCAATAATCAGCCGATGGGCTTCTATTCACCGGCAACACTCGTGAAAGATGCCCAGCGTCATGGCCAGCGCTTTCGCCCGGTCGACGTTTTGCGATCGGATTTTCGCTGCACAGTGGAAACAGACGGAAAAGCAAAATACGTGCGTCTCGGTTTGAATTACGTTCGAGGTTTAAATAGTGCGACCGCCCGCAAAATAGAGCACGCGCGAAAGCAACAGCCTTTTCAATCTCTGCGCGATCTGGTTTGCCGTGTCCCTGAATTACAGAAAGACGAGATTACCGCGCTTGCCGAACTCGGCGCTCTCAACGGTCTGCCGAAGCAGAAGTCAGATCGACATCGCCGCGGCGCATTATGGCAATCTGAACTCGCGCTGCAACCGGTGGGAGAGCTGCTCGAATCGGCGGTTGATGACAGCGTAGCTTCACCGCTTCTGCCCATGACAACTCAACAACGGACGTATGCCGATTTCAGCAATAGCGGTCTGAGTATTGGCCTTCATCCTATGGCGCATTTTCGTAATCGCATGCAGGAGTTGGGCGTGATGGATGCCGCGACCGCAAAAGCCCAACGCGACGGAATGCTGCTCAAGGTGGCGGGATGCGTCATTACCCGACAGCGTCCGGGAACTGCGAAAGGATTCGTTTTTCTGAGCTTGGAAGATGAGACCGGGATTGTGAATATTATCGTACAACCCGGCCTGTTTAATCGAAAACGCAAGGCCTGTACAATCGCACCTTACGTTTTGGTCAAAGGCGTACTACAGAGTATTGGTGGTGTGATATCGGTGAAGGCGGGCGACGTTGAAGAACTGACCCTGCGTGAAACCGCTGTGATGCAGTCACACGATTTTCATTGAACAAACAGCTTCGCCATATTTAGCAAAAAAATCGCAACCGCGGTGCTCATCTTATGGCGCTTCTTCCTAGCAAAGTAATCCAGGAATTCCTGGACGTGAGTAGGACTCAAAGTGGTCGCTATCCGGTCGTGTAAATTGAAGCATTCGTCCCATGGATCGACGCCGATTTATAACGAACAGCCTAAGTGTCACCGCTCTCACCTCAATTCAAGCAAGAGGGCAGACCCTCCACCGGCCGCATCGGCCAGTACGCGAATTCGCTCTGGAGGAATTGAGCGTCTCCGAGCTACAGAACCGCATGGCGAAAGGTCAAATTACGGCTGAGCGCATTACCGAGCTTTACCTTGAGCGCATCGAAGACATCGATCGCCACGGGCCGGCTCTCCATGCAGTTATTGAAAGAAATGCTGACGCGCTCGAACAAGCACGAACGCTTGATAGAGAGCGCAAGCTCGGCAAATTACGCGGACCGCTTCATGGCATCCCAGTGTTGATCAAGGACAACATTGATACGGCTGACAAGATGCAAACGACGGCGGGCTCCCTTGCTCTCGCAGGTACGCCTGCTAAACGCGATTCTTTCGTCGCTGCGCGTTTACGACAGGCCGGCGTAGTGCTTCTCGGCAAAACAAATTTGAGCGAGTGGGCAAATTTTCGTTCCACGCACTCGACTAGCGGCTGGAGCGGGCGAGGCGGCCAGACTAAGAACCCATATATCCTCGATCGCAATCCCTGCGGATCCAGCTCGGGTTCCGGAGTAGCTGTTTCTGCCAATCTCAGCGCTCTTGCAGTCGGTACCGAAACCGATGGTTCGGTTATCTGCCCTTCCGCCATGTGCGGCATCGTCGGTATCAAGCCTACTCTCGGCCTGATCAGTCGAGCGGGCATAGTTCCGATCGCACATAGTCAGGACACAGCCGGTCCCATGGCGCGCTCGGTGCACGATGCCGCGATCCTGCTGGGCGCTCTCACCGGAAGCGACGGGCGTGACCCTGCCACCGCTAGCAGCGACGGCCATTCTTATCGCGATTACACGCAATTCCTCGACCCTACAGGTTTGCGCGGCATGCGTATCGGTATCGCCCGGCAATATTTCAACATCGGCCCGGCCGTGACGGCCGTAATGGAAGAGTGCATTGCATTGATGAAGCACGCCGGCGCCGAGATTGTCGACCCCGTAGAATTCCCGAAATTCGAGGCGTGGCGCGACACGGAAACTGAAGTGCTGCTTTATGAGTTTAAAGCGGACTTGAACGCCTACCTGGCAGAGCGCGGGGCTCGTGTGAAATCATTAGCTGACTGTATTGCTTTCAACCGCGAGCACCGACAACAGGAAATGCCTTTCTTCGAACAGGAACTTATGGAACAGGCGCAGGAGAAGGGACCGTTGTCCGACAAGGACTATCGCGAGGCGCTCGACAAGAATCACCGACTCACCAGGAAGGAGGGCATCGATGCACTCATGAAGAAATTCAAGCTCGATGCGATCGCGGGCCCGACTGCCGGACCTGCCTGGACCACTGATTGGGTCAACGGAGATCGCGTTGATAGCGGTTGCGCGTCCCCGCCCGCTGTAGCCGGTTACCCTCACATCACCGTTCCCGCGGGAGAGGTGTTCGGCTTGCCGCTCGGGATTTCATTTTTCGCGGAAGCCTGGAGTGAGCCTAAACTCATAAAGATCGCAAGCAGCTTCGAGCATGAGCGCAAAGCGCGTCTGAAACCTCGTTTCCTGCCGACCCTCGATGCCCCCGTTTGACACATGCCAGCTACTAAACGCGTTTTGATTCTCGGAGGCGGATTTGCCGGTCTGTACGCCGCACAGGCACTCAAACGCGCCCCGCTGGACATCACACTGGTCGATAAACGAAATTTTCATTTGTTCCAGCCTCTGCTTTATCAGGTCGCAACGGGGGCGCTTTCGCCGGGAGAAATCGCTGCCCCAATTCGCGCCGTTCTGAGCAGGCAGAAAAATACGCGCGTACTGCTCGGTGAAGCGATCGATATCGAGCCGAATGAACGATCTTTAGTGCTGCGAGATGGCGCTCAGATTCCCTACGATTACCTCATTGTCGCCAGCGGTTCCCAAAGTAGTTACTTCGGCCATGATCGGTGGTCGCAATGGGCGCCCGCGCTGAAGACCATCGAAGATGCGACAGCTATACGGCACAAAATTCTCTCTGCTTTTGAGAATGCGGAGCGAATTACAGATCCGGACGAACGCCGGGCTTGGCTCACATTCGTAATCGTGGGAGCCGGACCTACCGGCGTCGAACTAGCTGGTGCGTTGGGCGAGATTGCCAATCAAACTCTTAAGCATGACTTCCGGTCCATTCGTCCGGAAGACGCTCGCATCCTTGTCCTGGATGGCGGCCCACGTGTGCTCTCGAGCTATCCGGAGGACCTGTCTCTCAAAGCGGAAAAACAGCTCATCAAGCTGAATGCTCGCGTAAGAACCGGCTTGATTGTCACAGATGTGGATGAGAACGGAGTCACGGTCAAGACAAAAGCAGGAGACGTTCAGCATATCCATTCGCACACGGTAATCTGGGCTGCGGGTGTAGCGGTCTCAGACTTCGGACGCAAGCTCGTTGAGAAGACTGCGGCGGAGACCGACAAATCCGGCCGGATTAAAGTTGCTCCTGATCTGACGATTCGAAGCCACCCCCACATCTATGTAGTGGGCGATCTCGCCTGCATCACCACACCGGATGGCCGCGTTCTCCCTGGTGTCGCGCAAATTGCCATGCAGACCGGCTCCTATGCTGCAAGAACGATCCTCAAACGATCGCAGGGGCAGACCGACATCAAGCCGTTCCACTACTTCAACAAAGGAGATTTGGCTGTAATCGGCCGGGCTGCGGCCGTAGCCAATGTATTCGGCGTTCATCTCTCAGGGTTTCCGGCATGGCTGGTTTGGCTGTTTATTCACCTGATGTACATCGTCGAGTTCCAAAGCCGGATCCTGGTTTTCGTGGAATGGGGTTTCCTGTATCTGACCTTCAGCCGCGGAGCGCGACTTATCACTGGTTCAGCAGCGCGGGACTCGGTTACCAAACCAGCTCTGCATTCGGCTGTAGGGTCCGACGTCGAGTAGTTCGGAGCATCGTTATTGCAGGTGCTAGCTTTGTAGGTGCGGGATGGAGCTGCTTATTTCCGGGCCGGAAGGTCCTCCGACCAACATTGATCTACAGAAGCCAACGTTATCTCTCGGCCGATCTGCGGACAACGATCTAGCCTACCCGGAGGACCCGTGGCTCTCGCGTTATCACCTTAGTTTCGAGAAACAGGACGGCGTCTGGTTTGTGAAAGACTGCGCCAGTCGTAACGGCACCGTGATCAATGCGGCCAGCTTGAAAGAGCCGCACCGGATGCGCGCCGGTGATCGAATTTATGCCGGTCATCTTACGATCGAAGTGCGTGAGAGTGCACCGGAAACATCCAAGCCGGTGATCTCGTTCGTCCCTCAAGAAGAGGAGAGAATCACCCGCGAGGCGACCATCGCCACGAGTTTGGACAAGCTGCTGGGGAAGAGCTCCAGCTCAGGCGTAAAGATCGAACGCGACCTCACTCTGAACACCGCCAGAGTGGTCGGGGCGCTGATCCGCGCCGGCCAGGAGCTCGCCGGCCATCGTCCCTTGGACGAACTTTTCCAAGTCATTCTTAAGCTTTCTTTGTCAGCGATGGAGGCCAAGCGCGGCGTCATCATGACACTCGAGGAGGGTGAGCTCGTGGTGCGCGCGAGCGAGGGCGATGGCTTCTCGATCAGCACCGCAGTCCGTGATCGGATTCTACGCCAGCGATGTTCGCTTGTTATCAGCGATGCGCAGCTGGACGATGCTTTGCGGCAGCAGCGCAGTATCGTCCTGCATCGAGTGCGCAGCATGATGGGGGTTCCGCTTCAAACCGGGGACCGGGTGATCGGGCTGATCTATGTCGACAACGGCACAATTTATCGGCCGTTTTCGCAGGAAGACCTCGATCTGCTGACCGTGATGGCGAATATCGCAGCAGTCCGTATCGAGCACGCGCGTCTCGCGGAAGTGGAGCAATCCGAAAAGCTGATGGAACTGGAACTCGCGCAGGCGAGCGAGATCCAATCTATGCTGCTTCCCACTGACGCTCCGGTCTATCCTGGGTACGATCTTGCCGGCCACAATCTCCCGTGTCGCACGGTAGGCGGCGATTACTTCGATTTTGTTCCTTACAGTGACGGGCGAGTTGCGCTTGTGGTTGGAGATGTGTCGGGCAAAGGATTACCAGCCGCTCTCCTGATGTCGAGTCTGCAGGCACGAGTTCAAATGCTACGTGAAACCAGCCCCGATCCGGCATCGGCGGTCACCCTGCTGAACCGCAACCTCGCCGAACGTTGTCCTGCAGGAAAGTTCATTACTTTCTTCTATGCTCTGCTCGACCCGGCAACGGGAGTTTTGCTGTACAGCAACGCCGGGCATAACTATCCGTTGCTGCTGCGAGCCGACGGGAGTGTTGAGATGCTGGCGGGCGGCGGCATGGTTCTTGGCCTGTTTCCGATGGCCCACTATGAGCTGCGTGAAACGCATCTTGCGCCGGGAGACACACTGGCGCTTTACAGTGATGGTGTTACTGAGGCGTGTAGTCCTGAAGGCGAAGAGTTTGGAGAGGAGTTACTGGCCCGCTTTCTTAAAGAGAGAAAGTCTGAATCATGCAGCCATCTTGTCTCCGCGCTCGTCGACTACCTGCGAGGTTGGCACGGCAACAGTTCCTTTACCGACGATTTCACCATCGTTCTGGTGAAACGGACATCTTAGCGGGAAAGAGCGGCAGGTCGACACATAGGCGCGACCTGCCGTTCACTCATTGCTGAGGTGGAAGCGGAGCGCTCGGCGCACCGGGAGCTTGCATGCCGCCGCCTTGAGCGGGCGGCACACCGATCTTGACGCCAATCACTTCACCCGAGACCACCAACTCCACGCGCCGGTTCAGCTTCCGTCCCGCTGCCGTGTCGTTCGATGCGACAGGGTAATTCACCCCATATCCGATCGCCGTCATATTGTTCGTGTTCACACCTTGATTCAAGAGAAAATCACGAACCGCGTTTGCGCGCTGCTCTGAGAGCTTCTGGTTCAACTCCATAGTGCCCGTGCTGTCTGTGTATCCTTCGATCTGAAGATTCAATCCTGGATGAGAAACCACGATCCCGCTGATGCGAGCGAGGGCCAGTTGTGCTGCCGGCTTCAATGTGTACTTGCCAGTGTCAAACAGCACATCCTGCAGATTGACCACGAGGCCGCGCGGCGTCTCACGCGTCGGCAAAACGGAGTTGAACTGTTGAAGCAGTTGTTCCCGCAGTTGGTTCTTATCCGCCTCCGCCTGTTTGCGTAGGCGATCCGCCTCGGCAGCAGCCTGCTGGGCCTTTTCTGCTTCCGCATCAGCTTGCGCTCGGGCCACATTAGCTTCCTGTTGGGCCTTCTCGGCCTGCGCGCGTTGCTGAGCTTCCAGTTGTGCCTGCTGCTGTGCCTCTTGAGTGCGACGTGCATCTTCAGCCGCTTGCTGCTGAGCCGCCGCTTGACGGGCCGCTGCCTGTGCCCGCTCATTGTCTAAAGCTAATTGCTGCTGTTTGCGAAGCGAAACCGTCCGCGCATCCTCCGCCTTCTGAACTGCCTCGCGGGCTGTCATGATTGCCGGCTTCCACTGCTTTCGATCCCGGTAATCCTGGGCCTGCTGCCACAAATCTTGCGCTTGCTTAAACTGATCGGTCGCGAACTGATCCGCTTTGGCGTACTGCGCAATCTGCACAGCGTTTTGCGCCTCATACAGCTCCAGCGGACTCTTCTTGTTTGAGTTCAGGTCGACCGGCTTCCGCTGACTTTCCGGAACCTGGTAAGTGTATTGCCCTCGCGGCAGCAGTTCGAACTTTGCGTCGACCACCTGCCACTTGCCGCGCGTGTCGTTGCGAATCACGTTCTGCATCACGACTACATCGCTCGGTTGGTGCACATTGAAGTACGGTTCCGCCGTCACAATCAGGCCGAACGCCTGCAATGGAC
This sequence comes from Terriglobia bacterium, assembly GCA_963737005.1. Lineage (GTDB taxonomy): Bacteria > Acidobacteriota > Terriglobia > Bryobacterales > Bryobacteraceae > Bog-105. Next base: position 320,788 of record CAVTRD010000006.1, on the reverse strand, counting down.
TCGTCACAGTCCCGCTATAGTTGCCGTTCGAATCGACCAGCACCTCGCCGAGATTGTACGGTCGTCCATCCGGTGAGATAGCCCAGAGTACATAGGTCAAGTAAAGGTCACCGAACGTTGTCGCCCCCGGGAGACCCTTGATGTCGACCTTGATCTCCATTCCGCCGCCGCCGGATTGCGTTCGGACGTTTGCGTTTCCCTTCGCCTTCGGCGCAAGAGATGTTCCTTCAAAATCGACTTTGGTCCAGCCGGCCCGGTCACGATATGTAACGGCTCCGATTGATTTGGAGACAACTTGAACCCGAAAAATGGGGTTGCCGTTTTGAGTGCTCTGACCCGACTGCCCCGCCGATTGCATTGGGTTCGGTTCCTGTGCCAGCAACAAAGCCGGCAGTACACCGAGCAACGCACACTTCATCAAATTCATAAACCTATCGACCTCTGCGCAGATCTTTCTTCTAAAAGTAAGTCCACTGTTTCACTTTTAAGTCTCGCATTTCTGTAGGCTGCTTTTGCACTTACGCCCTCAGAACACGTCTTTCTGAGCACAGCCCTGGATTCTCTGGCTATTCACTTGCGCGAATGCGCAGGGAATGTTGCCGCTAAGATCGAATTGTGAACCCCGCGCCCTCTACCGACGCTAAGACCGGAGACTCGCCCCAGATGCCTGATCCGAAGCGCTTTGCGTCTCCCTTATTGCCCATTTTTCTCATCGTCATCGTTGACGTTTTGGGCTTCACGATCATCCTTCCACTACTCCCATTTTATTCCGAGCGTCTGGGCGCCTCGCCGACGGTTGTCGGATTGATCGTCGCGATCTATGCCGCGTTCCAACTCGTCGCAGGACCCATCCTAGGGCAATTGTCCGATCGCATCGGTCGCCGGCCGGTCCTCCTGATCAGCCAAGCGGGCACCCTGGCAGGCTTCCTTCTGCTCGCTTTTTCTCACCAGATTTGGATGGTTTTTCTTTCACGCGCTATCGACGGTGCAACGGCCGGCAATCTCAGCATCGCGCAAGCCTACATCAGCGACGTGACACGTCCGGAAGAGCGCGCAAAATCGTTCGCCATCATTGGTGTTGCTTTCGGTTTCGGCTTCCTGGTGGGCCCCGCCATCTCGGGCTTCCTTGCTCATTACAGCTATAACGCACCGATCCTAACTGCTTCCGCACTCTCGTTCACGAGCATCCTGTGCACGTTGTTATTGTTACCGCGCCGCGAGACGCATCACCGAACCGAAGCCGGTGAGATCGATCCCGGACCCGGGGGCAAACGCTTGTCGCTACTCTCCTGGGGTAGCTATCGCAAGTACTTCCAAGATCCCGATCTCTCTCGCCTTCTGCTGCAATGGCTTTTATTCGCCCTTTCTTTCTCGACTTTCGTCTCTGGGTTTGCTCTTTTCGCAGAACGGCGCTATTCCTGGGATGGACACCCGCTCGGTGTCCGCGAGGTCGGCTATCTTTTCGCCTTCAACGGCTTTCTAGGGATGATCATGCAGGGCGGAGTGGTCGGCCGCCTCGTCAAAGCTTTGGGCGAAAAGCGTGTCGTGCAATTAGGCTTTCTTACTTCCATGCTAGGGTACGCCGCCATCGGCTTCACGCACACGATCGGGCAGCTACTCTGGACGACTGCCTTCGCCAGCATCGGCGGGGCCGGCTTACGCCCTGCACTTACTAGCCTAGTTACTCAACGAGCAGGCAGACGGGAGCAAGGTGTGATACTAGGGCTGACGCAATCTCTTACATCGGTTGCTCAGATCACTGCGCCAGTAATTGCCGGGCTTCTCATCAATAATCACTTACTAACTACCTGGGCGGTTTGGGCCGGGGTGTTAGCAGGACTTGCTCTGCCTTTCCAAATGATGTTGTTTACGGGTAAGCCAGCGACGGCTTATAGCCGAACGAATGAATAAAATCCGGCTACGAGGTTCTGAGTGGGTTCTGATAGCCTTCTTTGCGTATCTCGCCGTTATTGCGCCATTTTTTCGCGATCGCACTCACCTGCGCTGTCAGCCTGTAGTAATTTTTCTAATCGTCACCTTCGTGCTGTTTACTCTCGCGCAAGCTGAGACAAGATTGTCGACCCCAATCAGTATGCTTCGCGACTGGCTGCCAATGGGTTTAACCTTGATCGCCTTTCGCGAGATGGAATTATTTGTGCCCGCCCGATACAACACATCTCTCGAACGCACTTGGGAAGGATGGGACGAATTAGTCCTAAACCACTGGGGACTCAAGAGCGCCGTCGACAGTCTCGGATCGGTGATCCCGGCGTATCTGGAGCTATGTTACGTCTTAGTTTATGCAGTCGGCACATTCTGCGTCGTGGTCCTTTGGATAGAGACACGCAGACGTAAAGTCGATCGCTTCTATGTCGTGTTGCTGGTGGGAACGCTTCTCGCCTACGCTTTGTTTCCCTACTTTCCTTCCCGTCCCCCGCGCATTGTGTTTCCGGGCATGGACGCGCCCGTCGCACACAGCATCTTCCGCCGCTTCAACATCTTTCTTCTTAACAGGGCAACCATTCACTCCGGAGTCTTCCCAAGCGCGCACGTCTCTTCTGCCTTCTCTGCCGCATGGGCCATGTTTCTGGCGCTTCCACAGCGAAAGGTCTTCGGTTTTGGTTTACTGATCTACGCGTTGAGCGTCTCGATCGCCACCGTCTACGGACGTTACCACTACGCTGCCGACGCTCTAGCCGGCTTTGGTGTCAGTGCCGTGGCTGGTTCCGTGGCACTTATTCTTGCGACTAAGAGTGGGTCAATGAGCGACAGTCATCCGGCCAGCGCTGATACGCACCTCATCGCCTGAGCTGGTCGTCTTCCAGTCTTTGTTATCGGTCGATTCTTGTTGCTCGAAGTGGATCCGGTTCTTGCCCGTGAATGTGTTGATGGTTCGGTAGTAAGTGCTCTTGCCGCCCTGGTTCCAGGTACTCGAGTAGGTCCATTTGTCCCCTGAGATACTCAGATCGCCGCGTCCGCCGGCACGGCCATCCGGCATGACTGATTGGGTGTAATACTGGCCACCCGTTTTCGCGGGCAGGAAAATAAGAAGTGCACTCACGGCACCGTTTACCGTCTGCTGGCAAGAAAGATACTTGCCGATGAGCGCGCATTGGTTTAGCAGCTCGTCCGGCTTCGCGCCGGCAGGCTGATCTTTTTTCGTGACCTGCCAACTACCGTTGTAAAGCCATAGCGGCTCATAAACCGCTTCCGAAGGTGCCGGTTGCGCCGCAAGAGCGCCGAAAGCCATCAGCAGCAGCGATAACCACGTGGTCAGCAGCAATACGAACCTCCGATACATGTTATCGTGCAAGTTCAGTACCCGCTCCGTTCCTTTTGCCATGCGCACCTCGGCCGAGACCTCGATCTTAGTCGAAACTCAGATCGTGAGTTTCCCCGCGCTGGCTCTCGATTGCGGCGTAACCCTCCTGCATGTTGATGTTGCTTACGAGACCTATGGGACGCTGAACCGCGAGCGTTCGAACGCGATCCTCGTGCTCCATGCGTTTTCCGGTGACGCGCACGCGGCCGGTATTAGTAAGGACACGGGACAGCCGGGTTGGTGGTCCGAGATGATCGGCCCGGGACTCGCCTTCGACACGGACCGTTACTTCGTCATCTCGAGCAATGTTCTCGGTGGTTGTCGCGGAACTACCGGCCCGAGCTCGATCAATCCCTCGACTGGAAAACCTTACGCGTTGCATTTTCCTGTTATCACGATCGGCGATATGGTGCGGCTGCAGAAAATGCTGGTTGAGCATCTCGGGATCGAGCGCCTACTCGCTGTGGCCGGCGGGTCTATGGGCGGTATGCAGGCGCTCGAGTGGAGCGTCGCCTATCCGGAAATGATCGCTGCGGCTATCCCGATCGCAGCAACTGCCCGGCACAGCGCTCAGCAAATTGCTTTCAATGAGGTTGGCCGCCAAGCGGTAATGGCCGATCCGGACTGGAATGAAGGGGAATATTACGCTTCTCCCCCGCCTGGTCGAGGCCTGGCTGTAGCCCGCATGGTCGGACACATCACTTACATGAGTGATGCATCTATGCGCCAGAAGTTCGGCAGGCGTTTGCGTGACAAGGACGCGTTCGGCTTTGACTTCTCAGCCGATTTTGAAGTGGAAAGCTATTTGCGCTATCGCGGTAGCCAATTCGTCAACCGCTTCGATGCTAATTCGTATCTCTACATCACGAAGGCTATGGACTACTTCGATTTGTCGTCCGGCCACGCTTCTCTTTCGGCCGCCTTTGACCGAACACGCGCCCGTTTCCTGGTGCTCAGTTTTACCTCCGACTGGCTCTATCCGACGTACCAGTCGCTAGAGACGGTAAGCGCTTTGCGTGGCCGCAATATCGATGTGGCTTTCTGCGAACTGAACTCGACCTATGGTCATGATGCATTCCTGCTCGAAACGCGAGAGCAAACCGAAATGATCAGCGGGTTTCTTTCGAGCGCAAGCAGCGATCCTGCACCACGCACGGCCGTAAAAGTCACTCCGTCGATTAGTATGCGCCCCGATTACGCCATGATCGCGGCTATCGTCACACCTGGCTCGCGAGTGCTCGATCTCGGTTGCGGCGACGGAGAACTTCTCGCGGTATTGCAATCGCAGAAAAATGTCGACGCGCGCGGCGTTGAAATCGATCCCAACAAAGTTCGTCGCGCGATTTCCCGGGGAGTGTCTGCGTACCAAAGCGACATCGATCACGGCCTCACCGACTACCCGGACAAAGCTTTCGATTTCGTCATTCTCAGCCAGACTCTTCAGGAGACACGCTATCCCTTGGCTGTTCTTCGCGAAATGCTGCGGGTGGGACGCCACGCGATCGTCGCCTTTCCAAATTTTGGTCATTGGACAACTCGTCTGTCGCACTTTACCAGCGGACGCGCCCCCCGTACTCGGTTGTTTCCCCATGAGTGGCATGAATCACCGAACCTGCACGTGCTGACGGTTTACGACTTCATCCTCCTTTGCCGGGCCCAAGGTTGGACGATCGAGCGAGAGGCTTTCTTCAGTGGGGACCGAGAAGTTACGCGGTTCCCCAACCTGCTTTCCGAAGTCGCGGTTTTTTCGATCCGGGCTTCGAAGATTCCCGTATGAGCGCAGTTTCTGTTAACCTTCCCTGCCAGCTCTTTTAGGCGTCTTCCTCGTCCGTATACTTAAATCGAAGGACATCGCCTTTGCCCGCCACCGTCGATAAGTTCGTAGCCGAAAATCAGTCTCGTTTCCTCGAAGAACTGCTTGCCCTTTTGCGCATCCCGAGCATCAGCACACTGCCTGAACACAAAACCGACGTGGCGCGCGCGGCGCAGTATGTGGCCGACGCTCTCACTGGGGCTGGCATGGAGCATGTTGAAGTAATCGCCACGGCCAAACATCCGCTCGTCTACGCTGACTGGCTGCACGCCCCTGGTAAGCCCACCGTTCTCTGTTACGGGCACTACGACGTTCAGCCTCCCGACCCCCTTGAGCTCTGGCAGACGCCGCCCTTCGAACCAAGTATTCGCAACGGCAACATTTATGCTCGCGGTGCTTGCGATGACAAAGGTCAGATGTATATGCACATCAAGGCGGTCGAAGCCTTGCGGTCGGTTTCAAACGGCACGCTGCCAATCAATGTCAAATTCTTGATCGAGGGCGAAGAAGAGATTGGCGGAGAATCGATCTCGAAATACGTACCTGAACACAAGGATCAGTTACAAGCTGACGTTGCACTGGTGTCCGATACCGAGTTGTTTGCTGATGGCGTTCCCACGCTTTGTATTGGTCTCCGCGGATTGGTCTATCTTGAGATCGAAGCACACGGACCGGCGCGCGATCTACATTCGGGCATGTATGGCGGTGCTGCACCCAATGCCGTTTACGCCCTGATCGAGTTATTGGCGAAAGCCAAGGATTCACAAGGCCGCATTCAAATTCCCGGCATCTACGACGATGTGCTCGAGCCTTCAAAAGCGGAAACAGACAGCTGGCAGCAACTTCCGTTCTCGGAAGACCGGTTTCTCAAGGAAGAAGTCGGCGCAACCGCGCTGACCGGTGAGCCCGGCGAATCCGTTTTGGCCCGTATCTGGACGCGCCCCACCTTTGAAGTGCATGGAATTGCGGGCGGGTTTACTGGCGCGGGCGCCAAGACGGTTATTCCTGCAGAGGCTGTCGCTAAGGTAAGCCTAAGGCTGGTTCCTAAACAGGATCCGGAACGGATTCTGGCGGCTGTCAAGAAGTGGGCGGCTGACAACACGCCCAGGGGTGCAACGATCGCTGTTCGAGTGTTAAGCGCCGGCCCGGCAATTTCTGTCAACCCGGACCATCCTGCCATCCATGTCGCCGCACAGGCCTTCGCTGAAATGCTTGGCCGACCGACCGTCTTCATTCGCAGTGGCGGCTCCATACCGATAGTGGGCGAATTAGCACAACATCTGGGCATCCCCACTGTACTGATGGGGTTCGGTCTACCCGATGATGGCCTACATTCCCCTAACGAAAAATACCGAATCAGCAACTACTATGAGGGAATTCGCACGATTGCGCACTTTCTCGCATCCTACGGAGCTACATGCTAAAATCCGAACTTAATGCTGCAGGATCTGGCTCTCGCGCTTCGTCTGCAGGCGCTTGACCGAAAGATCGCGACGCTCGAAAACGAAATCGCGACACTCCCCAAACACATCGCTGAGATTGAAAAGGCGCTCGAGACGCACACACGCCGTCTAGAGGCAGACCGGGCCGCCTTAGCTGCCAACCAGCGCGATCGTAAAAAGCTCGAAGGCGACATTCAGTTGCACGAGCAGAAAATTTCTAAGCTGCGCGATCAGATGCTGGGCGCTAAGACCAACGAGCAGTACAAGGCTTTCCAGAACGAGATCGCCTATGCTGAGAGCGAAACACGGAAGGCAGAAGATAAAATTCTCGATCGCATGGAGCAGTCAGAAGCGTTAGAGAAAAATGTAAAGGCCGCCGAGAGCTCGTTGAAAGAAGAGCAGCAGCACGTGGAGCGTGAAAAGACAGTTGCCCGCGAACGTACGGGAGTCGATCGCACCGAACTGGCCGCCAATCAGAACGATCGGAAAGCCGTTGTCGCTCAACTGACGCCAACTTTTTACACCGAATACGAGCGCATTCGGAAAAAGACGAAGAACACGCCGATCGCCGACGCGACAGACGGCCGTTGCAGCGCCTGTCAGATTTCTTTGCGACCGCAATTTTTCCAGGACTTACGTCGCGGAGATAAGATCATGCAGTGCGAGAGTTGCGGTCGCTTCCTCACCTTCAATCCCGTCATCGACGTCGAGACTGATTTATCCGCTTCCCGCCAAACGGCTTGACCCGGGACGCTTTCGCGTCAAGTTACAGTCGCATCACAACCGATATCAAATTTTGATATTCTCTCGGTTTCGGCCAGCGCTGTTATTAGCCAGCAGCGTTGCTGATGGGGGGATTCGGTATGAAGGTCTTCGAGAGTTCCAATGTTCGGAACGTTGCTTTGATCGGTCATGGCCATAGCGGAAAAACCTCGCTAGCGGGCGCGTTGCTTTATACAAGCGGAACAACCGAGCGCCATCACAAACCTGATGAGGGTAGTGCTATAACTGACTTCGATGAAGAGGAAGTCGCTAGAAAGCTAAGCATTAACTCGGCCACTGCTGCATTCGCCTGGCAGAGCACCAAGATCAACCTGATCGATACGCCCGGGTACAACATCTTTTTGAACGAGGCGCGATCTTCGCTCATCGCTGCCGATGCTGCACTGATTGTTCTCGACGGAGTGGCCGGTATCGAAGTCTCTACCGAGAAGGTCTGGCATTTTGCTGCCGAATTTGAACTTCCCACTGCCTTGATCATCAATAAGCTCGACCGCGAACGATCGTCTTTTGAAAGGGTGATGGATGGCATTCAACGAAAATTCGGGCGAACCGCTATTCCGATTCACCTGCCGCTCGGGTCGGAGAAAAACTTCACCGGTATCATCGACGTGATCCGCATGCAGTGCCTCTCCTATAAGCCGGACGGCAACGGTAAAGGCATGGCCGGTGAAATACCCGATTCCGAGAATGAAGCCGCTACCATGGCTCACGAAGCGCTGGTCGAGATGATCGCCGAAGGCAACGACGAGCTGATGGAAGAGTTTTTTGCGACCGGAACTCTGCCTGTTGAGCACATCATTACGGGGTTGCAGCAAGCAGTCCGCACTCGCCGGGTCTTTCCCGTATTATGCGCGGCAGCATCCCACAATATCGGCTCCGATCTGACGCTCAGTTTGATTTCCGAAATCTTTCCCTCACCGCTTGATAGGCCCGGCCTGATAGCGGTCCAAAGTGGTGTTGAGTCGCGGAAGGCAGTCGATCCTAAGGGAGCGCCTGCGATCTTCGTCTTCAAGACGGCTGCCGATCCGTTCGCTGGCCGCTTGTCTTACTTCAAAGTGATGGCGGGCTCAATCAAAGAGGACGCACACCTCACGAACCAAAGATCGAACGTTCCCGAGCGCCTGGCTCATATCGCGACACCGTTCGGTAAGGCGATGCAGCCGGTACCCGAGCTTCGCGCCGGCGATCTGGGCGTGGTGGCGAAGCTGAAAGACACTCTCACCGGCGACACGCTTTGCGAAAAAACCAACTGCGTCGTTTTCCGTCGTGTCACCTTGCCCGAGTCGTCGATCGCGTATGCCATCTCGGCTAAGACGCGCAACGATGAAGACCGGCTCAGTGTCGCGCTCAACAAGATCCTCGAAGAAGACCGCTCGCTGCGTTTCTACCGCGATCCCCAGACGAAGGAGTTTCTGCTAGCGGGCAACGGTCAGCAGCACCTGGAGATTGTCGTCAGCCGTCTGAAGCGCCGGTATGCGGTCGAGGTCGAGTTAAAGTCGCCGAAAATTCCGTATCGGGAGACCGTTCGTGGCAGTGCCAGCGTGCAGGGCCGTCATAAGAAACAGACCGGTGGTCACGGACAGTTCGGCGATTGCTGGATCAAACTCGAGCCACTCAACCGTGGAGAGAAATTTCAATTCATCAACGACATTTTTGGTGGCGCGATTCCGAAACAGTATGTGCCCGCCGTTGAGAAAGGCATCGTCGAAGCGGCCGAGCACGGCTTTATCGCAGGCTATCCGGTGACCGATTTCCGCGTCACCCTGTACGACGGTTCCTATCACGATGTTGACTCGTCCGAAATGGCATTCAAGCTTGCTGGCCGCAAAGCATTTCGAGCTGCTATGCAGCAAGCGAAACCGGCACTGCTTGAGCCTGTTATGCGAGTGGAAGTCGAGACCCCGGCCGAGTTCGCGGGCGATCTCATGAGCGATTTCAACGGGCGCCGGGGCCGCGTCAGCGGGATGGATCTGAACGGCAGCGTGCAGGTTATTCGCGCCCAAGTGCCCATGTCAGAGATGCTGAACTATCAAAACGACCTGATCTCGAAGACCCAGGGCCGCGCTTCCTTCCATATGGAATTCGACCATTACGACTACGTGCCCTCTCTGCAGGCCGATAAGATTATCGCTGCCGCCAAGGTGCACATGCACGTGGAAGAAGAAGAGTAGCGGCTCTTAGGCCGCGAACACGGATTCAAACAGCCTGTGCATTTTCGTCTGCAGGGTCAAAAGGTCCGTTTCGATGTGCTCAGCCGTTAAACGCTGGCCGGACCAACGATTCATCAACTCCGCGATCATCTGCCGCTGTTCGAACGAGGATGGGACTTTCCCCTCGGCGTGTCCCGTTACTAACCTGAGCGCATGATCCAGCGCCCTGTAATGAGTGGTCGCCTGCAAAAGAAATTCAGCGTCGGCTCGCTCCAAATGGCCCATTTTCTCGACGATATCGATGCGCTCGGGTGTATTCAGACTCTTGAAGAACAAGCCTGCGCCGCGTAGCCGCAGGTACATCAAGATGAAATCGGCGTCGTAGTAACCGCCCTGCCCGGCCTTGAGTGGAGCATGAACGCCCTGCTCCCGCTGTAGTCTCAGACGCATTTGCCGAAGCTCATGTTTGGACCGGCCACCTTGCCCGTACCGCCGCCAATCCACTCGCTGAAGCTCGGCGAGAAATTTGGTGGCGCGCTCAGTATCGCCCGCTACGCCGCGTGCCTTCATGTAGGCAATGCCTTCCCACGCTTCGGCCTTGTGCGAAAAGTACTCGACGTACTTCGACTCGGACTGAACCAGCATGCCCTCGCGCCCGTTCGGACGCAGCCGTGTATCGATTGAAAGTATCGGGCCGCCCTCCGTGTAGGCAGACAGAATCTCGAGCAGCCGCTCAACCACTCGAGTCCAGAAGCGCTGCCGCGATGCCTCTGTCTCGGGAATGATGAACAGCAAGTCAGCGTCGGAGCCGATATCGAACTCGCGCATGCCGAGACGTCCAAGCGACACAACCATCATCTCGGATTGAGGTTCTACGAAAGGTTTATCGGCCGTTGCATGACTGCGCGCGTGCGCCAATGCCAATTCCAAGGCGATGCGATAAGCGCGGGCAATCACAAATTCAGCGAGGGCAGAAGTTTGGTCGAGCGTCTGGAAAACCGGCTCAGGAAGACATACGCTGCCAGCTTGAATGCGAAACATCTCGCGCCGGAAGAAACGTCGTAGCCCTTCTATATCGTTCAGAGGCGCCGCCAGCCCCTCAAAGGCATAGCGCCGGCCCGGGTTCTCGACGGCCCTACGAATCTCTTCAATCAAATCGGGATACTTTACGAGCTGACCACTTAGCAACGGACTCAGTTCGAAAAGCTGCAGGGTCCAGCGCGCGACATCGTCATGGCTCGAGAGCAAAGCCAACGTCGCCGGCCGATAGAAAAGAAGCTCGAAGAAATCGGCTAACCCGTTCTTGAGATTCCGGACGCCGGTCGCGCGCAGGTTTCGTGCCAGTTCGGGCGCCTCCGCTTCGAGTCTTTGCATAAGGTCCGCATGCAAGCTCGTCGGCACGATTTCTTCCGTTTTTCCCGAAGTTTCCCAGTGCGCGGATGAAGCCGGCGAAGAAGTGTAATGAAGTGGCCGCTGCGCATGAACGATTCGCTCGTAAATCGCTCCCACGTTTTCCAGATGATGATTCAGCTCTCCCAGCAGGCGAGTGGCGGATGAGATCTCGCCCGCCATTTCCTCTTTCACTCGCAACACGCGCCGCGCTATTAGGTCAAGCTCGGCCGAACCCGCCGGCAAAGTGTGCGTCTGGCGGTCCGATTCGAACTGTAGAACGTGTTCGAGCTTGCGCAGAAATAAATAGGCATCCGTCAGCCGTGTAAATTCCGTGGTCGAGAAGAGATCATTATCATGCAGCCTCGCTAGCGCGGAAAGTGTGCCGCGCGCTTTCAGAGAACTTTCGCGGCTGCCATGTAATCGTTGCAAACACTGCACCAGAAACTCGATGTCACGAATACCACCCGGCGTGAGTTTTACATCGATGTCGTTACGTCGCCGTGTCTTCCGCGCAACCCTCTCGCTGATGCGCTCACGGGTTGCCGACATGGTTTCGATTGTCGAAAAGTCGAGCGTCGTCGAATAGATCAGAGGTTCCACGGAACAAAGCAGATCGTTCCCCATTTGCTCACTGCCAGCTGCTACACGTGCCTTCAAGAGCATTTGCAGCTCCCAATCTCGCGCCCGGCGTGCATAATACTCTTGGGCGGCCGCGAGCGATATGCAAACCTCGCCATGGCTTCCTTCTGGACGAAGACGTAGATCGATGCGATAACACTGACCAGCAGGCGTGTAAGTGGAAAGCAGATTCGTCAGCTGATTGGCGAGCTTGTTGAAGAATTCTTTGTTCGTGATGCGCTGCGGGCCCGACGTCTCGCCGTTCGCGCCGTAGATAAACATCAGATCAATATCTGAGCTGTAATTCAGCTCGCGACCTCCCAGCTTACCCAGAGCAAGTACGATGAAATCAGGCGGGCTTCCATCGCCGGTCTCGCTACTCTGAATTGGCTTTCCGAAACGCGCCTCGAGATCGAAGTTGACTTCACTGAGCGCTCTCCCGAGTATCGCGTCAGCCAGGTTCGAGAGCTCTTCCGTGATCTCGGCCAGCGTGCCCAGCCCTAACTGATCTCGCGCAACGATTCGAAGCAACTGTTTACGGCGAAATAACGCAAGCTCGACAGCCGTCGGCCGTACCGCGCCCAATTCATCGAGAAAGTTCTGCAGCCGCAGCTCGAAGTCTTGACGCGCGAAGACGCGGGACATCTCGGACAGATCAAAAATCCAGCCTGGATTCCGCAAGACTTCTTCTGACAAAAACTGGCTCGCCGCGAAAACGGAGCTGAGCCAGCTGAGGCGGTCCATATCTGCGGTCGCCCGCGCGTAGTGAAAAGGGTGTCGGGTGCGCAGCTCGTTGAAATACGCCTGAACACGTCCCGCGTCAATTGAACTGGATATTATTTCGGGTAACGAGCTTGTCTTGGACTCGAGCGCGACGGCTTTGGCAGGGAGCGACGCTTCGAAATGGTCAGTGCGTGTCAACGGCATGGCTGCGCGCAGCGACCTTTCACAGCCGCTTAGACAACAGGGTCTAACACCCCGATTATAACTTCTGATCAACCATCACAGAATGGCCTCGCCTGCACGATTCGTAGATGCCGAGCACAACCGCCAAAGCCTGATAGCCTTCTTCGCCGTTGACGAGCGGATCACGACCGCTGTTAATCGCATTAGCGAAATCGATGAACTGCCGTTCGAAAGATTCGACCGATATCGCCATAGGATCAGAAGCACCGGATGCGACGTCTTGCGCGACCGGCGCTGGATCAAGCTCATTACCGCCTGCATCGTCTTCAACATCCCAGCGTGTTAACCGGTCTCCTGAAATCACCGCCGTCCCTCTGGTGCCGTGTAACTCCAAACGTTCTGTGTAACCGGGCCAGAAAGCCGTTGCTGCTTGAATCACTCCCGTTGCGCCCGATTCATATGCGAGCAGCGCGTTGACGACATCCTCGGATTCGATTCGATGCCGCGCGGCGACTTGCCACATACCCGTGACCTGCGTGATTGGCCCAGCAAGGTATCGAAGGAGGTCGACTTGATGGATTGCCTGGTTGATGAGCGCTCCGCCGCCTTCGGTGTGCCAACTGCCTTTAATCGGACGGCTGTAATAAGCGTCATCGCGAAACCACTTCACGTAAGCGTCGGCCTCGAGAAGGCGGCCCAAGCGTCCTGCGGCGAGAGCACGTTTCAGGAATATTGTTGCATGGTCGAAACGATGCTGGCTCGCCACCCCGAGAACGGTCCCGGCACTGCGCGCGATCTCAATCATCCGTCGCGCAGTTGCCAAATTCGTGGCAATCGGCTTCTGCACTTGCACCGGCCGTTTGATGGCGGCACAAACTTCGAGCGGCTCCAGATGAAAATCAGGAAAAGTGCAGACGTCTACAAAATCTAAGCCGGGGTAAGCGCAAAGCGCGCGATAATCAGCCACGAATTCGGAGCCCCAGCGTGCCGCGAACTCGCGGCCGCGTGCTTCCGTTTTGTTCGAGCAAGCAACGACCTTAAATCCGATATTGCGGTAAGCCTGGGCGTGCTTGTTCGCAATGGCTCCGGTTCCGAGCAACCCGACTTTCATCTAAAGGCCGGTATGGGTCCCGCAGACGTGAACGGTAAGCCCGGCCTCGCGCAGAAAAGCCGCTTTTACTGCCAGTGCCTTATCGGCACTCGCCGCGTCCGCACCGTATGCGACCTGAATGTGGTTCGCTTTGTGTCTCGCCATCATCTGATCTCGTGAGATGCCATACAGCACGGCGTGCATGATGGGCCATTGCGGTGTCGTTATGCGCCAGCGACGCCCGGTCTCTTCCGGCGGCAATTCGACTACTTTGGCGCGGCCCAGATCCGCTTGCAATTTTCCGTCTTGGATAAAGATCCGGCTCCAGACAATCTCGCCCGGCTTGGCGACGCCCTTCAAAGACCCTCCGCCGAGCCGGAAGTACATCGGTGGCTGCCGCTCGCTCACCGATCCAGCATAGCCATCGATATGGTGCGCTGCCGGAGCTCCTCCCGAGATTTCAAACACCCAGACAAATTCGCCGTCGAACTCCTCGCCGTAACGCAGATCGTGCAGCGTCGTTTCAGGGGCTAAGCCGAGCGCGCGCCAAATGCGATTCGTGACGAGCGCATCCAAACCGGCGCACTCGTCTACTTCATTGAAGTGCGGCAGTGGCTGACCTTCATAGAGCACGCGACCATCAGGCGACTTAACCGGTGGCCGGTCCGAGTTGTTCAGCAGGCCTTCTGCCAAATCGGATGCCGGGGCAAGATCTTTTAGGCCTTGTTGATACTGAATGCCGACAGCTGCGCATCCGAACTCATCTGCAATACGTAACGCCGCGATATACATCCGGCACTGACCAAGTATCTGACTATCGGTCAGCTGCGTCTCGGCATCAGCACCGGTTTTGAATTGCATGCCTTTCGCATCGAGCCACCGCCGTACGTTCTGCGCTTCTTCTTCAGGGACTGCAAGCATCGCCGCGTAAAGCGCTGACTGGCTCAACCGCTCTTTGAAAACGCCGGTTCGGTTCAAGAGGTGGTCAGGCACAATGGCGTTGAACATGCCCATGCAACCTTCATCGAATACGCCAAGTATTGCTTTCTCCTGCTTGAGTTCGTACGCGAGCTTCGTTCCTAACTGCGCGGCGTCTTCAGGAAGGCTAAGAGTTCCTAGATCCCGCACGTGACTCGTGTCGTGGGTCACTTTGCCGGTGGTGAGCCAACCTTTCAGGCGCGTCAGGAAGTACTCATCGGTGAAGTCATTCGACCAAAGCGTTGAGTAAGGTACTTCGGCTTTGGTCAGAGAGCCATTGAGATTCAACATGCCTACCAGCCCCGGCCACTCGCCGCTCCAGTTAGCGATCGTAAGTATTGGACCCTTATGAGTCGTGAGCCCTGGCAGCACGTGATGACTGTATTGCCAGACCGCTTCGATGACGATCAGCGGTGACTCTGGAGGAATCGTTCGGAAGATGTCCATTCCTCGCTTCTGCCCATCGATGAAGCCGTGCTGCTTGACGGGGTCGAAATGGTGTGCGCGGCGGGGCTCAAACCCGAAGCTTCGAATGGCTTTGAAAACCGATTCCTCAACCCGCTGCTGCGCTGGCCAACAAACGCGATTCGCCGAAAGACGCAAGTCTCCGCTGGCGATGGCCATGATCTCTTTTGGCATCGACCTATTCTTTCAAATAAGCTCGAAAGCGGTCAGTAGACCCAGCCAAGCGTAACCGTGTAACTGCGCGGCGTCACCCAGTGCGTGCCGCTGAAAGTCGACAAGAAGTTGTAAAGGGCTGCGTTGTTGGTTAGATTAACCGCAGTGAGTTTCAGCGTGGTTTTTAGCTTCTCTTTGTGAAATAGGTTGTCTGTCCCAATTGCGGCATCGAACAAATTACGTGCGGCGATGCGCGGCGGGTTGTGGTCCGGGTTGTACGTACCGGGGGCAGGTATGTTCAGGCGAGTGGCGCCATAGTTGGTGGAACAAGACGTAATGGGTTGGCTGAGCGTGGCTTTCTGTCCGCCACAGTAGAACCCGATGGCAGTCTGCTCGTCCGCTGTCAGTGCGAGAGCATCAGCAAGATCAGTTACCGAACCTGCCACCTCACCGCTATCGAAACGCCAGGTAAAAGTGACCCACGGACCGGATTTCCCATATTCATAACGCAGATAGCTGGTCGACTGGAGGGCCTGGTCATGATCAATGCGGAAGGCTCCTGTATTTAGCGGCGAGTTGAATATCAGCCCGCCCACTTCCGGGCCAAAGAAGCGGGCTCGGGTATGCCCCAGAGTCGTGTAGGCCTGGAAGCCGTGCAGATTGGATGTGGCGACCCGCATTGAAACGCCATCGATCTTGGATTCGCGCCACTCGATGGGAAAGGCAATCGGGGTATTAAAGAGCGTGTCAAAATCGAAAGCGTTCTTCGTGTACTTCCAAAAGTAACTCGCCGTAATCTGCAGATACTTTTGGATGCCCTGTTCGAAGCCAGTGCTGAACTGATTTCGATGACCTGGCCGGAGGGGTTGATTTCCGAAGGAACTAAGCAAGTCTGAACCGAGGCCGCCGGATCCGGTGCTGCTGGAGAATAGTAAGTTCTCGTTATATGGTGTTTCAAGCGCACGAGTGTAGGAAGCGCGGAGCACAGTTCCGGTCGCTTTAAGCATGTAAGAAACACCGACACGCGGCTGCAGCAGCTTATCGGATGACAGCCCGTCATAGTGATCGAAGCGCAGTCCGAGTGCCAGGGACAGATTGCCGAAAGTCAAAGTATCCTGCGCGTAAACGCTCTGCTGGTTAATGTTGGCCGCATCGTGAAAATGGAGAAGCGATCCGTTCCGAGTGAGGTCGTAAGGCACGAGTCCGGGGGAGAGATTTGGGTTCACCACAAATCCGGCAGGTACGCACATATTGGGATTGACGAAGGATGCGATCGTTACTGGCACTCCCGTGTCCGTAAGGCAGACCGGATTGAAGGCCGGGTCCGTCAAGCCAAGACCGAAATTTTCCGCGAGGCGCGTTTGCTGCAGAGTCGTGCCGATTTTGATGTCGTTCCGCTTATTGGCGTACGCGAGATCACCGCGGGTTCCCCAGTTTGTTAAATGCCGGTCCTGGTTAATCGTGGCCGGCTGATCGTCAAACGGATCGGCGCTTGGATAATAGTTGATGCGGTCCTGCCGAACCCACGGCGCAATGGTGAGCAGCGTTTGAGGATTGAACGTGTGCTGGTACCCGAGTGAAAAGCTGAGCGTCTTGGCTTGCTGCCGCTGATCCTGGCCGAGCTGGTCGTAGGTGACAGGAATCTGGAACCAGTTGCGTGCCACGAAGGCGTCGAGATGAAGGGAGTCGCGGCCGGTCGGCTGATAATCGACGCGGTCGAAGATCGTTTCCGTGTTGCCTTTGGCGTGCAGCGGCGTGAACTCCGGCGTGTCCAGGAAGCGCCCGCTACGGCTCGAATCGACGACGAGGAAGTTACCCCACTTAGCGCCGCCGATGCCGAACGTCGCGTCTTCGCCGAATGTGCCAAACGAACCGTAGTATGTTTCCAGGCTGGCGGTGGGCTTCTGCCCGAGACCGGAGCGCGTCACCGTATTAACGATCAGGCCGGTTTTGTCACCGTACTCTGCGCTTGGCGCAGTGGTGAGTATCTCGAGAGACTGGAAAGCGTTGGTCGGCAGTTGCGTCGAGAAGGTCTTATTTTGCTGATCACTGATCTGCTGTCCATCCACAATGTAGCTGGTTTCGCCATGATCACCTTGCGGGTGAAAGAAGCCATTTGAATCCGCTACGACTCCGCCGGAAGTCATGGTGATGGCGTCGCTCAATCCCTGACCGGTGGAAGAGATGGGAAGGTTTTGCAGCAGCTCCTGGCTGACGTCAGTGTGGGCGGCCGGCACGTTTTCGATCACATCGGCCGAAGCGTGCACATCCACTGTTTCAGTTGAACCGGCGAGAGTCAAAATCGGTTTTAACTGTACGGGTACTTGCGAATGGAGTGGGACATCCTGAGTGAAAGTCTGAAATCCTGCCGAGGTGATCTCAAGGTGGTACTGGTTCGGCGGGATATTGCTGAGGCGGAACGATCCATCAGTATCGGTCGTGGTCGACTGCTGATGCCCGCTGACTGAGTTACTGATGACCACCTTGGCACCGGCAACAACGGCGCCGGTGGGGTCGGTGACGACGCCCTGCAGTGTGCCGCCATAGCCGGTGGCTTGCGCAGCCCTGACTCCTTGGGTACAGGTGGCGAAGCAGGCGAGCAAGAGCACACTAAGTCTGATCGAATTCAGCAATGAGTTCACCTTCGACGGATGCTATCCAAGCGACACGCTTTATGGATGAGCCAGAGAATCGCGCAGAAGCACATGCAGGGTAGATCCTGCGGACCCACATACCGGAATGCACTCTCTTATCGAATTATACAGAGGGTTACATTCCGGTTCGGTCGGCATGGCACTGTTCCGACCGTCAAACATATGTTGTGCAAATTGTTCAATGTCGTTAAAATGAGCTCATGCGTTCCCAAAAAACGTCAACAAAGACACCTAAAGCCGTGGAGAAAGCAGCCGCCCCACCTCCGGAGAAAGCAGCTGTCGAAACATCTACGAAGCAGCGAACTTCCAAGTCTTCCAGGACGAAGAAAAGCGAAGGGGTCGATATGACATCGGGCAAAAATCTACATAAATCTGCGGCGCCGGTTGCGGTCGAAGCCGTGAAGCCCAGCCGCAGCGCGGTCGTCCGCAGTGAGACAAAGATGTTGTCCGATGCACCGGCTCGTGCCGTTGACGCGCAACAGATTGCGGAACTTGCGTACTCCTATTGGCTCGAACGCGGCGAACATCATGGCTATGCAGAAGAAGACTGGCTGCGGGCCGAACGGGAACTAGCCACAGCGCGCTAAAACGCAAATCAACTGACCGGCTATCCATCGCCGCTTCTGCTCGTCCAAATCTTGGTAGCGCCGTCGTAATCTGGAAAAGGCGCTGAGCGCTTATGAGTGAAGTGGCTCCCGATTCCGAAGTGCCGCCCATTGCTGCGCCGGAGCATCCACGTTCGTTGATGATCGGCACCGTTGCCTGGCTGCGAGATCTGATGCTCTCGGTACTGATTGCGGTCCTGGTGATTCTCTTTCTTTACCGGCCAGTCAAAGTTGAAGGCACGAGTATGATGCCGAGCCTGTTCGATCAGGAACGGCTGTTCATCAATCAATACAGCTACAAGTTCGGGCTCGGAAGCATAAAGCGCGGCGACACAGTTGTGTTTCTGTTTCCAGAAGATCCGACCAAATCCTACATCAAGCGCGTGATCGGATTACCGGGCGACACGGTTTCCGTCCAAGACGGCTATGTTCTGGTCAACGGCAAGAAATTAGTCGAAAACTACGTGCCGGAGGAGTATCGGGACGATCGTCCGTATCCGGCAACTGTGGTTCCGCCGGATGATTACTTCGTCTTGGGCGATCATCGGATTTCATCCAACGATAGCCGTGCCTGGGGATTTGTGCCTCGGAGCTACATCTACGGCAAAGCGGTTTTCGTGTTCTGGCCACTTGACCATCTGGGGTCTGTCCACTAGCGAAGTTTGCTGTCAGCGACCGCGATTAAAGAACCAGAGCAATAGCGAGCCGATCAGGCTGAGCAGGAGACAGGTCACCCAGGGAAAGTAGAAAGTGCTGTTCTTGCCTCGAAATACAACATCTCCGGGCAGCCGCCCGATGGGTACGTTCAGCTTGGTGAGACCGAGCAAAATTGCGCCAAGCGCAATGAGGATTAATCCCGACGCGATGAGTAGACGTGCCATGCTCATGCTTAAAACCTAGCGCGCTCCGGCCAGCGCGTTACACTGACGCTGAAATACGCTTTTGTATGAGCGACGAATCAAAGACCTATCCACCGAATTCTGAGTTGTCGGCGCGTGCGCACGTGAAAGGCATGGATGCGTACCGCGAGATGTATGATCGCGCTGCTCAGAATCCGGAAAGCTTCTGGTCTGAGCTGGCACGCCAGGAGCTCGAATGGTTCCGGCCTTTCTCAAAGGGGCTCGAGTGGAACGCTCCCATTGCCAAGTGGTTTCAGGATGGCTTGATCAATGCTTGCTATAACTGCGTCGACCGTCATCTCGAGACGGAGCGCAGATCAAAGCCGGCGCTGATCTGGGAAGGCGAGCCCGGCGACGCACGCGTTATCACTTACCAAGAGTTACACCGGCTGGTATCGCGCTTCGCGAACGTTCTTAAAGAGCTGGGTTACAAAAGCGGGGATCGCGCGATTATCTACATGCCGATGGTCCCGGAATTGCCGGTCGCGCTGCTTGCCTGCGCACGGCTGGGCATCATTCACAGCGTGGTGTTCGGCGGATTTTCAGCAGAGGCTTTGAGAACGCGCCTTCAGGATCTGGAAGCTTCGCTGGTCATAACGGCGGATGGCGGATGGCGTCGCGGCAAGGAAGTTCGACTCAAGCAGGCCGTGGACGAGGCACTACGCGAGTGTCCACAGGTGCGTAAGGTGATCGTCTATCAGCGGACTGGATCGACCGTCGCAATGGAAGCGGGACGGGATGTGTGGTGGCACGATCAAGACGCGGCTTTGGCCGGTAATGCGGACGAATGCAAGGCCGAGGAGCTCGATGCAGAGCATCCCTTGTTCGTCTTATACACCTCGGGCACGACAGGCAAGCCCAAGGGCATTATGCACACGACGGCCGGCTATCTGCTGCAGACTATGTCTACCGTAAAGTGGGTCTTCGACTTGCAGGAAGACGACGTGTACTGGTGTACGGCGGACGTCGGATGGATCACCGGCCACAGTTACATTGTGTATGGGCCGTTAGCGGCGGGCGCGAGTGTCGTAATGTACGAAGGCGCTCCCGATTATCCGGCTTTCGACCGTATGTGGCAGATTGTCGAGAAGCTGAAGGTGACCGTCTTCTACACGTCGCCGACCGCGATTCGCGCACTGGTGCGGCAAGGCGATAGATGGCCCGAAGCGCATGACTTGTCGAGCCTGCGCGTCCTTGGTTCGGTAGGCGAGCCAATCAACCCGGCAGCGTGGGAGTGGTACTACCGTGTGATCGGAAAGGAACGCTGCCCGATTGTAGACACCTGGTGGCAAACAGAGACGGGCTCGATCATGATTTCGCCGATGGCTAGTGCAACTCCGCTGAAACCGGGTTCGGCCTCGCTGCCGGTCTTCGGTATCGTGCCCGATATCGTCGATGCCAAGGGCGATCCGGTTGAGGGCAATCGCGAAGGCTATTTGATCATCCGGCAGCCTTGGCCGAGCATGACCCGCACGATTTGGGGCGATCCGAAGCGTTTCGAAGAGCAGTACTGGACGCGCGTACCGGGCGCTTATTTCACGGGCGATGCAGCGCGCCGGGATGACGATGGGTATTACTGGGTGCTGGGCCGGGTAGATGACGTGATGAACGTGAGCGGACATCGATTGAGCACCATGGAAGTGGAATCGTCCTTGGTGCGTCACCCGGCCGTGGCAGAAGCAGCGGTAGTGGGCAAGCCCCATGAGATTACCGGGCAGGCAGTGTGCGCCTTCGTCACGCTGAAGAGCGGCGAGTGGGAGAAGGATGCGCTCGGCAAAGAGTTGCGGCAGTGGGTCGCAAAAGAAATTGGGGCGTTTGCGCGGCCGGAAGAGGTACGGTTTACCGACGCGCTGCCGAAAACCCGGAGCGGCAAGATCATGCGCCGTCTATTGCGTGAGATCGTCTCATCGGACGGAGTGACTGGCGACGTGACGACCCTCGAAGACTTGACTGTTATTGCCGCTCTCTCCGCGCACCACGACGACGATTAGCTTTCTGCGATCAATTTTCCAGCTGTGCGTTCAGGGTGATTTCGGTGTCGAAGAGTTTTGACACCGGGCAACCCTCTTTCGCATTGTTGGCGGCGCGATTGAAAGCCTCCTGCGAGGCACCAGGAATTTTCGCTTTGAGTTCAAGGTGACTGCGCTTGATCGCAAAGCCGTCGCCTTCCGCTTTCAGCGAAATGGTGCAAGTGGTGTCAATCGATTCGGCTTTGAGACCTTCGTTTTGAAGCATCAGTGAGAGCGCCATAGAGAAGCAGCCGGCGTGGGCCGGCGGCGAGCAGTTCTTCCGGGTTGGTGCCCGTGACGCCCAGCTCGAAACGCGTCTTAAAAGAATAGGGGGTGTTCGCCAGGACGCCGCTGGGTGCGGAAAGCGTGCCCGCGCCGGATTTCAGATCGCCCTTCCAATGTGCTTGTGCGTTTCTTTGCATGCCGGTTAGACTCGCCCGGTGTGGAAAGGATTCTCAGGCGAGGCGGGCGATGGAGGAAAGCATGCGGCCGGGAGAAGCAGGCTCGCGACGGTAGGAGAAGAAGCGATCGAGCTGGCAGGCGGTGCAAAGACCGGAATCGAAGATGCGTTCGCGTTCGAGCCCGGCTTCGATTAGCTGTGCGCAGTTCGCGGCCGGCAGGTCGACGTGCGGCTTACCGGGCCCAGCAGCCTGAACGCTCTCTGGCCACCGATTGAACTGAGCGGCTACGTCCCCGCTTACTTCGTAACAACAGGCACGTATGGAGGGCCCTATAGCGGCCGATAGATCGGCTGGATGGCTGCCGAATTCGGCCGCTAGCTTCTGAACGGTCAAGGCAGCGATACAGGCGGCCGTTCCGCGCCATCCTGCGTGGATGGCAGCCACTGCACGGCTTCGGCTATCAAGCAGCAGGAGCGGCACGCAATCGGCAGTTCGGACGCCGATCAAACGTCCCGGCTGGGACGCGATGAGAGCGTCGCCTTCGGCTGACCTGTCCGGCAGTCCGTCGGCAACCCATACCCGGTTGGAATGGATTTGCTTAAGGGTTAGTAGTTCGGCCGACGGATTTGCCAGCCGAGACCCAAAACCGTGTTTTTGCCAAACGAACTTGCCCCAAGGTAAGCATTCGTAGATGCCTTCCTTCTCAATGAAATACATGAGTCAACTTAAACCGTTTCACGAACCGCAACTGGCTTCGTTCCTTCAGAAACGTGTTGGCGATACCAGGCTAGTGTCAGGCGAAGACCTTCTTCGAAAGTAAAACGGGGCGAGTGACCTAGTTCTGTGACGGCGGCGGTCACGTCGGCCTGGGAATCGCGCACATCGCCGGCACGCGGCGGTCCATATTTGGCGGGCAGATTCACCCCTTCAATCTTCTGAAGAAGCTGCCAGGTTTGGTTCAGTGTGTAGCGGTTACCATTGCCTGCGTTGAAGACCTTGCCGGATACGCCGGGCGCTTCGGAGGCTTTGAGCAGCAGCCCGACCACGTCTTCTACGTAGGTGAAATCGCGGGACTGCTCGCCGTCGCCGAAGATGGTTGGGCTACGGCGCTCGATCAGCGCTGTAAGAAACAGTGAGAGGACGCCCGAGTAGACACTAGTAGGATCCTGCCGTGGACCGAAGACATTGAAAAAGCGCAAAGCGACGGTTTCAAGACCGAAACACTCGGAGAAGACGCTGCCGTAATACTCGCCGACGAGCTTCTGTAGAGCGTAAGGCGACTTTGGCCGAGGCAGCATGGTTTCGACTTTTGGCAAGACGTCCGTATCGCCGTAAGCGGAGGAAGAAGCGGCGTAGATAACGCGGCCGACTTTGCCTTCGGCGGCTGCTCGAAAGACATTGAAGGTTCCGTCGATATTTGTCTCGTGGCTTGACACAGGATCGAGGATTGATTTGGGCACGGACGGCAACGCGGCAAGGTGAAAGACGCGGCGCGCGCCGGCAACGACTTTGGCAAGGCGTGTGTAGTCGCGGATATCGATTTCATGGACGGTGATGGCATCGGCGACTTCTTCGAGATTATCGAGGTTGCCGGTAGAGAGGTCGTCAATGACATGGACCCGGCAGTTTGCGGCGAGCAGGCCGCGGACGAGAGAAGAGCCGATGAAGCCGGCGCCTCCGGTAACTACGTAGCGATTCATAGAAGTGAATGAGAGAGGTTTGCAGTGCTTTCGAGATGGCGGAGGGCGGCCGACCCGACGACGCGGGGGTCACGGCTGAAATCAAAGGCTTCGAGCGAAACCCAGCCTGTATATTTCAACTTGGTAAGAGTGGACAAGAGTTCTCCAAAGTCATAGTTTCCCGTACCCGGTTCCTTCCCGTCTATTTCATTTACATGAATGTGCCGGATGTGCGGAAAGTATCGCTCAATCAACGCGGAGTGCGGCATGGATTCGGCGACTGCGTTGTGGACGTCGAACATGGTCTGGATACCTGGGCTGTCGATTTCCGTAACAATAGCGGCGGCTTCTTCGAGACTGTTCACAACGTCGCACTGGTCGGGTGAGAGCGGTTCGAGCAAGACTGTGACACGGCGTTCTTCGGCGAAGGGCGAAAGCCGGGCCAAGCCTTCGCGCATATGTTCCACCGCTTGCGCCGGGGCGACGCCGTTCGTGGTCGAGCGCTGCTTAGGTGAGCCGAAAACGAGGACGGGTTCATCGTTGTCGCTTGTGCGAAGGTCTGCGCTGAGCTCGATCAGATCAGCGATGAATCGCCATGTTCGTTCGCGCTGCGCGGGGTCCGACGTGGTGGCGTGCAGGTCCTTAGGCGCGGCGAGAATCCAGTGAACGCCCACGAAGGAGAGTCCGTTATCGATGATTGTCCGGCGTATGGCCGCACGATCTTGTGCGGTCAGGTTTGATGCGTTCTCAGAGAGTGTAAAGGGGGCAATTTCGATACCGGTATAGCCAATGGAGCGAATGGCAGCGCAGGCCTCGGCGAAGGGGACGTTTTGGAAGATTTCGTTGCAGGTCGCGAACCGAAAGGAGGCGGGCATGGAAGTTCTTAGTGTAACGGCAGCTTGTGCTCGTTCGGACTAGCTCGCCTCAGCCTGAAATCACACTGTGGCTATTCCGATCCGCTTTGTATGACGGGAGGTTACACTCTTATGGTTCTTTGATCGCCCCGACCAGGAAGGCTGTGGAGGTTCATGTCCGACTCTGATTGTTCGTACCGTCGCTTCTCGACGCGATCCGGTCTCTATTTTCTTTGGTTCATCTTCTCGGCGGGGATGGTTGCTCAGTCTGTACCGCGGGGGTTGGAATCTCCGGCTGCGGGACCGCCCCAAACTGGTCCGCACGGCGAGAAGCTGCCAGGTATGCCGAAGTTTCATGACCCGGCGCCCTATGACATTGACGAGCACACCGGCTACAAGCAGATCTTCGACGGCAAGAGTTTCACTGGGTGGGATGCAGACCCAAGTATCTGGCGCGTAGAAGATGGCCTGATGATCGGCGAGACGGTCGAGGGCAAGCCGAAGGGCAATAACTACGTTGTGTATCGCGGCGATAAGACGCGCGATTTCGACCTGAAGCTGAAAATGAAGATCGAGAAAGGTGGGGGTGGCGGCATCCAGTACCGGAGCGTCACGGGCGAGCCGTGGACACGAGCGCAGCCGGAAGGTCAGCCGCCGTACGATCTCAAGTTCATGATGACCGGGCCGCAGGCAGACTTCTGGTTCCCTGTGAGTTCTCAGGCTGCGGCATACACCGGCCAGTGGTATTCCGAAAACACAATGCAAGGAATTCTCGCCTACCGCGGACAGGTAACGCAAGCCTTGCCCGGCCAGACGAACCGCTTAGTTGCGAACATCGGAGAAAAGGAGGCGCTCGGCGGTTACGTAAAGGTCAATGAATGGAATGACTATGAAATTATTGCGCGCGGCGGAGTGATGATGCACATCATGAACGGACAGCTGATGGCGGTGTTCATCGATGACAACAACAAATCAGTCAACAACCAGCCGGGATTGATCGGTTTCGAAATTGAAAGCCAGCCATGCAAGATTTCGGTCCGCGATATCTGGTTGCGAAAATTCGATTGATCGAGCCCTAGAGAGCAGCCATGCGGGACCGAGCGATCAGCGGGCATGAGTTCTGAGGCATACTCAAGGTGAATCATGACGACCGATACAGTCGTGCTTGAGACGGATCTGCCGTTGCCGTTGGCGGCTCGTGGCAAAGTGCGGGACATTTACGACCTTGGCGACGATTTACTGTTCATCGCGACCGATCGTATATCGGCTTACGACTGCGTTCTGGGGAGCGGCATACCGGATAAGGGCCGAGTGCTGACGCAGATGTCACTCTTCTGGTTTTCCTTTCTGCGGTCGACGATTCGGTCACATTTGAAAACAGCGGACGTGAGTGAATTCCCGGCGGTGTTGGCCCAAGACCACGATGTCCTGGACGGGCGATCGATGGTAGTGACGAAGGCGCGCATGATACCGGTTGAGTGCGTGGCGCGCGGATATTTGAGTGGCTCCGGTTGGAAGGAGTATCAGGCGAGCGGGACGGTGTGCGGCATTCCGCTGCCTGCCAGGTTGCGCGAAAGCGACCGATTGCCCGAGCCGATTTTCACGCCTGCTGCGAAGGCGCAGAGCGGGCACGACGAGAACGTTTCGTTTGCCCGCGTGGTGGGCGAGGTAGGTGTGGCGCTCGCGCAAAAACTGCGGGACGTCACGCTAGATATTTATCAGCGCGCTGCCGGGTATGCATTCGAACGCGGAATCATCTTGGCGGATACGAAGTTCGAGTTTGGATTCGTGGAGGGCGAGTTAGTTCTGGCGGACGAAGTACTGACGCCGGACTCGTCGCGCTATTGGCCGCTCGACACCTACCGGCCTGGCGGCCCGCAGGTCTCGTTTGATAAGCAGTATGTACGCGATTACCTGGAGACTTTAGCATGGGACAAGCGGCCGCCTGGACCGGCCCTGCCGGCGGAGGTTGTGTACAAGACGAGTGAGAAGTATCGCGAGGCATACGGGCGGATAACAGGTCATGAATTGGTTTGATGTTGTTCTAGCGATCATCATTCTGCTCTCGGCGATGGCGGGATTGCGATCGGGCTTCGCGCGGGTGGTGATCGGATTAATTGCGACTGTGGCAGGAGTTCTGCTCGGATTCTGGTGCTATCGCATAGTGGCAGCGAAGTTGCTGCCTTACCTGAGTACGCCGGCGCTGGCGGATATTTGCGGATTTCTGATCATCTTCTTTGGGATTTTGATAGTGGGATCGCTTTTCGCGGCCTTGCTCTCGAAGCTGTTCAAGTGGATCGGGCTCTCGTGGTTCGATCATTTTCTAGGCGGCGTGGCGGGGTTTGCACGGGGTGTGTTGATGGTCGCGTCACTGGCGGCCATTCTGGTTGCCTTTGTGCCCTCGCCCACGCCTGAGTTCTTGACGGGATCGCGCGTGCTGCCGTATGCGAACGAGGTGGCTGCTGCGCTGGCGCAGATGGCACCTCGGGATCTGAAGGATTCGTTCTTAGAGCGTTGGGAGAACTTGAAGAAGAGACGGGGCTGACGAGTGCTTTGGCTGGTGATTTTTGCTGATTATTTTTGACCTGGACGGCACTCTGATCGATTCGAGCCGCGATCTCGGGATTTCGACGAATGTGGCCCGGGCTCACTTCGGCCTGCCTCCACTTGCGCAGCACGTTGTCAATTCGTATGTGGGTAATGGGGCGGCTGTGCTTGTCGAGCGCGCCATGGGACCGAACTTCCCAACGGAGCAGAGGACCGAAGCGCTTGATTTCTTTCTCAAATACTATCGGGCCCATTCGCTCGAACACACGCGGCTTTATCCGGGTGTGCATGAAGCCGTGGAGGCGCTTGCAGCAGACGGAAACCTTCTGGGCGTCTTGACGAACAAGCCTGAGAAGATCAGCCGCGATATCCTGTACGGGCTGGGGATCGGCGAGCGTTTTTTTCGGATCTTTGGCGGCAACACATTTCCCGAGAAGAAGCCGCACCCGATAGGCATTCTCACAATGACGCGAGAGGCTGAGACCGGGCTGGACGCAACACTAATGGTGGGAGACAGCCGGGTGGATGTGGAGACGGCGCGCAATGCGCGGGTCTTGAGTTGCGGGGTGATGTGGGGATTTCAGCCTGAGACGTTCGATACAACACCGCCGGATTTCCTGGTGCATGAGCCGGCTGAGCTGTTGGCTGTAAGCGGGAACTTGCGCCCCACACGCGGTGTCTGACTCTGCAGTAGGCTACATAGCCACCGCAGAAAGCAGGCCACATGTTCAATCAGACATTTGTGGACGGGGTTGTGACGACGAACAAGCCGTACACGGTGATGTTATCGACCGTCTTGCAGATATCAGGGGTTTGTCTGCTGATACTCGTGCCGTTGTTTTACAGGCAGACTCTGCCGAGCGCGCAGTTGAAGGGCATCTTAATTGCTCCGCGGCCCCCAGCCCCGCCACCGGTAGGGATGCGTGACGAGAGCCGACCCGCTGTTGCCATTCGCACTTTCCGCCTGACAAAATTGTTCGCGCCACCGGTCATGCCAAAGCAGGTGGCGATAGCGAACGAAGCTCCGACCGCTCCCGAAATCGGTATAGCGAGCAACCTTGGAGATAGCGCGATGCCTGGCAACGGCATGCTGCTTGGCTCGACGGAGCCCGCTTTACCGACCACTCCGCCCCTGCCGAATGCGGCGAAGTCATCGCGGCCGGGTCCGGTTCGCGTCGGAGGCGTGGTGGCCGAGGCGAATGTCATCCACCGGGTGCAACCGGTGTATCCGGCGTTCGCAAAATCCGCGCGCATACAGGGCACCGTCGAGTTCACCGCCGTGATCAGCAAAGACGGCCGGGTAGAGCAGCTACAACTTGTAAGCGGGCATCCGCTACTGGTGAGCGCAGCGCGTGACGCAATTCTAGAATGGCGGTACCGGCCCACCATGCTGAACGGTGAAGCAGTTGAGGTGTTAACGACGATTACGGTGAATTTCAGGCTCTCGCAATAGCAGCATGTAAGATTTTGGAATGCGAGTTCTATGCCGAATCGCCCTGACCCTACTGCTGGCGCACCAATTGGGAGCGCGCTGGACAGCGGAGGAAGCAAAGCAATGGTACGCCAAGCAGCCGTGGCTCGTAGGCAGCAATTTCCTGCCGGCTTATGCATCGAACGAACTCGAGATGTGGCAGCCAGAGACTTTCAACGCGCAGCGTATCGATCAGGAGCTTGGCTGGGCCGAAGGCTTAGGCATGACCACGATGCGCGTCTTTCTGCACGACCTCTTATGGCAGCAGGACAGCGAGGGATTTAAGAAGCGCATCGATACTTTTCTCGGCATTTGCGCGAAGCACCACATTAAGCCGTTGTTTGTATTGTTCGACTCGTGCTGGGATCCTAAGCCGCGCCTAGGACCACAGCTGAAGCCGCGCCCGGGCATTCATAACTCGCGATGGGTGCAGAGTCCGGGATCAGCGGCTTTGCTTGATCCTGGGCAGTACGGACGGCTCGAGCAGTATGTCAAAGGCGTGGTGGGGGCGCTTGCCAAAGATGACCGCGTTCTTGGGTGGGACGTCTGGAATGAGCCGGATAATCTCAACGGGTCGAGTTATGGATTGACCGAGCCAAAGAACAAAGTGGAGCTGGTCTTGAAGTTATTGCCGAAGGTCTTCGAATGGGCGCGGTCGGCTGATCCCGAGCAGCCTTTGACTAGTGGCATCTGGCATGAAGATCCGGCTGCACCGGACACATTGTCGCCGATGGCGAAAGAGCAATTAGAATCTTCGGACATTGTGTCGTTTCACAATTACGATTCGCCTGCGAAGTTCGCTGAGGAAGTGAAGTGGCTGCAGAAGTTTGACCGCCCGCTTGTATGCACGGAATACATGGCGCGACCGCGAGGCAGCACGTTTGAAAGCATTCTGCCGGTTGCCAAACAATACAAAGTTGGTGCAATCAATTGGGGATTCGTTGCGGGCAAGTCACAGACGTATCTGCCTTGGGATTCGTGGCAGAGGCCGTATGTGCACCGTGAGCCGCGTGTCTGGTTCCACGATATATTCCACAAGGACGGCACACCTTACTTGCCGGCAGAAACCGCGTTCATCCAAAAGATCACGGGCAAGAACGCCGAATAATTGGTGCAGCGCCGGGTTTCGTGGTACCAGTGGACCATGACGGAATACCAGACCAACGAGAAGGATTTGCTGAGCGACGACGAACTCCGGCGGATGGATGCCTACTGGCGCGCTTGTAATTATCTTTGCGTTGGGATGATCTATCTGCGATCGAACCCTCTGCTTCGGGAGCCGTTGAAAGCAGAGCATATTAAAAACAGGTTACTCGGTCATTGGGGATCGGATCCGGGACAGACTTTTACCTGGGTGCATCTGAATCGACTTATTAAGAAGTACGACTTAGATGTAATTTACATTTCGGGTCCTGGTCACGGCGCACCGGCGGTCTTATCTAACTGCTATCTGGAGGGAGTTTACTCGGAGGTTTATCCGGATAAGAGCGAGGACGAGAAAGGGCTACAGAAGTTTCTCAAGCACTTTTCCTTTCCGGGCGGAATCGGAAGCCATTGCACGCCGGAGACTCCGGGGTCAATTCACGAAGGTGGGGAGCTGGGGTACAGTTTGTCGCACGGGTTTGGTGCGGCCTTTGACAATCCGGACTTGATTGTGGCGGTGATGGTGGGGGATGGTGAAGCGGAAACGGGGCCGCTCGCTACCTCGTGGCACTCGAATAAGTTTTTGAATCCGATTCGGGACGGCGCCGTGCTCCCGATTCTGCATCTGAACGGGTACAAGATTGCGAATCCGACGCTGTTGGCGCGGATATCACATGAAGAACTGGAACACTTATTAACCGGCTACGGTTGGAAGCCGTATTTTGTGGAGGGCGACGACCCAGCGGTGATGCACGGGCAGATGGCGGAGACCCTGGAGCGGTGTGTACGCGAGATTCGGAGCATACAAGCGGAGGCGCGGAGAACGGGCAAAGCGGACCGGCCGCGCTGGCCCATGGTAGTTCTGCGTACGCCCAAGGGTTGGACGTGCCCTAAAGAAGTGGACGGCCACAAAGTAGAGGGTTTCTGGCGGGCGCATCAAGTACCGATCGAAAAGGTCAAGGAAAAACCTGCTCACCTGGAGCTGCTTGAAAAATGGATGCGCAGTTACAGGCCGGAGGAGTTGTTTGACGAGCAGGGCCAATTAATCGCTGAGCTGCGCGAGCTGCCGCCGAAGGGGAAGCGCCGGATCAGCGGAAATCCACATGCGAATGGCGGGCTGCTGCGGAAGCCGCTCGAGATGCCGGATTTTCGAGAGCGCGGGGTCGAAGTGGAAAAGCCGGGGACGACGCAGGAATCCCCGACTGAGGTTCTGGGCTATTTTCTAGGCGACGTCATGCGGAATAACATGACTAACTTCCGGGTGTTCGGGCCTGACGAAACAGCATCGAATAAGTTACAAGCTATCTACCAGACATCCGAAAAGACCTGGCTAGCAGAATTTAAGCCGGAAGATGCGGATGGGACGGAAATTGCGGTCGACGGACGCGTAATGGAGATGCTCAGTGAGCATACGCTCGAGGGCTGGTTTGAGGGATATGTTTTAACGGGGCGGCACGGTCTGTTCTCGACCTATGAGGCCTTTGTACACATCATCGATTCGATGTTCAACCAGCACGCGAAATGGCTGGAGAAATCGAAGACAGAGCTTCGCTGGCGCGCGCCGATTTCTTCGATCAATCTGCTGATCAGCTCGCTAGTCTGGCGTCAGGACCACAACGGATTTACGCACCAGGATCCCGGTTTTCTGGATGTAGTTACTAACAAGAGTGCGGATGTTACTCGCATTTACCTGCCGCCCGATGCGAACTGTTTACTTAGTGTGGCGGATCATTGCTTGCGAAGTACTAACTATGTAAATGTAATCGTGGCAGACAAGCAGCCGCATTTAAATTACTTAAGCGTCGAGGACGCGATAAGGCACTGTACCAAGGGAATCGGTATCTGGGATTGGGCAAGCACCGACGACTGCGAGGACCCGGACGTGGTGCTGGCGTGTGCGGGCGATGTTGTGACGATGGAGACGCTGGCTGCGGCAGCGATTCTGCGGGAAAAGTTCAAGGATTTGAAGCTGCGTTTTGTGAATGTGGTGGATCTGTTTAAGTTGCAGCCTAATACCGAGCATCCGCATGGATTGCCGGATCGCGATTTCGACAGCTTGTTTACGCGAAACAAGCCCGTGATCTTCAACTTTCATGCGTATCCGTGGTTAATACACAAGCTGACGTACCACCGGACAAATCACGAAAACATACATGTCCGCGGATACAAGGAGAAAGGGAATATCGATACGCCGCTGGAGCTAGCAATCAAGAATCAGGTGGACCGCTTCAGCGTGGCGATCGATGTAATTGACCGGGTGCCCCGATTGCAAGCGGCGGGCGGGCACGTTAAGGAGTGGTTGAAGGATCAGGTTATCGATAGCGTGAATTATGCGCACGAGAACGGGATCGATAAGCCGGAGATCCGCGACTGGAAGTGGCCCTTTTGACGGCAGGCGCCCCGGTGCTTGTGTTGAACTGCGGATCCTCTTCGCTCAAGTTTGGCGTTTATGCGCCGGAAGTGATTTGCGAAGGTGAAGCGGAAGAGATTGGCGGTGGGGCGGGCACTTTCTGGATTTCCCGGGGAGCTGGAGGGCGTGCGGTTGAGCAAGTAAGTTTCGCTGATCATTGTGCTGCGCTTGCTCACATATTGGAACAGCTGGGAGACGTTCGGTACGAGGCGGTGGGCCACCGGTTTGTCCACGGCGGCCCGAGCCTGCGCGGACACGCGAGAGTAACGCCGGAAGTAATGGCGGAGCTGAACAAGGCCGTTGAGTATGCGCCGCTTCACATGCCGAGTGCGCTGGCGGTGTTACGTGGGGTTCAGGAGAAAAAGCCGCAGCTGCCGCAGGTTGTGTGCCTCGATACAGCATTTCACCGGCACTTGCCCGCCGTGAGCCGGACCTATGCGCTGCCCGAGAAGGCGCGGATCTTGGGAGTCGAGCGGTATGGCTTTCATGGACTCTCGCTCGAATCGATTGTGGGGCAGCTGCGGCCGTTGCCGAGGCGATTAGTGGCGGCACATTTAGGCAACGGATCGAGCGTGACGGCGATCCGCGACGGGATTTCGATTGACACTTCAATGGGATTGACTCCGACAGGCGGCGTGATGATGGGCACCCGCTGTGGCGATCTCGATCCGGGTGTCTTAATTTTCTTGCTGCGGCATGGGTTTGGAGGCGCTGAGGAACTGGAGCAACTGTGCGATCACGACTCGGGGTTGCTGGGGGTTTCGGGTTCGACGAGCGACGTCCGGGAGCTGGTGAAGCGGCGAGCTACGGACGGGCGAGCGCAGCTGGCGCTAGCGATGTTTTGTTACCAGGTTCGCAAGACAATTGCGGGAATGGCGGCGGCACTCGGTGGGGTTGACGCGCTGGTGTTCGCGGGCGGAATCGGCGAGAATGCGGCGGAAGTGCGGGACGAGATTCAGGGTGGTCTTGGCTTCCTGGGCAATTTTGCAGTGCAGATCGTGCCCTCACGCGAGGACGAACAGATTGCGCGAATTACGGTTGAGTTGGCCTAAGCGAAGGCTGGTTCGGTTTCTTCGGCAGCGCTGAAATAGGCGCAGTCGGGGTGATGAAAGACGAGTGCGGAGACGCTGGCTTCGGGTTCCATCATGAAGCCTTCAGTCAGATTGACGCCGATGTCTTCGGGTCGCAGCAGCTTCCAGAGTTTGGCTTGATCTTCCAGGTGAGGGCAGGCCGGATAGCCGAAACTGTAGCGCTTGCCACGGTAGCGTGAGGTGAACCGCTCCTGCATGGTCATGGTGGGCGGGTCGGGGAAGCCCAAATCTTCGCGCAGACGGCGATGGAGCCACTCGGCTGCTGCTTCGGCTGTTTCGATCGCAAGCGCCTGTAAGGCGTGTGCCTCCAGATAATCGCCGCGCTCTTTGGCCTGTTGGGAACGCTCGATCACGTTCTCGCCGGCGGTGACGACAAACATGGCGACGTGGTCGCGGCGCCCATCCTGCGAGTCGAGCACATAGTCACTCAGACAGAGGCCATCCGATTTGGCTTGCCGACCAAAGGCGAAGCTTTCGATGGGCTCGGCAGATCCGGGAGTAAACAACTGGAGGGTGTTCCCGGCCCGCTCCGCTTCAAAGAACTGCCAAACCGCACGCACCCGCATGAAGTTGGCCGCTTTGCGTTTAACGTCTTCGACGAAATGATAAAGCCCGAGCGCCTTGCCATCCCGCTCGTGCAGAAGCTTTTCGAAGTTGCCCTTAAAGCCGAGATGCCGGCCATAAAGCATGAACGGGTTGATGTAACTCCAGACCTCGGTGAGGTTCTGGATGGTGCGGACGCGGCGGTCGGTGTAAGGCGCTGCGGGTAGTGGGATTTCGGTGTTGACTTTAGGGCTGCGACGTTCGCCGGACGGAATAATCAGAGGCTCGGGAATGACGGTCTCGGGCGGCGTGTCGCGGAAAATGTGCGCAGTAAGGACCTGTTTGCGGAGAGCAGGGTCAGTGATCTCGTTCATGAGGCGGAGACCAGTCATAGCATCTTTCGCGTAGAAGGTGGGTGCGCCGTAACTCGGTCCGATTTTCGTTTTGGTGAACTTTTCGGATAATGCAGCGCCTCCGACCAGTAATGGAATATCAATACCGGCGTCCTTGAAGTCACCCGCTGTGGTGACCATCTGCTGAGCGCTCTTAACGAGCAGGCCAGAGAGACCGATGGCATCTGGCTGGTGTTGATGGTAGGCCTTGATCAGCTCATCGGGCGGCACTTTGATCCCGAGATTGATGACATGGAAGCCGTTGTTGCTAAGAATGATCTCGACGAGGTTCTTGCCGATGTCGTGGACATCACCTTTGACGGTGGCAAGGACTATTTTGCCGCGCGCTGAGGTTTCCGACTTCTCCATGAACTGCTCGAGGTGATTGACGGCGGCCTTCATGGCCTCGGCGGATTGCAGAACTTCGGCCACGATCAGCTCATTCTTGTTGAAAAGGCGGCCGACCTCTGCCATGCCGGCCATTAGCGGGCCGTTGATGATATCGAGTGGCGTGACTCCCTCGGCTCGCTTGCGATCGAGATCTTCGATCAGGCCGTCCTTGGTGCCTTCGATGATGTAGTTACCGAGGCGCTCATCGAGCGGCAGGTCAGCTGTCTTCTTTTTCTGGCGGCCGGTGGCGCCGCGGAAGTGTTCGGAGATGGCGGCGATATGAAATTGATTGATTGCTACCTTTTGGTCACGGGATTGCAATCTCCAATCGTTATGTTCGGACTGGAGGAGCGCAGAACTCGGGTGGTCGGCAGGGAAGTTTACGGGCGGCGTGTTGAAAAGCAGCGCTTCGGCCAAGTGGCGTTCTTCTTCGGGAATGGAGGCGAATCGCTCGAGCTTTTCGGCGTTGACGATAGCGAGATCGAGGCCGGCCTTCGTGCAGTGATAGAGGAAGACGGAATTGACGACCTCGCGGGCGGTGGCGGGCAGCCCGAAGGAAATGTTCGAAATGCCGAGGACAGTTTTGACGTGCGGGATTTGCTGCTTGATGAGTCGGATTGACTCGATTGTTTCAACCGCGCCGCCAATGTAATTCTCATCACCCGTGGCGCAGGGAAAGACGAGCGGATCGATGATGATGTCTTCGGGCGCTATACGGTATTTATTCGTCAGGAGATCTACCGAGCGCTGGGCCACGGCAAGCTTGCGTTCACGTATGAAGGCTTGGGCTTGCAGCTTGTCTTCGTCAATGCAGCCAACGACAAGGGCGGCTCCATACTGAAGCGCAAGCGGGCAGATGCGCTCAAACTTCTCCTCGCCATCTTCGAGATTAACCGAGTTGATGATGCTCTTGCCCTGGCAATAGCTGAGCGAGAGTTCGACCGAGCGCGGATCGGTGGTATCGATCATGATCGGGGCTTTGATTTTGCGAATCAGTTTTTCGTAAAACGGCGGAATGTCGGCGAACTCATCACGATCGCTTGTCTGAAGGCAGACATCGACGACGTGCGCGCCATTGCGGATTTGGCGACGGGCGATCTCGGTCGCTTCCTCCCACTTTTCGTCTCCAATGAGGTTCTTGAAAAGACGCGAGCCGATGACATTGGTGCGTTCACCGACGATCAGCGGGCGGTTGCTCTCTTCCGCTTCAACCACTTCGATCCCGGAGAAGTAGGTGCGATGGGTGGGCTGTTTGGGCGCACGCGGGGATTTGCCGTTGATCATCTGGGCGATGACGCGGATGTGATCGGGACGCGTGCCGCAACAGCCGCCGACAATGTTGAGCCAGCCATGATCAATGAAGCGCTCCAGCTGACGGGCGAGGCTTTCAGGTGTCTCGCCATACTGACCGGTTTCGGAATCGGGCAGGCCGGCATTGGGGTAGCAGGAGACACGGGTCGTCGAGAGTTCGTGGATGGACCGGATGTGATCCGTCATGAACTCAGGGCCGGTCGCGCAGTTCAGGCCGATCGAAAACAGTTCTGCGTGCGAGACGGACGAATAGAGCGCATCGGCTGTTTGGCCGCCCAGCATGGTGCCGGTGGCTTCAATGGTGCCCGAGACCATGACCGGGATGCGATACCCGAGTTCCTGCCCGAGTTGGTGGATAGCTAGTAGACCCGCTTTGATATTCCGGGTGTCCTGGCAAGTTTCGAGGAGCAAAATATCGGCCCCGCCATCGAGCAAGCCTTTCGACTGATCGTAGTAATTGGCGATGAGATCGGGGAAGGTGACGCCCCCCGTGACAGAGATGGCCTTGGTGGTGGGCCCCATGGAGCCGGCCACGAAGCGCAGGCGACTAGGGGTAGAAGCAGCATCGGCGGCTTGGCGCGCCAGCAGCGCCGCCTGGCGGTTCAGCTCGTAGGACTTGTCTTCCAAACCGTACTCGGCCAGCACGATCTTCGTCCCGCCGAAGCTGTTGGTTTCAACGATATCGGAACCGGCTTCATAGTAGGCGCGGTGGATGTCGCGGACGACATCGGGGCAGGTAAAAACCAGATTTTCATTACAGCCTTCGAGCGCGGGGCCGCCGAAATCGGCAGCCGTCAGATGGCGGTCCTGCAACATGGTTCCCATTGCCCCATCCAGAACAAGGATGCGTGTGGAGAGCGCTTCTTCGAGAGTGCTGCGGCGGTTTTGCCGAGCCTCGTTCGTAGGAGATGACATGTTGCGGATAGTCCTATTGTAATGCCCGGCGAAGACCTCGCGCAAAGTGAAGTGAATGCAGGACTTAAATCCAGGCGCAGGCGCTTGGTGAGCACCGAACGCTCCGGGTCACTCCGAGCAGCGTGGCCGAATCGCTAGGGGCGGAGATGAAGGCTGTTATGGATCGCATAGAGAGCTAATTCGAGGCGATCGGACACGCCGAGCTTATCAAAGACGTTATGAAGGTGGTTTTTCACAGTCTGCTCCGTGATGAACATCTTCTCGGCGATCTCTTTGTTCTTGTAACCTTGGGCGATAAGAATAATGATCTCGCGTTCACGCTGGCTGAGCTGGGCTCGTTCACGGGGCGTTTTACCGTTTGCCTGAGGGTTGGGATTGGAATCGCCGGGCTGAGCGAACTTGCGCATAACGGCGGCGGTCGTGTTGGAATCGAGCCAGATCTCGCCGGCGAAGACTTTCAAGATGCTCTTCTCGATGAGCGCTGTCGGTAACTCCTTATGGAGGACGCCAGAGCAGCCGAGCTTCATCGCTTCGACGAACTCTTCCCGGTGATCGGCGGCGGCGAAGAGAAGAACCTTCGATTTGGGAGCTCTGGTCTGGATGCCGCGCAGGACAGTAAGACCGTCAACACGGGGCAGCTTAATATCCATCAGAACCACGTCGGGCTCAAGGCTGACAGCCTTCTCGATGGCGTCCATGCCGTCGGAGGCTTCACCGATGATGGTAATAACAGGGTGATTGGCGAAGACTTTTTGCAGGCCTTCGAGCACGATGGGATGGCCATCGGCAATCAAGATGCGGATTGAAAGTGTTGACATCCCATTTACATCAGAGTGCACGGTTGATAGCCCTAAGATCCGTACGAGAGTACCAGTACGATCGGACTACAATCCGCTGACTAAAGATTATAGTGCCGTCTGAGACGAATCCTCTAGGAACATTTTAGAGGAGAGCGGCAAAACGACGCGCCCGCAGCCTTGTAGACAGAGCAGAGCGATGTAACCCCGGGCCGAAAACAGCTGGTAGAAACTCCAAGCACGTCCCCGGAGGGAAACTCTCCTGCCAAAAACGAGAGTACACAAAAGTGCGTTTCGAACATCATCAGACCGAAAGGCGCAACTAAATCTAGGGGCGCATGCTTCAGGAGCATAGATGAAGGTTCGAGACGAGCTGAAAGTTAGCTCGACGAAGTGGAAGGTCCGTGCCGGGATTTGCACCGCAATTTGTTGGTTAGCGGTGCCCGCGAGTACTGCGCAAATCCAGAACCAACCGGACGATGGGCAATGGGTGATGGCGCCCAAGAACTATTCGAGCACCCGTTTCAGCAGTCTGGATCAGATCAGCCGGGGCAACGTGCGCTCGCTCAAACCAGCGTTCGAGTTTTCGACGGGCACGATCCAC
The DNA here is from genome assembly GCA_963737005.1 of Terriglobia bacterium. Taxonomy (GTDB): domain Bacteria; phylum Acidobacteriota; class Terriglobia; order Bryobacterales; family Bryobacteraceae; genus Bog-105. The sequence continues at coordinate 282,961 of CAVTRD010000006.1, read as the reverse complement.
GGCAACGAAGCGGCGCCGCTCGTGGTGAACAACACGATGTACATCGTGACGCCTTTCCCGAACGATCTCTATGCGCTCGACCTGACGAAGCCGGGTGCGCCGATGAAGTGGGTCTATCATCCGGATCCTTCACCATCTGCCCAGGGTGTGGCGTGTTGCGACACGGTGAATCGAGGAGCGGCCTACTACAACGGGAAGATTATCTACAACCTGCTCGATGTGCAGACGGTTGCGGTGGATGCGGTTACGGGCAAGCAGGTTTGGAAGACTCGCCTAGGCGACATCAACAAGGGCGAATCGATCACGATGGCGCCGATCGTGGTTAAGGGCAAGGTGCTCGTCGGCAACAGCGGCGGTGAATTCGGGGTGCGCGGATGGTTAGCGGGTTTGGATGCTCAGACCGGGAAGATCGCTTGGCGGGCGTATGCAGCGGGCCCCGACAAGGACGTGCTGATCGGGCCGAATTTCAAGCCGTTTTATAAGACGGACCAGGGCACGGATCTTGGTGTGAAGACGTGGCCGCCGGATGGCTGGAAGATCGGCGGGGCCGCGGCCTGGAGTTGGATTTCGTATGACCCCGACCTGGACCTCTTCTATTACGGGACTTCGAACCCGGGGCCATGGAATCCCGACCAACGGCCGGGGGACAACAAGTGGAGCAGTACATTGTTTGCGCGGCGGCCCGAAACCGGTGAGGCCATTTGGGCTTACCAGATGAACCCGCACGATCTCCACGATTACGACGGGGTCAATGAAAACATTCTGCTCGATCTGAACATTGGCGGACGGCTGCGTAAAGTGCTCGCGCACCCAGACCGGAATGGCTTTCTCTATCTGATGGACCGGCAGACCGGCGAAATCGTCTCGGCGGAGAAGTTTGGCTATTCGAACACGGCCGAGAGCGTTGATGTGAAGACCGGCGAACTCAAGCTGAATCCAGCGAAGCAGACGGGCTTCAAGACTGTGCGCGACGCCTGCCCTGCCCCGCCCGGAGTGAAAGATTGGACCCCTTCCGCGTATTCGCCGAAGACTGGCTTGATCTACCTGCCACACAACAATCTCTGTTACGAGACACAGGGGACCCAGGCGAATTACATTGCGGGTACGCCCTATGTGGGAATGAAGCTGCGGATGTATGCGGGACCGGGTGGGAATCGGGGGATCTTTTCGGCGTGGGATCCAGTGAAGGCGAAGACAGTCTGGAGTATCAACGAGGAGTTTCCGGTTTGGAGCGGCGCGCTTGTTACGGCCGGCGACGTTGCGTTTTACGGCACCATGGATGGCTGGTTCAAAGCAGTTGACGCACAGAGTGGAAAGCCGCTTTGGCAGTTTAAGACCGGTTCGGGAATCGTTGGGCAGCCCATCGCTTATCGGGGACCGGACGGCAAAGAGTACGTGGCTGTGCTTTCTGGGGTTGGCGGATGGGCGGGTGCGGCCGTGTCGGGCGGTTTGAATGGAGTAGACGGAACGGGAGCGCTTGGGTTCTTAAATGCAACTTCGGATTTGAACAAGCACACGACGAAAGGCGGAATGCTTTATGTCTTTGCGCTTCCCTAGCCTTCTCGGATTATGTGTGGCGCTGCTGGCCGTTGGCAGCCAGGCTAAGACGCTGCGTGTTTGCGCCGATCCAGATAATTTGCCGATGTCGAACCAGGCGGGTCAAGGGTTCGAGAATCGGCTGGCGGAATTTGTGGCGGCCAAATTGGGTAACACTCTCGAATACGTCTGGTGGGTGCAACGCAAGTCGTTTATCGAGCATTCGCTGGCGGAAGGTAAGTGTGACGTGTTGATGGGCGTTCCCTCCGCGATGGGAGAGATCGATGTCACTGCGCCTTACTATCGTTCGAGCTACGTATTTGTGACACGGAAAGATCGGGAACTGCACCTTACGTCGCTCTTTGATGAACAGCTTACCCGGTTGCGGATCGGACTCAATGTCCTGGGCGACGATTACGCTCCGCCGGCTTTGGCACTGGCCAGCCGCGGGGTGACGCAGAACATTGTTGGGTATGACCCGAATCCCGCGCCGGCCATTCTGGACGCGCTGGGGCGAGGGGAGATCGATGTAGCGATCGTCTGGGGTCCCAGGGCGGGATTTTTCACCAAGGCGGCTGGAGTCTCGCTCTCAATGGCTCCTGTTTCACCGCCCGCGTTCGGAGGCGTTCCCTTCACGTTCGATATCTCGATGGGAGTGCGAAAGGGTGATGAAGGTTTACGGAGAGGATTAGACGAAATAATACGAACGGACTCGGCCGGCATCCGGCAGATTCTGTCAGAGTTCGGCGTTCCTCTAGTAGGTCTTTAGGCGTCATGCGCAAACGGTGGACATTTCTGCTGAGTTGTTTCCTGGTGCTTTCTTGCCAGCGTGAGAAGCGGGACATACAGCCTTCGCCGACGCGGCTGGCAATATACGGGGATGCTGCACGTGAGAGTACGTTGCGCCCGGGCGGTCCGGTTGGACGACAGGCGGCCGTTACGAATCCATATAACGGAAGCGGGTACGACGTTTCGGAAGGGCAGCGGCTTTACGACTGGTACAACTGCTCGGGATGCCACTTCGCGGGCGGGGGTGGAATTGGGCCGCCACTTATTAAGACAGCTTGGATTTACGGGGGCGAGCCGGCAAACATCTTCGACACGATTGTGAAAGGCCGGCCGAACGGTATGCCTTCGTGGGGCGGCCGCATACCCGAATATCAGATCTGGCAGATAGTGGCATACGTGCGGTCGATGAACGGATTGCAGCCGACCTCCGCGACACCGACCCGGGCAGACACGATCGAGACGAATCCCCAGAATCTGGAGAACCGGGTAAACGGAGCTACCAAGTGAAGCGTGCGCTTCAGCGACTGCCTTCATGGGCGTTCATCGCGGCGACCGCGATATGGTTGCTGCTGCTCTCGTCTTGCGCCGGGCATCAACAATCGACGATTGATCCAGCTGGACCCGAGTCAGGCAAGATTGCCACTCTTTGGTGGTTTTTCTTTTATCTCCTAACCGCGATCTTCTTACTCGTAATGGGGCTCATGTTGCGTACGCTGATGCGCGGGCATCGCGAGGCCGAAAACGCGCAGGACCCGGGGCAGACGGAATCGAAATTGAGACGGGTTGTCATCAGTGCATCTGTAGCGACGACGCTGATTCTCTTCGTCCTATTGATTGCGAGCGTCAGGACCGGCAAGGCCAACGCAGATTTCGGAAAGCAGCCGAACTTATTGACGATCGAAGTCACGGGCAATCAGTGGTGGTGGCAGTTCCGCTATTTGAGTAAGAATCCTTCGGAGACGCTGACGACCGCTAACGATATGCATATACCGGTTGGGCGGACCGTGTTGATCCAGGGCCAATCGAACGACGTGATTCATAGCTTTTGGGTGCCGAATCTGAATGGAAAACGCGACTTGATTCCTTCGCGGGTGACAACCGAGTATCTTCAGGCTGACAAACCGGGCGTTTACCGCGGACAATGCGCCGAGTTTTGCGGATTGCAGCACGCCCATATGAGCTTCTACGTGATTGCCGAACCCGAAGAAAAGTTTGAAGCCTGGAGGCGCGCTCAGCTTGAGCCCGCACCGACGCCGACCGATTCCGTTCTGGCGCATGGGGAGCAGAGCTTTTTGAATTACGAGTGCGTCTACTGCCACCAGATTCGTGGGACCACGGCTGCCGGGCAGAATGGGCCGGACCTCACGCACTTCGGTTCACGACGTTCCCTGGCGGCCGGCACTCTTCCGAATACGCTGGGCAATCTAGGCGGGTGGATCGTGAATCCGCAGAGCATCAAGCCGGGTAATCACATGGCGACGATTGCGGTGAATTCCGAAGATTTACAGCCGCTGATTCTGTACCTGGAGAGTTTGAAATGAGCGCGACGCAGGATGTATTTCCTCACATCCCGGATGAGCACGCGGAGCTGAGCCTACTCGAGAAGGTATGGCAGCACAGACGTGGCGCTTTGGGGTTGGCTCTCGGCAACAACACATCAGGCAATAGGTAAGCGCTACATCGTGACCGCCTTCATCATGCTGGTAATCGGCGGCATCGAGGCACTGCTAATGCGCACGCAGTTGGCGCGCCCTAATAACACGTTTCTCGGGCCGGATCGTTACAACGAAATCTTCACCACGCACGGAACCACAATGATGTTCTTGTTTGCCGTGCCGGTTATGGAGGGTATGGCAATCTATCTGGTCCCAATGATGGTGGGTACCAGAAATGTAGCGTTCCCGCGGCTGAATGCGTTCGGCTATTGGTTGTACCTGGGCGGCTGCATCTTCCTGTATTGGGGAGTTTTCAGCAACTCGGCGCCGGACATGGGGTGGTTCGCGTATCCACCGCTTTCCGGGCCGCAGTTTACACCGGGCAAACGAACCGACTTCTGGGCGCAGATGATTACCTTCACCGAGGTCTCGGCGCTGTGCGTGGCTTCGGAGATTATCGTGACGATCTTCAAGATGCGTGCGCCGAAGATGTCCTTGAACCGAATGCCGCTTTATGTATGGTCGATGCTGATCCAGTCGTTCATGGTGGTGTTTGCTCTGCCAGCCATCGTCATTGCCAGTTCTTTTCTGCTGGCAGACAGAACGGTTGCGACACATTTCGTGAACCCGGCGGAAGGAGGAGACCCGCTCCTTTATCAACACGTGTTCTGGTTCTTTGGGCACCCGGAGGTCTACATTATCTTCATTCCGGCGCTTGGGTTTGTTTCGGCGATTGTGGTGGCGAACTCGCGGCGGCAGCTATTCGGGTATCCGGCCATGGTGCTGGCGCAAATCGCAAACGGCTTTATCGCCTTCGGGCTGTGGGTGCATCATATGTTCGCAACCGGTCTACCGCAAGTCGGCGAAGCGTACTTCACGGCTTCGAGCATGATGATTGCAATCACCAGCGGCATTCAGATATTTTGCTGGATCGCTACGCTATGGAGCGGTAAGGTGCGTACGACAACCTCACTGCATTTTGTTTACGGCTTCATCTCGATTTTCGTTTTGGGCGGGCTCACAGGCGTGATGCTTGCCTCTGTGCCGCTCGATCTGCAAGTTCACGACACCTATTTCGTCGTGGCGCATTTCCATTACGTGCTGATTGGCGGCGCCCTGTTCCCATTGTTCGGCGCTTTTTATCACTGGTATCCGAAGATGACGGGCCGCCTGATGAACGAGAGACTGGGCAAGATCAATTTTTGGGTGTTGTTTGTCGGGTTCAATCTGACGTTTTTCCCGATGCATATTCTTGGCTTGAAAGGCATGCCGCGGCGTGTGTACACGTATCCGGATGAGATGGGCTGGGGCCAACTGAGCATGCTGGCAACGATTGGAGCATGGGTGATTGCAATAGGAGGCATCCTATTTGTCGCGAATGTGGTTTGGAGCCGACGCAATGGACGGCTGGCGGGTAACAATCCCTGGCAGGCGGACAGTCTCGAGTGGGCGGCCGCTTCTCCTCCGAAGAATTACAATTTCGAGTTCCTGCCGGCGGTGAGCGGTCGGTATCCACTTTGGGTGGATCCGGCAGAGCGCACAGTGGTGACGGGACTCCGCAATGATCGACGCGAGGTGCTAGTGACAACGCTGATGGATGCGAAACCTCACCATCGCTACGTGTTGCCGGGGTCGAGCATCTGGCCGTTCATTGCGGCGGTCTGCGTCAGTATCGGGTTTGCGGGATCCGTGTTCAATCCCTGGTACATCATCTCCGGATCGATCATTACGGGCATCGCGCTGATCGGCTGGTTTTGGCCGCATCGCCCATGGGAACTGGAACCGTAGAGGGCACCGTGAACGAACCAAGAACGATCGACGTCTCGCATTTGCCTCCCTACGAGGTTTCGAGCCAGGCTCCTCTCTGGTGGGGGCAGCTCTGCATTGCTCTCATCGAAGGGATGATGTTCTGCATTTTGATCGCAGCGTTTCTTTATACACGGCTGCGCATCGATGTTTGGCCGATGCCGGGCGACCAATTCCCTCACCTGACTCTGCCGACTTTAGCGCTACTGCCGCTGCTTGCGAGTTGTTATGGTTCTTATCTGGCAAGCGAGGGTGCGAAGGAGAATGATCGCCGCAAGATGCTTGTGGGGCTGACATTGAATCTGATTCTCGCTGGTGTCTTTTTCGCGATGCGAGTTGTGGAGTGGCATTCGCTGAACTTCAATTGGAAGGCCGATATCCTGGGATCTTATATCTGGGCTTTTCTCGCGTTGCACAGCTTTGACTTCGTAAGCGATTGCGTGTTCACACTGGTCTTGCTGGTGGCTGTTCTGACTGGGCGTTCCGGCGAGAGACAGCGAATTGGGGTGCACGTCGATTCGGTGGTCTGGTATTTTCTGGTGGGGATCTGGATACCCATTTACGTGGTCATCTATTGGGGCCCGCGTTTCTTGGAGTCTTAGCATGAGCAGCCGGCTTCGACGTGATCTGGTTCTGTGGGGCAGCTTGGCAGCAGGCCCGATTTCTTGGCTTTGCAGCTTCCAGGCTAAATTTTCGTGGAATCAATGGGCCTGTGCAGCGCAGACGAAATTAGCTCCCCTACTTTTCGCGTTAGTCGCCTTCGGGTTGACGGCGCTCGGGGGTGTTCTTGCGTGGCGGCAGTGGAAGGCGATGGGCGAACAAGCTGCTGGCGAAGCGGGAGACGCGATGGCCCGCAGTCGTTTCATGGCGATTGGAGGCATGACGTTATCGGCGAGCTTCTGCCTCGTGATTCTTGCGCAGACAGTTCCGGATCTCATTCTGGAAGTGTGCCAGTGAGGCAATTCGCGGCAGCGGGACTTGTCTTGGTGTTCCTGGCAAGCTGTGGTGGGAAAGCGGAGCGCAGACAGGTTGGCTTGGTGACGGCTGGCGGCGATCCGGAGCGTGGTGCGGCGGCGATCTCGCGCTATGGCTGTGGATCGTGCCATGTAATCCCCGGTGTTTCAGGAGCGGTGGGTCGGGCGGGCCCTCCTCTCTCCGGGATCGCCAATCGTATCTACCTAGCAGGAGTGATGCAAAACACGGCACCCAATATGGTGCGTTGGATTGAGAATCCGAAGGCGGTGGATGAGAAGACCGTCATGCCGAACCTCGGGGTGACGCCGCAGGATGCCACGGATATTGCGGGTTATTTGTACACGCTGAAGTAACAGATTCCCCTCCTCACGTCAGCCTTTTGCACGATATGCTCTGGGTGCTCGGATTCGAACGCCACGTCAGTACCGGTATCACTTAGTCCGGCCAGGGTAATTGATCTAGTGTGATGCGAGCTCAATAATGGTCCCAACGCAAGCTGCCAATCGTCTGGCGGTTGAGTAGCAAGCCCCACTATCGGAGGATTTGGCGATCCTTTCCCCACTTGACCGATTTCTTGGCCGGTTCTACCTACAACCGGCGAGGCGGTGCCTCCTGCCGACACAACAGCAGGAAGTATCCGCATTGCTAATTAGAGTTTCCCGCTGGAGGCTGGCAGCGGACTTCCCGGCAGGGGGTAGTCAATGATGAACCCGGAAGACTTCCGAGAGGCGGCGGAAAAATTGGAGGCTTGTTATGCCGCTGCCCGCGAGTACGAGAAGCAGCTTGCAGTCGAGCTGGCTTCCCGGATCGGTCCACGTGACGAAGAGGGCTGGTTCGACCCGGGCGAGGTTCCCTGCCTGGCTTCTCCTGAGATGCTTGATGTCGCCATAGATCCGGTCTCTCCTATTTGCCAGCCTAAGGCCGGCGCTAGCTGCCAACTTTTTCGCGAGCGCAGACGAGCTTCATGTCGACACCGCCTTTATCTGTGTCGACGTGACTCGAGATGATCAGTGTTTGCTTGTCATCAGAAAGCTCCCAACGGTCTGAGACTAGCTCGTCATCACCACCGGACGTTTTCATTGTGGTTCGCACGACAAGTATGTTGCCATCCCAGAAGCATTTGCTCTCGGCGTCACGGCCATTGATGACGTTCTTCGTGATTGAGCCGTCGGTGAAGTAGGTGATGTCAGCCGTGGTTGTTTTCTCGCCAACGGTTTGTATAGTGTGCACGTTGATGGCGGGGTCATGATCGTCGACGATGCGGACGAGGATATCGGGTTGCTTGAAACCGTGGAAGTCGCTCTGCTCCTTCATCATGCGCCAACGGCCTGAGAAGTCAGGTTTAGGAAGCGCGCCCGGAGTACGTGGGGCTTGGGCCGAGACGAGTGAGGCGGTGAGGGCCAGCATGATGGCGAGAAGGCGCGGATAGAACATGAATATCCTTGAAGTTGAGTCATCCCCATGATAAGGCCGGGCATGATGGAACGCGCCTGAGTATTGGCTATTGCGATCATCACGATTTTCCGTTGCCGGCGCAGCATAAATTTCCCCTGGCGAAGTATCGGTTGCTGCGCGAGCGGCTGGCCGACGACACGCGATTTGCCATTGAGACGGCTCCGCTGGCAGGCCGCGAGCTGGTGCTCGCAGTACACGATCAAGAGTACGTAGACGGCTTCCTGACTGGAGAGCTCGCGCCGGGAGTAATGCGGCGGATCGGGTTTCCCGTGGTCGCCAGAGCTGGTGAGGCGTACCTTGGCAAGTGCCGGCAGCACCTTAGAGGCGATTCAGAACGCAATGGCCAAAGGCTTTGGCGGATCTTTGGCGGGTGGAACGCACCATGCATTCCGGAACGCGGGTGCCGGTTTTTGTGTGTTCAACGATCTCGCGATGGCGATCATGTGGGCGCGGGCCGAAGCGGGTTTGAAGAGAGCAGCCGTGGTGGATCTGGACGTTCATCAAGGTGATGGGACCGCGGCGATCTTCGAAGGCGACAGAGACATATTTACTTTATCGCTGCATGGCGCGCGTAATTTTCCATTCCGCAAACAGCGGAGCACGCTGGACGTAGAACTTCCGGATGGTACCGAGGATGCGCGATATCTGGAAGTTTTGGAACGGGCACTCACCAAGGTTTGGGAGTTCAGGCCGGAGCTCATCTTATATCAGGCGGGAGTAGACGGACTGGGCAGCGATCGTCTGGGCCGGTTGGCGCTGACGCGTGCGGGACTGGCGACCCGGGACCGGATGGTGATGGGCGAGGCGCACAGGCGCGGTGTGCCGCTCGCCGTGGTGATCGGCGGCGGCTACTCGGAACCGATCGAAGCGACGGTCGATGCGCACGCACAAACGTTTCAGATTGCCGCGGAAATTTACTTCGGGGGACGCACCAGGGCCGAATCGCCCCAGCCGAGATTAGCGCCTGAACTATAGGTGAATGCAGCGGTCGTTAACTGGTCGCGCTCGTTCAGGTAGGCAACGCAGTGGAATGAGCCTGCGCTAGGTCGGCCGAAGCGAAGGTCGGTTAAGTCGAGACGGGTGCCGCGGGTATTATCGCCTGTCACCGGCTGCGCGGACCAGACAGGGAAGCGCGCGAAATAGAGGAAGTAGCGAAAAGGTTCTGCCTTTAGAGCGGCTTTAAGGGCGGGCGAAGAGGGCGGCTTGTAGAAGGTTGTTGGACGCTCGAGGATCAAGGATCCGACCGGGTTAACGGGCAAAAGCAGATAAGCGTCAGCAGTTTCGACCACCCCCGTCCAGCGCAGAGGGCTGAACGAATCCGGCAGAGCGGCGGTTTGCAAAGGGGGCGCATCGTCGTAAAGACGCGACTCAAGCTGAGCGACCGCGCGCAGGTGGAGGACTGCCCGAGCGATATCGAAAAGCAGAAAAAAGGTAAGCGCGAAGGCAGCGGTGAAGCGGCCCGCGACAGACTGTCGATCGCCGATTTCCCGATTGACTAATCGCGAAAAGAGCGGCCAAATTGCCGCGAACAGAAGAACGGTAAGAATCCAGGCATCGTAGAGCCCGTTTAGATCGAGATGCGACCAGCGTGATGAAAACGGCAGAAGCAGGCGGATACCGTAGCTGTTGGTCAAATCGAGCAGAGAGATGGCTAGACACGCCGACAAGGCAGAGCAGCCACGCCCGGAACCACGGAAGCTTTTGGCGGAAGAGCCCCGACTATTACCAGGACCGAGAGAGCAGCCATGAAGGGCAGTCCAAGGAGCGAGTGTGTGTAGCCGCGATGAACTTCTAGGTAGCGGAAGGAGCCGTGAATGGCCGAGACGATATCGGCATCGGGGGCGTTGGCCGAGAGCAGAAGAAGCCAGACGGCGCGCGGACAGAAGCGGTTGAGGCCAGCACGCGAGAGAGCGAGTCCGGTGAGCGAATGAGTGACATTATCCATCCCCGGATCAGGCGTAGGCGGGCAGAGCAGTTCGCAAGCGCTCGCGCGCGAGATAGTCGGGCGGAACCAGTAGCGTGAGCGCATCCGGCACGATTTCGACGGTGCCCGGCAGCTTGCCGGCGAGTTCGCCATCGACTTGGACATAAATTGGCTGATCGTTTTTCGAAGGGAACGAGACGGACCGGCCGCGCGTGACAGTGCAGCCGGGAATGCGGTGAACCTGATGCGCAGCGACGCCGGCGAGATAGCCGAGGTAACGGGCACTCACGGTGCCGCGAAAGAGCACGACTTCGAAATCGTCACGTACTAGTGAAGCACCGCGAGCAATCTCAAGATCGCCACCATAGTTGCGGACACGGCTTACGAGAGCGAAGCTGGCCTGGAACGAACGGCCGTCGACAAGGACTTCGAATTCGGGAAGGATGCGGAACACTTGTGCGAAGCCACAGATATAGTAGGCGAGTTTGCCCGCGAGTGCTTTAAGGTCGAGGTCGAGCCGGTAGACAATTTCGGCGTCAAGACCCGCGCCGGCCATGCAAACAAACGAGCGGTGGCTGGAGTCACCGAAGCGGAGGGTGCCGGTTGAGATGCGGCAAGGGGCGAGCCAGGGAATTTGCGCGGCAGCCCGGGCGATGTGGATGGGAAGGTGAACTTCGCGTGCGAGGACATTGGCAGTACCGCCGGGCAAGATCGCGAGTGGAATCCGGGAATGAAGCATGCCGTCAATCACTTCGTTGATTGTGCCGTCGCCGCCGGCAGCGATAATCAGGTCGCAGCCCTCGTCGATTTGCTGGCGAGTTTGCGCACCCGCGCTCCCCGGGCCGGTGGTCGCGACCAAGCGCACTTCGATTCCGTGTTGCGCGAGTATGGCGGGCGCGCGTTCGAGCGAGCGAATATGACGGGAAAGACCGCGAGCCACTGGATTGTAGATAACAGCAGCGCGGCGTGCGGAAAACGATTCCAAGTTCACATTGTGAACTATCGGATGAGAATGATGGCTCGTTCTTCGATAATCTGTACAGCAGAGGAAGCCTAAAAGTGCTCGTAGTCATGAAAGCGCAGGCAGGCGCGCAAGAAATTGCGCGTGTTTGCGAACGAATTGAGTCGCTCGGATTTAAGCCGCACATCATCCCCGGGGAGCAGCGGACCGCGATCGGTATCACCGGCAATAGCGGGCCGGTCGATGCGGTGGAATTTGAAGATCTGCCCGGGGTAGCCGAAGCGATCCGCGTTTCGAAGGCGTACAAGCTGGTAAGCAGGGAAACGAAGCCGGAAAACACGGTGGTTACGGTTCGCGGTGTCGCAGTAGGTGGCCCCGAGCTGGTCTTGTGCGGCGGCCCGTGTTCGGTAGAGAGCCGGGAGCAAATTCTGGAATCGGCGCGGGCCGTAAAAAAGGCGGGAGGACAGTTGTTGCGGGGCGGTGCTTATAAGCCGCGCACTTCGCCTTATAGTTTTCAGGGCTTGGGCGAAAAAGGACTCGAGTATCTGGCGGAAGCGCGCGCCGAGACCGGGCTCGGCATCGTGACCGAAGCAATGGATACCGAAACGTTCGATCTGGTAGAGGAATATGCGGACTGTGTGCAGATCGGCGCCCGTAACATGCAAAACTTTGCGCTGCTGCGGCGTGCCGGGCGGTCGCGCAAACCGATGCTGCTGAAGCGCGGCATGTCTTCCACCCTGGAAGAATTCTTGATGGCAGCCGAGTACATTTTGGCTGAGGGCAATTACAACGTGATCCTCTGCGAGCGCGGAGTCCGCACGTTTGCCGATCACACGCGCAATACACTCGATTTGAGCGTCGTGCCGGCGGTGCAGAATCTGAGCCATTTGCCGATCATTGTCGACCCGAGTCACGGGACCGGGAAGCGCGACAAGGTATTGCCAATGTCGCTGGCTTCAGTGGCAGCGGGCGCGTCGGGGCTGATTGTAGAAGTTCATCCGCACCCGGAGCGAGCGCTCTCCGATGGCTATCAATCGCTCGACCCCGGGCAATTTGCAGAGATGGCCGATGCTTGCCGGGCCATACGTCAGCTGCTGGAGTCGCGACGGGGAGCTCTAGCTGCTTACTGACGAATCGCATCTGCGACAGCGGCGTCCCATAAGCGGACACAGTGAGTAACCAGTCTGCTTGTAATGGTAGATTTCGATGGCCTATCGCATGCAGCGACCAACCTATGGAGCACCAGTCCTGGATTGCCGATCTATGGAACGACCTTCGGTATGGCCTGCGCGGTCTACTGAAAAGTAAAGCTTTTTCGGCCACAGTCATTCTCACAATGGCGCTCGGTATCGGGGCCAATACATCGATCTTCAGCTTGATCAATGCGGTGCTCCTGAAATCCTTACCAGCTCAGGCACCCGAACAGCTGGTCCTGCTGACCGACCCTCATTTGAACGGTTTCTCGCGAGGCATTTCGAGCGGCGTGCGTCATGGCCTCTCGTGGTTCGAATACGAACAGCTTCATAAGCAGAGCAACGTGTTCAGCGACTTTTTCGCGGCGCAGAGTGGGAATGACGATTTGAAATATTCCGTCGGCAAAGGTCCGAAAGAAGAAGGCCATGGGCGGATGGTCTCGGGCAATTACTTCACGGTGCTCGGGACGCAAGCGGCGCTAGGGCCGAACTTTCAAGACCAGTGACGATCAACCCGGTAATGCTGCCCAAGTGGCCGTGATCAGTGACACGTTTTGGAAGAAGCGATTCGGAGGAGCAAGGGACGTTCTCGGCAAAAAGATTAGTGTTGGGACCGCCGAGTTGACGATTATCGGCGTGACGGCCCCGGGTTTTTTCGGTGAGCGCGTCGGAGAGTCACCGGATTTGTGGATGCCCCTTCAACTCGAACCGCAGATTCAGCCATATGCCGGTTTTTTGAGAGCAAAAGACATGCAGTGGCTCTCCGCGATGGGTCGCCTGAAACCGGGCGTGAGCCAAGCGCAAGCGCAGGCTTCGGTGAATGTCCTGTTTCAGCAGATTATCCGGTCGGAAGCGCCACCCAAGATGTCGCAGCAGGAAATGCACGACTACCTGGACCAGAGGATTGTATTGAGTAGCGGGGCGCTTGGGATCTCCTCCGTGCGGGCGGAATTCTCTCAGCCGCTAATTGTGTTGATGATCGCAGTGGGGGTGGTGCTCTTGATCGCATGCGCGAACGTAGCGAATCTACTACTGGCGCGTGCCGCGGGCCGCACGAAGGAGCTCAGCATTCGGTTAGCGCTGGGAGCCGCATCGGGCCGCTTGTTCCGGCAGATGTTAGCGGAGAGTCTTGTGTTCAGCCTGGCAGGTGGACTCGTGAGTCTCTGGATCGCCGGCTGGGGCACGCACGCTTTGCTGGTGCTTGCGTCTTCTGACGGTAAGGCCGTTCCGCTCGATACGCGCATCGACATGCGTGTTTTGGCCTTTACTCTGGCCGTGTCGCTGCTCACCGGAATTTTATTTGGTCTGGTACCTGCTCTGGCGGCAAGAAAGATCGATGTGGCGCCGAGCTTGCAGAAGACCTCTCGCAGCGTAGTGGAAGGTGGCGGCTCACGTTATAGTTTCCGGAACGCGCTTGTGGTTGTTCAGGTGGCGCTCTCATTACTGCTGCTGGTGGGAGCCGGTTTGCTGGTACGCAGTCTCGAGAAATTGAGCGAAACCGATCTTGGCTACCGGCGAGACCACCTGGTTGTCGCCAGCCTGGATTTTTCGAGCGCCGGCTACAAGGACCAGCGGCTGGCCAATGTCTATAAACGCGTTTTTGAGAAAGTGAATACTACGCCCGGTATCGACGAGGGCACCTACTCGCTCAATGGTCTGTTCAGCGGTTCCGAAAGCGGTGACGAATTCACAATCGAGGGTTACCAAGGCGGGCGTAAGCAGGCGAGCGTGCGTTTCGACGAGGTGGGGCCAAACTACTTTCATGTCGTGGGTATTCCCCTCCTGGCGGGGCGCGACTTCAATGTGTCCGACGACGAACGTGGACAGCCGGTAGCGATTGCCAATCGAGCATTTGTTAAGAAGTTCTTCCCGAAGGGTAACGCACTTGGGAGATGGGTGCGGGATGAGTACCCAGCAGGACCAAGGATGCGCTTCACGATCGTCGGGGTGAGCGCAGATGCGAAGGATCACAGCTTGCGAGATGAGGTCGAGCCCAGGCTGTATGTTCCTGTGTTGAATGGCGCGACCCCGCCATTAGACTTCGCGACACTCGAGATTCGAACCCGGCAGGCGACTGCGAGCGTGAAGCCTCTCATTATGAAAACCGTAGCCGCGATTGATCCGGCTATTCCGGTGGCGAGTGTTCGAACGATGGATGAACAGGTAGATCGTCAGCTCGGTACGGAGAAGCTGATTGCGAGGCTCTCGGCTTTGTTCAGTGCTCTTGCCTTAATGCTCGCGGCCTTGGGTCTATATGGAGTGCTGGCGTACTCTGTCGCACGGCGGACCGCGGAACTGGGTGTTCGACTAGCGCTGGGAGCCAACGCGGGAGGGCTGATCTGGATGGTAATGCGTGAAACCTTGCTGCTGACGGCGATCGGCTTCGCACTCGGGGCACCAGCTTCGATCGGGTTGACGCGATTCATCGGCAGCCGACTCTACGCAGTCGAGTCTTATGACCCGTTGACGTTATCGATGGCAATGCTGGCGCTCGGGTGTGCGGCGGGGCTCGCCGGGTTGCTGCCAGCGGTGCGTGCCGCGCGGATCGACCCGCTGGTGGCGCTTCGTTGGGAGTGAATTGTTCCGGTCGCGATGTATATTTCTGGATGAGTTGCTGCGCCCGGTTTTAGCATTACTTCTCTTCCCTGCTCTTGCGCTCGCGCACGCAGGTGAGCCGCTTGCACCTCATGACCTGTGGAAAGCCTGGGAGTTTGATCCGGGCGTGGTTCTGCCGTTATTGCTCTCGGCTGTTCTTTACTCGATCGGTGCCCGGAAGCATTTCGGCCTGACTAGATTGTCGATCGGCTCTTTCTGGGGCGGGTGGCTGTCACTAGTGATGGCGCTCGTGTCCCCGCTGCATCCACTCGGAGAGGCGCTATTCTCGGCGCACATGGTTCAGCATGAAGTGCTCATGCTGGTGTCTGCTCCGTTACTTGTCTTGTCGAGGCCCCTCGTGACCTTTCTCTGGGCGATGCCGATTGGTTGGCGCCGCGCTTTGGGTCACTTCTCAAAAAGGCGCGTAGTCAAAGAACTCTGGACCTTTTCGACCGATCCATTCAGCGCCTGGTGCATTCATGCCGCTGCAATCTGGATCTGGCACGTACCGCTCTTGTTCCAGATGACACTTAAGAGCGACTTGGTTCATACCGCGCAACATCTCAGCTTCTTTTTATCTGGCCTGCTGTTCTGGTGGGCGCTTTTCCACGCCAGGGGCCGCCGGGCGTATGGGGCGGCGATGCTTTACCTGTTTACTACGGCAGTTCACACCGGGATCTTGGGCGCGCTACTGACCTTTTCGCCTCACGTCTGGTATCCGATCTATAACGGGACGACGCAAGCGTGGGGATTTACGCCGCTCGAAGATCAGCAAGCTGGAGGTTTGATTATGTGGGTGCCCGGCAGTCTCGTCTACCTCGCTGCGGGACTGGTGCTTGGTCTAGGATGGCTGCGGGAGAGCGATGTCCTGATGGAGAAGACTTCGCTCCCGAAGTGAGTTTTACTGCAGCGAGTAGCGTCCGGCGTTGAGGATGCCGCGCGCGATTTCCCGACCGAGCGCGACCGTGTTGGCAGGTTCATGTTTCGCAAGACGGCGCAGGATCGCCATCTGAGTCCGCAGCATATCGCCGTCCGCTACGGCTGCGATTACATTGGTAGCCGAAGTTTCCACGATACGGATAGCGCGCTCGGCGTAGAACCTGGTCATAGCCACGGCCGTTTTTGCTGCAGTCTGATTAGGTCCGCGGGCTAGGAGCTTCTCGGCACGAAGCAGGCACGACTCGAGCGCGTAGACTTCGGAGATGCAGTCAGCCAGCGCGCCCATAATCTCCTGCTGATCCTGCAAGTCCTGCAAGTGTTTCTGTGAGGCTGATCCGGCGGCAAACAAACTGAGTTTCTTTGTGTTGGCGAGGAGCCTATGTTCAGCAGCGAGCGGAGTATCTGTGTCGCCACTCATGATGCGTGGCTCGGTGATCTCATCCATCACTCGCTTGATGGCGGGAAGCAGGGCGAGTTGTCCGGTCATGGCGCGCTTCAGCAACCAGCCCGTGATGATCAGGCGATTGATTTCGTTCGTTCCTTCGAAGATGCGGTTGATTCGAGAGTCGCGATAGGCACGCTCTGCCGGGTACTCTTCGACGTACCCGTAGCCGGCGTAGATTTGAAGCACGTGATCGACAACGGTATCGAGCATTTCGGAGCCCCAAACCTTCAGGATCGAACACTCGACAGCGTACTCTTCAATGCGTTTTTGAATCTCTCGTGATGCGCCTTCCGCGTGATGATCAACATCGGCTAATGCGGCGTCGATCATGCCGATGGTGCGATAAGTGAGCGACTCGCCAGCGTAGATGCCAACGGCGCACTCGGCGATCTTTTGCTGGATCAGGCCAAACTCCGCGATGGCCTTACCGAAAGCTTTGCGCTCTTTGGCATATTCGACTCCGTGCTGGAGAGAGTTGCGGGCCGCGCCGACGCAGGCAGCACCGAGTTTAAAGCGACCGATGTTGAGAATGTTGAATGCGATGTGATGACCCTTGCCGGCTTCCCCGAGCAGGTTCTCAATGGGCACTTGGCAATCATTCAGGATAAGCGGACAAGTGGAGGAGCCGCGGATCCCGAGCTTGTGTTCTTCTGCGCCGATCGAAAGGCCGGGTGTGGTGCGCTCGATTAAGAAGGCGGAAAACTTTTCGCCATCAATCTTTGCGAAAACCGTGTAGAGATC
Organism: Terriglobia bacterium; assembly: GCA_963737005.1. Lineage (GTDB taxonomy): Bacteria > Acidobacteriota > Terriglobia > Bryobacterales > Bryobacteraceae > Bog-105. The sequence goes on along the minus strand of CAVTRD010000006.1, from coordinate 265,947 downwards.
GGCGAAACCGCAATTGCTGATCCACATCTTCTCACCGTTGAGGACATAGTGTTTGCCATCCGCCGTGAGAGTAGCTTGTGTGCGGACGTTCATCGCGTCCGAGCCCGAAGAAGATTCGGAAAGGGCATACGCGGCAATCCACTCGCCCGAGGCGAGTTTCGGAAGGTATTTCTGCTTCTGGGCCTCGCTGCCGTACCAAACAAGAGGCAGAGTGCCAATACCCGAATGGGCTCCGAAGGCAACGGAGAAGCTACCGTTCTTGCTAAGGGATTCCGCGACTAGCGCGGAGGTGACCTTCTCCATTTCAAGGCCGCCGTAAGCTTCCGGGATGTCGACGGACAGAAGGCCCAGCTCGCCGGCATGACGAAGCAGCGCCCGCGTGACTTCGAAGTTCTTAGATTCGATGGCATCCGTTGCGGGAAGTACTTCGTTGTTCGAGAAATCGGTGGCGGTTTTGGCGATCTGGATTTGCTCTTCCGAGAAATCTTCCGGAGTGAAGACACCATCGGGCAGCAGATCATCGATGAGGAAGCTTCCGCCGTTGGCTCGCCTGGCTGCGGTGGGGACAGTAGTGGTTGCCATGTGATTCTATTAATCCAGTCTTTCGAAAATCCCGGCAGCACCCATGCCGCCGCCGACGCACATGGTCACCATGCCGTAGCGGGCTTGCCTACGCCGCATCTCCTGCAGTAGCGTGGCGGTCAGCTTGGCGCCGGTGCAGCCGAGCGGATGTCCAAGCGCGATGGCGCCTCCGTTGAGATTGACTTTCGCCGGATCGAGGCCGAGAACTTTGATGACGGCCAGCGACTGCGCGGCGAACGCTTCATTGAGCTCAATGACATCAATGTCGTCAAGTGTCAGGCCGGCGAGCTTCAACGCTTTGGGGATTGCATAAACAGGCCCGATTCCCATCTCTTCGGGGAGGCATCCAGCATAGGCGAAAGAAACGAAGCGTGCGAACGGCTTCAGGCCGAGTTCTTTGGCACGGTCCTCTGACATAACAAGGGCCGCAGCAGCACCATCGGAAGTTTGCGATGAGTTGCCTGCGGTGACAACGCCCTTGGCGTGAAAGGCCGGCCTCAGTTTGGCGAGAGCGTCGAGGGAGGTGTCGGGACGTGGCCCCTCGTCGGCTTTAAAAGTAGATTCGGTGCGTTTCGGCTTGCCCTTTTCATCGGGCGCACTCACGGGAACAGAAACAGGAACTATTTCGTCTTCGAACTTGCCCTGGGCCTGAGCAGCTAACGCGTATTGATGGCTGCGAAGCGCGAACTGGTCGGCTTCTTCGCGGGTGATGCCATAATGGCGCGCGACTCGTTCGGCGGTGAGGCCCATGGAGGTGTAAGAGCCGGGATGATTCTCTTCGAGCCAGGGATTGACCGAGAGCTTGTTGCCACCACGCGGTATGAATGACATGGATTCGGTGCCGCCGGCGATGATGACGTCCGCTCCGCCGCCGCGAATCCGTTCGGCAGCCAGGGCAATTGTTTGCAGGCCCGATGCGCAAAAACGGTTGACGGTCATGGCGGCCGATTCGATCGGCAGACCTGCGCGCAAAGCCGAGATACGGGCAACGTTCATGCCCTGCTCTGCTTCGGGCATTGCGCAACCAAAGATCACATCCTCAATCTCTTTGGGATCGAGTAGGGGTACGCGCTCAAGCGCTCCGCGAATCGCGACGGCTCCGAGATCATCTGGCCGGGTTGTCCGCAGCGTACCTTTAGGAGCTTTCCCCACGGCCGTACGGACGGCACTTACAATAACGGCATCTCTCATTGGCGAATCCTTCTTAGTTCCTTAGCGGCTTACCGGTTTTGAGGGTGTGGGCGATCCGCTCGGCAGTTTTCGGTTCGCCGCAGAGTGACAGAAAAGCTTCGCGCTCAAGGTCGAGCAGGTATTGCTCGCTGATCGGCGTACCTGGAGTGATCTTCCCGCCACAGAGAACATACGCGAGTGAGTTGGCAATTTTCACGTCATGATCGCTGATGTATTCAGCTTCGCGCATGAGACGAACGCCCATGCGGAGCGTAGCCAGGACATTTTCGCCGGGCGCGGGTGCGTCCGTGCGCGGAACGGGCGGAGTGTAACCCGCGTCAGCCATTTCGCGTGCGTGAGCTTTCGCATCCTGCAGCAGGCGATCTCGATTCATGGTGATGCCGTCCGCGGCGGTAAGGAATCCCATATCTCGTGCTTCGCGGGCGGAGGTTGAGACTTTGGCCATGGCGATGGTCTCGAAGGTACGGCGGAGCGTATCGATCAGCTCTACGCTATCGCTCGAAACGCCGGCACTCTGTGCTGAAGCGGAGGAATCAACGGCCCGCAGCAGCATCTCCTTACATCCCCCACCGGCAGGAATCAACCCGACGCCGGTCTCAACAAGCCCCATGTACAGCTCCGCATGCGCTTGACGCGAAGCGCCATGCAGAACGACTTCCGCACCGCCCCCGAGACACATATTGAAGGGGGCGACGACGACGGGACGAGGGCAGAACTTCATCGATTGCGTCATGTTCTGAAAGGAGCGAATGACAAGATTCAGCTCATCCCATTCCTGTTCCTGGATAGCCAGCAATAACTGCAAGAGGTTCGCTCCGGCCGAAAAGTTCTCACCATCATTCGCGATGACGAAGGCTTCGAAATTTGTAACCGCTTCGCTGTCCGCCTTTAACGTCTGCGTGACCAGCGACAGGATGTCCCCGCCAATCGCGTTCATTTTCGTGTGGAACTCTATGGCTGCAACACCATCGCCCAGGTCGATCAGAGAAGCACCAGCGTTCTTCTTGATGACACCTTTCGATTTCGTGATCGATTGCAGCTTGCGATTCCCCTGATTTGCGGGCACGGGGCGGTAGTCGCCGTTTCGAAGATCGAAGAAAACACGGCCTGCCGGCGCTAAGGCATCATCGCGGTACCAGGTGATGTGGCCGCTCTCGAGCAGTCTGACGAGAGCCGGGGCGAGGAGCAGTCCGTTTGCCCGCATCTTTTCGGCAGTATTGGCTACACCGGCCGCGTCCCACATCTCGAAAGGGCCCATCTCCCAATTGAAACCGGTCTTCATGGCGTTATCGATGCTCACGATATCCGCGGCAATCTCGCCGACGCGATACGCCGAGTAGTTCCACAGCTCCGGCAGAATCTGCCAATAGAAAGCAGCCGCCTTGTCTTTACGTGGATCACCAGCCAGCAACAGCTTGAGCCGTTCCGCGAGTGAATCTGAATTCTTTGCGAGCTCGACGCTCGGAAACTTCGCCCTCTCAGCAGGCCGGTACTCGAGCGTCTTCCAGTCGAGAGCGAAACGCTCCTCTTCCCCGCCCGGTCCCTTCACCTTTTTGTAAAAGCCCTGTTTCGTCTTGTCACCCAGCCATCTATTAGCAAGCAGCTGCTTGAGAAAAGGAGGCAGCGCAAGGTCAGAGCGCTCGTCCTGCACACGCTCAAAGAAGTTCATAGCGACATGAGACAAGACGTCGATACCAACCATGTCACTAAGCCGGAACGTACCAGTTTTCGGCCAGCCGAGTACAGAACCGGTCAACACGTCGACCTGTTCGATCGTGAGATCCATCTGCTGCATGATGCGGATCGTGTTCATCAGGGCGAAGATGCCGATGCGATTTCCGATGAAGTTGGGAGTGTCATGAGCGAATACAACTGTTTTGCCGAGCCGCTTCTCCGCAAAGCCCGCAACATTTTCTAGAGCCGCGGGATCCGTTTCAGGAGTGGGTATGATCTCGAGCAACCGCATGTAGCGGGGCGGATTGAAAAAATGCGTGCCGAACCAATGGTAGCGAAAATCCGCGTCCATCTGCGCAGCGATTTGGCTGATGGGAAGGCCACTTGTATTAGTGGTGACGAGGGCGTCGGCACTTCGATAGGGAGCTATCTTTTGTAAAAGCTCGCGCTTGATCTCGAGATTTTCCACAACGGCTTCGATGATCCAGTCGCAATCACGCAACAAATCGAGATCGTCTTCAAGATTGCCGACCGTGATTAGATTTGCGCCGTTCGCTTGATAGAAAGCGGCGGGCTTTACGGTCTTCAAAGCGTCGAGCGCGGCTTGGGCGATCTGGCTGCGTGCGGTTTTAGTGGCTTCTTTTGTAACGCCAGGCGGCACTACATCGAGAAGAACAGCAGGAATACCCGCATTGGCGATGTGTGCGGCAATGCGAGCGCCCATGTTCCCCGCGCCGAGCACGGCCACTTTCCTGATAAGGCGCTGTTTTGAGCGCTTGGCCGAAGCACCTTCGCTCGCGGCGAGTTTGACAATTGTTTCAGCGATCATGAATTAGATTTTTTCATCGGGCAAAGTGGTGTCGAAATCCGGCAACCGCCAAGTGCTGCGCCGGCGGATAGACAAGCCTTCCGTCAAAGTAAGTGCGAAGTTGGCGGCCACTTGTTGAGCGCTCAGCTCACCGTGTGGTTCGAACCAGAGCGCGAGTGAGTTCACGGCGCCAGCGATTGAGAATGCGGTGAGCTTTACGTCACAGGCACGGACAGATCCGTCTTTTATGCCGTCCTCGATAAAGAGGCGCAACGAGCGATCGACTTCGCGTTTGTAACGACGAACCTCGGCGCGCGCCTGCTCGGAGAGCTCGCGGTCGTCCTGGCGGACAACACATCGGCCGAAATCGCCCGCAATCACGATGGCATACGCGTAGATAAATCCGGATACCTTTTCAAGACCGCTTCCGGTGAAAACTTTCAGCCGATCCAGATTCGCCTGGATGTGCGAGATACCGCGGCGATAACACTCGAGGTAAATTTCTTCTTTGTTGTGGAAGTAGTGATAGAGCGCGGGCTTGGTGATGTTGAGCTTCTCAGCGACATCGCTCAGTGAGGTACGCCAAAATCCGCGCTCGAGAAACAGGCGAACGGCGACGTGAAGAACTGCCTCCTTCTTACTATCCGGATCGCGGCGGCGGTTCACAAATGCTTGCAGATGCACGTGCAAATGCTCTTCCGGGAGTGGTTTGTGCGAGCGGACGGCGGCTTTCGGCTTGGCTATTGACACTGGCACTTCCTCTTGATATCTTACTCACGGGTAAGAAAAAAGCAAGGGGCAGGTCGAAGGCGTGCTCTCCCGGATAGAAGGTCGCGATGGCAAGTTCATTCGAGACGAAATCGGCAGCACATGAGCGTGTGCTGGAACTGAACGAAGTAAGATTTGATACTTCGTCCGACGATTTACCGCTAGCGCGCGCTTATCACTGGGAGCGGACACGCAGTCGGCAGATTTTCCTGACGCAGCCAGTTAAGGGCGTCGCACGCAACTGGAGCTGGGGGGCGGCGATGAACGAAGCTCGCCGCATGGCTGCCCACTTAGAAGAGCAGAACTGGCCTCCGAATTCGCACATCTTGATCCTGTCCAAGAACTGCGCCTGGTGGATTATGGCCGAGCTTGCGATCTGGATGAGCGGTCACGTGACGGTTCCGGTATATACCTCACTGACGGCAGATTCCGGCCGCGAACTGATGGCGCATGCCGACCCGGTTGCCTGCTTTCTGGGTCCGCTTGACAACCCTGAGCTCGTATCGTCTCTGCCTAGCGGGATTCACCGGATAGGTTTTCCCATGGCCGCGCCGTGCGAGTCTCTGAGTTGGGAAGAGATTGTCGCGAACACTGAGCCCATTACGACGAATCCGACTCGCCAGTCCGACGAGCTTGCAACGATCATTTACACATCGGGCACGACTGGCTCGCCCAAGGGAGCGATGCATCGCTTCGAGGCGTTTCAATATTTCGCCAAAGCAGTGACGCAGGTCACGGGACCCAGGCGACGGCGCCAACGAGTAATGTCCTATCTGCCGCTGGCACACATTGCCGAGCGCGCTTTGACCGAGACGGCAGCGATCTACGAAGGTTGGCGGATATTCTTTAGCGAGAGTACGGCGACTTTTCTTGAGGATTTAAAGCGGGCACGTCCGACCGTTTTCTTTTCAGTTCCGCGGCTCTATGCAAAGTTCCAGGCAGGCGTTTTGCATAAGATTTCGCAGCGTAAGCTTGACCGACTGCTGCGCATTCCGGTGGTTGGCCACTTTGTGCGAAGGCGGATCTTACGTCAGTTCGGGTTACAAGCGGTGCGCTTTGCTGCCTCCGGGTCAGCAGCGATCTCGGTCGATTTGCTCTTGTGGTTTCGCAGACTCGGTCTGCCCTTGACTGAGGGTTACGGGACAACGGAGACGGGCATCACGCATACGGCGCGTCGCGGCGCTTCACGTCCAGGACGAGTGGGCTGCAGTGCCCCCGGTGTAGAGACGAAGATTTCAGATATCCACGAAGTGCTGGTGAAAAGTCCGATGAACATGCTCGGCTATTACCACGACGAGAGCGCCACGCGAATGCTATTTACCGACGACGGGTTTGTACGAACAGGTGATCTCGGAGAACTCGATGGCGAAGCCTGGCTGCGGCTGACCGGACGGATCAAGGAGCAGTTCAAGACCAGCAAAGGGAAATATGTTTCGCCCTCGACGATCGAAACCATGCTTAGCAGTCACGAGGCGATCGAGTCCTGCCTGGTGATGGGTTCTGGGCTGCCCTCGCCGTTCGCGATTATCGTGCTTTCAGCCGCTGCGTCACAGATGGATCGCGGGGGGTTAGAGAGGTCGATCACGGGATTGCTCGAGTCAGTCAATCTCCGGCTCGCGCCGTATGAGCGATTAAAGTTCGTTGTGCTGACTACGAGAAGTTGGTCAGTTGAGAGTGGATTCAGCACGCCGACATTAAAGTTAAAGCGCTCTACTTTAGAAACGCATTTCGGACCTTTTATCGAGGAGTGGACGAGGGAAGATAAGCAAGTTTTCTGGCATGGAGAAACCGCAGATATCGCGTAACATTACAGAGTTATGACCAAGCCCGTCAGCTTTTTGTTGTTCCTCTGCTCGCTTCTCTTGCCACAGCGGCTATTTTGCCAACAGGATTACGTGGGCCTCTTTGACCTGTACAACGGCTTTACATGGTTTGATAGTCCGAGCGCGAAACTGCAGGAGCGCGGCTATCATTTGCAGGCCGGCGTCAATATGAGAAGCTGGCTCGCGGTGGGTTTCGATTATTCTGTTGTGCAAGGTAATTTGACGCTGACCACCGATTTGCTGAAAGCTCCGCTGCGAGCGCAGATCGATGGACAGGTGGCGGCTCTGGAGCAGGCTGGTCTTCTGCCGGCCGGATACCAGCTTGCGGTTGCGACCGCTTCAACCACACAGACTTTTGCTTTGGGTCCACAACTGGAATACCGGCACTTCCGGCGCGTGACGTTGTTCATCAGGCCGTCGATCGGAGCGATCTATGAATCAGCGACGCCTCACCCCGGCGATGCTTTCGCAACCGCGGTTGTCACGCAACTTGCGCCGTCGGGCAAAAAAACAGATTGGGAGGCATTTTACGGGTTTGGAGGTGGTGCGGATCTGAACTTTTTACGGTTTGCCAGTGTCCGGTTGCAAGCTGATTTCGTGCATAATGATCTGTTCTCGGACATCTTGAAAAGTTCGAGGAACACGGTGCGGTTATCCGTTGGACCGGCGCTTCATTTCGGGCGGAACATTCTTCACTAGGCGGCTGACCGCTTAATCGAGAAAGAAGTCTGCCTGCAATGGCGCGGCGGGATCGATCGCGTAACTCGAAAAGCTCGTGATGCCGGCGGCTCGCAGTACATTCTCATCGACGAAGAAGTTGCCGGACGCAAAAGAGTGTTCGTTGGTGAGGATGTGCCAAGCAGCATCGGCTACGATTTCGGGGTTGCGTGCATTTTCGGGACGTGCTCCTGGGATGAGGCTTAGGGCAGCAGTGGCGATAGCGGTCCGAGGCCAGAGCGCGTTGACAGCGAGTCCGCGATCGCGGAACTCTTCCGCCATGCCGAGAACACACATGCTCATGCTATATTTTGCGATCGTATAAGCTAGGTGCGGTGCAAACCATTTCGGCTGAAGCGACAGCGGTGGGGCAAGTGTCAGGATGTGCGGTCGCGATGCTTTGAGCAGATGCGGAAGGCAGAGCTGGGAGGTGAGAAACGTGCCCCGGCCATTGACGCCGAGCATCAGATCAAAGCGCTTGGCAGGAGTTTCGAGAGTGGTGGTCAGAGAGATCGCGCTTGCGTTATTGACCAGGATGTCGATGCCGCCGAAATGGCCGGCAGCTTGCGCGACCGCCGCTGCGATTTGATCTTCGAATCTAAGATCGAGCGGCAGGGGCAACGCGTTTCCGCCCGCAGCTTCGATGGCTCTGGCGGCGGTGTAAATCGTGCCCGGAAGTTTTGGATGCGGCTCTACAGTCTTTGCGGCAATGGCAATGTTTGCGCCGTCGCGGGCAGCACGCAACGCGATTGCCAGACCGATTCCACGGCTCGCTCCGGTGATGAAAAGCGTTCGTTTGGCGAGGCTAGCCATAGCTGCATTATGGCTTGCTGTGACGCTTACTTCGTTGCGCGTCCGTTTGAATTTGCGACATAAGTAGGCGATTCCGTTCTGATACTATCCTGCTGTCTAGCAACTAACGTTTTTATGAAATTTGGTGTGAACACGTTTCTGTGGAGTGGCAACTTCGGTTCGAAAGACCTGGCAATCCTTGCGCAAGTCAAGGAGCATGGTTTTGATGGCGTAGAAGTAACGCTGATTCGCCCAGAGCATTTCGAGGTGGAAGCGATCCGTCGAGGACTTGAAGAACAGGAACTGGAATGTACGGTCTGTTCGGTGCTGCCGCCGGGTTTGAGCTTGATCGCTGACGACGCGGGCACGCGGGCACGCGCACTGGAGCATTTAGCTACCTGCATAAAGATGACGGCCGCAGTCGGGGCGAAGCTGATAGCGGGGCCACTCTTTTCGCCCGTCGGATATTTAGCTGGACGGAGGCGCACAGAGGAGGAGTGGAAGCGCGCGGTGGGGGCTTACCAGCGGCTAGGACCGGTGTTGACGGAGCACTCTGTCGATCTATGTCTTGAGCCTTTGAATCGATTTGAAACGTACTTTTTGAATACAACGGCCGATGCGGTCGCGCTTTGCAGCGAAGTGGGTCACTCGCGCGTGGGCATTCTTTGGGATACGTTTCACGCGAATGTCGAAGAGAAGAACTTGGCCGATGCGCTGCGCTCGACGGCGGCGCATCTGAAGCATGTTCACACTTGCGAGAACGACCGCGGAACGCCAGGTACGGGACATGTAGATTGGCGGGGCGTGTTGCAGGTTTTGGCCGATCTTCGTTACGATGGCTGGCAGACGATTGAGAGTTTCGGATTTACGTCAGGTGACATCTCAGCCGCCGCTGCTATTTGGCGCGATCTGGCGGCTACTCCCGAACAGATTGCCTGGGATGGCATCAAGTTCTTGAAGCAAGCACAGCCGAACACCCCATCAAGTGAAACTTTCCGTGCCTAGCACGACCTACGATGTCTGCGTGATCGGTTCGGGCGCAGCGGGTGGAGTCATGGCCAAAGAACTCTGTGAGGGCGGCGCGCGGGTGATGCTGCTTGAAGCCGGTGAGGAAGTACCACCACATCAGTTTCGATCCCATTGCTGGCCATACGAACTGAAATACCGCGGTTACAAAGCAGAAAAGCAGGAGATGTTCTACCCGCGCGACCTGGCAGGCTCTTTTCGTTCGGAATCGACGGAACCTGTTTCGGTTGATCGCATCCGTGTGCTGGGGGGCCGGACGCTGCACTGGAATGCAGTCGTACTGCGCTATGCGGCCTCTGATTTTCGTGAGCGCACTTTAAGCGGCATCGAAGAAGATTGGCCAATCAGTTATCAGGATCTCGCTCCCTACTACGATCGGGTGGAACAGATGATCGGGGTTTGCGGTCAGGATGACGGCCTCGAGATTCTCCCCGCGGGTAAGTATTCGATGTCGCCACCGCCGTTTCGCTGTTCGGAAGAAATTCTGAAGAAAAAGGCGGCACGCGTGGGTATTCCCGTGATTCCCGTGCGCAAAGCATTGCTGACGAAGCCTTACGACAACCGGCCGGCTTGCCATTACTGCGGCCATTGCATGGACGGGTGCGATGTGTCCGCGATCTTTTCGACTCCGGGTAGCATGCTTCCGAAAGCGCGGAGGACCGGTAATCTCACGCTCCGACAAAATGCGCTCGCGCGAGAGATTCTGGTCGATACGAACGGGCTTGCTCGCGGAGTTTCGATTGTCGATCGCAAGACGCACGCCGAAGAAGAGATTCGGGCACGAATCGTCGTGGTCTGTTGTGCGACGGTTGAGAGCGCACGTTTACTGCTCAACTCACGATCGCTTCGTTATCCGGCGGGTCTGGCGAATGGGAGCGGCGTGGTCGGCCGATACCTCAGCGGTCACATCGGGGACAGCGTAAACATCTATCTGCATGAGCTGATGGGGGCTCCTCCTAAGAATATCGACGGCTTTCTTGACCACGCTTTCATTCCGCGTTACCAGACGAAGAGTCCGGAAGGCGCGTTCGATTTTCAGGTGAACTTCAGCAACTTTATGTTTCCCTTCCAGGCCTATGCGGTGAAGGGCTTCGGCAAGGCGTTCAAAAATCGGGTTCGTGAGATGCAGCCCGGGTATCTCATGTTGGGTGGATTCGGCAAAGTGACGGCGCAAGCAGAAAACCGTGTGACGGTCGATCCGAACGTAAAGGATGCGTACGGAATTCCCAGCTCGGTGCTTCATTTTCAATTTTCTGATTTAGACCGCGCGGTTTATCGTGAGATGCGAAACACGGTCGATGTTCTGTGCGGCCAGCTCGGCGGAGAAGTGACCAAGAGAATGAGTGATCGCCCGGGAGGCTTTGCGAGCCACGAGGTGGGGACGGTTCGCATGGGTAAGGATGCACGAACGTCGGTTCTGAACAGCTATTGCCAATCGCACGAAGTCAAGAATCTTGTTTGTCACAGACGGAAGCTCGTTCACGACGTCGAGTGAAAAGAATCCGACTTTGACGATCATGGCGCTTGAACGTACGCGCGGCGGATTACATCAAACGGCAGCGAGCGAGTGGAGATCTGTAATGAGTCAAGCGAATAGACCTCGCCCGGCGTACCCTGCTGCAGATTCTTCCTGCAACCATCCTTGGTAAGTCCGTTCTTAGGGCCGATAGTCATTGCGGTTCCGATGCGCCTCCCGCGAACGATAACGGACCCTATCGATGGGCTTTCTTTTCGCCGGAAGAGGCCACGCTCGTCGATGCGTTGATGGAAAGATCATCCCGGCCGACGAGCATTCGCCGGGCGCACACCAGGCAAGAGTTGCCGAGTTCGCGGATTTGATGGTTTCAACGAGTTCGGACTATGTGAAGCAGGACTGGCGGGTCGCTCTTGCCCAGCTGGCGACAGAGTTCAAGCAAACTAGCCCGGAAGCGTGGCTCGAAGCGGCTTCGCATCACGACGAGGATCCACAGACGCCGCTCGACGCCTTTTTCAGAACCCTGAAACAGATGACAATTAACGGATATTATTCCTCGTCCATCGGTATCCATGAAGATCTGCACTACCAGGGCAACACGTATGTGGCTGTTTTCCAGGGATGTGATCATCCCGAGCATAAGAGTTGACGTCTAATAGGTGACAGCGACTGGCTGTTGAGGCTTAACGAATAGCCAGGCGGCCGCGCCGAATAGACATAAGACAGCGGCGACGAGAAACGATGCGGTCCAGCCGGAGTGATGCGCGATGGCAGGCGTAAGTGAGACCGTGATGGCACCGCCAAGTTGTCCGCCAGCGTTCATGAAACCGGAGACTGACCCAGCAGAGGTGCCGCCGATATCTGCTGTCGTCGACCAAAACGAACTTTGCGAGAGATACAGGGCTCCTGCCCCGCCCGCGAGCACCAGGCTTGCGAGTTGAGGGCTTTCCACCTGCGTGCCGAGCGCAATGAAAATAGCGGCGAGTGCGATTCCTACTACAGCGATACCGGAGCGGCCGATCCGCTTGCCGTAGGAACGTGTCAGGCGATCACTGATCCAACCGCCGAGCAGTGAGCCAGTGGTCATAGCGAGAAAGGGAAGCGCGGTGTAAAGCGAACTCTGCCGCAAGTTCAAGTGGCGGACTTCATTCAGATAGATAAAGAACCAGCTGAAGAAGATGTAAGCGGCATAGCCATAGGTGAAATAGCTGAACGTGATAAAAAGGACGTCGCGGTTCGTGAGTATGGCTTTCCACGAGAGCCTTGCCTGGGTGCTGGGCATTGCGCTGTCTGAGATGCCGCGAGCGATCAGGCTGCGCTCATCGCTCGTGAGCCAGGGGTGCTGTGCGGGTGTGTTGCGCGCGAGGTAATACCAAACCGATCCGGCGAGGACTCCGAGAGCGGCGCTAGACCAGAACGAGGCGCGCCATCCGTAGTGAACCATCAAGTAGGTGATGAGAGGCGGCGTGATGCCGGAGCCGAAGCCGACTCCAGAGAAGATGAGGCCATTAGCGATGCCGCGCTCGGCCGATGGAATCCAGGCGGCGACCACGCAGTTCGAAGCGGGATAGACGACCGATTCACCTGCTCCTAGACAGAAACGGATGGCGATCAGCATCCAGAAGAGCGAACCCAGGCTAGGCGAGAGTACGGTGATGAGGCTGGTGAAGATGGCCCACCAAATTGCTCCCAGCAACAGGATCAGGCGTGCACCAATGCGGTCCGCCAACCAGCCGGCGGGTGCCTGGCCGGCGGCATAGCCGAGAACGAAAGCACTGAAGACAGCCCCGAGCTGAACATCATTGAGGTGAAACTCGGTCGCAATGGCGCGCCCGGCGATGGAGATGTTGACACGATCGAGATATGCGACGGCGCTTATGATGAAAATCCAGAAAACGAGCAGCCAACGAAGGCGGTTAGTAAGCGGACCGCGCAAGCTCATCGCTAACGCTGGATACGGCCTGATCCGCCGCCCTGCACCAAAGCCAGGATCTCAGCCGCGGAGAAGCGATTGAAGTCTCCGGGAATCGAATGCTTCAAAGCGGAAGCGGCGACGGCAAATTCCAGGGCGTCAGGATCGGACGGAAGATGAAGCAAGCCGTGTATGAGCCCAGCGGCGAAGCTGTCACCACCACCGACACGATCGACGATGTGGGTGATTTCGTAGCGCTTGCTGAGCAGGAACTCGCGGCGATTGTGAAGGCAGGCGGACCAGCCGTTCTCGGAAGCATTTCTCGATTCGCGCAAGGTGATGGCGATCTTTTGCAAATTGGGGAACTTGGCCAGTACAGATTCGGTGAGCTCGCGATACTTTTGCTCGTCGAGGTTGCCCTCTGTAACGTCGAGCTCTGTCGCGATATTCAGGCACTTCTGGCAATCTTCTTCGTTCGCGATACACACGTCAGCAAACTTCACCAGGTCGGGCATAACTTCGTGGGCCACACGGCCCCATTTCCAGAGATTCTTGCGAAAATTCAAGTCAATTGACGTCGTGAGTTCGAGCTGCTTCGCGGTACGGAGAGACTCGATGGCGAGTGCTGCGGCAGATTCGCTGATCGCAGGGGTGATACCGGTGATGTGAAACCAGTTTGCCCCGCTGAGTGTTTGCCGCCAGTCGATCAATCCGGGCTTAGCTATGGCGATGGAACTGCCGGCGCGATCGTAAATGACCTTGGAAGAGCGCTGGTTCGCACCCGCTTCGACGAAGTAAATGCCGAGCCGGCCCGGCCCGCGCGCAATGTGCTGAGTATCGACACCAAAGCGGCGCAGCTCACCGATACAAGCTTCGCTCAGTGCGTTTGAATCGGGGAGCACGGTTACGTACCGGCTGCGAGATCCGAGTTGCGCGAGCGCAACAGCAACGTTCGCTTCGCCACCACCCCACGTCGCCACGAACTGCGGAGTTTGCAAAAACCTCTCGAACCCAGGGGGCGATAAGCGCAACATAATTTCCCCGAAGCTGGCGACGAGCGGCGAGCGTTCGGCTTGGTTGGCGGGATCAGGCAAGATTGGTCTAGCTTATCCTGTCGCTCGTACGCTGCAGGTGAGAAAAGATCACGAGATATACTGATGAAATTTCGTCCGGTGATCACTCGTAGAACTCTTTTGAAAACCTTGTCCGCACCTATGCTTATGGGCGCGCATAGCGCATTGGCTTTTCGCGCTTTGCCCGCAATGAAGATTACGCGAGTGAATGTGTATCTCCCGCCGAATCCAAATCCGCTGTTCAATCAAAGCGATCATGTCGTGACGATTGAAACCGATGCCGGAATCACTGGTATCGGCGAAGGCGGCTCGAAGGAAATGCTCGAACAGTGCGCCGGGCGCTTGATCGGCAGAGACCCCCAGTTCATCGAGCGGCTCTGGCAGGATATGTCGCGAGCGTTTTTCTATCCGGCCGGCCGGGAAAAAGAAGATGCGCTCGGGGCATTGGATCTCGCGTTATGGGACATCAAGGGGAAGACCCAGAATTTGCCAGTCCATAAGCTGCTCGGCGGCATGGTGCGGAACTACTGTGAGTGTTACAACACGGCTGGGATCATTCCGGGCGTGCAGCCTGGGATGGGTATCAAAGAGCGCGCGCATTTAACAATCGCCGCTGGGTATCGCGCGTTCCGTATGGGAGCAGCAGACACGCCAGCTAATACGACCTTCAACACGCATGAGCGGCTTAATCAACTCTATGAGGATTGCGTTCAGGCACGTGAAGGCGTGGGCAAGAATGGCGACTGGGCGGTAGATTTTCACCAGCGTTTCGACTTATCGGAAGCCGTGCGCGGGTGCAATCTGATCGAAGACCTGGCGCCGTACTTTGTGGAAGACCCGGTGCGTGCGGAGGCATTCGAAAGTGATTTGCCTTTGCTGCGACAGAAGGTGGACGTCCCGCTCGCGGCTGGCGAAGAATGGGGCAATCGCTGGGATTTCAACAACCTGGTGGAGCGCCACTCGATCGATTACGTCCGAGCGACGCTGCCGAATGTTGGCGGCATCACCGAGATGATGAAGATCGCGGCGCTTTGCGAAACGCATTTCGTAGGCATTGTTCCGCATTTTACTGGTCCGATAGCAACAACCGCGCTTGTAAACTGCCTCGGTACCTTTTCAGGTCCTCTCTTGCTGGAATACAACTTCCAAGGTAAAGTGCTTCCGCATCTTCCTGTTTGTCTGGACTTTAAAGATGGCAAATTGTTCGCGAACGATCGTCCCGGCTTGGGCGTAGAACTCGATATGAAACAGTTGAAATTGATCACGACGGTGACGGAACCCATTACGAGCCGCGCCCAAACGTACTTCCGACCAGATGGCTCGATTACAAACTGGTGATGAGTCAAAGATGAACAGCTCGGAAGCGCTAAGGCGTATCAAAGAAATCGGAATCGTCCCCATAATCCGCACGCATGATGCGGAGTCGGCGGTGCGAGCAGTCGATGCGATTTCAGAAGGCGGCATTGCATGCGCTGAAATCACCATGACTGTACCCGGGGCCGTACGTGCACTTGAAGAGGTGGCCAAGCGATTTGGAGCCGGAATTCTGCTGGGCGCAGGAACCGTACTCGATCCGGAAACAGCGCGGGCGTGTCTGAACGCGGGCGCCGAGTTTTTTGTTACGCCGAGTTTGAATCTGAGAACGATTGAATTTGCAAAGCGCTATTCGAAGGCGATTTTTCCCGGCGCCTTAACTCCCACCGAGATCGTGACGGCATGGGAAGCCGGTGCTGACGCGATCAAGGTGTTCCCATGCAGCGCGCTAGGAGGAGCGAAGTACATAAAAGCGCTGCGGGGACCGTTTCCTCAGATCGACTTTGTGCCTACCGGGGGAGTGAATCTCACAACTCTCGCGGAGTTCATACAGGCAGGCTGCCCAGCGGTCGGGGTCGGTGGTGAGCTGGTTGATGCGGAGACCGTTGCTTCGGGCAAATTTGAAGTGATTGTCGAAAGAGCAAAGCAGTTTCGCGCGAAGCTCCAGGAGGTTCGGAATACATGACCCCGAGCTGAGAGATGTTGTTGCCTAAAGTGCGCGTTGCTTCACCTGGCGCAAAAGCTTTTCCACAACTATTTCAGACCCAGTATTTGTTCTCAATCGAATTGAAGCCTAATCCTCTTCAACATACTTGTATTTACCTACGCGATCGGAGAGACTCACTCTAAAGGGGCAGATAATCTTCGTTCTTAAGTTTGGCCGCGCCACACTTTGCGATCGAGATATCGGGATTAATCCATGAAGATTAAGTATGTCGCGCTTGTCGGCCTGCTTGTAAGCGGTTGTCTTTTTGGGCAAGCAGACCGTGGGATCATCACCGGGCTGGTAACGGATCCGGCCGGCGCAGCAATTGCAAATGCGGAAGTGCAGGTCAAGGACGCCAAAACCGGCGTGGTCACGACCTTAAAGACGACTTCTGAAGGCAATTACAGTACGCCGCCTTTGGTCATCAGCACTTATGAGGTCGCGGTCGCTTTGCCGGGATTCAAGCCATTCCGGGCGAGCGGAATCAACCTAGCTTCCGGACAGACGTTTCGACAGGACGTCGCGCTCCAGGTCGGAAACGTGCAGCAGTCAGTGGAAGTGAATGCGGAAGTGCAGCAGCTCAACACCGACAATCCGCAGGTTTCCGCGTCGGTCGACCAAAGATTTTATGCGTCGCTGCCGGCGGTCCTGTCCGGTGAAAACCGCGTACCCGAAGCGCAGCTCTACACATTCCCGACGTTTGTTGCACCTACGCAAGGCAACATTTACCCAGGCAGCGCATTTGGAGCGAGGATCAACGGCGGCCAACGCAGCGACTTTGAGAACTTCCTGGATGGCGCTTCTTACGGTGAGGTGAGCGGGCACAATGGGACGCAGGAACGCTCGGCGCCATATGAATCAATTCAGGAGGCGCGCATCATCACCAATACTTTCAGCGCGCAATATGGGCACACCAGCGGCGGATTTGTCGAGTACACCACCAAGAGTGGAACGTCGGATTACCACGGCGAGGTTTATGAGTATTTCGATAATGACAAACTGCAAGCGCGCGGCGAGATCGCGCCGATCCGGCCGCCTGTCCGGCAGAATCAATATGGCTTCGCATTAGGCGGTCCGATCTGGATTCCGAAGATTTACAACGGCAAGAAGAAAACCTTCTTCTTCTTCAATTTCGATCAGTTCAAGTACACCAATGCGGGCGCGGGTAGCGGTTTGGGAACAGTTGCGGACAACCAGGTCCGAGCCGGAGATTTCTCGCAGTCTCTCACTAGTAACCAGATCGGCACCGACGCCTGCGGGAACAAGATTCTCGGTGGTCAAATTTTTAATCCCAGCACCAGTCGGGATGCTTCGACCTGCGGCGGCCCGGCCGGAGTAACAGTTCGCACTCCGTTTGCGGGTAACATCATCCCGATGACGGATATGAGCAAGGTGGCCCTGAACATACAGTCCTACCTTCCCGCTCCGTTCAATTCGCAAGTAGCTAACAACTACTTACTAGGACCATCGCAGAGTTTCTTGAATGCGCGAACGATTCTAACTCGCATCGATCACAACATTACCGACAACATCCGGTTCACTCTGACGTATAACTACGACGATCGTCCGCGAGAACTTGACTGCAATAACATCGGCGGGTGCGGCGGCCCGATCGGGCATCCTCGCATGCAGGACATCTCGACACATACGGCGCATGCGCAGCTCACAGACGTCATCAGCCCGAGTTTCTTCACACACTTCGTTGCTTCGTATGACCGCTGGGTTCTGCCCGATACTTACCCTCTCATCGTAGATAAAGGCTGGGCATCGAAGGTCGGTATCACGGGCATTCCTTATGCGGATCTGGGCGGTTTCCCCAACATCAATTTCGACACCCGGTACAGCGACTTCGGCGTGAATGGAACCGGCGGCTTACAAGGTACCGATCGCTGGCAGTTCCTGGACGACACGACGAAGCTGATCGGAAAACACACGGTGAAAGCAGGTTTTGAATATCGCTGGGAACGCTGGTTCACCGGGAGTTATATCGGCGATGCGGGATCGTTCACCTTCCACGCTGCAAATACCGGAGCGTTCAACAATACTGGGGCGCCGATCTCCGGCACGGGCGATCCATACGCGTCATTTTTGCTAGGCCAGGTGAATCAGGGTGGTTTTAGTATTCCCTCATTCTCCGATTACCGCAGACCCTACTTTGCACCCTGGATCAATGACGATTGGAAGATCACCGATAAGCTTACCCTCAGCTTCGGTTTCCGATTCGATCTCCAATACCCGAGAACTGAGCGGCACAACCAGTTCTCGTCATTTGATCCGAGCCTGCCGAATCCCGGGGCCGGCAATCGTTTGGGGGCACTAGCGTTTGCGAACCTGAACGGGCATGGAAATACTTTTGAGCAACTACAAACAGATACCTATGGCCCGCGCTTCGGATTTGCTTATCGGGCTAATGACAAGACGGTTGTGCGCGGTGGATATGGCATTTACTACGCCCCGGTGACGATGAACGGTTTCCAGGCCAACTCGAACTACGGGTTTAGCACGAACCCTTCGGTCACGGATTTGACCAATGGAAGGCAGGCCGCATTCTCCTTGGATGGCGGTTTTCCGCAGAGTGCAGTCAGGGTTCCGCCACAGATCAGTCCGACACTTGAGAATGGTACGAGCATTCTGTACATGAATCCGAACGGCATCAAGCTGCCTCGGTATCAGAACTGGACATTCTCGGTGCAGCGTCAACTGACGAATAGTCTGATGATCGACATGGCTTACGTGGCCAACCATGGCACGCGCTTAATCACGCCGAGTAACATGAGCGATTTGAATCAAAATAACCCATTGATTCTGCAGCAATATCCGCTTAGCCAATTAACAGCCGAAGTCGGCACACCCGCCGCAAATGGTTTCCCTGCGCCTTATCCAGGTTTCACGGGAACGGTTGCGCAGGCGCTTCGTCCGTATCCGCAGTATCAATCCGTTCCGCAATTCAATGGAGCGAATGGCTGGAGCACTTACAATTCTCTGCAGGTAAACGTCAATCAGCGGTTCAGTGGTGGTCTTCAAATGACAGCGGGGTGGGTCTGGTCGAAGCTGATGAATAATGGTGCGGAATCGGGCCTGAATAGCGGATTCGGCGGAGCAGCGCCCGTTAGTACGTTTCTACCTACTAAGGCGCTTTCTATAGACGATGTGCCGAACGTCGTAACGGTGACGTTCTACTACTCGCTACCTTTTGGATCCGGTCGCACGTTCTTGAATCGGGGTGGTTGGACTAACTGGGTTCTGGGCGGGTGGCAGCTCGCAGGGAATCTACGCTACGAGAACGGTCGGCCGCTCGGTATCTACATCGGCACGAATCAGTATTCCGGTATTCTCTTCAACACCGGGCAATTGCCGGACCGCGTTGCAGGAGTGAGCGGGTACTTGAACACGAACAGCTCCAATTTCGATATTGCGAATAGCCGCTACATATCTTCGAACGTCTTTTTGAGTCCTGCACCGAACACCTTGGGGAACGAGAGCCGGGTCGACTCCGTGCTTCGCGGCTGGGCCAACTACAATGAGAGCGTCTCACTCTTCAAGGATTTTCCGGTTTACCGAGAACGGGTGAAATGGAGACTGGGCGGGAATGCCTCTAATCTGCTCAATCGTCACCAATGGTGTGACCCCGACACGAACCTCAGCGATGGAGCGACCTTCGGGTCGGTTAATGGACAGTGCAATCTTCCGAGGGCGATTCAGCTCTACACGAAGATTACTTTCTAGCGCGTTAGGCGCGTGTGGCTTGTGCTCGATGCTTGTGTTATCGGCCTGGTCGCAAGATCAGGCCTTTACCAAGGCGTTTGCGCTGTACCAGGCGGGATCGGTCGAGGAGGCACGTGAGCTTCTGCTCTCGGCTATCAAACGTACGCCATCCGCACTGGACTATAGCTTATTGGGCAGCATTGAATTCCAGCAACAGCACCTAGCGGAAGCCGGAAGATACTTCGAACGAGCGCTGGCCCTTGATCCCGGTCTGCCAGGAACGCGCCTTACTTTAGCGCGCATTCGCAATCTGCAAGGAAACACAGAAGGCGCACTAGCGCTGCTTTTGGAAGCGAAGAAACGCAAGCCGGACGATCCGGAGATTTTGTATGCGGTGGGGTCGTTGTGCCTGCAGATGGATTTAATCAAAGACGCCAATGCAAATTTGAAGCGGGCCGTCGAGCTTCAGCCGGGAAACCCGCAGTCGCTATATGCGCTTGCGTCGGCCCGCATTGCGGATCACGATTTGCCCGCGGCGATTCGGATTTATGAGGACTTGCTCAAGTCCGATCCAACGAATCCGCAGGTGAACTACGCGCTCGGAACGACTTATTACCTCTCGAGTAATTACGAGGCAGCAAAAACATATCTCGAGAAGAGCGTTGAGTTACAGCCGGAGCAGGTGGAATCTTATTACTATCTTGGTCTGATTGCGCAACAGGAAGGCGATCACACGAAGAGCATTGACCTATTTAAGCGCGTTCTAAATCGTCAGCCGGAGCATGCGCGGGCTCATGTGGCGCTCGGGATGGAGTATCGCTCGACGGGTCGGTTGCCGGATGCACGCGATGAACTTGAGAAGGCTGTACGGGCCGATCCACAAATGCAAAAGGCACATTATCAGTTGGGGCTTGTTCTTACCTCATTGAAAGATCCGGCCGAGGCTAAAGCGGAGCTCGAGGCGGCGAGCCGCTTGCGCGCTGCTTCGGACGACAAGGTGAGTTGGGAGTTGGCGCCCCCCGCTGCCAAACGGGCGAGTAATTGAAGTGGGGTGGCTCGCCCGGACCTGTGCGTACGCCATTGCTTGTGCCCTGCCCTGTTTTGCCCAGGAAGCAATCGAAGGTTTCGAATCTCAGATCAAAGCCGGTCAATACGCCCAGGCGAGATCGCTGCTCGAAAGCTATGTCGCGAGTCATCCCGAGTCCTGGCAGGCGCTCTATCAACTCGGCTATGTCGATTTCCGTCTTCATCTCGTAAAGGAATCGGCAACCTGGCTTTCGAAGAGCCTAGTCGTCCACGGGAGATTTCGCCGATGCGCACAAAATCCTTGCTTACGACCTGAATATCCTAGGTCGTAAAGATCTGGCGAAAGACGAGTTGAAGAAAGCCCTTCGATTCGATCCGAAGTCGGCGGAGAGTTACTACGAGCTGGGGCGGATCCACTATGATGAAGGCTCGTATCTGGATGCGGTGCACGAATTGGAACAGGCAGAAATACTGAGTCCGTCATTTGTGAAAGTTCACCATAATCTTGGTTTGGCGTATGCAGCCATAAGCGACAACGCGAATGCCGTGCGTGAATTTGAGGAAGGCTTGCGGCTTAATAAGGAGCAGAGTAAACCATCTGCCTGGCCCCTCATCGATTATGGCGCTTACTGGAATTTGCAGAGCAACTTCGAACGGGCGAAGAGCACGCTCCTCGAGGCCGTTCGCATTGATCCGAGCTGGGACCAGGAATACGATGAGCTCTCGAAAGCCTATCGGGGACTGGGTCAGACTGACTTGGCGATTGAGAGCTTGAAGCATGCGATCGCAATAAATCCGCGGAAGGCGGAATATCATTACGTGCTGGCGCGGTTGTACTCACAGGCGCATCAGCCTTCGAGTGCCAGCCAAGAGCTTGCCATTTACGAAAAGGCTCGTCAGAAAACGGTAACGCAGTAAGGGGTCGGCAGAGTGGATAGAACAATCGTCAAAGACGAACAGAGTTCAGATGTGGATGTAATCGCGCCGGTAGCTCCACAAGCGGCTCAGACGAGTGTCAGCCGCAATGTGGCGGTTGATGCCTATCGCGGTTTTGTGATGGTGTTGATGATGGCGGAGGTGTTGCACCTCGCGCAGGTTTCACGGGCTTACCCCGGCAATTGGTTTTGGCATGTGCTTGCCTTTAATCAAAGCCATGTGGAGTGGTCAGGCTGCTCGCTCCATGACATGATTCAGCCGTCGTTCTCCTTTCTGGTTGGAGTCGCCTTGCCTTACTCGATTGCGAGCCGGCTTAAAAAGGGCGGCACCTTCGGATTGATGTTCGTACACGCTGTCTGGCGATCGCTGCTGCTTGTGGCGCTGGGAGTCTTTCTGCGATCGATTCACAGTACACAAACATACTTCACCTTTGAAGACACGCTGAGCCAGATCGGACTTGGTTATCCCATATTGTTTTTCCTTGGTTTCCGGTCCGCGAAGTGGCAATGGACGGCGTTCTCGGTTATCTTGTTCGGCTACTGGCTCGCGTGGGCCTTGTATCCTTTACCAGGGCCCGGTTTCAATTACGGGGCGGTAGGAGTTCCACAAAACTGGGCGCACAACTTCTCCGGCTTTGCTGCCCATTGGAACAAGAACATCAACTTGGGGAACGCATTCGATCAATGGTTCCTCAACCTGTTTCCGCGCACGAAGCCCTTCTTCTTCAATGAAGGTGGATACTTAACCCTGAGTTTCATCCCCACTCTGGCGACGATGATCTTGGGCCTGGTAGCCGGTCGCTGGTATCGGACATATGCGCCGGTTCTTCCGTTAAAGCGGTTCATCAGCGCAGGGCTGATCGGCATTGCCGCCGGCTTGTTGCTGCATTTTGCCGGCATTTGCCCCATTGTGAAACGGATCTGGACCCCGAGCTGGGTGCTGTTCAGCGGGGGCCTGTGCTTCCTGTTCTTGGCAGCCTTCAGTTGGGTGATCGACGCCAAACGTCACCGTACGTGGGCTTTCCCGCTGGTAGTTGTCGGAATGAACTCGATTGCAGCGTACTTGATCGCTCATCTGTTCGAAGAGTTCGTTTACAGCAGCTTCCGCATTCATCTTGGCGTAAGACCCTTTCAGATACTCGGTATGGGGCTGTATCCTCTGTTGCTCGGGGCAGCTGTACTGGTGACCTATTGGTTCATGCTGCTCTGGATGTACCGGCGCAAGCTGTTTCTCAAGATCTGACCATCAGAATTTGGCGGGCGACCTCGTTTGCTTCGCGGTCGTCAGCACGAAGGTGGGGCCCTAACATAGCGCCGAGAACAATGAGAGTTCCCTTCCCGACCTGTTTCTTTAAGGCTACAGGCTCGTCCGCGATATAGGCAATTGCTTCTGCGGGAGCGCACTCGAAGTGAATGGCCCGGCCAAAGCTACGAATCAGGGCTCTGGCGGGCCAGCGATACTGCACGTACTTTTGATCACTCGGGGGAGTTTTGTTGAGCGTCTTTACACCGAAAGCTCGGTCCCACTGCGCATTTCGATCGACGCCGTATCCTGCACTCTCCCAAATTAGGATGGCGCCCTGCTCGAGGCTCGAGCGTAGCTGCCCGACAAGCGCGGGCCTCTTGTGAGTGCTTCCTGCGACAACGATGAAGGGGTGCTTAGACCAAGGGAGATCTTTACGTGCATCGAGGACTGCACGGAACCCTTCCGCCGATTCCTGCGAGAGGCAGTTTGGCTCGGCGATCACCTGGAACTTCGGGTCGGCGGGCATCCCCGACAGCGACACTGCCAAAGCCAGCTCTAGAACCTCACGCCGGGTTTGCATTTGTTAGAGAGTTCCGGCGATTAGACGGTTCATGGCCGCGCATGTGTCGTAGATCTGCTGGTCGGCCGCATAGCGGTACCGTGCTTCCATTTCGGCAATAAGCCATCCGTCATAGCGCACCTTTTCAAGTGCGGCGCGAATAGCCGGCCAGTCGTTATCGCCCAAAAAGATGTTTGTGTAGACACTCTGCTCGCCGCAGCGGCCACGGTGCTTTAGCACGTCTTTCAAGTGGACGCGCGTGATCATAGGCCCGAGGATCTCGATCCACTGCTCGGCAAAGCCAGTATCGTGTATATTGCCGACGTCAAGATGGATGCCAACCCAAGGGCTATTTACGTCACTTAAGAAGGTATTAAATTCGCGCGGGCTCAAGAGAAATTTTTGCTCCGAGCAACAGTTTTCTACGCCTATCTTGACGCGCGCCTGGGCCGCTTTGGCCGCGAGCTTTTGCAACGAATCGACACAGCGGTGATAGACCTCGTTATAGGGCGTGTCACTCGTGACCAAGCCCGCGACGATCAGGATGGCGTCACATCCGAAAATCTGCGCGGCCTCAAGTTGGCGTTCGATGTGGTGAAAGGCCGCGTCTCTCTTTGCAGGGTCGCGGGAGGAAACGTTCTCGTCCCAGTCGAGCGAGTTCGCAACATCGGAAACCTGCAGCCCGGCATCTTGTATTTGCCGGTAAAGAAGTTTGAGGTCGGCGTCGCTGGCGGTCATCTTGAACCAGGGCCGCTCGCCCAACCACAGCTCGACGCCATCAAAACCAGCTTTCTTGACGATCTTCAAACCTTCTGTAAAACCGGCCCCTTTCGGGAAAATATTGTCGCCAATGGATTTCTTCATGCGCTGCTGACTACGTTACTAGAAAGTCGAACAGTCGGTGCAGCACCGCCGCCACTTGAGCATTCGAAAGGCTGGCCGGATCGTAGGCCTGTTCAAGGACAAGTCCGTTGAGCACTGCATGGAGAGAGAGCTTGCGCACATCGGTTGACTCCGGCGCACATTGCATATTTTTTGGCCAGAGTCGATCGACAGCCTGCCATTTCAGTTTGCTGCGGATGTTTCGATGCCGCCGAGCAAATTGCGCTCGCAGCTTGGGGTGACGGAGGGCGTACAGCTTGAACTCGAGGCCCAGTATGGTCCACTGCCGGTCGGCGGCACGATTGACGTAGAATTCGCGCAGTGTCGAAAGCCGCTCTTCGTCTGTGGCGCATTTCTCAAGGTTTTGCTCGATGAGTCTTATGTATCTCTCGGACTGATGTTCGAGGAGCGCAAAAAACAGGTCTTCTTTGGATTGAAAGTGGGCGTAGAACGCGCCACGCGTATATCCTGCATCCACTGCTATGTCCTCGATGCGCGCCGCTTCGAAACCATCGCGAGCAAAAATGCGCAGTGCTGAGGCGAGAAGTTTCTTCTTTGTGGCCTCTGTCCTTTGCTGGTGCTTGTTTGTGAACGCGACTAGTGGGTCTTCCAAAGCGAATGGGGGTTGCATCAGACGATCTAATTGTATACACAGACGTACGCAATATGGTACATGTGTGTATGTATCTGCTTTGAACATGCGTGAACTTGTGAGGAGAACGTGGCGGGTAATAGGCTTGGTAGCGGTTGCTGCTGTATTTCTACAAGGGCAGACCACAACCATGGGAACCGGGGCGGCAGGATCAAGCCGGGCGGTTGCGCTTCCTGCCTCAGGCCGCACAAGCCAGCCCGGCACAGCAGTTGCACAGCAGTCGGTCTCGGGCGGAACGGGTGTGGCGACGGTTGATAGTGCGGTGCAGGTGAGCGGCGACCTTGCGGGAAGCGTGCCTATTTCGATGGCCGGCGCGGGGCCGGTTACACTAACACTGGCCCAGGCCCTCAAATTGGGACTAGCCGCCAACCTCGGGGTGGTTTCGGCCGACACTTCTGTGCGGGCATCGCGAGCGCAGCGGGTTCAGGCACTCAGCGCACTGCTGCCGAACATCTCTGCGAACGCGAGCGAGACCGTGACGCAGGTCAACTTGGCCGCTTATGGATTCCAGTTCAAGCTGCCAGCCGGTTCGAACCTGTCGATTCCATCGGTGGTGGGGCCGTTTAGCTATTCGCAGTTGCAGGGCGCCTTGACTCAATCGATCTATGATCCGGTCGAGCGGCGCAATTGGAAAGCATCAAAGGAAACGGAGCGAGGCTCCATTCTGGCGGCGAAGGATACGCGGGAGCTTATTGTACTGGCCGTGGGCGGGACTTATTTACAGACGGTGGCAGCCGCGGCTCGGGTAGATTCGCAGCGCTCCCAGGTGGCAAACGCAAAAGCGATCTATGACCAAGCGCTGACGAGGAAAGCGGCGGGCACCAATTCCAAGATCGACGTAATGCGCTCTCTGGTAGAGCTACAGACACAAGAACAACGTTTGAGCTCGCTTGAAGCCGACCTGCGAAAGCAAAAGATCGCCTTCGCAAGAGTGATCGGTGTTGATCAGGAGCGCGAGCTTATTCTGGCCGAGCCTCTCACGTTTAGGCCGACCGAAGTACCGGCCGTCAGGCTCACCATCCAAGAAGCGTTAAGGCACCGGTCCGACTTACAAGCGGCGGAAGCACAGGTGCGCGCTGCTGAGCAGGCGCTCTCGGCAGCACATGCGGAACGTTTGCCTTCGGTGACGCTGAACGGGAACTACGGTGTGCTTGGACCGAACCCGGCCAGTACACACGGAGTATTTGCCATAACAGGTTCGCTCAACGTTCCGATCTGGCAGGGAGGCCGCACGCGGGGAGACATTCAGGAAGCGGAAGCGACCCTCGCGCAACGACAGGCCGAACTGGCTGATCAGCGTGGACGCGTCGAGCAAGACGTGCGCGACGCAACGATCGAGCTGCAGACCGCGGTGGGTCAGGTCCGTCTGGCTGAATCGAATCGAAGTTATGCTGCAGAGACGCTTTCGGAATCGCGTGATCGCTTTGCCGCCGGTGTGGCGACGACGGTAGAGGTGGTGCAAGCGCAGGAACAAGTCGCGGGCGCCGAGAATGATTATGTATCGAGTTTGTTCTCGTTTGACTTGGCCACGCTCAGTCTAGCGAGAGCGACCGGAGCGGCTGAATCCGATCTACCTAATTTGCTGAAGGAGGCCCGTCCATGACTACCGAAGAACAATCGGAACAGGCGGCTGTCTCGAAAGACACGCCCGTTCGACCCGTTGAACCTCCTCTGACTCCGGCCAAGAAGCCGCCATCCGCCGGAAGGCGCAGGGCATTCCTGATCTTCGGGATCGTTCTAGTGATACTGGCAGTGGTCGGTTTGTTCTACTGGCTCCACGTCCGCAAGTTCGAGACGACCGATGACGCGCAAGTGGATGCACACTTGAATCCAATCAGCGCTCGCATAGATGGCACGATCACCAAGGTCTATGTGGAGGATAACCAGTTCGTACGAACGGGCGACGCGCTGGTGGATTTGGATATGCGCGACTATCAAGCGGCTCTCGATCAGGCACTTGCGCAACTCTCACAGGCGCGCAGTATGGTGATCGCGCAGCAACCGAATGTCCCGATTACCCAAGTAGAGAACACGACGAACATCTCTACCGGTGAGGCTGATGTGGCAAATTCGCAAGCGGCACTGGCAGCTGCCGAGCACGACCGCGAATCGGCTGCCGCGAAACTCGCCGAATCGGAAGCGAACAACGCTCGCGCGCAGGCCGATCTGGCGCGTTACAAGCTGCTGATCGCCAAAGAGGAAGTTTCTCAACAGGAATATGACCAGACAGTGGCAGCCGCAAAGGCACAGGCTGCGACTGTCGCCGCAAATCAGGCGGGGCTTGAATCGGCGTCCCGAACCGTAGATGGCCGCCGCGCGCAGTTGCAGCAGTCGGAAAGCCGCCTCGACCAGTATCGCCACAATGCTCCGCGCCAGATTGCTATTCGACGTGCCACGGTGGCCTCCGACCAGGCAAGCGCGGCGAGCGCAAAGGCGCAAGCCGAACAGGCACAGCTCAAGCTTGATTACTGCAAGATTACCGCGCCCGTTTCGGGTATTGTGATGCGGCGATCGGCGGAAGTGGGGGCGCACGTTTCGGCCGGACAGCAACTTTTTCAGATCGCTCAGATCGGGGACGTTTGGGTGACGGCCAACTTCAAAGAGACTCAATTACGAAACGTGAAGCCCGGGCAGGGGGTCACCATTCACGTCGACGCTTTGAAGCGTGATTTCGAGGGCACGGTTGAAAACATAGGCGGATCGACAGGCGCCGTCGCGAGTGTCCTGCCGCCCGAAAATGCCACCGGAAACTTCGTGAAGGTCGTGCAAAGAATTCCGGTACGAATCCGGTTCAAACCGAACCAGGACGGGATGGATCGGCTGCGGCCCGGCATGTCGGTCGAACCGGATGTGCGCATTGGTGGGTAGGTCAGCGTGCCCCCGGTAGCTCAGTCGCACGGCAATTGGCGGCCCTCGCACAATCCTTGGATTGTGGCCATGACGGTGACACTCGCCACTTTCATGGAAGTGCTCGATTCATCCATCGCCAACGTGGCCCTGCCGCATATTGCGGGGTCGGTGGGCGCGAGTTATGAGGAGTCTACCTGGGTTCTCACTAGCTATCTGGTATCGAGCGCGATCGTGCTGCCGATCTCGGGATGGCTATCAACTCTGATCGGGCGCAAACGCTTTTACATGTTGTGCGTGGCATTGTTCACGGGATGCTCTTTGCTATGCGGGCTTGCAACGAGCTTGCCGCTGCTGATCTTCGCACGCGTTCTGCAGGGAGCGGGGGGTGGTGGGTTGCAGCCGTCCGAGCAAGCGATTCTAGCAGACAGCTTTCCCCCTGAGAAACGCGGCATGGCATTCGCGATGTACGGTATGGCGGTCGTTGTGGCGCCCGCGATCGGCCCTACACTCGGCGGCTGGATCACCGATAACTACAACTGGCACTGGATTTTCTTTATCAACATCCCGATTGGCCTTCTTTCCCTCTTTCTGACACAGCGGCTCGTCGAAGATCCGCCTTGGCTCGCAAAGGAGAAAGGGTCGGGCATCAAGATCGACTACATCGGATTAGGACTGATTGTCTTGGGCGTCGCCTGCTTCCAAATTGTGCTCGATAAAGGGCAAGAGAAAGACTGGTTCTCTTCCGGCCTTATTACAGGCTTGTCTTGCGTGGCCGTACCGGTGCTGGTCGCGTTCTTCCTTTGGGAGTGGTATCACGAAAACCCGATTGTCGACGTGCGCTTGCTCAAAAACCGTAACTTCGGAACGGCTGTTTTCTTCTCGTTCGTCTTGGGCATCGTGCTCTTTGGGTCGACTGTTTTGATTCCGGAATTTCTGCAGAGCAGTCTCGGTTACACGGCCGAACGGGCTGGCATGGCGCTGTCGCCCGGAGGTCTGGTTCTCATGTTCATGATGCCGATAGCCGGACGGCTTACAGCAACTAAACTCGACCCGCGCCTGCTCGTCTCGGTGGGGTTCTTGGGAACGTCCATCACGCTCCATTTGATGACGGTAATCTATCTGGGCATTGATTTTCACACCATTGTGCTGCTGCGAATGATTCAGGTCATGTTCATGCCGTTAATATTTGTGCCAATCAGCACGCTGAACTATATCGGGGTGCCACGCGAAAAGAACAACCAGGTTTCGGGCATGTCTAACTTCGCGCGCAATATCGGGGGCGCCATGGGCACATCCCTTTTAAGCACTTTTCTAGCCCGGCAGAACCAGACGCATCAGAGAGGATTTGCGCGGCACACGACCGATGCCAGCGTAAACTTCCAAGCGCTGATCAATGGGCTCAAAGCGACTTTCATGCAGCAAGGCTTCGATGCAGCAACTGCTGCTAAGAAAGCGCTTGCGACGGCTTACCAAATGGTGCAAGCACAATCGAGCGCGCTCAGTTTCGAGAACAGTTTCTGGGTGATGAGCGTAATCGTGCTGTGCCTGGTGCCGCTGCCGTTCATCATGCGAAGGCCCCCAAGGCGGGCGGCTGACGCACCGCTTAGTGCGGCGCATTAAGGTCGGAATTAAAATAGAGGGCCATGCCCATCTCACGTCGCGACGTCGTCTCGGCCGCCGCTTTTTCCCTCTCGACTACTTCGATTCAAGGTAGGCAAGTGCCTGCAGCCCGTTTGAAGGTGATTGTGACGGGCGGACACCCTGGGGATCCGGAGTGCGGCTGTGCAGGAACGATCGCGCGCTATACGGAGCTCGGCCACGAAGTCGTTCTCCTTTACTTGAATAAAGGCGAGGGATTCTGCGGTGGGGAGAGCCTAAGCCGCTGCGGAGGAATTCGCACAGCCGAAGCGCAGAAAGCTTGCTCCATTCTGAAGGCACGCCCGGTGTTCGCCGGGCAATACGATGGCCGACCGATCGTCGATTTCTCCCATTACGAAGCGTTTGACCGCATGTACGCCGCCGAGAACCCAGACATTGTGTTCGCGCAATGGCCCGTCGACAACCATCGCGATCACCGCGCACTTTCCATGCTTGTACTGGACGCGTGGTTGAAGTCCAATAAAAAGGCCGCGCTCTACTATTACGAGGTGGCGGAAGACACGATGATGTTTGCGCCCGCCGAGTACGTGGACATCTCGTCGGTAGAAGCGCAGCGCCACGCCGCTTGCTATGCGCACGCTTCGCAGCAGCCCGATAAATGGTATCCAAAGCAAGTCGCCATCACGCGCTTCCGCGGGACGCAGAGCGGCTTTGAGCAGGCGGAAGCGTTTCTGCGGCATTGGGAGAGCAAGCAAGCTTTTCTGCCGTGATCGTATAATCGCTGGACAGCCCTCTCTCTCGCCAACATGGTCAAACATTTCGCACAGCTATTGTTGTGCTCACTCGCCTGCTCCTTGTTCGCCGCCGATTCTACGAACCCTCCTCCCGATGAACGATTCAAGGTGGATCTGCTGGTGGTGGTCGCTCATCCCGATGATGAGACGGAAATCGGGGCCTATCTAGCCCGAGCCATCTTCGACGACAAGAAACGGGTGGCCGTGGTCTTCGGCACGCGCGGTAACAGCGGAGGAAACGCGGAGGGTCAGGAGCAGGCGGGCGCTCTTGGGTCGGTTCGCGAGATTGAAGCACGGCAGGCGCTGGGACACTTCAACGTTTCGGAGGTATGGTTTCTGAACGGAACCGATACTCCGGGCCAGGATGTCCTCGATTCGCTAGAGACTTGGGATCACGGCGATTCGCTGGGACGGCTGGTACGGCTTGTACGTCTCACTCGACCATACGTGATTGCGACGTGGCTGCCCGACTGGGTGGCGGGCGAGAACCATGGCGATCACCAGGCAGCGGGTGTTCTTGCCACCGAGGCGTTCGACAGCGCGGGTGACCCAACCGTGTTCGCCGAACAGCTCGCGACGCCACGCAACCGCGAGGACATTCGCAATCTGACCGAAGGGCTTCGCCCATGGCAACCCGAAAAGCTGTACTACTTCAGCGACACCGCCCACACGGAGGTGTTGAAAGGGAAAGGACCGGCTTATGCCTCGACCGAGCAGTCACCGGCTCGGGGTGTGACGTATGCCAAGCTTGCTGCCGAAGAATGTTCGTATCACCTGACGCAGAGTGACACGGGGCAGGCGGCGCGGCAGGCGTTGGCAAAAAACGATTTAAGCTTCTTCAACCAGCCGGTTTTGTTTGTGCATGGCAAGTCGTTCGTGAATTCGATTGCGACGGCCGACCTGTTTGCCGGGGTGGAGCCGGGTGGCGTCGAATACCATAGGCCTCCGGGCTTCACTTCACAAAACGACGAGACGGTTCGACTCGAATTGGGCGGGCCATTTGCCTTCTATCGGTACTTTTGGCAGGCGCATGGAATCGACGGTCTCGCCCAACTGGTCGGTCCGGAGATGATGGCCAAATACGGCAGTGCGATCGTAATCCCGGTCCTTCTACAAAATCCGACTGCACAGGAGGTTAAGGCGGATTTCTCAGTCAAGTTGCCGGAAGGGTGGACCGTCCGCCGGTCGTTGCCGGCGAGTGTCTCTATCGGACCGCACCGGTCGCTTAGTCTGCCGATGGAACTGAAAACTTCAACCGCGGGAGGCGCCGGTTGGAGGATCGTCACGATTTCGGCCAAGGCGGATGGGAAAGATCTAGGGTCGATTAAGATGCGCGTCGAACTCAACTCCGGCGCGATGCCGCAATGAGCAGCGCCGAATGTCTATTTTCCTGATAGGGTATAAAAGATCTAAAAGGGGTTCTTATGTTTGCCAAAATGGCGCGGATCACCGCGCTTAGTCTAGCTTTCAGTGTTGCTGCGCTGGCCCAGGCAGTATCAGGCAACATCGCGGGCACCGTTCAGGATGCTACAGGGGCCGCTGTGCCCGATGCTGCGATCGCGATAACGGATCTCGACCGCGGAACGACGTACAACCAGAAAAGCAGTAGCGACGGCAATTTCTCGCAAACGCACTTGCTGGCCGGCCGGTACCAAGTTCGGGTGACGAGCTCAGGATTCGGCATTTACACGGCCAACGCTACCGTTCAAGTTGACGCGACAACGCCGCTCGACGTGAAACTTTCACCCGCCAACGTGCAGACGAGCGTGCAGGTAACGGATGCAACGCCGCTGCTCACCACCGATCGCGCAGAGATCGCCACCACACTAACAGGCGCACAGGTCCAGCAGCTGCCAGTGCTCGATCGCAATGTGACGAATCTGTTGTTGATTGTTCCCGGAGCGCAGCTGAATCAGAGTTTTCAGATCGCGACGAGCGAGAATCCGCAGGGCGGCATTCAAGTCGATGTCAACGGGCAGTTTTTTACGGCCAATGGCTTTCTTCTCGACGGCACGGAAAATCAGAGCGCAATTCTTGGCATAGCGGTGGTGAACCCGACCGTCGATTCGCTGCAGGACTTCAAAGTCTCAACGAGCAATTACGATGCGGAGTTCGGGTCAGTGTCGGGTGCGCTGATTCAGGCGACGACCAAATCCGGCACCAATCAATGGCATGGCTCGCTTTTTGAATATCTGCGGAACGACATTACGAACGCCACGAATCCATTTACGCAATTGAATCCGCCGCTGCGCTGGAATCAGTTCGGTGGGTCGGTCGGCGCTCCGATCATCAAGGACAAGTTGTTTGGTTTTTTCGATTATCAAGGAACGCGGCGACGGACAGGCGGGTCGATACTGACCACTGTCCCGACCGCTGCTGAGCGGGGCGGCGATCTCTCCGCGCTACTTGGCAACTACATCTGTTCGAACGGTTCAACGAGCTCGACTCCGTGTGCAAATCCAGTGCTGGTTCCAACGACCGAAGGTGGCACGACAGCGGCACGAGACAACATGGTTTTCAATCCCAACACCGGTAACGCGGACGGCTCTGGTCGCTCCGTTTACACCTTGCACGGCCAGCCGAACATTATTCCTGTGGCAGCCCCCATGCAGAAGTTGCTGGCGCTGATCCCTCCCGCGAATGCCGGGACTGGCTACTTCAACAACTTCATTACCGAGAACGTGCAGCGCTTCGACATCAATCAATACAACGGCCGCGTAGATTACAACTGGACTGCCAATACTCACTTCTTTGGACGTTACACGCTCGCCGGTTTCAACGACTACTCACCGGCTGCGTTTGGCGATGCGGGTGGCGGGCCGTCGGCCTTTAACTTCTCCGGTGATTCAATTGATCGCAATCAGAGTCTGGCCGTGGGGCTTGATCACACGTTCAGCCCGACGCTTGTCACCGATGCGCGCTTCGGATTTTATCGGTATCGCATTCGCGTTCAACCGAACGACGCGGGCACTACTCCTGCGCTAGACGCCGGACTGCCCGGGCTGAACACGGGCTCGGCTTCCACCACCGGACTGCCGGCATTTTATGTGAATGGCAACGGCGGGTTCAATTTTGGCTATGCGCTTGGGGTGAATCAGTGCAATTGCCCACTCAAGGAAACAGAGAATCAGTTCCAATGGGTGAACAATTGGACCAAGATCACAGGCAATCACACGATCAAATTTGGCGCTGACATTCGCCGTGCACAACAGCAACGCATCCCGAGCGATAGCCATCGTCCTGGCGAGATTAATTTCAACGCGTCTGAGACCGGGGATGTCGGTATTGACACGCTCGCAGGAGGCAATGCTTCCACCGGCTCCGGGTTAGCCTCGTATCTTTTAGGGTTGCCCGCCACTTTCGGGCGTTATTTTACAGCTTACGATTACTATCCGGGGCTACGGCAGACTCGCACATTTTTCTTTGCGCAGGATTCCTGGCGCATCACATCTAAGCTTACGTTTACCTATGGCCTGCGCTGGGAGAATTACCTTCCCCAGACCGCAGCCAAGCCAGGCGGCGCTGGCAGCTTCGATCCGGCAACGGGTGAAGTGGTCGTGGCAGGTATAGGCGGCGTTCCACGCAATCTCGGCGTTCAGGCTTACAACAAGCTCTTCCAGCCGCGCATTGGAATCGCGTACCAGGCCGCGCCCAAAACAGTGGTCCGTATGGGCTATGGAACGAGTGCGAATCCCGCGGGTCTCGGATCTGTATTCGGTCAAGGCGCGGATTACAATCCGCCCATCGTCAATCCACAAAGCGTCAATCAGTCGAACATTTACTTTGCTCCCTTCAACCTGCTCAATGGTCCTCCAGAGCCCCAGGCTCCGCCGGTTGGATCGAACGGCCGTTATTTGCTTCCTGACGGTATCGGCATCAACTATTTCACTGATCCGCTTAATTCGTATCGCATCCCCTCGGTCCAGTTTTGGAACTTTACGGTGGAACAGCAGTTGGCGCCCTCGATCGCTTTACAAGTGGCCTACGTCGGCAATGTGGGCCGTCATCTATTTGAAGCAATAAACCGGAACCAAGCGGTTCCCGGTCCTGGAGATGTCGATCCACGCCGACCGTTCTACAACTCCTTCGGTTTGGAACAGGGCCTCTATCAATACTGCAATTGCTCTAATTCGAACTACAACTCGCTGCAGACCCGATTGCAAAAGCAATTCTCGCGTGGTGTGGATTTCCTTTTCACTTACACGTGGGCGAAGGCGCTCGACTATCGGGATGAGGGTAGCGGCAATACCCCGGCGAATACGTATGATCGCGCTAACGATTACGGACCGGCTTCTTGGGACCGTGAGCACACCGTGACGTTTACACACAATCTCGATATTCCGGTCGGCCGCAATCGGCGCTGGCAACTTGGCAAGAATGCTATAGCCGACGCGATCCTCGGCGGCTGGCGTTTGAGCGGTGTTCACACCTTCGGCTCAGGGCTTGCTTTTACGCCCACAGTGGCGAATGCGCCACTTGTTGAACGACCCGGATTTCGGCCAAGTGCGCGCAGACGTGGTGGGAAACCCGAACGTTTCCGAACCCGAACGCGAACCAGTGGTTCAACGTCGCTGCTTTCAGCGAACCGCAGCAGCCGTTCCGTCAGGGAACCGCGGGCCGTAACTCGCTGCGCGGACCCAAGCTCTGGGAATCCGATCTTTCCGTATCCAAAAACCTGCTGTTGAGCGAGCGCTATAAGCTCGAACTGCGGGCTGACGCTTTTAACGTGTTCAATCACGTTAATCTTGCCAATCCCGCGTCGCAGATCGATTCGAGTGGTGCGGGGCAGATTACGAGCATCCAAGTGCCGATGCGCCAAATGCAGTTCGGTCTGCACTTCGGGTTTTAATTGAAGGCGCTATAACTCGGGCGCTCTCTCAATCTGGACGAGGCAGCTGTAGAAAGTTGCTCCGCTACCCATATCGGTAAGCCGCTGGCTGGTTAGAACGTTTATGTTCTGGCCATCGGCGGCGCGCCGAGCCCAGCGCGTGGAAGGCACGCTCACAACACCGGGCGAGACGGTTTCATTCACTTGGGCCGTCAGCGTACAACTGCCGCGGCTGTTAAAAACTCGAACGTGTCACCGTTCTGGATCGAGCGCGCGTCGGCATCCATCGGGTGTAGCGTGATGGCTGCCGTTTCTCCATCAACATCGCTGCGATAGCCGAATGTCGAGTTCATGCTGTTGTGATTTTTGGGTGAAACCAACTCGAGTGGAAACTGGTTTTGTAATCCAGTCTCGCCGCGGCGCGATTCGATAGGCGGGACGTAGCTGATTGTCTCAGCGTGGAACTCACACTTCCCAGAAGGCGTTCCGAAGTTTCCTTCCGCAAAAGGAAGAAATGGTTCGTGGCTCGGGGAGATGTTCAAGCGAATCGACTTCTCCTGATCAAGCCGCTCGAGCGTGATGTCCTTTAGGAACGGGTGTCCGGAAGCAAGCAATCCCCGGATTGTGTCGTCGTCCGACTCATCGAAGCACGGTTCGGTAAACTTCATGCGTTTGGCGAGCGCGCGGAAAATCTCGACGTTCGACCGGCACTCTCCTGGCGGTTCGAGAACAGGGCGTGCGAGCTGCAGATAGTAATGGCCATACGCCGTGTAGAGATCCGTGTGCTCGAGAAAGGTTGTGGCCGGAAGCACGATGTCGGCCCACTCGGCGGTGTCGGTTTGAAACTGCTCGAGCACGACGGTGAACAGATCGTCGCGTTTGAGACCCCGCCGCACGGCATTCTGATCGGGTGCGATCGCCGCCGGATTCGAGCAGTAGACGACGAGCGCGTGGACCGCGGGGTTTGTCGTGTAGTTCAGAACCTCTCCAAGCCGCGTCATGTTGAGGAGCCGCGCTTCGCGCCCGAGCGGGATGAACTGCAGATCGGGTCGTTGAAGACTTGCTTCATTCAAGTGGAAAGCGCCTGAAGTGCTCAACTGCAGACCGCCGCCCGGCTCTTTCCAGGAACCGGCTAATGCCGGGAGGTAAGAGAGAAGGCGAACGGCCATACCGCCGCGTTCGGAGCGCTGCACTCCATAGTTGGTGCGGATCACGGCCGGACGGACGGTTGCGTATTCTCGCGCTAATGAAATGATGTCTTCCGTTGCAATGCCGGTCATTTCGCAGACGCGCGCCGGAGTGAAATCGGCTACCTTTCGGGCAAGCTCGTCGAAGCCGCTGGTGTGTTGGCTCAGGTAGTCGGAATCGTAAAGCCTCTCCCGAATGATGACGTGCATCAAGCCGAGCGCGAGCGCGGCGTCGGTACCGGGGTGGATCGAGAAATGCTTATCGGCCAGTTCGCCGACCTTGTGTTTGACTGGATCAATGGTGTAGAACTTTGCGCCATTGCGCCGGGCCTCGACGATGAATGGCCAAAGGTGAACGTTGGTGGCCAGGATGTTTGCGCCCCAGGCCAGGATCAGTTTCGAGTGGCGAAATTGTTCAGGCTCGGTCCCATACTTGACCCCGAGCGTTTCCATCAAGCCGGCGCCCCCCGCGCTTGCGCAGATGGTGCGATCGAGACGCGACGCGCCAAGCCGATGAAAGAAGCGGCGATCCATGCCGCCGCCGATCAGCTTGCCCATGGATCCGCCATAACTGTAGGGCAGGATCGCTTCGGGTCCGTGCTCTTGCGAAATGGTGCTTAGACGCTCGGCGATCTCATCAAGCGCCTCGTCCCATGAAATGCGCGCGAACTGCCCGGCGCCTTTCGCACCCGTTCTGCGCTGCGGATACAGCAACCGCTCGGGCGAGTATTCGCGCTCAAGATAACGCGCTACTTTGCCGCACAAAAACCCGCGGGTCACCGGATGATCCGGATTGCCTCGCAAGCGCGAACCGAGGCCTTTCTCGTCGACATTGATGAGAAGCGAGCAGCAATCCGGACAGTCGAGGGCACAGACTGAAGGGCGAACCGTCATCATTTTACGATCATAGCCACCATTCAGCCTTATGCGAAAGGCCCTCGCCCGGGTAGTTTTCGGAGTGGGGCGTAATATCGTCCCGGCGGCAAATCCAGCATAGCCAATCCCCCGCTTCGAGGGTCGTCTCCGGGTGGAAAGATCGCGGTGTTTTTTCGTGAATAAACCCGGAGGCGATCACCAGACCATCGGGCTGCGTAATCCGTTTCAGGTCGAACGCGAGGCAATCCAGAACAGCCGCACTAATGTTTGCGAAGACTAAGTCAGCCACGTTGTCGGCAAGCGAGTCGGCTGAACCGACGAACAGTGGCGTGCTCAGGTGTCGGGCGGCGGTCGCTACGGCGTCCTGCTGAATGTCGCAGCTGAAAACTTTCCCGGCACCCAGAAGCTTCGCCGCCAGAGAAAGGATGCCGGATCCGCAGCCGATATCCGCGATGGTGAAGCCCGGCCGCAGCGTGCGGTCGATCGCATTCAGGCATAGCTGCGTCGTTTCGTGCCGTCCGGTTCCGAAGGCGGTAGCGGCGTCGATTTCTAACTTGATCCGGCCCGGAAGCGGCGCGGCGGTAAGCCAAGGCGGAGCGACGTAGAAACGATCGCCGATCAGGATGGGATCCCAGTTGCTGCGATCGAAAGGAACGGCGATCTCCGACTCGATCCGAATGCCTACTCCTTTGAACGAACTCAACGAAGACAATATGTCGGCCGGCTTAATCTCGTCGGGAAAGTAAGCGCGAAAGCCGTCTTGCTCTTCAACGATGCCGGTCGTTGCGCTCTCCCAAAGCGCAAGGAGCAGCTCATCCTCGCGCGACGTCTCCGGTTGGAACAGTATGGACCACAAGCTAATACTCTACTGTCCTTTTGAAACGCGGCCACTATGATGAAAGTTGAAAACCATCGTTCGAACGTTCCCGCTCTTGCTCATGGCTGGCTTTGCGCTCCTGGGCCAAGGCAGCGAGCCCATTCAGCTCTCGCTCGATCTGCGCGACGC
The DNA here is from genome assembly GCA_963737005.1 of Terriglobia bacterium. Lineage (GTDB taxonomy): Bacteria > Acidobacteriota > Terriglobia > Bryobacterales > Bryobacteraceae > Bog-105. The sequence continues at coordinate 227,942 of CAVTRD010000006.1, read as the reverse complement.
TCCCCGGAAGATACTGCATGCGCGCTTATCGATACCGGTAAAACCCGGACCCTTAACCCTGGCGTATCCGCAGTGGATACCGGGCGAGCATTCACCTACAGGACCGATCGATAATCTGGCAGGTGTTGTCGTCTCCGCAAACGGGCAAATACTGCCTTGGCGTCGAGATGACGTGAATATGTTTGCGCTTCACCTTACGGTGCCGGAAGGTGTGACAAAGCTGGACGCGAAAGTGGATTTTCTTGCGACCGCAGCTCCTTCGGGCTTCTCGGCGGGCGCCTCAACCGGACCGAATCTCGCGGTCGTGAGCTGGAACGAAGTCGCCCTTTATCCGGAAGGCACGGCGGCCGCGCAGGTAAGGGTCGAGCCTTCCGTGATCCTCCCCGAAGGCTGGCGATTTGCCACGGCGCTGACGACCGCTTCAAGTGATAGTAGCGGGGTCCGGTTCAAGCCCGTGTCGCTCGAGATGCTGGTCGACTCGCCGGTGCTCGCCGGGCGCTTCTTCAGAGAGATTCCGCTCGCGCCCGAGATCACGCCGAAACATTTTCTCGATTTGGCGGCAGATGGTCCTGAAGATTTGAACGTCAGCGCCGGGCAGATCGACCAATGGAGCAATCTGGTGCGTGAGACGGGCACGCTCTATCGATCGCGTCACTATAACAGCTACCACTTCCTGGTAACGCTTAGCGAAAATGTAGCGCACTTCGGGCTAGAGCACCACCAGTCGAGCGACGATCGGGTGGAAGCGAGAGGTTTGGTGGATGACGATCTCGCCATGCTGAACGGCGATTTGTTGCCGCATGAGTTTACTCATTCGTGGAACGGCAAATTTCGGCGTCCGGCGGGTCTTGCGACACAGAACTACGGTCAGCCGATGAAAGGCGATCTTCTCTGGGTGTATGAGGGGCTGACGCAATACCTGGGAGACGTGCTCGCTGCTCGCAGCGGCATCTGGACAGCCGAGCAATACCGATCCTACCTCGCCAGTTCGGCCGCAGATTTGGATCACCGGCCCGGTCGCACGTGGCGCGATCTGGAAGATACTGCCGTCTCGGCACAGATTCTTTACTCAACCACGCAGCAGTGGGACAATTGGCGGCGATCGGTCGACTACTATCCGGAGGGTGAACTGATCTGGCTCGAAGCGGATACGAACATCCGCAAGCTTTCGGGCGGCCAGAAATCGTTGGACGATTTTTGCGGGCGTTTTCTCGGGGCGCGCGGCAACACTCCGCCCGAAGTCTTTCCTTACACATTCGAGCAGCTGGTAGAGAACCTGACGGCGGTTCAGGCTTTTGACTGGGCGGGGTTTTTGCGAGAGCGCATCAGGTCGAAGTCAGCGCACGCTCCGTTAGGTGGGATCACAGCGGGCGGATACCGGCTTGAGTATAGTGGCGAGCCGAACGAATTTTCGCGCGCGGAAGAGGCGAGGGATCACGGCGTGAACGCCTGGTATTCGATCGGGCTGCGAGCTGCCGACAACACCATCAGCGATGTGCTCGTCGGGTCGCCTGCTTATGCGGCCGGTTTGGGACCCGAGATGAGGATTATCGCGGTCAACGGCAGGCGGGCGAGCGATGAACTGTTGAGGCAGGCGATTCGTGATGCTAAGGGAGGCGGCCCTGCCACGGAGCTGATCGTCGAGAACAGTGGTTTCTTCAAGACAATCAAGCTCGATTACCACGAGGGCGAGAAGTATCCGCGATTGGTGAGAGATACAAACTCTCCGGCGCTGCTCGATGACATTCTCAGGCCCCTAGCAAAGCACGAGACGCGCGCGAGTCTCAGGCAGGAACAGGTGCCAGATGCACGAACACTGGGCCGAGGCGATCCCCGTACTCAATGAGAGCGAAGAAACTGCTCCACTTCGGAACGCGTCGGGATGGAGCTGATCGCGCCAGGCTTCATGACCGATAAAGCGCCTGCGGCGTTTGCAAACTCGGCAGCCTCGCCCAGCGTTGCGTCTCGCGTTAACGCAGCGGCGAGCGCGCCGTTAAAGGTGTCACCCGCGGCTGTCGTGTCACTGACTTTGACGCGATATCCCGGTTTCGCGATGATGCCGGTTCCATCGGCAATCAAACAGCCTTGATCACCCATCTTGACAATGACAATGGGTGCGCCAAGGCTTTGCAAGTACCGTGCTGCTACTTCGGCCTCGGCCAGAGTTTCGGGCGCTTCTGAAACACCTGCGAGGATCGCCGCTTCTGTCTGATTGGGTGTGAGAATACTGACCGAAGACAATATGCTTGTGGGTAAAGGACAGGCGGGAGCCGGATCGAGGATCGTCATTACCTTTCGTCGGTGAGCTGAGTGCAAAGCTGCCTGCACCGATTCGAGCGGCGTCTCTAGCTGACAGAGCAGGAGGTCTCCCGGTGCGAGGCTTTCGACGGCCTTTGACGCGAAATCCGGCGAGAGATCGGCGTTAGCGCCTGACGAGATCACGATCATGTTTTCTCCTGCGGGTAGAACGAGGATGGTGGCGCTTCCGGAGGCGCGTTGGGATGGAATAACGAGTTCCGTGTTGACGCCGGCCTGCCGCAGTTCGGCAACGAGCCGCTCGGCGAAGACGTCGTTCCCTACCCTACCGGCCATCCGTACTGCCGCTCCAAGCAGCGCGGCGGCGCACGCCTGATTCGCACCTTTGCCGCCGACGAAGATTTGAAGATCATCGCCCTTCAACGTTTCGCCGAGCGCGGGCATGCGCCCAACACGTTGTACGAGATCGATATTCAGGCTGCCGAGAACAAGAACACGCTTCATTCGGCGTCAACGACACAACGGAAGCCAAGCGTAGCAGCACGATCATAGCTGGGAGCCATCAAAAGTAGTTTGCCATGCTGATCGTTGCGATAGGCTTGCGGGAAATACCAGATCGAGCCTTGCGGCTGATAGTAAGATGCCGCCGCGAAGGATCGCTGCGCGCGTGTGTTCGTCCACGTATTCGTCAGTCCATTGCCACACGTTACCTACCAGATCCATCACGCCGAACGGGCTCGCGCCGGATGGATGCGCGTCCACGTTGTCAGGCGCACGTAGAGTGCGGCCTCTTTCCGGGGTTGGAACAGCCGACGACCTGCCATGCATTTCCCCACGGATAAATTCGATCATCGACGCCTTGCGCAGCAAACTGCCATTCCCACTCGTGAGGAAGCCGCTTGCCGGCCCACTTCGCGTACGCTCGAGCATCGTCGAGCGATACCCAGGTCACCGGCTTGTTATCCCAGCCTTCGGGATATGCGCCGTTCTTCCAGTCGCGCAGGAATTGGAGCGCGTCGTGTCGGACGATAACGAGTCGCATCGAGGAACTTTTTGAACTGCGCGTTCGTTACCGGATACTTATCGATGTAGAAGGGCTTAATGCTCAATTCGGTGCTCGTGAAAGCGCCGCGGCATGTCTTCCCACGGATACTGGACATCGACGCCTATATCGTTGAACCCCTCGATTTCGATCCCTTCGACTTTGAAAAGATAGTCGTCCGCCCGCTATCGCGGACCATACTATCCGGCGCAGATCGCGCGGTTTTGCTTGGCTCGATGTCGACTATTTTCTGAGGTAGCGTTGACCACTGGTTGTTGTAGCTCGAGAGAGGCGAAGCAGTCATGGCTCGCATGTGCTCATTAATTGTTGGATATCGGGTTTCGGATCACCCGCGGTGGCATAAACGGCGCCGAAGCCGTGGGCCTCCAAAGCAAATGACAGGGTGGCGTTACTGCCCTCTATACCAGGCTTCAATTCTATTCCGTGATAGAGGTCGAAGTAAGCGCCTGCCGTCCGGCGCGGTACCGACATCTGCCGGCCAGCGATATCGTATTCATTGCGATTGACGATCGTCCAGACGGTCTCTGAATCGGTCGGCCAACGGCTTGCGAAGACGCCATACCGATGCATCGGATAAAGCGGTTCCCAATCCTTGCTGTTGAGGAAACGGGCTAGACTGCGCTCGAGTGTAGCCATGCGACGTGTCGCTTCGCCATCGCGGGGCGTGATGCCGTTCCAAATGCCCCAGATGTTTTCCCAACTCTCCCAACCTTCGCCATTGAAGAACGCGTACTGCAGGTCATCCGTTTTACTGCGGTTCCAGCGATCGGAGATGTTGACCATGTGCCTTGGTTCGAGCCAGCGGAAACGATCGACTCCTGGCACGAAGCTGAATTGGTCGCCATACTGACCCCATGTCATGACGTTCCATGCTAGGGCCTCATCGGATGGGCTACCCTCGGGTTGGAACGCCAGCGAGTGTCCGCTCTTTTCGGCAGCTTCGGAAAATGCAAGCGGCACCCCATCCTGCGTATCACCATTGATCCCGTCCGCGCCGATCTCCCGCATGAGGTCTGCAATGGCTTGGGGCCAAGACTGACCAGGATCGCGCGTGCCTTGATCCCACATCATCATCGGAAAGAGGACGCGCACACCGCGGCGATGGAAACCAGCAATCATCTGCTCGCACTCCTTCGATACCCCCGGGCATTGATCGAATCATGTCGTGCTGGTTGCGGTTGTCGATGCCCATATTGGGATAGGTCGGCCAGATCAGGACCGCGTCGATACCTCCGTAACGTTTTGCGAGATCGTCGAGGTAGCGATCTACCGTGTACTTGCCCGAAACCGGGTCATAGAAATACCGGTCGTGCACCATCATCTGCGGTTGGATATAGCTCGATTGCGTCCATCGCAGCGCGAAATCCTCATAGCGCCGTCCGCTGTAACCGATGCGAATGCGCCGCTCGTCGCGCCAATGCTCGATATCCTTCAACCACTCCGCATGCGCATCGGACGTGCACGCGCGGCTGGTTGCTCCCGTCCAGGCAGCTTTGAGAGTGAGACACTCCGGCGCCGGGATGAGCTGGTTCTTTGGTGCATAATGCGTGTCTTGCCCGAATGCAACAAGAGTGCCAAAACAAAGCGCGCACGTGATAGCATAAATCGCTCTGGATAAAGTCATAGCAAGGGTTCAGGTTGCTTCGTCCATAATCGCTGATTCGAAAAACGGACTAAATACTATCCAACCAGCAATCTGGATCCGGCGACGGTGCAGGGTGTGTCACCGCGCCAGCCGACTGAGACGCTCCCAATCAGCAGATACGATTTTTCGGTCTGGCGCACCGCGAACCGGGCGGAAGATGCCGGACTGCACGAATTTCGACCCGACCAAAGTCGGGTACTCCTCGTCGAGCGGCGCTATTGCCTCGTCAACCCCAATCCACTAACTACGGCATCCGTGTTGTGTGCAAAGCGGATGCCGTAGATTCCGTCAGTCGACTTGAGCTTGCCGGTCGTGACCACCGCTGATTTGTCATAGCCGGCGACGACCGCCCCATTGATGCTGCATTCAACGCGTCCGCCCTTTACCGAAATTGCGATCTCTTGCTCAACCGGCTCGCCCGGACCTGTCGCTTTGTGCACGGCAGGATTCGCTTCACCGCGTCGACCGTTCATCTGAAACGGCTCAGGTCCGAAGCCGCGTACGATGAAATTGCCATTGCCATAAGCGGCACAGTAGAGGTAGCTCTGCGTGTCCGTTCCCATGTCGCTGCCCGCGATGAAGATGCCATAGGGATGCGGGTGGTCGTTTAAATTCATGTACTTCGATTCTTTGAACGTTGCTTTCACTGTGTAGTCACCGCTAGCCTTATTGGCCGGATTCCAAAAGGTCGTGGCAGGCCCGGTTGTGACATGCAGCGAATCTCCTTCCGGGGCAAGTTTGGCATTGTTGATGGTCTGACCCGATTGCGCCTCGCGCGCATCGACTTTCCCGGTCCAGCCTGGCACGGAGACGCCGCCGTTTTCGACAGCACGCGAGGTTTCCGTTGGAGCTTGAGCACGACACGGCCATTGGCTTATGGTCAGGCCGGCTAGAGCTAATGCGAAATAAGGCGCGAGGCGCATGGTTAATCCTTTCGAAGATCGATGGGAGCGGCTAGCAAGCATTATATGAGTTCGCCGAATCACCAAGCACCTTCTTTCCCGCCCCACCACCAGATGAGCCCAAGGGTAGCTGTGTTCTGCTCCTTCTTTTGCAGCCCCAAAGTGCTGGTATAGAAGAACGGCTGATTGGAAGAGTCGCGCCGCCACTCCCCGAAGAGATCGAAGCCGTTCGCCATTTGATATTTGGTCGTAATTGTTACTTCCTTGATGGCCTGGGTGACACCGCTGAAAAGGCCGCCACGATCCGAGAGATACTCGGCGCGGCCGGCAAATGAAAGTTTCGGAGTGAACTGATATTGCGCATAGATTGATCCGCCGAGAGTATGAGATGGCGCCGAAGACGTCGCTAGGCGTTGGATTTCATCATCCACCTCGCCCGCCAAGAGCCATTTCGAAGTAGCCTGCCAATTCAGATAAGTATCGAGAATGTGCAGCTTGCCTTTCGGCGGATTTGCGACAGGTTCGAAAGGGACCCCCTGTATTGTAGGTGCGTTGGCAGGTGCCCCACCGCTCGCGAAGTAGATCACGTCCGGATGCTCCTGGCCAAGGTAGTAGTTGAGGGTCCAGGCAACACTCTTCCGGGGAGTGAGGGTAAAGCCGAACGACTCGTCTTTATACCCGTTGAATGGCTCTGTTTGCTGGGTGCCGTTCACCAGCCAGTAGTGGACGGCAAAGTTGTCGTTCAGAGCGTAGTTCAAGCGCGCGCCCATGTGGTAGAACGGCAAGAAATTAAACCAGAAAGATCGAGAGTAGTTGATCTGATCTTTTGTGTAGTTCCCTTCGTAGCCCAGAGAGCTGGAAAACTTCCCCACGTCGACGGTGAGCGTTCCTTTTCTAACCGGTATGGCATACGTGCCGTAAGCTTGAAAAACATTCCGATAAATTTCGGGCCGCGGCTCATTAACAGGATTACCCTGCAGTGTCTCGGTTGCCTGACCGTATTGAAAATCCAAACGGAAACCCCATCGCTTACCCTTGGCGGGATCAGGTTCGTTATCGAGGATGAGACCGGCTTGCCCCAAGCTGAACGCGTTGCTGCTCACTTCGTAAGCGCGCAAGAGGTTCGCACGTCCGATCGGATTGTTAAAGTTGTATCCGTAGTAGGTGTCGAGATTGACGTTCAGCGTGGTACCGCCCAGGAAAGAAGGCGGCGGTAAGACGTCCGGCTTCTGCGATTGGCGCTGGGCCAATTCCGCCGGTTGTGGTTCGGCAACAGCAGCACTTGGGGCCGATAGGAGCGACTTCTGCGAGGCGGCATTTGCCTGCTCTGAGGTTGTCGCGGTCGCATCTTGCTTCGCTAACTTCTGTTCCAGTACTTCGATTCGTTGCTCAAGGTGAGTGACGCGGTCGAGCAGCATCCGCTCGCGGTCCGTTAACGGAGTGTTTAACTCCGACTGCGAACCGCTGGACGTGACGGGCTGTTGAGCGAAGGATGGCTTGCTCGATGTAATAAATGCGAAGCACAACAGAAGTGTAGAGATAGGTCTCAGCATCGATTTCTCGGAACCAAGAGTCAACTATACGGCCAAATTAGCCCCCGCACGCACAACGGGAGATATGCGGGAACTACGGGCCCGTGCTAAGGTCGACAAAGTTCGCGTCTCGCATACTGCGGCCGAAGACCCTCCTGGTCTATACGCCCAGTTGCACTCTAAAAGGATGGAAAGCAGACACTATGAAACTGAGCATCCGGCTTTATGGAGCATCTCTTGCGTACGCTCTGGTTTGCAGTCTCAGCACGTTTGGTCAGGCAAGCGCGCCTGATTTCTCGTACTCAGGTGACACTGGTCCTGGCTTCTGGGCGGAGAGGAGCCCAGCCTGCGCCGCGACACCGTCTTCCAGGCAATCCCCGGTCGACATCCAAGAGGTTATAGAAGACCGGCGACTCCTACCGTTGGACGTCCTTGCAAACGAGACATTATTTACCCTGAAGAATCCTGGCTATACGGTGGTTGCGACTCCGCGCTCGGCAGCTATTCTCACTCTGAACGGGACCAGCTTTAACTTACTGCAGTTCCACTTTCACACCTTGTCGGAGCACACTGTTGCTGGCAGACACGCTGCCATGGAACTTCACGCCGTCTTCCAGGATGTAAATTCGCAACAGCTTGCTGTGATCGGTATTATGTATCGCGTCGGGAGATCGGATCCATTTCTGGCCAAGATACTCAATGCCGGCTTGCCCGCGAAAAGCACCTCACCGACCGTTACAGTGAACGCGCTGAACTTAGCGGACGCGTTCACGGATCTCTCCACTTACTACAACTACCCAGGTTCACTCACCACTCCGCCCTGCTCCGAGAACGTCACGTGGTTTGTTCTAAAGCAGTTTAAACAGATCTCGCCAGCGCAACTACAGATCTTCCGTGATGTGCTCGGCAACGATTTCCGGCCTGTACAGAAGCTTAATGAACGGCGGGTTCTTGCAACATCACGAGGGCGGGACCGCGACTAGAGTGACAATTGGCTTCTGGCAGATCGGGCCTGCATAAAAATCCGACCTGTGTCCATTCGCAGTTGGCTCTCGACACGCATTGAATCGGTTGCGCGTTGTCGGGAGTACCCGATCTGGGTTGGAGGCGCGGGGCGGGATCGAACCGCCGAATAAAGGTTTTGCAGACCTCTGCCTTACCACTTGGCTACCGCGCCAGCTTCTACCGAAACATACCATACTCGGAGGGCCTCCAACTCCTTCCGGGACACGACCATGAATGCGTCTGAAGTTCAGTCAGAAGCAATCGCGAAGCTTCGCTCTCCTAGCTCGTTCGCCGTTGTTGAATCGCTGTTTCTCCGCCTGCTCGGCATAGTCTATCTTTCAGCCTTTGCTTCGCTACTGCCGCAGATCATTGGGTTGATCGGTTCCCGGGGCATTGAGCCTGCCTCCAGGCTGATGGCCGCGATGCAGAGCCAATTGGGAGCCCGCACGTACTTCTATGTGCCTTCCCTGTTCTGGTTTAATCAGAGCGATCGAATGCTTCAGGTCATGTGCGCGCTCGGCTGTGTCGCCGCGCTGCTGCTCGTGTTCCAGGTGTTCCCGCGCTGGGCCGCGATTGCCTGCTTCATTTTATACTTGTCACTCACGTCGGTCGGACAGCCCTTCATGGGTTTCCAGTGGGATGCATTACTCCTCGAAACAGGTTTTCTTGCGGTTTTCGTAGGTGCACCTTGGCTGGTGTGGACGTATCGTCTTCTCCTGTTCCGGCTCATGTTCGAATCCGGCTGGGTCAAGATTGCTTCGCACGATCCGAACTGGCGCAATTTGCACGCGCTTGCGTTTTCATTTCCTGACGCAGCCCTTGCCAAACCCGGTCGCTTACTACGCCCATCACGCTCCCGCAGGATTTCTTGATGCGCTAACCGCCATCACTCTGGTCATTGAATTCGGCGCGCCATTCTTACTTTTCGCGCCGCGTTTCCTGAGGTACATCGGCGTAGTGCTACTGATGGCTCTGCAGCTTTGCATTCTGCTGACCGGAAACTACGCCTTTTTCAATCTGCTCACGCTAGCGCTTTGCTTGTGGGGGTTGGATGACCGGCTTTTTGCCTGGCTACCAGCTCTTCCGGTTCGGCACTTTCCTCGCGCTCTGCGCCCCGAACGTGCTGCAAGCTTTCGTTCTGCTGGAAACATCACCGTCGCTGTATTGCTCGTTCTGGGCGCGCTCCAGCTTCTTGACTCGCTCGCGCCGCGTCAGTCCAGTGCACTCGCGAAATCGCTAGCCTTCGTTCAGCCTTTTGAGATTGTTAACGGCTATGGCCTCTTTGCCGTCATGACCACCACCCGGCTTGAGATTGTCATTGAAGGCTCGAACGATCAGACAAACTGGCGGGAGTACGAGTTCCCATACAAGCCCGGAAACACGCACCGCTCTCTACCGTGGATCGCTCCGTACCAGCCTCGGCTGGATTGGCAGATGTGGTTCGCTGCGCTCGGCGACTACCAGAATAATAGTTGGGTCGGCGGTCTTCTATATCGCATTTTGACGGGCGAGCCGTCCGTCAATCGGCTCCTCGAGCGTTCGCCTTTCGAGCGTCCTCCGCACTATATGCGCGCGCTGATCTATCAGTACGATTTCACGTCTGCTTCAGAACGCTCAAAGACAGGAGCTGTTTGGCAACGCCAGTTGCGGGGTAACTGGTTCGGTCCCGTCTCTCTTACTGGCCGATGATTCCAAACCTCGGCCGGTGCTGAGATATGATGCTCACGATAAAACAGCATGAATGATAACTCGCGTCGTAGACGCTTTCTTTCTTCGCTCGGTTCCATGGGCGGCATGGCTGCGGCCACTCTCCTCGGCAATCGGGAACTGGATGCGCAAACCGGCCCGGCACCGAGCGATACTGTGCCCGCTTACGCGCGTGCCGCTCAGTACAGAACTCTAAAGCAATCGACATTCGACCGCACGGGCGGAAATGCCGATGCTCGAAAAATTGCTCCTGGAGGCAGTCTCGACGTCTTCCAATCCGACGGGCCTGGCATCATCACGCATATCTGGTTCACGATTGCGGCCCATAGCCAACGGCACTTGAAGGAGGTGGTCCTGCGGATTTACTGGGACGGGAATTCACGGCCGAGCGTCGAAGTGCCGGTCGGCGACTTCTTTGGCCTGAACCTGGGCGACTATTTTCTTTACCAATCCGCCTTCACGAACTGTTCCTCAGTCAAGGCCTTGAACTGCTACTTTGCCATGCCGTTCAAGCGCTCTGCCCGCATCGCTGTGACCAACGAATCAGAGCATCCCATTGACGCGTTCTATTCGAATATCGACTATCAATTGGTGCGCTCGCTACCACCGGACGCGCTCTATTTTCACGCTCAGTACAGACAGGCTACGCCCAATAAAGCAATCAGCGGCACTGATAAGAATCTGGAAGGCCATGACAACTACGTGTTTTTTGAAACACAAGGCAAGGGTCAGGCGATGGGCGTGACACTAGGGGTCGTACAGAACACGGACAACTGGTTTGGCGAAGGCGACGAGATGATATTTATCGACGACGATGCCAAACCAGCTATAACCGGTACGGGCACGGAAGACTACTTCTGCGGTGCTTGGGATTTCGGCGTGACAAATCCCTTTGCCAATCTCTATAACGGAGCGCCGTATATTGCCAACGGCGAGCGGGCGGGCGGACGCTATTGCCTTTATCGCTGGCACGCGGACAACCCCATAGCCTTTGAGCGCTCGCTCAAATTTACAATCGAGCACGGGCACGCCAACGACCGCGGCGATTGCTTTTACTCGGTTGGCTATTGGTATCAAAGCGAGCCCTACACAAACTTCCCGGCGCTTCCCTCTGCGGCGGATCGCCACCCTGCCCTGAAACTCAGTTAGAGCGATCTGCTAAGAGATAACGTATGAGTTCGCCAGCATCTCTCGAAAATCTTCTTGCGGGAGTTCGCCGCTTCCAGAGTGAAATTTACCCAACGAATCGCGAGCGTTACGAACGCGCGGCCCGCACTCCGCAAGAGCCGCATACACTCTTCATCACCTGCTCGGATTCGCGCATCGACCCGGAGCTTTTGACCCAGTCCGGTCCCGGTGACATTTTCGTTACGAGAAATATCGGCAATCTGGTCCCTGCCTACGGCGAAATGCTCGGGGGTGTCTCAGCGGTCATCGAATATGCTGTGCTTGCCCTTAATGTGAGTCAGATAGTCATCTGCGGACATACCGATTGCGGTGCCATGAAGGGTTTACTCCACCGCGAAAAGCTGACCGCCATGCCTACGGTCGATAGATGGTTAAACAATGCCACCACGGCTCTTAGCATCGTGAGGGCTCGCAATACGCCAGTAGGTGAAGGTGCAGAACTTGATCACCTCATCGCCGAAAACGTGCTGCTGCAGCTGAATCATCTCCGTACCCATCCTTCGGTTGCAGGCAGAATGGCGCAAGGCAAGCTGAACGTCTATGGCTGGGTATATGACATTGGCAAAGGTCAGGTCAAAATCTACGATCCTGAGAGCAACAGCTTTCGTGGAATAGAGGGCTAGCTGGCTACACAAACCGCGTCTTCACGCGCGATGGCTGCATCCACGAGATATGGAATTTCGACGTCTGGGCCGCTCAGGTTTCAAAGTGCCTGTCTTGAGTTTTGGGACAGGTACTTTTGGCGGCGGCAATGAGTTTTTTCAAGCGTGGGGATCGACCGATGTCGATGAAGCAAGGCGTTTAGTGGACATCTGTCTCGAAGCCGGTGTCAACATGTTTGACACCGCCGATGGATATTCAAATGGCATGTCCGAAGAGATCCTCGGAAAGGCCGTCGCGAATCGGCGTGATCAGGTGATCTTGGCGACAAAGGCGTTCTACCCCACCTCGCCGGGGCAGAATGATGTGGGCACTTCACGTTATCACCTCATCAAAGCCTGCGAAGCGAGTCTCCGAAGGTTGGGCACCGATCACATCGATCTTTATCAGCTGCACGGCTTCGATGCACTTTCTCCAGCGGACGAAACTCTTTCGGCGCTCGAGGAGTTAGTGCGCAGCGGCAAAGTCATTTACATAGGCTGCTCGAATTACTCCGGCTGGCATCTTATGAAGTCGCTCTCGACATCTGAGCGCTACGGTTGGTCGCGCTTCATTGCGCATCAGGCATATTATTCCCTGATCGGGCGCGATTACGAATGGGAATTGATGCCGCTGGCGCTCGAGGAAGGCGTAGGAACGATCGTCTGGAGCCCGCTTGGATGGGGGCGTCTGACAGGGAAAATTCGGCGCAACCAGCCGCTACCTGAAACGAGCCGATTACCCAAAACGGCTGCGGCGGGACCGCCGGTTAGCGACGAGTACTTGTTCAAAGTCGTTGACGCCCTGGATGCAGTCGCTTCGGAAACCGGTAAGTCGGTTCCGCAGATCGCACTCAACTGGCTCATCCAGCGGCCTAGCGTTTCGTCTGTCATCATCGGTGCGCGCACGGAAGAACAACTCCGGCAAAATCTCGGAGCAGTCGGTTGGAACCTCACCCCCGAGCAGGTCCAGAAACTCGACGAAGCGAGCGCAATCACGCCTCCTTACCCGTATTGGCATCAGCGCGGTGGAGTTGGGCTCGGCCGGAACTTGCCGCCGGTATAAAACCGACTAACTGGTCAGCTTCATGCTGATCGGATCCCAACAGATGATCTTCTTCTCGAAGTAACTCTTGTTGCAGGCGAGACTCGGGGCGGCAGCTCGGAAGCCGAACGTCGCATCTTCGTTCAGCTTCGCCGTCCCACGCACGGCGTCGAAAAAATTTTGCATGTGCATGAGGTGCTCATCGTAGTTCTCCGGGAGTTCGAATTTGACGGGCTCGGGCGTCTGCTCTTGCTGCTCGGCCTTTGAGTATTTGCGATCATATTGTTCGCGCAACGCTGCTTGCATGGCTTTCGGATAGGTGTCGAGAGAATCCCATCCACCAATGCCGGGCGCTTTCGACATAATGTGTTTTGAGATTGTAAAGCCACGCCAGCCCATGTCCATCACCCCTTCACTGCCGACAAAGCGGGTAACGGCTTGTTCGCCGCGACCGCTCGCAAAATCCACCCGCAACGTAAGTTGGAAAGCGGGATGTTCCGATGTACGCGGGTACTCCATGATCGCCGTCAACACGTCCGGAACATTGCGGCCGTCTTTCCAATAAGCGAGCTCGCCCGAAGCATAAATGCGCGTGGGTCCCTTTGCACCGGTGATGGTGTGCACGCCCGAGATCAAATGTACGAACAAATCGCCCGCTACGCCTGTTCCGAACTCGCGGTAGTTCCGCCACCAGAAGAATTTTTTGTTGTCATACGGGATCTGGGGGCTGCCTGCGATATAGCGATCCCAATCGACCGTTTTAGGTGAGGCATCGAGCGGCATTGTATATTCCCAGGCGCCCAATGCGCTTTGCCGATCGTAGGCAGCCTCAATGCAGTTCAGCTGTCCAATGGCGCCCGCCCGATATTCATCACGGGCTTTGGCGAACGCCAGGCTGCTCACCCATTGGCTTCCGACCTGCATCACAGCACCGGTTTGCCGTTGCGTCTCTACAACGTTCGCGCCTTCTTCGATCTCGCGAACTAGCGGCTTCTCGCAATAGACGGCCTTTCCCTTCCTCATCGCCTCGGTCGCGATCGCCGCGTGCCACTTATCGCAAGTAGCCACAATGACTGCGTCGATATCGGCTCGATCGAGTAGCTGCCGGTAATCTTTTGTCACCGTTAAGTCACGGCCATAATTCTCCCTTGCTGCCTCGAGTCTCCCGCTATAGAGATCGCATGCGGCTACCAGCTCGACACCTGGAACCTTCCGGGCAGTCACACAATCCTTATTGCCCATAATGCCGAGCCCAATGGCGGCGAGGCGTATCCGGTCATTCGGTCCGAAGTGACGTCGCTCCTGTGCTTCGAGCGCGGCGGCTACCGGAATCGACAGCGCCGCAGCGGACGCGAGAAAGCTTCGACGAGATGGTTCCATTGGCATAAGCGAGTCGGTGTTTTCATCGTAGCGAGTCCATCGCCGCGATCCCTCTGATGCGATCGCGTTGAGTGATCTTGGGTCGCGCGCCGACACCGTCACAGCACGGCTGGCTCGATCTCTTGTGACGCTACTATGATGGCGCGCGGCTGAGTGAATTTCCCGGGGCCGTGGATGTCTCGGCGCTTCCGCCGGGGTTCTCGACAAACCTCGGTGTGGTTGCGTCATCGCCGAACCGCCAGGCGCAAAGATAAGCTAACCGGAGTATTTTTGCCATTTTCGCGTAATCAATCTTGTCCGCGGTATCGGTCACGTGATGGTAATCCGGGTGGAAACCAGTGAACCACCAAAATGCAGGCACGTTCTGCAGCACGAACGGAAACTGGTCGCTTCGAAAGAAGACGTTGAGCGCGGACTCGTGGTCGAAGCGGTAATCGAGCTGTAAACCGATATTCTTATTTTCCTGCTGGATAACACGGTCGTAGTCTGGACTGTAGGTTGCCCCGATGAGGTTCAGCCGATTGGTTGTGTCTTTCGGGATATCGATCAAGCCGTTGGTTTGGTCGCTGGGCGATTCATCGCGGCCGATCATATCGAAGTTGATCATTGCGCGTGTGGTTTCGAGAGGTCTCAGGGGCTGCGCAGCAAGATAGAAGGAACCGAGCAAACCGCGCTCCTCCGCCGCGAATACGACAAAAAGGATGGAGCGCTTCGGTCTGCCCGGATTCGCCGCGAATGCGTGCGCTAATTCAACTACCCCAACCGTGCCCGAACCGTTATCATCGGCTCCATGCCAGATCTGATCGAGGCTCGTTCCATCGTGGTCGTGGTGCCCGCTGATGAGAATCGTCTCTTCGGCAAGCTTGGGGTCACTGCCTTTCAGCAAGCCAACTGCGTTGTAACTGATTCCGGAGCGCGTTGAGAGATTTTGCAGATGCAGTGTGACTTGCGTATCTCCGAGCACTCTCGATTGTGGGCGCAAGTTCCGGTCTATAGCATTTTGCAAATCGGCCGGTGCGGAACCCGCATTCGCCAGCAACTCTTTAGCTACGGCATCAGAGATCGTGACGGACGGCGTGTGCAAGCTGTTATCTGCGAGTGCTTGCATGGGTAGGGGGATTGCACGTGTGGTCGTTCCACCGATCCGCGCAACGCGCTCTTGATTCGAAGGATGCTTACGGTTTGGTTCCGCCACGATGAGCACGCCAACTGCCCCGTGGTCCTGCGCGTTGCGGACCTTCACGCGAGCGGTCGCATAACGTGTGTTGCCGATCCCATTGAATACCGAGTGCGAATCGATCTCCTGTGGCTCGTGATCGAAGATCAGAACGATCTTTCCATGCACATCGATGCCCTGGTAGTCGTCGTACTTGAGCTCGGGTGCAGTGATTCCAAAGCCCGCAAACACTACCGGCGCCGCGATGGTGGCATCACGTGGAAACGAGCCGTAAGCGTCAGGGAACTTCCAGGTAAGAGTCTTCCCGCTACGCCTCATTTCCACGTAACTTTGCGCTCGGTCCGGGCGAAATTCAATCAGCGGGACGGGCTGCAGATAGCCGCCATCCACCAGCGGCTCAAGACCCGCTTTCTGAAACTCCGACGCAACCCACTGGGCCGCTGCATCGTCGCCGGGCTGCATCGACAGACGGCCCTGGAAGGAGTCGGAAGCGATCAAGCTTAGGTCCGCTCTTAGGTCGGCCTCCGTGATGATCTTGTATCCGGCCGCCTCGCGGGCTGGAACACCGATGCCCTGCGCCCAGGCTGTTGTGAATAGAATGGCGCAGGTGAAGATAGGGAAAAGGCGCATTTCTCAATCTAGCTCAGGCAAATCAGGCCAAGCTTTGAGCGATCTTTCTAAGCCGTTCGACTGCTCTGAGCGGGTGCGTTTACCTTCTGCGGAGTGGCCGGTAGAGTGAAAAAGAAAGTCGAACCTACACCCGGCTGCGACTCGACCCAAATTTGCCCGCCGTTGCTTTCGATAATCCGTTTGCAGACCGCCAAGCCTAGTCCCGTACCGGCGATCTCATGACCATGTAATCTCTTCAACGGCTGAAACACGCGCCCGAAATGTTCGGCCGCAATGCCGACGCCGTTATCCTGCACCGAAACCACCCAGAACCGGTCTTTGCGCTCTGCTTGAACTTCAATGCGCGGTTCGGCTGCGCTGCGGTATTTCAGGGCATTGCTGATCAGATTCTGAAACACCTGCTGAATCTGTGTCGGGTTCGCATCGATCACGGGAAGCTCTCCGCAGGTAATCTTTGCGTGCGACTCTTCGACCAGAGCGGTCAGAGTTGTGAGGACCGTATCAACCACCTCGCTCAATTCAACCAAGCGCCGCTCGCCGTCTTCGCCGAACTCGGCGTAGTGCAGCAGACCGCGAATGAGCTCCTCCATGTTCTGCGCGCCTTCCAGAATGAACGAAATGAAAGTATCGGCCGAGTCGTCGAACTTTCCTCGATAACGCTTGGAGAGCAGCTGAGCGTAGCTTTTCATCGTGCGAAGAGGAGCTTGCAGGTCATGCGAGACTACATGTGCGAACTCCGCCAGATTCTGGTGCGAGCGTTGCATGAGCTTTGCCGCTTCTTTTCGCTCGGTGATATCGCGCAAGATGCACAGTATTCGCGTCGGTGTGCCGTTGTCATCTTTGATCGGAGCGATAATTACTTCCCACCATTTCGGCGTTCCTTTATTTGTCGGGCAAAATCCTTCGAAGGACGACTCTTTTCCGGCCCGGGCCGCAGCGAGCGACCGGGCCGCAGCAGCCCTCTCTTCACCCTGCCAGGAATCCAACCACGGCTGGTTCACGGAGCTCTCAAAATCGTCCATGTCCATGGCGCGGCACCCCGCCCGGTTCATGGATTGCAGCCGCCCCTCTAAATCAAGCACTTTCACGCAATCCGGACTGCTCTCGACAATGCTGCGAGCGAACGCCTCACTTTCACGTAAAGCCGCTTCCGCTTCGTGGCGCGCGGTTGCGTCCCTCATCACCTTTGAGTAACCCACCAGTTGGCCGTCATCATCGCGAATGGCATAGAGAAATCCATCGACAAAAACGCGGCTGCCGTCCCGACGTAGATGCCAGCGTACGTCAGCGGACCGGCCTTTTGTCGCTGCAGTCTCCATCTCCATTTCAGGAGCTTGTGTGGTCCGGTCTTCAGGCGTAAACAGATCGGCAAAGAGCCGGCTTACGAAGTCCTCGCGCGCGTATTGAAGCATTGTTTCTACGCCGACGTTCCAGCTTGTGATGTGTCCGTTCACATCAATCAGGAACAGCGCGTAATCGGGCAGCTCCTCAACTTGCAACCGGTAAAGCCGCTGGAAGTCAGGTGGGGCCGCGGCACGAGTCGATACTGGATCTGTTTTCAAGCGGTGCCTTGAGAAGGAACTTCAGTATACGAGAACCTATTTGCTCTGAAACTGCACAACGGCGATCTTGTCGTCGGTCTGCAAGACATCGCCGGTGGCGTTCGAGATATTCTTCGGTACGTTTGTGCGATCCACCAGAGAGACCCCCGCTACTTTCCCCGTAAAAACCATATCGTTGACAACCTTAGTGCGTTCCCGATCAATGTTGGGATCGATCCCGTGGGTGATCGATTTACTCGTCTTCGAAAAGTAGATTTTGATGTCATGCGTTGCCGCTGCAACGAAAACGGGCTCTCCTGCAAAGGTCTGCGGCATGAGCCAGAAGCGGATGTGGTGACGCGATGCAAACGTATTGTTCTGCTTCTCGTAAGTCATATCTGGCGGTCGATCGTTCAAGGTCAGGACGGACATGGGTGCTTCGCTGTAGCCGCGATCTTCAATGATTGCTTGTGCTGTATGGTAAGTCGAGGCACGGCCCAGCGGGTCGGACGGAAACCAACCCGCGTCCTTGAAAGCCTGCTCCACTTGCTCTTTGGTGCCGATGAACATGAGATTCGTCAGATCCGAAGGACTCGGCGGCTTTAGCGCGACTGTCCGAAACGGCTCCTGACTGACAAGAGCGCGCAGCTGGTCTTCGGGCGTGATGGCCGGCGGCAGTTTAGCGTTGCCGGGTGGATTCCAGTCGAGCGGCTGGTTCAGCTTCGCCGTAAATTCCACGCCCGGTTTGTAGTCGATCGCCGGATCGGCTTGCTTCACGATGGAGCCCTTGACTGCGGAAAGTAGTTGACCGAGTTCGGAATTCTTTTCGGTCAGCTTGTTGACCCCCTGATCCGCCAGCGAGCTAAAAGTCTCCGAAGCCTTTATCCCCGTGATTAAACCGGATTGATCTATCGACTCGCGCGCGTTATCGACCCCCGCTACAACACAGGAGATCGACTTAGACTGATTAATTGTCTTTATCTTGGTGAGTTGGATCCGAACAGTAGCAGGCTGCTCTGCTTCACCATCGGCTGCAGGCTTCTCGGCATGCGCGTCAGCCGTCACACCTTCGAGCTCCGTCCCGTTGCCAATCACGATATTGCCATTGACCAGAACGGGCGCGATTACCACGGCTGAGACGGATTGCCCCGCGGGCTTGTCGCTGCTGACCTCGGTCTTCAGACGCAATGCGATTAGCGTACCGGCGGGTACTGTTGCAGCATTTGCGGGAACTATGCCGGCAAGACAAGAAAAAATACCGAGATGCGTAAGAGCTCGTTTCACGCCCATATCTGCCGTGTATTCTCTCACCCTGCCGTGAGATGACAGGGAAGCTGCTTCCCTGGAAGATTGCCATTGCTGCTTATAAGAAACGCGCTAAGCCGTTCCGGCGAAAACCGTCTGAGTGTTTCCAATGGGCTGGCGTGTACGCGAGCGAAAGCCGTGAAGCGGATGCTTGTGGATCGCTGGCAGACTTGCTCCACGTTAATTCGGAGCTTACCCGCTGTCATGTTAGTGATTGATTTTAGAATTGGAATTTTGCTGCTGAAAGCTCGCCACCAGGCTCGTAATGGCCGCGGGCAGCTTTTCTGGATGACGTTCCAGATCGACGCAGAAGCCGCGTATATCGAAGGGCATACCCCACATCATTCGCCGCTGGGACTTGGAAGGAGGACCATTAGGGGTGCCCGGTTGCGGGATGACAGGAGGCATTTGAAACGCGTAAAACTCACCGCCAGCTAGTGCCTGATGCGGATAGTGTTCGAGCCAAGCGCAAGGGCGATTCTCCACGATAGAGACCGCCGTCACCGCCACCCACTGTCTGGCATCGGCAGCGCTCGGCTCTTGACAATCCCAGGCTTCGGCTTCGGGAACCACGATCTGCGGATCGGATAATGATGCCCAATCGAGCGCCATCCGATGCAACCGGTGCTGCTGGATGAAAGTTTCTACGGCGGGCAAAGCTCCATTCCAGCTGACGTTCGAGTCATTTAAAAGCCGGTACGCAGGCCGACCAAAAGCCAGGGTGTTGACGAAGGGGAAAAGGTTTGGGTAGGTGGCAAGCACGGCCCAGAAGGACGCTAGAACCATTGCTCCCGCGGCCAGGCGCCAATACGTCCGCCCGGGTAAAGCCTCCAACATCTTGGGCAACGGCGCCAACAAAAGCATCAGCAGAACCATCGGCATCATGAAATGCCTGATGCTGATATCCAGGCGACTCGCAAGGCACGCCGCCAAGAACACCCAAAAGCCGACTGTGAGCACTCGCCGCTGATCTTGGTACGCCGAAGGAACCAAAGTTTTGCCTCCCGCCATGCGCCGGTAGGTAAGCGAAGCCGCTCCCGCGAGTATGAGCAAGAGAACGAATCCGAGAGTCGACTTAAGCACAAAGGCAACGGGAAAGTAAAACGGAACTCCGTGAGAGTAGCTGTGTCCGAGTAGATAAGTGGGCCGCGATCCCATGACAAGCATCAGTAAGAGCCCACGGGCATACAGCCAGATGGGCATGAGCAAACGACGTAGTGGAGCAGCCCACCACCCGCCTGCGATCCGGTCAAGCGCATCGTTCGGTTGATTCCAGGAGAGTACAAAGTAAGCCGCGAAGACGATTGCAAAAGCGTAAAAGACGCCACGCAGCACGCTTCCCCAGCGGCGTCGTCTCCACATCTTTCGCGCGTCCGGTTCGAGCGGTTCACCTGCCGCGCACCAGAACTTTGAGTGCACGAAAAGAACGGGAATGACTATCAGGAACAGCAGTGCTGTGTACTTTGAGAGCAGCGCGGCCGCCAGCGCCAATCCGAAACGTAGAGTATTTTGGGGCGATGGATCTCGCCAGACATTACCGAGCTCCCAGAGGGTCAGCAACGAGAAGAGTGTGACCGGCAGATCGGTGATAACAAGCGGGCCGAAAACGAGCACACTCGGCGTGGTGACGTAAAGAGCTAAGCAGAGCAGGCCACCCAAGTCGCCTCCGAGCCGCATTCCGTAAAGGTAAATCAACCAGCCCAGTGCAACCGTGAGCAGGAGCATAGGCAGGCGAGCCCACAAGAGCGTAGGTCTCCACGCATTCCAGCGCCCCACGACAGCGTCGCCGAACGTCCACTGGGTCATGTAGGCCGGGAAAAATGTGTCAGCCAGTTTCCAGGCGTTGCTCGAGTAATCGGCCCGAGTGCCACCTATCGCTAGCGGAATGGCTGCGATGATTTTGCCAAGAGGCGGGTGTTCCGCATTGAGTCGCATATCCAGGCGTTGCAGATAGCTGAGCCCGGCACCGATATGCGCAACCTCGTCAACTGTGATGGACTCGCGCAGGGCCGTCCCGCCGGATATCACGAAGAGAAAGGCGAGCAGGATCAGGACTGCCGCCGCGCGAAAGGTAGGCTGGATCCGAATGCTAGCGATTGTACTAGAAAAAGCGCATTGTTATCTTTGCCCGCGCCCGCGCTTCGGGCCACCGAAGGACTCGCGCCTGCCTGCCGATTTAGGTCTTGCGGAGTTACGACTATGCTGAGCTCGCGGCTGGGTAACTTGGTTGGTTTTTTCGAACGAGTGCTCGGGCAGAACTGGGTTCTGGGCCAGATCATGAGCATCCGTCTGAACTTCCGCTGCGACCTGCTGCTGGATCAAGCGCACCTTGCACTCGCGTTCGATGCGGCGAATTTCACCACGCTCAGACCTAAGGCTGAAGGTAGAAGCGGTGCCGCGCTGCCCCGCTCTGCCCGTACGTCCGATGCGATGGATGAAGTCAGAAGGCGCCTGCGGTAGGTCATAGTTGATCACGTGCGCGACGCTGTCGACGTGGATGCCACGCGCCGCCACATCGGTCGCGACCAAGACCCGGTACCGGCCATCACGAAACCCTGCGAGAGCTTGGTTGCGCTGATTCTGTGTGCGGTCGCCATGCATAGCCACGGCGCGCATGCCGGATCGGGAAAGGCGCTGCGCCAACCGGTCCGTCCCATGCTTTGTGCGAACGAATACTAGGAACGAGCCCGTCTCTTGCGTCAGCATGTGACGAAGCAGCCCCACTTTGCGGTCGTGATCGATCTCATACACATGCAGATCGATCTGATCGGGTGCCTTCGCTTCGGTATCGATCGCGATCCGCACCGGCTCGTGAGAATGACGGCTAATAAGGCGCTCGATGGTTTTATCCATAGTCGCCGAAAAGAACAGGCTCTGGCGGTCGCGTGGGATCGCGGCCAGAATTTTCTCGATCGCCGGAAGGAAGCCCATGTCGAGCATGCGATCGGCTTCGTCGAGTACAAGCGTGCTCACCGACTGCAGATTGATGAGGCGACGGCCCATGAAATCTTCCAGCCGGCCCGGTGTGGCGATGACCAAATGTGCACCGCGGCGCAGCGCGTTGATTTGCGTCTGCTCGCTCATTCCGCCTACGACAACCGTCGCTTTCAAATTGGTTTTAACAGCGAGATCGAGAAAGGCACTATGGATCTGAATGGCCAGTTCGCGCGTGGGGCTCAGCACCAATGCCTGTACCGCCGCTTGGCCCGTTCGAACGTCTTTCGCGTCTGGGGCCGCGAGAATCTTTTCAATGATGGGGAGTAGAAATGCGAGGGTTTTGCCCGTTCCTGTTTGCGCCGTAGCGACCACATCAGCACCCGCGAGGGCTGCCGGTATGGCTCGTGCCTGCACAGGCGTGGGCCGGATAAAGTTGTTGCGCGTCAAATTTTCATGGATCGACGGCGATAGAGATAGTTCGGAAAATTGATTCATTTGTTGTTCAAAAAGACTGTGCCGAGTACCGACAGCGCGTCCTTAAGAAAACAAACCAAAGCGCCAGATTGTTTCTGGATTACCGAGGTCGGAGAGTGCAGACAACGCACTGCGAAAGGACGAATGCGGGCAGAAGACTTTTCAAGTATAGCAGCAAAAATTGACAATTCTACGATGTAGAACAATTGAAAAGAGTGATTCTCGCGGACCTCTTTCGATCGTTTCGCCCGTTGCAGAACCCGCTTGGCTTTGGAGCCGCAGACTTCGTTGTCCTCTGCTTCGCGGTTCTCATCTCAATGTCGATTGTGCTGCGAGCGTTCATTCTGCGATTCCTGCCGGCGATTAACAGTAAGCCGCTCCTCGCGATGGCTATTTTGGGGGCAGCGAGCATCTCGCTCCGGCTTCTGCTCCTGCCATCCTCGCCTGTGCCCACCCCGAGCGGAGCCGATGACTTCGGCTATCTTCTGCTGGCTGACACCTTACGCCATCTTCGGCTCGCCAACCCAACGCACCCGCTCTCTCAGTTCTTTGAAGCGGTTTTCATACTGCAGCAGCCAACGTACAGTTCGATATTTCCGCTCGGACAGGGCATCGTGCTCGCGCTCGGACACCTGTTGTTCGGGAGCTACTGGGCCGGCGTCGTTCTCTCGGCGGGAGCGTTGAGCGCGCTTTGCTACTGGATGCTGCGGGCCTGGATCGCTCCCTCCTGGGCTTTTCTCGGCGGCATGTTGGCGGTCATTCAGTTTGGTCCCTTGAGCCCCTGGACCAACTCCTATTGGGGCGGCCTCGTTTCCGGTGGCGCAGGCTGCCTGGTATTCGGCTCTCTGCCTCGATTGCTTACGCCGCGCGTCCAACCGGGCACTAGAGAGTCGCAAGTCATTCCTGCGCTACTCGGCTTGGGGTTGAGTCTCCAGCTTCTGACTAGGCCCTTTGAATTTATTCTGCTGACCGGCTGCGTTGCCCTTTACGCGGCCCTGCACTTTCGCGCACTCAGAACGCTACGCATTCCCAGTTTGGTTTTCGCCTGCACCCCGGTTCTCCTGGCGGCGTTGCTGATGTCTCTTCACAACAAAAGCGTCACTGGGCGCTGGTCTACGCTTCCGTACATGCAGAGCCGGTATCAATACGGCGTGCCAACTACCTTCACCTTTCAGCCGAATCCCATACCGCACCGGCCACTTAGTCCCGAACAGGATTTGGACTACCGCGCGCAGGCAGCTATCCACGAGACAGGTCCCGAGACGCTGGCGAGATTCTCATCGCGGCTGCTCTTCCGGCTGCGGTATTTTCGCTTCTTTTGGCCGGCTCCGCTCTATATCGCTCTCTTGTGCTACCTGCCGAGCTTAAGGCGTTCCCGCTGGCTGTGGACGGTGGCGGCTATCGCAATATTCCTGCTGCTGACCAACTTCTATCCCTATTTCTTTCCGCACTACATTGCGGCACTGAGCTGTGTTTTCGTTCTGCTGGCACTGAACGGGCTGCGTAATCTGTCTCGCCTGCATTTCGGTGAGTATCGCGTAGGCGCGCAGGCCAGTGCCCTCCTGATTTGCCTCACCTTCGCGCAGTTTTTTTTCTGGTACCTCATCTATTTTTCCGGTAGCGGCGCTCTGCGAAGAGCCACCTCCTTCGATACCGCAAACTTCGTAAACTTCGGCGATCCGGAAGGCCGCATCGGGGTCGCCGATCAGCTGAACCGCGTCACCGGACAACAGCTGGTATTTGTGCGCTACTCAGCCCAGCACCGATTTGCGGAATGGATCTCTAACGCGGCCGATATCGACACCTCGAAAATCGTCTGGGCCCGCGATCTCGGGCCGGTTGAGAATCAGAGCTTACTCAAGTACTTCCCTGCCCGCCATGCGTGGTTACTCCAGCCCGACGCACATCCCCCGAAGTTGCTGCCATACGCTGCCGGGAACGGATTCGAGTGACCGCAGGCCCGCTAGAAGCAGAACTCGATCCGGGCACACGCATGCTCCGGCAGATGGCAACTGCCCGGCATTTTAATCGCTGGATGGCAGAAACGGTGAGGCCATTCATTAGCCAGGACGCGGTGCTTGAGATTGGCGCGGGCATCGGCAATCTGACCGAACAATTGTGCCAAGGCCGTAAGCGCTATCTTGCAACCGATACCGACGAAGGCCACTTGCAGGAGCTCAAAGCGCGTTTGGCGCCCTGTGCCAACCTCGCCGTACGAATCGGTGATGCCGCGCGTTCCGAGGATTGGACGCCGCTGCGCCAGAGCTTCGACACTGTCGTCTGTTTCAACGTTCTCGAACACATTCCTGACGACGAGGCCGCGCTCGATAACATTTGCGGCGTTCTGCGGCCCGGAGGCAAGGCGATTCTGCTCGTACCGCAGGGCGCCGGCGCTTTCGGCACTCTCGATGAGGTGCTTGAACACCAGCGGCGCTACTCCCGCGGCGAACTCGAACGGAAAGCACTGCGTGCGGGCTTTCATCTGGAGCAGATGATCCCGTTTAACCGGGCCACGCTTCCCGGCTGGATCTTGAACTCCCGGATTCTGCGTCGCCGCACCCTTGGGCAGTGGCAGCTCAAACTGTTCGATTTTTTTGTTCCTCTGCTGCGAAACATTGACCACTTTCTGCCCTGGCCCGCTACCTCGCTCATTGCAGTAGCGGTCAAAAACCCGGCGAGCGATGCTCGATAGCGCCATCGGATTCGGCGGGGCGGACTGGCTCATCTGCTCCTTCGGCGCGCTGCTTGTGTTGTCCGTGTTTCTCTGGACGCCTCGTCTGCAAGGCGCCGTTTCTGGGTTCGCCAGCCGAACAAAACTCGTGATGCTGACGCTCTTTGCGGCGCCCATCGTATTGCGGCTGTTCTTGCTGGGAGATCATCCCGTGCCCGTGCCCCAGATCTACGACGAATGGAGTCATCTGCTCGTAGCGGATACGCTGCTGCATTTTCGGCTGGCCAATCCTCCGCATCCTTTTGCGCGGTTTTTCGAAACGTTCTTCGTCCTGCAACAGCCCACTTACAGCTCGATTTATCCGCTCGGCCAAGGTCTGCTGCTGGCCTTCGGACGCCTCCTCTCCGGTATTCCCTGGACCGGTGTCCTTTTCACCACCGGCGCGTTTTGTTCCCTTACGTACTGGATGCTGCGCGGTTATCTGACAGTTGGTTGGGCATTGCTCGGCGGGTTGCTGGCTGCCATCGAGTTCGGTCCGCTCAATCTGTGGATGAATTCTTATTGGGGCGGAGCGTTGCCTGCCGCGGCCGGCTGCCTGGTGTTCGGCGCTCTCCCTCGATTGCAATCTGCCCGGCGTTCAGCTGCGTCTCCGCGCGCCATGGATGCTGTCGCTCTCGGTCTTGGTCTCGGTATCCATCTCCTGACCCGGCCCTTCGAATCGTTGCTGCTCTTCGCGAGCGTAGCCTTATTCCCACTGTTCCTGTTTGGTGAGGGCAGACCTTTCTGGCCGTTTGATCGCCGCACGCTGGCGATTACGTTCCTCACCTTTCTTCCTGCGATTGGTCTCACGTTGCTACACGACAAACGAGTGACGGGCAGCTGGACCACACTTCCCGAGGCGCTCAGTCAACGCGAGTATGGGGTTCCGACAACCCTCTCCATCCAGCGCCCTGCCGTTGCTCACCGGCACCTCACCCCCGAACAGTCGCTCGAATATAGGGCGCAACTGCTGATGCACGGACCCGGGACAGATTCACTTGGGCGCTTCCTGCTTCGGCTCGAGTACCGCGCCCGCTACTACCGGTTTTTCTTTTGGCCGCCGCTCTATCTCGCCGCCCTCGCGTTCTTGCTCAAGCTGCGCGAGCGAATTTATCTCTGGGTCGCGGCCACCGTCGCCTTGTTTGCCTTGGGCACCAACCTGTTTCCTTATCTGCTGGTCCACTACCTGGCTGCCGTGACCTGCCTATTCCTCCTGATCAGCGTCGCCGGACTCGAGCGGATCGCGCGTTTTCGCGTCGGCACCTCGCCGGTCGGACTCGACATCGTCCGCGTGCTCATTTTGCTCTGCGGGGCGCAGTTTGTTCTCTGGTACAGCGTGCACCTCTTCGAGCGCCACGGAGTACCGCTCGGCCTGCTCGAATACGAAACCTGGGATGGAATCAACCATCCGAGTGCGGACCGCCGCGCGGGGATCACGAAGAAAATAGCCGCGATACCGGGCTCGCTGCTTATCTTTGTGCACTACACACAACGCCACATCTTCCAGCAGGAGTGGGTCTGGAACGCAGCCGATATCGACACGGCGCGGGTGGTGTTCGCACGTGACCGGGGCGACGAAGAGAATGAAAAGTTGATCCACTACTACGGGCAGCGGAGCGTGTTTTGGCTTGAGCCGGACGGGCAGCCCCCGACTCTCCTACCTTGGTCACAGCGAGTCCGATGAGTAAGCCGGGACCACATCGAGCTACTCACCGAACTTTGGTTCCGGTGGCGCGCTGGACCGCGCGCGGGGTGGCGCTGGGTGGCAGACCGTCTGAGCGATAAGCGATTGGACGAGCAATTCGGCATTTCTTCGTCAGCCACGGAGCGCGCCCCCGCGGTTCCCTGTTCGCCTGAGTTCGTTCGGTACCAGGCCGTCAGCTATGCCGACATGCGCGAGATACTCGACAGCCTCGCGATCTCCGAGGGGGACGTATTTCTGGACTTCGGGGCCGGCATGGGACGGGCGGTTTGCCTGGCGGCTACCTACCCGTTTCGTGCCGCCATGGGCGTGGAAATTTCGCCCGAGCTTTGCCGTCAAGCACGCCTCAATATCGAAAACGTCAGGCACAAGCTGCACTGCGATCAGGTGAGCATTGTCGAAGCCAACGCCATCAGTTACCCGATCGCCGCCGACGTGTCTGTCATTTTCTTTTTCAATCCTTTCAGCGGTACCGTGCTGCAAAGTGTACTCGCCAATATCGCGCGATCCTTTTCCCGGACCCCCCGCCCCATGCAGGTGATCTTCTACGGCACCGTTTCCACCGAGCGGTTTCGCCGGGAGGTGGCGCAGCACCCGGCTTTCCGGCTCCGGGCCAATCGGAAGTTGCGGACGGGAGCCCGTGCGCTGCTCTACATCTTGCAGTAGTTTCGGGCAAGTTAGTCTATGGTTGTGAGTCGTCAGACGAGTGAAAGTGGGGCTGTGGCCATGGCCGTGTGGCTGGTCCTTCTGGCCGGCATGAGCCAGCGCGTTGCTGCTCTTGGATCCCAGAAGCATAAAACGAATGAGCCGAAATCACAGGTACAGCCGCTGCCTCCGCAGCCCCCGATGGCGTTGAAGGCCGAAACCGCTGCGCTCGATTTTCATCTCTCTCCGCTGAGGAAAACCGGCGGTTTGGCAGTGCAGATCCACCAGAGCTTGAACGATCTGATCCGCGATACGCACGGCGAGACGATTCTCAAGCTACGCGCGTTTGTAGCTGGCGCGGGCGACGCCCGGCGAGTGCAAGCGGAGGTGACCCAAATTTTCACGGAGCGCAAATTGCCACTACCCGTTCTGACGGTTATTCAGGTCGGCGCGCTCGGCGAGGACGCTGCCAAGGTCGTTATCGAAGCCGTTGTTGCCACCCGTCATACACCGAACGAGCATGGACTCGCTTTTTTCGCCGGACAGGACGGCGACACACTCCGCCAATCTTTGGATCGCCTGAAAGCGAGTGCCGCGGCCGCTTCAGTTTCCGCCAATCGGATGTTGACGGTGACCTGCTTCACGGCGCGCCTCGAAAATCCGGCAGGGCTGCGCGCCGATGCCCTGGCTTCGTTTCCGCAAGCCAACATTAACCTGGTGCAGACGATGCGGGACGCGCTGAGTGATCGCAGTAGCTGCGAGGCGGTCGGCCAATTAGCCCAGACACCTGGCGCCGCTGCCCCGGTCGTCCTTCTCAAAGAGCAGCGCACCGCGCTCGTGACCGCTCCGCAGATTGTCCTGACCGGGTTGCAGCTCTCTTTTGGCAGCTATTTGGACGATGCCCACGAGGCGTTTATCCGCCTGCAGCATTCAGCGACAGCGCTCGATCCGCTCGAATCGCCGATCGAGGTAAATGTCTTCTCGCTCGATCTGTCAGGCGGTTCCGCGTTGCGCAAGACAACCGCCGTACCGCCGAGTATTTTTACCGTCCAGACGGTCGAGGGATTACCTTCCGTTGACGCCACGGCGGGCATTGAGGCGGTCATGGCGCCGGGCGTGCAAACCGCCGCGTTGCAGTGAGAACGGGCAGCGAGGCCAGTCGGTATAATTCCGGTAGGCTATTCCATTGATGCAGTTACACAAGCTGGGTGTCGCGACGGCTGCTTTGGCAGTCTGTTTAGTGCTTCGTCCTCAACCGGCCGAAGGCCAGGCCCCTTCGGCAATGCCCAAGGCCACCAGCGAAGCCACCGCGCCGGTTGCGCCTGCCCCGGCCTCCCCCGCCAAGGGGGATGATGGCTCGATCCGCGTCAGCGTGAACGAAGTGATCGTGCCGGTCACGGTAACGGATGAGAAGGGGCGCTTCGTCTCGGATCTCGACAAAAAAGATTTCTCCGTCTTCGAGGACAACAAGCCACAAAGCATTCGCTACTTTACCAGGGAACGAAGCCAGCCTGTCGTAATTGGGTTCCTGCTTGATCTGAGCAGCGCCAGCCGGATTCATTGGAAGAACTTTCAGGACGCTTCCATCGAGCTGATCCAGACACTGTTGACCGGCGATCCCAAATATTCGGGCTACCTGATCGACTATGCCCAGGACGCCGAGGTCGCGGTGAACACGGGAGACGATCCGGAGCCGCTCGTCGATAAAATTCGTAAGCTGAAGCCGGGTGGCGGATCTGCCCTTTACGACGCCGTTTACCTGGCCTGCACCAGCCGTAAACTCGTCAAGGGCGAGCCAATCGAGCCGCGGCGCATTATCATCATCATCGGTGACGGTCACGATAACTCGAGCAAGCACTCGCTCAACGAGGTCATCGAGCTAGCGCAGCGCAATCTGGTCACCGTCTACAGCATCAGCACCGAAGCATTCGGTTTCACCAACACGAGTACCGATAACTTAGTACGGCTTTCGACAGAGACCGGCGGCCGGGTGGTGTACCCCCTGGGCGATGTTTATAAAGACACGGATGGGTATCTTTCGCACCCTTCGGACGACGGGAACTACGCGTTGACGGTCGGTACGGGCGCTTACCGGTCCGCGGTCGACAACAAGATGTATCACGCAGTGGCCGATATCGCGGGCGAAGTGACGATGCAGTACATCATCCGCTACATCCCGGACAACCCCTCGGAGAAATCGTTCCGTAACGTAAAAGTCGTGGTCGATCTGGCGAACGTGCGAGTGCGGGCGCGCAAAGGGTACTACGCCGGTACCGCCACTCCCTGAGCAGTTGGGAAGACGGGCCGCACGGCGCGCCTGTAGTACCCCGGATGGGCTATTGGACAATGCTGGCGAAGGCGATAAGCTGATGTCTGATCCTTCTTTCCATGTCCGCCCGTGTCGTCGCCTTTAGTAGCTATGCGGAAAAGCAAGGGGAGTATGCGCTCTTGCTGTCGGATCTGCCTGGCCATGGCGTTCATACGATCGGAGTATTGCTGCTCGATCGAACAACCGATACCCTTCATCTGCGGCTCCGGCAGGACTGGCACTATGTGGCCGGCGAAGAAGACATAGAGGTGCTGGCCGAACTGGCCCGCGACTTGGAGATGCTGGCCCGTGACCGCGGCGGCCGAGCGGTGCTGGACCAACTCGAGAACGAGGCTTCGCAGTCGTTACGAATCGCGGACCGGGAGGCAATTGCGGTCCGCAACTTCGAACGTACTCTTGGCGAGCTCTACCGCGAGCATGTCCCTTCGGAGGTGATGCAGTTTCGGACCCATCTCCCGCGTTATTCGCTAGCGGTGGCAGCGGGACCCTTCCTGACGAATCCCGAGGGCGTCACGGCGGACGAATGGGTGGAGACGCCGCTCGATCTGAAACTCGACTCAGAGATGTTCGTGGCCCGTATCCAGGGTCACTCAATGGAGCCGCGCATTCCGGATGGCAGCCTATGTGTGTTTCGCCGCGGGGTCGGCGGTTCGCGCCAGGGACGGCTGGTGCTCGTGCGCAACTCGGAGCTTGCCGATGATGACCAGTACACGGTGAAGCGTTACAAAAGCGAGAAGAAGATCACCGAAGACGGGTTTCAGCACACACGCATCCGGCTGGAGAGCCTGAATCCGAGCTATCCCTCCTGGGACCTGGACATCGACGACCAAAAATACGAGGTCATTGCCGAATTTATCCGCGTACTCGAGTAGCCGAGCTATCTAAATTCGCCTGATTGCTTGAGAATTCGTCGCCCGGACGGCAACTTCCATTGCGATGCGAATCCTTCGGCCATTCCCTCGTGTGCCCACTCATCGGCTTATCATGCTGGCCGCTCTTCTGCCCGGCTTGTGCGCCGCAGCGTCGCTTGATGTGTACCTTTCGGCACCCGGTGAGCAATCGAGCTACGTAGCCGGCGCTAACACGGAGACCTTTAACACGCTACCGGCCGGCATCCAGACGACCCCTTACGTCTCTGCCATCGGAACGTACGAGTTTAGTCCGGTAGCGCGATTTGCTTCCCTCAACGCCGATCAGTACGGCGGCGCTGACGGTTCGCGCTATGTCTCGCTCGGAGCTCAATCGGCCTCTTCCAACGCGGTCACCCTGCAGTTGGGCGGTCCCAATAATTATTTCGGTTTCTGGTGGTCCGCTGGTGACTCCAGCAACGGCGTGAGCTTCTACTACAACAGTATCTTCCTGGCCCGTTTATCGACGGCGGATATCGTGGGCCTGCTAGGCGGCTCGGGCGGATCAGTGACCGCGGTCAACGGAACAACATATAGCTCCAGCCTTTACTATGGGAACCCGAACAACCGTTCGCAAGACGGCAGCGAGCCCTTCTCCTACGTCAACGTCTTTGCCGAAAATACCCGCTTCAACCGCATCGTTTTTGATAATTCCGGCCAGAGCGGCAGCGGATTCGAATCGGACAATCACTCTGTCTATAACGGCGCTGCCGCGCCGAATGGACCATCCGTCTTCGTCGAATCAGTTCCCACAGTCCCGGTCGAAACGCCGGAGCCCGCTGCTCTGAGTCTGAGTGCCGCGGGTCTGTTCGGTCTTTCCCTCGTGCTGCGCCGCCGACGTGAGGCGCGCTAATTCTCAATCTGCCCGGCGCTGCCGTTTCTTGCCGCTCCGCTCACCCGCGGCCACCAGCCCGAACTGCAGTTTCTTCTCCACCGCATCGGCGCGGTCTAAGCGGACCCGCACTTTGTCTCCGATCGAATATCTCTGCCGGCTGCGCTCGCCCACGATCTGACGGCCGTTCTCCTGGTAATGGAACCGCTCGGCCCCGAGCGTTTCGATCGGAACAAGTCCCTCGACAAACAATTCGGTGAGCTCGACAAAGAATCCATACTTTGCCGTGCTGATGATAAGCGCATCGAACTCGTCGCCGAGCCGCTCCTCCATGAACCGGACCTTCTTCCATTCAATCAACTCGCGCTCGGCATCGGCGGCGCGGCGCTCGGTGAAGGAAGTATCGGTACCGAGTTCTTGCAAGAGCGCGGGTTCGAGCAGCGCCTGTCCGGTCTGCATGAGATGCGTAAGAATACGGTGGATAACCAAGTCCGGGTAGCGGCGGATCGGCGAGGTGAAGTGCGTGTAGGCCGGCGCAGCAAGAGCGAAGTGTCCTTCGTTGACGGCGCTGTAGCGTGCCTGTTTCAGGGACCGCAACATGAGATAGCTCAGGATGCGCTCTTCGGGTTTGCCGGCGATCTTCGCGATCAGCCGCTGGTAATTGCGCGACGAAACCGAGACCTGCTGAGGCAGAACGACATCGCGCCGTCCGCCGCGCCCCATTCCCTCGCGACCGCCGCTTCGGCTTTTAGGCCGGCGTTCAGCCGTCGCAAACTTACGGACCGGGATAGCACTGATTCCAAGTGAATACCCGAAGTGCTCGGCTATTTCTTCGAAGTCCATCAAACGCTTGGCATCGGGCTGCTCGTGAATACGGTACAGCGATGGGATCCCGGCCGTTTCGAGATGACCCGCAACGGCTTCATTCGCAGCCAGCATAAATTCTTCGATGATCCGGTGCGCCATATTGCGATCGCCGCGTGTGACGCCGGTCATCTGTCCCGAGAGATCGAGCTCGATGTTCGTTTCCGGCATGTCGAAATCGATCGATCCGCGCTTGGTGCGGCGGCGGTTCAGGATCAACGCCAATTCGCGCATCAACTCAAACCGATCAACCAGGTTCCGATACCGCGTGCGCATCCCGGGGTCGCCTTCCAGCACGCGAAAGACGTCGGTGTAAGTCATACGCTCGACGCTCCGGATGACTCCGGTGGTGAACTCCTGTGCGACGACCTCGCCCTGCCGATCAAACTCGAGAAGGGCCGAGAGAACGAGACGATCTTCCTGTGGGCGCAGCGAGCAGAGGTCTGTAGAAAGCTGGACCGGCAGCATGGGCACGGCACGATCCGGAAAATAGACGCTGGTACCGCGATGAAGCGCTTCCCGATCAATGGGCGAGCCGGGCGTCACGTAATGGCTCACATCGGCAATATGCACCTGCAAAGCGAAGTGGCCGTTGGGCAGCTGCTCGACCCAGACTGCATCGTCAAAGTCACGGGCCGTTTCACCGTCGATGGTAACGATGTCGAAGGCGCGGAAATCCCTGCGGCGGGCCAGCTCCGTGTCATCGATTCGGCCGGAAATGCCGGCTGCTTGTTGAAGACGTCTTCGGGAAACTCGTGCGGCAGATGATGCTTGCGGATGATGATCTCGACGTCGACCCCAAACTCGTCCGGGTAGCCAAGAATTTCGGTTACGCGCCCGACAGCCGGCTGGCCGTCCTCGGGATACTCGAGAATTTCTACATTGACGATGAGGCCGTCCATGTCTTCCGGAGTTGTGAACTCGCGCGCCGGCAGATCGCCGACACGGTCGACGGACGCGCTGCGGAGCGGTTTTTCCATGCCCTCGGGGATTGCGATCCATTGCTGGATACGCTCATCAGAGGCCGCGACGAAATTACCGCGCGAGCGCACCCGAAACTCACCGACCACCGTCAAATGAGCGCGCCGCAGTATGCGCAGGATCTCGCCCTCAGCACGGCCTTCACCGCCAAGGCGCGTGACTCGCACCAGGGCGCGATCACCGTGCATGCCTTTCGCTGCTTCGGGCGGCGGCAGGAAGATGTCGCCGTGAATGCCTTCGGGCGCAGGCGGGTCGGGCACCAGAAATCCGAAGCCGTCACGATGCAACGAGAGCCGGCCGGCTATGTATTGGGCATTGGTGCCGGTCGCGATAAAGTGTCCGGAGCGCAGCTCGACCAGCAGTCCTTTGTCGGTCAGCCGGTCGAGAGCATCTTCGAGGCTCTCGCGGCTCTCCCCCTGCAGGGCAAGTTCGCGCACCAGCTGCTTGAATGTTGCCCGGGCGTGAGGCAGCCGGCGAATGTGTTCCAGCAGGCTCCGATCATTGAGGCGTCCGGCCCGGTCGGCATGACCTCTGCCCTGTCTCTCCGCATGTTTCCCCACTAATCGCAAGTGTATCCGGCTGACACACGCGGCTAGGTTTGCACCCGCTATCCTGCGGAGATGCAGCTGAAAAGTGTGCGCTTGACCATTCCCCAAGACGGCAACATCATCGTCGGGCAGAGTCACTTCATCAAGACGGTCGAGGATATTTACGAGGCGATTGTGAACACCTCACCTCATCTGCGTTTTGGAGTAGCCTTCAACGAAGCCTCAGGCGAACGTCTCATCCGTTTCGATGGTAATGACGAAGTGCTCAAAGAGAGTGCAGTTGCGAACGCCACCGCAATCGGCGCTGGACACGTATTCGTCGTTGTCTTGCGGCAGGGCTTCCCGATAAACATACTGGGCCGGATTCAAGCTGTGCCGGAAGTGGTCAACATTTTCTGCGCGACCGCGAATCCGCTCGAAGTCATTGTCGTCGAGACCGAGCAGGGCCGCGGTGTCATCGGAGTGGTGGATGGCAGTGGGCCCCTGGCTGTGGAAACCGAAACCCACGCCGCCGCCAGAGTCGAACTGCTGCAGAGGTTCGGTTACAAGCGCTAGAGAATCGGGAAATCGGGAAGCTCACGCAAACCCGTCCCGCTCACTCCGCCGATCGCGAGATCCAGCATTTTGTTTGGCTCGCGATCGCTTGCCAGATCGACTCTCAGAAAGTTGCTGGTAAGCGCGCTGCCACGTTGTTGGAGTGTAACGGCCGAAAGAGTCTGGCCGATCATGCGCCGCCGGAAATCCAGATTCTGGCGGCCCGATAATTCGCGCAAAACGTGCGTGCGCTCCTGGCGAACCGGCGGGGGGACGGCTTCGCCCTGCTCAGCAGCACGTGTACCGGGACGCTCGGAGTAGGTAAAGACGTGAAGGTACGTGAAAGGTTGTGCGGCCACGAAATCGACCGTCTCACGAAACTCCTCATCGGTTTCGCCCGGGAAGCCGGTCATCACGTCTGCCCCTATCGCGGCCTCGGGCATCAGCGAGCGCGCCAGGGCAACGCGACTGGCATAGTGACGCGTGCGGTACTTACGATACATCCGCTTCAGAACGGGGTCCGAGCCGGCCTGCAGCGGCAGGTGCACGTGTTTTGCGATCCGCTTCTCGCCGGCAAGCAACTCGAGCAACTCGCCCGACCAATCCATCGGCTCAACGCTGCTGATCCGCAATCGACGGACCGCGGTCTCGCGCAGCAAGGTACGCAAAAGATCGATGAATCGCAAGCCGCCTGGCAAATCACGGCCCCAGCGACCGAGATTGATTCCGCTGAGAACTACTTCGGCGTAGCGTTCTGCTAGCCGCGTGACCTGCTCGACTACGTCGGCTGGTGCGGCACTCCGGCTGCGGCCCCGGACGCTCGGAATGATGCAGAAAGAGCAGCGATTACTGCAGCCGTCCTGCACTTTGAGGTTTGGTCGCGTGCGGTCGCCGCGCACTCCATGTACCGGCATCGCAGAAAAAACGCTCTCCTGAGAGATATTTCCGGTGACTATCTGGCCGTGATAGGGTTCGGTGTTCCGCGAGACTAACTCCGCAATCTGACCTTTATGGGTGTTGCCAACCACCCAGCGAACACCCTCGATCGAAGCGATCTCCTCAGGCGCGCGCTGCGCGTAGCAACCCGTGACGAGAATATCGGCCGCCGGCTGATCGCGATGGAGAGTCCTAATCGCACGCCGCATATCCACATCGGCGCTGTGTGTCACAGTGCATGTATTAAGCACCACCAAATCAGCCGAGGCGCGATCTCGCACCACCGTAAATGATTGTTCTTCGAGAGCTGCTTCGATGGCGGCTCCGTCTGCCTGCGACGCGCGACAACCGAAACTTTGTACGTAAACTCGCTTCACAGCTGGAACGACTCTTCCTTGAGTGTACGGCGCGCCTATCTGCCCGGTAAAATAAGCGCGAGATGGAATACAAGAACCTGCGGCCATTGGCTCCCGAAGAAGTCTCGGCGGCACTTTTAAAGCTGCCGGGTTGGACAGGCGACCCCAACGGCCTGAAACGAACTGTTACGTTCCATGACTTTCGGAGCGCCATCCAATTCATGCAATCGTGCGTTGAAGAAATCGATACGCGAGATCATCACCCGGTGTGGTGCAACAAGTACAAATCTCTCGAGATTCATCTCGATACTTTTGATGCAGGACACCGGGTTACCCCGAAAGATATCGATTTAGCGGATTATCTGAACAGGATGCTGGCGGGATTGGAGGAGAAAACTGAATCAAAGAGGTGACTGCTTCGCCGAGCAAAACAGTCACGCGTCTCAGTTCGTGCCCGTGCCATGTAAAACAACACGGGCGAGGATTGTTTTTGACTAAGTAGAGGGGACAAAAGTCCATTTCTGGTTGTCATCGCCGTTGCAGGTGTACAACAGAACCTTGGCGCCGTTGGTTTGGGATGCCTGACTTACATCCATACAGGAACCAGGACTGCTGGCCGGCTTGATGTTGAAGAAGCCATCGCTCGTACGAACGACACTCCAGATTTGGTAAGCGTTGCCTTCAAAGGGCCATTGTTCGATAACGGCTCCAAGTGCGGCGAATGCACCGCCGAGCGGCTGTAAGGAAAGACCGCTGTTAGCAATCTGAATTTTGTAACCGCCAGAAACCGGAACGAACTTGAAGTGCTGATTCGTCTGCTGCGGATTGGGCGAACAATCCCATTGCTGAGCCGGATCGGTTTGCCAGGTTGCGCCGGGACCGCCAGTCATGTCCAGACACTTGTTGCTGTGCTTGGAGATAAAGTTGACCCAGGTCGTCGGAATACCGCTGTTATCTGTTCCCCGAACCTGAGCGGAGTTGGGATTCATCATGAAGCTCGATTCGTCGATCGCTTCGAAGTTGTTGCCACTCACCCAGGTGAGCTGGTGCATTGTATCGTCATTCCAGCGTGTGTCGCCCACTCCGGTCAGGTGCCAGGAGGTTCCGTTGTCCGCCAGGATCAGACCGTAAGTTTTGGCAGCTTGCAAGATGACTTGAACGTACGGAGCAAAAGGTGAAATATTGAAATTTGCTTTCAAGCGGAAGCGCTGACCCATGGGCGGGTATTCGGCTTCGGTACGCCAGGATGCATCGTGGCGTGCAGGCCAGATGTGTGCGTTGCGCGTGCGGTCGGCTGTCACCCGGAGAGCATGATCGATATGGCCGGTCATTACCTCCTCCAAACGGATTTCGCCGGGGAAAATCGGCAGACCCGCCGCATCGGCTGACGTCCAGCCATTCGGCCGAAGTGCATTCGAGTTCAGTGGGAATATCGACCCTGAACCTGCCTGCCAGCCTGTTGGGTGCGCTGAGAGGTTGAAGAGTTCATAGAGAATGCAATTGTCTTTGTCGATGAGGATCGCGTGATGATCGGAACCTGCTTCGATATGGACATTCGCTGGAATCGGATAAGGCCCGGCATCGCCGTTGTAATAGAACTTGACCGGCACTTTGGGCTGAGTGCTAGACACAAGATCGTACGGCATCCCGCCGCCATGTCCGAAGTCGGGATGAAGGCTGGGATTGGTAGCGGTCATCGACTGAATGTACGCAGCCGAGTTCGGGTCGACAGGTAGCGTGTCAACACGAGTATTCCAGATATTGTTGGACGGCAAGATCTGACAGCCGGCAATCGTCGGTTCTTGAGCAAAGGCTAATGACGCACTGGTCATTAGTAGAAGGGCAGCTGTGAAGCGAATGGGGAGCTCCTTTTTTTGTGAGGTATGTGAGCCTCACAAATGCAGTGCCCCAGTGACTCATAAAGCTCTCTTATGGTGCACACTCAGATATTCACGTTTGCAAATGTCCTTGCGGCCTAGTCTGCCGCTATATACTCACCAGGGGTTTCCTCTTGATGACTTTTTCGACTCGCCGCGAATTACTCGCTTCGGTCGCCGGTTCTCTCGCGATATCTTCGCAACTGCGTGGTATGCCTGCACCGAAGATCCAGGATGTCTCGGTGATAGCCACCGAACCAGCTGGTGTGCGTTTAGCGGTGGTAAAGATACAGACCGATCAAGCGGGGCTTTACGGATACGGCTGCGCAACATTCACGCAGCGCGCGGATCTGGTGGTGGAAGCAGTCCGCAAATATCTCAAACCTTTTCTTGTCGGCAGGCCCACCGACAACATCGAGGATTTGTGGCAGGCAATGTACAACTCTTCGTATTGGCGCAACGGCCCGGTACTGAATAATGCGATCAGCGGCGTTGACCAGGCCCTCTGGGACATCAAAGGCAAACAGGCCGGTATGCCGGTGTACGAGTTGCTTGGAGGCAAATGCCGCCGCGGCGCGATGATTTACTCGCACGCATCCGGAAGCGAGATCCCAGAGGTTCTCGATCAAGCGCACAAACTGATGGCGAAGGGCATCAAAGCTATTCGACTGCAGGTCGGCATTCCGGGTATGGCCGCCTATGGCGCGGCCCCCACACTAGCTCACGATTCGTCAAGCGCGGAGAGGCAGGACCCGGTTTTCGAACCTGAGCCCTACGCGCGTCGAACACTCGAGTTGTTTGCAGCCGGGCGCAAAGAACTCGGGCCCGATATCGAACTGCTGCACGATGTGCACGAACGTCTTCCGCCACGTCTGGCTGTTCAGTTCGCAAAGGATATGGAACAGTTCCGCTTATTTTTCCTGGAAGACGCGCTCTCACCGGAAAACATCGACTACTTCAAGCAGATCCGGGCGAACTGTACAACTCCGCTCGCAATGGGTGAGCTCTTCAATAATCCGCACGAGTGGAACGGGTTGATTCGCGACAGCGTCATCGATTTCATCCGGGTGCATGTTTCGCAGGCCGGTGGGTTAACGCCTTGCCGCAAAATCGCCGCTCTAGCCGAAGCGTTTCAGGTTCGAACCGCCTGGCATGGCCCTGGGGATGTGTCGCCCGTCGGCCACTGCGCGAACGTCACGCTCGACCTGGTCTGTTACAACTTCGGCATTCAGGAGTGGACTTTCCCCAATGAGGCAGTGCAGGAAGTTTTCAGCGGTTATCCGGTGGTCCGAGACGGTTATGCGATGGCGAACGAGAAGCCAGGCTGGGGTATTGAGATCGACGAACGCGCTGCGGCCAAGTACCCTTACGGCTCTGAAACGGGCTCGCGCAAAAACCTGAACGGCGGTTGGGGTGTCGTCCGGCGCGCCGACGGCAGCATCATCAACCAGTAGCTAACCTCGGCCCAATCGACCTGGCTGGGTCAACACCTCACGCGCGCGCTCAAAACTGGTAGCGCCAACGTGCACCGAGCCTTGAAACGGACTGTTGATATCGGCGATCGCAACCAGCACCAGCGAGACCAAGAGAGAAAGGGTGGTCACCTGAACCACGTGAAGTTTGAAATCAGCGCTGCCGAACATGCAGGCGGAGAGCAGCGTGACGAACGCGCCGGCATCGAGCACCATCCAGAGAATGCCCGGCAAGTCCGCATAACACTGCAAGCGGCGGAGACGGCGATGTTGCGTCATGGTCGATAATTCGGTAAGCACGTGATCGCGACTTACTTGCTGAGAGGGGGTAACTGCTCCCGCGCGGTTCGCTTCCGACCACAGTTCCGCGACAGTTCGCTCTGAAGAGTGGCTTAGTTCAACCCGGCTCATGGCCGGCCATTCATCGTTCAGCATCTGCGTCGCATACTGCAGTGCCAGCTTTTGCATCCGTTCCGCATCTTGGTCCGGCAGACCCTGTGCGAAACGGGCCACGTTTACAAGACAATCCGCTTCCGACTCGGTATTGCTGCTGGCAAGTTCGAAATTGGTCCAAACCGCGTACAACATGAAGCCGATGATGACTGCATAGGTCGTGCCGAGCACGGTGATGTGCCATCCGATTAGATCGTTGTGGAGACGGCGCTGTTCAATCGGCCAGATCCGCTGTATGAACAGCAGGAAGGACAAGGAGGCAGCTATGATCACCATCACTAGGAGAATGCTTTGGTACGTCTGGAGCAAATGTAATATCCGAATGCCTTCAGTTCAGCGAGAGTAAATGGGGCCCGCTCAGTTTTCGAATTATACGATTCCAACGATTAGAGACAACCGCCAGTTCTGAGATGTCCCAGCGTCTAGCCTTCCCGTTTGACGGCCCATAAGGTCCATGCGATAGCGACGGAGGAGCGCTCAAACTCGATATACTCGTTTGCAACAGGTGACAAGTGAACTGGTTAGGTAGGAGCTTGGTCGGCCCAGCGTGTTTTTTCGTGGCCGCAGTCTCTGCCTTCGCCTCGCAGAACGATGCGTCGTTGACGTTCGACCGGGATGTCGCACCGATTCTGTATCAGCACTGCACAAAGTGTCACCACCCGAACGACATCGCGCCGATGTCGCTTTTTACTTACAAGGACGCCAGGCCTTGGGCGCGTGCCATCCGGCAGGCCGTGTTAACACGCAAGATGCCGCCTTGGCAAGCCGATCCACGCTATGGTCATTTCGCCAACGACCAGCGCTTGACCGGCCAACAGATAGCAACGATTGAGAAATGGGTGGACGACGGTTCACCGGAGGGCATCGCCGCCGATCTTCCTCCCGCGCCGGTGTATCCGGAAGGCTGGGAAATCGG
The DNA here is from genome assembly GCA_963737005.1 of Terriglobia bacterium. Classification (GTDB taxonomy): domain Bacteria; phylum Acidobacteriota; class Terriglobia; order Bryobacterales; family Bryobacteraceae; genus Bog-105. The sequence continues at coordinate 187,454 of CAVTRD010000006.1, read as the reverse complement.
GAAGCCGGACGCGATCGTTCCCATCCCGAGTGACTTTATTGTGAAGCCGCACGATCCGGATCAATATGTCTACCTGCGAGCTCCGACCAACTTCGCGGAAGATCGCTGGATCAGTGCCGTCGAATTGAAACCTGGGAATCGGCGCATCGTTCATCATGCACACGTCTACGTCTATGTTCCAAAGGAAACCGTCGCGGCGGCGAAGAGCGACAAACTAGCGCCATTCATCAAAGCGGACGGCCTGAATCACATCAATCCCCTGATGCCGGTGGGAGACGATGGTTGTGCTTCGCCCGATGGCGGGAACGTTCCAGGGCGGAAGCCAGAAGAGAGTAGTATACTCGGCTCTTATCTGCCCGGGAAAGAGCCGGATGTTTTCCCCGAAGGCTATGCGAGGAAAGTTCCTAAAGGCGCCATCCTCGAATTCCAGATTCACTATAACGCCGCTTCGATCACCAAGGAAGAACTCGATCGCACGAGTGTCGGGCTGATCTTTGCGAAGGAACCGCCGAAACAACCATTGCGCCGCATCGACATATCCAATTACCTGTTCCAGCTTCCGGCAGGCGACCCGGATCACCGGGTGACGGCGTGCTATACCTTCAACCGCGATGTCGATTTAATGTCTTACACCGCGCATATGCACCTACGCGGCAAAGACATGAAGTTCGAAGCACTACATACAGACGGCCGGCGTGAGACGCTGGCATTCGTTCCGAATTACGATTTCAATTGGCAGACGGAGTATAAGTTAGCGGAACCGGTCCCGATCGAAACTGGAACGAAAATAATCATTACGGCGCATTTCGATAATTCGCCGAACAACCGTTACAATCCCGATCCAAGTAAGGCCATCCGCTGGGGCGAGCCGAGCTATGAAGAGATGATGGATGGGTGGCTGGAATTTATCTTGCCGCAGAAACACACATCGTCGCTCGCCCGACGTTAGCTATGAAAACACTTATCTGCTTTGTTCTTGCCGCCTGCGCGATGCCGGTTTTCGGTTGGCAACCGCCCGATCCATCTACGCCGGTCACGTTTAGCAAAGATGTAGCGCCGATCTTCTACAAAAATTGCGTGGTTTGCCATCATCCAAACGACATTGCCCCGATGTCGTTGATGAGTTACAAGGAAGCGCGACCCTGGGCCGCGGCTATTCGCCAAGCGGTTGTGCAGCGTGTGATGCCGCCCTGGCACGCCGACCCGAACGTCGGTCATTATCTGAACGATCCGCGGCTTTCGGCAGGAGACATTGAAACCATCGAAGCCTGGGTGAAAGGTGGCGCGAAAGAGGGCAATGCCCAGGATCTTCCGCCTGCGCCTGTTTTCGAAAGATGGCTGGCACATCAAACCGGATGTGGTGCTAACGATTCCTGCGACCACCGTCGCCGCTCAGAATCAGGACGACTACGAGTACATTTATGTGCCGACCAATTTCACCGAAGATAAATGGATACAGGCGGCGGAGGTCGTGCCGGGAGACCGGCGCGTAGTCCATCATGCGACAGTCAGCGTGGTCAGCGGTGCCGATGCTCGCAAACTGATCGATTCGCACGGGGGCGCGGAGCAGGTCGGGGAGTTTCGCTTTCGTACCGGCAAGGTAAACCATACCAAGCCGGATGCCCCGGTTTCCGACGATGGTTGTGCCCCGGCGCCCACTGGCCCAATCAAGGACTGGTCGGACGGCGGCATCAATCACGTGCCTTCTATCTACTTGCCCGGCCACTTGGCCGAAATCCGGCCCCCCGGCTATGCGCTTAAGATTCGCGGCGGGATCTTACCTGCAATTTCAGGTTCACTATAGTAACCGTTTGGGCCAACCAGTGACAGATCGCACCAGCATCGGTTTGGTTTTCGCGAAGGCTCCGGTATTGCACGAAGTCGCGCAATACGAGATCTGGAATAACTGGTTTCTGATTCCGCCGGGGGACGGCAGCCACAAAGTTACCTCTTGCTACACGCTGCCGAAGGATGTGCAGGCAGTGGCTTACACCGCGCACATGCACTTCCGGGGGAAAAGCATGACGACGGAAGCCATCTATCCAGACGGACATCAAGAGGTTTTATTTAATGTTCCGAAGTACGATTTCCGCTGGCAAGAAACATATTTTCTGAAGAAGCAATTTGTGCTGCCCAAAGGAACCAAGTTGGTAACGACCGCTTACTTTGATAACTCGGCGAATAACCCTTTGAATCCTGATCCTTCCAAAACGATTCGCTGGGGTGAGCCAAGCAACGAAGAGATGATGGGTTTCTGGCTGGCTTACGCCGACGTGAAAGCGCCCGATGGCGAGAGCAATTCGGCTAAGGCAGCGGTCACCACGAATGTCAGTAAGGCAGAGAAGCCGGAAAGTTTACCCCATCCATGAACATTCATAACTCACTCGCTCCGACATCGCCCTCCCGCCGGCAGTTTGTTCGGCAGTTCAGCACCGGGCTGGCAGCACCGCTCATTCTCGGCGCCGCCGATAAAGCGGGTAGCAAGAAGCCGGTGCTAGGAAGCGGCGATCACGTCTACGAAGTCACGCATGATTGGGGCGAGCTGCCGGCCGAGATTCAATACGGCAACACACATGGAGTCTGCGAAGACTCGCAAGGCCATATTTACATCCATCACACCGTGGCCGCAGTGAGCGAAAGCTCGGATTCGATGGTTGTCTTCGATCGCAACGGCAAATTTGTAAAGAGCTGGGGACGTGAATTTAAAGGTGGGGCGCACGGGTTGACGATCCGGCGGGAAGGCGCCACCGAGTTTTTATATCTCTGCGATACGAAGCGCGGCATGGTTGTGAAAACCACGCTCAACGGCGAAGAAGTATTTACACTTGGATACCCGAAAGATGCTGAACCGTATGCAAAGCCGGGCCCTGACGGGCAGCCGATCAAATACAGTCCAACGAACCTGACGATCGCACCCAATGGCGACATCTACGTCGGCGACGGCTACGGTTCGAGCTACATCAATCAGTACAACTCGCAGGGTCACTACCTTAAAACCTTTGGCGGCCCCGGCAAAGACGCCGGGCAAGTGCTGTGCCCGCATGGGATCCTTGTCGACACGCGCGGCTCTGAACCAGTGCTGGTTGTAGCGGATCGGTCGAACAAACGGATTCAGCGTTTCACATTGGAGGGCAAGCATATCGATTTTATCTATGGCACGCCGGCGCCGTGTTATTTCAGCGTTTACAAGAATGGCGATATGGTAGTACCCGACCTGTTTGCACGCGTCACGTTGATGGATCGAAATAACGCAATTATCGAAAACCTCGGTGATGATTCGGGCAGCGATTACATGCAGACCCGGAAGCTCACGCGTGATCACTTCAAACCCGGCAAGTTCGTTTGCCCGCACGGTGCCTGCTTCGATACTGAAGGCAACATATATGTTGTGGAGTGGGTCGAGGTGGGACGGGTCAGTAAGCTGCAGAAGGTGTAGAGTTGCGCTTCGAGCTCACTCGCCGGACCTGCGTTAGCCTGCTGCTCGGCACGGTATCTTCATTGGCGCAGCAAAAATTGCCTGACACAGCAACGGGCGACAAAGACTGGGTTTGCCCCATGGATCCCGATTACCGATCGGCCTCTCCAGGCGTATGTCCCCGCTGTGGTATGAAGTTGGTAGCCAACGTACCGGAACGCGTCGAGTATTCACTCGACATCTCGCAGTCCCCTGCCCTCCTCAAGCCAGGAGACACAGCGACTCTGCAGCTGCGCGCAATCGATCCGGCGACAAAATCCAGTGTCCAGCATTTCGAGATCGTTCACGAAAAGCTGATTCATCTTTTCGTGGTCAGTGCCAATCTGGAGTTTTTTCGACATATACATCCGGTATCGCAGCCGGACGGTTCATTCATACAAAAAGTCCGGCTCCCATACGGTGGAATGTACCGGCTCCTTGCCGACTTTTACCCGGCCGGCTCTGTGCCGCAACTCGCCGTCGGAACCGTTTTCGTCGCGGGCGAGTCTCCGAAGGCGCATCTTGCCCCTTCGCTCGCACCCGCGAAATCGGAAAACGTCACAGCCGCCCTGCGGCTTGAGCCGGAGCAGCCCGTTGCCGGGTTAGAGACCAAGCTGTTTTTCTCGCTCGATCCTGCCACTGGCCTGCAGCCGTATCTGGGAGCTTGGGCGCACATGTTAGCGGCAAGCGAAGATCTGATCGACCTCCTTCACCTGCATCCGTTTTTGGCCGATGGCAAAGGGAACATGCAGTTCAATATCATCTTTCCGCGCGAGGGTCTCTATCGTATCTGGACGCAAGTACAACGCGAGGACGTCGTGAATAATCTTGTCTTTACCGTTCCGGTGAAGGCGCTCTAAGCTTTCCCTTACTTCGTTTGCAGCGCGAACTGCAGGGCAGCAGAGGACTCGATCACGGTTCCCGACGGTAGCGCGATAGGTTGGCGCAAGGCGAAGGAGCGGTGCGTCTTCGGATCGAAGTGATACAGCCAGAGCAGCGGGACAATGCGCCCATCCGGCAGCTTTGCCACCACCTGAGTGGAATCGACCAAAGATTGAGCAATCGGTCGAATGCCCGCTACTTCGAGAGTCTGGTTGAGCTGCAGATGCGTGTTGACGACAGGCCCGTCTTGTAAACGCGGGTTCGCGATAGCGACCGATGTTTGCGCGCGGGGCAACAGCTGCGGGCTACCTTGCGGAGCGCCGCCGACAACCCAACCGGCGATGATCAGGATGTCTTCCTGACTCAGCCCGTAGTCGGGTGCGAGATCGCCGAAGCCCTTTACCGCACCCCACGGCGGCATCGCTCTCGACAGCACCTGCTCTTTGATCGCCACGGCCCAGGGTCGGGCTTCCTCATATGTGGTAAGAGGGATGGCCGAACCGGACGAATGGCACGCGACGCAATGAGTGGCGAAGATCCTAGAGATATCGCGGGTGAAGGTGAGATTGGTTGTAATGATGTCGTGCGCCGCGGCTACCCCGGCAAATGACAAACCACACGCGAGTAAGTGAAGTGCTTTCACGAAAGTTCTTTACTATTTTCCTCTTTCCTTGTTCTGATATGAGGGTGGTTGACAAACTGGCGATCGTAACAGGTGGTGGCAGCGGCATTGGCCGGGCAGTCGCGTTGGCTCTGGCACAAGCCGGATATCAGGTCGCGATAGCTGGCCGGCGCGAAGCTGAGCTTGCTAAAACCATTGAGTTGGCGGCTGAAAAAGGCCCCGCGTTGCTCGCGGTGACCACCGATGTCGCCGATCCGAAGCAGGTCCGAGAGCTGTTCCAGAAAACAAAGTCACGCTTTGGGCGTATTGATTTACTTTTCAACAACGCCGGCATAGGCGCGCCGGCGATTCCCATGGAAGAACTGTCCTTTGAACAATGGAACGCGGTCGTGAACGTGAATCTGACCGGCGCTTTTCTTTGTGCTCAAGAAGCGATTCGGGCCATGAAGACGCAAGATCCGCGCGGTGGCCGCATCATCAACAACGGATCCATTTCGGCTCACGTTCCACGTCCGAACTCGGCTCCTTACACGGCTACCAAGCATGCCATAACGGGTTTGACCAAATCGATCTCGCTCGACGGTCGCCAGCACGATATTGCGTGCGGTCAAATCGATATCGGGAATGCCGCAACCGAGATGAGCGCACGGATGGCGGAGGGCATTCTTCAGCCGAACGGTCAGCTTCAGGTTGAAGCGCGTATGGATGTCGAGCATGTGGCACGCGCAGTGCTCTTGATGGCCGACCTGCCGCTAGATGCTAATGTGCAATTCATGACCGTGACGGCAACGAAGATGCCGTATATCGGGCGGGGCTGAAAGCGCCTACCGTGTTCCTGCGGATTGCAGCTGGCCGAAGTATTTGCGCAAACCGGTCCACAGCTCCTTCCGGTCACATAGAAACTTCTCTTTGATCTCGCCCGTGAGCTCATAATTCAAGCCGGGTTTGGGCCGATACTTCTGCCAGCCAGCCGCATCGAGGTGATAGATCCCCATGCGGTATCCATACATGTCGATGTGCCGGATGCCAAGGGAAATCGCTGCGCTAGTGATTTGCTTGATCTGCTCGAGGGTCGGATAAGCGGCAGAGCCGGGAGTGTCTTCCTTATCGCCCTCCGACAGGCGCAAACTGAGAGCGATCTTGCGGCACCGGCTGCACCTTGCATGCTGCGCAGATACTCTTTTACTGATTGTGCGAGGTGCGCCGCCGCTGCCCCATCGCTGTACGCAGGGGCGAAGTAAGCACCGACACTGTCGAACGATTTTGCAACGCTCGCGAAATCGACCCCGGCATGCTCGACCGTATCGGGATCAATGGCATTTGCACCGTCTTCGATAACGATCTCGTGCGCAGGGTTATTGTCGACAGCGCGGATGGAGTCGCGCGTGTCGCTCGCCCATTGCGCCCACCAGGTCTCGCGAGCTCGTGTCCATGCTTGCCATTTCTCGCCTTTTTTCGGTTGAGGCAATTGAGGACCCCAAAGTTTCTTCTCGACCGAGTTGTAGGAGAGATAGCTTTCGTCGGGCTTGGGACTGGGGCCGTCGATGCTGCCGATTTGGCCGATGGCGAAGGAGTTGTCGAACACGTAGCCGGCAAAGCCCGGCTCCGGTCCATAGTTTCGAGCGAGTATTTGGAGATAAGACGTCCAGGGTCCGTGCCGCCACTCCGGATTGAACGTATCAAAGGCATAGAGATGATGGCCGGCGGCATCGACCTGTTCGAACTCAGCAGGATGGTCGAGTGAGTTATGACGGGCGTGCCAGACAAAAAGATAGGATCCAAGACCCGCTGCATGCGCGGCGCGAATCGCTTCGCGTGAATCGGCGATTCGGAAGGAAAAGGCGGCGGCATCCAAGCCCCAGACGAGCAACACGTCGGAGAAGCCGAGCGCGCGAATCTTCTGAAAATCGCGCCCCCACTCATTTTTCGGTGCAGAATTGAGCCAATACCAGGTGCTGAGGCGGATCGGCGCCTGCTTCGCCGCGTGAAGACTCAACGAGATCGACAGCGCTGCTAAAGCGAATTGAGCGGCTCTCTGAGCAATCATAGGAAAACCAGGACGGCGGGCGTCCCGGCTGCCGTGAACCGGCCGGTAAACGTGAGACCGCCCGTCACACGATCAACCTTGAAAGTGGTGATCGCATCACTTTTCTGGTTGCAGCAGTAAAGAAAAGTATGTGTCGGATCGAACGCGATGTGCCGTGGGAAATCTCCGCGTGTCCATTCATCGCCAGTGGGTCGCAGCGTTCCGTCTTCGAGAATTTGGAAATACACGATGCTGTCGTAGAGGCGATTTACGGCGTAGACGTACTTCCCATCTGGCGAGACGACGATCTCCGATGTGTAGTCGCTGCCCGCGAAGCCTTTCGGGACGGTCGAGACGGTTTGCTTACCTATCAGCTTGCCGGTCGCGGGTTCGTAATCGAAGGTGACCACCGTGCAACCTTCTTCCTGGACCGAGTAGAGCCATTTCCCGTTTGGATGAAACACGAAATGACGCGGACCATCGCCGGACGGAAAGACAGCCGGCGGGACATCGGCGCGTGTGAGCTTCCCGCTAGCGGTATCGAAGTTCCAGGTGATGATCTGATCGAGTCTCAGGTCGGATTCGATCACAAAACGCCCGCCCGGATCGGTCAGCACCATATGGGGATGCGGTTGATCATGCCCGCTATTAGCGAAACTGCCTGCAGGGCCACTAGCGGCTTAGTTGCGCCGTGTTGCCCGTGATCTTCTTGTATGTCGACCGGATCTCCCAATGCTCCGTTTTGCTGGATCGGCAACACCGCGATGTTGCCGCTGCCGAAATTAGCGGTAAAGACGTACCGGCCGGACGGATGAACGCTTATCTGCGCCGGACGCGCACCGTGCGTCGAGACGGCATTGAGAAGAGTTAGACGGCGGCTCTCCGGATCGATGGCGTAGGAACTGATTGAGCCGGAGGTCTTATCGCCCGGCGCAGTGATTTCATTCGCTGCATAGAGAAACCTCTTTGATGGATGCAACGCGAGCCACCACGGGTTGGCCTCATCGGCGGTGACATCCAGCTGACCCATGCCGCCGGTTTGGAGATCGACCCGAAAAAGAGTGATGCCTTTACCGTCCCCTACATTGCCCTCGGGACCGTTCTTGTATGAAAACGAACCGACGTAGGCATAACCCACCTCGTGTCCGAAGGTGGCAGTTGCACCGCTCACGAAAGGGGCGGCGAGCGCGCCCGCGAGGCTTGAGACGAATGCCCGTCGAGAGATCGGGCTACTTTGCATTCTTGAGCTGGCCGGTCAACCAGTCAGCAGCCGCTTGCGCGTAGGAAGCGTCCTGACCGGAGGATGCGCCGCTTACCCCGATGGCGCCGACGACTTTCCCATCGACCGTGATAGGGACCGCACCTTCCGCAGGCAGAAGATTAATGATGTTGCGCGTCTTGTTCTCGAGGGCCCTATGCTCTCGCAACGGAAACCATCTCTTTGACTGCCTTTAACGTGATCGCCTTGCGATCAGCCGTGAGCGCATCACTCGACTGGCTCCACATCGCTCCAGTCATTACGGCGTTTATGGTTGCCCCAAACAGCAAGGCACGAAACGGGTGCACGCAGTCTTTCCTCCCGGCGACTCTTTCGTACTTGACCGCAGTCTTTTGAAGCTCGCGGTAAACGGTAAGCTTAGATTTTAGAAGAGTAGAATGTCAAGCTACAAGCGAGTCAAACGCAGAGATCAATGCGCGCACCACAGTCGGTTCTGTTGATCGAAGAGCGAAGGCGGGAGATAACAAAGATACTCGAAGCAGAAGGCCGGGTAGCGGTTGATGACTTGGTCAAGCGATTGAAGGTCTCGGCCGTAACATTACGCTCGGATCTCGGCCATCTTGCTAAGCAAGGCTTGCTCGTCCGTTCGTACGGTGGGGCCATTTTGCCGCAGGATTCGGAGCGTGAGTTTCCGCTGCGGATCAAACGAACTATCCGGCATGCAGAAAAAGTCCGTATCGCCACGCTTGCTGCTTCCCTGATTAAACCGCACCAGCGGCTCATCATCGACTCCGGGACAAGCACCGCGGAATTGGTCCGGGCCATCAAGCGACTCGAGCTAAAAGGGTTGACCGTGATCACGCACGCTCTTCACATTGCGGAAGAACTGGCGGACACTGCCGGGATCTCGACTATCATGATCGGCGGGCTCATGCGTCATGTGGCCGGTTCGTTTGTCGGTCCCCAAGCTGAAAGGCAGTTGCGTGAGTTGCATGCGGATCATGCTTTTCTCGGGGTGGACGGACTCGATCCGGCACTTGGAATCTTTACCCCGGATTTGCTCGAGGCCCAGATCAACACGTGCATGATTCAGGTGTCGGAGGAGGTAACAGTGCTGGCGGATGCGACCAAGTTAGGCAGGCGCAGCTTGAGCATCATCTCCGATTTACCGCACATTACCCGGCTGATTACTGACGATTCGGCACCGATGCCGATGCTCGAGTCCGATCCGGCGCGCGGGAGTCGAAGTACTAATCGCCTAAAACGAAGCACCCAAACAGAACTTTCGTTTACCTTTGTTATTGATCGGATTACCCGGTTGCGATTGACATCGTACCAGGCTGGGGAACGACAATAAGACTAATCGTAACTAGATCCAACTTATTTTGAGTGGCGCGGCTTCGATTGCTTTTGGCCTCTGAACGGAGCGAACCGCGACAGATCAGCAACCCTCCCCAGACCCGGCCGTCTGCGGCAGCAACGAGTTCGTACTCGGCAGGAGCGTCTATAGTACGCCGAATTCATCGTCATCTGGCCCCGTTTTGGGTTGTCTTGGCGGCAACTTTAATATGGTTGTCTCCGGCTTGGGGCGCCTCCGCGGCCAAGCTTAAATCCGAGCAGGCACAGTACTTCGAAACGAAGGTTCGTCCGATCCTGGCGAAGAACTGCTATGGATGTCACACCGAATTGCGCAGTGGCGGCCTCCGGCTCGATACCAGCCAAGGCCTGATGAAAGGCGGCAAAGATGGAGCCGTGATTATTCCGGGCCATCCCGCCGAAAGCCTGCTCGTCAAGGCGATTCATTATCACGAAAGCCTCCGCATGCCGCCGCAAGGCGCGCTGAAACCGGAGGAGGTAGCAACTATCGAGCAGTGGGTCGCCGACGGTGCTTTTTGGCCGACCGATGTCAAGCCAGTTGACACTTCAGGCGTGACCGAAGCCGACCGCAATTTCTGGTCGTTCCACCCGCCCAAAGCAGTCACACCGCCGGCTGTAAACTCCAAGTGGGTCTACGACGATATCGACCGTTTCGTCTTGGCCAAACTCAATCAACAAGGCTTGAAACCGGTTGGAGACGCCGACAAACGCGCATTGATTCGGCGCGTCACCTATGACCTGACCGGTTTGCCTCCGACGCCTGCCGAAGTCGATCTTTTTCTGGCTGACACGAACCCGCAAGCCTACAGCAAAGTAATCGATCGTCTGCTGGCCTCCAAGGCATATGGAGAACGCTGGGGCCGCATTTGGCTCGATGTGGTTCGATACGCCGATACTTCAGGCAACAACGCCGACTATCCGGTTCCCGACGCTTACAAATATCGGGATTGGGTGATTCAGTCGTTCGCGCAAGATAAGCCCTACGATCTGTTCATTAAGGATCAGATTGCAGGCGACCTGCTGCCGCATAAGACAGACGACGAAGGTTGGCAAAATACGATTGCGACCGGCTACCTAGCAATTGCGCGCCGGACGGGCGACGCACCCGATGACAAACTGGTGCAAAGCGATGCAGTGGACAATCTCGGGTACGCCTACCTAGGCCTCACGGTCGCGTGCGCGCGCTGCCACGATCATAAGTTCGATCCGATTCCGACGAAGGACTACTACGGGATTTACAGCATTCTCGCGAGCAGCCACTTTCCGCATCCCGGCGCGGAGACGAAGCGGTTCCCGATCGGCTACGTTTATCGCAATCCGAAAGATTTGGATTCGCAGGCCTATAAGGATTTCGATGAGCAGATCACGGCGGTCGGCAACGCGATAACCGAAGTTCGCAAACTCAATTTGTTCGATGACCTGCTGCCACCGCTTGAAAAGCGGCGGATGGAAATCATGGCCACCGAACCTAAGTTCGAGCGGGCTTACGCCATTAGCGAAGGCACATCCACCGAGTCTCGGGTCCAGCACTATGGCGATCCCAAGGATTTGGGCGGCCCTGCGCCCCGTACCACGCTGCAGGTTCTTGGTGGCGGCAAACTGCCGAAGGATACTTCTGGAAGTGGCCGGCTAGAATTGGCCAACTGGCTGGCGAGTGCGCAGAACCCGTTGACCGCTCGCGTCATGGTCAATCGGCTCTGGCTGGCGCATTTCGGGAACGGCATCGTTCCGACCCCTAACGATTTTGGCCATCGCGGGACGCTACCAACCAACCAGGAACTGCTCGACTATTTGGCTCTTCGGTTTGTCAGTGAGGGTTGGTCGATCAAGTCAATGCATCGCCTGATGCTGCTCTCCCACGCTTACCAGCTCTCAAGTGCCGACGATTCCGCAAATGAGGCGAAAGATCCGGATAACCTTTATGCGTGGCGGCACTCCCGTTCGCGGCTCGACGCGGAGGAGGTGCGCGATTCGTTACTCGTCACATCGGGTAAGCTCGATCCCACACCCGCCGGCCCGCACCCGTTTCCAGCTGCCGATAAGTGGAACTATACACTCGAGAATCCGTTCTCGGCGCTCTACGCTTCGGATCACCGCACCGTGTACCTGATGGTGCAGCGAAGCAAACGCCATCCTTATTTGGATATCTTTGATGGCGCGGATGCGAATCTAAGCACGCCGCAACGAGACGGGAGTTCGACGCCGCTGCAGGCGCTTTACCTGCTCAACGCCGAATTCCCCAAGGAGTGTGCCGGTAAGCTCGCCCAAACGCTCGATAAGATGCCGAACGGGCGGGATCGCGTTGTGGCAAGTTTCGAACGAATTTATCAACGCAAGCCCGCTCTGGCAGAGTTGGCGCAAATTCAGGTTTTCCTGGGCAAGTCACGCCAGTATTTTGCGGCCCACGGCGCGACTGCAAGCGAGGCGGATGAGGAAGCTATGCGCGTCTTTCTCGAAGCGCTCTACTCGAGCAACGAATTCATGATCTTAGACTGACTTTCATCAGGAGCACTCAATGGCCCTTCATAATCCTTATCACCTGTCGCGGCGCGGCGCCATTCGCTCCCTCAGTACCGTGTCACTTGCCTTGCCGGGGCTGCTCAGCGAACTGCTCGGCTCGTCATCGAATGCTTTCGCCGCGGGGCTTGCGAACCCGCTTGCTCCAAAGACGCCGATGTTTCCGGCGAAAGCGAAACGCATCATTTTTCTCTACATGAGCGGCGGTGTTTCGCACATCGATACCTTCGATCCGAAACCGAAGCTGCAGCAAGATCACGGCAAGCAGGTGAAAGGCGACTATCTTATCGCTTCGAATTACAAGTTCAAGCGATACGCCAAGTGCGACACAGAGGTAAGCGAGCTCCTGCCCAACATCGGTGCCTGCATGGATGACATCTGCCTCATCCGTACCATGCGCAACGACTTCCTGAATCACAATCAGGCCAACATGGGCCTGCATGGCGGTTCGGTGCTCATGGAGCGCCCGAGCATGGGTTCTTGGGTGAGCTACGGCCTTGGCACGTTCAATCAAAATCTGCCCTCGTTCATGGTGCTGGCGCCGGAATCTCCTTACGGCGGCACGATTGTTTGGGACGCTGATTTCCTGCCCGCTTGCCACCGGGGTGTGCGCGTTGTGCCCGGCGCTGAGCCGATTCCAAACATGACGCGTGCGTTGCCGGGTGACATTCAAGACCTTGAGTTGGGCCTTGTCAATTTCTTTAACCGCCGGCACCTGGCCGACCGTGAAGGTGACCGTCTGCTGGCAGCCCGGGTCAAGAGCTTTGAAACCGCTTACGGCATGCAGAAGGAGGCGCCCGAAGCGTTCGATCTCTCCAAAGAATCCGACGCCACGCTAAAACTCTACGGGCTTGAACGCGGGCAGACGAAAGGCTTTGGATGGCAGTGCCTCATGGCCCGCCGGCTTGCCGAACGTGGCGTGCGCTTTATCGAACTAGTCGACACGGGCGCAAATCAGAACACCAATTGGGATTCCCATCTCGATATGCACACGCATGAAGTCGTGGCGCGCAACGTGGACAAGCCAATCGCCGGCCTCCTACTTGATCTGAAGTCGCGCGGCATGTTCGACGACACATTGGTTGCCTTCTCTACGGAGTTCGGCCGTCAGCCCGGCGACAGCGTTCCCAACATGAAGGGCCGTTCGCATCACGCAAAAACATATTCTTCCTGGCTTGCTGGAGGCGGTATCAAAGGCGGTATGGTCTACGGCGAGACCGACGAATATGGTTACGATGTTGCAAAGAACCTCTGCCACGTACACGATTACCACGCCACGATGCTGAACCAGCTGGGTATCGATCATAAGAAGCTGACCTTTAATCATGGCGGCCGCGATTTCCGCTTGACTGACCTGGGCGGCAACGTGATAAAAGAAATCATTGCATGATCAGCGCTCCCTTTTTCAGCGCCAAACGAGCTCAGTCTTTCCACCGCTCCACGTCTCTCGAGCATCAATAATCCTTGACTTTCCCGTAAGGCGATATTAATCTGACCCTTACCGACAGAAGACGAAACCTTCCGAATTAAGGCGAAAGACAGCGAAAGCCGCGCCGAGTGAGGCAGGTGAAGGAGACGAATTGGCCCAACGCTGCCCTCACCTGGACAAGGTCCTTGGAATGGGCGAGGGAATGTCGCGCCGTGATTTCTTGGATGGCGCGTTGCTCGCCTCTGGAGCAGCTCTGCTCGGTGGCATGGCACCGCACCAATTATTGGGGCTAGTGGAGGGCTGGACCGGGTACACAGGTGAAGGCGACTATCAGGGTACCGCCGGTAATTCGGAAGAGGTGGTGCACAGCGCGCACGCGGTTCGGGATGGCAAGTTCGATAGAGCTTCGAACGGTGTCGTTGAGACAGGCGAGACTTTTGACTGCGTGGTGGTCGGCGGTGGCTTTGCGGGACTTTCGGCCAGTCTCTTCTTTAAGCAACGCACGCCGGGCAATCAGACCTGCCTTGTTCTAGACAATTCGCGAGTGTTTGGTGGAGTAGCCAAACGCAATGAGTTTGTGGTCGACGGCCACACGTTATACGCGCCGCAAGCATCGGTTCACTTTCAACCGCCCTATCCGCACAGTTTCCTAAAAGGCGTTTACGATTCGATCGGTCTCGATTGGGATGCATTTAAGGACTACCAGAGTTGGCAAGGACCGCCGGCGGATATGTCTCTGCCGCGCAGCCCTTACCGGGTCGCAGGCTATCCGAATCTCGGCACCTATGGCTTCTACTTCGGGGCAAAGTACGGGAAGAACCCGGGCATCTGGGTCAGAGATCCTTGGCGAGATAATCTAGCATCCACTCCGCTTCCGGAACAGACGCGCCGCGAGATGGTGGCCTGGCACAACGCTCAGCACGTGACAGCTCCGCTCGTTTACGATTATCCGGGCGATGCGGCTTCCCGTGAGCTCGACAGCATGACGCTCGAAGATTATTGGGTCCGGCTGTTCGGAGTTAGCCGTGAGACGCTTCGGATGCTCACCGTTAGTGACACGGCCGCAGGGTTCGGCTTGGGCGGCGATGCGCTCTCAGCCTTTCTCGAATATGAGTGGTCTCGAACGGTGCCTACGGTCGATGACTCCATGGCGACCGGCATTCAAATGTTCCCGGGCGGAAACAGTGGTTTGAATCGCCTGATCGTAAAAACGCTAATTCCGGAATCGATCGAGGGTAAGCGTGGCATGGAGACGACCTGGAAGAACCGCGTCGATTTCTCTGCACTCGATAGACCCGGGCAACAGATTCGGATTCGGCTCCAGTCGACCGCTGTGCGTGTCGAGCACCAGGGCGAACCGAGTAAGTCAGAGTTCGTCTGGGTTACTTACACCTCGAATGGCAAAGTCTACCGGCTGAAAGCCAAGAGCGTCGTCATGGCAGGCGGTGGTTGGATGACGAAGCATGTTGTGCGCGATCTGGACCCGGATCGGCAGGCCGCCTATGCATCCTTCATGTACGCGCCCTACATGGTGGCGAACGTCGCGGTTCGTAACTGGAGATTTTTGTCGAAGCTCGGAATCAGCGGTGGTAACTGGTTCGAGGGCTTCGGGCGATTTACCGAAGTTCGCAAGGTTGCCAGGTTTGGAACCGATTCGCCCGAGGTTGGGCCCGATTTACCGACCGTACTTACCTTCTTCATCGATTACACGAAGCCCGGACTTCCCGCAGCCCAGCAGACTCACTTAGGGCGTACCGAAATCCTGGCCACCACTTATGAGACTTATGAACGTAGGCTTCGGGAACAGATGACGGAAATGTTCGGGCCTTCCGGATTCGACGCCAAACGGGACATTGCAGGCATTGTGCTCAACCGGTTTGGTCATGCCTTCATCAATCCACAGCCTGGTTTCTTCTTCGGGCTGAACGGCAAACCGGCGGCTCGCGACGCTTTAAGAAACGGCCCTTTTGGCCGCATTGCTTTCTCACATTCCGATCTTGCCGGGGCTATGGATCACCGCAACGCGTTTATGGAATCGAACCGGGCAATGGGCCAATTACTCGACCGGGTTTTGACTTGATTGCCAGGCAATAACAACTTTCATGCTCAGTGACAGACACTTTCGAATTTGTATCTCACTCCTGGCCGCGCTCGCCATACATTGCTTTCTCAGTACTACCGCGTTTGGACAGGTCGATGCCGGATCGATTGTGGGCACGATTCGCGACTCTACGGGTGCGGTTTTCGCCGGAGCCAAAGTCACGCTCCTGAGTGAAGATACCGGCTCAGTACAGGAAGCCACGAGTAATTCGAGCGGTGAATACACATTCAGCCCGGTCAAGATCGGTAATTATTCCGTTACGGCTGAAAGCAAAGGATTCCAGCGGGTCGAGCACCCGAAGATTGTCGTCGCGGTGCAACAGCACGTCTTAGTCGACTTAGTGCTCACTCCCGGGCAGACCACGCAAACGGTTCTGGTCACCAGCGAAGCACCTCAGCTGCAAACACAAGACGCCTCGGTCGGACAAGTCGTCCAGGCAAGGGCGATCAACAACCTGCCGTTGAATGGACGTAACTTTACTTTTCTCGCGCAGTTATCGGCAGGAGTCACGCAGGATCAGGCTGACGGGCGCGGCTTGGGTGCGAGCGGCAGTTTCGCCGCCAACGGCTCGCGTCCCTCGCAGAATAACTACCTGCTCGACGGCATTGACAACAACTCGAATCTCGTCGACTTTTTAAACGGTGCTGCGTTTGCGACGTTACCACCGGTAGACGCCATTCAAGAGTTTCGTGTCCAGACGAGTAACTACAGCGCCGAAGTCGGTCGCTCGGCGGGCGCCGTTCTTAACGCCACCGTTAAGTCAGGCACGAACCAGATACATGGGGACGTTTGGGAGTTCCTCCGCAACGACAAGCTCGATGCTGCGAACTTCTTCGAGAATTCAGGCGGCCTTCCGAAGGGCGCGTATCGGCAGAATCAGTTCGGTTTCACTCTGGGCGGTCCCGTCAAGAAGAATAAGACGTTCTTCTTCATGGATTATCAGGGTACCCGCATCCGGCAGGCGTTAACCTCATCGAACACCGTCCCTACCACACTCGAGCGCGCTAGTGGGTACACCGACTTTTCGGAACTTCTGACGCAGGGTGGAACGCGTACCGACGTGTTAAACAAAACTTATCCGCTGGGCCAAGTCTTCGATCCGTCGACCACCCGCGCAGTAAATTGCGGAGCGCCCGACCCAGTAACAAAGCTGACGATTGACTGTGCGGGAAGTCCGAATGGATCGCAGCTAGGTTTCGTACGCGAACCTTTCCCAGGCAACATTCTTCCGGGAGGCCGGCTCGATCCAAACGCGATCAAGCTGTTGAATTTATACCCCGCTCCCAATGCACCGGGCTTGTTCAATAACTACACAAGCGATCGGACCCAGAGTAATGATGTCGATCAATTTGACGTTCGGGGCGACCAAAACTTTAGCGAACGGGATACGCTCTTTTCGCGTGTCAGCTATGTGCGGAATCCACAGTTCATCCCCGGGCCGTTTGCGAACATTGCCGACGGCGGTGGATTCAACGCGGGCACGCAAGACTCAACTTCCTGGAACGGAGTTCTCAGCGAGACCCACAGCTTCTCTGCGACCTTCATCAACGAAGCCCGCATCGGCGTCAATCGTATCGCCAGTTCGCGTCTGCAGGCGTATGGCACAACGCTTGGCATCCCACAGCAATATGGTATCGGTGGCGTCCCGCAGGTTCCCTCGAACGGCGGCCTGCCAACTATCGATATCGCCGGACTTACGCAACTTGGCGGAAGCGGCTATCTTCCATCCATCGAATACAGCACCGTGGGCCAGTTCAGCGATACGCTGACCAAGAACGCGGGTAAGCACAATATCAAGGCTGGCTACGAATATCAGCGACTGCGCTTCTCCGTATTACAGCCGCCCGCAGCACGAGGTAACTTCTACTTCGACGGCAACTATACGGAAGTGCCGAATACGAGCGGCGGAAATACCAGCATCGCCCAGATGTTACTTACTCCAATCCCGACATTCACGCCCGGGGGAACGAATTACCTGGGCGGGGCTGATTATGTCATCACATCGAACATTGCAAACACTGATTCCAAGCGCAATTTTAACGCTCTGTTCGTGCAGGATGATTACAAGTTATCTCCTAAGTTCACCTTG
The DNA here is from genome assembly GCA_963737005.1 of Terriglobia bacterium. Classification (GTDB taxonomy): domain Bacteria; phylum Acidobacteriota; class Terriglobia; order Bryobacterales; family Bryobacteraceae; genus Bog-105. The sequence goes on along the minus strand of CAVTRD010000006.1, from coordinate 169,738 downwards.
AATCTTGGTCTTCGCTGGGAATACTTCGGCCCATTGATCGAACGCTATGGAGCTCAATCGAATTTCCAACCTCTACAAGGCGGCGGCGCAGACTATCTCATCACAAAGAGCCGCTGCAACACTCCACTCTCACCTGACTTTTTAAGCGGGGCCGCGCAGAACGGTGTCAAGATCGTCTGTTCCAGCCAACCCGGCCTCCAGGTAGCGCAGAAGCTAAACTTCTCCCCACGCGTCGGCTTTGCTTATCAGGCCAACTCGAAATTGGTGGTGCGAGGCGGTTACGGCATCTTCTATGGCGGGTTCGAGAACTCGTCTCAGTACAACTGGGGCAGCTTTCCGTTTCAGTACCACATCAATTACAACAACGTGGTGCCGAATCAGCCAATCGTGTACCCCAATGGAGCGCTCGGGACTCTAGAGACGGGCTTGAGTGCGATTCCGTTGAGCCCCGATCAGGTTACAACCGGAGTTTCCTTTCAGGGTGAGGACTACCACATCAAAACGCCCTACACGCAAGGTTACAACTTCACCCTCCAATATCAGCTGACGCAGAACGATACGGTTCAACTAGGCTACGTAGGTAATACCGTTCGTCACTTAGGCATTTACCTCAATCCGAATTTGCCAAACCAACTTTTGCCTACTTCTTACGACAGTTTGGCTTACTCGCCTTATCCAAACTTCGCTTCTTACAATAACTACACAAGCTTCAACGGGAACAGCTTCTACAACGGATTGCAGCTCAACTACGAGCGCCGTCTCAGTTACGGTCTGACCCTACTCGCAAACTTTACCTGGTCCAAGTGCCGCACCGACGCGACTGATCTGCTGAACGAGACAGCCAATGGCTATCGTGCACCGTTCCTCCCGGGTTTTGGAATCAAAGGCGATTACGGCCTCTGTGATTACGATATTCCGAAAGTATTTCACCTGAGCGGTACTTACGATTTGCCCGTCGGTCGAGGCAGGCAATTCCTGAGCAACAGTAACGGCCTGGTCAACGCGATCTTCGGTGGCTGGACCACCAACTACATTCTCACCCTGCAGGACGGGCAACCCGGAACAGTTCCCTGCATCATCACGACGGCGGCGGGTTTCGGCTGTAATGCCCTGCTCGTTCCCGGCCAGAAGGTCACGGCCGGGCCACACGATGTCAACCAGTGGTTGAACCCGAATGCGTTTGCCAGCCCGCCGGTGGTGACCGCAGTTGGTCAAAGTGACTACTCGCCTCTCGGCGGTAGCCCCACGCAGTTTTATAGTCCCGGTTTTCATCGCCTCGACTTCTCGGTCTTCAAGATTTTTCCCATCACGGAAAGAACACATGTCGAGTTCCGTTCGGAGTTCTTCAATTTGACAAACACTCCGAACTTCTCGGCGCCGTTCTTCCTTGATTACACAAACCCCACGACGTTTGGGAAGATAACTTCCACGCGTGACGGACAGAACGATCAGCGCGAGATCCAGTTTGCTCTGAAGCTTTACTGGTAACTCGGGTTGCAGTAGAAGGAGCTCAATCGCATCCCTATGACACGAAGCTTTCCGAAATCCCTAAACATTCGCGCTCTCATCGGCATCGCAGCCGCGCTAGCTTGTGCAACCGTTTCGTTTGCACAGGTCGACACCGGATCGATTTTAGGCACGATCAAAGATACGAGCGGTGCCATCTTACCCGGTGCTCGAGTTACTTTGACCAACGAAAACACGGCACAAACTGTCTCCACCACCAGCAGCAGCGGTGGGGAGTTCACTTTTTCTCCGGTGAAGATTGGCCGATACGCCCTGGCCGCCGAGTTCAAAGGATTCCAGCGAGTCGAGCATACGCAGGTAACGGTAGACGTCCAACAGCGCGTGCTCGTCGATTTCACGCTGCCGCCAGGTCAAATGACTGAGACGGTCATGGTGACCGGTGAGCCGCCCCCTCTGCAAACTCAGGATGCCTCAGTCGGCCAGGTGATCGCCGCCCGAACCATCAACGATCTTCCGCTTAACGGCCGTAACTTCACCTTTCTCGCGCAACTGTCGGCCGGTGTTACACAGGGTCAACAGGACACTCGCGGTCTCGGCGCAAGCGGTAGTTTCTCTGCCAACGGCTCCCGTCCGTCGCAAAACAACTACTTGCTGGATGGTATTGATAACAACTCGAATTTAGTTGACTTCCTGAACGGCACGGCCTACGCCGTGCGCCCTCCGGTTGACGCGATCCAGGAATTCAAAGTCCAAACGAATAACTACAGCGCTGAGTTCGGGCGCTCGGCCGGTGCGATCTTGAACGCCACCATCAAGTCGGGAGGCAATCAGTTTCACGGAAACGCCTGGGAGTTTCTCCGTAACGACAAGCTCGACGCAGCAAACTTCTTCGAGAACGCGGGCGGCATCCCTAAAGGTGAATATCGCCAAAACCAGTTCGGCTTCACAATCGGTGGTCCTATCCGCAAGGACAAGACGTTCTTCTTCGGAGACTACGAAGGCACTCGGATCAGGCAGGCACTCAATTCAGTTAACACGGTTCCGACGGCTCTCGAACGTAGTAGCGGTTTCACGAACCTTTCTGAGCTTCTCACGCAAGGCGGCAGTAGGACAGACGTACTCGGCAGGACTTTTGCCCTCGGACAGGTATTTGACCCTTCGACCACTCGTCCGGTAATCTGCGGAGTACCCGACTCAGTGACGCAGATCGCGCTGCCATGTGCCGGGATGTCCGCCGGTAGCCAGATCGGGTACGCACGCGAGCCGATAGCCGGAAATATTCTTCCAGCGAGCCGCCTGGACCCGAACGCCGTCAAACTGCTGAATTTGTATCCGCCTCCAACCAGCGGTGGCCTCTTCAACAACTACGCGACAAACCCAGTGTTGCGGAACGACGTCAATCAATTCGACATCCGGGTTGATCACACCATTAGTGAAAAAGACAGTATCTTCGCCCGGGTTAGTTACTCTGATAACCCGGCGTTCTTCCCCGGCCCGTTTCCGGGCATTGCCGACGGCGGATCGTTCTCTTCGGGCATTCAGACAGCGACGTCAGTGAACGCCGCACTGAGCGAAACTCACTCTTTTTCGCCGACTCTTATCAACGAGTTTCGACTCGGATTTAATCGCATTTCTACTACGCGACTCCAACCGAATGGCAACACTCCCGGCATACCGGAACAATTCGGTATTCAGGGTGTCCCGCAGGTTCCACTAAACGGCGGGCTAGGAGGCATCACAATTGCAGGTCTGAACAGACTCGGCAGCAATAATTACTTACCTTCCTCTGAGTACAGCAACACATATCAACTGACCGAGAACTTGACGAAACAGTCGGGGAAGCACTCACTCAAGGCTGGATACCAATTTCAGCAGTTGCGCTTCTCGATCTTACAGCCGCCTCAGGGTCGCGGTGCATTCTCATTCAGTGGTTTATATACGGAAGTACCTACGGAAAGCAGCGGCAATACCGGGATTGCGCAACTGCTATTAACCCCCATTCCAGGTACTGTTCCTGGAGCTGGTGATTACGTCGGTGGCGCCGACAGCGTCTCGGCATCTAACATTGCAAACACCGACCAGAAGCGTAATTACAATGGCGCGTACTTTCAGGACGATTTCCACATCACTGATAAATTGACGGTGAATCTCGGGCTGCGTTGGGAGTATTTCGGGCCGCTTATCGAGCGATATGGAGCACAATCGAACTTCCTGCCTTCGGCATCCAGCGCTCCTTCGGAATTTCTCCTGACTAAGAAGCGCTGCAATACGCCGCTGTCACCAGAATTTCTAGCCGCCGCGCAAACAGATAACATCAGTATTGTTTGCTCGAGTACGCAAGGTCTCGGGCATTCGCAATACACAAACTTCTCGCCTCGCGTAGGATTCGCCTATCAGTTAACGCCAAAGTTAGTGGCGCGTGGCGGATACGGCATCTTTTACGGCGGCTTTGAGAACTCGGTTGTCGAGACGTATGTGGATTTCCCGTTCCAGTTCAGTCTCTCTTATCCCAACCTGACACCCAATGCTCCCATCGTTTATCCGAATGGAGCTATCGGAACGTTGGAGACCGGTATATCGGCGATCCCGCTTACTTCGAGTGCCGTTCAGCCAGCGGGTGTTTCTTTTACGGGCGAGGATTTCCACACGAAAACGCCGTACACGCAGGGTTATAACTTCACTCTGCAGTATCAGCTGAGTTCGAACGATACTATTCAAGCTGGATATGTGGGGAACACGGTCCGTCACCTTGGCGTTTACACGAACCCTAATTCGCCGAGCGAAATACTGCCACCCGGTCTCAATACATACGACTACTCAGCCTATCCGGACTTCCAAAATGGCTTCACTTACACGAGCTTCGCTGGAAACAGCTACTATAACTCGCTGCAAACAAATTACGAGCACAGATTCAGCCACGGCTTGAGCGTGCTTGCCAATTTCACGTGGTCTAAGTGCCGGACTGACGCAGTTGATGTGCTCAATAGTACTGCTATATCGGGCCGCGGTGCTTCGAGGCTTCCCGGTTTCGGAATCCGGGGGGACTATGGATTGTGTGATTTTGATATTCCCAAGGTCTTCCACCTGAGCGGCGTCTACGAGCTTCCCGTGGGGCATGGACGGCAGTTCCTCAGCAGTAGCCGGCGTGTGGTGGATGCGGTACTCGGGGGTTGGAGTACGAACTGGATTTTGACGCTGCAAAATGGTCAGCCCGGCACGGTGCCGTGCGCGATCACAACGACCTCCGGATTTGGCTGCTACGCCTTGGTCGTTCCTGGGCAGAACATTTACGGAGGTCCGCACAATGTGAACCAGTGGTTAAACCCTGCCGCTTTCGCCAGCCCGCCGGTCGCAACAACCCTCGGCCAGTCGGATTACTCGCCGCTTGGAGGTGCTCCTTCCCAATTCTATGGGCCCGGATACCACCGTCTTGATTTCTCTCTGTTCAAGAGTTTTCGGATCAATGAGCGCATGCATCTCGAATTCAGGTCGGAGATCTTTAACCTGACAAACACGCCTAACTTTTCGCCTCCCGGATTTGCTGGCAACGGTGTAACAGCCGCTCCAGGTTCACTCGACTATACGTCGAATACCTTCGGTCAAATCAATTCAACTCGCGACGGTCAAAACGATCAGCGCGAGATACAGTTCGCCCTGAAATTCTACTTTTAATCACAAAATAAATGAAGCGAATCTTGTGGCTGCCGGCCTTGTTGCTGGCAGCCTCTCCGGCCTTTTCACAAGCAAGCCTTTCGGCAGAAGATTGGCAGATTGCGGCCCAGCCGCAAGACACTACGCTTACCCTTAGTCATAAGGGGCTCGGTACAGTGTTGACGGACGTTCGACTGAATGTCCGGATTGCCAGCGGACTGAAGCCGATACCAAAGTGGTCAGTCAGCAGTTCTGACGAGAAGACCCTAACAGTTCAAACCACGAACCCGCGAACCACCTGGTCTTTCCGACTGGATGCTGAAGCCGTGCAGATTTCCTGCACCACTTCTGATGCCGTGCTGACCGCAGTTGCTCCGGCGCCGAGCCAGCGCTTTCCAGCACGGCTCTTGGACCCGCAGGGCTCAAGTGTCACCTGGTCGGGAACACGTGAAGTGGCGAATGGCTACGATGGCGCTGAGACGCGCAACCCCTCTGCTCTTCCTCAACAAAATTCTGAGGTGATGTACTTTTCACTGGGTCAAATTTCTGCAGCGGGCCTCCACAGTCTTTTCGACCGCAAAACCGATACCGCGATCGACTTCAGTTCCCGCACCTCGCTGCAGCGGAGTCAGACTACCAAAGATGTTCTGAACGTGACGATGCCTGTGCCGGGCACTACCACAATTCGGCTCATTCCTGATTACTTCACGAAGAAGCTGGGCGCGCCGTATTATGTTCCGTTCGATGATTCAGTGTTCTCAAAAGCACCTATGGTGTGGTCGAGTTGGACCAACTACTATGCCGAAGTGACCGAGAATGATGTAGTTCAAAATGCCGACTGGATCGCGGACCACCTTAAGAAGTACGGCTTCCAATATGTGCAGCTTGATGACGGTTATGATCGCGGCCAGAAAGGCGAGCACTATTGGATCGAAAAATGGGATCACAACAAGTTTCCCCACGGCCCGCAATGGTTGACCGATCACATCAAAGCCAAAGGCTTGCACGCCGGAATCTGGCTTGTTCCGAATGCTTATGCGGGCGCCGTGGCCGACCATCCCGATTGGTACGTGCGCGATAATCGCGGCAACTTAATCCTCGACTATCAAACGCCGACGCTCGATTCCACAAATCCGGAAGTTCTTGCCTTTCTAAAACGCCTCTTCAACAAGCTCGATGGTTGGGGATTCGAGTACTACAAGTTCGATGGCGAACATGCGTTTTCAAAGTATGTGCCGGCAGTAGACCGGAGCAAGCTGCACGATTCGTCTATCGACCCACTCGTCACATATCGAGATCGCCTGAAGCTCATCCGGGAGACAGTCGGTCCAAACGTGTTCATTGAGGGGTGTCCGGCAGGCACGCCTTTGAATGGTATTCAATACTTCAACTCTTACTTTAACGGAGATGACGTATATAACAGTTGGAATGGCATGTATGCCCTCTTCAGCTCCATCAATGCTAATGCTTTCCTGAACCACCTTTTGGTGTATGTCATGCCGGGAGAGGGGATCGACATTGGACCCTTCATGAGCGTGGAAGAGGGCACCCGGAAACGTAACGCAACCTTCCGTCAGGTGGCCGAAACGCGAGAGAAGCCTGTGAGTGGTTTCGGGACTACCCTTCCAGAAGCTCGGACGCTCGTGACTTACCTGGCGCTGACGGGCGTCGTTTATCCGCTTGCCAGCAATCTCCCGGAACTGCCGAAAGAGAGGATCGAGCTACTGAAAACGACACTGCCCACTTTGCCCATCTTTCCGGTCGACCTCTTCAGCCGCGGGACCGACATGACGTGGGACATGTTCCGGCACGTTCAGGCCGATTCCTATATTCATAACTACCCAGAGATACTTGATCTGAAGGTGAGCGCGGCGTCCGGTACTTACGACGTGCTTGGTGTGACGAACTGGCGAAGCGAGCTACAGCACCGGCAGCTTGCGTTTGCAGACAAACTCGGGTTACCCGCCGATGTTTCCTATGCTGTGTTTGACGGCTGGCGTCAGCAGTATCTCGGAATATTCAAGAATACTTTAGAGCTCGATGTCGAACCTCACGACACACGTGTCCTGCTGATTCACGGGCTGCTGAATCAGCCACAGCTGATCGGGAACTCTCGTCACCTAACAGGCGCTTATTCCATCAATGAACTCACTTGGGATGCCGGCAGGAATACTCTGCGAGGCTCATCGGAAACAATACCGGAAGAACGTTACGCGCTCACGTTCGCCGTGCCGGCGGGAATGACTGCCGGCAACCCGCGAGTCACAGGGGAAAACGGTCAAGTGATAACTTTTGATCGGAAAGCAACGCGCGGTTCGCTCGTATTGAGCTTTGTGAACGCCGGTTCGAGAGCGGATTGGACCGTGCCCTTCTTGCGCTCGAGATAGCCGTCCGTCCTATGGCCGCAACGAGCCCGGGACGGAACTGGGCTCTTCTCTTTCGGCTCCAATGGCGATCCAAACAAGACTACAAAAGAAGGCCATGGCCGCCCCAGAGCCGAGCGCTATGAGCCATCCGTAGTGAGCTACCAGAACGGGAATTATGGAGGTGGATAAAATTCCGCCCAGTATGCCGGCCGTGTTCATGACTCCGGAGACAGTGCCGGCGTGCTTGCCGGAGAACGAAGTGGCACAAGCCCAGAAGGGCGACTCCGCGGCCATGAGAAAGCCGACGCTTAGACACAGAGCTGCAATACACAAACTGCGCTGCGAGGCATAGGCGGCCACAAACAAGAGGAGACCGGAAAGCGAATAGCCCGCCATGATGACGTATTTTGCTCCTGCCACCCGCCCGCGTTTCAAACCAATACGATCGCAAAGCCATCCACCCAGCGGAGTGAAGCAGAGCCCAGCGATCCACGGGAGTGCCGCCACAAATCCTCCCTTCAACACACTGAATTTCCGAATCTCCACCAGGTAGATATAAAGCCAAAATACGAACAAGAACAGTACGTACCCTTCGCTCACGTAACTCAGGCATAACAGGACTACGCGCTTTGAGGTAAGCACCTTGTGTAGGCTCACGCCATCCGTCTCAAGCAGCTTCTGCCGCGGAGAATCCTGTTTCGCTCTCTTCGAACTGGGAGCGAAGATGAACCAGAGCAGCGCAACCGCAAAGGCCGGCAACGAGGTCAGGAAGAAAGCTTGATGCCAGCCTAGCCTGACCATTAGCCACGACATGATCGGCGAAGCGGAAGCGGCTCCGACCGACGTGCCCATCATCATCAGGGAGTTCCCCAGTGCGCGCTTCTCCGGAGCAATGGCGTGATAGACAACGCTCGATCCAACCGGATAGGTGGTCGCCTCCGCCAATCCAAGAACGAAACGAATCAGCCAGAGCAGAAAGAAGCCCGATACGAAAAGGGTGCCGTTCAGACCCGAAACCAGACCTGTACTCGCCGTAGCGATACCCCAGATCACAGCCGACACTCCCAGACTCGATCGCGGTCCGATCGAATCGCCCAGTAAACCACCGGGGATCTGAAAAATTGCGTAACCGATCAAAAAGCTGCTGAAGATCTGCCCCATCTGAATCTTCGAGAGACCGAGTTCGGGCATCATGAACTCGGCAGCGATAGAGATGTTCGTCCTCTGCAGATAGCTGACGAAGGTGAAGCAGGCAAGTATGGCGACGATCCACCACCTTGAGGGGACATGCGTGTGTTGTCGAAAGAGTTCCTCATCGCGGATGTCGTTGGATGTGGGCTTCATTAGGTGGGAGCTCTAGCGAGCGGGCATGTACCGCATGAACCAGGTAAGCGAACGCTCAATGAGATCCACACGGTTCTCATGCTGAACAAAAGCGTGGCCTTCATTCGCGTAAACAACCAACTCAGTCGGCACATGGAGCGCTTTTAGTGCATGCCAGAACTCGAACGACTGAGCGGGCGGTGCTTCGCCGTCGCGCTCACCGACAAGAATGAGGGTAGGCGTCTTCACCTGCTTGACGTAAGTGATTGCCGAGCTGCGTGCATATGCAGCGGGGTCATCGTAAACCGAGGCGCCGAAGTAGGGAATCATCCATTGATCGATTGAGTTCTCGCCGTAATAGCTCTGCAGATTGCAGGCGGCAGCACCAGCGACTGCGGCGCGAAACCGCTTCGTCTGAGTGACTGCGAACATAGAAGTCGAGCCGCCATAACTCCATCCAGTGATGCCGACGCGATCGTTGTCAACCGGGTAGCGTGCAACCACAGCATCGACCCCGGCCAGAATATCGCGTAAATCACCGAAGCCCCAGTCGCGGCGATTAGCTTGGGTAAATTTCTCGCCTCCTCCAAAGCTACCTCTTGGATTGGGGAAGAAAACGAAGTAACCGACCTCGGCAAAGGCGTTGATGTCAAAGTCGGTGGCAGCCCATCCAGGTGTGAAGATCCAGGCCGGTCCTCCATGCACGGAAACAATCATCGGGTAACGCTTATTCGGATCGAAATGTCGTGGGTAAAGCAGCCATCCCTGCACATGAAACGAATCGTTAATCCAGGTGACGCTTTCGGCCCTTGCGTGAACTGGATGGAACGAGGAGTTTTCATGGCTGATTTGCTGCCAGTTCCCAATGGGCCCAATCCAGACTTCAGGCGGCGTTGACCAGGAGCTTCGGATCACTGCCGACCGGATACCTTCGCGCGAGTCCTTCGCCTCGGGAGCAGTCACCGATAGGCTCATCGCTTCGGAGCTCGCGTTGATGGTCTCACCACCTTCCCAAAGCTTCTCCGTTTTGCCGCTTGAAACTCCTAGCATGCCGGCAGCACTCGATCCGCCCACGTATTCCGTGAACAGGATCGAATCGTTCGATCGCCAGGAGAACCAGCCGGGTGTCGATTGCCTGCCAGGAGTAAGGTTGCGCGGCTTGGATTCGCCGATGGTGAGAAGAAAGATCTCACCGCCGGTTGCTCCTTCATCGCTCATCAGGCCCTCGACGAAAGCAAGCGCTTTACCGTCGGGCGACCAACGTGGAAGCGCAATTTGGAGTGCAGGCCGGTAGATAGAATGCGCACTCGAGTCAGCAAGTGCTTGCGTGTAAAGCTGCGCGATGTACCAGTTATCATCGCCAGGCGGCGGGGCTGCGGTAAAAGCGAGCTGCTTACTGTCCGGTGACCAATCAAATTCGAATACGTTCAGACCAGAGGGCGTCAGTTGGCGCATGCTGGCGCCGCTTGAGTCGGCGATGGCGACACGCTGCACCTCAGTCTTCTGCTGCTCATCGATCACACCGGTGGGCACTTTGATCGCGGCCATTGGGCTAGGCGCTCTGGTCGCATGATCGACGAAAAGAAAAGCTATCGCAGACCCGTCAGGTGACCAACGCGGATGCGAAACATGGCCGACCACCTGCGTCATTACGCGGGCTGGGTCGCCCGTCACGCGATCGATTGCATACAGCTGTAGCTGTCCGGGTGTCTTGCAATCGGAGAGGAAGGCAAGGCGTTTGCTGTCCGGTGACCAGACAGGCGCTTGCTCATCGCACGATGTCTTTCCGTCACCCGCCGTAATACGTCCGATCTTACCGGGTTCGTGGAGATCAGCGATTCGGATCAGCGCCGATGATTTGTCGGCTCCCTGCGCCGACCAGGCGACATGCATTCCATCGGGACTGAGACTCGTCTCAGAGATGCCCGTCACAGCGGAGAGCTCGCGGTCCATCTCTGCGATCTGCCGACGATAGGGATGCTGGTCAGAGCCCGGAGTCGCCTGCGCACAAAGCGGCAAACTGAACAAGAACACCGACAGAACGACAGGAAAGCTATTCATGGAAATGAGGGCGAACTATGAGCGCACACAGCCGATGTGCCTGGTCGAACTCTAGTTTGTATCTTTCCAGTTGAACACGAGCTCACGCGTGGCTAGCTTGTGTGCAGCAGCGTAGCGGTTCCGCACGGCAACCACACTTTGCGCCCACTCACCCAATGGATAGATGAGCTCTCTATAAACCAGGTAGCTCATGTCAACAGTGCGAAGCGGCTGATGGTCTTTTACATCGTCCACTTCGTCCAGAAAGACTCGGCCGTTCGCAGATGGAACGCGCGGCAGCCAGCTCTTATACCAGGTCTCAGTAGCATCCCGCAGAGCATCGTTCCGGCTAATACGAATCTGTTGCGCCGTCTCGAGAGCGTGGTCGAGCGACTCCAGCGCCTTAGCATGTTCAGCTCGCCCCGCCGCTACTTCGGCTTCCTTAAGCGACTCGGAAATCCGTCCCAAATCCTCAAGCATGAGCAGGTTCTGACGATACAAACCCGCCAGGGACAGGTAAACCTCGAGATTGTATCGATTGAACGCTACCCGTCCGATATTCGCGTGCAAGAGATCGAGCAACTCGTCGTTTTTTGCCAGAGCTTTCCCTGCGGCATCCAAACGCTTCTGGTTTTCGCTTTGCCAATCCGTCCCAATGCGCAGCAGCTCCGGCGAGGGTACAGGAAGCATCGGTATATATTGATCGCGGGCAGGATGGGGAGGATCGAATATTGCATACGAATTGCCCCAGATTGGTTTGCGTGCAGATGACGGTCCCGTGTCCCAAGTGTCTTCCCAAGCTTGGGCGCCTTCACTCATCAGCTGGTACAGACTTCCCATGTTCCTTGCATCAGGTCCATAGAAGAGCGTGTAGAAGGCGCTCTGCAACTCCTGCGATTTTGTAGCGGCTCGATTCCATGCTGCCGCGGGACCAGTTGCGTAGCCAAGCCAGAATGTCTCTGGGTGAAGTCCTGGATCACCCCAACCCGCGATGAACACGCCCATCAAGTCTGATTGATGAGGCCGGGCTGCATCAGGCCGGGTCGAAGAAAGACTCGCAAGCGAACTCTGCGTAATGCTGTCAATCATTTCTTGAACTCGTCCCGTGCGGGACGGAGCTGAATGAAGACGGTCTACAGACGGCAGGACATAGTACTGCGGAAATAGCTGCTCTTCACCTTCCGTATAGGTGTAGATCATCTGCCGAATGCCGTGAGCCTGAAAGATGGGATCGAATTGTGGGCCGTAAACTTCCCCGTTTATCAGATAGCTGGGAAGTGCGCCGATGTCGTCGGGCTTCATCGGGTACTCGCCCCAGAAAATGACCGTGCGATCACGCGTATGCAAATAGTCCGCCGTCTTGGTCACAAACTCGCCAAGCATTTTGCCGACACTCCCTAACTGCTGTGCCCGCGCTGCCTCTTTGCATTGAGCGTTGTTGGCTAGGCCCACGTAATACGGCTCATCCGTCGACAGCACAAAATATTTGCCGCCTCGGTTGGCCGCCAGGAGATCGTCGAACATGCCGTCGAGCAATTCGTAAGTTCGAGGGTTCGTCGAACAAAACTCATAGTTGTTATCGGGATACTCGCGAAGAGCGGCGTACTCGGGATGCTTCAGAATGAATGCGTCGTGCGCCGGCCCATCCAGATACGGAATCAATTGGATGTGATGCCGCAAACCGTAATCCGTCAACCGCTGCAACTCGGCTCGAGAGAGTGCATATGGTTCGACAATCGCCGGTGCGTGCTCGAATTGAAAGTGGCCTTCAAGCTTCAGGGCGAAGCCGTTGATCTTATAAAAAGCAGCCTGCCGCATGGCTGCCTCCAAAACATCCAGCTTCTCGAGGTGATGCGCATCGTCCCAATAGATGGTTCGAAGCTCCAGATCAGGCCAGTCCTCGATCAGAGCTTGCGGAAGTAAAAATCGGCCATCCTGCCGCTTCATCAACTGGATAAGGGTTTGAATGCCGTAAAACAGGCCCGTCTCGCTATTGCCGGTGATCGTTATACGAGCAGCGGTCAATTCCAGGCGGTACGCTTGCTCAGCTACTGCAGAGAGGTTTCGATCCGTGGTCTTGCCTGGGGTCACTGCGTTTGCTTGAATGGCAAGCCGAATCGCGTGCGAGGTCGAAGTGCCGGTCGCGAGCTGCAACTGGAAGCGCTCAGCGAGCTCGGCCATTAAATCCTGCACCCCCGTGTCACCGGCTGCTATATTTTGACCCAACTCCAGCCGCCAATCTGCTGTGAACTCAAAATCCTCTGGGCCGAGATTTACTTTCTGCGGTGGCGGGAGCACGGTGTAGCCGCGGCTCAAAAGTGGTGAAACAGTAACAGCGCTCAGCGATGAAAGGCTGAGCAGCAGGAGCAATGCGCTGCGCTTCAAGCAAGAGCTCGCGAAGTTACCGGGGAACGGGGAACGCGTGTCGAGGAGAGTCCGCAAGAGAGGAGTCTGGTTCAAAGGTCCACTGGCCTGGGCGTTTCGTGTCGATGACAAGAAACGGCCCCCAGCCAGCAACTCACCCAAAGGTTTTCATAAAAGTACACCGGATCAGGGGCGCTGTCAATAGCCAGATCCCGAACAGTGGAACTGCCAAACTGAGTAACTTTTCCAAATAGCGGTCCACGGCAAAGGCAAAGCTGGTAGTGCGGACGAATCAAAAACCTTCCCAAACCAAAGCCGGAAAATTCGACTTCGCTTTGAAGCCGACCGAATGATACAGATGAATTGCATCCCGGTTTGACGAAGTAACGGTCAGACTCACCGTTGTGCAGCCGGCTTCGGTCAAGCGCACGAGCGTCTGGCGAAGCAGGTCGTATCCGAGTCGCGCACCCCGGATAGCTGGAAGCACACAAAGCTGCGTTACATGGCCCGATCGCGCCGACACCCGGCTTGCCAAACACACGCCACAGACTCGGCCGCTGCGGCTGTCAACCGCCACCATCGAGCATTCCGCCGCAAACGTTCCGCAGCCCGGATACCGCACTATGTTCGTCAAGAAGTGCCGCGCGCCCGGAATAGTGCGGTATTGATCATTGATCTCGCTATCGACATGACCCCGATACGATGCCGAAACCAAATGCGCAATTTCCTCGTTAAACCGCTCGGCCCACGAGTAAAACTTAACATGAATATCCGGTGATTGCGGCGTCAATCGAAGCACAGCGGCACGCTCGATTTCCATGAAAGATCGATCGTGCCGCATCAAATGGCGGCTGAATGGCAAGGGCTGCGTAGCCGGGGGCCGTAATAACATCAGCTGCGATTCGATCCGTCGAATACCGGATACCAGCATCAAGCCCTGCACCGTCGCTCCCAACAGCATCATCTCGTTGCCGGGCGTCCGATGTTCATCTTTGAGGAAGAAATCGCCGATCAGTCCCTTGCGACCCTCACACACGTAATACGTGTACCCCAGAACGGTTTTGCCCGCAATCAAGGCATAACCATAAAGAGAATGAACCTGCACGAAGCGCCGCAATAGATCAGCGGCCGGCCGAAAGTCCCAATTGAAGCGCCTGTCCCAAACTCCGATCTCCTCATGAAACAGCGGATCGAGATCGCCGGTCGTTAAAGTCGATAACTCGACCACTTCGGGCAACCGGACATCGAGGCGCGCCGACATCACTGAATTATACGTGTACTTCGGTTAATGCCGATCCCGCGCGAACATCATATTCGCTAAACAGCTGGCCGATGCGGCGGGTGGCCTCACGTGTGCGGGCTTCATCCTCAATCAGGCTGAAACGCACGAAGCCTTCACCCATCGGCCCGAAACCCATACCGGGCGATAACGCCACGCGAGCTTTCTGCATCAGCATCTTCGTGAACTCCAGCGACCCCATTTTCTGGAACGGCTCGGGAAGGCGCGCCCAAAGGAACATTGTGGCTTTTGGCGGTTTCACCGGCCAGCCTGCCGCAGCAAGTCCATCCACTAGCCAATCGCGCCGAGACTGATACAGCTCGCAGATTTTCCCTGGAGCCTCTTCGCAATCCCGCAACGCTGTAACCGACGCAATCTGGATGGGTTGAAACATCCCATAGTCCAGGTAGCTCTTAATCCGTGTCAAGGCCGCCACGAGCTTCGGATTGCCCAGGCAGAAGCCGACGCGCCAGCCCGCCATGTTGAAGCTTTTCGTCATCGAGTAAATCTCAACCGCGCAGTCTTTCGCGCCTGCCACCTCCAGAATGCTCGGCGGACGATAACCGTCAAAGCCCAGTTCTGCATACGCGAAGTCGTGAATGATGTAACAACCGTATTCACGCGCCAAATCGACTACTTCGCGCATGAAGGCGAGATCTACGCAGACCGTCGTCGGATTGTGCGGAAACGAAATCAGTATCAACTTTGGCTTCTTTGCCGCGAATCGGAAATGCTCCTTCAAGGCCGCGAGGAACGTCGGGCCGTCCGGCATCGGCAGCATCTGCGCGTCGCCTTCCGCAAGAATGACTCCGTACTGGTGCAGCGGATAAGCCGGATTAGCCGAGACAACTGCGTCGCCGGGCCGAATCATTGCATATAAGAGGTGGGCGAGTGCGTCCTTCGCGCCCATGGTGACGATTGCCTCTCTGTCGGGATCAAGGGCTACGTCGTATTGCTTGCGATATCGATCTACAATGGCCTTACGCAAATCGGTGATGCCGCGGGACACCGAATAGCGGTGATTGAGCGGATCCGGTGCAGCCGCGATCAGCTTTTCGACCACCGCCTCGGGGGTAGCTCCGTCCGGATTGCCCATCCCCATATCGATTACGTCAATGCCGCTCGCTCGCATCTTGTCGCGCATTTCATTGATGACGGCAAACACATACGGCGGAAGTTTCTGGATACGGTAGAAGTCCTCGCTAGGCGGCAGCGGCATATGCCATTAGTGTAACGAGATTCAGCGCCAATCAGCCGACCAGTTAATCGAGGCCGCGAACCTTGACGTTTACTTTCCAACCGAGAGCTCCAAAAAGATCGCGCAGCGCACTCTGAGCGTTGTCGCGGGATTGAGCCAGGATTCCCATATCGAGAGCAGCCTGCCGGATATCTTCCACCGCCTTGAGACGGGCTTTGTGCTCGAGCTCCGGATCCTGCGTGATCCAAGGCGCCCACCAGGTAACGTGCCGGTCCCAAACCTTGGTTTTACTCTCATCCAGAGAAGCGTTGAAAATGGCCGGGGCGGGCAGAGTCACTGTTAAAGCACCAGACTCATCCGCGGCCACATCAGAAGCGGTCACGCGATGCAAATCGATGCCGGCCTGCACATCGCCTTCCACCATCAGAAGAATGGATTCTTCGCCCACTGGGTCCTTCTGTTCGGCAAAGGCGACCACGCGCTGGATGCGGCAGCGTACCGTCACCAGTTGGCTGAGTTTTTGGACTTGAAGGACAACCGAATCCTGCGGGACATCAGGCCCAAGTTTGGGCGCGATCAAGGAGTACGCCAGTAGAGATGCGAAGGCGACTGCCAGGACCAGGAACGCCAGTTTCCATCTGTTCGCCGTCATGGCTTCCATTCTCGCCGACCCAATGGTTAATCTTGCGGCATCGTGCCACAATTTACGGTAGTGAGTAGCGATTTCCTGGAGTGGCTGGAGACACAGCAGGGCAGGCAGTACGAGTTGCATGCACGGCATATCAACCCGGTTTTTGTGAAGATGCTTCGCACGATCGGCTTCGATAAAGAGTACGTGCGCGGTGAAGGCTGCTACTTGTTCGATCCTCAGGGAGAGCGATATCTGGACATGCTGACCGGCTGGGGGGTGTTCGCGCTCGGCCGCAATCATCCACGGGTACGGTCGATTCTCGAGCAGGTGCTTTCCCGCGAGATGCCGAACCTCGTCCGCATGGATTGCTCGCTGCTGGCGGGATTGGTAGCCGAGAAACTAACGAATCACACAGCACGGGGCGACGGGCACGGGCTCTCGCGAGTTTTCTTTTGCAACTCCGGGACAGAGACCGTCGAAACAGCCATCAAATTTGCGCGTTGTTATACGGGCCGAAATCGGATCCTTTATTGCGATCACGCCTTTCACGGATTGACGACGGGATCGCTTTCGCTCAATGGCGCGCCTTTCTTTCGCGAGCGCTTTGGCGATCTCATGCCTGGTACCACGGCCATCGCTTTCAACGATCTGGGTGCGCTTGAAGAAGCGCTTCACAACAGGGATGTTGCCGGCTTTATCGTGGAGCCCGTACAGGGCAAGAGCTGCGAGGTCGTTGCGGAGGGCTATTTGGCGGAAGCCCAGCGGCTGTGCCATCGCGCGGGAGCGCTGCTGATCGCCGACGAAGTGCAGTGCGGCCTCGGGCGAACAGGCAAGTGGTTCGCCTATCAGCACTGGCCAGGAGTCGATCCCGACGTTGTGTGTGTGGCGAAAGCGCTTTCGGGCGGCTATGTTCCGGTTGGCGCGGTGATTACCCATCCGAAGATCATGGATTCCGTTTTCAATTCAATGGAGCGGTGTGTGGTTCATTCAAATACCTTCGGTCAGAATGATCTTGCGATGGCGGCAGCTCTGGCTACTCTGCAGGTGATGGAAGACGAGCATTTGGTCGAGAATGCCGCAACTCTCGGCGAGTATGCAATCGAGCAGCTGACTCGTATTGGCCAGGATTGCCCGTTCGTTTCCGAGATCCGCGGTCGCGGCCTGATGTTCGGCATTGATTTCCGCCGTCCGGAACAGTCGCTCCGCTTAAAAGCCGCTTGGGATACGATGCACACCCTCAACTTCGGAGTCTTTGGGCAGATGCTCATCATGCCTCTGCTTCACAAGCATCGCATTCTGACGCAAGTGGCCGGGTACCACACCGAAGTAATCAAGTTTCTACCCCCGCTCATCATTACGCGAGAGGACGTTGACTATTTCCTGTCCGCTATGCAGCAGGTGCTTGAGGATGTGCAACGGATCCCGGGCAACGTCTGGAGCACGTTTACCGGCTTAGCCAAGGGTGCACTGCGGGCCTAAGAAACGACTGTTTGCCAGCGCCTTCGCGCGATGCTACACTGGCGCGAACGTGGACTTGCGTCCCCTGAGCGTCCACGCCCCAATCTCCCCCGACTCCGGGATGTCAAAACTCCTCAAGGAGAAGCAAGTCACGCCATGGAAATACACAGCAGCAACAAAAGTATGTCTGAAAGCAAGGACATGAATCAGAGTGAAATTCAGCCTGGAATGCCACAGTCGAGTAGCTCGCAGGAACAGGCCGCGTCCGACATTGCGATGTTAGCCTATGTACTTTGGGAACAGCGCGGCTGCCCGGTAGGATCGCCCGAGCAGGACTGGATGGAAGCCGAGCAGAAAATGCGCGCATCACAGATGCGATTAATGGAGCTTAAGCGCTAACTCCTAGTCCGCGAGAGGGGTTGGCGATCTCGACCCGCCTGAGACTCTGTTTTTTTCTGGCCGACCCCTCCGCCTAACGCTGTTTTAGCTCAGATCTGCTTGGTCAGGCGTCGCTTCATGGCGTAAGCAACGCGGCCGACGGATGAATGCGGTTGAACGTTTCCGTGCAACTCGTTAGGTGCGTGCGATAACCCGGCCAAATATGCCGTGCGACCGCGGGCAGAACCTTTGCGTCGTCTACATGATGTTCTAAGTTAATGGCCAGTCGTGGATGATACCGGCGTAAGGTCTCGGCAGCCCCAAGCAGTATCTTCGATTCCGCACCTTCCGCGTGGACTTTAATCACATCAACCCTCTTCAGATGCAGGTCGGTGACTACCTGATCGATCGTCGTCAATTGCACAGAGGTCGATTGGGGCGTGTTTTGCCAGATGAAACTGGCGCCCCCTGCGTTCGCGGGATCAAGATGCAATGGCAGCAAGCCTTCTTTGTCCCAGGCCCCTTTGGGCACGATCACCGCGCGTTTCTCTCTGATTTCGGAAATAAGATTCCGGCGCAAGCATTCAAGGTTCAATGGCTCCGGTTCAATCGCAACGACAAGCGAAGCACCAGCCGCCAAAGCAGACCTTGCCTCCGTTCCCACGTTCGCTCCGACATCGAACACCACATCGCCATGCTTGACCAGGAATTGGAGACGGTACACGTCAGCTTCGTTTTTCTCTACAATCACCGGCAACGTCCACGAGCCTGTTGGGTACCAGATAGACCCGATTGGTGTTTCGAACAGCTCGATCCGGCCATCTCTTTGCAACGGAGTAATTCTGTCGGCGGTCTCTTCAAAGTGATCCTGATCGAAAAAAATGCCGGGCGACAAAACTGTGCAGCCTTGCGCGACCTCGACCTTTCCTCGCCTCCACTGAAGGAACGTCTTTGTCCTGCGGTAAGCACCAAGCCCCAGACCGGCAGCGACCAAGGCCAACAAGAACAACGAGACCACTAGGGTCTTCCCGCGCGTTAGAAGCTTAATCGTCAATCGGCGAGTCCCAAATTGAGGATTTGAAAGAAATCAACGGCTCCGGTAAAGCGACACTGCCCGTCGATCCACGACCGTATGCTGATGGTGCCGGAAGAATCCGCCACGGGCGCAGTGAGATGCATGTCGTCGATTGCAGTACCGTTTGCCCGGATGTAAACGTCATTGCCATCAATTTCGATCAGTAAGGAAACCGGTTTGCCTGGGGGAAAGAGCATCGATTTCGAAAATGCCCACGAACTGCCGAGCCCTATGATCAGGCGATAACGATCGCCGCCTACGTTTTGGAATCGGAATCCGCGGTAGCTGTTCGGCTCCGATTCGTTGCTGAAGACCGTTGCATTAGGAACCTGGCGAGCCATAGGTGTGAACTTTGTCTCGATCAGGGAGTGACTCGGAATCTCCACCGCAGGAAGCGTCCGGAGCACGGATGCTTCAGCGGCATATTCCACATATTGAACAGCAGGTTCTCCAAGGCACCGTATGGCCTCGGGCGCACACTGATCGGCTGCCTTAACTGAACGAACCCTGGCCGCGAGATCGCGCCGCACATAGTAGCGGTACGGATAAACGTCGGCCAGAAACTCGTAGTGGCTCGCCACAAAAGCGGCAATTTCTGGAAATTGTTCGAAGTTGTACAGGCTGCGATCGGTGAATGACCAGGAGCCTGGCCCGATTCCATCGATGAATAGCTCGGCCGGATTTTGTGCAAGGTCACGAAGAAATCTTTTGCGGTAGTAACGGGTGATATCCGGCGGAGCAGCGAAAAAGTAGAAAAGATTCAGATCTCGCGTACCGGGCGCACGAGCTGAACTAAGATACGTACTCGCGGACCAGCCCCATATCGTTATCTTGGCGTTGTTCGAGGTGAGAGAACGAATGTATTTACCTTCCGGCGAGGCAATTGTGGGGACCACGTTCCTGAATTCGTGGCTCTGATCCGATCCCCAGACATACGTCTCGCCCGACACGGTAAGGATGACAAACAGCATCACGAAGCCAGAGTGAGTGGATCGCGGCGTCCAGGGACGAGCCTCCGCATGATCGCGTTGAAACGTGCTCATTGCAGGATCGTTCGCTTGCCGAATCAGCATCCAGGCCATCGCCATTGAGACTGGAGTAATCAGGAAAAGCAAATAGTGCGGGAAGAGGCGGTGCGGCTTGTAGATCGAGAAGATTGCGGCAGCTATTGCCAAAGTGGATAGCATTCCGAACCACCGCATCGGATCGGTTCCGATGGACCGTCCGCCCGAGAACAGCAAGAAAAAAATAGGAATGCTGAACATCACGACGAGACTCAGGTAAGAGCTCCATGAAGATACAGAAGGCTGCCAATTGATCCCGATACCGGCGACGATTGCCGCGCAGGCTGTCATCAGCATAAGCGTCCGTTGCTCGTTTTCGATTGCATGACTTCTAAGACTGGCCATCACGTAAGCCGCCGCAAGAGCCGCAAACGTCAGAACAAAAATGTGAGTCTCGACCGTTCCGACCAGGAGATACTGCAAAAACCGCGGTAGATCCGTAACGAAGTTGCTTTGCATGTCCACGTAACGCTGGTTCGAAACGATGTAGCTGATCCAGAAATCTCTCAGAACGCCCGCCGCGAGACACAGAATGGCGTTGAGGATCAAGAGCGGCAATGCCCCCGCAACGACCAACAGAGCAGCGCGCCATAATCGGCGCCCGTGACCGGCTGTATAGGTGTACGCGACCGAGCCTGCAGCGAGTGCCGCGACAATCGGGACGGCTTGCATCTTCGAAAAGAACGCGACCGAGGAAAGCAGTCCTAAGAGCACCAATGAAACGCGGTAGGCAGCAGGGCGGCGCAGAAGACGAACGCTGCAGTAAAAGGCAGCCGTAACGATCAGTATGGGAATCTGCTCGGAGCTGTAGTGAATGAGGTTAGGATTGCGAAACGCTGCGAAAGCACCCGCGATGGGCAAGATAGCGATGCGCGACAGACCTTCAGACGTTAGTAACCGCAAGCTCCGATAGCCAAGGTAGATGACCCCGATAAGGACAACAATGACGAGAGCACGGCTTGAGGCAAAATCGGGAGAAAGACCGAAAACTGCGGGCAACATGAGTGGATAGATATTGAGCGGGCCGCTCGTGCCGGTATCAACTGAGTGAAAGAAATTGGGGTCATAGAAGAGCTTATGAGCGGCAGATAAAAACTCACCCTCGTCTGGGTTCAGCTGGTAATCGAGCAGCGTGGGATAGCGACAGATGATCAAAGACGCCGCGATACTCGCCCAAAAAAGAGCGCGCGAACAGAGTATCGCGGTCACCCATCGCGGCAGGCTAAACATCTCTCGCTCGAGCACATAATCCAGCAAAGCCAAGCTCGGCGGCAGTAACAAGACAAAGAAACAAAGCTGCTTCCAGTCCTCATAAGCTGCATCGGGATTGGCAAACATTCGCAGAAACGCGCTGAACCACCCATTGAGAACAGGCCTCAACGTGTTTTGCGCATCAAGCGGTTGCGGAACAAACGTTGCCAAGCGGTAAATAGAGAAAACAATAACGATGGCAGCGGCGATCCATTTTGCTCCAGCTGATCCGAGCCAGAAACGAGCATGGGGAGCAAAACGCTTCTCAGGTGAAGCACTTTGCACTGCTGCATCGGACGCGGCGGACTGCCGGTTCATGGGCCGAGCTCTGCGAGCGCAGTTTCATGAACCAGTTCGCTTTCCCACCGAAGCACAGTCTGCAGACCTTCGGCATAACTCACCGACGGCTTCCAATTCAAAAGCTTCGTTGCCTTTGCGTTGTCGGCGACGAAATACTTCTGGTCGCTCGGCCTCCAGGGCAGACGATCGTAGTCGAGCGTCACCGACAGATCCTCTTCCAGAACCGCGAACAATTCAAGCAGGGACATGCTGTTTTCCGCGCCCCCGCCGATATTAAAGGCTTCTCCCCGCGCCGTCGCGATACACTCCGCGCCCGCCAAGTAACAGCGGACCGCATCGGAAACGTGCAGGAGATCGCGTACCTGTTTGCCGTCTCCCGAGATGGTAAAGCGCGATCTCTCCCGGTGAGCCCGCGTCTCCAAGGCTTGTCGGCAAAACCATCCGACCCAACCTTGATCGAAAGTAGAGAACTGACGCCCGCCGTAAATAGTTGAATGCCGGAAAACGACAGTATTCACCCCGAAGTTGCGGGCGTAATCAAGCATGTACTGATCCGCAGATCCTTTCGAGCAGCCATAAGGCGTATGAAATTCCAGCGGAGCCGATTCATCAACACCGGTTGCCGGGCCGGATGGCTGGTAGCGTGTTTCCTTCTCGACGAGTTTCAGGAAGGACAGATCCCCATAGACTTTGTTGCTCGAAGCGTAGACAACAACCGCCTCGGGAGCGTACATGCGCACCGCTTCGAGGAGGTTGATCGAGCCCAGAACATTCACCTCGAAGTCCCGACGCGGACTTTGCATAGAAGTCGTCATCGCGACTTGGCCCGCCAGGTGGAAAATGATGTCCGGTCTTTGCTCACGGATAAACTGCTCCACATCGAATGGATTTCGTACATCTCCGTGAAGGAAGCGTACGTCTCCTAGCTTCTGCAACCAGCCTAGGTTCGACGCACTGCCCGTTCGCGCCACATTGTCGAACAGCGTTACCGAAAGTCCCTTGTCAATCAGCGCCGCAGCAATGTTAGTCCCTACAAACCCGCACCCGCCGGTAATCGCATATTTCATTGCAAAGTCGCGGTCGAGGTAGATGCTGGAGCCGGTTTGACATCGGGACCGGCCTGCCGGCGAGCGGCCTCTCGAAATCGCCGGAGTCTTGCAAGGGTGGTCAAATAGCTCGCGGCGAAAGCAACCAGATTACGTTTACTTTCGCCCGCTTTGCGCCTCTCAAATACGACGGGTACTTCCATCACGGTCCCCTGGGTCGGTCCGGCCACAACCTTAATGAGCATCTCTTCGACGATGTCAAAATCGTTGGAGGCCAAAGACAAAGAACGAAGCACCGCACCGGAGTATAGGCGAAAGCTATTCGTCACGTCGCGGCAATCAAGCTGGAACGCGACCCGGAAGGTCAGATTGACCACGTAGGACATGGCGATCAGAATCCAGGGATTCTCAGTCTCGCCGCCCCTCACATAACGCGATCCGATCACGATGTCGAATTGCTCGCGTTCAGCCCAAAGCCGCTCAAGGTGTTCCGGATTGTGCGACCCGTCGGCATCCATGAAAATGATCCACTTGCCCTTTGCTTCGGCAACGCCGGTCCGCACGGCATCACCATAATAGTTACCGCCGCGTCGATGGACGTGGCGCACCCCGTACCTCTCACAGACTTCCGGCGTTTCGTCGAGCGGCTCACTCGCATCGACCACAACGATTTCTGCCGATCGAGTTAGTTTTGCGGCTTGCAACTTGACTTCGGGAAGTAACCTCTCAAGCGCCAAGCCTTCCCGATAAGCTGGAAGCACAATAGATAGCTCTAAACCCAACGGTGTTCCTCCGGTCGACGAAGCTTCAGTTCAGGAAAATCGGACTGCGCCAGTTCCCATACGGCAAACGCCAGATTCGTTGCCGGCCGCCAGGGAATTGCCTCCGCTTTTCGAATATCTGCAATCAGGTGCATCGGCTCATAAGGGTGGTACGGCCTCTCTCCGAACCGCAGATCAGCGTTCAACTCGAGTTCTGCACAGACTTCCTCAATCGTCTGGCGCAGGGTCTTGAGCATGCCCGCTCCAAGATTGAAAACTTCCACGTTTTGCATCCGCCGTCGGGTCAAAACAGCTGCTACTGCCTGCGCTATGTCCCGCACGCTGCAAAAATCCCGATACTGCTCTCCGGGTGAAAGCCGAACCGGGCGGTTTTCGAGCGCAGCTTGCAGAAGAAAAGGAAAGAGTCGACCGCCGCTATCATGAAGCCCAGTAAATGAGAAGGGGCGGAGGATGGTCAACGGCCGGTTAAACTCGGTCGCGCCAGCTTGGAGCAGGCACTCCGCGGCCGCCTTGCTCGCACCATATGGGTGCAGCGTGTCGACGGGATCGCCTTCCAGCAACGGACGATTTTGGGCTCGGTAAACCAGCCCCGTGCTGATATAAACGAAGTGGCATTCATCCAATGCGCACGATGCTTTGAATAGTTGAAGTGTCACCTGTACATTGAAGTTGGTCATTTCAAACCAAGCCGGCCGCAGTGGCCGCACGCCGCTCGCTGCGCAGTGGACAATGGCGTTGGGCCGCACCTCCGCTACGAGCTCCGTTAGGTGCGAGATGTCGCAAAGATTCGCCTGAATCACCTGCACATTCGAATAGCGGTCGAAAAGCTGCGGCTGAGGACTGCGTAGCGGTAGCACAATGTCGTTCTCGGGGTCGGCCGCGAGCAGACGGACCGAATTACAACCGAGTGTGCCCGATCCGCCGGTCACAAGAATTCTCCGCCTTCCCTTGTTACACATTCAAGAAATGCCTCATGCTACTCAGCCGGAATCCAGCCATATGGTGCTTTCGAAGTAAAATGGAGAAGTTAGGCGAGAACAGTTTCGGCCGAAAACACACGAACACGTCCTCATGTCCGCCCAAGTGTTACCAGCGGAGCGGCCGGTAAGTTATGAAGGCACCACTTACTGCGACTATATTCTGCCCTGGTCCTTTACGTAACTCGTAACTTGTCGGTAAGAGCCTCTTGTGCTTTACTTACGTCTATTGAGCGAGTTAACTAGTGGGAAGCCCCGATCTCTTACGGTAGGAGGTCTACGGGTGAAATGAAGACGCCGTGGCAGGTCTCTTTTCTAGTTGATTGATTGCGCACGGTACCGTTGTATTTGACGAGCCTTCCTCGAATGATCACCCAAGCCAGCTCACCCGATCCTCACAAGCCGGCCCGGTGGGCGGCAGTGTGTCTGCCCGTATGTATCCGGTAAAGTCTCGGGCACGCACCGAAGTCGCCGTCCTGTTGTTGTTTGTCCTAGTTCTTTGCGTACAAGCTTTCTATCCTCGGCCGTTAGGCCTCGCCAATAACGGGGATTTTCCAAAGGTTCTTGGCCGCATTAGAATCTGGCCCAAAATCCCGAACGAAGAATTTAAATTCCTCCGAACCGACTACCGGATCGATCCGGCATATTCCTGGAACTCGCACATACCGAGCGTTGAGGTGTGGTGCGCGAAGGCCGCGAAACGCTTGTCCGCTTTGATCATTGGAACTTCGCACTTTGACTTACGCTACCTTGGCACCATCCATGGCCTCATCCTGACGCTGGCAATCTGGGTGATGCTGCTCTCATCCCGCGAAATTAACGGGTACCGGTTCGCGGCATTTGCAGTGCCCGTAATTTTTGTTTATGCCGACGTTGCGTATGTAGAATTCCTCAACACGGCCTATATGGATGCAGGGTCGATTTACCTGCTGGTGCTGCTTTTCGGTATCGCACTCCTCGTGTGCTTGCGGCCGTGCGAAAGTGATTGGAAAAAACCTCTACTATTCGGATGCTGCGCAGCACTTTTCCTTGGAACGAAAATGCAGCACCAGCCGTGTATCCTGCCGTTAATAATCTTTTCGCTTGTGCTGCTCGTTCGAAGTCGGCATCGCAAGGTGATTGCCTCATGGGCAGCGGCAATCCTACTGATGATCGGCTCAACCCTCATCATGAGAGCGGAGATGCCGCAGGATTATCAGGCCGAATCTCTGTTCAGCCTCGTATTCTTAAAGCTCGTACCTCTGTCCCCTCACCCCGCCGCAGCATTGTCCGAGCTCAGACGCCCTCCAACCGATCTCGCTTATGTTGGGATGAATGCGTGGTCGACTGGCTCGCCATTACCGAACTCCGCGTATCGGGACAAGTTCTGGCATGATGTGAATACTCAAACTGTCCTTCGCTACTATCTGCACCATCCCGCACTTGCCGCTTATATTTTATGGCAGGATCTGAAGATCGCAGGAACTGACGTACCCGTATCAGAAATTGAAGTTGGAGTTGATAATTACTTCCAATACACCAAGTACGGGGTTTATCGACAAAGCGACGATCCGCGCCCGCATGCCAGACCAACCGGCTTAATACTTCAGCTTTGGAGTAGTCTCCGACGGTGGGTTGCTGTAGCTGCGCCGTGGCTCTTTCCGTTGCTTTTCTTGGTAGTTTTCCCGGTGAGTATCTGGCGGTCCGTAACAACGCGCGTTCGAGATAATGGAGTAACTAGCTGGCCGTTGTTAGCGTTGATAACCGGTATAGGCGGAACCGCATTCCTAACAGGCTCACTGGCGGATGCCACCGACACATCCCGGCATACGGTGATCTATCAGGTCTCAATCGACTTTGGCTGTCTCTATCTCTGGCACTGTTCTCTCAGACATCGGCAAGAGAAGCGCCTCGCAAAGTTTCTCGCGGCAGGGCACAAGCCGGAAATACATGCGCCAGTACAAGTCGGGTCCGATCTCTTGTTGTAACCGTCTGATCTCGCTTTCGCTTTGTAAAAAGATATCTTCAACTGGACTCTGGGCCGCGCTGCGAGCGGACTGTGTAGCACTCCTTCTGAACTCGGACCACTTGCGCAGTCCATCCCATTTTCCGAGCAAGGTATCAAAAAAGAACCCATGTTTCGCAGCCGCCATCAAAGCCAGTATTTGGCCTACGAGAATCGGCCATGCGAAATGACGAAGAGTATCGGTGGAGTAATGCTTTGCCAGTAACAAAAGTTGATTCCTGGCAGTCATGAATTCAACTCTTCCGCCTGATGCTCCTAAGGTCGCTTTA
The DNA here is from genome assembly GCA_963737005.1 of Terriglobia bacterium. Taxonomy (GTDB): domain Bacteria; phylum Acidobacteriota; class Terriglobia; order Bryobacterales; family Bryobacteraceae; genus Bog-105. The sequence continues at coordinate 142,814 of CAVTRD010000006.1, read as the reverse complement.
CCGATATGCTCAGCTATGGCGGTCGGCTCGTAAATACCCTCGAATCCAGCTACCGAGCAGCGGACGCCGAAATCAACGTCCTCATAGTAACTGCCAAAGCGGGTCTCCAGCAGGCCTATCTGGGCGAAGATGTCCCGCCTGAAGATCGCCGCCGTCATTGGTGCCGACGAAATGACCCGACGCCTGGACCAGATTTCCCCATCAGGACGTCCATAGCCACAGCGCCAGGCAAAAGCAGCTCTCGAAACTAGATCCCAGGTCCCGTCAATCGTCTCTTCACAATTCGCCTGCAACAATTTACCGCTCGCAAATGCTGCGCCCGTTTCCTCACACGCCTCCAGCAACTGACTGAGCCAGTCTCGATGCAGCTGGACGTCGTTATTGACCATCATGATCCAATCCGAATCGGCCCGCCTGATCCCCTCATTCATCGCGCTTGCGAAACCTACGTTTTCAGCGAGCGAAACGACTTCCACTCCGAAACGGTGGCCCACGCAGCGTGTTGCGTCGGTGCTGCCATTGTCTATAAGGAGCACCTGATCAGGCGGACGTGTCTGGCCGAGCACGCTTCCAAGAATGTGAGGCAATAGGTCAGCTCTATTCCAAGTTGGAATTAATGCTGTCACCGTCGTAGATCTACTAAAAGGACTCATTGCTGCTGAAGAGCGTTCTCGCGCGCTCTTACTGATGACTTACTTTCGAATCAACCATTTCGATAGTAGAAGCACTAAGCTGATGTTATGCGTTATGCTCAAGCGATGTCTTGGCTATGAGTGTGGTTACAGCGATCCCGACAAACAACGAGTAAGTTAATACAAAGTGATGTACGAGTTATACGAGCATGCCTCATTGCTGTGACCTTGCTGGCGATTGCACCCCGACTCGAGCTGGGCATCTCTCAGTTCATTCACTATGATGGCTACTGGCACATCTTCATAGCCAGTCAGAATCGGTGGCAGCTGTTTAAGTCAGAGTGGAGAGGTGACGCCCATCCGATTTTGTACTACTTGCTGCTCCGGCTAATCAGCCCGTTCTACCACTCGCATCTTGCCTATCGCGCCTGCTCCATCCTTCCGAACCTTGCGTCGGTTTATCTGCTGGGGCTTGTCGCACAAAAAGAGCTGGCGAGCCCCGTTCTGGCTCCTGTTGCGGCTGCTGCCTTTGCCTTCTCGATGACGATCATCGATCTGAGCATCGATGTTCGCGGGTACGCACTCGCATTGATGTTGGTGCTTTGGGCTTACTACGTTTTTCTAAATCTGATTGAACAGGCGGACAATAACCGAGACAGAGCACGCTTGGTCTGGTTTGGAGTACTAAACAGTCTCGCGATTGCCACAGAATATTACGCAGTCTTCTTCGCTGCGGCGTGTTGGTCGGCAGTTCTCGTGCTCGTTACCGCTCAGCCCGAGTTCCGTCAATTGCTTCTGGCAAAAGTGCGTCGATATCGAGGCTCGTTTGCGGTCGCTACCCTACTTCCTCTAGGCACGTTCATGTGGTTATACGTAGTCCACCTCAGATACCAACCGCCCGTGGAATCGAATGTCTTGGATTTTTACTGGGATCGACACCTACCTGCTTGGCAATTCATCGTGCACGGGCTGGCGAGTGACTTAGGGTTCATGCTTCCCTTCAGAATTGGATCTGCCTCGGTGTTGGTGTTTTTACTCCTGGCGTGGATCAGCCTCGTCGTCTACGGAGTACTGAATCGACGATCCAACCATCGAGAACTTGCATCGACGATAACAGGAGTCACGGTGCTGCTCCTCACAGGAGAACTCGCCGTGCTCGGTCTAGCCCGTCGCTATCCATTTGGCGGCTACGCGCGCCAACAATCGATACTCTTTCCGTTTTTCATCTTGTCGGCTTTCGTGATTGTTGACCGGATCGTCTCTGTGGTCTCCCAGAGGGCTTTCCGGGTTTGGGCGGCCCTGGCCTTGACAGCTGCCATTTTGTGGAACTTCCATTCGCAGTGGCTGATATTCCCAAAGAGTTCAACCGAGCTCTTCACAGCCGAGTTCACCACTTTCCAAAGCGAGTTCGGCTGTGCGCCGGCTGTTTACGTGGATCAATTTTCGCTCATTGCATACTACACGCATACTTACGATGCTAAGTGGAAGTTTAGGCGTCACCTTCTCGGTCCCCAGCGCGCGGACACATACGATGTGAGTTGCCCGGCGGGTAAAACTACCACGCTGCTGCGCAATCTTGATTCGTGGAATTTCGATTTATCGAGCCCCGCGTTTTACGCGGTCTTGGCTGATTTGATCCGCCAAACGCGGCCGACTTCAGTAGCACTCTTTTTCGTCAAGCAGGGCGGCCACAGTGTTACAGACCAAGTTGAGAATGAGCGACGCCGATCGATCATAAGCACCGCGCAACGGTTCGGGCTTACGGCGGAACAGATCGTGTTGACTCATGAAGACGCATTCATCAGGTTTGTACTCCAATGAGGCGAATCGTACTAGCTATTCTCAGCCCCGTTCTCTTAATCGTGAGCGCTGTTGTCCTCGCGCTCGTCGATATCTGCTTTGCGATCTTTGGCAAACGCGTTCGCGACTGTCCTCGTGCGATCCACCGTGAGAGGGCAAGCATCGTCATACCCAATTGGAATGGCCGCGACCTTCTTGCGAATTATCTGCCGGGCGTCATCGCTGAAGCAATCAGGTACGCGGGTAGCGAAGTGATCGTCGTTGATAACGCCTCTACGGATGGCAGTGTCACGTTCCTGCGTGATAATTTCCCGACAGTCAAAGTTCTGCCTCTGGATCGCAACCTGGGGTTCGGCGAAGGATCGAACGCCGGCTTTCGCGCCGCCTCCAACGATATCGTTGTGTTGCTCAATAACGACATGCGCGTGACACCCGGCTTCCTTGGCCCGCTATTGGAACCGTTTTCGGACGAGCTTGTGTTTTCTGTTTCCTGTCAGATCTTTTTGTCCGATCCAACGAAGAGAAGAGAGGAAACAGGCCTCACAGAAATCACCTGGAAAAACAGACGTCTTCACCCGAGCCATCGCATCGACGACCAGATCGACTGTCTATATCCATGTGGCTACCCGGGCGGTGGATCGACCGCCTTCGATCGGGAGAAGTTCCTGAGTCTCGGCGGTTTCCAGGAACTCTTCCATCCTTTCTACTACGAGGATACGGACCTTGGTTTTGTAGCGTGGAAGCGCGGCTGGAAGGTTCTCTACCAGCCGTCGAGCGTTGTCTATCATGAGCACCGCGGCACAATCGGCAAAGCATTTTCAGGACGCTACGTGCAAGACGTCCTGTCCAGAAACTCGATTCTTTACTGCTGGAAGAATCTGCACGATTGGCGTCTCTTAGGCGCTCATCTCCTTCAGTGTCTACTCTCGCCCATGGCAGCACTGCTGACCGGGAATTCTCAAGACCGTTACACGTTCAGCAGCGTCGGCGACGCAGCTACCAGGATCCGGCAAATCTGGCAATCACGTTGGCTTGCCCACACGCAGGCCTTGATCTCAGACAGAGAAGCTCTTCGCAGGCCCTTGGGAGGGTACTTTCGAGATCGATTTGAAACCAGCCATCGCGCTCCTTCGGACCGCTTACAAGTCCTTTTTGTCTCACCCTATCCGATCGAACCCCCGGTACATGGCGGCGGAGTGTTCATGAAGAACGCCGTTGCTGCACTGGCACGCCTAGTCGATGTTCATCTCGTCTCCTTTGTTGACACAGCAGATCAATTGCTTGCCCAGGAAAAGCTGCGCTCGCTGTGCAAATCTGCTCAGTTCCTGGTCCGAAACGTCACTGTTCCTAAGCGGCCTTTCACCTTGATGCCACATTCCATTAGAGAGTTCAGCGACCCGAATTTTTCCTGGGCAGTTCATCGGTCGGTATTCATGCAGAAGATCGACGTGATTCAGTTGGAGTACACCATCCTGTCGCAATATGCAGAAAGATATAAACATATCCCTTGCATATTGTTTGAGCACGATATTTTCTTTCAGTCACTCTGGCGAAGTATGAAGGCGGGAAGATTCACGTATACGGCCGGTCTGGAGTATCTCCGGATACTCCGCTATGAGCTCAACCAGCTAAGTAGTTGTACTCGTATCCAGGTTTGTAGCGAAGAGAATAAAGAATACCTTTTAAGCTTCGTTCCGGAGCTGCGGGAACGGATAGATCCCGATCTTCGAAGCATCATCGATTTGCGTTCGTATCGATTTACAGTTGCCGGCCGTGAACCCAACACATTGCTCTTTATAGGCAGTTTCAGGCACACTCCGAACGTGGACGCATTGAAATGGTTCACCAGCGAAGTTTTTGAAAAAGTGCTGCAGGAAAAGCCGGACACGGTTTTGGTCATAACTGGATCCGAGCCCCCGCCCGCATTGGCTCACCTAGCAAGCCATCCGAACGTACGCCTGATCGGATTCGTCGATGATATCCGTGAGCCTTTGAGGAGGCATGGCGTCTTTATCTGCCCGATTTTGAGCGGTTCGGGTATTCGAGTGAAGCTCCTCGAAGCATTCGCAGCGGGCGTTCCTGTTGTGTCTACAAGGGTCGGCGCTGAAGGCTTGGTCGCTCCAGGGAGGGACGTCTGCGAAATTGCGGACTCGGCGGACGACTTCGCTCGGGCCGTACTTCGATTGCTTGCGGATCAGGAGCACAGCGCAAAGCTGGCGCTGAATGCGCGAGCCCTGGTAGAAGCAAAGCACGATGCCAGGAGCGCGATACCGCGCCTGGTCCATATCTACAAAGAAGAGGTTCGAAAAAGGCGGGCCGCTCAGCCTCTCGAAAGCATACCGATGCTCACGGAAGAGCGCGTTTCCTATTAGCTCGGGCCGTTAAGGCCGGGGACCCGTCACTTTTGTTAGCCGTCTTGTTGCAGAGATCGCTATTCACAGCTTCACCGTCGCAACAACGGCAGTATTGAACAACCCGTTGGGGATAGACGTCGGCTTCGAGCAGCCAAACCTCGCGTTTAGGGAAATAGCGTAGTAAAGGGCCATTTTTAGTCGCGCCCATATCTCGGGCCCACACGACTTTGCTGCCATCGATATCGGCGCCGTTGTAGACCCATTCCTGATTGACGGGGTGGTCGGCCGCATACCGCACAATGACCAGTTGCTTCGCTCTTCGATTCTGCAGCCACTCCTCGATGGAAGCGCGCGCGTCACGATGCCACTCGTATCCCCGTTCCCAATAAGACGAGAGTGGAAAACCTAGCTCGCTCGCTTCTTGCTTAATTGAACTCACGAGCAGCAGGAAGACAAAAGAAAGGACCATGAACAATCTTGCTCGTGAGCGGCTTGAGAGGGATAAGCTTACGTACAAATGCCGGAAGCCCTGCGCGACAAGGGCAAATAGAATCGGCACAACCGGGCCCAAGTGATAGGGGTAAAGCACCATCTGGAACAGATTGATAGAGAGGATAGCTGCCAGGAAAAAGATCAACGGGCGCGTTCGCCGATCTCGTGCGGTAAGAGGCAAGAAGAGGAGCGGCGCCGTTAACACAGGTCCGAAGAAATAAATCCAATTGTCGAAGAGCTTCGTAGCCAGATTATCGACGAAGCGATCCCAACTCTTGAACATTTCTCGATGCACGACTTCTTTCTGATACATGTCCTGCATGACCTTGTGCCGTAGCACCAGATGTTTTTCTGGCAGAAATCCTAGGTTTTCGGGCCAGCCATATGTGTCCCGATTCACTTGGTAAGGCATGCGCATTGGATTTCCCGTAACCCGCCAGAAGTAGTATCCTTCGAAAGTGACGCCGACCGTGAGGAGAAGTAGTGCCGGAGCGAGTATGCGTAGGCTTCGGATTGGGCGCCGGAAGAATCGTAGTGCCCGGCGCGAGGAAAGGATCCAAGCCGTGGTGGTAAGACCCAAGATTGCTCCTTCGAACGGGCGAGTGTTCATAAGAACAATCAGCCCAAGCGCGTAAAGAACAGCAGGCTGAGGGCGAATCTCACGTCTGAGTGAAGGGGCGGATCCGACGAGCAGTGCCCCCCCGATTGCAGGGACCGAACCACCGACATAACTATCCATCCAAAAGCCCACGACTGCAAATTTGACGATCGCGAGCAGTGTTCCCACGAAAGCCCAAGCCGGCGGGAGCCACTGCTGCATCATCCAACACAGTGCCGCGCACATACCCGCAACGCTGAGAAGAACGCCTGCCCAAGGCTCGTGGACCACCTTCTGACCAAGAGCGAGAAAGGCTGCCAGCCCGGGCGGGTACATCGAATTGTATGTGGGTTGTTGAATGATGTGAATGGATTCAAAATGAACCCACATTGGATGAGTGGAATTCGTCAGACGCCCATGCACCAGAGTGTCGGCCAGCAGGAGGTGACTAAACTCATCGTGAATACTCGGTTCGGGCACAGGGTCAAAGGGCAGCATGCCAAGCCTAATAACAACCGGCAACACTGCACAAAGCACAATGCACAATCGCCGGCGGTTTGCGAGCCGCACAAAGCGTAGCCGGATGGCTGCTAGTTGCTTCCCCAAAAAAGAAGGAACCGACACGACGAACAAGCATCCGATGATCAGCAGGAACCACTCGAAGGCAACTCCCGAAGGCGAAACAAAACGAGTCGTTTGATCGAGCACGAATTGGAAAAACTGCCGAAACGTCATCAAGGCGAGACCAGACCCACAGCCATCACCACAGCAGCTAGTTCACGAGCGTCTCGCGTGGATGGTGCAGCCGCTTTGTCGAACTTAAAGTCAACCGAAACCATACGGCTATATAGTGCGGACACCGGCACAGACACTAAATAGTCGTACACTCCGCCTTTCGAAAACTTTCGCGATTGGAGACGAATTCGCCCGACAGAAGCGCTCAGCGTCATCGGACCTAGCTTGGCAATTTGCGAATCCGGCAGGTAAAAACTCAGCTTTAATCGAGTCCCCGCTTCGCTCGCGTGGGGAGGACGCTCGAGCACGACGCTGAATTTGCGCGCTGTCCAACTCCAGGGCTTACCTTCATCGTAAAAGCCCCAAAGTAATTGAGCGCTTTGGGGCTGCTCAGCCAAGCTAATCGTACTTGAAAGCGAGCAATCGCACGGTACAGGCCCACTTTCGTAAAAATCATAGGCATCAGGCTGCAGCGTTTTCGTCCGCCAAAAGATATTTCCTTCGAAATGCTTTGACAGCTTATAACCGCTGCACAAAACCAGGTCGCGCCATAAACGCCTCTCCGGGGGAGACATATAGCTAACCAAGATGTACGCCGGCCTGGAAGATCCAAGCCTCTCGGCGGCTTCATTTACATGATTGCTCTTCGCCCAGCTCCAAAAGGCCGGCGTATCGGGAGATCCAAAATTATTGAAGATATTCTTCGCGAAGTACGGCTGCACCCCGACCGAAGCAAAGCCAAGCCCAAAGAGCGGCTGCTTGACGGCGCCACTGCTTTGAAGGTAAGCGGCCGCGGCTGCACTGCCCGAATACGGAAAGCTCCAATCGTAGACAACCGACTTGGCCGTCCAGTAGCAGTGTACGGCGCACATACTGAGCAGACACACCGTTACAAGCCAGCTAGGTCTCGCATTTTCGGTGCCGATCCATATTGCTACGATCCACGTGAGAAAGAGTACGCCGCTATGCCAAGCGCTCGAATATACCAGAGCACCTAACAAGAGAAGTGCCGTCATTGAGAGCACCAAAAAGGGGAGCCCTGCCGTTCGCCAGAGAAATGGGATCGTGAGAGCAATCGCCAACACGCCCGCCACACCGTTTCCAAAGGACTCTTGTAGTTGTTCGGAAGCATTCGATAAAGCATCTCGAAGAAGAAAATGCGGCGCTTGCCCGAAAGTAACGTCACGAGTAGGCCAGGCCAACGCGCCGACGGCAACCAACACTAACAAGTAAAAGGCAATGCTCGCCGCCATCCACTTCTTATCCGCCGCCGCAAAGCGAGACCACCTCTCCCTCAACTGCCAATGGAAAGCGAGCCAGAAAGCGACTGAGACCACGAATCCTTGCGCACTCACAGCTGCTAAGAGACATAGCGGAAGAATAAGCAGACCCGGTCGCTGGAGAGCGCGCCTAAATAAAACTGCGCAACCCAGCATCAACAAGGGAAGCAGAGAGTAGCTGCGTGCTAGCACCGCGTATTGATAGCAAAGAAAGTATGTGAATGGTAGAACGAGTCTGAGCGCGAGTGGAAAGGGCGCCTTGGTCAGCAATAAGTACACCGCAGCAAAGCCGGCTGCCCCAGAGACTACGTTTAAAGCCTTGTAAGGCAATCCGCATCGAATCAAGACCTGCAGCAGACTCGGCCACAAACCGGGCGTGCCTTCGCGGTGGAGCAGTTTTGTCCAAAGCTCCAAAGGATGTGAGTCGCGGGCCAGTAGCCAACTCTGTGCTTCATCGCTCCAGGGCTCATGATGAGACACGGCCGCGGCTATGACGGCTACATATATTACGCACGCACCAAAGACCGCGTACCGCTCGTAGAGCTTCGGAGAGGGCTTTTCGCAGAGCGCATCCGGCATACTACTCCGCTGCCAATGCAAAAGAGATGGCCACCGCTCCTAAATCACGAGCATCTGAGGGCGATGGAGGCAGCGAGCGATCGAAACTGAAGTAGACTGGGAGCAGATTTGTGCACAAAGCGTTTCGAGGAATCGAAACCGCATACTCCTCGATTCCACCCTGCGTAATCTTCTTCGACTTCAGCAGATGTCCAGGTACGCTTGCCGCAAGCGACATGACACCTAGTTTCTTGATCTCCGAATCGGCGATAAACAACCGCGCGTGCAGCAGGACTGCACCACCCTTAGGATTGGGAGGCGGGGCGAGTGCTACGGCAAAGCTTCGCCCCGTCCAACGGTAGGAATGCTGTTCCACATCGTAGAAACCGAAGAGCAGCTGGCTCGCCGCTTTATCGGTTGCGACATCAATGCGGCTCTCCGGTATGTGTACTCGTCGATGACAACTGGAAACTATTCCAAGCGCAACTATGATGCGCAGAAGAACGCTAAACGCAGGCTGCTTAGGAACACTCATTTACCTTCGAACGCAGAAGTATCGCCAACCCAAGTCACAATAACCCACAAACGTAGCATGCGCGGAGTATTACCGAAACTGGAAAGAGTTCCGAGAACCGACCGCCACCAGCGTTACGTTAAAGAATGAGCACTGATATAGGCGAGGACGACAGCACTGGACTCGCTTTCACCGGTGAAAGAGTCATCCCCGGAAAAGTAGATACAGATCTCTGGAACGAGCACATCTCGCGATACTACTTGGCACGAAGCTATGCGTCGGCAAAAATCGTGTTAGATGTCGGGTGCGGCGCAGGCTATGGCACACAGCTTCTGGGAGGTGTTGCCGATAAGGCTTTCGGCTTCGACATTTCGACCGACGCCGTACGATACGCGGTCAAGAATCACGGCTCGTGCGCTCAATACTTTGTCGGAGCCGCCGATGCTTTTCCCTTCGCCGACGGCTCCGTCGGCCTCCTTACGTGCTTTGAAGTGATCGAACATGTTGCACGTCCGGAAGCAGTGCTCAATGAGTGCGCGCGTGTACTCGCCCCAAACGACGGCCTTCTGCTCATATCAACCCCAAACAAACCCCACTACACAAAAGCGCGTGGCGATGTAGGGCCAAACCCATTTCACCAACATGAATTCGATCTCGCGGAATTACGCGATGCGCTCGATCGTCGTTTCTCGTTCTTCGAGATATTCGCACAAAATCAGCAGGAGGCAGTCGTGTTCGTCAAAGAACAATGCGGACACTCCGGCACAGCCGCATTCGTGAAAGCCTCTCTCGACTTCGCAGACGCGCCCTTCTTTCTTGCGATATGCAGCCACGCCGAAGTTGACCTCGCCTGTTTTACATACTTGGCCGAGTCGGGAGACAGATTAACAGCGCGCGAACGTCACATTGAAATTCTCCAGGCCGAGCTGGCAGACTTGCAAGTGCAAATGGTAGCGGCCCGCACCAAACTTGATGACGTGCATTTAGAGCTGGCCGGCCGCACGGAATGGGCTAAATCGCTTGACGGCCGCGTCAACGGCCTTGAGCACCGAAATACAGCACTCGAGAACGAATTAACTCGGGAGAAGCTGCACGTGCAACAAATTCAGAACTCCCTCTGGTTTCGAATTGGACGTCGCTGGCAACGCATCCTGGGTCGCGGCCAATTCTAAGTCTCGTCAATAGCTTCGGTTGAGAAGACGTTTGGCATGCAGCGCGGCCGCGTACACCGCGAGGAACGATATAGAAAACGGCGCGAGTGATAACGATGCTACTCGCAGAACCCACGACAAATTTGGGCGCCTGAACCGAGCTGCGTATCGGGAACGCACGGCCCATATTTGTTGCGCATCCAGTAAGAACAGGTTCGAAGCATCCCGGCAGACAATGAGCTTCGAAGAACTGAGCGCCCCGACTGTCCACTTCCACCTGCGCATGGTCGCTTCTCCGTCAGCGATCACCACAATCGTCGTGTAGCGAGCGGAAACGAGCTCGCGCAGAAAGGCAATCTTTCTTGAAGCAATGTGACGCTCTGTTACCCGAAGAAGAGCGCCGCGCCGCTCATCGAAGTTTTCCGGATCGGCGGTAAAACACGTCAACAAATCGAGACGCGTATGTTGGGCCGCCCTGTGCTCTTCCTGGAGAGCATACAGTCTGGTCAGCAGCGCCTTACCAATCTGCCGCGAGCCGCTTTCGATCAGCAGAATGCGTTCGTAGGACGGAGAAGCAAAATCGAAGAAGCCGCGCATTCTCTGCCTCCGCCTTGACTATAAGCGGCGAGACAGATGCCCGCCTACTCGAACTTATGCAATCTGGTAATAGACTCAGCTCATTAGGGTTCGGCTAAGCTCGTCATCGCTCGGGCAAACGAAAAGCAATGTAAGCGCCTCGAATCGCCGCCTTCCCCGCTGGACGCTCAGGCCCCGTGCGTGTAAAATTGCTCTCCGGCGCGGCCGCGCAAAAGATAATGTATTCGCGCCCGTCATCTTCATAAACAGCCGGCATACCTTCCAGCCCAGCGCCAACTTCATTCTCCCAAAGCACCTGACCGGTATCGGCGTCGAGCGCCCGCACCTTGTGATCTCGCGTGCCCGTGAAAATCAGTCCGCCCGCGGTCACCACTGGACCTACTTTGGGGAAATGCGAGCCCGTTCCGGTAATCCCCTTAACAGCTAGTTCCGGAACGTCTCCCAACGGGATCTTCCACTTGATTGTGCCTTCGTTCAAATCGTACGCAGTTAATGAAGTCCAGGGCGGTGCGATCGCGGGCAATCCGTTCGCTGTGAACATAAACCCGAAGCCGCTTCGATAGTGCATCTTCGCCGGATCGGTTTCCGTCGGAGATTGCGCGCGGCTCAACTTCAATTTGAGCATCGCCGGTAGATCTTTGGAGACCACATATAAAGTGCCCTTGCGCGGGTCGATTGCTGCTCCGCCCAAATTCGCGCCGCCATTGTTTCCCGGCATTTCTACCGTGTCGCGCGTACTCGGCGGAGTGAACATCCCATGGTTCCGCGCAGCCCCAATCTCGGCAAGGAAACGCGCTCGCTCCGCTTCATTCTCGACAAAGGGGGTCAAATCCTTTGCTGTGAATGCCTGTCTCGCAAATGCCGGCGGTTTCACTGGAAACGGCTGCGTTGGCCACGTATGTTCACCCGGCATCTCAGATTGCGGGACATGCCTCTCTTCAATCGGCCAGAGCGGCTTGCCGCTGTCTCTATTGAACACCCAAACGAACCCCTCTTTATTCACCTGCGCCACCACGTCTACCTTTTTCCCTTCGTGTGTAACGGTCAGCAGCTTAGGCGCGGTCGCATTGTCGTAATCCCAAATGTCGTGATGCACCATTTGGAAGTGCCAGATGCGTTTGCCTGTTCTTGCATCGAGCGCCACGAGGCAATCGCCAAACAGATTTGCGCCCGTGCGATCGGCGCCATAGAAATTGTATTTCGGGCTAGCCGTCGGAACGTAGACCACGCCGCGCCCGATATCCACGGAGAGCTCGCTCCACGCGTTCGCTCCGCCTACTGTCTTCCAGGCATCAGGCGGCCAAGTCTCATATCCGAACTCGCCCGGATGCGGCACCGTATGAAAGCTCCACACCAGCTTGCCCGTGCGCACATCGTAAGCCCGAATATCGCCGGGCGCTGACGCATATTCTTCGTTGGTGGCAGAACCCAAAATCAGAAGATTTTCGAAGACGCGTCCTGGAGTTGTAGATTGCACGAGAGTCAACGAAGCCGGATCACGCCCCAATCCCTCACGCAGATCTACCCTTCCCTGGTTTCCGAAAGTGGCAATTCCCTGCCCTGTGCGTGCATCGATCGCCTGAAGAAAGTTATCCTGCGCGAACAACAGGCGACGCTCACTCCCATCGGCGCTTTCCCAATAATTAATCCCGCGATCCGTGATCAGGCTCGCGCCGGCGTTGGTCTGGTGCGTCCACAACTCTCTGCCGGTCGCCGCCTCGAGCGCCACGATCGATTTGTGCTTCGCTAGCACATAGACCACGCCATGAACTACTAGAGGGTTGAAGAAATATTTGTCACCATCGCCCGTCGAGTAGCTCCAGGCAACCGCGAGCTTCGCTACATTCGTTCGATTGATTTGATCAAGCTTCGAATATTGTGAGGCGTCTGCTGAGCCGCCATACTCGCTCCAAGGTGTCTGCCTCGGCTCCGCACCTTTCAGACACCAGCCTCCAGCTAACGCAAATAAGGTCGCCCAATGCTTTATTTTCCGCAATTAGAATTATCTATCATGGCGCCGTCGTGCCCGTGAGCTTGGCGTGAATAGCGCGCTCAGAGGTCGCGCGCGCTTGATCGCCCAACCGGTCATATACGCGTGCCAGATGATAGTGCGGCATGGCCGCCGTGGCGTTCAAGTCAATACTGCGTTTTAGCTCGACGGCGGCTTCCGCGTATTTGTGCTGATTGGCAAGCAGCACACCCAGTTCGTAATGCGACTCCCAGTCGTTCGGATCAAGTTCTATGGACCGTGTAAGCAATCCCGCGGCGCGCTCACTCCGCCCATCGCCCGCCAACAATGCCTTCGCGAGCATCAGCGGCGCCTTTGCATTCTGTGGGTTTCGCCGCAACCATTCTTCATCGTCTTTCGTGATTGCCGTTAACTGCGGTCCTGCCTGATCCAGCATCTTGCCTAGGAAGACGTACGGCTGCTCTTGCACGGGATCGAGCTCGATTGCTTTCAGGAAACAGGAAATCGCTTCATCAAAGCGGCGCTGCCCGTAACGCGCCACGCCAAGCGCCAGGATCAGTTGAGTGTTGCTCGGGTCCGCCGCGAGTGCCGTACTCACTATCTCCGCCGCGTGCTCAAACTGTTGCTTACGGAGCAGCACTTGGGTGTACTCGAATGAGAAAATGCTTAGCGCATGCACGATCACTTTGTTTTGGCCATCGAGCTCACGAGCCGTTCGTCCGGCTGATTCGGCGTTGTCAAGCTGTTCCAGCCTCAAATAGGTCTGGGCTAAGGACGTCCAGACGTATGCGTTCTTAGGGTTCTGGTGCTCGGCCTGCTCGAGTTCCTGTTGCGCTCGCGGGAGATCGCCTGCCTTCAATGCCACAAGCCCCTGCTTCAGATGTGAATCCGCAGCTGACGATTGATAGAGCAGCCCGAGCGCCATCGATAATATACAGACCAATCTCCAACTTAACGCAGCAAAAAGGGCAGGCGTGTAGTGCCTGCCCTCTGCCCGCGTGGTTTAGGACCCGATTTAGAACTGCAGCCGCAGCTGGAATTGAATGTGTCGTTCGCTTCCTGCCTGTGTACTCGTCACGCGGCCGAAGTTGGCATCCTGCAGCGAACTATCAGGAGTGGTAAACTGCGGAGTGTTTGCATATGTTCGTGCCCTCTGCCCGGAACTGCAAAGCAATCCGCTCGGTGAAACGCGAAAGTTCTTGAAGATCGAGAAATCGAGCGTACGCGTCGGCGGTCCGTAGTTGGTTTGCAAACCCACATTGCCTTGTGAAAGCGGTGAGGGCGGCCCAAAATTCGCGGTATTAAACCACTCGCTTGGTCTCCGGCCTCCTGAGGGAGCGCGCATTCGCACTACCCGAAATCAGATCGGGTCCGCAAAAAGCTACCGCTCACTGACAAGCTGGCAGCCGCTGGCATTAACCGTGTAAGGTACCCCAGTCCGCAGCGAAAGAATGCCGTTCGTCTGCCAGTTCCCCGCGATCATCTGTAAGGCGCGATTCATGCTGCCGCCGTAACGCTTCCCTTTGCCGAACGGAATTTCATAATTGAAGGCCAGTGTTAAGTTGTGCCGTATGTCCCATGCCGCGTTCGCATACGAAGTGCTGATGTTGCGCGGATCCAGATAGGAGAAGTTCTGCGAACCGGAAAGCGTGGTACCGCTATTTGCCAGTGCATGCCCGTACGTGTAGGCAGCCTGGAATTGGAGACCGGATGACAGGCGCTTCTGCAATGAAGCGGTCATCGCGTCATAATTTCCGAAGCCGAAGGTCGCCGTGCCTTGAATGCCAGCCCACGTCCGGTTGAGGCCGCAGCGCATTGCAAGTGATGCTCGAATTGGTCGTGAATACATTCGGGCAAGCATTCGGATCGGGCTGCAGTAGTGCGCGCGATTGGTGGTTGCCCTGATACCCAACTTGCGCGACCATTTGGCCGGGCAATTCGATGCTGTACCGAAAGGTTCCATTCCTGCACCATGGGATTTCTGAAATCAGTCGCCACGCTTCGGAACTGCAGTGAGGACACCGGGAACCCGTTAAATACATTGGTCGGATAACCTACTGCGATACCGCCCGTCGCCGCGCCTCCGCGAAGAAGGGATCGGGTTGGAACGAACCAACTCCTGCAGGTCGATTCAACTGAGGTGACAAATTGAAAGGCGCCGATTCGCCTCGATTCGGGTTGCCGCCCTGATTCTCTTCACCGCCATAAAAGATTCCGAAATAACCGCGGATCACCGTCGTCGAACGAAGGTTATAAGCAAAGCCGAGGCGCGGTCCGATATCCGTCTTGTCCCATGGAATCAAGTACGGACCCACTTGACCGCGTGAAACCTTAACATTCGGGAACAACGCCGGGAACAGGATGCCGTTGATGGTCGCTGGAGCATTGAAGTTCGGGGGCAGCGGCGTATCTTGGTTTGGACCCTTCGGAATGTAGAGTGTCGAATTATCCAGAACAAAATTCGACTGCCGCGCAAACTGTTCACCTATCGGCGAGAAAAGCTCATAGCGAGCTCCCAATGTGAGAGTCAGCTTCGAGGTCGTTTTCCAAGTGTCTTGTACGTAACCGGCATAGGCCTGTTTCGTTGATGAAATGAAGTTCGTTGTCGAAATTTGTCCGTTGTCGATCGAGCCGAGCAGGAACGAGGCCAGTTCATCTCCAGTATCTGCACTGAAAGTGCCGTTTTTTCCACCCGCATCATTGCCGTTGGAAGGGAATGCGGTCTCAGTGCGAGCGAAATTCATCTCGCCGTGAGGATAAGGAACCTGGAAGAACGGGAAGTGCAGTTCCCGGAACTCCGCACCGAACTTAAGGCTGTGATTTCCCTTCGTCCAGGACAGGTTATCGATCAGATCCCACTCGTTGTTGTATTCCTTGGTCGGCAGCCAATCATTCGCCCCTACCTGGCTATAGCGCCCCAAACCAATTTGCGGAATACCGCCGTTCAGTGTGGTTGTTGGATCGTAGCCGCCTATTCCAACTTGCTTGTACACGTCGGTGTTTGCGTTCGCCTGAGTGCGTGCCGTTACCAAGTCGCGTGAACCCGACGCGCGCTTCGTTCACGATCGTCGGATTGAAGATATGGGTCCAGCTCAACATTGCGTTGCGGCCCAGATCCGTCTCGCTAGTACCGTTGAAGTCGCCGCCGTCAAGGGCGCCCTGAAATGGCTGAATGCTAGCCTTGGCCGTGTTCGACCAGCTAATCGTTCCGAAGATGCTGTTGTTATCGTTTAGCCGGTAGTCGACGCGTCCATCCCCCTGATCCGTGTTAAGCGTTCCGGGCGTAACGGATAGTAGTCATTCTGGGGATAAGTGCCCGAAGGAATGAACTGATTAGGAGCCGGATACAAGCTCGCAAGTTTCATCGCGACCGGGTCCATCAAGGTCGTCGGGATCCTGTTGCCGGCGAACGGGGCCCGGTTGTACACCGGAGTTGCACTCCCAGCAGCAGTCAAAGAATTCGGGAGACATCCACTCAAACACGTTGTCGTAGTGGGATTGAAAATCTCATTCTCCAGGATGGTCTGGCCATTCGCCGAACCGATTGGGGATCCGAGCAGCTTTGAGAAATCACCATTCACCATCGCCTGCGTCGGGACCGTACAGAAGCCTCCATAACCCAGATTTTGGATCGAGCCTCCGGCCGTTCTGATCCGAGTACCCTGATAGTCACCGAACATGAAGAGCTTGTTCTTGATGATTGGACCGCCAGCGGTCGCCGCCGAACTGATTTTGCTTGAACGGATTGCGCGGTACGCCGGCCAGATTATTCTCCCACCGATTTGCGTCAAGAACAGTGTTCTGCAGAATTTCGAAGGCCACTCCATGAATCTCGTTCGTGCCGGACTTCAAGCTGATTTCCACCACTCCGCCCGCGGCACGGCCATATTCGGCGCTCGCACCGTTCGTGATGATCTGCATATCGCCGATCGCTTCGACAGACGGCCCAATGACATATGAGGTCTGGTTGATGAAGTCGATGACGTTAACGTTGTTGTCCACACCATTCAGCAGGAAGTTATTCTCGCCCGTTGACCGCACACCGTTTGCGGAAAATCCGCCCCCAAGCGAATCGCGCGCTCCTGGTTCAGCTGGAACAACAGCCGGGGACAAGCGCGCCAGGAAGGTAAACGTGCGCTGACCGCCGAGTGGCACTCGACTCACCTGTTGTGAACTCAAGTTCGCGCCAATCGCAGGCGATTCCGTCTGCAAAAGCGGAGCAGCCGCGGTCACTTCGACCGTCTGACTCGCATTCCCGACTTGTAACGCGATCGTTATGCCACCGGCTCGCCAGGAGTAACCACGATGCCTTTTGCTGAGCTTTTTGGAACCCCGCAGCTTCTATCGTTGCCGAGTATGAGCCAGGATTCAGTGCCGGAATCGTGAACGCGCCGGAGTCGTTGCTCTGACTGTTGTTGACAATGCCGGTCGCCTCATTGATGATGCTGACCTTCGCGTTCGGGACTGCCGCCCCTGTTGGGTCCGTGATGGTTCCGCTCACGGTGCCTAAATCACGCTGTGCCCACGCCATGCTTCCAAGGCAGATGAACGAAATTACGAGGAAAAAAAGCTTATGCCGACTGGGCATATTCGACCTCCCACATAGAGTTAAAACAAGACCACCTGAACTGGAACGCATAGTATCACAACATTAGTCGAACCCGCCAGGACGCTGGCGATATAGTACTAGTGTCGCTGTCAACTAACTGCTCTCCCGCACGCTACGATGAGGGTTCCATGAGGCCCCGTTTCGCCCTCGCGCTTATGTTCTGCTCAGCGCTCGCGCTCCCCTCTATTCCTGGTTTCCGAGCCGACTTTGTCGATATCGCGCAAAAATCCGGACTAACTACGAGCAATGTTTTTGGCGGCCTCGAGCGAAAAGACTACATTCTCGAAACCACCGGGAACGGTGTCGCCATTTTCGATTACGACGGCGATGGTCGAAACGATATCTTCATTGCAAATGGCACCCGCTTCCCGGTGTCGGTCCCCGAATCTTCGGCTAAGGTGTCCCGAACAGAACACGCCGCAGCTCTACCACAATCTCGGCAACAGCCACTTCGCTGAGGTCGGGAAGACGGCCGGTTTCACTCGCGGTGGTTGGGCGCAAGGTGTGTGCGTCGGTGATTACGACAACGATGGAAAGCCCGACCTCCTCGTCACATATTACGGTCACAACGTGTTATATCGAAACTTGGGCAACGGTAAGTTTGCGGATGCAACCGCGCAATCGAAACTACCCGTGAACGGGCCCGTCCGCTATGGCTCGGGCTGCTCCTTCGTCGACTACGATCGCGATGGATTCCTTGACCTTTTCGTCGCGAATTACGTGGATCTCGATCTCGAGAAGACGCCTCGACCCGGTCACGGTGACTTTTGCGAGTGGAAGGGCATCCCGGTCATGTGCGGTCCGCGCGGGCTGCCAAAAGCGCACAACGTCCTGTATCACAACAACCGCGATGGCACCTTTACCGATGTTTCCGAGTCAGCCGGCATCCTTAAACCGGGCGGCCGCTATTCGCTCGGGGTCGTAGCCGCAGATTTCGATAATGATGGTTGGCCCGATATCTATGTCGCGTGCGATATGACGCCCAGCCTCTTTTTCCACAATAAGCACGACGGTACTTTTGAAGAGCGCGGCGTAGAAGCGGGTGTTGCCTTCAATTTCGATGGTGCCTTGCAGGCCGGTATGGGCGTGGCGGTTTCTGATTACGATGGCGATGGCAAACTCGACATTGCCAAAACGAATTTCTCGGGGGACCTTACGTCTTTGTTCCACAACGACGACCAGAGATTTTTTACGGACGAATCACGTGACGCTGGCTTAGGGGCACGCCAATACCTGGGCTGGGGAGTGGCCTTTCTCGATGTCGACGACGACGGCTGGCCTGACCTGGTGGTTGCGAACGGCCACGTGTATCCCGAGGTTGAAGGAAAGCAGTTGGGCGACACCTATCTGCAACCGACGATTCTCTACCGCAATCTCGGAAACGGTAAATTTAAAGACGTGACAAACGATGCAGGGCCGGCGTTCCGTATCGCGCGCCCCGCACGAGGCCTGGCCGTCGGAGATGTCGATGGAGACGGCCGGCCGGAAATTGCCATCGTCAATATGAATGCCGCTCCGAGTCTACTCAAAAACCGCTCGCCGCAAGGTCATTATCTGAACGTCTCGCTCACCGGAACCAAATCGAATCGTAGCGCGGTGGGCGCGCGCGCAGTGGTCACGGCGGGCGGTCGCGCGCGTATCGATGAAGTAATGAGTGGGGGCAGCTACTATTCGCAGAACTCGTTCACCCTGCATTTCGGCTTGGGCGATCTGCGCGAGGTGGCCGAGGTTGAAATTCGCTGGCCGAGCGGTATCGTTCAGCATCTCGGCAAGCAAGCCGCCGATCAGAATTTGAGTATTGTGGAGCCTGCCGGCCGTGTCCCTTAACCGCCGCGATTTCTTTAGGTCGACCGCTGCTCTGCCCTTGCTTGCCAGCCTCAAAGGCCACCCGGCCTTTGCCGAAACTTCGCTGCACACGGCGCCGTATCTAGCCCTCGAGAAGTTTATTCTGCCGGGCTCGGATGAATTCGCCTGCGAAAAAGAAGCCGCTGCGATCACGGCCGCACTAACGACAGCCTTCGAGAGTGTGAATTTGAGGAACGAACCCAAACTCGGTCATTCTCCTTGGCCGAGCAAGTATCGCGCCATTGCGCCCGACCTCGAAGAAGCCGTTTACGATCAGTCACATACGCAAAATATTCAGGAGGGTTGGCGGCGTTGGGTTCGTTCGGTAAAAAGGGCCCGGCGCGCGCAGTTCTTCCCTCTTCCAAACAATCTTGTCCGGTTTGAAGTTTCGGGTGAGGATGACAAAGGCCGCCTCTGCCATCACGTCGGCCAATGGCGAGTGAAGTGGAAAGACGGCCAGTTGCTGGAGTTTCATCCGCTAGAGGAGCATGTTGCTACGAGCGTCAATCCCTGGTTTCGTGATGTCACAGCAGGCGCTTTCGCCGGAGTAAGTTCGTTCGGCGAGCAACTGGCCCGGGGCATTCCATACTGGCGCGCCAAGCTGGACCCGGCGCTTGGTATTGACATCTATGGCAGCAACGGGGTCTCGGTCGGTGACATCGACGGTGACGGCACTGACGAGGTCTATGTATGCCAGCCCGGCGGGTTGCCCAATCGTCTATATAAGTTCAACCAGGAAAGCGTTCTGATCGATATCACGGATCAGTGGGGAGTCGGCATACTCGACGACACCGCTTCGGCTCTATTCCTCGACCTTCGAAATGTCGGCCGCCAGGATCTCGTCGTCTTGCGCAGCAGCGGTCCGGTGTTGTTTCTCAACGAAGGCACACGCTTTCGCCGAGTCGAGAACGCATTCCGCTTTGCCAATGCTCCGGCAGGTAACTTTACAGGAATGGCGGCCGCCGATTACGACCGCGACGGGAAACTGGACCTTTATCTATGCTGCTATGTTTACTTTCAAAGCGAGGCGCAGTATACGTATGCAGCTCCTTATCACGATGCACAGAACGGGCCCCCGAATTTCCTGTTTCACAATCGCCTGACCGCCGATGGCAACGGCTTTTTCGCTGACGTTACAGCCGAGACGGGCATCAACGAGAACAACAACCGGTTCAGCTTCGCTCCGGCCTGGTGTGATTTCAATGGCGATGGTTGGCCGGATCTCTTCGTCGCAAACGATTTCGGGCGCAAGAATCTATATGTCAATCGCGAAGGGCATTTCCGCGATGAAGCAGCGGCAGCTGGCGTCGAAGACATCGGACCGGGCATGAGCGCGGCGTGGTTTGACTACGATGGCGACGGCAAGCCCGATCTGTACGTGGCGAATATGTGGACCGCCGCTGGACAGCGCATCACTGCCGATCCACAATTTGCCCTCGCCCAAACGGCTCCGCTCAAAAGTGCCTACGAGCGTCATACGATGGGCAACTCGCTTTATCGGAATCGCGGAAACGGCGCTTTCGAAGACGTTGGCCTCCAACAGCACGCTCAATTCGGTCGCTGGGCCTGGTCATCCGGCGGCCACGACTTTGATAACGACGGTCACGCCGAGCTATTTGTCACCTGCGGCATGTTGACGAACGAATCGAACTCCGATCTGGGCAGTTTCTTCTGGCGGCAAGTCGTAGCGAAATCGCCCACGCGGCAGCAGCCCTCGGCGGCTTATGAGAACGGATGGAATGCGATCAACCAGTTTGTGCGCGAGGAGTACAGTTGGAACGGCTATGAGCCCAATGTGCTCCATGCCAGGCGGGCCGACCGCTACTATGATTTTTCCGGCGTAGCCGGCCTGGACTTCACCGAGGACAGTCGCGCCTTCGCTGTCACCGATTTCGACGGCGATGGCAGACCAGACGTCATATTGAAGAGTCGTCTCGCGCCTCAGTTGCGCGTGCTCCAAAACAACTGTGCGGGCGATCGCCATGCGATCGCCTTCGACCTGCAGGGTGTGAAGTCTAATCGCGATGCAATTGGAACGCGTATCGAAGTCGACGCTCAAACCAAGTGGCTCGATGCCGGATCTGGGTTCCTGTCGCAACATAGCAAGCGGATCACGTTCGGCTTGGGCGTTAATGAGGCCGCCAAGCGCGTGCGCATCAATTGGCCTTCGGGAACCGAGCAGCAGTTTTCAGACCTCTCCGCAGGAAAGGTCTATCAGATCACGGAAGGCTCGACTGCGCTCACGCCCAAACCCTTTCGACCACAAGCTCGGCTCAGCACCCGGCCGGTCCCGGCAGATAACAAGCTACGTCTGCACGATACTTGGTTCGCCGAGCCCGTGCCCTTACCCGAAGGGCAACGCGGGCCCGGCTTGTTTCTATTACATGAGCTGCCGAGTTCTCCGCAGCGCCGTGAGCAGTACGAGATCTTTCGGCGATACCTCTTCGATTGGCGTACTTCGCTCGCGTTGCCCCTTGCTCTGCTGGTGAACGAATCGGGACAAGCGGTCAAGATATACGCGCAAGTACCGGCTGAGCAAGAGTGGCGAGCAGACCTGAAACTGATCCAACGAGCACGGGAACTGGCACAGCCTTTTAAGGGCGGCTATGTCACCGAACCGCACCGCGACTTCTTCAAATTCGGGGCAGCCTATCTGTGGGCCGGTTATCCTGAGCAGGCACTCCCTTATTTGCAACAAGTGCTTCGCCAATCACCGGAAAACGCGCGGGTTCTGGCGTTGATCGGGCAGATCCATCTGCAGGCAAATCGGATGGGTGAGGCGGAGCAGGCGTTCAACTCCGCCGCAAAGGCGAATCCAAACTATGCAGAGGTATGGTCCGGCTTAGGTGACTTAGCAGAAACTCGCGCCGATTCGCGCCAGGCGCTCGAGTATTACGAACGCGCGCTGGCTTTGAAACCCGATCTGCTCTACACGCTCCTCAACGCGGGACATTCAGCAGACAAGTTGAATCTGCCGTCGCAGGCAGAGTCTTTCTATCGACGCGCTGCTCAGATCGATCCGCAATCACCTGAGGCGGCGAACGGCCTAGGGTTAGCGCTGGCCAAGCAGGGACGGCCGGATCAGGCCGGCAAGCTCTTCCAGGACGCCATCGCTCTCAAGCGCGATTACTCAGACGCGATCAACAATCTTGGTGTCCTCTACATTCAACAGGCAAAGGTCAATGACGCCATTGCAGCCTTCGAATACGGCATCAAGGTCGCACCGGATGACGATATACTCTATCTGAATCTTGGCCGGACCTACGCGCGCTCCGGCAAGATCGAAAAGGCGCGGCAGGTAATGCACGAACTCCTCGATCGCAAGCCCGGTAGCCAAACCGCACAGCACGCGTTGCAGGAATTGGACGGCCGTTAACATGTTCTTCAAAGGTTTGCTGTTGGTCGGCTTAGCCGCTTCACCCCTCGAGCAAGTCGCCCAGTCCGGCCGTTGCGCCGACCTTGCTGAGACACCCGATGCACGCGTAGAAGCGAAGCGTATGATCGCACCAGGACTCCCGCCGCTCTTGAGCTTTCGTTTCTATGAGGGAAAGTTGCATCATCGCTTCGGGAATGGCGAATTGCTTTTAGATGATGCGGGGCATTAAGGCGATCGCGGCTCTTTCGGCTTCCAGTCTGTTGCTCGCAGCCAATACGCGTGACGATGGAATTTCTGCCTTCCAGGCCGGACGCTACTCAGTTGCGCTGCAAAAGCTGAAGCAATCGCCTCCCGCCGACACAGTCGGGCAAGCTTTTTGGGGATTAACTGAAGCGGCGTTGAATGACTGCCCAGCCGCGCTCCCGAAGCTAACCGCTGTCCACGAATCCGAACCTGATTTGTATCGGCTGGCGAACTTGGCCGCCGCAAAGTGTTATAGCGCGTTGGGCGATCAGGCGCATACGTTCGCGATACTCGACAAACTGCAACGCAAATTTCCAAACGACTCGGATGTTCTCTATTCGAATGCGAAGCTGCACATGAAGGCCTTCAACGATGCCACTTTGCAAATGTTCGAGCGGACGCCCAGCTCCTATCGCGTGCACGAGCTTTCGGCCGAAATCTTTGAAGTGGAGAATCGTTTCACCGAGTCCATCGCGGAATATCGCAAAGCCATCGAACTCAATCCCGGTGCGCCCGACCTGCACTTTCGCCTCGGACGAGCGCTCCTGTTACAGAATCACGAGAAGGCTTCTCTTGACCAGGCTGCGGCAGCCTTTCGTGAAGAGCTCAAGGTCAACCCGGAAGATGCCGCCTGCGAGTTCCAGCTCGGCCAGATCTCGCAAGTGCAGGGCAACCCACCTGAAAGCAAAGCCCATTTCGAGCGCGCTCTTAGTTTATCGCCCAACTTCGTTCAAGCCATAATCGCGCTCGGCAAACTCAAAACACAAGAGAAACATTGGACCGAGGCTATCGTGCTGCTCAGACGCGCCATTGAGCTGCAGCCTTCGAATGAAATCGCGCATTATGCGCTCCTGACCGCCTATAGGGATTCAGGAGACATGGAGAAAGCCAAGGGTGAGAAGGACACACTTGATCGGCTTGAGAAACCTCCTGCAGGAGAATTTTCTGACTTCCTGAAAAAACTGGACGCTCCGAAGCCGCACGAGTGAAGAGTCTCGCCTTGTTCGTTGTCGCCCTGCTTACGGCATCTGTTCCGTACCGTCCTGACTTCCGAAACATAGCTAAGCAAGCCGGCCTGACCGACGCCTTCCCGAATGGCGGCGCAACGAAAAAGCAGTTCATCGTTGAAACTACCGGCAGCGGGATTGCTTGGATCGATTACGACAACGACGGATTGCTGGACCTCTTCATTCTTTCCGGTCAGGGCGGAACAAACCGCATGTACCATAATGAAGGCCATGATCACTTTCGTGATGTCACCAAGCAACTCGGCCTCGAAAGCAGCGGCTGGGCAGAGGGTGCGTGCGTAGGCGATTACGATAATGACGGCTTTACAGATCTTTTCGTCACATACTGGGGCGCCAATCACCTATACCGTAATTTGGCCGGTACCCACTTCGAAGATGTAACGCCACAGGCGAAGCTCACCCAGGATCGAACCCGCTACAACACCGGATGCGCGTTCATCGACGTCGCCAATGCCGGCAAGCTCGACCTTTTTGTCGCCAACTATTTACAGTTCGATCCGTCTGTAACGCCGCAACCAGGCAGCAATCCGTATTGTTTTTACCGTGGCATACCCGTGAGCTGCGGTCCCCGCGGTTTGCCGTTCGACCAGAACATTCTGTACCGCAACAACGGGGATGGCACATTCTCTGATATCTCGGAGCAGTCGGGAATCGCGAAGCCCCAGGGTCATTATGGGCTCAGCGTTCTCACCGGAGATTTCAACGAAGATGGATTACCGGACATTTATGTCGCCTGCGATCAAACTCCATCGCTGCTCTATATCAATAAGGGGGAAGGTAAGTTCGAAGAGGAAGGCGTGATTCGTGGCGTCGCTTTCGATCAGAACGGAAAGGCGATGTCGGGCATGGGCGTGGATAGCGCCGACTACGCCGCCGATGGCCATTTAGACATCTTCCGTAGCAACTTCTCAGATGAATTCGAGACACTTTACCGCAATCGCGGTAAAGGTGTCTTCGATGATGTCACCCTCGATGCAGGACTCGGCGAAAACACTCGCTACGTGGGATGGGGAACAAGCTTCTTCGATTTCAACAATGACGGCTGGAAGGATTTGCTGCTGGTGAACGGGCACGTTTTTCCCGAAGTCGAATCGTTGCACATAGATGTTCACTACAAGGATCGGGCGATCCTCTATGAGAACCTCACAAACGCCAAGTTTCGTGACATCTCGCGGCAGGCGGGACCAGCTTTCGCTGAGCTACATTCCGCGCGCGGCGCGGCCTTCGGCGATATCGACAACGATGGCGCGATCGAGATTGCTATCAACAATCAGAACGAATCGCCCTCGCTCTGGAAGCAAGCCGCCAAATCCCCGGGGCATTGGCTGATCGTTAAGCTTGTGGGTACGCATTCGAACCGAAGCGCGATCGGAGCCCGGATAAGAGTCACCGCCAATGGGCACGCGCAGCTTGCGGAAGTGAGAAGCGGCGGGAGCTATTTGTCACAAAACGACCTACGTCAACATTTCGGCCTGGGAAGCGCCACTCGAGCCGATGAGATTGCGATAACGTGGCCGGGCGGAAGGAAGCAGGTGCTCACTCCGCAACAAGCTGATCGAGTGATGACGATTGTCGAGCAGTGAATCATAGTTGCATGACGCCACGGGCGATCGGAGTCACGTAGCCGCCGACCTCGATCGCTTCAGAGCCATTTTCTCCGCAAATATTCACATGCAGAAAGCTGCGGCGTCCCATCTTTGTGCCTTGTTCGCTCACGAATCGAGTGCCTGCCGCACCAGACACCAGTTCGTGACGCATCATGTACGCGGCGAGCGGACCGGTGGCACTTCCCGTGGCGGGATCTTCGGCGATACCGTGCTCAGGGGCGAACATGCGTGAATACGCCCCCGAGGAGATCGGCGCGAATACGAACACGCATAGCGCGTCCGGATAGCTGCCTTTGAGGCGCTGCAGGCCGGTCATTTCGAGCCAGGCCCGATCGACGGTTTGAGGGTTTTTGAGCGCGATATAAACGTTCGGATTACCGGCGCTCAGGACTTGCGGACTGATATCGAGCAGATCGGATGTTTGCAGGCCGAGAATTTCCGCCGCCAGCGCGCGATCGAATGTTGGGCCGTCTTGAATGGCCGGCGTGGTCAACCAAATCAGGGGCTGCTCTCCCGCTTCCACTCGAACCGGCACTGGCCCCACTAGTTCTTCGAGCACGAAGTTAGCACTGCCTTTCGGAACAATGGATTCCTCGAGCAGCACGAAGCTCGTGCCAACCGTGGGATGACCCGCGAAGATGATCTCTCTGAAGGGAGTGAAGATGCGTAGACGTGCCGCAAACTCCGGGCTGGTAGACGGGAAGACAAAGACTGTTTCAGAGAGGTTGAGCTCGCGTGCGATCTTCTGCATAAACGAATCACTCAAGCCGGATCCATCGGGGAAGACGGCCAACGCGTTCCCTTCAAGCGGCTCAGTGGTGAAGACATCAACAACGTGGTAATCGCGTGGCATGTGATGGGGACCTGAGACAGCTTCGATAGACTGGAATTTGCTATCGGATCCTGTCAGTTCCGCCCGGCACGCTAAATTTAACGTACGAGCGGTGAGCTATCTGAATACTGTACCGCTTGTCTGGGGCATGATGCATGGGCCTCAGCAAGAAAAAGTCGATTTGTCATTCTCAATACCTGCTGACTGTGCGCGGGACATCGAGAAGGACCGCGCGGAAGTTGGACTGGTACCGGTCGCAGAAATTGCTCGGCAGGGTTTAGAGATTGTGCCAGGCGTGGGAATCACCTGTCAGGGCGCGGTACGCAGCATTCTTGTGTTTTCGCGCGTTCCTTGGAACAAGGTGCGAACTCTCGCGGCGGACTCCAGTTCGAGAACCTCAGTGGAACTTGCGCGGGTGATTTTGCGCGAGCAGCACGGCGTTGAGCCCCAGATTACGCGCGAGCGTCCAGTGCTTACAGAGATGCTCAGGAGCGCTGATGCGGCGCTTGTGATCGGAGATCCTGCTCTGCGCCTAAACCCTGCCGCGCAGGGCTTCGAGTGGATGGATCTCGGTGCCGAGTGGTTCCGATTAACGCGCCTGCCGTTTGTTTTTGCAGCCTGGGCCGGCAAGCCGGGAATCGCGATCAGCGAGTTGGTCGGGCTTACGGTCGAATCTTATCTATTCGGCCAGTCCCGCATCGACGCTATCGTGGAGCATGAGTTTGCGGGACGAGGTGTGACACGCGAAACGGCGCATTGCTACTTGACGCGAAACATACAGTTTGTGATCGGCGGCGCTGAACAGCGCGGGCTCGAAGCGTTCTTCGAGATGGCCAAGCTCGGCGTACCGGCACTAGCAGGAGAGAAAGCATGAATCGCCAGCAAGCCATCGATTTTTACCAGAGCGAGGATCTGGTTGGTATGGGTATGGAGGCAGACGCGATCCGGAAGAAGCTTCATCCGGAGGGCATCGTCAGCTACATCATCGACCGGAATATCAACTACACGAACGTGTGCACGGAGTACTGCAGCTTCTGCGCTTTCTATCGACCCGTCGGGCACAAAGAAGGTTATATTCTGCCGCAAGAACTGATTCTCGAGAAGATTCGGGAAACGGCCGATCTCGGTGGCACGGGCATCTTAATGCAGGGCGGTTTGCACCCTGATTTAAAGATTGAATGGTACGAAGATCTTCTTCGAGCCATCAAATCACGTTTCGATATTTGGTGCCACTGCTTCTCGGCCCCGGAAATTGTGAACATCGCCGAGGTGAGTGGTTTGTCTTTGCATGACACGATTGCAAGACTGCGTGACGCGGGGCTTGATTCCATTCCTGGTGGCGGAGCCGAGATTCTGGATGAGGACGTACGGTATCGCATCAGCCGCTTGAAATGCGGCACTCAGGATTGGATCGATGTGCATCGTACAGCCCACGCCCTTGGAATGCGAACCACTGCTACGATGATGTTCGGCACTGGCGAGACGATCGAACAGCGCATGAACCACTTCGACGTGGTCCGGAAAATACAGGACGATACCGGAGGGTTTACGGCCTTTATTCCCTGGTTTTTCCAGCGCGAGTTTACGTCCCTAGGTCGCTTTGTTAAAGAGGAAGCAACTGCCGTCGAGTATTTGAAGATGCTTGCCCTTTCGCGCGTTTATCTCGACAACATCTTGAATGTGCAAGCTTCTTGGGTGACGCCGGGGCTCAAGGTTTGTCAATTGGGATTACGTTTCGGGGGGAACGACGTCGGCAGCATCATGATCGAAGAAAACGTGGTGTCTGCCGCCGGAACGCATAATCGCGCCACTGAAGAACAACTGCGGAAACTGATTCGGGATGCGGGGTTTGTGCCGAAACAGCGCGATACGTTGTATCGGACTTACTTCCTCAACTAATATCCGGAGCATAGACAGCCGAAGTTACCGGCGTCTATGCTCCAAATCCGATTAACTGGCTTGCTGTTTGGCCGGCCGGCTAGCTTTCACTCGTTTCATGTTGAGCGACTTTTCCATCCAGTCATTAGCTTCATTGGATAAGGCCTTTGCCTGATCGGGTGAATCCACCAAAGCAGCCTTCTCACGGAGCAACAAGTTCACGTAAGACATTGCGTCCTCGTTCTCTTTATCGATGGTGAGCGCTTTCTTCAACTGTTCTAGCCCGGTATCGATAGATTTTTCATACTTCTCTTTCAGATCCGCCCGGACCTTCGGGTCCTTCAGCGGGCCAGGATCGTTCGGAGAGATTTTTTCCGTCACGCGGGCCGTACTGATGTCGCCAAGAGCATCGTAGTAATCGATCACACCGAGATAATAATAGGCTTCCGCATCCTTCGGATCCACCTCGATCCGGCGCTGGTTCCACTTTCTGGCTTCCTCGAAAGCAGCTTTGCGCTGATCGGCAGAACCGGCGGTGGCGGAGTTGTACGCCATGTTGGCCATGGACGCAAGCGCCTGGGAATTTGAGGGATCCTTTTTTAGGATATTTTGAAATTCTTGCTGCGCCATTTCGTAGTTCTTCTTGTTGTCTGGCGAGTCTGCACCAGGCACCCACTGAATGAAGTAAGAAGTGGCAAGGTAAGCCTGTGCATTCTCGTTTTCCGGATCGAGACGCACAGCGTCTTTGAAATGCTTCACTGCTTCGGCATAGTGGTTGTTCTTGAATGCCTGCACGCCGTGATTCATCTCGTCGCGGGACTGCAGCTTTGCGCAACCCGATAAAACGATCAGGCCGGAGCATAAGAGGGCCGGCAGCCACGTAGATTTTTGCATCGCACGCATTTGTATTTCTCCAGATTCTTACTGTCCTGCTTCGACCTTCGGCGTCATGATACCGACTTTATCGAGACCGGCGCCCTTCGCATCGTCGACTGCCTGCGCCACGTAACGATAATCCACATCAGGATCGCCTTTCACGAAGACGACCTTCGTTGCGCGAGTCTTGAAGATGTCCTCGAGGCGCGCTTGCAAATCAGTCTCTTTAATCGGCTGGCCATTGAGTTCTAAGGTCGCGTCCTTTTTGACGTCGACCACAACCGTCGGGTCCTGGTTGGGGGGGGGTGGAGGTTGGTTCGGTGGCGGAGGCTGCGGCACCAGAGTATCGAGGCCGTGCGGCGTCAATGGCGTGATGACCATAAACACGATTAACAGTACAAGCAAAACATCGATCATCGGCGTCACGTTGATGTCCGCTTTAGGGCCGCCCGCGCCGCCTACTGAGAATGCCATATTACCCTCTTTTCTGTCCTGGATTAAAGGCCCAGGGCGGCCTTCCTCTTCGTCTTAACTTCTTCGGTGATAAGACCGACCTGATCCACACCGGCTGTTCGCAGATTATCGATTACATCGGTGACACTCGAGAACCGGGCGCGCGCGTCCGCCCGAATGTACACCGTCTTGTCGGAGCGGTTCGTCTGCAAATCTTTTACTTTGCCGCCCAGATCAGTGGGCTGAACCAGCATGTTACCGGGACTCAAATAACTTCTGCCATCACGTGTAACAGCGATCAGGATGGCGTCTTCTTTGTCCGCTTCCTGCATTTTGATGTCGTTGTGGGTCTTGACCATGTTCACAGCCACGCCTTTGGACAACATAGGTGTGATGACCATGAAGATGATGAGCACAAC
Organism: Terriglobia bacterium; assembly: GCA_963737005.1. Lineage (GTDB taxonomy): Bacteria > Acidobacteriota > Terriglobia > Bryobacterales > Bryobacteraceae > Bog-105. The sequence goes on along the minus strand of CAVTRD010000006.1, from coordinate 112,968 downwards.
GAGCATGACGTCTACCATCGGGGTCACATTGATATCTGAAACGACCGGTGGTGCTTTCGCTTTTGTAGCCATTTTGGATCCTCGATAAGACTTTCTTCTGGTCTCGGCGGCCGATACGGGAGCAGCTGGAAGAGCTGCCCCCGACTACCGATTCAACCAAGTACGCTTTTAGCTTTCGGGCAATTACTTCGTAACGGTACGCTGCGACTTCTTAAGGAAGTAGTCGATCAGCTCCGAACTAGAGTTGCCCATCTCCACATCGAACGCTTCGATACGGTTTGTGAAGTAGTTAAACATCCAAACGGCGGGAATAGCCACGAACAGACCGACGGCCGTGGTGATCAGAGCTTCCGAAATACCACCAGCGACGGCGCCCAACCCGGTCGACTTCGAAGTCGAGATGGATTTGAACGCGTTCATGATGCCGACAACCGTTCCGAACAGTCCTACGAAGGGGGCCGTCGAACCGATAGTGGCTAGGCTGCTGACGCCACGCTTCAGTTCGGCATGCACAATCGCTTCAGCGCGCTCAAGAGCACGGCGCGAGGCTTCGATCTCTTCACCAGGGATCTCTACGCTCGATTGATGAGCTTTGAATTCCTGCAAGCCTGCGACAACAACTTTAGCCAGATGGCTCTTGTTGAAGCGGTCGGCGATTTTGATGGCCTCATCGAGCTTGCCTTCACGCAACGCACCTGCCACGGCAGGAGCAAACGCTCTCGATTGCTTGCGAGCTGCGCTGTAAGCAATAAACCGGTCAATCATTACGCCAATTGACCAAGCCGACATGATGAACAACACGGCGACTACACATTTCGCCAGAATGCCCATGTTGCCCCATACGGAGCGGGGATCGAAACTGATGGATTCGGCCTCCTGGAACAGCCAGAACGACCATACTTGAAGTTGCAATAACATGTTTATCTCCTAGGTTGAATCGGTTTACTGGGTCAAATCAAACGGTCTTACGCTCACTGACTCAAAGTGAAGTTCACGATGATATCAGTCACAACCTCAACGGCCTGCCCATTGAGTTGGGTGGGCTTGTACTTCCACTGCAACACTGCTTCTTTGGCCGCGTTCACGAGCAACGGGTGGCCGCGAATAAGCTGCAGATTTTCGATATTGCCATCCTTACTGATGACGGCACTGAACTCGACAGTACCCTGGACGCGAGCCGACTTGGCAAGCGGCGGATACACTGGCTGCACACGGCGAATCAAGTTTGCTTCTGCCACTTGGCCACCGATGCGGACCGGGCCAGTCGGTTTCGCTTTGGGGGGAGGAGGGGGTGGCGGTGCACCGGGGACACCACCCATGACTCCGCCGAGTACACCGCCCGTCGCGCCACCTGCGTCGCCGGTGCCACCCACAACGCCCACGCCGGCATCCGGCGGCGGCGCTGCCTCCTCAATCTTGTTGATCGTTTTCGGGATGACTTTCGGTGCCATCAATTGGTTAGCAATAAACTGCCGGACAACCGGCTTTGCCTGCACCTTAGGTGCAGCTGGCGGTGGTGGCGGCGGAGGTGGGGGCGGTGGAGGTGGGGCCACCAACATGCTCCGCAGCTGGGCGCTCGGCAGCGTTTGCGTATAGATCAAGGGAATCAAAATAGCGATTCCAATCAATCCGAGCTGCAGCAACAACGAAACCAGAATAGTGGCGGGCTTTCTCGTTTTACCCCTATCTGTGAATGTTTGCTCAAACATCTTGCTTCCTCACTTTCCGGGCGGCAGACTCTTGACTACGATCCGACCCTGGCAATGTCACTTCTACTTAGCGGTTCGCACCGCTTTCACGTTCTTAACCGGTCTCGCAGGTGTCTGCGCCCGGCTTCCCGCTGATAAAACGGGTTTTGCCCTTCTCCGGTCTTCCGCTAAATTGTGCCAGAAGACCAGAATCGGACTCGCAATGAAAATAGACGAATATGTGCCGACAATGATACCGACGACCAGCGCAAACGAAAATCCATTCAGCACTTGGCCACCGAAAAGATAAAGGGACAACGCGGTCAGGAATGTCAGGCCGGAAGTCAGAATCGTCCGGCTCAATGTTTGATTGATGCTGGTGTTCACGATCTGAGAGAACGTACCGCGCATTTGTAGTCGAAGGTTCTCGCGTATCCGATCGAAGGTAACGATCGTATCATTCATCGAATAACCAACCAGCGTCAGCAACGCCGCGATCACAGTCAAATCAATCTGCTTGTTGAAAAGTGAGAACAATCCAATGGTGATGATCGTATCGTGAAACACGGCAATGACTGCTGCCACGCCATAGATCCACTCGAAGCGGAACGCAATGTAAATCAGCATGGCCCCGAGCGCGATCAGCACCACATTGATCGCTTGGTGCCGCAGGTCGGCGCCAATCTTCGGTCCCACAAATTCAAAGCTACGCACATTGAAGTTGCCGACGAACGTTTGCGCTTTGAGAACGTTCGATATCTGGGGCGTTACACCGGGGACCGCCGACAACTCGTCCAAACTATGGACCAACCCGGAGTGTGCATCCCGGTAACTGGCGATTGCCTTTGTCAAAGCCTGCAGCTGATCGTCAGAGAAGATCACGCCCGCAGCGGCTAAGGGATCCCGCAAACGGTCTGCCAGCGCGTTCTGCCCAGTCGTGTTTATGTCGAGCTTGCTGCCCGAACCCGGATTGAAGACCGCGTTCAGGGTCGCGAGCATATTGGTTCGCACAATTTCCAAGGCGCGCTCATCGCGGGCGCCGGTTGAAATCAGCACCTCCTGGGACTCCGCATTGTTCACTTCTTGCACTTCGATCTCGCCCGCGATCCTCTGCCGGAGAGCAGAGCGTATCGCCTCTGCCGGGGGCCGCTTAATGAAGTTCACGTCCATGAGCGCTCCGCCGGTAAAATCGATTCCGTACTTTGGGCCGCCTTTCACAAAGAGGCTAATGAAACCCACCGCCGTAAGAAGCAGAGACAGGATAATGAACGGCCACTTCCTGCCAAGAAAGTCAAAATTCGTTTGCTTGAAGATTTCCATCGATCTCTAAGGGCAGGCATCTATAGCACATAGACACCGGTTTGTTATAAATGTTCCCAATCGGCCGCAGAAGTTAATCAAATTACCGATTGTCTTGCTGCAGAAATTCAGATGCTAAGGGCGGTGACCGGCTTTGGTCGGGACAGTTCCCAATCGAAGATAAACCGCGACACAAAAACTGCCGTAAATACGTTGGCGATTAGGCCGATCACCAAGGTCACGGCAAACCCCCGGACGGGACCCGACCCGAACAGAAATAAGATGGCGCACGAAACAACGGTAGTCACGTGAGTATCGATGATCGTCAGCAGAGCTTTGCCGAAGCCGCTATCGACGGCCGGGACCACTGGCTTGCCGGCGCGTAGTTCTTCGCGGATGCGTTCAAAAATCAGTACATTACTGTCGACGGCCATGCCGATCGTGAGTACGATGCCCGCGATGCCGGGCAACGTTAATACCGCATCAAAGTAGCTGAGACAAGCTATAAGGATAACGGCGTTCAAGATAAGCGCCAGCGTCGCATTGATCCCGCTCTTCTTGTAATAGATGAGCATCGCGACAATGACGGCCAGAACTCCGGCTATGCCCGCGGCGAAACCGTAGCGAATAGAATCGACTCCGAGCGACGGGCCTACCGTATTTTCCTGTTCATAGACAACTTTGGCGGGCAGCGAACCAGCCTTCAAGTTCAGTGCCAAATCCGACGCTTCCTGCTGATCGCCGATGCCCTCGATCACGCCGTTGTCGCTGATCTGACCGTTGATGACGGGTGCGCTCAAAACCTTGCCGTCGAGCACGATCGCCAGCCGCTTACCGATGTTGGCGCCGGTAAACGTGGAAAAGCGCTTGGCCGCATCCTGGCTCAGCATGAACGCGGTTTCCCACCCGGTGCCGGTCTGGCGCTGCTCGGCGCGAGAATCCCGAATATCAGGGCCGCGCACCTGCGGAGTCTTGGCAAGCAGGTAAACGCCTCCACCACGCGCATTCGGGTCTGAGCTAAGGCCGCCAACCAATTTCGTGCCTAGCGGCAGCACCCCGTTGTTTTGAGCCAGCGCCTCTTCCCGGCTCGCGTAAGGACCGCCCTTCACCTCATAGAGCTCAAGCTGAGCGGCCGTTTGCAGAATCTGTTTCACGCGCGCCGGATCATCGACACCGGGCAACTGAACCAGAAGTTCGGAATCGGCATCTTCGCGCCGTTGTTGCACGGTTGCTTCGCTGAGGCCGAGCGCGTTGATCTTCTTATCCAGTGTGTTCTTGGTTTGAGCCAGCACCCGTTGCCACATAGCGAGGGCCTCGGTCGGGCGCATGGTCAATCGGTAGTCAGAGCTACTCACCGTGGTAAGAAGGTACTGCGGAAATTTCTCGCTGACCACCCCGCGTAAGCTACCGGCCTGTGTCGCCGGTACGCCTTTAATGACGATCGCCGCGTTGCGCGCGCTCTTCAGGTCCTTGGCATCATCGACATCCACCCCGGCAAATTGCACACCGGCCTGGGCCGCGGCCGTTTTCAGGCGGTCAGCATCAAGGCCAACCTGCTGGTTAAAGGCATCCTGCTGCTGCACCTGCACGACCAGGTATGTTCCCCCGCGCAGATCGAGCCCGAGGTGGATGTTATTGTGCCAGTTTTGGACTAGCTCCGCCTTGCTCCGCGGAAGTCCGATGATGCCGTAAATACAGACCAGGATCACCGCCAGAATAAAGAAAAACTTGATGCGTAAATTGCGTGTCATTTCAATGCAACGAGCGTAAGCGAGATCAGCTGCCAGTTACTTCCTGGCCGTATCGTCCGCAGGAACCACGCTAGTGATAGCACTCCGGGCGACTTGGATTTTCAGATTGTCAGGCTTAATTCGAAGTATAAGATTATCATCGTTGACCGCGACGATGGTGCCGATGATACCGCCCGACGTGACAACGGTCTGGCCAGCCTGAAGCGCCTTAATCATCTCCTTGGTATTGCGCTGCTGCCGGCGCATCGGCATGAACACCAGGAAATAAAAGATGGCGATCATCAGGACAATAGGCAGAACCCCGGTGAGGAACGAAGCAGGGTTGGAGGGTGTCGCAACTTGTAGAAGAACGAAGATAGGCAGCATAATGGTTTCGCTTATTTTTCTGTTCTGATAATAGCCGCTAAGCCATTTCGCAACCGGTGATACGCGCTGATTTTCAAGCGCGGTCGACGCGTGCAGCGTAGCATCCCGGTTTGGCGAAATGCAGGTGAAGATAGCCGACTGAGGCGGATTGGAACATGGTGGCTATGGCGGATTCGAGATGTGCGCCTTCGGCAAGATCCGCCCCGATCATCATGCCTGTTTCGTCGAACCCGCGTAACGAGAGAACGCGGGTGCGAAGGGATGCGGGCACCTCACCCTGGGCTAGAAGTGCGCGATTCGCATGAGGACGGACGCAGATGCCATGGCTCGATCGAAACGGCGTATCGGCGGTCTGATGCTCGTAGTGGACGAGGATGACTTCTTCCCCGATTTCAGCGTCGGCCAAACTAATGCGACACGGGAAGCCGGGTTTCTTGTCGGCGATCATCCGTCTGGCGCGCCGGCGCGCGAGCTCGTCGGCAGGCAGGTGGAAAAGGTGCATGAACTGAGACGGGTCTAGGGCACTTATGTGGAATGACATGGCCTTCTCACCGTACGCGCTTAAGCGGATACGATCTATCCGTTTCTTGCTGCCGAACTACAATCCGCCTGGCCTGCGACAAATACGCTGGGAACTCGCCGGCTAGGATTGACCGACGGATACCGCGCATGAGCTCAAGATAAAAGTGGATATTGTGCAGAGTGGCCAGCGTCGAGAAAAGTATCTCGCTCGCTTGAAACAGATGACGCAGATAGGCTCTGCTAAAGCTCCTGCAGGTGTAGCAGGAGCAAGCAGGGTCGAGTGGGCCGGCGTCATCCGCATAGCGGGTCTGCTTAATAACGACCTTCCCCTCAGATGTAAAAAGATAGCCGTTGCGCGCATTTCGGGTCGGCAGAACGCAATCCATCATGTCGATCCCGCGGGCTACATACTGGGGCAGTTCTTCAGGCATACCGACGCCCATGACATAGCGCGGCCGGTCGAGCGGCAACAGGGGCGCGGTGAGCGCAGTCATCTCGAGGCTTAGATCGCGCGGTTCGCCCACCGACAAGCCGCCGATCGCGTAGCCTGGTGCATCAAGTTCGAGCAAGGCCCCGGCGCAATGGGCGCGTAGATCGCCAAACATCCCGCCTTGCACGATAGGAAACAAAGCGCATTCGAGACCTATCTCGCGCTCAAGGTAGTGCGCATAGCCGGCACGGGCCCAGCGGATGGTGCGCTCGGTCGAGGCAAGGGTCGCTTCGCGGGTGGCAGGATAGGCGAGGCACTCGTCGAGCATCATCAGGATGTCGCTGCCGAACGCGAGTTGGATGTCGACGGTATTTTCGGGCGAGAAGAAATGCGCGTCGCCGTTCAGATGTGAGCGGAAGAGTACGCCTTCCTCCGTTACTTTGCGCAGGGTTTCGAGACTGAAGACTTGAAAACCACCTGAATCGGTGAGGATGGCGCGCGGCCAGGCCATGAAGCGGTGCAGTCCGCCCAGGGTTCGAATTCGTTCGTGCCCGGGCCGCAAAAACAAATGATAGGTATTGCTGAGGATGATCTGCGCGTTGAGATCGTCGAGCAACGTGCGTGGGGTAAGGCCTTTGACAGTGGCTTGCGTGCCGACCGGCATGAAGACAGGAGTTTCGATCGTGCCGTGTGCGGTGTGCAACAAGCCGGCCCGCGCTCCTGTCGCGGGGCAAGTTGCCTGGATCTCGAAACGTAGGGCAGAGGTCAAGTTCCATTGTGGCGAATGACGATGGCCGGGGTTGAACTCCTTGTTACGATTGAGGCTGATCCCCCCGCAATGTCGTTGCGCTTTTATAACACTCTTACCCAAGAGGTGGAAACATTTCACCCTCGCGAAGACAACATCGTGCGGATGTACACGTGCGGGCCGACTGTTTACAATTACGTGCATATCGGTAACTTCCGAACATTCACGTTTCAAGATGTTTTACGGCGCTGGCTGAGGTACCGCGGATACAAGTTGAATCACGTGATGAACGTGACGGACGTGGATGACAAGATCATTGCCAACGCAGCGCGCGAAGGAAAGTCGATTGAAGACTACACATCGATCTATACGAAGGCGTTCTTCGAAGATGCAGCCGCTCTTCGCTTGCAGCAACCAGAGCACGTAGCGCCCGCGACTAAGCATATCGGCGTAATGGTGCAGGCGATCGAGGATCTAGCGGCGAAAGGCAACACGTACAGTAACGATGGATCGACGTATTTCCGCATCTCTACTTTCCCGGAATACGGCAAGTTATCGCACAACGATTTTAGTGGGATGCGAAGCGGGGCGCGTGTCGACCTGGACGAGTACGACAAGGCGGATGCGCGAGACTTCGTGCTTTGGAAGGCGCGCAAGGGCAATGAACCTTTTTGGGAAACGCCGTTCGGTGATGGGCGGCCCGGATGGCATATCGAGTGTTCTGCGATGGCGATGAGCTACTTAGGTGAGACACTCGACATTCACGCAGGCGGTATCGATCTTGTGTTTCCGCATCATGAGAACGAGATTGCTCAATCGGAATCGATCACCGGACACACTTTTGCGCGTTACTGGCTGCACTCGGAGCACTTACACATTGAGTCGCAGAAAATGTCGAAATCGCTCGGCAACTTTTTCACCTTACGCGATCTGCTCGAGAAAGGCCATGAGCCCGAAGCGATTCGCTATCTGCTCGCTTCGGTGCCGTATCGCAAGAAGCTGAACTTTACATTCGAGGGTCTCAAGGCGGCCGCCAAGACGATCGGGCGTCTCCGTGATTTTGAGCTGCGTTTGACCAGTACGAAACTGGTAGCGGGGCGAAATGAAGCAATCGCGGAGCGGTCGGCCCAGGCGATCTGTGAATTCGAAGAAGCGCTCGATGATGACCTGAACACGGCCGAAGCGCTGGCGGCGATCTTCGAATACGTGCGAGAAGTCAATACGGCGATGGATACGGGAGACTTTCGTGAGGAGAACCGCTGGGATGCGGCCCGTGTGCTCGAGGTGTTCGACTCAATCTTTGACGTTTTGAAGCCGAGCGACCCGGCACTGGCGGCCACGTCTCGTGGTGGAACTTCTCAGTTACCCGACGCCGAGATCGAACGGCTGATTGCCGAACGGACTCAGGCCAAGAAAGCGCGTGATTTCGCGGGGGCCGATGCCATTCGGGATTCGCTGCTCGCCCAGGGTGTGACGCTGGAGGACACCAAAGAGGGCGTCCGCTGGAAAAGGAAATGAAGTTCGATACCGAAGTTGTACACGCGGGGGATCGAAAGCGGCAAAACGGGACGCCGATTCCATCGACCACGCCCATCCACCTAAGCTCAACCTTCTTTTACGAATCGGCCGCCACTCTAGACCGGGTGCTCGGGCATGAGGAGGAAGGCTTCTGTTATGCGCGTTACGCGAGCCCGACGAATCTGGCGCTCGAGGAACTGACGACCAAGCTCGAGCGCGGGGCGGGATCGCTGGCGACAGCATCGGGGATGGCCGCGGTCCAGATTGCTTTTGAAGCGGCGCTACTTGACAGGCGCCGGAGGGTGGTCGCATCACATGCCATTTACGGTGCAACGGTCGGATACCTCGATCAGATTCTAGGACCATCCGGTGTAGACGTGACCTACACGGACGTTTGCAACCTACCGAAACTCGCGCGGGTGATCGAGAATCAGCAGCCGGGCTGTGTCTTCATCGAGAGCATTTCGAACCCGCTGCTGCGTGTAGGCGATATCGGGCAGATCGCGGAGCTATCCCGGCAGGCCGGGGCTGCGCTGATTGTCGATAACACGTTTGCTACGCCGATGATGATTCACCCGCTCGAGCACGGCGCCAACATAGTCGTTCATAGTGCGACGAAATACCTGGCGGGCCATGGGGACGTGCTGGGCGGGTTGGTCACAAGCGATGCGCATCACCATGAACAGGTGAGGATGATCTCGCGACTAGTCGGCCCAGTGCTCGGTCCGTTCGAGAGCTACTTGACGATGCGGGGAATCAAGACTCTGGCGCTGCGCTTTGAGCGCCAGTGTGAAAATGCGCGAAAGTTGGCAGATTGGCTGGGGGCGCATCCCTGTGTCGAGCGCGTGTTCTATTGCGCAGATCCGGAACACCCCGACGCGGCCGCGATCGAGCGTTATTTCGAGCCAGGTTTGTACGGCGCAATTCTGAGCTTCGAGATCAAGAATGCGTCCAAGGAGCAGGTTCTTCTGTTTATGGACCGGTTGCGTATGATTGTCCCTGGCACTTCACTCGGCGACGTCCACACGCTCCTTCTCTATCCCTGGATCGCTTCGCACCGAAATGTTGCACCGAAGATGCGGGAGCGCATGGGTATCAAAGAGAACCTGGTGCGGATTGCGGCCGGCATTGAGGCGTTCGACGATATCCGGGCAGATCTCGCCGGAGCGCTTGGCGGGTGACGCCCTTCAAATTGGTAGAGTAGGGGCGCCCGGTGTTTGCGCATCAAAGAAAGAAAATTCGGCTTCTGTTTGCGGTGGCAGACGCGCTCCTGATTTTAGTTGCTTTCCAGGCAGCCTATTTCACCCGCACGCAGCTCGCATTTGAACGCGTCTTTTTTCTGCACCCGCGCACGCACGTTTTGCTCGCAACCTTCTCGGTCGTGGCGTGGGTTTCACTCGGCTCACTGTACCGGGTTTACGAATATCTTGATTCTGCCAGCCCGGCGCGCTTAATCAGCCGAACCGTACGGCAGAGCTTTCTCGGGATCGTGCTGGTGATCATCTTGCAATACCTGCTGCAACTCGATCCGCCGCTCAGCCGCAGTTTTCTACTCTTATTATTTAGCTACAGCCTTTTCCTTTTGACCGCATTTCGCTGGTACGCACCACTGTTTGTCAGTGCCTTCCAGCGCGGTTTCGGCAGCCCATATCACGTCGTGATCGTAGGGGAGAGCTCGAAAACGGCAGCACTCGCAAACATGCTGGGCGAAGGCTCGCCGTTCCGGATCAAGATTGTCGGCGAACTGTCAGAAGAAGAATGTTCCCTTGCCTTGCCCTCTTTGCTCGCGAACCGGATTGTGGATGAAGTCATTTTCAATGTTGATAGCAGCAAGCTCGCCGGTCTTGAAGAAATTTTCCTGCACTGCGATGAGCAGGGCGTACGAACCCGCGTGGCGATTGATTTCTTTCCGCATGTGAATAGTGAGATCACGCTGGACCGGGTCGGCGGAGCGCCGCTGCTGACGTTCTCCGCGGCGCCGCTTGAAGATATCAGGCTGGTTGTGAAACGCTTCTTCGACATCGGGGTTTCACTGGCAGCGATGATCCTACTTGCACCCTTTGTCGCCGTCGTGGCGCTGCTAATCCGGTTAACTTCGCCCGGACCAGTCCTTTACCGTCAGGAGCGGTGCGGGCTGAACGGTCGTAAATTCATCATGTACAAGTTCCGCTCGATGGTTGAGAACGCAGACGATTTGAAGTTGCGCTATGAGCACATGAGCGAGCGATCAGTTGCATTCAAAATTCCACAAGACCCTCGCGTGACGCCTATCGGGCGCTGGCTGCGCAAGTTCTCTATCGACGAGATCCCACAGCTCTATAACGTGCTCCGTGGAGAAATGTCGATCGTCGGACCCCGTCCGCCCATTCCAGAGGAAGTCGAGCGGTACGAACTATGGCAGAAGCGGCGGCTGCGGATGCGTCCCGGTCTGACATGTATCTGGGCGGTTTGCGGGCGTGATCACATAGATTTCAATTCCTGGATGCGAATGGATATCTCTTACATTGAGAACTGGTCGCTCAAACTGGATTGGTCGATCATTTTGAGAACGATTCCGCATGTGCTGGCGGGCAAAGGAGCACACTAATTCGAGCGTTGTAGTTTGTTATGCATCTGATCCCGACAAACGAAGAAGTAATCTCGATGCTGCGTGAGACGGGTGCCCTGCGCGAGGGTCACTTCGAGTACTCAAATGGCATGCATACGGACGAGTATCTGCAGGTCGCCCTCGCGTTTCGTTACTACCAATTCGCCAAGGTGCTGAGCGTCGGGCTGAGCAGACGCTTACGTGCCGATCCCGAGATTCGAGCGATGATCAAAGAGCTTTCGATCGTGTGCCCCACGATCAGTGGCTTGCCGATTGCTTTCGGCGTCTGTGAAGCGCTGCGAGCGCACCAAGTCTACTGGGCCGAGCAAGATACAGAGAACACGCCCATGCGCTTCCGGCAATTCGTGGAACCGGAGCGGGGTGAAAAGGTCTTGATTGTCGATGACATTTTGCGCTCGGGACGCCGCATGACTCTGTTGCGCGCGCTAGTCGAAGCGAAAGGAGCGGAGGTGGTTGGGCTGGCTGTCGCGGTTTATCAGCCAAACCCTACTATTGCAGACCTGGGCAATGTTCCGCTGTTCTATCTCGCCAAGATGGATGCGCTCTACTACAAGGACTCGAGTTCGTGTGATCTCTGCCTGCGCGGCGTTCCAATCGAAAAGGTTTGGACCTGATCAGAGTTCAGCGATAGAGAGTTTGCGGCTCATTCGCACACGTGTTCTGAGATCTACCTCAGTACGCCTGAAGACTTATATGCGAACCTTGGCCTCCCTTGCAGTTTTCTTTGCCCTATCTGTATTGGCCGTGGCGGGACATGGGGGCAGTCATGCGGAGTATATCGGCGGTACACGCCCGGATATACCTCCGAAAAACTCGGGCCAGATTGAAGTTTCCGACGGTACTTACTTCGTTTTCGCTTCGAAAAGCACGCAGGTGAAGGTGCCGTTCGAGCGCATCAACCTGCTTGAATACGGACAGAAAGTTGATCGCCGGTATCTGGCGGCAGTGGTCATTTCACCGCTGTTCATGCTGGCGAAAAAGCGGGAACACTTCCTGACCGTGGGCTTTCAGGATGACGAAGGGCAGCAGCAGGCCATGGTGTTTCGAGTGGATAAAAATGACATTCGGTTGGCGCTGGTTACGCTCGAAGCCCGCACGGGACAAAGCATTCAGTATCAAGATGATGAAGCGCGATTGGCAGGTAAGGGATGAAGTACGGGATGTGTTTAGCAGCGGTGCTGTGGGGTGCGGTCGCACAAGGGCAGCAGACAGCAGCAGGACCGTGGGTTGGCAGTCTTCCTGAGGTACGCAGAATATACGTAGCGGAGCTGACGGGCGTGGAGTCGCAAGCTCTGCGCGATCTGATTATCGCGAGCCTGGATTCAACTAAGCTGTTTGTTTTGACCGACAACGAGGAGCGCGCTGACGCGATCCTGAAGGGTGCGGCTGACGATCACGCGTTCACAAACACTTTGGACGTTGAGGAAGGCATCAGCACTCGGCAAACCGGAGGCAAGTCGAACTCAGGTTACTCCCGCGGCGGCACCTACGGGGGAATCTCGATCGCCGACAATCAGTCGCATCATTCAAGAGAGCGAAAGCATGAGGCGTACGCGGCGGTCCGGCTCTGTAATAAAGAGGGCGACGTGCTGTGGTCAACGACGCAGGAGAGCCTGGGAGCGAAGTTTCGGGGCGCAAGCGCTGAGGTTGCGGCGAAAATTGCACGGCAACTGACGCTCGACATGGAACGCGCGCGCCACGGCAACCCGGCCACTCCCGTTCCTTGAGACGGGCCGGAGGCTACGATGTAGCATGCCGGTTGAAGTTCTGTTGATTGGTGCGCATCCTGATGATGTCGAGTGGGGCGCGGGCGGAATTGCAATCCTTTTGCAGCAGCAGAACGTTCCTTTCGCGATTGTCGATCTGACTAGAGGCGAATTAGGATCACGCGGCACAGGCACAGAACGAGCTTTGGAGGCGGACGAAGCGGCGGCATTTTTGGGTGGTGTTCCTCGATCTAATCTCGGAATGCAGGACGGGGGGCTGGTCGACACGCCCGAAACGCGCCAGCAGGTCGCCGATGCGATCCGTGAATACCGTCCCGCTTTAGTGCTTGCTCCTTATTGGGAGGACCGCCATCCGGACCACGCAGCAGCAGGGTGGATGGTGCGCAATGCAGCTTTGTACTGCACGCTGCGGAAATCGAATTCAAGGTTCCCGCCGCACAAACCAAGAGCCTTTCTTTACTATCTGCTGCACCACTTCACTCCGCCTTCGTTTGCGGTCGACATCTCGGATGTTTACGCGCGCAAGATCGCACTCATGAAGCTGCACGCATCGCAATTTTCCAAGACCGCCGAAGAATTTGGTGTGGTCCCGCAGGGTACAGGCGATTATCTTTTTGGTCTGGAGTCGCGCGACCGGTACTTTGGATCGCTAATCGGTACCCGCCAGGCAGAAGCGCTGGTGAGCGATCGGCCGATCGCGCTTCGTTCACTGAGTGAGGTTCCAGGGCTTATCTGAAGGACTTTCTTAAAGCGGGGCCGGGCTGCGGGTTGCTCGTCGCTTGACAACAGCCAGGCAGATTGCCGTGCCCAGCGCCGTTCCACCAATGTTGATCAGTACATCTCGAAGCGCAGGATCGCGCCCTGGGAAAAAACGCTGAAGGAACTCGCTCATTGAGCCGACGACAGCTCCACAAATAACGATCAGCCACGGCTTACGGACGGCGTGATCCAATGCAAGCCAAAGCAACACGGCGAGAACACAGAACAGCGAGACGTGGAATCCTTTATCGGCGAGCAAGTGCAGAAGGTAATCGGAAGGAACATTCATCGCTGGCCTGTTCAAAAGAGCCGCCGAGACGAATCCATAGGTTTGTTCGGCCCACTCCGAAGCGAGCGAGGTAGACGAGAAGAAGATGAGTCCCACCCAGCACACGGCTGCCCAAATCCAGGCATTCACTTTGAACATCGTTAAAAAGGGCAGAACCTGCGACAGGAGCTATGAGGGAAGCAGGACAATGAAATGGTCGGGGCGAGAGGATTCGAACCTCCGGCCTCCTGGTCCCGAACCAGGCGCTCTAGCCAGGCTGAGCCACGCCCCGAATATATCCAGTGTATAAGGTCCGCGATCCGCGTCGCAAGATTTCGATTAATTCAACCGTTTCAGTTCGAGTTCCAGACCGCCCATGCCCTTATGCCGGTAGACGTCGGCTAGACGCTGCTGCTCGGGGGAAGAGGCAAGCGCGCGACGCAGCAAAGGGTCACTCGTCGCCTGGGTGATATCGACGCGACTTGGGATCCACAGCTTCCCGTCTGAGAACTCTACATCGTTCACATACGCAAGCAGCGCGTCGACAATCATCGGCTGCCCGCTTGGACGGGAGAAGCGTAAGGTCCCCGGCTGTGTCATGTTGACGGTTTCAACAGGAGCAAGCTGCATGGCAGAAGGGACCGATCCAGCAACGAAATCTCGCCCGCGTTCGTCGCGGATGATCCAGCCTACTTCAAAATTCTTAACTGCCCGTCCGGAGGTGTTTCGAACCTCCAGCCGCGACGAGCTTACTTCGTTGCCCGAAATCTGGGCATTGCCGCCCAAGGGCTTCACTGGTGAACTTGGAAAGGCGACGGCTCCGACCGAAACTGGCTGGCCGGTGGCGGCCGACCTCCGGGACCATGCAGCAGTTCCAGGCCAAGCTGAGCCGGATTAAGATCCTGCAAGCCGAAATTGAGCTCTTCGCGCAACTCGGCGAGCCTGCCCGCCTGCAGTAAGGTGGCGAGATAACGCCGGTCGCGCCGCGCCTCAAGTTCGTAAACCATCAGCATACGGCGCGAGCGCAAGTTATCCGGACCGTAGGCGGAGAGATCGGAAAAGAGCGCGCAATCGAGCGAGAGCTGCATCATCGCGCCCTTCGTTCGCCCCATGTTCAAAGGACGAAGAAGCTGCATGTCGACACGCACCGGAAAGACTTCCCCTGGCATCGCACGCAGGCTCGGGATGGTCACTGAGCCGCGGCCCGAAGGCGTAAGATCAGGCGCCTCGACCAGTAGCGTCATCCCGGAGAGCGGCTTTGTTCCGGTGTTACGCAGCAGCAAAGAAGCATGCAGATCGACCACCAGCGAGGCGCCGCGAACGGTCGCTGTGGTGATGGGACCTGGCTCCTGCAGGCTGAAGCTGACTGGCAGAACAGGCGAATCGTGGGGAAAATCAACCTCGAGCCATCGGCCGCCGACATCAGCCGAAACGGCACGCACGGGCAGAAAGCAGAAGAACAAGCATGTTCCAATAGCCGGTAGGAGACCGAGCCTGCATAGACTACTGCCCATAAACATTGGTGATGGTCAGCTGTCCAGTGTCTTCGTCTATATAACGAGCTTCGACCGACGAAGCACCGGACATCGACACGACCGCGCTTGGTGGATGCAGAATGGTCAGCGTCACTCCATCCGCGCGCACCGCAATTCCGTTGGCAGTCGTATGGACGGTATTACCAAGGTGCGAAGGCGCGTGAAGGCCGGCAAAGCCCAAGATCGAAGAAACAACACGGCTCGTCTGGCTGCTTGGGATGTGCGTTATCCAGCCAGCAACGAAAAGCGCAGATAAACAGGCTGTGAACGCCACCTTCGGAAACCAGCTGCGCTTGCGACCGACCTTTTCAATGCAGCGCGCGGCAGCTACGCCAACGACAATGTTGCCCAGCATCTCGCGCTCGAGACTGTTCCAATCGGCGATCGCCTCGTACGCCGTCAGCGTCTGAGCGGAAGCTTCCCGTTTAAGCTCTGTTATGGAAGCGGCAAAACGTTCCACGTTAGCTTCGCATTCGGCGCATTCGTGCAGGTGCTTTTTCAATCGAAACCGGGCGATGGCCGGCATGTCCCCGCGCGTGTAGAGAGCTAGCAGTTCAGGCTGTGGATGGTTGGCGGGTGATTGCGCGCGGAATTTCATGATGACTTTCTTTCTTCCAGGTAGCGCTTGAACTTGGTGCGGGCGTTTGCGATATGCGAACGAACGGTGGCCATCGAGCAATTCATGTGTTGAGCGACTTGGTCAGCAGGCAAATCCTCCACATCTCTCAGCAGCAGAGCCATCCGCTCCCGTTCCGTTAGGACGGCGAGCCCTCCTTCGAGGTGAAGCTTGCGCTCGCCATGCAGAACGGATTGCTCGGGGTCAGCCCAAGGAGTCGCAAACCCGGCCAGCTGGCCGACATCGGTAAACGAAAGTTTCTTCCTGCGGCGCAGAAAATCGATAGCGGTATTCGCTGCGATGCGCGACAGCCATTGACTGGCGCGTTCGAGGTCTTTCAATTGCCCTTGGCGCTGTAAGGCCTTGATGAATGTCTCCTGGGTGAGGTCTTGGGCGTCATCGACGTTCCCGACGATCCGGTAGATTAGCAGGAAGATGCGGCGCAGATTCTCCTGGACGAAGCGGGTTTGGGCATCACTGCCGGATGGCACCTGGGTATCTGAAGAAGGGCGCAAGGGTTCGCTCATAGGAGCCCCAATCCCGATCTCGCGCTCAACCACGGCCCGGAAGTTCGAACGGTCAGCTGTTTGGCCCATGCCCTACCTAAAGCAAGACGGAGCTCTTGCCTAAACGTGCAAACCGAGCCGCAGCTAATAGGCAGATGCGCTCCGGAGATATAGGCATGGCTATCGCGTGCCCGTTGAGAACAGACAGACTGAGGAACGCCGCCAGCCATGGACGCTATTTTAGAGTATATGAGACCTGTCGCCGTTGTAGGAATCGGAAAAACAGCTTTCGGCGCTCTGGTGGGCCGCGACCTCCGTTCGCTAGCGACTGAGGCAATCGAGCATGCGCTAGTCGATGCCAATCTAACCCCTTCCGCCATTGAAGCGTTTTACCTCGGGAATTTTGCCGGACCGTCGTTTGTCGGTCAAAATCATCTCGCCCCCTATGTTGGTACCGCTGCTGGTTTCGAAGCCATCCCCTGCACCCGCTTTGAAGATGCTTGCGCCTCGAGCGGCTCCGCATTTTTTCACGCTTGGCTAGGCGTGAGCGCGGGCATTTATGACTACGTAGTTGCCGCTGGTGTGGAGAAGATGACGTCCCAAAGCACGCCCAGAGTAACCGAAATCCTGGCTGGAGCGGGCGACATGGCGAGTGAAGGTCGAGCCGGGGCTACCTTCCCTGCCCTGTTCGGTATGATTGCCCGGCGGCACATGCACCAATACGGCACGACGCGCGAACAGCTGGCGGCGGTTGCGGTAAAAAATCATGCGAATGGCGCGAAGAATCCGCTTGCTCACATGCGCAAGGTGATAACGCTCGAGCAGGCACTCGCCGGCAAGCCGATCGCCGAACCACTGACGGTGTATGACTGTTCTTTGATTAGCGATGGGGCGGCGGCAGTGGTGATCGTACCCCTGGAGCGGGCAAAGGACTTAAATCCGAAGTTCGCGCGGGTACTGGCAGTCGCCCAGACATCAGACCACGTGGCACTCGACAGCAAAGCGGATATTACAGAATTTCCATCGGTCAAAGCAGCCGGAAAGAAAGCTTATCAGATGGCAAGGTTAAGCCCGAAACAAATCGATCTGGCTGAGTTGCATGACTGCTTCACCATTGCCGAGATTGTGGCCAGTGAGGATCTCGGGTTCGTCGCTAAGGGCGAGGGTGGTCCGTTTGCCGCGGAAGGCTGCACGGAGCTCGATGGTCGCATACCGATCAATACCAGCGGCGGATTAAAGTCGAAAGGCCATCCGGTAGGTGCGACCGGCGTCGGTCAAATCTGCGACCTTGTCATGCAACTGAGGGGTGAAGCTGGCGAGCGACAAGTGGCGCGCAACCACATAGGGCTTGCGCAAAACTTGGGCGGTTCGGGCGCCACCTGTGTTGTGACCATTCTGGAGGCAGCCTAATGAGCACGCCTCCGTCACGGGACGGCGTAGTCTACACAGAGACGATCGTTTACTCGCCTCCTGAGCAATTCGCGGCGGACGTCCCGTATCAGCTAGCGATTATCGACCTGGATCACGGCGGCCGAACGACGGTCCGTATTTTGGGCAAGACACCGGAAGAACGGGCGGAGATCGGTGATCGGGTGATCTTCACCGAAGAGCGAGATGAAGTGGCTTATTACCGTAAGGCCGAATTATAGGCTTTCACCCGTTCATTTGCGCCGCAAGGTGTGCCTTAAAACACGACCTGCGATCGGGAACTGAGGGCCCCGCGACCGGCGGATTAAAGGTTGTTTCTGTCGACTACTGAGGAGTCGATGTGGGAGCAGTCGAGCTGGGCGTAGAGGTCGGGGCGGGGTCGCTCGTCGGATCGCCAGTATCGGATGGACGCCGTTTCAACTTCGGCCGATCGTCTTCGTCACCCTTCGATTTCTTCGAGGGATCCGTTTCGTCCTCAATGGGCGTGTTCGAGTTCGGATTACGACGTAGGGTCGGCTTATTCGGGTCGTCGCTGGTCTTGTCCGGACGGCGTTGATTCTCAAGCATCGCGAGCCGCAGCTTGACGTCGTTAAATTCGGAGGTGGTCACGACATACTCCGGGCGCGGCTTAAGATCCGAGATCTCCTTCTGCGATTTTGTGATGCGGTCATCGGTCGGAGGATGCGTCGCGAAGAGTTTGGACATCGTGCCGGGCTTGCGCTTTTCTAAAGTCTGAATCTTTTCGAAGAAGTCGACAAAGGCCGTCGGATCGTAGCCGGACTTGTACATGTATTGGACGCCGAGGTAGTCTGCTTCCGCCTCGAAAGTACGCGAGAACTTCAGGAACGAGACCGGAATGATCAAGCCCGATGCTTCATAGATTCCGTAAGCCGCAGCGCCGCCGACGAAGATGAGGGGTATCGTTGCGAGCTGGGCAATCTCACCGCGAGTCGCCTGGCGGGTGCCGTGCCGGGCGGCTACGTGAGCGATCTCGTGCGCCATTACCCCGGCGAGTTCCGCTTCCGTATCGGCTTTCAGTATCAATCCAGACTGAACAAAGAAGAACCCGCCAGGCAGCGCAAAAGCGTTGACCGCCGGATCTTCGATTACTTTGATCGTAAAGGGGACCTTTGCGTCTGAGTTCCGCACCAGGTTCTGCCCGACGCGGTTGACGTATTCGGCCACAACCGGATCGTTGATTACCTTCGACTGGCGCTCGACCTGTTGCGCCATACCCTTCCCTAGCGCGATTTCCTTCTCCAGAGAGTAGAAGTTGACCTTGCCGGAGACGTTCCGATCGCCGATGGCATCCGGATCTTTTTTATCCTTATCACCAGGGAACGCGGGGAACGGCAACGCGAGTAAGAGAGCGAGACTAATGCTGAGGGAGGTTTTCAGAGGGTTGAGCTGCCGCACAGGAACTCCTTCGAATATCGAGAACATTTTCAAAGCAGACGGAAGGTGATGGCGCCTTCTTCTTAGTATAGAGCGAAAATACTGATCACGTTTTTCTTAAACCCGGCAGCGCATTTGAGCTCCTCCGCAACTTCCTCTATCTCTGGAGCTCGCGTTCGCTGCCGGGTGACAGGAGATCTAAGCGGTTAACGTATTCTCTGAAGGATGGGTTACGAAAATGTTGCGCAGCCTGCGAAAGAACTGACAGCTTCGCTTCACGAGCGATATCGGGATCAGTTTCCGGTAACGGAGCGGTTAATTTACTTGAACCACGCAGCCGTAACTCCGTTGTGCCGTCCGGCCGCCGAGGCGATCAAAGCGCTAGCAGACGACGCTTGTCTCTATGGGTCCTCGCATTACTCCGACTGGCTTGACTCCTACGATGGGCTGCGCAGAGCGGCTGCGCGGCTGATCAACGCTTCGCCTGACGAGATTGCGCTGGTCAAGAACACTTCGGAAGGGATCGCCATTGTGGCGACCGGGCTCAGCTGGAAAGCGGGCGACCGGGTGATTGCATTCCTCGAAGAATTCCCGGCCAACTACTATCCTTGGCAGCGATTAGAGAAGCACGGGGTTGAGATCACCTGGCTTTCGATCTATTCGCCCCTCGAAGTTATCGCCGCTGCGATACCCGGCGCGAAACTGCTTGCCATCAGTTTCGTGAATTATCTAAGCGGCTATCGAGTGGATCTCGAGGCGATCGGCCAACTCTGCCATCAGAACGAATGCTTTTTTTTCGTCGATGCCATCCAGGGTATGGGCGTGCTGCCCATTGATGTGGAGCAGTGTCACATCGACGCGCTCGCGGCGGACGGTCATAAATGGATGCTCGGTCCTGAGGGACATGGAGTACTCTACGTACGTCGCGAACGGCTGGACGAAATTGAGCCGATCGAGTTTGGCTGGACGAACCCGGCGGGCTTCAATGATTACGCTTCGCGCGATATGACGCTTCGGCCTAGTGCGGCTCGTTATGAATGCGGCACGTTGAATACGGTAGGCTGTTTCGGCCACCTGGCGGCTCTTGAGCTGCTGCTCGAAGTAGGAGTTGACCACATTGCGCCGGCCGTTCTCAGCCTGGCCGAACAAATCGAGCGCGGAGTGCGCGCCCAAGGCTATGAAGTGATGGTCGAGCGCACGACGGAGACCAGCTCAGGAATCGTCAGCTTCCGCCATCCCGAGACCGATTCGCGGCAGATTGTCAGCCTTCTCAAGCAGAACGGCATCTCTGCGGCGCCTCGACAAGGCTGGGTGCGAACATCGCCGCATTTCTACATCAGTCCTGATAACATCGACGTTCTGCTGCGGACTTTACCTCGGGTTTAGATGACGAAGAAACTGCTGTACGGTCTCGTTTTGCTGGGCGGTCTGTGCGCGGGCGCGGCGAACGAAGAGACAGCGACGAAAGTCTGGGCGGCTCGCTGGATCGACGTTCTCGGGGCTGCCCCACAAGACTACGGCGTTTACCATTTCCGGCGCTCGTTCGATCTGTCTGCCGCGCGACAACACTTTGTCGTTTACGTTTCGGGCGACAACCGCTACCAATTGTTCGCGAATGGCGTGCGCGTGGCTTGGGGCCCGGCTCGCGGCGATCTCACGCATTGGCGTTACGAGACCGTCAACCTGGCGCCTTACCTGCATAGCGGGCATAACGTGCTCGCGGCGGTGGTTTGGAACGATGGACCATACCGCGCCGTAGCTCAAATTTCGAACCAGACAGGTTTCTTACTGCAATCTGCCGAAGCGGAGAATTCGTTTGTCGATACCGGGCGCGCTTGGAAATGCATGGTCGACAAAGCCTACAGGCCGCAGCCGCTTCCGGCAAGTGAGGCAACAGGTTACTATGCCCTCGCTGCGAACGAAAAGGTGGACGGGCGACTCTACCCGTGGGGTTGGGAACAGGCTTCTTTCGACGATTCGACTTGGACTGCCGCTCACGAGCTAACGCGGGCCGCGCCGCGCGATTCGCGTGATGCTTCGAATCGCTGGATGTTGGTTCCGAGCGAGATCCCGCTCGAAGAGCAGCGGCCGGAACGACTGGCGAGAGTCAGACTTGCGGAAGGCATTCACCTGGACGTGCAGGCCGAAAAAAGTTTCCTGGACGGTCGTGCGCCGATTACGATACCGCCAAACACAAGCGCACGGCTATTACTGGATCAGGATCACCTGACGACGGCCTTCCCGGAGTTACGAGTGAGCGGCGGCCACGGCGCGCAGGTGAACTTGCACTACGCGGAAGCGCTTTATAGACGAAATGCAAGTGGGAAGGCTTGGGTAAAGGGTAATCGCGACGAAGTCATCGGGAAGCAGTTTCTGGGCTCGTTCGATACGTACCTTGTCGACGGTGGACGTGCGCGCATTTACCGGCCGCTCTTTTGGCGCACATATCGCTACCTTCAACTAGAAATCAAGACCGCTGATCAGCCTCTCAAGCTCGAGGACTTAAGTGGAACATTCACCGGCTACCCTTTCGAGGCACGGGCGGGTTTCGAAGTAGGCGACCGGGCAACGAACGGCGAGCTGCAACGAATCCTTACAACCGGCTGGCGTACGGCGCGTCTCTGCGCCCACGAGACCTACATGGACTGCCCGTACTACGAGCAACTCCAATATGCCGGCGATGCACGCATTCAGATGCTCGTTTCGTTGTATATGACGGGCGATGCGCGGCTCATGAAGAACGGTATCGCGCTCCTGAACTCGTCGCGTACCGCGGAAGGCGCGACCTACAGCCGAGCACCCTCAAATCTCCAGCAATACATTCCGCCCTTTTCGCTTTGGTGGATCGGAATGGTTCACGACTACTGGATGTATGTCGACGACCCGCAGTTTGCGACAGCGATGCTGCCTGGTGTGCGTGCAGTGCTTTCGTTCTATGCCCAGTATCAAAAAGCAGAATGGCTCGCTGCGCCGCATGCCGTGGTGGAATTTTGTGGATTGGGTGAAGCAATGGGCGAACGGCGAGCCGCCCGCCGACGCTGACGGCAGTTCCGCAGCGGCTCTCGACCTACAATTGCTGCTCGCTTACCGGTGGGCAGCGGACCTCGAGCGAGGGCTAGGCAGCAAAGCGCTAGCCGATGAGTATGAGCAAGCAGCGCGAACTCTGGACAACACATTGCGGGCGATTGATTGGGATAAATCCGCGCATTTACTCGCCGATCAGCCCTCGCACCGAACCTATTCGCAGCAAGTGAACACCCTCGCAGTTCTGGCGCACGTAGTTCCGCGTGAAGAAGCGCGGGCAGTTGTCGAAAAGATGATCGGCCGGGATGAATCCACTCTTGCGCAGTCTTCGATTTATTTCCGTGCATACACGAACGCTGCGTTGCGGGATGTAGGGCTGGGGGACCGCTATCTCGAAACACTCGACCCTTGGCGCGAAATGCTTGCGCGATGGGCTGACTACCTGGGCCGAATGGAACGGTCCTGATACCAGGTCCGACTGCCATGCATGGGGCGCAAGTCCAAACTTCGAGCTACTGCGAACGGTTGCCGGGATTGACTCAATCGCCCCTGGCTTCAAGCGCATTCGCGTTGCGCCGAATCCTGGCTCGTTGAAGGAGATTTCGGCGCGTATGCCGCATCCAGCGGGCACGATAACAATACACTTGCGGCGTGATCGCACCTTGATTGCCGATATCGATTTGCCAACAGGCACTGATGGCGAGTTCGAGTGGGCCGGCGCGAAGCGTGCGCTGCACGCCGGGCCAAATCACCTGGAGCTTAAATAGCGTTCACCTGCCGCTTCAGTTCCGAAAGCGCAAGAACATGTCACGGGAGCGCCTTGAATCGGTGGAAGTATCGAACCACCTCAGGCCGAAAAAGAAACCAGGCAATCACGGCTAAAAACAAAAAGTGAACGGTCAGCTTGTCAGGCGCTCCAACGCTGATCAGTACGTGGAACGCCATCCAGGCGAGCGCCAGCCAACGTGCCCAATTTCGGCCCCGCAGCAGAAACACGCCGGACACAACCGCGAGCAACTCGAAAGATGCGACCCAGAAGCTGTCGCGTCTTTGCGAAAAAAGCTCTGGAGAGTGGTAGAGAAAACCGATGCCACCTACGGCCAGATACACCCAACCAATGATCGAGACAGAAGTCGGACGACCATTATGCTTCACGGCAGCAATTCCAGCACGGCATCACTTGGCTGCAGTTCTTCGGCGTGCGGTACTGGCTTTGCACCGGCCGCCAGAAGGGCCTGAACTGTCCCTACATAATCTCCCGTGTCTCGACGCCAACCATTCCCGGACCCGTAGACGGCCCATGAAAGTGCGGTCCCCGCATACTCGCCCGACTTCAACTCCAGCATCGGATGGAAACGCAGTATCTCCCTGGTCATCTCGGCGTTGCCGTTGAATCCAGCCCAATGAATCGCGGTCGCTCCCATCTCACCCGGAGCGTTCACCGGCCAACCCGCCTCCAGCATTAACCGCACCGCGCTTGTGTTGTTGTTCTGTGCGGCGTTGGGCAGCTTTTGCTGGTCTGTTTCAGACAAGGTCTTGACGGCATCCGGATTTTGTGCGAGAAACTTGTCAAATATGGCCTTGTCGCCCAATTCGCATGCCAGCGCTAATTTGAGCTGCTCCGGCGTTCGCTCGATGAGGAACTGGAAGACGTCTTCGTGGCCAAAGTCCCGCGCTACTACGTGTGCCGTACGATGCGCTCCCAGGGTCCAGATGTAAATTGTGCCCCCGGCGCGCGCATCCCGCTTTGGAAACCACTCATCCGACACGCTCATTCGGATTGAGCCGGGATCAGCATCCAGATGATGCCGCACGAGATCCAGGTTCCCAAGCGCTGAGGCCATGAGTATGTCCGTCTTGCACCCGCGAGAAACGAGATACCGAGCAACGTCCTGGCGATCGTGCGGATAATGGCGCTGCTGGTCGACGCGCAGCATGTACTGGGCCGGCGTCGATTCGTGATCCACATCGAGTGCGTCGATATCGGCACCGTTTTCGAGAAGGAATTGCGCAACTTCGAGAGTGGAGGCGAAGTGCAGCGGCGTTTGGCCGTCCCCGCCGCGCGCATGCACAAGGCTCGGGTCCGCCCTCACCAACTCGGCCAGCTTGGTTGTCATTCCCAGACGGGATGCGGAGTGTACATCGAGCACTGCACCGCGGGCGATCAGAAAGTCAACCAGACTCGGATCGCAATCATCGAGCACACCGAATCCACCTGCCCACCACTCGGTTCGTTGCCGAATATTGGCGCCCGCGCGTAGCAAAACATCGATAGTCGCCCGATCTGTCCGCTGTACGGCGGCGAATAACGCGTTTTGGCCAAAAGCATAGTCCGGCAGTGGATTGTCGATTGTCTTCCGCAGTTCCGGATGACTTTCAAGAAGCTCACGAACGCGTTGCGCATCGCTCTCCGTGACCGCCAGCTTTAGTGACTCTGCCGGACTGAGCCCTAGAGTGACAACGTGCGATTTCAGCTTCGCCCATGTAGCGAAGCCATATTCTTTAGCCAGCGTATGCTGCGCATCCGCGAGTTTGCCGCCCCCCGTAGCGCCCAGCAGTTCTTTGGCTTGCTTCCGGAGAAACTCCAGACTTGGTTTTTCGGGTAATTGACGAGACATGCACCTCTCCTTTTGGGGCCTGGTGTCCGCTTCTCAGGCAAAAGAGAAGTCACTGCTCGGTAACTGTAACTAATTCAGGTGGGATCTTCCCTTTCCGCGGACGGGATGCAACCTGGACTGCAGAGATAATATATCAGTATTCCGTTGCTCCTGTCCGTGCTTGGTGCGGCGACGGCGGACTCTTGGCTGACCTTAGAGCCGGCCCTCAGCGGACTGAAAAGTGGATTTGGAAACTGCAAGCGATATATTCGGGCTACACTTTTCTCTATCTAAGTGCCTGAACTGCCGGACATCCTGGCGTACATCGAGGCTCTAAAGCCGCGGGTCATCGGCCAGCCCTTGGAACGCGTTCGCGTGGCGATACCGTTTCTGCTTCGCACTGCCGACCAGCCTCTTGCCGTCGTGGAAGGGCGAATCATGCGCGACTTGAGGCACATCGGAAAACGCATTGCTTTCGGACTGGATGGCGACCTCTGGCTGGTGCTGCACTTGATGATTGCGGGTCGGCTACATTGGCGTTCAGTGAATTCGAAGCTTTCCGGTCGTCAGAATTTCAGCCAGCTTCGATTTTTCGGAAGGGTGCCTCGTGTTGACGGAAGCCGGTACTAAACGTCGCGCGGCTTTGTACCTGCTTGCGGGCGAAGAAGCACTGCGCAACATGGACCCAGGCGGCGTCGACGTTTTCAAAGCTGATCTGGCCAGTTTCCGCCGCGCGCTGACGATGACGAATCACACGCTATAGCGAGCCCTGACGGATCCGCGCCTGGTAAGCCGGATCGGTAATCCGTATCCGGACGAGATCCTGCATGCCGCGAAGCTGTCGCCCCTTGCCCAAACGCAAAAGCTTCAACCGAACGAGTGGAAGCGGCTATTTAGTGCCACCAAAGCGACTCTTGAACTCTGGACTGAACGTCTGTGCGGGG
Source organism: Terriglobia bacterium (assembly GCA_963737005.1). GTDB lineage: Bacteria > Acidobacteriota > Terriglobia > Bryobacterales > Bryobacteraceae > Bog-105. The sequence continues at coordinate 87,239 of CAVTRD010000006.1, read as the reverse complement.
GGCGCGTGAGCGTTTCCCAGATAAGGTCACAGCCTTCCGCGAAGGGATGGCTGCGCACGGCCGGTATGGCAACCCTTGTCCCGTGTGCGGCGAGAAGATCCTGCGAATCCGGTACGCCGATATCGAGAGCGATTACTGTGCCCGGTGTCAGACCCACGGCAAAGTGCTAGCCGATCGTGGACTGTCGCGCCTGCTGGGATCCGATTGGCCTCGCAGCCTAGAGGAGTTGGAAACGCTGCGACGACATTAGACCGCTGATCGCGGCCGCCCGGCTTGCTGTTGTTGAGAGACTACTTTGTCAGGGAAGCTTTTCAGAGCGCAGTCAAGACTTGATCGTAGAGATATTTAGCGCCCTCAACGCCGTCCCACGGACCCTCCTCGTACTCCAGCGCGAAAAGGCCTGTGTAGCCAGAATTCAACATGATTCTCACGTTGCGCTGAACATCGGGATCTTTCCAGCGATTCCAGTATTTGGCGTGAACATTGGTGTGTGCGTATGGGGCCAGATCCTGCAGCGCATGGAATAGCAGGTACTCGTGTTCCCAATTGCAGAAATCGGGCGAAGCCTCGCAAAAGGGATTGTTTACCTCCTCAATGATGATTCGGATGTTGATCGGATTCGCGGTTAGGCCCCAGTGGTTTTCGAGCGTGACTTTTACACCTACTTTGCCGCCGTAATCGGCCATCTCTTTGAAGGACTCAATGCAGCAGGTTAAGTATTGGGCCAGCTCGGGATTTTTTGGATAAGAGCTAGGGTCGGCGGCCGGCGTCGGTGCGATACGCGGACCGCCGCTGTTTACACGCATCGACTTCGCACCTAGCATCGCTGCGCCGTCCAGCCACTTTTTAGCAATGGCCACTCCTTGCTTTCTCTTCTCGGCATCCAGATCGCAAATGTTCCGTGGAGCGTTGTTCGATATGTGGTGACATCTGGTTCCGGTAACGACTTGTTTGTTCGCCATTTTTTCGAGCCAGTGCTTGCCCGCGGTGCTGGAAGGGTCAAACTCAGTCACCTCGTGGACCGCTCCATCACTTCCAACAACACTCGCTTTCACATATTGACTCTCGTCCTCCGCGTCGCCGAACAAACCGGAGAAGAGATCCATGTCACGAACGCCTGGAAAGGTTTTCTTTGTGAATTCGGGAAAGTCGAGCATTGTAATCTCCCCGTACTTCTTTTTCATCTGGTCTACTTCAGGCTTGGGCGCAAGAATGACACCGCGAGCTTTGAAGATGTAGCGGATGGGCCAGCTATTCGAAGCGATTCTCGCGACCTTCTCTTTTTCTGTGAGAGGGCGCTGAGCACCTGCATGCGAGATCGGATCAGACGCAGCAGCAGATTGTGCCGAGCACGCGAAAGAAGCGGCGAGCGCACCAGTCAACCCGGCGCTCGTTCGCTTTATGAAACCACGTCTGTTTGGACCTGTAGTGTTTGAACTCGTGGAACCCATCTCTGTCCTCGTTGGAATGGAATTAAAGTCGGTTGTTTAGCCAGCTCGACTGGGGGCTCTCCAGAGCCGCTCGGCACGATGAGCCGGGCCTGGCGATTGCCTATTGGTTAGGCTACCAACGCGCTGCAAGGTTGTTGGAGTGGCTGCCTCAACGCGGGTTGGGTCATCACCGGTTTACAGGATGCAAAGATACAGGAAGTATGCGATTGGTTCACGTGCGGCATAGAATCCCAGACGCCATTGCCGTTGAGAGGAGTGCGGTTGCGATGAAGCGAGCAAGTCTAGCGCTCGTCGTTTGTGGCTTGGCAGTCGCGACAACAGTCTTCGGGCAACAAAACCCTCCCAGTCGCGGCCGCGACGTGACTAAGCTTTATACAGATAAGTGCGCCAGTTGTCATGGCGCGGAAATGGCAGGCGGCTCGGCGTCCAGTTTGGTAGATGGAATCTGGCGCTACGGGGGCGATGACGACAGTCTCGCAAACAGCATTCGAAGTGGTCATCCGGAGGCAGGTATGCCGGCCATGGAGAAGGACTTCGATGCTCCGGAAATTCGTGGACTGATTATCTACATTCGAGAACGAGCGGCCCGCTTCGCGACAGATCATTCGAAATTCAATGCTCCCCTTCCGGGTGCGATTGTGCACAGCGAAGCGGCATCCTTTGAGTTGGATCCGGTAATTGAGACGGGCCTGGAGACGCCCTGGGCCGCGGACTTCCTGCCGGACGGCCGACTCTTAGTGACCGAGCGGAAGGGGCGGTTGCGCATTATCGAAAAAGGCAAATTGGTTCCGGAACCAGTGAGCGGCATCCCCGCCGTGTTCGGAGGCGAAGGCGGATTACTCGATGTAGCGCTGCATCCCAATTATTCGCAACCGGGTAACGGCTGGATCTATTTGTCATACGGCGACAGGAGTCCGGGCGGTTTGGGAATGACGGCAGTGATTCGAGGCCGCTTGCGCGATGGTGCATTCGTCGACCAGCAACAAATTTTCAAAGCAGACGAAGCCCTCTATCGTGCTGGGGGTCAGCGCTTCGGCTCGCGCCTTTTGTTCGACGGGAAGGGCCATCTCTTCTTTTCGGTAGGAGACCGCGCCTGTCCCGGAGACGAACAGGATCTCACGCAACCGAACGGAAAAGTGCATCGCGTCAACGAGGATGGAACGATCCCGAAGGACAACCCGTTCGTGAACAGACCTGGCGCCATGCCAAGCATCTGGACGTATGGAGATCGCAATGCGCAAGGGCTCACTTTCAGTCCCGTGACGGGAGAGTTGTGGGAATCAGAGCATGGCCCGCGAGGAGGAGACGAACTGAACGTTCTCCACGCCGGGCATAATTATGGTTGGCCGGTGATTACGTACGGGATGAACTACGACGGAACTCCGATCACCAATCACACGAGCCGCGAGGGGATGGATCAACCTGTAACCTATTGGGTGCCTTCGATCGCCACCAGCCCACTCACTTTCTATACGGGCAGTTTGTTCCCACAGTGGAAGAACAATCTCTTCCTGGGATCGCTCGCCTCGCAGGAGCTACTGCGTTTGGTGGTTGACGGCGACAAGGTTACTCACCAGGAAATCCTGTTCAAGGGTATCGGACGCGTGCGCGATCTGATAAACGGGCCAGACGGCTCCCTCTACGTTGTTCTGAACGAGCCTGACCGGATCGAACGGATCGTACCCGCGGATGCCAAGTCGATGGCGAGGTAGTTTGTTGTCCTGCAGTCACAGTTGTGTTTGCGGCGAGCTAGTTTCGCCGGGCTCCCATTTGTTACATCCAGGTTGCTCCGCCAGGGTCTGACGATCGCCGCATCAAAAACGCGGTGAACAGCATCTGTTTACGGTCGCGACCGGTGCGTCTGCCTGAGCGGCGATGCGGTAACAGAAGAATGAGCTTTGTAGCGGATAGGAATCAGCAGAAGTGATTAAGCCCACAATCTTGACCGTGGATGATGATGCGGACGTCTTACGCGCGATTGAGCGCGATTTGCGGGGACAGTATTCGGAGAAATACCGCGTACTGCGCGCCGACTCCGGAACAAGCGCGTTAGAGTTGCTGCGTCGCTTGCAGAAACGCGGCGATCCGGTAGCCCTTATCTTAATGGACTACCGAATGCCGCAGATGAATGGCGTCGAAACGCTTATTGAGGCCATGAAGCTTTATCCGACCGCAAAGCGCGCTTTGCTGACGGCGTACGCGGACACCGATGCGGCAATTAAGGCGATCAATGAAGTGCATCTGAACCACTATTTGTTGAAGCCCTGGGATCCGCCCGAACAGAACCTCTATCCCGTCCTCAACGATCTGCTCGATGATTGGCAGGCAACCTTTCGGGCTCCCTTTAGTGGGGTACGCGTCTTGGGAACCAGGTGGTCGACACCGTCTTATGAAGTACGGGAGTTTTTCGCCCGGCACCAGATTCCCTACCAGTGGATGGACGCCGATTCGGCCGAACGTGACGAGGAAGTACGCCGGCTACTAGAGGCGCTGCCTTGTGACGAAATGAAGTTGCCTGCGGTGATGTTCCCCGATGGCGAGATCCTTCACGAACCAGGGGCACAAGAGCTGGCGCAAAAAATGGGCATGCAGATACACGCCGGACTAGAGTTTTACGATCTTGCAATCGTAGGAGGCGGGCCGGCAGGACTTGCAGCGGCCGTTTACGGTGCTTCGGAAGGATTGAGAACGGTCCTAATCGAACGGGAAGCTCCAGGAGGGCAGGCCGGTCTGAGTTCACGCATTGAGAACTATCTCGGCTTCCCTTCCGGCTTAACGGGCTCCGACCTGACGCGACGTGCAGTAGCCCAAGCGCGCCGCTTCGGTGTGGAGATCGTGTCGCCGCAAGAAGCAATGGGTATCCGGACGGAAGGGCCTTACAGATACCTGCGACTGAGCGACGGAACGGAGCTTTCCTGCCATGCGCTTGTGCTTGCGAATGGCGTGCAATGGAGGAAGCTCGAAGTCCCGGGGATGGAGCGCTTACAAGGTGCCGGCGTTTATTACGGTGGAGGCGCTACGGAAGCCATGTCTTGCCGCGATGAAGAGATCTATGTGATTGGCGGAGCAAATTCGGCGGGTCAGGCTGCCATGTTCTTTTCGAACTACGCCCGCCGTGTGGTCATGCTTGTGCGCGGCCCATCGCTCAAGGCAACGATGTCTCAATACTTGATCGAACAGATTCAAAGCACCCCCAATATCGATGTGCAGGTGCGGACGCGTCCTGTCGAAGTGCATGGCGACACGCACCTGGAAGCCATATCGATTGCCTGCGACACAACGGGCGAGGTCCATCGCGCGCCCGCTTCGTCTTTGTTCATCTTTATTGGTGCGCTGCCTCGGACAGATTGGCTCGACGGAATCATCCAACGTGACCAGCACGGGTTCATTCTGACCGGCGCAGATTTGATGCGAGACGGGAAGCGCCCGAAAGATTGGAGCCTCGACCGGGATCCCGCCATGCTCGAGACGAATGTGCCAGGTATCTTCGCGATCGGCGATGTTCGTTATGGATCCACCAAGCGAGTGGCTTCAGGAGTTGGTGAGGGATCAGTGGCCGTGCAGTTTGTTCATCAATACTTGAGCAAGGTTTCCTGATGTCGGGTAAAAGCTATGTGCAGGCAACGTCCGCGCCGGAAACCGCTTCGCTCAAAACGGCACTGCGGCAAATTGCGGTGTTTTCGGATTTGAGTGAAGAACAATTGCAATGGTTCGCCTCGAGTGCAGAAGATCTCCGGTTCGCGCCGGGAGACGTGTTGATTCGAGAGGGCGACCCAGCTGATGCACTATTCGTGATATTAGAAGGCGAGATCCGCGGCCGACGCGAGAGTGTCGGACCCGATGCGCCTTCCTACGTTGCACGGGCCGGCGAAGTAACGGGCATGCTGCCCTTCTCGCGCATGACAGTTTTTCCGATCGTCAGCCGAGCGGTACTCCCCACGCGCATCGCCAGGCTTCATAAGAATAAGTTCGACGAAATGCTGGTGCGTATTCCTCAGCTGCTTCCGCGTCTGATCGGCGTGCTCGCCGACAGGATTCGCGAATCCAGCCGAGTGGACCAGCAACGCGAAAAGCTGGTCGCGCTCGGCAAGTTGTCCGCTGGCTTGGCGCATGAGCTTAATAATCCTGCCTCGGCGGCACGGCGAGCTGCTCAGAACTTGCGGCAGGTCATGCGAGACCTACGCAATGCGAACGAGACTCTCGATAAGCAGAATTTGAGTTGCGCGCAACGCGAGTTTATTGATGAGGTCGAGCGAAAGGCGATCGCCGGGTTGGGAACAGCTCCAGCTTTAGACTCTTTGGATGAGAGCGATCGGCAAGACGAGTTTGCTGGCTGGCTACGCGATCACCGGGTGGAGTCTGGTTCGCAACTTGCTTTAGGCCTGGTGGATACCGGTCTCGACAAATCGTGTCTCGATCGCCTTGCAGGTACGTTTAAAGGCCCTGTGCTAGGCGACGTATTGACCCGAATTATAGGCTCGGTCGCCGCGGAACAACTGACACGCGAGATTGAAGGTGCGACCGGACGCATCTCCGACCTTGTGCGCGCGGTCAAAGAATATTCTTACATGGATCAGCAACCGGAACAGGTGATCGATATCCATCGAGGCATTGAAAGCACGCTGACCATGCTTAAGTTCCGATGGAAGAAACAAGTCGAGGTCAAACGTGAGTTCGATACCTCGCTCCCTGGTGTGTTTGCTCATGGAAGCGAGTTGAACCAAGTTTGGACGAACCTCATCGACAATGCGATTGACGCGATGAACGGAAAAGGTGAGTTGCGCATCCGGACATCGCGGGAGTTGAATTGCGCGCTGGTTGAGATTACGGACAACGGACCGGGTATACCCGACAGCATCAAACCGCACATCTTCGAGCCTTTCTTCACGACGAAGGAGATGGGCGCGGGAACTGGGCTTGGCCTCGATGCTGTGTATCGCATCGTGCGAGCTCATCATGGTGACATTTTCGTCGATACCAAGCCGGGTCAGACGACTTTTCAGGTGCGAATCCCGTTCAGTCAGCCGACAGGAACGGCCCTATGAAGTAGCGCATTTTTGACGGGAGCTTGTCGCAGTTGAGGCGCTCTCGACTTACTCCGCGGAGCTCGATGCGAACTCATCACCCTCGAAAGGGGGTTCTTCGAGCTCTCTATCGAGTGGACAAGGAACCTGAATCGTTCGGGCCTGCTCTTGCCTCCAAGAGGTACTCCTAAATGTGGATTGTTCGCCTCGCTCTAGATCGCCCATACACGTTTGTTGTCTTGGCAGTGCTGATCCTGCTGCTCGGATCCGTGGCCGTGGTGACTACTCCGGTTGACATTTTTCCGAAGATTGATATCCCGGTAGTCAGCATCATCTGGACCTACACTGGCCTGGCCACGTCGGAGATGGAACGCCGGGTTACGACATTTAGTGAGTTTGTTCTCGCGACTGTCAACGACATCCGCTCCATTGAATCGCAGACTCTCAACGGAGTTTCAACGATCAAGGTTTATTTTCAACCACAAGTGCGGATCGATGCCGCTACCGCCCAAATCAATTCCGCGGTGAATGGAATTCGCTTCCGTATGCCACCCGGCATCAATCCACCTTGGATCCTTCGCTTCGGAGCGGACACCGTTCCTGTGATTCAGCTTTCCCTAAGTAGCGAGTCCTTGACCGAGTCCGAGCTTTACGACTATGGGCTTTTCCGAATACGCCAGCAGTTGTCGACAGTAGCCGGAACGCTGTTACCGACTCCGTACGGCGGCGTAGTGCGACAGATCATGGTCGATCTCGACCAGGATGCCTTGAACGCAAACGGCTTGAGTCCCATCGATATCAGTAACGCGATCAATGCTCAGAATGTGACTCTGCCCTCGGGCACAGTCAAGATCGGGGAACGGGAATATACCGTCTCCACCAACAGCAGCCCGCTGGACTTCTCGCTTTTGAATAATGTGCCCGTTAAGTATGTAAATGGTGCTACCGTTTTCATGCGCGACGTGGCTCATGTTCGAGACGGCTACGCGGTGCAAGGAAACGTCGTTCGGGCGGATGGGAAACCCTCAGCGCTCCTGACAATCATGAAGACGGGATCGGTTTCCACGCTTTCAATCGTCGACGAAATCAAGAATCATATTCTCCCGACCGCGCGGGCCTCTGCACCGAAGGGCATGCAGATTAAAGAGCTCTTCGATCAGTCCGTGTTTGTGCGCGCTGCTATTAACGGTGTGCTGCGCGAGGCTGTGATTGCTGCGTGCCTCACGGGGCTAATGATTCTGTTGTTCCTCGGATCCTGGCGATCGACCGTGATCATTGCGGTCTCGATCCCATTGTCGATACTCAGTTCGCTTTCCATGTTGAGTGCTCTGGGACACACGATGAACGTGATGACGTTGGGTGGTCTGGCGCTCGCCATCGGCATCTTGGTAGACGACGCAACGGTGACCATCGAAAACATTCATCGGCACATGGGCCGAAAGCCGCTGCGTGAAGCAGTGCTGGAAGGCGCGTCGCAAATTGCGGCTCCCACCCTGGTTTCCACTTTGACGATCTGCATCGTGTTTATCTCGGTGGTGTTCTTGACCGGTCCCGCTAAGTATCTTTTCACACCGATGGCGCTCGCCGTGGCCTTCGCGATGCTTGCGAGCTATTTGCTTTCCCGAACGTTGGTCCCCGTCATGTCTGCTTTTCTTCTAAAGGGCGAACAACATGAGGTAGATCCCGCGACTGGGTTATCAGCAGCAGCACCGCACAGCAATAACTGGTTTTCGCGTGTGAACGAAGGTTTCAACGCAGGCTATATCCGGGTTCGCACCACCTATACCGGCCTCTTACGAGCTTTCCTCGCTCACCGGAAAATGGCTTTTCTACTCACAGGAGGACTTATTGCCTCTGCCTTCGCATTGATGCCCTTTGTCGGCCGCGACTTCTTTCCGAACGTCGATGCCGGGCAACTCCGGCTTCACGTCAGAGCCGCCCCAGGAACGCGACTCGAGACCACGAAAGTAATTTTCAGTGCGGTGGAGAAAGAACTACGGCGAGTGATACCGACTGACGAGATCGAGCTCGTTCTCGATAACATCGGACGTCCCGCCGAGTCGTTTAACCTTGCGTTTGGAGACGGATCGACCATCGGGACTTTCGATGGGGAGATCCTAGTTGCGCTTAAAGAGGGAAAGCATGGCCCTACGGCGAAGTACATCTCACAGCTCCGTCAGCAGCTTCCAAACGTTTTTCCCTCTCTTCTGTTCTACTTTCAGCCGCCCGATATTGTGACCCAGATTCTGAACTTTGGACTGCCAGCTCCAATCGATATCCAGGTGGCAGGTTACGACCCCGGGAACTACGATGTGGCGCGCCGGATTCGCAAACGAGTGGCGACGATCCCAGGAGTGGTTGATGCCCATGTGCATCAAGTGATGGACGGACCTGATCTCCATTTCGACATAGATCGCGCGCGGGCAGCGGAGTTTGGGCTCACAGCCCAGGATGTTTCGAATAGCATGTTTGTCTCTTTGTCGTCGAGCTCTCAGGTACAGCCGAATTTGTGGCTTGACCCGAAAATGGGAACGACGTATTTCGTCGCTGCTCAAACTCCGCAATTCCGACTAAATACTGTCGAAAAAGTTGGCAATACACCAATCCCCGTGAAGAATGGCGGTGAAGCCCAACTGCTTAGCAACTTGGCGGCAGTGACTCATTCTACTCAGCCGGTGGTTGCCAATCATCGCGATGTGCAACCGGTCTTCGATGTTTACGCGAACGTGCAGGATAGTGATCTGGGATCTGTAGCGAGCAAGATCGACGGTGTGGTCAAAGAATTTCAACCCAAGCTATCTCCGGGAAGTGAAATCGTGGTGCGAGGTCAAGTGGCTAGTATGCAGGAGGCTTTCTCGCGTCTTGGTCTGGGACTCGTCTTCGCTGCAATGCTCGTGTACCTGCTGATGGTCGTGAATTTCCAGAGCTGGACTGACCCCTTCATCATCATCACGGCGTTACCCGGAGCCTTCACGGGAGTGGTTTGGGCGCTCTTCCTGACACAGAGCACCTTCAGTGTGCCCTCCCTCATGGGCGCCATTATGTCGATCGGCGTTGCGACGGCCAACTCGATATTGCTAGTCACCTTCGCTAGCGAGCGGATGGAGTTGGGCCGGAGTTCGCTAGAGGCTGCAGTAGATGCCGGGTGCACACGGCTGCGTCCGATTTTCATGACTGCTCTGGCGATGATTATTGGCATGCTTCCCATGTCGCTTGGTTTGGGGGAGGGTGGGGAGCAAAACGCCCCACTCGCGCGAGCTGTTATCGGCGGTTTGTCTTTGGCAACATTGGCAACTCTCTTCTTCGTTCCACTAATGTTCAGTATTCTTCGTCGGCAGACGCCAGTTGTAGAGGAGAAGATCGCATGAGCACGGCAGATCAAGTGGCACCAGGTTTAGGTCGAGTACGGCAACCGGTGGGTCCGAGGCGAATAGCGATCTGGATCGCTGCGGGCTTGGTTTTGTTGTTAATCGCCATAGGTGTAATTCCCCGCGTGCGCCGGCACGACCGGGCCGCCGATATGGCGAATGCGGCCCGCACCGGCCTTCCCAATGTGCTGGCGGTAAAAGCCAAGCTTGCCCCGGGCAGCTCTGATTTGGAACTTCCGGGCAGCATTCAGGCCATCAATGTTGCATCCATTTACGCCCGCACAAACGGATATGTGCGAGAGCGCTTTGTCGACATCGGATCACCGGTCAAGGCTGGTCAGTTGCTTGCAATCATCGCTTCGCCGGAAGTCGATCAGGAGCTAGCGCAGGCCCGAGCGTCGCTCGAAGAGTCACGGGCAGCCTTGGAGCAAGCGAATGCCAACCTGTCTCAAGCGCACGCGCAGGTCAATCAGGCGAAGGCCAACATAGCTCAAGCGCAGGCAAATGAAGAGATTGCCGCCACTACCAACGAGCGCTGGACACGCCTGGTCAAGAATGGTGTGCTTCCGAAACAGCAAGGCGACGAGCGTCGTTCGGCCTTCAACGCGCGTCAGGCGGAGACCGCCGCAGCCATCGCGGCACAAGCTACAGCGCAAGCCAGCGTAGGTTCGCGAACGGCGGACATCTCCGCGGCACGGGCCGTCGTCAATGCCCAGCTCGCGAACGTCCGGCGCTTGGAAGAGATGCAGTCTTTCGAGCGAGTGATCGCTCCCTTCAGTGGCGTCGTCACCGAACGGCGCATTGAAAAAGGCGACCTGATAACAGCCGGGTCGGGGGGCGATCGCAATCTCTTCAGCGTTGCGCAATCGAAGACACTGCGCATCCAGGTCAGTGTTCCGCAAAACTACGCTGTCGACGTACACACGGGCCAAGATGCCGAGATTACGTTGCGAGAACGCAGCGGCGAGATCTTCCATGGCAAAGTTGCACGAAACGCTGAATCAATTGCTACCGCGACGAGGACGCTTTTGACTGAAGTGCAGGTGGACAACTCTTCTGGCCGGCTCTTACCCGGGATGTATGCGGAGGTGAAGTTTACGTTACCGCGTAGCCATCCCACTGTGATTGTCCCCGGAAGTGCCCTCGTTATTAATGCGGAGGGAACGAGAGTGCTTCGAATTCAGGACGGACGCGTCCACCTCATTCCAGTGCAAGCGGGACGAGATCTGGGAACTGAGGTTGAGATCCTCTCTGGTCTTTCCGGGTCGGAAGAATTGATTAACAACCCGCCCGATAATTTGAGCGAAGGCCAGCAGGTGAATGTCGTCCGGTCATCACAGGGAGCTCAGCGGTGAAGTGGCCCGCGACCAAGTGGCTCGTGGCCTGCCTAGTGAGCGCCTCGCTCGTGGCACAAACTCCAAATCCCTCTTCGATAGGAGCTGGCGCAGTCTGGCAGATGCCGAACGAGGGCGGCATCCTAACCGGCTATCGAGCTCCGCGCATAGTGGACGTGCGTCTGGAGGACAGCATTCGATTAGAGTCGCTACTCCGGGATGGAAAGCTTTACCTCTCCCTGCGGGATGCCATTTCGCTAGCACTTGAGAACAACCTGGATCTAGAACTCGAGCGCTACGGCATTCGTCTGGCGGACAGCGATGTGTTGCGCTCAAAATCCGGGTCCCTTCCGCGGGGTATCCCGCTATCGGTGCGCGAGAGTCCTGCGGGATTAGGGACGCCGAACTTGGGACCAAACGGCACGTTGGGAGGAGGCGATTCCCCGACCCTAAATTCGCTCATCGGTCCGGGCGTTCAGGTCGATCTCTCGATCCTTGGTTCGATCCCGCTGGTCACCGGACCGGCCATACCAAACCTCGATCCGCAAGTCGTCGCCAATGCGGGGTGGAGTCACCAATCCACCATTCAGAACAGCATTTTCTTGCCCGACATCGCGTCGCTGAACTCGAACACGACCACCGCGAACGTGGGATATCAACAGGGGTTCACGAGCGGTGGAACTCTCGACGCGTTTTTCGACAACCAACGTCTAAATCAAAACAATTCGTTATTCCTTTACAACCCGACTGTCAGCTCGAGCGTCGGCCTAACCTTTACACAACCGCTCTTACGAGGGTTCGGCTTTGAAGCTAACAGGCGCTACATAAAAATCGCTGCCAACAATCGACGAGTCAGTGACACGGTACTTTTGCAACAGTTAATGGCAACCGTGTCCGGCATTATCCGCCTCTATTGGGACCTTCAAAGCCTGAACGGCGATGTGCGTGTACGGGAGGAGGCGGTAGCAAGCGCTTCGCAATTTCTCCAGGACAGTCGCAATCAAATGGAGGCCGGCACCTTCGCCGAGGTCGATGTAACAAGGGCGCAAGCAGAGTTGTCCCGCCGCCAACGTGATTTAGCTGTGGCTCGATCGCTTGTGCGCGAACAGGAAGCGGTAGTGAAGGATTACATTACGCGCGGTCGTGTAGACGGGCCGTTGGGAAAGGCCCCGATCGTCGCTATTGACCCTTTGCCCGAACCGTCTCCATCTGAAACTTTCTCGATTGACCAGCTTTATGCCGAAGCGATTCACACACGGCCGGAGGCCGCTCAGGTGAAGATCCAACTTGAGAATGCGGTGCTCAGTTTGCGTGGAAGTCAGAACGGCATACGTCCCGAGCTCGATCTGGTTGCCACCGCCGAGAACACTGGTTTGGCTGGAACAACACTACAGGAGGGAGTACGTGCAAGTCCCCTTTTGACGGGCGGGTACGGCAGTGCGCTAACACAGCTGGTACATAACAACTTTCCGACTTACTCAGTGGGTGTCCAGCTTGCGCTTCCACTTCGAAACCGGGCCGCACGATCGGATGCTCTTCGCGACGAATTAACGGTACGGCAACAGCAGATCCGTGTCAGACAGCTGGAGAAACAGATTCGCCTGGAGGTTACGAATGCGTCCATTGCGGTCGATGAGGCCCGCGAGACATACGAGGCCACCAAGAGCGAACGAATATCTCAAGAGCAGACACTCGCCGCGGAGCAGCAGAAGCTCGAGGCGGGCGCTTCCACTAGCTACTTCGTCATCGAGTTCCAACGCGATTTGGCTGCTGCTCGGTCCGCTGAGGTGTCGGCTCTGGCCAGCTATCAAAAGGCTAAAACGGCTCTGCAGCGGGCGACCGGCACGATTCTTGATGATTACCAGATTGTCTTGGATGAGGCCTTCCGTGGGGCGCCTCCGCAGAAAAGCAGCTCTCCGTACTCGGACCGTTGAACAGATATTATGATTTTTCCAGCACCAGTTGTCACACCGGTCTCCTTTGCAGAGAGATTCATTAAATTGCTCCCCGAGTATCTTCCCGGCGTGGATACGGGCGCCTTCGAGCCGACGGATCGCCGGCGATGCTGGAACAAAAGTTTGAAGGCCGTACTAACCGTAATTGGGAACGAACACAGCGGCATTGATGTTGCAGTACAGAGTCCAGCGGCAAACCTGGTCAAAGACCAGTCCTCGTTACTTTGGCAGCGCGGCGGAGCAGCAGTGTTTGCGATGACGACAGGATGGGGCGACCGCGGCGAACTAGAGAACTGCCTCGAATGGCTAGAGGGCTTCAAGTGTCCACAGAAATTGTTTGTCTATACGTGCACCAAGTGGCAGGAAGCCGTACTGGATCAGATCCGCGCCTCATTGCTCCGCTACCCCTATCATCTTGAAGGCGAGCAATATTTGTTTATGAATTTGCTGGGCACTGAGAATCGGTTCCATCTCTTCTCGGCGGATCTGCTGACGAGCGGACGTCAGGCTTTTGCGGGGTTGCGAGCTGTTCCGGGTTCTCCGTTCAGCTGGAGCAAGCAGTCGAGCACAAATGCCCTCGCACGCTCAAAAGATTGATATTCAGCAACTTTCCTTGAAAATCAGCGGTATTTCCAAACCATTAGTGCAGTGGTGATTTAATACATGGGTGCAAGTTGCACGGCGCTTTGTTGCGCCCCGGAGGACCCATGTTTAGATTTCCTCACCAGCCATGCCTCGTTGCTCTCCTTCTCTGTGTTTCCGGCCTGCTGTGTTTTGCGCAGTTCAGTGGAAGCGTGGACGGCACAATTGCGGATCCGACCGGCGCTACAGTGGCGAATGCTAGCCTCAAGTTAACGAACACCGCTACCGGCGTTTCAAATGAGACCAAGTCGGACAATTCAGGTAATTACCGATTTGTCAGCCTAGCGCCGGGCACTTATCGTATTTCGGCGACCGCCCCTGGGTTTGGTGCTTCGGAAGTCTCGATCGCACTTACCACCGGACAGGACCTGAGCGTTCCACTCTCGCTGACTGTTGCCGGAACCTCCACTTCTGTCGAGGTCACAGCGGCCACTCCGATCATTGATACCTCCGAGGTGCGTAACCAACAGACGATTGCCCCCAAAGAGCTCGAAGCTGTGCCGCTAGCCGGCCGTAACATGATCAACCTAGTTACGCTCGCCCCCGGTGTCTCGGGCCGCGGCCTTTCTGCTGCGGGCAGTCCCGGTTCGGCGGCCGACAATTTCGCGACCGAGCAACAGGTGGATGCGAGCGCTAATGGGCGGAGTAGCAACGCTAATATGTATGTCGTCGACGGGCTTGACGTCACCAGCAATATCCGCCCGGGCGTTTTGAATCTCACTCCGAATCCGGACGCCATTCAGGAATCGACGACCGCCGTAAATACCTACTCGTCCGAATATGGCCGCGGCAGCTCGATCGTCTTTACCGAAACCACAAAGTCCGGTACTGATACATTTCACGGTTTAGTCAGCGACTACTTCACCAACCAATACCTGTGGGCCGGAACGGAGTTCAATCACAGCTACTTGCCGTTCCACAGCAACAATGTCTCCGGTGCATTGGGCGGCCCTATCATTCCCCATCGCCAGTTCTTTTTCTTTTTTGCCATTGAGCCGCTGCGTTCTTCTCAGGCCGTTGTTAACTCGGTGACCTTTGAAGATCCTCAGTTCACCGCCTTTGCGCAACGCGCTTATCCGAACACGGTGGGCACCCAGCTGTTAACTAAATACCCGGCCGCTCAGGCTTCGGTCGCCGGCGTTAATCAGACCGCCGCGCAGGCTTTTCCTTCCACCTGCGGAACGGCAGCGACTTCGTTCCTTCCCTGTAGCGCTTCGATCATCGATAACGGAGTGCAAACGGCTTCTAACTATCGTAATGGGCTACAGTATGCCGCCCGCATCGATAAGTATTTCAAGAGCGACCGCGTTTATGGAAACTATTTCCGAACCACGCTAGATACCGGCGGCCCCAACATCAGGACTGCCTTCAACACCACTAACAGCTATGTGACTAATTCGATTCAAGTGAACGAGACTCACACCTTCACGCCCACGACACTCAACGAAGCTGCTTTCGCGTATTTGAAGGTGGAAGGAGTAAATAATGAAACGGGAGACTTCTCGGTCCCGAGTGTCAACGTGAATGGCATCAACGGTTTCGGAGTAGGCTTTGCGCAAGGGGACTTCATCCAGCATAGTTACCACTGGCGCGACGTTCTATCGCACATTCAGGGCAACCACACACTCCGCTTCGGATACGATGGCTGGCACGGAGATGATACTGCGCTCTTTGCCCCGGTCCATACCCAGCCGAATTTCCAGTTCAACAATTTGATCGACCTAGTCGCAGACAACGTCCAGTTTGAAAATCAACTTTCCTACAATCCCGTGACGGGCAAGCCGCAAGCTGGCAGTTACGGATATTCGACGACGATTGGTGGCGCGTTCGCGGAGGATATTTGGAAAGCAAAATCGAACTTGACGGTTACTATGGGACTGCGTTGGGATAACTTTGGCAATCCTTACGCTACGCTTCCAGGAACTGTCGTTTCCAATTTTCACCTAGGGTCAGGAAGCACGTTCGACCAGAAGGTAGCTAACGGCTTCGCTCGAGAGCAAAGTAATGTTCTCAATGCTCAGCTCTGGAAAGCACTTGCCCCTCGGGTCGGCGTTGCCTGGGATCCGTCGAAAACGGGAAGCTGGGTTGTTCGCGGCGGCTTCGGGGTCTACCATGACATGCCCACGCTAGGCAATTTGGTAGACATCATCAACGGGAACCCGCCGAACTTTATCGTTCCCACTTTCTTTTCAAATGGCACAACAGCCAAACCCATATTTGCGTTTGGCAGCAGCACCACAACACCCACATTTCCTTATCCCGCGTTTCAGGGTCAGCCGCTCGACGCAAGAGGAGGCATTCCGGGAGCACAGATTCCGATCGGAGCCGTACAAAACGACCTCACCTCACCCACGACACTTAACTTTTCAGCTACCCTCGAACACAAGCTCTTCGGAAATCTGATCGCGAGCCTCGGTTACGTAGGCTCTCATTCCTACAACATCATTACGGGCTACGGGCAGACCGGCAACACGTCTTATGGTCAAGACATCAATCGGTTTGCGGGCGATCTGATCGAACACAATACCACCTCACCTACGCGGCTCCTCTCCAGTTTCGGAGCGATCAATTATGAATCGAACGGAGCCAAAGCCAATTACAATGCATTGATCACGGACATTCGCGGGCGCGTCTTCAATAACCATTTCTACTTCGATGCGTCGTACACTCATTCGCGATCGATGGACGATTCACAGGTTTATCCGACCTATGGCAATCTTTCGCAGTACTATTCTCCGTCGACCTGGGATGCTCCCGATCGGTTCTCGTTGATCTGGAACTACGATTTCCCGTTGGTTCGCGCCGGACACGGCTTCGTCGGCCGCGTCTTAAGCGGTTGGTCTCTGAGCGGAACTTCGACCGCGCAGAATGGCAATCCCTTTACTGTTTTCACCAGTGCCTCCTTCCAGCCTCTGAAAGATGCCGCCGGAACGTTCACTGGATTTACCGCGGGTAGCGGCGACTACAATGCGGACGGCTTCAATCTGGACTACCCGAACGTTTCAACGTATCAATTGCCCACCAGCCGCGCGGCATACCTCAACGGATTGTTCGCCCCGGGGATTGTGAGCCAACCTGGATTTGGCGCAGAAGGAAATGAGAAGCCAAACCGCTACCGAAATCCTGGCTTTGCTGAAACAGACGCAAGTCTGATCAAATCAACAATCATCACCGAACGAGTTCGTCTCCAGCTCCGTTTCGAGTACTACAACATCTTCAATCATCCGAACCTGAACGGTGTGAACGCGGACCTATCGAGCGGGAACTTTGGCCGCTCCACTTCCCAGGCCCAGCCGAGATGGCTTCAGCTCGGCGCGAAGATTTACTTTTGAGCTTTCTTCAACAAGGATTCAATATAGTGAAGGTAGTTAGACCGCTTCTTTTCAATGTGTCGTTTGTTCTGTGCTTGCTCCCGTCACGGTCAACGGCAACGACCCACGATTATCCCATTAAGCCGATCTCTTTTACCGATGTACATGTCGAGGATCAATTTTGGGCTCCGCGCATCGAGATAAATCGCAAGGTGAGCATTCCCACGGCATTCGAACAATGTGAACGCACCGGGCGCGTTGATAACTTCGTGAGGGCTGCCGAGGCGATTCGCGGCGAGAAACTGGCGGACAAACATCCTCCAGGCTTTCCGTTTGACGACACGGACATTTACAAAGTCATTGAGGGAGCATCTTACACGCTGAGCGTGCGGCCGGATCCTAAGCTCCACGCATATATCAACGGACTGATTCAGAAGATTGTGGCGGCTCAGGAACCTGACGGTTATCTATACACCACGCGGTCCATTGATCCCGAGCACCCCCATCCTTGGGCTGGCAAACAACGTTGGGTGAACGAGGAAGTCTTGAGTCACGAACTCTACAATCTCGGCCATCTTTATGAAGCGGCCGTTGCTAACTACCAGGCGACCGGCGACCGTACGCTCCTCGATGTCGCGCTCAAAAGCGCGGATCTGCTCGTGAGGACCTTCGGCCCGGGTAAGAGGACAATCTATCCTGGCCATCAGATCGTGGAGATGGGGCTCGTGAAGCTCTATCGCGTTACAGGGAACCAGCAGTATCTCGACCTTGCGAAGTTCATGCTCGATAGCCGCGGTCCGGGCGGTCGTGCATATAATCAGGCCGACCAGCGCGTGGTCGATCAGATCGAGCCCGAAGGCCACGCTGTGCGTGCCGCCTATATGTATTCGGGAATGGCTGATGTCGCTGCCCTTACCGGTGACCCAGCTTACCTGAAAGCAATCGACCAGATCTGGGACAACATGGTGACGAAGAAGTTGTACATAACTGGCGGTATTGGCGCGCTCGGCGAAGGCGAAGCGTTTGGAGCAAATTACCAACTCCCCAACATGACCGCTTATAACGAGACGTGCGCTGCTGTTGCCAACGATTTCTGGAGTCAGCGGCTTTTCCTGTTGCACGGTGATGCCAAATATGTCGATGTGCTCGAACGCACTCTTTATAACGGATTGATCTCCGGTGTTTCCCTCGATGGGGAGACCTATTTTTACCCGAATCCACTGGAGTCGAACGGACAGCACCAGCGGAGTCCCTGGTTCGGAGTAGCTTGCTGCCCAGGTAACATCACCCGATTTACGCCGTCTATACCCGGCTACGTGTACGCCCAGAAAGGCAACACGCTCTACGTCAATTTGTTCATGAGCAACAAAGCCAATGTGACGCTTGACTCTGGCCGCAAGTTCACTGTTACGCAGCAAACTCGTTATCCGTGGGATGGCGAAATTAAGATCGCAGTTGATCCACAAGAAGCGGGCGACCTCACATTGAAAATCCGCGTACCTGGTTGGGCTCGCGGAGAAGCTGTGCCTGGAGACCTTTACCGATTTCTAAGTGCACCATCAGCACCGGTGCTTCTCACGGTGAATGGCGAAAAGCAGCCACTCACCATGGACCATGGATACGCGACGATATCGCGAGTGTGGAACAAAAACGATGTTGTCGAGCTAAGCCTTCCCATGCCCGTTCAACGTGTAATCGCCAATGAAAAGGTCAGCGCCGATCGCGGCAAGATCGCTCTACAGCGAGGGCCAATCGTCTACTGCGCTGAATGGCCGGACAGCCCGGACAAGCACGTCCGCAATATCGTCCTCAGTGAGTCGACCAAGCTGAAGGCTCAATTCGAGCCTGATCTTCTGCGCGGGGTGGAGGTTATAAAGGGAGAGGCGGTCGCCTACCGAACCGATGCCGACAATCGCGTCCAACATTCGCGGGAGTCCTTTGAGGCAATTCCCTACTATGCGTGGGCCAACCGCGGTCCCGGGCAGATGGAAGTCTGGATCGCCGATTCGGAGGCGACTGCGCATCCAGTGCCATTTCCCAGTCTCGCCTCGAAGAGCAAGGTCACTTCTTCCGGACCGACTACGGCTGAAAATGGGAACCGCGATCCCCGCATGGTGGCCGATCAGGAAGAGCCGGCCTCTTCGGCGGACACCGCTTCGTACTATGATTGGCTCCCCAAGAAAGGCTCCGAAGAGTGGATCCAATACGACTTCCCGAAGCCTACCCGGATATCGAGCGCTGAGGTTTACTGGTTCGCGGAACACAACGTAAAAGCTCCTGCCGACTGGAAGCTTCTTTATCGTGATGGCGACGAGTGGAAGCCGGTACAGGCGAAGGGCTCTTACGAGACTGCGCTCGACAAATACAACAGAGTTCGGTTCGATCCCTTGGAAACATCTTCCATTCGACTTGTCTTACAGCTCCAACCGAACTACTCTGCGGGGATTGAGGAGTGGCGCGTTCATTGAATATGGTTCGGCTCAACAAAGGTGTAACGACTGATCCGCTGCTGTTTCTCTTCGTTCAGTTTCTTGGCCCGGGCGAGCCGTTTCATGAGATCCGGCACAGCGTCGCGGTTGCCGCCCTTGCGTGATGCCGTGATCAAGTGGTATAGGGCGGACTCGTTCTCCGGCTCAACTTTGAGAAGGTTGTTGAATTGTTCTACTGCAAGATCTAGCTTGCCCTCACGAAGGTAAAGCAGTCCCAACAGATCTTGCGCGAGTGACAGCTTCGGACTGAGTCGAACGGCGCTTTGGGCTGCAGCAATCGCCTCCGCGAACTCGGCCGTGCCGGGCTCAACACCTTTTTGTCGGAGAGTCTCGGCCTTCACGTAATACAAGAAGCCATTCTTAGGATTCTGTTTCAACTCGCTTCGAGTCACTGCTAGTGCGCCGTCCAAATTACTTCGCTGCAACTCCGTCAATCCCTGCGCAACAGAACTGAAGCTTTGAGAAGGATCGAGTTGGGCGGCCGTTTCGAAGTCGCTTTCCGCGTTCTCATATTCGCCAAGCTGCACGAACAAGATACCGCGAGCCAGATACAGCGGAGCGGATTTTTCCAGTCTTTGCAGCCCCGCGTTCAGCATATCGATCCCAACTTGGAACGAGTTGTGGGCAAAGCAGAGATCGGCAAAATGCAAGTACAAGACATCCTTTGATGGGTCGAGCACAATCGCCTCGCGTAGAGTTTGGACAGCTTGCGGGGTGTTGCCGGTCTGCTCTAAGGCGCTCGAGGCGACATCGAGAACCTGCGTCTGTCCCGAGTTGAGAACCGGTTGTAGAACAGCGAGTGAAGCGGTCCCTTGCTTCAGCATCAGATCGGCAACAGCCAGGTTGTAGCGCGCCTGCCACGAAGTTGGCTCGAGATCAACAACTCTCGCGAGGATCCTTATTCCTTCGTTCTTCTGTCCTGTCTCAAACAGGCATTCGCCATATTCGGCGAGGGCCTCGGGTTGCGACGTGATGAGCGGTTTCGCTAGGGAGTAGTTCGTCACGACCGCGTGACAGTCTTTTGCCTGGTAAGCGAGAGCCGCTAGCATTGCATGAGTCACAGCATCGCTCGGTTCCAGCGCCGCAAGCCGACTCAGTGTTTGAATGCAGTGCGGATCATGTATTCCATATTCGATCTGCGCCTCAGCCTTGAGCGCTGGCACATAGTCTGGCGCTATACTTGCTGCCGATCGGAAATCCTGTAGAGCTTTTCCCTGCTCCTTCAAGCCAAGATGTGCAAATCCCTTGAACGTCCAGAGGCGAGGGTTTCGCCCATCCTGTGCGAGCATCTCTTCCGTAAGCTGAAGCGCGGTTTTGAAATCACTCGCCCGGAGTGCGGCGGTTACTTGCCCAAGATCGACGGACCCATTGCCCTGCCAAAAGAGCACAAGCCAAATCAGAATGCGCATTGGATAGATATCGCTGGTCGCATTGTCTTAGCAGATCGGTGTTGCTTCTAGCCCTCTAACTTAGCTTTCCAGAGCTGTCAAAGACTCGGGAAGCACTTGTCCGCCATCAACGATTAGCGTCTGGCCGGTGATGAAACCCGCTTCGGGTGAAGCGAAGAAAGCTGCGGCGAAACCGACGTCATCCGGCGTGCCTAGACGTTTCATCGGGATCGAGCTAATCATTTGCTGGCGGTAGTTCTCGCCTAGCCCCGCCAATCCCTCGGTTTCGATATTACCGGGAAGAATGGCGTTGATGGTTATACCGTATGCTGAGAGTTCAATAGCGGCGCTCCGGATAAAACCAAGTTGTGCCGCTTTGGAAGCACCGTAATGACTCCAGCCGGCGAGGCCAGTGACGGGTCCGGTGATCGACGACGTGACGATGATGCGTCCTGCATCGCTCTGGCGTAGGAAGGGCAAGCACGCCTGTACAGAAAATAGCGTGCCTCGTGCATTTACATTTACAACTTGGTCCCACTGATCGCCCGTCAGGTCCAAAAGCGTCGCGGCCGGGAAGATGCCTGCATTCGCGCAGAGGATGTCCAGTCGGCCGTATCGTTCTGCTGTGCTTGCAGCGGCCTTCTGCATCGAGGTAAGATCTGTGACGTCCCCTACGTGAAATGCAGCGCTTGCGCCGTTCGCACGCAGCTCGCCGCACGTTTGCTCGCCGGCAAGTGCATCTCTCGATACCAGCATGAGCTCTGCACCGAGGCTTGCGAGCGTTTTAGCGATGCCTTTCCCGATGCCTCGCGTGGCACCTGTGACGAGCGCCACCCTGTTCTTCAGCGAGTATGCCATCCCAAGATGCTCGCACGGACAAAGCCAAGAATCTCCTTGCAGATTTTTCCAGCCTGCGACACAGACCCAGCGAGCAAAGTCAGCCAGGTGTTCATGAATATGATGAAGCAGGATATAGATGCGCTCAGGCGGGTGGCCGCCTGACTTACGATTCCGAGCGGATCAGCAGAATTACTGGCGACATGGCTTTCGGGTTTTCCAGCGTCTTAGAAACGTGACGAAAACAAACAGTTATCTTCTGCTCGGCATCGGAGCTGCCGGTGGAGCGTTGCTGGGCCGCTTTCTACCGGTACTTTTTGCTAACGCGAGCGGATTGGCGCAGGGTGCCGTCGGCCGCGATCCGTTCGCGGGACTCATCCAAGAGCATCGGACATTGCTCTCTCTTTTGGACAGGATGGAGCACCTCCCCGCAACTGGTTGGGCGAAACGCAAGTTACTGTTCCTTGCTTTCAAGCGCACCATCGGTAAACATGCGATGGCAGAAGAGGACATCATCTACCCACTGCTGAAGACGCAAGCAGAACGGCACGAAGCGACTCAGAAGCTCTACCGCGAGCACGCCAGCATGAAGATACATCTTTTCGAACTGGAAGCAGCAATCCATGAGAATGAGGAATGGAGTGCCGCGGTCCGGGCCCTTCGAACTGAGATCGAACCGCACGCAAGAGAAGAAGAAGAGACAGAGTTCCCGCGTTTGCGAGAGTTGCTGGATCAGGCAGGAACGGCTCAACTAGGCCGCAAGATCCGGCAGGAAGAAGCCTTGGTCGTTTAGCCGCCATCGACTTCGATCACGACCAGTGCGGATGCGCCATCCGGCTCTTCTACTGGACCGTCAAGACAGTTACTGCGAATGGAGCCAATTTAAGCTCCGCTCCTAGCACTTGGGCGCGTCGCGGTTCTCCATCTCCCGTCGCTTCGTCAACGGTCACGGATTGGGCGTGCTCGAATTCGGAAGAGACTTTGACCGCCTTCTCGAAGTTGGTTCTGTTTACGAGTAGAACCTTTTTGCCTTGTGGAGTGAGAAAGCCCTGGATTTCAACATCGGAAGAGGAGCCGGCCGGCTGCCCGGAAGCAGTGACCAGCTTGTCGCCCGGACGGAAATTTTCCTTGATCGTCTTCAGCACCCAGTAGCGTGCGTTCGGCCTCCCATTGTTGTAGTCCATCATCGAAACGCTCGGAAACTGCGATGGATAGCCGACAAGTTGCGACTCGCCGATCACGTCGACACCAAGCTTTGAAAGTTCAACGAATAAGTAGCTGTAAAGCGAGGCAGCGGCGTTCCAGTAGCGCCGCGGGATGTGATCGGGAAGCGGTTTGGAAGCCGCAATCTCAAGTCCATCGGTCGGCAAAATGACTCCAAGCTCATCCGTATCAATCTTGGTTTGGGGCGAGAGCCGGTCGCGAATCGCAAGAATGAAGCGCGTGGCCGCAAGAAACCCGTCTGCCTGATTGAAAAAGGTGTGCTGCCAATCGTCTAAGTTCTCGTCCAGCGCCGGTGAGGCGTAGAAGTGGAAAGAGACGAAGTCGAGCGGAACACCTGGCTTGTGGTTTTTTGGATCGAGAAAATACTCGTAGTAGTGTGGGTTCGCACCTGTGAAGGCGAGTGCCAGTCCAACAAACTTCGTTTCAGGGCTGACCTTACGGATGGCTTCGACGATTGCGTCGTAACGCTTCGTGTAATCTTCCGGAGTGGTTTTATGCTCCGCGTCTACCTCGTTCAAGACTTCCCAAATAGGAAAGTTGTAGTGGTATCCGGATTCATGCCGCTTTCCGTTCTCGTCAGTAAAGCCGCCCTTGGTGTACCAGCTGACCAGCCGTGCGAAGTATTCACCCAATTCCTTGCCTGTCGGGTCTCGCAACTCGGTTCCCTGTGTATAGTTCCAGACGACTTGATTTGGGTCTTCCGGATACTTGACTGGTTTGTCAGTCTTGAACATCCAAGCCGGGATGGTGCTGAAATTGATAATCGTGGAGTGACCTTGGGTCGCAGCCAAAAAGTCTTTGGTTACCGGATCGGCGTGTGTGAAATCCCATGACGTTTTCTCCTTGCTCGGGGGCTCCAGCTCAGTCACTGCAATTCTTGGATAGGGAAGCCATGGAACGTAGCGAACATAATCTGCCCCAAGCGCTTGCAAAGCAGCAAACGAGGCATCGTGAATCGGCGACCCTGGATTCAGCATTGGGTTAGTGACCACCTGCAGCGTGGGAGTTGATTTCGACACGATGACCGTCTTGTCCCAGTCGATATCCATTTTGGTCGGCTCTTGGGCCAAGGCGGTGCGCCCGAAAAAAACCAGCATCAGTCCAATGACAAGACAGCTGCATCGGTTGCTCCGTGCCGGAACTAATTGCTTTAAATCCTGGAATGGCATAATCAACAAACCTGAATCGTTTTCAATCCCATCAACGCCCCAAACTTCTTCAATTTGTCTGCAATATGGCCAACTCCAATCGCGCAGTGATGCGCAGGCCCCTCGGCACTCCAGTCCGTGATGAATTTTCTAGCACCGATGGGGAATCGATAGCGACTGTTGGTATTTCCGATTTCGAGGATGGGCCCAGGAACCGACTCTGCTTCAGCCAGAACAAGCTTGAGCCCGCCGCTGCGCGATTCGGCGACCGATAGAAGCGTAACAGGACCGTGCTTGACCGACATTTCGACCGACAACCCACTCCCTACTTTGCCGTGGTAGACGCCTAGCGGCTTGATCTTCACTTTTCCGTCCGCAATCGCCAAGTGTCCCGGACCATCATGACCCCACAGCACCACGTCATCGGCGAAATCGGCGGCATAGAACTCCGAAAATGAGCCTCCCGCGCCGAAACTGTCCATGATTTTCATCGCTTGAACGTTCTTCACTTCGTACTCGCCCGCGACAGGAATCCCTCGCGAAACTAAGAGGCTGTTGCCGAGAATGATGGAGCTGATGACTCCCTGGTTTGCTGGATTGCCGCTTCCTTTGTAGTAGTAGGCCATTGACCCAAGCGCATGACGCTCGACCAAGCGATCCAAGGCGACCGAGGTCATGGCAGAGCGCTCAAGCTCTTCAGGGTCACAATCAGGTTGTATTTCGAAAACCTCGGCGAAGCGGGTAAGGCGATCTTGAATTTCCTGGCGCGTCACAGCCTCGCGAAGAGCGGCAACTTCATCCACTTCGAGCATCTCCAGGGAGCCCCCAAAGGTGGCGCACTGTTGAGTCAGGTCGGAGTAGATGTCCATCATCCCCCCGTAGTAGTGGCCCATTAACCCGAGACGATTATGCTCCATCGTGAACGCGACTCTTGCTGCTTGCACCCATTGATTGATTTCGTTCCAGACAACTTGATCGCCATCGAGCACGCCGGTTATTTGGAAAAACGGCACACCCGTCCGACTGAAGACGTTGGCAATTTCCGGAACAGGGCACGACCCGCACCACGCCAGCCATTCTCCTGTCATTTGCTGGCGGTCGCGCATCGTATTGAAAGCCCGGTAATCGATTGCGTCGCCGGGCGAAAGATTGAGGAGAATAACCGGGACCTTTGCGCGCCGAACAACGGGAAGCACCGTCGATGACAGCGCATAGGTGGCGACGTGGAGAAAGATTAGGTCCACATCTGCTTGCCGGAACTGATGGCCGGCCAAAACGGCCCGTTCCGAAGTATCTACCAACCCAAGGTTTACAACTTGAGCTCCGGTCTCTGCCAAGCGTCCTGCAATTGTTGCGTTGTATCCCAGTAGCCGCTCTTTCAGGCCCTCAAACTGGGACCAGTAGACATCGAGACCGATGCTGAACAGACCCACCTTTACGCTGCTGGGGGGAGTACCTGTCCTTTCACGAAGATCATCCTGATTTTTGTTGGTCAGAGATTCTTGCATTTGGAGTCCGACAGCGACCAGCCGTGCACCGGAACAATACACTAGCCCTCAGATGTCGAATGACCAAAGTATCAACTCACCTTCTTCAGCCTCGGTAAGAAAGGTTGCTTCGAGTGTTCCGCGACGGGAGCTTGCAAACTATTGCCGCCATTCTGGAAGTCCACCAGACACAGGCAAGCAGTTAGGTGAGAACAACAATCTTTCCGCCCGCCTTATTCTCTTCCATACAACGGTGCGCTTCTACGATGTCATCGAGGTGAAAAGTCCTGCCAACATGGACCTCGAGCTTCGCCGCGGCGACCTGCTCGACTAAATCCGCAAACGGCATTTGCATGAAATCCTGAAGCTCGCCGGCATAGGTTGTCAAGCTGACCGCTGTAGGAATCACATCCATTGGCGCAAAATTGTCGAAAGACCATTTGTTTCCGACCATGCCGGTCATACAGACAATTCCTCCCGGCTTCGCGCAACGGAGAGAGTCCTTCAGTGACGTGGTTCCTATTAGTTCCAGAACCTTATCGAAACCGTCCTTGATTTGCTCAGCAATGGAACCGGTATCGACTAAAACCTGGTCAGCTCCCGCCTTGCGGAGCAGTTCGGCACGATCAGGGTTCCGCGTCGTCGAGGCCACGGTCGCACCCTCATGCTTGGCAATCGCAGCAGCTGCGAGTCCGACCGAAGTCGTACCGCCCCGAATTAACAGCCGCTCGCCCTTTTGAAGACGAAGCGATTTAAACAAAGAACCCCAGGCGGTCTGCAGCATCTCGGGAAGCGCGCCCAGCTTTTCCCAAGGCAGCTCAGACCGAATTGCCTGCAACTGCGAAGCCGGAAGACATGTATATTCCGCATAGCTGCCATCGAAATCGCGGCCCATACCTCCCATGACTGTTGCCACGACATCGCCCTGATTCAATTCTCTGCCAGGTGCCTCTTCGACAACACCAACGGCTTCAATACCCAGAATGCGTGGGAACTTCACGTTCGGAGAGTGGCCTTGCCGGGTAAACAACTCAGAACGATTAAGTCCAAACGCTTTGACTTGAATCAGAACTTCCCCGGTCTTGGGTTTTGGCACCGGGCGACTCTCCAACTTCAGAACCTCGGGCCCTCCTGGCTCATAGACAACGGCGGCTTTCATGGATGGCATGGTGGATTGGCTTGCTGTTGAAATTAAAACTGGGAAGAACCAGCAGCGCCCTGGTGCATCGGACGCAGCTATCCCACTCACAATACGACCCGAACATCTTGAGGTCAAGCAACTTGATATTAACCTGCTGATTTGTGCGAGCGCTCGTCTCGTGGATACGTGACACGCTCGATTTTTTAGTTGATCGAATCCGATTGCCTTTATACAATCGAAGTGCTTTGAATCCCATGAGCGAGACAAAGTCTATTGTGATTCGCTCGACTGAAAGGAAGCATATTTGATGAGCGGAACGAGACGAAGTTTCCTCCTACAGTCGGGCGCTGCAGCAATGGTTACTCATCCGTTGATCGGTGCTCTTGGGGAATCGCCAGCGGAACAACAGGACAGCTCCGTCGGAGCTGTCACGACTGAGACTGCCTTTGGAAAGGTTCGCGGTGCTTCCGTAAAGGGCGTGACTATCTTTCGCGGCATTCCTTACGGTGGTCCCACAGAGGGCACAAGCCGCTTCCTTCCGCCTTCGAAACCGGATAGATGGGTCGGGCTGCGCGATGCAACGAGGAACGGTCCGCGATGTATTCAGGCGCCGGGCAATCTCTTCGTGAATCAGCTTGTTGGTGCATACTTCTCCGGAGGTCGCGCGGATGCGGGGGAGCAAGTCGAGCAACAAGACAGTGAGAACTGCTTGGTGTTGAACGTTCTGACACCCGGCACTCAAGGCAAGCGCCCGGTAATGGTCTACATTCATGGCGGAGGCTACGTTACCGGCTCCGCCGCACTCACGCTTTTGTCCGATCGTTTTGTCCGTGAGCAGGACATCGTTTTAGTGGGCGTTAATCACCGTCTGAACGTGTTTGGTTACACGTATCTCGGCGAATTGAGCGACAGGTTTGGCATCGGCAATCCTGGTCAGCTTGACCTAATCGCCGCGCTGGAGTGGGTGCGCGACAACATTGGTCACTTCGGCGGCGACTCAAATAAGGTCACAATTTTCGGTGAATCGGGAGGTGGCGCGAAGGTCAGCACGCTTCTAGCAATGCCCGCCGCCAAGGGACTGTTCCAGCGAGCGATTGTACAGAGCGGCTCGCTTTTGCGGTGTGGTGATGTCGATGCTGCTACCGAGCGGACAAGATCGTTGATGTCGAGCCTTAATGTAGGCAAAGTAGAGGAGTTGCAGAAAGTGCGTGCTGCCAATCTGTACAAAGCTGCTTCCGAGGTCGCGCGCAAGGGTGGTGGCGGACTCAGCGCGGGCCCTAGTCCCGTGATCGACGGTCACTCGCTCCCGCACCAGACGTGGGATCCGAAAGCGCCCGAGGAGGCAGCTGGTGTTCCAATGATCATCGGCAATTGCAAAGATGAATCGACATTGTTCGCTTTAGGAGACCAAAGCCTATATCTGCTTGACGACGCGGGACTGCGCAGGGCTGTGGTGAAGGCTGGCATACCGGAGGACAAAGTCGACGGGTTACTGAATCTGTACAAGCGGGACCACCCGAAGGAAGACCCCAGCGATCTATATTTCCGCATCTCCACAGATCGGGGCGCTCGCCACAATACTGTGCGTCAGGCAGAACTCAAGATTGCTCAGGGAAGCGGCAAGGCTTTCGTCTATTACTTCCAGTGGAACTCGGGGCTTATGGATGGAAAGCTGCGGGCGTTTCACACGTCCGATCTTCCCCTGGAGATGCGCTTGGTCCTCAAGCCTGAAGCCGAACGGCTATCGAAACAGCTGAGCTCAGCGTGGGCGGCATTTGCGCGCACGGGTGATCCGAGCCAAAACGGGCTTCCGTGGCCGGCTTACACGACATCGCAACGCGTGGTAATGATGTGGGACGCAACAAGAAGCGAGGCTGTTAGCGATCCCGATCATGAAGAGCGAGTGGCCCTCCAGAATCTGCCGTCCGGCGCGCTTTTGTAATTGAAGTTCGTCTCAGTTGGTCATCGGACGCACAGCAATCAGTGACATCTGCTCGATCTCGGGGTAGGTGTCGTCCGCGGTTTTGCTTCGCTCCACCGGGGCCAACTGCTGCACGGTTGTCCTCGCTGGAAAGATACCGGTGAAGTACCTGGCGTATAGCTTGTTCATGCTCTGAAACTCGCTGAGACTGTCCAGGTAAACGTTTGTCGAGACAACGTCTTTAAACGTCAGGCCGGCCTCTTCGAGATTGTCCAAGAGATTGCGCATGGTCTGGCGAAACTGCAGGTCGATGCTTGGAGTGAAAACGCCCCCATTGGGACCAGGGATGAAGCCGCTCTTTGCTGAGCAATACAGCGTGTCTCCCGCAAAAACGCAAGGGCTTGCCGTCGGGCTTGGAGGCATGTTCTTGGGCCGAATTGCTCGTCTTGCGCTGACGTCTCTGACCGCAACTCCGGTGAATTCAATAGCAGCGTTCTCGGGTAGAGAATTGACCTCAATCGTGGCGCGCGCGGGCGTGTTGCCAAACTCGAACCGCCTGGCGTAAGCCGTGTTCATCACTTTCATCGGCACTTGACCGGTCAGGTAGGGATTGACGAATACGACGTGTTTCATCTTCAGGCCCGCCGCTTCCACAATAGATTGCATTGCATCGAGCGCTTTCTCTGCCTGCTGTACGGGTCCCACGCCTTGGTTGCGCACTGCCGAGATAAACAGGCGATCATGGGTCAGTATGCCAGGCGAAAGCGGCTCATCATCTCCAATGCCCTTCACCACAACTGCATGCTTCTCATCCACATTGCGAACTGCAACAGCGTTGATCTCGATAGTCGTCCCGCCCGGCAGCGATGCCACACCCAACACGGCCCGCGCCGGCGGAGTTTTACCAAAGTACTGCGCATACACCGTATTCATCGCTCGAAAATTGGTGATGTCTGTTAAATAGACATGGGTGTACACAACGTTTTGCATGCTCAGACCAGCGGCTTCGACAACTCGCTTCACGTTCTCCAGAGTCTGCTTCGCTTGCTCCTCGAAAGAGCCTGGCATCTTGCCGTCCGGAGTCTTCGCCCCCTGTCCCGAAACATAAAGATAGTTCCCGGCAAACACTCCTGGCGAATACGGTCCGGCTAAGGGAGCACCGCTTTTCGGAACCACCGAGCGAATTTCCGCACATGCTGCCACTGCGCATAGCGCGAGCAGCATTAAGTTAGCTTTGACGAGCATTCTTGCGAGCTCCCGCCTCGCTGAGGATGGAGCGCAGCCGTCTGCCGACCACAAGGTCCTCACCTTCCTGCAAAGTCATCGACACAATTTCAAGCTGATTCTTGGGTGCGACATGCTTCCCGTCATTGCCCTCCACGACAGCCGGTACGAGACTCGGGTTGCTGTTGGTAAGCACCTCAATCCGCGGCTCGCCAGAACGCAACTGCTCATCGCATTGAGCAACGGTAAACCCGAATCGCTCTTCGTCCCAGTTCACCTTTAAGGTCGGGTAGCTGTTGCCATCTGCGGGAACATAGACTTGAGTCGAGACGCCGGGTACCGTTTCGACCAGCTTGGCTATTCGTTGCACTCGCTTGTTCCAGGCTTGGTTCAGCGCGTTCAGGTCCAGATCCTTCCATGTTTCGATCGCTGTGAGCATTCCGATGATCTCTTCCTTTCCCACCTTCATGGGTCGAGCGATCGAGCCTTCGTAAGGGTTGTAATTCTTGAGAGCGGCATCGATAAGTTCCTTTCGACCGAGAAGCACACCAGCGCATTGCGGTCCGCGCATGCCTTTGCCGCCGCTGAAACAGTACAGGTCAACGCCTAATCGGGAATAACGAGAGAGGTTCTCAAATGGCGGAATCCCGGCAGCGTCATCAAGTAACAGCGGTACCTTTGCGGCCTTCGTAATCTCGAGCGCCTTCGCGAGTTTCTCATCGCGCCACGTGGTGTACACCATGGCCGTCTGTTCGTTTATCGCTGGACGCAAGTCGCTGAGGTCATTTGCCATGGCGAGTTTAGCGCCGGTGAGACGGATCGCGCTATCGAACGCGATGCGTCCGCCGAGCATTACGACTTCGTGCTTCAGTCCCGTGGTGTCCGGTAATTGCCAGATGTTCTTTGGATCTGTTCCGGCGATACAGGCTGCGGTCGCCGCCGCCATCGCACCGGCCGAGCCGGAGGTGATCATTCCCGATTCCGCACCGGAAAGTTCCGCCAGCCGTTTACCGACTGCGTTCTGGAGCTCGATCATGTCCACGAACTGCCGAGATGCGGCATCCATCGCTGCGCGCACTTCGGGCAACATGAGCGAGCCACTCAAATATGTCCAAGTACCTCGGGCATTTATGAGCGGCCGAACGCCGATGCGCTCGTACACGTTACTCTCCCGTGTGGCGCCCCAGAGTCTTTGGGAAACATCCTGCCATGCCATTGCTCCCAGAACCGGAGCCGCTCCCATCCACTTCAGAAAGGAACGTCGCTGTGTGTGTTTATTTTTCATTCTTCACCGAGTTAAGATCCCAGACCAGATCAAATACGACAAAGCGGTTGTACAGCCCCGCTGGTGCCGTAATATTAGCCGTCCAAAGATTCGATGTCAATCGGTTGGTTTCGATAATTGTCGGTTCGCAGCCCTAGCTTGGGTCGTGGGCCGGACTGCAATCAGCAGCGAATGCCGAAAGGCGACCTGCAACTTGCCATCAGAGCCGTTTACAACTCCAAGCTGTTTGTTATTTGCGTAATCAAGGACGGAGTATTGCCCCGGTCCCAAGCCTCGCAAGTGCACGACGCCGTTCCACTCGGGCGCGAAAAACGCGTAATACATCAACCCGCCTTTCCGTATGCAGTGCGTTTCGGGCTTATCAAAGCCGATATCGTAGAGACCTCCCAGGTATTCACCTTCCGGCAGCATCTCTTTCCGATATATCTGCACCCACTTCGCCCAAATCTCCTCTTTTTCTGGCGTGAGAATCAGCTTCGCGGTATCGGCATCGCTCGCCGGAGCCGCCTTGTCATTAGGTGGCCAGCGATATTCAGTCCCTATCACGCCACCCACACCGACTGTCGAAGCAAAATCCCTGCCTCCCTCGCTCAATTCGACGTGGTCGCCAAAGTACGGCAGCTTGTCTCCCATGAGCGCCTTCAACGTTTTTCCTTTCGACCGCACCTGCCACGAGCTTTCCGGATCGGAAGCAACACTCATGTTGTAGTAAGGCATCGAGAAGAAAGAGTAAGCTGTTCCGCACGGGCAAAGCTCGACCACTGCGCCCGCTTTTACATCGTGTGCAGCCTCTGAGATGGCGCGAAAGAAGAACGGCAGCGCGCGCACAGAATCGGTCTCTGCCGCATGATGGTGGGCGGCATTGGTGCATCGAGGAACAGCGTTCAGGAACTGACCATCGAGCTTCAGTCCGTCGAAACCCCAGTCTTCAAAGATATGCCGGGCGAGTTTGCGATGGTACTCGACTACATCGCGATCGGCAGGACAAAGGTAAAAGGCATTCCACCAGCTGATGCGGCGCCGCGATCCTGATGGATCAAGTAGGAGCCAGTCAGGATGGCTCCGAATCAACTCGCTCTTGGGGCTTACCGAAAGCGGCGCCCACCAAAGCTGAGCTTTCATACCCGCAGCGTGTATCTTGTCCACAAGCGCACGAACGTCGGCGTCGCCGCGCGGGAACTTCTTCGGATTGGGCAGCCAATCGCCCTCCGACGTCTGCCATCCATCGTCCATCGTCACCCAGCCGAACCCGAGTTTCTGGGCCTCGGGAAGTGCCTTCTCAATCTGCTCCGGCTTAAAATTTCGTCCGAAGCCCCAGGCGCACCATATAGGCTCGAACGCCCCCGCCCCCGGAGTTTCAAACTGAACACCCCTGTCGATCATCATCTGCCGGTAATCGCGCAGCACTGAAAAGTAATCGCCCTGATGTACGGCCACAAAGGTTTCAGGCGTTTGAAATACGCCACCAGTTTGCAGAATTGCTGTTTGCTTCGCTTCGAGCGCCAGCGTCGCGTGGTCCGCTGAGGGCATCGCGACCGGCTCGGAAACGAGTTGTGGTGACAGTTCGTCGTGACCCACCGCTAGACCGACATCTGGACGCCAGACGTCGACGACAGGCGTTCCTCCACCGTAATCATCGGCATTCATTCCGAGATAGTTTTCCTGGCTGAATCCGACCTTGAGAGGCACGACCCAATCGGGGCGTTTTTCGTAAGACCCGCTTTGCAGGGACCAGAACGCCGTACCATTTGTGTAATCGGCGGCGGAGAGCGTGTACGCCGCATTTCGCCAGCCGCTTACCCGAACCGGACTAGCTCCGCGATTCGCATAACGAACGTTGATGACCAGCATGCGGCCGTAACGTTCGAACGCATCCACGGTCTCCTCTTTTTCGATGTTCCCTGCCCGAGCGATGACGGTCAACCGGAGGGCCTTTCCCCGTTTGTCGGAGTAACTGGTGACAGTTTGTCTCTGGACTCGCCAAGCCTCGAGTCGCTGTCCATCAGCGATCAAGGATTCCGAAGCCGCTGCCGGACCAAGCGGAATGCTTTCCCCAGCGAAGTTCGCAAAGAGCGTAGTTCGGCCGCCCGCATCGAACCGCATCTCGATGTTCGTTGCTCGAATGTCGGCTGCATTTGCGTTTTCAGATGTTGGCTGCAAGTTATTGGCCGTCACACTCAAAATGCCGAAAACGCTAAGCAGGAAGGCCAGAGGAGCGGCGGTTAATAGGCGCATTGGTTTCATTTGCCGTCGTTCTGTAAGCATACCTCCGCAAAGACGTTGAATCGCTCCATCAGCACAGGCGTGCGAGTCGGTCTCATTTGTCCATCGACCACCAGACGAAGTAGCAGTTCGGATATAAGGGATGATTTAGGAAATCGAGAACAGCTTCAGATTCAAGAATCTAAATACTCCAAAATGCGAAAAGCTTTTCAAGCCTCATTCTGTTTGCTGTTTCTGTTGAATGCGCTGCATGGGGACGCTCGGCAGCTCGGTCGATTTACCGCTTCAGACGTTGCGAGCATGAGCGAATCCACTGACCCAAACCACTTCGTCGCGGTACACGGCCGGCGGGCTCTCGTCATGGGTTATCCGGTCAATGGCCTCGAAGTGTGGGCTTACCCGTTCCAGATCCTGAGCAACTATCAGATCGGCTTTAGAGCGGCGGGAGCAACCGCTGTGCGTGAAGGCCGGCTCCTATTGAGGGAAGTCGATTACCGCCCTGATTCTGTTACTCGCACCTACATTGGCCCTGATTATTTGGTGCGAGAGAAGCTGTTCGTTCCGCTTGATGAGAGCGCGGTTGTCATTACTTACCAGGTGGAGGGCACGCGAGACGTAGACGTGGAGGTCCGGTTTGTGCCGGTCCTAAATTTAATGTGGCCAGGAGCGCTAGGCGGTCAATATACTCGTTCGATCGAGCAAGCAGGCAAGTCCCCAGCTATGCCGGGCTTTGTCATTGCAGAGCCGGAGCGTGGCTATTCTGCAGCCATCGGATCGCCGCAAATAATCAGCCAGGACGATACGGTAAACAGCACTATCCGCCCGGACAATAGCTTTGGGTTTTTGATTCATCCTGCTGCCCAGAAGCCTGGTTACCCTTCCGAAGCTCGTATTTACATCGCGCTCAACCCTGCTGGCCAGAAAGACGCATCGGCGGCGCTACGCACTTTGCCGTCGCGGGTTCCGCAACTGCAACAGGATGCCGCCGATCACTATGCCGCGCTGGGACGCAACGCTCTCCGGATTCGGACGCCAAATGAAGATGTGAACCGCAGCCTTGCCTGGTCGATCGTCGCTCTCGACCAGGCTTGGGTTTGTAATTCGCTGCTGGGCTGCGGTCTCGTGGCCGGATACGGACCCTCACGGGATGCGCGACGGCCACAGTACGCCTGGTTCTTTGGAGGTGACGGACTGGTTGCAACCAATGCTTTGCTCGCTGCTGGCGAGTATTCTCGAGCACGCGAGGAGCTTGCTTTCATCCAGAAATACCAGGATCGCGTCTCCGGCATGATCTGGCATGAGCTCTCCCAAAGTGCCGGCCTGATTGACTGGTCCAAATATCCCTACATGTACGTTCATGTCGACATCAGCTTCGATTACTTGGCTACTCTTGCCAGATACGTCGCTGTTACCGGTGATGTGCAATTCGCAATCGAACGATGGGACTCGATCGCCGCCGCCTTCCACTACTGCCAGTCACAGATCAATTCCAGCGACCACCTGCCGCATATCCCGCCCGATAAGGAAGCGAGTGATGAACAGCATCGCCCGGCTGACGATCTAAGCCTTTCGGCGAGCTGGCTCGCAGCTGCGTCGGGCTACGCCGAACTGGCTAAGTCGACCGGCCATGCCGAACAGGCCGCCGCGGCTGCCAGGCAGATTGAACTTACACGTATATCGATTCCGGAACACTACTGGAATGCCAGCAAGAAGTTCTGGTTCGATGGCCATACCGAGTCGGGTGATCCGATCTTCCGGCAAGCTGTCGGCCCAACGCAGCTCCTCGTCCAAAGTCTCTTTCCGCCCCAACAATCAGAGGCTATTCTCAACCGGCTTACCTCGGCCGATTTCCAAGTTGATTGGGGAACGCGCGAGGTTGCAGCGAGTTCCAAAGAATACAATCCGTACTCTTATGGAGCGGGTAGTATTTCCGCCCTTGGAACTGCAGAGGTCACAACTAGTCTTTGGCAAGCTCACCGTCCGGAGAGCGCGCTGGCGCTGTGGCGCGGCATCCTGCAGTGGAACCATCTCGATTCGCCCGGCCATATCCACGAGGTGCTGGCTGGTAACTTCTTTCATGAAGAGACTGAGTCTGTTCCCGAGCAGACCTGGTCGTCGGCGGGCTTTCTCGAAACGACGATCCGCGGCCTTCTCGGTTTGGAAGTCGACGGCAACACGAACAGTCTTCAACTGGCGCCTCACCTGCCTCCCGACTGGCCCGAAGTATCCGTGAACAATATTCGACTTCCGCACTCGACGCTCGCTGTAAAGGTGAGCGAAGATGCAAACAATCTCGATTTAGAGATTCGCAACGATGGAACCGCCATCAGCATGATTTTCGAGCCACAGATCCCGCTTGGCGCACAGCTGCTGAGTGCAGAATTCAACAATGTCAAGCTGCCCGCGACATTGGACGTGTTCCCTGGCGATGAGCACGTCAAGGTTGCTTTGCGGGTTCCTTCCGGCACAAGCCATTGCCGCCTACGTTTCGCAGGTGGAGTGTCATTCTTTTTGACACCCTTTACCTTGCAGGTCGGCCAGGCTAGCTTACAGCCCAAAATTGTTCGAGTCGAACTTCAGCACCAACTGCTCTCAATCGAAGCCGATATCCGTTCAGGCGGCAATAGCAGCTTCAGAATTAGAACGCCCTGGCGGATTGCATCTCATCGAGGAGTCTCAGTTCGATCTGTAGCGCGCGACGAATATGAGCTTGAGCTTTCGCCAGAAGCTCCTGTTATCGCCTCAACCGGCTACGTGCCGGTGAGATGTCAGCTTGCATTCTTGGCAGAAGATACTCGCTTAAATCGCAGCAACTAACACCCGGATTTTGTTGTTATAGTTGCGGTCAAAGGGGTTGTTTCCATGCCGATTACCGTTCGTCGCTTGAGGTCCGCTCTTGCGCTTTTGCTGCTGCTCTGTACAAGTCCTAGCCTGTTTTCCCAAGCCGTTTCGGGCAACATCATTGGCACTGTGACTGATCCGAGTGGGGCTGGAGTAGGCGGTGCGACCGTACAGGCCGCAAACACAGGAACGAACTTCTCGACGCAAACCACAACCAATGAATCGGGCAACTACACGGTGGCTGACTTGGCTCCCGGCACTTATTCGATCACCATTACTAAGCCCGGTTTCAGGAGCTTCCGCCAACAAGATGCGAACGTCAGCGTGTCCCAGTCCAGTCGCGTTGATGCGACGCTCAGTGTCGGAGAGACTTCGCAAGAGATCACCGTCACCGATGCTCCGCCTACCATCGAGAGTGATCGCGCTGCGGTAGAAACGCGCCTCACCTCCCAACAGATTTCAACGCTTCCTCTCTCTGGCAGGAACTTTACGAGTCTTGCTTTGCTCACGCCCGGGTCGGTCGTTAACACTTTTCAACACGCTGCTTCCGAAAATCCCCAGCAGTCGATCCTGGTCAACACTGGCGGACAGGAGTTCGCCGGGACGAATTACCAGTTGGACGGCATGAACAACAACGATTCCGTCCTCGGTATCACGATAGTGAATCCAGCAATCGACTCGGTTGGATCATTCACCGCGCAGACCAACGATTATGATCCCGAGTACCAGGCTACCGGTGCGGTGATTCAGGTGGAAACCAAGTCAGGTACGAATCAACTTCATGGGAGCGCGTTCGAGTTTTCGCAGAACAATATCTTTCAAGCGCGGGACCCATTTACGCAAGGCTTACATACGCCAGGCACTCCGGCTCCGGCCAATCGCGGTATTCCTGAACTTCGTTATAACCAGTTTGGCGGTTCGATTGGCGGTCCTGTTCGGAAAGACAAGCTTTTCTTCTTTGTGGATTACCAGGGCACTCAGCGGCGAATCGGCGGCTCTGAGTCGCTTCGAGTTCCAACCGCATCCGAACGAGCAGGAAATCTAAGTGATCTCGGCATTCCAATTTACGACCCGAACACTGGTACGCCGAACGGAACTGGTCGAACGCTGTTCCCTGGCGCAAACCTTACGGGTCACATCTCGCCTCCCGCCGCCGCGATTGTGAACGCACTGCCATCTCCAAACATTGCAACGAGCAATCCGTCAGCTAACAACTACTCCACCAGCGCTGTCGAAGATTACCCAAGCAACCAGTTCGACACCCGTGGTGATTACACGATCAACCAGAAGCTGCGTGTCTTTGGCCGTTATAGTTATTTAGCAGCCAACGTCACCGCACCCGGTCCCCTAGGCCTATATGGTGGGTCTGCTTTCCCGGCCTTTTCATTCTCCGGGCTTTCAGACGCACTCAATCAGAACGTAGCATCCAACGCTACCTATACCTTTAGCCCGACCCTTCTGGCCGATGTGCGATTCGGATTCTCGCGGTATCGCGTCACGGTCTCTGCCCAGGATCAGACAACTCAGCTGGCCAATACGGTAGGGATTCCAGGACTGAACATCGCCGGGCGTCCAGATACGAACGGCCTTCCCGATCTCACTATCAACGGTGCGGGCGGCCTGAACATTGGCTACAACTGCAATTGCCCGCTCCACGAGAGGGAAACGCTGCTCGACTACCTGACTACATGGACCAAGATCGCCGGCAATCACACCATTCGCTGGGGCG
This sequence comes from Terriglobia bacterium, assembly GCA_963737005.1. Taxonomy (GTDB): domain Bacteria; phylum Acidobacteriota; class Terriglobia; order Bryobacterales; family Bryobacteraceae; genus Bog-105. The sequence continues at coordinate 49,217 of CAVTRD010000006.1, read as the reverse complement.
GGACTTTAGAACAAGCATGGAACCTACGCCTACCGAGCGATCAACACCGTGCTGGCTCTTATCAGTTCAACGATGCCGTTACCGCCGATTCCAGCGTGCCAGGAAGTGGCTTGGGCCTGGCCTCGTTTCTGATCGGCGCGCCTTCGACTTTCAGCCGGTTCCAGCAGGTTTCCACAAATCAGGAGGACCGCCAAAATCGTCTTCTTACGTTTATACAGGACACCTGGCGAATTTCCCCGAAATTCACGGTTATCTATGGGCTGCGATGGGACACGTATTTTCCTGATTACTCGCTCAATTCCGGACAAGGCGGCCGCTACGACGTGATCACCAACACGGTCTTTATTCCAGGTGTCGGGGGCGTGTCGAAGTCCGGTAACTCGCAGGTCCAATGGCGAAACCTTTCACCCCGCTTGGGAATTGCGTTCGCGCCCAATGCGAAGACAGTGATTCGAACCGGTTACGGTCGTGGTTACACGCTGGGCACTTTCGGCTGGACCTTCAACTCGCTGGCGGCTGATGTTTATCCGTCGATTGTGAACCAGAACATCACTTCCACTTCGTCCTTCTCCCCAATTTTTCCGCTGACAACTGCGCCGCCGACCGTCGTCTTTCCTACAATACCCGCGAATGGCAGATTGCCACTCACCAATGGCATCGCCGTGTCGTATATACCGGCCAATCAAAAGATCCCATCCGTCGACTCATACAATTTCACCGTGGAACGCGAGATCGCACCACAGCTAAATCTCTCGGTCGGTTATGTAGGCAATTTGGGACGTCACCTGAATGGCGGCTTTGGTCTGAATGCAGCCATTCCGGGCCCAGGTAGTGATGCTAACCTCCGCCGTCCCCTTTACCTTGCTTACGGGCTAACCCAGAGCATCGGTGAGAAATGCAATTGCACGAGCAGCAACTACAACGCGCTACAGGTGCAGTTAAACAAGCGCTTCTCTCAAGCCTATTCTTTGCTCTCCAGTTTCAGCTGGCAAAGAGCGATGGATTACGGCCAGTTCGGTCTCCCGACCAATCAATACAATGCTCAGTCGGATTACGGGCCGTCAGATTTCGACCACACGTTCGTCTTCACGCTCGCACACACCTTGGAGCTACCATTCGGTCCCGGTCACCCTCTGCTCTCGAACGCGCACGGCTTCACGCGAGCACTTGTCGCGAATTGGATATTCCGTGGCATCACCTCTTACTACTCGGGCATGCCTTTCTCGCCATCCATAGGAAATCAGGGGTTCTTGAACTCACCCGATCAAACCAGCCGCCCAGAATTGATCGGTGATCCTTCAGTTCCCGACCAGAGCGCCAATCGCTGGTTCAATCCGGCAGCCTATGGAACGCCCGCCCTCTACACATTTGGGAATGCAGGGCGCAACTCTTTGCGCGGACCGGATTACTTCACGGCAGATTGGTCTATTTCGAAAGCATTCGTCGTGAAAGAACGAGCCCACCTCGAGTTTCGGTGGGAGGTGTTCAATGCGTTCAATCGTCAAAATCTCGCTTTACCCAATACCGCCATCGATTCCAGTGCCGGCGGCTTGATTCAAGACGTTCAGGTACCTCCAACAGGTGGAAACGGAATGCGGAATATGCAGTTCGGAGCTCACATTACCTTCTGATTGCCGGAAGTGAATGACTCGGCCAGAAGAAATCGCGCACAGCTTCAATGCCTGAGCAACTCGCATCGCGCATTATTGCTCCACATTGATAGACTGTGTCGGGACAAACAAACGAGCAATGGCGAAGCTTCTTGGGAAAAAGGTACTTGTAACTGGAGCCTCATCGGGAATCGGCGAGGCGATCGCAATCCGCTTTGGCCAGGAAGGCGCTCACGTGGCCGTCAACTACTTCTCGAATGCTAAGAGCGCCGAAGCCGTTAAACAGAAGGTCGAAGCCGCTGGGGCTCATCTCGCCGGAGACAAGCCTCGCACCATTGTGGTCGGCGGGGATGTTTCAGACGAAGAGCAAGTCAAGAAAGTTTTTGACGCGACGATCTCGGCTTTCGGCTCTTTAGACATCCTGATCAACAATGCCGGTATTCAAATGCCGACGCCGAGTCATGAAATCAAAACTGCCGACTTTGACCGCGTCGTTGGAGTGAACCTGCGCGGTGCGTTTCTGTGTTCTCGCGAGGCCATCCGGCACTTTCTCGCGCAAGGCAGCGGTGGAGTGATTGTGAACAACTCCAGCGTTCACGAGATCATACCTAAGCCAAAGTATCTGCCCTACTCGGTCAGCAAGGGTGGCTTGGGAAATCTGACGAAGACGCTAGCACTTGAATATGCGGACCGCGGAATTAGGGTCAATTCAGTTGCTCCGGGTGCAACCGTTTCACCCATTAACCGGGCGTGGATCGATGATCCCAAAGCCCGCGCCGAAGTGGAAAGCCATATCCCGATGGGCCGCGCTGGAACATCGGAAGAAATGGCAGGCGCCTTTGTGTTCCTTGCCTCGGACGATGCATCGTACATCACCGGGCAAACACTTTACGTGTGTGGCGGCTTAACGCTCTATCCAGAATTCAGGGTCGCTTGGTCTTCGGGCGAGTGACGTCATCCGTGCCAAAACCGGCGCGGGGCGCCAGTAATTACTGCGCACGACTTGTCAGGATGGGTGTATCCGATCCGTTTCATTCACCGGCGCGGAACGATAAGCGAATCGAAGTACCACTGTCGCGTTGAATTTCGACACTTCCTCCCAATTGTCGAGCGAGAACATTGACCAGGAAAAGTCCCATTGATTCTGTAGTCGTGAAGTCGAAACCCGCCGGCAGACCGACGCCATCATCGACGATGCTCAACTCCGCGAACTCGCCAGGTTCGCCCTCCACGCTCGGAGTAGCGTAATCGAGGGCAATCCGAATATTGCCATCGCTCGCGCCGCCGAAAGCGTGCCGGAATGCGTTCGACAACAACTCATTTGCGATCAGGGCGAGTGGAACCGCAGTCTCCGCAGGCAACGCCATATCCGTCAGGGAAAACGCCAGCTGTACCTGTGACTCCGCCTCATAGAAGGTCTGGAGTTCCCGGGCCAGGTTTTGCAGGTACTCTCCAAAATGAACAGTAGAGAAGTCTCGCGTGCTGTACTGCGGCTTATAGAGGCTTGCAACCGCTCGAAATCGGTTTTGCATTTCCCTGAGCACCGTAGCTACTTCTTCGTGAGAGGTTCGGCGCGCCTGGATATTTAAAATGCTGATGAGCACCTGCAAGTTGTTGCCGACCCTGTGATGAATCTCACGCAGGATCGCGGTGTGCTCAACGGCTGCGATAGCCGCATGCTCTGAAGGGAACGCTTGGCCTTCCCTAGCTTCTTTCATGATGCCTATTCACGAGTTGAGCGGAAGATGCTACTCGGCTATGCGTCACGTGTCATCGCGCCAGAGCGATCGATATAACAGCTTCCAGATCAGGCGGTGAGAAGGGCTTTGTCAGACAAATATGGGGCTCTTCCATCTCAGTGAAAGCTCTAACAAGCAGGTGCGCATTCGCCGTCAGGTAAATAACCGGCACACTCTTAACCCTCTGAATCTGCGTGGCTGCTTCGATGCCGTCCATTTTGCCGGTTAGCCTTAGATCCATCAGGATCAGATCCGGGTCCGACTGATTTGTTAGCCGGACGGCTTCCTCGCCTGACGTGGCCAAACCTGCAACCTCATAGCCCAGACTGCAGAGCTCATGGTGAAGGTCTAGCGCCGTAATCATCTCATCTTCGACAATAAGAATTTTCGGCGCACCCACATCCTGATCGTACTCCGAGAAGCTGTGCCGGCGAACTCCGTAACATTTCAGAGCATTCGTGTCACTTGGCTACCGCTGCATTAGAAGGCTGCGCAGCTCAGCGCTGCGCGCCAACGTAATTGGTAACCCCTCGCAATGATACGCAACCAAGCTCCGCTGAGGTATCAAAAACTGGTAAGTCTTCAGACAAAAAGCTTGAACGTAGCGCGCCTATCATTACGCCGCTTGCTTGAATTGGGATAGTTCATGACTGTGGGCGGAGTTTGTGCAAAGCTTGTCATAGTCAGACCGGTCCACGCGCGATAACCGGATCAGACGTTTATCACCTCTTAGTTCACCTAATTCGCGTGAGCACGGTTCGCAAGGAGAGTAGTGGTAAAAAGCAAGATTCTTATCGTCGAAGACGAGCAAATCGTCGCGCACGATCTGCAGCGGAGCCTCGAGGCTCAAGGATACGAAGTCTCGATTGCAGAAAATGCAGAAGCAGCGCTGAATCATGCCTCGCAAACGGCGCCGGATCTTGTACTGCTGGACATCGTTCTTCCCGGCAGAGTGGACGGCATTGCTGCGGCCGAACAGTTCCAAAGGTTAAATATTCCAGTGGTTTACATGACTGGACACCCGGACGTAAGCCTCTTCGAACGCGCGCAGCAGACAGAACCCTTTGGGTATCTCACAAAACCGCTGCAAGAGCGCGACTTGAACCGTGTTGTTCAGTTGGCGCTTTTAAAGCATGAAAGCCAAGCCCGGAAGGAAGAGGAACATCGAAAAGAACGTGCGGCTCTCCGGGAATCCGAGGAACGCTTCCGGAGAGTGGTCGAGGAGGTAAGTGAATATTCGATCTTCGCGCTGGACTCCGAAGGCCGGGTTAAGAGTTGGAACAGCGGAGCGGAACGAAACATGGGATACAACGCCCAAGAAGTTCTGGGGCAATACTATGGACTTTTCTTCTTGAAGGAGGATCGGGACCGAAATGTGCCAGCTCAGGAATTAGAAGAAGCACGGAGTTCCGGTTCGGCGGATGACACCGGCTGGCTTTTGCGGAGGAATGGTGAACGATTCTGGGCCGAAGGTATTCTCTCCGCGAACCACGACGCTGATGGAGTCGTGAGCGGTTTCACCAAGATCAACCGCGATACAACGGAGCGCCGCCGGATGCAGGAGACGCTCAAGGAACGGGAGGAGCGATTAACAGTGGCTTTGCAGGCCGCTCGCACAGGCACTTGGCGCTGGGACCTTCGCACCAATGTGGATACGCTCGATGAAAGCTTGCGAAAGCTGTTTGGGCTTGATCCTGATCGAAACTTTCAGAGTATAGAACAGTTCTACGACATTGTCCATCCCGAAGAGCGCGAGACTGTGATCGCGTCCTTCAACCGCACACTGCACGAGGGAGCGCATCTAAACACAGAGTTCCGCGTCGTGTGGCCCGACGGAAGCGAGCACTGGCTGCTCGATCAAGGCGAAGTGGGAAGAGATGAGCAAGGCCAGCCAGTGTATCTCACGGGAGCGTGCGTCGATATTCATGATCGGAAACGGGCGGAGCAACAGTTGCAGGATAATGAGGAGCGTTTTCGATTATACGCTTCAAACGTCCGGGACTATGCGCTGATGCAGCTCGACCCGGATGGCAGAATCGTCAGCTGGAACACCGGTGCGGAACGTGTATTAGGGTACAGCGAAGCGGAGATCCTAGGTCAGTTTTCGAGCGTCCTTTTCACCCCCGAAGACAGATTGAAGGGTGAGCCGGGAAAGGAGCTAGAGCGCGCTAGATCGACCGGGCGATCGAACGACGACCGATGGCACGTTCGTAAAGACGGCGCGCGCTTTTGGGCGAGCGGCATACTCAACTCGATGTCGGATGAAAAAGGCCGGCTGCGCGGATTCGCTAAGGTCATGCGGGATGAAACCGAACGGCAACTCGCCGACGAACAGTTGCGGGCTTCGCTGCAGGAGAAGGAGGCTCTGCTACAGGAGATTCATCACCGCGTTAAAAACAACCTGCAGGTCATCAACAGCTTGCTACGCTTGCAGTCGCAACAAATCCGCGACTCGGGGACACGCGGGCTGTTCGAAGAAGCGCGTAACCGGGTGCAAGCGATTGCCAGTATCCATGAACTGCTCTATCGATCCCCGGATTTGGCGCGCGTGGATTTCGGAGCCTACCTGAACCGGCTGACGCGAGACTTGTTCGCGTTCTTCGGCATACCTCAGGAGCAGATCAATTTGTCCATCCACGTAAGCGATGCCGAGCTGGACGTGAGTCGGGCGATTCCTTGCGGGCTGATCGTGAATGAACTTGTCACGAACGCCTTGAAACATGGCTTTCCAGAGGGTCGGAACGGCACTATCAGAGTGTCCCTCAACTGTAATGATAGAAAATGTACTCTTGCGGTGGAAGACAACGGGGTAGGATTGCCGTCTGGCTTTGATTGGGAGGGCGCAAAGTCGCTGGGTCTGCAGCTCGTACGGGTTTTGACGAAACAACTCGACGGGACTGTAAAAGTCAGTGCGGATCCCAGTACCCGGTTCGAGATTTCGTTCCCGCAAGTCTTCAGTTAATCGGGAGAACTGCATTTGAAACCAAGCATTCTCATTGTGGAAGACGACGAGATAATTCAACTGGACCTGCAAATGCACCTACAGGAGCTCGAGTATGCTGTCGTCGGTGCGGTTTCCTCAGGAGAGGAGGCCATCGCGAAAGCCACGGCGCTGCGCCCGGATGTCGTTCTAATGGATATCCGGCTAAGGGGCGCTTTGAACGGCATTGAAGCAGCACAAAGCATCCGGTCTACGCTTGCTATCCCGGTGATTTATCTCACCGCCCAGAGTGGTGAGCAGCTCAAAGGGAGGGGTGTAGAGGTTCTCGAACCCCGCGTGACAAAGCCCTTCAATCAGAAAATGCTGCAGGCGGCGATCGAGCAGGCACTGGGAAGGAAATCCTCTTAATTATTAGCTCTTAAGCAAATCGAACGGTCTCGTCTACTTTCCGTTCTTCCCTTTTGTCCTTCAGCCAAAACATACTTTGAATCGCGCCTGGACTTCGTGAGCAACGCCGCGAATGCTTTCGAGTCTTGTTGAATGCAGGTCGCAGCTGACGGCCGACCCCAACGAGCACGGAATGAAGTAGAATCGCGGAGCAATGACCAAAGACGAGATGCTTGCGCGCATCGAAGAAATCGGGATCATACCGGCGGTTCGCGCAGGTTCGACGGCAGACGCCCTGTTCGCGTCCGAAACTGTCTTTAAGAGTGGTATTCCCGTGGTGGAAATTACCATGACGACCCCAGGCGCGATTGACGTAGTCTCCCAGCTCATGCGGGCCGGTTCCGATATGATCGTCGGCGCGGGAACTGTCCTCGATCTCGACACAGCCCACAAGTGTCTCGATGCCGGAGCTTCCTTTCTCACCAGCACCGGGCTTGATTCTGAGCTTGTAGAATTTGCGCGCGTGCACGCGATCCCAATGATTCCCGGTGCGCTCACGCCGAGCGAAGTCATGATGGCAAGAAAGGCCGGTGCGGCCTTCATCAAGGTGTTTCCCTGCTCGAGCGTCGGCGGGCCATCTTATATTCGCGCTCTTCGCAGTCCCTTTCCCGACGTGCGTTTAATCGCTTCGGGCGGCGTGACTCAGCAGACCGCCGCGGAGTATATTCGCGGCGGAACGAATGTGCTCGGCATCGGCCAAGATCTGCTTCCACCGGAAGCCATCCACGCTAGAAATGCGGCCTGGATCCACGAACTCTCTCGCCGCTTCATTGACATGGTGAAACAGGCTCGGATTGCCAAAGGAGCGAATTGTACACATCCTAAATAACCGAGTTTTCTCCGCGCCAGATCTCCCGCGGCTGCCACTGCCAGACAGGGTGCTAGTGTGAAATTTACTGGTCCATGATCCGGGTTCTCGTTGATTTCGCGCTCGACAAGCGCTTCCTTGTGGTAATTGCCGCCACTCTGCTCCTCATTTGGGGCGCGATCTCTTTCCACAATCTGCCGGTCGAAGCTTATCCGGACGTTGCTAATAATTACGTGCAGGTCATCACGCAATGGCCGGGCCGGGCCGCGGAGGAGATCGAGCAGCAGGTCACTATTCCGCTCGAAATCGCGATGAACGGGATTCCTCATCTCGACCACTTGCGGTCCATTTCCATCTTTGGCCTGTCCAGCCTCAGCCTGATTTTCGACGACGAATCGGCGAACGACTGGAATCGTCAGAAGGTGCTCGAACGACTTTCCCAGGTCAGCTTACCTGCCGGCTTGCAGCCGCAGATTGGCTCTGACTACAGCCCGGTAGGCCAGATCTACTGGTATACGCTCCATAGCACCAACCCGAGTTACGACGTTATGGCGCTCAAGTCTCTCGAAGACTGGACCCTCGAAAAGCAGTTTAAGTCCGTTCCGAACGTAGTGGACGTCAGCAGCTTCGGCGGCATCACCCGGGAATATCAGGTGCGCGTGGATCCGAACAAGCTGGTTTCTTACGGGCTCAGTATTAGCCAACTCGAACAGCAGCTGGCCAACAACAATGTCAATGCCGGCGGGAGCTTTCTCGAAGCCGGGATGCAGCAGATTAATGTGCGCGCGCTCGGCTTGGTGGATAACGTCAACGACATCGAGCAGATTCTAATCAGAACCCAGAACGGCACGCCGATTCGCGTTCAAGACATCGCTACGGTCTCGCAGGGGCCGCGGATCCGCCTCGGGAAAATCGCTAAAGCCATCCATCGAGTCGACGGGAAAATCATCGACAACCGTGACGTGGTGGAAGGCATTGTGTTGTTACGCAAAGGAGCCGAATCCCAATCCACGCTGGCCGCTATTCACGACAAAGTCAACGAACTGAATGAGCATCTCCTGCCTCCCGGGGTAAGGGTAATTCCTCATCTCGACCGCAGCGACCTGCTTACTTACACCACCCACACCGTTCTCCATAATCTGACCGAAGGAATCATCCTGGTAGCAGTTATCCTCTTCCTGTTTTTGGGCAACATTCGCGGTGCCTTCATCGTTGCGCTCACAATTCCCTTCTCTCTGCTGTTCGCCTCAATATGCCTCGATCTCAATAAAATACCTGCGAATCTTCTGTCCCTCGGAGCTTTGGATTTCGGGATGGTGGTGGAAGGCGCGGTCGTGATGGTGGAAAACATCATCCGGTATCTGGGCCGTCGCAATGGAGAAAGTAAGCCGGTCATTGCTTCCATCCGCGAAGCGGCGCACGAAGTCCAACGGCCAGTTTTTTATTCGATCGGAATCATCATCACCGCCTACCTGCCGATTTTTACTCTGCAGCGCGTCGAAGGTCGCTTATTCAAACCCATGGCGTGGACGGTCTCCTTTGCTTTGCTCGGCGCACTGATATTTTCCATGCTGATCGCCCCCGTGCTCTGCAGCTTATTGTTCGGCAAGCAAGTGCGCGAGTGGCGCAATCCGGTGATGACGGCTCTCTCCAGTGGTTATCTTTGGCTGCTACGGCGCGCCATTCGCTTGCGCTGGATCACTGCCGGCATCGCAGTTTTTGTTTTTGCTGCTTCAGTCTGGATCATGGCGAGTGGAATTATAGGTTCAGAGTTTCTGCCCCACCTCGATGAGGGTGCCATTTGGGCCCGCGCCACGCTAGCTACCAGCACGGGCCCGACCGCCGGAGTTGAAGTCATGGACCGAGCGCGCTTGGCTATTGCAGCCTTTCCCGAAGTCAAACAAGTCGTTTCACAAGTAGGGCGCCCGGACGACGGAACCGATACTACCGGCTTCTTCAACACCGAGTACTTTATCGATCTCAAGCCGAAAGACGGATGGCGTCCCGTGTTCCGCGAGGACAAAGAAGAACTAGTCGCTGCGATTGATCGCGAACTCAGTAAGATACCCGGTGCGCTCTGGAACTTCTCCCAACCCATTGCCGACAATATGGAAGAGGCAGTCAGCGGAGTCAAAGGCCAGCTCGCAATCAAGATCTACGGCGACGATCTCAGAGTCCTTGAGGGAAAAGGGCAGGAAATTGTAAATGTCATGCGATCTGTTCGCGGCATAGCCGATCTCGGCCTGTTCCGCGTTATCGGGCAGCCTAACCTGCAGTTCAAGGTTGATCGCAAAAGAGCCGCCCGTTACGGCCTTAATGTCTCCGATGTCCAGGATGCGGTAGAGACCGCCGTGGGCGGCAAGGCCGTCGGACAGGTACTTCAGGGCGAGCAGCGCTACGATCTGGTGGTGCGCTATCAAGAGCCATTCCGGAGTACTCAAGAGCAAGTCGAAAACATCCGCCTTCTCGCTCCATCCGGTGAGCGCGTCGCTCTTTCCCAGCTCTGCGATGTCGGTGTGCTCGACGGAGCTTCCGAGATATATCGGGAGGCGAATTCGCGCTACGTTGCCTTGAAGTACAGTGTCGTCGGCCGTGACCTCGGCAGCGGCGTTGAAGAGGCCATCTCCAAAGTTTCGAAGGAGGTCAAGCTGCCGCCAGGTTACAAGGTTGAATGGGCCGGCGAATATGAGAGCGCTAAGCGCTCCCAGAAGCGTCTGGCCATTGTCGTACCCGTCACACTGCTTGCGATTTGCATGATCCTTTACACCATGTTTAGTTCGGTAAAGTGGGTCCTTCTGATCATGGCCAATGTGGCGATGGCGCCGATCGGCGGACTTTTGGCTCTCCTCATTACGGGCACGCACATCAGCGTCTCGTCCGGTGTGGGTTTTCTCGCATTATTCGGCGTCTCGGTGCAGACTGGCGTCATCATGCTTGAGTACATCAATCAGCTGCGTGCTCGTGGCAAAACTATCGTGGATGCCGCCATTGAGGGTTCCGTTCGTCGCTTGCGTCCTATCATGATGACCATGTTGGTCGCGAGCGTGGGCCTTCTGCCTGCCGCACTTTCCCGCGGGATCGGCTCGGATTCCCAACGCCCATTTGCCATTGTCATCGTCGGAGGCTTGGTCGCGGCCTTGTTTCTTGGCATCTTCCTTTTGCCGACTCTCTATGTTTGGGTGGCCGGCAACGACGACGTTCTTCCCCACCCTGAGGGCGAGCCTGACGAAGCTTAGGGCAAGATTTAGTAGCAAACAACGATAGACAAGGTTCGGAGTTCCGGCAGAGCGTCTCTGAGATCTGCGCTTCGTTCCAGGTCACGCGTTCGGCAAAGATGCAAGAGAAAATGAATGCAGTGCTTACGAAACGCCCTGGGATCTATTCCAAAGAATGGTTTGCCTATGGAGCATTGCTACTCGGCGTCGTAGCGGTTTATCTCTGCATCCGTGCATTCGGAGACACTCTCGCAGCGCCGCCACTGCCGCCGGGCGTAGCGGCCTCAGGCAAGTTCACACCTGTACACGTGAACGACTTTGTTCATGTGCTGCTGGCACTGGCACTGGTTATTGCGTCTGCCCGGGCCTTGGGTGTACTCTTCCGCTGGGTTCACCAGCCTCCTGTGGTGGGTGAAATGATCGCCGGAATTCTTCTCGGGCCCTCGCTGCTTGGTCATTTAGCACCCAGCTTTGCTGCCTACATCCTGCCGCAATCGATCGCACCTCTGCTGAACGTCATTTCGCAGTTCGGCGTCATTCTTTACATGTTCCTGGTTGGCCTGGAACTGGACATTTCGTCGCTTCGCGGCCACGCGCAGGCTACCATCACGATCTCCCACGCAAGCATCGTCACTCCGTTCATCCTTGGATCTTTGCTAGCGCTCTTGTTGTACCCGCAGCTTTCCAACAATGCTGTTTCCTTCACGTCTTTCTCGCTGTTCCTTGGAGTCTCGATGTCGGTGACAGCCTTTCCGGTGCTCGCTCGCATTCTGACCGACCGGCGCATTCACAAGACCAAGATGGGCGTTCTCACTCTCGCCTGTGCAGCCATCGATGACGTGACCGCTTGGTGTTTACTCGCGTTTGTGGTCAGCGTCACGCAGGCCCACTCCGGAAGCGCGCTTCGAACTGTATTGATGGCGATCGCGTATGTGGCCGCAATGATGCTCGTGCTTCGACCGCTCGTTACCCGTCTAACCATCTGGGTTGATCGCAAAGGACGTATAACGCAGGGCGTTCTTGCCGCAGTGCTTCTCGGTATTTTGTGTTCCTCCTTGACAACTGAATCCATCGGAATTCATTCGATATTTGGTGCCTTCGTCTTAGGCGCGATTATCCCGAGCACAAGTTCTCTGGCCAAGGAACTCACGGGTAAGCTGGAAGACTTTGTTATTGTCTTCCTGCTTCCGGCATTCTTTGCTTTCACTGGCCTGCGAACTCAAATCGGGTTGGTGAGCGGCGCTCGTAACTGGATACTCTGCCTGCTCATCATCCTGGTTGCTTCAGTCGGGAAGTTCGGCGGCAGCTCCATCGCGGCAAGGTTGAGTGGCATGGGCTGGCGCGACGCTTCCGCTTTAGGAGTGCTGATGAATACACGTGGACTGATGGAACTGATTGTGCTCAACATCGGCCTGGAACTTCACGTGATATCGCCTACTCTTTTTGCCATGTTGGTGATCATGGCACTCGCCACAACGCTCGTGACGACGCCCATTCTGCACTTCATAACTCCGCGCAGCTACTTGGAAGAAGAAGCACAGGCTATTGATGAAGCGGCACGAGTAGTCCTGGCAACCACGGATTGATTCGGCATTCCTGTCTCGATTGGAACATTCGACCGGTCCAATCACCTTCTGACAGGATTATCCTTGAAATTGAGCGCGAAATAAGGGTAATTGTAGTTCGGCCCTTTAGACGTGCTTTGGAGGAACTCTCCACCCTGAAGGTGCCCGATGCCCACCCCCAGATTGAGGTGCGCGTTTAGTTCGTACCACGAATAAACATCGTATTCCTTGCCGATATGTGTTCCCGATCTGCCTCTTGCGTCTCGAACAATGGTTCCCCCTGAGGTGTTGTAGAGCCAATCCGAGGCGCTTGCCAGCCACAGATCAAGAAATTGGCCTGTAACTGTCCATCGATGTCGGGGTTCGATAGTAACGCCTACTCGTTCGGAGACGATATTCTGCCATCCGAACTGATCGGTAATGCCGAAGCGGTCGTGAGCAGTCGGATACATTGTGTCGAAAGTACCGTGCTGGCCATTCGTGCTGTTCCTGTCGCCCGAAGCGTAGTCGTATTGCCAAAAAGCTCGCGGTTTACTCCAGAGAGGGTCGATTCTGTACGCGGCTCCGATGGTTGTTGCCCAAGCGTTTATCTCGTTCGGTCCATCACTCCCCCGCTCTCCAATCCACTCCGCTGAGTAGTCGAAATTCCAGAGAGCGACGCCTTTAAAGCGTGCACCATAAGCCCATTCGTCCTGCTTGCCGGTCGTGATTTTCGCAGTCGTTTCGATGGCGACGCTCGGCTGGACCCGCCAGAGAACGAACGGCTCGAGAACGGAGTTGGGGATCAGTTTGTCGATTTGCCCGTAAGCACCGTAAACGTTGTTCCCCTCCTGGTGATGGCTGATGCCGTCCGCTAGTGGCACAACGGCAGAGGCCGCAAACAGGCCAACACGGTAGCGATCGTAGTGGAGGTTCGCGACAACAGCATCGTATGATCGTGCCTGGTTACGCCACTCAGAGTTCGCGATGATCGTGTTGTTGTAATTAATCAGCTGACGGCCCACTCGCACACTGATCCACTGTTTCTCTGGGTCGCCTAGTTCAATGTAAGCCAGTTTCAAATCCCAGGCATTTAGGTTGGGTGGGCCCCATGGTGGTTTCTGCATGAACGGTCGCGCATCCTGCACCTGTGCGACAACTCTGACCCAAGAAGCAGGAGCTAACGTCAGGAGCAGGCGGGAGCGGAGCAGCAGGTACGAGTCATTATTGTTCAACTTGAACCCGTTGTTGTGGTAACCCTCATACCGAAGCCTTTCTTCCCACCCGAATGAGATCCACTGCGGCAGTTGTTGATTGAGCTGGGTAGCTGGATCGAAGTCCGGCAAATCGTACGGCGTGTTCTTGCCGAAAGTCCGGTAAGCTAAGCCATTGACGAAACTCAGCGGGTTCGAGGCTGGGCCGGTAATGAACGCGCCAGCATAGCCACTTCCCCCGTTGCGCGTGGTGGAATCGTCCTGTGCTGTTAATGGGAGGTTTACCAGAAGAGCAGCTAGCGCGAGAGCTTCGAGTACCGAGCTCCTCCGGCGCCTACGCACGTATCGAAGAAAAGCCGCTGGCTGTCTCATCCAGGTATTGAAGCACAGATTACCCCGAATGTCGATCAACATACTGGCTTCTTATCTATTCAGACCCTTGGAACGAAAATTCGCACAGGGATGTCCGCGCCGCATTGCCTCGGCCATGCCGAGCCAATGCTTGGAAAGTTACGCATTAGGGCACCCAACCAAAGTTCCGACAGAGTTTCACAGGTTAGGTTTCGATGCTTATGTTAGATTGAACGTGTTGTAGGACTGTTGGATTGTTTAATTTGGCCCGGTCGAGAAGGTGGCCATCGAATGTCACGAGCTGCAGGCAGAGAATCCAACGTCGAACGTGCGGGAGTAATTCAGCGGTAGAATGCCAGCTTCCCAAGCTGGACGTCGCGGGTTCGATCCCCGTCTCCCGCTCCATGTTTTCAATAACTTGGGAAGAAGTCATTTCCTCAGGTTTAATGCGATTAATGCTTTAAGCTCCCGATCACCTCGCGGAGCCCGGTTAGAGGGTGTTCCAGCACCCTCTAACCAAATCCAAAATCACTCGCGTAGCCTCCACCTCAAAGAGCCTCAAAGTCCTGCTCCCTGCGCCATCATTCCTTGATGGCTTTTTCCAAATGTCGAATCGCGGCCAGCTTCTGATCGAATGTTGCGACCGCATATTCATTCTCGTTCACATCAACTGTGTTGCCCATTTGCGCCGAGCGCGTATGAGCATCGACGCCGGCCTTCTTCGCCCACGTGGCAAAGGACCGGCGCATTACTTGAAACGTAGCCCACGCCAAATTGGCAGGCTCAAGCTTCGGCAAGATATAGCGCGGCCAAAGGTTTTCGCGGCGAATCGGCGTTCCGTTCTCTGACGGAAACAGCCAATCCGAGTCCGAGCCCGTGTCTAGAGTTTGCACCCAAACCTCCAACAACGTCTTCGTCCCGAGTGTCAGAGCCACCTGGCGTGCTGACCGCTCATTCTTAGGATCATCGAGTTCGCCTTTGTACAGGCGCCTCTTTACCCAAAGGGAATCGCCGTCCAGATCCGAGACGCGTAGGGCCAGAATCTCTCCTGGCCGCATGCCCTTCCCAAGTTGCCAACCTGGCAATTACTCCTTCGCGCGATCCAAGGAGCTGAACTAATGTACCCGCCTGGGATGGAGCGAGAACTCGGCGCGGCCGGCCCGGCTGACACTTTCGCGGCGTGAACAAGGACGTCGCCGGGTTGAATTCCACAACGCGTTCGCTCATCGCGAGTTCAAAGATTGACCGCAACCGAAACCTCATGTGATCAACCATGCTGCGGCCGCACTGCTTGGCCTTGCATTCGAGCAGTTCTTGCAATTGCTCTCGGGTTATCGAACGCATTCGTTCCTCGCCAAGTGTTCCGACCAGGTGGAATTGAATGCGATTCTCCTCGGTCATCGCCGTCGAGTTCTTCCACTTGCCCTTGTAGACCGGCAGATACGTCAACTCGACGAACGATTCGAATGTTAACTCCTTCGAGACACTTCGCTCGACACCCTCGTTTACTGGCTTTAAGATGTCCTGCAGAATCCCTTCTGCAGTTATCTTCGTCATCTTTGAGCAGAGGCCGATTTCCTTTGTTCTCGGTCTGCCCTCCTCTCTCCACTGGGCAAACCAGTAGTTCTTTCCACTTCGTTTGCGAGTCGTTAAACTTCCCCGCTGAAACCGCTTTCGACGCATCGACTTTCCTCGTTTCCGCGTCATGGGCGATCTTCCCTGGCATAGCATCGAAAGCTTAACACTGAGTTTTGTAGCCATTCAGCCAGGCCTCCAGCCACTCACGCCTGACTACCTTGCGCCGACCCATCGCTATGTGAGTCAGCCGAGGTACCCCGCGCACGCGCCCGCTGAGAAGCTTGGATACGTGAGCCTTCGAGCAGCGGAGCCGCTGGGCCACTTCCCGCAATGTCAGGATTTCCTTCGGATCATCCTCTGAACCCTGGTCGTTCATCAACTCACCCCCTCACAAGACAAGAAGGGCAAAAAAGAGCCATTTCCGTAAAACGGCATGGAAAATTCTGTGCCCGGACGTTTTCTAGGCGGCGCACCAACGGGACTTTAGGGGCGCTGTGGAATTCTCAGTGCCGGCCTGCCCTGAGGCGTCGGGACTTTAGGGGCGCCTGGAACGAGAATTTCACGGGACCTTGGGGGCGCTTCTACGGGACTTTAGGGGCGCTTCTATTCTTTATTCCTGTATGCCCAGTAGAAGATACCAGTAGTAGGGTCTGTGCGTTGTGAGGAAATGTGGAAAACAGCCGCAGCGAACTTAGAACACAGTGAAAAACGTCGAAACAATCGCTGCCGCGATTCATCGAAAAAAAGAACCCATGATTCTGCCGAAGTACGTCGCGTTAATGGCGATAGCTGCAGCGATTTCAACCGCAGCCGCCAAAGACAATGCTGCAATTGCATTACAAAAGGCTGATCATTACGCCGACTTGTACAACTGGGCAGATGCCGGTCCTTTGTTCCTAATCGCCGACAAACAACTACCGTCTGGCTCGCCCGAACAGGTCCACGCGCACTTAGGATATCTGCGCGCGACGATGGAGACCCGCTCACTTCCTGAGCTTTCGAATCAGCTCGCCTCGATGCTGATTTCGCCGCCGATCGCTTCGAATCCCGCCCTCCGCCTGTGGTGCTTGGGAATCAAGGGCGATGTTGACGGCGAGATGGACAGCGCGTCTGCGCGCGCGGACTGGGAAGAAGCGCATCGGGTGGCGGTCCAGATGAACGACAAGAAATGGGAATCGCGATCACTTGCCGAAGCGGGATTCAGCGCCTATCTGCAAGGAGACATCGCGGTGGGCCGCCGCAATATCGCGGCAGGTCTTGGCGCCGCACATAAGACCGGAGACGTTGGCGCAGAGATTAGATATCTGTCGGCAATTGGCACCGGCCTGGAGTGGAACGGCTCAATCAAAGAGGCTCTCAACTACTTCCAAAAGGCCACTTTGCTGGCGAAGCAAAATCCCGACATTGGTTATCCGTTTCTAACCGTTGCCGGAGAAATCGAGACCTTGATCCGCGAGGGCAAGTATGACGACGCGGAGCAACTTGTCGCGACATCGTCCACCTATGCTGCTCAGCACAGTAAGCAAATCAAGCTGACGCAGCTAATGCTGTTCGACGCCGATATCGCACTTGGGCAGCAGCGCACAGATCGAGCCATTGAGATTCTGCAGAAGACTATTCCGCTCGCCCAGCGCAACCAGACGCGAATGTTGGCCGACGCCGAGATCAAGTTGGCCGAAATCTATCGCAAACAGCACAGACTTGCTTTGGCCGAGCGTTACGCCGCCGCGGCCTTTGCGCACACGAGTCTCACCAACGACGTCTTCACGGCTCCGGCGCGCTTGGAACTTACTGCCCAGCTCCAATGGGATTTAGGGAAACGAACGCAAGCTCGCCGAAGCATCATGCGAGCGTTGGAGATCTCAGAGGGGCTGCTGGCCCAGACGAGCAGCGGTGCAGCCCGAGAAGGGCTTCTAACCGAAATGAGTTCGGCGTATGTGACCGCTTTCAAGTTTGCTGCGGAGGCGGGCGATGTTGATGGGGCATTCTCCGTCATCGAACGCGTCCGGGGCCGGATTACGGCGGAGACACTGTTACAACCGGAACTCTCTTCAGCACAGCCGCTGAGCATCGCCATCGAAGATCAAATTCGAAATCTGAAAGTTCGGCTCATCAAAACCAGCTCCGCACCAGAACGAAATCGGCTGATCGATCAACTGTTTTACGCTGAGCAACAGCGATACGTGACTGACAGGCCAGCGCCCGTGTATGGCTCTAGAATCGAATCGATTTCGCTGAAGAGCGTAGTTGCCGGCCTGGACACGCATGAGGCGCTGTTGGAGTACGTTCTTCCGGAAACGGGAAACGCCTATTGCCTGTTGCTTTCTCGGAATGCGACGCAGATCGTCCCGCTTGGCCCCGTGACGCCAATAAAAGCATCAGCGCAGGATTTCCTGACTGTCGTGAAGAGCAACCAATCATGGGAAGGCCAGGCCCGGAGTGCATACGCTGCAATCCTTGGACGGGTCCCACACATCAGCACCTTCAATCGCCTGACTATCATTCCAGACGGGATTCTCCACCTGATCCCTTTCGATGCATTGATTTCGCCATCGGGCAAATTGGTCGGGGACACTGCTGTGACGGCATTCGCACCCTCCGCTGTGAGCGACGTGCTGCTGAAGCGGCGCAACGAGGCAGCGGCTTCCAACGCGTTCCTCGGAATAGGAGGAGCGGTCTATGACCAATCCGGGGATAAACCCTTCACGCTTGCGAAGAACCTCCGCGGTCCATACCTCGACACCGATTTGTCGAAACTTACAAACCTCCCCGGGTCGCGCGAAGAAGTGCAGTCCGCCGCCGCGATCCTGAAAGGAACAGCGGTCAAGAGCACGCTGCAGGTTGGCACCGACGCGACTGAGTTCGCGTTCACTCACGCGGCGCTCCCGAGTTATCAAATCATTCATTTGGCCATTCACGCCGTCGCTAATCAGGATGATCCAAGTCGCGCCGCGCTCATTTTCCCGCCAGATCCTCAGCACGGGGATGACGGTTTACTTGGACCGAGCGACATAGCCGGTCTTCGCTTTGGGGCTCGTGTTGTCGTGCTCTCGGCGTGCAATACGGCCGTAGGCCGACTGCAGGGGCAGGTCGGAGTCGCTAACCTTGCGCGCGCCTTTCTCCAATCGGGTGCGGACAGCGTTGTTTCCACGCTGTGGCCGGTCGACGACGTTCACTCGTTGTTCTTGATGAAGGCCTTTTATAGACACCTCTCCGCTGGCGATTCCGCCGCGACCGCGCTTGCTTCAGCGAAGCGCGACATGCTGCGCGAAGCGGGCAGTAACGTATCGCCGATGTCCTGGGCCGGATTCATTCTCATAGGCAACGGTGACGCAACTCTGCAGACTGGTCAAGCCGCTTCCGTTCATCGGCCCAAGGAAATTCAATGACGACGCCAGGTTCTTCTTACGACGCGGTGCGCTCCAAAGCCGCCGAACTTATCCGTCACAAGCTGTTCCACCCGTACAAGGAAAACGAGGAGATCGTCAGAATCAGCGAGGAGTTTTCTGACCTTTGGCCGACTTGGGTGAAAGGCGAAGATCTCGAAGCTGACGTTAACGTATGGCTTCGGAAACTGAACCTCAGTCATACCGGATTTTGGCGTGGACCGGGATCAGGACTGCCACCGTATTTCGCCATCAACGCCGTCCTTAAGCGCCTCGACGATGGCCGACTGGTCTTCTGGGATGTTCTTCCCGGCGGCATTGCTGAGCGCGCTGGGATTCTACCCGGTGATGTGCTCCTCGGAATCGACGGCCACGAAGTTGACGGCGCCGAGCCCCGGTTCGGTCTCGGGAGCACTTACACGTTTACGCTTTCCCGCCAAGGTGCCGAGAAAACAGCCACTGTTTCACTTCCAGGTGTGGGTCCAAAGGACCGGCCTCCGATGGTTGAAGCGAAGCCGCTGACGTTTTGGACGAAGGGTCGGATAGCAGTTTTGAAGGTGACGTCCTTCCCCGGTGCAGTCGGCTTCGATCTGCTTCGCGATCTGAAGCATGCACTGGCTGCCTTCGAGGAGAAGAAATGTGATCGCCTCATCCTGGATCTGCGATCCAACTGCGGCGGTGGGCTTTCTTCCGTTCGTCTCATGAGCCTACTGGTTCCTGACCGCAGACTCATCGGATACAGTCTGACGCGGCTGGGCCGTGACCGGAAAAAACCGGCCACAACGCTTCCGGCCATTCGGCGGCTTCCGGGCAGTAAACTTGGTTTGCTTCCACTCGCATTTCGGTTCAAAATCGTGAACCGCGATCGCTCGTTCCGCTTATTCACTGAAGGGCTCGGGACCATGCCGTTTCATGGTCAGACAGCGGTTCTCGTGAATGAGCACACGAGGAGCGCAGCCGAAATGATCGCTGCATTCGTTCGGAACGAGGGAGTTGCACACGTAATCGGAACACGAACGCCTGGTGAAGTTCTCGGCGCGGCAAACTTTCAGGTCGGCTCAGATTACCGGCTCCGAATGCCAGTGACCGCATGGTACACGGCCAAAGGCGAGCTAATCGAGGGTGAAGGAGTTACTCCTGAAGTTGAGCAGGTCGCTACTGTCGAGAGCCTCGTATCCGGGAAGGACCTTGCAATGAATGCAGCGCTTTTACTACTCCATTAGGTTCGGCAGTTCAAGCGTTGAAGCTGCGTTCTTGATGCGAGGTGCACAGTCGCTGATATGCCGATACAAGCGCGTCTTTCGGTAATAATGACAGCAAAAGCCCTAGAATCGGCGCAACTTCAAGCGGTTCGGGCGTTTTCCCTCCGGGTGAATAACGCCTCGTATCTTACTGGACCGCTTTCAATTGACAGAGAATTATCCGAGGGGCGCTTGATTTCTGGTCTGACAGTCGGTCGTGTGAGGTTGAGTCAGAGTTGGAGCGAACGCGCTATATATCAATTCGCCAACCCAAGGTGGCTCGACGCGTTTTGGAAGAGTCCTTGGCTTCGCGCAAAAAACCAAAGCTGAATGCTCTGCTGAATTTCGCCTGTCGCATTTGTCCAGATCCGGGATCGGGTCGCGTTTCGCTGACTCAATGCCTTCAAGACTACGGTTCCGTTCCGCCCCGTGACCAGCACCTGAATCATCAAATCGAGGAAGAGCGATCTTCGTCGCATGTGGAATCGGATCCGCCCAGATTTCATGCAGTACGTCCAGGGCGACATTAACCGCGTCGTTCACGAGCAGTCCGGGCCGGCGAGTGTGGCAAGAACCTTCGCAACCCTTGGCGAAGGTGTCCAAGCACTTTCGCGAATCACCCAGACGAGATCAGACCTGGTTGACTGAAACGAAATGAAACCCAAATTCAATCAACTGACCACCGCGCGATGATATTCGTCGGGCGAAATTAGCCCCTTATCCCGAAGGTCTTGAAGGAATGTTTGGGTCCAGAAACTCTTAACTTTCTGCCCGTTTCGCGCTCCAAGCGTAACGCCAGGTCGTCCGAATACACCAAGATGCCAGTTCCGCTTGCCGCGGCCACCGTCGACGCAGCGGCGGGACCGAGCGTTGTCTGAATGTCTGTGCGTTCGTATTCCCCGAGAGCCGGACCTGCTCCAGGGGCAATTAACTCGGCTGAGGAACGAAGGAACTGTTCGATTCGCTCGTAGAATTCCCGTTCTGCATTCCATTTCGTTCGCGCTGTGCTCAATGACTCTGAAGGTGACCAGGGCTATCAGAGAAGATATGCCCTGTCCGCTTTTCGCTATTGATATTCATCGCGGTCTCGGCGATTGCGTCGAGCGTCTGTTGAGTCACCTGTACCGATGAAGAACCGCCGCTTTAACTTTCGATAGAAGCCCGAGTGATTCGAGGTGACGAGCGCCGAGCTTTCGACCAACACTGCGGTCGCAGTGCTTAAGCGCTGGAGTTCTTGTTGCAGTTCAGGCCCAATTCCAGCGGAGCTAATCACGCGGGCCGACGGATCTGACTACTAAAGCACGGAACAACTCGACATCAGAACGGCCAAGCAGTCTCGCGATGGTACATGCTGGAAGCGAAACGGACCGATACATCTCGAGGACTTTCTCAGAATGTGCGCGCCGCCGCTCCAACATCATTACGATATTGGTCGGATCATCAGCGTTGACTTCCATTCTGCTGAGCCCGGCATGTGCCGGAAACCGTTCGTTGAAATGGCTGAAGCAGTCCTGAAACGCGAACACATACTTGCTTTGTATCTGCTGAATCTCGTATTCCGCTTCAGCGATTGAGTCTTCTGGGTAGCGGAACTTTCACCCACGGTCTTGCCGACGAGAATGGCGGCGAGTGGATGTGACTCACCGATGTGGTTAGTTGCGGTGTTGCCGTCACCCGCGACGATCGTGTATCTCTGGATTTCGCTTCCATGGCGAAGCAAAACCGTGCAATCCAGGGCGATCACTTTCGGGTTGAACATCCCCTCGTCGACCTTTTCACGCCTGAAGAAGGTGCTCGTGTAGAAGAGATGAGTTTCAGGATTGTCGAATTCGATCCGCAGCAATCTGTATGCGTATTTCAACGCATCGGGCATTTCGAGGATCGTCCGTAGGCGCGCCGCTTCAAAGAGTAACTCTGGATCATCTTTGACTTCTTCCAAAGAGACGATCGTCGATGAGCGATCTTGCCTCGGGGCTCTGTCCCAGTCGGATCAAATTCGCGCCCATTTTTAGGCGCTGCCGACCGGGTGTTATTTCATCGGCGAGCAGCGCTCTTCTGATCACGTTTGCCGCCGGCAGATCTCCTGACCGTTCCAAGATCATAGTGCCTCGATCTCGGTGAAATCCGGAACGGCTTCGCGCTCGCCTCGGACGGCCCGCGTCCATTGCAGAGCCTTCGCCAATCGACCTGCGGCGTACATCGCGCCACGTATCGTCTGGTGTCGTCGGACCTATCGACCGGAACCGGCACTTTCTCGTATTCGTCAGCCGCCTCTGCATATTGCATGAGCTGGTAGAGCATTTCAGCGAGAATCAGCCCGTAACGTGGCTTTCGCGCTCGGATGCGATTTCAACCGGCCTGCTTATCATCGAAATTGCTTTTGCCGGATTCTCCCATTCGAAGCCAGTGTTGCGCGAGCACTCTGCACGCCTCGGGGTCCTGTCCGGCACGTCGCTTCCAGTTCGGCCGCCCTGTTCGACACGCCTCCAATCCCTGAGCCGATGACACGCTATTAGATAGAGATCAATCAGCAAAATCGAGTCGGCTGGAGCAGCTTTTCGTTAAGCAAGCTCCACTTTCCGCCGAGCCTCTGCGGGCTTTCCTGCGTCGAGGTACGACGCAGCCAATTGCAGGTTAACGACTGACGTACTTCCCGTTCGGAGATCCCTTCGAACACCCTGATAGCGTCTTCCGCACTTCCGACGTGTAAGAACAACGTTCCAAGATTTCGACGAACTTCGTCGAGGGACGGATCGATATCGAGAGCCCGCTCGAAATCCCGCCTACCTTCATCGAATTTCGAAAGGAACATGCGTGACACACCGCGGTTCGCATAGGTATGGGCCAACTCCTGCCTGCTTCGCATGCGGCTAAGAGCTGTTCGGCCTTGCTGAAACATACTTCCGCCTCCTCAATCCGTGCGCGAATTTCGGCCGGTATCAGGTTGGGGGCAGCGCGCGCTCTCTAATCTGCCGTTGTGCCGGCACCAGAATCGAACTCCCAAGCAGACTCCATGCCTCCGCATATTTCGAATCTTTCTCATTGTGCCGGCGAAGTAATGCTCTGCCTTCCTCGAAGCTATCCTCGTCGAACGCGATAAAGGCGACAGTATAAAGGCATGCTTGTTCATCCAGCAACCAACTGTTCGATGAAAGAAGGGAATCTAAATCAGTCTTTCGCCAAGCTGATGGAGACAAGCCAGTTGCACCGAGAAGGCGTTTACGTCTTTTGCGGTCAATTCGAGCCCTCGATGCTAGTTCCAGTGCCTTGGTGAATTCTTTCCGAAGCAGCGCGACTTGTGCCAGATTGATGAGCGCCTTTGGGTTTTTCGGGTCGAGCACCCTGGGCGCGCTCAAACTCCGCCACAGCCGTTTCCTGCTCACCGCAAACAAGTGGCAAACGCCTTTGTTGATGTAGAACCGAGCCCTTACCGGAGCGGAAAGAGCGCCGCTGTCGATTTTCGGCTGTAAATCGGATAGCAACTGCAACGCAGATCGGCCCTGACGGCGGTCGACCAATTGACGAATGAGATCCAGCTGGATCTCCGCTTCCCGGTCTTCAGTCGTCAGCGCACGTTTGGCCGTGTCGAGCTCAGGTCGAAAAGAGTAGGACTCCGATTCCTGGTTCACCGGATGGCGCATTGTGGGACAGGAGTTGGTCGAACTTCTGGTTTGCGGTCAGCATCTGGAGGCCGATACTTTCGGACCGTCGGACGACGCGCACATTTCCGAGTACAGCTCGCTGTAGAAGTAGAACAAATATCTCGGGCCAATTCGAAACTGACCGCGCCGTTCTGTAATCCGCTGTGAGTGATGAATAATCTACGTGTTCGGCGTCTGTTGTGCCCGGCCGGCCGCCCCCAAGCTTCTCCGCTTCCGCAATGAAGGGCTCGCTCTGACACCATCTTTCGAGTGCCGTCGACAGATCAGAAGCTCTCGAGTGGAACTTTTCCGACGTCGAACGAATTGCTTTGTAGGCGGGGGGTTCTCCGAAGGAAATTCTCTACGCCGCGAACGATGCCTTCGGAGAAAAGTTTTTCCGCGATCGGAAAGAGTACAGCACTAAGTGTCAGCGGGTCAGCCATACTTGTTTTGTGAACGTCCTTCGCAATTCTATGTGAGCGGCGTGATCTCAATAATTTCGGCGCGGCCGTCGAGGTCGCTCGACCGATCTCTTCTCCAGTGGTATTGCGGCTTCATTGATTCCGTCAGTCAAGGCGAAGTTGCAATTCGTGAGCTCACGCGACTGAGGCTAGGCACATCTGTGGCGCAGTGACGACGAATGGATCTGCCCTAAGCGGCGCCGTCACAAACGCGGTCAGGCCAACTACATGGACGTGTAAGTCTCCTATACGCCGAACGCCTGTCCAGATTATCCCGATAAGTCCCCTTGTGTCCTGGATCAAAACAAAAGGGTGTCGCGGTCACGTCGGTTGATGCGCATGTGCGGCCACGCGTTGATACCGCGCTCAATTCTCCGTGACCAAAACCGGAAAGTAGTATGCGGCATCTTCTTGACCCTGCTCTTCTCGACGGGTCGCCAAGAAGTAGCGGCCCGGCTTGGCGCCGGAAAGATCGAGTGTCACGACCAGCGTCGCTTTTGCATCCGTTCCGCTCGTCGTTGCCGAGCCCATGGCAATGGCCGCGCTCTCGGACCTTGACTTCAGGATCGCCAATACGTAGCTGCCCTGAGGACTGAACCTAGGCAAAGTGATATGCAACTCATCAAGTTTGGTTGGCAGAGTGGCGAGCACCTTGCTGTCGTCTTCTGTTGGACTTCGAAAGGTGCTGGCATTGCTCAGGTCAACTGCGACCGAGGTCGTTCCGCGTAACGACCGTATTCGACCGGTTGAGAAAATGACAATCCCGATCAGGCAGGCGGCGGCGAGTGTTGCCGCAGTCAGAATCGACGTTTGACGCTTGCGTTTGGCCCGTTGCTCATCGAGCGCGATCGCGGCCAGTCGTTTGTCGCGGATTGTCTTGAAATCTTTAAAGCACGGCGAGCAGTGCCAGACGTGGTCCCATGCTGGATCGTCCCTGCCGATCCTTCTTTCGCCTAGCGCTTGGATGGTCTCCGGGGGCGGACACCCAACTCTCTCCGGGTTCGGGAACGCGGTGAGGAGGATTTCTTCGATTGGGTTGTCGTCACCTATGGGTTCAGCGGCCACGCGGTCTCGTCTGGTTGTCGAGCTTATCAGCTATGAGCTTGCGCAGCGCAGTTCGTGCGGCTCGGAATCGCGTCTCAGCCGTCCGCGGTTTTAGGTTCAGATCACGTTCGATCTCCGCACCGCTATCGCCCCACACTTTTCTCAGCAAGATTTCCCGATCTTGTGACGGGAGGGATTCCAACAGCTCGCGGACAAAAACCCGTTTCTCGATGTCATCCCGCTGGTTGAGATCCGGGAAACCTTCGGGATCGCGCTGGCATACTGAGGGCTCTTTTTGGCCCTGCTCTCTCGCGGCCCGGTGCAGCGCTGTGGACATGGCTCGGCTGGCATAAGCACGTAAATTCTCTATGACATGAAGCTTCCGGCTCACCCGTTCTGCAGCCCGGATGACGATGCTTGGATCTTGATCGCTTTGGAGGAGCGCCTTCTCGGCAGCACTGAGAATGATCTCCCGATCAGCCTCTGAGACCGGAAGGCCACGATCGGTGCGGAGATTGACGGCATCCCAAGCCATAGATGATCGAAGGCAGCCTTTTCGCACAATTTCGGCAGGCCGAAATCGGCGAGCAAAACCAATTGTAATCCGGGTCAATTTCCGTACGGTAGGTAAATGCAAATATTTTTGGCAGGCGTACGGAAAGGGCACATTTTTCCCCATCTGTGTCTGTAGGGAGCCGTGTGCGGCTCACGAACGATATGCTGCTAGATCACAATTCGACAGACGCCAAAGAATGTACAGCCTTCGAGGTTCAATACCATGTCCGTGGGCGGCGCAAGCGCCAGCCATTAACAGGCCGTTGTCAGACGGTACAGGACATCATTAATCTCGGCCAACAGTCTTTTCCCGCATTCGCCGATCGCAATCCGTGGATCTGCATTGACTCCAAACACGGAACGGTGTTCGTCGGCCTTGATCCGGAACGGCAAACATTACAACGCGAGGGCAGCGCTCGTATGCAAGGAAATGTTTCCTCTGAGCAGGAGTCAATTCAACAATGACAGGCAAGATCTTAGTTTGCGCGCTTGCTTCAGCCGTAATTCTCGGGGCTGCGGAGCAGGCTTCTTTTTCACATTCTGGCGACATGGATAGCGTTTACCAAGCGGTCCTGAATCAGATCAAGAAGGATGGTGCTGAAATTGAATCCGCCTCGAAGGATGCTGGGATCAAGACGGCAGTGACTGTCACCGGGCACTACAAGCAGACCGGATCATACCTGGAAGTGACGTTTGTTTCGGATGGCACTTCTCAGACCACGGTGCGCGTTAGCGCTTATGAAGAAAAGCGGTACAAAGGATTGAAGACGGAGCCTTGGTCGACCCCGAAGGTCAATGCCGAGCAGTCCGAAGCTGAGGCTGCGAAGTTAAAGCAGGAACTCGGGTGGTAGCGCTACGTCAAGATCGACGGCTGTCTAAGAACCTGAACTAGGTCTGGGGAGAAAGCCTTCTCCCCACGCGCAAGCCGCAAAGTCGGCGTCTTCCCGCGCCCCACTTCAGCGGGGACACCCCGCAACGCCCCGAAAACATCATGTGGTGCGCTGCCGATGAACCCGGCAGCGGATTGATTTACGCCCTCGGCTCACGGGGATTCCAGAGCCCGACAAACGCCTTTTCTTTCGTCGCATTCGCATCGGGCGACCCCTCGTAAACAATTTCTTTTGACATCCCCTCGCCGACACCGCTCGGCAAAACAAATTGTGTGACTTCCGGGTACCCCGCCCGGTGCCTACCCCAATGCTCGAAAGGCGTTCGTCGCGTCTTTCACCCCTCCGCCGGGGGGGCATTTGTTGAAAGGCAAAAACACAATGAACACCCAAAACACAACTTCAGAAATCGCTTCGAAGGCACTCGCTAGGCTTGCCGCCGCGCTCGAAGCCGGAAACAGCGCAGCGCTTACCGCTTACTTGAACGTCACCGCACGTTTTCATAAGTACTCCTGGACCAATTGCCTACTGATTGCGATGCAGTGCCCAAGCGCTACTCACGTCGCTGGCTTTCGGGCATGGCTCGGTTTAGGCCGACATGTTCGCAAGGGCGAGAAAGGAATTGCCATTCTTGCGCCGATCATCTGCAAGCGCAAACGCGAAGAGCAGGACCAGGACGACAGCAGCAGCACCGCCGAAGCCGTTGGCCAGCTTGTCGGATTCCGCAGCGCCTACGTTTTCGACGTCGCGCAGACGGACGGGCAGGACCTGCCGGAGTTCGCGACCGTGAAAGGCGACCCACAGCAGCACCTAGACCGGCTGAAGGTGTTGGTAGCGTCTCACAGCATCACGCTGGATTACGACAATGCCATCGCGCCGGCGAAAGGCGTTTCCCGAGGCGGCAGCATCACCCTACTTCCGAACCAGCCAGCCGCCGAGGAATTCTCGACGCTTGTTCACGAATTGGCGCACGAGAAATTGCATCGCACAGACCGCCGCGCGGACACAACCAAGACGATTCGTGAGACCGAAGCGGAAGCCGTTGCCTTCGTAGTCTGTCACGCGATCGGACTCGACACCAACACCGCCGCCGTCGATTACATCAAGCTCTACAACGGCGACCCCGCCACGCTTTCCGCGTCCCTTCAATTTATTCAGAGCACCGCTGCCGAGATTCTCACCGCGCTGGAAGTCAGCGCCGGTACCGAGCAGTAAACCGCAGCCCGACAACCCAAAGACATGACCACTCGAAAGGAACCAATCATGAACACTGAAGAACTACAAACACTGGAAATCCCGCTCAGCAAACTGCTGGCGTGGAACGACAACGTCCGCACGACCGGAGTTGAGGAAGGAATCGGCGAACTCGCCGATTCCATTGCAGCCGTGGGCTTATTGCAAGGCCTGGTTGTGAAGAAGGAGCCGCGAGGCAAGTTCGCGGTAATTGCCGGACGGCGCCGCCTTCTCGCTCTATCGCGACTGGCCGAGGAAGGCAAGGTCAAGGCGACCATGCCTGTCCCGTGCCGAATTGCTCCGAAGGATGCGGACCTGCCGGAAATCAGCTTGACTGAGAACGTCATGCGCGTAGCCATGCATCCCGCTGATGAGTTCGAGGCATTTCAGCGACTGATTGCGACTGGCAAGTCTGTCGCCGGACGTTGCCGCCCGGTTCGGCGTAACCGAAGCCGTAGTACTGCGGAGGCTTGCATTGGCTCGTGTCAGCCCGACGTTGCTGACCAAGTATCGCGAAGGAGAACTGAATCTGGAGCTCCTGCAGGCCTTCACCCTGACGGATGACCACAACGCACAGGAAGAAGTCTGGAGCCAGTTGCAGCCGTGGGACCGGAAGCCGCACACGGTTCGGCAGATGCTTGCCAGTGACGACATTCCGGCCAGCGACAAGCGGGTACGGTTTATTGGCTTAGCCTATTACGAGGCAGCGGGTGGACTTGTTCGCCGCGATCTATTTGCCGAGGGCGAAGCGGGAACGTACATCTTGGATCCGGCCAAGCTGAATCGGCTGGTCAGCGAGAAGTTGCAGACCATCGCGGAAGCATCGAAGGCGGAAGGCTGGAAGTGGATCGAGATCCAGCCGGAAGCCGACCATCGGGCGATCAGCCGTTACCGACGAATCTATGCACCTGAGCTCCCCTTATCAAGGGACGCACAAGCCGAAATCGACAACCTTGAAGAGAAGCGAAACGCGCTCGTGAACCAGCTTGAGGAACAGGGCGATGATGCCGAGGACGCTCCAACTGTACGACCACATCGATGAGATCGACCGGCGTATCCACGCCATTCGCCGGAATAGGGAGGCGGCGTACGCGGATGACGCGAAGGCGAATTGCGGAGTTGTAGTCAGCATCGGCCACAACGGGGAACCGGCTTTCGTCTATGGACTCGTGCGGAAAGAGGACGAAAAGGCAATCGCAGCCCAGCAAACCCAGACCGAACGCCTGCAGCCCAACCAGCCCGTTCCAGAGCCGGAACCAGATTCGCCGGCCTATTCCGCCGCTCTAATCGAAACACTCACACAACACAAGACGGCGGCGATTGCGGCCGAGTTGTCTCAGCATACAACGATTGCACTGGCAGCCCTGGTACACGCGCTTGTGCTGAGCGAATTCGGTTTGGACTTGCAGCTCTATCGTTCTAGGACATGCGTACAGGTGTCCACGCGGAACGCCAATCTGCAGGATGTCAGCGAAGCACCGGCATATCTCATGCTTGAACAGCAGAAACGCGAGTGGTTGGAAAAGCTTGCGACGGCAGAGGACGTTTGGACCTGGTGCCTAGAACAAGACCAGCAGACGACGCTGAAGTTGCTCGCGTACTGTGTGGCGCGAAGTGTAAACAGCGTGAGGGCCAAATCCGATGCAGAGAACGTCGGCAGCCGTCTGGAGCATGCCGATGCAATCGCAATGGCACTTACGTTCGACATGACCAAGTGGTTCACTCCAACGGCGGAGAATTTCTTCAGCAGAGTCTCGAAATCCAGGATTGCTGAAGCTCTCGCCGAGGCTGGCAAACCGGCCAACCCTGAAACTCTGAAGCTGAAGAAGCCGGAGTTGGCTTTATTCGCCGAAAGCGAAATCAAAGCCACGGCCTGGTTGCCGGAACCGGTCCGTATCCCCGCCGCAGATTGACGGATCGGCCCGCATACGGAGGGGCGACGACGTTCGCCCTTTCGAATGTTGGGAGTCGATTCAAAACGCAAAAAGAGTTTCACGTTCTTACGGAATCCGTCCGTTTTTGCCCATCTGTCAGGTAGGAGAACAGTACCGATGGCGAGCCATGGAGATTAACGCTATGCAAGAACATTCTGTCTTTATTGCCGAGTGCCTTTGTGGAAGGCAATTCGAAACGCCAGTGCGCGAATACGTTTGTCCAGCTTGCAACCGTCACATCGTTCTTGACTGGGGACGTGATCCCGATCCGGAACCAGATACGAGCGTCGCCGAGGTATCGGTGCCGGAGGCTGCGGCATGATGCGCATTCCGGGTGAGCTCCTCGAATACAAGCAATGGGTTCTGTGGCGTGGCAGCCGAAGTGAATGGCCGGATCTCAAAGATCCCGATTTCGCCATGGAGTGGGAAAGCCGCTGCTTGCGACAAGCCCCAAACCTGGAGCACGTACCGGCATGCCCGCTACGCGCTCCGCCGCCATCATTGTGATGGCATCGGCTTCGTTTTCACCGAAGCCGATCCGTTTTGCGGCATCGATCTGGACCACTGCCGTGCCATCAACGGAAGCATCTGCCCGGAAGCGCTGGAACTGATCAAACGTTTTGACAGCTATGCAGAGCTCTCCCCATCGGGGACGGGAGCGCACATTCTAATCAGAGCAACACTCACCGGTACGGGGAGGCGTACAGACGGGATCGAGATGTACGATTCTGGACGCTACTTCACGATTACGGGCAGGCATCTGTCTGGCACTCCCCTGGCCATCCACGACCGTCAGGAACTCGTTACCGACCTCCAAAGGGAGCTGTTTGTACCACTCATCTCATCGGCTCCGCCGAAGCTCTCGAATGCGTTTTCGTTGCCGGACGAAGAACTTATTGAGCGTGCGAAGAACGCGCGCAACGGGGACCGCTTTCGACGTTTGTGGGCGGGAGACGTTTCCGATTATGGAAACGACCACAGCCGCGCGGACCTGGCCCTGTGCCGGACGCTCGTCTTTTGGTGCGGTGGCGACACGGAACGAGTTGATCGCCTGTTCCGCCGTTCCGGCCTGATGCGGGAGAAGTGGGATCGGCAAACCGGGGATGCGTCTTACGGAGATCGAACTGTCAGGGCCGCAATTCAGGGTACTTGATTTCCTGTTTCCGTATCGCCAAAACCCGGGATCAACTCGGAAAGTAAACGGTACGCCGTTAGGCACGAGCTATTTTTTCAACGTCGGCATGGCTAAAGATGCATAGCGAGGATTACCCGGGCCTGCCATTGATCTATTGTTAGATTGTTATGGCAGCTCAACCTGAAAAAGAGGTCTCTGGCTTCGAATTATTGACCCGGCATCGCTCGCGCTTGCACAATATATTGAGGATTTACGTTCCATGTTGGGGTTTCAGGCGTACTTGTGGCGCATGATCGTAACGGTTGATTACGGCCACGAATACCAGAAGTTTCCGAAACAGGTGGCGATCCACGACCGGAAAGCGCAGTCGCTGAGATGGATATTCACTCTGCGGTTCTTAACGAGATGGCATTCTGCCGAGCCGTTAATAGCTTTCTGACGTACCTTGCCGACTTGATGTCACTGATCTACGACAAGTACCCTAAGAAGCTTCCGCTCAACAAACAAACAACGTATGGTTTCTGCATCGAGCACCATTTGGCGGGAGATTTGGTATCGGCATTTGCCGAAGAGACCGTGATGGCGCTGACGCACCAAAACCTCGACGCATTGACGAAGTATTTTTCGAAGCACTTGAATATTCCATTGTTTTCAAAGGAGACGCAGACGGCCAACGCGTCGCTGTGTGTTGATATTCGCAACATCATCACCCACAACCGAGGCATCATAAACCGCTTCTTCATTCATAGAAATCCGCGCTTTGCCGATGATTTTGGCAAACGTATTATGATCACAGACAACGAGAGTCGAAACATGCTTCGGAGACCTCGGGTATTGCGCTCGACGAGTCGACATTCGCGCGATCAACAAGTTCGATTAGCGACGATTGAACCGATTTTCGAGAATGCTGACGTTTGACACCTCTGACTCTGAGTAGCTCTACCCTTCGCCGTGACAGGCGAGTAATCGTGGAGCACCCTTCACATCTACGGCTCGCGCTTTATGCGGCAAAGTGCGAAACACTGCTGGCGAGATGTCGATCTCGAGTCGAGTTACAAAACCAGCGCTGACCCCGGGCATTGATTACACGCCGCCGTTGAACGCGGCCAGAAAGCCAATCGTGGCGCAACTAGCACGCAGGGAGGATTCTAGTTGTCCAATCGACTACAAAGAGCCGCGGACAAAAAGCGGACATTGACTTCCAACTTTCTGAGGGTATGAGGTTGTTGCTGATGAGCACTAGCCTAGAACATCGACTGGCACATAGTTTCACAGTGCTCTTTAAATGCCATGGAGCCAACTGCTGCTTGTTTTCGGGCCAGCTTTGATTTCAGCATAGACTTCACGCGGAGAATAATATTTAGCACCGCGACCGCCAGCACGAAGTACTCCACGTCAAACACATAATTTGAGGTGCGGTATTTCATAGCGAGTAACTGCAAAGTAACGTGATTCTTTACGCTGAGATGACTTGACACCGTAAGCAGGTAATCGATCAGTTCGCCGTGCAGATGATTTGCAATCTCGTTTCCATGCGTCAGGGAAAAAAGAGATACCAATACACAACAGATAAAGAAGATAGCTAAGAAATCCTGTCTTCTTCGAAACTGGCACCCGGTAATATTGCAGGAAAATGCTCTCAAAGCTTCCCTGCACCACGTGCCAATAACGTGTCGTTCGGTTCACCAGGGCTATTGCGATCCGGTTTTTCGGCGGACCACTGTAGATAACCGAAACATCGTTACCGGTGTTTACCTTCATGTCCTCGCCACCCCGAATACTGGTCTCTGCCCCGTTTTGAGTGCGAATCCAAATTTCTCGATTCGTTGAAGCAAAGCTCGTTACCGTTCGAGTGGGTTTATTTATCCGGTGCCTTGATGGATGTAACCACCACCCCCGAAAGAGGCAACATGAGTTTGGCTCCAGATCTTGTCTGCTACTACGGTTCCGTGGGTGACGCAAAATGGAACGTCCAAGTTTAGGGTGGGATAACGAAACGAGCTAAGCGAAGCGGAGATATCCTGGCTCATCACCTTTCTGAGTAGTGCCGCAATTACCTACTGCCTACTATGCAGAGAGACGTAAAGGCAGTCAAGTCCCATGCGATCAGACTTAATTTGGTCATCTATATACGCTAATTGGTTCCGGTATTTGGCATACATCTGAAACCCAAATGCGTCACCTCGACTGTTCTCCTTTGACATCGCTTGCATGGTGGTGTTGCGGCCCCCGATCAGCGAAGTCAGACGTTTCTGGAAAGCCGCGGTAGTGGAGGTATCATCCGCGCCTGCCCTCAGAAGCAAACGGCCAGCATATCTGTTCTGGGTAAACGCGACTGCAGAGAACAGGTCTTCCTCTAAATCGACCGATCTCCCGTCGAAAAGGTTCTGACCGATTAGTAGAGGACCGCCAGACGTCTTGAAATTCAGCTTTTCGCTGCCAGAGGTTTGGAAAGCATGCAGGAATTTTCTCCAAAATTGAGCTTTCCAACGCCCAGCGTGAGATCGAATACAGCATTGTTATAGACGCCGCTCGACGGCATGCCTCCTTTGAGGTACTCCGTAATCACCAAAAGATTCCCGCTACGGATGGACTCAGTGAAGTCCTCGTTATTCCATTTCAACCCTAGAGCCCCAATTTCTTTCCGGTAATCCGGACGCCATCGATCCTTGAAATACATGAACCCAAGAGCGATTGCGAACCGAGCTAGACATCAGCGTCATGATTGTGTAGGCCCGGCTCTTTGAATTGTTTCTCCGCTGGGTGTGGGTAGGAGCGGAACTTGTTTTGAAGAAGGCATACGGATGCTGACCCCAGATCCGAGTGCCCAACTGTAGCACCATTTTGGGCAGTTTGCTCAGACTTCGGCCGTTTCCGTCCTTGCCTAGTCGTCGTCGGCCAATCCTCAGTGCCGCCCGGTATCGCATGCGTCATCCTTGACGAACGTTTATTTTGTACCGGGAAATCCGCTTTTCGGTTGTCACATGTGGATTTATCACTGTCAGATCCTAGACCTGGATAGATCAGATGTGACGGCGAAGGATTAGCTATTCGTTTTCACATTGACGGTTTGTCGGCATTCCGTCGCCATAGCGCTGCCGGTTTGGAACTCGATTCGCTGAAAAGCCATGTGATAGACCTGGTGTTCGCTGTAGAAGGCTCCGCCTTTTGTTTGGCGGATGAGCGTCTCATCGATTTCACTGGTTCTATTCTTAAGCTGTCTTTTCAGCACTAGGCCAATGCGAAGAAAGCCGTCGAGGAGGGCAGCGTAGAGCGCCATCCCTTCGATCAGAAATCCTTGGTATCGTGTGCTCTTCGAAGAAGCAACAGAGCGGCCCCAAACGCGAAAATGAAGTTCTCAAAAGCAGCAGTCGTCATTGAGAGACATGTTACCGAGAGAAGGCGCTGCTATCCGGCAGCTCCGGTCGGCATGTTGCGTACATTGAGCTTTTCGCGAACCAATTTCACTTGTCAGTGTAGTCGGCGAGTCGGAGAAGTGGCCTTGTGGATAGAACGCGGGTAGTCGGGAAGGGTTTAGAAATCCAAGCGCCGGATAACGGGCAACACGGAAGCAACAGCCGATCAACCCACTCTGCGCCAAACAATTTCCAAGCAAGCCAGCCTCTTTCTCTGCAATCGCTTATCACCCGCAGACGCTTCAACGAATGCGGCAGCTTTGCATCGACCCCTTGAGATAGCCCACAAAAGCACCTATCTTCGAATTTCAAACAGCAATCGCGGTTTGAAATTCAGAAGGAGGAAATTGCTTTTGAAGTTCGCATCCGGCTCTCAAATCACGGACGCAGATCACGCGCCCGAAACCCTCAACGTCAAGAGCGGCGCTGCGCGCGCCGGGAAAGGAGGTTCGGCAAAACGGCACATCAGCAGCTTCAGTAAAACTCTCGTTCCTATCGCAGCACTCGCGCGCTACGGCCAGTCTGTCCCACGCGGCACCCAGCATCGACATGAGTGGCGTCACAAGCGTTATGCAAACGGTCGAGACCGCTTGCTTGCTCATCGGCGCCATCATCGTACTCATCTCACTGGTGTTCTCGGTGTTCAGCTTCGCCGGCGGAAACATCATGCGCGGCATCACCGGCGTCGCCGGCGTGCTCTTCGGTGGTCTGGTCATCGGCCTTGGTCCGACTTGGATCACTTCCCTTACCGGGCAGGGAGTCTAAACCGGCCATGCAGAAGCGAAGAGGAAAACTGATCGAGATCAACGCGGCTTTGAATAAGCCAACTACCAAGTTCGGTGTCGATTACCGATTGCTGGGCGCTTGCCTGT
Source organism: Terriglobia bacterium (assembly GCA_963737005.1). Lineage (GTDB taxonomy): Bacteria > Acidobacteriota > Terriglobia > Bryobacterales > Bryobacteraceae > Bog-105. The sequence continues at coordinate 13,965 of CAVTRD010000006.1, read as the reverse complement.
TTGTATCCGTCGCAGTCTTCCTTTTCGCTTCGAAGATTCTCGCGTGTTTGTTGCTTCCGTCTTTGCTGGCGGCAGGCAATTTGCTGACCCGTAAAGAGCCGAAGATGTTCCGGTTGTGGCTTCTCAGCTTCCGGCAAGCTTCTTTCTACGATCCAGGCAAACAGTAAGGACATCAATCTCATGCCAAATCCCAAGTGGTTCCAACAAGCCAAGCCGACGTGCAGCATTGTTCCGATTCGACGGTTTGTGACCGATAGCGTGTTCGCTCTGAAGAACGGCGGCTACGGCTGCATGTTCGCCCTGAACGGAATCGACGACGAAGGGCTAACGGATGAGGTTGTCGAGGACGCCATCCGCCGCATTCAAGGCGCTTTGAAGAGCTTGCCTGAACATGGCCGGCTGTATCAATACGTTCGGGTCCGAAAGGGCTTCGACATTCCCCGCCAGGAACATTATTCGAATCCACGTGTGGAAACAGCGGTTAGGGATCGCATCGCGTTCTTAAACGAGACCGCGAATTTTCGCCGCATCGAGCTGTTCTGGGTCGTGACCGTTGAGCCACCAAAGAAGAACTCGTTCGGCTCCAAATCGCTTTCACCCCAGCAGTTCGAACGGCAGACCAGCCGCTACATCGCGCAAATGGAGCGGACGGCGGAGATGCTGACCGTCCAACTGGAGGAACTTCTCGGCCTGCGGCTGCTGGCCGGGGACGACGTAGCCTCCTTCTGGGCCTATCTTCTGAACCTTGAACCCTGGGCACTGCCGACCAAACTTGCATCCCGGGAGCGGGTCGATACGCAACTTGTTCGTTCCTCCATCCAGTGGACGGACGAACATCTACGCATCGGCAAACAGTACGCGCAATTCTTTAGCCTGCTCGACAGCCCAGGCGGATCACGACCCAATCTTTTCGGAGCCCTGCAGAGTATCGACGCCAACATGATTCTGTGCTCGCATTGGATTCCGCGCTCCCGCAACGATGTCCAGAAACGAATCGGCCAGCTCGAAGGGTTCGCCGGCATCTTCCGGCATCGACTTGCTGGCAGTCGCCGCCAACATGAGGAACCCGCAAAATCTGGAGAAATCCGTTCGGGCCAAGGCGGCCGACAAAGGCTCCGACAAGCTCGCTGACGTCCTGAACTCGATCGACAACGAAGGCCACGACTTCGGGGAATATTCCTTCTTCGGCTTGGTTCACTCGCGCGATCAGCAAGAAGTACTTGAGGCGATGCCCCTTGTCAGTAAGGCGCTTGTTGACATACAAGCGCCCGCTACTGAGGAAACGCAAGGGAGCCTATCCGCCTATTACGCCATGCTGCCGGGCAATTCGACCGGCGACGCCGCATCGAACTTCAATGTGCGTTTGAGCTGGTTGCGGGCTGACCACAACGCGCGCATGGCAATGGTCTTCGCTCCTTCCATCGGCAGCACTCATTCAGACGATCTGGATCACGAATATCTGACTGTTTACGAGACCCGCACCAAGACGCCGTATTTCCTTGACCCGTATACGGAAGGGATGCGAACCACGTTGATCGTCGGCGCTCCCCGCAGCGGCAAGTCTGTCAACGGCAACAACATCATTCTTCACGAGCAGAAATATGGCGGCTTCACCTTCGTGATTGATGTAGGCGGCTCTTATGAGACCACGATTCGCCTATTCGATGGAGTTGTGGAGCGAGTTGGCACAAGCGGCCCTCGCATTAATCCGTTTTCCCTGGAGCCCACGGAACCAAATCTCAGCTTTTTGTTCCAGTTCATCCGGCTGCTGTTGGTGAAGGGCGGCGCTCATCTGTCGCCGGAAGACGAAGACGCGGTAGACAAGAGCATTCGCCGGATGTACCTGCTTGCCCCGACCGTGCGACGGCTGAAGAACATGGCCCTTGCGCCGCACCTGCAACGCTACCTCACCAAGTGGACGGAAGGCGGCGCGTACGGGAAGGTGTTCGACAACATCGACGACTCGCTGCGCCTGGCGCGCATTCAGTCGTTCGACTTCCAGGATGTCACCGAGAACGAGCAGGACCTCATCGAGCCGATGCTCTTCTGGATTCTGCGGCAAATCAACCAGGTGATCTACGACCCGGCCAACCTGGGCTACCCGAAACACATTCTGTTCGACGAGTTGTGGAAGCACCTAAAGACGCGCACGCTGCTTGAAAGCGCGATCAACTCGCTGAAGACAGGCGGTAAGCACCTCGCCGGCGTGACTCTTCTCACTCAGGCCGCCCAGGACCTTGGCGAGAACACAGCCATCATTGTGAACGCCTGCACCACGCAGCTCTTTCTTGCCCGATCGGACGTTTGACCGAGCGCTCTACCAGAGGCTCTTCAACTTGAACGATCAGGAAGTAGCCAACCTTGCTTCGCTTGCCCCGCGCGAAGCCATGCTCAAACGCGCGGGCTACTCGAAGGTGCTCAGGCTGAATCTCGATCCCCGTAGCTATTGGCTGTTCAGCACGAAGCCCAAAGACCGCCAGCGGCGGGCGCAAGAAATCGCCGAGCACGGCTACGACCGTGCGTTTGAATTGCAAAGCGCGTAAGTAGAGGACTCACATGCACACTCCACGAATATTCCTATTTCTCGCAGCCGCAGCCGTTTCGGCGGCCGCCGCTCCGGCCCAGACCGCGACTGCCGTTAAGGTCGATAACCCTCGAACCGTTGTCGTCGGGGAACGCTCCGTCGTTGACGTGTACGTGTCGCAGTTCCAAGACACGCTCATTGTCTTGCCCGCCAGCGAAAAGGTCCGGCAGACCTTCGTCGGCGATTCCCTGAACTGGATGCTCACGACCGGCAAGTCAGATGAGCCGACGCGCTACATCTCGATCAAGGTCAAGGAACCCATGGTGAAGCAAACCACCGTGAACGTGCTCTCGGACCACGACAAATCCTATACGTTCCGCCTGATCATGAGCGACGAGCACTGCGATTCGAAGGTATTCGTCGATCCGGACTCGCAGCTATCGCAGGATCTCGCAAAGCCACCCGTGTTTGTGACCGCCGCGGAGCTGGATAAGGCGAAGAAAGAAGCCGCTGATGCAAAGGCGGAAGCCGCTCAAACGGTGCAGCGCGAACAAGCCAAGAGCACTGCCGAAACGGAAGCCTTCCGCGCGAAGTATCCGGCCTCCCTGAAGTTCGATTATCGCTGGGACGAAAAGGTCGGAGAAAAGCTTGGCGTTTTACAGATCTTCCACGATGACCGTTTCACGTATATAGCGGCGCAGCCGCAGGAGACGCCGACTCTCTACGAAGTGAAAGACGGCAAACCCAGCCTGATCAACTTCGATTACGCAAATGGCCTTTATACCGTGCCAAAGCACGTTTCGAAAGGCTACCTCGCGATCGGCAAACAACGGATGGACTTCTGGGAGGCGCCGCAACGCGCCGAGTAACGGCATGTCCCCACTGTCCTGTTTGGTCGAGAGGAGAAATATGAACACCAATCCTTCCCCATGATCCGAAGCCCGAAGGCGCTGAGACAACGGTTCCCGTTCAACGGACGGCGAAGAAACCCATCAATAGCATTCGCATTGCCATGTACGCATTGATTGCTCTCGCCGGCATTGGTCTGTTGACAAATATTACTCGTCTGGGATCGCGCGTCGAAAGCCGCACGCCCAAGAGTGCCCAGAGACAGAAGCCTACGACGGTCGCTCCGGATACCGTATCGAATTTCGAGGAACAGGAACGAGAGCAGGTGAAGAAGTTGCAGGAAGAAAATGCGGCGGCAGCGCAGGCCCTCGCCCAAGCTACTCAGGCGGCCCAAGGTCTCCAAGGGCAATTGCCTTCGATGATGCCCTGCACCGCGGCACTCGCGGGAACGCAGGGGACAGGTCCGAACGGCGCACCGATTGTTTGCGGAACGGATGGGCAGTGGCATCCGGGCTCGGAAGCAAATGGCATCCCGTCGATGACATCCGCACAGCGCCGCGCTCTATATGGCCACGATGCTGCCCCCGGTTCCACACGGGAGGACCAGGCGCAATCGGCGAAGCAACGCCGTCTCGCCGCTCTGAATTCGAGCAGTGTTGCCATCGATTTCAATGGGTCGGCGACAACCCCGGCATCAGACGCAAGCCCGCAGCAGATCGCGAGCAAGACCGCGGTTCTCGCCGGAGCCGCTGAACAAGAGCAGTCGACAGAAAAGCCGCATTCTGTGGACGTCTCTGAAAAATCGGATCCAAAGAAGCCCAAGTACCCGTGGGACCAATATTCGGGTAAGACATATCGGCTTTTCGAGGGAACCGTCCTTGAGACGGTGCTGACCAACAGGATTAACGGCGCGTTCGCCGGTCCCATCGACACCATGTTGACGACCGACATCTGGTCGCATGATCATCAGCAGCTTCTAATCCCGCAAGGCACACGCTGTCTCGGAACCGTAAACGCTGTTGCGAACGGGAACCAACAACGGCTCTTCGTGGCTTTTCATCGCTGCATCATGCCCGATGGCTACTCGCTCGATCTGGACAAGTTTGTCGGCATGAATCAGATCGGCGAGACCGGGCTGCGTGATCTGGTGAATCATCACTATTTCCAGATCTTTGGAGCCAGTCTCGCGATCGGCGCAGTTGGCGGTTTGGCCCAAATCGGCAACAGCACAACCGCGTTTCGGGTATGACCCTTCCGTTTCGATTCGCAATGGCATCTCGCAGGAAATGGGGCAGGAATCCATGCAGATTCTCGACCGGTTCCTCAATCAGCTCCCAACGTTCATTGTTCGTGAGCGGTCCCGAGTGCGCATTTACCTTTCAGGCGATCTAGAAGTGCCTGCATACGACGCGCACCAAGTCGATCCGACGCTCTAAGGAGGTTGAGATGTTCTGCTCACACTGCGGTTACCACGTAGAGCATTCAGATTCGTTCTGTTCTGGATGCGGCATAGTCGCTCCGCGGCGGCGTCATTGCCGTCCTGGCCCACCGGCTTTCATTGAACTCGCCAGGGACGTTCGCCTATTGACGGGAAGTCGCCGCGCCATGAAATTCGCAATCATCCCGCTGATCGCGGTGCTTGCTTTGGTCGCCATCAGCGGCGCATTGGAAGTGTTGTTCCGGGGCGTGCCCCACCCGTAGTTAGGAAGGAAATCCAGATGCTCCACTTCTCAAACCTCTGCACCCGTGTCCGCTCCAACTTCGGCAGGCGGATCTGGTCGAGGAAACAGATTATTTACACGGTGGCGAGTACCGCCGCGATCCTGTTGTTGGTTCCCTTTCCCGCAGCAGGGCTCTTCGGACTCGGCGATGTGGTGTTTGATCCCACGAGCTACGTCACACTGGGCAAGATCTGGTCCTCCGATGCCAGCACTTACGCCAAAGTGACGGAGGAAGTTGCGCAACTCGGCAAGATCTATGCGCAGGGCATGGCCATGTACAACCAGGCGATGGCGATGGCCAAGCGGATACAAAGTCTGCACCGTATGAGGTGGAAGACTGTGGAGACCGCCTTCATAGCCGACGAGACCCGGAATCGGTACGGCGAGACAGCCAATTGGCCCATCACCGTCAACGGAAGTTCTGCATGGGCCAAAACGGCCTGGCAAACCGGAACTCTGCTCCTCAACGGCAATACGGACGCATTTCTTCGCAACGGAATTGCTTGGCAACAGTGGTGCGCTGGCCCAATTGGCAAGCATTGAAGAGCAAGACGGTTCGGCATCAAAATGCCTGGCGACCATTGCCGAATATCGGACCGCCGTCACCCAAAACGAAGCTGCTATCGACAATCTGCAGAACGACGATGATTCGGACTCGGACGACGACAATTCCGAAATTGCCCAACTGAATCTCGTCAACGGTGCGCAGACGGCCGGTCTGCACGAACAACGCAGCCAGGGAGCGCTTCACGCTTGCCTTGTGGAGCAAAACATCATCTCGAACAGCTGGCAACGGAACGCCGCGGCTGAATCAATGAACATCTTCGGTGCCGCGCAGACGTCCCGCAACACTGGACAGTCTGAGTACGGCAGCGTCGAAAGCAACTTCTACAACTACGTCCCGAAATAAAAAACTGGAGTCGAAATGAAAACACGTTTTCTGATTTTGGCGCTTTTCGCTCTGGTCCTCGTGCCGAGTGCGAGCTTCGCCGCGAGTCCCGGAATCGATTGGCTGGGACAAGTCACATCAGCCGTGGACAATCTCACCACGACGAAGGGCGACATCCTGATGGATCTCGGCGTTACGGAACTGAACTTTGTTGCCCTGATCGGTCTCGTTGCCATGGTCGTGCGCTGGAATCTCGGCCATATGGTCATTGGTCAGCGTCCGGTCAATTTCACCATCGGCGATCTATTTATCTTCTTCTTCCAGCTCTTTGTTTGTTCCCTGATGCTGCACTATTATTTCAATCCGCTGCCGGGGACAGGCCTCAGCATTCACAACCTATTTGCCGGGGTCGCCCAGAGTATTGCAGCGAATCTCGATCAGGCCATTATGGATGATTTCCTGAGTAGGGTACGCAACGTGATGGATGCGACAACACGGCCCTCCGGCATGGACTTGGTCGGGATCTTTATCTATTTCATCGTCATTGGCCTCATGGCGCTGATGGACTTGGCCATGTTCGCTGTCGATGCATTCGGATGGGTGTGCTACGGGATCTTTTCCTTATTCGGCCCGCTCGCGATTCCGCTCTATATGACCAAGCATTTCTCATCGAAATTCTGGGGCTGGCTTGACGGACTGATTGTCTTCTCGTTCTATAGGGCCGTTTCAGCCGGGCTTTGCCTACATATGGCTGAACGTGATGATTGGCTTTTTCGATAACACTGTTGCAGGCGACTACAGCATCGGCCATTGGTTGGCCATTCTCGCGACATTGATCATGCTGACCGGCGCGTTTGCTTACGGGCTTTTCAAAATTCCGATGATCACGAGCATGCTATTCGGCGGCGTTGGCTCAGCCGCGGCAGGCTACTCGGAGGCAATTCTCGGAACGGTTGCGGGCTACGCCGAGAAGGCGCCTTCTCGCTGCGTAAAGGAGATCTTCCATGGACAAGAACATGATCAAAAACGACATCGCCGCGACGGAAATTTACACATCCCACTACACCGAGCGGCGCATCCTTCGAGCCATCGTCTATTCTTTGGCCGCGATTGTACTCGTGCAGACCTTCGGGCTGTTCCACCTTGCGGACAAGCACATTGTCTATCGGTATATCCGCATCAATGAGATGGGCCAAGCGGCCCCGATCGCGTATAACGACCTCGACTATTCCCCGAGAGAGGGTGAGATTCGCACCTTTCTTACGCAATGGGCGACGGACAGATACGAGCGATTGCGCGATACCGTCGCCAAGACGTACCCACGCAATTTCTACTTCCTCAACGATCAACTTGCCAACAAGCTGATGACCGACGATGTCCGCAATCGAACCATTGCTAAGGTCATTGCCGGCCAGACGGACGAGAACGACGTCTCGGTGAACAACGTTGTTTTCACCTCGCTCGGCAAGGAACGAATCGGCAAACAAGTCCTTTATTCCGGAACCGCGATTATCGACATGGTCAAGGTCTTTTCGACCGGCACGCCGCGCAAAGAGCACTGGCAGATGACGGTTGTCTTCTACCTGAATCCGGATGAAGTCTCACGCCGCTCCGTGACCTTCCCACAGTTTGCAACCTACAACCCGCTGGGCCTCATTATCACTGATCTGCACGAGGCGCGCGCCGATCAGTAGCGGAGGACAAGCACTATGAGCTTTGAATTGATTCTCCCTTTCTTCCCACCCGAGATTCAGGACCTCATCCTGGATCCCACGGTTTCAGACTTGTGTATCAATGGCGACCGAAGTGTGTTCGCTGAGCGCGATGGCGTCATGGCTCACGTGGATGGGGTAACGATGCATCGCGATAACCTCAACGCCGCCATCGAGCAAATTGCACGTATTCTCGGACGCGATATCACGGAACGCGATCCACTGCAAGACCTCCGCTTGCCAAACGGCTCGCGTGTTGGCGCCGTGTACGCACCATGCAGTCCGCACGGCGCTACGGTGACCATCCGCAAGTTTAGCCGCTGGTTTACAACCGACGAACTGGTTGACATCGGGTCAATGCCATTGCATGTCAGGGACTTTATTGTCGATGCCGTCTTGAACCGGAGAAATGTATTGATTAGCGGAGGAACGGGCTCCGGCAAATCCACACTCCTGTGTGCGTTCGCCGCCCATATTCCGGCTTCCGACCGCTTGATTGTAATCGAAAAGCCGATTGAATTGCAGATTTCCCACCGGAACGCCGCACGCTGGGAGGCCGTCGACGAATTACCTGGCCGGCCACCGATTTCCGTCGCCCATCTGGTGACTGCGGCACTCCGGCACCGCCCAGATCGCATCATCATCGGGGAGGTACGGGACCACTCCGCATACGACATGCTGCAGGCGATGAATACGGGCCACAGCGGGTCGATGACGACCGTACATGCTGACACCGCGACCCTAGCACTGAACCGTTTAGCGGACCTGGCATTGTCAGCGCATTCGAATCTGGATCACAAGTTTGTACGCGCCCAGGTGGCCGATGCCATTCATTTTGTTGTGCAGGTGAATCGAGACCGGGACGGCGCACGTCGAGTTGACGGAAGTCCTTCAGGTCCACGGATACGACGCCGCACATCAGCGCTTTCAAACCGAATTGATTTACGAGTATTCACGACCTCTTGTAACGCCCCTACCCATCAAAGGAGAAGCCCTTGCCCAAGTTAGCAGCGGAAGATAAAACGCCAGTCGCAACCTACTGCATTCGGTTGCGCTCGGACGTCTATGCACAGCTCGTCGGATACGGCACGTACCTGAACGAGAAGAACCCATCGACAGTCGGTCACGTGATCACAGAAGCATTCAATACCGCTATCAAAGGCGACACCGAATGGAAAAGCTTCTGGGATCAAAACGGGCAGAAATTCCAGACCGCGATAGCGACTGATATGCCCGCGAAACGAGGTCGGAAGGCAAAAGCCGACCGGAAGGCGGCCGCCTAAGAAACGGGCTTCTTGCCTGGAAAGGAGGTGAACCACGAATGCCAGAAAACCGATATGACAACACAACCAGTCCCGAAGGAAACGCAAACGAGCAAGCCGCTCGTGTAGCGACCCAGCAGCAAAGAGGCAACGACCAGCAACAGCAAGCGCAAGCAGCTCAGCGGGCCGCAGCACCGGATGTCGCAGTGCAATTGCAGCAGACGCAGACGGAACGAGAAGTCCGCCAGCAGCAGAAAACCGGCCAAGGAATGAGCATTTGGTAGGCGAATGGGGAAGTGTCGATTGAGGCACTTCCCCGTTTTCCAGCAGTTTGTCAGGAAGCGTAATTCAAAAGAGTTGCATTTCGCAATTCAGCGATCTTAGGCGCAGTAAATCAGGACGCAACATCAATGCAGAGAACACAGCGAGTGAGTGGTTATCAGAAGCAATCCGGTGTTTTCGCCCGAGGGGTATCGGACTCGGGTGGGTCTGTCGGCTGCGCCGACATCGTTATTCATGACAGTCCACCCCTTACAGGGTGTCCTGGCAGCACGGAACGCAATTTCAACGAGTTGGCGAGTAGCGGTATACCGGGGTACACCGCTGCAAATGGATCGATGCGGCATGGTCGATGGGGAGATTATGAGAACGCCTAAAGGCAGGTCCCATCCCTGTCACGTCCAGGCGCGGGTGACCGAATCTGAAAGCGAAGCGATCCGGCGGCGGGCCAGGAGCGAAGGTCTGAGCGTGAATTCTTGGGCGAGAGTAACGCTGCTGAAGGCTCTGGAAGTTGATCCCGTCACGCGCACCATGATGGCCGAGTTCCTTGCCATGCGCCGTATCGTGCTTACCCTTTATACGGAGTTGCGCACTGGAGGCAAGGAGCTCTCGGCAGCCGCCATCGACCGCCTCGTTGCCGATACAGATCTCCGCAAGTACGCCCTAGCGGATCGCCGCATTCGCGACACTCTCGGCCTGCCTATCGAGGAGGATCCGGCTACAATTCAACACGCGAAAACCTCGAAGGAGAACAACAAATGAGCACAGCCTCTGCAGCGCCAGCTTGGCCCCGACGTCCACCGATGTGGTCCAGTCTCGCCCTGCTGGCTTCCGTCCTTCTGGCGCTGTTCTACTGCCGAGTAGAGATCGCCTTCATGCCAGGCAACGAAGGCAAACTGCTGCCTACGTACATCAAGAGTGCGGCTTGGCGCTATGTCCCTCCGATGCCATCGCTCCACAGGCGGGTAGGCCCGCCCACGCACAAATTTGTCTTGCCGGACGGCTCGAGTCTCCAACTCCCTGCGGCTATCCTGTACGACGATTTGCGACGCGTGGTGTACGGCGGGAACTCCGTGCTTCGCGTCTTTCAAGGTGCGTTCGTTTGCTCAGGGTTCACCCTTGTCATTCTCCTCACGTGTGGTATGTACTTTGACAGAAAGCACGAGCAAGAGACGCGAAATGGGCGCCGCATTCGGGGCCCCCGCGTTGTCAGCCGATGGCGGTTCAATGCCGAAACGCGCGCTTTCCCTTTGACGATTCGATGGAGAAACGACGCCGGGCCAGTGGAGACCGGCGTTGATCCGGACCCCGGACGGACTTCGGTTCCCGCTCACAAATCCACCTTCGCTATCCGAACGCCTGAAGGGGAAGAAAGGCTTGGATCTCGTCCTAAAGCGGTCGAAGGAAGCTCAACACATTCAGGTGTCGGGCGATACCGGCGCGGGTAAGTCCACGCTCATTCGCAACATCCTTTATCAAGTGGAAGAACGCGGCGAAACCGCCATTGTGTTCGATCCCGAGCGTGAATATCTGAAGGAGTTTTATGACGAAAGCCGGGGCGACCTGATTCTTAATCCCAAAGACGACCGATGTCCATATTGGGCGATTGGGGATGAGGCTGATGATGAGCCGCAAGCGACTCCCATCGCAAATGGCCTGTTCCCGGAAGAGCCCACACAGCAAAAGTTCTTCCTCAACCACACGCGAGCAATCTTCGCTTACCTGCTCGCCTACTACAAGCCAACCGTGAACGAGCTGGGCCACTGGATGGCCCATCCAGAGGAGATCGACAAGCGGGTAGCCGGAACGGAGCACGCCCACACCATGACCGAGAATGCCGCACCCCAGCGCGCCGGTATTCTCGGCACTCTCAACGAGGCCGGCAAACCGCTCCGGATGATGCCGACGCACCCCGAAGGCAGGAAGCGCTTCACGGTTCGCGAATGGTCGAAGAAGCGGCGGGGCTGGATCTTTGTCACCTCGACGGCGGAAACCATTGACGCCGTTCGGCCTCTCCAGGGCTTGTGGCTCGACATGCTGATCCTGAAACTGCAAGGAGACGCCGACGAGGACGCCAATCGATGCTGGCTCGTGTTGGACGAGGTGCAGGAACTCCAGCGGCTGCCGCAACTCCCGAAGGCACTAACGCGCCAGCGGAAATCCGGCAACCCGATTGTGATTGGGTTTCAAGGCATGTCTCAGATCGATGCCAACTACGGCAAGCAAGCCGAGACAATGCTCAGCCAGCCTTTTTACAACTTCATTCTCCGCACCCAGGAATCCCGCGCCTCCGAGCACCTGTCCAAACGGATTGGGAATGTTCAGATTGAGCGCGTGAAAGAGACCAGGCCAGCGCATCTACTCCTTGGCAAAGGCCATCGGAGCTACAGCACGGAACGCGTGATCGAGCCGCTGATCATGCCTTCGGAGATCCAAGAACTCGACGACCTGACCGGCTACTTCGTTGCGGCAGGAAAGGTCGTACCGATCGCGTTCGACGTGCGCGAAAAGCGGCGGCGCGCGCCGGGGCTTATCGAACGAATGATCCCGAACGTGCAGACGCGGCCGCTGAATCCCGAACCAGGTCCGGATGACTCGACCGCGGTCGCAGCCACGCTGCCCGTACCAGCGGCGCCGGAGCGGAAGCGCACAAACCAGGACGGATCGCAGGGAAGACACAGAAGACGATGCTCGCGCAGTCGCCGGAACCGCATCCCGATACGACTGACAGTCGGTGTACCGCTCCAACCCATCTACATAGAAAGTTGCCTCTATGGTTGATCCATCAAAACCCCTTGTACCCGCCAAGGTCAAGGATTACTACAAGAGCGAATACTCTGCCGCATCCAATTCCTATTTCTCCCAATCCGGAACGCTCCAAGGCCAATGGCATGGCCAGCTCGCCGCCGACTTCGGCCTGACTGGGCCAGTCGAAGCGCAGGCATTCGACCGTCTAGCTGACGGCGAGGACCCCAGATCCGGGAACCAACTCATTCGTCATCGGGATACCCATCTCACGCGAGAAGGAAAGGAAGTCGCGCACCGGGCTGCGTGGGATCTCACGTTCAACGCCCCAAAGACTGTTTCCCTTACCGCGCTCGTCGGAGAAGACGACCGCGTCCGCGATGCTCATCGCGAGGCGGTCATCAAAACTCTCGATTACCTGGAGCGGTACACACAGGCTCGTACGGGAGGCAACGCACCGCCGCAGACTACCGGACGCTGGGCGACGGCAACGTTTGAACACGACACCGCACGGCCAGTAGACGGTTACCCGGCACCGCACCTCCATACACACGCGATCGTCTTCAACATGACCACCGACGCCGAAGGTAATCACCGATCGCTTCAGCCATACGAGTTCTTTCGTGCCCAGGCGATGGCCACCGCGATCTATCAATCGGAGCTGGGGCACAACCTGCGCGCCCTCGGATACGAGGTGACCCGGGGTACCAATCATGCTCCCGATATCGCTGGTTACACGCCCGAATATCTGGCGGCCGAAAGTCTTCGGCATGGCCAACTCAAACAGCGTCTAGAGGAACTTGGTATTGGCTGGCCGCCGAGCCGAGGACATCATCAATCACCAGAACCGGGAAGACAAGCTTGCCATCAGCGCCGACGAGCTCCGGAAACTTCATCAGGCACATGCCGATCTTTGGGGAAACCAGCCAGCCCAGGTCGTCGAGCAGCCTCAACCAAAATCGCCCCGCCGCAGATCGCAGACGAACAACGGCTGCAGATGACAGGCGAAGCGGTCCGCTCCGCAGTCCGGAAACTGAACGAACGCACGGCCGTGATTGAGGAGCATCGCATCATCACCCAAGCACTTCGATATGGCCAAGGACATATTCTCCTAAACGATGTCGAACAGGAATTGCAACGGCAGCGAGCCTCCCGCGAACTGATCAGCGTCGACCATGTGAGACCTCACGCGCCGGGCCATCGCTACACCACGCCCGCAATGATTCGGATGGAACGCAGTGTTCTTTCGCGAGTCATAGAAGGGCAAAACAGTGTTACTCCGATCGCGGAAGACCCGGACCTCGGCCGCTACGAGATCCTGAAAGGAAACGAACGACGCCAAGCTGTTCTGAAAGGGATCCTGACCACTCGGGACCAGATTGTTGGACTGCAAGGCGGCGCTGGAACCGGCAAAACGACGCGCTCGAAATCGTGAAAGAGATCGCCGAGCAGCACGGCTTCGAAGTCCGCGGACTAGCGCCCACATCGCGCGCCCGAAACGAGTTGGCGGCCCGAGGAATTCAATCCGCTACCCTGCAGAAGCATCTTCTGACCAGCCGCGCAAGCAGCGAGACAACTCAGCTCCGCGCTTGTATTTCGTGGACGAATCCAGCCTTTCATCGACAAACCAGATGCATCAGTTCCTGAAGAAGATCCGGGCTAACGACCGAGTCATTCTCGTGGGCGACGTACGGCAGCATCAGTCTGTCGAAGCTGGCCGGATCTTCGGCGAGTTGCAGGACGCCGGCATGAAGACCGCGCAACTGAACAAGGTTGTTCGGCAAAAAGATGCTGACCTGAAGCGATCCGTGATCCTGATGGCTAATGGCAAAGTCGCCGAAGGCGTTGAAGAACTGCGAAAACAAGGCCGGGTCCACGAGGCGGCTAAACGGCAGGACCGGTTTACCGCGATCGCGAACGCATACCTTGACAGTCCGGAAAACACGCTCGTGGTGTCTCCTGATAACCTGAGCCGCCAAGAAAT
>CAVTRD010000005.1:0-209254 GCA_963737005.1 Terriglobia bacterium | reverse complement strand
ACGATTTTGAACATCCTAATTTGCCCGAGGGACATCCGTTGCGTCCCCACGTGCTTGGCCGAATCCAGAAGAAAAACTGGGAAGGTCGAACCCATACGGCTTCCAGCGAGTTCTGACGGAGCTTGGCATCCCGCCGTTTGAGCGTCCAACGCGCTACACGGAAGTTAACCGACGTGTTCAGTTAGATCGCAGCGCGATCATTGGATCGATTTTCGAGACCGTTCGCGCCGGAACATATCCTGCCAGCAGCGCCATCAATCCCAGCAGGAAGATCATCCCAGTGAAGCTGAGCGGGTCGGTGGGAGCAGTCCGAAACAGAAGAGATGTAACTAGGCGCGAGACCCCTAAGGATGCGACCACTCCGACAGCAACGCCAACCAGGGCAAGTCGCATTGTCGTCCATATGACCTCCAGCTGCACACGAGTTTCGGTCGCACCGAGCGCCATGCGTACGCCGATCTCCGGTCTCTGGCGCGTCACGGAATATGAAATAACACCGTAGATCCCGAGCGAAGCCAAAAGTAGCCCGAGACCGGCGAAGACTCCAGCCAGTAGAACGAAGAATCGTCTTGGCGACGTATTGCGATCCACAAGCGCCTGAATCGATTTGAACTCTGTCGCTGGTTGCGCGGAGTTGATCTTCCGCAGCGTGGTCATCACACTTCCGGCCAGCGCCGCTGAGGGCAACTTCGAACGCAAAACCAGATACTCGCCCTCGGGCCCATACCCTTTCGTCGGCGGCAAATACATCTGGGCTCCTGCATTGTCCTCTGCGCCAGTTTCGCGAACATCGGAAATCACGCCAATTACCTCGGCCTCTGCTCCGCCTGCAATGGCTGTACGGCCAATCGCGCTTTGCCCCGGCCAGAGCCTTCGCGCGACTTTTTCATTTATGACCACCACATTCCTGTTCTCGGCCAGGTCGTGCCAGCTGACATCGCGTCCTTCTCGCAGGCGCATCCCCATAGCTTTCAAATAACCCGGCGACACAATGTAGACAAATACCGGAAGAAATTCTTGCCCGTTGTTCCCTGGTTTCCCTTTTGCCGCAATGCCCCAACTCCGATTACGGCTCATCGGCAAGTTGTCTGATATGCCAGCGGCCTCGACACCCGGGATGGCCGAAGCGCGTCCGATGATGTTCTGCCACTTCGCCGCGCGAGTATTTGCGGTTTCGCGATCATTGAAGTCTAAGCTGATAGCGGCTGCGCGACTCGGCTCAAAGCCCAAGTCGACGTCCAGGACGCGCAGGAAACTGCGCATTAGAAGCCCGGCGCCGACCAGTAAAACGCAAGCTAACGCGATTTCTATCACCACAACCGTCGAGCGCAGGCGGCCATGGTTTCTGCCCTCGCTCGAACCGTGTCCTCCCCCACCTTTCAGCAGCTCCTGCAAGTTGCCATCGGACATCCGCAATCCAGGTACTGACCCGAAAAGAAGGGCTGCCGCTCCTGTGATTAGCAGCGTCCATCCGAGTACCGTTCCATCCACGCGTACCATGCTCAGCAGCGGCAAAGCAATAGATCCCTGGTGTGCGAGATAGCGGATCGTGAGCCAAGCAAGTCCCAATCCTAACGCTGCACCCCCGACGGCGAGCACAAAACTCTCAGTGAGCAGTTGATGCACAATGCGCCACCGTGCTGCCCCTAGAGCGCTGCGCATTCCAAATTCCTTGCTGCGCGCCGTCAATCGCGCCAGCAGCAAGTTCGACAGATTCAGACAAACAATCAACAGGATCAGGCCAACGGCGCACCACAGCACAATCAGCGACCGCCGCAGCTTGCCGCTCACATAATCTTTCAGGACGATTAGTCGGCCTGTGTAGTCGGCCTTTATCTCCGGGCGCTTATGCTCAAACAGCAGCTGCGGGAAAAGTTGGTCGGCCTCGCGCTGGGCCTGACTTAGGGTGACTCCTCGTTTCAGCCGCCCGATCAGCGCCAAATCGTTTCCATCGTCGCGGAAGTCATCCATGATGTATGGAGTGAAGAGGTCGACCTTGGCTCCTGGTGAGAACACAGAACCGAAATCAAATGTGTTCGGCAGCACGCCAACCACGGTCACTGACTTATTGCTCAGGTCGATCGCTCGCCCAATGATATTGGGATCTCCGGCAAACTGGCTTTTCCAGAATGAATAACTTAGTAGCGCCACAGGCTGAGCATGTTTTACGAATTCCTGAGACTTGAACAGTCGCCCCAGCGAAGGCGTCACCCCAAGAGTCTGAAAGAAGCTTTCGGCCACAAGAATGCCGGTAGCGGGTGTCGGCTGGCTCTTCGCCATGAGCTTGAAATTATCGGGGCCGGTAAAGGCGAAATACCCGCTCACCAATTGAAAGCTATGGTTCTGTTGTTGAAAGTCTTGAGTGCATCTGCCGTATAGGTCTTGCTGGACTCGCCGGCGGTCGGGTTCTTCTCCACAATGCGAACCAATTCTCCAGAATCAGGGAAAGGTAGAGGGCGAAGCAAAATTGTATTCACTACGCTAAAGACCGTGATGTTGGCGGCTATGCCAAGCGTGAGAATCAGCACGGCAATCATGGTGAAGCCGTAATCGCGTTTCAGCGTGCGGAAGGTAAATCGTAAATCCTGCAGCAACATGTCGAACCAAGGCAATCCACGTGACTCGCGGTGCAGTTCCAGAGACTGCTGGACGCCGCCAAACCGTACCAGCGCCTGCCGCCGCGCTTCTTCCGCGGACATACCGCGTCTTATGTTTTCTTCCACGGCCATCCCTAGATGTGAGGCCATCTCCTGGTTCAAGTCCTCATCCAGTGACTTTCCGTGGAAAAAAGCGCGGACTCGGTTGAGCGCTTCTTGGAGCAAATACTTCACTCTCAGCCTCCTTCGCTGTCCATCGCCAAAACTCGGCCCATCACTCCGGAGAGCCGTTGCCAGTAAGCCGTATGACGGGCTAACTGCTTCAGGCCAGCTTTTGTGATCGAGTAGAACTTCGCTTTGCGGTTGTTATCGGAAATGCCCCATTTGGCCGTGATCCAGCCCCGCTGCTGCAACCGCACTAGAGAAGCGTAAACCGTTCCCTGGTTCAGTAGCACCGCGTTTTCGCTCACCTGCTCAATGCGGCGCGCAATCCCATATCCGTGCAGCGAACCTAACACTTGGAGTGTCCGCAGCACCATGACGTCAAGTGTTCCTTGCAGAAGATCAAGTTTGGATTGAGCCATCGGTGTCTCTTGTGGTAGCACCACAGGTTATCACAAGAGTCCTGTGGCAGAACCACAGAACGGCGCGTGCACAGCCGCAGAGAAGGCAGAGTTGGGCAGCTAGCTTCTGGTTCGAGTTTGCGTCGGGACGTGTAGCCTTAACGGGGAGATCACTACCTCGCACCGTCGTTGACGTTCTTTGTTACTTCGGTGTAGGCCTGGTCGTTCCTGCTGACATCATCGATCGGTCCAGAATTCACTAGGCGCACCCCGCGGAAAGCCGCGTTCCACACCAGATACGGCAACTCTGCTGCTTAAATGGCGATCCCGAATTTGTCGATAAGCCTACTGAAATTCCGCCAATATCCGCACCATGCCTTCAATCCCCTCGACAGCCTGCCCGAACCTTCTCCAATTGAGCTTGTCTGGCGTATCCTGCGCAGTATGGTAGTGCGGATATCTATACGGGGCGGTGTCCGTTAACATCAGCGCCTGGTATCCGAATTGCCAAAACGACCAATGATCAGACCATCCGATGCCTGCAATCGAACTAGGCGCCACAACACCTTCAGCGTGCAAGGCAGTACTACGGCGAAAAGCTTTCAGGGCCTCCCGCAATAGCAGAGCGCTCTTAAAATCAGCGACAAACCCGAGAAAATCGCCGCGGTCCGGATAACCGGGATGAAAGCCGATCGGGTAACTCTGCGAATCAGGTTGATCCGTGTAATATCCGATTGTCTCAATAGAAAACATGGCATCAATGTTTTCTTTTCGTTCGTGACAGCGCTTTGCGTACACGTAACTTCCCATGGCCGGCGACTGGAAAAAGGGCGGCTCCTCATTCGTGAAGAACACCCAGCGCACACTTTTTTGTGGTCGCGAACCTGCAAACATCTGTGCGAATTGCAGCACGGTCGCGACGCCGCTCGCGTTATCGTTCGCACCTGGAAGATCGCCCGCCGTATCATAGTGCGCGCCGACGACCAGGATCCTTTCGGGGTGCTTGGTCCCTTTGATTTCTGCCTCAATGTTGGCGAAGGCATGACCGCCAACCTCGAAGGTCTGCCACTGCGGCACGTAACCGTAGGAGCGCAGTTCACTTTCAATGTACTGGGCGGCTGATCCGAGCCCTGAGGAAGCAACTCGGCCACCGATGTCCACAGAAAGGACGTGAACATGCTTCTCGAGCGAAGTCATCAACAGAACAAGGGCGGTCAGCATAATCGGCACATGCCTCGCTTACGGCTACAAATCGCCTTGAGGCGCAACGGCGCCTTTCGCTCCGTGTTCTCGTCGCTCGGACAATGCCGTAGATTTAGGAAGACTTCTTACTCAGCTTTTTGGGCCGCTTGGTCTTCGCACCGCCTTTATCTTTGCTCTTTCGCGCCATCGTCAGCTCCCGCTCTTCTTATTTCCGCTACTCTTGCGACCCTGTTCTTTCTTGCTCGCGCCCTTGGATCGGCCACCCTGGTCGCCACCGCTTCCTTGCACCTTGTTGTCTGCCTGCTTTGCCATTGCTTTCCTTCCTTTCTTGGAGCCATATGCCAAATCGAATGTGACGCGCGAAGTGCGTGTGCTCGAATTGTATGCAGTCGGTCGGCGATTGACTGTAAAGATCCACAGGGGTGTCGAACGACAGCTCTTGGGGAATTGAGATCGCACGTTGATTGACGAGATCGACAGAACTCTTCAACGTGCTCGCTGAGTTTTTCATCCTCGGGGTTTCGTGTGAAAAAGTACTTCCGGACGCCAAAAAAGGCTGCCCCTACGAGGAAAGGCAGCCGTGTCAACAATGAGGGAGGTGGGTTTTCTAAGCGCGCGGATGACGCGTGGCAGCGTCGGCTTCTACGGCCAATTCGAGTAATAAGTTGGTGAATTCGCGAGGCTGCCCGGTAAACAATCCATCCTCGATGAACGAGTTCATCACGCCAACTGCATCGAGCTGTCCTGGGCCGGTCGGGCGGACGACCGCGCATAGTGGCAGGTCATTACTGATGAATTCACAAGGCACAGGAAAGATAAGGTTCGTCTGAAAGACTTCCTGTGGCCGGAGGTCGTTGAAATTGGGAAACGTCAGACCGCCGTCGCTAACCGGAGTTTGCGAGTTGGCAAACGAGAAAGGCGGGCCCTGGACGGCATTGCCGGCGAAGTCCATCCATTCTCCGAAGTGGCGGATCTCCTCGCCGCCGATGCTCAGCGTAATTTTGAGAACTTCGGCGCTTGATACTTTCTGGCTGAGCGTTGCATAAAGGCTGGAGCCACCCTGCTCGATGTAGCCAAAGTGAAAAGCCGCGGTATTCGCAATCACCTGGATCCGGTCGGCCTTTTCGAAATCGGCATCATTGGTGGGAATGGCCGGCCGGTTTCGGATTTCGAGGGCCTGCATAAACGCCGCACCGAAATCCGGATTAGTGTCGCTGCGGTCGCGGATATACCAGCTCGTATCGACATTCAGGTGCTTGAGGTTAGTCAGACGGCCGATGTGCTTGGCACCGGTCGCTTTACTGCCGGAAAGATTGCGGAACCGATCCAAATTGATAGGCGGCTCACCTTTCGATTCCAGGTAGGCGTTCAGGAACGCGGCGTGACTCACCTCATTAAGCGTGTTGCTGGTGATGTACTGAGGTCCATCGCCATCCAGGAACTCGAAGGCTGACTGATAATTGTTTTGGGCGCCATCGGTGACACCGCCGAGTTCTGCGTATTGCTGCCACAAGTCCGCTTCGATAATCTCCGCAGCGGCAAGCAAGCGGAGGATCGATGTATCTCCGCTTGTTAGATTTCGGCCGCTTTCGCTCTCAGCGAATAACGGCTTCGGCCCGGCCACTGCAAGGCCGGCGCCGGCTCCGGTGACGAGTGCGCCCCTCATGAATGAACGGCGGTTATTGACCAATTTCATATAGCTCCTACAAGGTGTGTTTGACTACATCCGTTGACAAATACTGCCGGGCCTGCCAATTTATTCCGCCTCCGGAGAAATAAAGTTCGCTCTCCGCGCTCGCGCTCTTTTGCATCAACGAGAAGAGTGGGAACAAGTGACGAAGTAACGCGGGAAAGAGCAACGATGAAAAGACCGCAAGGGCGCTATTGCGCCAAACCGATTCGTCGGAGTAAGGCGAGGAATCGCGGATCGGTGCGCAGCGTGTCAAAGGCGGGCCGTCTCAAAGTCGAGGGGTTGAATCTTTGGTCGTAAGCCTTTTCGAGCCAGGCGAACGCCTCGTTCTTCTGCTGAAGGCCTACGTGGATCAGCGCAACATCGGCCGGATTGAAATATCGCCCCGGCCGCGGCTTTTGCAACTCGTCGATAGTCTGTAACGCCTTCGCCTGCTTACCCGAGAGCGCGTAGATATAACCCAAATGAGCAACGTACAGCGGGTTCCTCCCGGAGAGAGAAATGGCCTGCTCGAGTTCTTGCAAGCCTTCGTTGTACCGGTGCATCTGAGCATAAGCTTGGGCGAGCTGGTAATGCGCCATGCTGAAGGTCGGGTCCATCTCTATGACTCGCCGGCTTTGGCGAACGGACTCGTCGTACTTACGCGTAATCAGCAATGCATCGGCCAGATCTGTTCCGATGATCAATGAGAGCGGGTCAAGTGATAACGCTGTTTTCAATTCTCTGATGCCTTCGTCTGTGCGACCAAGAAGAATCAAGAGCCAGCCGTACCATTGATGAGCACTGGCATAGCTCGGGTTAAGCTGTATCGCGCGGATCAACTCGTGTTCAGAGGTCTGCCATTTCCAGTCGAAGATCTTAAGACAGAGAGCAAGCGAGGCATGCGCCGCACCCAGATTTGAGTCGATCTCCAGTGCTTTGGCGGCCGCCACCTCAGCCTTTGGAAAAGCCTCACTCGGCGAAAGGGAGCCAAACTCCCAATCTCCAAGGAGCGCATAGGAATCAGCCAAGCCGCTGTAGGCTTCCGCGTAGCCTGGATCGAGACTAATTGCCTGATTAAAGTAATCGACTGCTTTGGTAAGTGCCTGACCGGTTCGCTTATTCCAGAAGTATCTCCCTTTGAGATAAGCGTCGTGTGCGGCGCTATCGACCGGGCGCTTTTCCCGCAGAAGAAACTGTTCCGCTGGAGTAATTTTGACGCGAACACTTTCAGCCACACGGCGCGCCACCGAATCCTGCAATTGCAAAGTGTCTCGCAAATCACCCTGATAACTGTGACTCCACAAATGCTCATCGGTGGCGGCGCGTATTAACTGAGCCGTAATGCGAACCGTAGAGCCGACACGCAGCACCGTTCCTTCGAGGACTGCATCAACGCCCAACTCGCGCGCCACCTCTGGCAGCGATTTGTGCGTGTGTTTATATTCCATGCTGGAAGTCCGCGAGATCACTCGCAGACTGCTGATATTTCCGAGCGCAGTAATCATCTCCTCGGTCATACCGTCCGTGAAGTACTCTTGCGCGGCGTCACTCGAGAGGTTTTCCAATGGAAGAACGGCGAGAGAACGGATGGTTCTGCCGCTGGGCAAATTTCGATCGCGCTGTGCGCGAATGAATAGCAGCACGGCTACGGATAACGCCAGCAGGGCTGCGGCAGCCACACTGATGATCCGCGTGGGAATGTGCCCCCGAACATGGATGGCCGGCGGTTTCGAAGTCTCACCTTGTGAGACCGGAGGCTCGATTTGAGGCGGAGGTTCGACCCGATCGGGTGAAGCATCTTCCATTGTGATCGCGGCGATGAACCGGTAACCGCGCTTTGCGACGGTTTCGATGTAGCGCGGATTAGCCGCAGAATCGTTGAGCGCTTCCCGCAGCTTATTGATGGCTTTGTTGATGCTGTGATCGAAGTCGCCGAAATCGTCGCCCGACCAAAGCCTCGTCTTGACTTCAGCGCGCGTCACGATCTCTCCAGGCCGTGTGAGGAGCATCTCCAATACCTGAAACGGCTGCGACTGCAGCGCAATGCGAACACCGCGCTTCCGGATCTCACAACCTTCAAAGTCCACTTGGAATTGGCCGAAGGCGATACGTCTCGAAGGGCGAGTTACTTCCGGCATAAAGTCAGGCGGGGAATACAGGGCAGTCTAACACTCGCAAGCGCGCCCCGAACTTGGAGGAGATATCTGGAAACTGCCGTGTTTTCACAACAGTACGCAGGGACCACAAAGGAGCGACAGAGAATTCTGCGGTCATTGCCTTCTCGCTTGACGCCGGGCAGATTGGGGTCAGGCGAAAAGCCTGACTGACCCCCGGTGAACTCTTGCCGCAACTAGATTCAACAGAAACATTCGAGCAGCAAACTCTGGCCCATTTGGATAGCGCGTTCAGACTCGCGCGCCGCCTGACACGCAATAACGAAGATGCAAGGGATGTGGTGCAGGAAGCCTACTTACGAGCATTCCGATTCCGCAGGGGATTTCGCGGCGGGGATGCACGTCCCTGGCTGCTGAGGATCGTTCGTAACGTTTTCTATAGCTCGGTGCGTAACAATCGCGGACTGGAAGATATCGGTCTCGATCAGGTACCGCAAGAAGGAGCTTTCTTCGAAAGCCCCGAGTCCATGCTGCTCGTGAAGAGCCAGAAGAATGTACTGCTGAGGGCTTTGGGCGAGATGCCTACGACCTGTCGTGAAATGCTGGTGCTGCGAGAAATGGAAGGCCTGTCGTATAAGCAGATTTCCAGCTTGTTGGAGATTCCGGAGGGAACTGTGATGTCCCGATTATCCCGGGCACGGAACCAGCTCCGGCATCACGTGAAACGACTAGCCCGGCAGGAAAAAGTTTCCGACAGTTACGCCGATCGAGCGGGATTAGTGTAAGAGTCAGCGCTCGGACAGGTTCGCCCAAGACCGCGTGACAGTCTGAGCGGAACAGAGTCTTTATGTTCCGCATGTAACGTCGCGAACTCAACACCCAAGACATCGCGGTATCCCTCAGGAGAGGTGCCTCGGTAAACGTTGAAATCCGTGCATGCGTTGTCGCTCGAAAAGCGGCCAATTAGGTTCAGGACGGTAAATCTGTCGCGGAGCATACGACGGACTTGACGCAGAACTAAGCATTCGGAAATGTTGTTGTCCGGTAAGCGATAAGTACTAGAACTGAGCATTCATGGTGCGATGAATTTGTAACCGCAAAGTGTGATACTCTCGCTCGTGATTCAAAGAAGGACCCAGGTACCTACGTTACGGAGTAGTTAGTCAGATATGGACACAAGGGGTAATCGACGCTCGTTTTGCAACCGCTTGATCGAGCCGAACACGCAAGCGCCATCACCTACCCACTTCAAACTCACACTTCGTTAAAGCTTTGTCGGAGCTGTGTGGTCGTCACTTACTCGAGGGACGAAATGAACCGGGAATGAAGTTTGATTTCGATTAGATGAACTAACAACGAGGAGACCACTTTGAGAGCGAAATTTCAGCAGACCTGGGCAGCAAAACGAGGAACTGCCATATACCTTAAGGGAAAGCGGGCCGCTTTCAGCCTAGGCGCGCTGTGCCTTTTTATTTGTCTTACAGCTGTCACCGCCAACTGTGCGTCAGCAGACCTTTATGTCGGCAACTTTTCGGGGAGCGGAAACATACTGCGCTTTAACGGGACCACCGGCACCCTGGTGAGTAACTTCGTACCCGACAATTCGTTTCCCCTGGGTGGAGCTTTTGGGTCGAACGGCGATTTTTATGCCAGCAACTCCAACACCGACGAGGTGCTGCGCTATAACGGCACAACCGGAGCTCATCTCAGCACTTTCTCTAGTGCCGTGGGAGACCCTGCCGGACTCGCGTTTGGACCAAATCACAATCTGTACGTTGCGAGCTCCTCTTCGCCCGGCTCTGTTACAGAACTGCAGGGTACGACCGGCGCTGTATTAGCGACGCTTACGGGTGGAGGCCTCTCGGATCCTGAAGGCATAACCTTTGGACCTGATGGCAACTTGTACGTTGCGAATGGCGACGGGAACGATATCGTTCGTTTCAACGGGACCAGTGGCGCTTTCATGAATGTGTTTGTGACTTCCGGTAGCGGTGGACTATCTAGCGCGCGGGGCGTCACCTTCGGCCCCGACGGAAATTTGTATGTCGCGAGTTTCAGCAGCAATCAAATACTGCGTTATAACGGAACAACCGGTGCCTTCCTGAATGCGTTTGTTCCGACCGCCACAAGCGGCCTGAGCCTCCCGCGTGATCTTGTTTTCGGTCCGGACGGCAATCTCTACGTCAGCAATTATGGAGGTGGAGATGTCCTGCGCTATAACGGCTCGACCGGAGCCTTCATCGATACTTTTGTCCCCTCAGGTACTGGAGGCCTGGGCGGACCAACCTTTCTCCTGTTTCACGATTCCGGAGCATCTTCTGTGCCGGAGCCGTCAATGCTCGGGGCGGTCGTTGTGGGACTGGCCGGCTTGTTGACGTGGAAGAGGAAAGTGCTTTTTCGTTAAGGCTGGCGACCGCTCATGGTCTTTTCTCACGAATGCGATGCAATGTTCCGAGCCTTGGACCCGCGAGCTCCAAAGCTAGTAAGAATGTTCAAAGCGGATTGGGATCAGCGCAGACGTGTTCCCAAGTCATTCATAACGCAAGGCCTTCGACACGTTTAGCTGCAATGCACGGCGGGCCGGGAGCAGCGTTGCGAGAGCGAGGGTGGTCAACAGAAATCCAATTGCTCCCATGTAGCCGATCGGGTCAAGATTACTGATGCCGAAAAGGGCACGGCGCAGTACCTGAGATGAGAAAGCCGTAGCGGCGGTCCCGATCAGCAGCCCGAGACAGATCGGCCAGAAGAACTGCCGGAGCAGTACCGATAGCACGTTACGACCTGTGGCTCCCAACGCGGTACGGATGGCGATCTCTTTTGTTTTTTGCGAGACGGTAAAGCTCACCAAGCCAATCAAACCCACTCCGGCCAGCACTAGAGCCACAAACCCGCCCAAGGTTATGGCGCCCGCTGTCATCTCAATGATCCGCACGTTGTCCGCGTAAAGCGACTTGATTTGACGTATTTCAGGAAATAGTTTGGGATCGAGACTTTCGCTGATGGACCTGGCGATAGATGGCAAGCTTTCCACCGAACCCGCCGTTCGCGCCATCACAACCATGCCGGGCATCTGGTCAGGTCCCGGCGGCCAATACTGTTCAACTGCGTCATCGTCACTCAAGGCATTCACGTGGGCATCACCCACAACGCCGACCACGCGATCCTTCAGCTTTCCATCTCCGATCAGCTTTCCCAACGGGCTCTGGCCAGGCCATTGGCGACGCGCGAAGGAATTGCTGACGATGACGACATTCGTTTCGCCCTCATGAAACGTGCGGCCCAGAAGCATGGGAATCTGCATGGTCTGGAAAAAGCGCGGGCTGACCCAGTTGGGATAAAGCATGATGGTGCGGCCGTCAATTTCGCGTTTCTCACGCGAGACGGCGTGTCCCAAAGGCGGAAGCAGGACCAGAGATACGGAGCGAACCTTAGGCACGGCAGAGATCCGTTCCTGTAACCGGTCGAGATAGGTGTTAGCCGCTCCGGCGGTGTAGCCATGTTGGCCAAGCTGCGCGTCGATCGAGACCAGCCGCTCATACCCGAAGCCGGGATTTGTATATAGCGCATGATGAGCCGCACGAACCAGCAGCCCGGCTACGATCAACAGCACGCAACTGCCTGCGATCTGCGTGGCGATCAAGATGTGCCTGGCCGTCGTTTTGTGCTGGCGCTGGCGCGCGATTTGAAGAGCTGGGGTGAGACCGAAGAAGATGGTGGATACGAAAGTCAGAGCCACTGCAAAGAGCAGAACCCTCACATCGGGCGTGGCGCTGAGCCATTTGGGTCCGTCTAACTGAGACCACGCGATCTGCAGAACAGCACAGCCCAGCACCAGACCAGCTAGCGCTCCGGCACTGGCGAGTATCAGACTTTCCGTGAATAGCTGGCGCAAAATGCGGGCACCGTTTGCGCCGATTGCCATTCGAATTCCGATTTCGCGTTCCCGCTGCACGGCGCGCGCCAACATTAACGCACCCAAGTTGCCGCAGGCCACCACCAGGATTAATAAAGTGAGCACACCCACCATCGCCGCCACCTGGTACATTTCAGGCTGCATCACCTGCATGTGACCGCCGGGCGAACTCTGAATGAATTCGTCATCCCAGACGGCGGACGGGTGCTGGCGGCGCAATTCGTTTGTCAACATTCTGAGCTCTTGCTCAGCTGCCTTTGCCGTAACCCCAGGGGCAAGACGGCCCCACATCCGAACACTTGAATTACTAAGGAAGTCGTTCAGCACTTTACTACCGTCCACGAGGTAGGGTTGTTGTGCAACTGGCAGCCAAATATCCGGATGCTGTCCTCCCAATGTGGCGAGTGCATAAGGCGTGACGCCCACAATCGTGACCGGCCTTTTGTTGAGGCGAATCGTGTGGCCAATCACTGCGGGATCGCCTCCAAAACGGCGTTGCCAAAGTCCGTAACTGATGACGGTAACCGGTGGGGCAGAAGGTTTCTCGTCAGCGGCGGGATTCAGCAGACGACCATAAAGTGCACGAGTGCCTAATTCAGTAAAGTAATTCGGCGTTACAAACGAGGTGCTCGTCCCTTCGAGATCGCTATCAATCTGCATGGGTGGAACTCCCAGCACGGCCATGGCAGCTGACAGCGTTCTGGCGTGGTCGCGGTAGAACAGAAATGACGGATATGAGATCTCGCTGGTGTAAGCGTTTGGCGATTTCCTTTCCAGGCGCACGAGTCTTTCCGCATCGGGAACCGGCAGCGGTTTCAGTGCGACCATATTGAAAAGGCTGAAGCCGGCCACGTTGACGCCGATGCCGATCGCCAGAACCAGTACGGCGATCAGCGTGAAACCCGGCGACCGCAGCGTAACGCGAACTCCATAGCGCAGATCCTGTGCGAGCCGATCAATCCAAATCCATCCCCATGCTTCGCGCGCTTCCTCGCGCAGCCGGAGGATGTTGCCGAAATTGCTGCGGCCTTGGCTCGCGGCTAGTTCGCGGTGGAACTGCATATCATTTTCCAGTTCTTGGTCAAAGCGGTGCCGGTGCAGTAGGTAGCGCAAACGACGAAAGAGTTCATTCATGACGCCGCTCCTTCAGACGGTACGGAGGACATTCTGGATGGCTTGAGTGAGGCGGTCATAGCCCGACAGCTCGCTGTTGAGCTGTTCACGGCCTGCTTTTGTCAGTTGATAAAACCGAACCTTACGGTTGGTCTCCGAAACACCCCACTTGGCCGTCACCCAACCTTTCAGCAATATTTTTTGCAAGGTCGGATAGAGCAAACCCTCTTCCACGGTGAGCACCTCGCTTGAAAGGACGTGGATGCGTTGCGCGATAGCGTAGCCGTGCAACGCGCCGGATTGCAGCACATGCAAGATAAGCATAGGTAGGGTCCCTGGAGGCATTCCAGATTTAGGCGTTTGCGCGCTAGGCATATGGCCATTATGCCACGTCAATGAAATCATGCGAACCGCCAGCGCGCATTGGCACCGTCGGGTGCTTCTCCCACGCGCTCAGAAGCGCGTTCGAGGCATACCGCGTTCAAGGAACTCGTATCGCGAACGGAGCGTATCGGGGCCTGAAGTGACACTCGAGTTAAGGTGGATAAGCGGATAGCCATCTTCGTTGTACTTCGGCCACTTGGGTAGATTGCTACCGTTGGGATCACCTGTCTTAGCGAAGTCGGTGAAGTAAGTCATAATCTGATTGCTCAAGGTGCGGTCTTCGGGGCGGACCGTCCAGCCAGGTCGTGTGTCGAGGCTGCCGAAGACATATTCGATGTCGTCGGAGTGAAACGCAAAGGTTCCGGAATGATACTTGCTGGGCGTGGCGGCCAGTTCAAAGTGATAGCGATAGACAGGCGCGTTGCCGGTCTTACGCTGGGCTTCCAGCCAAGCCCACGTACCGTAGGCGATGAATTGGTCACTACCGAAGTCGATGGCAGAGCGTAGGGCCTGTGTGTCGGTGTTGCCAGGGTACAGCTTGAGGAACTCATCAGCGCGATCTTTGAAGTTCTTCTGCGCCATTTCCTTCCAATGGGCGGCAGTCATGCCGTGCATCGCCATGAAGTTTCCCTCGTCGGCATTCCATCCAGCAATGAGTGGGATGTGCGCTTGCTTACCAGCGGCGTAGGTATCGTGAACTGGCTCGGTCAATACTTTCCCGTCAACATCCGGTGGAAAGCCGATGCCGGGCTTCTTACAGGAGTCTAGAATCGTTTGGGTGGGCAGCGCCCGCAGTTCCGCTAACGTTTTGACATTCAGGGTGGAGGCCCACTTGGCGTCCTTCGCCTCACGCACGGCAAGGGTATCGTATACGAGGGTTGAGCCTGCGACGGCGCCGCCGCTTTCGCCGATCGCCTTGTGGAACAGTCCTTGCGCCATCGGCGAGGCCATGAGAGTACTCACAGCGAACGAGCCAGCACTCTCGCCGAAGATGGTGACGTTGCCGGGGTCTCCACCAAATTGCTTGATGTTGGACTTGACCCAGCGTAAAGCAGCAATCATGTCCAGCAAACCATAGTTGCCGGCCGCTCCGTTAGCTTCCTTCGCGAGGTCCTCAGTCGCGAGAAACCCAAAAACGCCGAGTCGGTAATTGATCGTGACGAGCACCACGCCCTTGAGAGGAAGGAAGTCGCCATTATGCCGCGGTTCATCGCTAGCGCCGCCAGAGAAGCCGCCGCCATGGATCCAGAACATGACGGGCAATTTGCTGTTCTTGTTAGCGGTCGAGGGCGCGTAAACGTTCAAGTAAAGGCAGTCCTCACTCGGGCCGTTATCCTGGAACACCATGTCCTCGAAAACGTGGTTCTGGGCACAGTGCGGAGCATATTTCGAGGCGTCGCGCTCGCCTCTCCACGCTGAAGCGGGCAGCGGCGCTTTCCATCGGAGGTCACCAACTGGCGGCGCTGCATATGGCAGTCCTAACCAGGCGTCTACCTTACCGTCGTTGATCGCTTTTCCCCGGGCTTTCCCCTTCTCAATCTTTACAGTGAGGTCGTGTTGATCAGCGCCGGGAGTGGACTGGGCGATCATCACGCCTGCGGCAAGACAGCAGGCCGCTCTTATCAACAATTGCTTCACGATTCCCTCTAGTTTCATCGGTCCGAAACCCCCACTCATATTACGGCAGCAAACGGACGGCCCTGGGGCGCCCGAACGAACGCTGGTGCTGGCGCAACGTTTTCGCCCGAAGCTGTGCCTACGGGCAATCGATCCCTCGGTCAGGTCTTACATCGTTTTTGCGGACTCCATCTTCTCTGCCTCGGCGTTCGCCGGTCGCGGCAGCTTGAAGTACCCAACGACGCCAATTGCAACGAGCAGCGCAGCGCTTCCGTAATAGAGGTTCGGAATCCCAACCTTTTCGGCCACCGGACCGGCCGCGAACATCGAGATTACCTGGGATCCGGCCATAAGCGACATCATGCTGCTCATTACTCGTCCCAAAAGTTCGTGCGGTGTCTCGTGCTGGATCAGCGTCGTTGCTGTGATGAAAATTGCGGACGCGCACAGGCCCAAGCCGAACATTCCCAATGCGGTCGATCCCATTGTGCCGAACGCGGCCGTGATCAATATTGCTATGCCCATTCCACCCAGACCGTAGACGACCAGGTTCTGCTGCGGGATATGGCGCGCAAATCGCGTGAGCAATTGTGTCCCAGTAATCATGCCAATGCCGATCAGGGTATTCAGCACACCGAACACCGCGGAGGTGGAGTGCAGCACGTCGCGCACGTAGATCGAGAGTAGGGCACCGAAGCAGCGCATGGCGAACATTCCAGCCGTCATCGAAATAATGACAAAGGAAATTGTCGAGTGCCTGAAGATAAAGCCGAAACCCTGCCGCATCGAGTCGAGTACCGCGCTGGATTGCGTGCGCACCGTCTGTCGTTCGATGGTCAGCGTCATCACCAGCGCTGCCGAGAAGAAGAAGCTGAAACTGTCGTAGAGGAAACAGGAGTTCGCGCCGACCAGCTCCACGAGTTCTCCGGCAATGCTCGGGGCCACGATCAGCGAGCCCTGTTGAGCCTGCGACATCAATCCGTTCACGGCCATCAGCCCCGCCATGGGAACCAGCGTGCGTACCGCCACAGATTGCGCTGGCACGAAGAAGGCTGACACTACGCTCATCGCGAACAGGATGGCGTATATCAGGTACAGGTCGTGCACGAACACAAGGGAGAGCACGAGCACGCCGCGGATTAGGTCACTTGCGACCATCGTCCGTTTCAAGTGCCATCGGTCCACGAAAACGCCGGCTAGCGGGCTGACGATTGCCATTGGCGCCATGAACGACACCAGCACCATAGCCACTTGCGTCGCTGTACCTTGCAGCTTAAACGTGACCACCGCAATGATTGCGAACACCGCAAGAAAATCCCCGAAGACACTGACGATCTGCGCGATCCACAGGCGTCGCACCGGCCGAAGCCGCAAAACTGCACTAAACGATAAAGGCGCTGCTGGCGTGGTCATGCGAGAAAATCCCCTTCCTGAAAGCGATACGAGGCTGTGTCAAGTCCCGGGAATCGAGTTCGAAGTTATCCCGTTCTTGTTTCATCCCCAACGGCCAGTTGACTTACTAAGTCAGGCTAACTGAATCCAGGCGGGAAAATCGATTCTTCTAAGTATTAATTGCGACTTATATCTCTTGTATTATTAGGCAGTTAGACTTGTCGTTGGCGAGCTGCTATTCTCGAATTGTGGACAGATGTCGTGGCCGCTCGCCGATTCGACAGTTACAGTTGGTTGTCGTAAGGCTGGAAACAGCCCAAATTTCGCTATAAAAGTCATACTGTTTGCCAGTCCCTCTCAGGGCTGAACGTTGGATATTCGTCTCCGCTTGCAGACGGAGCGCGACAGATCGGCAATTCAACTTCTCCGATATGCCGACTTTACGCCAAGTGGGTTCCTCTATGTTCGGAACCTCCTGAGCTCTCACGGTCAGGCGAGTCCGTTGATTGCGGACAACTTGCTAGCTCTCATCATCCAAAGAATCTGGTCAATGCCTTGCTCAGAAGCAACTATCGTCGCGACGGTAACGATAGCGCCATCACGAGAGATGAGTACCGATGATTGTCCGTTTGTTTGCATCCGAGTGAGAGTCACACCGCTCCAGAAGTGTGAGGCGAATGCAGCAATGAACTTGGCGACACGTTCGCGACCGGCAATCGGGATGCGCGCTGCACGCACCACTCCGCCACCGTCGGAGGAGGAGACAACATCGGATGCAAAGAGATTTTCCAGTGCGGCGAGTTCTCCCTTCTGCGCTGCGGTGACGAAGGCTTCGAGAAGTCGCCGTTGCTCGGCCGAACTCACAGGAGTGCGACGGCTCTCTGTGATATGTTGGCGAGCTCGGGCCACCAGTTGGCGAGTGTTTGCCTCTTCGAGTTGCTGGATTTCAGCGATTTGCCGGTACGGGTAGTCGAAGGCTTCCCGTAAGATATACGCTGCCCGCTCGGTGGGCAAAAGCTTTTCACGGAGCAGCAAGACCGCAAACTCTAATGCTTCGGCCCGCTCTGCGCCCAAGTGCGGGTCAGTGCTGGTGTCGACGGCTTCCGGGAGTCACGGCCCGACATACGTTTCATGCCGTAAAGGCGCGGACTGGGCGAGATTGATAGCCGATCGCGTTGTCGTGGTCGCGAGGAATGCTGGCGGATCCAAAACTACGCTGCGGTCCGTGACCTGCCATCGCAACCAAACATATTGAACAATGTCCTCGGCTTCAGCGGCGTGAAGCGGCTCTATTGAGCCCGCTATGACCTCGGGTAGGAACGGCTGATATTTCATATATGGCCGAAGATCAACGACTGTAAACTGGGCTTCGCCGGGTCGAAGCTTCTGATCCAGCTTCCATGCCGTGTAGAAGCCCGCATAGCCCGCGCCCACAATCAGTATCTTGCTCATATCCCTCTTCTGTCCACTCGAATTGGGTGCGAGTGCCCGTGAACCCTCACTCACTTGCCAGCTTGGAAAGCGCAGCATCGTTATTCGTCACAGATAGCCGCGCAAAGCCGTAGCCGAGTGACACGTGAACTAAAGCCGAACGGATGACCCTGCAGGTGATTAGACAAATCGGTCGAACGGTGTCACGAAGCGAGGGGTTGTCCGGTCTGAGCGAGTACGATTCTCCGGTATCAAAATGCAGAGGTCGAAAGTAAAGGACACAACAATGAAAATCGTGGTCATTGGCGGTACTGGACTCATTGGGTCGAAGCTTGTCAAGAAGCTTCGCACGCGTGGAGACGAGGTGGTAGCTGCCTCCCCTAGTTCAGGCGTTAACGCCCTTACGGGCGAGGGACTCGCCGACGCGCTGAAAGGCGCCTCCGTCGTCCTTGACGTATCGAACGCTCCCTCATGGGAAGACGAAGCCGTAATGAGTTTCTTCGAGACTTCAACGCGTAACCTCCTCGCCTTTGAAGCGGCCGCGGGCGTCGGACATCACA
This sequence comes from Terriglobia bacterium, assembly GCA_963737005.1. GTDB lineage: Bacteria > Acidobacteriota > Terriglobia > Bryobacterales > Bryobacteraceae > Bog-105. The sequence continues at coordinate 190,695 of CAVTRD010000005.1, read as the reverse complement.
TTGCGTTGTCGGTCGTAGGAGCTGAGCGGCTGCTCGAAAGCGGCTACTTCCGCGCAAAACTTGCTCAAGAGACTTTAATCAAGGGTTCTTCAATTTCCTACTCGATTGTCCGCGCGACGCAGTTCTTTGAGTTCGTAAAGAGCGCCGCCGATCTTTCTACCAAGGACAACGAGGTACGCCTGCCAGTTGCGCTCATCCAGCCCATAGCGGCCGACGATGTCGCCAGTGAAATGACCCGGGTGGCAACGGGCTCACCGCTGGATAGCATTGTTGAAGTGGGAGGGCCGGAGCAGTTTCATCTCGATGAACTCGTCCGGCAAGATCTGGCCGCAAGCCGAGATCCGCGCACAGTAACCACGGACCCAAACGCATGCTACTAAGGCATCGCGCTGAGTGAGAAATCGCTAGTTCCCGACATTAATGCGCAACTCGGCCTAACTCGGTTTGAAGACCGGCTTTGCCAATCCGCAAAGCAGATCCCAAATGTGGTTGTTCAGCCTGTGGTTGGAACAGTGGCGGCGAGCAATCAGTGAGTAAATCGAAATCGCTAATATTGCTTGCCTTTTCCATTACCAGCACGCTCTATGCACAGGACGCAGTGGTCACGCCGGTCATGTCGAAAGACCTGCCGGAGTTTCCCGGCAAGGAAGGTCTGATGATCACTGTGCTGTATCCACCGGGAGCGTCGGATCCGATCCACCGGCACAATGCGCACGCCTTTCTGTATGTGCTAGAAGGCTCTATTGTGTGCAAGTAAAAGGGGGCAAAGAAGTCACACTCACGCCAGGGCAGAGCTTCTACGAAGGTCCAAACGATATCCATGTCGTTGGCCAGAACGCGAGCAGTACGAAGCCGGCGAAGTTCGTCATGCTTTTAATTAAGGACAAGAGCGCTCCGGTCCTCATACCCGCCAAGTAAGAAATGCAACGATCATAGGCACGGGGGCGAGGGTCGCCCATTGCCAATACCAAAAAGAAAGCGTGAAACCGTCCTTGTTGACCGAGGTTAGAGCACGCAAAATCAACGTTCGACAATCAGCCAGCCAGTGATACCTGGCGCAAGCCGCTCGCGAGAGCTACTTTGCCGTACTCTTCTCCGCGCTGCCGATAGCATCGAGATTTGCAATCACGTCCGATGGCAGCTTCAGATTTGCCGCTTTCAGGTTCTCTCGAAGGTGATCCACGGAGGATGTACCCGGGATCAGCAGGATATTAGGTGAGCGCTGAAGAAGCCATGCCAGCGCAACCTGCATCGGCGTCACCTGCAAGGAGGCCGCTGCCGTATCGAGCGCCGACGCCTGCAAGCGGTTAAACCCGCCAAGCGGGAAAAAAGGCACGTAGGCTATGCCTTGGCTTGCGAGCTCGTTGACAAAGGCATCGTCCTTCCGCTGAGCGACGTTATAGAAGTTTTGGACGCAGACGACCTCAGAGATTTTCTGCGCTTGCGCGAGTTGTTGTGGAGTCACATTACTCAGGCCGAGAGAGCGAATCAGTCCCTGACGTTTCAGTTCGGCGAGCACAGTGAAGGGCTCTTCGATAGAGCCCTCGGTCGGTCCCGCCGCTGCTCCGACGCGCAGATTGACGATACCCAGCGCATCAAGCCCGAGATTTCTGAGGTTGTCATGGACGGCATCAATGAGTTCCTGACGCGAAAGAGCGGGGATCCATGATCTATCTTCGGGGCGGCGAGCTCCCACTTTTGTGACGATCACCAAGCCTTCAGGGTATGGATGGAGGGCTTGCTTGATCAAATGATTCGTTACATGCGGACCGTAGAAGTCGCTGGTATCAATATGATTTACCCCTGACGCTACTGCTTCACGCAGAATCTCGAGAGCTCCTTCTATGTCGCGCGGCGGCCCCCATACATGCGGTCCGGCGAGTTGCATCGCACCGTAGCCCATCCGGCTCACCTTAAAGGATGTATTCGGGAAAGTGAAACTGCTCGCCCGTCCATTTGCTTGGGCGCTCTGAGTGCCGTCTTGCCTGCTTGTGGATTCAGCCATATCTACATCAATAGATGAGGAAGTCTTCACAAAGACGCACCTACTGCATCCGCGGCGACCAGCTCAGTAGCTGCCGGCTTGGCGCAGCATCCCGCCATCTATGAAAAACGTCGATCCTGTCACGTACGAAGCTTCATCTGAAGCAAGATAGTGAGCCAGACCCGCGACTTCTTCCGGTTTGCCCCACCGGTTCAAAGGGATCTCAGCCATGAGCAGTTTCTCGATCTCGGGCTGCGCTTCGATATCCGCATCGATCGGTGTGTAGATTGCACCCGGTCCGATATTGTTCACCGTGATTTTGTATTTAGCCAGTTCGACCGCGATAGTCCTCGTGAGCATTCGCAAGGCTCCTTTCGATGCGCAGTAGGGAGCGTTCGTCGGCATAGGCAGGTCTTCATGAACGGATGAGATGTTGATGATTCGCCCTCCCTGACCCTGCTTCACCATCTGTTTGGCTGCTGCTTGCGCCACAAGCAGCGGTCCAATGAGATTCACATCCAGGATCTTTCGCACCTCATGCAAGGGAAACTCCAGAAAATCATGCTTAGTTTCGATTCCTGCATTGTTTACTACGATGTCCAATCTTCCAAAGGCTTTGAGCGTTTCTTCAATCAGGGTTGCCACTTGGTCGGGGTCTGAAACGTCGGCACGAACCGCAGTGCCAGCTGCACCCAAAGCCTTTATTTTGGCCATAGTTGACTCGACCGAAGCAGAATCGCCAATGTAATCCACCACCACAGCGGAGCCTTGTTCTGCAAACCGGGTCGCGATCGCCTGGCCAATGCCGGTTGCGGCTCCAGTTATAATTGCCACTTTCCCTTCTAAGCGCATTTCGGGAGTATCCTCTCACTGTCGATTTTGGCGAACTTAGTCCTTCAAAGACTAACAAAGCCGCGTTACACGATGGCGAACTAGGTCCGTACTCCCGATTCCACCTCGAGGCATCAGGTACTGGCGGTTTATAGGACCCAGACTGCCGGACCTTTCTGGCCCTCCCTCGTGCGGGTAGTTATAATCTGTCCGTGCTAGCAACAGGCCGCCGCCTTCGGGGGCCTGTCCATAGCTAAATCGGCTGCAATGAATTTGCTTTTACCGGTGAATTGCAGCCTTCACAAAAATAGGAGCTTCCAGCATAATGAGAAAAAAACTTGTAGTCTCGGCGACACTGCTTTTCGCAGCGTCGCTTTCCAGCCAGGCGAATGCCTCCACAGTTGGCTTTAGCTTCGCCGGGCCTGGAGTAAGCGGCACAATCGACTTGACCTATGGGACAAACACTGACGCGAAATATCCTCAAGCGTTCGAAGTCACTGGAGTTAGTGGTTTCTTCTCGGATTCGAACAACGGCCTTAATATCGTCAATGCACCACTTGGTCAGCTCGAGGCCATCAGGCACGATACGCCGGACTCGACCAACTTGCTAGCCCCACACGATTTCAGCAGGTTCGCGGTAGCGGCCGGCACATCCCACGGCTCTTTGTCTTATGACAACCTCTTTTACCCCGGTGGCTCCCCACAAACTGCCAGCGACTACCCGCCGCATGGCGGATTCCTAGACATCTACGGGCTTCTGTTTGACATCGGTGGCGGGAGAGTGGTCAACGTCTGGAGCAATGGTGTCACGAGTGCGAGTGGAGTCGCTGATTTCGGCGTCGCGCTCGCCACATCTGCTACCTCGTTGGATTATGTCGGAGGTGGCGTAGCAGTGAGTCCGGAGCCCAGCGCATTTATTCTCCTCGGCAGCGGGCTAATCATGATGCTGGCTTGGCGTCGACGTAGCGCCCGACAAGAATCGCGTTAGGAAGTCGCCCTGATGGCCTTGCACGATCCGTCCACCAAAGGTTGGGCAAAGCCACCGCGCAGCATCGTAGCGAGGTTAGATCGGTCTGCTATTCAGCACATGGCCACAATCGTGGCCATGTGCTAGCCCGCTTCCGACAAGTACCCGGGTCTCACGTCGGTCGGATGCCAAATCAATTCCAAATTCACAGCAAATCCTCACATCTCTTGCCCATCAAAGCCGGATCGATATGCTGATATTCTTTAATACCCGATTACTGATCCCGAAGAGTGATGAAAGATAGCAGATGAGACCCAGGCTGTTCGCTACTGCTTCGAGCTGTTTACTAATCGCGTGTGCGTTGGTTGCGCAGACCGCGGAGGAACCGGGCGCGCTCGATCCACTCCGGCGCGATTTTCTCAATCCGCCCGCCACGGCACGTCCCCGGGTATGGTGGCACTGGATGAACGGCAACATCACCGAGGAGGGCATCAAGCTCGATTTGGAGTGGATGAAGCGTGTCGGTATCGGGGGTCTGCAAAACTTTGACGCAGCCTTAGCTACTCCGAAGGTGGTGGATAAGCGCCTTGTGTATATGACGCCCGAGTGGAAGGAGGCTTTTCGTTACGCCGTTGAGATGGCCGACAAGCTCGGCCTGGAAGTGGCCATCGCCTCCTCGCCCGGCTGGAGCGAAACCGGAGGCCCCTGGGTCAAGCCGGAGCAGGCAATGAAAAAACTCGTATGGACCGAAACGAGTGTGCCAGCCGGTAAGACGTTCAGCGGCACTCTTCCGAAACCTTCTTCTGTCACCGGGCCGTTCCAGGCCGTGCCCTATCGCGAAGACCTGCCCCTCCCCGGTGCAGAAGAGAAGACGCCGCCACAGTTCTACAGTGATGCCGCAGTGGTTGCGTATCGGCTGCCCGGTCCAGGCGATGCGAATACCGGGCGGCCCACGATTACTTCGAGCGCTGGACCTATCGACGCCTCAATGCTCGATGATGGCGACCTTGTCAAAGGCGTGAAGATTCCGATCAGCAGCGGCGATGAAGGCGGCTGGTTGCGCTACGAGTATTCCGTACCTCGTACTCTGTACGCGGTTACCTTATCACGGCCGATCGTCGGATTGTTCATGCCCGCTCCTCCCCTCGCGTTCCGTTTCGAATCGAGCAACGACGGTCAGGCATTCCAGGCCGTCACCGATTTTCCCTTCACGCGCGTGGCGCAGCAGACGGTATCTTTCCCTCCTGTCAGTGCCCGCTATTTCCGCCTGAAGATAGAGAAAGCGGCGCTAGCGGCCGCGGCAGACGCCTTCGAACCGGCTCCCGGTGTGGATTTCGGGTTCTTTGGAGCAATGATGGCCAGCCCGGAAACAGATGCGGAAATCAACGAGTTTGTCCTCCACGGCAGCCCCCGTGTGAATCGCTTCGAAGAAAAGGCAGCCTTCGGCTTGGTTAACGATTACTACGCCATATCGAGTCCGCCGCTCAGTTCCAAAGAAGTGGTTGCGCCCGCCGACGTGGTGGACCTCACCACGCGTATGAAGGCGGACGGATCCATTGAGTGGACCGTACCTGAGGGCGAGTGGAAGATTCTCCGCCTTGGCTATTCCTTGACAGGCACAACAAACCATCCGGCCACCGCTGAAGCGACCGGGCTGGAAGTCGACAAACTCGATGCGAAAGCGGTAAAGGAGTACATCGACACGTATTTAGGCACTTATGCAGGAGCTTTGGGACCGCAGCCTTTCGGTCATCATGGCGTGAAGGCACTTCTCACTGACAGCATTGAAGTGGGGGCCTATAATTGGACACCCGATCTACTTGCGCAGTTCAAGCGGCTGCGGGGATACGATCCGACTCCCTTCCTCCCGGCGCTTACCGGAGTCGTCATCGGCAGCTCCGAAATGAGCGATGAATTTCTTTGGGATTTCCGCCGAACTCTTGCCCAATTGACGGCTCAGAGTCATTACGGGCGAATCGCGAAAAGCGCGCATGAACGAGGGTTGACCTACTACGGCGAATCCCTCGAGGGCACTCGCGTTTCGATCGGAGACGATATGGAAATGCGCCAGAATGCCGATATTCCGATGTCGGCCATGTGGACGTTTTCTCCAGCCAGAGGTCCCCGCTCGAACTACGTCATCGACATTCGCGGAGCGGCGTCGGTCGCTCACGTTTACGGACAGAACCTGGTAGCTGCCGAGTCCATGACCTCGGCACTGGTGCCATGGGGATTTTCGCCTCGCAATCTGAAGCCGATCATTGATCTCGAGTTCGCACTAGGGGTTAATCGGCCCGTCATTCATACGTCGGTCCATCAACCATTGGTGGACAAAAAACCTGGGCTCAGCCTGATGATCTTCGGCCAGTATTTCAATAGAAACGAAACTTGGGCTGAGCAGGCGAAACCCTGGGTGACGTATATCGCCCGGAATGCTTACCTGCTGCAGCAAGGCAAATTCAACGCCGACGTGGCCTATTTTTATGGTGAGGAAGCGCCTCTTGCCGGGCTGTATGGCGAGGGCCGGAGTCTGCCGGAGGACCTGCCGATCGGATACGGATTTGATTTCGTGAACTCGGATGTCGTTCTGCATCGATTGTCCGCCACAAACGGTGTGATTCAAACTCCCAGCGGCATGCATTACCGTGTGCTCTACCTAGGCGGAAGCAGCCGCGAGATGACTTTGCCCGTGCTGCGCAAACTGCGTGATTTGGTTAAAGCAGGTGCGGTCGTGATCGGCGATCGCCCTACGGGTTCCCCTAGTTTGGCCGACAACCCCGCTGAGTTCGCCGCCGTAGCGGACGAATTGTGGGGGAAAAAAATCGGGACAGGCAAGATCGTTCCGGGAAAAAATACCAATCAAGTATTGGCATCGCTCGGGGTAGCTCCTGACTTCGAGACTGACAAGACGGGCCAAAGCACCGATGTCATGTTTGTGCACCGTCACCTGCCCGAAGCCGAGATATATTTCCTGTCAAACCGAACCGAACATCCGCAGACGATAAATGCGACTTTCCGAGTTATCGGAAAACGGCCCGAGCTGTGGCACTCAGACACCGGCCGGATGGAGCCTGCTTCATTCCGCATCGAGAATGGGCGTACTACGGTGCCGCTAGCTCTAGACGGAAACGGGTCGCTGTTTGTCGTCTTCCGTCAGCCCGCTTCAGAGCTGGCCGGAACCGTTCCCAGTCTTAAAGAAGAGAACCTCGCCACCTTGGACGGGAGCTGGGATGTTCGCTTCACGCCAAAGCTCGGTGCACCAGAGAAGGTCACATTCGATCAACTCAGCTCGTGGACGGACAATACGGACCCTGGAGTAAAGTACTTTTCCGGAACGGCTGCGTACCTGAAGAGCTTCGAGGTCCCCGCGGCTTGGCTCACCGGCGGACAGCATCTCACGCTCGATTTGGGAGACGTGCGAGAACTGGCGGAAGTATCTTTGAACGGCCGCTCACTCGGCGTCGCCTGGCATCCACCTTACAAGTTGGATATAACCAGCGCGGTCAAATCCGGCACGAACACTCTGGAAGTTAAAGTGACCAATCTCTGGGTGAATCGCCTCATCGGAGATCAGCAACCCGGCGCTACAAAGTATACGTTTACCGTGATGCCGACTTACAAAGCGGATGCGCCACTTCGCCCATCCGGTTTGCTCGGTCCAGTTACGGTCGCGCAAGTAACGGCGACAAGGCCTTAAGCTACTTGAGTAGACGATTCGAAGTGCCGAGTCACAAGTTGATAATTCCGCGCTTTACGCCGATCATGGCGGCGTGCGTACGATCGTTCGCGCGAAGCTTAGAAAGAATATTCTTAACGCGGCTTTTGACCGTTTCTTCAGTAATCGAGAGACGCGCGGCGATCTCCTTGTTCGCATCACCCGCGGCTATCAAACGCAAGACATCGATCTCGCGGGGCGTGAGGGCATCTTGGCCGGAATGTTCGGCAAGCTCCACCGCAAGCGAGGGAGAAACCGTTCTCCGCCCAGCATGCACGGCACGAATCGTATCCAACAACTCTTTGTGCAGGGAGTTCTTCAAAAGGTAAGCGCGCGCGCCCGCCTCCAGCGCACGCGACACCTGTACGTCGCCCGAATAGGTTGTGAGGACAATGATGCGAGCGTCGGGCGCGTTCTGCCGGATCGCGGTGATAGCTTCGACACCGTTCATTTCCGGCATTTGCAAGTCCATCAGTGTGATGTCCGGAGCATGTTGCCGGAACCTATCTATACCTTCAAGACCATCCGCCGCCTGACCGACCAGCTTCATATCCTGCTGCCCGTCGACAAGCGCTGCAATGCCATCTCGCAGAAGAGGGTGATCGTCGACTACGAGGATGCGAATCGGCCGTCCATCCAAAGCCAACCTCTCGATTTGACTAGCGCCCGAGTTCATGTGTATGGCTCCTTTGCCGTGTGATTCTCATTACGAGTCAAGATTTCCCGGGGTCTTAAAGGCGATCGTTCCGGGAATGGTCACCTCGATTTCAGTGCCCTTACGGATCTCACTCCACAACTCGAAATGTCCGCCGACGCTTCTGGCGCGCTCGCGCATGCCCGGCAGTCCCCAGTGTCCGGTGCGGCGTCCGTCCAAAAGAAATCTGGGATCCATGCCAATCCCATCGTCGCGTACACGTAGCCGCAGCATGCGTCCGTCATACCGGATGTCTACTTCGATGTTGGCGGCTCTTGCGTGCCAGAACGCATTGGAGACGGCCTCGCGCGCGATGCGGTACAGATTTTCGTGCACGGTTGGATGCACGTTGCGAGGCTTGCCTTCCAACACCAAACGAAATTTGGGCGGCTGGAGTCCCTCGGCTGTATGGGCGTTATTCGCCTCGAATTCCCGGCCTGCCGCGGCGAGGCTCTCCACTAGCCCGGTCTTGCTGCTCTGGTCCGTCCGCAACTCCTGGACGGCATCCCGGCCTTCGGTAATCGCTTCTGCCGCGCGATCGATCGCTACGGCAAGAGCCTCTGCCGCCTGCGTGGGCCGGGCGGGGAGCATATTCTTTACGGCTTGGAATCGGAGGATCAGTCCTTGAAAGCTTTGCAGCAGCGTATCGTGCAGCTCGCGGGCAATGCGCGTTCGCTCTCCCAAACGCTCTTCATATCTCAGCTGCTGCTGGTACCCGAGCTGACGAAGCCGCAGCTGGTAGAGACCCGCCAAAGCAATCAGCACAGCTAGTACAACCAGTCCTCTGAACCAGTTTGCTTGATAGTAAGCCGGCGTGATCGTAAATGGACAGGTGGCGCCTTCCCAATTCCACAAGCCGTCGTTGTTGCAAGCCACAACTCGAAACCGGTACTCGCCCGGGCCCAACTGAGAGTAAAAGGCTTGCCTCCGCACACCGGCCTGCTGCCAATCTTTTTCGAACCCCTCCAACATGTAGCGAAACCGGACGCGCTCTGGCATCGATAGACTCAAGGCTGTGTAATTAATCACGAGATTCTGGACGTGGCTCGAGAATGTAAGCCGCTTCGAACTACCGTACGTCTTGTCATCCGCTTTCACGGATCCAATCAGGACATTGGGAACAACGTGATTCCTCGGGATGTTATCGGGATCGAGCCAGGCTAGGCCGGCAGAAGTCGTGAACCATAGAGTGCCATCGGATGCTTCTATCGCCGACGGCAATCGGGTGGCCGGTAGTGGTGCCCCCGGCATCCCGTCGAGCGTATCAAAGACTTCAAATTGCACCGAATATCGAGGAGTCTGTTTAAACTTACTGATTTCTTCGCGACTGATCAGAACCACGCCCGACCTTTGATTGAGCCAGAGATCTCCATTCGAACGCTCGATGATTCCGCTGATGTCGCGCAGTTCGCCTGACGCAGTTCCTAACGTGATGAACCTTTGGCCGTCGAAGCGTTGCAGGCCCGATGTTCCTCCGATCCAAATGTCACCCGTTATGCCTGAAATGGCAGTGACGTTCCCAACGTTCAATCCCTGTTTTGGTGAGAACGTGCTTACATGGCTTTCTTCGAGCATCGCGATCTGATTGCGTTCGTACCCAAACCAGACGCGGCCTCTTGAGTCGGCATGCGCCACGGTCGGGCATAACCGCGGCAACTCGGAGATCCCTCCAAATTTCGTCCACTTACCATGGACCAGCCGGAACACCTCACCGGGACGTTTGGCGATCCACAGATTACCTTCGGGATCCGTCACCATCGTTTGTAAGACCCTGAAGTAAGACATCTCGGGAGGTAACGGAACAGGATCGAATGTCTTCCCGGAGTACTTCCAGAGTGCGTTCAACCGGCCGAGCCAGAGTGTGCCGCCAGGATCGCGATAGGCCTTAGACAGAAACGTCGGAGCTCCTTTGACTAGATCGACGTGATTCCTAGAGATACGCAAAATACCAGGAGGCACAGCGCCGGTTGTCACAAAGATTCCACCTCCGTCGGCGGGGGAAATGACGACGCCGTACGTTCCGGAGGGAAGAGCAACTGAGTTGAGCTTCGCGTGACGAAAGCGATCAAGTCCCTTGCTGGTGGCGACCCAGGTATCACCTTCTTGGTCTTCGAGAACTCCGACGCCTTCGTTAGAGCTCAGCCCGTCGCTTCGAGTGAAATGATCGTCGCTCACGATGGCAGTCGGCTTTGTGGATGGAGCATGCCATTGGGGCGCAGGCAATCGCCAAACTCCGTCGGAGGTCGTAGCAACCCATAACAGGCCTTCACGATCAACCGAGATGGCAAGTGATCGGAGCGCAAGCGGTGAACCCTCTGAGAACGAGTTGTCTGGAGGCAAGTAAAACGGGATGATCGTCCCCTTGATCCCTGAAGTCAGAAGAATGCCTTCACTTGTCCCGGTCATGGAAACCAGATCACTGAAATGAATCCCCGTCGTGTGGAACTGCTTTTCGCCCCGTCGCAAATAGACCAGAGTCGAATTGGAAGCGACCCAAAGAATGCCTTGCTGGTTAACGTATAGTTCTTCCGGATTCCCTGCCCTGAAATTCCAATCGGTTCCGACCCGATTCCAGCGCGACCCGTCGAGACGTTCGAGACCGAGATCAGTTGCCATCCAGATTGTTCCTTCGAAATCCCTTGCAAATTTGTTTACCGCGCCGCGACCCAGTCCATCTTTTTCGCCGAAGCTCTTCAGCCGGCCGCCGCTGAGGAAGCTTGCACCGCCATCGAGATAGCCGATCCACAAACCACCGTCTGGCTTCGCGAAGAGAGCCGACACTGCGTCGGAGGGCAGGCCCGGTCCGCTCAGCGGTTGAAACAATTCGAACTTGACGCCATCGAAGCGGTAAAGACCGGTTTGCGTACCGATCCACAAAAAGCCGTCGGTGGTCTGCGCCAGAGAAGTGATGTTAGATGGAACGCCATCCTCAACATTCCAACCCGTGTGGAACAAGCTTCCGAAAGAGGATTGCTGTTTCGCGCTTGCTGAGTTTATCTGAACGCAGATAGCCCAGCAGAATACGTACGCCACAAAACGAGAGCGTGCACCGGGAAAGACATTGTGTCTCAAAGCCATACTGCTTTCGTCATGGCGCGCACTGATATGAACTCGGATTGTAATCCCTTTTTAAGCACCCTCAGGGTTTCGCGCATAAACGAGTTTAGTTGTCGGTTGTTTCGTTATGATGCGAGAAGCCGGTTTTGATGACAATCATTGACGTGAACCGACAAGACCGACTTTGATTTCGGAAAGCTCTTGGCGATCCATCCTCCGGCTATCGATCTCTAATGGAGATTCGTTTTCGTCCGTACGCAAGAGCGTCCAGCGACCACGCACCGGGCCCCACGAATGAAAGGGCTGAGGCAATTCCCAGGGCCAGGATGTCCGACCAGGTATTCCCAGAACGCGAATAGATGATCCAGAGTTGCAGGATTGCTGAGAGTCCGCCGACAACTGGAGTCCACAGTCCGAGTAAGAGAAGAAGTCCCGCCCCTGCCATGATTATGGATAAGGTAACTGGCATACTGCGGGCATTCTCATTCAGCCGCATCGACGCTTCATGAAAAAAGAAAGCCGAAATAGTCAGCCGCAGTATTAAAAGGCCTTTGCCGGGCCAACCATTCGCAAACGTTGAGAATAGGCGTTGCAGAAAGACCTTACTTTGAATCTAACCGCTGGCGACGGGAAGCGAGACACTGAATCGAGTTACGCGAGCGACTCTTTGGAGTGATAGCGGCTCGCAGGTTGCGGAGAAACAACCCCCACCTACTCGGGACAGCACGGTGGAACCGGTGACGATGCGACTCAGGCTATTCGTCGCTCGAAATCCTACTCGCTTTATCTTTACAGGTGAGCCGGTACGCACGGCGGTCCGCCGCTTCTTCATAACGGCGCTTCTCGTCTTCTGTCTCCGGTAAAAGCGGCGGCAGCACGACTCGATTACCCGCACTGTCGAGTGCCACAAAGGTCAGGTAGGCAGACGATGTATGCCGCAAGCTTGGCGTGTGAAGATTCTCGACCCACACCTTAACGCCCACTTCCATCGAGGTGCGAAAGACGCGATTCACCTGGGACTTCAGCTTCACCAGCTCTCCGATATGAATGGGATGCAGAAAGGTCATTTGATCGACCGATGCCGTTACCACCGCGCATCGCGCATGTCGCATCGCCGCAATAGCGCCGCAAAGATCAACCAGGTGCATCACGTGTCCGCCCAGCATGTTGCCCAAAGTGTTCGCGTCGTTCGGCAAACAGATCTCGGCGTAATCGGACTGCGTCTCACGAACGGTCCGCACAGCGGTTCGTACACCGGTCTCGACCAAGGCTGAGCTCTCTTCCATAACCGCCATTATCAGCGAGTGAGTCAGGGGAGAAAGAAGTTACTTTGCGCGCATCACGAAACCGAACAAAGTATCACCTGCCCCTACGACCAGGTACTGCACACCATCCAGTTCATAAGTGATTGCACCGTTCGAAACAGAGCTACCCAAATTGGCGTGCCAAAGCGGCTGCCCAGTAGAGGCGTTGAGTGCCACTAGGTTATTCGCAGGATCACCGGCGAATACGAGATTGCCTGCCGTGGAGAGGACGCCGGAACGTACGCTTGAGCCTTCCCACTTATGGCTCCAGCGAACTTTGCCGGTCTGATAATCGAGCGCCTGCAGCATGGCCTCGCCCCAGCCGCCCTGATCGTTGCCACCCCAGCCCTCTGGCTTATCATCCTCGTCGAAGATGTAATAGATACTGAACGCGCGCGTGGCATTGACGTAAAACAATCCTGTCTGCGGGCTGAAGCTCGGCGGCGGCCAGTTTACGGCACCGCCTTGATTTGGCGAAATCAGCGCTCCGTCGACCTGCGGTTCCTTGGCAGGATTCGGAATCGGTTGGCCTTTCGCGTCGACGCCTTTCGCCCAATTTGTCTTCACAAACTCAGTGCTTTTATAGTTCTCACCTGTTTTGCGATCGAGCACAAAGAACCAACCGTTGCGACTGGCTTGAGCCACCAGCTTGCGCGGCTGCCCGTTTATTTCGCCATCAATCAGCACCGGCGTTTGTACCGCATCCCAATCGTGCGTGTCATGAGGGGAAGGTTGAAAATGCCACACGAGCTTTCCCGTATCGAGCTGCAGAGCCACAATCGATTCGGTGAAGAGGTTGCTTCCCTTGCGTCCCTTACCAGCTATTACCGGCTGCGGGTTGCCGGTACCTACAAAGATCATGTCCAGCTCAGGATCGTAGGTACATGGGACCCAAGTCATACCCCCGCCGTGCGTCATCGCCTCCGCGTTAGGCCAGGTTTCCGAACCAGGTTCACCCGGCTTTGGAACCGTCATCCAGCGCCACTGCAGCTCGCCGGTCTCCGGGTCGCGCGATTCCAGATAGCCCGGAATATCCAGATCGTCGCCGCTAACGCCCACAATCACGTGGTTCTTTATGACGATCGGCGCCACCGACGCATAGTACAGCTGATTGAGATCGCAAACCTGCTTGCTCCAGCGCAGTTTCCCATCGTTCAAACCGAGCGAGACGAGATGACAATCCGGCGTCTCGAAATACAGCCAGTTTCCGTAGACTCCTGCGCCGCGATTGCCGAGATGAATGCCGCCTTTCGATTGCCAGGTGTAATGCCAGAGCTCGCGGCCCGTCCGCGCATCTACCGCCCACACTTTGTCCGGAGCCGTGAAATACAGAACGCCGTTTACAACCAGAGGAGTCGCCTTGATGACCCCGGCATAAGGGTCGTCTCCGCCATTGATGCGATACACCCAGCCGAGGCTCAGCGACGCTACGTTCCCGTCGTTGATTTGCTTCAACGTGCTGAAGCGGCGGCCCGAGTAATCGCCGTTGTAGGTAGGCCAGGAATCGACCGGCGGCTGTTGCAGCTTCGCTGGGTCGAGTCCTTGCCCCGCCATCAATAAGCCGCACAGACTCGCAAGTAAGCAAATGATTATGAATTGTGCCCGATTCATTTCAAGGTCTCCAGATACGCAACGACATCGTGAATGTTTTTATCGGTGTACTGGTCGAGCAGCGCGACATGTTCCGCATAGGGATCTTGCTTTTCCACCTTGACTCCCGGCGTGCGCTGAATCGAGCGGTATTCGCCCGACTGATCGTGAAGCGAAACGCTGAAGTCGTCAATCTGATCGAGCACGCCCGTTACACTCTCCCCTGAAGGAGATGTAACCGTGACAGTGACTGGTTTCTTTTTGCCGGTAGCCATCTTGCGGCCGAACGCAACTGTTTGCGGAAACACCGTTTTCAGCTGCAGCACCGGCGGGTCGTACCTACGAGCGATTCCGGCCAGATCACCGGTCGGGGAATGGCAGGTACTGCACTTGCCTGCTCCGTTGAAATAGACCTCGCCTGCTTTCGGATCCCCGGTCAGCACATTGAGCACTTTGTTATACGGTCCGGTTCGCAGCGTGTCCCCGACTTTCTGATGAAGGTAGTGAGAAAGGTCCTCTACCTGAGACTTTTGCAAAGATGCGCTGGATTGGCCGCTCTGCATGGGGTGGCCTTTCTGCAGGAAAGGACCGATCGTGTCGCCATAACGATCACTCAACACAACGAGAGACCGGACAAGATCAGGGCCGCGATCAGTGCCTCTCGCCCTCGGACCGTGGCAAGTGACGCATTGCGCCGCATACGTACTCTGGCCGCGGGCAGCGGCAGCCTCGTCCACGATATGTTTGTCGCTTGCACCGGCCTGGTCGAGCAATCCGCCTCCACCTTGGCGTTTTGCCGTAGGAGCGACGCCAGTGGCCGTCGGCGGAAGATTCTTTGCCAGATAATCGACCACCTCACCGAATTCCGCTTCCGTTCCCTTTGCTCCCCGGCTGATCATGTTCGAAACCAGACCGCCCCATTGTTCCCGCGTCATGCCCTTTCCCAGGACCGCCTCAGCCGGATGGCAAGCGCCGCACACTTTTCTGACAGTTTCACGCCCGGGAGCATTCGGCAGCTGAGCCGGCCGGCCGGTACTTTGTCCGTAGAGTGTCACCGAGGTGTGAAAAATTACCGCTGCGACATTGAGCGTGTTCCACTTACGAAGATTTTTCATAGCTCCCACGAGGATGCCCCGCCGTACTTGCTGTTGTATCAGATTAACGATCTAAGCCAAACCTAGGGAGGCTTAGGAACAACCTGTGAGGCATCACCGTAGAAGACTAGCCCCGAGCGCCCCACTACCTTCGAGAAAGACTGGCAGTAGTTCCGTCTCCACTTAGGCCTTTCACGCTATGGGTTTACGACGAAAAGCAGCCTTCACGGTGGCAGCCCTGCTTCTCGTAATCAGTGCCGTCATCACAATGCGCGCCCTAACGGGCAGTGCCGAAAACGCAGACTGGATCGCTCAAAAGCAGGCGAGCTACAACCAGCTCAGGCGCTTACTGTCGGCTATGAGGGATGCCGAAACCGGCCAACGCGGTTACTTCGTCACACAAAATCCGGTATTCCTGGACCCTTACACTGCGGGCTTAGCTCAATCCCGATTGCTGCTGGCGAACTGCGAGGAGGCATTCCGCTCGAGCTACCCCGACCAGATCCGAGCTCTGTCGGTCGCGATCCGGGAAGAGTCGGATTATCTGCGTGAAGCTGTGCGGCTGACTACTGCCGGCCAGAACGCGGCTGTTGTACAAAGTTCTGCGCGCGGTAAGACCGCCATGGACCATGTTCGCGCTGTTATCAAGGACTTGTCAGACAGGGAATCAGCTCGGCTGCTCGAGCATCGCGCCCGGTTGACAAGCATCATCCATGAAGCAATGACCATGGTCAGCGTCAGTCTGACCCTGGCTTTGCTAGTAGCGGGCGGAGCAGTCACAAATGTGCTTCACGATCTTCGGAACCGGGCCGCTACGGAAGACGCGCTTCGCAAGGCGCGGGAAGAGCTCGAGCTCCGGGTCGAAGAACGGACACGGGAACTAGGAAGAAGCAATGGCCAGTTGCGCGCCACTAATCGGGCGCTACAAGAGGAAAGTGAGCGGGGGCTCCAACTCCAGCATGAGCTCCGGGGTAGCAATCTGCGCTTCGAATCGGTCTTCAAAAATGCGCCGATCGGAATTGCACAAACTACTATAGACGGCCGTTTTGTGCTCGTAAATCCCGGTTTATGCGAGCTGACAGGGTACACCGAAAGCGAGTTGCTGTCGAAAAACGTACAACAGATCACCCATGTTGACGATGCTGCGGAGAGCCAGGAGCTCGCGACGAAGCTCTGGAGTGGCGAGATCAATTCGTATTCCCTTAGGAAACGGTATGTACATGCAAGCGGAAGTGCGGTCTGGGTTTCGCTAACAGTTTCGCTGTTGCGTGATGATGCAGGCATACCCCGCTACGGCATCGGCGTGGTGCAGGACATCGCCAAGGAACTTGCCGCGGAGCAAGGCATGCTCGAGAGCGAGGGCCGCTACCGCTTCTTGGCTGACACGGTACCGCAGATCGTGTGGACCGCCCGTCCGGACGGGCAGGTCGATTACTACAACCAGCGCTGGTTCGATTACACCGGCTTGACCTTTGAACAAACGCGCGGACAGGGTTGGAAAGCGGTTGAGCATCCGGAGGATCTGCCGAGATGCGTGGAACTATGGAATCGGTGCGTCGAGACCGGCGATCCATTTGAGATGGAAGTTCGCTTCAAGCGAGCGAGTGACGGTGAGTACCGCTGGCACTTGAGCCGGGCCTTTCCGCTCACAGATCAAAGCGGCAATGTTCGGAAATGGTTCGGCACCTGTACCGACATCGAAGATTTCAAGCGAGCCGAAAATGAGATCAGGGCTTTGAACAAAGCGCTCGAGCAACGCGTGCTGGAGCATACAGAGGCTCTTGGTACGAGCGAGATCAGCTTCCAATCCCTAATCAAAAGCGTCAAGGATTACGCAATTATCATGCTCGATCCGCTCGGGCGTGTTTCAACTTGGAATGAGGGCGCTGAGAGCATTACCGGCTATACCGAGCAAGAAATACTTGGCAAAGAGTTCGCTTGTTTTTACACCGAAGAAGACCGAAACGCCGGACACCCTGCTGAAGGCCTGAGTTGCGCGATCGAAACAGGGCAGTTCACGGGCGAAGGTTGGCGCGTCAGCAAAGGCGGATCGCAATTTTGGGCTAGCGTTTCGATCACGAAAATCTGTAATCCGGATGGAAGCCTCCGCGGATTCTCGAAAATTACTCGTGACATCAGCGACAGCAAGCGCTCCGAAGAACTTCTGCTGAAGAACAGCATCGAGCTCGCCGCCGCTAACGCCAGCCTCTCGATCGAAACAAAGCGCGCCGAAGAAGCCAACCGGGCGAAGAGCGATTTCCTGGCCGCCATGAGCCATGAGATCCGCACTCCGATGAATGCCATTCTTGGAATGGCCGATCTGCTTTGGGAATCCGATCTAAACACCGAGCAGCGCCGGTTCGTAGAGGTCTTTCGCCGCGCCGGCAACAATCTCTTGACGCTGATCAACGATATTCTCGACTTCTCGAAAATAGAGTCCGGTCATTTCGAGCTCGAGCAGATCAGCTTCGATCTGCAGGACCTGTTTGATCGCACGGTCGAGTTGGTTGAACCAAAGGCGCGAGCTAAAGGCCTGGAACTTTCGGCCACCTTGAGTCCTAAGCTCCATACCTCGCTGATTGGCGACCCGATGCGGCTGCAGCAGGTTTTTCTGAACCTGCTCGGTAATGCCGTCAAGTTTACGGAAAAAGGACGAATCTCATTATTCGCCGAGCCCGCCGGGCTGGAGGACGGTCGGATCTCTATCTCGGTTTCCGACACGGGGACCGGTATTCCGAGAGAAAAACTCGCGACGATCTTCGACGATTTCACGCAAGCAGATTCGTCTATCACCCGAAAGTTCGGCGGGACCGGCCTCGGGTTGGCGATTTGTAAACGGCTCGTTGCCCGTATGGGCGGAGAGCTGGTCGTCACGAGCGAACTCGGTAAGGGAAGCACGTTCGCCTTCACCGGACATTTTGAACCGGCTCCGCAGTCGGCGCGTGCAGTCTCGAGGGCATCGGAGGATTTCCACGGTAAACGGGTTCTCATTGTCGATGACGATGAGATCAATCGCCTTATCATTTGCCGGACCCTGCACTCTTGGGGCCTGACTACGTCGGACTTCGAGAACGCAAAGCGCGGAATCGACGAACTGGCGGCGGCAATGGTCACCGGCAACCCCTATTCCCTAGTACTGCTTGATTCCCGGATGGCTGGGGTCGACGGCTTCGAAACGAGTGAACAAATAAAAGATCTGGCACCCGAAATTCCTTTGATCATTCTCACTTCAGAAAGCCACCCGGGCGATGCAACACGCTGCGAACCAAACGGCATTGTCGGATACGCGGTCAAGCCCGTTAAGCGCGCCGACCTCTTACGGCTGATTTGTATCGCTCTCGGAACCGGCCCTGATAAAGTCGCTGGGAAGAAATTGCCCTCAATCTGCGAGGAAGAAGCTGGTCATTCAAGCACCTTACGATTGCTCGTTGCAGAGGACTCGCGGGACAACCAAATTCTGCTGGAAGCTTATCTGGGAGGCGGGACCTACGAAATTACCTTTGCTGAGAACGGTGAAACGGCGGTTGAGCAATTCGCAGCGGGCACTTACGATCTGGTGTTGATGGATATGCAGATGCCGGTGATGGACGGTTTGACGGCCACACAGCGGATTCGGGCTTTCGAGAAAGAAAACGGCCGCACAGCGACGCCCATTATTTCCCTCACTGCGAACGCTTTGCAGCGCGACATCGACGCGGCTCTCCGTGCAGGATGTAATGCCCAGCTCTCCAAACCGATCTCGAAACAGAGACTCGTCAGCGCAATTGGAGACAATCTGCGGCCTGCCGAGCTCACTGGAGGGGCAATGTCTCCAGACCACGACGTGCCACCTGGGCTTGAGGAACATGCAAAGAAGTATATCGACGGTCGGCGGCTCGAATTGCCCATCCTGCAGCGCTTCCGTTCGGATTCAAATTTCGATGAGATCAGAACGCTCGCCCATAATATGAAAGGCACGGGCACTTCGTTCGGCTTCCCGGAGTTAACGCGGCTTGGTAACGAGATCGAGCTTTCCGCCAAAAGAGAGGACGCCGGCGCCATTGATCGGCAGCTATTAGAACTCTCCAGCTATCTCCTCAAAGCCCACGAATTTTGCGAGCGGCTCGGTTGAAAACGTGATCGAAGAAGAAGCGGTAACCCTTGACAGCGCGGCTGTGCCCACTGTGCTGGTGGTGGATGACGACGCTTCGATGCGGGACCTGTTCGCGCTGGTCCTTGGCCAGACCGCTTTCAACGTGCGCTGCGCGGCTACGATCGACGAAGCGCGCCGTAGTCTTCAACAAAGCACGCCGGATCTAATCTTGCTCGACCTGCACCTATCCGATACCGACGGCTTGTGTTTCGCCAACGAACTTAGTCAGCTGCTCCATGGCCGTGACGTCCCGATTCTCGCCGTCAGCGCGTCGACTGATCTTTCCATTCCCGCGCGAGTTCGGGAGGCCGGTTGCGCCGGATTTCTCCCGAAACCGATCAACCCTCGAAGCTTCGGCAAAGAGGTTAAGCAATATCTGAATCACCATCGATCGCGCATTGCGGCGAATACGGTCTTCAGCAAACGCGCGGAGGTGTCACTCGCGCAGCTTCGGATGCGTTTTGTGGACGAGGCTCTTCGTCAAATCGACGCGTTGAGCGCACGCGACAATGCGGATCTCTTGTCCGATAATGCGCTATCGGATGCTGCCCATCGCTGGGCCGGCGTCAGTAATTTAGAAGGCCTGCCAAATGTCTCCGCCTTGGCCCGTACACTCGAGATCGCTG
Source organism: Terriglobia bacterium (assembly GCA_963737005.1). Lineage (GTDB taxonomy): Bacteria > Acidobacteriota > Terriglobia > Bryobacterales > Bryobacteraceae > Bog-105. The sequence continues at coordinate 170,701 of CAVTRD010000005.1, read as the reverse complement.
GAAAAGGGAAACGCTTCGACCAGATCGGCCGTATCCGTAAGGATTTGCAGCGGATCCGGGATCAATTCGAGCAATCACGATAGAGCACGATAAGCCCCGTTCGTCTTAACGGAACCGCCGAAGATAACTTTGGCAAAAAGCGAGCGCCTGTGCTCGGGCGCAACGATCGCCTAAATCCGGCTCCAGCCTTTCCGTGTCGATGTAATATCGAAGGGATTGCCAGCGCACCGGTGCATGATCTTGCTCCTCTACAAACAGGAGCTCAAGTGACTCGGCATTAGCGCCCTGCACATCGAAACGAGCGCACGACCGGCTTTCGGTTATCGGAAAGTGAGTGCACGAACCGCGCGAATAGCCGTGATTGCAAGCGCGAGAACGCAGTTCATCCGGCGTCTGGAAAGGCTCCGCTGCGGCCAAACAAAAACCTTCGTACTCATCTAGCAAAGGCAAGCGAGCGCCGACTTTCTGCGGATATCGGCTAATCGTTCGCGGTTCAAAAAACGGACAAGCCATGGCAATTCAGCCGATCAGATCCGGGCCGCCTTACGTTCACGCGACCACCACCACCAGTCCCTCTGTTCCGGGGGCAGCCGCGGATCTCGCGCCTGCGCCACTGCGCACCGAAACGTATCGAGGACGCAAGGGTCCTGCCGAGTCCCGGTCGCTTCACACAAGCTCCGGTAAAGCTCGTCTCCCTCACGCTCGGCAAGCTCGTTCACGCTGTGAACGCCTAATCTGTGAAGATCCCCTTCAAGACTCTTACCAATGCCGGCTAGATCGCGTAACCGGCGAACGCTCGCTGTAGTAGCATTTCGGGCAGGCATATATGCAGCATAGATCAAAACGCACTCGCGCTGTCACCTTGCTTGCGTTTTTGCTACTCGGCGGGGCGTCGATCGAGGGACAGGCGCTCTCAGTGCAATGGGAGGAACTCACGGGCCCGGATTTCATCAGCGCTCTACAGAAGAGTGAAGGGTCTTGTCTGCTGCCCTTCGGCATCATCGAAAAGCACGGACCGCAACTGCCCCTCGGAACTGACCTCATCAACGTCCGTTATGTCTCGACACATGCTGCTCAGCAGGAATACACGGTTGTCTTTCCGCCTTACTATTTCGGACAGATTTTCGAAGCAAGACATGAGCCAGGGACGCTGGCCTATAGTGAGCATCTGCAGATGGAATTGCTGCAGGCGACAACCGACGAGATGGGACGCAACGGCTGCAAAAAGATCTTGATCGTGAATGGACACGGCGGTAACAACAGCTTCCTGCCCTATTTCGCCCAATCGCAGCTAGCGGCGCGCCATGATTATGTGGTTTACGTCCTCAGAGCAGGACAACATCCGCCCGGACGGCCGACCATCCAAGACAAAACGGATATGCATGCCGGCGAATCGGAAACAGCCCACACGATGATCTCTCGTCCAGATTTAGTTCACAATGGCCGTGCCGGCCAGGAGTCGGGCGCCGATCTCAACCGGCTTGATCTACCGCAAGACGTTTACACAGGCATCTGGTGGTATGCCCGCTTCCCCAATCATTACGCCGGCAATGCAGCGGCTGCCACACAAGCGCTCGGCGAGTTCGATATGAAAGCGTGGACCGATGAAGTGGCGAACGCTATCCGTTCCATCAAATCTGATAACAGAAGCTTGCAGTTGCAGAATGAATTTTTCGACAAAGCGGCTCGCCCACTAGACACAAAACAGTAGTCGCGTTCTTTCTGTTGCATTCCAACAGAAAAGGTGTCATGCTTCTCTGTAGGAATCCAACTGGAAGCGTGAGAGATAAAACTGATATCCGGCAGGGTACGCTCGCCCTGATGGTTTTGAAAACACTCGATGTTTTAGGAACGCTCCACGGTTACGGGATTGCCAGGCGCATCGAGCAAATCAGCGGCGACCTGCTCACGCTTAATCAAGGCTCGCTCTATCCCGTTCTGCTGAAACTCGAACAGGAAGGTTCGATCGTCTCGGAATGGGGTGCTTCCGAGAACAATCGCAGGGCCCGGTTTTACCGGCTCACCAGAAGCGGCCGCAAACAGCTAGAAGCCGAAACACGTGACTGGGAACAAACCGCAACCATCATAGAACGCTTCTTTGCGCTGAAAGCCGAGGATGTCAAATGAGAGCTCTGCGCCGGTTCTTGAGCAGGCTGACAGGAAGGCGCCAGGCAAGTCGCTCTGAAAATCGGTTCAAGGCCGAGATCGAAGATCATCTTGCTTTTTTAAAAGCCGAGTATTTGCAGGCCGGCTTTTCGCCAACCGAGGCGACTCGCAGGGCTGCGCTGAAATTTGGAGGACTTGAGGTGATGAAAGAAGGCTATCGCGATCAAAGGGGTTACCCGCTTATCGAGAACGCCATCCGTGACACGAGTCTTGCCTTGCGGCGGTTACGCAAGTCGCGGGTCTTCACTGTCACCACTGTATTAACGCTGGCCCTGGGTATCGGCGCAACCACCTCGATCTTTACTCTGGTCCACGCGGTTCTTCTCAAGTCGTTGGCAGTTGCAAACCCAAACGACTTGTATCGCCTCGGCAAGGAGACGCATTGCTGCGTGTGGGGCGGGTACAACCAAGACAAAGAATTCTCGATTGTCTCGACTGAGCTCTACGAATACTTTCGGAACCACACGAAAGGCTTCGAAGAACTAGCTGCGTTTCAGGCAGGCGATTGGCCCATCGGCGTAGCGCGCGCCAGCCGCAATGAAGCAGCGCGGGGTTATCCGGCTGAATTCGTCTCCGGAAATTACTTCGCAATGTTCGGTGTCAAGGCGTATGCGGGCCGAACGATCGGTGCAAACGATGATCGAGCCAACGCTCCGCCGGTTGCTCTGATGAGCTATCGCTTGTGGCAGCAGAAGTATGGATCAGATCCGTCGGTGATCGGCAGCACCTTCAATCTGAACAGCAGGCCATTCTCGATTGTCGGGATCACGCCCCCCGGTTTTTTCGGTGACACGCTGCGCGAGAACCCGCCCGATTTCTTCCTGCCTTTGGCCACTGAACCCCTCGTTCACGGGGACATAACCTTGTTGCGCGACCCAAGAAGTCACTGGCTGGATTTGATCGGCCGTATCCGGCCGGGCGTCGCTCCGGCGACGATTGAAGCCGACATGCGCGTCGAACTGAAGCAGTGGCTCCGGTCCCATTGGGGCGAGATGGACGATAACACTCGAGCAAACTTCCCGCAGCAGACGCTCTATCTCAGCCCCGGGGGCGCCGGCATCACCAGCATGCGAGAGCAGTATGAACACTGGTTGCAGATTCTGATGCTGGTTTCCGGATTCACCTTACTGATCGTTTGCGCGAACGTTGCAAATCTCATGATTGTGCGCGGGATGGCACGGCGTCAGCAGATGGCATTGAGCATGGCGCTTGGTGCGCGGATGTCATGGCTCGTCCGTCAGGCGCTTACGGAGAGCATCGTGCTTTCCCTGCTAGGCGGCGCTGCGGGCCTGGCATTGGCGTTCGCAGGCACCCGTCTCATCCTGCATTTTGCTTTTGCGAACCAACCGGGCTGGGCCAGGGTGCCTATTAGCGCATCACCATCTCTGCCGGTCCTGGCGTTTACCTTTTGTGTTTCGATTCTGACCGGACTGATCTTCGGGATGGCCCCGGCATGGCTCGCCACTCGAACAGATCCAATCGAGGCATTACGCGGAGCCAATCGGTCGACCAGCAAGGCGGACTCGCTTCCCCAAAAATCACTGATCGTTCTACAAGCCGCGCTCTCACTCGCACTGCTCTCGGCATCGGGCCTGCTGACTGCGGCGCTGCACAATCTTGAGCATCAGAATCTCGGGTTCCAACAGGACCGGCGCACCATCGTCAACATAAATCCGGAGCTCGCCGGATATCGGCCCGAACAACTGACTCCGCTCTACGGTCGCGTTCGGGAGTCACTAAGGGCTATTCCCGGAGTTTCGGCCGTCGCGATCTGTAGCTACTCACCCTTGAGTAATGACAGTTGGAACGATAGTGTGTTCATAGATGGACACCCCGTGCCAGGGCCAAAGGACGATAGTGGGTCCTCGTTTGTGCGCGTAACAGACGGATACTTTGCCGCCATCGGCAGCCGTATCGTCAAAGGTCGGCCAATTACCGAGCAGGATACGAAAGACTCGCGCCAGGTCGCTGTCATCAGTCAGGCGTTTGCCCGCAAGTTTTTCAAGAATGAGAACCCGATCGGAAAACATTTCGGGCGATCTGAAGCTGGAGCAGCCCGCCAGGTCGAGATCGTCGGAGTAGTGGAAGACGCCGTCTACATGAGCTACAGCTTCGACCATCCGATTGGCGCGATCTTCTTTTTACCTGAGTCGCAGTATGCCGTGTTCCCGAACCCGCAGTTCACCAAGAGTGATGTCCGCTCGCATTTTCTACATGACATTGTGGTCGTCACGAATCCTGGGGTCAGCCTTCCCGCGGCGAAACTCCGCCGGGCAATCACGACCGTTGATTCGAGCCTGCCTGCGGATTTCATTCGACCGTTGGCCGAACAGGTGGCTAACCAGTTTTCTCAACAACGGATGATCGCTCATCTAACGTCGTTCTTCGGCGTTCTCTCGCTCGTTTTAGCGTCCATTGGCTTGTACGGTGTGACAGCCTACAATGCCGAAAGACGCACCAGTGAGATCGGCCTCCGCATGGCTCTCGGCGCCGATCGCGGCCAGGTGATTGCGCTCGTGCTGCGAGGTGCTTTTCTGCTGATTGCGTTCGGGCTGCTATGCGGGGTTCCGCTTACTATCGCCGCCGGCCGCTTTTTGAACAGCCAACTTTATGGAATCAGTCCCTACAACCCAATTGTGATGGCGACAGCAATCGCCGCAATCGGATTGGCAGCGCTATTTGCATCGCTAGTCCCTGCGCTGCGAGCAAGTGCCATTTCGCCGTTAGAAGCCTTACGAGTCGAGTAATCGGTTACGGTTCGAACCCAACGCTGCGCCACGAGGAAGCTGAGTCGTAGACCGCACCCGCCGCAACGGTCCGCCACACACGGCGCGAGTTGTGAATATCACTCAAAGGATCGGCGTCCAGAAGCAGCGCATCACCGCGCTTTCCGATGCTGATTGAACCCGCTTCGTCACTCACCCCGCCGGCTTGCGCCGCCTCGCTCGTCGCCGATTGCAGCCTTCACCACCTCGGGCCTTACGGAGCTGTAGATTTTGATTTGCCGAGCGCCCGCATTCCTGTATTTTTCTACCCAGATCAGCGCCTTGTTTGGGCGTATCTGTCAGCACCGAACCCAGCGCCATGGGGCCTGAACCATTGATGATCCCGGCAAGCTCGAGATGCGGTCCAATCGCCGGGTTTTCCTTCCGGTCCAGCTGGTTACGGAGGGCACGGATGAAATCGAACTCATTGCCGACGTGCGCACACTAGTCACGCCTGCGGCCAGATAAATAGGTCCCCATTCGACCTGCTCATAATGAGCATGCATGTCCCAAAGTCCGGGAATTGCGTACTTGCCCGCTGCATCGAGGACGGTCGCGTCGGGGGGAACAGGCACTCTCCGCGCGTGCCAATCGCTTTGATGAGGCCACTCTCGATCACGATGACACTGTCCTTTAAGGGTGGAGCGTCATCTGAGTTTTCAAGAGTGGCGCCGATGATTGCCAACGTAAGCGGCGGAGCCATGCGCGCCTTGGCGCTAATCTGGGCCAGGCAGCGAGATTCGATTTGACGGCTTCGGATACAAAGATTCCCAGGCTCCCCGTATGGGATTCACGAACGGCCTCAAAGTGATCGAACTCCGAGTCCGTACTCACCAGTGCAATCAGGTCTCGCGCGTCATCCATCCATAGCGACTCCTGCCCCAAATAAGCCACTTACTGTGTAGCCATGGGCAGCGTGCCCCCGGACCTTCAGCGTTTCTGCGCTTTTATCTGTACGTTTGTTCGGGAAGGATAAACGGTGAACTCGAGTGGCTTGCCGTGCAGGAGCCACCAGCGCATCATCAGCTCCTGCATCGCAACAGGTGAGTAGCCATCGGTGATGAACCACGCCCCGGCCGGGGTCTGTGATTCCGTTTTGCCGCTTCGAGTGATCGAAACATCAGTTCCGTTTACGTTTAACTAATCGTCCATCACCGATACACGAGAAGATCGCCCCTTCGCTGAATACGTGACGGGGAACATGTCCGCTCTTCTCGCGACGAAAGCGGTTTCGAGCGGGACCGGTGTTCCCCCGATCTGTAAAGAGAAAGTGCGAAGTGAGCGTATAAGTGTCGCCCTTCGCTTCGATCGAGTAGTCTCCCTCCCAATGGCTTTGGCAAACTTGTGCAGGACAAACGTTCCGGTCTCGCCGGCTGCTGCCCGAAACAGAGCGCGTGTGCCAGAGCAAAAAGATTGAAGAAGCTGAAAGCGCGGCAGAGACTCGGCACAGTGCCCTAACGGCGAAACACATTTGTGCCCGCTAGCCGGTCACCCAAGCGCCGTCCGGTCGTGAGTAACAAAATCGCCTCTAGGCCGAAGATCGCAAGCGCTGCGAAAAATTCAATAGGCAGGCCGAGCAACGGAATCATGCCAAGCAGACCCGGAATCGCCAGCGGCACGTTGCGCAATATGCGCTGCTGATTTGTCGAGACCGAGCCACTTTCGGTTCCGACATAACTTCCCATGACCGATTTGCCCGGGCTTGCGCCGTTGATATCGCGCAGCAGCCAGTACAGCGCGTGCAGCAGGCCATAAAACATCCAGCCGAGGATCGGAATGAAGTGCACAATCGCGAGCACCAGCATGGGAACGATGTCGATTAAGTAAGCGAGCACTCGCCGGTCTTTTTGTTCCGGCTGCACCAGCTGAACTACGGTGCTTGAGTGCATGTGCATCGCGGGATCGGGCGCAGCGCCGAACGGCTTGAGGCTGGTTCCGCAATTCGGGCAAAAGGCCGTACCTTCAGCAACCGACGTGCCGCAATTCGAACAAAATGTCATTTCTTGCTCCTACTCACCGATAATCTTCACCAGAACACGCTTCCGGCGACGGCCGTCAAACTCGCCGTAAAAGATCTGTTCCCAAGGCCCGAAGTCCAGCTTACCCGCGCTGATGGCTACCACCACTTCGCGACCCATCACCTGCCGCTTGAGATGAGCATCCGCGTTGTCCTCACCGGTCCGATTGTGTTGGTACTGCGCCACCGGTTCATGCGGCGCCAATTTCTCTAACCACTTCTCGTAATCCTGATGCAAGCCGCCCTCATCGTCGTTGATAAAAACAGATGCCGTAATGTGCATCGCGTTCACCAGAACCAGCCCTTCCACCACGCCGCTTTCTTTCAAGCAGCTTTCGACTTGGCCCGTAATGTTTAGAAAAGCGCGGCGCTGCGGAACATCGAACCAGAGTTCCTTTCGATAGCTCTTCATCTATCGAAACTAGCGCTCGATGGCCCAAGCAAGCCCATCGGGTTCAGGACCGGCGTCGATTTTGCCATCGATAGCCAGCGTTTGCGGATTGATCACTGCAACATAGTTTTCGCCCGTGCAGGCGATATAGACACGAGAGCCGTCGGGCTGCATCTGAATACCGGCCGCGCCGTGCGCGAGAGCGAGACGCTTGCGTTCCTGGTGAGTTACCGGGTCCAGAATGACGATCCCCGCGCTGCCGAGCGAAGAAACAAAAACGAGCTTGCCATCTGGCGTGAACTTTAGCCGATTGGCGCCCGGCACGTTGGCCGCGAGCGTATCTGTAACCCGCTTGCTCGGGATGTCAATGATCGAGACAGTCCCGTCCTGGGCATTGGCGGTCCACAACTGTTTGCTATCCGGTGATACATCAAAGCCTTCCGCGCCCTTGCCGACTGGAACTACCGTTTCATTCCAATCGCCGCCCGGAGGTCCCATCGGCCGAAAGTGATTGGGGCCGCGCTGGGGAGGGGCGCCCGGAGGTGGACCAGGTGGCCGCTGATTGGCTTGTGTGCTTTTTTCGATGATGCTCACGGTGCCCGAACTGACGTTCGTTGTGAAGATATGTTTCTGGTCCGCTGAAACATAAATCATGTGGGTTCGATTCTGGCCGGTTCCTAGAATCCAGTCCACCTGCTTTTTGGCGGGGTCATAACTGCCGATCGCCTTGGCTGCTTCCGCAGTAAACCAAACTTTGCCGCCTAGAAAAGTAAGACCGTGCGGGCCGCGCAGTGGTCCCAGATCGATGGACGGCAGAGCCTTCTGCCCTACCAGATCCAGCACAGCCAGCGTGTGGAACGCGCCGCCTCCATAATTTGAAACATAGGCCGTCTTTCCATCCGTTGAGGCAATGACTTCATGAGGATCGTCACCGACCGGCAAACGAGCCACAACCTGAAGATTGGAAGGATCAACAATAGCCAGCGTGTGATCGCCCTTCGATAAAACCAGGAGTGCTTCGTGGGGAGTGGAGGCAGCTAAAGCAGGGATCGAAGCCAGCGTAAAGAGTACTAAGAAGTTTAGCGGCCGCATGTCCAGGGATTATAAAACACTCTCTTGCTTTTCCTACCCTGATACAGCAGAATAGTCTTTGGGCGAATAAATGGCGAATACGCAAGCAGCTCTTCGCTACCGGGAGCATTGGAAGTCAGCCGCCGAGCTTCAACTCACACATCAGGAATCAGCTCCTAATTACTTAACAGCACAAGTATTAAACTCGCTGCTTCCATCCGGCATACGTTGCGGGACGATCCTCGAAATTTCCGGCCAGCGATCGGCCGGACGTACTGCTATTTCCTGGTACATTCTGGCGCAAGCGACCGGGCAAGGCCAAATCTGCGCTGTGGTGGATTTGCATGACAGCTTTCATCCCGCTTCGGCCGCCGTAGCCGGTGTGCGACTCGAATCCCTGGTGTGGGCCCGTTGCGGCGGGAATATGGAACACGCTATGCGTGCTTGTGATCTGCTGTTGCACGCAGGTGGGTTTGGAGTCATCCATCTGGATCTCTGCGAAGCCGATAGCCGGTCATTGAATAAGGTGCCGCTATCCTACTGGCATCGTTTCCGCCGAGCAGTTGAGAACACGTCGACTGTATTGCTGGTCTGCGCTGATTCTCCGCAAGCTAAAGCGTGTGCTTTAAATAACCTACAGGCAAAATCGAAAGCTGTATCTTGGGCCGGTGAAGATCCATTTAGCGTCTTGACCGGCTTGCATACTGAAGCGACTCTCGGCAAAGTTGCTTTGATTCGTCCCCATCCGCTTTTGGTTAGAGCAGCAGTTTAATATGTACGCGTGTTTACATGCGGCTTCCCCGGCCGTAGGACCCCTGTTGCTTGATCTCGCGCAACAGTTCTCGCCTCTCTTGGAGATAGCGGACCCAACAACGGTTGTCTTCTCTATTGCTCCCTTACGCCGGCTAATCGGGCCACCGTACCAAATCGCTTCTGAACTCTCACGTGCCGGATATGAACGGAAGCTACAGGCCAATCTAGCCATTGCCTCTAACCCGGATTCTGCTATTCTGCTCGCGCGAAATTTTGGCGGTGTGACCTTAGTCACTCCCGGTGAAGAGAGGCTCAAACTTGGGGTTATCCCGCTCCCGGCACTATTTGCCCAAGTCGCACCTGGCAATGAAGCATTACTTGAAGTATTACTTCGGTGGGGCCTGAAAACATGCGAAGATCTGGCGGTGCTTCCTGAAAAAGGAGTGGCCGAACGGCTCGGTAAAATCGGCGTTTATCTACGCAACCTTGCTTGCGGCAAGATCGATCGGCCTTTACAGTTAGCAGGATCATCGACCAGTTATGAAGAGCATCTGCAACTTGAGCATCGACTGGAACTGCTCGAACCGCTGCTGTTTTTATTAGGTCGTGTACTGCAGGAACTCTGTGAACGTTTGCGTTCACAATCACGAGCCGCTCGTGTGCTCGCCACCCAATTAGATTTAGAGGATCACGAGCCGTATCGTTGCGAGCTCGAATTTCCCCTGCCGCTTCAAGACAGCCGCACCATGCTGAAGCTGTTACAACTTCATTTAGAACGTCATCCTCCACCAGCAGCTATCCTGGCGTTTACCTTGCGCGTGGAGCCGGTCGAACCGCGCCGCATTCAAGGCGGTATATTTTTGCCACCCACGCCGCCAGCCGATAAATTGCAAATCACCCTGGCTCGAATTGCGGCTATGGTGGGGAAAGAAAATGTCGGAACGCCTGCCTTGGTCAACACACATCGGCCGGACGCATTTGAAATGAAAGCCATGCCCTTACCGGCAAGCGCCGCACCCAGGCCCGCGGAACCGCCTACCACTCTGCAGCTAGTGGTGCGCCTGTTCCGGCCGGCACTACCGGCGCGCGTCCGCTTGGTTCAATATGCACCTGAAGCTGTGACCGCTACCGGTGTAAAAGGAAAAGTTTTACGATCCGCAGGGCCGTGGAAGACTTCAGGCGAGTGGTGGACTTCCACTTTCTGGTGCCGCGAAGAATGGGATGTGGCGTTAGATGATGGCGCGCTCTATCGCATCTATCAGGATGGACAAAGCGGCTCATGGTTCGTGCACGGCGTTTACGATTAGCCGCATGCGTCAGGTTGCCTGCTGGCGAGTGTGTTGCAACTCGACCTCATGTTCGCGTCTCACCTCTTCATTGCGGCGCTTCTCCTGGTCTCCCCTTGCTTCTGACTCCCCGAACAGAACGGCCGAATGTTCGAGCATGTCGTAAGGCTCGCCGGCATTACACCCGCGCGGCGTACAGCACACACTGTCGCGCGTATCGAAAACGACTTGCCAACTGCAGCTCGCCGTACACGGAGGCAGATAGAACTGTATGCGCTCGTGATGCGGATTCAGGCAGAAGAGAAACGACTCATCGCGAATCAGCTCGCCGTGCCGGTCCACGTCGTTGATCGTCCGACCGCTCAAGCGTAAGCCGAGACAGCGCACCCAACCGGCATTCCACTCCTCCTCCGTCATTTCCTGACCATCCGGCCGGTACCAGCAAATATCGTGTACTTCCAAGCCATCCACCTGCTGCCTTGAAGAAGAGCCGGGGCTGATCTGGCGATCCTGGAAAAATTTGCGGCGGCGCAGATTCGGGTGCTGCTTCCGCAGCTCAATCAGATTCGACGTAAACTCGAGCAGCGCTTTCTTCTTATCATCCAAGTTCCAATCGACCCAGCTGATTTCATTGTCTTGACAATAGGCATTGTTGTTTCCGTTTTGTGTACGACTGATTTCGTCGCCTCCGCAGATCATCGGAACGCCTTGCGAGAGCAGCAGCGTCGCGATGAAATTTCGTTTTTCGCGTTCGCGCAGTTCGCTGATCGCGGGATCGTCGGTCGGTCCTTCCACGCCATGGTTCCAGGAATGATTATCGGAAGCTCCGTCGCGATTTTCCTCGCCGTTCGCTTCGTTGTGCTTCTGGTCGTAGCTCACCAGATCGTTCAGCGTGAAGCCATCGTGCGCAACGGCGAAATTAATGCTGGCCGAAGGTCGGCGGCCATCCCGCTGGTAAAGGTCGCTGCTTCCGGTCAGCCGGTATCCGAGTTCGGCAAGCTGTCCGTTATCGCCCTTCCAATAGCGACGCACCACATCGCGATACTTTCCATTCCACTCCGCCCACAGAGCCGGAAATCCGCCAACCTGGTAGCCGCCCTCGCCCACATCCCAAGGCTCCGCAATCAGTTTTACTCTCGAGAGCACGGGGTCCTGATTGATCACGTCGAAAAAGGCCGAAAGACGATCCACGTCGTGAAGTTCGCGCGCGAGCGTCGAGGCCAGGTCAAAGCGAAAACCATCGACATGCATTTCCTGCACCCAATACCGCAAGCTGTCCATCACCATCTTCAGCACTTGCGGTTGCCGCATGTTCAGCGTGTTCCCAGTGCCGGTGTAATCCATGTAGTAGCGCGGCGTTTCGGGCATCAAGCGGTAATAGGTCGGATTATCGATCCCGCGAAAGCTCAGGGTCGGACCCATCTGGCTGCCTTCCGCGGTATGGTTGTACACCACGTCGAGGATGATCTCGATACCTGCGCGATGGAACTCCCGCACCATCGCTTTAAACTCGCCGATTTGCTGACCCATCCCGCCCGAACTTGAATAGCGCGCCGCGGGAGCGAAATAGTTGATCGTGTTATATCCCCAGTAATTGCGCAATCCCTTATCGAGCAGAAGCTTGTCGTCGAGAAACTCGTGCACGGGCATCAGCTCAACCGCCGTTACACCAAGCTTCTTGAAATAATCGATCATCGGTTGGCTGGCGAGACCCAGATAAGTTCCGCGCAGGTTCTCCGGCACGTCGGGATGACGCGCCGTCATCCCTCTCACATGTGCTTCGTAAATGACGGATTCGTGCAGCGGCGTCTCCGGACACCGGTCATTTTGCCAGTCGAAGTGAGCCGTCGTTACGATGCCTTTCGGAACGCCCGCCGCATCATCGTTCGGGTCACAGCTTAGATCGAGCGCGGGATCGCCGATGCGATAGCCGAATACCGGGTAATTCCAGTCGACTCCACCCGTCAGTGCTTTCGCATAAGGATCGATGACCAGCTTGGCGGGATTAAAACGCAACCCTTTCTCCGGTTCATACGGTCCATGGACACGGTAACCGTAGAGCTGGCCAATAGTAAGGCCCTGCACGTAGCCATGCCAAACGTATCCCGTTCGTTCCCTTAATTCGATGATGTCCTGTTCACCCGAATTGGGTTGATCGAAGAGGCAAAGTTGGATTCCGGTTGCATTCTCGGAATATATGGCAAAGTTGACTCCGGTGCCGTCCCAGGTTGCCCCTTGCCGGTAAGGTGAACCAGGGAGAATCTTAACGGGCATCGTCACACCGCTCAATGTACCGGTTGCTGAGTATTAAGTCCATAAGAATGAGGCTCAAAGCGGAGATGTATTTGGTCTCGAATCCGTTTCTCTCGGGGGGAGTTCGGATGTCCGACAGGTCACTTCAGTTAGAGAGGAAATCCTGAACAAGAGACTTGAATTAAGAATTCTAAATCGCCCCTGTCACGCATTTCTTTCAGCTGGGTCAAATACAGGAGTAGTTTTTATGGCCGTAATTAAAGTTACTGACGAGGCAAACCAGTTTCGCATCGATATAGAAGGCCGGCTGAATGGCAAAGAGGTCAGCGAAGTACGCTCCTACTGGCAATCGGCTCTCAATGCGGTATCGTGGCGCAAATTCACCGTCGACATCTCACAGCTTACCGGCTACGATAGGGCTGGCTCCCAGCTGCTGAGGGAAATGCATACACATGGTGCTTATGTGGCAGCGCGCACAGCGGGTGCGCTGGTCTTTCTGCGTGAAATCTCAAACCGCCAAGTGAGCGGGCCCACATTGGTGTACCAGGCCGATAGTCATCCAAAACGAAAGAGCTCACGAAAGGCGGTCGCGCCGTTGCTCACCCGAGCAGCAGCCGCTGGCGAATAGCGCCCGTCGTAGTCTGAAAGCGTGGCTGAGCCCGCGCGAAGACAGAACCTTGCCACACTGGTCGATGACTGGGAGCGGCATGGTTCGCAATGCGCGATCGTTAGCAGTGAGGGAGTCCGTCAAAAGAGAACTTCTTATAGCGAACTAGCTTCCCTAACACGCCGCTTCGGCGCCGAACTATTCCGGCTCAACGTCGCGAAAGGTGAGCGCGTTCTGCTGTGGGCTGAAAATTCGGCCGAGTGGATAGCCGCATTCTTCGGCTGCGTCTTGCGCGGCATCCTGCCTGTTCCCCTCGATGTGACGGGTACTCGTGACTTTGCGACACGCATTGCTGCGGAGACTTCCCCCCGACTTGTTGCCGTCGACCGCGCGCGCTTCGACGAAGATGCCTTCAGCACGCCGGTCGTTTTGCTCGAGACGCTTGCTGAAGCCCTGCCGCGCGAAGAAGCCGAACCCTTTCCCAATCTGACACTCGATGATCCACTCCAAATCATCTTCACCTCTGGTACAACAGGCGACCCCAAGGGCGTTGTACACACACACGGAAACGTGCTTGCGAGCCTTGCTCCCATCGAGCAGGAAATGCAAAAGTATCTCAGATACGAGCGTCCGTTCCATCCGCTCCGGATTCTGCATACACTACCGTTGAGTCACGTTTTCGGCCAGTTCATGGGGCTGTGGATCCCCGCTCTGCTCGCCGCGGAAGTGCACTTTCAGCCTCGGCTCGTGGCCGCGGACTTGGTCGAGCAGGTACATCGCGAGCGCATCTCCGTGCTGGCCGCGGTGCCGCGCGTGCTCGACCTAATGCAGACCTACTCGTTAGAACGGTTTCCTCACCTTGCTGAGCGTACTGCGGTGGCGCAGAATCTATCCGCTTGGCGTCGCTGGTGGCGATTTCGCGATCTGCACAAAATGTTCGGCTGGAAATTCTGGGCCTTCGTATGTGGCGGCGCTGCGCTTTCACCCGCAGGTGAGCAGTTCTGGAATGCGCTCGGTTTCGTCGTCATCCAGGGCTATGGAATGACCGAAACAACGGCGCTTGTCAGCTTAAATCATCCGTTTCGCCCCGCTCAGGGAAGCATCGGACAAGTGCTTCCCGGTCGCGAAGTGCGGCTCAGTGAAGAAGGCGAAGTGCTGGTGCGCGGAGACACAATCTCCCGCACTTCGTGGCAAAACGGCGGTGCGCGGACGGAATCGAGTCAGTGGCTAAATACAGGCGATCTGGCGGAGTTCGATGATGCAGGTAATCTGCGTTTCCGCGGCCGGAAGAAAGACGTGATTGTCACCGCCGCCGGTCTCAATGTTCACCCGGAAGATCTCGAAGCGGCGCTCTCCCGACAAGCAGGCGTGAAAGCTGCGAGCGTTATCGAAACCAACTCGGGGCACGGGCCCGAACCCATGGCCGCTCTCGTACTCGCTCCCCAAACCGATGCCCACACAGTCGTAAATGCCGCCAATCAGGAACTCGCCGCCTTTCAACAAATTCGCCACTGGCTGCTCTGGCCCGAACCCGATCTGCCGCGAACGGCAACGGGCAAAGTATTGCGTCGCGAGATCGCTCGCCGCGTGGCGAGTGGCGACTTAGCCAATCTCGCCTCGCAGAACAGCCCGGCGGAAGCACTGAATCTGGATAGTCTGGGGCGAGTTGAATTGCAGGCAAAGCTCGAGCAGCAATATGGCATCACTCTCGATGATGGGGCGCTACAAGATGTTCGCACCACTGAGGATCTCGAGCGGCTGGTGAAGGCTGCACCGGCCGTCCCGCAAGCTGATGGGCTGCGGAATCAACGGGAAGCGCACTCTTACCCGCACTGGACATGGCATCCTTTACAGCAGGCGATCCGCGGCGCGTTTCTGGAACTCATCGCGATGCCGTTCGTTCGTTTTCTGGGCAGCCCGCGCGTTCATCTCGCAGGCCCAAAACCATCAGCAAACCCACTACTGCTGGTAGCGAATCACATCACTTCTTATGACGCCGCTTTCATCCTGTATGCCCTGCCCGGCCGCATACGACGTCGCGTGGCCATTGCCATGTCAGGTGAAATGCTGCTCGACATGCGGCGCGGGCGCAACCAAGGCAGCTGGTTTCTCAATCTGCTGGCGCCGATCGGCTATTTCCTGATACTCGCGCTCTTCAACGTGTTTCCGCTACCGCAACGCGGCGGCTTCCGCCGGAGCTTTCGGCACGCCGGTGAAGCGATCGACCGGGGCTACAGCGTGCTCGTCTTTCCCGAAGGCCGCCGCTCGGACGACGGCACGCCACAGCCGTTTCAGGCGGGCGCAGGTCTGCTATGGAGAGATACCCGAATTGCCGCCCTCCCGGTATTTCTGGCGGGACTCGGCGATTTGAAGTCCCAGGGGGGACGATGGTTTCGCTCAGGTAAAATTGAAGTCACTGTCGGCAATGCTCTCCCGCTCGATCCGGATCGATCGCCCGAGCAACTGACCGAGGAGTTGCGCGAAGCCGTCTTCGCTCTCGCCCAGAAGCGGTAGATTTAACAGCACTGCTCTCTGAAGCATCTCTCTTCGAATTTCTTCTATAAAAGGAAAACTAAATGCCTGATTCGAAAAAGAGCCGTGTGCGCGAAGGTCTGCCGCATCCGCGCGGCGCCACGTGGGATGGGAAAGGTACTAACTTCGCTCTCTTTTCCGCGCATGCTACCAGGGTGGAAGTCTGCCTCTTCGATAGCAGTGGAGAGAAAGAAGAGGAGCGCATTGCCCTTCCTGAATACACGAACCAGGTCTGGCACGGTTACCTGCCCGACGTCACTCCAGGCACGATCTACGGTTACCGCGTTCATGGTCCATATGAACCTGATCACGGCCATCGGTTCAATGCCAACAAATTGCTCCTCGATCCATATGCAGGCGCTCACTGTGGCCAGTTGATTTGGAACCCGGCCGTCTTCGGCTACAAGTTGGAGACGGGCGACGACACCACGTTCGATGAGCGGGACAGCGCGCCTTTCATGCCGAAAAGCACGGTGGTCGATCCCGACTTCCTGTGGCAGGGCGAGCGCGTCAGCCGGAAACCGATTCGTTGGGACGACACAATCATTTACGAGACCCACGTTAAAGGATTTACGCGGCTGCACTCTGGTGTGCCCGAAAATCTGCGCGGCACATACGCCGGGCTCGCCTGCAAGGAAGTGCTCAGCTACATCAAAGCACTTGGCGTGACGAGCGTCGAACTGCTTCCCATACACACATTCATCAATGATAGTCACCTGCTCGAGAAAGGTCTGACCAACTACTGGGGCTACAACACGATCGGCTTCTTTGCGCCCGATCCGCGCTACGCGTTCAATAAGCAGGACAGCTTGCGCGAGTTCAAGGAGATGGTCGCGTCCATTCACGATTCGGGTCTCGAAGTCATCTTGGACGTGGTCTATAACCACACGGCAGAAGGCAATGAGAAAGGCCCGACGCTATCTTTTAAAGGCATTGACAACGCGAGTTATTACCGTCTGCTGCCGGCCAACAAGCGCTTTTATATAAACGACACCGGCACGGGCAATACGGTGAACGTCAGCCATCCGCGCGTCCTCCAGATGGTCACGGATAGCCTGCGCTACTGGGTGGAGCAGACCAATGTCGATGGCTTCCGCTTCGATTTGGGAACGATTCTCGCGCGCGAGCCGAATGGCTTCGATAACCAGAGCGGCTTTTTGAAGGCAGTGAGTCAGGATCCGGTCCTGATGTCGGTCAAGCTGATCGCCGAGCCCTGGGATTGCGGCCCGGGAGGCTATCAGGTCGGTGGATTTCCTCCGGGCTGGGCAGAATGGAACGACAAATTCCGCGACACGGTTCGTGATTTCTGGCGCGGCCAGGCGCCCGCTTCCGCTTTAACGGAGCGAATGTGTGCTTCAAAGGGCGTCTTCGATCATGGCGGCCGTCGCCCCTGGGCCTGCGTCAACTTCGTCACTGCGCACGACGGCTTCACCTTGAACGACGTCGTCACCTATAACGAGAAGCACAACGAAGCGAATGGTGAAGGCAACAAGGATGGCAGTTCCGACAACCGCTCCTGGAACTTTGGTGTGGAAGGTCCGACGAAGGACAAGCAGATCAACGAATTACGCGAGCGCCAAATTCGAAATATTCTAGCTACACTGCTGCTTTCCCAAGGCACGCCGATGCTGCTCGCCGGGGATGAGTTCGGCCGCACCCAGAAAGGCAACAACAATGCCTATTGCCAGGATGACGAGATCAGCTGGCTCGATTGGAATACCAAAGTCAAAGGCAAAAGACTGATCAAGTTTGTGAAGAAGCTGACGAGCTTACGCCACAAATATCCCGTGTTGCGCCGCAATCTTTTCCTGACGGGCGAATACAATGATGAGCTCGGCGTGAAGGACGTCACCTGGATCAACGCGAACGGCCGCGAGATGGAGGATCAGCAATGGGGCGACCACGGCATGCGCTGTTTCGGCATGCTACTCGATGGGCGCGCGCAAACGACCGGCATTCGCCAGCGCGGCAAAGAAGCGACGCTCCTGATCATCGTCAATGAGCATAGCGACGCCGTCAAGTTCACGCTTCCTGAGTCGCCAGGCGGGGAGCAGTGGGCTCTTCTAATCGATACCAACGACCCGGACGG
The DNA here is from genome assembly GCA_963737005.1 of Terriglobia bacterium. Taxonomy (GTDB): domain Bacteria; phylum Acidobacteriota; class Terriglobia; order Bryobacterales; family Bryobacteraceae; genus Bog-105. The sequence continues at coordinate 152,771 of CAVTRD010000005.1, read as the reverse complement.
CGATCACCAGGCAACGGCGTTTCACATCGGCGAAGAGTACGACATTACTCCGCGATCCCTGCGCATGTTCGCCCTGGAGTGCGCTCCGCCGAGCAACTAGTTTCGCGAATCGGGCGAGGTGCGGATTTAAATTCGCAGCCCTATAATCTCTCGCGCTATCGAGAGAAGAAATCGCTTCCCGGAGACTCCGATGGCGAGCAAGGCGCCGAATAGCGCCAGAGCTTCGTAGCTTTCTCGCCCTTCGCGTTGCCAGTACACGTCCTGCAAATTGAGCCAGAGTGCGAATTCATCAAGCGTAAGCGCGGCCCCGACGCCATAGAGCGTCGAGGTGATGCGCGCGGCGACTGGCCCGGGACCGAGCAGCCACAAATAGCCGACAAGAAGCAGCAGCAGGATGCCCCAGACCAAATGGTGAATGTGCCGCCCGTGCATGGTGACGTTATGGAAGGGTCCGATGTCGTTATGAATGGCGATGGTAAGAGTACGGACAATCAGAACGGCGGTGAAGAATCCGACGGACGCGAGGAAGAGACGTTCTCGGCGTGGCTCGCTGAACTGGCGTCGATACATCTCGCGAAGCCTGGTGCTCGAGACAATAAACCAGAGCAACGCGAGCGTCCCGGCAATGAACAGTGGTCCAATCCAGAAGCTTCTGTGAGTCCAAGGCATCGAACCCACATTCTAATGGCTATCGCAGATCGCTTTTGCTAGTTCTTCAATTCCCGGTTGTTGAGCTTCAGCGGCGATCGATAAACCATGCTCCCGGATGGAGTGCGAAGTAACCCGTCCAATGCTTGCAATCCGCATCTGCGCGATCGCCTCGACCCCCGCCAAGGCAACCGTATTTCGAACCGCGGAGGAACTGGTGAACGTCACCCAATCCGGCCACGGCTTACGAAAGACTTCGGCGGCTCTGACCTCGGCTCCCGGCGGAATCACATTGCGATAGGCTTCGACGACTTCGACGTTTGCTCCTAAAGCCCGCAAAGCCCCCGGAACGATGTCGCGTGTGACTGCTGCACTCGGAATCAGCACGCGTTGCCCTTTGAGATTTTCGGCTCCGAGCGCCTCGACCAAAGATTCGGCTACGTATTCAGCGGGCACGACACTGACTGAAAGGCCATTCTTCTCGGCTGCCTCTCTGGTTGCAGCGCCAATTGCAGCGCAGCGCGCGCGGCACGAGCGGGGCAGAGGCAGTTCTGTTGCGAAGGCCTCCACCGCATTCACGCTGGTGAAGATGATCCAGGAGTAATCGTCACATTGCGCAGCAGCTTCGCGCAACGGCGCAGGGTCGGAGGGCGGAGCTATCCCGATCGCAGGAGCAAGCAGCACCTCTGCTCCCAATTCGCGCAAGGGCGCAGCCAGCTCTTCGGCTTGGTGCGTAGCGCGAGTCACAACAATTCTCAGGCCGGACAGACTACACATATCAGTCGATGCGAGCCAGGATCTCGGCTCCGCCCTTCGCTAATAGTTCATGCGCGACGCGCTCCCCAAGTTGCTCGCCTGCGTCTGCCATTGCATTGCCGAAAGCGCGCAAGTGCTTCGAGCCATCGGGGGCAACAACTACCGCGATCAAGTGCAAGGACCCACTCGCCACTTCCGCGTACGCGCCAACCGGCAGCTGACAGCCGCCGCCTAAAGCTCGGAGTGCAGCCCGCTCGCAACTCACAGCCTGGTAACTCGCTTGATGGTTCAGCTCGCGACAGATCGCGAAAGCTTCATCGCCCACGCGCGTCTCGATTGCCAGCGCGCCTTGCCCGGCAGCAGGACACATCACATCGGGATCTAACACCTCGGCGATTTCACCGGACCGTTCCAAGCGTTGTAGGCCGGAAGCAGCAAGCACGATCGCGTCGAACTGGCCTTCCTGCAACTTTCGCAGCCGGGTATCGACATTGCCGCGTACCGCTTCGATTCTCAGGTCCGGCCGCAGAACGCGCAGTTGGGCGGCACGCCGTCCTGAACTCGTGCCCACTCGCGCGCCATTCGCTAGTTCGCTTAAACGTTTGCCGACGAGTGCGTCGCGCGGATCTTCTCGCTCGGGGATGGCCGCGAGAACCAGCCCCGCGGGCGTTTCGGTCGGCAGATCCTTTAAGCTGTGCACGGCCAGATCGATCGTGCCCGCCAGCAAAGCATCTTCGATCTCTTTCGTGAACAAGCCCTTACCGCCCGCCTGCATCAACGATGCAGTCTGCAGGTGGTCGCCTGTGGTCTTGATGATTTCGATGCGCGTCTCGACACCCGCACCGTGCAGCATTGCGGCGATATGATGCGCCTGCCACATGGCCAGCTGTGAGCCCCGGGAACCGATGGTGAGCGCTGCTGTCCGAATTGCACTCATCGTCATCGCAGCCGGAAAATGCGCCGCACGGCTGCCACCAGTTCGGCGTCTTGCGTTTGCTCCGGCGTTTCGGCCGCCGCTTGCCGTCGCATCTCCGAAATGGGCCCGTGCGCGATTTTGTTGATAATGCCTCGTGTAAGCGCTTCGAGCGCCTCTTCCTGCTCAGCCGTCAAGCGGCCCAGCTTGGGCCGGTACCGACCGAGAACATCACGCCGGATCAGCTCGAGCTGCTCCTGGAGGCCGACAATAGTGGGTGTAAGGTCTCGCGCCCGCAGCTTCGTTTCAAGACGCGCGACTTCTTCCGTCACGATCAGCTCGGCCTGTTGCGCCACATCCTGCCGAGTCCGCAAATTTCTCTCGGTCAGCTGTTGTAGGTCGTCGATGTCGTAGAGAAACGCGTGCTCGATGTTGTTAACAGCCGGATCGATATTGCGGGGTACGGCGATATCGATCAAAAACATCGGCTGATGCTTGCGGGCTTCGATAGCCCGACGGATCATCTCGGGATGCAGCACATAGCCGGGTGCAGCCGACGAAGTGATCACAATATCCATCTCGCCTAGACAGCTGGCGAACGATTCGTAAGGAAGCACCTGCCCGCGGAATATTTGGCTTAATTCAAGTGCGCGCTCGGGCGTGCGGTTCGTGATGAAGATCTCTTCCGCGCCTGCTCGCAAGAGATGTCGGGCCGCTCCCTCTGACATCTTCCCCGCCCCGATAATCAGCACCCGCTTCTTCTGAAGGGAGCCGAAGATTTCGCGCGCGAGTTCGACGGCCGCGTAACTGACTGAAACCGCGCTTTGCCCGATCTCGGTTTCGGTACGGATGCGCTTGGCAACGCTGAACGCACGCGTCAACACCGCATCCAGAACCGTGCCGATCGTGCCCTGCTCCCGAGCCTGCGAGTAGGCTTGCTTCAGCTGCCCGAGTATTTGCGGCTCGCCCACAACCATCGAGTCGAGACTCGCCGCGACGCGGAACAAGTGCCGGATCGCCGCGTCCGCCTCATATATATATAGGTGCGGGCGCAGCAGATCGGACGTGATATCTCGACGGCCGCCCATGATGGAAGCAAGCAGCGTGTCGGGCGGAGCGCTATCGGCCAGAGTTGCCGTTACTTCCACCCGGTTGCACGTCGAAAGGATTAAAGCCTCTTTCGCGCCCTGCGCCTGCAAGTGCATCAGCGCCGCTGGGATCTCGTCCAGGCGAAATGCTAACTTCTCACGCAATTGGACAGGCGCAGTTCGATGATTGATACCCGCAAGAGCCAGCCTCATTGGGGCCACAAACTCCGCAGGGTCATATGCGTTGCCCAGGTGATAATCGAACAGCCGAGCACGCTCACCGCCAGCCACGCCATCCGGCGACCACGCCATCCGGCTGAGATCCGCAGAAAAATCATGGCGAGATAGAAAGCCCAGGTAAACAGGAAAAACGCGATCTTGGGATTACCGATCCAATTCGTGCCGCTCTCCAAAAACGCCCAGATCACACCGCTGATCGTCGCAAGTGTAATGAACACAAACCCCGCATTCATGGATTGAGTGATGATTCGGTCAAGCGTTGCAAGCGGGGGCAGTCGATTTGCCCACGGGGTTACCGCTTTACGTTTCAGCTGCCGCTCCTGCAGCAGGTAGTAGAGCGACGCGATCGCCGAGAAGATCAACGCGGCATAGCCTATCAGCACCGTTGATACATGCATAATCAGCCAAGCATTTCGTGCCTGGGTGCTAAGCGGACCCACCGGAAACTCGGTTGCGCCGATCAGCGTCATGAAAAACACCAGCGGAAAGATACACAGCCCAAAACTGGCGATTTGATAGACGCTGTAGCCCAGCAGAAACACCACTGCTAACAGGAAGGCGCAGACAGAACTCGTCTCGTAGAAATTGTTCAGGGGCAGATGTCCGGTCTGGGCCCAGCGCTCGACGATCGCGACAAGCTGAAACAAAGATCCGCCCCCAAACGCGATCAGCGCCGGCTTGAATAGCCGGTTACTTTTGCGAAAGAGATAGATTAGCGCGTACAGCAGCCCGAAGGAGTAAAGGGCGGCGGCCGTCCGCAGCCAGATTACGCTCATAGCGGGGGCTCTTACCTTCAGTATAGGTGCTACCGAACATAGGCTCTTAATAGCTTCTCCCGGGCAGATCGGAATTTGAACCGGATTGGTCAACAAGACGCGGTCTGGTGGTTCGCAGGAACCGCTCGGTATTCAATAGGGGGAGAGGAGTTTAACGGATCTTCATGAGCAACCTGTTACAACACAAACGCGCCGTCATCACCGGCGCATCGCAAGGGATTGGACTCGCGATCGCGCGGGCGTTTCTTTCCGAAGGAGCAGCGGTCGCTCTCTGCGCCCGCAATGGCGAGCAGCTAAACAAAGCTGTGGAAAACCTGCGCGTCGGCGCCAAAGACCAGAGAATTCTGGGGCACGTCGCCGACGTCAGTGACAGTCGGAGTGTGGAGGAATTTTTCAAAGAAGTGGATAAAGAGTTTGGCGGCTTGGATATTTTGATTAACAACGCGGGGTTCGGCCTATTCCGCGCCACCGGCGAACTGACGGTCGAAGAATGGGACCAGGTGATCGGCACAAACCTCTCCGGATCTTTCTATTGCAGCCGCGAGGCGCTTGTGCGCTTCGAAAACAGCCGCGGAGGTTCCATCATCAATATCAGCAGCTTAGCGGGCAAGAACCCATTCAGCGGAGGCGCCGCTTACAACGCTTCCAAGTTCGGACTGAACGGCTTTAGCGAGGCCATGATGCTCGACCACCGAAACGATAACGTGCGCGTCAGCTACATCATGCCGGGCAGTGTAGCCACTCAGTTCGGCGGAGAGGAATCGAGCAAAGCCGGTTGGAAGATTGCCCCCGAAGACATCGCCGAACTGGTCTTAGACATTTTGCGGATGCCGCAAAGAACATTAATTAGCCGAATTGAAGTGAGACCTTCACGCCCGGTGAAAGACTAACCAGAAAAGCCTTAGTAGGCTCGAGAAGGAAAACGGCTTGAAGCCCTCTTGAACACACCGCTTCTGATGAAGTTTCATTCAAGAAGCGCCGCGGTGGTATTTGGCACCCGGCTTGCTCAATGTTGGATGTAGTCCAACAGAAAGTTAAGTTCGAGCTCGTTACGAGCGAGTCTTAACGGAACCCTGGATTGCAGGCACTGGGAGTTGCAGGCAGACGGGCGTTGAGAGGTAAAGGGGATTATTGCTATGAGCCACCTTCGAAAGGTACTCGATCCGACAAGGACCGGCAGGAACGCAGAATCTTTGGAGCGTACCCTCCTCAAGCTGGTTGTGGGCCAGGAAGAGGCTGTTGAGCAGATCGTTAACATCTATCAGATGCACATCACCGGCCTGTCCGCCCCAGGTCGACCGGTCGGCAACTTTCTGTTTCTCGGGCCGACCGGATCTGGAAAGACACGCACGGTCGAAGCCACCGCAGAAGCTCTCGTCAATAATCCTCGCGCGGTGATCAAAATTGACTGCGCCGAATTTCAGCACAGCCACGAGATTGCGAAGCTGATCGGCTCACCTCCCGGCTATTTGGGCCATCGCGAAACTCATCCGCTGCTCAGTCAGGAAGTGATCAACCAGCATCACAGCGAAACCGTCAAATTAAGCTTTATCCTGTTTGACGAAATCGAGAAAGCCAGTGATGCTCTCTGGAACTTGCTTTTGGGCATCCTCGATAAAGCCACGCTGACGCTCGGAGACAATCGCAAGGTCGATTTCTCGAAAGCAATGATCTTCATGACGAGCAATCTCGGTGCGGCCGAGATGAGCGCTTTGATCGCGCCGAAACTCGGATTCCATAGTTGTGCCGTCACGCCTGAAGAATGCAAAGCGGACGACAAATTGCAGGACAAGCTGGCGCGCAGTGGCGTGGAAGCAGCGCGCCGGAAGTTTACCCCCGAGTTCATGAACCGCATCGACAAAGTTGTGGTCTTCAAGCCGCTCGGCGAAGGTGAGCTTCGTCGCATCCTGGATCTCGAGTTGGGCCAGGTGCAGCAGCGCATCGTCTCTTCGCCGTCGGAAAAGCTTTTTGTGTTGACCGTTTCAGATTCCGGTAAAGAGCATCTACTGTCACAGGGCACCGACGTGAAGTATGGCGCTCGCCATCTGAAGCGTGCCATTGAGCGCGTATTAGTTCATCCGCTTTCGAATCTCATAGCGACCGGCCAGGTTTCTACCGGAGATTGGATCAAAGCTGATTTCGACAAGGAACGCGATTGCCTGCTCTTTACAACGGAAGAAGAGAACATTCCGACGCACACCATGCTGAACATGATCGGGGGCGATTCGATTATGCCGGCAGCGATGGCCGCGGGCGGGGGCACAGTAAGTTCCGTAAAACCAACGCCGGCGAAAACGCCCAAGAAGTAGCAGCGAACTTATTGCTCACCCGCCAGTCCTTCAGGCCAGCTAAGGCGTAAACGGCGGGTGTCCTCCCGGCGGAGAAACACAACGCGATCTTCGGAATTGTACGTGATTCATCACACGTTGCCCATTGAAATTCTCGCGGCATGATGCCTATGATCGACTGAGAACGAAATGAGCACTGAACACGGCACGGCATCAAATCCGATCCAACAGGCCGAATTGATCTTGCACCTTTATGAGCTGCGGCGGGAACCGGTGATGCGCCTGGCGCGCTCTTACATTGGCGGCGAGTTCATGCCGAAGTCAGCCGATGACTTCGTTCGCATAGTCAGTGCAGGCGACCAGCACACCAGCTTTGTTCTCCAGGTCTACGGCTACTGGGACATGGTGGCCGCCTTCACCCAGCATGGCGCGCTCAATCCGGAGTTGGTCTACGACACGTGCCAGGAGATGTACTTCCAGTATGCAAAGATTCAGCCGTTCCTCCCAGAGTTTCGTCGCGAGATGGATATGCCTGAGTTTCTGCGGAGCATCGAGCGCCTGATTGAAGGGTCGGAAGCAGGTCGCGAACGTGTGCGCATGATGCGGAAGAGTCTCTCCGCCATAGCCGGCATCCGCAGCGAGGCTGATCGGGCCCTCCCTTAGCTTCATCGAAGCCGCACAGCAGATCTCGACACAAACCGAATCATGGAGGACGACGCTCTCTCAATCAAGAACTATCTGGCTACTGGTTTTCGCGAAGTTGATGTTTCAGACACGGCGAAGATGGGCCGCTGTCTCACTCTCCTCGATTCCCTGCCTTCATCGCAGGTGTATAAGCAGGCGATCCTTGATGGAGCTAACTTGAAAGCGGGCGACATCGCGGTGGATCTCGGTTGCGGATTGGGCTTTGACAGTGCACGTATGGCGAGCCTGGTCGCACCGCAAGGCTGCGCCATCGGTGTCGACGCAAGCGCCACTCTTCTCCGCTCAGCACGGTCCAACAGCACGTTTGCTCAGCCCTTAGATTTTTTGCAAGCAGACATTCAAAACCTTCCGTTCGCAGATGAGCAGCTGGACTTCTGCAAGGTGGACCGCACGTTACAACATGTCGAGAGTCCGTCTGCGGTCCTTCGGGAGATGTTTCGAACGCTCCGTCCCGGGGGAACAGTGGCCTGCGCGGAACCGGATTGGGATACCTTCACGATCAATCACGAGAATCAGAAGGTGGTCCAGAGAATTGCCGCCGCCTGGGCGAGCAGCTTCCGCCATCCCCGGATCGGATTTTATCTCGAAGAGCAGCTTCGGGCGATGGGCTTCGTCGAGATCCGGATCTCCCAAGCATTGCTCACTGCTCCCTCTTTCGAAACCTCAGATCTTGTTTTCGACATCGAGCAAACCGCGGCGCGCCTAAGCAAAGTAAGTTTTGATGACGAACCACTGCAATGGATTCAGAACGCCAGAAAGCGCGACCGCGCGAGACCTGTTTCGTCGTCGCTAACCCTCTTTGTCGCTTTCGCGCGAAAACGGTAATCGGTCTTCTAGGCCCCTTAAGGTTCGGGCGCGCGCATCAAAATGAGGACGGCAACCGATCCCTGATATCATCCCATCCGCAAAGATCCGCAGCACCCAAACGAATGCGAATAGCCAAACCTCTTAGATTCACCGCTCTCTTGGCCTGCACCATTCTGGCGGCCAGCGCCCTGGCATTGACGGCATTCCAAGCGACTGAACACGCCCTCCCGCAGCTCGTCGATATCACTCGAGATTCTAAGATCACGTTCACAAATCACGCCAGCCATACCTCACGCAAGTATCTCCCCGAAACGATGGTCGGGGGCGTTGCCATGTTCGACTACGACCAGGACGGTTTCCCGGATCTATTCTTTGTGAACGGCGCCGCGCTCAAAGATCCCATGCCGCTTTCGTCTGTGCCGGATAAGAGCGATCCGCGCTACTGGAATCGGCTCTATCGCAACAATCGGAACGGCAGCTTTTCTGACGTTACCGAGAAGGCCGGCGTGAAAGGCAATGGATTTGGGATGGGCGTTGCCGCTGGCGATTACGACAACGATGGTTTTCCGGACCTTTACGTCACCGCTCTCGGCGGCAATACTCTTTATCACAATAATGGGGATGGCACCTTCACCGATGTAACGATGGCAGCCGGGGTTGCGGGCGGCGGTTGGTCGACAGGCGCGATGTTTCTCGATTACGATCGCGATGGCTTGCTCGACCTGTTTGTCTCCCGTTATCTCAAATGGGATTTCTCCAAAGATATCTTTTGCGGCCAGACCAGGCCTGGGTACCGGGCTTACTGTCATCCTGATCAGTTTGAGCCGATTAGCCACTTGCTTTTCCACAATGAAGGTCACGGTCGATTCCGCGACGTTTCGCAGGAGAGCGGTATTGCCAAAGCGCCAGGTAAAGGTTTAGGCGTTGCGTTTAACGATTACGACCGCGATGGCTGGCCGGACATCCTGGTCGCGAACGATTCGTTCCCTCAGCAACTCTTCCACAATTCAAAGAACGGCAGATTCGAGGAAGTAGCAGTTTCGGCCGGACTCGCTTACGACCAGGATGGTCACGTCTTTTCCGGCATGGGTGTAGATTTCGCTGACTTTGATAATGACGGATGGCCGGACGTCTTCGTGAACGGATTAGCTAAGGAAAAATATGCCTTGTATCGAAGTCATGAGGGGACCTTCGAATATGTCTCCGATTCGATTGGCTTGGCTCGGGCCAGCGTGGCACACTCCGGTTGGGGAGCGAAACTGATCGACTACGACAACGACGGTTTCAAAGATCTTTTCGTGGCCCAGGGTCACGTGATGGACAATATTGAACTGACCCAGCCGGACGTCAAATATCTTGAGCCGCCCATGCTCCTCCGCAATAATCCACCTCGCTTCGTTGAAGTGCCGGGCTCGAGCGGCTCCATTCTCGAGGTGCCGCTCGCAGCGCGTGGAGCAGCCTTTGGTTCTCTGTTTAACAACGGCCGAATTAATATCGCAATCAACTGCAACGACGATCATGCGGTGCTGGCGGAGGCGACAACAACGGTGAATCACTGGCTGATTGTCAATGCTGTCGGAACCCGCAGCAATCGCGACGGAATCGGCGCACAGCTAAATATGGTGGCCGGGGACGGTCAGCAGCAGTACGCAGTTGTTAGTGCAGCCGGCAGTTACTTGTCATCCAGCGACAAGCGAGTCCAATTTGGGATGGGTAGCAATAGGGTCGCGAAGCTCCTCGAGATCCGTTGGCCGAGCGGCGCGATCCAAAGACTGACGGATGTGAAAGCTGACCAGGTTCTGACAATCCGGGAGAGCACACGCTAAGGATGAAATGCGCCGGTCTGCTGCAGCAGTAGCTTACTTCGTGTTTGCTCTCACCTCGATTCACAGCAGGGCCCAGGACGTAGATACGATTGTCCTCAAACAGGAAAACCGCAAGTTCACTCTTGTTTCGCAGATCGAAGATCCCAAAGAGGCCGCCGAGTTCTTGAAGTTGGTGCAGACTACCGAACCCGGGCCGCGGCACGAACTCGCAACGCGATTCTTGCAGCTCTATCCTCAATCGTGGCTGCTTTCACAGGTGCTCGACATGGCAGCAAGGAGCGCTGTCGATCTGTCTAAATTTGAGGAAGCCGTTGACCGTGCGACCTTATCCCTGCGCTTGGTTCCAGAGAATCCGTCGCTTCTTATTTTGCTCGCCGACATCGAAGGAAAAAAGGGACGGTTCGATCGAGCAATCGCACGCGCGAGCGATGCCCTTGAGTACTTAGACGAGATCGAACAGCCGCCTAACATGGATCAACACGAGTGGAATGCCGTCAGGCCACAGCTGAAAGCGAGTGCGTATTTCGCGCGCGCCCGAGCCGAGGCAGCCCGCGCGCTGGCAACTGACCCGCATGACTCCGAGTTCCTGTCGCGAGCCCTAGGAGATCTGAACTGCGCCGCGACGTGGAACAGCGAAGATGCCGAGGTGTTCTACCTGAGGTCGATCGTCGAATTAAATTTAAAGAAGCAGAACGAAGCAGCCGCGGATCTGGCGTTCGTGTTCCAGAGCCAAACTCCTCTTCGTGAGAAGGCAAAGAGTATTCTTCTCCTACTTTCCCGGCAGATGAGGCCGCAGGGTACGCCACTAGAAGCATTTGTTATTGGCCTTCCCCCCAGGAACATCGACGTCGCTTTGCGCGAACCTCGCCGGCCGCCAGCATACCCGCAAGTCCTGGCCGACGGCTACACAGGTCCGGAGGCTTGCAAGGCATGTCACCCTAACGAATACGCAAATTGGCGGAGAACGGGAATGGCCAGGATGCTGCGCTCTTACCGGCCGGAGAACGTCCTGGGAGATTTTTCTCGAGACGTCGAATACAAAGAGGGGGACAACGGCCTTATTCACCTGGGCACCGATTCGGGGAAAGAAGGACGCCCTTATTTCGAATTTCTTGGCCAGGGCGCACGCGAGCGGTTCTATGTCGATTACACGATTGGTTCGAAATGGCAGCAAGGCTACGCAACGAAACTGCCCGACGGCAGGATGCAAGTGCTTCCTATTGAGTACAATCTGCTTCAGAAGAAATGGGTTAATTATTGGAAGATCATCGATCCGCCGGGAAGCGCCCGCGCCGTAATTCAAGATTTTCCGAAGCTGACAGCGGATACTAATTATCAACGCAATTGCGCGATTTGTCACACAAGTCAATTGAAGCTGGATCCGAACGCTTCAGAACCGATTCAACATGCCGCCTATCTGCAGCCTGGAATCGATTGCGAAATGTGCCACGGACCCGCTGCTTCCCACGTGCAGCGCCTCACAGCAAGTAAGACAGATCGAACCAATCCCGACGAAAAGCCCGCAACCCAGCCTCCCTTCGACTTTGGAAAGGCTGGCAATCGCGAGGCGGTGCAAATTTGCGCACAATGTCATCGACAGAGCGCTGTGCGAGAGATTGGCCTTGGCGGCGAAATGAATTATTCAACAAAGAATAACTTCGTTCCGACCACTTGGCTACGCCCCTATGATGCTTTTTCAAGACGAGCCTTTTACAAGGACGGGCGCTTTCGCGAAACAACTTTCATCGTAGAAGCTTTCACCCGCTCCGCCTGCTACCGGCGCGGCACTGCCCAATGCGCCACTTGCCACTCGCCTCACCTTGACAACTTTGAGAGCAACCCGACTTCTCTCAAGCACGGGAAAGATCCCGATGAAATGTGTCTCCCATGCCATAGTGAATACCGCCCTCGGGTGGCCGCACACACCCGTCACAAGGCCGGTACGGAAGCGAGCCAGTGTGTCTCGTGCCATATGCCGCGTATTGCGAATGCGCTTTTGTTCAAGGCAAGATCACATCAAATTGAAATCCCGTCCGCCGACTTGACCGAACGTTTTGGGGAGCAAGACAGCCCTAACGTTTGTCTCGAGTGCCACGCCGGAAAAGATGCTCACTGGGCGAAGGAGCAGCTCGCCTCATGGCGCTGAGAGTTTACGTCGTCCTGGCCGTTGCGCTTATTGCGTCACCGCTCAACTCCCAGTCGAACAAGACTCCGAGCGCGAAGAACGGGACCTTCGTCGGCTCAAAGGCCTGTTTCGGCTGTCACAGCGCTGTTTATCGCTCGTTCGAAGGAACCGACATGGGGCGGTCAATTACTCCGGCCGCCGTATGGAGCCCTGACACGTTGCCCCCGCAAGCGAGCCTTACTCAGACTGCCACGGGGCGCACTTTCGAGGTATCTCACACAGCAACAGGCTGGATTCAAAAAGAATCGGAACCGCAGGTTTTCGCAACGGAATATCCGCTCGAGTATGCTGTCGGTTCAGGAGAAAACGGGCTCACTTTTATAATTCGGCGCGGTAATTATCTGTTTCAAGCTCCGCTCTCTTACTACTCAAAAGCCAAGAAGTGGGATTTCTCTCCGGGTTACGAGACTATCGACCTCGGGTTTAGCCGCTCGGTTCCCGAAGAGTGCATCAGCTGTCATGCCGGGCGCGCCTTGCCGGTACGCGATCGGCCGGGCGCTTTCGAAGATCCTCCTTTCGGGGAGATGGCCATCGGCTGCGAGACCTGTCACGGTCCAGGGAGCGCTCACGTGCAGGCGTCCGGTAAACAGCCCGACACGATCGTAAATCCGGCGAAACTGCCAGCAAGGTTGGCTGAAAATATCTGCATGGCCTGCCACCAGAGCGGTGATGCGCGAGTACTTCAGCCCGGCAAGAACTTCAGCGATTTCCATCCGGGAGATTGGCTGTTCAATACTGCAGTCATCTTGAAGAAGCCGGCCCAAACACGCGAGCAGCAGGAGTCAGATCTGCTCGAGCACTACTCGGCTATGGAAGCAAGCCGTTGCTTTCGCAGCAGCAACGGAAAATTAGGCTGCCTTACCTGCCACGATCCACACGTGCAACCGCGGCAAACAGAGGTTGCCGGGTACTTCCGCTCTAAATGTCTTACCTGCCACGACGAACAGAGCTGCACGTTGCCATTCAAAGCCAGAGTGCAACACAGTCCTCCAGACGATTGCACCGGCTGCCATATGCCGAAGCGGAGCGTTCAGCAGGTTTCACATTCAGCCCTGACGAATCATAGAATTCCTGCGAAGGAGAACGAGCCGATTCTGCCGATCGTTGAGAAGCAGGTGGACGGGCTGGTTGTTGTGAATGCCCCCGCCGGGCGCTCGATCCAGCTCTCTCCGGTGACGCTGCTTCGGGCTTATGGCCAGCTCGCTCCGCAGGATCCTGCCTACCGAGATCGATTTTCAAAGCTGCTCAATCAACTGAGTACGACCGAGCCGCAGAATCCGTTAGTTCAGTCGGCACTTGGCCATCAAGCACTCGCCGAAGACAAGCCGGAAGAAGCGGTTGCGCATCTCAAAAATGCGCTTGGCCTTAATGACGCGGCCGTCGATTTTGAAATGGGACAAGCGTTAACCAAGCTTGGACGTGCCGAGGAAGCGATAGAGTATCTCAACAGGGCCGTTGCTCTGGCACCGTACGACGCTGTTATGCAAAAAACGCTGATCCTTGAGTACATCAACACAAAAGCCTACGTAGAAGCACGCGAGCACATGCAGCATTACGTCGAGATCTTTCCGGAAGATTCGCTGATGCGAAGCTTGTTGGCCAAAGTCAAACAATGATGGGCCATGGCTGGCAAACACTCGCGACGATAAGTGCGATCTGCCTCTTTCCAGCCCTCAGTTCAGCTCAGTGTTCGGTTCCGTCCGATCTCCAAACTGCAATCCACAAGTCCGCGAGTGCGGAGACCTACAATGCCCTAGGCGCCTATTTCGCGCAGAGCAAGCGGCTGGATTGTGCGCTGCCTGCTTTCGAACAAGCGCTCAAGATCGACCCAGCATCCTGGGAAACGCACTTTAACTTTGGCTTGGCGTTAATGAGCGACAATCGGCCCGCGAAAGCTGCCGATCAGTTCCGGCAAGCCGTCCGATATAGACCGGATTCGCAGAGAGCCCACGCCGCGCTCGGCATGGCGCTCGAAGCAGCCGGTACCTTGGACGAAGCCGAGGCTGAATTTAAGAAAGCGCTTGCATTGTCTCCTCGTTCGCCTGACACACTCATGCGCTTAGGCGAACTCTATTCAACTGAAAGGCGGTACAACGCAGCCATCGAGAAGTTTCTAGAAGCCCGCAAGTTGGCGCCGGCAGATACGGATCTGCAAATTGACTTGGCGGTAGCGTACTCAAACGACGGCAACTCACAGGGAGCAATCGAGATACTCTCCCAGCTGATTAAAACTAACCCCAACCTGGCTCAAGCTCATTTCAATCTGGCGACCGTCTATGCAAACGACAAACGATTCCGGGAAGCCGCGGAAGAGTACAACGCCGCGCTGAAACTTGAGCCGGACAATGATGTGGCCCGCCTTTCCCTTGCCAAAGCTTACGCCAGCATTGCAGACTTTCAGGGTGCGTTGCCTCTCGCCACCCAATATGTCGCGCACCGGCCGGAAGACGCGGAAGGGCATTACCTTCTCGGAACAATTTATCGAGGCTTAGCGCAATACCCGGAGGCTGAGCGTGAACTGAGCCGCGCTCTGGCGGGAGGTAAAGACGAATACGGACCAGAGTACGATCTTGGGTTTGTGCTGGCCAAAGAAGGCCAGCCCAAGGAAGCTCTGCCCCATCTGCGGCGTGCGCTTGTCATCCGTCCGGAATCGGGTGAGGCACGGTTTCAACTTGCCCGCGTACTGCAGGCACTTAATCTGCCCGACGAAGCCAGCAAAGAGATGAACGAATTCCGGCAATCGAAGCAGCAATCGGTTGAAAACAATTTAGCTGCTGCTGCAGGAAATGATGCCAATCAATTGCTGTCTCAAGGTGACGCCCGGTCAGCCGTCGAACGGTATCGGTCTGCCTTGAAGCTCGATCCAAAGAACGCTAAAACCTGGTACAACCTGTCCATCGCGCTGGGGGAACTTGGGCGCAAGGCGGAGCAGCGCGAAGCGCTCGAGAAAGCAATTGACTTCGATCCGGCACTGGCCATGGCTTATAACCAGCTTGGATTGCTGGAGGCCGCAGATGGGCATTCTTCTGCAGCCGAAGCTCGCTTTCGAAAGGCGCTGGCTCTCGATCCCCAGTTTGCCGAGGCTGAGAGCAATCTAGGGACTCTCTGCGGCAGAACCGGTCGGATCCAAGAGGCGGAAGCGCTACTCAGTAAAGCCATTGATGATAATCCCCGTCTCGGTGAGGCCTCGCTTAATCTCGGACTGATTTTTGCAAGCGAGGGCAAGCTACCTGACGCTGAAGGCCGCTTACACTCCGCGGTTACTTTGCTCCCGTCCAGCCTGGCAGCCCTCACCGCGCTCGGCATGGTGGAGACAAAACTGGGGAAGACGGACGAAGCAATCTCAGTCTTCGAAAAAGGCGTCGACTTACAGCCGAACTCTCCCGAGGCTCACCTAAACCTTGGGATCGCACTCGCAGATCGCTATCAAATCAACCGAGCGCTCGACGAATTTACCACCGCTGAGAAGCTGGCGCCTGAAGGCGCCAGTCCTCGTTACAACCGGGGAAGACTGCTGGTCGATCTCGATCGGTATCAAGAAGCAGTGCCGGAGCTCATGCTCGCCTGTCAACGTGGGCCGCATTTTGCTGCGTCGTTTTACTTGCTGGGATTGGCTCACAGCAAGCTTGGGAACAATGAAGACGCAGTGATTGCCTTCCGGAAATTCCTCCAACTGGAGCCTCGGAACGCTGATGCGTACTTCCTGGCCGGTCAGGATCTGCGGAAATTAGGACGCACACCCGAAGCCATCGAATATTGGAAGAAGGCGGTAGAGGTCGACCCGAATCAGACGGAAGCTCTGTACAACCTCTGGCGAGCGTCGGCTAAAACAAGCCCCGCCGAAGGCGTCAAGTATGAGGAACGCTTCAAACGTGCTCAGCAGGAAAAGCAGCTTACCGGACAATCGGCAACTCTTGGCAATTTCGCGCTTGCTTCCGCTAACCGGGGTGACTATCAGCAGGCCATCTCCCAACTCGAAGAAGCAGTCCGACAGTGCGGTGAATGTCAGTCCCGCGCCGATCTTTTCAAAGACTTAGGCTTAATCGAATGTAAAACCGGCAATCTGAAGCAGGGCGAACAGCACTTACTGCAAGCCAAAGCCCTCAACCCGCACGATCCCGATGTGGCGAAGGCACTCGAGATACTCGGTCGCGTCAGTCCAGTTGCAGGCTCCATACGCTAGAAGTACGGCTCCCAGTTCAACCCTATCGTCGATAACAAGCTAGTAGAAAAGTGTTGACCGTTCCATTCGGGTTGTGATAACGTAACTCTACTTTAACGCTTAAGTAAAGCTTTACTGAGATAGATTCTAAGCCGGCCTCGATCTTAAGCCGTGCGAAAAATCGGGAGACTACGTTGCACTTCTCTTTAGGTTTGAAATTACGCGCCAGCTTTCACGCAGTTTGTCTGCTAGCGCTGGCTCTCATGCCGGTTGCGCTCTTCGGACAAGGCTCATCAGCAGCCATCAACGGAACGATTAAGGATTCTAGCGGCGCAGTAGTCGAAGGCGCCGAAGTTGCGCTGATCAATCAGTCGACCGGTGTCGCGCGCAGCACAGTGAGCAATTCCAGCGGCGATTACGTCTTCATCGACATCCTGCCTTCGTCTTACGCGATGAAGGTCACCAAGCCCGGTTTCAACACGATCACCCAGCAGCAGGTTACCCTGAACGTCAACCAGACGGCAACCTTCGATTTCACCCTGACAATCGGCTCTACGCAGCAGGCGGTTACGGTCGAAGCAACGGCGGTGAGCATTGAAGCATCGACCTCCGAACTCGGCACCGTCATCAACCAGCAAGCGGTTCAAGATTTGCCCCTCAACGGCCGTAATTTCACCCAGCTTTTAACGCTTACCCCGGGCGCCAGCCCCGTCAGCGTCGGTCAGAACTCCGGCGGCGGAGGTGGTTTTGCCGGCAATGCTATCGGAAGTTTCTCTTTCCCCGCGTTAAATGGGCAGCGGAACCGCAGCAACATGTTTCTCATGGACGGTATCGTCGACCTTGGCTCCTTTATTGGCAACTACAACATCTCGCCCATCATCGACACCGTGCAGGAGTTCAAAGTCCAGTCGCATAATGATCTCGCCGAATTCGGGCAGGCTCCTGGGGGCATCGTCAATGTGGCTACCAGATCGGGAACGAACGATTACCACGGCAGTGTATGGGAGTTTCTCCGCAACGAGAAGTTTGACGCTCGGAACTTCTTCCTGGCGCAACGCAATCCTCTGCGGCAGAACCAATTCGGTGTGGCTGGCGGCGGCCCCGTTTGGATCCCGAAACTCTATCACGGAAAGAACCGCACATTTTTCTATGGCGGTTATGAAGGCTACCGTCAGAGCCAGGCAACGCAAGACACCGGCTTAGCTCCGACCGCTGCTGAATTAGGCGGCGACTTTAGCGGTATCTCAAACAAGATCTACAACCCTGCCACCGGGGTCCAGTTCCCTGGAAACAGGATCCCAGGCCAGGATCTGAACCCAATTTCCGTGGCTTACGCGAAAGCATTGTTTCCTACGGGTAGCGCGGTGAGCAGCGGGACCAACTATGCAGATACCACTCCGACACACCTCAACCAGGACAGTTATCAACTGCGGGTGGACCAGACCTTCAGCGAGCACGATTCACTTTTCGCTCGCATATCGCACTATAACGAGCCGCAAACCGGGTCGAACGGCTATCCCGGAACTTTGCATTTCGCCAATGATTACGGTTGGAACGGTACGATTCACGAAACGCACACCTTTGGCCCGACGGCCGTACTGGACGCGTTTTTCGGGCGCAATGTGGGTGATGCCGACACGGGCGGGAGTTATGCGAATGCGCCAAGCGGCTTTGTAAATCAGCTAACTCAGTTAGGTCTTTCGAGCAACTTCGTCGGAGGCTTTCAGGGCGCAACACACCCGTTCATTCCTGCCATGGGCATCGCCGGCTATCTAAACGGGAACGGCGGGGGAGAGTCTGTGCAGAACACGCGGTACGCGGATACCTGGTCATTCGGCGGCAGCTTTACAAAAATCCTCGGCAAGCACACGATCAAGGGCGGCACTACTTTCAATACGAACAACACATTTTCGCCCATCTATTCGCTCTCGGAATCATTCGCGGCTACCCAGACGCAAAATCCGTTGAGCTCTGCCGGAACCGGCGACGCTTTCGCCTCATTCTTGCTCGGACTACCGGACGGAGCTAACCGCAGGAACGTGCTCGAAACCGAGCATGGCGGCTGGGTCAATGGCGCGTACATCCAGGACCAGTTCAAGATTACGCCGCGGCTCACTTTGAACGTCGGCCTTCGCTGGGACGTGACTCTCTGGCCGATCTACGGGAAGCCGCCCGCACCAGATGCCTACGTGGGTGACCTGGATCTGAATAATGGCACTTACATCCTGGCCAACGTGCCCGGGGCTTGCACCGCTACGCAAGGATATCCTTGCATTCCCGGCGGAACCTTACCTGCTCACGTGACTGTTACGACACACAGTAATCATTCGATCTATTCGAACGATTACAACGACTGGCAACCCCGCGTCGGGCTGGCTTACCGGCTGACCGATAAGACCGCTCTCCGGGTGGGCTACGGCCGCTTCTACGACAACTGGAATTCGATCATTCAGTTGGCCCAGAATTACGAAGGAACCTGGCCGGATATCGGTCAGCTCATCGCCCAGAACCTGAACCACCCCGGCGGAACAAAGGCGACCATCGCCGATCCATTTAATCAAGGCACTAACCCGATCGTTTATCCAGCGCCGACCCCGTTCCAAAGCTCCGGTTTTGTCAACTGGTACGTCGATCCGGGCAAATATAAGATGCCCTATGCGGATCAGTGGAATGTGGGGATTGAGCAGGGACTGGGGCAGAATACAGTCCTTTCTCTCGCCTATGTAGGTTCCCACGATTTGCAACTCAATCAAGGCGGCCAGGGCAATACCGCGACTGTTCCGGGGCCGGGCGATGCGGCTACCGTTGCGAGTCGTCGTCCATTTCCGTACATTACTCCCACGTTCTACGACAAGAGCGTCGGCCAGAGCAAGTACAACTCCTTCCAGTTCCGGCTGCAACAGCGATCGACCAAGGGACTGACCTATATCATTTCGTACACTCGCTCGAAGTCGATGGACAACGGTTGCTCCGGTAGTTTCGGCTCTGAGGGTTGTGAGATCCAAACTCCTTATAACGTCAGACTGGATCGCAGCGTCTCCGGATATGATCTGCCAAACATCTTCTCCGGAAGCTTTGTCTACGATATCCCGGTCGGCCGGGGAAAGACTTTCAGCACGCAGCATGCGGCCTTGGATTACATCATCGGAAACTGGCAGGTCGGCGGCATACTTAGCCTGCACTCTGGATCGCCGTTCGATGTGACAGTTAGCAATGGAGATCTATCGAACACCGGGAATGTGACGGAACGCGCAAACCTTGCCAGCTCGAACGTCTATGCGCACACGGGGGACCCGACCGTTTACCTGAATACCGCGGCATTCACGGTACCGGCTCCGTATACCTACGGAAACCTGGGCCGCAATACCTTACGGACCGACTCCTACAAAAACATGGATATCTCTCTGACGCGGCGTTTCCCCATCAAGGAGGTCATTAACCTTGAGTTTCGCGCCGATGCTTTCAACATCAGCAACTCAGTGGTGTTTGGCCAGCCGCAAAGCACGTTGGGGAATAGCAACTTCGGCATCGTCACATCGCAGGGCAATACGCCGCGTCAGATTCAGTTCTCGCTCAAGCTGCTCTTCTGATGCAGCTGACCGCGGGGTTTCGAGCGAGTCACTCGAAGCCCCGCATCTTACTGTTCCGCTAACCGCGCACAACCTGCCACGGTATGGGAGTGAACTTGACTCCAAACTGCGCGGGTAGTTCGCGTGGCACGCTGACCGTGAGATCGTGTCCGCTTTGCTTCCACTGAAGCGCAGCAGAGTCCCCCAACCGTTCCAGACGCATGCCTTCCGGAGCCAGGATGCCCGGGATCGTGCACTGGTCACCGTCAGGCCGGCTCAGCACAAATGCATACGCGCTCTCGGCCTTCTTTGTGAAGCGAACTTCGGTACCGTCGGCTGCTTTCGCACCGGGGTTGACCCATGGCTTGCTGTCGAAGATGCCCTCGCCGTTAGTTGAAAGCCAGGCGCCCAGCTTCTGCAGGCGGTCTATCTGAATATCCGAGATAGAGCCGTCGGCACGGGGGCCTACGTTTAGCAGCAGGTTGCCGTTCTTACTCACGATATCGACGAACAAAGCCACCAGCTTCTCCGGCGCAATTACCTGCTCCGGGCCCTCCACCTGGTTGTAACCGAAGCTGAAGCCGAGACCGCGGCACGATTCCCATTTCTTCTGCGTGATCTGGTCGTACTTCGCGTATTCCGGAGTTGTGTAATCCGAATAAGGAACAGTGAACCGGTTGTTGATCACGCCGCCAGGAACTGTGTTGTAGTAGTTCGCGAAGATTTCTTCCAGCTTGCCAAGCCGAGGATAAGCGATGTCGTTCCACAGCACCGACGGATGGTATCGCTGAATCAGATCTCTCCAGTGAGCATCCGCATAGGCCGCATACTCGGCTGATTGCGGGATGCGCCGGACAAAGTCCTGACGGTTCTGGATCGGATCTTTCGTGAACGTCCAATCGAGTCCGCCCGAATAGTAGA
This sequence comes from Terriglobia bacterium, assembly GCA_963737005.1. GTDB lineage: Bacteria > Acidobacteriota > Terriglobia > Bryobacterales > Bryobacteraceae > Bog-105. The sequence goes on along the minus strand of CAVTRD010000005.1, from coordinate 131,887 downwards.
GGCCCATCTTCATGCCGCGATCGCGCACGGACCGGGTCAGATCGCCCGCGATGTCCCGCTTCGCTGCCAAACCGGGCCGCTTGGGATTCACTACTTCGGTGGGCCAGAGCGTGAATCCGTCATGGTGTTTGGTGGTGAGTACGACGTAACGCGCTCCGGTCTTCTTGAACGTGTCCGCCCAAGCGCCCGGATTCCATTGCTGCACACCTTTATTGAAGGTGTCCGCAAATCGATAATAATCGAAGTCCTTCCCGTAGGTCTTAATGTGATGCTCGTAAGTGGGAGAGCCCACGATCCGCAGCGTATTGAGATACCACTCGGCATAAGGATTGTTTCGGAACCAGAGTTCAGGGCTCACCTGCCCAAGTTCGCCCGTAGGCGTCGCCCAAGCCGGCACAGAATATAGTCCCCAATGAACAAAGATCCCCAGCTTGGCGTTCGTAAACCAGTCGGGAACGGTATGTCCCTCGAGAGACGACCAATCCGGCGTGTAGTGGTGAAGCGTCTCAACATCCACATACGCCCCGGATGCATAAATAGCGGTTGCCGCCCCACCGAGTAAGGTGCGGTGAAAAGCACGCCGATTCATGCCGTTCTGGCCGCAGCGGTCATCGCGAGATCTTGAAGACATACGCGTATTCACCGGATTTGGTTGCAGGCAGTTGCAGGTGAAGTCCGTCGGCGTCTCGTTTGGACTGTATCTCAGCGTCGGATCCCAATAGCTGAACCTTGCCGATCGTGACCTCGCCGCCCGCTGCACCCTGGCCTAAAGATTTGATCGTGAGTTGGCCTCCTTCTGGCCATCCCATGGCGATCGCATAGAGAGTATCGCCCTTCGCAGTGAAGCGAATATCCTGGGCCGTATACGCACCGGTGGCTGTATCGTGAAACGCCCCGCCCTGCACCTTGGTCGGGCCTTCCCCATAAAGCTTCCAGGGCCGCGTCCCGTAGATCGCTTCCCCATTTGCGCTTAACCATCGCCCCATGTCGAGCAGGATCTTCTGCGCTTCGTCCGGGATCGTTCCGTCCGGCTTTGGCCCGACATTGAGCAACAGGCAGCCGTTCTTACTCACGATATCGATGAGCTGTTGAATCAGCGACTCAGGAGATTTGAATGTATCGCCTTTGATGTAGCCCCAGGATTTTACGCTGATCGCCGTGTCGGTTTGCCAGAGCAGCGGCCGCGAGGCATCGAGCTGGCCGCGCTCGATATCGAGCACCGCTACGCCCTCCGGATACGCCTTGTACTTGTAGTTGATCGCTGCTTCGTAGCCGTTCTTCGCTGCGTCGTTGTAATAGAAGCTGGCCAGCCGCTGCAGGTACGGTTCGAACTCTTTCGTATTGATCCACCAATCGAACCATAAAACCTCTGGATGGTACTTCGTCACGATCTCCGCCGTACGTGCCAGCCAATCGTTCAGGTACGCGGGGTCGGGATGAGCCGCCCACTCCGCATGATTTTTATCCGTAACTCCGGCATGCGCCGGACCATAGAAAGCAGCGTATTTCGGGTCCCGCACATCCGAGTCGAACTCGCGCCCCCCGTTCATGAAAAAGTAGTGCTCTGCCCGGTGACTCGAAGCCCCGAAGTGCATGCCAGCCGCGCGCACCGCTGTCGCCAGCTGGCCCACAAAGTCTTGTTTGGGGCCCATCTTCGCGGCGCTCCAGTCACTTAAACCGGAGTCGTACATGGGAAACCCGTCGTGGTGTTCCGCTACCGGCACGACATATTTCGCTCCCGCTTTTTTAAACAAATCGGCCCAGGCGTTCGCATCGAACTTATCCGCTTTGAACTGGGGGATGAAATCTTTGTAGCCGAACTTCGATTGCGGGCCATACGTCGCGACGTGGTGATCAAAGGCTTTGCTGCCCTGCAGATACATATTGCGCGGGTACCACTCGCTATCGAATGCAGGGACGGCATAGAGGCCCCAGTGGATGAAGATTCCGAATTTCGCATCCTGGTACCAGGTTGGGATCTTGTATCCCTTCAGCGATTCCCATGTCGGGTGAAAGGGGCCACCTTGAGCCTCACGATCAACTTGGTCGAGAATCGACTTACGCTGGCCGTCGTACTTTTGAACCGATCGCTGCCAGACCAGATCATCTGCATTCGGTGTTTGTGCCCAAACCGCTGTTGAGCTTGCGGCAGCCAGCGCCGCCAAGATCATGTTTCGAAGCTTCATCCGGTTTACTCCTTTGGTCGCTCAGAGATCATATCAGTAAACGCTAACTCTATCGCTGTCTCCAGGGGCCAGTGCTTCCCGATTGCATTGCTTTTGTGCCCGCCTGTCATAATTGCCTTACGTGCCGGTTAGGCTTAAGGACATAGCCCGCGATCTCGGCGTCTCCGTAGTAACTGTCTCGAAAGTGCTGCGGAATCACGAAGATATCAGTTCCGAAACCCGTGATCGGGTCCTTAAACGAATCAAGGAGCTGAACTACCATCCAAATCCGGCTGCGCGCGCACTCGTAACCGGGCGCAGTCATCTCGTCGGCTTGATCGTTCCCGACCTGGTGCATCCCTTTTTCGCCGAACTCGCCAAAGGCATCTCCGGGATCTTGCGCTCGAAAGGGTACGGTTTAGTGATCGCATCTTCCGAAGAGGACTCCGAACTCGAAAAGCAGGAAATTGGTCAGATGTTAGCCCGGCGGCTCGATGTTTTGATAATCGCTTCCGCCCAATGGACCGTCGAAAGCTTTTTCAAGATTGCGGAGCAGCAGCGGCCCTACGTGTTGATTGATCGCAAATTCGCAGGCCTCGCGGCGAACTTCGTCGGCACCGATGACGTGGCGGTTGGCAGAATGGCAACGGAACATCTTCTCGAAAACGGCTGCCGTCGCATCGCTTATATCGGCGGCGAGCACGTTAGCACTGCGGTTGATAGGCAGGAGGGGTTTCGTCGCGCTCTGGATGCCGCGGGTCTGCATGTTCCGGGGGAATACGTAGTCTGCCGCTCGCATGGTGACGATTCCGGAGATGCCACCGGTTACAAAGCAGCCCAGGAACTCCTGGCATGCCCGGTTCGCCCCGACGCAATCTTCTGCAACAATGACCCGATTGCGATGGGCGCGATGCAAGCGATCCTCGAAACCAATCTGCGCATCCCGGAAGACATTTGTATTGTGGGGGCTGGTAACGTGCGCTATGCGTCGGTGCTGCGCGTGCCGTTGACCAGCGTCGATCAGGATATCGAAAACCTCGGGGTCTCTGCCGCTGAACTGGCGCTCTCACTTACGCAAATTCATAACTCCGCCCGCCCAAAACAAATCCTCGTACAACCCCGACTCATTGCTCGCCAATCTAGCCTGCGCAACACCGCTACCGTCGAATCTATCAATCTCGGAAATCGATAACTGTAACGGTACCTATTGACACAAAAGCCCTGATATGGCAAGCTTGCGCTTGCCAAAGATGCTGTATCGAACTCTGGGCAATACGGGTCTTTCCGTTTCGATTCTCGGCTTCGGGGCATCTCCGTTGGGCGATGTCTTCGATACCACCAACCCCGCCGAGGGTAAACGCGCAGTCCATGCGGCGATCGAAAACGGCATCAACTTCTTCGACGTCTCCCCCTACTACGGACTAACACTCGCGGAGGAAAGATTGGGAGAGGCTCTGAATGGGCGTCGAAACAAGATCGTACTCGCGACCAAGTGCGGCCGTTACGGCGCTGCCTCTTTTGACTTCTCGCGGCGGCGTATCCTGGCCAGCATCGATGAATCTCTCACCCGGCTCAAGACCGACTACGTCGACCTTCTCCAAGCGCACGATGTCGAGTTCGGAGATACTCGGCAAATCATCGAAGAAACGATTCCGGCCCTGCGCGAGGTCCAGCGAGCCGGCAAGACGCGCTTCATCGGCATCTCCGGTCTTCCCTTGCGCGTCCTCCGCAACATTGCAGCGCAGCAAGAAGTCGATACGATCCTTTCGTATTGCCGATATAACCTCCTGGTAACCGATCTCAAAACCGAGATGGCACCGTTTGTGCGGGCTAGAGGCATTGGGCTCATCAACGCGTCCCCTCTTCACATGGGACTGCTATCCGGCCGCGGCGCACCCGATTGGCATCCCGCGTCGCCGGACGTAAAACAAGTCGCGGCCGAAGTGGTTGCACAATGCCAGAAGCGCGGTTTTAATCCGTCAACTGTTGCCTTGAAGTTCTGCCTGGCTTATCCCGAGGCGTCGTCGACCCTCACTGGGATGCACACCACGGCGGAAGTCGAGGCAAACATCCAAGCGTTGGAACTCGATCTCGATCCGAAGCTGATGGAAGAAATTGAGCGTATCGTAGCGCCCGTGAAGAACAAGCTCTGGCCCTCGGGGCGGCCCGAAAATCAGGACCAGAGCAATCAGGATCCGGCAAGTCAAGACTCTGGCTGGCCGAAGCCTTCTCAGATGGAGGTCTAACGTGAGAGCGCTTCAAGTGCAGGGCCCCGGTGAGGTCAGGGTCGTCGAGATTCCCGCCCCCGATCCCGATCCGGATCAAGTTTTATTGAGAGTGCGAATGGTCGGTATGTGCGGTTCCGATCTCAACACTTTTCGAGGGAAAAATCCGCTTGTCACTTACCCCCGCATACTCGGCCACGAAATCGCGGCGACCGTCGAAGCTGTTCCGAACGATGGGAGCCGTCAGCTCATCCCCGGTACGAACGTCACTGTCTCTCCCTATACCAGCTGCGGCACCTGCCCTTCGTGCCGGAGAGGCAGACCCAATGCGTGCCAGTTCAATCAGACTTTCGGAGTACAACGCGACGGAGCGATAGCCGAGTTCGTGTTGGTGAAACCTGAAAAGATTTATCAGGCTGACGGTTTAGCTCTTGAGGAATTAGCACTCGTTGAGCCCTTGACGATTGGATTTCATGCCGTCGCTCGCGGGCGTGTGTCTGCTACCGACATCGTTGCGGTATTGGGCTGTGGCGGAGTTGGCCTAGGCGCAATCGCCGGTGCTGCGAGCCGGGGAGCAACCGTGATTGCGGTGGATCTTGAAGATTCAAAACTCTCGCTGGCGCAAGCCGCAGGCGCTGCCCACGCTATCCACTCCGGGCGAGAGTCGCTGCATGATCGTTTGCTCGAACTTACCGGAGGTAATGGACCTGACGTGGTCATCGAAGCGATCGGGGTCCCGGCCACTTTCCGTGCCGCGATCGAAGAGGTCGCGTTCACGGGTAGGGTCGTTTACATCGGCTATGCCAAGGAGCCGGTAAGCTACGAGACACGGCTCTTTGTTCAGAAAGAGCTCGACATTTTGGGCGCTCGAAATGCCGGTCCCGAAGACTTTCGGACGGTGATCGAAATGCTCCAACAAAAGAAGTTCCCTGCCAGTGGAGCAATTAGTAAAATTGTGCCTTTGGCACAAGCCGGAAGCGCGTTGGCTGAATGGAGTGCAGACCCGACTCGCTTTAGCAAAATTCTGGTTCGCCTAGACGAGTAGCTGCCGCTTCCGGTCAGGCGCGAGCCGGACGAACCCTCGAGCCCACGAATGCAAAATACGTGATAAACAGATAGCAGCCTAGCGGAATCAGCATCGCTTTCGCCATGCTCCCGGCGGCCTCCGACAGCAAGCCCATCAACGGTGTAAAAACTGCTCCGCCAATGATGGCCATTACGATCAGCGAACCGCCCAGTTTCGTGTTTGGACCCAGTCCTTTCAACCCCAGAGCAAAGATGGTTGGGAACATGAGCGACATGAAGAAGCTGGTGAGAAAAATCGCCCATAGACCAATCCAGCCAGGGAATAGAATCCCGATAACAACCAGCACTGCGTTCACGATACTGTACGCCCCCATCAGCCGGTTTGGCGTCACCAGACGCATCAGGTATGTCGCCGCAAACCTTCCTGCAGCAAAGGCCAGCAGTGTGCCTGTAAGGAAGTAGCCGGCGGTCTTCTCGGACTGATGGGTGTATTCCTGCACGTACTGAATGAAATAACTCCAGGTCCCGACCTGCGCGCCGACATAGAAAAATTGCGCTACAACTGCTTGCACGAAATGCGGGTATTGCAGCAGATCCCGGAACCGGCCGTGGCTTGCGTCCGCCGCATGATCGTGTTCCTCACCGAGTTCCGGAAAACGAAGTTTCCAAAGCAGGAATGCCCAAAGCAGAGCGAGACAGCCGAGCACGACATAAGGCGCAGTCACTCTCGCTGTTTCGTGCTGCAAATATGCGCTGTACTGCCCTGCGGCTTTCATGCTCGCGACTTGAGCGGGCGTTAACTCGACGCCGGAGAAGATGAATGCTGTGCCAACCAGTACACCAGCAATCGAACCCAGAGGATTGAACGCTTGCGAAAAGTTCAAACGCCGTTCTGCTGTTGCCGGGTCGCCGACCTGCGTAATAAAGGGACTAGCTCCCGTTTCGAGAAAAGCCAATCCACTTGCGATGACAAAAAGCGCGAACAGAAAAAACCAATAGCTTTGGGATAGCGCAGCCGGCCAGAAGAGAAAGCTTCCGGCGCCATAGAGAATAAGACCGGTCACCAGTCCTGCCTTGTACCCGTGGGCGCGCATAAGCAGTGCTGCGGGCATCGAGAGGAGAAAGTACCCAAGATAGAAAGCGGACTGTACCAGCCCCGCCTGGAAGCGGGAGATCGCGAACGACTTCATGAATTGTCGGATCAGGATGTCGTTCAGGTTATTGGGTATGCCCCAAAGAAAAAACAAGGCCGTGACCAGAACAAACGGAAGGAGCGTTTGGCGCGGAAACAAGTCGTGATGGCGTGTATCGGGGGGAGAGCTCTCTGCCGAAGGTATGAAGCCGGGGTTTATCATGCCGACTCGAGGATAAGGTTCGCGTATTGAGTAGTGTCCCCCGTGCGAATGAGACCGATCGCCGTGGGAACGCGTTTTTTCAAGTCGATATGCGGTTCAATCGAAACCGCTACTCCTTCTAAACTCTGCATAAACTCGCGGCTCGTTTCAGGGTCATTAGCCGATCGGAATTCCTCAGCGAGAAAAATGCGCCCAATGACAAAACTAGCTCGAACCGCCCGCAGTACGTCGAGTACCCGGGGAATGTTGTCTACGAGCGAAATGTCGACGGTTTCTATCTGCGGCCAAAATGGGAACCCTCGATCCGCAATCACCAACGTATTCGTGTGCCGCACGCGCGCCAGCAGAGAGCTAATGTGAGGATTTAGGATTCCTGTCCTGAGCATGACGTGGTCTCAACCTCCTCCGCTACTGATTCAATCCCGATGAAAGAAACCCGCCGTCTACGACAATGCATTGTCCCGTGATAAAGCTCGAAGCATCGGAGGCAAGCAGGAGCGCCGCCCCGGTTAATTCCGGTATGCTGCCGAAACGCTTCATAGGTGTGCGCAGTAGTAACTCGCGGCCGCGACCCGTGCCGTCGAGCAGGCCAGAGTTCAATTCTGTGCGAAAAACCCCGGGAGCAATAGCATTTACGTTGATGCCTTTCGGAGCCCACTCAACTGCCAGACTGCGGGTTAAACCGAGAACACCAGCTTTCGAAGCGGCATACGCTGTCACCTCAAGCAAGCTCACGAACGAATTCAATGACGCGATGTTGACGACGCGACCGTGGCCGCTCTCGCGCAATGGTTCATAGAAGCTCTGGCAGGAACGCAGGGTGCCGTCTAGATTGACGTCCATCAGCTTGTTCCACTCTTCCTCGCTGACTTCAACCGTCGCCTTTCGAAAAATCTGTCCAGCCGCATTCACCAGGATGTCCATGCGCCCGAAATCTTTCATAACGGCATCCCGGAAACGATCGATGGATTGCCGGTTCGAAGCATCAACAGTTTGCCGCAAACTCCGGCGTCCGGCCTTTTCCACTGCATCGGCCACCTCATGGACCAATGCTTCACGCCTTCCACTTGCTACAACGTCCGCACCCGCCTCCGCCAATCCGAGTGCGATCGTCCGCCCAATCCCCGATGTTCCACCCATCACGACGGCAACGCGTCCAGTCAAGTCGAAGATCTTTAGCGACATACTCCTCAACAGCCGATAAACAGCGGCTTGATATGACGATCGTACAGGTTTTCCGTTACGTTCTTCGCGATGGTCGCTTCATTGGCCACCAGCAGATCCAGATAGCGCGGTCCGATCTTCGCCGCAACTTTGAAACCGACGTGCAGGAGCTGGCGAATGCTGCTGTTGTAGGCGCGGGATTTTGGATCGTGCCGGAGAGCGGAGACGAATTGCTCGGATGACCAGGAGTTCACCTCTTCGGGTTGCGGAAGCCGAGTTGAATCAATGTCAATCACGCTCGCGTAAGGCCCGCATAACTCTTCGCGATGGGCGTAAGCCTGGGCGTAAATCTCTTTAGCCAGTCCGAGCCCGGCGCCCCCGGCTTCCGCTAAACCGATCAGCTCCTCTAACCAGGTTGTCCCCGCAGTTTTGAGGTGGACACCGGCATCGAACTTCTTCAAAGTCCCGCGGATCGGCTCGTAGATCGAAAATTTATCACTGCCGGAATGCACGCTCAGCTTCAAATTACCCGGTAGCCCATACTGCTCGATCGCGAGCGCGATCACTGCAATATCGTTGGCAAACTCTTGTGTGAATTTCGCCAAGTCTCCCGCGTAATCGACTCCCTTATTGAAGCGCCCCGTAAACTTAGGTGCGATCGTCTGTATCGGGATACCCTCGTCGGCAATGGCAGCCAAAATAATGAGCATTTCGACCGGCGTCTGCGGAGCGTCTGTTTCATCCATCGAGACTTCAGGAATGAAACGGCCTTCTCCCTTCTTCGACGCAATGTAGCGGTAAATACGGCCCGCTTCCTGGACCGCTTCGAGGTACTTGTTTGCCGTCTTGATGACGAAATCGCGCTCGATCCGCAACGGTTCTTCGATGCCAGCGATCCGTATATCTCCCACAAGCTCCGGATGGTGTTCTGCAAACTTGTCAACCTTGGCTCTGTCGGCAGGCTGGCCAATCCAATCAGCCACATCGAGCGTGTAAAAGTCGCATGGCTCCAGGAATCTGTCAACCGTCTTCAAGTTGATGTGATCGGCATCGAGGAAATACGGCTTGGTCCATTGCAGCGCCTTCACGGCTTCATCTGCCGCTGCTCTCGTCTCGGCAGGATTCGAGCCGATGATCGTGTGCTCGCGATTGGATTTATTCCAGACCGGAATCACCTCGACGCCTTGCACCAACGCCCTGCGACAGGCTTCAAGTTGCGCTCTCGCCTGATGCGCAAAGCGGTCGCCAACTCCGAAAGAATACTTGGGAAGCAATAGTACGTCTGCCATAAAATTCACCCTCGCCCGGCAATAACCGCGCCCGGTTTTACTCTAGTCCGTAGGCTCGGACAGCGGTGCCGCCCAAAATTGCATTGCGCTCATCCTCGCCGAGAGTCTCTATTTGCTTCGAAACCAGATCGAACCAACCACAATATGTCGTTCCTACCAAGCTAACGGGCCAATCAGAACCGAACATCAGCCGCTCGGGTCCAAAACTGTTTAGCACGATATCAAAGTAGGGCATCAGATCCTTCTCGCTCCACTGATTCCAATCAGCCTCCGTGACCATGCCAGAGATTTTGCAGTAGACATTCGGACGTTCAGCCAGCAGGCGCAGATTCTCTCGCCAGGGAGCGACAACATGATCGCGGATCCGCGGCTTTCCTATGTGATCGAGTACAAAGATCTGTTTCGGGTGACGATCGACGAACTCGATTGTTTGTGGCAAGTGCCGCTCGAAGATCAGGATGTCGTAGACAAGTCCGAACTGATGTAGCGCTTCAACTCCCCGGTTGAAGTCGCGATCCAGCATAAACATCTCATCTGGTTCGCCCTGCAAAACATGTCTGACGGCCTTCAATGAACCTTTTTCTACGAGCGTCCCGAGCACTTCACTAATGTTACGAGCGACTAAAGGAACCCAGCCCACGACACCCCGAATGAAGTCTTGTTGTGAAGCCAATTCGAGAAGCCAGCGAGTTTCTTCGATCGTCTGCCGGGCCTGGACCGAGACAACACCATCCATCCCGCAAGCGCGCATCTCTGCTCTGAGATGCTCCGGAAGAAAGTCCCGCCGAATTCCCGCCATCGAGTCATCGATCCAGTCATATTGCTCCGGAGTGTAAATCCAGAAGTGGTGATGAGCGTCGATTCGCTTGGGTGATGAAGCGGGTTTCGCTAACATGTGCAGTGCTCCTCTTTACGACCGGTTAACGTTGATGATCTGACGCTGTAATCACGTCTGCGAATATTTAACGATTCTTGGAATGCCCGATGGTGTTCGATTGCTCCGCAAACCCAGGCAGGACGCGGTCTTCTCCACACGGTATACAATGCGCGATGTGAAAACAGACGCGAGAAATTCCCGCCGTAAGTTCCTGGCCGTTGCCGGAGGCCTTGCAACCCTGCCCGCCGCCACGCCGATCCTGTCTAGCGCACAAGCGACACCGAGTTCCGCCGAAAGTTCGCGCGAGCAAAGAATGCGCTGGTGGCATGAGGCAAAGTTTGGCATGTTCATTCACTGGGGCCTGTATAGCGTCATTGGACAACATGAGTGGGCGATGGAGGTGGAAGGCATCCCGATTCCCCAGTACGAAATTCTTGCGAAACGTTTCAATCCGAAACCCAACGCGGCCCGGGATTGGGCACGGCTGGCTAAGCGAGCCGGACAGAAGTACATGGTCATGACTACTAAACATCATGAGGGCTTCTGCCTCTTTGATTCCAAGCTTACAAACTACTGCGCACCACGGCAGGGTCCCGGTCGCGATCTGGTTCGTGAATTCGTGGATGCGGCGCGAGCCGAAGGACTCCGCGTCGGGTTCTACTACTCATTGATGGATTGGCACCATCCCGACGGAGCGAAATGCGCGCGGGACGAAGCGGCCCGAAAACGGTTTGTGGCGTACACGCATGGCCTGATCCGAGAGCTAATGACGAACTACGGAAAAATCGACGTTCTGTGGTACGACGTCGATTGGCCCCTCACACCCGAGCAATGGGAATCCGAAGCGATGAACAAGATGGTGTTTGAGCTGCAGCCGGAGATCGTGGTCAATAATCGCAACGGTCTCGATGGCGACTTCTCAACGCCTGAGCAGCACATTGAAGCCGCAAAAGAGGGACGTGCCTGGGAAACGTGCATGACTCTCAACGACAGCTGGGGTTATCAAAAAAGTGACGATGCCTGGAAGACTCCAAAGACAATTGTCAGGAATCTGGCAACCTGTGCGCAGGGCGGCGGCAATTATCTATTGAATATTGGGCCAAAAGCGGATGGCTCGATACCACAAGAATCGATTCAGACGCTGGGGCAGGTTGGGCAATGGCTTGGCACAAATGGGAAGGCGATCTACGGCACTGAACGGGGCAACTTCAGCTTTGGAACTCTTGCGCAGTTTACCCGGCGTGGCACCACCCTCTATGTGCATGTCTTTAATTGGCCCGGGGATACACCGGCTCAACAATGGCTATCGTTCTATCAGCCTCCAAGCGTGGTCGCCATCGGGGGCTTGAAGGGCAAGGTGAAATCCGCACGATTGCTCAAGACCGGAGCGGAGGTAAAGTTCGAGCAGAATGAAATCTCGACACGTTTCATAGGTTTGCCGGTGCCAGCGCCCGATATTCCTGTTACAGTCCTCGAGGTCGAGTGTGAGTCCGAGCCCTCGGTCGATCATAATGCTCTCCGTGCGCAGTGGCCTCGCTACGAGGTTGGGGTTCGCTAGGCAGGCGGCGTCGATAACTAAGTGCATTAGCGGGTCTTGTGAGCGCTGATGTCAGGGTCGAGGAGTACGGCCAGATTAAGCGAGTCTTTCGCGCCCACATCGTCTCCTTGGGCGTTCAGGGCTAGCCCGAGATCGTAATACAAAATGGCGGAGAGTGGGTCGATCTGGAGACCGCTACGAAATGTAGCGATAGCTTCCGCGGGTTTGCCGGTTGCATAAAGCACAGCCCCGAGACTCTCATAAGCAGCAGTCATGTCGGGATCTAGTCCGATCGTGCGCCGCAGCGCCTCAATTTGGCTGGCTGGCTGTTTACTCAAAGTCAGGGCGAGATTAAATTCACTCGTTGCATCGTGAGGATAGGACTGGGCGGCAAATGCTAACACTTCGGAGGCTCGACCTGCATCTCCCGCTTGCCCCAGCATAGTTCCCATGAGAACGAGGCTGCGCAGCATATACGGGTAGACTTCAAGCGCCCGTTGATTTTTCGTTATAGCGGCTAGGCGATCGCCCCGATTGTTTAGTTCCTCCGCCTGTTTGAACAGGAGGTCTGCCTGCCATTTAAAATCCCGCGACATGCGATGCAGCATGATCTGTTTATCGCCTACGTGGATGACGTCGCTGTTTGCGTCGTGCACCAAGTGGGACGCAGCGGCAGACAGTTGCGGATTCATATCGGCCAGCGCCACATCTCCAATAAATCCTCCGCCAGGCGCTGTTGGATCGACCGATAGGTCATGGGCAACAGCACTGAACGGCTCGCCTTTCCCCAGGCGCGTTCTGACAATATTCATCTGCTCGTCGCTTTCCACGGCGATCAAGCGAAGGAACTCTCGTTTGGGAATCACCTGCGAGGAGAAAGCTTCGGGGCGCGTGTGCGCAGCAGCCGAGGATTCAGGATGCGCTCTGATCCAGTGATCCGTTAACCGGAATGAATCCGATTGAACTGATGGCATGTGGCAGCCAACGCATCCTTCTTTCTGATCAACGGGGCAGATTCCGGCATGTTGCGGCGTCGATATCGAATGGCAGCGTAGACAAACTTTAACCGACGACTGCGCGACCGCGGTCGAATCAGTATGCGGGTCGTGACAAGCCGTGCATGTCAGTTGTTTCCCACTCTGGATGTAACACTCCGAGTTGCGAAGAGCCGGAACCTGGCTCGAAACAAGAAGATCTTCGGGCATCGGATCGGAGTGATCCGTCGGACTCAGGCCGCTGTGGCATTGCGCGCAGACTTCAATGATTGCCTCGCCCTCCAGTCGCTTTGGTTTAATAAGTTGCGACCCAGGAACGGTCAATGATTCAACGTGGGTTGAGCCTTCTCCGTGGCAACTCTCACAACGAACACCGCCTTGGCTGCCGGCGCCCAATGTTCCTGGTTTCCCGTGGCAAGTGAGGCAGCGAAGCTCAAACGTGGGACTGAGGACCCTGCCAAGTTCGTCCTCCCGGTCAAGAGGCGTCTCTTTGCGAAAGCCGGGAGAGAGAACTAACGTACCTGCGTGAGAAAGCGCGTAGCGAGCTTCGATCAGAGCCGGACGTGCCAGCGAAAGGCCGCCCAACTGATCTAGATGGAGGAGAAAGCTTTGGCCGTGACGCTCGCCCCCCACCATCGCCTGCACCGGCAGTGTCAGCGGCGGTTTGGGCGGGCGGGACACCGAGACTTCGATGTGGCTCCCATTCTTTCGGATCCCGTAATGCAGAGCCTTTTGCGAACCGAGATCTTTGCCTTCTTCGAAATTGAGCTCCGCAAACTTACTGTTGGGACTACGCCACGTGCGAGCCATGGCCGTCTTGGCTTGACTGTCGAATATTTCCCGGTGGCACGACGCGCAGGCTTCGGGCCCTACATAACGGCTAGGCGGTTGAGCTCGGAGAGAGACAACCGCCAAGCTGATGGCAACTAGTGAGACTCGCAACGCCAAATGAAAACCCAAAATATCATGACCCGCGAAAGGGGCCCAGTTGTCCAGGTTACCCGTGATTTGTCGATGAGCACAATCGAGATGCCGTTCTGTTATTCCCCAAGCGCCCGTAAGAAAAAGCAAATGCCGTCTGTCTCAACGAACCGCGTCCTTTCGGTCGGTGGATGGATGAACGAGTTTTCTCAGGCGGTGAAGCGCTCGCCAAACATGGGCAAGCCGCTTTTCGATTCCGCTTTCGTTGCCTCGTCCTGCAGGACGTCCCAGTGTTCGGCAAGATGACCGTCTTCTACCCTGACGATATCCGCGGCGATCCAGGCGACCGGTCGCCCGGTGTTTGAGAAACGTCCATGAACAATCACGTAGTCGCCCTCCGCGACAATGAGCTGATGTTCGTAACGCAGGGTCTCAGGTGCGCTGCGAATGAGATTGAATAAGCCATCCCGACCCGGTTCGATGTGTGCGCTGTGCTGAATGTAGCTGGCTGACCAGAACTCGGCAGCAGCCGCGTAGTCGCGTTTGTTAAACAGCGTTTCGAAAGCTTCCAGCACTAGGGTTTTATTCTGTTCCGGTGTAGTCTTCGCCATTTCGCATTCGTTGCTTTCTTGTTATGTGGGTCAAAGAAAGGTGTAGTCAAATCCATCTCCAGCCTGACATACATTCGCCGGCTGTGGAATGCGGCCACTTTCGCAGAGGCGCCTTGACTCGAGCAACGCAGCCGTACTGAGATCGAGATATAGCCCAACCACTCGTCCGCCAAGGTAGCGAGCAGCGAATCAGTTTCACATTAGTTGCGCTACAGATAGCGGGTCGTCTGCGCATCCGGGACCCCCGAGTTCGGGCCGCGAACGAGAAGCGCCGCTGTGGCCAAAACCATGCAGACAATCCCGGCTGCACAAACGCCGGGCCATGCCCAGCGCGCCCAAGCCCAGGCGCCGATGAGCGATCCAAGAGAGCCGCCCCCGAAGTACGCGATCATGTAAACCGTGTTGATCCGGTTCCGTGCTTCGGGCCGCAGTTGGAAAACGCGCGATTGGTTCGAAACCTGGGCCGCTTGCACCCCTCCGTCCAGGAGGATGACACCAATGATCAACAAAGGGATGCTCCGAGACCCCGCCCAGAAAATAACGAACGACAGCACGAGAACCGCGATAGCGATACGAACCACAAAACGCGGGCTACGACGGTCCGACAACCTGCCGGCCACCGGAGCAATCAAAGCTCCCGTAGCTCCAGCTAACCCAAACAGACCGGCTGCCTGCGAGCCCATGTGAAAGGGTGGGCGCTCTAGAAGAAAGACAAGCGTTGTCCAGAACGCACTGAAGGCAGCGAAGAACAGGGCCGCGACGACGCATACCTGACGCAACTTCGGCACATCGCGCACCAGTAGCAATAGCGAATGCATGAGGCTGAAATAGGAGATCGACTCCTTGGGCTTGGTATTCGGGAGCCGACCGGCAAGCAGCCCGGCAACGGTCAAGCACATCCCGGCGGCAAGCCAGTACATAGCGCGCCAACCGAGGTGCGCTGCGACAATCCCGCTGAGAGTTCGGGCGAGCAGGATGCCAAGCAAGACCCCGCTCAAAACTGTTCCAATAGTCCGACCCTGCTCTTCCGGCATGGAAAGTTCGGCTGCAAGCGGAATCAAGATCTGGGCGATGACGCTGGTCGCACCCAGCAGGAAACTTGCCAGGCAGAGCCAGACAAGCCCATGGGCGATGGCGGCGAGGACGGAGGAGAGGGCAGCTGCTACGAAGAGTGTTGTGACCAGCTTGCGTCGGTTCACCAAGTCACCCAACGGAATGAAAAGAGGCATGCCCGCTGCATATCCAATTTGTGTCAGGGTCGCCACGAACGCAATTTGGTGAAAGCTGGTATGAAGGGTGCCTGCCATATCCGCCAACATCGGTTGGTTGTAGTAGATGTTCGCGACCGCCACGCCCGAAGCGGCTGCCATAGTCAGCCGCAGTGTTCGCGTCACGAACGATCCCACTGCGTAGTTTGCGAGTACATGGCCAGGAGTCGCCGCCGATTCACATCCATAGACGCGCCCGTTTCAAAACCTTGCCGCCTGAATGCACTCTAGTTGCAAGAGAAACCTGGTCTCAGGGTCTTCGACCGGTCCTAAGATCCATTCAGACGAACGCACGGCAGCTCGCATGACCGGCGACCACAAATCGAAAGCGTTCCCGGAGAAGAGTCGGACCGTCCGCATTTCAATTTCGTGCACTCCGGAATGGGCTTTTTCAGTAGTATCAAACGCAAGTTGGGTGTGCTCGCGACGTTACTAATTGGGGTCACATCTAGTATTTGGAACCACATGAGCTCCCTTTCGCAGCCGGTTCAAGCCGCCATCGTTCCCCCACTCTCCAGCGCGGCCCCGCGTCCGCCCGCTTGGCTTTTGGACATCCAGGCGATCTATCTGGAACCAGCGGTTGAGCAGTTTGTACGCGGACAGCAGATTCTTGCTCTTTTCCCTGATGCAGAGCGCATCTTTGTCGACTCGCATTGGAAGATCCCGGGTTTGTTCGGATTCGAAGGCGATGTAGCGGATTGGAACAAGATCAAGCGCAATGTATTGATCTTGGGAGTAAAGAAAGCGCTGCGCGCTGAGCCGAACAGCCGGTCGTCTGACTTTATTGCTCCCTCACATGCGAATGGATGTGCGATGTCGTGCTCGTATTGCTATGTGCCGCGGCAGAAAGGCTACGCGAATCCTATTTCGGTCTTCGTCAACATCGAACAGATTGCAGGCTACCTGACCCGTCACGCTGCCAGGTTGGGATGGAAGGAGCAGCCAACCCAGATCGATCCTCGGTACTGGGTTTACGATATCGGCTGCAACAACGATTGCTCGGTCGATGCGATGGTTTCTGATAATGTGCGCGATCTGGTAGCGCTATTCAGAAAGTTGCCGACGGCTAAAGCGAGTTTTGCTACTAAGTTCGTGAACCGTGACTTGTTGTCCTACGATCCGCAGCGCAAGACGCGCATCCGATTGAGCCTCATGCCGCAGCGCATGGCGAAAGTAGTCGACGTGCGTACGTCACCCATAGTGGAACGGATTGCGAGTATCAACGACTTCTACGAAGCCGGATACGAGGTGCATCTAAATTTTTCGCCGGTGATCCACTACGAAGGCTGGCAAGCAGATTATCGCGACCTGTTCGACCAGCTGGCGCAAGTACTGAAGCCTGAAGTGAAGGCGCAGCTCGGGGCCGAAATCATCTTCCTGACTCACAATGACAAGCTGCACCAGATTAATTTGGGATGGCACCCGAATGGTGAAGAACTACTTTGGAAACCGGAACTGCAGGAGACGAAGTATAGCCAGATGGGTGGTCGCAATCTACGCTATAAACGCGGTTTCAAGGCCGAGCTGGTGCAGCAGTTCAGCGCTCTATTGAGTGAACGCTTGCCCGAGTGCCAGATCCGGTACGCATTTTGACATGGCCGCTCCCGCGACAGCCGTTCCGAAACTAAAGCTTTGGGCGCCACGACAGGTGGTGGTTACGCCGGGCGCGCTCGAGTATGCGCATGGTCGTAGCATCGTGGAACGCGCCGCGCTGTTTGGAGCTCGGGTCGTCGAGTTGAAGAGCAACCGCCTGACGATTCCGGCCGGCGATTACGTCCAAGCTAAGACGACGCTGGCGGTCGTCACAGCAAGCGAGAGTGCGCGCAGGCTGCACCCCATTCCGCCCAGCGCCGATTGGCAGTTTCACATTGCACAGGGTTGCCCGGCACACTGTCAATACTGTTACCTTGCTGGATCGCTGAGCGGTGCGCCCGTGACGCGTGTATACGCAAACATCGAAGAAATTCTTAACGGCCTTCCGCCCTATCTGGGCAAGGGCCGCATCACGTCCGCGTCGGCGGCGCGCAGCACGGAAGGAACCACCTTTGAGTCCTCGTGCTACACGGATCCTCTCGGAATCGAGCATCTGACTGGTTCGCTAGCCGAATGTATTCGGTTCTTCGGCGAGTGGGATGCCGACGTGCAGTTGCGTTGGACAACGAAGTTCGATGCGGTAGAGGCGTTGCTGAACATCGCACACCGGCGCAAGACGCGCGCACGATTCTCCGTTACGGCACAAAATGCTAGCCGCGACTTCGAAGGCGGCACGGCATCCTTAAGGGCTCGGTTTTCGGGGATGCGAAAGATGGCTATGGCCGGTTACCCCGTTGGTTTGACCATCGCTCCCATCATGCCCGTTGCGAACTGGCAGGAGCAGTATCGGGACCTGTTGCGGTCGGCGCATGCGGCACTGGACGGCATCCCGGACGTAGACGTAACGGTAGAGGCGATCACGCACCGGTTTACGCCTAAGTCGAAATTGGTGCAATTGGAGTGGTATCCGAAAACGACGTTGGACTTGGACGAAAGTGGACGCAGCAAGAAAATGACGAAGTTTGGCTCGGCCAAATTTGTTTACCCGAAACCGGTGATGACCGAGATGCGCCAGTGGTTCGAGCGAGCCTTAGCCGATGAGCTTCCGCAAGCGCGGCTGCTCTACTGGACTTAGGCGGAGTTTGCGGTCACCTGCCCGCGACAAGCGTCTCCTCGTTACTGCGGACCTGACGATCGCCAGGAATATACAGCTAGCTTCTGAATAGACAGGGGCAGTGCCTCGAACGACAGATCGGCGGTTCCCCGAGGCAAAATGAACCCGACCGTGCCGCTGTTCGATTCGGCGGTGGGTGGAAGCGCGAAGGCAGTGGAGAGACCGGATGTGCTCTTCGCCCGAATAACCGCAACGTGGCCCGACGTATTGGCGTAATGCAGGAGGGCGAAGGAGGGTTCACTCGCTGCTTGAATCCCGTAAATGGCGGATTCCTGCGCCGAATACTCAACCGGTTTTTTGTCCTCGCCATCGACGATCAACAGCACGAGATCATTTGCCGGGACCGGCACGGCCGCATTAGCTGGGGCAAGATCGCGAGCGTTCCAAACATCGCGTAAGAATCTTGGAGTGCCATCGAGGCCAAGCTTGCTGCAATCAAGCTGCACTTGCGCCGGGGCATCAGCGCCGTTGAGTATGGCAACCGCGCGTCTTCCGGGAACGGCCATGGGTTTCGCCCAGATCTGTACATGGGGAGCAGGTTCGGCGACTTTGATGGGCTGCAGACCGTATAGGTCATTATGAATTCCAAGCGCCTCGCGGTTGTTGAGGAGCGACAAGGTTGCCGGCGAAAGCCGAGTCAGATCGGAACCCACCATCAGTGGCGCGCTCGAAATCGCCCACAGCCCCATGTGAATGCGATCGGTGGCATCGGTCATGCCGCGCATGCCCATGACCATCATGTCGAGGTCGTTGTAGAAGCCGGTGTGTTGGGCTTCCGGGTGCATTCCCGCTTCGAACGAATCGAGCACGTTCCGCAGACTGATAACGCGTTTGTCGTGTTCGGCATCATGCAGGCTCTCGACAACGGGCGGGATGATATCTCCGCCAGTGCGCCAAATTGTGCTCTCGATGCCACCGACGCCCGGCGCCCAGAACCAGGGATTCTGGCTGCCCCACTCACAGATGGAGAAGAACAATTTACGCCCGGTAACCTTCTCCGCATTTTGAATAGCGTGGGCGACCTGCGCATACTGGATCGCGCCCGAACGCTTTTCTTTCGCACCGCCGCACCAATCCACCTTGATGTAATCGAAGCCCCACTTCGAAAACTGCAGGAAATCCTGCTCGTAGTGATTCTCGCTGCCGGTATTCATGTATTTGGGTCCGGAGTCGGGGAACATACTGCAACCGTCACGACCTGCGTCGGTGTAGATGCCGGCGTTCAGGCCCAAGCTGTGAATATAAGCGGCGATATTGGCCATGTCCCCATCTTTCTGGCCGGGCTGAAGGGCAGGCCATTGCTTTGGGTCCACAATAAAATGGTCGGCTTGATCGCGCTGGCCCAGCCACCAGCCTTCGTCGATTACGATGTACTTGTAGCCCGCAGCTTTCATACCGTTCGAGGCCAGAGCTTTGGCTTGCTGCTGAACGATCTGGGAGTTCACGATGTTAGCGAAACTGTTCCAGGAGTTCCACCCCATGGGCGCAGCGCTGAAGCACACGGTTGCGGAAGCGGCAAAGAGTAATGCGAAACGCACCAGAGCAAGATATCACTGGAAGATTCGAAAACTTCATGCCGTGTTTCTCAATGGGTGGCCGGACGGGATGGGCCGCTGCCTCGTTTGCGTTTGACGCATAAACAAAAAGCCCTCTCCCTGATTACCGGGGAGAGGGCCATTGCAGTCGGAACGTGCGTTTTTAGTCGTCGACGTCAGCTTTGGTAGGAGCTGGCTTCTTGAACTCGCTTGGAGGGCGAACCGTGGTTTCGCCGGGATAAGGCCGCTTGAACCCGGTGGACATGTACCAGTTCAGATGGTTGACGGTCTCCGGGTCTTCGGCATCAGGCTTGGTCAGTTTGCCGGCAAAGACTTGCTTCTTCTTTTTAAGCCAGGCATTCTTTAGATCCTTGATTGTGGCGCTGGTGTTTGTTGTGTTGGATGCGGTGGCGGTAACGCCTTCGTCAAGCGGCACCTGGTTCGGCGCGTGCGTAAACGGTTTGAAGTTGTCGGCCGGTGGCATCCCCGCCACGAAGGCCGTCCTCATCGGTGACGCCACAAGGTCAAACTGGTTCATGGGCGGCAGAGCGAGCATTTGCTCGATGGTTCGGGTCATGTTGACCTGCGTGTAGTAGGTGTGGTCGGTGGATCCGTACTGCACCGTGTAGGGGCTAATGACATAGCCTGGGCTACGGTGGCCATCGACGTGGTCAACGCCGTTCTGCGCGTCATCTTCCTCGATGAAGATTGCCGACGAGGACCAAACGTTGCTGTGGCTGACGTAATCGACGATGCGTCCAATGGCTAAGTCGTTATCGGCCTGTTCGGCGTCCGGGGTCGGCGGGCCGCCGGTGTGGTCGTCCATAACCCACAGGACGCTCAATGCCGGTACCGAACCCATCGCGACATCCCTCCTGAAGTCCTGCAGCCACACATCGACGCGGAACTGATCGGGAATGCCCAGATCGAACTGCGGGAAATTAGTGACAAGGTGGTCATATACGGCCGGGATGGAGGATTGCGCGTGGATCGTGTTCTGATAGAACAACGTCTTCTCGCGTCCCTCCTCAAAGCGCTTCGTGTCGGCGTAGAACTGGCTCCAGCTCGGTTCCTTGGTGGACCCGTTCGGCTGTTTGAACGTATCGTTCTCGACGTATTCACCGTAGATCTTTACCGGCAGACCGGCGGCCGACGCTTCGGAGAACAGAAAGCCCTTTTTCTGGTAGGCCAAGGCATCGCCGGCGTTCCCACCTGGATAACTGCGGACCCAGTCAGGCGACTGGATGTCGTCGGCGTAAGGCGCCAGGCCCTCGGTGATCCATTGGTGACCGTCAGCCGACTGGCGGCTCGGGTCGTAGAAATTGTCAAGAAGCGGGAAGCGTTTTACCAGCTTGTGCGCGTTTGGAGTGTCCTTGCCGCCGAAGACTGCCAGTGAGGGCTCGCCATCGCCCGCAGCCACGTCGCCAAGAATCTGATCATAAGTACGGTTTTCACGGATGATCAGGAACACGTGCTTTATGAGTGACGGATCGCCGATTTTCTCCGGAATCGCCACTGCTTTGACATCATGGTTACCACCGCTGGCTGATTTGATGTTTTCCTTCAGATCCCAGTGGTTGTTCTGGTAAACCTGCCTGGTCATCGCCTCCAATTTCTGGCTATTCGGCAGAGGGACGATGCTTATCGTGCCATTGTCTTGGTGGGTATTGTAGCCGGTGACGTTGTAGTCGGTTTCAAATGAATAACGCGTGCCGACACCCTTGTCGTTGGCGACTATAAGCACGTTTTCAGCCTGATCCAGCTTGATCGAGCTGGGCGCATAGGCTACCGGAATCATGCCCATCACGGGATTTGTCGCGCCGCTGGCGAGGTCGACTACGCCGATCGCGTTGGCATTGTACAGGGCGACATAGGCAACGCCTCTCCTGGCATCGACGGCGATCGAGTTAGGTGCCGCGCCATAAGCCGCTTCGTGCTCGCCGGGCACTCCGATCGGCAGACCAAGGTTGATGGTCCGCGCCACTTCGTTGGTGGTTGTGTCGATGACTGAAATGGTGTCGCTGTAGGTGTTGGCAACCAGCAGGTGACGTCCGTAGAACGCCATCCCGGTCGGGTGCAGCCCAGTCGAGATGGTGGCGGTAACGCGCATAGACGCCAGATCAACTACCGAAACCGTGCCGGTGACTGCGGCGCCAATCACCGGGTCGGCGACGATTTCAGTGCCGGCCGACCAAATTTGGAAGTCGGCGTCCGTAGCAATCCGGCCACCCTCATTGCTGACGTAGGCGGTCTTGCCATCGCCGCTGATCACGACGGTGTGCGGCGCGTTGCCGACACGGATCTGCTCCCCCTGCTTCGACGGCGTTGCGGTCAGGTCGATCTTGGCGAGCGTGTCGTTCTGGTTCAGCAAAACGTAGGCGCTCTTGCCATCTTTTGAAGCCGCTACACCACCCGGATACGAGGTCTTCGGAGTATAGAGGGTGCCGCAAGGTACCCCATACGAGCCCGGAGGGCTGTTCGGAAAGCAGGTGATGAAGGAAGTGTCCGGCGGCACGCTGACTTGGGCGTGATCTTCCAGCAAGCCCTCGTCTGAGACCTTGGCGATCGTGACGTTGCTGCTGTCCTGGCTAAAAATCAAGTATTTGCCGTCTGCCGAATAGGTGATGCCTTTATAACTGCCGCTCGAATCTTGTCCGAAGGTGATGTAATCCTGCAGGACATCGCCGGTCTTGGTGTCAATCACCTCAACCGCCTCGGATGCGCCCATCGTGAGTACGGCGGCGGTGTGATTGCGGACGCTGGGGTTCAGCGCGATGGCCTTCGCACGGACCCGGACGCCGAGGTCGACTTGCTTTCCGGTTGGGGTAATGATTTGGCCACTGCTGACGACCCACGAGCCGTTCGGTTGCGGGCCGGTCACGTAGGTGGGAAACGGCACGGACTGACCAATCGCGAACGCTGGAACGCTCAGCCCTGTGGCCAAGAGCCCGGCGAGCGGACGCAGACGGTTGATCCGGGAATTACTTTGAGAGTTATTACTAGAACTTTTCTTTCGAGACTTCTTGCGCGATGCTTTTCGGAACACGTTCTCTCCCTGTCGGATTTTCATCACACAGCCCGGGATGGGCCGCGCTACATATGGCAGATACCTCTAACGTTTTAACCCTGGAACCCGGACGCCAGGATGACACCAAAATGACAATTCCGTCATGTAGGCAGCGAGGCGGGCAGCCGTAGCGTGACACAAGTTCCTTCGCCGCGCTTGCTGGAGACTTCCACAGTGCCGCCGTGCAGCAACGCAATCGTCTGGACGATAGCCAGACCCAGCCCGGTGGACCCGGACATCTGTGACCGTGACGCATCCACACGGAAAAAGCGATCGAACACTTTTGGCAGCGCGTCAGCCGGGATCCCGATGCCCGTGTCGGAGACCTCAATTTGAAGACCGGACAGGTTTGTCTTCGCGGTCATCAGGATCGAACCGCCCGAAGGCGTGTGCGCGACAGCATTGGAGACCAGGTTGCTAAGCGCGCGCTGGATCAGCGACTGGTCTACTGCCGCCATTACCGGTTCACCGGGGTTGGCGGTGGTCAGCGACACACCGGCATCGGTTGCTGAGGCATCGTAATATTCACTTACACGGGTGAGCAACTGTACGACGTCCGTCCTCTCCCGATTTAAGAGCGCCAAAGGACTTTCTGCGCGGGCGAGGAATAACAGGTCTCCGATCAGGTTGGATAGTCGTACAGCCTCTTCCAGACATGACCCAAGCACATCCCGGTATTCCTCAATCGTCCGCGCACGGGCCAAAGCCACCTCCGCTTCGCCGCGAATATTGTTGACAGGTGTGCGGAGGTCATGGGCGATGTCGGCCGAGAAGCGTGAGATCCGTTCAAAGGACTCTTCCAGACCGTCGAGCATGGTGTTGAAGGTGGCGGCGAGGGATGCGAGTTCAAACGGGTATCCTTCCGGACGGATGCGCTCGCGGAGATTCGAAGAGCTAATGCGGCGAGCCGTGGATGCCATCTCCTCCACGGGACGAATTCCCTGGCGCGCGATTCGGTATCCGATGAACGGCAGGAAAGCGCCCGCGGCTAGGAGAATAGTCCAGAACCAGCGGCCATAACCAGCCAGCAGCTCTTCCTCCTGGGACACATCTACTGCGATCTGAATAATGTCGTGGGAAGCGGCCGCCAGGCCGACAGGGGCGAGCGCAGTGGCAACACGAAAAGCGTGTCCGTGCTTTCCCGCCATCTCAAACGCCGATTCGGGATGGCTTAATACTTCTCTGGAGAGTTGCGTAAGGTTGAGTTGCTCCGCCATGCCCGGCGTAGCCAGAAGAAGCGCGTGATGCTGATTGAGCAGGCGAATGTAAAAGCGTTGATACTCTCGTGCGGAGGTCTCCAGCTCGATTTCCTCTCGCAGACCGTCCCAGTCCGTTGGACGATCGCGAAGCAAAGTGCGCAGTACATTGAGCTTGTCCGCAATGAACAAAGAGGTGCTCTTGTCCAGTTGTACGAGGAGCAACAAATAAAGACTAGCGGTAGCGATAAAAATGAAAACGAACCCGGCAAGGGCGTACCCGGCCGCCAGCCGGAAGGCTAAAGTTTCCCAATGACGCGAGAATCGCACCACCTTAACATTCGGTTTCCATAACATATCCGGCGCCACGAACAGTGTGGATCAGTTTCAGCGAAAAAGGCTCGTCCACTTTGCTGCGAAGACGTCGCATGTTCACATCGACTACATTTGTGTCGCTGTCGAAGTTCATGTCCCAAACTGCTTCCGCGATCAGAGTGCGCGATAAAACCTCTCCCGCATGCCGCACCATGAGCGAGAGCAGAAGAAACTCCTTCGCTGTTAAATGGAGCCGCTGTCCGGCCCGGGTAGCGCGTTGACGCAAAGTATCGATTTCAAGATCGGCCAGACGTATTGTTTCTTGCTGGCGGGGGGAAGCTCGGCGCAGCAGTGACCGCACCCGCGCGAGCAATTCGGAGAAGGCGAACGGCTTAACCAGGTAGTCGTCTGCGCCGAGTTCAAATCCTCGTACTCGTTCGTGTACCGCATCAAGCGCCGTCAATACAAGCACCGGAGCTTGGCGATTTGCTTCCCGCAAGCGCGCGAGTACCTGCCAGCCGTCGATGTGCGGGAGCATTAAATCGAGGATGATGATGTCAAAGTCAATTTCCAGCCCGAGGTGAAGACCATCCAGACCATCTTTTGCGATGTCGACAACAAAGCCCGATTCACCAAATCCCTTTTTGAGGAAATTGGCCGTTTTCACTTCATCTTCAATAATCAGAATTCTCATACGCAATGGGTTGCGCTCAGCCAGGTAAAAACTGCGCCAAACGATTCGCCGGACCGATCTCTCAGTTCCGGGGGAGCTGTTTGAAAGCGATCGTTGCCTTTTAGAATGCATCGGGCATGTTACGTCTTGTTTAATAGCCGTATTTTTACGTATCCCTGCCGGATCTCGCGATATTCGTGTGTAGGTCCGACTCTTCGTCGACGAGCGCCCTTAAAGAGCCCAGCCAGGGTTCATACCGGCGCCAGCGCGCAACGGAGGTGCGATAGATCGGCTGCCGGGCCTGCCACTTGCTGGGAGTCTTAACAGCCCGCTCATTACATTCGGGACGCAGGCACGCGTCATCCCACACTAGACCGGAGGCCGCGATGATCCGCCGGATCGTCGGTTCGGGCGCGCCAGTCAGGTCCTCGTAATCGACTTCAAGGAAGCGGTCCGGTGGTAGCACTTTCCGGCAGTGTTCCATGAGCCGTCGATAGCCGCGTAAATATGCGACCAGTTCGGCGCCTCCAGTCGGAAACTGCAGGCTCGGATGGAAATGAGTCTGGTGAATCGAGAGCGCGGTATCAACTGTACCCCGCCTGCAATGAATGATGATTGCGCGCGGGAACGCCATGTGGATCAGCCCGGTCCAGAGAAAGTTGAACGGCATCTTGTCGGTGACTCGAGCCGCCCTCGGTGCGATCGCGCGCAACACGTCGAGATAGTCTGCGGCCGCCTGGGCGAGAAAAGGCGTCTTGTCCCTGGCCCCTCCGGAAGCGCACAGGCCGACCTGCTGGTGGTCGTGCGCGAGTTCCAACCGACGCCACGCAGCCCCGCGCTCATTCCAGAAATTTAACTCGCCGCCGGCCCCAACCTCCGGATGCATGGAAACGATCTGCTCGACAAGAGTTGTGCCCGACCGGGGCATGCCGATGATCAGCACCGGTGTTGCATCGTGGCTGCCGAGTTCGGGCGCGCGCGCGATCAATTTGGGTGTGCAGCGGGCTATCAAGCGGCCGATCTCGGCGGAGAACTCTGCCGAGTCGAAGAACACAGAGTCTCGGCGCACAGCGTCTGCGGCATCGAAATGCTCCATCGCCATGGCGTAATCGCCAAGATCGTCTGCGGCCTTGCCGATTGCGAGATGGAGTCGGTGGCGTTGCGCGGCCTCCAGGGCTGGCGTCTCCAGGGCGGAGATCATCTGCTGGAGTAAACCCTCGTCCCCATCGCTCGTAACGGGGCGACACCGGACCAGATCGTAGTAGCTTCCCGCCAGCAGAGGCGCGATCTCAATTGCGCGTCCAAAGCATTCGCGAGCCTCGTCGAAACGTCCTAACTCGGAAAGCAAACCGCCCAGTAAGTCATGCGCCATGGCGTTGCTCGGTTCGACCACAAGCGTCTGTCGCAGGACTTGTTCGGCCTCCTGATTGCGATCTTCGGCCAACAGAGCACGCGCTTTGCCGAGGCGGCCGAAGCTGGTTTTATGTCCAGTCTCCGCCGCGCGACGGAAACAGCCGATCGCCTCGTCGCGATGACCCAGCGCGTAAACCAGGGCGCCGGCCCGGAACCAACCCTCGGCGAGAGATGGTGTCAGCTCGGTGGCGCGGTCATAAGCGGCAATTGCCCCGCTGATGTCGCCCAGCGTCTCAAGGGCGATTCCCAGGCGAAAATACGCATCGGCGTACCGCGGGTTGCTGGCAACGGCATGCTCCAATGCCGCGATCGCATCGGGTACGCGGCCGACTTCGAGGCAGGCGAGGCCGAGATCGTGCTGAATAAGAGCATCGTGCGGCCGTAGCAGCGCTGCGTCGCGCAATGACGCGATCGCATCGGCCGGTCGTCCCGCCTGAAGCGACCTGGTAGCCGACGCAAGCAGGGGGGCCACCTGCGACGATACGGCCGAGTTCGAGAACGGAGCCACGGCGCGACGCTAGCGTGAAAACCTAGAGCTTGGCATGATCATTCCGCGTGCTCGTGTCATCAGAATACGATCCTTGCCGATACTTGCAGTTCGCGCGGTGTACCGCGTCCGGTGGCGTAAGATGTCACAGTATTTGTTATCACCCCAAAATTACTGTTCGGTGTCAAAACGCCCGCAGCGTTAACAGAGCCAAGGTCCGCATTCGGCGCGCCATACTGAGCGCGGTTGAAAACGTTGAAAAGATCGCCGCGCAGGCGAATGTTGACACGCTCGGTGGCCGCAATAAATTTAGAAAGCCCCAAATCGAGTTGAGCTATGCCAGGTGCCCGGAAGGAATTGCGGCCAAGATCCCCAAACGTGCCATTGGCGGGCACCGCAAACGCGGCTGGATCGATCCAGTTATTCGGAGTTGAGCCCCCAGCGGGTGTAAGCGATTCGCCGGGAATATAGTCGGGACGCATGGACCCGCCGATCGCAAATTTGCCGGGCACGGCGCTGTTGACTCGATCGATGGTGATGTTGACGGGCAGACCGCTTTGCGCCGTGCCGATCGCACTCACTTCGATACCGCCCAAGACCGTACGGAGAAATCCAGGTGCATTAAGCAGCCGCTTACCGGGTCCGAACGGGAGCTGGTACACGGTCGAAAGATTGAAGACATGCCGAATGTCGAAATCACTACTCGCTTTGTCACAAGCACGGCAGAAGGAATTCTGCGGAACATCCGAATCCCCTCCTCCGATGCTTCCATCGTTGATCGAGTGGGACCACATATAGTTGGCATTCAGGACAAGACCGTCCGAGAACTCTCGCCGTACATTGAACTGGAGGGCGTGAAAAGTGCTGTTGCCCACGTCGCCACGCCAGGTTACGGCACCGAACGCGGGATAGGGGGCGAGGCCGGTTTGGGGATTCGCAAGATTCGTGTAAGTCGTCGTCAGGACATTTGTTCCTTTGTTGCCGACATAGCTCAAGGTGCCAAGTAGTTTGTAGGGCAACGTCTGCTGAACAGACAGCGTCCAGGCTGCCACGTACATATCTTTGCGGTTTCGATCGAGGGCACGCGGCGTCACAACGCCCAAACCACCGTTCTCAGCAGCTGCGAGATACGGGTCGATTGGATAGGACAGACCGCGGTAAGCGGATTCTGCACTGTTGAAAGTGTAGTTTGCAACGGTGTTCGAAATGGGTAAATTCTGATCGTCGACTTGGCCGTCGGTATGGTAGATGCCGGAGCCCACACGCACCACCGTGTCCTCATGCGTCCAGGCTATGCCGAGCCTGGGGTCAAGATCGTTGTATCTGGGATTGAAGAACGAGTAAGTGCGGGGACAGTAACCGCCGCAGGTATTGAAGTCGAAGGGAATGGCATCGTTGTTGAGAGCCCTCAGCGCATTGAACACGTTGTAGCGAACACCGGCATTCACTGTTAGATTCTGCAGTGGCTTCCACTCATCTTCGAGATAGGCGAAATATTCAGTCTTGCGCTGTCGGACCAGAGGCAGAGTGGATTTGTAAGTAGCTGTATTGAGCTGGTTCAACAAGAAGCTATTCGTGGAACTGTAGTTCAGGGATCCGCTGCTCGAAGAGCCCTGGTTCACAAAGTAGGGTTTAACTTCGAATCCGAACTTCCAGGTGTGTCTTCCTTTCGACCAGGAAACATCGTCCAGAAAGCTGAGGTTTTTCGAAGGATAGTCCGAAGTCGTATCACCGCCGAGTGAACTGAAGCCGGAAACAGCGAGTGTAGACGCCAAGGGGGAGATTGTTCCGGAATGGTATTGATCCTGATTTATGCCGAACTTGAATTCGTTGACCAGGGTGGGAGTAAATACCCGTAAGAGCTCGAAAACTCCGTTGTTGAACTTGGTACTAGAGTTGGACAGCGCCGTTAAGCTGCCAGTGGGTGTATTGGCGACGGCTTCATCCCCGTTGTAGCGGATGAAGGCGGTCGTCTTGTCGGAGAAATGATAATCCAAGCGGATCATACCTGAGTCCTCGTTATCGGTCGAGCGGCCGTTAGCATCGTATCTCCAGACAGCAGGCTTGGTCGTGGGCGAAGTGCCGCTCGGGTACGCTTGCAGGAGCGGTTTGATGGCCGGTGAAATTCTAACGGCTCGGTTGATGTAGGTGGGACTGGGAACAAGCCCGATCTGGGTGCCGTCGAGGCGTTGTCGCAAACCCTCGTAATTCATGTAGAAGAACAACTTGTCTCTTAATATCGGACCACCAACGGAGCCGCCGAATTGATTCAGAAGAAACGGATTCGCAGATTCCTGGTTAAATGGTGAACGGGCTTCAATGGCATCGTTTCGGAAATAGTCGAAAGCGCTGCCGTGAAACGCGTTGCTGCCAGAGGGCGACACGACAGAAACCTGCGCACCGGCGGTTCCACCTTCCACATCGGCCCCGAAGGTCTGCGATTTGACGTCGAATTCATCTATCGACTCGAGCGGAATGGTCAGGCGAACATATTCGCGTTGCGCCTGGTTGTAGACAGCCGTGGCATCTACCCCATCAAGGGTCAAATTGTTATCGTCCAGCCCGTGTCCGACGAAGCGGATAGTGCGCTGGTCGCCGGCGCCGGCGTCGGTCGCACCGGGCACCATGGTGGTCAGTGTCGCCCAATTTCGACCGTTGATCGGCAGATCGCTGACCTGCTTTGGTTCAACCAGTGCGCCGAAAGCAGCATCGACACGGTCGATCTCCACGGTCGATTCGGAAACGGTGGTATGCTCTTCCCTGCCGGCCGGATTGAGGGCTGCATTGAGAGTGCTGGTCTGCCCCACGTCTTGCCTTACGCTCTTCACGACGACGTTCGCAAACCCCGCCTTTGAAAATTCGACATGAAAGATGCCGACCGGCAAATCGGCGAGCGTGTAGACGCCTTGCGAAGTGGTTTCTGTTTGCCGCTGCAGACCCGTGGATTCTTCCGTAGCGATCACCAGAGCATTGGGAACACGCGCTCCCTGCGCATCAGTAACAGTACCGGTCATCGAAGAGCGTGAAGGCTGCGCAAGTGACTGGAAAACGATGACGAGCGAGACAAGAAGGATTCGCAAAGCATGGTTGCTCATAGATGGGCTAGCAAAGAGAATAAACTCTGGAAGCTACATTCCTATGAAAATCGGCCTCGAATTAGTCCTAACGGTATGCCAGAGCAGACGCCGTCAGCTCGTACTCTCATCATTGGATTCTCGAGTTCTTACTGGGAGATGCTCGCGGCAGGAGGGCCACTCATGACGACCAGCGAGGTGCGGGGAAACGCGAATTTACGCCCGAGTTCATCGATTAAATTCACCTGGCACTCATAGCGGCCCGGTTGGACTGAAGCGGTCGAGAGCTGGAGCCAAACGGGAGCCGTATCCGGCCGGCTTTCGATCAGCCGATTCACTCTCACAGAATTTGTTTCCGACACCTTCTTAGGTCCTTGATAAAGCGAAAGACTTGCTTCGACGTCGGCACGCCGGAAATTTTCGGGAAGGGCATCGGGGATTTTAGGGTCGTAGACTTCCACATAGGCGAGCAGCTTCTGGCCAGTTTGGAAGACGCGTGTCACATTCGGAACAAGCTTTTGGCCATCGGCCAAAAGCGGGTTGCTGGCCGTCAGCTTGCGGCTGTTTTTCACACCGGCCACTTGTGTTGCTGCGGGTTCGCGCCCGTTGCTGAGGATAAGCGAACTGATGCGCAAGGCGGTGCCGTTCGCGAGGTCCGGTACGGTAAAAGGCTCTTCAAAAGTACCCGTCTTCCCTTCGCCATTTTCACGTGCTACAAACTTCAGCTTGTATTTGCCTGGAGCCAACGTGACCCCGGTGTCGTACTGGATGCTCTTACGACTCACCTGACCGGCGAGATCGGCGGCCATCTTCAGGGGAATCGTGTCGCGCACGGTAGCGGCCGGCCGGGCACGAGCATCCCGTACTTCCGCTATGAAGTCGAGCTCGGTTGCCTGTTTCGCTCCCTTCTTTTGAAAAGCCAGCGCAGAACCAGGGATTTTGGCCGTAATGGGCACGAAATACTTATTCTTTTCGAGCCGGAAGTAGTCCACTTCGACTGCCAGCGGCAAATCCGTGGCGGGATTGTCAGACAGCAAGGCTTGTGAGAGCTGCGCCTCTTTGTCCGCTTCGCGCATGCGCCCGAATGGAGCAGGCGCATAATAGCCCTGCCGATAGTCGAGCTTGGCTTTCAGCCCCGCAAGGTTGGGCGTCAACTTTACTTGAATGCGACGATAACGTCCGTCGGGCGCCGCGTTCGCGGGCACGTAGCTCAAAATGTAATAGCTGCCGAAATCTTTCTGCACCTGCTGCATGCCTTCTGTCAGATCGTTGGAATCGAGCAAAGCTTTGCCGCCCGTATCGAGCGCCAGAGTGGCTAAGGTTTCCTGCTGATTATTAAAGTTTTCTTTCAGTGAGCGCTGCCCGGCCCCGTTGTAAAGGTTGTTGCCGGCTGCGCCAGCTTGGGTCGCATCCCCACCCGGCACAATCGCCGAGAGCCCGCGCGCATCGATCGGATAGAACGCTACGTTGGATCGAATTGCCGTGTTTACGGTTGCGCGTAATTGCGACTGATTGTCGACCCCGTTCTTCTGGACGCCGCTCGAGATGTAAATCAGCGCCTTCTTCTCGGGATACTGGGCAAGACCACGTGCCGCATCCTCGATCGCTGCCAACTTCAGATCGGCGTTGAATATGTTGAACTCCGTCTCGTCCGCCACGAAAAGGCCGCTCTGATCCTGCGCGTCGGCGCTTTCATCGGCAAAGGTCGCGTTCTCGCTCGAATCGCCGATCCGGAAACGGTTGATGGTGCTGATCAGTAGCCCACGGTCGGAAGTAAAGTCCTGGACAGTTTTCAGAGATGCGCCGTAGACCATGATGGAGACGGTGTCACTCGCGGTCAGTTGCGATTGAAGGAACTTAATGGCTGCTTCCTTTGAACGGATCTGCTCGGCCGGCTGCATGGAAGAGAAATCAAACAGCATGCAGATAAGGCGCCGGTCCTGATATTTAGAGATAAGATTGGTACGCGTGGCTGCGCTCTCGGTTGCCGGATTGTAGCCCAGCGTTTTCCCGAGCACCGGCTCTGCAGAAGCTTGTTGAACGGGCGGCAATTTTGCCTCATCGAGACGCTGATAATCTACCGCCTGTAGCTTTTGTAGTTTGCCGTCCTCATAGACTTGAAAGTCCTTGGCTGAAAGATTTGGGACGGGTTTGCCGGTGCGATCAAGTACGGTCACGTTCACAACGACGACGTTGGTCGACGTGGAAAAGGTTGCCCGCTGCCCGAACGCCGGCTGCATAAGGAGCGCAACGATCAGCGGAAAAATCAGGCCCTTCAAAACCGGAACCTCACAACCACGTCGAGCGTGCGCATACCGGCGGCCCCGCTTGGCAAGCCATAATTCACAGCGTTTACTACCGTATAGAGATTCGTGTAATTCACATGATTCAGCACATTGTTTGATTCGAAGCGAAACTCCAGTCGGCGCCGCTCCGCAAAGCTAAATGATCTTGCGAAAGCCAGATTTAGGTTGAACAATCCGGGTCCCGGGATGGTGTTGCGTCCCACATTGCCATACGCACCCGGCGGCGGCACGGTGAAAGCATTCAGATTGAAAAAGCCGGTGCCCGCGTCGATGGGCTGGCCCGTGGCTTCGGCGCGTCCTTTACCAATACCGCCTGTTTGCGCGAGCTGTTGGTTGTTCCCGAGCACACGGGCTGTCAGGGGATTGCCGGTCTGCGCTGTGATGGCCCCGCTGAGCTGCCAGTCTTTCAGTAGTCGTCCCACTTTGCTCTCAGCGGCGATGTGCGAACCAGGTCCGGCCACGGGCGAGGTCCACACAAAATTGCCGGAAAATTGATGACGTATATCGAAACTCGAAAGGCCTCGCTCCGCCGCCAAGTCAAGCCAGTTCTGCGCCACGCTGTTTCCGGCTCCCCCGAAAGTTGATGAATCATCGATCGACTTAGCAAACTGGTAGAAGGCGTTAAGAGAGATGCCATGGTTGAAGCGGCGATTCAAACGCAGCTGCAGAGCATTAAAGATCGAGTTGCCAAGGGACTGATCGTAGGTAAAGCCAGAGGCGTTAGCAAGCTGATTAGCTTGCGTTGCGCCGGGGGGAGCCTGGTTGGGCAGGGTGCGCACATCCAAGCGCGTTCCTTTGGTTCCGAAATAGCCGATTTCAGCGAAGAAGCCGGTGCCGAACTCACGTTGCAGCGAAGCATTCCAGGTACCCGCATAAGGCGTCCTATAGTTGCGGTCGACAGCGAAGCTGTTGGTGATCTGCTTAGCGGAAGTAGTCGTAAAACCTTTTTCCAAGGTCAATACGTCGGAGGTGCTGGTGTTCACATTGTTCGAGACGGCAAACGGTGGTTGATAGGCAAGCAAGGTTGCGAACTGGTTGTAAGCTTGACCGTTGTAATAGATTCCGTAGCCGCTGCGGAAGATTGTGGACCGTTTGAACTGAGTCAATTTCCAGGCTAATGCCACGCGCGGCGACCAGTTGTTCAGATCCGCATTGATCAGACCGTTCGGAAACGCACCGGTATAGGGACCTGGCTTGTCAGGTGTGACCTGTGCAACGGCGGCGTAGCCGGGCGCGATATCCAAATTCGCCAGCCGACCGAATATTTCCGTGAAGGGCGAGAAATACTCGTAACGCGCTCCAACGATAATCGTCAAGTTCGGTCGGGCTTTCCATTCGTCTTGCGCGTAACCGTTCCACTGATTCTGCAAAAAGTATTCGTTGAACCCGCTGTACTGAATAGAGCTCGATTGTGGGAAGCCCAGTAAGAAATCCGCCAGATCGTAACCGGTGCCGTTAAGCGGTCGGCCGCTTGCATCGAAGCCGCTCGTACCAACGCCGGTGAAGTTAAAGGTGCCGCGACCGTTAGGGTCGGTGCGCGCGCTCAAATCAGCCCGGAGAAAACCGCCGCCGAATGTAAAGCTGTGCTTGCCGCGCAGGAGGCTGATGCTATCGCTCAAGCCGAGCGCCTGATTCCGATTCAGAGTCGCAGGCGAATCGCTGAGCGATCCGAAATTGGTGAAGTTCAGAGTCGGCGGACCATAGTCGAGCGGGTTGGCGGACGTGCCTGGAATACCGAGTTGTGCTGCGATATCAGGCAGTAGCGAGAAATACGGCGTGATCTCAGCGCGATTGCGATTGAGACGGAGCTGGGCATTGTTGAGGGCCGTAGCAGAAATATTGCGCGTCCACTGCAGCTGTGCGTTGAAGCCGTAGCCATTCGTTTCATCGGAATAGCCAAACGGCTGCGCGGTTGCACCGTTGCGGCCCTGATACTGAAAATTCCCCGAGAGGCGATCGACTTTGGTGATTTCACGCTGGACTCGCAAGCCAAGGTTGTTGGCATTACTCGCCTGCGCCGTTTCGTACTGGTAATTGTTTGCGATACCTGGCTCATTCGGCGAGGGATAGAAATTGAGGAGCGCGCGCGCAATCGGATTCAGCAGATTGGGCGGGATGATGTTATTGGCGAACGGCTGTCGAGTGGCGGGATTGAAGACTTGGACCGGCACGCTGGTAGCCGAAGTGCCGAGGGACTGAGTCGCCTGCGAAAAGTCGCCGACCCGCATGGCGGCCGTCGGGACAGTTTCAGCAAACAGCTCAGGGGTTCGCGCGCGCGTACCGAAATACGTCAAGAAGAATTGTGTCTTCGGGTCTTTGACCAGCTTTTTGAATACGAGCGGCCCGCCCACCACGACACTGAAGCGCGCTTGAGCATAGGCGGCTTGTGGAATATCAAGCCCGTTCAGTGAAAACGGCTTAGCATTGAGAGCCGAGTTCTGGAGTGTAAATGAGAGCTGGCCGTGGATCTGTTCGTTGCGTCGCCGGCGATTGCCGAACTGGGCGCCTCCGGCCTGCCCGGGAGCACGTCGGCCGCCAGCGCGTCCACCGCCACCGCCACCACCTCCGAAGCGTCCGCCACCTGCACCGCCGAACCCCCCGCCACCACTGAAAGCGCCAGCGCCGAAACCAGCGCCGCTGAAGCCAGGAGCGTTTGTGCCACCCTCCGCGCCCGAGCTAGCTGCCAGAGCACCCGGGCCACCGAAGCGCATATCGGGTCCGCTATCGGACTGAGCGCCTTGCGCCATACCGGGACTCAGACTTCCCGAAATCAGAAACGATTCGTTGCCGGTACTTGCGGTCGCCGGCGCTGTTCGCTGCGCTTCGCCACCCGCCGCTGCCTGAAGTTGGGTCTCGAAATTCGCATCCGCCGATCCCGCTCCGCCCGTCTGCCGCCGAATCGGAGTCGATTGCTGCAGACGTTTCGCGAATGAGGATTCTTTCAATCGCAGTTCGAGGTTGACCGGACCTCTTGCGGTCGCATAATCGACGTTCTGCGCGAGCGGTTCAAAACCAAACATCTGGACCGACACATTCCAAACTCCGGGCGAGAGCGGGGGAAAACCATAATGCCCGTCTACATCACTAGACGTAGTAAGAACCTGCCCGGCTTGCGTTACTGTCACGACAGCGCCTGGAATGGGCTGGCCACCGGACCTGACAAACCCACTTTGCCCAAACGCACTCACTGCCGCCATCACGAACAACAGACACTTCAACCGCTGCAAGAAACTCAGATCTCCTAAGCTACTGCAAAGAACGATGTTCGACGAAGCCGATTGGTTACTGGGGCGACACCTCCGGGCGCTCTTCGCCACAGCACTGGCCTGCCTTCGCCGTCGAGCAACCTGCTGGTGTCCTCGTCGGTCAGGTCCCCGCCGCTCAGCGTTGAGCAAGGTGTAGGATTAGAGCCGATTGTGACGTGGACACGCAGAGATCTCATACGGGCCGGAGGCGCGGCTTTATACACCGGCAGTGCTCGACTGAAAGGGGCCAGCGACGTTCAAGCCTCGGAGGTTGTGATCCAGAAAGGGCCATTCTCTCCCGGGCAAGATGCGTTTAGAAGCTACTCATGCCCAGATTGGTTTCGAGATGCAAAATTTGGCATCTGGGCACATTGGGGTCCGTCGTCCGCAATAGGTGATGGGGATTGGTATGCCCGCAACATGTACATCCAGGGCACGCCGCAGTACAACTATCATCTCGCCACTTACGGGCATCCGTCCAAATTTGGGTATAAAGACACAATTCCCCTCTGGAGAGCAGAGGGCTTCGATCCAAAGGCCCTGATTCGGCTCTATGCAACGGCCGGTGCAAAGTACTTCGTCAGCATGGGCGTGCACTGTGACAATTTTGATTTGTGGAATTCGCGACATCATCGCTGGAACGCTGTCCACATGGGGCCGAAGCGGGACATCGTTGCAGAGTGGCGCAACGCTGCGCGCGCGCAAGGTCTGAAGTTCGGCGTAAGCGAGCACGTTTGGGCGAGTTATAACTGGTGGACAACGAACAAGGGATCCGATAAGGACGGGCCCTATGCTGGCGTCCGGTACGACGGCAATGATCCGGCGAACTTTGACTTGTATTTTCCGCCGCACACACCCGGTCCTCAGGCTTGGGCCGAACAAGGCAATGAGAGCGAGGCCTGGAAACGTGAATGGTTCCTCCGTGCCCAAGATTTGGTAGACCAACATCAGCCTGATCTCTATTACGAGGATGGCCCTATTCCGTTTGGTAATTACGGGCGCTTGCTGGTTGCGCACTACTACAACCAGAGCTTGCGCTGGCACAATGGCCAGGTTAATGTGGTCTACACTGCCAAGCGCCGAAGCGAATGTGAACAGGGCGCCTGCACTTTGGATATAGAGCGCGGAGTCGCTGACGATATTGAACCACGGCCTTTCCAGACAGATACGTGCATCGGAGATTGGCACTATAAGCGGGGCATTCAGTACAAGAGACCCAAGATGGTTATCGACCTACTAGTCGACATCGTAAGCCGGAACGGCAATTTACTACTCAACATACCTTTGCCGGCGAGTGGTGCCCCAGACGACGAGGAACTGAAGATCATTTCTGCCATTGCAAACTGGATGAAAGTGAATTCCGAAGCGATTCACGCGACGCGTCCATGGAAGATTTTCGGTGAGGGACCAGGCATCCGAAAGGCTAACGCTGGGGCTGGGATGAACGGTACGCCGGAGCATTTCAACGAAAAGGATCGGAAAGATCTAACCAGCGCCGACATACGGTTCACCAGCAGCCATGGGGTGCTCTACGCATTTGTGATGGGACATAATCCAAGAGAAACGCGCATAAGCGCACTCGCCCCATCTCGGGGCCTTGAACCACGTCCTATCGCGCGGGTCGAGTTGCTCGGCACTCATGAGCCGCTGACATGGCAGCTCACCCAAGACGGGCTCGTCATCCAGTCTCCTCAACATTGGACTTCTGAGCACGCAGTAGCTTTCAAGATCCTATTTGCAGAGTGAGGTGCACGTGTTATGGAAAATGTGCCCACCGGACAACACGGAAAAGTATTAACGCCGGATGCTCTGCCCTTCTGTTCGATTGGCCCAAAATGCTTCGATTTGCTCGAGCGTTTTGTTCTTGGTCTCCGGCAAAAGAAGCCAGGTAAAAATCGCCTGAGCCAGTGACATCACGGCTAGAAAAGCGAATGTTGCAGATTTACCAATTTGGTTGAAAGCCAGCGGGAAGAATAGCACCACAGCAGCATTCGCAATCCACTGTGTCAACACCGGAACCGTCATGGCTGTTCCGCGGATGTGGTTGGGAAACATTTCCGGCACTAACGTCCAGAACACTGGCCCAATGCACGAAGCAAAGAAGGCCAGATAAGCCAGCACAAGCACTAGCACGATCCAACCGTGAAAGAAGCCGGACCAAGAGACGGCAGTTAGTATGGCGAGCACGGATGTCATGCCAATCGAACCTATGATGTAGAGTGGCTTGCGCCCGTACCGATCGATGATCCAGAAAGACACGAGCGTGAAGACCAGATTAGTAAGTCCTACAATGAACGTTGAAAAGAGGGCGGCATCGATCTTCCATCCAGCCGACCGGAAGATAGCGGGCGCGTAGTCGATTACTACGTTGATTCCGGAGACGT
The DNA here is from genome assembly GCA_963737005.1 of Terriglobia bacterium. Lineage (GTDB taxonomy): Bacteria > Acidobacteriota > Terriglobia > Bryobacterales > Bryobacteraceae > Bog-105. The sequence goes on along the minus strand of CAVTRD010000005.1, from coordinate 94,052 downwards.
GAATCAGAATCGCGAGGCCAAAACTAACCCATACTGCGCGGCCAAGACCCGGCGCAAAGAGATCGCTCCAGCCGTTCCGCCGGTCGCTTAGACTGGTTCGGATTTGAGCAAGCTCGGTCGAGGCGCTTTGCAAACCGGCGGTTTTTTCGAGAATCTGCAATGCCTCGCGTTCGCGGCCGGCGATCACCAGATAGCGCGGCGTCTCCGGGGCTCTCAGCAATAAAACGAAAAACAGCAACGCGGGAACCGCTCCGGTTGCAAACATCCAGCGCCAGTTTTGTGGGCCACTGTTGCGCAACAGATAATTAATGATGTAGGAAAGCAAGATACCGAGGATGATGGACAGCTGATACAGCGCTCCCAAGCGCCCTCTCTTGGCAGGCGGAGATACTTCGGCAACGTACATCGGCGAAAGGATGGAAGCGGCGCCTACTGCCAGACCTCCAAGCAGTCGCGCCCCTAAAAAGCACGCGAAATTCGGCGCCAGACCTGTCGCAACGGATGTGCAGGCAAACACGACCGCCACCCACAGCAGGATTTTTCGACGGCCAAACGAATCAGTGACTCGACCGGCCGCAGCCGAGCCGACCACGCATCCAAAGAGCAGTGAACTGAAAGCGAGGCCCAGGCTGAAGTCGTTCAGCCTGAAATGCTCGGAGAGAAACGGACCTGCGCCAGTGATAATTGCGATATCGAAGCCAAATAGAACTCCGCCAAGCGCGGCCGTCGCGGCCAGAAAAATAACGTAAGCGTAATTAATTTCGGCTGTGATCCGGTCTTTGTCGCGAAACAACACTCAGGGAGCTAAGTTATCAGAGCGACTTTCCGATCAGGTCAGGCCGAGAGCGCACGCATGTCGATTACCGTGATGTCGTCAGCTTGGATTTCGCGTGCTTTGGCAGCGGTTGCAAGCGAAGCAGCCAAAGGCTGCGATTGATTACGGCCGAGAATCCGAACAGCCTCAAAAACCCATTCTTCATCTGACTCCATACCTGCCTCGGAGACACCGTCCGAGAAAAGCACCAGGCGATCGCCCGCTTCGAGACGCGCGCTCTTTTCGGGAAACGTGCAGCGCTCAAAAGCGCCAACCACGAGCGCATTCGAATCGAGAAGCTCCGTTTTCCCGTTACCGCGGACAAGCACGGCGGGTGGATGACCGCAGTTGACGTATCGAAGCTGCCGCGCCTTCGCATGATAGAGGCCGAAGAAGAGTGTGGCGAAATGCTCGGGGCGGGTTGCCTGGAAAAATAATTGATTAACCTGCTCTAGCAGATGCGATGGTTGGGCAGCAAGGTGCAATTGGCCACGAATGGTCGCTTGCAGTGTAGCTACAAGCAGCGCTGCGCCAAGTCCTTTGCCCGAAACATCTGCCAACAGAAAAGCAATAGTGTCAGCATCGATTTGGAAAATGTCGTAAAGATCGCCACCAACTTCGCCGGCGGGCAGAAAGGCGCAGTTGAAATGCACTCCCGCGAGGAAGTGGTCCTTTGGCGGCAGCAGCTTTTCCTGAACACGCCTGGCAATTGCAAGTTCGTTCGCGTGCGCACTTTCGGCCTGGCCCGCCTTTGCTCCCGGATGGAGATGCTTCTCGAATGTTTGAAGTAGCTGCCGTACGTCCCAGGGCTTGGTAATGAAGTCAGCTGCGCCATGCTGCATAGCACGCACCGCCAGTTCGATCGTGCTCCATCCGGTCATGGCAAGTATCGGCACATCTCGCCGAAGCGTGCGCAGACGGTCGAGCAGTGCGATGCCTTCGTCACCGGAAGTAGTGTCAAACGCGTAGTTCATATCGATCACAATCAAGTCGGGATTGTGCGCAGCGGCGGCGGCCAGTGCACCTTCCGGCGAATTAGCCATCTGAGCCGCATACCCGGCGCTCTTAAGAAGAAGACGCAAAGCCTCGAGCACGTCCGGCTGATCATCCACTACCAAAACAGTGCGCACTCCGCTACCGGGCTTCATTTGGGTCGAAGAGAACATAGGCGAGGGTTCTAAGCGTCAGTAACTGCAAACCAGTCGCCATCCGTTTTCATTCTGCGCACGTCCAGACTCAGCACTTTGAAAGCGACCGCATTCTCCCAGCTGTTCGTTTCCGGACATCCGGTTCGAAAAGCGCCCGGTTGCGCACGGATACAAAAACATACTAGCGATGCAGCGGTGCCTGCTCAGCGCATGCGAGATGATGAAATTCCATGCTGACGCAACATCGATTCTGGCTTGCACCGGTCTTGGTTCTGATTGCCGCAGTTTGGGTATCTGCCGCCGCACCGCCCGACTGGGAAGCTTCCGGTAAAGCCTGGTGGAAGAACGTCGAGTATCTTGCGAGCGACAACCTCGAAGGGCGCAATGTCGGTTCACCGGGCTACGACAAAGCTGCCGATTATGTGCGGACGCAATTTGCGGAAGCTGGTTTGCAACCGGCAGGGGTCAAGGGATTTTTTCAACCCGTTGACTTCGTCGAAGCTTCACTCGACGCTTCAAAATCCAGCTTGGCCTTGGTACACGCCGGACATATGCGGAACATATCGGTACCGGGCGAAGTGCAGCTCGGCTACTCACAAAATTCAGTTGGTTCGATTGAAGCACGCGTGGTGTTCGCCGGGTATGGACTGGTGATTCCTGACGTTCACTACGACGATTTACAAGGCCTTTCTCTCAAAGGTGCGGTCGTCGCTTTTCTCACAGGCGGACCGGAGAGTATCGGCGGCAATCTCCGGTCGCACTACTCTTCGAACGAAGAACGTTGGAAAGCTCTACGGGCAGCCGGCGCCATTGGCACGATTTCTATACCCAATCCAAAAACGATGGAAATTCCTTGGAGCCGTCAGGCCGCCAGTTGGGGTATGCCGAGTATGGGCTTAGCCGATCCATCTATGCAGACCAGCGCGGGAAAAAAGTTTAGCGCAAGCTGGGACCCCGCTCAAGCAGACGACCTGCTCGCCGGATCGGGCCACACGTTTGCCGAGATACTTGCGGCCGCTAACGCGCAAAAGCCGCTTCCGCATTTCGCGCTTCCCTCATCAATTCGGGCGAAAGTAGCTGTTTTCTTGCGACAGATTGCTTCGAAGAATGTTGCCGGTGTTAAAACCGGCAGCGATGAACAGCGCAAGAACGAGTACGTAGTCGTTTCAGCACACCTTGACCATCTCGGAGTGGGCAAACCGGTCAACGGCGATTCGATTTATAACGGCGCAATGGATGATGCCTCGGGAGTGGCCTCACTGATCGAGATTGCCAAGGCGATGCATCGCTCGGGCGTACAGAGCAAGAGATCGATTCTATTTCTAGCTGTAACGGGGGAAGAGAAGGGCGAGTTAGGATCGGCCTACTTTGCGGCCCATCCCACGGTACACGGACGTCTGGTCGCGGATCTAAATATGGACATGTTCTTGCCGCTGTTCCCTCTGAAGTGGCTCGAGGTTCAGGGCCTGAACGAATCGACGCTCGGCGACGATGTCCGGCAGGTCGCCCAAGCGGCAGGCGTCAAAGTGCAAGCCGACAAAGAGCCCAATCGAAATCGTTTTATCCGAAGTGACCAATACAGCTTCATCAAAAAGGGCGTGCCGTCGCTCGCTTTCAAATTCGGCTATCTGCCGGGTGGACCCCAAGAAAAGGCGTTCAAGGATTGGTACAGCAACCGTTACCATGGCGTGCGCGACGACGTAGGCCAACCGGTCGATCTCGGAGCCGCCGCTCAATTCAACGACATCTTGCAGCACCTTGCGCTCCGGGTAGCCGACGCGAATGAGCCGCCTCACTGGACTGAACAGAGCTTCTTCCGTCGCTTCGCAGCTCCGGGTCAATAGCGGCACCATGTTTTCGCTGCACTTGACGTGCAACCCGCAAGAGGTCGATCTTCTCTCGGCCGAGCTTTGGGAGGCTGGCACGGCAGGAATCCGTGAGATTGAAGAAGAGAGCGAGGTAGTCAAACTCATTGCCGGCTTCGGAGAACAACGTGACGATCTGACAGAGAATTTCCTCCCGTATTTCCCTCGATGGGTGCGTGAGGCCGAAACAGACTGGGTGGACGCAACGCATTATGCGTGGCCGGGACGTTCCATCGGCTGCAAGCTCTTCCTCGCAGCCCCGTGGTGTGAAGCGATCACGCCTTCCGGACGTATGCGACTCATTCACAATCCCGGTATGGCTGCCGGCACGGGTGAACATCCATGCACTCAGCTCGCTCTAGAAGCACTGGAAGGCACAATCACCACGGGAAGTACGGTCGCCGATATCGGCACTGGATCAGGCATTCTCGCCATTGCTGCCCACCTGCTCGGAGGAGCATTTGCAATCGGCGTCGACCTGGATGAATCCGCGCTTAACACGGCCCGCGAGAACTTCGCGTTGAATCACTTACAACTCGACCTGGTGGCGGGATCCGCCGAGTGTTTACGGTCCGAAAGTTTTTCTGTTGTCGTCGCAAATATAAGCGCGACGGTGCTACTCTCAATCGCCGATGAGCTACTCCGCGTCCTGAAGCCGGGTGGCACATTCATTCTGACCGGTTTTCCCGACGGGGAGCGGGCGGCTATCGAGGGCATATTCCCAGCTCAGGCAGTGCTTGAAAAAGACGGATGGTCCTGCCTTATTTCGAACTCTTCTTTGCCCGCTTGACTGCCTTTTTTGCAGGGGCCGGCTCGCTACCGCCAACCCGCTCGAGCGCATCCTCCAGACGCTGTCCGCCTTCGAGTACCGGCCGGAACAAGTCACCGACGGATTCGAATCGCTTCACGCTGTTGTCGATACGAAAGTCATGCGGTCTCAATCCGCGCTTCACTTCTTTCCAGTCAAGCGGTGTCGCGACAGGCGCGCCATCGTAAGCGCGGATGACATAAGGCGCAGCAATCGTTTTGCCGGTTCCAATCTGCAGATAATCAAAATAGACGCGCTCTTTTTTTCGCTTATCCACGCTCCTTGGAGTCGTAAAGATATCCGGAGCACGATCAATCGCAAGGTGAGCAATGATCTCGGCAAAGCTGCGCACCTGCTCGAAGCTGTATTGCGGCTCGAGCGGCACATAAATATGCATTCCGTCACCGCCGGTTGTCTTCGGATACCCTTTCAGGCCGACATCGGTGAGCACTTCGCGTACCAGGAGCGTTGCTTCGATAATCTGATCGAACGATGTCTCGACCGGATCGAGATCGAGCAGCATCCAATCGGGATGATCGAGATTGCCTATCCGGCTCATCCACGGATTTTGGTCGATGCAGCCGAGGTTCGTGAGGTAGAGAAGGCTGGCACGGTCATTAGCGAGCGGATAATGATTGAGCTTCAGGCCGCCATGTTCTGAAATTGGTTCGCAGCGCATCCAGTCCGGGAAGTGATTGCTCGCGTTTTTCTGAAAAAAGAACTCGTCCGCGATTCCGTTTGGATATCGCTTCAGAGATAGTGGCCGGTCCTTCAAATGAGGCAGCAGCCACTCAGAGACGGCATCATAGAACGCGAGCAAGTCGCGCTTCTTCCATCCGTCCTTGGGGAAATAAGTCTTATCCAGATTGGTCAACTTGAGCCGATGCCCATCGACATCGACCATGGCTTCCTTTCCCTGCAATTCGATACGCTCGCGCGATAGCATTGGCTCGGGCGTTTCGACCGGATCGATCGGGTCTTCGCGGCTCACGTCATCGGACGTCTTGTCTTCGCGCAAGGCTACGAACACGGGAGCACGCAGCATACCTTCGTTCGTCCATTCGAGAAAACGCACCTGACAAACCACCTCCGGGCGGACCCAAGTCACGTCCTTGATTTTTGGTTTCGGCGTCAATGGGCATGTCTTCGTCGCAAGCGGTTCCAGCCGCTCGTGAATATCCTTCCTCATGTTTTGATCGAAGCCGGTGCCGACTTGACCCACGTGACGCAAAACTCCGTTTTCATGAACGCTCAACACCAAAGCACCGAAGTAGTCGCGCTCGCCTTTGGTGAACCCGGCGACCACAAACTCCTGCTCATTCGAAACCTTGACCTTCTGCCAGTGAATGGATCGAGTAGCTTCGTAGGCACTGCCGCGATCCTTCGCGAGAATGCCTTCAAGGCCCATCTTCTTCGCGGCTTCGAACATCTCTTCCCCGGTTGTGTCGAAAGCTTCGGAGAGTCGAATGTGTTCGTCCGGCACAACGAGCATGTTCAGCAGTCGCTTGCGGTCTGAGAGCGCCACTCCTCGCAGATCATACCCATCAACGTACAGCAGGTCGAAAAGGAAGAGCGTCGCCGGAGCCGTTTCGGCCAACTGCGACACCGCATTTAGATTGGCATGGATGCGCGGCTGAATGTTTTGGAAACGCGCCCTCCCTTCTTCGTCGAGCACGCAAATTTCCCCGTCGAGCCAGGCGGTCTGAGCGTGTACTTGTTCGGGAAGATGCGCAAGCTCCGGATATTGCCGCTCGCATCGGTTGCCGCGGCGCGAGTGGATTTCAAGCGCGCCATTCTTAATCAGACATAATGCGCGAACACCATCCCACTTAATTTCGTAAAGCCAATTCGCCCCGATCGGAGGCTTGTTGACCGCAGTAGCGAACATAAGCGGTACATTTTCCGGCAGCGCGGCTTTTCGAGCGCCCTTGTATTCACTGATCTGAGGCGGCTCCACTTCCTCGGCTATCTCATCTTGCGTTCGCTTGGTGGCCACACTCCAGGCAAACTGGTTGATATCGTAGCCGGAGACCACGTGCTCGTCTTTTTTCTTGATAAGCAGCCATTCATTTCCCTTGCCGGCATGCTTCATGCGCACGATGGCGAACGCGCCGTTCAGTTTCGTGCCGTGTAAGGCGAATTTGAAATCGCCGCGATCGATCTGCTTCTGTGCGGGCTCATCGCCGAGCACCTCATAAGTGCCTTTGTCCCACAGCATGACGCTACCGCCGCCGTAATTGCCTTGCGGGATGTTTCCTTCGAAGGTCCCATAGTCGAATGGGTGATCTTCGACCTTCATGGCAAGAGCCTTCCGAGAAGGATCGAGGCTCGGGCCTTTCGGAACCGCCCAACTCACCAGGACGCCGCCCACCTCCAGCCGAAAATCGTAGTGCAGCCGCGTTGCGTCGTGACGTTGTACGCAGAAGAAGCCGCCACGGCCGCTCCCCTGCGCTTCGACTTCTTTCGGCGCTGGCTCCGGCGTAGCCTCAAAGTTTCGCTTCCGCGCGTATTCCTTTAGCGCCATTTCCTGCCCGACATTATGTCAATTGCAACTTCGGCGCAAGTGGATCAAGAGTTGCTAACCTGTAAACACCTCCCCCGGAAGCGCGCTCATACAGCGTCTTTGTGTTCACTCGATCGGCCTATGAATTTCGCGGAGCAACTGAAAAATCAGCTCAATATCGTCGAAGTCGTTGGACAATACGTCCGGCTCAAGCAACAAGGCGCCGGGCAGCGCTGGGTAGGGCTTTGCCCGTTTCATTCGGAAAAAACACCCTCCTTCGGCGTGCATAGCGGGCACCAATACTACAAATGTTTCGGCTGCGATGCGGCCGGGGATGTCCTTAAATTCGTGCAGCAAATGGAGAGCCTCACGTTCCCGGAAACGCTGCGCAATTTAGCCGAGCGTTACAGCATTCCAATGCCCGAGCGGCAGCGGAACGATGATCCGGAAACCCAGCGAGTTGCGGCACTCCTAGAAATACACGAGGCAGCCGCGGCAGTTTTTCAGGACAACCTACAAGCGCCCTCCGGCGCAGAGGCGCGCGAGTATCTTGCAGGCCGCGGGGTCACACCGCGACGCGATCCGGGACTTCCGAATTGGTCTCTCTGACGCTTCCGGACAGCAACTCCTGCAAAAACTGAAGAAATTTGGTGAAGCATTGCTGGTCGAGTCCGGTCTAATTGCAAGGAGGCAGGAGGGGGGCGGCAGCTACGATCGGTTTCGCGGGCGCTTGATGTTCCCGATTCACGACAGTTCCGGGAAGGTGATTGCGTTCGGCGGACGGGCCCTTCGACCGGACGAAAAAGTCAAGTACCTAAATTCACCGGAAACACGGCTCTACACGAAGTCATCGGTGCTTTACAACATGCATCGCGCTAAGATCGCGGCGCGCAAACTAGACCGCATGGTCTTGGTCGAAGGGTACATGGACGCGATCGGTGTTTATGCAGCAGGCATTCAAGAGGTTGTGGCAACGTGCGGCACCGCGCTTAGTTTGAGTCAAATTCGCGCAGTAAAGCAGGAAGTCTCATTCCAGTCGGGCAGGGGGCACGTCATCCTGAACTTCGATTCTGATGCCGCTGGAGCACGCTCAACGGAGAAATATATCTCGACGCTGCTCGCCCAAGGCTTGCGAGTGAAGGTGCTCGCGATTCCGGGCGAGCTAGATCCTGATGAATACATTCAGACGAATGGCGCAAGCGCTTATCAGAAGCTCCTCGAACAGGCGCCTTCCTATTTCCATTGGCTCGCCGATGAGGCTCGCAAGAAGTTCGACACAAAAACCGCTGAAGGTAGAGTGGACGCGTTCAAATTGCTTTTGCCTGCAATTGAGCAAGTCCAGGATCGTATCGAGCGAGCAGCCATTGCGACCGAGGTCGCGGAACAGCTCGGCATCGGGCGCGAGCTCGTGCAGCATGCTCTGCGTCAGAAGAGCGCTTCCGAACCGCTTAGGAGGCCGCGCGATGTCTTGTCGGCCGTGCCGCCGAACGAGAAACTGCTCCTTGCATGCATGCTTGCAAGTGTTGATGCGCGCGCTGTCATCCGTCACTACCTGCGTGAATCACATGCCCTGCAGACGCTCGACATGAAACCAATCTTCGAAGGAATACTGAATGTGCATGAATCTGGGCATCCGTTCTCTCTCGCGAGCGTAACCGAGAAGCTCGAACCGCACTACGAGCAGATTTTGATGGCAATTAGCTTCTCGGAGTCTGGCATCGCAGAAGAACACGCCGCCGAGCAGGCTCTTGCTTGTTTGAAGTTGCTTGAATCGAAGTCGGTTCAAGCCCAATGCGAAGCCTTGAAGAAACGCATTCGAGACTTTGAGAACGAAGGAAAGTTTACGGAAGCAATCCGCTTAATGAATGAGTTAGATGCGGTGAAACGCCTGCCCAGCAGGGGTTGAATAGTTGTAATATGAGAAGTCAAGGAATCAAAACAGGGGTGCCTTGGCAAACATCCGTTAGCGGGGAACGGTTGGTTGTAACCCAAACGGGTTCATCATCGCAATTGACAAGAGCAGTTGATGCAAGACAGAAACGATAAGGGATTCGTTCTCTACGACGATCTCGCCGGATCGGTACGCGAGGACTTAGCTGGCGAGACTGAACTTGCCGATTTGTTTTCAGATCTAGAAGCTGCGCCGGCCGAGCTACTGGATGAAGCAAAAGAGTTTACAAAACGAGAGGATGAGCTCGAGACGTTGTCCGAGCTCGATCTAACTCCCGGCGTTCTCGATAAGAGCAACGATTCGGTCCGGGTATATCTACGCGAGATGGGCATGGTTCCTTTGCTCACTCGTGAAGGCGAGATTGAATTGGCTAAGCGGATCGAGCGTGGAGAAAACGCTGTTCGTCGCGCACTCTCCCGATCCCGCCTGATCATACAAACGATTCTCGAGACTCGGAGTTCCGCCGAGCGTGGCGCGATTCCCGTGAGCGATATTCTGCAGGCACCTGGCTTCGACGTTGAAGATGAAGAGCACGATCGTCTTCAGGAGCTGCAGCAACAATTCTATGGGACGACGGACGAGATCGAGGGCCTGTATCGCAGAGCGCAGCAGACTGAGGCGAAACTCATCGCAACGTCCCGGAACCTCAAAGCAAAGCAGCATCGCAAACTGCGCTTTGAGTATGCGCGGCTAGTGGTGCAGATCTCCCGGAAAATTCGTGCACTCCCTTTTACGACCCGCTATCGAAGATTCCTGAGTGCAACGCTCAAGAACTTGGTTGAGAAGCTCAAACCACTTGAACAGGAGATTGCGCGAGTACAGCGCAAGCTAGAGCAGGCGGCCGGGAATAATGGCGCGCCGGCGGCTTTACGCAAAGAACTTAAAGCTCTCTCGGCCCAACTGCAGTCTCTTGAGGATGGCTCGGGAAGCGCGGCGAGCGAGCTGCGCCGAACCTTGCAGATTGTCGAACGTGGAGAGATGGAAGCCGATCTTGCCAAAAAACGTCTGATCGAAGCCAATCTCAGGTTGGTTGTCTCCGTCGCCAAACGCTACACAAATCGGGGCATGCAGTTTCTGGATTTAATCCAGGAAGGCAACATAGGGCTAATGCGCGCCGTCGATAAATTCGATTACAAACGCGGCTATAAGTTCTCGACATATGCAACCTGGTGGGTGCGACAAGCAGTCACGCGCGCCATCGCCGATCAGGCCCGCACCATTCGCATTCCTGTTCATATGATCGAGACGATCAACAAGCTCGTTCGACTGCAACGGACCATGCTACAGGAGCTCGGCCGCGAGGCAACCACCGAAGAACTCGCATCCCGGATGGAGTTGACGCCCAATAAAGTCCGACGTGTTCTGCGCATTGCGCAGGAGCCAATCTCTCTGCAGACGCCGGTCGGCGAAGAAGAAGAATCGAACCTCGGCGACTTCTTGGTAGATAGCAGAATGGTTTCGCCATCGGAAGCTGTCATCAACTTGAACTTGCGCGAGCAGACGGCGGAAGTTCTAAAGACGCTAAGTCCGCGCGAAGAGAAGATAGTTAAAATGCGCTTCGGTTTGCAGGATGGTAGCGAGCATACGCTCGAAGAAGTTGGTCAAAATTTCGCCGTGACCCGCGAGCGGATCCGTCAAATTGAAGCGAAAGCTCTTCGCAAGTTACGTCATCCCAGTCGGAGTCATCGCCTGCGTAACTTTCTCGACAACGGCTTGCCTAATTAGCCGCCCAGCTCACGGCGTAATAAATGGCTTCACCGTTTGCGTCGTATTACCTCCAAACATCTTCCCCAGCTCTTGCTGCCGGTAGTTGAAGATTACGAGTAGTTGTTTTCGGACCACCAAGGCATGCGCTATTCGCCCGAACGGTCCTAACGGCAGCGCGTATTCCACATGATCACCGACCTTGGTGCCATTCTCAGTCGGCTCGAATGTATGCCGGTGACGCCACATCGAGTAAGGTCCTTTGGCCTGCTCGTCCACAAAGAAGAACGGCGGCTCGTAGTCGAGGATCAGAGTCTTCCAGTGCATCGGTAAACCGAGCCATGCGATTGTGTATTCGATTTCCGCACCCTTGCGCATCTCTATCCGGTGAGGCGACGTCACCTGAAACTTCATCGATGACGGAGTAATTTTGGCTAGATTGTAGGGATCTTCGAACACCGCAAAGGTATCCTGCAAGGAGGATCTCGTCAGCATTTCACAGCGCAGAGTGTATATCTTCAAGGCAAACTCTGTCCTAACAGATGCTGCCGGCACGTGACGCGGCGCATTGCATTTTACGAGCGCATTCGCATCAGACCGCCTGCGGTATCGTAGTCCTTTCGCCATGGCTGACACGGAAATCGCAGTTCCCACACCTGTGCACCCGGTCACGCCACCCCGTAAGGTGCCGAAACCGAAGAGTGCGGCGGAACGGAAAGCCCGTCTTCAAAGCATTTTCGACGCCCTCGATCGTCTGTTCCCCCGGGCAACCTGCGCGCTTCATCACGAAACGCCATGGCAGTTGCTAGTAGCAACGATTCTGTCGGCCCAGTGCACCGATGAACGAGTCAACAAGGTCACTCCGGCGCTCTTCAAGAAGTATCCGAAGATGGAGGACTTCGCCACCGTCTCGCAGGATGAATTAGCCCAGGACATCCGTTCGACCGGTTTTTTCAATAACAAGGCGCGTTCGGTAATCGGAGCTGCGCGTAAGATCCTTGCGGACCACAACGGGGAGGTTCCGCAAACGATGGATGAATTGCTCACCGTACCCGGCGCGGCGCGCAAGACGGCGAATGTCGTCCTTGGAACTGCCTATGGAATCGCGTCAGGGGTGGTGGTCGACACCCACGTTGGGCGCATCTCTCAGCGACTTGACCTCACTAAGAACACCGATCCGGTAAAGGTCGAAACCGATCTGATGAAGATTGTTCCTCCCGAACGCTGGGTGCTGTTCGCACATCAGATCATTCATTTTGGGAGGCAAATCTGCATTGCTCGCAAGCCGAGGTGCGCATCGTGCCCGCTCGATAGTCTTTGCTACGCACGTGACAAGACGCTCGCATGACAACCGCAGCGTAGGGGCGAGTTCTATTGTCCGTTTTCTACCTTGGTATCGACGGCGGTCAATCAAGCACAACTGCGCTTATCGCGGATCAGACTGGTCGTGTGGTCGGCATCGGCCGAAGCGGTCCGTGCAATCACGTTAGCGGACTGGAGGCTCACACCAGGTTCGTGGCTGTCATTGGCGAGTGCCTTTCACAAGCAACGCGCGCGCTGGGCGGAAGCCAGCTCAGCTTCGCGGCCGCCTGCCTTGGCTTCAGCGGCGGTGCGGAAGACAAGATCGCTTACTCCCACGAGATCTATCAAAAGCAAACTTCTCAAAGTAACCCACGATGCAGAAATTGCTTTGTCGGGCGCAACGGAAGGCGAGCCGGGCATTGTCATGATCGCAGGCACGGGTTCGATGGCGTTCGGCCGCAATAGCGAAGGTCGAACGGCTCGAGCCGGTGGCTGGGGATACCTTGTCGGTGACGAAGGTGGCGGGTTCGACATTTCTCGCCGGGCCCTTCGCGCGGCTTTGCAATTTGAAGAAGGCTGGGGACCTGCTACCAGCCTGCACCGTGAGCTTTTGACCAGAACTGGAGCGGCGAGTGCAAACGACCTGCTCCACCGCTGTTACGCGAGTATCTCGCGATATGAGTTCGCTGCGCTCGCGCCATTGGTCAACGAGTGTGCCGAAGCCGGAGATCAAGTTGCCGAACACATACTCGTCAATGCAGCTCGAGCTCTCCGCTCATACGTGCAAGGTGTCCACCGCAACGTGTTTGCCGCGTCGGAACCGGTCCGCGTATCCTATATCGGTGGCGTCTTTAAGAGCGCAAAGCTCAGGAAAGCATTTTCAAGTTACGTCCACGAATGGCTGGGCTGCGACACCGTATCGCCTCGCTTAAGTCCGGCAGCAGGCGCAGTCATCGAGGCTCTTCGCATGGACGGCAATCACGCCAAGCTGACAGACATACCCGAAACGAAAACATGACTTCTTTCAGAACGCTGCTTCTACTCTCCCTTTCAAGTGCGTTGGCCGTCGCTGCTCAGCCTGATTGGCCCACCGTCGAGCAGCATGCGATTACGCTTTTGCAGCACTACGTCCGGATTAAGAGCGTCAACCCGCCCGCCGATACAGCGGAAGCCGCACGTTTCCTCGAAAGAGAATTTGCTGCTTTTGGGATGTATGCGGAACTCTACAAAAGCGGCGTCGATGGCAAAACTAACTTGCTGGTCCGGCTTGCCGGGAGAGATCGCTCGCAGCGACCCACTGTTGCTGCTCAACCACATGGACGTTGTCCCAGCCGATGCATCGCGCTGGAAACAGGATCCGTTCGGCGCACAAATCGAAGGAAACGATCTTTGGGGCCGCGGCACGCTCGACATGAAAAGTACCGCCATCATGCAGCTGACCGCGCTTACTCTTCTGAAGCAGCTTGCGATCGTGCCTCCGCGCGACATCCTGTTCCTCGCCGATTGCGATGAAGAGACCGGCGGCGCCGACGGTGCGTCCTGGATGATTAAGAATCACTGGAGCGAACTCGATCCGGCTTTCGTACTCGACGAAGGCGGTGCGGGTTCCCGCGATGTATACTCGCCGGGCAAGCTGGTCTTCGGCATCTCAGTAGCGGATAAACAGGTGCTCTGGCTAAGATTACGGGCACAGGGCACCGCGGGCCACGGCTCTCAGCCCATCCCCGATAACGCAAATGATCTGCTGATGCAAGCAATCGAGAGGGCGAAAGAACTTTCCGCCATCCAATAGACCCAATACGCTCGTGATGAACATGCGCAGTCAACTGGGCACATTCGCTTCAAATAAGTTCATGAATGCCGTGCAGCAAAACACGATGTCCGTCACGTCACTGAGAAGTGGCGTCGGTACTCCGCCCAAAGCAAATGTCATCCCTTCACTCGCAGAAGCGACACTCGATTGCCGCTTGCTCCCCGGCCAGAACGCAGAAGAGTTCGTCTCCGAAATCAAGGCGCGTATCAACGATCCGACACGTCACGGTCGAAGAAATCTCGTCCAAACCCGATGATCCCCAAGCCAGCACGACCGACACGAATCTCTACCGTGCAATCGAAGCTGCTATCAAAAAGGAGAACCCCGGAGCCACCGTTCTGCCGACGATTGTTCCCTACGGCACCGATGGACAGAAATTTCGTGTACGCGGCGTGCCCGCATACGGTCTGATTCCGATGATCATCGATCTGCCAACGCTCGCCACTATGCACAGCGACAGCGAACACATTCCGCTCGATCAGTTTCGACACGGCGTGCACATCTACTTCGACATTCTGCAATCTGAGTTCTAATTGCTTGCGGTTCTCACTGGTTGACCGTCATCGACCCTGCCATTCGAGGCAGCGTTGAAAGGCCAGGAACGGGTGTGCCTGTTCTACTCTCATCTAGGGGCACACTAACGTTGTACTCTTCCTGGAATGGAACGGCGATTCCTATGCCGAGCCGATACCCCGCCTCAAGAATCTGCAGCAGCAATTGCGTCTGCACCTTAAGATACTCATTGTAATCCGGGGTCAGCACATAAGCGAAAATATCCAGATCGAGCGAGTGATCGGTGATCTTCGAAAACCGTAGCGGCACGCCTGAGGCATCGATCATTTCATTCTTGTCGAGAATTTGCGTGATGGTGTCCATCATCTGCCGGATCTGGTCAGGTGTGGTGTCGCGACGTAGCCGGATCGTAGGATGAAACCACATTCGATCGCGTCTCGAGAAATTCTCGAGAGTCATTGTCGAAAATTGTGAATTCGGTACGGTCACGACTGTGCGGTCGAGTGTTCGGATGCGCGTGGAGCGCAATCCGATATCTTCGATCGTTCCAACTTGGCCTCCAAACTGGCAAAACTCGCCTACCAGCACGGGCCGGTCGCTGATCAGCGATACTCCGCCAAACAGATTCTCAATCGTTTTCTGGGCCGCCAGAGCGACTGCAATACCACCGACTCCCAAACCGGCAAGAATAGTGCTCGTGTTATAACCCCACTGCTGAAGGACGATCAAGATGCCCAAGCAGAAGATCAGGATTTTCACAAAGCGGATGCCGAGCGGGACCACTGAATAGGTCAGTGTTCGCTCGCGATGATCGAGGCGGGAGATTATGGTGTCAGATGCGACATCGACTAACCGCATCAACAACGAAGCTGCACCCATGACAAAAAGCAGAATCAGAGCTTTCGAAAGATAATCCCGCAGCAAAGCACTGGGCGGGACAAATGCCATGGCTGCCCGGAACACCAAAATCGAAAGGAGCAGCCGTAGCGGCTCGGTTAGTGCTTCCAATCGATGCGTGTGAAAAGCCTTTGCGTATCGAGCCGTGACAGGTTTAACGATGGCGATGAAGAGTCGCGAAAGCAGTCGCGAGACGGCCGAAAGAACAAGTGCGATAAGAAACAGCGCAATCCAAATCCAGAGCGGCGTTCCGATCCACTTTGTATTCACGAGCGGCGCGGGCAAACGCTTCTCCAGGCCAGTTTGCTCGATCAAGCTGGATAACTCGGGGATCCGCGGGACACTGTCGGCGCTCACCAGCCAAACCGGACCTGTCCCCACTTCAGTGACGCGCTCCATCTGAAGAGTGACCGGTTCGCCCTCTAGATCGAACGTGGCAAGGTCGTCGAGGAAGGCCGAGTTGTCCGCCGTGTTGCCCTCTGGTTGATCGCTGAGTTGGCTTACCTCAAAACTGGCGTTACGGTCGAGCAGCAGGGAAAGTTGCCGGGCAAGCTCGGGACCTTCACTCGTTCGGCGCTGCGGACTAATCTTGTTGAGGTTCAAATACTCGGCAGCAACGTTGTACTTGTTTCTATGGCAAGCCTCAAGGAAACGATGAATAGAATCGCGTGGCGTAGTGCGACCCAGTCGATCAACCATTACGGGTGATGCCGCCGGAGCTTGGTCCTTGCCTGCGCCAGTTGGCAGAAGACTGTTCAGCGATTGGGCGGGCGTAGCGGGAACAAATAGGAACAGGCAAACAACCGCTGAGACAAGAAATCCAAGATATCGACGCATGCTGATAATCCAGCCTAACGGGTTTTTACATCCGGTTCACGCAACACCGCAATCTTTGCGGTCACAAGCTGGAAAGAAAGTTCTAGCTGGGGCTGAGTCATTCAGAATCAATCATTCACGGACAACATCTCGCGTATCTCCTCAGCACGGCGGGTGCGCCCTCGCGCTAGTGTCGCGGCGGGAGTTAACATCATGTCCTCTACTGTCGATCTAGCAGGCAGCGAGCGAAGCCATCCCGCCAATTCCGTGCAGGTTGCTCGGCCTGCACTCGATGAAAACATTCAACTCACCTTGGTGCTGCGCCGAAAGCAGGCGGCTCCCGCCGAGAGCGTATCCGATCAGCCGATCTCACGAGATCAATTAGCCGATCAGCATGGACCAACCGGTGACGACGTAGAAGCTGTCCTTGGGTTCGCCTCTAAACATCGCCTCGCTGTCAGGCAGCTTCAGGTAGAAGCGCGCACAGTGATCCTGGAAGGCCCGCTGGGGCAATTAGCGAAACTGTTCAGCGCGGATCTTCAGCTTTCTAAAGTTCACGGAAGAGTCTACAGAACGCGCCAGGGTCAGCTGGCTGTTCCGGAGGAACTAGCAGGACGCGTAATTGGCATCTTCGGGTTCGATCAACGTCCGGTCGCGAAGACTTACTATCACCGCAAGGAGCAGGCGCTAGCATCGGCGTCTTTCACGCCTGTTGAAATCGCGCAGCTTTACAATTTTCCGGTAAATACGGCCAAAGGGCAGACGATTGCTTTGATTGAGCTTGGTGGCGGATACCAGGAAAGCGATCTTGCCGCTTACTGGGGCCAGCTTGGGTTGAGTAACGTCGCAGTCGAATCGGTCAATGTCGACGGCGCGCAAAACGCCCCAGAGGGTAATCCGGATGGCGCCGATGGGGAGGTTGTACTCGATATCGAAGTCGCCGGTGCGGTTGCATCCGGAGCGAAGCTGGCCGTTTACTTCGGAACGAACACTGATGCGGGCTTTCTCAACGCGATCAATGCTGCTATTCACGACAACATTCGCAGACCCTCAGTTATTTCCATTAGCTGGGGAGCTGCGGAGTGCGAGTGGACCGCCCAAAGCAGAGACGCGTTCAACGCCGCGTTTCACGATGCAGCTCTGCTGGGCATCTCGATTTGCGTAGCGGCAGGCGATAACGGCTCTAGTGATGGCGAACGTGATCGTCATAACCACGTGGACTTCCCTGCGTCGAGTCCGTGGGTGTTGGCCTGCGGAGGCACTCACCTGGTCGCGAGCCAAGGCGGTATCAATTCAGAAACGGTCTGGAACGACGGCACGGCAGGAGGCGCCACCGGAGGCGGTGTCAGCTCTTACTTTCCGCTGCCCGCGTATCAGGCACAGGCGGGCGTTCCTAAACCAACGGGATCAAAAAACAAAACCGGTCGCGGAGTGCCGGATGTTGCCGGCATAGCGGATCCGGAAACGGGCTATCGCGTCTTTGTGGATGGCGAGACCAACGTGGTGGGCGGAACCAGCGCGGTTGCTCCGTTGTGGGCCGGCTTGATCGCACTCTGCAACGCAGAGCTCGGCAAGAATCTCGGCTGGCTGAACCCTATCCTTTACCGTGCTGCTGCCCAGCATGATCCCCTGCATGATGTAATCGCTGGGTGTAATGGGGCGTTTCGCGGAGCAAAGGGTTGGGACTGCTGCACCGGGCTGGGAACGCCGGACGGGAAAGCACTGCTCGACCGTTTGAAACTGGAACGCGGCTAAGATCCGTTAGCCAGCTCGCCGAGAATCTCGTCGCATGCTTGGCGGGGCGAAGCAGCGCGTGTGACCTGACGACCGATGACCAAATAATCGGCGCCCGCCCGCATCGCCTCCGCCGGCGTGGCTACGCGCTTTTGATCGCCTTGAGCGGCACCCGCCGAACGCACGCCTGGCGTAACAATTTTGAGCTTTGGGCCACCGATGGCGCGTACGCGGGCAACCTCGAGGGGAGAGCAGACGACACCGTCCATTTGAGCCTCGACCTGCTTTTCTCACGCGCAGTTCGACCAGGTCGGAGACCGGAACCGGGTAGCCCAAATCCGCCAAATCCTCCTGGTCGAAGCTCGTCAATACAGTCACCGCAAGAAGCTCTGTCTTTGCATCGCCGCGTCCTTCGGCTGCAGCTTCCATCACCGTGCGACTGCCATGTACCGTCAGAAATTGCACCGACTCCGTTTGGCAAATTTGTCGCGTGGCGCGCTTGACCGTCTCCCCAATGTCATACAGCTTCAAATCCAGAAAAACTTTTTTGCCGAGTGAACTGATTCTTGAGACGAGCTGCATACCGGCAGCCGCGTAGAGTTCCATGCCGACCTTATAGAAATCTGCTGCCGAGCCTATTTGCTGGATCAAAGAGAGAGCCTGATCCGCGCTGTCGAGATCGAGCGCGATAATCAGCGGATTCACGGCGGCCATTATTACTTGACCACGATTGGCTTCGTTCCTCTGTCTTCGACATGCCCGATAATGTATGCCCCCGCGAGTTCGGCGACCAACTGCCGGGCCTCTCCATCAGGTAATGCAATAAGCAAGCCGCCGGATGTCTGCGGGTCGTAGAGCAGCGCTTGTACTTCGGCCGGAATGGATTCCAGCATCGATACACAGCTCTCCACAAATTCCCGATTATTATTGAGGCCGCCCGAATGGGCGCCTGCTTGCGAGTATTCGATCGCACCCGGCAAATACCGAACAGCGCTGGCCGAGATCTGCAGGGTCACGTTGCTCGCGAGAGCCATTTCTCTCGCATGCCCGAGCAGTCCGAAGCCGGTCGCATCCGTACAGGAATGGACATTGCGCTTCAGCATAGCATCGCACGCTAGACGATTAAGCGTGAGCATCTGCTGTATGGATTCGTCCACATGAGACGGGGACGCGATACCCTGTTTAAGCGCGGTAGAGATCACTCCAGTGCCGATGCGTTTGGTGAAAACCAATGTGTCCCCCGGTTGCGCTCCTGCATTCGTCAGGATGTTGCGCGGATCGATTAGACCCGTCACGGCATAACCGAATTTAATTTCATCCTCCGAGATGCTGTGACCGCCCAGAATCACGCAACTGGCTTCGTGAATCTTATCCGCACCGCCCTTCAAAATTGCTTCAAGATCGTGAATTTCGCCCTTTGCCGGAAAGACAACAAGCGACAACGCCGTAACGGGTCGACCACCCATCGCGTAGATATCGCTGAGCGCGTTTGCGGCAGCGATCCCACCAAAATCATACGGATCGTCGACGATCGGAGTGAAAAAATCGACGGTTTGGACTATCGCCAGAGGTTCTGCGCCAGGCTGACTCAGATCGTAAACGCCGGCGTCATCCGCTTTGTCGTACCCAACCAGAACTTTTTCATTGGTGAGACGCGGAACGGAACGCAAAGCACGATCAAGAATCTTTGGACTGAGTTTCGAAGCGCATCCACCCGCTTTGACATTCGCGGTCAATTTGGTTGCCATCACTTCCAGTTTAGGAAGTTGTCAAAGCGGCGCTCTCTTCGTACTGCCATTCGCGCCAGGCATCGAGCAGCGGAAAATACAGGGCGAGCCAGATCGGTCCCTTTTCCATTCTCGAGATCAGTGCTGCATAGCTCTCCAGCTGCAGCCTGTAGCGTCGTTGTTCTTCATCAAGAAACAGCTCGATGCGCGCGCCCTGATGTTCGCTTGTCTTGAAATCGATAATCCACAGGCGACCGTCTTCGTCACGAAACATACGATCGACAGTTCCGCTGATGAGCTGATCGCCTAATGTACCGCCGATGGGCCATTCCGAGCGTGCACCTTCGCGCGGCACAAGCATCCAGCGGCCTCGCTCACCCGTCAGAGTGTTCACGAGAGCCCGCATAGCACGTTCCGACGCTAACGGCTCTTCTGTACGCGAGACACCAAGCCGCAGCAGTTCCGCGCGGATGATCGGTGCCATGCTGTGGGCCTTCTCCAATTTCCAAAGTCTGTCGCTTTGCGAGGCCCGTCTTAAAAGCTCGTGCACTACGGTTCCAATATGACGGCCGGTATCACTCACCCATTCATAAGTGACCTTTCGGATCGAAGGCGTGGTTTCTCGGAAAGGGGCCTGCCACTCGACCCAGCGGCTGAAGCGCGGAAGGCGCCACTGTGGCGAGAGACGTCTCAGGGTAGTGATTTTTTCCGGATCGATAGCCGCTCGGTTCTCCTCGGAGAAATCGAAACCGAGCTGGCGAGCAGCCTGTTGGCGAAGAGCGCTCAAGAACTCTTTTTCGGCTGCCGGCCAGAGTAGCCGGAGGAACGATCCACTTCTCGGCTTGGCGAGGGGGCCGCCTTTGTTTTGCTTGGTATTGCCGAGTAAGTAGAGACGGTCACGAGCGCGCGTGCAGGCTACGTAAAGCAAGCGTTTCAGTTCTTCGGCGCTCTTCCTCAAATGAACATCGCGAATTTCCTCGTAGGCTTGGTTCTTCTCACCTTTCCGCGATTGAGCAGCCATGCTTAAGACGCTCGTGCCGTCTTCGGCCGTCGATTCATCCCAGATAAGCAGGTCCTGTTCAAGGGTCTGCGACGTGCCATCGAGCCGCGGAAGAATCACCGTGTCGAACTCGAGCCCTTTCGCTTTGAAGATGGTCATGACCTGCACATTGTTTTCGGCGCAGGCGCCCTGCGCGAAAAGTGTGGCAAGCCGGCTATTCAACTGAGTGAAGTCGTGGATTGTGCCGCCGTCCTCCAAAGAATCGAGCAACATGAGAAACGTTCGGACATCGTCGGCCTGATAGTTTCTCGCAGCACGGCAGGGCCACCGAGCAGCAGCCACGTGTCTTCAACCAGCGCCCGTAGAGGAACGCGGCCTGACTGCGCGACAGCAGCGGAGAGGATCTCGCCTGTTCGAATAGCAGCCGCGCGGCCCTGCGGCGAGAGAGCAGCAAGTTTGGCAGGATCGTTCAGCAGATCGATGATGTTACGGTCGCGTTCGTTTTCGGCCAGCACAGACAAATCGTGTAGTTCGAGACCACACCAGGGCGCTCGCAGGCAAGCCAGCCAGGCAATCCGCTCGCCTATATGCAGCAGGGCGCGTGTTAAGGAAAGTAGATCGAGGATGTGTTGCCTCGTTCCGAGCTGATCGATCTCGACAGCTTCATAGCCGATCTCAGCTTCTCGCAGGGCGGGCAGAATCTTCGAGAGATGATTGCGATTACGCACTAAAATCGCAACACTTCCACAAGCCTGCGCGGCCTTCGCAAGTTGCACGACTGCGGTGGCTTCCCCCTGCCCGTCGTCTGCGATCTGGGCGCGCCACTCGGGATGCGATCCGCCTGCGGCGCGCGCAGCCGCTGCGGGGCGGAACTCCACCTCCGCCTTGCTGTCAGAGACGCTCGACTCAAACTGCCGATCCACCCAGCTCAGAATCTCAGGAGTTGAACGGAAGTTGGTCTGCAAGCGGACCGGATTTAGCCGGACCGACTGGAGCCGCTCGTCATCCCATGTCTTGACAAAGAGCGATACCTCAGCACCGCGGAATCGGTAGATGCTCTGCATCGGATCGCCTACCAGAAAAAGCGTTCGACCGTCACCATCTGACCACTGCGCCGTCAGAGCATTGATCAACTCGTATTGCGATCGGGATGTGTCTTGAAACTCGTCCACCAGCAGATGCTGGATCCGGTAGTCGAGGCCGTAGAGAACGTCGCTCGGCTGTTCGGGCGACCCCAGAACACGAATCGCAGCCGCCGTGATCGCGGTGAAATCGACCGCGCCGCGCTCTTTGAACACATCATCCAGAATGCCTTCGACCAGGCTCAGCAGGAACCAGAAATCGCGCGCCTCGCCGGTCACGTGCTCTTGGCAAGAGCGCCATTGATCCCGCTGCGAAAGCATCCGAACAATCTGATTGATGAGATTGTTGAAATCACTATCGAAGAAACGACCGAGGCGGGTGAGAAGCGCTTGAAGCTGCGGTTCACCCTCAGCCAATTTGCGGAGAGTTTCGGTAGCAGCCATGGAATACAGCTCGGTCGCATCCTCCACCACCTTCACAGAACCGACAAAGCCCGAGACATCGGGCATTTGCCTGGCCAGCATGGCGCACAACGAATCGATGGTCTGCAGCTGCAGGCGGGAAGAGTCGGCCAGCAGATTCCATCCCTGGCGTGCATCCTGCTCGAGAACTCGTTGTGCGAGCGCACGAGTGCGCACGGCATGCTCATCGGCCTCGGGCGTAGTCTTACCGACCTCTAGAAGAGCGTCGTAGATGCGATTGCGCAGTTCACCCGCCGCTTTTCGAGTGAATGTCATAGCTACTATGCTTTCCGGCTTCTCAACAGTGCTGAGGAGCTTCAAGTATCGTTGGACCAATAACCCGGTTTTGCCGGAGCCTGCCGGTGCTTGTACGATGAAGGACTGTGCGGGGTTGAGTGCCTCTTCGCGTTGAGCCTGATCGGCAATCATATTTCCGGAGCTTCGCTTTCCTGGTAAATTTCGCTGATACGACAGAGTGGTTTTTGCGCGCAAAAATCGCATGCGTTACAGAGCGGATCAACTACCGCATAGCCAGCCTTGAATTGTGCAGCGAGCCGCTCAACTTCGGCTCGGGCTTCCGCCATTCGCGCACTCCAAGCGGCACCCAATGCCTCTACCGTTTTCTTATTTCCCTCCTTCTTGAAATGTTTATCGCGAGTGAAACCAACGGGCCGGATGTCGTCTCTTTTGATTTGCGCGAAGACAATGCCCTCCACGCTGTTACCAAGGCCGGCGGCATAGACCAGCAATTGCGGTTCCTCCGGCCGCGGGCAATCGAGCTTTTCCTGACCCTGCTTCCCACTCTTGTAATCGATGAGAATCAACCCGCCATTCCGGAGGCGGTCGATGCGATCGATACGGAGACGCAAGCGCAGTCCCGCTAGATCGAAGTACTGCTCCTCCTCAACGTTCTCGACAGTGAAGGGCTGCAGGCGATCCTTCTCGATCCTCAACCAGCCGTGAACGACTTCTTTGATACGACCCAGCTCGACGGCAGTGACGATTTTGCCGAACGAACTCGAATTGCGCGAGGTGACGGAGAGCGCCGCCGCCTCATTCACGATTGCCTCCAAATCTACGGCTGACATGGCCTTCAAACGATCAAGGGAACCGAGTTTTTGCCAAACGAACTCGAGAGCGGTGTGCAGATTGCCACCGCGGTCACGGCTATCGAAACCTAAACATCCCTCTTCTAATGAGCCGGATGCAAGACGATATTCGGCGAAGGCACGGAAGGGGCAGAGAGACTGTGATTTTATGAGACCACTGCCGCCCCGCGCGTTTTCACCAGCATGGTAAGGGGGCGCAAAGACTTCTCCGATCTCGTCGAGAATGGCGGGTTTGTAGGAGTTCCAGGTTGTCTTTCCCTGCCAGACGTCAGTATCCGGGAAGTTGCCGGGATCGACAAAGGAGCGCGCGGAGGGCGAGAGTCTACCGGACCAGGCAGCCATGACGGAAGGAGCGCAAGCGAATAATTCGGCCAGCTGATCCGCGGGTGTACTGATCGGTCGATACTCACGTTGGACAGCCAGCGGGATAAAAGGCGTAGAGGAAACCGGAGGTGGCCACGACTCCTCGCCAAGGCCCGTGATCATGGCACCATCAAATTCGAGACCAGAAGCTTCGGCAGTGCCTAACACTTGAATGGGTGCCTGCAAACCTCCCTCGCGCTCGAGACCGGCTGCCAGCAGGCGACGCAATTGCACGAGCATCGCTTCGAAGGTGACATCTTCGCAGACAAGCGATAGAGAGCCGAGTTGGGAGAGCGCGGTTTTCCAGCCTTCAAGCGCGCTCTGTTCGCGTGAGCCGAGCTCACCCTCTCCAGGCCAGCCGAGCGCAGTAAGTAGGTTGCCGACGAACTTACTCCAGCCAGCGAACGTGTCGTTCTCTCCTTGCTGCTGCAAAAGCGGGCGTACAGCGACCCACTGCTCCTTCAAGTTCTGGCAATTTCGCGCCGCGTATTCGATCTCGGACAGAGAGATATCGAGTTCGCGAAGGCGACGCAATTGAACATCGGCCGTAGCCCGGGCGGCTTGCTCCTCCACAGCTCCAGCTATCCAGCGCGAGCGCAAAATCGCGCCGGCTGCGCTCACCGGAATGCGTTTTCGAGCGATCTCGAGAAGTGCCAGCGCCCCTGCAATCAGGGGTTCATTGACGAGCGGCTCTGCCGGAAGAATGTTGTAAGCGAGCGGGTCATTTTGCGCAGTTCCTAATCGGCCGTCGATCAGAAAGCGGCAAGCGCCGCTGTAAAAGGTGTCGCGGAAGGCGCGAGCGAGGGCGCGCGGTTCGGCCGATCGATTGCCGATGAATACGGCAACCGAGTGCCTCCGGTTTGCCTCAAAAGCGCCGCGCGCCCAGGAGGCTGCGAACTGATATTCGGATGCCGTATCAGCGCATTGCTTGCCGGGAACGACCGCAGGTTCTCGTGGATTCTGCAGGTGCTCAAGCGAAGCTTTCGGGCTTAGCGCCCGCAACACTTCAGCGAGAGCCGGCGTGGGCGGCTTGAAAAGCAAGAACACCACTGGTTCGCGCGCACAGGCGTCTTGCGAAATCCAACTCGGGAGATCCTGCCACAGAGCCGCACGGCTCATCCAGCGTTCAGTGACACAGCGCTGCTCGAAGAGTTCGGACCATTGCCGAAACTGTGTACTCGCGTGCGAACGGGGGAAATTTGCGGCTTTACTTGGAAGCCGCCACTCGGCCAGCAATCGCTCCGTGCGGCTCGCCATCGCGGCCGTCGCGTCGAGATCGAAGAGATCGGGCTTCTCGCCGGCGATAATCTGCCGCCAAAGCGCGTGTTCCTGATGGGGAGATAGCAGAGTGGGGACATTGCCGAGGGCATAGCGGCTCTCCTGCCAGCAGCGCGCAAGCCAGGCGCCCATACTTAGAACAGGCGAACGAACCCAGCTTGTACGGCCCTTGCGCAGTTGTTCTTCGGCGAACTGCTGCGAGGCAACAGCAGCCAGCAAGCGGGTGGGAGCGACGACCGTGACGTTCTTCTCAAACCAGGAGAACAGGCCCGGGCAAGCGAGGCGCATGAAGCAGATCTATTGCTATTATCGCGGATCGGCGAGGCTGCTCAAAATGAAGCTGCGCGGACAACTATTCACGACTCAAACTTGCAATGCTTTAAGGTACGGCACGCTGGCTTTCATCATGCCCAAATCCATTTCGACATAGTAGTTTTTGATGCCGCCCACTTTGGCGGCCTCGAAAATCCTCTTCCAGTCGAGTGTTCCCTGCCCGATCGGCACAATTTCCTTCGTTCTTGCTGACCAGCCCTGTGCGTGCATGGAGATGAAGCGACCCGGGTAGCGGGTAAAATACTCGGCCGCATCGTACCCCTCGCTAATCGTCGAGACCTGGAACTGAAACTTTACAAGCTTGGGGTCGAGCAGATCGAACAATAAATCGTAGGTACGCTTGCCGTTGACCGTAGATAGCTCAAAGTCTTCGTTATGCAGACCCTGTTGAAGACCGGCGCGTGCGGTCTGCTCTGCCACTTTGTTGTATTCATCCGCTGCGCGTTTTACATCGTCGAATGTGGGATTACGCGGTCCGTCGAGGCTGGGCACGAGCATTTGTGTGAGACCAACGTCCTTTGCCCAAGCGATCCTGCCCGGCAGATCTTTGCGGAGTTCGTTGATGTCGAAGTGCGAACTGACGCAGGTTAGGTTTAGGTCGCCAAGCATTCTGCGGAGCTCGGGACCTTTGTATCTGGCCAGTGGCGCAAATCCGGAGTCCGCGTAACCCACGGGCGAGCAGAGCTCAATCGATTGAAAGCCGGCATTAGCTAGCAGTTTCAGCGTGCCGGGGACATCGCGGCCCATCATGGCGCGGACAGGGTAGGTCTGGCAACCGATCGGCAGGCTGAGCGGAGCTCCCACAAGTGCAGGTGCGCAGGTGGAGGCCAAACCAGCAAGCGCAGCAGTCTGCAAAAGATCTCTTCTTGAAACTCCGGGCATACGCTCAATTTCGCACAGGAAGCTTGCCGAACCTGAAATGACGACCGGAGACAATACAGAAGAAGAATGGCTGAATCTCGAATTACTCCAAGAGCACAGGATTTCGCAGCATGGTATCAGGACGTCGTGCTGGAGGGCGACATGGCGGAGCCCGCCGAAATCGTGAAGGGCTGCATGGTAATCAAGCCCAATGGCTATGCGGTTTGGGAGGCGCTACAGCGGGAGTTCGATACGCGCTTCAAGGAGAGCGGGCATCAGAATGTTTATTTTCCGCTGCTGATCCCGCAGAGTTTCTTGCACAAAGAAGCCGAGCATGTGGAGGGGTTTGCGCCGGAGCTCGCGGTGGTGACAATTGCCGGCGGGAAGGAACTCGAGGAGCCTTACGTTATACGACCGACTTCGGAAACGATCATCGGACACTTCTTTGCGCGTTGGATTCAGAGCTGGCGGGATCTCCCGCTACTGCTCAATCAGTGGGCGAACGTGGTGCGGTGGGAGCTTCGGACGCGTATGTTTTTGCGAACGAGCGAGTTTCTTTGGCAAGAGGGGCATACCGCACACAGCTCGCATGAGGAGGCGCTGGAAGAAGTGATACGCATTCTCGACATCTACGCCGAGGTGGCAGAGAGCGTGATGGCAATGCCGGTGATCAAGGGCATGAAGACCTCGGGCGAAAAGTTTGCCGGGGCGCTGCGGAGTTATTCGATCGAGGCGATGATGCAGAACGGACTGGCCCTGCAGGCGGGCACGAGCCATGATCTTGGGCAGAACTTCGGGCGCGCCTTCGATGTGAAGTTTCAAACGAACGAGGGCAAGCTCGACTATGTGTGGCAGACGAGCTGGGGTGTGAGCACGCGCTTAATCGGCGGTCTCATCATGACGCATTCCGATGACAAAGGGCTGGTGCTGCCGCCGAAGGTTGCTCCCTGGCGTGCTGTGCTGGTGCCGATCTATCGCAAAGACGAAGAGCGCGGGCCGGTGCTCGAAGCAGCAAGCAGGATTGCAAAAGAGCTGAAGATCAAGTTGGACGATCGCGAGGGGCAAACGCCCGGCGCGAAATTCTTTCATTGGGAGAGGCGTGGCGTACCAGTGGTGATGGAGTTGGGCCCACGCGATCTGGCATCGGGAAACATTGTTCTCAAACGACGCGACACGGGCGCAAAGGAGATTGTGCCCCAGACAGAGATTGCGGGACGTTTGGAGACGGTTCTCGCCTCGATGCAGCGGGACTTATATAACAAGGCAAAGGTACGCCTCAAAGAAAATTGTGTCGCGGCGGATTCGATCGAGCAGGTCGAAGAGATCCTGCGGGATGTGACGGCGGAGAAGGGCGGCGGGAAATTTGTGCTCGCCCATTTAAAAGACGATGCGCGGTCGGAAGCGCGACTGAAAGAATTCAAGGCGACGATCCGTTGCATTCCGCTGGTCGATGAGTGGGGCGGCGGCGGGGAATGCATTCTAACGGGTGAGCGAGTAGAGCAGCGCGTAGTAGTGGCAAAAGCATACTAAAAAGGCCTCGTGTACAGATCGAATTTTCAGCACGACGGACTCACGCTTTCGTACCTAGATACGGGCGGAGAGTTGCCCGCGATCATCGCTCTTCATGCCCATTGGATGGAAGGCGCCACGTTTCGGTCTCTTGGTGAGGATTTACGTTCAGAGTGGCGACTGATTGCGCTCGATCAGCGGGGCCATGGCTATTCAGACCACGCACCAACTTACCGCCCGCAAGATTACCTGGGGGACATCGAGGCGCTTTTCGGTCATCTCGGCATTGAAGAAGCGGTCCTTCTTGGCAATTCGCTTGGCGGGGTGAATGCGTACCAGTTTGCGGCACAATACCCCAAACAGGTTCGTGCTCTGGTGGTGGAAGATGTGGGTGTAGAGATTCAGGGTGATCTGCCTCCCATGCACAATTGGGAGCAAACTTTCGCAGAGCGTGAAGAGCTTGAGAGTGCCCTAGGTCCTCGCATGCTGCCTTATCTACGCGATTCAATTCGGCAAACACCAGTCGGTTGGAGGCTAGCGTTTGATCCCGGTCATATGGTGCTTTCGCAGGCTGCCATGGCAGGTGATCACTGGTCGGAATGGCTCGCCACGGACTGTCCCGCGCTCTTGGTCCGCGGAAGCGAGAGCCGGGTTACGACGGCGGAACATATTGCCGTGATGGCTGCTCGCCGCCCAAACACTCAGATCTGCACCTTGAAGGCAGGACATGTTGTCCACCAAGACAGTCCCACCGATTTCGCGGCAGCCGTTAGATGGTTTCTGCAGTCGTCCTTTGAGCGTTAAACACGAGCTTAAACGACCGAGTCGAAAGCGCTCGGTTCTGCGGCTTCTTTATCGTGCTTCTCTTGATCCTCGATGCAATAAGGCGTCCACGGTACAGCTTCGAGGCGTTTCTCGGTGATCTCACGGCCGCAATCAACGCACACGCCGTAATCACCCAGTTCGATGCGCTGTAAGGCGGCGCGCACGGCAGAAAGCGTGTCGGCTGCTATGTTGCTTACGCCAAACGCGCCGGCTTTGGCTTGTGACGAGGTAACCTCGTCGAGCGGATCCTCGACTTCGGCGGTCTGAGAATCGCGCGCATCTTCGTTCAAGCGCGCGATCTCCTCAGACAGCTCCCGTTCCCGGGCAAGCAACAGTTGTTTGAAGTGTTCAGTATCGATGGCCATGGATATCTATCGATTTCTGGACACCGGAACGGAGCGTATAGTTGCGTTAAATGAGCACTGTCAGGCGGAAGCGTGGGCCGCACGCGGCTGTTCAGCCGCAGCTTCTTCGTCCATATATGAAAAGCGCTGAACCCTATGCAGATAGTAGTAGACGCAAAGCAGAGTCAGCATGAACAAAGCCAGGATCACCATTCCAAGAGCGAAATGCTCCAGCTGGCGGATGGGCGCGGCGGCCTGATGCTCTTCCTGGCTCACCATCGCGACCCAACCCAGATTCGCGAAGTGCTGTTTCAGACCGGTGCCGGCGAAGCCTACGATGTAAGGTCCGCGCGCGAGATCGGCCATGACCCAACCGGTCTGGCTCCCTTGATTCGATCCGAGGGCATCGCGCACGAAATCGAACTCGCTTGACTTTACGCGCGCGAACACGTCCGCAGTGGGACCGCTTACGATGTTGCCATCCTCATTCACCAGCGCGGCACGTGCGCCACTCGCGATCTGATCCTGACGGAAGGGCGCGAGAACATCCGTAATGTTGACTGCCGCATTTACGACACCGACTGTTTGACCCGATTGCGTCTCGGTCACGGGTACGGAAATGGTCACGTAATAAGCCTTGGTCATGGCGTCGTCAACAATATCGCTAATCTTGGTAACTCCTTGCCCATTGTTGAAGGCCGCCTGCCAATTTGCATCTTGCGCGTACGAGGTTTGGGAGGGGCGCTGTGACGACGCGACGACAGTGCCATCGGCATTGGTTGCGACGATCGACAGAAAACGCGGGTCGAGCGACCGATGCTGGCGCAAAATCTGGGAGGCGTTCTGGTCGAGCGCTCCTTTGTTTCGGGCGGCGTTCGTGACGGCACCCACCACAGCGGGATCGCTCGCTAGGGCGCCTGTATCGGTGACCCGTTCACGCATGAACTGAGTCACTTGGTTGGCGTAAAGTTGCGCCATGGTCTTGAAATTTGAACCGACGGCGTTATCCAGAGATTTGTCACTACGCTGAGTGAGAACGAGACCGATAACACTCAGCGGCACAATGATTATCATCAACGCAAGCATGAGCTTGGTGATGGAGACTCGAACTTCCAACCGATCTACGGACATGGCAGACCTCCTCTCGGTCGTACATCGAAAGACGTGCCATGTCCGGGTCGCGGCTCGGCGCTCTCTTAGAGAGCCTTTGCCTCATTGTGAGACGCCAGCCCTTGATCGCCAGTCGTGCTCGGCCTAAATGGCCGCTTCCCGATCACAATCATACTCCAAAGACGTGAGGGTCAAAAGGGCAAAAACGCGGCCTGAATTAGGTCGCGGAACTCAAGACAAAGCTGTTGCCGTCAGGATCTTTCATGATGGCGAAACTGCCCCAGGGTTGCGTTTGTGGCGGACTCGCGAACTCGACTCCTCTAGACTTCAGTTCGTTGTATGTTGATTCGAGATTGTCACATTGCAGCGAGGTGTGAACGAATACACCAATGCGATCCTCCTGCCCTGGCGGAGTAAAAAGCACAACGCCCGTTTCTGCGCCCGGGATGGCAAGCTCGATCCAGCGCTGCGGCCCCATGGCTTGATCGGTCTTGACGGTGAAGCCGAGTTTTTGGGTGTAGAACTGAAGCGCGCGTTCCTGATCGCGAACACATACACCGACAAATTTAACTTGATTGATCATTAAGCTCTCCAAATGAAAAAGGCGGCCCATCGAAGGGCCGCCTTCTGTTATAGCAACTGTGCTTGCGGTTAGATTTCTTCCGGAGCCGCTACTACTTCTTCCGCGCCGAGATCTTCGGAAAGTCCGCCTGTATAGATGCCAGGAGTATCGTCCGAATAATCGGCGAGACCGTCGGCGAAGGAGACTTCCTGCTCGGGAACCGCCTCCTCTTCGACCACATCCTCGCCCGCAATCTTCACGCGCCGGTAGAACTCCATGCCGGTACCGGCAGGAATCAAGCGGCCCATGATGACGTTTTCCTTGAGGCCCCGCAGGTAATCGACCTTGCCGTTGATGGCGGCTTCGGTGAGTACACGCGTTGTCTCCTGGAAGCTGGCTGCGGAGATGAACGAGTCGGTTGAGAGCGACGCCTTGGTGATACCGAGCAGTATCGGCTTGCCCATCGCGGGCCGGCCACCGGCTTCGATAACCCGGTTGTTCTCTTCGCGGAACTTGAATTTGTCGACGACTTCCTCAGGCAGGAATTCGGTATCGCCGATGTCTTCAATGCGCACCCAACGCATCATCTGACGAGAGATGACTTCGAGGTGCTTATCGTTGATGTTGACGCCCTGCAGACGATAGACTTCCTGGATTTCATTGACCAGGTATTTCTGCAGCTCTTTTTCGCCGAGCACGGACAGAATGTCGTGCGGATTGCGGGGGCCGTCCATGAGCGGGTCGCCCGAGCGGACGCGCTCGCCTTCCTGAACGTTGATGTGAACGCCGCGTGGAATCGCGTACTCCTTCTGCACGCCGTCGTCACCGGTGATGTAGAGCTTACGCATGCCTTTGGTGACTTCGCCGTACTTCACGACGCCGTTGATTTCCGCGATGATGGCCGTCTCACGTGGTTTACGAGCTTCGAAGAGCTCGACCACACGCGGCAGACCGCCCGTGATGTCTTTGGTCTTAGTGGTAGCGCGCGGGATCTTCGCGATGACGTCGCCGGCATGAAGATGCTCGCCATCGGAGACCATTAGATGGGCGTGGGTCGGCATGAGGTAACGCTTCTCTTCCGAACGTCCGCCGCCTTCCGGCCGCATAATCACTGTCGGGAAACGCTTCTCGTCGGCAGATTCGGTGACAACCACCTGCATGTTGCCGGTGATTTCATCAACCTGTTCCTGCGTGGTCACGCCATCAATCAGATCCTTAAAATGGATCGCGCCGCTGACTTCGGTCAGGATCGAGAAGGTATAAGGATCCCATTCGAGCAGGATCTGATTCGCCTTAACGGGTGCATTGTCTTCGACGTTGATCTTCGCGCCGTAAACAACGGGGTAACGCTCGCGCTCGCGATTCTTGTCATCGACGATGATCAAGATACCGTTGCGGTTCATGGCGATCAGTTCGCCCTTATTGTTGCGAACGGTATTGACGTTGTTGAAGCGAACGAAGCCGTCGCTCTTCGCGTCCTGGGTCGATTGCTCGCTGACTCGGGTCGCCGCGCCACCAATGTGGAAGGTACGCATGGTGAGCTGTGTACCCGGCTCGCCGATGGACTGAGCCGAGATGATACCGACTGCTTCACCGCGTTCGACCATACGGCCGGTCGCGAGGTTGCGTCCGTAGCAGAGGCGGCAGACACCGCGCTTCGATTCGCAGGTCAGCACCGAGCGGATCTTCACGCGTTCGATACCGGCGGCCTGAATGGCGCTTGCCAGCTCTTCGGTGATCTCCTGATTGACTTCAACAATCACGTTGTTTTCGTAGTCACGCTGATCTTCGAGAGCGACGCGGCCGACGATGCGATCGCGCAACGGCTCGATGATTTCGCCCGATTCGATAATCGGTTCGACATAAATGCCGTCCGACGTACCGCAATCGTCTTCGGTGATGATGACGTCCTGTGCAACGTCGCAAAGGCGGCGGGTGAGGTAACCGGAATCCGCCGTTTTGAGGGCGGTATCGGCCAGACCTTTACGGGCACCGTGAGTCGAAATGAAGTACTGGAGCACATCCAGACCTTCGCGGAAATTCGCGGTGATCGGCTGCTCGATGATCTCGCCCGAGGGCTTGGCCATCAAACCGCGCATACCGGACAGCTGACGAATTTGCTGTTTCGAACCGCGGGCGCCCGAATCAGCCATGATGTAAATCGGATTTAAGATGCGGCCGGTTCGATCGTCCTCTTCGAGATTCTTGAAGAGCTTGTCGGAGATCGCCTCCGTCACCTTCGACCAGATTTCGATGATCTTGTTGTAGCGCTCGGATTGAGTGATTGCGCCTTCCTGATACTGCTGCTGAACTTCGATCACCTGCTTTTCAGCATCGTGAACGAGGCCCGCTTTCTCTTCGGGCACGACCATGTCGTCGATACCGATCGAGATACCGGCGCGGGTGGCATAGAGGAAGCCGAGCTTCTTGACTTCATCGAGCATCTGTACGGTGATCTGAAGACCGAACTTCAGGTAGCAATACTGGACGAGCTGGCCGTCGCCCTTCTTCTTGAGAAGGCCGTTGATGAATGGCATCTCCTTCGGAAGAACGTCGTTGAGGATCACGCGGCCGACCGTCGTATCCATGTACTGCTTATTGAATTCGATCGGCTCGGTGTACATGATGTTCTGGTTATCGAACGCTTTGGTGAGGTCGATAACCTTGCCGGTATAGCGCAGCTTGATGGCAGTGAGAGTTTCGACTTCGCCCATTTCGAGCGCGATCAAAACGTCTTCCATCGACGCGAACGTACGTCCGGAGCCCTTGGCGTTGGGGCGCATCTTGGTCAGGTAGTAGAGACCGAGCACCATATCCTGCGTCGGGATCGCGATCGGAGCGCCGTGGGCAGGTGACAGGATGTTGTTCGAAGCGAGCATGAGCGTTGAAGCTTCGATCTGCGCTTCGGGCGAGAGCGGGATGTGGACGGCCATCTGGTCGCCGTCGAAATCGGCATTGAACGCGGTGCAAGTGAGCGGGTGCAGCTTGATGGCTTTACCTTCCACAAGCACGGGCTCGAACGCCTGGATGCCGAGGCGGTGCAGAGTGGGCGCGCGATTCAACAGAATCGGGTGATCCTTGATGACTTCTTCGAGAATGTCCCAAACCACCGGATCCTGCTGCTCAACGAGTTCTTTGGCCTGCTTGATCGTGGTGCAATGGCCGCGCTGTTCGAGACGATGATAGATGAACGGCTTGAACAGCTCAAGCGCCATCTTTTTCGGGAGACCGCACTGGTGCAGCTTGAGCTCAGGGCCGACCACGATGACCGAGCGGCCGGAGTAATCGACGCGTTTGCCGAGCAGGTTCTGGCGGAACCGGCCCTGCTTGCCCTTCAGGGTGTCGGAAAGAGACTTCAGGGGGCGGTTGTTCGCGCCACGCAGCACGCGGCCACGGCGGCCGTTGTCGAATAGAGCGTCCACCGCTTCCTGCAGCATGCGCTTTTCGTTGCGCACAATGACGTCAGGAGCATGCAGCTCCATCAGCTTCTTCAGACGGTTATTGCGGTTGATAACGCGGCGATAAAGATCGTTAAGGTCGGAGGTAGCGAAGCGACCGCCATCGAGTGGAACCAGCGGACGAAGCTCCGGCGGAATAACCGGAATCACGTCAAGGATCATCCACTCCGGCTTGTTACCAGATTTGCGAAAGCTCTCGACGACGCGCAGGCGCTTGGCGAATTTGAGTTTCTTCTGCGCCGAAGTTTCGGTCTTCATCTTCTCGCGGATTTCCTGCGAGAGGGACTCGACATCGATCTTTTTGAGAAGCTCCTTGACACCCTCGGCGCCCATCATGGCGACGAATTTGCCGGGGAACTCCTGATCGAGCTGACGCTTGCGTTCATCGCTGATCACTTCGCCCTGGTTGAGTCCGGTGGCTTCGCCTGGATCGATGATGACGAAGGCTTCGTAATAGAGAACGCGCTCGAGCTCACGCAGCGTGATGTCGAGCAGATAACCGATACGGCTCGGAAGACCTTTGAAAAACCAGACGTGCGAAGAGGAGCTGGCAAGTTCGATATGGCCAAGCCGCTCACGGCGCACGCGGGACAAAGTGACTTCGACTCCGCACTTGTCGCAGATCACTCCGCGATGCTTCATGCGTTTGTATTTGCCGCAGAGACATTCCCAATCGGCGACCGGGCCGAAAATGCGCGCGCAGAACAATCCATCGCGCTCGGGTTTGAAGGTGCGGTAATTGATGGTCTCCGGCTTGGTCACTTCACCATGCGACCAGCTCCGGATCTTTTCCGGAGAGGCCAGACTGATTCGAATCGAATCAAAGTCGGCTAGGAGATTGGCTCTGTCATACGGAGAGGAACGATACATGAATTGTCCTTAAAATTCCAACTCTTCAATAGCACCAAAACTTCTGTTTGCGAGCGGAATGCCGGTGCTCATGCATTCCGCTCGCAGGATCGAGATTAATCCGCAGCGTGCGCCAGATCCTGTATCTCGCGCGGCTTCTTCATCAGCTCGACGTCGAGGCAGAGGCTCTGCAACTCGCGGATCAAAACATTGAATGACTCAGGTACGCCGGGCTCGGCCGCAGCCTCGCCTTTGACGATCGCCTCGTAAATTTTGGCGCGACCGTAGACATCATCCGACTTGGCCGTGAGCAGCTCCTGCAAGATGTAGGCAGCGCCGTAGGCCTCGAGCGCCCAGACTTCCATTTCGCCGAAGCGCTGGCCGCCGAACTGCGCCTTACCACCCAGAGGTTGCTGCGTGATGAGCGAGTATGGCCCGATCGAGCGAGCGTGGATCTTGTCGTCGACCAGGTGGCTCAATTTGAGCATGTAGATGTAGCCGACCGTGACAGGCTGCTCGAACTGCGCACCGGTCATACCGTCGTGCAGATCGATTTTGCCCGAGCTCGGGAAGTCCAGCTTCCGCCAGCCGAGCCTTGATATCTTTCTCTGCTGCTCCGTCGAAAACGGGTGTCGCGAAGTGCAGACCGAGTTTCTCGGCCGCCCATCCCAAGTGCGTCTCAAGGATCTGTCCGACGTTCATACGAGATGGGACGCCGAGCGGATTGAGAACAATTTCGACCGGCGTTCCGTCCGGCAAATACGGCATGTCTTCTTCAGGAACGATCCGCGCGATGACGCCCTTATTACCGTGACGGCCGGCCATTTTGTCGCCGACCGAAAGCTTGCGCTTCATGGCGATATAGACCTTGACCAGTTTGATGACGCCGGGCGGAAGCTCGTCGCCCTTACGGAGCTTCGCGATCTTCTCTTCGGTGATCTTCTCGAGCACCGCGATCTGACGGGAAGTCATTTCTTCGATTTCATCGATCTGCTCGTTGAGGCGCACGTCCTTGGTATTCAGACGCATGCGTTTCAGATCGCGGGCGCGCAGCTTCTCGAGCACATCGCGGCTGAGCGGCATGTCTTTCGAGAGCAGCTTCTTATTGGTTTTTTCGTCGTGCAGATCGGCTTGTAATTCTTTGCCGGTCAGCAGGTGCTCGAGGCGCTTCGCGCGCTCGTCGCTGAGAATGCGCTTCTCATCTTCGAGGTTGCGGTGCAGCCGCTCTTCCTGTAGCTGCAGAATCTGTTTTGAGCGCTCGTCGAGCTCGGCGCCCTTGCGGGAGAATACCTTGCAATCGACGATGGTGCCCTCGATGCCCGGCGGGCAGTAGAGCGAAGCGTCTTTTACGTCGCCGGCCTTTTCGCCGAAGATCGCGCGCAGCAGCTTCTCTTCAGGCGTGAGCTGCGTTTCACCCTTCGGCGTTACCTTACCGACGAGGATATCGCCGGGTTTGACGGTCGCACCGATGCGGATGATCCCGCTCTCATCGAGATTACGCAGGAAAGACTCGGCGATATTCGGAATATCGCGGGTGATTTCTTCCGGTCCGAGCTTGGTGTCGCGTGCTTCAATTTCGAACTCTTCGATGTGGATCGAAGTATAGTAATCGTCTTTGACCAGCTTTTCGCTGACCACGATGGCGTCTTCGAAGTTGTAACCGCGCCATGGCATAAAAGCCACGAGCACGTTACGGCCGAGAGCCAATTCACCGGCTTCGGTGCAAGGACCATCGGCCAGCACGTCGCCTTTACGCACGCGCTGCCCCTGATGGACGATCGGCTTCTGGCTGATACAGGTGTTCTGGTTCGAGCGTTTGAACTTCGTCAGCTGGTAAATATCGGCGCCGACTTCGCGCGACATCTGACCTTCATGCGCTCCGGTACCCTCGACGCGCACAATGATGCGCTCGCTATCAACCGAATCAACGATGCCGGCGCGCTTACAGATGACGACCGCACCCGAATCGCGGGCGGTCACACGCTCCATGCCGGTTCCAACATAAGGAGCTTCGGCGCGCAGCAGCGGAACCGCCTGACGCTGCATGTTCGAACCCATGAGGGCGCGATTGGCGTCGTCGTTTTCGAGGAACGGAATCAAACTGGCCGCTACCGATACGAGCTGCTTGGGACTGACGTCCATGTACTCGATTTCGTCGCGATGCTTCAGGACGAAGTTACCGGCCTGGCGCGCGTTGACCAAGTCTTCGATGATCCGGCCGACTTCATCGATCGCTACGTTTGCCTGCGCAATGATGTACTTGTCTTCCTCCCAGGCAGAGAGGTAATCGGAGTAGGCCTCGAATTCGGCGAGCTGCTGCTTCTTGCCTTGCAGCGACTCGTTGACGCCGTCGATTTCGTCGCGGGCGATAATCTGGCCGACTTTGTAGTCGGCGCCACCCGGGTTGAGAATTTTAACCTCATCGACTAGCGCGCCATCACGCACTCGGCGGTAGGGGCTCTCAATGAAGCCGTATTCGTTGATGCGGGCAAAGCACGAAAGCGACGAAATCAGACCAATGTTCGGACCTTCCGGCGTTTCGATGGGGCAGATGCGGCCGTAGTGGGTCGGGTGAACGTCACGTACTTCGAAGCCCGCCCGCTCACGGGAGAGACCGCCTGGTCCAAGCGCCGAGAGACGGCGTTTGTGCGTGATCTCCGATAGCGGATTGGTCTGATCCATGAACTGCGACAGCTGGCTCGAGCCGAAGAACTCGCGGATCGCCGCCATCACTGGCTTGGCGTTGACGAGATCGTGCGGCATGGCGGTCGACATTTCCTGGTAGACCGACATTTTTTCTTTGATCGCGCGCTCCATACGAACCAGGCCGATACGGAACTGGTTTTCGAGGAGTTCGCCCACCGCGCGGACGCGACGATTACCGAGGTGATCGATGTCATCGACCACGCCGATGCCGCGCCGCAGCTTCAACAGGTAAAGAATGGTGTCGTTGAAATCTTTATGGTCGAGTGTGCGCTTATCGAGCGGCGTGGCATCGGCCTTGTCGTGAAGCTTGATATTGAACTTCATGCGGCCGACGCGCGAGAAGTCGTACTTACGCGCATCGAAGAACATGCCCTGGAAGAGCTGAGTGGCGGTGTCGAGAGTCGGCGGATCGCCCGGGCGCAACTTGCGATAAATCTCGAGCAGCGCGTCGTTCTGGCTCTTAACAGCATCCTTGCGGAGGGTGGCGGAGATGACGTTGCCGGCTTCGTCGCGGTCCGGGAAAAAGATCTGAAAGTCTTCGATTCCGGCATCAGCCAGCTTGCCGAGTGCCGTCGCGGTCAGCTCATGATTGGCCTCGATGAGCACTTCGCCGGTCGACATATCGATAACGTCGCTCGCGACATAAGCGCCTTCAAGATCGTTCGACGCGACCTCCACCCGCTCAATCTTGGCTTTCGAGATTTCGCGGAAAACGGAGTTGGTGATCTTGCGGCCCTGCGGCACCACCTGCTCGCCGTTTGGACCGTTGATAGCGTGCGTGAGCTTCATCCCGATCAGGCTCTCGTTAACGCCCCAGAGAAGCTTGCCCTCTTTGAGGGAGATCGTCGAGAGCTTATAGAACGCGCGGATGATATCGGAATCGGTTTTAAGGCCGAGCGCGCGCAGAAAAACAGTGCCGTAGAACTTGCGTTTACGGTCGATGCGCACGTAGAGCAAGTTCTTGTTGTCGTACTCGAACTCGACCCAACTGCCGCGATACGGAATAATTTTGCCGAGGAAGTAGCCTTGCGCCTGCACGCGTTCGAAAAACACGCCTGGCGAGCGGTGAAGTTGCGACACGATCACGCGCTCGGTGCCGTTGATGATGAACGTACCGTTATCCGTCATCAGCGGAATTTCGCCGAAGAAAACTTCTTGCTCTTTGATGTCGCGAACAGTCTTGTTGCCGGTCTCCGGATCTTTGTCGTAGACCGTCAGGCGAATGGTAACTTTGAGCGGAGCGGCGTAGGTCATACCGCGCTCTTCGCACTCAGGCACATCGTACTTCAGCTGCAGTGCCACGGGATCGCCGCAGCGGTTGCAAAAAGTAACGATGTTCTTGTTGAAGGTGCCGCACTTGTGACAGAGCACATCGCCGGCATGAAACGGATCGGTGCGGATCTCGGCACCGCAGTTCGGATTGCGGCAGATAGTGCGAAGGTGATGGAGACCCTTCAGATTGCCGCACTTGCACTCCCAGTTGCCGATCGAGTAGTCGACGAATTCCAGCTGGCTGAGCCCGCGGAAATCGGAGATCGGGAAAACGGAGCTGAAGACACTTTGCAGACCTGCATCTTCGCGCTCTTTAGGAAGCAGATCCATCTGCAGAAAGCGCTCGTAAGAACGCTTCTGGACTTCAATTAGATTTGGGATCGGTATCGAAGTTTTAATCTTCGAAAAATCAACTCTCTCGCGGAGAGAACCATTTGACACGTTGGGCATCTACGCTTGTCCTTTTAGGAAACCAATGACTTCGGTCGTGACATTCAGCAACACGCTAAAAACAGCAGGGCCGCGCATTCAGGAGCAGCGGCCGGAGAATACGGGCCGAGCGATCGGGCGAACGCTGACGGCGCGGCAACAAATACTTGTGAGAAAGAACGCAGGCAAAGAGAACAAAACTCTTGAGAACGTTCTGGAAGCTCCAGGGAACGATTTAAAGTAGTTAAGCAATGAAGGAACGAACCTAATCAGCCAACCAAAAACGCGGGCATGCAAAAGCCCCGCCACCCTCAACAAGGGTCGCGGGAAATTTCAACTTACTAAATAATGGAATCTAATTCTTGACCGCCCCGGCTCGACGTCTTAGACATAGTAACAGACCCGGCCCGAGCGCGTCAAGCAAGTCACTGGCCAAAACAGACACCCCGCACCGGCGTTCGGAAGAAAACACCGGGCGGGAGGCCCAAAGACTCGGAATTACTTGACTTCGACGGTGGCGCCGGCGTCGACGAACTTTTTCTTGATCGTTTCGGCTTCGTCTTTATTCACGCCCTCTTTGATAGGCTTCGGCGCGCCATCGACCAGATCCTTAGCTTCCTTCAGACCAAGGCTGGTAACTTCACGTACAGCCTTGATAACGTTGATCTTGTTCGCGCCGGCGGCCGTCAGTATTACGCTAAATTCAGTCTTCTCTTCTACCGGTGCGGCAGCTGCAGCGCCGCCTGCCGCAGGAGCTGCCGCCGCGACCGAAGCAGCCGCCGCCGAAACGCCCAATCTTTCTTCGAGCAGCTTGACGAGCTGCGATGCCTCAAGCAGCGTCATGCCCTGAATCTGCTCTGCAATTGCGTTGATATCCGCCATTTTCCTTTTTTCCTTCTATCCTTATCGAGATCAAGTTCAAGCACGGAGCGCACTAGTCGCCCCGGCTATTGCTGAAATTTGTTTTCCTTGGCTGCCTGATCGAGCACGACGGCCAAATTCCTGCCGACGCCGTTCACTGACGACACCAGCCTGGTCGCGGTCGCGTTGATCAGGAACAGCAGCTTTGCATAGATTTCTTCTTTGGGCGGCATCGAGGCGAGATCACTGATCGCCTGAATATCGATTACGCGCCCCTCAACCAGGCCGGCCTTGAACGTGAAAGCGGCGTTGTCTTTCGAATACTTTGTCAGCGCCTTTGCGAGCGCCACAGGATCTTTGGCAGTATAAGCAAGCGACGTCATGCCTTTGAGATCACTTAACAGATCGCTCGCCGGGGTGCCCTCGCTCGCCTTGGCCGCTAAATTGTTCTTCACGACGCGGTAATCGCCGCCCGCGTCCCGGATCGTTTTCCGGAGCTGGAAGTCCTGGCTTACGGTCATCTTCTCGTAACCCGTGACGAAGATGTTCTGATTGCCTGTTAGCGCCTCTTTCAGCGCCTCGAGATCTTTCTTCTTCTCGTCTTTATCCTTCATTTCGCCTCCTCCGGGACTCGTCGCAGGCGACCAGCGCCCGGCTGCGTTCCACGTCTCGTTCCTTTCATCCCTAGACAGTTTTCGCGTTGAACGGCGTCACGTCCAACTCGACGCCTGGGCTCATTGTCGAGCACAAGGTGGCGCTCTTCACGTACTTACCTTTGGCAGCGGAAGGCTTGGCGCGGATCACCGCTTGTATCAGGCTGTTCGTATTTTCGAGCAGCTTGTCGTTCGCAAAACTGACCTTGCCGACAGGCGCGTGCACCACGCCGGTCTTGTCGACGCGAAACTCAACCTTACCTGCCTTGATTTCCTGGATCGCGTTACGGACGTCCGTCGTGACCGTCCCCGTTTTCGGGTTCGGCATCAAGCCGCGGGGCCCGAGCACCTTACCAAGACGGCCGACCGAGCGCATCATGTCAGGAGTCGAGATGACCGCATCGTAATCGGTCCAGTTCTCGCCTTGAATGCGATTCACCATGTCCTCACCGCCGACGAAATCCGCTCCAGCTTCCTGCGCCTCGCGAATTTTATCGCCAGAAGCAATAACCAGGACGCGCTTGGATTTGCCGAGCCCGTTCGGCAGAACGACCGTGCCGCGCACCATCTGATCGGCGTGCTTCGGGTCAACGCCAAGGCGCATGTGCACCTCGACGGTTTCGTCGAACTTTGAGAATTTGATTTTCTGGACTAGTGTGACCGCTTCGCCGAGCTCGTAGGGTCTGGCTTCTACTTGCTTAGCCGCAGCTTCGTACTTCTTACCGGGTTTATGGCTCATGATGTGACTGGTACAAACGGTTTGGACGGCGTTGAGACGCGCCCTCCCCTCCCAAGTTGGTTGGAAACTTTCTCAGAATAACACAGGTTGTGACTTGTGTACGAAAAACGGCGGTGTCGTGAATGTAGGTTGAAGCCGTGCTCTCGGGGCCCGGATCGCTGCGGGCGATGGGCGAGCGCAAGGTTCTATAATGCAGCAAAGCAATGACCAAAGAGGAAGCTTGGGCCCGGGCTGAAGATTGGGTTCTGGCTTGGAACAAACATGATCTGGATCTGATCATGGCTCATTACGACGATGCCGTGGAATTGACCTCTCCGGTTGCCGCCCAGCTACTCGGAAGCGCTGACGGCAAGGTAATGGGCAAAGCCAAGCTAAGAGCGTACTTTCAGCGCGGGCTCGAAGCTTACCCCGAACTTCACTTCCATCTTGAAGACGTGCTCTGGGGTCTGGATAGCATCGTCCTTTACTACAGGAACCAAAAAGGAACGCGCACAGCTGAATTCATGCAGCTTTCTCGCGCCGGGCAAGTAACACAGGTTGTCGCTCATTACAGTGGTTGAACTCGGATTCGCTATGTGGCGAGAACGAGATCGAGTTGACTGATAAGGTGCACGAGAAACTCCAGATCACGTTCTAAAGCACGTTGGGAGGTGGCCCAATGTCCGCTGCTTTGGAACAACTTCTTCGTGAGATTTGGCAGGCCCGCCGAGAGGGTCGCCCGAAGGATGCCAAGATCACCGCTATGGCGGCAGTCGAACTCTGCCGGGACGCTGCTTCCGCCCGGCTTCCTTTAGCAGATGCTTTCACGGCACTCGCCCAAGTCGAACGAGATCTCGGCGACTATGACAAATCCTTGAGCCATTATGAGAACGCCGCGGGGATTTACCGCGAAGAGGGCCAAGTGCTTCGCGTCGCTCATTCGGTCCGGCACCCCCGAAAATGAATTCCCGAAAGCTCAAGGAGTGGAACTGCCGCCTTGTATAAGCGGGGTGAGTTGCACAGTGTATCCCAACTTCTTTAGCTCCCGGAGGAGCTGTTGTTTGCGCTTGTGTCGGGCTGGAGCGTTAAGTGCAAGCGGACCATACTCGATGTAGTCGACCTGAGCATGGAGAACTTTCCAGATGACTCGCAGCAGGCGATGGGCAACTGCCCAGATCGCTTTTCTGATCCCCAAGCGGGGTATGAGCCGACGGAACAGTACTTGAAAGTAGCTTCCGTCGGCCTTGCTAGCTGCCCATGCTAGTTGGCTGAGCAGAGCTCGCATTGCACGGTTCCCCTTCGCAGAGCGGTTACTTCGGGATTCGCCGGCGCTCTCCTGTCTGCCCGGACAAACCCCAACCCAGGAAGCAAGCTTCGTGGGAGAAGCGAACGCAATGGCCTGTGGTCCTATCTCGGCTATAATCTGTTGCGCAGCTCCGGGCTTTAAGCCCGGTAATCCGCACAGGCGTGTAATCACCGCTTCTTGGGACCGCATCGCCTCTGCCGCTTCTTGCTCAACGGCAGCGATCTGTCGATCAAGGACTTCCAGGCGTTCGAGATGCAGCCTGAGCAGACTTCGATGTATCGTGTGCAGTTGGCCTCGCAAAGCATCTTGCAGCTCTTCCTCACTTGCCTGCAACCGCACATCTCCCAATGCGGCGAGCCGCGCTGGATCGGTTTCCCCCGCTGCTAGGGCGTGCAGAATACGACGCCCACTGCTGCCCAGTAAATCGCTAATGACGCTACTCAGCTTTATTCGCGTTTCCTCTAATAATCCTTCGACCTGATTCTGCAGGCGCACACGCTCGCGGATGAGTTGTTGGCGACCGCGGGTCAGCAAACGCCAGTTTCTTTGCTCTGCATCGGGAACATAACTGAGCGTCAAGTCACCCGAGAGAAGCCTCCTCACGATTCTTGTTGCATCGGCGAAATCAGTTTTACGTCCTCGCGCTCCGGTCGTGGATCGCGCTTGGGCCAGATACAGTCGAAAGTGATCTTCTAAAGCCATCCATACCGGACGCCAGTACTGAGCTGTTGATTCCATAGCAACTTCGCCCACTTGCCGTTCAGTCAGCCAATCTGATAACCGCTTGAGTTCGCTGGCGCTTGTCCCGAAACGCTGGCTTGTACAGGACATCTCGTGATGCTCGACCTCAGCGATTACCACCGCCAGCATCTTCTTATGTACATCAATGCCAGCTACCACACGTGTTGTTTCCATTGTTCGCTCCTAAGGCGCGAAACGGAGAACGCACGATAACTTCTCAGGCACCCTCACGTGCTACCTTCCGCCTCCTTCGAAGCCGGACGTGCACACTTATCTGTTCGTTCGTACGCTCCGGGGCAAACACTTGGACGGACTTAATGACTCCAGTGCCAGACCGACCTCACCGCTTCACGCCACTGTCCAGCTTCGCGCATTTTCATCGCCTTCTGTGGGCGATCCGCCCATCCACAACACTTGGGGGATATTCATCGAAACCAGGGAAACCTCGAAGCGGCGCAGGCCTTCTACACGCAGGCACTAGCCCTCTACGCTGGAGAACAAGCGCGTACCCCGCCGGGCGATCTGGCGAACGCTCTCCGCGGCATGGCGCTTCTTTTAGAAAGTACGGGAAAGCGAACAGAAGCCAGGGCTGTTTGGGAGAAGGCTCACGCGCTCTACCTGCAAGTCGGAGCCCCAGCCGGGATTGCCGAAAGCTTCGAGCACATTGCTTCGCTGACGCCCTAGCGGGTGGGCGAAAACGGCAGCGGTGCAAGGATCGTGTTGCTGATGTTCGCTACGATCTCCGGGTCGCTCAAGCCCGGCTGAGTACTCAATTTTTTCCACTCGGGATCGGCGATGAAGGATTGCCAGAGCCGGTCGTGGGCGGCCAGATCATCATAAGAAAGCATGTACATCAGGTTGGGCTGGCGGGGGCCAACCACGGTTTCGCCGAAAAATACCGGGCGGAAGCCCAGCCGCTGAAAGGTTTGCACTTCGCCGCCATTGAACATCGCGACTTTGCGGGCGAGAGTGGCGAACGATTGCGACTCGTAGGTGCGGAGTTCGAAGACACGTCCGTGGGCTCCGCCGGATTCTACCGGAGCGGCCGGTTGCGGCATGGCATCGAAGCTCCTGAGCAGGCTGCTTTCGACGCGAACAAAAGGCAGGCCATTTCCTTCGCCGAGCTTTTCCAGCGCGCGCGTGTGCTCCTCGTCCTTTTTGATGGCCGCGAAGGTTTCCTGCATCGCGCCCATCGAGGGAAATTGAGCAACGGTGAGGATGCTTGGGCTGTCCGGGCCGATGACGATCGAGAACGCTCCGACGAGTTTGCCGCCCGCTCTTGCCAAGGCAGGAGCCCGACCGGTTTGCAGGTACTCGGAAAGACGCGCGCTCTGCTTTTCGGCGGTGTTGTGTAGCCGCCAGAACTTAACTTCGAGAAAGCTGGCGGAATGTTCCGGGTTGGTCTCCGCGGCCATA
Organism: Terriglobia bacterium; assembly: GCA_963737005.1. Lineage (GTDB taxonomy): Bacteria > Acidobacteriota > Terriglobia > Bryobacterales > Bryobacteraceae > Bog-105. The sequence goes on along the minus strand of CAVTRD010000005.1, from coordinate 49,210 downwards.
AGCATAGAGGCTCCGAGTCCGGCTAATAAATCGCGTCGGTGCATGCCATCGACTGTACACCAGCAGATTCTGTTAAGAACCCTCGCGCATGGCCTGAATCAGCGCTTCCATATGGTCCAGGTATCGCTCAAATGCTTTTCGCCCCGCAACCGTCAGACGATACTCGGTTTTAGGCATGCGGCCTTCAAAGCTCTTGCTGCACCCGACATATTCCACTTCTTCGAGACGCCGCGCGTGGACGCTCAAATTACCGTCGGTCGTCTGGAGTAGCTTCTTAAGTTCGTTGAAGGTAAGCGATTCATTGACGGCAAGAGCGCTCACAATGCCAAGGCGCATGCGCTCGTGGATAATGCGATCAAGATGGGGAAGCGCGTTCTCAAGTTTGCCCTGATCTGCCTGACCGGGTCGCGCGCCGGCTGGCCCTTTCTGATCCACGAGCGGGGCGGGAACCCGCGCCATAGCCGGTCTAGCCACCGTGCCTCCGAGCGATCGCGATACCGAAGGCGATGTGCAGCACGCCAAAGCCGAAGAGCAGAAACCAATTGCCCCAGGTGAGCGGAGAGGCGAGCGCGAGCGCTCCGGCAAACATGAAGCAGAGACCCATAACTGGGACAATACGCACCGAAAAGGCTCCGCCCGTGACCACGGCCGCCCCATACAGTAATAGCCAAAGGCCCGGGAGCACATCGAGATTACCCAGCTGATAGAGCACGAGCGTCAACACAGCACCCGCGATTAGCGGCGGGATGAAGCTGAGAAGAGCACGCCTGGCGGCGCTGGATTGAAGAGACAGGTCGAGACGCTTCGATTTGCGGCGGACCGCGATGATGGAAACGAGAATGGCAATGCCGGCTTCGCCAAGCCAGATCAGAAAGGCCTGCTGTGCGGGGCGATTCGCCGCGGCAATGCCCGCCAAAACAGCCGTAACACCCACGACCACGCCACCCCAGCCCGGCACAGCTGTGAACGAAGCAGCCCGTTCCATCGTGTCGCGGATGAAGCGGAGGTTGTCGGCAGCGCGCCGGTCGATGGGGACCGGATTTTTGAGCACTCGAGCGCGCTGCGCAGCTGCCATAAACCAAAGTATAGCGGAAAGCAAGTGCTTTGCCTTGTAAAGAGAGGATGCCCGGGTACTAGCCTAGAACCCAACCCGAATGCCTGCCACGGCCCAGCGAGGCGGTGTGCGGAAGCCGTTTTCATAGTAGTCCTGATCGAGCGCGTTTGAAACGCGCAGGTAAAAGCGAGACGACAATCGGTCGCCCCAATTCACGGTGTATCCGGCGGCAAGCCCCAGTTGGCGCGGTCCGGCAAAGTCGTAAGCGTATCCGTTCAGAGGAAAAAGGTAAGGGCTGCCGCCTTCGAAGTCCATGGCCAGATCCACGTGTTTCGGGAACTGCTGAAGCGCCACGATCTTGACGACATGCGGCTCGATGCGAACACTTTGGAGTGGCGCGACGGGGCTTCCGGTGTAATACTGCGACGTCCGATCCTGCGCGGCTGTGTAGGTATAGGAAGCGGTCACAGTCGTGCGGCTAGAAGGCCGAAATTCACCGCTCAATTCGACGCCGCGTGCAATACCGCCGCCCGTGTTGTAGTAACCGCCGTAGCGACCATATGGATCGATGTATTCGGGTGGAAAATTCAGGTAACCGATTACTTGCTGTAAGTGCGAGTAGAAGTAAGTCCCACTTACTTTGACATGGTCGCGGAAGAGATACTGATCGAAACCAGCGTCGATCGAAACAGCCCGTTCAGGACTTAGCCGCGGATCACCGAGAACACCAGCAAAGCCATCGAACACATACTCACCGAATCGCTCATAAAGAGAAGGCAGCCGAAAGCTGTTACCGGCATGCGCGCGCAACTTAGTCGAAGAGCGGCGCAGAAAGTAAGCGAGCGAGGCATCACCCGTGTAAGCGGCGGGCGGTAAGGGTAGCGCCAGGCCCGCGTAGGCCGACGGAGCATTTACGAACTTAGGTTGATTGAGGATGGCCTCCGTAAAGCGGGCCGACAAAAGCACCTGGAGCCGGTCTCCGAAGAGCCTAATCTGGTCCTGCGCAAACGCAGCGTTCGTGCGCTGTTTGGCATCGGTCTGAAAATTTGCGCGCTGGGTAGGATCTGGATTCTGATCGCTATCGTGCTCGAGGTAATGTTCTTGTTCATATTCGTAGCCACCCGTTAGGAGCTGATGCGCGCCGAGCAGGTAACTGGCTCGCAGCTGCAAGGTGCCGATGCGGCCGATGAATCGGCTAGAAGTATTGAAGAGCGGCTGATAAAAGCCTGGGCCGCCTGGCCCATCCCAGTTGTCGCGCACGGAATCCGTCAATGCGTAGGCGATGCGGTAAGTAAAACGTGCGTTCACTTCCTGCTCGAAGTGCAGAGTAGAGAGCGTGAAATGAGAATTGACCCGTGCGTCGGGGTCGCCGAGCGACGGAACAAAGGTGGCAACGCCGGGGTCGTAAGGTTGGCCGTCATCGGCTAGACGTATCTGGGCAGTAGTCAGCGGAATCGCCGGAATTACACCGCTAGTAGGCGCCGTGCTCGTCGGCTCAGGACTTACGTTTTCCTGTAAGTAGCCGGTTTTAGTGAATAGGGTGCCGCCAATGCGGATGCCAGGACGGAGCGCATACGTGAGGCTGCCTTGTTCGTTCCAGTTACGGACGGCTCCGACATTATCGACGCCGCTCGTGACGTTGAGATGAGATACTCCGGCCGAGTAAGTGAGGCGGTTACTCAGAGCGGCTCCCCCTGCTTGAGCCACGCCGCGAAAGAGCCCAAGCCCCCCACCTTGCAGATCCAGATCACCGTGCATGGGACCGGCGCCCGCGTCCGTAAGAATGTTTACAACGCCTGCAACGGCATTTGTTCCGTACAGTGATGATCCCGAGCCGCGCAGCACCTCGATTCGGGAGGAGTCGACGAGCAGCAAGTCGCCAATTTGCGCCGAGGCGTCTCCCTTGATGACGGTCGGGTCACGGAGGCGGAACCCGTCGATAAGAATGGCGGTGTCTTCCGGGGGCAGGCCGCGCGATTGAATGGTTGTCAGAGCGCCCGGGCCGCCGCTGGTCGTTACCCGCAGGCCGGGCAAGAAGCGAACTGCATCCGCGGCCGTAAAGAGTCCCCGGTTTTCCGCTTCAGGAACAGGTACGATGTCGAGCGCCTTTGTAACCTGGTCCACTGCCTGCGGTTCGCTGGCGGCAGTGACACTGACCTGGGTGCGAAGAGTGGAGACCGTCAGTTCGATCCGGATAGTTTGGATCTCGCCGGAATGCAGCCGAACGGTCACCGAATGTGCCGCCGTCAAGCCGGGCGCCGACGCCGTTAGCAGATACTCCCCGGGCTGAACATCACTAAGTTCATAACGGCCGCTCCGATCGGTTATGGCGGTGAGAAAAGCGGAGCCGGCAACTTGGTGCAGGCTCACGATCGCGCCGGCAATGGCCGAACCGGAACGATCCGCAACGGAACCGCTGATCGAAGCGGGGCTTTCAGAGGCGCGTGCCACAGCGCACAAAATGAGCAGCGCACACGCGTACTGACTGAATTTAGAGAAAAGTCTGGACAAGATCGGCCCTCCCTCGAGGCTGAGAAGATCCGCTCCTTGTGGGGCGGGCTGTGGCAGGTCTTCGGACTTACAGGCGAGACAGCACGTTCCTAATAGCCCAGCTTCCCGTTTGCACAGTGCTTATTCGGGCGTTCGTTCCTGTTTACCGCTGCGGGGCAGTCCTGGATTTGCACCAGGTTCCCTTTTCAACACCAGAGCGAGTAGCCCCGGTGTACCAATCAGCGTACTTAGGGTAGCAAACCGCCCCTTAAAGGGGGCCGGTCAGCAATGCCAGCGGTTGAAGAGGCGATCACTGGCTCAAATGCACCATAGGCCGGTCGAGCGCGGACGGGGCAAATCACCTGCAAACCATTGCAAGCAAAGTAGCTGCAAATTTGGCAACCGAAGTGCTTCTAAACCGGTGTCGAGAGTGATGACAATCCTATGAAAAGAGATTTTATTCCAGCTCTTCAAAGAACGATGGGCGGAGTACTTATTGGAGTTCTAGCGGTGCCGGCGTTTCTGTTTGCGCAGAATACGCCGTCTTCTTCGGCGAATCCAAGCGGCGGTTGGAAGCGGGTGGGCGATCAGTCGCAGGTATACAATCCGCCCGATAACGGGCAGGATTCGCAAGCGGACCCGGCGCAAGGGCCAGACCAGGGACAACCACCAACCGCTAATAACAACGGCTATCCGTCCATTAATGGCAGCGGATACCCGGCAAGCAACAGTAACGGCTATCCGCCGGCCAATAATAACGGCCAGTATCCTCCGGTGAACAATAACGGCCAGTATCCTCCGGCCAACAACAACGGCGCATACCCGCCGCTTAATAGCGGCAATCCGCAAAGCAATAACGGCGGTCAATATAGCCAGCAGAACTATCCGACGCCTCCGCCGATACCGGCTCAGTTGACGATGCAAGCTGGAACGTACCTGACGGTGCGCGTGAACCAGATGCTGTCATCGGACAAGAATCAGCCGGGCGATTCGTTCACTGCCTCCCTGCTGCAGCCGGTGGTTGTGAACGGCGTCGTGGTGGCGGAACCAGGTCAGACGATCGGCGGCCGCGTGGTAACCGCGGAAAAGCATCATTATGATCAGGCGGCCCGATTGGGGGTGGCGCTTACCAATCTGACGCTGGTGGATGGGCAGCAAGTGACGTTGAATACCCAATTCGTCAGCCGTCAGGGCGGCAAGACGCCCGGTGGCCAGGAAGTCGGTACGGTTGCAACGACCACTGGTGTAGGCGCAGTAATCGGCGCCATTGCCGGCCAGGGCACCGGAGCCGCGATTGGTGCGGGTGCCGGCGCAGCGGCAGGGCTGATCGGGGTTCTGGTCACCCATAATCATGCAAGCGTGATTTATCCGGAACAGGTACTCACGTTCAAAGTGGAATCGCCGGTGACGATTTCGACGGTGAACGGCTCACAAGCCTTCCGGTATGTGCAGCCGCGTGAATACGATCAACCGGCTTATCCGAATCGTGCGGGCAACGACATGTACGAAGGCAGCACGCCGCAGCCCGTTTACAGCGGATATGGCTACGGCGGCAGCCCATACTATGCCGCGTATCCCTACTACGGCGGTTATCCGTATTACAGTGGCTGGGGTTATCCATACTACTGGGGACCTTCGTTCGCGTTCTACGGCGGATACTGGGGTCGAGGCTACTACGGACGCGGCTACTACGGCGGAAGAGGCTACTATGGCGGCGGCCGCTACTACGCTGGCGGTCGATCCTATGTCGGCGGTCGATCCTACGCACGTGGTTCGTACGGCGGTGGTATCCACGGCAGTGTCGGTGGCAGTCACGGTGGCGGTGGTCATCGCTAATAGCGGTTTTACGCAGAAGTAAGTAACACTTTTCCTCAGAGCCCGGCGCAGCAGCCACTGCACCGGGCTTCTTTTTTGGGCGGTACGAGCTAACCACCGGACAGCAACGGAGTCTAAGATGCCAGCCGATGGAATGGACCGATGAAGCGGCTGCTCGGGAAGTGCGCCGGGGAAATCAGGGCGCCTTTCGCGTGCTAGTCGAGCGACACAGCCGGGCCGTTTTTCGTCTGGCATTCCGAATCTGCGGCGACCAACAAGACGCGGAGGACCTGGTGCAAGAGACATTTCTCCGGGCTTACAAGCAAATCAAGAACTTTGACGGACGAGCTTCCTTCGGCACCTGGTTGTATCGGATTTGCGCAAACTGTTCGCTCGACCTGCTGCGGGCGCGCAAGACCCGGCGCGAACAGACGCTGAAGGGCGGCTCTGAGAGATCGACTAGCTGGCTCGAAGCGGTGGCGGCGCGGGAGCCGGGACCGGAGCGCCTTACCGAGAGCAGCGAGTTGGCGGCGTGGCTTGCTCCCGCGCTCGATGAGCTGAGCGAAATGGAACGGGCTGCCTTTGTGCTGCGCCACTACGAAGGTTGTGGCATCGACGAGATTGCACAGGCGTTAGGTGTGCAGGAGAGCGCGGCGAAGCACAGCGTTTTTCGGGCCGTGCAGAAATTGCGGCGAGCGCTCGAACCGGCCTGGGGAGTGCGGCGATGAGCCATCTTGGTGACGCTGAGCTGATTGAGGTTTTTTATGGCGATGCTCCGGCCGCCCATGACGAGCACGCGAAGAACTGTAGCGAGTGCCGCGGGCGTTTTCTGGCATTGAAAGAAGCCATGGAAGCGTGGCGCGAGTACGACGTTCCGAAGCGCGCAGACGACTACGGCTTCGAAGTTTGGCGCGGGCTTGTGCCCCAGTTAGGGAGTCCGAAGCCGACCTGGCTCAAGTATTGGCAATTGGCGCCAATCGCCGCGGTGCTGCTCGCGCTTGCATTTTTCGGCGGAATCTGGACCGACCAGAAGCGCGTACACGACGCGGCGCTTGAAGACGCACGGTCACGTGAACGCGTGCTCCTGATGGCGATGAGCGATCACCTGGAGCGATCGCAGGTTGTTCTGACCGAGCTGCTGCATGCGGATGCCGCCTCCATCGACTCCGCAGAGGAAGGGGCACGTGCGCGGAATCTTCTGGAAGAGAACCGCCTGCTGCGCAACACGGCGCTCCATCTTGGGGATAGATCGCATGCGGCTCTGCTCGATGACCTGGAGCGGGTGCTGCTGGCGATCGCGCATGGCGAGGCGAACAGCTCTCCCCAGGACCTCCAATCGCTAAAGCAGCGCGTCAAGCAAGAAGGTCTGTTATGGAAGGTGCGCATGACGAGCAGTAACGCGCGGCAAAAAGGACGAACATTATGAAATTGCGTTTTGTTTTGTGGGGGCTGGCTCTGACCTCGGCGGTTTCGGCATCAGTTGGATGGGCACAGGATTGGTCTTCCCTGCCCCAGTTCAGTTTTCAATCACAACAGACCATGCCGGATGATGCCGCCTATAAGCAAGGTCTCCGCGACCTGGACGCGCACCAGTGGGAGCAGGCGATCGCTTCGTTTGCGAGATCGGCCGCACGCAACAAAGGGAGAGCGGATGCGGCGCTCTATTGGCAGGCTTATGCAGAAAATCGAACCGGGCGTGAGCAGGCCGCGCTGTTCCGCATCGACGAACTGCGGAAGCAGTTTCCAACAAGCGCGTGGCTCAAAGATGCGCGCGCGCTTGAATTGGAAGTGAGAGCCCAAACAGGCTTGCTCGTAAACCCGGGCGCCGAATCGGACCCGGATCTGAAGCTGATGGCACTCAATGTCATGGTGCAATCAAGGCCGGGCACCGCCGTTCCGGCTGTTCAACAAGTCTTGACCGGCGACAATTCGGAGCAGCTGAAGGAGCAAGCGCTATTTGTCTTGACGCAAAGCGGCACGCCCGAAGCTAACAAGTTGCTGGATGAGATCGCGAGCGGTGCATCCCATCCGGCGCTGCAGGTGAAAGCGATCCAGTTGATGGGAATGATGGGCGGCGAGGATTCCCGCAAGAAGCTCGACGCGCTTTATGCGGCGAGCCAGGCAACCGCGGTCAAAGAAGCCATCCTGCAATCGATGTTCCTCGGTGGGGATACAAGTCGTTTGAATGAGATTGTGCGCACCGAGAAGATACCTGAGCTGCGGGCCTCCGCTATTCAGCTGATGGCGCTCAAGGGCGGGAGCGAAACCGACCAGATGCTGATGTCAATCTTTGGGAATGACAAAGATCCACGCGTGCGGGAGGCGGTGTTAGATGTCTTCTCAGTGCGTCGCAATGGGAAATTGCTGATCACGTTGGCGAAGCGCGAGAAAGATCCAGCCGTTAAACAAGAGATCGTGGAGAGGATGGGAATGATTCGGTCGCCGGAAGTGACCGACTACATGAGGGAACTGTTGAAGTAGGGAGCAGGGCGCACCTACTTCAACGAGCAGCTCTACTTCTTCGCGGTTTCGCCGCCGTACTTAGTCAATTGGCTCAGGAAAGCTTCAGCGCCGGTTGGAGCGGGGACTGTTCCCGTCAGAATGGCTTTGCTGGTTTCAGGCTGACCATAGAGCGCTTTGTCTACATCCTCGTCGGCGCGCAGCGTTCCGCCCTGAAGAGAGATGCCGGCAAAAATGCCGCGAGAGCGCGACCAGGAGAGAATGTCGGCGCGCATCGTGGCATCTGTCTGGGCGGTGGTATCGCGGCCTACCGGGCCCGCCGCAACGGACGCTTCGCCGCCCAGAGTGAATTTACTCGCGAGCATTCCCTGCATACCTTTCTGACTCATGACGAGCATGACCACGTCGGTGGCAGAACCGCCAATCTGAAAGCCAACACCTCCGCCTTCAATGCGCATGGCAGCGGGACCGGTCCAGCCACCCCCTTCTTTACGACAGGAAGCGAAGCCCCGGCCGTACTTGGCCGAAACGATAAAGCCCGCCTTTTTCAGACTGGGTATCACCACCACGCAATACGACTTCTGGAACAGGTCTTGCGGGATAGACTTATCCGGCGTACCCATAATTTCGGTCAGAACCTGACCGGATTCTTTGAGCCGCGCCACATCTTCATCGCCGGCCAGCAGTGTGCTTGCAGCGAAGCTCACTGCGAGAAAACATAGAGAAACTAGTTTCATAACAACGTCTCCTCCTTCCTCCATGAGAGCACTTCGAACGCTGAAACGGTTCATCCGTTTTCCGAAAGCTATGCTGAACGAGTGCGCACGATTTTGATCGCCCTCCTACCACTCAGCGCATGGGCCCAGACGCTTTCCTTCTCTCCCGTGACGCCGCTGCAAGGGCAGGTGGTAAAGGTGTACGGCGGAAGTGATGCGGTGAGTGTGCGCCTGAATGAGAGAACGATCCGGCTTTTTGCGCAGAGCGACGGAAGCACTCTTGGCCTGATGCCGATCGGTGTTCTGGAAAAACCCGGAACCTACAGACTCGAATGGCTGGCGGCTAATGGAACAGTAGCGCACGAAACTGATTTGGCGGTCGCGAATGCCCATTACGCAAAGCAAAATATTGTGTTGAGCAAGACGCTCTCGGCTCTGAAATCCACTTCAGAAGAGCGTGAGCTGGTGGCAGCGTTCCTCAAAACTGTGTCGAACGAGCGCCGCTGGCAAGAGCCATTTGAGGCGCCTATTCCGGGATGCATCACGTCGCCTTTCGGAGTCATGCGATTGCATAACGGCAAGCCCACCGGTGATTTTCATGCGGGGCTCGACCAGAGAGGGCCGCTCGGCAGTCCGATACACGCAATTGCCGGCGGAACGGTTAAGATCGTGCACGAATTCCAGCTACGCGGCGGCACAGTAGCGATTGATCATGGGCAAGGCCTTGAATCAATCTATCTGCATATGTCAAAGCTGGGCGCGAAAGAAGGCGATCAGGTGAGACAAGGCGACGTGATCGGTTATGTCGGATCGACCGGGCGTTCTACCGGACCGCACTTGCATTGGACTCTTTATGCGTACGGGGAACCGGTGGATCCGCTGCAATGGGTTCACCTCCGCCGTGCCCGAGCACTGCGCGAACACCGAGACGCCGTTCCCGCAAGAGCGCCCCTCTTCCCGCAACGCACGAATGAGACCCGCAGCCAATGGAATCATTGCTGATGCGACCCGTTCCGACCGCCACCGGAGCTCAATCGCCAAGCGTAAATGCGTAAAGCGAGTCGCCGGCCCCCGCCACGATCTGTTGCTTACCATCGAGCATGTAGGTTGAAGGGCCATTGCTTAGGCCCGATGCCAGCGGATGGTGCCACAGAATTTTGCCGTTCGCCGGATCGAATGCAACCAAGCTGCCTGAGTCCCCGGTAAACAACAGTTTGCCTGCGGTTGTCAAGACACCGCCTGAGATGCTGCCCTCGCCCGCTTTCAGCTCATGCTTCCAGGCAATATTTCCGGTGTGAATATTTAAAGCAAAAAGTGCCGAGCGCGAGTCGAAGGTGCCGCCGCTTCCGCCGCCGTATCCTTGCGGGCTTTCAGATGTGTCGTAGAGATACGCCAAACCATAGCCCTCGGTTCCGTTTACGATAAAAGAGCTCGGTCTGCGGATCGTAGCTGGGCGGCTGCCAGTTCGTCGCCCCAATGTCGGCATGTCGATCATCGAGCCTTCGACTTGCGGCTCTTTCATCGGATCGGGAACAGGCTGACCTTTCGCATCGACGCCTTTGGCCCAGTTGCCAGTCCCTGAGAACGGCTTCGAGACCAGATTCTTTCCATTGGTGCGATCGAGCACGAAGAACCAGCCGCAGCGGGCAGCTTGCGCGAGCAGCTTACGCGGTTTGCCGTCGATGACGGCGTCGAACAGCACGGGCGTTTCAACGTTATCCCAATCGTGAGTGTCGTGAGGCGAGGCTTGAAACCACCACACCAGTTTGCCTTTATCGGGATCGAGCGCCACGATCGAAGCGGTCCACAGATTGGAGCCCTTGCGGCTTTGGCCGGCAAACACCGGGTTCGCGTTGCCGGTGCCCCAGTAGAGCAGATTCAGTTCGGGATCGTAAGTGCCGGGAAGCCATGTCATGCCGCCGCCGTGGTCCATTGCGCCGCTGTTTGGGCCAGGTTTCCGCGCCGGGATCGCCGGGCTTCTGCGGCTCCGTCCACCAGCGCCATTGCAGGTCGCCTGTTTCCGGATCGCGCGCATCAAGGTAACCGCGCACATCCATTGCATCGCCGCCGACTCCGACCAGCACGTGATTCTTCACAACGAGCGGCGCCATGGTCGTGAAATACTGCAGCTTCTCATCCGCGACTTTCTTGCGCCAGCGCTCCTTGCCGTCTTTGGCATTGAGTGAAATAAACCAGCCGTCCGGCGTCAAGAAGTAAAGCCAGTTGCCATAGATGCCGACGCCGCGCTGCCCGGTGAGATGCCCGCCGTGATCTTCGAAATCGAATTGCCAGATGCGCTCACCGGTGCGCGCATTTACCGCGAAAATGTGATCGGGAATCGTGAAGTAAAGGACCCCATCGACCATCAGCGGTGTCGACTTGATCTGGGGATCGCCGATGCCGCGCTGCTGACCGACCCCCGTGATGTGGAAAGTCCAGGCCGGTTTCAGTATGGCTCAGGTTCGATTGATTGATCTGATCGAGTGAGCTGAAGCGTCGCCCGGAATAGTCGCCGTTGTAAGTGGGCCAGACATTCGGCGGTTGCTTGAACAAGGTAAGCTTTTCGGAGCGAGTTCTTGCGCCGCGAGAGAAGCTGCACAACTAACAGCAGCAGTAGAAATTCGAGTCATTTCAATTCCAGTAGAGTAGGCGGTTAGGTTGTGGAGATCCGCATCGGTATATTTCGGCAACAGTGCCCGATGGCCGCCAGCTTGTCATCCACCTGTACTTGCACCTGGTCACGCGGCCAGTCATGCGACGACGCCGTTCGCATCACGTAGCTTCACATCGAAATCGTTTAATTTTTCGATCGAGAGCCGGCCAATGTTTCTCCGGAGGCGGTCTTTACCGTGGCGTGAGCCGGTTCGACGAAGCAGGCCAGATGAACCGGGCCTGCATGAGCGCAGCCTGCGGAAACTTCGAACCGACCTTCGCGAGATCGCCCCCTGCTGAATGGCAGCTGGAGCAGTTGGAATCGAAAAATCTTTTCCCTTAGCGGGATCACCGCTCGTGTGGCTTCGCTGATTGGCATAGACGCTCGAATACAAGCCGCGGTTGGCCGCCAGCTCAACTTGCAGATGGATATGTTCCGCTATGTCATAGACCTCCATGTCAGTGAGATTCGGGAAAGCCGGGCATGCCGCCTTCCGGACGCCCGTTACGGACGACCTGGCCGATATCGCTGCCCTTCTCGTCATGCAGCACTACGGTTGAACGAACAGGTTTGGACCTGCGCGCCACGCGCATCCTCTCCGTGACAGGCCGAGCAGTGCTGCTTATAGAGCGGTTCCCCAAGTTTCGCGGCGGCTTTGTCAGGCGGAGTGCCGAGCCCGAGAAAATTGCGCAAGTCGCGCTGCTGCGCAGTAACCGGACACGGGAGAACGGTCAGCAGGAGAAGCGTCGCGGAGAAACAGAGTCGCAAGTGAGTTCGCAGGCTCATCACTTTGATTCAAACACGGCCGATCCCACATGCGTGAACGATCCACAACCATTTGTGTGATGATATACCTTGGTAACAAAGTACAATGATCGAAGTCGAACGGATACAGACCGGAGTACGGATCGAGAAGAGACTTTTAAAGGTCTTGAAAGGCGCTAGCGGAGTTAAAGGATCTGAGCTTGGGAGACCTGCTCGAGGGCATTGTTCTCCACGCATTTGAAGGGAAACCCGCTTTCGGGAAAGAGTCGCTCGTCAAATCAGCGAACTGAAAAAGATTTATGGGATGACCCTGCGGGCCAGTGACAGCCACAGACTTAAGGAGAAATCCTCGATGAGGATGCATCTTCGGACTGCTCTTGATCAACGTCACTGGTTTGCTGCCGCTCGGCGGGGACAATTCTTCGCGAGCGCGTACCGAGGAACGATTTACTTTTATTGCGCATGCGGTGATGGAGCAGGTAGCGCCTCTGTTCGGCGCAGACAAAGAACGGGTGTGGTCACCTAAGTGGAGCCCGAAGTTTATTCAGTCCGCTCCCGGCGGCGATATGCCAGGAATGGTTTTTGCCGTGCGTCACGGCGAACTTGAAGCGACCTGGGTGAACACGGCATTTGATCTGACACAAGGGCGCATTCAGTATGCCTACGTCATTCCTGATGCGCTTATTACGGTTATTACTTGAAGCTGACGCCCTTAGGCGAGCCACACAAACGTCGAAGTCGACCTACGAACGTACGGCGCTCTCAGACGAAGCCGATGCTCATGTGCATCACCTGGCCGAAGAGGATCGCAAAGCCGGGCCGGAATGGGAGAGCCGCGATCAATCGGCTACTTAGCCAAACAGGCGGGTGGTGCTGGCAGCCGAGTTACATCGTGTAGAAAAATTCTTCGTACACGATTTTCCCGCTCTCAAGACTTTATAAATCGCCGATCTCTTCCATTGTGAAACGTTTGCTCCTGAGGCTTGAAAGTGAGTCCATCTTAAATTTAACGGCGAAATGCTCGCCTGCAACGAGCGGCCCTTCGACAATCGACGAGTGAACCTCGTGATTCGCCATCCACCAGTTGCCTTTCGCCTTGACAGCCGGGATGCCCTTGGATTCGCGCGATTGCCCGGAGGCGCCCTGGCCTCCATGCTGACAATATCGGGCGAATACAGCGACTCAGTAGCGTAAGCGAACTTGCCTTCAGAACAAAGTTGAACGAGTTGATTTGCAACTTCTTGCGTGGTCATCATCGATTTCTCTTTCCTCACAAGCTTACAAGGCCAGGCCGCCGCGCGGATACACTGGGCACTTTTAAATGGATACCGCCTATAAACGACGCTTTCATCTGATCTCTCGGGTCGTCTCTGGCAGCTGCTCTCCTCGGTGTATTGAACATCGTTCGCGCAGGCCGGCCGCACGACCGACCCATTGCTTTTCATCACGGCCATCGGAACGGCGTGCTGGGTATTCGCTAGGTTCGGCAGAAGCATCGGAAACATGCTCGGTCGGTGCTAAGCCCGAGACCCGCGAGATTGTGATATAAAACGAACGATTTGGAGGCAGCCATGAAGATGCTTCAATTTGTCCGCGGCGCGTTAACCTCGGTTACGCTCGCCGGAGTTTTATACGGCAGGTCACTCGGCGAACTGAACGTGACCGCACTTATCCGCAACCCGCTTTCTTTGGATGATCCGAAAACCGGTTCGGCAGTCAGCTGCCCGGATCCTGCCATCATCAAAGAACGCGGGCACGAAGGTGCCGACACTTGGTATCTGTATTGCACCGGCGACCCGCTCAACTGTAACGATAAAGACGCAAACGGCAATCTACGCAACCACTCATCACTTCCTACAATCGCTTGACTTATTCACTGGACTTATATCGGCGATGTTTTCCTGACACTGCCCGGCTGGATAGGCAACGTGGTGACGAATCTTTGGGCGCCTGCCGTAAAGCATTTCAATGGCAAATACTACCTGTATTACGTCGCTCCGACAACCGCAGCGGGCGGTTCGGCGATCGGAGTGGCAACGAGCGAACATCCAAGCGGTCCATGGACCGACAGCGGGAGCCCGGTGATTGCACCGGAGCCAAACCCATACGACAATTCTTTTCTGCGAGCCGTGATTGATCCCGATGAAATCCAGGATCAATGGGGGCAGCGCTATATTTCATACGGCAGTTTCAACGGCGGTATCAGCATCCGCAAGCTTTCTGCGGACGGCCTGACCTCCGACCCTGCTTCCGAACAGCAGATCGCGGTCGACAACGTGTTCGAGGGTGCGAATTTTTACAAGCACGACGGCTACTACTATCTGTTCGTATCGACATCGAGCTGTTGCGATGGGCCGCTGAGTGGTTATAGCGTGGCAGTCGGACGTTCAGATGACTCCGACCGGACCGTTTCTCGATAAGGATGGAGTTCCGCTGCAAACGTTCGCTCCCGGCGGGTTTATTGCCATCGCAGCGAATGGAAATAAGTGGGTTGGCCCCGGCGGTAACGTTATTTTCGCAGATGATGCCGGGCAGGATTACATGCTGTATCACGCAGTCGATCTCCGCGCTCCTTACTTCGACGGTTATGCGGGATTTACACGCAGGCCCGCCTTGTTGGACGCGATCGACTGGGTCGACGAATGGCCGGAGGTGCGCGGTGGGTACTGGGCCTCAGCGAACCCGCAGCCAGCGCCAGCGGCCCAGCCGTGGCGAAGACGACGACTATGATTCGCGGGTGAAGCCGTGGGACGAACCGGGCGAGAAGATCGCCTCGCTTTCCGACGAATTTGACGGCACGAGGCTCTCCGCTCAATGGCACTTCCTGCATCCCCAAGCCAATAACAGTTACGTGCTGACCGGCACCGCATACCAGGTGCAAACGTCAGGGCCCGGACGAGAACGGCGATCCGCAGCATGTCTCGATCCTCGCAGAACCTACGCCTGTATCCGGCGATTACCTGGTCGAAACGCGGATCACGACCAGCATCCCCTTCGATAGTTCCTGCTGCTACAACTTTGCGCAGGGCGCGCTCATTTATCTATGGCGACGATTTCAACAGCATTAAGCTTGACGTGTTTGCCGATTTCGATACGCGTCAGACAGAGTTCGGTAAGCAGATTTCGCCGGTTCCGACCAATTATCCAGGTTACGACCATATGACGATCGGCCCTGTCGGACATACTACCTGGCTCCGCATCGTTAAGCATGAGCGGAACGATGGACTTGAGCTGTACAGTGCTTACACAAGCAATGACGGCGCACATTGGACCCGCGGAGGAACCTGGCAGCACTTTCTCGGCAGCGGTGCGCAGATCGGTATTGCAGCGCAAAATATAGCAGGCATTACGGTCAATTTCGATTATGTCCGTGTTTATCGGTTGAGGCACTAGCAAACGAAAAGTTAGTGTTTGGGACAGAGCACGGCATCTGTATAGAGTGGCGACCGAGCGATCTGATGGCGAATGATGGTGGTAGTAGCGGCGGGGGCCCTATCGCTCGTCGAGCAGTTCTAAGTACGTTTTTGGCAGCAGCAGCCTGTACGCGTACTGAGCCGAAAACGACGGCAAAATTCACCTGCGATTTTCCGTCTACGGGGAACCTGTCGAGATGCGGGCTTTTCACATGCTGGTCGATCGCTATGAAGCACTTCATCCCAAGGTCGCGATTCAGCTGGAGCAGATAGCGTTACCGGGACCGAACCAAGATCGACACATTGATAGCGGCTGGTGTTGGGCCGGATATCTTCCGCGTGCAATACCTTGATGTGGGCCGGTACAGCCCGAGCGGTGCGCTGATCGACCTCTCACCGTATCTACCCGGCCAATTTCGGAGATGCGTTCACTGCAACCACTTGGTCAGCGGTTCTGTATCACGGTCGGCCTCACGCACTGCCGCACCACACTGATACGAGCGCGATCCTCTATAACAAAACGCTCTTTGATCGATTGGGATTGCGCGCGCCGCGCAGCATTGAAGAGAGCTGGAGCTGGACAGAATTTCTCGAAGTCGCCCGTGCTCTCAAGAAAGGTGGCTCGGAGTTTGCATTTGCGGTGAACTGGACCCTGGGCGGTGCATTTCGCTGGCTCAATTTTCTGTATCAGCGCGGCGGTCGTTTATTGAAGGACAACCACTCGAAGGCAGCGATCCCTTCACCTGCTGCGCTCGATACGATCCGATTTACCCAATCTTTCTTCCGTGAAGGATTGATCCCCATGAGTGACTCGGCTAAATCGAGCGAGCAGGTAGAAACATTGTTCGCCAACGAGGTCGTCGGGATGTACTTCGATGTAGGCCCGCAGAGTCTCCGCGAGCTCAAAACCAATTTCGAATGGAGCGCAACATTCCTTCCTCGCGACCGGCAAGTGGCTTCCGAATTGGGCGGCAACGGGGTTGGGGTGAGCCGCAACACGAAGCATCCCGAAGTAGCCGTCGATTTCGCCCTGTTTCTGACCAATGAGGCGAATATGCGCGATTTCATTGTGGCCGCCGAGTTTCTGCCAGTGCGCAAAAAGTTATTGGCCGAGAAAATTCCCTACCGCTATCGTCCGGATGAGATGCGGGTGCACCTGGAGCAGTCGAAGCAAGTACCGATTGATCTTGCGCGGACCGTTACGCTGCCCGAATTCCACCGGATTGGCCGCGTGCTGGGCGATGAACTCGATCTGGCCTTCACCGGCGGGCAGAGCGCCGAAGAAACTCTGCAGAACCTCGCTCGCGAAGTGACACGAGTGGCAAGTCAGGCATGAAACATATCCGCAGCATTCCGTGGCTGTTTCTTGCTCCGCATCTTTCGCTGTTTCTGGTCTTTATCTTTCTGCCCATCCTGGCCGTCTTCACGCTGAGCCTGTTCAATTGGAATCTGCTCGGCGATCACCGCTTTATCGGGCTCGGTAACTACGCAGAAATTTTGCACGACCGCGAGTTCTGGCGCGCTTTGCGCAACACACTGGTTTATGCCGCTGCCGTGGTGCCTTTAACGATGGCGTCCGGCCTAGGTTTGGCACTGGTCTTAAACAGACCGCTGCCGGCCCGGGGCTTCTTTCGCGCCGCTCTGTACCTGCCGTTCGTTATTTCCAGCGTCGCCTCAGGCGTCATCGCGGTCTGGATGTTCGATGAGCACTACGGTATCCTCAACGCGATTCTTGCCAGCTTGGGCATGGCGCGCATTCCCTGGCTGTCTTCGCCCACCTATGCCATGCCCTCGGTAATTGCCACTACCATCTGGCTCCGCGCCGGACTTTGCATGGTGGTGTATCTTGCTGCCCTGCAGGATGTGCCGCGTGAACTTCTCGACGCGGCCGAACTGGACGGGGCAAGCGCCTGGTCCCGTTTTCGCTATGTAGTCTGGCCGTTACTGCGGCCCAGCACCACATTCCTGCTGATCACCAATCTCATCTACTCGCTACATGTCTTCGATTTGATTTACGTGATGACGTTTGGCGGGCCAGCGTTTTCGACCACAACGCTCGTTCAGTATCTCTTCGACACCGCCTTCGAAGAACAGCGGCAGGGTTACGCGTCTGCCATCAGCGTGATATTGTTCTTCATTCTTATCGTGCTTACCAGCGGCCTGCTCATCAGGCGTTCGCCCGCCAGGTGGAAGGCAGCATGAAGCACCGCGGACAGAACGCCATGCTGGTCGTCCTGCTTTCAATCGTTTCGGTGGTATTTCTCTTTCCGATCCTATGGATGCTTCTGACCGCCGTGAAACCGCCGTCGGAGGTATTCGCACGAACGCTACACATTCTGCCCTCGCACATTGCATGGGGAAATTTCGGCCGTGCCTGGTCCACTTACCTGGTCGGCCGCTGGCTTTTCAACTCCGTCGTTCTCTCCATCGTTGGGGGCGCGCTCACCATCACGCTTGACCTGCTGGCGGGTTACGCTTTCGCGAAATTTCATTTTCGCGGCCGTGACTTGCTTTTCATCGTGTTCCTCTGCACGTTGATGCTGCCGACACAGGTCTTCATTGTTCCGCAGTTTATGACGATAGCGGCATTGGGCGGAGTGAATAAATATTGGGCGGTGCTGTTGCCGAGGGCGGCCGAAACGTACGGAGTGTTCCTGGCTCGCCAGTTTCTGCAAAGCATACCGGACGAACTGCTCGATGCCGCGCGTCTCGATGGCGCGAACGAGTGGAAAATATTCTTTCGAATTGTACTTCCGCTGAGCAAACCGGCTATCGCCGTGCTTTCGGTTCTCTTGGTCCTTGGCGTCTGGAATGATTTTGGCTGGCCGCTGGTCGTGCTAAAAAGCGAGCCATCCTACACGCTGCCGGTCGGTTTGAGTCTCTTGCAAGGGGAGCACATCCCGGATTGGTCAGGGATCATGGTCGTTGTACTGATCTCGATCATCCCCGTAACCGCTTTGTTTGTTTGTCTGCAGCGCTTCTTCGTTCAAGGAATCGCCCGCACGGGCCTTAAATAAAACGCGCCAGCTTACGCGGCTATGTGAGGACGGCTTGCGGTTCGCCCAACGCAACACCTGAGGCGGCATCGAACCAGACCGCCTGTTCGAGGTCGATCGAGAGCAGGACTTCTTGCCCGGGATGCACCATCGCATCCGCCGGCAACCGGACCGTAAGATCCTGTCCATCGAGTAGGCAAGTCGCCAGGATTTCGTGCCCGAGCGGCTCAAGGAAAATCATTTTGGCGGGGAAAAGATTTCCCGTTGGCGTTTTCTTCCCCTGCACGAGTTCCACATGCTCCGCCCGCAAGCCCAGCATGACCGTTCTGGCATTCATCGGCAGGGCGGCGGGAGTGGCAACGTGCTGCCCGGCGATGTTAACCGACGAGCCACCCGCTTCCACATTCAACTCGATCAGATTCATAGGTGGTGAGCCAATAAACTGTGCCACGAAGCGATTAGCCGGCTTACGATAGACGTCCAGCGGGGCTCCAACCTGCTGCACTTTTCCGTCCTTCATCACCACAAGCAGGTCCGCCATGCTCATCGCCTCGACTTGATCGTGAGTCACGAAGACGGTAGTGGTTCGGATCCGGCGGTGGAGGCGGATAAGCTCCGTGCGCGTGCTGGCGCGCAGGGTTGCATCCAAGTTGCTGAACGGCTCATCCAGCAGGAACAGCTTTGGACGCCGCACGATGGCCCTGCCTAGTGCCACGCGTTGTTGCTGTCCGCCCGATAACTGCGAGGGGCGCCGGTCTAGCAGTTCGGTGAGTTGCAGGAGTTCGGCGACTGCATTCACTTCGGTGCGGCGCTCGGCCTTGGGCATGCCGCGCATCTTCAATGAAAACTCCAGGTTCTGCGCGACTGTCAGATGCGGATAAAGTGCATAATTCTGGAAAACCATAGCGACATCCCGCGATTTCGCAGGCATATCGTTCACCACTTGCCCATCAATGGCGAGAGAACCCCCAGTGGCGCGTTCCAGACCTGAAATGATCCTTAAAAGCGTGGATTTACCGCACCCGGAAGGACCGACCAGGACCACGAATTGGCCATCTTCCACAGTAAGGTCAACGGGCGCAAGCGCGACCACGCCGTTGTCATAAGTCTTTGATACCGCACGTAGCGAGAGTTCAGCCATCGTGCGAACAGATTGATCTTCTACCGGCTGGGTCCATCGTCGACAACTGATTAGATGGCGAGACGGGGCGGGTGTAACAATTTAATGTAGCGGTTTGAACGACCGTCAGCTTACGTGTACGATCGGGCGGTGTTTCATGTCGGGAATCGCGCGCCGCAATACCTCATGCACGAGCGGCGCCGCATCACCCGAGCCAAGAAAGAGGAATTTGAATAAATTCCCAACAGGGTTTCCTTCAGTCCAGTTGAAATAAGCGTGCGGAACTTTGCCCGTCTGAGACTCAAGCTGAATCAGTACGGCGGCAATAGCGTTAGCGACAACCGGACTGGCGCCACACAAGACCGAGTGTTTTCCAACGCGACAGCCGGTTATGGCCAGAGTAGATTCGAAGGTCGAAGCATCGCCGGGCTCAATTTCCAGAAAGTAGATGCGTTCGTCCGGGGCCAGACCGTGCGCCGCACGAACCGATTTTTCCACTCGATCAAGATCTTCCGGCGTCTCTTTCCGCGGTTTGCGGGCAACCAGGTGAATGACGCCGTCCTCATCCTCGGCGAGCAACTTCTGAGCTTCGTTGTCGAAATGCACTGTCTCGATTCGCAACTCCGTAGAGCGCATGGCGCGCGAAATGAGAGATGTCACGATAATTGCGAGGATAAAAAACGAGGCGATCTTCAAACCTTCCGGGCGTTCATAGATATTGAGAGCGGTCGTGTAAATGAAGACCAGCGCGATCAGAAAAAACGGCAGGCGAGCCCAGCTTTTCCAGACTGTCAGCGTGACAGCAATTGCGGCGGAGGTCATCAATACTAAGACGCCCGTGGCATAGGCTCCGCCCTGTGCATCCACATCGGCATGGAACAGAAACGTCACCGCAAACGAGATGGCCATAAACACCAGCACCAGCGGACGTGCAGCTTTAGCCCACTCCGGCGCCATGCCGAAACGGGGCAGGTAACGCGGAATTAAGTTCAACAAGCCTGCCATTGCGGACGCGCCCGCAAATGCGAGGATGAGAATCGTGCTGATATCGTAAACCGAGCCGAAACCATTGCCGAGATACTGATGACCCAGATAAGCCAAGGCGCGGCCATTTGCCTCGCCACCTTCCTTGAACTTGGCAGCCGGTATCAGCAACGTCGTGGCGAAGCTGGTAGCAATCAGGAAGACGCTCATAATCAAGGCAGCGGTCGTAAGCAATTTGCGAGTGTTTTTGATGCGATCCTCGATTTCATCAGCTTTGATGAGAGGCATAACCGCCACGCCGGTCTCAAAACCCGATAGCCCGAGCGCGAGCTTCGGAAACAGGATCAGAGCAGTTCCAAGCATTAGGAAGGGACTGCCGTGCGTGCGGAACAGAGCACTGCTCCAGTCTGGGATCAGCTGCGGATGCACGAACACATGCCAAAGGGCAACGATCGTTACGATCAGGTTCAGAAAGAGGTAAGCGCCGACCAGAACCACCGCAATCGTGATCGCTTCACGGAACCCTTTGAGAAAGATAGCTCCCAGGGTCGCCAGCAGGATGAGCGTGACGCCCATTTGACTCTTCATCGCAGGCGGGGTAAATGGGTTCTGCACGAAGTGATTGGCGGCATCCGCCGCCGAAAGGGTCATCGTAATAATGAAGTCGGTGGTAGCGAACCCGAGCAAAATCAAGACGAAGGATTTGCCGGTCCACTTGGGGAAAAGACTTTCGAGCATGGCGATGCTGCCTTGTCCGTTGGGACTAGCGGCTGCAACGCGACGGTAGACCGGAAGAGCTGCCGCCAGTGTGACGATCACGAGCACCAGGGTGGCAATAGGTGAAAGCAGTCCAGCTGCGAGGAAGGCGATGCCCGGCTGGTAGCCCAAAGTCGAGAAGTAATCAACGCCAGTAAGGCACATGACCCGCCACCACGAGTTTTCTGCAGCAGGTTCATTGGAAACGCCTTTGGGTAGGCGCAAATCGGCTAACAGCCAATCAACAAAGCTCACGTGTTCAATCTTAAACTCTGGGGTCTGCGCGGCGAAGTAACTGGCGCGCTACTGCTGTTCCCAGCCGCCACCGAGAGCGTTATAAATCTGCACAAGCGCGAGCCGCTCACTAAGCCGGGCGCGCGCGAGGCTCAGCTCTGCCGAGAAATAATTAGTTTCGTTCGTGAGCACTTCCAGGTAGCTCGTCACCCCTCCCTCATAACGCATATGGGAGAGGTCCGAAGCTCCGCGTGCAGCTACCGTGAGCACTTCCTGATGGGCTCGAAACTCGCGGTATTTGTTATAACCGATGAGCGAATCAGCTACTTCGCGGAATGCCTGCTGAATCGTCTGCTCGTAGGTGAGCAGCGCCTGCTGCTGTTGAGCTTGTGAGAAGCGAACGTTCGCTCGTAAGGCACCGGCGTTGAAGATAGGCTGGCTGGCAGCTGCCGTCCAGTTCCAGGTGCGGGATGGCCAGTTGAAGAGATTGTTCAATCCAATACTTTCTAGACCAGCCGTGCCCGTCAGCGAGATCTGCGGGAAAAGTTGCGCGCGCGCGACACCGATCTCGGCATTCGCGGCGACGAGTTGCTGCTCGGCCTGCTGGATATCGGGACGGCGCTCGATGAGGCGCGAAGGCAAACCGGCCGGTACCGTCTCAGGTAGCGGCTGCTCGGTGATTGGACGTCCCCGCTTGACGCCCTCGGGATTCTCTCCGATCAGGATGCTGATCTGATCTTCTGCTTGGGCAATCTCGCGCTCGGTTTCGGGTATTGTTTCGGCAGCTTCCTCGACGAGTTGCTCGGCTTGCCGAACATCGACGAGCGAGGTAGCGCCACCCTGTTCGAGAGTCTGCGTGAGCTTTAGCGATTGCTGGCGCGAGGTCAGGGTCCGTTGTGCGATCTCGAGTTCAAGATCGTACTCGCGTAATTGAAAATAAGCGGCCGCAAGATTATCGACGAGCGTGCTTAAAACTGCGCGACGGCCCCATTCAGAGGCGCGCAGCGTGGCCCGTGCCGCTTCGCTGGCGCGCCGGTAGCGGCCCCAGAAATCAGGCTGCCACGAAGCCGAGAAACCAACCACATCCGCCAGATAAGAGTAGCCGCTGAAGACACCAGGAATGCCGGGTTGCCGGGTGCCTGTCACACTAGGGCCGGCGGTGACATTCGGAAATTGGTTCGCGCGCGTGATGGTCACCTGCTCTTGCGCTTGCAGCACGCGCAGGGCTGCTATCCGTACATCGTAGTTCTGCTTCAGTGCTGTCCGGATCAGTTGCTGCAGTTGATCATCAGCGAAGACATTCCACCATTTCTCATCGCCGATCGAGTTCGTAGCCTGCGTGTCGGTCGCCTTCTGATCACCGTTGCGATAAGTGGCCGGCACATTTACAACCGGGCGTTTGTAATTCGGTCCGACCGTGCAACCGGCCAATATCAAGAAAGCTACGCAGGAGCCTGCAAGTGCTAAGCGTTTCATACCGGCTCGTGCTCTTCCTCTCGTTCGCGAACAGGCTCGGCGATTTTCGTCCCGCGTCTGCCTACCCGGTGCGAGACCTTTTCGACCACGTCGAAAGTGACTGGTATGAGGAAAATAGCTAGTGCCGTGGCGGCCAGCATCCCACCGATCACAGCTGTGCCGAGAATGCGCCGGGAGGATGCGCCCGAACCGGTAGCGGTCCACAGCGGCACGCAGCCGAGAATGAATGCAAACGCAGTCATCAAAATGGGCCGGAACCGGATGCGCGCGCCGGTCAGCGCCGCCTCTTCGATACTCTTACCTTTCTCGTACTCCGATTTCGCGAACTCAACGATCAAAATGGCATTTTTGGCAGAAAGCCCGATCAGCATAACCAGGCCGATCTGCGCGTAAACATCGTTCTCGAAGTGCCGCAGCCAAAGAAACAGGTAAGCGCCGAAAACCGCGATGGGTGTACCAAGCAAGACACTGAAGGGAAGCGACCAGCTCTCATACTGAGCCGCCAGGATAAGGAACACGAACAGCAATGAGAGACCGAAGATTACCGAAGGCGGAACACCTTCGGAGGCTTGTTTCTCCTGGTACGACATGCCGATATAATCGAAGCCCATTTCACTCGGCATTGTCTGGGCAAAGACTTCTTCGAGAGCTTTTGTAGCCTGCCCTGAGCTGTAGCCGGGTGCGGCAGCGGCTATGATCTGCGCGGCATGATACTCGTTAAAGCGCATCGTAAACTCCGGCCCGGCTAGCGGCCGAGTGTTCGTCACCGCAGTGAGCGGCACCATTTGGTTCCGAGTGTTCGCCACGTAGAAACGGCCCAGATCGTCCGTGCTCTTGCGGTAGTCGCCCTCTGCTTCGACGTAGACCTGCCATTGCCGGCCAAAGCGATTAAAGTAATTCACAAGATATCCGCCGAGAAAGGTTTGCAGCGTCTCATAGACATCGCCGACGTTGACACCCTGCCGCTCCACTTTCACTCGATCGACATCGGCGTAAAGCTGCGGCACGCTAGGCAAGTAGGTGGTAGCAAGGCCCACGACCTCTTTTCTCTTGGCGGCAGCTTCCATGAATTTGTTCACGTTCGCGGTGAGAAAAGGAAGATCGGCGCCAGAATGGTCTTCAAGCATCAAGGTGACACCACCCGATGTGCCGACGCCTGGAATAGAAGGCGGCGGGAACGAGAAGCCAATACCGTCTTTTACCTGCTGCAACGCGCCCGTGATGTGGTTCCGGATAGCCGTATACTGCTGGTCGGGCGCGGTCCGCTGATCCCAAGGCTTCGCTGTGACGAAGAAAAATGCGCTATACGTGTTCTGAACGAAGCTGAGCAGGCTGAAACCGATGACGGACGTGCAGCCTTGTACGCCGGGCGTTTTTAGAATAATGTCTTCCACCTTGCGTGCTGCTTCGGAGGTACGTTGGAGCGATGCAGCATTGGGCAGCTGCAGAGCGACATACAAATAGCCTTGATCTTCTTCGGGAAGGAACGACCCAGGAAGTTTACCCCCGATGAAGACGGCGAGCACGCCCATGAGGACGAGAAACACGAGGCTTATCGCCGCTTTCCGAATCAACACGCCGGAAAAGCTGACGTAGCCGTTCGTGATGCGCTCGAACACTCGATTGAAGCCAGCAAAGAAGCGTGCGAGCGGCCCACGGCTCTTCTTCTTGGGTTTCAAAAGAACGGCAGCCAGCGCGGGACTTAGCGAGAGCGCGTTGAATGCCGAGAACAAAACGGAGATCGCGATAGTGACGGCAAACTGCTGATACAGGCGGCCGGTTATACCGGGAATAAATATCGTCGGCACGAACACCGCGGTTAAAATCAATGCAATCGCTACCACCGGGCCAGCCACTTCTTCCATCGCTTTCAAAGCGGCATCTCGCGGCGTCATGCCTTCCTCAATATGACGTTCCACCGCTTCGACCACCACGATTGCGTCGTCAACCACCAAACCGATGGCGAGCACGAGCCCGAATAAGGACAGCGTATTGATTGAGAAGCCAAGCATCGGGAAAACTACGAAGGTTCCGATGAGCGAGACGGGCACGGCAGCAAGCGGAATGATGGTTGCACGCCAGCCCTGCAGAAAGATATAAACGACCAGCACGACGAGGGCGAGCGCTTCAAGCAAGGTGTAAACAATCTCTTGCATGCCTGAGGTAACGGCGAGCGTGGTGTCCAGGCTGACCTCCGAAGTAAGATCCTGGGGAAACCGGGCATGCAATTGATTGAAGCGTTTCCGCACGCCTGCGGCAGCTTGGACGGCATTCGATCCGGGCAGCTGATAGATGGCAAGAATCGCCGAGGGCTTTCCGTTATAGCGCCCCGTTAAGTTGTAGGTCTGGGCGCCAAGTTCAAGCCGCGCGACATCCCCCAGGCGAAGGTTCGAGCCATCGGGATTAGCGCGCAAGATGATATCGGCGAACTGCTGCGGCGAGGTGAGTCGGCCTTGCGCCTGCACCGTGTACGTGAATTGCTGTCCGTTCGGCACTGGCTCTGCGCCAATCTGCCCCGCCGGATTGACCGTATTCTGATTTTGGAGCGCCGCTACGATCTGCGGAACCGTAACCCCCAGCTTCGTGAGCTTGTCCGGATTGACCCAGACGCGCATTGCGTATTGCCCGGCGCCAAACACCTGTACGCGCGCGATTCCGGGCACTCGCGTCAGCTCGTCCACCAAGTTGATGTAAGCGTAATTAGCAAGGAAAACGCTGTCGTAACTACCTTTAGGCGAGTAAAGCGACACCAGCATAAGAGGTGCGGTGAGCGACTTCAATACCGTCAGACCGGCAGTATTCACCTGCGGCGGCAGTTGCGATTGCGTCTGTGAAACACGAAGCTGCGTCAGTACCTGATCAATATTCGGATCCGTGTTCACATCGAAGTCAATGTGGATCTGCGAGAGTCCGTTATTGGCATTGATGGAATACATGTACTCCATCTGGTCAACGCCGCTGATCTGCGCTTCGAGTGGCGTAGCAACCGATTGCTCGAGCGTGAGAGCGTCCGCGCCAGGATAGGTAGCCTGCACCAGAATCTCCGGTGGAACGATGTTTGGAAACTGCGCGATAGGCAAACGCAGCATCGAAACCAAGCCGATAATGACCGTGATGATCGAGATAACGATCGCGACAATGGGACGGTTGATAAAAAATTTCGACATGCTTATTTGCCCGCGCTCTGAGTGGAAGTGGAATTATCCGCTTCGGCCGTCGTGTCCGGACTGGCGCTCACGCTAGCGCCGTCGCGAACCTTCGAAGTGCCTTCGCTAACGACCCGGTCCCCTGCCTGCAAACCCTTCGTCACAATCCACATTTGCCCCAAACGATTACCGACCTCTACGGAACGCACACTGACTTTATTGTCGGGAGTGAGCGACGCAACCTGATACCGGCCCTGTAGTTCTGTCACCGCCCGTTGCGGAATAAGCAGAGCTTGCTTCTCGACGGCGATCACGGCGCGAATGCGGCCGAACTGATTCGGACGGAGCACGTTACCCGGGTTGTTGAAAGCCGCCACGATACGAATCGTTCCGGTGGAGGGGTCAACCTGGCGATCAGCAAATAAGATCCGCCCTGGGAACCGATACACCGTATTATTCGCCAGAGTGAGTTCGAGCGGCACCGGGTTACGGGAGCGGAGCAGATCGATGCCCGGCTTGATCTTGTCCGCAATCCGCAAGTATTCCTGCTCGCTGATTGGAAAGTAAGCCTTGATCGGATTCACTTGCGAGACTGCCGTGAGCACCGTGCTTGGACCGACCAAATTGCCGATCTGAGTAGTCGCCTGGCCCGCAACACCGTCGACCAATGAACGTACTTTGGTGAATCCCAGATTCAGCTGGGCGGTTTCAACGGCGGCTTGCGCTGCTTGGATCGATGCCTGTCCCGAAGAGATCAAGGCCTCGTTTTGCTTTTGCGCCTGCAGATCGTTGTCGAGCTGGCTCTGTGCGATCGCGTGCGCCTGAGCAAGCGGTGTGTCGCGCTTGACGTTGATCTGCGCGAGGCCTAACTGCGCTTGTGACTGCCCGAGTTGCCCTCTCGCTTGGGCCACCTGCCCCTTTGCCTGATCGAGCAAGGCTTGAAAGGGCCGGGGATCGATCTCGAACAACACGTCTCCCTTGTGTACATAGGAGCCTTCGCGGTAATTCTGCCGGATTAAGTAACCCGAAACCTGTGGCTGGATGTTGGCATTCACATATCCGTCGAGAGTCGCGACCCAGTTGCCATAGATTTGCACGTCCTGTTGAGTAACCGTGACGAAACCGACCGTAGGCGGAGGCATTGCCGGCGGCGGAGCGGATTTCGAGGTGCAGCCATTTGCCGTTAGTAACGCCACTGTCATAATGAGCGCGATCCATTTGCTGCTACCAGCGCTCGCCAAGAAATTATTCATCCTGAAAATCAACGTCATTCAACCCTTCCGCAGCGGCTTGAGTCCCGCCGTTTCCCTTTCAGTAGCGTATCGACCAAACAATCTCCTTGGCTCTCAATGAACGAACCCTTTTCAAATAGATGCGACCTGCCTGTGAGCAGGATTCGAGTAACTGCGGTGGAAGAACATTCGGGCGGCAAATGTTGCGGTCATCAAAGGCCCGTTTACGCGTGTCTAACTATGATAAGGACATGCAAATCGGGACGCTGAATGGCCGGGACGTAAGTCGCGAAAATCTTGCCGGCATCGTGGAACACGAGTTGAACAATATCCGGTTCATCGACGTTCATACACACCTGTTTGCGCCGTCTCTCGGCAGGCTCGGCTTGTGGGGCATAGACGAGCTATTGACTTATCACTATCTCGAAGCCGAGCTGTTTCGATCCTCTGCGATCACACCTGAAATTTACTGGTCCCTTTCGAAAGAGCAGAAGGCCGACGTGATCTGGCAGGCTCTGTTCGTCGACAACTCTCCGGTCTCGGAAGCAACACGCGGCGTAGTCGCCGTCCTGCATGCGTTCGGCTTGCCGACTGATTCCCTGGACCTAACCGAGGCTCGGGCCTTCTTTGCCGGTCAGTCAATCGATGCCCACATCAGCAAGGTATTCGAGATGGCTGGGATCAGTGAGGCTGTTATGACCAACGACCCACTCGATCCGACAGAGAGTGTGTTCTGGCGAATTAACGGTGTCTCCGACAAGCGCTTTCATGCAGCACTGCGACTCGACAGGATACTCGAATTTTGGCCTGCTCACTGGCAGAAGCTTGCGGCGCAAGGCTACCGGGTCGATGGTGATTTCGGGTCGGGGTCGGCCTGGGAGCTGCGGCGATTTCTAAGATACTGGTGCGAGCGGATGAGGCCCGTTTACATGGCTGTTTCGCTGCCGGACTCTTTCTCCTATCCTGACGAAAATAGCCTACGCACCCGAATCCTCCAAGAGTCCATACTGCCTGCCTGCCGCGAGTTCGACATTCCATTGTCGCTCATGATCGGCGTGCGGCGGCAGGTGAATCCGCGATTGAGACTCGCGGGCGATGCGGCCGGTAAAGCGGATCTGGGAAGTCTGGAAGCACTCTGCCGCGAGTATCCCCGCAACCGGTTTCTCGTGAGCGTGCTCAGCCGCGAAAATCAGCACGAACTCTGCGTTTACGCGCGCAAGTTCAGCAACCTCCTGCCATTCGGCTGCTGGTGGTTCTTGAACAATCCATCGATCGTCGAAGAGATCACTCGCGAGAGGATCGAGATGCTCGGCTCTTCGTTTATCCCGCAACACTCGGATGCACGCATCCTCGAGCAAGTGATCTATAAGTGGAGAAACACCAGGCGTACGCTCACGCCCATCCTGGCCAACAGCTACCGGTTGCTCGAACAGGATGGTCGCCCTGTTTCGCCTGAGCGAGTGCGTAAAGATATCGAACGACTCTTCCGCGGAAATTTGCAGGAGTTCTGTCGCATCGGCGCGTGATCGCGAACTACTCGCACGCTACCGGCGATCAGCGAATTTCATGCCGCGCAAAGGGCCTGCGCTTCTATCGACAACGAAACCGGTCAGCATTCCATCTAAGCCGCTTCGATGATCTGCCGAGCCGCCCGGCGTCCCGAGGCAATCGCGCCGTGCACAGTCGCGCTGTGGCCGTTGAGTTCGGTTGCTTCGCCTGCAAAGTAGAGCGTGTTGTCAACCGGCTCGGCAAGCGTCTCTCTGGCCGCCAGAGCTCCGGCAGGAACATAGCTATACGCGCCACGTGTGAATGGATCTGCGTGCCAATCGTGAAAATAAGCGGCTTCGAGCAGGCCGCGCACCCGGTCGACTTTTGTCGCCAGGATTCGCGCTAATGACTCGACGGCCTCACCAATCACATGAGTGTGAGGCTTGCCCAGCAGGTCGTCCGCGTGCGGCCCAGCGCTCCATCCCGTCACAATCGGAGCGCGCACTGCGAGCGTCGTCCACCAGGTCGGAAAGAGCTTCTCGTTCGATAGCAGGAATCCCACATCCGCGAAACGGCTGTTCTCTTCCCAAAAAGCTTCTCGAAAGCGCAGGATTACGCGCACCACTTGGCCGAATGCCAGAGCAGAAGCCGCTCTTAACGTTGACTCAGGAGCAGGCTTCCACCAAATCGAGCCAGGGCTGCCCGAAGCCGCAGTCAACACCCCGAGCGGCACAGTCACTAAGACGCGAGTTGCCGAGATTACCTGTGTGGCGCCCGTCAGCTGCGAAACCAGTGTGAGCGTGGCCAGCCCCCGACGCCACTCGATCCCTTGTACTGACGTATTTAAACGAAGCCTCGCACTGGCATCGCTCACCTTTTGTAAAAGGCTGTGCACGACCGAATCGTATCCGGAGTGAAAGCGGAACGATTGATCCCCATCGATGGCGTCGGCCGCCGCGCCGTCCTTGGCGAGAGATGCGATTCCGATAATTTCCTTCCGTGCCGCATTGAAGCCCTCGACAAATGATGTGCTCAGTTCTTTGGCGTCCTCCGACTCCGACGATCGCGCCAAGAACGTGGAAAACGGCTCATCGATGCCCCTCGCAGCGCTCCAGCGCATTTCTTGCATTAGGTGACCAACCGGCTCCCACGCGTCCTCGTGCTTCTGCACGACGCCGTTTTTGATATGGAGCGAGGCATCGGCGCAGTCATAAACACCAAGGGCGGAAGCCCGCGCAATCTGAAAAATCTCCGGTGGACGGCCATGAATGAATTCAGCGCCTAGCTCGATGGGAAGTGGGGAGAGCGGGTCGTGCTCCGTGAAGATGCGGCCCCCAATCCGATCGCGAGCTTCTAGGCAGACGACCCGGCAACCGGCGCGATCCAACTCGGCTAATGCAGCCAACCCTGCGGCCCCTGCACCCACCACGACCACGTCGAAATCAGACATCCTCGAAGATGCCTGTCACAGTATTTTTATGAACGCGGGCAGCGGGAAAACACCTGCCGTTCATCGCAAGATAAACGCCTGGCGGAAGCGTCTGAACAAACGCGAGCGCGCTGCCTAAATTGAATAGTCCATCGGAGCTGCCAAATGCATAAGGAATCATGGCGCCCGTCAGCACGATCGTCTTGTCCGCCACGCGTTCAGCCAAAACCCGCCCGGTCACGGCCATCGTATCCGTGCCATGCGTGATCACGATGCGCGACTCGGGCACAGCACGGCATTGCTCGACGATAATCTCGCGATCGGCGGCAGACATCTCCAGACTATCGATCATCATCAAGGTACGGACCTCGACCAGAAGCCGCGAGCGGCCCAGCTTCAGCATGGTGGAAAGATGCGAGTCTTCGAAGAACAGGCAGCCCTTCACCTCGTCATACTGTTTGTCGAAGGTGCCGCCGGTGACGAAAATTCGGATCGGCTGGCGCGAATCTAAGGACACAGCGGACGCGGTCAGGCCGTCTTCGAATCGGTGCGTAGATTCTTGTACGCCACAAGGCAGCGCTCAGCCGTTTCAAATTCGGGGAACCTGCTGCCCTCCTGCTCAATCAGGTAGAATTCCACACCGCCCTTATGCTCGGCAGCAGAAAATATTTCCTTCCACGGAGCAGTGCCTTCGCCGAGTAGCACCTTGTAGCCGCCATCGGCGGACCACTCTTTCAGGTGTAGCGACTTGATTCGGCCGGGATTGCGCTCAATCCACGCAACCGGGTCGTTACCGGTTTCAAGACACGTACCGACATCGAGCTGCAGCATCACACTTTTGTCGGTACCCGAGGCGATGATCTCCATCGGCTTCTGACCATCAACTGGCTTCCACTCGACATCGTGATTGTGGTAACCCGCATGCAATCCGGCCTGCCGGTGCATCTCGTCATTAGCCTCGTTGAGCAGCGCGGCGATGCCCTTCCATTGATCGGCCGTTTTGATGTTGCTGCCGGGATGTGCAAGCACAATATACTCCGACCCCAAAATCTTATTGAGCTCGATGGCTTTGCTCAGGCCACTGCCTTTGAACGAATCAGCGCCGTTGTGGGTTGAGTGGCACTTTAGCTTTAGCTTGTCGAGTTGCGCACGAACTTCTTTCGCGTGCTCGGGGGTCCAGTCATGATACGGCGCATAAAACTCAACACAGTCGTAACCCATCTGTGCGACACGGTCGAGCGTTCCTGCCGGATCTTTCTCGAGCTCATGCCGGACCGAATACAGCTCGAGCCCGACGGGCACACGGTTCGGTTTAGCCGCCGCAGTGATCCGCGCGCCGGCAAGCGCCAGCGAGGATCCGGCCAAAGCGGAAACAAACCGCCGCCGGCTAGGATTTACTTTCGATTGCATCGCAAACGCACAATATCACGACCGCCACTTGATGTTACAACCCATGCTAGGCTTCTGGTCACTGGGAACTGGCTTCCCATTTAATAGCGCTTCAAGAGCCCTGCGAAGTTCGTTGCCGGTGACTGGCTCCGCGCTGCGGGGGCGGCTGTCATCTAATCGGCCGCGGTATGCCAGCCGGCGCTCTTCATCGAAAACAAAGAAGTCGGGCGTACACTCGGCTCCATAGGCGCGTGCAACGTCCTGGGTCTCGTCGTAACAAAACGGAAAGCGGAAATCTAGGGCCAGCGCCATCCCGCGCAAGCTCTCCGGGGCATCGTCCGGGTAAGCTGCCGCATCATTAGAAGAGATTGCAACCATACCTACCTTGCTGGCGTAGTCCGTGCCCAGCTTCGCCAATTCCTTCTGCACGTGCTTCACATAAGGACAGTGGCGGCAGATGAACATGACCAGGAGCGCTTTTTTTCCGGCGAATGAGTTGAGCGCGATCACCTGCCCGGAAACTACGTCAGGCAGTTCGAAGGCGGGCGCCTGCGTGCCGAGGGGCAGCATGGCTGATTCTGTTCTTGACACAGGTTTCTTGTAGTCAGCGTAGCAATTAGAGGCCGATCCCGCGTGCCTGCGAACGATTATGCTGAGACATGCGGCAGCAGCGAACTCGTTGGATGGGCTGGTGGTATGCCGCGATCGCAAGCGGCTTTGTTCTGCTGGCGATTTATCACGTCCTCGTTCGAGACGTGAATTGGTTGATCACCGTCAGGCTAGTTATTGCAGGCGGCTTCGGCATGCTTGCCTGGATGGAGTTGAGACAGTAATCGCCGTTTCTTTTCAGACCGCAGGAGAAGGTTTCTTATTCAATGGGCGCTTCAGACACAAGTTTTCCGACTTCAACCGGAGCAACTTTCGATCCGGGTTTAACACAGACATACACCGGTTCACTCAACCGGATTGTGAACAAAGACGGGCAGTTCAATGTTCACCGGGTCGACTCCAAATGGCGCGATGCGAATCCGTATATTTATCTGATCAGTATTTCCTGGCCAACCTTTGCCACCATCGTGCTGCTGGCCTTTATTGTCGTCAATGTCGCGTTTGCTTGGGTCTATTCATCGATCGCTTCCGGCCACATCAAGGGCGCTGAATCGAAGGACGCCGCTACTCAGTTTCTAAATTTGTTCTTCTTTAGCGCACACACTCTCACTACGGTCGGCTACGGAAACATGTACCCTGACGGAGCGGCAGCCAACACCATCGCGGCCTGCGAAGCGTTGCTCGGATTGATGACATTCGCTATCGCTACCGGCATTCTCTTCGGCCGGTTCTCCCGGCCCAATGCCCGATTCGGTTTCAGTTCTAACCTGGTGCTCGCACCCTACCGCGATATCACCAGCCTCCAATTCCGGGTGGTGAACCGACGATCAAGCAACCTCATCGAGGTAGAAGCGCGGGTCATGCTCATGACGGTCGAACTGGTGAATGGGCGGCCGGCTCGCAAATATGCGCAGCTTGATCTGGAGCGAGCTCAAGTGCTCTTCCTTCCGCTCACCTGGACAGTCGTCCATCCGATTGATGATAAGAGTCCGCTCTTTGGAAAGACCGAGGAGGATTTCAAACGATTGCAGGCCGAAGTCGTAGTGATGATGCGCGGATTCGATGAGACGTTCGGCCAGACCGTGTATGCGCGCTATTCGTATCGCTTCGATGAGATCCTGTGGGGCGTCAAGTTTGCGGCCGCTTTCGAGGTTGATCCCCGAGGGGACCTGCAGCTCTGGGTTGATAGGGTAGGCCTTACCGAACCTGCTCCGCTGCCCGAGGCGTCGTAGCGCATGGAGGCCAATCTCCCGAACAATTGCGCTTTCTGCGGTGTTGCCGCTTCCACTTTACCTGCCTATGTGGTCTACCAAGATCGCGATCTGATCGCATTCCTCGACATTGATCCGTTGTTCCCGGGCCATGTTCTTCTCAGCCCACGCGAGCATTACGTCACGTTACTCGATCTGCCGAAAGAGATGGCTGAAAAAACGATGCTTACACTGCAGTTGCTGGCGAGGGCCGTCGAGGCCGCGCTCCACGCCGAGGGCAGCTTTATAGCGATCAACAATCGCGTGAGCCAGACGGTGCCACACCTGCATATCCATATCGTTCCCCGGAAGCGTCGCGATGGATTGAAGGGCTTTTTCTGGCCCCGGCATCGCTATGGGGATGACACGGCGAAAGAAGCAGTACGTGGCACGATTGAACGGGAAGTTCAGAAGCTGCTGCACGAATCCCGTTAGCGGGTTGAAGCTCAACCGAGACTCACGGGCGACGCGTTCTTCGAGAGCTGCGCAACGATCGTCTCACGATCGCGAACGCCACGGATGACGGCGGATTCAAGGCCGAGCCGGTAAACAATCAGACCGCATACGAATTCGAAAGAAAGAACGGCCAGAAGGATCCAGTCGCTTTGCAGGGCGTAACGCGCGAGAAACGCAAATCCGACCAGCACGAACAATCCTAAGCTGCAGCCGAGAAGCCAGATCTGCATCTTTGCGCCCGCCTGTTTCCTGAAGGTTTGCATTGGATCGATCGGCCGTGCCATGGTAAGCGAGGTGAGGTTGCCTACCGCGAGGAGGAACACCGTCACGACGGCGGAAGCGAGAAGACCGGACACGACACTTATTGGCGTAACAGGAGCGCGCGACAGGATTGTCACCAGCAATATCACCGCACTCTGCAGAACAACAAACAGGATCGCGGTGAGGTTCTTCGCTTTGAGCACGGTACTGAGCGGAACAGGAGTGACGAAGTATGTTTGCGCCGCGCCGCGATCCAGCCCAAAAGCGTTCAAGAGAAGCGTATCGCTCAGCAGCAGCAACCCATACACGTTCACAACGGGAACCAAGTTGTTGCGCATAAATTGGGAAGCAGGATCCGAGGAATTGAACGCTGCGGGCACAAAAACTACGATGCCGAGAATGCAGGACATGCCGAACAGCACCCGAAAGCGCGGCATGCGCATCAGCGACTGTAGCTCTTTCTGCAGCAGAGCCGCCAGCGGATCCTTGAAGATTCGCGCGGGCCATGCAGAAAAACGCGAGCCGGATTCGAGCGGCTGTTTGGCGGGCAACATCGCGGCGGTTTGAAAGCCATCCTCGCTTAGCAGACTGCGCGCGAAGATCCAGCGCGCGCACAGGAACGAAGCCGATATCCAACAAATCAGCAGAACTGCATCGAGGGCGTTGAATCGTCCTAAACCGAGAACGGCCGCCTCATACCAGGGCGCAAGGTGGCTTTGCGCGGCACGAAAAAAATACGGCTTGAGCGTGTCTCCAAAGCCGGTTCGGAGGATCAGTTGCGGAACGATGCCGATACTGATCACGAGCACAGCAAACAACTCACGGAAGCGGTTCCGTTCGAACGAGTGAAGAATAAAGTCGCGAATCGCCAGTTGAAGAAACAGGTTTAATGGAACAAATAGCAAGAGCAGCAATGGCGCGAGCGGGGATATGTCGGTGCGGCGTAGTAGCCCGATTACCGCGCCCATCAGCACGACAATCATTTCCGGAGCGCTTGTGATCCGCAACACGGTTTCGAGCGCGAATAAAGCATTGTCTGGAACCGGATAAATTTGCAGTTTGTTCAGTTGCAGAGACCAGCCGCTGCTT
Organism: Terriglobia bacterium; assembly: GCA_963737005.1. Lineage (GTDB taxonomy): Bacteria > Acidobacteriota > Terriglobia > Bryobacterales > Bryobacteraceae > Bog-105. The sequence continues at coordinate 13,929 of CAVTRD010000005.1, read as the reverse complement.
AGCGTAAATAAAGGTATGACTTGCCAGAACAAGAACACGGCGAGTAGCCCGGAGGGCAACCACTTCAGCAAAACCGCGAACGAAAACTCCGGAATTTTAACGGCAAGCGCTAACGCCAGTCCCGCGTAAAGGGCGTACCACAAGCCCAGGAACAACCACGAAACAACCGTTCCAATGTTTGTGCGAGGCAGGTGATTGCGAGTGAGGCGAAACTGCGCCCACGCGACCGCCAGGATCTGATTCAACATGCTTCAGAGCCAATCCAGACTTCCGCTGTATCGTTCCGCGTGCACCAGATTGACAAAGATATCTTCGAGCGTAGCCGCGCCTGACGCAGCCTGATCCCGCAGCTCATCGATGGTGCCTTGAGCAACCACTTTGCCGCGGCTGATGATGGCAATTTGATCGCACAATCTCTCCACCACCTCGAGCACGTGCGAAGTTAAGAACACCGTGGCCCCGTGCCGGACCTGCGCGAGCAAAATGTCCTTCATCAGTCGCGCACCCACCGCATCCACACCTTCAAACGGCTCGTCCATGAGGAAAAGGCGCGGCCGGTGAATCAGTGCTGCCGCCAACGCGATCCGTTTCCGCATCCCCTTTGAATACTCGCCAATCAGTTTGCGCGGATTTTCCTGCAATTCGAAGAGGTCAAGCAATTCTCGGCCACGCTCTTTTGCCTGGCTCCGCGGCAGACTATATAGGCGCGCGATGAATTCCAGATATTCAGCCCCGGTCAGATAATCGAAGAGCAGTGAATCGTCCGGCACCAGACCAATCGCCTGGCGAATGGCGAGCGACTCTTCCGGCAAGCGAAGACCGAGGATGCGGATGCTCCCGCCATCCGGCTGCGCCAGGCCCATCATCATTTTGATCGTCGTGGTTTTGCCTGCCCCGTTCGGGCCTAGAAAACCGAAGAAGGAACCCTGCCGAACGGTAACCGTGAGACCGTCGACGGCGTGCGTACCGTTGTAGACCTTCAGGAGATCGACCACTTCGATTGCTGGCGTCGCTGCTCCATCACCGGCAATCCCGGGATCAGGGGTGGTCAACACTCGGAACTGCTCCTGCTGCCTCCGGGTGGACAGCCGATATCAGGTTACCCATCTCGCGAAAAATCGCCAGCTTGGTCCGCGTCACCTGCGCCTCCGAATCATACAGCTGCAGCCATAGAGTACTCTCGTCGATCCGCGCCTGCTCGAGTTCGCGCAAGGGCACCCGCCCTTCGGCATTTTGCGCCAGTTTCACCGTAAGATCTTCCCGCGCGAGGTCGAGTTTCAGACGTGCAAGATCACGAATACTCTCCGCTTTCTTCCACTGTTCATAACTGCGTCGCGTGTTGCTCAACACGTGATTTCGAACCTGGTCGGTCTCTATGCGCAGCTTCTGCATATCGGTCAGTGCCTGTCCCATGTAGCCCTTACGGCCCGCGCCGACCAGCAGCGGCAGTGCAATCGCCGCGCCTAGTTGAAAGTTGTTGCGCTGGAACTTAGTCGCCGGAAAATATTGCGAGTAGGTGTACTTGGCGAACAGCGCGTACTGCGCCACCAGATCGACTTGCGGCAGCCGCGCCGCGCGATACGAACGGAGATCCAACTCTTTGGCAATGATGTTGGACTGCATCTGCTTCAGCTGGCGGTTATTGCGCAGCGCAAACTCGACCGCCTGATCTTCCGGCATGGGCGTTAATGTCGATGGCAGCTCAGAATCAACCGGCTTAACACGGTCGGTCGCGGGATAGCCTAGCGCCACGGCGAGAAGCATTTCATAGTAATCCGCATCCAGCTGAGCAGCGCTGATTTGTTCGAGCGAACTCGCCAGGTTCACACGTGCGCGCTTGACTTCGAGCGGCAGTTCGGTCCCTTCGCTGACCGCGGCTGAAACCGTATCGATCACCTTCTTCAAGCTCGGTAATTGACTTGAGAACGCCTCGCTCTGATGTTCAGTCTCGCTCGCCGCTAAGAACAGATCAGCAGCCTGGTATGCCACTTCGTCCGTCTTCAGCTGTGCGCCGTAAGCGGCGCCGCGGGCAAGCTCGCGCGAAGCCGCCACCTCCAGACTCTTTGGACGACTGAAAAGCGTGTCTTGCGTGGTGATCTGGAAAATCGCCGGAGCGCTGCCTTCAATCGTGTTCGGGTAGCCGTAGGTGTAGGCAGCTCCGCTACCAAGCGTCACCTTCGGCCGGAAGGGATCCTGCGCAACCTGAACACCCGCCTCTGCATGTCGCTGGTCGAGGCGCGCCAGCGTCACATCCGGATTCTGACGTGCCGCAAGCTCAAGAGCTTGCGGGAGCGTGAGTGAATGTGTTTCAGCGCTCGAGACGGCAGTGAATGCCACCGAGAAAATTAACAGATTACGCGTGAGCACAACTCATGCTAACGTGAGCGGCTGACCCGTTAGCATGAGCTCCAGATCGCTTAACGGGGTGTGCCGGGAGTGCGAGTCGCGGTCGGAGGTGCCGAGGTCAAGCCCGATGGTCTGGCTGCTCCAGGAGTGCTGCCGGTCGAAGTACTCGCCGGTCCGCCGTTAGTCGACGTCTTATCGTAGAGCGCCACGATGTCCTGCGTGATGTCGATCCCGCTTGAAGCGTAGAGCACAGGGGTGTTCGGGTTACTGACATCGAGAATCACCGTAAAGCCATTATCCTTCGCGTACTTCTCGATTACCGCCATCATGCGCTGGCCGAGGCCCTGAAGAACACGCTGCTGCTCACCCTGAAGTTCTTCGTTCGCGTCCTGCATGTCGCGCTCGAGACGCTTTTTCTTCTCGTCGATTTCACGGGCCAGCTGATTCCGCTTCTCTTCATTCATCACCGTGCCGCCCTTGTTGTACTGGTCTTGCAGTTGGGCGACCTCGCTCTGGCGCGTGTCGAACTCTTTTTTGCGAGGGTTGAACTTAGTTTCCAGCTCCTGCGAGGCTTTCTGGCCGTCGTGGGTGCCGACGATCGCTCCCTGCACGCTGATCACGCCCACTTTGGCAGGTGCCTGTTGCGCATTCACTCCCACCGCCAAAGACAGGCAAGCCGCTGCTGCGGCCAAACTACTCTTTATAACCATCTACTTCCTAATCCTTCCCTGAAATTCTGAATCAAGGGGTCCCAACTAGTCTTTCCACTATGGTGACACAGCGGATTCCCCGCCCTTGCAGCATGATCATCAAGCCGCATGCTGCTTAAAATGTTCGCCCCACCGAAAACCGAAATATCGAGTGCCGCTCACTATATGGAACGTTCAGCCCGAGCGTTTTAAGTGAGGAGATCGCGTTCTGATAGCTTGCATCGTTTGGAAACATCGATGGGCTTATCGCGACCGGGGGCGTCAATGTAGTGTTTACGTAACTTAAATTATACGCGTAGTACAAGCGGAATGGGGCGTTCACCACCGGCATGAGTACTTGCAGCTCGATACCGGTCGAAATACGAGGCTTTTGCGTTCCAGGCTGAACATATGCCCGAGCTTTAAAGTTTTGCTGCGGGAAAATCGCATTGAGCTGGTCTACTCGGGTGGCATTGAGTCCAAGCTGGCTTGGCAACGTGAGCCGGTCGATGCCGACATCCACGAAGGGGGCCAGCACCACAGGCCCGAAGATCGGGATTCGATACTCGTAATTGAACACGCCGTAGGTATCACCGCCCGGCAGAATGAACTGATACGCCGGTATGGTTTGAGTGACCGGTGAGAGGCTTACCAGTCCGTTCGAACTGATGACGCGCTGGTAGCGTTGCGTTCCGTCGTTATTCAGAATGCTCGCAGTCGTGCTCGTCGGAATAAACGCGATCGGGCTGATGGTATAGATATCGAAGCCGCGGACATCATCCTCACCGCCCATATAATAGCGGCTGTAAGGGGGCGCAACTCGTCCGCCGTAGCCGCTGATGAAACGCGTATTCAGATGGAAGCCCATTACGTTGCTCTTGAATATGCCGCGGCGGAAGTACGCCATGTCCAGGGAGGGCTGCAGTGTATTCACATTGCCGCCGAGCGAAGTCCCGGTGAACCCGAAACTGGCATTGACGCGCAAACCGCGGGTCGGCGTAATCGGGTGATTCACGGTGTTGTACGCATACGTCGGAGTGACCGTGCTCGATCGAATGCCAGAAAGGGAATTAGGTCCTGAGACACCTTGGAAGTTGACGTACGTGAAATACGAGACTGCGCCTTCTGAGATGGGTTTAAGCGATTGATCGCTGAAGCTGTAGGATAAGCCCACGCGCGCAAAGCTCCGCCGCAAGTTGTAGCTCAGGAAGGTCGTGAATCCTTTGCCGTCCGTTGTGTAATTCAGCAAGCTCGAACTTGGCAGCGAATTGTAGTAGGGCACAAGATTCGTGCCGGCCAGAATGGATGCTTGTTGTCCTTGATCGAAGCGATACCGCTGATAAAAGACGGTAAAGCCGGCCTGCACGGGCCTATCCAGAAGATACGGCTCCGTGAAACCAAAGGTGACGTTATCGAGCAACGTGCCGATCTGCGCACTCAGGCTTAGCGTTTCGCCCAAGCCGAGAAAGTTGTTGGTCGAGTAGGAGAACCCGATGAAGCTACCCGAAATGCCCGACACGCCTCCGTTCAACTGGATCGAATTTTTGCCGCGCTCCTTCAGCTTTAGCGTTAAATCGACAGTGTTGGTCTTGGTATCGCGCTTAATGTCCGCTGCATCTTCAGGTTTAAGCGCCTCAAAGTAACCCAGCTGGTTAAGGCGCAGAATGCTCGTATCAAAAAGCTGACGGCTATAAAGATCGCCTTCGTCAATGAGCATCTCGCGGCGGATGACCTTATCGCGCGTCGTGGTGTTGCCCTGAAAGTCGATGCGCCGCACGAAAAACTGATGTCCTTCGTCGACGTCGATCGTGAGGTCGACTTGATCCTTGCCCGGCACGACTTCCGGATCGGGCGTGGGGACAAAATCGATGTAGCCGAAATTACCGTAAAGCTTGCGGAGCTCATCCAGCCCTTTTTGCATCTTCTCCGTTGAAAAAACATCTCCCGGGGCCATACGGAAAACCTGCCGCGCTATCAGGTCAGGCGTTCGGAACAGCTTCATTCCCACAAAATTGAAATTTCGCAGGAAGTATTTGTCACCTTCCGCCACCGTCATCGTGATGTCGACGTGTTTGCCCGGCTTGCTCGACTTCATGATCGGAATCAGAAAGCGGCGTCCGTAAACGTCATAAACCTTTTCCTCGTGGTTGATCACCTTGGCCGTGAAGTAGCCGCGTGACATGTAGAACATGCGGATGCGCTCGGAATCTTCATCGAGCTTCGTGGCGTCATACGTTCGCGCAAACAGATTCTCAAAGAGGACCGAATGAGGGATCCCGATCGGCTTCAGATTCTTCATCGCACGAATAACGTCGCGCGAGCTGAAAGCTTTATTCCCCTCGATAATGATGTTGCCGACCTTGACCTTCGGGCCTTCATCGATCGCGAAGATCACATCGACTCCTCCAGGCGGCACTTGACGGATCTGCGGAGTGACGGTGGCGTATTGGTGTCCGCGCTCGGATTCGTACTCTTCGAGAACGTTTCGGGCGCGCTGCACTTTGCCGGGATCGAACTGGCTTTCCGGCGAGAGATTCACGTGCCGTTCTTTGAAGCGGTCGAGGATCTCTGACTTGCTGATGGACTTGTTGCCCGTGTAATCGATTACGTGCACCGTCCGGCGCTCGGTCACGATAAAGGTCAGGATGATGCCGCCTTGCGGACCCTTCTCGGTCTGGACACGAAGGTCGTCAAAGCGGCCGCTGTTCCAGAGCTGGATAAAGTCGCGGTGGATAGACTCCTCGTCATAAGGGTCACCCTTCTTAGAGACGATCAAGGCGCGAAGAAAATCCTGCGCGACTTTGCGCTGACCGCGAAAGTCGATTGCCTCGATGATGTTCTCGCCGATAGCAGCCGGCTTCGCTTCCCGCACACCGTTCGGAGTGGGCTGGGCTGGTTTCTCGGTACCCTCAGGCACGTTCTCAAAAGGACTCGGCGGATTCTGCTGTGGGGTGGGCTGCTGCTGCGGTGTGGGCGGGTTCTGCTGGGGAGGATTCTGGGCTGCAGGGGCGCTTTGGGTAGGAGGGGTCGATGGAGCCGCGGGTGCTTGTCCAGCAGCCGCAAGCGATCCCCCCGACCATGCGCCGAAACCAAGGCACACTGCCAGGACGTGCATACGCAGGCGCCTAGGCCTGTGATGAATCATTTCTAAAAGCGAATCCTTTCGTTGCCGGTTGAGCGAGTCCAAATCATGGCCGAGGAACACTCCCCTGACGCAGCGTGCAGCGTGCCGGTTTCAGAGCAGGCACGCACCGCTCCTCAGAACACCTTAAATTTGAAACTCAAACTCCCTAGTGTAGCCGATGGTTTCGCGGCTGCTACGGTAGGCGATGCTGTACATTTACCTGGACGGGAGCATCGTGTGCGAGCGGAATCTGAACGCTTTGCGCACTGGCGAGATAAGGCGCAAGCGCACGAGGATTGTGGTATTCGAAATCGTGTCCGTTATCAACCGCAAGGAGCAGATAGCGGCCGGGATGCACGTCAGGCAAAGTGAATGTTCCGTCGCTGTCGCTCTGGTCTCGCGGGATGCCGATGCCGCTAGTCGCATCTTGCGGAACTAGCAGCACCATTGCCCCTGAAACGCCCTTCCCTTCATGCAGTGCAATCCCACTCAGTTCGGTTACGCCCTTGGCTGCCACAATTGAGATCTGCGCGTTGGTGCCGTCGCGTACTTCAAGCAGTCCGCCCGCATACGTCGCGCCCTTCACCGCAACCGATTTTGGGTAAAGATCTCTGGTGTTGCCCAGATGGATCTCGTAGTCGCCGGGCGGCAGACCGGTCTGGCCCCGGCCTCTGCCGCACTGAAATGATCCCTCCCGAGCCACGCGGCAGAACGCGTTCTGGCCATTGGCCGGTTCTACGAGCCCGATGAAAACCCCGCTCAGATCGACATCCTTCTCGGCCGTGACTTGTCCGGAGACGCTTGTGTGGGCGAGGTCGGAGGCACTCAGCTTCACCTCACCGTTTCCGGCCACGCGCGCCGAGCCGGCTGGTTCGGGGCGTCCTTCGCCATCGGTCATTCTCGAAACCGAAACGATGTAAGTGCCCGGCGCCACGCCGCCCACCACCTCCTGCCCGTCTATCTCATAAGCGGAAGTCTGCAAAGGGAAACGAATGCCTCCCGGCCCGACTGCTTCGACACTCGCCATCGCATGCTGGCGCCGCGCCGAGTTCTCGTTCTGGGCGAAACCATCGATCGCAATTTTCATCGCCGGCACGGCGCGCAGTGTTATCGTCACCTGCGTTTGATCACCTTCCACGATCGTGATCGGAGAAGCAGCTTCAGGATTCGGCGCGCCTGCATAATAAGTGACCGGGTACGCGACTTCGAGTTCCGCTGCAGACTGCGTCGCCACCACTTGCTTCCGGACCCCGTCCGCTTCGATTTGTTCGGAAACGATAGGATCCTGCGCATACCACGGCCGCCCGCCGGCTGCCACGTAGTAGGTCCCCGGTTCCAGATGTGCAAAGCGATTCGATCCTTCGCCATTCGTCGCTGTCTGCGAAACCAGCTCGACATGCGGCCAGCCCGAGGCAATGCGTCTGGCGAAGAGGAGCAGTTGCGCTCCTCGCACCGGCTCACCTTCGTCATCGGTTACCTTAACGGAGATGCTGGTCGGCGCGGGAAATGGAAAAACAATGTGTTCGGAATCAAGCCCGGGCCCGACCACGATCCCTGTCGAAAAGAAGCCGTCTTCCTGAAAGGTTTTCGTGTCGCCGCGCACTTCCGCTCGGAGCGTGTACTTGCCTTGCGGCACATCGGTGAAATTGAAGCGACCATCGTCGGCAGTGATCAGAGAGGCCTGCTGATCGGGCCGCTGATTTTGCGCGATCGTGACGCGCGCATGTTTGACCGGCTGATTCGTCCGGTGCTGTACGAGGATGCCGCTGATGACGAACTTGGGCATGGCACCGGCTTGTGGCGTCTGTGCAGGAAGGATATCAAACAAGGACAGCACCGCCGCCGCGAGTACAGCCGCATGCCGCGCGTTCACCGCTTTCCTCGTTCGTCGAGTTGAATCGTCATGCTGGCTTGCGCATTGGGCGTCACCGTTACACTCTCGGACGGCAGATCACGCATCGCCTGTGGGTTCGCATACTCCAGGCCCTCGATATCGGCAAACGCATAGACGTGATACGAGCCAGGAGTAAGGCCAGCCAGGTTGGCCGTGCTGTTTGCCTGCATCCAGATCATCGTGGGCGCGCCCGTGCCCGCATCGGGTATCGCCAGCACCGTGCCAGTGGCATCTTTCGTATCGGAGTGCATCGTGACTGCGAGCGAGGCGCAATCGTTTCGGAGATTGACCACCAGCGGCTGAGCCGCTGCGCCGGGAGCAATGTTTAATGGTTCATGCGAGACGTCGGTGCCGCCGTACGAGATCGATCCGACACAGCTGTTGCCGGAGCTTTGAGCGGAAACGTTATAAGTACCCGCCGGTATACCCTGAAAAGCAAGCCGCGGCGGCGTGTTGCTCTCCGTCTGGCTTTGTGCCGGCTGCGCAAAGTAATTCTGGTTCCCGGCGCCCCCGATCGCGATCAGACGCACTTGCATCGGCGGTATCTGTTGGGGCAATGCGCCATTTCCGGTTCCACCACCGGCAACGGTCGGAGTGGATGGAACGCGGCCCACAATCTCTACCGGAATCTCGACACCCGGATGCAACGTGATCTGCAGGCCCTTCACGTCCGACCCGCTTACCGTGATGTCTTCAACCGCTTCGGTCGCCGTACTTCGGCCATCATTAGCTTCAAAGTGAAACCGCCACGTTCCATTTGGCACGGACCGAATCACAAAGTGCCCCGTCGTCGGGTTAACACCGAAATCATTGGGATAGCTCTGTTGATTGCCAGGCCCCTCCATCCAGATACCCACGCCGGCCCCCGACGTCCTGCCGACTACCGTACCGGTGATGTTAAATGTTCGAACTGCTTCCACACTGAAGTCAACGTGCGCGGTTTGCCCGGGCAAGACGCTAATGACTTGGGCGGAATTGATATCGGGACTGTTTGGATAGCAGCGCCGTCCATAACTTTCCGAGTTGCCTACACCGGGCAGCAGGGCTTTGGTCGAAGTGCATGCAATTACGGCGCCTGGCATTTGCCCGTCAATCGTAAAAGAACCGTTTTCGTCCGTCGTCGAACCGCCGCGATTGACCCATTGCTTGTGGCCCTCGTTGATCTGCTCGCCGATCAGTTGCACTTCGACGCCTTCAACGGGTTCGCCGTCGACATCCTGTACCGTACCGCTCAGCTTTCCTTCGGGGATTAACCCCAGCCGGAAATCGTTGCTGCCGGACCCGACGGTGTAGCCGCGGGACGACCGGGCACCAGGCGGCGTCTCAAAGAAACCCGGCCGCTGTGCATTAATCCAGACGTTGCCTTCAGCGATGTTTGCGAGCTGAAATCGGCCGTCCGAGCCCGTGAAGGCAACGTGCTGCTCCTGCCCGCTATTGACGTGAACAAGCGCGCGCCCGATCGGCTCATTCGTCACCGTGTTGTACACGATGCCCGAGATTGGATAGCGTTTAACGTTCTGGTCGGGCGGAGTGGCTGGGACGCTGCCGATCTGCCCGGCGGAGACGCGGACAAAATTAAAACACAAAAACGCCAAAAGCAAACGCGACGGCATAAACAACGCTGAAATCTTAGAAGCCGCCACTTGCTCCCGGGTTCCTACTAACATCCTCAATATATCGTTCTGCCGCCGAGCGTCGCCTACACTGAGACAAGATGAGCAAAAAGTATTCGACACCGCCGCCCATGACGATCGATCCGGCGAAGAAGTATACAGCGACCTTTGAGACGCCACGGGGCTCCATCGTAGTTGATCTTTTCCCGAAAGACGCGCCCAAAACCGTCAATAACTTTGTGTTTCTGGCCAAAGAAGGTTTCTACGACGGCACGGTTTTCCATCGTGTGATTCCGGATTTCATGGTGCAGGGAGGCGATCCTACGGGAACTGGCACGGGTGGTCCGGGCTACAAGTTCGAGGACGAAACGAAGGGCAACCCGAACAAGCACAAGATCGGATCTTTATCGATGGCGAATGCGGGTCCAAATACTAACGGCAGCCAGTTTTTCATCACGCATGTGGTCACTAATTGGCTGGATGGCAAGCACACCGTTTTCGGGCAGGTTCGCTCGGGGCAGGATGCGGTTGACGCTATCAAGCAGGGCGACAAGCTGATTTCGGTGAAGGTCGAAGAAGCTTAGTAACGAGCGTCCATGACGAGGCAAGAAGCGTGGGACATCGTTTGCGAATTTGTCCAGAGTGACAGTTTGCGCCGCCACATGCTGGGCGTAGAGGCGTGCATGGTGTCTTATGCGCGCAAGTTCGGCGATGACGAAGAGCTTTGGTCCGTGACGGCGCTACTCCACGACTTCGATTGGGAGATTCATCCGTCTTTGCCGGATCACCCGATGAAAGGCGAAGCGATTCTGGAACAGCGCGGCGTGAGTGAAGAAGTACGCCGCGCAATCTTGTCGCACGCTAGCTACAGCAGCGTGCCACGTGAGTCCCTGCTCGAGAAAGCGCTCTTCGCCTGCGATGAGCTTTCCGGGTTTCTCACGGCCTGTTCTTATGTGAAACCCGGAAAGAGCATCTTTGAAGTGGATGTCTCTTCGGTGAAACGCAAACTTAAGGACAAAGCGTTCGCACGAAATGTTAACCGAGAAGACATCCTGAACGGAGCGGAAGAGCTTGGCGTGCCGCTCGATGAGCATATCGGATTCTGCATCGCAGCTATGCGGGCACGCGCACCCGAGCTTGGGCTTACCGGAGAGAGCGCCAATGCAGCTCGGAGCTGACCGACAAGCTTAATAGCGGTGGTCGCGAGCCGCTCTCAAATCCTGCACGTCCCGATACAGCGCATCGCGTGCTGAGGCCTGTAAGGTGTTCTTGTCTAAAATCGCTTGAATGTTGTCGATCGCGCTATCGAGCGTATCTTTGTCGAAGTGGCCCTTGGTCAGGTGGCGATCGAACGTAGAGAGGTGCCGCTGAGCATTCTTGTAACGGTCTCGTTGATCCCCGTTGTTGTGCTCGAGTTCTGCCGCGCCGCGCAGATCATTCTGTGTGCGGTCCACCAGACCGCGCAGATCTCCGAAGCGATCGCCGTATTGATAACCATACGGCGCGGCCAGCACTGGACTCGCAATCCCTAACGCCAGTCCCACGCCAAGGGACAGAATCGAAAGCGCCTGATTTAGCTTTTTCATATTGTTGTGGTCCTCCATGTAACCCCGCATAGTAAGACGCGGGAAACACACAACGATATTTACCAAACCACAGGATGAGACATTAATTTGGATTAAGTAGATCGGGTACTAAATTCGCCGGCGATCGACGAGAAACAGCACCAAAACAATAACGAGCAGCAGCCCCAAGCCGCCGCTAGGGTAGTATCCATAGCCCCAGTTTTGCGAATAGCCCCACGAGGGCAGCATGCCAATCAACAGCATGAACAGCACAATGATCAGAATGATGCGCAGCACTCGACCGTAAGCCTCCTGTAGATGCTAGCTTACGCCCAGCTCATCACTCGATTCAAGCGGCTCGAACTCCATCACCATGCCGGAATTCAGGAGGGCGTTCTTAAAATCTTCGTCTTTACCGTCGGCAATGTCGTATTCCCAAATCTCGCTGCTCAGATTTTTGTAACCATCATCCTCTTCAAACCGGTCTGAAGAGTGCAGCGCATCGGGCATGATGCGACCAACGAAAACAGCGTCCAACACAGTCGAGTCGTCGAGTTGGGGATCGAGAAAGCTGACGGGGTCGTCAGCTTTCTCTCCGGTTTCATCCGAACGTTCGCGGAATACAACCTTATATTTCATGGATCCGCTCTATTACATAGAACTGCCGCTGGTCTTCGATTGAACCGACTTGGCGTGCTCCAAGTGGCTCTGAAGAATGGGCAGCGTCTGCGAAGCAAAGTTCTTGATGTTGGCATCCTGGCCTTTGTCCGATTCGTGCTGAAATTCTTTAACGTCCATCTGGTGATCCTTCACCATATTGGTCATGTACGCCTTATCGAAGGCCGCTCCGGACATTTTGCTCAATTTGTCGTAGGTAGCCTGATCCTTTGAGTCGATCGTCTCGGGCAGCGTCATGTTTTCCTGCTGCGCAAGCGACTTCAGCTGATCGTTCGCTTTCGTGTGATCATCGACCATCTGCTGGGCGAAACTTTTCACGTCAGCATCGCTGCCCTTTTCGGCAGCCAGCTTACCAAGCTGTACCTCTGCCAGCCCGTCTTGGGCGGCTTTCATGGCGAACGCCTTATCGCCTGACCCCATCATCTGCTTCGCACCACTGTCGATGTGGTTTGCACCCGCATCCTGGGCAGGAAGACCGACCGAGAGCAGAAAGCTCCCGCAGCAAGCCGCGGCACCAGCCATCATAAATCGCTTCATTTCAGTAGGATCCTTTCATGGTATTGGATCTTACTGACCGCAAGTCGTTACTACCAGTGGAGCGAATCAGGCAGAACTCCGAGTGATTGGACCGAGTGCTGAATTGTTGCTTTCGAGGGGGCTTAAGAGTTTAAACGGAGCTATGCTATTTCGTTCGCGATTGCGTAGCGGGTCATCTGGGCGGTCGAGTGCAACCCAAGGCGCTGCATAATGGCAGCTCGGTGGAACTCCGCCGTACGAACCGAGATATTGAGCTGATTGGCGATGTCTTTGGCACTGCTACCGAGCGCAATCAGACGAAGTACCTCACGCTGCCGTGATGTCAATTCGTTCTTCGAAGAAGCGTTTGCCTTCGATTCGTCGCGAGGCGACGGCGCGGGCAGAAGAACTTCCCCTTCTAGAACCGCATTGATAGCCGCGATCAATTCCTGGGCGGGCGCGACCTTAGAGAGATACGCCTTTGCGCCAATGTGTGCGGCTTGGTCCACGTAACGCGGCTCCGCATACATCGACAGGAAAACAATTGGGAGGGCCGGTTTATTCTCCAAAACTTTACGAGCTGTTGTGAACCCATCGCCGCCTGGCATAGCGATATCGAGTATCGCTATATCAGGTCGAAAAGTCTCTACAGCTTCGATAAATGCGTTGCTGTTATCGACCGTGGCAATCTCAAAATCATTACCCATCATCGTCCGCAGAGCATCAAGGATCAAGTGATGATCATCGCCCAGCAGCACTTTCGGTCGAAGTTTCCCGTCCATAACAACAGGATGAATGGTTTCAGGTTCGGCAATCAAGCTTTCAGGCGTCACGGTGTTTACCTCTTACTCAGCGTCTGTCCTGCATGATGTGAAATATAGAACCAAGGTTACAGCGGGAGCAGGAGCTTTCTAACGCTGCGCCCCTCTTCGTGCAGGTACTGAAAATAGGATGCCTAACAGTTCTGAAGATTTCAAAAAATTAGCAATAATTACATCTGCTCCAGCATTGAGCAATCGACTTCGTTTCCAATTGTCTAGCTCGAGGCACTCGGGTTCCGCTGTTGCTAAGCCAATTGCCCGACCTCCCACCTTTTTTACTTCCTCGATTTCGACAAAACCATCACCGAATACCAGCAGTTCTTCGGGTCGGATACCGCCAGTCCGGCTAACAATCTGCTGAACAAGAAGCGCTTTCGAGAAACTAGCGAGATCGTCTTGTGCTCCGAAAATCCGACCTTCAAAAAAGCGGTCGACACCGAGCAGAGCGGCTTCCTGCTTTACATTGGCGTCGTCTGTGCCGCTGGCAAGATATAGACGCACACCACGCGTGACCAGATCCTCGAGCAATTCTCGAGCACCTGGAACTAAGTAACTCTCGGCGGACACCCGGCCACGCTGTAAGTCCTCGATCCGACCGCGAATTTTCAGCCAAAGCCGATCCAAGTACATCTTCTTATATGCCAGGGGCTCGAGCGGACTTCCACCACGCATTCTCACAGCAT
>CAVTRD010000004.1:0-840963 GCA_963737005.1 Terriglobia bacterium | reverse complement strand
AGGCCCGCCACCGTCCAGGCACCGGTTCAGCATGTGGAACGCGCCGCGCACTGCGGGCGGCCTTGGGCCTGCGGCTTTCGCCCGTCGCTTGACTCTCGCTCAGGGCTTCGCGCGAGCGGCCACCGCGAGCCCGGCTTCCCTCCCCTTCATCGCAGTTCTCCCGGCCTCCTCACGACACGCCTTCAGCGTATTGCGGATCATGACCTGCGCGGCCCTCGCAGCGGTCTGCTGCTGGACCGCCCGCACAGTGTCAAGGGCGGTGAAGAACGCCTGGCTGACCACGCCGTTGCCGCTCGGCGCGCTCTTTTTGGACGGTTCGTTCTTGGCCACCACGGGTGATCGCTCCAATTCAGGATCGTGATTGCGGCCCAAGCACGGCCGTGCGTGTCGGATCCAATCTCCGTTGCGATCGGTCCGGCGCCACGCAACCGGAAGTCGGTCCGGCTCGCGCAGACAACGAAGCGGCGGCTCCGTGAGTTCACTCGCAGGTGCGGTCGCCCGGCATGGGAGGCGCGTTTTTTACCCGCATGCGAACCCCAGCCCGGCAGAACAAACCCATTCCGCGTGCGGCAGCATCTCAGGTGCTGTGATGCCAGACGGGCAGGCCCGACGAAATCGTCTCGTCGAGCGATCCGAGTGGCGGTTCGATCCATTGCGCGGGGAATGCGCCGGAAGTCGCAGCCGAGTCACTGTTGGCTCGATATCGATCGCGACCGGCCGGAAGGTGTGAGGCATGAGGCGTAGGTCGATTTCATCGCTGCCCGTCGGCGCGCCCTCCGCTTGGTCACCAGATCGCAGAACCGCCCGGGTCGGGGCGCACGCTGCCCGGGTGGTGACGGTCAACACTGTCAGTTCCATTCGGCCTCATACCGGCTTGCTTGCAGGTTGCAGTGCGCGCGCTCATGCTCGTTGGATGATTGCTGTTGATGAGGCGACCGCCCAAGCGATCCGCCGCGCGTTGAATGAGAGGCGGCGAACTATTAGCCGTCGCGGAACTGCGCCGGCACTTTCCGCTGCTGACCAACAACGCGGAGGCGCGGCTATGTGGGCGAACGATCGCGAGCTGGAAGCAGTTGCCGGCGTCGACAGGTAGCCGGCCACGTCGAACTGCCGCGGAGGTCATCGTAGCCAAGCGACCGACCCGCAGACCGTCATGAACAGTTGGGTCTCGGGCTCGCGAACCGGCTGATGAAGGGGGTGGGCCTGGCTCGCGTAGAGGATTGCCTGCGCTCGATGCCGGGAGATTCCCGCCCGCGAGTTGTCGCCGGGACGTTTCGTGGCACGCCGCCGGGGTCTGGAACGATCGCGAGTTCATCGGCACGCTGCATCGCGATGATAACGGCGGCGAGGTGTCTTACAACATGCACATTGTGTTGCTTGAGGACGATTTGTCCGAGCAACCGTGCCGCCAACGCCAGACCACACGCAGGCGCGCCTAATCGCCGCCCCCAGGAGCAGTGGTTCAACTCCAACTCTGGCGTGGACGGCTCTCAGAAATTCGCGCTGTCACAGCGCACCCGGCGGCTTGCTGTCGTGGCACCGGAATGCGCTGGACGATTTCCAGCGCGTGGGCAAATTCAAGACCGAGTTTACCCCTCGGTGGAAACCGCGCTCCCTCGTCGCGTCCGCGACCGTGGGGCGGTTTGTGGTGGTCTCGGAACACCAAAAGATCGCCTGATGGGGCAGCGCCCGGCACGGCGGCCGAGATGCAGAGTCTCGCCGCGGCACCATCGAGTCCGATGCGGCGCTCGCGCTCATTGCGACGCATGTGCAGACAATGCAGCCATCCCGACGGCCAAGGCCGCTGCCGCGCTACCGCTGATCGAGTTGCGGACGGCGTATCCGACCGATCGAGTGGCGATCATTCCGGGGACACCGCTTCGTCCTTGAGGGTGGGCAAGATTCGCGAGGAGGATTACGGTTGCTACCCTCGCGCCCTCGCCCAGGGAGTGTCTCGTGACCCCTTCAAACCGTCCCATGCCCCGTTTCGACGGTGATGACCCAGATGTGCCGGAGCCAGTCGGCCCCGAGCCGCACGAACCGGACGATAACAAGACCCTATCATCCCCGGTTAACGAACTCGAGAGCCGGCTATTCAACCAGCGCAAGGTGTTGGTGTTCGGCGCGATCACCGACAAGCTGGCGCGTGACGTCACCGGCCGGCTGCTGGCCTTGGCGGGCGACTCCGACAAGCCGATCGATCTTTACATCAACTCGCCCGGCGGGCACGTCGAGAGCGGCGACACTATTCACGACATGATCCGCTTCGTCGATGCGGTGGCTCCGGTGCGTGTGATCGGCACCGGCTGGGTAGCAAGCGCCGGGGCGCTCATCTTCCTGGCGGGCACCAAAGAGCGACGGTTCTGCCTGCCCAACACCCGCTTCCTGCTGCACCAGCCCATGGGTGGGGTTCGCGGCCCGGCCACGGACATCGATATCGAGGCGCGCGAGATCATCAAGATGCGCGAACGGATAAACCGGATCATCGCCCGCGAGACTGGCCAGCCCTACGAGAAGGTCGAGGGCGACACCGACCGCAATTACTGGATGAGCTCCGCGGAGGCGATTGCCTACGGGATGGTCAGCCGGGTGGTAATAAGTGCCAAGGAACTGGCGACCACCGACCCGACACGCTGACAACGCTCAGCGCGCAGCGTACCCCCGGCCGCTGGAGTTGGAGCGGCTGCGACGGTGCCGACCACGCGATCGAGCCACACCAGCGCCTTGCGCCATTCGGGCCGCGCTGATCTGGGGCAATTCCCCGGGACGGGGGATGGCAACTGGGTCGAGCCGGCGCGGCGCCACAGGTCGGAGTATTCGATTCCGGCCAGTGGCAGAAGATGCGCATTCCGTCGAACTACGGGGTGGTCTATCACCGGTCGCGATGCGTCGCGCCGCCAATGCCGATGGTCTGGCGAGGTGCCGACGATTCACCTGCCGGATGGGCGATCGAATATTCGATTGACGGGAGCGCGGCCCGGTCACCCGCCGCCAATCGGAAGCGCTGCCGGAACGACGAAGCCGACAATTCAGTGCAAACGTCGTCGAGGTTCCGCATCTCCGTGGCCTATGAGGCATCGAGAACGGCCGGATCGAGTACGAGCGCCAGCTGTGCCCGGCTCCGCGGCTCCGTAGCCTCCAAATTCGACATCGTCACGCCGAGAAGCCGCACACCCAGCGGCGACGGGAAGTGGGGGCGCAGCAGCTCGAGGCCGATATGCTCTAGGTCGACCCGCGAGCCGATCGGCGCGACGCAGGAGCGGCTGCGTGTGATCTGCTGGAAGTCAGCGTACTTGACCTTCACCGTCACCGTCCGCCCCCTATGGCCGCCGCCGCTGCAGGCCGCCCAGACCGTGGCGAAGACCGGCTCGAGGGCCAACACGACCTCTTCCCAGCGTTTGAGATCCCGCGCGAACGTGGTCTCGGCGCCGACCGACTTCCTTACTCGATTGGCCTCGACGGGGCGATCATCCTGCCCACGAGCAACGCCATAGTAGTAGCCCCCTGACTTGCCGAAGTGCTCGGACAGGAATGCGCGCGACTGGCGGCGCAGATCGAGGCCGGTGTGGATGCCGAGCCGGTTCATCTTGATGGCCGTCGCCGGTCCCACGCCATGGAACTTGTCCACCGGAAGGTTCGCCACGAAAGCCGGGCCCATCCTGGGCGTGATGACGAACAGGCCGTCCGGCTTGCGGTGATCCGAAGCAAGCTTGGCCAAGAACTTGTTGTAAGACACGCCGGCCGACGCCGTCAGGCCGGTCTCCGCCCGGATCGCCGCCCGAATCTCGTCGGCGATCGCCGTCGCCGAGCCGCGGTCCACGAGCGGCACCGTCACGTCGAGATACGCTTCGTCCAGCGACAGCGGCTGGATCAGTCGCGTGTGTCTGGCAAGGATGCCGTGGACCTGCTGCGACACCGCCTTGTAGACGTCGAAGCGCGGCGGCACGAACACCAGCTCCGGGCATTTCCGCCGGGCGGTGACCGACGGCATGGCGGAATGCACACCGAACTTCCGCGCTTCGTAGCTCGCGGCCGCCACCACGCCGCGCTCGCGCGAGCCCCCGACCGCCAGCGGCACGCCGCGCAGGCTTGGGTCGTCCCGCTGTTCCACAGACGCGTAGAACGCATCCATATCGATATGAATGATGCGCCGGTGGGCAAGCGGCTGGCCGGACGGAGACATGCGGTTTCGACGCTAGCACTCAGGCTTCGCCGTGAGAACGGACCAGGTCCGCTTGCAACGGTCCAGTCCGGGTTCTCCAGGATCCTGCCGGTTACCCGAAGCGAGGAACGCCTGCGCCACGTCTTGCACCACGCTCGGATCTCCATCGCCTGCCGCGCCCCTGCCCCGACACGATAGACAGCGTCCGATACCTGGGAGCGTGACCCGCCGTGCCAGCTCGAAGGCAGAATAGGCAACCGTATGATGGCGTACGAGTGCAACGCACCTCACGGCACGCTTCGCCTCGTGAAACCCCGCGGCCATTGAGCGATCGAGTTCGGCGGCCGCCGCACCGGCGCTCACTCCACCGCCGGTGGAGGATCAGGCGACCGGTCGTGCGCATCGCGCATCGGCCAGCAGCGCGCCGTGTTCGTGCATCGGCTGGTTACGGTCGGCACGATCGAGGAGAAGATGGAGCAGCTGACGGCGCGCAAGCAGGCGCTGGTCGCCAGCGTCCTCGGCGCCGCGCGCGGCACAGCCCTGTCGATGACCGAAGCCGATCTGGAGATGATGTTCGCACCTGCCGTGGGGTGACCCCTGCCCTGCCATCGCCCCCCGGTCCGCGGTCGGCGCCGACCGCATCCTGGTCGTGTGATTGCCGGCGCTCTTGGTCCGAGCCGGCACGGTCTCGTTGCCGATCTCGCGCGATCCCATTTGCGGCGGTCGCGGCAGCGGCGGCTCCGTGTCAGAAAAGGGCATGGCGCGTGGCACCGAGCCGAGGTCGGGAACCGAGGTTTTGGCCGGGCTGGTGGAACGGGTGACGTTCCACAACCCCGAGACCGGGTTCTGCGTGCTCCGCGTCAAGGCCCGTGGCCGGCGGGATCTGGTCAGCCTCGTCGGACACGCGGCGATGATCGGCGCCGGCGAGTTCGTCCAGGCGAGCGGAACCTGGGTCACGGACCGAACGCACGGTCTGCAGTTCCGCGCCGGCTTCCTCAAGGCGAGCCCGCCAACCACGTTGGCCGGCATCGAGCGCTATCTCGGCTCAGGGATGATCCGCGGCATCGGCCCGATCTATGCGCGGCGACTGGTGCAGGCTTTCGGCGAGGCTGTGTTCGACGTGATCGAGCAGCAGCCGAAGCGTCTGCACGAGGTGACCGGCATCGGTGCCAAGCGGGCGGTGCAGAATCATCGCGGGGTGGGCGGAGCAGCGGGCTGTCCGCGAGATCATGTTGTTCCTGCATGCCAATGGGGTCGGCACGTCGCGGGCGGTGCGGATCTACAAGACTTACGGGGCCGACGCCGTGCAGGTGATCACCGACAATCCCTACCGCCTCGCCCGGGACATCAGGGGGATCGGCTTTCGCACCGCCGACCAGATCGCCGCCAGGCTCGGCATCGCGCCGACGGCGATGATCCGGGTGCGAGCGGGGATCAGCTACGCCCTGGCCGAGGCGATGGACGAGGGGCATTGCGGTCTGCCGGTCGCGGAGCTGGTCGAACGCGCGGCCAAGCTGATCGATGTGCCCGCGGCCCTGCTCGAGACGGCGCTGGAGCAGGAGCTCGCCGCGGGCGAGGTGGTCGCGACCACGGTTGAGGAGCGGCGCTGCGTGTTCCTCGCCAGACTGTATCGGGCCGAGCAGGCGATCGCCGAGCGGCTGCGGGCGCTGTCTTCCGGTCGTCCTTCATGGCCCGCGATCGATCCGGACGCTGCGATCCCCTGGGTGCAACGCAAGACCGGCCTAGTGCTGGCGGACAGCCAGAAACGGGCGCTGCGGCTCGCGCTGTTCGCGAAGGTGCTGGTGATCACCGGCGGCCCGGGCGTGGGCAAGACCACCCTGGTGAATGCCATCCTGACCGTGCTGCGGGCCAAGCAGGTCGAGGTCGCCGTCTGCGCACCGACCGGCCGTGCCGCGAAACGTCTGAGCGAGAGCACTGGACTGGCGGCGAAGACCATCCATCGCCTGCTCGAGACCGACCCGAGGACAGGCGGCTTCCGGCGCGGGGAGGAGCATCCGCTCGACTGCGACCTGCTGGTGATCGACGAGACCAGCATGGTCGATGTGCGGCTGATGCGCTCGCTGTTGCGCGCGCTGCCGGATACGTCAGCATTGCTGATCATCGGCGATGTCGACCAGTTGCCCTCGGTCGGGCCCGGGCAGGTGCTGGCCGATATCATCGGATCCCAAGCCGTTCCGGTGGTCAGGCTGACCGAGGTGTTCCGCCAGGCGGCCCAGAGCCGGGTGATCGTCAACGCGCACCGGATCAACCGAGGCGTGATGCCCGAACTGGCGGCGGTCGATGGTTCCGATTTCTACTTCGTCGATGCGGCAGACCCCGACGAGGCGGTCCGGAAGCTGGTGGCGGTGGTGCGGGAGCGAATTCCCGCTCGCTTCGGATTAGACCCCATTCGGGATGTGCAGGTTCTCTGCCCGATGAACCGCGGCGGCCTCGGCGCCCGCGCGCTGAACGTTGCGCTGCAGGCAGCCCTGAACCCTCCCGGTGAACAGCGCGTGGAGCGATTCGGCTGGATCTATGCTCCCGGTGACAAGGTAATGCAGATCGTCAACGATTACGAGCGGGACGTCTACAACGGCGATCTCGGCCTCGTCGCACGGATCGAAACCGAAGCGAGCGAGATCGTGGTCCGCTTCGATGGCCGCGAGGTGGTCTACGGCTTCGGCGAGCTGGACGAACTCGTGCTGGCCTACGCCACGACAATCCACAAAAGCCAGGGCTCGGAATATCCGGCGGTGGTGATCCTCCTCACGACGCAGCACTACACGATGCTAGAGCGCAATCTGCTCTACACCGGCGTGACGCGCGGCAAGCAACTTGTCGTGCTGCTTGGGCAACGCAAGGCCCTCGCAATCGCGGTGCGGAACGGCGGAAGCCGACGTCGATGGTCGAAGCTGCGGGAATGGCTCCGGGAGGCGGCGGTCCAACAGCCCGGCCTCGTGAATGACCACGCCCAGGCACGCATCGCACCCGTGCTATAGACCCGGGGGTCACTGGCTGCGCGTGCTCTGACACGCCGCCTCGCATCGCTCCCTGATAGGGATCGGCGAACTTGTAATGACCTCGAGATGGGGCTCGGCCCGGTGACGCTGGGCACGCAGTTCGCCGGCTCGTGCCGACGGCGTGGTCCATGCAGAGCGGGCGAGGGCAACGCCACCACGTCTGTGCTCCCGCCCTTTGCCCGGACGCCGGCCTGCAACTCGACCGACGTTCGCTACACTTCCGGCGACCGTCAGGAGGGAGCCAAATTGAGCCAGACGACCGAGCTTGCCCGCGTGAAAGCCCGCATCAAGGCGCTGACCGAGAAAACCGTCGCCAACGGCTGCACCGAGGCCGAGGCGATGACGGCCGCCGAAATGGTTGGTCGCCTGCTCGAGCGCTACGCGCTGAGCATGGACGAAATCGAGGTGCGCGAAGCCCACTGCGTGCAGGCCGAGGTGCCCCTCGGCGGGCGGCGCCGGCGGCCGATCGACGGCTGCGTGCCGGCGATCGCCCGATTCTGCGACTGCAAGGTGTGGCTCGCCCGTGCCGCCCCGCCAAACCCCGACCACGATGAGTTCGACTGGACCCGACCCGGAAGCCGCTACGTGTTCTTCGGCTTCGAAACCGACACCATGCTCGCCACCTACCTCTTCGCCGTGATCGATCGGGCAATCCTGACCGAGACCACCGCCTTCAGGGAAGCCAACCCGCATCTGCGGGCGGTGCGCCTGCGGCGGGCGTCGGCCAGCTTCCAGCACGGGCTGGCGGCCCGAGTCTCCGCGCGGCTCGGGTCCATGCACCGCGCCCGTGAGGCAGCCGTCCGCGCCCAGCGCTCGACCGGCACGGCGCTGATCCTGGCCAAGCACCGCGTGGTCGATGACGCATTCCGCGAGGCGGATATCCCGCTCGTGTCAGATGAGCGGGATCGGCCCGCGCCGGATCACCGCGGCGTTCCGCGACGGATGGGCCGCCGGCGATCGGGTCAACCTGAACCGCCCGGTGTCGGGCGACGCACCAGGACTGCTCGCCTGAGCGGCCCGCGAGACCGGCAGCGCAGCCGCGTCTATGCATGGGAGAGCCGGGTCGTGGCGCCACGGGATCCGACCACCCTGCCCTTCCCCGCGGCCCAGGCCATGGTCGATGCGATCTGGTCCGACATGGGGCTGCGCCATCCGCCCGCGGTCGAGCCACTGCCCCGACAAGCGACGGCGACAATTGCCAGCGCCAACCGGGCACCTGTACCCCGGGGATTGCCTTTCTGGCTACCTGCTGCCGCTCCGTGACTACTGCCCGTTTCGCGTAGGTCGATCGCCTTTGCGATCGGCCTGGCGCTCGCACATAAACTCGCCGTAACGAGTGCTGCCGAAGTACCGCTCGCCACGGAAATGATAAATGCCCGACCGGGTGTTCACCCAAACCATCTTATCGCCCGGACAGCGCAGGTTCGACGGCGGCGTGTGCTGCGGAGCTTGTGACCTGCTTGCTTCCGGAATGCCTACGGCGACGGCCAGGCAAATCAGCAGGGTGGCGGCGAGCGTCCTCATTGCCTTCACCTCAGCCATGGCCCGCGGCGGATTCGTTTTGCAGGTTCGCCAGGCGGACCAGGCGCGCGAGGAGGCGCAGCGCATCGGGTCCGCCGCAGTTTTCGACCTCGCCGCGCTCCATCTCTGCGGCAAGGCTCTCCGCTTGCTGCGCGAGGATGGCGCAGGCGCGACGCATCGCACCATCTGCGAGGGCTAGCTGGCAGTCTTGGGGCAGGTCCTCCCATGCCGCGGTCATAGCGGAGAGAATGCACCTCTGGGTTAAATCATTCCAGTGCATTATCGGCTGCATCAGGGCCCTCGTGGCTCCGCGTGGCCTTGAATTCACCAGGGCGCCGGCGCCGCTCGAGAAGAACTGCGGCGGCGATCTGAACTTGCCCCAGCTCGCCCATGGCCAGCGCGTGCCGGATCCGGCCTACCGGGCGCATCTTCAGGCCCGCGGATAGCGGTTGCGCTGAAATTCCCGCGCGGACTCCATTCGCAACCGTGCCGGCAATCCTGGGCGCATGATCCGAAACCAGGGGGCCCGCGAAGGTGGTCGAAACTCCGGAAGTTGGTAGCCTCGTCAATCCGTGTTCGCGCGGCAGCTCCCGCGCAGGTCAATCGAATGACGATCACAACCGACGCGCGCTGACCAGGCCGGCGCCGGTCAGCGACGGCTCCTCACTAAGGAGCATGGCCGACACGGGGGGATGAGTGCCACGCCTGTGGGTCGTGATGCGGCGGCTAGCGGTTCGCAGGGCCTCGGCTTTTCATCGATCACCTGCCTGCGGCGTCTGCTTGGCGCGCTGGGCGACGGCACGGCGCTGCAAGAGCTGCTGTTGCGCGTTCCGGCGGTGCAGCGAAACGCAGGTTATTGGCACGGTAAGTGGTGTGCAGGACGTTCGTCGCGTCTGGAACTGTGCTGCGCGTCTTTGTCGGGCGGAGATCAGCAAACTATCGCATCCTGTGCCCGCGTCTGTATCGAGCAGTCAACTCGACACACCGATCCCCACGCAGAAGGCCATGCGCCGCTCTGTGCTGTCATCGCGCGTGCACGCAAGCAGACGCGCTCGCGCAGAGAGTCCTCGTCGCGGTTCGATCAAGTATCTCGTGATGTGATGACGGATCGGCTGGCGCTGGAGACTTGGTTTTCGCGCCCACCCGAAAGCGGCATAGGCTCGCGGAATTGTGAAAAAACTGGCGGCGCTGAGACAAGCGAGCGCTCCCTCGCGCCTCTCGCCCTCGCGGGTTTCAACGCGTTAGCGGCGCGCGTGTGAATTGCCGGTCGGGCGCGGGAGGGAGAAGGGGTCGGCGGCCCCATCTGGGCACGGTAATCCAATGCAGCGCACGGGCCAGGCGGGGACTTGCAAAGGGTCCGTCGCGTTCTTGTAAGGCCACCCTGAATACATGGCCGGAATGGCGGCGAGAAAAAAAGGGGCTGGCGTTGGGATTTGTCTTGGTGAAAGGTTGCGGGAGAGAGACCAAGAAATACAAGCGGCGGTTCGGTGATGCTGGGCGATCTGACGAATGTAAACATCCGCGAGACTGCCGCTTGTTCAGGATCATTATTTCGACACGGGCTGTGAGGGCTCTGTGGTTCTTGGCAATCTTCCGCGAGACGGTTCATCGTTTGGGAAATGGCTGGTTACCTGGTGCGCACGATCACGCACCCGACGGCTTTTCCTCGGGCCATCGTGGGCCGGATGAAGGAGGAGCGCAGCATGTTCCAGCGTCATAAGCCGCTGAAGCAATCCTCGTCGTATCGCCATGTGCCGGCCCCACGGCGCTGGCGGGGAGAACGGCAATGATGGACGGTATCGACCGAGAGTGTGAGGCTGCTGCATCTCAATTGCACTCCGCGAAGGGGAGGCTCAGACGTGCTGCAAGCGAGGCGGTACTGTTAGCACTCACTGAGCTCGGTATCGCGCAAAGGGCGTATGAAGCCCTGAACGACGGCGTAGACGAGAGCGACGGGCGGCTGCCGCGCGACGAGCACGCGATCCGTACGGCCGCGGCTCGCAGGAACCATGCGATCCTCCGCGTTCAACAGTGCCGGATACAGACCGTTGATGACGGTTGCCTGGTGCTGCAGGCGCTCTTTCAGATCGCGTCGTCATTCGACAGTGAGGATCAAAGGCTTCTTGCGGCGGTCTATGCGGTCGCCCAGAGTTTGTGTCCGCTGCTGACTGGTCCCCATGATGAGGTTGAGGTTCCGAGCGAGCTGAATGATGTCGATGGGAAGGCCGATGCCCGGCACCAGTGGTTCAAGCCTCTCTCGATGTTCGCACGACGGGTGAGCGATCAACGTCGTTCCGCCACATAGAGAACGCCGTTCGCAGAGTTCGGCGCCAGGGTCCCGATCACCGCGAATGGAGGCCCTTGTGCGCACTATCATCCTGCTGACGCTTCTCGTCTCGACCCCGGCCCTTGCCGCTCCGCCCGCCGCTTTGCGCCTTGCCGGCGCCCACCAGGCCGCTTGATCGCACTCCGCCGCAAGCGCTTCCCGCGCCCGTCGGGCCGCAGGCAACGATTGCCGCCCCTGCCCTTCCCGCTGACCTCGATGCCATCCCGTTCGTGCAGCATGTCGCGGCGTCCGGCGCCCGCATCACCGATCTCGGGATGTCGCACGGACTGCGCGCCGTCGCGGCGCGCAGCAGCGCTGAGTTCATGCTGTTCGACGTGACGCCGGACGGACAGGCCGCCGTGGCGGGCGCGATGACCGATCTCTCGGCCGCGCAGCTGGTCGCGATCGCCGCCGGCAACGTCTCGGAGCTGGGCACGCTGCACGGGCTGCGTGGCCTGTTCGTTCGCAGCGGCTCGCAATTTCAGGTCTTCTATGCGACGCCCGACGGCGCGCGCGTGATCCCTGGCGTGATGTGGGATGCTGCCGGCAAGGACATCACCCGCGACCAGGTGGCGCACGTTCCCGGCGCGATCCCGACCGTGGTGGTCGGCGGCGGCGCGCCGGGCCAGACCGGTGCGCCCGCACCGGCCGCGCTGCCCCTGGTCGAGAGGTCCACCTTCGGGACTATCGGACCGGCGTCGGCCCCGCATCTGTGGATGCTGATCGACCCGCAGTGCATCTACTCGGTGCGCGCGTTCCAGATGCTGGAGCCGTACACCGCGGCGGGGCGCGTGCAGATCTCTGTGATCCCGCTCGCGGTGCTCGATTACGAGGATCATGGCCAGAGCACGAAGAGCGCGCTGGCACTGCTCAGCAAGCCGGCCGACCAGATCGTCGCGGCGTGGCGGGCCGGCGATGTCGGCAACGCGCCGGCGCCGCAAGCGGCCGAACGATTGCAGGCCAACATGGCAGTGGCGCGCGCGATCCATCTGCGGGGCACGCCCACTTTCATCTGGCGCAAGCCGGACGGCAGCGAGGGCCGCATCGACGGTCTGCCGAGCAGTGTGCCGGCGCTGTTGGCCTCGATCGGAAGCTGAGACCATGGAGCAGCGGATCGACCTCGCGCCCAATTCCTCGTCCCATTCGGATGAGCCAGCCTCGCCCCGGAAGCCCCGGTCGGCTTTCGGCAAGGCGGTCCGCGCGGCCGGGTCGCTCTTCGCCGGCCCGGTGGACTGGTTCGGTCGTCGTGGCATCGCTCAGGGTGCGGCGCTGATTCGCGCGCTGCTGATCGCGCTCCGTGCCAGGTCCAACGGTGATCCGCGGATCCGCACCAGCGAAAGGGGCCAGTTCGACTTGCGGGCGACGGCGCTCAGCTGCGGGCTGAATATGCTCGCCCTCGAAGCGCGGCTGGCGGCGCGGCGGCGACAGACCGCGTGGCTGGCGTACGGGGCGTTTGCCTTGGGGTGCCTGTTTCTGCTGGCCTGGGTGTGGCAGGCGCTGGGGATGGCCTGGAGCGCCGCGCGTTTGGCGTCGGCGCTCGAGTTTCTGCCGTTCTGCGCGCTCTTCTTCCTGCTCGCCTTCTACAACGCCTTGCTGAACTTCCAGATCCGAAATGGACATCTGGCGAGCTGGCGCGAGTATGTCGGCACCAGCGAACCCTTCTTGCCCCGCTGAAGGAGTGCCTGTCTTGAGGTTTGATCGGCCATGCCTGGCGGCGCTGGGTGCCGCGCTTGTGCTGACCGGGTGCAGTTTTCACGACCAGAACCTCTCTGGAGGAAGCGTGCAGCCGTACCAGTACCGCCATGTACGGGAAACCGGCGATCGGCCGGTATCTCTGCATGGGGATTCGGCCCGGCACGCCGGTTTATGCGCATGCCGGCGGGGCGCCGACCCTCGGTTCCAATCCGATCATCGGCTACACGCGCGATGTTGTGGCGATCGAGGGCGAGCAGATCGGACGCTGGGTGATGGTTGTCCACTCCAACCACCTGCTCGGCTGGGTGGATGGCACGAAGCTGTTCCTGTTCTCGCAGATGCATCCTGGCCAGACCTGCATCATTCCGGGCGTCGATATCGAGCAGCGGCCGATTTTCGTGATCCGCTGAGACCTGGCCGGGCGGGTCATGAGAGCTGCGCCAGCCAGCGGAAGCGGCGACCTTCATTACCGACAGGAGGACGTTCGCGAGCGGGCTGGCGACGATCACGAGACGGCGAAGCAGAAGGCGGCCGGTGGCAGGCCGGTTGGCGCGCCTTCCTGGTGGTGGCTCCGGCGCGGCGCGCGCGGTGGAGAGGAGGATCGATCTGGTGGCCTGGGGTTGTAGGGTGACCCCGGACACCGGAGGCAGGCAGGGTGAAAGCGTGCGGCGCCACTGCTGCCCCCGACACGGATCAGAATGTGCCGGGCGGCGCGAAGTGGCTGCCGCCGGCGGCCCCGGTTGCCCAGGGAGCGTATTCGTAGTTGGGCCGGTCGGATTGGGAGGCGGGTTCGGCCGGTTTCACGATGGTTCCGTCGCGATTGAAGACGGGCGGGGTCCAGGTAGCGTTGGCCTCGCCATAGGCGGCATAGGGATTGTAGAGCGGGTTGCGAACGGGAGGTGCGGTGGGGGCTGTGTAATCCTTGGCGGACTTCACGTTGCCGCTGCTGCAGGCGGCGAGCAGGGCGGCGAGGGTGGGCAGCACGAGCAGGAGGCGGCGCATGATCGGGCTCCGTGGTTTGGCCCCACCATGCAGCGATGCTCTGCGAACGGCGGCTATTCGGGAGGATAGGCGTTTGGATCAAACTGCAGGACGATGTTGCGCAGCAGCTTGATGTCGATCGCCTGGATGCGGTTGTCCTCGCGGAGCCGCTCGCATTCGGCGCGAAGATGCGCGATGGTCCGCTCAGCCTGGTCCAGCGCGGCCCCGCGCCGGTCCGCTTCCTTCGCGGCAGCGATCGCTTGGTTGCGCAGGCCGTTGTAATCATCGACCAGGGCTGAAAAGCGCTGCTCGAGGATCGCATACTCGTCTGCGAGCTCGCGGTTACTGCGAGCGCGATTCGCGAGACTATCCATGAATGCGATACGATAGCTCAGCTGCTCTGGATAGCAGCCATGCTCCGCGAGGCGCTATTGATCAGACATCGTCGTTCGCCTTCGTCGTGGCGAGGTCTCGAGACGACGCGCTCGAAGCGTGCTGTCCATCCCTCGCCCCTCCATGACCCGATCCTTGGTCCAGAGATATATCCGCCCGGCGCCGCCGGCAAGCGTGGCGGTTCCACTGCGAAAGCTTGCTCCGACCCTTGAGCGCATCGCTTGCCGAGTCATGCCCGCAATCGTGCCGCCCGGACCCCAGGCCGCCCGCTGCTGGAAGTCGTCGATATCGACCCGGTTGGCGGCGGTGAAGCCGATCAGGCGGGGCAGGTGGTGGGGAAGCAGCGCGACCATGCGGAACGCACATCAGCGCCGCGATCACGTGCATCATCACGAAGATCGTGAGCAGAACGCCGAGGCCGACGAAGTTGGTGACGATCCAGCCGTTCTGCAGCGTGAAGCCGGCGGCGATGCCGAAGGTCTCGCGGATCAGCCAGCTCATGCAGTCGAAGACGAAATAGGCCAGAAATAGGCCGATCACCATGAGCGTCGGCCGGAACACGACATTGAACAGCAGGCCCCAGCCCTCGATGCCGCGTCCGTGCAGGCCGTCGCCGCCGAACGTCATGTGCGCCAGCATCCAGAGCGGCACAGCGATCATGGCCTCGCAGACAAGGATGATCCAGCCGGCGACACCGGCCATCCACATGACCCAGGGGATCATCGGCAGCACGTACGCAATGATGAGGCCCGGCACCAGGATCGCCAGCAGTCCGGCGAAGATGGGGACGCCCAGGAAGCTCATGAGTGCGTGGCCGGCGACGGCGGCGGCGGACGCGGCCCAGTCACCGGTCAGGAAGTTCCAGACGGCCAGCCCGGTCGAGGTCGTGCCGGACGACAGCACGGCGGCGGTGCCCATGCCGATGAGTGCCGTGTTGATCAGCGTTTGCCCCAGATTCATCAGGCCGCCGAACGGGTCCGTCCAGACCTGAGTGGCTGGTGTGAGCCATTGAGTGATCGAGCTCAGCACGCCGTTGCTGATATTCATGCTGTTGAACAGCCGTGTGAGCACGGTCTGGCCCTGGGCCGCGTCCTTGGCATCCGCGAGTGTTTGCGGCGCTCCGGAAGGTGGGTGTGTGCCATCCTGGGTTTGCACCACCATATCCAGGGTGTTCATGAAGTCTTTCTGGGCGGCCTCCAGCGGCGCCAGATCGTCGGAGAGCGCGGGGCCGAGCCCCTCATAGGTCGGTGAGGTCGTGACTGGCGTGTTGCTCAGCAGAGAAAGCGTGCTGGCATTCAATCGCGCGATCTCGAGGTAGTAGGCGCCAGCTCCGGTCCAGCCGAGGGTTGATTGCTGCACTTCGCCTTGCAGCAGGCCGACATTGCCGGTTCGCCCCTGTTGCGTGTTGGCCTGAATCGCCGCGTTGAGGGCACTCTGAATGCTGGTCGCTGCTGTGATTAGGTTGCTGGTATAGGTGTTGACGGCGCTGCTGTAGATGTTCTGCAGCGGCGTGAGAGCCGACGCCTCCTTTGTCTGCCATAGGTTCTGCGCAACGCTCGCGACCTGGTTGCGGATCGAGCTGTTGAGCACGTTCTGGAGCACCGCCTGCTGCACGGACGCCATGTCGAGATTGACGCCGGCGACCGGGGTCTGGTTCTTGGCGGGTTCTGTAATGCGGACGGTGCCGCAGGCTGGGTTGCCCCAGCCGTCACCTGTGGCCAGGCCATAGTAGTAGGCGATATAGCCGCCGGCGCTGCCGAACCCCGGCGACTGCACCGGCTGCGGGATCGGCACGAGCGGGCCGCTTCCGCCGTGAGTGGTTCCAGATGCGAGATTGACGAGGTCCATGCACAACTCGCTGTCGATCAGCCCCGCGACGATCGCTGCGGTGCCGGGGATTGCCGGCGGCGGGATGACGAGGGCATCGGGACCGATCGCCTGGATGGCGTTGGCGTAGAGCGCCTTGGCCATGCCGATGCCGGTCAGTGCGCCCTGCATGACGAGCGCCTGGCCGGCCGAGAAGCCGCCGCCGAGCGGAAACATCATGATCGCGCCGAAGCCGACGCGGACGACGAAGATGAAGCTCTGGTTGGTGCCGAGGATGTGCGAGGTTTCCGCGGCGCGGTGGATGTTCATGATGACGTTGTAGGTGACGAAGGCGACCGCGATTGCCGCCACGAAGCCGGTGAACTGGGCGACGATCTGGGTGATGACGGTCGCTTCGCTGCCGGTCGAGGGTCCTGGGGTCGCGCCTGGGATCGGGAACAGCGAGCGGATGACCTGGGCCGCCCAGTCATTGCCGGGGTCGAGGGTGGACCAACTGATGTCGTAGGGGCTGGGCGTCCCCGCGAGAGCGGGGCTGGCGATGGCGACCATCGCCAGGGTGAGCAGGAGGAGCTGAGGAGTGCGCATAACCGCCTCGCGGGTGTTCGCCCCGCGAGGCTGTCAGTCTTCCCTGCGAACGGTGAGTGGTCTCAACTCATCGACGGGGAGGGTGACGGTCTGGCACTGGCGTCCGCACCGGGCGAGCGAGAGAAGGCTGTGCGCACCGTGTCGGCGGCCTTCTGAAGCAGTTCAGCGGCTTTCCTGGTGAGGTCGTCGAGCATGCTGTGGCCGTCGTTACGGCTGGGCGTGTTGGATGCAGCCTTGCCGATCTCTGCGTCCATCTCCTCGAAGCGAGCGGTGATAGCGGTGGGATCGGGGCGGCGGCCGATGATGTCCTGGACCATCGACCGGTCCCGGCCGTAGCGTTGCAGGGCGCCGGCGGCCTTGTCGTAGGCGCTGGCGAGGCCGAGGTCCGTCTCGAGCGCGGTGCTGAACTGCTTGCGGAGATCGGAGAACCTGCCGCCCTCGCGCATCTCGGACAGCACCGCGGCCATGCCGCCAGGCTCGTGGCGGGCGGCCTCCTGGACACGATTGATAATGGCTGCTCCTTCATCGTTGGCGAATGATTGCATGGCGTCGAGGGCAGCGCGGCCCGAGCGCATGGCGCGCTCGAAGCCGTGTTCGTCGGCCGCGTCCATCATCTTCTTCTCGAACATCGAGATGCGCTCGGCCATCGGTGTGGGTGGTGGATCCCAAGGAGCACCTCTTGCAGCTTCGCGCGGCCGCATTCCCGACACGATGGTGTCGAGGGGATTGCGCTTGATCGGTACATTCTTGAGCCGCTTGTGGCCCCTGGGTCACCTGAATCGTGTTTGGCGCCTGCTGCCGGCTCGTCCCATTTTCCCCGTTCTGTTCGACACGCTCGGCTCTGGTGTGATCCGCACTTCGGGCATGTCGTTTGGCCTCGGCCGGGCGCCTGGACAGCCTGACGCGGTTTTCGAGCGCGTCGATGCGACTTTGTGTTTCAGATGTGTGCTGGTCTTGCTGGCGCCCTATGTCGTAGCCGGCCAGGCGAATATCACGGATGAGCGCCTTGTCGTGGGTCGATGCGGTTGTCGCCATCAAGGCAAGCGCACGCTCGTTCTCCAGCCCGGGCGCACTGGCAGCGCGCTGCGCCATCTCGGTCCGGAGCGACGGTTCGATCCCTTTGACTTCAATTCCGTTCTTTTCGATATCTTGAAGTGCGTAGGCGATCTGGTGCCGGAAACCTGGCTGTTCGTGGCGATCGGGGTCCGCGCCATGCTGCACGAGCCGTTGAATAGTTTGGGCCAGTTCGCGATCGCCGCCTGCGATGAACGGTTGCAGCTCCTGCATCCGGTTCAGGAGCTCTCGCACGGGCTGCGGCTGCTCCTGCTGCGCCGCGGCGGACTTGTCGGCTGCCGCCTCTGACCTGGGCGGCTCGCTCCTGGTGTCGTTCGTGCTTGCGGGTGCGGGCGAGGTGGCGCCGGCCTCGTCGGATGGTGGTTCGGACATTCTTGTCTCCTCGTGTCGTTCCGCTGCTAGTTCGCGGCAATGGACGGGGTGGGCATGCGGACCGTCGGCTGGAAGTTCCGGTCGGTATCCTCTGCAAGATGCGCGGCGCTGATCGTGGTGTGCATCATCTCCATCTTGAATTGCTGAAACAGCAGGTAGTTGTCGAGTGCGAGTTCCAGTGCGATCTCGCGCTCCACGGAGGCTGGCGGCATGTTCGCAAGGGCGGCATTCCAGCGAGACGCTGCTGAAGCGTCGCTCGGCTTCGATCTGCACGGCTTGCAGCCAGGAGCCGTTGGTCTGGGCCGGCAGGCCCATCTCCTGGAGGTATTGCTGCTGCAAGGCGGTCAGCGGCACGGCGGGTGTCTGCATGCCGATCGTGTCATCCAAGAAGCCCTGGGCCAGCGACATGCGCGCGTTGTAGCTGCGCCGCCGCAAGGCAGCGTCCTGGCCGGCGGTCGAGGAAAGCTGGTCGCCGCGCAGTGCCGCGGGTGCCACCGGCTCGATCAGGTTGATGGCGTAGTCCTTGGCGGTGCTGACGGCGTTCTGGTCGGTGTAGGTGCCGGAGCCGAAGAGGCTGAGCACCTGCTGATCGGCGTCCGGTGCGCTGCTCGCGGCGCCGCAAAGTCCGGCGGCGACGTCGGTCGCGTCGCAATAGAGGGCGAGGTGCTCGTGGGCCATCGAGGCGACGCCTTGCGCCTGGCCATAGTAGGATGGCATCCCTGGCGCCGCTTCCCCGCGCAGGTCGTGGATGCGCGACATGACGGCACCGACGCCCCAGGCCTGCACTGCGGCGGACTGGGTGCTCACGCCGCCGTCGATGGCGGCGCAGGCGGTCGGGCTCGGGGTCTGTTCGTCGCGGATCTGCGCGTTGCGCATGTCGCGGCTGAAGCGTGCCATGGCGGTGTTGGAGGCGTCCGCGATCTGCTGCTGGGCGCCGATGCTGGCCTTCGAGTAGTTGGCTTCCTGAGTGAAGCCTTCCTGCAGCAGCTGCTGGACGGTGCCGAACGTGTTGTCGCCGAGGGCGCCGAAGATGTCGCTGGCGTAGGTCTTGACGTCGTTGATCGTGCTGCTGACCGTGTCGAGGACACCTTTGACGGCCTGCACGGCGGCGAGGACGCCGGCGTCAATGACCGGCCAGTCGGCGTAGGCCGGTGCCGCATTGAACAGGACCGCCCCGAGGACGATGCCGATCGCTGTCGAGCCGGCGAGCTTCATCCTGTGCATCGCGATGGCTCCTCAGAGGGTGCCCGGCGGGATGCCGCTGATCGAGTACCCGGAGGGTGCGATGCCGCTGCCCGGGATGTAGAGGCCGCTGCCGGAGCCGCTGCCGAGGCCCACGGAGGCGATCGGCGGTCCGCCGCCCCCGAAGGAGAGGCTGGGGCAGGACAGCCCGCCGCCGATGCCGCCGAAGCCGAGGTTGAAGCCCGTGATGGTGAGGCCGCATTGCGCGGAGCCAAGCGCGCTCGACCACATCTGCTGCACGGCGCTGCAGATCTGGCCCTCGACCGATTGCAGCAGGGTTGCGGGATTGAGCAGGTTGGTGACGAGGTTCAGCCCGACGCCGTTGAAGAAGTTGTCGAGGCAGGAGAGCGTGGTCACGCTCTGCGGCGGCTTGATGTTGGTGTCGTCCGCGGCGATGCGGGCATTCTGGCCATTGAGCGAGGCCTGGATGATCGGCCGTGCAGCCGACGCTGCCGGTCGTCGTGGTGGCGGTCATCTGAGCCCAGGCGGGTGCCGCAAGCAGGGCGAGCCGGCAGGAGGGCGGTCAGGCGCAGCAGCGTTGCGCGGCGGGACATCAGGCGGCCTCGCAAGCGATTTGCAGGGCGGCGATCCGTTCGGGCGCGAACATGCGTTCGAGCGTCGTGCGGCGGAGTGCTGCCTGGACGGCGGCGCGCAAGGCGCGTCCGGCCGGGCGATCGTCCCGAAGCAGGCCGGCGATGACCCGGTGGCAGTCGGGGATGTCGCGCTCGGCGAGCCAGTGGAGGATGCGCAGGGCACGGGCCGCGCCGAGTTGCGCCATCAGGTCGGCCAGGTCGGCACGCAAGGCACCACCCATCAGCGCCGCGGCGACGGCGTCGCGGTCGGCGTCGGCGGCGGCGTCGAGGACCTGGCCGAGTTGCGCTAGCCGGACCGGCACCTCGCCTTCGCTTTCGATCGCGCGGACCGCGGGCGGCCAGAGCGTGTTTGTCGGATCGGGCCGCCATTCATTGAGCCAGGCGATTGACGGCTGTCTGTTCGAGGTTCGGCATCCGGGTCCTCGCATCGGTTGCGGGGGAGCCTGGACCGGGGGTCTGCGAACGGCAGCGCTATTTTCTGATCTCGACCGCCATGTGCGTCATGACCAGGTGCAGGCCGAGCGGCCTGACGGCCGCGAGCAGGACCCGGTTCCAGGTCTGGCCGCCCTTCCAGGAGACGAGCGCGGCCGGGCTGGCGCCCGGGCCGTAGGTGACCTTGACCGCTTTCGGCACGATCTGGCGCACCGCGAAGGCAAGCGGGATGTGGTTGCCGAATCCGTAGGCCATGAAGAAGTGCGGCGCCGCGGCGGGCGGAGGCGGCCGTCTGCGTCGCGGCCGCCGGCGCGGCAGGACCGGTGATCACGAAGTCGGCGTGCGCGGCCGTGGCCAGGGCGAGGCCGTGACAAGGGCAGTGGCAGGGAGGGTGCGCACGGGGTGGTTTCCTCGCAACAGGCGCGAATTGTCTGCGGCGATCCTGAGAACGGGATTGCCGCGGTCACGGGGCGTCGGATAAGCGCCGACTATCAAGGAATCGGCGTTCGCAGCGAGGAGCGGTCGAATTCGCCGGGACGTCCCGCGGGGCAAGGAAAAGGACTGCCGATATGGGCAAACGGCCGAAGACGAGCGAAAGCAGGTCTCAGGACGGAGAGGAATACGAGGAATTTATCAGAGAAGTCGGGACCCGCGTCCGCGCCGTGCGGACAAAGGCGGGGTGGACGCAATATGATCTTGCTGAACGAGCAGGTAAAAACCAATCGTATATTTTCGAGATAGAGAACGGATCCGCGAACCCAACGTTGCGCATGTTTGCGTTGTTTGCGGACGTCCTCGGTGTGGATGCACGAGAACTGATGCCGGAGGGCACGAAGTCGCCGCCGTCTTCGATGGCGATGGATCGCCTGGAGGCGTTGGTTCAGAAATGGCCAGCCTGTTGAACGAATGGGAGGTCCAGAGGCGCACGGCGCGAAGAGCGCGAGGCAAAGCGCCGTGCCGAGGAACTGGCATCGATGACTGCGCTGGCGATGGAGATGCGACAGTTGCCTGCACTACGCTTTGTGCTGGATCGACCCAATACGGAGCACGATCGCGATAACGTTACCAAACGATCGCGAAAGCTTGGCGACAAATAGGAGTGGTTGCGGGCGGCGCGGTCCGCGCGAGCGCCCGACGCACATGTAGTCGATTTTGCTCTGGACAAAACTGGTTCTGATCTGATTTGCTGCTTTCGGCGATCTAGCCGGAGCGGCGGGTGTCGGCAAGCCTTGCGGGAGCGGCGCAGTCGGAGAAGGCCCCGATTTCCGGGGCTTCCGTGCTGCGGCCGCTGGTCGCGGCGGCGGTCTTTCCCTTCGATCGCGTCCTCGCCGGCATGGTGGCGGCGGGCCAGGGCATCGAGGCGATCTGCCTCTATCTCGGTCTGTCGCGGGTTGTTCTCGATGACGCCCTGGTCCGGCTCGGGCTGCGCACGCCGCATGATCGGCCGCTGCGCAAGCCGGGTTGGCGCGGCTGGTCGGTGCTCGACACGATGCGGCTCATTGCCTGGCGGGTGGCCGGCGTTCATCCGGAGACGATCGGTCTGCGGCTCGGGCGATCCGCGGGAGCCGTGCGTGCCAAGGCGCGCCGGCTCGGCATTCCGACGCCGGGGCGCAGGTTGCTGCATCGGGTCGATCCGTCGATCCTTGTCGACCCTTTGCCTGGCTTTGGTTCGCCGGCGATCGGCTCTTCCGGTTCGTCGCAGCAGCCCTCTCCCTCGGATCGGTGCGGCACGGCGGCCGGTCCGGTCGAGACCAGCCCTGGCGCGTCGGCGCGTGTTGTGGCGCTGCATCCGGCGCCGTCTGAAGGCGGCGAACCGGTCTCACCGCCCACTGTTTCTCCGAAGGCTGGCAAGGCCGGGCATCGTGTGGGCGGCCAGCGCGAGCTGCGGCTGTTCGGGATCGTTCCCGGCACCGAGCCGACGGAGCCCTCGCCGGCTGTTCCAGTCCCGCCGCCGGCAGTGCCGGCCGAGCCGCCCGCGGCTCCCCGGCAAGCCGCAGTCGCGCGACCCCTCCTGCAAGCCCGTCCCGCCGGCCCAGCAGGCCGATCTGCTGCCAGCCGAAAGGGTGCGCTCTGCCGACGATCTCTCCTGGATCGGCCGCCTCCGCAATCTGCCGCGCAACAAGGAGGCGGTGATGCTGGCGTCGCTGCGGTATTTCGGCCGGCAGAGCTACAAATACGCCGCGCTGCAGCTTGGCATGACAGTCGCCGCCTTGCGCTCCTTCTACGACCGCATCGACCTGCCGCGCGACTACGACCGCTCCAAGTTCGGCGCCGCGGTATGACGAGAAGATCGCACGCGAGAATCTCGCGAAATGCGAGTACGAGCTGGTGCTGTGCGCGCAGACGCAGCGCTGGTGGTGGCGCCACAAGGTGACGGAACGCTTCCAGCGGCTCAGCACCGAAGGCGCCCGTCTGCGCGGCTCGCCGCGCGAGCGCGGGTATGAGCCACGCCGGGTCTGCGTCTGACCTGCGCGCCGTGCCGGCGCAATGGCAGGCAGCGAAAGCATCGCCCCGATCACCTCGCCGTTCGCAGGATGGCGGGCGACGATCGGGCCGACGAGGAGCAAGCCCGATTCGCCCCATGAAGAACCAGCACGCCGCCGTCACGCGCCGCCTGTCTGATCCGGACTTCCAGGCCGAACTCGTCAACAAGTGTCTCGGCCTCACCCTGTTCATGGGTGCGCTGCTCGGCGTGTCGCTGCTGCACGACGTCTACGTGTGGGTAAACCCGGTCGAACCGCGATATTTCTTCGTGGATGGCAGGAACCCGCCACACCCCGTGGTCGCGCTGGACAGTCCGATCGTCGGCGACACCGAGTTGCTGGAGTGGTCGGTCAAGGCGATCCTGGCGCCCTACAATGTCGATTACTACAATTATCCGCGAGAGCTGAACACCGCGAGCCGCCGGTTCACGGTGAACGGGTGGAACAGCTTTGCCAACAGCTACATCGCCCAGGGCAATTTCGAAGAGCTGAAGCGGGCGCGGCTGCTGTGCCACGCGCAGTCCGAGCGGGCGGCGGTGATCCACCAGACCAGCTACCGCCAGAGCGCCCTCGCCTACCAGATTCAGGTCCCGATCGTGCAGACCTGCGAGAACGTCAACCAGACCTCGACCAACCGGCTGCTGATCACCGCACTCGTCGTTCGCACGAATGCCGATGATCATCCCGACGGTCTGGCGATCGATCAGCTTGTCGCGTCGCAACATTAGGCTGGGAGGACTTCGTGCGTGCAGCCTTCGCAATCGCCGTCGTTCTCGGGTTCGCGGTCTCGGCGCCTGCGTGGTCGCAGTCGCCGAGCCCGTTTGTGGCGGGGGCGCCGGGCGCGGCCGATGCAGGAAATTCTGCGAACGGCAACCCCTCTGCCGCACAAAAAGCGGCGCAGGATGCGATTCCACTCACCCCGGCGATGATCGAGGAGCTGGCGAAGCGCTTCAACGCCGCCCGGCAGGCCGAGGAGCAGGGCGTCACCCAGCTGGCGGCTCCGATCAACCGGCAGGTCAATGTCACTTTCGCGCCGGGAGCGGCGACCAGCATCGTCAATACCGTCAAGGGTTACCCCACGGCGGTCAGCTTCTTCGACAGCACGGGCCAGCCCTGGCCGATCCAGTGGGACACCAACAGCAATCCCGCCGCCGTCGCGGGCGGGACCAACTGCAGCGTGTCGAACGGCGCCGGCGGCGGTCCGTCCGTGGCCGCGATCGGCTTTTATGTCTGCACACCGACCAAGGGATCGAACGTGTTGGAGATCACGCCGGTCTCGCTGGCGCCGCGCGGTGGCTTGGTGGTGAGCCTCGAGGGCGCGCCGAAGCCGATCACCTTCCTGCTGCTGACCGGTGGCGGGCGCTACGACGCCAACCTCTCGTTGCATGTCGCCGAGCGTGGGCCGCACGCCAGGGTCGAGATCATGACCCAGCCCGACGCACCCGACACCGGCGCGCCGTATCTGACGGGCATGCTCGACGGGGTGCCGCCGGCCGATGCGCTGCCGCTGTCGGTGATCGGCGTCTCGCCCGAGGGCCTGCGCGCCTGGCGGCTCGGATCCAATGTCTATCTGCGCACCCGCTACACGCTGCTGTCGCCGGAATGGACCGCCTCCGAGGCCGAGGGAGGCCTGACCGTCTACGCGATCCCGAACACCCCCGTTGTCTTGCTGTCGGTCGATGGCCGCACCGTGTCGGCCGAGCTCAAGGAGTAGTCGCATGTCCGGTGCATTTCATGCCGGCCGCACCGGAGATGTCCTGGCGCGGCTGGGCGGCCTCAAGGCGTCCTTGCGGCGGCGGCTCGCCGGCCGCCTGTTCAATGGCGCCGGTGATGCCGGACCGCGGCGGCTCATGCTGATGTCGATCGGTGCGGTCGGGGTCGTCGGTCTGGTGGTGGGGGTTACGATGTCCGGGCGGCATGCGCCGGTGATGTCGCGCGACGCCCGCATGAAGGCCGTCGATCCGCTGCCGGGCGGGCTCAACAGCACGCCCGAGCAGGACCAGCTGGCGCTGCGGGCGAACGGCACACAGGCGCAGGCGGCGCTGCGTCGCGGTGTCTCCTATACCCCGCCGCTGGCGCCGAGCCAGAAGGTGCAGCCGGCCCCGCCGCGCGCCGAACAGGCGGCGCCGGCGCCGCCGCCCGCCCATGCGCCGATCTTCGTGACGCGGCCGGCGCCGGCGCGTCTTCCCGAGCCTTTGCGCGCGGCCTATGTCGTGCCGGCGCCGCGCGCAAGCGCCGCGCACCCCGCCGGTTCAGGTGGTTGCGGTGGCTGATCCGCAGGCCGAGCAGGCTTATTCAAGGCAGATCGGCGATCTGTTCTCGCAATGGGGCGGCGCGCGCGCCACGCACCGACGTGATTTTGCCGGCGACCGAGCACGGTCGCCGCCGGGTCGGCCTTCCCGCCGGCGGCGCACCAGCGCTCCCGAGACGCCCGCACCGCTGGTCCGCGTCCCGGCCGCCGTTCGTGCCGGGAATGCCGCCGGCCGGATTCTGGTGCCGGCCGGCCGGGGCATCTATGCGCATCCGATCCTGGCGGTGAACTCGGACGCCAGCAGTCCGGTGGTGCTGCAGGCCGATTCCGGGCCGATCGCCGGCGACCGGATGATCGGCACCTTCGCGCGGCAGAACGATCGGCTGGTCATCCACATCAACACGGTCGTGCATGATGGGGAGAACCTGTCCGCGGATGGCGTGGTGATCGCGCCGGACACGATGGAGGCGGCCGTCGCCTCGAACGTGGACCAGCATTACCTGACGCGCTTCATCCTGCCCGCGGCGGCTGCCTTCGTGGCGGGGCTGGGCCAGGCGCTCGCCACCACGTCGAACACGACGGCGGTGCTCAGTCCGTTCGGCGGGGCCGCCTACGCGACCCACCTCAACTTCAACCAGCAGCTCGGCGTCGCCGCCGGTGCTGCGGCACAGCAGGTCGGCACCGTCCTGAACCAGGCGGCGCCGAAGGGACCGACGGTTTCGCTCGATGCGAATGTGTCGGTCGGCGTCATGTTCCTCTCCAACGTCGTCGAGCGTTCCGCTCCCTGAGCGCGGGGGCTGAGCCGCGCGGCGTATCTTTGCCACGAGAGTTGCCGAGAGAAACTGGCGCCGTTCGCAGGCTCCTCCGCGATCCTTGCGCAATCCTTCTCCGGCACGAGGTTTGTCGTGGACACGCATATCGCCGCTTACAGCCCGTCCGATGACGCCGATCCGTTGCTGAGCGTGCGGCTTCCGGGCGAGGTCGCGCGACCCGACGGGCCGCCCGGTGCGGCACCCGCCACGGCGGCTCGGTCCGGCCGCGCCCGAGCCCGACCAGCGCGTGCCGCAATCGGCGCCTTCGCGTCCGCGGAGGCGGCACCGCCTTCGGCTCGGGGTTTCGCTGCTGGCCGTTTGTGCCGTGGGTGTCGGTGGGTTCCTGGTCTCGCCCTATAATCACGTCCTGCCGATGCCCGGCGTCGCTGCGCGCGTGCGGCATATCGCGGCCGCGGCCGGAGTCCCACTCCCGCCGCTGGTGGCGCCGGCGGCGTCGCTGGCGAGCGTGACGTTGCCACCGCCGCCGCCTCCCGCGATCCAGCCGCGCTTTCAGCCGGTCCCGAAAGACCGGCAGGTGCAGGAGGTGCTGTCATTCCAGGCCGGGCGGCATCCGGGCGCCGCTGCGGCGGGAGGGCAACCGGCGGGGGCCGCCGCAGCGGCGCCGATGCCGGCCGCTGCGGCTCGCTCGGGCGTGGGCGGGATGCCGCCCGGGTATGTTCCGAGCGAGCCCGGCGCCGCGCGTCCGTCGCCTCCGCCGGCAACGCCGGCGGCTGCCGCAGCGGGACATGCGCCGCCGCCGGTGTCGGCATGGGCGCGGGCGGCGCCTGGTTCCACGGCCGGTCGGGCTACGCGCACGCCCGATCTGACGGGAACGATCGTTGCGTCACTCGGCTCTCACCCAATGCCCGCGACCGCGGCCCCGTCGAGCGGCCCGACGGCGGCGCCGCCGGCGCCGGTTGTCAGCCGCCTCCGCCAAGGCTCGCGTCTCGGCGGCCGGGACCGCCCTGCCCTCACCGGCGCCCACGCATGCGGCGCCCGACCCGGTGGATACGGCCCTCGCCCTCCGTGCGGCACCGATGTCCTCGCACGACCAGATCGAGGTGCTTGGCCTGGTCACGCAGCTGGCGACGATGCTGCACGACCTGCGCAACCAGGACGCCGCTTTGCGCCGGGATCTCGAGCACCATGAAGCCGATACGGCGGCCCGTCTCGACGACTTCGAGCGGCGCCTGTCGTTCTCCGAGGCCCGCAAGGCGCTGGCGGCGGCACGAGGCCGCGCCCGATCCGCCGCCGGCTCCCGTGGTCGCGTCGGCGTCCGCCGCCGCTGCCGCACCGGTTCGCCTGACGTCGGCCGCCGCGGCGACGGGTGGCGTGCGATCCCGCCAATTCGGCGCGGCGCTACCACGTCCAGGCCGCGTCGCCAGGCCTGGCCTTGCTGGCGCAGGTCGATCGTGGCGGCGGCGAGGGTGCGCAGCTGCAGGTCGTGGTTGGCGACACCATCCCCGGCTACGGCCGGGTCAAGTCGATCGCGCAGCGCGGCACGAGGTGGGTGGTGATGACCGAGCACGGCGCCATCGATTGAGCCACCGAACGGGCGCCGGCCATGCAGGGTCTGGTCAACTTCACGACGGCGATCGCCGACGGCATCGCCGTCATGCTGCCGGCGTTCTGCTACCTCGCCGCGTGCATGTGCTTCTTCTTCTTTACCTGGACGCTGTGGACCTGGTCGCAGCCGCACCGTCATCATCACCAACACTGGCACCGGCCCTGGGTGCCGTTCGTGTCGCTGATCCTCTCCGGGGTCTTCGCCACCTTTCCCAACTTCCTGACGATGGCGAATGTCAGCGCCGGCACGAACATGGTCGTGGCCCTCGGCTCCTATGCGCCGACCACGCCCGGGAACGCGAGCAGCATCCTCGGCGCCTCGCCCAGTGAGACCGTCGTGAACGTGGTGCAGCTGTTCCAGTATTTCTTCGAAGCCTTCGGTGCGGCCTGCGTGTTCTGGGCGATCATCACCTGGCGCTCGGTCATCAACGGCCGCACCCGCGGCACGCAGATCGCCTGTCTCGTGCAGTTCGTCTTTGGCGTGATGTGCATCAACATCGTCACCATCGCGAGCGGCGTGGTCGCGCTGTTCAACGCCGGCGGGTGACGCCGCGCGTGCGCACTCGACCCATGCGCCGTTCGCAGGCGCGCCTGACAGAGTGCCGCGTGAGGGATGGTCCCTCGCAACCAGGAGTGAGACACGTGCATTTCTCCATCAGCAACACGCGGCCCGTCGCACCCATGCGGCGGCTCGCAGCCAGGCGGGGGAGGCCGCTGGCCACGCTCGCCGGCGGCCTGTCCCTCGGTCTCGTCTGATGCCGGTCACGCCTTTGCACAGGCGACGTCGCCGACCGGCGGCATCGGTGCGCAGCTCAACCTGATGTCGGGCGAGGCGATCAACTCGGGTGGCACCGCGTTCGACATGGGGCTCTACCTCGCCGCGGCGATTTGCTTCTTCTTCGGCGTGTGGAGCCTCTGGCAGTCGCGGCAGCCGCAGAACCGGGAGAATGGCCACATGACCCGCGGGATTGCCGGCCTCGTGCTGTGCGGGCTGCTCGCCAGCGGCGGTGTGTGGATCAACAAAGCCTCGGTCACCGCCTCGGGCGGCAACGCCACCGTCACCACCACGCCGGGCATGGTGCAGTTCGGCACCGGTGGCGCCGGCGGCTGACGCAACCTGCCGCCGGCGCCCGCCTCCCCCGCCGGCGGCATTTCTTTTCCCGCCACAGGATTGGCGACGATGAGTCTCTCGACCGCATCGGTATCGCTTTCCCTCGCATCACACCGGCCACGAGTTACGCCGGCGGCAATCGTGCTGGCGCTGTCGGGAGTTTGAGCATGCAGCTTCTTCCTCTCACGCTGAGCGCGCAGCAGCCGGCCGCTCCCGTCTCCGTCACAAAGCTCGGAGACGTGCCGTGCGCCTTCTGCGGCGTGCGCTCGGGGCGATGGCAGCGCCGGGTTTCGGCGGACGGCGCCCCGTCCTGCCCGCTCTGCACGCTGTCGCTGCATCTGACGCGCCCGCGCATCGACGACGAGGCCGCTCTCGTGTGGCTGCCGGAGATGAGCCAGCAGGCGGTGAACACCATGATGCGGCACATCCATCTCCGGCTGCGCCGGCTGGGCGAGGACGTCCGGCAGTCCGGGCGCCTGCGCCAGAGCGAACCGGAACAATGCGTGCTGCACAACGCCCGCACTATCCTGCACGCGCGTGGCGCCGCCGCCGCGAGCCGCCTTGGCACCGCCGCGCCGAGCGAACTGGCGAGCGCGCTGCTGCGCCTGTCGCAGGCGGCCAGCGCGTCGCGCGCAGTGCTGCTGGGCGGCCTGCGCCTGCTGCCGCTCGGCCAGTTCTATGCAGGCCGGCCGAGGACGTCTACCCCGCCATCCTCGATGACTGGCTCGCCATGGAGCGCGCCGCCGAGCCCGCGCTGAAGGCCACGCATTGATGCTCTCCGCCCTCGCCCGCGGCTTCGCCAGCTTGTCGCTGATGCTCAAGCAGCCGCTCGCCTCGTTCTGCGAGCTGGAGACCGCGCATGGCGACGCCTGCGTCACCGCGACCGGCAATTACGTCTCGTGGATCCGGGTCGATGGCATGCAGCGGATGGGCGAGCGCAAGGATTTCGAGCGCATCGCCGAGGCGATGCGTCTCGATCTCTCCGGCGCCCTGGAGTCGCGCGGACACGCGATCGTCGGCTGGTACATCTCGGACCCTGACGCGGCGCTGGTCGAGATCGAGACCCTCAACCTGCGCTCCTGCCGCACCGTCGCGCGCGAGGTCGGCCTGCACCTCGACGACATTCTCGACGAGCGCGCGCGCCTCTGGCCCAGGCTGATGCGCTGGGAGGCCTGCCTGTTCGTCGTCTGGACGCGCACGACGGTGCTGACCAAGGAGGAGCGCCGCGAACTCAAGGCCGAGTATGCCG
Source organism: Terriglobia bacterium (assembly GCA_963737005.1). Classification (GTDB taxonomy): domain Bacteria; phylum Acidobacteriota; class Terriglobia; order Bryobacterales; family Bryobacteraceae; genus Bog-105. Next base: position 811,268 of record CAVTRD010000004.1, on the reverse strand, counting down.
CCAACGCGAAGGATGTCGGCCTGCTCGGGCGACACGCAGCGCTTCACCTTGCGCAGCGAGATCATGGCGGCGCGCCACTCCGCCTTCACCGCGCGCGTGCTCTCCGCGCTGCGCGCGCATGAAGTGGCGGCCGTCGTGCTCGACCCGCACGAGGCGCTCAGGATGGCGCGCGAGGCGATGTATCGCGAGATGTCCGGCTCCGAGTGGCAGCCGATCCTGCCGGGCGACAAGGTGATGGCGCGTGCGCCCGAGGATGACGAGCGCAAGCCGAAGGCCGAGTGCCTGCTCTGGCCGCCGCTGCGCGACCAGCTGTTCTACTGCGATGCCGTCACCCACGGCGGGCAGCGCGTCGAGTTCGGCGACAACGCCTACGGCCTGGTCGATCTCTCGATCGGCCCGGAGGACCCGCGCCCGTTCGTCGAGCTCGCCGCGACGCTCGGCCAGGACCGCATCCCCTGGCGCGTCGCGATCCTGATCGAGGGCGGCGGCAAGGGCGCGCTGCAGCTGAAGGACATCGGCGCGTCCTTTCTCTCGATGTTCCCCGGCAATGCCGATCTGCGCCGCGCCTTCGAGTTCCTGCGCGAGAAGCGGCAGCAGGAGAACCACATCAGCGTCAAGCTGCGCGCCAGCTTCGCCACCTGGGCGCCGGTCGAGCAGCCGGCCCGGCTGCGCCGGCGCATGTCCATCCTCTCGCAGCGCATCGAGGGCTGGGGCAACGCCAAGGCAAGCTCGGTCGTCGGCGATCCGCTGGAAGCGGCGATGAGCTCGACCCCGGGCCTGGCGCTCGCCTCCACCGCGAACCCGTCCCTGGCGCTGCTCGGCGATGCGCTGGCGATGCTGCCCTGGAACCGCACCGCCTCGCCCTGGGAGGCCGGCAGCGTGCTGTTCCGCCGTCCCGATGGCGGCATCTGGCCCTACGATCCGGCCGGCGGCAGCAAGCGGCCTCTGGTGGTGGACATCTTCGTCGCCCCGCCCGGGTCCGGAAAGTCGGTGCTCGCCAACACCATCAACATCGGCCTCTGCCTCAGCAGCGCGGTGCTGGGCTCGCAAGGGGCCCGGCTGCCGCTGATCGGCAAGGCGGATATCGGGCGGTCGGCGGAAGGCTTCGTGCGGCTGATCCAGGAGGCGCTCGGGCCGCAGCGCCGGCACGAGGCGATCTTCGTGTCGATGCAGTTCGCGCCCGGCTTCGAGTTCAACATCTTCGACCTGCAGGTCGGGTGCGAATACCCGCTGCCGCTGGAGCGCGCCTTCCTGCAGAACTTCCTGGCGCTCGCCACCTTGCCGCCCGACCAGATCGACGCCCTTCGAGGGCATGTCGCAGATGATCGCGCTGGTCATCGACGAGGCCTACCGGCTCTGCACCGAAGCCGGCGGCGGCGCCAAGCATTACCGGCGCGGCCTCGAACCCGAAGTCGATGCACGCCCTCGACCGCCTGGGCATCGCCCTGCACGCGGAGGCGCCCTACTGGCGCGACGTGGTGAACGCGCTCTGCGACGCCGGCGAATACCGGCTTGCCGAGCGGGCGCAACGGCGCGCGGTGCCGATCCTCGAGGACCTGATCGGCGCGGTGCGCAGCGACCAGGTGCGCGACATGTTCGACAGCCTGAAGCTCGCGAGACCAGCGAGAAGGCGTCGCAGATCTTCGAGCGCTACATCTCCGACCTGATCCGGCGCTTTCCGACGCTGAATGCGCCGACGCAGCTCGATTTCGGGCCGGCGCGGATCATCGTGCTCGACCTGCAATACGTGGCGCCGAAGGGCTCCGCGGCGGCGCTGCGCCAGACCGAGATGATGTATCTGCTGGCGCGGCACATCATCGCCCGCAACTTCTTCCTGCACCCGGAATACCTGGCCTTCGTGCCGGACCGGGTGCGCGACTATCACAAGGTCCGCTTCACCGAGATCTACGAGACGGTGAAGCGCTTCGACTACGACGAGTGGCACCGCACCGAGGGCAGCCCGCTCGTGCGCGCGCAGGCCGAGCTCGACGTGCGCGAGGGCCGCAAGCACAACGTGCAGCTCGGCTTCGCCAGCCAGCGCCTCTCCGACATCGGCGACGGCATCATCGCGCAAAGCACCGGCCGCTTCGTGCTCGGCGCCGACGATCAGCGGGAGCGCGACGCGATCATCGAGCGCTTCGGCCTCTCCGAGGCGAGCGCCGAAGGTGGTGCGGATGCGCCTCACCGGCCCGAAGCGCGACGGCGCGCCGTTCCTGGCGATCTTCCGGGCCGGTGAGGCGCATTACGAGCAGATGCTGGTCAACTCGCCTCGGGCCGGTCGAGCTCTGGGCGCTCTCGACCACGCCGCGCGACACCAGCCTGCGCAGCCGGCTGTTCGAGGCGGTCGGCTTTTCCGAAGGCTTGCGCCGGCTGTCCAAGGTGTTCCCGGCGGGCTCGGCCGAGGACGAGATCGAGCGGCGCACCAAGGCGCGGCTCAGGAAGGGCGATTCGACCGATCGGGTCGAGGCGGGCGTCGTCGACGAGCTGGCCCGCGAGCTGATCGAGGGCACCGGCCTCGGCCTGGTGCTGCGGCCCTACGAGGCGGCCGTGAACGACGATCTGCCGATCGCCGCCGAATGATCCCTCCGCCATCCCGCAGCGTCCCTGTGTCGTTCTATCCGCATCCGTCCCTGCAGCCCCGACCGGCGCCGATCCGCGATGCGATCCTGGCCTTCCTCACCGAGCCAAGATCGGCGCGGGCGATCGCCGATCACATCGGTCGCTCCGTGCCGATCGCCACCGGCCATCTGGCGGCGATGCGCCGCAAGGGGCTGGTGCGGCGGCTCGGCTACGCGGCCTATGCCGCGCGCCGACTACGCCGGCCCGGCACTCAATTTCTACCATCGCAAGACCGATCCTGCCGCTGAAATGGCCTCGTCCGGTGCCGAATGAACCGGCGCCGTTCGCAGACTGTGCGGGTAGCCTTTTCGCAGGATGGAGGGCTGCGAGATGGCACATCTCTCCTTGCAGCTCGGCAGCCGTGCCGCTGATCCCGTTTCGCAAGCCGCCGCCGCGGCGCGAGTAGCCGGCCGCTGGCGCATGCCGCGCGCTGCTGGAGGCGGCTCTGCCGCCTCCAGCAGCGGCGGGCGCCGGATCACGCGTCTGCTCGACGCCGCCTTGCTGCCGACGCCGCTGCCGGCGATGCACTCGCAGCGGCGCTGACGCCGGTGCGGGCGGCCGGAGCCGGACGATGATCCGAGGTCCCCTCGTTCGGCCGGCGCTGGCTGCCGGCCTGCTGCTGGCGGGCTGTGCCAACACGATCCCGGTGCCGACCACGGTTGCCACGCCCGGCATGCCGAACCCGGAGACGGCGCTGCGGCAGAGCATGCAGCACGTCGATGCCGAGATGGCCGAACTTGGCCAGCTGACGCCGATGGCAGCACGGAGCTCGGCGCCGGTGCTGCCCGAAGATTTGCAGCGGATCGTCTCGTTCCAGTGGAACGGGCCGCTGGACCAGGGCGTCGCCAAGCTGGCGCAGAGCATCGGCTACACCTTCTACGTCACGGCGCCGCCCGGCGCGCAGCCGCTCAACGTGGCGCTCCAGATGACGATGGTGCCGGTCTATCGCGTGTTCCAGGCGCTCGGCGAGGAGGCCGGCACGCGCGCGACCGTCGAGGTCGATCCGCTCCACCATCAGGTCCAGGTGATCCACCATGTCTAGGCCGTGCCGCGCGCTCGCGGCCGCGGCTTGTTGTCTGCGATGCTCGCCGGGACGCAGCCAGGCTGGGCGCAGGATGCCAGCCTCACCTCGCCGCGCGTGCCGCCCGACCCGACGCCGGCGCAAATCCAGCAGGCCCTGCCCGATCTCGGCAATCCGCTGAACAAGCCGATCACCGGCGCGTCCGAGGAACCGCTCGTGGTCGGCACCGCGCCGCCGCCGTCGCTCGAAGCGCTGCAGGCGACGCGGCCCGGCGACGAGAAGGGCAACGGCTTGGAACCGGGCCGTGCGGACATGGTGCGCACGGCGGCGCTCACCTACGGCGCGCAGGGCGGCCTGGCGGCGCGGAGTTTCGCGATCAACGAGCTGCTGCGCCGCTATCAGGCGCAGCTCGACAGCGCCTACGACTTTCGCTCGCTCGTGCTGCCGGTGAGCAGCGGCCAGACGCTGATGCGGCCGCCCATCGTCTCGGCGGCGCAGATGGCGTTCGCGCTCGGCGATGGCGGCCAGGTCGCGCGCGAGACCTCCTGCATCTACCAGATCACGCGCGAGGCGCAGCTCGCCTCGGCGCCGCCGAACTGGCGCACCTACCTGGTGCGCGTCTGGGCCAACCCGCGCCGGCCGAGCGACGGCGCCCTGCCGCGCACCAGGCAGGAAGTCGCCTACTGGAACAAATGGGTCGCCGAGGGGTGGGCGCAGGGCGAGAAGCAGGCGGTCGAGATCTTCCTCTCCGATCTTGGCCGCCTCGAGCGCGACATCGTCGGCATGGCGCGCTATCGCGTGCTGCTGCGCGCCCGCCTTGTCGAGCCGCCCCGCGTCGCCTTCCAGAACCGGCGCGTCGATGGCGGCCGTGACAGCCTGCATGTCGGCGATCGGACCATCCGCATCACCGACCAGCCGGGCCTGCAGGGCAATCCGCGGCGTTGGACGCCCGGTGCGGGGTGCCCGCAATGAGCAAGACGCCGCCGACGATGTCCGATCCCCTACGCCTCGAGGTCGCTGAGCAGGACCGGCAAATCCCGCGCCTGATGCACGAAGCGGGCATTGACGGGCGGCTTGTGGTCGGCATCCACAACAAGCGGATAGGGATAGCCCCGCGGAGACCAGAACCGGAAACGTGGGGGCGCGAGCTCGGGTCGAATGTGCGCCAGCGCAGGCTCGGCGCACGATCATTTCGGGCGCGCGAAGCGGCGACTCCAGCAGAGCCTCCGCGGGCTCAGGATTGTCCTCAGAGATCGAGGCGGCCGCTTTTCGCAGTTCGCACCGCGCCCGCGGTGCGAACGCTCGCTGTGTCATCCATTGCGGGCGCGCACTGCACCGATCGCGGCCTGCACCTCATGGCGTACCTCTTCGGCCGTCGAGAAGCCCTCGCGGTCGCCTTCCTCGACCGCCGCTTCGAGAGACGCCACGAACGCCTGGCGCCGCCCCTCCGCCTCCTGGAGCATTCGCAGCCCGGAGCGGACGACCTCGCTGACATTGTTGAACCGCCCGCTCTCCACGCAGCTCTGGGCAAAGCGCTTCAGTTCGGGCGTGAGATGGACATTGGTTCCCATGGCACCTCCAACATCAAAGTTTGATCTACGACGCCGCGCCCAGCCGCAGAGTCTCGGGCCGGCGGGCTGGCGGCGCGACGAAAGCGGTCGCCGTTTGCTCGCATCAGCGCACCCTTCACCACGGCGCCAAGCGTCAAGGCGCGCATGTTTGACGCTTCGGTCCTTGCTCCGGCCGCCGCGTCGTTGTCGACGCCCGACGAGCGACTTGGCCCGACGAAGGCCTGCGCTGGGTGGCGGAGCCGCGCAAGCACGCCCCTGGCCTCGATTCCCTGCTGACCTGGGCGTTCCGCAACGACGCCGCGCGCATCTCCTTCCAGACCGGGCATCCGGTGTGGGTCACCATTCATGGCCGCAACCGCCGGGCCACGCGCGCCTCGATCGACGACTACGAGTTCTCCCAGGTGGTGAACCATCTCTACGGCGCCGATGGCATGGCGCGACTGCAGGGCGGCAACGACTTCGACACCGCCTACGCGATCGCGATTGACCGCTCGACGCGGCTGCGCTTCCGCCTCAATGCGACGCCGACGCGGACCTCGCGACGGGATGGCGGCAATGTCGTGCTGCGGCCGATCCCGGACCTGCCGCCGCCACTCGAGGATCAGCTGGTCGAACAGGGCATCCTCGACGCCTGCCGTCCGAGCCAGGGCATGGTGATCGTCGCGGGCGCCACGGGTTCCGGCAAGTCGACGCTGATCGCCGGCATGACGGTCGCCAAGCTGCGCGACCCGGACGGGCACCACAACATCGTCGAGGGCGCGGCCCCGGTCGAGTTCCTCCTCGAGCGCGTGCGCGGCATCAGCTCGACCATCAATCAGACCGAGATCCCGCGCGACATGGCCTCCTTTCCGGCCTTCATCCGTGGCTGCATGCGCCGCGAACCGACCGACATCATCGTCGGCGAGTGCCGCGACAGCGAGACGATGGGTGCCGCCATCCAGGCGGCAATCTCCGGGCATGTCCTGACCACGACGATTTACGCCAATGACGTAGCGCTCACCATGCAGCGTATTGCCAGCCTCTGCCCGGCCGCCGAACGCGACAACCTGATTTCGGCCGTCGCGCAGTCGCTGCGGCTGGTCGTCAATCAGCGCCTTACGCCGTCGGTTGACGGCCGCCGCACCCCGCTGCGCGAGTTCCTGGTCTTCGACGCGGCGTTGCGCAGCCAACTGCTGCACACCGAGCCGAGCGCGTGGCCGGCGCTCACCCGCAAGGCGGTTGCCGAGCAAGGCCAGTCCTATGCCCGCGCCATCGAGCTCGCCCTCGCCGCCGGGCGCATTACCGAGCAAGTCGCACAGCACGAGATGAGGAACATCGGATAATGTGGCGAACACGGGACAGCCGGTGCGGGTGTTCATGCTGGACGCGCGCGCCTGCCTGCCGGTCATGCTCGCCGTGGTCTACTGGAGCTGGACCACGCTCACTATCGCGCTCGTCGGCACCGCCTTCTTCTCGGCGGTCTCGTTCTTCGGGCTGACCCTGCCGGCGATGCTGCGCTCGCTGCGGCGCTTCGCAGTCGGCGCGAGGCGTCCGGCCCTGCCGAGCTGGAAGCGCCGGCGACTGGCATGAGCATCGACGTGAACGCCGTGCAGCGCACGATGCACGCCCTGCTGCTGCGCGAGGGCCGCGATGTGATTTATCGCGATGGACCTTCAGGTGCCGATCTGCCGTTCTCGCCGATGCTTGCCGCCTCTCCCTCCGGGCTTGCTGCCGGCGCTGGTCGTCGCCGGCGAGGCGGTGTGGCGCGAGGCAACCGGCAAGGGCTTCGCGCTCGACATCGTGCATGATCCAGAGGCGCTGCTCGGCTACCGGCTGCGCGGCATCAACGACGGCAGCTTCACGACGGTGATGCTGGCGACCATGGAAGCGGTGGCGCAGGTCGCCCGCCCGGGCGCCATCGTCGTCAACGACCTCAACGCGCTCTGGGTGGCGGCAACCGGCCGCATCGAGCACAGCGTCGGACCGCAGCCGTCCAGCGGCGCAGGAGCGTCGCCGTGAAGCGATCGCTGCTGGCGGCCGCCCTTCTTGCCCTGGTTGCCGCCGGAACCGCGCGCGCGGCCGCGCCGGACGCGAACCAGGCGGCGATCCGCGGCTGCATCGTCGCCGCTGCCAGTGTGTATCGGCTGCCGCCGGTGATGCTGGTGATTCTGCTGAATGTCGAAGGCGGCTCGCTCGGCCGGGTCAGCCATAACACCAACCACACCGTCGATATCGGCCCGATGCAGGTCAACCAGATCTGGCTGCCCGCCATTGCCGCGCACTGGCACGCGACTCTTCCGCGACACGTTCCGCGCGCTGCGCGACAGTTTCTGCGCCAATGTCGAGGCGGGAGCGTGGATTCTTCGCCAGGGTCTCGACGAGGCGCATGGCGATTTCTGGCGCGGCGTCGGCGACTACCACTCGCACGATCCCGGTTACCGGCGCGCCTATCTGCGGTCCGTGCTGACGCAGGTGCTGCGCCTGCGGGCACTCGCCGACAGCGGCGGCACAGCGCACGGGTCAGCCGGAGCTTGGCTCCCGCATCAACAGTCCTGGCGCAGGGGAACTGAGCGATGCGGGCACCTTCGTACGGGCGCGGGAGTTGGCCGTCGAGCGACGACAACACGGGCTTCTATCTGCTGGTGATTCTCGGCGGCCTGGCCGCCCTCGCCTATGCGCTCTGGACCAGCTACCACGGCACGATCAGCGCCGGCGTGGTGGCGCTGCGCCACGCCGAGATCGGCGTCATCCGGCATTTCACCGACCGTTACGACCTGGCCGACCAGCAGATGCTGGCCGCCGATCCGGCGGGCATGACGCTGCACGATCTCTACCGCATCAGCGATGAGGTCGGGCGGTTCTTCCGGATTCCGGCGGCGCTGCTGATGCTGGCACTCGCGGCGGTCTGCCTCGTGCGCGCGGCGCCGTCGCGCTTCCGCCGCGCCTTCGACCTCGACGGGCTGATCGGCGAGCAGGCGCGGTCGTTTCCGGCCGCCGCGGCCTTCGCGCGCCGCCGTCTGCGCCTCGTGCCCGTCTCTCCGGCGGCGCCGCGCCCGGCCGACTATGCGCTGACACCGGACGAATGGGTTGCCTCCTATGCGACCCGCCCTGACGGCAGCTTCGACGAGCCGGGCGCGCGTGCGGCGCTGATCCGCCAGCTCGGTCCCGCCTGGAGCGGCGTCACGGACGCCAGCCCGCCGGTGCGGTGCCTGCTCGCCGCCTTCGCGCTGCACCTGGCCGGGCGCCGGGCCGCCGCCCTCGACCTGCTGGGCCAGTTCTCGGCGGCTCTGGGCGACCGGGACGACGCGGCCGAAGGGCCGGAGGCCCCGTTGGCCCTGCCAAAAGTCGGCCGTCGCTGCGGCGGAGGCGGCCTTGCACGAGCGGGCGGTGCTGGCGCCCGCGATCGCGGTCATGGATCGCCACGCCTTCACCCACACCGGCCTGATGTCGCTGCTCAACGAGGCACGCATCCAGGCGGGCGTTCTGGCGCCCGGGCAGTTCGCCTGGCTCAAGCTGGTGGATCGGCCGCTCTGGTATGCCCTGCACTCGCTCGGCTTCGAGAGCGAGGGCTTCGACCGCTACCAGCACCCCAACCCGCGCGTCGAAGCGGCGGGCGCCCGCGACCACTGGGCCGTGGAGCGGCTGCTGGGCGAGCGGGTCATCGAGCCGAGCGTCGATCGGGCGGTCGAGACTCTCCGGCGGATCGCCGCTCAGCCTGCGAGGCCGGTCCGTTCGTAGAGCTCAGCGAGGGACACCCGGAAACCGATGCTGGTCAGCATCAGCTCGCCGTCGTGTAGTTCTTCGGGCTGCCCGGGCCAAGCCCCTTCCAGGGAGCGTCGGAGAACCTCCGCCGCGATCCGGGTGCTGTGCAGGATCAGGATCTCCTGCACGCTTGGAATGCTGGTGTAGGCCCAGACGTTGGACCAGGTCTTCGCCTGATTGCTCGGGCGACAGGATCTCGATGAGCAGCACCGGGTCGGGCAGCGTCGCCTGTCCAGGCACCAGGGGTGAGCACGTCACGCCCAGGTCCGGCACCCGGACGTTGTGAGCCGAGAGCAGCTGGGGAATCACGCCAGGGTTGGCCACGACCTCGCAGTTGCCACGGCGGTCGCGCAGATGATTGCGGATCAGGCTGCCGAGCTCGTTCTGCAGGAAGCCGTGGATCGTGCCGGCCGGCGCCATCGCACGCGGCTCGCCATCGACCAGTTCGTACCGCAGGCCGTCCCCAGGCTCCCAGGCAAGGAAGTCGCGGACCGACATGCGGAAGGACACCTGTGCCAACGCGGACATGGAGGATCTCTAGCACATCGCCCTCCGCTGCGCATCCCAGCTTGCGCTGCCTTTGCAAGCTGGGGCGCTGCCGTCGCGCAGGCGGCCGGCTGCTTGGCGAGCGCATCATCGACCCGATCGTCGATCGGGGCCGTCGAGGCGCTTCGGCGGATCGCCGCTCAGCCTGCGAGGCCGGTCCGTACGTAGAGCTCGGCGAGCGACATCCGGAAACCGATGCTGGTCAGCATCAGCTCGCCGTCGTGCAGTTCTTCGGGCTGCTCGGGCCAGGCCCCTTGCCTTGAGCGCCGGAGAACCGCCGCGGCGATCCGGGTGCTGTGCAGGATCAGGATCTCCTGCACGCTTGGGATGCTGGTGTAGGCCCAGACGTTGGACCAGGTGTCCGCCTGATTGCTCGGCGACAGGATTTCGATGAGCAGCACCGGATCGGGCAGCGTCGACTGGCCAGGCTGCAGGGGGGAGCAGGTCACGCCCAGGTCGGGCACCCGGACGTTGTGAGCCGAGAGCAGATGCGGGATGACGCCGGGTGCGACGACCACGCTGCAGCGCCGCTCGTCGCGGTCCAGGTAGGCAGTAAGCAACGCCGCGAGCCGTCCTTGCAGGAAGCCGTGGATCGTGCCGGCCGGCGCCATCGCCCGCGGCTCGCCATCGACCAGTTCGTAGCGCAGCCCGTCGGCCGGCTCCCACGCAAGGAAATCGCGGACCGACATGCGGGCGGCGAGCTTTGGCAATGCGACCATCGCCATGCTGTAGCACACCGGCCCCGCCTCCGCATCCGTGGCCCGCGGCGCCGTTCGGGTGCAGATGCCTCCCCGACCGTTCCGCCGGCCGCTCAGTCAGCCGCGCGCGTGTCCGGCTCCACGTCGATCCCCAGTTCTTTCCGGACATGCGCGAACTTGGCCGGCGAGGCGAGGCGGGCATCGGCCATCATCGTGCGCAGGGCCGCCAGACCCGTCTCGGTGAAGTGAAGCCGCGGCGGCCGCTCGGCCGGCTCGACACGCATCAGGCCGCGCTCGACCAGGCCCTGTGCGCTCGCCGGCACCTTCGGCTGGCCTTTCTGCGGGCCGCTCTTCCAGGTCTTCAGCATGAAGCCCTCCGCGACCGTGGGCAGGGTCGAGAAGAACTGATCCAGTTCCTGGCGAATGTAGGCCCGCTCGCCCGGCGTGAAGCCGGCGGCGGGTTCGGCGTCCGATGGGTCCATGGTCGCGGTCTAGCACTCCAGGCACGCCGGCAGCGAGGCGCTCCCGCCTTCGAAACAACGCGCCGTTCGCAAGCCCGGCGGGCACCATGCGGCGCAGTTTCAGGATGACGGAGGGCAACAGATGGAACTGGTGATCCCCGACGGCGCGCGTGTCACCATCGCGATCGGCCCGGAGCCGGCAGCGTTGCCGGAAACCGTCGCGATCGGGCATCCACCCGCCGGGCCGCATCATCTCCTGCTCAAAGGCGCGGTGGTTGGCGTGCTCGTGCTGGGCTCCTTCGTCGCGGGGCAGCGCTTCGGCGGCCGCGGCGGCGCCCAGTTCGCCTTCGCCGCGGCCCGCCAGCCGCCCAGCACCGTCCTGCCCCTCCCGACCCAGCACGCCTTTCCCGCCCCCCTGCCCCGCCCTGCCCCGCCGCCTGGCGGTTCCGCGGCGAGGCAGGTGCCGCCGCAATTCGCCCGGCAGATGCGCCAGCCGCCGGTCGTAGTGCCGCCTCCCGGCCAGGCGCCGACGGCGGCACCGGGCAAGAATCCGTTCGGGTTGGAGAACTGAATGTGATCCCGCGCCGGATCAGCGGCCCGCAGGAGCAATACGAGCGCCGCGGCGAGCAGAGCCTTCGTGACATCCGCCCCTTTACGGTGCGGTTGTCCGAGGCGCTGCGCAGCTCCGCCTCGGGCTTCGTGCTGGCGATGGGCGCGGTCGGGTCATTCTTCGAGCCGGCGGTGGTGGACCTCGCCGTTCCGGCCGCACTGCTCTACGCGCTCTGGGTGCTGACGCGGCGCGTGACGCTGCCGATGCGCCTGCCCGTCTCGGCGGCGATCCTGGACCACAGCAACCCGACGCCGGGCTCGCGCAAGCCCAGGATGGCGGCGGGGAGCCTGTTCCTCGGCTGGAGCGTCGCCGGGCACGAGCTTTGGATCACCCCAGAGGACGCCCGCCAGCACATGACCATCCCCGGCACGACCGGCGCCGGCAAGACGACCGCGATCCTGAGCCTGCTGGCGAACGCGCTGGCGCAGGGCTCCGGCTTCGTGCTGGTGGACGGCAAGGCCGACCGCGACCTGTTCGGCAAGGTGCTCGCCCTGGCGCGCCGGTTCGGCCGCGACGACGATGTGCGGGTGCTGAACTTCATGGTGGCCTCCGGCCTCAAGGACAGCAACACCTTCAATCCCTTCGCGATCGGCAATGCCGATGCAATCCGTGAGCTGCTTGCGAGCCAGCTCGGCGAGCAGGCCCCGAACGACGCCAACGGCGTGTTCCGCGAACGCGCCGTGGCGTTGATCGGCACCATCGCGCCGGTGCTGGTCTGGCTGCGCGACCACAAGGGCATTCCGCTCAACATCGAGCTCATCCGCTTTTCGATCGAGCTGCGCTGGATCTGGAAGCTCGCGATGGAGAAGATCGTCCTGCTGCGCGATCCGGAGACCGGCGACCTGACCGAGCTCGATGTCAGCGGCGATATCCCCGAGGACATCACCTGGCCGCTGCGCTCCTATCTCGGCGAATTGCCGGGCTACGATCCTTCGCTGCCCCTCGACAAGCAGAAGGGCGACGAGCCCAGCAAGCAGCACGGCTACGCGCAGTTCTACTTCACGCCGACCTTCACGCAGCTGGCGGTCAGTCTCGGCCACATCTTCCGCCACCAGAACGGCGATATCGACATGCGCGACGTCGTGCTCAACCGCCGCATCCTGGTCGTCAACCTGCCGGCGCTGGAGAACTCCGACGCAACCCTCGCCGCCCTCGGCAAGCTGGTCGTGGCGTCCTTGCGCGGGATGATGGCGCAGCTGCTCGGCGCCTCGCTCGAGGGCGACTACACCGAGGCGGACAAGCCCGGCATGGGCCCCTCCCCGTTCCCGGTCGTGCTCGACGAGCTCGCCTATTACGCAACCAGCGGCCTCGACCGCATGCTGGCGATGGGCCGTGGCCTGAACATCAGCTTCATGCTCGGCTTTCAGGAGGTCAGCGGCATCTGGGCACGGCTCGGCGAGAAGACCGCCTCGCTGCTCGGCAATGCCAACCTGACCATCGCCATGCGCCAGCAGGACCCCGGCCGCACGCGCGAGTGGATCGAGAAGACCGCCGGCCAGACCTTCGTGACCCAGGCCACGTCCTACCAGGGCGCCAACGACGGCAACTATCGCGAGGCGCGGCATGCGGAGGTCCGTTCGCTCTCGCGCATCGATTGGCAGGATTTGACGACACTGATTGAAGGCGAGGCGATCATGTTGTTCGGCGGGCGGCGCATCTATGCGCGCGTCTTCCACGCCCGGATCGACGATTCCGGACCGAAGCGCCTCGGGCGCAGCGTACTGCTCCCGGCGCCCAGGCCGGCGGAGCTGCGCAGCCGCGCGGACCGCATCGGGGGCCTCGCCGCCAACATCGAGCGCGGCCTGGTCGTCGCCGGCGGCATCGAGGACATCTCGGACGCGCTCAAGGCTCTTTTGGACGGGTTTCGCCAGGCCGCCAGAGAGGGCGGTGACGCCGGCGCGTGCGTGCAGGGTGCCCTCGATGCGGTTGCCGCTCTGCCCGAAGAAAAGCTGCCGCCACGGCCGCTGCCGCCCGAGGACGGAACCCCGGTCAGTGCCGTCACCCCGATGCTGTGCGCGGCCAGTGCCGCCGTGTTCACCGGGCCCACCACGCCGGCCCTGCCGCACGAGCCGGTCGATCACCGCGTCCTGCGCAGCGTCGCGGCGATTGAGAGAGCGGCGGGGCGGAGGGAGAACCCGCGAGGGGCCGCGCTCGCGATCCTCGCCGAGCGCGATGAGGCCCTGCAGCGCATCACCGTGATCGAGCCACCGGCGATCGGCGTGGCGGAATTCGAGGCTCGCATCTTGGCGGTGATCGCGAGGCTCGAACGCCTGAGCGGCAAAGCCGCGCTCGCGAGGGCCGCGTGAAGGTGCCGATCTCGCCGCGCTCGCGGGAACAGCAGTCGCGCGACAGCCGCCGCTATCACGACCGGCGCGCGGCGGTCGGCCCCGCCAGGGTGAACGTCATGGTGCCGCCCGAACGTCGGCCCGATCTCCAGGTCATGACCCTGCCGTGGGATGAGGAGGCCAGGCTGTCGCTCGAATCGACCACCCCTCGGCCGACCAGACTCCGCGGGTCCACAGCATCTGCCGCGTTTTGGGTCCGTCGCTGCTTGTGGGCGCGTCCCCGCATCGCCGCCGCGCGCCTGTCCGCGGCAATGAGCGGGCAACTGGAGGAGGAACGATCATGTCGCCGCTCACCAATGCGTTCGCCGGAACCATGGTGCTGCTGGCTGCGGAGCCGGCCGTCCCCCAACCCATCAACCTGCGCCCGCCACCTCCGGTCGTCCTCTCTGCGCCGGTATCGCCGCCGGCGCCCGTCGGAAGCGCGCCGGCTCTGGTCCGGCCGCCGCCAGCCCCACCCGCCACTTATGCGCTGCTGCCCGGGCACTGGCAGCTGCGCGGCGCGCGTTCCGTGTGGGTGCCGCCGGAGACGCGGCTGCGGCGTGTCGAAACCCGACCCTTCGTGCCGGGCCGCTACGTCTGGCGCGACGGAAGGTGGATTTGGGTGCCGTCGCATTACGCCAACAGCGCAGGAGAATAGCCGGATGGCGCCTCGGGCCATGCGTTTTGGCCTCATCGGCAACGACACTCAGCGAGCGGAATGGAAGTCCATGCAAAATGCGAACGGACCGGATTCCGAGGACGACGAGATGGTGCAGATCGATCCGAGGCTGCGCGTCCCCGGGGACCTCGCGTATCATGTGCGACAGGCGGCGGGGTCACTCCGCGGCGCAGTGTCGGTTTTCCTCACCAGCAGCTACGACATGCCGTTGGCGGCCGAACTCGTAAACAAGCGCGTGATCATCCGCGCCGCAACCGGCGATGAAGTTGCCGCCTTCCTCGACGACGAGCCCATCGACCCGGAAGAAAAGGAACCCGGGCCGCGCTCGGCTGCCGTCCTCAAGCCGGAGGAGTCGATCACTTGGCACGAGGTCGTGTCGGGTGACACGGTGACCGAAAAGTTCCTCGTCCTCTGGTCGGGCGAGGTGCTGCTGAACAATGGCCGCGGCGTCAGCGGTCCATTCTACTGCGACGAGATCGCCGCGCGGGCCTGGGCGTTCTCCACCGCGTTGTCGATGCCGGAGGCAGAGGTCTGCGCCGCGCAGGTGGTCGCGTATCGGTGCGCCGAGAGCAAGGTGCCGATGCTGCTCGCCGATGGCGACGTCGAGTATCGGCACTTCCAGAGGTTTGTGATGCCACCGGTGCGGAGCGGGGCGGTTTATCCGGTGCGCCTGCCGACGGAGACCGTCGAAGAGGGCTGATCGCGGCCTGTCCCGCGCGGCCGTGGGCAAGGCGGCACGTTCTGTTGAAGCCGCGAGACTGGGGCGGCCGGCGGCAGCACCACGCGCCGGGACGCCTTGTCGGCGAATCAGCTGATCCCTATCTTCTGGCTCAGCTGATCGGAGCCAGACCGTGTATCCGCTTGAGGTAAGCAAGGTGATGGCGGCCCTGGGGGGAGCGCGCGCAGTGGGCAGCGCGCCCCATACCTTGGTTGAGCTTGCGGCCGCGGTCGCCCAGGGGCTGCCAGCGGCCGTGGTGCCGGAGTTGGCCGCCAATGCCGCCCCGAACGAGACCTCGGCACGCCGTCGGGTGGCCGCCCTTGTGACCTCGACCGCCAGCTTGAAGCGCCGGGCTCGCCTTTCGCCCGCGGCGAGCGAGCGGGCGGAACGCCTGGCGCGGATTGTCGCGCTGGCGCGGCAGGCGCTCGGCGACGCGAATGAAGCACGTGCCTGGCTCAATACCCCCCATCCCTTGCTTGGCTCGGACCGGCCGATCGAGGTGGCCGCGACCGATCTGGGCGCCCGGCAGGTCGAGCGGATCCTGCACAATATCGAGCACGATCTGCCGGTCTGAGCGGAGTTGGCCGGCCCCCTGAAGCTTTTCCGCCTTGGCACGGCGGACCACCCCGTCTGGGACGGCGCCGGCGCGGCCCTGCAAGGCGGCCGCTGGAATCCTGCAGGCGTCGCAGTGATCTACGCCGCCGGCACCCTGTCGCTCGCCATGCTGGAGCGCCTCGTGCAGCGGCGGAACCTCGGCCGCACGCTGCTGGTCGAGGCCGACGTTCCGTCCGACCTCGGGATCGAGGATCTGATGGCACGGCCGCCGCCCAACTGGCGCGCCCTGGGGAGTCCGGAGGCGGCAACCGCCGGCGGGGAGTGGGCGGCTTCCGGTCGAACGCCGCTTCTCCGGGTGCCCTCGGCCCTGGTGCCACGGGAAGCAAACTATGTCGTCAACCCCGCGCATCCCGACGCGAAGCGCATCCAGCTCAGCAGGCCGGAGCCGCTGGAGTGGGATGTGCGGCTGTTCGGTGTCCCTCTGCCAGGCTGACCCGAAGGATGCTGGGCGCGGCTCGATCGGATGGTGCAGCACGCGCGTGGCGCCGCGTTCGGCTTCGCGATGCCGGCCTGGATCACGGCGTTGCTGTCGCGCAGGGACTGCGCGAGCTGTGCGGGCCGGTAAAGACGTGGAGCTGCGCGTTGTGGCCCGCCCGGGCGACGAAGACGTGATCGGCGAAGAACGGCAGCGGCCCGCCATTGAGCGGCCCGCCGATCGTGACGTCCGTCTTGTGGCCCGCGTCGTCCAGGACGATGCAGTCGCGCAGGGTGTAGATCTTCACGGGCGGCTGCGACGCCGAACGGTAGCGAGCTTGGATGTCAGCATCACCCCGGCCATGCCGCCCCGGTGCCGTGCCTGCTGGAGGCGGCTGGCGACCTTCCCCAATCCGGCTCTGGATGCAGGCATGCGGATCTTCGACCGCGAGCGCGCGCATCCCGTCAGGGCGAGCAGGATGGCGCCGGCCGCAAGCGGCGCGATGCGGGTCATTCGTGGCTCCGCAAAATTGGGAACGCGGGCGTTGGTGCAAACGGGCATCCGGTGCGCGAGACTGGCTTGTCACCAGCCCGGGCCCGGCGAGGGCGAGGGTCGCGGCGCGGCCGTCGGGGTCTCCAGCCTCTCGCCGGCTTCCCGCGCCTCGGCGCGCAGTGCGCGCAGGTGCTCGGCCGCCTCCCGGGCACGCGTGATGTCGCGGATGATCGCGGCATTCTCCTGCAGTGCGTGGTCGAGTGCGGCGAGGTGCCGACTGAGCCTGGCCTCGATCACCTCTGCATGGACGCGCTTCACCGCCTTGCGGCCGAAATCGGGATCGGCGAACTCGGCCGTCTCGAGCGCATGGTGGTCAGCGATGAACGCATCGACGGCCCGCTCCCGGTCCCGCCGGGCGGATGCAAGCAGGTCGATGCCGAGCGCCTTGTAGGGCTTCTCGCTCATGTCCTTCGCGACGCGCTCCCACAAATTCTCGGTCGTGATCGGCGTGATGTCGCCGAGCGCCTGACGGTGCCGCTCGGCTTCGAGCACCGCCGCCTCGGCGATCATCGTCCAGGTGGTGCCCCGGCCGCGGCTCTCGGCGACGTAGGTGGTGAAGGCGGTGACGCCGGACGTCCCGCGCGGCAGCGCGTTGATATGCTCGTCCGACGTGATCCCCTGCGCCGCGTCGATCGTTAGCGCGTGCCCGAAGCCGAGCAGCAGCCGGCCGGTCGCCTCGTCGGCGAGCCGCCGCCACTCGACCTTGGCCACCCGGCCATCCTTGGTGCGCAGCGTGACGTGCTCGGCGTTGCGGCCCAGCACCTCCATGATGTCGCCGTTGTTGCCGACCTGCTGCTGGCGGCCATCGATCATGCCCCACGTGCGCCGGAACAGGCGCAGCCGGTCGCCGGTCGCGATCGCCAGGTCATAGGTCTGTCCGCGCTGATCGACCGCCCGATAGATCGCCTCGTCGGCCGCGATCTCGCCGCGCTCCTTCAGGCGCTGCCGGATCGCCTGGCTGATCTCGGCCACGTCGTCATTGGTCGGTGCGCTGACAGTGATGCCGCGTTTCGAGCCGCCCGCGGCCAGCAGATCACGACGGCCGATGTAGAGGTCGGCGATGCGCCCCACCACCTGATCGCGATCGCCGCCGACCAGCATGGCGTGCCCGTCCGCGCGCTTCATGTCCAGCGCCTCGGTCGCCTGACCCTCGCGGAACAGCCCCGCCACCTCGCGCCCGCGTCTGGTAGCCTGACGCATGGTCGACAGCAGTTCCGGCAGGGCTTGCGGCGGCAGGGCACGGCGGAGAATCTCGATCGCATCGCCGGCCTCGATCGCCTGCGCCTGCTCGCGGTCGCCCAGCATCTTGATCGTCATGCCGGTGCGGGCTTGCAGCTCCAGCAGCTTGAGCAGCGGCCGCGGCCCGATCTGGCTCACCTCGTCCAGCACCAGGACGGTGTTGCGGCTGGCCTTGAACTCGCCCGCCTCGATCATCCTGAGCAGCGGCTGCAGGGCGTAGGTGCGGTGGATACCGGCGTCCTGTAGGGCGTCAGCCTGCCGCCACGCGATTGCAGCGCCGACCACGTCCCGGCCGCGCCGGCCGAAGCGCGCATCCGACCGCCACGCCGCGACGAGCGGCTGCAGCAGGGTCGTCTTGCCGGCGCCGGCGACCCCGGTCAGCAGGGTCAAGGCGCCGCCCTGCCCAAAGGCGTGGATGGCCGCCCGCTGTTCGGCGGTAAAGGCGATGCCGCTCTCGGCCATGGCCTGTCGCAGCGCTCCGATCGAAAGCGCGCCGGACGGTGTCGCGAGCCTTCGCCTGGGCGAGTCGGGCCAGCTTTTCCTCGATGCGGATTTGCGCGGTGTTGGTGACGCCGACCTGGTTCTTGAACATGCCGACCACGAGCGCGACGTGCTCGCCTTTCAGCCGCAGGCCGCGCGTCTCGATCAGCTCGACCACCCGCTCGATGTCCTTCGGGCCGCCGGCGATGCCGGTCGCGATCAGGCCGCGCGCAGCGTAGAGGCCGAGCTTGTCGTGGGTGATGACGGCCGCGGTATGGAACTCGGTCGCGAGATGTCGGGCTGCGAACGCATACGCCTGCTCGAAGCGGTCCTCGTCGCTGAGCCGGGGGTGATCGATCCCCTCCATGACGGTGCTGTGCCGCCATCCGAGGGCCGCGGCCTGCTCGCGCCAGAGGTTGCGTTCGTCGGCCTTCATCTTGCCGAGCCGGCCCTCGGCACTGGCCTCTTCGACGATGCCGAGCTTTTCCTCCACCGAGATCGTGTCCCAGTCGAGGCCCTGGCTCGCGGCGAAGCGCTTCGCCTTGTGCAGGATCTGCTGATCGCGCTTGCTGAAGCTCTTGCTGACAGCCTCGGGAATGGCCTCGATCACCACCGCCTGCTGGCCCGGGCTGTAGCCGATCGCGACTCCCAGCCGGCGCAGCTCGTCGGCCAGGATCGCCTGGAAGTAGGCGCCGAACTCCTTCACCCGCGCGTCGGTCAGCGCCTTCGTGTCCAGCGAGCCGATCCGTCCCTCCGCCGTGACCACCAGGTTCATCAGGAAGTTGTGCACGTGCATGTGCGGGTCGCCCGCGACCGGCGCGTCGATGAGGTAGGTCTGGCCGCCCAGCCCGTCCTGGACTTGTAGCGTCGGCCGCGCGGTGTGGTGGCGGAAGCTGATCCAGCCGGTCGCCCCCGGATCCGCGCCATCCTCCCCGCCCCGCCCCTTCCGGGCCCATCCGAGAACGGAGGCGACATAGCGCATGGCCCGGTCGTTCGCCCGATCGACCGCGTTCCAGATCGCCGCACTTTCCGCCGGGGTCGCCGCGAACTCGGCCGCGAGGCTGACCGATTTGTGTGGCGAGAACACCATGTCGAAGCCGCTCAGGGTACGGTTGTGCTGTGACCAGGCTTCCCCGGTGTCGGCGCGTCGGCCTTCGAACAGTCGCGACATCTCGGCGTCACGCGGCATCTGCCGCGGGTCGATGCCGATCGCCCTGGCCAGGATCGCCGGCATGTCGGGTCGCCAGGTCGCCCGGCTGTCGCGGCCGGTGTAGTAGGCGGTCAGCCGCCCGCCTTCCTCGAGCTGGCGCCCGGCGGTATCGAGCGCCGGCGGATGGATCGGCTCCGGTGTGTTCTCGGTGAAGTAGCGCAGCAGCACCCGGCCCTTCGACGCGGCCGCGATCTTGCGGAAGTTCATCATCTCCGGCCGCCCCCGTTGACGCCGGTATGGCCGTTCGGTTCGGGTGGCGGGCCGGTCCGGTCGGCGATCCCCCGCACATCGGCCTGAACCTGCCGCACGATGGTCAGCGTCTCGCGCAGCTGGACGACCATCGTGGCGAGCAGGTCCTCCAGCCCCGGCCCCTCCCGGTCGCCCTTCGGCAGCAGCAGGCGGACGATGGCCCGGACGGTCTCGTGGGTCTGGTGAACCTCGTTACCGATCGCGATCAGCAGGTCGTGGTCGCTGTCCGGCGGTTGCGGCCGGCTTGCGGCCTCCGCCGAGTGTTCCTGGTCCATGCGCGCCTCCGTGTCGCCGGAAGCGTCGGGTGCTTTCCTGCGAACGGCGCGGAGCTTCGGAGGAGGCGCTTGCTGGAACCGGACGCAGGGCCGCGTGGGGCAGGTTGCCTTTGCGGCCCTTGTCGGGTCAGGGCGTCAGTGTGTGCCGCGCGGGTGGAATTCCAGGCAGTGCTTGCCGAGCCTGGCGCCTTCCAGGATGGCCTTCTCGAGCTGCGCGAAGGAATAGCCCTTTTGGAAGTCAACGGCCGAGGCACGCATGTACTGCAGCCTCTGCCAGTAGCCGTCGATCAGCAGCAACGTGTGGGAGAGAATTTGGCAATCGGTTGCCGTCACTTCCGGCAAGCCTTCGTCGAACCCGGTCTGGTGGAGGAAGATGCCGCCGGGCCGATGGGTGATGACGTATCGGCCGTAGTCGGGCAGCATGACGCGCGCGGTTTTGGGGTCGCCCGGCGCGGCCTCGGCCGCTCCGCCTGGCAGCGTGTAGTGCCCGGTTTTGCGAATTGATGGGATCACCTCACCCGTCACCCAGCGCCGGAACGCTTTGGCCTGCGGCTTTCGGGAGGTGAGGATCAGGGCGTAGAGCCCGCTCTCGCTCACCACGTTCATCTCCTGGTCGCCGCCTGGGGTCCGAACAGTAGTCGCACCCTTTTCGTCGTCGTCGAGATCGGGACCCGGCTTTGCTCGCGTCGGTGTGCTCGGGCACGGCGCAGACGTCGCTGGCGACGAACCAGGTCTGGCCGCCGCTGACGACGGTTCGGACGGCACGTTCGTTGAACCTGAACTCGAGCGCGCTGCTCGCCACGACCTTCCCGGTCGCCCGGTCGCCCCATCAATCGGCTGATTTGTCATGCTTTCCTCTTCGGTCGCGGCCACTCGAGCGGGCGTGGCCCCGCGGTTGCCGGCGCGCGTGCGAGCGGTTTCCGGGGGTATCTGTTTGTGTTCCATTCTCGCCTTCATGCGAGCCCGAAGCGTGCCGCGATTTTCTGCGAACGGCGTTTCTCTTTCTTTGCAGCCGGCGCGGCTGGTTTGCGAACGACAGAGCCTGACCGGCATCCGATTCAGGTCGCGGACCAAAAGCACCACCGGTGCATTGGTCCATAAGGACGGCCTACCCTTGGCGCTCCCGTGGCACTGGCGTGTCGCTGCCGTGGCGCGAGTGTGACGGAGGCTGTGCGAGAGGTCTCCGCCGGCGGCGAAAATGGAGCGTGCCGTTCGCAGAAATCGGCATCAGCGTCGCATGCATGTCGAAGCGAACCAAGGGCCTTCGGACCGTGCTCCGTGAGATCACGCATAGCGCCGAGAGGTCGCCGTTGTTCTGGTGGATGGTGGAGAACCATGACGAGCTGGCTGCAGCGGCGGCGCAACGGCGTCTGCGATGGCCGCGCCTTTGTGCGCGCTTCGCGGAGCTCAAGCTGACTGACGTGACCGGCAAAGTCGCAAGCGAGCGAACAGCGCGAGCGACCTGGGGGCGCGCCCGGCGCGAGGTGGCCCTGGCGCGACAGCGGCTGGCGGCGCAGCCGCCGCCTCGGCCCGGGGCGAAATACCCGTCCCGCATTTCGCCGAATTGGCGTCCGCAGGTAGTGACGACGCCGTCGGCACTGCTGGCGGGCGGTCCGGGGAATCGCGCCACGACACAGACACGGGCGGCGCTGCAGCATGGTGCGAGCGGCGCGGACAAGGAGTTCCCGACGACCGACCCATCGGGCGCGCCGCTCGCGGAGGGTTACGTCTGGTACCATGGGGAACCGACGCTCCGCCATGTGGCGGAGCAGTACGAGAAGATTCACCGCCAGGGCAGAGAGATGGACCGGTTCAAGTGAGGGCCGGCCGTAGCGCCGCCATCGGGCGGCATCACAGCGAGGAGAAGTGTCTTGGATTCTATCCCCTTGAGCGACACGGCGTTGCCCAATCCCGCTGCCCTTCCGAGGGAAAGCGCGGCGATGGAGATGCGTGTCGCCGCGATCGTCGGTGGCCGTGGCCGCGTTGGGAAGACCGTCGTGGCCAATACCATCGCGCAGTTCTGCCGGGAGCGCGGGGCCGATCTCCGGATCTGGAACGCGGACCGGCAGAATGAGACCCACAGCTTGAGCGTCTTCCACAGGGACGCGGCGAGGCCAGAGACGGATGACTCGGAGGACAAGCGCCTTTGGCTGGAAGCGCGGTTCGATGAGCAGGCACGGGAGCGATACGACGCGGTCCTGGATATGGCGGGGGGCGACCCGCTGGTTCGGCAGCTGGCCCGGGAAGCGCGGCTCGTGTCGACCTTGGAGAAGCGGAGCATCAGAGCGGTGTTGTGGCAGGTGCTCGGACCAGACCTGGCCGACTTGGACCAGCTGAGGCTCTCGATGGAGGGCCGGTTGATTATGCCGGCCACTCTGCTGGTCTTGAATTCCGGGCTGGTTCGGTCTGGACGTTCAGTCGTAGGAGCATTCGACGAGGTCGTGAGTCACGAGGTCTTCAAGCGCGCCGTCGCGCAAGGGGCCCAGATAGTCTGGTTCCCCGAGTTGGTCTGCATGCAGGCGGTCAGTGACCGGGGATTGACCTTTGACGAAGCCAAGCGCGGCGTCGCCAAGCCTGGTCAGGAGCCGATGTCATTCTTCGACCAGGCGCGTGTGGAAATTTTCTGGGAGGACCGCGTGCCGGCGTTCTTCTCGGAGATTCCGCGGGAATGGTTGCCGGCGATGCCGGCGGGCTTGGGCGTCGCTGACCAGAAGAGGGGGTGAGCATGGACGGCCAATCTGGCGCGCCGCCATCCATCGTGGATGCGGTGGAATCGAACAAGAAGAATGAGCGACCGCCCGTCGATCCGGCGGCCTGGACGGCGGAGTTTGATGGGCTTGTCGGCGAGGTCGAGACGACGGCTCGTGATTGGGGAGTGCGGCCTGAGAGCCTGGAGGCCAGGTTCGTCAAGGCCCTTCTTGGGACTACGCGCTATCTCGGGCGGCTTGCCGTGCTGACGCAGGCGACGTCGGAGGCGAACAGCCGGCGTCAGCGCGACGAGGCGTTGCTGGATGTGACACGGGCCCGCGAGGTGACGCGGGCGGCGAGCTTGGCGGTGACCCAGGCCCGGAATGCGCAAATCGCGCTTCAGGTTGAACAGGAGAACCTGGTCGTTCGCATGATCGACAAGGTGTTTCCGCTGTTCGCGGATCGGATGCAGAAGGTGCTGGTGGTCCGGGAGAGGCGGATCAACGCCACCGCCATGTGGCAGCGCTACGCGATAGTCGCGTTGGCGACTTTGGGGTTGTTCCTGGGCGGCTACGTGGTCCGGCTAAACCAGGATTCGGTCGCGACGGAGCTGCTCGATCGCTGCCTGGTTCAGCCGGTTCAGTCCGGCGGCGCCTTCTGGTGCGACATCTCCAACGTGGTGCCTCAACAGTCGCCACCGAAGCCTGCAAAGTGAGTGCGCCGTTCGCAGACAATCGATCCAGGATGTGGCCTCTGTGCTCTTGGAGGCCAGATGTCTGAGAAGTTGAGAAGAGGCTCCGCGCCGTATCTGACCGCTCTCGTGGAGGGCGGCGGGGCGCCGGGCAAACGGCTGGCACTGGTCGTCGGTGCGGCAGCGATCGCGTTGAGTGTCCCGTCGGTCGCGTTTGGTCAGATGGCGGTGACGCTGAACGGGCCGCCGGTCCAGGTGGTGCCGTATGTGTCGGAGCCTGGGGTGCCGATGATCACGATCAATCCGGGCACACCGAACCCGTTTCCGACCGATGACGGAGGGTCGGTCTCGGGAGGATCTGGGGACGCTGGCTCCGGCGGCGGGTATGTTGCAGGGAGCGACCCGCTCAACACGATGATGGGCACAACCTGGGGGATGACTGCGATCGCCAACGCGCAGTCGGTGGGGGTCAACCCGTCAGCACTGGCCTCGACTTGCGTGCTCGAGAGTGACTGCCAGAATGTCAGCGGTTCGGGAGCGCAAGGTGTTTTTCAGATGTTTCCGGCGGCGTACCAGGAGGGACTGCAGACGGCACTCGCTGCGAACCCTGCGCTTTCATCGCAGGTTGTCCAGGGTGATGCAGGGAGAATGGACCCAACGACGGAGGCGATTGCCGCTTCGGGCTATCTGATGCAATCCGTGCAAGCGTTGCAGGCGGCCGGCATATCGAACCCGACAGTTCTTGATAGCCGAAGCTACTTCGAGTTCGGCCCGCAGGGTGGCGAGCAACTTGCGCAGGCTTCAGACTCGGACCCGATGGCTAACGCTCTGAGTATGTACACTCCGGCGCAACTCGCAAGAAACGGGATTGTGGCAGGCGAAACTGTCGGTCAATGGCGCGCGAGTGTTGCAAACAAGATTGGCAATGCCACCGGCCAATCCGTGTTGTCTTAGTGGAGGTCGGACGATGTTCAGGCTGAATAGCCTTGCTGTAATTGCGGGACTGATGCTAACCGAGATGGCCCATGGACAAGGATACACGCCAGTTCGGCCGGTGCGAACGCTCGATGATTGGCAGTGTATGTCGCTGGCATCTGTCTACGGACGCTTGGGGACGAATGCACCGCCGGTGCCAGAGTACGCCAGTTCAGAATCGAGTGCTCCGAAAATTGGGGTGGGCGCAGGGGTGATCATCGTTCCCAAAGCACTGCGTCCGACCAATGGACGCGTCGAGGTCCTTCGGCCTAACGGTAAGAAGGCCTGGATAGCGGCAGATCAATTGGTTCCGTGGCGCAGCCTCAGTGATGCCCGCGCAGTCTGCCGCCCAGTGCTGCTTTCGAACGGCCGGTATGGTTTCGCGACGAGTGGATAGAGCCTTTCGCCACTCGGGACTCGCGGTGCCCAATGCTGACAGCCAGATACCGTATCTGGCGGCCATTCATGCACCGGCTTATCCCCGGATCTGTGGATGTTGCAGTTGCGTGGCGCTCCCGCTTGTTCTACCGCGCGCCGCATACAATCAGTCATCGGGTGCTCGTCATGCGCGGCGTCCCGTGGCCTGGAGGGCGCGCGCGACGCGGGGTGGTGCCGAGCCCCTGCTCTGCGGTCGGCGCAGGTTTTTCGTCATCGCGGAGACGGTTTCTGCGGCGGTAGAGCGTGTGGGTGCGGACGCTGCGCGGAAGAGCGAGGGCGATTGCCGTGGTGGCCGTGATCGCGGCGTTTCTCGGCTGACGCGGGCGGCCCTGGTGGGACATGACGACAGGAGCCGACCCGAGTGGGCCGGCCCCTGTTCGTGTGTGGCTCAGTAGGGCAGGTCTGCTTCGGTGATTTGCGGCGCGTCCCAGGCGATGAAGGTCTGGTCGGTTCCGTCGCGGTGCCAGGTTTCGATGTGGCGGATGGTGTAGCCGTAACTGGTCAGATCGGCGTTGTCGGTGTGGGCGTCGAGGTCCGTGACGACGGTGCCGTTGCTCAGGTGTGTCATGGCGGAGTTCCCTTTCTGCATCAGCCCGATTGCTGATGGGCAGCGGGAATGCCGGGCTTCGTGACGGCTCAACCCTTGAGGTGCGCGAGCGGGCGGGGTCGGGTTGCGGCGGACGCGGGCCTTCTTCAGGCCTGCGGCTGGCGCGGCCCGGCCCTGCTGTAGCTGGCGTGCCTCAACCGCGCTCTTGGCGCGGCGCCGAAGGCGGGGTTGAACCGTCGCGATCTTGCCCGGCATTACACTGGAAGATCAGCAGGCGAGCGTTTTTCCCCGGTGCTGCGGACCTACTTGTTGCGCGATGCTGACGGGGCTGGCCGCGGGCGTGTTTGTCTTGCCTGCCGACGTGCCGAGACCGGGAGAAGGAGAGGGCGGGCGCGGTCGAGCGGTCTGTGTCTGCTGTCGTTTCGCGTTCGGAAGGCGAACCTTGAGGGCGGCGCTCTGGTGGTTGCCCGGGGTGAGGCGCGTCTGCGCCGCATGGGCTGCGTCTGGAAGGGCCTGGCGGAACACGGCGCGATCGGGCGGGAACCCGAAGGCTCCCGCCCGGCCTTCGCTCACACCCCGAAGGCGGCCAGTTCGGCAGCGGCGGACTGGCGGCTGACGCTGCGGGATGCCGCGGCCGGCTTCTCGTAGGGCTTCCAGTCCTCGCCGATAACGCTGGCGTAGGCGTGGACTGCGCCGGTGGCGGCGGCGAGCAGGGCATAGGCCTGCAGCCCGACCCGGGCGGCGAAGAGGCGGGCGCGCTCGGCTTTGCTTTCGAAGCCGTAGACGCCGTCGCGGTCCTCGTCGCGGTCCTCGTTGCCGAGCTTGGTGGTGAGGTTGCGGGCCGTCATGAGCTTCTCGCCGTAGAACCGTCCGGCGCCGGCGGCGGAGCTGACATGGGCGCCGACGACGCGTTGCAGATGGATTTGCAGGGCCCTCTCGTTCAGCATGCCCTCAAGCATCTTGGCCGCGGCGCCGACGTGTTCCTCGGTCGCCTCGCGGATCTCGTCGAACGGAACGGGGTCGAGGGCGAAGGTTCGGGCGAGGTTGTCGGCGAGGCCCTTGTGCGGGCAGACGGCGGCGGCGTGCTCGAGGGTGTCGGACTGTTGCGGGGCCTGGGCGCGGGCAGCAGGGGCAGACTTGGTCGGACGATTGGCCATGACTTCAGAACCTTCTCTCATCGGCCCCGGGGTCCGCCGGCCCTGTGCCGGCTTCCTTCCCTCGGGGTGCGGTCGCCTGAAGCTGCCCCGGCTGGTGGTCCTCCCCCTGAGCCATGCGCGGGAGCGGGGCCGGGTTGCGAACGACGCGGAGTGGATTGGGAAGGGTCCGTCATTTTCTTTTTTTCCGACGGGCCTCTTCCCAATCCGCTTTGCGGCGGGCGCGGGCTGGCCCTGGCGCTCGGCGCGTGGCGAACCGAAGGCGCTTCGCTGCTTTAGCGAAGCGGGGGTAGGAGCGCCGGCCCGGGCGGCTTAGACCGCACGCTGCCCCGAGGGATGAAGTCGGCAGGGGTTGGTGGGCCTTTAGGGCCGGTGAGGGAAGGACGCTGAAGCATCACTTGGCCGGGCGTCCGGCCCCAGCTCTGTCCCTGCTCTCCGTGTCCGGCCTGCGCGACGAGACCGGCGCTTCCGAGCACATCGCTGCTGCCGCCTGTACCCAGGTGCCTCGCTGGCGATCTTCTCCGAAGCTGCGTCCTGATCCCGCTCCGGCCGTCCAGGAACGCGAGGCGACCGAGGAACGCGGCGGCGCGGCGGCACGAGTGGCGGGGCATGCCGGACGGGAGGGTTCTGCCTGATCCGCGCAGTGCGTCGTCGGCGCCCATATTCAGTTCCACACCATCGCCGGCGCCGGGCGGTTCTACGGCGAGAAGCTCATGACGGCCTGCACCGCGAGCGCCGAACTCGCCACTGAGGACCAAAGCGAGGTCACGGCCGGCGTCGCCCTTGAGGGCGGGGCCGAGCACGTGCGCCTCGCCGCCGCACGGCACGGGTCGGGCGGCAGGCCTACGCCCTGCTCGCCCGCCGCCGCCGGCACGGTCCATGCCTATGCCGGCGTTATCGGCGAGGACTGGAAGTCGTACGGACGCCCGCCGCGGCAATCCCGCAGGGTAGCCGCCAGTCCGCCGCTGCCGAACTGGCCGCCTTCGGGTGTGACCGAGAACGGGTGGGAGCCTTCCGGTTCCCACCCGATCGCGCGTGTTCCGCCAAGCCTTTCTGACGCGGCGGCGGGCTCGGTGCTTGGCACGGGTGCGAAGTCGCCGGCATCTTCGTCGTGATCGGGCCGGAAGAAGGCTCGCTCGGCTTGCGCGAACAGGATCGCCCAGGGCAGTTCTCGAACCGGCGCTGTGCCTGTGGCCATGAGATAGGTCTTGGCTGCCGCTTTCATTTCGGCGTTTTTTGTCGCGACCGGCACCTTGGCGAGCCGACGGTTGGTTCGCGGTCGAGCCTGTGGCCATGGTCCCGGTTCTCCTTTCTGCGCGCGGCCAGGGCTGATCGCAGCGTCCCTCGGGCGCGAGTTGGTCAGGCTGGGCGGCGGTTGGAGCGAAAGGCGCGGAGCGCGACCGGAGCCACGCGCAGCGCGTCGAAGCCGACGGGCGAGCATGGCGAGGACCCACCCCTTCGCGCAGGCCGGCGCCTGGCCTATGTCGCGCTCGCCGGAGGGACGCCGTGATCCGTGCCGACGGCGATCTGGCCTTGCGTTCTGTTGACGTGCGCCGTTTTGACGCCACTGGCGTCGCCGTTCGCAGACGGTTCGGCGAGGGTTGGGCGATCGGCGGAGGGATGACGATGCGGGCGATGACCGCGGGCGCGCTAATGGTGCTCTTGCTGACGGGTCCGGCCTGGGCGCAGCGCGACTTGCCGGATCCCGGGCTGACGCCGGGGGCGATCAATCCGGCGGTGACGCAGGGCAACATCGGCGCGACGATTTGCGTCCGCGGGTGGACGCGAACGATCCGGCCTCCGGCGCAGTACACCGAAGATCTGAAGCGACGGCAGATCAGGGAGTACCGGCTACGCTGATCGGCGGCTGCGGAGCTACGAGGAAGACCATCTCATTCCGCTCTCGATTGGAGGATCGCCTGACGATCCACGCAATCTGTGGCCGGAGCCGCGGCAGTCGGCTGACGGCTGGGACGCCGATCGCAAGGACGACTTGGAATTCGTGCTCAATCATCTGGTCTGTGACGGCGCGGTGCCGCTTGCCGAGGCACAGCACGCGATCGCGAGCGATTGGATTGCCGCATATCGTCGGTACGTCGCTGGAGAGTAGCGCGGTATCTGTTGTGGCGGCTTGCTCGGAAGCCGATCTGTCGGCAATAAGACGTCGTGAAACTGTCTCGGTCACTTGCGTTTTCTTGTCGCTTTGAGTATCTTTTTGGCAGATTCGGGAGGAGGCCGTCATGCGAGTTGATTTCCTGCCGGGCATGACGAACGTCGTGCGGTTTCCGAGTGAGCGTCGGGCCCGACCGACGCTGGATCTGCTGCGGGAGATCGTGCCGGACATTCGCCGGGTGCTGAACCTTGCGGAGACATTCGGAATGGAGGCTGCTGAGCATGATCTGCGCGCGCAGGTCGATGCCGCGACGGCGGAGCACATTCTGAACCAGGTGCCTCCCGACACTGCGGCCCGCGAGGCGATGCTGGCCGAGACCGAGCGGCCGGTGGTCGAGCGCGCCGTGCAGGCGTGCCGTGCGGCGTATGACGCTGAAGCTGACGCGGCGGCAGCGCAGGAAGCGTTGCTGCGTGCGCAGCCGGCGGGTGGCTGCTGGGTCGAGCCGTTGCGGGAGAAGGCGGAAGTGTTGACGCGGCGCGCGGTGGAACTGCTGATTGTCGCGCATGCGCGGTCGGAGGAGGCTGAAGGTGTCGCGCGGGCGGTTGGCCTGGCCCGCCGTGGCCAGGCCTGGATGCCGCGCAACATTTGGGCCGAGACCGGGGATGTGATCGCGCTCGAGGTCGCGGCGGCAGCAGGCTAAGCCGCTACAGACAGGTCGTTGTTGGCGGAACCGGCCTGGTCCAACCCAATCCGGTCTTCTGTGCCGTGGCCCCGTGTCGATCGCGGAGCAGGTGCTGATCGCATGCGTTGCGGGGAGCCCTGGATGCCGCGGGATCGTCGTGCAGGAGCGGACGCGTAGCCCGCGGAGCGGGCCAACTCCGCTTTGCCGAGACGGGCGTCCCCGTTCGCAGAACTTGGCGGCAGGATCGCGGCTGATCGAAGCCGACCATGATCCGGAGGCTCTGCATGCTGTCGTCAGGTCCTGCGATTATTCCGGTTTGTACGACTGCGCTTAGGCAAAGACATTCGCACGATGGGGAGCGGAAACATCGGCGCAACCAACGTGCACCGGACGGCGGGCGGGAAAGCCGGGCTGGTGGTGCTCCTGCTCGATATTCTGAAGGGCGCGTTGGCGGTCGCGATCGCGTCGAGTGTGACGGGCGGCGATGCACTCGCGTTGGCGCTCGCGGCACTAGCGGCAGTGGTGGGGCATTGTTATCCCGTGTTTCTGCGTTTCAAAGGTGGGAAGGCGGTCGCCTGTTTTATCGGAGCTTTCGGTTTTATGGCACCGGTAGCACTGCTTGCAACCGCTGTCGTGTTCTTTGTGGCGATGGGGCTGAGTCACTACGTTTCGCTCGGTTCAGTTTCGGGGGCGATCGCGTTTCCTTTCTGTTTCTGGTGGCTCTATCATCCAGATCCTGCGCTGCTGATTGCATCAATTCTGGCGGGAGCGCTGATTATCTTCCGTCACCGTTCGAATCTGGTTCGGCTTCGCGCCGGGAAAGAGCCTCCGTTTTCATTTCGGAGAAAGGCGGTTTGACGCAGCTGGCAGTGCTGGGCGCGGGGAGCTGGGGAACCGCGCTCGCGATCGCACTCGCGCCGCGATTCTCATGCGTGCGCTTATGGGTTCGTGAAGCGTCGCGGGCGATCGATATCAGGGACTCCGGCGAAAATGCACGGTATCTCCCTGGATTTCGACTTCCGCCTCAGATAAGCGTAGCGGCCGACATTGGTTGGGTAGTAGCCGGGGCCGATACGGTGCTCTCGGCAATTCCTTCGGCGCATCTGCGAGCGGTACTCGCCTCGGTTTGCACGCAAATCCCGGAGGGCAGTTCGTTCGTCAGCGCGACGAAGGGAATCGAAGAAGGCTCTCTGTACCGTATGTCCGAAGTTCTGCGCGATGTTCTCGGGTCGAAGCGAGCGCAGCGTATTGCCGTGCTGTCGGGGCCCACATTTGCGAAAGAGATTGCAGCAGGCGAGCCAGCTGCGGTTGTGATTGCTTCAGATGAGGCGGCGTTTGCAGAAGAACTGCAAAACGCGTTCTCGACGGCAGCGCTGAGGCTCTATACGAGCACGGACGTAGTCGGAGTGGAGACCGGAGCAGCGCTCAAGAATGTCATCGCGATCGGCGCGGGGATCTGCCACGGACTTGGTCTGGGGAGCAACAGCATTGCCGCGCTGGTGACGCGCGGACTGGCCGAGATCACGAGGCTCGCAGAAGCTTTGGGCGGCCAATCGCGCACGCTGAGCGGTTTGGCCGGGTTAGGCGATCTGGTGCTGACCGCAACCGGCGATCTTTCGCGTAATCGCTTCGTTGGCGTGCAACTGGGGCAGGGCCGAAAGCTCGAGCAGATTTTGGCGGGCATGACGATGATTGCGGAAGGAGTGGGGACCTGCCGTGCGGCTTACCAACTTGGCCGCAGAGAACACGTGGATCTCCCGATTGTGAATAAAATGTATGAGATTCTCGAGGAAGTCAAAGATCCACGCGAGGCGATCCGGGAGTTGATGGAGCGGCGGCTTACCAGCGAGTAAAGCGGGTCATGTCTTGTCGAGGTCAAGGTCCTGCATGAACGCGGCCGCTTCCTGATCGCGATCGATCGGGCTGGACTTGAGAGCTTCGAGCACACCCAGGCGATCGGCATTCGAGCGATTTTGATTGAACTTGTGCTTACCCTCAAGACGCGTGATGGGCATTTCGAAGCCGACGATCGCTTTGAGCTGAGATTCGATGAAGATGGGCGGTGAGTCGGTGGGCTGCCAGGGATCAGGAAACTGCGCTTCGTGCTTCGCGGTGAGCCGAGTCACGAGGTCGCGAAGCTTTTCGACTTCGGAGAAAAAGGTCAGCGGGCCGTAGGCGTGAATGGCTGCATAGTTCCAGGTGGGAACAACTCTGCCTGTTTCCTGCTTCGCCGGATACCAGCGCGGCGAGACATAAGCGTCAGGCCCGACGAATATGGCGAGAGCTTCGATTTCAGGCGAGCTGTTCTGCCACTGGTCATTAGCGCGCGAGATATGACCGGACAACGTCCCGTATTCGCCACGTGCCTCGTCGAGCAGCAACGGGACGTGTGTTGCGACCAATCCGTGGCTGCTTAGAGTAACAAGCGCGGCCAGCCCAAAGCGCTGCATCTCAGCGTGCAGCAGAGGAACATCCTGCACGACAAACGCTTTGGGGCTGTGCATAAGAAGATGGCTTTACAATTTTGGGGGCGGTTGCTGACTATCAAGCCAGGTGAAGTATCCGATGAGCGTTTTGCCGTCCAGGATCTCTCCGCGACGAATCATCGCGCCTACTTCCAAGGCATCGAACCACTGGAGTTTGATTCGTTCGTCATCCATCAGCTCCTGTTGACCTTCCGTAAGATCTTTGGCCAGGAAAATATCCATTTTCTCACCAACATATCCAGGGCTAGGCCAGAAAGAAATGAGCTTCTTCCAGGTATTGGCGTGATAGCCTGTCTCTTCGCGCAGCTCGCGTTTGGCCGCTTCAAGCGGCTGTTCACCGGGATCGAGACGACCCGCCGGCAACTCCCAGAGCTCCTGCCCGGCGGGCAGCCTGAACTGCTTGACGAGCAGGATGCGTTTCTGTTCGTCCAGCGCCAACATGACGGCCGAACCCGGGTGGCGCACGATGTTGCGATGGATTTCGAAGCCGTCCGGGTCAGTTGCGGTTTCGTCCGTAACTGTGAAGAGTTTGTTCTTGAGAACTTCTTTAGAAGAGACGATGTTCATGAGTTCAGACATCAGGCAAGCCCCGCTCCATCTTCTTCGATCTTTGAAGGACCGACTCCGGTGAGGCTAAGATCGGGTTTCTCGCGAGACATTTCCCGTTCGACGTCGGCCACCACATCGGTATAAGACTTGGAGTGAAGCTGCTGTTCAAGTCGGCGAAGCGCGACACCAACAACGTCGCGATGATGGAGCCGGCCGCCTATGCCAGGACGGTCCGCCAATTCCTGCCAGATTTGATGGACAAGATCGATGTCGCTCGGCCACAGCCGGGGTTGATGCGGCCCGAGCGAATACATTTGCACTCCGTCGTGGTCAGCAACAATTTCGAGGCTAAGCGCCGGGCGCGGGACAGGGAGCTGTTCCCAAGCTTCACCAATCAACCGCGCCTGCTCATCGGGAGTGAGCATCGGCGAGAGCGCCATTACAATGCGGGCCGAACTCAGTTGTTGAGCAGCTGAAACCAGAGCGGAGGCTTCATCGCGACCGGGCACCGTGAGCAGCTCGACATGTTTACCGGCCTTTTCAGCGACGCTGACTACGCGCGTGAACACTTCCATTTCACGGGTTCCGCAAATTTGCTCGGGACTGAGCCGGTGCTCGCTCGAGCTGATCGGCCCGAGACGGTGGACGGCAACCACCACGACGTCCTGCTTAGCGGGATTAATCTCGCTCAGAATCAGCTGCAGATGATCCAGGCGTCTGGGATTGCTCGCATCGACTAAAACGTTCCCGGGCCGGACATGGACTCCCTCGGTCGAGACGGCGCCATGTTCTTCTAATCGGAACTTCTCGCCATCCGAATCCGCTTCGATGCGCTTCCGCCGATTATGGTGTTCAGAGAAGGTAAACGCGGTGAAAAAGCCAATGGTGAAGATGGAACCAGAGATAGTCGCTGTCTTCTTCGTGACCACGTTGACGATTGCCAGGACGAAGAGGCTGACGGTGATGAGAATGAGGCCTAGCGGGATCTCGGTATCGCCGATCTTAAAATTGAGCGGCACTTTCCACTCCCGGGCTTCGGGTCTTTTGTAGCGCAGAACAAGCACCGACAGCGCTTTCATGGCGAAGCTCCAGATCACGCCGAACGCATACGCCTCGCCGAGCGTTTGGACATTGCCTTTGCTGAGAACGATGGTGACGATCTGGAGAATCACCACCAGATTAATCAGGCGATGAGTGGTGCCGTACTTGGCATGCGGATGACGAAACCAATCCGGCAGGACACCATCCTCGGCGACTCGGTTTAAGACGCCGTTCGAACCGATGATGGCGGTGTTGACGGCGCCCGAAAGGATCAGCGTTCCGACCAGCACGACGAAGGCGTGGAAGAGCAGCTTCAGCGCCGTCGGGCCTACCAGATACATGGAGAGGCCGCCGATGAGATTATCGAGATATTGGCCGCGCTGATTATCCGGAATCAGCATGACGGCGAAGAACGAGACGAGTGAGGTAAAAAGCAGGCTATAGACGATGACGACCATGCCTGTCTTTTTCAGATTCTTGAGCTTGGGCGCCTCCAGTTCGCGGTACACCTGCGCGAGCGTTTCGAAGCCGCTCATAGCCAGCAGCGAGTGACCGAGACCCACCAGGATAGCCACGAACGTGATGGTAGGGGCGACCGTGCCCTGCAACCACCCGAGCGCACCGGGGCCGTAATGAAGGCTGGCTTTCGAAGGGAAAGGAACCGGTTGGAAGCCTTTGTACACCATCGTTAGCCCACACCAGGCGATGAGAATCACGACCATTACGGTTGTAACCTGCATGATTTTCAGCGCTTTCTCGCTCGACTCATGTATGCCGATGATGTTCTGCGACCAGAAGTATACGGTCGCCACCAGTGCGAATCCGCCCGCAAAGAAAGGGGGCGGTACATGCCAAGGCGAGTGAGCGTACTGCGCGATCTCGTTGAACAGGCCGGCCAGATAAAGGCCGGCGCTAACGGCGCTGATGGGCCCAGTCAGGACGTAGTCGAACATCAGTGCCGAGACCGAAAACTTGGCGAGCGTGGCACCCATAGCTTCGTGTACGACCTTGTACACTCCGCCACGCACGAACATGCTCGAACTTTCGACATAGATCGCACGTATGGCGAAGCCGAAAAACATGATCGCCAAGATGAACCAGGGGGCGGATTTTCCGATCGCCGTCTCTGCAATTCCGCCCGCGTAATAAGCGGAGGATGCAAGATCGCTCAGTACGATGGCAGAGGCTCGCCAAAAAGAGATGAACGACAGCATGACTGTCGTTGCGACAACCACTTTGGTTTTTGGAGAGAGTGTCGGAGACGTCAAAGCTGAAGCTATCCTTTGGGCAACCTGCACGGATTCGGCAAATTATTCCAGACAAAGCCGACTGAATTGGCCATCTGCGACCCCATTTGACAGTTTGCCATCACACGATTTAGACGGGAATACGCCGGAAAGCAAGCTGACTCGCCGGCGTATGAAACTGTCCGTTCGTAATTTGATTACAAGAAAATGCTATTGGGTCTTGTTTTTGGAAGGGACAACGGCATTCGCAACGCCTTTACCGATGTTCTTGGCTGCATGACCTGTACCTACGGCCATCTTCTTAACGCCGCTCCCGACGCCTTTTCCGACGTCCACAGCACCATCGCCAACATGCCCATCTTTTACATCGCTCGCCATTGCTTTAGTGCCCTGACTGATGTCTTTGCCGCCCTTCGCGTAAGAATGCTTTACATTCTCCCCACCCGCCTTGAACTGAGTCGCAGGCTCTGCTTGCTTGACGCCTAGGCTGTCGAGAGTCTTGGGACCGATGCGTCCATCTGCCGTTATATTCTGCTGCGCTTGATATTTCTTTAGGGCCGAACGCGTCTCGGGGCCTTTCACACCATCCACTGGACCGGGATCAAACCCTTTGTCTTTTAAAGCCTGCTGTACACTTTTTATCGTTGCCGAATCTTGTGCGAAAACAGGAACAGTGAAAAGCGAAGCGGCTAAAACTAGGCCGGCTAAATTCATCTTCATGTTTATCTCCTTCTAAACTCGTTTGGAGGCCGGGCAGAGTATAACGATTGCAAGCACGTACCTCTACCGGCATCTGTTACTAAATGATAGGACGAATAAGTGTACGAATTGTATCTATAGATTAGTACATCTTGATACACGAAGATGCCCCAAAACGTTTCGAGGCAGGCTTGGCGACTTGATCGACCCTTGGCCTTGGTATGCGCATTTTTACTAGTCGACTGTAGCTCAAACCAGAGCTCGCGGTCCACGCTTCCTCGAGAACCGCAAACATCAGAGGCCTTCTCAAACGGGACTACAGCAGTTAAAGGCGGTGATGCTTCCAAAGTCGGTGATGCTTCGCCGGAGACTTCGCCCTATACAATCGTGACGGCCCATCACGTAATGTTTCACGAGAGAAGCGGGTTGAATTTAAAAGCCGAGTGGCTGGAAGGCAGACTGTACCCAACGCGAAGCGGCGTAATCCCTACACTGGATGATGCTTCCTCTTTCTTGGTCGAGATTGAGGAAGGCAAAATGAGCATGACTACGGATGAACTTTGCTCGATTTTAGTCACGCGGGTGTTGACAGGCTCTCGACTAAGTGATGTTCGCCTTTCACCTCGGGGTCCACACGAGATCCAGATTAACGCAATCTTGCACAAACTAGTGCCGCTTCCGGTGCAGCTCACGGGAGATATTGGAGCGACGCCAGACGGCCGAATCAGGATTGACATTCGAAGTGTGAAAGTCATGAAGATGCCCGTAAAAGGATTGCTGCACAGTCTAAGGATCCAACCGGCCGACCTGACGAATGTAAAAAACTCGGCGGCCGTTCAGGTAGACGGCGACTCGATTTACCTTCGAACAGAACAACTACTTCCGCCGCCGCGTAAGTTGGGCAAAGTAACTGACGTACATTTTACGGCGGATGACCGGCTAGAAGAAGATTACGGAGCGCACAGCCAAGAGCTACCTTCGCCGGATAACTGGAAACCGGGTAAGTGGAGTAACTTCATGCGCCTTTCAGGAGGAACTATACGCTTCGGCAAATTGACGATGGACAATACCGACCTGGTCCTGATCGATGCTTCGCGCGGCGAATGGTTTGACTTCGATCTGAGCCGGTACCAGGATCAGATGGTCAAGGGTCAGATGCATATGACTCCCCGGGGCGGGCTGCAGGTGTTCCTTCCGGGCACGCTCGAGGGACGCTAGCCTTATCACTCCTGGCGCAGCGCTTTTGGGGCTTCAATCGCAGCGGCGCGGGACACCGGAAGCAACCAGAGGGCAGTGTCCCCGAACGGGGAAGCAATCCGCGGGTTGAGACGGGCGTGCTATTTTTGAAATTACGCCGCACGAACGGGCCCTTAGCTCAGTTGGTTAGAGCGCTACCTTGACACGGTAGAGGTCACAGATTCGAGTTCTGTAGGGCCCACCATCAATTCGATTCACTTCACACCTTTTTCGGCATCCCAAGAGCCTTGCAGACGTCGGATGTAGATGATCTGCCCAGTGTGATAGGCGTTGTGTGTGCCTACATGTGCGATGAGGGAAGCGGACGCTTTTATCTTGTCGTCATCGGCCCGCTCGACTGCCTTCTCCCAAGCTGTCAGCACGGCATCCAGCTTCTGGATAGTAGCTTTCCAGTTTGCGCTATTGAAGTTGTTAAAAGTTTCTTCGTTGTTGCCGCTGAACGCGGCAGGACGCTCGCCATTGAACTTTGCGAGCTCCTGCGTATTCCAAAACAGCAGGTGATTCGCTAGTTGTCCGATCGAGTGATTGCCTTTGCCGTCCTGCCATTTTGCCTGCTCGGGTGTGAGTCCTTCAAGCGCAACGTTCACAGGCACGAACCAATCTTTCTTATTGTGAGTGGTTTGTAGTTGCTCAAGCAGGATACTCCGGAGCGAGCCTGGCGGCTGTTTCTGGCCATAAACCTGAACCGCGGGGACGAGCAATAGTAGGGCGACTAGGCTCCTCATAAATTTACCTCTTTGGCTAGCGACTACCGGTTGTCACTTGCCAGCCGATCTTCTCTTCACCGTTTTGTTGTTTCAGCCACGTCATTAAAGGTGCAAAGTACTCCAGCATGGCGGAAGCGTCGGCTCGATCTTCGCCGGTCATCACGCGCATGGCTTCCGGCCACGGCTTCGATTGGCCGAGCTCGAGCATCGCCTTGAGTTTCGCTCCTGCTTCTTTCGAATCAAAGAACGAGCAGCGGTTGAGTGGTCCCTGATAGCCTGACGCCTGGCACATGGCGCGATAAAACTGGAACTGATAAATGCGCGCAAGGAAGTAGCGCATGTACGGCGTGTTTGAAGGAATGTGGTATTTCGCTCCGGGATCGAAGTCGGACTCCGATCGTGCCACGGGCGGCGCCACTCCCTGGTACTGCTCGCGCAACGCCCACCAGGCATGGTTGTAGTCGGCCGGCTTGACTTCGCCCGAAAAGACCTGCCAGCGCCACTTATCAATGAGCAGACCGAACGGAAGGAAGGCCACTTTGTCGAGTGCCGTCCGAAGTAGCAGGGGAATGTCGGCCGCGGGAGGGGGAATCTCGTTGATCAACCCAATTTTTTTCAGATACTCGGGCGTAATGGAAAGCGCGATCGAATCACCGATAGCTTCGTGAAAACCGTCGTTTGCGCCACTACGGAAAAGGAACGGCTGATGCCGATAGGCGAGCTGGTAGTAGTTGTGCCCGAGTTCGTGATGAACCGTTGTGAAGTCGTCAGTTGTGACATGCAGGCACACTTTCAAGCGAACATCCTGATCGTTGTCGATATCCCAGGCGCTGGCGTGACAGACGACATCACGGTCGCGTGGCTTGGTGAGCATG
Source organism: Terriglobia bacterium (assembly GCA_963737005.1). Taxonomy (GTDB): domain Bacteria; phylum Acidobacteriota; class Terriglobia; order Bryobacterales; family Bryobacteraceae; genus Bog-105. The sequence continues at coordinate 773,096 of CAVTRD010000004.1, read as the reverse complement.
GACCGTTGCCAAAATGTCTCCGGCAAAGCCTCGAAGCCGAGTGACTGAAAGAAGTGCTCGCCGTACGTCACCACGCCGCGCGCATCGACGTTGCGCTCCTGCAATACTTTTCCGATGTCTGCCGTGCTTGGCGCCGCTTGAGGAGCAACGAGATCGTAGATGTTGCCCCATTCCTGGGCCCACATGTTTCCGAGTAAGTGGGCGGGGATCATGCCATCGGGCCGCTCGGCTTCGGCGCCGTATTTCGCGATCAGCTTTTTGCGAACGTAGGCGTGGAGTTCACGGTAGAGAGGCTGGACCTGTGTCCAAAGGCGCTCAAGATCCGCTGAGAACGCCTGTGGCGGAAGGTCGTAGCCGGAGCGCCAGAGAACGCCCGTGTCAGCAAACCCGACTTCCTGAGCACCTTTATTGGAAAGCTCAACGAAGCGGGCATAGCGATCACGCATGGACGCTCCGACTTTATGCCAGCCGACCCACATGTCGGCTAGCTCTTTGGGATCGCGGCTCTGGGCCATGCGGACGTCGAGCTCGTCGATGCCCAGGCATTTCGATTGATCTCCAGTGGGACAGTATTTGCCAGATCCATATGCGCCGTCGAGCGAAGCTGCAATCTTCGTTACCTCTTCGCGCAGCTTAGGGTCGCTCGGCGCCGGCAGTGAAAGCCCAAACTTAAGGAGCTTGAATTTGCGGCGCAGATCGGGCGGAAGGTCGAGCGATTCGAATGGTCTGGATTGCGTGACGAGCTCGGTGACTCGCGCGATCAGTCGTTCATTGGCCTTCGCTGACAGATCCTCCGTATCGCCGTTGATGTAGGTTTCTTCCACCCAGGCGGCCCGCTGCGCTTCGTTGGCAAGAACGAGGAGTTCCGCTTCGGCCTTATCCATGAACTGTTGCGCATCGCGGAGAGTAGGGCGATCAGCGCCTTGGAGAATCGATACCGCAAAAACAAAGGAACCAAGACCGGCGAGCCAGAGTTTCATGAACGCTCCAGGAAGTTGCTATCGGACCTTAGATAATCTCCCAGGATCTCACGGGCGCGCTACTCGTTTGCGAAGATCACGGCCCGGTTTACGACTTGCATTCCGGCTTTCACAACGTAGGTGTGAGCCGGTGTGCCCGCATCGATCGTCTGGACATGGTGCTTTGGAAGACCGGCCTCCGTCCAGGATTGGGTGATGGTCAGATGGCCCGCAGGCGGTGGAGCAGCGAAATAAACTGCGAATCGAATGCTGTCGAAAGCCGGTCCACTGGTTCGCACTTTGAAATAAATGCGCTTTGTGCCGCTCGGAAGTTCGCGAACCTGGCGGAACACTTCGGGCCATAACAACAGGCGGTCGATCGGATCGCCATCACGCCATTGCAATTTGTCCGGAAAGCACCAGATTTCGCGGAATGGACCATCGAGCGAAGTGGCCCACGAGATCGACGCTGTGCCTGCTTGGCCCGGGATGCTTGTGTGGCGAGTTTCGGCGGTCAGCTTGTCGGGAACTAGGCCGCTGCGGAAATCGAAGAAGCGCGCGCCAGCTTCGAAGCCGGAGAGAGTTGCATCCTCGGCATGCAAGAGATAGACAGCTTCGCCGGTGCGTCCGGCTGTCGGATAGAGAAAGGTTTGGCCCTGTTCGTCAGACACCGCTAAATCGTGCAACGAGGCTCGCCGGAGAGAAATGGGAAGCGAGACTCGTTGGGCAGGTGAGCCTGCCTGATAGGTAAGACGGTTGTCGCCGCTGGCGAGTGCCGGGAGGGTGCGCGGATTGAGCTGAACGCGCGAGACCAGATGAAGGGCGGCTATATCGGCTTGCAATGCATTGGGTCTTCTGATCCGAACCTTATATCCGTAAGAGCCACTGACAGCCGTGAGCCTGCCGTGAGAACTCTTCGCGGTGACCGCCGGCTCGCAGGACCATTCACCTCGAAACGGTCCGTGAGCTTGTCCGGCGAGCTGCCACGTATTGCCATCGTCCGTTGTGGTTTCCACCTGGATAGAGGCATTTGGCGACGGAAGGTCGAGACGCATACTGAAGTGCGCGTCGATGATGACGTACGGGCTCGGCATGTCGATGACGATCGGGTCGCCGGTGGGGAGTGTACGCGGATCGTACTCAATACGTCCGGTCGCCCAGAGCCGGTCATCTTTTTGGCTGCGCGGGCCGTCGGCTGTCCGGATTTGATACTCGGCAATTTCTTGTGGAAATTCGGACCACTCACGGCCATTGAACTTGTAGGGCAGATAAAACAGGCGTGGCTCTTCGGGCGCGAAGAAGCGAATCAGTTTTTCGCCGGGCCGGAGCACGAAATCCATGCTGTGGCCGGGCGCATAGCGCGTGAACGGGTAGAGGTGATTGTCGGCCGCGCTGGTGAATAATCCGGCAAGATCGGGCATGGCTCGCGCGCGCACATCGGCCGGATACCACGGCGTATCGACCACCCCGGGCTTTACCTGATCGGGTGCTTGCAATTTGTCGAGAATCGCCTGGCTGTCCTTCTCAAGGTCGTGGACGGATACGACGGGCTTGCCGCGAAATGAACCATCACCGCGGACGTTGTAGCCCATCATGTCGGAATCGAAGTAGTGATAGCCGCCGTCATAGAAGACCTCGGCAACTGTGTGTCCGGTCAAAAACCAGCAACGCGCATCGGCAAAGCCGCCCGCTTCGAAAACCGCTTCGAGGAGTGGAGCAATGTGGTAGCAGAGACCGAAGCCATAGCTGTTCAGCAGCTTGATGGGATCGAGGACTTCCCCCGCAGGCTCTTCATAGGTCCAGCCGGCGATGTGATACCAGAAGCCGGGCGGCACAAAGCGACCGTCCGTCAGGAAAAAGCGCCAAATTGCTTCGGCTTTCTCGCGTTCGGTGTGCGCGCCGGCGACGCTGTAAATGGCGTGCGCGAACTGCTTGAGATCGGTGGCATCCGGCTGCCCTTCTCGCAACAATTTGGGTGAGTAGATCTGTGCCTGCAAAGCAGCGGCAAAGAGCAGCGCGGCGAGAATGCTCTTCACGCTCGTGCCGACGCTCCATCACACCATTGCAAAACGAAAAGCAGAAGCGTCTTTGCGGCCGCGATGAGCGAATCAACTTCGACATACTCATCGGCTGCATGCGTGCTGCCGCCGCGCGGACCCCACAGGACACCGGGGATGCCGAAGCCCTGCTGAAATACGAACAGGTCACACGGCCCTTCGATACCGGCCACGACCGGGTCGCGGCCAAGAACGCTCGCCGCACAAGCCGAGAGTTCCTGAACGACGGCTTCACTCCTGGGAATGGCGGAACCGGGCAGCCAGCGCAGCGGGAAAACGACTTGCGGCATGGCGGGGAAGATCTCAGGCGCACCCTTAACGGTTCGCTCGAGCCATTCGAAGAACTCGCGCTCTACGTCGCCCTGAGTTTCCCCTGGCATCAGTTGCCAGTAGAGCTCGATTTGCGCGGTTTCGGGTACCGTAATTGGCTCACTGAACCCCCAAGGCGCGGTGAACACTTTGGTTACAGAGACGGGCACAGGGTCAGGATGTCCTGCATAGGATTCATGCACCCGAACGTGGGCTCGGCGTTGTTCGGCGAATTGCGGTACACACGACAGAAAGTGCGTGAGCTGCGGGATGACACCGGCGGGGAAACGTCCGTGTTCAAGAATCCCACCCGAAGCGGTGAACGTAATGTGCGCGGTACGTCCTCCGCGCTGGGCTGGGCAGATGCGCAGTGCCGAAGGTTCAGACAATACGACCGCGTCGGCGTTGTAGCCCCGCAGCCGGCCGGCAAGGGTTCCATTGCATCCGCCGAACTCTTCGTCGATCACTGTTTCGAATACGAGATCGCCCGCCAATTTCACGTCGAGCTCTGTGAGGCACTCTAAGACGAAAAGATTTGTTGCGACTCCCGCTTTCATGTCGTTCGAGCCGCGCCCGTAGAGACGGTTGCCCTCAAGGTGCCCACTGAACGGATCGCGTGTCCAAGCTTGCGTACCGCTCGGAACGGTATCGATGTGTCCGGACAGGACGAGCGAACGGCCTTGGCCTGTGCCTTGGTATCGAGCACCGAGATTAGGCCGGTTGACGTAATCCCGTCCAGAGAAGTAAAGCGGGTGCTCGCGCAATCCCGCGACTTCGTCCAGATAGTAGAGGTCGGGCTTGAGACCGAGCGCTTGAATTTGCGCCGAGATCCAATGCTGGCAGGCCTGCTCAGCACCAAAGGGAGGCTTATTTTCGGAAGGGATCCGAACGAGCTCGCGGGTTATCTCGATCAACCGATCTGCCTTACGGTCTACGATTTGGGCGAGCGAGTCATTCATTAATTGTCCCCAGCAAGTAAGTCTAGGTGACGGAGGCAAGATTCGTCAACGGGGCACCGTTGGCAGCGGTAGAGAGCGTATCATAAGACGATCTTCTGCGAATGCTTCACAATGGAGCGGAACAATTACGTCCTGATCGTTCTCGATAGCTGCCGTTACGACACTTTGGTGAGAGCGCGCCCGAAAACCATTCGGAAGCTCGGGAAAGTGGAGAAGCGCTGGGCTTATGCGTCCTGGACTGCTCCATCACACTACAACCTTTTGATGGGCTTGATGCCGCATTCGAGCCCACGCGGCGTCTTCGCCTCCGATTATTACCAACGTGATTTTCTGAAGTTCAATGAGCGACTGGGCGCCGAGGGGCTCGAATTCAAGCGCTTCGTTCCGCGGCTTTACCTGCCGGTTCTGCTGCAGAGTCTTGGCTATCGAACACACGCGATGGTGTCATTACCGGTACTGAATCCCTTGACGATTCTCAACAGCGGATTCGATTCATACAGACTGATGGAACACCACAACGATCTGCGGGCGATGCTTCGACAGATGCAATTCGAGCACGATCAGCCATCTTTCTACTTTTTGAATACAGGCGAGACGCACTATCCGTATGCGCTCCCGGGCGAGCCTGCCGAGCAGTGGCCGCGCATCAGCGGCGTACATGGTGTGTTCAAACATCTGGACGATCATGTGGTTGGCGGGAAGCTACGGCGAACGCGCGACAAGCAATTTGACGATCGCAAACTGCGTGCACTTCGGGGGCGGCAGATCGATGCAGTGCGACACCTGGATCAGGTAATCGACGAGATGTTCGATTTCTTGCCGAAGCATACGTACGTGACCATCACTTCAGACCATGGCGAGCTTTTTGGCGAGGACGGCTACTTCGGCCATGGTCCGATCCAGCACGAAAAGGTTCTGGAAGTGCCGTTTGTAGAAGGCCAGCTGCGGTGAAGCGCCGGGACTATTTCAAGGCGGCGATAGCCTTGGCTTTCGTTTTACTCGTCCGCATGAGACCGCACTCGCATCCGATGGCCTTCGTGCTCGCTTACGTGGGACCCGGTGCGGGATTCGCGTTTCTCGGATCGTTTCTCGCAATCGTGTTGTCGCTGCTCGCAAGCGTGCTTTCCTTTCTTTTTTGGCCTTTTCGAATTTTCTGGCTGCTCATTCGGCGACGCGGCCGCTTCGGGAAAGCTCGCGTAAACAAGGCCATCTTTTTAGGCTTGGATGGCCTCGATCCCAACCTCTGTGAGCGCTGGATGGCGGAAGGCAAATTGCCCCATCTAAGCCGGTTGCGTGACCAGGGAAGCTACGCTCGGCTGCGCACTACCTTCCCTGCCCTTTCACCGGTTGCGTGGTCGACTTTCGCGACAGGGGTTAATCCGGCGAAGCACAATATCTTCGATTTCCTGAACCGCGACTTGCGAACGTACGCGCCGGAGCTTTCCTCGGCAAGAATTCTGCCGCCGTCGCGTGTTCTCAAGATCGGCAAATGGAGCATCCCGCTCTCGCGGCCCTCAGTCGAGATGCGGCGTAAGAGCGAACCGTTCTGGAAAATTCTCGGACGCCATGCGATCGGCAGCACGATCTTGCGCGTTCCTATTACGTTTCCGCCAGATCGGTTCGCCGGGCGCTTATTGTCGGCAATGTCGACGCCCGATTTGCGTGGAACGCAAGGCAGCTTCTCCTGGTTCTCCACGCGCCCGGAGGCGCTCACTTGCGAGGGAGGAGTCCGTTTCGCTTTGCAGCCTTGCGATGACGGATTACTAGGCGTGTTACCGGGGCCGGACTCAGCGCAAATCACGTTTCGGGTGAAATTGACACAGGTCGGTTCTGAGCGCGAGCTTAAAATCGATGGCCAGACCTGGAAGCTTCAGGTGGGTGAATACACACCATGGCTCCGGCTGCGGTTTTCAGCGGGACCACTTTCTTCCGTTCGCGGCATTGCACGCTTTCTGCTCACAAGCGTCGAGCCAGATGTATCCATTTACGTAACGCCGGTCGAGATCGATCCGGAGAGTCCCGCTTTACCGATCAGCCACCCGAGCTATTACGCGGTGTACCTGGCCAAGCTCATCGGCTCGTTCGCGACGCTCGGGATGGCGGAAGATACCTGGGCCTTAAATGAAGGCGCAATCGACGAGGACGCTTTTCTGAAGCAATCGAAGCTGATTCAGGAGGAGCGCGAAGCCATGTTTTTTGGTGCGCTGGATCGTACGCGGCGCGGCGTTGTGGCCTGTGTTTTTGATACGTCCGATCGCGTGCAGCACATGTTCTTTCGATATCTTGATCCGCGCCGGAGCGAGGTCGGGCCTTCGCGTCATGCCGATGTGATCGAGAAGCTTTATCGCGATATGGACCGGGTGGTGGGCCGCACGCTTCAGTATGTCGACAAGGACACCGCGCTTTTCGTGCTTTCCGATCACGGCTTCTGCTCTTTTCATCGTGGCGTGAACCTGAATGCCTGGCTACATCAGAACGGATATCTTTCGCTGCGGGCTGAACTGAGAGAAAGCGGTGACTACTTTGATGGGATTGACTGGTCGGGCACTCGCGCCTATAGTTTTGGGCTGGGCGGCGTGTATGTGAACCTGCGGGGACGCGAAGCTGGCGGGATCGTGACTCGCGAAGAAGTGGCGAGCCTGAAGGCGGAACTGATCGAAAAGCTGAGCGGACTGCGCGATGAAAAAACCGGCGAAGTCGCGATCCAGCGTGTCTATGATGCGAGTGCAGTTTACCGCGGTCCTTACCTCGACGCTGCGCCTGACCTTCTGCCCGGTTACGCACCCGGCTATCGAGCGTCCTGGGGTGCAGCGGTTGGCCGCGTGAGTGCGGCCGTGTTCGAAGACAATAACAAGTGTTGGAGCGGGGACCACTGCGTTGATCCCGAAGCAGTACCGGGAGTGATTTTCTCGAACCGGGATCTTAAGGGAGCGAACCCTGGGATCGAAGATCTTGCACCGACGGTGCTGGACCTATTTGGGATTGAAGCTCCGAAGTGGATGGAAGGCCGCACGCTCCTTCCGCTGCCGGCTCGATGAGGAGAGACAATGCGATCCACTTTGACGGTCAAGCTCAGCAAGCAGCTATGCGAAAGAGCGCGGCAGGTCGTCGAGAAGGTTGGTTACAGTTCACTTGAGGAATTTATCGAGCACGCTATGGAGCGGGATCTAACCCGCCTTGAGGAAACAGAGTCGAAAGAAGATCTGATCAAAAAGCTGCAAGGTCTCGGCTACCTCAAATGAGTTTGGCGGATGGCTGAGGTCGAGTTGGGCGCGACGCCATTCTGGGTTTTGCTGATGGCGGGTGCGCTTTCGAGTCTCGGCTCCATTTGGGCGTTCCGACAGTTTGGCGATGTCGCTCGGCTACGCACAGCGGCGAACGGCATGCTGGCTCACCTACTTGAGTTTCGCCTGTTTGCAGATGAACCGCTGCTGATCCTGCGCGCACAACGAGACCTAGTCATTGCGAATGCACGCATGCTTCGCGCGGCAGCCGTTCCGTCGCTGGTTCTGCTGCTGCCTTATGCGATGCTGCTAGCGGTTTGCGACGCTTACTTCGGACATGCTCCCTTGAGGCCGGGGGAGGCAACGGTGGTGACGGTTCGCTGCGCGGGACCAAGTACGTCGGAACCAGACGCGTCGGCACTGACGGCGCTTCAACTGAGAACTCCAGTGGGCATGAGGGTAGAAACCCCACCGGTGCGCGTCCGTAGCGAGAAGGAAGTCAGCTGGCGTGTTCGACCCGTCGTGTCTTCCGCAGGCGAGTTAGAGCTGATCGATAGCCGCCGCGCCGTGAGTAAAACAATTTGCGCCCAACCGGGTCTTCAATGGCTTTCGGCGGAGAGGACGCGACCGATTCGGTTCTTCGCGCACCCCTTGGAGCGGCCGCTGACTGATGCCGCGTTCTTGTCGATCCGCGTTGAGTATCCGGCTGCCACTATCTTTCGCGTTCATTGGCTGGTGTGGTTTGCAGCGGGTTCGCTGGCGGGCGCTTTGTTTACGGTATTGCCACGAATGAGATTGTTCTAAATACTGGCATACTGGACTGGCTGATGGTCAAACTCGGTGTTTCTGCAAAGCAGATACTGCGTCCGCCACAGGTCCGCGGGGTTAACCGAGCTGCGGTCTTGAGTCTGCTTCAGCAGAACGATTACATGTCGCGCGCCGACGTCGCCCGTGGAAGTGGGCTCTCTGAAGGTGCGATTTCACGCATCGTTACAGAGCTCATGAGCGAGGGTTTGATCTCTGAGGACGGTGCGGAAAACTCGACGGGGGGACGCCCGGGACGCCGTTTGAAACTGGATACACGGCGGGTCATTTTCGGCGCGGAAGTTCAGAATTGGGAGACACGCTGCGCGCTAAGCACGCTGCAGGGCCGGATCGTTGAGACACGCCGCTTCCGCACTCCCGCGTCGGCCGAACAAACGCTCGAACAGATCGCGGATCACTTTCTCTCTTTGCGTAAGGAGACCGGGGGAGACCGGCTGCGTGGGGCCGGTATTTGCGCGCGAGGCATCGTAAACAGCGAAAACGGAGTTCTCGTTCTGGGCAGCCGACCCGAGTGGCAAAACGTACCGATTCGCGCGTTTCTGGAAACGAGACTGCACGAGCCGGTCTACGTGGAAAACAATGTCCGGGCGGCTGCTTTAGCCGAATACACTTATGGCTCGGCCGAGACGCACGCACGACGCTGTTTTGTTTTCGTCAAGCTCGACGAAGGCGTAGGTATGGGCGTGCTATTCGACGGCAAGCTCTATCATGGGCCGCACATGGCCGCCGGCGAATTCGGGCAGATGGTGATTGAGCTGTCGCCCGGCGAGGAGCGACACGATCGGCCAGGTTGCCTGGAGCAGCTCATTTCGAATCCGGCCGTATGCAGCCGTTATGCGCAACTGAGCGGGTCGGGGAAGCAGCCCGTCACGGGAGACACAACGGCGCGAATACGCAAAATTGTCGGGCGGGCTCTGTCGGGAGAAGCGACAGCGCAGCAGGCGCTGAACGAAACGGCGCGTCTTTTAGGTGTCGGAATATCGAATATCGTGTGGGGTCTGGACGCAGACACGATTGTGATCGACGGAGCCATCACGGAAGCTTGGCGACTAATTGAGCCAATTGTGCGGCAGCAGTTGCCGGACAATCTCGAGTTGTGGGGACCGCGTAATCTGCTGGTACGCCCTTCGGTATTCGGGGGCGAAGCTGCACTGATTGGGGCGGCTACGTTACCGTTGCGCATGATTTTCACGGAAGGCGCTGCCGTTCCCATTCCCGTCAGAAGAGCACGCTGAGCAATTGGCGCTTTCTTGATGCTGTAAAGTAACTCCCAAGGGCTTAATGATTCGCATTCTGCTGGCGATTTATTTGCTTTCCATCTCGGGCTATCCGAGCCAGGCGGAACCGGCAGTTCGCGCCTACGAAGGAACGCTCTCGATCCCAACTTACGAACATTCTGGTCGTGAAATGGAACCGCCGCTATTCGCGGATTCAACCGTGACCGGGATGTACCCGTTCACGACCTACCTGATGCCGTTCAAAGGGCCGCCCGAGCCCAAGATTTATCGTGCAATCTTCGTCGAAAACGAATATTTCAAGGTGACGTACCTGCCTGAGCTCGGCGACCGCATCTTCTCGGTATACGACAAGCTGCGGAAGCGTGAAGTTTTCTATCGCAATGATGTGATCAAACCGGCGCCTTACAATCCTCGCAACAGCTGGCCACAGTCCGGAGTGGAGTTGACCGGTCCCCATGACCTGCACACATTGACGCTGCACGGCGAACCTTTCTGGTCGAACAAAATTGTGCATCGCGCGGACGGCAGCATCTCGCTGGTGCTTGGCGAGACAGATCCCGTGTACGGCATGAAAGTGAACTTTTCAGCGACCCTTCACCCGGGCATTGCAGCGCTCGAGCTCCAGGTATTTTGCTACAACATGCGTGACGGCCGCAAACCGGAGATGTTCTGGGTGAACACGGCGATCAATGCGACCCCGAAGACGCGCTTCATCTATCCGATGAGCCGGACTGTCGGCCACACTACGGCTGACATTGCGGACTGGCCTTTGTATAACGGCATCGATTACAGCTGGGACCGCAACAACCAACACATGCTCGGCGTGTTCGGGATCGACATCTACGACAACTTCCAAGGCGCCTATCAGTTCGATCGTGACTACGGCATCTTTCGGTATGCGGATCGACGCATCGTGCAGGGAATGAAGCTGTGGACGTTCGGTTACGGCGAAGGTTCGGAGAACTATGTGCGTGGTTATACGGACAATGCCGGGCCGTACGTTGAACTGCAAAGTGGCCGGCATGTTTGGGACGGTCACTACGAATGGGTAGCGCCGCACAAGGTGGAAGGCTGGACGGAATGGTGGATTCCTATTGCGCAAACCGAAGGATTGACCACTTTGACGCGCGATGTAGGTTTGCATCTCGAGGTGAGGCCGGACGCGCAGGGTGTCAATTCAAATGTGAAGATCGCGCTGGCAGCGACACACCGGGTGACTGGTGCAAAACTCGCCGTAAAAGCTGAGTGCGGTGAACTTCTGAGCAGGACTGTCGATCTTGATCCGGCTGCAACTTTGCACATTGATCTGCCTGGGATCCGGGCAAACGAATCTGGCTTACGGCAGATGATCGTTGTTGTCACCGATCCAACCGGCAGCACATTGCTCGATTACCATCGGCCTGATAGCGACCCTGGCCGAAAAGAGTACACGCCTTTCACCAAGCCGCTCGAGGAGCCGCGCAAATCCCCGGAGCAGATGAGCGCAGAAGAACTCACGCTAGCGGCAGAGTTTCGGCTAAAGGAGTTGGATGAACCGGGCGCTGAAGCGTTATTTGCGGCTGCGCTGAAGCGCGATCCCGGCTATTCGAAGGCTCATTTGCTCATGGGGATTACAGACTTCAATGATGGCCGCTATGAGAGCGCGGCGAAGCATCTGACCCAGACGATCGAACGCAATCCCTACGCAGATGAAGGCTATTACTACCTGGCAATGAGCGAGTTCGCGCTGGGTGATCAAGCACGAGCAGAGCGCAACCTTTATTTCATCTGGCCTGACAGCGCCTACTATGGCGAACGTGAGTTCCAGCTGGGTCGTCTGGCTTATATACGTGGTGATAACCGGGGCGCGATAGCGCATTTCCGGCGTGCCGGGGAGGCGAACCAGTACGACCTATTGGCAAGGTTGGGGTTAGCGGTGGCACTTCGGCGCGAGGGCGATAAACAAGCTGCCGAAGCCGAGTTGGCTGCAGTGGAGACGATGGATCCGACGAATCGCCTGGTGCAAGCAGAGCGTTGGTTTCTTACGGGCGACGCCAGCGCGCGGGCAGAATTGTTGCGGCTGATGGGCGAGCAGACGCAGGAGGCGATCAATGTTATCAGCTTCTATCGCGATCTGGAGAGCCCGCAGGAATGCGCGCAGATCCTTGGCCTGGTCGCGGGAACGAATCATGATCCGTGGGGAACAACGCCGGAGTTCTATTACACGCTCGCTTACTATCAGCGTCGTGCCGGTCAGCCGGCCGAAGCAGACAGTTCGCTCGAGAAAGCTCGCGACGCGGCCGGTAGAGTCGACCGGTTTCCGTACCGTGCTGAGAGCGAGGCCCCGCTCAGCGAGGCCGTCCGGCTTGGTCCGCACGACGCGGTGGCGCGATTCGACCTGGCGTGTCTGCTCTATTTCCGAGGGAAGCCGAAGGAAGCGATCGCGCAATGGGAGGCGGCACTCGTGATTAATCCTGAAGATTTTTCGTCGAGACGGGCATTAGGTTTGGCCTATGCCGAACAAGGTTTGCCCGTCGAGAAAGCAGCCCTACAGCTGGAACGCGCTATTGAGCTCAAACCATCTCACGTGCGGACTCTTGACGATCTGAGCGCTCTGTACGCACGCGCAGGCCGGTTCGATGACCAGCTCGCGCTACTCGAGAAGGCGCTCAGACGTTCCCCGAGTGACGACGACCTAGCCGAAGGCGTGTTGACGGCCAATCTCAGCAAGGGTCGTTACGAGGATGCGGAGCGGCTGATCGATACACACAAATTTACGCCTCGCCACCGCGCCTATAGCTTACGGGACGAATACCGTGCGATGTGCTACGGCCTAGGGTCCGAGGCTTTCGGAAAGGGCGATTATGCGACGGCTTTGAAGGAATTTGAGGCTGCTCTACACCCACCCGCTTCGCTGGGCGTGGACACGTTCGAAGGACAAGGCTCCCCGCGTAGCTACTACTACATCGGGCGCGCTTACGAAGCCTTGGGGAAGAGCGAAGAGGCCCGGCGGTGGTATCAGAAGTGCATCGGAGGCATAGAGCAACTGTCCGGTGACAGGGATAGCTGGAACAGCGAAAACTTTTTCATGGTGTTTGCACTGGAACGCATGGGCCGCCCGGACGAGGCTGCACGCCTCAACAAACATTTCCTGACCTTTGCCGAGACAGAGAAAGATTCGAAGGATGGACAGCGCCGGGCTGAAGCAAGGTATCTGCTTGCATTGATCAACAAGTTCGAGGGTCGATCGGAGGAAGCCCGCATTCTGCTCAGGCAGGCGCTCGATGCCCGTCCCGATCTGCTCGCCGCTCGTTTGGAATTGCGCGGGGATGCATTGGACCCGATCAAGGCGAACTGAGCATGCGTATTGGGCTTACGATTATTGCCGCTCTTTTGGGCCAGCTATGCGCGGCCGGCGAACTTGTTCTGCCTGAGAAGGCGATGGAACGTGACAAAACCGTCACCGCTCTCTACCGGACGATCGGACAAGCAACGGGCAAAGGTGAACTTCGTATCAAGTGGACCGACACTTACGGTCGTGTCATCGAAGACCGTGCGATTCCGGTTGAACTCAGCGATGAAACAGTCATCCGGTTCCCTCTTGACCTGAGGCGGGCCGTAGCTATGCAGAATGAACTGCGGGTTCACTTCGTTTTTGACGGACTGAACAAGAAAGGTGAAAAAGATCATCGCGAGGAAGACGCCGAGGTGAGCTTTATCGCGAAGCCGGCCGATGCTTCATGGTGGGACTACATGATCATCATGTGGCAAGCGGGAAGCGCCGACAAATTTCGACAACTCGAAAAGCTAGGCGTAAACGCAGGTAAGTCGAATGAGAGCTCGATGTCGCTCCCGGACTTTTTGCTCGAAGACGACCTACGCTGGTACGTCGAGAACATCGCCACTGATTTCTACTCGGAGTATCATCGCTATCGAAAAGACAGGCCGTATAACTGGTCTCTGCTTCAGGCGAAGGAGCTATACAAGAAGGATCCCTCAAGCAAAGAAGGGCTGAAGCGTCACCCTAGTTTTTCGGATCCGGCCTGGCTTGCGACAGTTCACGACAGGCTTGTGGAAGCAGCGCGTACCTATTCGCCCTATCGACCGATTTTCTACAATCTTGCGGATGAATCGGGCATTGCGGAGCTGGCAGGATTCTGGGACTTCGATTTTTCGGATCACTCGCTCGATGCGATGCGCACTTGGTTGAAGGAACGGTATGGGACGCTGGCGGCGCTGAACAGGCAATGGGGTGCGTCGTTTGCAAGCTGGGATCTGGTGACGCCCGACACGACTCGTGAAGCTATGAAGCGCACCGATGAGAACTACTCGGCATGGGCCGATCACAAAGACTGGATGGACATCTCATTTGCAAATGCGTTGAAGATGGGCGTTGATGCGGTTCATTCGGTCGATTCTCGGGCCTATGTGGGGATCGAAGGAGCGCAGATGCCGGGGTGGGGCGGCTATGACTATGCGCGATTAAGCACAACGCTTGACGTCATGGAGCCGTACGACATCGGGGACAACATAGAAATACTCCGGTCTATCAATCCGAGGGCGGTCTTCGTAACCACTGCTTTTGCGACTGGCCCGTGGGAAAAGCAGCGGGTATGGTACGAGCTTCTGCATGGCGCTCGAGGGCATATTATCTGGGACGAGAAGAACGACATCGTGCAGGCAGACGGCGCAGTGGGCCCGCGTGGCCGGGAAGTGGCGCCTTACTGGAACGAAATCCGCGACGGCATCGGGGCTCTGCTCATCAACAGTGTTCGACAAGCCGGGCCCATTGCGATCCACTACTCGCAACCGAGCCTACGAACAGAATGGATGCTGGCGCAGCGCCCGAAAGGTGACGCGTGGATGGAGCGGATGTCCTGGACCGAGCGCCGCGACAGTGATTTCCTTCGTTTACGCGATTCCTATTGCCGCCTGATTGAAGATGCGGGGCTCCAATACAACTTCGTCGCGTACGATCAGCTCGAGCGGGGAGAGCTGTTGAAAGGTGGTTATCGTATATTCGTGCTGCCGCGATCTAGCGCGCTTTCCCCTGCGGAAGCGCAGGCGATAAACGAGTTCGTCAGACAAGGTGGCATGCTGCTAGTGGATGGAGAGGCGGGCACTTTTGACGAGCATAGCCACCGTCTGGCAGAATCGAGCCTGGCCGACCTGCTCCACGGTGATGCCGGCAAGGGCAAAGTAATTCAGATGAGCGCCTTCGATTACGATCACGGGCGCGTACTTGGGACACAAACGGAGATTCTGCAGCGCTTTCGGGAAATCGCGAACGAAGCTCACGTGCAATCCCCGTATCGAGTCGTTGACACCAGCGGTAAGCCAGTCAGCGGGATTGAGACGCACGAATTTCGCAATGGGGGCGTTACGCTGATTGGGCTGCATAACAATCCGCCGATCGAAGTAGACGAGCTAGGGCCCTTGAAAGCTAGATCCGAACAGCGCTTTGAAAAGTCGCAGGCTGTGCGGTTGCTACTGCCGGAAGAAATGTACGCCTATGACGTGCGCCGTTCGAAGTCGATAGGTAGGGTCAAAAAGATATCGGTGACTGTTGATCCGTACGAACCGTCGATTTTGGCACTCAGCCCAAGACCGGTGCCGTTACTTCGGATTGCCGCCCCGCAACGCATCGCGCGCGGCGCTACCGGGCGGGTCGGATTGTCGCTGGACGGCCCATCTACAGCTGCGGCGCACGTTTTTCATGTAGAGTTGTTGGACCCTTCAGGCCAGCTTGTGCGCTACTTCTCGGGGAACGTGCTCGCAACCGGGGCTGCTGCTAAAAAACTTTTGCCGATCGGTCTCAATGAGAAAACAGGCAAATGGACCGTGAACGTGAAAGATACTCTCAGCGGACAACAAGGAAGCGCCAGCTTCGAAGTTTATTAGGGGGTGAACTTGCTTCGGAATCTATCGATTTTGGTCGGAATTGTCTTTTGCTCATTGATCGGCCGAGGTCAAACGCCTTCCACTCTCTTGTTAAAAGACTATGCACCGGTATCGATTTACAAGATCCCGATCAGCGAGGTAAAACGGGCTAAGTTCACGGTCATCGACATCCACTCGCACGCCTATCCAAAGTCCGATGCTGAGGTCAAGCAGTGGGTCAGGAACATGGATGAGGTCGGCATTGAGAAAACGATTGTTCTGACGGAGCTTGTCGGTCCCGCTTTCGACCAGGTGTACCGGCGATACGCCAAATATCCGGATCGGTTCGAGGTCTGGTGCGGGTTGCTGTTCGCCGGCTACGATCACCCCGGCTATACGGAAGCAGCCGTGAAGGAGCTGATGCGGTGCCGTCAGATTGGAGCGCGCGGAGTCGGCGAACTGCACGATAAAGGCCAGGGCATGTCGTTCGGCGAGACATTCGCATACGGGATGCATCCGGATGACCCGCGACTCGCGCCGGTGTTTGCGAAGTGCGGCGAACTACGCATGCCGGTCAGTATTCACGTGGCCGATCCAATCTGGATGTATCAGAAGATGGACCGGCACAACGATGGGCTGATGAACGCGTGGGAGTGGCGGCTGGATAACCAACCTAAGATCGTAAGTTTGCCTGGCATGGTCGATCATCTCGAGCGGTTGGTTCAAGCGCAGCGTGCGACAACTTTTATTGCTTGCCATTTAGTGAACCTCGACTACGATCTCGACCACCTCAGTCAAGTACTTGGGCGAAATCCGAATCTTTACGCCGATATCTCGGCACGTTACGCCGAGACAGCTGCGACTCCGCGCGCGGCGGCCCGTTTCTACGCAAAACACGCCGACCGCTTGCTATACGGAACCGATATGGGATTCGACGAATCCATGTACCGGACGACCTTCCGAATACTGGAAACGGAGGACGAACATTTCTATTCGACTTTGTTTGGCTATCACTGGTATCTGAACGGCTTCAACCTGCCGGACCCGGTGTTAAAGAAGGTGTATCACGAGAACGCTGCCGCTTTACTTGCCGCGCGCGACCAGAAGCCCTGATTCCCCCAACTTCAGTCGGATGTTTTCACGCTCTTTTCCGCTGGCTTTCGAACATCGTCGTTGCATAAACTAGATGCGATGGCGAACAAACAGCCCGTTTTGCTTGTCGATGAGCGGCGGCGCGCTATCCTGAAAATCCTCAAGAAGGAAGGCCGATTACATGTTGAGGATTTGGTTAGCCGCTTCAACGTTTCGGCCGTGACACTGCGCTCCGATCTTGGTCAGTTGGCGAGCCAAGGCCATCTCGTTCGCTCGTATGGCGGAGCTATTCTCGCCCAGGATGCGAGTGAAGATTTTCCGATCAGCGTTAAACAATCGATTCACCACGCCGAAAAGGTTCGAATCGCCCAGACCGCAGCGGAACTGATCGAAGCGAAGCAGACCATCATTCTCGATTCGGGCACCACTTCGGCCGAGCTCGCCAGAGCGGTGAAACGGAGGAACATGGGCGCGCTCACCGTAATTACGCATGCTCTGAACATCGCACAGGAGTTCCTCAACAGCCCGCAAATTTCTGTGATCGTGATCGGCGGCCTTATGCGCCACGTCTCCGCATCTTTCGTTGGTCCACAAGCTGAGCGCATGCTACGGGAGTTCGGTGCGCACCATTTCTTTCTCGGCATCGACGGACTCACATCGGAACTGGAGCTAGCAACGCCCGATATACTTGAAGCGCAACTAAATGCTTTGATGATGAAGGTGGCGGAACAGACAACCGTTATCGCCGACAGCAGTAAACTGGGTCGGCGGAGCCTTTCACCTATCGGCAAAGTGAATCAGGTGCGCCGGTTCATCACAGATAGCAAAGCAAATCCTCAGATGGTCGAGCAGATTCGGGCAGAGGGGGTCGAAGTACTGCTCGCATGACTTCGCAAGCAGCCCCGCTGCATGTTGAGGTTTTCGTCTGCTTGCGATATGCTTTGGTCTGAAAGAGCCAACCCACCCGCGAAGCCTGTTTGGGCGTCGTTAGCTTAATCTGCCTCCTCATGCCGGAATCAAAGCTCGACGTCTCGCAGACCGCCAAACTGCGCCGCGCCCTGAAGCTGCGAGACCTGGTCCTTTACGGCATTATTATCATTCAGCCGACTGCGCCGATGCCGATTTTCGGGGTTGTGAGTCAAAGTGCTCGCGGGCATGTGGTAACAGCGATATTGATTGCGATGATCGCGATGCTTTTCACCGCAGTCAGTTACGGGCGGATGGCGCGCGTGCTACCAAGCGCCGGTTCAGCCTACGCCTACGTGTCTCATGCGCTGCATCCTGGTCTTGGTTACTTGACCGGCTGGAGCGTCGCGCTCGACTACATGTTGAACCCGGTTATCTGCACAATCTGGTGCAGCAAGGCCACGCAGAATTTTTTCCCGTTTCTTCCGTTCTGGCTGCTCGCGGTATTTTTTGCCCTGCTGTTTACATTCCTGAACCTGCGGGGTATCGAAGCCTCAGCCAAGATCAACCTGTGGATGGCTACTAGCATGGGAATAATCGTACTTTTATTTTTCGTGTTTGCGCTTGTCTTTCTTTTGCATCAGCCGACCCTCAGCTTAGCGGCCATTACCCGTCCCTTTTACGATCCGGCGACTTTCAATCTGTCGCGGGTAGGATCGGGCATTGCGATCGCGGTATTGACTTACATCGGCTTTGATAGTGTATCGACGTTATCGGAGGAGGTAGAAAACCCAAGACGCAACATTCTGCTTGCGACTGTACTGGTTTGTCTCATCACCGGCATACTGGCGGCGATCGAGGTTTATTTGGCGCAGCTGATCTGGCCGGATTACAGTCACTATCCCGACGTCGATACCGCTTATGTTTACGTGGCGCAGCGGGCGGGCGGAAGCTTCCTTTTCATTCTTATGAATTTTACTCTTCTTGTTGCTACGGTCGGTTCGGGATTCACCTCGCAGCTGGCGGCGGCTCGCCTGCTCCTCGGCATGGGCCGCGATAGCGCCATCCCGCAAAAGTTTTTCGCAGCCGTGCATCCGGGCACGCAGATCCCGCGCAACAACGTTCTGTTCTGTGGCGCACTCGCACTCATTGGAGCGCTTACGGTTTCTTACGCGCAAGGTGCGGAGCTTCTAAATTTCGGCGCGTTCATCGCATTTATGGGAGTCAACATCGCTGCGTTTTGGGAGTACTGCATCCGGCAAAAACAAACCCGCTTGGTTTACTGGTTACCGCCGCTCCTCGGTTTCTTGGTTTGTCTCTACATCTGGCTGAATCTTGGCACAGCTGCAAAAATCGCGGGCGCCTCCTGGTTGGCAGCCGGATCAATTTACGGCCTATATCGCGGCACGTTCAAGCGAGGGAGCAGGCGAGAGGCGTAGCATGGAGGAACCTATTTCAATTGCACCGGCCGATCGGCGCATACCTGGATCGCTGACTCTCACAGAGATTCTTCAGCAACCGATATTGTGGCCGACGAGCATCGAGCGGATCGAGAACGCCCGCTCGGCCTTGCCGGTCTCAAGTACATACGCGATCGTCACGGGCGCCGGCACTTCGGCTTATGCAGCGGCCGCTGTGGCGCAGGCGTCCGACCTCATGCGAGAGATCCCAACGACCGATTTGCTTACAGCGAGCCGCGACGAAATCGTGAAGGTTGCTCCGGAGTTTGCGCAAGACGGGTTATTAGTATCGTTGGCACGTTCGGGGAACAGTCCCGAGAGCGTGGCCGTCGTCGAGCGGTTCCAGACCATGTTTCCCAATGCGCGCCATCTTGCCATTACGTGCAACCGAGAAGGCCGGCTCGCCAACATGCCTGATGTACAAGCGATCGTGCTTGATCCTCGGACAAACGATCGCAGCCTCGCCATGACGAGTTCCTTCTCGAATCTCGTGCTGGCCGGGCTTGCGCTCCAGCATTCAGAAGAACTTGCGGGAGTGCTCCCGGGAATTTGCCGCCGGGCAACACAGCTGCTTCCCCAATTGCAACGGGCGGCGGAGAAGCTGGCCCAAAGGGCAGCGAGCCGTGTGCTCATTCTGGCGAGCGGTGTACTTCGCCCGTTTGCTTCGGAAGCTGCTTTGAAGGTGCTCGAGATGACGGCGGGACGTGTGGTTACTTTTTCTGAGTCCTACCTGGGGTTGCGCCACGGCCCGATGAGTTTGCTACAGAGCGACTCTCTCGTTCTTTGCCTGGCATCATCCGACCCGCTCACGCGCCGCTACGAAGAGGATCTGGTTAACGAACTACGGCAAAAGAAGCTTGGACACATAATCGCCATCGCGCCCGAGGAGTTTGCCGCAGCCTCCGTAGAACAGCACATTGAGCCGATCGCGCCGGAACTACCGGACTCTCTGCGTACGCCATTCGAAATCGTGTTTCCGCAACTGTTCGCTTATCAGCTGAGCTTGCGGTCGGGGTTGAATCCGGACGAGCCGAGTCCGGATGGCGTGATCACACGCGTAGTCGAGCGATTCCGTATTCACAAGGATGGCCAGTAGTGTTCGATTGCCTTGTTGCCGGTGAGGCAAACGTCGACTTGCTTGTCGATGGTGTTCTCGAGCTGGAGCCAGGAAAGGAGAAGCTGGCGAAAGACGTCGCTGTTGTACTTGGGGGATCGAGTGCGATCACGGCCTACAATCTGTCGCGGCTCGGGACAGCGGTGCGCTTTGCAGCCGTTCTGGGGCGAGATACATTCGGCAACTTCGTGAGCGAGAAACTGCAATCGGCGAATGTGGAGGTGAGTGCCGTGCGGTGGGCTTCGGACGAAAAAACGGGACTTACGATCTGGCACAGTAAAAACCGCGAGCGTGCTGGAGTAACCTTCCCCGGCACGATCGCGAAATTGAGAACCGAAGATGTTCCCGTCGAGGTACTGCGTTCCGTTCGCCACCTTCATGTTGGGGCTTACTTTTTGTTAACGGATCTCCACAGCCGGGCAGCGGCGCTGTTCGCGCAGGCGAAAGCAGAGGGGTTGACGACTTCTCTTGACTGCAATTATGATCCTTCGGAACGCTGGGACTCGAACATCTGGGACGTGCTCGCTTCCACGGACTTGTTTTTCCCAAACGAGCAGGAAGCACTGCTGCTGACCGGCTGCAAGGAAATCCAAAGCGCTGCATCGAAACTGGCGTGCTACGCGAAAACGGTGGTGGTGAAATTAGGTGCGGAAGGTGCATTGGTCATGACAGATTCCGGCTCTTTTTATCAACCTGCAATTCCTGCTCAGGTAGTGGACACGACGGGCGCGGGTGATAGTTTCAATGCGGGCTTCCTGTCGCGCTTTGTGCGGGGCGCATCGATGTCTGAATGCGCCTATGCCGGCGCGCAAGCAGGTGCGCGCTCCGTCTCCCAGTTAGGCGGGACCGCCGCCTTCGATTGCCTCCAATGAACAACGTGAGGCCGGGAAAGGCGCTTGTTGCGCATAGCGGCGGACCCACGCCCGTCATTAACGCCAGCCTAGCTGGTGTGGTGGATGAAGCACGCGGTCAATCTGCGATTACTGCGCTGTACGGAGCGCGTTTCGGAATCGACGGGATACTCGCAGAAGATTTCATCGACCTTTATCGAGAGCCGCCTGACTTGCTGGAACGGGTAGCTCGAACGCCTTCCTCTGCGCTCGGTTCTTCGCGGCGAGAAGTCTCTCCCGAAGATCTCTCCCGCTTGCTCGACATCTTTCGACGGCACGAGATTCGTTTTCTGTTTTATAACGGCGGCAATGGTTCGATGGGCACGGCGCAGCAGATTGCGTTGCTCGCCGGCGATCGTCATTACGAGTTGCAAGTGATTGGTATTCCCAAGACCATCGACAACGATCTTTTTGAGACCGATCACTCTCCCGGATACTGCTCGGTCGCCCGGTTCTTCGCAATGGCCTTACGCGACATCGATGCCGATAACCGGGCCCTTCGCAACCAAGTCGAAATCGTGGAAGTTCTCGGGCGCAATGCGGGTTGGCTCGTGGCGGCGACTTCGCTTGCACGCAACGAACCGGATGACGCGCCTCACCTGATTTATACACCCGAGCACAAACTTCCGCTTGAACAACTGCTGGCCGATGTGGAACGCGTGTACCACCGCTTGAACCGCTGTGTAGTGGCTGTCTGCGAGGGGCAACTCGATGCTGACGGCCAGCCATTTGGGGCAGATGTACGCTCCGGTTCTCGCGGAGCCTTGGCGATGAATCTCGGGCACCGTTTCGCGATGTTGGTTTCGCAGCACTTGAAGATCAGGGCGCGAAGTGAGAAGCCGGGACTGCTGGGACGGGCCACGTCGAGCATCTCTGAACCGGACTGGAACGAAGCTTATCTATGCGGCCGAAGCGCCGTCAGCGCAGCCTTGCGCGGCGACGCTGCGCACATGATCACGCTTATGCGCCTCCAAGACGAACCGTATGTGGTTACCAACGGCGTAACACCGCTCGAGAAGGTCGCTTTCCTCGAACGAACGCTGCCCCCGGAGTGGACGAACCGCGAAGGTAACGATATTTTAGCGGGGTTTCGCGAATACGCGCTTCCGTTCATCGGTGAGATCAAACCGCACCCGGCGCTGATCGGCAATCAGGTAAAACTCTAGGCAAGTTCAGAGATCTTTGCGCAGAAAGTAGCGACGGTGACCGGGCGGAAAATCGTCCAGCTCGCCGAAAACGACATAGCCGAGTTTCTGGTAAAACTCGCGTGCTTGAAAGCTGAAGGTGTCGAGCCACGCATGGCGGCACCCGCGCGAGCGGGCTTCCTGTTCAGCCGCGAGCATCAGGCCGCGTCCATGCCCCTGCGCGCGAACCTCCTGATGCACCCAGAGAAGGTCGACAAACAACCAGCCATATGAGAGCTGGCCGCTCAGGCCCCCGAAGAGCGTACCGACTTCATTCTGCAACGTAAGGACCAGCGGCAAGTAATTCTTGTCGCTTATCTGTGATCGATTGAACTCGCGAAGGCCATTCTGGATCTTCTCGATCTCGGCGGCGCTCGGGTCCGTCGTGAGTTGTATGCTGAGAATTCTTTTGTGCTCCGGCGTTTATGCTCTAACCGCGGCGGATAGAACCTGATGCAGACGCCGAGCCACGGTCAGATCCTCGCCCGGCTCTAGCATCCAGACACCGACCACAATGGTGTTCTCGTCGGATGGCAGTCCCGCCGAACCTTCTCTTCTGCCCGTCGATGGATTCAATTCGATGCTAGGGTTCCCATCGCGCAGTTTTTTCGCAACTTCGAGCGGCGAAATCATCACGCGTTGCTGATCGTAGCGAAGCAGCAGATGCGGAACGTGATTTGCCGCGGGCGGCACCACGATTCTCGTATCGAGCGTCGGTACGCTCTTGAGCTCATCACAAATTCGTGCGGCGCGGCGCTGAAACTCAGCCTGCATCGTCTGATCGGATTGCTCGAGAAGCCAGTCGACTGCCGCAACCATTCCGACGATCTGCTCTTTAGCAACTTTCATACCACGCCCGACACCCTCATCAAAAGGACTGTTCGTCGCCGCCGCAGCGGCGATCAAATCGCGACGCCCTAGAAGCAGCCCGGCATTCTGCGGACCACGAATACCCTTCCCGCCGGAAAACGTGACTAGATCGAACCCCATCGCAGTGTAGTTCCACAGGTTCTCGATAGGCGGAACATCAGCCGCCGCGTCATTGAAGCAAGGAACCTTGTGCCGATGCGCAACGCGGATCCAATCCGGGCGATCGATCTTGCCGCCTTCGGCTGCGTTGAAGTAGTGGGCCATCACAGTTTTGTCCGTGAACGCCTTCTCATAGTCTGCGAGCGTTTCAACCTCTATAATGTGTGCACCGCAGTTCTCGATGGCATGGTCGTAGGAGTAGCGATGCGCCTTCTGGATGAGGACCTCGTTTTTGCGGAGGTCAGCGACCTTTGACGGTACAGCTTCGATTGGGCACTGGTTCATCACTCCGATACAGGCCGCCGTACCCAGGGTGAGAGCGGAGGATGCGCCCGCGGTAACCATAGCGCTCTCGCAGCGCAAGCGCTTGGCCAGATACTCACCCGCTTTCGTTTGCAATTCAAGCAGGCGAACCGGATGCTTTGCGGCGCGCGCCACCGCTGCCTGCACGGAGGGAGGCATGGTCGAGGCCGTCAGGATAGTGTATGTTCCGGCTGCATTTATGATCTTCTTAACGCCGAGCTTGGCGTAATAGTCGTCTGCTTCTACCGCTTCGGCGGGCGCTTGCTTCACATTAAGCGCTGCGACCAGACCGCCTGCCTGACCGAGTAAGCGGCGTCTTGTGCTCGATTGGTTCATGGGTGCTCTTTCAAGTTTATTCACTGCAGCTGGGCTGGGATGGAGGGGTCGAGACGGCGCGCCATCTCAAATTGAGTTTGGGCATTTTGTGCGTCGCCGATTTTCGTCAGCGCGAGGCCAAGATTGTAGTGGGCGGCGGCATAGCCTGGTTTCGTTCTGATGGCCTCTTCGAAGTTCAGTTTCGCCAGCGCCGGATTCCCTGCCCTGAGACGCACGAGCCCCAGATTGTTGTAAGCTTCGGCAAAGCGAGGAGAGCGGCGGATCACCTCCGTATAGGCATTTACGGCGCGTTCCGCTTCGTTCTGGTCAGCAAGTAGATTGCCCAGCAGCAAGCGCCCCTCAAGATTGCCGGGATCGAGCGAGAGAGCTTGCGAGAGCTCCTGAATGGCATCGGCGGGCCGGTTGCTTGAGGCTAAGAGGAGAGCAAGGTTGTAATGAGCATCGGCCAGATCAGGGTCGCTCAGTTCGGCTTTTCGCAATTCTTTCTCAGCAGGTTCGGGCTGGCCGGCGCGGGCGTACACAAGGCCGAGCGCCATGTGCGCTTCCGCGTAATCGGGCTGAAGTTCTATTGCTTTTTGAAATTCGGCGAGCGCCTCACTGCTATCGCCCGCGCTTCTTTCACATTGACCCAGGTAGTAATGGCCGCTCGCCGATGCAGGGCTGAGCTGGAGGGCTTTGAGGAACTCTGCTTTGGCCTCCTCGGCCCGGCCGCTTTTCAGCATCCCGATCCCGTCCAGAATGGACTTCTGAGCTTGTGCCGACTGCGTGCGGGTTTCGTGTAGCTGGCGAATGCCACGCATCTCAGCAGCAGCCGCTGAGTCTTCGCCATGCTGCCGTAAAGCAATTCCCAGCGCATATCGCGCGCGCTCGAAGTCGGGCTTGACCTCCAACGCGCGTCGAAAATTGGCAATAGCGCCTTCGAGATCCCCGGCCTGCTTGAGTGCCATTCCTAGATCGCAAAGCGCTATCGGATTCTGCGGCATCAAACGAACAGCGGTTTCGAACTTCTGCAGGGCGTCGGCACCCTTGCCCTCACGGCGGAGAGCAATGCCGAGGCTTTCGTACCCTGGCCCAAAAGACGGATTCAGCGATACCGCTCGGCGAAACTCGGCTAGTGCCGGCTGCAGTTCGCCTTGTTGGCCCAAGGCGATACCAAGATGATAGTGAGCTTCCGCATCACCAGGGCGAGATGCCAAATAGCGACGAAACTCGGGAACTGCTTTCACTGCTTCTTCGTGCTCCAGGTAGGCAAGGGCCAGTTGCGCACGAGCTTGCCCGTCATCCGGTGCAAGACGGCACGCCGCTTTCAATTGTTCGATCGCTTCCGTGAACTGCTTCGCCGCGAGAAGCACACCAGCCAGATAGCGGCGGGCCGCAACGTTCTTGGGATCGAGCTCAATGGCTTTCTGAAGTTCGAGTTTCCCGCGTGCGAAATCGTTCGCATCGCAATAGGCAGCTCCTAAACCGTAGTGCGCGAGTGACCAGCCGGGCCGTTCTTTCAACGCCTCTGAGAACTCCTCGATAGCACAAGCAGAATCGCTGTTGCCCTTGCATTTCAAGGCGCGGTTATAGTGTGCGACGGCAGAATCGTCGGGCGCGCCGAGGGATAGCGCCGCGAACAAAAAGACCAGGTGTGGTTGTGCTCGCATGCTGTACCGAGCGTGTTCCGGACACTGATCTTACCAGACAAATTTCGCGCTGAACTGACCGATGCGCGGATCACGCGCCGTCGTGACTACCCCAAACTGGCTGCTGCTGAAATTACCGTCCGGATTATTGAACTGCGTGTGATTGAAAATGTTGAAAAACTCGGCCCGGAGTTGGACGCTCATCGATTCGGTGAGCCGGGTATTTTTCTCGATAGCGAAATCGGTATTCAGGATGCCCGGCCCATGAAAGAAGCGGCGATTCGCCGTTCCAAAACCAGCGTAGGTTTCAGTCGCGAAAGCGTCCGGCAAAAAGTAGGTGTTGGGACCGTTCGGTCCGGGATTGTGGGCATTCTGAGTTTGCACTTTACCCACCAGGTTAGGCGTGTCGTTTGCCGAGTCGCCCGTCAGGGACTGGTCGCCCGAACTCTGGCTTAACGTAATCGGAAAGCCGCTCGAGAACCTGCTAATTCCCACTAAGTTCCATCCTTGGGTGAGACGCCTGGGCGCATTCGAAAAGGCGCGGTCGAAGGGAATGGCCCAGTTGTAGCTTGCAACGAAATTGTGGGTTAAATCGTAAGAAGAAAGCGCGCGGCTCAGGCGATAATTGCTGAAGTTTACCCAGTCATTAAAGCCCGAAGCGTTATCAATTGCTTTCGAAAAAGTGTACGCGAGCAGGAAGGTGACATCGGACGCTTTTCGTTCGACAGACACTTGCGCGGAATTATAATTCGAGTTCGCAATATTGGCTGTGATGGTATTGCTCGGTCCGAACGCGGGGCCAAGTGCGGTGCGCGTACCATTGACTTGCGTCCCATTGGGCAGCGTGTAGAGGTTCGACTCGCCATACGGTCCGCACGTCGGCGTCGCGCCGAGCTGATTCAGCTGTAGACAGAGTGCGGCATTACCCGGATTTGCATCGTACTGTGAGATCAGCTTGTGGCCCTGCGTGCCCACGTAGGCGAGCGTCAACACAGTTGCTTTCGAGAGCTCACGTTGAAAAGTCAAATTGTAATCTTCCGCGTAAGGCAGCCGGTTGTTGATTGAATAACCAGGAGAGTAGGAGATCGGCAAGAACTGCGAATAATCAAGAGTCTTGTTCGAGGGCGCACCCGGGATCGGGAAGGTAAACGGAAACCGCTGGCCGGCCGAACTGCCGTCCGCACGATTCAGAAAAGGTTGATCGAACATGGGCTGCTGTGAAGTGTTGCTCGTGTAGTAAAGCCCGAAAGGTGCATCGCCCACTTCGTAGAAGAGATTCAGATCTTCAATCGACGTGTAATAAAGACCGAAGCCGGCCCGAATGCTGCTCTTGCCGGGGCCGCCAAAGATCTTCCCCAGAACACCGTCGTGGAAATCAGGCGAGTAAGCCATACCGACGCGCGGACCGTAGTTGTTGTATCGGGTTGGCGCAAGTGTACTCGGGATGCCCGGATCGCCGGGAACCACCCAGCCAAGCGGAGCTGTCGGGAATTGGGTCGATTGCAGACCCGGCACGATGGTTTCGATCTTGCCTTGCGTGTCATACCAGGGCATGCTTACTTCCCAACGCAGGCCCAGATTGAATGTCAAATTCGGCTTGACCTTGTAAGAGTCCTGGAAATAGAGCGCGCCGTAGCGACTGCGCGAATCGAGAAACTGCTGACTGCACTGGTTGTAGTTGGTGGGTGCGCCCAGTAAGAAATCGGCGAAATCGCTGCCCGTTTCGGTGCCGTTGAAGGTAAAGACACCGTTTGGAGAACACGTGTTGCGCTCGTTGACTTGGAGGTAGCGGAACTCTCCACCGAACTTCATGGAGTGAGCGCCGACGACCTTTGAAAAACTATCAGAAAGAGCGTACGTGTTATCCGGTTGGAACGTAGTCAGTGACGGAACGCCAATGTTGAAACTGTTGAAGGAGACCGGCGGAACGGTCTCCGGAAAGCCGGCCGGTCCGGAAGGAATGATGCCGAGCGTCCCCGGTCCAGTGACAAAGCCCAGACTGGAGAGGCTCGCGAAGCTGCCCTTAGGCTCGTTGGTTCGAGTGGCCGTACGGAAGAAGCTCAAGCGAAACTCGTTGACTTGCGTTGAGCCAAAGGTTCGGGTATTGCTCACAACGAATTCTTGCGCGCGCGTTGGGGTGACCGCCGGAAATCCCGGCACGCTCGCGCCACTCTGTGGCAGCGCCGCATCGACAGTCGAATCGTCGAAATGATAATAGAAGAACCAATTGCCCGTTAGCTGATTATTGAAGTCGACGCGTTGGCCAATCTTGTCGTCAACCACGCTGTTTCGCTGGCTGGCGTCGGCGTAGTAGCCGTTGGACTGGTTCGGAGCCGGAATATAAGGAAGGATGCCGGCAGCAGGCTTTGCATAGGCGCGCTGCGGAATCACACCGTTCGGAAACACGCAACTGGCGGTGCTCGCGCAACCAGACTGACTGTAAACTTCCCCGTTTTGCACCGGGTAGCCGAGGCGCTGTGAAAGAACCTGCGCCCAGTAGTTGCCGTTCACAATGGTTGGGGTCCCATTGGAATCGACAAAGCTGGAAGGGTCAAAGGCACCGCCGCGTTCGGCGACCGACGGCACCGGCACCAGTCCGGTGCTTGCGCCGGCAACTTGCCTTGTGCCTTGGTAATCGGTAAACCAAAATAATTTGTTCTTGAGGAATGGGCCGCCGATCGCGTATCCAAACTGATTGCGGCGCAGTTCCGCCTTGGTCGGGTCGAAGAAGCCACGAGCATCGAATTTGTCGTTGCGCAGAAACTCAAAGGCATCGCCATGAAAGCCGTTCGAACCGGACTTCGTGATCGCATTCATCACGCTGCCTGAATACTTGCCATACTCGGCGTCGAAACCGTTCGTAATGAGCCGGAACTCCTGGATGGAATCGAGGTTCGGAATTAGACCCGCGCCCTGGTTCCTGCCTTCGCTCACGTCCCCGCCGTTTACCAGAAACGCATTAGCGGTCTCGCGTTGTCCATTCACCGAAACATTGCCGGACGACAAGATACCCGAGACCGGCCGGTCCTGCTGCATCGAGCCGGAGGTGGTGGGTGCGACTCCTGCCTGCAGTCCAAGCAGATCGAGGAAGCTGCGGCCGTTTAACGGGAGCGATAGTATCTGTTTAGTACCGACGACCTGGCCAAGCTGGGTGCTCTCGGTCTCAACCTGCACGGAATTGGCCTCGACCGTCACGGCCTCTTTGACAGTGCCGAGCTGCATGTTGACATCGACACGGAGCTGATCATTGATCTTGAGATCGATGCCTTTGGTGACGAATGTATCGAAGCCCGGTGCCGTGGCGGTTACTGTGTATTGACCAGGGGGCAGCGCGAGCAGACGAAATTCGCCGTTGTTTTCGGAATCGGTGCTTCGTGTGAAGTTCGTAGCATTTTCGACAGCTACGACGTGAGCATGCGCTACCGACGCTTGTGAACTGTCGCGAACGGTACCGGAGATTGCGCCTGTTACGTCAGCTGAAAGGCGAGCGACCGGAAGAGAGACGGTCAGCAGAGCGAAGGCGAGGCTTGTAGGTTTCACTAATCTTGTGACCCGTGTTGGTCGAGGGTACCGAAGGACGTGCGAGCTTGTCAAGAGCGCTTTGCAATCCGGTTACGGTTTGCCCGCACGAAAATTCGCGAGAGCAGCGCACCTCAAGGTAAAGCGAACGTGAATAGATCGCTGCCTGACGCGATGGCCACGTATTGTTTGCGGCCGACAGCATAACTCACGGGGGACGCATGCATGCTCTGGCCCGTGTTGAAGTGCCAGAGAGAACGGCCGGTTTGCGCATCGACAGCTTCAAAAGCTTCGGCGTCGTTACCGAAAAAAACCAGACCGCCAGCCGTAGTCATGGTACCGCCCCAGGACTGTGCCGAACCCGACTGCGGATACTCCCACGCCAGCTTGCCCGTTTCGGGATTGTAAGCGAGCAAAACTTTCTGCGAGTGTTCGCCCGGCGCATGTTTCACACCCGTGGCGTAGAACTCGCGGCCTTCGGAAAACTTTTGGGGGTTCACAAAGAACAACTGGCAGCTTTCGAGAGCCATAAAATACAGCAGGTGGGTGGCGGGATTGTACGAGGGCGAAAACCAATTCGTTGCGCCATTCATATCCGGACAGATCAACGTGCCGGCTTCGCTGGGTTCAAGCCCGCTGCGAATGGGCCTGCCTTTGTCGTCGATGCCTTTGGCCCAATTGAGCTTCTTTACGAACGGTGTCGCGCTCAGGAACTCGCCATTCGTGCGGTCCAGCACATAGAGAAAACCGTTACGATTCGCCTCAACCAGCAGCTTTCGAGCTGAACCGCGATAACGGGCATCGAGCAGCATAGCGGTCTCGGTCGCGTCGTAGTCGAAGAGATCGTGCGGCGTGAACTGAAAATGCCAGTTCAGCTTTCCGGTATCGGCATCGAGGGCGAGGACGCAAGCAGTGTAAAGATCGTCGCCGGGACGCACGGAGCCATCAAAATCGGGTGCTGCATTGCTTGTACCCCAATACACGGTGTTCAGTTCCGGGTCATAGGTACCGGGCATCCAGGTAGTTGCGCCCCCTCGCAAGTACATATCGCCCGGCCAGCTGTCGGCGCCGGGTTCGCCCGGTCCGGGGATCGTCCAGGTGCGCCAGCATTCCTTGCCGCTGTTTGCCTCGAACGCGGCGACAAAGCCGCGCACTCCGTCGTCACCCCCTGAGGTGCCGACCAGCACCTTATTTTTGACCACCAGCGGCGCACTGGTTGCGCCGTAATTCTTGTTGCCTGGGGCGTATGCCACATCCCATATCAGGTGTCCGGAACGAGCGTCGAGACAGAGCAGATGGGCGTTGTCGGTCTCCATGTAAACGCGCTCGCGCCATAGCGCAACACCTCGATTGTGATGGGCGGAAGCATCATCGACCAGACCTTCCGTGACCGGACGCGCATAGTGCCAGATCAAGCGGCCGGTGCGGGCGTCGAGTGCAAACGCATCGTTTGCCGCGGTCATGAACATCAACCCGTTCATGACGATCGGTGTGCCCTCGAGACTGTTCGAGTTCGGCGCGTGGAAAACCCATTGCGCTCGAAGGTTGGCGACATTACGCGGCGTGATTTCGGCAAGACTGCTGAAGCGGCGGCCAGTGTAATCGCCGTGATAGGTGGGCCAGTTATCGGCCGTTGGGGCGGCAAGAAGATCGGCGGCGGAGACGTCGACCCGAGCTGTGAGCGGACGATCGTCGCCGCTTCCGAACAGTGCCGAAACAGTCAGAAGAGCGCAAATCGCTAAGCCACAATTTGAATGCAGCACTGTATGTATGGTAATTGCATCGCGCGAGAGGCAACGGCGGCGGCACGTTGCTAG
Source organism: Terriglobia bacterium (assembly GCA_963737005.1). Taxonomy (GTDB): domain Bacteria; phylum Acidobacteriota; class Terriglobia; order Bryobacterales; family Bryobacteraceae; genus Bog-105. Next base: position 742,388 of record CAVTRD010000004.1, on the reverse strand, counting down.
ACTGAGTCGTTTCGAGCAATGCGCTGTTCTTGCAAACGTCTAATTGGCTGTCTGTTGCCGGCGATATTGGCTGGCCGTTTAGCGGCGCAGGGTTCCGGCGACAAGGTTGCAGGACAGCAGATCTTCAACTCGACCTGCGCCGCCTGCCACGGATTAGACGGGCAAGGCGGAGAGCACGCGCCGAATATCGCGAGTGAGCCAAACATCCAACGCAAGAGTGAGGCCGAGATTGCGGGTATTGTTCGCAAGGGCATACCCGGCACAGGGATGCCAGCGTTTGGCGGGTCCCTGGACGATCGTGCGATCGGCTCCGTTGTGAAATATCTTCGCAGCCTGCAGGAGAACAAGGGCGCAAGCACCGTGGCAGGCGATGCGGTGCAAGGGCACGCGCTTTTCTTTGGCCAAGCGCATTGCGCGGACTGCCACAGCGTCGGCGGTAAGGGCGGCTTTCTGGGAACCGATCTCTCGAGTTATGGCAGGAACCGTTCGGCGGCGGCGATTCGCGCATCGATACTCGACCCGGATGTAAGTCGCAATGCGCGACACGGCACAGCCACGCTAATGACGCGCAGCGGTGAAAAGTACACTGGGGTGGTACGCAACGAAGATAATTTCTCTGTCCAGCTACAGACGGTCGATGGCGCGTTTCACTTCCTCGACAAATCGGATTTAGTCCGCATCGAGCGCCATCCGAAATCTCTGGGACACGCGAATGAAGAACACATACTGACTTCCAAGCAAGTAGACGATCTGGTCGCTTTCCTTGCGAAGGCGGACGGCGCTCGAATGAGCGAGAATGACAACGATGAGGAGCAATAATTGAGCAAAACAAATCGAAGAAGCTTTATTGGAACGGGCGCTGCTGCGGCGGCTGCAACGGGTGTGGTGGCTGCCGGGAGCGCGGACGCTCAGTCAGCACCGTCAGGCAAGAAAGTTTGGTGGCACGACGGGAAAGCTCCTGACAAGCAGCAACTGTTCAGCCCCGCGGTGTCGTACGGCAACCTACTATTTCTTTCCGGGGTCGGCGCGCATTTTGAGGGGGATATCAAAGCGCACACCAAACACGTCCTCGACGAGCTGCAGAAGCAACTGGAGGCTTGTGGGTCTTCCATGAACAAGGTGCTTAAAGCACAGGTGTTCCTGGCCGATTTGAAGGATTACGCGCAAATGAACGAGGAGTTCCTGGGCCGGTTCGGCGCTGAGCCGCCCGTGCGCACGACAGTTTCGGTTGCGGGCGTACCCGGCAAGTCGCTAGTCGAAATCGACGTGATCGCTTATATCTGATTCAGCCCGGCGCTGCTACGGTCGCTTCGCAGCCGGGTTCAACCCATCCCATTTGGAGTCGCCAATGGCCGTGTAATCTTTGGGCAGTTTCTTCCAATCAGGACGGCTGATACCGTTCAGGTCATAGACGACCCGGCCGTTCCGCATGGTCATCTCGCACTCGAACTTTTGAGTGCCTGACATGCGCGCGCCATACATATCGGTGAAACCGAAGCTGCCTTTAGCGATTCGCAGCACCGCGACGTCGGCTGGAGACCCAACCGAAAAATTGCCCAGCTCCGGATGGCCGATTTCGCGCGCAGGATGCCAGGTAGAATCGGCGATGATTTCGTCCGGCGACAAACCGATCGCCAGGAACTTGCTCATCACGTTTAGCATGTCTTTCATGCCGGAATTCATGCTTGTGATGTGAAGATCGGTTGAAATCGAGTCAGGCTTGAAGCCTTGCTCAATGGCCGGAACCGCCACGCGCCAGGCGAAGCTGCCGCCGCCATGTCCGACGTCGAAAATCACGCCGCGCTTGCGGCCGTCGATCATTCCAGGGTTGACCTTTCCATCTGGCAGAAGCTCATCCCGCAGGCCGGAGTAACAGTGCGTGTAGATATCACCGGGGCGTAATTTCTGCCTGAGGAGAACATCGAGGGGGCGCTCTTTGTGATTCGTTCCGAAATCCACCATCACTGGTATATGCGCCAACGTGCCTGCTTTTACCGCGTTTTCGACGGGCGTCCACTCGGGCCCCGAATAGTGCGCTGTCTTGATGCCCACAATCAAGCCGGGATGGCGTCGGGCCACCTCAGCGGCGGTTTGGGGATTCATGTCAGCGAGTACGTCTTCATACTTGGGGCCGCGCATTCCCGCGCCAACGATGTTCAGGAATGCGAGCACGCGCGTTTTCGACCGATCGATTACGTGCAGCTTGAAATCTTCGAAGTTCCGAGCGCCCGAAGAACCAGCGTCTGCCACTGTTGTCACGCCCGAGCGTAGGGTGAAGCCGTCGGGAAAAACGCTGTTATCGCCGGCATACGAGTCCCGCTCGCCGGTCGAGGCGTAGACGTGCACATGAATATCGACCAGCCCGGGTGTTACGTACAGGCCCGTGACGTCAACGGTTTTGAGCGCTCGTGCCGGGTCAATGTGTTCTTTGACGGCGGCAATCTTTCCATTGCTGATGGCCACATCCCGGACCGCATTGAGCCCGTTCTTCGCATCGATGACGTGGCCGCCGTGTAGCAGCAGATCGTAATCTGCCTGGCCAAAACAAAGCGCTGCAAAAAAGAGGAGTGTGGCGGAAGCGGCGAAAATTCGATTAATAGCTGTCATCGGTAAGCGAAGCAAGAACATGGTATCGCGCTGCCCACTCTCGACAGAGGTTACACTGATCGACGATGCGAAAAACGTTCTCTACACTCGCTGTTTTGGCTACGTTACTGCTGCTTCTATCATTCAGGGCGAAGCCGTCGAGCGATGAACAAGCACGGTTGATGGAAGCCTATCGCTTCGTGGAAGTAGCGTCCGTCGCCGATGCCATGGAGCAGCTCTACGGGAGGCGGGCGTACATGTCGCATGATATGCGGCCGCTCAATGCAGCGAAGTTCGCGGGGCCGGCTGTCACCGTCCTCTTGAAGAAAGAGGAACACCAGGAGGGCGCAAAAGCGCTGCAAGGCATGCTCGACACGATCGACGAAGCTGCCGCCCGGTTCGGTCTACGTGATGGTGCTTGAAGACGGGTTGGATTACGCCGGGCTCGGCGGGCTGATGAGTACTGCCATGAAATATCGCGGCCTCACGGGCGCCATCGTCGATGGCGGGATCAGAGACACGCCGCAGATCACGAAGCTACAGTTCCCGGTGTTCAGCCGTGGCGTAGTCCCTTCGACCACCGTGAATCACTTTCCGGTTTGCCGGGAAGAACATCCCTGTGAATTGTGGGGCATCACCGTCAAAGCTGACGATATCGTGGTGGCCGACATGGACGGCGTGGCTGTTGTTCCTCGCGAGCACGCCGAAGAAGTATTAAAAAAGCGCAGCAGCTCGATGAAAGCGAGCACGGCATGTTCCCGTTTATCGAAAAATACAAGTCGATTCGCGAAGCGGTGGCCAAGTTCGGCAGACTGTAGCCCGTCACTCGCGAAGATCAGTGTGCCGAAGTGTTCCGGCACATGATTTGGATCCCGATGCTGAACACAGGTCGGCTGCCAGCACAGAAAACGACGCTGCGGGTCCGCGCCCAGATCCGTCGATTCGGTATAGATTCATGCGCCACTTGGTCCCTGCCGCAACTGGCTTGCCACTTACCGCAGAAAGCGGAATGCGCGCCGCGGCATACCAGATCTTCTTACTTGTCGATGTGCGCCTTCGTCGTCCAGCCCGACCGCCAGTTATGATCATAATTTTCGTGGTCCAGATCGATCGCCAAATCGATCCAGTCGCCCGTCGGCGCGATCTCGAACTCGCGGTAATGGCGGATATTGACCCAGTCGTCTCCGAGAAACATCTCGACCACGTCTCTGTCCCATAACCCGACCCGGGTTTGCTATGTTGTCCGGCGGCAGAAAGAGATTCAACTCGGTGTAAGGGCATTCGGAACAGAAGGTACAGATCGGTGTCGGTCCAGAACGCGCGAATGGTCGGTCTTCATATTGCGGATAGTCCATCTCGTGCCGCAATCCTTTCCATCGTTTGGTCGCTGCGGCCTTCTCCCATTGCTTCGCGCCGGATCGAGGCTCAGGTCAGGGACTTGCCGGTTCACTGACGTATGGTAAACTCGCGGCGGACGGCGCACTAACGCGCACGGTCTCTGCGCCAGTGAGTTGCAGCCGCCGCAGTCAGGACATGCGCACTAGCCCAGCCGGATGCGGAGAAACATGTCCTCGCAATCTATCAAGAGCGGCCGTGGCCGGACGAACGTCATCCGCTGCTGGGCTCCGTCTTGTTTGCCGCCAAAGCGCGCCCCGAACTTTCGAGTTGGTCGCTGTCGCCCAAATTCTGGGACTCTGTTCGATCGCGACGCAAAGCTGACCCGTTTCGCCACTGGCTTTGGCTTTACCGAAGGACCGGTCTGGGACCGCGGCGGTTTCTCTACGTCAGCGACGAAGAACAGAACCAGATCTATCGTGTTTACCCCGACGGAAGAAAAGAGACTGCTCGTCGAGTTGGGCGATCCCGATGGCAATACTTTCGATGGCCGGCAGCACCGGTGCTCGATTGTGCGAGCGTGCTGCGCGCCATTATCCGGCTCTCGCCCGATGGCAAATACACCATGCTGGCCGACTCCTATCGAAGGCAAACGTTTGAACAGTCCGAATGATGTCGTGCTCGGTCCTGATAAGCGCCATCTACTTCACCGATCCCGCGCTCGATTTCCGAAAGGAGAAAAGCAGGAAATTCGCTTTCAGGGCGTTTACCGGCTCGGCACAAACGGCAACGTGCGGCTGCTCGTCAAAGAATGTCGCAGCCCAATGGACTGGCTTTTTCGCCCGAAGGCAAGCGGCTCTATGTGGATGACAGCGAGCAGAAGAACATTCGCGTGTTCGATGTTTTCGCGGCGGGCGCTCATTAACTAACGGGCGCGTGTTCGGAGACGAAAAAGGTGAGGGCGGCGGCGTGCCTGACGGCATGCGGGTTGATAAAGCGGGCAACCTCTACGTCACGGGCCCGAAAGGAATCTGGGTTTGGGACCCGGAGGGCCATCACCTGGGAACCATCGTGGTTCCCGAGCAGCCGGCGAATCTTGCGTGGGGCGAAAGCGACTACCGCACGCTGTTTCATGACCGCTGGAAATCGGTCTATCGAATCCGCACCAAGGCGAAAGGATTTATGCCGGATCTCCCGGCGATACCGGCCTAGGTTCAGGCCTTCTTACCGGGCGAATCACGCCTTCGGGCGTTTGATACTGTGCCGCTCCGCCGACCAGCGCGCTTCGCCGTACTCGCCGAGGTTGACGTTGCCCGCCATCTTTTCGCCGTCAGCCGTTCCGGTGAAATCGTAAAACAGCCGCGTACCCTGAATCTTCTGCGAGCTCTGAAGCGCACCAGATTCCGCGCAATCGGCGCCGCGCAGATCGCCCGACACAAACTCGCCCCGATGCGTGCCCTCCAGCTTCGTTCCCTGCTGCTCGAGGATCAGGTCGTATGTTCGCGGAGCCTCGGTCGAAGTCGATGCGCAGCTCCCATTGCCCGGCAACCATGGCGCAGGCTCACCCTCGGCAGCGGCGCAGGCGCTGAACCGGGGCGGCTTCGAAAGTGCATCGTAAATCGCTCCGCTCACCACCTTTGCGTCGCCCGGCATCATCATGTACGGCGTGATCGAAACCGCGCTCGCCATCTCGTCCGGCCGCGATCCTTTGCGAATAGCCGAGCACGATGCGCGGCTCGGTATCGAGCAGAAACTTGCGAGCTCCTGCCCCGTAATGCCGACCGCCGACCGCATCCCACATGATGCTCAGGCGCGGCGAGCGGTTCGAGAAGCCCTCTTCCGCGCTGTACATTTTGCGTAGTTACGCCGTTCACGCGCTGACGCTTGCCGCGATCTCTTCAAGCCAGCCCTGCCACTCGCTCCACTCGGCCTCGTGGTCGCGCTTCTTCCACGTCTGGACGGCGGTCAGCATGCCCATGATCTCTTCTTTGCCGACCTTGAGCGAGCGTCCGAATGCATGATGAGGAGCGCTGTTGGCCCAGGCTGCCTGCAGAAGATTCTTTTCGCCGAGCAGAAGTCCGGCTGCCTGCGGCCCGCGAATGCACTTGCCGCCGCTATAAGCAACGGCAGTCGCGCCGCGCTGCAGATGCACGTTCGGAAAGGTCAGGATCTCGGCGGCCGCATCCACGATCACCGGCACGTTATGCCGTTTCGCAACTTCCGAAACCGCTTTCGTGCCGAGCGGCCCGTCATCTCCCGGACCGGCGAGAATGTACGACCATCGCGGTTCGTTCATTGAACGCGGATTCGAGCTCCGCCGGCGCTCTTCACCTCGATGATCTTCACTCCCGACCATGCGAATGGCGTGATCGTAGACATTGCGCGAATACTCCGGGATGATCACTTCATTTTTAAGCCCGGTGAGGTCGGGCAGGCGCTGCATGCGCTCCGGGTTCGTTCCGGCAATCGCAGGCGGCGGTGCAGTGGCGTCAGCGCGGCGCAGCATCCCGCCGTGACAATGCCCCAATCGGCGCCGGTCAGCTCGGCAAGACATTTGCTGACGCCGCCCATCAGCTCGTCCATCTGGACGTAGCTGTGCGACGCTTCTTCCATCGCTTTCTTCACTTCGGGCAGACTCTGCGAACCGGTAATGATCGTGAAAGTGCCGCGCGCGTTGATGAGCGGGCTGACGCCGATCGAGCGGTAAATCGCGCCGGCCTTATCGGTGGACGCCGTGACGTTTCGAGCGGGCTGTCCCGCCGCGGGCAACGCTCCCGCCAGCGTCAGGATGCCGGTTTGCCGGAGAAGTTCACGCCGGCTCGCGCCCGTTCGCATCGCTGACGTTCGCCGTTCGAGAGAGTCCCACATGTGTGCTTCTCCACACTATACCTTTGGGACTGAGCAGCGTGTACCGGAACCGCCAAGTCGCTTTTTTGAGGCACTCACAATCTGATAGCAGAAACTTGCGGAAAGGCGGTACACTGGCGTATCTCGACCAGCCGCCCCCGCGATGACGGACGAGCGCGAAAGGGAAATCACATGAGCGCTGCTGCCACTCCCGCACCCCTGCCCCTATTCCAGGAAGGAACCTCGTACTGGGAGAAATTGACGGAAGAGTGTAAGCGCCAATCCGATCGCATCAACTCGGTCGTCTTGCAGAACGGCTTGAAAGAGGAGCACCATGTCCAGTGGATCGGCGGTCCCGAATGCCTCCTTCGGAAGTCGACTTACCCGTCCACCTGCATCAAACTACGGATCGGATTCTACTCGTGGGCTCCGATGATCAGTGTTTCCGTCACGGGCGATGAAGCCGAAGCTCTGCAGTTCTTCCCGGAAGAGTTCGAAATGCCTCTCGCCGTTGACCTTGATGGAAGCATCGTCGGGATATTCGAGGAAGGCCGGAGCTTCTCTCCGACTGAACTCGCGACTTATCTGGCGCAAAGCCTCCGACGCTGTTTCCCCGGCCTCTGCCTGCACTGAGCGAGGCGAAACACCCCGCGTGGAAACTTGTCCTATAAGTAATGACAAGTGATCCGATTGTTGCGTATGTAGAAAAGCAGGATTGGCTCGAGCCCATTCAGGAAAAGGGCGCGGCGCTCGTGCAGAATGCGTTCAAGGATGCCGGAGAAGCCGGGCAGGCCGTTAAGAACGCATTACATGGAGTGTGGCTGGGGCATCCGCTGCACCCTGCGATCACCGATGTGCCGGTCGGCAGCTGGACGGCTGCCGCAGTTCTCGACGTACTTGAGGCGTCGGGCAAGACAGAATACGCGGCGGGCGCGGATGCTGCCGTCGTAATCGGACTGATAGGAGCACTCGGTTCCGCTGCTGCGGGGCTGGCTGACTGGTCCGATACACACGGCAAGCCGCAGCGCGTGGGAGCAGCTCACGGGTTGCTGAATATCGGAGCGACGCTGCTTTACGGTGCGTCATACGCGTTACGCAAAAGCGGCAGCCGGGGCGTTGCCCGGGGTCTCGGATGGGCCGGATACGGGCTCGTTATGACGAGCGCGTACCTGGGCGGAGCACTCTCCTACAACCAGAAGATCGGAGTGAATCACAGCCCGGATAGATCCGAAGATCTGCCGCAGGATTTCGCAGCTGTTTGCGCCGAATCCGACCTGGTGGAAAATACGCCGACGAAAGTCACGGTGGGCGACACCCCTGTCATGGTGATTAAGCAGGGCAGCAAAATCTACGCCATCGCAAACACATGCTCTCACCTGGGCGGCCCCCTGAATGAGGGCAAAATTGAAGGCGACACAGTGGTCTGCCCTTGGCACAGCTCGCGGTTCTGCTTAAAAGACGGGCGCGTTTTGGACGGGCCGGCCACTTCGCCACAACCTGTGCTCTCCGTTAAGGTCGAAGGCGGTCAGGTGTTGGTCAAGAGCGAGACGGCATAGCGCGTCAGATGCATCGCAAATTCCGGCAGCGGTAAAAATTTTCCAGTAGGGTGTCGATTTCGCGTTTCTCATCCGTCGTTGAGGTAGGAGGAACAAAATGCAATATCTGCTACTGATCTACGAGGATGAGAACCGGTTTGCCAACGGTTACCCAGCTGACGAATTTGCGGAATACCAGGCCTTTGGCGAAAAGCACGCCGCGATTATCAAGGGCGGAAATGCTCTTCATCCCACAGCCGCTGCAAAGACTGTGCGCGTCCGGAACGGCAAGCCTGTCTCGACAGACGGGCCGTTCGCGGAGACGAAGGAACATCTCGGCGGCTTTTACCTGATCGAAGCCGACAACCCGGAGCAGGCTGCGTCGGTGGCGGTAGGCATTCCGGCTGCGCGCTATGGCTCGATCGAGATACGTCCGGTGATGACTTTTTCCTGAGGTGACGTCGTGAATCCAGATACATACAGCAGCTCTGCAGTGCCGCTTTCGAAGCCGCCGGATTCGGCCTATCTAAGCCCTGACGAAAGAGCGCGGGCCGAGGGTTATCTCAGATCGACCGGTGAGAAGTTCCTGGAAACGCTGATGAACGTTTCGCAAGACCAATGGAATTTCAAACCAGCGCCGGAGCGATGGTCGATCGGTCAAATCGCTGAGCATGTCGTGATTGTTGAGAAGCGAGTGCAAGCCAACGTCGATAAGATGGGCGATGCGCCGGCCGTCGAGCCGGGTCGCGATAACGCGCAAGTAGATGAGGCGATTATCCAAAGCGTCTTTACACGCACCAAGAGAGTGGAGGCACCGCCCTTCCTCCATCCCTCCGAACAATGTTGCCCGAGACAAATTCTGGCGCAATTTCTGGAGACACGCGCCAAGTCTCTGGAGCTACTCAACTCAGCGCCATGGTTACGCGGACGTGTCATTTCACATCCACTTTCTGGTCCCTGGGACGGCTACCAATGGCTCCTGGCGGGAGCGGGTCACAGTGCTCGCCACACTGAACAGATATGGGAAGTGAAGAGTTCGCCCAATTTTCCACAATCGTAGCCATGCGGTACATGATGCTGATCTACAGCCAGGAAAACGACTCCGTCGAGCCCGGTGAGTTGCAGCAAGTTGCGGCAGCACATCGGGCTCTGATGGATGAAACCGGGCGTCGAGGCATATTTCGTGCGGCTGACCCGCTTGAACCGGCAGCGACGGCAACCACCGTTCGCGTGCAGGATGGACAGGTGCTGCTGACCGACGGTCCGTTTGCCGAAACAAAGGAGCAACTGGCGGGCTATTACATTCTCGATTGCAGCGATCTCGACGAAGCGCTTGAATGGGCGGCTAAAATACCGACCGGCTGCCGCGGAGCGCCCGGCTATGTCGAAGTCCGCCCAATTCGCGAAATGACCAGACCCGCCGCGCTTCGATGAACGATCTGAGCGCCACGATTGAGGGGGTGTTCCGGCGCGAGTCAGGACGAATTATCGCGACCTTGATCCGTCGCTCGCGCTCCTTCGATCTGGCCGAAGAAGCCATGCAGGACGCCTTTACGGCCGCCCTAAGCCACTGGAGCGCCCACGGCATCCCCGAAAATCCCGGCGCCTGGATCACGACCGCAGCCCAACGCAGGCTAATCGATTACGGTCGGCGCGCACAAACCCGTCGCAATAATCAGGACGATCTGCGATATGCCACCGGCAGCACCGTCGAACCCGCGCCCGAAGATTTCGTTATGAATTATGCGTGTGAAGACGACCGGCTCCGGCTCATTTTTACCTGCTGCCATCCGGCGTTGAACAAGGAAGCGCAAATTGCCCTCACGCTGCGTACTCTTGGCGGGCTTAACTACTCCTGAGATCGCGCGCGCCTTTCTGATGCCCGAACCGACGCTCGCGCAGCGGCTCGTTCGCGCCAAGCGCAAGATTCAGCAGGCAGGTATCCCGTATGAGGTGCCACCCCCCAAAGCACTCCCGGAGCGGCTTTCCGCCGTGCAGGCCGTTCTCTATCTGATCTTCAATGAAGGCTATACGGCGACTGCTGGCGATAGCCTGATACGCCGTGAGCTATGCGCAGAGGCGATTCGTCTCACCCGCGTTTTGTGCGATCTGATGCCGCATATCCCCGAGAACTTGGGCTTGCTCGCCCTGATGTTGCTGCACGATTCGCGGCGGGACGCTCGAGTCAGCGCGAATGGCGAATTGGTTCCGCTCGAAGAACAAGACCGTACACTCTGGGACGGCAGCCAGATCGGCGAGGCTCTACAGCTGGTAGAGTGCGCTCTGCGGCAGCGCGCCGTTGGTCCGTATCAGGTGCAAGCCGCGATCGTGGCAGTGCACGCTGAAGCCAGAACGCCTGCCGAAACGGATTGGAAACAGATCGCCGCGCTTTACGAGGAGCTGTTGCGTCTGCAATGCTCGGCTACCGTTGCCTTAAACCACGCGGTGGCCGTTGCGATGAGCAAAGGTTTAACAGAAGGCCTTGCTCGCCTGGACGCCCTCGGCTCTTTGGGCACGCTCGACCAGTATCATCTCTACCATGCGGCGCGGGCCGATCTTCTGCGGCGTTCAGGACAGAAAGAGGATGCTTTGGCAGCATACGGCGGGCGCTCTCGCTCACAGCCAATGCGGTCGAGCGCCGGTTCCTGCGGCGTAGAATCGGCGAACTTCAGACAGTTCCACTGAGAGATTAGGGTACTTGAACTTCGGCTTGAAGGTGCGGTGGGGCTGGTTGACGGTGAAAGGCCAATTGCACGCCAAGAACCACCAGCATGACCAAAACCGTTACTCGCATAAGTTTTGGGGCGATACGGCCGGCGAGTAATGAGCCGGTTATCGCGCCCAGTACACCGCCGACGACCAGCTTTAGGAGGAGCGCTCCATCGTAATTGCCGGCTGAAAGATGAATGGCGCTACCAATCGAGGCGACGATCAGTCCGAAGCAAAGATCCGTTCCGACGACTTCCGCCGGAGCCAACTTAGTAAAGCCGAAAAGCAGAATGGAACCTAATGCACCGGCACCCGCCGAAGAGAAGCCTACCTCTGCACCGATCGGCAGGGACAGCCAGGGTAGGAATCTCGAGCGATCCACCGAGCCCGCATGCTTTCCCGGTCGTAATGTTCGATAGAGATGGAAGGCTGCTGTTGAAGCAATCAAAGTGCCCAAATTGCATACAATATTCTGGTAGGGGCCGTTCTTCAGCGACCTTAATAGGAATGAGCCGGTGAGAACGCCGGGACGCCCCCGAGCAAGAGCAACTTGAGCACACGCCAGCTACCTGCTGCCGCCAGACATAGGCCGGCACGGAAATTACCTTGACGATGGCGCCGAAAGTGAGCGCAGTACCCACCGCGATGGCAGGGGGTACACCCAACAACATGATAAGCAGCGGGGTGGTCATACTTCCCGCCCCAACTCCCGTCAACGAAATAGCTATAGCGATGATGAAGCCGAGAGCGAGTTCCATGTCAGTGGTCGCAGGCCGACGCGCTACTGGTTAATGACTACCGGCTATATGGATACCACACTCTAGCTTGCGCCCGGCCCAGCGACCGGAACGTAGATTCGTTAGGTCGCTCGGTTTGGCGGTGCATGGTGCACAACCGATGCTGGTATACCCATCGTTGTAAAGCGGCAAGACGGGAATGCCCTGCTCTTCAGCAAGGTCCCAGACTTCGCGATCCGCTCCACGTCGCCAGCGGACTAACTTTTGACAGCTCCTTGCCCGAAGGCAACGGGAACCGGTCAAGAGCTTTCAGATTGGCGCGGGTTGGAGATTGAGTACGGCGTAATCCAGTAAACCAAACATCGTATTGCTGGAGTGCCGCAAATAGCGGCCCTACTTTCCGCAGCCGGCAGCATTCATCGGGTCGTGACTGGTGGAGCATTCCAAACGCCGATTCGTGCTCAGCGAGGCTCTGCTCGGGAACCACATTGATCAGATTAAGCCCGTAGCGGCGGGTCATCTCGTCACGATAGCGGTATACCTCGGGAAAGTGATACCCGGTTTCGAGGAAGAGCACGGGCACATCGGGGATGTACTCGCGAACGAGCTCTACCACCAGCATGTCCTCCGTCTGAAAGCTGCAGGTAACGCAAGGTCGGCCACTTCTGCGAAGTGCCGTCTTGATGATGTCTTGCGCTTCTTCTACCTTGCTTAAAGCTGCTAGGGCGGTCATGATTTGATCTCCTCATCGCGGGAATAACAGCAGCGTAACACAATCCCTACTATCTCGATGAGGTTTCTTTTACCGGGATTCACCTAATCTCGATAGAGAAAAGGCTGAGAGAATACTTTTATGGCCTTCGAAGGTCTTCAGGTGCTCAGCCTTGAGAGTCGCAGGGCGGCTGAAATAGAGCTATTGATACGCAAACAGGGCGGAGTGCCATTCGTTGCGCCATCGGTGAAAGAGCGCGCTCTAGCCGGCGATTCGGATGCTTTTCGGCTACTGGAAAGACTAGAGTCGGGAAGCTGTGACTTGTTGATTTTAATGACCGGAGTCGGCCTCACCTTCTGGCGCGATGTGATCAGCGCGCAGTACAGCGCCGAGCGCGCGGATGAAGCTTTAAGGCGGGTCAAGCTGCTGGTGCGCGGACCGAAGCCAACCGCCGCTTTACGCGCTTCAGGTATTGTGCCCGACATTACAGTTCCCGAACCGAACACATGGCGGGAGATCATCGAGAAGCTCGTCAGTACCTCGCAGGATGAGCAGCATCGTATCGGATTCTCCCGTGTCGCTGTGCAGGAGTACGGGCGGCCGAACCCGGAATTCCTTGAGGCTCTGCGATCAATTGGAGCGGATGTGGAGAGCTTTGCGCTCTACCGGTGGGAATTGCCGGACGACGTCGGTCCGCTCCGGGAGGCGATGAATCGTTTGGCACGGCGGCAAGTCGACACGATCCTTTTCACATCGGGCGTGCAACTTGAGCACCTGTTCAAGGTTGCGGCCGAGCAAAACCTGGAGAGTGAAGTGAAGAGTGCGCTTCTGAAACATGTGGCGATTGCTTCGATCGGGCCGATCATGAACGAGGCTTTGGCGGAACACGGCATCGAGCCCGACATTGTCCCTTCATCGCCCAAGATGGGTCCGCTGGTATATGCAGCCGCTGATCGATCGGCGGAAGTCTTGCGGCGGAAACGCAGTTAGACGAGCGCTCAGACTGTACAGATATCGATCGCCTGCGCAAGCGAATTGAGAGGGTCACGCACCGGCGTGTATTCGTGCGAGATCACGCCGTTGAAACCGCAGTCGGCAATCGCCGCCGCAATCGCGTGGTAATTCAGTTCCTGGGTGCCATCGATTTCATGCCGCCCCGGATTACCGCCGGTATGAAAATGCGCGAAATACTGGATGTTCCCGCGGATCGTTCGGATCACGTCACCTTCCATGATCTGCATATGGTAAATGTCGTAAAGCAGCTTCACACGCGGCGAGTTGATCTGCTTCATGACCCCTACGCCCCACGCGCTGTGGTCGCACATATAATCCTTGTGATCGACCTTGCTGTTCAAAAGCTCTAAGCAAATCGTCACGCCCTTCTCTTCGGCCTGCGCTTTGACCTTATTAAGGAACAGGACGGAGTTCGCTGCGCCTTCTTCATCCGGCATGCCACGCCGGCTGCCTGAGAGCGTAATGACGTTCGGGCAGCCGCCCGCTGCTGCGATATCGATAATCTCGCGAGTACTCTTTTCGAGCCGGTCGTGGTTCTCTTTTTGATTGATTCCAACCGGAATCGTTCCGGCATACGGCGGAGGCGTCATGGTTGGTGTCAAACCATACTTTTTCAAGGTGGGCCAGTCTTCCGGCTTAATCAGATCGAAGCCGTAGATACCCAGTTTTGAGGCAGCGCTGCACATTTCGTCGAGCGTCATGTGAGCGCCGCGGAAAACGCCGGTAGTTACTCCCTGCTTCAGCCGGCCGTGGCCTTTCGATGCCGGCTGAGTGTTTTGGCCTGAGGCGAGTGCGGCGCTCGAAGCGATGAGAGGCAGGAAGGATCTGCGAGTCATAGTGATTACGCAGTCCTGATTGTACTTGTGGCTAGCGGGCAGACTACGCCGCCGGCTCCCGTCGGGTCAACGGCTCAGCAACCGATCGAGTTGCTCGCGGATTCTGCGTTCTTCATTTGCGTAAAAGCGGGCTTCCGGAAAGTCGTGGTGCGCGATGGCGAACTCCATATGGCGGATGAGATGGCGGAGCCGCTCCTCCAACTGAGCAGCCTCGGATGGCGAATCCGTTTCTGAGGCAGAACTTAGGTTCGCCGCCGCTGCGGGCGCGAGACATTGCTGACTCAGATACCCGCTTCCAGAAGCCTGTTGAGCGGCCCGTTCCCGAACCAGACCGGTCAAGATTCCCGCGAACTCTGCTAATGCGAACGCGACGAAAACACCGAAGCCCCGCGCGCGGCAGTCGCGTGCGGCGTGTTCGAACGTTTCGATCATCTCTTGGGCAAAGACGGCTTTGTATTTTGCCGGGTAGAGGGCGAGAATTGCTCGGTATGCTAGCCGCATCTGTTAGACCTCACTGGCTCTTAGGCGCGCGCTTGCGGCACGTGTCAGCTGCTTCATCCGCTCGACTTCGAACTGCAGCCGACGCCGCCCCTCGAACGTCAATTTGTAGGCTTGCTTATCGCGAGTCTTGTCGCTCTGCTGAAAGCGCTCGATCCAGCCATCTTCGAGTAATCTTCGCAGCGCACCGTAAAGTGTTCCCGTGCTGATCACTACGCGCTTATCGCTGATCCGGGAGATATCCTGCAGCAGCGCATAGCCGTGACGAGGCTGATCGGCTAAACTCGTCAGAATCAGGAAGACAGGCTCAGTCAGCGGCTTAGTCTCCGTTTCGTCTAGTTGTGTTGCGACATGTCGCATAACGACATGTTAAGGCGCGAGAGATCTGCTTGTCAAGCTGGATTAGAATGCAGAATCGATCTTTGCCGGTCGCCCGAAACGTATCGGGGATGAGCGCGGCAGCTGGGTCTCTTCATTTACCGTGAGCATGTCACTGGCCCGATCGATGTGCTTTCGCATGGTCTGGCGGGCGATCAGGTTACCTAGCCCTACCACGGTGGTCCGGACGGCGCGATTTGCGTCCACCTTTCTGAACAGTACCGTTTCTGGAAGGCAGTATGGGGTGAATCTGCAGCCTGGGAATGGTGGAGAGAACCTCGCGCGCGATGGTGCTACCGAGAACGAAGTTTGCGCGGGAGATGTTGTCCGTCTTGGCACGGCTCTCGTTCAAGTGAGCGGCCCCCCGTTCCATGCGCGAACCTGGCCCGCCGTATCGGCCGCAGCGATTGGGTCAAATTGACAATTCAAGAGAATCGGACCGGCTTCTATTTGCGCGTGCTCGAACCGGGGCTGGTTCAACCAGGTGATCGCTGGGAGGTGCAGCAGCGCCCAAACCCGGACGGCTCGATCGAGGCGATCAACCGTTATATCTATCTCGCTTTCGATCGAGAATTCGCGACTGGCGCTGCAACGATGGCCGGTTTGGCCGATTGGTGGATGAACCAGTTCCTGGACAAATTAGAGCAGCGGGATGCACACTGGACAGAAGCGATGGGCGATTAGGGTTGTCGTGGCTTACGTGAGTAGGGTCGAAAGATGAAGATAGCGGTTGTTGGCGCGACGGGTGCAACGGGACGCAGACTGGTGAAGCATGCGCTTGCACAAGGACACTCTGTTACGGCCGTTGCTCGCCATCCGGAGCGACTGTCATCTGCTGACCGGCTGTTGCTCGTCCGAGGAGATGTTCTTTCCCCAGGGGACCTGACCGGTGCTCTTGACGGCATGGAGGCCGTTATTAGCTGCATCGGACCAGAGAAGAATCTCTCACCGGGAACGCTGATGTCAGCCGGCGTTGCCAGTATTCTCACAGAATGCAAACGGGCAAGCGTCCGACGATTCGTCTTACAAAGTGGCATCGGCTTGAGTGATGGACGCGAGCTCTCCTGTCCCAACCGCATTACCGTTCGCGTGTCGCGCCGAATATTCAGTGCTGCGGTTAGCGATAAGGCGATCGCGGAGCGGATGACCCAGAAAATCGAGAAGGAATGGGTCATCGTTCGCCCGGTCGTATTGGCGGATAGGCCGGCAAAGGAACGCTATACGGCAGGACCGTTGGCACGAGTCGCGCCGCTCGTTCCCCTTTCCTTTGATAATTGCGCCGACTGCCTCCTTCGTGCCGCGACCGATGAACCAAACTGGATCGGGAAAATTGTGAACGTGGGTTCGTGAGTCTAGCGATCCGCATTGCGTCACGTGCTATTCTTCCCGCGTGAACGGGAGCAAGTCGCCGCAGCTGGCTTTCATTTTTGATCTCGATGGCGTGCTCGTCCACTCGATGCCGCTTCACACACGTGCCTGGGAAGAATATCTGGCGAAGCTGGGCATTGCGGTGGAGGATCTCGAAAGGCGAATGCATGGCAAACGCAATGCGGAGCTGGTAGGAGATTTGATCGCCCGCGGTCTGCCGGAGGATGAGGTCTTCCGTCACGGCGCTGCCAAAGAGCAACTATGGCGGGAGATGCTGCTCGCTGAAGGCATTGCGAAGTATGCGATTCCGGGTTTGATAGAATTTCTGGAGCGTCACCCAAACGTTCCGAAGGCAGTCGCTTCGAATGCCGAGCCGCAGAACATTGACTTCGTGCTGGATCACTACGGGCTTCGACGCTTCTTCCCAGTTGCTGTCAATGGTATGGAGGTTGAACGTCCCAAACCGTTCCCCGACATTTACCTTGAGGCAGCGCGGCGATTGGGAGTGAGCCCGCAAAATTGCCTTGTCTTCGAAGATTCTCCCACCGGGCTCCAAGCGGGCCTCGCGGCCGGCATGCGCGTGATCGGAGTGCAAACGAGCCCTGCCGATCTACCCGGGGCAGCATTGCTCGTTGAAGATTTCTCGAGCCCGAAACTGGAGGCCTGGCTCGCGCCGAATTTCTTCGGAAACAGAGCATCGCTGCTAAAATCCGGGATGATGTTCACCGGCGTCGAACACTTCGCTATCGCCTCTCCGAATCCAAAGCGTTTGGCAGAATGGTACGCTTCCACCCTCGATTTTGAGATCAGCTACGAGTACGCAGGCAACTATTTCGTAGAGGCCGCTGATGGCTCGCTGATCGAGATTATCCCGGCAGAAGGCGAACGGCCGGAAAGCGCGATCCGCACGCCCGGCATGAGACATATCGCGATCACAGTCCCCGACTTCGATGCAGCACGCCGCGAACTCACATCGCGCGGTGCGCGGTTAGAGGGTGAATCGTACGAGAGCCAAGGCAATCGTCTGCAATTCTTCAAAGATGCGGATGGGAATCTTCTGCACCTGATCCAACGCGAAAAGCCGCTGCCGTCCTCGCGACGATAGCGACGCCCCAAAGTGAGCGCAGAAAGCATGATTTGCTAAAAAGAATCTTCCGAGCGTTCCGGTATCCGGATTTCCGGGTGATGTGGCTGGGGGCGTGTACCTCAAGCATCGGAACGTGGATGCAGATTCTGGCGCAGAGCTGGCTGGTATATCAGTTATCGAACTCGTCTTTATACCTCGGCCTCGACGCGTTCTTCGGACAGATCCCGATCTTTCTTCTGTCGCTTTTCGGCGGCGTATTTGCCGATCGCAAGAGCCGGCGAACGCTGCTGCTGATCTCCCAGGCCATTCAGCTCACCTGTGCGTTCCTGTTGGCGCTGCTCGTCGGCATTCATGTGGTGCGCGTCTGGCACATTTGGTGTCTCTCGTTTACCGTTGGAATAGCGCAATCGTTCGGCGGCCCAGCGTATTCCGCCCTGATTCCCACGCTCGTCGAAAAGGAGGATCTGCAGAACGCGATTGCGCTCAATTCGATCCAATTCAATCTGGCGCGTGTGGTCGGCCCCGCTTTGGGCGGCATTGCCCTCGTGAAACTTGGAGCGATGTGGTGCTTTCTTTTAAACGGCTTTTCCTTCCTGGCCGTGATCGCTTCGCTGCTAATGATTCGTACAACTTTCGTCCCGGTGAGGACAGAGCAATCCGTGATCAAGAGCATGCGCGAGGGCATTGAATTTCTCCTGAAGCGCGAGGGAATGACGAGCCTAGTCGTACTGGCTTTCTTTTCCACTCTTCTCTCTTTTCCGTTGATCACTTTCCTGCCCGTGATGGCGCGGACCGTGTTTCACGGTGGCCCGAATGTCTTCACACTCTTTCTCTGTCTCTCCGGGGCAGGTTCGATTACCGGTGCGTTGCTCGTCGCGGGTGATACCCGGCGCGCCGGGCAGGCGAGACGCTCTATCGTCTTTCTGCTGCTGCTCGGAGTGCTGATCGTGGGGTTCGGTTTGTCGAAAAATCTGCCTCTTAGTTCGGTGCTAGTCTTTGCCACGGGAACGGCGCTCATGGTCGTGTTTGCGCTTAATTCCTCGCTCGTCCAGATGCATGTCGGAGACAACATGCGAGGGCGCGTCATGAGTGTTTATAACGTGGCTTTCCGGGGAGGAATGCCGCTTGGCAGCCTGCTCTCCGGGCTGCTGATCAAGCAGGCTTCGGCTCCGATTATTATGGCGGCAAATGGTTTCCTGGTCGTCCTCCTCGCGCTTTACTTTCTGATCGCCGGCCGTAAAGTGATGAATCTATCGTGATGCGTTTATAAGATTCCGCTGGAGAAAGCTAGCTTCTTCGCCTGCCGTAGAATCGTGATTGAGAATGTTACGCATCCCTTTAGCACTGCGCCTGACAAGCGTAGCTGCCGTTAGTTGTTATCTCGCACTACAGGCGGCCAGTCTCGATCCGGCACTGGAAAAGGCGCGAGACCAACAGAATCTACAGGCGCTCGACGACTTCATAGCACTTTATAAACAGGGGGCCGAGGCGAATGCCGCCTCCGCCGAGGCGCAATACAAATCAGCACTGGCTTATTCCTATGCGGCTCAGGTCGCAATGGAGTTGCGTGACAAGAAGAAGTCCGAATCCTACGCCGTAACGGGTCTAGCGGCAGCCAAGAAAGCGGTTGCACAAAACGGTTCCGATGCCGAGTTTCATCGTTTACTCGGCGCTATGTGCGGACAGGTCATTCCCGCTAACCCCATTCTGGGCGCACTAAGTTATGGAAACTGCGCGCGCGATGAAATCAACAAAGCAATCAGCTTGAACGGAAATCTCGCTCTGGCTTACGTAAGCCGCGGGGTGGGCAATTTTTATCTACCGGCCCAGATGGGCGGCGGACTCGATCTCGCTATGAAGGATATCGATAAAGCCATAGCGCTCGACCCTAAATCAGCCGAAGCGTATCTCTGGAAAGGTGTGATCCTGCGAAAAGCCAATCGAAACGCCGAAGCACGCCAGGCTTTCACGCACTCTCTCGAGCTTGATCCCGACAAACTGTGGGCGAAACAGCAGTTGGATAAAACACCCGCCCAGTAATGTGGCGCGCTGCGGCCGTCCTTCTTACTCTCGCTCTCATTACCTTTCTCGAATTCGAGCTCTATCCGGGGCACACTTACCTGGTTTCGGGAACTCAGCTCTACGTCCCCGAGCTTGAACACCTGGTATCACCCGGATATCTGACACGTGACTTAGTCGCCACTAATCCGAATGTGACTTACACGATTTACGACGAAGTTACGTTGTTCCTCCACAACGCCGGACATCGAGATCTCAAAACGGCTCTCTTGCTTCAACAGTTTGCTCTTCGATTTGCCGGGCTTCTCGGCATCTACTTGCTCGCTCGAGCAACCGGGCTCAAGATCATGCCCAGCCTTTTGGTGGCCGCTCTGATCAACGCAGGGACGTTTCTGGCAGGTCCCGGGACTTGGCTGATCGACCGCGAACCGGTTCCGCGTGTTTTCTCCCTAGAGTTGGTGTTTCTGGCTCTAGGGTGTTTCGCGATCCGTAAACCTTTTCTAGCCGGGCTCTTTGGGGGCGCCGCTCTTCTCTACGACGTGACGATGGCCGCCCCTCTGTGGCTCGTCATGCTGATCATTTATCTTTGCGATCGCAAGATGCGAAGACAGTTACAGCCGGTTGCACCAATTTTCCTGGTCTTTGTGCTACTACTGGCAAACCTGGCTCAGTTACAACAAGGTACACCCGACTCGCAACCCACTCTTGCGCGTGTCAGTACCAGACTAGCCGCTATCGAGCAATATCGCTCGCCTGATTTGTGGGTTTCGCTCTGGCCTGCCCAATTCGTTTACCTCTATCTCGCGCTCTGTATCTGTGCATTTTGGGCGGTAACTCGCCTTTGGTCTATCCTGAACCGCGAGCTGAAGTGGTCACTCGCTCTGCTTCCTTTGGTCGGCATTCTTTCACTGCCAGGCTCAGCCCTGCTGCTCGATCACTATCGACTCGCGGCCATACTGCGAATCCAACCGCTGCAGCTGCTCGTATACACGGTTTTAGTAGCGTGGTTCTCCTGCGCGCTAGCTGGTATTCGCGCCTGGAAACATAGCGGCAGGGTGGAAGGAAGCGCGTGGTCCATAGTCTGCGTGGTGCTGCTGGTGAGCGGTCTAGTGCATTACTCGCGACCGCAGACCAATTCTTCCATTTCCCAACTGGCCACCTGGGCCGAAGACAGCACCTGGGGAAGTTCGGTTTTTCTTTTCCCCGATGCCGGACGCGACGTTTACCCGGGGGTCTTTCGCGCCTTATCCCGCCGCGCTCTGTGGGTCGATTGGGAAAGCGGCAACCAGGCCGCCTACCATGTGGCTTTGGCCCCGGAATGGTTTGATCGCTGGCAAACGACCATGCGCGGGCCGATCACAGGCGACCGCCTTCAGACTATGCTTTCTCTCCCCATCGATTACTACGTTTTAAATGGAGGATGGGGGATAACAGCGGTCCTGCAAGGAGAGCGGCGCACCGTGAAGCCCATTCATAGCGAAGGTCCATTCGCTGTTTATGACGCGAATACGCTACGCTCGATGCCCGGCTACTTGACAGTCATTCCGACCAGTCGTTAGCCAAGTTGAATGCCGAGTTTTTTCAACTCTTCGGCATAGTAGCGCTTGTGAAGGAGGTCGTACTCTTCCCCGCCCTCGGCGATGTCGCGCTTCTGTGTGCGGATTTTAGCGCGTGCGGCCCGGTCGACCCGATCTTCGAGCTGCAGCACATCCGTCATCTCCCTAACCAGGGCTAACCGAAGTTCGTTCTGGTCTTTTCGCACCCGAAAATCGCGCGATTTGCGAAGCGCTGTCACGATCTTGTGCGCGAGGTCGTTCACCTTGTCCCGCGAAAGCTTCATAGCATCGCCGGTATCGCGACCCGCCGCGCGAATGATCTTCTTCTGCGCGAGCAATTGATTCTTGATCTTCCGGAACATCTCTTGGTACGAGACGTTTTCACGGCGCATGTACTCGCTGTAATCGTCCAGCAGATCGCGGACTTCATCGTTAAGCTTGTCTTCGACAGAGAGATCCTGTTCAATAACCTCGCCGATGATTCCAGCCGCTACTGCCGGATTCGACGTCTCAAAGAAGGCAGGGCTGAGCCGGTCAACAAGCTGCCGAGAGAGGTAGTCGATAAATTCCCGCGCCAATATCATCCGAGCGCTAGTTTAACAATTGCGGGATGTTTGGCTTGACTACTGACTGCTGTGATTGGCGAGGAACTCGCTGTCAATCGGACGGCGTCCTCGAAAGCCATCCTCGATTTCGTGCCAGAACGCAATCGATTCCTCTCCGAGCCGCCAGCACAGGTAAACTTCGCGGCGGTGATAGAGAGTCGGAAAGTCGAGCAGCCCGATCTCGACATCTTTGACCTGGCAGCCAGTTTCATGCAATTTGCCGAAGGATGATTCGAGGCCCCGTTTGACGGCTTCTTTGCGGTCTCGCAGCTGCCCGATTTTGTCACGGGGCGGAATCGTTCCGCCCATCACCGCAATGCGCTGTAACAGGCTCTCGAGCTCTCCGCCGGCACGTTCATATTCTGTCTTTAGCTGTATGAGACTTCGCAGCAGGCCCTCGACTTCGGGAAGCAGAAGTTTAGCCTCGACGAGTGTAAAAAAGCGCGGCATCGCAAGGCGGCAGTATAGCAATCCGGGACGAACCGCTTCCGTTGCGTATCCTGAGTGCTTGCGTATCGGCATTCACACCTCGACGGCAGGCTCGCTCGAACGGGCAGCCATCAAAGCTGCTGAACTGGGCGCAAATACCTTTCAGATATTCTCCGCCAGCCCGCGCATGTGGCGCACCAAGCGTCCTGACCCGGAGGCGATCGCGCTCTTGAAGGAGTTGCGTGCCGAACACGATCTCACGCCGCTGATCATCCACGATAGCTATCTGATCAATCTGGCAGCACCGCCTTCCGTTATTCGCGAAAAATCGATTGAGGGCTTTACGGGTGAACTGGAGCGGGCTCTCGCGATCGGCGCTGAGTATCTGGTGGCGCATCCGGGAAACTACAAAGGACTGTCGATCGAACAGGGAATGCTGAATGTGGCCGAAGGGCTAGCGCTCGCTTGGCGCGCGGTCGATCGGGCCCTTGCACGGCAGACGAAAATTAAAGTCCTGCTCGAGAACACGGCCGGCGCAGGTGCGCAGTTGGGTGGAAACCTTGAAGAACTCGCGACCCTCCGTAACTTGGTGATGCCCTATCTCGATATCCCGGTCGGCTTCTGCATCGATACTTGCCACTGCTATGTGAGCGGAATGGATATCAGCTGCGCGAATGGACTGGACGAGTTCGTCGCGCAGGCGGCAACCGTGATCGGGCTGGAACATATTGCCGTGATCCACACGAACGACACGAAAATGAGACTCGGCTCACACTGCGACCGGCACGCCAACATCGGCGCTGGGTATATTGGATTAGAAGGCTTTCGGCGGATCCTGAATCATCCGGAACTGCGCGGAAAAGCCTTTATTCTCGAGACTCCCGTCGACGAACCGGGTGACGATCTCCGCAACATAACGGCACTGAAGGAGCTGGTATCCCCGAAAAGGCGTTTGACCCGAAAGAAATCGAGCCGAAATGGTTCCAGGCTTGGCAGAGCGACCCGTCGCTCTACGTAGCGGACCGTCCCGATCAGCCCAAGTACTACGTGCTCGAGATGCTGCCGTATCCGAGTGGCAAGCTCCACATGGGACACGTGCGCAATTACTCGATCGGCGATGCGCTCGCGCGCCACATGTGGATGCGCGGATACGACGTGCTGCATCCGATGGGCTGGGATTCGTTCGGTCTGCCGGCAGAAAACGCGGCGCTCAAAGAAAATCGGGATCCGCGTGAATGGACGCTCGGCAACATCGCTCAAATGAAGGCACAGTTTCAACGGCTCGGGTTTGCCTTCGACTGGAGCCGCGAAATCACGACCTGCGAACCCGAGTATTACCGGTGGAACCAATGGTTCTTTCTAAAGATGTACGAACGCGGCCTCGCCTACCGCAAGGAAGCGTTGCTGAATTGGTGCCCGGAATGTTGCACGGTGCTAGCGAACGAGCAGGTCGTGAATGGCTGCTGCTGGCGGCACGAGACTACGCCCGTTGAGCAGCGCGCTATGCAGCAATGGTTTCTGAAGACGACCGAGTACGCCTCTGAGTTGCTCGACGATATGAAGCAACTGGAAGCGGGCTGGCCTGAGCGGGTACTCGCGATGCAGCGAAACTGGGTCGGCAGGTCGGACGGCGCAGAAGTCGATTTTCGCGTGGAGAATTTCGATGCGAAGATCCGTGTTTTCACGACTCGCATCGATACGATCTATGGCGCCACTTGCGTCATTCTCGCGCCCGAACATCCGTTGGTTGATTTGCTCATCACGGACGAAGGCGAGCGGCTCAAAGTCAAAGAGATGATCGACGCCACCGCGCGGCAGGAGCTAGGTAAAGAAGAAAAGCTCGGGCTCAATACCGGTGGTTACGCCATCCATCCCTTTAGTGGTGTTCGAGTTCCCATCTGGATCGGGAACTTTGTCCTGATGGGTTATGGAACGGGAGCGATCATGGCGGTCCCGGCACACGACGAGCGCGATTTCGAATTCTGCCGTCGGTACGGCATTCCAATTACACCGGTAATCCGGCCCACTGGCGGCGCTCTGCCAGACGCGGTCACCATCAATGAGCCGTTCCTCGAATACGGGATTGTCGAGAACTCCGGTGCATGGTCCGGCTTGCCGAGCGCAGAGGCTCGCCAGAAAATGGCAGCTTACGCGAAGGAACACGGCTTCGGCGAAGCGGCGATTACTTATAGGTTGAAAGACTGGGGGATTTCGCGACAACGATATTGGGGCACGCCCATCCCGATCATTTATTGTGAGCGGTGCGGTGCCGTGCCGGTTCCCGAGCACGATCTGCCGGTACGCTTACCCGACCACGTAAAGGTTACTGGCCACGGGCGTTCGCCGCTTGAGGCGGTCGATTCCTTCATGAACATTGCCTGCCCCAAATGCGGCGGGAGCGGAAGGCGGGAGAGCGACACTATGGATACGTTCGTCGACTCCTCTTGGTATTTTTACCGGTATTGTGACCCGCACAATTCGCGCGCTCCTTTCGATTCGGAGAAAGCGGCGCAATGGTTCCCGATAGACCAATACATCGGTGGCGTTGAGCATGCCATCCTGCACCTCATCTATTCGCGTTTCTGGACAAAGGTAATGCGCGACATCGGTGTGATCTCGAACGATGAGCCAGTAGAGCGCTTGTTCACGCAGGGTATGGTCATCAAGGACGGCGCCAAGATGTCGAAGAGCCTGGGCAATGTCGTCTCGCCGGATGAGATGACCGACAGGTACGGGGCCGATGCCGCTCGCATGTACTCCCTCTTTGCGGCGCCGCCTGAACGCGATCTCGATTGGCAGGAAGAAGGCGTTTCGGGAATCAGCAAGTTCCTCGGGCGGGCCTATCGGTTCGTGACGCGCAACGCGGATCACCCAGCGGATGCAAGCCCCAGCGAGACAGACCGCAACGCGCTCCGGGCATTACACCAGACCATTGGCAAGATTACCGGCGACTTCGATAGCCGCTGGCATTTCAACACCTCTATTGCGTCCTTGATGGAGTTGACAAACACGTTACTCGAGCTCGAACCTGAGGTTTCCGCAAGCTGTCGAGTTTTGATTGCTCGGAACTTGACGTTGTTGCTCGCGCCTTTCGCTCCCTACACAGCACAGGATTTATGGGCGGCGCTAGGTCAACCCGGGCCCGTTTTCCGCCAGCCTTGGCCCGCTTACGACCCGGAGCTCGCCAGGGACGATCTGATCGAGATCCCGATTCAGGTGAACGGCAAATTGCGAGGGCATCTTCGAGTGCCACCCGGCATCGCTCAGCCGGAACTCGAGAAGCTGGCTTTAAACAGTGAAAAGGTGAAGCCATTCCTCGAAGGCAGGCAGGTGATCAAGCTGATCGTAGTGCCAGGCCGTTTGGTAAATATCGTCATCAAGTAGCTTTTGCTCGCCCGTTGCGCACAATCTGAGGCGAGGGTGCCCTAAAATTGCCGATAAGTGAGTGTGCGGGCTCATTATCGTCCAAGCTGTTCTAAGCTAAGAGTAAAGGCGGCATATTGAGCGCGGACGATGCGATCTGGGCTGAGTCTCTAACCAAAACATTCCAGTCGGGAGATGGGCAGGTTACTGTCTTTCGAAATCTTTCAGTCGAAGTACGCCGGGGCGAGCGGTTGGCCGTCATCGGCGACTCCGGAGCAGGTAAATCGACGCTTTTGCACCTCTTAGGCGGTTTGGACCGTCCTACAAGTGGAAGGATCTTTTGCAACGGGCGGGACATAGCCGGATTGGATGACCGGCAGCTGTCGGTGTTCCGCAATCGGGAGATTGGGTTCGTTTGGCAAAATCCGTCCTTGTTGCCGGAGTTTACGGCGCTGGAGAATGTCGCGATGCCGCTTTTGATCCGAGGAGTTTCACCGGATCGCGCAAACCTTGAAGCAGCTTTGCGGTTGAACGAAGTGGGTTTGAGCAGTCGGCGCGCCCATCAGGCCGGGGAGCTGTCCGGCGGCGAGCAGCAACGCGTGGCTCTTGCTCGAGCTTTGGCGGCGGACCCACGAATTCTTCTGGCCGACGAGCCAACCGGCAGTCTGGACTACAGAACGGGTGAAGCTGTTCTGGATTTGTTGACTGAATTACAGCAGCGGCGTGGGATCACCGCTGTCTTCGTTACGCATAATCTGGCGTTCGCAGCACGTTGCGACAGAGTTTTGGAGTTGAAAAAGGGTTCCCTGCATCCTCCATCGGCGATGGAATTGCAGGCAATCGGAGTTGGGCAAGACGCAACCCGTCTTGGCGGTGGTACTTATGTTTGAAAGATATACCGAAAAGGCGCGCCGAGTAATCTTCTTCGCGAGGTACGAAGCAAGCCAGTTCGGAAGCCCCTACATCGAGACCGAACATCTGTTACTAGGTCTCCTGCGGGAAGATAAGGCGCTGGCGAACCGTTTCTTACGCTCGCACGCGGCCATAGAATCAATCCGCAAGCAGATTGAGGCGCATACGACGGCTAGAGAGAAAGTCTCGACGTCTGTCGATCTGCCCCTCAGTCACGAATGCAAGCGGGTACTGGCATACGGGGCAGAAGAGGCGGAGCGACTAAGTCACAAGCACATCGGCACAGAACATTTGCTGCTCGGTTTGCTGCGCGAAGAGAAGAGCTTCGCGGCGGAGATTCTGCACGAGCGTGGACTGCGGCTCTCGGCTGTGCGCGAAGAAATCGCGCGTTCGGCTTCGGAGAAGACCTCCGCCAGCCGGCCCAAGGAAAGCTCATTACTCGCGGAGTTTAGCCGCGATCTGACGCAGGCAGCTGTCGACGGCATGCTCGATCCGCTCATCGGGCGCGATTCTGAACTTGATCGGGTAGTACAGATTCTTTGCCGCCGCACGAAGAACAATCCGGTTCTGATTGGCGAGCCCGGCGTCGGCAAGACAGCCATTGTCGAAGGCCTCGCGCAGCGCATCGCTGATGGCGACGTGCCCTCTTTCCTGTCGGATAAACGGATCCTGGCGCTTGATCTTTCGCTCATCGTGGCGGGAACTAAATACCGCGGCCAGTTCGAAGAACGGCTGAAGACGATCATGAAGGAGTTGATGGACAATCAGAACGCCATCATCTTCATCGACGAATTACACACGCTGGTGGGGGCAGGATCGGCCGAAGGTTCGCTCGACGCCGCCAACATCCTGAAGCCGGCTTTGTCGCGCGGCGAAATCCAATGCATCGGCGCCACTACGCCCGCTGAATATCGCAAGTCCATTGAGAAGGACCGCTCTCTTGAACGCCGGTTCCAGGCCGTCAAAGTGCCGCCTCCGACCGAGACGGATGCTATCCGTATTCTGTTCGGCATTAAGGAGCGTTACGAGAAGTTCCATGCAGTCGCGTATACGGATGAGGCCATCGAATCGGCAGTTTACACTTCGACGCGCTTTATTCCGGATCGCTTTCTACCGGATAAGGCCATTGATTTGATCGATGAAGCCGGTGCACGGGTAAAGCTGCGCCAGACAACGCTGCCAAGCGAGGTCGCGGATATCCAGAAGCGCATCAAGTTCATCGTCCATCGCATGGAAAATGCGATCGCGAATCACGAATTCGAGAAGGCGCGCTTTTATTCGGACGAAGAACGCAAAGAACGCGAGAACCTCCGTGTGTTGCGCGAGAAGTACAACCTGGACGATACTTCGACCGGTGTTGTGACGAAGGATGATATCGAAGACGTCGTCGCTCGCTGGACCGGCGTGCCCATGACCTCAATTAAAGAGGAGGAGATCAATAAGCTCCTCCGGATTGAGGAAGAACTGCACAAGCGCGTCATCAGCCAGGAGAAAGCGATCTCGGCACTATCGAGAGCCATTCGCCGGTCGCGCGCTGGTCTTAAGTCGCCCAAGCGCCCCGCGGGTTCGTTCCTCTTCCTGGGACCAACCGGCGTCGGTAAGACGGAGGTCGCGAGAGCGCTCGCTGATTTCTTGTTCGGCAGTGAAAAGGCGCTGATCCGCTTCGATATGTCGGAGTTTATGGAGAAGCACTCGATCTCGAAGTTGATCGGTTCGCCTCCTGGCTATGTCGGCTATGAGGAGGGCGGCCAGCTAACAGAACGCGTGAAGCGAGCGCCTTACTCGATCATCCTCCTCGACGAAATCGAGAAGGCTCACCCCGATATCTACAACATTTTGTTGCAGGTATTTGAAGACGGCCAGTTGACGGATGGACTCGGCAACACGGTCGACTTTAAGAACACGATTATCATCATGACCTCGAACCTGGGGGCGCGATTCCTGGACAAACGGGGACAGATCGGGTTCTCGGCCGAAGCAACCACCGGCATCCCGCAAAAGATCGAAGATCAGGTGATGGGCGAGGTGAAACGCGCCTTCAATCCTGAGTTCCTCAACCGCCTCGACGAAGTGATTCTGTTTACGTCGCTGGTGGACGAAGACCTGATCAAGATTATGGAACTGCTGGTAGAACAGGTGAATACCAATCTGGTTGCCAAGCAGATTAAGATTCGTCTCGAGCCCGATGCGGCGAAGTACATTCTCGATAAGACCTGCACCGATCGCAGCTACGGAGCAAGACCGCTGCGGCGCGCGTTGCAGAAGTACATCGAGGATCCGCTCTCGGAAGCATTGATTCAAGGCACGTTGCCGCGTCCTGCCGAATTGGTTGTTTACCTTGGCGAGAACGGACTCTATGTTCGCCAGGTAGGCGAGCTGGTTGAGCAGCCTGTCCCTGCCGGCGGCGTGGAAGAAGCGGCTCCTATGGCCGGAACTCCGCTCTACATGTTTTAAATAGCACCACAAGCATGGGGGTGACCGGGAACGGTTCACCCCCGTTCCCTCCCCGTAGTTCCCCGCAAGCTCAAGAGAAACGTTCAGGATAACCCGCGGTCTACACTAGACACAGGTTCTGTTTGCTCCGGAATTCGCTGCATGGTGTTTCCCAGACAAACAAGCTTCGTAGTGCTCCATCCGCGTGATAGAAGAAGCTAACCAAACATCGGCGCAGGCCTGGCGCGATCGTCTGCAGGCCCTCAAGAACATTCCGCCCGTTTTGCGCATTGTCTGGAACTCCGGACCTTGGGTCGTCGGCTTAGGCCTTGTTTTTCGCCTGCTTACTTCTTTCGTGCCGGTCGGCGCTGCCACAGTTGGGAAGTACATTCTCGACACGGTCACCCTGATCGCGCAGCACCGAGCGCCCTATGCGTCGCAATCGACGCGGCTCTGGTGGCTGGTCGGGCTGGAGTTTGGATTGGTCGTCGCCGGGAACGTATTCGGACGCATAGTCGATTACTACGATCGCGTGCTGGCCGACCGGTACACGCGGTACGTGAGCGTGCAGGTGATGGAGCACGCCTCCAGTCTTGATTTGCAAGCGTATGAGAACCCGGTCTTTTACGACCGGCTCGAACGCGCGCGGGTTCAGGCTACCGATCGTCTGGGAATGATCCAGTCCCTCGGGCGATTGTTCCAGCAGGTTGCCACAACGCTCGCGTTTTCCGGCGTAATCTTGTGGTTTTCGCCGCTGCTTCTCTTGGTACTAGTCGTCTGTCTGATCCCCGCCTTCTTGGGTGAGAGCCATTTTGCCTTTTTGAATTATGCGTTGAATTTCCGCCAGACCCCCGTCAAGCGGGAACTCGACTATCTGCGCCAGCTCGGCGGCAGTAAAGAGGCCGCGAAGGAGTTAAAGCTTTTCGGGCTGAGCGGATTTCTGACCGACCGTTTTACCAATTTGTCGAACGACATTCTCGATCAAAACCTGGCGCTCTCCCGCAAGCGCTTGATCGCGGCGGCCCCGCTTTCCATTCTGAGTACGGCCGGCTACTACAGCACGTACGTCTGGGTAATTTATCAGACGGCTATGGGTCGAACGACGTACGGCGATTTCGTGCTTCTCACGACGGCCGTGATGAACACGTCGAACAACATCTCGCAGATTTTTTCGCTCCTTTCGGGCATCGCCGACCAAGCGCTTTTCTTGACGGACCTGTTGGCCTTCTTCGAGATGAAGCCGACGGTCACAACGAATCCGAACGCTTTGCCCGCGCCCCGGCCGATCCGCGACGGCTTCGAATTCCAGAACGTCACGTTCCAGTACCCCGGCACCGACCGGCTCATTCTGGATAACTTGAATTTCCGGCTCGAGCCTGGCGAACGTATCGCGCTGATCGGTCAGAATGGCCAAGGCAAAACAACCATCGTAAAACTGATGACGCGTCTCTACGACCCGAGCGCCGGCCGCGTCTTACTTGATGGCGTCGATTTGCGAGATTACCGGATCGAAGACTTGTGCGAAGAGATCGGGGTTATTTTCCAGGACTTCATGCGTTACGAGATGACCGCAAGGGAGAACATCGCGGTCGGCCGCATCGCCCTACTGAACGACGACATTCGGATCCACTCGGCGGCGGAGAAAAGCCTTGCCGATGGCGTGATCGATCGGCTCAAATATCGGTACGAACAGATGCTTGGCCGGCGCTTCGAGGGCGGTGTCGATTTATCGGGGGGTGAGTGGCAGAAACTCGCTTTGGCGCGCGCGTATTTGCGGGAAGCGCAAGTCCTTATTCTCGATGAGCCTACAGCGGCGTTGGATGCTCGCGCGGAATTCGAGGTCTTCGAACGTTTCAACGAATTGACCGAAAGTAAAATGGCGCTGTTTATCTCCCATCGCTTCTCAACGGTGCGGATGGCGGAACGAATCATTGTGCTCGAAAACGGATCGATTGCTGAAGAAGGCAGTCACGATCGCCTGATGTCCCGCGGGGGACGGTACGCGGAGATGTTCGAGCTGCAGGCAGCAAGCTACCGGTAAATCGATGCCCGAATCCTTCGAACAAAGCGTCGGACAGGTCGCTGCACAGAGCGCCGGGGGACCTGCCTCCGATGGCAGCCTTGAGCTAAGCGCGGCCGAACGAAGCCTTTTACGTGAGCAGGCCATACGCAGCGCGCGATCGTGTTCCTGGACAGGTCAACGAAGTTCAAGGAGGCCGCGGCAGCTTCACCATGAGCTCAATCGGCGGCTCTCTTCTCTCGAGTCAGAACTATACCGGATGCGCTCCGACGAGCCTTCCGAAGACCTGCGGTGGTTGTACGACAACTTTCGCCTGATTCGAACAGACCTTGAAGCGGTGCGTGGTGCGCTGCGTCCGATCTCGCGTTTTCCCGTGGTTCGCACAGCAGAGGATAATTCGATTCCGCGGGTAATCGTACTCGCCCGTGCGCTGGTGGCAACCACCCACAACCGCCTCGACGAAAAGGTGTTCTCCGAGTTTGTGACGGCCGTCGAAGGAGTCGAGCCACTTCGCCTGGTGGAACTGGGCGGCATGTTGGACGGGCTGAGAGTCGCGCTGCTCGAGCAATTGGCCGACAAGGGACCGAAAGCACTGGCCGCCTTTCGAGCAGAGGGCAGAGCTGCTCAGAGCTTCGGCATTGGCAACATCATTACCAGTCTGCGCTTCATTGGACAGCGCGATTGGCGCAGCATACTCGAGCCGCTTTCCGTGATCCACCGAACTTTGCTCGAAGATCCCGCCGGCGTATATGGCCGCATGGATTTCGAGAGCCGGGAGCAATACCGGCTCCGCGTCGCAAAGGTAGCGGCGCACTCCGATGTGGACGAGCTCGGGCTCGCGCGCATGGCTGTAAAGCTTTCCCGCGAAGCGACCTTTGAGCCTGGTACCACCGACGCCGTTCGCGAACGCTTGCGTCACGTTGGTTATTATTTGCTCGATTCAGCCGGGTCTCACGATCTTCTGGGGCGGATCGGTTATCGGCCGACGTTCGGCTCCTCGCTGCAGCGTTTCTTTCGAAGGTTCCCGGACGAAATTTATATTCTCGGGATCGAAGTCGTCGCTCTGTTCACAGTAGTTGCTCTGATCATGAGCATTGTTCGGACGCAAGGCGGACTCGGTCTGATCGCGGGCGCGCTCCTGCTGCTTATACCGGCAACACAAGCCGCCGTCGAGCTAGTAAATTATCTCGTGACTGCGGTGCTCACGCCGCACGCTCTGGCAAAACTCGATTTCTCTCACGCCGTCGACCCTGGTGCCGCCACTATGGTGGCAATCCCCACGCTGCTCATCAACGATAAGCAGATCAGGCAACTGGTGGAAGATCTCGAGGTTCGCTACCTGGTCAATCGCGATCCGAACATCTTCTACGCGCTTTTGACCGACTTGCCGGACAGCGCTGAACCGCCCGGCGAGCAGGACCGGCGAGTCGATCTCGCAATCGAACTGATCGACGAGCTCAACACCAGGTACGCTGCCGAGCCGTTCGGCGGCTTTTACCTGTTTCACCGGCATCGCGTTTACAATCCGCGCGAAGGCGCCTGGATGGGCTGGGAGCGCAAACGCGGCAAACTGCTCGATCTCAATCAGCTGCTGCGCCACGTTTACGATCCGTTTCCCGTGAAGACCGGGGATCTGGCGAAGCTTCCGTTTATTCGTTATGTGCTGACGCTCGATTCCGACACACAGTTGCCGCGTGGTTCAGCGCAACGCCTGATCGGCGCAATGGCTCACCCGTTGAACCGGCCTGTGATCGATCCGGAACTCAACGTGGTCACAAGCGGGTACGGCATTCTGCAACCGCGGGTTGGCATCAGCGTTCATTCGGCGTCGCGCTCGCGCCTGGCCAGCATTTACTCGGGGCAAACAGGCTTTGATATCTATTCGCGCGCGATCTCTGACGTGTATCAGGATCTGTACGGCGAAGCAATCTTCACGGGCAAAGGTATCTACGATGTCGATGCGCTGCGCCAGGTGCTCGAACACCGTTTTCCGCGCAATGCACTGCTCAGTCATGACCTCATCGAGGGCGCCTATGCGCGTGCCGGCCTGGCTTCCGACATCGAGGTGATCGATGATTATCCCTCACATTACAGCGCCTACAATCGTCGTAAACATCGCTGGTTGCGGGGAGATTGGCAGATCGTGCGCTGGATCTCCAATACCGTGCCTGATGAGTCGGGCCGCTTGGTCGAAAACCCGACGTCGCTCGTCTCGCGCTGGAAAATTCTTGACAATCTGCGACGCAGCACAGTCGAGCCCGCCACTTTTCTGCTGCTGATCGCAGGCTGGTTCTGGCTGCCGGGAGGGCCGCGCTTCTGGACGCTTGTCACTCTCGCGTTGCTCTTTCTTCCCATCTACTTTCGTCTGATCTTTGCGGTTGTGCGCACAACCTTCGCCAAGAATTGGATGGCTTTGCGGGATTCGTTCTCCGATTTCCTGACCTCGCACGTCAGCATCGCGCTAAACATCGCTTTTCTGGCGCATCAAGCACTGGTAGCTATCGATGCGATTGTTCGAACCGTTATACGCAGCTCAATCACTCACACGCGGCTGCTCGAATGGGAAACCGCAACCGAAGCAGAGCTAGGTATTCGTAAACGTACGCCCGTCGACATCTATCTCGATTGGATGCCTCTCGTCGCGGTCGTTATTGCAGTGGGGTTTTACTGGCAACCCGAAGCCATTCCATACGCGCTGCCGTTTCTGATCGCCTGGGCGTGTTCCCGCTTGATCTCCAGCTGGCTCAATCGTTCGCCGCACGAGGTGCAAGAGCTTTCGGAGAACGATCGCCTGTTCCTACGCGAAGTGGCACTCGGCACATGGCGATACTTTGCTGAGTACAGCAATGAAAAAAACAACTGGCTGATTCCCGACAATGTGCAGGAACAGCCGTATCGTATTGCCGAACGCCTCTCGCCAACAAATCTCGGATTGCTATTCAATTCGCGGCAAGCAGCGTTTGAATTCGGTTATCTGACACTGCCGGAGTTCGTCAAATTCAGCGAGCTTACGCTTGAAACTCTGCCCAAGCTCGGCGGACAGCTCGGCCACTTCTACAACTGGTACGACAACATTACCCTAAAGCCTCTAGAGCCGGCATTCATTTCGAGTGTCGACAGTGGAAATCTCATTGCCTCTTTGTGGAGCTTCAAAGAGGGGTGTCTGGAACTATTGCGCAAGCCGCTCATCAGTGACAACGCGCTGGCCGGCATCGCCGACCATGTCCGAATGCTTGAGCGCAATGCAGCGCCTCCGTCTCTGGCCGCCATCCTCAAGCTCCATGGCACGCCGATGTGGCTGCCGGAGATTGTCAAATTCAACGCCGATACGCTGACCGCTATCAAACCGCTCGATCCCAAGCAGCATGTGTCCTGGTCAATCGAACTGCGAACGCGCATCGAGGCACTACGGGAAGCAGTGCGGCAGTATCTACCTTGGTTTCTTCCCGAGTACGAGATGCTCCGTAACCCGGCGAGCGGCGTGACGATCCCGGACAAAGCGCTCACACCGAAGAGCGCCGCGCAGTTCCTAACTGAGTTCGACGAACACCTACGAACCGTTTCTGAGGATGCCGGTACCTCAGGAGCGATACTCGGCCAGATCAGTCAATTACGTAACGAGTTGCCGGCGTGTCGAGAGCGCATTCAATCGATAGCAAATCGGCTCGAAAGGGTGGCTACCGAGTGCGACCGGCTAGCCGACGCGATGGGCTTCGCGCCGCTTATCAATAAGGATCGCAATCTGCTCTCCATCGGCTTCGACGTGGCGAAGCAAAGCGTCAATCAATCTTGTTACGACCTGCTTGCTTCTGAAGCGCGTACCGCCACTTTCATCGCGGTCGCAAAGGAAGACCTGGTGCAGGAAGGTTGGTTTCGGTTGGGGCGCCAGCACACCGTTTGCGAAGGCGAGACCACGCTAATCTCCTGGACGGGCACGATGTTCGAATATCTTATGCCGGTGCTTTGGATGAGGTCGCATCCGAATACCTTGCTTGATCGCGCGGTCCGCTCCGCTGTTCGTGCGCAACGAGCCTACGGCGACAATCATCGCGTTCCGTGGGGCATTTCGGAAGCTGCTTACAGCAAGACGGATGCGGAGGGTAATTACCAATACTCCGCCTTTGGTGTCCCTGGTCTCGCATTGAACGTCTCGAGATCCGGTTCATTGGTTGTATCTGCCTACTCCAGCTGCCTTGCGCTCATGGTCGACCCAGTGAACGCTTTGAAAAATCTGGTGCGCATGAGGCGGCTTAAATTGCTGACCGAATATGGATTCTACGAATCCACCGATTACACAGCGACGCCACGGCGGGGCATTTTGGCGCGTAAGGGCGAAGTAGTGCGCTGTTGGATGGCGCATCACCAGGGGATGAGCTTGGTCGCGATCTGCAACGTGCTGCATGATTGGCCATTCCAGCGCTGGTTTCACGCCGAGCGGCTGGTGCAGGCAAGCGATCTGATTCTTCAAGAGCGCCCGATACGGGCGAGGCCGGTGACAGATTCTCGCCCGCGCCGGGTACTCTCTTTCCTCAGTAGAGCGTCGGTTGCGAAATCGCGCGAGTCGTCCTCGTGATCCGCACGCAGCGAGTGTTGGTCGCCGCTGTTCTCGCGTCGATCCTGTGGATTGCCTGGTGCATTCTGGTGGTGACGACGCTCGTTCCACGCATCCGGCTGTGGATTACAATGTGGCCCTGGCTTCTCTCCTACATTCTTTGCCTCGCGCCGGTGCTGATTATCGCGTTGATTGTTCTCATTCGCACGCGTCCCGCTGAGAAGTGACGCTCAGCGGCGTAACTCCGGCGCTTTGAAGGTACGCAGCAGATCGTTGTAGTCGTCGGTCCAGATTCTTGCTCCCGCTCTCGCAGTAATCGGCTTCGAGTGAATGCGAATCGCCGGATTGTCCAGCACGGCTTCGCTGGTCGTTACGAGCACCCAATCCGCCGGCAGCGTACCCTCATCCTGATCTTCGTGATTGTGCACCAGCACGGCTCTATATCCGGCATCTTCCGCGAGTTGCAGAACGATGGGCGCAAGATTCAGAAAGTCGTTGGAAACATGCATTGCGAGAACGCCGCGGGAATTAAGGCGGTGCCGGTACAAAGTGAACGCTTCGCGGGTAAGCAGGTGAACGGGAATGGCATCACCCGAAAACGCGTCGACGACCAGTACGTCGAAGCGCTTCGGTCCGGTTTGCTGAAGAAGTAGACGGCCGTCGCCAACCGCAATTTGGACAGCGGCCCGTGACTCGCGAAGATAGAAGAACAGCGTTTGGGCCAGCTCGGTTACTTGCGAATTGATCTCGAAGAAATCGTATTCGTCACCGGCTTGTCCGTATGCGGCCACGGTGCCGGCTCCAAGGCCGATCACGCCGACTCGTTTGGGAGATGGTACCGCATCGCGCAGGACGATGCCAATGCCCGAATCCGGTCCATAGTAAGTCGTCGGCCGACGACGCCGGGGCGGCTGCACGAATTGCGCTCCGTGTTCGATCGTTCCGTGATAAAGAATCCGCTGCTGATCGGGACCTGCGCGTGGCGTTTGTACAACGCGCAGCGATCCATAAAAACTGCGCCTGAGTGAAAGCGAATCGTTGTGGTAAGCACGTACATTCATCACAGCAACCGCGACCATGCAGGCGGCTACGGCGGTCCACAGGAGCCTTACTGCCCAAATGCCATCGTGCCAGGTAAGAACCAATGCCAGCATTGCAGTTAATACAAGTGCCACAGGCAGCTCGTAAATCCCGCTGAATAGCTCGGGTGCAAGGAGACCGATGGCAACCGCTCCGGCTGCACCGCCCGCTGCGATCCAGAGATAAAACTCGCTGAGCGCGCCGACAGCCGGCCGGAGGCGATAGAGCTCACCGTGGCAAAAAAGACAGCACATAAAGAGGCCCGCCAAAAAGATCGGGACGCTGATCTGCATTGGGATCAGCGCGTTGATGTTGTAAATGGCATAGCCGAGCACCCCAAGGGCGAAGGCGAGAAATCGCAACCAGAGTGAACGCTGATAGATCGACACCGATCCAAAAGTGACGACGAAGCTTAGAAGATAGATCGCCAATGGCAGTACCCACATCAGCGGCACAGCCGCAACGTTCTCATCGATGTGGTTGGTAACGGAGAGCAGCAGCATTGAACCGCACGCGGACAGCGCAAACCATTGCAAGCGCCGCCGTGGCGAAGGAGCGTCGTCGGCCTCGGTTTCCGCGCTCGACTTCGCGTGGCGGATGCTCCAGGCCGTAACAAGACACATTGCGACGAAGATCACGTATGCCATAGACCAGCCAATTCTCTGCCCGCTTACACCAAGTAGTGGCTCGATGATTGCGGGATAAGCAAGCAGGGCCACCAGTGAAGCTATATTCGACACGGCAAAGAGCCGGTACGGTTGCCTTGATCCAGCGCGCGCGTACCATGTCTGCAGCAAGGGGCTAGTGGCTGACATGGCCGCAAACGCCAGACCGATGGTGACCGTCAGCATGCGAACAATGAGCCACGACGGATGAGCAGGCGAGGTGAGTCGCCAGCTTTCACCCGGCCCTATCGGGAGCAGCAATAAGGAAACGAGCAACACCGCGGAATGCGTGAGTGCTTGCGCTCTGGCGCTGAGAAAGCGGGTGAGCAGGCGCGCGTAGAAATATCCGGCGAGCAGTGCAACCTGATAAAACACCAGGCAAGTCGACCAGACCGCGGCCGAGCCGCCGAACCAGGGCACGATGCGCCTTGCCACCAGCGGTTCGAGTGAAAACAGTAGGAAAGCGCTGATGAAGATCGTGACTGCAAATACTAAGTTGATATTCTTGTCTCCTATTGCGAATCACACATGACATGACTGCTGTTATTCAAGAGCCTTGGGGCCAGCTCGAGACGGGCGAGCCCATCGACTTGTACACGCTTCGAAATAGAAGCGGCATGGAAGCACGCATCACCAATTATGGTGGACGCCTGGTTGTTCTCAAGACCCCCGATCGCCACGGCAAATTAGAAGATATCGTTCTCGGATTCGACAACCTCGCCGGCTACCAGCAAAAGAACCCATATTTCGGCGCGCTCGTGGGGCGGTATGCCAACCGGATCGCAGGCGGCAAATTTCATTTGCACGGAACTGAATATAAGCTCGCGATCAACAACGGCGAGAACGCGCTTCACGGCGGGCTGCATGGGTTCGACAAGAAAGCCTGGGATGCTCATGAAGTAATAACAGCCCACGAGCCGGTGATCGAACTACATTATTTCAGCAATGATGGTGAAGAAGGCTACCCGGGCAACCTGCGCGTCACAGTACGCTATACGCTCACCCACCACAATGAACTGCGCCTTGATTATTCGGCCACGACCGACAAAGACACGGTGCTCAATCTCACCAACCATTCGTATTTCGATCTCTCGGGAAAAGCGACGGGTAAAATTCTTGATTGCGAAGTAATGATCAATGCTGACCGCTTCACGCCCGTTAATGAAAAGCTGATTCCAACCGGAGAGCTGCGGCCGGTTGACGGAACACCATTCGATTTCCGGCGCTCGACTGTGATTGGATCGCGGATCGACGACCAGGACGAGCAGCTCAAGTACGCCTGGGGCTACGATCACAATTATGTACTTGCCCGACGCGAAGGAGAAGTGTCACTGGCAGCGCGTATCCACGAACCACATTCAGGACGCGTGCTCGAAGTTTCAACCACACAGCCGGGGCTGCAGTTCTACACAGGCAACCATTTAGATGGCTCGGTAACGGGCAAGGCAGGATTGGCGTATCCTTTCCGAAGCGGCGTTTGCTTCGAGACGCAGCACTTTCCCGACTCGCCCAATCAGCCACATTTTCCATCAACCCTGTTGAGCAGGGGCCAGCACTACCAAGGGACGACAATTTTTAAGTTCTCCGTCGCGTGAAACCGGATGAGGCGCGGTGACTTCTACTGGTCATGAGCCAACAGAGCGATCAAGCAAACAAAGACCAGCCCGACAAGGATAAGGCAGAGACCGAGCGGCCCGTACCCTCCCAGGCGGAAGGCGATCTGGAAACGGTTGAAGAAGATCTGCGGGAAAAGGACCAGTCGAAAAAGTAGGTCACTAGAAAGGCCGTCGCGCTAGGTCTTCGTATTCAATATGTCCATCTCGCGGGTAGCGAGATCGATAACCGCATCATCTCCGATGACCGAGTTAATCATCAGATGATAAAGGTCGCGCTGCGGCCAGTTCTTGCCATAGTACCGCTGCACAAAAGCAGCGCGATCGGCATCCACATGCTCGAGCAGATCTTCCGCTTCATCGGCCGTTTTACCTGCTTCGAGTAGACGTCGCAACTTTTCCTCGCGAGACGCGAAGATAAACAACGCCATGTGATCGGGCCGCTCCCGAAGGAACCAGGGAGCAGCTCGGCCGACTATAATGCAGGGTCCGCGATCGGCTACGTCATTTACCACTTCTTCGAATAAGTTTGCCAGGCTGTCGGCGTCAAGAAGCTCAGCCCCGTTCCCGGAAAAACGGTCCTCATAGCTGCCCCGCATGAAAATTTTCATCAGCCGGTAGAACGTGGAATCTGGTCTCTCTTCCCGCCGTTCTACCGATTTCACATCACACTTCAGACGACTTGCAATCTCCTGAGTTATTTTCTGGTCCCAGAGTTTCCAGTCGAGCTTCGCCGCTAGTTTCTGTGCGATCGCGCCGGCACCGCTGCCGTATTCGCGTTCTATGGTGATAGTTCGGATCACAGTCGCCTCCTACAACTCGCCTATTGTATGCGGTTTTGATGCGCGAAACCAATCCGACAGGAAGCAGCCTCAGCCGACACTTACAGGCCAAGGCTCATCGACACCGGCCAATGCGAGGGCGGCCCCCAGAAGAGCCATGTTCTTAGTGAAGTGGATCAAGTTATTCTGCTTGTCTCCCGGATCTGTTGAATTCCAGAAATCGTGCATGGAGCCGGAGGCAATCGCGAGGAAGCCGATTAACGAGAGTGATCCCAGCTTCGGTTTGAAACCGGCGATGATACTCGCACCGCCGAGTGTCAGGAGGATACCGGATGCGATCACCGCTTCATTAGGACTTGGAATGCCTTTCGACCCCGCATACGGAGCCAGCTTGTCATGCTCTTTCAAGTGATTGATTCCGCTCTGGAGGAAAAATCCACCGAATAAGATACGGCCAATAAGAAATGCGGCTTTCATGTACTCTCGCTTTCGTGACTCGTTCGATACAGGTCTGATCCGCCAACCGGTCGAACCGTTACGATCGTCTAAGACAATACATGAGAGCCATAGAGATCACTTCGTTCGGAGGGCCGCGCGTGCTCAAGCCGGTGGAGCGCCCGCGACCCGAACCGGACGCACGCAGCGTGCTGATCAGGGTCAAGGCCGCCGGCGTGGCACGAGCGGATCTGCTGCAAAGAGCGGGCCATTATCAGCCGCCGCCCGACGCTTCTGATATTCCGGGATTAGACGTCGCCGGGATTGTAGAGACAGCTGGCCCGCAGGCAGGAGCTTGGCAGCGCGGCGACCGCGTTTGCGCTATTCTGACCGGCGGCGGCTATGCCGAGTATTGCGTAGCGCCTGCTTTGCAAATTTTACCCACACCCGAGAATTGGACCGACACGGAAGCGGCCACTCTCCCGGAAAACCTGTTCACGGTTTACGACAATCTCATCACGCGCGCGTGTCTGAAGGCTGGTGAGACCGTACTCGTTCACGGCGGAACCAGTGGTATTGGAACGACTGCGATCACGTTAGCGCAAGCGTGGGGTGCACGCGCGATTGTGACGGCGGGCAGCAGCGAAAAGTGCAAAGCATGTTTAAGGTTCGGTGCCGAGCACGCGATCAACTATCGCGAGACAGACTTCGTGGCGCGAGTAAAAGAGCTCACAGGAGGCCGCGGCGTTGATGTGGTGCTCGATGTAGTAGGCGGCTCCTACCTGGCACGCAACATCGAGGCGTTGGCATTGGATGGCCGCCTCGCGATCCTTGCGACACAGGGCGGGCGCACGGCAGAACTGGATATCGGAAAGCTCATGATGAAACGCGCGCGTGTAATAGGCTCGACGATGCGCGTGCGCACACCGAAAGAAAAGGGCGAAGTGGCGGCAGGTCTTAAGAAAGAAGTTTGGCCGCTACTTCCGGCGAAAAACCCGATCCGGCCTATCATCGACTCTACATTTCCCCTAGCGGAAGCGTGGCGCGCACACGAGCGTATGGAAAGCAGCGAGCACATCGGGAAAATCGTTCTAGTCTCTTAGCGAATCAACGTAAGTTAACGCTCTGCAGCATCTTGGTATAGGTTGGCCGCAGTCTTTCGAAATCGGGAGTGGGGGCGACGAATACAAAGTAACGAAGAGCGCCATCGTTCTGCTGGAATGCAACGATCCAGTCGCGCTCACCGCGGCCGTTGTTGCCCGACGGATTTTCACATTCCACGCTGTGCCCGTTCAGGCCATTGGCGTTCACATCGCTATGCGCGCCTGGGGTCAGCCCCGGATTCTCACGCGCAATTCCGCTCACAAGTGCGTCTAGCGCCGCACCTACCGACATGCGCCCTTGCGGCTGGTATCTGTCGGAGAGAACACCATACACGACTCCTCCGGCACCACCCTCCGCTGAACGCACGACGCCTCCCGGGGGCGCTAACATGGCAGACTGCCTGCTTCCGTAGGCCTGCCAGTTGCCCGGCAGATCGATCGAATAGCCGTCGCCGCGAAAGGTTTTCCAGGCGGCCGAAGTATCCACATCCGCCACATTCGTCGCCGTTTCACCCGCAAGCTGATTCACGCCGCCGCCCACAGTTTGATTCGGGGCTTGCGTCTTCCAAACTTTCGAAGCGACCTCGCGAGCCGTGTAGGCGTGCATGCCGCTGACCTCGTTGTGGATGGCAGCGAACTCGGGCGTGTTCGTTATGTAATTGGGACGAGGTACAAGCGTCGCGATCTCCTTATCGACATACTCGGTACGGTCGCCGGGGTTCGGATGATCACTCATGAACTGCGCCCCGCCCTTCCCGTACTTGGCTTCGATCGTCTCAAAGAATTGCGGCATCCCGTGTGGGTCGTAACCGGCATCGTAAGCTATTCCTACTCCGAGCAGATCGGCTTCCTTCTCCGCGCCGCGTGACATCTTTAGGAAGCCGAGGCCGGCAGTCATCCCGATACCCTGCGACGCCAGTTGCCCGGCAGCGCCGCCGAGCACAACGCCCGCGGCAACCTGTCCCAGCCCTGCAATCAAACCTACTCTCTGCTGCCTGACCGCATTACAAACCGAGTGCTGCAAAACCACGTGCGAGATCTCATGTGCCATCACGCCCGCGAGCTGCGCCTCGTTGGCGGCGGCCTGAATGGTTCCGAGGTTCACGAAGACGCTTCCGCCGGGCAGTGCAAATGCGTTGATCTCCGCCTCGTTCGCTACGTGGAAATTGTAAGGCCATTTGTAACCCGGCGCTTGCGCGGTGAGCTTCTGGCCAAGCTGCTGTATGTATCTGGCGGCCGGACTCGAATCCGGTAAGACAGGCGTTTGCGCATAGACTTGCTGCACGGCTTTTTGTCCTAACTGGATCTGCTGCTCGGGCGAGTAGTTGTTCTTACAAGGCGCGATCTCGACACGCGCAAGAGCCTGCGCCGGTAAGAAGGCTACCAGGAGCAGGGCGGAGTGAGGGAACAGAGATTTCGGTAACATCTTCCTCCATAAAGGATAGAAGACAGCGCTTCAACCGCCGATCGAATACATGGCGCGCTCGGGCGGAACGAACGAAGCCCGATTAATCTCGTGCCCCGCCCACTTGCTGCGGATCGTCGAGCGAATCACGCCTTCCAACTCAGAGGGATCTCTCTCGAGAAACGGCCGGATATCAGTTTCCTCGCGGGCGAAAAGGCAGTAGCGGAGTTTGCCGTCCGCCGTCAAGCGCAGGCGGTTGCAGTTCATGCAGAATGGGCGGCTCACGGATGCGATGAAGCCAACCCGATCACCGTTCGCGAAGCGATACTCGGTGGCAGGCGCTCGCGGGTCGGCTTCCTCTACGGGTGCAAGCGGACCAAACTCGGCCGTGAGCCTTTCCAGCATTTCGTCGGCAGTCAGAACGTTGTTAATTGACCAGATGCGTTGCGCATCGAGCGGCATGAACTCGATGAAACGCACTTCCATGCGGCGCTCACGGGCGAAACGAACGAGCGGAATGAGATCGGGCTCAGACGTACCCTTGATCGCGACCGCGTTTAGCTTAATGGAGCGATATCCGGCATCAAAGGCGGCATCGATACCGGCTAGAACCCGCCCGAGATCGTCACGTCGCGTAATGGTGCGAAAACGTTCGCGATCCAGGGTATCGAGATGAATGTTCAGACGGCGTAGACCTGCATCAAAGAGCGGACGCGCCCACTGACTCAGCAGCACGGCATTCGTGGTCAGCGCTAAGTCTTCTACACCGGTGATGGAGCTTAACTTCGCGATCAGGTCGGCCAAATGAGGACGAAGCAGCGGTTCGCCACCTGTCAACCGCAGCTTGCGGAAGCCCAACGGAACGGCGGTTTCGACGAAATGCGTGATCTGCGGGAACGTGAGCAGCGCTGAAAGCGGCTGAAACTGAGCGCCCGTTTCCGGCATGCAATAGAAGCAGCGAATGTTACAGCGGTCAGTCACACTGATGCGCAGATCGGAATGGACGCGGCCGTAAGTATCGGTTACAGGAGCAACCTGACTGAGCAGTTCCGTCATGTCACCGCCAGCATTCGCTCGATCGGCAGGCGTGCTCGTTCGATCAACTCGGCCGGCAGTTCAATACGCGGCTCAAGAGTGTCAAGACAATCCCGCAGCTTCTCGAGCGTGTTCATTTTCATGTACGGACACTCGCTGCAGTTGCAATTCTCATTCGCCACGAAATAAAACTTCTTACCCGGGCTGAGTTTTTCAAGCGAGTAGCGGACGCCGCTCTCGGTCATGACGATGTACTCATCCGCGCTTTGGGCCGTGCACCAGTCGATGATGGCGGAAGTCGATCCGATAAAATCGGCCATCCGCAGCACGTCGCCGGGACACTCGGGATGCGCTGCCACCAGTGCAGCAGGATGCTCCGCCCGCGCGGTGGCAAGACGGCGAGCGGGGAAAGTAGCGTGAACGATGCAAGCACCCTGCCAGATCTGCATGTTCTGGCGGCCAGTCTGTTTCTTCACGTAGTTGCCGAGGTTGATATCGGGCAAGAAGAGGATCGGGCGATCCTTCGGGATCGAATTGACGATCGCAACCGCATTACGCGAGGTGCAAAGGATGTCGCTTTCGGCTTTAACCTCGACGGAAGTATTGATATAGCTCACGACTACGTGATCGGGGTGCTTGCGCCGGAACGCGCGCACACCTTCGGCCGGGCAGCTATCAACCAGACTGCAGCCCGCGTGCAGGTCCGGCAAAGTAACAATACGGTCGGGATTTAGAACCTTGGCGGTCTCGGCCATGAACCGAACGCCGCAGAAGACAATAACGTCCCCTTCAAATTTTTGCGCGACCCGGGCGAGCTCGAGGCTGTCGCCTATATGATCGGCCACATCCTGGATTTCTGCGTCCTGGTAGTGATGGGCAAGGATGGTAGCTCGGCGCCTGGTCCTGAGATCCAGGATTTCCTCTGCGAGTGTGGGGGAAGCAATCATTTTGAACCTTCGGTTGGGCTAGGACCGTGGCCAAATGCGAAAGGGCCCGCTACTTAGATAGTAGCGGGCCCCGGTTTGATGCGGGTAGCTGGAGGAGGTGAATTAGAACGTAAACTTCGCCTGGAGCTGGATGACGCGGCCCG
Source organism: Terriglobia bacterium (assembly GCA_963737005.1). Lineage (GTDB taxonomy): Bacteria > Acidobacteriota > Terriglobia > Bryobacterales > Bryobacteraceae > Bog-105. The sequence continues at coordinate 697,649 of CAVTRD010000004.1, read as the reverse complement.
AAACAGCCGAGCCCTGGAAGGAACCGTAGGCGCTGGTCGGCGCGGAAACGGTGCTCTGGATCGTGCCGAAGTTGCCTAACGCCACATTATTGGTAGGCAAATCGAAGTTCGGGTGGTTGAGAAGATTAAAGAAGTAAGCTCCAATTAAAAGCGTTTTACCTTCTTTAAAAATCGTGAAGCGTTTGTTAACGTTCAGATCGGTGTCGAAGTAGCCGGGCCCGCGGAACGAGTTGCGGGCCAAATTCCCGAAGTTATTTTGATCACCGGCGGCCGCGAAAGCGGTTGCCGGGAAGCACGATACGTTAGGCGAAGTGCAGCTTGTGCTTGACAATCCACCGAGGTAATCGGCCAGAAATGGCTGAGTTGCGATACCGGAGGCGTTCTTGATTCCGTTTGCTCCCCGTACCGCGCTATCCACGACACTAAAGGGATAGCCAGAGTGATAGAAGAACGTACCGGCAATTGTCCAACCACCAGCGATTTCCTTCAGAGCCCAGTTGTTGAAGTGACCCGAGGGCAGGGTATAGACATAGTTTGCGTTTAGCGAATGGCGAACATCGTAATCCGCACTGCCGTAGTTCAGCGTGCGCAGGCCAAGCGGGCTGACCTGTGAGCGAAGGCTGACGGCAGTCAAAGCGTTAAACGGCTCCAAGCAAGCATTCGAACAGGTGTCGAGAGCGTGACTCCAGGTATAAGAAACGCTACCTGTGAAATTGGAAGTCACCCGCCAGCGGAGATTACTTACCAGACCGTTGTAGTTGGACCAGCCCTGATTGTTCAGCTCACGAATTTCGCTGAAACGGGAATCTGGAGCTGCTGTAGGCAATCCTTGAAAGCCGGTTGCCGAGTAGGCGTTCCCGAAGTAGCTCTGGCTAACTTCCTGATAACCCTTGTTGCCCACATAATTCTCTGACAAAACAAGGTCTTTGCCAAGCCCCTGTTGTAATTCGAAGTTCCATTCGTAGTACTTCGGGTTATACAGCTTATTGGCGATCGTGTTTAAGTTGGGCGCGTTAAAGCCAGCGACCTGCGCTTTCAACTGAGCGACTGTGGCGCCTTGTTGGAAACCGTTTTGAAAGGCTGCATTAGAGTTAGCTACGGACGCAAAAACGCTGTTTGGATTGTTGAGTGCCACCAGTCCGCTTTGTGTTGTGAATTGAGCGATAGCGGGAGCATTGGTGATGAAGCGATCCGCGATCAAGCCCTGGTAGAGATCAGAAAAGATTCCGAATCCGCCGCGAATGACTGTCTTTGACGTCGCGTTATAGGCGATCCCGATGCGCGGCTCCGCTACAATCGGCTCGACCGATGGGAAAGCTTGCTTCAGTCCGGTTTTGATAGCCGCATTGTAGGGAACACTTGCTGATTGACTTAGTTGCGCAAAGGGCTGGGTCACGAGTTCGTTAAAGCAACCCGCCTTGCAGTTGATGTTGCTGTTTCGATCAAGCCGCGCGGCCAGTGTCAAGGTAAGATTCGGGCGCACTTTCCATTCATCTTGCGCATAGAAGCCGAGGCTGTAGAGCGACAGGTTTTCTGCGCCGGCATTCGCAAACGTCTGGGCATAAGTAGAACCAGTGTCTGAGGACAGCGCGCCATTGGCGAAGTCCGTCATTGAGTTGAAAGTGACGAGGCCGCTTGTGCCAGCTCCATAGGCATAGGTGCTGATGAAGTTACGGCGAGCATTGACGCCGAACTTGATGGTGTGTCGACCGCGATTCCAGGAGTAATCATCGACTAGCTGCCACTGCCGGACCTTGCGGCCTTGAGGATATCCGCTATCGCCAGCGCCTTGGTTGCCGCCCCCGCCTAAATTGGTAAAGGGAGCACCATCGTTGAATAGCAGGGTAGTCGGGAATGTCTGCAGGGCAGCAGCCAGGTTGGGTGGGCCAAAGATGGCCGTGTAGTATGACGCTGAGAGGTTAAGCTGGTTGACCATGGTCGAGCTGATGACCCGCGTATAACCGAACTGACCGCCATACGAAGGCTGCACGCTATTCGCGCTAAAGGCAGGATTGATGGCATCGGTGCCGGTCGCCTGCACACCGTGATCGGTTGTGAAACGGAAGTAGATGCGATCATTGGCGCTAACGTTGTAATCGGCGCGCGCGTTGATCAGCCATTCCGTATTTAGATTGTTCACGGTGCTGCGGAAGGTCGAAGCGCACGCAGTAGCCGGAGAAGTGCCAAACCCAGCTGTTCCCGCGAACAGACCGCAACCAAATAAGCCAGACGGGTCATCCGTTAGTGTTACCGGTGTGGCGCGCGACGCCCCCGATGAACCCTGGTACAACTTGAAAATGTTCTGATATAGCGGTAACGCTGCCGGGTTCGTCGCAGATAGGTTCCCAAGAACGTAGTTCCCGAAGTTAACGGTAGGGATATAGGTTGCTCCGCCGCCGGCTGCTAGAACGTAACGCAGTGCTTCGTGATCGATGAAGAAAAACAACTTGTCCTTCTTGACCGGACCGCCAAACGAAGCGGCATACTCGTTTGAAACGGAGAACGGCCGCGACGTGCCCGAAGCGTTCAGAAACCAGTCATTGGCGTTCATCACGCGATCGTTGTAGTACCAAGCAGCATTGCCGTGGAACGCATTGGTTCCGGACTTGGTAACGTAGTTTACGTTAGCGCCTGCTTGACGCCCATATTGGCCGGTATACCCATTTAGGACCACTGCGACTTCCGAGATTTCATTCGACCCGAGCGTCAGATTGCTGGCACCCGAGTTGTTGAGATTCAGATACGGGTCCATGTTGTCGTTACCGTTGATCGTGAACAGATTGGACACTCCGGGGAGACCGAATGCAGAGAAGTCGCCATATCCACCACCCGTGCTGACCGTGACGCCAGGCGCGGTGAACGCGTAAGCCGTCATGTCGTTCCCCGGGGCAGGAAGGTTCTCGAGCTGCTGCGGAGTAAAGGTAGTGGCCAGATTCGCGTTATCACTTTGGATGAGCGGCGAAGCTTCTGTGACCTCGACGATCTGCTGCGACGATTGCGGCTTCAGGGTAAGGGCAATGTTCGAGATCTGGCCGATTGACACCAAGACATTGGCGCGGTCCGAAAGGAGGCCGGTGCTAGAAGCGGAAATCTGGTAGTTACCGCCCTTGAGGGTAGAAAAACGGTATTCTCCGGATTGATTGGCAGTTTGGTGGCGGCTTTCTCCCGTATCGAGGCTCTTGAGCTCAACTAACGCTCCAGGGATGATGGCGCCGGTCGGATCCGTGACGGTTCCAACGATGTCACCAGAAGTGACGGTTTGGGCGGAAAGAACACCCGCAGAGAGTGATGCCAGAAAAAGAGTTGTTATCGGCAGTTGAAAACTGAATGCCGTCAAACCGATTGGTAACAGAATAGATTTGAGTTTACGCATGCTAAGTTACTGATCCTTCAAGAAGCTGTCTTGAGAGCGGGCTAACATTGACCGCGAAGTGTTACTACTTAAATATTGATTTAGGCAATTCAGTAGCCAACCATTAACCCTATTGTAATGAGCGGGTTAAGTAAGCGCATTATGTGTAATCTCACATTCGGAACCAAAACTGATTCCAAAAATGGGATGGGGAGCGAGTGACCGCTCCCCAGGTACTTTTCTTTGATGGCCCGCAGCTAAAACGACAGCCGTAGAGCTAGCTGCAAGTTACGATTTTCGAGGCGGCCGTTGTTGACCGAAGCCCCCGCAAAGGTACTGCTGGCGTTCGTGCCGCGCGTAGCGGTAACGAACGGTGTAGAGGGACTAGCGACCGTGCCGACGAACGACGAAACCTCATTCTCACCGAAGTTAATGTAGAGATTCGAGTGGTTCAGCAAATTGAAAGCTTCGGCTCGGACATCGAGCTTGAAGCGCTCGGTAAGCGAGAACGTCTTCGAAAGAGCGGCGTTGAACGTCCAGGTACCCGGCGCACGGAAAGCATTCCGGCCCGTCATGGTGGGCTGGGAAGGGCCCGAAATCTGAAGTGCCCGTGAGCGGATTCACGTAGCTGCTGTCGATACCAGCCGAGCTCAGGTCAAGATAGCTGAACTCGTTTGGACGTCCTGTAGGAACGTTGCTGTACTTCGGGTTAAAGGCGTGATCAAACATGGCGCGGGGGTACAGATTGCCGTCGCTATTGGTCCCGTCGAAGATCGAGAACGGCGTACCCGTGCGCGCGGTGAAAATCGGCGAAAGATTCCAGCCGCCAAGGGCCAAATTAGCGACGCCGGGCTTCTTGAAGAATGGCTCCTGCCAGACAGCGGCGACAACCACGCGGTGCCGGATGTCGAAATCGGAAGAGCCGCGATCCAGAGAAGGATTGAGCGGGTCGAGCAGGCCCAAATTGTAATCACCCGAATTGTCGGTCGTGAAGGTGGAACTGGCGTCATCAATGCTATGCGACCAGGTGTAATTGGCTCGCAGCGTGAGCCCGAAACGCTGCAGGTTGCGCAGCTCGAACCGGGTGTTTAAGCCGTTGTAGAGCGAAGTTCCTCCGTTCGTGCGGAAGTTGATGGTCGAATACTGCGGATTGATGCGCCCGCCCGCACTGCCAGTACCCGCATAGACAATCGAAGTGCCCGGGATATTCAGCCGGTCGATGGTGTACTGATTCTCGCCGGCCGAGCCGGTGTACTCGAGCGCGAAAAGAGCGTCCTTCGTAAGCTGGCGCTCTATGGCGAAGCTCCACTGATGCGCATAGGCATTCTTGATTTGCGGGTCGACCGCCCGCAGGGTTACTCGGCCTAATGCTTTCGTGCCGCTGCTACCGGCAAGCGGGCCGGCGTTATCGCTGGTGATAGGGATCGTGGGTACATCGACCCCTGACTGGAGCGCAACCACGGCGTAGGCTGGCGGATTCTGAATCACGTTGAAGCTCACGTTCCCGAAGTTCCGCTCGTAACCGATGCCGTATCCGCCGCGGATGCTGGTCTTGCCGTCGCCCTTCACATCCCAGGCGAACCCGACGCGGGGAGCAAAGTTGGTCCACTGTTTTTGCCATAGTCCGCCGACCGGGCTATGTGGCGCGATCTGCACGGTCCCGGTTGCTGAGGCCAGTTCCACGTTGGAACCCGCCCCGAGATAGAAATTGGAATCGAGATTCTGGTTCCCGTTGGCTTGCGGACCGATGTACTCCCAACGTAGACCGAGATTCAAAGTGAAGTTGGGACGAACCTTCCAGCTGTCCTGTGCATACAGGGAGGCGTTGTGGAATCGATTGCTGCGGCTGAAAGAAGGCGGACCGACCGGGAGCGTCAGGGTGCAATCCGGAGTGACGACGCCACCGACGCAGGGGAACTTGCCCTGTGGATAGACTGCCGCCTGGAATTGGCTGAGTTGACCAACCAGCAAATTGTTCAGCGCGCTCTTTACGTTTGTCCCGAGAGCCTCAACGGCCTCTTCATAGGCACCGAATACGCGATTATCCTGGAGGTAATCGTAACTGCCGCCGAACCGGAGATTGTGGGCCCCTGCGTTGATGCTGTAATCCTCGTTGATGACGGAGTCGTTTTGCGGACCGCCGAACGGGATGGCATTACCGGGCGTAGCTGGCGAATAGCCCGGATAAAGAATTGAACTACCGCCTAGATTTTCCGTGGCGTTTAATGTTGTGTAGAGTGTGGGGCTCACTGGCTGAGCGCCTAACGGCTGCACATCGCTGATGCGGTTGTAGCTGATCTTTGTCTGGCTAACCTGCTGCGCGGAGAAGGAATGCGTAATTGATAACGCATATCCTTGAGCATCTACAAAGTTGCCGGTATCGTAACCGGTATACGGGCTGTTGGTTTGGGTGCCGACAAAATCGTTTTCCACATAGCGGGCGTACCGGAAGTACATCTGCGTTTTGTCACTAAGGTTGTAATCGAGGCGACCGACGTTGTTCCAGGTATCTTGGGGGGAGCCGCCGCCAGAATCACTCGGGACGTTATAGATCACGGTCTGATAGGCAGGCGTGCTTCCCAGTGCGGCGCAGGCTGCAGTGACGCAGCCGACGTCGGCGGCCGAGAAGGTTGTTGCGGTCTGCAGATTCGGCTTTAATTTGCCGGCCGTGTTGAAGAAGTTTTGGGTGGTTGGGGACGAAGCGCCGATCAGCTGCGGCGTGGGAACCACGGCCAACACCGCGGCTACGCTGCGCACACGGACCCACTCGGCGTTATCGAAGAAAAACAGCTTGTTCTTGATGATCGGCCCGCCTAGCGAAAACCCGAACTGGTTCCGCGTGAACCCGGGTTTCGGAACACTGAACGCGTTGTTGTTGAAGGTGTTCGACGCCAGATCGGCCACGCGGTTGTACTCGTAAACGCTGCCATTCAGGGTATTGGTGCCTTGTTTAGTTGCCACATTGACCACAGCACCCGAGGCGCCCCCGAACTCCGCTGTAAAGGCGCTCGTGACTACGCTGAACTCGTTGATCGAATCAGTCGGTACCGGGATGGCGACTGTGGTGTCAAAGGCGTTGCTGTTCGAGACACCGTCGAGCAAGATCGCGGTTGAACTCGAGCGCTGGCCGTTGATGGCGACGCCCACGCCGCGCCCGCCGGGATCGGCGTCCGACACATTGCCGGTCGTTTTCACCAAGTCGTACGGATTGCGGCTGATGGTGGGCATATTGGCGATATCCTGCCGTGAAATCGTCTGGCTGAGAGTCTGTGTTTCGGTGTTGATCTGGACGGCGGACTCACTGACCTCGACCATTGTGCTGGAGGTCCCGATCTTCAGGTGGAAATCGGCGGTTACTCTAGCGCCCACGCCAACTTCGACTGTCTCTTTTTGAGCATCGAAGCCAGTGGCTGCGACCGAAACTTCGTAGCGGTCTGGTTGAAGATTAGAAACCGTATAATCACCGCCGCCGCTAGAAGTGGTGGTCCGCGTAGCACCGGTACTGAGTGACTTGACAGTGATGGGCACATTCGGAATTGTTGCGCCCGTTGGATCCGTGACACTGCCAGCGACTTGGCCGGTTTCCGCTTGGGCCCAAAGCAGGAACGAACAGGTCAATAAGGCCAAAGCGGAGAATAAAAAACGGTGAAATGTTTTCAGAAGCACAGCGAGAGAACCCCCGGTTGATGTGAGCCAGCTACACAATTAGACGAGGTGATTAGCTAGTGTGTCAATAGTATAAGGCATAGCGGACGAGACCTCGCGAGAACCTGTTTTACGACCCCCGAGTAACTTCGCCAGACGGAGAAAGGGGTCAGCTCGAGGCATTGGTCCTCAAGCTGACCCCTTTTGCGGTGCTGTGAAAGAATTAACGCGCCGCGAGCAGAGCTCGTAAGTGGCGGGCGCGTTCCGGAGAACGCAGCTGACGCAGCGCTTTTGCCTCTATTTGACGAATGCGCTCGCGAGTGACATCGAATTCCTGCCCGATCTCCTCAAGCGTATGCTCGCGTTCGCACCCGATGCCGAAACGGAGCCGGATCACCTTCTCTTCCTTGGGCGACAAGGTTTTTAGGATGTTGGCCGTTTCATCCCGGACATTTGAATCGATAACAGCGTCGACCGGAGAACCGACCCAACGATCTTCAATCAGGTCGCCAAGCGCTGACTCGCCATCACGACCGACCGGGGTTTCCAGCGATACCGGGTCGCGCGAGATGGTTTTTAGTTTCTGGACCTTCTCAACCGGAATGTCCATGCGCCGGCTGATCTCTTCATTGGTCGGAACGCGGCCAAGCTCCTTCTCCAGCTCACGAGTGGCCCGGAGGAACTTGTTCATACTCTCGTTCATATGGACGGGAATACGAATGGTGCGCGATTGATCAGCGATGGCGCGCGTGATAGCCTGGCGAATCCACCAGGTGGCGTATGTTGAAAACTTATATCCCCGGCGGTATTCGAATTTATCCGCCGCACGCATCAGCCCAATGTTTCCTTCCTGAATCAGATCGAGCAGATGCAGGCCGCGATTGACGTACTTTTTGGCAACCGAGACGACTAGGCGGAGGTTGGCTTCGACCAGGTCCTTCTTAGCCCGTTCGGCTTCGATCTCGCCGTGGCGGATGACAGAAAGGCTCTTACGTAGATCGGGCAACGATGCGCCCGCCTCGCCTTCTTTCTTCTTGAGATCGCGCTTTAACTCCTTTAAGCGCAGCTGAGCGGCAGCGGCGTTGCGGCCCTCCAGCTTTCGGACCTCACTGTCGAGCAGCGCCATCTCATCGGCGGTCGCCTCGATCGTGCGGACGAATTCCTTCCAGCGAGCTAGATTAAACGGAATGGTCCGCAGGGCACGGGATAGTTCGACCATGCTCCGGGCCACTTTGCCTGCCCACTTCTTGCGCAGTTTCTTGTTAATGGCGGGCACAGCTGCGTGCTTCTCGGAAGTTTGCTGCAGTTTCTTGTCGGCCGCCAGATACGCCAGAAAAAGCTCTGCAATATCCCCGCGGCGCTTGAGATCCGCCGGACTGCCCTCCTCAATATCAGACGGGCCGAAATCGACATAGCTGTCGACATCTTCCGCGCCTTTCCGCACCAACTCCGCGAATTCAAAAACCAGTCCCTGGATCAGCGGAGAGCGGCTGATAGCCTTCTGCATCCGCACCTTACCGCGCTCCATCTTGCGGGCCAAGGTGACTTCTCCCTCGCGAGTGAGCAGCGGAACCGAACCCATTTCGCGCAGGTACACACGGACCGGATCATCCGTGTAGATAGACTCTTCAACTTGCTGGGCACCATGGAACTCCTCATCCTGAACCTCTTCAGGATGAAAAAAGTTCGCCTCTTCGTCGAAAGGCAGCCCTAACGGCTCACGTCCCTCAGCTAAATATTGATCTTCGAATTGATCCACTTACTTGATTACCTCAACTGACAAAAGCCCAAACCCCCTCAAACTTCAAAGTTGCATCCCGGTTCCCTACCGGGTCCCCGACATCAACATTCGTACACCCCAAAAACCCGTCGCGGGGGAGTTCCACATTTTCGCCTAATTGAAAGGGAAGAATGCCCCGGCACACAAGGCCGGTGGCTACAGGTACCTAAAATCTTGCAATTGCGCGACATAATTGTACCCGATCCTTAGCGGAAAGTTAATATCTAATTAGGAAGATGTTCACCAAAGTGATTGGTTACACGAAACATAAACCACTTTCCCGAGCTGTGACCCGGTAAAATCCGGCTTTGAGCGAAAGCTCCGACTACCGGTTAGACCTTGCGATGGAGCATAACGTTCTTAAGCTCCCCGAAGAATTCTTCAATGTCCTGAAAATCCCGGTAAACGGAAGCGAACCGGACGTAAGCAATTTTATCTAGCGCTTTGAGCCTCTCCATCAGGCGCTCCCCTATAGCGATCGTCGACAGCTCCCGATCCGGGCTTTCGAGAAGTTCCGACTCAATCTCGTCTACCAGATCGGCCAAACTTCCCATGCTGACCGGCCGCTTTTCGCAGGCTCGCAGCAGGCCGTTCAGAACCTTCTGCCGGTCGAAGTTCTCCCGTCTCCCGTCTTTTTTGATGACCATGAAGGGTACTTGGTCGCAACGCTCGTAGGTAGTAAATCGCCGCTCACAACCGAGGCACTGACGCCGTCGCCGGATTGAGTCACCTTCCTTACTTTCCCGTGAATCGATTACCTTGTCTTCGCGATGGCCGCAAAACGGGCACGTCATGAGCTTATTCAGCGTAACTGGTTGAATCGGCAATACGCCAGCAGATCCGCCGGGTCACAAGACAAGCGGTTTTCGGGGCGGTGGCAGTGAACTTCTTGCTCCATAAATTCGTTACACAGGGTACAAGTCCAATGTCAGCTGCCGCGATAGCCAACATTTCGCTAAACTCGAAGGTTCCATTCGGAAGAAGACTTTCGGTCGCACCGTGGAATCGGGAAACGGCCGCACCTTTGAAGCCAAGTCAAGCCTCGGACGTTGAATCACACCTGATCGGGCGGTGCCTTGCTGGTGAGCAGGGCGCGTGGGAGGAACTCGTCCAGCTCCATACTAAACGTGTTTACAGCATCTGCTATCGCTTCACTAATAGTGATGCCGAGGCCCAAGACCTGACTCAAGATGTGTTCATGCGAATTTTCCGAAGCCTGAGCAGCTTTCGCTCCGGTGAGGGTTCGTTCACGATCTGGCTAGGCCGCCTTACCCGTAACTTGCTGGTCGATCATTACCGCCGCACAAAGAAGGAGCGCGTGACGGATGCGCTGGAAGAGAAGCTGACGGTTCTCGAGGAGAAGACAGCTCAATTCGCCAGAACGGACGGCATGCTGGCGGGGAGAGAAGCGGGCGAGCTGTTGCAGGCTGCTCTACAAAAGCTGTCGCCAGAGTTGCGGGAAGCCGTCATACTACGTGATTTGCAGGAGATGGAGTATCGGGAGATTGCCAGTGTGTTAAACGTTCCGGAGGGAACAGTCAAATCAAGGTTGAACCGGGGACGCGCGGAACTGGCGCGCGTGTTGCGGCGCAACAAGGTGACTGTATAGCCGTATGAACTGCGCTGAGTTCGAGAGCGTATTGGCGGACTACCTTGACGGCACTTTGCCGGACGCCGATCGTACGTCTCTCGAGCAGCATGCGGCTTCCTGCCCCGATTGCCGGGAGTTTATCGCGGAGGTCACGGGCGGTTTAAGCGTCCTGGCGCGGGCGGAAGATATCGAGCCGCCTCCGGAGTTGATCACACGAATTGCTTATTTGGCGCCAAGCGGGCGGCCACGCGATCCGTTCGAGCGCCAGAATACGGCGGGCCGTCTGTTCGGCAAGTGGGTGATGCCTGTTTTGCAACCCCGCTTTGCCATGGGCATGGCCATGACGATACTTTCGTTCGCCATGCTGAAGCGCTGCACCGGAGTGGAAGTGAAGCAGATCCAGCCCGCCGACCTTAGCCCAATACGCGTTTGGGGAGGCGTGGAAGACAAGGCGCTCCGGGCAAAAGACCAAGTTGTAAAGTACTACGACAACCTGCGGGTGGTGTATGACATTGAGACGCACTTGAAGGATCTGCAGGAGCCGTCCCCTGACGCTGCTCCTGCCGCTCCTGCCGCAGCTAAGCCGAAAAGTTCGCAAAACAAGTTTTCGCAGAATGGCAATGGCTCGAGCCATCCGCCGAGGGAGAGTAAACCATGAACTGTTATCTGCATCCGGAATCGCCTGCAGTGGCTTTTTGCCGCACCTGTGGCCGCTCGCTATGCGCCTTATGCCAGCGACCAGCGGAGGGGACGATCTTTTGTCAGGATCACGTACCAGTTGCCGGTTATTCGGCTCCCCCGGCGGACAACGCCGCGAACCCTTACATCAGTCCCAATCCGTCGAGTGCCGCGACGCCGGTGCACACCTCGCCCGGGCTCGCCTTTGCGCTTGGCTTCATCCCGGGAGTTGGCGCGATCTATAACGGGCAATATCTTAAAGGCCTGGTCCATGCGCTGATCTTCGGCTTCGTCATTACGATGATCGACAATACTCCGGGGCCGTCGCAGCCGCTGCTTGGGATACTACTCGCGGCATTTATCTTCTACATGCCGTTCGAGGCTTACCATACAGCCAAGAAGCGCGAGATGGGCATCGTGGTCGACGAATGGTCGAGCATTCTGCCGCGCAACAGTTATGCCGGGCGAACGCCTATCGGACCGATCGTGCTGATTGGGATCGGGGTTCTCTATTTACTGAACTCTCTCGATCTGCTCGATTTCCGGCAGATTGGACGCTTCTGGCCGGTGATTCTGATACTGGTCGGGGCATACATGTTGTACACCCGGGTGACGGCGCACAACACTCCGCCGGTGGATGGGCAGCCGTACGTGAACCCGAACGCGAGCACGATCAGAGATAACGTAATGGGAACTCGTCATGAGTAGCGCAGCCTTTCCCCTTACCCGGGAACAGCGCGGAGCTATGTTTGTGCAGGCCGCACGGGGGCCGGTTCTTCTGATTACGGTAGGAATTTTGTTTGCGATGCACCAGGCCGGTAGGCTTTCTTTCGGGCGCAGCTGGCCGCTGCTGATCATCGTGCTCGGGGTGATGAAATTGATCGAGCGCGTGCTGGCTCCGGTGCCGCCCCGAGTTGTTCCGCCCGATACAGTACCGCCTTACGGGCCGGGCGCAGCTTCACATGGAATGGGCGCGACGCGCCGCACACCTCCGGTGGGAACACCGCCGGGCGGAGGTGGGGCAGTATGAAACCACGCGGCTCAATCACCGGACCACTGGTTATCATCGCGCTCGGCGTCCTTTTTCTATTGCACGCTGTCTCGCCCGATTTTCCGCTGGTTGACTGGTTCGGGCAATATTGGCCCTACCTGCTCATCATCTGGGGTTTCGTCGCTCTGCTCGAGGTTTCGTTTCGCGCCATGCGCGGCGTCTCCTTTCCGGCAAACGGCATCTCGGGCGGAGGCTGGTCCATCGTAATTATCGTGACTCTGATTGGCCTTGCCTGTTTTCAAGCGCGCCAGCCTGATACTTGGTGGCAGAATACCGATTGGGGCCGGGGGTTCGATAATGCGTTCGGCGCGCAACACGATTACTCGGTCAACGTCTCACAAACCAATGTCGGCGTATCGCCGCATATTATTCTGGAGAGCTTTCGCGGCGATGCCAAAATCACCGGAGTGGGCTCAACAACTCTAACGGTGGGCGGCCACAAGAATATTCGGGCGAGTAAAGACGCGCTGGCCGACAAAGTCGACGGAGAAACTCCGGTCGAAGTGATCGCGCAGGGCAAAAACTTTATCGTGCGCTGCAATCAAAACCGCGCTCCGTACCGGACATCGATCACAACCAATCTCGAGCTCTCGGTTCCGAGCGGCTCAAGCCTGGATGTCGACAGCACGTCCGGCGATCTGGAGGTTGCCTCCGTCAACGGAGATTTAACCATTCGTAGCGGCAGCTCTGGCGTACGTCTACAGGACACAGGCGGGAATATCAATGTGGAAACGCGCCGCAGCGATCTGGTCCGCTGCACTAATGCACGCGGCTCAATTGAACTACGGGGGCGCGGCTCCGATGTCGAACTGAACAAAGTCGAGGGTCCGGTTACGATTAAGGGCGTTTACACCGGCACGGTTTCTCTCCGAGCTCTAGCGAAAGTGGTGCGCGTTGAGAATAGCCGCACCGATTTTCAGGCGGAGAGCATACCGGGTGAGCTCCGGTTTGACCGTGGAAGCCTCAGCATGCAGGACGTAACAGGCCCGGTGCGGCTCAATGCGCACTCAACCGATGTCAGCCTGGAAGGCATGACAAACGCACTCGAGCTTTCGGTCGACCGGGGTGATGTCGACATCAAACCCGGCCGCCTGCCGCTGAGTAAAATGGCCGTACACACCGGGGCTGGCAACATCGAACTAGCGCTTCCGCTAGCGGCCGCCTTTGCCTTGACCGCTATTACAGATCACGGCGAAGTACAGAACGATTTCGGCGATGGACTGAAGGAACAGACCTCCGGCCGCGGTGCTCGACTAGAAGGCGCGGTCGGCTCCGGACCCAGCGTTGACCTTATGACCGGCCGCGGCACCATCACGGTTCGCAAAGCAACCGAGGCCGTGCAAACCTCGGTAGCATCGGCCTCGGCCGCTCAGTAAAGGACTTCCCAATCCGTATACGGTCTTCGGGCGATCGCCGGAAGACTTCGTTCAGCTCTGATCTGGACGGAGCTCTGCCATCATCAAGACTCCAGGGAACGAGTTGTCCGCCGATCCAACTACCCTTGCGCCTCGCGACCACGAACTGCGGAAAGAGCTGCGTCTTTCCGATTTGGTCTGGATGCAGGTGCTGCTTGTTACGACCGAGACCTGTATCGGGATCGCAGCCCGACAAGGCTCCACTCACCTGGTGTTTTGGATTCTCGGCATCCTGCTGTTCTTTGTCCCGCTGGCCGTCGTTATCCGCTTTCTAGGTGGAGCACTGCCGCAAGAAGGGGGTGTTTACCAGTGGGCCCGGATCGGTCTCGGGCCTTTCTTCGGCTTCCTGGCAGGTTGGAATTTCTGGATTTATTCGATCTTTCTTACTTCTTCACTCGGCATGTCGGTAGCCGAGAGTTTGGCGTATGCGGTTGGCCCGTCGGCGGCATGGATCGCAAGCAGCGCAGGGCTGGTGACGGTGGTCAACCTGCTCATTTTTAGCTTCATCCTCGCCGTGAATGTTCGCGGATTCGGAGTCGGGAAGTGGATCTCACATGGTGGGACAGCCGCTATGCTCAGCGTGCAATTCACCCTGATTGCACTGTTGTTTGTGCATCCACATCACCAGCGTGCGCCACAACCGCCGTTCGCCTGGAGCCTGCCTCCGCTTACGCTGCTCAGTTTGAACCTTCTTACGAAAATGAGCTTTACCGGCCTGAATGGAGGCGAGCAAATTGCGGTATTCGCCGGGGAGATGCGGGATCCCGCTCGCAGCATTGGACGTTCCATTTGGATCGCCGCACCGTTAATCGCGCTGCTCTATATTCTGAGCACTGGCTCTCTGCTCTCCTATGTGCCGGCCGGCAAAGTTGATTTGGCCGCTCCCGTTTCGCAGGTGTTGCATGTTGCACTCGGTGTCTCTCGCGTGACGAATTGGATCGCAGTAGCTGGCGTGTTGGCGATCATCGCCCTATCGATTGCGCAGTACACCGTCATCGTTGCCGAAACCTCACGTCTGCCACTCGTGGCGGGTTGGGATGGTCTGATGCCACGCTGGTTTACGCAGCTACATCCTGTGTACCGCACGCCCGCGCGGGCCTTGTGGTTCGTCGTGCTTTGCTGTTTTGGACTCGCGACCCTAAGCCTCATCGGGGTTGCCAGACAGGAAGCCTTTCAGCTGGTGATTACCGCGGCTCAGGCAGCATACGGCCTCTACTACCTCATTCTGTTTTCGATTCCATTGCGGCGACCGAGCAAGCTGCCTGTGCGGCCGGGAACTTTGGTGCGGCTGTGCGCCCTGAGCGGTTTGATCATGACTCTTGCAGCGACGATCCTGCAAGTAGTTCCGATCATCGATGTACAACAACCCTGGACATTTGGGGCGAAAGTGGCAAGCGCGCTGCTCGGCGCGAACCTGATCGGAGCTTTTCTCTACGGTCGCGCAAGAGGCTTGTCGCGGTGAGTTGCGGCTCTCTCAAGTAGGCTGGAAATTGGATCTCGATACTCCGCTGCAGTACGTAAAAGGGATTGGGCCGGCCCGGGCTGAAATGCTTGCCTCAAAGAGGCTGGAAACAGTGACGGACCTGCTGTTCTATGCGCCGTTCCGCTATGAAGACCGGAGTAATTCAAAGGCGATCGCAGAGCTCGCGCCCGGTGAGAAAGCGGCGGTTACGGGCTGGATAACGTCGGCGAAAACCTCCGGCTTCGGGCGGCGCTCTTTGGGGCTATTTGAAGCTCATTTTGAGGATGCCAGCGGCGCAACGCTTGTGGGTCGATGGTTCCATGGTGAACGGTATCGGGACACGCTCACCCCGGGCACGCGTGTCGCTCTTTTCGGGAAAGTCGAGCTTGATCGTGGCCGTGCGAATCGACTGATGGTGCAGCCGGAGATCGAAATCCTGGGCAGCGAGGAAGATGCGGAGGAGACTTTACACAGCGGCCGTATTGTCGCCGTCTATGAGGCAGCCGGCAAGGTCTCGACACGCGTATTTCGCACTCTGCTCGACCGAATTCTCAAAAACGTAGAGCTTCCGCCGGATGCGCTTCCCGCGAGCGTACGTGAACACATTCAGTTGCCTGAGTTAGCGGATGCGGTTCGCGCGATTCATGCACCACCGCCCGGCACGAGCTTGACGCTGCTAAATGAATTTCGCACGCCCGCTCACATCCGACTGATTTTCGACGAATTCTTCTGGCTTGAATGCGGGCTTGCATTGAAGAAGTGCCGATCGCGCCAAACGACCGGCATCAGCTTTAGCGTGAGCGAGCGCACCCGCGAGCAGATCAAGAAATTGCTGCCCTTCAAACCGACCGCTGCACAACGCCGCGTGATGCAGGAAATCGCGAACGATATGAAGGGAAGCCAGCCGATGAACCGGCTGTTGCAGGGCGATGTGGGAAGCGGCAAGACGATCGTCGCCGCTCAGGCCGCCACCATCGCAATCGAAAACGGCCATCAGGTCGCGATGCTGGCTCCGACAGAGATACTGGCTAACCAGCATTTCGGCTATTTCACGAAGCTGATGGAGAGATTGGGATATCTTGTCGCGTCTTTGACCGGCTCACAGACAGCCCGCGAGAAACAACATGTGAAGCGGCTCATTGCAGATGGCTCGATCAAGGTGGTGGTGGGCACGCACGCTCTGCTACAGGAAGATGTGGAGTTCGCAAAATTAGGCCTGGCGATTGTGGATGAGCAGCATCGGTTCGGCGTGCGCCAGCGTCTCCAACTCTTCAAGAAGGGATTGCTGCCGGACGTTCTGGTAATGACAGCTACGCCGATTCCACGTACCTTGGCATTGACGCTATATGGGGATCTGGATGTTTCTTCGATAGATGAACTGCCGCCTGGCCGTAAACCGATCACGACGCGGCACGTCTCAAACGCGGCGATCGAAGGTGTGTATAGTTTCCTCGCGCAGCAAGTTAAAGCAGGAAGGCAGGCCTACGTGGTGTATCCCATCGTAGAGGAAACTGAAACCACTGCGGACGCCAAGGCTGCCGAGAAGATGTATGCCCATCTCAGCGGCACTGTTTTTCCGGAACTGCGTGTCGGCTTGCTGCACGGCAAGTTGAAAGCCGACGATAAAGAAGCAGCTATGAAGCGTTTCCAAGCGGGAGAGACTCACATTCTTGTTGCAACTACGGTGATTGAGGTAGGCGTTGACGTGCCGAACGCATCGGTGATCGTCATCGAAGATGCCGAGCGGTTTGGGCTAGCGCAGATTCATCAACTGCGAGGGCGCGTTGGCCGGGGACCGCATCAGAGCTACTGCATTCTCGTCACCGGCAAGCTGAACGAGATAGCGCGCGAACGCATCCGCACGCTCGTGGAATCAAACGACGGGTTCTTCATTGCCGAAATGGATATGAAGCTACGCGGGCCGGGTGAATTTTTTGGGACAAAGCAATCCGGCATCCCCGGACTGCGGCTAGCCGACTTGATGCGCGATGGCGACATTCTCGAGATAGCGCGGGCTGAGGCGGAGCAGCTTCTCGGATCCGGTTCGAGCGATGAACTGCGCGCCGTCAATCGATACATTCAGGAAAACTGGCAGCGCCGTTTCGGGCTCGTGCTTGTGGGTTGAAACGGCATGCGGGTTATCGCCGGTCAGTTCCGTAGCCGCAAGCTGAAGTCCGTGCCAGGTCTAAAAACGAGGCCCACGCCTGATCGGTTGCGTGAATCGCTCTTCAGCATCATCGGGCCGCGCATCACCGGCGTCACTTTCATCGACGCGTATGCGGGAACCGGAGCGGTCGGCATCGAAGCTCTCAGTCGAGGCGCAACGCAGGTTCTGTTCCTCGAAAGCGACGCGCGGGCCCTTACGATTTTGCGGGAAAACCTCGACATACTCGAGATTCGGGGGCAAGCGCAAATCTTACGCGGAAACGCGGTTGGACTGCTCTCCCGACACCGGGCGGATATCGCCTTCCTTGATCCTCCATACGACCATGGGACCGAGTACCCGGCAGCATTGCTGGCTCTCTCGGAAAGCGGTTGCCCGTATGTGATCGCGCAACATACTTCGCGACTGGTGCTCGATGAATCGTATGCCGCCCTGAGCAAGACGCGGGTGCTGAGACAGGGCGACAACGCGCTGAGCTTTTATGAGCTATCCTGAACCCGCCAACATGATGTGTACATCCATCACATTCGTCCCGGTGGGGCCGGTGCGAATGAGATCGCCGAGAGCATCGAAAAAACGATAAGAATCGTGGCGATCAAGATACTCCTGCGCTGATATCTGAAGCTGCTCGGCACGTGCGATGGTCGTGCCGGTCGCAATCGCGCCGGCGGCATCGGTCGGGCCGTCGGTGCCGTCGGTACCGGCGCTTAAGACAAGGGCGTTGCGAAGACCCTCAATGCCGATTGCAGCAGCCAACGCGAACTCCTGATTGCGTCCGCCCTTACCGGCCGCGCGCACCGTTACAGTTGTTTCACCGCCCGATAGAACGCAGGCGGGTACGGCAACCGGATGACCGTGATCGACCACGTCGCGAAGAGACTGCGCATGTAGGGCGGCAACCGTGCGCGTTTCTCCTTCGATGGTGCTCGAAAGAATAGTCGTCCGATATCCAAGGCCGGCCGCCTCTTCGGCCGCTGCCGCGAGCGCCAGGCGATTGCTGCCGATGATGATGTTATGCGCGTTCAGCGCTGCAAAATCGTGTACTTTGGGCGTCTCGCGACGTATGCCTTGCGCGCCCTCGTCGAGATAAACCCGCACGACACTCGGAACACGCGCGAGCAACTCGAAGCGCGCGAGCACGGTGAGAGCCTCGGCATAGGTGGTCTCGTCGGGTGCGGTCGGCCCTGATCCGATTACTTCGATCGCGTCGCCGACCACGTCCGAAAGCAAGAGGCTCGCGACCGTCGCCGGATACGCCAGCATTGCGAGTTGCCCGCCTTTCAAGAACGACAGATGCTTACGCACGGTATTCAGCTCATCGATGTTTGCACCGGCCCTTAACAGAAGGTCCGTAGTGGCCTGCTTGGCTCTTAGATCTATGGGCGGAACAGGCGCGGGCAGCAGGGCCGAGGCACCGCCGCTGATCGCCACCAGCAACAGATCCGAGTGGTCCAGTGCACGAGCGAGATCGGCAACGGCACGCGCCGCACCCTCTCCTGCTTCATCGGGCAAGGGGTGGCCGCTCTCGATGATGACTCCGCGAAGCATCCCTCCAGCCGCATGACCGTACTTCGTAACCACCAGCGCCTGTGAGAGTCGGTCACCGAGAATCTCCTCCACAGCCTGTGCCATCGGAGCTGCCGCTTTTCCGGCAGCAATGAGAGAGATACGCCGATATTTTCGGAGGTCGAACGCCAGGTCATCTATCGCGAGATGATCGCCGGCAAGTACGAAGTGGCGGCGGAGGGCACGCGCTGCATCGGCTTCGGCGAGCGCCCGGCCAAAGATACGCAAGGCATCTCGCCGGAGCTTCGCTTCGGCCGTTCCAGACACTTAGAAGATCGGTAAGCCAAGAATTTTTTGGACGATAGCCGGAATGTCGTCCGTATCGACTGCCAACCGGTAATCGGCTCGTCCGTAAAGCGGCCGCCGGTCTCCGTACAACTGTACCAATCCGTTTCGATCGTCAGCAAGCGGCCGAGCGACGTCGTCGCCGAGCCGCTGAAGGACAGTCTCCAGAGTGCAATCCAACCAGACGGTCACCCCATTGTTCTGAATCATTTCCCAGTTCTTTGGTTGAACGAAAGCACCGCCTCCAAGCGCCAGAACACACGGATCACCGGCCTCCACTCTCGTCACGTGCCGGCGCAGTGTGGCAGTTTCAATGTCACGAAACTCGGATTCACCGCGGTCGCCGAAGATCTGCCGGATCGATCGACCCTGCTGCTGTTCGATCTCTGCATCGATATCGACGAAACACCAGCCGAGCTCTTCGGCCAACGCACGTCCGACCGTCGTTTTCCCGCTACACATGAATCCCACCAGGTAGAGCCCCGGCGTGCGTTTCAGTTTGAGAGTCATCCTTTTTAGTGGGCTTGCAGGTTTCGGCAGCCGATAGATAAGGAGCTAGTATATCGCTCAATATACCTTTGTTTCAGCCGCGAAACCTGAAACAAGACAACTGATAATGGAGGCATGGCTAAGCAGTTGTTGCCGTTGTTTCCACTTTCGTTTGTGCTGCTGCCGGCCATGCCCTTGCCTCTTCACATCTTCGAAGAGCGTTACAAGGAGCTGATGGGCGACATCCTTGAGGCGGGCGCCGAATTCGGAGTCGTTCTGGCGAAAGACGATGGAATCGTCAACATCGGATGTTCCGCCATCGTTGAGCGGATTATCACTCGTTATCCTGACGGACGCCTCGATCTTCTCGCGCTTGGGCAACGCCGGTTTCAGATCGCTTCGCTCGATCAGGACAAATCGTATCTGCGTGCTGAAGTCGATTACTTCAATGACGAGAGTGCCGAAAACGTCTCTCCTGAACTCAACCAGCGAGCGGCAGCGGCGTACCGGCAGCTTCTGCAAATGGAAAGATCAGATGTGACCGAGGAGCCCAAATTAGACAGGTCGCGTATGAGTTTTCAGCTGGCGCAGTTTATTTACGACCTCGACAAGCGGCAGACCGTGTTGTCCCTGCGATCGGAAGTGGAGCGGCTCGAGTTCCTCGTGAAGATTATGCCCGAATACGTTCTGCGGCAGGAGCGGATCACGTTGGCAAAGAGAGTCGGGCCACAGAACGGCCACGCTAAGGGCACGTAAGCGGATGCCGCTGACTCGACAGTCTTTGATCTTCGACGCGGATGACACGTTGTGGGAAAACAACATCTATTTCGAAGCGGCGTTCGACCAATTTTGCGAGTTCCTTGCGCATAGTTCAATGACATCGGCGGATGTGCGTGCGGTGCTTGACGAGATCGAGATCGCCAACGCAAAGATACAAGGCTACGGGTCGCGCAACTTCGGCCGCAATCTTGCCGCCTGTTATAGGCATCTTGCCGAGCGAGAGATTTCGTCTGAGGACTTGCGGGTTGTTATGGCCTTTGCGCATGAAATTCTTGAACGCCCGATGGAACTGCTGCCGGGCGTGAAAGAGACTGTGACGGAACTTGCAGACCGCCACACGTTGCTGATCTTCACGAAAGGTGACCCGGAAGAACAGCAATTGAAAATCGATCGATCCGGCCTCAGTCCTTACTTCGAGCATGCCGCCATCGTAAAAGAGAAGAACGAACCGGCTTATCGCGAGCTGGCGGCGGCTAGAGGCTTGCTGCCTCAGAGCACTTGGATGATCGGTAACTCGCCTAAATCCGACATCCTACCCGCGCTCTCCGCGGGGCTGAACGCTGTCTTTGTGCCACATGCGCGCACCTGGGGCTTGGAGTTGAGCGAGTTGCCGGCAAGTCATCCACGGCTGCAGACCATCGAAACGATCCGCGATCTAACGAAGATATTTTAATGTCAGCGGAACATTGCAGCCGAAGAGGAAGCCATGGTGAGCAAGGTTCCGGGAAAGATCCCCAAGATCAGCACTCCAAGAGCGCTTGCCCAAATGGCCACTCGGAGGCTCATCGCTGGGGGAGGCAGGTTTTCGACAGCCTTGCCGGGCTCTTTCATGTAAATCGCAACGATGATCTTCAGATAGTAGTAAGCGGCAATCGCGCTATTGATCAGGCCCAAAGCTGTGAGCCACACAAGGTGTGAGTTGAGGGCCGCCTGGAAAACATAGAACTTCCCGAAGAACCCGCCGGTAAGCGGAACGCCAATGAGAGAGAAAACGAAGATGGCGAGTAACGCTGCCGTGACCGGCTCGCGGCGTCCGAGCCCTGCAAGATCGTCGATCTTCACGTATTGCTCGTGTCGGGCCGCAATGTGGCTTACGACTGCAAACGCGCCGATATTCATAAGCGCGTATGAGGCCAGATAGAACATAGCCGCCGCAATGCCGATTTGAGAACTGGCCGCGAGCGCGACCAAAACATAGCCCGCGTGTGCAATCGAGCTATAGCCGAGCAAACGCTTCACATTAGTCTGGAGAAGAGCAGCGAAATTGCCGACGACCATGGTGGCCAGCGCACAACCCCAAACGAGCCAAAGCCAGCGGCCGTTCATTGGCCGGAATGAAACCATGAACACGCGGAAGAACACCGCAAACGCAGCTGCTTTGGGCCCGGCAGACATGAATGCGCTGACGGGTGCAGCAGCACCCTGATACACGTCAGGCGCCCACATCTGGAACGGGACGACAGAAACCTTGAAGGCAAAACCAACAAACAACAGCGCGGCTGCGAGACCGGCCAGCAGCGCAGACTTCGAACCCTGATCGAGCGAGCTTCGGATCTGCTCGATGTTGGTCGATCCGGTAAGGCCGTAGATCCACGCGACGCCGTAGAGCAGGAAGGCCGTCGCAAAGGAACCGAGCAGGAAGTACTTGAGGGCGGATTCATTGTTGCGGCGATCGTCACGCAGGAAGCCCGCCAGAATATACGTTGCAATAGAGGAAATCTCTAGCCCGATGAAGACCATGATCAGGTCGGTGGCTGTGGCGAGCACACACTGGCCCACAATCGAGAACAAAATCAGCGCATAGTATTCGCCGGCCTGGGCTTTCTCACGGTCAAAGTAGCTGATCGAAGTGAGAATGCACAATACGCCGACGATTAGAACGAGGCCCCGGAAGAAAGTGCCATAGCCATCGACCGCGATCATATTGGAAAACGCGGGGCCGGGATCAGTCGCAGCCCAAACGTTGGCAAGAAAAGCGAGGACGAGCCCGGCGATTGCGACGCCGCCGAGCACTGTGCGCTTGGCTTCGGGTCGCATCAATGCTTCAAGGAGCATGATTGCGATACCGAAGATACTCAACACAATCTCTGGCAGGAATCGCAGATAATCTACAGCACTTGGCAGAAAATCAGCGTACATGGACGGCCTCGGCGAGAGCCGGTCTCGCAAGCACCTGGTACTGATTATTCATATTGGTCTGCTCCAACAGGTGCGAGGTAGCGGTGCTAATTGGAGGCATGAAGGACTGAGTATAAACGCCGAGCCAAACCATTAAGGCAATCATGGGGATCAAGGGAACCCAATCGCGACTAGTCAGATCGCCAAATCTCGAAATACGCTCGTTGATTTTTCCGAGGAAGGTGCGCTGGTACATCCAGAGCATGTAGGCCGCCGAGAGAATGACGCCGATCGCTCCCCAAGCCGCCCAGGAGAATCGGGCGAGCGCGGCGCCTTGCAGGATCAGGAACTCGCCGATGAAGTTTGATAGCACCGGCAATCCGATGCTCGCCAACAGAGCGATCATGAATGCGGCCGAGAGCCCGGGCGCGAGATTCGCGATGCCGCCAAAATCTGAAATCTCGAGCGACCCACGCCTCTGCTCCAGATAGCCGGCAAGTACAAAAAGCGCGCCGGTTGAAATTCCATGCGCAATCATTTGATACACCGCGCCATCGACGCCTTGCTGCCGGAAAGAGAAAATGCCAAGGACGATAAAGCCCAGATGGCTCAGCGAGGAGTAGGCGATCAGTCGTTTGATGTTGGTCTGGACAAGCGCCAGAAGCGCACCATAGATGATGCCAATAATGGCGAGTACGACAATCCAGCGGGCGCAGGCGTGAGCACCGCTTGCGGTCAGCGTCAAAGTGAAGCGGATCAGCCCGTAAGCACCCATCTTCGACATGACGGCTGCTAGTAGAAACGTCGCTGGAGTTGGCGCTTGGGTATACGTATTCGGCAGCCAGGTGTGCAGGGGGAAGATCGGCACTTTTACCGCAAACGCAGCAAAAAACCCGAGGAAGAGCAATAATTGCTGAGAAGGCAACAGCGTGATCGCACCGGTATTTATCCCGTTCATGATCTCGACGTAGTCGAACGTTCCGGTGTAGCTGTGCAGATAGATGATCGACCCGAGCATCAATACCGAACCGGCCATCGTGTAGACGAAGAATTTCACTGCGGCCGGACCGCGTAATCCGCTGCCCCAGCTTCCAACCATCAGGTACATCGGGACGAGCGCGACCTCCCAAAAAACGTAAAACACGAACAGGTCAAGGGATGTAAAGACCCCGATCAGGCCAAACTCGAACAGAAGCAGCAAGGCAAAAAAGTTCTTCTGTCGCTCTTTGATCATGCTCTCCGAAATCCAAACACCAATTGGAAGAAGTAGCGTCGTGAGGAGAACAAGCCAGAGATTAATTCCGTCTACTCCGAGATGTAGCCTGATTTGCAGACCAGGAGTGTCGGTCCACAACGTGTTGACCACGGAACTGAACTGCGCACCATTTTCTCTCACGGGAGTGACGAGACCCAGTGATGCAATGAAGGTGACCACCGTCGCCAGTAGCGCGACGTAATACGGAGCTTTGGAACCACGTGGAGTGAATAAGATGAAGAAGAATGCAACTAGTGGAAGGCAGAGCGTAATTCCGAGCAGGTTCATCGCGTGCCTCCCCACAGGCCGATTACGACGATGACCAGCAAAGATCCAGCCAGGACCCACGTCGCGTAATTACGGATGCTGCCCGATTGAAGACGGCGGAACAGCGAGCCCCACCCGCGAATGAGTTTGCCGAAGCCATTGACCAGGCCAGTGTCAATGAGCCCTTCATCGACTCCGTGCCACAAAGCTAATTCCGAGATCGCTTCGAGAGGCTTGACGATTCCATTCGTGTAGACCTCGTCGACGTAATACTTGTTGGCCACAAGCGTATAAAGAGGGCCGGCAGCATTCTTCAGCGACTCTGCCACGCGCGGCTGCAAGACGTACAAGTAGAAGGCGGCCAAGATGCCGAAAATTCCGAACGATGCCGAAATGATCATGGCAGTTGTGTTCTCGTGCTCGGCCAGCGGGTAGCTAGTCGAAAGCCAGCCAGGAATGTTGATGAATCCCCCGCCCGCTGCGAGCAAGGCGAGCACGATGAGCGGCAATGTCATCGAAGCGGGTGATTCGTGAGGATGGTGGTGCCCCCGATAATCGCCGAAGAACGCGAGAAAGAAAGCGCGGAAAACATAGAACGCCGTAATGCCAGCCGTGATCGCGCCGACCCAGAACATCCACGGCGCTTGGGTGTAAGCCGCGGACAAGATTGCGTCCTTACTAAAGAACCCAGAGAAGCCCGGAACGCCCGAAATAGCCAGACTCGCGATCAACAAAGTGATGCAGGTGATAGGCATGTATTTGCGCAGGCCGCCCATATGCCGCAGATCTTGCTCCCCGCTCAACCCGTGGATCACGCTGCCCGCGCCGAGAAAAAGCAGGGCTTTAAAGAAGGCATGTGTCATCACGTGAAAGATGCTGGCGGAATAAGCGCCCACGCCTGCGCCCAGGAACATGTAGCCGAGCTGCGAGACGGTTGAGTACGCAAACACTTTCTTGATGTCGTTCTGGGTAATGCCGATCGTTGCCGCAAAGACTGCGGTCAGGAGCCCAATCACCGCGACGACATGCATCGCAGCAGGCGCGTGATTGTAAAGAAACGACATACGCGCCACCATGTAGACACCGGCCGTTACCATGGTGGCGGCGTGGATGAGCGCTGAAACGGGTGTAGGGCCAGCCATCGCGTCCGGTAGCCAAACGTACAGCGGAATCTGTGCAGACTTACCGGTTGCGCCAACAAAAAGAAGCAGCGCAATCGCCGTTATGGTCCCGCTGGTTGCACTCGCAGGCAAGCTGGCCAGTGCTGTTGCAAGATGACCGAAATCCAAAGTGTGGAACGCGACGACTGTCAACAGCATTCCAAGCATGAACCCGAAATCGCCAATCCGGTTGACAATGAAAGCTTTGTTTGCCGCATTCGTTGCCCAGGTCTCACGGAAGTAAAAACCCACCAGGAGATAGCTGCAAAGCCCGACACCTTCCCACCCCACAAAAAGCAGAAGCAGGTTGGACGCAAGCACGAGCGTCAGCATGAAAAACATGAATAGGTTCAGGTAGCTGAAGAATCGTGCATAGCCCTCTTCGTGTGCCATGTACCCAATCGAGTAGATGTGGATCAGCAGCCCGACGCCGGTAACGATCATAAGCATCACGGCCGTGAGCCGGTCGATCATCATATCGGCACCGATCTGCAGGAAACCGCTCTGAATCCAGGTGAAGTAGTGCTGCGAGAAGACGGCGTCGAGCGGCCAGAGTCTCGAGAGGACAAGCAACACGTACAGGAAGGACAAAGCGACCGATCCGACCGCGATCACGTTGATCAGCGGTTTCGCCAGACGCCGTCCCCAAAGTCCGTTCAACAAAAAGCCCAATAGCGGGAAGATTGGTATGAGCCAGAGAGTCATCGGTCTGCGCTTAGATGCCGCTTTACAGCTTCATCGAATCGACTTCGTCGATTTGTAGCGTTCCTCGATTCTTGAAGATCGTAAGGATGATGGCCAAGCCGACAGCGGCTTCGGCGGCAGCTACGACCATAACGAAAAACGAATAGATGTGTCCGTCAATGCGGTGCAGTTCATAAGAGAAGGAGACAAAACTGAGGTTGACCGCGTTCAGCATCAGCTCGATCGACATAAAGACCGTGATGACGCTCTTGCGGAAAACGAACCCTGCGATACCGAGCGTGAACAGCACGGCGCTCAACAGGAGGTACCAGGATAGGGGTACATGGCCCATGCTATTCGATCTCCTTGCGCGCGAGTACCACCGCGCCTAGAATGGCAATCAAAATCAAAATCGAAATCACTTCGAAAGGCAGCAAATATTGCGTAAAGAGCAGTTGCCCAATGTGCTCGGCTGTTCCGCCGACCCAGCTGCCGAACTCGACGTGCCGGAGATTTGAAAATCCGGAGTAAATGATAAAACCAAGTACGAAAACAAACCCGAACAGCAGGGGGAAACCGGCAACTTGTGCGAACCAGGACTTACCGCTCGCTTTCTCCGTCCCCGCATTGAGCAGCATGATGACGAAGATAAAGAGCACCATCACTGCCCCGCCGTAGACAATCATCTGTGCCATGGCGATGAACTCAGCTCCGAGCATTAGGTAGAGCACGGCCAGCGATCCCATTACGCCGATCAGCGAGAGGGCGCTCGAAATCGGATGCTTCTGCAAAACCAGATTGAAAGCGCATACTACCGAGACGGTTGCGAAGATGATGAAGAGGATTGTGTCCATAACAGGAGGCAGTCCGTTCTAAAACACGGCCACACAAAAAGCAGTGACGAGAAGATTGATCAACGCGACGGGGAAGAGAAAGGTCCAGGCGAAGTGCATCAGCTGGTCATAACGGAAGCGGGGGAGCGTGCCGCGCACCCATATATAGGTAAATAGTATGAAACCGGCTTTGCTCGCAAACCAGAACACAGGAACGAGGTAAGTCTGTAAAAAGGGGATGGCGAAGAGCAGCGCGAGCAGCAGCGCGCCGACACCGAAGATTGGCATCGTGATACGATCGATCCTTCGAGCAGGCCGCATTGTTTCGAAGAAAAATGCCAGAGCCGCAACGATGAAGACCAGCGTAGGAATCCAGTTCGAATAGGGTGCCGGAAAGAGCGGGTGCCACCCGCCCAGAAACAACAGCGTCGCCACGCAAGAGATGGTGATCATGTTTGCGTACTCGGACATAAAAAAGCAGGCGAACTTCATGCTGCTGTATTCGGTGTGAAAGCCGGCGACGAGTTCGTTCTCTGCTTCGGGCAGATCGAAAGGTACACGGTTCGTCTCGGCAAACCCAGCAATCATGAAGATGATGAAACCAAAGATCTGCGGAAACGGCATCTGGAAAATGCTCCAGCGCGGAATGAAGCCGAGATAATATCCGGCCTGGCTGTCCGAGATCGCTCGAAAACTGATGTGATTCGCCAGCAACAATGGCGCGACGATCGCTAGGGTCAAAGGCAATTCATAGCTGATCATCTGCGCACTGCTGCGTAAGCCCCCAAGCAGCGAGTATTTATTGTTCGAAGACCATCCCGCCAACGCGAGGCCATACACGCTGACCGAACTGATTGCCAGGACAAACAGGATCCCGACATTTACGTCGCTGATCTGCATGAACGTCCTGGTTCCGAAGATGTTCACTTCCGGCCCAAAAGGAATGATCGAAATGGAAATCAGAGCGAGACAGACCGCAATGAAAGGCGCCAGCAGATAGAAGAAGCGGTTCACATAAGGCGGAAGCAGGTCTTCCTTCGTGAGCAGCTTGAACACATCTGCCATCGGCTGCATCAATCCGTGGGGTCCCACCCGCAGCGGCCCGGTACGCGCTTGAATATGTGCCAGAACTTTTCGCTCGATCCACTGTAAATAAGCGAGCGTCGTCATGAAAACGGCAAATACCAGCGCGATTTTGATCAGGCTGATCAGGATGAAGTTCATCAGTCGTGACTCACGATAGTTTCGGCCTGCACGCTACCCGGTTTAACAATCGGCTCTTTATGAGGATCCGCGTAAAGCGCACCAGGCGACTCGATGACTGCGTTCAGCATATGGGAGAAACGGCCGAGAGTTCCCGACGTGAAAAGCGTGTTGCCGGCCGGGCGAATCAAATCCGGTTGAGAGCGAAACTCAACATGTCCATTAAGCGGCATCGTGGGGGCGGCCCCGCCCGTCTCGACGACCCCTAGCGGAATGTCGTAGCCGTGAACGAAGGTCCGAATTTCGGCAAAAACAGCGTCCGGTTTGAGTGCTCCGAGTTCAGACCGCATCTCGCGAGCCAGCAGTGCGATGATTTCGAAATCCGGCTTAGCGCCCATCGTCTTAGGACCGCGTGCCAGCTTCTGCAAATCGCCGCAGACATTAGTGACCGTCCCCGTCTTTTCGTACGCCGAAGCTGCGGGCAGCACGACATCGGCACGACGCGCTGTCTCAGTCATGAATAGATCCTGAACGACAACGAAAGCATCAGCGGCGGCGAGCGTCTGCCGCGCGAACGGATTCGCGCCCACCACCCAGAGCGCTTCTAAGTTAGGGTCGGCGAGCATTTGATCATAATTGAGACCGGGTTCGAGACCGAGATTGCTGACCGGCTGATACCCGGGCAGAAGATCAGGCAGCAATCCCATGTCTGCCGCGCCCCTTGAATTAGAGTAGTCTAACAGGCAGACATACTTAACCGGAATGCCCAGCGAGTCGCCGAAGGCTACCAGTCTCCGGATCGCCTCGCCCCTGATCGCAGCGCCGAACAAAACGACTAGCTCAGGTTCTTTCGCCAGTTGCTCGCGCCAGCCCTCGAGGATCTCAAACTCTTTCCCGATTTCCGCATGCGTTGCGGTCGCGTAATTGTCCTCGCGCACCGGGCCCGGATTAACGGCGTATACGTGGGCCTTATTCAGGCGCCAGTTTGAACGAAGCTGATACGCGAGCAGTGGTTGTTCTTGCGCGAGATCGCTATCGATTACAAGAGCGGCTTTGGTTGTGAACAGGTCGGCCGTACTGGCCAGGCCACGCGCGCGTCCGTGAAGGCTACTGATTAACGTTGCAATGTCGCCGGTACGGTGGTGGTCGATATTGGATGTTCTGAGAACGGCGCGTGCGAACTTCTGCAGCAGATAGTTCTCCTCGTTGGCTGTGTGGTTCGAGCCGATGATACCGATTTTGCCGTTCTTCGCCCGAAGCTCACTGAATTTCTTCGCCACAGTAGCGAGCGCGATCGCCCAGGATACCGGCTTCAGCTCACCGTTAGTTCTGACGAGCGGGGCGGTCAAACGATCCGGATGCTCATTAAAGTCGAAAGCATACCGACCTTTAACACATAAGAACTCGCCGTTTACGCCCGAGCGGTCGCGATTATTGGCCCGCATGATTTCGCCGTTGCGAACGCCCAAGGTCGTTTTACAGCCGTTCGAGCAGTGAGTGCAAACAGTGGCAACATGCTCCATTTCCCAGGGACGAGTTTTGTAGCGATACGTACCTGACGTGAGCGCACCAACCGGGCAAATATCAATGCAGGCACCGCATTCATCGCACTCAAGATGATCACCACCGTTCGGAACGATCTCTGCCGCCGAACCGCGATTACCGATGCCCAGCGCGCTTACACCTAGCGCTTCACCGCAGATGCGCACGCAGCGATAGCAGAGAATGCAGCGCGGTGCATCGTAAAACACAATGGGCGACCATTGCTTCTCGTCCACATGGATTTTGGTCTCACGGAAGCGGCTTTCGCCCGCGCCATAGCGGAAAACCATGTCCTGCAGTTCGCATTCGCCGCCCTTATCGCACACCGGGCAATCGAGCGGATGATTCGTGAGTAAGAACTCGAGCGTGCCTTTGCGCGCCTGCCGGACCTGAGGTGAATCGGTATGCACCACCATGCCTTCGGCAACCGGCAGAGTACAAGCAACCTGCAGCTTCGGGGTTTTTTCTACCTCGACCAGACACATGCGGCAAGCCGCTTGTAACGAGAGATTGTCGTAATAACAAAAAGCCGGGATCGAAATGCCCGCCTCTTTCGCCGCGTTGATGAGCAGCGTGCCGGCGGGGGCCTGCGCTTGTTGGCCGTCGATCGTGAAATTGATAAGGTCAGCCATAATTTCGAATCAGGCGATAGAAACCAACTCCGGTTCAGCGACCGGCACCTGAGACTTCTTCAGATATTCTTCGAATTCTCCACGGAACTTCGTGATAAAACCTGTCGTCGGCATCGCCGCAGCATCGCCCAAGGCGCAGAAAGTGCGTCCGAGCATATTGTTAGAGAGCTCGCCGATCAGATCGATGTCGGACTGGACGCCGCCGCCCTCATGGAAGCGCGTCAGTATCTTCTTGAGCCATGTCGTACCTTCGCGGCAAGGAATGCACCAGCCACAGCTCTCGTGCGCGTAAAACTTAATGGTTCGCAGTGCGACGGCCACGATATCCGTGTCTTCGTCGAGGATCACCAAGCCGCCCGAGCCCGCCATTGATTTTGCTTTGGCGAGCGAATCGAAATCGTACGGGATATCGCACTCGTCCGCTCTCAAAACCGGAGACGAGGAGCCGCCCGGGATCACGGCTTTGAGCTTCTTGCCGTTGCGCATGCCTCCACAGACTTCGTTGATGATGCGCATGATCGGGAAACCCATCGGCAATTCATAAACACCGGGTTTGTTTACATGCCCTGAGATGCACACCATACGTGTGCCGCCGTTCTTTGGTGTTCCGAGTTCTGCATACCACGCGCCGCCCTTTCGAAAGATAACCGGGACGGCTGAAAAGGTCTCGCAGTTGTTCAAAATAGTCGGGGACTGGAAAGCCCCCACAACGGCCGGGAAAGGTGGCTTCAGTCTTGGAATGCCGCGCTTGCCTTCAAGAGACTCGAGCAGTGCAGATTCTTCGCCGCATTCGTACGCACCCGCACCGCTATGCGTGTATAAATCGAAATCCCAGCCGCTACCAAGGATGTTTTTGCCCAGGTAGCCGCGCTCGTAGGCTTCGGCGATCGCCCGGTCGACGATATCAATCAAATAACGATACTCGCCTCGTATGAACACATAGCCTTTGTTCGACTTGATGGTCCAGGCAGCAATCATCATGCCTTCAATCAGCTGATGCGGATCGTTCTCCATCAACAGGCGATCTTTGCAGGTGCCGGGTTCACTTTCATCCGAGTTACAAATAACGTAAGTGGGCTTGCCGGTGGTGCGCGGCACGAAACTCCACTTCATTCCGGTAGGAAACCCGGCGCCCCCGCGACCACGCAAGGAGGAAACCTTCAGCTCTTCGATGATGGCTTCGGGCGTCATCCCGAGGACTTTTTTGACCGCGACATAGCCGTCGTTGGCCAGGTACGTATCAATGGATGCCGAGTTTGGAAGATCGAAGCGCTGTGAGATTACTTGAACTTCGAGCGGGCTGGGGTCGTTGTATCGCATGAGTTCAGGAGGCCTTCTGCCGGCTGTTTTCGCGCAAATCGCTGATCAACCGGTCGAAACGCTCGGGCGTAACAAAGTGATGAAAATCGTAATTAATCTGAATAGCCGGAGCCCAGGAACAGGCGCCCATGCACTCGACTTCTTCGAGTGAGATCAGTCCATCCGCCGACACTTCTTTATTGCCAAGCTTCAATGTCCGGCTGGCATGCTCCATGAGTTCTTCCGCTCCGACAGCCTGACAGGCAATGTTTGTACAGACCTGCACGTGAAACTTACCGAGCGGCTTGCGATGCAGCATCGAATAATATCCGATTACTTCATCAACCTGCAGCGGAGTCACGCCACATCGGCGCGCTACTTCTTCGACCAAGTCCTGCGTCACGCTGCCCACCTCATCCTGCGCGTAGAGCAGCATCGGCACCACCGCCGAACGCTGCCGGCCCGGTGGGTAACTGGCCAGCATCTTCGCGAAGCGCGCCTCCAACTCTGGTGAAAAGGTCATGTTCAGCGGTCAACATCCCCGAGGACAAAATCCATGCTTCCCATCGAAGCAATTGAATCGGCAATCAGCACGCCTTCAAGCATCGCGCCAAGGGACTGAAGATTACCGAAGCTCGGCGTCCGCATGAATACGCGATGCGGATTCGCAGTGCCGTCGCTCACAATGTAATACCCGAGTTCGCCGCGCGGCGATTCTACCGTCTGGTATACGGTGCCCGGCGGAACGCGGAAGCCCTCCGTCACGATTTTGAAGTGATAGATGAGTGATTCCATTTGGGTCTTCATCTTTTCACGATCAGGCAGAATGATGTGCGGAGCGTCGGCGACCCACGCTCCTTCCGGCATGCCGGCCAGGGCCTGTCGAACAATCCGAATGCTCTGCCGCATCTCTTCCATGCGCACTTCGAAACGGGCGTACACGTCGTTAGCAGTGCGGGTGGGCACCTCAAAATCGAACTTGTCGTAGCTCGAATGCGGGGTATCTTTGCGCGCGTCCCGCTTGAGTCCGGCTGCCCGGAGCAGCGGCCCCGTCACCCCCAACTCGAACATCAGGCTTAGCGGCAGGAACCCGACGCCCTTGGTGCGGTTCACCCAAATCGGGTTGGCTGCGAGCAGGTTCTGATACTCATCGACGCCGCGCGCGAGTCGGTCCGCTACCGCCGCTATCTTCTTTTCCCAACCGCGCGGCGGCTCGAGCGCCAGCCCACCGATGCGAATGTAGCTCGTCATCATGCGCTGACCGGAGAACAGCTCGAAAATCTTGAGGATCTCCTCGCGCTCCCGCATGCAGTAAAAGTAGACGCTCATCGCGCCGATATCGAGTGCGTGCGTACCGAGCCAAACCAGATGGCTCGAAATACGCTGCAGTTCGCAGAGCATCACACGCATCCACTGCGCCTTAGGTGGAATCTCCAACGCGAGCAGCTTTTCAACCGCCAGCGAGTAACAGAGATTGTTGTTCAGGTTCGAGAGGTAATCGACTCGATCGGTGAGCGGTATGCCCTGCCCGTATTTTTTGCTTTCGAACTGCTTCTCGATCCCGGTGTGCAGGAACCCAATTTCCGGGCGCGCACTGAGAATCGTCTCGCCGTCTAACTCAAGAACTACGCGCAGAACGCCGTGGGTAGAAGGGTGCTGCGGACCCATGTTCAGGGTCATGCGGCGCCCTCGACCTTGCTTCTCGCCGATATACTCCGTTTCTGACGGATCGTCTACCGCAAGCTCATGCTCCGGATCGAGAGAGGCAACACGAGCGTTATCTTCCTTCTTAATCAATGAAATCCCCTGAATCGCGTCTCAAACGGCCGGTCAACAAGGACGGCTATTCATTCTGGTATGAGTACTTGTGCCCATGCACCGGATAATCTTTGCGGAGCGGATTCCCTTCCCAGTCAGCCGGCATCAAAATCCGCTCCAGGTTTGGATGATCGCGGAACGGAATACCAAACAGATCAAAAACCTCGCGTTCATACCAGTTGGCGCCCCGCCAGACCGGGCAGAGTGAATCGATCGCTTCCCCTTCACCAAGCCGCACGACCAACCGCATGCGCGTATTCTCACTGAAAGAGTGAAGAAAATATACGACTTCAAAACGAGGCAGCTGCGGCCACCAGTCAACCGCTGTCACCGCGGCCAACTGCTCAAAATTTCCAAAAGATTTCAGGAACTCACAGACACGCCTGATCTGCGAAGCTTCGACATAAACGACCGGGCCATCGGCGGCGAGCTTGCCATCTACGATCGCGTCCGGAAAGCGCTGCTCGATCTCGCGCGCAGTTCCGTTGTCGTTGAATACCTCAGGCAGCACGTTTCGCCGCCTCTCTGGCTTCCTCACGCTGCTCGTCTACCGACCAGTCGAGCACGCCTTTCTTCAGGATGTAAAAGAACCCGCATAGCACTAAGACAATGAAAAGCAGCATTTCGAAAAAGGCGAACAGCTTGAATTGCCGGTAAACCACAGCCCATGGATAAAGGAAAATAGCCTCTATATCAAATAGGATGAAAACCATCGCGACCAGATAGAACTTAACTGAGAAGCGTTCACGCGCATTGCCGACCGGCGCCATACCCGACTCGTACGGCGAGGATTTAATCGGATCCCGCACATGCCGGCCGATTACAGCCGACAAGCCGATCATGGCACCCGCAACCCCAATGGCGATGATGATCTGCACCAGAACGGGAAACCAAGTCTCAGCGTAAGTGGTAGGCATGGACGAACTACTATCAGAGTAGCAACCATAAAACTCCTATAATCAGGTCAGATGCAATCGACAGAATCGGCAGCGGAAACAATAGTGGTAAGTGTCAATGGCGAGCCGCGTAATGTGCCCGCGGAACGATCGGTAACGACCCTGCTTGAGTGGTTGAACCTGCCCGTTGACCGTGTTGCTGTGGAGCTGAATAAGTCGATTGTGCGTAAACGTGACTGGCCAACGACGCCGGTCAGGGGCGGCTCTCAACTTGAAATCGTAGAATTTGTGGGCGGCGGCTGAGCCTTCAGCGGGCGCCCGTCCTTTTCACCTTGACATCCAGTAGAACTCTAGTAAAATCTTGGCAGCCGCAAACTCCAAAACGAAAACTGGGCGTCATGTTCAAAACACGAAAAGTCCGTCCTGATTCAGCGCCCTCGGGCCGAACGTACACGAGCACGGATGTCGCCAGAATTGCCCAGGTTAGCCTGCGCCAATTGCAATGGTGGGACGAACGGAAAGTCGTTTCACCGCGTCATGAAGGTCACAAGCGGATTTATCTCGCCGAAGAAGTGATCGAGATTACGTTGATCGCGGAGTTGCGGCGGAAGGGCTTCTCGCTTCAGAAGATTCGCCGCGTTCTGCGGTTCCTGCAACGCGAAATGGGCCGCCGGTTGGCTGACGTTCTTTCGAACGATTCTAAACTTCATCTCCTAACGGACGGCAAGTCGATCTATCTAGAAGATCAGCAGGATCGAATTATCGATTTGTTGAAGAATGCTCGGCAACCTATGTTTCTGGTGTGCGTCAGCGACCAGGTGAGACGGCTGGACGAAGTCCCTAAGAAAACGATTCGCAGTGAAATCAGCCCGTTGAAGCGAATTCGCGCTGCCGGGTAAGCTCCGCAACCAAACACGTCCGCGCACTATTCTTCTACACTGCAAGGGTGCCCTTTTGTTCGCGTTTCTTTCTTCTCCTGGCAGCTTCGGCCGTCATACTTTTTGGCCAGAAACCTGTCACCCTGGATGACTTCCTCGCACACCATTCCACTCCGCCTATTGAGCCGACCTGGTCCCCGGACGGTCAATCTTTCTTCTACGAACAAGAAGGCGCGGTTCATCTTTACTCGATCGGCAAGCGCAAGTCCAGCGAGTGGTTTCGGCCCGATGATATGGAGAAGTCGGCCCTTCCACCCGTTCATCCGAAAGAGTTCGGCTGGCAGAATCGCCGCGTGTCCGCTGCCTCTTATCAATGGTTCCCGAATAGCCGCGATTTGCTCGCTTCGGTCAAGGGTGATCTCTTCGTCGTACACGCGAACGGGAACTTCGATCAGCTAACCAAGACCGATATTGACGAAGAAGACCCGCGGCTCTCACCCGATGGAGCCCTCCTCGCTTATCGTTGGAAGGCAAACCTGTATGTTTTGGATCTCGCGAGTAAGAAGACCCGGCAGCTGACGCGGGACGGAACGCCTACCTTGCTTAACGGGCAGCTCGATTGGGTTTACCCGGAAGAGCTTGATCTCGGCATGGCTACCTGGTGGTCGCCCGATTCCAAGCGAATCGCCTTCCTGCAGTTCGACGTGAGTCAGGAGTTCATCTATCCGCAGATTGATTTAACCGGCCAGCGCGCTCTCAGTGAACCCGAGCGTTATCCGCAGGCGGGCACGCCCAATGCACAGGTGAAGCTCGGCGCAATCTCGGTAGCGGATGGCGAAACCAAGTGGATGCTATTGGGGGACAAGGCGGACGCTCTCCTTGCGCGGGTGGCGTGGCTACCAGACTCTTCGAAAGTCGCTGTTGAACGGTTCAACCGGGTGCAGGATCGGCTCGATCTGCTGTTTTGCGATCCGCTCAGCGGCACGGCGCAGGTCATCTTGCATGAGAGTTCGAAGACGTGGATCAATGTAGCCGATAACTTGTTCTTTTTGAGAGCGCGGCCGGAGTTTCTCTGGACAAGTGAGCGCAGCGGCTTCCGCCATATTTATCGCTATTCCAACAAGGGCGAACTACTTGGGCAAGCCACTTCGGGCGATTGGGAGGTGGTCGCGATCACGGCGATCGACGAAGAGCACGGGCGTGTGTACTACACTTCTTCCGAAGCAAGCCCGCTAGAGACCCAACTCTATAGTGTGCCGGTCGGCGGAGGAGCATCTTCAAGGATCACCAAAGAGGAGGGCAGCCATGAAGTTCACGAAAACGAACAGGGCAGCTACTTTGTCGATAGCTACTCAAGCTTGCAGCACCCGGGTCAGACCGTGCTTGCCAGCACAGCCGGCGGACAGTTCGCGGTCCTGCAGCCGCCCGACACGAAACTGACCGAAGATTACTTGCTCCAGCCGAGCAAGATTGAGCAGCTTAAAACGCCGGATGGAACGTTGTTGTATGGACGGCTGATCGAACCGCCGAATATGGAGGCAGGGAAGAAGTATCCGGTCATCGTTTCGGTGTATGGTGGTCCCGGCGTACAGAGCGTTAGGAACCACTGGTACGGCCTTAATTGGGAGCAGGTCATGGCAGCTCGCGGTTACTTGATCTGGCAGCTGGATAATCGGGGCACAAAGGGTCGAGGCCTCGCATTCGAGGCTCCGCTTTATCGAAGTCTTGGCAAACAGGAAGTAGCCGATCAAAGCTTCGGTGTTCAACATTTGATCGAAACAGGCATGGCGGATCCGGCTCGCGTCGGGATCGTCGGGTTCAGCTATGGCGGATACATGACTTTACGCTCTCTTTTATTTGCGCCGGATGTTTTCAAGGTCGGGGTTGCCGGTGCGCCCGTGACGGATTGGCGCAACTACGACACCATTTACACAGAGCGCTACATGGGCATTCCTGAGGACAACGCGAGCGCGTATGACGCCAGCTCCAACGTGAGGCACGCAAGTCAGCTTGAGGGAAAGCTGCTGATCATTCACAACATCGAGGACGACAACGTACTTTTTCAAAACACGATGCAGATGGTGACCGCGCTTGAACTGGCGGGCAAACCATACGTGATGCAACTGTATCCGCAGAAGACGCATGGCATCGGCGGGCCACTGCGCAGATCGTTTTATGAGGCGATGACAAACTTCTTTGACACGCAGATGAAGTAGTGATCAGGCTTCCGGCAAACTCGCCGAAGGCGCTAGATATTTGATCAGGATTACCGCGTTCCCGTGTTCGTTGTAGATCAGCTCATCGGCCACTTTCTTTGCGAGCATGATGCCGAAACCGCCGGGCCGTAAGCCCATCTCCGATCTCAGCTCGGTGTGACGTAGTGGATTATCCGGCGGATTATTGATTGCGGCATGATCGATCCCGTCGATCGAGAATCCTGTGCCTTCATCGCGCACATAGATAAGGATCATGCGATCCGTTCGTATCAGCGACACATCGACGCAAAGATCAGGCCGGAGGCCGCAGCCGTGTTCCATCGCATTCGCCACAAGTTCGTCGACTGCCAGCAAAAGAGCATCGGCCAAACCCTCAGGCAGATCTTGCAAATGAGGGCGAAAACAAACTGTGATTCGTTCCTTTGATTCGAGCGCCGGCGAAACTGCAAGCGTGATCCATCCAGGTCGATTCGACTTGATTTGAATTTCCGGGTTCCCACGTGAAAACTTTCTCGCGCTCACCACTCGCTATCTTCTCATTCATTCTTATAGCCGATAGGTGATACTTTCGATAGAGAAGCAGACCATGCGTATTTTGATCAGTTCGGGATTGCTGCTGCTTGCTGCCGGATCTCTCGTCCAGGCCAAAAAGGTGGTCTCGCCCACTACCAGCGCCAGCAACGAGCAGGTTGACATCGTAGCGACGATCGTGTTGGCAGAAGATGAAGTTCGGCAGAAGCTGGGCGCCGATCCGGGCAAAGGCATTGTCCTGCTCGACGTCCGAGTGACTCCCAAAACGGATCAGCCCGTACAAATTAGTCCGGATGACTTCATCCTGCTCGCTCACGATGACGGCGAGCGCTCGAAGCCTTTCGAACCGGAAGAGCTTGCCGGCCAAGGCGCCATGGTGATGTCGACGAAGTCGGAAAGCGTGAAGAAGACAGGATCGGGCTTCGGACTGGGTGGGATGGTGATGGGCGGTAGCGGAGGTTCTCCAGGCAATCCCACTCCCAAGACGATTAACACGAAGATGGATCCAAAAAATCAGGGCAACCCGGGTTTGCTTGAAGCGCTCAAAGCGAAACAGCTGCCTGCCAAAGATGCCAAGGACGAGGTGAGCGGGTTACTCTACTTTCCGCTCGACGGTAAACACAAGCTCAAAAATTTGGCTGTGTTGTATCGAGGCCCGGCGGGCAAGCTGGACCTCGAATTTCAACACTGATCAGTTACGTTGGTCTACTTGGCTTCGTCGATCGAATTGATCTTAAGCGTATCGCCATCCATTGTGCCGTCAATGCTCACGTTCTTACCGGCGAAAGCGACGGCTTTCTTCTTAGAATCGTCATCGAACTTGACGACTTTATTATCGGAAACGAGCACGGGGTCGGCGCCTCCATTGATGCACATATCTTTGACGCACTTAGTGTTCGCCGCACTCGGCGAGCTGTGCTTTGCCCCGCAATGCGCATCCGAGATGTAGCCAGTCATCTGATCGGCTGCAGCCGCGAACGAGAACATCGACACGGCCAGGAAACAGCCCAAACTCAGCTTCTTCATTAACGTGAACCCTCCTAAGGGATATACGAGGTCCATTCTATAGCAGTTGGGGTGACGCGAGTTCATACCTCAAGAATCACCGGCATAATGAGCGGCCGCCGTTGTGTCTGTTTGCTCAAGAAGCGCTTTAGATCCGTGCGTATTTTCTCCTGCATAACGCCCCAATCGGTGCGTTCTTCGGCGGTGGAGGTTTCAAGCGTGCGCGCAACCACCCCGCGAGCATCCTGCAGAATCGACGAACTGTCGCCCGACACGAAACCGCGGCTGACGATCTCGGGGAGTCCTTCGCTCTTGCCCGTGTTCTTGTTAATCGCGATAATCGGCAGCACGAAGCCGTCCTCAGAAAGATGACGGCGGTCGCGGATGATGATGTCTTCGACCACATCGTCGAGCGAGCCGGAATCGATGCAGACGCGCCCCACGGTAACTTTGCCGCCCCGGCGAGCACCCAAGTGATCGATCTCAAGCGTATCGCCGGTCTCGAGCACAAACGTTTCCTCGAGACCGGTCGAGCGAAGATGCTGCGCGAGTGAGGCGTGCTTAGATAACTGCCGGTACTCACCGTGGATCGGGATGAAATAGCGCGGCCTGACCAGGTTCAACACCAATTTTAGTTCTTCCTGGCTGGCGTGTCCGGAGACATGTACGGGCGGGTTCATCGTCCCGTAAACCAGGTCGGCGCCGCGCTTCGCCATATGGTTCATCATGCGGCCAATTGCCTTTTCGTTGCCAGGGATGATGCGCGAACTCAACACGACTGTGTCGCCCTGCTGAAGGCTGAGATGCCGATGATTATCGACCGCTACGCGAGAGAGCGCTGACATCGGCTCGCCTTGCGTTCCCGACACGATCACGGCGACCTTCTCGGGAGTCATCTGCATGATGTCCTGCGGCCGTAAGAGCGTGGAATCGGGTATGGAAAGCAATCCCTGATTGTGCGCGATCTCAGTGACATTCAACATGCTTCGTCCGAGGAACGCAACCTTACGTCCATACTCGGCCGCCATGTCGAGAATTTGCTGCAGGCGATGTATGGAGCTGCTGAAACAGGAGATGATCAGCCGGCGCTCGCTACGGACAAACAGGTCTTCAAGACGGGGCGCCACCGCCCGCTCGCTTTCGGTATAACCGGGCCGGTCGACGTTTGTCGAATCGGACATAAGCAGTAAAACACCGCGTTTGCCATATTCGGCCAACGTGTGCAGGTCGAAAAGTTCGTTGTCGGTGGGAGTGGGATCTACCTTGAAGTCGCCGGTATGTATGACTACGCCAAGAGGCGTGGTGACCGCCAGCGCAACGGCACTCACGATCGAATGCGTCACCCGGATGAATTCGATCTCGAACGGCCCCAAAGTGATGCGGTCTCCCGGCTTAACGATGTTGAGCTTCGTCTGATCGAGCATCTCGTGCTCGTCCAGCCTGCGTTCAACTAACGCCAATGTGAACTCCGTGCCGTAGACCGGAAGGTTCAACTGCGAAAGCAGGAAAGGTACGCCACCGATGTGATCCTCGTGCCCATGTGTGAGGATGAGACCGCGCACCATGGCCGCATGCTGTTCGAGGTAGCTGAAATCGGGCGTGACAATATCGACCCCCAGCAGCTCTGAATCGGGGAACATCATCCCGGCGTCAATGACGATAATGTCGTCACCGTATCGCAGCGCCATGGAGTTCATTCCGAACTCACCCAGCCCGCCGATGGGCACAATTTGCAACTTCCGGTCAGGCATAAGGCAGCAAGAAGCTAAAGATTACCATGTTTATCGCTTTCGCCAGCGTCGACGGGGAGCACGGCCGCGAAGTCATTTGCGGTACGGATTGCCTCGGCATACCACCAGCTTCGACACAGCCTTCGGGCATATATACGAGGAACGCTGCTATTTACATGCACTCGAACCAGCATTCATTCTGAATGACTGATAAATGGTCGCATTGAATGCGATACTGATTGAGCGAATAGTTGTCTCGTGAGAGTAGTCGGCGAATCTCCTAATCTCGATTTTCTTCGTTCGGTTGCAATTGGCGCTGTGCTGTTCGCTCACTGCAGCGGGGCGGCCGGTTACACCCAATTTGGACCTGTGGGCAGAGGCGGAGTGCTCTTATTTTTTGTCCACACAGCACTCGTCCTCATGTTTTCAATGGAGCGCCTAAGCAGTCGAGGCAAGTTCACTCTTGCTTTTTATACCCAGCGGCTGTTTCGCATTTATCCACTCTGCTGGACGTGTATAGTTGCTGTTCTCATAATTCGTATCCCGAATGGTCCAACCTATCACTGGATCGGATGGAAGAACATTATCTACAACCTGTTGCTGATTCAGAATTTCACCTTCGCCCCCCTCGTCAGCGGTCCTCTCTGGAGCCTGCCCTATGAGATCCAGATGTACCTGGCGCTTCCGTTCCTCTTCCTGCTAACCCGTAAAAGGTGGCCGATTGCGTCCATCGCACTCTGCTGGATCGGCTCGGCTGCATCGGCAATCTGGCTCAACCGTCTCTATGTTGCTCATTATGGGCCAAACTACAACGATGGACTCCATAGTCCTCTAACTTGGTTTGTGCCCTGCTTCTTGGGCGGTGTTCTCGCCTACGTTCTCTCGAAAAGAAGCCGTCCGATTTTGCCCGTCACTGTCCTGCCCCCGCTTCTGCTCGGGTTCTTGCTACTGTCCCTCTTTTTGCCGTCAAATCACGGTGATTGGGTTAGTTGCGTCGCGCTCGGCGCACTGCTCCCATATATTTCCGAACTGCGAAACAAGGTAGCGAAGGTGAGCTGCCATAACATCGCAAAGTATTCTTACGGAGTTTACCTGTTTCACGCCCCGCTCATCTGGTTTTGCTTCACCTACTTGCATGCTGTAAATCACCTGGTCAGCTGGACTATCTTCTGGATCTCTCTCGCTTTGCTCTCGGTAGTCGGTTATCACACCATCGAGAAGCCTTTTATCGATATAGGACGAAGGGCAGCCCGACGTATTGCCAGCCACGAGAGAGCACCCGAGAGAGTTTATGCATGAATAGCGGTTCGCGCGGCTATTCAAGCGTCACGTCTATTTAGCCACGGTTCCCCAGCAGCTGAAGGCCGCTCGTGAGATAAGGGAGTGACGATGCCCAAGCGTGTCCTGATCCCGTTCCGCCACTCTCACAGGCTTGCGCCCTATTTAGATGCAGTGCGGGCCGGCGGAATGGAGCCCGTCCCAGCCGATGTCTCCGAACCAATCGCGATCGAGAACACGGACGGATTGCTGCTGATGGGAGGCACGGATATAAATCCGGCGCGCTATCTGGCACAGCCCTGGCCCGAGACCGAAGCGCCCGATGACAAACGCGACCTAGCCGAACTCGAAGTGTTGGACGAGGCGCTGAATAAAGGGATGCCGGTGCTTGCCATCTGCCGCGGGCTGCAGCTGCTGAACGTATACTACGGGGGAACGTTAATCCAGCACCTGTCTTCGGCAGGCAGACACGATACCGAGTTTGAAGATAAAGCTACGGTGGCCCACGAAATCTCAATTGAGAAAGACAGCTTGCTGGGCGCGATTGCGCAGGCGCCCGTTTGGCGCGTGAATTCACGCCATCATCAAGCGGCGGACCGCATCGGTGCTGGGCTGCGAGTCGTGGCCCGTGATGCTCAGGACGAAACGATCGAAGCTCTCGAACGACCGGAGAGCCGATTCGTGTTGGGCGTTCAATGGCATCCTGAAAACCAAGTATTTCAATACCCGGAACAGCTGCAGCTATTCAATAGATTTTGCCAGGAACTTTAAGCGGCCCGCAGCTCGATTAAAGCGACTTCGGGAGGACACCCAAATCGGACTGGCAACCCGGAACAGCCTACGCCTGCGCTGGTGTGCCCTTGCATATTGCCGTGACGCCAATGTCCCGCAGCGTAAGCACGCGGGCAGCGGGCATTCTGCCGAATAGCGCCAATGCCGGGCACTCGGATCTGTCCCGCATGCGTGTGCCCGCACAGGTACAAATCGACACCCTCGCGCTCTGCTTGATCGTAGATCTCCGGAGCGTGCGCCAGCAGCAGTTTAAAACTGTTCTGGGGCACAACGGCAAGCGCACGTTCGAGATCGTCGCATCGAAAATCGTATGGGTCGTCGACCCCTATCAGCCATAGCGGCACCGAATTTTCGAGCTCAACGGATTCGTTCACCAGCATGCGAACGCCCAGCTTCTCGAGGCCAAAGGCCATCTCAGAGTGATCGTGATTGCCCAAGATCCCGAATGTCCCAAGACGGGATTGAATTGCCGAGATGATTTTGTTCATCGGCGCGTAGAGCGGCTCCGCGGGACCGTGGTCTTCGAAGCGATAGTCGCCTGTCATCACGCAGACATCGGGCCGCAAACGGGAGACAACCGGAACCAACGCATCCGCCAAAGCAGGCGTACCGTCGATGTGAAAATCAGACAAATGCAGAATTTGAAAACCGTCCAAGGCGTCCGGCAATCTCGGGAAAGCGATCTCCATGCGCTTAACGACAGGCGATACGGCATTCCTCTGCCCGCGCGCGTAAATCCCCATCGTCTGCAGACCGAGCTTCAAAGCCGGACGAGTTACTTTATGCTCGATGGTCCGGTAGAGGCGGCCGTGGCGATGTGTATGCCCCAATTTCTCGAAATGTTGTTCGACTGCGATGCGGGGTTCCAGTGATTCGAGCAGCGAGCCATGCTCGCGCGGCGAGATCAAGGGTGAAACATCGGCAACTGATAGCGAATAGGTCTTCGTCATTTAGATTCTGTGAAACGCACTCTGTAATAAACGGCCGTCAAGCTGAATAGCAGCAGCCAACCTGAGGAGAACATGCGCCAAGTGGCACAGCTACTGAGATGGTCTACCGACCAGTAAAGAAAAACGTAAAAGTTCCCAGCATAGTAGACCAGAAAAATATAGATCAACATTCTCATCCAACGCGGGGAACGTAACACCCTGCAAGGCTTCCTCGTCAAGAACAGTTCAAACATCACAGGTACGAGGAGCGCAAACAGGATTGACTGAAATATAGAGAACGCCTTGAAGCGCACGCTGGGATCGTGACCTACCAGCGTCTCGAGGTGCGCCCACAAGGAAAACGAAAACCCAAAGATCGAAAGTGTCAGAAGCAACACGAGCAGGGGCGGGTAAATCCGGTGGCGACCCTTCGCCCGAATCCCCATACCTTGCAACCTGCTCTCCCTTCTATTGCTTGATGACTACGCCGCATGCAATACGAGCCCCGGCATTCCCCGCCGGGTCACTCTTCATATCGTCCGCTGCCGCGTGAATCATGAGGGAAGTTCCGCCGTTGCTGAAAATAGAGTGCGGGCCTTCCGAATAAGTCACATTCGGCGCAATGACCGTGGTCTTGGCTGTGCCGTCCGCGGCCACTGTGAAATCAGGCATGTCACCTACGTGGGGACCCTCTGGATTTTTCGACCCATGCTTCTTCCCTTCGGGATTTAAATGGCCGCCGGAGGAGGCGAACTGCGGTCCATCGCACTTCGCATTCTGGTGGAGGTGGATCGCGTGCTCACCGGGTGTCAGG
Organism: Terriglobia bacterium; assembly: GCA_963737005.1. Taxonomy (GTDB): domain Bacteria; phylum Acidobacteriota; class Terriglobia; order Bryobacterales; family Bryobacteraceae; genus Bog-105. The sequence goes on along the minus strand of CAVTRD010000004.1, from coordinate 653,511 downwards.
TGTGACAGGTCCAGCTCTATTTGCACTCCGCCCGATTCGGCTGGCGAAAGTACGGCGGTCCCGACACTCTCCCCGGTGCCGCTTTTCAATTGAACCGTCATCTGCCCTGATATGGTCTGCCCCTGCAGCGCCAAAAAGCTACAGAAAGCACCAAACGCAATTAAACCGCTTCTCCTCATCGGACTCTCTTCTCCCATCTCCACTACGATCTCACGGCGGGAGGATTAAAACCACGCCGATCCTAGACCACATAGGCTAGTACGGGGCAGACACTCCTGCCAGAGGCTAGTACAGAATGAGCTAAGGGGGAGAAGCAGCCAGCTACATGCCCAGTCCTATATTCGTCCGGATTCATCCGCTTCCCTGGACTTCCGAACTCGCCGAGACATTGCTTCGTATATCACCACCCAGTAAGTAAACCTGAGTGACCCTAAGCAAAGTTCGCAGTCGAAGTACGAGCGAATTCTCGCAAGGTAGTCTTTATCAGCTACTTAGCGATTAACATCGATTATAGATCTTGATGGAAAGATAAGTATTTCGTAATTTCCCCCTTGTTTTGCGCTACTGAGTTCGCTAACAATGTAAGAAATACAGTATTTCTTATACCAGCGATAGCTCGATTACATAGGATAAGTGATCGCGCACTCAACGATGCCGTAGAACACGGGTGGTGATCGGGGCATTGTCTGGTGAAGGATCGACAGAGTGGGGATTTAATGGTGAGAGAGAAAGAGCCATGCCAACCTGGCAAACCGCAATTTAAGATACTTGCACCTTCTCGGAAGGAGGTGCCTAAAGCGCTCACGTACGCCGCCCATGCCTCTGAGGGTCACCAAGGCCTCATGCACGGGCTGCAGATGCTGCGTGGTAATGTGTATCGCGAATACGCCGGTATAGCCGCCACCCTCCTTCCGGACGGCCGTCATTGGCATGCTCTCGACGACCAAAGCTGGCACATACTACTCGAAGACTCGGAAGGGGAGATCGTAGGTTGCGCACGGTATCGACCCATCCTGGTCGGGTTTGAACAATTAATCTGCAGCAAAGCTGCTGTTGCGCTCTCGCCCGTCACAGGACCGGTATTCCGCTCCGCTTTTGCTCAGCAGTTTGCCGACGCGAAAAGACGAGGCATTCATTACGGAGAAGCAAGTGCATGGGCGCTCAGCGAGAAGGCTCGGTGTTCGACGGCGGCGGTCAACATAGCCCTGATGAGCTTTGCGCTAGCTGAATGGCTCGGCGGCGGCGCAGGGCTGACGACTGCGAGTACCCGCCATCACGCTTCTTTGATCCTACGCCGACTCGGTGGGACACCGCTGGCCGGCTTCGCACCTTATTACGAACCCATGTTCGACTGTTCGATCGAGCTTCTGCACTTCGACATCAGCCAGCTCGAAGGACGTTATCAGAGCAAATTAGACGAAATGAGAGAGCAGGTACGTAAAACTCCCATCCTCTGCCCGGTCGAAACGGAGCAGGAGGCTCGCTTCCCCATGAACTTGGGGATACACACCTACCTAACCACTCCCGCACCATACCAAATTCCCGCAGCCGCACCGGTTTCGTAAACTAAGCAACGAAATAAGTAGGGCTGCTTAGTCAACATGACCTAGCAGCCCGATAACAAAAGAAAAAGGGCAGATCCGAAGATCTGCCCTTTTTAAGCTAAACTGCGCTCTTACGACTTGAGGAACTTCTTCTTCCCGAAGACACCAAGGGCAAGAAGGCTCGCGCCCAGCAATGCCATAGAAGCCGGCTCGGGAACCGTGCTCGCGGTGGTGGTTGAGAAGTTCGCTGCATAGCCCGTCGTCACGGAACCCGTTGCGTTGAAGGTCGCAAGGAGGGTCGAGATCGTGTTCTCACCGCCCTGGGTAAAGTTCGCCGAGAACTTACCAACGAAGGGGCTGTAAACCGTGTTCGAGTTGTAATGGGCATTACCGTTAGCATTCAACAGCGCGGTAACGTTGCTCACGCCCTGCTCCAAAACGACCGGAGAGTTCGGGAGCGCGCGGCAAAGAAAGCCCGGTGTATCATCAGCGCTCGTTCCGCTACAAACCGGAACAGTCGTGATGATCGGCAGGTTCGCCAGATCCAGGTTGATATCAGTCCCGCCGACATACGAGCCAGGAATGCTGATAAAATTCGTGATCGGAACCGAACCGCCCGACGGAGTATTTACATTCTGGATGCCTACAATCTGCCCATAAGCCATCCCCGTAAAGGGACCGGTAGCCGGCTGATTCACACCGGCCTGGTTGGGCATAGTGCCCGCTGCATCCAGATAAAAGTCCAACGAAGTTTTAGTAATCGTGAGGGTTCCGTTCAGGTTGAACTGACCGGCACCTACGACTGACGCCGCTGAAGCTGCGCCGTGAAGAACAAACATTGCTGCCAGAGCTCCTACCACTCTACTGGCTTTGTTAAAAATCATATTACCTCCAACACCTCTGATAAGCGCAAATAAAGATACAATTGCGTCCTTGCCAATGATACCCAGATAAGTCTTTGGAACATACCCGTAGTTTTACCAGTAACGTACTTAAATATCTGTCATGCGCTTCCTCAAAGAACCTTTTATTGACATATAGATAGGACGTATGTTCCGTCACTCGAGGCGGCCGCTTTCTGCCGGGTTGACTGGAGCCCGCTGCCAAACGTCAAGAAACTCTCCAACAGCACCGCACTTGTGAAGGTGGGCAAACCGGGCAACTTGCTCACCAACCTCAAGCAGTCTCTTTTCCAGTTCAGCGTTACGCACCTCACCATTGGAGGAAAATGCCTTGGAAGCCTCCGGCACGGCAGCCTGGAGCGGCACAACCCAGGAATGCATCGCCCTTCCTACGGAGCGGAGGCCGTTCATAGCATCAAAGGCGCCCATTGCTCCACCCGAAACACCCACCAAACCGATCATTTTACCTTCGGTCTGCTCCAAATCCAGGTAATCTAAAGCGTTCTTGAGGACGCCGCTGAAGCTGCCGTGATACTCAGGTGTGCCCAGAATAAGGCCGTCGGCCATGGCTACGTCGGCGCGCCATCGCTCGAGCCCGGGAGTGCCGCGCGAACTATCGAGCAGCGTGAGCCCGTAAGCAGCCAGATCGAGAAACACTGCCCGCGCCCCGAATCGCTCAGCACCGCGAAGCGCCATCTGCACCGCCATCGAGGTATAGCTGCCCGAGCGGAGACTGCCGCTTACGCCGGCGATGACGACGCTCTCCCTGGTCCCAATCATGACGAGCGGCGGAGCGCAACGCCCCCGTAGCTACACGATCTCCCGGGACCATCTGCGCAGAGCGCGGCCAGAAATGCGTCCAACACCCGTCGATGAAAAGACTCGGGAGCCAAGAAGATTACGCCTCGTCCTCCTCCTCTTCGTCTTCGTCCAGTTCATCATCATCATCATCGTCATCGTCGAGTTCGTCGTCGTCGAGATCATCAGCGTCTTCGTCGAGGTCATCCTCGCCGTCGACCACGTCATCATCTTCGCCGAGTTCGTCGAGATCTTCGTCATCCAATTCATCTAGTTCTTCAACGTCGTCGTCGGCCTTCGCCGCGATGCCCATTGCCCGATGTTCCCAATCCGACTGCTCTGCTGCGCCCATAAAGTTATAGTCGATCATTTGCTCTCCTCGTGAGGTCCGTGATGGCTTTCTGCCGGAGGCTCGTGCCCACCGGTCAATCACGTACCGTTACGATGCGTAATTGCCCAAAAACTGTTCTTCTTTTTGAGAGCGTTTCGGCCGGTAGAATTTCGGCATGGGCAGGCATCGCGTAACTGCGGCCGGATGAAACAAGCTTTGCTACTCTGCCTCCAACAGGCGGTTATAGACAATGGCAAAAGTTATAGTGTACGGAGCAGATTGGTGCAGCATGACGCAGAACACGCTGGCACACTTGAAAGAACGCGGAGTCGATTATCAATATATAGATATTGATGACGACCGCGAGGCCGCCAAGTGGGTGGCCGAGCAGAACAACGGGCGCGAGAAAAAGCCGACGCTCAATATCGAGGGCGAGATCTTGAGTGAACCGACCAACCGGGCACTCGACAAAGTACTGATCGAGAAAGGCATTCTAGTTTCACAGAGCTGAGACTAGAGCGGTTGTTCGTGACCTCTGGCGGTAACGCGCTCGGTCCCGACCACTGCGCCGTGTCTCACGATAGCTGCCACATCGAAGTTGTTGACGGTGGGGCAAACATGCCTGGGAAGCAGATAAAGCATGCTGCCGAGGGATGGCGCCGGCCCAGAAGCTTGCACTTCAAAGGGCAAATGCTCTTCGCTCGGTTTTAAAGGAGTAAGCGCAGGATTGCCCAAGACGAGACAATTGGGAACTCCGCTATCGACCGAAACACTTTTGTGGCCGGCGTCACACGTCACCACGTTGGGCTTTGGTCGACTGACCACCTGGCTAATGACCACAGCAGCGGGACGAAAATCGTAATCCGCCGGGAGTTGCGCCAAACTGGACGCATCGTTATATACAACGGTTCCCGGCGAGACCTGATGAGTAAACGAAGCACTCCAGAAGTCGCGGAATGCCACCGCCCCCGGGAGCGCCGGGGTTCCGGATGTGATGACCTCTTGCACGTGAGTTCCGTCTCTTTCAATGTTGCGAGATCAGCTCGAGCAGTTCACCGTAACGAGCGTGCGCACGTCGCGATCGCTCGGCCAGATCGGCCTCAGTTGAGTTCCCGTCGTAAAAATGCAAACCCCGGAAGTGGAGCCGGGCAGCGCGGATTTCTGTCGGCAAGCTCTGCCACAGCGCGCGCATTCCCGGTGATGCCGGTGCGATTCATGCCTGTATTCAAATCGATAAAAAGATCAACGGCCGAATCGACCCAATCGCGAATCTGCTCTTTGGATTCGATGATCGCCGAAACCCGCACTTCCGGGTACAGCGCGGCAATGGCGGCCACCCGCTCTGCATTTCGGCCCATATGCGGATACGCGACGAGCACGTCTTCGAATCCCGCCTGACAGGCAGCCAGCAGTTCAAGCGTGGTGGCGCACTTAGCGGTTTTGATCCCGGATATCGACCAGCATCTTCATGACGCAGCCGAGTTTAGCTGTCTTCAGGTGCGGCCGCCATCGGTTCGGCTCACCACCGATCACCGCGATCATACGTTCGATGTTATGCAGGACCACATCGGGATAAATCGCCAGAACGGGCGTTTGAAGCGCCGCTTCGTTTCAACCGGTAATTCTCACAGGTTAAAGGCGTCCGCTGAATCGAGCATCATACGCCGGATCCTCCTCTGCCGCGATAAAGTAGTGAGTACACAGCCGGGATTCTAACACCGGGGGTCGACAAAGTTGGATGTTTTGAAAGCCACCAGCCAAGCGGCGGTTGCCAAGGCTATTTCACAAAGCCGCCGCGATTTCGTTCGTATGGCAACCGGTGCGACTCTCGGGGCAGGTCTGTTCAGTGTGGCGACACCTGGAGCACTGCGCGCTTCAACCCGCTCGCCCAAAGCTGTCGTTGTCACCTTCGGCGGTGGGTCCCGCGACGATGAGACATTTGCGGAAGACGGCCAGCAGAACATACCGCACTGCTCCATGAGCTTATTCCGCGCGCGACCTTTTTCACCCGCGTCGTCAACCGCGGCATCCTTGGACACTATGTAGCAACGGCCAGTCTGGCCACGGGTGTCTACGAATCGTTCAACAACTTCGCCGCCGTTCCGCCTGACTTCCCCACCGTTTTCGAATATTTCCGGCAGGATCTGAAACGGCCGGTGACCGATGCCTGGGTTGTCGCACCGAGCAATGGCTTCAATCGGATCGGCGAGAGCGGGCATCGCGGATTACGGTAAAGGCACCGGCGCGGGCGTTATTTTGCCGAAGCGTCTTTTGAGCGCTGCCCTCACCGGCGCTCACGCGGATTACGAGCATCTGCTGCGCGACAACTATGAGTCGCCGCTCGCCGCACCCGCCGAAGGCGGCAACGACGTCAACCTGCATGAACTCGCCGAAATGCTGCAGTTTTCAGTCGCTGATTTCAAAGTGCATGCGCGCGCGCTGTCGAGCCCCGATGAGCTCTCGGTCTATATCGCAAAACAGCTCATGCGCAAGCTCTCTCCGAGCCTGCTTTGGATCACGCTGCACGACATCGACGTAGCGCACTCGGGTGCTTTCTCGCTTTATGTCGACGGAATCCGCCGCTCGGATTACCTGTGTGCCGAGATCTGGAGGAACATTCAAAGCAATCCCGAGTACGCCGGCAACACCACGATGTTCATCCTGCCTGATTTTGGCCGGGATTCCGATCTCAGCCCAGGCGGCAACGGCTTTCAACATCATCGGACGGGCGATGCCGTCTCGCGCACAACCTGGATGCTTGCGATCGGTCCCGGCAGTACGCGAGAACGTTGTTGTCGATCGGCCTGTCTCCTCGATCGATCTCGTACCCACACTTGGAGCACGCTTGGGCTTTACTCCACGTTTCTCGCAAGGCTCGATACTGCACGAGGTGGTCTAGGCGATGAGCCGGTCAATTTGATCCCTGAACAGTTCGAGCGCTTATCCGCCGCGCGCGAAGAAAACAGCGCTCGAGCATTTGCCATTGTTACGACAATTGCCGGTGAGCTTCCTTCCGTTTCTTCTTAAAGAAACAATCGCTTTCGATTGGAAATTTCCCGCCGAACGTGATGATTTGCTGGCCCAGCTTACCTACCTCGAAGCATTGCCGAGTGTCGATCGGGATCGAGCGATGCAGCCGTTTGCGCAGCTTCATCTTTCGCCCGACTTGGAGCACTTCGACTACATAAACCAGCCGGGTCAATACCTGGAACATTTGTCCGCGCACCTCTGGGCTACCTCGCAGATGGATACGTTCCGCTCGGCCTCGGAACTGTACATGAGAGACTTTCGGCAAAGCCACGCGGATCCGATGCCCGAAACGCCCCGTGTCGCTGTCGTCCTGGTCGGTCGAGGGGTTGCGAACGAACAGTTATCCGCTGTTTCGCAAGCTGCGGCGAGAAGGTGTCTACTTCCCTCGGGTCAGTGATACAAACGGTGTTGAAAACGTTGTTCGGCTGCTCGGAGCGCGGGCCGCAGCACAGCCGCGACCCTACGCACACTGGTTCGTCGATGGCGGGCAGACATCGATCGCTCATCCGCAATGCGCGCTTGTCTCATATGACGAGTCTGACGTCGGTGCGCAGCGCGCTGACCGCGAAAATGCGCCAGGCATTTGAAACGGGCACTTCGCCTGAATTGCTTGCGTACGATGCTCGCAGAAATGACACCGGAATCGCTCGGCATGAAGGATGCAATCCGGAGATGAGGTGCTCGAGCGATTCAAAGTAAGCTTGTTTACCGAGGGTTCGGGCACTCAAATCTACAGTACGACCTTCGTGCAGTGGGCCGCGCGCGAGATCTTACGACGGGCGAAACCGCTGACCCTGGTGGCTCGCTATTCGCCGCGGGTTCGCGAGGCGTCGATGAACGAACTCCTGAGCGGAACGGCGCAGCGCGAAACAGATCCCGCCGGTTCGCTAGTCGACGCGGACATGGGCGCTTGGTACACGTGGATCAGTTTGCAGCGTCTGACGGGCGCGGATCAGTCCGCTTTTGTCGCCTGGTTCGAAGGGCATGAGCAAGCCGTTGCCATCGGGCCATCGTTCCCCAAAGGAACAGAAGAAAGCTCGGCAGTTACGTTGACGGACATCTCTCAACAGGATCGAAACGGCACGCTTGGCCTGATTAAACGACGCGATCGAAGCGTTTCTGCAATCTCCGGGTGCTCGAATTGGAACCCAGCCTTTTCAGTCGCGGCCGGGATCACTCGCAAGCTGGTGAACAGGAAGTTCGGCCATTTCTCGCCAAGATTAGACGCATGGCGAATTTCGGCGCGGGCAGCGCTGCGGGTCGGTGCAGCGTGCGACCGAGTTCAACGGTGAACTGCGCGTTCGTCAACGGTTGCGGGCTGCTGCCGTTTAACACGCCTTCGATAGCCGTGTTATCGGCGGCAAACAGAAACAGCTTCACCAGATCATCCACGTGAATCCAGGAAGTCCACTGCTTGCCACTTCCGAATTTGCCACCCAGGCCTGAGCGGAAAACCGGCATCATCGCTTTCAGTGCGCCGCCCTCGCGCCCGAGCACGGTGGCAATCCGGATGGGCACAACACGCAGGCCCAGTTCGCGTGCGCGCGTTGCTTCGCGCTCCCACTCTTTACAGACATCCGCAAGAAAATCGTTGCCCGGCGGTTTCGTCTCGTCCAGAACCTCATCGCCGCGATCGCCGTAATATCCAATAGCGGAAGCCGACACCAGGACAGACGGTTTGTGGCGAAGCCCGCGCAATTGCTGCACGAGTTTACGCGTCCCGTCGACTCTGCTGTCGTGAATCCGCTTCTTCACTTCATCGACCAGCGCTGGGCAATCGGCTCTCCGGCAAGATGCAGAATCGCGTCGATCCTCGATAAAGCGTTTAACTCCGGTTTCTCTTTCGCGTTCCAAGGATGAAAAGAGGCTTGCGAAGGAAGATGCCCGATCTGGCTTTTCGGGCGAGGTAATAAACCGCATCGCCGCGCGCGAGTAACTGCTCGACGATCTTCGTTCCGATGAACCCTGTTGCGCCGGTCACTAGGTAAGTCATACTGCCTTCGCCGGATCCTTACCGGTCTGCCCATTGTCTGATCTCGCGAATGTAGGCGTTGGGTGTCAGTTTTCCGCTCCATCCCTTCCAGCGACATGTAACGCATCTTGCCGAAGATCGGGCGCTCACCCCAGGCCCGATCATGCAATCCGAAACACCACAGAATGTTCGTGTAGGTATTCGGATCACGGCCATCGAGCGAAAAACGGTCATGTATCTCGATCATGATATCGGCCGCTTGCTGATACCCGGGAGTCCACTCGAGAATTTTCTTGCCCCAGTACATGCGGTAGTAACCATGAATTTTCCCCGCATTAGCATTTCTTTCTGCGTCGCGTTCCACAATTCGTCATACGTCTCGCCGTCGATGAGCTGTTGCGCCGAGTAGACGCGATCGCGCTTATCAGAGGCATGCTTTTTCATCGTTCTGCGGCACCAATCCGGCAGATTTTCCAGACGCCCGGGCTCCGCTACGGACCGCGCATAGTTGAACGAGAGCTCGCGGCGTACGATGAGCTCTTCCATATACTCGTCGGCTATGAGTTGATGCTTATCAGCGTAATCCCGCACCGCGTGCGCTATCTCCAGCGAAGAAATCTGGCCGAAGTGGAGATAGGGGCTCAGGTGTGAAGTGGCATGTTCGGCCGGTTCGTTCCGCCCCTCGGCATAGCGGCGAAGGTTTTTCTCGAGGAAGAAAGCAAGAAGTTTTTCGGCTTCGAGACGACCTCCGGTAAACGACAAGGATGGCTTTACGCTGTGATCGATTTCGCAGGAGCTGACAAGCTCCGGAATGTTCTTCTCGGTGACCAGTGTATTCCAATCCGGAACCGAGCCCGAGTACTTCTGCCGCACGCGCAGTTCGTCCGGAGCTTTGAAATACTTCGCGAGAACTTTCTTGATCTTCGGTCGTATCGTGTAGGCGCCGAATTGACGCAGCGGTATCTGCGACATCGGCACTACGCAACTGGAGTCGACGACGTAGTACGCCACCTCGAGCTTTCTCGGCACGCTGCGTTGTGGGAGCGCGCAATGAAGGTTGGGTAATCGTCCGTTACAATCGCGGCGGCCTTACGCGCCAGCTCGTAAAATATGTCGTTGCGCGATTTCTTCGTGCGGCGAAGGTAAAAGACTGTACCCTATGCCTGCCTTTTTCAAGCGGCGAGCGGTTTCGGGCACGGCCTGCAGAATGAACGTGTGCAGACGATCGTTTGCGTATTCGTACGTGCAGGTAAGCCCTTCGTAAAACAGCACGGGCAGCCTATACTTATTCGCAAGCTCGGCGGCGTAGAGCAACCCATGGTTGGCGTCGACCCGGCGGTTCATCTGGGCCCAGTAAAGGACGTATTCTGCGTTGGGCCGATCCTCCGCTTCGTTCAGCTTGGAAATGCGCTCAGGCTCTACCGGCATGACCTTCTTAGGATGCACACACGGCATCCGCGCATTAGTTTTCGAAGGCGCGGGAAAGGTTCGCGCTGACTTACTCTTTGGGAGCGATGCCGAGCGTTTTCATTTTGCGGTACAAATTGCTGCGCTCCAGGCCAAGCAGCTCGGAAGCGCGTGTAACATTGCCGCCCGTCTCATCTAGTTTCCGCAGGATATATTCACGCTCTGCTGCTTCTTTTACTTCTTGCAGGCTGCCGACGCTTTCGTTTTTCGAAGCAAGCGTGCGGCGCGCCGAGTCGAGCGGAAGATGGCGCGCCTCGATGCGTTTCGGCCCATGCAGGATGACGATTCGCTCCATCAGATTTCGCAGTTCACGCACATTCCCAGGCCATTGATAGAGCAAAAGTGCCTCGACCGCGTCCGCGCTCAGCTCCTTTTCCTTTCGCCCGTAAGCGGTCGCGAACGCCCGCAAAAAGTGTGAAGCTAACAGCGGAATATCTTCAGCTCGATCGCGCAACGGAGGAACGGTGAACGGGATCACGTTGAGACGGTAGAAGAGATCCTCACGGAAATTGCCCCGCTCGATTTCCTTTTCGAGATTCTTGTTGGTGGCGGCTACGACGCGCGCATCGGCCTGAATGGATTGCGGCGCACCGATCGGCTCGAAACGATGTTCATCGAGCGCCCGAAGCAGTTTCGCCTGCGTCTTCAGACTCATGTCCCCGACCTCGTCGAGGAAAAAAGTCCCGCCGTGCGCCTTCTGCAATTTGCCTATTTTGTGATCGGCTGTGCCATTCAGATTCGTACGCCGGTGCCCGAACAGCTCACTTTCGATAAGGTCTTCCGGAATCGCAGCACAGTTAACTTCGACGAATGGTCCATCCGCGCGTGTGCTGAGCTTATGCAGTGCACGTGCGACTAACTCCTTACCGGTACCGCTCTCGCCATAAATCAAGACGCGCCCGTTCGTTCCGGCCATCAGCTTCATCTGCTGGCGGAGCGCTTTCATGGCCACGCTGTCCCCGATAATTTCAGGAGACGCACTGTCTTCCCGCAGCCGGTGAAGCTCCCGATCGATTCGCCGTTGATGTACGGCGTTCTTCAACGCGACGCTAACCTTCTCGATCGTCAGCGGCTTTTCGACAAAATCAAAAGCGCCGAGCTTGGTGGCTTTCACAGCAGTTTCGATATTGCCGTGGCCCGAGATCATGATCACAGCCGGCCGCGCATCCGCAGGGATTTCCTGTATGCGCTCAAGCGTCGTCAGGCCATCCATACCAGGAAGCCAGATATCGAGCAGCACCGCATCGTAGGTATCGCGGCCGAGCACTTCGAGACAAGCTTCGCCCGTTCCGACCGCTGCTGACTCGTAGTTTTCGTCCCCGAGCACGCCGCGCAACGACTGGCGAATGTTCGCTTCGTCGTCAACTATGAGAACCCTAGCTTCGCTGCCCGGCATTGATGATGAGCTACGCCTTCAGGGTAGCCGGAGACATCTGTTCCGTTTCCGGCGAGGTCTCGTGAAGGCGATAGTTTTCGGAGATTGCGGCGGTGTTGAACTCAATGACAAAGCGGGTTCCGGCGGGTCGGTTATCCTCGAGCCGCACCTGTGCCCGATGCTCCGTCACGATATGGCTCACAATGGCCAGTCCCAAACCTGTCCCGCGTCCCTTGGTCGAAAAATAGGGCAGAAACAGCTTCTCTTTATCGGCCGCCGTTACGCCACTGCCGGTATCGGTAACGGCTAGCTCCACCGTGTCCGACGAAGATTGCGAGGTCGTGATCTGCAAACGCCGCAGCGGGGAATCTCTCATTGCCTCGGCGGCGTTGTCGACCAGGTTGACGATTACACGTTTGATCTGCTCACGATCAATCATGATGCGCGGCAGGTGTGGCTCGAGCACGAGCGTTACGTTGACATCCTCCAGCCTGCCCGCAAAGACCGCCATCGCGCTCTCCACTACTTCATTCAGGTCGGCTAGCATAGGCTGGGCAGCTGGGAAACGCGAGAAGCGGGAAAATTCGTCAACCAGCGCCTTAACGGTTTGCACTTCGCCCTGGATGATTTGCGTGCACTCTTCTAAGATCGCGCGTGTATCCGGCGGTAAAGAGAGGCGTCGCAATTGTCGCGCGATGCGGTCGGCGCACAAAGAAATCGGCGTCAGCGGATTCTTGATCTCGTGCGCGATGCGGCGCGCGACTTCCTGCCAAGCCGCGGCTTTTTGTGCGCGCAACAGATCGCTTGTATCTTCCAGCACCATCACGAAGCCACGCTGATCCTCTAACGACGCGACGGTCACGGCCAAATGCAAGACCGAAGAGCCGCGATCCAGATCTAACTGGCAGGCGGCCGCCCCCGTGCGGCGTGCGCGATTGAGAACGTATCTGATCTCGGCCAGCTCATCAGGAGAAAATAGATCGTGCAGCTCGCGCGCCCGCGCCACCATTTCCTCTGAAAAGATTCCGCGCAAAGCACGGTTCACCCGTTCGATGCGCTCGTCGAGAGATACCGAGATAACACCGGTCGGAATGCTTTCCAGAATGGCTTCGGTGAAATGGCGGCGCGCTTCCAGTTCGGTTGCGTTGCCCTCGAGTTCGCTGGTCATTGCGTTGAACGCCCGGACCAGCGTTGCCAGCTCGTCGATCGCTTTGACATGCACGCGATACGAAAGATCTCCCCGCCTCACTTCCTGAGCCGCCCCAAGGAGAGCGGAAATGGGCACGCTGATTTGGCGGGACAAAAGCTGGGCCGACCATGCCGCGAAGAACAATACAAAGAGCGTCAAGACACAGAGCAGCAGGAAGTAGGTCTCTCCATAGAACTTTTTGTGGCTGCCCAGATTTTTTTGCTCGTCCATGAACCGCTGGATGGCTGTCGCTTTCTCGACCGGATTTAACACCAGAGCTCCGGCGATGTTCACTTGACCGAGTGTTCGATTGCCGTCGAGCACAGGCGCTTTAGCCTGCAGCAGCGCCGAGTCACTTCTGGCGAACCGCTGGTAAAGAAGGATCGGCAGACGAGGCTCGGGCAGAACCAGTACCAGCTGCTGAAGGCCGGCCTTCTCGGCGAGTGAGCGGAAATAAGCGGTATTGACCCGGCTGTTTTCTGCCGCTTCCCGCGTTTCCGGCAGCAATCCGATCCACTTCGCGTCGGCGTCCATCCGCCCCTGAGCTTCACTTCGGTAGGATTTGTCCAGTTCCTGCAGATTCATTTCGATTCCGCGGACTGGTTGGGTGAACCACTTATTCAGCGTTCGATTGAGTACGAAGTAATTGAAGAACGCGGAGAAAAGAGTTGGCGCAATCGTCAGCGCCAGGGCACCCAGCAGCAGGCGAGATCGGATGCGTGAACCTTCCCGGTTGTTTTGCCGGTCCATGTACAGCTTGACACCCGCGCGGATCAGCATGAAGGCGAGAGTGACGGCCAGCACAAAGATCAGCATCGAAACAGCCGAAAGGACTATCGTTTCGTGCACGTCAGAAGGCCCGAAAGAAAAGCTGAACGAGCCTTGCCAGACCATTAATGCAAGCAAAATGGACAGCATCACCGCGGCGGCAGCAAAGAAAAAGCGGTGTTTCACGACATTGTCATCGTAGCGCGAAACCGGCCCCCTACCGGAAGTCTGCCATACGGCGGAAGAGAGTTGGTTTATTCACACGGCTGCAACAGAAATCCTGTTAAGAGGGTTGACGAGGTGATGTAACTCGATGATTAAACAGCAAAAAACCTTGTCTCTGGGTTTGTCTCTCCGGGCTCGGCACAGTTAGCGCAGACTCTCAAATTCAAACTACTGATTGGGGTAGCCAAGCACATTCGAAATGTGCTGCTTCTCAGCATCGACGGCATGCATGCACTCGACTATTTGAACTGTAGAAACGGCATAAGCAGAATAAACGGCGGCTAGTCTTATCGCCCGAATATAGCCACTCTTGGCCAGACTGGATTGGCGTATATAGATGCGTCTACTTCGAAGCCGTCGGATTTGTTTCCAGGATTGATGGCGGTTGATGCCGTCAAGAAAGAAGCGACAGAGATCCTGCCCGGCACAAACTTTTCTTGGGATGAAAGCCGTAACTGTTAGGTAAGAGAATCCTCCGCAAGCGGGGACGGACCGACCGGTCGTTCCCTCGTTTGCCCGATCAACGAGCCGGCTACAACAGATTACCCGCCCGGCTGAACAACGACCAGCATCTTTTGCATCTTCGTAATGGCGTGCGCCAGGTCACCCGGTGAGTGCAACTTAAAGGTGACTCCGTTGCGGGCACTTATGACGTGCTGGATTGAATCCGGAAACTCGCGGCCAATAATCGGGCAATACTCCAAATAGAAGAAAGGAGTCTCTGCGTGGCTTTGCGTCGAGAGCAGTTCCGGCGCGATCTTGCGATCCAAACGCAAGGTAGGACCGACGAAGACCACGGCATCGGCGGGATGTTCCCGCAGCGCTTCGGCGCGTACCAGCCCGGCCAGCAACTCGCCCGATCCCTCGGCGCGCTGCAGGGTTCGGTAGGATATCGTTCCTAATTCGAGCCGGTTGAGCGCCCCCGCCAGCCGATAAATTCCTGTCCGGTCAAAATCATCGTCCCGGTAAATCTCCTGCTGCTGGTCTAAATTAAACGCGACCAGGCGAACGGAAGCAACCGGAACCTGGCGCAGTAGCGAAGCGACAGAGCCGAGTAGGAAAGCCCGGTCCCAGGCGCGCAGCTTCAGGGCGTAGGGATTGATAGGCGCGGCATCGAGCAGCACTGTCAGCCGGAGCCCTGTTCCATCATCCGAGGTGCCGTTCCAGTTCGGAAGCGAAACGGCCGCTACAGTATTCGGAGGCATGGCAGCCGCAGCCTGGGCTTCACTGCCCTGCGCATGTGCTTTGGCGTGCCAGTGTTTGCGAAAGCAACGGCGATGACCATCAACCACGACCAGATCCACTTCGTACTCGCCTTCACCTGCCGACACGAAGCCGCTGAACTCCAGGTTGGCGCGCAGATGCTTGATGTTCAGCTTTCCTTTCGACTCGGGCGGAGGCGCAGGAATATCGAACGATTGACCAAGCACGGTAGAAGCGCCACTTACCGGCGTAATGCGCAGAACAGTGCCGAGGGTCCCGGCTTGTCCCCCGAACTGATTGAGGGGACACTCGACTATATAGCCGATTTCGTAGCGGAAGGAGAAGTCGAAAAACGGACGGAGCGTTTCAACATGGCAGGAAAGTGGATCAGTTTTGAAACTGTCATTCAGTAGTGGCGAAAAAGTCTTCACCTGCTGTGGCGTGAGCGGCAGCTGTCCCCAAGCAGGAGCATTGAAAAGCGCCAGCGAAAGCGCGGCGCAGGCAAGGCGCGGCACGATTCAGCCTCTGCGTTAACGCGCGCGGGTCCGAGATGCCAACCGGCTTACCGAGCTAATGAACGCAATCCCCATGCGAACTAAAGTAGCGCAACAATTTGAAGTAGTGTTGACGCTTTCTACGCTCATGGTGGAGCTTTACTCCGGCCGGAGGTCCGCCATACAGAGTGGCGTGCTAGTCCGAATAGAAAAGATACTTTCGCCACTGGTCATCGCTGCGGCCGAGTAGTCGCATTAGATGCCGGCTCGTGTGCAAGCTGAAAGGCCGCGGTGGGCGCAGCAGTTTCATCCCAGCCTCTTCCGGCGTACGGCTTCCTTTGCGGTTATTGCAAGGATGGCAGCAAGCCACCAGATTTTCCCAAGCGGTTTCGCCTGCCCGCGAACGCGGGATGACATGGTCAAGCGTCATCTCGCCGGAGGGCAACGTTTTGTGGCAGTACTGGCAGGTGTAGCGATCGCGCATCAGAATGTTCTTACGCGAAAGAGCGCGCGTCTGATGCGGAATCCGGCGGTATTCCAGCAGTCGAATAACGGAGGGCACGCTGAGCGAGCGCCGCGCCGAATGAATTTGAGCTGGAGCGAGCTCCTCGGCCGACGCGACTCCTTTCAGAATCAGAACCACAGCTCGGCGAGCCGCGCATATATTGATCGGCTCGTAGCTGGCATTCAGAACAAGAACAGGCCTGTGAAGCCGGTCGGCAGTGGGCATCCCGTATACTCCCTTTGAAATTCCGTGCTTCCGCTATCCCGACCCCGTGTCTTTCAAGACGGCCGGAGCCGATCGGATATTAAGAGCGGAACTTGTTGCCGGAGCCGTACGGCGGTCGACTCGCGCGAGGGTAAGCACGGATACGTGTAGCGCGCCTGCCTGCTTCAGAGCCTGAGCGGCGGCGCGCAAAGTGGCGCCCGTCGTAAACACGTCGTCTACCAGCAAAATTCGTTTCCCCATCACCTGCGCTGGCCGCCGAACCGCAAACGAACCTTCCAGATTTTTCTGCCGCTCCCGATCGCTTAGTCCGGCTTGCGCTTTGGTGTAACGGCTGCGACGCAGGTTACTGGCCGGTTTCAGCCCGAACCGCTTGGCGATCGGACGGGCCAGGAGTTCCGATTGATTGAATCCGCGTTCCCATTGTTTGCGCCAGTGCATCGGCATGGCCATAATGAGGTCGTAGTTGCCGTCGCGCGGTAAGCTCCGTAGGAGAAGACGGCTGAGCGGCCCCGCCAAAGTCTCTACTTTCCCGTATTTGAAGAGGTGGACTAACTGCTGAAGGGAACCTTCAAAACTGCCGAAAGAGTAAGCGGCGTCGAAATTCACCAGACTCTGTCGGCAAGTCGTGCACAGCCCGTTCTCATCAAGCGGATACGATTCGACAAAAGGAGTCCTACACGACTGGCAAAAGAACTCGGTTTCCAGAGGCTGGGGAAGGGAAAGGCAGGAAGGACAAACAGGAACGCGGGAAATTCCGTGAAGGGGCTGCTCACAGATGCGGCATTCGTCCGGAAATATGAGACTGAAAGTGGCATCGGGTATTCTCTCTATCAGAGAAATGAACCCTCTCGGCCGATAAGTATTTTGTGCGATGACGGTGCGAGTCGTGAGACTAGGGAAGGCACACCCCCACTAAATCCAGAGTATATACCATACCTAACGAAGTGTACGCGTGGCGGCAAAGATTGCCAATAAGTACATGGGGACGAATGATCGATCTGCGAATCCTGTTGGTAGATGAAGATGAACGGTGTGCCGGGCGTCTTCAGGCTTGCCTGGAATCCGCTCCGCACTTGATCGTACCTGTCTCCAACCTTGAGGAGGCTGCGGAGGCCCTCCTTATTCAGAAGTTCGAAGTGATCATGATCGGTTCCGGCCAGCCTACCGAGCAATTGAGCACTTTCGTGACTAGGTTGCGCACGCTGGAGGCCCAGCAAACGGCAGGTCCTCAAATCGCCGTTATCTCCTGTACTTCGGAACTCGCGGGACTGTCTTCGCTCGACGGTTGTCTTCCCGAAGATTTTGATGCCGCGGAACTCTCCCGTCTCTTAGCGGGGGTCGCCAAAGCTTCTGTCACATCGCCAGCGGATGGAGCGGCATCCGACGGCCGCGTGATTTTCGACCCGGAACGCTTCGCGGAGCAATGTGCGAACGAAGCCGACTTGATGATAGAAATCATCGACCTTTTCGCCGAGGAGTGCGGCCGGGAGATGCCGGAGATGATGCAAGCTCTGGAATCGGGGGAGTTCGACCGGCTCTCTCGGGTCGCCCACACAATAAAAGGTTCTCTCGGCAGCTTGCATGCCTCCGTCGCCTGGCGTCAGGCCGAGGAGCTCGAAACGGCTTCCAAAGCCGGCGATCTCTCTTTGTGCATTGACGCACTGGAGAAATTGGAGAGCCATTTGGGCGAGCTAAATAGGCATCTCGCCGGTTTTCGCGAGGTCTGCTCGAACCGCTAAACCCTCTGTTACACTGAGGTTGCCCTCAGGCCTGAGGCGCATTATGAGCCTAACCGAAATCACGTGCGCCCATAGTCCGGATTCGGACGACGCCTTCATGTTCTATGGTTTAGCGACCAAAAAGGTTCGATCGAACACGTTGACTTTTCGGCACGTGCTGGACGATATTGAATCCCTCAACAAGAAGGCGACAACCGGGCAGTATGAGCTCACCGCCATTTCGTATCATGCCTACCCTTACGTGGCTGACAAGTATGTTCTGTTAGCTAGCGGATCGAGCGTGGGCGATGGCTATGGCCCCATGGTGGTCAGCACGAAGCAGCTGTCGCCGGCTGAGCTCAAAGGCAAAAGAATCGCGATTCCCGGCACCATGACGACTGCCTTTCTGACCCTTAAGCTATTTCAGCCTGATTTCGAGCAGGTCGTCATACCTTTCGACAAGATTCTCGATGCGGTCAAAGATCATGAAGTCGATGCGGGTCTGATCATCCACGAAGGACAACTCACGTATGGCCACGGCGGCCTGCATAATGTAATCGATCTGGGCAAATGGTTCCGTTCCAAATACGACCTGCCCTTACCTTTGGGAGCCAATGCATTACGCCGTAATTTAACGCCCGCCGTGCAGCAGGAGTGTTCCCGCCTGATGCGCGAGAGCATTCAGTATTCGCTCGATCATCGCGAGGAGGCGTTGAACTATGCCATGCAATTCGCCCGTGATCTCGATCCCGTCCTGGCCGAGCAATTCGTCGGTATGTACGTGAACCACTACACGGTGAATGGCGGAGAAATCATTCCGCGCGCGGCTCAAAAGCTGCTCGATCTCGGGTTCGAAGCCGGTTTGATTCCTCACAAGATTGCGGTCGAAGTCATCGGTTAGTTTGGTTTATGCCGGTTCCGTTCTTGCGCTTGATCTCTTGCGGGGTCCTGCTGGCGGCTGTTGGGTTCTGCCAGACGGAAGACCGTTACAACACCAACGAACGGATTCTGCGGATCCGCGAACTCGGGAAGAAGAAGACGGCTGTTCTGCCAGAAATCACCAGCTATCTCACAGACCCGAATCGCGACATCCGCATAGAAGCCGTTAAGGCCATCATCAAGATCGACACGGAGCGCAGCCTCGACCCGCTTATCACTGCCACCCGTGACCGTGATGAGGACGTAGAGATCCGAGCGACCGATGGACTCGTCAATTTTTACGTTCCCGGTTATGTCGCAAAGGGCGGACTCACCGGCTCTATGACTCGCGGGGTGCGGCAGGTAAAGGGGTTTTTCGCCTCTCGAAACGATCAAATGATCGACGCGGATGTGCAGGTTCGTCCCGATGTGGCCCAAGCGATCAGTGATCTGGTGGCAAAGGGAGCAGGCAGCAACGCACGCGCAAACGCGGCTTTGGCGGCGGGGATTCTGCGGGATGAAGCCGCCATGCCGACCTTGCTCCAGGCGTTGCATGCCAAAGACGACGATCTGCTTTTCGAGTCTCTGATTGCCTTACAGAAGATCAACGATCCCGCTGCTGGTCCGCAGATTGGATTCTTAGCGCACGACCTGGAGGAGCGGATCCAAGCGACCGCCCTCGAAACAATCGGCCTGCTGCGAGCTTCCTCGGATGCTCCCGACGTACGTTCCGCATTGCAGACCGCTCGTAATAACCGGATCCGCCGAGCCGCCCTTAAGGCCTTAGCTGTCTTAGGATTGCCGGAGGACCGCCCGACGTTCCTGCAATTCGCGGGCGATCGCGACGTTGACCTTCGTTCGAGCGCTCTCGAGGGCTTAGGACGGGTGCGCGAGCCGCAGGACTTCCCTGCTCTGCAGACTGCTTTTGATGAAGGAGACGCCGATTGGCGCATCCACCTCGCAGCCGCCTTTGCAATGGTCAATCAGGGCAAAGTCGACGGTTCAGAATTCAGTCCGCTCGCCTATCTTGTCGAGAATGTCGCGGCGCGAGGGCGGTCTGATGCGGCAGCGAACTATCTTAAAGAGCTGGTGCCCAACTCCGGGGTGCGGGCTGCGCTTTCTAAAATGCTTCCCGAGATGGCCAAGAATCAGAAAATTGCTCTCTGCCCGGTTTTTGCTGCAAGCAATGCGCCCGATGCGACAGCGACTCTGAACACGCTTGCTAAGGACATCGACCCGGACGTCGCATTCGCTGCTTCTAAAGCGCTCCGGACATTACAAACCCGCCGGGCGTCTTGAAAACGCAGCCGGCGGGCTTTGAGAATTACGAGCTGAAAAGTTTTTACTTGGCCTTCTTCTGCTTCTGCTGACCGACACGAATCTTAAACTGTTGCTGCTTTGCTTCCTGGAAAGCTTTGTGGTCGTGACGGCCCACAGCGTCTTTCAGGTAGGAGTCGACATCCGTTCCTGTCGGAAGAACGGACATCAGCGTGAAATGTTCGTTGCAGGTCGGGCAAAATGGCCGGAACCGCTTAACGTTCGGGATCGACATATCGAGACTAGGGTACCACGGTTTCGGGCCCTTCGAGTGAGAGCGGAATTACATAATTCTTACAATTGACAGGCCCGTTCCCTGCTACTTTCGTCTGTAGAGAATGCAAAACGAAGAAACGGCAGAATTGGTTACTGCCCCCAAGGAAGAACGGTTGAATTGGACGACCACGATCGTCATGGGGCTTTTTCACGTAGGCGCGATCGCCGCGCTCTTCATGTTCAGCTGGAAGGCGCTCGCGGTTGCGGCCCTGCTTTATTGGATCGGGATCGGTTTCGGTATCAGCATGGGCTATCACCGGCTGCATACCCATCGTTCTTACAAAGTTCCGCGCATTCTGGAGTATTTCTTCGCGGTATGCGGAACATTGACACTCGAAGGGGGCCCTATCTTCTGGGTGGCCACCCATCGTATCCACCACCAAAAATCAGATCAGGAAGGTGATCCACACTCGCCGCATGACGGCGCCTGGTGGGCTCACTGCGGCTGGATTATGTTTGGCGAGGCAAAACACAGCAACACGCGCCTGATGTCGAAGTATGCCCCCGATTTGGCGAAGGATCGTTTCTACGTCTGGCTCAATAACTATCACTGGGTTCCAGTGCTTGCGCTTGGTGCCTTGCTATTCGCGATAGGCGGCATGCCGATGCTTCTGTGGGGTGTCTGCCTGCGGATCGTGGTTGGGCTGCACGCTACCTGGCTCGTCAACTCGGCTACTCACATGTGGGGCAAACGGCGGTTTGCGACCCGCGATGATTCCCGCAATAACTGGTGGGTCGCGCTGTTGACCTTTGGCGAAGGCTGGCACAACAACCATCACGCCCACCCAACTTCGGCTCGCCACGGCTTGGCATGGTATGAGCTTGATCTTTCGTGGATTCAGATCTCGCTTCTTAAGCGGCTCGGGATTGCTAAGTCGATCCGCGAAGTGAAGCTGCAAAGCGAACTACCTACCCAAAAAGCCGCCTGACGTCAGTCAGAAGTCGGTCGCCGAGCCTCCGGCCCGCAAAGTAAGCTAAGAAGATGGTTGTCGCAGGCCGACAGAAGTCGGTTGCGTTCTTCATCTCGCTCGGTGCAGGCCTGATTGCTGTCATTCTCCTGCTCTATGTCGGTTGGGTCGTATTTGACTGGCATAAAGGGATCCTCTTGTTTTTCGGGATCCTGCTGCTCACGCTGATCATCAGCGGCGTCGTGCTGAATACCATCTTTCTCGTGCGGGAGATCCGAAGAAACGAGCAGCACGATGCATTCATCAACGCAGTTACGCATGAGCTCAAGACTCCGGTAGCATCGATCCGGCTGTATCTGGAGACCCTACTCACGCGGAAGGTCGACGAAGAGACACGCGCTGGATTCTATCGCACGATGCTCGACGACAGCGACCGTCTTCTTGCCACTGTCGACCAGGTTCTGCAAACGGGGCGAGTGGGACCGAGCAACCGGATTGTTCACCTATCGCCCGTTGAGTTGAGCAGCCTGCTTGCGGAATGCGTGGAGCGCGCCCGGACACGGCATAAGCTCTCGCCCGAAGCGCTGCGCTACACCCCCTGTGCAGCCATTCAGGTGATGGGCGATGAGGAAGAACTTCGCGCCGCTCTATCCAACCTGATTGAGAATGCCATCAAGTATTCGGGCAGCAATATAAATGTGGCGGCTGAGATTTCAAAAATTCAAGGGAGATACATCTCGATCTGCGTGAAAGACAGTGGGATCGGCATCCCGAAACCCGAGCTGAAACGAATCTTCAAGCGCTTTTATCGCGTGCCCGGACTTGCCACGGCGCGCCTGAAAGGGACCGGTCTCGGGCTGTACATCGTCCGTTCGGTGGCGAAGCGGCACGGAGGGCGCGTTTGGGCCGAGAGCGAGGGGCAAGGCCGCGGAAGCACGTTCGTGCTTGAGCTCCCGGTTGCTCGATGAAACGCATTCTGATCGTAGAGGACGAGCGCCATCTGGCCGAAGGGCTGCGCTTCAATCTCGAAGCAGAGAGCTACCAAGTACAAGTGGTCGAGAGCGGTGAGGACGCGCTGGAACTGCTGCTGGTGAACGATATTCACTTCGACCTGCTAGTGCTTGATCTCATGCTGCCCGGCATGGACGGCTTCCACGTCATGTCAGATCTGCGCGAGGCCAGCCAATTCATTCCCACGCTCATGCTCACGGCACGCGGCCATGCAGACGACATCCTCAAAGGATTTGCCGCAGGCGCCGACGATTACCTCACCAAGCCTTTTGAATTGGCGATTCTCACGGCGCGGATCAACGGGCTACTGCGCCGGCGCGCTTGGCTCGAAGCGTCTCCCAATTTGCCATCTCCGGCCCCCGTCCCCAAAGATCGATTTACCTTCGGTAACGCCGGTGAAAAAGCCGTCGATTTTGATCTGCTCGAGCTTTCCGTCGGTGAACAGGTGTACCGTCTGACGTTGATGGAGGCAAGCGTCCTTCGTTACCTGATTCAATACGAGGGCAAAGCCGTTTCTCGACGCGCCATGATTCAGGAGGTCTGGGGTTTGCAGGAGAACACGGATACGCGCCCGATCGATAACTTCATTGTGCGACTTCGGCGCTACATCGAAGAAGATGCCACTTCACCGCGCCATCTTCTAACGGTGCGCGGCGTTGGGTATAGGTTCATCGCGACGCCTGATCTGCACTCCTAGGTTCGCGGCCAAGCATGATCTTGATCCAAGCAGAATCCACCTAAAAGTCGAGCGGCTGTGGGTGACCCGCCAGTCTCCATGCCCACATCAGAAATGAAGTGGACGTGAGATCGATCGCCGGCTCGGTGGTGCTGTAAGATTGCACGTTGTCCTGGTAGACCGATTTGCTCGAAGGATCGAAAGGACCGCTGTTGCCGTTGAACTTGTGAAACGGATCGGCTCCGTTTGCGGGGCACGGAATCATCCCATCCACCAGGCCGCTCGTAGCTGCACTGGCGGGCCCTTCCGAAACGGCACCCCATAAAACTGGAGTTCCGCCGGACGTGCCGTCTAGCGAACCGGCTATGTTCGCCACTTGATGCTGGATGCAATTCGGGAATGTGGCCGATCCATCGCCCACAATGAACGATGATCCCCAGGCGTTAGCGCCTAGAATGTTGGCCATCCAGCGTTGCGCGTAGACTGCATATCCCCGATGGCCCGTCAACGCGTGAGCTTCACTCGCCATCACGGACACACCGCCGCCATGGGATGCCGAATCATCCGTCCAAGATGCGCCGAATCCCCACGCATCGGATTTCGCGACACGCACGGCATCCTCTACCTGTTTCAAGAACTGGTCGCGTATGCCGCCTTCGTCTATGGCTAAACCGCTCGGGTTTCCTGCTGCGTGCAAGGCGCGATACAGCTCGAAGTGCGCTAATCCGCTCACATCGTAAAGGTTGAGCGTGTCGGCGTTCCCTGTTTCGTAGATGCGTTTCACGTAATTCCGGGCGAACCGGGCGGCTTCTGCCAGGTAGTGTGCCGGCTCCGGGTGAATTAATCCGCGTGGCAGTGCATTCCGTTCACGCGCCGTCCGCAGTGCTAAGTAAAGCTCGGTCGCCCCGAGTTCCATGTCGTCGTCCCAAACGGTCTCCGGGTAGCCGTCGAACGGGATGATAGTAAGCAGACACCCGGACGTGCAGCTTCCAGAATCAACCGAAGCAGCCGGATCTGCCAAAGACGTATCCGCGAGCTCGAAGATATCCTCAGCGCTTTTTAAGCAGCGATTCGCCAGTTCTGATTGAGTCGCTTGATTGAGAACAAAACAGGTCGCGAAGCTTGCCGCGAGACGTCCTGCCAGATTCGGGCTGATTTTCGAACCGGATGGTCCAGCCGCAAAAACAGGACGATGGCAGATGAACCTGGCCGATGCCGGGCAACCATCCCAATCGTCGTCCGCCTGCGGCAGCCGCCAGATGTCGTAATCGCTCAGGAAATTAAAGTTCACCCAGTCTTGGCTGTTGCCGACCTGATAGTACAGAGTGCGCGTTCGATCGTCCCACATGCGTAGCAAGAAGCGGATACCGAACTCTGCTTCCGCGCGTAAGTTGGCGCTTTCGGGAGCACCAGCGGCATTGCCCGCAAAGGAAATAGAGGCGGGCGGCGAAGGCGGATCCTGCATCGCGCCTTTTCCAAGCTGGTCAGGAAAATCGCGGATCCCAATCTCCTGCAAAGCAACCGTGTAGCTGATTGTCTCGACATACTTCATGTAGTCGCCGGCGTCCCACCAGCCGCCGACCGCGTTGATGATAGCGCCAGTCGGGTGCAGTGGAACTCCGGCCGTCGCAATCAGATCATTGTTATCCAAAGGCGGTGTAGAGTAAACCGTCGCTTGCGAATCGTTCAGATGGCCGGGAGCCGAGCGTAGAGCGTTGCGCTTGAAGTTCGGGCCATCACGCTCTGTTTGAAAGAAGAACCGGGTATTCAGAAGCAAGCCGGTGTAAAGTGACACCGCCGAATCAACCGCAAATCGTGGTGAACGTACGCCCGGAGTGCCGGCTACCGCGATCGTATACGTCGAAGATCCGGGCACATCGAAATCGAGCGCGTAGATTCGGTATGTCAGTTCATTATTGTGGGCCCACACACCCAGAAGCGGGCCCGCACTGGCGGAGTAAACGGGCTCGCCCTTCGAATTGAGAACGCGAAAAGCAGCATCGGGCCTGAGCGCCGATGTCATGAGATACGCGCGGAAAGGCCCATGTCCCGCTTCGTAACCGACCTGGCTGACTCGCACATACGTGGCAGAGGTATTGGCCGTTTGGGCCTGTGCCCAATTGAGCAGGCCAAGTCCCACGAGAATGAGCCTGAAATGTCTAGTCAGCACCGATGCTCCTCTTACGTCGTCGTCTTCAATGGCCAGGTCACTTGCCCGCCACGATGAAGCGCAAGATTGCCGATATGCCCGGCACGGGCGGCAGCCACACCGGCCTCGACAGGCGCATTCGGCTCCTGCCTGCTCTTGACGCACTCAAAGAAATTACGCATGTGCGAGATGGTCCCGTCTTCGAAGCCATGTTCGGTCAACAGGGGATTCCCCTTCGCCACACCCTCCCGATAGACTTCAAAGCCGGACCGAGTGAGCTTCAGCGTGCCGTCAGTTCCGCGAAATTCCAAGCCGCCGTCATCGGCCGAAGAGACCATCGTGCCCTCATAGCCTACTTCAAAACCGCCGTAGCGAAAACCGGCTTGTACCGTGTCGGGGCACTCCCATTTCTCGAAGTGATACTTGTCGCCAAGCATCTGAGCTACGCTGGGCTGCGTGGTTTTCATGGCCCAATGAACCACGTCGATCCAGTGCGTGAACAAGTCGGTCATGGCGCCGCCGCCGAAATTCCAGAACCAGCGCCAGCGTCGATACTTCTCTTCACTGAATGGCTGATCCGGTGCAGAGCCCAGCCAGCGCTTCCAATCCAACAGCTGAGGATTGAGCGGCTCGTCCGGCCAATCGGTCTGATAGTTCTGATACCAATACGTCCGAACCTGCGTGATGCGCCCGATATTCCCGCCCTGAATCAATTCAACGGCGCTTTGAAAATGACGCCAGCTTCTCTGCTGCATGCCGCATTGCAAGATATGCTTCGACGACCGCACGGCCCGGGTGAGCGTCTCGCCTTCTTCGATCGTGTGGGTGACAGGCTTTTCGAGATACACATCCTTGCCCGCCGCCAAGGCATCCGAAGCCATGTGTACGTGCCAGTGATCGGGCGCAGCAATCAGCACTACATCCAGCTGCTTATCGAGCACTTCCCGGTAGTCGACATGCATGCTTGCATCCGTGTTAGTGCGCGCCTTTAGCTCGTCTAAGTGCGGCGAGTAGACGTCGCAGGCAGCGACAATTTGATACGGCGCTGATTTATCGGCCGAATGCACCAAGGTTTTCATGCGGCCGCCTGCCCCGATGATGCCGACCCGGAGAGTATCATTTGCCCCCAGGACTTTAGAAGCAGCCAAGGCCGTGACCCCGCCGGCCATGAGAAAACTTCGACGGTTCGTTTTCATTTGCATTGCATCCGTTGTTATATCAATCGTGACTGAGAGCCCGCAGCCCGGCAGTGGACTAACATTCCGAGGGCGAGCTTCCGCCTATATGCAGCTTTCGCTCCGCGAGCAACGATGAGCACCGAAACTTTTGAGCGCCTGATCGATCTCGAGCTGCCGCTCGCCGTCGCGCTCGGCAGCGCTGAATTGCCAATACAGGAAATTTTGAAGATGACAGCGGGGTCGTTGATCGAACTAGACCGCAACGTGGGCGATTACGTTGATTTGCTGGTCCACGGCACGATCGTCGCACGCGGAGAGATTGTTTCCGTCAGGGGCAACTACGGAGTACGCATTAAGGAAATCACCGGCCGCCAGGACCGCCTTGCTCTGAAAGACGACCTCAGCTCACCTGATTAGTTAGTGTTCCAACGGGCGGAATCGTGATGTGGATGTTATCGCCCTTCTCGAGCGCAAAAGAGTCGGGCGGCACAATGCCTGTGCCCGTCAGCAGAAAACAGCCATGCGGAAAGCTGTTATCCCGATAAAGATATTCGACCAGAGTCTTCAATTCGCGTTTGATCGATTCAAGCGTGGTCGAGCCTTCAAAAGCGACTTGGTCCGCCCGCCGAATGACGAGCCGGATCTCGGTGGATAAAGGCAGAGTTTCGTTCGAGACGAGAATGCACGGTCCCAGAGCGCAGCTGCGATCGTACACCTTGGCCTGCGGCAGGTAAAGCGGGTTTTCTCCCTCGATATCGCGCGAACTCATGTCGTTGCCGATGGTGTAGCCGGTAACCTTGCCCGTCGGCGTGACAAGCAAAGTCAGTTCGGGTTCAGGTACGGACCACTTTGCATCGCGAGCGGATCGCGACCGCCTGGTCCGGCCCGACCACGCGATGCGGTGTGGCTTTGAAAAACAATTCAGGCCGCTCGGCACTATAAACGCGATCGTAGAAATCGCCGCCGCCCGCCGACTTGGATTCCTCCATGCGCGCATCACGGCTGCGGTAGTAGGTCACGCCGGCAGCCCAGACCTCTTGCCTGCCGATCGGAGCGAGCGCGGCTTTCACACGAGAAGCGCTCAGTGCACTCTTGCCGGCGACGCTCCCCGTAAGGAAAGCAAGCAAGTCGTCGCGGACCAGAAGGTCATCCCAATCCGAGTCGATGCCGTCGAAAAGCTGTCCGGCCTGTTCGATGACCGCGCCCTCGGCGGTGCGATAAAGCCTCATGCTCAACGAACCCGGAAATCGGCGCGGCAGCCCCGGTCGACCCAAATCCCGCGTCGATCGTAGCCCCACGTCGAGCCCTGCCGACACGGCGAACCGCTCCGCTGTTGGACTAACACGACACCCCGGCGCGTATCAGCAGAGCAGTAATTTCGGCGACCGTCTTCCGAGCTGCAGTTCACAATCCGCCCTGGTCCACCCGGGCCCGGTCCGCCTGGCGGACGGAAACCCGCACGCCTGATAAGGAAGTCCGCGCGACAGCCGCGGTCAACCCAGATCCCGCGGGCATCGTAGCCCCAGCTGTATCCTTCGCGGCAGGACGAACCGCTCCGTTGCCGGGATAGTGTTACCCCGCCGCGCGTGTCAGCCGAACAATAATTTCGGCGTCCATTTTCAGACGAACAAGTAATTACCGTTTGGGCACGTGCCGGGAGGTTCGCAAACGCGAGCAGTCCCAGGCAGAAAATTGCAAAAGTTCTGAAAGAGGCCATCGCAAAATACTAGCAAAAATGCACAGCCCGGACGTACCATACAAGAGATCACCGTCCGTTTCTGCTTCACTTGTAACTGAAGTAATGTCGACACCTCAGGAAACCGAGACTCAAAAGTACCACCCCGTCTTACGATCCGCTTCCGCGGTCGCGCTTGCCGGCCTGCTTGCAGCGGGCTTTTTGGGCATCCCGTCTGCGCGCGGATCAACCCGATGATCAGGCGAACGCCATGCCGATTCAACTGGATCGTGGCGCCGCAGGCTTGTCGCGATGCCTTGCGCAGTTGCGCACCCGCGCCAGCATGCTTATGGTTACGGCGCATCCGGATGACGAGGACGGCGGCATGTTGTCTTACCAGACCCGCATGCTTGGAGCCCGTGTCGCTCTGCTCACATTGACACGCGGCGAAGGCGGCCAGAACGCCATGTCAACCGACTTTTACGATGCGCTCGGGCTCGTGCGCACTCAGGAACTGCTCCAGTCAGATCGTTTTTACGGCGTCGATCAGTACTGGGGAACAGTCATTGATTACGGATTTTCGAAAACGCGCGAAGAAGCGCTCGAGAAGTGGGGGTATGAGCGAGTGCTGTCCGATACCGTGCGCGTCGTGCGAATGACGCATCCGCTCGTCATCACCTCAGTTTTCGTGGGTGCACCGACCGATGGTCACGGCAATCACCAGGTAGCCGGGCAAATGGCCCAGGAAGTATTCAATGCGGCGGGCGACCCGAATCGCTTTCCAGAGCAGATCAAGGAAGGCCTGAAACCCTGGAAGCCCCTCAAGATGTATGCTCGCGTGCCCTTCTTTGCTCCCACAAAAGAAAACACGATCTATGATTACGCGACTGATAAATACGTGCCGATCCGCTTCTATGACTACGTCAACAAAACTTGGATCAATGCAACACCTTCGACCGATCTGACCATCCAGGAAGGAGCGCTCAATCCGGTCGCCGGTTTGAGCTCGCTGCAGATCGGACGCCAAGGCTGGGGCTTCCAGAAGTCACAGAACGGGGGCGCGCCGGTGCCTCTACCGAGCTTGTATGCTGCGCCGTATCACCGATACGGTTCGCGTGTCGAGGGCGGCCGCCGGGAAGAGTCGTTTTACGACGGTATCGACGTGTCACTCACAGGCATCGCGTCGCTTGCCGGTGCCGGTGACCGCGTGTTCCTCTCGAATGGACTAGCACGACTAAGTGAGTGCGTCCAGCAGGCCTCCGATAAGTATCGGTTGGACAACCCTGCCGCTATTGCGCCCAAGCTGGTAGAGGGCTTGAAGCTCACGCGAGACTTGCTCGAGAAGGTGCAGGCAAGCAGTCTTCCCGAACCTGGCAGAAGCAACGTCGCCTTTGAGCTGCAGCAGAAAGCTCGGCAGTTCGAGCGCGCTCTCACCTTGGCCCTAGGGCTTTCGTTCGAGGCAACGGTCGCGCCGGAGAAGGAATCGAATAGCCCGTTCTCAGGAACCCCGACCACTTTCACGATTGCCATCCCAGGACAGCGGTTCCCGGTTCAGGCCCATATCCTGAATGGCGGGTCACAAGCGATCGATGTCAGAGAGACGTCGATCGACCCAACGGACGGTAAATCGTGGAACATCTCGGGCGAGACGAATGTATCCGCCAATCTTGCACCCGGCAAAGAGCTGAAGCGCAAGTTCACTGTCAGCGTGCCAAACGATGCCCTTCCGGTGAAGCCGTACTTTCAGAGACCCGATCAAGAGCAGCCGTATTACGATTTGCTGGATGCGCGGTTCCGCAATCTGTCGCTTGCGCCATATCCTTTGGTGGCGACCGCTCAAATCTCCTTCAATGGAATTAGCTGGACGATGGACCAGGTCGTGCAGGCCAACACCAGAATCGAGAATATCGGCATCGTACAGCAGCCGCTCTTAACTGCCCGTGCCTTGTCGGTGGCCGTCTCACCCGCTGCCGGAGCTGTTCCGCTCGATGCAACCTCTTTTGCTTTTACCTGCAGCGTACAGAGCAACGTGAAAGGCCCTGCGCAAGGCATCGTTAAATTACATCTCCCTGATGGATGGCGCTCGGAGCCTGTCGAGCATTCGTTCGCCTTCAGCCGGGATGGAGACGGAGAGACTTTCAGCTTTGAGATTTCGCCTGGATCCGTAAAACCTAAACGGTATGAGATTCGGGCCGTGGCCGAGTACCAGGGTAAGAGCTACGAAGAGGGTTACCGGCTGGTCGGCTACCCGGGCGTGCGGCCGTATCCGTACTATCGGCCGGCAACGTACCAAGCGACTGGCGTAGACGTAAAGACTGCGCCGGGTTTGCACGTTGCCTATATAGCGGGAACGGGTGACGATGTACCGCAAGCGCTCGAGGATTTGGGATTGCGCGTCCCCCTGTTAACACCGGGAGATCTCGCTACCGCCGACCTGAAGCAGTTTGACGCCATCGTGATCGGAGTGCGCGCTTACAGCGTGCGCCCTGATCTGCGAACCGCCAATCGACGACTTCTGGATTACGTAAAGAACGGCGGCGCTCTGATTGTGCAATACAACCTTCAGACGCTCGATGACGGGTATGGGCCTTATCCCTTTTCGCTCGGATCGAATCCGCAAAAGGTGGTCGATGAAAACTCGGCGGTCGAGTTTCTCGAGCCCAATAATCCCGCGCTGCTCTGGCCGAACAAGATTACAAAAGGCGATTTCGGCGGTTGGCAGGAAGAGCGAGGGCACGGATTCATGAATACCTTCAACGAGCATTATCAAGCGCTGTTCGAAACTCACGATCCCGATCAGGCGGCCCAGAAAGGTGGATTGCTCCTCGCGCGTTACGGCAAAGGTGTGTATGTTTACGACGCCTTTGCACTCTACCGGCAGTTACCGGCTGGGGTACCGGGGGCATACCGAATTCTTGCTAACCTGGTCAGCATTGGCAAAAACCCGGCCCGTAACTAAACCGTCTTAAATAGCGAACCATTTATTGAGCACCACAATCCAAGTAAGTAGGTATTTATGCCGATACGAAAGTTTGCTTTAGCTTCAGCCCTCGTTCTGATCAGTTCGTGTAGCTTCGCCGGCGTCAATCACGTCTTTCCTGAGCCGGCCGTAGACATCCCGGCTGCGTCGGCGGAGGGCCCGCAAACCGCGGTTCTCGCCGGTGGTTGCTTCTGGGGAATAGAAGGCTTGTTCGAGCGGATTAAGGGCGTGAAGAAGGTGGTCTCCGGATTCGCCGGCGGCCAAAAATCGACCGCGCACTACGAAACCGTTAGTACCGGCTCCACTGGGCATGCTGAATCGGTCGAGATCACCTTCGATCCGAAGCAAATCACCTATGGGAAACTTTTGATGGTGTTTTTCTCGGTTGGCCACGATCCCACAGAACTGAACCGTCAAGGGCCGGACACGGGCACTCAGTATCGTTCCGCCATATTTTATGCGAATGACGAGCAGAAGAAAGTAGCTGAAGCGTACATTCAGCAGTTAAACGCGGCGAAGATCTTCTCGCGTCCAATCGTTACTCAGATTGCGCCGCTCAAGGGATTTTATCCGGCCGAAGCGTATCATCAGCATTTCCTCGATAACAACATGACCTATCCGTATATTGTTTACAACGATCTGCCAAAGCTGGCGGCGCTGAAGAAGCAGTATCCGGAGTTCTGCAAGCGTTAAGGGGGCTAAGATGCAATGGTCGTGGCAAGCGCAGCCACGGCTCCGAGCGGCCCGGTTACTTCTGCCGGAAGCTTGTGTCGCCGGCCGAGAAAGTCAGCGCTGTTGTAGCGGATCCAAACCTTCCCACCGGCATCTTGGCTGATCAAGATCTTCATCGGAAGATCGATTGCGATCGTAGGGGCAGCAATCATGAGCGGAGTGCCTGCTTTCGGATTACCGAAGATCGCCAACTTTGTCTCGGGCATCTGTAAGCCGGCGTTTGCCGCCTCGCCGCTATGATCGATCACGGCAAACAGCTTGATCGCTTTCGTCTCAAGTGCTTGCTTCAAACGCTCGAGAGTCTCATCGACCGAGTGATGACTCTCGACTGCAACAATTCCGTTCTCTGCGGGTAGGTCAAGCATCCGTTTTCCTCTTCGTCATAGTTGAATGACTAGCTCGCGCCCGGGCTCAAGTCTCACCTCATCGCTGAAGATAAAGCTGACTTTGCCGGTTTGCGGCTGAATTTTGTGGTTCGCTATCATGCCACCCAATCGAACAGTCGGGTTCGCCGAGGCGCCCCCGGGAAGATCGACCTGCCGAGTTAGAAGAAAACCTTCCGTGAGTTTTATCGATAGCTCAGTCGTTGCTCGCCGATGTGCGAGCCAGAAGGTGCCCCAACCGGTTCCGGTCGACCAAAACGACCTGAACTGAGGATTGGTGGTCCGCGGCATGATGCTGATGCGCCGCTCCGGTCCGGAGTAGCGAAACCCGCTTAGCGCCAGCAGACCTGACCAGGAAGCCATGGCACGGGCGTAGTGGTGGCCGCATTCCGCTTCATCCCAGGGATTCCGGCGCACCCCATCATAACGGCGGCGAATGTCGGCGATGCACTCCAATCCGCGCTCCGGCATCTCCTGATAGAGCATCAGGGCAGCGGTTGCATGCTCGAAGCCTGTCATGACTTCCGCGTAATACGGAAATGGAATCTGCGGGCGTTTGCCCTTGCCGTAATCGCATATCACCAGCGCCGCTTCGTCATTCAGCGCAAAGGTACGCTGCACCGAGTCGTGATCATAGAGATTCGCTTTGTGGTTGTAATGGTAGATCGATTCCAGCGCTCTGCGGAGATGGCGCTCGTCGACCAGCGTACCCAGCCCGGCCACATCCGCCAGGTACTGTCCGAGTAGCTGGTCTATCAGGCAGCCATTTCCCACCTGAAATTGTGGATGCTCCGGATCGTCCGCGCCCATGCCACTGCGTAGACCCGGCGCAATCTCACCCGCAGGGCGTCCTTCGATTCGTTGAATGTAATAGTCGCCGTTGAAGAGATTTCCGTCGATCCACTTTCGGCCGCTCTCAAAGACGCGCCGGTATTCAGCAGCACTCTGCTTGTCGTCCGCGGCTTTAGCCATCTCTTCAGCCGCACGCAGCGCGCCCAAATAGTAAATGCCGCAAAGCGGATTCGGTCCGTAAAACTCCACGTCGTAGGTGTTGTGCTGAACGCCTTCGAGCACGCCGTCGCGGTTCGCGTCCCAGCCGCCCGGCACCCAGGCAAACTCGACTGCTCGTTTCACCTTTGGCCAGAATTCATCCAGAAACTGGCGGGTACCTGCAAGTTGCCAGTCGAGGTAGGCTTTTATAATCTGGCCCATCTGCCCGTCGGCAGCAGCATAGCCGAAGCGCGCGATGCCATCAGGCAAGAGCTGGCGGAAGTACATCGCGCCGCGGTCATCCATCGAGTAGCCGAATGCGCTTCGCCGCAGCGAATGTGAGAGCGAAGGGAAAAGATGCGCGGTTGCAGTTTCGTAGTTCCAGACATGAGTGCAGTTGCCGAAACAGCACCCGAGCTTATCGTTGACTCCTTCGAAGCCGTGGAACTCTCCGTCAGCGGTGCGGAAACAAGTTGTCGAGACCAGTGTAGATAAATTCGAGAGCGCTGCGTCTTTGACTTCGCCGGGCACAGTCGTGTCGCGAATCGCCTGCACAAAACCCTGCGTGCGCTGCTCGAGAGTTGTCAGATTTGCGGCCGCATACTCGGCCACCGCCCAAGCGTCTGCAAATCGCTTGGCATACCAATTCCCGATAACACTCTGCTCGTGGCCTTTTGGCGCTTCCCAGCCACAGCGCTCGGGAGTACGATTGGGGAAATGCCAAGCCAGTAAGAAAATGTATTCTGCTTCCGCGCCCGGCGCGATAGTGCGCTTCAGGCAGACTGCGCCAACGGAACTTGTGTCTGCTGGTTCCGCGCCAAGCTCGCCGTCGCTCGAAAAATCATCCCAGAAAAGCAGCGGGCTGTTCCACCACCGTCCTGCTGGCCAGCCGCGGAGGGCACTGTATTGAGCACCATCGGGATGCAGGACAGCCAGTGTAAAACTTCCCTGCCCCGGATCGCCGGTCTGGAGGGCAGAGTTAGTCATAAATAGGCCGCGTAGATTGGGCGTGTCACGTGGCTGGTTCACGCGTCCCTCGGATTTTTCGGCAGAGGCGGCAGACTCTCGCGACGGCGCGAGCGGTTTTACCGGATTCTCCAACGAGTACGCGATCGAGGCAATAACGGGTCGGCGCGTTTTGTTCCGAACGCGATAGCGCAGGAGTGCCATAGGCAGCCCAGATTCATCTGCGTCAAGAGGAATGAAAGGCGTTCGCGCTTCAAGTGCAATTTCGACCGGCAATCGATCGTCGTGGAAGTCGATGCGGGGCGCAGCGAACTCTCCTGTGAAGGTGGCTCCTTGTAAACGAGACAAGCCGGGCGCGTTACGGGAGCCGAGACCGTCCTGACCTTCGTAAGGGGTCTCGATGCGAGCTTCAAGAACGTGCGCCACGGCTGAGCCGCCCTCGGGCTTGACCCAAAGGCTCGGGAACGAATACTGCAGCGAATTACCTTTATCGGCTCGATTGACAATTTCCCAATCGCGCAGCTGCCCGCGTCCACCAAGTCCAATGCTGCCGGCACCGACGCCACCGAGCGGATAGGAAATCATGGCGAGCGCCGGCCCCGTAAAACGGCGCGGATAACTCATCGCACTCGCAGCTTTGGCATTGGGTACAGAGTGCTCGGCGGAGGCAGCCTGAGCTCTAAGAGAAACGGACGAAGCGGCGATGGCAGCTGATCTGAGAAAATCCCGCCGGTCTGTTCCTCTGTTCTTCTCAGCCATGAGCGACTTTGAATCCAACCTCCCGCTGTGATTTACTTCTTGTCAAGTATGCAACAGCTCCCTTTGCTGGTTTTCGTCGGAGGCTTCCTTGGAGCGGGCAAGACCACCCTGATCCTCGAAGCCGCTCAACGACTGCTTGCGCAAGGCAAGCGAGTGGCAGTGATCACGAACGACCAGGACGCCCAGCTTGTTGACACTCGGCATGCCCATGCCCACGGACTAGAGGCGAACGAAGTAGCTGGTGGTTGCTTTTGTTGCAAGTTTTCGGAGCTGGTGGATGTGTCACGAGCATTGATGAGCTATGCACCCGAGATTATCTTTGCCGAGCCGGTTGGGAGTTGTCTCGATCTCGCCACAACGGTTCTTCGACCGATTCAGACTTACTTTGGCGATGAGTTTCGAGTTGCGCCACTGACCGTGTTGCTCGACCCTTTCATGGCGCAGCAGATCAATTCCAATCGGACGAGTTCGCACGTGCGATTCCTCTTTGAGAACCAGCTCGCGGAGGCAGATCTGGTCTGTATGACGAAGGCCGATTTGCACCCCTCGCCGATTGCATCACCGATTCCTGTCGATTTCAGGTTGAGTGCTAAAACCGGTGAGGGCGTTGACAAGTGGCTCAAAGAGGCTTGTGAAACAAAACGGGTGGTAGGAGCGCGCCTTCTCGATCTAGATTACACTCGCTATGCGCAAGCAGAGGCAGCGCTCGGCTGGCTCAACCTGCATGCCGAGATTCGAGCGGGCGAACCCGTGAGCCCTGCTTTACTCTGTGGGCCGCTGGTCGACAAGCTCCAGCAACTTCTGGCCGCGAGTTCGATCGAAATTGCTCATCTGAAACTCTTCGACCGTGGCGCGGGCAGTTGGATCAAAGTGAGTCTAACCGGGAATAATCTGATGCCTGTTCCCGAGGGTGATCTACTCGCCGAACCGGTCCGCGCGCATCAGCTTGCGTTGAATCTGCGAGCGATCGCTGACCCCGGCACATTAGAAGACATTGTGAAACGCGTGTTGTCCACGATTAGAGGCGAAGTTGAGATCCTCCACCTGAACGCATTCAGCCCGCCGGAACCGAAGCCGGAATACCGAGCGTCTGTAAGATCCTAATCGCGCCTTCTTTGCCGCGAGAACCGATTTCGTTGTGCGGTCCAACGCAACTGGGGCAGCCCGCTTCACAGGCGCAATTAGTCGCAAGATCCAGAGCAGCCTTGATCAGTTCATCTCGGCGGCGGAACAACGGTTCGCTTTGCCCAATACCGCCTGGATAGTTGTCGTAAAGAACGACGTCCGGCTCAAAGGCGATGTTCATTTGCGCTGAATCGTCGAGCACGGCAACCGCCAGGTCACGCGGGTCGCTGAGCAGCAGGACAGCGGCGATCGTCTTCAAAACATTCCCTAAACCATGGACTGCGTCGCGCAAGTCCGACTTCGAATACCCTTCAAAACCGCCAAAAAAGCCATCGGTGAAATGCAGCCAGAAAGCAGTCGTGTGCATTTCGTGTTCCGGCAGCGAGAGAAGTCCCGCGCCCACGTTTTCAAGCGTGTAGAACTTGATCTTTTTGAAACCGGTAATCTGGCGCTTCACACGCACTTCGCCGTGTGCGGCCTGCTCGGCCCGATCGAATTGGGCAAGCTCGCTTACCTGGGTGTAGACAATAGCGTCAGTGAAATAATCCGAATCAACTTGGCGCACGAAAGCTTTGCGGCCGTCAAAATCAAGTTTCTCGACCTGATACTGGCGCGCGTCATGAAGATAGATTGCTTTTTCATGCAGCGTGGTGAGAGCCGACGGAAAATCGACCTCGCCGATGATGCGGTGGTCGGTTGTGATGTCGACGACCAGGAAGTTGTCACTCGTGACAGCACGCAGGCTGACCGAATCTGCCGGATAGCTATCGCTGACCCAATGCCAGCAATCGCCGGAGTGGTGCAGCAGCTGCAAATCTTCCGCCAGGAATCGACAGAGCCGCGCAACATCCTGGTTGCCAAACTGCTCACCATCGCGCACCGGCAGCTCGAAAGCAGCACACTTCAGGTGACTGAGAAAAATTTCCAGATTGTCCGGATTGATATGCGCCTCCTCCGGCGAGGACCCGAAGAAGTAATCCGGGTGCTCGACGATGTACTGATCGAGCGGCGCACTGGAAGCAACCAGGACGGCGATTGAGGAGGACGTGCGGCGTCCAGCACGGCCGGCGCGCTGCCAGGTAGACGCGATATTGCCGGGATAGCCCGCGAGCACAATGCTGTCGAGCGAGCCGATATCGACACCCAGCTCTAGGGCGTTGGTCGCCACCACGGCCCGAATATCGCCGCTTCTGAGCCCCTGCTCGATTTGACGGCGCTCCTTCGGCAGATAGCCACCGCGGTATCCCCGGACCGCTTCATGCGAGAAAGGCAGCTGCGAGCAGGCATCCTTAAGATAGGTCGTCAGGATTTCGGTGGCGAGCCGATTGTTTGTAAACACGAGCGTCTGCTGTTTTTGCCGAACGAACTCCAGGGCGACCCGGCGCGCTTCATGCAGATAGCTCCGGCGGATTCCCAATTGGCGATTGATAACCGGCGGATTGTAGAAGACAAAATAGTTGTCGCCTGAGGGTGAACCGTTTTCGGCAACCAGCTCGAACGGCTCCCCGGTGATAGATTCCGCGAGTTTTTGCGGGTTGGCGATGGTAGCCGAGCAGCAGATAAATTGTGGCTTCGTTCCATAAAATTCGCAGATGCGCTTAAGCCGGCGAATGACGTTCGCCAGATGACTGCCATACACGCCGCGATAGAAGTGCAGCTCATCGATGATGAAGTACCGGAGATTCTCGAACAGCTTCACCCATTTCGTGTGGTGCGGAAGGATGCCGGTGTGCAGCATATCCGGGTTGGTGAGGATCACGTTCGCTTTGTCTCGAATCGAGCGGCGGGCGTCGGCTGGGGTATCGCCGTCGTAGCTGTGGCAGGCGATAGGACTGCCGACAGTGTCATTCAAACGCTGTAGTTCGAGCCGCTGATCCTCCGCCAGCGCCTTAGTCGGAAAGAGATACAGAGCACGACCCGTGGGGTCGGAAAGGAGTGAGTGAAGTGCGGGCAAGTTGTAGCAAAGCGTCTTGCCGCTCGCAGTGGGGGTAACGACGACGACGTTCTTGCCCGAGAGCGAATATTCAATTGCGGCGGTTTGATGGATATATAGCTGGTCGATCCCGCGCTCGGCGAGTGCCCGAGGAAGCTTCGGATCGAGGCGATCAGGAAAAGGTGCGAAGCGAGCCGGCCTGGCAGGCTGGTGGCGAATGGCCCGTATCGGTGAACCCTCCTGCTGCATCGCCTGCTCGAAGCGGCCAACAAGGGAGGGAATGGGCGAAACAGGCTGGATGGAGAGCGCTTCGGCCACCGACGGGCCATCGCCGAAGTTCAATGCGAGATTCATAGATTCGCCTTTTGTTCTTCCACGATAGCGCGGAAAACAGACGAGCGTGCAAATGTTTTAGCGCTGGCTTAAGCCGCCGTCTACGGCGAGGACCTGGCCCGTGATGAAGTCGGGCGCGGTCAGAAAGAAATATACAGCGTCGGCGACCTGTTCGGGCGTGCCCGCCCGGCGCATGGGCGTCGCGTCGATCATTGCCTGGACGCGCGCATCGACATCGTCAAACGCGATCACGCCTGGCGCTACGGAGTTGACCGATATCTGAGGAGCGAAAGCTTTCGCGAGGGCCTTGGTCAGCATGATTACGCCCGCTTTTGAAGCGCAGTAATGGGCGTGCTCGGCCCATGGCCGGATCCCGCCTAGAGAGCTGATATTCACGATACGGCCTGCCCCAAGTTCCTGCATTTGACGTGCGCCTTCCTGACAGCAGAAGAAGGTCGCTTTCAAGTTGACGTCGTGAATGAAATCCCAATCCTGCTCCGTGATAGCAAGCGGATCAAGCCGCGTAAAACGGGCCGCGTTGTTCACGAGACAGTCTAGCGGGCCGAACTGCTCACGCACTTCTCGGAACAGCAGCCGAATCTGATCAACCTTCGACAGGTCGGCCACGAAAACAGGTGCGTTATTACAGTCCTGCGCGACCTGCTCGGCTTCGGCATGCGACGTGTGACAGTGGATCGCGACATCGAAGCCGCGTTTGGATAATTCGATCGCGATCACGCGACCAATACGCTTGGCGGCGCCAGTGACCAGAACACGTTTACGAGGAGAACTCACGGATTGCTGCCGTCGTCGAAGCAAGATCAGCAGGCGTCAAAGCGGCCGAGAGGAAGGCAGCTTCGTACTGTGAAGGAGGAAAGTAGATGCCGCGATCAAGCAAATGATGGAAGAAGCGTCCGAACATGGCGGTGTCGGACTGCTTGGCCTCTTCGTAGTTTCGTACGGGTCCCTGCTGAAAGAAAAAGGTGAGCATGGAGCCCACGCGATTGACGCAGGCTCCGGCAGGAACAGTGGCGGCCAGCCTGGCAGAGGTGTCTTCCAGGGTGTCGTACACTTCCGGGTGCGCCTCAAGGTAAGTGAGCATCGCAATGCCGGCGCTTACAGCAACGGGATTGCCGGACAATGTTCCGGCCTGATAAATAGGCCCGGACGGCGCGACTTTGATCATTACATCTTTCCGACCGCCATAGGCAGCCAGGGGCAAACCGCCACCGATGATTTTACCCATGGTGGTGAGGTCGGGTGTCACATCAAAAAGCTGCTGAGCGCCGCCCCGGCTCAGCCGGAATCCGGTCATGACTTCATCGAAGATCAGAAGCGCGCCGTGGTGTTCAGTGATGCGGCGCAGGCCTTCAAGAAATCCGGGAGCGGGTGGAACACATCCCATGTTGCCGGCGACAGGCTCGACTATGATTGAGGCAATTTTATCGCCCTGTTTTTGGAAAGCGGTTTCGACCTGATCGAGATCGTTGAAGGGAAGCGCCAAAGTTGTGTCTGAGAACGCCCGCGGGACGCCTGCCGTATCAGGAAGGCTGAGCGTAGCTACGCCGGAGCCTGCTTTGACAAGCAGTGAATCGACATGCCCGTGATAACAACCTTCAAACTTTACGGTAAGATCGCGGCCGGTGAAGCCGCGTGCCAAACGAATGGCGCTCATGCACGCTTCCGTGCCGGAGTTGACAAGCCGAACCATCTCGACCGACGGCACTGCGTCGATGATCAGTTCGGCGAGTTCGACTTCTCGGCCGGTAGGCGCACCGAAACTCGTTCCCAATTCGAGAACAGCAGCTAGCGCATTCATGACGGCAGGCGGGCGATGGCCGAGGATGTGTGGCCCCCAAGAGCCGATGTAATCGATGTACTGATTGCCGTCGACGTCGTAGAGGTAGGGTCCCTCCCCACGCGCGATAAAGAGTGGAGTTCCGCCAACACCTCGAAACGCACGCACCGGCGAGTTCACGCCGCCCGGAATGCTTTCTTTCGCGCGGGCAAACAGCAGTTCGGATTGGCTAATGTTCATACCCGCGTTTCGCCGAGTATCAGCTTGCGGAATAGAAAACTCATCAAAATTTCGTGCACGGTGGTGTTTACGTTACGCAGCAGGCGATTTTTCAATTCGAGGTAGGGCTGCGTACCGGCAAACAGATCTTGCATGATCTCGCAAAACTTCGGGCTGCGTTTCATGAAATCGATCATGCGGCTGGGCACTGCGCCGAAACAGATAGCCCCGCAGAACAGGCGTTTCGCGAGACCCGCGCCGTATGTAAGGTCGAGACCAAAATCGCGCGTAATCATCTGGTGATAAATCTCGGCTGCCCTCTCCGGTCCAGTGTCATTCAGGAGAACCTGGCTCGCCAAATCGCCGGAGCGTACGGCATAGTAGAGCCCTTCACCAGTGATGGGATCGACCAGCCCGCCGGCATCACCGACCGCGATCCAACCGTCGCCCGCCAGCCGATTATTGCGCCAACCACGGGATTCAAGAGCCGGCAGCATATGGCCATAGAACTTGGCATCTTTGCGCGTGATGCCTTTCTCTTCCATATAACGCTCAAGCCGAGCGCGCAGGCATTGCGCCGATTCACTCTTTCCGCAGATGCCGACCGAAAGATGCCCGGCGCGCGGAAACACCCAAATATAGCCTTCGAGATTGGGGAGAAATTGAATGTCGATGTGGCACTGCTCGGTGGGCACCCAGTACCCGAGAGCGTACATAGTGTCTTGCGCCGTATATTGCGTACCGACATCGCGCAGCGGGTTGCGCGCACCGGTTGCGATCACACAGTAATCGGCCTCGAGCTTGCCCGAACGGGTTCGAATGCGCCAGCCGCTTGAGGTGCGATCAAGTCCGAGG
Organism: Terriglobia bacterium; assembly: GCA_963737005.1. Lineage (GTDB taxonomy): Bacteria > Acidobacteriota > Terriglobia > Bryobacterales > Bryobacteraceae > Bog-105. Next base: position 612,584 of record CAVTRD010000004.1, on the reverse strand, counting down.
ACGCGCTCCTGCGCGATCTCAGCACCGGCCGCTGCAGCGCGGTGCAAGAGCATGCCATTCAGATCCATCCGCGAGTAAATCAGCAGAGGACGTGTGAGGGACATCTTGAATGCGCCAGATTTAGGAGCGGCGATCAAGGTATCCGTCACGAAGCGCTTCGGCGTATCGTTTTCGATCAGGTAAGGATATTGCGAATAGGCCTTGTAAGTAATGCCGCCGCCGCAAGGCTTCTCCCAAGCGAGCTTCTCGTCGATGATAACGGTCTTCAGGCCGGCGCGCGCAAGCCTCTCCGCTGCGGTCGCTCCAGCAGGACCGCCACCAAGTATCGCAACGCTTTTCATCTAGCCTGTCCGCCCGGGGCTCCTCTATCTGGCGATGAGGCGTGAGGGTTCGGCATGCTGCCAGCGGGCGCCGCACCATCAACGGAGGGATGTCCGGCGGGTAATTGATCTCCGCCCGGGCTTGCGGCGGTGCCATGTCCAGGCAAGCCATGCCCTTGGGAATCCCCAACGTTAACGACCACCCACTTGCCATCTCGATTTTCGAGCGTATATTTCATGGTCATCCCATTGCTGACCGTCGGGTCATCCTTAGGATGAAAAGCAACGGTCGCATAAGCCAGATTTTTATCGAACGTCACGGCGGTCGTGGTAACGTTAAGCGTTTTCAGATCGAGACCGGAACTAGTTTCGAGGCGATGAACGATCGCTTCCTGTACCTTGGCGCGATCTTGCAAGTCATTGCGACAACCCGCAAGTACTAGGATGGCAAAGACAAGAATCGTCCCGGTTCGAAACACGATTCGATTATAACTGGAAGTATTTCAAGGGCTTCCAGCACAGGAGGAGCGCGAGCTGAAGACACCGCACGAATCACCGGTCGCTCGTCCGAGTCAATCGGCAGGCGGCCTCTTCGCGAGCAGCGGCCAATATAAATACCTCGACGCACTCATCACGGTGTTTGTCACTGTGTTGCTGGTTTCGAACATCATTGCGCTCAAGTTTTTCGCGGTGGGACCGCTGCGTGTCAGCTCCGCGCAAATGCTGTTTCCGATCACGTATATCTTTGGCGACATCTTCACGGAGGTTTACGGATACAGTGCCTCGCGACGGGCGATCTGGTACGGGTTCTTCGCCTCGTTTCTATTGGTGACGCTTAGCTATTTGGCAGTGATCATCCCGCCGGCTCCTGAATTCAAAGATCAGGCAGCTTTTGCGGCCGTGTTTCAGCCAGTGGGACGGATCGTATTCGCCAGCTTATTGGCCTACTGGTGCGGCGAGTTTGCCAATTCATTCACGCTGGCGAAACTCAAATTATTGACCAGAGGTCGATATTTGTGGATTCGCACAATCGGGTCGACGATTGTGGGGCAGGCCGTCGACACAACTGTTGTCATGTTCTTGGCGTTTTATGGACTGCGCTCTACGCACATCATTCTGGAACTAATTTTGTCAGGGTATGTGATCAAAGTCGTTTATGAGACGGTGATGACTCCGGTCACTTACTCCGTGGTGAATTGGTTGAAACGGCGTGAAGGTGTAGATGTGTTCGACTATCGGACCGACTTCAATCCGTTCAGCAGGTAAGGAGCGCCGACCTCACCCGGCCTCGGCCGGCGATCGGAGTAGCTTCACAGGCATCTCGATGTTCCGGCCATTGCGATTGATAGTCAAGGTGATCGTGTCGCCGACCCGCTTGCGTGAGATGGCGCGAATGAGCGAGTCTTCGCGCTCGACACGCTGGCCGTCTATGGCCGTGATGAGATCGCCACCGATGCCGAGTTCGACGTTGCCTATATCGACCACCTGACGCGCTCCGTGTATCCCAGCCAAGTCCTCGGACGAACCCCGGGCGACGGTTTGCACCAGCAGGCCTCCGCGAGCCGGGAGCCCAAGTGCCTCGGCCAAATCGCCCGCCACGTACTCGGTTGTGACGCCAGCCTTAGGACGCTCCGTGACGCGCCCGGCCTGGTAATCAGTCAACAATGCCTTGGCGCGATTGATCGGCATAGCAAAACCGATGCCGATATTCGTTCGCCCCAGAATGGCAGTGTTGATCCCAATCACGGCGCCGCTCGAATCGAGCAACGGACCACCGCTGTTACCGCCATTTATCGCTGCGTCAGTCTGAATAAGGCCTTCGAGGCGCTGCTGATTTTCGCTGTTGATAGCGCGTCCGATTGAGCTGACCACGCCTACCGTCAGCGTACCTTCAAGGCCAAACGGATCGCCGATCGCTAGCACTTTCTGGCCTACCTGGAGATGATCGGAGTCGCCGAGGCGTAGAAATTCCTGCTTCTTTTTTGGATTGATTTTGATCAGAGCCAGATCGTCCGAGCGATCAGTGTCGAGCGCTTTAGCGTAATACTGGCTTTGGTCTGGCAGCGTGACCTGGATGCGGCTGCTGCCGGAGATAACGTGATAGTTGGTCAGGATGAAGCCGCTGTCGTTGATGAGAAAGCCGGAGCCGAGGCTCTCAGAGGCGACCGGGCCGTAAAAAAAATCGCGGCGCACCGTGGTGCTCGTGATGTACACGGTCGCGACTCGCGCGGACTTATAAATTTCGATGTTATTTTGCTCTTCCGCGGAAACGCCCGACCCGTGTACGGGCACCGGATCGGACCAATGCGCGCCTGCTTCGAATAGCGGCGCAGCGACCCGGTGCAGCTGCCAGTTCGCGCGCGAAGTGAGCAGAAGAAATCCGAAAGTGAGCAGAAAAGCAAGTAAGACAACACGGCTTCTCATGGATTCGTTTGCTGAACCTGCTTCAGTTCATTAAAGATCTGCTCAACTTGCGCGACAGTCTGATCTTTGGGTCCACTCGTATCAACGACGTAATCGGCGTACCGCTTTTTCTCTTCCAGCGACATCTGTTTGCTTATGCGGGCGATCGCCTGTTCACGCGCTAGGCCATCACGCTCCATCCCGCGTGCGATCTGAGCCTCTTCGCTGCAGGCCGTCAGCATCAGCCGGTCGAACGTGCGATAACGTCCTGTCTCTATCAGGATAGCGGCTTCGATCACGGCGATGCCCGAGGGATCGACAGATGTAAACTCATCAAGCATTTTCTCTTCGAGACGAAAGACGGCAGGATGGACAAAGCGGTTCAATTTGGCGAGCAGTTCAGGAGAGGCAAACACGATCGCGCCCAGCGCCTGACGGTCGATGCTGCCGTCGGGCGCGAGAATGTTCGGGCCGAATGCGGCGAGCGTGGGCGCGTAAGCTTCTCCGCCAGAGCGAAGAACAGCATGACCTAGTTTGTCGGCGTAAATGAGGTGGCAACCCAAACGTTCGAGCTGCCCGGCGACGAAAGATTTACCGCTGGCGTAACCGCCGGTAAGCCCAACTCTGAGCACGAGAGCAATTACCTTTGTATATGCTCAAGGCTGCCCTCGGCAAGAGCGACCGTATTCGACATCAACATGGCAATTGTGAGCGGCCCGACGCCGCCAGGTACAGGTGTGTAAGCGGCCGAGAGCTCCTGCATGGCTTGCGGGTCAACATCGCCGACGAGCGTCGATCCGTTTTTTTGGAAGGCGGCAAGGCGAGCGGGTTCGTTTTCAAATAGGCGATGCACTTCGGTGGCGTCCGTTAATCGATTCATGCCGACATCGATCACGACCGCGCCCGGCTTGATGTGATCACGCGTAAGAGCGGCGGGACGGCCCATCGCGGCGACGAGGATATCGGCACGCCGGCATTCTTCGGCTAAATTCGGAGTCCGGGAATGGCAGATCGTGACCGTCGCGTTCTGGTGAAGAAGAAGCAGAGCCATAGGTTTGCCGACGATGTCGCTACGGCCCACTACGACGGCATGTTTACCAGAGAGCGGGATCTCATAGCGGCGCAGCAGTTCCATAATGCCAGCGGGCGTGCAGGCGCGTGGACCCGGCTTATTTTGGACAAGCAAACCGAGACTATGGGTGCCAAAACCATCAACGTCGCGCGTCGGATCGACTGTGTAATTCACAACGGCTTCGGCGTCGATCTGCGGCGGCAGCGGCATTTGGATCAGGATGCCGTGCACAGAACTATCTCCCTTGAGCGGTTCAAGGAGCGCGATAAGTTCGGCGGTTGAGAGGTCGCCGGGCGGAGTGAATTCAATGCTGCGAATCCCGAGATCGTGGCAGGCTCTGATTTTGTTGCGGACGTAAATCTGTGAGGCAGGGTTATCTCCCACCAATACGACCGCCAAGCCTGGCGTTATGTTGCGACGGCGCAGCGCTTCGATGCGGGGGCGCAGTTCCTCCTGAATATCGCGACTGACTTTCTTGCCGTCGAGCACTACCCCACTCATGCAACCGTGAGGATAACAAAGATGACGAGCCTTGCCACTCGCGGCGCCTCAGCCGCATGCGCGGCGGCTGCTAACCTTCAGCAAGGATGTCAAAAGCAGCGCGCCTATGTACGGTGCGAGCTCGAGTTTTGCTGGTGCTGCTGTTGGTGTTGCCGCCTCCTTCGCCAGCTTACTCCGTGTTAACGCATGAACAATTAATCGACCTATCCTGGAACGCGCTCATTCGACCGTTGCTGCAGAGTCGCTATCCACACGCAAATTCCGAAGATCTGGAAGAAGCGCACGCCTACGCTTACGGCGGCTGCGCTATTCAGGACATGGGCTACTATCCATTCGGAAAAGAATTCTTTAGCGAGTTGACCCATTACGTCAGGACAGGCGACTTCATCATGAGCCTGCTGCGGAACGCTCGAACGCTCAACGAATATGCCTTTGCGATCGGCGCTCTTTCGCATTACATCGGCGACAACATCGGCCACCACGATGCCGTGAACCGGGCGACCGCCATCAATTTCGAGAAGCTAGCGAAGGCTTACGGATCAAGCGTGACGTACGACGAGGGCCCGCATGCGCACGTGCGAACGGAGTTCGCCTTCGATATCGCTCAACTTACCCAGTACCGTCTAGCGCCCACGGCCTATCTCGAACACATCGGTTTCCGGGTTTCTCGAACTCTGCTCGAGCGCGCTTTTGCAGAAACGTATGCGCTCAGTTTGGGCGAGGTTCTGGGGCCCGAAGGTCCTGCCATTCGGAGCTACACGACTTCCGTGCGCAGGTTGGTTCCTCGCTTTGCTCACGCGGAAGCTGTGATTCACCGGCACAACTTTGTATCTGACACTCCTAACAAAGAGTTCCAGCTGTACATGCAGCGGGTAAGTCACACCGATTTCGAGAAAGTTTGGAGCCCGCTTCGCCGCAAACCGGGAATCTTGACTTACTTATTAGCCCTGGTTGTCCGAATCACTCCTCCGATCGGGGCTGCTTCCGATTTGTCTATCAAGGTACCGACAGAACAAACGGAAGACCTGTACATTACGAGCGTGAACAGATCTGTAGAGCTCTTTCAGAGTCTGCTCACTGGATTCAAGAATCAACCGCGGTCCATCCCGCCAATCCCAAACCGTGACTTAGATACGGGTGAAAGGAGTAAGCCGGGCGGCTATTCTCTCACTGATCAAACGTATGCGAAACTTCTGCACCGAGTGACATCGGATCCTTCCCGGCAATTACCCGCGGGACTTGCTCAGGACTTACTCGATTACTATGCGGATCCGAACGCGCCGATAAGAACGAAGAGGAACCCTAAAGCTTGGAAGCAGGTGTTAGCGGATCTGACCACGCTCCGCCTAATGGCCGATGCAAAGGGTGTCACCGGGCCTTGAGCTGCCGTTCGAGCTCGGCCACGCGACGCTCTAACGCGCGCACCGTTTTCATGATTTCCGGAAGCTTAGGGTAAACGGCCGACGAGCGTAGCCAGTCGCCCGAGTCGAACGCCGGGTATCCGCTGACGATAGCGCCTTCCGGAACGTCGCGATTCAGCCCTGATTGGGCCCAAACGATCGCATTCTTGTGGATAGTGAGATGGCCTGCGGAACCGGTCTGTCCAGCCATGATGACGTTTTCTTCTAAGGTCGTACTGCCCGCGAGCCCGGTCTGGCCGCAAATAATGTTGTCCTCACCGACCGTGCAGGCATGGCCGATCTGGCACAGGCTGTCGATCTTTGCGCCGCGCCGGACACGGGTTTCGCCGAGAGTCGCGCGATCAATCGAAGTAAGGGTCTGCACTTCGACATCGTCCTCGATTACAGTACGCCCGGACTGCGGAATTTTGAACTGTCGCCCGTCATTGTCCTTTGCGAATCCAAAGCCGTCTCCGCCAATGACCACGCCATTGTGCAGTGTGACGCGGTGACCGACCATGCAGAACTCGCGGACCGAGACATGCGAGTGGGCAGTGAAGTCATCGCCGATTACGCATCCTTCGTAGAGGACGGCGTGCGGATAGATTACCGCGTTGGCACCAACCGTGGCCCGCTCGCCAATGACCGCGTATGCACCGACCGAAGCCTTGGGACCGAGGACAGCGCTCGACGCGATTATTGCTGTGGGGTGTATGCCCGGCGCGGGCTTGGGGGCCTGGTAGAAGAGCGACAGAGCGCGCGCGAAATCGAGATAGGGGTTGCGGGAAACGAGCGTAGCAGCCACAGCTTCAGCGAGAGGTTCGGACGCAATCACGGCCGCAGCGCGCGTGTGCCTCGCTTTAGGCGCGTACTTTACGTTCGCCAAAAAAGTAATTTCACGCGGCCCGGCTTTCTCCAGAGTGGAGACGCCGGTCACCTCGACAGCGGCATCGCCAGCGAGATCGCAGCCGAGAAATTCGGCTAATTGCGCCAGGGTGAAAGACGGCATGGACGTTGAGTTGGACGCGCCCGTGCGCGGTCAGGCTTCAGCGACGATCGGATTGCGCAGCGTGCCAATCTTTTCCACAGTGACTGTTACTTCCTCTCCGGCACGCAAATAACGAGGCGGCTTGCGTGTGAACCCTACACCAGCAGGCGTTCCGGTAGAAACAATGTCGCCGGGTTCAAGGGTGAAGACACTCGACAGAAAGGCTACCAGCTCCGGGATTTTGAAGATCAGTTCGCGCGTATTCGAGTCCTGCAGGACTTCGCCCGCGATCTCGAGCTGTATACCGAGAACGTGCGGATCGGGAATTTCATCGGTTGTCACGATCCAGGGACCCATCGGGGCGAAGGTGTCGAAGGTTTTGCCCATCAGCCACTGCGACGTGGCGCGCTGATAGTCACGCGCGCTGATGTCATTCATGATCGTGTATCCGAAAACGTGATCGGCCCAATTTTCAGCGGCAATGTGACGGCCGCCCCGGCCGATCACAAACGCAAGTTCAGCTTCGTAGTCGGGCGCCGTGGAGACTTTAGGAAGAATCACGTTGTCGCCAGGACCGATTACTGCGGTTGCAAACTTGTTGAAGATGGTAGGAACCTTGGGAACTTCCGCCCCCGTTTCCTTTGCGTGATCGAGGTAATTCAGACCGACACAGATCAGCTTGTTGGGCCGGGGGATGGGCGCAAGCAAGCGAACGTTGTCCAGGCGATAGCGAGAGTCGATCGGGGCATCGCTAATGAGCTTCTCAACTTTGGTCTGCCCGACTTCGCGATGTCCTATGAACTCGAGAACGCTCGAAAAGCCGGCGCTAGCAAGATCGAGCACGAAGTCGCCCGATAGAACACCCGGATGGCTTTGTCCACCGGCTTCGAAGGTAACGAAACGCATGCTTGCATCTTAAACCGGGCCCACACGAAAGCCGCCCAGAGCTACTTCAGTTCCACTTTGGCGTGATCGCCCAGCTTGCTTGCGTCCTTCGTGAGATAGGCTTTGGCAAAATCAAAGGCCCGTCCGATGGCGGTAGGGGATGAATCCCAATACTCTGCTCTCTCGACCGAGACTTTCAAAAGCGCGGTTTCCGGGTCCTCCAGACCCTGCGGAAAGAAGATTTTGTAAGCCGGTTTCCAAAGCTCTTCCATCTTGGCGCGGTCCCGTATGAGGGTGGCGGTTCCTGATGTGGAGATAAAGGTGCTCTTCCCCGTATCAGCGAAGCTGACGCTTACCTGGCGATGGTGGCCGACTTCCCAGACTTTGGGCGTGTCTGCGCGGGTGAAGAACCATAGATCTCCATCGAACTCCACTTCCTGAGTGGCCATGGGACGGCTATGCAGACTGCCATCATCTTCCACCGTCGTCAGCATGGCGAACCGGATGCCTTTCATCATGTCGGCGAGCTTCTTTATGTCGGGATGTGTTTCTGCCAATTGAATGCTCCTTGGGTGGGACTGATGGAAGGGGGCTGGTGTTTCGAGTTACCCTTCATGCTAACCGGATTTGTTCGGCGACGTCCAAAGAGCGATCCGGAAAGGACGGCACAGATGCTCTTGCGTCACGTGGTTTCAATGTGTCTCGGAACGTGTTTTACAGCGGGGATGCTGGCGGCAGCCGATTTGCCATCGAAGCTGGCAACGCCCGGTTTGGCAAAACTCTCTCAGGAGCAGTTTCAGCGAATGCTGTTCCGCGCGCTCGAGGCGGCTCCGCCGAAGGTGGCGCACGAACTCGGGCAGGTCTCGAGCCCGCAGCGCGAATGTGCGATTCCACTACTCGAAAGCAGAATTAGTAATGCCGAGAGGTTCCAGATGCCGCAAGCCCCTATTGTGGGAGGGGTTGTGGACCCGATTGGCGCCGCACCGGCCGTAGCGGCCTGCCCGCGTTGGAACGCTGGAAAATAGCCGCGCTTAGGAAGTTCTGGTGCGCGCGATCTCGGGAGCATCTTCGACCGGATGCTGCAGCGCGCTTTCGGGCTCGAGGTAGTAGCGCGTCAAGCCTTCCTTCAAAATGTCGAGAGCGGCTTGCGGCGTATCGGCAAAACGAAACAAGTTCAGATCGGTCGCCGAGATCATACCGTACTTGATAAGGGCGTCGAAGTTGAGAATCTCGCGCCAGTATTCAGGCCCATAGAGCACGATCAGAATCTTGCTCTCTAACTTCTTGGTCTGGGCGAGGGTGAGGATCTCGCAGAGTTCGTCGAGCGTGCCGAATCCGCCAGGAAAGACAACAAGGGCTTTTGCAAGGTACGCAAACCAGAATTTGCGCATGAAGAAGTAATGGAATTCGAAAGACAGCTCCGGGGTGATATAGGGATTTGGGCGCTGTTCGAAAGGCAAACCGATATTGAGGCCGATGCTCTTGCCATGCGCGTCATTTGCCCCACGGTTGGCAGCTTCCATGATGCCGGGGCCCCCACCCGAACAAACGACAAAGCGCCGATTAGGCTGAGAATCGGCAGCCAGTTCAGAAACAGAGGCAGTCCACTCGGTGGTGAGTCGAGCCAATTCGCGGGCCTCATTGTAGAAGCGGCTGAGAGGCCCTGTCTCGTCGATGCGGGCGGAGCCGAAAAACACGATCGTGTCGTGAATCTTCTCCTCTTGGAAGTGCGCTAGCGGCCAGAGGTATTCAGAGAGGATGCGGAGAGGGCGCGAATCCGGACTTTGCAGGAACGCTTCTTCCCGGTAGGCGACCGGGCGGCGCTGACCGCCTTCCTCAGGGAGTGTGGTCGAGCTGGCATTCTTGATTGCTGACAAACCTCGATTGTCGCATCGCGGAGGACAGGTCGGCGCTCGGCCCGTCCACACCAATTGGTAAAATTCGGGCAATGTCAGGTCGCACGGTCTTCACCGTTCTTGCCGAAACCGCTAAACAATATGGCGATGCGATCGCGCTGTATCAACCGACGGGAAGCAAAACAGGCAACGGGTATCGAACGTACTCCTGGAATGAATGGCTACGAAGCTCCCGCGAGATCGCACTCGGGCTGCGCTCACTCGGCCTGAAAAAGGGAGAAATCGTTTGCGTTCTTTCCGAGACTCGCGCGGAGTTTTACCTGGTTGATCTCGGGATAATGGGAGCTGCCGCGGTTTCAGCTGCACTCTACACGGCTTACCCGAAGCAGGATTTAGCGAAGAATATAGGGTCAGCTGAGCCCCGCTTTCTTTTCGTCGAAGATGAAGCAACCTGCCTGGAATTGAAAGCGGCGGTTGATGCACAAGGGATTCGCTGGCCCGAACACGTCATTGTCATGACGCGTGAGGCGCCAGGCGCGATCACGCTGGCAGAGCTGCAGGCACGCGGGCAGGAAATTTTGCAGCGGGATCCGGAGGCGTTCACGAAGATTGCCGAAGAGCTTTCCCCCGAGGACGGCGCGATTCTATATCTGACCTCGGGCGCAACGGGCGAGCCGAAAATGGGGTTGACCAGCCATTCTGCGGTCGTTTCGAATATCGACATGGGGCCCGCGGTGCTGCCAATCGGACCGCAAGATTCAACCGTAGTCTTTCTGCCCTCGGCGCATATCGCGCAACGGATCGTGCTCGAGTTGGTGCCGATGAGGATGGGGACTCCGGTTTGGTTTTCGGAGAGCTTGGCACGCCTGCCGACCGAGTTGAAAACTATCCGGCCCACGGTTTTTCTGGCTCCGCCCAGGGTTTGGGAACGAACCTACGCGACCATTCTTACGGAGGTCAAGAAACGGCCCGCGATTGCCCGGAAGATTTTCCATGGCGCATTGGGACTTGGGCTAGAGGCGGCGAAGTACCGGGGGCAAGGAAAGTCGCTCCCGGTGTGGCTATCGCGTTCGCTTAAGATTGCCAATCGAGTGGTGTTTTCGAAAGTACGGGAACGTCTTGGAGGGCGAATCAGGGTCGCTGCTTCTGGTGCCGCGCCGCTCGGCAAAGATCTCGCTGAGTTCTTCGGCGCTATTGGCATGCCTCTCATCGAGGGCTACGGCCTGACGGAGGCGGGCATCATCAGTTTTAATCCGATTGAGCGTCCCAAACCCGGCAGTATCGGTAAGCTCTTGCCTGGCGTAGAAGCGAGGTTAGCGCCCGATGGCGAGTTGCAGGTTCGCACCCCAAGCCTTTTCATGGGCTACTACCGTGACGAAGCTGCGACCCGCTCGGTGATCGGGGAGGACGGATGGTTCTCGACCGGCGATATCGGGGAAGTGGATAGCGAGGGGTTCTGGTACATCACCGGCCGTAAGAAAGAGTTGATCGTTTCCTCGAACGGCAAGAAGATCTACCCGGCGCGGATCGAGAACCTTTTTAAGGTCGAACCGCTCGTGAACCAGGTGCTGATCATCGGAGATAAAAGGCCGTATATGACGGCACTCTTTACAGTAAACGCGGCGCAGCGGAAGGAGCTCGAGTCAAAAGAATCAGACGCCGCGGTCAACGGAAACGTCGACAAGGCAGTTCAGGCGGCCGTAGCTCGCGTGAATAAGCAGTTAGCCGATTTCGAAAGGATTCGACGCTTTAAAGTACTAGACCGTGACTTTTCGATTGAGCATGGTGAACTGACACCAACGATGAAGCTTCGGCGGACACAGGTGCTGGAGAACCACCGGGAACTCGTAAGCCAACTTTACCCAGGGCGAGAAGACTCTCAGTGAAAGCGGCGTCACTTGGTTCAGGCCGCGCCATGTGAATCGTATCGAGCGCGGATGTAGCTAGTGCGCGAGGTCCCGCCGACTTCTCTTTAGCGATTTCGCTGAATAATTCGCTCACGTTCACATGGCATTCGCGCAGGCGAACGACGATCGCTGTCGAAACTGCCACGAATATTGCTGCTCCCGCTAGAAAGAACATAGATATCTTGGGCCGAGGCGCTTCCCACCTCGGTTATTTCCTCTCGTTGTTAAAGTGTTGAGAAACGACCGGACATCTCTCAACAAAGTTTTATGCGCGTTATCCGTGACCGTCCCATTCAACTTCTGCCGATCTTTCGCGAGCGCGTTTGGGGACGAAAGAGCTTAGCCCCTTATTTCGCAGATTTGGCTTCTACGGAACATATCGGAGAAGTTTGGTATACGTTTAGCGAAAATTTAACCTCGCTCGGCGTTTCTCTCGGCAAGCTGGTTACAGAAGAGCCGGAGATATTGGGCACGGGCGGTGATTCACAGAATCCCGGAATTTGTCCGTTGTTGGTGAAGCTGCTGTTCACAAGCGAGCGCTTATCGGTGCAAGTTCACCCGAACGACGACTACGCGCAGCGACACCACCAGAGCCTGGGGAAGACGGAGGCCTGGTACATAGTAGGGGCCGAACCGCCCGCCGAGATCGCGGTGGGCTTCCGAAAGGAGATCTCAGGGGCGCAGTTGCGCGCCGCGGCGGAGAGCGGCGAAATCGAGAAACTGCTTGCCTGGCGCCAAGTGGGCGTGGGCGAGATGATTTATGTTCCCGCGGGAACGGTACATGCGATCGGTGCGGGTCTAATAGTCTGTGAGATCCAGGAAAACTCGGATATCACGTACCGGCTATACGATTACGGACGACCGCGGGAACTGCATCTCGAGCATGGCGCGGCGGTGTCGCATCTTGGGCCGCATCGCGATGAGTTCGAGCGAATCGAGCTGGCTCCGGGCCGAGTCCTACTGGGAGAGAGTCCCTATTTTCGGATCGAACACTTACAACCGGATAAGCACGTTCGGTTGAGCGGAGGCTCGCCGTTTTACTTGTTGCTGATCTGTCTGAAAGGCAGTGGCTATATCGGCCAGGAGAGCTTCCAGGCGGGACAGTGTTGGCTGGTGCCGGCAGGCAATCAAGCTATTGAGATCGATGGGTCCGGATCAGAATGGATCCTGGCTTATGGTGGGACTGATATCCCACGCGGTGTCAGACCTGTCTTGCTACTTGGGTAGAAAGGCCCAGAGGAGGAGGCCAATCTTCATCGGCTTGGCCACGCTGATCCGGGTTTTCAACACGGCGTACCCGCTTCGTTCGATTTTTGCGAGCAGCCGCAAGTATATCGCGCGGAGCGCCCAGAGTGAACGGCGGCTCTTTGGCTCGATCAGATCCATCAGCGGCGCGGACTCGTCATAGTAAGCCCGCGCACGACCCGCTTCAAAGCGCATAAGGGCTCGAAATGAATCATCCTCGACGCCACTCCGGAGCTGCTCGGGCGTTACCCCAAACCGTTCGAGATCTTCGTGCGGAAGATAGACGCGGCCCATGACGGCATCTTCCCGCACATCACGCAAAATGTTGGTGAGCTGAAACGCGATGCCGCACTTCTCAGCAAGCATGAGCGCTTTGGGCGAGCGGAACCCGAAGATGTGAATGACGGTCATGCCCACAACCGAGGCCACCCGGTAGCAGTAGCGATACAGTTCGTCGAAGTTATTCACCGATCTTGGCTCGAGATCGGACAAGATGCCGTCGATCATCTCGTGAAAGTAACGACGGGGTATGCGATAGCGCTCAACCGCATCGGCGAATGCGGGCCAGATCGGATTCTCATCCAAATCTCCTTCCAGCGCGTGGTCGAGGTGAAGCCGCCATTGATTAACCGCGACGCGGATGTGGGCCGGGTTGTCGGTGACCGCCGGATCGTCGCTCAGATCATCGCAATGGCGCATGAACGCGTAGATAGCGCACATAGCGTCACGCTGGTGGTCGTCTAAGAGGAGAAAAGAGTAATAGAAATTCTTGGCGCGTGCTTTGGCGATCCGGCGGCAGTATTCATACGACTGCGCCGTCTGCTCCATGCCGGCTAAAACGGAAGTAGTCGTCGCAGGCATTGCGCCAGGATCCCGATCCGTTCCGCTTTCGAAATCCGCGGACGCTGTTTCAGAACGTCATACTCTTCGAGCCGGATCTTCTGCAGCATCTTAAGACCGCCATGGCTGAAGAGGTCGAGATCCAGCGAGAGTCGCCGATCGACCAATTTGACAAGCGGTAAGCCTTTGCGGAACAAACCTTCGGCAACGTCTACGGCCTCGGCCAACACGCATCGAAAGGCTTGATTATATTGGAGCGCGAAAAGTTCATCAAGCGTGTAGCCGTGCTTGGCAAGCAAATCGAGCGGCAGATAGACACGATTCTTTTCGAGATCGACAGTGATGTCCTGCCAGAAATTAGCGAGTTGGAGAGCTGTGCAGGTCGCAGTCAGACAAGCGCTGCCGCTCGGCGTCACGGTAGCCGTATAAGTAAAGAACCAAGTGACCGACCGGGTTAGCAGAGTTGACGCAATAGGCAAACACGTCGTCAAAGGTCTGGTAGCGAGTAACAGTCTGGTCCTGTTCAAAGGCTCGAATCAGACGGTCGAACGGGTCTGCCGGGATCTGATGCCGTTCAACGGTTCCGCGCAAAGCGACGAACACCGGATGGGAAGCCGTACCGGCATACATAGCGAGGAGTTCAGACCGCCACCAGCTAAGAAGTCGTAAGCTTTCAGCCGGATCACCGATCTCATCGCCTAAATCGTCGGCCCACCGGCAGAACGCGTAGACGTTATAGAAATCCTGTTGCAGGTGCTTAGGAAGAAGGAAGCTGACGACCTGAAAATTCTCGTAATGGTGTGTCGCGAGCCAGCGCGTGTACTCGAGGGCATCCGGCTCTGAATAAACGCGTCGTATCGGCCGCCAGATCGTGGACGTACTCTTTGGGCTGTAGGTGAGCGACGGGCAAGGGGCTTTAAGGAATGATAGCCGTTTTAATCTGGCCGTTGCTGCGGTGCGCGAGATCGTGCAGCACCTGCGGCAGTTCGCTCAAGGGTTGCTCGTGATTAACCAGGTGAGTGGCATTGATTTTGCCTTCGGCTACCAACTCGAGCGAGCGTCGTATGTGGGCCGGAGTGTGGTGAAAGGTTGCTTTACAGGTAATCTCCCCGTAGTGCAAGAGCGATGTGTCCAGACCGACTTTGGTGCCGGTCGGACAACCGCCGAAGAAGTTGATAAGACCGCCCTTCCGGACAAGCTGCGTAGCCAATTCCCAGGCGTCCGGACGCCCAATCGCCTCGATCACCACGTCCGCTCCGCGGCCCCCCGTGCGAGCTTTGACCTCGGAGACAAGCGCGCGATCGTTGTTCAATTCCACGTGCCGATTGATGAGGATGCCTTCGTCCGCACCGAGCAGCATCGCACGATCCACCTGTTCGATTCTACGCGCAATGGCGATAACGCGGGCGCCATAGACCCACTTCGCGAGACGCACGAACATGAGGCCGATTGGTCCGAGGCCCATGACGGCGAGCAAATCGCCGGGCTGAATACCGCTTTCGTCGAGACCGCGGAGAGCGCATGCAAGCGGCTCAATGAGAGCTGCGTCTTTGTAGGAGATACCTTCCGGAATCGCGTAAGTATTCGTACGAACGATTCGCTCCGGGAGGCGGATGTATTCCGCGTAGGCGCCGTTATTGAACAGCAGGTCTTCGCACAAATTCGGTTGTCTGTGTAGACAGAAAAAACATGTGTCACAAGGAGCGGAATTGGCCGCTACCACACGTTCGCCAAAACGGAACGACTTGACGCCTTCGCCGAGCGCCACGACATCACCGGCGAGCTCATGCCCGAAAAGCGCGGGCGGCTGAATCATTCTGGCATGATAGCCCCGGCGGTATACCTTTACATCGGTGCCGCAGGTGAGAGCAGTCCGAACGCGCACCAGTATTTCTCCACGTGCAAGAGAAGGCACCGGCACCGCTTCCAAGCGCACATCTTCTTTGCCATAAAGAACAGCAGCTTGCATGCGTTTGTCCGTCCTCTTCTTTTCAGAAATACGAGTATCCGATACTTCGAGCGCAACCGGCATCAGTTCCGCTCCTGTGGATGAATCACTACTTTGAGCGATCGTTCGCTCGGGTGCTGTGCGATATCGATGCCGCGAGTAATTTGCTCTAGTGGCAGACGATCAGATATAAGCTTCTCAAGCGGGAGCTCGCCACTGAAGACGAGCCGGGCCGATTCGGCCTGAAGGTCGATGTCCGCACTGTAAGAACCCAGAAGCATACGTTCACCAACACAGACGTCCGCGCCGGAGCATTCGATACGTTCGGCTGCAGAGGTCTGGGCAAAGAGCAGGATCTTAGCACCAGGACGCGAAATTCGAATCGCTTGTTCCACCAAACCACGAGCACTGGTAGCAAGAATGACCGCATCTACCCCGCGGCCGTTCGTTGCTTCTTTCGCCGTGTTCTCGAACGCACCATCGCCCGGAGCGTAAGCGTCGGCTTCGAATTCGGCGGCTAAGGCTCGTCTATACGCAATCCCGTCGCTCGCCAGTACTCTTGCTCCCTTTCTTCTAGCGAGCATCGTGAAAATCAAACCGATAGAGCCTTGTCCAAGCACGGCTACTACGTCGTCCGCTCGCAAATCCAACAGCTCGGTCGCTTTCAGGCAGGTATTCACCGGCTCAACCCAACAGGCCTGATCGAAAGCAACGCCGGCAGGAATGCGTTCGACGCCGCGCTGGACAATCCAATCCATCACTCGCACATATTGCGAAAAACCGCCGCCGGCAGCTTCATATCCAGCCGTCACACCGACCTTCTTGTAGACCGGACATTGAGCATAAAGCTTACGCGCGCAATAGAAGCAAGTGCCACACGGGATGTGATGGAACACGATTACGCGATCACCCACGCCAAAGGTGTCGACGTCTTCGCCTGCAGCAACCACTACGCCAGATGTCTCGTGACCATAAATACGAGGCGCGGGCAGTAAATCATACTCGATTTTCTTCAGATCGGTATGACAGATGCCGCAACTCTCAACGCGGACCAGCATCTCACCAGAACCAATGCACGGTGTAGGCACAGATTGAACCTCCACGTGCCTATGGCCAACGTAAACCGCCGCACGCATTTCGTCCGGAACACCCTTATTCGGGCCGGACGAGCGGGCTGCCGTCTGGTTCTCCAACAATTCGACTGCTGACAAGAAACTCCCCTAGAATCTGAGCAGCATCCTCGGTACGCCTCTTGAGACGTAGTAAAGCCGGAATCACACCTGGATGCGCCAGAGCGTGTACTACGATTTTCCCACGCGCGATCCGCCCTTCTCGAGAACGCAAGCCATTAAAGTCAACTTTGAATGTTTCGTCCGCACGATCAGAGACTACTTTGATGCAGCCAAAAGGCAATCCGGGCTCGATTTGTTCGCGCAGCGACACCTGCAGCCTCCATATCGACCGCGATAGCGCCGTTCGAAAAAAGGGTACTTTTTTCACTAGCGTCATGAGCAATACGGTCCTGCGACAAAAGCGCCCCGGTCACAAAACCAGTTTCCGAAGCAACGCGCGCGCAGCCGAAACGCTCGCCGGATGAAGCGCACACCACTTCGCTGGCGACCACGATTTGCGATTCACGCAGCGCCGGATCGAGCCCACCGCAGAAACCCGTACTAACGACAGCTTCGAGTTTCGAGGAAGACAGCTCGGCCGCCATAGCAGCGCGAATGGCTATCTCGACCGCGTGCGCGGCCAGCTTAGGACCAGCGCCGTTTGCCGCGAGCAGGATACGGCGGCTTTGCCAAATGCCCTCCCAGGCATAGTCGATCGGCCATTTGAGTTTTCTGAGACCAGTAAGCAAGGCAGCCAGCGGTTGAAGTTCCGCCGCTTCAGACGCTACGTAGAGGATGGCCATTAGCGGCGAGTTTTGCGCATCATCCGCGTGCTACCGGCACTCGGACAGGAGAAGCGCTTCCGACGTAGCCGTTCTCACGGAACCAGTCGATCGCGCGCTCGAGAGCAGCATCCACCGGGCCCGGCGAAAAACCTAATAGGCTCGAAGCCTTGGCATGGCTCACGAACATCTTGGTGCGCGCCATCTTTACGGCCTCAAGCGCGGCAACCGGCTCTTTGCCGGTCAGATTCGCCCAGCCCGTATTGATCAAGCCTGCCAGGTAGGCGATCGGGTAGGGGATGCGCCGGGTTGGTGCAGACTTGCCCGAGAGTTCGGCAATGCGCATCAGGATCTGCTGGAGGGTCAGGTTCTGGCAGCCGAGAATGTAGCGTTCACCCGGCCGGCCTTTTTCAGCCGCGAGCAGATGTCCGCGAGCAATGTCGCGCACATCCACCAAATTCAAGCCGGTATCGACAAACGCCGGTAACTTGTCGCGCAGGAAATTGAGAATAATATTGCCGGTGGGTGTAGGCCGCCAATCGTGATCGCCGACGGGCGCCGTCGGATTTACAATGACGACCGGTTGTCCGGCTTGCGCTTTCTCGAGCGCCACTTGCTCAGCCAGCCACTTCGAACGTTTGTAGTGGCCCGTCATGTCGTGGATCGAAACCGGACTATCTTCATCGCCTGCAATCCCGTTCGACATACCGATACATCCGACAGTGCTCGTATAGACGACGCGCTCGACGCCTTCCCGACACGCCGCTTCAAGCAGGATACCGGGTACCGTTCACGTTCGAGTCATACATTTCCTGGGGATTGCGGGACCAGAGACGATAATCGGCAGCTAAGTGAAACACGAGACTGCATCCCCGTACGGCGGAGCGCAGCGAAACGGGATCGCGCAAGTCTCCGAGGACACGTTCGACGTCGAGTTCGCGGATCTGGCTCGAAGGTCGACAAAGGGCACGAACCCGGTACCCTTTTTCGGTGAGCATTTTTGCTACATGCCAGCCGATGAAACCACTAGCGCCAGTAACGAGCGTGAGGGGTGACTTCAAGGAGAGCTCAGCAGCAGCTCACTCAGCCGCCTTGGGTTCATAGATTGGAGGCTGATTCCGAGAGCGGCGAAAAGCCGGCGGGTGCAACCGAGGGCGAGTGAACATCGAAGGCGCGAGCATAAGAGGCGCTTACCGCATGGCGTGCGCGCGACTCGCGTTCGGCAGGTTCGGGCCTACGCGTTTCAAATCTCTGCAATTCATCAGAGGCGCTCATGACTCGCCGGTAGGCGGAAAGCGCGAGCAACGGGAAAGTGTTGCGGTAATCGGTGTATTCGAGGTAAAACACGCAGGGGAAACCGGTGCCGGTGCAATATTCTTCGTCCCAGGTTCCATCCGGGCGCTGAGTGCGCACCAGATAGTCGACACCGTTATGCAGGCTCTCGCTGCGGATATCGCCGCCTGCAAGCAGCGCGAGTATCGCCCAAGCAGTTTGGGAAGGCGTGCTCGGATTCGGCATGAAGCGGTGTTCGTCGTAGCTAGAGCAGCTCTCGCCCCAGCCGCCATCGCGGTTCTGATAAGCCCGCACAAATTCGATCGCCTGCTGGATGCTGGGCTCGTCTTCGCTCACCCCGGCGGCTCGCAAACCGCGCAGCGCAAGGAACGTACCGTAAAGATAATTGACGCCCCAGCGACCATACCAACTGCCATCGTGCTTCCTGTACTTTAAGCAGGTAGGCAACGCCCCGCCGGAGCGCCGGATGACTGCTAGGCAGACCGCAATGAACCAAGGCTTCGAGCACGCGGCCCGTGATGTCCGGGCAGGACGGATCGAGCATAGCATTGTGATCGGCGAATGGAACTTCGCTCAGAATCTTCCAATCGTTATCGACATCGAAGGCAGCCCAACCACCATCTTTGCCTTGCATAACGAGCAGCCAGTCGACGGCGCGCTTCATGCAGGCTCGTTGCGAAGCTTCGTCGGAAGCCTGAGATTTTGCCAGAGCAAGCAGCACCATGGCGGTGTCGTCGACGTCAGGGTAAAACTCGTTGTTAAATTCGAACGCCCAGCCTGAGGGCTCCGCTTGCGGGCGTTTGACGGACCAGTCACCACGGCGGCGAATCTCTTTCGAGATGAGCCAGTCGGCCGCACGGCGAAGCACATCGGGCGACGTCGCTTCGCCTTCCGCCAGCGCGAATGCCGCGATGGCGGTATCCCAAACCGGCGAAAAGCAGGGCTGCATGTAAAAGCCGCGCTCGTCGTTCACCATCAGGTAATTGAAATGCTTTTCCGCCTCTGCCCGCAGCGGATGATCGGGAGCATAGCCGAGAACGTCGAGCGCCATGATGGCGTATTGCATCGACGGGTAGATTGCACCCAGTCCATCGGAAGCCTCGAAGTGCTCGATCATCCACTTGCAGCATTTCTTGACAGCTTGCTCGCGGACGAAATGGAAGCCGAACTTTTCCCAGCGCTTCAATAGCCGGTCTATGATCAGGAAGAAATTGCGCCAGTTCAGCGAGCCTATATCGTGCTCCGGATGCATGGGCGCGCCGGGCACGAATAGCTCGTCAAGTGTGAAGCCCGCCGGCACCGGCCGCCATGGATTCGCAGCATGCACGATCGAAAGCGCGAATACTATGGCGCGCGTCCAGGAAGACATCTGGTAGATGAAATTGAACGGCAGGAGAATGATCTCGGGCGGAATCGAAGGGCAGGCGTCGCGCGGAAACAGATTGAAGAGGCTGAGATTGGTGCGAACGTAGCTGTTGGATGCCTGAAGGCCGCCCAGCGCAAGGATCCGCTCTCGCAGCCGCTCCATTCGGATATCGTCTGGCGAAAGCCCCGCTACTTTCAGCGCGAAGTAGGCCTTGATCGAAGCATTCACTTCCGACGGTCCATTCAGGTAAATGTTGAAGCCACCATCAGGCAACTGCCTGGCGAGGATGGATTCGACCGCGCGCAGGATCTTTCGCCCTGGTAGGAGGATTCCAGACCCCATCCACTGGCGGATTGAGCCAGAGCTCCATCATGATGTAGTCGGATTCGAGCGTGGTGTCGGCGCGTAGATCGGCCCACCAGTAGCCCTCAGCGCGCTTGACGGCTCAGGAGCGCCGACGACGCCTTCTTAATGGCGTTCCCGACTGCAAAACTCAACAGATCCTCAATTTGAGCAACTAGACTTCATCGTTTAGGCGAACATTGTCCGACGGCCGCCCCTAGGCGCGCCGGGTGTGCAAACGCGGTGTAAAACTCTCGAGATCGGCCGGCAAGGTAAACCGCACGTCCTCTTCCTTGATCTCAGCCTCTTCCAATTCGCTATATCCCTGGATTCTTCAAGATGAGCGATAAGTTCCTCTACCAGATGTTCCGGCGCCGAAGCGCCCGCAGTCACGGCCACAGTATCGACACCTTCGAGCATGTCGCGATTGCACCTCGCTGCAGTCATCGAGCAGGTAGGCGGGAACGCCGGCCTTTTCGCAGACTTCCACCAAACGCCGGGAATTCGAACTGTTCTGCGAGCCGACCACCAAAAGCGTCTGGCAAAGCGGAGCTACTGCTTTGACGGCGAGCTGGCGATTCTCGGTTGCGTAACAAATGTCCTGAGTTTTCGGACCGATGATGTGGGGGAACCGCTCGGTCAGCCGCTGACGATATCGCTTGTTTCATCGAGCGACAGAGTCGTCTGGGTCAGGTAAACAACGCGTTCCGGATCCTGGATCTGCAGCCGGTTCACGTCCTCCACATCGGACACCAGGAACGTGCTGGCAGGCGCTTCGCCCAGCGTGCCGATCACTTCATCGTGATCCCGATGGCCGATCAAAACGATCGTGTACCCCTGTTTAGCGAAACGAACCGCCTCGAGATGAACCTTCGTGACCAGCGGACAAGTGGCATCGATCACCTGCAAGCGGCGCTCTTTTGCCTCGGTGCGGACGGCGGGCGAAACACCGTGCGCGCTGAAAATGACGCGAGCGCCTTCAGGCACTTCGCTGAGTTCCTCGACGAAAATCGCGCCAGCGCTGCGCAGCTCATCGACGACGTGACGGTTGTGAACAATCTCTTTGCGAACGTAGATCGGAGCGCCGTAAATATCGAGCGAGATCCGAACGACGTCGATAGCCCGCACCACTCCTGCACAAAACCCGCGCGGTTTCAACAGGATGATCTTCTTGGTGGCCCCGCTCACCGGGACGGAAGGAGAATCGCGTAATGTCTTCAGCGAGACCAGTAGATGCCATAGAGAGAGTTATACCCCGAATTATAACAACGAGATGCACCCAGATCCGGGAATGCCGCGGGTAGAATTGCTCTCCTATCAGGCTACGATAGAAGAGTCTCGGGTTCTGCTATCAACGAGAATTTCCGCGCTGCTTATATATGAGTGTTTCTGCTTCTGAAATGTGGACGATGGTGAGCTACGTGCTTCGCCAAAAGCTTCGAGGACGCGAGCGATACCCGCTCGTGCTCATGCTTGAGCCGCTTTTCCGCTGCAATCTGGCGTGTGCCGGGTGCGGCAAAATTCAGTATCCCGCACACGTCTTAAAGCGCCAACTGACTCCTGAAGAGTGCTTCCGGGCGGTGGAAGAGTGTGGCGCGCCCGCTGTCTCGATTCCGGGCGGCGAGCCTCTGATGCATCCGCAGATTAAAGAAATTGTCGAAGGTCTGGTTGCACGCAAGAAATACATTTATCTATGCACGAATGCGCTGCTGCTCGAAGAAAAGCTGGATCTATTTAAGCCAAGCAAATATCTGGCGTTTTCGGTGCACGTGGATGGGCAGCGCGAGCACCACGATTTTTCGGTTTGCCGCGAAGGCGGATATGACGCGGCAATTCGAGGAATCAAAGCGGCTCTGGCACGCGGGTTCCGCGTAACGACCAACACCACGTTGTTCGATGGCGCCGACCCGAACAGCGTGCGCGAGTTCTTTGACGAAATGATGGAACTGGGCGTCGAGCGCATGATGATTGCGCCTGGTTACTCCTACGACAAGGCTCCCGACCAATCGCATTTCCTTGGCAGCGCACGCACGCGCCGCCTGTTCCGCGCCATTCTCTCGAATCGCAAGTCGAGCTGGAAGTTCAACATGTCGCCGCTCTTCGGCGAGTTTCTGATGGGCAAGCGCAATTTCACTTGCACGCCGTGGGGCATGCCGACGTATAACGTCTTCGGATGGCAGAAGCCTTGTTATCTGCTGCAGGACGGCTACGCTGATACTTTCGACGAGCTGATGGCGGAAACGGCTTGGGCGCAATACGGCACGGAATCGGGCAATCCGAAATGCGCCAACTGCATGGTGCATAGCGGCTACGAAGCGTCGGCGGTCGATTATGGATTCGGCTCGCTACGCGGTTCTTTGCCATGGCGAAGGCTTCGCTCTTCAGCAGCTATAAAGATGAGGACGCGAAAGCCTGTTGAACGAGCCTTACCAACCGGTGCATTCTTATAATCCGCTGGTACAGATCGAGACGCCACGCGAGACACGCGCGTGAATCAAGCTGGACGACCAGCCCGAAGTGGAGCCCGATCGGCAGGAGGTCGCGCCTGGCTTCGTTCACGAAAAACTGCAGGGCTGGATTCCGCCGCTCGCGACAGAGCAGGAACTTCGCGAAGCTCTTGAAAAGGCGTTCGACTACCGTGGCGATGTGACGATCACACGCAAGGACGGGCGCAAAGTCGAAGGCTATCTTTATGATCGGAGGCAGGGCGACAGTTTGGAAACGTCGCTCGTGCGAATCTTGCCGGCAGACGGTACGCCGCGTCAAAGTGTTGCGTTTTCTGATATCGGCAGCCTTGCCTTCAGTGGCCGCGACACGGCGGCCGGCAAGAGCTGGGAAGCCTGGGTACGTAAGTACTGGGAAAAGAAGAAGCGTCGGCGAATCGGCTGCGATTGAGCCGGAAGCGCTTGAATAGGCCCGTTCTTAACCGGCCGCGGATAATTGCGGCACGCTGCCGTCAAACCCCGAAGTTTTTCGCAAAGTGAACCCCATATAGGTTCCGATAAGTGAGACTCTTGCTCCAGAGCTCGTTATGACTCCAGATTGCTTCGACCTGGCCCTCGTTGAAGACCACGAGGAGATCGGCGTTGCGAACCAGATCGGCGTTGCGAACCATTGATAACCGGTGAGCAATGATGAACGACTTGCGGCCGCCTGTCACCTGATCCATCGCCAATTGGATGAGCCGCTCGCTTTCGTTGTCGAGGTGACTTGTCGCTTCATCGAGAATCAAGCCACGCGGATTACGGGCGATGGCGCGCGCAATGCCGATCCGTTGCCTTTCGCCTCCGCTAAAGCCCACAGACGTTCGGCTGCATGATGCTTCACACGAGCAATTTGTAACAGATCAAACTACGTACGGGTTTCCGGGCACTCACGACCAAATTTCTTAAGCAGCAGGATATTGCTCGCGTTTCGTAGGACTCCTTTGTGCCATTCTCGAAAGCCCGGCTGACATGCTGTTCCGTGCGCCGGAGGAAGTTCTGCAAGGCAGCGTTCGGGCCTCGTCTTCCGCCTGCGAAGCGGCGAACACGAGCCGGTAGTTATAGACGGAGCGCAGCAGCCGGGTTGCCGGCGTTGCGAAGAAGATCGCCGCTGCCGCGTTCACAAGTGTTAGGACAGACCCGCTGTTACGGGTGTTGAAGGAATGCAGGATGTTATCGATGAGGCCGCGGGTGAGGAAAGGAACGGCGATATCGAAGGTCGCCATAAGAATCAGGCCACACAGAATCGCGAGTACAGCGCGGTGCCTGCGAGCGAGCAGCAGCACCATCCAGCCGAGCCACCCAGAGCTCTCGGACGAATGTTCGATCGCTCCTGCCGACGCCATAACTTTATGGGCGTAGTAATGCAAGTTCAGAAAAATCTCCGACCGCGATCCGAGCGAGCAGCGGAGCGCAACCGGTGCTTCGGGCGGCACGGTTACGAACTGGTTTCGATACGCTGTAAAGCGATCATGCCGCTCGACAAACCCTCACGCCGTCATTTCGGCAAAACGCTTGGTTCAATTGCTGGAGCAGCGAGCCTGCCATGCCTGGGCGCTCTTTCGGAGACCGCAGCCAAAGGCGCGGCTAATCCCAATTACTATCAGTTTCCGAACAGCTTCCGCTGGGGCTGCGCGACGGCCTCCTACCAAGTAGAAGGCGCCGCTAAAGAAGGCGGCCGCGGACCCTCAATATGGGACACCTTCTCGCATATTCCAGGCAAAGTTTATGACAACGAAACGGGCGACGTAGCAGATGATTTCTATCATCGATTCAAGCAAGACATTCACCTGCTGAAAGATTTGGGCGCGAAGATCTTCCGTTTTTCGGTTTCCTGGACGCGCATCTTCCCGCAGGGTACCGGGCAGCCGAACGAAGCGGGCGTGAATTTTTATGAACAGGTAGTAGACGAGCTACTCGCGAACGGAATCGAGCCTTTCTGCACACTCTTTCATTGGGACTTGCCGCAAGCTTTGCAGGACCGCTTCAAGGGCTGGCAATCGCGTGAGACGGCGAAAGCGTTCGCGGATTATGCGGGCTACGTCGCGGGCCGGCTCTCGGACCGCGTTCACAATTTCTTCACGATCAATGAATTCTCATCCTTCATTGATCTGGGATATCACGACGGCAAGTTCGCTCCT
The DNA here is from genome assembly GCA_963737005.1 of Terriglobia bacterium. Classification (GTDB taxonomy): domain Bacteria; phylum Acidobacteriota; class Terriglobia; order Bryobacterales; family Bryobacteraceae; genus Bog-105. The sequence goes on along the minus strand of CAVTRD010000004.1, from coordinate 587,700 downwards.
GGACTAAAGTTACGCGCGGCCGAGCTCAATCAGACTCGACATAATGCTGTGCTCGCACATGGCATGGCGGTGCAGGCGATCCGGGCGAAAGCGCGGACGGGTACGAAGGTGGGGCTGGCAGAGAACTATGTCTGCGGCACTCCGATTATCGAAACCGCCGAACACATCAAGGCCAGCGTCTTAGCTACGCGCGTGATCAACGCTCAGTACCTCACCGTCATCATGGAAGGCAAATACATGGAGCAGTATCTGCAAAAGCAGGGCTCGGCCGCTCCCAAGTTTACGGCGGAGGATCTCAAAATTATCAGTAGTCCCATCGATCTCCTCGGCATCAATATTTATAACCCGACTTACATCCGTGCCGACGACAACCGGGACGGTTACGCCGTTGTGCCCCTTCCTTCCTCGTATCCACACATGGCTTCTCCCTGGCTGAACATCGGCCCTGAAGGCCTGTACTGGGGAGTTCGACACGTAGCCGAAATCTGGAATGTGAAAGACATTTACATAACGGAGAATGGTTGCTCGTCGGCGGACGTGGTCTCGCACGATGGCCAGGTATACGATACGGATCGCGTCATGTTCCTACGCAATTACCTGATTAACCTTCACCGTGCCGCCGCCGAGGGGTTCCCGGTACACGGCTATTTTGTCTGGAGCTTGATGGATAACTTCGAGTGGGCCGACGGGTACAATCTTCGGTTCGGGATCTATTACGTCGATTACAAAACACAGAAGCGCATTCCGAAAATGAGCGCGCATTTCTACAAAGAGGTCATCCGTCGCAACGGGGTTGTTTAGCGAAGACCGGCTGTTCGCAAGAACAGATTTAGACCGAATGCTTCAAGGGTGACAGCGGCAGTCAGGGAAAACAGCACGCAGAAGATCAGGAACGCGAAATACAGGAGCACGTTCTTAGCTGTGTTCCAGTTTGGCGTAAACATACGCTGCAAGTACCGCGCGCAGAGTAGTTGAACGACAAAGAACACGATGAGCGCAGCAAGTGAACTTCTGCCGAGCCAGAGTGATTGCTGGGGCCCGACGCGGCTATCAGCGGCAGCAATGCCGAGCACCAGGCGCAAGTAGAGCAGCGCCGGCGGGACGAACATCGCTAGCAGGAGGGCGACAAACCGCTTGCCTTGATAGTTCGTACGGTCGTGCTGCGCCGTTGCAGAGCTCACGATTTATTAGATAACGCAGCCACCGAGGTGCAAGCCGGGCCGCACATGTGTCAGCCTTAAAGAAGCTGGCATGGCTCTTTTACTTCATTATTTAAACAAGCATTGGCGACTGGTGTTTCTGGCCCTCCTGCTCGCCGCCGTTAACCAGATCTTCTCGCTGCTCGATCCACTCATTTTTCGCCACATCATCGACGGATACGCGACAAAATTCCACCAGTACACGACCTCGCAATTTATCAGTGGAGTGAGTCTTTTGTTGGGCGCGGCGGTGGGTGTGGCATTCGTTTCGAGGGTAGCGAAGAATTTTCAGGATTACTTCGTTAACGTAGTCACGCAGCAAACTGGCGCGGAGCTCTATGCGGATGGCGTGGAGCGTTCGCTCTCGCTTCCTTACATCGTTTTTGAAGATCAGCGCAGCGGAGAAACCCTGGGCAAACTGCAAAAGGTGCGAAGCGATGTCGAGCGCTTTATCACTGCCTTCGTCAATATCCTCTTCACAGCGACGGTGGGCGTGATCTTTGTGACGATCTACGCGCTGCAGGTGGATTGGGTCATCGCGCCGGCGTTTCTCCTGACCGTTCCTTTACTTGGTGTAATCAGTTCGGTGCTGAGCCGGCGCATCAAAGTGATTCAGAAAACGATCGTCGCCGAGACCACGGCGCTCGCCGGATCTACCACCGAATCGCTCCGTAATATCGAGCTGGTGAAAACGCTCGGGCTAGCGAAGCAGGAAGTCGGCCGGCTCAACGCAACCACCGATAAGATCTTGCAGCTCGAGCTCAAGAAGGTTCGCTATCTGCGCAGTTTGAGCTTCCTGCAAGGCACGGCGGTTAACTTACTGAGGACGGGCATTCTGTTCTTGATGCTTTATCTGATCTTCACGCAGCGCATCACCGTCGGCCAGTTCTTCTCGCTGTTTATTTACTCGTTCTTCATCTTCGGGCCGCTGCAGGAGTTGGGCAACATCATCAACATTTATCGCGAAACGGAAGCATCGCTGAACAATTTGCAGGAGATTCTCGCGATCCCGCCCGAAGCGAAGCCGCTTCACCCAGCGCCGCTCGGAAATCTCGAGACACTCGCGTTTGATCGCATCACATTTCAGCACAACTCGGCTACCCGGCCCGCGGTGTGCGACGTTAGCTTCCAGATCGCGCCCGGGGAGACCGTGGCGTTCGTCGGACCATCGGGCGCGGGTAAGACAACGCTTGTCAAGCTCTTGGTCGGACTATATTCTCCGAAGACCGGCGTGATCCGGTACAACGGCATCGATTCCGCCGAGATCGATCCGGATGAGTTGCGGTCGCAGATTGGGTTCGTCACGCAAGACACGCAGCTGTTCTCAGGGACAATCCGGGAAAACTTACTCTTCGTTCGGCCCGAAGCAAGCGATGCTGAGTGCCTTGATGTGCTGCATCGCGCGGCCGCCGATTCGCTGCTAGCGCGGGCAAATAAGGGACTCGACACGTTGATCGGCGAAGGAGGCGTAAAGGTCTCAGGCGGAGAAAAACAACGGCTCTCGATTGCGCGGGCGTTGCTACGCAGACCGCGGCTGCTGGTCTTCGACGAAGCGACATCATCGCTCGATTCGATCACTGAGGAGGAGATCACGCGCACCATACGCGCTGTGGGCGAGCGCACCGACGTCATGACAATCCTGATTGCACACCGCCTCTCGACCGTGATGCACGCCGAGCGGATTTACGTTCTCGAGAAAGGCCGGATTGTGGAAGAGGGCAGCCACTCTCAACTGCTTGCCGAGACCGGGCTTTACTATGCTCTGTGGCGGCAGCAGATTGGCGAGAGCGCGGCTGAAACATCGAACGTGCCCGCCTAAACGGTGCACTGAATGTAAGCTGTAGAGCGGGTGTTGCGCTCCTTAGTAGTTCTAATCTTCTTGGCCGCTGCGTGCTTCGGTGCGCAAGACGCGGCTTTGTTTTCGTGGTCGGGCAAGTTGACCGGTTCTTCAGGGGAAGCGATGGCGGGAACAGTCGTGGAGCTCACTTCCCCGGTAACGACCGTGCATGCGACGACAGACTCGCACGGCGTCTTTGCTTTCGAGCGATTGCCGGAGGGGCGCTACACACTCGCAGTGAAGTGGCAGGGCCAAAGGGTTGTTCTTCAGCAGACAATCGCCATCAGCGCGGAGTCTGCAGGGCATCAGCTGTTGCTTTCGCCCGAAGGCGTGTTGTCATTGGCCTCGGCGAACGAGCAGGCGGCACGCGCCGGAGGCGAGCAGCTTTCAAGTCAAACCGTTTCCGCGATTCCCTTGAACAAACGGGATTTCAGCCAGTTGCTGCTACTCGCGGCGGGCACGATGACAGACACCAATGGAGCGACCAATTTCACGCAGCAGTTTGCGATAAACGGTCAGCGCGGCGTGGAAGCCGTTTTCGCGATGGATGATGCCGATACCAGTGATCCTGAAATGGGCGGCGCGACGTTTTCGAATTTCAACGTCGACGCGGTGAGCGAGATCCGATCAAGTTCGGGTTGGCTGCCGGCAGATGTTGGTCGCGGCGCGGCCGGGTTCACCGACATCATCACGCGCTCCGGCATCGATGGTTTTCACGGCTCCGTCTTCGAGTTCGTGCGCAACTCCGCGTTCGATGCGCGCAATTACTTCGATCGGCGTTCTTTCGTAAATCCTGGACGCATTCCGCCGTTTCGCCGTAACGAGTTCGGCTTCACCAACGGCGGCCCGATCATTCTTCCCGGCGTCTATAACGGAAGCGGGAAAACCTTCTACTTCACCGAGTATCAGGGCTTTAGGCAAGTGCTCGGAACCACCCAGGTATTTCCAGTTCCGACTGCAGCCGAGCGCAGTGGAATCGACAGCACCGCTTTTCCGGGCGACACCTTATTCGTTCCGGTGAACGGGCAGATGGCGAAGTTGATCAATCGCTATCCCTTACCCAATGACGTTGCCGGGCCATATGGCCTTCACACCTACGCCACTTCTTCCAAGGTCTCTACAGACGCAGATCAATTCTCAATCCGTATCGACCATAAGCTTTCGGCGAAGTCGCAGCTTTTTGGCCGTTTCACGCTGAACAATCTGAACGGGCCGACCACGAATCCGGACCAGACGGCAATCGATCAAAGCTTTGGTATCCGATACCTCGACCGCCAGCGAAATGCAGTCATCACGCTCAGCCGCACGGTTTCACCCAATCTTGTATGGCAGGGGTCAATCAGCTTTACGCGGAGTACACCTTCGTTTCCGACACCGAACAGAACGGACCCAGCGCTTACATTCAGCGATGGGCTTTACGAGTCATTCAACTCGGCTGCTGGTTCTGTGACGGCAGCTTACGGCAACCTTTTTCAGGGTCGTGCAAACGTTTCCTGGATTCACGGAAAGCATGCCATCAAAGCGGGCGTGGAGTTTCGCGCCAATCGTGATTCGACTTACTTTGGCATCGCGCCTAATGGGACCTACACATTTGGAGGCGGCACTTCTTACTCCCCGGTTGCGATCCGTTCCCTCAGCGGGGCTCATGATATCGCAGCTGGAGCAGCACTTCCGGACACGCTCAGTGCGCTACTCACGGCGAGCCCGTTTGCGTACTCGCTGGCCGTTGCGCCCGCATATTTTCCGCAAGGTGACCAGATCGGTGTCGCTGCGATTTCCCGTTACAACACAAACCTTTTCCTTGAGGACACCTGGAAGATCTCTTCGCGATTAGTGCTCGATTACGGCTTGCGCTACGAAGTCTACACGCCGATAAGTGAACGCGCTAAACGGACATCGAGCCTGATGACGCTTAATGGACCGAACAGTCGATTTCAGGAGTATCTGGTCAATCCGCAGCCCGGCTACGTAATGGATTGGAAGGGCCTGGGTCCGCGCGTAAGGCTGAGCTGGCAGGCTGCGAAAGATCTTCAGATCAGCGCAGGCGGCGCAATTTCGACGATTCCGCCAAACATCTGGCAAGACAACTCGCTTACAGGTTCGACACCCTTCGTGATTTCTCCGCGATTCACATCCGCCCCAGGAGCGCCCGTCCCGTTTGGTACACCCATCACACCGAATGAGCTGCCTGAAGTGTATACGCCACAAGGCACAGACATTTTTGCTTCGCGCGACAGTAAAGCCGTTCCGGCAAACACCGTGATGGATGTAACGCGTTTTGAACAAGGTATTGCAGCGTTGAATCCGGCGCACCAAGTAACACCGCTGAATACGAGCACCATCTCGCCTGATTTTCGGAACGCTTACCTGGGCACCTGGACACTCGGCCTGGAACGTCACTTTGGGGGCTTGGACGCGAACGCTGCGTATATCGGTACGGCAGGCGTCAAGCTTCCCGCAATGAACTTCCCAAATGCTTACCCGGGAGCATCGCCGGCCTACGCGCCGTTCACGCAATTCGATTCATCCGGTGCGGTAATCGGGGGCTTCGGCACGGAGATGTTGATAACGAATCGCTCTCACTCTACATACCACGCGCTCCAAGCGTCAGCGCAGGGCAATCTCGGACGGCAGGGACCGGCGCTTCAGGCAAGCTACACTTATGCGAAGTCGCTCGATGACACGAGTTCCGTGCTCGGCGGATTTGTGGCGGGCGCAGCTGGCTCGAGTGCGCAGGCCTGGCCCCAAGATCCGTTTCATACGAGCCTGGACAGAGGTCCATCCACCTTCGATGTGAAGCACGCATTCAGCGCTAATCTGATCCAGGATCTGCACGTTGACTCACTCGGATTCCTGCATTTCATGAATCGCAAAGCTACCGCTGGCTGGCAGCTGCTTAGCGTTTCGACGATCACCAGCGGACTTCCATTTACCATTTATTCTGGAGTGCAACAAACGGGCGTGGGCTCGAACGGCGTCGATCGCCCGGATCAGGTTGCTTCACCTGATCTATCCACTGGACGAAAGATCCGTGAAGACTACTTTGGGCGGGCGGGAGACAACGCGTCCTTCTTTGCGATCCCCAGTGGGCGCTTCGGCACGCTCGGGAGAAACACTTTCCGCGGACCGGCGTTTCACAATTACGATTTTGGATTGATTAAGGACACGCCGTTCGGGACAAGAGGCAACGGCGAACTCTTAAACCTTCAGTTCCGCGCGGAATTTTTCAACCTGTTTAACCTCGTGAACTTCGGCTTGCCCGCGAATATCATCAAGGGTTCCGGGTTTGGCGAGATTAGCCGCACTGCTTCGAATTCCCGCCAAATCCAGTTCTCACTGAAGCTCATCTTCTGATGGGCTAACCGTTCCGTGCGCCGGTGAGCTCCGCACATTCCAAGAGCGTGACGGGCAGTTCCGGCTCGGCAAGGACGTCAACGATCTCTGCCGACACGCACGCCTGACCACGCCAGAACAAGAGACGTTTCGAAGGCACGAGCACCTTGAACAGTGCGCCGTTCACGTAGATCATGCCAACCTGTGTTTCGGTGGTTTGAACGAGCGTGAAGTGCTGCTGCGCAGTTTCGGGCCGTTCGTCAATCAGGTAATCGGCCCAGCTACTGCGGAAGAAGAGATCGCCTACATTGTGCTTCTCCATTTCTATAGAAGTGAATGAGGCAACCCGAATGCGGTAGTCTCCAGGCGTAAGAATCCTGTTGAACCGGCCATTCTTAGTGACCAGGACGCGCTCCTGATCTCTCACGATAATTTGCTGCCAATACATATGGACCTCAAAACAAAAACAATTCGGCGAGCTTGCACGGCGGTTGTATGGCAACAGGCCGCGAGAAGAACGCCAGGGTGGCTGTGGACTAACTACGACCGAAGGTCGAGGCGGGTAAAGAGAATACGCATGTCGGCCCGCGAGACTTCAGTGAAGCCGCTTTGGTGACGGAGATTGAACTTCGTCGCTAGACATGTGGATCTCATGGAACGATACCTTCCGAGTTTCAAGTTTAGTCTCGGCCGGGAAAAGAAGTCAACATTTCGCAGGAGTTTGATTTAATGGATGGCTTCAAGAACATGTCAAAAAGCGCTTACCTGTTTTATGTACTTCTTACGGTTACCGCGGCTTCGCCAATGTGTGCCCTTGATAACGGATTGGCTAAAACGCCGCCTATGGGCTGGAACAGCTGGAACAAATTCGGTTGTAATGTCAGCGAATCGCTAATCCGCGACACGGCGGACCAGATGGTGGCAAGCGGATTAAAAGACGCCGGCTATCAGTACGTAGTCATCGATGATTGCTGGCAGGTAGGGCGGGACGCGCAGGGCAACATTGTGCCCGATCCTAAACGGTTCGCTTCAGGGATTAAAGCGCTGGCAGATTACGTTCACGCAAAGGGTCTGAAATTCGGCATCTATTCCGACGCAGGAACCGGTACTTGCGAAAATCGACCGGGCGGGCGGGGCTATGAATTTCAGGACGCGCGTCAGTACGCAGCGTGGGGCGTGGACTATCTCAAATACGACTGGTGCAATCACAGCACGCAGAATTCAGAGGCTTCTTACTCGATTATGCGCGACGCGCTGGCAAAATCTGGCCGACCCATCTTGTTTAGCCTGTGCGAATGGGGGTCGACCAAACCTTGGCTCTGGGCTGAAAATGTGGGCAATATGTGGCGCGCTACGGGGGACATCATCAATAAGTGGAGCGGCACTGAAAAGTGGGGCGGGTTGGGAGTCGTGCAGATTCTGGATCAGGTGAATGGGTTGGAGAGTTACGCAGGGCCGGGGCACTGGAACGATCCGGATATGCTCGAGGTTGGTAATGGCGTGCTCAGCGAAAGCGAGGCGCGGGCGCATTTCAGCATGTGGTGCCTGCTGGCTGCTCCTTTGATTGCGGGGAACGACCTCAGCAAGATGGATGCCGCTACGAAAGCGATTCTTACCAACAAGGAGCTGATCACGGTCGACCAGGACGAGCTCGGTCAGCAAGGAAGGCGAGTCAGGAAAGACGGCGATCTGGAGGTTTGGTCGAAGCAACTGAGCGATGGTGGGCGTGCGGTGGCACTGCTCAATCGCGGTTCATCGGAGCAAGAGATCGCGGTGAATTGGGCGGAGATCGGCTACCCCGCTTCGTTGAGCGTGACGGTGCGTGATCTTTGGACTGCCAAGAGCAAGGATCAGGTGCACGGGCAGTATCGAGCGACGGTGCCGAGTCACGGGGTGGTGATGTTGCGGATGAAATCGTAGAAGGCCGGACTGGGATCGGTAAGGTCGCAGGAATGCTAAGCGCGTAGCGCGCCTACGACCTTTCCCTTGCCATTGTTCGTTACATAGAAGGGCCGCTTTTCGACTTCATAATAGGCATCCGGTGCGATACCGAGAGCCGAGTAAATGGTGGCGTGCAGGTCATCGATTGTCACGGGATTTTCGACAATCGTGCATGGGCGTTCGTCCGCTGTCTTGCCGTACAGCTTGCCTTTTGGTGAGCCGCCTCCAAAGAGCAGCACCGAGCTTGCTTCGGTGAAGTGCCGGTGCATACCGTAGTGTTTTGGCTCGGTCATGACCGCCGGCTGGGCAACTTGGTCTTTGACTTCCTGACCGGGTTTGCCTTCGGTCATCATGTCGCGACCGAACTCGCTGGCGACAATGACGAGCGTGCGATCAAGCAACCCGCGCTGCTCAAGGTCGAGAATGAGCTGCGCGATCGGCGCGTCGACTTGCCGCTTCATATCCACCGTGCGCGTGTGACCATTCTCGTGGGTGTCCCAATAACGGAAAGGGATGTACTCCGTGGTGACCTCGACGAAGCGCGTGCCGGCCTCGATCAGACGTCGGGCGAGCAGGCAGCCGAGCCCAAAACGACCGGTGTTGTAGATGTCGTAGCTCGGCTTGGGCTCGAGGCTAAGGTCGAAGGCTTTCGCTGCGGGCGAATTAAGCAGCCGGTAAGCGTTTTCGAGCGATCGCTTGAGGCTCTCGCGTTGAAAATCACTCCCATATTGACCTACCGGCGACGCGGCTACCAGTTTCTGGTAGTAATCGTAACGGCGGGTAAATCGAGAGCGGCCCATGTGCTCGGAGGGACGAGTGCGCGACACAGCATCGTTCGGATCGGAGATCAGAAATGGCGCATGCTCGCTACCGAGGAAGCCGGCCGTATGAAAAGCTTTCACCGAATCGCTTTCCGCACCGATTTCGAGGTTCTGTCCAATGTCGACGAAAGCGGGCAGATCAGGATTACGCGGTCCGAGCGTGCGTGAGACCACGGCGCCCATGTGTGGGGCGGCGACGGATTGTGGCGGCGGGTAGCCGGTGTGCCAGTGAAACTGATGGCGTGAATGCAGGATGAACCCGAGATCGCCGACGCGATGAGAGCGCAGCAGCGTGCCGCGATCCATTACCTGACCGATTCGCTCGAGCCCCTGCGAAATTTTGATATCGTCGACGGCGGTGTCAATTGCAGGAAAAGTGCTGAGAACTTTGTTCGACTCTTCGCCCGCGGCGTACGGCGTAAAGCGCTTCGGATCGAAGGTTTCGGTCTGGGCCATGCCGCCCGCCATCCAGAGCAGGATGACGCTATCAGCGCGCGCCGGTAGCTTCGTGGTTTCGGCGTAAAGACGAGGCTCGCCAGCGGCCAGCGCACCCAACGCCGCAGTACCGGTTGCGCGCATGAACTGACGACGATCGACACCGCTTGTGATAGTGCGTTCGATCCGTTCTTCTTCGCGGTTCATGATTTTTCCTCGCTAATAAACATATTGAAAATCCGGATGAAGGAGCATGCTCCATAGGAAATCTTCGAGTGCGGCCGATTGGGACGGGGACGCCGCAAAAAATGCACGAGCCGCTTCGGTCTCGGCTCGGGACGGTTGGCGACTGAGCAGAGTTTGGTAGAGCTGTGCGATCGCGTCGTCAAGCTTTTTGGCGAGTGGCGCAGAAGGAACAGGCGGTTTGCCTTCCATCTTAATGAGTCGCTCAGGGTCGGGCTCGGCGGTAAAAAGGAAGAAGCGGGCCGCGCCGCCTATGTCGCTGGGCCGGGAATTGTCGTCAATGGCGACTTTACCACGCATGCGAGTAAAGCCTAGGCCGCCAATCGGGAACACGAAGCGAGAGTTCAAGGGCGCGACAATGCTCTTCCCGAGCTGCACTTTTTCGGCGGTAAGGTCGCGTTGTTCGAAGGAGGAGAGCGTTGCGAGTTCCGAAAGTTTCTTGACTCCGGCCGGACCCGACAGCTCGACATCGGCCCACCCGGCAAGCGTGCGGGCTGGATCGTAGGCACCTGCATCCTGTGTCAGCAACCAGAGACGCTCCGCACCCGAGATGTCGACATCGAAGGAGACCGAGCCGTGGGTAAGAACACCACTATCGAAGCGATTGTCAGGCGCAGGTGGAAGCTCTCCGAGCATCCGCAACGCACCCCGCCGCAAACGATTCTCAAGCGTACTTCCGTTGACCAGTTCAAGGGCCTGAAAGGTGGTTGCATGATTGTCGCGGGTGGTAAACACCTGATCACGAATAGGACGTCCGAGGGCTAGCGAAAGCGGGCTTGATTTCAACTCCCAGTCGCGCACCTGAATCGCGGCGGTTCCTTCCCGAAGGGTGCCCCACTCGCCTGTGAGCATCGAAAGCGTATCGTCGAACTGCTCGGCGGATATCCGACGAACGAGAGGACCGCGAAAGACGTAGGTTTTCTCGCGCTGTTCGGCGCTCACCAGGGTCGGCATCTGGTAGGCGCGCGAGGTCAGTAACTCGCGCAGCAAATAATGGAGATCGTTACCGTGCGCTGAGAAATCGGAGGCGAGCCAATCGAGAAGTTCGGGATCCCACGGCTTCGAATCCATATCGTCCACCGGCTCGACCAAGCCGCGGCCGAACAGCTTGGCCCAGTAGCGATTGACGATGGTGCGCGGGACGCGTCCGTTGCGTGGATCCGTGAAGAAGCGGGCAGCAGCTGCGTGGCGATCGGCGAGCGAGGCGTTTTCCTGCACTGACCCAAGTTCTGGATAGAGAAGCGCCGGCCTCACATACTTGCCTTGTTTGACATCGCACCGGACCAACTCAAGTTTGGGCTCGGGCGAAAAAAGCGCAGCCATTCCGTAGGATTGGCGCAGCTTGTATTTGTTGACGAAACTGTCGTGACACGAAGCGCACTTCAGATTGATGCCGAGCAAAACCTGACCGGTGTTCTGTGCCGCCTGCATGTAGGGCGTCTGGCTAGCATTAACGGTGCCCCGCCAATTAACGCCGATCAGAAACCCATCGGGATCATCTTTTGCGACGGGGTTGATCAGCGCGGAAACCATCCGGTCGTATGGCATGTCTTGCTGAAGGGCAGCGAGTAGCCATGGCGTGATGGATTTGCGATCGCCCTGATAGTTGACGCCCGTATCGTTACGCAAGAGGTCGTTCCACCAGCTGATCCAATGGCCGGCGTAGAGGTCTTGGTTCTGTAACAGGGTGTCAACGAGTCGAGCTCGTTTATCAGGAGCGGCGTCGTGAACGAACGATTTCAACTGGGCGGCGCTCGGCGGAAGACCCCAGACGTCGAGGTAGACGCGATGAGCGAAAAGTTCGTCTGAGACGGCCGGAGCAAAGGCGACGTTGTTCTGCTTGAGGTACGCGGCGACGAAGCGGTCGACCGGATTAGGGAACCCACTTTCGGGTACGGCAGGCTGCCGCGGAGCGATGGGCGAAGTCCATCCCGTAGTGTCTTGCGCTTTTGTCTGGGGCCAGACCGCGCCTTCGTCGATCCAATTCTTGAGCAACGAAATCTGCTCTGCCGAGAGTGGTTCACCGGTGGCCGGCATGCGTGCGCCCTTCTGACCCGTTACCTTGAGGATCAGAAGGCTGTGGGCACTATCGCCCGCCACAACGGCAGGCCCGCTTGCGCCCCCTTTGAGAGCCGAGTCCCGCGATTCGAATGAAAGACCCGCGGGCGGTTTATCTCCACTGTGACAAGGCGCGCAACGAGCCGCCAGAATAGGGTGGATCTCGGTGGCAAAGTCGACGGCTAAAACAGAGGAGGCAAACACGAGCAGCCCGAGCAGCAAAACAGCTGTGCGGCGCGGCATAACAGAATTTCGAAGCACGATCACGATTTCCTCTAGCATATCTTTATAAGCGCGCCGGAAATCTCGTAAACGGCTGGTTAAACCTTGCGCAACTAAAGGCCTAGGCGGTCTTTCAAAGTACGGACGCGATCTCGTGCAACGGTCAGCTCGGTGTCTTTACCGTCATTGATGCGCAGCATCATGCGATCGGAAAACCAGGAATACATTTCGCGCACGTAGTCTAGATTTGCGATAGTCGCGCGATGGATGCGCACGAAGCGAACCGGATCGAGCAAGCCTTCGAGCTCGGCGATCGTGTAATCGACTATGAAGTCCTTTTTTGAGGTGGCGGCGTAAGTAAGTTTGTCGTTGGCGTAGAAATGAGTAACGCGGGCGATATCTACGAACTCGATGCGCTCACCAAGCTTAGAAGGCAGTCTGGCCGGGTAGGAGCGGGGACGCGGTAAGGAGGCGGTTAGCTGTTCGATGAGCGCGGTTACGTCGGGGCGTGGCTCAAGGCCGCCTCGGATGCGGTCAAGTTTCGAAAGCGCGCGGTCCAGCTGTTTCTCATCGATCGGTTTCAGCAGATAGTCGATGGAGGTGACGGCGAAAGCCTGCAGCGCATATTGCGAGTAAGCCGTCGTGAAGATCACGAGCGGCTGCGGGTCCAGCTTCGCGAGCATCTGGAAGCCGGAGAGCTCAGGCATTTCGATATCGGTAAAAAGAACATCGCACGAAGTTGCCGTAAGCTGTTCGAGAGCAACGAGAGGATCGGACGCGGAGCCGACGACTGTCACGCGTTCTGTCCGCTCGAGCAGCCGGGCCAAACGCCTTAACGCCAGTGGTTCATCATCGACCAGAAAAGCGCGGATCGGAGTCACGATGACACCGCAGTTTCTTTTCTTGCACCCGCTGTTTTGCCGGAAGAAGGTGGGTGATGCGGAACTTCGATAGCCACAATCGTATGCGATTCTTGGCTGCGGATCTCGAGTCTCGCGCGCTCCCCGAAAAGCGCCGCCAACCGCTCTTCGAGATTGTTGAGACCATGTCCTGCTGGCAATTCCAGACTGGTAAAACCCGGGCCATCGTCTTGCACCTCCAGCCTGAGAGTATCGGTCCCACTGTTGACACGAATCAGCAGACTGGCTCCCCTGCCGCGCGGACCGACCGCGTATTTGACGCTATTTTCAACCAGTGTCTGGAGGGCGAGAGGAGGGACGGGAGCCTCACACAGATCCGGCGAAACTTCGATCGAGTAGATCAACCGTTCGCCAAAGCGGGCCTTCTCAATGTCGAGATAATCCTCGACGATTTGCAGTTCGCGCTCAAGCGGAACAAGCCCACCGGGCGCCGCATCGAGCGAAAAACGGAGGAGGTCGGCGAGTTGAGTAACGATTCTCTCGGCGCGCAGCGGATCTTCGTGAATCAGGGAAGAAACGGAGTTCAAGGTATTGAAGAGGAAATGGGGATGAATGCGCGCTTCGAGCGACGAGAGACGCGCTTCGGTGGCGAGCTTCAACGCTCTTTCCCGTTCGAGCTCTTTTGTTTTGAGCTGCATCGCCGTCGTCTTCAATCTCGATTGCTGCTTCTCATACATTGAAACGAAAGCAGTTGCGATCGCGGAAAGCACGAGTGATAAGCCGAGAGAACCGCGAAACTCTGTCCAGTACTGATATTGAGGACCATTGATGGCGCGCAGGACTAAACCGGCAAGCAGGCAGCCGACGAAATTCGCAAGCAAGATCACTCCGCCGCGTATGGCCGACTGGACCGCAATTGAGAGTTGGGCCGTTCTAATCCAGACAGGCGGAAGGACCAGGCACAGCGGAATGCCAATCAGATTGGAATAGATGACCGAAAAGAGATATTGGCGAATGAGAACGGAGAACGTGGCATGTGAGTCGAAGAAGCCTTGAAACAGCGGGACGGCGACCGCGATGGCGGCATCTATGATGAGGACTCGAACAGTCCAGTTAAGGATCGATCTGGGTGTCGGTGCGTTCAAAGTCTATGTCATCATCCAGCGTACGGCCAAAGAACGAAGTGCATCACGCGATGGCGATGAAGCGTTGTTTTGAGGAGACCAAAGGTCAGTGGCTGCGGGCGGACTGTTCCGGCTCCTTCAACTTCCGGGCGAAGAAATCCGCGGTGGCCTGGTACGCTTCCACCCAGTGGCGGTGCAGCAGAAAGTCGTGAATCTCATTTGGGAAGACAAGTTCTTCGAACGGAACCTCACGGCTACGGAGAGCTTCGACCAGCGTGAGCGTCTGGGCAAATTCGACGTTACGATCGTCATCGCCGTGAATGAGCAGGACAGGTGATCGCCAGGTGTCGACCGATGCCATGGGCGAAGATTCGAAAGCGATCCGGGCGGCCTCCTGCCGTTGCTTAATTTGATTCGGATCTCCGCTCGCTCCCTCGCTTGAAAAGTAACCGCGCAGGCTACTCCAATCGTGCACGCCGTGGAAATCCACGCCCGCCCCAAATAAATCAGAAGCCCGTGAGAGCGCCATCGCGGTGAGATAGCCGCCGTATGAGCCACCCCAGACACCGATGCGATGCGGGTCGACGTCTTGTCGCGACTTCAGGTATAAACCCGCGCCTATCACGTCGTTAAACTCACTTCCACCTTGTGCACCGTAGTGGATCGCCTCGCGAAAATCTAGTCCATAACCGATCCCACTGCGGTAATTGGCCGAGAGTACGATATAACCCTGACTCGCCAAATACTGGTTCAACGAATAGGCGTTTGAGTAGTAATACATGTAGTGAAAGGCAGGCAGCATCTGCCGCCGCGAGCCGCCGTGGAAGAAGATGAGCGCGGGATGACGTGCGCCGGCGTGCGAGACAGGAGGTAGAAAGAGTTGTCCATGTATCTGCATGCCGTCCGCCGCGGTAAGAAGCACCGACTGCGGCCGCACAAGCGCAGCCGTAGGAAACTGGGGCGGGTCTTCGGGACCCAGTCGTTTCGTTTGGCCACTCGACGAGAGGACAGCGGGATGCGAACTCTGGTTGTAGCTCGAAGTGAGATAGATAAGCGCACTTCCGTCAGCAGCAGGCGCGGGTTGCCACTGCATGTCATCACCTGCGGTGAGGGGCTTCGTTTTGGCTGCGCCGGTTACCTCGACACTGGCGAGATGACGGCTGTCGATCGCAGACAAATTCGACGAATAAAAGATCGTTTTCGCATCGGCGGACTGCGCGACGTGCTCGACTTCTCCAGTACCCGGCGTTAACTCGACGGGTGTATGCGCGGCGGGACGTATCGAGATGCTGTAAAGATGGTTCCAGCCGGTTCGCTCCCACGGGAAAACGAGACAATCTCCGGTCCAGAAAATCTGCTTCTCGGCATCGACCTGGTGAAACAGGCTCCCCTGTCCTTTATCTGCGCGAAAGGCTTCGTGACCAATCCCGGTTGCGACCTCGGCGATGCGAATGGACCAGGGCGTACCGGCTCTGCGCGGTCCGAAGAACGCTTCGTCGCCGGTGGCGGGAATCCTTAAGAATGCGATCGATAACCCATCAGGGGACCAAACAGGTGCGCCATCGCTGTCAACACTTGGATCGAGGTAGCGGACCGCATGATCGGCCATGGAGTAAACGCCGATGAAGCTATGGTCCCGGCGCCCGCTTACGAATACAAAACGAGTGCCATCGGGAGACCACGTTACGTCGGATTGGGAGCCCTTCTGCTCAACAAGAGGCTTTGCTTCCGTGTCCTTCTGTAAAGAAAAGATCTGACCGTCGCGTACGAAGATGATCTCGCCTTTGGATGAAACCTGCGGTGAATGCCCGACCGTTAGTTTCGACGGTGCGCCGCCCGCGAGGCTAACGCGCCAAACTGCCTGCTCGGGCTTTCTGGGACTAATAGCAGGATTTGGGTTCTCGCCACCATTTTCGAAATCGCCGCCCCGAACAAAGAGCAGATAAGTTGCGTCGGGAGCCCAGGCCAGATCCGCGATCTCCTGCCCGTCATCCTCATCGAAGGATGTAAGCTTCCTGCTCTGCCACTCGGGACCACTAGCGACCCAAATGTTACGCCGGCCCGCTTCGTTTTCAATCCACGCCACAGTGGCGCCGGTGGGAGCAGCGGTCAGGCCGCTGGCAAACGGCGCACTCATGATCTGATCGACCGTGAAGGGGTCGGCAGCAAACAAGGGAATGGAAAGAAGAAGCAGAAGCGAGGCAATGCGCGGCAAAGGGTGCATGGTCTACATAAATAGCAAAAGGGCCAAGCGGATCACGCTTGGCCCTCTTTCTTTAACTAACTACTCGCCGTTTACTTCGGGCAACCCAGCTTCTTCATCTGATCATCGGGAAGAGGCTTAGGGTTCTTAACTGCCGGAGGCAGGCTGGTGCTGTTGTGAGGCACCAAGTAGACTTCGACGCGACGGTTCTTGTCGGCCTCGGTCGTCTGCGATCCACGGCGCTCCTTGATGTTCGAGGTGCCGCAGAGTCCCGGCTTCGTTTCCGAAGTTTGGTCAGTGCCAACCCAATCAACCTTGATCCGTGACGGGTCAACCTTACCGCAGGTGCCGGTACCGCCACTCAGGACAGCAGCAGCGTTCAGCACGCGCTGTTCATCGAGAGCAGTCGGCGCAGCAGCGCGACGGCTTCTACGACCGCGTACTGTCGTACCGTTCTCGGATTCATCGGTATCGCGATGGCCGACGAGCACGATGTCGTAGTCGCCGCTTGCCACCTTCGGAGCCGCGTCATCGATCAGAACGCGCTTACCGCAGTTGTTCACGCGGGAGTTGTTCTTAGCGAAGACCACGTCGTCGAGGCGTACAAACTGCGGCGGGCAGTTCACCGTGATAGTGGTCGTTTGTGATGCCGTCTGGCCGCGTTCATCGGTGACGGTGACAGTGGCGGTAACAGTCTTGCTCTGGCCCTGCGCACCACCCTCGAAGTTGAGGCTGGAAGAATCAAACGTGGCGTTGGCGGCGCTATCGT
Source organism: Terriglobia bacterium (assembly GCA_963737005.1). Classification (GTDB taxonomy): domain Bacteria; phylum Acidobacteriota; class Terriglobia; order Bryobacterales; family Bryobacteraceae; genus Bog-105. The sequence goes on along the minus strand of CAVTRD010000004.1, from coordinate 570,655 downwards.
TCGTGACGCTGCCTTCGCTGACCGTCCACTTGTAGGTCAAGTTGCCGCCACAAGCCGAAGGCGTTGCGGTTGCAGTCAGGTTAGCGGTGTGCTTGCCGTTGGTGTTCGCAGCGCAATCGAGCGCAGTCGGGTCGGCGGTTACAGTGCTGATAGTCGGCGGAGGCGCGGTGACAGTAACCGTGGCAGTTCCAGAAACAGGAGCCACAGGCGCCGGAGGCGGAGGCTGTACCCAGCAACGAACAGGGAACTTGCGCGGACGCTCGAGCGGCGCAGGCGGCGGCGTTGTATCGGTGACCGTCACCTGAACATTGAAGCTGCCGGTGTTATTCGGGGTGTAGGTAAGATCGGGGCTGTCGCTGCCTTGCGCTTCACCGTTCACGGTCCACGCATACTTCAGCTTGCGATCAGGCGCGGCGCCCGAGAGAGTTGCGTGCAATGTAACCGGCTTGCCAGGACAGAGACTTCCTTCCGCGCCAGAGATCGTCGGCGTTGGAAGCGGTGCGGGGGCAGGCGGTGCAGGCGGCATTTCAGGACATTTGGTTGTCCCGGCGTACCAGACTAGACCGATCGTTCCCTGAAATCCATTGAGCTTGTCGTGAGCAGGAATGTAAATCCCGCCATTCGGATAGTTCGCCAATCCGTAAGTAGGATTACGCGACCAGAAGCCGCGTGCGTCCACGCGCACGCCGAAGTGATCGCTGAAATGCCACTTCACACCACCGCCGTAGTTAAGACCCACCTGCAAGTTGTCATTCAAATTAGCGGAGTGGAAAAGAGCATCGGTCGCCGGGTTTCTCGCCTGCGACTTTGCTGCATCAGTCGGACTAAACTGAATCCCGTTCACACCAACGGTCACGTAAGGCTGGAACTTAGAGCCTCGAGGCTTGAGGTTGATGATCGGATTTAAGCCGAAGAAGTAGTTGCGAGCTCCGAAGCTATAAGCCGGAAGCGGCGAGATAGTGCCCGGGAAAAAGCCGCTCGATTGACGAAACTCTACATTGGCCTGATCGAAATCAGCCCAGAGTTCTAGGCCGAGGTACGCAGACGGATTGTAAGCCAAACGGAGTCCGCCTACACCGCCGTTGACAAGCTTTGTCGTCAAGCCACGCTGGACTTGTCCGTAGGTGCTAACGCCACCAAATGGATCGATTTCAATCAAGTCAGGATATTGATCCTGCCCACTGGCGCCTGACGCCTTAGCAGCTGACTTGGTTGTATTAGTTGTAGTAGTTGTGGCCTGTGTATTCGTGTCTTGCGCGTAAGCTGCTACACCCAGCGACATGCCTATACATAGAACACTCAAACCGATCGGCTTAAATTTGAGCCGAGACTTCATCCTGCCCCTCCAAACGAGATAGTAACCCACCAGAATAGAACCAGTTTACTAGGTTTGATAACTTCTAGGACTGTTTCATCAGTTAACAAGAATTAATTCCGAGCAAAGCATGTTATACCTGTGCTATTTGCCGGAACAAGACTGGAGCGCGATCAGGAACCGCCGGCTGCCTATACGATGATGTCCGGAAGTAACCTGAAAATCCTCGACTGCCACATCGTTCGTCACCTTGCAATCATTAGTCATCGAGGTCTTGAGTTGCCGGTACGCAACTCAGTGGTGTACCTGGCAGTTCGACACTTACCGACGACCGGCCGGTGCCGCCTGATGACAGACCTCTCACAAGATTTGTAAACGAAACCAAGAATTGATCTTAGCGGATTACACCCCCGTCGCGAAAGAGAATTCCCAGGTCACTAGTAATTCCGTATAGTCGACCGGAAGTTCGATCAGGCATCCAAAGCTGCCTAATCCGAACGGACGGGAGGGAGCTTGGGACGTCTTTCCATGCCGTGCCCCCGTTGGTTGTTAGGTAGAGGCGGCCATATCCGACGGCATAAGCGATACCCGGTTCACTGGTGAACAAGACGGAAGCGATTGTCGAAGCAGGCAAACCGGTGGGATTAGCGGACCACTTTGCGCCGCCGTCGGCAGACGAGTAGAGACCGACACGAGTAGCTGCCAGCAGAGTGCCGCCTTGCCCTGGCGCAATGGCGATTTCGTTGACCTCGGAAGAGGGTAGCGGGAATGGCAGGTTATCCCAGTGTTGGCCGCAGTCTTTCGAAATAAAAAGCCCGGTGGCGGCGCGAGCGATGAGGTCACCGCTAGCATCAGGCGCAAGAAAGAGCGCAGAGACGGCAGGTGACGAAGGAAGCTTTGCCAAGATCCAGTGCTCGCCCGCGTCAGTGCTCTTTAAAAGGCCCAGATCGGTTGCAGCGAACACCATGTCTTGCGGCTGACCTTTCAGGGAATAAAGCGCGCTGATTTCTGATAACGAGACTTCCCGCATCTTCACAATTGGCTTTACTGGTCGCGTGGTGCGGGTGCGAGCCTGGGCGGATCCGCGGCGCACGGGTGTGCGAGTCGAAGCGGCCTTGGGCTTGTCGGCAGGCGGTGGTGGTGGCGGCTCAATAACGCGAACGGGAAGCTGCTTCCAATCTGCACCGCCGTTGATCGATTTGAACATGCGACGAGGAGTCGCTGCTACGAGCGTGCCAGATTGGCTCGGGAGCCCAGTGATGGCTTTGAGGTGAACTCCGCCTAGCCCGCGGACTTCGGAAAGACGGCCCCAGTTTTCGCCGCGATCGCTGCTCGAGAAAATGCCGCTGGTGTCGCCTTCCTGCGTCTCAATCGCAATCAGCTTGTCTCCGGCGTGGGTGACGGATGAGATCGATCGGTCGACAAAACCGTGGTTCACCAGCTGAATGGTTTCCCCACCGTTATCGCTCCGGCCCACGCCTTCATATTCAAGGGCAAGGTACATGCGTCCTGGGTGCGCCGGGTCGAAAGCGATGGTGTTCGCCTGAGTGTTGCTCAACGTTCTCCAGCTGGCGCCTTGGTTCGCCGATTTGAACAAGCCAGTCGTCGTACCGGCATAGATAACGCTGGCGCTGGCCGGATCTTCGCGAATGACGTGCGTGCGACGGGAGGTGTTGGGGATGCCTAGAAGCTTTTTCCACTCGTCCCCGTGGCTGGCGCTCGCATAAATACCACTGCAAGCACTCGCCAGCAGGTTGGACGGATTTCCTGGATCGACAAAGATCGAGAATACATCGGAATCGTCGATCATACCGGTGTGGATCGATTCCCAAGTTTTGCCGCCATCTGTGGTTTTCCAGGGCAGATGGGAAGTGCCGGCATAGATGGTCTTCGGATCCTTGCTATCGACGGCGACCACTGTGATGCCCTGCATTTCAAGATTCTCCGGGTCGGAGATGCGCTTCCAGTCCTTGCCTGAATTCGTGCTGAGCCAAACGCCTTGCAGAGTGCCGGCGAGGATCTCAGTCGGATCACTCGGGGCGGAGGTCAATGCTCTTACGCCGAATTTGCTAATCGCTTTAACGGGAAGCCAACTACGGCCTTCGTCGTGGCTTTCAAAAAGACCGCCATCTTCGGCCGAGATCATACCGGCCAGGTAATGATTCGAGTCGGTGGGGTCGACGAGCAGAGAGGTTACCTCGCTCAGATTTCGCTTGGGGAAGTCGAGCAGATCCCAGTTGTCGCCTCCATCGCGGCTCCGGAACACCAGCGAATTCATACCTCCCGCAAGCACTACGCCGGGCCGTTGTCCGTCGACTGCTACGCTGCGAGCCGTCCCGCCGAAAGGGCCGGAGATCGTCCAGTCATTAACTGGCGATGAGATTGCCATTGCCGCTATGGCGAGAGCCGGGAGGGCCGCGCCGAAGGCGAGCGGACTCAGTGCTAATCGAATCATTTTGCGAGACATCTGTTTCAGCGACTATTCTAATGGTCGACGATCATGATTGATCATCTCTGCTAAACGGTCAGGAAAGCGCTTGGTTTCAGATATGTGCCCGCCTGCGGTATCCTGAATGGGTAAATTAATCTTCAGGTTAGTAGGTTCATGGCAAATACAGTTTCATCATTGAAGCGGGTCCGTATGACGGAGCGCCGGACGGTGATCAACCGGATGCGCAAATCCCGACTGCGGCATCAGATCCGCGCAATGCGTCGGTTGCTCGATCAGAAAGACGTTTCCGGGGCGACCAAAGCGCTTCCGGCTACCTTCTCCCTGGTGGACCGAGCGGCAAAATGGGGCATTATCGGCAAAAATACGGCTGCACGGTACAAGAGCAGGTTGACCCTGCGCGTTCGTAAAATCGCCGCCTAGCTCGTTTCATTCGCCCGGCCCTCGTAGTTTCTTTTTAGCTATAGCTCACTTTCGTCGCTGAAACCGGGTACGGCCATTCGCACGTATCATAAGGGAAGAGCCTATGCGTCCGTCCCTCTGTGCCCTGCTCGTCTGCTCGGCCTTCGTGTGCTTAGCTGGGCAAACTGATGTTCCAGGAGCCCCGGCGCCCAAGAAGCGGCAGCCTCCGCCCGGAGTGTTGCAGAACGTATCTGTGAAGGGCGTCCATCTCTATTCACCGGAAGATGTTGCGCGAGAGAGCGGGCTGAAAGTCGGTCAGCGTGTCGACCCGGCCGTCCTCGAGCAAGCGCGCAGCAAACTCCAGGCGACCGAGCTTTTTGTCAATGTCGCCTACGAGTACCGGACGGGCGCTGGTAAGTCTCCTACATACCAGGTTACTTTTCAGGTCACGGAAATTGACCAGCTATTCCCAACTCGTTTTGAGCGATTTGGGCCTTCCCAGGATGCTGTGCGCTCGTGCGTGCGCGACCATGTCGACCTTTACTCGGATCGCATCCCAGGCACCGAAGGCGTTCTCCACCGTTACAGTGAAGCAGTCCAGCAGTGTGTTTCAAAGGGCGACAAAAGTGTAAAAGTTCGCGCGGCTGTCGCGAATGATGATCCGCAGCAACTGACAGTTCTGTTTACGCCAGACACGCCTGCACCGACAATCTCTCAAGTTTTCGTGACTGGTAATCAGGCCATTGATACGGGAACAATTCTGCGCGCCGTCAACCAGGTTGCGATTGGTGTTCCGCTATCCGATACGCGCCTGAAAATGATTTTAGATGGCGCGATTCGGCCCCTATACGCCGCCAAAGGTTATGCCGCCGTCAGCTTCCCCAAAATCGAGACGGAGCCGGCTAAAACAAATCTAGGCGTCATTGTAAAGGTCGAGATTAAGGACGGCCCGATGTTCAAGTTCGGGTCCATCCGCTTTCGCGGGAACGGGCTGGATGAAGATGAGATCCGCTCCACGATCGGATTCAAATCCGGTCAGCCGTTTAACAGCGAGCAGGTCGACAACTTCCGTCTGGATCTCATTCATAAGATGAGGCGGCGCGGACTGCTTGATACAAGCATTAGCGTCGAGACCCAGCCGGACGATGCGAAACGCGCGGTGAACCTCGTCTACAACGTGACTCCCGGGGCGGTCTATAGCTTTCAGAAGCTGGACATTCAGGGGCTCGATGTAACAACCGAACCCGCAATCGCTAAGCTCTGGGGCGAAAAGGAAGGCCACCCATTCAATCCCGACTATCCGGACTTCTTTCTGAAACGCATTCAGCAACAAGGCCTTTTCGATAATCTGGCCGATACACGCTCGGACTACACGGCCGACGATTCGACACACAACGTCACGGTGCATCTCTACTTCAAGGGCGGCAAATCGAAACAGCAGCAGGTAAAGGACAAGAAAGATGAGGAAGAGAAGCGGCAGAGTGATGGCAGCTGGAGCCCGTATTGACGGCGGGTCAGCTAACCGTCAGCTTGCGAGCAATTGCTTCCGTGTCGTAGACGCATCCGCCCCAGATGCCGCCACTGGCATGCTGCAGAACAGCCCAGAGCCTGGTATCGGCGGGCAGTAGAGGATCAGCTCGAAGATCCGATCGCGCTGGCCGGTTCAGTAAGCGCAGGTGTCCTTCTTCGGGCGAAAACGACTCGGCACTCTCGCCCACGAAGTTCACGTGACCTTCAAGGCTATTGCGATCAATGATGATTTCGATGATGTCGCCATCGTGCAATTTACCGACCGGTCCGCCGGCCAGCGCCTCAGGCGACACGTGGCCAACGCAGGCGCCGGTTGAGACACCGCTGAAACGCGCATCGGTGATAACGGCGACGTGCTTGCCAAAAGGCAGATGCTTCAGGGCGGAGGTGATCTGGTAAGTTTCTTCCATGCCGGAGCCCATCGGACCACGGCAGATCAGTACGATGACGTCGCCTTCGCGAATCGTTTGCGATTTGATAGCGGTAATCGCGTCGTGTTCCGTGAGAAACACGCGGGCCGGGCCGCGCATCCGGTACACGCCGTCCGCATCGACGACACTCGGATCGATCGAGGTGCTCTTAACCACTGCTCCTTCGGGCGCGAGATTGCCATGCGGGAAGCAGACAGTGGACGTGAGGCCCCGCGAGCTAGCGCGGTCTGGAGAAAGGATCACGTCATCCGCGTCGATGCCGTCCAGTTCGAGCAGGCTTTGCCGCAAACGGGTGCGGCGCTCCGATGCTTCCCACCAGTCGAGAGCAGTCCCGAGCTTTTCGCCTGAAACAGTGAGAGCGTCGGTGTTCAATAGGCCGGCTCGCTTGAGATGCAGCATCACTTCGGGAACGCCGCCGGCCAGGAACACTTGTACGGTCGGATGATTGCGCGGGCCGTTCGGTAGAGCGTCAACCAGGCGCGGCACGCTGCGATTGATCCGATTCCAGTCCGCGACCGTGGGCCTCTGAATAGCTGCCGCATGCGCAATCGCCGGAATGTGTAACAGCAGATTAGTCGATCCGCCGAAAGCCGCATGCAGCACCATGGCGTTCTCGAACGCCACGGGCGTCAAGATATCGCGCGTCGCCAGGCGGAGCTGGTTCAGGCGCAGCATGGCCCGTGCAGTGCGACCCGCCATATCGAGCCAGATAGGCTGGCCCGAGGGAGCGAGCGCGGCATGCGGCAGCGTCAGGCCAAGAGCCTCGGCGACAACCTGTGAGGTGGCTGCTGTTCCCAGAAATTGACAGCCGCCCCCCGGCGATGCGCAAGCCCGGCAGCCGGCCAGCGCTGCCTCTTCGAGCGAAATCTTGTTATGGGCAAAGCGCGCGCCGATGCTCTGCACCTTACCGGCATCCTCACCGTGTTCGGGCATGAGTGTGACGCCGCCCGGGATGAGTGCGCAAGGGAAATCAGGCGTGCCTGCCAGGGCCATCATCATCGCGGGCAGACCTTTATCGCAAGTCGCGACTCCGATCACACCTGCGCGTGTGGGCAGCGAGCGAATAAGCCGCCGCAGCACCATAGCGGCATCGTTGCGAAAAGGCAAGGAGTCGAACATGCCCGGCGTGCCCTGTGTACGGCCGTCACACGGGTCGGTGCAGGCCCCCGCAAAAGGGATCGCACCGAGCGCCTTTAGCTCGTTTGCCGCCTCTTTCACGAGCAGACCAACTTCCCAATGGCCCGTGTGATAGCCGAGCGCAATGGGCGTCCCATCTTCGGCGCGCACGCCGCCATGCGTGCTCAGGATCAAGATCTGCTTGCCACCGAGTGCTTGCGGCGCCCACCCCATACCGGCGTTCTGAGATAAGCCGAACAGATTGCCAGAGGGTTGTTCGATCAGCATCTCCGCCGTAAGCGGAAGTTCGCCGGCGGGCCCTCGCGCATGGGTTCGAACCGAAAAAATCTCGGGATTGCCCGAATCTACGATGTTTTGGAAGTCCATTGACTTTCTTCGAGAACCGCTACTCCGCTACACTCAGATGTTCACAAGCGCGTGGCAACCCGGATGAGGCGAGAAGGACAAACCACAGCCATATATCCAGGATCTTTTGATCCTTTGACGAACGGTCATCTTGACCTGATCTCGCGCGGCGCACGGCTGTTCGATCACCTCATAGTAGCTGTCCTGATTAATGCTCACAAACAGCCGCTATTTTCCGTGGCGGAACGTGTTGCCATGATGGGTGAGGTTTTTTCGCCATTCGCTAATGTGGAAGTCGATTCTTTCGATGGCTTGTTGGTGGATTATGCAGCCAGCCGGGGTGCCCATGCGATCCTGCGCGGCATCCGTGCGATCTCCGATTACGAAACGGAGCTACAGATGGCGCATTTGAATCGACGTCTGCGGCCCGCCACCGAGACCGTGTTCCTTTTGGCGAGCGAAGAGTATTCATTTATCAGCTCGCACATGATCAAAGAGGTGATCAAGCTGGGCGGCGACGTGGCGCAGTTTGTACCCGAGCCTGTTTTACGCGGCTTACGGGCGAGATTTGTCTAAAAACGATACAGTGATAGCGAGTACCATGCGAGCGAACACTATACAACAAACCGGCGAAATCGCTGAACGTATTTCGACGATCAGTGTCTCTTCGACTATGAAGGTTGCGGCGGACGCGGACCGACTGCGGCGCGAGGGCGCGGACGTGGTGGATTTTGGCGCGGGCGAACCGGATTTCCCGACGCCGGCCAACATCAAGCAAGCGGCCATCGCGGCGATCGACGCCAACTTTACGAAGTACACCAATACCGGCGGGACACCCGAGCTGCGCGCCGCGATATGCGAACGGCATCGTACTGACTTCGGCAGCAACTACTCGCCGGCGGAATGCCTGGTTACCGTAGGCGGCAAACATGCGATTTTCAACCTCGTTCAGGCCTTGATCAATCCCGGTGATGAAGTGATCGTTCCTGTGCCTTACTGGGTGACTTACAAGGATGTCGTCAACTATGCCGGTGGCGTCTGTATTTTCGTCGACACAGATGAGCACAACGGGTTTGAAGTCACGGCCGAATTGCTGGAGCCGCATATAACAAACAGAACCAAACTTGTCATCATCAACTCGCCTTCCAACCCGAGTGGGGCGGTCATCTCAGAGCCCGAGTTCCTGAAGATCGCCGAGCTTACTGCCCGAAATGGCATCTATCTGATGACCGATGAATGTTACTGCCACTTCGTCTACGATGGGAAACCGTTCTCCATTGCAGCCGCGCCCGGAGTGAAAGAAAGTGTGGTTGTGGCCGGATCGCTTTCCAAAACGTATGCCATGACCGGTTGGCGCGTCGGCTTTGCGCTTGCCCCCGCGCCGCTGATTAATGCCATGACGAAGCTGCAGAGTCACTCGACCTCGAACCCGACATCAATCGCACAGAAAGCTGCTATCGAGGCCATGAAAGGCTCGCAGGGATCGATTCCCGAGATGCTGGCGGAATACCGAAAACGCCGCGATTTCGTTATTGGCCGGCTGCGCGAAATTCCCGGCGTGTCGATCGAAATGCCCAAGGGAGCGTTCTACGCTTACCCCAACATCTCCGTTGCTTACGGCAGCGGCCGCGTCAAGAACTCGCTCGAATTTGCAGGCGCTTTGCTCGAACAAGCGCAGGTGGCTGTCGTGCCCGGGGAAGCATTCGGGACGGACGACCATATTCGGATCTCTTACGCGACTTCGATGACTGAGCTAAAACGAGGTCTTGCTCGCATTCACGCTTTCATCGACGGGCTGCGCGCTTAACGCCGTTTCGACAAGACACGTAATAGCAACGAGCTCACAGGTATAGAATTCATATTCGACTATGAAGCTCGTATTCGCTACTTTTGCTCACCACATTCTCGATGCAGGCCGCCATCACCGGCAAGTGGTCCGTCACGTTCAATGCGGACGGCACGGTCCGCGAGACGTCGCTATTTCTCAAGGCGGAAGGCGATCTGCTCACCGGCTACATGCTTTCTCACGGCGGCTATGAGCCGATTCGGGACGGAAAGCTGAATGGCAAGGATGTGTCGTTCACGATTGTGCGTGACCGTTTTGGCGAGGAACAGAAATCTGTTTACACCGGCAGGCTGGACGGTGACACTCTCCTGTTACAAATGCCGGGTTGGGAGGAGCATCGTGGCCCTGAGTTGCACTTCAAGCAGGTCTCAACTGAAGCCCCTGGTCCGATGCCCGAGCCGCCGAAAAAAATCTCTTTGCCCGAAGCGAGCCCGGTGCCGTATAACGGACTTGCTAAGACACCGCCGATGGGTTGGAACAGCTGGAACAAATTCGCCAACAAGGTTACTGACCAGCTAATTCGTGAAACGGCCGATGCGATGGCCAGCAACGGCATGAAAGAAGCCGGATACATTTACGTGAACATCGACGATACATGGGAAGCCGGGCGCGACTCGCAAGGCAACATTCAAGCGAATTCGAAGTTCCCGGATATGAAAGCGCTGGCCGCTTATGTGCACAGTAAAGGCTTGAAGATCGGCATCTACTCATCACCCGGGCCCAAAACATGCGGTGGTTACGAAGGCAGTTTTCAGCATGAAGAACAGGATGCAAAGACCTACGCTTCCTGGGATATCGACTTCTTGAAATACGACTGGTGCAGCGCAACCCAGGTTTACGACTACCACTCGATGCCGGCTGTTTACGCCAAAATGGGTGCAGCTTTGCAAGCAACCGGGCGACCGATTCTGTTTAGTTTGTGCCAGTATGGCGTCTTTCACGGCCCGCAGTGGGGCGCGAATGTTGGAGGCAACTCGTGGCGGACAACGGGTGACATCAGCGACAACTGGAAATCGATGTCGCGCATTGGCTTTGAAGAGCAGGAGGGATTGGCGCAGTACTCGGGCCCCGGTCACTGGAACGACCCGGACATGCTCGAGGTCGGTAATGGCGGGATGAGCGAGACCGAGTATCGAACGCACATGAGTCTCTGGAGTTTGCTGGCTGCTCCGCTACTTGCGGGTAACGATCTTCGTAGCGTTTCGCCGGCGATCCTGCAGATGCTTACGAACAAAGACGTGATCGCCATCGATCAGGATCCGCTCGGCAAGCAAGCTACGCGGGTATCTAAGAACGGCGATCTGGAAGTCTGGGCGCGTCCCTTGGCAAATGGCGGCGAAGCAGTGGGTCTATTCAACCGGGGCGCAACACCGGCGAAAGTCTCGGCCAGCAAAGCGGACCTCAAGTTACAAGGCGGTTTTACTGCACGCGACTTGTGGACTCGAGCTGATGACGGCAACTTTTCTGACGAGTTCACCGCCGAAGTTCCATCGCACGGCGTGGTGCTCTTACGGCTCGATCCCGCCAAATAGTTAGGCTATTTGATTTTCTTGGCCGGCATATCACGGCCGCCTTGATGGAGAATCATCTGCGTGACCTTGCCGGACGAGTCTTTCGTGAACTCTAGCTGAGCATCGACCACCTTCACGAAGAAGCGATTCTCCGTCTCGGCATAGACCGGAATCTTTGGCTGCCCGGTTAGCTGAGTCTCCAATTGGCTGCCATTCAGAGTAATGCTCATCACGGCGCCGGGCGCAAGTTCATACTCACCGATGTATGTCCGGAGCAGCTCGGGAGCCAGCTTAATCTCTTTGCGCTCCGTAGTCAGCGTTACTTTTTCGCCATGAACAGTTGCGGCTAACCGGTCGGCGATTTCTTCAGGCGCCATGCCGTTCAAATTAGCCAGGGCAATTACCACCAGCTGATCATCAGGCCAGTAAGCTAGCTCGGTGTTAAATCCTTCAATGCCGCCTCCGTGATCGATCTTTTTGTGCCCGTTTACTTCCTTGATTGATAATCCGCAGCCATAATTTTCCTTGAATGGCGTCATCATCTTTTTCAGAGACGCAGCCGACAAAACCTTGCCCCCGAACAGGCCGTGCTCCCAGCGCAAGAGGTCCTCTGTCGTCGAATAAAGCGCTCCCGCCGAAAACGGGATTGTCATATCGACATAGCTGGCGTTGACTATGCCGTGCTCGGATGGCGTATAGCCGGATGCACGATGCAGTATGATCGCGGTGTTCGAATCGTAGCCTGAGTCTTTCATCGTGAGCGGCGTGAAGATGTTCTGCTCTACAAATTGCTGATACGTTTGACCACTGATTTTCTCGATGAGATAGCCCAGAAGTACATAACCCGAGTTACTGTAGTTCCACTTTGAGCCAGGTTCGAATTCCAGCGGCTTGTTGCGAAAGCGCTCAACCAGTTTCTCGGGTGTCGTACTCTTCGCTTCGGTATCGCGGTAATCCGGAAAACTGGTGAAGTTCGGGATGCCCGAAGTATGCGTCAGCAAATTGTAGATTGTAATTTTGTCCCAGGCCGCGGGCGCATTCGGCATGTAAGTCTTAACCGGATCACCGGTCTTCAGTTTGCCCCGCTCTTCCAACAGAAGAATGCTCGCGGCGGTGAACTGCTTGGTGATCGAGCCCAGCCGAAATCTCGTTGTGGGCGAGTTCGGTATGGCCCATTCGAGATTTGCCGAGCCGTAGCCCTTGTTCAGGAGAATATGATCGCCTTTGGCAACCAGAACGGCGCCCATAAATTGGTGGTTGGTGACTTCGGATTCAACGATCTGCTCCATTCGCGAGCTCGCTTCTTGGCCACACATCAGTGACACCGATAGCAGACATCCAATCGACGCGTTCCGCATCGAGCGCTACTATATCGAATTGCTTACCCTCGACACAACGAGTCAATTAGCCGCGATCGTACGGGCAAGTGCAGCGCGCAGCGTGCTTGGAATCATTGTTACGACGATCGGTATTGCCTCGCTGCTCTTCTATGCTCTTCGGAAACGCGGCAAGCATTCGGACGCGCTCTGGTTTGGCATCTTCACTGCGCTCTACGGAGTTCGTCTCTTAGTAGATAGCAGAATTTTTCGCCTGGCAATCGGTATGAGCGATCGCTCCGGCGCTTTTTTTCATGCGGCAATCAGCTACATACTGCTCCCCTTTGTCACCCTGTTCCTCTACTCCGTTTTTCCAAGATGGCGGCGCGTTTTCAACTGGATTCTGGCGGCCCAGATCGTACTCGGGTTGACAGGTTTGATTTGCGATCAGGTCTTTCAGGTCCCGTTCTTTTTGCAGACTCCCAACAACGTCCTGGTCATCATCTTCTTCGCACTCCTCTGTTTTCTGGTTTTTAGAGTGGAACGAAGCTTTCACATCGACGCTCTGCGAGCGGGTGTTTTGTTCTATTCGCTAACTGTTCTTCTGGCGAATTTCGGGGGTTTATTCAAGCGGGATTTAAGTTACGAGCCGCTGGGTTTTGCAGTGTATCTGAGTTGCCTGGCGGCTGTGCTGGTTGAAAGGTCCACTCGTACAAGCGAAAAATTGACCGCGCTTGAAGAGGAGCTGACCATTGCCCGCCGGATTCAAACGTCCATCCTGCCTCGCGAAGCGCCCCAAAGTGCCGGGCTCTCCATAGCAGCGCGTTATTTGCCTATGACGTCCGTGGCTGGCGACTTTTACGATTTCCTGGTGCTCGACGCATCTCGCTTGGGCGTGTTGATCGCAGATGTAACGGGCCACGGGGTGCCGGCTGCGCTCATCGCTTCGATGATCAAAGTGGCCAGTGCGTCACAGCTTCAGGCGGCCGAGCAACCGGCGCTTGTCATGGCCGGCATGAATAAGACACTCTGCCCGAATCTGCAGGGACAGTTCGTCACAGCGGCTTACCTTTTTCTGAATCTCGATACAAAGATCTTTCGATACGCGGCCGCGGCTCATCCCCGCATGCAGTGGCTCCATCGAAACGAATTGCGGGTCGAAGCCGTTGAAGAAAACGGTCTGCTCATTGGCGTTCTCCCGGTGGTACCTTACACGGCCGTTGAGCACACATTTTGCCCAGGTGATCGCTTCCTGCTACACACGGATGGATTACTCGAAGCCAGTGATGAGCATGATGAGTTTTTCGGTGAGGACCGGCTCCGTCAGACGCTGCTCGACTCAGCGGCCCTGAACCCGGGTGATTGCGCGGACTTCATATTAGACAAGCTCGCCGCTTGGAGCGGATATGGTCGAGGCCGCCCGCAAGAAGACGATCTCACGCTGATTGTGGTCGACGTCACGGGCGAGTGATAGTTTCGTTGCGCGAAGATTGCGAAGATGGAGACAAGATGGTCTCGCGCCTCGCAATCGTTCTCTGCTTCACCAGCATCGCGGCATTTTGCCAGGCGAACGTAGGTGAATTGCGCCTGAACTTAGTCGACGCGAGCGGCCTTCCGGTGCAGGCAAGCGCGGAGCTTGTCAGCCAGTCGAACGAATACAAACGGACATTTGAAAGCAACGAAGAAGGGCGTATTGTGGCGAAGCGGCTTCCGTACGGTTCATACGCCGTCAAAATCAGCCGCCCTGGGTTTCAAATTACGTCTGAGATGGTTGAGATCCGCTCCTCTATTCCGAAGGACCTGACGCTGAAGCTAGGACTCGAGCAAGTCCAGACACGGGTGGATGTCGACGATAAGGCAACCCTTGTCGATCCGGCGAATGCATCCGGCAGCAATCGGGTCGGAAGCGCGACATTGCAGGATCGCTTAACTTCGATGCCGGGACGCTCGCTTTCCGACCTAGTGAACCAGGAGCCGGGCTGGCTACTCGAGGCCAACGGCGTCCTGCATCCGCGGGGCGAAGAATACCAAGTGCAGTATGTGATTGATGGACTGCCTCTGACGGAAACGCGTTCGGCCGCTTTTATGCCTGACTTCGACGCGAACAGCGTGCAGGAGATGAGCGTTTACACGGCCGGCTTCCCCGCCGAATATGGCCGGCGCATGGGCGGCGTAGTCGAAGTGGAAACCCGGCGCGATACCCGCGAGGGGCTGCATGGCAAGGCTGCGGTTGGCGGTGGCAGCTTCAATACGGTCAACGGCTATCTTCAAACTCAATATGGGCTCGGGGCCAACACCTTCAGCCTGAGCGCTGCAGGGTCGCTGACCGATCATTTTCTTGATCCGCCTGTCATTCAGAACTTCACGAACCACGGAAGCACAGCGGACCTGATGGCGCAGTACGAGCGCGATTTTTCCGATCGCGATCGTATTTCGGTTATTCTGCGGCGTGAACAATCGAAGTTTCTGGTACCAAATGAATTTCTGCAGCAGATAGCGGGACAGCGGCAGGATCGCCAGAGTTACGAAACCGCCGCTCAGTTTTCCTATCAACACATTTTCTCTCCGAACGTGCTCGGTGACTTTCGTGCGATGTCGCGCGATCTGACGGCTCGTTTTTGGTCGAACGACCTTGGAACTCCGATCATTGCCGGGCAGGACCGCGGATATCACGAGGCATATTTCAAGGCGACTCTTTCGGCGCATGCAGGCATTCACGAGTTCAAATTCGGTGCGGAGTCGGATTACGCCGCGATCGAGGAGGCTTTCAATTACTTAATTACCGACCCGACGCAGTTCTCGCCCGACACGCCGCCCGCGTTCCGCTTCTACGGGCACGCACCCGATCGCGAACAAGGCGCATTTGCGCAGGATCAACTGCATTGGAAGAACCTGACACTCAGCGGCGGCATCCGGTTCGATCACTACGGCTTTCTGGTCGATCAGACCGGCTGGAGCCCTCGCAGCGGTATAGCTGTCTACTGGCCGAAGTTACAGCTGGTGTTCCGCGCCTCGTACGACAGAATCTTTCAGACGCCTGCTTTCGAGAACTTGCTCGTATCAAGTTCCCCTCAGATCGCAAGTTTAAGCGACCAAGTGCTGCGCCTTCCAGTAGAGCCGGCTCGCGGCAATTATTATCAGGCCGGCTTTGGGCGCGGATTCTTCGGCCACGTGCGTCTAAATACCAATTTCTTCTGGCGTCGGTACCGCAATTTTCCCGATGACAATCTGCTGTTCAACACCGGCGTAAGTTTTCCAATTTCGTTCGCGCTGGCCAACATTTACGGGGTTGAGACTAAACTCGATGTGCCATCGTGGGGACGGTTCTCCGGGTTTGCCAGTTGGACCAATTTTCGAGGGAACGGCTATTTTCCGGTTACAGGTGGGCTGTTTCTCGGGGATGATGCCCAGGACGCAATCAGTTCTACGAGCGGTGAGTTTCCAGTGTCGCAGGACCAGCGAAATAGCGTGCGAGCGCGCATTCGGTATCAACTCAACAGCCGGGTGTGGCTCGCTTTTGGCGGAACCTATGATTCTGGTCTTCCAATCGATTTCAGCGGCACGTACGAGCAAGCTTTGGCGCAGTACGGACCGGCGATCGTGAATCGAATTAACTTCACAAACTATCGCCCGTTTCCGCTAGTCTCTTTTAACGTCTCTATGGGAGTTCTTCTCAACAAGAGCGAGCGCTATCCGGTTCGCTTCCAAATCGATGGTACGAACCTGGCGAATCAGGTCAACGTACTCGATTTTGCTGGTCTCTTCTCTGGTACTGCGATTGGGCTCTCGCGCAGTATCAATGCAAGATTGCAAGTGAATTTCTAGGATGATAAGGACAGCAGCGTTCCCGACGCCGCGCCCGGCATGCACATTCCCGATGGCTACTTAAGCCCGAGCACCTGCGCCACCCTCTACGCGGCTTCCGCCCCTTTTTGGTACGTAGCTGTACGCCGTGTGCGAAGAGTGTTGAACACTCGGACCGTCCCCTTGTTGTCGGTGTTCTCAGCTTTTTCGTTCGCCATCATGATGTTCAATCTGCCGCTGCCTGGCGGAACGACGGGACATGCCGTCGGGATGGGCATGGCGGTGATCGTACTTGGCCCATGGTTCTCTGTGCTTGCCATATCAATCGCTTTGCTTGTGCAGATGTTGCTGTTCGGGGATGGCGGGGTGACTGCGTTTGGCGCCAATTGCTTCAACATGGCGATTGTGGGTTCGCTCGGCGCGTACTTTGTTTACCGCGCAGTGGCGCGAGGCGCTGCGATTACTTCAATGCGCCGCGTGATAGCTGCCGGTGTGGCCGGATACATCGCCATAAATCTTTCCGCACTTTGCGCCGCGATCGAGTTCGGCTTGCAACCCCGCCTTTTTCACGATGCCGCCGGTGCTCCTTTGTATGCGCCCTACCCGCTGCACATCGCAATCCCCGCCATGATGCTCGGGCATCTCACATTTGCGGGGCTTGCCGAATTCGTGCTAACTGCGGGACTCGTCGCCTATCTTCAGCGCACCGATCCAGCGCTCCTTCGCACAACGGCTCCGTATGCTCCCCATGCCGAACAGGCGCATACCTTAGATGCAGCAACCCCGCACTGGCCGAATTCAAAACGGCTTTGGATCATCCTAGGCCTTGTCCTGCTACTCACGCCGTTAGGTATCTTGGCCGGAGGCTCTGCCTGGGGAGAGTGGCGTTCCGGCGATTTCACAGATCGCGTCGAACGCCAAAACATTACTGCGGCCTCCGGTAATCATGCGCCCCCTAAAGAAGCGCCACGCGGACTCGCTGCAATGTCCTCAATTTGGGCCGCCCCGCTTGCGAACTACGCGCCGACCTTTCTCCGCAATCGAAAGCTCGGTTATCTGATCTCGGCGATATTTGGTGTAGGCGTCACTATTTTGCTCGCGACGTTGATCGCGCCCTTAGCGGCCAAGCTGCAGAACGGCCGCCGAATCCGCCCAGGGTTCTTAGAGAAGTCATTGAACAATCTCGCCCGCGTATCAGAAGAAACGCTCTTCGCCGAAAACGTGGCAAAGTCTCGAGGTCTCCTTCAGAACTTCGATCCCAGGGTGAAATTGGTAGGCTTGGGCGCTTTGCTCGTGTCAGCGGTTGCGGTGCACCGTCTCACTCTCTTGGGGTCTTTGTTCGGCGGCAGCATATTGCTCGTGCTAGCCTCTCGTGTACCTTGGCGGGCGGTCGGGCGTGCCTGGATGGCTGTTTTGACGTTTACCGGGTTTATCGCTCTACCGGCGTTGTTTCTCACACCTGGTCATGCCTTGACTCGCCTTCCGTGGTTCGACTGGACCGTGACCGACCACGGCCTCACGGCGGCCGCTTTTCTGCTTTTGCGCGCTGAAACCTCCGCTACGCTTGTTCTGGCCCTAGTACTGACTACGCCCTGGAACCGTCTCTTGCGTGCTCTGCGGGTTCTGCAAATACCCGCCGCAGTAGTCGTGGTTTTACAAATGACGTACCGCTACCTGTTCGTCTTTCTCCAGTCAGCGCGCGATTTGCTCGAGGCACGCCGCGCCCGATTGCTAGGTCCGCTTGACGCCGCCGACCAGCGAGCGACTGCTGCCGCAATCGCCGGAGCTCTGCTCAGTAAAAGCCTCGCATTGAGCGGAGAAGTCCATCTCGCGATGCTGGCGCGCGGGTTCCGGGGCGAGGTTTATCTACTCGACGATCTCGCGATGACAATGCGGGATTGGTTTACTCTTGCAATGCTTCTTTCCTTATCGGCGGTGCTTCTGCTGGTTGGGCGTTGATGCCCGCTCAGGCTTCGTCGGTCTTCTCGGTCGATAACGTTTCTTACTCTTACGACGAGGTGAAGGCGCTAGCGGGTCTTTCGCTAGAAATAGGCCGAGGCCAACGGATTGCGTTGTTGGGTGCGAACGGTTCAGGTAAATCGACCCTCATTCGTTTACTCGCCGCACTTAACTTCGCCAACCGTGGCCGGGTGCTTTTCTACGGTGATGAATTAAGTGCGTCTAAACTGGCCGCCGAAGAGTTCTTCTACGGTTTCCGTCGCAGGGTAGGCATTGTCTTCCAGAACCCGGACGTACAGCTCTTTAATTCGAACGTCTTCGACGAAGTCGCATTTGGACCTCTGCAGCTGGCATGGCCCAGAAGCGAAGTGCGAAGACGCGTGGAACAGACGCTCGCAGCAATGCACATTGAGTCGCTCAGTAATCGTGCTCCGCATCGACTTTCGGGTGGAGAAAGAAAGAAGGTAGCGCTCGCGTCCGTTCTAGTAACTGATCCGGAAGTTTTGTTACTTGACGAGCCGATAGCTGCTCTCGATCCGGTGAGTCAAAACGCCATGATCGAATTGCTTTCTTCCTGGGCCGGCGGTTCGAGAACAGTGATCACAGCCACGCATGATTTAAGCGCCCTTGAACAGATCGCTGACCGCTGTGTCGTTCTGAAAGATGGTTGCGTGGCTGCCGATGGCGATCCGTACACAATTCTGCATGACGGAAAGCTTCTCGAACAGGCCGGTCTGCTTCATCCACATCGTCATCAACACACGGCCAAGCTGCCTAAGCCGCACGGCCACATTCATGAAACCGATCTGACCTGACTTATCCATTTAGTTGGACGGAAGCGAAGCCCATACCAGTCCGTATCCTTGACCGTCATGGCGTACTCGCTCGGTGATGAACCCACACTCGCTCAGCTTGTCGGTAAGATGATCGACCAGAACAGGCGGATGAAATTCCAGCGCGAGACGCCGAACATATCGCAACGGCTCAGAAACCGAAACGGTCTCGAGCTCCGATCCTTCGATGTCCATTTTGAGAAAATCAACGGGCGCTTTGAGTATCTCGTTGAGCGTGAGTACATCAATCAAGTGCCCTTTTCGTCCCGTTCTGCGGAACTGGCTCTGCGGGCCCAGATCGATGTAGGTTGTGCCGCGGGTGGATCCCAGCGCGGCTCGCAAAAGTGTACAACGGTCGGCGAAGCCATGCGCGGTGATCATTTTTTCTAACCGCTCAAAAGTATCGGGAGCAGGCTCTATGGCGATTACATGGCACTGCGGTGCGCGCAGCAGCGCAAACAACGTAAACGTACCAATGTTGGCGCCAGCATCCACGATGAGCCGATCAGATCGAAGCACAGGATAGCTGTTCGCAAACCACACCACCCAAAATGTGCGGACATCGCTGATGGTTTCAAAACAAAAGGAACCCGAAGGGAGTGTAATCGTAAACGGGAAAAGTGTTTTGATGCCGATGTAACAGCCGGCGAGTTTCCTCCACTCCGGGATAAGTCGACGGCAGCTGGCCAGCTCAGGTGCACGCTCAAGATTTTGCAATCCCTTTAGTATTCGGCTGAGCGGCATTTTGTTGAATATTACTACAAATTCCAGGTCCTTGCACGTAAAAGCCCTAGGGAGGCAGGCCGGACTTCCCATCTCTCTTGTCCTCACCTGCACGGCTGCCATGAGTCGCGCGTCCTACCAGTAATCAGGCAGAATACGTTTGCAGGATTCGTACTACGGTAAGTAGATGGCGGAGTTAAGCCGTATCGGCATTGCGTTGGAGACTAATCTCTTGCGTCGTTTCGATCGCTTCATAAACAAGCAGGGCTATACGAATCGGTCCGAAGCCTTCCGTGACCTCATCCGCGACAAGCTGGTGGGTGTGGCTGTGGAAAACCCTACGGCAATGGTGGTGGGAAGCGTCACGCTTGTCTACGATCATCACTCGCGAATGTTGCCGAGCAAGCTGATGGATCTGCAGCACGACTATCACGACGTGGTGATAGCCACCACTCATGCTCACTTAGATCACGCCACTTGTCTCGAAGTGATCGTCCTGAGGGGTCCCTCTGATCGCGTTCGAAAGCTGGCGGATCGATTGATCGGCGTCAAGGGCGTTCATCACCGCCTGGTTTTGACTTCGCCCGCAGAAGCTCTCTCCCAAACGGCTTAACGCCCGAAAGTTTGAGGGAGCCGGGGGCAGCATTGCGAATAGCACGAATCAAAAGCCTGTGCGATAGACACGGAGCGCTGCTGGTAATCCTGCTCTCATCAATTGCGCTCTGCGCTCAGAATCGTGTCTTGGAGATTGTTGGGACCGTCACGGATCCGCAGTCGAAAGCTGCTCCAAACGTGTCTGTCACGTTAAACGACCCACGTATGGACAGGGTCGGCGAAACACGTACCGACCTCAACGGGCACTTCGTCCTGCATACGAGCGGGCCCGGCACTTACACGCTTAAAGTAAATGCTCCTGGTTTCAGTGACGCCACTCGGACGTTTACGGCCGCGACTTTCGATCCGGTAACGGTCAATATGCGATTGGGCTCGGTGGCTCAAAAGCAGGAGACGGTCGCTGTAACTGCGGACGTGAAAACGGCGAACATTCTCTTCCCCGATCCTGCGCAGCGCGTCTACATCCGACAAGAAAAGCTCGACGCCAATCCGGGCCGGCCAGGTGCGCACTTTCGATTCCCGGTGTGCCCATACAAACAGCGTCCGGCGGTATCAAAGCTCCGCAGTATTTTGCTCCCGGCGTGGCGGGGGATCACGGTGAGCCGATCGCGGAATACATCCAGGTCGGCTCCTACCTTCATCTCCGATAATCTTTCATCGAACGCGCATGGAAACGGCTACGCAGATCCCAACATCATGGTCCCGGCCATCATCGAGGGCGTTCAGACGGATGGCGGCGCGTTCAATGTTCGTGAAGGTAACCATGCAGAGAGCCTATCTGCGATTTACCAGCTGCGATCGCGAATCGAGCCTTTCGTCACGATCACCGGAGACTACCGCGATGCGGATGTCGTAGCCGGCTGGAGTCCGGAAAATTCGAACGTGAGATCGTGGATTGCGATTGAGGCAGCTTACGGCAACGGATTCCTCGATCGATTGGAACACCGCCGGCAATTCAAGTTAAACGGGCTTCGAGTTTGGGATCTCGGAAAACACAATCTCACCCTGTTCGGCATCGGGTACTTTGGGGATTCCTATGTGCCCGGTCTGGTGCCGCTCAGTGTTCCTCAACTCGGTGATACCGTCGATGCGCGGCAAAGAGATCAGACGCATACAGGCGAACTGACGGCGGATGACGACTGGCATTTGACATATGCGCAAACGCTTCAGCTTTCAGGATCTTTTCGAACCTATAATCTTTCGCTCTTATCCAACTTCGGCGATGGTCTGATTCGGCAGAGCGAATTTCGCACCGTTACCGGCGGAAACGCAACGTACGTCAACCACATTTCTTCTTGGCTGTCAGTGCTGGTTGGGATCGATTACCAACGGGACGCGCCGCGCAACTTGGATCTCGATAGATACCTTTCAACAGACCTGGCGGTGTACGGCCCTTTCGAAAAGTGACAGCAAATGACGTCACGCTCGACGATGCCGCTCAATACCTAGCATTGAGGGGATCGTTCGCCCGCTACCTGCGTTACTACCTTAGCTGGCGACGCGATCAGATTGAGTTCAACAAGTCGACCTGCTGAACGCGGCCAATTCGTACCGTGCCCAGACAGGCTTTCATTCTCCTAAGGCCACCGTCTCGTTTGTTGCGCCGGAGAACTCATGGCTTCCTTCCGTGTCCTTCAGTTTCGGGGAGGCTTTTTTACACGAACGATCCGCGGATCGGCATGGGGGAGACTCGCGGAACTCCGATCAGTCGCGAGCATGCATACCAGCTGGTGGTGAGTAAAACCGTCGCCGGTACGGATTTCCGGGTGACGCTCGGTCACGTCACGACGGAGGCCTCGCTGGCCAAGATTGATCCCGATACCGGTCTTCAGCAGGATCAAGGACCAGGTCGGAACCAATTCGTCACCGTCGCGGCTCGCCGATATTTTCGTTACGGTCTTATGCAGGCTTCGGTCTCTAAAGCGGATGCCCGTGACCGCACTACCGGGCTGCCGACCCCAGAAGCTCCGCGCACCATCTTCGACGTTCTTGGCACCTGGAACAAATTGCCGCTGCATGTAGAGGTGAGGGCTGAGTACGAGGAAGTCCGCAAAAAACCGCTCGGTGACGGTTTCGTTGGAGTGCCGGTGCGCGAGTTCCGCGGTGCGCTCCTTCGCTCTTTTTTGGCTGGACGAATGGAAGCGGGCGTGAATTTCCTAATGGCCAGCGGCTTCACGGGCCAAACTACCGAAGCGCTAGCAGCAGCTGGGCAAGAGTTGCCTTTTGAGCAGGTCGTCGGAGTCCGGCTTCCATCGTATGTGAGCCTTTCGTACACCTACCGGTTTCGGCTGCGTCCATAGGTGAGCCCTTTGAGCACGGCCTATAATGGGCGAAAACTGCTCCAATGACTCGATATGCAATTTGTTTTGTTTTGGCGTTGCTTCCCGGCATGCCAATAGCAGCTGCCGCGACACAATCGCCTGATTCGCTCCTGCTACGCGGTCCTTCAGTTAGTCAAACACAGATTTGTTTCGAGTATGCAAACGATTTGTGGCTCGTGAATCGCCAAGGGGGGCAGGCCACCCGCCTGACCACGGGCGTAGGACGCGAGTTCAATCCACATTTTTCTCCCGATGGCTCGCACATCGCCTTTAGCGGCGAGTACGACGGCAACATCGACGTATACGTTGTGCCGTCTTCCGGAGGCGTTCCGCGCCGTCTCACCTATCATCCAACCATCGACGTCGCAATCGGCTGGACACCGGATGGCAAGCGCGTGCTGTTCAACTCGCGGCGCGACGCATACGCCGATAGCGGTCAGCTCTACACAATCCCGGCGGACGGAACGTTTCCGGAGGTGCTGCCGTTGGCGACGGCGGAAGATGGCTCCTACTCTGCCGATGGCTCGCACATCGCGTACGTACCGGTGTTCCAATGGCAGGCTGCCTGGAAGCGCTATCGCGGCGGCCAGACTACAAAAATCTGGTTGGCCGATTTGTCGGATTCGAGCATCACTAAGATCCCGCGCGAAAATTCCAACGACTTCAACCCGATGTGGGTTGGTAACAAAATCTATTTCCTTTCAGATCGCAGCGGCCCGGTCACCCTTTGGCTATACGACATCACTTCGCAGAAGCTCAGCGAAGCTCTCAAAAATGATGGGCTCGATTTCAAGTCAGCTTCAGAGGGACCGGGCGCGATCGTCTATGAGCAGTTCGGTTCGATTTATTTATTCGATACGAAGACCGGAAAATCGCATCATGTGGACGTTCAAGTCTCAGCCGACCTTCCCGAAGTACGTCCGCATTTCGAGAAGTTGACCGTTGCCAAGATCGAGAATTCCGCGATTTCTCCAACAGGGCAGCGCGCAGTGCTTGAGGCTCATGGCGAAATACTAACCGTGCCCGCGGAAAAAGGCGACATCCGCAATCTCACTGCAACTCCAAGCGTGGCTGATCGCGATCCAGCCTGGTCGCCGGATGGGAAATCCATCGCCTACTTTTCGGATGAATCGGGTGAGTATGCGCTGCATATCCGCGATCAGAATGGGCTGGGACCGGTCACCAAGATAGGTCTTGGTAATCCGCCCTCTTACTTTTACTCGCCTACCTGGTCGCCGGATAATAAGAAGATCGCGTACTTCGATAAACGCCTGAATCTTTGGTACGTCGATCTCGAGAAGAAAGCCCCGATGAAGGTGGATACCGACCGATTTGATAGTCCCTCTTATGGCTTCAATCCACGCTGGTCACCCGATAGCCGCTGGATCACTTACAACAAGCAATTGGAAAACCATTTACACGCTGTGTTTGTGTATTCGCTTGCCACGGCGAAGAACACACAGGTGACCGACGGGTTGAGTGATGCCAGTTCACCCGACTTCGACAAAAGTGGCAAATACTTGTTTTTTGTTTCGAGCACAACGGTCGCGCTGAGCGGCGGCTGGATCGACATGTCGAGCATTGGTCACCCGATCACCAGTTCCGTGTATGTGGCGGTTCTCCGGAAAGATTTGCCCTCGCCCCTGGCTCCGCAGAGTGACGATGAGAACGCAAATACCGACAAGAAAGACGAGCCCAAACCGGACGCAAAGGACAAGACGAAAGAACCCGCGAAGGAGATGCCGCCGCCTGAAGTGCGCATCGATTTCGACGACATCGGCCAGCGTATCTTAGCGATGCCACTTCCGGAGAAAAATTATTTTGCAGTAACTCCGGGCAAGGAAGGAATCCTGTACGTCCAGGACGGGCCGCTGGTAGATCCGCAAACGGGTCCGCGTCAAATCACGGTCAACAAATTCGACTTCAAAACACGCAAAACAGACAAGATTTTGGAAGGCGTGACGAGCTTCACTCTTTCGGCTAACGGCGAAAAGATGCTGTTCCGGCAGGGCGAACAATGGATCATTACCGGCGCCGAAGCTGCGCCCAAACCGGGAGACGGCGTGCTCAAATTGGCCGATATGGAAGTTCGCGTAGACCCGCGCGCCGAGTGGAAACAGATGTACCACGAAGTGTGGCGGATCGAGCGCGATTTCTTCTACGATCCTCATTTCCATGGCCTCGATCTGCATTCCGCTGAAGGATTTTACACACGATATCTACCCGGCATCTCTAGCCGCAACGATCTTAACTACCTGTTCGAAGAGATGCTCGGCAACATCACTGTCGGGCACATGTTCGTGCGGGGCGGATCACAGCCCGATGTTCCTCATTTGAAAGTTGGCCTGCTCGGAGCAGACTACAAGATTGAAAACACGCGGTACCGGTTCGCACATGTGTTCAACGGTGAAAATTGGAATCCGGAACTACAGGCGCCTTTGACACAACCCGGCGTGAACGTCGTTGCAGGCGAATACCTCTTGGCGGTTCGCGGACGAGATTTGCGCGCAACTGATAACGTATACAGCTTTTTCGAAGAGACTGCGGGCAAACAGATCGTACTCAAGGTTGGCCCTAATCCGGACGGCAGCGGATCGCGCGAAGTAACGGTGGTCCCGGTAGATAACGAGACCAACCTGCGACATCTTGCTTGGATCGAAAGTAACCGCCGTAAGGTCGATCAGCTGAGTGGTGGCAAACTCGCTTACGTCCATCTACCAGATACCGGCATGGGTGGCTTCACCAGCTTCAATCGCTACTTTTTTGCTCAAATCGGACGGCAAGGCGCAGTTATCGACGAGCGCTACAATCATGGCGGCGACATCGCGGATTACATCGTCGAGTACCTCAACCGGAAGCCCATGGGACGCATTGCCACGCGCGAAGGCGAGGACGTTACCGATCCGACACAAGCCCTCTACGGACCCAAAGTGATGATCATCAATCAATTCGCCGGTTCGGGTGGCGATGCCATGCCGTGGTACTTCCGGAAAGCAAAGGTCGGGCCGCTAGTCGGAATGAAGACCTGGGGCGGACTGGTCGGTATTGGCGGCTATCCAAGCTTGATCGACGGCGGCCGTGTCACCGCACCCCGCTGGGCTTTCTATGGAATCGAAGGGCAATGGGAAGTCGAGAATCACGGCATCGCGCCGGATTTGGAAGTGGATCTCGATCCGAAGCTGGTTCGTGAAGGACACGACCCGCAGCTTGAACGTGCGGTCGCGGTCGCCCTCGATCTGTTGAAGAAGACTCCGCCGCCTACATTCGAGCGCCCCGCCTATCCGGATTACCATCAGCATTTCAGCACAGGCGCGTCGCAGTAGCGATGCTCGCTAAGCTGCGCCACCCGTGGGCCGCTCTTTGGGCGGTTCTTTTTCTGATAGCTGCCGGGATTCTCACTTACGCATTGACCATGGCCTTCGTCTGGGACGAGGGCTTTCACCTGGTGGCAGCTCAGCTCATAGCGTGGGGTCGGACCCCGTACATTGACTTCGCCTTTCCGCAGACTCTGCTGAACGCCTATTTCAATGCCGCAGTGTTGCGAATACTCGGGCCCAGCTGGCGAGCGGTGCAGTTCTTTGATGCGATGTTTGCCATCACAACCGTGTGCCTTGCGGCTGATTACGTTATGCGCCGCTTCCCTGCCCCGAGCTGGCGGTTGCCCTGCGCGATTGTTGTCGCATGCTCTGTTGGCCTCAACACCGTGGTGATTCCATTCGGTCCAATAGCGCAAGCCTACGGAAGTGGCATGCTACTGGCCTTTGCAGCCTTCCGGGTTACCGTCGCACGTATTGCCGTACCACGCTTGTGGCTGGTTTTTTGCACTGCTCTGCTCGCAGGAGCGGCCGCGGGTTCCACGCTGTTGACGGCACCGCTCATTCCCGTGCTGCTCATTTGGCTGCTGATCGAGAATCACGCGAGCAGCCGCATTGCGACATTCGCCACCTTCTGTGCAGGTGTGCTCATTCCGTTCGCGCCGGAAATCTGGCTGCTGCTCAAGGCGCCCCAGGTAACCTTCTTCAACGTCGTGCAATATCAAGCCCTCTTTCGGCGCGTGAACTGGGGCGATGTCGGCGCGCATGACTTCGATGTTCTTACCGACTGGACCGTCTCCAGCCAAACCTTACTTCTCGGATTGTTTGCCATCGTTGGCCTTCTATTCATCGCTAGACGAAGCGACTGGGAGCGGCAGGTGCGCCGCGAGTTCTACCTCGCCGCTTCCATTGCACTGGCGCTGGGCCTCTACATCTCGACGGCGCATCCGACATTCGGCCGCTACTTCGTTTTCATGATTCCGTTCGTTGCCGTGGTGTCGAGCGCCGGATTTTACTACATAGCGGGGCAGCTCGTTAGTTTGGAGCGGCCATGGTGGCCGGTCGCGATCGTCGTCTTCATAGTCGCTATGAGCGCAGCAAAGTATGTGTTCGATGATCGTGAGTCGACTCACTGGAGTGACTACGAAGCGATTGCCGCCAAGATCAAAGAAGTAACGCCTGCCGGGAAGGAATACATGGCAGACGAGATGGTTTATTTTCTATTGCACGAGGCCCCGCCTTCCGGTCTTGAATTTTCGTATTCCCACAAAATTCAGCTGCCGCCCGCTCAGGAAGCTCTTTATCACGTCATTTCGCTCGCAGAGCTTAAGAAGCAGGTGGCCCATGGCCGGTTCGCAACGCTCGAAACTTGCAAAGACGAAGTGATCGACGACTTTGAATTGAATAAGTATTATCCAAACAAAGAAGAGTTCGACGACTGCACGGTATTCTGGCGGAATACTGGCGGGAAAAAGTAAATTTCAGAGCTTGCGAGATTCAATGGCTCATCGCGTAAACGACGTAGTTCACACCGATCCGCACTCCAAGCGCTGAATATCGTTCGGGATACGCCGGCTCGTCTGCCCATTCCCACGAGTCACCTATGTCGGAGTTAAACGAAGCCGCTACCATGAGGCGACCTTTGTCGTCGTAAATGCCGCGCCACCGCGCCACATAACCGTCGGCCTTATGCCCTTGATCCAGGTGTTCAGCACCGACGATCTGATAGCGTTCGTCGAGATCGTAAACCGTATGAAAGACCGCATCGCTGTCCGGGATTTCTACGATTTGCCGGTCAGGGAACACTCGCCGCATGCTTTCCTGGAAAACCTGCCACTCGACCGTTCCGTGGAAATCATCGGCCATGAAAAAACCTCCGCGCAAGAGGTACTCTCGTAGTTTTCGCGCTTGGCTGTCGGTTAAACCCCATTCTCCAACCTGCACCGCATAGAGCCACGGCCAATTAAAAACTTCGTTATCGTCGTCCAGGTTTATAGTCTGTTCGACCGAGCGAACATGAATGCGGGTCAGGCGACGTAGCGCTTCTGAGAAGTGCCTGTCAGCACGTGGGAAGTCCTGTGTCCAGAGGCAGCTACCCTCGCGCCAGTCGGGATTCTCGCGACCGGCATAGCCGTCGTTCTCGCCGCCCGGATACATGAGACGAGCAAATGCCCACTCAGTCTTCTCCCCATAATCCGTGGGAAGAGGAATGGAGCCCACTCGGTATTCAATCCCACCTAATTCCCGGAACTCATGCGGCAAAGTGCGGTCGAGCGCATAGGCGGTGCCGAGGAACAAAGCCGCACAGCCAAGGAGCGCCGCAACTGTTCTGGAGGTGATGTACACGCCCTCGATTGCGAGAATAGCACCGGCTGAGCGAGGGCAAACGGCCAGCATCGGCACCAAGGGTCCGGTACACTAGGTGTTTATGGCCGAACAACAAAGCACCGGGCATGCTAGCTCCCCGAACATCAAGCAAAAAGAAAAGATTTATGCAGCCGAGTACCTGGGAAGCGGCACGTTCCGCATATCGAAGCCGAAGCGTAAGGCGGCCAAGCGCCGCCAATCAGCCTTGAAAGGCACCACGCGAGGCGCTCGCAAATAGCTCGTCCGCTTACAGGTTCTGCGTCACTTTGTTGAGTGATCGCGGCTTATCCGGATCGAGATTTTTGACTTCTGCCAGACTGGCCGCAAACAACTGGGCGGGGATCACATACGGAACAGGCGTATAGAGATCTTCGGGCAGGCGACCGTTGCGATAAGAAAGCGGAACAGGTATCGTCAGCGGCTGCTGCATAAGTCCCTCAAGCGATTGAACTTCACGATTGCTTGAATCGGTGATGATCACGGTCTCGACCCCAATCGCACGCAACTTTTTGTAGAGCTCCCGCATAGCCTCCCAGGTGACACCGGGCGGACAGAACAGGAAAGCAGGGAACGCCTGATCTAGCATGGCGATCGGTCCGTGCAGCAAGTCCGCTGAGGAGAAGCGTTCCGCGACCACGTAGCAAGTCTCCATCAACTTCAAGGCGAACTCGAAAGAGTTCGAGTAGTTGAGCCCGCGCCCAACGCAAACCGCATGACGCATGAAGCAGTAGCGCTCCGCTCGCTCACGTATGTCGTCTTCGAGCTTGAGCGCCGCGGCGGTCCAATCCGGAATCCTCTTAAAGTCGTCAAGCTGTAACGCGCCACCGAGCGCATAGGCAAGCAGGTAAAGGCAGGTAAGCTGGCCGGTATAGGTCTTGGTCGCAGCCACACTTTTCTCTTTCCCGGCACGCACAAGGAAGGTCTCATCCGCCAGGCGCGCAAGCGTGCTTTCGCTTTCGTTTGTGATCCCAAGGGTAAAAGCACCGGCCCTCTTTGCATGTTCAAGAACGATGTTGGTGTCGGTCGATTCGCCCGATTGCGAGATCGCAACCACCACCGCGTCCTTCAGGTTCAAATCTGAGCGATAGAGGCTGAAGATGGAGGGCGCGGCGAGTGAGACCGGAATGCCGGTCGAAATCTCGAGCAGGTAGCGACCGAACTGAGCAGCGTTGTCCGATGTGCCGCGCGCAGCCAACACGATAAGCCGGACAGGATGCTGTGCAAAGTGAGTGCGGAGCTTCTCGGCCCGGCTCCATTCTGATTGCAGAGTGCGCTCAATGGCAGCTGGCTGCTGACAAATCTCCTCCCGCATGGTCGACATGTTAGTGACGATAGCAGAGGCATGGAATCCGACCACTACGGGCATTATCGGCCGCTGTTTCGGACCCTAGATCAAAACCCGTTCGCCGCGCCGCGTGCCTAGCAGAAACTGCGGGCTGATTACGCCGCTCATGGGTAGCCGGGTAATTGTGGGTTTGATCACCAGCAGCGTATTGCTCGTCTGCATGTCGTTTGTGGTCTCGCTGAGTACCTGATTGAGGCCTGGGATCTGGCTCAGACCGGCTAAACCGCTTCGGGTAAAACTCTTCGTTGTCGAATCGATTCCAGCCAGTATCGCCCACTCGCCTTCCTGAAGACTGACAGTGCCCTTGAACGAACGTTGAGCAATGGAAGGCACACTATTGAATGTCTGATTTCCCAGAGACTTGTACTCCGCTTCGACGTCAATAGCGATGTCGCTGTTGCCGCTCACATGCGGAGTGATCTTTAAAACGAGCCCCAAGTCCTCCATCGTGATCTGCGGGGCCGGGTTGTAAATTGATCCTTCACTTTGCTGGAAACCGGTATAAATCGAGGACGCAATGGGGTACTTATCGCCTATATGGAAGTTCGCCGTCTCCCGATCTGCAACCACAACCGTTGCATCGTAGATTGCCTGCGTGGTCGCATTCGAATACGTCGCGAATGCCATCGCATCGGCAACACCGACTCCGAACAGTGTTGCACCTCCGCCGAACGTCAAGAACTTAGCTGACCCGACCGCCGTCGGCAGCACACTCTTCAATCCACCGATATTTCCGAAATCGATGAACTGAAACAGAGTCTGCAACGTGGCTCCATAGTGATAGCTGCGGTCCGTGTCGACCGTCAGGAACTGTACGTCGAATGAGACTTGCGCGCGCGGAAGCAGCAGAGCTTCCATCACAGCACGGGCCACTTGGGCGCGCGTTGCGCGGTCGCGGATGACCACCATGCGGTTGAAACTATCCCAACCTACCGTTCTCAGGCTGAGTAGCCCCCGGACGGCGTTCGCGGCATCGATGAGATCTTTTTCTGTCAGCGCTTCCTGCAACGGAAATGTCAGCACGATGACCGGCTCTAGTTCGTTGCGCTTGATCTCCGTATCTGCCGCAAAGTAAACGGTAGAGGATGTCACGGGGAAGACAAACGTGTGCGTAGCCGCTGTCACAGCTTCGAGCGCAGTCCGAAAATCCGCCGCCTGCAGTTCGAAGTGGATCGGTTTACCGGAGTCGAGGTCGGGATCCTCCAGCACATGGACGCCGTAACGCGTAGCGACCTGCTCAACGAGCGATTTCGCATTCGTATGAAGGTCGAAATCGAGTAGCTCGCTACTCGCCTTGACGTGCGGTACAGCAGCAAGGGAGTTCTGCCAATCCGACCGCGAGATCCGCTCGATAGGTGGCTCGGGATGGGCCGCCTCCTCTTCCGCGGAGCGAACGTCCTTCGTGACGCTGGCGTCCTCGACGCTCGCTTCTGTGAGCAGCTTGGCAGCAGGCGCTAGCGCGTCGCGGTTGGCCCGGTAACTGGTGTTCTGCGGGTCGCGGGCCGCGGCCTCGGCATACAGCAGATAGGCGCGCACAGTCTGGCCGGAGTCCCGAGCTTTCCGGGCGATATTTGCCAGATGGGCAGCTACGTCGTGGCTATCCGCCGCCCAACAGCTGACCGCAAGACTGACGAATGCAAGTAGAAACGGCTTCAATCTAATCTGGACGCAAATCCCACTCAAGCGTGCAGACCGAACCGGTAAGCAGGGGATCAGTGCCCCGGAGCCACATAGCCGGGCGGATGCGCGGCGCCTTCGCCAAAGAAGTATTCCTCCATCTGTTTCAAGAGGAACTCCTGCGCTTCGGGGGTGCCGAGATTCAAGCGGTACTCGTTCATGATCATCTTCATCTGCTCGACCCACATGCCCCAAGCCTGTTTGGACACGTTGTCGTAAATACGCTGGCCAAGCGGATGTCCGTCAAATGGAACTTCATCCAGTCCCGGAAGTTCTTTCTGCAATTTAACGCAGAAAACCATGCGTTCTGCCTTCGGGATTGGACCGGAAGTGGTGGTGGTCGCCATTAATTTATTCTCCAAAGCACCATATCCGAGGATATCTTACGAACAGGAGTGCTTCGGCTTTCCAGTGAATGGTCGCGTGCGAGCTGTCGGTCAGCTAGCCCGGGGCAGATCTACCAATTGGCCCGTTTGTATGACTGATTTCCGCAAATGGAGTTCCTGCTCAACGAAATGGGAGAATCGCAACGGCGCAGCCTCCGAGGAGGACTGCACTTGCACAACTCTGAGGTAGCGACGCAGCATTTCGGGCCGCGAAGACTTCCGGATGTGGGTCATTTGTAGATCGAGCAGCAGCTCCATTTCCACCTTGGTGAAAATGTTTCGTTTCACACTGCCGTTGATCAGATGCTGTATCAATTGAAGAAATGACGGCCAGTCAATGGCTTGTACCGGTGATTGTGTCACGTCAGTGAGTGCCGGAAATACCGGAAAAATCTAAGGAATTCCTGCAATTCAGCCTCTCAACCCTCCACTCCCTCATGGAGGACTGTGGGATACTTCGCAACCGGACTCGGCGCGCTCGCGTTTTTGCTGGTCCTCAGCGGGATTGATGATCTGATACCGCTGCTGATCTGTTTGAACGGGCTTCGAAAGCGCCGCTCCCGCCCGCAACCGGCCGCGGTCGAGAACCAGGAGCGGCTCGAGCGCAGTCTTGCCGTCTTCGTGCCTTGCTGGCATGAGTCGGCGGTGATCGGGAACATGATCCGGCACAATCTGGCAGTGATCCGCTACCGCAACTTCGACTTTTTCCTAGGCGCTTACCCGAACGACGAAGCAACCGTCAGCATCGCCGCGCAGCTGGCGAGCGAATTCCCGAACGTGCATTTGGCCCAGTGTCCGCATCCGGGGCCTACCTCGAAGGCTGATTGCCTCAACTGGATTTATCGAGGCATGGAAGACATCGAGAGCAGGCGTGGCGCGCGCTTCGATACGGTGGTGCTGCATGATGCAGAAGACCTGATTCATCCAGAAGCTTTCACCGTTATTAACCGAGAACGCGATAACGCCGAAATGGTGCAGATCCCGGTTCTGCCGCTCAAAACGGGCGTCGAGGAAATCACACACGGCGTTTACTGTGATGAATTCTCCGAGTACCAGGCGATCGATATGCGGGCTCGGCAGATGAGCCGGTCATTCGTTCCCTCGAACGGCGTAGGTACCGGCTTCGCGCGCGAGGTGCTCGAGCGGCTCGCGGAGGAAGGGCATGGTCGAGTCTTCGATCCTGCCAGCTTGACGGAAGACTACGAAATCGGCGTGCATATCCATGCGATGGGCTATCGTCAGGTCTTTGCCCCGCTGAGTCGCGGAACTCACGATTTGATTGCGACCCGGGAATACTTCCCACACACGATGCGAGCCGCTATCCGCCAAAGAACCCGTTGGATCACCGGCATCGCTCTACAATGCTGGGAGCGTCACGGATGGCAAGGTTCCTGGCGCACCCGCTATTGGTTCTGGCGCGATCGCAAAGGCCTTCTCACAAACCCGCTTAGCGTGCTAGCCAATCTGATCTTCATTGCGGGCGTGCTTGACTACCTCGCTTGCTTGCCCTCCCATCGGCCGTGGTCCTTCACTGTACAGAGCCCGCTCGTCGCGCGCTTGTGCGCCACTACACTCACGTTCCAGTGCTGCCGGATGCTCTTGCGGGCGCTCTGTACCGGCTGGCTCTTTGGATGGGCGAACGCGCTTACAGTTCCCTTACGCGTCTTTCACGCAAACCTCATTAACTGCAGCGCGGTTTTCTGCGCGGTCTACACATACTTTGGAGCTCGCTACCGGAAGCGCACACTCACCTGGCTCAAAACAGAACACGCCTATCCTCATCGCGACTCGCTTCAGAGCCACCAGCGCGAATTGGCCGATGTCCTGATCGGCTGTGGCTATGTTTCAGAGGAGCAAATGGCGGCGGCCCGCGCCTCGGTGGAGGGCGGTGCAACACTCGATCTGCTGCTCTTGGCCAACAAGCTGGTGGATGAGGATCAATTGTGCCGCGCGATCAGCCTGCAATCTGGCCTAGCCTCGACAAAGTTGGAGGGGACGCAGCTCGCAAGCCAAGTCTTACGCAGTCTTCCCGTCCGATTGGAGAGGCAATATGGGGTCGTGCCATTTGCCGTGAAGGCGGGAACGCTACTGGTAGCAACGGCCTCCGCACCTTCACCAGCTGCTGTTTCGGAAGTACGCGAAGCAGCAGAGCTTCCCGTCGAGTTTCAGCTTGTCACACAAAGCACTTACCAGAAACTGCGCGAGTTATTATGAACCCGGCGGCGGAGTTGGTTTCTGTGCTTCTGCCGGATCGAAAAGGCTGATCGGCGTAAAATCGGCGATCCGCCACTTCTTCTTTTCGAGAACCATGCGGACGTGTACCGTGGCCTCTCGCCGCGTTGTGAGATTACTTTGCTGGTCACTCAGCGAGAGGGTCCATTGCACGGTTAGTGTCGCTTCCGCTTCGGTGTCCTGCTCTTGCAGGACATCTACTTCGTTAGTGATCGCAAAAGCGCCGGTCAAACCGGTGAAGTAGTCGCTGAGCTTGCCGTAATCGCGGAAGGCCTTCGAAAACGGAGTCAACGCGTCTGCCGGATTACCGGCCGTGAGCTCATTGGCTACCTGGCTCAACTCCCGTCGGATGTCGGTGGCCTGATCCGCCCTGAGGCCCGGAGTGAGCGCTAACGCCAACACGGCAGAAGTCAGGGCGGGTTTAAGTCCGATAACTGCCATTAATCTGAATGTAGCCCTCTGTCAAATCGCACGTGAAAAAACGCGCTGCGCAAGTACCGGCTTCATTTAACACGACCTCAACGTTCACCTCCGATTGGTCCAGTGATCGTTTGAGCGCTCCTTCATCGAACTCAGCGGCCAAGCCACCCTCGCAGACGGGCGTGCCCTGCAGAAAAACGTCCACTTGAGCGGGATCGAATGTCACGCCTGAATAGCCGGCAGCACAAAGAATGCGTCCCCAGTTCGGATCGCTACCGGCAATTGCCGTTTTCACAAGCGGCGAATTGGCAACCGAGCGCGCCACTCTGCGAGCGTCTTCCACGCTGTGAAACCCGAACGCGTTGATCACTACAAGTTTGCGTGCGCCTTCGCCATCTGCCGCGATCTGCCGGGCGAGCGACTCCATTACGCGCGCAACCGCTTCACTCAAAATCACGCGGTCTTTTTCATCGGGCTCGACTCCCGATGCACCGTTGGCTAGCAGCACCACCGTGTCATTGGTCGAGGTATCGCCATCAATTGTTAAAGAATTGTACGATCGCTCGTTAGCCGTGAGCAGTATTTGGCGCAGTTGTCGGGCTTGAACGGCCGCGTCAGTCATGACAAAACCCAGGGTCGTTGCCATGTTCGGCTGAATCATTCCGGCGCCTTTCGTCATTCCTGCCACACGCACTGTCCTGCCACCGAGGCTGATGTCTTCGCCCGCGGTTTTCACGCGCGTGTCCGTCGTCATGATGGCGCGAGCGACATCTTCGAAGCTGTCCGGCGATAGTTTAGCGAGCAGCTCCGGTATCGGATGGGTCAGCAGCTTGCTGTCAAGCTCGACACCGATCACACCAGTCGACGCAGGCAAAACAAATTTCGGTTCCGTATGGAGCGCAGCGGCAACGGCCTCGCACGAAATACAGGCTACCTGATCTCCGGTGCGTGTGGCGCAGTTCGCGTTACCAGCGTTCACAAATATGGCGGCGACACTCCCGGCACTGTCTTCCAGATGCCGCCGCGCGAGACGCACCGGGGCAGCTTGCACTACGTTGCGGGTAAAAACCGCGGCGGCTTGGGCTGGAACATCAGAGACGATCAAAGCAAGGTCGTTGCTCTGCTGCTTACGTATCCCCGCATAGACCGCAGCATACCGATAACCGAGGGGAAGGTTCAGGCAGATGCTCCCAACACGGAGTGTTGATCGAGCGGGTAACCGTTCAAGAAAGCATCGGCACGCATACGCGCCTTACCGGCAAGTTGCACCTCGAGCAGTTCGAGCGCAGTATGATCACCGCAGCCGGCAAACAGCCGTCGTTTTTCAGCTTGCAGTTGACCGGGAGCAGGCACCGGGCCGTCAAGCGTCGGATGGGCCCGCACAATAAGTAAGGGAGAGCCGCGAAAAGTGGTGTACGCGCCCGGCCACGGCGTAAATGCCCGCAAACGGTTGTAGATCTGCTGAGCCGGCCGCGACCACTCAATTAGGCCGTCCTCTTTCTTGAGAATAGGAGCGAGCGTTGCTTCCGCATCGTTCTGCTTCAGCCGGTACACCTCGCCGTTTGCAATCTGCCGGATGGCCCCCAGCAAAAGTTCAGCTCCAATGGGCGCCATGCGCGCGCTTAACTCGGGCGCGGTCTCATCCGGCTCGATCCCGACCAACTGAGCGAGCAGCATATCGCCGGTGTCCAAACCCGCGTCAATCTGCATGATGGTAACGCCTGTTCTCGTCTCACCATTGGCGATCGCCCATTGAATGGGAGCGGCGCCCCGATACTTCGGCAGCATGGAGGCATGGACGTTGAGGATGCCGTGCGGAGGGAGGTCGATGATCTCCTGTGGAATAATCTGCCCGTAGCCAACCACCACCATCAGCTCGGGTGACAGCGATCGCAGTAACTCGAGACTCGGCGCACGGCGGATACGCTCCGGCTGATGCAGCGGAATACCAAGCTGGGCGGCAAGCTGTTTAACGGGTGATTCACTCAGTTGATTGCCGCGGCCTTTGGGCCGGTCGGGTTGCGTAAAGACAGCCGCGACTTCGTGTTCTCGTGCGAGCGCCTCCAGAGAAGGCACCGCAAATTCCGGCGTTCCTAGAAACACTACACGCATAATCTTGGGTGCGCCTCTAATCCCACTCGCCGGCCTTTTGCAGCTTTTTGATCTTACGGCGAATGATGTCGCGCTTCAGCGGGCTCAAATGATTGATGAAAAGCACGCCGTTCAGGTGATCGATCTCATGTTCGAAAGCCCGGGCGAGCAGTTCTTCGCCGTCCAGTTCAATAGCTTCCCCTTTCTCGTTTTGCGCACGAACCTTCACCTTATTGGCTCGCGTGACAGGTTCCCGAAACCCGGGGATGCTCAAGCACCCTTCTTCACCGGTCTGCTTGCCTTCCCGAAACGTCACCTCCGGGTTGATGATGACGATCTTCTTCGTTTCGTCCTCGCCGACGCTGGTATCAATAATCAAAACGCGTTGAGCTGTGCCGATCTGAGGGGCAGCTAAGCCGACACCCTTGGCGGCATACATCGTTTCCCACATATCCGCTATCAGATCCTTCAGTTCAGGCGTGCCAAACTCAGTAACCGTTTCCGCTTTTCGCTCGAGTATGGCCTCGCCATACTTCAAAATTGTTCTAATCATCCTTACTGACGTAAATTTCTAAAAACTCTTTACCTGGGCAAGATACCCGTCGTAATTGCGCTTTGTCTCGCCCAATGAATCTCCGCCGAACTTCTCAAGGAAAGCAGAGGCAAGCGTAATCGCTGTCATCGCTTCACCGATTACACCCGCGGCCGGAACCACTGCCACATCGCTGCGCTCATAGGCCGCCAATGCGGTTTCACGAGTGGGTAGATCGACCGATTCAAGCGGCCTTCGAAGTGTCGAGATCGGCTTCAGAAAGCCCCGCAACACCACATCCTGCCCGTTCGTGATGCCGCCTTCGAGCCCGCCGGCGCGGTTCGAGGTTCGTTTGAACTCTCTCTGCGTTCGATCGTATCGGATGGCGTCCTGCACAGCAGAGCCGTAGGACATCGCGCCTTCTTCCGCGAAACCAATCTCAACGCCTTTGACAGCCTGGATCGATACGATCGCCTGCGCCAGCCGCCCATCCAGCCTGGTATCCCACGCAATGTGCGAGCCGAGCCCGGGGGGCACTCCATGCGCCACTACTTCAAAGATGCCCCCGATGGTGTCTCCGGTGCGGTAAGCGTGATCAACCGCTTCTTTCATGCGCTTTTCCGTCTCCGCGTCGACGCAGCCGAGCAGCACTTCATCGCGTTCGTTGAGCGCAACCACCTCGTCCCACGCTGCCGCGCGCTCCAGACGGACCGGCCCCACGCCCACCACATGACTCAGTATCTCGATCCCGAACGATCCCAAGAACGCCTTAGCAACGGCGCCGACCGCCACCCGCGCTGTGGTCTCACGAGCGCTGGCTCGTTCGAGGATATAGCGAGCGTCGTCAAAGTTGTACTTGATAATCCCAGCAAGGTCGGCGTGCCCGGGACGTGGCCGGTGCACCGGTTTCGCCCTGGCGCGGTCGTCGGGCCCGGCTTCCACTGCCAGGATATCTGACCAGTTCTTCCAGTCTTTATTGTCAATCAACAGGGCAATCGGGGATCCGATAGTCTCTCCATGCCGAACGCCCGAGACGATGTGCACTTGATCGGTCTCGATCTTCATGCGGCCGCCGCGTCCATAACCCTGCTGCCGTCGCCACAACTGCCGGTTGACGTACTCGAGCGACACCGGCACACCGGCCGGGATCCCTGTCAGAGTAGCGACCAGGCATTCCCCATGAGACTCGCCGGCAGTTTCAAAACGCAGCATCGGAAGACAATATGGTAACGAAAGCGAGTGTCAATGCCGCTTTCGAAGCAGCTGTCAGTGCGCAGGGCTATCGCCGCAAGCGCCTTCGAGCTCCTGCTGGTTCGAATTGTTTCTTGCGATTCGGACGAACCCGTCCCGATCGCCGAGCGCCGTGTCGGTCTCGAGCTTGCGGAAGAAGCTCGTCACGTCCGGCCAGCGTACTGTCGGGTGATCGCTCTCGACCCAACCCCAATCCGCACCCGGCTGTGAGGCGAGAAAACGTTTGGATAGCCAGGCTTCCCCGCCCTGATTCCACGCGCGTAGAATGCGGCAGGAAGCCGCACTGTTCCAGGGTGTCGAGCCGAGTGTCGCGAAATCGAAGACGTGGTAGAGAGGCAGCGCATTCTGTTGGTTCGCCGGATCGAAGGGCCGCTTATGAAAGTAAGTGGAAAGCGGATCGCTGAAAGACATAATAAGCGCTACTCCACCATGCGCCGCATGCTCATGCACGATCTGCGCACGGCTGGCCGATACGTTTCCGGCTGTCCGCAGATCAATGGCATACGTCTTGAGATTTGCGAGCAGAAGCGCAACCAGAAACACGCCCAATAAACATTGCGGCACTCGGGGAAGGGGGCGCTGCTCGAGAAGAAAGCACACCCCTACCGTGAAGGCCGCGTAACTGGGAAGGTAACGCTCGGGCGAGCTTGTATCGAACATAAAGGCAAACCCAAACGTGGGAATGACCGCCGCAAGCACGATAGCGAGCACTCGCAGTCCGCCGCGCACCCGCGGCAGATAGACCAGAACAGCGCCGAGCGCCAGAAAAGTAAGCGCGATCTTCCACAATCCCGCGCTGAGAAGAGCCGTCCACCGAGCAGGGGCGTTCGGATCATGAAAAACGAACTGCTTGATTGCCATCCCGCCTTCACCGAGAAAGAAGAAACTCCGTGTTACGCCGGTCGGAAAGCGGAGAAGCGGACGGTTTGCGTGCATACCGTGTCCGCTGTTAACGATCCAGCTTTGGAGTTCCGCAACGGACGAAATATGGCAAATAGCAAGGGCGAGCGCGTAACTCCCGATCCCCAGGACGGCTGTTGTGGTGAGCGTAATGAGAGACAAGCGCAGCCGTTCAGGAGTGGGCAGTCTCGCTTCTGCCGACCTGAGCGCTTCCTCTGGAAGGAGAAACTGAAGCAGCAACGCGGCCGGCAAACCCAGCACGAAGAGGAACCACAGATCGCAAGCGAGTGCGAGCGCCACGCCAGCCAAGACAGCGTGAAGGATACGATGCGGGGGCTCGCTCAGCGCTCTCAACATGTACCAGGTACCGGCGAACGAAAGCGCCAGACCCGGGATGTAAGAAGTTCCCGAATGCACGTAGCCCAGAACGCCATTACTGAGCAAAACAGCTCCGCTGATCGCGAGCGCCACGAGGCTCGACATCCCAAGCCTACGGGTAATCGCAATGATCAACCACGGCATAGCTACCCAGCCCAGGAAGTCAAAGGCAAAAAATACCGCTTGCACCTGCAG
This sequence comes from Terriglobia bacterium, assembly GCA_963737005.1. Lineage (GTDB taxonomy): Bacteria > Acidobacteriota > Terriglobia > Bryobacterales > Bryobacteraceae > Bog-105. The sequence continues at coordinate 531,030 of CAVTRD010000004.1, read as the reverse complement.
CAGGGGATTGCCCGGGAACAAACCCGCTGTAATTGGTTTGGTTAACTGCCAACCGGCATAGCCCAGGGGACGCCAGAAAACATGGCCGAATTCCCAAAGCAGCGCCGGATTCGGATTGGTATTTTGCGCATACTCGAGTACGTGATTGACATAAACACTGGTATCGCCGCTGTTTTCCGGAGCGGTGACCGCATAAACAATAACGAAGAAAACGACTGCAAGCCAGACGAATCTCCTCGATTCTCCTCTTCGTAAAGCAGGGACGGCGCTCGAGTGATCAATGGCGATTGGGTTCAATTAATGGCTCCTTTATCGATTTTGCTTGATTTCGGACGCCACCGCTGCCCGATTCGTTCAGGCCATATATAGCGCAATCGCTGCTATACTCCTAACTTTCAGGTATTTGCACAAAATTCGAAGCTAGGCATGCAGACTGAAGCGTCGAAGACGACGCGCTCGTTCGAGCAGCAACGGGTGAGACACCCGAAAGCAGACGCGGCGCCGCTGCGCATCGCTGTACTGGTTCCTTGTTATAACGAGGAACAAGCTATTAGCCAAGTTGTCACTGACTTTCGCCAGGCACTGCCACAGGCGAGCATCTACGTTTATGACAACAATTCACGCGATCGCACCGCGGAGATGGCGGCCGCAGCCGGCGCGATTGTCCGTCATGAGCAGCAACAGGGCAAAGGTCACGTAGTCCGGCGCATGTTTGCCGATATCGAAGCGGATGCTTACGTAATGGTCGATGGCGATGGCACATACGACGCAAGCTCCGCACCGGCCATGGTCAACCTGTTAGTCGAGGAGCGGATCGACATGGTTGTCGGTTGCCGCAAAGATGACGACGAGCTCGCGTATCGGCCCGGGCATCGCCTGGGCAACGCCATGCTCACCGGCACGGTTGCGCTGCTGTTCGGCAATCGCTTCAACGACATTCTTTCGGGTTATCGCGCTTTTTCGCGTCGTTTCGTGAAAGGCTTTCCGATCTTTGCATCCAACTTCGAGATTGAGACCGAGATCACCGTCCATGCGCTGACTCTGCAGATGCCCATCCGGGAAGTCAATACTTACTATCGAAGCCGGGTAGAGGGATCGGTTAGTAAGCTCAATACATATCGCGATGGGATAAAGATCCTGCGCATGATATTCGACCTGCTCAGGGAAGAGCGGCCGCTATTCTTCTTCACCAGTATGGCCGCGCTACTGGCGGCGGCTTCGGTGGTGCTGGCTTACCCCGTCGTCATGGTTTACTTGCATACCCATTTGGTGCCGCGTCTGCCAACAGCACTTCTTGCAACCGGATTGGCTATTCTGTCCGCACTAAGTCTGACCTGCGGTTTCGTGCTCGACACCGTAGCGCGCGGACGTCGCTCTTCGAAAATTCTTGCTTACCTGGCTATTCCCTGTTACGAGCCGGCGCGCCCTCACCTGAACGAGTAATGACGACAGCTAGTCGTTAACCGACCTGGGTAGGCAGTTCCGCGAGCGGCCGTCGTTCGTTGCTTGGCCTTGCCGGACGATGCCGCAAGGGCCGCGGACGAACACCTGAAGGAAGCACTCGTTCTCCTTCGTCCTGCTTGGCGACGGGTGCCCGCGACTGGCCCGCCAACAGGAAGATGGCGATAGAAACACCGCTACTGACGAGCAGTGGGAAATCATAAGCATGACTCAGGAAGAACGTGCACACTGCGAACGAAAACATCGAGGTCAGCATCACTTGCGCCGCGGTAGCGAGCATCGGATCGATAGTGTTCCTCAATTTCCAGAGCCGCGTCAAAGTGACGCTAATCGCAGCAACATAAAACAAGAATGCCGGGATACCACATTCACTCGAGACCTGCGTATAGGTATTGTGCGTGGCGTGCCACATGCCACGTTCATGCGACGCCTTCGCGAGTTCGCCTTCGCTGTCCATAAACTGGCCAGGCCCGACGCCGAGAAGGGGATGGGTAAACGTCAGGGTAATACTTTGCTGAAGCAAGCGGCGGCGCGCCTCGCTCGAAGCAGTCGCATCTGTCTTATCCTCAGCATCGCTTTTGAAAAGAGAGGCGAACCGATCGACCGCCTTGTGCGGCACGAGCGGGAGCGCCAAGAGTGCAATCGTCGGCAGGCCGATCAGCATGGCCAGTTTCACTCTCGGCTTGCTCAGGACCACGACCAAAGCGAGCGTCGCCGCGATACCCACTAAGGCGCCCCGCGACCCCGTGCTCAAAACTTGAAAAATGCCTGCCGGAATGACAATCAGTCCGAGCAGCTTATGGAAAGGTTTGCTGCCCGGCCCGAAAAGCAAAAATACCACCAGCGGAGCTACGAAAATCAGGTATGCAGCGTAATCGTTGGAGTCGCCGATACTCGCGGCGTTCATCAAAATCATGCGCCCTTCAACGATGACCTTATTGGAAAATCCGAGGCCGATGACCGCAATGCCGGCCCAACCGATCGTCTTTAAAATTTTGATTAGATCGTTGGTTGTGTATGTTACCGCCGGTATGAGTAGAAGAAGCGGGAAGTTCGTTCGTAGGTACTCGAGGAGAAGACCTATCGAACCACCGCGCCAGCTACTGCCGGCAGTCGCCAGACAGAGACAAAATGCGTAGCCAACCCACAATCTAGCGGTCCGAGTACCCAATCCAATAGTCAATCGGCTCGTTAGAAATGCAGTCAGGAGACTCATTATGCCGAGCAGCATCAGCATATGTAAGTCCAGTCTGATCTTGCCCGTGATGAACTCATGCAGGAAGCTGATCCGGAAAAAGAGGAACAGCATGGTACAGTGCAGTGCGACACGCTGCATGGAACTGGCAGGCTGAACTATTTCGCCGCTCACGGCCGGGGAGGTAGTAGTAGCATTCCCGAGCGATGACGAACCCAACCTCTCTCCTGGTGCTGAAAGCGGTTCCTTTATGACGGGGTCAGGAGTAAAGATTTTGGTCCGAACCGGAAAAGAAGTCCGGCTACTCGGCTTAAAATTGGACATTCTTATCGATTGTCCTTACCAGTGTAGCGGAGGAGGCCTGTTTGGCGTGACGACCCACGTCTGATTGTCGTAGAACCGTGCGAAGATTCTCAAGCAATAGCGCGTCCAAAGCGGACCAGATGCAGGCCGAGATCTGTCACGTGATCCGTTCGATTCCCCGCGGGAAAGTGGCTACCTATGGCGAGGTGGCCGAGGCCGCCGGCTATCCGCGCTGCCATCGGCAAGTCGGGCAGATCCTCAGAAAGTTCGGCGACGCGCTGCCTTGGCACCGCGTTCTGGGTGCGGGCGGACACTTGAAAACAAGCAGCGAATCGAAGCTTGAGCAGCGGCTCCGGCTCGAAATGGAGGGAGTGCGCTTTCGCGGGTCGCGGGTGGATATGATCTTCAACGAGCGGCTGCCGGCGCCTCGCCGCCATACTTGATTTCACTATCGGTCAGGGCAATCTCGACCCTTCGGTTTCGCGCCCTGGCTGCCGCACTCGTTCCGGCCATCACCGGACTCGACTTGCCATAACCTTTGCGATTGACAACCGCCGCGTCGAGGCCCGACGTAACCAAATACTGCTGCACGGCCGTCGCGCGCCGCAATGACAGCTGCTGGTTGTAATCCGCCGTTCCTACGTCGTCGGTATATCCGAAAACTGACAATCCGTAACCCTTGGAAACGAGCAGGATTCCCGCAATCCGACTCAGCAACTCACGGTTCTTCTGGGAGAGCTCGGCGCTGTCGAAATCGAAGCGAAAGGTTGAGTCGGGCAGGATGATGGTCATACCCTGCGGCGTGCGGCGCGTTTCGACCACGCGGTTAAGAGCCTCCTGCATGCGGTTCAGCTCCTGCTCGCGTTGCTGCCGGATACGGGAAAGTTCCTCACCCGCCTGTTGCGCCTCGCGCGCCGCCTGCTGGGCGGCGGTTTGCGCTTGCGCCTGTCCGACCTCGGCCTCCTTCTTCTGCTCTTCTGCCTGCCGTCGCGCCCCGGCAGCTATCTCGGCTTGCGCCGCCGCCCGATCCGCGCGCTGGCTCGCCGCCGCAGCCGCGCTCGATTCTTCCTGGGCTAGTCGAGTGGCATCATCCACTTGACGCGTCAGGGAACTCATCTGCCCCTCCACCCGCTTCAGACTCTGGTAGCCTTTGTAGTCGATGAAAAGGAGAGCGCCGAGTACCACAATCGAAGCCGTAACTGCTGCGAGCACTGCACGATTCACGCCTTCATGGTAGCGCCCGAAAGTGGCGGCTCGCGCTCCAAAAAGGCCGCGATTCAGAGGAGCGAACGTGGACGCGGTTTGGCGAGCCTTCCTTCCAAACGGCGTTGCCGGCGAAGCAACGGTTCCGAGTGCCCCAAACGAAGCGCCTGCTCGGTGAAGTCGAGCGCCAAAGCGAAATTGCGCTCCTGGTGTTCGTGAAATTTAGCCAGTTCTTCGAGCGCCGCCATTCTATACTCGTTGCCGCAGGCGGCTAGTTCGGTGAAGATCTGCAGCGCCTCCCAGGGACGCTTCAGCTTCTTTTCAAGCAGGGCAACATCCCACAAGACGCGAAACACCAGCGAGTCCGGCAATCCCGCATCAAGCGCCCGTCGGAACAGAACAAGAGCACGTTCGCCCTCACCCGTCCGCTGCAACCAGCGTCCCAAACCGGCCAGTTCAGCACCACGTCGCACGCCAACCCGGGTAAGCGAGGCCTCATCGGTACTCCGAAATGCCGCCGGTACGATGGCCGTTAGACATGCCAACGTCAGAATGTCCATGGCGTTGTGGTGGAATATCGGCAACAAGCGCTGCGCTTCGCCGGACCGCAAGTACTCGAAGTAAACATATGGAATCAGCTCGCCCGGCAAGTCTCCTTCCCGAAAGAATCCCAAAATCTCCTGTTCGAGCTGCATGAGGCGGCACGTTTCGAGACGCAGCTTCCAGAGCCGGCGGGCGCCGTAAAGCAGATCCAGATGACTAAGGCGACCAAAAGGAGGAGGATGGCGATTCATCCGATATCGAGTTTCAAGCAGCGGCTGATCGTAACTGCGGCCGTTATATGTGATTAGTACGTCAAAGTTTGCGAGATGATCTTCGAGCGCGAGCAATACGCTGCGCTCCTCCGCGTACTCGCGCATGAAGTATTGCCGGACGGCAAAACCCTGCGCCGTAATTTGCCCGACCCCGATCAGGAAGGCATACGTCCCGGAACCACCAGCGAGCCCAGTCGTTTCCGTATCGAGAAAAGCCCAGCGCGTGGGCTCGCAGCTTACGACCTCGTTATCACTCAGCGCCCCAAGCAAATCGGGGGATAGCTCCGCGAGTGCACCCACGTCCGCCGAGCCGTGCTGTCTGTGGGAAGCAAAGTGCTTGATTGTTTCAAAGTGCTGGCCGAAGGTGGTTGTGACTACTTGGCCATCCGCCCACTCCTCAATGTACGAACGAGTCGCGGGAGCGGTCGCCTCTCGCCGGGCCGAGGAAGTATTTGTTCCTCTCGCATATTTCCGGTCGATCATCGCCACGCGGCGTCGCAGCTGCTTGAGTTGCTCCTCTACATCCAGCATTCGCTTTTTCTTTGCCAGTATAGCCGGGTTTTGGCTCCGTTCGCCTTACCTTCTCGGTCTACTCTAGGGATATGAGTTTGACCGATCAGCCGGAAGAACATCCAAAACGGAGCGGCTTTCGCCTGGAAAAGCTTCTGCCCGTCACCACCGTCGGCGTTATCCTCGCCGCTCTCTACGTGGCCTGGACCTTTTACTCGCGCCATCAAAGCGAGGTGGACGCGCAGCGGGCTGCCGCATCCAAGGCACAGGAGCAGCGCGAGCGCACGGTCAAGGCCGTTTTCGGTTCAGGCGAAATCTCTGTTCAGCACGTTCTCGGCAGATTCGGGCATGCTGAAGCAGGGCGATCATACTCAGCTCTGCTATGGCGTTGAGAATGCCACGACGGTAAAGCTCGACCCGCCGGTCGCCACGCTTGAAACCATCCTATCGGGACTGCGTGGAGATTGCACCGAAAACCACGACCACCTACACGATCACGGCCGAGGACGGCAAAGGACACAGCAAATCCCAGTCACTGACCGTGCAAGTTCATTAGCAGTCAACCCTCGAACTTCTAAAAGCATCGGCAGTACCGCAGGGAAAGCTAAACGACGCCAACCTGGTCGGGTCGCGGCACCGGACTTCGCGACCACCGGGGGCCGTTTAGCGCATCGCGCTGAGCCTTCTTTTTGAAGTACTCGATCGTCATGGTAAGACCTTCGGCCAAGGCAACTTTCGGCTCCCAACCGAGCACCCGGCGCGCTTTTCCGATATCAGGCCTGCGCAACTTGGGATCATCCGCCGGCAGCGGCTTGTATTGGATGCCGACCGAGCAGTCGAATCGGCTCGCGAATCTGGTATTGGCGAATTCGAGGATGGTGATTTCCGCTGGATTGCCCAGATTCACCGGCAGACCGCTCGTCCGATTCGCTCAGCAGCAGCAGTCCTTCGACCAGGTCCGAGACATAACAAAAGCTACGCGTCTGAGAACCGTCGCCAAAAACCGTCAGATCCGCACCGTGCAGCGCCTGATCGATAAAAGCCGGTACCACGCGCCCGTCGTTTAACGCCATGCGCGGCCCGTATGTGTTGAAGATACGGGCTATGTTTGTCCGCAGTGCCGATATGTCCGGTGATATGCCATCGTGAGCGCTTCCGCATAGCGCTTGCTCTCGTCATAACAGGAACGCAAACCTACCGGATTTACGTTGCCCCAGTAGGTTTCCACCTGCGGATGCTCGAGCGGATCGCCGTAGCATTCCGAAGTGGATGTCAGCAGGAAGCGCGCTTCGTGCCGCTGCGCCAGATCAAGCATGCGCCGGGTGGCTGTCGAACCCGCTTCTAGCGTTTCGATCGGGTGTGCCAGGTAATCGACCGGGCTCGCGAGCGACGCCAGATGCAAAACCCGATCGACTTTGCCGTCGATCGCCACCGGTTCGCAGACATCGTGCTGCAAAAACGTCAGCCCGCGGCGACCCTCGAGGTGAGCCAGATTTTCGCGGTGCCCGGTAATGAGATTGTCCAGCGCGACAACTTCATGACCAGCGTCGATGAGCCGCTCGCATAAGATGTGATCCAATGAAGCCTGCGGCTCCGGAAATGACGTATCTCACGCATTTTCATGATAGTAGATACGGCGTAGCGCGAGCCTCTCAGAAATCCCTGCTGCCGTATGCACCTGCCCATCATTGCCAAAGCTTTACTCGCGTGCTTCTGGTCCTTCTCTCGGTTTCCTTGTTCTGCTGTGCGTTTCGGCGAAGACGGTCGATCGGATCTGGCACTCGCGGCCTGACCCGGATTTCCATTTGGGTTCGCTCGGGCCGCGCCTCTGGAACTTTTTCTGGGAAGTGATGTGCCAGGCAAAGGTGATTCGCGAGCGCCCGGCTGCCCGGCTTAGCGCACGCTTTTGTCTTCTGGGGATTCTGCGCTTTTGCTCTGGTCACGCTGAATCATCTTGCGACCGGCTTCGGCGTGCCGTTTCCTCGATCATCATTCGTTATTCGGCGGCTTTCTATTTCTGGTTTGCTTTCTCCTTCGCGCTGCTTTGCGCAGTTTCGATCGCTGTACCTTGCTTTCCGGCGCTTTGTTCTCCGGCCGAAATGGCTGGGCCCCGTCTCGTACGAGTCGGGCCTCATCGCACTTTTTATTTTCATTTTGATGGTCACGTATCTGCCGACTTGGTGGGTGGCGGAGACGTAGCGCGACCGGGCAGGCACTCTGGTGGATCCATACTGTCACGCTGCTCGCTTTTCTGCCGCTGATTCCGCACACCAAACATCTGCACTTGATTCTGAGTCCGCTCACGATCTTTCTCGAGCGTGACGGCTTCAGCCACATTCCTCCTCTCAGGGCGACGAAGATTTCGGCCTGGTTGCGGGGAAAGACATCACGCAGATTACCGCTCTGCAGGCTTATTCCTGCGTCGAATGCGGCCGCTGCACCGAACATTGCCCGGCGAACAACACCGGCAAAGAACTCAACCCCAAGCTGATCGCGCTTGGGCTGCGAACTTATCTTGAACGACTTTGGGCCCGGCGAACGAAAAGCCGATTCTGAAGCCACCGTTTCGCAAACCGCAATTTTTCAGTGCACCACCTGCGGCGCTTGCGAATACCAGTGCCCGGTCGGGATCCAGCATCTGCCCATGATCATCGGCTTGCGCCGGGGAGCCGTGAACACGGGAACATGGGAAGACGAGTACGGCACCAAGCTTTTTCTCAACCTGGAGCGCAACGGCAACGCCATGGGTTTCGCGCAGGCGGAGCGCGACAAATTTGTCGCGAAACAAGAACTTTCCGATTTTCGACGGCTCGCAAGAGTACTGCCTGTGGCTCGGCTGCATGGGCGCTTACGATCCGCGAGGACGCGAGATTGTTACCGCCTTTGCCGCAGTGATGCAGCACCTGGGAACTTCGTTCGGCGTACTAAAGAAAGAGCGCTGCACGGGGGATCCGGTTCGCCGGCTTGGCAATGATCTTCTGCTGCAGCAATTGGCCGAAGCTAATCTGGCGGCCTTGAGCAGGCCCAGGTCAAAAAGATCGTCTCCATCTGCCCACATTGCGTGCGTACGATGCAAAGTGACTGGGGCGAGTACGGGGTTGCGCCCGCCTATCGAGCACCACAGCGAGTTCATGGCGCGTCACAGCGCATCTCTACCGGCCAAGCAGGACGGGCAGCGCGTCGTGTCTATCACGATCCTTGCTATCTGGGACGCTATCGGGGCATCTATGACGAACCGCGGGAAGTCATTGCGCTTTCGTCCGACGTCATCGAACCGCCGCGAAATCGCGAGCGATCCTTCTGCTGCGGGGCAGGCGGCGGACTGGTGTTCCTCGGCGAAGAGACCGGCCAGCGAGTCAGTCATGCTCGGGCCAAAGAACTCGCCGATACCGGAGCCGACGTGGTCGGCGCGGCCTGCCCGTTCTGCAACAGCATGTTTCGGGACGCGCTGGCGAGACGTCGCCCGACATCCGCCTCGCCTGCTCGACATCGCGCAGATCGTGGCCGAACAATTGGAAGAGCGGCCCTCAATCAACCGCTGACAGACTCGCGTTCGCTCGTTGGGGTTGGAGCGTAGCCGCCACAGTAAAGCGCGCTGTGAAATGAAAGCTGCTCCCTTTCCCGGCTTGGCTTTCTAACCAAATCCGGCCTCCGAACAAAGCTACTAGACGTGTACAGATGGCCAGCCCGAGTCCGGTGCCGCCGTACTTGCGCGTCGTCGAATTATCGGCCTGCGAAAACGATTCAAAGATGCGCTTCTGCGACTCTGCCGCGATTCCGATGCCGGTGTCGATCACCGAAAATTGCAGCTCGACGGCATCGCTCTCACCGCGCACACAGGTGATCGCCAGTTTGATCGAGCCATCATCGGTAAACTTCAGCGCATTGTTGAGAAGATTGAGCAGCACCTGGTGAAGGCGGTAGGGATCGCCCATCAACTGGTCACAGACTTTTGCGTCGATCGAGAGTTCAGTCCTGATGCCCTTTCGACGCGCTTCAGGCGTCACTCAGCTGGAGCACGCGCGAGGCGCATGCCGAAAGCGAGAACGGTACTTTCTCAAATATCAGCTGCCCCGCTTCGATCTTCGAGAAATCGAGAACATCGTTCAAGATCCGTGTTAAAGCGTGCGACGAGAACTGCACCGTCTGAGGTAATCTCGCTGCTCCTCATCGACGTTGTGCCGAGCAGCAGATCGGTAAACCCGACAATGGCGTTCATCGGCGTGCGAATCTCGTGACTCATGTTCGCGAGGAACTCACTCTTTGCATCATTGGCGCTTTGCGCTGCAATCTTGAGCGCTTCCTGCTCATTCAGCTTCTGGCTGATCACGTGCGTTTGCTGCCGGACTTTTCGCCGAAGCACCATAACCCAGGCCAGCGCTAATGCCACCGCACCTCCGAGCACGCCGAGAAAACTGACGGCCCGCCGCGCAGTCCACCAAGGTGCGTTCTCGAGCACGCGCAAGTCAGACGCTTGGCCTAGGCTAATCTGAAAACCGGACACCGCACCCAAATCGTCGATCTGCGTCGTACAAATTCCACTCACCTGAACGAGCGTTCCTTCGCGCGGCATCCGGTCTGGCGGAATAGGATTCGCCACAACCACTGGGAAGGTTAGTTGGCCTGTGCTGATATCGAGCTTCTGTAAGGACGGCAGCACGGAGCGACCTACCACCCGGCCTCGCATGGATACGAACTCAGAGTCATAGCGGCCCGACATCACTTGTTCCGGGCTGAGCAATTTCGCGGTCACCGGTGGAACGTGTCCCACTTGGCGGAAGTAAGCATCCTCCAATCGAACGTGCGCTTCCGAAACTCCAACAAAGCCCAATGCTTCGATCTGATCGCCCGGTTTCAAGCGCATATCCTGACGCGACAGAACATTGATGCTCCCCGATTTGTCGGTCATATAAAACCCGTGCGCAGGCAGCACCGCCGTCACCGTGCCTTCAAGCTTTATGCGGTGAGTTCCGGCCGCCGGATTTCCAAACCGTTGCAGGGTGCCTATCGGAGTGGGCGCACCGGTCACAATCTGCGACGCCGCACTCTCGAGGATCGTAATCTCATGGAGGCTCGGAACGTATAGATTAACGCCGACCATCTGCTGCTTTGGATTGAACTCGGCCCCACAGATACCCTGCACGCGGATGCGGGAATCGATTAAACCGGAGGGCACGGGCGAGCCGTCCCAGGGAATCTCTAAGTCGATGTTGTCGCCGGCCATGGCCAGTTCCATCCAAAAAAGCTTTTCTGTCGGAGTGCGATGCAGGTACTCGGCCTGTCTCACGACACCCTCGACCTGCACCCATTGGCTGTCGTAAGCGGTCGACATCATCTGGTCGTATGAAACGGGGTAGGGCTTCGGGGCGGGGGCTCGACCGATGACTTTCCAGTGGGCGTCCGCTACGTCCGGCGCAAAGGTAAAGGTCGTCCGGCCAGTTAGATCGACCTGGTCGCCGACCTGAACTGCTGGAAGCTTGGGGGTCCATTCCATCCAGATCCCACCCGTTGAATCGTTAAAGAAAAGATTGTGAGCGACCGGATCGAAATAACTGACGACAGGATGGAGATGCACCGGGCGGCCCTCCATCGCTTGCTGGCGCGAAAGGCCATGCACCTGTTCGACAGTCGTCAAAGCCGGAGTCGCATCAAGGCCAAAAGCGCGCGCGCTGACGACATGGCTTAGAGTGACGGCTACGACCAGGAGAATATCTGCGGAAGGGTGAGGGAACCCGTCTCGAATCTGCCAAGTAGCCAAGAACGATAGTCGCAGAAACAATCAGCTATTCTTAGCCGAACGTTCCCATTGCCGTGACGCGGGCAGGTCCACCGCTCGCCTTAACTAGCGGTTGAACCCGCCGACGCCGCGACGATACGAGGCTCGGCCACTACCGCATGCCGCTCATCGTGCCGTCCGAAGATCATCTTGCCGGCGGTGGTCTGCAGCACGCTGGTAACGGTTATATCGATCGTCTTCGAGATAAGTCGCCGGGCGTTGTCGACCACGACCATCGTCCCGTCATCCAGGTAAGCGACGCCCTGGTTGTACTCCTTGCCCTCTCTGGAGATAAAGACCCGCATGGTCTCGCCGGGCAGAACGATCGGTTTCAGGCAGTTCGCCAGCTCATTGATGTTGAGCACCTTGACGCCCTGCACCTGCGCCAGCTTATTTAAATTGAAGTCGTTGGTGACGATCTTGGCGGAATGCTGTTTTCCGAACTCGATCAACTTGAGGTCGACTTCCCGAACCGCCGGGTAATCCTGGTCCGTGACTTCGATCTGCAGGGAAGACATTGCTTGCAGACGCTGGACGACATCAAGCCCGCGACGCCCGCGATTCCGTTTGGCGGAATCTGCCGAGTCAGCGACTAACTGCAATTCGTGCAGCACGAATTGGGGCACAACAATACGACCATCGAGGAAGCCCGACTCGGCGATATCTGCGATACGACCATCAATGAGCACGCTGGTATCGAGCACCTTGCGTCCCGTCGGGAGAGCGGGGCGATCCGGCAACATGCCTAGAAAATCCGAGCGAATAAAGTCGGATTTCGCGACGCCGACGCACAAACCGATAAATGCCCCGAGCAGAGGAATAGAGAGGCGGAGAAATTGGAGCGTGGGGCCTTGCAAGCTTACGGCCTGATTGAGAACGAATGCAAACAATAAACCGATGCCGGTTCCGATTAGGACGCCGCAGGAGCCGCCGATCAGTGCTTTAAGGTCCGCTCGACGCAGACGAATTTCTACCACGGAGGCGCCGACGGCCACCAGAACTCCGCTCGCCGCGGCAGCCGGCAGAGATAAACCAAATGGGTGCGTAAGGGCAGCCAATATCCCGATCAAGGCGACAAAAAGTCCTCGGACGATAATCGCTTCCCAACCTAGTCTTTTCACTTCTTTTACTTCCGGGCTAATAGCCAGAACAGGGGAGGTCAAAACGGCTTGCGCTTGCTTTCGATTCCGCGCAATCCGCTTGTCCAACATTATCCCTCAGATAATGGGACGTAATATATCACAGGATTGTTTGATGAAGGAGAGAGAAATATTAAAGGGAGGTTAAGGAGGGGAACTGCGCGAAAGCTCTAAAGAGCCTTGGCCAGTTCCTCCGCGAACGCACTTTGGCGAGCAGGCGAACCTGAGGCGCGGCGTCCATTCGTAGCGGGTTTTCTTTGTTGGAGCGCACCGTTACCGGCGGGAGGTGCGGCAGCGGTTGGCCTTTTATTGCGATCGGGGGGAGCCGCAGTCCGACCGGTGCTCTTGCCAGACTTAGGCGGCTGAGCGGGATTGGCGCGGAGTAATCGATCTTCGAGAGGTGCGCGATCGAAGCGGCGGATGATCGAATTCATCTCTTCTTGATTAGGAGATTCGATGAAGGCGAAACCCTTCGATTCCTGAGTTTCAGGGTTGCGGATGACCTTGACCGCGTCAGCGACAAGGTTTTCTGAGGAGAGCCAAGATTTAATATCGTCGGCCGTCACCCAGACAGGGAGATTTCCGAGGAAAACGGTAAAGCTCATGTATTAAAAGTGTTTTGCTCCGAGGGAAGTTACGAGGCGTACCTCGCTAGGACTACACATCCCGGAGGCTATAAGAATACTAACATAGCGATAGCAAATGGTGGAACAGATATTTTGGCTTAATTTGTTGCTACGCAATGGTTAGACTAAGTTTTTGATGCAAGTGACCGCGGGTTCGACGCGGGCTATTTCCCCTGCGAGAAGGGCTGCCTTTGCGACGCTCGAGGCGGTCGAAGAAGGCGCGTATGCCTCTGACGTTTTGCGGGAACGAAGCCAATCTCTTTCAGCGCGTGATGCAGGGCTCGCCGGGCAGATCGTTTTCGGTTCGCTTCGCTATCAGGGACAGCTCGACTATCTTATCCATTACTACTCGGGAAGGACCGCGTCCGAACTCGATCGAGCGGTGCGGCTGGCCCTGCGGTCAGCGATTTTTCAGCTCCGCTATTTGACCCGTATTCCGCCGCATGCGGCCGTTCATGAATCGGTCGAGTACGTCAAGGCATTCAAACGCGCGGCTGCCGGGCTAACCAATGCAGTGCTGCGTAAAGTCAAAAAGGACCCGGTACAGTGGCCCGATCTTGCGACCGTACTGAGCTGTCCGGCGTGGATGCTGGCGCGGTGGTCAGAACACTTTGGCATTGAGCAGGCACGCGCGATCGCGTCAACAGCACTTACCGAGCCGCCCGCTTTCATACGCATTCCCATCGGCACGCCTTTACCGGACGGGGTCGCGCTGGAACCGACGAGCGTTCCCGGTGCCTATCGAGCGGATTCAGAGTTGCCCGCCGGGGTGCGTCTCCATGACATCAGCTCGCAAAGCATTATTCCCCTGCTAGGTCTTCAGCGCGGCATGTCATATCTGGATCTCTGCGCGGCGCCTGGCAACAAAACGCTGCAGGCACTGGAAACAGGGCCCGCGCTGGCCGTTGCTTGCGACATCAGTTGGAAGCGCCTCGGTGAAGTTCCAGCCGTTTGTCCGCGCGTGGTACTCGATGCGACCGAAACACTGCCGTTTGCGATTCCTTTCGATCGTGTTTTCATCGATGCTCCCTGTTCGGGAACCGGAACGCTGGCGCGCAATCCGGAAATCAAGTGGCGATTGCAGGAGCATGATCTGCGCCGCTTCGGCCAAAGACAACTGGCAATTCTGAGCCAAGCCGCTCGCGCGCTCGCCGGCCGCGGCAAACTCGTGTACGCGACGTGCTCGCTGGAGCGTGAGGAGAACGAAGATGTCGTGCAGGAGTTCCTGCGCGCTCAGCCCCGCTTCGCCTGCACACAAGAGATCTGGCGCTTGCCGGGACGGGATGAAGGCGATGGTTTTTACGCGGCCGTGCTCGAGCCTGCGCTCAGCTCGGATTGATCACTACTTCATCCACGTAGCACCAAATCCACTGCTCGCCCGGTTCCCCAGACTGCATTAAAGGATGATGCGAGGCGCGGAAGTGCTTCGTGGCATGCGTATTCTTTGAGGAATCACAGCAGCCGACATGCCCGCACTCGAGGCACGTCCGCAGATGGACCCAGCGGTCACCCGTTTTGAGGCATTCTTCACAACCATCCGTGCGGGGATGGGCTGGCAGGTGAATCTGGTCGAGATGTTTGCAGGTCGCCATGGGTTGTTCTTCTCAGTCTACGCGGATCTTGAGTACCGCTCAGCCGTGAGCTAGGTATTGATGGACCAGAGCAATAGCCATGGCGCCTTCGCCCACCGCGGACGCGCAACGCTTAATCGAGCCGTGCCGGACGTCACCTGCGGCGAACATGCCGGGAATACTTGTTTCCAGATAGAAAGGGTTCCGCTGGAGAGGCCAGGGGGCCGGCGGTTTGCCGCCATCGAGCAGATCCGGCCCGGTGACCAGGTATCCACCTTCATCGCGAACGATGCCGACGTCGGCGGCCCATTGGGTAATGCGGAGCGCCACCGATGCAGACAAACAGCCAGCGCGTCTTGACCATCCGCTCGGAACCCGACTTGCAATTTCTGAGTGTGACCGCCTCTAAAATCTCGTTGCCGTCGAGTGCCGCGACTTCTGTGTGAGCGAGCACCTCAATGTTCGGCGCGTGCTCGATCCGGTCAATCAAATACTCGGAGAGCGTTTCTTTCAGGTAAGCGCCACGAATCACGATACTGACAAGCCGCGCATATCGCGAGAAATGCAGCGCCGCCTGTCCTGCCGAGTTGCCGCCGCCGACTACCAGGACATGCTCGTCGCCGCAAAGCGATGCCTCGCTCGACACCGCGCCGTAATACACCCCTGCTCCCAGCAGTCGATCTTCGTTCGAAAGGTCCAGCCGCCGATAATCGACTCCGGTTGCGCAGATCGTCGCGCGCGCAATGATCTTTGTCCCGTCCGCAAGATAGCCGATACCTTTGCCCGGCATAAATTCACCGCGGACGCCTTCTCGCGATATCAGAATTTCTGCGCCGAACCGGCACGCTTGCTCACGGGCCCGCTCCGCCAAATCCGCTCCGCTGATGCCACCCGGGAAACCGAGATAATTTTCTATCTTCGAACTTGTCCCCGCTTGCCCGCCGACGGCCGATCGTTCAATCACGACTGTTTTGAGACCTTCCGAGGCCCCGTAAACAGCGGCGCTCAAGCCAGCAGGCCCGGCTCCATAGATAGCGACATCGTACTCTGAGCGCGACGGATCGCGAAACCATCCGAGCTTTTCTGTAATGCGTCGGGTTGACACTGGATTCTTCCTACACGTGGGCCAAGAATCTGGCCGATAATCAAGGCTACGCCGCCGATCACTTTGGGGACGAAAACTCAGGGCATCGCACGATGGACCTTTACAACTTGAAACAGGAGTACCGCAACGTGTATGCGACGCGGCGCAACCGCTGGATCACATCGATGATCTACGAATTGCCGGTAGGACGGGGCCGCAAATTCGGAAGTTCCATGAACCGCTTTGTTGATGCAGCGATCGGCGGTTGGCAGCTTAGCTCGATTTTCCTATGGCAAAGCGGTCCATTCGAAACACCGTATTTCGATGGCGGCGATCCCTCCGGGACTGGGTCGGGCGTCATCGGCCGCGATCAGGCGCCGGACATCGTGGGCAATCCAAACTCTGGCAATCGCAATCGCAACAATTGGTTCAATTTGGGCGCTTTCACCTGTCCCGATACACCGGGTTGGCAACCCGGCACTGCCTGCCTCATCGGCTACAGCCCGAAATACGCGCCTCCGATCGGACGCTTCGGTACTGCCGGCATAGCAACGGTCGTCGGTCCCGGCACCGTGAATCTTAACGCCGGACTCGCCAAATACTTCGCCGTCACGGAGCGTGTTCGTATCAAAATCGAGGGATCATTCACTAACGTGCTGAACCACACCAATCTTGCGGATCCGAACCTGCAGATCAACAATTCGAGCGCCTGCGTGATCACCAGTGCACAAGGCGCGGATTTCGGCTGGCGCACGCATTGAGTTCTAACGAACGGGCAAAGCTGCCGCAACTCCGCGCGGCTGTAATTTCGTGCATTTGTCTCTTCTCCTTGTGCACGGCCGGTTGCACTCGTCGGTCGGCTGTTGCACAAGGGAATAGCACAAGCACTTTGCTGCCGACGGGGAAGCGGATCACGCCTTTAGCCGCCCGTGGTTCACATTTCGAACTGCTCAATCCTGGCCTGAAGGATTTCCCGGATTACGTCGCAGGCCAAGCAATGAGCACGGCCACCAGCCCGGACGGCAAAACCCTGCTCATTCTGACGAGCGGCTTTAACCGCATCAATGGAGCGGACGGTGTTATTCCCGATGCCTCGCAAGAATACGTTTTCGTATACGACATCTCAGCCGGAGCCGCACGCAAAATACAGGTTGTCAAAGTGCCCAACACATTTGCGGGCATTGCGTTCTCGCCCTCCGGCCGAGAGTTCTACGTTTCTGGCGGCATGGATGACAATGTCCACACATTTCGTTTTGACTCGAACGCGAGCTGGTCAGAAGCAGGCCCGGCGATTCCGCTCGGCCATTCATCCGGCCTGGGGCTCACGCCTGGCAAGGAACCGCTAGCGGCTGGCGGTCTTGCGGTTACTCCGGACGGCAAGCGCGTCCTGGTCGCCAATATCTATAACGATTCGGTCTCAATAGTTGACCTGGCCGCGCATCGTGTCACGGGCGAACTCGATCTGCGCCCCGGCAAAAACAATCCGCGGCAGGCCGGTGTCGCGGGTGGCGAGTATCCGTTCTGGATTGTGGCGAAGAACAACGGTTTGGCATACGTCTCCTCCCTGCGCGATAGGGAAGTGGTCGCGTTCACGATCGGCGTTAAACCGGCGGTGACAGCGCGCATCAAGCTCACGGGTAACCCGAACAAAATGACGTTGAACCGAGATGGTTCACTCCTGTTCGTGGCCGCGGACAACAGCGACTCGATTTCGGTCATCGATACGGGGACCAACCAAATCCGCGAGACCGTGCTGACCACAGGGCCCTCCCAAACAATCGGCTCCTTCGCGAACTACCACGGAAGCGCGCCCAATGATGTCGCGCTCTCGCCAGATGAAAAGACCCTGTATGTGACGAATGGCGGCACCAACTCGGTCGCGATCATACAACTGGGCGAAGGTGCACAACACGCGGCAGTGCAAGGATTGCTGCCGACCGGCTGGTACCCCAACGCGGTCTCGGTCAGTGCGGATGGCCGGACACTCTATGTGGTTAACGGTAAGAGCACACCGGGCCCTAATCCCGAAACTAAGGAATCGATCAAGCAAACAGGCGGAATCAAGCCAGGGCCCGACGTGATCCTCGCGCGCAATTCCTACATCCTGCAGCTCGAGAAAGCCGGCTTTCTGACCGTGCCTGTTCCCGAGACCACGATCATAGACCAACTTACCCGGCAAGTTGTCGCGAACAACGCATTAACAAACGCCAGGGATGAACATGACGCACAGGTCATGGCAGCACTGCATAGCCGGATCAAACACGTCATCTATATCATCAAGGAAAATCGCACCTACGATCAGGTCTTGGGAGACCTCGGCAAAGGGAATGGTGATCCAAAACTGACCATGTTCGGGGGAAAGATCACGCCGAACTTTCACCACATTGCGCGCGACTTCGTCGACCTGGACAATTTCTACAATTCAGGCGAAGTGAGCGGCGATGGCTGGCCATGGAGCACTTCGGGCCGCGAGTCGGATTTCGGTGTCAAAGCCGTCATCCTGAACTACGCCAACCGCGGGACAAATTACGAGTACGAGGGATTGAACCGTGACCTCAATGTCGGCCTCGCTTCGAGCGAGGAACGGCGCGCCGCTAATCCGAAAACGCCGGATGACCCCGATCTGCTGCCGGGCGCGACAAATGTCGCGGAGCCGGACGGAGCAACCGGCACACAGCGTGGAAAGGGTTACATCTGGGACGCGGTTTTACGCGCCGGCCTCACCTTTCGCGAGTACGGCTGCATGAGCGACACAAATCTCAATGCGCCTCGCGAGCCCTATCCGTTTCGCGCTCATGTTGTCGTGTCGCGGCCCTCGAATCCGGAGCTCTATCGCTTTGGCGATCCTTATTATCGCGGCTTCGATCCCGCCTATCCCGATTTTTATCGCGAAGCCGAATGGGAGCGCGAATTCGATGGCTACGTGCGTGGCAAAAATTTGCCTGCCTTCGAGATCGTTCAGCTGCAAGAAGATCACATGGGCGACTTTAAAGAGGCGATCGCGGGCGTCAACACGCCGGAGACGCAGCAGGCAGATAACGATTACGCAACCGCTCGGCTGGTCGATCGCGTGTCGCACAGCCCGTACAAAGACGACACCTTGATCTTCAGCATCGAAGATGACTCACAGGACGGCCCCGACCACGTAGACGCGCATCGCACAACCGCGTATGTAGTTGGTCCTTATGTCAAGCACGGGTCTGTAATCTCGGCCTACTACACGACGGTGAGCATGGTGCGAACGATCGAAGACGTGCTCGGCCTCGAGCACTTAAATTTGAATACGGCAACCGCGCGCCCAATGACCGAGGTGTTTGACCTCGATCAGAAAGACTGGACGTTTGAAGCGCGCCCGTCGGCAGCGCTAGCGAAAACAAGCCTGCCACTCTCCGCGGCAGCCCGGGCCGCCATGGGGTCAGCCGACTCAGTCGCCTTCGCTCACCGTGCCTCGTACTGGGCGGCCGAGACTCGCGGTATGGATTTCACAGGTGAGGATCGCATTGACTCTGATAGGTTCAACCGCATTCTTTGGCGCGGTCTCAAAGGAACGCAGTACCCAGCTACTCGCTGATCGATTAGCTAGTACTCGCCCGAATCGCCCCGATCGGGATTTGGCGGCGGAGGCGCGCCATGAGCAAGCTTCCGGAGCTGATCGCCGATCTCGGTCTCACGCATCTTATAGGTGCTGATCCCGGTTAGCGGAGCTTCTTCGATCGTTTTGCCTCCTGGGTCGACGTAAACAACTTTAAACTCTCCCGGCATGCTTGTGCTGAAGATCTCGGCTTTGTACTCGCCGTGTTTTAACGTGCCGACCAGCTGCTCTTCCATGAGCCTGACGCCTCCTGTCACTTCCAAACGTTACACATTGTTGCACGCTACTGCTCCTTATCCGCCTGCTTGTGCACTTCCTGCATGTATTCGCGAACATACTTCTGAAGCGCGATAGGAACCTGGTTGCGATCAATCTCGCCGCCCAGATCGGCATGATGCCCAACCCGGCCGGAATACTGCGTTTGCAATTGCTGGTGAGACGAACGCGTTTCGATTGTCATATCCCCGGTCAGGCCGGCTGAGCGCTTGCCGATAATCTCATCGAGTTTACCCATGGCACGCAGTTGTTCCGCTTCCCTGAGTGTCTTCTCACCATCTTGACGGCCAATGCCGGACTGCGCGTCCGAGCCCTTGCGATTGGCGCTTTCGTCGGAGGCGTGGCCTTGCTTACCAGGGGACTTTTCAGACGCCTGCGCCTCCGATTGGGGTTGGGCGCTCTGTTCGCGGCCCTCGCCCTGCTTCTCCTGAGAGTCCTTCGCGTTCTGCTGCACCTGACCATTCCGTGCACTGTTGCTGCTCGATTGATCGCCGGCTTTCGATTGCTGCTGCGAGCGTTCTTGCGAGCTATCCTTCGCCGACGACTCTTGCGGACGCATCTTCTCCATCAGCCCGGAAAAAGCATCCTTCATCTTGCTGGCGAGGCTGGAGGACGGTTGCTGATTTCCGTCCGTACGAGAGTCCTTGTCCGGAGAATGGCCGGCTTTCGCTTCGCTCTTTTCCGTTTTGCCGTTCGGCGAGCCCTCTTTATCGCTGCCGTTACTCAGTTCGCTCTTAGACTGATTAGCTGAATTGCCGGACCCATCCGGTTTGCGCTGGGATCCGGTAGTTTGCTGAGCTATTTTGCCCGCGTTATCCGAAGCCGAGTTGCCAGCCGTTTCGGTCGCGTCTTTTTGAGCTTCGTCCGGCTTCTTCTCCTCCCTAGGTCCGTTGGTGCCCGGTAAGGGGCTATTGCCGATTCGAGCTCGGATGGGTTTCGGAGTGCGGTCGCGTTTGGACGGGTTCTCTGATCGCTCCAGAACCTCGGCCGGTATCAGCCCCGGCAACGGGATCAATGCCTGTTTGAGGCTCAAGCTGTTCGTAACCAGGTAGCGGACCGCAAACAGCCCAAATGCTACGGCCGCTAGAGCAGCAGCCAAGCCCCAAACCCGCCGCTTCCATTCAAATGGGAAGACGATCGCCGGATCGACCTTTTCCGCCGTTTTCTCCGCTAATTCGATCTGCGCGCGCGTGAAATTGTGGTTTGGCTGATGTGGATGATCAAGCAAAAACCAGGCAGTCGAAAGGGCATCGCTGAAGACAAGCCGCCGGTCCACCAGTTGCGCCACGCGGTACCGGCTCAGTAGGTTCTGCCGGACACGCAGCCCGGTCAGGACCGCGCCGGATACGGCTAGCAACACCAGCCAGGGCCAATCCAAAATCTGCGTCCCAAGAAGTAGCAGAAGGATCGCACCGGAGAGAACGATAGCCAGCGCCAGCGCCGAATGCTCTACCGCCAGCACCAGGGTTCTCCGCCGGAACGACGCCTCGATTGCCCGTCGCACTTGGCTCCGTCCCGGCTCTGTCCAGTCGCCCAATGTCGCCGCCTGCCCGAATTATCCCATGGGGTACGAAGTCCGCAGTTACCGCTCTAGCGCCGCACGAGTTGCTTTGAGCGTCGACGTCAGTGACTCCTCCGGTTGTTTCTGTACGTAAGGACCAACCGCCCAAGCGAGACCCTGCGGGATGTCACGCGAAAGCGACAGCGTGCGACATTCGGCCAGCACTCCGCCTTTGAAGCTTTCCAGACTCCAATAACCGTATAGCCGCCACAGATATCCGTGCCCCTCACCCAGCGGAAACTTGCGGCCCCTCGTGAACAAGCCGGTATCAACTTCCGTGATGTTTCGCGCGCACGCCACGCCTTTCCACTTGCCGGGTGCAACCGCTGAATAGCGAACCTCTTCTTCGACATCGAGGATCACCGGCACAAAGCCTTTCTGCTGAAGTCGCCAGTAGCCGGTTACCTCATCGCCTTTTCGCGCAATTGTTCTTGATTGGCTGACCGAAGGGTAAATCTTCTTGTGCTTATCGAAATCTTCGAGTACTTGTATGACCTGCTCGATTCGGGCGTTCGGGATATATACCGCCCCGGTCCAGTCGTGGATCAGCCCATCGGTGATCGAAACGGGATGTCCGTCATTCATCTGTTTGATGAATACGTCGCCGGCGAGCAATCGTTGGGTACTCTGCGGATTGTCTTCAACAAGCAGGAAATGCTTCTGCCCGCTCCATCGCTCCTGCAACTGCGCCTCAACATTCGCAGCGTAGCGCTCGAATTCGGCGAGGGTTTGCGGCGCGAGCTTCACGACCAGCTGCGCTTGGGCGGACAAATGCAAGAGAGCAGCAAGAAGGAGATATCTGCCGGCGCGTATCCACAGATGGCGGTATCCGAGATGCCGGTATCGGTCGTAGTGAGAGTTATGCATGCGCCGTCATGACCTCCTGATTATGGCGAAACAGGGAGAGGTCGCGCGGTTGCCCTTAGTCACTGAGCCTGAAAAGTGAAAGCTTGAGCCGCTTACTTCCGAAATTCGTAAACAAAGCTAAAGTTCGCGCCGGAGCGGTCGATAAGACTTGCATGACCGAACGCCGCGCGCAACCCCGACTACTCGATGCCGACCTTGTCCTGGTGAGTTGGGAAGACGATCATGCAAACCGGCTCATACAGCTCGGAAACGTAGAAGATATATCGCTGAACGGTCTGGGCTTCATCGTCGATGATCCAATTCGGCCCGGTACCCGAATCAGCATCTCCTACGGTGACGAGAAACTGACGGCGATCGTCATGCATAATGCGAAACACTACGATGGCGGCTACTTTACCGGCATAGAATTCCTAGAAGAAAGCCGCAACTCAGCCGCTCATTTTCAACCCGAGCTATTGATCCGTTCAGTCTAACCCTAAAGACGCGGTCTTACGCGGGCCTTCCACCTACCATGGTGGAGACAGCGCCTGCTATGACCACACCCATTCCGGTTCCCGAGAAAACAACCGGCCTGGAACCGCTTCGCCAAGGACTATTCCGAGATCGCTGGATCGCGTCAGTCGTTTCGAACATTGGCGGGTGGATGCAGGATACGGCGGGCACGTGGTTAATGACCACGCTCACGTCTTCGGCTTTGCTGATCTCGCTCATGCAGACCGCCGCCAGTTTGCCGGTTCTTTTGCTTGGGCTACTCGCTGGGGCAACCGCGGACATTTATGATCGCCGGCGATTGTTGATTCTGTGGCAAAGCTGGATGCTCGTGCTGGTTACGATTCTCAGCGTATTCACGTTCTTCGGCTTAATCTCTCCGTGGCTGCTGCTCATGTTGACCTTCGGTATGAACATCGGCGCGGCCATGACGAATCCTGCTTGGCAAGCAATTGTTCCTGAGCTTGTACCGCCTGCTCAGCTACCTGACGCCGTGACGCTCAATAGCGCCGGCTACAACTTGGCACGCGCGGTTGGGCCCGCTCTGGGTGGCCTGCTGGTGGCTGCTTTTGCCGGACGAGCCGCCCTGGGCGCTGCCTTTGTTTTTCTCCTGAACGCGCTCTCATTTGTCGGGGTTATTGTCGTCCTTTACCGCTGGAAGAGAACTCCAGTTTTCAAAAGCGCATTACCCTCCGAACGCGTCTCCGGATCGATCCGCGCCGGTCTTCGCTATTTGCGTCACGCACCGGCTTTGCAGACTGCGCTGTTCCGGGCTTTTTTGTTTACCGTGTTCGTGAGCGCGGCCTGGTCTCTGCTCGCGGTGGTTGCCCGGCGCGATCTGCATCAGGGCGCGATGGGATACGGCATTCTGAACGGCAGCATGGGTTTGGGCGCGGTAATCGGAGCGTTTTCGCTCGCCCGCTTACGCCGCTTAGCATCCGCAGACGTGCTGATCGCCACGTCGAGCGGCACGTTTATCGTCACCCTGCTCGTGCTGGCCTTCGTGCACTCGCCGCCGATCATCATCTTGTGGTTGGTCGCGGGCGGCTTTGCCTGGACCACCACCATGTCTACCCTCAATGTCTCCGTTCAGCTCTCCGTGCCGTCTTGGGTTCGTGCCCGTGCACTGGGTTCGTACCAGATGATCCTGCAGGGAGGCATGGCCTTGGGCGGCGTGATTTGGGGCTACCTAGCCGAGCACTTCTCCACCCCTGCTTCTTTGGCCTGCGCCGCCGGCGGACTTTTGGTCACCTTGCCAATCGCGATTCGTTTTCACGTCTTGCGCGGCCAAGTTCCCGATCTGAGCCCGTATCAATTGAAACGGCCGCCGCCTAAAACCGCGATCGAAGCACACCCCGATGATGGTCCGGTACGCGTTTCGGTCGATTACCGCATCCGGCCCGAAGACTACCAACGGTTCACCCACGCCATTCACGCTTTGCGCGATATACGGATGCGAGATGGCGCGTTCCGCTGGGGAGTGTTTCAGGATCTGGCCGACCCAGGCCATCTGAACGAAACGTTTCTCATCGAGTCGTGGATCGAATACCTGCGCCAACGCGAGCGCTTCACGGCATCCGATCTCGCCGCTCGCGATAAGGTGTGGAGCTTCCAGGTGGGAGAGGAGCCTCCAAAAATCTCGCACATGATCTACGCCCGCGAAATCAGTGAATAAGCAGGCCCGTTCCTCCAGCCGTTTGTGATAGTAGTGGACTCGGTTCCATGACGAAGGCGCGGGGCAATCGAACATACGGTCGTCTGACCTCTCTGCTTGTTTTGTCGATCGCAAGTGGTCCGCCGTGCAGCAGCCTGCCCGCGCAAACCGCTTCGCTGGCTCCGATAAACATCGAGATCGATGCGAGTGCGCGAGCGCCTTTCACCATCCCCCGTACGGTCTTTGGAACCTTCCTCGAACCGATCGGCAACTCAACTTACAACGGCCTGTGGGCGGAAATTCTGCAGAACCCGAGTCTCGAAGAGAACCTCTGGAGTGCCTCGGCAATCGAACGGATGATAACGCAGGAACCGGCGCTCAGGCGAGCTTCGAATCTCGGCTTGCCATTACCCTGGGAGCCGCTTGACCCGGGCCAAGGCAATCGCTACGAGCCGCGCTGGGGCGATGCCGCAAATTCCGCGCGCTCACTCGCCATTTTTGGCGTGCCCGGAAGCGACACTGGTATTAAGCAGAAGGTCTATCTCCCGGTTCACCGCGTCCTTCGATATAACGTCAGCCTCTATGCTAAACACGAGAGCGGTCCGGGCACGCTCGTCGTCTCTCTTCGGCGGCGCGAAGGCGAGCATGAAACCCTCGGGCACGCATCGCTTGTAGCAAGCGGCGGTGAATGGCACAAATACACTGCATCGCTGAGCGTGCCCGCAAACACATTGGAGCCGCTCGAGCCCGTCGATTTCGTCTTGCAGGTCGCAGGCAGTGAGCGCGTTCTGGTCGATCAGCTCTCGCTCATGCCGGCCGATGCGGTGGACGGTCTCGATCCGGACATGGTCCGAATGTCCCGCGAGATGCACACGCCGCTTGTGCGATTCGGGGGGAACTACACGTCCGCCTACCATTGGCGCAATGGCGTAGGGCCCCCTGATAAGCGGGTCAGCATGCTCAACGTCGCTTGGGGGATTCCCGAATACAATCAGTTCGGAACGGACGAGTTCTTACGCTACTGCCGGCTGATCGGCGCGGAGCCGCAAATCGCTTTAAATCTTGGAAGTGGCACTGCGCAAGAGGCGTCCGATTGGGTGCGTTATGTCGACGATCGCTGGCCGACCCACGGCGGCCTACTGTGGGAACTCGGCAACGAGCTTTGGGGCAATTGGAATCTCGCGTCCCCCACCCTTGCTGAATTGCCGGAACGAACTCGCAACTTCAGTCAAGCTGTGCGTTCGGCGGATCCACGGGCGCGCCTGATTGCCACCGGCCAGGATCCCGATCACTATCAGAAATGGAATGCAGCACAGCTCACGAGCCCGCCCGGAGCATTCGATTTCCTTTCAACCCATTTCGTGGTGGCAACCGATCGCCTGGAGGGCACTCATGCGACTCCTGACACGGTCGCGCTCGATGGCTTTGCCCTTCCGGTCGAACTAGGCCGGCGCCTGCTTAAGATGCAGAACCAAATTGAGGCGCAACCCGGCCATCGAGATAAGGTACGTCTTGCTTTTACGGAGTGGCTCTGGGTCTGCTGTGACGGTCGTCAGACGCCCAATGCCCCGCGGTGGGACAACATGGCCGGCGCGATCATTACCGGCGGCTTCCTCAACATGCTTCTTCAGAACGCTAACATTGTTCCCGTTTCTGACATGACCGGGATCATCGAGTTCGCCGGAATTTGGAAGAAGCGGAGCCGCGTGTTTGGAACGCCCGCCTACTACGCTTTTCAACTCTATGCGGGATCCGACATTCAGACTCCCGTCAAAGTCTCTGCAGACGCCGGGCGCTATCAGGTTCAGCATGGCCTGATCAGGCTGCCGGATATTTCGGATGTGCCGTACTTGGATATTGTTGCGGCTCTGAATCAACCCGGTGATAAGTTGACGATCTTCTGCGTCAATCGCCATTTGGAGCAAGACGTTCCGGCGAGCCTGGCGCTCGTCGACTTCAAATCGAAGGAAGATGCGCAACTAGAATCGCTCAGCTCTGAAAGTATCTATGATGTGAACGACGAGTCGCAGCCAGAAGCCATCACTCCGGTTCATACAACGCTTCGAGTGGAAAATCGCCGGATATTTCATTACACGTTCCGGCATGCCAGCATTACACGAATCGAGCTTCGCAAAAGTGAGTAACCGCCAACTCCTTGCTTCGGTTGAACACCGTCCTTGGCCGCTACCCAGCGGAAAGTGGGCGCTCACGATGCGCTGGACCGATCTGTTATTTGCTCACTGGCCTGTTCCTGCGGCCGACATAGCTCGGCTTCTTCCGAAAGGCTTTGCGGTCGACACGTTTAAGGGTACTGCGTGGGTCGGCATCGTGCCCTTTCGTATGGAACGCGTAAAGCTGCGAGGCTTGCCGCGTCTACCCGGCAACCATCTTTTTGCAGAAGCTAACGTTCGCACCTATGTGCGCGATGAGACGAGCGGTCAGACAGGCGTGTATTTTCTTTCGCTCGATGCCAGCAATCCGCTCGCGGTGCTCGCAGCACGCAGTTGGTATCACTTGCCCTATTTTCTCGCCAAGATGAAGGTACAGGAGCAGCCAGACGGCTGGCTCACTTACTCGAGCCAACGCCTGTTTTCGAAAGGAGCTGCGAACGTTCGCGTGCGCTATCGCTGCCTTCCACACCAGCAACATTTCGAGGGCTCGAGACCCGGCACCATCGAGCATTTTCTCACCGAGCGCTACGCGCTGTTCACTCATTCCGGAAAGCGCTTGATCCGCGCCGACATCCATCACCAGCAATGGATGCTTGAGCCGGCGGAAGCACAATTCGAGGACCTGTCGGTTGCCGCGGCGCAATCAATCCGCTTGCCTGCAAGCGCGCCGTTGCTACATTTCTCTCGCTTGCTCGACGTCTTTGCCTGGCCGCCAAAGACAATCCGGCAGTTTTAAATTTGTTTGGGTTTCCGTGCTCAAGACATCTATTTGGCATGGCATCTAAATCCCCAGTCCCGCACAAAATACTAGGCCACACGGGCGAAAAAGTTTCGGTGATCGGTATGGGCGGCTTTCATCTGGGCAAGCCCGCGCTCGACGAGAAAGACGCGATCAAGCTGATCCATAGCGGCCTTGAACGCGGTATCAACTTCCTCGATAATTCGTGGGATTACAACAGCGGTTTGAGCGAGCGCCGCATGGGTAAGGCGCTGGGAGAGGACCGTTACCGGGAGCGCGCCTTCCTCATGACGAAGATTGATGGACGGACTAAACAATCCGCGGCCAAGCAAATCGATCAGTCACTTCGCCGTCTCCAAACCGACCACGTGGACCTGCTTCAGTTCCATGAGGTGATTCGTTTCGAAGATCCAGACCGTATTTTCGAGGAGGATGGAGCGGTCGAAGCATTCCTCGATGCCAAGAAGGCCGGCAAAACTCGCTATATCGGCTTCACCGGGCACAAAGATCCGCGCATACACCTTTACATGCTCGAGGTTGCCGATCGGCAAGGCTTTCAATTCGATGCCGTGCAGATGCCCATTAACGTGATGGACGCGCATTTCCGCAGCTTTGGGCAGCTCGTCGTTCCTGAACTGGTGAAACGCAACGTCGGCGTGCTCGGCATGAAGAGCATGGGCGATTCCGTCATCTTAAAGAGCAAAACGGTGACGCCTCTTGAGTGCCTGTACTACGCGCTCAAGATGCCGACCTCGGTTGTTATTACAGGTATCGATACACCCGCCATTCTTGACCAGGCGATCGAAGCCGCGACTACCTACGAACGAGTGACCGAGGCGGAAGTGAATGCGATCCTCGCTAAAACGAAGCAGGCAGCTGCACGGGGTGAGTGGGAGCTGTTCAAGACGAGTGTAGCTTTCGACAGCACTGCACAGAATCTCGATTGGCTGGGCGGCAAGAGCCCGCACGTTGAAGAATATGCCCCGGTTTAGTAGCAGAGGCTCTGTTAATCTGGGCGCGTGCCATTGCTCCGCCAGCGAATTTTTACAAATTTATTAACATCTTTGGTCGTCCTTTCCGCAGCTGCACAGGCTGCGGATAAACCCAAACTGGTCGTCGGTATCGTTGTCGATCAGTTTCGCTATGACTACCTGACGCGTTTTCGTGCGGACTATCATGGCGGTCTTGATCGGCTGCTCACGCACGGTGCAAATTTCACCAGCGCTTACTACGCGCAGGTTCCGACCAAAACGGCGGTCGGCCACACCATTTTCTTGTCAGGCGCCATGCCGGCCGTGAGTGGCATCATCGACAATGCGTGGTACGATCGCGATTCCGAGCAGATCGTCACCAGCGTCTGCGATTGGGATGTGAAAACGGTCGGCGCACCCCAGCCTGCTCACGGAAAGAAGTGCACAGATTCCGACCCGGCTTCCCCTAAACGGCTCCTTGTCACAACTTTCGGCGACGAGCTTCGCGTTGCCCAGGCCAATTCCAAAGTCATCGGAATCTCGTTAAAGGCACGAGCCGCCATTCTCCCATCCGGCCATGCTGCCAACGGAGCTTATTGGTTCGACGGTGTGAGCGGGAACTTCATCACAAGCTCGTTCTATATGGAACATCTGCCAGCCTGGGTCGATTCGTTCAACGCGAAGAAGCTTCCGGCACAGTATCTCGACCGTGCGTGGGATGGTTTTCCTCACTGGGACTTTCACTCGGCCAAAAACAGCGAGGCAACTTACGACAAGTTGCCAGGCAGCCCGTGGGGCAACGAACTCGTCGAGCGATTCGCGGAAGAGGCACTCACCGGGGAGAAGTTAGGCCAGCGTGGCGTGACCGACTTACTCACCGTTTCATTTTCATCCAATGACTATGTCGGGCACGCAACCGGGCCGTATGCGCCCGAGGTTCGAGATATGAGCAGACGAACCGACGAGCTACTCGGCAAGCTATTCAACTTACTCGACCAAACGGTTGGCCTCCAGAACACAATCGTGGTTCTTTCGGCGGATCACGGCGTAGCTGCCACCCCCGAGCAAAACGAGGCGGCGAAGATTCCGGGAGGATATCTAGCCGCTGATCTTGAGGACGCGGTACAGAGTGCTTTGAACAAGAAGTTCGGCAAGCAAGACTGGTTGGTTGCGGATGCGGGCGATACATCGCTTTACTTCAATCGCAAGGTTCTGTCGAGTGTCAAAGCAAGCGACGGTCATACGGTGACCGAAGACGAAATCTACCGGGCCGCGAGCCAAGCTCTGCTGGCCGAACCGCAGTTGCATGTCAGCCGGGTGTATTCGCGTACCCAACTGGACAATGGCGTAAGCGGAGACTTTATCGCACAGGCGGAGATGAACGGCTATTTCCCCCGGCGCAGTGGCGATCTACAGCTAGTCTTTGAACCAGGCTATTTGCCGGGCACTCATGGTACTAGCCATTTCACGCCTTATGCTTACGACACGCATGTACCCGTGATTCTAATGGGCCCCGGCATTAAAGCCGGTCGTTACCCTGGCGTCATTCGCCCGAACGACATCGCGCCCACTCTTGCCGAATTGTTGGATTTGCAAAGTCCCAGCGGCTCTTCCGGCAGAGTTCTCACAGAGATGCTCGCGCCTTAGTAATACAAGTAAAGCAACACGAATGAAATTGCTCCGCTGACAACGAACACGTTGAACGCCAGCAAAATCAGAAATGCATTGCGAAGAAAGTTGTTATTAGAAGTGGCCGGGAAATTAAGATCCGGGGCTGCGATTCTCTGCGGCCTTTCCGCCTCCAACGCCAGGACGGTTATTGTCGACATAATCTGCTTCCTGTTTTAGGTGAGCATATTCGCCGCCAATTATCTCAAAATAAAAATCCGGGCCGGCAAATCTGCTGCAGATTACCGGCCCGAGTTATGCGACAAATTCACTTCTTACTGAGCATGAAGCGGCACTGAAATCATGGACGCAAATCCCAGTTTTCGAGAGGTATTTTTCTCGATCGCAGAAGGCATCAAACCATTCGTGCTGGCCGTTCCTGCAACAGAAATTTCGGTCAAAACGTATTCATTGCCGTAACGCGAAAACGTCAATTTGGAGTCTTTCGGCATGTAGTGCTTCGGAACCGATGCGTTCACAAACTCCGAAATCTTCGCCTCGCGATTTGCCACCTGAAACATGCCGCTTGTCGAGCTGTTTTGCCGGAATTCGTAGGTACCGGCCGGCATCACTTTGCCTCCCGCTTGGAAAGCAAACGGAATATCAGCCGCCAATTTGTGAGTCTGAGCGGTAAGAGAGAGGCTCCCGAGTAGAGCGGAGAGCCCGGCAGTAAGTATAGTTTTTGCGATTAAGCGTGTCATTTGAGTCTCCTTAGGTTGGGTTCGGAGAGCTTTTCGGGCCTCCGTCTCTCTAACGTTTCCGTTGAGGGATGCCAACTTATAAGCGCGTTAGCTTCCAAGAAGCCGTCTGTCTTTTCTCAACGACTTACAAGCGGGCAAGCTGCGTATCATGGCAGCAAGAAGTGAAAAGTAATTAAAAAGGATTGGATAATGTTAATCGCCAGCCCACTTACAATGCTCGGGACTAGGTGCGGGGCACCGAAACCGTAATGTTGCGATACTTCATGCCTCCGGTATGGTCGCCTTGCAGGTAAAAGGGCCCTGGCTCTCCCTCGTGACTGTCGAGTGCGCCGCCTGTAATCCCCGGTATGCGCTGCGCATCGATTGTCTTCACTCCGTCTCGTATAACCGTGACAGTTCGGCCCACCAATGTAATGTCGTATGATTCCCACTCTCCGGGGCGGGGCACGACATCGGCGACCGGTGCGAGAAAGCCATAGATCGATCCCATGCCGTGCAGTTTGTTGTTGCGATCGGCTTCCTCGTACTCCACTTGCGTTTCATAGCGACCGCGAAGGTAGACACCGCTGTTTCCCTCGCGCGGGCAGTTATATTCGATGTGCAGCTTAAAGTCTTTGAACTTACGATCGGTTTGAAGATTAGCGCCAGGCGCTGCGTTTACCAGCGCTCCCCCTTCTACCGTCCAGTGGTTCTTAGCCGGATTGCTCGGTGTCCAACCAGTGAGATCTTTGCCGTTAAATAGCGCTTCGGGCTCTGACCAGGCTTTCGGCTCAGCTCGGTTGAGGGCAGGCGCGGGTATTCCATTTACTTGCCCGCTTGTGTCTGCAGTCATCTGCGTCCCAGTAAGGTGCTCCTGACTCGCCGTTACATCCCATTTGGTCTTGCCGCCTTCGCTGAAAGTAAGATGGTTGCCCTCCACTTTGACCTCGCTTGCCGGATGAACGCTTCCCGTTCGACTTACCACCCGGACCGCTGGATTTGCGCCTCCCGATATTTCGATCCACGAAGGATAGGTTGCACCGCCCGCTTGAATCGTAAGATCCCAAGCACCCTCGAGTGCGTTTCCGCTCTGCCGAAAGCCGGAGCCAAGCAGCACCGCAATCACAATGCTCGCTACATTGAAGAACTGTCTCATCGAGGCTTAGTCTATCGAAAAGAACAATCCCGAATTCGCCGTGCACGTGGTACTCAAGAGAAATGCCATACGCCGATTTTGAGGATTCATCTCGCCTGCCGGTGAAAGTTGCGATCGTAACGGGAGCTGCCCAGGGTATCGGCCGACGCACCGCCGTGCTCTTGAGTCAGCGAGGCTACTCTCTGGTGCTCTCTGATATCGCTTCCTGCAAAGAAATATGTGCAGAAATCGCTCAGAATAACTCAAACAGTATCGAGGTTGTCGGCGATGTTTCAGAAGAAAGCACGGCTGAACGTATCGCGCAGGTCGCCCGTAACGAGTTTGGGCAAGTGGACGTCTTGGTAAACAACGCGGGGATCTCTCACATCTGTGCTGCCGAGGAGACTACGTCCGCTGCATGGCGTCGCGTGATGGACGTGAACCTTCTCGGCCCGTTTCTTTTGTGCCGCGCCGTAGGACCTATGATGCTCGATCGCCATTCAGGGAGTGTCGTTAACGTGGCTTCGATCGCAGGACTGTTGGGGGTAGCTGATCGCGCTGCCTACAACGCCAGTAAACACGGGCTGATCGGATTGACGCGCACCCTCGCGGCCGAGTGGGGCGGGCGCGGCGTTCGCGCTAATGCCGTATGCCCAGGATGGGTGAAAACACCAATGGATGTTGGTCCGCAATCGGCTGGTCTTTATAACGATGCCGATATAGAAGGCCGCGTACCGATGGGCCGCTTCGCTTGCCCCGATGACATAGCTTCGGCTATTGCATTTCTGGCTGACCCCGAGCAAAGCGGATTTGTCAACGGTCATGCCCTTTCTGTGGATGGAGGCTGGTACGCAGACGCTAGCTGGGAGTCGCTGCGGGTGCGTCATCGCTGATTTCTTATGCCTGTTAACATACTTCTTGTCGAAGATAACCCTGGTGACGTGTTACTCACGCAAGAGGCCTTCAAAGAAGGTAGTTACTTCCCTAATTTATCGGTAGCGGAGGACGGCGAAGAAGCTCTGCAGTTTCTTCGTAAGCAGGGTAAGTACAAAGACGCGCCAACTCCCGATCTTATTCTGCTTGATTTGAACTTACCGAAGAAAGACGGGAGGGAGTTACTTGCTGACATCAAGCAAGACCCGGCTTTCCGAGAGATACCGGTCATCATTCTCACGACCTCAGATGCCGATCAGGATATTCGACGCGCGTATCGTTTGCATGCCAACTGCTACCTGACCAAGCCCCTTGAGATGGATAGTTTTGTGAGTAAGATTCGCTCGGTCGAGAATTTCTGGCTCGACGTCGCGCGCTTGCCTTCGCGCGCCTGACTCAACCGGCAACTACGCTGGCGTGCCGACGCCAGGCATAGAGCGGAAAGCGCTGTGTGAGGGCTTCCACTCCGCGCCGCGCCTGCGAAATCGTCTCATTCGACTTCACGTCGTGCAGCACCTGTGAAACCAGCTGTCCGACTTCGCGCATCTCCGGCTCCCCGAAGCCGCGCGTCGTCACCGCAGGCGTTCCAAGTCGAATGCCGCTCGGATTCAAAGGCGGATTGATGTCGAATGGAATGGCATTCTTATTGACTGTGATGTGCGCCTGATCGAGCGCTTTTTCAGCCTCTTTGCCCTTTACGCCTTGGGCGAAGACGTCAATTAGAAACATGTGCGAATCGGTGCCGCCGCTGACCACGCGAAAGCCTTCGCGTTCCAGCGACTCGGCGAGCGTGCGCGCATTCTTCAAAACCTGTTCCTGATACGTTCGAAATTCAGGAGTGGCCGCCTCGCGAAAGCAGACCGCCTTCGCAGCCATTACGTGTACCAGCGGTCCACCCTGAGCGCCCGGAAAGACAGCTTTATCGATCGCGGGACCAAACTTCTCTTTCGCGAGGATGATGCCCGAACGTGGACCTCTTAGCGTCTTATGCGTAGTCGAGGTCACGATGTCGGCATGCTCGCACGGGTTCGGATAGACCCCTGCCGCGATTAAACCGGAGTAGTGAGCCATGTCTACCAGGAACACCGCACCCACGGTATCGGCAATCTGACGAAAACGGGCGAAATCAATAATGCGCGAATAAGCGCTCGCGCCCGCGATGATCATCTTCGGGCGATGCTCCAGGGCCAGTCGCGCCACTTCTTCGTAATCGATGCGCCCGTCGTCCTGGCGCACTCCATAGGCCACAACTTTGTAAAGCTTGCCCGAGAAATTCAGCGGATGCCCGTGAGTCAAGTGACCGCCGTGAGCTAAGTTCATGCCGAGGATCGTGTCGCCCGGCTGCAGTACCGAAGCATAGGCGGCTTCATTTGCCTGCGAACCCGAGTGCGGCTGAACGTTCGCAAACTCAGCACGGAAGAGCGCCTTGGCACGCTCCCGCGCCAGGTTCTCCACGACGTCGGTGACCTCGCAGCCACCGTAATACCGCTTCCCTGGATAGCCTTCCGCATATTTGTTCGTGAATACGCTGCCCGTCGCCTCAAGCACCGCTTCCGAAGTGAAGTTTTCGCTCGCGATCAATTCGAGCCCGGTATCCTGCCGCTCTGCTTCGCGCTCAATTGCATCAAAGATTTCGGGATCGCTTTCGAGAAGCGGTCGGGCCATTCTCTGCTGTTCATTCATGTAATTGCTCGGTAAGTTCTATTGTCGCCCAATTACAGGATCTTTTTGCCCATAGCCGAGGTGATTAACTCGACAGCCAGCATAGCCGTCCTGTTCGCCACGTCCAGCACCGGATTGACTTCGACCACTTCCATGGAAACCATGCGCTGGCAATCGCAGATCGTCTCCATTGCCAGGTGAGCTTCGCGATACGTGATGCCGCCGCGTACCGGGGTGCCGACACCAGGAGCTTCGTCGGGATCAAGCACGTCCATATCGAAAGAAAGATGGAAGCCGGCCGTGCCCCGTGTGGCGATTTCGAGAGCCTCTTCCATCACGTGTCGCAAGCCGCGCTCGTCGATGTCGCGCATCGTGAACGCTGTGATACCGGAATCACGCACTGTGCTGCGTTCGCTCACATCGACATCACGCAACCCGATCAGCACCACGTTTCGCGCATCGACTTTGGGAGAGTAGCCGAAGATATCCGTCAGCTCGCGAGGACCGTGGCCGAGACAGCAAGCCAGCGGCATGCCATGTATATTGCCGCTGGGGCTCGTCTCCGGCGTATTCATATCGGAGTGCGCATCGATCCAGATCATGCCGACAGTCTCGCCGCGATCGCGAAAAGCTTGCGAGACACCGGCCATCGTGCCCGTCGCCACCGAGTGATCCCCGCCCAGTATGAGCGGAAAGCGACCGGCCGTCGCGATCTTTTGGACAGCCTGTGCCAGCGCCAGGCAGCTCTTTGCAATTTGCGACAAATACTTTGCGTTCTCGGGTCCGGTCGGGGTGCTCTCCTGCTGCGCGACCGCAATGTTTCCAAGGTCCTCTACCCGATAGCCGAGCGCTTCGAGTTTCGCGTTAAGCGAAGCCAGCCGCAGCGCTGAAGGACCCATGTCGACCCCGCGCCGTCCTGCGCCCAAATCGAGCGGCGCTCCAAGGATCGCGATTTCAGAATGGCGCACTAGTTTCGAAGCCTCACGGCCGCGTCCGGTAGAGCATCCGCGGGTAAGGAATGGTCTCGCGAACATGCTCGAGACCGCACATCCACGCTACGAACCGCTCCACACCCATGCCGAATCCACCGTGCGGAACCGTGCCGAAACGGCGCAGATCCAGGTACCATTCGAAAGACTCGCGCGGTAGGTCGTGTTCGGCCAATCGGCTCTCAAGCAAGGCCAGATCGTGAATACGCTGACCGCCCCCGATGATTTCGCCGTAACCTTCCGGCGCGATGAAATCAACACCGAGCGCGACTTCCGGCCGCTGCTGGTCTGTTTGGAAGTAGAACGCTTTGATCGCTGTCGGAAACCGATCGACAATCACTGGTCGATCGAAATCTTGCGTCAGCAACGTCTCATCGGCATTCCCGAAGTCGCCGCCCCACTGGATTTCACTGCCTTTCGCTTGCAAAATCTTCACGGCTTCGTCGTAGCTCATGCGCGGAAACGGCGCTTTCACAGCCTGAAGCTTGGATTCATCCCGTTCTAAGACCTTCAGCTCCTCGCGCCGATTCCCAAGCACTCGCTCGACGAGAAACACCACGAGCTCCTCCGCCACCCGCTTCACTTCTTCCAGATCGGCATAGGCTATCTCAGGCTCTACCATCCAGAACTCCGTCAGATGCCGCCGTGTCTTCGACTTTTCCGCTCGGAACGTGGGGCCGAAACAGTACACTTTGCCGAACGACATCACG
This sequence comes from Terriglobia bacterium, assembly GCA_963737005.1. Lineage (GTDB taxonomy): Bacteria > Acidobacteriota > Terriglobia > Bryobacterales > Bryobacteraceae > Bog-105. Next base: position 495,250 of record CAVTRD010000004.1, on the reverse strand, counting down.
TTGGCTTCGTTATAGAGCTGCCCGGACTGCGTCAGATACACTTTTTCGTCCTCGAAGTAATCCACTTCGAAGAGCGTGGTCGTCCCTTCGCATGCTGCCGGGGTGAAAATAGGTGTGTCGACCAAGGTGAAGTCATGCGAATCGAAGTAGTCGCGAATGCCTTTAATGACTTCGTGGCGGACCCGGATCGCAGCGTGCTGACGACGGCTCCGCAGCCACAGATGTCGATGGTCCATCAAAAATTCGACGCCGTGATCTTTGGGAGTGATCGGATACGGGTGCTCTTCACTGACACGCTGAAGTATCCGCGCATTCGTTACGTCCAGCTCGTAGCCGCCGGGCGCACGTGCTTCGGCGCGAACGGTTCCTGTTACCGTGAACGAACTCTCCTGCGTCAAACTCTTAAGTGCTTCGAACACTTCTTCGGGCAAGCTGTTCTTGACCGCGACGCATTGCATCATCCCGCTGCCATCGCGAATAATCGGAAAAACAATCTTTCCTGACTTCCTGAGATTGTAGAGCCAGCCCCGAATCTCGACGAGCTGACCCTCGAAATTGGGCGCCTCGCTGATGCGGATCGTGCGGGCATCTTGGGCGATCGGAACTTGCGTATTACTGCTCATTGGGTTTCAAATATTCAGTCAATTGCTCGATTGCGTTCTTAGCTTGCTGAATGGGCTGCTGCATAGCGGCCGGTTCGCGCAGTTCGAGAAGCAGCGGATACTGGTCGGGACAGCTTCCCAGAAGCTGCATCGCTTCCCGCCACGGAATGGTGCCCTGATGGGGGAACAAGTGCAGATCATCCTTCCCATTGTTGTCGTGCAAATGAGTCGAGCGTATCCGCGCTTTCATCACCTCGAATTCGCCGGCGATATCGCCCGTCATATGCGCATGCCCGACGTCGAAGCAGTAGTTCAGGTTCAAATGCGTCTGCGTCAGAAAATAGTTCAGCCGCGAGCCGGTCGACATTTCGTTCGGTGTATTCTCGAGCAGCACCTCCACCCCGCGCTGCCCGGCGAACACCTTGATCTCTTCGAGTGATGAGAACGCGGAATCGAGTTTGCGCTCGTCATACTCTTCCCCTTGCACCCCGAGATGCTGGATCAAGAACTGGAACGGGACGATTTCCGCGATCTCAAGCGCCCGCTTCACTTCATCCACCATCGCCATCCGCCGCGCTTTCGTCGGCTCGGTGATGTTGATCACAGCCTGCGGTCCCGACCGACCCCAGACGTCATCGGTATACATCGGTGCGTGCAGCGAATGCACCTTCAGCTTTGAATCGCGAAACCAATGCCCTAATTCCGCAATCTGCGCTTTGTCGCGATAGTCGATGTGCTGGCGCGCACAAAAGATCTCTACCGCGGGGAAGCCAGCTTCCCTGACACGTTCGAGCCAAACCGTCGTCAAGCGATGCCCGACGAACAAGTGCGTAGATAGTATCTGCTGCATTCTGTTTAGAAAAGGAGGGCGAGTTGACGAGGACCAGCCAAGGGCCAAACGCCCGGTCAAAAGCCGGCGGCTTTGCCATTCAGCCGCGATTCCGTTCCCCCTTCGAGCATCCGGCCGTTCTTAACAATGACTTCGACGCGCGCCACGCCTTCTGTCGGCTTCAACTGGTAGCCCATCTTCTCGAGATCTTCCATCGTCGAGCGTGCAAACCCATGTTGAAGGTAAAGAAACTCCGGTTTCCATTGCTCGTGAAAGCGCGGTAGATCCACCGCGTCCTGCGGATTCATGTGGAAGTCGAGAATATTCAGAATGACTTCGGCGACTCCGGTCGTGATACGTGAGCCGCCGGGCGCCCCGACCGCCATCACAAGTTTTCCCTCTCGCGTAATGATCGTCGGCGTCATCGAAGAGAGCGGCCGCTTGCCCGGTTCGATGGCATTGGCGTCGCCTCCCACCAAGCCGAACATGTTGGGTACGCCCGGCTGCGCTGCGAAGTCGTCCATTTCATCGTTCAACAAGAAACCTAGGCCCGGGGCAGTGATGCCGTTTCCGTACGAGTTGTTCAAGGTGTAAGTCACCGCGACCGCATTGCCATGCTCGTCGACCACGTTGAAATGGGTGGTCTGCAAACTTTCACGCCAAGATAGCTTAGCCACTGCGGCTTTCGGCAAACCCGGTTCGATCATCTCACTCGGCGTGGCGTGATCTGGATCGATCGTGCCTCGGCGTCGCGCAAGGTACGCCGGATCGAGCAGTGCTTTCACTGGCACGTTGTAAAAATCCGGATCGCCCAGATACTCGCTGCGGTCTGCGTAAAAACGTCGCATCGCTTCTGCCTCGTAATGAACTGCTTTGGCGGAATCGGCGCCGTCCGAGTCGTAATGAGTGCCCTCGAGCATTCCGAGGATCTCCAGCAACCCGACTCCCCCTGCGCTCGGTGGCGGCGCCGTGATGATCTCGAAACCTTTATATCGACCCGTCAAAGGCCGGCGCTCTTGCACCTTATAGCTCTTCAGATCATCGGCTGTAATTAGTCCGCCATGCGCGGCCATCGCCGCGGCGAGCTGCTTAGCCGTGTCACCCTCGTAGAATCCCTTCGCGCCGTTTTGAGCGATGCGGTCGAGCGTTGCGGCCAGTTCCGGCTGCTTCAAGATTTCGCCGGCTTTATAGAACTCACCATTCTTCAGAAACGCGCGTTTCGATTCCGGATCTGTGGCGAGCGATTTCTCCTTTTGTAAGGAGTCGGCCAGCGTCGGCGAGACCGGAAACCCCGTGCGCGCCAGATTGACCGCGGGGCGAACCAAATCCGCCCAGGGCTTCGTGCCAAACTTCTTCGCAGCCATTTCAAATCCGGCTACCGATCCGGGAACACCGGACGACCGCCAGCCAAAGATACTGTCCTGAGTCGGCTTGCCGTCCGGACCGACATACATGTCGCGCGTTGCCTTCTGCGGCGCCGCTTCGCGGAAATCAAGAAAGGTCGTTTGCCCATTCGCGAGCCGGACCAGCATGAACCCGCCGCCGCCCAAATTCCCCGCTGACGGGTGGGTCACCGCCAATGCAAAACCGACCGCCACCGCGGCATCCACAGCGTTGCCGCCACTGCGCAGAACTGCCGCCCCAACATCGGCCGCCAGCGGCTCCTGCGCAACCACCATCCCGTGCTGCGCCCGAACCGGCTCCTTCGCAATCGCCGGCACCAGAGTAGCGGAAATAAGACAAGCGCAAAGGGATCGAAGACGCATCGCGATCTTATGCAAGTCAGTCTAACAAGCGGCGACGGGAATCGCGTCGAAGTCCCTGTAAAATAAGGCCGAATGTTACACTTGAGTCGAAAATGACTTACGATGTTGCCGTGATCGGCAGCGGCCCCGGAGGCTATTCTGCTGCCGTGCGAGCCGGCCAATACGGTCTAAAAACCGCCATGATCGAGCGCCAGCCGCGCCTGGGCGGAACCTGCCTTCTGGTCGGTTGCATACCCACCAAATCTCTTCTGCACACCGCCGACGTCTGGGAGTATTTCAAGGACCCCGCCGCCGAAGGTATCGAGTGCAAAGATCCCCAGCTGAATTACGCGCAGGTCTTGGGGCGAAAGAACAAGATCGTCACCAAACACTCGAAGGGCATCGAGTTTTTGATGCGCAAGAACAAGGTCGATGTGATCAAAGGCGATGCGCGCCTGCAAGGTGGCGGCCGCATTGCGGTTTCAGGCGCATCGGGCAATCAAACCGTCGAGGCGAAGAACATCATTCTTGCAACAGGCTCCGAAGCGAGAATGTTGCCGGGTCTGCAGCCGGACCAGAACTTGATCCTGACAAATATCGAAATTCTCGATATGCCGGCTGTGCCGAAAACCATCGGCATTATCGGTGCGGGTGCCGTTGGTGTCGAGTTCGCTTCCATCTTTAACCGTTTCGGTTCAAAAGTTACGCTTCTCGAAATGTTGCCTCGACTGGTGCCGGTGGAGGACGAAGAGATCTCGAAAGAACTCGAAAAGCATTTTAAGAAAACCGGCATCCGGGTCGAAGCAGGCGCGAAGGCCGAAAACATTCGAAAGAACGCAAACAGCGTCAGCTTGACCGCCACGCTGGCAAACGGAAACCGCGAAGAGATGGAATTCGACAAGCTGCTGATCGCGGTCGGCCGCAAGCCGAACACCGAAAATGTGGGGCTCGAAAACACCAAGGCGGAGATCGATCGGGGATTCGTGAAGGTAGACGCCTTTCAGCGGACCCGTGAGCCGAACCTGTATGCTATCGGCGACATCGTGGCCGGCACGCCGCAACTGGCACATGTCGCTACCGCCGAGGGCATGATCGCGGTCGGCGCCATCGCCGGTAAGCCAGTGCGCCCGATCAATCGCAATCGCATCCCTGGCGCCACTTACACCGACCCCGGTATTGGCAGCGTCGGTCTCTCGGAAGCCCAAGCCCGCGCACAGGGGTTTAAAGTGAAGGTCGGCAAATTCCCGTTTGTCGGAAACAGTAAAGCGACCATTCTCGACAAGCATGAAGGCTTCGTGAAAGTGATCGCGGATGAGACGTTCGGCGAAATCCTCGGCGTCCACATCATCGGACCCGAAGCGTATGAGTTGATCTCGGAAGCGGTGACGGCGATGGAAGCGGAAGCGACGGTGGAGAGCATGATGGACACCATTCACGCGCACCCGACGATCTATGAAGCGCTAGGCGAAGCATTCAATAACGTCTACGGGCTCGCTATCAACGTCTGATGCGACCGCTGGCGGTGGTCGAGTTAGGTCGAGTAACCTACGCCGACGCGCTGGCGCGGCAGCAGACTCTAATCGATGCCCGAAAACGCGGTGAGGGCGTAGACACGCTGCTGCTGCTCGAACATCCGCATGTTGTGACCATGGGCCGGAATGGTAAACAGCAACATGTGCTTGCCAGTCCCGAAGTGCTCGCGCGCTCCGGCATCGCTTTTTCTGAGACCGATCGCGGGGGCGACGTCACGTATCATGGACCCGGCCAGATTGTGGGTTATCCGATTCTCGACTTGCGAGAATGGAAGCGCGATGTCCACGCTTACTTTCATGCCGTGGAGCAGTTTCTGATCGATGCGCTTGATGCGCTAGGAGTGACGGCGGAACGCATCGCGCAGCGCGGATACGAGGGTGTTTGGGTGAACGGAGCAAAAATCGCTGCGATCGGCATTCATATTAGCCGCTGGGTCACTTCGCATGGTTTTGCGCTCAATGTAGACCCTGATCTCAGCTATTTCAAATACATCGTGCCGTGCGGGCTGACGAAGCCGGTTTGTTCGCTGCGTTCGGTCGGCTGCACAGCGGAACGGGCAGAAGTAATCGGTGAGCTGACTGCCTCATTTGCGCGCACGTTCGGCTACCAGGTCCGCGCGGCGGATCCGCCACTGCTGGCGGGTGGGTATACAAGGCCAGCGCTTGTAAATGATGAATTTCAGGAGATTCGATGACTGACGTCGTGATGCCCCAAATGGGCGAGAGCATTACCGAAGGCACGCTAACCCGCTGGTTGAAGAAACCGGGAGAGAAGATCGAGCGCGACGAGCCTCTGTTTGAGATATCAACCGACAAAGTTGACACGGAGATCCCCGCCCCTGCGGCCGGCGTACTCAGTGAGGTGCTGGTGCAGGAAGGCACTACGGTAAGCATCAACGCGGTGGTCGCCCGCATTGGTGAAAACGGCTCACAAGTGGCAACCCCAGCGGCTCCAGCAGCTCCTCCGCTGCCGAAGGAAGAACCCAAGCCGGCGGTAACGACTCCACCCTCGACCGATGTCGGCCCTTCGGCTGCCGTTCCTGAGAATCGGACGTACACTTCGCCGTCAAAACCAGCTGCGTCCGCGCCCATGCCGCCCGAACCATCTTCGGTAGCCGCTGGTCCGTACCCGATTGAGCCGCCGCCCTTAGCGCAGCCGCCACAACCAGCTACTCCACCTCCGCCAGCGCCCTCAGCACAGCCCGACGGCGAAGAGCAAGGCCCGCTCTCACCTCTTGTCAGAAAGATGGCTCGCGAGTATAACATCGATCTGGGCCAAGTAAAGGGTACTGGTGCAGGCGGACGCATCACCAAGCAGGACATCGAGACATACATGTCTTCGCAGGCGGCGAAAAGCTACAGCGCACCTGCGCCCGCAAGTTCGCCCCAGGCTCCTGCCGCTTCGCCATCTACTCCGGCCGCACCGGCGCCTGCCGCTCCACTGCCCCTTGCCGAATCGGCCCGCGTTCGCACCGAGCCGATGAGCACCATGCGGCAGAAGATCGCCGAGCACATGGTCCTGAGCCAGCGCACGTCCGCTCACGTCACCACCGTGCATCGCGTTGACATGACGAAAGTCGCAAAGCTGCGAGACAAATCGAAGAGCGAGTTCCAGGCACGCAACGGCTTTTCACTCACCTTCCTGCCGTTTGTGACAGCCGCGGCGGCGGAAGCTTTACGCGCCTTCCCAATCTTTAACGCGTCCGTCGACGGCAAGAACATCGTGTATTACCGTGATATCAACATCGGCATCGCTGTGGCGCTCGAAGGCGGCCTAATCGTACCCGTTATTCGCAACGCGGACGAAAAGAACGTCTCCGGCCTGCAGCGCGCGATTGTCGACTTGGCCACTCGCGCCCGTTCGCGCCAGCTCAAGCCAGACGAAGTACAAGGTGGCACCTTCTCGATCACTAACTTCGGCAGCTTCGGCAGCATTTTCGCTACTCCCGTCATAAACCAGCCGCAAGTAGCCATCCTAGGCGTTGGAGCGGTTGAAAAAGTGCCGGCGGTCATCGAGGGTGACGCGATTGCGATCCGCTCCCAAGCCCACCTTGCTCTCACATTCGACCATCGCTTAATTGACGGCGCCCTTGCCGATCAATTTTGCCAGAAAGTCAAATCGATTCTCGAGAGCTGGTCGGCTAATATCCTGTAGCCAGGTCGCGCGTGCCATCTGCCTCGCTGAATGCTTAGCACCTCTACTAGGTGCCACAACCGGGTTTGACCCTGTCTCTTAAAGAGCTTGCGGGCTGCTGCGCTATACACTACCCCTCCGGTGTGGGGATCAAATTTTTCTGTTGACGAATCGTTAATGCAGGTTTAATATTCCCTTTGGCTACTTAGCTGTATTTGATTCTTTAAACACGAGAAAAGGGGTCCCCGAATGACCTTTCAGGTCGGTGAGAAAGTGGTTTATCCAAACCACGGCGTCGGCACGGTCGAGAACATCAGTTCTCGTTCTTTCGGCACTCAGCAGGAGCGGTTCTATCTGTTACGTCTTGCCCCTAGCAGCATGACAGTGATGGTGCCGTTCTCTCATGTGGGCGATTTGGGACTCCGAAAAGTCACCAAATGCAGCGAAATCAACCGTGTTTTGACTTACTTGGCAGCCGGCCGGCCCTGCTGCGCCCAGGACTGGAAGGACCGCTTCAAGGAAAACTCGGAGCGCATGAAGGGCGGCAGTTTGCTGGAGATTGCGGAAGTCTTCAAAGCCCTGGTCATCATCCAGACCGCCAAGCCGCTTTCCTTCCGTGAGAAGAAGATGCTCGAGCGAGCGCGCAGCATGCTGATTCTCGAGACCTCAGTGGCTCGCTCGGTCACTGAACCCGAGGCCGTCAGCATCATCGCAAAGGCGCTGGCTAAAAGCTCGCTGCCGATGCCGGTGGCGTTGTAAATCGCCCGGCGCATCTCGTTATACTGGGGGTGCCGCGTTCGTAAGTGGCGCTATCGTCTAACGGTTAGGACAGAGCCCTCTCAAGGCTTAAATAGGGGTTCGATTCCCCTTAGCGCTACCAAAGTTCACGACCACCGCTGCCTTTAGCAAAAGGGGCGGATGCTCAGTCCGGAACAACGGGCAAAATCTGAAAGGTGCGGGGCACACCGGTGCGATGACGGGAACGATGGTTGCAAGGCACGGTATTCACAAACGCTGATTATCAGTTCAACGCAACGGATCAAAGTGCTGTTAGCGCCAATCCGGTCGTGCGTTGATCAATTAGCAACGTTCACGTTTTGGGAGACACCCGCCACGCCCGCGTGCTCAGCCCGCGGCACGTTTTTGCCCGACCCGCTCCGCAACTTAACGAACGGCTCGAGCAACTGCCCAATCAGCGTCGAAGCTAGCGGCTGGTCAATACCGTACCTTGTGGGCTGATTCTTCGGCAAGTACAAGGTGCCGAAGACGCGGTCGATCCAGGGCAGCATCGGTGAGTAATTCTTATTGATGTAAGCCGGGCCGTCGTTCGTGTGATGCCAGTGGTGGAAAGCAGGCGTTGCAATTAACCACTCGAGCGGGCCAAACCGCCAGCGCAGGTTGGCGTGCACAAAGAACCCCCACGACGCGCCGATCAGCAGCACCAGCAGCGGAACTACACTGGCGCTCCCGCGCACCGGCGCGGCTAAACCCAGCACGTAGAGAGGAATCAACCCGCACAAGCGGGTAAACACCATGTCGACCGGGTGCGCTCGCGTATTGACCAGAAAATCAATGTGTTCGGCGCTGTGGTGAACGGCATGAAACCGCCATAGCAGCGGAATTTCATGGCTCCAGCGGTGGCCCCAATAAAAGCCGATTTCACCGACTACAAAGGAAGCAGCGACCCGCATCCACGTAGGCCAGGATGCGACTGCCGAGGTAAACGCACCCGGAATAAGGCGATGGACACACCAAGCGACCATGGCTAGCGGAACAGCCAAGAGCAGGCTGGGAATCAAGCTGCTCAGAAAATAGTAACCGAGGTCGGTCAGAATGGCTTTACGAAAAAACTTTTGCGGATGCAGCGCAAACAGACGCTCAAGGGGAGCGAACAAGACGGTCAGCAACACCAGCCAGAGAGAGAGGCGCAGCAGCTGGACGGCATAGGAGGGGAGGGTCATACCGAGCATAGAAATCGAGAAGACAATTGGGCAGGTAGGAGACCCGCCCCGCTGTCAATTGGTTTATGGAAAGTGCTTAGTCTGCAACTTAGGATGTACGGGCCGACCGGCGACGCAGCACGCGGAAGCAACCCAGTCCCGCAAGACTTGCCCCTAAAAGAGCCCAAGTCGCGGGTTCCGGAGTATCCGAGACCGAAACGCCATCCAGCAGAGCGAAAGGCGGAACACCGCCGGGGGTGCCGATCGAGAGAAATGAGAGAACTTCGCTCGTGCTCGTAGGGAGGAACGTAAAAGTCTCTTGCCGCCAGCCAGTGAACCCGTGGTTGGCGTTGGTCAAGATTGGCGTGAACTGTTTCTCCGTGCCAAGGCTCACTTGGAGCTCTTCGGTCGTTGCACTGTTATAGCCCCGCTGCTGAGCGCCACCCCAGTAAAACGAAACCGTGGTAGTTTTGCCGGGAGTCAATCCAGTCAGCGTCTGGAAGATCGGGGCCTGGGAAAAGGCTCCGTCCATCGCCACATAGTTACCGCCGGCCGGACTGGAAGCCGGCAAATTGTTGCTGGAACCATTATTCGGACCCCATAGCTGCAACCCGCCATACTCACCTTTTGCACCAGTTGTGTCGGCTGAACCCGGTGTAAATACAAAGTTATAACCAGTGGTGGTCCAGCCAGTTACCTGCTGCGCCGGATACCGCGAACCGAATTCCCTGGACGCTCCCGGAAGTAGTAGCTGCTCGAAATCCCCGTTAACAACGAGGCTGGTCGCCTGTACCGAACTGCCCAGTGCGGCCAATGCTATCACTGCCAATAAAGTCTGTTTGGTGATTACTGAGATGATCATCTATCTGTTGCGTATTGCCTCGCGAAACACCGCGCACTGTCATCGTACTCTGCGGATACACCGAAATCAATTTAATTTTCTAGTAAATCAGGATGTATTGCAGAGCACAACCAAAATTTTCGGGATTAATGCAAGTCTCCTGAATACTTGGACAGGCCTCATCTGAAGTCATTCAGGGTCACTAAAATTCGCATGAGTAAATCAGTTTTTCCCGATTTCATCAGAGTGACCTAGCCTATTGTTTATGTGGGCCGACAAGCTTCTGAATCTAAAGTCTCACGGAGGCGCTCCCCGGCTCGAGACACCAGCTTAGGTAGGTTGGAAAGTGCGTCCGTTTCGGAGAATGCAGCCAGGATGCTTTCACCGGACCAATCTTGAACACGGATATCCAGCCGGATATGTTCATGCGAATTCCTGCCCACAACGATATAAGCCCCTCTTACGAACCAGTCTGGATCCGGCCGCTCGCTCTTCGCGCCTTGGTCTTCAAGCGAATGAGATAGCAACTTTCCGTCAATAATCACCTCGGTTATAAACATTTCGGATAAAGCTGTCGAGATCCAAGCCTGCTCAGGATTTTCCGATAGATTTCGGAATCTCGATATTCCCAAACACTTTCTGGGTTTTCCTGGCAACCCCTGCTGAGTGTTAGGTCGGTTTTCTGATTTTCCAGAAAGCGCCAGAATTCGGTATCCTCGCCCGCGTATTGTCTCGATATAGCGTGGGTTCTCAGCGGAATCGCACAGCGCAGATCGTATCTGTTTTATACAGCGATTGAGACCCTGTTCAGAGTCCACGAAAGCACTACCCCACACCTTCTCCTGCAGTTCTTCCCGTGTAACCAGTTGCTTAGCCGAACGGATAAGCAAAACGAGAACGGTGAAGGCTTGAGGAGAGAGCGGAACCGGCGACCCAGAGTGTAGAAGTCTGCCCGTCTCTATATCAAGTTCGAAAGCACCGAACGGAATGCGATTCTCCCGTGAGTCGTGGGCCGGCAGCATGCGTGGTTCCTCCAAGCTCAGCCACTAAGCTCGACCTCGATCCTTCGTCGTCTATCGCTTAGTTCTGAGAGCGCGTTGCCAATCGCTGTGCAATTCAGTTTCCGCAAACGCAAAAGCAGCCTTTTACGCGCACATACAACACACATCAAAGACACATTCGACCGCCATGGAGTCGCAGTTCCTTCGGCGTTACAAAAAGTCATAACAAACTCTTGCTGAGTCGTTCAGAAAAGCGACGGCAGCAGGAATCACAGGAGAAAAGGACACCAAAATGAAAGCAACACTCGTTTCACTTCTCGGTCTAGCCATGCTCTCGGGCACTATGGCAATCGCACAAACAACAGAGGCGGATCAAGCGACGGACGCAGCGGTCTCCGCGCCTGCCACGGTACCGTTCAAGGCAAAGCTATCGGGTGAACTCGCATCCGCTGCTGCTGAACGGGCGGTGGACGGCAAAGCTCACTTCGTCTTCAGCATCTATAGCGCTGCAACGGGCGGGACGAAGCTGTTCGAAGAGGAGCAATCCATTGCGCCGACGGGCAATCATCTGTACGCGGAAGTCGGCTCGGCCACGCACGGCGGTATTCCGGCTCACATCCTGCGGCAACATTCAACAATCTATCTGGAAGTTGCAAGAGCGTCTGCCCCCTGGAACGCACTCGCAAGCCGCCAGATGATCGCTTTCAAGCCGGCAAACAACTCCAACGCCAATTCAAGCGGGTTCGCGGTCTCGATCTCGGTCGATCCTTCGGTATGCTTCACCTGCGGCGGTGCTTGGCCCTTCCTCGTCGGCAGCTGGTCGACGCCGACCCCCGGCGCCTACGAGCGGCCTAGCGGTTGCGGCGGCGCTCTCGCTAGCTCCGGCGACACAAGGCCGTACCTTTGTTCTCGGTAACTGCCTAAAAAGGGTAGCGGTGTCCGTAACGGCGCCGCTGCCCACCTGTTTAGCGACATCGGAAAGGACTCTACCATGCGAATCACAGTACCGTTTCTAACAAGAGCGTTCCTAGCGATAACCCTGCCGGCGACTCTGGTTATGGGTGCTGATACAGCTCCATCCGGAACGGCGGCATCGCCGAAAATCGACAAGGAAGCTATTGTCCAGTACTTACGATATGCAAATGGTATGGGGCCCACCGTATCCGTCACGGTCAACGACCCTACTCCCAGCGCCTTCGCCGGTTTCTTAGAGATGCGCGTTCGTTTGGAAGCGGATCGAAACTCAGCGATCCGAACTTACTACCTGACTCAGGATGGTAAGAATTTGGCTGCTGCCCCGATTTTCGATCTAACGAAGTCGCCATTCGCAACGAATCTTCAGCGGTTAAGCAAAGGCAGTTCTCCCGCGTTCGGTCCCGAGAACGCCCCCATCTCCGTTTATGTATACAGCGATTTTCAGTGTCCTTACTGCCGCGAAGAAGCCAAAGCGCTGAGGCACGGACTCAATAAGCAACACCAAAGCCAGGTGCGTATCATCTTCAAGCCGTTCCCCTTGACAGCGATGCACACATGGGCGTTAACGGCCGCGACCTCGGGCGTGTGTATTGCAAAACAAAACATCGAAGCGTTCTGGAGTTTTCACGACTGGGTCTTCGAGCATCAAGCCGAACTTTCCGCGACAAACATCACGGATCGAGTGCAGGGGTTCGGAGAGACACATTCCCTCGACAAGCATCAGCTTGCGACCTGTCTGCACGACGGTTCGGCTGCTGCCGAAGTCAACGAGACGATTGAGCAGGGCCGCGATTTGGGAGTTGTGCAAACGCCCACGCTCTTTGTGAATGGACGAATGATCAGCGGAGCGCTCGCGGCCGATCAGTTGAATCAGGTGATCGAGTTCGAGCTGAATCATCAAAGCACTGAGCACGCTTCCGAAGAAATGCGGCCGCCGCTTCAGGCACCGTAAACGTTCTTATCGAGGAACTGATTCCGAAATTTGCCGCTTGCATCGTACTGCTTCAGCAAACCGCGAAAGTCCGACAGCTTCGGATAAAGTGAGTCGAGATGGGCGGGCATCATGGTAAACATCTTCGCCCAGTGCGGCCGGGCATCGAAAGGCGCTAAGTGCTCTTCGATCATCGGCAGAATTGTTTTCACAACAGGCCACTCAGGTTTCCAGGTGAAGTGGATAGCCATCGCGGGCCGCTGGTAGCAAGGGCTCATCCAGAACGTATCGGCGTCGATCGTGCGGAACTCCGATATGAAAAGGTGCGGCGTAATGTGGTCGCGCAGTTTCTCAACTGCCAGAATCGCGGCGTACGCCTTTGCGCGCGGTACAAAATACTCTGACTGCAATTCAGCGCCGCTGCTCGGGGTGAAGTTCATACGAAAGTGCGGCAGGCGCTCGTACCAGGGGCCGGGAATGTTCATCTGTTCGGTGCAGTTTTCCGCTGAGTGCCCGGCAAGCGGATGCAGCTTCGTCTTTGCAAGTGTCGCCCCGAAAAACTCCGGCTTAGGCGCTGCGGAACTGCCCGATCCTACGCGGCTCTTGATCCACACCTGCGTAGCGCGATGATTCTGCCAATCAGTGAAAAGGCTCACGCTATAGCCACTCCCGAAAATCTCTTCGAAATGAGTTTCCAGCTTCGCGAGAGATAAGTTCTCGTAGACGACTTGCTGCACCTGATAAGTTGGCTGAACGCTAAGCGTCACCTTCGTAACGACGCCCAGACCGCCCAGACCGACCACCGCTCCTTCGAAGTGTTCTCTGTTGCGTTCTCGCGAGAGCGTAACCACCTCTCCCTGCGCCGTAATCAATTCTATCCGGCGGACGGCGGTTGAGAGATTGCCGTTCTTGTTGCCGGAGCCGTGGGTAGCTGTCGCGCAGGCGCCCATCACCGTCACGTGTGGCAGCGACGCGAGATTATGCAGCGCAAAACCATTCCGGTCGAGGTAAGGTGCTAATTGACCGTAAGTCACGCCGGCATCTACCGTGACGGTGCTAGCCTCATGATCAAGTGTCATTTCCCCAAGCTGCTTGAGTGAAACCTGATCACCGGTTGTATCGGCAATGCCATCGAATGAGTGCCGCGAGCCGAGTGCCTTCACCTGGCTGCAGCTCTTTACAATGTGGCGCACCTCTTCGAGCGTCTTAGGCTGATGCAGCCGCTCGGCGTTGTAGGTGTAATTGCCGGCCCAATTCGTGCGAGCCGGGTCGGAGGTGGCACTTCCCACTACCCGAGACAGGACGCCGCCAGCCAGAAGCGCCCCGGATGTTTTAAGAAACTCTCGTTTGTCCATTCCTAATCGGCTTTGCTTTGCTTGCCATCATACAAGGCGTTGGAATGCGATTCGATTCCCGCCGCGCAGAATCGCAGCAAGATCCTCGTGCAGGTACTTCAGCGAGCCCGGCTTCACCCGGAGTTCATCACCCTGTAATCACTTCCAGCGAAGGTCGGTGAGGGCCCCTAAGTTTCTGATGCGAACGAATTCGCTCGCAGTGGGTATGACGGCTTTGTGTGCCGGTACGATTTCTGCTTCAGCAGCATCGTTTACCGAATCTGTTTTTGCCACTGGCGCGGCAGTTCTCTGCGACTGCCCAGATTCGGTTACATATGCGAATGGATCGCTTTGGGTCGAGTACGGAAGTGGCGCGAGCTCGACCGATTACAGCGGGAACAGCACTCTTGTGCGATACAGCACGAACCTCGCGGGCAAATGTCGAAGATTTGAAATATAACCCAAATACGAGCATGCTTTGGGCTCTCTATAAAATCAAGACGGAAATCCGAAATTGGGCATTATCGATCCGCAGTGTCGACCCAAACCACTGGCGTGATAACGCCGCTGATATTGGGCTCCTCGCTTCACGGCCTCGAGTTCGTTCCGAGCACAACGGCTACCCCGAGAGCCTGCAACATTTGCAGCCTTAGCCCTAGCTTTAGGAATGCTGCTGCTGTTGCCAAGCGCTTCGCGAAATGAGCTCACTTTGCGCGGACCGGCTCCGACCGTTGTCAGTCCCCGTTATTTCTTCGGAAAATTAGCGGCTAGGTAATCAATGATGGTGTTGAATTCGTCGTCAGTGCCGTTCGCGCCCTTCTCGGCCATATTACCGACCAGCCGCTCCCATCCCTCCTTCGTATCCTGACGGCCAATCACGATTTCGGGTGCATGACATCCACTGCAGACCTTCTGCATAGTGGCTTTGCCGGCGCCATCCGGCAGTTGCGCACCGTCTGGGGTAGCAAGCAACTTCCAGCCGGCCAACAGAAAGCAAGCAAGCACCACGACGAAGTGCATTTTTGAGGGTTTCGGCACGTTTTCATTATGAAATAATTTAGTGGAAACCACGCCATGAAGCGCCGCAATTTCGTCCACAGCCTGCTGGTCGCGCCCGTAGTACCCGCCGTTGTCCCTGAGCTCGCGAACGGCCAGCAAGCACCACCTCCGAAGACCGCACCGCAACAACAGCCGGTACCGCAGCCGAACACGCCAGCGCGTCAGGTACCCCGGCAGCCGCCCGAAGTCCCCAAGCTCAATGTCGTTGCGCCCGATCTCACGGCGGAACCTGCGCCGCATTATTTCACCCATACTCAGTTCGCGACGCTACGCAAGCTGGCCGAGATGCTGGTGCCGCCGATCAAGAACAACCCGGGTGCGCTCGAAGCGGAGGCGCCTGAGTTCCTCGATTTTCTGCTTAGTGTCTCGCCAGGCGATCGCCAAAAGCTGTATCAATTTGGGCTCGATCGGATCGAGACGCAAGCCAAAGAAAAATTCCAGCACTCCTTCTGCGATCTGGATGCGAAGCAGGCCGATCAGATTCTGCGGCCGCTGCTGGTTGCTCGGCCGTGGCCGGAAGACCTTCCAAGTGATCCTCTGCAGAACTTTATGACGCAGGTTCATGAGGATCTGCGGACCGCAACGATGAACTCGCGCCAATGGGCGGCGGCGGCGGAAAAGTCAGGCCACCGTTTCTCGCGCGGTTTTCGGGGCAGCGGCTACTACTGGTATCCGATCGATCCGATCAGCGAGGGTTAACGACAATGCCGGTAAAAAAATACGACGTTCTGATCGTGGGGTCAGGGCATTCAGGCGGCATGACCGCGAACATTCTCACGCAAAAGGGCATTTCCTGCTTGATGTTGAATGCCGGCCCTGAAGCCGACTACGAAAAAGATCGCACGCTCAAGCATTCTTATGAACTGCCCTACCGAGGCTTCAACAAGCCCGGGCGCCTGCCGCACGTTTTTCAGGCGGATGAGTTCAACGCGAATCAGTGGGTCGACGAGAAAGAGGTGCCGTACACCCATCCGGCGGATGCGCCGTATAACTGGGTGCGCGTCCGACTGCTTGGTGGGCGTTCTCTATTCTGGGCGCGCCAGTCGTTTCGCTTGAGCAACTACGAATTCAAGGCAGCTGAAATCGACGGCACGGGTGACAACTGGCCCATCAGCCTGGAAGACATGTCGCCGTTTTACTCGCGGGTCGAGAAGATTTTTCGCGTTTCGGGCCGCAAGGAAGGTTGGCCGCAATTTCCCGATGGAGATTTCGTCGAAACGACTTTCCCGCCCGATACCGAAACCATCAAGCGCGTAACGGAAATCGCCACGAAGCGCGGAGTGCAGGTTTCGAAGTGGCGCTCCGCTCTGGGCAAAGATGGGTTGGCCAGTTCTGTCAACCTGCTGCTACCCGATGCTTTAGAAACGGGCAAGTTAGACATTGTTCAAAACGCGATCGTACGCGAGATCAGCGTCGACAAGAAAACGGGGTTAGCGAACGGCGCACATTTCGTCGACCGGCATTCCGGGCGGGAGATGCACGTCGAAGCGCGGGTCGTCGTGCTCGCTGCCGGCTGTCTCGAGAGTACGCGCTTGCTGCTCAATTCAAAGATCGGCAATTCAAGTGGCGTAATGGGCCATTACCTCGTCGATCAGATGTATGGTGTCTCCGTGGTTGCTTCTGTGCCCGAAGCGCGGGATGGCAAAGCAGCACCCGGACTGATGGGCGGCAATGCGTTCATCCCACGCTTTCGCAATCTCAGTCAAAAAGACAAGCGCGATTTCATCAAGGGCTATTGCGTGAGCATCAATAGCGGCGGAAGCGCAAGCCCCAATTTCTTTCCGCTCTACGGCGCCGAGCTGCAGCAGAAACTCGACACATACGCAAATTCCTGTGTCTCTGGCGGCATTTTCGGTGAGCGCGTAGCCCGTTATGAGAACCACGTACGCATCGATCCCACGGTGACGGACCGTTGGGGCATTCCCGTGCTTCACATCGAGGCGCGCGATTCAGAGAATGAAAGCAAGCTGCGGAAAGATGCCGCCGACACGATTGAGGAATGGTTCCACGAGGCCGGTTGGGAAATCATCTGCAAAACGGATCGCGTCAACCCGCCCGGTTATAGCATTCATGAAGTGGGCACTTGCCGCATGGGTGACGACCCGAAAAAGAGTGTCTTGAACAAGTGGTGCCAGAGCCACGATGTGAAGAATGTATTCGTGGTAGACGGCGCAAGTTTTGTCACGGCCGGTTGGCAGAATCCGACGATGACGATTCTAGCGCTCTCCATGCGCGCATCAGAGTACCTGGCCGAACAGATGCGGACCAACGCGGTCTAAAGGGCGGGCGCGGCTATCGCTGACTGGCCTCGCCCCGAAGCACTTGGGCGTTGAAATCGGCAGATCCATTGCGAGGAACGGTTAAGGATCGCCACTCTGTGGAACGGAAATGTTTCGCGAGCAAAACGATCTGCCCGCAGTGGTAGGCGTAATGCGCGATCTGGCGATTGATAGCTTGCATCACCGAATGCGGTTCACCGCGTATTTCGACCGTTTTTGCCAAATCAGCATCAGAAAGCGGTGCAAGCGCGGTAAACACGCACTGCCAACCGTTTTCCCAGCGTTCGAGTAGAGCGCCTCGCTCGAACGGTGGTTCGACGAACTCGCTATCCCGGTTGCGGTCCGGCTTCTCGCCGTCGCTCGTCAGGAAATTCGTCCAGCGAGAACGCATGTTGCCGGTCATATGTTTCACGATTAGCGCGATCGAGTTCATCTCCGGATCGAGTATGGTTCGGAGCTGTTCATCGCTTACCTGCTCCATCGCGCCTTCGGCCATTTTCTTGTAGTACTGAAATAGCGAAACCGAGTCTTCGATGTAGGATGCCGTGTACTTGTGCGCCATGGTTCTATTTTGCAATTAAGCCGTGGGTTCAACCAGCTGCTCCACATTAACCGAATAGATGGCCGACTCCCCTTCCCGATCACTTTGGAAGTAGACACGGCGGCTATCAGGCGAGAAAGCGGATCTTACTTCAGCAGGCCGGCTTGCGCGGTGTTCGCACAAAGTGAGTTCGCGGCGGCTTGCGCGTAGTAACAGAACCAGGTTTGGTTGCGCCTTGCTTCTGCTTGCCCCAACAAATACCGAATCGTTCTCGTTGGCGGAAAAGGCCGCAAACTGGCTAGTAGGTGCGATGCAGCGCTCAACCTTCGCCTCGGGGCTCACCTCATGCACCTCCGACACAAAGATTTCGTTCTTCGGAACATCTCGCAAGAAGAAGAGCGACTCGCCACCTGTAGCCCAACAAGGACTCGTCACGCGTCCCTGCACAAGTAAGAACGGCTTGCTGCCGGCCTGATCCGTAGGGACATACCAGAATGCGCGTTCAACCTCCGAGATTGGCCGCGTAAACAGGCAACCGTTGCCACCCGGGCGCGCGAGACATGGCGCCATTGCCTCATCCGCCAGCAAGGTGGGCCGATCATCCACAAAGTGTTGCAGACGGCCGCTGCTGATCGCGAACAGCTCGGAGCGGGACGAGCCCAGCGAGAATGCGCTTACGTCGTGCGCCAGCCCGTCCCGATGCTTGGGTTCGTGTTTTCCGATTACTGGTAGATCGCTCAACGTTCCTCCATCGAGCAAATAGAGGAGGCGCGCTTGATCGTCCAGACAAAGAGAGGCCGGGTCCAGTGCAGCTGTTTCGGCGAGTTGGCGAACCGCGCCGGTGCGGAGATCGATCTGGAAAGGCGCGAGACGACCGCCTGCCCGGTCGGAGGAGCAATACAAAGCCCGCGGTTTTAGGGAAACGAACCGATTCGTCGGAGCCGGCAGAATGTGCTGGTACGCAGGGGTGGTCAGGCGAACAACGAGAATTTCTGTGGCGGGGTCGGAAAACCGAACGAACTCCCCGGCCTGGGGAAGCGGCTGGCTTTTCTGCGGGAACGAAGCCAAGCGCTGGGCAAAACCGGCCGAGGCCATTGCGAACATCGCCCGCCGGGAAATCTTAGCATCCACTTAGAGTGAGATGTCGGGGCCGGATCCCCTGTTGCATCACAGTCCTAAGTCGCTATGAGTCGCCGCCAGGCTCTGGGAAGCAGGAGTCTTCGACATATACCGGTAGGGATTTACCGGCGTGCCACTGACCCGTACTTCGTAATGCAGATGCGGGCCCGTCGCGTGACCGGTGCTCCCGGAGAGGGCAATGGTTTCGCCGCGTCTCACTTCCTGCCCTGGCAGCACGATGAACTTAGAAAGGTGCGCGTAATACGTTTGGAGGCCTTTGCCGTGATCGATCACCACGCGCTTGCCATAGCGGCCACTCCAGCCGGCACTTTCGACGACGCCATCACCCGTCGCATAAACGGGAGTGCCTGTCGGAGCCTGGAGATCGATTCCTGTGTGAAAAGCGCCTTCCCCCGAAAACGGATCGGAACGGCGGCCGAAAGAACTTCGCAAAACCCCTACCACCGGCCAAAGATTCGGCTGGTTATGGACCTGCCATCGAAAAGCGTAATTGCGGTAAATACGGCCAACCGACGCCGCTTGCAGGAAGTTATATTGCTCGATTGATTCGCGAAGGTTCGGCGCGGTGTCGGAGTCCATCGGCGTACCGTCCCCAGACGATCGATCCTGATTAATTCCGTAAGCTGCCGAAACCTCGCTCGCCAGCGTCTCAAGCGAAGCCATCTGTTGCTGATGCTGGTTCGATTCGCGTTCCAGCGCGACATAGTTCGAGCGAAGGTGGTCTAAATCGTTCTGCAGCCGGTTGTACTCAGAAACCTTCCACCGCATATGCAGATAGCTGAACGAAAGGCCCGTAACTAGCAGAACCAGAGCCAGCAGCGCCGCGGCGCAACAGGCAAGCGACCGGAAGCTGATCTGAACTCGTTTGAACGGCCCATGCAGAGGGTGACCAAGATCTAACACGAAAAGCTGTTTATTCATCCGTTCCTCGGCGGGGCAACCGAAAGCACAGACGGCAGGCTCCCGGATTAACCCCCCAGGTGTTAGTAACAAAAGTTAACGAAACTTCAGGCTACAACCAGCTATAAGCATTGTCAATAGTTGCAACTACCAACATAGCTGGCCTGAATGGCTCCTTCGCTGGACCGTCTTGCAGATCTGCCGAGATACAGCTTTGACGATTACTCGTTGTCAGGGCCGCCATGAGCAGTGGTTGCTTCTGCAATGACGGGCACCAGGGAGGGACCATCGAGCGTATCGAGGCGCCGCAAGCTGGGGAATAGCCAGGCCCATAGCCCGACTACGACCATTGTGCCGATGCCGCCCAGGACGACGGCCGGAACGGTGCCGAACCATTGTGCAGTAAGACCCGACTCAAACTGACCCACCTCGTTTGATGCGCCGATAAATACCATGTTGACGGCACTGACGCGTCCGCGCATGTGATCGGGAGTGCCGAGCTGGGTCATGGTCGAGCGCACGATGACGCTGACGGTATCGGTTGCGCCGGTGAGAAACAACATGGCAAGAGATAGCCAGAAGTTGTGCGAGATGCCGAAGACCACGGTGCTGAGACCGAAGCCAAAAACGCACCAGAGCATAGTGATGCCTGCGTGCCTCCGTAGCGGCCAGTGCGCCACAACGATGCTCATCAGCACGGCGCCCAGGCCAGGAGCGCTTCGCAGCACGCCCAGGCCGATCGCTCCGACCTTCAAGATTTCACTTGCATAGATAGGCAGCAGCGCCACAGCGCCCCCGAGCAGCACTGCAAATAGATCAAGCGAGATCGCGCCCATGATGAATTGGTTGCGCCAGATGTAGCGCATACCGTCGAGCACCATATTGAGAGAAGTGGCCCCGGGCGGGCGAACTACGTCGGGCAGGTTGACTTTGGTAATACTCAAGAATCCGACAAAGTAGGCAACGGCCGCCGAGCAGTAGACCGGGACCGGGTTGCCCGTCAAGCCATAGAGAATGCCTCCAACCATCGGGCCCGCAATCGTAGCGGTTTGAAAAATGGAGGCGCTCCAGGCAACAGCGTTCGGAAAATCTTCAGCTGCGACCAGGAGAGGCACGAAAGCTTGGCTGGCCGGAGCATTGAACGCTCGCACGGCGCCGTTAAAGAGCAGGATGGCGTAAATCGGATAGACCGAGCGGATCCCGCTTAGCGATGCCAGGAGCAGCAGCACTGAGCAGAGCGCAAAGGCGATATAGCAGATTTTGAGTATCTTCAGCCGGGGATAACGGTCAGCGGCTTGTCCGGCGAGCAGGAAGAGGCAGATAGGAGGGAGAAATTGCGCAAGGCCTACCAGGCCCAGATCTAGTGGTCGATTAGTGAGCGAATAGACCTGCCAGCCGACTGCGACCGACTGCATTTCGGAAGAGATCGTGGTGAGAAATCGAGCCAACGAATAGAAGCGGAAATTCGGATAACGGAGGGCGGCGCGCGAGGCGGACGGATCGGATGAGGGTTCGTTCATTCGCCGCTTGCTTCAGTTTTACACAGGCCCGCGTCACGTCACGACGCGCTTGCGAAACGTACGTGTGCCGAGCGTAAACATGAGCACAACCGAGATAACGAGCGCTGGAAGAATCCACTGCAGGCCGAGGGTTGGGAATTCGCGACCGTTAAACAAAGGCACCATGGCGTAGCGCAAACCTTCGGCCGCATAGGTGAGCGGGTTCAGCAGCGTGACGGCTTGGAACCAACGAATTTTACTTAGCGCACCCCACGGATAGTAGGTGCATCCGGTGAAGAGCAGAGGCGTGAAGATGAGCGTGAACATCAGGCTGATCTGGTCAGGCTTGATTACCGTTCCCATCAGGAGGCCGATGGTTGATCCGACGAGCGCCGTCAAGATGACCATGCCGATGAGGATCAGGATGCGATCGTGGCGGACGGCGAATCCATTGCCGAGAATGAGCCAGCCGAGTGGAAAGATAACGGAGCTGGCGACGGTGCCGCGAAGCGCCGCGAAGAGCACCTTTTCAAGCGGCACCCACCAAATAGGCAAAGGCGAGAGCAGGCGGTCATCAATTTCGCGTGCATAGCCAAGGTCGAGCACGAGCGGCAGCGTAACCCCCTGCATGGCCGCGATCATGCCTGTTAAGGCAACAATGCCGGGCAGCATGAGCGCGGCGAAGTTACCCGCAGCCAAGCCGATGCCGGGCAACACTTTTCCAAAGATGAACAGGAAAAACAGCGGCTGCATGAGTGCCTGCAGCAGAAAGGGCACAAACTCGCGAGCGGTGACTACCAAGTCGCGCCGCAGAATGGCAACGAATGCCTGTGCGGCGAGCGCGGTTCGGTTGCCGGCTGCCCTAGGGCGAGCGGCCACGATGGCGACCGAGCTTTCTTCGAGCTCAGCCATTAGCGCAGATGCCTCCCAGTGAGAAAGATGAAAACTTCTTCGAGCGAAGGTTGTTTCACGCTCAAGTTGCGAACCTCTGCGCCGCTTGAAAAGACAGCCTGCGCTGCCGGCCCAATGAGCCCATTCGCCGCATCGCTGTAAATACGGAATGTGTGATGCCCTGGTTCCGTGGCAGTTCCGTCGCTTTGTAGCACCGGTTCGACTTTGGCAATGCCCGGGATGGCCCCAAGCGCTCGCCCGATAAGCTCGCGACCGTCTCCATTTTGAGTTTGCGGCGTATACGCCTGCACTTCGAGTGCGGTTCCACCCGGAATCATTCTCTTCAACTCGCTCGAACTATCGTCAACCAGAATCTTGCCGTGATCCATAACCGCGATGCGTCCGCAG
The DNA here is from genome assembly GCA_963737005.1 of Terriglobia bacterium. Classification (GTDB taxonomy): domain Bacteria; phylum Acidobacteriota; class Terriglobia; order Bryobacterales; family Bryobacteraceae; genus Bog-105. The sequence goes on along the minus strand of CAVTRD010000004.1, from coordinate 472,669 downwards.
AGCTTGTCCGCCTCTTCCATGTCGTGAGTGGTCAGCAAGATTGTAAGCCCGCGCGCGTTCATCTCGCGGATTCGTTCCCACAGAAAGAGGCGCGATTGGGGGTCGAGGTTATTCGTCGGCTCGTCTAAGAACAGAACGTCGGGTTCATGCATCAAAGCGCGCGCGATCATCAGGCGCTGCGCCATGCCACCCGAATAACGGTTCACTTTTTCGTTCTTTCGATCACCAAGACCTAGCTCATCCAGCAGTTTGTCGGCGAGCGCTTCGCGCGCTTTTCGCGCAACACCGTGGTATGCGGCATGGAATGTCAATATCTCGCGAACCTTCAAGCTGCGGTCGAGATTGCTTTGCTGCGGGACGACCGCGATCCGCTGTTTGACCCCGATAGGATCGCGCGCGACATCGATGTCCATGATGGAGGCTGACCCTTGTGTGGGCAAAATGCTGGTGGTGAGTACGCCGATGGTGGTCGTCTTGCCCGCGCCATTCGGACCAAGCAAGCCGAAGATTTCACCTCGGTTTACCGCAAACGAGACGCCATCGACCGCATTGGACTTCGCTTTCGAATAGCGTTTGACCAGATCATGAACTTCAATGGCGGATGCCGCGGGCATTCCATTATTATGGGGCCCAAGTCGGGAGTAAAAAAGCCGGGATGACTGGTTGGTCATCCCGGCATAGGACGTACAGGAGGAAAATTGCTAAATAAATTAAACGGTCCGGCGCTTGCGCACTGCGAAGACGACGCCTGAACCAAGTGCAAGGATCATCAAGCCGGTGGTGCCAGGCTCGGGTGTAGCAGTCGAAGAAGCAGCCAATTGTCCCCTGAGTTCACCATTGGGATAGGCGGCCGTATGTATATTCACGTAAGCCTGGCCGTTTTCAATGGCTGTGGCGACATCTGCGATCGTGTGGATTGCACCAGCTGGCATTACGTTAGCCTGTGTCAAAGTGCCCGAGATCGTATCGGTCCCAGGCATTGTCGTCATGAAGAACGGAACGATAATAGGTCCGACTACGCCCGGCGCACCGAAATGGATGTGGGCCATAGTCGCGCTCCCAGTCAGATTGGACCAGGACAGCGTGTAGGTGAAATCATTGTTCATCATGCTGTAGTTGATAGTGGCTGTGCCGCTACCGTTCGAATTAGTCGCGCCGTCCGCGCCCGGGTTGAGAGAGGCCGTGGCGACAAAATCGGCGCGCAGCTGCGGCGCCGAGGCAAACAAAGCAGCGGCAGCCAGTAAAGTTGCGCAAATAGCTTTCATAGGTATTCCTTTCGATTGAAGCCGCGCGAAGCGGTCTTCCCGTATAACGATGCCGTCCGTTAGACAGCCGCCCTTTTTTCTGGTGATCTGCAGGATTACGAGTTTGAGCTCAGAGCTCTTCCGCAAATTTGCCGGGTTTGTAAATCAGGCTGCCGATTCCTGCTCCGACAAGGCCGCTAATGGGCAGCGCGCCGAGATGCCAGATCAGGATATGCGGCGCGTTCAGCACCGGACAATGCAGGGCCAGTACTGCTACCCCGCTCAGTCCGGCGAAGACTCCGAAAGTTAAACTGGCCTGCACGGGCGCGGTCGGATACCCACGTCGGAAGAACCAGCTGGCGAGAAAACCGCAAATGGCCGCGCATGACAAGGCGAGTCTGAGGCACGGCAGCCCAAGGGCGCGGAAGTTGTTCAGGCCGAAATCCGGGATAACAGCTGTAACACTGACGGCAAGCAGCAGAACCGAACCCGCCGTCAGCCATAAAGGATGAATGAGCTTCCTTGCTCCCGGGATGATCTCTTTAACCGTGGCCGCGGAGAAGAGAATTGCAACTAGCAAGACTGCGGCGTAGTACCACGTCTTCTGAACTGCGGTGAGACGCTGGAAGCCATCGAATCCGAATGGCAGCGTTGCAAGGAAGCTAAACGCGGCGAAGAGAGCGAGGGCAATCAAGACCATCTTGCTGTCTGAGGGAAGCGGACGAACTGGCTGGGCTGTTGCCGTAAGGCGCTTGGCTAGCTGCTCGAGACGTTGCTCATTGGGCATCTCTTGCGGCGGATCGAGCGCGGCCATCATGGCTCTGCAAGCTGGGCACTCGCCGAGGTGATCGGCCACTGCGCCCGGTAATGGCTCGCCATCGGCCAGATAGTTCTTGAGATCGTCGCAGTTCATTGCTCGCCGCCAAACAACTTGCGCAGTGTTTGGTATGCGCGATGCGCTTTCTGCTTCACCGCCCCCACGCTGGCGCCGGTTGCGCGTGCCACTTCATCGAGGCTTAATCCACCCACTTTGAGCATCAGTACGATTTCGCGCTGGGTGGCCGGCAGCTCTTTGAGCAGGTCCGCAAAATCGCGAGCAGCCGCCTGTTGCGATACGCGGGCTGCCCGCTCAGGCAGTTGCTCGCTTTGAATCTCGTGCCTGGTAACCCGGCTTCGCCTTCGGTAGTCGTCAATCTGGGTACGCCGGGCAATCGCATAGAGCCAAGGCAAAACGGGCTCGCCGGGGCGATACGTGTGCCGCGCACGATGAATGCGTAGCCAAAAATCCTGCAGTAAGTCTTCAGCGCGCGAACGGTCGCGCACCTGGGCCAGGAAAAAATTGAAAAGCTGGGGGCTGAGCCGGTGAATCAGAACCGGCGCGGCACTACTGTCGGACTGCTGATAGCGCCGCATAAGTGATTCCAGGCCTTCTTCGACAGCGGTCGGCTCAGATGTGGGATTGCCCGGCATCCTCGAAGACCCTACTCAGTTATTTCCGCGCTGCGCATCCAAAAGTTACATTTCAAACGCCAGAGGCGATTAAAGTTCATCCGATGTTATCGCGCCCTCATGTTTGCCCGTATGGAATTGCCGGCGCGATCTGCCCGACGCACTGGCCGAGGCCGATACGCCTATATCCATCTCGCGTGCAGTAGCCCCTTAGGCTTATCTCGTCACCGTCTTCGAGGAAGCGTCGCGTTTCGCCGTTGTGTAAGGCAAGCGGCTCGGTGCCTTTCCACGTCAATTCGAGCAGGCATCCGCGATTGGCTTTTTCAGGACCAGATACCGTGCCGCTGCCGATCAGATCGCCGGCGCGCAGTGCGCATCCGTTCGCTGTATGATGAGCGACCATCTGGACGAGCGTCCAATACATGCTCGCGAACGAAGCGCGGCTGATCATAGACGGCGTGCTCATAACGCGGCTCTTAAACCAGACTTCCAGTGTAATGGCGAACGCGTTCGGAGCGGAGCTTTGAAGATAGGCAAGAACGGGCACGTCGTGTTCGGATGGCTGAACGCGGAAAGGTTCGAGCGCTTCGATTGTGACCATCCAGCCGGAAAGAGAGGTAGCGAAATTCTTTGCAAGAAAAGGTCCAAGCGGCTGATATTCCCAACGCTGCATGTCGCGGGCTGACCAGTCGTTCAGCAAACAGAGCCCGGCAATGTGCTCTTCCGCCCGGTTGATTGGGATGGGCTCACCGAGAGTGTTTCCGGGGCCAAGCAAAGCCCCGATCTCCACCTCGTAATCGAGTTCTTCCGAGGGACCGAAGCGGCCTTGGGCCAGTTGTCCATTCGGACGGGAAATGGAACCGCCACTCGCAATCAAGGAAGACGCGCGCCCATGATAGGCAATCGGGACGTGCTTATAATTGGGCAGCAGCGGGTTATCAGGTCGAAACATGCGACCGACGTTCGTTGCGTGATCAAGCGAGGCGTAAAAGTCGGTGTAGTCACCGACCTTCGCAGGCAGAAGCATCTGACACTCCCGCTGCGGGACAAGCTCGCGTACCGGTGAACCCTCTTCGAGTACCCGGCTCAGGGTACGGCGCAGCTCACGCCGCTGTGACGCGGGAAGCGAGAGATAGCCGTTCAGCGTTTCGCCACCGAGCCACTCACTTAGATCGAGTACGGAATCGCCGATGGCAACGCCCAAGCGAGGGCGCGCGATTGTGCTCGTACGGAAGACGCCCAGCGGCAGATTTTGAATCGGAAAATCGCAGTCAGGCAGGTTGGCCGAGGGAACCCAACTGCGCTTGGCGGGATCGTGCGTTTCGTCAATCAAAGCCAGCCCAGCTTTTGGAGATCTTCGATTGGTTCAACGAAGGAACAGGATCCGAAGGAGTGTGCGAAGTCGTAGCGTACCGATCGGATTTGATCGAGCGACAGGGACCAATCGCGCCAGTGCGCGCGCTCATTGAAACGAAATGCCGCAGCGTCGGTCTCGGCGAGTAAGCCTTCGATATTTGTCTCTCCAAACCACGCGAACGAAGCGGCCAGGAAGACATTGATAAACCCGTGCAGAATGGCTTTGGGCGCTCCCGGTTCATAGGTCAGCGGTTGGATAGAACGAAGCGGGTGATGTAAGCCGGCAGTGACTTTGAAGGGGAGACGAAGCTTGGCGCAACGAACGAGGAAGGCCGCGAGCTGGTCGATGTCCGGAATGCAATCTGGGGTGACTCCGCCGGTGCGGAACTTCGCAAAAGCGCCTGCCGGACCTAGCGCGTCGGCCGTGCACTCCCAATAGAACGGTTTAGCAGTCTGGACGAAAACTTTGGATTCGATCGACTCGGCACGCGGGTGATCCTCGTTTGTGAGGACCGCGAAGGGCGCGGTTTGCTCCTGCGCGAGGGTATCCAGATCGCGGACAGTGATAATGAAACGGCCAAGGAGCCAGCCGTCCGAGCTTCGACGATAGCTCCGGTAATTTTGAAACGCTTCCGCGCAGGTAAGCGAGGCCGGCGGAAATGCACCGGCATAGTCAATGATGTGGGCGAGCAATGCACGGAGGGCTGGCCGCGGAAGCGGAGTGTCGCCGAGCCGTGTTGCCCGCTGACCCGGAACGAGATTGATTTGAGTTGTCTCCACCGAACGCCTGACGAAACTGCATGCTCTCACATTTCAGAGCGTGTTCCCGAAGGGCGACTAGGAACAGAATGTGTCGTGCCGGAGGTATCGGCTTCCGAGAGGTGGTCGGGGCGGCGTGATTCGAACTCACGACCCCCTGCGCCCAAGGCAGGTGCGCTACCAGGCTGCGCTACGCCCCGACAAGTACTACCCTACTGATTCTAGCGGAGGCGCACCGGCAAAGGTGCACGGCCTCAACTGATCAGCTCACCGCGGCCGAATATTCCGCCGGCACGACGATACCTCGACGAACGATCTTCTCAGTCATTATGGTGTTCCTCATCAAGAGAGAGGAAACGAGATACGCCGCTGTACAGCCGCTCAGGAGAGGCAGGAGGGCGGATTGTTGATGAGTGGCTTCATACGCGAAGACGAGTGAGGCAAGGAAAGCGCGGGAGGAGCCGGCGAACATGGCAGCCATGCCCACCAAGGCCGCCATCCGCGAGTCAATGGATCGAAAATGCAGCATGTTCAGGAGAGTTCCGCAAGCTGCGCCGAGGCCTCCTCCGATGGTGAAGAGCGGTGCAAGCGTGCCTCCCGAGGTGCCGCTTCCCAGGGCGATGGACCAAGAAACCAGCTTTAAGAAGCAAAATGTGACAAGCACCAGGCCAGTGAGCGACCCATCCAGGATGTGCTCGATATTGTCGTAGCCTACTCCGAGCGTGTGAGGAGCCAGTAAGCCGACGCCGCCCACGACGAATCCACCCAGCGCCGGCCACCACATCCAATGAACCGGAAGATGATCGAAGAGATCTTCGATCCAATAGACAAGCTTCGTGACGTAGACCGACACGAACCCGGCGAAGGCTCCGATCAGGGTATATGCGGCAACGGAAGAAGGCGTCACGTGTGCAATCAAAGGTGTGGCGAAGACAGGCGAACTGCCCAGCATCGCCAATCGAGCAGCCGCCGCAGCAGCGCAGGCGAAGGCGACTGGAATCAGCGAGCGCGCCCGGAACTCGAAAAGCAGAAGCTCGACAGCCAGCAACACGGCCGAAACAGGCGTCCCGAAAGTTGCGGTCATTCCAGCCGCAGCACCTGCGGCCAGCAAAGCCTTACGCTCCGATGCCGTGGTGTGGATCACCTGACCGAGTAGCGATCCAAGTGCGCCTCCGGTGGCGATGATGGGACCTTCTGCACCAAACGGGCCACCGGTTCCGATGGACACAGCGGCCGAAAGCGGTTTCAGAAAAGTGATACGTGCAGGAATACGGCTTTCGTTGCGCAAGACCTGTTCCATCGCTTCGGGTATGCCGTGCCCGCGAATGGCCGAGGATCCAAACCGAGCCATCAAACCGACGATCAATCCACCGGTCACTGGAACGGCAACGCTCCAGTAACCCAGATTGTGATAGGCCGGGGAGGAGAAAGCGGCCGAGAAACGGCCGTAGTAAGCGATGTTGGTGGCAAGTCCGATCAGCCTCATGAGCGCTAGTGAGACGAACATCGACACCACACCTAATCCAGCAGCTAACGCGGATATGAGGACGGTGCGCTTATCTGCAAGAAACGGTCTTCGCAAGATAACGGAAGACTGGAGTTCCGGTTCAAGTGCAGGGGCAACCGGCAATCCACCGCTGGGTGAAATGCGCTCGGCTGACAAGTCGGCGGGCAGAGGAGAATTTTTCATTTCCGTATGGTTTCGATTGAGCCGGAACCCTGCTTTTTCGATCGGTGCTTCGCCTTTTCAAGAAACATAGGAGGTGTTTCCAAAGCCATTCCGCTCAGCGAGACCACGTCCTGAAGCAAGGAACGCAGCTCCGCCAGCATGGCCGCAGGAAGCTTCCCAAGAGCAGCAAACAATCGCTCCTGGGGCGTCACTATGTCCGCTTCCAATAGCCGTCGTCCCGCCGCGGTCACCGTGAGTTCAAGGCGTCGAGCGTCGTGCGGGGAGCGAACGCGCTTGACGAGTTTGGCCTCGACCAAGCGGCTGACCACGACGGAAACCGAGCTCTGATGCGTGTAAGACTTTGCCGCGAGTTCATTCACAGACAAAGCATTGCTCCCGGCCAATGTTTGCAATACGAAAAGCTGGGCTCCACTCAGGCCAACACTCTTCTGAGCCGCGCGTGAGCCCAGTTCCAAGGCGTGTACGATTTGGCGGATTGAGTCGATTACAGCCTGGCTGTCAGAGGCTGATTGAACAAACAGTGAAGCGGCGCGGGGTTCGCGAAGTGGCATCTGCGTACTTACATTATATATGGGGTCCCATATATCTGTTACTGCGATGTTGGTCGGGAGATAGGAAACGGCGCGCCGCTTATGCCGCCGGTCGCGATGCCAAGCTGTTACTCCTGGCGGAGCGCTATTACCGGATCGACACGTGTGGCTCGCAGGGCGGGAACGCAACAGGCGAGAAACCCTACAAAGGCAAAGAGAACGATGACAATCCCGAGTGTGGCCGGATCGGAATGTTTGATGCCCCAAATCTCGGACCTCAACAGACGCAGCAGAGCAAAGGCGATGGCAGAACCGCACGCGATGCCGATCGCGATATAGCGCTCCCGGATGCAAGAACCCAATTGCGAACGTGAGGGCGCGTTCCACCGAGCGCCATTCGAACCCCGGTCTCCCGCGTCTGTTGAGAAACGGTGTAAGAGACTACGCTGTAAATGCCGACGCTGACCAGCAGCAAACCGATCACGGCAAAGGCGGTGCCATCTGCAAAGCGAAACGCGGCTGTGCGAGTTCGAATTCGTTCAGCGACTCTTCGACAGTGTTCGTCCGCTCGGGCAAGACATTGCGATCCATGGCGAGTACGGCTCCATCGAGCGCTTTCGTTAAGTTGGTCGGATTGATCGCGGTGCGGATAAACACGATGAATATGCCGTAGGAGGCAAGCGTCGAGGGGGCGTATGTTTGCGGCAGCTGCTTCCCGAAGTCCGTGGTTCTTAATGTCGGAGACAACCCCGACGATCTCGAAGGTGGGATTCGAAATGGGCTCGGGCGCCTTTTCCAGTTCGAGGAGCTTGATCGATTTGCCGACCGGATCTTCGCCTGGGAAAAACTTGTTGGCCAGTTGTTGGTTGGCGACGGCAACCTTTAGCTTGCCCGTGATATCCGCATCTGTTAAGAGGCGCCCTCGCAACAACCGCATCCCAATAGTTGGAAAGAATTGCGGATCACAGAACCCCATTTGCCCTTTCCACGTTTCGGTATGAGCTTTGCCGGGAACCTCAAAATCGGTGTCGATTCTACCGAATGGAGGGAAGTCTACCGCCGTTGCCACGTTGATCACGCCGGGAAGCGCTCGCAATCGGTTTGTCAGCTCCCGTCCGAAGACCGCTTGTTTTCCGCCGTCTTATAGCTGTTATTCAATCTGATCTGGGTCGTCACCATCTTCTGCGGTTGAAAGCCCAGATCGGCCTGACGCATTAGAAAGAAACTGCGCATCATGAGGCCGGCAGAGGCTCGATCCTTGTAAAGGCCACGTAAGGAAAAGCGAAGATCTTGCAGCAGCCATTCCATTTGCCTCCGTACTGCGGTGGAAGCACAAAAGTTCCGCTTTTTCGGGAGATGTCAACCCTAGCGTCGCGGGCTCGCGGCAATTGCTTCAAGACATTGTTGGTCAGAGCAGGTGTCGCGCCGCTCAGGTTGCCGTGCGCGCCCCGCGCCTTGCCGGGAGCTATCAGCCAATGCCTCTCTTTGGTGTTTTCACACGCCCCTATTGAGGAATCCCCAACACTCTTTGGGGGGTTGGTGGGCGGCTCGGTTTGACTCACAATCGAATAAACCCGAACAGTAACTACCGCCTAATAGCCTTCCGACAATCCTAGCCGGAGCTGAGCGTCCACGAAGACGGGCGAGTATCTATCATCGATTTGCGATCGCTTCAGACTCGACTGCAGGCTCTCGCACGAAGCTGAACAAGACAGGCCAACCAAAAAAGGAGGAAGCGCGTGTGTCCGCTGAATCGGAACTATCTTCGGACCTTCGCCACGCTTATCACGCGGCGCTATTGCTCACCGCGGACGCGTATTCTGCGGAACGAGCCGTCATGATGGCAATTGAATCTTTAGATCCTACCCACGGCAACGCTGACCTACTTATAGCTCAGACGATTCAGAACGCGATTCAGTGTTGCGCCGGTCGTTTTAGACAGACGCCGGCCGGCTGTTCCCAGAGTGGTTACGCCTGCCTCCGGAGCTGATGAGAGTCATGCTGCTGAACTCGATACTCCGGCAGTGCTTTGTTCTTCGGATTTTACTCGGCTTTTCGCAGGAGGATGCAGCACGGTTGCTGGGTCTTGAAGCAAGCGAGGTGACCGCGCACACCTCGGAAGCGATGCAGTGGCTACCGAATTCACTGAAACCGGAGGAAAGCGTGGTGCTGCGGTTGCGGGCAGCAGAAGTTCATTTCAGCGAAGCTCTGTATGAATAACAAGTTGCATTGATTACGTGCGCCCCGAGAGGCATCGGACGAGCGACAGCGCTCGCGAAGCGGATCGGCCGACCCGAGAATGTCGCGGGGTTATTGCTTTTCTTGCATCTGACCGTGCGCGCTGGATAACAGCGCAAGCACTCCGGTCGACAGCGGGTCAAAGCTGTAGCGCTCGCAGTCGCCAACGAGTCATCCCGAAACAAGAGCTCGCTATGGGTCTAGTCCGCTCCCCAATTAGAAACAACTAGCGAGCGGCGAGCATCTGCACATTTGCCGTTTGTGACGAAACTCCGTTTCGCCTCAGCCGGATAGGAAGGCGTTAGCAGAAAACATGCAGAAAACGAAGCTCGGGTCGCAAGGCGCGATCGTGTCCCGCCTGGGACTTGGATGTATGGGGATGAGCGAGTTTTATGGCGAGCGCAACGATGAAGAGTCAGCAGCAACCATTCTGCGCGCGCTTGAGCTCGGAGTGAATTTCTTAGACACCGCCGACGCCTACGGCATTGGCGACAACGAAGAATTGATCGGGAGAACGATTCGCGGTCGTCGAGAGGAGGTCTTCTTGGCTACCAAGTTTGCCAACGTGCGCAAGAAGGAAGACCCGACATCGTGGGCGATCAATGGAAAGCCGGAGTATGTAAGGGCGGCCTGCGACGCCTCGCTGAAACGATTGCAAGTGGAAACGATTGACCTGTATTATCAGCACCGCGTCGATCCGCAGACGCCGATCGAAGAAACCGTTGGCGCGATGGCAGAGCTAGTCAAAGCTGGGAAAGTAAAGTATCTCGGTTTGTCTGAGGCTTCGCCCGCCACGATCCGGCGAGCACATCGAGTGCATCCGATCACTGCGCTGCAGACCGAGTATTCGCTTTGGGAACGCCACGTGGAAGCGGAAATCCTGCCGACCGTGCGAGAGCTTGGCATCGGATTCGTGGCGTACAGTCCTTTAGGACGCGGTTTCCTGACCGGAGCACTGAAGCCGAGCGAGTTATCGGCGGACGATTATCGATTGCAGCGTTATCCGCGCACAAGCGGCGGCGCAATGGAAAAAAACCAGCCATTGGTGGATCGCGTGCGCGACATTGCCGCCCGTCACCGTGTTACACCGGGGCAATTAGCGCTGGCATGGGTGCTGGCGAAAGGCGAAGATATTGTGCCGATTCCAGGAACCAAGCGCCGAAAGTACTTGGAAGAGAATGCGGCGGCAGCGGAGATCAAGCTCACGGCCGCCGAAGTGGCGGAACTGGAAGAGGCTATTCCGCAAAGTGAGGTGGTGGGAGAGCGGTATCCAGAAGCAACGATGCGCGGCATCGACCGTTAGGAACTGTAGAAGCGAGATAAACAAGGAGATCGAGATTGCCGGGTCCAAACGATAACAAGCTGCTGGCCGTTGTGCTCGATTCGTGGGATCGAAATAACCGCATCATGGTCAACTTGCTGCGGGCTGTACCCCCGGGAGGATTGGAGGCTAGAGCGATGCCGGGCAGTCCATCGGTGGCAGAGATGTTCACGCACATTCACTTCGTGCGGCTGATCTTCCTCTCCGAGGACGCCCCGGAGTTCGCCGGACAATTACCGGCCCGCGAGTGGCGCGACGAACGTGACCCCGATCGCATCGCTGAGGAGCTCGAGCGAAGCGCCCAAGCGGTGCACGCCGCCGTTGAGAATCGGATCAGTTCGGGCCAGGAGATGGCCATGCACTACGATCATCCGTTCTTTTATCTCCAACATATGATTTGGCACGAAGGCTATCATCACGGTCAAATCAAGCTGGCTCTTAAGCTGACCGGTTATCCTTTGAACGACGAGATCATCGGCCCGCTCACCTGGGATATCTGGCTTAATAAGACCCAGCGGAGGCGGGAATAACACGTTCCATTTGAACCGGGGTCATTCGCCCGAGCATTGATGAGGATGGAAGCCCGCCATCATAGCTAACGCGAATAAGAGTGCCTTCAGCATGTTTGTTCTCCTTTATCCTGACCACCGGTCTCCCGGTGTAACAGGCTTAGGAGAAGCAAATGTTTCGCCACGGCGGTACACGATGCACGAACGGCGGTAACTCGTTGAAGATTATGCTTGCGCTTAGCTGCGGATAGAGAGGCCTAGGCCCGGCTATTCACCTTTTGGTTCTCGCGGCAGATCCCGATTATCTTGGTGCGTTCGCTCGCTCTCTGTCGTCGTGCTTGCCTGGTCGTCAACACCGGTGTCGTGATTACAAGAGTTGAGCTTGGCTCTCCAGCTTGGCGCAAATGACTGCGACTGGACACTTCTCTGCAAGCGGGAGATCAAGTGGCCGGAGCATTCGTCCATTGATGGTGATCTCCAGTAGGGGAGAGATCTTCTCTTCTCCGCCTCGCCGTTCCAAGACTTGGTATGCCCATTGCTGACCCGTCCGGTCATTCAGCTCGGATAGTTTAGCTTCGATTCTGATTTTCTCATCAGATCTCAGGTTGGCGTAACGGCTCATTCGGTCTGTTCTCCTCCCTAACAGTCGCGATCTGGACCTCAACTTCGCTAGGCCAGAGCAGAAATATTTGAGAGGCACGCGCGCATGGACGGAGTACCGAAACGGGAGGACTGATGTCGAAACGCCTTCTTAACTGGCCTTCACAACTTTGCAACTCGTTTCCATCTTGCCGGCCAGCGAGTCGGAAGAGAGAGTCACGCCCCCACCTGCTTCCCACCATGTGTATTGCTGCGCAGTGTAACGTGCTCCGGAACCGGACGTCACATTGGAGAAGATGAGCGTCTTGCCGGAGACGGGAACCACCACCAGGCTGTTTCCTCCGCCGTTGATGTACTCAACCGAGAATGGCCCGGCGGGAACGCCGATCTTAGCGCTGTTGGCCTCGCATTGGTAATGCACCGTTTTGCGCGAAAAGGTTGCACTCGCCGGCAAGTGAATGGTCAAGTCAGCCGCGGAGCCCGCAGCAGCAAACGCAAAGAAGACAAGCGCCCCGGCCGTGCACTTCGTCTTCCAACGCGCGTACTGGACTAATTCTCGGGACCTTTGCACCGGGCTAACTCTCATTACGAAGCTCTCCTATTGCGGGCAATCTGCTCGATATAGAAGTGTACTCGAAAAAGACCGGTCTCTGCTGCGTGTTCGCCGATGGGAGGCCGTTAGCCCGGAGCCGCGGGACGAAGCGCGCGAAACAACCAGGCGCGGGCCAAGTCCCACTCGCGGTGCACGGTTCGAGGCGAAATGCCGAGTACTTCCGCCACTTCCTCTGCACTCAAACCGGCGAAAAATCTCAGTTCCACGATACGGCTTTTGCGGTCGTCAAAGCTGGCGAGTGAATTCAAAGCTTCGTCGAGAGCGACTACTTCAGCACTGCGGTCTGGCGCAGGCCCGGCTTCCGACAGTGAGACAACAACGACGCCACCGCCCCGCTTTTGGCGGTTCCGTGCCACCGCCTGATTGACCAGCACCCGACGCATGATTTTCGCGGCCACGGCATAGAAGTGAGTTCGGCCTTGCCATTCCACCTTGTTCCATTCGATTAGGTGCAGATAGGCTTCGTTGACGAGCGCGGTCGGCTGCAGGATATTGCCTGATGCTTCTTTGCGCAGGTAGACGCGAGCGAGACGGCGCAGTTCCGATTCGACCACCGGCGCCAATTGCTCAAGTGCATCCTGATCGCCCTTGCACCAGGCATTCAATAACTGAGTCAATTCTCCGGATTGTGAGTGCCTCGGTCCCGGCTCAAGCGGAGTATTCAATGAAAGTTCTCGACGAGCATCAGGTCGTCTACTTCCTGGTCGAGTGAAGCGATCAGCAAACGACGGCCGTCATCCGAGAGCGCAATGTCCGGGTATTCCCAAATCGGCTCTCTATCTAAGGTTAGAAGAGGAACGGTTTGAGAGTTGGCAAAGCTGAAGAATCGGATGACCTGGTGAGAGGTGGGCTGGCGAGAGATGAAATATATTCCCTTGTTGACGACTCCCCAGGAACGGAAAATATTGTTGAAGGCTTCGAGGCCGCGAAAAGGATTCTCCACGCCACCCCCGACGGGCACGGTCCAGATGGCGCCCCAAGCTGCCTTAGTGAAGTAGATGAGCTTGCCATCAGGCGAAGGAATTCCCTCCGACGCCCCGCCGTGAGTCAGTTGGGTTTCAGGGCCGCCCGAAGCCGGTATCCTCCATATTTGGTCGCTGCCGGACCGATTCGATTTGAAGTAGATCCACTTGCCATCAGGCGCCCACGCGGGCATGAAATTACCAGCGGTGCCGGTTGTCAGGCGATTAGGTTTACCTCCTTCGGCTGCGATCACATAAATGTTCGGATTACCAGCCGCGAGTGAGTCAAAGGCGATGGAGCGACCGTCCGGAGACCAGCGTGGGGTGCCGGTGCCTGAACCCCTGAACGATGTCAGTTGGATCGGGCTCATGCCATTCCGGTTTGCGACCCAGACTTCCTCGTTGCCCGTACGCCTCGAAATGAAGGCGACCCGCTCCCCATCCGGCGAGATGCTGGGGCTATCATCCCGGCGCGAGGAGATGATGAAGCTCTTGGGCCCGCTGAAGCGGCCGGGATTGGCGCGGTTGCCGAAGCCCGTGCCCTGGTAGGCATAGATATTGGTGTCCTGGAACGATTCGGTGTAAACCAAGCGGTTGCCGTGCCGAGAGATAGAAGGATAGAAAGCGCCTTCGAGGGTTGCGGAGAGTTGCCTGGGAGTGCCGCCGGCCAGCGAAATTCGCCAAAGGCTTTCACCGCCCACTCCACGGTTCGACGCGAACACAATTTCGCGGCTGTCTGACGTCCAAGCAGCGCCGTAGGTAGGTTGGCGGTCGAAGGTAAGCTGCCGTACTCGGCCTCCGCCTGCCGGGACCACAAAGATCTCGCGGGCTGAAAACCCGAAGTCGCGCGTGAAAACGATCCAACGCCCGTCGGGTGAAAACATCGGCAAGCTATCGAAATAGGGATGAGGATAGGTGATCTGACGACGCGCGCCGCTCTTGACCGAAAGGAGAAACACGCCGCCCGATTCGGTACGCGAATCCACAAACGCGAGTGTCTTGCCATCGGGCGACCAGGAAACGCCCATGCCGCCTTCGATAATTTTGCGTTCGGTGCCGCCGGCTGCCGGCACGACGTAAATGGCATACCGGCTCGCGTCAGGTTCGCGAGCGAGAGCACGACAAAATGCCAGCGTGCGTCCGTTGGGCGACCAAACCGGCAGACGATCGTCTTCAGCAGACGATGTGATGCGTACAGGGTCTCCCGGTCCAATCGTCTTCACATAGAGGTTTCGCTCCAGTTTCCCGCCACCCTCGCCCGGGCCGCCGTTCCAGGAGAACGCGATACGAGAGCCGTCAGGGGAGAGAGAGCCGAAGTCTTTGAATCCGGCAAAACTCGTGAGAGGCACCACGCTCAGAGTAGGCGGTTCCGCCGCATGGCTGCCGGGCCCAAAGCTTCGCACAAACCAGCCGAGCAAGAAAAGAACGAGCAAAGCTGCGGTGGAGGCGACTGCAATGACCCACCGGGAACGGGCCGGCTTCTTGGCTGTGTTCCTAGCGGCCGAAGGGACCGACAGCTCTTTCTGCAAGCGCTCGAGATCGGCCGCCAGTTCCGACATGTTTTGATAGCGGGCGTCACGGTCCTTCTGGAGCGCTTTCCCGACGATCGCGTCTAAATGGGGCGGAAGGCCAAGGGGAAGTTCAGACGGCAAGGTCGGTTGCGAGCCAAGAAGTGCCGCGAATACATCAGCGGCTGTCGATCCTGCGAATGCCGGTCGGCTGGTCGCCATTTCATAGAGCACCGCGCCCAGACTGAAAAGATCCGTCCGTGCATCGAGCTTTTGACCGCGCGCCTGCTCGGGTGACATATAGCGTGGCGTGCCGATCAAAGCGCCTGCGTGCGTCGCATCCACGCCGGCCTCTTGAGATGATTCGCCGACGCGCGCCAATCCAAAATCAACCACCTTCACCAGACCATCGGGCCGGATCATAATGTTTTCCGGCTTTAAATCCCGATGGACGATCGCCGCCTGGTGCGCTGCTCCCAAAGCATGCGCGCACTGCAGGGCGATCTCAACCGCTTCCGATAACGATATTCCCCCGCGGGAGAGGCGTTCCCGAACGGTGACGCCTTCGATGAACTCGGTCGCAATGAACCAGACCTCGCCGACTTCACAGATATCGTAAATCGTCATGATGTTCGGGTGATTGAGAGCCGACGCTGCCCGGGCTTCACGACGGAAGCGGACGATGCGCTCACTATTGCGTGTGAATCGCTCGGGCAGAATCTTCAGTGCAACCTGGCGGTCGAGTCTGGTGTCGCGTGCCAGGTACACGTCGCCCATCGCCCCGGCGCCGAGAGCCGACACCACCTCATAGTGATCAAGTGTGTACCCGACCAGATATCGCTCGGGAAGAAGTTCGCTGAGGTGATCTTGTAAGTGCTCTGAAGAAAGGAAGGTTCCCGCGTGTTCGCGGGCCTCAAGTAGCGATTCTACTTCGCGGCGAATGTCCAGATCGTTCGAACATAATTCCTCCAGCAATGCCGTGCGCCGCGCGGGCGGTGACGCTAGAACACTGTAGTAAACCTGTTCGATGCGCTCCCAGCGCCCCGAATTCATGCTTAAGTCGAAAAACCGTTAACTACTTTACCAGAAAGGTTACCCGCTGAAGGCCCCTCACTTACTAAGACACGGTAACCGTACTAAACGGCTGCTGTGTTTTTTGGACTGCCTGTGAAAAAAATGGCAGCTTTTGCGTGCGTTCGTTGCTTTCGTCATTAGGATGACGAATCTACGCCGGGTGCGAAGTGGCCGGCACAAAGGTCGAATCGCCCACCGGGATATCTGCCGGATGCAAACTTTATGTGTTACTCAAAATGCACTGTGAAGGTGTAAGATTGTAGCCAATCTTTGCGGGTTGATTCGTCGGAGCGTATCCAGGAGAAGCTGAAATGACTAGAGCCGTTGTGTTGCCGTTTACCTCTTCGCGCCGTGGGCCTGAACAGGTACGACCGGGCGTCGAGCGCGTTCCGCCGTCCTCCCGTATGATCAGGCACCAGCTTTCCAGGATACTCGCGAGTGAAGGATTTGTGCGCGCGAGCAGGATGAGGCGCTTCTTGGAATTCGTCGTCGAAGAAGCTCTGGCCGAACGTACCGGCCAGCTTTGCGAATACAGCATCGGTATTTGTGTGTTCGAAAGAGACGAGTCATTTCAGCCCGGACTTGATCCGATCGTCAGAAACGATGCGCGGCGGCTCCGTCAGAAGCTGGTCGAGTATTACCGTCATGCGATTCACGAGCAGTCTGTCATTATCGACATCCCGAAAGGCAGCTACGTACCGAGTTTTCGAGTTGCCCCGCCAATCGCAACTCCGAGTCAAAGTAGCCATTGCAAGCTGAAAGTTACCTTGACCCGAGTCGCGGATGGCATCGAGCTATGGAACAGTGAACATTGCTTGGATATTGGCGAGAAAGCCGAAGAACATTCCTTCGCCTTGCAATTTCGAGCGGCTAGCTCGCCATAAGCTCATCGTCTACTGATGCACCACGAGCGAACTCAGCCGGTTGAGGTGTAGTGTCCATTGCTTCGATGCAACGGATATATAGTTGCCACTGTTTACGCTGGTGGCGTTCTCCAGCAACCCTGTGTAGGAGCCCTGCTTAAGGCCAATCAGCCCCTTCAGCGTAACGGTCTTTTCGTCGCCGCGATTTACTGCGACCAACACCACGTCGGGGCCCTCGATTCGTTCGTACATCAAAATATCGTTATCCGCATAGACGGTGCGATATTGGCCGCGTGAGATGGCCGGGCTTTTCTTTCGCAAGTTCGCCAGCGCGCTGATGATCTTGAAGGCTGGCGTGTCTTCACTCCAGCGGTTCAATCCGGGGCGGTTGTAGGGATCGTCGTTTCCGGTATTCACGTACTGCGGCGGGGTTGTGTTCTGGTAGTCGTAAAAGGCGAGGTACTGCTCGTCACCGTAGTAGATGATCGGAATTCCACGAACGGTCATCAGCAGGACGCTGCCGAGATCCATTCTTTGTTCTCGCTCTGTTTCATCGGTGATTCCCAGTTTCGCGAGGCGTACCAGAGTGCGGATCTGGTCATGATTGTCGAGAAACGTGCCTTGCCAAGTGTCCCTGCCCTGGAAAGATTGGACTCGCAGATGGAGAAAGTTATCTAGATCAAATGCAGTTAGTTTCTGAGTAACATCCTCGTAATCACCTCCGATGTACTGGTTAAGTACATAAGACAGCTGGAAGTCTAGAATGTTAATCCCATAAACGTTATAAGAGTTTGCAAATTTCAGAGATTTTGCATCGCCGACGCCGCCGTGTGACCACTCGCCCACAAAGTAGGGTGCGGACCGGTCAAGCGAGGCCTGGTGTTGGCGCATCGTGCGCGTGAAGTCTGCGACGAATTGTGGAAACGGAAACTTAATCGCATCCAGCCGATAATCATCTACGCCATGGTCGAGCCAGGTTTTGCCGGCATTAAATAAGTAGTCGGCCATCTGAGGATTCTGCTGGTTGTAGCCGCTCAAATCCGCCAACAGGCAATGGTGTAATTGCCAATAGCTCCAGTCGTAGTCAGCGATGTTTTTGGCGTCAATGCAGCGAGTGTCTCCCTCAAAATGTTTGTAATAGCGGGTACCGGTTGCTGAATCAAAATCGTTGTTGTAGCTCCGGATGAAGATATTGCCGGTCATGCTCGATTGGAAAAGACGCCCGTAGACGTGGTTATCCAGCGGGTTTGAATGATTGAGCGTGATGTCCTGGATGTAGCGCATGCCGTGGGTATGGAGATCGTCGCTAAGCTGGGTGACACTGTTCCAATCGCCGAAGTGCTCGTTGACTCGAAAGTAGTTTTGAATCCAGTAGCCGTGATAACCAGTACCGTATCCGGTTCCGCCCTGGTACGCTCTGACATTCTCCATCAAAGGAGTAAGCCAGACGGCCGAAACGCCTAAATTGTGAAGGTAATCCAATTTCTCAGTTACTCCTTGTATATCTCCGCCCCAGTATTTGCGAAATTCGATTTCTTCTTTGCAGCCAGTGACGAAACAATTTACCGGGTTAGTGGCGCCGGGATATTTTGGATCGATGTAAGGTGAATAAGGCGTATGAGGGTGAAAGCGATCCGTGATTAGAAAATAGATAGTTCGAGAGCGGTAATCCTGGCCGGGTTGGCCATCAACAGTAATTGAATCGCCTTGGGCGAGAGTCCCGCCCAAGCCAAAAAGCGCCAACAATAATGACGTAAGTAACAAACGCATAGATGTATTTATTGTTCCTCGTGGATTCTAACTAAGCCCCCGAGTACACCGACATAAGCGGTCTTACCATCCGGTCCCAGATAGACCGAAGAGTAATAGCTGTTGTAAAGAATTCCCGTGCCGGCGAGAACTTTGAAGACAGTTTGTCCAGTGTTGAAATCAACGGCAGTGAAGTACCAGGGATCGGTGAACGGGGCATCGGCAGGGCTCGGATCTTTAGAGTACGTATATTCGAGGCCGGTTACTAAAGACACTTGAGAAACCACGTTTGGAACCGATTCTTCGTAAGTGGCCCAAATGGTGTAGCAGCTGTTGCCCCCCTCATCGAGATCGACGCGGGCAATACCTGGTTGGGTGGTACCGCCGAAAGTTGTGGAGAGAGGGTCTCTGAATCCGTAATTGTTTTCGACCGAGATGGAGTGGTTGGTGGCAATCAACGAGTTGAAGGTGGCGCTCCGGCCCGGCCGGAACACAGGCTCGGCACAAACAAGGCGCTCTTGGTTCACCTGGGCGGCGCGCCGGTAAACGAGCACGTGCATAAGTGGGTCCGCATTATCGGCAATGGTGACAAAGCGTTTGCCCATCAGGGTCGGCGTTGTCCCAGAGCCTTGCGTTATCTGGCCCGGTTTGACGCGGACTCCCCGGTCATAAGTCTCGTGCCAGGTGACGGTGGGAGATCCGTCGGCTGCCGCGTCGAAGCGGTAGAGCTGATGGTCGGAGACGATAAATACGCCGCCGCTGGAGGGGTCAGGGTCAGCGGCAAAGGACTTCACGATGAGTTCGCCCGAAGGTAAGGTATGGAGTTTGACCGTGCAGTGATTGCTGTTCGAGGGGTCGGGGGTAGCCGTACCAACCATGCCTGGTTCTCCTGTTGGATTGGAGTTGCTGCCACTAGTCGTAAACCAGAGCAGGCCGTGGGCGTCGGGAAGGGCCGAGAGAATCTCCTGATCGGCTGGAATCCTTGCCGGCAGATCATCGGCGCAGGTGTGATCTTTGACAAGCCGCGTACCGGATGACGTGTTGACCTCTTTAATTCTCCAGATATCGTTGCTGCGGGTGGGTATTACGGCGCGATCGAGATTGTCGAGGAAGAAGTACCCACCGCCTCCAAAGTCTCCGTTTCCCGCTGTCGCCGGAAGACTAAGAGACGCAAGATTTTCAAGTGAAACAGGATCCATCAAATAAGCGGTGATTCGGTTAGAAGAAGCACATACCGTAATGAGGCGGCCCTGCTTGTCGAAGGTCACTGTGCCGCATATC
This sequence comes from Terriglobia bacterium, assembly GCA_963737005.1. Classification (GTDB taxonomy): domain Bacteria; phylum Acidobacteriota; class Terriglobia; order Bryobacterales; family Bryobacteraceae; genus Bog-105. The sequence goes on along the minus strand of CAVTRD010000004.1, from coordinate 452,923 downwards.
GCTCCGACGAATGTCGATGTCACGGTCGGCGTGTGGCCCAGCGGTCCGGGTGTTGGGTAGGTATCGCTCTGGTAACCATCGAGATGGAGGGCGCTGCGTCCGTTGGGCGCCATGAACGGAGATTGTGGGACCGGCCGCGCGGGGATTGTCTGCGGGATGGCAGGAGCTCCGATGAACTCCGGGACGGGTTGCGCGAACGGTTGCTGCGGGATTGGAATGACCCGGCGCGTCGCGTCTTGAGCGAACGCAGTGCAAAGAGCAGCGGATAAGAGGAATGAAAATTTGAACGAGCGGTGCATAGCGTCAATCTACTCCTTTGTCCAATTTTGTTCGCTCATGCTCTTGGTAATTTCTTTGGCAATCGCTTTCGCCATCCTGCTTGCATCGCCTTCGGCGCCTTGTTTCATCTCCGTCACGCCACCAACTGCCGCCGCCGCTTCCGGCGCAGCGCCGGCGCCCATCGTCTCGGCAGCCCCGGGTTTGCGGGAGCTTTTGGAGGTGGCTTGGAAGGAAGCGAACTTCACATCCTGACCAGCCCGCTTGAGAGAACACTCGACGTCTGCCACCACTTTCGAAGCGCCCGCGCCAAGGCCTACCGCCATTCGTCGCGCTCTGTTCCCTTCGTCAACGAGCTTAAAGTCGCCATTTATTGCAAGGCTGTTCTTGGGCCGCTGTTCTCCGGCCACGCCTCTCGTAACGGGAATACCCGTTTTCTGCAGGTCTTTGACAAGCTCATCGGAAAACTCGTCCACGATCTTATGCGCAAGCTTGGCTTTCTCCTCTTCGGCATCGCCGCTCGCTCGCATCCGGACCCGGTTCAAGGCCCCTTTATTCAGCTCGACGTCGTCCGGCGTGGAAAAGTTATAAACCACGATGGAAGTCGGCTTATTTAGCGGTGTTCCCGAGTAGCTTTTAATCGATTTGATCTCAACGTGGCCGGTGCCAGGTGTTTGCGCCGATGCGAGATATGGCAGCAATACGGAACCGGTAATGATCAAGCAGTGATGAAAATGCGTTGTCATGTTTTCTGCCCCCTGTTCTCAATGCTGCGCATTAGTGCCCGAGTGAAGCGCCTTCTCGCGTGAAGTCGTAAGAATCCACGTCCACCGCGATTTCCTTTTGCGGGACCGAGACTTTCATGCTCTTCATCACATTTGGCCCGTCCGGTACCGGCCCATACTCTTGTGCGATTGTCATGGGAGCGCCTTCGTAGTTTGTCCTGATATCGACGTGCTTCGCAAGGTGTGTTGTGCCATCCAGGAGCATTGTCATGGAATCATCGGGCTTAATCATGCCGCTGGACAGCACGCTAAGTTCATTGCCGCCTGCTGAGGGCGTGATCTGCGCTTTCTTGATCGCCTCCATCATTTGCTGCGGCTTGTTGTACTGCCCAGCCAGTTGCATGATGCCTTTTACGTTCTCTTTGACATTGGCGGCAACTCTGCCTCGTATGCCACCCATTTGTTTCTGCTCAGGCGCCGAGATAACAGTCCGCTGCATTTGCCCGTTAGAGTCGAAGCGGACCTGATCGATCATCGGCTCGGCGGGTTTGCCCCTGTGAGTGACAGTCACGCGCTGTTTCCACTGGTATTGCGTCATTCGTTTAGCGTTCATTGCCATGGAGAGGAGAAGCGTGCGGCTCGTAGCAGGTTCCGCAAGGAGCATGGTCACCGGGACAGCGGCGCTCATGGCGAGAAACATGGTTACAGTGCGACGGGAAGGTTTCATAGTGATGCCTCGGTCAGCGTGCCAGGGATTTCGTCTGCGCGGAAGTGTCATACGGTATGACTCTCGCCATGGACCTGAAATCCCGCATATACTAGGCCAACATCGCGCATGGCACGATCGGTTTTTTCAAATGTACGGCTCGTAGCGGGTACGGTTGCGTGTATTCTTGTTTCCGCCCAGCTAAATGGCGCAGAACTTCCGCTCGACGAAGCGGTCAGGCTTGCACTCCAGCAGAATCTCGAAATTGCGAACACAACGCTCGATATCTCGAAAGCGCGCGACCGCTCGGCGGCTTACCGCACTTCGCTATTCCCAAAGCTTTCTTTCTATGCCCTGGGTTCTGAGCAACTATCCACGGTGAGCTTCACCATCCCCGCCGGCCGCCTTATCCAAAATTCGCTGATCGGTCCAGTCCCCGCGCAGGATACAAAGTTCAGTACGCCGGTCCAACCGACTGGTTTTCTGATTGGACGTGTCGCGCAACCGCTCTCGGGCCTTTACAAAACCCATTTCAATCTAAATGCACTCAATCTTTCAACCGCACTAGCTCGCCAGAAAACGCGGGCGCAGCGCCAGGATGTGGTTCGCAACGTCAAGCAGCTCTACTACGGCATCGAGCAGGTTCAAAGCTCCCTCGCGGCGACCCACGAAACGGTTCAGCTTTATCAGGAGGTGGAGCGCCTCACCAAAGATTACGTCGAGAAGCAAACGGCGCTTGAATCGGAGCTGCTGCAAGCGGAAGCGAGCTTAGCGGATGTCGAACAATCGGAGTTGACGCTGGCGAACCAGGAAGCTCATCAAAAGGAGCAGCTCAACGATCTGCTCGGGCGCGACGTGCTGATTGATTTTTCGGTTTCGGCGATCGATGAGGAGCTTTCGATTCCGCAGGCCGATTTGGCTTCAATGAGCAAGAAAGCTCTTGCCGAGCGGCCCGAAGTACAACAGGCACGCCTCAAAATCCAGCAATCGGAGCAGGAACTTCGTGCCAAACGCGCCGAGTACATTCCCGAAATCTCGGCCGAGTTTAACAACATCACGCTGCTGAACTATAGTTCGTTTCTGCCGGGCGGCACCTACAGCGTAGGAGTGAGTCTTTCTTGGGAGCCGTTTGATTGGGGCCGGAAGAAAAATGAAATCGCCGAGAAGCGTGTTACCGTCGCGCAGGATAAGAACACGGAAACATCGACTGAGCGCAAAGTAATCATGGATGTTCACGATAAATACCGACAGTGGCAACAGAGCTGGTCGAAACTGCGCGCCACGCGGCTCGGGCAGAAAGCCGCGACAGAAAATTTGCGCGTCGATAAGAATCAATATGAGGTGCAGGCCGTACTGCTGAAAGTTGTCTTCCAGGCTCAATCGACTCTGGCTCAGGCCAATTCCGAGTATCAGCATGCATTGGCTGATTACTGGAGCGCCAAGGCGGACTTGGAACATGCTCTAGGGGAGGACCAGTGAAGCGAATCGCGTGGTTAACGTTGCCGGCCGTCTTTTTCTCCTGCAACCGGCACACTCCGGTGATCGAGAACAACGTGACGCCGGTGCGCCTCTCGACGGTCGAGAAGTACACGCCCGCGGAGGGGGAGCGCTACTCAGCTTCGATCATGCCGAACAAGCAGGTGAGTTTGGCGTTCCGGGTAAACGGCATTGTTGATTCGCTCGATCAGGTGCGCGGGTCGGATGGACGCATGCGTAGCGTCGATATGGGAGATGTCGTCGCGCGTGGAACCGTGCTGGCACGGGTTCGGCTGAAGGATTATCAATTGCAGGTTGCGCAAGCCGGTGGGCAAGCGAAACAGGCGCAAGACGCGGAGCAGGCAGCACGCGCGCAGTTGCAGCAGGCCGAAGCTGCTGCAGTAAAGGCTCAACAGGACTTTGCTCGAGCCGATGCGTTGTACAAGAAAACGTCACTGACCAAATCCGACTACGACGCGGCCAAAGCAAATCGTGATGCGACGCAGGCTCAGGTAGAAGCAGCACGCGCGCAAATGCAGGCCAGCTCCGGCGCGGTGGATACAAGCCAGGCAGCATTGGGTACGGCAAGCCTCAGCTTAAATGATACGGCCTTAGTCGCTCCCTTCAGCGGCGTGGTTGTGCAGAGATCGGTTGAAACCGGCATGCTGGCAGGACCAAGCGTAAGCGCCTTCGTGCTCGCCGACGTTTCGGCGGTGAAAGGCACATTCGCCGTATCGGACATCGTCGTCTCGCATCTGCGCAAAGGCTCAAAATTATCTGTTTACACCGAAGCGTTTCCGAACCGCACCTTTACCGGGTTTGTCAGCGCGATCGCACCGGTGGCTGATTCCAGTACGCGCGCATTTCAAATTGAGGTAACGGTCGCGAACCCACACGCGACGCTTCGACCTGGGATGATCGCCTCTCTGAACCTGGGCGGTGCCGCTGGGTCGGACGCTGTAACAGCGGTACCCTTGAACTCGATCGTGCGAAGCGCTGGCGGCTCTTCGCAATTCGCTGTGGTCGTTGTAAGCGATGGCATCGCACGGCGTGCACCGGTGGCGCTCGGAGAGACGTACGGAGATCGCATTGGGATTAGAGGCGTTGAGGCGGGCAAGCTGGTAGTGAGCTCAGGTGCTACTTTCCTGAGCGACGGTGAGCGAGTCAAGGTGATTCCGTGAGCGAAACTCACCATCGGTCGGATGCCGATATTATCCGCGGAACGCACAACATCTCCCGCTTCTTTGTCGAGAATCCGCAGATTGCCTGGGTGCTGCTTGCGGGCACCATAGCTTGGGGTATCTATGGTTACCTGAACATGCCGCAGCGGAAGGACCCGGACATTCCGGCGCGGCAAGCAATGGTCATTACCAACTGGCCCGGAGCAAGTGCCGAGAAGGTAGAGCAGCTTGTCACCCGGACAATTGAGCAGACCGTCGCATCAAATTCGAACATCGCGCGCATCGAATCTGTTTCCCGCGCCAACGTTTCTTACGTGACTTTGACTCTGTCGGACAAGGTGAGTGACACGGGTCAGACTCTCGATGATATCGGTGGCCGTCTCGCTGCCGTAAATACGCTGCCGCAAGGAGCAGGCCCGATTAATTTCCAGCGTGATTTTGGCGATACGGCCACCCTGCTGCTGACTGTCGCGAGCCCCAGATCCGATGAGCGTGAAATCGAGCTTCGCACTTTTGCGATCAGCGACGCGATCAAGCGAGTGCGGCCCGCGGGCGTCGAGACTCGCGCCTCGCTGATCCTTTGTCTACCCCTTAATGTCAATAAGCGGCTCATCCTGCTGGCCGTTCCGCGCTTCGAAGAAGAGCTTCGGCGCTTGAACGCAGCCACCGATATACGGCTGCTCGACGGTCCTGGTTTTGTCGGCATCGATTTCTCAACCAATTCGAACGAGACCGCCCTTCTTGGGATTCTCGAGCGCTTTCGACTCGAAAACTATGGCGACACCCCGATCGATCCTGACGCCTGGACGCCCTTTGTCGTCCGCGATCCTTCCGAGATTTCCTCCGATTTGCAACGGGTAGCGGGCGCGAAGTATAGCTATCGCGAGCTCGACAACTTCACAGATGAGATAGCGAAAGCACTGCTTGCAACCGCGCGCACAGCCGATGGCCCGCCACTGGTCTCGAAGGTGACTCGGAGCGGTCTACTCAACGAAAAGATATATCTTTTCTACTCGCAGGAACGGCTGGCTTCCTATGGGCTGAAGCCCTCGAATCTGCAGAATGCTCTCGGAGCGCGAAACATCACCGCGCCGGGCGGGCAGCTTACGGTCGGCGGAAAGAGCGTTGCGCTGAATCCCTCGGGGGAGTTCCAGAGCATCGACGAAATCGGTAATGTGACGATCGGGGTCACTCCATACGGTGCGCCGGTTTATCTCCGCAGCGTGGTCGATACCGTGCGTGCCTATGACGATCCGCCGCAGTTTCTGAACTATTACTCGTGGCGTGATCCGAGCGGGCACTGGCAACGCACCCGCGCTGTCAGTATCAGCGTTCAGATGGGCAAGGGTGAGAAAGTTAGTCACTTCGCCGCTTCCGCGGATGCCACCTTGGCCGGTCTGCGAGGCCGGTTGCCGCGCGATTTGATCATTGCCCGTGCCAGCAATCAGGCCGATCAGGTTGCGGAGAACATCCACCTCTTCATGACCAGTCTATACGAAGCTATCGTGCTCGTGGTGATCGTATCGCTGGTTGGATTCTGGGAATGGCGCTCGGCGCTTTTGATGGCGCTAGCTATTCCCATCACACTGCTCATGACCTTCGGCATGATGGATCTGCTTGGGATCGATCTGCAGCAGGTTTCAATCGCCACTCTGATCATCGCGCTGGGCCTGCTGGTGGATGACCCCGTGGTAGCGGGTGACGCAATCAAGCGCGACCTCGCCCTCGGCCATCCGCCCATTGTCGCCGCTTGGCTTGGCCCGACTAAACTCGCGACGGCGATCCTATACGCCACGATCACCAATATCGTCGCCTATCTACCTTTCCTGTTGTTGACGGGCGACACGGGAAAATTCCTGCAGTCGCTTCCGATCGTAATTGGCTGTGCGCTGGTTGCTTCGCGCCTGGTGTCGATGACGTTCATTCCTTTGCTCGGGCGCTACCTGTTGCGAGCACGGCCGGAGCCAGGTATTGCCGAGCGGCGAACGCACGGCTTTGGAGCGGTGTACTACCGCCTCGGCTCATTAGCTATCGAGCGTCGATGGCTGGCCTTGCTGATATCGATTGTCGTGCTGGGCATTGGCGGTTGGGTCGGCTCCGATCTCAAGCTGCAGTTTTTCCCAAAGGACCTCTCGCATCTCGCTTACATCAACATTTATCTCCCGGAAGACGCGCCTTTCGGTTCCAGCAATGCGACTGCTGCGAAAGTGGAGCGCATTGTCCAGCAGGTCGCTTCGGAAGAGCATCGCGCTATCGCGTCGCTCGATACGTTCATCGGCGGTGGCGCACCCCGCTTCTGGTATTCGCTCGCGCCCGAATCACGCCATGCGAATTATGCCCAGGTGGTGATGGCGCTCATCGACGAGCACGATACCGGAGCGCTGATTCCCGTGCTGCAAAAGCGCCTTTCGAGCGAGATCACGGACGCGCGCATCGATGTCCGCCAGCTTGAAACAGGATCGGCGGTTGGTCTCCCGATTCAGGTCCGAGTGTCTGGCGATAATCTCGCTGCCTTGCGGTCCGCGGCCGATGAAGTGAGGCGCGTATTCGCGGGTATTCCGAAAGCGACGCGAGTGCGTGATGACTGGGGCGAGAGCCGCTTCGCGCTGCAGTTAAAAGTGGACCCCGACCGGGCAAACCTGGCGGGCGTCACCAACCTCGATGTGGCGCACGCGTCCGCAGGCGGCATCAATGGTGATCAGCTGAGTGTACTGCGCGAAGGCGACAAACAAATCCCGGTCGTCGCGCGCCTTCGACCGAATGAACGCGCTCAATTGGACGATGTAAAAAACCTGTACGTCTACGCAAGCTCCGGGACGCAGAAAGTCTCCTTAGGGCAAGTCTCGAAAATCGAATATGCGCTGCAGCAGGAGGTGATTCGGCGACGCAATCAGTACCGCACAATCACCATCTCTGCTTCACCGCAGGATGGCGTACTAGCGTCGGAGGTGATGAAGCTTGCACAACCCGGGTTGGCCGCCATCGCAGGACGATTACCGCCTGGCTATCGTCTCGAAATTGGCGGCGAAAAGGAAAAGCAGGAAGACGGTTTCAAACAGTTGGGCATCGTACTGCTGATTTCCTCGGCAGCGATCTTTCTGGCGCTTGCCTTCCAGTTCAAGAGTGCGATCAAGCCCTTCATCGTTTTTGCTGCGGTTCCCTATGGCGCGGTTGGCGCGCTGCTTGCACTTTGGATCATGGGCGCTCCGTTCGGCTTTATGGCATTCTTGGGAGTGGTCAGCCTGGTCGGCGTTATCGTCAGCCACATCATCGTGCTCTTCGATTTTATAGAAGAGATGCACGCCAAAGGCGAACCGTTTGAGCAGGCGGTGCTCGACGCGGGGATCATGCGGCTTCGGCCTGTGCTGATCACGGTCGGCGCTACAGTCATCGCTCTCTTCCCGCTGGCCATACACGGTGGCCCGCTTTGGGAGCCGATGTGTTATGCGCAGATCGGCGGCCTGACGGCTGCCACATTCATCACGCTGTTGCTGGTCCCGGTAATTTATTCGATTTGCGTACTCGATCTAAAAATCGTCAGGTGGGATCAGACCCCGCCTCAATCAGATGCATCGGTTGAGAACGCACTGGAAACGAGTTTCCACTAGCGCGTCTTTCGCGTCGCGCCCGCTGATCGACTAATAACCGAGCGAGGTCACAACAGAACGGATGCGGTCTGCGCTGGCTCTCAAACCGGCTTCTTCGGCCTCGGTCATAGGTAGGGGAATAATACTCTCCACTCCGCAGCGATCGACAATGGCGGGCACGGAAAGGCAAACTCCCGAGATACCGCGATAATCTTCGATCCTGGAGCTGACCGGCAGCACTCTGCCTTCGTCATGAAACACGGCTTCAAGAATGCTCACGGTGGCCAGACCGATTGCGTAATTGGTCGATCCTTTGCCGGCCAGGACCTGGTAACCGGCGTTCTTGACGTTGTCGAAGATCTCGCGCTTCTCCTCTTCGTTCAGCGGCCGACCGTGTCCCTTGACATGCCACGCATCCAGCTGCACGTTCCCGATGTTTGCACTTGACCAGAGCGGAATCTCGGAGTCGCCATGTTCACCGGCGATGTAAGCATGAACGCTCTGCACAGAAACGCCGAAGTGCTTGGCCAGCAGAAAACGGAAACGCGAGCTATCAAGTACCGTGCCGGATCCGAAGACACAGGCGCGCTCATGTCCGGTGATTTTCATGGCGATCTCCGTCATGACATCGACCGGGTTAGTCACCATGAGAATCAGCGCATGCGGCGCGACTGCCTGGATCTTTGGCAGCAGGTCACAGCAGATCGCAGCATTGGCCCCCGCCAGATCCATGCGTGTTTGACCTTCGTGTTGAGTTGCACCCGCCGTGAACACAATGACGTCCGACCCGGCAAGAATCTGAATATCGTCTGACCCTTCCACGACCGCCATCGGCACAAACATCAGCCCATGATTCAGGTCGAGCACCTCCGCCGTCACTCGGGCACGCGTCGGGTCGTAAAAGCTGATTTGCTTGGCGACTCCGCGAATCAGTGCTGCATAGGCCACCGTGCTACCGACACGGCCAGCGCCGACGATGCCGATTTTATTCCTGCGTTGTGCAGGCTCGTGAACATGGTGCGGCCGACTGGCATCAACGCCCTGTGTATTCGAATCCGTCATTTCATAAGCAGTTTCGCAAATGCCAAAACGCCACGGCAGCTCTTCCGGATGGTTGCGTGATCACCTCTGCAGATCGGGACACACAAACTCGCCTTCAACAGCCTTGAACGTAAGGGAATGTTTCTCTCCGCTGCGCACCAGAGTTTGTCGAAACTCTAATTTGGTGCTGCTCAACGCGGCGATGACAGCGGTGAATGCGAGGCGTCCATCTTCCGCCACCCGTATCGTTCCCGGGTTGTTCTTGTCGATCCTCCAGGTTGCGATTCGATACGTTTCGACACAGGAAGTTTCAAGCAGAGTGCCATTGGGCAAGAAGACATAGATTTCACCAGTAGGAGAGTTTGTGACTGTCCCGGTTACCCGCCACGCGTGACGATACAAGGCCGTCAGATCGCGCCCGAATGAGGCCGTCCCAAAAAAGCTGCCAAACAGCAGGAGGAACATGCCGGAATGCGCTCGCTTCAACACGGTTTCCAGCGTGCCGCAAGTAGACCTGTCGCCGTGCTCAGATCGAGGTCCGCCACTAGCAATCCCCCAAGACCGTACGGCTGATAGCTAAGTAAGGTTCCATCCGGCTTTATCACGGCCGAGGTCGTCGGCGAACCAGGGCTTGCAAAGTTCACAGTCGCGAAGTAGCAGGTGTTCTCGGCAGCACGGCACAGTGCCGCTTTCTCGTGAAACGAATTAGCCGGATCGGCGAAACTGACGGGTTTGTGACTATCGGGGGTCGCTTCATGAAACTGAGGATGAAAAACCATTTGAGCACCGCGCCGGACGGCCCAGCGAACCGTTTCCGGATAACGCCAGCCCTCATGGCAAATCGCGATTCCAAAGGTGAGCGGACCTGCTTGAAAAATTTGCCTTCCGGAACCGGCGGCGTAAATGCCTTCTTCCGATGGATCGATCTGAACTTTGTCTTGAAAGCCAGCCATGGTGCCGTCCTGATTGATGACCAGAGCAGTCACGAGCAGTGAACTATCGACGATGCGTTCAGTGCCGAGAATAACTGTCACGTTTGCCCTGGCAGCAGCCTTGCCCACAACGGACCAGGCGCGTTCCAGGAAAACAGAATCGGGCGGCGGCATTGCTTTTTCATGCGACCGATATCCGGGGACGAAGCATTCCGGGAAGCAGATGAGTCTGGCGCCGTCATTAGAAGCCTCTGCGATCGCCTGTTCGGCAGATGCGACGGATTCGTCCGGAGTCGCCGGGAAGCGCAGATTGGCAAGAGCAATTCGAAAAAAGCTCACGTCAGCCGATTAGGATCGATTCGCAATAACCGAAGCACTTCTTCACCTCGGCGATCGTGTTCAGTCCCGGCTGTTCATCGTTGTATTCATATTCAATGTTGGCCGGGATGGGATAGTGTTTCGCTTTGAGAAGTAGAAGCACTTGCCGGATGGGAGTATCGCCTTGTCCAAACGAGACGTTCGGCCCATGGTTCTTCCTGCGATCTTTGATGTGCAGCATCACAATCTTGGAGTGGTGCTCATCGATGTAGGAGACCGGATCGTAACCCGCCGCCGTGAAATGCCCAATATCGAGATTGATGTAAAACTGCGGCGACATCGCAATGGCACGGGCGAAGCTTTCCGGGGTGGCAAACTCGTTCGGCTTGTTGGTTTCATCGTGGCCGTGCATCGCCACTCTGATGTGGTATCTCTCAGCAAGCGGTTTCAAGCGCTCTGCGCAGGTGAGCGTTGTAGAGGTCGTGATGATGTCGGCGCCCATCGCTTTGGTCATCTGAAAGCCGCGATCCAACTCCTCGTCTGAAAAGCTATCTCGAAAGTTTAGCGAGTAGGCCGAGAGCTCGATCCCGGCGCGGTTGAATTTCTCCCGGATCTGTTCGAAGCGATTCAGCGGAGTCGTAAGCCGCCACTCTTTTAGAGCACTTCCGCTAAGATGCTGTGGCTCGACGTGGCCCATGTAGAGTTCGCATTCCCCGATGCCAATCTGACTCATGGCGGAGAGGGCTGCATCAAGGGGAAGATCGCGGAAACTATAGCTCTGAACACCCAGCACAACCCCGCCAACTTTCGCATCTGGAGCGTCTGCCAAGGCGGGAGCCACCGCCAATCCGGCGACGATGCTCTTTCCGAACTGCCGCCTCGAGTACATCCTCTTTTAAGATGTGACTTGCCAGTAGGTCTGGTAAGTCTGATCGCCGATCGTCCAGAAAGGCCGCAAGGAGAGCGTTGTGTCCCCCATGGATCCGGTCCAGTTATCGCCTCCCGCTCGGGCTAGTTGCAAGCTGTTCAGCTGCTTCCTACTGAGCGGACCGGGCGCGTTCTCAATGCCAAACAACACTTGAGACCCTCGAACTATCGCGACTCGATTCGGCGTTTGCGAATCCACCGCGGGCATACTGAGGCGTTGATCAATCTCGAGCTCGACGAGGTCGCCACTCTTCCAGGTGCGGCGTATCTTGCAGAAAGACCCCGGCCGCAAACTCCCTTCGACACGCTTCCCATTCACCGCAACCGAACTATTCGGTCCAGACCAAGCCGGTACGCGAAGATACAACGACGATTCACAAGGTTGAGTAACTTGCATGCGCATGGTTACTAAGTTGTCTGTCGGATACGCGGTCTCCTGGGTCAACGTGCACTTCGTGCTGCCGTTTGTCCAGGTCAGATGGGAAGGCACGTAGAGATTCACGTACACGCCGTCCGCGCTCCGAAAGTATGTGCTGATTGTGTAATCGGCCGAAATCTGCGGCAGGGTTCCGGAACAGCATGGCCAGCGTCCATCGTGGTCCCACCGGTATTTTGCGCCTGCGATGTCTCGTTTCTCCGTTTTGAAACCGGCATCGTGGTAGTCGGAGTAGTAGAAACTGGAGCCGTCGATCTGGATTGGCTTCGCGCCGAGCACGGTGTTGTAGAGGACCTGCTCCATGCTGTCGCCATAGCGTGAGTCGCGGGTCAGCGCCAGCATGTATCGCATCACCTTGAAATGTGCATAAGCGCCGCAGGGCGTTTCGAAACTGCGATGCGTCGCGGTAAGGCTCGCGCCAAGTGCGCCCTTGCCCGGTTCCACGAAGCCTTCATTAGGTCCCCAGCCGCCGGTCGCGAAACTCTGATCCTTCCAGATCATCTCTATCGCGTTCGAAACAGCTCGATAGTATTTTTTGTCGCCCGTTTTCAGATAACCCTGCATGCCGGAGCTGAGTGCGTTCACATGACTATAAGCATGCAGCCCAGGCAAGACGTCCTTTCCTTGCGACAAAGGATCGAAGAACGTATCATCGAGCAGATAGCGCTTACCCATGTCGAAGTACTCGCGATTGCCGAGCCGCTCATAAGCTAGAAACAGGTTCTCTGCAAGCGTGTACGATTCATCCCACATGTAAGTTTCGTCCTTGTGCGGGCGCGTCTCCTTCTCGCGAGATGTCAAAGCTTTCTCTGGCATGTGCGGCCGCGCCGCGCGTGTGGTCGCTTGTAAGATCGCCGAGGCATCGCGCTGACCGGTGTATGAGTGAGCATCGATCAACATGCAGACGAGTTTGTCGTAGGTGTAAGCCGGGTAGCGCAGGTCTTCGAAGATCTTGCCTCGTGGGTCGAGCGTCTGCGCGTAACCGTGCACGAGTCGATCGACTTTGGCACGCGTCTCACCGGAGTTCGTAACGGCCGCAAAACGAGCGAGCGCCGAAACGTATTGGCCGAAATGCGCGCCTGGGCAAAAGTCGTCATACCAGCCGCCCATGTTTTCGCCGGGCGCCGGCAGACCCGCACGCTGCCGATAGATTTTCAACAACCGATCTTCACTAAGATTCAAGAAGAAGCGATGGTTTTGATCGAATTGCCGTTTGAGCGGCCCGTCTCCAAGCTGGACTGCGCCGTAGGGAAAGGTCTGCAGGGTGGGTGTAACCGGCCCGTTCGCTTCATTGTTACCTTGCAGCCCTGTAGCCAGTGTTACGCCTGCGGCTCCGCTCAAAAACGTTCGTCTAGTTAAGGGATTCATTACGCATTCGCTTCAGTTATCGACCGGGCAGACCAAAACAATACAGCACGCTGTCGTAAGTCGCAATATACACCCGCCCGTTTGCGAGCGAGAGTCCGCTGAAGTGATTGAACGAAGTAATCTGGTCTCCACTTGAATATAATTCTTTGCCGGTTTCAGCATCGAGCGCGTAGAGCGTGGCGTGGGTGGAGTTCCGAATGCGCTCCGGGCTGTAATCGTACAAGCCGCGTTCTGGGTAGGCCTGCTCCGTGTTTTCGCCGCTGCCATACGCATACACGACACCATTCGCGACAAGCGGCGGTTCCGCCCGCATCATATCCCGTGACATCCATGCCGGCACAAGCTTGTATGCCCCAGCCGTGCCTTCGAGCTTCATCGCCACCACCGCGCCGTGTGTCACCGGACCGTACGAGATCGGCGGCTGAAAATTGCGATGAACGGGTCCCCAGAACGGAGTGAGGATCCAGCGCGTGCCGTTCGACTCCTCCCAAGTTGCGAGCGATCCCCAAATCCCCGCTGACGCGAAATTCACTTCCTCGTTGCACAGCAGAGGAGTCTGCGCGAGCGGCGTCTCATGATCGTCACCGCCACTTGCCTTCGTGTCAAGTAGGTAAACGCGGCATGCTTTGCTGGCGGTCGCAAGGAGTTCCTGGCCTTGGTACTTGAAAATGGCCGGGGTTACCTGCATATCCAGATCCCGCTTTCGCATCCACGACCAGTTTGGCGGTTCGAACCAATCCACCAGCTGCAACTGCTTTCCTTCCACTCGCACCCCGATAAGGCCGTTACCAAACGTGCGATTTTCTGGATCGTAAACGCCATCGCCCGTCGGGGACCAGGCGACACCGCTCGAATCAATCGCTGCACCTTGCCGACCCCACAAGCCACCGCTTCGAGGATTAAACGTCATGACCTTCCTCGCAGGGTCGTTGATATCGATCGCCCAAACCTGGTTTGGGCTGCCATTACAGCTCTGCGATGTGGTCGTGAAAATTACGCCGTTCCACATATTGAGCGCGTATGACTTGGAATTGCCGAAGCCCAATCTGACAGGTGGCGCGACTTCTTCGCCATCGGCCACATTCAATGAGTGCAATTGCCCGTCACCCGCGAGCGCGTACACCGTTCTCTTGCCGGACGCGTTTGCCGGAGCTAAAATCGGGGTGGCCGTCTGCCCGCCCGGACAAAGCGGATCGCCCGCTTCGAGACCACGCCCCTCTTTCACGGGAGGATATTCGAAATGCTTCTGCCAGATGACTTTTCCGGCGTCGACGTCGATGGCGTAGATATTGTCGGAAATCCCGGCTTCAATCGCAATCTGTTTTGTGCTGCCCGCGACCGGAACACTGCCCGCAATCAGTGGTGGAAAAAGCGAGTGCATCTCGCGCGGCTGGTTGTCGAGCTTCAGCTTCCAGAGAATCTTGAGATCCTTGACATTGTCTTTGTTTAGGATGTGTTCGTCTTTCTGCCAGTTCGTCCGCCGCGGGCCGCCGCCGTCGGTCGGCCAATCTGTGCATTGGCCGGATAGGTACAGGGCTGCAATTAGCAAACAGCTCAGAACGCGCATCAAGAGTTCACACCCGCCATTTCTTTTATTGTTCCCTTAGCTGCGGCTGCTTCTCGGGCAGGCCGTAGCAGTACATCGTGTTGTCGTGAGTCGAAAAGTAAACGCGGCCGTTGGCAACCGCCAGCCCTGGACTGTGAGAATAGGTCGGGATCGTATTACCTGTCGAAAAAAGCTCTTTGCCGTTGGTGGAATCAAACGCAAAAAGAGTCGCCGGACTAGCCATGGCATTCCATTCAGAGCCGCTGTAAGGCGCGCCGTTCTTTTTGGCGGTGCGAGAAGACTCGCCGGTTGCGAGCGCGAATATCATGCCGTTCGCAATCACCACAGGTGCAGGCGCCAGCAGGTCACGTGAGACCCACACCGGCTGCAAAACCGGCGAAGTTGCAGTCTGCCCGCCAACCGGCTGTTCAGCCGATTGCGTCAGCTTCAGAGCGACCACGCTGCCATTTACCGGCCCGCTGTCTTTGTCGGTCAACTTAGCCGATCGGTCCAGCGGACCTGCAACGGGGGCGTAAATCCATCGCGTCTCGGTATCGACATCTCGCCACGTCGAGAACGTTCCCCGAAAGCCCCAGCCATTATGGTGCTTCTCGCGTTGCGCAATGGGCTGACTTTCCAGCATCGGCGTGTGGTGATCCGCGCCCCCGAGCGATCTCGCATCCAATAGGTACAAGCGTCCGTTCTGGCCGCCGGCTATCACCGCATCTCGGCCGAACCAAGAGAATGCCATCGGCGTGATGCCGGGCTGAGTCACGCTCAAAGCATCGCTGGCTTTGTTGGCCCGTTCGTCAGCCGGAGTGAAATAGTCGCGTACCTGCAAAGTCTTTGGATTCAGGGCAAGCACGCTTTCGCGATACGTGTCTTTCGCGGCGCTCGTCTTATACAACGCCTGCACATAAACGTTGCCGTTATTGCCGATTGCGGTGCCACCGAGGCCAGAGAAACCGCCGCGCTCGGGAACAAATAAAGCGACTCTCTTTTCGTTGCTGAGCAGGTCGACCGCGTAGAGTGCGTTCTGGTAGCCATCGCAGTTGTCGGCGGTCGTCGCGTAGACTACGTTCTCCCAGATGTTGATGCTCGTCACTCTCGCGTGAGGCGGCACAAACTTGATCGGCGTGATTAAATCCGCACCCGTTGAGCTGTTTAACACGTGTAGCCTGCCATCACTGCTGATTGCGTAAAGCGCCGCTAATTGAGTCAGTGTATTCGGAGTCATCGGGTACACACTTTGCCAAAGCGGTGGAAAGTAGGGTGAAGGGTGCCTGGGTCTGACTCCTGTGGCCGGAGGCAACCGGCTCGCTTCCATGGTGAAGTGCATGGCCGAGGAGCTGCTGCCGGCCATCGCAATCGGCGCCGTCAGCCCTCCGGGACACACCGCCGTCGAGTTTGATGGTGGCGCCTGATCTGTCTGCGAGGTCAGACTCGCCTGCCAGAGCAGCTGGTTCAGGTCGGCATCGACTGAAAATACGCGATCAGAGCTGGCGCCGAACATCAACATCTCTTTAAATCCGCGAAAAGTAATCAAATTCCCATTGATGACCGGCGGAGTGAGAGTATTCAGCCCAGCCGCTGGAGTATCGGTCCGGTATTTGTAAAGAGCCTTGAGCGTTGCAACGTTCGCCTTGTCGATCACGCGTTCCGATCGAGCCCAGCCATTGCGTTGCGGGCTACCGCCCGGCATAGGCCAGTCAGCGCCGAATACCGTCAAACTCAATACGCCGGCCAGCACGGCTCCGGGCCAGGATCTTGACATGGATGCTCGGGTCCGCCTTATTAAGTGTTCGCTCAGAAAACGATGCGCGCTTTCTTTGCTTCTATTTTCTTGAGGTCCAGCCCTGAGACGTTACGCAGGTCGGCCAGCGATTTGAAATCGCCATTACGCGTCCGGTAATCGATCAGGGCGTTCGCTTGCGACCGCCGCAATAAGAGAGCCGTTTGTAAATCGACCGCCGACGCCTTGTTGATGTTGATCGGGCCAGGGATTTCAGGGCCGAAGTTGTTCGAGAGATACCCAAGGATCGCATCGAACTCTTCATCAGAGCCCTGCGCGCCTAGCTTGACCATTTTCAGGATCGTGTCTTCCCAGTCATTATGGCTTTGATGCAGCGAAGCAGCACGCTCCGGAGCATGGCATTTCCCGCAAACGCGAACGGTCGCGGCGCGGCCGGGACCAGCTGGCAAGTCCGCTTTAACCAGGCTCGTCAAAGCCAACGATCCCAGGCAAGCGCGCAGCAGTAAGGCCCTTGCGCGCGGTAAGCGTCGAGTAAAAATTCTAAAAAGTTTCACAGCTCAAAGGGCAAACCGAAACAGTAGAGTATGCCATCCGCAGCGCTAAAGCAAACGTGCCCATTCGCGATCGCGATGTTTCCGGAGGCCGACGTCGATGCTAATAGATTACCGCTCGTGTAGAGCTCGCGACCTGTTAAGGCTTCCGACGCGCGCAACTGCAGGCGGCTCGATCCGTTGCTGTTCGCGATCGATAAGAAGTAGACCAGGCCAGCTGCGATAACCGGCGCACCGGTGCGAGTCGAGCCAGGAACATCCCAGGCAACAGACAGGATCGCCCCATCTCGCGTGCCCCGCACCTGAAATGCAGTCAAGCGGTCGTGAGCTACTGCGTAGACCCACCGTGTTCCGGTCCCATCCTGCCAAGTCGCGAGCCCACCCGAGGGCCGTTCGGCGCTTAGATTATCGATGGCGACATTGTCCGAAGTGGTGAGATCGATGGAGCCATTAAGCCGAAGCTCCGCCGCCACTTCCTTCTCTTGCCAGCTGAACGAGGTCCGCCCTACAAAACGCGATGGGGTGCCGAGCGGCTGTGACGCCGGCGGGCTGCCGGGCGACATCGTCCAGAGGCGGTCGGGCGTGCTCCCGCAATGGGACGAGGTGGTCGCATATAGAGTGTTGTCGATAATTGCAAGACTCACGGGATGCACATCGCCGGGCACGAACACGACCGGTTCCGAGACGTCCTCGCCGGTACTCGAACGAAGCGCATGCAGGCGTCCATCCGGAGTCAAAATGTAGAGCGGCTTCTTGCTGTCCGAAAAATCATCGTCGTCCGCAGTCGCTGAACCTTTCGGTTTAGCAGGCGATTGAGCCATGGCCGGACGGACGGACAGATCGCCGGCACAGCTCCCCCTGCCTTCGAATGTTCGACTCCAGAAAACCGTGCCCAGGTCCGCATCAATGGCGTAAACCGTCCCGGCGCTGTTCCTGACGAACACGAGTTCCTTTATCCCGCGATGCGTCGCGATAGGACCAAGCAGCAGCGGATCGGTAAGAGTGCCGGGCCTTTCGCCCGGTCTTTGTTTCCAAAGCAGGCGAAGCGATTTGATCGTACGCGAAGTCAAAAGCTTCTCGTCCGGCTGCCACCCTGTTGCACGGGAATCGCCCCGTAAGGCCAGCCAATCCGCGCCCGAAGCCAGCACGCAACAAATCAGAAGGCCGCTTAACTGGCGATACACTGGCCTAGATTTACCCCACGTCGAAGCGAACGCCTTGTGCAAGAGGCAGCTCGTGACCGTAGTTGATGGTGTTTGTAGCGCGCCGCATGTAAAGCTTCCAGCTATCGGAACCCGATTCGCGACCTCCGCCTGTCTCCTTCTCTCCGCCAAACGCGCCGCCAATCTCGGCACCAGAAGGTCCGATGTTCACATTAGCGATGCCGCAATCGGATCCTTCGGACGAAAGAAACTTCTCGGCTTCACGCAGATCGCTCGTAAAGATCGAAGAGGCCAAGCCCTGCGGCACATCGTTGTGCATTGCCAATGCTTCTTCGAGTTTCTCGTACCGGAGCACATAAAGAATGGGTGCGAAGGTTTCGCGTTTTACCGTTGCAGTCTGCCGGGGCATTTCTACGATCGCCGGACGCACATAGCAGCCGCCCTCTAGCCCTTTCACCGCAACGCGCTCGCCGCCGGTCACGCTCCCGCCCTCTGCTTTCGCCTCGCCGAGCGAGTTCTGCATATTCTCGAAAGCTGCTCCGTCAATCAGCGGCCCAACTAAAATGGCCTGTTGCCGAGGATCGCCGACCGGCACCGAGCCGTAGACGCTCTTGAGCCGCGGCAGCAGTTGTTCGGCCATGCTCTCATGCACGAATAATCGCCGCAAAGTCGTGCATCGCTGCCCGGCCGTTCCCATCGCCGAGAATGCAATGCCACGCAGCGCGAGCTCTACATCGGCGGATGGGCCGACGATCGCGGCGTTGTTGCCGCCCAGTTCGAGGATGCTGCGCGCGAATCTCGCGGCCAGCCGTGGACCGACCTGTCTCCCCATAGCGGTAGAACCGGTGGCCGACACAAGGGCCACGAGCGGATCGTCGACCAGTGCTTCACCCACCTCGCGCGCGCCGATCACGACGGAAGAAAGTCCCGCCGGCACGCCGCCGAACCGCCTGGCTGCCCGCTCGAATAGCGCGTGTGTGGCAAGCGCCGTGAGCGGTGTTTTCTCCGATGGTTTCCAGACGATCGAGTTACCGCAGACGAGCGCCAGCGCCGCATTCCAAGCCCACACGGCCACCGGAAAATTGAATGCCGATATGATCCCCGTCACGCCCAGCGGGTGCCACGTTTCCATCATGCGGTGCTGCGGGCGCTCGGTCGCGATCGTCAATCCGCACAGCTGTCGCGAAAGCCCGGCGGCGAAAGTGCAGATGTCGATCATCTCCTGCACTTCGCCCAACCCCTCGGAACCGATCTTCCCGGCCTCGATAGTCACCAGACGCCCGAGCGCTTCCTTGGATTCGCGCAACTCGTCGCCTAGCAGCCGGACCAGTTCCCCACGTTGCGGAGCCGGCATAGTACGCCATTCATGGAACGCTCGGTGTGCCTCCCTTACAGCCGCATGCACGCCGGCTGCATCGGTCACCTTGCAATTGGCCAGCAAGTCGCCGCTGATCGGGGTGTGCACCGCCAACGTTCCCGCTTGGTAATCCCCGTCTTGTAATCCCAAATCGCGCAAAATCTGGTGCGCTTCTTCTGCTATCGTCTGCAAAACACCAACCTCACTACCACTATGGCAGTTGACTTGCCTGCGCGTCGGTATGCCCGCTACCGTCTGGAAGGGGTATCTGACCTTCGGTCTCGTTTCGTTCCCGATCCGCTTACATGCCGCTGCAAGGCCCGACCCAGTACACTTTCATCTGCTTCATAAGAAGGATCTTTCGCGCGTAAAAGAAGTCATGTTCTGCGCGCGTGAAGATAAGCCGCTCGAGCGCTCTGAACTGGTCAAAGGTTACGAATACGAGAAGGACCAATACGTTGTTATCGAGCCGGAAGACCTGGAAAAAATAGCGCCCCCCACCGCAAGCGCCATGGAAATTCTTCAGTTCGTACGTATGAAAGAGATCGATCCAATCTTCTTTGAGACCTCTTACTATGTTGCGCCCGAAGAATCAATCAGCCACCCTTATTCTTTGCTGTTGGAGGCGATGAAGGAAACAGGCTATGACGCGATCGCCAAGTTAACCATGCACGGTCGTGAGCACATTGTGGTGCTCCGGCCCAGCGAGCAGGGTATCGTTCTGCACACCATGTATTTCGTCAGTGAACTGCACAGCGAGAAGGTGGTCACGCCGCCGGATCCGGGCAAGTTTGACAAGAAAGAAGTCGAGCTGGCAAAGAAACTCATCGAAACGTTGGCCGCGCCGTTTGAGCCTCATTGCCGCGATTTCATATGAGCCGACAACGCTCGACTCACACGCTACAAACCACGGAGTTGATGAATGACGCAGCCATGCGTTTGCTCGGAGCGAAGGAAAAGATCTGGAACGGCCGTCAGCATTTCTTGGCCGCAGCTTCACGGGCAATGCGGCTTAGTTGGGCTCTGGTTTCCGCGATAAGGAAGACCGTAAGTAGAACACCACCAACAAGTGCTTTCCAGGTCGATCGGCGGTGATCCGCCCCCGTTCACATTATCGATATAAGGTGTCTGAGACCTCGGGCAAGGAGTGCCTTGGCCATTATCTCCGGTATTACCAATGTCGAATGTGACACAATCCAGCCCGCTCGGGTCAATGTTAACGAGCGGATTGCCTAATACATAGACGTACGCGTTCCAGCTCTGCGGGTTCGCGACATCCGCGCCCGCATTCCCCGGATCTGGACTGGTAAACCGTCCCAGCGCCGCTGCGAAATACCGAGCATTGAAGTAATCTAACCCCGTCTCTTGATCGCGCATCTGGCCGATGAACTTCTGGTCTATGTTATCGACCACTGGCCACTGCGCCCTGCCGTGCCCGCTAAAATCTCTTCGCCAAACGGCAGGTAATCATGCCGCGCCATGACCAAATTTATTCGTGGACCCATGAACGTACTGATCGGAGTCAACCGTTCCTTCCGGTCTCTTGCACTAAGTGCCTTCGCAATGACACTCGATCAGGAACATTCATTCGTAGCACCTGAAGTGTTACTCGACCCACCGCCGTCCGAGCAATGATCAAGCCGTCGTTGAATTCAAAGTGATCGGCCCACCGATCAGTTCGCGGATGGAATAGCGCTACCAAGCTCCCGCTTTCGCCATCCCGCCCGGCGATGTTGGGGCCCTTATAGCGATTACAGGAAGGACAGGCTAACGCCAGATTACTCTCTTCCGATCGTCCACCGTGTTGCTCAGCGACAATGTGATCGATCTGAAAAGGAAGCGGCAGAACAGATTGTGGAAGTAGACACTACTCACACCGATGCCCTGCTCTGTTCCGGGCCTCTTGCGCAAGTTCGCGGTTCACTGATTCCGATGAGCGGAATCCTGAAGAACTTGACGCGCTTTCGATTGTAGAATCGCTAGCTGCGTTCCGATATGAAGATAACTGTCGAGCTCCTGCTCTTCGGCGGCGGTGAGAGACCCGGCCCGTGCTTTACTCGAGAGCTCGTTGACGCGTTCCTCATCCTGGTGCGGCAATCGCATTGACACAAGATAGCGGGCCAAGTCCGGAGTTATTTCTCGCTCGTCTG
This sequence comes from Terriglobia bacterium, assembly GCA_963737005.1. Lineage (GTDB taxonomy): Bacteria > Acidobacteriota > Terriglobia > Bryobacterales > Bryobacteraceae > Bog-105. The sequence goes on along the minus strand of CAVTRD010000004.1, from coordinate 431,430 downwards.
ATTGCAGGATGCGTGCCAAAATGGACGACTCGGTATTGGAAGGAATGGCCTGCGTGCTCATACAAACTCTTCTTTGATTGTGGATCATCTGCGGAGCCGCCGCAAACGTCCTTTGCTTCTGCTCTCACTCTACTCGAATCTTCACCCGATCGTTGACGGCCTGGACAAGATCTTGTTTGGTGCCGAGGTAGCGTTCTGTCGTTTGAATCGAGGCGTGACCCAAAAGCAGCTGAATCTGCTCGAGATCCCCGCCCGCTTTGCGGCAGAGTTTGGCGCAGGTTCTTCGCAGATCGTGCGGCGTTAACTCCGGGTGGCCGATGGCGGCGCCACTCTTCCGTACTAATGTGTACACCAAATCCTCACTCATGGGTTGCACCGTGGGTTCGAGTGCCCCGCCCTTGCGCAGCGTCCGGAACAACGGACCTTCCCGAATACCGGCGTCGTCGAGCCAGCGATCGACGAGCCGCTTCACCCAGAGCGGGACCGGTACCGTGCGCAGCCGTCTTCCCTTCCCCTCGATATCGGCCAGCACCCAGCGCTCGTCGCGAAGCTGTACATGCCGGACTTCCAACCGGACCAGTTCGTCCCGCCGCAGCCCACACGCGACCAGCAAGGCTAAGATGGCCCGGTCGCGGACTCCAATCCGCGTTTTCCCATCCGGCACCCCGAGCAACTTACCGGCTTCTCCTTCGGTGAGCCATTTTCCGAGCCGCACGCCGCCCTGCTTCACGTTGGGGACAGAGGCGAGCCGGAGGGCTTCTTCGGCCGACAGCGCGCCTCGCTCAGCCGCTTGCCGGAACAGCAGCCGCACGGCACTCAAGCGCTGATTGACGGAAGAAACGGACAAACCGCGGGCGAGCAAGTCACCGCGCCAAGCTTCGACCAGCGGTTTCGAGAGCGGTTCGCCGCGGGCCGCCGTCCAGGACAGAAAATCGGCGAGCGCGGTGGCGTAGGCTTGCTTCGTTTTCTGGGCGGTTAGGGTCGCGAGCACGGACCCGATTAATAAGTCGGCCGACGACTCGGACGGAAACGGAAGGACCAGTGCCCGCCCGTCGCTCATGGCGCGAGCGGCAGACGCAACTGGGCCGGACGTCCCGGATGCTGTTCCCGCCACAGCCGAAAGAACAGATCGGAGTAGTCGCCCGGTAATTGGTGGCGGCGGTGCACCCGGGCATGACAACGGACGCACACCGTGATCTGCCACTGCATTCGCTCCGTGCCCGGCTGGCGGTGGTGGACCACGAGCCCCCGATCGGCGAGGCAGACCTGACAGCAACCGTCCCGGGTCAGGACGGTCTCCCGGTGCCCGCCGAAAAAGCGGCGGGAGTGCCGGCGCCGGTCATAGCAGCGGCGACACCATCCGCCCGCGACCAGCGGGGCACTTCCGCAGGCCCGGCACCACCAGGCCAGCTGCCTCATGTGCCGGCAGCCAGCCGGTTTTCGGACGGCCCACTTCCCTGCCCCGCGGCTCCGGAGACAACCCGAACCCATTCGAGCGGCAGCCCGGTCGCAACCGAGGCGGCGAAGACTGTCTGCTCGAGCCAGGCGGCATCGAGACCGCCGGTGGCCGGACGGAGCCAGACGCCGGGAAAGTCGAGGGCCAGGTCAGCGGACGCGACCACATCGGCCAGCTCCGGGCGGTGAGCGGCGTGCAACGAGTGGACTAGCGCGGCGCGGAGAGCGTCGGCGGGGGACGAAGCGGCGGAAAGGACGAGGGTGTCGTTATTCCCTAACGAGTAGAACGGTTTCACTGAATCTAAAGGAAATCAGCTGTCCTTTAACCGGTAGAATTGTGCTTTAATCAGTAGAACTATTCCTTAACCAGTAGACTGTTGGCGCCAAATGGCGTAACAGGCCGAAGAGTATTGGATTCCGCTGTAAAGGCAAAACAGGACATCGACAGCGCCACGGATACCGGCTGGACCACCGCCGCAAACCGCGAATCGTTGATTGCAGCGCTTGCTTCTAAACCGGGAACACGCCTATCGGAGCTGGACGAAGTCGCCAACAAACTTGGCCTGAGTCGCGCCATGACGTATAGGCTGTTGGCGCGATATCGACAAAACCCCCAAACCAGTTCCTTATTACCAGACCGTGGGGGGAGAAAACCCAGGCTCTTTTGTTTTGGATGAACCGATCGAACGGATTGTGGCTCGATCCATCAAAACGTTCTACCTCAAGCCTGAAAGACCAAGCATGGCGGCGCTCCATCGGCTGATTTTTATGGAATGCCGGAAGTCCGAGCTAAAACCGCCTTCTTACAAAGCCGTGCGTGCCAGGGTTAGATCAATTGACACGGAAGAACTAACGAGGCGGCGCTTCGGTGCAAGAGCTGCTCGCGATCGCTTTCAACCGGTCCAGGCGAAGGGATTGCGTCCCGCTCGGCCGCTAGATCTAGTTCAGATCGACCACACACCGGTCGACGCCATCGTCGTGGATGAAATTGACCGCCTGCCGATTGGACGACCTTGGCTGACATTGGTTATCGATGTAGCAACCCGAGTGATTGCTGGATTCCACTTGTCGTTCGAGCATCCTTCCTCCATCTCTGTCGCCCTTGCCATTTCCCATGCTGTTCTGCCGAAAGAAGCGTACCTCCGCAATCTTGGAGTCGATACGGAATGGCCGGTTAGCGGCCTGCCGGCAATCATCCATTTGGATAATGCTGAAGAGTTTCACGCCCGCGCGCTTGAGCGAGGTTGCCAGGAATACGGAATTCTATTGGAGTACCGGCCTCTGTTTCGACCCAATTTCGGAGGACACATTGAAAGGCTCCATTGGCACGATGATGAACTCCGTGCATTCATTACCGGGAACAACATTCTCCTCCGTCAAAGAGCGCGGCGAATATAATTCGCAGGGTAAAGCGATCATGACAGTGCGCGAGCTGGAGGTCTGGCTGACGTTACAGATCACAGGCAGCTATCATCTTGTCGTACATCGAGGGTTACGCGCGCGTCCCATTGACGCTTGGAGTAAAAGTGTGAGTGGTGAACGCACTCGGCATCCGAGGGACCCCGAACGGTTCTATATCGACTTCTTACCTTTTGCGCATCGGCTGATTCGGCGTGATGGCATTCAACTATTTCGGATTCACTACTGGGATAACGTGTTGAGCCCTATTGCTGGTCGTTCGGACCGGCCGTACCTGGTTCGCTACGATCCCCGCGATCTATCGAGAGTATTCGTCAAGGGAGTTGCAGGCGAGGGCTACGTCAGCGTTCCTTATCGCGAGTTGGCGCGACCGCCGATATCACTGATGGAACAGCGAGCTGCGATGAAAGCGCTCGCCGAACAGACACGGCTAAGCTTGACAGAGGAAAAGCTGTTCAAGACAGTTGAGGGTCAGCGTGTGTTGATTGAATCTGCGCGCCACAAAACTCTATTTGCTCGCCGAAAAGCGCAGCGAGTGCCCACACGTAAGGCACTGCAAACGGGGGTCGTTCCCGATGACCAATATGCATCATCCGATGAGCCTGTGGAACCTTACAAGATAGAGACGTGGGATGAGTGACCTGTCGCATCTCTCTTCAGAAGCTGGTGCCGAAACTCTGTTGCCGAATTCTGAGCGCATTCTCCGCATTCGCGCCGAACGTTGGATTAATTATCGCCGCGCAGAAGCGGCCCTCGCACGAATGGCCGAGTTGCTGGAATACCCACAGCCGGACAGAATGCCGTGCCTTCTGCTCTTCGGGGCGATCGGGATGGGCAAAACCAAAATCCTGAGGAAATTCCTCCGAGACCATCCACCAGTCTTTGACAATTACATCGGCGTCACAAAGTCGGGCGTGGTGTCTATGCAGATGCCACCCGACCCCGATGAAAAAGCATTCTATGAGGAACTGCTTGTCACGTTGCAAGCGCCTGTCCGGTCCTCCATGACGGCCAATTCCCTGCGCCGTGTGGCTCGCGAGCTATTACGGTTCGTTGGCGCACGCATGCTCATCATTGATGAAGTTCACGCGCTTCTAGCCGGGTCTTATCGCCAGCATCCTGCCGGCATCGGCCTGTTTGATCACTCTCGGTACTTCAGGATGAGCGGGAACCATTTCCCCGGCACGAGCTTCGCGATTGAAGAACGGCAGGCCGAGATCGACAAACTCTATGCGGAGCTGTTTTCCGAGTGCCCGATCCATTTCTGGACGCCTGGCGCGCAGGACTATTCGGATGAGCAGATTCTTGAGCGAGCAAGGCGGTCTGAAAAGTTCCGCAAGCTCTATGACGAAGGAGATTTGACGGCACACGGCAATGACTGGAGCGCCGCCGACCTGGCACTCGTGAATCTGCTCTGCTTGTACACGAGTGGGAACGTCCCACAAATGGATCGGCTCTTTCGCGGCAGTTCGCTCATGCGTGAAAAGTGGGACGCGCCACGCTCGCACTCCACGTACGGATGCAAGACGATTGCACGAGCTTTGCAGGGCAGGGCAACTCTCCCGTCTCGAGCACACGCAAATCGAACGCAAAGGTGATTGTCGCTTGTAGCACCAGCTCTCTCGGCCTGGGCTGTCCCGAAAACTCGCTCAGCGGGTTAGCGGGAGTGGAACGAGTTTGACTTTAGTCGCTGGGGAGAATGAAGCTAAGAATTGCAAATAGACTTTTGTAGGCCGCGTGACCAAGGTCGGATGAACGATTACCAAGCGGAACGGCCGAGTCGACTAGAGACATGGCGGCGGATTACCGCAGCGTGAATCCCCGCTGACCACTGGTTAGCCAGCCATGCTTCCTGTTAGCAGGCAGGTGTTGAACCCAGGCAGCCCTTCCGCAGCGCAACGGGGCCATGTGCCGGGTATCAACTCCTTGGTGTGTGCGGAATGCTAAGCTTTCGGCGCTCTACAAACAACCGTGATTCAACCCTGATCACTCATTGCCCGGATGGTCGCTGTTCCGACAGAGCTCCTTCTGTCTGGATTAATCGTGTGTAGTCGCCAAGTATTTATCCTTGGCCCATTGTCCGTTACACAGGGGTTGGAATGCATGACCTTCTAAGATCGCCGAATGTAGATAACCTGAGGTTTTAGAGGTTCGGCTTCGCGTCCCGGTCGATCACAACGAGGGTCTATGAAACTGAAGAAGGAAACACAGAAGTCGAGCAAAGGCGCAAAGATGACCGGCAGAGCGGTCAAGGGCTTCACGGACCAAGAGCGCGCCGCAATGAAGGAGCACGCTCAGGAGCTGAAGGCGGAATCGTCCATAGGCTCGCGTTCAAAAAAAGGGGACGGAGAGGGTGACGTGCTCGCGAGCATTGCCAAGATGCTGCCGTCGGATCGTGCCATGGCCGAGCGGTTCCATGCCATCGTCAAAGCTAACGCACCCGTACTCATGCCGAAAACCTGGTACGGAATGCCGGCCTACGCCAAGGACGGTAATGTCGTGTGCTTCTTCCAAAACGCGCAAAAGTTCAAGACCAGATACGCGACGTTCGGTTTTACCGACAAAGCCAATCTCGACGAAGGAAGCGTGTGGCCGACTGCCTTTGCGCTGAAAGAATGGACCGATGACGCCGAAGCTAAAATTGGCGCGCTGCTGAAGAAAGCGGTGAGCTGAGGAGGGTCTCCGGCCCGCGTTCTTTCAGCTCCGGAAGTAGTGGTAGACCCTTGTCACTTTTCGTAGATAGATCGGTAGACAATTCACGTTCGCAAGCGCGTGACAGCTCTCGTCTCGTTAGAAAATCGGCAGAACGGATTAATCCCTGATCTGCAGATTTTGTCTCAGGTCGGTAGACGGTTTTGCAAACTCTCCAGCACTGTGGCAGGGTGATAACTCCAAGCTGCGCAAGCTGTTCTGATTTCTTATCGCGAAATCGATCAATCTCTTGCCTACCTAAGTCGGCAAAATCAATTCCTCGTTTTGCACAAATCTACTGATTCAGGAAAACTGACACCTACCTTACCAGCCGCGCTCTATTATTTTGCGACACTACCAAACGGATCAGAACGTCAGTTTGAGCGCCAGTTGCAGCTGGCGTGGATTACTCGAAAACACCTGATTCCATTGCTGGAAGAGAGGGTTGGCGGGCTCGATGGAATTTCGCACCAAATCCCCTTGGATCGTACCCTGTCCGTAGCCAGCTCCACTCCCAATCGGGCCCGAGCCGCCAAAAGAGCCGGCATCGCTCAGGTATCCGCCGGTGTATTGCGGATGATTGAAGATGTTGATGGCGCGTGCAGTGAACTCTAGTTTGAATCGTTCGGTCAGGCTGAACCGCTTGAGAAGAGTCAGATCGATATCATCGATTGGGTTCAGGTTCAGCAAGCTGCGGCCGCCGTTCGGATAAGTACCCTGCGGGGCTGCGACAAACCTGGCGTTCGGGTTAGTCGCGAGGTAAGCTACCGTATCCCCTGCACTGTTCAGCAAGGCTGTAGCGTTTGCACCCATGTTTATGCTACCGGCCGGATTGATCATGACGCGGTCGGGGGCGGTATCGATGTTGAGATTGGAATCGACAGCACTTTGAGGCGTGACATGCTGGCCGGATTGGTACGTATACACCGGAGCGATTTCCCAGTTTCCGATGACATTCTTCAACCACCAGTTCTTGTTCTTTAAGAAAGGAAGATCGTAGACCATCTGCATCACGATGCGATTGCGGTAGTCGAGTAGCGAGGAGGCTCGCTCGATACTAAGATTCTGAAAGTCCATCGGCCGGCGCGGGGCCAGCACTGTGGTATCGACGGTAGCGGTTGAATTGTCGATGTTATGGCTCCAGGTGTACGATCCCTGAAACTGAAGGCCATTCGAGAAACGCCTGCTTAACTGATTAGACCAACCGTTGTAGCTGGAGTAGCCCTGCGGCATAAAAGCCGTAATGAAGTTTTGGTTAAAGCCTGCATTCGCGTACGCGGGCACGAGGAAGCCATTGTTGTTGAAGGAGGATTGCAGGCCTGCCAAAGTATTCGGCAGGGAGTTCAAGGTCGCTTGACTGGGTGCGCTGAAGTAGACAGGCAGCGCATTGGACGCATTTACGACGGCCTGATTGTTGAGCTGCATTTGGATGGGCAGGAAAAGCCCGCGCGTGCCCACGTAACGAGTCTCGAAGACATATTTACCGGCGAACTCATGCTGAATAGCAAAGTTCCAATTGATCGCTTCCGGGCGTTTCTGGTTGGGAATGAAGCCGGAGGTCGCGGCCCGGGCATCGGCACCTTGCGGTGAAACTACCGAGGCATTCGCAGGAATGCCTCCGCCCGCGAGGAAACCGGTCTGATTGAGACCCGTCACATCAACCGTCGAACTTAGCTGCGGGGGCAAGGTGCTGCCTCCCAGATTGTTGTAGAGTACGTCGTAAGTCAGACCGAATCCGGCGCGGATCGAGGTTTTGCCGCTCTTTCCAGGGGAATAGGCGACACCCACCCGCGGCATGAAGTTCTTCGTCTGGGCGGTAGGCGACTTGAATTCGATCAGACCAGGAACACTCGCGCTGGCATTCAGGTCTTGTGCGTTCTGGCCAAGTGGAACTGTTAAGTACTCGTAGCGCAAGCCCAAGTTAACCGTCAGGTTTGGCGTCACCTTCCAGTTGTCATTGGCGTAGGCGCCCAGCAGTTGCTGATTCTGATAATAGGTGACATTGCCCAAGCCGCGTTGCGCAATGATATCGGGATTGTTGTCGAAAAGGTAGTCGGAAAGGTAAGTCCACTCGTAGTCGCCGCGGGCGCGTTGGGTGAAGCTGCTGGGCGAAATGGCGCTCCAGCCATCAAAGCCGAACTTGAGACTATGATTCCCCTTAGTCCACGTCACGTTATCGGTCAGCTGATACAGGTTTTGGATGGTGAACTGGGGAGCCGCTGAATCAGGACCATAGGCGGCGTTCAATTCAGACACGTTGATGTTCGGAAACGCGTCCAAGCCGGGGAACGATTGATTGCCAAAGACGGAAACGGTCTGGTTCAGGCGGTTATAGCCAAACCGGAACTCGTTGATCAAAGTAGGAGTAAAGGTGTGATACTCCGACAGCGTAGCAAGATAAGCATTGGTCGGGTTGATGCCGAAGAAGACAGACGGAAAGCCAACGGTGTCGACCGATCCTGTCCGGTTAAGAATGAATCGCGCGCGCAGCGAGTCCTTCTCCGAGATGTTGTAGTCAATAGAGGCGACGCCGATCTCGGAATTTGCAAAGTTAGGCAGAGCAGAAGAGATCGTTCCCGTGGGGATGCTGAGCGCCCCGGTTCCGCCGGGCGCGAACACCCCGTTCCCCAAACTCTCGTTACTGCCGGGACCGGGCGCCACCAGCACTGGCGTACCATTCGCTGAAGGGGCGGTCCCGAGGTACTTCTGATACTGCATAAGATTCGTTTTGTAAATGCCGGGCAGCGCAGCTAAGGTGGCATATCCTGCTGCCGTTGGCGCACTGTACTGGGTAGAACTGACCCCGCCAGTGGGGCTGTACTCGTAATCGAAAAAGAAAAACAGCTTGTTGCGTTTGATCGGACCACCGAGATTGCCCCCAAAGCGATTGCTGTCGAAGCGCGGATGAAGGGGATTGCCTTGCACGAAGTTCAGGTTGTCGGCAGCGTCAAGGTTGCGGTTCTGGAAGTACTCGTATGCCGCACCATGAAACTGATTCGACCCACTCTTGACCACTTGATTAAACTGGCCGCCGGAGGAGTGGCCGAAATCCGGAGAAAATTGATTTTGCAGGACGCTGAACTCCGAGACAGCGTCGTTGGGAACGGAGACGATAGGCCCTGTGACACTCAAAGCATTATTGTCGATTCCTTCAATTGTGAAGTTGTTATTGTCCGGACGCTGACCGCCTACCGATGGGCCCGCCCCTTGCCCCAGACCACCGGCGGTGGTCACGCCGGCGTTCAGCAACGCAAGATTGATGACGCCTGAGCCAGTGCTCGCGGAGGGAAGATCGGCTAATTGTTTGGCCTGGTAAGTGGTTTGAATTTGCGCAGTCGTGGTGTCGATCGAGACCGGCGCTTCGGTTACTTCCACACTAGTCGCCGAGTGGCCTAAGGCCAGTGTTGCGTTTGTTGTAATTGTCTGGTTGAGTTCGACAGTCACGCCGTTTACTTCGGTCTTGGTAAAGCCGCCGGCATCCACCGAGATGTTATAAGTCCCAATCGGCAGATTTTCGAAACGATAAGCTCCCGACGATGTGGTCTCGGTGGGCTTAGCTACGCCAGTAGCGATATTTGTTGCAACGACACTGGCTCCCGGCACCGTGGCGCCGGATGGATCATATACCGTTCCTTGCAGGTTTCCGCTGGTTTGCTGACCCAAAAGCGAGCCGCCCAGTGAAAACAAAGTAAACAAAAGGACACCAATCCGGGAGTTTACGCTGTCCATAACATCTCTTTCGTTTCAACAGTGATTTTTGTGTTGCTCATAATTTGCCCTTGCGTTTGCCTGCGGTGGGCTGATTGAATAAAGCTTCCAAGTAACGGCGAAGATGTGCCAAGCTGTCGCGAGCGACGTCTGGGTTTTGTTTTGTCTTGGCAAAAATGAAACCGCCCTGCAGGACGGATTGGATGAAGTAGCCTAAGCTCTCCGCGCTCCAGGTTGCCCTTGGAGCATAGAGCTTCTTGGCAGCCTTAATATCTTCAACCAATACGTCGTCAATGTGCGAAGACATGCCCTGATCGCAAGCGGCACGAATATCCGGGTGCGTCGCATAGGTTTCCTGAACCAGAGTGCCTAGCAGGCAGGTATAGTCGGGCAATTCGCCTTGCAGTATTTCCCGTCGGAAATCTACATAGCCGAGCAGGCGGTCGAGCGGGTCTTTCATTTTGCGGTACGGTGCCGTCGCAAAAATCCCAGCCGCCTTCGCATTGAAGTGCGCGGCGGCAGCGAGCGCCAGTTCGTCCTTTTTCTTAAAATGATGAAAGAAGCTGCCCTTAGTAACCCCGGCCTTGTGACAGATATCATCGACGGTCGTAGCTGCGTAGCCCTTAGCCCTGATAACGTGTAAGGCTGCGTCCAGGAGCTTGGTCTGCGATTTGTGATGGTTTTCCGTCAACAAGGATCCTTCCATACCACTTAGTCGGTATCATACTGAGTACGTGGTATCACGTCAATTGAAATATTCGGGTGGTGACCTGTATGTCGCTGCGACTACCCCAGGCGGGCATTCTGGGCATCGATGTAGCGCTGGGTGCTCTGCACAAAGGCCTTGAACTCCGTCAACGGAAAGGCCCGCCTATTCAAGAGCGCCATATCAGAACCTTGGGTCGGCAGTCTGCCGCGCGATCCGATTCTTTTCCCGATTTCGCCATCACCCGAAGGAGCGCAATACCGTATCGCCGACGATCCGGGAAACTCTGTGAAACGGACACTTTAGCTTCCCAGCCAGGCGTATCTTCGCTAAGGATTAACAGGCCACTTCGGTTCTGCGTCGATTTCACAGAACACCACCAGAAATTCTTTCGAACGAAGTCGATTTTGCTGTCAACCACTCGACTCACCGACAGAGGTGAAAAAGATGGAATGCAAGTTTTCGTATTCCCTGGGAACGATGTTCGGTAAGCCCAGTGATGCCCACCTCATGGAATTCCCTCTGCCGCGATCCCATATGCGGCGAGGATTCTATGGGGCGAAGTCGGCGGGAATTCTCGTAACAGCACTCTTCCTTCAGATGTTCCTGCTGTCCGTGATATCGGAAATGCAAGCGCACGCGGCCAGTACGCCATATCCCAGCATGGCGCCTCTTGATCAATACCTCATTGCCGATCAAAATGTTGAGATCGCCTTGGCAAGAAGCGCCGCTCCCAGATCCATTTCGGATAGCGCAGAAGTCTTGACCCTCGGGCGTCATGGGTACGAAGCAGCGGCAAGGGGAACCAATGGCTTCGTATGCCTCGTGGAGCGAGGGTGGACCGCCGGAATCGACGACCCGAACTTTTGGAACCCAAAACTTCGAGGCCCACTCTGCTTGAATGCGCCCGCTGTGCGATCCTACCTTCCAATAACGATCGAGAAAACGAAACTGGTGTTGTCCGGGAAATCGAAAAATCAGATGTTCGATGCCATCAATGTCGCTTTCGAGAAGAAAGCCTTACCAATCCAGGAACGTGGCGCAATGTGCTACATGCTGTCGAAGGACGGCTATTTGAACGACCAGGCTGGCCACTGGCATCCACATCTCATGTTTTTCGTTCCCCTGACCAAGGCCAAAGCTTGGGGCGCAGATATGCCCGGCTCCCCGATTCTTGCATCCGAGGACGCTCCGGACCGATTGACCATATTTATGGTCCCTGTCGCGGAGTGGTCAGATGGTACACCCGATTCCGTTCACAAACACTGATGCTCTATTTAGGGTAATAACTTACTTCACAAATCATGCCGTAGACCGTCTGCTAGATGAAAAGCGCTTCTATAATCTATTTCCTTGAATCGAGGATTGCTTGGGCCTCCGCTATCGCTACTGGATCGGTGAGTAGTTCCGTTTTACCCTTTGGGCCAGGATCACTTACCACCCAAAACTCGCCCCTCTTCGCTCCTACGTAGATATGTCGCCCGTCGCGAAGCACGATTGCTCGATTCCACTCATCCAGCATTTGTGCTTCAAGAGCTTTATTTCGCTTGTCAAGTGCCTTTCTTGTCTGATCGTCTTCATAAGATTGTTGCTCGTAAGTCGCCATCAACCGGAAATATGCGACTTGATACTTATCGTCCTTCTTATTAAGCCAATCCTTCGTCTTAGAATCACAAAACTCCTTAAGGAACCGAGCGCCCTCCACGGCAAAGTCAGAATCTCTACTCACTCCGGGTTTCTGCAAAGCTTGCCGAGTAACGAGCACACCAGCAGGAATATCGTTGGGTTTGTCTGGATCAAGGTACAAGCCTTGCATACAATTCAACCGTGCGCGAAGAAGTTCAGGGTTAGATGTTTTGGCGAGCCGTTCGGCGCGATTCTGTGCTACTTTGGTCGCTTGTCTATCAAGCACGCCCCATTGCTGTCCAAGGGGGAGCGCAAGATATTCGCTTACTGTTAACTTTTTGTCGGTATTTGTAGACTGGCCGATGCAATGGGAAAACGAAAACAGGATGAGGAAGAAGACAAACCCAAGTCGCATATATCAACTCACGCTGGCTTCTTGCGGGCTCTCTCTCGCTTCCTTTTCGCAGCGTCCTTCAGCACTGCTGAATGCGGAACAGAGAGCACGGCTCTAAACACTTTGTCCATGCGTTCAGCTTGATCGTTGCCGTCGCAACGTGCTGCTAGTTCAGGTGAGATTGAGATGGGCTTTGGTTGTGACATCATTTGTCCTTCTTAATATCTCCGTTGAGATCTGCAACAGAAGACTCGCTTTCTGGTTTTCCTAACACGGAATCGGACGATTGTGTTGCAGCAACACTTTTTGCTTCTAGCTGTACGTTATTAATCGGCGTCTCGGTATTACCCTTGGGCTCGCTCGGTTCACCCGCCGTTGAGTTATCAGACTCTTCTCCGGGAATCTCATCTTCTTCGAATATGCCGGCCTGGGTTCCTGTATTCGCGGCGAACGGAAGATCGGCAATATGAATGACCCTTATCCCCCAAAGCTTTCCATGCTCGTGAATGTGTTTATCGGTGGAATAAATCGCTGAAGCTCCAGCAGTCTTAGCCGAAGCGATTATCTGCCGGTCATATTTAACCTTTTGCCAAGGCTCATCTACGCCTTCGCGCTTATCGCCAGCCAGCTTCGCTGCTTTCGTGCGGATTGCTATTTCAATGGCTTCGCGCTTGCCAAATGGTTGGATCTTGAAAGAGCTAGACTGTTCAATTTGGTCTATATACTGCTCTATGTGTTCAGCTACACACGTGACCGCCTCTCCGAGTGCGGGTGCTGGAAGGAGTATACAATCGCCGTCTGCCTGAAGGCCATCTATCAACGCGTCTACTCTTTCCCTGGCTCTCTTTACAGGCATGCCGGTGCGGTAATCAATAGGGATACCCGCGTCCTCATAGATGGCAATCGCCAAAACATTGGCGTCAAATGCGACCATTAGCAATCCTCATTCATCATCGTCAGATGGTAGTCCAACAGATGTAACTCCTAGCGTGCGACCCAACTCCCGAAGTGTGGCGACGGTCTTTTTCAGGCCGGGGTTGTCGAGATGCTTAAAGGTGCTCAGCACAAAGCTGACCAGCTTCCAATGTCCATTCTCCCGGCGAATCCACTTGCCCTCACCAGACACACGCACAAATTTAAACAGGTATTGAGAGATGTCTCGGGCTTGATCGCGGGTCGCCGTGCAGATAAAAATCTCGGTCTCAGAGCGAATATATACAGAGATAGTTTCGTCCCTTCCGCCAACTTGGAACAACTCTCCTTGTAACTCGCAGGACTCACAAACCGGCCCAATAAGTGGATCGGTGTCACCCTTTTTGCCGGGAAACTCGATCAGGACTCCAGAAGGAGACCTTAGGATTGCGCTGGTGTTATCCTCTGCAAGCAGCTCGTTTACGCTATCGATCGCCCGATAGGCTTTTCGGGAACCATAACCGGTTTTGATCGAAAGAAGACGCTGCTGTACGCGGTTAATGGCCCTGTTTTTGGGATATATACACGGGACCGCGCTCCCTTCATCAATGCGTAGCAGGTGTACGTCGTCCTGACTCCCGAAAATCTCGACGAGATGTGGAAGGTAGTCATGCAGGCGCTTCATCGAAAGCGTCATGGGGGTGAGATCTTCAATCTCAAATCGAAACTCACCAGTCTCAGCCACGTGATACACTCCTAGCTGAAGAGATCAGAGAAGCATTCGCAGTGCCCCCTGGCCGGTAGAATTTCCGCAATCTTACGAGAGCGCCGTGATTCGCAGTCACGGCGTTTCGCTTTTGTACACGCTTCGAGAATTATATCCCGCTTGTTTTCTTCCCCCCTCCCTGTCGCTTTTTACCCGACATTAGGCCGGGATTGGTGTTGAAGGCGATTCATCTTTTCCCGTCAGCCGGTCCCACGTCAGACGCTTCCCAACGATCTGACGAACCGCAAGGTCAAACCGATCCGCATCGTTCAGCGATTCGCCAGTTTCATCCTTCCGGTGGTTGTAGCGAAAAGCTTGCTCATCGAGGTATCGAAAAAGATGAAACGGCTCGACACTTACGTAGGTTCCATTGATCCCCCGCTTCAACAAAGACCAAAAGTTCTCAAGTCCGTTGGTGTGAATCTTGCCGTCGACGTATTGAACCGCGTGATCCACAACACTGTGCGCGAAGTCACCGGCTAGACCTTCATAAGAAAGCAGCGCGTCAGTGTAGAGCGCGGAACCCGTTTCCACGTGCTTGCGAACCTCTGCTTGAATTGCCTTCTTTTTGCGATTAGGAAGAACCGAAGTACGCACCTTTCCGCCGCGCTCAAGGATGCCCATTACTGCGGTCTTATCTTTCGTGCCGGTCCCGGTAATGCGCTCCGCACGTTTGCCTTTATGCATGTTGCGGGCTTTGCCACCGATGAATGTCTCGTCTGCTTCGCATTCGCCAGACAATAGGTTCTCGAACGAGCCAGTATGCAGAGCCATGCGGATGCGGTGATCGAGAAACCACGCGCTTTTCTGGGTGATGCCAAGAGCACGGTGAATCTCATAGCTGCTGATACCGTTCTTGCAGTTCACAATGAGCCACATCGCCATCAGCCATTTATCGAGACCGATGGGAGAGTCCTCCATGATGGTCCCAGTCTTTGCGGTGAACTGACGAGCGTCGTGTTTTGCGCTGCACTGCCAGCGGTTGTACTTCTCTAAGAAGACGGTCTTGTCAGAACCACAACGTGGACAAATAACGCCCTTGGGCCATCGGCGGGCAACCAAGTACTCACGGCAGTTGAAAGGTTCAGCGAAGTAGATAACCGCTTCTTGAAGAGTCCGTGGTTCCGTTCCCATAAGTCAAGAATAGCGATTCAGCTATGATTTGTCAAGTAAGTTATTACCCTATTTGGTGATTCCCGGATCTACCATTCGCACCCGCCAGCTGCGGAACGTTATAGGGCCTCATTATTTTGAACTCTAGGGTGACGGAACACTCGGAGTGCGCCGGTTTAGCCCGGCGCACTCCGGATTGCCCGTCATCCAGTCATAACAAGGATTGCGCCTTCCTTACCGGCTACGCGAGCGCGAAAGCAGCCACACGTTTCCCGAATCCGTCGTCAAAACCATTACGATTCGATCACCAGCAGCTGACCATCCTCCCTGCTGATACTTCGCGCTGCCGTGCAGATGGAATGCCGCGAATGCATCGCCTGCCGGCTGGCGAGAAGCCGGATCAAGCCTTTGCCCCCACAAACATGAGTGTCCGTCTCGGGCGGAAGTGAAGTACAGAGTTCGTCCGTCAGGCGACCAGTTGGCCCAATCCTCAGGTCCCGCATCGGCGATTTGTATCCAGTGGCTCTCGGGAACCGGACGCGCTCCGCTTATCGAGGCAGCCATAATCGTCGAGTAATTTGACAGAGAGCGAGATGTGAAACTGACCCATCGATTGTCGGGCGAGTAACGGGCATACAGCAGGCTAGATCTGTCGTGTTTGAATAAAACAGTCTGAGCTCGCGAACCGATATCGAGTGCGCTCACCCGATAGGGATTCCCGCCGAAGATCAGTAGCGACTTCTCATCACTCGACCAGTCTGTCGCTCGTAAGCATTCTCCTTTGCACGCTTGCTCCTCAGGACCGCCGAGACCGGCTATATTGACCGAACGGGCGCCATCGGACCAATAAACAGAGAACGCAACTTTGCTGCCGGATGGGCTGATGACCGGAAAGCGTTGCTGCAAGTTAGCCGATTCTGCCAACCGCAACTCTTTTCCCGTAGCGATTTCTCGCAGCCATATGTTTTCAATGCCTGCTTGTGGCGAAGCAAAGGCCACATAACGCGCATCCCGCGAGAGCGCGGCGTGTTCTTCCCGCTCCAGATCGTGGGTGACTTGCTCCAGCCGACCCTTACTCTTTCCTGCATTCAGATTGAACGGAACGGACCACACATTGCGCCTAACCTGTAGGCTAGTGAAGACAATTCGGTCCTCCTGGCCGCATGCGGGCTCCCACTCGTTCGCGGCACCTACGGTGAGTCGATTCAAATCACCCTTCGCTTTTCCTGTTTCCGGGGAAACAAAAGTCTGCCAAAGGTTGCGTGCAGAGCCAGACTGGGCGGAAAAACTAACCGCGCCAGTAGCAGACCAACAAGAGGGATTCGGAATAGCACCCCCGCGATGTGCGCCTAAAGCGTCTCGATCTTGCAATCCAGCCCGGGTTAGCGGAATCTCAATATCGCTCTTAATTGTGCGTTTCCCATTTAGAGAGACAAACCACCAATCTAGCGAGTTGTTCTCATAGGCGCGCGATGAGGCATAGCCAACCACGAGCAGTCCTTGGCCATCCGGCGACCATACCGGATAGCGGGCGCTGGTAAGATTTGTGGCGATCTGCCAGGCCTGACCGCCTCCAATCGGAACCACCCATACTGTTCCGCTTCCCGGTACGGCGCTAGCAACATTCTCCCCGCCGACCCAGTACGCTACTTTTGACCCGTCCGGAGAAATTTTGGGGTTCTGCCCCTCTTTGGCAAGCAAGCGCGGCTGGCCGCCAAAAGTCGGAACTGCGTAGATCCCCCCTCCATTGACACTGGAGTGGAAGACAATTTCGCTGCCGTCCGGCGAGAATTCGGGAGTTGTATTTCCGAGGCCATCAAAAGTAAGCCGAAGCGGAGTACTGCCGCTTACCTGCTTCACGTACAAGTCTAGCTGGCCGGGCTGCTTCGATCGGATGAATAAGCAATCAGCGTCCCGTCGCGGGGTATCGCCGGAGTGCACGAAAGCCCGGGATCAGATGTTTGTTTGGAGAGCTGCCATGATTCGGCCGGGGTCGACAAGCGATGAATCTGCAAAAGAAAAAGAGCCAAGATCAGGCAAGCGGCGGCGAACCACCACCAATGTATTGCATGCTTCCGCTTTTGGGTTTTCCGGCGCTAAAGCATTGGGCTCAGGAACAAGGGGCGGCGAGATTTCGGAAATGGAACCAATGAAACGATAGCCGAAACCTGGATCCTCTCCAACGCCAGCCGCTTCGATATAGACATCGAGATAGCTTTCCAGTTTGTGGTGACAGGCGTCACCTCAAGAAACGGAATTTTACGTACGCTAACGATCTGCTCGCGTTGAACTCCAATGACCTTAGCGCCCGTATCCCACCCACGGTAAGGATTCGCGTCGGATTGTCACGCTCAATATCAGGCCGCGGTGGTGTGCCACAAAGGGTCGATGGTGTTGAAAAACTCTTCTGCAATGGCTGGACGCGTTCCGGAGGGGATGATAAATGTCCACCCTCGGCCGGACAATCGCTTATAGCGCGTCTAATCGCGACCTTCTCCGAGCGAAGCCCGCGGGCGGCGTGTCGAGTTGAGTTTTTCAACAGCATCGAAGGTTTATGCAATGCGTTCACTCGTTGCTCTATCGGCGTGTTGTGGGCAGACAAACTCCGGATAAACGGACGGTCATCCGGTGCAAACCGAACGACCGTCAACAGATTTGAAGGCCGGATCGATCCGTTGTTATCGAATCAACCGGAAATCAGACCCCGATCTACTCCCAGCGCAGGGCTATCATCGGTTCAACGCGGATCGCGCGCCACAGCGGGATGAATGTAGCCAGAAGCGCTGCTACCGCGAGCACAGCGATACTGATAAACAGTGTCAGCGGATCGCTCGCGGTAATACCAAAGAGCAAGCTCCGTAGAGCGTTTGCAGATATTAGAGCTAACGGTCCACCAATGCTCAGGCCGACCAGCACTAGAATCACGCTTTCACGCCCAAACAAGGCGAGCACGTCACTTCTTTGCGCACCAAGCGCGTACCGAATTCCGATCTCGCGCGTGCGACGAACTACCAAGTAAGCAAGCACTCCATATAAGCCAATGCCAGCGAGGAGCGTAGCAAGAGCTGCGAAAAGCGTCGAAAGATATGCCAGAATCCGTTCAGGTGAAAGCCCCGCTTGGATGTTCATGTCCAGTGTGTGCACTGAAAAAACAGGCATGTGCCGGTCGATACTTCCAACAATACGAAGCAATGACGGGACGAGTTGCTTGGGGTTGTTCGCGGCCCTTACTAGAAGGGTCAACTTAGATCGTGGACCCTGCTTTTGGGGCACGTAGATTGTTTCCTCCGGACCGCTTCTAATTTGCTGATCTCGGATATCTCTCACTAGACCGACAATCCCAACCTTCTCGCCATCCACGACAAATCCTTGCCCGATAGGGTCTTGACGGCCGAAGTAATGTTGAGCAAATCTCTCGTTTACAATTGCGACCGGCGAACCCTTCTCGTTATCTCCTTCATTGAAGTCTCGGCCGCGCAGCAATGGTTGCCCTAGAGTCTTGAAATACTCGGGGCTGATGAAATTAAAGTCAACGACGAGATCCCCTGGAACTGGTTTGGGAGTATATCCAGGCACCTCAATGCCCATCGACATAGACACGGACATCGCGTCGTAAGGTGTGGTGGCTGAGAGGCTGGCGGCCTTCACCTCGGGCAAATATCGCGCGCGCTTTAGCAAGTGATCAAGAATGCTCGAAGCCTCAGCATTGGAGTGGCTGTCTGCGCTCGGATCAACATTCAACGCGATCACACGATCCGGCTGAAATCCGAGATCCACAGTCGCAAACATTCGCAAAGTCCGCGTCAGCAAACCCGCTCCAAAAATGATGACCAGGGACAAGGCGATTTGAATCACAACCAAACTCCTGCGCATCAGAACCCGCGTTCCAGGGCCGCCCGCGGCTGATTTCAGGCGCGGCAGAACATCGGGACGTGTAGACTGCCATGCGGGAAGTAGTCCGAAAAGGACGGCAGCAGAGAAGGTCAAGAGTATGGAAAATCCGAGAACATGGCCATCTGGCGTCACGTGCAACGCTGATACTGCGGAGCGTCCCGCATTCAGAAAGGCAACCAAAGTCTTGACAATCCAAATTGACTACGCCACGCCGGCAATACCACCCGCCACGGCCAACAACAGGTTCTCCGCATTGACTCACCAGTTTTGTTACCGGTGAGGGGTCGTTGCCTCATGAAAATGTTACCCGTTAGCGACGGGGTAGCAGATGAGGAGGCGATTGAGCCTCGCGACACGAAAAGAGTTGATCGAAGCAGTCAGAAAGCGCTATCAGGAAGCACCGCTTGCGACCAAGACAGAGATTCTCGACGAGTTGGTAGAACTGACTGGCTATCACCGGAAACACGCGGTTCGGCTTCTTGGGCCGAGTGCTGGGCAGAAACGTGAAAAGAAGCTGGGTTCGGAGAACCGCATCTACAACGACGTTGTACGAGAAGCGTTGATTTTGCTCTGGGAGGCCTCCGATCGGATCTGCGGCAAACGATTGAAGGCTCTTGTTCCGACTTTGCTCGAAGCGATGGAGAAGCACGGCCATTTGCAACTGGCAACTGGAGTTCGCAATCGGCTGCTACAGATGAGTGCCGCGACGATCGATCGGTTATTGACGGAGCCCCGCGAACGAGTGATTGGTACGCGGCGTCGCAAAGGAGTCGGCGCGACTATCCTACGGCGAAGCATTCCCATTCGAACGTTTGGGGATTGGAAGAATCCCGAACCAGGCTATATGGAAGCCGATTTGGTGGCCCACTGCGGCGGGTCGATGGCCGGCAGCGTCGTCCATACGTTGGTTCTGACTGACATCGCCACGGGCTGGACCGAATGCGTTCCGTTGATCGCACGAGACCAAGCACTGATCGTTGAAGCGCTAAAGCGAATTCGGAGAGCATTGCCGTTTCCGTTGCGCGGGTTCGACACGGACAATGATGGCGCTTTTATCAATCAAACTGTGCACAGCTATTGCCAGGAAACCGGGTTGGAGTTCACGCGTTCGCGCCCTTACAGAAAGAACGATCAAGCATGGGTGGAACAGAAGAATGGCGCGGTTGTTCGCAAACTAGCTGGATACGATCGGCTCTCTGGGATCGCGGATACCGAGAAGCTCGCTCGACTCTATGAGTTCTCCCGTTTTTATGTGAACTGCTTTCAGCCTTCGTTTAAGCTCAAATCCAAGGTTCGCATGGGCGCCCGAGTCGTCAAGACGTACCACCCGCCACTCACACCATATGAACGGGTTGTCAGGTCGCCTCAAGTTCCACAATTAGGGAAACAGCAATTGCAAGCCATCTTTGCCAAACTTGACCCAATCGCACTCATTCAGAACATTCGCGGCGTTCAAGAAGAGCTGGTCGTTGGAAAAATTGACGAATTGGGCCGGCGGAAATCCGAATCGGCGGAGTCTTTCCTTCGTAAGCTACGGACCGTCTGGCAGCTGGGTGAGGTGCGGCCCACGCATCGAAAGCACGCCCCACATTACTGGCGCACTCGGCCCGATCCATTTGAGAGTGTGCGGTCCCGAATTCAAGAACAACTCGAGCTCACTCCTGATATCACTGCGAAGGAACTCTTTCGTCAACTTCGAGAGGAACATCCCGGCCATTTTTCTGATGGTCAGATCCGGACCTTG
The DNA here is from genome assembly GCA_963737005.1 of Terriglobia bacterium. Taxonomy (GTDB): domain Bacteria; phylum Acidobacteriota; class Terriglobia; order Bryobacterales; family Bryobacteraceae; genus Bog-105. The sequence goes on along the minus strand of CAVTRD010000004.1, from coordinate 411,002 downwards.
CGACGTCGAGTCAAGGAGTGGAGAACGCAAATGGCGAAACGCCTCATCCTCAGTGCAAGCGCCATCTGTACTGAGATTGCCAGCCAGCGGAATTAACACGAATCTCAAGATGGGGCTCTGCCCCATGCCCCGGAATTTTACGCTTTCCTGCCAGAATGCTTTTGGGGCAGATAGACTGCCCCGCCATTCCGGCGACCAAGTCAGCGCTCAGGTTCCGTCCCCGGAGTGCCTTATCCTCTGCTTGGCTTCAAACAGGATACCTGGATGCTGTGCAGGGACATTTACTCTGCGGTAACATTTGTCGCTGAGGCAATACGTTCTCTATGAATAATTGACCGATAATTCTGCCTCTGGAGGCGCCAAGAGAAAGGCGAATGGCAAATTCCTGGATGCGCTCCTGTGATCTGGCAAGCTGCAAGTTAGCGAGATTGGCGCAAGCCGCAAGCAATACCAGAACAACGATTCCCATAAGCACCAGCAAGGGCCGGCCGAATTCTGATCGAGTGGTGTTGAACCCTTGGCTTCCATCCTCCAAACGCAACTCAGTGCGCTTTCCTGGATCCTGTTGCCAAAACAACACCTGTGTCTGCTGCTGCGCCTCAGTTCTTGTTATGCCAGGCCTGAGGCGCGCCATCGAAATTAGCCAGGAGATGTTCGAATAATCCCCGATACCGGGCATGAAATCTCCGATTCGCGTTGCGGGGACGGTTATATCGAAAACTTTTTGTAATTCGGGACCGTAGAAGCCGCGCGCCGTCACTCCGCGAACGCGATAAGCGTGTCCGTTCAGAAACACGTTTCGCCTGAGTATCTGAGGATCACCGCCGAACTCGCGTTGCCACAGGCTGTAGCTGAGAACACACACCGGATTCGCGTTTGCATCTCGAATGTCGTTCTCGTCCAACAATCTTCCGATAGCCGGTACTACTCGGAGCGTCCGAAAATACTGTCCGGTAACCAGCGCGCCATTGACCCACTCGCCTCTATCAGCGGTCGACAAGTTGATTGGCCTTGTAAACCACCCAAACACACCCTCAAACGACGAATCTTGTGCCGCTAACTGATCAATGGTTCTCAATGACAAGACCAAGCCGGAACGTTTGCCACGGTAGGTCTGGGCGAAGGTGACAAGACGCTGCGGCTCAGCAACGGGCAACTGTTTGAGCAGAACGGTATTCACCAATGAAAAAATGGCAGTATTAGCGCCAATGCCAAGCCCCAGTGAAGCGACTGCTATGCACGTGAATATCAGATTCCGCCGCAAGCCTCGAAGTGCATGGATTGCGTCCCGGCTGATCCAATTCAACTTTTGAACGGTCCGCATCACCCTATACTTTATGTCAAGAGCCTTGGCCTTTCGACGTCAGGGAAACGCGGTGCAAGGAACCGAATCGTCACAAATTTGCGGGCGAAAGATACGCTTGTAGGAAAGTGGTGCGAATACCAGTTGCCCAAACCAGGTCGTTTGTGCCCACCATTTGTCGGTCTTGAAAAAGGGCCATAATCCCTGGCTTTTATATGGTGTGGTTGCCGATCCTTTTTGGCACAGCAGCTCAGGTTGCAACGGCGTCGTCCAGCAACCGACTTATCGGATGTCGGAAAGCTTCGAATTTTCCACGCAGGCCAAGACGCCATCGTGGAACATGGACAAGAGGAGATGAAGTGTCTGCGATGCGAACGATGGATACTGACGAGCCTCTCGCGCTCACGACTGTGAAGGCGATTCATACTGGAGACATCGATGCACTGAGGCGCTTGCTGGGTGAACATCCAGATTTGGCAACTGCGAGACTCGGTGATCCCGCCTGCGGCATGTCGCGCACCTTGCTGCACGTTATTACCGATTGGCCGGGGAACTTTCCAAATGGTGCAGCAACCGTGGCCGCGCTGATTTCCGGCGGAGCTGATGTTAATGCCCGGTTCGTCGGCCCACACACGGAAACGCCGCTCCACTGGGCAGCAAGCAGCAATGATGTTTTGGTGCTTGATGCGCTGCTCGATCACACGGTGCCGATATCGAAGCGCCAGGTGCAGTGATTGCCGGTGGTACGCCCCTGGCCGACGCGGTTGCATTTGCGCAGTGGCAAGCCGCCCATCGCCTGATCGAGCGCGGGGCGAAGACCACACTGGGACAGGCCGCTGCATTAGGGCTGATACACCGGGTCCAAGAGCATTTCGCGACAGAAGCGCTACCCGCCCCGGAAGAAGTGACCCGCGCGTTCTGGAGCGCGTGCCATGGGGAACAGCGCGAAACTGCGGAATATCTTTTCGGTCGCGGAGCCGACATCAACTGGATCGGATGGGACAACCTGACGCCCATTCAAGCGGCGAGTCGGAGCGGTGCTGGGGAACTTGTCGAATGGCTGCGAAGCAAGGGAGCCAAGCCGAACCCAACATCGATTTGAGCAATTTCTCCGGGTGCAACACCATCGGGAGTTATGCCTAAGACGCGGTTATCGGTGACCCGCTTGTAAAGATTAACACCCATCGTTGTGGACGATACTCCACCGCTGCAGTTTAAAGGTGAGTGTGACAATCCAACGCGAATCCTTACCGTGGGTGAAATCGCCGAAGCATGATGGTAATGGAATTCGGTGGTCATAACCAAAGATCGCGGTGATGTTGTTCAGCCAGTCCGGGCGCGCAATGTTCTTTGGGGGAACAACGGCATCGTTTATTCGATCTTAGTCTCCTTACTGGAATCGGAACGTCTTTTGGGGACATCTCTCAAGCGGTAGCGATTCCATCCCCATTCCATGATCTGGAAGACGACTCCCCAAAGTAGAACAGCAATGGCAGCTTTGAATGCTCCATACCAAGTGTGATCCTCCCATGAAAAGAACAGCAGGAACGTTAATACAAATGCGAGCAGGCCCCAAATGACACGCTTGACCCTTGTAGGAGCTGGAGTGTTGGTCATGATCCCTAAACCGAATCCTAGAATCCTGCAGCGCTACACGCTGCTGACTTAACGAGCCCGATCACAACACCCAAAACTGCGCCTGCCGCTCCCCCGACAAGGGCACCGGTAACTACACCGACAGGACCTCCGACCACACCAGCTTCAGCCCCAAGTTCAGGCGAGCCTATGATATTGGGGATTAGCAGTGGTATTGCAGGCGCGCCCGCTCCGTTTAGGGCTCTCCACCTACGACTCCCTTCGCTGCTGTCGCGCGGCAGTTAAATCCCGGACTAGGCCTCTAGAGCTTTCAATAACTTTCCGGTCTTTAACTGCCGTGGCGTTGCATGTAAAGCCCGGACTCCCGAAAACACCGATCTGCCGTGCTTCCGTGCTGTCGCTTCATCCGGGATTTGGATGCCAGATAAAGTTTTTATCCGGGATTTAGCGGCCAGAAATCGGGCACGTTGCTCAAAATCTGGGATTTGAGTGCCGCGCGACAGTAATATTCGCCGTCAATGAGGCCCTGGTCGATCCATTCACGAATGTGCTGCTGGATGTCGGGCTTCACCGGCGAAAACGCGAGATCGATATTGACCGTGGTGCCTCCGCCCACGGTTTCGCCGCCGCGAACAATAACGCTGTTATTTACAGTGGTGGCTGCATCGTTGCGGAACATCAAAGTCGAATAGCTGCCCGTATCCATCGAGCCCCACACCACAAAGGGCCCTTTTTCGACCAGCACAACGCGCTTTCCGGCCTGCTGGAGTTGGTGTGCAATGGTGGCGCCCGCCGGACCGCTGCCTATGATGAGAAAGTCGATTGCTCCCCCGGTGTAATAAACGCTTCGCGTGTCACTCGCACAGCGGAGGCGGCTCGGCGGCAGTTTTGGCGCGTGATCGCGCGCCCAGCCGGCCGGATCGTCGAGAAACACTTTCGGTACCGCGATTTTGCAAATCGGGACGGTGAGCGGCAGATCCCAAATGCCGCTCAGATAGGCTTCACGCAACACCATGGCGAGCTGAACGGATGCGGGTCCGGCGCTGCCGTTGAAGAGAAAAAGGAAAAGGAAAAGAGGCGGCGGCGCAACCCCTGCGGCATAGCTCCAAAGCCCCCTGGAGAGTCGTTATAAACAGCCGTACGGCCGGATCGGAGGAGCTTGCAAGCGCACTGTAGAAGGGCAGTAGACTCGGGTCGGTCATTCCTTCTAAAGCGCCGAGCAGCGATGATTCGCTGAAAGCTTGATACATGCCGGCCGAGACGCGGATGGCGATCTCCGCGCGTTCTCTCCTTTCCGCGGGAGAGATCTTCAGCTGCTTCAGCGGGAACCAAAGCTGGAACAGAGCATCGTGAGTCGCCAGTAAGCTGGACGCCGAGATCGCCTCTGCTTGACTTGAAATAGTTTGAAGCTCTACTCCGGCCCTGAGAGTAGAGTTGAGGGTAAAAGCCGCGGCGGCAGAGCTAAAGAAGAAATGACGTCGGTTCATTAGTCATCCAGAAGAAAGAGGTGAATGTGGCGGTGAAGAGGCAGAAGCAGATGAGGAGCCGCATGCGCCTGCCTCACTCCATTTGAAGGATGATTTGGTCCCAGCAGACCTTCGGTCTGCTGGGACGCACAATCAACGAGCGCAGTCGACTCGTACCCTGCGGGGCAGCGAGACTGCCTCATTGGGTGTTCCTTCATGCGTAACTACGAACAATTCATGTTTGCCGCAGGCGCCGGCTTGATATGGAGCTTCTACCTGGTACGTGCCGTTCTCCGCGATATACGGGATGCGTTCCAGTCCGAAGACGCTACCGCCGTTGTGCGGATCCCCATCGTAAAAGAGTGCGGTCACGCCCGAAGCACTGTTGTTCTCAGCCATGACCTCTGCTGAAATGTCTAGCGTTTGCCCTTGGAGAACACGTTTTTCAGGAACTCTTGTTTTAGCGATGTCAATAGTCGCCGGCTCGCTGTTAACGCTCGATCCCTGGGCGGTATCAGCCTCATTCTTCTTGACGTAGAAAGCACACTTGTAGAAACCAACGTTGTTGCTGTACTGCTCTTCTTGCAGGTCGAAGAGGGAGGTGATAGTATCACCCGGTTTGCTCTTCAGACCATGGGCCTCAGTCTCTGGCACGAGGTTGCCATTGCTGTCCTCGATCCAAGCTACAACCCAGAAAATCAAATACTTGGTATCGTAACTGGTTGTGTCAAACTCGGTGCTCGCCAGCACCCAGTTCAGAGGGTCACCAGGACCGTCCCTGAAGGGCGGGACTTCAGATAGCTTGACCTCATTGATTAAAATACTGTTGCCGATCGGACGATGCGCTTTGCTGCCGTCAATTTGCTGGGTATAAAAACGCACATGCACCTGACTGTTGGAGGGCATGGACGCGAAACTGTAATTGTAGACGCGAACATCCAGCCTCAGCTTGTCTCCCGCTGTGGCAATCGTAAGCTGCGGCCCTGTTCTGCCGCTGAGCGCATTCGAGATAAAGAATCCGCGCATCACGTGAAAGTTGCTATCCCACCAGTTGTCGGGACGGCTCTTTTCCAGAACCATGCAATCCCTAGAGGTCAGGCAGTTGGCCGGGAGCGGATCCGTCGCCGATTCGTTGTTCCACCGCGACGGGTGATTCAGAGCTACATCGGGATGATCCTGGTATACGCCTCTCCACCAACCGCCAGCAAGTTCTTTCAGCGGGTCGGCGGTGAAAGCGGTTCGCAGCAGGCCAAATGTTGTCACGTCTGCCTGTAGCGGCTCATGATCCACTACGCTGCCGGGCTGTTTCTGCCCTAGGATGTAAGGCGTAAAGGCATAGCTATAACTCGCGGGATAACGAAATGATCCGGGCTTTTCCACACCAATACCGTCGGAGCGGCCAAGGCTTGTGACTGACTTATTCAGATCACTAAACGCGGAGCTTCCGCTGAGGTTCAAACTCGCATTAGCCTTGCCGGTCACGAACCCGCTGCTGACAGCGCCGCTTACCGAGAATCCCAGCTCGTAAGAGAAATTCTCATCAACGCTTGCGGTTGCGCTCTCCGTTGTCTCGTCACCCCAGGTTGCACGCTCGGTCGCCTCGCTGCTATCCGTGTAGGAAGTGCGGGCGCTCGAAAGCTGCACAGTGTTCGGCAGTATCTTTTGTAACTGCTCGTAATTTGCCGGATACGAAAACACATTTCCCGGCTCCCAGGGCGGCTGATACCACGGGATGAAGTTTCCATCTACCTTATGAGACTCGATTGTGTCCGGACCGGAGAACTGAATTGTCAATGGGACCTTCTCTGTACAACCGGGTTCTTCTTCTTTAGGACAAATGGAGTGTCCGAGCACGGGATAAACGTATACGTTGAAGCGCGATTCCGTAAACCAAACCTGGTCGGATAAGCCCGTTCTGACGTTAGCGTCGAATCGGCTAGTGCGGTAGGAGCCATACGTTTTCTCGTTTATACTTTTGATATTCTGCGCTGCTTGCGCCGTAGCACCCACCTCAACGCCCAAGCCGCTTTCTACACTTCCGATTTCAACGGAAGCCCCGACTTTGACCTCCGCTCCAAAAGACCAGCTACTCGTGCTGATGCTCGATGACTGGGTGGTGTTGGTCTCACTTGTTTCATAGACGGTACGAAATCCACTCGGGATAGCGCTTAGATTCAGCAAAGTGGGCTGTTCTTCGCCGGAGGGCCGTATGAAATCCACATGCATGGGCGGCATGGCGGCAATGACCGAAGGTTGCGCCGTTTCCTCCATGACGACCTTAGTCGGTTCCCCGAGAACAATTGAACGTCCTTGTATGTCACCCGCAATAATGGGCGCCCCGTAGTTAACGGTTTGCGGGAGCGATCGACTGAGCACTGCTTTTGTGTCGATGACGAAATCCGTTCCAGCGGTCTTTGGCGGATCGACATTATAGATATTTACTCCCAGACTACGGGCGCAATTGGAGGTACCGATCGCTAATTGAAGCTTTAGACTGAGCTGGCTCTTCGATGGATTCTGCGGCACCGGTTCCGTGCGCGCGAACCCTCCTACGGCAAGGCCACGGTTCGTGCAGGCTACCCCGGGGAGCGCCACGAAGGCGGGAAGCCGAATTTGCAGATTATCATCCAAGCTAAGAATCCCAACCCGGATGTTATTACGACCATGACTCAATTTCACCGCGACTTGATCGAAGGCTGAAAGTGGATCGAAACGGCCGATTCCAAAATTCACTTCCTCAATCTTCTGTTGGGTGACTGTGCGCGTGTCTCTGAGAATGGGCGTAAGGGACTGATCGAAGTCGAAGGACTTGAATGTCAGCGAATCATTAAGAGTTGCGTATCCCAGTAGTAGCTGGTCATGAACAGTACTCCCCAAGCGTCCCGCTGCCAGCGTGGCCGATACGAGCAGACTCGAGTCGACGGGGTGGAAACTCTCGCTATGCTTCAGCTCGAGCGCCAGGGTTTGCGCATCAACACGGTATATGTTCAGCCGCCAAGCCTGTTGAGAGAGGTCTTCGTACGCGACTGCGACCTCCGGATGTCCATCCCCATCAAAATCGCCCACAGCGACAGCGGGCCTGGAAAGGGGATATGCCGTGAATTTCGCCTGTTGGGCTACACTGAGGCCTTTAGAAAACTGGTGGGGGTCTGCCGCGCTTATGAGTCTTACACCTGAACGGGAAGCAAGCACGATTTCTTGGAAACCGTCCAGTCGGAAGTCACCCGAAGCAACCTCCGCAAGGCTGGTGTACTCGTCAAGGTTGAGAGCTGTTGTGGTTTGAGATAACGGATCTATAGCAAGGACGGTTTTTTCGTTTACATAGACCAAGGTGCCTGATTTCGAATCGAACAGGCGAGCCAGGATTTCCGGACCAGCTTTCGACGGTTGAAAGCCGGGCAATTCAGAGATGTCCTTGTCCTCGATTTTCGTGCCGTCCCTGGTCTTCATCACGGTACCGCCGATAACCAGGTCGTTGATGGACAGTAGCGTGCGCCGGCCGCGCAGAATATCCGAAACGCTGCTGTAATCAGGGTCTCCGGCATTCGACTCCTGTGCCTGGGCGGTAGAAATGATAGCCAGCAGGATCGCTATGAATACGCCAGTGCCGCGAAGTGAACAAGGAGCAGCGCCGCCTTGCTTAATGAGATTTCGCTTAACAAACATAGGTAGCCTTTCGTGCTGAGCCTTCCGCGACTTTGCCTACGTGGTGGAAGGAGCGTTTTGTGTTAGTTTCTGGAGGCGGCGGCTACGCAGGACTTAGTGGACGGAAAAACTTGGCGCATAAGCCTGTCCAACGCTCCCGTACCGCGCAATGCCTGGAGAATCAGAATCCCTGCAGGCAACCCGCAAAGGATGCGCGCGCCGCACCACTTCGTTCGATTTACCTTGATTGATTACGGCAAACAATTCGTGTATGCCGCAGGTATTAGGTCGATAAGTGGCAGACACTTTGTAGTCGCTATCTTGTGATATGTGCGCGATGCGTTCCACATCGAACAATCGGCCGCCCTGTTTAGGATCGCCCTGGTAGAAGTTCACGCTCATTGTGCCGGCGTCCCCGTCCTGAGCCGAAACCATCACGGAAGCAGTTACTTTGTCTGTCAGCCCCACCCTAGAAGGGGACAGATCGAGCTTGCCGAGGTTGACAGAGGCACTGACCGGAGACGGGTTCGGAGTGGCGCCGTAAGAGGCCAGGTAGAAAGTCCCCGGGTAGATGCCGAGATTGTTGCTATAGCAACTACTGGTGGGACACTCGAAATTTGCCGCATCTAGCCAAGAGGCGAACGCAGGGGGTGGTCCGGTCAGACCGTGATTGGGCAGCTCCGGTACCAGGGCGTTGCCGTTTTGCATCCAGACGAGGACCCAGAACACCAGCGAGATGTTTCCGCCTTGAATTTCGGGGAATTTGGCGGCATCGCCCGTATCGAACTGTGTTCCCACAAGCCTCCAATTCAACTGGTCTGAACTGGTACTGAACCCGCAGATGGGTCCCGTTCTGGACACGCCCGTAGCGCCCTGGCAGATTGGTTCCGTGGTGGTTACTTCAGCGATGAGAGTGCTGGCGCCACTGGGATCCACAGGCTTGGCATTCGCCGTATCCCAGAGCATGTAGTAGAAACGCGTATACACCTGAGTGCCCGCAGGCATGTCCGCCAGGCTGTAGTTGTAAACGCGTGCGCTCAGGTTGAGCACATCGCGCACCTTGGCCCGTTCCAATTGCGGCCCTTGGTTCTGGAAGTTCTGATTCTGAGGGTTAGTTTTCGAAATGAAGAGTCCTCGCATGACGTGGAAGTCATCTCCGAGAGGATCTTTCGGCGCTGGTGGATTGAGTGTTACGCAATCATATTGGGAGGACACACCGCCAATTGCCAAACAATTGCTAGGAACCGAACCTTGTAGCGATGTCGCCGTAAACGTCCAACGCTTGGGATGATTCAACGCCACATCCGGGGCGCCGTTGTAGGCCTGTTTCCACCACGCTCCGGCTCCTTCGTTCGTGTTTAGCGGATCCACTGTAAACATCGCGTACAGCCGGCCGTAGGTTTGCACGGAAGTCTTATCACTTGTGTTCGGCGGTGAGTCGACGACATTGGTCCGGGCAGCCCTCCCATGATGGATGGGGAAACGAGATAGCCGTAGTTCGCAAAATTAGCAAAAGTCCCCGGCACCGAGACTTTCAGGCCGGTTGAGGAGGCGATCTGATTGGAAGTTTCGGTCAGGGAACTGAGGCCGTAACTCCCGCTGAGATCCAGACTGTAACCACCTCCGGCGCCGATGCCCGCAAACTCAAAGGCCCCGTTTACGGAGAAGTTATTATCGAACGAGTAGTCCTGATCGAAACTGGCGCTCGAACTGCTCTGATCTTGCCCACTCCAAGTGGCTTCTTCCGTCACGCTTCCGGAAGTGCTCGCAAACGTGATGGCGTTCGTCCGAGGCGTTAAATTCGGAAACATCGCCTGCAACTGCGCCGCATTAGCTGGATACGAGAAGAGGTTGCCCGGCTCCCACGGGGGCTGATACCACGGCAGGCTTGCGCCTGGGCTATTGATCGGCGTGGCCTGGCCATTCGGAGCGGAAAACTGAATGGTAAGTGGCACTTTCTCATTCGGCTGGCATTTGGGCTTGGAGGAGGGACATACCGTTCGACCTATCACCGGATACACCCAGATGTTGAACTGAGAGTCGGTAAAGACGATCTGATCGGCGAGGCCGGTCGTCGTGGTCAGCTTGAATTTTTGTTCCGAGAACGAGCCCGTCGCAGCCTCAGATACTCCCTTCAGATTCTGAGCAGCGGTAAGCGTATCGCTCGCTTTCAAGCCCTCTCCCGCATCCGGGTCACCCACCTGCAAGAAGCCGTTGACGCTCTCCGTGGCTCCAAACGACCAGCTGGTTTTGTTCGTTGTGCCCGTTGAGGTGTTACTGGAGTTTTCCTGGTCGTAAGTCGTGTTATAGGAGTCCGGAACTACGCTGACGTTCAGGAGTTCGGGGTCAGCATTAGTCAGCGGAGACGGACTGATAAAATCCACATGCATTGGGGGAGCACTGACGACCACATTGGGGTTGATCGTGCTGTCGATGGTGATCTTGGTCGGCTCGCCCAAGACCAACGAGCGGCCCTGGATATCCGTCGCAACCAGAGTAATGGGGGTGAAGGATTCGGATGGGTTTTGCGAGACATAACTTCCAAGATTAAGCGCGCTATCGGGATTGGCGTGTAGGCTCAAACTAGTCGAGTCGGCGCTATAAATGTTCATTACAAACGGAAGTACCCCGTTATTAACCGATGAACAGTACAAGAATGCGACCTGATCGTTGAGATCATGTTGGGTCTGCCCCGGCGTCGATCCATCGGGCTGCCGGTGATCGAAGTTGCCTACCTGGATGCCGGCAGCGCATGGGAACTGGTCGTAATTTACCGGCGAGGTCGGGCTGAGGGCCAGCGTATTAGAGTCAACTGTAAGAATCTCAAAGAATCTACTTCCTGGACTGGTCTGCGGGCTCGAGTTGTGGAAGACAATCTGGTCATACACGTTATTCGGCAAGCCGAACTTACCCGCTTTAATCTCGAAATATCCTTCGCCGTCATCGTTCGGGGCCGGAACGAACTGTGGGCCCGCACTCCCGTTCAGATTGGCATCGAAATCAATGACTTGGACGTGGGGATGGAGGCCGTCATTGTCTTGCGTTGTGTCCGCGGCTTGCGCAACAGCCAACTGATCGTGGGCGGTCGTGTTGAACCGGCCACGGGCAAGAGACAGCTGGTCGATCGGATGAAGGTAGTTAATACCTCCCGGGATGGCTAAGCCCAGGGAAGTCGCCGCGCTCACCGCGAACGTCGCAGGGTCTACCTTATACGTCGTAATGATGACGCCGCCGGTATCCGGCGAAGTTGTAGCGGCGGCAATTTCCTGTTGCCCGTCTCCGTTAAAGTCTCCCGCGGCGACGGCGTCGAATGAAGGCGTATTCACAACGCTCGTCTTCAGCCCTTTCGATGGGTCAGTAGGGTCGTTGGCCGTTACGAACACCAGGAAGCTCGTAGTGTCACCCTGGAGGCTGAACGCGACGTCGTCGTAACCGTCTCGATTGAAGTCAGCTACGACGCCTCCTACAAGAAACCCGAGCCGACCCGGGGCAGCATGCAATGTACCAACACCTGCAATGTTTTGTACTGATACCGCAAAACTGTTGCCCTGGCGCCCCGTCGTTAGGGTAACGGCGCTGGACTGTTGAAACATTTGGGCAGAAAGAGATATCACTAGGTATTGGTTCAATCCGGAAGTCGAAGAATCAGTGAAAGTCTTCTGCACAGTCTGCACCGAATTCGCGGTGTCAATCTGTACGAAGGAACTGCCGCCGCTGGACCCTTGTTGCACCACCTGGAGATCTGTAATGTCCAGCAAACTCCGTTGACCCTTTAAGAAGTCCGAGACATGGCAGTAATCCGGACTAACCGTCCCGCAGGGCAGATCTCTTGCGCCTCCATCGGGACGCTGGCGAGCGCGGCAATGAGGCCTAGTAACAGGATCGCCGTTTTCCGCCGACGGCAGCGGCCCACTAGCAGTGAAACCAAGCCCACACCCGCTAAGAGCAGCGCTGAGGGTTCGGGAGTGGGCGCCACGGGAGTCACGCCAGCCACGTTCACGAAGTCCACCGCCCAGCTGCTTGTGCGGCAGCGTCCGGCGGTGCCCGAGATGTCGCGGAACATGTTGCCCGGACATGGGCCGCCCAAGGCGAAGCTGGGATCGGCCGTGAAATTGGGATTTCCAGTCTCGGCAAATCCGTCTGGCAGGTTGCCGATTGAGAAGTTGTCGTATTGTGTGAGGGCCAGAAGGTAGTTCCCGGCCGTCAGGTTGGTTGTGATTCTGGCATCGGCCGCCAGTCCTGTGGCGGGGTCGGTCGCGACGCCTGCTCCCTCGTCGTTGTCCTCGATAAATGCACCCGACGCGCTGAACAGTGTCAGAATCGTGTCGAACCCGCCAGACGGCACCACTGTGCCGGTCGACGTCGTCCCGCCTGCATAGCCGTAACTTCGTAAATCGACAGCGGCGGGAGCGGTCAGTGAGACAGAGAAGAGCTGAACGCTATCGTCCGCAGTGAAGTTACCGTGAAGGGTGATGTTGCTTGCTCTACAGATCAAGGGCAACGTAGCTAAGACGACGAGTAGCGTCAGTTTGCGTATCACAACGGTCTCCAGATACTAGGATTTGTTTTGATCTCTAGCATGCACCTTTGGGGTGAGAGAGGGATAGACGGGTAATACTCAATTTGAATGAGTAGATGTACTCATTTTTTGAGCCGAAGTTATGAGCAGAAGTACTCAGGTCGCAAGCCATTGTCGAATTTCCAGCAGATTTTCCTTCGAGATGAAGCCACGCGCACCAGCTCGGTGCGCCGCTTCTCGCAGGTCCTCATCCGTGTAGGAGGTAACGACGAGCACGCGCGCAAACGGCCAGGCTGTGGTGATCTGTTGAGTGGCGGCTAGGCCGTCCATGTGCTCCATCCGGATATCCATCAGGACCCAAGCCGGCCGATGTTTCTCGTACAGATCGAGGGCGTCGCGCCCATCGCTGCATTCCCAGACGCCCTCTGCGAGATCGCCGATCACTCTCTTGATCAGCTCGCGCATCGCGCCGTCGTCTCAACAATCAGAATCGTCAAGAGTTCTGGTCCGCTTTCATTCCTGGCACTGGCTCCAGAATGCAGCGCCGGGAGGGAAAACAGCTAGAGTAGTGATACTCAACTCGAATGAGTACAGATACTTATTTCACAATTTCGCAGAAGTGCCCAGCTTAGTTAGAGAAGCTCGGACCTGTGTGTGAGGGCGAAGCGCCCCCCCGCAGACCACTGCGCAGATCGCGAGAACGCAACACAAGCTCGCAGCGATCACCTAACCAGCTCTGAGCACCCGGCATTCAGCGGCAGTAAGTTGAGTGAGCCCGGTCGCTCCTCCACTAAGGCGTTGTGCCGCTTGCGCCGGTTCAGAAGATACGAGGATAGGGAAGGACTTACAAAGTAACGATTGGCGGCAGCTGCTTTGATGCTTTCGATGAGTTCGGAAAAGGCGCTCTCTTTCAGTACATAGCCGCGCACTCCGAGATTCATTGCGCCATTGAAGAGCTCCTCATCGTTGTGCATGGTGAGAAAAACAACAGCGCTGGTGAGATCGCGTTCCGCCATAGCTCGTACCACATCGAAGCCATCCTTCTTTGGCATGTCGATATCGAGCACCGCGACATCGGGCCGTTCTTCCTCGATGCGCCGCAGAGCCGCTTCGCCGTCCTGCGCTTCCCCAACCAGCTCGAGGCCGGGATCGGCCACCAGGACCTGGCGCAAGCCACGACCAAAAATAGGATGATCGTCGGCGATCAGGACGCGAATCGTACTCATGCGGATGACTGTATGCCTAGCGAGACTTGCATGCTGGACCCTTGGCCCGGAGCGGATTGAAGTATCACTCGACCGCCTAACATGCGAACGCGTTCAGCGATTCCCAAAAGACCAAGGCCTTTGCTATCCTGCTGCGATTCGCGACTGTCGGGCGGTGTAGAGCCAAGCCCATTGTCCCCGATTGTAAGGCTGAGCGTTCCCGAGTTGTTGACCGCCAGCACCCAGCCTTCGGTGGCTTGCGAATGCTTAAGCATGTTGTTCAGAGCTTCCTGAACGATGCGGCAAATGCTGATCTCGACGTCCTGCGGGAACAGCCCGTCGACATTGCCGATTTCAGTGACGAACCGAATACCAGACGAGGCTGCCACGCGGGTAACAAGACCTCGAATAGCCGCCGTGAGCCCAAGCTTTTCGAGTTGATAAGGCCGCAAATTATAGGCGATTCCCCGCATCTCCTCTATTGCGTGTGAGGCCGTGTCTGAAATCTGGTCGAGAGGTTCTTTCACCGATTCAGAGCCGTTGAGGCCCGTCAATGCAAGCGTGGCCCAATTCTTGATGATGAGTAACTGCTGACCCAGACTGTCTTGCAAACGGAGACGCGAAGATGTGCTCCCTGCATGTTCCAGATGCCATCATTTGAGTTGGTATTTGAAGCGAATGCGCTCAGGATTCGCGAAGCTGAAGGCAGTGTATTGTATTTCGAAGCTGGTCTGTAGTGGGTCCAACCTGATTGGCTTGTCGAAGGGGACAGCTTTGTGTTCAATCAGGAATGACTCAATGAGGATTCCATTGCGAAGTTTGGTAGATGAAAGGGAAGTGGACGAACTGGAGGATTGAGCTGTGATGAGTTAGACGGCGAGACCGAAGAGGTTCGCGACGAATGTGGCTTCTGCGACCACGTCCTTCTTCGCTGTCCACCGAACTCGTCCTTTGCGAATCATGGCTACTGTTTCAATCCCCTCGAGCGTTCGCCAGGCACTCTGGAAGGTCTTGTAACCCTTGGCCAGCCAAGTGCGCTTTTTTACGTTGCGGTGATCTTGCTCAATCACGTTGTTGAGGTATTTGCATTGACGCACACCGACTCGCGGCGGCAGCAGGCCTTGCTGCTTAAGAACTCGAATGGCTGCTGGATAGGCGGGGTTCTTGTCAACGTTGATCACGCGCGGGATCGAATTAGCTGGAAGGCTGAACACCTTCTCGAAGAAGCGCTGCGCCGCACTTGCATCGCGCTTAGCCGTGAGCAGGAAATCAATAGTCTGACCGGTCGAATCCACCGCACGATAGAGATACTTCTCTTACCCTTTCACCTTGATGTAAGTTTCATCCACACGGTAACTTTTGTTGGTTGGTTTTAAATGCTGCCGACACCGCTTACTCAACTCTGGTGCGAAGGCTTGTACCCACCGCCAAATACAACTGGCGTCCACCGGGAGTCCTCGCTCACTCAGCAGTTCAGAGACGTGCTCTTACGCCAACGGATATCGCAAATACCAACGAACCGCTGTCACGATCACCTGGCCCGGATATTGGCGACCTTTGAACGGATTGGCTTCGGTGATCGGCACGGTTTTCTACCCTACCAAACCCCTCTGCCAACTTCGCAATGAAACCTTTTTATTGCAGTTTACGTTGATTGGGTCTCTGTAGGTTGCGGTACTAGTTCCTGCACAATCTCGACGACCGGAGCATAATAGCCCCATAGCAACGAAGACCTTTGCCGGAACTGATGCTTCTGATGCACCGTAATCGAAAACCCACGCTCTAGGCGCCGCAGATGCAGCTTCTGCTCGCGTCCCCAAGCACCAACCGGAGACTCATGCGACAACAACGCCGTCCAATCAACCCAGGTTCGCCCTTTCTTGTCGACCATAACGTAAGATCGGTCGATCCAGGCCGCCTGCCCGGGAATCATGTCCCGCACCTTCTCCGGCTCTCCCCCAACAAGCTCGGGCGGCATCGCCGAGGCTTTCCCTAAACTAGCCCGGTCGCTCCAACGGCGCTTGCGGTTGGAAACGATAATAGTCACCCAGATCGCAATAGCCACAATCCACGAAGGAATGCTGACTAGCCAAAACACCTGCCATCCGTTGCTGCTGCCTGCCATAGCCCCTCACTCGATCGACTTTCGAAACGCCTGTTTGTATTGTCGGTCACGTAGCCGATGTTGGGCAGTCCCACTTGTTCTGGTACTGCAGCCTAATCGGTGCCAACAGCGGTTAACCGTAGATTTGTAAACTTTGCTTAGATCGGTTCACTACACTGCCTGATGTCTCCGCCGCCTGACGTTCTCAGTCTGCCCAGGTTGTCAGGTTCTGTTGCAGACAGTGGGAAAGGGTTGACAACTAAACAGTGGGAATCGATTGTCTCGGCTAGATCTTACGCTGCGTAGATGTCGTTTTTTCGGTTCTCATATCTTGCGTTCTCCTTGGTAAATGCGGTGCAGTGAACGACTGCAGATCGCAACCACGCGCTTTGCCGACGCGCAGCTCGAACGGACGTGGGCCATCAAATCTGCCCATGACCGATGGGTTCTCTAAATGCACGTGAGGTGGTGCATATTATCAGGCCACAGTTCCAAGGGGGATAAGGATGCCTTTAGCCCGGCGCTTGCGGAGCAGCAATAGCTTGCGCGTCCGAGGGCGATGAAGTGGCTTTAGCCCACCGCTGCCAGTAAGCGGGTGGCCTTAGCTGTTGCGGCTTGAGATCATAAAATTCCGTTCCCCATCCGGTATCCTGTCTCAACGTTGGCTGGCGCGCAACCCATCGTGGACCCGCTAGATTCCTTAAGCGAGTTTTCCGAAAATAATCGCTCAGGCGGTTCCTGCCTGTGGCTCTGGGGTTGGTTGCTTGCGTCGTAAATCGACCACAACATACTCCTGCATGCGAGATGAAAAGCAGATACCCAGGCGCCCGAGTCGTCGTATGTGATGGCGGATCAAGCGCCTGCGCTTCGCTTCATCCAACTCGACGGTGCCACGCTCGTGATATGGCTCTCCAGCTGCCAGCGCGTTGTAGATCAGGATTAGCAAGGCGTGGGCAATGGCGATGAGAGCTCGCTTTTTGTTTCCAACAGCAAGTCGCCAGAAACGCTCTCGAAGGAAACAGTCTTTCTTGACACTGGCCGCCCAGGCGCATTCAACCAAAGCTGTTCGTAGCGATCGGTTTCCACGATTAATGTGCGGGTCCTTTTCTTTGCCGGCACTGCGATGATTGCCAGGACAAACGCCCGTCCAGGAACTTAAGTGTGCCGCTGACGGGAAAGGCCGAACATCCGGCCCGATTTCGGCCAGTAACACCGCCGCGGAATCCTGTTGAACACCCGGAATGCTCTGCAAAAGCTGGAATGCACGGTCGAAACCCGCTTCGTTGATTTTGCGCAATATTTCGCCGTCGATCTGTTGTAGCTGCTGTTCCAGAAAGCGCAGATGGTCGATGCTGAGCCGTATCATCGTTCGGTGGTGATTGCTCATACGATGATTCTGCAGAGCTTCCGCGATCATCGGGATCTTTTTTCGAGCAGTTCCGCGCGCCAGATCGGCGATCTCGGCGGCTGTTGCCTTCCCTTCCAACAGCGCCTCCAGCATGAGTTGACCGGAGGCTCCGAACACATCAGTCAGGACGCTCGAAAGTTTGACGTTGGCATCCTCCAACACTTTCTGCACACGGTTACGCTCGCTACTTGCATCCCCCAGAATTCTTTTTCGCCGGCGCGTTAAGTCGCGAAGTTCCCGGATTGCGCGTGGCGGAATGAAGCTTGGCCGAACCATGCCGTGCCGAAGCAGATCAGCCAAACCAACACAATCCTTCCAGTCTGTCTTGTGCCCGCGTCGTGCTTTGACCTGTTCCCCATTAGCGAGGATCACGATGACTGAATCTTCCAGAATGTTGAAGATTGGTTTCCAGTATGGACCCGTGCTCTCCATCGCAACCTGCGTGCACTGGTGCTCCAGCAGCCACGTCCGCAATACTTCCAAATCCGCGTTGAAGGTGCCGAACATCCGTTTCTCGACAGTCGGCTCTCTATCTGGTGCTCCGATCAGAATGCAGGCCGTAATGAACTTCTTGCCTACATCGATTCCGGCACATCGTTCTATAATCGCTTTCACACTGCTCTCCTATCTACCGAAGAGCAGCTGACGCCTCACACACGACGTTCTTCCACGGGCCTTGCGGCGCCACTCAGGAATTCCTATACGTCAGCCAAGCCAGTTTCCATTACGGACGATGCCAATCGGAAAAACGACTTCTCTTCTCTTCGGCATCACCCGTCGTACTCCGTTCCGCGCTCGGTGTCAATCGTATTTTCATTTGCCGGGGTGCCAAGCTGGGCATAACGTTTCCGTTGATACTCAACACCCATCTACGTTCAAAGCGGACGTTTTTGCACAGTGTCGCCGGAGAGCCTGTCAGTTTCCAAATCACCGACTTTGCGAAGCAATCGGCGTGCGGTGAGTGCATTGGCTGGGAAGCATTGCCGAGAAGTTATTTATACGCACACAGGGTCAAAGAGTTAGACTGACGCCATGCCGGAAGATTTGTTGGAGAACGCGCGACGGCAAACTGAGAAAGCTGATCCATCCGTGCGCGCGGCCGCCCTTTTACGGATTGCCCGTGCCGAATCCGCCGCCGATATATCTCGTGCGCGGAGGACGCTGCTCGAAGGTCTGGACGCTGTCCGTACCCTTCAGAACTCCGCACGCGAGCACCTCCTCGAAGAAGCGCGTCGGGTCGCCGCGGCGGTATCGCCGGAAATGTTGGCTGACATCCCGATTACCCGGCATAGGGGGGCACGCGAACGATTTGCCTTCGTCAACATTGTCCAGACCATGCTCACTCACGGTCATGCTGGGGCCGCTTTCGATTATTTAATGCGCCATGACGATCCCGCCTCTTTCCCATTCCTGTCGGTCGGAGGTGTGCTTCAGCAACTCGATCCGAACAGCCCCGAATACGCCGCTCGCCGGATGATGCTTCTCCGCCGTGCTGTCGAAGTGTGGCGTCAGAGCCCTTCTGGTCGTCATCATCACGAGGTCGGTCATTTCGTACCGCTCTTCGGGCATTTCTGGAGAGAGTTCCCGGCAAATGAGGCTCTTGCAGGGGCTCGTATGATCGTGGCTCAAGCTGCCGAGGAGCCAGACGCTGGAATCTCCGCCCGTTACCCGGACGAAGTCCACTTTACCTCGCCCCGGCAGAACACCCTGTTCCAGGTTCTGCATGTCCTGCATCACCTCGACCCCGCGCTTGCCCAATCGCTGATTGACTCCCACGATCAGCTTGCCGTAGCTGCTCGCCGCTATCCGAACGGGATGGAAACGATGAACGAAGAAGCGAAGGCTGAAGCGGAACACCGAAGATCTGATGGCGCAACTTGTGGACGAGCCGGCGATATTCTCGCCGGCGATCCTAGAGATTTTGACCGCCAGCGCAGGCTTATCGAGGCTACTCGCAGCGGAGACTTTGGGCCGTCAAGCAAAGATGCAATCGAGAAGTATCGGGAAGACACATCACCCGCTACCCGCAACTACGCGCCTAAGGAATACTGGCCCTCGACAGGCGCATTCCGCGCGGTCTTCTATCGGGCCGGGAGACGCCTGGGGCCTGAGGCAGCCAAGCTATTGGAACAAGTCCCAGACGACGATCTTCGGCTCTTCGCAACTATCGAACTCGCCGCCGCCTTGGCTGGCGTGCCGGAACCGTCGATTATGCAAATGAAGCAACCCCGCCCGAACTCTCCCGCGTTCCAGGGTGGCCGGATCATCGCACCGAAGGCAATACACCGCGAAAGTGCGGACAGCCCCACGGTGCGCAGTCCAGACGGCCGCCTCATTCGCTGTCCGAAATGCTTATTTCAGCCGTCTGTTGATGCTCGCTGGAATTGCAAATGCGGTCATCTTTGGAATACTTTCTGGACATCAGGCCGTTGCCCGGCGTGTCATTTTCAGTGGGAAGTCACCCGATGTCCGGGCTGTGGTGAAATCTCTGAGCATCGGGCCTGGTATGCGTCTGAGCCGATAACATCGTAATTGCACAAACGGGGCCACTCAGAAATTGAACCAAGAGTGACAATCTAACATGAATCCTTACCGTAGGTGCAAATGGCCTGACATGGTTGAAGGGTGATGACCTTGTCGCGCTTACGCCGGATTGGAGGGATTGCTTCCGTTTCTGGACGGAATCCCTACCGCCGCTTTTTTGAGCTGGTGCGAAAAACCAAACCTGAGATAAATTGAAAGCACGGTACAGCCAGGGATGGCTGATTTGCTTGCGAAGGAGCGCAAGTTACTGTGTTGGCACGCTTGCAAGCGGTGCTGTTCGCCGGGCACGGTGTAGCGAATCCACCAGATCGAGCCGCGCAAATAGTTGCGATGCTCCGCGCTTGCCTCTCGTTTTGGTTGTGCCCTCCTTAGACGGAGGCTGACCGCCTTTTCACTTCGACTTGGATCTGCCTTAGCTTCTCGCGCTTTGCTTTCTTCAGATCGTAATTGCTCTGCAGGTTCATCCAGAATTCGGGCTGCATCCCAAAATACTGACCCAGGCGCAGCGCTGTATCCGCGGTGATAGCGCGATCACTCTTCACGATCGCGAGAATACGTGTAGCGGGCACGCGCAACGCGAGCGCAAGAGCATTCATGCTTAAGCCGAGAGGCTCCAGGAACTCCTCAGCGAGGAACTCGCCCGGCGTGATGAGCGGTAGAAGCTCTTCCCGCTGGGCATTTTTAGTGGTAGTCCGTGATTTCGACGTCATAGGCAGATCCCTCTTTCCATGTGAAGCAAACTCTTATTTAATGTCGTGTTCGGCGGCGTTAATTCACGGCTGCGCTCGCTGCATGAAACCGTGCGGCTCCCCTGGGCAATCGCATACCACAGCGGCGGCAGAGTCGATCGGCGTTATCGACGCCGGTCGGCGTATTGCATCTCGGAGAGAGAGCTCGGTATTCTTGGGAGGAGCGGTGGTTTCTGGGGGAGTCGGTCCAGAACGCCTCGTCGCCGAGGTGCTCCGCGAACGCGGCTACTGGTTGCGGAGACCGGCCGCTCCATAATTTGTCGCGGGTAATGCCGAGAATGAGCAACCAACGTATGCCGATCAGTTCTAGGAGAGGCATCCAGATTAGTAACGAGACGCAGCGCCTGTACCAGCAGCGCGATCGCAGCTTAGACACGGACTCAGAAAGGCGGCCATTGCCGCCCGAACGATGGTCAAAGGCGATGCGCCGAGATGAATTCTTTCGCGGAAAAAAGAAATAGTCGCCATGGCGAAGAATTTCACGGCGAGCGAACAAAGACTGTTGCCGCAAAGCGAGCGCTTCGCCCCATGCTTCATTCATTAACATCGGTGTTAACGCGATTTGTTGTGCTAGCACGCTTGCAAGCAATCGAGGCTGTGAGATACCGTCGGTCTGAGCGTGGGTGGAGCACCCAGCAAACCAGCACCGGCCTTTCGCCCCGGAAGAAATGGTGAACGCCAGTGAGCTGAAAGACCTCCTGTTTAGTCATCGAGCTTGGTTTCTGAACCAGCAGAGGGGCGGTTCGAGACATCGCGCGAACGTTCAATGTGCATGAGGCGACGATTTATCGCTTAGCTTGGTGAGAGGAAGCCTGCAAGATTCTCTCCGCCTCTGTTTGGTTTTGCTGGCGGGGCTTTCCTGCCTGATGCCTACGACTACAACGGCGCAAGACATCTAAGCACAGCGCGATAACTGCGCTTTGGCACCGACAGAAAGCACCGTCCTGTGTAAAGAGTTATTCCTACGGTGGCCCGGTGGTTACCTCATTATGTCGCCAGTGATAACTGGAAATCCTAGTTACGAGTGGACCGCAATATAACGCGGCGCTACCTATTTGCTTGTCGCAAATGTGACGCTTTCAGTGCTCGAAGCCAATCTCTTTCGGTCGTTGTCAATAAAGCTGGGTTCCATTCGGCTAGAACAACGAATAAGGCTGTGAGTCCGTCCCACTGCTCCGGCTCGCCATACTTCCCCTTGATGGCTAAGCGTTTGTCCCGTTGCTCCCACGCTTCCAAAGGAGCGTCATTTTTCCGTGTATTGCATTTCCAGCAGGCCGTTCGAAAGTTCTCTTCGCTGCAAGCACCTCCGGTTGAGAACGCCTGAACAATGGTCAATGGCAGCGCCAAGTTCATCCAGTAACGGTGCATCTCTTCGGGTCCCATGCGGATGATAGTAAGCAACGTTCGGGAAACCAGACGCTTTTACATTTAATTGCAAAAGCTTGAAGGCTGGGGAAAATATAACTGGCCGTTTGCACCAATAGCGAAGCCACTTATCGCGTCGAAAAACCGCTATTTGCAAGGCCTTCGGCAGTGATCGACGCTTCCTGGACACGCATATTGCATCACCGACCAATGAGTCCATACTGATCCTATTGGCCACTACGTAGCGCCACTAGCGCCAGAAGCTCAAAAGGTGTAATCCTAATTCCGGGCGTCCAGGAATTGCGTCGAATCCGATTGTGGGAAGGTCCTGCATGAAGACTTCTAGAATCCATTTGAAGAGTTCGAACACCCCGGCCATGGATACGCCCGCCCAGAGGATTGATTCCGCAATTCGTCCAGCAACTGGCCACTGTAGCGAAGAATCCCTCTTCAGTCCAAAACGCGATTCGAAGGAGTTGCTCCTCCTCTTGGATGGGCTTCCATCCAGTAGTCATTGTCTGCACGGCACCTCCAGCCGAAACGCGAGCCTCTTTGAGTGACCTTCTGCGATCAGGACACTAGCAAGTTGGTTACAAATCTGGCTCGAACTGATCTGGTCGGATCCCCTGGTCACTAATCTCGTGAACTCTTGTTCCATATAGCCGGGTTAAGGGCGCACCGTGTACTTAGACGGTTTGGGCTCTATTGGATAGTGGATGGAAGCGTGAAATATTCATACTTTGCTCAGCGCCAGATTACCGCGACTACAAATAAGCCAGAGGCCTACAACGGCTTTGCCAAGTGGCTTTTCTTCGGTGGTGAGGGAGTCATTACCGAAAATGATCGAGACGAGCAGGAAAGCGGATCAAGTATAACGACCTGGTCGCCAATGCCGCGATTCTTCAAAACATGATTGATGTTGGGCGAATCTTAAGCGAGATGGAAGCAGAAGGTCGGCCGGTCTCCAAAGAGGATGTTGCTTACCTGAGCCCGTACCTGACCCGATCCATCAAACGATTCGGTGATTACTTGATCGACCTCGGCCGTTCGCCTGCTCCTCTGGATGACGAAGTTGTGTTTCCCATTCGCAAGGGGCTCTCCCGCGCAGCTCAGACTGTTCTACCCTTCGTTCGAAGGGCAAGTGCTTGAGTCCCGCCATCCTACGTCCTATTTTGCGCGTATCCCGGCACAACCCTGGGCAGTACCCGTGCTGGAGCGTTCAATTGACGGGTTGCCCGCGATACGCTCGCGGAAATCAGCGGATCGCCTGAAATATAAGATTTCTCGAACAACGTTCGTGGGCTGGGGTTTTCCCCTATACAAGCCAACCAAGGCAGAAGAACGGGGAGGCAACTCATTCGCTAGAGTATGTGTAAGTTCGCAGGTGGATGATTGTCGATAATTTGGCGCGTGCTTTATCTCGGCTGGGTAGCCGGTGAGATCGTCATCGCCATTGGCACACGGCGGCGAAGTCATGCGAAAGAGAGCCAGGATCGCGGAACCCAAGTCCTGCTCTGGTTCGTGATCGTGCTGTCGTTGACTGCCGCCGGATTCCTGCAAGCGTTGGTACCGGCGTCTTTCCGTTGGCATGCAGCTTGGCTGCGTCCGCTAAGTCTGATCCTTATGATCTTCGGAATTGCCGTCCGCGTGGCCGCTATCGCGACGCTCGGGCGGTGGTTCACGGCGAACGTCGTCACACAACCGGAGCAGCAGCTACAACGAGGCGGATTGTACAGCCTGGTGCGGCACCCCTCTTATCTGGGTATGGAAATCATTTTCGTCGCGATCGGGCTACATTCCCGTGCGTTGCCTGCATTGATAGTCGCCGTAGTGCCTCCGACCGTCGCAGTGCTCCATCGCATTCGCGTTGAAGAAGCAGCTATGGTACGTGCGTTCGGCGAGAGCTATCTCGAATATTGTCGTGCAACCAAGCGACTGGTTCCAGGAATGTACTAAGCATGTCAAGCGGCCGAGAAACAGGATTCTCTGATTGCAGGCGGGAATGCGGGCTACCTGCACTTCATGATCGCCGGACCAGCCAGTGTCCGAATAGCCCGTGACTCGACAGCAGCGATGGGAAGCCGGCTGCCGGCACGGGCGAACGCTATTTGCCGAAGTTCAGAAACTCGGTTACATCGGGTGCTTCTCCCGCCTGGCGGCACTCCTCTCTCCCTGGCGTCTGCCCGCAACAGAGACGTCGGTGTTGTTACCGGAAGCCTCGGCGGAAACGATCCATGTGCCGGCGAGGAGAGTGTCGCCACAAGTAGCCGCGGCACTCCTGAGCAAGATTGGTCCTGACTTCAATCCCCGACAGCGTAAGATCGTGGATTTCCTGAAGCAACAATGTCCTGGTTTTGCCGCGATGCGTCAAGTAGTCTTAAATTTCCGCAGCATCCTACGGGCGGGCAAATTACTCGCACTGCATGCCTGGATGGAACGGGCTGTGAAGACCGGAATTCATTCGCTGGAGCGCTTCGCTCGAAAGTTGAAACAGGACATCCGTGCGGTGGAAGCGGCAGTAACCGAACAGTGGAGCAACGGACCGGTGGAAGGCCACATTAATCGCCTCAAAACGATCAAGCGTCAGATGTATGGACGGGCCGGTGTCGAGTTGCTCCGCGCTCGCCTGTTGCCTGAACTGTATTCGCCAACCCTTTTTTGCACCAACTTTGAGCCAGAACCGTTTTAAGTGCCGTGAGGCCATCGCCGTCCGCGTTTTAAGTGCCGTAAACTCCCCGTCAACATCAAAATCCGGGCTTTAAGTGCCGCGCGACAAAATGTTTAGCGATATCCAGGCCCATCGTGTTTGCTGTCATCCGGTCGGACCTCCTCCACCCAGTTCATCACCGGGCCGGGTCCATACCATCACCTCACTCCGCCTAACAGGGGAGAGGTAAGGATTTTGGTTAAACCGTCACACTCTTCTTAATCTTTATCTCCGACCTGCTATTCCAGGATGCGCCTGGGCGTCGCAAAGCTAGCAGTGTCGCAAATAGGTACTATCAAAAGTACCTACGGATGACTCTTGATCAGCAAAAAAGCCCCAAGAGGTAGTTACTCTGTGCTCCCTGTTATGGACACAGAAACAAGGCTTATTGGGAAATCAGAACGCGAGATGTGCTGCTCAGATTCAGGTTTATCGCGTTCAGGAATGGAATGTTGAGCGTGGGAGTATAGGTCACCTGAATCTGTACGGCGTTTCCCGGGACGTTGCAGGTACCCGTAGTACAGTTAACTCCATTCGCGTACAGCCAGTTGGGGTTAACGAAGATATTTGTTGCATCGATCCCCGGATATCCAAGGCCTTTCACGTAAGTTATTATATCCATCCTCGTTGCCCCGCATTTCGTCAAATTCGGAGTATTTGTACAGGAAGTCGAGCCACGAACCATGGCCCAGCGAGTCCCTTCCCGAGCGGCAGCGGAAACGTAGTCATAACTGTAAAGGGCGAGGCTCATCAGGAGAATGCCGAAGAGCATCGAAAAGAAAACTGCGCTGGCCAACGCGAACTCAACCAAGCTTGCGCCATGCTGGCAGAGAAGCACTTCGATAGATCTTTTGCGTCCCTTGAGTGTTTCAGGTATTAGCAGCTTTATGAGAGCGGCACCACTCCGGTTCATTGATTGATGACCTTCTGACTTGCGGAACCATGGAGGTTATAGGTAGTCGGAAGCCCAGGCAAATGAAATAGAGGGTCGAAATCCGTTTGCGTAGTCACCGTAACGGTCTGCTCGACGCTAGACGTACTACAGGTAGTAAGTCCGCTCGAACACGTCGTTGCGGTTCCATTCGAACACGAACAGGCATATCCGACGGAGGGCGTTGTTGTTAACGTGATGTCCGGCGACTCATTTACGGCTGCCGCTTGAATCCCGGCGGTGTTCACCGCGTTGGCGCGGCTGTAAGAAGCGTACTGTACGCCGGCCTTGGCTGCATTAGCTACCTCGATAGCTGCGTAGGCCACACGGGAAAGCTCGGCCGCCCCCACCAAAATGAGGAGAAGGATCGGCATGGTGAGCGCAAGTTCGACAAGTGCCTGCCCGGCATCGGCGGCCAGGCAGGTTGTTATTAATCCAGGCTGCTGAAAAACTTCGCGCAGTCGTGTTCTGATGATCATCTGAACTGTCCTCTTACTCGACCAAAGTAACTGCTTTGAGCGGGCTGGTTGTGTTCGACTGACTGTAGCTATTGATGGTGACAGTGTCCGTCTTATCGAGAAAGGTGCCGACAATCAAATCAGTACTGAACGACACGCCGCTGCTGCTTGTACCTCCCCCGCTGTCCTGTAGGAACAACTCGGCACCCGGAGCGTAGATAATTCCCGTGAGACTCCCACTGGAATCGCCTTTTTGTATCAGTATCGTGCTGGTGTTGCTTGCTGGTTCCATCAAGGCTATCCCGTTGTAGGTACCCGAAGTCGGCGCGACAAGGTTCAGCACCGTACCGGTATTTACGCTAAGACTCCCGCTCTCGATATCGAGAGTAGTGCCGCCCGTGCCCGATGTGATATTGCCGCCCAGGGTCACGCCGTTCTCAAAGACATACGTTCCCGTGCCGAGGGTGACATTGGTCATGGTGACAGCTTTGGAGTAACAGACGATACCACCGGGAGGTGACGCGATTGTTCCGGTCAAGGAAGTCGCGGTACTGGTCGAGGTACACAATCCATTTGTAGGCGTCGGCCCCGTGATACGCAATGGGTCGCTGATCGGGGCCACTCCTGTGACTGGAACTACATTGCTGTCTGAGATCTGTCCGCTCGCCCCGCCCACCACAGAAATCGACGCTGCCGTGAAGGTACCGCTGCCTCCAGTAAAGTTCAGCGCACTGGAACTATTCGAATCTACGATCACGCCGCAATTTGAAACTGTGAAATTAAAGGAGCCCTGCAAATCCAATGCTTTGTTTGCGCTGGGATCCAACACATACAGGCAGCCCTTGCTGTTCGCTGCAGGTCCAGCGACCGCCCTTGCCCCAACCGTGACTGAAGTGGTGTTGAAGAGGGCCATAAATATAACGGGATTCCGCTGGGTAATAATGGCCTCACAAAAACCGGCGCGTCCCGCGTTGGGTCCGCCGCTGGAGGGCGGACAGTTAGGTGGTGGCACCGACACTCCGTTGACGCCGTTTGTGAATCCATTGCTTGTGGCGTCTGCCTTGCCAGCCGCCTGTGCTGATGGCACAGACCCGTTGTAGAGGTAATCCATCGCTGCACCCATGGCAGCTGCGTCGGCTGCAATTTGCAGGTTCCGCTTCGCTCGGAACAAGAGACCCACATCTACAGCCAGGCCAAGAAAGCCTAACAAGAGCGGTATTGCCAGGGCCGCCAGTATCAGCACCTGGCCACGTTCGCCGTTTTGGATCTTCAGGTTTCTAGCATTCACTAGTTCGCGCCAACCCCATAAAAATGAAAGCGCAATTTAGGTTCCATTTGCTCCGAGTATAAAGCTCTGAAGGCAATGGATGAATATGGTTTGCTGAAATGCCAATGAGTACAGCTGTTTACGTACAGATCGGCGGGTGTAACTAAAATGTGCCTCCAGGAAAGCAACGCTATTCAGCCCCCCGATTTCGGTTGACAAAAAGGTGGGGAGTCCAACACCTGGGGAGTCCAACACCCTAGTCCGCTCGCCGAAGGTGCTTAAGCCGGGGGCGCGAACTAAGGCGCTTTGATTTTCCTATCCCCGCATTTCCTGCGAGAGTCGATGAATTGTTGTGCCTAGTATTCTAGCCGTGGCCTTAAGAGAGGCCAAGTCCACCTCGTCACGGTTTCCGCCTGCGTTCACGTGAATTCGGGCAGATCCGATGGTCAGCACGCGGTGATCACCGGGGCCCGGAGAAAACCTTCCTCCCTTGCGAACCACATAGGCATCAAAGTGACGAGTCTTTACAGGTGCGAGCTGAAACTGCCAATAATCCTGCACGCTGAAGCATAAGTAGCCGGGCACGGAAGAATCATTCTTGGCGTAATGATCCTTTGCGAGCGCAAGCGCCGTTGACTTTGGGGCATGCCCTAGCTGGGTTCTGGCCACTTGAGCTGAGAATATGCGGTGCGCATTGTCTGGCCCACCCACGGCAGTACATTCGAAGTGCCGATAACCGTCAGGGAATCGCGTCTTAAAATCTGGCACAAGGAATTTTCGCAACTGGGTCAGCCTGAACCCTGACCGGTTTTGGAGCAATCGGCTCTCCAGCACCACCGCCTGGGCAAGGGCCTCCTCCCACCAACTCTCAGGGGTATTCAGCCGGATGTAGGCTTCGACCCGTTCGACGTAAGGCCTGTAAACAGGTCGCCTTACGAGGACTTCGTGCGCAAGCGCAAACGTCTCTACGTGCCAGTGAAAAAGCTCATGACGATATGTGACCCAAAGCATTGTAAAAAATAGCCGTTCCCATGATGGCTTCGGTCGCGGGAGATGAGCACTCTTCAGTAAATCCCAAGTCCATTCAGCAATCCGTATCGGGAGCAGGTAGATTCCCCATGGAGTTGAGCTTCTAGCAAAAGCATGCCACGGGAGATACGTTCCAAACGCCTCCATCCCAAATTTATGGGTCAGATTGGCCAAGCGTTCTTGTCTTGCGTTGTGGCTTTGCTGAGTGGCGCTCTTGACCGCCGCTAAGTCGAGACCAGTCAGATCCATGACTTTGTCCCTGAACGAGTCTCCATTTAGGTCCCGTATTCGCAGCAGAAGCACCTCGTCCAAGGCGAATGGATCGACGGTTCTGAAGTAATTAGTGTTATCAATCAGAGCAACGTCTTCGCTCGCAGCATCCCCTTCATCTGCTGGGTAAGTCAGACTTTCACCCAGGGTGGGCTTATCTACTTTACGGTAGCTGTTCGCGTCGGAATCACAGATAGCTCGGAGCGGGTCTTTATGGTCCCTAAACTCCGACGGCGTACCCCAAAGTAGGCCGGGCACCCCACCCACGCTCTCTAGTTCCTCCGAAAAAGTCATCAGACTTCGAACTCTAGCTGGCATCCAGCGCACACGGTAGCACGCGCTGCCGCACGATGCTATGGTGCTTGCGGTCACCGCGAGAGGTATATCTGGAGGGAGTAGCGTCCGCCGAGGCGAGGGTCGGCACTGGCAGATTTTCGACACTCGATTCAGTTCAGTGATCACGGACGGATAAGCTGGAGGCCCGCCGACGTGGCAGTGTTGCAAATAGGTCAGAATGGGCGCGAGTAGGGTGAGGCAGCAAGATCAGGCAGCGAGGCCGAAGACACGGTTCACAAATCGGACTTGCCCTGCGATGTCGTCCTTCTGTAGCCACCGGATTTGGCCCTTGCGAATCATGTGCATTGCTTCGTATCCCTGGATCGTATTTACCGCGCCTTGCACGGAGCGGAACCACTGGCTGGCCACGATACGCTTCTTGACGAAGCGGTGATCCTGCTCGATGATGTTGTTCATATAGGGTGCACACCGGTATCGGCAGACCTTCGTCAGCTCTCCCGCTTGCCCCAGTTCAGCAATCACGGACGGATAGGCTGGATGCCCATTCACGTTGATCACTCGTGGCCGAAGGTGTCCTACATGCCACAGGGTCAATTGCAGGAAGTGTTTGGCGGCAATTCGAGATTGGTGGTGAACATCCGTTCGCGGTTATAACGAATGGCACCCGCGCATTCTCATCGTGGCCAGGAGTTTACTCCATCAAGGGCTGGGATACATTAGCGCAGACCATACTGTTATCCCACCAATTGCGCTTGCAGGTCAGCCGCGCCCTGGTCGCATTGCCTCACCAGAAAGCTAAGTAAAGGTAAGCGCTGCCTCACGCTAAATGTTACTTTTCAAGCCTCACACGGAAGAGGTTTGCGATGGACACTAAACTCACCCATGCATCACGAACGGAACTGGCTGATTCCTTGCGGCGGCGTTACCAATCGAGCAGCGGCAAGACCAAGAAGCTGATCTTAAGCGAGTTCATTGCCAGCACCGGCTATCACCCGAAGTACGCGTTACACTTACTCAACGTAGAGCACTCGGCCTTGCCTAAGCGACCGCAGACTCGTAATCGGTCGGGCGTCTACGATGACGCAGCACGCCAGGCGCTCATCGTTCTCTGGGAAGCGTCAGACCGGGTCTGCGGGAAGCGCCTGCAGCCGTTGCTGCGCATCCTGTTACCAGCTCTTGAGCGGCACGGTCACCTAAAGCTCGACGAGGCGGTCCGGACAAGGTGCTGACGATGAGTGCGGCAACGATCGACCGTTGTTTGCGGACGCCGCGCGATACGACACACACCAAGAAAACTCGCCGCGTCACACCGGAGATCCGCCGCCGCGTGCCGGTGCGAACCTTTGCCGACTGGAAGGAGCCACTTCCGGGCAGCATGGAAATGGATCTTGTCGCGCACTGTGGAGAAATGAACAAGGGCAGCTACGTCAACAGTCTCGTGCTCACCGACATTGCGAGCGGCTGGACTGAATGCGCACCGCTGGTGGTGCGAGACAGTGGCCTGCTGATCGAGGCGCTGGAGCGTATCCGCACAGGTCTGCCTTTTGCGCTTTGTGCACTAGATGTCGACAATGGCAGTGAATTCGTGAACGAAGCAATGATCCAATACTGCCTCCGCAACGGCATCGAACTCACCCGGTCGCGCCCCTATCGAAAAAACGACCAGGCGTGGATCGAACAAAAGAATGGCGCTGTCGTCCGCAAGCTCCTCGGTTACCGCCGGTTTGAGGGCATCGCTGCGGCACAGGCGATAGGGCGCCTTTATGGCGCATCGCAGGTGAGCAAGCGCTACCATCCACCCGAGACGCCGTACGAGCGGCTTTTGCAGGCCGAAACGCTCTCCGATGCCATCAAGGCCAAGCTGCGTGAGGGCGGCATCGCGCTCGATCCACTGAAACTGCTTGAGGAAGTGCGGGCCACGCAAAGTCATCTGGTTTTACTCCCCAATGGGGGTAGGCCCGATGTGCCATCAATGCAAGAGCCGGATCTACCGGCATTCCTGGCCAGCCTGTCTAGTGCGTGGCGAACAGGCGAAGTACGACCGACCCACTCCGAAGAGGCGCACCCACGTGATCTGCGACCACTCCGGGAAGTTGTTCCTCTCGCCACCGTTGCAGCACGACAGTTGGCGCCGGAATCGGAAGCAAGATCGCAGAGAGACAAGCGAACAGTCACCACCACCGTTCGACCGTCGACGCCTCAGTTGGATGTTGAAATCGAGAGACGCTGCGAACTTCAACAGCAGGACTTGGCCAGATGACACATCCGGCGAATACATGCTTTTACATTGGTCTGGCCGTTGATTGAACGCCGGCTCGAAGGCCGTCCCAACTTGAATGCCTCGGAGTTGCTCGATGAGCTGAGAGTCCAGTATCCAGGCTGCTTTCACCTCGGGCAACTTGCTGCGTTGACCCGTCGTGTCAATTTCTGGCGTGAAGACGCACGTGCGCGCGGCGCGCTGATCGGCAAGCGCAGCAATCGAACATCCGGTCTGCCGCACACCTGGCGCACGCGTGCCGATCCGTTCGAGGTGCACTGGCCCGAGCTGTGTGAATGGCTTGGCAAAGATCCTGATCAGACAGGCCTTGAGCTCTTCGCCAAACTAAGATCTAAGTACCCAGACTGCTACACCGCCGGGCAGTTGCGTACACTGCAGCGTCGGCTCAAGTGCTGGCGACACGAAGCGGTGAAGCGATTGATCTGCGAGATGCAAAACTTCACCCAAGATGTCGGCTCCAGGACTGGTCGAGCGTCATGATAGATATATCCCGTCGAACCGGAGCTTCTCGCGAAGGCCGTGCCAGATCAGTTTTCGTTTAGGATTCATAAGATCGAAGTCGGCCTGCGAGATGGACAAAAGTACGAATCCTCGTGAGGCAAATAGTAAGAAAATTACATGAGGCAACACGATCAGTGCCCATACATTTCGAGTCAGCAGCTACAGAAAAAGCGGTAACCCTTCGGCACATTTATCGAAGCCTTGAGAAAGGCGCCGCCTCTCTCTTTCGCAAGACCATTCCTTCTTCTATGCGCCGAAAAAGAATGGCCGCTGCGCTTTGCCCCACTCCTGGCAACAATTCTTTGTTCGACGCGGTCATCCAGTCTGGAAGATCTTGCCCAATTCACTCTCCGCTGTTCGCCACGTGGCAGAGGTATTCGTGAACCGAATACCTAAACTCCATTTCCGAACAAAGGACAAATCACCATGATGAATCTCAATCGCATCACTCTCATCGGCAACACCGGTGCCGACGCTAAAACTACTCCGAACGGTCCCACCACTCTCTCACTGGCTTGCAACGTCAGCTGGACTGATAGCACCACAGGCGAGCGCCGCACCCGCACCGAGTGGCATTCGTTAGTGGTCTGGAATGACCTGGGCAAATGGGCGGCCACTCTGCAGAAACGAACCCCGCTCTTTGTCGAAGGCGAACTGGTCTATGAACAGTACCCGCGCAAGGTTCAAGCCGCGCTCGGCAAGAAAACGGTGGAGGTCGAAGTCCTAACCAAGGTAGCGAAGATCAAGGTACAACGCTTAATCCGCCTCGAGCCGGCCGCCAACCCCGAAGCGGACGACCTCACGGGAGATGTGCAATAGCGAGGCAGCGAGGGAGAGCGAAAGCTCTCCCGTTTGCTTCGACGACCATCCCCGATGAAGACGACCAAAACCGACCGCCAATCCGAACCTCTATCAGACTGTGACAGACCGGATCCTCGCCAGCCTTAAAGTCGGGCACTATCCCGTGAGAACAGCATGGCGCGCGCCGCGCTTTGCGGGAGGCCCTTTCCCTCGCAACTTCCGCACCGGCAAACTTTACCGCGGCTTGCGCAGCTCTCGGTCATTCGGGCGCCATCCCGGTAAGTGAGGAAATCAAGCTCGGCGCAGTAGCATTTCTTCTAAGTTCTACAGAGCAAAGCCTTCTTCCATCAGCTCGCTCCTAAGAAGTAGTAGATCGTTAGCGTTGACGGGGAGCACCTGCGCTGTTACACGGCCAATCGGTGTTCTGCCCAGAATCTCATCTTTACGCCATCCGAAATGTTCGTTCCAGGAATCTGTTCGAGGATGGAACAAGCGTACGAGCTGCTCAGTATCGGCGTCCCATCCCGCGATATTCGGTCCCTTGTGGCGATTGCAGTGAAAGCAGGCATGCGCCAAATTGTCGGCCGTCGTTTGTCCGCCGTGCTGGCGAGCGCGAATGTGATCGACCTGAAAAGGAAGTCGGTACTGCGGATGCGGAATACGGCAATATTCGCATCTTCTCCCGGCTCGTTCCCAAACAAGGTGAACAAGAGATGGATTCACGAACCGGGAGTTATCGCCGGTTCACGCTTTAAGAAACGTCGTGCGCGAGATTGCAGAATGGAAAGCAAGCTGCCAACGTGCAGGTAGCTGTCGAGCTCGGCGCTTTCCTCTGGCGTAAGCTTGCCCTCGCGTGCGCGCTCTGCTAACAGGTTCATCCTCTCGAGGTCATTGCCGTCAAAGTCGATCGAAAGCAAAAAATCTGCCACCTCGCGGCTGTTGCTATGTCTCGCTTACAGCAAACGCCCGAGGATGGCCGCTTCCGTATTCGGGGTAATCGTCTGCGAAGTCATCCGTCTCTCCTTCCTATTATTCTCCAAGTCAGGCTCGCCATAGAAATCTCAGAGTCGTCCTGGCGTATTTCTCTGAAATTTATTCGACGCGGATTTTGACGGCTTGCACGAGATCCTGTTTCGTCCCCAGATACCGTTCCGTGGTCTGAATCGAGGCGTGACCCAGCAGCAGCTGAATTTGCTCGAGATCCCCGCCCGCTTTGCGGCAGAGCTTGGCGCAGGTTCTTCGCAGATCGTGCGGCGTTAACTCCGGGTGGCCGATGGCGGCGCCACTCTTCTGTACTAATGTGTACACCAAATCCTCACTCATGGGTTGCACCGTGGGTTCGAGTGCCCCGCCCTTGCGCAGCGTCCGGAACAACGGACCTTCCCGCATGCCGGCGTCGTCGAGCCAGCGATCGACGAGCCGCTTCACCCAGAGCGGGACCGGTACCGTGCGCAGCCGTCTTTCACGCGAGCGCACTTGGTCGGCGCGCCAGAATCGGTCGAAAATAAACGGCAGTTGCTCTGAGGCAATGCCTATACCGCTGGGCCGCTTACGGCCGGACATCATTAGTATTCAAGGTGGCCCGGGCAAGTACAGCGGCTGTGTTAGATTGCATTGAATCAAAGTAACTGTTGAAACGAGCTGGTTCGGGCGCGTGATCGTAAAGCCTCAGGTTGTTGGCCCACCGATAGCCGATCGGTTGATACCACAGTTCCGCTTCAATGGAGAAAGGTCCCCTCGCGGTTCCAAGCGGTGCGGAATAGCGGACGCGATGACCGCCGCCGGTGAAGGCCGCGTCGTTTAGCGCATCACCGATAACCGCGATGTCAGGTTCTGCGGTGTGCTTGTCAAAACCATCCGGCAACAGACGATTGTCCTTGAGATAGCGCACGCCAGCAAGGAGCCCGGTTGTCACGTGGCCTTTTTCATCGCCCAAAATCGACTCATAAATCTGAACCTGATCCGGGCTGGTAATCTCGCTGTAATGCGGCTCATATTTGGAAGGGTCTGCGTCATTGTCATTGCCGGCAATCGAGCCATCCAGTTTCAGCGCGCCGGATTCGAAGACAGGTTCGCCGTTACGATCCCGGACAATAAAGTGGACCCAGGCGCGCCGTGATGGAAAAGCGGTCGGGAGTTTGTGACCATTCTTGTTTCGAACCACAACATCCGCCCGCAGCCCGCCTGCTTGCGCCGACACATTCTCGATTGTCACGATAGCGGTTTGTGTCCCAAGGAATTTTGCTGTGGCCTCGGCATTGTCAGTCAGCTCTGTTGCCAGGGCCGACACACCCAACTCTCCGCGGTAACGGTTCAGCATTTCCAACATGAAGAAGTTGCCGCCGCGGAAAGAGTGAAGCCGGGCGCCTTCGCGTTCCTCACCGAGGACGCGCGAGATCTGAACGGGTCCTTTGATCTCGGGCATGTGACAGCTTTGGCAGCTTTGCTTGTCGCGGTAGTCGCTGTGCAGCCACTCGGGATAGGGCATCTGTTCATTGAGTTCCCCAACCGGTTTTCCGCCCGGGCCGCGCGCGGTAGTGATCAGCGTATGGCACGTGCTGCACAACTCGGATTCCCGGACGTGGTCCGCCTTTTCCGGTCGGTAGCCTTGGGTAGACGACCGCATGATGGTTTTCAGCCCTTGCTGAATGTCAAAGGGGCCATACTCCGCATGCCTTCCCTCTGCGTCCGGCCCATGCACCACGAAACCGCCGTTGTAGCTCTCGCGCTGACCCAGCTTATCTTTCGTGATCTGGTGACAAACAGAGCAGGAAACGCCATCCGCCGCTTGGCGGTGTTCCGCGTCGGCAGTGCTTAGAGGAAGATGCGCGAAGATTTCGCCCGTCTCGCCGCGCAGCTTTGATTCATAGCGTGTGATCGGCATGTGACAGACAGAGCATTCGTCTTCGATCTCCGCTTGGGCCCCTGGATGCTCGATCACCTCGCGCCGCGAGCTTGCCAGCCAATAAGGATCGCGCGAAGAGTTCGCCATGATACTGGCCCGCCAATGAAAACCGATGGATACGTCCTCGCCCGATGCGCTTACAAGGCTGTTGTGACACGCCAGGCAGCGATCAGAGGTTTGAAACTGCGGCTCGTTTTTCTTGGGCTGAATCCCGGTGGCAGCGATGACGATGCCGGTACTCAAGATTGCCGCCATCGCGAGCTTCCGCGTCGACACTACTTCCAACCTTTCAGTATGCTGCCGTCGAACCAATCCCACAGAACATAAAACACGACTTGAATGGGACGATTTGAGCTGTTGGTAACCGGGATACTCGTCCCCAAATTGATGCGGACGTGCTGACGTTGGCTTAACGAGACCTGAAATTGAGGCACGATATCCCAGTCCGGCGTTGTATGCGGCAGGAACTCCTTATTCGCGACCAGTTCCACCATGGGCGTCCACATGCGCCCGACGCCGTTCGATTGGCGAAACGTCTTGCCAAATGCCGATCGCCAGAAGAGCGATCGTGGCACCTTGGATGTATCGGTCGGCTGATCGGTTCCCGCTTGCAGTTGCACGAAGCTTTCGCTCGGGAGTAACTGCGCGAACGCAGCGAAGCTCTCAAACTGCGTGGTACCGATCCCAAGTCCGTGGGACGTGCTGCCACTCGGGAGAATGATTCCGCCGAACCCACTCAGAATGGAACCTGTATGAAGGTTTGCAAACACCACGCGCTTGAGGCCGACCGTAGCGTCGCCGACGCCACCGTACCAGAGTCCGGGAGCCGAACGGTTGAAATTGACAGGAACATCAAATTCCAGCTGATTGCGAGCTCCGAAAGTATTTTCGGAGATGATGTCGTTCGTGACGCCCGGTGTGCGCTGAGCATTGAGCCGTGAAGTGATGATGACCTCGTTCTCAGGAAAGGCCTTTTCGGTGAACTGCGGGAGAGGCAAATTAAACTCTCCGCGTGGCCAGATTCTATCGGTGCAGAACCCTCGCAAGTACTGGACTACCTGATCCAGTTGCTTCGAATTGAGCGCTTCCCCGAAAGCCGGCATGATGCGTGAAAAGCCGCGGCCGGCACCTCCATCTCGGACCGTGGCCTTCCAGTCCCTATTGAGTTCGGGCGTGGTCTGGTCGCACTGCGTGAAGTCAGGGAACGTCTTGGGCTTTTCGAACCCGACCGTGGTGTCGGGCATGCCCTTCCCGTCTGGACCATGGCAGGCCACGCACGCAGCGTGATAAATTTCTTCTCCGGTATTGAGTTTCAGTTTGGCCAGAGGAGCATTTTGCGCTGGCGCCCGCGCAATCACCCCCACCAGAGCAAAAACAAGCAGAGGCACACGACCTAAAAACTGCAATTTTCGACAGGCCCCCCATCCAGCCTCCAAACGACCCGACAACTCCACAACTAGCTTAACCGTCGGCCCGACGTACCTGGCGTGATCACGACCAACGCGGCCCGTTCGGAGCGGGAGTTAGTTACGCGCGACAAATGGCCGTCACAGCATGCTAATTCCAGCACTCGCCTTTCGTGAACACGCAAGCTGGATAAGCCTACTTCTAGGTTGATGATGCGGGCCATCATCGAATCAGGTCCGTCCAAAGAAGCGGAATAACTAAACTGCTCCGTGTGTTCCATCGGGTGCAATCGTTTTGCCAATCGGTCCAGTCTGGCCGTCTAGCACGCTATGGTGATGAACTTCTCTTTTGTGGTGTTGTAGTTCGTCGTGCACTGCCTCACATTGGGCACGTATCCGCTGCACTTCTTTGTGTGCCAGTCTAAACGCATCAGGCTGGCCCACGCCAGCCACCACAGCCATCTGAGATGTTGCCAGGAGGAGTTCATGGGCCCTGGAGGTCAACTGATCCGTTAGCGTGCGGCACTTCGAACACAAAGTCATCGAAACCATTGCTCGTCCGAAAGGCTGGATCGTACAGTGGGATGGATCCAGCCTTCTTTCCCTCTCGCCGTGACCAGGAAATTAATTAAAGCGAGAGCCGTTCCATTGTCCCTGTCCGGGTTTAACTGCCGCAAACTCTCGGTCAACACCAAAATCCGGGGTTTGAGTGCCGCGCGACACAAGACCTGGAAACAAAGTGACATCCGCTCCCGCGCGACAGGACTGATACCGGTGAGCTAACGTGATGGACTCCGCCACCGCAAGCAGCAACGTTGGGCCTACACACCTTATCAAGGAGCTACGCTTTGTCCTCGGTTTAAGTGCCGTAAGGCCATCGTCGTCCGTGCTTTAAATGCCGTAAACTGCCGATTCACATCACAATCCGCGGTTTAAGTGCCCCGCGATATAGCCCAGTGAATTCAGCTTCCGTATGCCTGCCGCTCGCAAATTACTGACCATTCAAGAACTGGCAGGATCAGAAGGCCCAAGACCAAGACAATCAGTACACGCGGTAGCATCTGCTTCATATTAGGGAGCCGTCACCGGTAAGATCAAGTCAGTAAGGGCGGCACCGTCCACAATTTATGCGAGCTTTATCTTAGGCATGGGTTGTTCTCGTTGCAGGACTGATTTATGTCACTACGAGCGCAGCTAACCGTCATATTCACCGTTCTGTTTGGCTTCGTTGTTATTGCGCTCGCATTCTCGCTATACATTATTGAGTGGAATGAGGCATATGGGCGGTTAGACGCGGCGCTTCAAGTTGCAACCGGAGCCACTTCTATGTCCGCCGAGCATGAACTAAGTGAGCATTCCAGCCAAGCGGCTGGTGAAGCGGATATTCAGTCGGTGCTGAGTGAGACGCAGAGTGCAGCACTGCGGGACACGCAGATTCTGATCTGCCAGGGAGATCACTGCGGCAACTTCAAGAACGGTATTGATCGCCAGCTCGATCTGCGCAAAGTTCCCAAAGCGTTGCTGAGCAACGGCGCTGTCGTTAACGGCTTTCGCATCTCAACACGCACTTTCAAGGACCCTCGGTTCGGTGCGACTTATCGCGTTTACGCTGCACAACCGATCGCGCCAGTGCTGGCAGAACTGGGACTGCTCAGGACAGCCTTGGTTGTTTTCGTACCGCTCGGTCTCGGACTCGCCGGCTTGGCCGGATACTTCCTTGCCACCAGGTCGCTGCGGCCTTTGAGTGAACTCACGCAAGTCATCGATCACATTCATTTCTCAGACCTGAGTGCACGAGTTACAATGCCTCGTGGCCGAGGTGAAATCGCTCTGCTTGGATCTCGCTTCAATGCTCTGCTGGACCAATTGCAACAAGCCTTCGACTCGCAACGAAGGTTCATGGCAGATGCGTCGCATCAACTGAGAACGCCCATCAGTATTGCTCTCGCTGCCGTTCAGGTGACGAATCGTGAGGCAAATCCAACAACGGAAAACTACAAGGAATCGCTGCAGATTCCGGAGCGTCAGATGCTTCAGGTGCAGAGAGCGGTCGACGAGATGTTCTTCCTTTCGCAGGCGGATTCGGCTTCGATCAAGATGGAATGTAAGGAGTTCTATCTCGATGACGCCGTAGCTGAGGCGGTGCGTTCTGCCAGGACTCTTGCTGCTGCTAAGCGACAGAAAATTAGGATCAATGATCTGCCCGAAGCGAAATGCGTCGGTGATCGCGATCTGCTTACGCAGGCCGTTCTTGTCCTGCTCGACAACGCGGTGAAATTCACGCCAGCTGAAGGGATTATCGAAGTGTCCCTTTTGAGGCGCGGTGACGATTGGGTTTGCACGGTGACCGATACCGGCGTTGGCATTTCAGAACCTGCACAGGAGCACGTATTTGAGCGTTTCTTCCGAGAGAGCGCTTCCAGTGCAGAGTCCATCACCGGAGCAGGTTTAGGCTTAGCAATTGCTAAGTCGATTGTCGAAGGTCATTTCGGGAGCATTCGGCTCGTTGAGTCCCGGACAGGGCGAACGATCTTTGAGATTGCAGTTCCGCTTCGGCAGGATGAAATTGCCTCCGACCAGGTTCAGGCGAAGTCTTTGGCGGTGAGGATATAGCCTTCTCCCCGCCGCGCGTGAATCAGAACTCTTTGGCCCTCTGTATCGATCTTCTTCCGGAGCCGCTTTATGTACTCCTCTATGAGGTTTGAGAACGGATCGTAAGGCTCGTTCCAAACTCGCTCGGATATCGTTCCCCGGTTCATCAGAGTATCGGCGTCGCGTGCAAGGCACTCTAGCAGGGCATACTCGGTCGCTGTCACTCGGATAAACTGCCCAGCCCGCCGGACCGTCTTCGATTTTGTGTCGATCTCCAGTGTGTCAACTGCCAGCACGGGAGGCTGCAGAAAAGGCCTCCGACGTAGCAGCGCTCTGACTCGCGCTAGCATCTCATGAAGGTCGAAGGGTTTGACCAGATAATCGTCCGCTCCGAGATCAAGTCCTTTCACGCGGTCCTGGTGGCTGCCGCTGGCTGTCAGCATCAGGATGGGCGTTTGACAGCCGCCTTTACGCAGTTCGCGGCAAATCTCCCACCCATCTTTTCCCGGCAGGCGGATGTCCAGAATAATGAGATCGTATCTGGACGAGGATGCTTTGTCAAACCCGCTCGGTCCATCCGCCGCGAAATCTACAACGTGTGAATCCTGCCGCAGTCCTCGAGCAATGATCAGGGCTGCTTCCGGTTCGTCTTCAATCAAAAGGAGATGCATGAAACGGGATGAAAACCCTCCGGTGATCCTATTTAGAGGGTAGCCGGTTCCTCATTGGCACTAGTGAACACCTCACGTGCCGGGACAGATTTCCTCTCTACCGACGCGTAAGGTTGAGCGCTGGCGCATGGCCTTCAGTATCGAAGGACGGCGAATCGACTGATGGAGTATCCGAGCGCTGCTCCAACGAAGACGTCGGACGTGAAGTGTTCCGAAAGTGATAAGCGCGAGAAACCGACGGCTGCTGCCGCACCGTAGGCGAGGTAGGGAACCCATCTTCTTTGCCGGTACCGCTACGAAAGCCTGGAAGGCGCTCTGGCGCCAGCCGCATCGGACGAGGAAGGAGCAGCTCCTGGAACAAGTCTCTGATCATGAGGAACTCGCCCGCTCGTTCGAAAAGCACGAACGGCAGCGCGTCCGCGCTCTGGTCGAGGCGCGTTTCCACGACGAATATAGAGAGAGTGTGGAGAAGCTGATTGAGGCAAAACGAAAAGGCCGCAAGGTGACGCCCATCCGGCAGCCGAAGACCACGCCCGTGACCGATCTTATGCAGGCGCTTCAGCAGAGCCTCGCAAAGAACGCTAAATCAACCAAGGAACCAGCTCGCAAAACGGCTAGAAAACCCGGCGCGCATGTAGCCTGATCAGTCTGGCTCCGTGTACTTTAGGAGTGGCCCTCGATAATGAAATTGAGCACCGTCCTCCTGATCATGTCTGTCACCTCCTCCTCTGCGCTGCTGCTTGCGGCCGAAAACACGCCGGAACCGCCGGTCGCACCAAAATTCGAGCACCGCGAAGTCCGTCACGGCGCCACCGTGGTCGACGATTACTTTTGGCTGCGCGAAAAGTCTAATCCCGAGGTCGTCAAGTATCTCGAGGCCGAGAACGCCTATACCGCGGCCATGACAAAGGATCTTCAGCCCTTTGCCGATTCGCTCTACAAGGAGATGCTGAGTCATGTGAAGCAGACCGATCTCAGCGTGCCTGTTCGACGTGGCGACTACTTCTATTACACGCGCACTGAAGAAGGAAAGCAGTATCCGATTCAGTGCCGTCGCAAAGGCAGCATGCAGAGTGCCGAAGAGGTGCTTCTCGATTTAAACCAATTGGCGCAAGGCCACAAGTTTGTCGGGCTTGAATCGTTTGCGGTCAGCGACGATCAGAACCTGCTTGCCTATACGCTCGATTACACCGGCTTTCGGCAGTACACGCTACAGGTGAAAGACCTCCGCACCGGGCAAAATCTCCCGGACACCACCGAGCGAGTGACTTCCGTAGAGTGGGCGGCCGATAACAAGACGCTCTTTGTCACGACGGAAGATGCCGTCACGAAGCGATCGGATAAGTTGTTTCGACACGTGCTCGGCGCCGCCAAATTCGAGCCGCTCTACGAGGAGAAGGACGAGTTATACGACATCGGACTCAACAAGTCTCGTGACCGTAAGTACCTCTTTCTTGGCATCTCAAGTAAAGACACCACGGAGTTTCGCTATTTAAGCACCGGATCACCGGAGAAAGACTTCGCTGTCTTTCTGCCCCGGAAGGCGAAGCACCGGTATTATGTCGATCACCGCGAAGATCTCTTCTATATCCGCACCAACCGGCAGGCGAAGGATTTCGAGATTGTAACTGCCTCAGAGACCGATCCAAGTCCCGCCAACTGGCAGCCTTTTATACCCGCCCAAAGCGGGCGCTTGCTTGAGGACATTGATCTCTTCAAGGATTTCGCTGTCTCGGTGGAAAAGTCCGAAGCGTTGAACCACCTTCGTGTTTACGATTTCCACAAACGCGCCTGGAAAGATATCGGCTTCGCTGAACCCATCTACTCTGCCTTTCCAGGCAACACGCCCAACTACGATTCACCGACGTATCGCTACAGCTACCAAAGTTTCATAACTCCGTCGAGCGTCTACGATTACGAGGTCCAGACCGGCCAGTCGCAGCTGCTGAAGCAACAGGAAGTTCCCGGCGGCTACGATCCGCACCAGTACGCTTCCGAACGCCTCTGGGCAACAGCTCGCGATGGTGTAAAGGTACCGATCTCGATCGTTTACAAAAAAGGTTTCGCGCGCGACGGCAAGTCGCCGCTCTTCCTTTATGCGTACGGCTCGTATGGAATCGGCATGCCGGTCACTTTCTCGAGTTCCCGGCTCAGCTTGCTCGACCGAGGGATGGCTTATGCGATTGCACACATCCGCGGTGGCGATGAAATGGGTGAGCAGTGGCGCGAAGACGGCATGCTCATGAAGAAGAAGAACACGTTCAACGACTTCATCGATTCCGCCAGTTACCTGATCGAGCAGAAATGGACTTCGAGCAATCGGCTGGTGATTGAGGGCGGAAGCGCTGGCGGTCTGCTGATGGGTGCAGTCGTTAATATGCGGCCTGATCTGTTCCGTGCCGTTCACGCAGCGGTTCCGTTTGTCGATGTGATGAACACGATGATGGATGCCTCCCTACCGCTCACCGTCGGCGAGTATCTCGAGTGGGGCAATCCCAACGAGCAAGCCGCCTACGACTACATGAAGACTTACAGCCCGTACGACAATCTCGAAAAGCGTGCGTACCCGGCGATGCTCGTCACAACCAGCCTCAACGACAGTCAAGTCATGTATTGGGAGCCCGCTAAGTACGTCGCCCGTCTCCGACAGTTGAAAGCGGACAACACGCCGCTGCTCCTGAAAGTGAAGATGGACCCGGCCGGCCATGGCGGGGCATCGGGCCGTTACGACCGGCTTAAAGACACCTCCTTCGAGTACGCCTGGATGCTAAGCCAGGTTGGAATTACCAAATAGCTGTTCGTTACCGCACAGCTCGGTGCCGGTTCCGGCCACTGTCTTGCTTGTGATCGCGAAATCCACAGCTTGCAGCCTGAGATACGGGTGGCCGCGCAACTGCATCGATGTCTCATATGCTCGCTTGGGACATCCGTTTTGCCTTCCGGCAACTGTCGAAGAGACCCGGCTTCACGCTGACAGCCGTATTGGTTCTGGCGCTGGGGCTAGGCGCAAACACGGCCATCTTCAGCGTGGTGAACGCGTTTCTCTTACGGCCCCTGCCCTACAAAGATCCGGCTCACCTTGCTGCACTTTTCGAGAAAGACCCCGTCGGTCCTTCTGGCAGCGATCCGTATAACGAAGTCGCTCCGGGCAATTTTCTTGATTGGCAAAGGAACTCAACGAGCTTTGAAACGATGGCTGCGGCCGCAACGGGTGCGTTCAATCTCGCCAGCCCGAACAACATGTTCGAG
Source organism: Terriglobia bacterium (assembly GCA_963737005.1). Taxonomy (GTDB): domain Bacteria; phylum Acidobacteriota; class Terriglobia; order Bryobacterales; family Bryobacteraceae; genus Bog-105. The sequence continues at coordinate 367,736 of CAVTRD010000004.1, read as the reverse complement.
CCTCAACGGGTAGACGCCTGTTTCTGCTCTCATTCACTCTTCTCAACGCTTGGGGTGGGTCCGATACTTGGCCGCTCATTTCGCGCGGATGAGGATCGCACGGGAGCGTCGCGGGCAGTTATCATCAGCTATCGCCTTTGGCAGCAGCGTTTCGGCGGCTCGTCCGACGTCATTCACAAGCGCGTTCGTCTCGACGGCGAAACTGCCGAAATCGTCGGTGTCATGCCGCGCGGTTTTGCCTTTCCCTACCGGACGATAGACGCTTGGGCTCCGCTGCTCTCTTATGTTTCGCCCGAAACGCAACAGAGCCATTACAACCATTTCCTGCTCGTCGTGGGTCGCCTGCGGCCAGGGGTTTCGATGGAAGCGGCGCGAGCCGAGATCGACGGATTCGCCCATCGCTATAAGCAGCAACATCCAGAGGAAATCTCAGGTAAAGGTGGCAATGTAGTATCGCTGCAAAGCTACCGTGTGCAAGGGGTCCGATCGTCACTGCTGATTCTCCTGGGCGCTGTGGCCTGCGTGCTCATCATCGCGTGCGTGAATGTCGCCAATCTCTTGCTCGCCCGTGCTGCCGGCCGCACCCGCGAAATTGCTGTCCGTGAAGCCATCGGTGCCAGCCGCACACAAATCGTCCGCCAGTTGCTCACCGAAAGTATTCTGCTGGCTCTGGCAGGCGGAGTCGGCGGTGCGTTTCTGGCCGGTTCTGTTACCAATTTCCTGATCTCCCATGCGCCAAATGCCGACGCCGTTCTCCCGCCCGGTTCCATGGTATTCGATCCGCTGGTGTTCCTCTTCTTGTCTGCGGTAGCGCTCGTGGCGGGGATTGCCGCCGGTCTCTTCCCGGCCGTGCAATCGTCGCGCACCGATTTGGCCAACAGTTTAAAAGACAGCACACGTAGCGTCACCGCCAGCCGCGCACAAGGACGTTTTCGCAACGCTCTCGTATCAGCCGAAGTAGCCCTTTCGCTCGTGCTTCTGATTGCCGCCGGCTTGCTCGGCCATAGCTTTGCGCGCCTGTACAACGTCAAGCCCGGCGTACGTCTCGACCACACTTTGACCGTCGGTCTCTCAATCCCCGACCCGACTCGCCATAGCAACGCCAAGGTGTCGGCTGTGGCGCGGCAGCTTATCGAAGGCGCAGCGCGCGTGCCCGGCGTAGTATCTGCCGGCATGACTTCCTGTCCACCCCTGCTCGGCCATTGCGACGACTTAGTCTTTCAGATCGAAGGCAAATCACTTCCGCCAGGGCAGATGATGGACGGTCTGGATCGCGGCGTCGATCCCGCCTTCTTTCGGGCTGCCGGGATTCCGCTTCTGGCCGGTCGCGTATTCAACTCACAAGATGGCATCGGCTTCAACCCGAAACATCCCAAACTCGGATCGACGATCATCAGCCAGTCGCTCGCCAAGCGTTACTTCAGCGGTGAAGATCCATTGGGTCGTTTCATCACCATCAACAATTCTCAAGAACGGGCGAAGCTAACCGGCGATCCTGTACCCAGATATCAGGTGGTTGGTGTTGTAGGAGATGTTCTTCCCCGGATCGACTCGCAGGTCCAGCCCACGTTCTACTTCCCGTTGCTCGATGGAGCTAACAACGACGTTTACCTCATACTCCAAACCTCCGTCGAGCCGCATTCGGTTGTCGGCGCCGTGCGTAAGACGATCCATCGCCTACAACCCGACCTGCCGCTCTTCAGAATCTCAACCATGGATGAGGCGGTAGGCCGTTCGGCTTCTGACCGTCAGTTCCACATGCTGCTGTTCGGGTCATTCGCGGCGCTGGCGGTGCTGCTCGCTGCGGTCGGGCTATATGGAGTGCTGTCTTACGGGGTTTCGCAGCGTCGAGGTGAGATCGGTATACGGCTCGCGCTCGGGGCAACCAGCTCAAACGTCCGTGCTCTGATCCTGAAACAAGGGCTGGTCCCCGCCGGCACTGGAATCGTCGCTGGTCTGCTATCTGCTTTGCTGATGGCCCGAGTCATGCAAAACCTGCTGTTCCACGTCGACCCGTTCGATCCACTCACGTTCTTCGTGATCCCGCTTTTCCTGCTCGCGATTTCAGCCTTGGCTTGCTATCTGCCGGCCCTGCGTGCAACCCGGATCGACCCGACGGTTGCTCTCCGTACCGACTAGGAATACTGACCAACTCAACTTTCACGCGCCACGACGTATACTCCGAGGCCAATCATCACAGCACCGGTTGCTCGTCGTTGATTTGTCCGGGCCCGCCGGGAAGCAAGTAGCCGCTTTCCGATAGGGCCCGCGAATAAAGCTACCAAGACGTCGGCACTCGTGTTTAGAACAACAGTGATGATGCCGAGCAAAAGAAATTGCCCGAGCACCGAACCTGCTCTTGTGTCTACAAACTGTGGAATGAACGAAAGAAAGAACAGCGCCGTTTTCGGGTTCAGGATTTCAGTCAGAATGCCTTGACCAAACGGGTTTCCCACTGCCTTTTGGCTGGTGACTGATGCGCTTTCCTGACGCGCCGATCTAAACATCCGAATTCCTAAATAGACCAGATACAGCGCCCCTGCCCAGCGGACCGCCTGATATGCGACCGCTGAGGTAGCGAGTACAGCGGATAAACCCAACCCGGCCGCAACGACGTGCACGAGACCGCCAACGAACGTTCCGAACGAGGAAAGCATTCCTTCGCGGCGACCCCCGGCCAGACTTCGGGAGAGAACGTACAAGATGCCTGGGCCGGGACTAATGGCGAGCAAAATCGAGGCGGAGAAGAAAGCTGCGAAAGGCATCAGATAATGCACGCTGTTAGTGTACTGCCGTATTGCGAAATTCGCGGTAGCTGCGTAAAGCAGGACCAGCGGAGCAACCTATGCCATCAAGGTCGCCGGACCAGCTTGCCCATTGTGCCGCTCCATCCGGCTGCGCAGTTCGGTACGCGCCCGCAACAGTCTGCTCTTCGCCGCCGCCACTGAAATCCCCAAGTTTTGGGCTACCTCAGTCATCGGTTTCTCCTGCACATCGCGCAATAAAAACACGTTCCGAAGCAGGGGAGGCGTCCGGCGGATCTCGTTGTCAAGCATGGCGGCTACTTCGGCTTGCCCTAAGCTCTCCTCCGGCGATTGACGCGTATCCCGCAATTCGAGCGGTCCCATATCCTCGCCCGGCTGCGTGTCCTCCAGATAAGAGAACTTCGCCCGTCGAGCCTGTCGAAGCCGCATCAAGCATTGATTCACGACGATGCGCGTGAGCCAAGTAGAAAACTTTGCATCCCGTTGGAACTGATTGATGTGTTCATACGCCTTCCAGAACGCATTCTGCACTTCATCTTCGGCGTCCTGTTTGTCCCGGACGATCGAAAGTGCAATCTTCATCACGGCAGTTTGGTGCCGCTTCATCAGTTCGTCAAAAGCGCTAGGATTTCCATCCTGGCACATCTCCACTAAGCTGTCGTCTGCCATTTCCCGGTACCCGTCCCGGTTTTGCATCTGACGTCTGTCTTCAGAATCCATGACTTAGGCCTCTATGAACGAATCTAGTCCTGAATACAGCCCGTTGGTAGAAGGCGTTGAAAATGATTTCAGTGTCGCAAAATCCACGGTTGTGGATATAAGCGACAATAAAGCGACTTTGAAGTCCACTGAAAATGAGGGGTCGGTGCGCCGACTTCTTCAGAATTACGACATCGGTCCGAAGTTGCGGCAGCTCCGGCTTCGTAAAAAGATCGCCCTTGTGGATCTTGGCAAACACACAGGCTTGTCTGCCTCAATGCTGTCTCAGCTTGAAAACGGTAAGCTAGTTCCCACTCTCCCGACTTTAGCCCGCATCGCGATGGTGTTTGATGTCGGTCTGGAGCACTTCTTCTCTGATAAACGAGCGCGGCGCACCTTTGCTATCGTGCGCGCCGCTGAACGCCTACGCTTCCCGGAATTGCCTGACAGCCCGGTTCCCGGCTTCTTTTTCGAGGTTCTCGCGTTTGGCGCCACCGAGAAGAGCATCGGCGCCTATTTGGCAGAATTTCCCCATCGCGAACCGGAGGCGGCACGCGCCCACCAGCATGAGGGAACCGAGTTTATCCACGTCCTCCAAGGCGTTCTGGGGATAAACTATCAGTCGGAGGAAGCTGTTCTCAGCGCTGGCGATAGCGTCTATTTCGATGCCTCTGAAGTGCACTCTTACTGCGGTCTTTCCGAGGAGCCGGCCCGCGCCATTGTGGTCACCACGACTGCGCGTCCCTAAGACGCGACCATTTGCCGTTCTCGCAGTGCTGGCTTGGTTTCTTCTAGCCGCCCCGGCGGGCGCGAAGCAGCACTGGTCCGAACTGAACGTGGGTCCGTTTTACGTGGATACGGACGAGAATCCAGCCGGTTGCCGTGAGGCTCTCACACAACTCGAACAGATGCGTTGGGTATTGGGCAACTTGCTAGAGACCAAGGACTTACCGAGTGTCTGGCCAATTCGCATCATGCTCACGAATCAGGGTGGCTCTAATGCCCGCCCCGAGTTTGTGCTGCGGGGGTCGCAGTACCTGCTCGTGATCAGTCCGCAGGCTCGCCTGCCCCTCGGAGACATCGCCGGTATTCTGCTCGATGGCAACACACCGCGTTTGCCGGTAGAAGTCGAAGCGGGCTTGCGCCAGCTTTTTACCACTCTTGAAGCGCATGGCAGCCGTGTCACCTGGGGCGGTGCACCCGCTCATCCCGACTCCAATTGGGCTCGGATGCAGCTTTTTGCCACTAAGTTTGAGTACGGCGCCAGCTTTCACGTTTTTCTGACCGCCTTACGCGGCGGCAGTACGCTGCAAGCGGCAGAGCGAAACGCTTTCGGCAAACCGGACGCAGAGCTTGAGAACGAAGCTAAAGCCAATCTGGCCCGGGGAACCTGGACTGCCGTCCCCGTTTCGGGTAGACCTCTCGACCCCAAACGTGACTTCGGAGAGCATTCGATGGATGACGCCATGGCCCGGGTCTTTCTTGCAAACTGGACACTCTCGTCCGACCCCAAGGGCGCGGAAGCAACCTTTAAATCCACAGTCGAAGCCGGTGGGGCGATGGCGCCGCTCGGCTATGAAGGGCTGGCAGAGCTGTCCAAACTCAACAAGCAGGACGCCACCACTGAGTGGGATAACGCGGTGCGCGCTGGCAGCCACAGCGCCACTGTTTACGTCGAAGCGGCCCGAAATCTACCGCCGGCTGAAGCGTTGCCGCTTCTGAAGAGAGCTGCACAGTTGAATGACCGCTGGGCTGAGCCGATCTACCAGCAGGCCCAAATCGCCCCGACGCCTGGCGAAAAGGAGTCGCTCCTCAAGGCCGCGCTCAAGCTGGACCCACGTGCGACCGCTTACTGGATCGAACTGGCGCAACTGCAAACGGTGGCGGGGGAGGGCACGGCCGCGCAAGGATCGTGGCTGCGTGCCGAGGACTCAGCCCCGAATGAGGCCGAACGCGCGCGTGTGCATGATTTGCGGACGGGCTCCGAGCAGCAGCGACTGGATGCAGCGGCCGAAGCTACCCGGCGCGATCGCGATTCCGTGCACCTGGCCGATGAACGAGCCGAGCGGGCCGAGTCGCAGCGCATTCACGCAGCCGAGCGGAAGGCGAATCAGGCCCTCGATGGCGCGGCTAAAGGCGAGAAGCCGGCCGACGTCGTTGAATGGAACGCGCTGGCCGGTCAGCATAAGTTGAGCGGCCTCATGACCCGGGTCGATTGCCTAAAGAGCGGCTGGCGGGTTTTCGTCAAAGATAAAGCCGGCAACACAACCCAGCTTTTTCTGGACAAGGAGAGCAACGCCGGTCTGGCTTGCGGACCCCTGCCGCGTCCCCGACGCGCAACCCTTGAGTACCGCGGGCAGATCGACGAGGACCTGCACACCAGCGGGGTTATTAGCACCCTGCAGGTTCAGTGACGCCGACTTTACGCTTCGCTCGCGAGGAAGACATACCGGAACTGCTTGCGATCGAAGGAGATTCTTTCAATCACCCGCGCTGGACCGGCCCTGATTTCCTGAAGTATCCGTGCACAATCGCCGAAGTGGAAGGGGAAATTGCCGGATATCTGGTGTGTCGGGAAACCTTTCCCGGCGACGCGCAAACGCGTGCCGAACGTGAGATTCTCAATATCGCTGTGGCGCCCCGTTTCCGCCGTCGCGGAGTAGCGGATCTGCTTCTGAGCAGCGAGCTTGCATCCGGCTGCAGCTATTTTCTTGAGGTTCGCGAATCGAATGTCGCCGCGCAAACGCTCTACCGTAAGTTCGGTTTCAAAGAGGTAGGCCGCCGTAAGAAGTACTACGCCAATCCGCCGGAAACAGCTATTGTCATGAGGGTGAAATAGTGTTAATTGTTGGGAGTGCGGACACCCTGCCCGCCCAATTGAATGCACTCACACCGGGGCAGTCAAAGGAGACCCCTTCCGTGGAGACTTTTAACCAAGACGAAGATTTGAAGGCGCATCTGCTATCCACAAACGAGGAATACCGAACCCTTGCCGAGCAGCATGCGCAGTTAAAGCACCAGGTGGAAGCTCTTGAAGCAAAGTCGCACTTCACAAGCGAAGACGAGCTCGAGGAGCAGCGGCTGAAAAAGCTTAAATTACAGATTAAGGATCAGATGACGTCGATCCTCGAGCAGTATAAGCACGCTACTGTCAGTTGAACAGCTCAGTGCGACAGCTCAGATAACGAACCCGCGTCTGATGCGCGGAGTCAGGGCAGGCACGTTTGCCTGCCCTGTTTACTTCACAAATCCCAATTTCTTCAAATCCGGTGCGGGAAGCGGTTCGTTAAATTGTGCCTGCCCGAATGTCCCCCTGGACTGGCCGTCTTCGAGCGCCACACCAAATGGCGGATCGACAAACTGAAATGCATTCTTTAGCTTCTTGTAGTCCAGGCTTGTGCTTGCTTTGAGATGTGTATCGTGCAAGAAGCTGGCGGCCCACTGTGGATTGATTGTCGGAATCGCCACAATCCGGGTGTCACTCCAATCGAGTTTCGACATGAACTTCGCCGCAGCATCGCAGTGCATGCACGAGGGGTCATAAAAGAACAGGAAGACTTTGCCGGACGCCAAGTTCTGCGGCTTACCGTCGACCATTACCGGGATGGGCACTTGCACATGAGAGCGTTGCGTCACACTAACGCCGAAGCTCACCGCCGCCACCGCCGTCAAAAGAGCGAGAGCATAGACCGGCAATTTGACGGCCCTCATAATGCGCGGAGACCAAGCGAAAGCTGCCAATCCTAAGAGCAGCATGACTCCGTCACCAATGAAAAATCCCGGCCCAATCGTCCGCTTAATCAGCGGAAAGCAACTGCACTCACGGCCTACAAGAGCCTGATAGTAATAACCGATCCAGCCGATAAAGAATAGAATTAGTGCCGAACCGAGGAGACCGCCCCAACGGCGGAGCCGCGGAACGAAAAGCAGAAAGGCAGTGAAGAGTTCGAGCGTGCCCAGGGTCGCCGCGCCGATCGCACCAAATCCGGCCGGAACTCGCGCCTGCTCGAGTAGCTCGCCCGTCTTGAACGGACTGAGCACCTTCCAGCCGCCGGAAACGAGAAAGATGATGCCGAGCAAAATTGCCGCAACACCTGCTGCGGTCCGCTGCCAGTTAGCGTGCTCACGAGCGGTCGAACTCTCAAACTGATTTGTTATGGCTGCCTGCATGCTTCACCTAAATTGTATTCTGATTTGATACACAATGCCTAAACGCCGCGTCAGTCTCTGCCTGCTAGTTGCTTGCACTTTGCTGGCCGCCGCTCCACCGAATCCCAAGAAGATCGAAGCACAGGTGAACTCCATTACAAAGTCCGCACTGCTCATCGATACCCACAACGACATTCCGAGCTTCACGATTGAGGGCACCGACATCGGTAACGCACCGAAGAACGAAACCGATATCGCGCGCCTCAAGAAAGGAGGTGTCGGTGCAATCTTCTTCTCTGTTTACGTGGGGTCGAAATACGTTGAGGGAAACCATTCCGCTAACCGCGCCCTGCAGATGATCGACACCGTAAAGGAGGACATCGTCGAGCGCTATCCGGATACATTTCAACTCGCGCTCACCGCGGACGATATCGTCAAAGCCCACAAGAAGCACAAGATCGCGGCGCTGCTCGGGCTGGAGGGCGGCCATGCGATCGAAGACAGCCCGCGGCTGCTGCGTGACTACTATCGCCTGGGCATCCGTTATATGACCCTGACCCATACCAATACGAACAACTGGGCCGACTCTTCCGGTGACATCGATAAGCCGGGAGTGCAGCACCATAACGGCCTCACACCGCTCGGCAAAGAGATCATCGGCGAGATGAATCGGATCGGCATGATGGTCGATATTTCCCACGTGGCCGACAAAACTTTCTACGACGCGCTTGCGACGAGCAAGGCACCGCTGATCGCATCCCATTCTTCGGCTCGAGCGGTAACAAACGCGCCGCGCAATATGACCGACGACATGATCCGCGCGCTCGCTAGTAAAGGAGGCGTGATCCAGATCAATTTCTATTGCAATTTCATCAATCAACAAGCGGCTGACGCGCCGAAGAATACGCCCGTCCATGCCTCGCTCGCAGATGTTGTGGCGCACATCGATCACGTCCGGCAGATTGCTGGAATCGACGCCATCGGCATCGGAACCGACTTCGATGGAATCGAGTGCGCTCCGACTGATCTGGAGGATGTCTCAAAATTCCCGAACCTGACGCGTGCGCTGCTCGCCAAGGGTTATTCGCCGGGCGACATTAAAAAGATCTATGGCGAGAACACGCTGCGTCTCATGCGGGCGGTCGAGAAAGTAGCGGCTTCCGAAAAGCACGCCGCGGCGCATTAATTGCCGAGCCGCTTGGCTTCCTGCCAGAGTTCCTCGAGGCGCTCGAGCGGCGTCTCTTCGAGAGTCGCTCCTGCCTTCGTTACTCCGCGTTCGATATGTGCAAACCGGTTACGGAAACGCGCATTCGTTTTGCGGAGCGCCTGCTCGGGATCCACCTTGAGATAGCGCGCCAAGTTGACGACGTTGAACAGCATGTCGCCGAGCTCGTGTTCAATGGCTGCCGGATCTGACGCCTCGGTCAGCTCCGCTGCTTCTTCCTGCAGCTTCGCGAGCACGCCGCTTACATCGGGCCACTCGAATCCGACCTTGCCCACCTCGGTGCCGATCTTGTCGGCCTCGACCAGCGCCGGCAAGTTGCGCGGCACTCGATCGAGAATCGAGCCGGCCGCAATACCGCGTGCGATCTTCTCTTGTTTCTTGATCTCGTCCCAGCGCAGCTTCACGTCTTCCGCCGTCTTCGCCAGCGCGCCGCCGAAGATATGCGGATGCCGTCGGATCAGTTTTTGATTGATGGCATCGAGCGAATCCGCGATCGTGAACAACCCCTGCTCACGCGCCATCTCAGCCAGGAAAACCGGTTGCAGCAATAAATCCCCGAGCTCTTCGGCCAGCCCTGCCCAATCGCGAGCGTCGATGGCATCTAATACTTCGTATGTCTCTTCAAGGAGATACGACTTGATTGTGTCGAAACTCTGCTTGCGATCCCACGGGCACCCATCCGGACCGCGGAGCCGCTCCATGATGCGCACCAGTTCCTCAAACTTCTTGCCCGCTTCGTCGATTTGCGCTGCCAAACTGCCATTCTCGCGCAAGCGCCCGATATCATAAATTGAAGGCGTATGGCAGATAGCACCACAACCCCCCAAAATTTCGCCTTACCTCCGGCGAACTTCGAATTTCTTATCGAATCGATTCTCATGCAGACGCAGATGCAGCTCGGTCTGCTGCACTTCCGCGATAAAGACGACGACGAGGATGCCGAGCCTAACCTGCCGCTCGCGAAGCACTCGATCGATATGCTCGCTATGCTGCAAGACAAAACACGCGGCAACCTTTCTATCGAAGAACAGCGCCTGCTCGAAAACGGTTTGACAGAGCTGCGTTTCCGATATGTGCAGGTAGCCGATGAGCAGAAGCGCCGCGGCCAGCCCGCCGTCGAGGCCACTGAGAAGAAGGAAGACGATCGCCCCCTGATCATCACCGCTGACGGCGGCAAGGGAAGCAAAACCGAATAGATGCTCGCTGCTTTCGAGCATGCATCCATACTCGTGCTCGGATCTGGCACCAGCGTGGGCGTCCCTATGATTGGCTGCCATTGCAAAGCCTGCATCTCGGACGACCCTCGCGATAAGCGCCTGCGCCCATCGGTGCTCTTGCGTCTCGGTGACAAGCGCATTCTGATCGATACTTCACCTGATTTCCGTTACCAGGCGCTCCGTTACGGGATCGAACGCGTCGACGCGATTCTCTACACCCACGCGCACGCCGATCACATCCTTGGACTCGATGATGTGCGGCCCTTTAACTTCATGCAGAGGGGCAACATTCCTTTCTATGCATCGGCTAGCGCCTGGCAAACGATCGAGCGCACCTTCTCGTACGTTTTCGATGCCAATCCTTCGCAGTCGAGCCGCCCCCGCCTCACGCCGAACATATTCGATAGGGAACCGATCTCTGTGGCCGGGATCTGTATCCAGCCGGTACGCGCGCTCCACGGCAGAGGCGTCGTTTACGGTTTTCGCTTCGGTGACTGCGCTTACCTCACCGATCACAGTGAGATCCCGCCGGAGAGCGAGGATCTGCTGATGGGCCTGGATGTCCTGTTCCTGGACGCTCTGCGTAACAACCCGCATCCCACTCACTCGACGGTTGAAGAGTCCTTAAAAACGGTTGCGAGATTGCAGCCGAAGCGTGCCTATTTCACTCATATCTCCCACGACTTGGTGCACGCCGCAACGGAAGCGCGGCTGCCTGCCCACGTGCATCTGGCTTACGACGGGCTTGAAATCTTTGTCGGCTGGGGCGATGCGGACGCTGATGTCCGCCACGGAGCCGCTCTCCAAGAACGGCTATGACCGCCCAAGTCTTTCGCTCGGTCGAAGAAGCTCGCGGAGGATTCGGGCCGTGTGCCCTCGCCATTGGGAATTTCGATGGCGTCCACATCGGCCATCAGAAACTCATCGCTGAGACGGTGGCCTGCGCGCGACGCAATGAGCTGATCCCGGCGGTTGTCACGTTCGATCCGCATCCGACCGCGGTCGTGGCGCCGGAGCGCGTGCCGCCTCTCATCTGCCCACTCGAAGAACGTTTGCGTCTCATTGCCGCGGCTGGAGCGCAAAAGATCCTCGTTCTGAACTTCACACCCGAAGTTTCGCGCCTCTCACCGGAAGAGTTTGTCGCGCAGATCCTCGTTGACATACTCGACACTCGAGCCGTGCTGGTTGGCGATAATTTCCGTTTTGGTTTTCGTCAGGCAGGCACGCCGGAGACATTGCGCACGCTCGGAAAGTCGTCCGGTTTCAGCACGTCTTTCCTGCAGCCTGTGATGCTGCGCGGCCAAGTAATTTCGAGTAGTGCCATCAGAAATCAGTTGCAGCACGGCAGAGTCGCGCAAGCCGGAAGGTTTCTGGGCCGCTGCTACTCACTTGCGGGGCCCGTCGTCTCCGGCCGTGGGATCGGTTCTAAGCAGGCGGTTCCCACGCTTAACCTCAAGCCTGCTCCTGAACTGGTGGTCCCGCACGGCATCTACGTCACCGAAACGGTCGACACACTTGACGAGCGGCGCTGGCCTTCGGCGACCAGCTGCGGCTATAATCCTACGTTCGGCGCGACCACCCTGACTGTCGAAACGTATCTGCTTACGCCTCTAGAAGACAAGAGCCCTTCCGTCATCGAGGTTCGCTTCCGGCACTTTCTCCGACTCGAGCAAACCTATCCCGACGCACAAAGTTTGAAAGCACAAATCTTCAAAGATGTGGCCCGTTCAGAGGCATATTGGCGTCACGCCGAGCGCTTCAGTAAAGCCGCTCCTTCGATATACTGAGTTCGACAGATCGCACTGTCCGGAGGAGTCGACATGCAGCTATCCGAAGGTAAAATAAAACATCTCAACGCGCTTTCCAACAAAGATGGCGTGATTGCGGCGGCCGCGATGGACCAGCGTGGCAGCCTTCGCAAAATGATTGCGCAGGGCAAAGGTGTTCCCGAAAACCAGGTTCAAGACGACGAGTTGGTCGAGTTTAAAGCAGTGGTCACTAAAGTTTTGACACCGCACGCCAGCGCTATCTTACTTGACACCGAGTATGGTCTTCCCGCTGCCCAGGCACGCTCACAAAATTCGGGCCTTCTGCTCGCTTATGAGGAGAGCGGCTACGACAATGCCAAGCCGGGACGCCTGCCCGATCTGTTGCCGGAACTCTCCGCGAAACGCATCCGAGATCATGGGGCCGATGCCGTGAAGGTCCTCCTTTATTACACGCCGTTCGAGAAGTCAGAGATCAACGACATCAAGCACGCCTTCATCGAGCGTGTCGGTGCCGAGTGTGAATCATACGAGATTCCGTTCTTCTGTGAGTTTGTCGGGTACGACGAGCATGGCGGCGACGAAAAGGGTTTGGACTACGCAAAGAAGAAGCCCAACGTCGTCATCGGATCGATGGAAGAGTTCGGCAAACCGCAATACAAGATAGACGTCCTGAAAGTGGAGGTGCCGGTCAATTCGAACTTCGTCGAAGGATCGGCGGGCTTCAAAGGTCAAGCCGCCTATTCGAGACAGGAAGCGCTTGATCTGTTCCGTAAAGCGGCAGATACCGCGCAAAAGCCGTTCATTTACTTGAGCGCTGGCGTGAGCAACGCCGAGTTTGTCGAATCGCTGGGCATGGCCGCTGAAGCGGGTACCGACTACTCGGGAGTGCTGTGTGGCCGGGCAACCTGGAAGAACGGCGTCAGTGTTTATGCCAAGCAAGGCGCCAAGGCTCTCGAAGACTGGCTCTCCGACGAGGGTGTCAAGAACATCGAGGCTGTCAACCAGGCGATCAAAACTGCCAAGCCGTGGCGCGCTAAGGCGGGTTTTGCCACTGCCTGATCCAGTTGCCGGTCGACGGGCGTCGTTCCCTTCGCGAAGTGCCGCGCCGCAGCGATGAACTTCGCTTCCATTCCGGACGCTATCGAAGACTTCCGCCAAGGCAAAGTCCTGATCGTGGTGGATGATGAGGACCGCGAAAACGAAGGCGACCTCACCATAGCAGCCGATAAGATCAGCCCCGAAGCAATCAATTTCATGGCGACCTACGGGCGGGGCCTGATTTGCCTGGCGCTCGATGCCGAGCTCTGCCGGCGCCTTGACCTGCAACCGGTATCGCCGGTCAACACCGCGCGTTTTTCGACCGCTTTTTGCGAACCCATCGATGCGGCGGAAGGAGTCACAACCGGCATCTCTGCTTACGATCGCGCTCACACCATCCGCGTTGCCATGGACCCGCAAACCCGGCCCCAGGATCTGGCGCGTCCCGGCCACATTTTTCCCCTGCGCGCTCGCCCGGGCGGTGTCTTGGTTCGTTCGGGCCAAACGGAGGCCGCGGTCGATCTCGCACGTCTCGCCGGTCTGTCTCCCGGCGGCGTTATCTGTGAAATCATGAATGAGGACGGCACGATGGCGCGCGTGCCGCAGCTGGTCGAGTTCTGCCGCCGCTACGGGCTGAAAATGATCTCGGTCGCTGATCTCATTCGTTACCGTCTGCAGACCGAGAGGTTCGTCGAACTCGACGGCTCAGGACGTATCCGCACCGAGTATGGCGAGTTCAACGTCCTCCGCTTCGTGAGTCGGATCGATAACGAGACGCATCTTGCCCTGGTTCACGGCGACGTGAGCGGCAAGAGCAATGTTCTGGTGCGCGTTCATGCTCATTGCGTTTACGGCGACGTCTTCCATTCGATCGATTGTGATTGTCAGCAGCTCGTATCCAATGCGCTCGAAACAATTTCGCGCGCCGAGTGCGGCGTCTTCGTTTACCTGCATCAAACCGGTCCTGGCCTTCATATCACTTCGCATGACGGCAAACGTGAGCTTCTCGGCCATCTTCGAAGCCAGTCGAATTTCATCCCGTCGCAGCGTTATCAGCCGCTCCAGTACGAGATCGGTCTGGGCGCGCAAATTCTCTCCGCGCTTGGCCTATCAACGATCCACCTCTTGACCAATCACCCAAGAAAGGTGGTCGGCCTTGAAGGATTCGGTATTCAGATTACGCGTCAGATACCGTTTCCCGTAGCGGCCGGTATGGAAGATCCTGTCGCGAGCGGCCTGACAACCTAGAATTTTCGCGCTGATGCCGGTCCCCTTTAAGCTGCCACGCTTCTATCCTATTCTCGATACGGCCACGCTTGCCGACCGGTCCTGTTCTGCGCTTGATGTGGCCGAGGCTCTCTTCGAGGCCGGCGCGAAAATCCTGCAGTACCGTCACAAAGATGCCTGGACGCAGCGTCATTTCGATGAAGCCAAGACGATTTCCGAGTATTGTCAGGATAAGGGCGTGCTTTTTGTCGTGAACGATCGCGCTGATTTCGCCCGCTTACTCCGCGCCGCTCTTCATATCGGTCAAGACGATCTTCCGCCCGTGGCGGCCCGCACAGTCATTAGCGATGAAGTTATGGGCCTCTCGACACACAACCGCCTGCAGTTCGAACGCGGTCACGATGAGCCTGTCGAGTACCTTTCGCTTGGTCCGGTTTTCTCCACCCGCTCTAAGCTCCGGCCCGATCCGGTGGTGGGTCTCGATGAGCTGAAGGCGGTGCGGGCACTCACCGAAAAACCGGTGGTGGCTATCGGCGGAATCAGTTTGGCGAACGCCCGTGAGACACTCGCAGCCGGCGCAGATTCCTTAGCCATTATTTCCGGATGCCTGCCTGAGAATGCTGATCGCAAAACTGTGCGCCGCCGCACCGAGGAGTGGCTCACTCTTCTTGCGTGACGTGTACTTTGTATCGACGTCTTACGATAAACGATAGAAACCTCCCCATATGTCCCTCCAGATCCCTCGCTCCGCTATTTACTTCGTTTTGCTCTCGGCAGCCCTATTACAGGGATACGCCGCCGAACAACCTCCCACACTCAAGCTCCCCGAATCTGTTGCTCCCGTGAATTACCGGGTCTCTCTTAAACTTGATCCCAACCGGCAAAAGTTCGATGGAAGCATTCGAAATCAAAGTCGAAGTGAAGCAACCGGTCCAGACAATCTGGCTTAATGCGACGAGCATCGATGTTTCGCAGGCGGAATTGAAGGCAGGAGGCAAAACTCTCCCGGCCAAAGTGGTCCCGGGCGGTGATGATTTCGCCGGATTCACTTTCGATTCACCCGTCAATCCCGGCTCCGCTGAGCTGGACATCCATTACACGGGGCATGTGCACGTGGGCGCTAGTGCCGGTGTTTTCCACATGGAGGATAACGGGAATAAGTTCCTTTTCACGCAATTCGAAAGCACGGATGCGCGCTCAGCGTTCCCCTGTTTCGACGAACCCTCTTATAAAGTGCCCTGGCAGCTCACGCTGAGCATTCCGCAAGACGACGACGCGGTTAGCAACACGCCCGTCGATCAGCAGGAATCGAACAGCGGCGAAAAGATCATCCACTTCCGCCAAACCAAACCACTGCCCAGCTACCTGGTCGCGTTTGCCGTCGGGAAGTTCGATTTCGTTCCCGCCGGTTTTGCCGGAAAGAATCGTGCACCTGTGCGCATTGTCACGCCTAAGGGACATGCGAACGAAGCCAAATATGCGGCCGAAGTAACGGCCACCATTCTCACGCGTCTCGAAGATTACTTCGGGATTCCGTTCCCTTATGAAAAGTCAGATCAGGTAGCTCTACCGGTCACCTTCGGCTTCGGTGCCATGGAGAATGCCGGCATGGTCACCTACGAGCAAACGCTGTTGCTTGCCAATCCCGATCGCGACACAACAGCGCGGCAGCGTAGCTATGCGTCCGTAGCCGCGCACGAACTCGCTCATCAATGGTTCGGCGATTTGGTGACCACGGAGTGGTGGAACGATATCTGGCTCAACGAGGCTTTCGCCACTTGGATGGAACAGAAGATTCTGGCGGAGTGGAAACCGGAATGGCAGACGCGTGTGGCCGATGTTGGTTCAAAGCTCGGCGCACAAACGGAAGACACTTTGACTTCCGCACGCAAGATTCGCCAGGAAATTAAGTCCAAGGACGACATCAGCAACGCCTTCGATGGGATTACATACCAAAAAGGGGCGGCGGTGATCGGCATGTTCGAGAGCTGGGTGGGCGCGCCCGCGTTTCGCAAGGGCGTTCAGGCTTATCTTCAGAAATACGCTTTTCGTAATGCCACAGCGCCGGAGTTTCTTGCCGCTGTCAGCGCGGCAAGCGGCAGAGACATCACAGCACCGTTTTCGAGTTTCCTTAACCAGCCCGGTGTGCCGCTGGTTTCCGTTTCGCTTGACTGCAAAGGCTCGTTTCCTGTGGTCCATCTGGAACAGCAGCGGTCGCTGCCCCTCGAGATGAAGCCTGAAGGCAATCAGCTCTGGCAGATCCCCGTTTGTGTGCGCTACGGCTTGAATGACAACGGCCAAAGTGCCTGCACTCTCATGAGCGATCCGCGCACCGATTGGAAGCTGGAGACGAAAGGCTGTCCCAGCTGGATCGAGGCGAACAATAATGCGGTCGGCTATTATCGCGTCGCTTACGACAGCAGCCTGCTCACTAACCTGACCGAAGGAGATGTCCAGCACCGGCTGAACGCCCCGGAACGGGTCGATCTAATCGGGGACGCGCAAGCACTCGCCAGCACTGGAAAAATGAAAGATGCGGACGCGCTCCGCTTGGTCACAAAGTTCAACGCCGACCCAAGCCGCTACGTCGTCGAGAGGGCAATTCAAGTTGCCGCAGATCCCGCGCCAGCATCTTGTTCCCGATGACCTGATGCCGAATTACCAGCGCTTTATCCTTACCAATTTCCAAGCGCGCGCTCACGAACTGGGCTGGGTCTCGAAACCCGGCGAGGATGACGATGCCCGGCTGCTCCGACCCGCTCTGGTGCCCTTTGTCGCGACGCTCGGCGGCGATCGGCAACTTGCTGACGAAGCCCGCAGTTTGACCGATAAATGGCTTGCCGATCGAAAAGTGATCGCTCCAAACGAGACCACCGCCGTTTTGCGCGCAGCTGCTTTTTATGGCGACAAAACTCTCTTCGACCGTTTCCTGGAACATTTCAAACAGTCCCACGACCGGCAGGAGCGGCGGCAGCTGATCGAAGGCATGGTGGCTTTTCGCGACCCCGCCGCGATCGAGGCAGGAATGGATGCCGTGCTGCACGGTGACGTTCCGTTCATTGAAGGCCTACAGCTCTTGATCGCCGGTCAGCAGTCATCAAAAACTCGCACACTCGCCTTCGAGTTCATGAAGCACCACTTCGATGAGCTAGCGGCTAAGCGGCCCAGCGGCGGCGGGGCCGATGCCGGGGCTCGATTCGTTCTAGTCGGGCGCTCGTTTTGTGATGCTGAATCGGAAGCCGCGCTGAAGAGCTTCTTCGAGCCCCGGGTTGACAAGTTCGTCGGTGCCCCGCGTTTGTTTGCGCAAACCCTCGAGATCATTCAAGCGTGTATCGCCAATAAAGCTGTTCAAGAACCAAGCGTCGAAGAATTCCTGAAAGGCTTTTAAAATTGCGACTAAGTCTTAACATTGCGTTTGCCCTGAGCTTGACCTTTCCACTTCTGCCCGCTGATAAGAGCAACACCGGATCGCTCGACGGTTACACGCCGACGTCGAGCGAAGCCGAGCGCAACTGGGAAACCAAGTTTCGCGAGATGCCGTCGCCCGATAAGCAGCGCAATTACATGCAGCGCCTCTCCGCGCGACCGCACCACGTCGGCTCGCCGTATGACAAAGACAACGCTGAATGGCTTCTTGCCCGCTTCAAAGAGTGGGGGTTCGATGCCCATATCGAGACCTTCGATGTGCTGTTTCCAACTCCGAAAGACAATCACCTGGAGATGCTCGAGCCGCGAAAATTCGTGGCCAAATTATCCGAGCCAACGCTCTCAGTGGACCCGACATCCTCGCAGAAAGGTGAGCAGCTGCCCGCCTACAACGCATATTCCATCGATGGCGATGTGACCGGGCCCTTGGTTTATGTGAACTACGGCATGCCCGATGACTACCGCGAGCTCGAACGCTACGGGGTGTCGGTGAAAGGCGCCATTGTCATCGCCCGTTACGGCGGTGGTTGGCGTGGCGTCAAGCCCAAAGTCGCGGCCGAGCATGGAGCGATCGGTTGCATCATCTACTCCGACCCGCACGATGACGGATTTGCGCACGGCGATACTTTCCCGCAAGGACCGTTTCGTCCGCTTGACGGCATTCAGCGCGGCTCCGTGATGGACACCGACTATCCCGGCGACCCGTTGACTCCCGGTGTGGCTGCCACCGCCGATGCCAAGCGGCTCAGTGTTGCCGAAGCTCCTACCATCACCAAAATTCCGGTGCTTCCCATTTCGTACGGCGATGCCCAGCCGCTCCTGGCGGAACTGCGGGGGCGTGTTGTTCCGCCGGCTTGGCGTGGCAGTCTGGCGCTTACCTATCGTTTCGGTCCAGGACCCGCCAAAGTGCATCTCAAAGTGCAGTCGAATTGGGACCGCAAACCGCTCTATGACGTAATCGCCAGAATGCCAGGCACGGAACTTCCAGATCAGTGGGTCATTCGCGGAAATCACCATGATGCCTGGGTGAACGGCGCGGAAGATCCGATCTCGGGACTCGTGACAGAGCTGGAGGAAGCGCGCGTGTTCGGGGAACTCGTGAAACAAGGCTGGAAGCCGAAGCGCACGATCATCTATTGCGCGTGGGATGGCGAAGAACCCGGCCTGCTCGGTTCGACTGAATGGGTGGAAGCTCATGGCGACGAGCTCCTGCAGCACGGCGTCGCCTATCTTGAACAGCGATTCCAATGCGCGCGGGTTTTTCGGCGCCGAAGGCTCGCACGTCCTGCAGAAATTCATCAACGACGTTGCGCGTGAAATGCCCGACCCCGAAAAGAAAATGTCCGATCCTCGAGCGCGCCCGGCTTCGTGAAGTGGAAGAAGCCAAGACGACCGAAGGTCGCGAAGAAGCCCGCAAGCGCAGTCGAATTTCGCATCGGTGCACTCGGCGATGGCTCCGATTACACCGCCTTCATCAACCACATCGGCATTCCCATCCGCCGACATGGGTTTTGGCGGCGAAGCGAGCGGCGGCATCTACCACTCCATCTACGACGATTTTTATTGGTACACGCATTTCGGTGATCCCGATTTTGCCTATGAGCGCGCTGAGTCGCAGCTCATGGGGACGGCCGTGATGCGTCTCGCCGATGCGGAGATTCTTCCGTTTGATTTCGCGGGTTTTGCTGAAGCCGTCAAGAAGTACCTTTCGAATGTGCAGGAGCTTCTCGAAAACAATCAAGGCGAAATCAAGGAACGGAATGCCGAGATCGAAGACGGTGTGTTCAACGCCGTCAGCGATCCCACTAAACCTACTGCTCCGCCTGCGATTGCGAAGGTTCCGCCCCATTTCAACTTCGCCCCGCTACAAAATTCGCTCGATGCGTTATCAGAAAGCGCATCCAAACTGGCGTCTGCTTGGGAAAAGTGTCAATCGAGCGGCTGGAGCCTGCCGCCTGCTACGATTGCCCGCGTCAATCAACTCATGATGCAAAGTGGTCCTGCCTTAACAGACTCGGCGGGCCTACCGCACCGGCCGTGGTTCAAGAACATGATCTACGCGCCTGGTGCTTATACCGGCTACGAAGCCAAGCCGTTGCCCGGCGTACTGGAAGCGATGGATCGAAAAGACTGGGCCGAAGCCGAGTCACAGATCCCGCGCGAAGCGGAAGCGTTGCAGCGCGAAACCAAGATTGTCGATGAAATCACCGGCCTGATAGCAACATCGGAAACTCGCCCGTGACGCGCTCAATCCTGATCCTTCGCTGGATCCTGCGGCTCACTTTCCTGGTAGCGTTGCTCCTCGGTCTCGTGCTTTGGACCGGGCATGGCTACCGCTATCTTAGCGTCCACATGTGGCTCGGCTTCGTCATCACCTTCGACCTGCTGGCGTTGGCGATTCTCGCATTTCTGACGCGGGTGAAGCCGGCGCTGCCCCTGATCACCGTGCTATGGGCCATACTTTTGCCGTTTATCGGCATCGCTCAATTGCATTTGCTGTCTGGCCGGAATCACTGGTTGATCCAGGTCGTGCATCTCTTGCTCGGATTGGGCGCGATCGGCCTGGGGGAAGTTCTCGGTGGCCGCAGCACTCGGCTTAGTCGATCTTAGTGCCTTTCAGCGCACCCCGTACAGCGGTGTTCATCATGTTCTCGGCTAAAGTCTGTGTCACGCGATTTAGCGTCTCAAGACTTGCGTTTATCGCATGATGATCACCGCCCGCATAAACACGTTCCAAGTCGCGTTTCGCCTGCTCGATCTCGTCTCGTTCGCCGGCCGCTAAAGAGGTCCAGGCATCGCTTTTTTGCGCTTTCACCAGCGCGGCCAGAACATTATCGGCTTCCACGCGCGCTTCGCGCACCTGGCGCTCGCGCATATCCTGCTCAGCCTTTTCAAAACCTTCCTGAATCATCGCCTCGACTTGCTCTTCCGATAGGCCGTAGGACGGCTTCACTTCAACCGTTTGTTCAAGCCCAGTGCGCGCATCGCGTGCCGTGACGTTCAAAATCCCGTTTGCGTCGATCAGGAACCGAACCTCAATGCGAGCGAAGCCGGCCGGCATCGGCGCAATCCCTTTCAGATCGAAGCGCGCCAAGCTGCGGCAATCCTTCACCAGCTCGCGTTCACCCTGCAGGACGTGAATGAGCACGTTCTGCTGTCCGTCAACCGCCGTCGTAAAACTCTCGGAAGCGCTCGCTGGAATAGTCGAGTTGCGGTGAATGAGTTTTGAAACGACTCCGCCCATCGTCTCGATGCCGAGCGAAAGCGGTGTCACGTCGAGCAGCAGCTTATCTTCCACGTCGCCAGCCAGAATGCCCGCCTGCACAGCTGCACCGAGCGCGACCACTTCATCGGGATTTAACTCGGTGTGCGGTTTGGCTTTGAACAGGCGCTCGACTGCGGCGCGCACCAACGGGATGCGCGTCGAGCCTCCCACCAGCACCACCTCGTCGATCTGCTCGGCGGTCAGCTTTGCATCGGCCAGACAGGCGCGGCACGGCTCGAGTGTCCGCTCTACAACGGGTGCTATAAGTCGGTCGAACAGAGCACGATCCAACGCGCGTGCGTAGTGTTTTCCCGCGTATGTCAATTCGATTTTAGTTTCGGGGACAAACGAAAGCTCTTCCTTGGCCCGTATCACAGCACGCCGTAACCGCTGCACGCCCTCCGGATCTTTGGAGAGATCGGTGCCCCATTCCGACTGCAAGTCTTCTAGAGCAATCCGGAGCAGCAGGTTATCGATGTCATCGCCGCCCAGGTGCGTATCGCC
This sequence comes from Terriglobia bacterium, assembly GCA_963737005.1. Taxonomy (GTDB): domain Bacteria; phylum Acidobacteriota; class Terriglobia; order Bryobacterales; family Bryobacteraceae; genus Bog-105. The sequence continues at coordinate 346,452 of CAVTRD010000004.1, read as the reverse complement.
GTTCGTCGCAAGGACTTCGAAGATACCTGCATGCAAGCGGAGGATTGAGATGTCAAAGGTGCCGCCGCCGAAATCATAAACGGCGATCACTCCGTCATTACGTTTGTCGAGACCGTAGGCGAGCGACGCAGCGGTGGGCTCATTCACCAGCCGTAGTACGTCCAACCCGGCCAGCCGCCCAGCGTCCTTTGTAGCCTGCCGCTGCGCATCGTTGAAATACGCCGGCACAGTAATCACAACCTCACGAACGGGAACGCCCAGCGATGCTTCGGCATTGTCTTTCAACTGCTTCAGAATCGCTGCCGATATCTCAGGCGGAGTGAATAAGCGTCCACCGAGATCGAGCTTAATCGTAGCCTCACTGTCCCGTGCGATTCGAAATGGGAACAGCTTCAGCTCATCCTGTATATCCGCCACGCCTCGGCCCATCAAGCGTTTCACCGAATACACGGTACGCTCGGGATGGGTCAGTAGTAGCTCGCGGGCAGCTTCTCCGGCGAGCAACCGGCCGTCTTCCGCAAGCGAAACCACGCTCGGCACAATCTTGCGCTCGTCCGCGTCCTCGACAATACGCGGACCGGTGAGATCCATATAAGCGACTAAGCTGTTGGTGGTACCGAGATCGATGCCGACGATCTTTGACTGGCGGCTTTCACCGAAATCGATTTGAAAAGTTCCCATTTAAAGCCGATCCTCAACACTTTCGGCGCCGACTGGCACCGGGGTCAGTGCGCGGTCCACGTCACGCACCAGATTCTCGATATACCGGCGTCGGTTCAGCACGCCCCGTATCTCGTGCAGAGCCTGCTTCGCAGTTTCGCTTTCCGATTCCGCGGCATCGTAGCGTTCGAAGAGGCCTTCCAGCTCCGCATCAATAGAGCCGCGCATCGCGACGAAATTTTCTTTTGCTACCTCGAGTTGGGGACGGGCAGATTCATCCCCGCTCTTCAACTCCTCGAGCATCATATTGAGCTCGAAAACTTCTTCCAGAAGTTCCGGTGGCACATCTTTTGATCGCTGCTCACCGATCGGGAACCCTTCTTCGGTTAGCAGATACTCCGCCCGTTTCACCGGGTCCCGCAAAGTTCGGTATCCATCGTTCAGGATCGAAGTTGCTTCAAGTGCTTCTGCTTGTTCGCCCGCACTCTTACGGCTGAACCGATCCGGGTGCCATTGCCGGCTCAATTCGTAAAAGCGCTTCTGCAGCGCAACTGAATCGACCTTGAGCTTCCGGTCCAATTCAAAGAAATCGTAATAGTTGGTGGGGAAAGAGCGCATACAAAGGAGCGGGAACAACGAAGGGGGCGGGACTGGGCCTAAGCCGAGAAGGATGTGCCGCAGCCGCAGCTCTTGGCAGCGTGCGGATTGTCGAAAACGAAGCCGGATTGCATGAGCGAGTCTTTCCAATCGAGAGTCATGCCATCCAGGAAGACCATGCTCTTCGGATCGACAAACACCTTGACGTCTTCGAACTCAAAAACTTGATCGCGCGGCCGCGGCTCCGGCGCAAACTTAAATTGATAACTCAGACCCGAACAGCCGCCTCCCAAAACACCGAGTCGCAAACCACCTTTCACGCCTTCCCGTGCAAAAGCGTCGCGTATCTTTTGCACGGCTTTCGGCGTGACGTGAATCTGCTTAACGGGAGCCGGCGCTTCTGGCGAAGCACTGACCGTAGTCAATTCAGCCATTGACTTGAATACTCTACGCGGTGACGGTTTCGGCGGCTCTTGGCGAAGTCGTCTGCTTCTTCTTGTAATCGCCGATCGCGGCCTTGATCGCATCCTCGGCAAGCACCGAGCAATGAATCTTGACGGGCGGCAACGCCAGCTCATTGACGATGTCGGTGTTCTTGATATCAAGAGCCTGATCCACCGTCTTGCCGCGCAGCCATTCTGTTGCCAGGGATGAGCTCGCAATCGCACTCCCGCAGCCGAAGGTCTTGAACTTTGCGTCTTCGATTACGCCCGTCTCGGGATTTACCTTCACCTGCAGCTTCATCACGTCGCCGCACTCGGGAGCGCCTACCATGCCGGTCCCCACATCCGGACTGCTCTTATCGAGCGAACCCACGTTCCGCGGATTGTTGTAATGATCCAGAACTTTATCAGAATAAGCCATTCGATTCCCCTTTCCTTAGTGTAGTGTGCGCGCTTCTTAATGCGCCGCCCATGCGACCTTTGTCAGATCCACACCTTCTTTCGCCATCTCGTACAGCGGCGAAAGCTCACGTAACTTCTGGACAACATCGACCACCTTGTCGCCCACATAATCCACTTCTTCTTCCGTGTTGAAGCGGCCCAGACCGAAGCGAATCGACGAGTGAGCGATGTCATCGCCTGCGCCGAGCGCCTTCAGAACATAGCTGGGCTCAAGCGTGGCCGACGTACAGGCAGATCCGCTCGACACGGCAATGTCGTTGATTCCCATCAGCAGGCTTTCGCCTTCCACATACGCGAAGCTGATGTTCAGGTTGTTCGGCAAATGATGCTCCATCGTGCCGTTGATATAAACTTCGTCCAGATCGCGGGTAAGCCGGTCCTTTAGTTTGTCGCGCAGGAAGCTCATTCGTTTCGATTCTTCCGGCATTTCTTTGCGCGCCAGTTCGCAGGCATAACCCAAGCCCACAATCCCCGGCACATTCAAGGTTCCCGACCGCATCCCGCGCTCGTGACCGCCGCCATCCATCTGCGCCGTAATTTGGACGCGCGGATTACGGCGCCGAACGTATAGCGCGCCCACGCCCTTTGGACCGTAAAGCTTATGCGCCGTCAACGAGAGAATATCGATCCCGTCGGCTATCACGTTAACCGGGATCTTGCCCACCGCCTGCACCGCGTCACTGTGGAACAGAATGCCCTTCTCTTTAGCAATCTTGCCAATCTCAGCCATGGGCTGCACCACACCGATCTCGTTGTTGGCGTACATGATTGAGATCAGAATCGTCTTGTCAGTGATGGCGTCGCGCAACTGATTAAGATCGACCAGCCCATTTGCCTGGACCGGCAGGTAGGTCACACGAATGCCTTGCTTTTCGAGCCGCTTACAGGTATCAAGCACCGCTTTGTGCTCAGTCGCCTGCGTGATGATGTGGTTGCCGCGTTCGGAATACATTTCGGCAACGCCTTTCAGGGCCAGGTTATTCGACTCGGTCGCGCCACTTGTGAAAACAATCTCTTTCGGTGTCGCCCCAATCAATTCGGCAATCTGCTTCCGGGATCGCTCGACGCCCTCTTCTGCTTCCCAGCCAAAACTGTGATTCCTTGAAGCCGCGTTTCCAAAGGTCTCCAAGAAGAACGGCTTCATCGCTTCGAACACCCGAGGATCCATCTGGGTGGTCGCGTGATTATCCATGTAAATCGGTAATTTCATATGCTATTTCCTGATTGAGCTCGCTCGCTCGAAGGGTTCGCTGCTCCGCTAAGCGTTACCAGCGAAGCCGGAGTCGGCTCGAGCCTCTCGGCCTCGGAGTCCTGCAACATATCTTGGATGCTTACCGTTTCGAGAAGTCTCAGGATCCCCTCGTGAATCTTGCGCAAGGGCCGCTTGACCGTACAGCGGCTTTCATGACCACAGTGCGCTCCTTCGGTGAAGCAGTTAGCCAGCACAATCGGCCCGTCGATAGCCCGGATAACTTCCAGCGCCGAGATGAGCCGGGGGTCACGCGCCAGCCGATAGCCGCCGTTGGTCCCGTACTCGGCAACCAAAAATCCGCTCCGGCCCAATTTCTGCAGCAGCTTTGAAAGCACGGGTAGCGGAATGCCGCACGAATCCGATACTTCCTTCGCACTGACTGCTCCGCCCGACTCGCGCAGACATAGCGCAAAATGCTTGAGAGCAATTAAGCTGTAATCCGCCTTCTTTGTGAGTCGAAGCATTTCCGAGTTCTATCAATCCAAGCAAAGGGAGCGATCCGGGACCAATCAGATCCTACATTGGTTATACCACGCGGCCGAGTCCACTTAAGAGTTTATGTTGCTGGAAAATCAACGGCTTGAGCTGCTCTGTCCGGAGAGCGAACTGATCGGCTGAACGGCCCTCGCCAGTTCAGTATCCTGTAAAAAGTTGATGCTAAACTCAATATCCACCATCGCTGGGCATGCTTGGACGTAAAGCCTCGCGATACTGATGCTATACACAATTCCGCGAATGGTAAGTCTGTGAAGAGTTTACCGGAGACCCACGGCCCGGGTTTGTTTCGCCTACTGCCGAAAAGATTCGCGTGATTCGACTTTTCCGCGTCTTCATCCCGGCGAGCGTCGTTGCGCTTCTCGTTTCCGAGGTTTTTCTTGTCCTTGGGTGCTACCTGCTTTCCTTGCTCATCCTGGGCATCGATCCCTATTTCTATCTTTTCGAAGAAAACAATTACTGGAAGCTGCTCGTTATTGCCGGGCTAATTATTCTGCTTCTTTATTTCCAGGATTTATATGCCAACCTGCGCATCGCCTCACGGGTGGTGCTGGTTCAGCAGGTTTGTCTCGCGGTCGGCAGTTCGTTGCTCTTGATGGCTTTTGTCGGTTACCTCAACCCGGACGTTCTGCTCGGGCGCTGGTTGATGGTGCTCGGCAGCTTCGGCCTGGTGATCGTGCTTCCACTCTGGCGAATCGCTTTCTGGAAGTACATCGTGGTCGGTTTGCGCTCGGAGCGCGTCCTCTTACTCGGAAACTCGAGCATTCTCGACGAAATCATCAAACCGATACTCGACCGGCCTGAATTCGGCTACTCGATTTTGGGCTACCTGTGCGAAGAGGACGATGACTCCGCGTGTCACTTTCCGGTACCGTGCCTAGGCAAGGTGAGTGAGGTGCGCAGTGTCTGCGCCGAATACAAGCCCACCCGCATTGTGGTCGGCATGGCGGAGCGTAGAAATCGCTTGCCGGTGCAGGACTTGCTCGAAATCCGCTTCGGCGGCGTGCTGATTGAGGATGCGGCGGATACCTATGAAATGGCCATGCACCGCGTCTGCAGCCGCAAGATTCAGCCTTCGCAGTTGATATTTTCGTCCATGCTCGGACCGAGCTCGCAGGCGATTGCCTTCCAGAAACTCTACTCCTTCGTGCTGGGCGTAATCGGTCTGGTTTTGGCTCTGCCGTTTATGCTCGTAACCGCCGCGGCAGTAAAGCTTTCGTCCAAGGGTCCGGTACTCTATCGCCAGCGTCGCGTCGGCCTCGATGGCCGCACCTTCACCCTTTATAAGTTCCGTTCCATGTATGTTGATGCCGAAGCTCGCACCGGAGCCGTCTGGGCAAAAAAGGACGATCCCCGGATTACACCGCTCGGTAAATGGCTCCGCAAACTTCGGTTGGATGAGCTGCCACAGTTTTGGAATGTCGTCCGCGGCGATATGACGATCGTCGGACCCAGGCCCGAACGGCCGGAATTTGTCGACGTATTAGCCCAACAAATCCCTTATTATCGGCAGCGCCTCGCGGTCAAACCAGGCATTACCGGTTGGGCTCAGATCAACCATAAATACGGCGACACCCAGCTCGACGCCATGATCAAGCTCGAGTTCGACCTTTACTACATCAAGCACATCGCCCCGGCACTTGATTTCTACATCATCTTTCACACCCTCAAAGTGATGTTGCTCAGCCGCGGGGCTCAGTGATCAATTGAATCGAATCAGGACTTCCGAACCGTAGCGCCGGTAACCGGAGAACTTCATCGTGTTCCACTCCCGCCTTCCGCTTTCCCGGTACATAACCTGGTAATCTCCGCTCACTGGCAGCCACCAGGACGTGCCGTTCAGATCGACGGGACTCAGCGACACGCTCCAATTAATTTGCGCAATACGGAGCTCCGGCGGCACGAGGGTCGATGTCCGCGCAATTTTCAAAATCTTACCGGAATCAGCGGCAAGCCAAACCCGGGTGTGGAACGGAATGACGTAATTGCCTCCGCTCACCGTGAGCTTCCACGGACTCTCCGCCTCAGACACATCGAAATCGCAGATCCCCTGAACCTCGCATCTCACCTGTTGGGTTGCGAGCAGCTGCTGCGTCTGAATGAGCAGCGTCCCAAACTCGCCTTCCGACCACGCCCCGCCTAGGCTCGACAAGTCATGCAGCGGCCGCTCCTTCTCGAGGATCTCCGAGTAATGCTCGATTCCGTTCTCGAGCGATACTTTCGCCGTCACGGTATCGATGTGCTTGCGGCCGCTGTAACGCTCGATCTGCTCGTTGCACACGAATGACTGAAGAGCAGCGTATAAATTCTGGTTCGCGGATGCCGCACGCGCCAGCAACCCGGGATCGTTTAGGTCAGAAGCTTGTAAAGCGCTGAGACCTGCCAGCGCGCAGAAGAGAGTGATACGCAAAGACACAGGAACTGTCGGCTTGGCGTGGGCGCACCAGCAGGGCGAAGATCTCTAAGGAAATTCCGGTCATGCGTAGCAGCTTGCGTCTGCTACAACAGTTTTTGCCCGCACTTCGTCGCTCTCCCCACGACAATGCCGCCCAAGCGAGCGGCGGGACGGGTCGCACACTCTCCGCGGGATTTCTGCTCGTCCTTGCCTGCTTCTGTTTGCTGGTTTCCCTCGGCTTATTGTTCATCTCAGAAGCTCCCTACGCATGGGTGCTCAGAGTGACGCGCTTGGCAACTGGCAGTAGCAATCCGCTAAGCCTTGACCAATATGCGATCCTGCTGCCACGGGTCTTGCCGGGAGCTCTATTCTACGGTGCTTTGGGCCTCTCTCTTCTGCTATTTCGGAGAAGGCTGGCCAGCTGGCTGTCCGTCGAGCTTCGCTCGCTTCGCAGCTGCCTGGTTTGGTATCGCAGCGCCATCCTAACCACTTTTCGAACAGAGACTCTGGCCCATCGGTCTGGGTTCGCCATCATCCTGCTGCTCGGGGTCGGCTTGCGCCTTGCCTATGTCAATGAGCCGCCGCGTTATGACGAATCGTTCACGTATCTCGCGTTCGCCAGTCGCTCACTCGCTCACGTCCTGACCCTCTACACGGTGCCTAATAACCACATCCTGCACAGCCTTTTCGTGTGGGGCTCTTGTCGCATCTTTGGTAATTCCGTTTGGGCCATCCGACTGCCGGTACTGCTCGCAGGAATGTTGCTGATCCCGCTCATGTACGCGGTCGCCAGGCGTGTGGGCGGCCGGAATGCCTCACTCTACGCTGCTGGCTTCGCTACGGTATCCGGACCTCTGATCCTCTATTCCGTCAACGCGCGCGGATACACTCTGCAAGCAGTTTTCCTTTTGGTGATGCTCTACGTGGCGACCGATATCGCGGCCGAGAGCCCAGGTGGATCGTGGCTGTTGTTTTCGGCAGCCGCCGTTGCCGGTTTCTGGACTTCCCCGACGATGCTCTACTCCTATCTCGTTGCTCTTGCCTGGCTGCTATGGAAGGGCGGTCTCCGGATGCTGCATTCTCTTTTTGTGGCGGGCCTGGTCACGGTTGTTGTGACCGTCTTTCTTTACATGCCAGTGGTGATTGTCTCGGGTGCACGCTCCTTACTGGCGAACCCCTGGGTGACGCCACTGACCAAACCCGAGTTTCTCGCTGAGGCGCGTCGTTTTCCGGCGGCCTTTGGGTCCTTCCTTTTCAGCGACAACCCAATCCTCATGCCTGGCCTGCTCGGGGTGGGCGTTCTGCTCTGCTTTTTGATCCCACGTGCCCGCGACGGCGCACGCCTGTTTTCGCTTGTGCTGCTCGTAATACTGGTTCTGCCGCCCCTGCAACGAATCGTTCCCTTTCCTCGCGTGCTGTTACCTTTATGCGCTCTCTGCTACCTCAGCGCTGCGATAGGTTGGTCGGCTTTTGACCGAGCGCTTGTGGGAAAAGATCTTCCGCTCGCAGTGGCATTGACCCTGCTGCTGTTCGTCTCGGGTTATCGTCTGACGCGATCGGGTTACATCCAGGACCATCGCGATTTTCCAGCGGGCCATGCAGTCGTCCAGTTCCTGCGCGACGAACTACAGCCCTGCGACCGCTTGATCATTTCGGAGTCAGTTGGCCCTCCGCTTGACTACCAACTCCTGCGCGAACACATCCCTTGGGCGGGCTATTCGAGTCAGGAAGGTCCGGTTGGGCGTGTGCTTGTCGCCGCCTCGCGCCTGGACGGTCCTCTTCCAGAACGGGGTAACGGACTCGCCGATCCTTCTGTGCTGACCATGGCCGGTACTTTGCGGGATGCGCGTTTGAACCCGGCCAATTTTTCGCCACCCATCCTCATTTATACGAACGGCAAGGCACAGATCTTTCAGATGATGCCGAACCACCCGGTTCCTTTTGCTCCCTGCCGAGTGAGATAGGTAGGTCGTCTACTTGACGCTCTTGCGATACTCCATCACCGCTCGCTCGTGTTCCGCCAAAGTCGCCGAAAATGTTGAGCCCGACCGGTCCGACTTCGCCACGAAATACAAGTAGTTGGTATCCGCCGGATAGAGCGCCGACTTCAAGGACATCGCCCCTGGATTGGCAATAGGCCCGGGCGGCAGCCCCGCATGCGTGTAGGTGTTATAGGGGCTCAGACTCGCCAGGTCCGATTTGTGAATGGCTCCCCGATACCGGTTTTCGAGCAAAGCCGCATAAACCGTCGTCGGGTCGCACTGGAGCGGCATCGAAAGCCGTAGGCGATTCAGAAACACAGAAGCCACTTGGGGGCGTTCCTCGCGGGCCGCCGCTTCTTTCTCAACGAGGGACGCGAGTATTACAATCTGGTGGATGCGATCCTGCTGCTTGTCGCCACCGAGCGCCTTCCACTGCTTGCGGAACTCATCGGTCATCATGCGGCAAAGCTGCCGCGCGGTGGTCTTATGCGTCACACGGTAGGTCGAAGGAAACAGAAAGCCCTCAAGCGTCGGAGCTCTTCTGTCCAGATCGCGGATGCTTGTCGGGTCCGCGCTCGCCTGCAGAAACGCTGCGGGCTTTACCGTGTCCGAGTTCCCCAGTAAGCCGGCGATGTCGAAGACGTTGCTGCCCTCCGGGATCGTAATTTCCTGATAGAAGATCTCGCCGCGCGCGATTTTATCGAAGACTTGCCCGGGCGTCTGCGCACTGCCAAAGCGATACTCTCCCGCTTGCAAAGCCGCCTGAGGATGCAGCGCCCGCACTGCCAGAAATGCCCAGCGCGATCGCACTACACCCTGCTTTGCGAGCTTGCGGGCGATCGCTCGCGACGACATACCGTGCTCGATCTCGACGAATGTCTCGGCAGAAAATCCGCGATAGGGCGTCAGATACCAGTAAGCAGCGAGGCCGCCCCCAATGGCAATGGCGAGCAACACTACGGTCAGGACCAGCCAGAGAAACGGTCGTAGACAGCCGCGTTGCTCAGCCACGGTCACCTCGCGCACTCATTTCCGCCGCTGCCTGCAGAAACCCCAAGTAACTTTCGAGCAGCAAAACCGCCGCCATCCGATCGACTGCCTTCTTGCGCTGCTCGAGCGTCGCCCCCGCCTCCCGTAGCATCCGCTCCGCCTCAGCCGAAGTCAGGCGTTCATCCCAAAATTCCACGGGTACTTGCGTATGCTGCTCCAAACGGCTGGCGAACTCGCGCGTATATTCGCTCTGCCGGCTCTCGTCGCCGCTCATGTGCAAAGGCTTGCCGATCAGAAAAAGACCCACTCCCAAGCTGTTTGCCATCTCGTTGAGCTTCCGCAAGTCATCACGAATGCGGGTTCGCTCAAGTGTCTCAAGACCGAGCGCGGCCAAGCCCAACTCGTCACTCACCGCTAGGCCGATGCGCTTTTTCCCGACATCTAGAGCGAGAATCCGCCCCCTCCGCACGACTTCCTTTTTGTCCGCCAAGTCGGATTATAAGGGGCAGTTAACGTGTTAGAGTATCCGGTGACGGGGGTTCCGCTTTTCTTTGGCCATCCTTAACCCCCCGAATGTTACGCAGCAGTCTTCACGAATTGGCCGGACGTTGATAGCCGGCGCAGCCCTAGTCGCTCTCCTCTACTTCGGGCGCGATTTTTTCGTTACTCTGATCATCTCCGCTGTTTTCGCGTTCATCCTCGATCCCGTGGTTCTGCTGATCATGAAGCTGCGGGTTCCGCGAGCGGCCGCCACCGGCATCGTCATTGCCATCGCGATCATCGCCGTTTACCTGATTGGAGCGGTCGCCTGGAGTGAGGTCGCAGTCATTAAAGAAGACCTGCCGTCCTACAGTGAGCGGATCGGCGAAGTCGTCGGCTCCGTCAGCTCCACTATCGACGAAACGGAGAAAAAAACGCTGGATCTCGTCGTACCGAAGAACCTGCGCCAGCAGCAGCAGCAGATTGAGCAAAAGCCACAGGAGGCGCAAAAAGCGAGACGTCGCCGTTCGGGATCACGCGCTCCTGCCGCCCCGGTCACGCCGGTTATTCAGGAGGTCCGCATCCACACAGATCCGCACCCTGTGATCGGCACAGTCTACAGCTATGTTTCCGGCTACCTGCAAACCCTCCTAATGGTCTCGTTCATTCCTTTCCTGACGTACTTTATGCTGAGCTGGCGCGATCACATAAATCGCCGGTTCCTCCTGCTTTTCCCGGGCGAGGACCGTTTCGTCGTTGGCAAAAGCTGGTCCCATATTGGTGACTCCACGCGTGCCTTCGTGCTCGGCAATTTTCTGCTGTGGGTATTCTTAAGCGCGATTAGCGGCGTGTCCTTCTTCTTCCTTGGCCTGCCGTATTGGCCATTAGTCGGTCTCCTCAGCGCCTTCTTCAGTCTGGTGCCTTATGTCGGTTTAGTGCTGAGTCTCTTGCCTCCTGTGCTCGCGGCCGTGGCGGTGCCAAATAAGTTCAAGATCGTGATCAGCGTCATTCTCGTCACGGCCGCGCTTCACCTTATCTGCATGAATTTCTTGTACGCGAAGATCATCGGAAAACGGGTACGTTTGAACCCGCTCGTGGTCACGATCGCCATGATGTTTTGGGGACTGCTCTGGGGCGCAGTCGGGCTGGTTCTCGCCATCCCGATCACGGCCGCTGTCAAAGCCGTGTGCGACAGTGTCGAATCGCTCGAGCCATTCGGACGCTTGCTCGGCGACGACTAGCGGCCGCAAGCAGGTTCAGTCAGGATCGGACAAATGCTGCCGCCGGCGGCTCTACACCTGCCACCGTCATCTCCGGTTTCGCTTGTGCCGCTTCCGTTCGGACGTAAGCCAGCCCGACCACTTCGCCTAAAGCCGGTGAGAAAACAGCAGAACTAATTTCGGCGACATCTGCATCGTTCAGCCGCAGCTTGGTACCGGGAGCGGGCGCAATAGTTGCTGCGATGCGAACGGGCGTTAATAAGCGATGCACCTGACCGCGAGCGCGCACCCGCTCGACAATTTCCTGGCCAAGATAACAACCTTTGTTCGAGTGAACCGCTTCAAACACCTGCGTCTCCTGCACCAGGTAGCGCTCGCTGATTTCTTCTCCATAGCGCGGCTTCCCATTTTCCAGACGAACGATTAACACTTCTTCCGCCGTTGCGGCCACCGCACCTGCGGCCTCGAGTTCCTCGATCAGCTTCTGCTTGTCCGCCGCCTTCGCAAAAATGCGGATGCCTTCTTGCCCGGTCACGGTAACATGCGCCGTAAACCCGTCAGCCGTTCGTTCGACCCCGAATTTTGTACCGTTGACCGGAAGCTTCAACTCTCGGGCGAGATTCATGCTCTTCGGTCCTTCGAGCCCGATCGCCACAAGCACTTCGGCCTCATCGTCTAGCGTGGCATCGTCGGCAATGATGTAGCGGTCGAGGTGTTGGAACAGCTTGTCTTTGGTTTCGGGCTCCGTATCCAGAAATAGCTCGTCCCCTAAGTTGTAGATATATGCATCGGCCAGAATACGGCCCTTGTCGTTGAGGAAAAATGCGTATAGACCGCAGCCCGGCGCAAGTTCAGTCACGTTGTTGGTGCTCATGGCATGCAGGAGGCGCGCCCGGTCCTCTCCCATCACACGAATTCTGCCCCGTGCGGAGAGATCGATCCAGGCCGCCCCCTCACGAAGCGCTTCATAACCGCTCATCATTCTGCCAATTAGATGCTTTTACGAACTGACCGGAGTCAGCAGGGTTTGGACGTACGGCTCGAGCCTCGGCGCGCAGGCGTAAGCATTGCCTCCGTAAATCGTGCGCTCCCCGCCCAGACTACGGAAGATTCCACCCGCTTCCTCGATCAGGACCTGAAACGGGGCGAGATCCCAGGCTGCGGCGTTCGGTTCGATCCACACGTCCGTCTTTCCTTGTGCGAGCAGCATCGCATCAACCGCGCCACCCAAACTGCGAACACCCCAAAACTGTTCGACCCACGGCAGCAGCGCTGTTGTAAACGCACGAACTCCCAGCTTATTGAAGCCGTTAAAAGAAAGGAGCGATTCCTTCGGTCCTGTCTTGCTGGATACGTGTATAGGCGAGCCGTTCGCCCACGCACCTTGGCCGCGCGCCGCCCACAGCAGCGAGTTTTGCCCGGGACTGTGCGCCGCCCCGGCGACCACTTGGCCATTCTCTTCGAGACCGATCAGAACAGCCCAGAGTGGAATGCCCCTCACGAAATCTTTCGTCCCGTCGATCGGGTCGATGATCCACTTGCGGCCGCTCCGGCTCTCCCGGTTTGCGCCTTCCTCGCCGAGAATTCCGTCGTCTGGAAACGCCCGCAGAATCGTCTCGACAATTAGCTTCTCGCAGGCACGGTCGGCCGCGGTGACGGGCGATTCGTCTGCTTTCGTCTCAGCCGTTACCCCGCGCCGCGCGTAATCGAGAGCTAAGGCTCCAGCCTCCTGCGCCACCAGCTTTGCAACCTCAAGTTCCTTTTCAAACGGCATGTTAGCTAGGTATAGCAGGTCATGCCAGCCTCAGATCAGTTTGTCGTTTTGCAGAGACCTTTGGATTTCCAGCTATCCACTAGTGTTGTCGGCGGTTTTGATGAGTCGTGCAAGACGAGCATTATCCCCCGTCGTACCTGTGTGCCAGTCGCGCTAAGTTCCATCGACACACCCTCAGGAATGATGATGTCCGTACCTTTTCTCCCCATCTGTTTACCTTCTGGTGTCTCCAGACAGGTCTCGCCGCTTTCCGTGTAGAAGACCTCGAGACCTGAATGAACATGCGTCCTGCTCACCATCCCGGGTTCCAACGTTGCTTCCATGTACTGCGCTGTATAGTCCCGCCCAGCTTCGATCGGGAGGGGTCCAATCTGGGTCACTCTTGAACCTGTCGAATCATTTTTCAGCTTGGGCCCTACGCTCAGGAGCCAGGTCTTTCCTAAGGCGTCGATAACTGTCCCACCCGGGCCTTTTTGGCGTGCCGCGAGTTCGGTGGAGGCGAACGTTTCCATGGTCAGGTAAACAGGATTGGGCAACATCCCAAGGGGTTGACTAGCGACGATCCAGCAGCCGGTTTCGCTGGTCTTTTGACTTACGGGTTTGCAGCTTACCAGACCTTGCTCGGCCCGCATCATGGGCCCCAGACTGCCCAGTAGCGACAAACATAAAACTGCAGGAGCGAACGATCGAATAAACGGCACAGAGCGGACGGGCATCTTGACCTCAGGAACGCAGAATGTCTCTTCGGAAACTCGCCCAAGGATGCCACAGCAGGGGCGCTGTCCCTCCGCATGCCTTTGTTACTGCTCGCCGTAGTGGTGTATCAAAGAGAGCCACAGGCCAATCGTCTCCGCGTCCTTTGGTCGATCAATCGACTTTTCCATGACAGCCGTTTGCACAAGAATCAGCTTCGATTGAGGGTCGACGAAAATTCGTTGACCATTTGATCCGAGAAGGGTGAACATTCTCCGCTGGCCAGGTAGGATCCAGACCTGATAGCCATAGCCGAAGAAGGGTGCCGGCTTCCCCGGAGCGAGCTGCGGGGTTAAATCACTCACTGTAGTTGCCTGCAGGATCCAGTCCTTTGGGATGAGCTGTTTTCCATTCCATGCGCCATCAAAAGCGAGGAGGCGGGCGAAATGAGCGTAGTCGCGAAGCGTGGCATTGAAGCAGCAGAAGGCGAGGTCGTGGCCAGAGGGACCGGTCGTCCAGGAAGCTTTTGAGGCCGTGCCGATCTGACTCCAGATCTTCTCTTCGAGATAAGCGGACAAGCTCTTATGGACCGCATTGCTGAGTGCGAGACCTAAGACTTGCGCGTCTGTACCGGAATACTGAAAGTGGAGCCCTCCACCAAAGGCTTGCTTGCACTCGGCCTTCAGGTTTCGCATCTTCATTTCGCTCTCCTCGGTATTGCTGCTCTGGCATGTGATGCCCGAAGACATATGCAGCAAGTCAATCAGTTTGCTGTTGCCGTAAGGTGAACCTTTTAGCTCCGGAATATATTTGCTGGCGAGGTCCTCAATCGAGGCGATTGCGTGCTCCGACACGGCGATGCCGACCAGCATAGCCACCATGGTTTTCGCCATTGATTGTGAGGTGAGCCGGTCATGGGGGGTGCGCTCGTATTGATACGCCTCAAAGAGAATTTCGTTGCCTTTCGCAATCAAGAGACCGGTGACGGGCAGATGATTCAGGTAGTCAGTCATCAGATAGCGCTCACCCGCGTGGGAATAGTGGATTTCCGGAGAGTCGGCGGGAGTTTGAAATTCCCAGGGCTGAGCAGATGCGCTGATGCTGTCCGCAGGAAACAGCGTATCGAAGTGACTGAAATCCCCCACCAAGTATTTTCGTTCGAACATGGTGGGGGAAGATCCCGTCGGGTAATGCTCTGCTTGACCATAAAGCTCCGCCTCTGGACCGCCAGCGTTCATGACGGGAAGGTGCGCACCGCGCAGTGAGTACGTGGCGAAAACCAGAACGGGCAGAAATAAATGCACTTTCATCAAAGCTAAATAATCCCTCATTAATGGGCTGGGCTTAGAAGCTGTCGCTGGAACCGCTGTACTGCAAGTAAGTACTCATATACCAGCGGAGTTAGGTAGTAAGCAATCGTCTGGCCCCTTCCAGGAACAATCAACCTCCCTTTTTCGCTGTTCGGCTTCTTCTAGGCCCCAATCGCTGCACCCTTCATTGCTCGCCTAAGGAAGCGAGCTTATCATGGACCATTCTGGTCTCATTTACGGGGTAGTCCTGAATGAACCGGAGGACGCCAATGTCGATGAAACGAATTAAGCAGAAAAAAAAGCAATTGCGCGCGATGGGGCGGCCGAAGTGCTGGGTTGCCGTCGGTGCCTTAGCAGCGTACACGGCGACAGATCCCGGAAAGCTCGTACTCGCGCAGCATGTGCCCCGTACCAAGCAGGTAGCGTCTAGCCGTACCGAGGCGCTTCCAGTGCGTCGTTACGACATACCGGCCGGTCCTCTCGAGACGGTTCTCGATGTCTTCCGAAAGACGTCGGGCACGTCAGTTAACGTGCCGGATGCGGTGCTGCTGAATATTCAATCTCCTGGCGTAAACGGAGTGTTCACGGATGAACAGGCGTTGCAACAACTCTTGATTCGAACAGGGCTTACCTATGATGGCTCCGAGGGGCGAGGATATACCGTCCGCCTTAAGCCCGCCGTGTCGACCGTTGACGTTAACGAGACAGCCCCGATCATGTCGTCCTCGATGCCGAAATACCAGCAACCGCTGCTGGATACTCCTGAGACTGTCGGTATCGTTTCACAAACCACAATGTCCCAGCAGGGTGCCACCACACTGCGCGACAGCCTTCGCAACGTGGCGGGGATCAGCCTCGCCGCCGGCGAAGGCGGTGCACAAGGCGATAATCTGACCGTTCGCGGCTTCACCGCGCGTAATGACCTGTTTATCGATGGCATGCGCGATTTTGGAAGCTACTATCGTGACCCGTTTAATACCCAGGAAGTCGAAGTCTTGCAGGGTCCTTCCTCAGTCACCTTTGGCCGTGGATCGACTGGTGGCATAGTGAATCAAGCCACCAAAACACCCAATCTGGATCGATTCCTGACCGTCGATCTCGCTTTCGGCACCGACACGACCAGACGCGGCACACTCGATTGGGATACACCGGTTCCGAAACTTGGATCCGGCGCGGCGTTCCGGCTCAACGCGATGGGAGATATCGGTGGCGTTGCCGGTCGCGACGTCGCCAAAAACCGGCGTGATGGGTTTGCGCCTTCACTCGCCTTAGGTTTGGGCACTCCAACGCGACTTACGCTCAGCTATTTCCACCAAAACGCGGACGACATCCCGGACTATGGCATCCCGTGGCTATTCAATGGACCCGCGCCGGTGCCTCGCAACAACTACTACGGCCTGCAGGACGGCAATTTTCTGCGGACCTACGACGACATCGGCACCGTGAAGCTCGAGCACGACGTGAACGACAAAGTCACCATTCGTGATCAAGTACGGTACGCCCACTACGGCCGCGACGTGCTAATTACCGAGCCGCAATTGACCGGTGTAGCCCCAACCACGCCGCTGGACGCAATGCAGATTACCCGGCACGAGATTGGTGTTAACAGCACGGAGACATTCCTCGATGATCAGCTCGACCTGATCACTCACTTCAAGACCGGGGAACTCCGGCACACGTTTGTTGCAGGAGTGGAAGGCGGACGCGAAACATCTGATCCGACCCGGCCGAGTTTCTCGGCACCTCAGACTAGCCTGCTCAATCCAGATCCGAACCAATCCCTCAACCCAAATGTCACAATTGCCAGCCGCGTAACCGATACCGCTCTTTCCGCAGGAGTCTACGCACTCGATACGGTCAGCATCGGTAAGTGGGCCTTCACAGGTGGGGTTCGTTTCGACCGCTTCGACAATACTTACGACCAGCGCGTTGCGCCCGAGTCACACTTCAACCGGGTGGATCAAAAGCCAACCTGGCGCGCTGCTATTGTCTACAAACCCCTGCCGTTCGGTAGTTTCTACTTCGACGCTGGAACCTCGTTCAACCCTTCCGCCGAGAGTCTTTCGCTGAGTGCAGGCACGGTAAATCTCCCGCCGGAATGGAACCAGAGCTACGAGTTTGGGACGAAGTGGGATTTAAGTAAAAGCCGGCTCCAGGTAAACGCTTCGTGGTTTCGCACCACCAAGCAAAATGCGCGTGAATCCAGTCCAATCAATTCACTGCTATACGTGCTGGCTGGAAATCAGCGAGTCAGCGGCACCGAGACCGATGTTCGGGGGCACGTCATGAGCCGTTGGGATTTGCTGGCAAGCTATGCCTATCTCGACAGCCGTGTCGTCAATTCACAGTTCTACCCCGGTGCCATTGGATTGCCGCTGGCAAACGTGCCGAAAAACACGTTTGGGTTCTGGAGTACCCATCGTCTGCCGCGTCACTTTGAATTCGGCGCAGGCAGCAATTATGTATCGAGCCGAAATGCCAGTTCCACCGTGCCGTTGGACCCAACCACTCGATTAGTGAAGCAGGTGCCCGGCTATTGGATCTTCAACGCCATGGCAAGCCGTTCCTTCGGCGAGCACGTGGAGCTGCAAGTGAATGCGTATAACCTGGCAAACCGCTACTACTATGACCAGTTGCACCCCGGCCACATTGTGCTCGGTGCGGGCCGCTCTGCGTTGATCGATTTGAAGTTTAAGTTCTAGATCGCGAGATTTTAAGATGTTACTGGCAATTCCTGATGTGCTCACCAGCGACCAAATAGCGCGGGCGCGGCGTCTTTTTGAAAGCGCCAATTGGACCGATGGACGCGTGACGGCGGGGCATCAATCGGCGCGTGCGAAAAACAACATGCAGATTCCCGAGGACCATCCCGTCGCTCGGGAAGTCGGCGAGATGATCCTGGATGCGCTCGGACAAAACGCTCTTTTCGTTTCAGCCGCACTCCCGCACCGCGTCTTCCCGCCTCTCTTCAACTCTTATGCCGGGGGCCAATCGTTCGGCACGCATGTGGATAACGCGATTCGATCGATAACCGGAACCGCTCATCGGATTCGAACCGATCTCTCAGCAACGTTGTTCTTTACGCATCCAGAAGAATATGACGGTGGCGAACTAGTGGTGGAAGATACCTATGGTACTCACGCTGTGAAGCTGCCGGCGGGCCACATGATCCTGTATCCGGCAACCAGTCTTCACCATGTACGTCCCGTTGAGCGTGGAGCGCGTGTCAGCTCCTTCTTCTGGATTCAAAGCATGATTCGCGATGACGGAAAACGCAGCCTGCTATTCGATCTCGACATGGCTATCCAGCAACTGAACCGCGAGCAGGCGGATCATCCATCAGCGGTCCAATTTACCGGCGTCTATCACAATCTGCTTCGCCAATGGGCGGCAATCTAGTCAGCATGAAGCCGAGACAACTGCTATTTTGGGCTCACCTTTGCACCGGAGTTGTGGTGGGAATCGTGATCCTCATCATGTGCGTGACGGGCCTGCTCTTAGCATTTGAACGGCAGATCGTTCAAATCGCCGATCGGAGAGCGCTGGCGCCCGTGAGCTCCGGTTCGGTACGTCTCCCTCTGGAAGCGCTGGTCGGCAAATTGCCGGATGCTGCCGACGGGCTTTCCAGCATCACTCTTTCGGCCGATCGAAGCGAGCCGGTAGCGTTTGCCTTCGGCCGTGAACGGATTCTCTTTCTGGATCCATATAACGGGAGGCTCTTGGGGCAAAACTCCAGAGGCGTGCGCAGTTTCTTCTCTTCGATCGAGCGGTGGCACCGAGCACTTGGCGCCGACCTTCGAGGTCACGGGGCCGGGCGCGCGATTGCCGACGTAGCCAACTTTCTCTTCCTGTTTCTCATATTGAGCGGCACCTACCTATGGTTGCCGCGCGTTTGGAGCGCTCAGCGGCTTCGCTCGATCACGCGCTTCCGCCGCAATTTATCCGGGAAGGCAGCCTTTTGGAACATCCATAATGTTGTCGGTATCTGGTGCGCCGTTCCGCTGTTCATCCTGGTCTTGAGCGGAGTCATCATGTCCTTTACATGGGCCAATAATCTGCTCTTCCGGTTGTCTGGAACGGAACCGCCTCAGGGGGGTCCTCGACAGGCAGAAGGTCAACATCGGATTGCACACCGGAAGCAAGACATACCGCTCACCATGGCTTTGGCAGCACTCTTTAAGCGCGCTGGCGATCAGGTTCCCGGTTGGCACACCCTCACATTGCGATGGGAGCCCGGTGCCTCGGCAGATGTATTCACCATTGATCAAGGGAATGGAGGTCAACCGCAACTACGCTCGCAACTTACGCTCAATGCGAGGAACGGAGCCGTGCGGCGTTGGGAACCGTTTTCCTCCTATTCAACTGGCAGGCGATGGCGAGCCTGGGTCCGTTTCCTGCATACCGGTGAGGCCGTGGGGCCCCTGGGGCAGATAGTGGCAGCAGTGGCGGCGTTCGGTGGAGCTGTCCTGGTCATTACGGGCCTTTGGATGGCTTGGCTGAGATTGGGCTTAAAACGAAGTGCTAAGCGCAACGAGAATACTGCCCTGACTGTTTCGCGCTAGTCTCTTCGTGACTAGTGGACGAGAGCGGATTCGAAGCCGTCGCAGGCGCTTGTTGCAGTCACCTTCAGATGCAACCGTTCGTGAATAGGATGGCCGCAAGTATCGACGAAGTCCTCAGTAGCTTCCATTGAGTTTCGAATTTGCGTCAAGCGTTGGTTCCCGGAGTGTTCTTCCACGAAATGAGCACACAAACCGCATTGCCCTTCGTGAATAGGCAACATTAGATTTACCTCAGTTGGCTAGACCGCGCTGCCGGCTGAAAGATGTCAGCAATTCGGCCGCGTCTGAGGCTATAAGCATCACTCTTCAGCAGCGGTCATAACGCGGCACTGTTGATCGAGTGGGCAACGCACAACCCCCTTCGAACCCCGGGCCCGAGACTTAAATGAGGACTAGCCGAGTTCGCCGCGCCGTGCTGCCGCAATCGCGTGGTCGGCAGCGCGATAAGCGAGTGCTTGAATAGTGGCTGTCGGCTGCTGCCTCGCCGCGGTGACGAAATTACTACCGTCGACCAGAAATAAGTTCGGGACGTCGTGCGTTTGGCTGAATGCATTGACTACGGAGAGTGCCGGATCGTGACCCATCCGGCAGGTCCCCATAAGGTGACGGCTCGGCATGTTGTCGGTCATTTCGATCGATTGACACCAGATTTTCTGGGCACCCGCCGCTTGAAGAATTTCGACCTGCTTCGACTGTATCCACTTGAGTGTGGCGAGGTCGTCGGGGTGGTAATCGGAGGTGATGCGGAGGGCTGGAAGACCCCAGGCGTCTTTCACATCGGGATCGAGTGTGACGGTGTTCCTCGCTTGCGCAAGTGAGCTGGTGTGTGCCAAAAGCGTCATCGTGCGGTTGAAATAGGTTGTAAACAGCTTTTTGTATTGGCTGCCCCACTTAGGCGCATCTGGAGGCAAACCATGGAGAGCAAAGCTAGCAGGTAAGAAATCAAAGCGGGCGTCAATGGCGCCACCGCCGTAGAAGCCACGTGCAGGATCGGCTGAGTAATGGTCGTGAATGAGTCTTGTGACCTGGATGCTTTTGTACTCGTTCAGTGGATGCTCAAACAGGCCCTGGACCTCGCCGCCGTTGTCCCACATTAGATACTTCCCTACTAGACCGCTAGAGTTCGCAACGCCATCGGGAAATTGTTTTGACTTCGACATTAACAAGAGCCTTGGGGTCTCTGCCCCGTTGGCGCAGACGAAGACGGCTTTGGCGCGCTGGAAAACCTCCTGGCCTTGCTTGTCGAAGTAGATGGCTCCAGTAACACGGCCCGTGTTGTCTGTTTCTATTTTGCGGACGTAAGAGTCCGGTCGAATTTCACATCGGCCCGTCTTTTCGGCCACAGGAATAACGCTCACCAAGGTACTGGATTTGGCCCGCATTTCACAGCCGAACGATTCGCAAAAGCCGCAATGGGCACAAGCTGCGCGACCGCGGTAAGGTTGTGAAAGAATCGCCACCGGGGCCGGAAACGGATGCAATCCGAGTTTTTTCGCGGCGCGTTCAAACAGGACGCCGGATGATTTCACGGGCATGGGAGGGAGCGGATAAGGCTTGGACCGCGGCGCCTCGAAAGGGTTTGCTCCAGCAAGCCCGGAGATCCCAAGATCGTATTCAGCCCGCGTGTAGTAAGGCTCCAGATCGGCATAGCTGATGGGCCAATCGGCCAGGGCAGCGCCGCCCACCTCGCCAAACAAGCTCCGCTCGTGAAAGTCACTCTCGTGGAACCGCCAATAGTTGGCGGTGAAATGGACAGTGCCACCGCCCACTTGCCGTCCATATTCAATAGCTTTGAGGAGCCGGGACTGCTCCCCTTCCGACTTGCGGTAGAGGATCGGCTGAGCTTTCGGATCGTTTGTCAGGCCCGGTTGAAAAGCGTACTTGATCTCATCGTGCGAATAGTCCTTCTCGCGCAAGTAGGGGCCTTGCTCCAGCACCACTACTTGGAAACCGGCAGTGGAGAGCTCTTTGGCGACTACGCCGCCCGCCGCACCCGCGCCCAGCACAAGGAAGTCAACCGGGTCGGCCGTGCGAAACGAAGGTCCGCTCACTTCCCCGCTCCGGACTTTGCTCCTTCTTCTGCGTCGTAGTAGCCAAAAGGAGGTTGATATGCCATCTGATGATCGAACCCAATCTGCTGCCATCCCACTTCGCCGCGATTGCCGCCGTAGATCGGGCTTCCCAGGAAGCCCAGTACCGTGTGCGTGCGAAGCAGATCAAAAAAACGAGAAGTCTCGATGGCGCGGACAAGAGTTAGTTGCTGTTCGGCATCAAGTGAAGTGATCGCCGTTGTTTCTGGAAATAACTCGCGACGTTTTTGCTGCACGGCGAGCATGCCAGTGCGATACATCTCAACATCATCCGAGGCAAATGTCGAGAGCGCACGGTCGATGAAATGGATCACGCCGGCCTCGCGAGCACCCGGGCCATCGCTGGAAGGAATGATTTGAGCAGCGATCGTTTCGATCTCTCGGGCAGTGGCCGGATCGAGAGTTTCAAAGTTCACCGTCGATGCGTCTTTGACAGTGTGCGCGTGCTGGAGAGCCGACAAGACTTCGGGCAACGCCGCCAGCACAGTGCATGTGGACAACCAATGCCGCCGTGTGGAGTTCATGGATAGTAAACCATCATGCCACGGTTTGCGATGTGCTTAAGGCCGCCTCGGACAAACGACGGGAGATGGCGCAACTTAACTCAGAAGTCTAATCTAGTCTTAACTTCGCAATAAGTACAGATCAGGAATAACATCAATTCGAGAGCAGCATCAGTTAGAGATTAGGAATGCCACCGTCAAGCAATGCTTGTTATCGTTTGATTGTGAAGTACCTCACTCTCCTGGTGCTGGCCGTTTTTGTGTCGCTCGGCTGCCAGGGATCCGACAGCGGGTGGACCCTGATTCGCAGCCCCCATTTTCATGTTTACTCGCAACTCGGCGAGCACGACGGCCAATCGATCGCCCTCACACTTGAGCAGCTACGAACGTTCTTCCTCAATCCGGCGAACTCGGAGCTCATGCCGGTCTCGAGAACGATCGCCCGGTCCGAGTGCTCCAGTTCGCCACGACGCCTGGCTATGCCTCTTTCCGCCCTCGCGCATCCGCCGATGCCTTCTTCCTCGGCACGGAAGCGGTCGACTTTATCGTCCTTGCGCCCGCTGGACCGAATCGCCCGCGCACGCTGGCACATGAATACGCCCACCTCGTCGTGCACGCGGCCGGCATTCATCTCCCGCCATGGTTTGCTGAAGGGATCGCCGAGGTGTTTTCCAGCCTGGAGATCACACCGGCTACATCGCTCATAGGCGGCGACCTCCTGGCCCGTTCTCAAGTACTGCGGAATCACACTCTCATCCCGCTCGAAAAACTGCTTACGATGGCCGAGGATGATCCTCTTCGGTCCCGCCGCGATGATGCCGGCATTTTCTACGCCGAAAGCTGGGAACTCACGCACATGCTTCTCTTCTCGCCGCGATATAGGCCCAAGGCAGGCGCGCTCTGGAACGCTTTCAACACAGGCACAATCGAGGAGTCGGCGCTCGCGTCACTTTATGGGACATCAATCGAGACGATCGAGTCTGACCTCCGGACCTGGATCAATGCGCCGAAAGTGGCCGTGCCTCTGCCCGGCATACCCGCTCGGGATCAGCATCTGCGCACCTCAAGCGTAAACCAGGCGGACTCCGATTCTGTGTTGGCATCGCTGGTACTCGCATCGGGCGATCTTGACCGTGCACAAGCCGTCTACCGGAGCTTACAGACGGAACGCACGTCGGACCCCACGGTCGCCGCTACTCTCGGCTCCATCGCGCTGCGGAAGCATGATGACGTGAAGGCGATTCTCGAATGGAAGCGCGCCTTCGATCTTGGCGTGCGCGATCCGGTGCTCTGCTATCAATACGCAACCCTGCTCGAAACCACGCGCGCCCCCGACGATCAGATCGCAGCTGCCTTAGGGCGCGCTATCGAAATCAAACCCGGCTACGACGATGCACGTTTCAAGCTGGGCCTGCTCGAAAGCAGTCGAGGGAACTACGCTGCGGCACTCCAGCAGTTTCGCGCCATGCAGGCAGTGCCCCGCGCACGGGCCTACTCGTACTGGCTCGGGATCGCGTCCGCGCTTCTCGCAACCGATCAGAGGCCCGCCGCCAAAGCTGCCGCACAGAAGGCAATCGCATTCGCGGAGACGCCCGATCAACGGGAAATCGCAACACTACTAGCATTCGATACGGAAACCGACGCTACGGTGCAATTCGCCCGCGACCCTCAAGGCAACCTGCAAATGGTAACGAGTCGCAAGCCGCATGCAGAGACGGGCTGGAACCCATTCATCGAGGTCGGTGATCAAATTCGCACGGTAAGAGGCAGCATACGCAAGGTCGAATGCACTGCGGGCGCGATTACGGGATTCCAAATCGGCGAGGCTACGGGAACGGTTCGCGTCTCGTTACTCGATCCGTCCCATGTGCTGATCGAAGGAAGTAAGCCGGAATTCTACTGCGGGGCGGAAGACGGCAGGGAAGTGACCGTTCAATACGCAGCCAAACCGGCCCACGATGGTGTCGAGGGGGTCCTGCGCGGCATGCATTTCGAGTCCCCGGCGAGGGATTAGATCACCGGTCGTTCAGGAAACCTCCTAATGGCTTACCATCCCGCGTACAGATGGTAAGCCGCGCAAAACACATCATCGGGTGAACGCGGCCTACTGCCGCCGGGTTACTCGGATCATTAGTATCTCCCGTACGTGTAACGCGTAAACTCCGAGTCGAGCCTGCTGAGAGCTTCAAAGGGCGTCACAACTATCACTGGGAAATGCGCATCCTGGTGATCTCTCCGCGCAAAGCTTGGCCTCCCACCAGCGGAGCCCGTCTGCGTGATTTCTACTTTGCGCGCTATCTCGCGGCGCGTTTTCCCTTGACCTATCTATATCTGGGCGGTGATGAGGACGCTGCCGAAACGCGCCGCCAGATCAGCGCTCGCTCCGTTGAATCCATTACGCCTCCCCGCCGGTATACCTACAGAAAAATCCTTCGGGGTTTATCGGGTCGAATGCCTCTACCGGTACTGAACTACACCAGCCCGGAGATGGGGGCAGCCATTCGCAACGCGCTAAAACAGGAACACTTCGATGTCGTCCATTTGGAGAGTCTGCATCTGGCCGCGTACCTCCCCGAAATCAAGCGCTGGGCCCCTCACGCCATCACAGTGCTCGACTGGCACAACATTGAGTCGGAACTGATGAATCGCTACGCCACCGCCGCCGATTCTGTTTTCAAAGCCGGCTATGCGCGGTTTACGGCGCGACGACTCTATGACCTCGAACGATCTCTTTTAGCCGCATGTAACGGACACATCGTGTGCAGCGGCCGTGAACAGGCATTACTCGCCAGCCGGGATCCGTCAGCCCGCATCGCCCTCATTGAGAATGGCGTCGATACAAAGCGCTTTCGTCCCGCTTCCAATCTCGGCCAAGGCGTCGCTGCCCGCAAACTCGTTTTTGTCGGCCAAATGTCTTATCACGCCAACGTCGAAGCAGCCGCCTGGTTTGTGCGAGAAGTATGGCCCGCCGTGCGCGCCCATTTTCCGCAGTTGCAGCTCTCTCTTGTCGGTTCTGATCCTACGGCTGAAGTCCTGGCCCTGGCAGATGGCAACTCGATTGAAGTAACCGGCACTGTGCCGGACGTTCTTCCTCACTACCAGGATGCATTTGTCTCTGTGGTCCCACTCCAGACTGGTGGCGGAACACGCTTGAAGATCCTGGAAGCAATGGCAGCCGGAACTCCCGTTATCTCGACCGCGGCCGGAGCCGAAGGATTGCGCGTCACTCACGGCGAGCACATCTGGATCGCGAACCAGGATCCGCAATCATGGCTGACTGCGCTTTCGGCTGTCGCGAGGGCCGAGACCCGGGACGCCCTAACCGCCAAAGCGCGTGAGCTTGTTTGCACTCACTACGATTGGGAAAGTATCGGCAATCGTCTGGCGGATACATATCAGCAATGGCTTCAAGAACTCTCTCGAGAGCCAGCCGCCGCTTGATTCACACCCGGCGGTTTCATCCGGCGATGTAGCGACCGTCTCGCACCGGCTCGCCGGACGTTCCCGCAGCGCAGTGCCGCACGCAGACACTGGGCAAAGTACTTGACCGCCTGACGTCCGGTGAAGCCAGTCGGTCTTGTGTAAACCCCCAGCTGGACTGACGATGCCACACCGCGGGGACGCAGCCTCCTGGTAAGCTCGTGATTCATGGTGATCGCCGCTGGCAAAAGGCGCTTTGGCGCGCTGCTTGCAATCCTCCTGTTGCTTGCGATCTCGCGCACGGCCTACAGCGCGGTCGATGTAGCGAAGCTTCCTAAGCCAACCGGCTACGTCAGCGATCTGGCGAACGTGGTCGACTCCGCACAGAAAGAGCAGCTCGAGGCGTTCTGCACCACTGTGGAACAGCAGCTTGGGGTCCAATTTGCGCTGGTCACGATCCAGTCGATTGAAGATCGCCCGATCCGCGATTTCGCGCTTGACCTTTTCCGGACCTGGGGCGTCGGCAGTAAGAAAGACAACCAGGGCGTGTTGCTGCTGCTCGCAATCAAAGACCGGCAGAGCGATATTGAGACGGGTCGCGGCATCGAGCCCTACATTACCGACGGTTTCGCCGGAAGCACGCTGCGCTCGATGCGCCCGGCCCTACAAGGCGGCGACTATGGCGGATCGCTGTTGACCGCGGCGCAATCCATGGCCGCGCAGATCGCCCAGGGCAAGAACATCACCTTCACGCCTACTGCTACGCTTCCCGAACGGCCCCGCCCCGAAGTTCGTCGAAGCCGCGGTATTCCCTTCCCGCTCATCATTCTCGGTATTTTCTTTCTGATCTGGCTGTTCGGCCGAGGCGGTCGTCGTGGCGGCGGGTATGGCGGCGGCGGCGCGGGCAATTTCCTCACCGGCATGATCCTTGGCAACATGATGGGCGGCCGTGGCGGCTGGGGTGGAGGAGGCGGCTGGGGCGGTGGCGGGTTCGGCGGTGATTCCGGTGGTGGCGGTGGTTTCGGTGGCTTCGGTGGAGGGGACGCCGGCGGCGGTGGAGCCAGCAGTAACTGGTAAATACAAATGGCTAAAGACGAAGTAGAGCGATCAAAGAACAGTATCGACCGAAAGCTTGGAGACTTGGTCGATCGGCTCAAGAAAACTTTCGGCGGGCGACTGGTCTCCGTTATCCTCTACGGCTCTGCCGCCACGGACGACTTCAATAGGGAAAGTTCTGACCTTAACGTGCTCTGCGTTCTGAACCGCATCTCTCCTGAAGAGCTGCGGGCTGTTGAACCCGTTCTGCGTTGGTGGCGCGAAGGCTCGAATCCTCCTCCGCTTTTGTTAACCGATGAAGAGGTTCAAACATCGACCGATTGCTTTCCCATGGAATTCCGCGACATGCAACAGCATCGCCGGGTTCTGTACGGCCCGGACTTAATCGAAAATCTGGCGGTCGATAACAAGTTCTACCGTGCTCAGGTAGAGCACGAGTTGCGCGCTAAGCAGCTGCGTCTCAGGCAGCGAGCCGCCGAAGTGGTCTCCGAGCCCAAACGTTTGCAGCGGCTCCTCGTCGATTCCGTATCTACTTTTTGCGTGCTGGGCCGGCACGCCCTTATCCTGCATGGCGCTCCGCCACGCTGGCGCAAGAAGGAAATCGTCGAGGACCTCAGCGCTGCCATCGGCACTCCGCTGACCGGAATAGATGAGATACTGGCGATTCGGACAGCAGAGACGCAGACGGCAGGATCGGAAACGGTCACGCTGCTCGATCGCTATCTGAAGGATGTCGCGGCGCTGGTCCACTTTGTGGACGCATTACAAGCTTAGTGAAACGCTCGAGTTTAGAGCAGGGGGAAACGAGATGAAGGGTGGATTGATCATCGGAGCAGTCATCATTCTGGCTGCCTTGATCTTTGGCGGGCAATTAATGAGCGGTCGCAATACGCTCGTAACGGAGCGAAACGATATCGATGGGAAATGGTCCCAAGTCGATGTCGATATGAAGCGGCGCGCTGACTTGATTCCCAATTTGGTCGAGACTGTCAAAGGCTACGCCAAGCAGGAACAGACGGTGATCGGAGAGGTTGCCAATGCACGCGCGGCACTGCTCGGAGCCCACAGCCGGCAGGACGAGATCAACGCAAACACCCAGCTCGGCGGCGCTCTGGGGCGGCTGCTTGTTCTCCAGGAGAACTATCCACAGCTCAAGTCCAACGAAAACTTTCTCCGCCTGCAGGACGAACTAACCGGCACGGAAAATCGCATTTCGGTGAGCCGCCGCGATTACAATCAGGCGATCCAACGTTATAACACCGATGTCGAGTTGTTCCCGCGAAACATCGCCGCCTCGCTCTTTGGCTTCAAGAAGGACGACGCTTATTTCAAGACCACCGAGGAAGAGAAAAGAGTTCCGTCCGTGAAATTTTAGGCGCACGTGAGTCATTTCTCATTCGTGCTCGCGCGAGTTGATGCCGCACCTAGGAACCTCTTCACGTCTTCTCGCTCGACCTGTGCGGCACGCACAATTTGGGAGGCCATCCGTCGTAGCGGCTCCTATATCCTTCGTAACGGGTTGGCTTTCAAATCAATCGCATGAGAGAAGGAATCGGTGCCCATGGCAGAGAACACAAACCAGCGAGTAACCAATCGATCCGCGCAAGTGAGCCACTTCGGATGGAGCGACATTCGCTGGCTGTTTACCGAGACTCTCAACGACTGGAACAATCACAATGCGCCGCGGCTGGGCGCCTCGCTTGCTTTCTATTCGCTGCTCTCCATTGCGCCTCTGTTGCTCGTCTTAGTCTCAATAGTCGGTTTAGTCTTCGGTCACTCCGTTGCCGAGCAACAGACCGTTAGCCAGGTCGAAGCGCTCGTCGGCTCGGCTGCCGGCAAAGCCATGGCCGCCTTTTTGCAAGGTTCGAAAAACACCAGCCACGGCATCTTTGCCACTCTATTCGGCCTGATCACATTGCTCTTCAGTGCGTCGGGCGTAGTCATTGAACTACGCGATGCTCTCAATCTGATCTGGGATGTGCCAACCCAAACGCTGAGCGGCCTGCAAGTCGTTTCCAAGTACGTCAAAACACGGCTATTTTCGTTCGCCATTGTTCTCGCGATTGGATTCCTGCTCATCGTCTCTCTGGTGCTCAGCACCTGGATCGCGGCAATCGGCGCGCTCATGCCTTCCGTTTCACCGGTCCAGACGGCACTCTGGCACTTGCTGAACTTCCTGGTCTCGTTCTTCGTGCTGAGCGTCCTCTTCGGAGCGATTTACAAGGTCATGCCCGATGTGAAACTGCAGTGGCGTGACGTCATCCTGGGAGGAGCCGTCACCTCTTTGCTGTTTACGATCGGCAAATTTGTGTTGGGTCTTTACCTCGGCCGCGCGAGCTATGGATCGATGTACGGCGCGGCCGCCTCGATCGTGGTGCTGATTGCCTGGGTCTATTACTCCGGGCAGATTTTCTTTCTAGGCGCCGAGTTTACGCGCACCTTCGCCCGACGCTATGGCTCCGATCCCGATCCCGAGGTGGATAAAAAGGAACCCCTTAAAGCTGCTAGTTGAAGCGGCCACTCCGATCTCCGCTCTCTACCTCCGAAGCAAATCGCTGAAACCGCCCACCACAAGAGTGGCCGCATCGAACTTGCCGCCCGAAAGATCGTGCCCCGCGCCGTTGACCATCACCAGGGCGTGCGCGCCCGGTATGATCGCCAGCGCCTTATTCATCTCGTCGACAGACCCGAACGGATCACTCGTTCCATGGACGAAGAGCGCGGGCGTGCGCAGTCGAGGGAAATGGTCGGTCCGCAGTTGCTCGGGCTTATCCGGCGGATGGAGCGGATAGGAAAGCAGCAGGAGGCCGGCAACCAAACTGGGTTCATCGGCTGTTATGATCGTCGCCTGCCGCCCACCGTAGGAGTGCCCGCCAAGGCAGACCCGCCCCGAGACCATTTGTTTCAGCGCCGCAACAGCCGCCGCAAGACCCGCGCGGTCTGCTGGTGAAGTGGCTGGCAGGGGCGGGCCAAATGGTCGCCGCTGCCGGAATGCTAAATTCACCCGAAGCACCGTACACCCGGCCGCCGCGAAAGCGTTTGCCACTGTCACAAGCAAAGGCGACTGGCAGTTGCCGCCCGCTCCGTGTGTGAGCACAAAGCCGTCCCCTGTGCCCGGGCCTGTTGGCGCATGCAGAAAGCCGGCCACGCCCTCCGATCGGAACTCGCGGGCAGCACCTTGAGACGCGCCGCTCTCAGTCTTCATCTTCGTCCGGCTCTGCTTCTAAATCGATGGCGCGCCCGCTGTGGCTCTTGAGAACAGCAAGCGCGACGCCGGCGCTGAATCCAGCCGTGCGCAGGCGCCGAAAAGCGGAGGCGAGGTTCTTCTCCTCTTTCAGAAATTCGGCCAGATTCTTACCCCGGTATTTGCGCTCGAGATAACTCGCCGCCAGTTGGGTTTCATCGGTGTCCGCGAACGTCTCCGCTACTGCTTTCTCGGCCACCGCCGTCGTCACCTGCTTGGCACGCAAGTCGCGCAGCACGCGGAACTTTCCAAAACCCTCATTCGCCAATCGTGAAGAAGCAAACAATTCCGCGAACTTCTTGTCATCTGCTAATTGATATTCCCGCAAACGGGCCATAACTGCGGTAACATCAGAGGGAATTTGGGCGCGGGATGCAAGTTTCCTTCGGAGCTCAGCACTCGCATGGGCGCGGTTCGCCAGAACGCGCAAAGCGTAGTCCCACAAGGCTTCTCCGTCGAGTTTTTTGGGTTTGCGAGGCGCTGCCATCCCGTTGAAACGTTTGCTACTGTAGCACGCTCTACAAATTGTCAATTGTTACTGAAACGTACGGCAAAATAAAGGTAAGGAGACGTAAACATGGAGGAAAAAGGCGGTTTCGGTTATTTCTTACTCGGCTTGGGAATCGGCGTAGCGGCCGGCCTGCTGTGGGCCCCAAGATCGGGAGAAGAGACTCGAGCTCTGCTGGCCGATAAGGCTGGAGAAGGAGCCGATTACATTAAGAGCCGTGCCCAGGACGGTACCGATCTGCTGAAGCAGCGGACCGACGATCTGAAGCAGTCCGCTTCCGATCTGTACGACAAGAGTAAGTCGACTGTTTACCAACAGAAGGAGAACTTGTCGGCAGCGGTGGAAGCAGGCAAGCAAGCCTATCGCGATGCGGTGGGTGATGTCAAAGCCGCTTCTTCGAAGAATGTCCCGGGCGGTTCAGGCGTTACGGCTGATAACCTGTAAGCAGTTGCACCGCAATCAGTAAAGGCGCTTTTTCGACATGGATCAGAACACGCTGCTCATTCTGTTGACGATCTTCGTCGCTATCTCCGCGGTAGCGTTGTTGATTCAGGCAATCTCGCTTCTTGGTGTTTTCCTTGTGACGAGACAACTGCGAACGAAGCTGTTTGAAGTCTGGCCGCAAGTTCAGGAGATTGTCGGAATTGCCAAACGGACTGCTCAATCGACTGAGACCCACGTCCAGAAGATCGGCGAGACGAGTGTCGGAATCCTGAATGTCACCAGACAGCAGCTCGTCAAAGTTGACGAGCTGCTGAGTGACGCCTCGACTCGCGCCAAAGTTCAGATGGAACGGGCAGAAATGGTGCTAGATGACACGATGACACGTGTGCAAAGCACTGTTTCGGTCGTTCAACGTGGCGTGCTTCGCCCCATTCGTGAGGTTCATGGTGTGCTCAGTGGGGTCCGTACCGCCGTTCAGCATTTCGGCCGCAGTTCACGCTCGACCGTTGACCATGCCACTTCGGATGAAGAAATGTTCATCTGAAGAGACTGAGAGTTTTCCGTTCGTTACGGCACGTCGCTCCTTCGGGATGAAATTTCAGCACCTGACTTCCGCGGATAAACCGAGCTACTTTCATTTCAGAGCCGCGACCGGATTTGGAGCGATTGTCGACGGCTCTGGTCCGGCCGACTCTACCGATCAGGTGGCGAGTCTTCTTCTGAAACAAGGCTTGATTCCGGTACGCATTTGGCCGGAGCCGTTGCCTTTTAGGAAAGGCCGCCTCGAGCCTCTTTTCCGAACCCTCGGCCGATACTTGCTCGGCCGCTGGCGCGCCGCCCACTAATCGTGCGCTCCTCCTTTCTGAGAATTCCTCAGACCATCTCTTCGGCTCTCACCAACTCGTCAAACTGTTCCCCGGTCAAGTAGCCAAGCTTGATAGCCGCCTCACGTAGGTTCAAGCCCTCTACATGTGCTGTATGGGCAATTTCGGCAGCCTTGTCGTAACCAACCGTCGGACTCAGCGCCGTCACCAGCATCAATGAATTCGCGACGTAATCATCGATCCGCTGGCGGTTTACCTCGATTCCTACTGCACAGTGCTCACGGAAGCTGCGCGCGCTGTCGGTCAGCAACCGAACCGATTGCAGAAAGTTGAAGATGATAACAGGCTTAAAGACGTTCAGCTCGAAGTTCCCTTGCGAGCCGGCAAATGCGATGGCCGCGTCGCTTCCCATCACCTGGACCGCCACCATGGTCAGCGCTTCGCATTGCGTCGGATTCACCTTGCCCGGCATGATCGACGAACCGGGCTCATTCTCCGGAATAGTCAGTTCGCCCTAAGCCGCAGCGCGGACCCGACGCCAGCCAGCGCACGTCATTGGCAATCTTCATCAACGAAGCCGCCAACGTTTTCAACGCGCCGCTGGCGTAGACCAGTTCGTCATGGGCCGAGAGCGCCGCGAATTTGTTCGGGTGAGAACGAAAAGGCAAGCCGGTTAGCTCCGAGATTTTGCCGGCTGCACGTACGCCAAACTCCGGGTGTGCATTCAGCCCGGTGCCGACCGCCGTGCCGCCGATAGCCAGATCATAGAGCCCGTCAAGCGCCGCCCGGAGGCGCGCCACGTCACGGTCCAGCAGCGCAACCCAGCCTGAAAACTCCTGCCCCACCGTTAGCGGGGTCGCATCTTGCAGGTGGGTTCGGCCGATCTTGATCACATCGTCGAAACTCATCGTGATTTCTCGCCAAGCGCGTCGCGCAGCTGCTCGACCGCCGGAATCAGGTCCTGCTTCACCACCGATGCGGCGGCAATGTGCATGGCCGTCGGGAACGTGTCATTGGACGATTGCGACATGTTCACGTGATCGTTGGGATGAATCGGCTTCTTGCTGCCCATTACGCCGCCTGCCAAGTTCGATAGCCCGGTTCGAGATCACCTCGTTGACGTTCATGTTGGTCTGGGTCCCGCTGCCGGTCTGCCAGATCCGAAGCGGAAAATGATCCGTCGAGCGTGCCGGCGATCACCTCGTCGGCCGCTTGCGTGATCAGCCTTGTCTTCTGTTCGTCCAGCTTGCCCAGATCGCGGTTCACCAGGGCGGCCGCTTTCTTAAGAACGCCGAACGCCTTGATCAATTCCGGCGGCATCCGTCGTCGCCGATATCGAAGTAATGCAAGGAGCGCTGGGTCTGGGCGCCCCAATACCGGTCGGCCGGCGACTTCCAGCGCGCCCATGCTGTCTGATTCTTTGCGAGTTGGAACGGGCATCCCTTTCATTTTCTACCCTGCCCCCCTTCGCTAAAGCCCAGAGAGCGACCGTGACGAACCTCACGTCCCCGTGATAAGATCAGGAGGATTCAGCAATACATTCAAGGGCCGTTGCCTGATCTGCTTCAGGCGCTTGGGGGCGGCCAGAGAGTTAAGTGTCCGAGTGATTCAGATCGTTCCCTCGATATTCGCCGCGGACTTCACTGCGATTAGGCGAACAAATCAGCCAGGTCGAAGCAGCCGGCGTCGCATGATCCATGTGGACATCATGGACGGCCATTTTGTCCCAAATTTTACGATGGGTACGCCGATTACTGAATCCATTCGCCGCGGCAGCCGCGTCAAACTCGATCATCATCTGATGATTGAGGATCCGGATACCTATGCTCCAATCTTTATCAAGGCGGGCGCCGATTGCGTGAGCGTGCACTATGAAGTTTGCCGGAATCTGAATCGCACGCTGCACATGATTCAGGAGCACGGCGCTAAGGCGGGCGTTGTGATCAACCCTGCCAACCCGGTTTTTCTGTTGACCGAAGTGCTGGATATTGTGGATTACGTGCTCGTCATGAGCGTCAATCCCGGCTATGGCGGCCAGAAATTCATTCCACAGACGCTCGATAAAGTGCGGCAGCTGGCTCGGATGCGGGCTGAACGAGGTCTCGATTTCGCGATTGAGATCGATGGCGGCGTAGGGCACGAGAATATCGCTGAAGTGGCGCGCGCGGGCGTGGATTGGGTTGTCGCCGGTTCTTCGGTTTTTGGCGCTCCCGATCCCGCCCAGGCCGTTCGCAGCATGGGGCAAACGCGCCCGACGAGGCGTTCGAGGTAAAGGTTTAGTTTTCACTATGATTTTGCTTCCCTTAGATTTCAGAAGGGTCGCGCCCAAGCTGGCGCGGGCCATCGTTCCAGCGCTGCTGATCTTCTGTTTCGATCGTGCCCTGACCGCAGGCTGCTGCTTCCATAAGAAGTACGAAACGCCGATCACGAAAAACACCCAGCAGCCCGACAAAGTGCTGTTCGATCAGGCCGTGAAAGACATCGAGCATGGACGCTATGAAACGGCGCGCATCTCGCTGCAGACCATGATGAACACCTACGAATCGAGCGAGTACATGGCCAAAGCCAAGCTGGCCGTGGCCGATAGCTGGTTTCGCGAAGGCGGCGCGAACGGCATGGCCCAAGCCGAAGCCGAATACAAAGACTTCATTCTGTTCTATCCCAACATGGAAGAGTCTGCCGAAGCGCAAAACCGCGTGTGCGATATCCACTACAAGCAGATGGACAAGAGCGACCGCGACTGGACCCAGAGTCTGCGGGCCGAAGAAGAATGCCGTCAGGTTCTCGTTCAATTTCCGAACAGCAAGTTTGCTCCCCAGGCTGCACAGCGGCTCCGCGAAATTCAGGAGAGCCTCGCGGAACACGAATTTGTGGTCGGCAATTTTTATTGGAGAAAGGATATGAACCCGGCCGCCGCGAACCGTTTGCACGCCGTGGTCGATCAGTATCCGCTCTACAGCAAAGCCGGTGAGGCACTCTTCGAGGCCGGCGACGCATATTCGAAGATGGGTCCCCGGTTCCGCAAGAGCTCAGCGGACATGTTCGGGCGCATTGTGCAGCGACTATCCGCTAAGCGCACGCACTGAAGAGGCGAAAAACCGTCTGGCGGATATGGAAATGCCGATTCCGCCGGTGAATCAGGCAGCTCTCGATCGCGAGAAGTACGATCTCGAAAATTATCACAAGCCGGGCCTGCTCGGGCGTTCGATGAGCATTATGCACAGTGGCCCTGATGTGAGCCATGCTGCCAAGAGCGGACAACCAACGATGACCGATCCGAAACGCACTCTTCCGGCGAGTATTCCGGTTGTGGCAAGCGCCGAAACCGGCGGTGAGGGAACCGGCACAGGGGCTGGTGGAACCAGTGATGTGAGCGCCACGACCGTAGGTTCCAACAGCTTACTCGATAAGGCACCCGACGCACGCACCGCGGACGCAAAGCCGCAAACAGCGGATCAGGCTAGCAATCAGCCATTGCCCAGCAACCGCGATGCCGACATCAAGAAATTCCGCGAGCAGCAGGCCAAGAAACAAGCTAAGCTCAACAAGAAGAAAAAGAAGGATAGCGGCGACACGAACGCAACGGGGAGCCAGCCTCAGTCCACTCAGGGACAATCGCAGTTGAACCAGAGCAACGGATCGCAGAACGCGCAAACTACGCCCGGTGTATCGAATGCTACGGCGCCACCCGCCAACGCGACTCCTAGTTCCACTCCGCCTGTTCATCAATGAGCCGCATCCTCCTCGCGGACGATAGTCCACAGGCGCTGCGCTTAGGCGAACAGATTCTCACGGCTCAGGGCTTCGAGGTGGTCAGCGTAACCGACGGCGCTACCGCCGTGCGTCGGCTCGCCGACGTCAAACCTGACCTTCTCATCATCGACATCTATTTGCCCACCCGCAACGGATTTGAGATTGCCCGCTTCCTGCGTGCGCAGCAGCAGTACCGTCAGCTGCCCGTGATCTTTGCGGCCGCTCCCTCGGACGAATTTAACGAGCAGGATGCGACTAACGCCGGAGCAGACGTTATCCTGCGCAAACCATTCGAAGCCTCTTCGCTGCTGAACGCCGTTCAAAGCCTGCTTGCCAAAGCCGTAGCCGCCCGTCAAGATGCCCCTGCCGGTGAAGCGACGAAATGGTTTGATCGGCACACCGTTCGCGCGGCGGTGACCCTCGCCCTCGACGCGTCTATGCCCGTGCTGATCGAAGAACTCACCGAACGCGTGCTGCTCGCTCTTGCCCACGAGCGGCCTACCGGCTGAACCTCCGATCGCCCCTCGGGCCACCAGTTCGCTCTCTGACGCAGAGCCATCGCTAAAATCATCAACAGACCTATGCCCGAAAATACTTTCGATATCGTTTCAAAAATCGACCTGAATGAAGTGCTGAATGCCATCCAGCAGACTTCCAAAGAAGTTCAGACACGCTACGACCTGAAGGACAGCAAATCCTCGGTCGAGCTGAATGATAAAGACCACAAAATTATGCTCGCCAGCTCCGATGAGTACAAGCTCAAGGCCGTCACCGAGATCCTCGGCCAGAAACTCGTCAAGCGCAACGTGCCGTTGAAAGGACTGCAGTATGGCCCGATCACGACCGCTTCCGCCGGCAGCGTGCGCCAGGAAATTACGCTGCAGCAAGGCATCCCGGCTGAGAAAGCCAAAGACGTCGTGAAGCTCATCAAGGACAGCAAGCTCAAAGTGCAGGCAAGCATTCAGGGCGACGTGGTCCGCGTGAGCGGTAAAGACCGTGACGTTCTGCAACAGGTAATGGCCGCTCTCAAAGGGAAAGACTTCGGCATCGACATGCAGTTCACGAACTACCGGACGAACTGATCGGCCACAGGCGTATAGAGATGGCGCGGCGCATAGAATCGTTATTCCTCGCAGGTGAGGTGGGCCGGCTTGAAGCGCTGCTCGAAGAGCCGGAGGAAGGTGAGCCGATCGAAGCAGCGCTGGTGTGCCACCCGCATCCAAAGTTCGGCGGCACCATGCATAACAAAGTCGTCTATCGGCTCGCCCGCGGCTTGCGCAAAACAGGCTGCGTTGTGCTCCGCTTCAATTTCCGCGGCGTCAATCTGAGTGAAGGCGAGTATGCCCATGGCATTGGCGAAACGGAAGACGCACGCGTCGCTCTCCAGGAACTTGCAGCGCGTTATCCACACCTCAGCGTCATCGTTGCCGGCTTCTCGTTTGGGTCGCGCGTGGCGCTCCGTCTCGCTTCTTCTGAGTCCGCCATCGAACGAGCAATCGCGGCCGGCTTTCCCACCCGCATCCCTGAGCGCGACTTTGTCTACCAACTCACCATCCCCAAGCACTTTATCCAGAGCATGAATGATGAGTACAGCCCGGCGGACGAGATGGCAGGATTTTACACCACGCTTGCCGAGCCGAAGTCCCTCACCTGGATCGACTCCACCGATCATTTTTTCAAAGACCGGCTCGACGAGTTCGAGGCGAAAGTAGAACAGATCGGGCGAGAACGATCACGCAACTAGCGTGAAGCAGAGCGCGGCCCGTTGCTAGCGGCCCCGAAACTAAGCCTCCCGGAGCTGCCGAGCCACGATGCGAGCCGCCCGCTGGCTAATCAGATCCGCGACCTTGCTCAGCAGCTCGGGTAAGTCCTCGGGCGTGATCAGCAAGGGCCGGGCTAGATCGAGCTGATTACTTTGGTAGGTGGTGAGAATGGCTGTCGCCGGTTTGTAAGCCATCAAGCGCGCATGCGCCAGCACTTTCAGCCCGGCCTCTGGTGATTCCATCTGCAGATCGCTCAGCACAAGCTCGTACTGCTGCGCATCCAGCTTGCCGACCGCTTCCGCGGCCGACGCAGCCGAATCGACCATATAACCGCCCGCTTCGAGAACGGTCTGGAGCGTTAAGCGCGACGTCACATTGTCGTCCACCAGCAGCACTCGAGCAAGCTCGTAATCCCGGTCGGTACTGTGGGGCGAACTCTGAAGCATAACAGCCAGTTTTCTCGAGTACAGTGTAAACGAGAATTGAGATTTCCGATCAAAGATTTGGTCCGCCCGCCAGAAAATAAAGCCTATATAACTGAAAAGACTAGTCTCCGTGAAGAAATACGCGATCGAAAATGTGGTGAACGTTAGCAAGCTGCCTTTCGAGCGAAAAAACGTGCTCGAGCCGTTCCTGGCTGAGCGCACCCCGGATACGCTCATCGTTCTCTACCAAAGCCCGAAAATCGCTTTCGTTCTCCCAAGCTTCCATAGCAAGCTTCTGGACCAGAGCGTAAGCCTCCTCACGCAACATCCCAGCCGCTGCCAGATCAAGCAATAACTGGCCCGAAAACACCAGCCCCTTCGTCTGGTTCAGGTTACGCCACATTCGTTGCGCGTCGACCACTAGGTCGCTCATCAGCCAAGTCGTCTTGCTCAAGAGATAGTCGGTGAGAATCGTCGAATCCGGCAGAATTACTCGCTCGACGGAAGAGTGCGAAATGTCACGCTCATGCCACAACGGGACATCTTCGAACGCGGCCTGCGTGTAGGATCGAACCAGTCGGGCCAGCCCCGAAATCTGCTCACAGGTGATCGGATTCCGCTTGTGCGGCATAGCGGAGGATCCCTTCTGGCCGGCCGCAAACGGCTCTGCCGCCTCCCTTACCTCCGTCCGTTGCAGGTGCCGGATCTCGATGGCAATCTTGTCCAGACTCGAAGCGATTCCCGCCAAAACCGCCACATAATGCGCATGCAGGTCGCGCGACAGAACCTGTGAAGAGATTGGAGCCGCCTTCAGGCCGAGACGAGCGCAGATTTTCTCCTCGGCTTCCGGTCCGATATGCGCAAACGTGCCAACCGCACCCGAGACTTTTCCCACGCGCATCTCTTCCGCCGCCGCTTCAAAGCGACTCCGGTGCCGCTCGATCTCGTCCCACCAAAGCGCCACCTTCAACCCGAACGTGATCGGCTCGGCATGCATTCCGTGCGTGCGCCCAATCTGCACAGTGTCCTTATGTTCGAAAGCGAGCTTTTTCAAAGACGCCGACAACTCTGCCAGATCTGCCGCGATAAGGCCTGAAGCTTCCTTTATCTGTAGCGCCTGCGCGGTATCGACCACATCGTTCGACGTCAGGCCGAAGTGTAGCCAGCGCGAAGCCTCCGCTTGACCATGCACTTGCATGCGCTCCGAAACCGCGGTCGTAAAAGCGATCACGTCGTGCCGTACGCGCCGTTCGATTTCGTGGATCCGCTCTAAATCGAACCCGGCGGATTCGCGCATGGCCCGGGCGGCCTCGGGCGGCACATCTCCCATCTCTGCCAGTGCTTCGGCCGCGGCCAGTTCTACTTCTAGCCAGCACTCATATCTGTGCTGTTCACTCCAGATCGCGCCCATGCCGGGACGCGTGTAGCGGGCGATCATCTCTCACCATTGTGCCGGATGCCTAATCCTGAGCAAACAAAAGGGCTGCTCATCACGAGCAGCCCTTTCTGCGATTTGTGAAGCTGTAACTTACTTCTCGGGAAGCCGGGTCGCGAACTCGGCTTGATTCGGTCCGTGCTGGAAGGCCGGCCGCTCGTTTTGGGCCAGGAACTTCTCGACCCGCGCGCGATAGCCCGGATCCGCCTTCTCAAAGTGCGTCAATTGCAGCTTTTGTATGCGCTCAGGCGTCTGGCCGAGGCTCTTCGCAATGTTCTCGCATAGCCGGTCCTTTGCGGCTTCATCGAGCATGCGGAAGAACACGCCGACCTGCGCATAGTCGTCGTTCCCTTCGCGATGATCGTAGCGTGCCGCCGGCTCGCCTGAGAGCCCCAGCGGACGACCCTCGAACCGGGAATCTTCCTTCGGGCCGCCGAAGCTGTTCGGCTCGTAATTCGGCAGGGCGCCGAAATTGCCGTCGAAACGCATCGCACCATCACGATTGTAGTTCGCCATCGGGCACTTCGGAGCGTTCACCGGCAGTGCTTCGTAGTTTGTCCCGATCCGGTAGCGGTGCGCATCCGGGTACGAAACCAGCCGCGCCTGGAGCATCTTGTCCGGGCTATAGCCCATGCCCGGAATGATGTTGACCGGATTGAAGGCGGCCTGCTCCACTTCCGCGTGATAGTTCAGCGGATTGCGGTTGAGCTCGAGTTCGCCTACTTCGATCAGCGGATACTCGCCATGCGGCCAGACCTTGGTCAGATCGAAGGGATTGAACTTGAACTTGCCCGTCTCATTCTCGGGCATGACCTGAAGGAAAACAGTCCATTTCGGAAATTCGCCTTTTTCGATGGCGTGGAAGAGATCGCGTTGTGCGTAATCGGGGTCGGAGCCACCCAGCTCTTCCGCGCGCTGCGCACTCAGGTTCTGAATCCCCTGCTTGGTTTTAAAGTGCCACTTCACGTAAAACAGCTCGTTCTTGGCATTGATCAGCGAGAACGTGTGGCTCGAATACCCGTTCATGTGACGATAACCGTCCGGCGTACCGCGATCGCCGAACAGAAAACTAACTTGGTGCAGCGATTCGGGCGAGAGCGACCAGAAATCCCACATCATCGTCGGCGATTTCAGGTTGCTCTGCGGCTCACGTTTCTGGGTGTGTATAAAATCACCGAACTTCAGCGGATCGCGGATGAAGAAGATCGGCGTGTTGTTGCCGACCATGTCCCAATTTCCTTGGTCGGTGTAAAACTTGAGTGCAAACCCACGTGGATCGCGCGCCGTATCCGCCGAGCCCTTCTCACCACCCACCGTTGAGAAGCGCGCAAATGTCGGGCAGGTGTTGCCCACCTTTGAAAACAGCTTGGCGCTCGTGTACTGAGTGATGTCCTTCGTGACCGTAAAGCGGCCATGCGCACCTGAACCCTTCGCATGGACCACCCGTTCCGGAACACGCTCGCGATTGAATTGAGCCATCTTTTCGAACAAAAGATAGTCCTCGATAAGAAGCGGGCCGCGGGCGCCGGCCGAAATAGAGTTCTGGTTGTCACCAACCGGCCGCCCGGCGTTCGTCGTCAAAGTCGGGTTCGGAGCGTCCCCTCCCGCATCGGTTTGACCGGGACCGCGGTTGCCGTCAGCCTCGTTCACCCCATTCGATAGCTTCTGACTATGGCCATTGTGGCCGAAAATTTCTGCCATGGAAAATCCTCCTTCTTATTGCAATGCTATGCCCGCCGTCTTCAGCTCCGGCCGCGCCATACGCTCTGCCGGCCTACAGTCCGCAACGCTGCTCGTTGGCCGTTGCGCCGCATGGGGCACCCAACTGTGATGCCGCCCGAAGGCTGAGCGGTGCTTGCTAATAATAGAAAACGGGCGAGGCCAGACCCGGCTCGGCAACGACCAACTGAGTGAACAGAGTTCGCCCGACCAGCGCCTCATAGCCCATGCGCCGCACCAGCTCCGGATGATTATTGTGCTCGCTGATGTGGCCCAGTATCAGTGTGGAAACCCGGCCATCGAGATCGCGCCGGATGAAATCTGCCGCTACTTCGTTCGAAAGATGCCCTCGCCGGCCCATGACCCGCTGCTTGACCGACCATGGATAGGGCCCTACGCGCAACATCTCGAGATCGTGATTCGATTCGAGCAGCAGCACGTCCGTGTCCCGAAAATGCACCCGCAGTGAGTCCGGAATATAGCCGAGATCGGTCGCAATCGCCACCTTTACGCCCTGCGCCGAAACCGTGTAGCCGACCGGATCAACGGCATCGTGAGGAATCGTGAAACTCGCGATTTCGAAGTCCCCGATCGCAAACCGGCTTCCCGCCTGAAACGTCTCGACCACCGGCACGCACTCGCCCCACTCAAGGCACGGCGCCGTTCGTTCTGTCAGGTACACCGGCATCCGTTTGCCCAGCAGCCGCACCAGCGCGATTAAACCGCTTACGTGATCGCAGTGTTCATGCGTCACGAGCACCGCATCCAGTTGCGCAATATCTTCTCCGATCGCCGCTAAGCGCTTTGTCAACTCGCGCCGCCCCAGGCCGGCATCGATGAGCACACGGGTTCGGTCCGTACCTAAAAATGCCGAATTACCGGCACTGCTTGAGGCGAGAATGCAGATCTTGACGATGGAGCGCTCCGTTAACGGCGTCGCCCCTACTTCGGTCGTCCGCCATCCCATAGATATACCAAACAATTCTCCACAATTTTGTTCCAGTACTCTCGCCTCTGGCCTCCGCCGAGAGCGCATCGAAGAAGTTTCTACAATGAGGTCTATGAAAGCCCGTGTCTATGTTTCGATGAAGCCCACCGTACTTGACCCGCAGGGGCAGACGATCTGCTCAGCGCTGCAGGGGCTCGGGCATGGCGAAATCGCTTCGGTGCGCCAAGGGAAATACTTCGAAATCGGCCTCCGGGACGATGTTTCGCCCGAAGACGCCGGCCGGGTGCTCGACGAGATTGCGCGCGATGTACTCTCAAATCCGGTGATCGAAGAGTACCGGATCGACATCCTCTGATCGGCCGCCGCCCTAAAATGCAGTCCGCTCCCCGGCTTGGCTCTCCATGGCCTGAGAAAGAAAAAACTCTTCCGGCACCTTAGACTAGTAGTACTCACTAACCTTATGTGTGGAATCGTTGGCTATATCGGCAGTCGCGACGCAGTATCCGTGATCGTAGACGGCCTTAGACGGCTCGAATATCGCGGCTATGACTCGGCAGGAGTCGCGGTGCTCAATGGCGGTAGCACCCTCGAACTACGGCGCGCCTCAGGCAAACTGCGCAACTTAGAAGAAGCTATCCGTCAGAATCCGCTAACAGGTTCCTATGGCATCGGCCACACCCGCTGGGCCACTCACGGCCGGCCGACCGAGGAAAACGCCCATCCGCATCGCGATTGCCACGGCCGTATCGTCGTTGTCCATAACGGCATCGTCGAGAACTATCTGGCTCTCCGCAAACAGTTGACCGCCGAAGGCCACGTCTTCAAAACGGAAACCGATACCGAAGTGATCGCGC
The DNA here is from genome assembly GCA_963737005.1 of Terriglobia bacterium. Lineage (GTDB taxonomy): Bacteria > Acidobacteriota > Terriglobia > Bryobacterales > Bryobacteraceae > Bog-105. The sequence goes on along the minus strand of CAVTRD010000004.1, from coordinate 304,150 downwards.
ACCTGGTCGAAAAATACTTCGATGGCAATCTCGAAAATGCCGTGCGGCGTTCGCTCAAAGAGATACACGGTGTCTTCGCCATTAGCGTCATTTCAAGCGACGATCCGCAGAAGATCGTGGCGGCGCGCTCAGGGCCGCCGGTCGTGGTCGGTCTGGGACAGGATGAGTTCTTTGTTGCCTCCGATGTGCCGGCCATTCTGAGTCACACTCGCGACATGTTCTTTCTGAATGACGGCGACGTGGCGGTGTTGACGCCCGGTGGTGTCGTTCTCACTGATTTCGACGGCAAAATTGTGCGCCGCCAGGTCTCGCGCATTCTCTGGGACCCCGTCATGGCGGAAAAGGGCGGTTATAAACATTTCATGCTCAAAGAAATCTTTGAGCAGCCGCGTGCCGTTAAAGACACGATGCTCGGCCGCGTCGGCCTGGAAAGTGGCCGCGTGTTTCTCGACGAAGTGAATATCTCCGCGGCCGAGTTCCGCGCTTTCGAGCAGGTCAAAATTGTCGCTTGCGGCACGAGCTGGCACGCCGGTCTCGCCGGCAAGTTTCTCATCGAGCGGCTGGCGCGCGTTCCGGTCGAGGTCGACTACGGCAGCGAGTTCCGCTACCGCGACCCGATCATCCCTCCCAAAACGCTGACAATCGTGATCTCACAGTCAGGCGAAACCGCCGATACTCTAGCCGCTCTCCGTGAGGCCAAAGGCAAAGGATCGAGAACACTCGCTATCTGCAACGTCGTCGGTTCGATGATCACCCGCGAAGCCGCGGGCGTCCTGCTCACCCACGCCGGCCCGGAGATCGGCGTCGCGTCCACGAAAGCATTCACTTCGCAGTTGACCGCGCTCCTGATACTCGGCATGTACCTCGGCCAGGTTCGCGGCGCTCTGAGCGCTGAGGCGTGCTGCACTCTCGTGCAGGAGCTGGCGCACATCCCAGGGAAGCTTGAGCAAATCCTCGCACAAAACGACATGTACGATGAGCTGATCAAGGATCTCTTCCGCGCCCAGGACTTCCTCTATCTCGGCCGCGGCATTCACTTCCCGATCGCGCTAGAAGGCGCGCTTAAGCTCAAGGAAATCTCCTACATTCACGCCGAAGGCTATCCTGCCGGCGAGATGAAGCACGGGCCCAACGCCTTGATCGACGAAAACCTGCCTGTAGTCGTGCTCGCTACGCGTGATCCCGAGTCAGCCGAGAGCCAGGTCCATTACGAAAAGACGCTTTCGAACATTCAGGAAGTGAAAGCGCGCGGTGGACGCGTCGTAGCGGTCGCCTGTGAAGGCGATGAAGAAGTCGCCAAAATGGCCGACCACCTCATCACCATCCCGGTCACGCGCGAGCTACTGCTGCCCCTGCTCGAAATGATCCCCTTGCAGCTGCTCGCCTATCACATCGCCGTCCGGCGCGGCTGCGATGTCGATCAGCCGCGCAATCTCGCGAAAAGTGTGACCGTCGAGTAACGCGCCCGAGCTTCGTTACTGCTTAATCAGCGCCGCGGCTTCCGGGTTGTCAGGGCCGAAGTGCTTCAACATCACGAGCGGCTCTTTATCGCTCTCATTCGTGATCTTTACGCCCGTTGCTGCCACCTGCGCGCTGACGAATAGTTCGTCGTTCGTCAACTCGCCGAATCGAATCAGGGCCGGCGTCTCGACCTGATGTACGCCGAGCTTGCCAAAACCCTGCGTCAGAATCAGACCGTAGGCCGCCGCGTCGGTAATCGTCACAGAGCGCTTTGGCAACACCGTCAGTTCTTTTGCTGAATAATGCTTGGTGCCGTACGTAACCCAAACTTCACGATAACCGGCCTCAGCCATCTCCGCCTCGTCGCGCACGGCGCGCGGCTTCGTCATATTGTGGCTGGCAAACTCAGGATCGACATTCGCCTCCCAATCGAGCATGTCGACCAGGTAATCGAGGTCGTGTGCTTTCTCCGTTGGCACATCTTTCACCAGCAGATCCCAAGGCACGTAGCGCCCTTCGACCATCGATTGGAACATTCCGAAAACATCACTGTTCACCTGCGGCTCGTACGTCACCAGCGATCCGGGCGCATGCAGGATGCCCGCATTGATCTGCCAACCCGTGCCCGGCTGCAATCGGTATGCCTTCGACAAGTTGAGAATGCCGTTATCGCCTTCGTTCCACCGTCTGAGGCAATCGATCACTTCTTCGCGCTTCGTTCCCGGCTCAAGACCCATGAACGTATACGGGAAGTTGTTCGGTTTGAAGTTATACTGCGGCGGAAAATAGTACGCTTCCGGCTTGCCGAGCCGTCCCACCAGTTTTGCGTGTTCTTCACGCTGATGCATGTGGTGCGGGATCGGTCCGAGATTGTCGAAGAACTTGCACAGCAAGTTCCAGCCCCCGTCGCGCCGCATCACCTCCAAGCCGAGGAACTGATCGCCCACCGTCTCGATTGCCTCTTTCAGCAGCACTCGTTCACCATTGAACGCAATGTAGCTGAGACCTTCATCCGCCGGCGTACCCGGACCATTGGCAGCATTCGTAGTGGATGAAAACCATCGTTCGTCAATGCCGCCGCGATGCGCCCCCAGCGCATAAAGGTCGCGCGTATCCAGCTTCAAACGGCCGCCGGGCATCAGGAAGGATCGCGGGACCCAGCACGGCGCGAGTCGAACCACGCCTTCTCCGGTCTTCAATGCTTCTTGCGCAAGCGCTTGTTTTGACATGTAACCCCCGTCTTTTTTGCTCAACTGCAGTTCACCCAAGCTCCGCTGCGGGCGGATTCGAGCACGGCGTCTACTACCCGATCGGTCGCCAGCGCATCGCGGAACGAAGGTCCAGGCAAGGCGCCACCACTCAAGCCGCGCAGCAGATCTGCGACTTGATGAGTGAACGTGTGCTCATAGCCGATCTGCAAACCAGGCACCCACCACTGCTTCATATAGGGATGCTCGCCCTCAGTCACATGGATCGATCGCCAGCCGCGCAGTCGCGCATCATCGGCATATTCAAAATACTGGAGCCGGTGCAGATCGTGCAGATCCCACGCGACCGACGCATTCTCACCATTCAGTTCGAGCGTGTAAAGAGCCTTGTGACCGCGCGCGTAGCGAGTTGCTTCGAAAGTCGCGAGCGAGCCGTTGGCAAAGCGTGCCAGAAATGCGCTCGCATCATCGATACGAACCGGCCGCACTTCGCCTGTGAGCGCGCTGTCGCGCTGCTTGATGAACGTCTCCGTCATCGCTGACACCGTTTGGATGGGCCCGTTCAGCCAGAGCGCCGTATCGATGCAGTGCGCGAGTAGATCGCCCGTCACGCCGCTGCCTGAAACGTCGGCGTCCAAGCGCCAGAGCCCACGTCCATCCATCGGAACCTTAGCCGAGATCGTCCAATCCTGCAAGAATTTCGCGCGATAGTGAAACACGCGGCCCACGCGGCCCTCGTCTACGATCTGCTTAGCCAGCGCAATGGCTGGCACACGCCGATAGTTGTACCAGACCATATTCGGCACACCGGCACGCTCGACCGCTTCGACCATCGACTGCGCTTCCGCAATGTTCCGCCCGAGCGGCTTCTCGCAGAGCACAATCTTGCCCGCCTCGGCCGCCGCCACGGCAATCGGCGCATGCGTATCGTTTGGACTCGCGATGTCAATCAGATCGATATCCGCCCGGTCGACCAGCGCACGCCAGTCCGTCTCGACCGAATCATAGCCCCAGCGAGCCGCAAATTCTGCCAGCTTAGCCGGATCACGCCCGCAGACCGCCCGCAACTCGGGTCGGTGATCCACATCGAAGAATTGGTTCACCTGGCGATACGCATTCGAATGCGTCCGGCCCATAAATCCGTAGCCGACCAGCCCTACGCGCAGCGGCGTCTTCGTTTCCATGCGACTAATCAGACCAGCCGTGAGCGTCCCGCACCGCAATCATCGTCGCGAGAATGCCGTTCCACGTCTCGGGCTGCATCATCACTGCGTTCGGAAACATGCAGCCGTCCCAGCAGATATGTTCAACAGCCTTGGTCGGTTCACCTCGATCATTGCGCAGCCACAAGCCGGCCGCGCGCACGATGTCGAGCTTTCCCGCGGAATCGTAGGGCAAACAATGATGGCCTGTTTTGTCGTGCGAGCCCGAACCTTTCACCGTGCCGTCATTCTGCGCTACGTGAAAATCGATCGTCCAGGGACGCAGCGCGGATGCCACCGTCTTGAGGGCCGCGTAGAGCGCCTGCTCATCCTTCCAGTCGAAGTTCTCCGGCAGCAGTCGGTCTTCGGGAGCGTTGTAGCCGAGCGCGTAGAGCAGCGTATGCGCCATGTCGGCCTGAAAGCCGAGCGTGCGCGGGCGATCGACTTTCTCAAGCAGCTCTACCATGTGCTTCCAACTGTGCATGCCCGCCCAACAGATCTCACCTTCCGCCGCGAGCCGTTCACCGTGCGTTTCTGCAATCGAGCACGCTTCACGAAAGGTCTCGGCAATACGCGCGGTGTTTTCAGCAGGCCCCGCAATCCAATCAGCCGGGCTTGCCGCGGAATCGATTCGGATCACGCCATACGTTCGGATTCCGATCTGCCTAAGAATCGCGCCAACGCGGCAAGCTTTTTCAAGCTGGCGAAGAAAGTGGCTGCGATCTTCCGCCGAGCCCATCGCCGACCCTCCGCCGCTCGCTCCCCACACCGGCGCCACCACCGACCCCACCACGAAGTTCCGTGCACGTACTTTGTCCGCCAGCCGCTCGAGATCGTCTCTCGTCGAATCGATGCTCGTGTGCGGATCGGACAGAAACAGATCGACACCCTCAAAGTGCACTCCGTCCACCGAAGCCGCCGCTGTGAGATCGAGCATCGTGTCCAAATCGATCGGCGGCTCCGAACCCGGCCCTTTGCCCACCAGACCGGGCCACATCGCGTTGTGAATCTTCGGATAATTACAATGCTTCATTTTTTGAGGTTGTGCTTCAACACTCGGGATAGCTGCTCAACACACGGTCGCCCTGGTATCGAAGTTCATTCATCAGGCCGGCGCGAGAAGTGTAATATCCATCGGCAGTGAGATTTTTCATCAGCGAAAAGAATTGTACATTGCGAGCGCGGTGGTTCATGTCCGCGTCATGGGCCGCGCATAGCGGTTCGAGGATGGAAAGCTGCTGCTCCTCGGTCAGTTCAACAAATCGCTTTTGCACCATGCGCATGGCTTCAGCCTCCAACCAGCGCAGACCGTCGGCAACCACCAATTGCTGATCGGTGTTGCGCGCCACAATAATATCGATGTAAGCTGGTACGCCCGCGCCAATCGCTCCCGGCGTATCGGTCGGCGGAATAATCAGATCGGCAATCCGCGAGATCGCCGCATAATCCTGCGCGTTGAAAAACTGCGGTTGGGTCTGCTGCTCGGGCGGAGTGTGATGATGCTGCTGACCGGCATCGCCCTCCGGCGCTGTTTGGCCGTAGAGATCTTCGCTGGCAAATGGATACGCGCAAGTTGCACCGATCTTGCCCAGAATCTTCAGAAGCGATCGCCTGTCGGTCGAGTAAAAAGACATCAGATCTCCCGTTTTCCCAAGCGGTCCGCAATCTGGTCGGCCGTGCGTGTAGCCAGCGCCATGATCGTCAGCGTCGGGTTCTTTTCAGACGAACTCGGAAACACGCTCGCGTCCACCACATACAAATTCGAGAACATCGTGCGACCGGCAGAATCGGTCGACAACCGATGTCTTTGGATCATCTCCCATGCGGCATCCGCCCACCTCGTGATTTGTCACGGGCGTGGGACTCGTCGAGTGTATCTCACAGCGGCTCGAATCGAGAATCGCGCGGCACCATTTATTCATGTCAGCGTGCAGGCGCAAATCGGACTCGCCGAGCTTCCATTGCCGGCGCGGTCGGGGCAAGCCGTACTCATCGAGCGTCTCGGTATCTAGATCGATGTAGCTGTCGCGGTTGGGCAGCATCTCGTGATATCCCGTAAAGACCAGGTACGCGGGATAGCGAGCCTTCACCGCCTCCTTATACGACTTGCCCATGCCTTTCATGCTGCGCGCCCAGCCCGCCGTCCGGTGATTCTGATAGTTAAACTGCACCCCGAAGCTGCGCGCATACGGCCGCTCGCGGTCATGCATGAACGACGGAATATAGGCGTGATCGAGAAAGCCCTGGTCATCCACGCTTGGCTTGCCGATAAAGTCTTCCAGAAATGCTTCGAAACCTGCCGTGATGTGCGGAATGAAATTACGCCCGAGTTCGCCGCTCGAGTTGCCTAATCCCGTCGGAAAGCGGCTCGATTTTGACATCAAAAGCAGCGCAACACTCTGCGCACAGGCGCATGCCACCACTACCGCGCGACCGCGAGCAACGCCTTCGGCCCGGGTCTCGCGATCAAAATAACGCACCTCCCGGACGCGCGCTTCATCGCTTACCGGCAAATCGTAAACGATGCTGTTCTGCTGCAGCGTCAGCTTGCCGGTCTTGAGCGCCGGCTGCATGTGCACATTGAGCGAATTATATTTTGCAGCCACATCGCAGCCCGCCATGCAATTGCCGCAGAAGTGGCAGGCCGGGCGTGTCGCAGTCTTTCGTGTCAGCGTCGCTTTGCGCACGTGGATTACTTTCACGCCCAGCTTGGCCGCACCGTGCTGGATCGCTAGATCTGTGCACTTCAGGGGCGCGGGAGGCAGAAAGACGCCGTCCGGCAAATCGGTCAGGTGATCGTAATTGCCGCATACCCCGACTTCGCGTTCGATGCGATCGTAATAAGGCGCGATCTCGGCATAGTCGAAAGGCCAGTTCTCGCCGCCTCCATCATGGTCGCGCCCCTTGAAGTCGCGCTGGCTGAAACGCAATGACACCGCATTCCAAAGCTGCGTTTTGCCGCCCAACCCGCGGCTGCGTTCACCATCGAAACCCGGCTTGCCCGGACGCATCAGCGGCACATGACGATAAGTAAATTCATACGGCAGCGCGTGCGTATTGAAGTCGGTCAGCGTGTTGATTGAAGGCCCACCCTCCAGCACCAGCACGTCAGCCCCGAGCGTGGCCAACCGGGCCGAAAGTGTCCCTCCGCCCGCGCCTGAACCAATCACCACCACGTCATACAGCTTCGCCGGCATCACGGCTTCGTCTTGTTCTCGAAAAGGAAAAGCCCGCTCTTGCCGGCCACCACGAAATCAAGATCACCATCTTTGTCCAGGTCGGCCACCGGAATCTGCAGACCACCGCCCGTTCGCGAGCCGTAATCGATCAAGTGCTTTACCCACTCCACGTTGTGCGTCGTGGGGTCAAGCAGCCGCTCATACCAGTACACGCCCAGCGGTTCGCGCGCGCCCGGGTCTTTGCCGTTGTGCGCCATGTAGCGCTTACCCGTGAGCAGGCCGATGTTGCGGTGCCCGCGAAAATCGATCAACGTGACCGCGTGCGGTTGCGACCAACTGTCGTCGATGACGTGCTTCTCCCAGGTGTTGTCCGCCTTGTGTTCCAGCCAGAAAACTCCATAGTCATGCGCCATTGAAGAGACAATGTCAGGTCGACCGTCACCATTCACGTCCGCCGTATACATGAAGCCCACCATTCCCAAGCTCCAGTCCGGGTGAAATTCCCAATTGCCCGAGCGTGGATCGCGCGGCGCTTCCAGCCAGCCGTTGGGAGTGAGTATGTCAGCCCGGCCATCGCCATTCACATCACCTGCCCCGATACCGTGCCCATAACTTTTCGGACTCGCTACATGTTTCGCCACGCCGCCATGGCCGTCCCGTTCATACCAGGCAAGCGGTGCTTTCAAGTCGCCGAACTCCGGCAAAATTTCATTCGCTTTACCGTCGTTATCGAGATCGACCAACTCGGCGAACTCGACCGGAAAGCCACTCTCGATCGTCGTCTCGGCCCACTTCCCTTCCACCGAGCCCGGATTCTTCCACCAGGCGATCTTTTTGCTGAACCAACCGACGGTCACCAGGTCCACGTGCCCGTCACCATCGACATCGAGCGGCACCGTACTTAAATCATCGATGTAGTTGTTGGTGTAATAAATGTCGCGAAAGTGGTGCTTCGTCCAGCGCGGTGCTTCATACCAGCTCTCGCCGGACACGATGTCGAGTTTGCCGTCACCATTGATATCCGCCAGTGCGGCCGATTCACTCGAGCCGAGGTCGATCGTATGTTTCTCGAACGGAACTTCAGGCGTCCTCGTCAAAACGTAAGCCGCTGCTCCGACTGCTACCAGCGGAATCACAATGCAACCGACCGCGAAAATTTTCATACAAGCGCGTGACCGTCCTTCACTTTATACCTAAGCCTCTCCGGTTGCTATCATCGCGGTTGTTGTAGCAAGTGGATGAAAGTATCGACATTCGCCATCGCTGCCGGGACCGCAGCCATCGTTCTTCTAACGGGCAGCACATGGGTCAAAGGTTCAGAGGAGAACGGGGTCACCTTTCGCGATGTCACGCCCGCAACCGGTATCCATTTCAAGAACAACAACTCGCCTACGTCCGAAAAATATCTGGTCGAGTCCATGACGGGCGGCGTCGCGTTATTCGACTACGACAACGACGGGTTTCCAGACATTTTCGTGGTTAACGGTGCACACCTGCACGCCGGCCAATCCGATAACGAAACGCCCGACAAAACCGCTCCGGAGTATTGGAACAGGCTATATCACAACAACCACGACGGAACGTTCACCGATGTCACCGAGAAGGCGGGCGTTCGCGGAACCGGCTACGGAATGGGCGTTGCCACCGCCGATTTTGACAACGACGGTTTCCAAGACCTGCTCGTCACAAACTTCGGCAGCGTCATTCTCTACCGCAATAACGGCAATGGCACCTTCACGGATATAACGGCGAAGTCGGGCCTTCATACCCAGGGCTGGATGTCGAGCGCCGGTTTCTTCGACTACGACAACGACGGCAAGCTCGACCTGTTCATCTGCCGCTATCTGGATTGGAGCTTTTCGAAAAACATCTTCTGCGGCTCGCACGAACCCGGAGGCCGCGCTTACTGCCATCCCGATAACTTCAAACCCGTTTCAAGCTATCTGTTCCACAACAACGGGGACGGTACGTTTACCGACGCCAGCATAAAGAGCCACATCGCCGCTTCCCCGGGGAAGAGTCTGGGCGTTGCTTTCGCCGACTTCAACAACGATGGCCGTCTGGATATCAGCGTCGCCAATGATTCCTTTCCGCAATTCCTCTTTCTCAACAACGGCGATGGCACCTTTACTGAAAATGGAGTAGCCGCCGGAGTCGCTTTCACCGATGACGGCAAAACGTTCGCAGGCATGGGCACCGATGCTGCCGATGTCGATGACGATGGCAAGCCGGACGTTGTGACGACCGCGCTCTCAAACGAAACCTATGCCTACTTTCACAATGCCGGCAACGACATGTTCAATTACGACACAAACGTTAGCCGGCTCGGTGAGATCACTCGGCTCTACGGCGGCTGGGGCGCGCGCATTCTCGACTTCGACAACGATGGCACAAAAGATCTTTTTTTCGCCAATAGCCATGTTATGGACAATGTCGAGAGGACGCAGCCGCACGTCGAGTATATGGAGCGCTTGCTGTTACTTAAGCAGGTGGACCACAAGTTTGTGAACGTCTCCGCCCAATCTGGCAGCGTCTTTGAATCGAAATGGGCGAGTCGCGGCGCGGCTTTCGGAGATATCGACAATGATGGTGACATCGATGTGGTCGTGGCGACCTGCGGTGGGCCGCTCTACGTGTTGAAAAATGAAGGCGGCAGTAAGAATGGTTGGATCGGGCTCGATCTGCGTGGTGTCCGCAGCAATCGGGATGGTATCGGAGCGCATGTAAGGCTCACGGCCGGCTCAGGAAAAGTGCAATATGGCATGGTGACCGCGACGGCCAGCTATCAATCGGCGCAAGACAGGCGGCTGTACTTCGGCGTCGGGCAGGAGAAGTCGATTCGGAAGCTCGAAATCAAGTGGCCGAGTGGCATCAACCAAATCGTGGAGAATCCGCCGCTCCGCAAGATCCTCCCGATCACGGAAAAATAACGCTCACGTCCAATCCGCCAGCGCGGACACATATTCGGCCGAACCATCTCGCAGCCAGCCGTCCAGTTGCGCCGGCTCCTTCAATTGCTGCCCGCGTCGCCGCGACACGAGCACATACCCTGTGGCGAGCTCACTGAGCGCTGTCATGTCGACAAATAACTTTTCGAATTGCGCGACGGGAAAAACATCTTCCTGTCCCTTGCCCCAACGTCGCTTGACATCTTTGAGCGTGACGTAGCTGGGCATCCGCGAGGCAATGCGCCGGATCGCGCTCGTCACCCGATCCGTGTCGTGCAGCGCATCCCGGTCCAGCGAGAAAACAGCCAGCAGCTGATCGATATCGATCCAGAACGTGTTGCTGTTGTAGTACGAAAGCGACCACTCGACTCGCTCGGAAGGCAGCGCTAGCCCTTCGACCAGCCGCAAACGTCCATCAACCCGCGCCAGTCCACCACCCTGGTCTTCCATCTGCCGCGCGATCACTTCAACCGTAAGAGCCGCCCCACGCTCGATATGAGAACCGAGCAAACCAGGATCAACGTTCACGCCCGTCGTATCGATGTTGTGAAGCATCAGGTACTTGAGTTGCGGACGCGACGCGAGCAGTTTGAGGAGCACACCGTTCCGCAGCATGTTCGGCATCTCATACCAGTGCCCGGTCGGATGAATGCACTGCAAAGGCAGATTGTCTGTATAATCCGTTCCCTCCCCAGCCGCTTGCGCCCACTGCATCAGCGCGGCCCGCACGCTATCGCGCATTTTTTCTTTCTGCTCATCGAGCGTTTGTTGCGCTGTCTCTTCCCAGGCAAAGCGTAAGTCGCGTGTCATAGGAATGAGACGCAGCCCGATGCTTCGGCCCGGCGAAAGCAGCACCGTTCCCCCATAACCGAAGTTTTGGCTCGCCTCCAAATGAGCCGCTATGGCGTCGTTTGTCAGATAACTGGTCGTGAACACATGCGGGATGGACGTGCCGCACATTCGGCTCGAACGCCGGCTCTTCGCCAGATGCGTCTCGACGAAACTACGGTATTTCCCCGCAATTTTGCAAAACGGATTGAGGGCCTTCACCACACCCGCACCCCGTGTCCAGCGGCTGCCGGCACCTCCCGCCAGTGACACGACCGCTACCTCTCCGCGTTCGAGCGCTTCCAAACCTAGTGCTCGCAGACCGTCGTCTATATGTTCACGCGCATCGAAAATGTCGGCCGCGCGCGCGTCTTCGATGGCTACTGTCACCGGAAGTCTGTTCTGCGCCAGACCAATCCTTCCGTTCTGCAGGTCGGTCCGGATCGCTTCATGCTCGATTGGATCGAACCCGTGTTCTTTGAGCAGCGCGGATAGACTCTTGGCCTGTGGCTGACCATCCGAACCCGAGGACGGTAGCAGGCGATCAAACAAGCTCTGCACAATGCCGGCGTAGGCTGGCGTCGCACGCGAAGCTTCGGCCAGCCTGTCCAATTCGCGGCGCTTCCCAGGCGAGATCAGGCGTGGATCTGCCCGCAGCAGAACCGGCACCGTCAGCGCGTAATAACCATCGGGCAACAGATTCGATCGATCCGTAAGCAGCTCCGCCGATGTACCGCACTCATTGATCGCAAAGTCATACACAACGGGATCCATCGCAAACGGCACCGAGTCCTCGAGACGCTGCTTGGTTGCGCGCATAATGCTCCGCATTTGCTCTTGCGCTTCCCTTTTGCGCACAGGATCAAATAGGAACCCCATGCCGCCGCCCGCCATCCCGCCCAGCATCCAGAACCCCCAGAAATCCTCACCGAAAGCAGAACGGGTCTGCGCGATGAGGCTCTCGGTATACATATTGCTGGCCCACGGAATGATGCTCTGAATTGGCCCGTTGAAGTTACGCTCGGTAGCTTGGCCGATCGCCTCCACCTCGCCTTTCCGCAGGTCCGCCAAAATCTCGTCGAGAATTCCGATTGCTTCCTGGCGCGCCGACCACTCCTTCGAAGAGCGCAGCAGATACTTCTCCGTCACCATCTCGAGCACCGGGCCGACATCCTGGGCCATCCCACCATGCACCAGCACGAGACTCTGCTGTAGTCGCTCCCTTGCTTGTGATGAAATTTCCTCCATCGGCAAAACGCGATGCGCGGGCAACAAACGCCCGCGGCTGACCCCGAACTCGGGATCGCCTTCGTGCGCTTCAGATCCTTCGATCAACTTGATCCCCGGCCAGACTCCACCCGAATCCTGCCACCCGCCGCCCGATCCGCCCAGCCACTCGCCGAGAATAGCTCGTGCGGCCACCAAACGCCGGTCTGATTCAGCAAGCGGCCCAGTCAATGCGTGCGTCTGCTTCGTCGCCCGCATGCACACCGCAATCAAACCAGCAAGCAGGTTCGTCGAAACAGCCAGCCGTGAGCCTTTCGGGATATTGCGCACCAGCGCGACCAGCTCGATCCCGCGCCCATCGCCTGCCAATCGGGTAAGCAACGCGCTGAGCGGCTGCACCGCGCCTTCCATAGCCGGGGGCACAATGCCGGACGCAATCACAGCCGCCTTCAATAGCCCCAGATAGTCTCTGCCGAAGTCGAAAACTTCATCGAAGGTCGTGATGTCGGTTGTAGCGCCAAGATCGATGCTTGTCAGCCGTAGAACCGGTTCATCGATCACACGAAAGTACGCCTCAATCGGAGGCTTCGGTTCATCGGCATTGCCGTCGCACACCGCAAGATCGATCGAAACGTTGAGCACTCGCGCGCCCTCCGGATAATCCATCCCGAGGAAGAAGATGTCGCTCCATCCGCTGTGTGTCAGATCCATGCGCACCGGCGTCGACTCTTTGAGAAGCGGATACGGCTCATTTTCCGATGCGTGCGCGAGCAACTCCGAGCGCACCGTCAATGGATAATCGTCGGGATGCCCGATGCGCGACATCCAGTGATTTCCTTTCACCGATCGCACGCTGCGGCGGACTTGATCAGCCAGTGTCTTGAACGCGAGTCCCTTATAGACAGCTGCATAAGCACTCGCCAGCGCGGCGTTCATCCCATCCTGCCTTTTGAGCGCGCCCGAGTGCTTCGGCAGCTTCTTCAAAGCGCCGCTTCAAAAGGTGCGACGCTGCTTCGAAAGGTATTAAGCCGCGGGCCTGAATCTCCGGCCGGTACTGCAGATGAAATCGGTGAATCGCGTATAGAAAAAACAGAGCGCGCACTCGCTCGTAAAGGTTGGCGCTGGTTCGTTGGAAACGATCGAGGGCAGCACATTCCTCGAGCAGCGTCTCCGTTGGAGCGTGACGGGAAATTTCTTCAACCGAGCGGTTCCGAACTTCCTCATCTGCGGGAAGTGATAATCTCGACAAACTCGCTCAAGCGCCCTGCCCGATCTCGCGCGTTTCCGTCGTGTGCAGCGCAACCAGTTCGAGCAACTGCGCAAGCACAGCATTCCTGTCCTGGCCGTCGAGCGCCAAAGCCAGCTGCGCTCGAAACAAACCGTACTTCACACCCACATCGTAGCGGCGGCTAGCCTGCTCTAGCGCGAAATACTGCTCGCGCGCCGCGAGTTCAGCCAGTGCATCGGAAAGCAGTATCTCGCTCGTCGATTCGGCAAAGTTTCGCGCCAGTATCTCCATCAATCCCGGCGTAAAGACGTGCATTCCGAAAAAGCAAAGATAGTGCCCCGCGCGCAAACCCGAAATCGCCAGCTCCTGCTCGGCTTCCGTCGGTGTCGGCTTCTCGATAACTTTCTGTATGCGATAAAGATCGTGCTTGCCTTGTATTCGCTGGCCGCCGATCGCGCCGTACTGCGAAAGCAAAGTCTCTCTCGTCGCCTGCACTGCTGATACAGAGCAACCCTCCGCTTCCGCAACTTCGACCAGCCGTCAGCGTGCTGCTCGTTCCGTTCATGCCTGCGTACAGATGATCCCCCACCAGGTGCAGGAAAGCATCGTCACCGGTGAACTCTCGCGCGCAGTACAAGGCACGCGCATATCCGGGCGGCTCGCCTTGTTCGATGAATTGGACACTGCGGTCTCCGGCCGCCCGCGCAAACACCTCTTCATCACCAGGCTGTATCACCACCGCAATCTCGTCCACTTGCGAGCGCCGCACCTCCTCGAGAATGATGCGCAGGACGCTCTTTTCCCGCCCGTCCCGGTCGATCAGTGTCTGCAGTGGAAGGGTGCGCTGGCGGCGCGCCGCCGCTGTAATTACAGCCTTTTGTATTTTCATCAATAACGCCAAGAGAATTCTAACGTGTGGCTAACGGCCGGTAAGCCAAACTGAGAACGTGATTCGCCATTCCACACTCACTGTTTCAACCCGTGGCAAAGGTCTTTACCCGTTCACGCGCAATGTGGAAGACTGGCTCCGCGAAACAGAGCATCGCCGACGGTCTCCTAACCGTCTTCATTCAGCACACCTCGTGTTCGCTCGTCATGCAGGAAGAATGCGGATCCCGATGTCATGCTCGACCTGCGCGACTTCTTCGAGCGGCTTGTGCCGGAAGACACGAAAGGCTTCCGGCACACAGCCGAAGGTCCCGACGACATGACCTCGCACATCCGATCCACTCTGACCAACACGAGCCTCTCCATCCCAGTGATTGCCGGGCCGGCTCGCGCTCGGCACCTGGCAAGGCCTGTACGTTTTCGAGCATCGCTCGCGCCCGCACCGGCGTCAGGTGTCCTTCAGCTTATCGGCGAATTAGCGATCGTAGAGCAGCGCAGCCGATTACTGCACCATTCGCCGCTGCTTGCGCAGAAACGCCGGCATCTCGTAATCGTCGCGGCTGCGCCTCTTCCACCTCCGGTTCCGGCACCGCCTCCTCAGCACGCGATCACAGGCTCCGGCTCGTGTTGGACCGTAGCGGCGCATGGAACGTGCCGGCGGAGCCACATCCGGCGAATTCGCCGGAGTGAATGGGAAATGCGGATTGCGGCGGTCGATCTCCGGCAGCGTGTCGCGCTGAAAGCCGGTTGCGATTACCGTGATCTTCACCCTGTCCTCCATCCTCTCGTCGAGCACGATACCGAAGTTGATCTGAACGTCGTCGTTCTGCGTGGCTTTGCGGATCAGGTTGCAGGCTTCGTTCACGTCGTGAATGCCGAGCTGGCTCGATGCAGTGATGTTGATCAGCACGCCGCGCGCCCCGAGAACGCCGCCCTCTTCCATCAGCGGACTGTTGATCGCTCGCTGCGCCGCTTCGACCGGCGCATTTTCGCCCGACGCCACCGCCGTGCCCATCATGGCGTAACCCATACCGAGCATGTTCGTGCGGATATCCGAGAAATCGCGATTGATCAAACCAGGCGTGGTGATGATATCGGCGATGCCCTGCACCGCCTGCCGCAGCACATCGTCCGCCATCCGAAACGACTCCACAAAGCTCGTGCCCTTCGGCGCAAGCCCCAGCAGCTTCTCATTCGGAATGCTGATCACGGTGTCGCAGCTGCCGGCCAGTTCCGCCAGGCCGCGTTCGGCCTGCTTCATGCGGCGCGGCCCTTCAAACAGCAAACGGCTTGGTAACCACCGCAACCGTCAGCGCGTTCAGCTCCTTGGCCAGCGAGGCCACCACGGGCGCAGCGCCGGTTCCGGTGCCGCCGCCGAGCCCCGCGGTGACGAACACCATGTCGGCGCCTTCCAGAATGTCGATGATCTGCTCGGTATCTTCGAGCGCCGCCTGCCGTCCCACCGACGGATCCGCGCCCGCCCCTAAGCCGCTGGTCAGCTTCTTGCCGAGCGCGCATCTTGTTCGCCACCGGCGAAGCCGCAAGCGCCTGCTTGTCGGTGTTCAGAACGTAAAACTCGATCCCGCCCAATCCTTCGTGCAGCATGCGCGCGACCGCGTTCGAGCCGCCGCCGCCTACGCCCACCACCTTGATGCGCGTCCCCAATTGTACTTCGTCTTCAATCAAAAATTTCAAATCTTCCGCCATCCGTTTCACGTCCCTTTCCCTACCCGGCTTCTACTTAACGAGCCAAACCCGCCAAGCCGGCTGGATGCGCCGCTTCCAGTCCCGCTTCATCTTGAGCCGCCCGGCATACATCGCCAGACCGGCCGCCGTCGGTCCACACCGGCTATCCAGCTCGCGCGGCCAGTCTTCGATTCCAGTCGCCAGCCCATTTCGCGCCTGGCAATTCAAAACTCGCTCGGCCATGTCGCACATCCCCGGCAGCAGCGTATCCGCCGCCCGTCAGCACCGCGCCTTCAAGCAGCGACTGCTCCATGCCGACCCGCAGAATCTCGGCGTAAACGCGCTCGAAAATATCCTCCGCGCGCGCCTCCAGAATCTCGTTCAACTGCCGGCGGGGAGCCTCGCGCATCCCACGGCCTTCCGCGGTCGGAATCTCGATCAGGCTGTGATCGGATTCCGTCCCCGTCACCGCGCAGCCGTATTCCCGCTTCAAACTCTCGGCATCTTCGTAATTCACTTTCAGCAGCCAGGAAACGTCGCGCGTGAAGTGGTCGCCCCGATCGGAAGCGAGGTCGCCAGCAGCAGCGCATCTCCGTCGTAGACGGCCAGATGTGTCGATTGCGCGCCGACATCGATCAGCACTACGCCGCGCGCGCGATCCTCCGGCAAAACAGCCGCATACGCTGCCGCCACCCCCTCAAAAATCGATTCCTCCACCGCCAGATGCGCTTTGTGGACCGCCGAAATCAGTCCCTGGTGTTCCTGCACGCGAGGCCGTGACCACATGCACGTTCGCTTCCAGCCGCGCGCACAGAATGCCCTTTCGGATTGCGATAACCGGCGCGCCCGTCGAGCGTAAAATCCTGCGGACAGATCTGCAGAATCTGCCGGTCTTCTTCGAGCCGCACGCGCGCGGCGAGTTCCACCGCATAACGCAAATCGTCGGGCTCGATATCGCGCCTTCTGCCAAACTCATAGAGCCCCCGGCTGTTCACGCCCGTCACGCAGCCGCCCACCCCGATCACCGCCGATTCGGGCGACGCCTGAGCGCGCGTCTCCGCCTCATGCAGCGCAAACCGAATACTCTGCGCCAGCGCTCCGGGTCGGCCAGCCGCCCCTTCGTCCAAGCCTGCACCGGCGCTTCGCCGTAGCCCAGAAACCGCATGCTCTGCTCCTCCAGCGCGCAAATCGACTACGCGCGTGCTCGTGCTGCCGAGATCCAGCCCTACGGCCGAGCTTCGTCTTACTTCGCCACGTGATCGCCTCCTACCGCCGTAATCACGCCATCCACCCGCAGGTCGAGCGTCTTCGCGTCCGGCCGCTTCTCTTTGATCTCCGCATAATTGCTCAGGAAGTTCTGCAGGCGCTCGGCGTAATTGTCATCGCCGAGCATCAAGATTGAAACCGCACCGTTCCACATGCTCGGCCACCACCAGATTGTTCGGGTCCGCCACGTTGATCTCCGAAATCTGCCCGGCTAACGGCCCGATCTCTTTCAGCATCCCCAGCACGCGACGCACGCGCGCCCGCCGGTTCTCAAGCGGCTCCGTCTTCTCGAACGCCCGTCATGACCGGCAGCGTGAACTGTGGCAGCTACGCGCGGCCGCAGAATGTAGCCGTCCCGATCGACCAACGCCAACCGCGACATGCCGTCCTTGCGGTTCGGCGCAAGCCGCACGAACGCCACCGGCACGCGCTTCCGTACCTGCACCCTCAACGTGTTCGGCCAGACCTTCGAAATCGTCGCGTCCTCCACCCAGTCAATCGCCAGAAGCTGATGCCGGCGCTTCTGTATCGGGACCAGGTATAGGCTCCGGCCGAAGTCCTCCGCGAAGACGTGACGGATCTGGGAAGTCGACGCATAATGGACTCCCTCCACAAGCAAGATTGGGACTACGCCCTCGGAAATCCTCCGCTTCGGCAACCCGGAAGCGGTCGTCCTTGATCAGAAACTCTTCCGTCGCGGTGCCAGGCGAACAAAGTGCTCACCATCAGCAGCACGCCCGCCGCCAGCCAGAACGGCAAAACGCATCCATCGGATGCGCTCTTTCGGCCCGTGGAACTCGCTTCATGGCGCGGCATTCTTAGGCGGCTCTCCCGCAGCTTCTCGAGAATCGGTCTCGGCGGCCTGTGAAACAGTCCCTGCTCCGAGCGTGATCATCAGGTCCCCCGGCTTCGGCCGCGCCAGCGATCGCCGCCACTACGCCTGCCTCCATGTTCGCCGCGTAGTGCGCCGAGCGATGGCCATACGCGCGGATCTTCGGCCAGCCGCTTGCGAATCCACGCCTTCGAGCGGCTGCTTCGGAAGCGGCGTAGATGTCGAGCAGGTACACATCGTCAGCCTGATGAAAAGCCGTGCCGAACTCATCCATCAAATGCTTCGTGCGGGAATAACGGTGCGGCTGGAACAGAACATGCATCGCGCGGTAAGGTCCCAGCTTGGCTGCCGCCAGCGTCGCCTTGACTTCGGTCGGATGATGGCCGTAATCGTCCACCACCGTCACGCCGCGCTCCTTGCCTCGCACGGAAAAACGCCGGTCGACGCCGCTGAACGCGGCCAGCCCTTCGCGCGATCTTCTCGATCGGGACGTCCAGTTCGAGCGCCACCGCCAGCGCCGCCGTCGCATTCAAGACGTTGTGCACGCCCGGCACATTCAAACGGAAGACGCCAAGATCGTCCGCCGCGCCGCCGAATGGAAAACTCGCTGCCCTCCGCCTGCCAGCTTCGATTTCCTCGATCTCGAGATCCACCTGCGCCGAGCGGCCGTATGTAATGGTGCGCCGGCAACCGCCGGGAAGATCTGCTGAACGTTCTCGTCCTCCATGCAGAGCACCGCCGCGCCGTAAAACGGAACCTTGTTGACGAATTCGGTGAATGCCGCTTCGATCTCCTCGAGCGATGCGTAGTGGTCCAGATGCTCGCGGTCGATATTCGTCACCACCGCCAGAATCGGCGCCAGCTTCAGGAACGATCCGTCGCTCTCGTCGGATTCCACCACCAGAATGCGCTCTTGCCCACCCGCGCATTCGAGCCCTGCATCGCCGCCACTTTGCCGCCCACCACCACCGTCGGGTCCATGTTCGGCGGCGTTCAGACACTGGAGCCACCATGGAGGTTGTGGTCGTTTTTCCGTGGCTGCCGGCAATCGCAATCCCGAACTTCAGCCGCATCAGCTCCGCCAGCAGTTCGCCGCGCGGAATAACCGGAATCTGCAACTTCCGCGCTTCCGCCACTTCCGGATTTGCCAGCATCCAGAGCGGAGGTCACCACTACCGCCTTCGCGCCCCCGACATTCTCCGCTCGGTGACCGATCGTCGATTTTTGCGCCGAGTCGCGCCAGCCGGTCCGTGGTTGCGCTCTGCCGGATATCGGAACCGGAAACCTCGTATCCCAGGGTCAGCAGCACCTCCGCGATGCCGCTCATCCCGATGCCCCCGATTCCAACGAAGTGCACGTGTTGGGGCTTAAAAAACATTCTTCCACCCGTATTGTTCCGGCTTTGGCAGCGCACGTGTCAATGCGAATGGGTATTTTTCTCGTCCTTGCTCTGCGGTTTCTTCCAGTACGTCCGCCGCCCGTTCCGCTGCGCCGGGCCTGCGCAAACTGTCGCACCCGCTGCGCATCTCTTGCAGCTCCTCGGGTCACTCCCGCAGCTCCTCCACTTCCGCGAACAACCGCGCGCCCGTCATCTCGCGATCCAGCACCATACGCGCCGCGCCGGCATTCGCCAGCGCTTCCGCATTCTTGCGCTGATGATCGTCCGCCGCAAACGGAAACGGAACCAGCACCGAGGCCATGCCCGCCGCGGCAATCTCGCTCACTCGCACCGGCCCCAGCCCGCCCGATGACCAGATCCGCTTCAGCAAACGCCTCCGCCATGTTCGCGATAAACGGCGTCACTCTCCCATCTAGCCCCGCTGTCGAAAACTCGCGCGTCAGTCGCTTCGTGTTCCGCCGCTCCGGTCTGATGAATGATCCGCACCGGCCACTCCTGTCTCGGAACATCGGCCAGCTCTCGCGCGCCGCTCGATTCAGCGTACGGGCTCCTCGGCTGCCCGCCCGTGATCAACACCGTGAACCGCCCCCTGTTTCGCCGGGACCGCGAAAAATTCCGCACGCACCGGCACTCCCGTTGTCTCCCCTCGCCGGCGGCGGAAACCAGGCGCGCGCCTCGGGAAACGCCAGCAGCGCCTTGTGACACTCGCCGCGCTACCTGCCGGTTCGCAAACCCCGGCACCGCATTCGGCTCCATCACCACCAACGGAATGCTGTCCGAGCAGCGCCGCCAGCATCACCGGACCGGCCACATATCCGCCCATGCTGAAAACGGCCTGCGGCCGAAACGCGGCGAATCAGCCGCAGCGCCGCCATGACACTCCCGGCAATTGCGAGCGCCGTTTCAACTTTCTGCCGGAACGCCGACCCGATTCAAGCCGCCGCTCCGAATGAAGTCCATGTCGAACCCGGCTTCGGGCACCAGTCGCGCTTCCATCCCTGCCGGCGTGCCGACGAAAAAATCTGTTCCCGCGCTCGCGCAAAACCGTCCCACCGCCAGCGCCGGGAAAACATGTCCACCCGTTCCGCCGCCCGTTAGCAAAAACGAATGCGGCATCAGCCGGCATGCTCGCTCACGCTCAACAGCATTCCCATCATCAGCAGCGTGCTCAACAGTGAACTTCCGCCGTAGCTGATGAACGGCAGCGGTATGCCCTTGTTCGGCGCAAGTCCAAGCACGACGCTGATATTGATCAGCGCCTGCACCACCACGCACACCGTCACACTCAACGCCAGATAGCGCCCGAAATTATCGTTAGCCCGCACATAGGTCCGTATGCCGCGCCACAGCACGACCACGAAGCCGACATGCAGCACCGCGCCTCCGAAGAAGCCCGTTTCCTCGCCGACCACCCCGTAGATAAAATCGGTGTGCGCCTCCGGAAGATAAAGTAGCTTCTGCTTGCTCTGCATCAATCCCACGCCAAGCAGCCCGCCGGAACCAACCGCGATCTTCGACTGCAGTTGCTGGTAACCGGGATCGCTGGTAGAGGCCGTCTGGTGCGCGTACCGCAGAATCCGCCCCTTCGGATCGACCTGCGCCAGCAGCTTGTGATCTTTGTCCACGAAATCGATCGCGCGCGTCAGCCGGTAAGGCTTCATCACAATGAAACCCGCGCCGAGCAGCAACCCGAGAACCCCGCAAAGAATCAGGTAACGCTACTCTATCCCCGCCACGAACAATACCGCCACAGTCATCGCGACCAGCACCACGGCGGTTCCGAAATCCGCAATCGCCACCGCCAGCGCGATCACCGAAACCGCGACCGCAATCGGCCGCAGGGTGTGTTTCTCGTTCACCGCTCCCAGCGCGGCGGCAGAGAAAGAAAGCCAAGAAATAATGCCAGCGCCGGTTTCGCCAGTTCCGAAGGCTGCAGCGAGAACGGCCCCGCCTTCAGCCAGCGATGGCTTCCGCCATCTGTGAAATAGACCGCCACCAGCAGCAGCATCACACTTCCCAGGCCGGCAAACGCGACTTCGGCTTATTCCATCGCCGGTAATCCCGCCGCATGCAATAGAGCAGCAGACAGAAGGAAACAGCCGCCCAGCCGAGCTGCCGCAAAAAGAAGTGGGTGCTCGAAACGTGGTACCTCAGCTCGGCCATGAAAGACGAAGCGCTATACACCATCACCAGGCCAAAGCACACCAGGGCGAGCACGGTCAGGAAAAAAATCCAATCTGTTTTAAGACGTTGTGCCATTTCTGCTTAGAACAATTCTTTCACTAATTGTTTGAAAGTGCGGCCGCGATCCTCGTAGTCCTTGAATTGATCGAAACTCGCGCAAGCCGGTGCCAGCAGCAGCACGTCGCCTGCATCCGCGTGCTCTCTGCGCATAACCGAACAGCGCGCGCCATCGTTCCGCAATTGGTGACCGGTAACGGCCCCGCTCAAGGCTTTCCGATCAGTGCGGCGGCATGTAGGGCGCTTCCGCACCGATCAGCAGCGCACGCTTTCGCGCGCTCACGCAAGCGGTCCACGCAGCGGGCGTAGTCGCTGCCCTTATCCTTTCCGCCGAGGATGACCCACAAGTTCCCTGGAAAGGCCGCCACCGCCTTCAAGGTCGCATCGACATTGGTTGCTTTCGAGTCGTTGTAGTAGCCCACTCCGTCCAGTTCGCGAACGAATTCCATGCGGTGCTCCACCCCGGAAACGTCTCGACAGCCGGCCCGATCTCATCCAGTTCTGCGCCCGCCAGATGGGCCAACAAGGCCGCCGCCAGCACGTTCTCCACGTTGTGCATCCCACGCAGCCGAATTCCACTCCGGTCAGAAACGGCTCGCCACAGTAGACCAGTTCTCGTCCTCGAGAGACATGCCCTGCGGCACAGGTTGCGAAGAACTGAACCAGTACATCTCGGCTTGGGTCGCCCGGCTATGTCGCGGCAGACCGGATCATCATAGTTCAACACCGTGAAATCGCCTGCGATCTGAGTTTCAAAGAGACGTCTTTTTGCGCGCGCATAGTTGTCTAAGGTATGGTGGCGGTCCAGATGATCCGGCGTCACGTTCAGGCATGCGCACATGTGCTGCGAAACCGCTCGATCGTTCGAGTTGAAAAGCACGAAAGCTCGAGCACGTTCCATTGCTCCTCCCGCGACGTGTTTACAAGCGACGTGACGGCCGTTCCGATATTCCCGCCCACCTGGCATGCGATATCCGCATCGCGCAGGATATGTCCCGTCAGCGCGGTGGTCGTCGTTTTTCCGTTCGAGCCCGTTATACCGATCACCGGCCCGCGCAGGAAATAGGAAGCCAGTTCCACTTCGCCGATCACGGGTACGCCGCGTTCTCTGGCGCTCCGCGAACATCGGCAGATCGAGCGGCACTGCGGCGAGAGAACAATCAGATCCGGTTGCCGGCTATCCGTCTGCGACTATTCTCGGCCATTGTTGAACCACAGGAACGCCCAACGCCTCGAAACGAGCTTCCGCTTCTGCGGATGAAAGCGGCGTGATGCATCCATGGCACGCACCTGCGCTGCCGGTCCCGCAGCAATTCGACCGCTGCCCAGCCCGGAGCGTTTTGCGCCGACCACCAGAACGCTTCTGCCTCGCCAATTCCAACTCCCGTCTTCCTTCTACCTCAACTTCAACGTCGTGAGCGCGAACAGCGCCATCACCAGTCCCGCAATCCAGAACCGCACGATCACCTTCGACTCCGGCCAGCCCAGCGCCTCAAAATGGTGATGAATCGGCGCCATCTTGAAAATGCGTTTGCCGTTGCGCAGCTTATAACTGCCCACCTGCAAAATCACCGAGAGCGCCTCAATCACATACACGCCGCCGATGAAAACCAGCAGCACTTCCTGCTTGATCAGCACCGCCACGATCCCCAAGCCTCCGCCCAACGCCAGCGATCCGACGTCGCCCATGAAAACCTCGGCCGGGTGGCAGTTATACCAAAGAAACCCAAGACTCGCCCCGACCATCGACGCGCAAAAAATCGTCAGCTCCTGGGAATTCGGCAAATGCGCCAGATCCAGATAATTCGAAAACGCAGCGTGGCTCGAAACATACGTCAAAGCCGTCATCGCGCCCGACGCAATGATCATCAACCCGATCGCCAGGCCGTCCAGGCCGTCCGTCAAGTTCACCGCGTTCGAAGAACCCACCATCACGAGCACGATGAACGCGTAGAACAGAGCAAATGCGAGCGGATAAGTCCAGAAACTTCCGCGTCAGCGGTTCAATCAAGCAGATCCGGTTTGAACTGCTTGAAAAAAGGAACGTTGATGGCCGTCGAGTACGCCTGGTGCGCGTGCAGCAGCAGAAGAAAAAAGCCGATCAGCATGGCGCACGAGCACTTGGGCCCAAATCTTCTGCTTCGCGGTCAGCCCGAGATTTCGTTTCTTCGCGAGCTTGGCGTAATCGTCGATGAAGCCGATCGCGCCGAATCCCACCAGCCCAAGCAGCGCGATCCACACGTAACGATTGTTCAAGATCCGCCCACAGCAGGGTCGGCACAACAATCGCAGCCACTATCAGCAAGCCGCCCATGGTCGGAGTGCCGGCTTTCTTCTGGTGCGATTGCGGCCCTTCCTCACGGATATGCTGGCCGAAACTCCATCGCCGCAACTTGCGAATCAGCCAGGGACCCAAGGCCAACGCCAAGGCCAGCGCAGTCAGATTGGCCAGCGCCACACGTGTTGTGATGTATCCGAAAACGCGAAACGCCGGAACATATCGATGAAGAACCTGGAAAAGAAGCCAGTAAAGCATTCTCTACTTCTCCATCCTGGCAAGTGCCTTTTCGACATGTATCCCGCGCGATCCTTTGAAGAGGATTGCATCGCCTGGCTGTACGAAGTCACGCAAAAAAGAGCCTGCGGCCTCCGAGTTGTCGAAAAATGATATGACGCCTGCAGGCATCCCGGCTGCAAGTGCCTCATCGGCAACGAAACGCGCAGCGCTTCCGATCGCGACCAGCACCTCCACCCCACTCTCGGCAGCATAGCGGCCGACCTGCCGATGTAATTTTTCCGACCATGGCCCGAGCTCAAGCATCTCTCCCAGCACGGCGATCCGGCGCCTCGCCGGTTCACGCCGCAGCACATCAAGCATGGCGCGCACAGCCTCAGGATTTGAATTGTACGAGTCGTCCAGAATTGTGATGCCGCGCGAGTTCCGCCGCTCGCCCCGCATAGTTCCCGGTTCCAGCCGCGAAACGACCTCCACAAGATCTGGAGGCTCGATACTGAAAACACCCGCTACCGCTATGCCGGCCAGGATGTTCAAAATCGAATGCCGGCCCTTCAGCGCTGTGCGGAAACGCACCCCGTGCAAAGTGAAACCTGAGCCCTCGGCATCGAATTCCAGATTCTCGGGCTGCAGATCCGCCCGGCTCTCGATCCCGAATGTCACAACCCGCCCGCGATGGAAATCACGGAATGCAGCCACAAGAGGATCGTCTGCATTCAACACCGCCACACCATCCGCCGGCAGCCTTTCGATCAGCTCGCGTTTCGCCGCGGCAATGCCTTCAATAGATGAGAATGCCTCAATGTGCGCATACCCGACATTCGTTACAACCCCAATCTGCGGTTCCGCAATCGCCGCAAGCTCACGAATCTCACCCGCATGATTCATTCCCATTTCGACTACCGCGACTTCGGCGCCGGCCTGCATACGCAGCAGGGTCAAGGGCAACCCGAGGTGATTGTTGAAATTGCCCGCTGTTTTTCCGACGGCGAACTTGACGGCGAGCATCGCCGCGATAATCTCCTTGGCACTTGTCTTGCCTGCGCTTCCGGTGACCGCCACCATAGGCCTGTTCCATTTCCGGCGCGCCCGTCGCGCGATCAGTCCTAGCGCTCTCACCGAGTCATCTACTTGAAGCAGCGGCAATATCGTCGGTACAGATTTGCGCACCACGGCCGCCGCCGCGCCTGCCTCGCGCGCACGCTCGACGAAGTCATGCCCATCGAAGCGTTCACCCTCAATCGCAAAAAACAGATCGCCTCGAGAAATTGAACGCGAATCGATGGACCAGCCCGCAATGCCTCTCGAACGCACTGCCGCAAGATCCGCCTCCAGACCTTCCACCGTCAACAGAGCATGGGCAGTCGCTTCGATCTCTGCCAGGGAAAGCTCCATCCGCCGTCTTACGCGCCCATCTGCGCTTCAGGCGAAGGCATACCTCGGCGTACCGGTTTTCCATATCCGAATGAGCGCAGAACGCGTCTTGCCACTTCACGGTCATCGAATGGAATCGGTCCGTCGCGCAGTATTTGATAAGTCTCGTGTCCCTTTCCGGCCAAAATCACCACGTCACCCGGGCCGGCTGTTTCAATGGCTTTGCGAATCGCTCGCTCACGATCCGGCTCAGCAGCGTGCGGCGTATCGAAGCGGCTCAACCCAACCATCGCGTCGTTCATAATCGCCAGTGGATCTTCACTGCGCGGATTGTCGGAAGTCAGAATCACGTAGTCGCTTCCTTCCGCTGCCGCTGCGCCCATCAGCGGACGTTTCGAGCGATCCCGATCGCCCCCGCAGCCAAAAAGCGTAATGATGCGCTTCGGACGCATGCCTCGCGCCACCGTGATCACGTTTCGCAGCGCATCATCGGTATGCGCGTAGTCGACAACCACCGTGAACGGCTGGCCCTCTTCTACCCTCTCAAATCGCCCTGGCACTCTCTGCAAGTTCGCTAACCCTTTCTGAATCTCTTCCTCGCTCAAGCCGTACGTCAGCGCAGTCGCGACGGCGAGCAGGATGTTCTGCACATTGATACTTCCAACCAAAGCCGATTCCACCGCAAATCGCCGGTCGTCTGTCACAATCTCGAAACGCAAACCGCTGAAGCTCGATTCGACACCCTCGGCGCGCACATACCGATCGCTCGAACCGCGAGACACCGGCGTCGATCCCTCGATCCCGTACCAGAAGACCTCGGTCTCGGCAGCGGTACGCAGCGTCCTCACCTGCCCGTCGTCGCAGTTCAGGACCGCGAAAGTTGGTGGTGGCCCGCTTTCCGGCGTGAACAGCAACTGCTTCGCCGCGAAGTAAGCGTCCATCGTCCCGTGGAAATCCAGGTGGTCCCGCGTGAAATTCGTAAACGCCGCAGTATGAAACTGCATCGCGTAAATCCGTTTCAGCTCGAGCGCATGCGACGAAGCTTCGAGGGTTGCGTGTGTTCCACCCGCTTTCGCTAGCTCATCGAACATGCGAAACAGATCGAGTGACTCGGGTGTTGTGTTCACGGCCGGCAGTACTTGCCCCGCCAGATGGTATTCGATAGTCCCAATGAGCGCTGTTGTTTTTCCAGCGGCGCGCAGAATCGAATCAATCAGCGATGTGCTCGTCGTTTTCCCGTTCGTGCCGGTCACGCCGGTCAGATAGATACGCTCATCCGGACGGTCATATAAGTTTCGCGCCGCAAGGGCGAGGGCCTGTCGGCCGTGCGTTACTTGAACGAAGGGACAGCCCGCCGGTCCGTGAGCGGGCCGGTCGCCAAGTATCGCAAGTGCGCCCTTCTCGCAAGCTGCTGCCGCATACTGCGCTCCGTCCGCTTTCGCACCTGCAAACGCGAAAAAGAGAAACCCGGGTTCTATCTTGCGGCTGTCATAGGTCAAGCCCCGCACGTCCGCCTCGAGCAGCGCCGCCGGCAACTCTCGAACCAGCGGGACGGCTTCAAGCACGCGTGCCAGTCGCATTAGGTGCGCTTCAACGCGCGAACCTCACCGCAATGTGCTCGCCCGGCGTGAGCAGCGCTCCCGCGGTCGGCGTCTGTGTGCGCGCCATACCGTCCCCGAACAGATCCACTTCGATCCCGCTCGCGGTCGCCTCCTGCATCACATCTTTTATTGTCTTGCCGACGAAATTCGGAGCCTTCGGCGCGTTCGCATCGGCCATCACTTCACTCGTGTTCCCGCTAGCCTCTTGCATCTCTTCCGCGGTCGGGGGATTCAGCTCGGCCATTGCAACATCATCGGCCTCCGCGCCGTTTTCTTTCCCTTTAGCCGGGTTCTCTTTGGCCATGAGTTCATCGAGATCTTGCGGCACATCGCGCACCACACCCAGACGTCGCAAACCAGTCGACATCACGTTCTCGAAAACAGGACCCGCCGCCGTGCCGCCATAACCCGCTAGTCCGGTCGTACCGCTCACCGTTACCACAACCAAAATCGCCGGATTCTGCAGCGGCGCGAATCCCAGGAACGATGCGTTGTACTTGTGCGTGTAGACCCGGTGGGCGAAATCGTAGATCTGCGCGGTACCCGTCTTACCGGCGATCGCATATCCGGTCACGTGCAGATGGTGACCAGTGCCCGCCGGCTCTGTGATGACCCGCCTCATCATAGCGCGCATCTTCAAAACCGTCTCCGGACTCAATACTCGTTTAGCTTCCGGCCGCTCCGCTATCCGTTTCGTTCCGTCCGGCAAGCGTTCCCAGGCAACCAGTCGCGGATGAACCAGATAACCGCCGTTGGCGATGATGCTGCCCGCCTGCGCTAACTGCACCGAAGTGACCGCCAGCTCATGTCCCATAGGAATCGAACCGATTGTTGTCGGCTGCCACCGCTTTAAAGGTCGCAGGAGACCCGGAGCCTCCGCCGGCAACTCTAAACCGGTTCGCGAACCGAAGCCGAAGCGCCGAACGTAATCATACAGGTTTTTATTGCCTACCTGCATCCCGATACGAATCGCACCGACGTTGCTCGAGAACGCCAGCACGTCTTGCACGGAAAGCGCCGCGTATGCTTTGTGATCATGCACCACGCGGCTGAAAATCTTCATCGAACCATTGCCGCAGTTGATGATCGTATCCGGTGTCAGCCGCGTCGTCTCGAGTGCCGCTGAGATCGTAACGATCTTGAAAACCGATCCCGGCTCGAAGGGCGCCACAACCGCCAGGTCTTCGCGGCCCTTCGCCTTCTCGCCCGGCAGCAAGTGCTCATTCGGATCGTACGTCGGGTAGTTTTCAAGCGCCAGAATCTCGCCCGTGTTCGGATTTATCGCAACCAGGCTCCCGTGATCCGCATGATTCTTCACCACCGCTTCGCGCAGCGCCTGTTTCGCAACATATTGCAGCTCGCGGTCGATCGTCAGCCCGACATCTTTGCCCGGAACCGGTGTCTTCACCACCTCTGCTGCATACGAATTTTCCTTGCCGTCCCGCTCGATCCGCAGCGTTCCCGGCGTGCCTGCCAGATCCTTATTCAATTTGAGCTCGACGCCTGCTACGCCCTGACCCTCACCGTTCAGATTTCCGATAACGTGCGCCGCCACATCGTTATTTGGATAAGAACGCACGCTGCCGTCGCGAATCTCGAGCCAGTCAAGATTCATCGCGCGAAGCGTTGCCGCCTGCTCTTCGGAGATATGCGGATCAACCACCAGATAACCGCTGTGCCGCTTCGTGTTCGCCGCGATGTCAAGCGACGCTTCGAGCCGCTTCGCATCGAGCGCCAATACTCCGGCCAGCAGTTCGGCAGCCGTCGTTTTATCCGGAATACGCCGCGGATTGACCACCACTTGATGCGAAGGAGAACTAATCGCCAGCAGATTGCCGTTGCGGTCGAAGATCGATCCGCGCTGCGCCTCCACCGGTTCAAGCTTTTCCTGCTGCTGCCGGGCGCGTTTGGCCAAACTGTCGTGCGCCAACACCTGCAGGTCAAATAGCCGGAACACAAGAATGAGGGCCCACCCAAGAAGGATGAGCCCTATGATAAGCGCCCGCTCTACTGGTTTGGAAAGCAACTCAGCCGATCGGGACTCCATTGTTTTGACCCACCAAAACACTCGTCACAAAACCTCGCGAAAGCGCGGCTAGCGAAGGATCCCGCCTTCCGCGAGCGGCAGCGTATTGCGCGCCTCTGCCTTCGTCGTCGGACCGCTTAGCGTCTCTACCTGCTGCGGTGCCGGCTCCGTCATCTTCAAAGTCTTAGCCAGTTGCTGCAGGCGATCCATGCTGACCAATTGCGCTTCAGCCGCATTCAGCTTAGTCATCTCCTGTTGCAGCTGATTCTGTTCACCGCGGAGCCGCTGCAAAGTAAGGCCCGCCGTCGTGTTATACGCCGTCGGTACCAGTCCCGCAATCACCAGCATCGCCGCAACGAAGCCGGTCATCATCGATCGACTGCGCGCGGTCCTGGCCGCTGGGTCCGCTGCCCTCGCCACAGCCGTGTTATCGATCCGCTTCACAAACAGATACACGTCTTCATTTGCAATCGGTCGCAAGCGCGGCGATTCCGTCCGCGTCCAAACCGCAGGTGAAACCTCGGCCAGTTCTCTTGCCCCGACGAATCGATTTACGAATGTTGCCAGTGTTGCCATCCCCGTGCCCTACCTTCTTCTCGAAGTCCGCTCTCTTCCTAAGTTCTCTTTACTACGAATTCCGTTCCACCGCCCGCAACTTCGCACTCCGCGACGCTGCGTTTTCCAAAACTTCTTCCTCACCCGGCCTGACTACATGCTTCGTCAGAATCTTCATTCGCCCCTCGCGTGCTTCCGCCTGAAAGCTCCGCTTCACCATGCGATCCTCGGTCGACATAAACGTCAGCACCACAAACCGCCCGCCAGACCGCAACCGCTCGGGCGTTAACCGCAATAACTCCGCCAATTCCTCTAACTCTTCATTCACCTTCAGCCGCAGCGCCATAAAGGTCTGCGTCGCCGGATGAATTCTCCCCGTTCGCGGCACGGCGCTTTCCACTACCTGGGCCAAACGGCCAGTCGTCAAAATCGGCCGTGCGCGAACGATTGCTCTGGAGATTCTTCGCGACCTCCTTTCTTCGCCCAACTGATAAATCAGATCGGCGAGTGCCTTCTCAGGCAGTTCGTTAACAAAATCCGCCGCCGTGAAACCCTGAGTGCGATCCATCCGCATATCGAGCGGACCATCCGTCATCAACGAAAATCCGCGTTCGGACGCACTCAGTTGATACCGGCTCACTCCTAGATCCGCCAGCACGCCATCCACGGCATCAATCCCGTTCGCCGCAAGCGCTCTCGGCAAATCCCGAAACACTCCGTGGAAGAACCGGATGCGCTCACCAAATTCACTTGTATTAGATCGGGCTATCTTCAGCGCCTCTTGATCGCGATCGCAAGCGATCACCAACCCAGTTCCGAGCCGCTCTGCTATTGCCCGCGTATGACCACCCAGACCGGCGGTCACGTCCACATATATGCCCTCTGGCCGAATCGCCAGATACTCGAGCGATTCCTTCAGCAGAACCGGATAATGCCACGGTCCGCCTTCCATCGCCGACTCTTACCGCAACCCTTTTTTCTCCAACGCCTTCAACTTGTCGCCTAGATTTGTCTTCGCCGCCTGCAACCGATCGCCATACACCCTGCTTCCAAAAACTTCGACGCGTCCCTTGTAGTGCACCAGGTAAACATCGTCTTTTTCCAGTTCCAGATCGCGCCGCAACGTCGTCGGCATCAGCACCCTTCCCTGGCCGTCAATCTCCATGTCCTCGCCGTAGTGATTCGCCACGAATGCCACGTCCGCTCGCAGGTCAGCATCTTCACCCGGCTCTTGCAGCATCCGCTCCGTTTCACGCCACACCGAAATCGGATAGATTAGAGCTGTCGTGGTATTCAACGTCGTGACAAAAACCTTCTGCTCCCCAAGCGAACCGAAATACTGCACCAGCGCCGTAGGCAATTTCAGCCGGCCTTTTTCATCCACACGACCGTTCAGAGTGCCACGCGGCGCCTCTGCCACGGTCGGCGAATTTGCCTGACTGTCTTCTCCCACTTTGAGCCACTTTTTGACCCCTTCGGGCCACTGATCGATCCTCTCACGCGTAGTGGGCGATTGCAATAGATTTGTTCATACAAAATGGCGTAAGTCATTGATTTCGCCTTTCTTACGCCATGGGAGTACGCATAGTACACGGCCCTCTACCAATGGACCTTCCTATCTAAATTGTTGGGGAAAAAAGATGAGAATTGGGGAGTGGAGAAGCCACTCCTAGGGGCCTCAGACAATTGCTGCCGGGCCTTTCTATCGACTTCACTTCACAGCTCTGATGGACGAAAAGAACGGCCGTGTGCAGCCGTTCTAATCTCACCCACCCCTACCTTAATCTATGCAGTTACTTGCTTCGTGCCCTGGTTCCAGTGGCCGTTCACCCACCGTTCGAAGTTCGTGAGACTCGGGATCTCTTGCCGCAGTGCATCGATATCCACTGAGTAACCGACATCCTGGAACCAGCGATACATTACCGCATACTCATGTCCTGCCTGCTGCTCGAACTGATCGAACGGGAGTTCTTGATACTTCACTTCGCGTCCAGCTACTGTGCCAAAAGCCTGCGCGACCGCGCTCATCGATACTTCGTCACCGGCCATCTCGACCGTTTTGCCCAGCCAGCGATGAGGATGCTCGAAGAAAGCTGCCACCGCCGCTCCGATGTCATCTACCGCCACCATCTGCAAAGTCTTCTCGGGCGTTAACGGTTGAGTCAGTGTGCCGCCGTTGATCTGCTCTTTCATACGCAGCCAGTTTTCCATGAAGAACGCAGGGCGCACAATGCTGTAAGGAAGCCCTAGTCCGCGAATATGCTCTTCAATGCGGAACTTGCTGTCGAAGTGCGGAATCCCGGTATTGCGATCGGCGCTCGCAACGGAGCTGTATACAAAGTGGCTCACAGCTTCGCGATTGGCGGCATCCGCTAGATTTTTCCCCTGACGGATTTCACCCTCAATCCCGGCTGTTAGATCCTGAACCGAAAAGATTCCATCCACCCCTTCGACGGCGCGCCCAATTGAGCCCGTGTCTTCCAGATCGCCCTTGATCACCTCAACGCCGTGCCCAACCAACTCCCGCGCCGCCGGCTTCTCAGGATCACGCGTGAGTATCCGCAGTGCGAATCCACTCTTTCGCAAGTGCCGCAAAACAGCTCCGCCCTGCTGCCCCGTTGCACCCGTCACAAGAATCGTCTTGTTCGTCTTTTTGGCCATGTCTCATTCTCTGCTACTCATGCTCCGTATAGGATCGAGCGCGCCAAAAGAGAATGGGCGCTTGGCATTCACGCCACGGCGCCCATTTCCTCTGCCTGCGCTATTACTTCACACGAATGATCTCGATACCGCTGAGCTGCGGAGCCACGCCCGTCGTTTGACCATCGGGCACGGTATTCCGGAGCGCCAGTTCAAGCGTGTTGTTCGTAACGGTAGCCGGCAGTTTTAGGTCCACCGGAACAGCACACGCGTGATTGATCGATGCTCCAAAGTCAAAGTTCTTAACCACCATCGCGTTCTGAACCTCGACACCGATATAGTTGTGCCACTGTGCCGGAAAGGGCGAGCAGGCGGAAGGTTTTTGCCCGTTGTAGGGCTGCCCGAACATGAGGCGCACACTATAGGTCCCGTTTGGCACAACCAGTTTGAAGCTTTGGTCGTTACCGTAGGTGTAAGAAGTCGTTTGGTAGATATTGAGCTGCGCGGCTTGTGTCGGGTCTGACGGAACAGGCCAGTTCGGATAGTCGCTGGCGTGATAGACCGTATCGCCGCCTCTAAAGAAAATGTTCGGCAGCCAGGATTGTCCAAGCTTGTCTGTCAGGGTGCCGCTTCGCAAACCTGCCGCAATTCGAATCGGACCGGCCGGAAGCACGCGAACGTAGACAGTGGAGATAGCAGTAGGGTCGGCAAGAGCGGTGACAGTCAACAGTCCTTTTACGATGCCATTAACGTTGGCAGGCGGCGTATAGAGGCCATTCGCGGTAACAGTCCCGATGTCGCCCGCCAGATCCCAGATGACGTCCCCGCTCCCGGCAGGACCGTTTACCCAACTTTGAAGTTGCATGCTCGTGCCCGCTTGAACACTCAGAAACGTAGGGTAGGGAGTGCCGACCATTACCGAAGGAACGCTCGAAGTAGGTCTGGCAACCGAGTAAGTGGGCAGCGTTGGCTTGAGCGAAGCCAGGTTGACTGCTTCTAGTTGGGCAGGTCTAATCTGCGAACCCACGGCATTCAAAGCCGCCATCGTATCGCCATTTTGCCCCGCTTCGTCATCCACACTCGCGTTCATGTTGGAACCGATATCGGCCAGAACCAATCCATAGCGTTGCAGCGCGGTGATAATCGTGTTCGCGTAGACCTGCTGGCTGGCAGTCAAGCCACCAAGATTGATTTTCGCGGTCGCTTTCAAGCGAAAACGTGTGCCGTACGGTGGAGTATTGACGCCGCCCCAACCATTCGTTCCAACTGCCGGCCACTGAGGATGTCCGGCTTGGATGTATCCGCGTGCCATGGTGAACCGCACGGGGTGTCTCAGCGCTCCGTCCAGAATTTCGTGCCCGCGCCATAAAAGCGGCAAAATCGGCAGGCCGGCCGCATCAGTCGTGCCTTGGGTCGGCAGCGCTTCGTTAACACCGTCGTACTTCCAACCGCTCTGCGCATTGCACGGCTTACCGCTGCAGGTATGCCCTTTCTCGATGGCACCGCTCGCCGGATCAACATATGCATGATATGTCTCCCAAATCGTACAGGTGTCCGAATCAACCACGACCGTATGATGGTCCCCGCCGTACGCTCCGCCTAGACTCCCGCCTTCGCGATTGACCGACTGGTAAGCCGGATACCGCCAGGTGCCGTTATAGCCGGGTGTGTACGCGAATTGAGCATTAATCGTAGGCGCAGAAGAGTTGGAAAGAGTAACGCCTAAACCCGAATCCCAGCTCAGAGTCGCAGTTCCCATATTCGTCGTGTACGCTGCGCTCTGCGCAAGCACTGGAAGGGAATCGATCCTGGCATAGAAAACTGAGCTGCTCGGCTGTCCAGGGCACCCATAGACATTCTGCTGAGCCATGCTCGGAAACGAAAGCGCTACAAACAGCAGCCCACAGCCAGCCAGCTTAGTGGAAAACTTCAATTTGGGAAGACGCCCACCAAAAGAAAGACACGAAATATTGGGTTTCATAAAATCCCAATCGGTACTGGTACAAATTTCCTTTAGAGGCTGCGATCTCTAAATTGCCTGCCACGCGTAGCCCTTCATGAAGTCCGAGGAATAACAGAAATTCTCACGCCCTTTCGAATACTTATTAGAACGTCGCGTGAGCGCGGTTTCAGCTTGGGAGAAATCTCAGCCCGTCGAAGTTGCTCAAAATCGGAATGCCAAATACCCGTACGGATATTGAAAGTCACGGCCCGGCGTCGTCTTGTTCAGAAAGTCGCCCGTGAATAAATGCGCATAGCCGAAGCCGGCAATCACCGCCTGATTGCAGTGATAAACGAAGTCAAAATCCATCTCTTGTCCCACATGGCGCCCCGCCGAGTTCGCCGGCGCCCTCACGGCCAGCGAACCGTTGGTCCCGTACAAGCCATCCTCGGTACTCGCCAGCCAGAAGTTTTCATATGTCTGCCGAAGCGTCCATTTCTTGGCGATCTTCTCTTCGACCCCCGTCCGAACCTGCACGATGTTGCGCCATCCAACCTGGTCCGCAAAGCCAAGCTTGTCGTGACTCGAGGGATACAGCTGATCGAAAGTGCTCCACCCCCGCGTCAACAGGTTCTTCGTCCCTGAGGCGTAATTCGACTCCGCGAAAATTCGCGGCTGAACCGGCGCGCCTTCGAAAGTCTTGCCTATCAGCCAATGCCCCGCCCAGCTGTGAATGGAATATGATCCGAGCGACCCCACTTGTTTCGCCATCTCAGTGCTATATTCGAAGCCCGCCGGAAGTTTGCCCTTCCAATGAACGCCTGCGGTCACTTCGTTCAAAGCGCCGAGACCCGCGTTCTCACTGAGCCTTACTGTTCCAGGCGCGAGCCGCCAAAGCACATAAGGCTCCACCGTTGCGCGAGGAACCAGGTGTTTCGAGCTCCCGTAAATTCCGTGAAAATTGTTTCCTTGCAGATGATGATCGATCACACCATCGCGCGCCACAATCACCGACGAGGCAAACACGCTAAGCATCCACCACGGTTGGTGTAAGTCGACACGTACCGCATCAAACGTACGGCCCATGTTCAACCAATCCGAGGGGCCGATTAATCGCTCTTCGCCAAAGCTCAAAATCTGGCGCCCCGCCGTGACATCCCACCAACCCTCGCGCGCATTGCCGAGTTGCACATACACCTGCCGTAAATCCCAAGTGTTCTGGTAAGGAATCACTGGTCGTACGACCTGGTTGAAGAAGATGCGTGAATCCTGGCTCTCCACTACGGCTGCGAGCCAGCTCGTCGGTTTCAGGGTCAGCCAAAGGCGAAGCTGGCTCAGCAGGTAAGTGTCGCTTGACCGAGTGAAGTTGCGTCCCTCTGCTCCTTCGATTCGGCTTCGATACTCACCGCCTAATTGGATCCACGGCGGCAGTTGCCCGTCCAGAGTCCGCAACGGCATCATCCACGATGGCGCGCTGGCGTCATCGGTTGCTTGCGCACCATTAACAGGTTGCGGCTCGTAACGCTTCACCTGCGCATTTAACGAAACACAAATCGTCAGCGTCAGCGAGAGCAGAACGGAGGCAAGCTTCGGCTTCAACCCTTTACGACTTGTAAGTTATTCGTCACGCTGAATACGTTCGGCACTGAGTTAGCCCGTATGCCGATCAAGTTTTTGTCCGCTTGATTGGCCACCACGCCTTCCAGGGTAACGTGCCCGTTGTCGACAATGATGTGTATGCCAGGCAGCGCTCTGTTACCGTAGCGGTCCCCGATTGATGGATCGCCATATATAACTCGCGCCAGGGCACGCCGGGTCTGCCAGTCGAAATCGGATAGCGGGAGAACTTTAATCTCGTTAGTTACTTGAGTAACTCCCTCCACTCGCTTCACGACATTCTCTGCATCCGACTTAAGTGTCGGCCGCGTAACTGCACCCACCAGCGTTACGGTCGATCCCTGCACCCGAAAGCCCAGGTCATCGAAGATCGTGTAATACGGCAGCATCACCAATTGATGCCTGACCTCTTGAATTAACCTCACCTCACCGGCAGGTCCCGGCACAAAGGTGTCGCTGTGGTTACTCTGTGCCTTCGCCAGATCACCACTTGTTAAGAGGAAACCAGCTACAAAAATCGAACACAGCGCTTTCATCACATTCTCCTGTCTATACGACGTGTTTCAATTGCTTCGGTTTTAGCCCTGTCCCCGCTTGCGCCAGAGCTCGCTTCCTCGTCTCGCAAAAACACTGGCGAGGAATGTCAGCACTGTAAGGAACCAACAAAACGCAGGCGCATACCAGCTCCAGTTCTGGCTGTAGCCCCAAGTGGGCATTACCAGAAAGCCGAGAAGTAAAAGTATAAGCGAACCAATCCGCCAACCCATCGGCTATAAGACCGCAATACAGCTTAAGAGTTACGATTGCCCGCAACTTGCCGGTCGAGGAAAATTACGGAAATGGTGAGCGCGGTAGGAATCGAACCTACAACCTAGTGATTAAGAGTCACTTGCTCTGCCAATTGAGCTACGCGCCCGCTTGTAAGTGGGAGGCAAAAGCGCCGGAGCGCCAAAACAAATATAGCATCGCTTTCACCGTCGGCTCAAGACCGCACCGTGCTCTCGCGCCTGCTATCAATGAATGCATGACGCCTGACCCATTCCTCGCCGCTGCCCTTGCCGAAGCACGCGCAGGTTTCGCCGAAGGAGGCATTCCGATCGGCTCCGTTCTGGTCCATCAAGGCCGGGTAATCGGTCGCGGCCACAATCGCCGTGTACAAAAAGGGAGCGCTATCTTACACGGCGAAATGGATTGCCTCGAAAATGCCGGCCGGTTGTCGGCCGCTATATACAGCGCCTCCACCTTATACACCACACTCTCGCCCTGCCCCATGTGTACCGGCGCCATCCTGCTCTACAAAATCCCGCGCGTCGTGATCGGCGAAAACCGCACTTTCATGGGCTCGGAAGATGCGCTCCGTCAGGCCGGCGTCAACCTCGAAGTCGTGCAGGACCCGGAATGCATCGAGCTCATGAGAGAATTCATCGCTCAGTCGCCCGTGCTCTGGAATGAGGACATCGGCGTCTGAGCGTTACTTCTTGTCCCGGCTCGCGAGCACCGATTCCGCATAGTAGTTCACGACCTTCGCCTGGCTCCGCGCCACTTCGTAGAAGGCCGAGCGGAGCACCTGCTCTTTCGCTTGAAACAAACCCTGCCGGATCTCTTCCTGTACCCGCGGATCGCTTAATTGCCTCTGACCCGCCGGTTCCTTAGATATCAGCTTGATGATCCGGTAGCCTTCCCCCGTGTGAATCACCTGCGAGACCTGCCCCGGCGTCATCTCGAGAATTAGTTTCCTCAGCTCCGGATTTGCTTTATCCAGCGCCGATTCCGGCACGAATCCGACATCCCCGCCATTCCCCGCAAATTGATCTTCCGAGTAACTCTGCGCGAGCTGCCCGAAATCTTCGCCCTGCCGCACGCGCATGTCGATCATCTGAATCTTGTTTTTCGCCTGCCCGTCGTTTTGCGCTTTATCGTTCTTCAGATTGTTCACGCTCGGATCCGGATTCGACGTCACTAGAATCTGCGCCAGCCGCACTTTGTTCTCCGGCAAGTTGAAGCTCGCCTTATTGGCGTTGTAAAACGCCGCGACATCGGAATCCGAAATCGAAATATGCGATCCGATTTCCTTATTGGTCAGTTTCTGTACGCTCAGCCCACGGCGAATCTGCGCCTTCAGTTCAGCGGTGTTCATCTTGCGCTGCTCGAGCAGTTTCCCGAACTGCTCCTGCGTATAAGGCGTTTTCAATTCATTAAATTTCGCGTCCACATCGGCGTCGGAGGCAAGCAGCCCTTCTTTCTCCGCACGTTGCAGCAAAATCTCGTTATCAATAAGCGCACGCAGCGCTTCGAGCCGCAACTGCGTCACTTGATCGGTCCCGACCTTCATCGGAGAGCTCGAAAACTGCTCGGCAATCGCGCGATCCAGGTCCGCATAGCTCACCGGCCTTCCGTTCACCGTGGCCGCTACGTTTTGGGAAACCGGTCGCTGGCAGCCGGTCGTCAGCGCCCACCATCCAATGACACTCAGCGCGGCTCCCCAAAACCCCGCGCGCAGCCCAGTCCACTTCATCGAGCTATTAAGCTTTTGCCTTCTTGATCTCTTCGGTCAGCGCCGGAACGATCTCGAACAAGTCGCCTACCACCGCGTAATCGGCCGTTTCGAAAATCGGCGCGTTCTCATCTTTATTGATCGCCACCACCGTGTGCGAGCCCTTCATGCCGACCAGGTGCTGAATCGCCCCTGAAATGCCCACCGCCAGATACACCTTCGGCGATACCGTTTGCCCGGAACTCCCCACCTGTCGCTCCATCGGCAGCCAGCCGTTATCGCAAATCGGGCGCGAGGCCGCCAGTTCCGCTCCCATCGCTTCCGCCAACGCCTCCACAATCGCCAGGTTCTCTTTCTCTTTAATGCCGCGCCCAACCGAAACGATCACATCCGCCGAACCTAAGTCCACCGAACGCTGCGCCTCCCGAAACGGCTGCTCCGGTTTGCTACGAATCTGTGAAGCGTCCAGCTGCGGTGCAAATTTCTCAACGGCCGCTCCGCCTCCCGTAGCTTCCGCCGCCCGAAAAGCGCCCGCCTGTATCGACACAAACGCCGGCTCACCGGCCATCGGCACATCCGCGTTTAGCTTGCCTTGAAACAGCTGTCGCACGAACGTCACAGCACCGCCTTCGCTCTTCACATCCACCACATCGCTCACCAGCGACTGCCCGAGCCTGGTCGAAAGCTTGGGCGCGTAGTCGCGGACCTGATATGTGTGCGGGAACACGACCACCTTTGGATGCTGCGCCGCAATCAACTGCTCGAGTGCCGCCGTGTAACCGTCCGGCGTGTACTCAGTAAGCAGTAGGTTTTCAATCGAAAACACTTTCGCTACGCCGTACTTCGCCGCCTCTTCCGCTAAGCCGTTGGCGTTGCCCGACAACACCACCGCCTCAACCGGCTCATTCGACACTTGCCCAATCTTCTGGGCAGCAGCCAGCGCTTCGAACGACATCCTGTTCCACTTGCCGTCGCGCTGTTCGAAAATCGCCAGTACGCTCATAGCACCCTCGCTTCAAACTTCAATTTTTCGACCAGTTGATGCGCCACATCCTTCGCGCTCCCAGTCAACGTTTGCGTCTGCTTGTTGCGGTGCGGTGCATAAAGCTGTGCAATCGCTCCGCCAGCCTTTTCGCCCGAAGCCAGCTGCGACGAAGAAACAGTCTGCACGGGTTTCGTTTTGGCTTTCTTGATCCCCATCAACGTCGCGTAGCGCAGTTTCTTAATGCCGGACTGTATAGTGAGCACCGCGGGCAGCGGCAGCAGCACGTTCTGATACCAGCCGTCTTCGAGCTCGCGTTTCACCCGCACGGTGCCATCCTGCGGCTCCACTTCCATCACGATCGTGGCATGTGAAAACCCGAGCAGCTCCGCCAGTATCACGCCCGTCTGCCCGTAACCCAAGTCGTCCGACTGCAGCCCCGTGAGAATCAAATCCGGCGATTCCGCTTTGATCGCCTGCGCCAGCAACCGAGCTGTGCCTAGCGCATCAAGCGCCGTCTGGCCATCCGTCTCGATATGGATCGCGCGGTCAGCGCCTTTCGCAAGCGCTTCACGAATGGTCTGCGCCGCCCGTTGTTCGCCGAGACAAATCACCACCACTTCCCCGCCCAGCTTCTCCCGAAGCTGCAGCGCCTCTTCGAGCGCATAAGCGTCCGGTTCGTTCATTTCATAGGTGAGATCGCTCTCATCGAGCCACGTGCCGCCCGGCTTCACACGCAACGACGAGTCCCGCGCAGGAACCTGCTTCACGGAAACAAGAATTTTCATACGAGGTTTGAGTTGTCGACCTGGACAACCCTTTACCAGTATGACGGACCGCCGTGGCGAAACACTCGCAAGTCGACGGACTCTTTCGGCCACTGCTTAGCAGTAACCTTGCGCACCAGTATCAGCTCGCGCCGCCGCTACCGCTTACCCCCTGGATCAAACTGGAAACATTGCTCAAGCGGTACACCAAGCGCGATTGCCACTTTGAACGCAGTCTCGAGCGACGGCGAGTACTTATCTTGTTCGATCGCTATAACGGTCTGCCGCGTGACGCCGACTTGGTCCGCAAGCTCCTGCTGCGTCATCTCGCGGAGCGCCCGCAGTTCTCGAATCTGATTGCGTATGGCCGCCATCAGAGCGCCTTTCGGTAGGCCACGATCTGGGTCGCGGTCTTCGTGATATCCGCCGCGACCAACATCCCGAAAAAGACGTTTAAGAAATGTAGCCCTACCATCCGGCTCTCCAGATGAAGGTGGCCGACCGTCGCATGAAACCACAGCATGCCCAGCCCGATCACCATCAGTGAGGCCAGCGCCAGATACCCCGCACGATATCCTCGCAGCTCGATCAGGCGGTCGCGCTCATCTGTTACACGATTTCGCGTCAGTGCAGCAATGATCGACTGCAGAACTATTTGCAGCACGATAATTCCAACAATCATGCCCGCAACCTGGTTCACTGAGTTTTGCTGGTGCAGAAAGAAGTAAGGTCCGTACACAACGAGCTCCGCTACAAGCGAGGCGTAAAGAGTTTTCTCCCGGTAGGAAAGGCTCGTCCCCATGACAAATCGCTCCACTGTCAAAAATATTTGACATACGCAGAGTAGCGATTCTCACCGGCATGTGTCAAACATTTTTTACATCTTGATGAGGGCCCGTAGGTTTCCGTTCGGAAACTACGCTAGCTAGAAGCCTTTTCCTGAGACTCCGCCTAGTCCCCGCGCTAGCCTTCGAACCGCTTAAAAATCAAGCAGCCGTTCGTCCCGCCAAACCCAAAGCTATTCGAAAGCGCATACTCCATGCGCATAGGTCGCGCCTCGTTTGGCACATAATCCAGATCGCATTCCGGATCCGGCGTTTCGTAGTTGACCGTCGGGGGCGCCGTCTGATTTCGCAGTGCGAGTACAGTAATCCCCGCCTCGAGCCCCCCTGCGCCGCCGAGCAGATGACCCGTCATCGATTTCGTCGAACTCACCGCCAGCTTTCGCGCATGCTCGCCGAACGCATGTTTTAATGCCAGCGTCTCAGCCTTATCGCCCAACCCCGTCGATGTGCCATGCGCGTTCACATACTGCACCTGGTCCGGCTCGATCCCCGCATCGAGCAGTGCATTCCGCATCACGCGATAACCGCCCTCGCCATCTTCCGGCGGCGCTGTGATGTGGTGCGCATCCGCACTCATCCCATACCCGACAATCTCGGCCAGAATGTTCGCGCCTCGGCGTCGGGCTCGCTCCATCTCTTCGAGAACCAAAATCCCAGCGCCTTCTCCCACCACAAATCCGTCGCGCCCCTTGTCCCAGGGCCTCGATGCTCTGTGCGGCTCCTCATTGCGCGTCGAGAGCGCACGCATGGCTGCAAACCCGCCAATGCCCATCGGTGTGATGCACGCTTCCGTTCCGCCCGAAATCATCGCGTCCGCATACCCGTGCTGAATCAGTCGGAAGGAATCGCCAATCGAATGTGCGCTCGTCGTACAAGCGGTAGCCGTCGCTGAGTTCGGCCCCTTGGCGCCGTACTTGATCGAGACGTACCCGCTCGCCAGGTTCACGATAATGGCCGGAATGAAGAAAGGTGAGATCCGCCCCGGTCCCTTCTCCAGCAGATTGCGGTGCTCGCGCTCGATCACCTCGAATCCGCCGATGCCACTGCCGATGTAAACACCAACTCGCTCGGCATCCTCGCCAGCAACCCTCTCGAGCCCCGCCGACCGCATCGCAAATTCACTCGCCGCCATCGCGAACTGAATGAATCGCCCCATCTTCTTTACTTCTTTCTTGTCGATGTAAAGAAGCGGGTCGAAGTTTTTGACCTCGCCTGCAATGCGGCAGCTGAAGGCAGACGCGTCGAACTGCGTAATTCCGCTGATGCCGCTCTGCCCGTTTAAGATCCCCGACCAGGTCTCCGCTGTTCCAATCC
Organism: Terriglobia bacterium; assembly: GCA_963737005.1. Taxonomy (GTDB): domain Bacteria; phylum Acidobacteriota; class Terriglobia; order Bryobacterales; family Bryobacteraceae; genus Bog-105. The sequence continues at coordinate 261,885 of CAVTRD010000004.1, read as the reverse complement.
CAACCGAACTCAGCAGACCAACGCCCGTGACCGCTACTCTTCGCCCCGCCATAATCTTCCTGCCCGCAGGCGAACCCGTCCCTCCGGGCGCCCCAAACTACTTCTTCTTCGACTCGATGTAATCCACCGCGTCTTTCACCGTCTTGATCTTCTCGGCATCCTCATCGGGGATGTCCAGATCAAATGCTTCTTCAAAGGCCATCACGAGTTCGACGATGTCGAGTGAATCCGCTCCTAAATCATCCACGAATGAAGCGCTGGGGTCCACCTGGTTCTCATCTACGCCCAGTTGTTCCACGATGATTTGCTTTACTCGTTCCGCTACCGACATTCTTTGCTCTCCTGTGTTCGCAAATTCTCGTACCGCCCCATTAAAGCCGCGCGGTTTCAACTCTCTAAACTACCTCATTGACATTTCTGCCCGGCTTACCGACCAACACCCGGACTGAACAGTCATTAAGCTGAAGGGTTGTCAAACAGTTTGAGTATCCTATACCTCCACGGTTTCGCTTCGGGTCCACGCTCGCGTAAAGCGCAGTTCTTTTCAGATAAGCTCGCCGGACTCGGCTTCTCGCTAGAAATTCCGGACCTGGCCGAGGGAGATTTCGAGCATCTCACAATCAGCCGCCAACTCCAGCTCGTCGAGAGCCTGGTCGACGGTCGGCCTTCCATCCTGATTGGTTCAAGCCTGGGCGGATACATCACGGCGCTCTATGCCGCCCGTCACCCAAACGTGCGAAAAGTGATCCTTCTCGCGCCCGCCTTCGGCTTCTACCAACTCTGGTTGGCCCACCTTGGTCCCGAACAGCTGGCCGCCTGGGAACGGGATGGCGCCCTTTCCGTCTTCCACCATGGCGAGGATCGAGAGGTCCCGCTCTCCTACCAGTTCTTCCGCGATGCTGCCCGTCACGAGCCCTTTCCTGATATGCAGCAGCCCGCCCTCCTGTTCCACGGCGATCAGGATTCCGTCGTGCCGGTGGAACAATCTTTAGCCTTCGTCCGAACACACGAGCAGGCAAGACTCGTGCGCCTTCCATCCGGACACGAGCTGACCGACGTACTAGAAAGTATCTGGGGAGCGGCAAAGCCCTTTCTTCTCGAGGAAACAACATGACGTTTCGAATGATTTGGATCCCGTGCGTAGGCTTCAGGTCTGATATAGACTGAAGTTATCGGTCCAGCGTAGTGCGTCATAATTCTGCAACTGCGATTTTGATGGCTGCGTCCAAGCCTTTACCTGCTTGAGAGTTGTAATTCGTTGGCGGGAAGTAAAATCTCCGGAGTCAGTAGTGATAAGCGCCGATGCTCATATGAATCAGCCCGATGACCATTTAGATCGACTCTTGATGTCGACCAACATTGAAGAGCCGTGGTATCGGTCGATTTTCCGTGGAATACGCGAAACGCTGAATCCTCCCAAACTCCCTCCTTTGGAATTGACATCTCGCCCCATTGAGAGCACCGAATTCGGCAGCATGGCGGCGATTGAAGAGCCCTGGTATAAGTCGCTCTTCACCAATATTCGCGAGCTGATCAATCCGCCCAAACTACCTCCTCTCGAGCTCACGTCAAAGCCGGTCGAGATGGGCAGCATCTGGGGCGCATACGGCGGTGGCGAGAAGAAGTCGGGACTTATCTCCCTGATGGTTCACGTCAGCGCAATCCTTCTTTTGCTGGCGATTTTCCAAACCCCGTTGGTCCAGAAAAAGATAAGAGACCTCAGTGGTCCCATCGTCTACGTGCCCCCCTACAAACTTCCTCCGGCAGCGACCAAGGCCGGTGGCGGCGGTGGCGGTGGTCAGCACATGCCCACGCCTGTCAGCAAGGGCGCTGCGCCGAAGTTTGCACCAAAGCAGTTCATTCCCCCAGCTCTGTCCGTTCCGCAGCCCAAGTTGCCGGTAACGCCGACTATCACCGCGCCAGCCCCCCAGATCCAGGCGCCTGAATACGGTGACCCGCTCGCGAAAATAGCCCCGCTCTCTGGCGGTCCCGGTGCCCAGGGCCTCGGCGCCGGTAGTGGCGGCGGCATCGGCACGGGTGACGGTGACGGATACGGACCGGGTCACGGCGGCGGTATGGGCGGTGGCGCTTACCGCGTTGGCGGCGAAGTATCGGCCCCTGTTCTCATCAGCAAAACCGAACCCGAGTACTCCGAAGAAGCCCGTAAAGCAAAGTATTCAGGTACCGTTCTGCTGTCGCTTGTGGTCGATGCTAATGGTCTGCCGCGCGATATTAAAGTCGTCCGCCCGCTAGGCCTCGGTCTGGACGAAAAAGCCATCGAAGCCGTACAGAAATGGCGTTTCCGTGCTGGTATCAAAGGTGGCCGTGCGGTCGCTACTCAGGCCACCATCGAAGTCAGCTTCCGTCTCCTCTGATTCAGGATCACGGAGGGCTTAACCCTCCGTGATCCTACCCCACTTTCGCGTCCCGGTTATGCACTTGGGCCGGAGGGCTCGTCGCCTCTACGGCTTTAAAGCGCCCCTGTATTTTGTAACTGTGCCGCGCACCTTTCGGCACCACCCAGGAATCACCCGCTTCTAAACGGATCTTCTGGCCCTCGATGTCGAGTTCCGCCGACCCTTCCAGCACATATCCCACTACCTCATAGTCGCGGGCCGCGCTTTCCTCTTTACTCTGCCCTGTCTGCTCATCCCAAAGCCGCATCGAGAGAGACTTTCCAGACGCCAGATATTTCTGCCCAAGTTCACCCTTGGGCGAGTACTCGGAATCGACTTTCGTAATCGTGGTATCGCTCATGCTCTTCTAGATGGAATCAAGCCGCGCCCGCGAAGGAAAATTTACTTAAACGGTCACCCACGCCTGCTTCGCCGAGCTCTCCGCGACCTTCTCGAGCAGAATCATGCCATGTAGGCCGTCGGCAAACGTCGGATAGTTCACCGGAATCGACGGATCTGCAATCTTCGCGTAAAAATTCTTGAAAACCTGCTTATGAGAATCGTCGTAGCCTTCGCTGTGCCCACCCGGCAAATCGGCAAACTTGGCGGCTTCGGGATAAAACAGTGAACCGTCCTTGATGATGATCTGGTTTGGCTCGTTCCGGTGTCCGACCCATAGGGTGTCCGGCTGCTCCTGATCCCACGCCAGCCCTGCCTTTGTCCCGAAGATCTCGATAGCAAACCGGTTCTTCCGGCCGGCCGACATCTGGCTCACCGTAAACGCCCCGCGCGCCCTGTCCCCCAGATGCAGCATCACCATCCCGAAGTCTTCCGTATCGATCGGGAAGGTCTCGTATTCCGCCGTTGCGGCCTTCTTCCCGGAAAATGTCTCCACCGACCCCTTCGGCCGCTTCCGGGTTTTATTGAAAATGGCCAGATCCGCGCAAACCGCCGTAATCGACAGTCCCGTCAGGTGCTGAATCATGTCCATCCAATGCGAGCCGATGTCGCCCATCACCCGCAGCTTGCCATTCGACTTCGCATCCAGCCGCCAGTTCCAGTCCGTGTCATAGAGCAGCCAGTCCTGGGAATAGGTCCCCTGCACGATCAGGATCTCGCCCAGTTCGCCGTGTGCGATCATCTGCCTCGCCTGTTGCAGCACCGGGTAATACCGCAGGTTGTGCTGCACGCAGTTGATCGCGTTCTTCTGCTTCGCCGCATCCACCAGCCGCCGGGCCTGCGCTACGTCCATCGTCATCGGCTTTTCACAAAGCACGGCCTTGCCTTCTTCAATCGCCGCCAGCGACATCGGATAGTGATCCACGTTCGGCGTGCAAATATGTACGGCGATGATTTCCTTGTCCTTCAGCACGTCTTCGCAGATTGCTAGTCGCGAAAGGAATCCCCGCGCTCTCCGCAAACTTCGCCGCTGTTTCCGGACGGCTTCCGACCACCGCCGCTATCTCCACGTTTCCCAGGCGGCGTACGTTCTCCGCGTGCACCTTGCCCATGAACCCGGTCCCGACAATCGCTGTCTTAATCTTCTTCATTTCGTTTTTCCTTAAGAAACTTTCGCCCACTCCCCGCACAAAAGTATCAGACCCCGTCGCTTGAAGGAGCTCTGGGTCTAAGGTCGGCCATTCTTGCTGCGACGGATAGGCCGTAACGATTTATTCATCTATAAGAGGATTAAGGCGATATGAACCATGTCATTTTCCATGTAATCCCCGAAATAATTACACAATTTCATAGAGTGGACATCCCCAACCCGTCGCCGAGCTCAATAGAATGTGTTTGTTGCCGCTCCAGGAACTTTCGGTCAATCACGTGCATCTCAGAAAGGGAAGGCTGAGACAATGCCCGAAACGCCGACTAACGCCATAGCGATTACTGCTGAAACACCACATACTGCCGAATTTATCCAAGCCAATACCCACGTGCTGGCGCGGGTCGGTGTCTGGGCGACCGATACTGCTCAGGAGTTCGGCGCTCTGGTAGCCGCCCTTATGGGGCCTGCCGTTTTTTCCGCCTATGCCGTAGCCGCCTGGAGCCTTGCCTCTAACCTGGGATGGACCGATACCTTCTTCTTTTCGTCCGGGCCATTATCCAATTGGTTAGTTTGGTTATTCATCGCCATAGTCACCAACTTGGCAGCCAGTATCCTGCGCCGCCGCACCCGTCAGCCCAACTACTAGTGCGCTAAGCAGTACCTTTTCCTCTGGTATTCTCAGGTTTAGGAACCCAGCAGTCTCATGCCTTTCAGTTCGCGTTCTTACGTGAATCGGTATGTCCCATCGAACCGCTTCCCAACGGGCGTTAAGTGGCTGCTCATTGTCACGATCGCGATTTCCGTCCTCAATTTCATAGTCCGCGCAAGCAATCCTAATCCCTTCCTGCTCCGCAGCCTTTCCCTCGTTCCTGCCCAGTTCGTGCAGGGCTTCGCCATCTGGCAGATCGTTACTTATTTGTTCCTACACGGCGGGATCGGTCACGTGCTCTGGAACATGCTCGCTCTCTGGATGTTCGGCGCTGAACTCGAGCGCACCTGGGGAACCCGTCGCTTCGTTGGCTTCTATTTCGCCTGCGGCATCCTGGCCGGCTTGGCGGCAGTGATCGCGGCTTATATAGTGGGCGGTACAAACATCCCCGTCGTCGGCTCTTCCGGTGCCGTCTTCGGACTCCTGATGGCCTTTGGCGTCCTCTTCCCGAATCAGACAATTTTGTTTGGATTTCTTATACCCATTAAGACCAAATATTTCGTCATGATAATCGGCGCGGTCGTGCTGCTCCAGTCCTATCTGGCTATGGCGGCCGGTCAGGGTGCGGCCGAAGTAATCGTTTGCTTGGGCGGCCTGATCGCCGGTTATCTCCTCCTGCGCGGTCGTACCCTCCAGGGTCGCGTCCGGACGCCCGTGGTTGCTGGCTATAAGGATTGGAAAATGCGCCGCGCCAAGAAAAAGTTCGAGGTCTATCTTCGCAAGAAGGATTCTAATCGTGATCGCTGGGTCCATTAGGCTCGCGCAAGGTTGTCAGTCATGAAACTCCGTTCTCCCCTCTTCGGCACGTTCACTCTGCTGATGGCGCTCACCGTAAGCGCCCCTTTTGTCTTCGCGCAGGAGGGCCCCCAAACGCAAAGCGGCGATTCGGTCGCTAAACCCAAAAAGCAGCCGCCTTCCGATACCGCGGCGCCCGCCCCCGAAGAAGCGCCCATCCCTTCCGAGTACAAGAAGCCCAAAGACATCCCGGCCGGTACGCCGACCTTCCGTTCGAACGCTACCACCGTCAACGTCGATGTCTCAGTGCTCGATTCGCAAAATCACTTCATCCCGCGGCTCGCGCCCAGCCAGTTCCGCATTCTGGAAGACGGCGTCCCGCAACAGATCAGTCAGTCGGGCCTCAGCGAAGCCCCAATAACCATCTGCATGCTCATTGAGTTCAGCGGCAGGTTCCAGCAGTTCTGGAGTTACGGCTGGTACGAAACGCTGCAAGCGTCTTACACGTTCTTGCAAACTCTCAAACCCGACGATAATGTCGCAGTCGCCGAGTACGATCTGCATACCACCATCCTCTCCGACTTCTCGCCCGATAAAGGTAAAGCCGAAGAAGCCATGTCCCGCCTGCGCATCCCCGGCTTCAGCGAATCGAATGTCTTCGATGCTCTAACGGATATGGCCGATCGCATGTCGAATATTGAAGGACGTAAAGCCATACTGCTCATCGGCAGCGGTCTCGACACGTTCAGCAAGATCACATTCGATACAGCGCGCAAGTCGTTGCAGGAATCGGGCGTGCCCATCTACACCATCAGCATCCTGCAGATCGCGCGCATGTCCCTCGAAGGCCGCGGCGGCATGGGCGCTGCCATCCAGAACATGGATTTTCTACAGGCCGACAACGAAATGCGAACGTTCTCGAAGGAAACAGGTGGCCTGAGCTTTTTCCCGCGTTTTGTTGGCGAATACCCGCAGGTCTTTCGTCAAATCGAACAGGCGCTGCGCGATCAGTACTCGTTCGCCTATCACCCCACCAACGTGGCCCGCGATGGCCGCTTCCGGCACATCAAAGTAGAACTCATTAACCCGGAGACAAACGAGCCGCTTCGCATCGTAAACGAGAAGGGCAAAGCAGTGAAGTATCAGATCGTCGCCAAAGCAGGGTACAAAGCCCCGCGCGAAGTCGATTAGGCCGGTAAGTTTCCCCCGGAGACACTGTTGCAGAATGCTTGATTGAGCATTCCATCGTGTGTTCCCTGCTAGCTCTCGGTTGTCAAGAACTCAATCTCACGCGCTTTGTGTGAATTAGCGAGTCGTTGACAGCTTGCTTAACCGTCTGTTAACTTCTCTGAGTCTCAATGCGATCCGCTTCTCCTTATCGCGCTTCGACCCACGCAGCGATTTTGCTCGTGGATGATAACGCCGACGGTACTTCGGCGCGACTCTCCGTGCTCGAAGAGTTGGGCTATAAAGTCGTCCCTGCGCGTTGCGGCGCAGAAGCCTTGCAGCTCATCGAAACCCAGCCTTTCGATCTTGTCATCACCGACTACCGCATGTCGCCCATCGACGGCCTCGAGCTCATTGAAAAACTTCGGGCATCGAGTTACACCAACCCAATCATCCTGCTCACCGGCTTTGCTGATAATCTCGGTCTGCGCCCCGAAAGCACCGGCGCGAACGTAGTCATTCAAAAAAGCGCCAATGAGATCGTCACGCTCGTTCGCAATACCAAGCGCTTGTTGAACGCCCCGCGCAAACCGGCCCGCTCCCAAGCCGTGCGGCCTGTGGCCAAAGCGCGGGCCAAGTAAGGCCAAGGCCGCTACTCTATATTTCGTACATGGCATCTCGCATGCGCTATGGCGGAATTTGTCTGATATTCCTGTGCACGGCAGTCGCCTTCGCGCGCGTCAATAAACCCGCAACTCCGCCGCGACTTCGGGTCCCCAAAGCATCCGCCGCCGCTTCGCTTCTGCGCGGGTTGTCTCTGCACGATCGCATTGCGCAGCTCATCATTGTGCGCGGCTATGGCGATTTCCCCGCCAGCGATAACCACGAGTACCAGCGCTTCAATCATTGGATCAAGGAGACTCGCGTCGGCGGCTTCATCGTCGCCGGCCGCATTCGCAATGGCGACGTTATTCCCGCCCAGCCCTTCGAGATGGCCGCCTTCATCAATCACGCGCAGCGCCTCGCCAAAACTCCCCTGCTCGTCGGCTCCGATTTCGAGCGTGGCGCTTCCATGCGCGTCGCGCAAACCGCACGTTTTCCCTATATGATGGCCTTCGGCGCCGCTCACGATCTCGACGCGATCAAGCAACTGGGCGCCGCCACCGCCCGCGAAGCCCGTGCGCTCGGCGTTAATTGGGCCTTTGCCCCCGATGCCGATGTAAACAACAATCCCGATAACCCGATCATCAACACGCGCTCCTTCGGCGAAGATCCGCAAGCTGTTGCCGCCGACGTAGCCGCTTTCATCGATGGCGCGCACGCTGACCCCGGCAGCTACGTCCTCTTGAGCGCCAAACACTTCCCCGGCCATGGCGACACCGCCGAAGACACTCACATGAAGCTCGCCGTGATCGATAAGCCAAAGGACCGCATCGAGTCCGTCGAGCTCGTTCCTTTTCGCGCTGCCATCGCCCACGGCGTCGATTCCATCATGACCGCGCATCTCGCCGTTCCCGCTTTCGAGCCCGAGCAGAAACCGGCCACCGTCTCACACAACATCCTCACGAATCTGTTGCGCGATGAACTCGGCTACCAAGGCCTGGTTGTTACCGACGCACTGGAAATGCAGGCCGTCGCAGCTATGTATTCCCCAGGCGACGCCGCCGTTCGCGCTATCCAAGCAGGCGCCGATGTGCTACTCATGCCGACCGATCCCGACGCTTGCATCCATGCCATCCTCAGCGCGGTCGCTCACAAGCAGATACCGCTCGCCCGCCTCAACGCCAGCGTTCTCAAAGTCCTGGCCGCTAAGCAACGCGCCGGCCTGTTTCGTAACCGTCTTGTCAATCTCGATCACATCACCGACGATCTCGAAGCACATCAACTCGATGCCCTTGCTCAGAACGTCGCCAATCGCGCCTTCACCCTCGTCAAAGATGACCGTCATCTCTTCCCCTTGCCCGCCGGCGAAGGCTCATGCCTCGTCATTCTCAGTGAAGGTGATTTTTCAACGCGCGGGCAAAACCTGGCACAGACTCTGAAATCTTCGGGCGCTCCGCCCATGACGATCTACGTCGCGCATCCCGGCATGCCCGATACCCTACTCGCCGCCTTCGCCTCCGACCTCACCCATTGCAAGCAGATCTACGCAGCCGCGTTCATTACCGTCGGAGCCAATCGCGGCAACGTCGCGCTGCAAGGCGGTCTCGCTTCTTTCCTCAAATCCGTCATTGCCGGGCCCGTGCCCGTCGCGCTCATCTCCTTCGGTAATCCCTATCTCTTTCGCGACTTCCCCGAGGTCGCCGCCTATGCTGCCACTTTCAGTGTCACTTCTTCTTCCGAGATTGCGACCGCGCACGCCCTCTTGGGAACCATCGATATTACCGGTAAGCTGCCTGTCTCCATCCCGCCTCTCGCCAAGATAGGCGATGGTCTGAATGTACTGGCTAAACCAAGATCCGCATCTACTAGTGCGGAATGACCCAAATTAACTGGCTTGGCCATGCAACCTTCGAGCTCACCTTCGACTCCGGCGAAGTGCTCGTGCTCGATCCCTGGATCGAAGGCAATCCCGCTTACCCGAAGGACTACAAGATCGCGAAGGTCGATGCCATCGCCCTTTCACACGCCCACTTCGATCACGCCAATGACGTGCTGCCGCTTGCCAAGAAATTCAAGCCGCAGATCATCGCCATTTTCGAGACCGCGTCGTTCTTCGAGAAAAAAGGCGCCAAAAACACCGTCGCCATAAATAAGGGCGGCACTGTCGACACCGGCTTCGTCAAACTCACCATGACCAATGCCCTGCACAGCAACTCGATCAAAGATGGCGACGAATTGATCTACGGAGGCGAAGCAGCAGGCTACGTTCTCACCTTCAAAGATGGCCGTACCGCTTATTTCGCGGGCGACACCACTGTCTTCTCCGATATGAAGCTGATCGGCGAAATTTATCAGCCGGAGCTCGCCTTCCTACCCATCGGCGACCACTTCACCATGGGTCCGAAACAGGCCGCCTACGCCGCCCGCCTCGTCGGAGCAAAGAAAGTAATTCCCATGCATTACGGCACTTTCCCCGCTCTTACCGGCCGGCCCGAAGACCTCGCGCTCCAATTAGCAAACGACCAGATCGAAGTCTGGGTTCTCCAAAAGGGCACGCCCGTCCAGTGGTAAGTCCGCGCTATTGATAGCGCTGCACAACCACTTGGCTGAAGCCCGTTTTGCGAAGCTGGTCTCGCGTGCTCGCCAGCTCACCTGCATCACGAATCGGCCCCACAAGAACCCGATACAGGTTCGCACCACCGGGCTTTGCCACCGCATGCGCGCGAAAACCTTTTTTGCGCAGTACCGACGCAACTGCCAGTGCATGGTCACGCTGCACCGAAGTGACTTGCAGATACTCTTGCCCCGCTTCCGGAGTGAACGTCGTCTCCGCCACCTTCTTCTTGCGCGCTCCGAGCATTTCCTCGGAAGCCTTGTGGCCCGCGTTCAAGTTGCTCTGAGCCTCACCTTCCGGCGGCACCGAATGAGTTTCTCCAATCTGCCCGGCCGGCGTCGGTTCATTCTTCGCGGTCGTGTCGGCCGCGACCGCCGCCGGCTTCTTCGCAGCCCCTCCGCGCCCCACCATGTAGCCGCCCGTGAACGCAATACCGAGCAGAATCGCCACCACGAAGAACACCAGCAACAGTTGCTTGTTCCCCAGCAGGATTTCGGTTTCGCGCTCGCCGCTCTGCAACATTTCTACTTTGAATTGTACTGAAGATTTTTGCTGCTGTAGGAACCGCTTCCCGCGTTACCCTACTTAATAGGCTATGTGTTTTTTGAGAAGTCTCGTATTTTGCGCGGGGGGCGTCGCCTTTTTACTTCTTCCGCGCTGTCTGCCGGCCGCCGATTCCGCAAGTCCCCTACCGGGCATGCCGCCTCTCCTGAATACCGGCAATGTCTATGCTGCCAATGCACCCGGCCTGCTCAGTCCGATCGTCAAAAACTTTCCTTACCGCGTCTACGTCCCAAATTCGAAGAGCGATACCGTTGATGTCATCGACCCCGAAACCTACAAGATCGTAAATCATTTCGCGCTGCCCAAGCATTCGAAGTCTCTGCTCGAGCCGCAGCACGTCGTACCCTCGTGGGATCTGAAGAAACTCTGGGTCGCGCAAGACCTCGGCGATCAGCTCACCATGATTGATCCCGCTACTGGCCACCTGGGTTCCACCGTTCACGTCGACGATCCCTATAACATGTATTACACGCCCGATGGCAAGTACGCCGTCGTCATGGCTGAGCGCGAAAAGCGTATCGACTTCCGCGACGCGCAAACCATGACCGTTGTCAATCGAGTTTCTGTCGGCTGCGCAGGTGTCAATCACGCCGATTTCACGCCGGATGGTCGTTACATGATCGCCACCTGCGAGTTCTCGAGCGAACTGCTCAAAATCGACGTCGCTGCCCAAAAAGTAATCGCTCGCCTCACGCTCCAGCCGAAAGGCATGCCGCAGGATTGCCGCCTCTCCCCTGACGGCAAAGTGTTCTATGTCGCCAACATGGATGCAAACGGCGTTCACGTCATCGATGGCGACGCGTTTCGGCAGCTTGAATTCATCAAAACCGGCAGAGGCACGCACGGCGAATACTTCAGCCGCGATGCCAAATACATGTACATCTCGAATCGCGGCGAGGGCACCGTCTCACTGCTCGATGTCGCCACCCGCAAACTTACCGCAAAATGGGTCATCCCCGGCGGCGGCAGCCCTGATATGGGCGGCGTCTCACCTGATGGCACGAAGCTATGGCTCTCTGGCCGCTACAACAGCGAAGTCTATGTCTTCGACACATCCAATGGCAAACTACTCACTCGCATCCCCGTAGGGAAAGGACCTCACGGCCTCTGCGTTTATCCGCAGCCGGGCCGCTACTCACTTGGCCACACCGGCAACATGCGCTGATTCGTTCGGCGCACGCCGATCCATCATGCCTAACTCCGAACTGCCTGATCAGGAACCATGGCTGCGCGGCCCTCTTCCGAACATTCACTCGCTTGTCATGCCGGTGTTCTTCAGCTTCGCCCAGGTGCGAGAAGATCTCGCCAAATACACGCGCGACCTCCCGACTGAAGCACTTTGGAAGAAAATCGATCGAACCTCGCTTGGTTTTCACCTCCGCCATATAGCCGGCAGTGTCGACCGCCTCACCTCCTATCTCTTCGGCCGCGAACTCACCCCCGAGCAGCTCGAAACGTTGCACCAGGAACCCGATCCCAACGGCACACTCGACGAGCTCCTCGCAGAGATTGATCGCCAGCTCACACGGTCCGAAGATCAACTCCGGCAACTCGATCCCGCCACCCTCTATGACCCTCGCTCGGTAGGCCGTCGCGCCCTCCCCACCACCGTCATCGGACTGCTCGTTCACCTCTGCGAACACACCCAGCGTCACCTGGGCCAAGCCATTACTCTCGCCAAGATCAATAGGCAGAAATAGACGATGTCTGACTTCACACGTCTCCTCTCGGCGAATCGCAATTACCGCTGGACCTGGATGGGCCAGATTGTCAGCGAGGTCGGTGACCACTTCAACAACATCGCCGTCCTGAGCCTCACACTCGACGAAACACACAACGGTGCGGCTGTGGCGGCCCTCATGCTGTCTCGTGCCGTCCCCGCCATCATCATCGGCCCCTTCGCCGGCGTTCTGCTCGATCGCTTTGATCGCCGCAAAATTATGATGGCGAGCGACCTTGTGCGGGGCGTCCTCGCTCTCGGCTTCATCGCCGCAATCCGCTTCCATCAAACCTGGCTGCTTTACCTCTTGAGCGCCCTCCTGATGCTTGCCTCGCCCTTTTTCACCAGTGGCCGCTCCGCTATCCTGCCCTCGATCGCTACAGAAAGCGAGCTTCACACCGCGAACTCGCTCACCCAAACCACTGGCTGGCTCACTCTCGCGATCGGCGCCTATTTCGGCGGCACCACTGCTGCCCGCTTCGGCTACCAGATCGCCTTCATCTTCAACTCGCTCTCGTTTTTCTTCTCCGCTTTCTGCATCTGGAATCTGCGCTCCGCTGTCGGCCACTTCCGCGCCGCGAATTACAACCGCAACGAAGCGAAAGTTGCGCGACCCTGGCACGAGTACCGTGAGGGTCTCGCCTACATGGCCAAATCGCCGCTTATCCTCGGCATCGGCCTGATCGCCGTTGGCTGGGCCAGCGGCGGCGGTGCCGCGCAAGTGCTCTTCACGTTATTCAGTGAAATCGTCTTCAAGCGCGGTCCCGCCGGACTCGGCCAGCTCTGGGGTATCGCCGGCGTCGGCCTCCTCGTCGGCGGCATCCTCGGCAACTATCTTGGTAAACGCATCGCTTTCGCCACTTACAAGAAAACCGTCTTCTTCTGCTATCTTGTCCACGGTGCCGCTTACATCGTCTTCAGCCAGATGCGCAGCTGGCCCTGGGCCCTCTTCTTCATGGCGCTCTCGCGCGCCAGCGTCGCCATCAGCTCTGTCCTAAACTGGTCCCACCTGCTCAAGCACGTCGAAGATCGCTTCCGCGGACGCGTCTTCTCCACCATCGAAACTATGACCTGGTCCACCATGATGATGTCCATGATGGCCGCCGGCACCGCCTCTCAGTACTTCAGCGTTCGCCTCATCGGCGTCTGCTCCGGACTCGTCAGCTCCTCGACCGCCATCTTCTGGGGTTGGGCCAACTGGACCGGCCGCCTTCCCGAACCGGCAGTCACAGCCGATGACGAGCGCGTTGAAATTCATGCAAGCTCAACCAGCTAATTGAGTTACCTCTAACTCCCCGGCTCGAGGCTCCACCGGCCGTGTTTCGGCGCATGCGCCTGACGGTCTACGGTTGAAGCGGCATGTTCCCCTTCCCTGACGCACGCACGAGCACGGAAAAAATCTACAAACTTCAACCCGACCGCACCTTCTATCTCCGCGGCTTCACCGGTTTCGGAGCCGCCGCTTCACTCTGCGAAGCGACACCGAACAGCTTCAACGTCTACGGCGTCTTTCGCGATCAGGCAGATTTTTGTGTCCTCGTTATCTACGATGCCGATAACCTTTTCGAGCACTATTCAGTCAAGTATCTGCCCGATTTCAACCTCAGCGGTCTTGTCCTGAACTTCACGGTCAATTATCAAGGGCTGCAGCCGATCGACTCCGCCAAGTACAGCTGGATCGATTGGGCACAGCTCGACGTCGTCAAGACAAGCGGCGAGCCCGCGCAGGTCAAGCTATGGGATCACGCCACCCTGAGCGCTGGCTCTTTCTCGGTCGCGCAGGGAACCTACAACATCTCTGCGCCGGACGGCTGCACTAAATACGATCGCCTCACGTTGTTTGTCAATAACACCAGCTTTGATTTCGTCTCTTACTTAGGGGGCGAGCCGGCCGCCTATGTCGCCCAAACTCTTGCTAACAGCATCAATGCCTATAACTGGTCCACTTTCACGAACAGCAGCATCGCCGTCATCGCCTCGGCCGATGCTACCGGTAATTTAACGCTCAAGAACGCCCGCACGGGCACGGTTACCGTCAACGGGCCATCGGTCACCTGGCAATCCGGTACTAAGTTCCCCGGCATTGGCGCCGGTTCGACTCTGTATCTCGCCGGAGCCGCCTACCAGGTAACTGCCATCACCAGCCCAACCACATTAACTCTGGCAACCGCCGCCCCGTCGAGCACCAACACTCCGTACCTCGCCGAGTATGGCGGCTCGGATGGCAATGACGTTCAGGTCTATATGGTCGTCCGGCCCGGAAACGTTTCGCTCACCGTCAACAACCCGGTCCTGCAGCTCTCGGGCGGCAACTCCGATAATGTCGCCTGGAACATCTCGCTCGATTTCACGGCCCTCGGACTCGACGGGCTCCGTCAAGCCTGGTTCACTTTTGCGCCTCGTCTCGCACCCGGTCAAGCCTACGCCGATACGCAGTGGAGTGCAAACTTCACCAATTGGTCGGTCCAGGATCCTGGCTTCATTCGCGCGCTCCCCTGCGCCGGGCCGGCCAGTCTGCGAGTCGGCAACGGCGATGCAAGCTGCCGTTATACCGGCCCCGGTTGGCAAACACTCCCGGCAAATAATTACTGGCACGGATTCGCCCACCAAACCTCCAACCCAGGCGATACAGTAACCGTCACTTATAAAACGAAGCTTGCTCACGACCTCTATCTCGGAACGTCGCTCTTCAATAACCGCGGCATGCTCAGCATCAGCCTCGATGGCGACACTCCAACCACCCTCGATTGCTTCCTGAATGTCACGTCGGAAGTAGTGACTCGGCGTCTGTTACGCCATGCGGTCCCGCCGGGCACGCATCACCTTAAGGTCACCCTTCTTCCCTACGTCCACTCCGGTTCTAATCCGATCTGGGATCCAGCATCGCTCGGCTCGGAGTTTATCTTCGACTACCTCGAAGCCGCCGTCCCCAGCGATCTTCCGAATGCACACGTCACTTACAACCAGGTAAGTGCCGCCCTCGATTTCGATACCGACGCCACTTACAAAGTAAGTCCGCAGCGTCTGCTGTGGCATCTCGAAAAGCTCGGCCTCACCGGCCAGATGAACGAATACGTCGGCGTCTACTGGTGGAATCAACGGAAGCGCGTAAACGGCACCTTCAACTCGGCTGTCGTCACCTTTGGCGGCAGCTGGTTGCCGGCAGACACCGCCACCCTGACCATCGGCACTTTTCCTTTTTTTAAAGCAGTGGCGCAATGGGACACGCTCGACACCATCGCTGCCCATTTCGTCTACTACATCAACGCCGCCAGTGTCTCCATGTGGGCCGAAAAGACCGGTCCCGGACAACTCACCCTCCACGTACGAACGCCGAATTGGCACGACACCCTCCACGTCGCTGCGACGTCGGCCACTGGGACAATCAGCCAATCCGGTAACCTGAACCTCGGGTCTGACGGCACTTGGGAAATCGATACCGCGGCAAGTAACCCGATCAATTACCCCGTCGCGAAATGGCACGCTGACCTCTTCAACGCCGTCGCCGCGGCGGGAATGCTGATCACCACTTCTTTCTCAATGGAACTCGTCAATCCACCGGACGACGGCACGCCCGCCAACGCTTGGCAGGCCAGATTTGCCGACGGTACCGCCGTCCAGACCGCCACCGACTTTAACGGCATCTTGTCCTCGCAATGCGCGCCCATCACGAACCTGACGAACTATCAAAAGCTTGCCTACACCCAAATGGCCGGATTGCAAAGTGCTGCCGGCCTCACGCCTTGGCTGCAGTTCGGTGAATTTGTCTGGTGGTATTTCAGCTCACGCCAGAATGTGCCGGTCGGCTACGCGGCGTACACCACCCCAATCTCGATCGGTCTCGCGCAACCGCACGGTTTCAACACCGGTGATCGCGTGGTCGTTTCGGGCGTCGCCGGAATGACCAGTGCCAATGGAACTTGGTCCGTCACCGTCACCGGTCCTACTCACTTCACCTTGAACGGATCGGCCGCTAACGGCAACTGGACAGTCGGCACCGGCACGGTCTCCGGCGGCTCTATGGCCTATTACGATGCGGTCACCAAAGCAGCCGCTCAAAGCACACTGGGCCGGCCCCTCTACCAGTTCACCTGTCAGGACGACAACCCCGCCGCGAATCACACCGCCGACGTCAACTTCCTCGCCGCGCAACTCAAGGCTCACGTCGACGCGATTCGCCAAGCAGTGCTCACGCCATACCCCAACGCGAAGTTCGAGCTTCTCTATCCCAATGACGTCAACAATCCGGCTTGCTACACCAACGCCCGCAACCCGTATCCACAAGGAGGCCGGCTCAATGCAGCCGTCAACTTGCCCGTCGCCTGGCGCAGCAAAACCGGTAGTGGATTAGACCGCTTCAAAGTGGAAGCGCTCAGTTGGGGCGCCGTCTATCGCAATCTCGATCTCGCCACGGCAGCCATTACCTTCTCGTTTACCAGCCCTCTCGCCTGGACGCTTGCCGATATCGCTTACCTGATTCCCTGGTTTAACGGTGCTTGCCCGTGGCCATCTGAATATCATTTGGCTGCCAGTTCTGGAGTGGCCTTGATTAACTTCTGGGCCTACGATCATCTGGCCCTCATGTCCTGGCCGATCCCGTTCCCCACACCGGGACGCCGCTCCTTCTTCGCCGGCTAACCAACGTCCATCTCAGAGCTCGCTGATGTTCACGATCTTGATCGTGTTGCCTTCGACATCGCCCGTCACGATCACGTGCAGGTTATCTCTGTCGCGGGTGTCCTTTAAAAGTTGAAGGACCTTGGTGTTGCCGTTATCCTCTAGCCGGTAGAATTTCTTATCGTCGGTGATCAGCCCGTAAGCGGATCGCTGATAGCTGTTCTTCACCATCGAGCAGCTGCGATTGTCCCGCAGCGTCTTCTCCCGCCCGTTCCGCACCATGGGTTTTACGCACTCCCAATCCGCCACCACGCCCTGTATCTCGTCCGCAGCCATCAAACCCGCCCACCCCAAAAGTAGGCAGCTCATCGTAAATGTTCTACGCAAGATTTCAGTCTCCCCGCGCTTTAGCGCTCTCTACATAGATTCCCGATTCAGCTTATAGGAATCGAAAATCATCCGTTGTCGATTTCGCATCGAACGAGAGATCAATGCGAGAATCAGGAAAGCGCAACGATGGCAGTCGATCAACAATCGCAGGATAAACAAGATCAGAAGCAGGATGGGTCCGATCAGCAAAACACCGGCGGTCAGAACCAGCCATCGGGCCAGCAGGACAAAAAGCCGGATGACAAAAAGGGTGATGACAAAAAGCGAAAGCAGCAGGACCCGCGCCGCAAGCGCACCATCCGCCTCATTGCCCTGGCAGTGATCGTTGTCGCTTTAATTGCAGCTATCCCTATCTGGGCTTACTATTCTGTTCGCGAATCGACCGATGATGCTCAGGTCGATGGCCACGTCATTCCAATCAGCCCGCGTATTACCGGCACCGTCCTGACTGTGCTCGTCAATGATAATCAGCCGGTCAAAGCCGGTCAGGAATTGCTCAGGCTCGATCCCGCCGATTACCAGGTCGCTCAAGCGCAGGCGGAGGCCAACCTCGCCAACGCCGAAGCAAGCACCGTCGAGTCGAGGGTCAATCTCCCCGTCACCAACATCAACACTAGTTCGCAGGTCAGCACGAGCTCTTCTCAGGTCGAGGAAGGACGGGCCGGAGTAGCAGCCGCCCAGCAGGCCGTCAACGTGGCACGCGCGCGAATCGATTCGGCTAATTACGCTCTCGCCCAGGCTCAAGCGAATTACGTCAAAGCCCAGAACGATCTGAAGCGCTACCGCGATCTCGTTGCCAAAGACGAAATTTCAAAACAGGATTACGATACGGCGGTGGCAGCTGCCGAGGCCAACGCCGCCCAAGTAGATTCGGCTAAGTCGGCCATCGTCGAAGCTCAGCGCACCTTCGACCAGGCAGGCGCCCAACTAGGACAGGCAAGAGCTCGTCTCACCAGCGCCCAGATTCAGCAACGGCAAAGCCGTCAAATTAGGCCGCAACAAGTAGCTGTTAGCCAGGCCCAACTGAAGTCGGCTCAGGCGCAGGTCCGCCAGCGCCAGGCTAGCCTTGAGCAGGCAAAGTTAAACATTGGCTACACGATCATCAAAGCGCCCGTCGATGGTATTGTTAGCCGAAAAAACGCCGAGCCAGGCATGCAGGTCTCTATTGGCCAGCAGGTGATGGCTCTCATCCCGCTCGATGACATCTGGGTTACCGCAAACTTCAAGGAAACTCAGCTGCGCAAAATGCGCGTCGGCCAGAAGGTCGAAATTGAAGTCGATACCTATGGCAGCAGCCACAAATTTCTCGGCCATGTCGATAGCATTGCCGCCGCCTCAGGCGCCCGGTTCAGCCTCCTGCCGCCGGAAAATGCCACCGGCAACTTTGTCAAAGTCGTTCAGCGCGTACCCGTCAAATTAGTTCTCGAACCCGGCGAAGACCGCCAGCATCTCCTGCTGCCCGGCATGTCCGTCGTTCCAACCGTCATGCTAAACAGCGGCGCTAACAACTCGTTCTAAAAAGTGAACCGGCTGCTGGTGTCGGGCCTGCGCTCCGCCGGCGCTCTTATGAAGTTCCAGAAACACGTTCAGCCCGGCGGCATCGCGGTAAATCAAATGTCCGCCAACAACACTCGGTGAAACGGCTGACGCGAGTTCGATCATGTCGGTCTCGATCCGCCTAACTCGACCGGCGCCCCGGCAGTACGGGCACTCGCCGATCGCGGCGTCAGCCGCCACGCTACTGAGTAACACACGCCCACCCGGTTTCAATCGCGCCACCACCGCCCGTACAACTTGCCGCGCCGCCACAGCCGGCAATCCGGCCAACACCTTCGAAGAGCAGACCAAATCCCAGCCACCAGCGTTTTGGGGAACTCCCGCCTCCAGGCTTCCCAGCCGAAGCACGTCCGCGCTCCGCTCCCGCCGTCGAAGATCCGCGCGTTCCCAAGCCATTAGCGCGTCCGCCGCACGCACCGCATCGCAGTGACACGCCGGTGACGGCGGCTTTGCCTGCGTTCGCCGTGCTCTATACTCATCGATCCGAACCACTTTTCGTTCCAAAATCCTGTCTCCGGGAGACCTATCGGCCTCAACCCGACCGGACTTTAGCCCGCGCTCACCGGACAGGTGTCACTTCCGCCACATTTTCCGCCGCCCTAGCCCCCTTCTCCGACTCGAGCGCCACCGGCAAACTGAAGAAGAACGTCGCGCCCGCGCCCTCTGCCGATTGGGCCCACATTTTCCCGCCATGCCGTTCCACAATTTTCCGCGCGATCGCCAGACCCATCCCCGTTCCTTCCACTTCCCGTCCCTGCAACCGTTGAAATAGCCCAAAGATTCGCTCCGCGAACTGCGGATCAAACCCCTGTCCGTTGTCCTTCACCGAGAAAACCCAATACAGTCCTTCTCGCTGCGCTTCGACCCGAATCAGCGGCGCCTCCGGGCGTCGGTACTTGATTGCATTCGAAATCAAATTCTGCAGCACCTGCGAAAACTGCACCGCATCTACTACCAGGGATGGCATCGGTCCATGGTCGACACGCGCCGCACTCTCCCGTATCGCCGCCTGTAAACTCACCGTCGCCTGATCGAGCAGGTCTTCAAAGGAAACCAGAGCGGTCGGCTGCCCCGCTCTTCGTAAACGCACCAGCGCCAGTAGCCCGTTTATCAAATCCGTCATCCGCCGCGAAGAACTCACGATGTAGCCGATAAACTCGTCCGCATCCCCGTCCAGCCGCCCCTTGTATCTCGCCGCCAACAGCTGCGAAAAACTGGTGATCGTCCTGAGCGGCTCCTGCAAATCATGACTCGCAACATAAGCGAATTGCTGCAGCTCTTCATTCGCGTTTGTCAGGTCATGGGTGCGTTCGGCAATTCGCGCCTCGAGATTCGCGTTGGCCGTCCTTAAGTTCTCGTGGGCCGCATCTCGCTCGGCCAAATAGCGCAGTAGCGCATTATACAGCCAGACGATCACCCCGATCATCAGCAGTGAGCCCACAAAAAAGATCCCGAAGCTCCAGCGCGAAGACACCGTTTGCGCATCCAGCACGGCCACTTCCTCGCCATCGAGAGCCTGCAGCAGATCGCGCGCCTGTTTCCGGATCGCGTCCATCGTGTCCTGTCCCTGATTGAGATTCGTTGCTAGCAAATCATGTGCCAACTGCCCGGCCCTCTTCTGCTCCACACCCGTTTTCGCCTGGTCGAATCTAGTCTTCACCAGCTTGATTAAAGCCTCCGTTTGCCGCAGATGGACCGGCCGCTCGTGCGCATAGGCTTCGCTCTGTCGCACCCACATCGGCAGCGAATCCTCGGCCTGCCGCAAGGGCGCCAGATATCGCTCGTCCCCTGTCAAGTAAAATCCGCGCTCTCCGGATTCGG
The DNA here is from genome assembly GCA_963737005.1 of Terriglobia bacterium. Taxonomy (GTDB): domain Bacteria; phylum Acidobacteriota; class Terriglobia; order Bryobacterales; family Bryobacteraceae; genus Bog-105. The sequence goes on along the minus strand of CAVTRD010000004.1, from coordinate 241,443 downwards.
CATCCCGCGCATGCGCCCGAAGCTGGGTTACGCAGGTCGCCAGCCGCTGTATCTCAAGCAGCCGCGTCTCCCGATGCTCTGCCTGCTGACTGACGAAAAAGAAAACCAGGCTGAACGCTAAAGGCACGGAAAACAATGCAGCGAGCCGCCGGCGCGTCTTCGAATGCACGGGCAGACTCATGCGAATACTCTCTCACACGAGAGCTCAATAACGGTGCCGGTCTGAGGCCTCCGGTAATCGTGTGATTACCGGAGCGGCTTTAAGCATTCGTTGGTGGCTGTCGATTGAGAGTGATCTTATTCGATTCAAGATCAGAACCCGATCCTACTTATGGAAGGACATCCTGTGAAGAACCTTTTTGACCCGGTCGCTCTGGACGAATTGAATCGTCGACTCAGTCGATTAAGCCCCGACAACAAACGACACTGGGGCAAAATGAACGTAGCGCGAATGTTAGAGCATTGCTCTGAATCAATGGACATGGCGTTGGGACGAACCTCCCCGCTACGTAGTTGGGTCGGATCTATCTTCGGTCGGGTCGCAAAACGAAGCGTGTTGTCTGACAAGCCAATTCGTCGCAACATGCCGACAGACAAGAGTTTGATCAGCAACGGAGAGCCAAACTTCGCCTTACAGCGGGAGCGCCTGCGCGTATGCATCGGCCTTTTCTCAAGTGGAGGTCCGGAGAAATGTACGAGGCATCCACATAGCTTTTTTGGACCGATGACTCCGCCCGAATGGGCAAGACTGGCGTACAAACATCTGGATCACCACTTTCGACAGTTCGGGATATGAAGCCCGCGCGATGGCGAACAGACGAAATCGGCAGTTTTCCCGCCGCTCACCTGCACTAGGTGCGATGGTCTGCCGCCCCGGTCCGCCACATCGAATTGTCTGAAGCGCCGGCCCCCTTCCCCCGGCTGCTAAACTATACCCAAACCTCCGAAAACTGGGCCCGCACCCAGGCTGGCCTCTCGTAGCTTTTAATGGCAATTCAAACTCTATTCGGCTCGGTCCCGGTAGAACCAAATCTGCTCGACCGCCTTAAAGCCGGCATCGAAAAAACGCGCTCCGGTCTTGTCGACCGCCTTGAAGATGTCCTCTCCGGCAGAAAAGAGATCGACGCCGAGCTGCTCGAAGAGCTCGAATACACTCTCATCACCGCCGACCTAGGCGTCCGCACCGTGGAGGACATCCTCGAGCGCATCCGCCAGCGTGTCGATCGCAAGCTCACCGCCGACGCCGCCGAAATCCGCGGCATGATCCGCGAACAGCTTCTTGAAGTCCTGCGCGCCTCCGAGACACCCGTTCACGTCGTCCGCACACCGCCGGCTGTGGTAATGCTCGTCGGCATCAATGGCGCGGGTAAAACCACCACTATCGGAAAACTCGCCCATCGCTTCCTCGGTGAAGGCCGCGAAGTGCTGCTCTGCGCCGCCGATACGTTCCGCGCTGCCGCCATCGAACAGCTCCAAGTTTGGGCGGAACGTGCCAAAGTCGATCTCATCCGCCAGAAGACCGGTGCCGACCCGAGCGCCGTAGTGTTCGACGCCTTGCAGGCCGCCAAAGCGCGCGCGGTCGATTACGTCATCATCGATACCGCCGGCCGTCTGCATACGAAAGAAAACCTCATGGCCGAGCTCGATAAAATGCGCCGCACCTGCCAGCGCGTGGTGCCCGGCTCGCCTCATGAAGTCTGGCTTGTCCTCGATGCCACTACCGGCCAGAACGGTCTCGAACAGGCCCGCAAATTCACCGAGACCGCTGGCGTTACCGGTATCATCCTCACTAAACTCGACGGCACTGCCAAAGGTGGCGTCGTTGTCGCTATCGCCCGTGAATTGAACCTGCCCATCCGCTTCGTCGGAGTCGGCGAAAAAATCGACGACCTTCTCCCGTTCGAACCTGAGCGCTTTGTCGAGTCGCTCTTCGACTAGTCGCAGCTTCTTCTCATGAATCCATATATGCAGGAAGCCTTGGCGCTCGCCGAGCAGGGTCGCGGCCAAACCAGCCCTAACCCCGCCGTTGGAGCCATTCTTGTCCAAGGCGACCGCATTGTCGGACGAGGCTTTCACACTTGGGCTCGAACCGATCACGCCGAGATTGCCGCCCTGCGCGAAGCCGGAGCTGAAGCACGCGGCTCAACCCTCTACGTAACGCTCGAGCCCTGCTCCCACTTCGGCCGTACTGCCCCCTGCGCCGATGCCGTCATCAAGGCCGGTGTGGCCCGCGTCGTCGCCGCATCCCAGGATCCCAATCCACTCGTCAGTGGCCAGGGTTTCGATCGTCTCCGCTCCGCCGGTGTCGACGTCACCATCGATGATTCCGCCACCGCCGCCGCCGAACAGATCAACGAGGCTTTCACCCACTACATGCGGACCGGCCGCCCCCTGGTCACCGTCAAAGCTGCCCTCACTCTCGACGGCAAAATCGCTGCGCCACAGGATAATCTCGGCTGGATCACCAGCGAAATCGCCCGCCGCGACGTCCAGCAGGTCCGCCACTTCTCTGACGCCATTCTCACCGGCCTCGGCACAGTTCGCGAGGACGACTGCCTGCTCACCGATCGCTCCGGCCTGCCGCGCAGCCGCCCGCTCCTGCGCATTGTCCTTGACTCGCAGCTGCGTATCCCGCGCCAGTCGAAGATGATCGCCAGCGCGCAGGATGATGTCCTGGTTGTCTGCACCTCTACCGCTCCCGCTGATCGCCGCAAAGCTCTCGAAGATGCCGGCATCCGCATCCTCGTAGCGGACGGTGCCGCTGGTCGTACCGACCCCCGCAAGCTGCTCGAGTTCCTCGCCGCCAACCGCTATCTTTCCCTCATGGTCGAAGCTGGCAGCCACGTCAACTGGACCATGCTCGATGGCCAAATCGCCGACAAAGTGCTCTTCTACTACGCGCCCAAACTCCTCGGCGGCTTCAAGTCACTGCCCGTCGCCGGCGGCCCCGGACGTATGCGCCGCTCCGATGCTATGCTGCTCCATCGCCTCACCCTTCACCCGATCTCGCAGGACGAGTTCGCAGTCGAAGCCTATCTCGTTAAGGATCAGGCCTAATGTTTACCGGCATCATCGAAGAACTCGGCACCGTTCTTGAGCTCCAGGTCCGGCCCGCTGGCGCTCTCTTGACCATTGCCGCCTCAACCGTGCTGGCGGACGCAACGCTCGGCTCAAGCATCGCCGTTAACGGAACTTGTCTGACCGCCCTCGATATTGGCGGCCAAAAGTGGAGTGCCGATATCTCTCCTGAAACCTGGGCCCGTACCAACCTCTCCGATCTCTCGCCTCACTCCCTCGTCAATCTCGAACGGCCGCTCCGGGCTAACGCTCGGCTCGACGGGCATTTCGTACTAGGCCACGTCGACGCTACCGCTGAAGTCGCCTCACTCGATCCGCTCGGCAACGACAATTGGTGGCTCCGTATCCGTGTACCTCCATCCCTCACACGCTACATCGTTCAAAAAGGATCTGTAGCGATAGACGGGATTAGTCTGACCGTGGCCGAAGTCTCCGATGACCTGGTCGACTTCACAGTAATCCCACACACCTATCACCACACCGCCCTGCACACCCGCCGCCCCGGTTCTCGCGTCAATGTTGAGGTCGATATCCTGGCCAAGCACCTCGAAAAACTGCTCGACCGCGCTCCGGCGTGATCCGGCTTCCGTAAAATACCCAGCAAGAGCGGCAGCATAGGTCTCTGATGGAGGCCCATGCAAATCTTTCTAGCGTTCGCGCCTTTTGTTGTCTTCGCTATCGTTGACCGTCTCCTCGGATCTACTCCCGGACTTATGGCGGGAGCGATCGTCTCTCTCTTATTTCTCAGCCGTGATTGGCTTACCTCAGGCAGTTGGGAAGCCCTTTACTCTGCAATACGCACGGGAACAGGTGGGCGCGAACTATGGGACGGCCCCAATTTCGTCAAACGAATTACGTCATCAGCGGGGTGTGGGCGCTGGCTTTCGCTGTGACGGTCGCCGCCGAGCTTGCAGTTCTTTCTCTGCCGCAACTTCCTAGAAGGGTAGGGATTGTCGTGATCGTTCTGGCGCTCGTGGGTGCCGTCAAGTTCACTGGATGGTACCCGGAACGTGTCAGAGAGCAGAGGCTCTTAATCGCGCTTAGAAGCCCGCTACAGTACTGATACAACTGAAGTACCAAAACCAATACGCTGCGAGATTTTGCCCGCCCGCGACACTTCCGTTAAGCATGAGTCAGCTAGTGAATCAGGAACTTACCATCGAAGACATCCGGGCCTTAGCCGCTTCGATTTACGAACCACTGCCGCGCCGCTGGATCGGCAATAGCTGGTGCTGCCCGCAGTGCCTCAAGCTCAATCGTGACGTCCTCACCCAGTGCGCCTGTGGCATCTCGCGCGACGGTCTGCCCGAATTCTGCGAGAGCGGTAAGCTCGCCAAAGCCGCCACCGCCTCTAACCCGCGTTCCTAAGATCGCGCTGTAGTTCCTCGACTTCTTCCTTGCTCCCAATCACCATCGGTGTCCGCTGGTGAATGCCCGTCGGCTGGATATCTAGAATCCGGTTTTCCCCATCCGTCGCCACCCCGCCCGCCTGCTCTGCAATGAACGCCAGAGGATTAGCCTCATAAAGCAGCCGCAGCTTGCCCCCCGGGTGCGTAGCCGTCGGAGGGTAAAGAAAGATCCCGCCTTTAAACAATGTCCGATGAAAGTCGGCCACCAGCGAGCCGATATAACGCGAGCTATATCGTCGGCCCCCCAGTTCTCCCCGCCGCATCCGTCCCAAGAAATGCCGGTAAGCCTCGGGGAAGCTCTCGGCATTCGCTTCGTTTACCGAGTAGATGTTGCCGTGGTCCGGCATGCGTAGCTGATCATGGCTGAGCACATATGCCCCGATCGCGGGATCAAGCGTGAAGCCGAACACGCCCTCGCCGGTGCTGTAAACCAGAATGGTCGAGGGCCCATACACCACGTAGCCGGCCGCGATCTGCTTACTCCCCGGTTGCAGCACAGCCGATTGGAAATCCGCATTTGGCGGCCGCCTGAAAATCGAGAAGATCGTCCCCACGTTGACGTTCACGTCGATGTTCGACGAGCCGTCCAGCGGATCGAACACAATCACGTATTCGCCTGTTCCCGCCTCACGGTCGAACCTCACCGGCTCTTCGTTCTCTTCGGAAATCAGCGCCGCCACACTGTCGCGCAGCCCCAGGCAATGCAGCAACGCTTGGTTTGCATAAACGTCAAGTTTCTGCTGCGCCTCGCCCTGCACATTGGTCGCTCCCGCCGCGCCCAGGAAATCCAGCAGACCCGCCTTGCGGATTTTCGCTTCCGTCATCTTGGTCGCCAGGGTGATGCCGGATAGCAGCCAGGAAAAACGGCCGCGCGCTCCCGGAAACCGCTGCTGCTCCTGCAGCAAATGTTGTTGAACGGTAACAATCATGGTTGCCTATTCAATCCAATTCCACACCGGCTGGGCGCCCTCCCAAACCGCGAGAGTTATCCTCAAGCTTCCGGCCCCATCACACAAGGCACCGCTTGCACATCTCTCTCTTCATCACTTGTTATAACGACACTCTCTTCCCAAACACGGGCAAAGCTGTCGTCGCCGTGCTCGAACGATTGGGCCACACGGTCGAGTTCCGGACCGCCCAGAGCTGCTGCGGCCAAATGCATTACAACACAGGCTATCAAAGGGAAGCATGGCCCCTGCTTGAGCATTTTCTCGCCGTCTTCCGCGATGCCGAAGTGATTTGCATCCCTTCCTCTTCCTGTGTCGCCATGATCCGCGACCACTACCCGAAAATGGCCGCTGCCATGGGCGACATGGCCAAAGTGAAAGAAGTGGAGCAGCTTCTACCTCGCATCTTTGAGTTCTCTGAATTGCTCGTCGATAAACTGGGCGTCACGGATGTCGGCGCTTTCTATCCGCACGCGGTGACTCTGCATCCTTCTTGTCACTCCTTGCGCTCTCTCCACATCGGCGATAAGCCTGCGCGCCTCCTCCAAAACGTTCGTGCCCTGACTCTCATCGATCTGCCCGATCGCGAGCAATGCTGTGGCTTCGGTGGAACTTTCGCGATCAAGAACGCCGAAGTCTCCGCCGCCATGTTGTCCGACAAAGTGCAAGGTGTCCTGGCCACACGCGCCGAAGTCTGCACCGCCATCGATAACTCCTGTCTTATGCACATCGGCGGAGCACTCAGCCGTCAGCGAACCGGCGTCAAATGCCTTCATATCGCTGAAATTCTGGCTGAAACATTCGAGCAGAGCGTGAAGGAAACCCTCGCATGAGCGTACGTGTCGGTCAAGCCGCGACCGCGCCGAGCTTTCCAGTGGCCGCGAAGAAGCTGATTCGCGACACTCAGCTCCGTCACAACGTCCGCCACGCTACCGATGTCATCCGGCGCAAGCGCGCCAGGGTCGTCGCCGAACTGCCCGATTGGGAGCAGCTGCGTACGGCCGCCCACGAGGTCAAAGAGCACGTCCTCCGCTACCTCGATTTCTATCTCGAGCAGTTCGAGCAGAACTGCACGCGCGCTGGCGGCCACGTGCATTGGGCGCGCGACGCCGACGAGGCGAACCGTATAGTCATCGACATCGTCAAAAGCCATCACGCTTCGGAAGTCATCAAGGTCAAAACTATGACTTCCGATGAGATCAACCTGAACCGCGCCCTCGAGATCGCCGGCATCACGCCTTTCGAAACCGATCTCGCCGATCTCATCGTCCAGCTCGGCGAAGACAAACCTTCGCACATCGTCGTGCCCGCCCTCCATCGCAACAAAATGGAGATTCGCCAGATCTTCCTCGAGAAGATGCAGCTGACCGAGCTCGGTGATCAGCCCGAGCATCTGGCCGCCGCCGCCCGCGAGTACCTCCGTGATCGTTTTCTGCGCGTCAAAGTCGGCCTTAGCGGAGCCAATTTCGCCATCGCCGAAACGGGTGCGGTAGGCGTCGTCGAATCGGAAGGCAACGGCCGCATGTGCCTTACCCTGCCGCCCGTGCTCATCAGCCTCGTCGGCATCGAGAAGATCATACCGGCCTTCCAGGACCTCGAGGTCTTCCTGCAAGTGCTTCCCCGCTCTTCCACCGGCGAGCGCATGAACCCGTACAACTCGATCTGGACCGGCGTCACTGAAGGCGATGGCCCTTCGGAATTCCACGTCGTTCTCATCGACAACGGCCGCACCAACGTCCTCGCCGACGAGCAATCCCGCGAAACTCTCGACTGCATCCGCTGCGGCGCCTGCCTCAACGCCTGCCCGGTGTATCAGCAGACCGGTGGCCACGCCTACGGCTCCATCTACGCGGGCCCCATCGGCGCTATCCTCACCCCGCAGTTGCAATCCATGCAGCACTCGCAATCGCTGCCCTACGCCTCCTCCCTGTGCGGAGCTTGCTACGAAGTCTGCCCGGTCAAGATCAATATTCCGGAAATCCTGATTCACCTCCGCGCCAAGGCAGTCGACCAGGGCTATGGGCCGCTCACCGAGCGCATCGGCATGAAAGCCGCCGCCTTCGCACTCGCTAATGGTGACCGGCTCTCGAACGCACAGAAGTTCGCGCGCATCGCGCAAAAACCGTTCGAGCACGATGGCCAACTCCGCCATCTCCCCGGCATGCTGGCCGGCTGGACTGCCGTCCGAGACCTCGATGCCATCCCCCGCGAATCCTTTCGCGATTGGTGGGCCCAGCGCCAGAACGGCAACGCCCATGAGTGAAGCGCGCCGCCAGATCCTCGAGCGCATCCGGCAGAGCACCGCAAAAGTATCCGCCAACCGCGCCCACGAATACGCCGCTATCCCACGCCACTATCAGCAAATGGGCACACTCGATGCCGAACCGCGGGTTGAGCTTTTGGTAGATCGCCTACAGGATTACGGCTGCGACGTTTTTCTCTGTGCCGATGACCGGCTCACGTTCACCATGAACCATGTTTTGCGCCATCGCGGTCTGCGGCGTCTGCTCGCCACCCCCGATCTGCCCTATCGCTGGCTGCCGGCCGGCTTCGATTTCTTCGAGGACACCCATCTCACTCACGACGAAATCGATTCCATCCACGGCGTCATCACCCGCTGCGCACTCGCCATCGCGTCCACCGGCACTCTCGTCCTCCGTCACGCCAGCGACGAGGGCCGCCGCGCACTTACCCTGATCCCCGACTATCACCTCTGCATCCTGTTCGATCACCAGATCGTCGAGACCGTCCCTGAAGCCATCCGCCAGATGAGCAGCTTCGCCGCCTCGCCCATCACCACAATCTCCGGCCCTTCCGCCACCTCCGATATCGAAATGACCCGCGTCGGAGGCGTCCACGGCCCCCGCACCCTAGACGTCATCCTCGTCCGCGAATAATCCGGCACCCTCCTCGCTGCAGTCGACAGGAAACTCGATTCCATCGGCGATTTGTAAGCCGAAGTCTCTAGTCAGCCAACCACCCGCAGCACAACCACCGTCATGTCATCGTGCTGGGGCGCATCACCGGCAAAACCCTGCGCAGCGCTCATGATTCGGTTCACTGCTTCCTCAGACGCCAGCTCTTCGCAAGACTTCGCGAAACCGATCAAACGTTCTTCACCCCACTCCTCGTCATCGCCGTTCATCGATTCCGAAACGCCATCGGTAAACAGCAGAAGAAGGTCTCCGTCTTGCAAAGAACATATCCCCTGCTCATAACGCACATTCGGCAAAAGGCCGACCGGCGGACCACCGCACTCTAAACGGAACAACTCATAATCGGAACCCGAGCGGCGCAGAATAACGGGCGGGTTATGGCCGGCGTTCACATAAGAAAAGCGTTGGCTTCGGGCATCATAGCTTGCATAGAAGAAAGTGGCGTAGCGGTTCGTTGAAGAAGCGCCGTAGACCAAATTATTGACCCGTTCGATCAACTCCGTCAGGCTCTCAACAACGGCGGCCTGCCCCCGCAACGATGCCCCTAGGCTCGCCATCAGCAGTGAAGCGCCGATCCCCTTCCCCGATACATCCCCAATCGCAATGCCGAGTCCACCGTCGGGCAATTCCAGAAAGTCGTAGTAATCTCCGCCCACCTCGCGCGCCGGCCGGCACAACCCGGAGTAATCCAGGCCCGCGATCGAAGGCAGCCGCTGGGGAAAAAGGTGCTCCTGCACTTCCCGCGCGATCTCCAGCTCTCGATTCAAACGCTCATGAACCGCCGCGTCCCGGCTCATCGCAGTCGTGAGCCGGGCCACCTCTAGCGCTAATCCGGTCTGTGCAGCCACCGAACTCAGCAGGCGCAGATCGGTGCTCGAATACGGTGCTTCCGAAAGCTTCTGCCCCAAGCTGATAAACCCGAGTAGCTCTTCCTTCACCGAAAACGGCAGCAGCAGTTCCGAGTGAAGAGCTGCCAGTTGCCCGCGCTCTTCGCTGCTCATCTCTGATCTCCGATAAATCCAAGAATCGGGATCGTCGAAGTAAACGCGGGTCGGCTGCTTCTCGGCTTTCAGTAAGTGCACCGTAGCCGCACTCGAGGAGAACGCCAGTTCGGGAATCGTGCTGAAGCCGAGCGCATGCGCCGGCCGATATTGTCCGCTTCCATTGAGCAGTACCGCGATCTGCTTCACGTGAAGCGAGTCGGCTATACGCTGAGCCACCATCTCCAGTAGCGGCTGAGTCTCCACAATCGTCCGCACTTTCTCAGCAAGCTCGCTCAGCAGTCGTTCCGCATCGTAAGCATCACGAAAAAAGCGGCGGTCAACCCATATCGCAATGCGCTGCGTTGCCCCATGCAGCAAAAAAATACCCCAGAATCCCGCCGCCAGGACCGCTACCGTGCCCACCGGACTCAGCCTGTGAGAAGTCATCAGTATGGCCAGCACGATGAACAATGCCGCGCTCAATACAATCTGCAGAATGAGGACGCCGCGCCGCGCCAACGTATACTGCAGCCCTTGTCTGATCACGACCCGCACATCCATGGCGCGCTGGACCACGATCACGTAGGCCAGCGTTAGCGGCAGCAACAAAAAATTTAGGTACACCGCCGTCAGCAGCCAATTCGGGAAATACTCCTCATTCACCCCCTTCAAACCCTCGATGACGAAGACCACCATAATCGGCAAGAGGCTGACCGCCGCGCCCGTGTAGAGCACCCGAAGTCGGCGTTTCGCGTCCATTGAAGAGGCAGTTCGGTATTTCACGGCGATGCAGCCGAGAAATGCCCCAATCAGAATCACCTCGAGCGCTTGTCGCAATATATGCGTTCGCTCCAGAAATCGGTTTACCGGCATCGCGATCGTCAGACTGTGAAGTTCGGTTAAGCTGCCGATCTCGGCTGCGACCAGTACGGTCCACAACGCCAGAACGATCCATGCCGATCGCTTCCACCAACTCCCATGACGAGTCTGCGCAAACGGTTCCGGGAAGTAAATGCCGAGCAGGAACAACCAGCCGAACCAGGCAGTCTGCTGGAACGTAAGGTAAACGGAGCCGGGTACTCTAAGGGCTGGCTCCCAGAAGCCCGGGAAAGAGTTAAAGAAGCTCGCAATACTTAGCATCAGCCCGAGCAGCAACCACGCTCGAAAGTCTTGCACCCGGGCGATGACCACCCAAAACCCTAATGCGAGAGAGAACGCCGGCAACACGCCGTACAGCAGCACTCGCAGTAGAGTGATTCGTTCTGCCGCCTTCTCGAGCGAAAACTTGCCTTCGCCCATCAACTCTGGCTTCCTCCGATAGGTGACCCGGAGGAAGTCCCCCGGATGGGAGGCAGCAAGCACGTCGGCGTAGGCCGATCGAGAGTCGATCGGAGCGCCGTTAATAGCAATCAACGTGTCGCCATCCCGGAGGCCCGCGGTCCGCGCGTTTGCTCGCACGAACGCAAGGCTGAAATGCGGCTGGCTTCCAGAGTCAAGCAAAAAGGGCCACTGTATGAAAGTCACCCCGAACCACTGCGGGAAGGCTTCGGCGAGAGCGCGCACCTGATAAGCGCAGGCAATCAAGAACATAAGCGCTAAAATCCCGTACAGTGCCGGTATCAGCGGCTTTCGGATGGTCGCTTTCTCTGGCATAGGCGCCGTCACATTATCGCGCCTTCCTCGCCGCTCAACCGCCAGTCACGTCCGATTCAAAACTCTCCCCGTTGCAAGCTCAATCGCTTACAACGATCCCCGAAGCGCGCCGCCCACTCCCCCGCGCTACCGTCCCCGGCAGGTCCTAGCACTGCATGATTTTCCACGCACCGCCACTCCACACTCTCGAAGAATGCCGCGCCGAAATCAATCGCCGCAACGCCGAGCGCTCCACCGGCCCACGCACCGCCGAAGGCAAAGCCCGCTCCGCCCAAAACGCCTTCAAGCACGGCCTCTACTCCAAGCAGCTCATCCGCGCCGGTGAAGACCCCGCCGAATTCGACGAACTCCGCACCACGCTCCGCCGCGAGCATGCGCCCGCCTCTACCACCGAAGAAATCCTCGTCGATGAACTCGCCCAGCACTTCTGGCGTCTCCGCCGCTTCCGCGAAATGGAAGCCCGCGCCTGGGCACCCGATACCGTCAGCGAAGCGATCGATTCCGGTCTGCTTGCCCTCTTGACCCGCACCGTCGCCTCCGCCGAACGCGGCTTCTTCCGCGCCCTCCAGGCCCTCACTCAACTGCAAAAGGCGCGTGGCTTCGTTCCTCAAAAACACGAACCTGCCCCCATCCCCGATCACCAGGCGCCATCCGCCGAAACCAACCACCCCGCCCCAACACCCTGCGATAATTCCCAACACGATGAAACGCATCTGCTTCGTCCTTCAAGTGCGCCCCAATCGCCTCGACGAATACCGCGCACGCCATCGCACAGTCTGGCCTGACATGCTCCACGCCCTCCGCCAAAATGGCTGGAGCAATTACTCGCTCTTCCTCCGCTCTGACGGTCTGCTCGTGGGCTATCTCGAAACTACCGATTTCGAACAGGCAAGAAAAGGCATGGCCGCGCTGGAGGTCAACACGCGCTGGCAGAATGAAATGGCTTCGTTCTTCGAAAATGCTCCAGGGGTTAAACCCGACGAAGCCATGCTGCCGCTAGCTGAAGTCTTTCATCTCGATTAGGAAAGACTACCGAACCAGTCCCGCGGCCTCATCAATCGTCAGGAGGCGATTCGCCGCTACGTTTGCGAACTCCTGCGTTTTGCCGCTCGGCCATTCCACCCGAATCCGCGTCGCTGCCTTGTCTTCTTTCAACCCGAACGTCAGGGTCAGATCGCTCTGTGAGCAGTAGCTCGATCCACTGTGTACCGTCTGCCATTGCTTTCCCGAAGCGCTCTCGACCCGCACCACTGCATCGAGTCCGCTTCGATTCGACTTTCGGCCGATTAGTCGAACACTGATCCAGTGGTTCTTGGTCCCGTTGTCGTTCCGCAATAGCACTGCCGGCCCGTTATTGGTGTTGATCAAAATGTCTAAGTCACCGTCGTGATCGAAGTCGGCATACGCAGCGCCCCGCCCCACGATCGGTCGCGCGAAATCCGCGCCGACTGAATGACTCGCGTCCTCAAAGTGGCCGCCCACATTGTGGAACAACTGAGGCGGTTGCGCGTATTGCAGGTTTGGAGAAAATTTGTGAATGTCCGGCTCCAGGTGTCCGTTCGCGGCAAAAATGTCCGGATAGCCGTCCAAATCGTAATCGAAAAAGAACGTTCCAAATGTCAAGCTCGTCAGGGTCGCACGACCAATCGGGCCCGCCGAGGCCGTATCCGCAAACAACCCGTTCCCGTTGTTCTCATACACCGCCATCATCTGATTCGCGAAGTTACCGATCAACAGATTCGCGCGCCCGCTGCGGTTGTAGTCCGCTGCATCTGTTCCCATACCGCCGCGCGCTGTACCATCCTCCGAATACGCCACGCCCGCCTGGACCGCGCCTTCCGTAAACGTGCCGTTTTTGTTGTTGCGATAAAGTTTGTTCGGCTGCGTGTCGTTCGCGACGAAAATATCCGGCCAGCGGTCGCCGTCATAATCGAATATCGTGATGCCTAGCGACTTGCTGCTCGGGTCTGCCAGCCCAGCCTTTGCCGTTACGTCCTCGAACTTGCCCGCACCCAAGTTGTGATACAGCTTGAGACTCTTCCCGCCATACGTCTCGGGCGTGCAGTACGATTTCGTCTTTCCATCCATCGAGCAGCGCTTGTCCTCAGCCTGGCTCCACTGGACATAGTTCGCCACCACCAGATCGGCCTTGCCGTCGCGGTCATAATCGAACCACGCCGCGCTCGTCCCGAAGTTCGCATTCCGTATACCGCTCGCGGCAGTCACATCGCGAAAGTGCCCATGCCCTTCGTTGTGAAACAGGCGGTCGCCCTCGAGCGCCGTTATGTAGACATCAGGCAACCCGTCGTTGTCGTAATCTGCTACTGCCACGCCCATCCCGTACAACTGCACATCGAGACCGCTTCCGCGGGTCACATCGTTGAAAGTTCCGTCATGATTGTTGTGATAAAAGCCGGACAGATACTTCTTCCCGCTATCCGCCCAATCCCGGTCGTTGATCAGCAGAATATCCGCCCATCCGTCGCCGTCGAGATCGATGAACGCGCAACCCGAACCAAGCGATTCGGGAAGATACTTCTTACCCGTCGCTCCGCTATGATGCACAAAGCTGATCCCTGCCTTAGTGGTCACATTCGTGAAGCGGACGGGCATCGCTCCTTCGTCCGCCAAACCAAGTACAGCCACACTAAACACGAGCAAAAACACTGCAATCTTCATCAGCGGGGAGGGCTTTCTCCGAGCACTGTAGCAGACAGCCGCCGTACTCCACCTTTAGTTCGATCGGGATCTCGTAGAAGGTATGCAGGACAGCACGCTCGCAACTTGTTACGCTGATCGGCTGGGGTCAATCTCGGTCCGTGTCGAGTGTCTAAAGTGAGGCTTCTCTCCGTATCTTTCGTTGCCGCCTCCTTGTTTTGGACCTCCTGCCATCGCACGACCGACCTGCCTGCAGCCGATTCGAATCAGTATCGGGAGCTGTGTGCGGCCTTCTATCTCGGCCTCTCCGCTCTTCAATCCGGCGAAGATGTCAACGCCCGCAAAGGACTCACAAAGGCCACTGAAGTAGCTCCAGGCGAACCCGCGGGTTGGGCTGATCTGGGCCTCCTGCAGTTCCGCCAGCAGGACTATGAAGGCGCTTTTCAAAGCGTCGGCAAGGCGCATGCGCTCGCGCCATCTAACAGTCGCCTGGAAGCATTGCTCGGTGTCATCGAAAGCCGCCGCGGTAAGTCAGCCGAATCGCTCGATCACCTTCAGCGAGCCGTGTCTCTCGATGCCACAAATCTCAAAGCCCTTTATTCTCTGGCGCAAGAAACCGAACGACAAAACTCGGGCGCAACCGATGCCGCCGCTCAGAAGCTCCTTGAACAGATCGTCAGCGTTCAACCGAACAACATCGCTGTCCTGGTCGATCTGGTCCGGCTCTCTGCCAAGCGCAACGACGCCGCCGCTCTGCACTCCGCCGTTGCGCATCTCGCGACAACCGCCCCTCTCTGGCCCGATGCTGCGCACCGGCAGCTCAACCTGCTTCAGCAGCAGGCAAACGGCCCTGACGTGCGCGCCGCCGCCGTGCAGGCCCAGTTCCTCCGCAATGTCCTGGTGCGTGTTCCTGCCTATCGCCAGAGCCTCGATGAAGTCAAAACACCCGTCACCTCCGCAGGTGAGCCCTTTCTGCGCTTTCTCAAGCTCCCATCACCCAGCTCCGACCCGAGCCCTTCCGATCAGACCCTCAGCTTCAGCGCTCAGCCGATCTCAACTTCACCCTCTGCGCCCGTGCAGTGGATCGGAGCCTTCTTCCCCGACGACCAAACACCCTCGCAAGTCATCTGGGTGCAAGACGGCTGCCTGCATCTGCCCAACGGCGTCCAACTGCCCGTCCCTAGTGCTGGTGCTACGGCCGTGGCCCCGCACGCAATTCTGTCCGCCGACCTGAACTACGACTACAAGAATGATCTCGTCATCGCGACCGCCGCCGGCCTGCGCATGTATCAGCAAACCGACGGAGGCAAGTTCGAAGATGTCACCGCTAAGACATCCCTGTCGCGCGCTACGATCGGCGGCAACTACACCGGCGCTTGGGCATTCGACATCGATTTGGATGGCGATCTCGACGTCGTGCTTGGCGTCACGACCGGCGAGCCCCTCGTCCTGCGCAACAACGGCGATGGCACGTTCAAACCAATCCAGCCATTCAAAGATGTAGACGGGCTCACGGATTTCGCCAGTGCCGATATCGATGGTGACGGCGATCCCGATGTCGCCCTGCTCGACAGGAACGGTCAGCTGAAGGTCTTCAGCAACGAGCGTCTTGGCGACTACCGTCTGCGCCCTGTCCCGCCTGCTTTGCAAGGTCGCTCGCTGCGATTGGCCGCAGCCGATGTCAACGGCGACGCGCTCCCAGACTTCGTCGTTTTGCGTGCCGACCTTCACGTCATGCGCCTGTCAGACGTTTCCGCCGGTCATAACTGGAGCTTCGATGAAATTGCGGTTGCCAAATCTGCCGCGCCAGGTCTCATGCTCGCCGACTTCGACAACAACGGCGGTCTTGATCTCATCGTCGGCGACCAGGTATTCCTTTCGGACGCCCACGGCTTCGCGCCCCTTCCGAATCGCCTCCCTGCCGCCGCGCTCGCGGTCTCCCAAGCCGGCAGTAATGGACGCCTTAACCTCCTCGCTCTAACAACCGATCACCAACCAACCGCGCTGATCAGCCGCGGTAGCAAACAATATCGCTGGCAGGATGTTCGACCGAAAGCCGCTACCACTCGCGGAGATCAGCGCATCAACTCCTTCGGTATCGGCGGCGAGATCGAACTCCGCGCTGATCTCCTTACCGAAAAGCAGATCATCACCGCTCCCGTTCTCCACTTCGGCATCGGCGATCACGCCAGCGCCCAGTTCGCCCGCATCGCCTGGCCGAACGGCATCATCCAGACTGAGTTTGAACCTAAACCCAACGGAACTCTGCTCGCAGAGCAGCGCTTGAAAGGCTCCTGTCCACTGCTGTTTGCCTGGAACGGGCACACCGTCGAATATCTTAAGGACGTCGCCCCGATGTCGGGCGCGCTAGGTGCGCACGACGGCTCGGGCCGGATAGCCGAGATCGCGCAAACCGAAGAATGGTTCAAAATAAACAGCGATCAAATCCAACCGCATAACGGCTTCTACGATCTCCGTGTTACCGACGAGTATTGGGAGGCCTATTACATCGATCGCTACAGCTTGCAAGCCGTCGATCATGCACCGGATACTCAGATCTTTGCCGACGAGCGAGTCGCTACTCCTCCCACGCCGCTCAAGATCTACGTCACAGGCCCGTCCCATCAATTTGTCGAAGCCCGCGACGATCACGGGATGGACGTCACTCACCTCATTGACAAGCTCGATGGCCGTTATCTCGACACATTCAAGCTCGGCGCCTACCAGGGCATCGCGCAAGATCATTGGGTCGAACTCACTTTGCCCGATGACGCTCCGCGCAACGGGTCCCTGTACCTGATCGCGCAAGGCTGGCTGCATCCATGGGATGACGGCATCCTGGTCGCGGTCAACCAAGGCAGTCAGCCGAAGCCACAAGACTTGAGCTTGGAAGTGCTCAACCGGAACGGCCGTTGGACCGCCGCGCAGCAAAACCTTGGCGTCCCTGCTGGCCGCGAGAAAACGATTGTGCTCGATCTGTCGAAGGTCTTTCAACCAGGAGCGCCACGCCGGATGCGCCTGCGCACGAATCTTGAAATCTACTGGGACCGGCTTGCGTGGGCCAGCGGCGTTCCCGAAAACCTCGTCAAAATAGAGGAGGTCCCATTTGCGAGCGCCGATCTCCATCGCCGGGGTTTCTCTTCAATAGACCGACAAAACCCTCGCGCGCCCGAGGCTCCAAATTACCAGCTACTCGCCGCGTCGGGTGACAAGTGGCGCAGCATCGAAGGCTACTACACTCGCTACGGCAATGTGCTCCCGCTGCTCCAAGCCTCCGACGATCGCTTCGCCATCATGGGTAGCGGCGACGAGCTGCAGATGAAGTTCCGCGCCGGTATTCCAGTGCAGTCCGGCCAGCTGCGCGACTACATCTTCGTCGGAGACGGCTGGATGAAAGAGGGCGATTACAGCTTCCAAAATTCAACGACTCTGCTGCCTCTGCCCTTTCACGAGATGAAACGTTATCCACGGCCAGCCGCGACGCTCGAAGATGATCCTGCCTATCGAGCTCACGCTGCGGACTGGCAGGCTTATCACACGCGTTACGTGGGGCCGCCAGAACTTGTAAGACTGAAGTAGCAGAAGATGCAACGTAAGCTCATTCGCGCCGTTCTGGCGATCATCTTTCTTAGCCTGCTCGTGATCCCTTTGGTGTATAAGCGAGTGATCAATACTCGCCACGCCACCGGCGTTGCACAGAACCACGCCGCCGCGGTCGCCCGCTATGGCTTCAGTTTCCAGGAAGTCTCGAAAACGGTCGGCATCAACTTCGTACACAAAGCGCCGACCCTCGATCCAAAGCTCAAACACATCATGGAACAGGTTGCATCCATGGGCGCAGCCGTTTCGATCGTGGACTTCGATCGCGACGGTTGGGACGACATCTACGTCTCGAACAGCGGTGAAGGCACCCATAACGCGCTCTATCGAAATCTCGGTAACGGGACCTTCGAGGATGTTGCCGAGCGGGTCGGCTTAGCGGACCTGAACCAACCGGGCACCGGTGTCACGATGGGCGCGGTCTGGGGCGATTACGACAACGACGGCTACGAAGACGTGCTGGTCTACAAGTGGGGTAAGCCCGAGCTCTATCACAACGATGCAGGCAAACAGTTTACATGTGTCACTCCCAAAGCCGGGCTGCCCGCCTGGGTCAATGCCAATACCGCCATCTGGTTCGACTACGATCGCGACGGAAAGCTCGATTTACTGCTTGGCGGCTACTACCCCGAAGACCTCGATCTCTGGCGATTGAAGAACACAAAGATCATGCCGGAGAGCTTCGAGTATGCCCAAAACGGTGGCCGCAAATATCTGTTCCACAATCTCGGCGATGGCCGCTTTGAAGAAGTATCGGAGAAAATGGGGATTCGGTCGCGCCGCTGGTCACTCGCCGCGGTTGCTGCCGACCTGCGTGGCACAGGTTACCCGGATTTGTTTATTGCAAATGACTACGGCGTTTCGGAACTCTATTTCAACGAGGGTGGCAAGCGCTTTCGCGAGGTCGGGCGCGAGACGGGCGTCGGTTATGCGCCTAAAAGCGGCATGACCGCGGCCGTCGGCGATATCCTGAACCAAGGCCGCTACGATATCTTCGTCTCAAACATCTCGGAGGAAGGCGTGCTTGTGCAGGGCAACAACCTGTGGGTTCCGCAACCGGGCACTTCCGGCGACAGCGTTAAGTACGAGAACATGGCGAATGCGATGGGAGTCGAATTGGGAGGTTGGAGTTTCGGGACACAATTTGGAGATTTGAATAACGACGGTTATCTCGATCTCTATGAAGTGAACGGTAACGTGTCTCTCGATCAGGACCAGAGCTATTGGTACGACTATTCGAAGGTGGCCGGCGGCAACAAAACCATCATCTCCGATGCAGCGAACTGGCCTTCACTTCGCGGCCGGAGCTTGTCGGGCTACCAACAGAAACGCGTGTGGCTCAATGATGGCGCTGGTCAGTTCCGCGAGGTCTCACAGCTGGTCGGAGTGACAGACCGGCTCGATGGCCGCGCGGTTGTGCTGGCGGATCTATCGAATAACGGCGCGCTCGATGCGGTTACCGCGAACCAGCGCGGCCCGCTGCTGCTCTACAGGAATCAGGTCTCGCCTAAAAATCAGTGGGTCGAATTTCTGTTAGAGGGCCGCGCGAGCAATCGCAGCGCCATCGGTGCAGAAGTGAAGTTATTTTGGAATGGTCAGCAGCAGATCCAGGAAGTCTCCGGCGGCAGCGGATTCTGTTCACAAAATCAGCGCCGGCTCCACTTCGGTGTCGGGACCAGCACCAGCGTCGATCGCGCCGAAATTCGCTGGCCTTCCGGACGCGCGCAAATTATCAACAACCCACGCCTTAATGTGCTGCACAAGATTGTAGAGCCGGAATGAGCAAAGCCGCCGAACTTTCATCAGCCGTTATCCCGCCCGCTAGCGGCTCGCCATCTGCGGTCGCATGGTTTTTTAGTGCGCAGAACCGCTACCTTCCGCCCATCTTCATCACGCTGATCCTGCTCGTCAGCCAAATCTCGTTCGGTCTGCTCGAAAGCCTTTCCCGAACCGTTCTCGCCATTGCTGCCAGCATCCTCTGCGAGATCCTGCTTTCTCTTCTGCTTTACCGAAAAATTCCCAATCTCGCGAGCGCCTACATCTCCGGTATCAGCGTGGGCATCCTGTTGCGGTCGCCCGCTTTCTGGCCGTACGCGCTCTGCAGTGTGCTGGCGATCATGTCGAAGTACGTGATCCGCTGGCGAGGTCGGCATCTCTGGAATCCGTCGAACTTCGCGATCTCCGCGATGCTACTGATCGTTCCCGAATACGTAGCAACGCTGAGCGTGCAATGGGGCAATACCATCTGGCCGATGCTGATCGTTTGGGCGCTCGGTGCGCTCATTGTCTTTCGCGTGCATCGATTCCACATCACTGCCACCTATGTGATCTCGTTCATCGCGCTTGCCTTCCTCCGCAGCTTCATCACCGGCCATCCCTTTCAAGCCGAAGTTGCGCCGATCACCGGGCCCATGTACCAGCTCTTCATCTTCTTCATGATTACGGACCCACGAACCACCGTGAAGCCGCGCTGGGCGCAGTGCCTGGTGGCATTTATGGTGGCCGTGGTTGAAATGATTCTGCGTCTCTTTGAAAACGTACACGCGCCCTACTACGCGCTCGCAATCGTCGGGCCCATCGCTAACGTGATCGAGATCGCGATCACTTCGAAAGCTCGCGCCGTTCCGGTAGCCGACCGCCTTGCAACGGCATGAGTCAGTGGAAGCGCTATGCAACTCTTCCGGCTAAGCTGCTGGTCTGGACCGCCCAAGGCAAACTGCGCGAAAGGGTGCGTTTCGCCCGCGAGTACAAGCTAGTTGCCGATTCCGGTCTCTTCGATCGAGCCTATTATGAGGAGCAAGCCGGCGGTCTGCCTGACCCGCTACGCCACTATCTGACCCTCGGCGTCGCGGAAGGCCTCGACCCAAATCGACTGTTCGATAGCCGCTGGTATCTCGAACAAAATCCCGATGTAGCGAGTCAAGGGCTGAATCCGCTCGTTCACTTCATAGCAAGCGCGCCTAAAGAAAGTCGCAATCCACATCCCCTCTTCGACATAAGGCATTATCGGGCGAACAACCTGGAAGCAGCAGACAGCGGTCTCAATCCACTACTGCACTATTTGACGACCGGCACGGGCAACCCGCACGTTCTCTTCGATGGCAAAAGATACCTCGCGCAGAACCCGGATATCGCAGAGGCGGGCGCTAACCCGTTGGTGCATTATCTACGCTCCGGTTGGAAAGAGAAGCGCTCGCCGCACGCTCTGTTCGAAGATGCTTATTATCTGGTCAAAAGCCCGGACGTGGATCTAACGGGCATCAATCCGCTCGTCCACTTCGTCACACAAGGCCATCGAGAGAACCGGAACCCCAATGCGCTCTTTGATTGCGCTTATTACAAACGTATGTACGAGGATGTAGCGCAGGCCGGCACGAATCCGCTCATCCATTACGTGCTCTCCGGCGCTGAAGAAAGTCGCACGCCTCACCCGCTCTTCGACCCCCATCACTACAGCCGAGTCGATCCCGATGCCGCACGCCCCAGCGTCAACGCCCTCGCACATTATCTCGAGTGGGGTGTCAAGCGTCAGACCGATCCACATCCACTCTTCGACGTCGCTTATTACCGGGAGCAGTTTTCCGCTCGATCCATCGCGGGCCGAAATCCGGTGGATCATTATCTCGAAGAAGGCACGCGGATGGGCGCGGACCCTTGCGAACTATTCGACACTTCTTTCTATCTCGAAAAATATTCCGATGTCGCGCGCTCCGGCGAGAACCCGCTCGTACACTACGTCAGCCGCGGGGCCCAGGCCGGCTATAACCCCAATCCTCTTTTCGATAGCGCCTACTATCTCAAGCAGTATCCCGACGTGGCATTCACCGGCAAGAATCCGCTTGTGCACTACATCGAAGCGGGCGCTTTCGAAGGCAGATCGCCCAGCCCGTTTTTCGATTCTTTGTTCTACTTGCGCAAGAATCCGAAGCTGCGCGCGCTGAGCATCAACCCCCTTGCACACTATCTGGTGCGGGGTGGCGCCGAAGAGGGCCGGGATCCGAATCCGTTCTTCAGTACATCGGAATACTTGCGCGCGCACCCTGAAATTCGTGATCGCCGCATTAATCCGCTGGTGCATTCGCTCGGCCTTCACACCGATCAAGTGAGAGCCGATGCTGTTGTCGCGCCCCCACCCGCCGCGCCGCCTGTGCATCTTCAAATTCGAAGTCTAAACATAGAGAACCTTGCCCGTGCCTCGCGATCTTCGGACGATAAGCCTACGCTGATCTGTGTCACACACGTATCGCCGCTCGCGCCGCGCGCCGGTAACGAATACCGTATCAATCGTCTTCTCCACTGGTTCAAGTCAGCGGGCTACCAAGTCATTCCCGTTCTGTCGCCGCTCATGGACGAGCAGTTTCGGGACGAACAGACCCGCGAACTCGCGGCAGAATACGGCTCTGCCATTCTTTGCCGTCGAGATGGGCGCACGCTCTGCTGTTTAACTCAGGAAGATTTGGCTCGGCTCACTCCGGGCGATGGACAACGTGTCCCTTCCTTTGCGGAGCGACTCAGTGAGGACAAGCCGCTCGACGTAAGAACGCTGGACCGATTGCAGGTCGATCGCATATTTTGTCACGACGCTCTGGTTTGGGTGGTCGAGCAGTTGGTCGCTCACCGTAAAGGCTGTATCGTACTCGCGGAATATGTTTTCATGTCCCGCCTACTGCCTGTTTTGAACAATGACGTGCTGAAGGTTATTGATACGCACGATGTATTTTCCTCGAAGCGTGGAAAGGTGATGACTCACGGTGTTTCGGATGGTCTTGACCTCACTGCTGAAGAAGAGCGTGAACGGCTGCGGCGCGCCGATCTCATACTCGCGATCCAACCCGAAGAGCAGGAAGAGTTACAGCGCCTTAGTGGGGCCGATCGCCGCGTGCTGACGGTCGGAGTTGATTTTCCTTTGTCGCCGAGCGATCAAATCCCGAGCGGTCGCAGGATTCTCTATGTTGCCTCCGATAATGTGATGAACGTTCGCGGCTTGCGGGACTTCCTGCGCTTTGCCTGGCCTTCCATTGTGCGCGCCGTACCCGATGCAGAACTGCTGGTTGCGGGAAATGTGTGCCGCTCCATCCGCTTCTATCCTGATCAGGTGAAGCTCTTGGGTCTGGTCGACGATTTAGGTGCGCTTTACCGCGAGTGCAAGCTGACAATCAATCCTGCCGCGGCCGGGACTGGCCTGAAAATCAAGACGCTCGAAGCACTCAGCTTTTTGCGCCCACTTGTAACGTGGCCAAACGGCGTTGACGGGCTCGATCCGGCTCTGGCCGCGCTCTGTTGCGTGGCACGAGACTGGTGGGAGTTTCACCAAAGCGTAGCAAAGATCTTGCTTGATCCGCGCGAGCGCTGGTTCGGTAACCAAGAACAAGGTGTTATTGAGGATTCACTCTCACCCACTGCTGTCTACGCTGCTCTAGAGCGGGAGCTATCGGCCACGTTTCCTAATCCAGAAGTCGCTCTGGCCTGATGTTGCCGAACATTCACCTTCTGCTCGATCTCACACAATCGGGCTCCGATCCCGATTCGATTAATAACTACGTAACAGGGCTGATGTCGCCCGATGTACTCGGACGATTCGTTCGCAACGCGGTCGTTTTGGTTCCAGAGAAAACCTTCTTGCCCGGATTCGTTCGATGCGACAGCTGGAGCTTGATCGATACGGCTGTGCCGCTGCCCGAAGCGAACGCCGCGCTTGAATATGCGGGCGATTGTCAGGCACATCTTCTTGTTCTGCTCGAGCCAGTGATGGTCGGCAACGAAGCGGTGAGCATGCTGGCTGATGGTTTCGCACTCGATCCGCACTTCGGAGCCTGCGTGCCTCGGCAATGCCATCCTCTTACCGGAGAGCTGTTTAAACTTGCGGCCGATGCGGGCGATCCCGCACTGACTGCGCTGCCGAGACGGGTGCTCACAGAGATTGCCAATCACTATGTGCTGCCCGAGATAGTGAGTCCCTGCCTGCTCGTGCGCGACACGCTGGTCGCGAACTTGCCTCTGCTCGACAGCAGTTACGAGACGCTAGCGGCTGCTTTGCGGCAGTACTTGACTCGAGGCCGGCGCGCCGGCTTCCGGACGGTGGTGATGAACCGATCTGTGGTCACGGCAGCTTCCGGTAATGCTGCGAGCCCTTTCATCTCGAAGTCCGACAACCGGAAGTTGCACATCCAATACCCTGATGTCGGCAAAGCAAAAGCCGAATTCGCGGAGCACTCGCTTCACCTGCATGAGAGTCTTCTCGGACGCGCGTTCTCTGCCGACCTTTCTGTACGGAAGAGTCTGCTGCTCGATATCAGAGGCGTGCCGAATCATATGAATGGCACGGCGGAAGCAATCTTCGGCTTCTGCGATGGACTGAAGACTCGCGGGACCGACTGGAGCATCACTCTGCTTGCTGAGGCGGCCAGTGTTGAGTATCATCACCTGGAAGAGCGCTATGCACTTTGGCGGATTGTCACGAAGCTGGATAGACAATTCTTTACCGCTGCATTCCGTCCGTCGCAGCCCTGGCATATCAGCACCATGACCGAACTGCATGAGGTGGCGCTGCTGAACTTTTACGCGATGCTCGACACGATCTCCTGGGACATTCTATTCGACGCGCCGCGCGGTCTCGGCGCTTATTGGGATTTTGCATCACAGTACGCGGACGGCCTTCTTTATATTTCGCAATACACGCGTGAGCATTTCGCTCGACGTTTTCCTTCGGCCCAGAGGCGGCCCGGTTACGTGTTCCACCTTCCACCAGATCCAGTAGACGAATCGTTGCTCACGCACGCGACAGCTGGCGATTTCATCTTTGTCATCGGGAACAGTTATGATCACAAGCATCTGGGCGCGACCGTCGATCTTCTCAGTGCGGCTTTTCCCTTCGAATCATTCAAGGTGCTGGGCCTCAGAAGCCATCCCAATCCACGGGTTGAGGTGCTCGAGAGCGGGCGCATTCCACAGGACGAAATCGACCGGCTATTTGCGCAGGCAAGACTGATCGTCTTCCCCTCTTTGTACGAAGGGTTCGGATTGCCTACCTTGAGGGGCCTGAGTTATGGCCGTACGGTGATTGCGCGTGAATCGGAGCTGTTACATGAAATCGTCGGGCAATACCGCGGGCCAGGCAGATTGCACAGCTACGCGACGCCGCAAGAACTGGTGGATGCAATCGGGAAGATCCTGCACGGCGTTCCGATTCCTGCCGTGGCGCTCGGAATCACGCTAGCGAACGATGAGCAGCCGAAGACATGGCCCGAGGTGGCGGGTGGAGTGATGGCATTCATCGAGGAGCAAGCACGAAATCCGGACGGTTTTCAGTGGACGCAGCGAGAGCGGGTTGTTCGGCTGCTCAATGCGTGTTCCTCCTGATGCGCGTCATCACATTATTTGTGCGGCACGGGACCGAGAAGTATCCTGACGCCGAGCGGCAATTGCATCTCATCTTCGAGCGGCAGCTTCCGACGATCGAGCGCAAGACAATCGTGATCGATAACAGCTTGCCTCGCTCCTTTGAAGAAATGCGGCAAGATGGGTCCATCCTGCTAGGCGGCGACAATTCTTCATGGGAATTCTCGGCTTGGGACAGGGCTTTACAATTTCTGGGCAACGAAATCTGGTCGTACGATCTGGTCCATTTCGTCACCAGTGCATTCAACACTTTGTATACTGCTTACCTCGACCGGTTCGATGAGCGCCTGTTACGGTCGATCGTAGGAAGGCCCGTCTGTCTTGGCCATATCGATTGTTACAACGAAGCGGTCCAAATCATGTCGTTTCAATCGCAGCACTGGATTCGCACTTCGTTTTTGTTTTTTCCGCCGGCCGAAGTAAAAATGCTGCGGGATCTGGCATCGGCCGGGGCGGCCACAAATCTGTTTGGAACTTCGGCGGCTAAACCGTTCGCATCGAACGGGCAGCTATCCGAAAATTATCAGCGCTACATCTTGGATTGGCTGATGGGCCGCGACATAGGCCAGGGCTCGATGTGGCATTCTCAGATCGCTTTGGATGCAACCGCCTGGCCGCTCTTCCAGGCGAAAGCGACCGCGATCTTCAATGAACACCTGCTTTCGATTCGCTTGCGCGCGCAAAGTACTCGCCTGATCGATGTCACGTGGCTGGCATCGCAACTCGAGACACGGTCTGCGAGCGAGGTAGATTGGATGCGATCGTGGCGGAATCAGTTGAGTGAACGCAATGTGGACAAAGTTTCAGCAAGTTGAATGTCCACCCCGCTTCGCGCACTAGGTAAGAACTCGCCTACGCGATTAGCAAGGGGGCGCGTTGAGACTATCGTGGCATTCGGCGGGTTAGTCGTTGCCGCTCTGACCTGCTTCACCACACTCAGAATTCTCTATCTGTGTTACAACCCGCTGCCCTGGGGAGATATGTGGAATTACTGGGCATGGGTTCGCAGCCATGAACACGATTGGTTCTGGCATTTGGCTGCACAGCACAACGAGCACAGGTTATTAGTTGCGCGATTGTTCTTCTTATTCGATCAGTTTTCGACTGGTGGAACACAGCTGTCTCTGGCGATCTTCATTCCGCTGATTCAGTTGGCGCATGCTCTTGTTTTCTGGCGACTAGCGGCAAGAGTGCCGGGGATCGAAAGGTCAATCGTGTGGTTTCTTGGGGCCATTTCAATGGCCGCAATGTTTTCGTCGCAACAGTTCACGAATTTTACGTGGTATTTCCAAATCCAGTTTGTGGCTGCCTACTTCGGCGCAACGCTTTCGTTGCTCGCGCTGCTTAAAACAGCGTCCGCAAATTCGAATCGAGGGCGGTGGCTGGCAATAACGGTTGCGCTGGCAATCGTGACAACGTACTCGATGGCTAATGGACTACTTATATGGCCGCTGCTCGTGTCGCTGGCCTTCTTCTTAGGGCTCTCTCGCCGGATTCAGGTCGTCCTACTTGCATCGGGAGCTTGCAGCTTTGTTGTCTACTTTATCGGCTACGTACAACCGCCTAAACATCCGTCTCCCGCCGAAGCCCTAAGTCACTTAGAGGTAGTAGCCCGGTTTTTTGTGACGACGATTGGGTCTCCCTTCGCTGATGTGATCGCAAGTGCGGCACAAAGGTCAACTGCGGAGTTTGTCGAGGGAGTTGCAGCTATTGTTGGGTCCTTCGGCTTACTGGCTGCAGTCCTGATTGTGGCTCATGCGTTACTCCATTTCCGGACAAAGCCGGGCGTGGAACTCGCTTATATCCACATCTTGATTTTTGACCTCGGTAGTATTGCGCTCATTGCGTTGGGACGGTTTGCTTTTCCGATCAGAGAAGCATTGACGTCTCGCTATACGACACCCGCACTGCTTTTCTGGCTTGTGCTAATTACCCTGGTAGTCATTGCGTGCGAGAAATCTGCCCGAGCGCAGATTCGTGGGGCTGGTCGAATCTTGCAACTGGCCGTACTTGTGATGTTCGTCTTCTTCGTCGTGTTCGACCGGGCCGCCAAGATTTCCTACGCAAAGGGCTATCAACTTTATTTAAGTGAGGCCGAGATGGCGATATCGAACGATGTCTTCGATCAGCCTATGTGGCTGCGAGTCAATCATGAGATTCCGGCTCTGTTTTCGCTCGTCGGTTACCTGCGACCGAGACATCTCTCGATCTTTAACGAGCCAGGAAGCTTATGGATGGGAGAGCTCATCACTCGCCACTTCAACGTGAGCGCCGCGGAGCAATGCCAAGGCAGCATTGATCGAATAGCCGCTATTCAGGGAGATGGACGCTCCGGCTACCGCGTGGAAGGCTGGGCTTGGGATAAGCAATCGCAGACCAGGCCGCGCAGGCTGATTTTTGCGGATGGAGGGGGACGAGTCATCGGATCTGCTGTAAGCGGCTGGGACCGGCCCGACGTCGCTGCGGTTCTGCACCGCAAAGGGAGCATCGAATCAGGATGGATCGGCTATGTGGACGGCTTGCACCACGACCGTATTGCCGCTTATGCAGAATTGGCGGACAAGCGGAGGGTGTGCCAGTCTGCCTCCCGTGAGACTAAGAAGCTAGAGTAGCCGCTTCGACCAACTGCGGCGCTTGCGAAACGCCGATCTTTTCTTTGAAGATATCGACTGCAGTCTTCGGATCACCCTGATACATCAAGCGGCCTCGGTCAAGAAAGATCGCACGGTCGCAGTGATTGACAATCTGCTCCATGGAATGAGTAACGAAGAGAATCGTTTTGCCGGCTTTGCGGAAACGCTGCAGGCGCTCGAAACACTTGCTCTGAAACTTCAGATCGCCCACTCCAAGGATCTCGTCGATGATCAGGATATCCGGGTCAACTTCAGTCGCTACCGAAAACGCAAGCCGCGAATACATACCCGTTGAATATTGCTTCATAGGTACGTCGATGAAATCACCGATCTCGGCGAAGTCGATTATCGTTTGCTCCCGCTCCTGCATGCGGCGCTTCGAGTACCCCATCAGCAGGCCATTGAGCATGATGTTCTCGCGGCCCGTTAACTCAGCGTGCATGCCGGCGCCAAGTTCGAGTAGTGGCGCAATGGTTCCGTTGACTCGAACTTTACCCGAGGTCGGCCGGTAGACGCCGGCGATGATTTTGAGCAGAGTGCTTTTTCCAGAGCCATTTCGGCCAATGATCCCGACCATGCCACCGGCCGGCACTGAAAACGAGACATCGTTGACGGCGTCGAAATCGTGATAGTTCACATCATGCCGAAAGAATCTTGAAAAGAGCTCGCGGAGAGTATCGGGACGCTCGTGAATAACACGGAAGCGCTGCACGAGATGTTCGACGGTGATTGCGTCCATCTTTAGCCCCTAAACATAAAAAACGAATTCGTCCTGATGCCGTTTGAAGATCCAAAACCCGAAAGCTAACATTGCAAAGGCAAATACAAAGCAGGCGATGACGGAAGTTGCGGTCGGCAGCAGGCCATAGTACACGCCAAGCCGGAAACCGTTCAACATGTATTGGAGCGGGTTCAGCTTGAGGAGCCAACGATGACTTGGCGGAATGAAGTCGATCGAGTAAATGATCGGGGTCACATAGAACAGCACGTTCAACAACACTTGTAAGATATGTGCAACGTCGCGGTAATAAACGTTGGCTGCCGCGAAGAAGAAAGTGGCTCCCAAAGTGAACAGCGTGAGCGCCAGGAGCGGAACCGGAATATATAGCCACGTCAAGTGAAACGGATGCCGCATGGCAAGAACGATCAACACGAGCGGAATTAATGACAGCACGAAGTTGATCATGTTCGAGACAACCGCGGCTACGGGAAAGACCAACTTAGAGACGCTTACCTTTTTAATCAGGTCGCCGTTGCCGACGATTGATTCGGCGGCGTAGGAAAGTGATTGTGAAAAGAACGTCCAGGGCAGAAGCACGCTCAGCAGAAAGATTGCATAGTGGGGCATGGTCTGCGCCATGATGGTCGAGAAGACAACCGAAAGGACAAGCATGAGCAGCATGGGATTGAGGAGAGCCCAAAGAAAGCCCAATACCGATCGTTTGTAACGAAGTTTGAGATCTTTTAGAGCTAATGCCCAGATCAGCTCGCGATAACGGAAAGTGTCTCGGAAAAGTTCGGTCATGCCAAATGGTTCATGTAGTCAAAACTCTGAGGTAGGTTCGTACGAGTCTAACCAAGATCCCCGGCGTCTTCTTATTGTAGCGAAATCGGCGAGCCGGGCTTCTACCGGACGGTGTTATGGACCACGCTAGAAACGGGAAAACGTTGACCGTCTTGAATGTTGCATTTCCGCTCTTCCCCGTAAACGCCGGCTCCGGCGGCGGGGCGGAGCAGATCGTACATGCTCTCGATAAAGGGTTGGTCCAAGCGGGAATGCGCTCGATCGTGATTGCTGCCGAGGGCTCGACGGTGGCAGGCGAATTGGTCCAAACACCGACTGCGGACGGAGAGATTTCTGATTCAGTGCGGGAACAAGCACAGATAGTTCATCGCAGAGCAATTGAGAATGCGCTGGTCCGTGACGAGATCGATATTGTTCATTTTCACGGCCTCGACTTTCTTTCATACCGCTTTCCGAATAACAAGACGCCGCAATTGGCGACTCTGCATTTGCCTTTAAGTTGGTATCCGTCTAATCTTTTCCAAGTTAGCGGCTTTGCGTTGAACGTTGTTTCGGAGAGCCAGCGCAACTCCGATCCGGCAGCGCACGTACTGCCCGTTGTAAGAAATGGGATTGATCTTGACTTTTATCGTCCGGGGGCGACCCGCTGCCGAGATTACGTACTTTGGCTCGGCCGTATTTGCCCGGAGAAGGGTACGGACATTGCACTGCGAGTGGCGCATCGAATCGATATGCCGCTAATTGTGGCGGGACCGGTGCATCCTTTCAGTGCGCATCGCGAATACTTCACCGAGCAGGTGGAACCTTTACTCGATGACGAGCGCCGGTGCATTGGAGCGGTCGCCGCAACCGAGAAGGCCGACTTGCTCGCGAACGCCCGCTGCTTGCTCGTGCCGAGCATAGCACCTGAGACGAGTTCCCTGGTGGCGATGGAAGCGATCAGCTCGGGCACGCCCGTGGTGGCATTCCGTTCAGGCGCGCTGCCGGAGATCGTGGAAGAGGGCGTGACCGGTTTCGTCGTAGGTAACGAGCAAGAGATGGTCGATGCGGTGCGGAAAGTGGGTGAGATTTCAGCGGAAGCTTGCCGCGAGAGAGCGGAGGCTCGATTTTCCGCGCGGCGGATGGTCACCGACTATCAGCGGCTATACCAAAGCATTCTTTCGGAGCATGTCAGTAAGGTCGGATGAGCAGACGAGACTTCGGGATTTCACGAGCGCCCCAATCCGCTTTGTACGGCTCTGTGCCCCGCAGGAAGTTCCAGCTCGTGTATTTATTTTCGAACGCGTATTGAAGCGCTCCATACAGAAGCGTGCGACCGAAACCGAGGGCTGCCATGGCCGGATCGAAGGCGCTCAAATACCCATAGAGCACGTCCCGATAGGCAAACGCGAGGATCACGGCCGAGATTTGGCCTTGAAAGCGAAGGGTACAAAAGCGCAGCATCTGACGTGAAGCGAAAACTTGAGCCACCTCGCGCAGGAAGCGAGACGAGCGGTTCGCAGCAATCATTCCCGGCTCGCCCTGCTCTCGCCAGCGCTCGGAATGCAAACGGATCAGGGCCGCAAAACACTCTTCGTTGTAGGACGAAGTCACCGCGAACTCAAGCGGGGCAATTTGCTCGGCCTTTTCGCGGTACCGTCTGACATTGCGCTTAAGTCCGTTCGGGCGCGTCGACCAGAACGTGGCGAAGTCCTCGTCAATGAAGATTTCAGAACAAGGCGTATCCGGCTGCGATTCCACTTGCAAGCGATCCTTACTTCCAAGAGCAGTCAGTGGAGTGTCGGATGAGAGATCCTGCCAATTGATGACGTCCCAATTTGCATTTGACCTAAGATACTTGCCTAAGTCATTGACGACTTGGTCCGCGCAATTTGGGTCGATCGCGGGATCGAGATAGTCTGAAATGCCGGAACCGAGTAAGGTCAGCTGCTGCCGGTTCTCCCACGGATGCAAGAAGGCTGGGATCAGAGCGACGACGCATTCACGTTCATCGCGAAAAGCGAAGACTCGCAATTCTCCTCCACCGAAGTGCTGCCACCAGGTCAACAGCCAATCGGGAGTTTGGAAGGGGGTTCGATCAGGCAGGCTGCTCTCAAATCGGGACCACTCGTGTCGAATCTCGCGTAGCCGCGCCAGGTGATCGATAACTTCGAGAACGAGTCGACTCAGACCGGCTCCGTAGCTGCTTGCTCAGTGTCCAGAAGGCGCAGGGCTTCGCGGTAACCGTTCAAGGTACCGACATCGACGTAACTCTCACCGGCGCGAATGCCAAGGGCACGGCCACCCCCCGCCAGATAAGTATTGATGAGCGTCCCAAGATACTCGTCTTTTTGCTCCATCCAGATGTCGTGTAACTGCGCCAGGACAGAACCGGGCATTTTAAGGGCACCCCACACCCACTTAGAATCCGCACCTTCTCGTTTGACTTGAACTTCAACGACACTATCGTCAGCGGCGGTCAGGACGGCATCGAAGCGCTCCGGATGATCAACGGGGAAAAGCAACAAGGAGAGAACATTCGGCGGCAACATCGCGAGACCGTTCCGCGGAAACCAGATCGTGTCGGGCAGACCGATACAAACATCTTCTTCCGGCGGGATGAGCGGAAGCGCCTGAAAAATCGCATCGCAAAGACCTGTGGGACGAGGCTGCACGGCATAGAAGATTCGGGCAGAGAGCGCGTGTCCCCCGAAATAGTTCATGATGTCGGATTTGCCGGGCGAGATCACAAAGCAAATGTTTTCGACACCGCCCGCTACCATGCGCTCGATCAGGTATTCGCTGACGGCTCGCGGACGTTCCTGCGAACCGGCGAGATAAGTACCGACAGGCAGGAGTTCTTTCGAGAAGGCGAGCGGTTGAATACGGCTGCCCATGCCGGCGGCCGGAATAATTCCCCACATGAGCTAAGCTCCGCTCGAGGCAAGCTGTACAGAAGGTAAATTACCGTTCCTCGAGCCGGCGTGTTCCGAAGCTTTCGAAGGATCCTCGATCAGCTCAATGAATCGGCGGGCCCGAACCGCGGCTGTGTGGCAATCAATCGCGCGTTCGCGAGCGCGGGATCCGATACTGGCGAGAGCGGATGGATCAGCAGTGATGGCCGTGATGGCGTCGGCCGTAGAATCTGCGATCAGGATTTCTTCACCGGGCATAAAGAATGTCTCCAGACCTTGCCAGCGGTCGCTCAAGACAGCAGTTCCACAGGCGGCTGCCTCGAACAGGCGTCCGGAAGGGCAGAAACCCATCGCGGCCATGGTTCCGCGAGTGATGCTGAGGGTCAGTGGAGACGAGGAATAAAAGGAGGAATGTTGGGGCGGAGAGATATGCTCGAAGTGAGTGATGTTGGAAGGCCAGTTCTCGCGCTGTTGATACATGGCGCCCGCGACAATGAGGCGCTTGGAGCTCAATCGGGCAGCGGGTGCAATCAAGAAGTCGTCGAGCGCTTGCTGACGATCAGGCGCGTACGTTCCGAGATACGACAGATCAGATACATACTCGGGCCGACTCGGCGCTCGAGAGTGAACCTGGGGATCGACCCAGCCGTAGAGAGTAGCGACTTGCTGTGCGCCCAACTTAGTCCGTAACTGGCGCGTTGCTTCCCCGCCTGTGTAGCTCAAAACGAGATCGAAACCGGCCAAACCGGCCGCCGGCAGATAAGGTATCGCTGCGCCCTCAGCGAGCTTGCTGAGCGTAACCGGCGTATCCATGTCATAAAAGACGGTACGTGTGTTGACGCCCAGGCCGAGTATGAGATCGCTAGCCGCGGCGCCGTCCGGGCAGTAGGAAGTTACCATCGCCACATCGGCTCTAGTCAGGAGCTTGCGAACCTCAGGCAGATACTCTTCCCAGGAAGGGTAGAGGTGAATTTGGGTATACGGCAATGCAGGTGCATCGCGATGAGCGGCATAGTATGGGGTGTCCCGCTCGAGGAAATGGATCTCGTGACCAGCATCGTGAAGGCAGCGAAAGAGCCCCCGCAGTAGAGTGGCATGACCGTTGCCCCAAGCCGAGCTGATGGAAAGTCCAAAGACGACAATGGTCATGCAGGCCTAGTTTTGAACGTAATCATCTACGAGTAACTTTATAAAACATCTCGACACTGACGTTGCCATTGTAGTCTCGAAGCGCTACGGCTGACATGTTACTGGTAAGATCCCACTGGACGCGCACGATCTGCGCGTTCGTCTGCTGCACATCGGTGATGTAAGTGAAGGTGATATTACTCGCGATTTTCTGTTGCAGAGTAACTCTGGCTGAAGGGTTGCCGCTTTGCCCGGTAAATGAAGGATCGATTTTAAACTGACTGAGACCGAATACGCGCTGCACTCGGCTCGCGAGAGGATTTGCTACGGCCTGACCCAAGACGGCCGATTCGCCCATTTGACTCAGTGACTGTGACGCTGGGGAGGGCTGGTGCGCAGCAATTATAGGGTTGGAGGGCGTCGTGTTTGTGGCGAGTAATTGGACTATCTGCTCGAAAGAAAGAGGCGGATCGGAGCGGTAACTCAACTTTAAATCATTGATTGAGCCGGTGGCTCCGATGGTGACGTTCACACCTTGCGCGACCGTCTCGAGCGAGATATTGAGCACCGGCAAGATCGCGGTCGGATCATAGAAATTGATCGTCCCGGTATTCACTGTGTAGGTATTGCCGAAAAAGACCAATTGGCCATCGGTGACGGTGACTCGGCCGAGCATACCCGGGATTTCTGCCGTGCCGCGCAGAGTCAGATTGGCCAAAACCGACAAGCGATTGGTGTAAGTCGAGGAGACTTGTATATCGGGCGCAGTCACGATATGAACCGCTAGCCTCATGCCGGAGAGCAACACGGAAGGGGAGGACGGGGCCGAGGGTGGTATTGAGGCAGCAGATAAGAGGGAGCCTGCATCGCTCGAACTTGCATAAGCGATTCGTTCGATGGAGATCGTTCCGGCGAGGAGCGATCGTTTGACATTGCCGGTCAAGGTAAGGGTTGCGTTGGAAGTGGCACTGATACCCGAGTAACGAACGCGAACTCGGGAGGCAGCAGCTTGCAGATTGAAGTTCGGTGTGCCGGCTCCCAATCCCACGAAGCCGCTGGCGCTCACTTTCCCTCCGCCGCTCTCGCCATTCAGGCTTTGAATTGTGGCGTTTGTGCCGTTTAAGAGGATCACCCCGTTTGCATTGGACAATCCGTTCGGCGATTCGGCGTGATTGATATTGGCATTCGTCAGCCGGATCTCGCCATTGGCGCGCGGCGCACTGAAGCTGCCGCGGATGCTGGTATTCATTGAGACCAGACCCGAAGAGTAGAAATCCCGATCGGCATCCTGCAACAGACCTAAATCGAGTTTGGCATCGACATGTAAATCGAGCGGGTCGGTCGCATCCTTCAGGTCGAGCGAGCCGGAGGCATTGACAGCCGTATCGCGTCCAGCAATGTGCAATTGGTCAATTTGGACGATATCGCGATTAAGGCTGACTACGACCGGTCCGTTGTTGTGTAATTCGACGGAGCGAAGTGAGGGGCTGCCCGTCGCAGAGGCGTTGGGTTTCGTGCGGACGTCGAGATTAGTGAGTTCCAGGCGACCAGCTAGCTTGTCGACATCGGCAAGCGGACCATTGACCGAAGCACTTCCTTCGACCAGAGCTTCGTAGGGCGGCGGGGCGGTGGTCGGCGTAGCTATCAACGGAGCTAAATTAGAGTACCTAATATTGGCGAATGAAAGCGTGGCGCGCAGGGCGTAATCGCCGGAGAGCTGCGCTTCACCCGCGCCGTGAATCTGAGTTTTGGCGATATCTGAATCCAGCTTGAATTTCAGATCAGAGCCGGCCGTGCGGGCCGTGAAATTGAGTCCACCGAGCGCAGTCTTATTGACATGAAGAGCGGCAGCGGATGCATCAGCGTTGAGATTGGAGATGAGCAACGCTGGTTTTCCTTGCTCGTCACGCAGCGTGGCGGAGAGATCAGCGGCAAGGTGAAGCGTACCGTCGAAGCCGGGCTTTTCCAGTTCTACGTGGGCGATCTTTCCGAGTTGGATATCGCTGCTTGTCAGCTTCACGTTAAGAGCGCCAGCATTCCAATCGTTTGCCGGATGATTGAAAGAGCCGCTTAGGGCCAGGCTGCCGGCTGGCGTGTGTAGATCAATCGAAGGTACCGATACGATCCCGCTCGAGTAACGAACACTCCCGCGAAAACTATTTATCGATTCCTGATAAACGTTCGCGCGCAGTAAGGCAAAATCCAGGTTTCCGTTCGGGTTCTGCAGTGTTCCATTCAGATGCGCATTCGCCGAGAAATCTCCGGTAGCAGGGATCGTGCCTTGACCTGCGAGCTGCAACGCCTTCGCGACAGAGAGGTTTGAGATGGCGGCATCGGCGGTCGTGAAGTAGTCTTTCGAGAGAGCCGTCTGGCCTTGTATTTTAATAGCAGAGCCGGCGAAATCAGAGTGGACATCGTAAGTCACGTGGCCATTGGACGTGCGCGCGGTTGCGATCAGATCACCGGCACTCTGATGTTGTACTTGCAAGTTATGGGCTGAGAGGTCCGCAGTGATATTCGAGGGAGTGACCGTCGCTTGGTTATTCGTATTTTGGACATCTGCCGCGGCGTTGGCGGAAAGCTGGATGACCCCGGCAATCCCGGCGTTTTGCTTAGACAGTGCGGCCACTTGCGCGAGCTGAACGTGATCGCCGGCGATCTGGAACTGAGCATGTCCAGCCGTAAGACTATTTGAGGGATGGCGAAAGGTACCACTCGCAGTGATGGTTCCGCCGGCGGTATCCAACTCGAGCCGCGAAAGCGTTATGAGCTGGTCGGCTAAGTTGATGTTGGTGGAGAATTGGCTGAACGGCTGCCCAGACACGCTTCCATTGGCGATTTGCAGGGTAGCGCCGCCAAGCGGATCGGAATAAGTTCCGTTTACGTGAACATCGGCGGTCACTGCGCCCGATGCCCCAAGCGACGATTCACCGGCAAGGCTGGCCAGGTCTGCCAAATCGCCATTACGCAAAGTAAGATTTGCCGCGACGGGAGATTTGGGCTGGGGAGACCAGTTGACCAAGCCGATAGAACCGTCAAAGCGAGTGTCGAGGCCCCGACCGTTCAGCAGGCCATTCTGGGCGACGACGCCGGCGGAAGAACCCGTTACCTTCAGGGCAAGCCGAGTGAAAGGACGCTGCTCGACAGCGAAGTCATTCATCGCGACTTGGGCCGTGATGTGCGGGGAAGCGGTGTTGCCTGTGAGTTGTGCCTGAAGCTCCGCTGTGCCGCCCTGCAGAGTGACGGGCAAGGAATTCTGCGGTTTGGGCGAACCGAAATTGGCAGCGGGCAGAAAATCGTTGAGGTTGCGAGATACCAGGTTGAGATCGATGCGCCGGTTCAGCGAACCCGTTAAGTCGAGACGCGAACTGGGCAATGCCAGATAGGATTTGCCAAGATCGAGCGCGCCGCTTGCACCCTTGTAGTTGGCGGCAATCACCCCGCTGACCGGAACACCGCCTCGACCCGGTTCGATCACCAGATTTGTTTGTGCGGTATACCCGGTAAGACCCTTTGCCTTGAGATTTCCCTTTGCAAAGATCGCCCCATTCAAAAAGCCTGCATAGCCGAGATGCTTGCCCGTGAGTGCGGCCACCAGTGCCGGTAAAGAAAAATTACGCAGATGCGATTCAAGGCTGGCGTTCTGCATCTTTTCAACGAAAAGCTTGGCGCCGAGAGAGCCGCCGAGGGCGTTCAGTTTGAAGCCGTCGAGGCTGATCAGGAATGGATCTGCGTGAAAAGGGGAAGAGAGACTCACGCCGGAAATTTCGGTTGTTCCGCTGCGCAGAAGTAAGTCGCTTGAATCGAGCGCGCCGTCCACTGCGTAGTTGTTTTGACGATCGAGGCTAACCCGGCCGTTTGCGCGCAGGTCACCGCGCGTTTGCACGCCCGATACACCGAACAGGCTGGCCAGCTCAGCGAGAGCAAAGTTCGCTCGGAACTGTGCCGCCTCAATCGTATTCGGGGCTACAGCACCCGACGCTTCAAGAGTCGTTCGCCCTAACGCCAGGTGAGCGGATTGTATCTGCGTTCTGCTTTTCTTTTGGTCGAAGGTAAGCGCCAGCTCAGCTGTTAGATTTTGCGGTGCACCTTTCGCGTGAGTGTCGAGCGGTAAAGCAATGCTTTGCCCGATTTCGGCGAGAGACACGTTGGCGTTCAGATTTGCCGTGATTACCGGGGAGTTGACGTTCTGTAAAGAGCTGCTCAAAAGAATCTGGGAACGATCGCTGGTGAGCTTGGCGTTGGCGATTCGGATCGGCATCCCGTTCTATGGCGAGCGGCACATTCAAATGAAGGCGGAGAGGGGGCCGATTACCTGATGTGACGAGCAGCGGGTCGAGCGACACGCTTCCGGTGTAGCTCGGGTTGAGCGTGTTGTAGTCCAGGAGAACGTGTAGATTTTCACCTCGACCGCTGAACGCGGTGGCCTGCTGGAGCACTTGGAGCAGCCCATCATTGACTTGCAGTTCGCCGACCGCGAGATCGACTACGGTCTGCAAACCGGACGTCTGGCTCGGCTGTGATGGTGTCTTGGGCTGCGGGATATTGGTTGTGCCATTCGGCAGCAGCATGAGATTGATTCGAGGCTGCTCCACGTGAAGGTATTGCAAGTCGATCGCCTGCTTCAACCCGGCGAAAAGTTTGAAGCGCAATTCGAGCAGGCGCACGTGAAACAGTGGATCGCTTGTGCGGGGCTCTGTGCCATGCAGCGTGGCGTTCCTGATGCGCACGGTGAGATGACGAAGATCGAACTCGAAGCTGCTGATTTCGACAGTGCCGCCGACGGAATCCTCGATCGACGCTACGATTTTCTGCCGGACGAAGTTTTCGAACCATGAAGTTTGGATAGTGATGAGAGCCGCAGCTACCAGGAGCAGCAACAACGCGGCCACGGATCCGCCGCCGATGAGCAGAATGCGTTTGCGTTTATTCACTGGAGGCTCCGCTCCAAGTAGGTGATCTTTGTTTGCTTGCGTTGATCGTCGAGCCAGGTGAAGAAGATTTTGTCGACACGCTGGGCGGCGAGGATATCTGTAATTTGAGAACGCAATTCATTCAAGGTTGATTTCGTGGGATACTCGCGCCGCAGGGCTGGGCCGTTCTCCTTAAAATACTTTTCGACATCAGCGTCGGTGACCAAGACGGCCGGCTTAAAGCGAGTGTCAATGAAGCGCAGAACGGTCAGCTGCCAGAGAAAGTGACTGGTAAGATCGGGCGCTGTAATGCCGTAGCGGCGCAACCCATCCTGGAGAGCAGCTTCGGTTTTGAAGCGCTGCTGGACGAGACGGTCAAGTTCGGCGTTCGCTTGCTGCGGAGTGGCGATCGGGTAGTCGCCGAGCTCAATTTCCTTGCGGATAAAAATTTGATCGATCAGCCGGCTAGCAGCTGTTTTTCTGGCCGGCTCGCTCAGGTTTAGAGGTTCGCTATTGAGAAAGTCGGTGACACGAAGGTCACGACTGATGTCGCTGTCCTTGACGATGGAGTTTCCCACAGTGATAGCGATCTGATCGATAATGACGCCCCGGGAAACGGCAATCCCGAGGAACAACAGGCAGAGCACACGGTAACGCATCAGAAGGCCTGTCCGATGGAAAAGAAGAATTGGAAGTGTCCGAGCCGCTGCTGGGTAGCCGTACACTGAGGCGTCTTCCCATAGTTTTCGTTGTTGCACGTCAGTAGATCCTGGAAACTTTCGCTCGTACTGAATCCGAAGTAACGCGTGGGATTCAATACGTAGGAAAGATCGACGCGCACCGGTCCTAACGGTGTCCGATAGCGGATGCCGAAACCGGTTGCCTGCACGGCATAGTTGAAATCCTGAATATTTTTCTGCTTGTAGGCGAATGAAATATCGCTGGGAGTTGTGTAGATGTTTCCCATGTCCTCGAAAAACACACCAGTGATATTGGGGCCGAGCAGGGGAAAGCGGAGTTCGACGTTGTTGAAGAACAGCGCATTGCCGCCAATGGGGAATCCGGTGGCAGGCGTAGTGCCGACACCGATATCACGCGGGCCGGCCTGATTGTCGCCGAAGCCGCGCATAGAGACACCTCCGCCACCATAGAAGCGTTCGGGCAGTGGAATGGATTCAAAGTGCGATGTGCCCGGCTGAACGTTGAATGGGATGATGACTCCAAACTGGGTCTGACGGGCTAGTACGAGGTTTCGACCGAGCGGGGTGTAGGTGGCATTGCGTCCGAGAAGGCGCGCGAAGTTGCGTTGAGAGCCGAAGAAATTTCCCGCTAATCCCGCATCGAGCGTATTCCAGAAGCCGTGGTGAGCGTCGGCGGGGTTATCGCGATGGTCCTGGATATAGCTTGCCGAGAGAATGCCAATGCGCACGGGTTGGGACAACTGCGGGACTAGGAGCGCGGGGATATTGATGTTGCCCGTGCTAACGCGGCGGTAAGCGAAGCGCAGGACCAGGGTGGATGCGCGATTGAAGCGCTGGGACGTTTGTACGGCACCCTCCAGCCTACGGGAGGAGAACGTCTGCACGTCTTGCGTGGTGTCATAGAGCAGCGAAAAAGTGACCGTGCGATTCGTTGATCCTAGAAATCTCGGGAAGAGATAGTTTAACGATTCGCGCTGCTGCAGGCTCGAGTAACTGGTTTGGAGCGAGACCGTTTGCCCGACGCCAAACAAGTTGATGCGATTTACGTTGAAAGAGACGATCGGCGAAGCGCCCTTTGCGCCACCAGCGTCAGAGACATTGGTTGTGGTGCCGCCGAACTGGCCGACAATCAGGCCTAGACCAAAGCTGAAGTTATAACGGGCTGCTTCGTCGAAATCGTAGAGCACATCTTTGTAGCGCGTTGAGCCGCCGGGATTTTGCAGCGCGGTATTTACATTGGCAAAGACGCCCAGATTGCTCAGCTCGCGAGCATCCTCATTGACCTTAGTGAGCGATGTCGGCTCATTCTGACGAACATGGATATAGCGCTCGACGAGCGACGGCTTGGTGCGATTAATCCCGGATAGAACGACTTGCCGGACAAACTCGCGCGGGCCCTCACGTATCTGGTAGGTGAGATTGACAGTAGCCGGATCAGGCCCGGGCTCCTTGAGATAGCTGAACGACGCAGCGGAAAAGCCTTGCGAGAAATAGTACTCAAGTATGCGGTTGCGATCGGAGGCGATATTAACTTCGGCATAGGGTTGACCTTCGATCGAAGCGAAATCGCGCTGGATCGGAGCGAGATTGAGACGGGCAGGGCCGATGACCTTCAGGTTCGCCACCCGCCACTGCTTACCTTCGTTAATCGTGTACGTAACGGCAATGTCGTTGGGTTTGCCGTTGTAATCTGCCTCTACGGTTGAGGAGACTTTCACGTCATTGAAGCCGTTCGAGATGTATAGATTCGAGATGGCTGCTTCGTCCTGTTTGCGAAAGCCTTCGCTATAGCGGCCGTAACGCATAATCAGAGAACTCGGCTGCAAAAACATCCGTTCGCGGAGTGTCTGATCGAGAAAATAAGTACTGCCCTGGATGGCGACTTTGACCAGCTTGCGACGCGGCCCGGTGGCTATGTAGTAGTTGATAACTTCTTCGTCATTGTTGACCATTTCAGGCTTGAAGGTCACATCGACATCGGGGTAACCCCTTGATTGAAAGTAATCGTGAAGATTGCGGGCCCCTTCGGCAAGCAAATCGTTGTCTACCGATCCTTCCTCATAAATAGGCACATACTGCCGCAGCTTACTTTTCGAGATTTTTGCTTCGACGGCTTTGACGGTGACCTTTGGGCCTGCATTGATTTCAAATGATGGCTTCGCATTGCCGGTAGCAGGATCGTATTCGAGCGACTCGAGATTGACCGACGCGGTCAGACGCCCCTTCTGAGCATATTTTTTCTCGATCCCAGAAACGCCTTTATCAGTAAGGACCGCCGTAACCTGACGCCACTTACGAATCAGTGGCCAGCGCCAACCGGTGGCTCGAAGGATGGTCGAATTAGGCAACTTGGTCTCGCCGCGAATGGCGGGTATTTCGTACCTCGAGCGTTTGCCCGCCGCTACCAGAAAGCGGATCGTCACTTGATGCGTAACCGGATCTTCGATCGTCGCCACGCCCACGTGTCCCCGAAACAGGCCGTTATCTCTTAGCTGTGCTTCGAGACTTTTTCGTGCCATAACGACAGCATCGGGATCAAAGGGCTGACCCAGGTAGAGTTGTGAATCGCCGATGATGACGGCGCGGCTAGGCGGATCCTTGATGTCGCCCTCAGCGCCGACATGACCAATAAATCTTCGGGGCTTCGTGATGAAGGTGAGGCTAACGCCCGCGCCGCTCGACTCGGCATCTACCTTAATGTCTTCGTAGAGACCACTTCGGTAGAGACGATCGATGGTTGCCGCCAATTCGTTCGTGACGAAAGGCCGGCCGATCTCAATCCTAAGAGCGCGTTCCAAATCCCGCGAATCAATCGGCTGAACAGCAGGCTGATACCGAATCGCCACGATGGGCCTGCCTACGAAATCCTGCCCGCAGCAAAGATGGGATGCCAGGAAGAAAGTTGCAAGAGGAAAGAGGAGAAGAGCGCGCCCAGCACTCGAGACGGTCATCTCTTCCGCTCAGATCCTCCGATGATAAACCTCATAAAAATACGTGGAAAGCCCTTCGTAGCAATGTTCCGGTCCTCGCTGCAGAATACTTGATGCCCTTAAGCAATTGACTGTTTCAAGTGTCTCATCAGCGGCGCGGTTTATGATTTTAGTCAAGCGCAGAGCTTCTCCCTGCGTTTATAGGTAGACCTGACAAGCGATGAACCCTGGGACAATCTCGGCAACAACGGGCCAGAATCTCTGGAAGGTCCTTAAGGAGACTGCCTCGCAGTGGAGCGACCATAACGCTCCACGATTAGGCGCTGCTTTGGCTTACTACACGCTGCTCTCGATTGCACCGCTACTAATTTTGTTGGTGGCGATCTGCAGCCTAGTCTTTGACCAGAACACAGCCGAACAACGGTTGCTCGCGCAGGTGCAGGACATGGTTGGCTCATCAGCGGCGAAGTCGCTGAAGGCAGTGCTCGACAACGCTCACCATACAGGAAGTGGCATGTTCGCGAGCATCGTTGCGCTTGTCACATTACTGTTTGGCGCATCGGGCGTGTTCGTAGAATTACGGGACTCCTTGAACACGATTTGGGATGCTCCGCCGCGGCCCGCAGCAACATGGAAGACTTTGATCTGGCAGCGGCTGGTTTCATTCGGGATGGTTCTGGCGCTTGGGTTCTTGCTGCTCGTATCGCTTGCTTTAAGTGCAGCGCTAGCGGTAGTAACGAAGTTCTTCGAAGGCTATTTGCCGATGAAGGCTGCTATCTGGGGAGAGATTGCCAACGTGTTTATTCCACTGATTGCCATCTCTGTACTGTTTGCGCTGATCTTTAAATTTGTGCCAGACGTGCCAGTCGCCTGGCGTGATGTTGGGATTGGCGCGGTAGCAACAGCCATACTATTTGAGATCGGGAAAGCGATCCTGACGTTGTACCTGGCTACAGCCGCTGTAGGTTCAACGTATGGCGCGGCCGGGTCGCTGGTCGCCTTTGTGGTGTGGGTGTACTATTCGGCGCAGATTTTCTTTTTTGGCGCAATATTCACGCAGGCTTACGCCGGAATGTTCGGCTCGAAAGTATCGCGTGATCCGAAGCCGGTTGTCCCTCCTTCGGCGCAGCAACAAAGCGTTTCCGCATAGAGGCTCCGTTGCGCTAAACTGGAGTTCTCCCTCCTGTTTCTCCCATGATTTCAGTTAGCAATGTAAGTATGCGTTACGGCGGCAAGGTCTTGTTTGAAGACGTGACCGCAGCGTTTTTGCCGGGCCGGCGATACGGTTTGACGGGTCCTAATGGCGCGGGCAAATCGACCTTCATGAAGCTGCTTTCAGGCGAGCTGGAGCCGCAAAAAGGAACTGTCGTACGACCGAAGAAGATCGGTATTCTGCGGCAGGACCAGTTTGCCTTCGACGCCTACCGCGTGATTGACACCGTCATCATGGGTAACGTGCCGCTTTGGAAAGCGCTCGAAGAACGGGAAGTGCTGTATGCAAAATCCGATCTGACCGACGAAGACGGAATGCGCCTGGGCGAGTTGGAAGGCGTAGTGGCGGAAGAGGATGGCTATACGGCGGAGAGCGATGCCGCCGTGCTGCTTGACGGCCTGGACATTCCGGAACCGCTTCATGGGCGCCAAATGAGCGAACTGCAGGGCGGTCAGAAGGTGCGCGTGCTGCTCGCACAGGCGCTATTCGGGCATCCGCTGGCACTGCTGCTCGACGAGCCGACGAACTATCTCGATCTGGAATCGATCCACTGGCTGCAGAACTTCTTGAGCCGTTATGAAGGGACGCTCATTGTTATTTCGCACGATCGTCACTTTCTGAACAGCGTTTCGACTCACACGGCGGATATCGATTACCAGACGATCATCACGTATCCGGGCGGCTATGACGACATGGTCCTGCAGAAGACGCAGATCCGGTCGCGTATTGAATCAGAAAATGCGCAGCGCGAGAAGAAGATCTCGCAGTTAAACGAGTTTATAGCGCGCTTCTCTGCCGGCACCCGGGCGAGCCAGGTCACTTCGCGAAAGAAAGAAGTCGAGCGGCTACAGACAGCCGATCTGGCGCGCTCGAATATTCAACGGCCTTTCATCCGCTTCGAGATGAAGCGGCCTTCGGGGCGGCATATCCTCGAATGCAAGGCGGTAACGAAGGGCTATGGCGATGTGGAAGTGATCCGTGACTTCTC
The DNA here is from genome assembly GCA_963737005.1 of Terriglobia bacterium. Taxonomy (GTDB): domain Bacteria; phylum Acidobacteriota; class Terriglobia; order Bryobacterales; family Bryobacteraceae; genus Bog-105. Next base: position 197,856 of record CAVTRD010000004.1, on the reverse strand, counting down.
GGCGTCGATGCAACGTGGTGAAAAGATCGCTTTGATGGGCCGCAACGGCGCCGGTAAGACCACTCTTCTGAAAGCGCTTTTGGGCAATGGGCCGGGCGTGGACGATCCGGAGGTGGGTTTGGATTCAGGAACGGTCACCTGGGGACACGAGGCGCAGATCGGATACTTTGCGCAAGATCATCGCGCCAGCATTCGGAACGGGACCACGGTTTCCGACTGGCTGCATGACTGGGATCCGCAAGCTTCTAAAGAGGAGATACGCGGGTTGCTTGGCCAGATGCTCTTTAGCGGCGAAGAAGGTCTGAAAAAGACAGATGCGCTGTCTGGAGGCGAGGCAGCAAGGCTCATGTTCTGCAAACTGATGCTGCAGAAGCCGAACGTGTTGGTATTTGACGAGCCCACGAACCACCTGGATCTCGAAGCGATCAACGCCTTGAACATCGCGCTGCAGAAGTTCGATGGCACGGTGCTGCTGGTGACGCACGACGAAGATCTGGTGGATGAAGTGGCGACACGCATCTGGCGTTTCGACGAGGGCAAAGTAGAGGATTTCGCGGGCTCTTATCAGGAGTACGAGGGCGTCGCGGCCAGATAGTTCGTTCGACGCCACAACGTCGCTCAGATCGTGGCGGAGACGGAGCGCAGAGTAACGATGCCTTGCGCGCGCAAGCTTCCGAGCGGGCGCGCATACTCCAAAGTCAGCTGAGCAAGCCCGGAAGGCGGAGCTTTGACGGTCCAACCGCTGGCACCTGCTTCGGTAAGGTCCGGTGAGATTGCGTCGGCGCCGTCATTGCTACCGATGGGCTTCAGATGCCAACGGAGACCACTCGGTGTGTTGCCCAGGTCAACCTTGGCTTGCCATCGAAATCGATATGTTCGGCCAGCCTGCAAGGGAAGGTATTCTGCGAGCAGGAGGCAGCGCTCAGGTTCGTCGCCTGAGAACTGCAAGCGAAGCTGATCCCGTGATGGGAACTGCTGAATGGTGACGCCGTCGACGCGGGCCGGTCTCCAATCAAAGCCGTGGCGATAGAAAGACGTACCGAAATCACCGTTGGTTATAGGGTGCTCCGCATTAGGAACGTCCGAGGAGAGCCAGCCGGCCTTGACCATATTTGCCCAGATCTCGAGTGCAGGCCGGCCGTCCCCACCGGTAATCAAGCGGTCTTCGATATTGGCGAGTAGATCGTCGCGTCCCCAAGCTTGCGGATTTTTGCTGCCTGCGGCTTTTACAAGTCTCTGAACGACCGGCGCGAGCGAACCGGATTGCCCGCTGTTCGACAAAAACCAGGCGTAAGGAAGCAAGATGCGGGGCCGGTTCGGGATAGCGCCGGCGATTTTCACCGCATCCTGGCTCATGAGCCACATTTGTACAAAGACGGGTTCAGGCGAATAAGGGGTGATGGCGAGAGTCGCGCTCGCCCAGCGAAAGAATTCAGCTACGTTACCGTGCCGGAAATAGTAATTCGTAAGAGTCCACTTCGGCAGGAACATCTTGTTAACGGCCGCCGCTTCGAGAAAGCAGCGTTCCGCCCCGGCCAGATCGTGCAGCTGGAACTCGCTGGCGAATCCGAGCTGGATCCACGATTCGAAGTCGAATGGATTCATTGTGACCGCGCGCTCGAGGAGAGCGACTTTCTCAGGCGTTTTCCAGGCGGCAAGGCGCGCCAAATACTCCGAATTAAACGGGACGAGCTTGACCGCTGCGGGTACGGACGCGGCCGAATCCTGCCGAAAAAGCCAATGCGCTCTGGCCAACACGAACGAATAAACGGCTGCTAAGAGAGCGCTCGCTACAAATAGGTACCGCGCGACGAGATAACCCCGGCGGCTCACGTAACGGAAGAAGGACCGAGGGCAAGCAGGATCGCTGCCTGGGCCTCACAGGAACGACCTTCGCCAACAGGGCCGACCGCTTCAGCGGTTTTGAATTTAATCCCGACAGCATCGACGGGCAGCCCGAGCGCGCTCGCCAGGCTCTCGCTAATAGCTGAGCGGAAATCTTTCAATTTAGGGCGCTCAAGGATAACCGTTGAATCGACATTGACGGGGCGATAACCGCGCTCGGCTACAAGGCGAAGAGCGTGCTCAAGGAACTGACGACTGCTAGCATTCTTCCAGGCGGGTGCCGTATCGGGGAAATGCATTCCGATATCGCCCAGCGCGAGCGCGCCAAGGACGGCATCGGTTACGGCGTGAAAGAGCACGTCGGCGTCGGAGTGCCCGGCAAGTCCGAAATCAGAGGGGATGCGAATACCCGCGAGGATCAGGGGCCGACCTTGTTCGATGCGATGCGAATCCCAACCCTGGCCAATGCGGAAGGGTGATGAAGTGGGATCGCTCATTCGCGCGGCAGTTCGAAACCGGAACTTTCGAGGCTGAGATAAAGGCGCGCGAGTTCCATGTCGCTAGGCTTAGTGATTTTGATGTTGCGGTCGGTGCCAAGTACCACGGACACTTCGACCTGCTCGAGTCGTTCCACGAGGGAAGATTCGTCGGTCCCAATGAATAGGTCCTGACTGGCCTTTTCGAAGGCCTTGCGGATCAGGTCAAAGCGAAATACCTGCGGCGTTTGGGTCAAGATGAGCCGCTCACGCGGCAAGGTGGCGCGAACTTTGTTGCGATGAACCTGCTTCACCGTATCGACCGGAACAATACCGACAATGGCGGCGCCCGTCTCAGAGGCTTCGCGGATCACTTTCTCGATTGCCTCACGCTCGATGAATGGACGGACGGCATCGTGAACGGCCACAAGCTCGGTATCTTCGCTGACGGTAGCGAGCGCATTCTCGACCGACTGCTGACGAGACTCCCCGCCTGCCACGGTGCGCACGATCTTGCCAAAGTGCTGACTGCGGAAGAGCTCATCGGCCCAGGCCAGATCATCGCTACGAAGGGCTACCACGATTTCGCTGACCGAAGGCGAGCTGACGAACTTGCGAATCGTATGAACCAGGATGGGAGAGCCGTTGAGGAGCATAAACTGCTTACGGCTGATACCTTCCTTCTCAGGCGCGCTCCGGCCCATGCGCGTTCCGAGTCCGGCGGCAGGAATGATGACGGAAACTCTCATGTAAGTGGGCCGGCACAAAGGGGAGCCGACCTCGAACTTACATCATAAAGGACGCAGCATGCGCCGTACGGGGAAAGTTCAAGTGCCGCTTAGACGCGGGGGTAAGTCCGGCGAGAAACTTATCACAATGTTGAGTCGACGATGACTACTTAGCGGTACAATTAAGCTCGACTGACATCTGGATGTCTGAAGCTGCCTGCGGGAGCCTCAGAAGTCTTCCTCCTAGTACCCGGGAGCTTTTTCTCAAGGAGAAACGTAACTGTGAGTGCTAAAGCGACATCACGAGGGTTCCTGACACGAGACGACACACAGAAGGCCGATGCAACTCTTTATCCCGAAAGGCGATCTTTCCTAAGCGGACTGGGTCAAGTGGGCTTGGGCACGACAGCGGCGCTCTTGTTCGGCGACTTACTGAAAGGCCAGAGCGCATCAGCTAATCAGGATACAGCGAATGAGATCTTCACGGCAGCAGTTATTGCGGAAGATTTGGCAACTACGTTTTATTACAACGGTCTGATTGGGCACGTGATACAGGACCCTGCTTTGGCCGGTCCGGGGGGATCGGCCACCAGCGGCACGGGTAATGTGCCGAATGTAACTTACTTGCGAGCAGCGATGGCGCAGGAGTTGCAACATGCGAACTTATTGCGGACCGTCGGCAATCTCGGCGCCAGTGCCGCTACGGATCCGTATCAAACTTTCTATTTTCCGAGCGGAACCTTCGACACGCTGCTTACGTTCACGAACACGCTTGCCGCACTGGAGAATGCTTTTATTGGCGCTTATCTGAACGCAATTCGGGAATTCTCAACACTGGCGCTGCGTAGTGTAGTGCGCAACGTTCCGACGGGGCCATTCGGTGGTCCGTACAGCGCAGCGCAGCTTACTTATTTCGCGGAAGTGGCGGCTTCTATCATGGGCATCGAATGCGAGCACCGCGTGTTAGTCGGGGTGATCAACAATGTCAACCAGCCGAATAACTTCAACTTCGAGCAGACGGATGGATTAACGTCGGTGTATCACGGCAACGCTTCGGCGGTCGCAGCACTAACTCCGTTCTTGACTCCGACTACTGGGCCAGGTTACTCGCTGAGTACGGCTTTAGCAGCAGCCGGAACAATCGGGGTTTCATCGGGTGGCAATCCGCCGGCGCAGTAAAGCTAAAGGGCGACCGTTTCAATCGAAACGGTCGCCCCCCTTATATCCAACTGGTTTAGAGTTACTGGTTCTCGAACAACGTAGTGAAGTTCCCCCCCGAATTAGCAAGGATTCGAACTACACCCTGGCCAGGCCGATAGATCAGCAGGTCAGTTGAGACTCCGGCATCGTTCACATCAGCCACCGCGATCTTATCGTCAGGCGACATCAGATCAAATCCCGCGATCCCGCCCCCCAGATAAACCGGCGTGTAATTGAAGTAAGACGATCCAATAATGCGGATGGAACCCGTTCCCGGGCGGTAGGCGACCAAATGATCGTTGTGACCGGTACCGTTGTAATCATAAGCAAACATCACATCGGAAGTGGATTGTAGATCCCACGATCCGATACCGGTTCCCGAAGTCAAAATGGGAGTGAAGTTGCCGTTAGTCTGCTCGACAATCCACACTGTTCCACTACCGGGACGATACAGCACAAGGTGATCGGCGGCCCCATATCCGTAGTAGTCGAAAGCGATAATGCGATCCGCGCTCGATTTGAGATCGAAGTCACCAATGCCGCTGCTGCTGGCGAAGACCGGAGTAAATGTGCCGCTGGTGTTCTTCACGATAGAAACGGTCGAGTTACCCGGACCATACAGAAGCAGGTAATTGGAAATGCCGCTGCCGTCATAGTCGAAGGGAATGATTTGATCGGCCGCTGAAGTTAGGGGATAGCCGCCGATGCCCGAACCGTTCGCTCCGCCACTGGTGTAAACAGGGGAGAAAAGGCCACCGGTATTCCCGATGATATATATGACGCCTTGGCCAGGACGATAACAAACCAAGTGGTCTTTTTTGCCAGAACCGTCGTAATCAAAGGCAATGATGCGATCGGCCGTAGACCTGAGATCGTAGCCGCCGATACCGTTTCCCGAGGCAAAAACCGGGGAGAAGTTAGGGACACTGTTGGCCACTCCGGCGTTGCTGTTACTCAGGATGTAGACGACGCCTGTACCAGGCCGGTAGAACAAAATGTGATCGGCGTAGCCGCTGCTGTTGTAATCGAAGGCGATCGCGAGGTCAGCGGTCGACCGAACGTCGTAACCTCCGATTCCAAGGCCTTGAGCAGGAACCAGAGGCGATGTAATAAGGAGAAACGCAAAGACTACAAGCAGATGCCTAGTTAGGGCCGAAAGCGACAGGGCAGAACTAGCAGAATCCCCTTTTTTTCGCATGAACATATCCGTGGAGACCACTCCTTTGCAAGAAATCTTTCCGCTGGAGCCATAGACATGGATAGCGATCGTCATCTGTTGAGCGACAGAGGGACCGGCAAAAGCGTTGCTGGGACGAGCTTACCACGGCCCGGAGCGTTATGGCCCTTTAGTTTATAAGTTTTTCAGGGTACGCTGGATGCGCCGTGTAACTTTGAAAGTAACGAGCAGTAACTACAGCCAGGACAAAGACCAAAGGCATGAAGTTACGGGCTTCATGTAACCAGCTGAAGAACAGTCCCGAGACGAAAAGCACAGGTAAGAGGAAGAGGGCCTGCCGTTTGAGCGCGAGTGGGGTGGCTTTCCAGTTAAGTAACAAGAAAGGGAGGAAGGCCGCGGCGGTCAGCAAAAATCGTGGACGCCACTCTTTATCTATCCAATTGGTTTTGAGGTGGGCGAGCGTCACGCCGCTGATCTGGCTGTAACTCAGCTGCCCATGCAGCACAAAAAAGCGGACTCCGAGATAAACGGCTAGGCAAGAAAGGCAGAGCACTAAAGCTTTCGCTCGGTAATTCGTGTCTTTGGAACCAAAGAGTACGTAATAACCGGCCAGTGCGAGTACAGTTTCCTTGGCGAGCGAACCAATGAGTAGAGTGGTAAGCAGGAGCGCAAAGTCGCCGGTCTCGAGGAAAATAAGTGCAAGGACAAACGAGAGATGAGAAATGGGATCGGCTAACTGTCCGGCATAAAGCTCGAAACTGACGGGGAACACGGCGCTCACCAACGCCAGTGCGAGTACCGCGCCGGAGAAAGTTGTATAAAGACGAGCGTAGCGATAGAGAGCATAGAAGAGCAGTAGGCCGAAGATAAGCCGGTAAAGATCACGCGCCGGTTCGTAATCCAATCCGGCGAGCTGAATCCAGCGGACGATTGCGTTGGGCAGGAATCGATAGGAATGAGGCAGAACAGCCGGGGACAACTGGATTACGTAATTCTGCATCTGGTTCTGCCAGCCGCCATTCGAACTGTAGTAGTTGGTGGCGTGATCGACATCGAAGCTGTGGACATTATTGACGATGCTCGACAAGACGAGGAGCATGATGATGAGGGCCAAGACGCGAGTCCAAGGCAGGGTGCGACGCTCGGCACGATAGATCAAGAAGCAGATACCGGCAACGACGAGATACACCAGGTCGGTGACGAGGTGACCGCCGCGAGGATAAAGAGGAGGAGCTTTCCAGCGCAGAACGGCCGGTAGAATCAAGATCAGAGTGAGGCTCCAAATGGATGCGAGCAGCAGGATCCGCCGCTGGCTTGTGCCTTCCGATCGCTGCCTCCGAGCTGCTTCGACTAGCATTGACGAAGGCTCCATTTTACAAGCTCAATGCGTGGTGACGAGACCAAAGAGCATGATCAGGTGAATTTAGAAAACTTGGCAAGCAATCGGCTTGGAGCGCCTGCACTATCGGTCGTGAGCACTATGTATCGCTCTTCGGAATTTGTCGAGGAATTTTACAGGCGCATGACTTTGGCGGCGAAGAGCGTGACGTCATCGTACGAAATTGTGTTGGTGGATGACGGGTCTCCCGATGACTCGCTAGCCAAAGCAGTAGCCTTAGCCGAGCGCGATTGCCGGGTCAGAGTGGTCGAGCTTTCACGAAACTTCGGACATCATCCGGCGATGTTGGCCGGGTTGCGTCATGCCCGAGGTGAACTGGTCTTTCTTATCGATATCGATCTCGAGGAACAACCCGAATGGTTACTGGATTTCTGGAACGATTTGCACTCCACGCCGGCTGATATGGTTTACGGAGTGCAAGGGCTACGTCATGGCTCGCTGCTAAAGCGGCACTCCGGGATGCTGTTCTATCGCTTTTTCAACCTGGCCTCTGACACGGCAATCCCCGCTAACGGATGCACGGTCCGACTCATGCGCCGCGCTTACGTGGATGCTCTGGACGAGTTCACGGAGACCCACATTTTTATGATGGGGCTGTTCAGCTGGGCCGGTTTTGTGCAGCGCGCACGCCCGGTCATACGGAGCCGGCGCAAAAGCGCATCCACCTACACGCCTTTGAAATTGATTGCGCTTTCGGTCAATGCGGTCACTTCGTTCTCGAGTTACCCGCTGACGGTTATATTTGCCGGTGGTCTGGGGATAACGTTTCTCTCTCTTGCTTTCGCTTGCAAGCTGATTATTCAGAAAGCGTTGAACCCGGACTATATTTTGTCGGGCTTCACTTCGATCATGGTGTCACTGTGGTTTCTTGGGGGGACGATCATCAGCGTGTTGGGCGTGATAGGTATGTACATCGGCAGGATCTTCAGCGAGGCCAAATCGAGACCGCAGTACCTGGTCCGCCGGCTTCACGGCAGGGACGATTAGCGTGCGCGCAAGACTTCTGATCGGCGCTCTGCTCATTGCTGTAGTTGCGATGGGCGGCGATTCGCTCTCAGCGTTCGGCAAGCAATGGTCGGTAATCAATGCCTCTGACTGGAAGATCGAGAACCTTGAGGGTCTTTCCGTCATGCAGCTTCTGAACCCGCGTGGCCCCTTGCCGGGTCCGCGGCGACCTGTGCAATTTGCACTGGCCCAGACTGGCGCGTTCAGCCGAGTACGTATCGAAATGGACATGCGGCCGAGAGGACGGTCGCTGATTATTGTTTTTGCGTTCAAAGACGAAGCCCATTTTGATTACGCGCACCTCTCGATCGACACGGGGGAGCAGCAGCCGGTGCACAATGGCATCTTTCATGTTTATGGCGGGGAGCGAGTGCGCATCAGCTCACCGGCAGGGCCGCCGGCGTTTCAGCAAACAAATCGCTGGTACCACGTCATTTTTGATCACGATGGAAGGAGCGGGGACGTGCATATTTCGGTAAATGGAAGAGCGGTTCCGGCCTTACATGCTGTGGATCTGAGTCTCGCGGTCGGCAAGGTTGGAGTAGGATCGTTCGACGAGGTTGGCGATTTCAGAGACGTGAAGCTTAGCGGGACGTTATTTGAACACTGATAGCCGGAACGCATGACCTGCGTTGTGCTTCAGCCGTCGTACATCCCGTGGCGAGGCTACTTTCATCAGATCTATAAAGCCGACATCTTTGTTTTCTACGATGACGTGCAGTATGACCGGCATGGCTGGCGCAATCGGAACCGGATCAAGACGGCAGCCGGTCCTAAGTGGCTGACTATTCCGCTGCGCTCGACGGGCGGGCGGTTGAAAGAAACGTCGATCCGCGAAATCGAGACATCAACCAATATCGATTGGGCCAGAACGCATTTGGAAACGCTTCGGCATAGCTATTCGCGGGCACCCTACTTTGCGCGTTATCGCCCGATGCTCGAGCAGTGGTATGCAGAACAGGCATCAAAGCTAGCCGACTTCACCATTGAAACTACGCTGGCGCTGGCGCAAGAGCTTGGGATCAGCGGAACGCGCTTTGTGCGTAGCTCGACCCTTGGCTGCGGCGGGGCCAAGACGGAACGGTTGCTCTCGATTTTGATGACGCTGGGCGCCACGCATTATGTAAGCGGCCCTGCGGCGAAAGAGTATCTCGACATCGACGTGCTTGTAGGGGCCGGCATTACGGTCGAATGGATGAGTTACGACTACCCTGAATACCCGCAGCTTTTTCCGCCATTCGATCCGCAGCTCTCGGTCCTCGATCTGCTGCTCAATGTGGGCCCGGACGCCGGCCGATACATCTGGGGACCACCTGCCAGTTAGATGCGGCAGCAGTTCGGTATAAGAGGTTGGGAAGGTGCGCTACGGGGTTCGACTTAAAGCTGGCGATTCCGTTCAATTGCATTAGCAAGGTGGGCACGGAAGGCAAATACATCGAGCAGGCATATGAGGCGCTGCACATTTGCGGAGATGGTGTCTTCACCCGCAAGTGTCACGAGATCTTAGAGAGAGCGCTGGGAGTTCCGAAGGCTCTGTTGACGACGTCGTGCACGCACGCTCTCGAAATGAGCGCATTGCTGCTCGATATACAGGAGGGCGACGAGGTGATCATTCCCTCTTTCACTTTTCCTTCCGTCATCAACGCGTTTGTGTTGCGGGGAGCGAAGCCGGTATTCGCGGATATCCGGCCCGACACGATGAATCTCGACGAGTCGAGGCTTGCGGCGCTCATCTCGACTAAGACCCGAGCCATCGTGCCGGTTCACTATGCCGGCGTTGGATGCGAAATGGACGCGATTCTAGAGCTTGCAGGGCAACATGGGATTGCTGTCGTCGAGGACAATGCGCACGGGCTGTTTGGGCGTTATCGCGGGAAAGCTCTAGGCACGTTCGGGTCAATGGCCACACAGAGTTTCCATGAAACGAAGAACTTCAGCTGCGGGGAGGGCGGGGCGCTGCTCATTAATGATCCGGAGTTGGTGAGACGCGCCGAAATTGTGCGTGAGAAGGGCACTAATCGAAAACAGTTCTTTCGAGGAGAGGTCGACAAATATACCTGGGTCGACCTGGGATCAAGTTATCTGCCCTCCGACATACTAGCGGCGATCTTGTACGCGCAACTGGAAGTGCGCGAAGACATTCAAGCGAAGAGGCGCGCCCGGTGGTTGCGTTACGAGCAGGAGTTGGCTGCCTGGGCCAACCGTTGGGGTGTCCGATTACCTTTTGTGCCGGCGTATTGCGATCAGACGCACCATATTTTTTATCTGGTGATGCCCGATTTGCGGACACGAACGGCACTGATCGACCATCTCAGGTCGGAGCAGATTCTGAGCGTGTTTCACTATATGCCCCTGCACCTTTCGGAGATGGGACGGCGCTTTGGAGGATACGAAGGGCAGTGCCCGGTGGCAGAGCAGATCAGTGAACGGCTGGTACGATTGCCGCTCTACAGTGGGCTGACGGAATCCGAACAGGTACGAGTGATTTCGGCAATCTGCCGAGTGTTCTTCAGATGAACTTCGTAGAGTCTTTTGTCTTTGTAGGGTGTTTCGAAAACTCCGAGCGGAGTAACTTTTGCTCCATCGGCAATGAGTTTTCGGAGCAGCCAGTCTTCCGGATAGCTAATAGTGCCGAACACCAGGAAATCAGGGTGTTCGCGAGTGAACCGGCGATACTCTTCGACCGTGCCGGGCAATTGGAACTCACGTTGAAAATCGCCTAGATCTTCGAAAATAGTGGCATGCGCAAACTGGATGGCGGCAGAACGGTCGCGCAGATAGTAAAGGCGCGCGCGTAACTCAGGGCTTTCATACTGACCCATCTCAACGAAAGTAAGACCGCTGGCAGCAACGATCGGGAGTTCGGGCCTGATTTGCTTGAAACGAGCAACATCTACGGGCTCCGGGCGCGTTAGATGCATTTTCAAGGGAAGGACGACCTGCTGGATCAGAAGTAATGCCAAAACGGATACCGTTGCGGCGTAAGCGGCGCGACGGGAACGACCGAACACGGTCGCTAGTACGAGAGCAACAACGAGATAGAGCGCGATGACGGACGTGATGCCGTAGCGTCCCCAGAATGGCGATTGCTCGGCCAGCATGAGCATGTCGAGCAGAACGGGTATCAGCGCCATAACAACAAAGAAGGTGCGTTCGTCAGGTCGCAGATGCAGCAGCCACGCCCAGTTCCTCCGTGGGACTTTCCAGCTTCTGAGAGCGAGAAAGCCAGCGACGAGCGCGACCAACACACATGGGAGCACGCCGAGGAAGGTGTGCCAGTAGAACGAGACGATTTTGTCGAGGCCGGCTTGGAAAGCGATTGGGTAGTCGGTGATCGTCCCGTAACTCTGCAAGAACGGCAGATAGAAAAATACTAGGGCAAGCGGCAGGAAAAGAGCGGCCCAGAGCGGGAGATCTGTTCTTCGATTCCGCCGGAAGCGAACGCATTCGGCCACAAAGAACGCAAGCAAGGAGAGCGGCGCAAAGACATGCGAGCTCATCAGGCCGACGGATGAGAGTGAGACCCCGCCGAGGATGTATCTACGGCGCGGGTTGTTCGGCTGCGAAGTAGCGATATCCCAAAACACCAGCAGCGCACAAAACCAGCAGCACAGGGCTGCGTACGGGCGTGCTTCCGTGGCGTATTGAAACATCGGGCTGTACCAGAGGATCAATACCGGAAGAACAGCGAATGCCCAGTCTACTTTCCGCGCCGCATACCAAAAGAGAAGCAGGCTCGCCGCATAGAATTCGAGAACGGATGGAAAGCGGATCGCAATCGGATTACCGTGAGTCAGGCGGAGACTGGCATGTGCAAGCACATGAAGCTGAGGCGGATTGAGATCCCACTTTTTGACCAGATACAGCAAGCGGCTTAAAGGAGTTGCTTGTGAGATGTGATAGGTGAGGAGTTCATCGAACCAGAGATGGCGGCCGATCTGGAGGCCGATTAAGGTCGCGTATAACGCCGTGAGCACTCCGAGCAGAATGGCGACCGCTGTCCGGGAATGGTGGAACGTTACCGCCACCGGCGGCCTTCGTTCGAGGTCCAATCGAGTTCCCACCATTTTCGTGCCGAAGTTACTCAACTCTGAGTGCAATCACACGTCTGCTGCTCTCTTGAGCGTGTCTGATAACCCGCGATCGTTGCTGTTGATGCTCCCCTTTTCTGGACCCGGTGCGGGCCGGGTGACACAATAACAAGACTAATTTACTCACGAGCAGACCAATGAGCACACTCCGATGAGCAAACCAGCCGCGCCTTTCAAGCCATTCGTACCCGAGCACATGCAGATGCGGGAATTGACCGTGCGGGCGGTGATGCTGGGGCTCTGCATGACGGTCGTGCTCGGAGCGGCAAACGCTTATCTCGGACTGAAGGCAGGCATTACGGTAGCCGCGACTTACCCGGCCGCGGTCATCAGCATGGCCGTGCTGCGGGCGTGGAAGGGGTCGCTGCTCGAAGAGAACATCGCGCGCACCAGCGGTTCGATCGGAGAGGGTGTCGCGTCGGGAGCGATTTTTACCATTCCTGCTTTTGTCCTGGCGCATGCCTGGCCATCGTTCGGTTTTCGAGACGCTTACTGGAAGACAACCGCGCTGGTCATGGTCGGAAGTGTTTTGGGCGTCCTTTTCATTTCGCTCGTGCGGCGTGTGATGGTGGATGACCCGGAGCTGCCGTTCCCGGAATCGGTTGCGGCAGCAGAGATTCACAAAGCAGGACAGCGGGGTGCTCAGGCAGCAAAGTTTCTGTTCTGGAACATCGGATTGGGCGGCCTAATTTTTCTGCTTGGCCGATTCGGTTTGTTCGCCGCGGACGCTGAGTTCTCCTTCCCCATCGGACAGCTTGGAGCGACTCGCGTGCGGCTCGGCGGCGCCGGATCCACTAATTTGCTACCTACGGGTGGGCGAACCGTCTTCTCCGGTCCGAGCGTGAGCCCGGCGTATCTCGGCGTCGGGTATGTGATCGGTGCGCGTTTGGCAGCCATCCAATTTTCGGGTGGAGTACTGGCTTGGGGCCTGATGGTGCCGCTACTTATCTATTTCCTCGGGCCGCAGCTGCATGCGTTTCTTCCGGCGGGCGCTCCCCAGGGCTCATGGAGTGACATGGCCGCTGCCGTTTGGCGATACATTGTGCGCCCGATAGCGGTCGGGGGCATGCTGGTCGGCGCTGCCTACACACTCTTTCGGATGCGCAGCAATTTGGTTGCGGGATTGACGCGCGCCATCAAAGACATGCGACAAACGTCCGAAGAAACCGCAGCTCTCTCCAGAACAGAGCGCTACATGAGCTCGAAAGTCGTCTTTGCATTGATCGGGCTTGTGTTCGCCGTGATGATCGCGCTTTACATCTACTTCTCCGGACAAGTGGTCGGGGGCATCGTGGCAGCGGTGGTCATGCTTGTACTAGGCTTCTTCTTCGCAACCATTTCGGGCAGTTTGTGCGGCATGATCGGGTCTTCGAACAATCCGGTCTCGGGACTGACCCTGTCGACGCTGATCATCGCTGCGTTGCTCATGGTGACGCTCGGTGTGTCGGGACCGGGGGGCGTAGCTGCCGTGTTGGGAGTAGCTGCCGTAGTGTGTGTCTCGTCGGCCGTGGCGGGCGAGTTGCTGCAAGACTTCAAAGTCGGATACATGCTTGGCGGTACACCCCGCAATATTCAAATTGCCGAGCTGCTGGCGGTTGTGGTGGCGAGTCTGATTATGTATTTCCCTTTGGTGCTGCTTCACGAAGGCAACATCAAAGCAGGCGGTACGGGATTCGGCGACCGGCAACTTTCAGCGCCACAGGCCGGATTGATGGCGCTACTTGCGCAAGGCATTGTGGGCGGTGATATGGCGTGGCCCTTAGTCATTGTGGGCATCCTGATGGGAATCGCGTTCATCACGATGAACGTTCGAAGTCCGATGCTGGTGGCGGTCGGGATGTACCTGCCGTTTGAAACAACATTCGCGATTTTTGTAGGGGGCCTGATCCGCTGGTTGGGCGACGGCTTTGCCAGGCGCCGGGGTTACAACGAAGCGCAACGTGCGCGAGTGGAGAACGCAGGCGTGCTAACCGCTTCCGGCTTAATCGCGGGAGAAGCAATTCTAGGGCTGGTATGGGCGGGCCTGCAGTTTGCACCGGCCAGCGTGCGCGCGCATCTGGTCATCTTTGAGCATCCATCTTATCTGGTGGGTTTAGCGGTGCTGGCGATGCTGGCTTTTATGATGATCCGCGGGCCGCTAGGGGCGGCAGGCAGTCCGGACGAACCAGCGCCGCCGGTTGCCATGATGTAACGCGTCCGGACGGTCACAGCGCCGGGAGAAATAACCGGGCGAGCGTCAGTCCCAAGCAACAGTCCCCTATTCAGGTACTTACGAGGCGGACCGCTGATTCGAGGCATCAAGTGCGACGGTCACGGTGTCCATCACATGCGTGCCGCGTGATTACACTCCGGGTATCAGAATCTCTTTACCCGAGGATGGATGCGATCTCAAACTCTTGGGGGGCGTGCGAAGCGCTCCAAATCAACTGAAGATCCGGACGGCTTAGTAGGGCGGCTCAGCGATTTACTCGTTGGGCAGCCGGAAGCAATAGAAACAATCATCCCGTACGTACAAATGCACCAAGCTGGCCTGTCGCCGGAGGGCAGACCGGTGGGCGTGGTTTTACTGCTCGGGCCGACCGGAACGGGCAAGACACGCACGGTAGAAGCGTTGGCCGAGGTCCTGCACGGCAGCAGCAAGCATCTCCTCAGAGTCGATTGCGGCGAGTTCCAGATGGAGCACGAAGTGGCGAAATTAATCGGCGCGCCGCCGGGCTACCTCGGTCATAGGGAGACGCAGCCCATGCTCACACAAGCCAAAATCAACGCGGCGGGCAGTGAGGGAAACCCCATCGCGTTGATTCTGTTTGATGAAATTGAGAAGGCGGCCGGCTCAATGAATCGATTGCTTCTCGGCATCCTCGATAAAGCGGCGCTGCGGCTTGGCGATAACTCGACGGTGAACTTCGAACGCTGTCTAATCTTTTTGACGAGTAACTTGGGAGCCAAGTCGATCCAGCGCGCAACACGACCTGATTTCGGTTACGAAGCGATGCTGCCGGCAAAATCACTCGCCGATAGCGGGCGATTGCAGAGCATTGGAATGGGTGCAGTCCGGCGAAAGTTTTCGCCGGAGTTTGTGAATCGGATCGATTCGGTGATCACTTATAAGCCGCTGGATCGTGATGCCTGCGATGTGATTCTTGACCAGATACTCGGCAATTTTGGACGCCTCATTCATAACCGGCTCGGGTTTTCGGGCGTTTCGGTTGCAGTGCACGGCGGCCGGGCGAAAATTGCTGTTGGATAATGGCACAAGCCTGGAGTACGGGGCACGGGAGCTCAAGCGCACGGTGCAGCGGAACTTCATTCAACCGGTCGCGGCGCTGGTATCGCAAGGCGAGGTACCGCCGGGCAGCACCCTGGTTCTTGACGCGAAGGGAGCGGAGTTTTCTATTCTGCTGCGGCTTTAGGTTAGCGCGAAATTTAGGCCACACTACAGGTATCTCGGCCTTCAATTCCGTTATCGTTCCTGATCCGGAGATTCTCGGCGGGGAACCGGTTTTGGTTGGGACTCGTGTGCCTTTCCAAGCACTGCTTGACTATTTGGAGGGCGGCCGTCACACGCTAGATGACTTCCTCAAAGACTTCCCAACTGTTTCTCGTGAGATGGCCATTGCAGCACTCGAACAAGGCAAAGCATCTGTTCTCTCACGGCTGTAATGCGTGTACTGCTGGACGAGACATTTTAGACGCCGCCGAGCATGGTGCCTTCGATGTACTTCTCACAGGTGGACAAAGGCATGGAGCACCAGCAAAGGATCGTGGGCCGAAGCATTTCTTTACTTCTTATTCGTGCTAAATCAAATGAACTCGAGGATCTTCTGCCTCATGTACCAGCCTCCCTGAAAGCGCTGCACTCCATCAAGCGGGTGAGGTCGTGAGAATCGAGTAGTTCTGGGCTCCTGCGACTTTGCCTGGCTCGATACACTGCTAGTGCTTGCCCGGCACGCTCTACTTAGTCGCGACACCAATCGGAAATCTAGAGGACATCACGCTGCGTGCGTTGCGTGTCCTGCGGGAGGAAGTAGCAGCTATCGCGTGTGAGGATACCCGTCAAACACAGAAGCTGCTCGCGCATTACACGATTCGCAAGCCGCTGATCAGTTATCACGAGCACAACGAAGCAAATCGAGCAGCAGAGCTGGTTGAGATACTTGAGGCGGGAGACTCGATTGCACTCGTCAGCGACGCGGGCACGCCGCTGCTTTCCGATCCGGGTTATCGCGTTGTCACGGCAGCGATTGAGCACGGCATCAGAGTCGAACCGGTACCGGGAGCATCGGCCCTCTTGTGTGCGCTGACGGCTTCGGGCCTGGCGACCGACTCATTCCTGTTCGCCGGTTTTCTTCCTCCTAAAGTTACTGCTCGACGGAAGCGATTGGAGTCTCTGGCGGAGGAAACAGTAACGGTGGTGGCCTACGAGAGCCCGCATCGCATTCTCGAAACGCTGGACGCAATAACCGAAGTATTTGGAGAGCGGGTAGTCGTGCTAGCGCGCGAACTGACCAAGCTACATGAAGAGTTTCTGCGCGGCACCGCGGCCGAGATCCGGCAGCAGCTGGAAGCGCGCCCGTGCGATCAAGGGCGAAATTGCGCTTGTCATAGGTCGATCTGAAAATAGTGCAGTCAGCGACGATCCGGCGGAGGAAGTGGAGCTTCTGGAGAAGGCGGGGGCGTCCCGAATGGAAGCGATCAAGATTGTTGCGAAACGGCTGGGACTTCCGAAACGAGAGGTTTACCGGGCCGTTGAGGAGCGGGGCAGCAATCGCGCGGACAAAAATCGTGATTTGGGCCGAACAATCCGATAGCGGCTCTGGGCACGGTGGGCGATAAGCGCTCTTGCACAAGCTCACGGATGGCGCTGATGAAGGCTGGATGCGTACCCGCAGTAGCGGCTCGCGCGAGTTTCAGTCCAAGCTTCTCGGCAAGCTCGCAGGCTTCGGTATCGAGATCGTAGAGAACTTCCATATGGTCGGAGGTGAAGCCAACAGGTGCAAGAACGATATTTCTGACGCCCTGCGCATGCAGGTCTTTGAGGTGATCGAGGATGTCCGGTTCGAGCCAGGGCTGAGTGGGTGGGCCGCTCCGGCTTTGGTAAACCAAATCCCAGTTCGTGATACCGGCAGCTTCCGCCACCAGCCGTGCCGTCTCACGGAGCTGACGCTCGTAGGCGCTTGTGTCCGCCATCGAGCAAGGAATGCTGTGAGCGGTTGCGACCATGCGAAGGTCGGCGCGTTCGAGCGGAGAAAACTGTTCGAGCGCTTCGTGGATGCGGGCGGCACAGGCCTGGATGAAACCCGGATGATTGTAGAAGACACGCAGCTTGTCAACCTGCGGAGCGCCGGGGCCTACCTCGTTGTTGGGCGGAAGCGATGTTCTCACGATATTGCCTGCACCCCGAATACGAACTGTAGGCAGAAGTCACGAAGGCTAGGGCGCGCTGAACGCCGTCATCGCGCATCTGGCGCAGAGCGTTTGCCAGAATAGGGATCCCAGTTACGATTGCCCCAGTAGATCGGCAGCTGAATACCGTAATTTTCGAACTCATGTTTTAGAGCGGCGATCAGCTCGCGGTTCTGATCGTTGATCGGGCTCTTGCCGCCGAAATGGTAGTAATGCTCCGCGACGCCGAGCAGCCGTTCAGGGGGGATATTGCGCCCGCGCGTGACGTTTTCGAGAAACGGCATGACGTCTTCGGGCTTCTCGGGGCCGCCAAACGAAACGAGTAAAAGTGCGTCGTACATTCTCTAAGACCGGATGCTTGAGACGCGGTGGAGCTTCAACATATTCGTCGATCCCCGCAGCCCGACCGGCTGTCCGGCCACGAAGACGACGTTGTCGCCGGGGCGAACGCGCTCCGTCTCAATCAACTGCCGCTCCATCTGCTGCATCATCTGATCGGTCGAATCCATGACGGGCGAGATGATGGGATCGACCCCGTAGACGATCGACAACTGACGCGCCACCGCTTCTTCGGAAGTGAAGGCGTAGATCGGCACCGGAGGGCGATAGCGGGCCAGGAGGCGGGCGGAAGCTCCAGACGTGGTTCCAACCGCCAGAGCTGCGACTGCAGCCGAGCGGGCGCACTGATAGGCCGCGTCCGCAATGATCTCGGGAGTGGCGAGTTCTTCTTGGGCGCGAACTTTGGCGAAGCCTTTGGTATGCAGCGACTGCTCCGTTTCACAGGCGATGCGCGCCATGACTTGCACAGCCTCGATCGGGTGCTTGCCGGCGGAAGTCTCGGCCGAGAGCATGACCGCGCTGGTGCCATCGTAGATCGCGTTCGCGACGTCGCTCACTTCAGCGCGTGTCGGCATCGCGTTCTCAATCATCGATTCGAGCATCTGCGTAGCGGTGATGACGAATCGGCCGCGCGCCCTGGCTTTCTCGATCATGGCTTTCTGGATTGCTGGTACGCGCTCGATGCGCCATCTCGACTCCGAGATCACCGCGCGCGACCATCACGCCCTCGCATTCTTCTAAAATCGCGTCGAGGTTCTGCCAACCTTCGGGCTTTTCAATTTTGGCAATTATGGGCTGTTTCGCGTCGACCTCTTCGAGCAGATGGCGCAGGCGAAGCACATCGCGCGCCTGGCGGACAAACGAGAGCGCAAAGAAATCGACGCCTTTCTGCGACACCGAAGTGAGCATCCGCGATGTCTTTCTTGGAAAGTGATGGCGTGCTGATATTGACGCCCGGCAGGTTGATGCCTTTGCGATCGTTGAGATATCCGGCGGTAATCACTTCGCAGTAGGCGGCAACACCGTCCGTCTCAAGAACGCGCAGTTTCACAGTGCCATCGGCCAGCAGCACCGGGTCGCCCGCCTTCACATCGCGCGCGAAATCAGAATAAGTCGTAGAAGCGATCGTTTCGTTTCCTTCCACCAGCTCGGTGGTGATGGTGAAAGTCGAATGCTCTTTGACATAACAAGGCCCGTTCTTGAAGGTGCCCAAGCGGATCTTGGGGCCTTGCAGATCGAGCAGGATGCCCGCGTGAACTTTAAATTCGCGGGACAAGTCGCGTACCCAATCGATGCGCCGCGCGTGATCTTCCTGGGTCCCATGCGAGGCATTCAGCCGAAAGACGTTGACGCCAGATTCGAACAACTTACGGATCACGTCTTCGGAGTCAGTGGAAGGGCCGAGGGTGGCGACTATTTTGGTGGCGCGCATTAGGGGTCCGTGATAGGGAACTCAACGACGTGGAAGGGCTCGCTACACACTCATTATCGCCGGACAAGGCGGTCGGCTCCGGACTCTCCTAAGAAAGTTCCGGCGGGCGGGGAGGGCGGGTTGTCTGGCATAATGGTGATCGCTCTGGTTTCTTCCGCAACGGCGGATGATGTTTCTCTCACCGACCCGCTACACCCGGCTCAATGAAGCCGTGGGCATACTTCTATTTCTACTCGGCCTGGCTATTTCGCTGAGTTTGCTCTCATACTCGGCGGCCGATCCTTCTTGGGACACCGCTTCCGGGTCCGTTCACACGCATAATCTGCTCGGAATATTCGGCGCGAACTGGGCCGATCTGCTCCTGCAAATCTTCGGTGTGAGTGTTTTTCTCCTGCCAGTGCACGTCTGGGGGCTCGGCTGGAAATGGGTTCGTTCTTCGGCGATTGAGAGTCCTTGGTTCCGCGTGATCGGGACCCTGGCGCTTTGGTTCTGCATCTCCACCGCTTGCGGGCTGCTGCCCGCGCAGTGGCTCATCGGAGGCGCAATCAGGCCCAGTGGTATTGCCGGCATGGTTACGGCAGAGTTTCTTCTAGCGCGCTTCGATCTGGCTGGTTCGGCGATCATTACGGTAGCGGCGGCCATTCTCGCGCTGTATTTCGCATCGACCTTTGAAGTATCCACAATGCGGCGATGGTTAAGCGGTCCGTTAGCAAAATGGCAGGCCCTGCGTGCTCGCTGGAAAGCGGCGCGCCAGGCAAAGCGCCAGGCGGCAATCGAGAAAGCCAAGGCGCGGGTAGCGGAACGTCTCGCTAGGTACGGCGCGCAGCAGAAGGCTGCCCAGAAATCAGAAACACCGGTGAGATCGCGACGAGTTCCTGCGCCCGACGCCACGAGCGCGACAGTGACGGCGGCGCCGCCGGCCACAGCTGCTCCCGAAGAACCGCCGTTCGATATCGACGAGGAGCCCGCGGCGGCCGAGGCGGAATTTGAAATCCCGATACGGCCTCTCGAAAACCAGCCAAGTACCCGAGCGTTCGAACCGCCTGAGCCGGAACCGGTGCGAACGCTTCCTGGTCCCGCGCACGAGGAGCCCGCTCGACAGAAGCGCAAGCAGCTTTATCGGTTGCCTTCACCCGCCCTACTGAACGAGATCCCGCCGGGCTCCGGCTATGACGGCCAGGAATTGAAGGAAATCGCGAGCCGCATCAAGTCGAAGCTCGAAGAGTTCAACGTGCGCGGATCGGTGGTACAGATCAATCCCGGCCCGGTTGTCACCACTTACGAGTACAAGCCCGAAGCGGGCATCAAGTACAGCCGGATTACGACCCTTACCGAAGATCTCTGCCTGGGCTTGCAGGCTGAATCAGTCCTGATCGAGCGCCTGCCCGGCAAACCGACGGTGGGTATCGAGGTGCCCGAACAGCCGGCGCGAGGTCATCAGTCTGCGTGCAATTCTCGAATCGGAGGAGTTCCACGAATCTCCTTCGAAAATGACGATTGCGTTAGGCAAGGACATCAATGGTCGGATCAAAGTGGCGTCCCTCGAGACGATGCCTCACTTACTGATCGCGGGTTCGACCGGCTCCGGCAAGAGCGTGATGCTCAACGCCATGATCATGTCGTTTCTCTACAAATCGACGCCAGACGAAGTAAAAATGATCATGGTCGATCCGAAGCGCGTCGAACTTGGCATTTACGAAGGCATCCCGCATCTGTTGACACCGGTGATCACGGAGCCGAAGAAAGCGACGAATGCGCTACGCAACGCAGTGCTCGAGATGGAGCGGCGCTTAAAGTTGCTGGCTTCGCACGGGGTACGGAACATCGATCAGTACAACCGCAAAGTGGCGCAGCTACGGAAAGAGCCGCGCAATCTCTTCGAGCAGCAGGAAAAGGAAGAAGATGAACTGGAACCGCTTCCGTATGTGTTGATCTTGATTGACGAGCTTGCCGATTTGATGATGCTCGAAAGGGCCAATGTAGAAGAGTGCATCACGCGATTGGCGCAGATGGCGCGTGCGGTCGGGATGCACTTGGTACTGGCGACGCAGCGACCGAGTGTCGACGTGATCACCGGATTGATCAAAGCGAATTTTCCGTCGCGGATCAGCTTTCGGGTGGCAACGCGGGTTGATTCACGCACGGTGCTGGACAGCATGGGAGCAGAACATCTGCTGGGCAAGGGAGACATGCTCTATCTGCCGCCCGGCTCGTCGCGCTTGACGCGTGTGCACGGGGCATTCGTGACAGAAGCCGAGACGAACCGCGTCGTTGATTTCTGGAAAGAACAGGCGGTTCCAGATTATGACGAGAGTTTCCTGATGACACCGCCGTCGGAAGAAGAGGACGACGAGGCAGAAGCCTTCGATGGGGAACAGGATCCGATGTACGAGGATGCGGTTCGAGTCGTCCTCGAGCAGGGTAAGGCATCGACCTCTACTTTGCAGCGGCGCTTGCGGCTAGGCTACGGACGTGCGGCGCGCATTCTGGATATGATGCAGCGGGAAGGCATTATCGGGCCGCCCGATGGCAGCAAACCCCGCGAGGTGCTGAAACGGCCCGATTGGCTCCGCGAAATCGACCACCAGCTGCGCTGATCCTTAGGGGAATTAGCGCGCGTCTGTGGCGTGTGGCAACGGAAACAGTTTAAGACGCCCTAAAGGCAGAGCGTTGCCGATCGTCAACACGCGTTGCGGAACGATCTGACGGCCGGCTGTGGTTAGAAGCAAACACGCTGTGAAGGCAAGTACTCCGGCCGCGGGGCAAGCCAGCAGCCGGAGCAGGCCGGGTGGCAGCAGATACAGAAACGGACTGCTCGCAGCCAGCATGGCAAGGCTCGTAAGCGCAGGAAATCGTAGATTCGTGAGATAGGCCGCCCAGGAAACGCCCGTGAGCCGGAGCGTCTGCCTGGTGAGACCGGCCGCGATGAGTGGAAAGACAAGCAGCCAGGCCCAGCCCACGCCTACGATGCCGCCCATCTTGCAACCGAAGAAGAAACTGATCGGCATGAGCAAGCTATTAGCGAAGCTGTACCAGAACGCAAGTGTCGAGCGCCCTAAAGCGGGAAGCAGATTGATCATGATCGGCGTAAGCACCCGCAGCGCGCCGACCACGCACAGCAGGCGCAAGGGAGCCACGGTGGGCAGCCATTTGGGACCGAGCATCACAGAGATCAAGTCATGGGCGGAAACGGCGAGCAGCACCAGGAAGGGGAAGCTCAGTAGCGCCGATTTGCGAGTTACGGACAGCCAGTGCCGGACGATGAGGCTTCGATCGGCCTGCATCGCGGCAAACGTCGGAAAACTAACTCGACTGATGATGGCGCCGATTCGTTCATTGACGAGCGTGGCGAGACGGAACGCAAGCGAGTAGAAGCCCAGTTCCGTGTTAGCCAGCAACTTGCCGACAACCAGGTCATCGGCATTGTCATAAAAGCTGCAAAGGCAAGAACTGCCGACCAGCGGCATGCCCCAGCCAAGAATTTTTCGCATTAGCCGCAAGTCCGGCCGAAGCGTGTATCTGGGCGGAACGGCTACGAGCACGATGATCGTGTTGAGCGCGGATGAGAGCACCAGATTCGTGACCAGGCTCCAGACACCAAAGCCACGCCAGGCAAGGTAGACGGCAATGGCTGCCGAACTCAAGGTACAGGTGCCTTCAATCAAGGTCAATTTACGAAAAAGCAGTTTCTTGATGATGAGCGACTGCGACGCGGAGCGAAGAGCTCCGAACAGAAGGGTAAGGCTGAGCCAACGGACAATCGGCACGAGACCTGCGCTGCCGTAGAAGCTCGCGATTGCGGGCGCCGAGAAGAAAAGCGCCGCGGCCAACACCAGTCCCGATGCAGTGCTGATGCTGCAAAAGGTCGCAAAAGACGATTCCGCATCGGGGAAATAGATCACGGCGCGCCCGATGCCGAGATCCTGGACCGCTGAAAGTAGAGTGACAAACACGGCAACCATCCCGACCAGACCATAGTCGCCGGGCGAGAGAAAGCGGGCAAGCAGCATCGAGAGCCCGAACGAGAGTGCCTGTTTGACGGCGTTTCCGCCGAAGGTCCACATATAAGCGCTGCGGACCTGGCTTTGTAGACTCGTCATGCGGCCACGTTCAGCTTTGATTGCTTCGATAACTCGGTGAGATAGACGGTCGAAGGCCCGAGCCATAGCGCATCAGAACTATGGTTCGTGAAAGCTGCGGCACGAATGAGCTGCGCGCACACCTTTCTCCGCCTAATCATCGGCGAAGCGTGGCTGGCGTTGAGAAACAAGTAGCGCAAAGTATCCGCGGCAACCATCCGGTAGTGCGTTATAGTGCGGTTCGAAATCTGTTTCGTCTCGGCGTATGGGATGTCGGCGTACTCGGGATATGCCTTAGCGATGACGTCGCTGTGCAGCCGGTGATTCGCGGTCATGGCAGGCGTAAGCCCCGCCATAAATCTGCTGAGATCGGGATCGAGATAAGGCGCGTAAACGGTCTGGCCGCGCTGGCGCAAGAGCGCGAACGCTGACGAACCGATATCCCGGCGAATTCGATTCCAGAAGTAGAAGGACGAGATCGGATCCGGGGCAGCCAGGTGTTTACGAAATTCCTCGTTCACCTTTTCCAGCGCGCGTTCTTTGGGAAAAAGCGACACATTTCGGATGGCCGGCAGATTGTAACTGACCAAGCTCTCGACCAGTTCATCGATACGGTTTTCCGTAAGGAGCGCGACGAGTTTATCGGTCAGGAAGGCGCCCGCAGAAAGCACGTCGCCGCCGATTCCGTCAAACAGCACCGGCGTTTCAGCTATGCCTTCGAGTATGGCTTCGGTTAGCCAGGCGTGTTGGAGCGAGGAGAAGCTGGTGAGCTTATCTTTCACCGCCTCGACCTTCGCGAACCGGCCATGCAGGTGGTACGCGGTATGCGTGAGTCCAAGGCGCTGGCAAACCTGTCTCGCCACGATCAGCTCGAGTGGTTTTGCCGGGAAATCGACGGTCCAGCAGCGGTTAGGTGCCTTGTGTGTGCGGCATAGCTCAAGCAGAATGTGACGAGAGTCGCGCCCACCGCTCAAGCCGAGGCTGACAGCTTGCCCCTCGGTTCGACATCGGCTGACTGCTTGGCGAAAGAGCTCAATGTATTCCTCAATAATCTGTTCGCGGGTGCCGGTCAGCACAGGCGTACTCGTAAGCCAGGCGTAATCTGGCGGATCAGCTTTCACGTGTCGAAACGGCGTGTCCGTGCCAACAAAGAAACCGAGTCGGAAAAAGACATTGAGCGCGTCGTAGTCGAGCTCTTCGCTATCGGTCCTCCGGAGACAACTCATCAACGTCTCCGATTGGCGGATGTCGCTGCGAGTGAACCGCGGGTAAAAGCCCTGACCGGACTCAGCAGCCTTACCGTCGAGAAAGCTTGCGCCTTGATTCATGCTCTCTTATCGGCATCGTAAGCACTTCTCATGAAAGGTATTTGAGGGGTCCAACGTACGAAGAGTTCCGGTACTGTGCCAGACCAGAAGCTTCGAGCGGGATAAGGCGGGAACGCTGATTAACCCTCGTGCCATACTCGGAAAAATAAATTCCCGATCGAGGTTAAGTGCGTTTTCTCCCGTTTTCTGGCATTGTGCTGCTTCTCAGCAGCTCCTACTCAGTTGCTTTCGGCGCCGATACGCCGCGGCCACAATCGATGGCGATCCACTGCGGATCACTGCTCGACCCGGCGACGGACACGGTCACACGTGACGTGATGATTTTGACGGAAGACGGAACGGTTAAGCAGGTGAATACGGGCGGCTCGGTTCCGGCGGGCGTGACCACGGTCGACGCCTCGCAGGGTTTCTGTTTACCGGGTCTGATTGACGTACACGATCACCTCACGTCAGATCCGAAGGATGCCGGTTACCAAAGCGTTGGCGTGTCGTACCCGCGGGAGGCCATCACGGGCGCGAAGAATGCACGAGTCACTCTATTGGCTGGCTTTACGACAATTCGCAATGTGGGGGCGGGGGGTTACAGCGACGTGGCGCTGCGGGACGGCATCAATGCGGGCGAACTAGCTGGACCGCGCCTGTTTGTTTCGGGTCCGCCGCTTGGCATCACCGGCGGCCACTGCGATAATAACCTGCTTGCCCCGCAGTATGACGCAACGGCCGAGGGTGTGGCAGACGGCCCCTGGGCGGCCCGCAAGAAAGTTCGGGAGACGATCAAATACGGGGCGGATGTGATCAAAGTCTGCGCATCCGGCGGCGTTCTTTCGAAGGGCGATGCGGTGGGCGCCGAGCAGTACACGCTCGAAGAGATGAAAGCGATCGCCGAAGAAGCTCACAAACTCGGGCGCAAAGTGGCGGCGCACGCGCACGGCACACAGGCCATAAAGGACGCGATTACGGCTGGTATCGATTCGATCGAGCATTCTAGCCTGATCGATGACGAGGGAATTGCGCTCGCCAAACAACACCACACGTTTCTGGTTTTCGATATCTACAACGATACGTTCATCCTGAACGAGGGTCCGAAGATCGGCATGCTGCCGGAATCGATCGAGAAAGAGAAGATGACGGGGAAACTGCAGCGGAGTAATTTCCGGAAGGCGTATCTGGCTGGTGCGCTGCTCGCTTTCGGCACTGATGGGGGCGTGTATCCCCACGGGGATAATGCGAAACAGTTCGCAACGATGGTCGAGTTCGGTGCGAAACCTATCGATGCGATCCGCACCTCGACCATCAATGCGGCGAGCTTGCTTAACCTGGAAGGCAAAGCGGGGGTGATTAAGGCGGGTTCCTTCGCCGATGTGATTGCGGTCGGATCCGATCCGCGGGCGAACGTGGAAGAACTGCAGCATGTGAAGCTCGTGATTAAAGATGGCCGGGTGTTCAAGGATGATTGGCAGCCGGCTCTTGCACTGGAAAATCGCTAGTGGACCGGGTAATGCAATGAGCGTCTTTGTGTGAGCGATAAGCGAATTGTGGTGGCGATTGACGGGCCGGCCGGTGCCGGGAAAAGCACCCTGGCCAAACGCATTGCCGACAAACTTGGCTTCGTTTACATCAATTCGGGTTCGATGTACCGGGCCATTGCTCTCTGGGCTTTACGACTGCAAATCGCGCTGAACGACCGGCACCGGCTGGAGGAGTTGGCCAAGCACGCGCAAATCGACCTGGAGGCGGGCAGCGGGCGAGTGCTGCTGAACGGCGAGGACGTAACGGCGGCGATTCGCGATCCTGCGGTAGCGGATGCGGCGTCGCGGGTTTCTGCCGTACCGGGGGTCAGGCGTGCGCTTCTGTCGTCACAGCGCGCGATGGCTGAGCAAAACAGCGTTGTCATGGAAGGGCGTGACATCGGTTCGGTGGTGTTCCCTTCCGCGCAGGTGAAGATCTTCCTTGACGCCGAGCCTGCGGTGCGCGCTCAGCGCCGGGCCATGCAGTTATCCGAAAACGGCAGCGACCCGGACGTTGCGGCAGTCGCGGGCGAACTCCAGGTAAGGGATGACCGCGATCGGCGGCGGGCAGAAGCTCCGTTGGTACAGGCGCCTGATGCGGAACTGCTCGATACTACCGGCCTTTCGCTGGAACAGGTCGAAGAGGCAATTCTGCGCATCGTGCGTGCCAGAATCTCAAACGGACGCGCTGCGTCGCACTAGGAATCTTTTCGGAATGCGAAAAAGATTATGCCCCGATATAGCGGGAAATAGATTTTCCTGGGCTGTCGAACACCATTTTTTCTAGTACAATCTAAAAGATTTCACACGGGTGCGGGAATACCTTGCAATCAGAACCGGCCTGCTCGTCTTCGGAGATCGCTTTCGAGAAGAGTTACACGCTTGCCAGGAACGTGTCGGCCATTCAAATCCTTCCGGGGAACGCGGAAGATCGATCCAAGATCGGGTTGATTACACAGTTACCCGAGGGTGTTCAGGTCCAGGTGGGCGGTCCGGGTTTCGATGAGCGGACGGTGCGGGTTCGCTATTCCGGCAACGCCTATTACGTGTTTTTGGAAGATCTGGAGCCACAGCAAAAGCGAGCCGCTTCCGCACTAGCCGGATAAGGCGAGAGGGCTCTTTGCCTGCGCGTTAGAAGCTATACTGACGGGTGAACCCGTTCAGGAGTCCTACTTTTACCTATGTTTGATCTTTTTAGGAGCCGGGAGAAGAGTGTACGAATTCTCCTCGGAGTTTTGTTGCTGGTCGTTGCCGGGTCGATGCTCATCTACTTGATACCGGGCGGACTCGGGGGTGATGCCAGTGCCTCGGGGCAGAACGTAATCGCAGCTGTCGGGAACGACAAGATCACGACGGTCGATCTCGATCGCGCGGTGCAGCGTATTACGCGAGGGCAGTCGAATTTGCCGAAAGGACTGCTTGCCATGTACGTCCCGACTCTGGTGAACCAGATGATCGAGTCGAAAGCAATGGCTTACAAAGCCCGCGAGTTAGGGCTGAATGTGTCCGATCAGGAACTGGGCGACAAAATCCAGGCCGAAGTTGCGCCAGCGTTGGGCGGGAAATTCGATCTCAAGGTTTATCAAGCGGCGCTAGCGCAACAAGGCATGTCGGTGGCGGATTTCGAAAATGAGCAGCGGGATGCCATCCTGGCCGGACGATTGGAAAATACCGAACTGCAGTCGATGATCGTTTCAGACGACGATGCACGCGCCGAATACCAACGCAAGAATTTAAAGGTTGGCTTACGTTATCTTCAATTCGATCCGAAAGCATTCGCGGCCAAGGTGAACAAAGATCCGGCAGCTGTCAAGGCCTACTTCGATAAGAATCGGGCGCTGTTCCGAACCCCGGAAAAGCGCGACGTGAATCTGATTGTGGGAACTACCGCGGATTTCATGCAGGCGGCGAGTGTGTCTGATGCGCAGCTACAACAGCAGTATCAGGATAATGTGGACAGTTACCGCACGCCGGAGCGGGTCAGAGTGCGGCATATCCTGATCAAGACGCAAGGAAAGCCAAAAGAGGAAGCGGCACAGCTGAAGGCGAAAGCAGAGGATGTCTTAAAGCAGGTGCAACATGGCGGCAATTTCGCCGAGCTTGCGAAGAAATATTCGGACGACACAGGTTCAGCGGCGAAGGGCGGCGAACTGGACCCGATCGTCAAAGGGCAGACCGTTCCCAACTTCGAGAAGACTGCGTTTGCCCTGAAGCCGGGAGAGACGAGCGGTTTGGTCGAGACTGAGTATGGCTACCACATCATTCAAAGCGAAGAGAAACTGCCGGCCCATACACAGACCTTCGACGAAGTGAAGCCCCAGCTCTTGATGGATGCGAAGAAGCAGGCTGCTACTGAGAGTCTAGGAAGGGCTATCGAGAGCGCCCATGCCGAGATTGTGCATACTCCGAGCCAGGCAGAAGCGATCGCCAAGAAGTACAACTTGAAGTTCTTCAAGGTCGATGGAATGTCTAGCGGAACTCCGATGCCAGAGGTTGCAACCCAGCCGGAGTTAATGAATGCGATCTTCGCTGCCGCGAAGGGCAGCACGACCGAGGTTGCCAACATGGACCCCCAGGGCAAGTCAGCATTCGCCGTCGTTACAAACGTGACGCCTGCGCATGACGCAGAGTACGCCGCGGTTTCCGGCGATGTCTTAAAGAAGTACACGGATGCGGAGTCAGAACGACTGGCCGCGGAGGCAGCAAAGGCTGCCGCAGAGCGTGCTCGCAAGGGCGAGAGTCTGGATGCGTTAGCAAAGAGCTATGGTTTGACCGTCAAAACAGCGGCGCCGTTTACGGTCGATGGAGCAGCGGAGGGTATCGGGTCGGCCTCGCTTCTCGCAGCCGCTTTCAAAGGGAAAGTGGGCGACCTTGTGGGACCGGTTGCCGCATCAACGGGCCAATTTGTGACGGTGGTCTCCGAGCGGATTCCAGCGGATATGAATCAGTATGCAGCGAACAAGGCTGCCATTGTCCAGAGCCTACAGCAGCAGCGTCAGACGGTGCAGCAACCGTTGTTCCGGGATAGCGTCGTCAGCGACCTGAAGCGGCGCGGCAAGATCAAGATTAACCAGGCCACTCTGAGCCGCATCGTGAGCTCGTTCCAGAGCTAGAGCTACAAATTTGCTGCAAGAGAGTTTACACTTTATCCGCAGTTTGACTGATCCGGATCAGCTGATTCAGCTGTTGTCCACCGTCCTTAGTGGATGGGTCGGTTATCTGGCGTTGTTTGCCGTGGTTTTTGCCGAAAGTGGTTTGCTCATCGGCTTCTTTCTTCCGGGTGATTCGTTGCTCTTTACCATTGGGATCGTGTCAGGAGCAGGCAAGCTGCCCGTCGGAGCGATGATCGCCATGTTAGCCTTCGCCTCCATACTCGGTGATGGGATCGGATTTTTACTGGGAAGTACACTCGGCTATTCCCTTTTCAACAACACTCGCTCTTCTATCTTTCGTCGAGAATATCTTGACCGGACACACGCGTTTTACGAGCGGCACGGCGGGAAAACGATTATCTACGCCAAGTTCGTACCCATCATTCGTACTTTTGCCGCATTCATCGCGGGCGTGGGCAAGATGCACTACAGCCGTTTTCTGACCTTCAATGTCGTGGGAGCGATCGGCTGGGTTACTTCCATGGTTACTCTCGGATACTTACTCGGCAATGTGCCGTTGATTCGTCACAACTTCGAGAAGGTTGTGCTGCTGATCATCGTGGTTTCGCTACTTCCGGCCATTCTGCAAGTCTTGAAGAGCCGCAAAACGGCTCCCGGCCCTGCCCGCTAGAAGAGCATCATCTGAGCTGCTCCGGCCGGGGCCGGAATACCTGGCCGCATGTCAACGAGCCCTCTATCAGGAGCTTCCACGGCAGGAGCCTGCATGCCCCAAAACCCGAAGTGGCGAGGACCGATACCGACGTGCACACGGATATCAT
The DNA here is from genome assembly GCA_963737005.1 of Terriglobia bacterium. GTDB lineage: Bacteria > Acidobacteriota > Terriglobia > Bryobacterales > Bryobacteraceae > Bog-105. The sequence goes on along the minus strand of CAVTRD010000004.1, from coordinate 167,912 downwards.
TGACTCGTTCTCGAACTTTCTCTACATACTTCCCCTGAAGATAAGCACGGCTCTTGTAGTTGCGCTGATAACGTGCGAGGTACTTGGGGAATTTCGCGGCTAGGAACGGGAAGAATACCTTTTGAGCGGAGGGCTTAAGGAAAAGAACGTTCGCGCTGAACTGGTCTGCCCCGGCCATTTTCGCGGCTCGGGCAACGCTCTCCAGGTTTTCTTCCGAATCGGTGAGCAGCGGCAGAACGGGGCTCGCAATCACCCCTGCCGACACTCCGGCCCGGGCAAGTTCGCCTACGGCTTTCATCCGCAGGTCAGGTCGCGGCGCGAACGGTTCCGTCAGTTTAGCCAAACGACGGTTCATGGTCGTGACGGTCATGGTGACACGCACGTCGTTCCGTCGTGCAAGTGTTCGTAGCAGGTCGGCGTCACGCGCGACCAGATCTGATTTGGTTGTCACGAAAAGAGATACACCGCTCACATCGGCCATGGCTTCGAGCACCTGACGCGTACGGTGAAATTTGCGCTCGGCGGGTTGATACGGATCCGTCGCTGTACCGAGGCCAATGACGTGCCCTGGACGCAGGCTATTCAGTTCGTCTCGGAATTGAATAGGATCGAAGTCTTTGGCGTAGATCTCTGTTTCAAACGCGTCCGGTTCGGTGCGTTCCAGGAACTCATGGGTAAAACGGGCGTAACAGTATTTGCACCCATACTCGCAACCGCGGTAGGGATTGATGGTCCAGGTGAAAGGAACGCGCTTGGAGTGGCAGCGGTTCAGCCATTTGCGAGTAGGCAAGCTGCGATACTCGACCTGTCTCTTTTCTAATAGTATTGAACCTTCAGCGGCCTGCCGTGCGATTCCGACGAGCTTAACGAGATGCTCCACAAAGGACCCTCTCGACAATGTTCGCCTTTTATTCGCCAACTGTCAAGCGGCATGGCGCGACGACTTACGAAGCGAGTAACGAGATAACGCCCTTCTGGCGGAGTCCGTTGAGAGCTAAGCCATGACGGCCGTGTACGCCGGTCTTCTCGAAGATATGCTTCAGATGAATTTTGACGGTGCCGGGTCGGATACCGAGTTCTTGCGCGATTTCGCGATTTTTGTAGCCTTGCTCGACGAGTTCCATGACCTGATGCTCACGAGGAGTAAGATCGGTTCGGATCTGCATTTCCTGCACGGTCGAATCACGGAAAACCGAGTCCTGCATCCAGCTGCGCCCTTGTGCGACACAGCGGAGGCAAGCGAGGATGGTCGAACTATCGGCGGATTTGCGAATAATCCCTTTGGCACCTGCCTGTAAGAACCGCAGAGCTTCGGCTTCGGTGATCGACATACCCCAAACAACGACCACCGGCCGGGTAGACCGGCTGGCACTCTGGTCGCTAGGGAGCTGACTCAATGCATCGAGCACCAGTTTCGCGCCAAGGCCTTTATCGATGATGAGAATATCGGTGCGCTTCGCCTGGGGACTTTGCACCCACTCGGCGGGTGATCCATGGGCCGATCCAAACTCAAGATCCCCCGTGGAAGCCATCAGGTGTTCCAAACCAAAAACAGTCAGGGGCTGTGTTTCGCAAATAGAGACGATATCCTTACGCCTCGTGACTTCCAGATTCATAAGCTGCCTTCTTACTCCTTATCGGCAGAACTCTTCCGGAACTGGAGTGTGTGTAGGCTAAGATTACTCTCTATTTATCAATGAGACGGATATATTGATTTTGCTACTTTGCATTGATCGGAATGAGCAGCGCCCGAGCAGCGACAACCCGCTTTATTCGAGCAGGTTAATTGTTCCGCGACAGTTCGAGGCCCCGCAGCGGCAAGGAATTCGTTCGACCTTTTTGTCGAAGTGGTAATCAACGGTTAATTCTTCGCCCCGCTTGATCGCGCGCAAACTCCAGTAAAGTATGTGGCCCTTGGTGATACGCGCCACTAAGTTCGGGTCGCACGAATGATTGATGTACTGAGCTCCTGAGCCGCCCACCGAGCCGTCTATCGTCCAATATGGATCGAGGGTAAACAGATAAATCAGGTCAGTTGACTCGGCGCGACGCTTCGTTTCTTTGCGGCTGATTTTCTCACCGGTATACTCGACCACCTTGCGGTGCGCCGGTATCGGCTCAGTGGCGTAGACACCCCAGCGGTGAATTTTCGACGATGCCAGCTTGATGCCAAAATTGGCAAACCGTCGGTCGATCTGCGGAAGGTCTTCCGGTGATTTCGCACCATTAGCGGAATTCGATCGCGGCATTTACGATTGAACGGGAAATTACTTTGCTTTCTCTTTGAGAACGGAGACGAGTTCCTTCACGGCCGCCGCGCTTTTGTCGAGGGCTGTCTTCTCGGCGTCATCCAACTTGATTTCGTAGACTTTTTCGACCCCGGCTTTGCCGAGCTTAACGGGAACGCCGACGAACAAATCTCGGATGCCGTATTCGCCTTGAAGCAAGACAGCGCAGGGAAGAACCTTTTTCTTGTCCTTCAAAATCGATTCGACCATCTCGACCGTAGAAGCGGCAGGAGCGTAGTACGCGCTGCCCGTCTTCAGATACTTAACGATTTCAGCACCGCCGTCTCGGGTGCGTTGCACTAAGCGATCGATCGTTGCCTGATCGGTCAATTCGGCGAGCGGGATGCCACTCACGTTAGTGAACCGGACCAGTGGAACCATGGTGTCCCCATGGCCGCCGAGTACCATGGCGGTTACGTTCTCGAAAGAGACGCCGAGCTCTTCTGCGATGAAGGTGCGAAAGCGTGCCGTATCGAGGACGCCTGCCATTCCAATGACTCGTTCACGCGGGAAACCGGAGACCTGGAGCGCTGTCCAACACATCGCATCGAGCGGATTTGTGACCAGGATCAGAATCGCGTGTGGCGATTGTTTGACCGCCTGCTCGGTAGCGCTCTTAACCACCTCGTAATTGGCCAGCAGCAAATCATCGCGGCTCATGCCAGGCTTACGAGGAAAACCGGCAGTAATAACGACGATATCGGATCCAGCCGTTTCTTCGTACCCGTTAGCGCCGGTGATTTTGACGTCGTAGCCTTCGACCGGCGCCGACTCGAGCATATCGAGTCCTTTACCTTGTGGAACGCCCTCGACTACGTCGACGATTACGACATCGGCTAATTCTCTAGCGGCGATCTTCTGGGCGGTGTTCGCGCCGACATTACCCGCTCCGATGACCGTTACTTTCCTTCGCATTTTGCTCCTGTGAGTGGCAGTGCAACCGAAGTATAGCAATGGCGTTGAGATGCTTTAACGAGAGGGAATACGCAAAAGCAGAAGGCCGCCGGCTTGCGCCGGCGGCCTTCTGATTGGGATTAGGGAGAGGGATGAAGAGCCGGGCGTTACGCTTGGATTGCACCCTTGGCAACGAACAACTTCGCACGGCGGCGAAGGAGGGCGGCGGCGGTGAGCAGGCCGCTACCGAGTAGAGCGATCGAGGAAGGCTCCGGAGCTGTAGCGGTGGAGAAAGTCTGATCGATGTAGCTGATCTGTGCTTCGCCGATAAAGCTGCTCACATTGATGTCCTTCTGGATGTACAGGTCGTTATAGGAACCGTTGAGATGGATATTGTCCGTCCGCTCGCATCCGCCCAGGAAGCCCTTAGCGCAGGAGACCGAAGCAAAACCAACTTGCGTGCCGGCCGCGTTGTAGATCGTTTCGGTCACCGATGAAATCGCGTAACCGTGAAAGGAACCGTTGAAATCAAGCCCGACCATGTCGATACCGGCGGCTGACGAAACATGGTAGTTGATCGTGGCATCGCTAAAGGAGAACGGGAAAGCAGTGAAGCCGCTCGAGATCTGGATGCCGTTACCTGGGTGAGTAATCGTCGCCACATCGATGCTGCCGCACTTGCTCGGGAAAGCCGGACCTTCACCCGTCACAGAGCAGGTAAAGTTGTTGAAATTAAGACCGGCGACAGAGAGGGTTGGGCTGGGCACAACCGGTGTCGCGAAGCTCATAAAAGGCAGCACAAGTGTAGCTGCCGAAAAAAGAATTGCTTTAGAAAAAGACATTGCGTTACTAGCCTCCGAGTTCGAATCAGCACGTTTTTGCTTGCCGTGCATGAATGCAGTTTCGGCTGGAATTCGGAACCGCACAAGACACAGGGGGGCCATGCGTACTAGCGATTTTTAGGCTTAAAATCGAGCTAAAAAGCTGCTTCCGGAGGCGGCGAGAAACTATACGCGCATTTCGTTCCGCACGTGCGCTAGGCAATTGCCTTTAAGCGCTTAGAGATGAGCGAGTAAACGCGTGGAATACAGCGCCCTATCCCCATTTGAGGAGTACGGTGTGAGAAATGCTCAAATCAAGGCAGTACGTTAGTGTTGCGGGAGCACGCTTAACTGCACGCCGCTGGCATTATTCCCGCCCCGGAAGAGCCGTTCGACAGCAATTTTGAAGTTTTCCGGCTTGGCATTTGGAATATTCACAAATGTCTGCGGGTTCCGATCGACAAGCGGGAACCAGGAGCTTTGCATTTGGACCATAATGCGGTGACCTTTTCGGAAAGTATGGTTTAGATCAGGCATTTCGAAATTGACATCGGTGACCTTGCCAGGAGTTAACGGCTCCGGCTTTTCCCAACTCTTGCGGAATTTAGCGCGCATCGGCTCGCCGCGCAGAAGCTGCTGATAGCCTCCCATGTGGAGCGGAGGCATACCGAGAATCCGCTTGTCGCCAGATGTCGCATCGGGAGCATCCGGGAAATCTTCCGGATACACATCGATGAGCTTGACGACGAAATCGGAGTCGGTGCCGGTCGACGAGACTTTAAGCCTGGGCGAAATCGGCCCGGCAATCGTCACGTCATCCGCCAACGGTTCAGTCACGTAGGTGAGGACATCGGGACGGCGCGCGGCCCAACGCTGATCGTCGACCATATAACGCTGCGGCACTGTATCGGTGGTGTATGGAGAAAACGGAACGGGGTGCGCCGGATCGCTCCTGTATTCGTCATACGCGTCGGACACATTGCCGGCGGGCGGGTCAAAGGAGAGTTTGCCACCGGCCTGGAAGTACAACGTCCGCGAAGCAGCCTCTTTCGGCGGCCATTGGTCGTACTTGCGCCAGACGTTAGTGCCCGTTTCGAAAACGTATGCTTCGGGCGGAGCCTGTCCTTTCCCCTTGAGATAGAACTCGAAAAAGGGGAACTGAATTTCCTTACGGAAATACTCGGCCGTTTTCGCGTTGAAATTTACGTCTCCCAGGTGATCACCGTCGCTGCGCGCCCAGCCGCCATGCACCCAGGGGCCCTCCACAATTGTGTTCGGTGTATCCGGGATTTGCTTTTTCGATTGCGCGATAGGTTCGCCACGGCCCGGAAAGATCTTCCGCGTCAAACCAGCCCCCGACAGTCATCACGGCGCAATGAATGTTGTGCATGTGTTCGGAAAGGTCACGCACCTTCCAGTAGTTGTCGAAAGTATCGTGATAAAGCTGGTCAGCGAATAAGCGGGCTCTTGTCATGCAGGTACTTCTTGTTCGAGATTGGCTGTAGGCCCGGCCGCAAGGTAGAAAGCGTAACCGTCCGGCGTGCCCATGTCGAAAGGCGTTGCGACCTTCGGCGGCTTCGCGGGTTCGGTGAATGGCTTGAAGGACGTGTAGAAACCAAAGTTCGCGGCGAGCATGAACGCGCCGCCATGATAAGCATCATCGCCTTCGAAGAGATTCGTCATGGGAGCTTGGGGACTGGCGGCCTTGATAGCGGGATGTGAATCGATGATGCTCGCAGAGGTATAAAAGCCCGGATAGGAGATGCCCCAAATGCCGACTTTGCCGTTATTGTTGGGCACATGTTTCAGCAAGAAATCGATGGTGTCGGATGTGTCGGAAGAGTCATCGACATCTTTTGGTCCGGATTTCTTGTCGATGTGCGGGTTCATCTCGATGAACTTGCCCTCCGACTCGTAACGGCCGCGCACGTCCTGGTAAACGAAGATATAACCCGCTTTTTCGAATTCGTCGCTGGGGCCGAGCGTCTTTTTGTAAACATCCTCGCCGTACGGAGCGACGGAGTAGGGCGTGCGATCGAGCATGAATGGCAAGGGCTGCGATCGCATCTTTCGGGACGTAGACGCTAGTGAACAGGTGGACACCGTCACGCATCGGAATGCGGAACTCATATTTCGTGTAGTGCGCTTTGACGTAGTCTTCGGTGGGAGCGGGAGCAGGCTTCTCCTGCGAACGAAGAGGGCTCGCAATAAGACAGAGCAAAACAGCCAATAAACCGGAGACGCTTCGGAAGAGATGCACTTTTAAGTCAAGATAGCAGGCGGTTGCTGGCTCTGATCCTTGAGACCGACGCCGCTGAGTCGCAGGCGGCGCGCGCTTTCGAGCAGGTGACAAATGCGTGTGCGGCCAGCCTCGTAACTCAAACCCTCCGGACGGATATTCGAAATGCAATTGCGTTCGGCGTCGGAGCGTCCTGGGCGTGGGTCATAGGTGAGATAAGCGCCGAGGCTGTCGGGAGCGCTCAGGCCGGGCCGCTCACCGATAAGCATGACAATTAAACGAGCCCCGAAGCGTTCGCCTATTTCATCGCCCAAAGCGACGCGGGCCTGTTCGGCGATGACGACCGGGCCCATCACCCAGTCGCTTAGTTTCGGCTTTAACACCGAAGCAGAGGAACGGCGTGCCGCTCGGCCGCAAGGGCGGAGAGTCCGTCAGCGATGACGAACAGGAGTTCGGGCGAGTGAGGGAGTTGCTCAGCCTCTTGAGGAGACGCCAAGGTTCGGCCATGGTCGGGTCGACGCAAATACTCCGCGCGATCACGGGCGGCGCTGTGCACCCGCAGCGAAGGCCAGCCGAGTGCGTTTAAGTCGCGCTCAATGCTGTTCGTGCACCGAGCACCGCATGCACTGCGTCGCGAGCTCTCGCATGAGCCAGTTCGAAATCAAGCAGCGCTTCGGTCGGAAGGCTGCTTCCTGCTCTGCCCAGAGCCACGCGAGCCTGAGTAAATTGCTTCAGCTGCGGCCATGCGTTCATACCAGTTCCAAGAGCTTCAAGGCGGGCGGCGCCTCCGCCAGCCGGCCCTGCTCATCCGTTATCCCCACCGTTCGCAGCCACTCTTCAAACTCGGGCGCGCACCGCAACCCGAGTACCCGCCGTACGTAGAGCGCATCGTGAAAAGAAGTGCTCTGGTAATTGAGCATGATGTCGTCCGCACCAGGTATGCCCATCACAAAATTCACGCCCGCTACGGCCAGCAAAGTGAGCAACGAGTCCATGTCGTCGCTATCCGCTTCGGCATGGTTCGTGTAGCAGACATCGCAGCCCATAGGCAAGCCAAGCAGTTTTCCGCAAAAGTGATCCTCGAGACCCGCACGAAGGATCTGCTTGCCGTCGTAGAGATATTCGGGGCCGATGAAGCCGACGACCGTAGTTCACCAGCAAGCGGCTCGAAAGTGCCGAGCCGACCGCATAAGCGCGAGCCTCGCAGGTTTGCTGATCGATCCCCGCATGGGCGTTCGCTGAAAGCGCGCTGCCCTGCCCCGTTTCGAAGTACATGACGTTCTTGCCGACGGTGCCCCGATGCAAGCTCAACGCTGCCTCGCGCGCTTCAGCAAGCAACTGCAGACTGACGCCGAAGCTCTTATTTGTGGCTTCCGTTCCGCCGATCGATTGAAAGACAAGATCAACGGGAGCGCCTGCTTCGATCGCCGCGAGAGTATTCGTCACATGCGTCAGCACACAGCTCTGGGTCGGTGCGGCGTAGCGATTCCGGAAATCATCGAGCATTTGAAGCAGGCGCACGACAGTCGGGATCTGGTCGGTCGCGGGATTGATTCCGATCACGGCGTCGCCGCAGCCGTAGAGCAGTCCATCGATGATCGAAGCGGCTATGCCTTTGGGATCGTCGGTCGGGTGATTCGGCTGCAAGCGAACGGAGAGACGCCCGGGCAGGCCGATGGTGTTGCGAAAGCGCGTGACATGCCGGCATTTTTGGGCGGCCAGGATGAGGTCCTGGTTGCGCATCAGTTTAGAGACAGCGGCGGCCATCTCGGGAGTGATGCCAGGCGCCAAGTTGGTCAGCGCCGCTTCGTTCGCGTCCTCGCTCAGGAGCCAGTCGCGAAATTGTCCCACGCTAAGATGGCGAACGGGCTGCAAAGGCACCAGCGTCGTGCGTATCGATAATGAGCCGCGTGATTTCATCGGCCTCATAAGGGATGAGTTCTTCTTCCAGGAAACGCGTGAGGGAAACGTCGGCCAGAGTGAGTTTGGCTACAATGCGCTCTTCGGCTGAGATCGCCGCGACACCAGCGAGTTCATCGCCTGAGCGTAGCGGGCTCGCTTTGGCAAGCAGCGAGCGAAGATCCTCAAAGACCCAAGTTCGCGCGCCTGTTACGTGCCGGTACGCCATGAAGCTCTGACGGCAGTGTACCCAACCAGCAGCAAAACAGCGAAGACGAGAGCGATCTGGCGATAGTTATAGATCATGCTGGCGAGGCAAACAAGGCAGCAGGTCAGCGCGAAGGCGGGGAAGATCGGGAAGAACGGTGCACGGAATGGCCGGGGCATTGCCGGTTCGGCGCGTCGCAACCGGAAGAGCGCGAGCAGGCTCACGATGTACATCAGCAAAGCGCCGAAGACCGAGAGGGTCACAATGTTCGCAGTGAGTGTCTGACCGCCAAACGTGATCCACTGATCGCTGTAGATGGCGGCGATCCCCAATACGCCTCCGGCCAGGATTGCGAAATGGGGAGTGTGAAAGCGGGGATGAACCTTGCCCAAGAACGACGGGAGATAACCGGCCCGCGCCAACGCAAAGATCTGCCGCGAGTAGCCGAGAATAATACCGTGAAAAGAAGCAATCAAACCGAATAATCCGAGCCACACGAGCATGTGCAGCCAGTCGCTCTTGGCCCCGACGATCCGCTTCATGGCTTGCGGCAACGGGTCGTTGATATTGGCAAGAGTCCGCCAATCGCCCACACCGCCGGCGAACAGCATGACTCCGAGTGCCAACAGAACCAGTGTCGTGATGCCCGCGATGTAGGCAATGGGCACAGACCTTTTCGGATTTCTGACCTCTTCGGCGGCCATGGCAACACCCTCGATCGCGAGGAAGAACCAGATTGCGAACGGAATAGCGGCGAACATACCGGGCAGCGCCTGCCGGCTGAACTTCGCTGCGCCGGCCCAACCGTGCGCAGCGAAGTTCTGCCAGGCAAAACCCGGACTGACGACCGCCATGAAGACCAGCAGCTCGGCGATTGCCAGCAGAGTGACAAACAGCTCGAAAGTCGCCGCAATCTGGACGCCCACGATGTTGAGCAGCATGAAAACTAGGTACGCCGCGACGGCGATGTTCTTCGGGGCGATAGCAGGGAACTGCACATTGAGGTACGCGCCAATAGCCAGCGCAATGGCCGGAGGTGCGAACACAAATTCGACTAGCGTGGCAGCTCCGGCGAGATAGCCACCCAACGGTCCAAAAGCTCGATGCGCGTAGGCAAAAGGGCCGCCGGCCTGCGGAATCGAGGCAGTCAGTTCCGTAAAGCTGAAGATGAACGTGGTGTACATCGCTGCCACGAACAGCGCCGTACAAATGAAGCCGACTGTGCCGGCGCTTGCCCAGCCGTAACTCCAGCCGAAGTATTCGCCGGAAATGACCAGCCCAACGGCAATACCCCATAATTGCCAAGTCCCGAGAGTACGCGTCAACTGCTCGGGTACGGCCGCGCTCGTGCTCAATTGCTGTGCAGCTCACGCCAGCGCGCGACCAGATCCTGGCACGCGCCGCGCCAATTAGGAAAGTGGAAATCGAAGCCGGCATCGAGCAGACGCCGGGGAACCACGCGACGGCTTTTCAGGATCAGCTCAGTTTCGGTGCGAAGCATCAGAGCGCCAAGCGGAAGCGCCCAGCGCGGCGTCGGCAGGCCGATATAGCTGGTGCACCAGGACCGGCGCAAGCAGTTCATGAATTTTCGATTGGTTACAGGCAGCGGAGAGGCGAGATTGACCGCACCAGAGATATCTTCCCGCGCGATCAGAAATTCGACCGCGCGTGTGAAATCGACATCGTGGATCCAGGAAACATACTGTCTGCCCGAGCCAGCCGATCCGCCTAAACCCCAGCGGACAAGCCGCAGGAAAGCGTCGAACGCGCCATCCGTATCGGGGCTCATGGTGATTGCACTTCGCAAAGCGACCCGCCGGGTCAGCGGAAGATCAAGCAGGAAGAAGGCACGCTCCCAGGCCTTCGCTACTTCAATGCTGAAACGCCACTTCGCTGGTATATCAATTTCCGCGCCTCCCAATTCACCGTTTACTTCATCCATCGGAGTATCGATACTATGCCGGTAAATCGTGGCCGTACTCGCATTGAGCCACAACCGCGGCGGCTTCGAAGCTCGGGCGATCGCCTGACCCACCAGGCCGGTGGTGATGGTTCGTGAGTTGAGGATCTCGCGCCGATTCGCAGCGCTGTAGCGGCAGTTGACGGTGCGCCCGGCCAGATTGATGACCACGTCTGAACCGTCGATCACACCGGTCCACTGGCCCAGATCGCAGCCATTCCAAACGACGGTGGGCCACTTACTTTGTTTCCTATGGCGGGCAATCACCGTCACGCGGTGGCCTGCTTCGTGAAAATGCCGGGCCAGAATCTGCCCTATCTGACCAGTTCCTCCCGGAAGAACAATACTAAGAGGCCTAAAACTCGGCGCGGGGGACAATCTGCCTGAAATTGTCCCACGAGCTTGCTCGGAGGTTTTAGTGCGTCCCGAAGCTCCAGCCGATCGCGGCTCCATATTCTGGAACCCAGCTGCTGCCGAACTGGTAGAAGTTATTCACCCAGTGCGCGTCGACTTGCGGACGGATGAAAATGTGCTGGGTAGCGTAGATGCGCACACCCGCCGACATGTGAATCTGGAAGTGATTGGAACTCTCGATGTACTGGTTATTGGTAGAGCAGCCGGCAAACTGATCGCAGTACGCGGTCGGGTAATAAAACTTCAGGTTCACTCCGCCGAACCCACCTTCCAGCTCGGGGACCACACGCTTGAACCGATTGCCGAAGGGCAGCCACACTCCATTGAAATCGTAGAAAGTTGGACGATACGTCAGACCTGCATATGCTGCTTTTGAAAAACGAAAATCGGTTTCGCCGTTAATACCGAAATGGGGGCTGAACATGAAATCCGCACCGGCTTTGCCGAAGGTGCCGCCTAGGCGCGGGGTTCCGTAGAGGGTGCCGTCACCATACGTATCGATCGAATTGTTGCTCGATGGCGCACTAGCCGTGCCCACGCCGAAAAAGGCGTCGAGCCCTGCCTGCGCATTTGCCAGACCGGCGCTCAAACCAAGCGCGAGAGAGAACACAAAAATACTACGGGCCGAACGAATCACAGTTACTCCTACAGGGTTTATAGAAAGTGGCGCACTTAGTAACTTCGCGTAAGCGGGTGTTAGTAGTGCGCGCTCACACCTGTAACGACGTGTCGGAAGGCGCGTGCGGTTCCAACGATGGAGAAAGAATTAATCGCTAATGGATTGGCCTTATCGCCTATTTACGAGCCTTTGAGGGAGCTATTAGTGACCCGGCGTGGCGAGATAGTTGCCATACCCGATGATCAGCGTCGAACCGATTAAGACGAAGAGCCCCAGCACTAAGAGCCGAATCGCTGTGGAACTCGCGCCGCGCCACTCTTTCAGCCCAATCCCCCACAGCGTGCTGAAAATCACGATGCTCGCCATATGCAAGCTCCAGCTCGAAAAAGTATAGGCTCCCATCTTTGTTTCGCCCATGCTGTAGAAGAAAAACTGCAGATACCAGGTCACGCCGGCGATGGCGCATAAGAAGTAGTTCGATAGCAGAGGAACGCGCACCGTCTCCGGAAGAATTTCGGTCGCGGTATGCGTGAGCACGACCGCCGAGGGACCGTTCAGCGCTGTGTCTTCGATCGGCTGAGGACCGTGCGCGCCAGGGCGAACGGGCACTTCGGCAGTAGATACTCGTGGCCGGTCTTGTTACGGATATTGAGGTAAACCGTCCAGATGAAGTTCGTCGTGAAGCCGCCGATCAGAACCACGACCAGAACGGGCAGACCTTGCCAAAGGGGCGCTGTTCCTTCGCGAACCGTAAGAGCTTTGATCGGGTCACCGGCATCGAGACCGTACTTGAAACAAGCGCTCATCACGCCCGAAAGCAGCGCGACCAGAAAGCCTTTCCGAAGATCGAACTCCTGGATGGAGGCGCGCTGCTCCTCAAGCGGCATGGCGCGCTCTTTGTAGATGCCCGCCAGTCCGGCGATCGCAATGCCCGTGAGACAGACGAAAACGCCGAGCAAGATGACTCGCCCGGACGACTGTTCCCAGCACTTGAGAGACAAACGTTCCGTTAAAGATTGGCGGGACAAAGTACCGAAAGCAGCGCACAGGCCAAGCACAATGGCCATACCGAGAGAAAGCCCGAGATAGCGCATAGTAAGGCCGAAGGTGAGTCCGCCGACGCCCCACAGCAGGCCGAAGAAGAAGCACCAGAACAAGGTTTTGGACGGCGTTGCAGCCAGCACCGCAGGCAGGTGCCGGGTCAGGAGCAAGGCGAATCCGGCGGGTGCGAAGATCCAACTGAACACGCCGCCAACCAGCCAATAAGTTTCCCAGGACCAGCGCTTGACCCCGCGATAGGGCACGTAGAAGCTTCCGGAGGCGAGGCCTCCGAGCCAATGAAAGAAAACGCCTAGAGCGGGATTCGGAGTCATGTGGCCTTAGCGCAGGAACGCCTCTGACAGGCCGCCGTCTACGGGGATGACGTGGCCGGTAGTCTTTGCGCTCTCCTCGCCAGCCAACCAGACGATCGCATGCGCGCAATCCTGCGGCAGAATCGGCTTTCGGGTCAGCGTGCGCTGCGCGTAGAAATCGGCCAACTTGCCGCGCAGTTCTTCGGTGGTTTCGGTTTCCGAAAACTCGATCTTGTACTTCTTAAGCGACTGCATCACGCGATCACGCGGAAACATGGTCGAGCCCGCGACAACGGTTGCCGGCGCGATGCCGTTCACGCGCACCAGCGGCGCGAGCCCGACGGCAAGTTCGCGGATCAGGTGATTCAGCGCCGCTTTGCTGACGTCGTAGGCTTCGCTGCCGGCCTTCGGAACAACCGCATTTGCCGAACTCGTCAGCACGAGCGAGACGGAAAGTTTCTGGTCGCGGAAGACCCAGCCGATCTCGCGCGCCAGCAAATAGTTGCCGGTCACGTTGACCAGAAATGTTGTGTTCCACTGAGCATCGGTCAGCTGGCCATTCGGGCCAGCCCCGACCGGAAAAATCGCAGCGGTATTCACGATCGCGTCGATGCCGCCGAACTGCAGGACGGTAAACTTGGCGGCGTCCGCGACGCTCTCCGGCGACGAAAGATTCAGATCGGTATGCGCGACAGCATCGGCTGAGGCGATCGCCGCGGCTTCGCGCGCGACTCCTCCGCAGCCTTCGTCATTCACATCCGCAACCACGATATGCGCGCCTTTACGCGCCAGAAGCAGCGCCACCTCGCGGCCGATGCCGCTGCCGCCGCCGATGACCAGCACGATCTTGCGGCTGAACTCCGCTTCCGGAGGCATGCGCTGCAGCTTGGCTTCTTCGAGCGCCCAATACTCAATGCGGAACGCTTCCGAACGCGGCAGCGCTACATAGTTTCGGTAGCTTGCAAATTCTTGCGAGGACTCAGGTCGCCGCGCCTGAGGGTAGGGGTGCTTCGCTTCACCCTCTTCCAAGCGCATTCGCACCCGCCATCACGTGAATCGCATTGATGAAAAATTCGGTTGTGATGCGAGCTTCCTTTCTTGTTCTTGCCGAAACCGAAGAGCCCCAAACCGGGAATGACCACCACCGACGGATTGGAATCGCGCAGCTTAGGCGAGTCCGGCAGTGGCCCACGCTTTGTAATATGCGGCGTACTCATCGCGGTACTGGACAGCAATTCTCTCGAGCTTGGCCTTGAGGTCGTCGACCGTTTCCTCGCCGGGTTTCCAATCGACGAACATCGGGCAGATCCGGGTACGCAGAAAATGATCAGGACAACTTGTTCCCAGACGCCCAGCTCGTTCGCCCACTTCGAACCCGCGAAATTGAGTGCGTCTTCGTGATCGGTGTAATGCGCGATCACGCGCTTGTTGGAAGATGCTATGCCGCGCAAGGCGGGAAGAATCCTGGCCGCAACTGCCCGCCGGTCCGGAAGCGGAGCACGCTCGAGTCCGCCGAAAATTGGACCGCCTTTCTTCTGATGCTCCCTGATGAATTCGCCCATCTGGTCGATGGTCCGAAGACTATTCAGATAGCATTCGCGCTGCGTGTTGCCCCAGGTGAAAAGGCCATGGCTGCCGAGCAGAACACCGTCGCACCCGGGATTGTCTTTGACCGCCTGCTCAAGCTGAAGAGCTAGTTCGAAACCGGGCCGCTGCCAGGTGAGCCAGACGATTTTCCGGCCAAACTTGCGGTTGAACTCCTCGAGCTTCTGTTTGCCGTTTGCGCTTGCCGCAATGGCGATGGCCCAATCCGGGTGAAGATGATCAACGTGCGGAGCAGGCAGAAAGGCATGGAGCGGAGTATCGATCGAAGCAGCGACCCGATTCTGGCCGAAGGCCGAGATGCGGATAATAACGTGACCATCTCGTCTTCATGCGCTTCGCCGCGATAGAGCTCTTTCAGTTGTTCAAGGCGATCGAGAGTAGACCAGCGCGAAACCGGATTCCTTAATCGAGCCCAGATCTCCGCCGCTACCTTTGACGGCGAGTACTCGTACCGGTTTTCCCGTGAACGGATCCGGCATCTCAATCTTCGAACTGGTATTTCCGCCGCCGAAGTTGGTGATGCGCAGATCGGCTCCGAGCAGATTCGAGCGGTATCGAAGAAGAGCCAGCTGATCGCCGGCCAGCTCCGCCGCTTCCTTTTCATTCCAGAGATCTTTCAGATGAACGATTTCGGTCGTCTCAGGCATGCCTCACCTCTGCGTGTTCTCGTTCGAAGCGCCACGGCGGCATCTTCGTCACTGATTATTATGCATAGGAAGAGATGCTCGACAGGTTACGTGACGCACGCTCTTCCGCAATGCGCTCCTGATATCCACTGGCGCGAAATGCTGCTAGCGGATTTTCCGGCAGGCCTTTTGCCGTGCGCCACTCGCGAATAGCCGGACGCACATCGGTCGCAAACGCATCCTGCAGCAGGGACTCCGCCCCAATCAGTTCCGACTTTTTCTGGGCCGCATCCAGGCTCGCGTGATCGACTAGCGCCGCTTTCGAAAACAGTTCCTGGGCCATGGAAACGGTCTGAATCATCGCCTCGATCTTCCCTTTCAAGTTGTGGCTTTGATCGATCATGTATGCGATATCCGCCCGCTCGCCTGTCTCCCACTCGAAAAACAAGATCTCGTGAAAGATGCGAAACACCTGATAAGGATCGATCGAGCCCATCGTCAGATCGTCATCGGCGTACCGTCGGTCGTTGAAATGGAAGCCGCCCAGCATGTTCTCAGCGAGCAGCCAGCTGACGATCTGCTCGATATTTTGTGCAGAATAGTGGTGCCCGGTATCGACCAACACCTTGGCCTGCGGGCCGGCAGCTCGGGCAAACAGCAGCGCCATGCCCCAATCCGCGATGTCGGTGTGATAAAAAGCCGGCTCGAACGGCTTGTATTCGACTAGCATGCGCTGCGTCGGGCCGAGCTTCTCATGAGCGGCTTTGAGGCAGCTCTCAAACAATCGCTTACGTTCCCGAATGTTGGCTGTACCCGGATAGTTCGAGCCATCGGTAAACCAGTACGAAATATCGCGGCTGTCGAGTTCCTTCGCGATGGCGATGCTCAGATCCGAATGCCGCAGCGCCTCGGCGCGCACGGCTGGATCAGGGTTGCCGAAAGATCCATACTTGTAAATCTGATCCTGGAAGAGATTCGGATTGATGGAGCCGGGCCGCACACCGTAGCGATCGGCCAACGCTTTTACCGTATCGACATCGCGCGCGCCGTTCGGAAGATCCCACAAGACGTGGAGCGCAACAGTGGGGCAAATGCCTGTCAGCCCATGTACCTGACCTGCATCACTGAACTTTTCCTCCGTCGTGGTCGCAGCTCCGGGCTGAACAAATTTGCCGAACCTGGTTCCGGTGTTAGCAAACCCCCATGAGGGTATCTCGATTCGGAATGAGTCAAGTGCTCTGAACACCGCATCCGTCAGCTTTCCATTCATAAGTAGTGTCTAAGGCGATTACCTAGATATTCAATGGTAGACCTTTGGGCAGGCGCCAAGAAAGCTTTTCGCAACACGGGACCTCTTTTGCATTGCGAAACGAAATCGCGCATCGAATTTGTAAATCCAAGGCCATCACTGCGGGATATTTTCATTAACTGCGAGAAGCTCGTGGCTTCTGGTGCGGCTGGCCCATTCACTTGGAAATTTCGTAATGCAGAAGATCAGCATGATATGATTTTGCGCAAACTCCTCCGGGTTGAGGTTTCAAATGAGTTCAGCGGCGTCTCTTCGAGATCCCTATTTAGTTAAATCGATCGTTCACTCATCGCAGTTGTTGTCTGCGTTTCGAGTCTCGGGCGAAACACTTTCGCTGCGCGAAATATCGACCCGTAGCACCTTACCGAAGACGATGGTCTTCCGTCTCCTTTATACGCTCGAAAAATGCGGCATGATCGAGAAGGTCGGGCAGAATCTTTATCAGTCATGCATTCGCCCCGTTAAGCAGAAACTCTATCGGGTAGGCTACGCCGCGCAGGGAACGGAGTATCAGTTTTCGAGGGACATTTCGGATAGTTTGCATCGCGCTGCTCAGGCGGAAGGCATTGAGCTGATTTCAGTAGATAACCGGTACAGCGCAAAGACCGCGCAGCGCAACGCGGATCTCCTCGTGCGAGAGAAAGTTGATCTCGTGATCGAGTTTCAGACGGATGAGAACGTGGCCCCAATCGTCGCGGCGAAGTACCGGGAAGCAAAGATTCCACTGATTGCTATCGATATTCCGCACCCCGGTGCAACCTATTACGGGGCGAATAACTTCGAAGCAGGTTTGATTGGCGGCCGCCACCTGGGTCGTTGGGCGAAGCAGCACTGGGGTTCGAATGTAGATGAGATCCTCATGTTCGAGCTGCCACGCGCAGGCAGCCTGCCTAAGATGCGGCTGACGGGAACGCTCGCGGGGCTCCGCGAGATTGTACCTGCGATTGATAAGTGCCGCACCACGTTTCTCGACGGTAACGGCACTTTCAAAGACAGCTTCGACGTGACGCGAAAACACCTGAGAATCAATCGCAGCGGCCGCGTGTTAGTTGGAGCTATCAACGATTCGAGCGCACTCGGTGCGCTGCGGGCTTTCGAAGAGGCAGGGAGATTAGATGAGTGCGCTGTAATGGGGCAGAACGCCTCTCCCGAGGCGCGCACCGAGCTCCGTTTGCCCGGCACCCGCCTTATCGGATCAGTCGCGTTTTTCCCTGAAAAATACGGCGAGCACCTGATCCGGGTGGCTCTCGACATTCTAAACAACCGACCCGTGCCGCCGGCTGTTTTTGTCAGACATCAGCTGATTACCGCCGAATGTATCGACCACTTTTATCCGAATGATCAGCTACTCGCGATTACGGCTTAGCGCGTGAAACTCGGCTTCGGCCTTTACCGGCACATGTTGACCCCGACCAACTTTGCCTTCGCAAAGCAGGTTGGGGCGACCCACGTTGTAATTCATCTGGTCGACTATTTCAAGCAGGCGGGCGCGGCGAATTCGCGGAGCGATCAACCTGTTGGAGAATTGGGCGGTTGGGGTTATGCCGGCGACCCGAATCAGCTCTGGACTGTGTCAGAACTGCGCGCCATCAAGCAGGGAGTAGATGATGCTGGCTTGATCTGGGAGGCCATCGAAAACTTAGATCCCGCTCACTGGTCTGACGTTCTGCTGGACGGGCCGCGCAAAAAACAACAGTTGGAGGGACTGAAAACGATCATTGGACGGGTGGGGGAAGTCGGGATTCCCGTTATCGGTTATAACTTCAGCATTGCGGGCGTAGCGGGGCGAGTCTCGGGTCCGTTTGCGCGAGGCGGCGCGGTCAGCGTGGGGATGAACGGTCCGGTGGAAGCACCCATCCCGCGCGGTATGGTTTGGAACATGATCTACGATGCCGAAGCTCCGCCCGGCAATCTTCCTCCGACAAGTGCAGAGCAACTATGGAAGCGTTTAGAAGATTTTCTCGAAGCGTGCCTCCCTGTGGCGGAGGCGGCCGGCGTCCAACTGGCTGCTCACCCGGATGATCCGCCGCTGCCTTCCGTTCGACAACAGCCGCGGTTGGTTTACCAGCCTGATCTCTATCAAAAGCTGATCGACCTGAATCCGAGTCGGGCGAACCAGCTAGAGTTCTGTGTCGGCACGATCGCCGAGATGGCTGACGGCGATCCCTACCGCGCCGTCGACCGGTATAGCGCGCAGGGTCGAATCGCTTACGTCCACCTACGCAATGTTCGCGGCAAGGTGCCGCACTATAAGGAGATGCACCTCGATGACGGCGATCTGGATGTGCTGCGTGTTCTGCGGATTCTCAAGAACAACGGATTCGGAGGAGTAATCATTCCGGACCATGCGCCGCAACTTTCGTGCGACGCTCCGTGGCATGCGGGGATGGCCTTTGCGATGGGTTATCTTCGCGCGTGCCTGACGGCTGTGGGGGCGGATGCCGGGAGCGATTAGTGATCCGGTCTGTGTCGCACCCACGGGGGACGTTTGCGGCGAAGGTCCCGCGTGGCACGCTGGTGAACAGGCGCTGTACTGGACGGACATCAACCGCTTCCTCATACACCGTTTCGATCAGGCTACACGCAATGTGAAATCCTGGTTTTTCGAAGAGCCCGTTACGGCTTTGATATTGACTGACCGCGACGATAGTTTTGCAGTCGCGCTTGGTTCTCGTCTAATCTTTTGGGAGCCGAAATCAGACACTCGAAGAGAGCACGGGTTTAAGCTGCCCGATTGGCCGAAGGTTCGCTCGAACGATGCCAGGGCTGATCCGCGCGGTTCGCTCTGGTTAGGCTCGATGCGCAACAACGTGAATCCGGATGGCTCGAGCGGTAAAACGGGCGGAAAGGATGGGGTGCTCTACCGCATCGATGCGGATAGCACTGTCAGCGAGTGGAAGCATGGCGTGGGTATTGGGAACACGATGGCGTGGAGCCCTGATCAGTCTACTTTCTACTTTGGGGACACGCTGGCGAACACGGTCTGGACCTACGATTACAACCCGGCGACAGGCGCGATCACAACAGAGCGGCCGTTCCTTACAGGTTTCGAACGGGGTTCGCCGGACGGATCCCAAGTCGATAGCGGCGGCTTTTTGTGGAACTGTCGCTACGAAGGGCAATGTATCGTGCGCGTTCACCCATCGGGATCGATTGAGCAAGTCGTCGAAATGCCTGTCTCGAACATAACGAGCTGCACGTTCGGCGGGCCCGATCTCAAGACGCTGTACGTGACGACCGCCGCAGCCGGAGCACCGGCAGATGAACGCTTGGCGGGAGGCCTGTTTGCGATCGAAACAGAAATTGCCGGGCAGCCGGAAAACCGATTCCGCGTTTTCTCAAGGTAACCAGAAAGGCTCTTCTGCGGGGACGAACTCGATCGAGACTCCGGGATTGAACGTGCGCAGCCAGCTGGCGCATTCTTCCATTCCGGCCTGCTCCGAAGGAATGTGACCAAGAATCACCAGCGCCTTTCGTTTTCCTTCCGAAACCGCGTCCGCAGCATATTCAACCGTCTCCCATTCGCGCGCTTCTCCTATGAGCAGAGCTTCCACATCAATGTTCTGGAGTGCTTGAATTTGCCTTGAGGAACCGGCAGCTCCCGGAAGGAAAGCTACTTTCGTTAATGTCATGTTTGGGTTTCCCACCACCCGCATAGCCTTGATATTCAGTTTGCGAGTCACCTGTGCAGCCAAGTCCTTCAGACTCACTTCGGGCAGGACAAACAAATCTGGCTCACGCGCGCTCTGATATTTCTGCCAGCCGAGAGCTTCGACCATGCCAAGCAGAATGCCATCGGGCCGGCGAGCGTGCCAGCCGTCGTGAAAGCGCCAGACCACCAGATGGTGATCCGCTATAAACTTTTGTTTCGCCGCGAGCACCGGGTCCTTTCCCTTGCCAAGTTCGTCCGTTGCGTCCTGATGGTTGTAGAACGTGGGCTCGTGCGTGATGATCAGATTCTTTCCGGAAGCTGCCGCTCGCTCGAGCACATTGTAGGTCGCCATCATCGTAACGGCTACGCCATGCACTGGCGTATCGGGATCACCGGCTTTGAACGTGTCTACCGTATCGGCCGGCATCGAGACACCCAGGTGCGCCTGAATACGATCAATCATCTGGCGTGCAGTGACCGGCTGCTGGGCCCGGCTAACAACTGAGACGCAGAGCAAAACCCAAAATGAGCGCATGAATCTAGTATCCGGGTGAAGCCAGCGGCCGGATCAAACGCAGCGCAGGACGCGTTAGGTATTCGTGAACGTAGCGCTGGTGTTCCGCGTCAGTTGGGAACGATTCGTTCCTTGGATACGGGTAGGCGCTCATGGCGTGAAAAGGCAACGGCGTGACGGTATCGCTAAAAGCGGTATTAGCATCGGAATCTTTAGCCCAACCGTCGACCAGCAAAAGGAAGTCGCGCGACCATCCGCTAGGCAGAGCTGGCAAGGCGCCGGCCGGAAACTCAAGTGTTAATTCGTCGCCCGAACCCATGACTACCAGCTCATCATCGATCTTCGTAACAAGCGGGTGTACATCACCGTAACGCGTGTAGAAACCCTGTGTCGGATTCCAGTTTGAGA
Organism: Terriglobia bacterium; assembly: GCA_963737005.1. Lineage (GTDB taxonomy): Bacteria > Acidobacteriota > Terriglobia > Bryobacterales > Bryobacteraceae > Bog-105. The sequence continues at coordinate 147,104 of CAVTRD010000004.1, read as the reverse complement.
CAGGCCGCACCTGTTCGTAGCGAAATCGCTCGGGCTGTTGACGCGAGCGGTCAATCACGGCTTTCGAAAATCCACGGAAATGAAGGGCAGCACTCGCCGCGTCGAGATCGGTCATCTTTACAAGCGGGCTGCCGGAGTTCTCAAGCAAGGAGATTTCATCCCAGTAAACGCAGAGATTGGTGACGATACGAACTTCGCGCGACTTCGAAAGAAACTTGCCGGTCAGATCGACCGCTATTGTTTTGGGCTTGCCTGATGGAATGCCCATATCTTTGATCACAGTCTTCCAGTGCCCGGCTCGATCCTTGACCTGCAGATACGGGAAGATCAGCCCCTGGCCGTTTTGTGAGGCCCCAAGAAACGTGCTGCCGTCCGCCCAATCGACCCAACCATTCAGCACCAGCACCGCTTTATTGCCAGGGGCCGCTTTGCCGAAATCGAGGTCTAGGGTGTGCAGCTCGGCGACTCCCGACGAATTGTGAACGAAGGCGTCCGGATACGTTTGATCTTGCTTGGCAAGGCGCGCCGTGGCATCTAGTCCTTTCGCGTCCGTTGCACGAAGCGGGTGTATCTTCGTCTGAGAACCAAAGAGGCGGAACTCCGGATAAGGCGGCGATTTGAATTTGTCGTTCGTATAGATGTCTAGGCCAGACGGATGATCAACCGCAATCAACCGCACCTGATCGAGATAGGAAACCTCATGCAGCTCTTCGGTGATGTGCACCTGGTACTTGCCATCGCGCGCTTTGAGGGCTGAACCAGGAATCTGGATGTACTCGTCATGATCGACCGGGAAGTAATGCCCGTCGCCGGAACTCGCACCGAGCGGAGCAACGCCCAGAACATCCGTGATGAACTGGAACTTCTCTCCATTCCAAGTAAAAATCATCGGGCAGGAACCCGAGAGTCGCTGAGCTTCCGCAATCTTCAGCAGTTCGCCGCTTTTCTGATGGGGCTCATTTTGGATAAGGCCGTTGGGCCAGGTGATACGGATGGTGTCGATGTCGGCACGTCCGTCTATTGCGAACGAGAGCGGAACACCATATTCCACCCGCTTCTCGTAATACGGACCCGACTTCATCTCAACCGTTGCACCCATCGCCTGCTTCGTGTTTTTTACGCCCTGAATCTGAAATGTAGCCCAGTGCTGATCGGCCGACGCATTGGTGTACACGTGAACCGAGCCGTCCGGAAGGATGCGTGCGTAGTCCTCGCGACTGTCACCGTTGAAGTCGGCCCGAATCGGGGACTGAGGCACATCGACCTTTCCCTCTGCCTTGAAGAGCGCTGGCGCATTCACATCGTGAGCGACGTTGACGAGCGCGTAAAGAGAGGGCGCATACATCACGATGTCGAGCAGCCCGTCATGATTGACGTCCTGTGCATCGAGCTCACTCGAACCCGCTTTGAGCGCCGGCAGATCGATCGCTTCGAATATGCCGTTCAGCTTGTCCCTATATAAAACGCCGGGCCGATCGCTGTAAGAAACGATAAGATCCTGAGCGGCCGTATCGCCACGAACCGCAAAAAGCGTACTGCCAAGAGCATTTCCTTTGACGAACGGAAAAGCAGCAGTTTTGTCCTCGAATTTTCCATTGCCGTCGTTACGGAGCAGAACAGGATTGGAACCGAAAAGCAGCAGATCGAGATCGTAATCGTGGTCGTAGTCAAGCCACACCGCGCGGGTTGCGCGAGCGGTCGACGGCAGTTCCGCGTACTTCGAGAATGTCCCGTGATTGTTACGGAAGAGTGTGGCACCGCTGTTCGTGAGAACGCAGAGATCGGGGAGTCCGTCGTTATCGAAGTCACCCGCTGCGACGTCGATGACGCCTTGTACCTCTCCAAGACCCGAAGACTTCATCTCGCTTCCACCGTGCTGGTAAATGCTGATGCCCCGTTTTGACCAGACCAGCAGATCCGGGTGGCCGGTTCCATCCAGGTCGAGTGTTAGAAGGCCAGAGGCGGCATCCCCACCTCTGCTCAGTTCTCGATCGGTGTAGCGTGTTGGGGCATGCGCCGCGGTAGGCCGCTGCTCCGGTGGATCATAGAGCTCGGCGTAGTAACACCAATCCATTTTCTCCGGAACGGCCGCTCCCTCATCGCGCTTCTTCGCTTCCTCGAAAATCTTGCGCTCGCGCGCGGCAGACTCCTTGTAACCCATTCGCTGATAGAGCGTGAAGAGTTGGAAGTGTGGACCAGCCAGATTCGGATTGAGTCGGGCAGCTTCCTGAAATTCCGGCAGCGCCGCGTCGGTATCGCCCTTCGAGCGAAGAACCGCCGCCAAATTGTAATGTCCGGCCGGCTCGTCGGGCGCGAGCTTAATCATGCCGCGCAACTGCTCGATGGCCTTGTCGTAATCGGCAGCATTCTTGTAAACGATGCCGAGGTTGAACCAGGTATGTGGAAGCGATGGATCCTGCTTCTGCGCTTTCAAAAGCTCTGCGGTGCCCTGATCGGTCTGCCCGGCACGCAAGAGCGCCAATCCATAGTTGACGCGCTCGCGCACCGAATCCGGCTTCAGGTCGAGCGCCTTCTTCAATTCTTGCGCGGATTGGACGTGAGTATCCGGGTTCTCGTAGAACGCTTTGCCGAGGTTGCGATATTCCCAAAGACGATCATCGATCGATGAAGGCGTGTCAGCCGAAATCAGCCACAGAGAGCACAAAACGACTGTAAGGCCGCTAATCTTCGAACGATTCATTTAGGTTGGAAGTGCTGCTAACAGTGTAGGAAAGATGAATTGAGCGTGAACGGCAAGTTGTTACTTTGTAAGTTGCTTGAACTAAGTGCGATCCGCCAAGCAGCTCTGGTTCGTAGCCGCCAGATCTCCGCATTTCAGCTAGTAGAAGCACATATCGAGCAGATCGAACGCATTAATTCGGGGTTAAACGCCGTGGTTGAGCTTCTCGCCGATGCGGCACTGGAAGCAGCGCGTGAAGCAGATGCAAAGATAGCTGCGGGCGAAGTATGCGGGCCGCTGCATGGTGTTCCGTTCTCGATCAAGGATTCGATCGATGTGCGAGGCACGCGCTGCACGGCCGGCACTCTAGGCAGAAAGGGAAGCGCACCGGCGAAACAAGATGCCACGCTGGTGGCGCGGTTACGCGCGGCCGGAGCCATTCCGATTGCTAAGACGAACTTGCCGGACTTACTGTTCTCGTTCGAGACCGACAACCTAATCTTCGGCCGCACTAACAATCCGTACGACCTGACGCGCAGCCCGGGAGGCAGCAGCGGCGGTGAATCCGCTTTGATTGCGGCCTGCGGCTCACCTCTGGGCCTCGGAAGCGATGCGTTGGGAAGTGTGCGCGTACCGGGAGCTTTCTGCGGCATAGCGAGCATCAAGCCCACTAGCGGCCGGCTGCCGCGCACCGGTCACGTTCCTCCACCCGGCGGTTGGGTTGAGGCGCTCTGGCAGATTGGACCCATGGCACGGAGCGTCGAAGATCTCGAGCTTGCAATGGAACTGCTCGCTTATCCGGATGGCAAAGACTTCACGTCACCGCCGGTTCCCCTTAGCGCTGCGCCGGTCCTGCGGGATCTGCGGGTCGCCTACTTCACTTCTAACGGATTTGCACCTTGCTCACAAGCGGTGCGCGACCACGTCACCCGGTGCGCCGCGTTCTTGTCGAGCATGGGTTTGAAAGTTGAGGAACATCGGCCGCCTGGGGTGGAGCACGCTTACGAACTCGAGTTCGCGCTATTGGGGGCAGACGGCGCCCAAGGCATCGATGCTTATCTGCGGGAGGCCGGAAGCACGGAGGTTCACCCGTTCCTGACCGCGTTTGTCGACAAGATGCGGCCGCATGAGGCGAATGCTTCGGGACTAGCGAAACGCTGGGCGGTGTGGGATGAGTATCGCACAAAAATGGCGGCTTTCTTCACGCGGTTCGATGTGATCCTCTGTCCCACGTACACGCAAACAGCACTGCCCCACGGCGCTTCGAACGTCGAGAGCAACTTCAAAGGCTTCAGCTACACGATGGCTTGGAATCTAGCCGGAGTTCCTGCCGCGACGGTGCGCTGCGGCGAAGAGGCCGGATTGCCTGTGAACGTACAGGTTGTTGCGCGACCCTGGCAAGAAAGGACCGCGCTTGCGGTTTGCCGGGCGATCGAAACTGAGTTTGGCGGCTGGCGATTGCCCGGCCTCTATGCCGCAGGCACAAAGAATACGTCGACCGGTGCGGTTACATCGAACGTTTGACCGGTAGACGTCAGCTTCCCGCTCTGGCTATCGACTTTAAAGACAGCCAAGTTGTTGGAGTTCTGATTTCCGACCAATAGAAACCGCCCGGTGGGATCAAGTGCAAAGCCGCGCGGTTCTTTACCGCCCGTCGGTACGATCTGCACCTGATTTAGCTTGCCATCGGCAGCATTGATCGCAAACACTTGAATACTGTCATGGCCGCGGTTCGAAGCGTAAATGTATTTGCCCGCTTCATCGATCCGGATCTCCGCGCCAGTATTTTCGGCCTTAAAATCTGCCGGTATCGTAGGCACCGCCTGTATGAACTTTAGGTCGCCATTGGAATGGTCGTGCGCGTAGACGGATATCTGCGGCTTTATTTCGTTCAAGAGGTAAACGTGATCGCCGCGTTTATCGAAGACTAAATGGCGCGGCCCAAGCCCGGGCTCCCCTTTCACAACAGCGGGATCATTCGGCGTGAGTTTGCCTGTTGCAGCGTCCAGGCGGTAAATACGAATCTGATCAAGACCCAGATCGGGGACGTACACCCTTCCATTGCCGTCAGTTATGACCGCTTCGTGGGCGTGCGGGCCCTCCTGCCGTTCTTTGTTCACGCTCGACCCATGCGCTTTTTCAAGCGAACTCATTTCGCCGAGGCTGCCGTCCTGTTTGATCGTAAACGCCGAAACACCACCGGTCACATAGTTGGCCACAACCAGAGTTTTGCCGGTCCGATCGACTGACGCATAACAGGGCGCTTCGCCGCCTGAAGGCAGGTGATTGAGCGGCTGCAATTTCCCCGTCTTGCGATCGATTGAGAAACTCGCAACACCGCCCTCGCCCTTTTCGAGTTCACTTACTGCATACAGATACTTGAAATCACGGTCGGTTGTCACCCACGAAGGATTGGTTACCTTACCGACCAGGTTTAAAGGTTCGAGCGCACCCGTAGCGGGATCAAAGCGAAAGCCCTGTACCCCCTCGCCATAGGTCCCTATATAGACAAAGTACTTTTGTGCGATAGGTGCGGCTGCACCAGAATTGGAACTCGACATAGTTGACGGCAAGAGTGCCACAAGAGAGATGCCGAGATAGCCTAATGCTTTTCGAAAAAAATTGACACTCACGGCCTACAATATTGTCACAATGCCTCACGTGAAGATCCCTCGATCAGCGATGCCCCTTGCGGTAGGCATCTTGCTGCTCAGCGCATTTCAAGCAATGCCCCAGCAAAGCCAGGCGATTAGGCGCAGCAACGTTACTGTCTATGATCTGGCTACCAAGACAAGCTCGGTGGTTTACCCATCCGACGTCATGATGGAAGCCCCGAATTGGTCGCCCGATGGCAAGTATCTGCTCGTCAATTCGCAAGGCAAGCTCTGGCGATTGCCGCTCGGGGCCGGTAAAACGGCAAAGCTAGAAGAGATTGATCTCAAGGGGCTGTCGAGGTGTAACAACGATAAGAGCATCTCGCCCGATGGCCGGCTGATTGCGTTCTCCTCAAGCGGCAGGGCGAGTGGCTCGCAAGTTTTCACGGTATCGGCCGACGGTGGAGAACCGAAGCTGATTGTGCCCGAAACTCCGAGTTATTTCCACGCATTTCCTCCCGACGGCAAGTGGCTCACCTTCGTCGCACAGCGTAACGGACACTTCAATCTGTTCCGTGTGCCCGTCGAAGGCGGCGCACAGGAGCGCCTGACCTCAAGGCCGAGCTACGATGACGGCCCCGATTATTCACCGGACGGCAAGTGGATCTATTTCAACTCCGATCGCTCCGGTAGCTGGGATATCTGGCGAATGCCCGCGAGCGGTGCCGGTCCCAACGACGATCTGGCCCAGCAGGTAACAAACGATGAGCAGGAGGACTGGTTTCCGCACTGCTCGCCCGATGGCAAGTGGCTCCTGTTCTTGACTTTCCCGAAGGGAACAGCCGGGCATAACGGCCACACCAATCTCCAGCTAAGAATGATTCCATTGCCCGGCGAGCAGATCAAACACGATCCGGTTCGCGTCGTAACCGAATTTTTCGGGGGCCAAGGAACCATCAACGTGAACTCCTGGTCACCGGATTCGAAGAAGTTTGCGTTCGTCGTTTACGAGCAATAGCGCCCGGGCTTACTTCTTCTTTTGTTGCTGTTTCTCCTGAAGCTGCTTTCGGTATTCCTTGTAGAGCATCAGCTTCACTTTGATCTGTGGCATGTCCATGTTCATCGACTTATTCGGCAGATCGATGTTGACCGTGTAAGGGCCGTCGCGCGTGCCGAACTCATCGAAAAACGCCAACTGGTCACCGTTGAGCCGGTATGTGCCGTTGCGCGCCACAGACTGGTGATTGATGAAGACCTTTTGCACGAACCTGTTGCTGGACGTAAACGTAAGAGTGCCGCTGCAAGCATCCGGATGAGGGCTGCCATCGAAACAGACATGCTGGGTAGGGAAGCCGTTCTGGCCATCGTCCATGCTGAGATATTCCCAACCGCCGGAATCCTGCAACAAGGCCACTTTGTCCGGGCCCAGATCGTCACCGGCGCTCACTGCCAGCGGGCACCCCGCGAGCACGCCACAAAGAAAAGCGGCATGAATTGCTTTCATCAGCACACTCCTGTCCCTCCCTAGTGTGTCATTGAATAAATAATGTAGTTCACCCCTACCCGCAACCCTAGTGCAGAGTACTGTTCAGGATATTCGGGATCGTCGGCCCACTCCCATGAGTCGCCCAAATCCGAGTTGAAGCTAATTGCGACCATGAGACGTCGGTGATCGTCGTAAACGCCGCGCCAACGTGCCACGTACCCATCGTTGCGGAACGGTACGCCGGTGCGAACACCCCACTGGCCAGGCACTTGAAAGCGATTGTCGAGATCGTAGACCGTGTGGAAAATGGCATCCGAATCAGGGATTTCGACGACTGGTCGATTCGGGAAGATTCTGCTCATGCTCTTCTCAAACACGGCCCAGTCGCGACTGCCCCAGAAATCGTCGCACATGAGGAAACCGCCGCGGGCCAGATACTCGCGGAGCGTGTCCGCCTCCCGATCGGTCAGATTCCATTCGCCGACAAACACTGCATAAAGCCACGGATAATTGAAGAGATCGTCCGGATCATCAAGGTTGACGGGCTGCTCGACCGATCGCACATGCAGACGGGTTAAACGTCGCAGAGCGCCCAGAAAGTGGCGATCGGCGCGCGGGTAATCGTTAGTCCAGCTGGAACGTCCCTTGGTCCAGTCCCAGCCTGCGTGGCGGAAACGGGCGTCAGGGATTGAAGGATACATCAGCCGCGCGAAGATCATCTCGGTGCGCTCGTCGAAGTCGAGCGGCAGCGCAATTTCACCGTTATGATACTCGTCGCCCGGATACTCGCGAAACGGTTTCGGTAGAGTACGCTCGGCGGCGTAGAGGACAGAAAGGAGCGCTAATCCGCACCCTACCCACCGGAGAAACTTCGCGCGATCGATCCGCACCTAGCCTCGACCGTGAGAATAGCACCGCGCGTGGTCAGCGTCCGAAATCCACTCGAATGTTTAAGGCTCCGATGTGTTTATCCGCTGCGCCGTAATAGCCCAAAATCTGCAACCCGTGGCTCTCCGTCGTCGCTTGCTCTACAGCGCCTTCCAGGAAGATCACGTTCGGCACATTCCCGACTTTCTCCCACGCCAGCTTGGGAAGCGCAAATGGCCGATCGGCGCGAGCGATCACCCGCCTGGGATCATGCCGATCGAACAACACCCAACCAGGACCATAGACCAGATTGTCGTCCGCACCATTGTAAAGCAGCAGGATTCCGCGATCCGTCATGAACGGCGGCGGGCCGGGCTCCATGACCCGCGAATCGAATGCTCCGGGACGGCGATCCAGCACAGGCCCATCCGTCGCGTCGGCCCAGTGCAGCAAGTCGTCGGAGGAAGCTAGTCCCATGTGATCCCGGGTTTTGCCGTCGGAATCGGTACGCGTCCCAAGATAATACATCCACCACTTGCCTCTTATTTTCTGATTGACGATGGCGCCCGACTTAGTCCACTGCGTGTTCCACGTTCCTTTGTACGCGGGCAGAACCACACCTCTACGTTCCCAATGAACGAAATCCCGAGACGTCGCCAAGCATAACTGCGCATCATGCAAGTTATAGCCCGTGTAAGTGAGATAGTAAGTGCCCGCTATCTTCAGAACACGCGGATCTTCCAGACCGCCGCCTCGCTCGTAGTCTGTTTCGGGCGACAAGAGCGGATCTGGGCGAACTTTGAAGTGCAGCCCGTCTTTAGTGTTGGCGTAACCGATGCGCGACGTATGATTCTTGTCTTGCGCCCGGAGTAACAACACTGTTTCGTCGCCGACCTTGATAGCCGCTGGATTGAAGAGGCCGAGATCCGCCCATCGCGGCGTGTCTTCGATCAGGGGATGGTCAGAGACTCGCTCGGCAGTTACCGTGACAACCTGCGCCGCGGCAATGAATGAGGTGACGAACAGGCCCGCTACGACGTATCCTTTTCCGAGCTTAAGCAGTCGCATTTGCTTCCACATCATCTTGTGGCCTGTCTCCGTCGCCTTCATTCATTGGCCTCGTTTCAGGCATTTTCAGCTGGTATAAAAGGCCTCCCAGCACCGCGATACTGGCAAGCCCGAGAAAGCTCACGTTGAATCCCATGATCTTTGCAATCCAGCCGAAGACGCTGTTGCTCAACATGCCGCCGAGGCCCATAGAGGACTGTACCGCACCCTTCAAGAGATTAAAGCGGCCTGTACCCCTTGCCAAGTCAGCCGTCACTAGCGTCAAGAGAACACCGTAGGTCCCCATAGCGATGCCGTCGAAAGCCTGCAGCGAGATCAGATAGTAAGGGTTGTGACTGGCCACGGTGAGCGCGTTACGGACTGCGAGCACGGCAAAGCCAAGCAGGAATAGCGGTTTACGACCCCAGCTGTTTGCGAGTCTACCGGCCCAGATGGCGACTCCGATCATGATCGTTTCGGCCGCGACCACTGCCGCGGCTACCTGCCACGCCGATTGGCTACCCATCTTACCCTGCGTAAGAATCTCCCCAACCAGAGGCAGGGTCGCTGCATTCGCCAGATAAAAAAGCAGCACTGCCCCGGTGAAGAACAGAATGCGCTTGTCTGTAAACAGTTCGCGCACGCCGCGGCGCTCCCCCGGTTTGCCATGTTCTTTTTGGCTACCGCCGCGCGCCGCCTCGTAGCTCACTTGGCTACCCTCGATCAGAAGAACCGAAGGCGCCATGCCAGCCGCAAACGCAGCGGCCGCGAAGAAGATCCCTTTTAACGCGAGAAAAGTTCCGACCGCGCCCGCGACAATCGCGAACAAAACATTCCCCGTGTGAGTGAAGCCTTCGTTTCGAGCCACTCGCCTGGGCAGATCGTTCTCGCCGACCATACCCAGGGCAAAGGCAGCCGTAGCGGCCGGGAACACGGTAACAGCTAAACCGATCACAAGCTGGACCATTACCTGCCAGCCGAAGCCCGGTATCATTGCAATCCCCAGAGCGCCGAGTGACACGACTACCGCGGCCAGCGCGGTAAGCAAACGCTTGTGGTGCGATTCATCGACCCAATTGCCTATCAGGCTCTGCACCGCGATACCGGACAAAGACTGACACGCAATCAGAATCCCGATCTGTCCGGGATTCCAATGACGTACCGCCGTGTAATAGATCGAAACGAATGGCCCGAGCCCGGTCTGAATTCCCGCATTGCAGAAATTCAAGGCGTCGAGTGCTCGCAGACTACGAAACTTCGCTTCAGGCAAACCGGAGGGACCTTGTCATGAACTGTTGTTTCAATCCTGGCAGGCGAGTGGCCGCGCTACATCTTCGAAGGCTCCACAGCGCTCGACTGGTGACCTCGACGAAGATTTGAAGCACGAAATTTTTAGACTGGCGCGGAGATAGGCTGCTAATGATGTTTTTGGCCGGAGATACCATTCGATATCCTCACGCGCCAATATGACTTCGCTCCCAGATTGCCGGCGCATTATCGTGTGTGCGGGATTACTCGAGGTGCCTTTGGCGCATCGAGCACTCCGACTTCGACCGGCCGTAGCCCTACTCAACCCGGTAGTTCGGAGCCTCTTTCGTGATGATTACGTCGTGCACATGGCCCTCGCGCAGGCCGGCAAAACTCACGCGCAAAAATCGTGAGTGCTCCTGCAGCTCGCCAATCGTGCGGCAACCGCAATAGCCCATGCCGGCGCGTAACCCGCCGACCAGCTGATAACTCATCTCGGCGACGGGCCCCTTGTAAGGCACGCGTCCTTCGATGCCTTCCGGAACGAGCTTTCCGTTGGCTGCCTGTGAATATCGGTCCGAGCTGCCCTGTGGCATCGCGCCGATCGAACCCATCCCGCGATAGCTCTTGAAAGTCCGCCCCTGATAGAGAATCGTCTCTCCCGGGCTCTCATCTGTTCCGGCAAGTAGACTGCCGATCATCACCGAATCCGCGCCTGCTGCAATCGCTTTCGTGATGTCACCCGAATACTTTACGCCGCCGTCTGAAATGAGCGGCACACCCGCCTCACGTGTTGCTCTCGCGCACTGTGAAATGGCCGTGATCTGCGGAACGCCGGCGCCGCTGACCACGCGCGTTGTGCAAATCGACCCTGGCCCGATCCCAACCTTAATACCGCTCGCGCCCAGCCTGATCAAATCGCGCGCACCCTCATAAGAAGCCACGTTGCCGGCCAGCACTTCCATCTCCGGAAACGTTTGCTTGATCGCTTTAATCGCATCCATCACGCGCTGGCTGTGCCCATGTGCGGAGTCAATAGCCAGCACATCCACCTTCTTACGAACCAGTTCGGTGGCTCTTTCGAGATAGTCGCCGGTCGCGCCTAAAGCAGCTGCGACCCGGAGCCTTCCCTGATCGTCTTTCGCCGCATTTGGATATTTCAGTTTCTTCTGGATATCTTTGACCGTAATGAGTCCCTTCAGCGCATAATCTTTGTCGACCACCAGCAGCTTTTCGATGCGATGCTGGTGCAAAATCTTTTCTGCTTCCTCAAGCGTGGTGCCTACCGCGACCGTGATCAGGCTGTCCTTCGTCATGACTTCGGCAATCGGCAGGTCATAACGCGTTTCGAAACGCAAGTCACGATTGGTCAGGATGCCGACCAGCTTGCCGTTTTTGGTGACAGGCACGCCCGAAATCCGGTAGCGGCTCATCAGCTCCAACGCTTCGGAAATTTTTCGCTCCGGCTCGATCGTCACGGGATCGACGATCATGCCGCTCTCGCTGCGTTTCACTCGATCCACTTCTTCTGCCTGCTTCTCGATCGACATATTGCGATGAATGATGCCGATTCCACCCTGCTGCGCCAACGCGATCGCCATATGCGATTCGGTCACCGTATCCATGGCGGCGCTCAGAATGGGAATTTTCAGCTCAATGCGAGGAGTAAGCCGCGTTGTGGTGTCGGCTTCGGCTGGGGTGACCTGGCTATAAGCGGGCTGTAAAAGGACGTCGTCAAATGTAAGTCCTTCTTCAATCACCTCAGGAATCATGCGGATGTCTTCATCGTAACAAGCGCTCTGAATCGCCCTCTCGGCCCTGATTTTTGAGCAGTTTAGGGGTGATGCCGTCGCTATACTGAAGGCGGTGAACCCTGTCGGCCGTTATCAGATCGCCGAAGAAATTGGCCGAGGCGCGATGGGAGTCGTGTATAAAGCTCTCGATCCTGCCATCGGCCGCACGGTCGCTATCAAGACGATTCACCTGACCGATCTCACCGATTCGGATGAGCGGCAGCGCGTAGTTGATCGCCTGCTCCTCGAGGCACAGTCGGCGGGCACGCTCTCTCATCCGAGCATCGTTACCGTTTACGACGTACTCAGGCAGGATGAGTTCGCCTATATTGTGATGGAGTTTGTTCCGGGCCCGTCACTCGACGTGATGCTGCGCGAAGGCCGAGTCCCGCCGCGTGACGCCCTACTTGTCTATTTGCGGCAAGTTGCAGAGGCACTTGATTACGCCCACCGAAAGGGTGTGATTCATCGCGATATTAAACCAGCCAACATACTGATCTCTGATCCGGCCATCGGCGTCCGAAGTGCGAAGATCACTGACTTCGGAATTGCCCAGACGATATCGCACGAGGGCACGCACCCTGGAAATCTGGCGGGGAGCCTGAGTGGTACACCCTCCTACATGTCGCCCGAGCAAATTGAGGGCGGTGCGGTCGATGGCCGCACCGATCAGTTCTCGCTCGGCGTAGTCGTTTACGAATTGCTTTGCGGGCGCAAGCCGTTCGCCGCTGACAGTCTTCCGGCGCTGCTGCATATGATCTGCACGGAGCAGCCAAAGACCGCGGACCAAGTCAACCCCACGTTGAGCGTCAGCGTCGGTAAAGTGCTCTCACGAGCTCTCGCGAAGAAACCGGAGGAACGGTTTGCGTCGGCCAGCGATTTGGTGGGAGCGCTCGCTATTGCGCTCACCGATTCACCCAGCACGGCCGATGTCACGCGAACCGCCACTTCTGCGGAGATGCCGCTTGCTGCTACGGTCGCAGGTGTGACCCGCCGCCAGGAACGACCGCTCGATGTGTCGGAGGATAGGCCGGCGGGCAGTTCCAGAAAAGTCGCCGTGATTAGCCTGTTGTGTTTCGCCGTGGCGGCTGCCGTTGTGTTTGTAGTGCGTCTGAATTCTAGTGCGCCCACCCCGATTCAAGTGCTCGTTGACCATTCAGCACCATTACCGGCCGCGGCTGTTACCAAGCCTGCTCAGATCTCCCGACCAAAACCTCTGGCTTCACCGGCGTCAAGCGTCGAAGAGCCGGAAGCGGCAAAACAGCGGATTTCGCATCCCCGGACTTCGCCTGCCAGAACGGAGCCCGTCGGCGTCATCGTTCCCGCCACCGCTCCTTTTCAAACCACCGACGACATCGATCTCGTGAGTGAACCGGCCGGGGCCAAGATCGTGGTCGATGATCGGCCTGACGCTACCTGCAACGCACCCTGCACGATGGCTCTTGTGACGGGTCGCCATACGCTCACGGCCGAACTTAACGGGTATGCCGTAGCAAAGCGGATTTTCGTACTCCCCGGTTCGAGCAGCCTCTATATACCGATGGCACAGAGTACAGGCATCCTTGTTCTTACTTCTGACCCCGCCGGGGCAGATATTAGCGTCGACGGGCGCCCTTACGGCCAGACGCCGGCCACTCTGCACCTGGCTCCCGGCGTGCATAGAATTCTACTCTCGCACGGCCTTGTACGGCATGAGGAAACGCTCAACATTGAGGCCGACAGTTTCCAGACTCGCGGCATCCGCTGGTAGATTGTTTGCGCCCCTATGCGCGAAGCGCAGCCGGCAAGTCACGGTGGGCCATATATCCCGGAATGCTCGTCGGCGTCATCACAGCACGCCGGACGGCCCGCGCCATCACTTCCGCCGCGAGCACTCCGACCGTAGTTACATCGGCCTTGCCTTTTACACTGCCAGTGGCCGCCGAGAAGATCGTGTCCCCATCTACCGCCGTGTGCACCGGGTAGATGCTCCGCGCAAAACCGTCGTGCGCCATCTGCGCAACTTTCGACATCTCGGTTTTGGTGAGCGTGGCGTTCGTTGCGACAATTCCGATCGTCGAGTTCGCTCCGGCGTGGGACCCGCTATGTCCGATTAGCGCGCCTCCCGCGATCTGCGCAACGCTGTCACGAAATTGCAAACGATCGGCAGTCAAAGCTCCGGCCAGGATCTTGCCGGAGCGCGCATCGTAAATATCACCAACCGCGTTGACGGCCACCAGGGCGGCCACGACCAGCTCAGTTTGACCCAGCCGCATGCTGGCTGTGCCTAAACCGCCCTTCATTGCCGTGCCGAATCCAAAGAATTTACCGACTGTCGCGCCTGCCCCTGCGCCGACATTTCCTTCCGCCACGGCACCCCCAGACGCGGCTTGGCAGGCAGCATAGCCGGCGTCGGCGTCGGGACGGATCTTCGGATCGCCCACGTTCAAATCGAAGAGAATCGCCGCCGGGACGATCGGCACCACCACGCCGCCAAAGGGAAAGCCCTGCTTATTCTCTTCCAGATAGCGCATCACGCCCGTCGCCGTATCCAGACCGAAGGCGCTGCCGCCCGAGATAATGATGGCGTTTATGCGCTCAACCGTGTTGACGGGCTGGAGCAGATCGGTTTCGCGTGTGCCCGGCGCGGAACCGCGCACATCAACTCCTGCCACGGCGCCGTTATCGAACAGAACCACAGTACAACCGGTCGGCCTGCGCCCGTCAGTGAAGTGACCGACGCGAAGACCTCCCACATCCGTAAGGCAACCGCCGTCTTCACCAGCAGCCCAACCATGTGCCTCCTTCGCCGCCAATCCCGCAGCCATACCAGCTGATGCATGCAGCCAGCGGCGCCTGTTGACCTGCTCCGGCCTGCTCATAATTGTGTTTGCACTCTCTTCCTAGTTTCTCTCTTCGCTGGCTTGCGGTTAGCGCCTTTATCGTTTCCTCCACGCTGAACTACCTTGATCGCAACATGCTAGGTCTGCTCGCGCCGCTCCTCATGGCCGAGATGCATTTCACGCAAACCCAGTACGGATTCCTGATTTCGATCTTTTCCATCACTTACGCCCTCAGTTCCCTTTTCACCGGCTGGCTGCTCGACCGCTTCGGCATTAATCGCACCATCACGGGCGCCGTCAGCTGGTGGTCCCTCTGCGCCATCGCCCACGGACTCGTCAAGAGTTTTGGGGGCTTGGCGATTTCTCGAGCTGCGCTCGGAATCGGTGAATCCGCCGGGGTACCCGCCGTCGGCAAATTGAACGGCATCTATCTCAAACCTGAGGAGCGAGCTTTGGGAGCGGCCGCCAATCAGATTGGCTTAAGTCTCGCCGGAGTGATCGGGCCGCTGTGGATCGGCTACGCCATCGCGCATAGCTGGCGCGAGCCGTTCATCATTAACGGCCTATTGGGGCTTGTGTGGATACCGATTTGGCTGGTGGTAAGCCGTCTCATCCCGGCCCGCTACCGAGAGAACGAATTTACTCCAGTGCGGCCCGAGAAGCGTGGCGGTTTCGAGATGCTGAGAGATCGCAATCTGCTGCTTCTGGTAGCCGCCAACCTGCTTTGGATGACCGGCTATTCGCTCTGGTCGAATTGGACGTCGCTTTACTTGATCCACGTCACCCACATCTCACTGGCCGAAACGGCCCGCTACGTCTGGGTTCCGTCGCTCGCATCGAACTTGGGCGGCTTTTTTGGCGGTTGGCTTTCGCTGCGCTGGATGAAAAAACAAATCGAGCCGGTCAGCGCCCGACGAAGAGCTGTCTTCGTTGCGGCCTTCTGCTCCTTTTCCGCACTGCTGTTGCCGCTCGCCCCAAATGCTGCCTGGGCGACGGCCGGTATCTCGCTTAGTTACTTTTTCATCCTAGCGGGCAGCGTGAACATCTATGCCTTGCCGATCGATATCTTCGGCGCACAACGTTCCGGGCTCGGCATAGCGGCTCTTACCGGCTCGTTTGGCATTCTGCAGACCGTGATTTCACCGGTCATCGGCAAGATGGGCGACCTTCACCTTTATGCACAAGTCATTTGGCTGGCAACCCTGCCCTTGCTTGGAAGCGCCCTCGTGCTGCTTGGCTGCCGCAGGCGCGAAAACTTAGAAAGCTAGCAGCCGCTCGCCTTCCCGCACGATGTCACTCACCTGTGGAAGAATCTCGTCTTCCATTTGCGGGTTGTAGGCCACCCAGGTGTCGAGCGCCGCCACCCGGCCCACGGGGGCGTCCAGTTCCGTGAAGAGCTCGTTCGCAATGCGGGCCGCGATCTCTGCACCATAGCCCCACGACAAAACATCCTCATGGGCGATCAGCACGCGACTTGTCTTCTTCACCGATTCGCTGATCGACTGCCAATCGTAAGGCGAGAGCGTCCGGAGGTCAATCACCTCAATCGAAGCATCAGGCCGGCGCTGCTCGAGTTGTAAAGCCGCCTGCAGCGACTTCTGTACAAGTGCCCCATACGTGACGATAGTGAGGCTTTGCCCGAGCTTCACCGTCTTCGCGCTGCCGAAGGGAATCGTGAAATCGATACCCGGATGGGGAGCGCGATTGTACGGCTCGCGATACAGCTTCTTGTGCTCCAGAAATAACACCGGATCGTCGGATCGAATCGCCGTCCGCAGCAGACCGCAGGCATCGAGCGCATTGGAGGGAAAGACCACGCGCAGTCCGGGGATGTGCGTGAAGGTCACTTCACCGCACTGGCTGTGATAAATCGCTCCGCCCGTCAGGTATCCACCAATCGGTACGCGCACAACTACCGGGCAGCTAAAGTCATTGTTCGAGCGCCAGCGCATGGTGGCCATTTCGTCGCGTAGCTGCATCATCGCCGGCCAGATGTAATCGAAAAACTGGATCTCAGGCACAGGTTTCAGTCCGCGCACGGCCAACCCAATGGCCCGCCCCACAATACCCGCTTCTGCAATGGGCGCATTGAAACAGCGTTGACTCCCAAACTCCCGCTGTAAGCCCGTTGTCGCCTTGAACACGCCGCCCTTGCCCTTGACTTCCGACAGGTACTGCTCCCGGCTGCAATCGGCTACATCTTCGCCGAACACAATGATCCGCTCATCGCGACGCATCTCCTCGGCGAGCGTCTGACTGATCGAATCAATCATCGTCCGCGGCTCGCCACGAAACACCGGCTGCGTTTCGAAGGCCTGCGAACATGGATCGATTTTGTCCGAATAGAGAAATGAGTAGGCCGAATCGCGTGCCGGCGCCGCTTCCCGTGACACGCGTTCCGATGCCGCCGCGACTTCCGCATCCACGTCCTGCATGATGTGCTCAATGGCCTGCCTGTCGAGCACGCCTTCCTGCACCAGAAACTCCGGAAAAGTTTTTAGTGGATCCCGCAACGCTTCCTGCGCACGCTCTGCAGCCACTTTGTAGAAACGCTCGTCGTCAGACAGCGAATGCGAATAAGGCCGAATCACCGATGCAAGAACCAGAGCCGGCCCATTCCCCGCCCGGCAATATTCGGCCGCTTGTTTCAACCCGCGATAAGACTCGACGAAGTTTGTTCCATCGAGCTCGAGGCGCAGAAGACCCGGGAAACCTTCTAGCAGGCGCGCGATATTACCGCCGGCCGTCTGCCGCTCTACCGGTACCGAGATCGCATATCCGTTGTCCTGAATCAACACCAGCAGCGGCAGCCGCTCCAGGCAAGCAACGTTCATGCATTCCCAGAACTCGCCTTCACTGGTAGCACCTTCCCCCGAGCAGACAAGCGTTATTTCATCGCTCTCCGGGCGCAAGTAGTTCTTCGCCTGCGCGCATCCGGCCGCGTGCAGGAACTGCGTGCCGGTCGGCGATGAACCGCTGATCACATTGAGCGTTTTCGATGACCAGTGTGACGGCATCTGGCGTCCCCCGGAATTCGGGTCACGCGCCGCTCCCACCGCTTGCAGCAGCATCTCCTCCGGGGTTTCTCCCAGGCTCAGCATCAGCGCGCGATCACGGTAGTAGGGCACGACCCAGTCGAAACCAGGCCGCAGAACCAAGCTCGCCGCCACCTGCACAGCCTCATGCCCGGCTGCGCTGATCTGAAAGAAGATCTTGCTCTGCCGTTTCAGTAAGATTTCTCTATCGTCTAGACTGCGCGAGAGATACATCAAACGAAATACGCGCACGAGCGTTTCGCGGTCCAGCTCCTCCGGGAGAGCGAACGACGAGCCTACCGCCTCAAAGGCCTGTAAGGGTGATGTCACCAACCTGTATTATCACCCTCAACCTGCCTTTCCAGGAAGCCCCGCTTTTTCGCGGTCCAGTGGTCCTCCTGAACCGCTGACGAAGACAACGAGTTATATAGAATCAAAGCGGGAGAATTGAAAGTAAATGGCGAGCCCAGGCGCAGGCCTCGAAGGAATTGTTGCAACAACCTCGAAGATTTGTTACATCGACGGCGACAAAGGCGTCCTGAGCTACTTCGGCTACAACATCCACACTCTTGCTGAGAATGCCAGCTTCGAAGAAGTCATATATCTTCTGTGGAATGGCAAGCTGCCGAACACAGCCCAGCTAGCGCAATTACGGTCAGAACTTGTCGAAGAGCGCGACCTGCCGATCGAAGTGACAGAATTTCTCGGGAGCACTCCCAAGGGTGCCTCGGCTATGGACGTCCTGCGTACCGCGGTCTCGATGTTGAGCCTTTACGATCCGCTGGCCGCTGACCAGTCGCTTGAGGCTAATCAGCAAAAGGCCATCAAGCTCATGGCCCGGGTCTCCTCGATTGTTACGAGCTTCGACCGGCTGCGGAACGGCAAAGAAGTCATTGCCGGGGATCCCGAACTGGGCTATGCTGCCAACTTCCTCTACACCCTGACGGGAAAAAAGCCTGACGAGGTCATGGAGCGCGTCTTCGATCTCGCTCTCATTCTTCACGCGGATCACGAGCTGAACGCTTCCACCTTTGCCGCCCGGGTAACGGCCGCAACCCTCTCAGATATCTATTCGGCGGTCACATCCGCAATTGGCGCACTGAAGGGACCGTTGCACGGAGGCGCGAACGAAGCCGTGATCCAGATGCTCCTCCAGACTAAAACCGCGGAAGAATCGGTTGCCAAGGTCAAGCAAGATCTAGATAACAAGGTCAAGATTCCCGGTTTCGGCCATCGCGTTTATCACGTCCTCGATCCCCGCGCGGTGCATCTCAAGAAAATGAGCGAAGAACTCGGCAGACGGACGAATCACATCGACCTCTACGAGAAATCGACCAAGGTTGAGCAGACCGTCTGTGACCTCAAAAAGCTCAATGCCAACGTAGACTTCTACTCGGCTTCGACCTACTACTCGCTTGGCATTCCGATCGACATTTTTACACCCATCTTTGCCATTAGCCGCATGTCTGGCTGGACAGCACACATCCTCGAGCAGTACCGCAACAACCGGCTGATCCGTCCTCGCGCGGATTATCTGGGTGCGCCGGATGGTCAACGCTGGACTGCGCTAGCTGACCGGCCCTGACGACGGATGTACGATCTCAGTTACTTTCGCAATAACCTGGATCTCATTCGGCAGCGCTTAGCAAAACGTGGTTATGAACTAGATACTGAAGCGTTCAGTGAGCTCGATGCGAAACGCCGTCAGCTGGTCACCGAAGTCGAACGACTAAAAGCAGATCGGAATCAAGCAACTGTCCGCATCGGGCAGCTGAAGAAGTCCGGGGCGGACACAGCCGGGCAGCAGGCCGAAGTGCGAGCGATTGGGGAACGCATCACTGGCCTCGACGCCGAAGTGAACCAGCTTGATGCCGGCTTCCGCGATTTTCTTGCGCGCATCCCAAACATGCCGCAGGAAAGCGTGCCGGTCGGCAGTGATGAGCGCGGAAACGTGGAGATCCGGCGTCATGGTGCGCCGCGCGAGTTCGCTTTCACGCCGAAGCCGCACTGGGAGATCGGGCCTGACCTCGGCATTCTCGATATGGAGCGTGCAGCGAAAGTTGCCGGCGCGCGTTTCGCGGTCTATTGGGGACTCGGCGCACGCCTGGAACGGGCACTAGCCAGCTTTATGCTCGACCTGCACACGAGTGAGCACGGGTATCGCGAAGTGCTCCCGCCGTTCCTGGTGAATTCGAACAGTCTTTATGGCACAGGTCAGCTTCCGAAATTCGCCGAAGATCTTTTTCGCTGTGAAGGCCACGATCTCTGGCTCGCGCCGACCGCCGAGGTGCCGGTCACGAATCTGTTCCGGGACGAGGTCCTGGATAGTGACAATCTGCCGATCTCGCTCTGTGCCTACACACCTTGTTTTCGCAGTGAGGCAGGGTCATATGGCCGTGACGTTCGCGGTATCATCCGCCAGCATCAATTCCAGAAAGTCGAACTCGTCAAGTTCACGCGCCCAGAGCAGAGCAACGAAGAACACGAGAAGCTGACCCATCATGCCGAGACGGTTCTCGAAAAGCTGGGGCTCCCCTATCGCACAGTGGTCCTCTGCACCGGCGACACCAGTTTCAGCTCCGCCAAGACCTACGACATCGAAGTGTGGCTACCCGGCCAGAATGGCTACAAAGAGATTTCGTCCTGCTCGAATTTTGAGGCGTTTCAAGCGCGCCGCGCTATGATTCGCGCGAAGAGCGGCAAGACCAAGCCTGAGTTCGTCCACACTCTGAACGGGAGCGGCCTCGCGATCGGACGGACCTGGGTGGCGATCGTCGAAAATTACCAGCAAGCAGATGGCAGTGTTCTCGTACCTCCGGCTTTGCAGAAGTATCTCAACGCCGAGCGGATTGATCGTACAAGCGGGCTCCTTACCTAACGGCTCGGGTGTGTCTCGCCCTCAGTCACAACGCTTCGCTGCTTTCCTGCAATAGGATTAAGTCCCCGCACTGCAAGAGTATCCGCCTGGGCTGTGAACCTCGGAAGCGTCGATCCAATCACCGGCAGCCCTCGGCAGCGTGGTTGACTGAAGTCGCTCCTATCTTCTACCTGAGGCACCATGGAAAAAACTCGGCCGCTGCTCTGGACTTTTCTACTCTGCGTCGTACTCACTGCCCAAATTGCGTTCGGCCAAACGACACTGACCCAAATTCGCGACACGATTGTGAACGCCGACGGAAGTCTATTCAACGGAACGGTTGTTATTACCTGGAACGGCTTCGCCGGACCGAGCGGCGGCACCAGTCCGTTGAGCACCTCCGCACGCATTTACAACGGAGCGCTTTCTGTCTTGCTCGTTCCCACAACCACCGCTTCTGCCGGGACTTTTTATCAGGCCGTCTACTACAGCAGTGACGGCACGACGTCCTGGACCGAGACGTGGCAAGTTTCACCCAGCAACACACCGCTTGTTCTGAGCACAATCAGAACATCCACCTCACAAGGCGGAGGCAGCTCAACGGGAACGGGCGGCAGTTCAGGATCGGGTGGCTCCAGTGGAGGAACGAACAACGGCAACGGACAGTATGCCACCTTGCCGATCTCGATCAGTCAGGTAACAAGCCTGAGCGCAGATCTGGCGAACATCAACTCGCTGATCGCGGCTCTCACGGCCCAGCTTAACAATGCGAGTTCTTCGGGTTTTGCGGCTGGCACAAGCTCGTCATTTGTGGACGCGGAAACACCTGCCGGAACCCTGGACGGCGTTAACAAAACGTTCACTCTCGCCCACGTGCCGGCACCTGTGAGCAGCCTCGCAGTCTTTCGAAACGGGCTGCTGCAGTCGCCAGGCGTGGACTACGCCCTAAGCGGCTCGGTGATCACTTTTCTGCCGGCCAGCATTCCGCTCCCAACTGACTTGATCGACGCGCAGTACCGTCTGGCGACTCCGGGGCCAAATGCGATCTTTGTCGATGCAGAGCTTCCCGGTGGCACAATCGATGGGAATAACACCACGTTCACTCTGGCCAGCGCACCGAACCCGCCGCTAAGCTTAAAACTGTACAAGAACGGAGTTTTGCTGACGCAGAACACCGATTACACTCTGAGCGGCAACACCATCACAGCCGGAACGAACTCGATCCCACAGTCAGGCGACGCGCTGCTCGCCGCCTACCGGCATTAATCGGCCGCGCTTAGATATTTCTCGAGATCAGGATGTAATTGCGCCTTGATCTCGGGATCATTGATGTTCGCCAGGTTGACAACATGCGGCGGGAGAAAAATCTTATGCTCGGCCGATTCCCGCTTGATGGCTTTGACGGCCTGTGTCACCGCCATCTGACCCATCTTGAACGGGTTTTGGACTACCAGCGAATCGATCCAGCCGGCCTCGAGTTCCGTGAGCAGCGTCGGGCTCGAATCGAAACCCACCAGCTTCAGTTTGCTGTGGCGAGCTTTCAAGGCTTGCGCCGCGCCTTCGGTGCCCGATTCATTCGAACAGAACATGCCATCGAGATCCGGATGGGCAGTCAACATGTTTTCTGCGACATTGATCGATTGCGCTATACTTGCCATCCCAAAGCGCTCGTCGAGTATTTCAATCGCAGGAAACTTTTTGTGGAGCTCCTCCCGAAAACCGTCCTCTCGCGCCGTGGTAGATGCGCCGCCGGGTGTGGTCTTCACCATCACAATCTTGCCCTTGCCGTGTAGAATTTCGCCAAGCCGGTCTGCACCCATTTTGCCCCCAAGAGAGTTGTCGGTCGCCACAAAGCTGAAATAGCTGTCCGTATCGATCGCCGAATCGTAGATCACAACCGGAATGCCCGCGGTTTTCGCGCGATCAATCACAATCTTGAAAGCTGAGCGGTCCGAAGGCGCAAGCGCGATTGCATCGACCTGCCGGTTAATCATGGTCTCCACAATCTGCATGCCGGTCGCGATGTCGGTCTCGTTTGGCGGACCGTCCCAGACGATGTCTATGTGGTTCTCCCGCCCTGCTTTCACTGCGCCGGCGTGAACACTCTGCCAGAAGATATCGGCGCTCGCTTTTGGTATCACAGCGATCGTCGTTACATGCTCCCGGTTACAGCTCGTCAGCAGGCCCAGCGATCCGACCAACCAGAAGCCGGCTGAAACACGGTGCCTTCGACTAAATCTCATAGGGGTTAAGCTAAGAACTTCTTAGCTTAGCGAGGAGAAATAATGGAACTAGGTTTGGTTGGTCTCGGGCGCATGGGCGCCAACATGGTGCGGCGGCTCGAGAAGAGCGGTCACAAGTGCACGGTTTTCGATCTCAATCCTGAAAACGTAAAGAAGTTGGTGGGTGAGGGTGCGGCAGGATCAAGTTCGTTACAGGATCTCGTCAAAAAGCTTCCGAAGCCGAGAGCCGTCTGGGTTATGGTACCCGCAGGCAAGCCGACTGAAGACACCGTGCAGGCTCTCGCTGCAGCAATGGAATCGGGTGACAGCATCATTGATGGTGGAAACAGTTTTTACAAAGACGATATCCGTCGCGCGGCCGAGTTCAAAAAGAAGGGCATCAACTATCTCGATGCAGGAACGAGCGGCGGCGTCTGGGGCGTCGAACGCGGGTATTGTCTGATGGTCGGCGGAGACCCTGACGCTTTTGCGCACCTCGAGCCGATCTTCAAAACACTTGCCCCTGGCATCGGCACTATCGAACGCACACCGGGGCGCGAAAAAATGGGCGGTACCGCCGAGCAGGGCTATCTTCTCACCGGCCCTCCTGGCTCCGGTCACTTCGTCAAGATGGTTCACAACGGCATCGAGTACGGGGTGATGCAGGCCTACGCGGAAGGCTTTCACGTTTTGAAGAATAAAGAGTCGAAGGAGCTTCCGGAAGACGAACGCTTCACACTGAACGTGCCGGATATCGCGGAACTCTGGCGTCGGGGAAGCGTAATTGGTTCCTGGCTGCTCGATCTCACGTCGATGGCGCTGACTGAAAACGCTGACCTTTCGAATTACAGCGGATATGTGCAGGATTCGGGCGAAGGCCGCTGGACGATCAATGCCGCGATCGAAGAAGCTGTCCCCGCCGAAGTGCTGGCCTCGGCTCTCTTCACGCGCTTCCGCTCGCGCGAAGAACATACTTTTGCAGAAAAGATTCTGTCAGCGATGCGGAACAAATTCGGTGGTCACATCGAGCAGCCGACGGGCGGTTGATCACTCCTCTACTCGAGCTCGGGGCCGGTTGGAGTTATCCTGACCGGCCACACATTGGCGACGAAAGCACTTCCACCGAGGAAATCCACCTCGGCAATCTCGCCGTGTTGGGTTGCTTCCCTCTGAAACTGATCGAAAACAAAGTTACCTAACGAGTAGAAGATGATTCCGTTCCGGTAATTTTCGCGCGGTTGTATCACGTGCGGATGGTGGCCGATCACGAGCGCAGCGCCGGCGTCAATAGCAGCATGCGCGAACGCTACCTGCGCTTTGGTCGGCTTTGTCATGTATTCAATGCCATTGTGCATCGAGACGATAACGACATCACACCGCTTTCGCAAGTCCTTAACGTCTCGGGCAGCGATGGCGGGATCAGCCATCGCGATACGCGCATCTATATCCCGCCAATTGCCGTTCTGTTGATCGTAGGTGTAACCCAGAAATCCGAAGCGGATGCCGTTACGCTCGAGAATGACGCCGCGATGTGTCTGATTCGCAGAGGCGCTGCTGCCAACAGGCGCCATGCCGTGCGCGCACAGCCACTTCACCGTAAACTCGACGCCGTGCGGGCCGCAGTCGCGTGAGTGGTTGTTCGCTGTCGAGATGGCTGCCACTCGCGCGAGCAGCAGACCGGCAATCATCGAGGGCGCAGCATGAAAGATCAGGCCATCCGCGTGGTACGGCCCAGCATCCGAGAACGGTGATTCCAGATTTACGAAGGAGAGGTCCGCGCCCGCGAATAGGGCGGCGATCTTACGAAACGGCAGAGCCGGATCGCCTGATGTGAGTATCTCTCGGCGTACCGCCCGCGAGAACATCACATCTCCCGCGAATAGCAGACGATTGAAGGCCAATTTGGCGCACGCCGGCTTTGGCGGGGGCGGCAACACCAGCAGACTGCCCGCTAGCAGCAGTCGCGCGAAGAGCACTAGAGCTTCGCGGCGGCCGCTTTATCGAGGAACCATGTGGCGCGCGACTCGCGACTGCCGATCTGGCAAGGAAACCGCAGGATATCCACCGGCTCGCGAAGAACACTGTGGACCGCATCGGCTTTATCGGCACCTGAGACTTGCAGCACCGTGTGTTTCGCCGCAAGCAGAACGCCGGGAAGCAGTGTTATCCGGTCCATCTGCATCTTCTCGACCCACACATTTGTGGCGATGCCGGTGCGATCGTGAACGAGCGGACTGCCGGGAAAGAGACTGGCAGTGTGCGCATCCGGTCCCATGCCGCGATGGATCACGTCAAAGACGGGAAGCTCGCGTTCTTTCAATTGAAAGAACTTCTTGATCTCGTTTCGGTAGCGCTCGGCGGCTTCGGGCGGCGGCGCTTCCCCGTAAATTCGGTGTATGTTGGCGGGCGGAATACTCGCGGGAACGAGAAGTGTATCGTTAGCCAGCTTGAAATTACTTTCTTTGTTGTCCGGCGGAACGCACCGTTCATCGACCCAAAAAATATGCACGTTCGACCAATCGAATTTGGCTTTCGCGAGATCCGCAAAAAGCAGCTTGGGCGTGCTACCTCCTGAGATGGCAAGGGTCGCACGAGCTTTCGCCGGCTGAGCAAGGAGCGCCAGAATGGATTGGGCACACTCGCGGGCCGCATTCTCCGCCGTTTCGCCTATGACCAGCTTCGGTTCATCATTGCCTGTCACGAAGCAACTCCTGAGCACGTGCGAATGCTGAGTCGAAAGCAGGGTCATCGCCGATAATGCTGAGCTCCTCGTTCATCAGAGCATCCTCTCTCGCGGCGGAGTAGCTGTAGCGGCGCTCCCGGCCATTTGTGCTGTGCAAGGTCATACACTCCTGCCCGGTGCGCTCGAACGTGATCGTCTCGTTGTCGGAAAGGAGCTTGATCGAGTGCACGCCCGGACCGTACCCCTTCACCTGCTTGAACTCGACCTTGGCCCGATACGGCGCCGAAAGCCAACCTGCTACGTAGAATTCGTTGGCGGACGGATTCTCTTCGGTGTGCCCGATTTCGATCGTGTGGAACGCGGAAAACTTGTTCGCGCGCGCCGTGTTGTCGAATATATGGCCGATCGGTTCGCGCCAGGGAGTAAGCCGTGTCCATTCCAGGTCTGCGACGATCCGGTCTTCGCCACGCCATTTGGCAAGCAGCGCAAACGCGGCCGCCGGATCGAGATCTCGGGAGTCGATAACGGTCTTACTCGCCAGGTCCATCACGGTCTTCAACCCGCTCTCCTGAGCGCTGGTTGCAGTCCCGCCGAGCGCCCCACGATGGCGAACCCAGAATACGACTGGCAGATCTGCCGCCGTCAAACCAAGCAGAATTGGACCGAGATTGGGCCAGCTCTCGGCACGCGCTTTGATTTCTATCTGCTCGCAGCAGATCTGCTGTGCTTTGCCGAAGGGCTTCCAACATTGAGCAAGCACGCGGGCCTCCGGCTTCTCCGGGCCGTCTCCCGAGACGGTAACGACGATCCCGCGGCTCGGATGCTCGCGCATCAATTCAGAGATAATCTGCGAGGCGAAAAAGCCTTCATCGGCTTCATCGGTTGCTACCACCAGCGTCATCGCGCACGCGCGCAACACGGTCGGCTTGCCCTGCTGCTTTTCTTCCTGACCGAGGGAGGTCCACAGCTTACCCAGACCTTTTAAAATCTGCTCGGGTTGAGCGGGTGAAATTAGGGCGCTACTCATGGCGTTCTCCAATTGTGACCTTGCCGGGCGAGCATCTCATCCGATGACTTAGGGCCCCACGTCCCGGCGAAATAGTTCGGAAATTCGAATTTTGTGTCAGCCCAGACATCGAGGATAGGCTGTACAATCTGCCAGCTCGCCATCACCATATCCTGCCGCGTATACAGTGTGGGATCGCCGACCATGGCATCCACCAGCAGAGTTTCATAGGCAGTCGGTGTACGTTCGCCGAAGCTGGAGCCGTAGTTGAAGTCCATCGAGACCGGGCGCACGCGCATACCGCTGCCCGGACTTTTCGAAAGAAAGCGCAACGAGATTCCTTCTTCAGGCTGGATGCGCACTACGAGCAGGTTCGGACGCACTTCGCGTAAACCTGATTTCGTTTCCTGGGTAAATAGGCCCAGCGGAGGCGCCTTAAACTGGATGGCAATATCGGTGACGCGTTTCGGCATGCGCTTGCCGGTGCGAATGTAGAACGGTATGCCGGCCCAGCGCCAGTTGTCGATTAGAAAGGTGACTGCGGCGTAGGTATCGGTTTGGGAATCTTTGTCGACGCTCGGCTCCTCCCGGAAACCGGGCAGGAGTTGGCCGCCTACGTAGCCGGGACCGTACTGCCCGGCCACAGCAAAATTAGACACGTCCTCGTGCTTGATGATGCGTACAGCACGCAGGAGCTTGGCGCGTTCGTCGCGGACATTTTCGGCGTCGAACACAGAGGGCGGTTCCATAGCGACGGTCGCCATCACCTGGCTTAAATGATTTTGAATCATGTCGCGCAGGGCGCCGGCTTCCTGGTAGTAGCCGCCGCGCCCTTCTACGCCGATTGACTCCGCGGCAGTGATCTGCACGTGATCGACATAGCGCCGATTCCAGAGCGGCTCGAACATGCTGTTGCCGAAGCGGAAGGCGAGGATGTTTTGCACCGTCTCCTTGCCGAGGTAGTGATCAATCCGATAGACTTCCGATTCATCGAAGACCTTGTGAATCTCTTCGTTGAGCTTGCGGGCACTCGCGAGATCGTGGCCGAACGGCTTTTCAATGATGACGCGCCGCCAACCATTGCCGGTATTCAGTTTGTGGTCGCCGAGCGCGAGTACCGCTTCGGCGTAGTAACTGGGCTGCGTGGAGAGATAGAACAGAACGTTGCCGGCAGTCTGATGGCTTTTCTCCACTTCATCGAGTTTCTTTCGCAGATCTTCATACGACTCCGGTTTCGCAATGTCGCCCGGCACGTAGAAAAGTGTTTGGGCGAAAGACCTCCAGACATCTTCATCGAACGGAGCATCTTCGAGAAACTTGGAGACCGATTCGCGCATTTTGTCACGGAACTGATCGTCGGACATAGGAGTGCGCGAACTTCCGACAACGGCGAAATTCTGGGAGATCCGGCGTTCGTAAAACAACCGGTAAAGAGACGGGAGGAGCTTGCGTTTGGCGAGATCTCCGCTGGCTCCGAAAATAACGATGGCGCAGGGCGGTACGCGGCGGGCGAACCGCATGGCATCCTGCAGCGGATTGACTTCGGGTGGCGCCTGATCGAGAACGCTCATGATCACTTTTGATGATACTCGCGGAAAGAAGTATCGGGGAACCTAAGGCGGCTAGACTGAAACTTTTATGACAGACACGCAAACAGCAGGCGAACAACGAAAAGTAGTAGCCGTTTTGAGCGACCTACTGTTTACTGTGAAGATTCAGGAAGCGGCCAAACGCCTGGGATTGCCGGTGATATTTGTGAAAACGCGTGAGCAGGCCATGGCAAAGGCCGCCGAAAACCCCCTTCTGATCATTCTGGATTTGAACGATGCCGGGTCGACGCCGCTCGAACTGATTGCCGCGTTAAAAAATGATGACGAGAAACGCGCGATTCCGCTGATCGGTTACGTTTCTCACGTTCAGGTGGAATTGCGGCGGGCGGCCGCCGAACAAGGGTGCGATCTGGTGGTAGCGCGCTCAGTTTTTGTTGAGCAACTACCGGCTTTGCTCGAACGCTACCGGTAAAGGAAAAGCTCCTCCGGGGCATCCCGCGAAACGAACCAATTTCGATAAAGGACCTCCGGGTGCGCTTGTGGCGGCTATTTAACTGGATGAAGACCGAGTCGCCAGCCGAGCCGGGACTCATCGATCCACATGATCGTCCGACCAAACCATTGCGAGTTCGTCGATGCAGTAAGGCTAGCTCGGGAGGCGAGCACGAGCGCGCACGGGCCGCTGCCGTACCGCGCCACGCGGCGGCTCACCCACGAGCCATCGCTTGCGCCTTTCGCGAGTACGATCGGGCTGTTCTCAAACCAGGCGAGATCGGAGTCGAATACAACGTCCTTTTGACGGCGAGGCTCCGGAAGGTTGAATGCATGCCGATACTCAGCGACGGCCCGATCCAGATCAGGCACCCCGATCACGATCAGGGCAATGCCTCGAATCTCTTTTGTTGTCGGCTTGCCCGACGGGTACACGCGCATTTTCCGCCATGTCACATCCTGAATGAGAAACGGTAAGAAGGTGCCGCGCACGCCGGAGCCGACGTCGCTTGTCTCCCAAGCTAATTGGACACCATCGGGGCGGGTGCGACCGCTACGAACCGGCGCTTTGACGGGAACGTCGGCATATTTGAGCCGCGTGACTTCGGCCCCAACACTCGGAACACGAAGAGCGAAGGCGCACGGACCGCTGTTGCTTTTGAGAAACGTGCTCCAGACATGGGCCGACACAGCGGCCGGGTCGGCTTTCGCTTGAATGCCCATGAACTCAAGATAGGAGGCATCGGGAAAACTGGTAAGTGCCATCTCCGTTGCGTGATTGTTATGGCGCCCGCCGTATTCGGTTGGAATACCGGTTGCCGCAGTAAAGGCTTGACGCATGACATCGAGGTGCTGACCGGCTATGGTGACGTGATCGATCTGAAGTGTTGCGGAGATTAGTGGCAGCGCGGATAACGCCAGTGCGACGAAGGTGCGCATTGCTTCAGGTTAGTACCGGTGTACTTTGAACTCATGGCGAATGCCAAACGAGTGAAATTGACCGACCGGGAAGTGACGTTGATTTCTCGTGCGTTGGCCGACCCTCGACGTTACCAGATGCTCAAGCAGATCGGTGCGCACAAAGATCCTACCTGGTGCAGCGCTCTTCAAGAAAGCCAGTGTGTGACCGCACCGACCCTTTCACATCACTTAAAGGAACTCGCTACCGCCGGCCTCATCGAGATTGTGCGTGAAGGGAAATACGCTCGCCTGATTCTGCAGCGCCATATGCTGCGCGCGTATTCCGATCAACTTTCGCGGATTTAGCGAGAACTGGCCGAATCGGGTCAGCCTGCCGTCTCATCACATTTGTACAACCGTCTAATTGATGGCGGAAGGAACAGGAGAAGAACTATGAGCAGTTTGAAAGGCAAAGTAGCACTGGTAACGGGCGCATCAAAAGGTATTGGAGCCTGTATCGCGAAGGACTTAGCGGCCGAAGGCGCATCCGTAGCAGTGAACTATTCCTCGAGCAAGGAAGGCGCCGATCGTGTTGTGGCGGAAATCAAGAACGAGGGCGGCAAAGCGGTCGCCGTGCAAGGCAGCGTAGCCAACGCATCGGATGTCGAGCGGATATTCGCAGAAACGAAGAAAGCATTTGGACGGTTGGATGTTCTCGTAAACAATGCCGGCGTATATCAGTTCGCGCCGATTGAAGCGGTGACGGCCGACGACTTTCACCGGCAGTTCGACACGAATGTTCTGGGCCTGATCCAAGCGTCGCAGCAAGCCGTCAAACACTTTGGGGCGGAGGGTGGAAGCATTATCAACGTCAGCTCCGTAGTGTCTCGAACAACGCCGCCGATGTCGGTTGTTTATAGCGCGACAAAGGGCGCGGTCGATGCGATTACGGGCGTGCTAGCCAAAGAGTTGGGGCCTAAGAAGATTCGCGTGAACTCGATCAATCCGGGCATCGTGGAAACCGAAGGATATGGTGCGACCGGCTTCAGCGGGAGCGATTTCGAAAAGCAGGCGGTCGCCCAGACGCCGCTCGGGCGAACGGGACAGCCGCAAGACATCGGACCGATCGCGGTGTTTTTAGCGTCGGAAAGCTCGGGCTGGATGACAGGCGAGACGCTACTCGCTTCGGGTGGCTTTCGCTAATTTGCCGGTTCAAAAAACCGGTTCCTAAAAAGCCGACGAACACAACAATCCCGACACTCCAATCTTTCTCCACGAGGTTTGGCGATTGGTTCGGTAAGGAAGCAATCACAAAGGCGCGCCTTGACATTTCCTGCCATTTTGGTATTTTAAGAACCACTAAATACTAAGTCGACCGCGCGCTCGGGATTGAGGTACTTATGAATCGCGTTTACCGGATGCTTGGCATCGGTTTCGCCCTCGGGTTCACTTGCTGGACTTTCCTGTGCTATGTCGCACACTTCAATAACTACCATCGGGACCTGCTGTCCGATGCAGTTTACTATCGAGCCGAACGTCCGTTTGTGCAGCGCACGTTACTGCCGACCACAGTAAACGTATTAACACGCCTGGTTCCGATAGGCGTCAAGCAAAAAGCAGTCGGGTTCGTCCATGAGAATCGGGCGATGCAGAGGATCTTCACAGTCGATCGTGATCCTTATGCGGCATCGGGCTCGCTGAAGCTCGAAAAGAATTATCCAGTTGAGACGATCATCGCACTGACTGTGATCTTGGGATGCCTTCTGGCGTATCTGCTGGTAGTCCTCCGGCTCTATGACGAATGTTACACGGGATCCGTAGCGTTTCGCGCAGCCGTGCCTTCGATTGCAGCTGCGGGCATTGTGCCATGGCTGAGCTATACGAGCCACTTCTACGATTTCGTGAGCTTGCTGCTGTTTGCGGCGAGTCTGCTTTTGATGAAGCAGGAAAAGTGGCGCGGGTATCTGATCGTGTTCGCGCTGGCGTGCGTGAACAAAGAAACAGCGATTCTCAACACGCTGGTTTTCGTAGTCTATCTCGCGGCTCAAAAACGCTTAATTACGCGGTTCGGGGCGATATACACGAGCCTTCAGGTGGGCATTTACGTAATCATTCAATCCTCCATCGTGCATGCATTCGGGCGCAATGGAGGCACGCCGACAGAGTTCCACTTGATCGATTTAAATCTGCCGATCCTACGAGAGTGGATTCGTTTCCACTACGGTCTCGATCAGCTCGTGACTGCATTGATCGTGTTGGTCGCACTCTTTTATCGCTGGGAGAGAAAACCATTGCTGCTTCGGTGCGGGTTGGTGATCGCGGTGCCGCTCTTCTGTTTGGGCGTCTTCCTTGGTGTGATGAACGAATGGCGTGCGTTTACCGATCTTTACACTCCGATGCTGATGTTGATCCTTGGATCTGTTGGGTATTTGTTCGGTGTCCAGCCCCGCAGCGAAGCAGAACGATTCACAATGCAGGAAGCGTCTGGTATTCGAGAGCGTATACGCATCCGGACCGGTCTAAAAACACGATTGCTTTTCCGCTAGAGTTAGCTTGCGAGGCGCGATCGGGTGGAATTCAGGCGGGGGAACCGTGTCTACGAGTTTCTGATTTATTGGCTGTTGATCGCGGGTGCGTGCTCAGCAGCACCTGTCGTTCGCAAAGTCGAGCCGCCGAACTGGTGGACCGGTCACTCGCTCAATCCGGTGCGCGTACTGGTGAGGCTTCACCCCTGGCTCGGCGTAACGGGTTGGTTAGAAGTGCGGAACGGCAGGGCGCTGATTACGTTACCGGCGCGGTCGGCGGAAATGTATTCGGCGATGGGGCCCTAGACTCATATCACTAAAGCGTGTAACGAGCCTTCACGTCATGGATAAGATCGCGTACCATCGACGCCTGTTCGCGACGACTTTTGGCCTGTTGATGGTAATTGCCCCCAAACATCAAAGCTAAGCTTTCGGCAATGTCGGCCGATTCTTCGAGCACGAGCACCGATTCCCAGAGTTTTCGCTCGACGGTAACTTGGTGGTCCTGAGCGAGGGCCAGGATGGTATAGGCATGCCCGACGCGGCAGCGATACTCGCCAAGGTTTCCACTCCGAAACTCGGTAAGAGGGCCGCGACACTCCGGGCAAGTCCAATCGGAGTGGATCGCTTCCATATGGGTCTCCTTTTCGGCTCCAGCTTGGGCCGCCAAAGGCAGACTGAGCAGCGCCGGAATTTGCACGACCGGTACAACGTAATCGACCGGTACCGATTCAACGGCGCAAGAAGGCATGGACGGGTAAACAGCAGTTTTTGGATCCTGCACAATAGCGATGCCGCCGCGGTGTTTAATTTCCGCCAGTCCCAGCACGCCGTCATCGAGATTACCTGAAAGGATCACCCCTGTCACCGCGGCTCCATAAGTAGCGGCTGCCGAGCGGAAGAGCGGGTTGATCGCCGGACGCGTGTGATTTACTTTCGGGCCATGCGAAATTTCGATCTTCCCCGGCTCCGATAGCAGCATATGGCAATCGGGTGGAGCAACGTAGATTTTGCCCGATTCTATTCGTTGGCCATTACGTGGATGGACAGCAGGGAGTGGACCGGCGGCCGAGAGAAGATGTGGCAGAGTGCTGGGGTGGTTGCCAATGTGTAAAACGACGAAGAGCGACCCTGGAAAGTCGCTCGGTAATCCCGAAGCGAGGGTACGGATCGCTTCTATGCCCCCGGCTGACGCTCCAACAACCGTTATGCGCTGATCGGACACTAGCAACTGGATGCTCTGGAGAGCCGGTTGGCGACTAGGACTTTTTCCTGGTTTCGTGTCCGTTCGTTACGGTTCGGTAGCTTGGGATCATGGCGGGCCTTGAGAATGGGTGGCATCGTTTCCTCTCACATGCCGAAAACAGCACCTTCGATTCGAGGTTTGCCACAGCCTTCGCGGGACGAAACGTCTGCGTAACCGGCGCCGGTGGTGATATCGGATCTGCCCTCACGAAATCTTTGCGTCCGCAAGATCTGGGCTCACTTGTTCTGCTGGATGCGGCAGAGCATGGCTTGTTTGAGATGCAGCGTTACATGGAGACGAAGCACCCTCATGCGAGGTGCTACTACATTTTGGGAAGTGTAGAAGATTACCAGTTGCTAGCCTCGGCTTTCGATCGTGTTCGACCGGAGGTTGTGTTTCACGCGGCAGGAGTCAAACACGTTGGATTGACCGAGCATAACCCCGTGGCTGCTGTTCGGAACAACGTGCTCGGGACACACGCGCTGCTTCGGGCGGCTTCGGATTACGGCGCATCGATCTTTGTGATGCTCTCAACCGACAAAGCCGTTCGACCGCATAGCGTCATGGGCGTGTCCAAGCGCATCGGGGAACTGCTGACCGTCTCGCTCAGCCATGCAAAGTTCCGCGCCAGCGCGATCCGTCTCGGGAACGTGATTGGATCGCGAGGGAGCGTAATACCGCTTTTCCTCCGGCAGATTGCCCAAGGTCTACCAATCTCCGTGACAGATCGGCAAGCTTCCCGCTACTTTTTTTCCAGACACGAGGCGATCAATGCCATTCTCGCAGCAGGAGCAGCAGCGTGCGATGGCGTAATCCTTGTTCCTCCGTTCCTGCGCCCGGTGCTGGTGGCTGAGCTGGCCGAGTTTCTGGCCAGGCAGTATGATCCGTCCAATACACCGCGCTTGCACTTCACGGGGCTTCGGCCGGGAGAGAAATTGACTGAGGATCTGGTCGGTGAAAATGAGGAGCAGGTCGGAACCGTGGACGGGCCGCTCACAGTCACGAAGACGAGGCGGCTTTCTTTGGAAGCGAGCGATGAGGCTGTCGCACGCTTCACCGCCTCCCTTCATAGCAACAGTGATCTGGTCGCAGAATTCCGTCGGGTTATTCCTGAGTATGCTCCAAGTGAACTCATGCGAAGCAACTCCGCAACCTCTCTGCCGGGTAAGTATTGCGAAAGAAAATAGCAGTCGTTACTAGCTCGCGAGCCGACTATAGCCACCTTTACTGGCCGCTGCATGAGATGCAGAGGCATCCGGCGCTGGATTTGAAGTTGATCGTGCTGGGCCCGCATCTTTCGCCGGAGTTCGGGAGCACCGTTCGCGAGATCGAGACAGATGGTTTTGCCATCGACGCAAAGATTGAGTGCCTTCTGAGCTCGGACAGCGATGTGGGGATGGCGAAGACGATTGGGCTCGCGACGTTGAGCTTGGCGGATTATCTGGGAAATATGCGGCCGGATCTGCTGCTCTTGATTGCGGATCGATATGAGATGCTGGCGCCCGCCTCCGTGGCACTTGCGTTGCGCATTCCGATCGCGCATATCGAAGGCGGAGAGATCAGTGAAGGCGCGATCGACGATGCTGTCCGGAACGCTCTGACTAAATTGAGCCATGTTCACTTCACGTCGACTGACCTTGCGCGTTCGCGAGTGATCGCGATCGGCGAGGAGGACTGGCGGGTGCATTGTGTGGGCGCCCCATCACTTGACCATCTTCGGCGAAGTGTCTTACCGAGCCGTCAACAACTCTCCGACGAGCTCGGCGTTGCTTTGACCGATGGATTGGTGCTGGTTGCGTATCATCCGACAACCATCGCGCGTGACACGGTTCAGGAGGCAGACGCTGTTTTCGAAGGACTGGCTGATGTAAAGGAGCAGATTTTATTTTGTTATCCGAACGCCGATGCGGGCAGCAGGATTTTGATCGAGCGCGCACGCAGTTTCTCGAGCACGCACGGCAACGCTAGTTTGTTTTTTAATCTGCGCCCCGCAGCGTACTGGGGTCTTCTTCGGGAGGCTGCACTACTGATTGGAAATTCGAGTAGCGGAATCATGGAGGCCGCATCCTTTGCTGTTCCGGCGGTGGATGTGGGCATCCGCCAGCGCGGCCGCGAGCGGGGGCGCAACGTTCTTCACGCTGACGCAACGACCGACGTCGTGCGACAGCAGGTGCGTGCTGCTCAGAATGGAGAATTCCGGCGTTCGCTGGCAGGTATGGAGAACATTTATGGCGACGGGTTTGCTTCCGAGCGAATCGCCAGTGTGATTGCTTCCCTGCCCTCGAGCGAGAAGCTGCTGATCAAGCACAGCCGATGAAAATCCCTCTTTCGAGGCCGGACATAAACGAGGACGATATCGATGCAGTCGTGGCCGTGCTGCGAACTTCGCAGCTGAGCCTCGGCCCAAAGCTGAGCGAGTTTGAGGATGCGTTCGCGCGGTACATCGGGGTAGCCCATGCGGTGGCGCTTAGTTCGGGAACGGCCGGCTTGCACCTGGCGCTCTTGGCACTAGGGATCGGCGAAGGTGACGAAGTCGTGCTGCCATCGTTTACGTTTATCGCTGCTGCCAATGCGGTTCGTCATGCGGGCGCGAGGCCCGTGTTTGCAGATATCGATGCGCGCTTACTCAACATTACAGCCGAATCAATCGAACAAGTGATCACACCGAAAACTCGGGCCATCCTGCTGGTTCATACGTTCGGTTATCCTGCCGAGCTCGGGCCGATTCTCGAGCTGGCGCGCACGCATGACCTGCGCGTGGTCGAAGATGCCTGCGAGGCGATTGGAGCGGAGTACGGCAGGAGAAAAATCGGCAGCTTCGGCGATGTGAGCGTGTTTTCCTTCTATCCGAACAAGCCGATCACGATGGGCGAAGGCGGTATCGCCGTGACGCACAACACGGCCCTGGCGGATACCATGCGGGCACTTCGCAACCAGGGAAGGAGCGCGGCCGATGGCTGGCTTGAGCATTCGGTTCTGGGCTATAACTATCGGGTCCCTGACCTCAGTTGCGCGCTGGGTCTTTCGCAGTTGAGCAGGGTCGAATCGATTCTCGCTCGGCGTGAAGCAGTTGCTATGCACTACTGTGACAGCCTCGAAGACTACCCGGATATCGTGCCGCCCGTGCGAACGATCGCCGATGGCCGCATTTCGTGGTTTGCTTTCGTGGTGCGGCTTTCCGAGCAACTCCCGCCAGGAGCTCGTGAGCAGGTGATAGCGTCTCTGGCAGCGGCAGGCATCGGCTGTCGAGCGTATTTCCCTCCAATTCACCAGCAGCCGCTTTATGCCGGATACGCCGGTCCGGATCAGGTGCTAAACATAACCGAAGGCGTTGCGTCCAGAACTCTGGCCCTTCCTTTTTTCAACGCACTGACGACGGAACATATTGAAGAAGTGTGCTCGGTGCTCGGTTCGGCCACTCAGGCCATTCGGCGCAGCATGTAGAGCAGGTTTCCGGTGAACTGCGATCGCCGCACGAAGCCGGTTCTGTAGTCGACCGTGAACCGTTTGTCGATTATCAAGCCGGCCGCGCCGACGAGTCGCTGAAACTCCCGGTGCGTAAAGACGTGGCCGTTGGTTGTAAGACTCGCGCCGTGGACGTTCCATTGCACACGCACATCGCCGTTCTTCTCGCCCGGCTTAACAAAATCTTGCAAATATCGCAACGCGGTCGGCAGAAGGCCATAGTGCAGGGCGTTGTATCGATGATTGAGATCGACGAAGATTCGGCCTCCGACAGATAATAGCCGGGCGCAATGCGAGAGGACGTTGACTCTATTTGTCGCGGGAAAAATGTGGCCGAGCACGTTCCACAGGCATGTGATGATATCGAAACTCTCGCTGATCTGATCAAGTTCCTCCGCCCGCATCGCCAGACCTCGAGTGCCGCTTGGCCATTGCTTACGCATTTCGCTGCTGGGCTCGAGCAACACAAGCCTCTTGATATGAGCTGCGGCGGCGATCCGAATGGCGCGGACACCATCCCCCGATCCGATATCGAGTAAAGATCGACTAGCCTGCGGGAGATTCGCAATTACGAGCGCTTCGATAGCGGCCAGGTACGGTCGACGCGGCGCGGATATGTCTCCGAACGATGAAGCCAATTGATCGTAGGCCAAGACGGGCTCAAGGTAGGCTGTGTTTTCGGCTGAGAAGGTCTGCACGAGAGCGCCTCTTTGATCTTTAGGGTACCGGGGAAAACCGGGACTGAGCCTCTTGACTTATTAAAACGTTCGTTTTAAGCTTTTGTTTCATGGTGGAGTATTCCGACGCGACGCGCGCCAAGCTGCTCGACGCGGCGGGGGTGATATTCGCGGAGCAAGGTTTCGAGGCTGCAACGGTGCGCGAGATTTGCGCACGCGCCGGCGCCAATGTGGCCGCCGTCAACTACTACTTCAAAGACAAGCTGGGCCTCTATACGGAAGTATTCCGGCAATCGGTGTGCGCGGCCGAGAACGAGGCGATGCGCAGGGCGCTCGGCGAAGTAAAAACGCCAGAAGAAGCGCTTCGACAGTTTGTTGGAGCCATGCTGCGCCGTATGTCGAGCGCTTCCCGCACGAGTTGGAACGTGCGGATCATGGCGCACGAAATGGCACGGCCTACAGCCGCGCTTCCAAATGTGATCGACGAAGTGATGAGGCCCAATTACCGGGCGCTTCGGGAAATCATCGGGGCGATCTTGGGGCTCGGGCCGGATGACGACACAACCCGGCTGTGCGCTCACAGCCTGATCGGGCAGGTGGTGCACTATGCCATTGCGAGGCCCGTGATCCAGTCTTTGTGGCCGGACCTGAAGATGACCGAGGAGCGCTTGCAACAGATCGCCGATCACATCAGCGACTTTACACTGTGCTCGCTGCGGGCGCTGGCGGAACAGAAAAAGCAGAAAGCATCGCGAGGAAAAAAGAAATGAGTACGCAGGCGAGCGCAGTAACTCCA
This sequence comes from Terriglobia bacterium, assembly GCA_963737005.1. Classification (GTDB taxonomy): domain Bacteria; phylum Acidobacteriota; class Terriglobia; order Bryobacterales; family Bryobacteraceae; genus Bog-105. Next base: position 109,113 of record CAVTRD010000004.1, on the reverse strand, counting down.
GCCGCGGAGCAAACAAGTCCGGTGGCTGCGGATGTCCATCCGCGGCGTAAGCGGACCCGGATCGTGCTGGCGCTAGTGCTGCTTGCGGTGATTGGTCTGGCATTGTGGAAATTCGTGTTCTCCGGGCCGAGTCGGCCGGATAATATTGTGGCGTTAAGCGGCCGCATCGAAGGCGATGACTCAGCCATCTCACCGAAAACGAGCGGCCGCATCCTGGAAGTGCATTTCCGGGAAGGCGATCTGGTGAAGGCCGGCGAAGTGATCGCGGTTCTGGATGACCGGCAGGTACAGGCGCGCGAGGAGCAGGCACAGGCGGCTCTGGCACAGGCGCAGGCGCGTCTGCAATCGGCACACCAGCAGGTTTCAGTGCTTCAGGAACAGTTGCAGCAGGCCGAGCTCACAACGGAGCAATCGCGTACGGATGCAGAGGGCCGCGTACATCAAGCCGAAGCGGAACTTGCCACGGCCGAGGCAGAGTTAGCGCAACAGCAGGCCTCGCTTGAGCTAGCGATCTTCGACAAAGATGCCTATACGCGACTGGCTAAGGCAGGGGCTGTCTCCGAGCGCCAAGGCAAACAGGCGGTAACCACAGCCGGCACGCAGGAGGCGGTCGTATTGGCGGCGCAGAGGCGGGTGGATGCGGCGCGTGGATCGCTCAACGTGGCAAAAGCGAGTCTGGCGAATCCTGGCATCCGCAGCGCACAGTCGGCATCGGTGCGCAAGCAGATCGCACAGCAGCAATCGGAGATCGCCAATGCCGTGGCGGACGAGCAGCGCTCGCGGGCGTTGCTCGCGGAAGCGCGGGCGGACCGGCAAGATCTGATTGTACGGGCGCCTTTCGATGGGACGGTGGTCACGCGGAGCGCGGAACCAGGCGAAGTGGTGCAGGCTGGGACTGCCGTGGTCACGCTCATCGACCTCAGCAAGGTTTACCTGCGTGGATTCGTTCCTGAAGGGCAGATCGGCAAAGTGAAAGTCGGCCAGGCGGCGCGGGTTTTTCTGGATTCGGCTCCCGATAAACCAGTTGAGGCGTACGTGTCGCGTATTGATCCGCAGGCGACCTTCACTCCGGAGAACACGTACTTCCGGGATGATCGGGTGAAACAGGTGGTCGGGGTCAAACTGCAGCTCAAGGGTGCCTTTGGCTATGCGAAACCGGGCATGCCGGCGGATGGCGAGGTCCTCGTAGCCGGTGATCGCTGGTCAGAAGGAAAGCGTCGCCGATGATCATGACCGAAACGCTTCACAGAGATGTGAGGGAAGCGCAGGATGCGAGTGAAGCCGATGCGATTTGCGTCCGTGGGCTATGGAAGCGTTACGACCAAATCGAGGCGATTCGCGGCATCAACTTCGAGGTGCGCCCGGGGGAAATCTTCGGCTTGATCGGTCCCGATGGCGCGGGCAAAACATCAACCTTTCAGATTCTGGGCGGCGTGATGGAGGCAACGTCGGGCGAAGCGAGGATCTTTGGACAACCTGCGCGTGACGCCCGTTCGCATACGGGCTATCTCACGCAGACCTTCAGCCTCTACCCGGACCTGAGCGTCGCCGAAAACATCCGCTACCTGGGCGACCTGCGGCGCGTGCCGAGAGAGGCGATAGAAGAGCGCGCCGGGCGATACCTCACGATGTTCGATATGGATCGCTTCACCAATCGCCTGGCAGGACGGCTGAGCGGGGGGATGAAGCAGAAGCTCGCGCTCGTTTGCGCGCTGGTGGCGCAGCCGCGGGTCCTGCTGCTCGATGAGCCGACCACGGGTGTCGATCCGGTCTCGCGACGCGAGTTCTGGCACACACTGGCGCATCTTTCAGCGGACGGCTTGACCATCATGGTAGCGACACCGTATCTCGACGAAGCCGAACGATGCCATCGTGTGGCGCTGCTGCATCTTGGAGAGATCCGCGAACTGGGAACGCCCGCCGAACTGCGTCATAATCTGCACGCAACACGTTTAGAAGTGCGCACCAACGATTTAAGTAGAGCGGAAGAGGTACTGGCCGAGGAAGCCGGCAAGCATGACGCTATCAGCGATGTGCAGCGTTTCGGAGACCGGCTGGACGTGATTGCGCCCGATGCCGAGCGCGGCCGGACTGCCATTGAAAATTCCCTGCGTGCGGCTCACTTGGAGGTGAGAGAGATCGGGTTTGACGAGCCGACACTCGAGAACACCTTTGTCGCGACGCTGCGTGCGATGGGCGATGAGGTCAGAGCGCCGGCTTTTCCGGGGAAGCATCCCCATCGGGATTTACGCGGGCGAGTAGCCATTGGCGCAAGCAGGCTCAACAAGCGTTACGGAGCATTCGTAGCGGTAAAAAACGTGAATGTCCGGGTGCAGTATGGCGAAATTTACGGGCTACTTGGGGCCAACGGTGCGGGCAAGACGACCACCATCAAAATGCTGTGCGGGCTGGTCGAACCGACGAGCGGCTTGATGGAATTAGCCGGTGAACGCGGTGCTTTGCGATCGCAATCGGTGCGCGCGCGCGTTGGCTACATGTCGCAGAAGTTTTCCCTCTATGACGATTTAACAATTGGCGAGAATCTGGATTTCTTCGCAGGGATCTATGGCGTGCCGAAGGAAGAGCGCGAGGAGAAGAAACTCTGGGTGCTGCTGTTTTCGGGGCTCGAGGGGAAGCAAGGGCAACTCACGGGCAGCCTGCCGGGTGGCTGGAAACAGCGGGTAGCATTTGGCTCGGCGATCATGCACGAGCCGAGTGTTTTGTTTCTGGATGAGCCCACCTCGGGCGTCGATCCGCTCGCACGGCGAGCCTTCTGGCGCATGATCAATCAGCTCGCGGATGCCGGGACAGCGATCCTGGTCACCACGCATTATCTCGAAGAGGCCGAGCAATGCAATCGGTTAGGTTTCATGGCAGCCGGCGAGTTGGTAGCGGAAGGAACACCGAGCGGCATCAAAGAGGAGCAGTCCGGACATTTGCTCGAGTTTGTGGTGGACCAACCGCAAAAAGCAGCCGATCTATTGCAAGAAGATGAAGCAGCCTGGCGGGTATCGCTGTTTGGCGACCGTTTGCACATCATTACGGAAGAGAGCGTAGAAGCGGGTAAGCGCTCGATTGCGGGAAAGCTTCACCAGGCAGGCATTACGGTGCGCAGCGCGCGCGAGACTACGCGTTCGCTCGAAGATGCGTTCATCGCAATTGTGGAAGAGGCCCGTGAGCAGGGCAAAGCGCCGGCGGACGAGTAATCAGCATGAGACGCATCTGGGCGCAAACACGCAAAGAGCTCACGCAGATCAGGCGTGACCGGCTCGCATTGACACTCGCGCTGGTGCTTCCTCTAATTCTGCTGTTCCTTCTCGGCACGGCGATATCGCTGACCGTAACCGACCTGCCGATAGTGGTGCAGGATCTCGACAGTTCGGCGGCGTCTCGCGATTTCATCGATGCGTTCCGCGCTTCTGTAACGTTTCGGGTTGTTCAGTGGCCGGCGGATCAGCAGCCCCAACAGGCACTCCTGACGAATAAGGCGCGGGCGGCGCTGGTCATTCCGCGCAACTTCGGGAGAAATCTCGCGCGCGGCATAACTGCCCCCGCGCAGCTCATGATCGATGCGACAGATGCAAATACCGCTCGGTTGATTCAAGGCTATTCGGGCCTGATCGCGCGGGCTTATTCGCAGGGCCGTTCCGGCGCGAACAGTCTGGAACCAGTGCGCGCGGAGATACGCCTCTGGTACAACCCGGGACGTGTGTCGAAGAAGTTCTACGGGCCCGGGATCTTCGTGCTTGGCATCTCGATGTTTCCGCCTCTGCTCGCGGCGCTCGCCATGTCGAAAGAAGGTGAGCAGAAAACAATTCTGCAAGTGTATGTTTCGAGCATTTCGGCCCACGAGTTTCTGCTCGGGAAGATTTTGGCTTTCATGATCATTGCGCTCTGCGAGTGGCTCCTTTCCCTGGGCGCGCTCTTCACCTACTTCGGACTCAGTCTCGCAGGCGATCCGACGCCATTCATTGTGGCAACGATTCTCTATGCGTTCTGTGTAGCGGCCTTCGGAACGTTGATCGGGGCGGCGGTGCCCAATCAGGCGGCCTCGATCCAAGCTGTTGCGCTCGGGGGATTTCTGCTGGTGTTCCTGCTTTCGGGACTGATTTTTCCAGTCGAGAACATCCCGGCCGGGCTGCGCTGGATATCGAGTATTTTATGGGGCCGCTACTACATCGAAATTGTGCGCGATGCTTTGCTGCAGGGCGGTGGCTGGCCCGCGATGTGGTTCGCTGTTCTGTTCATTGGCGTTATTGGCGCAATCTTTTATCTCCTGGCATGGCGCACAATGCGCCGCATGCAATTAAAGGTCTGACGAAATGGCTGACACGATCACGCAAGGAGCACTGGCACGAATCGGCGCGCTCATCCGCAAAGAATTCAACCAGATTCGGCGCGATCGGCGACTGGCAATCTCGCTGATCGTCCCACCAACCGTACAGCTGTTACTGTTTGGCTTCGCGCTAAACGCGACCGTATCGAACCTCCGCCTCGGTATTGTCGATGACAGCCGCACGCCTGAGAGCCGTGAACTCATTTCGACCATGACGGAGAGCAAGAGTTTTCGGCTGGCCGGTTCGTATTTTGCGGTGAACGATCTAGGCCGGGCCATCTCTCGAGGCAAGCTCGATGCGGGCCTGGTGATCCCCTACGATTACGCACGCAGCTTACAACGGGGACGTCAAGCGACAGTGCAGATTTTGCTAAACGCGGTAAATGCCAACACGGCTGCAATCGGCCAAGGTTACGCGGCAGGTATCATTCAAAGCTACAACCAGATGCTCGTCGCGCAAGGCGGCATTCATGCGCAGTTCACGCAAGTGGGTGGCGGGGGCGACTTGAGTCGCCGTGGTCAGATTAGCTTGATACCTGCCTTCCTGTTCAATCCCGGACTCGAAAGTTCCTGGTTCATCGTGACCGGTGTGTTCGGCGTATTGCTGGTCCTGAATGGCTCATTGATCGCCTCGGCGGCCATGATCAAAGAGCGGGAGGCAGGCACAGTCGAGCAGCTGCTTATGACGCCGGCTGACACCGCCGAGATCATCATCGCAAAGATCACGCCTCTGTTTCTGCTTTTGCAGCTGATGATCCTGCTCGCGGTGGCACTGATGAAGCTAGTGTTTGCCGTGCCGTTCCGGGGCGATTTCCTCATCGTTCTTGGCGGGGCCGCTTTGTGCGTGTTATCCGGCATCGGCATCGGGACCGTGATCGCGACGTTCACCAGGTCGGCGCAGCAGGCTCAGTTGATGGCCTTTTTTGTGAACCCACCACTTGCCTCGTTGTCCGGCGCATTAACCCCGATTGAAGCGATGCCGCACTGGATGCAGCCGCTCACGCTGCTGAACCCCATCCGGCACTTCGGAGTAATTGCGCGGGGCGTGTTGCTGAAAGGCAGCGGTATCGAGGCGCTATGGCCCAACCTTCTCGCGCTCGCATTATTCACCTTCATCTTGCTCGGACTCAGCGTCTGGCGATTCCGCAAACAACTCGGATAAACGCATCTATGAAGAATCTTTCCTCGACAGTCTGCTTTTTCGCGATAGTGCTTGTTCCTGCTCATGCGTTCGCGCAATTGGGCGGTTCGCCGACAGACGGTACAGGCACGACACGGCCTGCGCAAGTACCACTATCCGGGCGCGCCGGGCAAAACGGATCAGTAAATGCCACGCAAACGCCCGTTCCCGGCACAACGAGCAGCATCAATACGCTGAATACAAACGTGCAGGTGCAGGGGCCCTACGCGGGAAGTGCGACGAGCCATCAGGCCTTTTCGGGGAAGTTGAGCTTGCGTCAAGCCATTCAACGAGGGCTGGAATATAACTTGGGAACAATCGGCCTGGGTGCTGCTGTGCGACAGGCTCACGGTCAGGAACGGGTGGCGCGCAGCGTGCTCTTGCCGAACCTGAATGGCGCCTTGCGCGAAAACGTGCAGCAAACTAATCTCCGCGCGCTCGGGATTCGCTTCAACTCACCGGTTCCGGGCTTTGGGATTCCAACGATTGTTGGGCCGTTCAACTATTTCGATCTGCGCGCTACCTTGACACAGACCGTAGCGGATATAACGGCGCTCAATAACTACAAATCGGCACAGGAGCTGACACGAGCGAATCAAAAGAGCGCCGAAGACGCGCGCGATCTGGTCGTGCTGGCTGTGGGAGGTGCTTATTTGCAGACCATCGCTGCCCAGGCTCGCGTTGCTTCCGCCCGTGCGCAACTCGAGACAGCGCAGGCGCTCTATGCGCAGACGCAACAGCGGCGTGAGACCGGCTTATCGGCGCAGATCGATGTGAATCGCAGCCTAGTTCAGCAGCAAACCCAGAAACAGCGGCTCGCCACGCTAGAAAATGATTTCGCGAAACAGAAGATCAATCTCGCGCGCTTAACGGGTCTCCCCCCGACGGACGGCTTCGAGTTGAGTGATGCCGTTCCGTTTACGGCGGCGCCGTCAATCACAGTTGAAGACGCAGTCAAAGAGGCCTTTGCGGGCAGGCCGGATCTAAAGGCCGCAGAGGCACAGGTGCGCGGAGCCGAGCGGGTACGCGCAGCAGCTCGCGCCGAGCGTTTGCCGGCGCTTGATCTCTCGGCGGATTACGGGGCAATTGGCACGAATCCCTCGCAGGCGCATGGCACGTTCACGGTAGTAGGCACACTGCGCTTTCCGATTTGGCAAGGCGGCCGGATCGAAGGCGATGTTGAGCAGGCTACTGCGGCGGTTGGACAACGTCAGGCAGAGCTGGAGGATGCGCGCGGACGCGTAGAGAGCGATGTGCGAACGGCCTTTCTTGATCTCCAGGCGGCGACCGATCAGGTTGAGGTGGCGCGCGCCAATCAAAAGGTCGCGCGGGACACGCTGGACCTCACGCGGCAGCGATACGAGGCGGGCGTGACAGATTCGGTCGAAGTTGTGCAATCGGAGGAGGGCGTCGCTTCGGCCGAGCTCGACTACATTACGAGCCTGTTCGCACACAACCTGGCGAAGTTGACACTAGCGCGCGCAATCGGGCACGCAGCAGAAAATTTGCCGAGATACCTGTCGCTGCAATAAAGGGCGCACTTGCATCAGCGTCGCTACGTAGGGCGGTTTATCAGGAAGTCGGCGGTTGAATGGAAAAAGACGTCGAGGACAGAAGCAGCCTCAGCGGGTAGGGCTGTTTCGCGTAGAGCATCGGTCATCAATTGGAGCCAGTGGTCGCGCGCGGATTCGTTGATTGCAAATGGCGCGTGCCGCATGCGAAGGCGCGGGTGTCCGCGCTGGGCTATGTATTGCTGAGGTCCGCCGAACCGGTAGATGAGAAATCCTCGGAGCCGCTCCTCGGCGCCAACCAAATCGCGTCCCTGATACATCGGACCTAAAACCGGGTCCGTAGGAACGCGGCGGTAAAACGCGGCTACTAGCGCGCGGAATCCTTCTTCGCCGATCGCGGCATAAACATCGCTCTCTTCCACTAGACTATTTTGGAACTACTGCGGATCGATGATTGGCGGGGGCGCACCCGGGTCAGGCAGTTCAGGTGAACCGGCGGCAGCCGAGAGCGGAACCGTGGAAGCGGAGCTGCCGTCATGCTTGGGGCCGAGCCCAAGTCCGGTTAACGTAAGGGCATTGATCTTCCCATCGGCTTCCAGCTTCTGGTCCGCTTGGAAATGCTTGAGGGCGTCCGTGGAATCATCGTTCCAGTTACCGTCTGCCTCACCTTTGTAGTAGCCACGATCGGTTAAGGCCCGCTGAATTTGGGCATAACGTTCGGAGTCAGGATGCAACTGGAAACTCGGGGCCGGCGGCGCATGTACTGCCGAACGGCGTCGACTGCGCCCGTGGGTGCTATGGACCGTCGAATGTGGTTGGGCTTTTTGCGGAACCGCCGTCTTTTTTGACTTAACGGGAGCAGCGGCCAGCGGCACAACCAGCAGCGTTAAGGCTAAAACGCGGGTCATTGGGGGAAGACCATTTCGATGTTAGCATTTCCACAGGGCTGCCGGGTTGTGTCATACTCGGTTTTCACGGCCCACTCGGAGACGAGTGGGCTTTTGGTTTTGGCAGGGTTTCTTGAGGACACATGATTATTTCCGTTAGGCTGCATGCCACGAAGGCAGAAGTGCAGGCGGTTTGCGACCGTATTCGCGAATTCGGATACAAAGTTCATTCGATCGAGGGTGAGGAACGCGTTGTTATTGGCGCGGTCGGGGTAGGCGACGTGACGGCCTGCCTGGAGTCGCTCGAAGCGATGCCGCAGGTTGAAAAAGCCGTGCGGATTTCGGCGCCCTATAAGTTTGTCAGCAAAGAGTTCCGACCCGGCAAAACGGTGGTTGAAGCGAACGGGGTCGGGATCGGCGGCGATGACTTCATTGTGATGGCGGGTCCCTGCTCGGTCGAAAGTGAGAAACAGATCCTATCGACCGCTCATTTCGTAGCAAGACACGGCGCTACGTTTCTACGCGGCGGGGCGTTCAAACCGCGCACCTCCCCCTACGACTTCCAGGGCATGGAGCGCGAAGGTCTGAAGCTCTTGCGCAAAGCGAAAGAGGAGACCGGCTTAGGCATTATCACGGAAGTGATGAGCGATCGCGATGTCGAGATGGTGGCCGAGTACGCCGACATCTTGCAGATCGGCGCCCGTAATATGCAGAATTTCGCCCTGCTCAAAGAGCTTGGCAAAGCGAACCGGCCGGTGATGCTGAAACGCGGCTTGAGTTCGACGATCAAGGAATTGTTGATGTCGGCGGAATACATCGTGGCGCACGGAAACTCGCATGTGATCCTCTGTGAACGAGGCATCCGTACATTTGAGACAGCCACCCGGAACACCTGCGACATTACGGCAATTCCAGTGCTGAACGAGCTCTCGCATTTGCCCGTGATGCTCGATCCAAGCCATGCGACAGGCAAGCGCAGCCTGGTGCCGGCACTTTCCCGTGCCGCGGTTGCAATTGGCGCAGACGGGCTAATCATGGAAGTGCATCCGCAACCTGAGAAAGCGGTCAGCGACGGCGCGCAATCTTTGACGCTCGATCAGTTCGCCGCAACGATGGCGGACCTGAAAGCGTATATCACGCTCTGGAAACAGACCCGCGTTCCGGAGATGGCCACCGCCTGAAGGTGCGTTCCAGATACGCAAAATGGCTGGTTTTCGCGGCTTGCCTGGCGCTTGCGACAGTAGGGTATTTCGGTGCGAACCGGTACCGATACCGGTTCGTACGGTCGGATGACGATCTGCTACGGCTGCTGCCCAGAACAGAAAATACACTGTTTTTTGCGAAAGTTTCTGTCCTCCGAGAGGCAGGCTACCTGAAACTGCTGGATGGTGCGAAACGGAGCCAGGAGAAGGAATACACGCGCTTTGTGCAGGAGACCGGTTTCGACTACACAAAAGATCTAGATGCGGCAGCCGGGATGAGCGATGATGAACAGCTTTGGTTCGCGCTGCGTGGGCATTTCGCTTGGAATAAGATACAGCGGTATGTGTCGCGGAGCGGCGGCACATGCGCGTCCGGCGAGTGCCGCCTCGCCACGGGTACGATACATCGAACGCTGAGCATGCGCATGATCCAGCCGGATGTGATGGCACTCGCGATCAGCGACGAAGCAGCAGGAGTCGGGCGGATTCAGCCCTCACAAAACGATATGACCTTGGTGTCAGCTGCACCAGTATGGGTCCGACCCTCGCGCACATTACTAACCAACCCCGCGGAACTTCCGCTCGGGGCCAGGATCTTCGCCATTTCACTGCAATCGGCCGACACTGTGGTGCTCTCGTTACAGCCTTCGGAAGCGCAAGGCGCGGCGTTTGCAGTCGCCATCGATGCGGCGTTCACGAACCAGCCGACGGCAGAAACAGCTCGCGACCAACTAGAGAGAAGTACGCAGATACTCAAGCTTGAGTTTGCGCGAGTTCACAAACCGCCGCAGCCGGATGAGCTCGGCTGGCTGCTCACATCGGGAACGTTCCAGGTTGCCGGCCCACGTTTGTCGGGGACTTGGCTGGTCCGGAAAGAGCTGCTTAGTTTCCTGCAGTAATGGCCAACGGTTGAAAAACACCAGCGTGTGGCCTTCTTGAGCCGTGAACCAGCAGAACACCAACGAACTTTCAACAATTTGCGGGTGGCAATTGATTTGCATTTATTTAAGCCGAGAGCCACTTATGAAAACGAAAATACTTGCCCTTTTCCTTTTGGCCGGCAGCACGATGTTTGCCGGGGCGCGGTTCGGATTCGGCATCGGGTTTGGCGGTTACTATCCACCTCCGCCCGTCTATGCGTACGCGCCACCTCCGCCAGTGGTAGGCTATGCCTCGCCCTATTACGCACGGCCCGGTTACACCTGGGTCGCTCCCTATTACTACCCAGTTGGTCCACGCTACTACTGGCATGCCGGTTACTGGGCGCGCCCGCCGTATGCAGGCGCTTATTGGACAGGTCCCCGTTACTACGGACATCGCTATTATCCCGGCTACTGGCGCCGCTAAACTCTCACCCGCAGCTCCCCACCGTGTATCGGACCTTGTCTCTTACCTAAACGAGAGAGAGTGTCCGATCGCGGGCCCATACTGGGGAGATGCGAATCGGGATTACGTGCTACCCGACTTACGGCGGCAGCGGAATCGTAGCGACGGAGCTGGGGCTTGAGCTGGCGCATCGCGGGCACGAGATCCACTTCATCAGTTACGCGAATCCGATCCGGCTAGACGCTGATACGCCGGGCATCTACTATCACGAGGTGGAAGTCTCGAATTATCCGCTGTTCGTGTATCCACCTTATTGCCTGGCGCTCGCGTCGCGCATGGCGGAAGTGGCGGAGCGACATCAACTCGATCTGCTGCATGTGCACTACGCGATCCCGCATTCCATTTCCGCGCTGCTCGCTCAAGAGATGACGACCAAACGCCGTCTGCCCTTTATCACGACCCTACACGGCACCGATATCACTCTCGTGGGCACGGATCGTTCTTACTTCCCGATCACCAAATTTTCGATCGAGCGGTCGGACGGCGTTACCACGATCAGTGAATTCATGCGCCAGCGCACCGAGGAGTTTTTCGGCATTCACAGCCCGATCGCGGTGATCCACAATTTCGTCAACTGCTCGCTTTATAAGCCTGATCCGACCGAGCAGAAGAGAGGACGCAAGCGGATCTTGCACATCTCAAATTTCCGGCCGGTGAAGCGAGTGCTAGATTGTGTGCGCGCGTTTGCGGAAGTTCGGAGGGAGGTGGATGCCGAACTGGTGATGGCCGGCGACGGACCGGATCGCGGACCCGCCGAGCAGCTGGCGCGCGAACTGGGTGTCGAGCAACACGTGCGTTTTCTGGGAAAACAGGATCACATGGAGCGGCTGATCCCGCGCATGTACGCTCTGCACCTCCCGAGCGAAACGGAGGCCTTTGGGTTGGCAGCGCTCGAAGCGATGGCCTGCGGCGTACCCCCTGTGGCCACGCTGACGGGCGGCGTGCCGGATCTGATTACCCATGGAGTGGATGGATACATGGAACCGGTAGGGGATACCCACGCGCAAGCCATGCGGCTGATTGAACTGCTATCGGATGGGGCAGTACACGAGCGGATGTCCGCCGCCGCACGTAAATCGGCTGTGAGCAGGTTCTCAACCGAGCTCATCATTCCGCAATACGAAGCGCACTATCGGCAGGTGCTTGGGAAGTAATGGAACTTCTGCCAGTGCACCGGTGTCAAACAGAATAGTCAGTTAGAGCAGGAACGTTGCCGATCGCGGTAGAATTCAGTCGATGGCGCAGCCCATATCAGGAAACTCGGGAAGCCTGTCGATATTAGCGGGCGCCCACGCGGGACTTTCGGAAGAAGACTCTCGTATTCTGCGCGGTCTCCGGGCAGGCATCGAAGAGGCTTACGAAGAGCTGATCGAGCGATACGAGCAGCAGCTGTACGGCATGATTTTTCGCCTGCTCGGGAATCAGATGGATGCGGCGGATGTGGTGCAGGAAGTCTTCCTGAAAGTTTTCCGGACCATTAATTCATTTCGCGAACAGAGCAGCCTGCGAACTTGGATCTACCGCATCGCGGTGAACGAAGCGCATAATCACCGCCGCTGGTTTGCACGGCATTGCCGGTGTGAAGTTTCAATGGAAGAGGAGGGCGAGGATCGCCATAGTCCTCTGGAATACACGGCCGATCCGGGGAGGTCGCCGTTTGACCAGGCAGTTCAGAGCGAAAATAAGACGCTGATCGAGCGGGCTCTGACGAGAATCAATCCGGTATTTCGAACGGCTGTTGTGCTGCGAGATATCGAAAATCTGAGTTACGAAGAGATTGCAGACATTCTGCAAGTCTCCCTGGGGACAGTCAAATCGAGGATCTTACGCGGTCGCGAGGCATTGCGGCGCGAGATCACGGGGCGGCCGGATCCGGGTCTTTCGGAAGCTATGGCTTAAGAGTAAATGGAACGTCGATGACCTGCTGGAATGTGAAGCGACGTAGTACCGATTTCGTGGATGGAAGGCTGCGCAAACGCGAGCACTCCCGAGTGGAAGCGCATCTGCGTGACTGCGAGCAGTGTACCGTGATGATCTATGAACTCCGGTCCATGCGTACTTCACTGGTTGAGTTACCGAATCCTGTGGCGCCGCGGTCGCTGCGAAGTAAACTGCTCGTGCTTGCCTCCAAAGAACGGCAGCTCTTAATGGAGACCGACGGTTCGCGCTGGCGGCGTGTCTGGAACAACTGGAAATTCCGGATGCAGCAGCTGATGCGTCCCGTCACGATTCCGGCGACCGGCGGAGTAATGTCGAGCATGCTGCTGTTTTTTGCGCTGTCTTTCGCCATTGGAACTAACACTCGCCAGGTAGGCTACGAGGTTCCTGTCATTTACGCACAGCGCATGGACGCAAACCTTGTGCCGCTGCAGCTGCGGTCCTCGGTTGTGCTGACTCTGAGTTTAGATGGGCGGGGGCGCATTACCGATTACGTGGTGCGCGACGGTACGGGCGGATACGTCGGCGATGCAGCCCGGCTGCAATACAACAACATCCCGATGCCAGAGTTTCCAAGCGTGCTTGCTCTGGCCCAACCAACTAGCGGCGACGTGCGGATTTCTTTCGTGCCGCTGGTCTACCGGCAGTAAGCAACGACCGCATCCGGGCCTAACCGCATTCGGGCCTTACAATGATGAGCTGTAAGGCACATCCCGCATGCTATCCATCCCGCTCATCGACGGTTTCGGTTTACAACTTGATCTCTCCCTCGACGAGAAGAGCGACGCCCGGCGTCTCGGCCTCAAGCGATTAGAGTCGAAAATAGGTGGTCTTGTCGATGCGGGCGATAAGCCCTTAGACCAGACCACTTTCACTTCGATATTGCTGGGTGGGACGTTCGAGAATCCCACAATCGACCTCGGTCAGGGCCTGATCTTGGGCGTGAAGAGCGGCTTGAATGCGGCCTTAGCCATCCACAGAAGCGATGAAGGAACGCTGTTCGCAAGTGACGAGGCGGCGCCTCCCATAGCCATCAGCAAATCTCAGGCCTGGGTGTACTTCGGGATCAAAACATCGCTGGGCGTGGCAGCCGGCGCGATTAGTCCCTCGGGCCTAGGCGTAACAGGTAAGTCAATGGACACTGTTGCCGTAGCGACTTACATGCTGATCGAAGGTGCGCAAGGTCAATTCCCTACTTTAAAAGAAAGTTTGGGACGGGCGCTTTCGAATTTCAGGATCTTGCGGACTGCATCCGACATCCGTACCCAACCGGTTGGTACGGTTTGCGAGTGGGATGTTGCCGGTACTTTCGTCATCGAAGGAACTTACACTTATCCGCTCGCGATAAATCCCTCTTACTTGGCTACGGCCGAGATGCCTTTTCACAATCAACTGCAGATAGCGCCCACCTTGGGTTTGGAGCTGAAAGGCGCGCTCGCCATCAGCGGAGCCTTCTGCGGACGCTGTTATCGCGCAAGTGCTTCCAAATTGCAGCTTGGGCTGTACAAGAAAAAAGAGTCCGATCTGACCGCTGCTTTCGAGGCTCAGGCGGGAGTGGGCGCAACGGTGGGATCGACCGATATGCTGGCCGCCTTGCTTGGAGCGTTGCCCGGAGCGGATTTCAGCAAGCTGCAGATCCCGGACGCAGATCGCAAGGCCATGGAGGACTCACTCAAAGGCGCAATAGATACGGGGTTTTCGATCGCGGTGAATGCCTCGTGCAGTGCGGCTCTAACGGCAGAAGTGGCAGTACTTTACGAGGTCGATCTAAACAGCGATGCGCCACCGACGGACATCGCGCTCGACGCAGCATTGAGGGGAAATTGGACCCACTTGAGCAGGTTGCCGGCGGCTCGCGAGTTGCGGAATATCGCCACTCACACCCACGAATCAGGATGGACGGCCTCGCTCAACCTGCTGGGAATCTATAGTGCTGCATCAACCGCTGACTTTGTGCGCCAGTGCACGATTCTGCACAACCTCGAGACCGGAGAAATCACCCTGACGGACAAGGAGACCGCCCAACGTATCTCTGTCGCTGCCTCGCCTTTCGCCACACAAGATGAGCGGCTGCGGAAAGTACTGGACGAATGCTTTCTGGCGACCGTCACGTATACGGCGGGCTCGCAACACGGCACGACCGCAACGATTCGCGCGACGGAATCTCTGCTGATCTACGACGCGAATGCAACTGATGCGGCCCTGCGCAAAGCATTGCTGCTTGGGGCTGCACTCGACGTGGTGCGTAGTGCCGATATTGACCGCATGGCGGTGGAGAAAAGGGTCAAGTATTTCCGCTTGGCCGCCCGTGTGTTGTTCGAAGGTAACGATGCGCTCCGGTTGTTCTTTTCGGAACCGGGCACGCGCACGCCGCGGAAAGAAGAAGATCTGAAAAAGTTAGGGCGGCAGATCCTCGCTTCCCTGCTGGATCGTAATGATCCGGTGGATCAGGCACGCTGGGCGGCGCTCAGCGATGATACGGTCTGGGCCAACATGGAGGCACAGAAGTTTCCGCGACAATCTCCAGCCTCTTACAGCGATTGGTACGACATCACGTTTTGGGCGCGAGCGGTAGGGACGGTTGCACCCCATTTAGCACGGGTGTTGGCCGCTGTTTCCGGGCAGGGAAGCGGCGACCCAACGAAAGATCCAGCGTTCATGGCAGCGCGTGGAGCGCTTGCCAAAGCCATCGCCGACGTAACGAGCAATACCAAGGCGGCTTTCGAAAAGGGTTGGCCGCTCGCCATCTTGTTTGCGCTTTCCGGGCGTCAAGCCCCGGTAAGCTTCGAAGCGGGATGGAACGGTAAAGACGTAGTGACGCGGCCATCCGCCAAGACCTTGACTGCCTGAGCAGCGTGCCACAATGGACACCTATGAACAAGTTCGTGCGGTTTGGTTTTGTGCCACGCCACTTCGATTCGGGCCTGCTAATCCTTAGAGTGGTCTTCGGCCTGACTCTTTGTATCGTGCATGGCTGGTCAAAGGTGGTGCACTACTCCGAGATGGCCGCACATTTTCCCGATCCGCTGCACATTGGATCCCGCTTCACACTATCGTT
This sequence comes from Terriglobia bacterium, assembly GCA_963737005.1. Classification (GTDB taxonomy): domain Bacteria; phylum Acidobacteriota; class Terriglobia; order Bryobacterales; family Bryobacteraceae; genus Bog-105. Next base: position 93,615 of record CAVTRD010000004.1, on the reverse strand, counting down.
CGCCATTCTCTCCGATCTCATCTGTTCTTTATTGATTGCAATCGGGCTGGGTACTCGCTGGGCCGCTCTGATTGTAGCGGTCAACACCGGAGCCGCCTTTCTACTAGTGCACAAGATGACGTTACTAGGTCCACACAGCGGCGAATTAGCCCTGCTATTTTTCGCATGGGCCCTGGCGATCCTCGTTATGGGACCGGGACGCTACAGCGTGGACGGCGTATAGATCCTCAAGTAGCGTGGTGATGGTGGCTGGGCTTGGAGTCGTCGTTGGCCTCGGCCGGCTCCGAGAAGTAATCGTTGTAAAGATCTTCACTAAACAGGTTCGCCGTTTTTACATCTTTCAACGGAAGCGTAATCACCAGATCCTGCTTGTCTAAAGTCGTCTCATTGAGCGCGCCATCGTAGAAGGTCGTATAGACGGTCGTGAGATTGTCGCGATCGCGATAGCCGCTGCGGTAAGGCAGCAGCCGAAAGTACAGCTCTTGCGGGTCAAGGTTGGGGGATTCGGTGACCCATCCGACGTACCACTTGTTGTTATCGAGCGAGACGGAAAGAAGCTGCTTTTCCTTCTGTGCCCGTAGAAGAAGCTGGGTGAAAGCGTTGCCGTGCTTCCCGATCTCAATTTCCTTCGCCTCCTCTTTCCCTACGAACAGGTTCCAGACGAAGGCCAGTGCCGGGCCGAGCAGCAACGCCAGCGCGCTAGTGCCAGAAAACGGAAACGGCGAGAAGATAGCCCAAGCGCTATCGAGTACGCCAGGCCCTAGGACGAGTTCGAAAACGATATTAATAAGCCGCGCGAGGGTAGCAAGACACGTCCCCGCGATCGCTGTTTGCAGGAGAAGCCGGTATCCGTCTAACCGCTGAGCGCCGAACCGGAAATAATGCGTAAGGTGAAAAAAGAGGAACCCGCCCAGCAAGGGGAGGAGGAGCAGGTTGTATGGCATTTACTGCCATTTTAATTAGTCCGGTTTTCGATAACGCAGAACCGTTATGTAGCCCTTTTTGGAGCCTCGGTCCCGATTATTCGCCAGCTTCCTCATGGTCTCTTTCACCTTCGGATCGCGCAGCAGGACATCTACATTCGTAATGGTTCGCCCGTCGAAAGTCGTGTAAGTGAGTTGTTCGTCGGATTTAGCCATGCTAAGTCTATGTTTTAAGCTTAGCTTTAATCGCGTTCAGATGCGAGTCTTTAGGGAGTAATCCTCGTCATTGCGAGTCAGGTTGGGGTTATAGTACGGATCGGCGTCAATAATACTTTCCCACTTGAGTCGCATTGCTTCCACTTCCTGTGGGTGCGGAACCAGGTCTTTAGATGTCTTAGAGAAGGCTTCGTGATGATGAAGCAGCGCATGTGGCGTGTAGAGAACCTGATAACCCTCGTTTCCGATTTTCAGGCATAGGTCGATGTCGTTGAAGGCCACCGCAAATTGCACCTCATCGAAGCCGCCGACCTTCCAAAATACATCCGAGCGCGTCATTAAACAGGCGCCCGTGACTGCGCTGACATTGCGAATCACATCGGTGAAATCGAAGTAATGGCTCGTGCTGCCATCGAGCCCTTTAAAGGCGTGTCCGCAATTGTCGTAGAGGCCCATAACAACGCCTGCGTGTTGGATACGGCCGTCGGGATAGAGCAGTTTTGAACCGACGGCGCCCACCTCGGGACGCACGGCTAATTCGAGCATGGCTTCGAGCCACTCGGGCTCAATGACGGAGGTATCGTCGTTCAGGAAAAGCAAGACCTGGGAGTCGCACTCACGCGCTGCAGCGTTGTTGATAGCTGAGTAGTTGAACGGTTTGTGACGCCAATCGAGATAGCGTATGTTCTTGTGCTGCGACTGCAATTCGCTAACGTAACTCTGGATTCCATTGTGACGCGAGTTATCGATCACAACCACTTCGTAGTCTTTGTAAGTTGTTTTTCGTAATAAGTTCTCGAAGTTAGCCCGCAAAACATCGAGCTTGCCTCCGGAAGCGATGATGATGCTGACGCGAGTACCGGCCGGGATCGGATATCGCGTGCGCCAGCGTCCAGTAATTTTGCTAGACTCCACTACGGCCCCGTCGCCCATTCGCTGGCAATGCTGTTCGATCGCTTTTTTGGCCGCACCTAACGCATAAGTTTTGTTCTCCTGGCTGACGGCGGTAGAACCCTCGGTGGCTCGCCAATGATAGAGAACCTTCGGAACGTGCCGGATCTCTGTCGCCTGCTCGCTGGCGCGCAGAATCAAGTCGTAATCCTGGCTGCCGTCGCAATCAGGGTTAAGATGGCCGATCTTGCGGGCCAGGTCCTGCCGCAGCACCAGCAGATGACAGATGTAGTTCTCAGAAAGCAGTAGCGCGGGAGACCAATCGGGCTTGAAGAATGGCTCGAAGCGTTTTCCCTTCTCGTCTATTTTGTCCTCATCGCTATAAAGCAAGTCGCTGTTCGGATAGCGGTCGAGAGCCTCGCACAAATAAGCGAGCGCGTGCTCAGATAACGTGTCGTCATGGTCGAGAAAGCAGACGTAATCTCCAGTCGCGAGTTGCCAGGCGGCGTTGCACGTCTTGGAGATGCCAGCACGCCCGGAGCCGTAAACAACTTTGATTCGTGAGTCTTGTGCCACGCCGCGCTCGAGCACGGCCCCCGTTTCAGCGCGGGTAGAAGCATCGTCCGCGATGCACAGTTCCCAATTGGCATACGATTGAGCGATCACTGATTCAATGGCCGCCTGCAAATCAGCTGCCTGCGTGTTAAAAACAGGCATTAAGATGCTGAACTTCGGTCGATTGGCGAAGCTGCTAAGCTTCAGCGCAATCAGGTCGTCATCAGGTTCTTCGAAGTCGTGTATCCAGCGATAGTAATCCGAGGCGAAACCGTGCTCGTGGTCTATTTGAACAGCCGTGCGAGTCTCGCGGATGGGCTTGCCTTTCGAGACAAGCCGCAGGGTGATAGGATGGCGGCCGTTGGGAAGCGCAAGAGAATCGAATTCGGCTACAAAGCCGGCACGCCCGGTGGAGTCGAGATCGGGATGATGCTTTTTGACATCGGGCCTGGGAATGGACGGAACGACCTCAAATCGTGGCACACCGGGAATGTCGATCTGCACAGCATCCACCCCGCCCTGCGCAACGCACCACCCTCTGATCGTGATAGTTCCGCTACGCAACGCCAGGTCGCTGGGCCTTGGCTCATCGCACACCAGAAACGACGGATGGCGGCTATTCAGAACGACGCTCGTTCCATCGTTGCCGCCCGTGCGCGGGACAAAGCGCTTGGCCAGATCGCCCGCCGCTCGCAGTGTTCGCCAGACACGGCCCGTGAGCATCTCCATGATGATGCGGTCGAGCCGAGCAATGGAAGATTCGTGCGCGGTCAACTGCTGCTGGTGCTTTTCGACGAGTTCGAGGACTCTCTTCATCTGGCGCTGTGAGGCGCGCAGCTCGGCTTGCACTTGACGAAGCGCCTCCTGCGCCGCTTCCAATCGAGTCTCAGGAGTGTCCTGCAGTTTCATAATCGGATCGATAGATATAGAACAATACCAGGGAGAAGAGTTTTCGCATTGCCAGACGAATCGCCTCGGACAAACTACGCAAACTGGAAGCGAAACGCCAAAGCCTTCGTGAAAGGAACGCTTCGCCGAAGAGCGGAAGCGCTGCTGCCCAGCCGCGAGGTTCGGGAATACGCGACTTGGATCGAGCAGCGGCAACTCGCCCGCCAGGACGTCTACACACAGGCTCCCGTGCCCGGCTTATTCTCCATTCTCACTCCAGTATGGAATGGCAGCCCATTGCCTTACTTGCGACAGCTAGCCCGATCAATCGAATTGCAGAACCAGAGCGGTTCGTCGCAATGGGTGGTGCTCGATAACGGTTGTTCGGATGTCCAGCTGCTGCGCTACCTGGATGAATTGCGTTCCCGGCAGTGGGTGAAAGTTGTAATGGCCGGAACAAATTTGGGTATTACCAAAGGCTTGCGGCGCTGCTTGGAAGAGGCTAACGGGCGTTACGTACTGCCGGTCGATTCAGACGACCTGCTCTACCCGGATGCGCTCCGGGTTGCGGCCTCGGCGGTAGTTGAGGCGGGTTACCCCGCACTGCTGTATACCGACGAAGACAAAGTGATAGATACGCGGCGGTATCAGCCGTATCTCAAACCCGATTGGGATCCCGTTTTGCTGCTCAACTCGGCTTACATCGCGCATCTCGGAGTAATTGATCGTGCCAAGGCACTCGCGCTCGAGGCATACAGTGATGAAGCAACCGAGGGTAGTCCAGATTGGGACCTGTTTGTCCGCTTTCTGATGGCCGGCTATGCGGCGGTGCACATCCCGGAAATTGTTTATAGTTGGCGCGTGCACGCGAGTTCGACGGCTGACGATGCGGCCACGAAGCCGTATATCGCCCAATCGCAGCGTAACGTTCTCGAGCGATATCTGAGAGCGCAACCGGCGGGAGATCTCTTCGAGATTGAGGCCAGTACTCTGCTCGGCGGCGCGCATTGGCATTTCCGCCGAAAGCATATCCATCCGAGGCTATTTGTTCCAATTACCACGAGACAACCACGCGAGTGGCTGGAGCAAGCTCATTCGGTAGCAGAAGACGACGGATTTGTTTTCTCGCTTGGGCCGGACGTGCAAATCGACACACCGGATTGGCAGTGGGAGGTAGCCGGAATAGCGGACCTGCATCCGGATACAGCCATGGTGGGCGGCCGTCTCCGCGACCGGCGCGGATACATCCTGGAAGCAGGCCTCATCTTCGAGGCCGGTGAGATCTGTAATCCAAATCGTGGGAAAGCCGATAACGATCCCGGCTATTTTGGGCAGATCTGGAAACAGCGTTCGGTAGACGCCACATCGACCCAGCTTGCGGCGATCCGAGCGCGCTTTTTGCTGAAATTTTTCGAATGGCTACCGAATGAAGTGAGCTGGGAGTTCTTGGGCGCGTGGCTTGGTCTTTTTGCAAAGCGCATCGGCCAGCGCATGGTTTACTCGCCATTTCTAAGCGGCGTCTCGGATTCGCATTGGGAGAGCCTCGTAAGCGATCGCGAGAGGGCGTCGTTTCAGGAAAGTTATCGAGAGTTCGAGAACGGATACTTCAAAACTTACCAACCATCCAAAGTCCCGCAACCATGAGCCCGCATCCGGCAATGCGCGGCCAGGAAACCGGATGTACTTTGAATCCGATCCAACCGAAGTTGTCGAGCACTACGGACGTAATAAGCGACGCAGTGACGCTGATACCGGTAAAAACGCCGGAGCCCATTTTCTGCGCAAAAGTGATACCTGCCAGAGTAGCCGCGATGCTCAACAAACCGCCTGTCCAAGCCCACCAGGGTGTGTGCGCGAATCGATCAGCAGAGGGCCAACCCTGCCGCACAAACACCTGAATGAGCAGGATGCCGCATAGTCCACTCAGGTAAACAGCGACTGCGGAAAGAAGCGGTTGATCAATTGACTTCCTCAGCTGCGCGTTCGCTCCTGCCTGGGCGGGGTTCATAGCGCCCGCGGCAATCGCGATCAGGTAAATTATCCAGCTCACTTCCACATAGATGCGTTCCCGACCGAAAGAGTCATACTGTTTTCCCTCTGAATTACACTGATGAGTTGCCACGCAAGCTGGGGCAGCATTTCCTCGTGCGCGACGCACTGCTCGAACGCCTCGCGATTGTCACTTGCGGTGACCACAAACCGCGCGTAATAGAAATCGGAGGGGGGCGCGGCGCGCTCACTCGTCATTTGCTACCGCGAACAGACGACTTACACACGATCGAAGTGGATCCTTCGCTCGCGAGCTATCTGCAACGCAAGTTTGCAGACGAGCCGAAGCTGCATTTACATCGAGCAGATGTACTCGCGACTGATCTTTCACAGTGGGGACCGGGTGCGGTGGCAGGCAATCTGCCGTACTACATCACTTCGCCTATCATCGAAAAGTTCGTGCGGCTCGACCCAACCTTTTCGCGGGCCGTGTTTCTCATGCAATGGGAGGTGGCCGAGCGGTTACTGGCGAATCCTGGTTCGAGAAGCTACGGTTATTTGACCGTAGCGACGCGGTTATTTTGCGACGTGGAGCTGGTTGCGAAGGTACCGCCCGCTGCATTCGTGCCGCCCCCCGCCGTAGATTCAGGTGCTGTATTGCTATGTCGCAAAACCGGCGCGCCGGCACGATCAGAAAGCCTGTTGCAGTTCGTCAGACAATGCTTCACCCAAAAGCGCAAGACGTTGCGCAACAATCTGCGACCGGTGTACGGCGAAATTGTGGATTCTCTTCCGGAATCACGGATGCGCGCCGAACAGCTTTCACTTGAGCAGTTTTTGGAGCTGCACGAACGCTTATCCCAAGAAGGCAAAAAATGAGCACGCTCTGTACACTGAAGGTTGATGATTCGCGCCCGCTTCGCGCCCTCTCCGACTGGTTATCTTCACATCGGGAGCGCGCGCACTTTCATCTTTAACTGGCTTTATGTGCGGAAGAACGGCGGCACAATGGTGCTGCGCATCGATGATACCGATGTCGAACGCAACACCGAAGCGTCGCTGAACTCGATCTATGAAGGTTTGAACTGGCTCGATCTTGGCTGGGACGAATTTTATCGGCAATCAGAAAGGCTGGATTTGCATCGCAAGCTGGCTTATGATTTGCTCGCAAAGGGTTTTGCCTATCGGGACTTTACGCCGGCGGTGGCGGACTTAGACGAGCGTGTGCACAGCGAAGGGCCGTGGCTCTGTAATCCCGAGATGCGAGCGCTCTCGACAGAAGAGAGTCAGCGCCGCGCCGACGCGGGTGAACCTTTTGCAATTCGCTTCCGGGTAGAGCGCGATCCAGGGTACGAGGTCACATTTCACGACGAAGTTTACGGCGCGCAATCGAAGAAAACGGTCGATATCGAGGACTTTGCTCTACTGCGCAGCAACGGTATGCCGACCTATCACCTGGCATCCTGCGCCGATGACATTGATCTAAGCATCACGCATATCATCCGCGGGCAGGACCACCTCACGAACACTTTCAAGCATGTTCTGCTGTTTCAAGGGGCAGGAGCACCTGTACCGCGCTTTGCGCATCTGCCGCTCTTAATTGCACCAGACGGTTCGAAACTTTCGAAGCGCAAGCATGGACCGGTCGTGAGCGTGGTCACATACCGCGACAACGGTTTTCTGCCGATCTCCTACATCAACTTTCTGTGTCTTTTGGGATGGTCGCCGAAAGACGATCGTGAGCAGATGACGTTAGACGATCTGGTCGCGGCGTTTACACTCGAGGGCGTAAATCGCAGCAACGCGGTTGTGAACTTCACGGAGAGCGATCCGATCGATCCGAAGGCTCTATGGTTGAATTCGCAGCATTTGCGCAGCGTGCCGGTGGGAGAACTAGCGCCCATCGTAAAGAGAGTGCTCGAAGATCACAAGCTCAAGCCTTACGGCGATGAAACGTTCTTTGGGCACGTGGTCGACACGATCCGTTCGCGTTTCTCAACGCTGCTCGACTTTCCGACAAAGGGACGGGCATATTTTGCAGACGATTATCACATCGAGAAGCAGGCGCTCGACAGGCTTGATGCGCCCGGCGCGCGCGAGCTCCTGCGTGTTCTAGCCGACCGGTTTGCTGCCAAACCTGAGTTCACCGAGGCCAGTGCGGAGGTAGATCTCAGGAAGTTGGCGGAAGAGCGAGGCGTCAAGGCGGGCGTGCTGATCAACGCAAGCCGTGCGGCACTCACCGGTCAGTCGGTCGGGCCAGGTGCATTTGCGGTCTTTGCATGCATAGGGCGCGAACGCGTGATCGAGCGACTGCGGAAGGTTTAACAGATGCCCAAAGTCGTTGTGGGGCTGGGCGGACTGCTCAGTGATCCAGCCTGTTGTGTGTTGCGGGAAGGTGAGCTCGCCTCTGCTGTAGAGCAGGCGAAACTGAGCCGGCACGATCGGCCCGGTGCATTCCCCGACGAAGCATTTCGAGCGGCTTTAGAGGGTGCGGGTGTAACGGCCGACGCTGTGGATTGTGTCGCCGTCGCCAGACCTTTCGCCATCGGAGCAGAAAGCGCCGCGCTGCTGGGACTTCGCGCCCGTTTTCCTCAAAGCGAGCTGGTCGTGGTGGATCATCATGATGCGCATGCCGCCTCCGCTTACTATGCGTCCCCTTTTGACAGCGCGCGCGTGCTGAGTATTGATCGTGCAGGCGATTTTCGCTCGACTGTCCTCTATGACGGCGAAGGAAACCGGCTGACACGCATTCGCGAGCTTTACTTCCCGGATTCACTCGGCGATCTTTACAACCGAGTCACCGAACTCCTTGGTTTCGAAGCGCGTTCGGACGAACACAAAGTGCAATGGCTTTCGGCTGGCGGAACTCCCGCCTATGCCGAAATTTTCGACGCACTGATTCGCTCCACGGCAACAGGTTGGCCGCAATTCGATCGCAGTTTTTTCGATTCAGATCGCATGGGGCAAGGTGGTTTGAGCGGCCGATTTTTCGACGCGATAGGCGTATCTGCAAACGAGGGTTTGCCGGCAAATCTAAAAGCCGATCTCGCAAGCAGCCTGCAGCGTGCCATTGAACGCGCGGTGATTGGCATGATAGGAACCGCGGATAGAGTAGCCATCGCGGGCGGTCTTGGCCTGAATGCGCTGCTGATTCGCGCGCTCGAACAGCGCTTTAAGGATGTCTTTGTACAGCCAGCAGCCGGTAATGCCGGCACGGCGGTTGGAGCAAGTCTCTATACGTGGCACAACTTCCTGGCCAGAACAGAGCGTATTCCATTTACCACGCTGTGCCTGGGTCCGGAGTATAGACCCGAGCAGATCAAACAGGTTCTGGAAAACTGCAAACTGCGATTCAGGTATTTGTTGACTGAGGGCGAGTTGATTCGCCAGGCACTCGACGCATTAAGTGACAACAAGATTGTTGCGTGGATGCAGGGGCGGATGGAATTTGGCCCGCGTGCGCTCGGCAACCGAAGCATTCTCGCCTCGCCATTGAATCCGTATTCGACAGAGAACTTGAACGTCTATATCAAACATCGCGAGGGCTTTCGCAAATTCGCTGCATCGGTTCCGGAAGAAGTCGCGGACCGTTTTTTCGATGTGGGACCAAATGCGCGTTTTCTAGCAACGGTGGGCGAAGTGAGGCCTGAATATCGCGAGCAGTTTTCGGCCGCTAGTCTGCACGGCGACTTGATTCGTGTTCACAAGGTGCAGCGTCAAGAGAACCCGCTGTTTCATGCGCTTCTGACGGCTATGGGCGAAGAGACGGGATTACCGGTTCTGTACAACACAAGTTTTAACTTGTTCGGTGATCCGTTGGTCTGCACGCCGCGCGATGCCGTGAGAAGCTTCTATTCATCCGGCATCGACGCCTTATTTGCAGGAAGCTTCTATCTGGAAAAATAACTACGGTCTTTTTGCAAAGTAGGCGCCAATGTTTTCTTCCGCTAAGCCGAGCGCCCGCGACAGAGAAACTTTCGCTACGTTGTATTGATACTGGGCCGAGATCAAGTTTTCATTCGCCTCCGCCTGAGATTGCTGTGCCTGCACAACTTCAACGGTATTCGTCACACCTGCGACGAATCGATCGCGCGACTGGGTCACTGTTTCGGTAGCTAACTGCACATTGCTTTGGGCAACATCGACCTGTGCCACGGCAGAGTTCAAATCGAGTAGCGCGCTGCGAACCTCAAAGTCGATCTGCCCTCGCAGATTTTCCAGTTCATTGCGGCGATTGCGAAGTTCAGCATCGTTCTGCAGAATGTCAGCTCTGATTCGTCCGCCGTCGAAGATATTGAATTGCAGGGAACCGGTGGCATTGAAAACCCCATGCGAATTGGTGAACAGGTGGAGCCCTTCGTCGCCATAGTAGCCGCTGAGCGTCAGAGTTGGATACCGTTCCGCTTTAGCCCCGCGCAACGAATACTGGGCGGCAAGAACGCGCGCCTTTGCAGCCTGATAGTCGGGGCGACTGTCGTAGGCTTTCGCCAGCGCGTCTCGCAGCGAAACGGCGGGCATGGGAACAGAAGGACCAAGATCGGCCATCGTGAAATCCTGTCCTACTGCGAGCCCGATGATGCGACCCAGGGTTAGTTTGTCTTTGTCGAACTGATTCGTCACAGCGACTAACTGCTGTTGCCGTTGCTTTAGTTCGACCTCAGAGCGCAGCACATCGATACCGATCGCGGTTCCAGCATTATGACGTCGCTGTGCGTTCGTGTAAACTGCCTGATCGGCATCGATTTCAGCTTGCGTTGCGGTGATTCGGGAAGCATCGGCGATGATTTGCAAATAGGCGTTGCCTACTGCTTGCACTACCAGGTCTCGTGCGTTCCTGATTGTAAGAACGGCAGCTTTATTCTCCTCGCGCGAAGACCGGAAGTTGCTGATTGCGCTCCAGTCGAAGAGCGTATCCTCCACGTTGGCTCGGGCAGACTGATACCCGTATGGGCCAATAATGGACGGGGTCTTCACGTTGGGAAGAGAGAAGAGGAAACCGAGCGTTTGCAGGTTCAGCTGCTGTTCCACGGCGTTTACCTGGCCGGTCACACGCGGAAGAAGAGTGCTCAAGGCGCGCAGGCGTTGGGCTCGAATCTCGCGGCTTGATTGTTCGCTGGTAAGCAGCCCTAGATTCGCTTTGAGGCCGCGAGTGATTGCTTCTCCCAACGAAAGCGAAATGGGAGTAGCACTCGCTTGTCCCTGCGGAACACTGCCCTGAAAGCTGGGGTCGCCGGTCCGCGGCGGCGGAGTGAGCTGCGTCGCTGATCCGGCGCTCGTACTCCTTTGAGACCCGCTGCTACTGGATCCGCTTTGCATGCCGCTGCTACTTTGCGCGGAAGCTTGCGCTTTCAAAGTCGACGGAGTAATCGCCGTACAAAGACAGATCAGAGATGTAAGGGCAGTGTTCCTCATTTACTCATTCGCTCTTAGAAGCAGGCTCAGCAACCCAGACACTTCAGAATAGCCGAGTGGTTTGTTACAGGCTCCTCTTTAGAAATGAGCAAATCTCGTATCCGGCTATGTACTTAAAAGGGAACGCGCCCAGTGTGTAATGTCCGCAAGGTAGCACCGCAACGTCATGATCCCATTTCTGCTTGCGCGCACCTTGAATTACTTGTTGCGAGAGATGAACGGGGAAAGTAGTGTCGTAGCGAGTATAAATAAATTTAGAGCGGTTCTTTTTGTCCGTAAAGAGCTGCCAGTAGCTGGGCGGACTCACGCACCGCCAGAACTCGCGCAGAGTAGGCAGGTCGATGTTTCCTTCCAGGCTCTGTCGAATGTGCCGCGTCGATAGACCTTCCCAGACTACGTCCGCCACGTAGGTTGAGCAATGGTTAAAAACGTTCACCCGGATGCGCGGATCATGAGCGCTGGCCAAAAAAGCGTAGCAGGAGCCAAGGCTGGTACCAATGATGCCCAACCCTGTGAACCCTTGCTGTTCGAGCCAATCGAAACAGGCTCGTGAATCGATCACCGCCTGGCGGGTCGCATCGATTGTTCGGCAGATATTGGATGAGACGGCGTAATCGGCCCGCGCCAGGCCGGCCGGCGTGCGGGCGTCATGGTAAGGCAGACTGAGCCGCAGAACCGAAATACCGAGGCGTTGCAACCCGCTGCAGAGCGCGTTGTGCTGGGGAAGTTTAGAATTCCAATGCGGCAAGAGGACGACGGCTTTGCGGCTTCGACCTTTGGCCGGGAACCACAGGGCGCGTACCGTATTGTTCTCAGGGAACGGAGTGGTGACAGGCGAAGTGAAGCTGAGCCAATCACCCGCAAGAACAAAATCCTGCGGCGGTGTATACCCGAAGAATTCCTCACTACGCTCAATGATCGTTTGATTGAGGCGGATCAACTCTTCGGTCGAAGTGATTGGTTTCGAATCGGAAAGCCAGCCGGCCGCCCACTCACCTCCCAGCTCGAACGGGCGAACAACCCGGTCGTTAGAACGGAAGCAGAGATCGTTTTCCCAACGATCCATCCAATTGCGATAGCGGTGCGAAACAGGACGCAGTACCGACTTCATGCGTTCGATGAGCGACCTGATACGCGGTTGCTCTGGAAGAATGAGGCCATAGAACCTAGTTTAACGGTCGGCTGCTATAAAAAACGATATGCCACGATATGCCGCAGTTGACATCGGCAGCAACTCAGTCCGCATGATGGCCGCCGATGTGAGCCACGGCGAGACGCGTATTCTGGCACAGGATCGGCAAGTTACCAGGCTGGGTGAAAGCGTTTTTCGATCCGGGCGCATCAGCAAAGAGGCGCTCGACTTCCTATGCGCCACGCTCGCGCGCATGTCAGCCGCTTACAGCCGCCTGGAGTTGATGGGCATCAGAGCGGTTGCGACCAGTGCGGTTCGCGACGCCAGTAATCAGGCGGAATTCATCGAACGCACGGGTGCAGCTCTCGGCACGAAAGTCGAGATCATCTCGGGCCCTGAAGAAGCTCGGCTGATACATCTGGGTGTTGAAGCCCGCTGGCCGCGGCCCAAAGAGAGAACGCTGATCGTCGACGTAGGCGGCGGCAGTGCAGAGATCATCATCAGTCAGAGCGGACAGTTGCTCGATGCGGTTTCAAAGCCCTTGGGAGCGGTCAGGCTGACTGAAGTTTTTCTGGAAAGCGATCCACCTCATCCCGACGAGTTGCTAAGGCTCAACAGCTATATCGAAGAGAAGCTGAACCCGTTCTGGAAGCTGCACGGAAGCGAGAAGTTTGACCGGGCCGTGGCAACCTCCGCAACCGCAGCCGCTATGGTCTGTGCCGTGAATCAGATTCCGCGGACGAAACGCGACGAGGCTGACCGTGGACGCGCATCCACCACGCAGATACAGGAGCTGTTCTCAACTCTAACTCGGAGCGATCTCAATGCACGCCGGCGCATGATCGGAATCGGTCCGAAGCGGGCAGAGATCATCACCACGGGCACAGCCGTATTTCTGGCAGTTCTGCAGGTCTTCGGACATCGTTCGCTCTATTACTGCGGAGCAGGCGTGCGCGACGGGATTATTGCGGATCTCGCGATCCGGGGCGTAGGGCGCGAGCTGTCACAGCTTTCTCGTGAGGGACGCGCGCTTGTCGAAGGAATGGCTAAGCGCTACGGTGTGTCGCTTCGCCATGTGCGGCAAGTCGCCTTGCTGAGTCAACAGCTGTTTGAGATTCTGCAACCAGTTCACCTTTTACCGCCTGCGTGTGGCAAGCTGCTCGAAGCCGCGGCTTATCTACACGACATCGGCCATTTCGTCAGCGGCACGGCGCACCACAAGCATTCCGCTTACCTGGTCGCGAACTCCGACCTGCCGGGATTCACCGACAAGGAACGGCTCACAGTCGCGGCACTCTGTCGCTTTCACCGGAAGTCGATGCCGCAGCCGCGCCATTCGCATTTCCAAGCCTTGGAAGCGGATTCAAAGCGCATCGTCGTGGCACTCGCGCCGCTGCTGCGGATTGCGGACGCCCTTGATCGAGGGCATGAACAGAAAGTTAAGCAGGTGAGGAGCGCGCTGCGCGACCGAAATTTGAACTTGTTGGTCGAATCCGACACGGATCCGGAGCTCGAAATCTGGGCAGCGAACGAAGCGGCGAATGCCTTTCGCGAAGCTTACGCGCAAACGCTCACCATTCAGCGCGCGAAGCACTAAACGTATTTCAAAAGTTTCTTGACGCCCCGGCTAACGGTTCGCCAGTTGTCACGAGCTTCGATCAGCCTTTTCTTTCCAGTCGGCGTAAGAGCATAGAACCGGGCGCGCCGGCCTAGCTCCGTCGTCTTCCAGGAGCCGGCGATCAGCTTATCGCGCTCCAGGCGATGCAGAGCGGGATAAAGTGAGCCTTCTTCGATTTTCAGAAGCTCTTCTGAGGCAGTCATAACGTGCGCAATAATCCCGAAGCCATGATTCGGCCCGCGCTCGAGTGTTTTAAGGATCAACAGCTCCAGGCTGCCCTGAAGGTTATCGATTTTTTTGGCCATAGCAGAGTGGGCTTACAACTTTCGGGTAGCAGCCAGTCGCTTCTGTAGATTTGCAGTTCGAATGCGATGGCACTTGAGGCAGAGTGTTTGCATATTCGACAAATCACATTCTCCGCCACCTTCGACGACCGGCACAATATGATCAGCGTCCCAGAGAGACTTACGCGAGCCCGCCTTCCATTCGGCACTAGCCCGTACGCGTGCCGCCCCGCGCAGCTTGCGAAGATGGCGGATCTGGGCGACACAATCGACGCCGCAATGGGCACAGATGCCGCGATCCCTCTCAAAGACGCGCTCGCGCAGATGGGCGGGATCACTGCGCAGACGCCACTCTTCGACACACCATTGCGAGCAGAAGGTAAGCCGGCCTGCCGGCACTTCGAGGCTGCACCAGCGACAGAGGCAGCGTCCGTTTTCGCCTTTTGGAAGCGCTCCCCGATCAGCGCGGCCTCCTGGCATCGCGCGCTGCTCACTCATGCTTACAAAATATAGCGCGCGCAGGTAGTTGTCGCAGGCGTACTGAGAGTTGTAACGGAGTACGCGCGAGAATGTATTGGAATGGAGCCCGCAGCGTCCAACAAACAAGGCCATGGGATTTCTCGATAACCTGGAAAGCTCGCTAAAGAGCCTGGAAACAACTGAAGAGCGCGATGGCAGTGCCCAGATTCGTCGCACTGAGGACCGCGCGCGTGCGCTGGCGGAGGCACCCTGGGCAGAGCAACTGAAAAATTCGGAGTTCACCAAACGCCTGCTGGATGAAGCGGCAGCTGCTGGCCACCGAATCCGCGCTAAGGTGTACATGGCTTGGCTTGAAGGAGCGCTGCGGCTTGACGCTCGCGAGCGACGGCTCGAATTGAGGCCGACTCCGGACGGTATTGTTGCCGCTTTCATCGAGGCCGACGGGCAGTCGCGAACAAAACAGATCGATCTCGCCGGTGATCCCCAAGCCCTGATCACTGAATGGCTCGGTTGAAAACTTCTATAGGAGATTGAATGACCTCAGATGCACAGGTGTATGCCGGAGCAACTGCTCTCGGCGTGATCGCAGGAATGAGAAGCATGGCGGCTCCCGCGCTGATCAGCCAAGTTGCGCGTAGCGGACGATTGGCCGTGGGCGGCTCCAAATTGGCTTTTTTGAACAGTACGGGTGCCATATCGACCACAGCGGTGCTGGCGCTGGGTGAATTGGTCGCCGATAAGCTGCCTTCGAGTCCGGATCGCACTTCGGCTGGTCCGCTGGCGGTCCGCGCCGTTTCGGGCGCTTTATGCGGCGCTGTCCTATGTGCCGCAAAGAAGAGATCTCCCTGGCTCGGCGCCATGTACGGCGCGATGGGCGCAGTGGGCGCAACCTTTGCCGCTTACCATCTCCGGCGGTCGGCAAGCCAAGATCTGCACCTACCCGATACCGCTTTCGCGGTGGCCGAAGACGCACTGGTTGCGACTACTGGGTGGCTACTTGCCTCACAGCTCAAAGAAGACACCGCCTGAGCAATTGGCTTACTCCCAGCTGTGCGACTTCGTGTCATGGGTCGCATCGAATGGGCAATGCTTCTAAGTGTCTTAGACCAGTCGCCAATACCTGAAGGCGCAACGGCGCATGATGCGCTGCGCAACAGCTTGGATCTCGCGCGGCTGGCGGATACCTTGGGGTACCACCGCTATTGGGTTGCCGAGCACCATGGCACGCCCGCACTTGCCTGCAATAGCCCGGAAGTTTTGATTGGTCCCATTGCGCAAGTCACGTCGCGGCTGCGAGTAGGAAGCGGCGGTATCATGCTACCCCATTACAGCCCGTTCAAAGTCGCGGAAAACTTCCACATGCTGGCCAACCTGTATCCAGGCCGGATCGACCTCGGCATCGGACGCGCGGCCGGTACGAGTCGAAACGTGACACACATGCTGCAACGAGACCGCCGTCAGCCTGTTCCCGACGATTTTCCCGAGCAGCTGGATGAGTTGCTTCGATATTTGAATTCGGCCGATACTCTTCAACCCGAATTATGGCTCTTGGGTTCGTCTCCGCAGAGTGCAATATGGGCCGCCGAGCTTGGGTTGCCATATTGCTTTGCCGATTTCATCAATCCTGAAGGCGCGGAGCTCTCACAGCATTATGCGATGGCCTACCAACCTTCGGAACAGGCACCTAAGCCACGGGCCGCAGTTGCCGCCTGGGTAGTTTGTGCCAGCACCGACGAAGAAGCGCACGAATTATCGCTCAGCGCACGCATGATGCTGACCCTGCTGCACCGCGGGCAGCTGATTCCGGTACCCTCCATCGAGCGTGCTCGCCAGTTTCTTCAAGAGGAGAGCTCGACCTTTGGAATACCCGGCATGCGGCGAAGATTCATCACCGGTTCACCGGCGACCGTGCGCGCGGCCCTTGAAAAACTAACCGACGACTACGGCGCCGAAGAAGTGTTCCTCGTCAACATCCTCCATGACCATCAGGCGCGCCGTCGATCGTACCAGCTGGTTGCTCAAGAGTTCGGTCTGCAGGCAGGCCGGCCCGATGAACGCGCCGTCGCCTGATTGACTGACTCTCCCAGACATCTCTGTATATACTGACTGCATGGCCCGCGAGACCCTGCAGGGTACCCTCGATCTTCTGATCCTGAAGACCCTTGCCCGCGGCTCAGAGCACGGGTACGGAATTACCTGCGCCATACTGCTCGCTTCACAAGATCAGCTGCGGGTTGAAGAAGGGTCACTATACCCGGCTTTGCGCAGACTGGAAGCCGACGGCGTTATCCAGGCGGAGTGGAGGCCGAGTGAAAACAATCGTCGCGCCCGCTATTATCATCTGACGCGCGCCGGCAGGAAGCATTTGGCCAGTGTCGAAGAGCGTTGGCGTCAGCACGCAGCCGCCATTTCGACCTTCCTCGAATCCACCTGAGGTGAACATGCTCCGGCGAGCACTGAACTTTTTCCGACGCGATCGGCTGGAAGCGGAGTTTCGCGAAGAACTCGAGTTTCATCGTTCCCAAACGCGCGGAACACTTGGCAACCCTGGGCTCGTACAGGATCACATGCGGGACGCGAGCACCCTGGTCTGGCTCGAAACGCTTCTGCAAGATCTTCGTTACGGAGTTCGCCAGCTCAGCAGTGCGCCGGTTCTTGTGGGAGTGGCGGTGCTGTCGCTGGCGCTCGGTATCGGCGCAAATACCGCAATCTTCACGCTCATAAACGCAGTGATGCTGCAGTACTTGCCGGTACACGATCCAGCACGCCTCGTGCTCTTCTATGACGGAATCAACGACGGGTGGTACAGCGGCACTAGTTACCTGGGTGACGAATTTTCCTACTCGTCATATCAGTCCCTGCAGGCGCACAATCGTTCTTTTGAAGAACTCTGCGCCTTCCAGCAGGGGACGGATCTTGCCGTCATGCACGTATCCGGAGCGAGTGAGACTGGGCCTTGGGAACGAGCTGGCGTGCACATGGTTTCAGGGAACTACTTCCATGTTTTGGGCGTACAACCCGCCGCAGGACGCCTATTTAGCCCGAGCGACGATTCGCCCACCGCTGCTCACGCTGCTGTTCTGAGTTACAAGTTCTGGCGCGACCGTTTTCGCCTCGATCCGAATATGGTCGGCAAGGTTGTTGTGCTGAACGGAACGTCTTTCGCGATCATCGGCGTGGCCGCACGCGAGTTCTTCGGCGAACGAATCGAGGCCGGGCCCGATTTTTACCTGCCTCTTTCCGTCCAGCCCGAGATCATGCACAGAGAATCGTTCATAACTGCGCGCGATGTCTACTGGCTGAACTTTATGGGGCGGCTCAAGCCCGGTGTCAGTATCGCGAGCGCTCAGGCCGACATGAATTTCCGCTTGCGCCAGTTCTATCTGGAACAGGCCGGGCCGAACGCTTCAACCGAAATCCGTCACACAATCGAAGGCGTTCGCGTACATCTCAAGCCCGGCGGAGGAGGCATCTCCGGGCTTCGTTATCGCTACTCGCAGCCGCTACACGTCTTAATGGCAGTCGTTGCAGTTGTGCTTCTCATCGCGTGCGCCAACATTGCGACTCTGCTGCTCGCGCGCGCTTCGGCGCGTCGGCCCGAGTTTCTAGCCCGTCTGGCATTGGGCGCCTCACGTGCCCGGTTGCTTCGTCAGGTGCTTACCGAAAGTGTGCTGCTCTCATTCCTTGGCGGCGCGGTCGGAGTGGGCTTTGCCTGGTGGAGTATCAAGCTGCTCGTGCTGCTTCTGCACGTCGATCCGGTTGTCAAAGTGAGGCCGGATGCCATTGTTCTGGCGTTCACGTTCGCGCTCTCGATTGCGACTGGAATACTTTTTGGAATCTTCCCTGCCGTTAAGTTCAGCCGGATAGATCCGCGGCCAGGCAATGTCTCCCGTCCGATGGCTTTCGGGAAGTGGCGCTTTCATGGAGCGCAAGCGCTGATTGCTTTGCAGATCGCGCTCTCATTGGTTCTTATCCTTGGGGCAGGTTTGCTCGCCCATAGTTTGTTTGTACTCGAGCGTCAGAACATCGGGTTTGAACGCAACAATATTCTGATCCTGCGGACAGATGCAAGTCTGGCTGGCTATCAAAAAACTCAACTGTTTTCGCTCTACCGTGACCTCGGCGATCGGTTAGTGCATTTGCCCGGCGTGCTCTCAGCGAGCGTGGCACGCTTCACTCCGGTAAGCGGTTATAGTTCTTCCGGCAATTTTTCTATTGAAGGCTACCGCGAGTTGCCCGGTTTACCGCTTAATGTCTGGAATGTCGAAGTTGCGCCTGGCTTCTTCGAGACGCTGCAAATTCCGCTCCTCCTTGGCCGCACGATCAGCCCCCGTGACACGCCTGCCGCTCCCGCTGTTGCGATCGTCAATCAGTCGTTCGTCAATCGATATTTTCCCAATCAGAATCCAATAGGGCGCCACATGAGCCATGGCTCTCCCTTCAAAGCACCGGGCGCGGAGATCGTCGGAGTAGTTGCAGATTCGAAGTTCTACGATCTGCGAGAGAAAGCGCAGCCCATGGTGTTTTACTCTCTCTGGCAAAGTCCCACTGTCGAATTTGCCGCTGTTCTTCGCACGCTCGCCGCTCCGTCCGGTCTCTCTTCTCATGTACGGCAGTTGTTCAAACAAGTTAACAGCCGGTTGCCCATTCTCGAAGAGACGACGCTAGATAGCCAGATTGAGTATTCGCTCAATCAGCAGAAGATGATTACCACTCTATGCAGCATTTTCGGCGGGCTAGCGCTTGTACTCGCCTCGATCGGAATCTATGGCACGCTCGCCTATTCGGTGGCGGGCAGGACAAACGAGATCGGGATACGCATGGCGATCGGTGCACAGCGCCGCAGTGTGATCTGGCTCGTGTTGCGAGATTCATTCGCTCTGATTGCGATCGGTATCGTTTTCGGGCTGCCCTTAGCTTTAAGCGGCACGCGCTGGATCAAGAGCTTTCTGTTCGGCGTGGAAGAGCTCGATCCATTCGCGATCGCCACCACAGTTCTCCTGATCGTCGCACTGGCGATGCTCGCAGGCTATCTTCCGGCGCGCCGCGCGGCTGGAATCGATCCTATGCGCGCTCTCCGGCACGAGTAATTTACCTCGACAACTAACGCCACTCGCCGCGGTCTCCTCCCGAGAGTGCTCGATCAAGATACGAGGCTGCGCTAATCAACGCCAAGTGCGTAAGCGCCTGCGGAAAGTTTCCGAGATGCTCGCCGCTTGGCCCAAGCTCCTCGGAGTAAAGGCCGAGGTGATTCGCATAGCTGATCATCCTCTCGAAGAGCAGCCGCGCTTTGTCGAGCTGATGCGATCTCGCCAGACACTCGATGTACCAGAACGAGCAAGCAGTGAATGTTCCTTCGGATCCTTCGAGACCATCCACCTGGGAATCACGGGCGTTATACCGATAGACGAGCGCATCCTCTGTCAGATCCGCCTCGATCTTTTTCATGGTCTTCAACCAGCGCTCGTCGATCGGACTGATGAAGCGGACGAGCGGCATGAGCAGTGCGGAAGCGTCCACGGAATCGGCGCCCGTGTAGGCTACAAAAGATTGCACGTCTTCGTTCCAGAACTGTTCGAACACGCTTTCGTAGATCGTGGTACGCAGCACCTCCCACTCCTGAAATGGCGCAGGAAGCGAGCGCTTTTGCGCTAACCGCAGAGCCCGGTCGACTGCCACCCAACACATCACTCGGGAGTGAAGAAAATGCTGGCGGCCTCCGCGTACTTCCCAGATGCCTTCATCCGGCCTCGTCCAGTTCTGCGCGACCCAATCCACCAAACCGCACAATCGCTTCCAGGAATCATAAGGAATCGCATTACCGTATTTCGTAGCGAGGTAAACAGCGTCCATCAGCTCGCCATAAATGTCGAGCTGCAGTTGATTACTCGCGGCATTGCCGATGCGAACGGGTTTCGAGTTCTGGAAGCCTGCAAGATGGTCGAGCGAAACCTCGTCCAGATCCTGGCCGCCATCCGCACGATACAGAACCTGTAAAGGGCTTTCTTCCTTGGAACGAAACACTACGCGACTCTTGATCCAGAGCATGAAATTGCGCGCTTCTTCCGTGTAGCCTAGGCGCTCGAATGCGTAAACCGTAAAGGCGGCGTCCCGCATCCAGGTGTAACGATAATCCCAATTACGGCCTCCGCCCAAATCCTCTGGCAGCCCAAAGGTAGGCGCAGCTATAATCGAGCCGTGCTTGCGGCTGGTGAGGAGCTTCAGCATCAGAGCTGAGCGCGTCACAGTTTCCCGCCAGCGGCCCTTGTAGGTGGACTTAGCTGTCCAACCGCGCCAGTAAGCGGTCGTTTCGGCGAACGCTTTCTCGATACTCTCTTTGTCGGCCGCTGACGATGGATCCTCGCATGCGCCGCATTCGAAAATGAAGGAAGCCTCCTGGCCGGCTTCTAGCGAGAACGTTGCCATGCCGTCCTCCGCCTCAATACTCACGGGTAGGCTGCCGATCAAGCGGGTCGGCGGACAATTGCCAGATTGCGGCGTAAATTCGATCGCGCGCTCATCAATCTGTTTCGCAGTGTGCGGCGTCCGCGCGTAGTCGAAACGTGGCCGGCATTCAAGCTTAAACTCGATTTGGCCTTTGATGGCGCGGACGGTCCGAATCACTCGATGAAAATCCTGAACCGCATCGACGGGCATGTAATCGACCAGTTCAGCAACGGCGTTCTCGGAAAGATAGCGCGTGGTCAGAATGTTGGTCTCGGGCAGGTACATCTGCTTTCGACGGCTCCGCTCCATCTGAGGAGTGATGCTGAAATACCCGCCCTTCTCAGCATCGAGCAAGGCAGCGAACACCGTTGGAGAATCGAAGTCAGGCAGACATAGGAAGTCGATATCACCCACCGTGCTGATCAGAGCAACCGTGTGTAGGTCGCCGATGCAGCCGTAATCTTCGATCGGGAGATTGGTCCTTTTGGGCACCTCTTATAGATGCCCCGGACCGGTCAGAGTGACTTTACAATCCCGTTGCGGCTTTGATTTACTCAGGCTTGCGTTTGCGCGGACGCCGCACTGCGGTTCCGGCGGGAGCGCGCTTGCGCACCGGCGTTTTGCGCGGCTTGGGCGGCGGTGGGTTCGGCTCGAAGATTGTTGGCTGGCCTTCTACTATGGGCTGCGGCTCATCTTCTTCCTCTTCGAGAATCGGCTCGGCTGCCTGCGGCGGAAGCGCCGGCGGATAAAATTCAGCGCCGAGCTGCACCATCAAGCCCCGCTCTTCATCCGGCTCCGTCCGGACAACCGTCTTATCCTGCGCATAGTTCAGAAACTCTGAGAATTGCTGGAAGCCGAACTTCGAAAGTTGGAAATCAGGGTTTTCGGCCTGCATCCATTGCTCGAGCTCTTCCGCCGTAGCACCTTCCTCCAGCTCCATGCGATGAGTTTCGAGCACATCGCGCAGTGCCGGCAGCGCCTCTTCGGGGCGCGGTGCAACTTTCTCCGGGCCGCCTCCACCGCGACGTTCGATGACATAGCGTCCACCTGAACCGCTGACGTTGATGAAGTCTGCCTTCTTTAGCTTGTCGACGAAATCCGAGAAGCTGCCTGCACCGTAAGCGCGTTCGCTGAACGCGGGGTCGAGCTGCAGCATAGTACTCTTCAGCAATCCCAGCTGCGGTTGAACCGCCCGCCTCTCCAGCACCTGAAGCGCGCGTTCCACCAGAGGCAAAGCCTGGCTCAATTCGAGAGGAGCCGGCCGCGGACCCCGGTCGCGCTTGTCTTTGCGCTCGCGGTCCCGGTCCTGGCGTTCTGGCCGATCCTGGCGATCGCGACGGTCCGGCATTGGTTGTGCCACGATCCGGTCACCATCTTCCAACAACGATTCGTAGCTCACGAACTCGTGGCAGTTCTGCTGAAGGATTGTGCTCGTGAAGGCTTTCCCGCCTACCACGAATACCGTTTTGCCGTATTCCTTCAACTTGTTCACGAGCGGGATAAAATCGCTGTCGCCGCTAATAATGGCGAACGCGTTTACGTGGGCATGAGTGAACGCCATCTCGAGCGCATCGAGCGCCAGGTTGATATCCGCGCCGTTCTTGTCGCCACGCGGCGATGGAATGCGCTGCACCATCTGGACCGCATTTTCAGCCATCTGCCGGGTCGCGCCTTCCTGACGCCCCCAATTCGCGTAAGCGAATTTCGCAACGATGTCGCCGCGCTCTTTCAACGCACCAAGCGGTAGCGACACATCGAATTCGCGCCGCAGTGTCGACTTTACGCCAATCTCTATATTGTCGTAATCCACGAAAGCCGCGATATTCAGTCTGTCTTGCATCTATTTCCTTTTCCGTCCGCTGCACAGTTCATAACGACTGGGCGAGTCCGGACCCTTACTGTTGCCGAGCTTCGCTCAGGCAATCTGCTTAACTGAATCGCGAATGAATTGAGTAATCTTCTCGAGCGAAGCGCCGGGTTGAAAGACCTGGGCAACACCAAGCTTCTTGAGCTTAATGGCATCCTCATCGGGAACAATGCCCCCAACGATGACGATCACGTCGCCCATTTCCTTCTCTCGAAGCAACTCCATCACGCGCGGCACAATAGCATTGTGCGCACCGGACAGGATCGAAAGTCCGATCACCTGGACATCTTCTTCGAGAGCTGCATTCACGATCATCTCCGGTGTTTGCCGAAGACCGGTGTAAATGACCTCCATACCGGCGTCGCGTAAGGCACGGGCAATGACCTTGGCGCCGCGGTCGTGTCCGTCGAGGCCTGGTTTGGCAACGAGTACACGTATGGCGGTATTCATACAGACAGTTTATGCACTCAGCATACTACTTCGAAGCGGCCGCAAGTTGCCGCGGCTGCCCGAAAGCGGGCTGTCGAGCGCCGCATCCGCTCAGGCCAGCTAGTTCTTCGAAGCAGTTTCCGGCTGCGTGAGATTTGTCTTAATCTCGAGAATTCGCACCGGCCGCGGCGCCGCATCGAACTGGCTGAGCTTACGCGGTTCGCTCGCGAAATTCTTGTAGCGCGCCTGCACCTCATAATCGTTGTTGAAGCTGAGCTCTTCGAACCGATAGCGTCCGTCTTTCTTGGTAAAGAAACTCGTGCGCTCATTGGTCTTTTTGTCAGTCAGAGTGACCATGGCGCCTTCGAGCACCTGGCCGGTCTCATCTGTCACCTGGCCCGTGACAGTGCGCGAGGTGGGATTCTTATCTTTCTTCGGCTGCTTCTCGTTTCCGAGAGTGGCGGCGCTACGCGGCTTAGTGGTACTAGCATCGGAAGGCTGCTGTGCAGGCAGGGCTAGAGCAAAAATCGTCACAGCCAATACCGCCGTCAGCACGCACTTCATGGCTCCAGTATATAGAAAGTGACCGATCACCGGCGCATGGCGACCCACCGCTTCTGCAAAATTGCAACCTCCTTCGGCCCAGGGCTTCTAACAGGACGTGACTCGAATCTGGCTGGTGCCCGCCCTCATCGCGCTTAGCTTCGCTGCAACAGGAAACGCGCAGGAAACCATAACGGTCGATGCCAATGCCGCGACGCGCCCATTCCCTCACTTTTGGGAGCAGATGTTCGGCTCCGGCCGGGCAAACCTCAGCTTGCGCGAAAGTTATCGGGAAGACATGCGAACGGTTAAGGCGCAAACCGGATTCAAATACATGCGCTTTCACGCGATCCTCGATGACGAGAACGGGGTTTATGACGAGGATGCGCAAGGCCGGCCCGTCTACAACTTCTCCTACGTAGACCAGATTTATGACGGATTGCTCGAGAACCACATCAAACCGTTTATCGAGCTGAGCTTTATGCCGCGAAAGCTGGCTGCGAACCTGACACCGCATCCGTTTTGGTACAAGCCTCTGCCTTCGCCACCGAAAAATCCCGAAAAGTGGGCGGCACTGGTCACAGCCTTTACCAAGCACTTGATTGATCGCTACGGAGAGACCGAAGTCGAACAGTGGTATTTCGAAGTCTGGAACGAACCCAACATCGATTTCTGGAACGGAGAGCCGAAGCAAGAGACGTATTTCGCCTTGTACGATGTGACCGCGAAGGCAGTGAAGGGTGTCGACGGGGCTATTCGCATCGGCGGTCCGGCCACCGCGCAAGCAGCCTGGGTCGATGCCTTCATCGCGCACTGCCTCAAGAACAATGTGCCCTTTGATTTTGTCTCGACCCACGTTTACGGTAACGACACTTCGAAAGATGTTTTTGGGCGGGATCTGTCGATTAAGAGGCGCGACATGGTTGCGGCTTCCGCCAAGAAAGTGTATGACCAGGTAAAAGCCTCCGGCGCACCCGAGACTCCGATCATCTGGTCCGAATACAACGCCACCTACATGAATCAGCCGGAAGTCACCGATAGTGCCTTCATGGGTCCTTGGCTCGCGAACAATATCCGCGAGTGCGATGGGCTGCAGACCATGATGTCTTATTGGAGTTTCTCCGACGTGTTCGAAGAGCAAGGCGTGGTCAAGACTCCGTTCTATGGAGGCTATGGATTGATCGCCGAGCAGCATTTACCGAAGGCAGCTTTGCGAGCGTTCGATCTGCTGCATCAGTTAGGCGAGCAGCGCATCGTGACCGACTCCGAAAACTCGCTCGTCACAAAGCGAGCCGATGGCAGCTTTGCGATTGCGATCTGGAACTACGCAGAGCCGCAGGAATCTCCAGCGCCGAAATCTTTCCGCCTGAACATCAAGGGCCTAAAAGCGAAGAGTTACCGGGTCAGATCTGTTGGCCCTGGACACGGGTCGGTGCTCGAGGCGTGGAAAGCAATGGGCTCGCCGGCCTTGCCGACCTTCACTCAGACTCAGAAGCTGCAGGGAGAATCAGAAATGGCGCCCACTGAGAGATATCCGATTGAGCAGCCGATCAATCTCCCGGCGCAAACGCTGGCTGAGATTGAGATTGAGCCCTGACCGCGCACCGTGCAGGCGCGCTTTCAGCCATGCAGTAAGTCGCTCACAATCAGAAATTCGTACCCTTGGTCTTTCAGCACGGGAATGATGTTCCGCACGGCTCTCAGCGTCTCTGAGATGTCCGGTTTGGACTCCACCGCACGCCCATCGTGTAAACAGATGATACCGCCTGGAGCGACCCCTTGAAGTACGTGGCGTTTGATTCGCTCGGCCGGCCAGCGCCAGTCATTGCCGATTACGGTCCAAAGAACATTCAGCAGAGAAAGCTTTTCCTGAACAGCCCGCATGCCGGCCCACCGAACCCCATACGGCGGTCGCAGAATCATAGGCGCCAGACCGGTTTCGAAAGTGATCACTTTCTGCGCCTCAGTAAACTCCCGCTCGATAAACTGCCGGGATTTAAATAACAATTTCGGATGCGAGTACGTATGGTTTCCCAGCTGATGACCAGCCGCCGCAACCTGACCGGCGACACCCGGCAACCGCCTGACATTCTGCCCGCATTGGAAGAAAGTAGCAAACACCTTCTCCTTATGTAAGTATTCAAGCAGCGGAAGCGTTCCCTCGCTGGGACCGTCATCAAAGGTAAGAGCAACCGTGCGCTCACGCCCCGGACCCCGATACACCGTGGGTCCAAATAGTTGAGATGACTTGGAAACGCTGCCGTAAGCAGCCGCCGCGGAAAGGCCACCCATAACGGCACCCGCTGTAAAACCTGTTAGCGTCGAAGCTCGCATTTCCGTCCTTAGACTAACATCTACAAACACTGGAGTTAGTGCCCCGGCTTACTTCAGAATTACTCGCTAACTCGATCCCGGGGAGGCGCCGATGCCTGATACTCTCTTCCCACACGTTCCGCGTAGGAAGATAGCAGATGTTCGACGCGCGCCCGGTCACTCGATTTCACGATAAATCCGACGTGATGCTGTTTGTGCAGCCTCCACACCAATTCGGATTCGGTAAAACTCGAAGTGTCCGGCCATTCCTGCCGGGCCAGAGAAACTAAAAGCCCGGCATAGTTACTTTGCTCTGTTTGAAGATTATACTGAACGTTTCTGGCAGATGCTACTTCCACCTTGGCCCACTCAGCCCAAAGGTTCAGCCCGGTCGCCTGTTCAATCAGATCGGAGATATGGGCGCCGCCCACGCGAGCCGAAGTTTCAAGAAAGTAATAGGCCCCATCTTCGTGTGCGCGGATAAACTCTGTGTGGGACACACCGTCAGTCAGTCCAAACGCGCGTAAGATCGTCTCGTTGGCCGAGCGTAACGCCTTTTCGGCTTCACTGCCCCGTTCGATGATCCGCGTTGTAAACACACCACCTTCGGTCGTGAGCTGAAGTGGAGGCGTCCCATAGGCGCTGGCAATCGCAAAGACCATCTCGCCTCTAAACCAAATAGAGTCGACGTGGAAAATGTCCCCTGGCACGAATCGTTCTAGTACGAAGAACGACTGTTCATCGCCGAGGCTGTGGATCCGGTCCCACACGTCCTGTGCCCAATTAAACTTCGTAATTCCGAGCGCACCTGCCATCAGCCTGGGTTTGAGTACCCAAGGGGCTGGCGTCTTGCTCAGAAACGAGTCGATTTGCTGATAATTGAAGGTCGCCGAGAAAACGGGAACTTTGACGCCCGCCTCGGCCGCCCGCATTCGCATGGCGAGTTTGTCGCGAAAATAGCGGGTCGCTGTCTCGCCAAGTCCAGGCAGCCGCAAGTGTTCCCGTAGAAATGCCCCCTTCTCGACATCGAAATCGTCGAGCGCCATGATGCGATCGATCTGCGCCGTTCGCGCGAGATGACTGACCCCTTTGAGCATGTTCTGGAGATCCCACTCGTGGTCTCGATCCGGTATATAGAAGATGTCCTCGAGACTTTCAACGGGCCAGTTCGCTTTGTCCTTCAGACTATGGGAGGTCAGAAGAAATACCCGGCAACCTTGCCTCTTCAGTTCCTCCAAAGCGGCGTGGCCCTTTTCATAGCTGGCCAGGCAAAGGAAAGTGAGCGGAGCCGCGGAGAAGGCTATATCTGAGTCAGGCATGGCTAAATCAAGCTATCATTTGTACCAGAGCCATTCCTACGTTTTCCATAATTTGCGTAACTAAGGAGCGGTTCCGAACGAAGGTAATCGTGAATGACCACGCTCAAGCTGAAACACCTGCTTGCCATCCGGTGGTTTCACTGGATCAATTTCCCGCTGCTCGCACTGATGATATGGAGCGGATTGCTCATCTATTGGGCCTACGCGCCGTATCACATCGGCCCGGTACCATTCTTCCCTAAATGGTTCTACAAGGCTCTGAACATTAACCAGCGCCTGGCGGAGGGGATGGCTCTTCATTTCACCTTGATGTGGCTGTTTCTGATAAACGGGGTAGCTTATGTCGTCTACACCTTGGTTTCCGGGGAATGGCGCTACCTGGTTCCGCAATCCCTGTCAGCCTTTCGGGATGCCTGGGATGTGGTGCTGCACGACCTTCATTTCGGCCGTGAACTACCCGCACAGGAGAAGTACAACGCGGCCCAGCAGATCTCATACTCGGCGATCATCGTCATGGGCGCGGGCTCGATTATAACCGGCCTCGCAATCTACAAACCCGCCCAACTTTACTGGCTCACTGCTCTGTGCGGCGGCTACACTATGGCGCGGCTGATTCATTTCATCCTGACGGTTGGTTACGTCCTGTTTTTCGTCGTGCATGTCGGGCAAGTGGTGCTGGCCGGCTGGAATAACTTTCGCAGCATGGTGATTGGTTACGAGTTGGCTGATGAGAAACGATAAGCGCCATCAGGAAATTGTCCTGCCGCCGGATGAGCTGAAGCGGGAACTCGGGCGGCGCACTCGCCGCGGTTTCCTCATTGGTGCTGTGGCCGCGCTCGGCGGCTTCGGTGCTTATGAGTGGCTGACGAAAGCCGGGGCCGTAGACGAAGTGCCCTGGCCGCAGCGCGGCACCCTTAACTTCAACGAGAAGCTCGCGCACGCGTACCTGAGCGATGGGCATCTCATGCCCACTTTTTCCGCTGATCAGGTCACTTATCTGAAGCCGAATGGCGACTACGGTCTCGGTTCTGACTTCGATCCGGCCAGCTGGCGCTTAAGCGTATCGCTTGAAGACGATTCACTTCTTCACCTGCGAATGTCAGACATAACAGCCTTGCCGAAAGTCGAGATGACCACCCGTTTTTGCTGTATCGAGGGCTGGAACGTGGTGACCTCCTGGGGCGGCGTTCGCTTTGCGGATTTCACCCGCAAATTCTTCCCACCCGGGCAGAAGCTCACGCCCTACGTCTACATGACGACCCCGGACGAAGAGTATTACGTGGGGCTCGACATGAAGAGCGCCTTGCACCCGCAAACGCTTTTGGCCTTCGAGCACAACGGAAAACCCTTGACTGAAGACCATGGAGCGCCCCTTCGGCTGGTGATTCCGGTGAAATACGGGATCAAGAACATCAAGCGTATCGGCTCAATTCAGTACACAAGCGACAAGCCTGGCGATTATTGGGCGGAGGAGGGGTACGATTGGTTTGCAGGTCTCTAATACGTGCCCGATGCCCCCTTGTATGTCGGAACCTCCGGGTTCGCTTATCCTAGCTGGAAACCCGGTTTCTATCCACCCGAGCTGTCCAGCGCGAAGTTTCTCAAGTACTACGCTTCGCAGCTAAATGCGGTCGAAGTAAATTACACGTACCGCCGGATCGCCTCCGCTGCTACCTTCGAAAAGTGGATCGGGGATACGCCTGACGGCTTTCTGTTCCTGCCGAAGGCGCATATGAAGATCACGCACTCCTTAAAGCTCCAGGACGCGGAAGAGTTCACCCAGGTATTCCTGCAATCGCTCGAACCGCTGCGGGCGGCCGGACGCTTGGGCCCGGTGCTCTTCCAACTCGCGCCTTCCTTCAAGGTAGACGTGGAACGGTTAGCGCGTTTCGCCGGCAGCCTGCCCCGCGCAGTTCGTGCCGTCTTCGAATTTCGCAATGCAACCTGGTTCGACGAGAGTGTGTACGAAGCCTTGCGGAACGCAAACGTCGGTCTCTGCATCGCTGAAAACGAGAACCTGGAAACACCGCATGTCTTGACGGCCGACTTTGTCTATTTGCGTCTTCGCAAGCCGGAATACAGCGAGTCCGAGTTAGAAAGCATTAATTACCGAGTTACTCAATACCGTGATAATGGATATCCAACTTACGCCATCTTCAAGCACGAAGAGACTCCAGCCGGCGCTCTGAATGCTTTCAAGTTGCTAAGCGCGCAAGCAGCAGAGCAGGCCAAAAAGTAAACGGCCGGCAGTTCCCAAGGAATGCCGGCCGTCCTGTCTTTCTAAATTTGCTTAGAAGTTATACTTCAGAGCAAATTGTATGTTGCGATCGCCTTGCGCGGACGTAATCTGGCCCAGAGTAGAACCAATTGTCGTGTTCGGCGCGTTCAAGATGGGCGTGTTGGTGAAGTTGATCGCCTCGGCTCGGAACTCGAGATTCGAATGCTCCGTCACGCTGAACAGCTTCGTCAGGCTGAGATCGGCAGTATGCAAACCGGGACCTCGGATAGTACCGACGCCGCACGTTCCAAACTGATTAACCGCTTCGTTGGCGTAGGCCGTTGGATCGAACCACTGGTAGCCGTTAGCGGTTCCTGAACCGGAGCTCACGTTTTGTGTTCCGAAAACGTGCTGCGTTCCTATGCAATCTGCTAACTGGTTCGGATTGTTCGTGCCGCTATTGTCCTTGCTCGAATCAATCGTGAAGGGGAACCCTCCGCGCCAGTTAACGATGGCGTTGATCGACCAGCCTCCGGCAACGGCATCGACGAGCTTGTTCATGTTGCTGCCGAACTTGCGGCCTCGTCCAAACGGAATATCGTATGTCACAAAACCGTTTAGAGCATGAGTCACATCGTAATAACAGGGGCCGTAGTTTCGCCGTGAATTGTACGTGTCTTCCCAGTAATACCAGTTACCGACCGCTTGGCCATAGCCGCCGTAGTAACCAACTGCATCCGACATGCACTTAGACCACGTGTAGTTCGCCTGGAAAGTAAGTCCGCTGCTCAGCCTCTTTTGCACGGAGACCTGCAGCGCGTTATAATTCTGAACTCCGTTGGTATCGGTGAGCTTGGCGTTGCCGATAGCACGGAGCAAAGCAGGATCACCGCTAAGATAGCCGGGAACGTTCGTCCCGTCAGGCAGTTTCTGCAGCTGCGACGCCCAGATCGGAACGACCAGGTGATCGTTGCTCTGACCGACATACGCTACCTGCGCAGTGAGCGAATTCCCGAACTGGTGCTGTATGGAGAAGTTCCACTGATTCGATACGGCTGGGCGGAAATTCGGGCTCCAAAGCCGGATGGAGGTTCCGCTGTAGTTGATGTTACTCGGATTATCCGCGCCGAAAATCGTGTAGCCCTGCGCCAAGGTCGAGGAAGGGTTACCTGGGGTGTAGTTCACGTTGTGCTCCGAACCGAAAGGCGGGTTCAGAGTCAGCCGCAAGTTTGTGCCGGTTCCTTCGAGGAAGTTCGAAAGCGTGTATGCGCCCCGGAATACCGTGTTGTGCGAGATGCTGTAGGCGAACCCGATGCGCGGTTGGAAATTGGTGATGCCGTTGTACTGGTTGTAAAGCGCATCGTTGTTTCCGTTCTGACCAGGGAGTTCGAGTGCACCGGTAATCTCGTTGAAGTTGGCCTGGCGGTTATGCACTTCGACCCAAGGCGTGTGCAACTCCCAGCGCAAGCCGAGATTCAGAGTCAAGTTAGGCGTGACCCGCCAGTCATCCTGAAAGAACGCACCATAAGTGGTTGAGCGCTGACCCCAGTCACCCTCCGTGATACCGTGCTGAACATTATCAGGTAGACCGACCATGAAGTCTGCTTCCGGCGACGCGACCGAACCCGCGAGCGGCGACTGCGTGTATTGGCCGTTGAATCCGAACTGTCCTGCAATACCTGCGTTCCCCGAGTAGTACGTGTTGATCCGATTGCGGAATGCCTGAAAACCTACACGCATCGTATGATTACCGCGCGTCACAATGGCCGTATCTTCTGCCTGAATCACCGTGTCTGCGAATGACTGCAGAACATAGGAATTTCCGAAGCCCGACGCGTAACCGCCGGTAAAGCCGAGACCCGGAAGAATGTCGCTCGGAACACCTTGGATGCCCACACTGGCTGCTGTGATGCCCGAACCCGAGAGCGTACCCGTGATGATCGGGCTATAATTCACACCCGCCCGAAGCTCATTCACAAAGGTTGGACTGAAGGAACGCGTGTAATCGATGACGCCGTTATAGAGCGGATAGACATTCGTCGAGTTGTACAGCAGCGGAATGCTATTGGTCGTCGGATTCTCGATGTGAGACTGTGAATACCGCGCGAAAAGATGATCCTTCTCGGAGGCGTTCCAATCCAACCGCGCGTCGCCTTGATCTTGATTGGTATAGCTGTGAGTCGTGTTGAACGCGTTGTTGGTCAGATTGCCGTTGATCGGCTGCGGATAGAGAGACGAGTTGACAATCGCGACCGCCTGCGGGCTCAGTAATCCAGCAGCAGCTAAGTTGTTGTTGTGAATGGGCTGCTTATTAAAAGGATTGTAAAGCTGAACCGGGGTCGGCAGTGATAACAGCTGCGAGAAATCGCCCGCGCGTTCGGCCGTCGTTAATACCGAGAAGCCGCTGCTCGTGGCCGGCTGATCGAAGCGCGAACCCTGATAGTCGGCGAAGAAGAACAGCTTATCTTTGATAATTCGACCGCCCAAGGAGCCGCCAAACTCATTCCACCGCAGCTTCGGTCGGGCCAGTCCATTGAAGTTGTTAGCCCAGTTATTCGCGTTTAACTTATCGTTCCGGAAGAATTCGAAAACATCCCCATGGAAAGCATTCGAGCCGCCTTTGATGCTGACGCTAATGATGCCGCCCATGAAGTTGCCAAACTCAGACGATGCATTCTGAGTGATCATATTGAACTCTTGAATGGCGTCGACGCTCGGCGTATAACCCACCGCGTTCTCTGAAATCTGGTTGTTGTCCATGCCGTCGAGCAGGAAATTGTTGGTCTGCTCGCGATTGCCGTTGACAAGCGGGCGCCCGCCATTGAAGCTGGACTGCGCTCCAGTAAATGAAGAAGGATCGGTTGTAACTGCGCCCGGCGCGAGCAGCGTTAGCTGCACATAGTTGCGAGTGGCTAACGGAAGCTGCGCATTCGTCTTCGAATCGAGCACAGTTCCAAGCTGTGTTGACTGCGTTTCCAGAATCGGCTCCGCAGTGGTCACTTCGACCGTCTGGTTCACATTTCCCACTTGCAGCGCGAAATCGAGCTTTGCGTTCTGGTTGAGTTGTAGAACAACTTCCGGCTTTACCGCCGATTGGAAGCCGGGGTTTTCGACTCTCACTTCGTAGCGGCCAACGGGCAGTCTCGGCAAATTATAGAAGCCGCTGCTGTCGGAAACGGTAGGAAAGGCGGCTCCGCGGTCGAGATCTTTGGCCGTGACTTTTGCGCCCGTGACAGACGCGCCCGACGGGTCGGTGATGACACCGTTGATGGCCGCAGTGACTTCCTGCGCTCGCAATGTGTGCGGCACAAGCAGAACGGCGGGCAAGATTAAGCTCGCCAATACCCGCAGAACAGAACTATTGAGGTGAAGTTTTTTACTCATGGATTACCAGGAGACCTTTGACGGAATTGTAAAGGTAAGCCAGAGGGGGTGTCAACAGAAAACAAGCTAAAAAGAAAGCAAACAGAACGATTCACAAATTGGAATCGTCACTATGCTTTCTCATAAGCAAGCTGTTTGTGTTTACACGAGAACGACTTGAACGCCGCGGGCGCGCAGTTTTTCGACTTGGTCCACCGGTGCCGCCATATCGGTGATCACCCGGTGGATAGAGCCCAAATCGGCGATCAGCGAGAGACTGCGATGCCCGAACTTACTGGAATCTGCCAGCACGGTGACTTGCGTCGCGGAGGCGATCATGCGTTGGTTCAATTGCGCTTCCATAATGTCAAGCGTGGTGAGACCGAAATCAGCATCTAGACCCACTACACTCATGAAGCAGTGATCGGCGTGGAGTGACTGCATCATATGTTCGGCGTGCGGACCGACGAAAGCAGTCGAAGGGCTGCGCAGAAAACCACCCAGCATCAGCATCGAGAGGTGCGGCAGCTCGACCAGCCGTGAGGCGATATTGAGCGCGTATGTAATAACCGTTATGTTCGGCGGACACGCCCGGCGCAATTGCCCTGCAAGTTCGGCCGAGGTGGATCCGGTGCAAAGAATAATCGTCTGCAGCGGCCGGATTAGCTGCGCAGCGGCTTGCGCAATACGGATTTTCTCTTCATGGTGAATGCCTTCGCGCACCCGCAGCGGATGTTCCGGCGATGCGTCCAGCGGCTTAATCGCGCCCCCATGCGACCGCACCAGAGCACCGCTTTCCGATAACGCATCCAGATCGCCGCGCGCTGTTACAGCCGATACGCTGAAACGCCTGACTAGTTCCTCAACCGTGATCCGTCCGTTCTGGCCGAGTATGCTCAAGATCTCGCGGCGACGCTCCTCGGCGTGTAAGCGCGGCGGACTTACTTTAGACATGGGACAGGGATGTCGTCTTCATTTCAGCGTGAAAAGAAATCCCGGTCTTCCGGGTTGGTGCTATCTTACCCTGTCATGGCATAAATAGAAAGCGCCATCTGTCGTTTACCTTTGTTTGCTTTTGCTTGCCTTCACCAGCACGTGAACCTAGCCCGCCGGGCTTTCACAGCATAATAGGAACGTACCCTAACCAGGAGGTTTTCCCTTGAGTACCTTACCCGCCTATCGAGCACCGGCCGAAGGCATTCCCTGGTATATCTGGTGCGCCGCGCTCGCCATCACGTCGGTCGCAATTGGTGCAAATTGGGACATCTCCTGGCACATGTCCATCGGCCGAGATACCTTCTGGACGCCGGCCCACATGGCCATTTACTTGTGCGGCGTGCTCGCCGGCTTGGCTTTCGGATACATCATCTTCTCGACCACCTTCTCGAAGTCCTCGCCTCTGCGGAACGCTTCTGTACATATCTGGGGATTTCGCGCGCCCCTCGGAGCCTTCATCGCTTCCTGGGGCGGGATCACCATGCTGGTTTCGGCGCCCTTTGATAACTGGTGGCATGACGCCTACGGACTCGACGTACAGATCATCAGCCCGCCGCACATTCTGCTCTTCCTCGGGGTGTATGGCGTGCTGCTGGGAACCATGGCGCTAGTGGCTGGTCATATGAATCGCACCGCGGGAGTCGTGCGGACGCGATCGAAATATCTGCTCGTGTATAGCTGCGGCATTGTGCTCGTCATGGTGATGACCATGCTGATGGAGTATTTAGATCGCGTCTTCCTGCATAGTTCGCGGCCGTATGTGATTGTCGCGACCTTTGTCCCGATCATGCTCACGGTGGCGGCTCGGGCAACCGGCCTGCCGTTCGCCGCCACGCTTGTCGCGGGCTTCTATACCCTGTTCAATCTTGGCTTGCTCTGGATACTGCCGCTCTTTTCAGCGGAGCCGAAGCTCGGCCCCGTTTATCAGCACGTGACGCATTTCGTTCCCGAGGCTTTTCCGATTCTGCTGATCGTACCGGCGCTCGCACTCGACCTTGTATGGCAGCGCCCGCGCTCGCGGACCTGGAATCCCTGGCTGCTCGCTGCCGCCAGCGCCCTCGTGTTTTTAACCTTTCTGGTCGCGGTCGAATGGCCGTTCGCGAGTTTCCTGATGCGCCCGGCAGCCCGCAACCCCGTATTCGGGGCGCATTATTTCTGGTACGGCCTTCCGCCAACTACGTTCAGTGCTCATTACCTTTTCTGGAACCGCGAAAGCGTCGCCCATTTCTGGTGCGGAATGCTGCTCGCGCTAGTCTTCGGCACGCTCTCTTTCCGCTGGGGCTTCTCGCGAGGGGAGTGGCTGCATGACATCAAGCGCTAACGCCCTTCGGTTTTGCGCACCGTTGGCTGCATTGCTGCTGTTTACTACGCCTGCCGGCGCGCACATCGGCAGTCCTGATATTTATCTGGATGGCAAAGCGGGACCGTATCAGATGTTCGTCACAGTACGCACCCCGCTCGTCATCCCGGGCGTAGCCGAACTGGAAGTCCGTTCGGCCACTGAGGGCATCACAAGAATACGTGCCGTGCCTCTGCCGATGTCGGGCCCCGGCGCCAAATTTGCCCCCGTCGCCGATCAGCTCACCGTGTCGAGCTCGGACAAGCAATTGTTCAGCGGATCGCTTTGGATGATGGCCCCTGGCTCCTGGCAGGTCCGCATATCCGTCGAGGGAGCGCGCGGCCCGGGCATCCTCTCAGTCCCGGTTCCGGCCGCCGCTGTAGCCACCAAGCGCATGCAGTTCGGCCTGGGAGCTGTGCTGCTCGTTCTCGGTTTGTTTCTCGTAGCCGGTGTCGTTGCCATGGCGGGTGCGTCGGTGCGGGAAGCGCGCCTCGACCCCGGAGTGGCGCCCAGCCCGCAGCGCGTTCGTGCCGGGCGTATCGCCATGGGCGTCGCTGCTCTCCTGCTCGTGGCCGCACTCTGGGGCGGCAATCACTGGTGGAACAGCGAAGCGCTCTCATACGGTGAAGAGGTGTATAAGCCGCTCAAGATGACCGCCTCGCTCTCGCCTGACCAAACGCTCTCGCTGCGGCTATCCGACCCGGGCTGGCTGAGCGAACCCGGCTGGCACTCGCTCTTCACCCGTTCGGTGGACGACTTCATTCCCGATCACAACCACCTCATGCACCTCTATGTCATCCGGCAGCCCGGCCTCGATGTGGTCTATCATCTTCATCCTGAGCCGGTCAGCCCCGGCATCTTTCAAATGAAGCTCCCGTCGATGCCGGCCGGCGCATATGGTTTGTACGCCGACGTCGTCCATGCCAATGGCTTTCCCGAGACGCTGGTCAGCACCATCCAACTCGGGCAGCCGGTAATCGGAAGACCACTCGGGATCGATGAAGCGAGCGGGAGCGGTCTGGCTTGGCAGAGTTCACCCGAGAACACGAGCACGTTCGTGCTTCCTGATCGCTATCGCATGACTTGGGTACAAAAGCCTGGCGAGCTCCGGGCGCGGCAGCCAGTGCATCTGCATATTCGTCTGGACAAACCAGATGGCACGCCGCCGGGCGATATGGCGCTCTACATGGGCATGCCCGGACATGCCGCGATCGTGAAAACGGATGGCAGCGTCTTCGCGCATATTCATCCCGCTGGTTCGGTCTCCATGGCAGCGCTGATGCTCGCCGAAGAACAGAATGCACCGGCGGCATCGAAAGGGTCCGTGCCCGAAATGGAGGGAATGCATATGCCGGAGATGGATAAAAACGGCGAAGGCTCTTCCATGGCGCTGCCCAACGAGGTCACTTTTCCTTACGGTTTTCCTAAGCCGGGACGGTACCGCATCCTCGTGCAGATGAAGCATGGGACCACCGTTGAAACGGGCATCTTCGATGTTGCGGTAGCTTAAAATGTAATCTGACCGGTTTTCAAGTGAACGGGTAGCCCAAGTCGGGATCACTTCTTTTTGTGTGCTGACCGCGATGCCGCGCGAGATCAGCTTTCCGAAGGCCTTTCAAGTGGCTTACGGACTGATGACATGGATCGCGGAATAGACATCACTCGGCTCAGTCTTTTTTTGAACGAACTCGCTTCGGCGCGCCGCGGCCGCACGCGCTTCCTCTTTGCTGCCGGAACGCTCCTCTTGGCCTTGGTCGGAACTGCTGTTTCCCAATGGCTCTTCGGCTCGGTGGCTACCCTGATCTTCGGCCTGGCGGTCGTTGTCTGCACGGGCATCTTTGGCCTCGTTGCGGGTCTATTAACCGCAGCAGCGGCCGCTCTGACGCTCGATTTCTTCTACCTGCCCCCCATCTTTGGCTTGAGCTTCAATTCGCTTACCGGGCGTGTCTGGGCAGCCTTCGTAGCCCTCGCTGCGGGCACTCATATTCTCGAACGGCGTCTTTCCGCCCGCATCAGGAGCGAACTGAAGCCGGAGCTCGGAATGCATGGCAGCCTCGATGGCGTAGTCGATGGCGAGCTCTATGGGTGGGCTTTCGATGCCGATCATCCGGCCGAGCCTGTGATCGTCACGATCTCGCTCGATCGACATCCCGTGGCAGCAGTCGCAGCCGTACATTATCGTTCCGATGTCGCTGCAGCCATGAACTGCTCCGGACGCCATGGCTTCCACATCGATCTGAGCCCTTATCTTCCGAACGCGAGTGGAGCCGAACCCGAAGCGCAACGTGAAGCGTGGATCGACGTGCGCCTGCCCAATGGGCAACCGGTGACGGACGCTCCCGCGCTGTTGCGAGTTTCTGCGGTAAAACCACGTCCCCCCAGACCTACCGTGCTTTTCATGCACATCCCGAAAACCGCCGGTACGGCGTTTCGCGAAGCGATTGCCGCCAACTACCTGCAATCTGAAATCGCCTATCTCTATCCGAGTCCGCCCGGCTTTCTTGTCTCCGATTTGCGCGCCCTGCCAATCGAGCAGCGCCGGGCCTACCGCGTCGTGATCGGCCACTATCAGTTCGGTATGCATGAGGCGCTGCCACAAAGCTCGGAATACATCACAGTCGTGCGTCACCCAGCCGCCCGTGTGCTCTCTCAATACGCGTTTTCGCAACAGACCCAGCCCGAGCTCACCACATTCCGGGATGGCCGGCCCGTGAGTCTCCCCGAAATCTTCGAAAAGCGCTTAACCGTGGATTTCGATAACGCTATGGTCCGCTGCTTCAGCGGCGTGGACGAACGCGCTTGCCCGCCTGGTCATCTAACACGGTCCGTTTACGAGCAAGCCGTTCATAACCTGCGCACCTTTTTTACCTTCGTCGGTCACCAGGAAAGCTCCGCTGAAGCGTATGCGTGGCTCCGGCAAAACTATGGCTGGTCGGCAGTCCAAGATCTCCCGGTCGTCAATCTCGGACCTCTCCGCGATAAGCGTGGCATGGACGAGAGCCTCGAATCCGCTATCCGGTATTACAATAGTTGGGATTACCTACTCTACGAGGAGATCGGGCGCGTTTTCCCGCTAGAACGCCCGCCCGCTACTGGTTCCGTAGCGCGTGCACCGGGTTCATCTGCGCAGCCCGCCGTGCCGGAAGCAGACACGCGAGGCAGGCCGCAGTAAGCAGAAGGAGCGTGATCCCGAGATACATCAACGGATCGAGCGCCCGCACTTGAAAGAGCTGACTCTGCAGTACTCGGGCGAACGCCGCCGAAATCACCAACCCCGCCCCGATACCGACCACGACCGGCATCATGCCGTTCTGCACTGTTGTTTGTAGGATCTGCGCAGGCCTTGCGCCGAAAGCCATACGGATGCCGATTTCTGAGGTGCGCCGGGTGGTAGCGAAAGCGAGCACGCCATAGATGCCTAGCAGCGCGAGCGTCAGAGCCGCAACGGCAAACGCTACGAGCAGCGTGACTTCAAAACGCTGGGGCGCGACCGAATCCGCAACCACCTGACGCATCGTCTGAATCTCTGGGATCGCGGCTTCAGCCTCGAGAAGAGGCACTGTTCTGCGGAGCGTATTCGTTAAGGACGCCGGCTCGCCATCCGTGCGCACGACCAGTGGCATATCCCGGTCCTGTCTTTGCCAGTCCGGGAAATAAACCATCATGGTCACCGCTTGGGTAAGCGATGCCGCATGCACGGAACCAACCACTCCCACTACTTTGAACAAGGTGTCTCCATATATGCGCAGCGGCCTGCCCACCGCATTCTCTCCGGGCCAGAGACGCGCGGCCAGATTATCGCTGATCACCACATTAGTCGGATCGGAATTACGCCGTTCGAAAATCTGTCCCTTTATAAGCGGGATGTCGGCCGCTGGAAAATACTCGCTACTGGCCGAACGAGAATTTGTCATCTGCCACTGAACGAGCGGTGGTGCGGCGCGTTCGCCGGCCGTCGCCGGATTGTTATTATCCTCTCCGGTTAAAGGTAGCCCCGAGACCAGGCCCGCAGCACGCACGCCCGGCAAACGATTTTACTTCCGACTCCAGGCGTTGATAAAACGAGTGCACATCGCTGTCTTTCGTATATTTCTCTGGAGGCAAGTTGGCACGCAGCGTCAAGGTCTGCTCGACACGCACCCCTGGGCTCACCTGCATCGTGGCGGCGAAGCTACGGACCAGCAGGGCCGCCGAAAGCAACAGGATCGTGCTCAGCGCTACTTCCACCGCCACCAGGATTTTTCCAGCGCGATGCCCTTTACGGCCCTCGCTCGAGTTGCGGCCTGCCGATTGCAGAGCTTCCTGCGGATCTGTTTGAGCAGCGCGCCACGCCGGCCACAGCCCGAACAAGAGCGCGCTTCCCATCGCAAGCAGGAGCGAGAACGCGAGCGCCCAGCCGTCAGGTGCAAGTTCATCGATCCGCGGAAGATTCGACGCCGCACTCCATCGAACCAGCTGCAGCAGCCATGCGCTCAGCAGCACGCCCAAGCAGCCGCCGATGAAGGCAAGCACTAAACTCTCAAGGAGAACGCCGCTCAAGACATCGCGCAGTGAGGCGCCGACTGCGAGCCGAATGGCCCAATCACGCCGCTGCGCCGTCGCGCGCACCATCATCAAATTCATCAGGTTGATGCAGACGATCAACAGCACCGCTCCGACTGCGCCCATCAGGATCAGCAAAGGACGACGCACGTCGCGAGCCATCGCCTGCTGCAACGGCTGCACAACCGGTATGACTTTGATCGGCTCGGGGAAGCGTTTACCGATTACTTTTTCAAGAGCCATGAGATCGCCGAACGCTGCAGCCGGAGTAACGCCCAGCTTCAGACGTGCGATCGAGATGTAATTCATGTTCCCGAGCGGTGATTCGAGATCGTTCTTGTCCAACGCGAGTGGAACCCAGTAGTCGGTGCGCTCAGGCAATTGCGTCAGATCCGAGAGCGGGCGCACGCGCGGAAACGGAAAGGCGGCTGGCATAACGCCAATCACTTGGAAAGATTGGCCATCCAGTCGAATCTTCTCGCCAAGGACGTCCGCCCGCCCGCCCAACTTGTCGCGCCAAAAATGGTCGCTGATGACCGCCACGTGCTCGCGTCCCGCCTGATCCTCACCCTTGCTGAGCGATCTCCCCAACGTCGGTTGCACACCCAGCAAGTGAAAAAAGTTGGCACTAACCCGCACTCCGTTCACGTGTACGGCCTCACCACGGCCGCTCAGGATGTGGGCACTGGGGCCATGAGCGCGATTTCAGCCAGGGTCCGCGCGTGATCACGCCAAAGCTCGAAGTGCTGTCCATTGGTCGGAATCGTCGAGAGCTGTTTCCAAAACTGCGGCACGCGGAAACATGATCGTGATGAGTTGCTGCGGGTCACGATAACCAAGCGGTTTGACAAGCACGGTTCGCGTGATGCTGAACATTGCTGTCGTCGTTCCGATGCCGAGCGCGAGGATGAGCACGGCCAGTGCCGAAAATCCAGGCGAGCGGCCTAGCGCCCGGAAAGCGAAACGTAAAGAAGCGGGCATGGCGCAAGTACGAGCAAGTTCGAGGCCAGCAGATTCCAAAGCAGGTCGGCGAACGATGGCGGCCGCCTACTGCGAAGACGAAAAAGCGCTGTTCAGAATCGGGACCCCACCAGCACAATAGCCGAAGCGCTCGAACTCACCTCCCCGCGAGACGGATCACGCGTTCAGGCATCGGAGGAGTGCGCCCGAGCAGGCTGAGGACGGTCGATGTAAAAGCGAGGCTGTCGAAAGGCTGCTCGATCTGTTGCACCGGCAAACCAGCGCCCGCCATCATCCAGACCGAGTGCGTAGAGATCCGCACGAACCCTCCGTGATTGCCTCCTGGATTGGGGAAACGCACATTGAAATTCCAATGATCGGCGGCAAAAACATGGAAATCGGCCTGCACCAATTCGCGCCGCCTCTGTTCATAACGCCGCAGGATCGCACCGATGCCGGGCCGCCCAGGCACAAGCGGGCCTACCGGAGACATCTCTTCGGTAATCCCGATGACCGCATTCGAGTAACGGCATTTGTGAGTAGCCGCAAACCACTCCTGTTCGGTGTGCCAGCTGCTTAACCAACCCGTCCGATCCTGGTTTGGGGCAAGCGCCAATGCCTCATCTTCAAACAGTCGGAGAGGTAGACGATCGTGCCACGGCTCTTCGCGCCATGTGACACGGCCGCCGGTCGTCTCGTGTAAATTTCGCACAGGTCGAACCGACAATCGCCCGACTTCATCTTGTAAAATCACCAGCTGGTTTTCCGCGTCGCCGTACAACCAATAGGCGTGCTGAGGCTTCGGCAGAGAAGCATCGTAGGCATCTTCCGGCAACGCCATTGCAATGAAATCGATCGGCTTATTCGATAGCTGCGCCTGCGGATTATTCCGTGCGCGTTGAGCCGCAATCACAGCGAAGTTGTCTATGTACCGGAACGACTTACCCTCGTCGAGCTTGCCATCTGCCGTCACGACGACGCCTGCGGGCTGCAGCCCGACGATGTAGTGCTCCAAATCCCCGACCGTATTCTTTTCACCCAGCGACATCGCAGGAATGAGATCGCGCACGTTTTCCCGAAGAGTTTTTGTCCGATCCGCTTCGAAAGTTAGCAGCTTGTTGAGGTGAGTAAGGTAGGCCCGGTAGGCGGTTTCTTCGTTCTCCCACTGCTGCAGTTCACGCCGCAAACGACGAGTCTGTTTGTCTTCGCCTAAAGCATTCTGCTCGTCGGTAATTTTGCTGCCCAATCTTGCCACTAGCTGCTTGCGCGCCGCGATTGCCTGTCCAAGCGCCACCAGCTCAGCCGCTAGCTCAGTTGCATTGCCGTTCCATGACGCCCGGTGCTTTTCGAGAGTCTCAGAGATGTTTTCGGCGACCGCTCGCCTTGCCATCGTATTCAAATCACTTCGCGCTAGCTGCTGCAACAGGATGTGAAGTTTGTTCAGATCGCTGTTGCGCAAGTGAACAGCCGCGCGCTCGTTTCCATCGATATCGAGCCAGGCAGTCGGATAGTCCCCGGCCTGTCCCTGAAGGTAGAACGACCCCGCACTCGGCGTAACAACCCGATGCACCATTGGATTGATACCTTTTAGCTTGTAGTCGCTCAGCTGTTCGCGATCTGTGATCACATGGTGTGCGCCACCCTGCGGGCTGTTGAGCAGATCCGGAAGGCTGAAAGTCTGGCTGATAAGGCCCGGAACGTTATTCATTCCATGATCTGAAACCACTACCAGCACTGTTTGTTGGGCCAGCGGGCCGTGTTCGATTGCGGTCCAGACTCGCCCCACCAGCGCATCCAACTCCCGCATTACGTGAAACAAAGCCGCCGGATCACTGGTCGCATGCCCCTCGTGATCCGCGTCTCCGGTGAAGAAATCCAGATACAGAAGATTCGGCCCGCCGATCCCTTGCTCCATCGCCGATTCCACTTCCTTCGAGAGAGACGAGCCCAACGAAATCGGTTCAGCCGACTCCGCCAACGAGGCAAGAGACTTGCCGGAGAAGCTGCGGAGCAGCGCGTTTTTTAAGGTGATCCAACTCACCCCCCGCTGAAAAAGTTGGAAGCTCTGCAGAGTCTGATCGTAATGAAAGCGATCAATGAGCAGCGGAATACCAGCTCGATCCAGCACCTCCACCCCCGGCATATCCACCGCGTGTTTTCGCGCATAGCCGATATAGAAAGGGAAGACGTTCAGGTAATCGTAGACTTGCCCGGTGTAGCGATCGTACTCTACGTTGCCGCGTATGACAGCATGCTGCCCGGTGTCGAGGATCGACCAGGAAGGCGCTGAAAGACTGATCCCGCGCACATAGAAATTCTCGACAACGGTCCCCCCCTGATCGAACACATGGGAGAACCACGGCAGCCGGGACTTCCCGGTTTCGGCATCCTGTTCCCTCATCGTGCGATAGAGCAGGTCAGCGTTCAGCCCATCGATTTTCAAGATCACCACGCGCTCAAACGGCGCCCGTGGCAGCGCAGGTGATTGGCTGAACGCCGAGAGCGGAAGCGTCCAAAGAAGCATCGAGAACTTCCGAAAGGATTTCACTTCAAGGCAGATGGCGCGGCCGTGGGTGCGAACGCAGGCACTTCGATCGCCGAAGGTTTTAACGCCACCCGATCTCGTGTCCCTGGATCAGATTCGCGCATTGTCAACATTGCCATCTCGCAATCGGAACGCAGCGCGCCATCCTGCGAAAGCTCCCTAATGTGTGCCAGCGTCTCGGCCGCGTGCTGCTTCAACTCGGTTGAGCCGGTCAGCGGCACGAGTTCTTGTAATTCGGCAATCGCCTGACTGATACGAGCGGAGTCTGAAATTACTTCAGGCTGTGTACCCTTGGCCGCAAGCTGATCGAGATACCGCAGCTGCATTTCCGCACGACGCAAATGATCAGCCTCCGCAACGTTTTGGGCACTTGCTTTAACGCGATTCGTGTACGTGCCCATACTTAGAACGTGCAGGATGCTGTCTTGCGCCGAG
This sequence comes from Terriglobia bacterium, assembly GCA_963737005.1. Taxonomy (GTDB): domain Bacteria; phylum Acidobacteriota; class Terriglobia; order Bryobacterales; family Bryobacteraceae; genus Bog-105. The sequence goes on along the minus strand of CAVTRD010000004.1, from coordinate 49,911 downwards.
TGCCGGTTACTCCGGTCGACCGACGCCAGCTCAGCCCGTCGGTGTTTGTCCACTACGGTTGCCAGCCGTCCGTCCGCGGCCTCTGCCTGCAAGCGCTTGAAGCGAGCGGCTGCTGCTTGCATCTCCTCTTGCGGCGTAGCTTCCAACGGATTGACCGACAGTGAATCAACTCTCTGTTGCAGCCGCTCGCGCAGTTCCGGATCGAGCTGCGAATCAAGTTCGAGGTCGACGCGAAACTGGGAGTAACAGTCAAGCCGCTGAGCGTCATTCACCGCTGACCCGCGACGGGAAACGACGAAGTTATACAAGTCCGCGCCGACATAGTAATACCAGTTGGTGAAATGTGAGATTCCGATGACTCCCGCCGTCACTTCATTAATTGATCGCTGCGCAACCGTATGCCAGCGCAGGTGTTGCTGGCTGCGAAAATCCACCATCAACAGCGGTAATTTTGGATAATTCAGGCTGTACACGCCAAGCGGCACTAGCTTCCGCTGTATCACGCCACTTACTCCTTCGGCCAGTAACCGTCCATCGTTATCGAAGTCGCGAGTGTAAGTGCGAGGCGAGTTCAGCGGATCGGCTGCGTCCGGGGACGGGTCCTTCAAATTCAACAATCGCCAGATAGGCTTCACCTGTGTGCGGGAAGTCGGAGGCGAGCTGTCGAGCGGAAGCCACAGCATCGCGTACTGCCCGGAGGTGGCCGCCAGGTCGAGCGGCTCGAAGTAGAGCCCGACCTTATCTGCGCACTGTCGCAAAAGCTCCCAGTTGCGCGCACGAGTGCGCTCAAAATCGATGTTCGTCCTTTCACCGAGATTCTCGGCCGCGCGTTCGCGAACGAGACCGCCGAGCACTGACTTGCGCAATTCGAGCCGTGCGATCAATAGGTTGCGTTCGGACGAGCTCAGTCCCGAGGCCGAATCTCCCGCCGGAGCTTGGCGAAGATAATTGATCGCTTCGGCTAGGTGGAGGCGCTCGTCATCGACCTCGTTCGTACGGTAAGCATGCGACAGAGCGCGAATCGGCGTGCCCGCGGTATCGAACGTAGTCCACTGCAAAACGTCGCGGCTGACTGCGTTGATCATCGGATTGTGCGGGGCCGTGAGATCGAGCAAAGGGGCTGCCCGGCCGCTACCGGCCCTTTCCGAACGGCTTGCCACATGCCAGTAGAAGAAAGGAACCGCGGAGAGCATCCGCCGCGCGATCGTCGGCCGCGTGTAGGTTAAGAGCCAGACCTCGGTTAGTCGGTCGTTGGCCGCAGTATCGTCGCCGAGTGTGTCACGCAAAACTGAAAGCAGCGGTATGTCTGCCCGGTCTCCAGCGGCGGGATTGCAGCCCCGGCAGAAGAGCGTGTTGAGCTCTGCCGTGCTACCAACGGCTGTCGCGTCCCAGAAATAACGAGACTGGGTGGAAGCAGCTAAAGCGTTGGACGCCGTAGCTGCCGCAGCCTCATGTGCTGCCACACTGCTAAAAACAGCCGCAATAGCGAAAGCTGATCTCATTGCGCTAATGGCGCTCTTGACAAAAGATTTGTTGGCGGGCGGTCGCAAGGCTCTACTTGATCGATGTACTCGCCGCCCGGAAAGCCTCCTGTGACATCTCCGAGGCTGTCCGGCATGTTACGGTAAAAAAGAGTGCAGTTCGAGATAGCGCTGAATGCAATCTGGGTCGCGCTGGGTGTCGTTGCCCTAGCCAGTACGCTTCGTGCAAGCCGACACCGAGCCGGATTCGTGCATGCGCCCGTGTGGCTCCACCTCTGCGGCGTGGCCCTGATCCTCGCTGCCTTGTTCCCGTACATTTCAGCCACCGACGACGTTCTCCGCATCCAACACATGAATGTGGAACAAACGAACGACCAACATCAGGAGCCCGGCAAGAAAGTTCCGGGCGATGCTCTGATCCGGCTCTACGAAACGATGGATACGCCGGTGGTCGCTGTCGTAAGCGAGATTTCCTTCGTTCTGTTCTTCATCTCGCTAGTCATCGCACCGCTGCTGCGCACCGCCGATCACGCGACGCTTCTGCAGGGCGGTCGTTCTCCACCGCTGTTGTCTGTTTAAAACCACAACAGACATTCACTAAGCAGTTTTGAGGAGGACAGATGAGGCGCCGCAACTGGCGTTTCAGCCTCGGTTTCCTGTCCGCAGCCGCTGGATTACTGGCCCAGTCCGCCAACCCGCAGCACGCACTTTCATGGCAGGAAGCTCAGGCTCAATTTAAGGCGAACAACCCCGAGCTATTGGCGGGTCAAGTCACGATCGACGAGTCACGCGCCGATGAGGTCACGGCTTATCTGCGTCCCAACCCGGATCTAAATCTCGGCTGGGATCAGTTAACGCCCTTCAGCTTGAATCCGTATCGGCCGCTTGCTCAATCGTATGCGTACGGCAGCATCAACTACCTGCATGAGCGGCAGCATAAACGCGAGCTCCGTCTTCGCAGCGCCCAAGGCGCAACCGCTGTCGCTATCTCGAGTCAGTCCGACCTCGAACGCAATCTCTTGTTTAGTGTCCGCGATGCCTTTGTCCGCGTGCTTCTCGCCAAGGCCGTTCTCGGCGTAGCGCGCGCGAACCTCGAATACTGCGACAAAGAAATTGCCATTAACCAGGAGCGTTTCAATGCCGGCGGAATCGCCAGAGTTGATTTTCAGCGAGTGGAGATACAGCGCGTTCAGTTCCTCTCCGATCTGCAAACCGCAACCGTAAATCTTCGCACCGCGAAAATCGATTTACTTGCCCTGCTGCGCAATCGCACTCCGGTCGAACAGTTCGATGTCACAGAGAATTTCGAGTTCACCGAGCCGGCCGCTACTCTGCCTGAACTGCGCACATTGGCGCTCGCTACTCGACCGGACTTGAAGGAGGCGCAACAAGCTTTAGAGAAAGCCCACGCCGATTACCATCTGGCAGTTGCCAATGGCTCAACCGACCCCACATTTGGAGTGGGCCTCTCGCATCAGCCTCCGCCGTTGAATACGTACATCGGCTTTAACGTCACCGTTCCGCTACGTATCTTCGATCGCAATCAGGGCGAGAAAGAGCGCACGCTGCTCGATATCAACCGTAACGCAAAGCTGCGCGATCAAGCGGAAGTGACAGCTTTGCACGATATCGATTCCGCTTACGCCACCCTGCAAAGCACGGTGGAGCTCCTGCACCCGTACAAAGACAAGTATCTGAAGGAAGCAGATGAGATTCGCGAAACGGTCTCGTATGCCTACGCGCGCGGTGCTGCTTCGCTGCTCGATTTTCTGGATGCCCAAAAACAGTACCGTGACACCCAGCTCGCGTATCTCAACCTGGTGGGCGCTTACTTTTCCGCTGCAAATCAAGTGAATTTTTCGGTAGGACGTGAGGTGATTCGATGAGACGCAGACAGTGTCTCGAGGCTGCTTCCGCCGCGCTCTGCGCGCTGATGCTTGCCGGCTGTGGTTCTAAAGAGAAAGTCGATGCGGCCGCGGCCGCGCCGCCCTCCGCGCAGGTGGTTCAGGAGCCTGATCTTAATCTCGTCAAAGTTGATCGCTCAGAGCGTTTTACGCTAGTCGCGGCGGGTCGACATGAGGAGCTGCCCGAAATTCATGCAACCGGCGTCGTCACTCCCGACATACAAAAATCGATCCCGGTGATCTCACTCGCTTCCGGCCGCGTCGTGGCGATCTACGCGAAGCTCGGTGACGACGTTCACAAGGGCCAGCTCCTGCTCCAGGTCATGAGTAACGACATTGCCACCGCTTTTCAGACCTATGAGCAGGCTAAGGCCGATGAACAACTGGCGCGCAAGCAATTGGATCGCGCGCAGCTCTTGTATTCGCACGGCGCGATGTCGCTCAATGATCTTCAGGTGGCCGAGGATGCCGAACAGAAAGCCAAAGTGGCTCTGCAGATAGCCTCGCAACTGATCAAAACGCTCGGGGGCGATATTAATCAGCCCAATCCCGTCGTGAATATCAACGCCCCCATGGACGGCACCATCGTCGAGCAGAACGTCGTCAACACAGGCGTTGTCAGCCAGACAAATCTGTTCACCGTCGCCAATCTCTCGACTGTCTGGGTAGTGTGCAACGTCTATGAGAACGATCTGCCCAATGTGCGGCTGGGTGATACCGCGGACGTCCAGCTGAACGCCTACGCCGATCGCGCATTTCACGGCCGAATCAGCAACATCGGCAAGGTTCTCGATGCAACCATTCGCACAGCGCCGGTCCGGATCGTGCTGCAGAACCCGGGGATGATGCGCTCCGGCATGTTCGTGACCGCTACGCTTTTCGGCCAGCACGGTCGCGTGCTCGCCAGTGTCCCGAGTTCGGCCGTATTGCACCTGCATGACCGCGACTGGGTATTCGTCCCCGCCGGTCAGGGGGAGTTCCGCCGGACAGAGGTCAAGGCGGCCAAGATATTCGGAGGCCGCCAGGATATCGCGGATGGGATCGCGCCCGGTCAGAGGGTGATCAATGACGCCCTTGCACTTTCAGCCGAGAGCGAGCAGTAAGGCAGCAGTATGATCCGAGCTCTTGTCGATTTCGCTCTCCGAGCCAGGCTGCTGATACTGGGCCTCACCGTCATGCTGCTGATCTGGGGCGGCATTGCTTTTCACAATCTTCCGATCGAGGCGTATCCGGATGTCGCTAACAACTACGTCCAGGTCATTACACAATGGCCGGGGCGCGCCGCGGAAGAGGTGGAGCAGCAGGTTACGATTCCAATCGAAATCCAGCTCAACGGTATTCCGCATCTACAGAATCTGCGATCCTTTTCCCTCTTCGGCCTCTCCAGCGTAACCATGATTTTCGACGACGATTCTGTGAATGACTGGAATCGCGAGAAGGTTCTCGAACGACTCGCTTCGGTTTCACTTCCAGCCGGGCTGCAGCCCCAAATGGGTAGCGATTGGAGTCCTGTCGGCCAGATCTATTTCTATACGCTCCACAGCACGAATCCTCAGTACGACGTCATGGAGCTCAAATCCATCGAAGACTGGGTGATGGAGAAGCAGATGAAGTCCGTGCCGAACGTAGTCGACGTGGCGAGTTTCGGCGGGCCCACGCGCGAGTACCAGGTGCGCCTCGATCAGGATAAGCTCGTCGAGTACGGGCTCACCATCGGCCAGGTTGAGCAGCAGCTCACCAACAACAACGTAAATTCCGGTGGCAGTTTCATCCAGGAGGGCGCCCAGCAGATCAACATCCGGCAGCTTGGCTTGGTGCAGCGCGTTCAGGATATCGAAAAAGTTGTGCTCACCACCCAGCACGGCACGCCCATCCGGGTGCGTGATGTAGCCGTTGTTGAGCAAGGACCGAAGATTCGTTTAGGACAGGTCGGTAAGGCGATACATCTTCCAAACGGCCAGATCATCGACAGCACTGACGTGGTTCAGGGCATCGCGCTATTGCGGAAGGGCGCGGAATCGCAGACCACCCTGGCGGGCATTCACGAGAAGGTCAAGGAGCTCAATGAGCGTGTTCTGCCTCCCGGCGTAAAGGTCGTTCCATTTCTCGACCGCAGTGATCTCCTGCACTTCACCACGCACACGGTGCTGCACAATCTGACCGAGGGCATCATTCTTGTCTCGATCATCCTCTTCATCTTCCTTGGCAACGTACGCGGCGCGATCATCGTTGCGTTAACAATTCCGTTCTCATTGTTATTTGCTTCCATCTGCCTCGATCTCGACAAGGTGCCCGCGAACTTGCTCTCTTTAGGGGCGCTCGATTTCGGCATGGTCGTCGACGGCGCCGTCGTCATGATCGAAAACATCGTGCGCCATATGGGCCGGAATGAAACGAGAGACAAGACTCCGCTTGAGATCATCCGCGAAGCCGCCCATGAAGTGCAGCGGCCGGTGTTCTATGCGATCGCGATTATCATTACCGCTTACCTGCCCATCTTCACCCTGCAGGCAGTGGAAGGTCGGCTCTTCCGGCCCATGGCCTTGACCGTTGCGTTTGCTCTTCTCGGAGCTCTGCTGTTTTCCATCCTGATTGCACCCGTGCTGGCCAGCTTCTTGTTCCGCAAGAGCGCGAAAGAGTGGCACAACCCTGCCATGGAATTTCTCATTCGCACTTACCGCCGCGCCCTACGTCGCGCCATACGGCTGCGCGTGCTGGTATTTGCTCCCGTTCTTGTTTTGTTTGCAATTGCGATGTGGCTCTTCATCGGTGGGCATATCGGCTCCGAGTTCCTCCCCCACCTCGACGAAGGCGCCATCTGGGCTCGAGGCACACTCGCCCCCAGCACCGGACCCGATGAGGGAGCCGCTCTCATGCATAAAGCGCGCCTGGTGTTTGCTTCGTTTCCCGAAGTGACTCAGGTTGTTTCGCAGGTAGGTCGTCCGGACGATGGCACGGACACCACAGGCTTTTTCAACACGGAATACTTCGTTGATCTGAAATCGAAAGATCAGTGGCGAAAGGTGTTTGGCCAAAATAAGGACCAGCTCATCGGTGCTTTGGACCGCGCCGTTTCTAAGTTCCCTGGAGTGTTATGGAACTTCTCTCAACCGATTTCCGATAACGTCGAAGAAGCCGTCAGCGGTGTCAAGGGCGAGCTCGCCGTCAAAATATCCGGCTCGGATCTTCATGTGCTCGAAGATGCGGGCGAGCATATCGTCAGCGTAATGAGCAAAGTTCAGGGCGTGCAAGATCTCGGCATCTTTCGTGTTCTCGGCCAGCCGAATCTGAACTTCGTGGTCAATCGCGAGAAGGCTGCGCGCTACCAAATCAATGTGGCTGACGTGCAGGATGCGATCCAGACCGCCGTTGGTGGCAATACGGTCGGCCAGGTCTTGGAAGGTGAGCAGGTATATGATCTCGTCCCGCGCTATTTGCCCAAGTACCGCGATACACCCGATGAGATCGAAAACATCCGGCTCGCAGCGCCGTCTGGTGAACGAGTTTCGCTCGCGCAGCTCTGCGACGTCCAACAGCTCGACGGTGCTTCCGAAATTTATCGCGAGGCGAACTCACGTTACCTTGCCATCAAATACAGCGTTCGTGGACGCGACCTCGGCAGCACGGTTCAGGAAGCAATCGCAAAAGTAAATCGCGCGGTCAAGCTGCCGAAGGGCTACAGCATCGATTGGGCAGGCGAGTACGCAAGTGAGCAGCGCGCCAACAAGCGCCTCGCGGTCATTGTGCCCATCACCATTGCTGTGATCTTCATGCTGCTGTACTCGATGTTCAACTCATTCAAATGGGCCGCCTTGGTGATGGTCACGGTACTGCTTGCGCCGATCGGCGGGTTGCTCGCTCTTTACTTCACGGGAACGCACTTCAGCGTCTCCTCAGGAATTGGCATGCTCGCCCTGTTCGGAGTCTCCGTGCAGACGGGCGTCATCATGATCGAATACATCAACCAACTCCGGGCGCGCGGCCACTCGGTCGAAGATTCGGCAGTCGAAGGCGCCGTATTGCGCTTGCGACCGATCATGATGACAATGCTGGTCGCGACGCTCGGCCTTTTACCCGCCGCTTTATCGCGCGGCATCGGTTCCGATTCTCAAAGACCGTTCGCCATCGTGATCGTTGGCGGATTGAGCGCCACACTCATCATGAGTGTCTTTGTCCTGCCCACGCTGTATGTCTGGGTAGCGCGTGATCACGACGTTCTACCGGCAGCTGAGCCCGGGTTCGAAGAATAGAGTCTCCAGAGCCGCGCGCGCACCGCTCTCGAACACCGCAAAATCCTAAGAGAAGTCCGAAGCATTCGAGGGACGTCCTTGACTGACGTCCAATGCCACCCCATACTCAAGCTGCTGTTCAGAAACCGGACACGTCGCCAAGATCGCTCACTACCCCGAGCGAACGGGCCTCGGGAAACTGGTTCGGTAAAGCGCTTGAGGATCTGAAACACCGGTCGCCCGGTAGCCTGCCCTGCCTCGATGTTCTTCGTTCCGCTGCCATTCTGCTGGTGCTCAGCCTGCATGTGGGCGAGTTTTTTCCTTCCCGCATTCAGAACCTGCCGTTTGTCTTCTTTGGATGGAGCGGTGTAGACCTATTTTTCGTCTTGAGCGGCTTCCTGATCGGCGGCCAACTCTGGAAAGAACTTTTCTCGCGAGGAAGCATTGACATCGGCCGATTCATCTTGCGCCGGGGATTCCGCATCTGGCCCCTCTATTACGCTTTCATCCTCGTCGTGGGCGGGTTCACCTTAGCAGCCGGTAAGCCGGTGAGCGCCTTCGTGGTCGACATCTTTTGCGTCTCCAACTATTTTCACCATAAGATTGCTGGCGGTTGGTCACTCTCCACCGAGGAACAGTTCTATATCTTCGTTCCCGTGCTGTTCTATTTGGGAATCCGGCTGCTGCCTCCTCGAAAGCTTGTGACGCTGCCCATCCTCTGGTTGTTATCGGCGCCCCTTTTGCGCTGGTTCACCGTTCGCGGCGCAGCCCCTTCGAGAATCCTGGACCTGACCTATTTCCCGTTTCACACGCACTCGGATGGTCTGGCCGCCGGTCTGATCGTTGCTTGGCTTGTGATTACCAAGCCGGCCTTGTTGAAGAGCAGATTCGTGAATAATGCTTTGGCTTGCGTGGCTGGATTAGCCGTCGCTATCTGCCTGCGCAGTTTGAATCAGTCGATATTCCGGTTTTCCTCACTCGCAGTCCTATACGCATCGGTGATGTTGTTTTTTCTCCGCGCACGATCTTTACCGAAGGCGATGAACTGGCATGGATTTTACGTGCTCTCGCGCCTTTCGTACGGCATCTACCTCAACCAGTTTCACGTGATCGACTTCATCCCGTTCTTGCAACCTTGGGTGGGCAAAGGACCTGCTGGCTTTGCGATTTGCTGGACGCTTAGCCTGGTCGGCTCGATGGCTTTTGCGTATGTTACGTTCGCTGTAATCGAGCTGCCGTTCTTGAAGATGCGAGAGAAGTGGCTCGGAAAGGTGAAACGAGATTCGCCGCGGCCGGAAGCAGCAACGGCAGGTATCGAGGGCCGAGCGGCTTAGCTGCGCTCGGCGGCGTCCAACCGTGCCTGGGCTCGTTGCATGCCTCGCAACGCCACCTCTGATTCCGCCGTGTCGTGGGCATTCTTCAGAGCCTTGTTCGCTTCATCGAGCTCACGCCGGGCGGCATCCGGTTGAATCTCCCGCGCGTAGTCGGCACTATCTGCCAGCACCCGGACGTGATTCTCGAATACCTCGACAAAGCCGCCATCGATCACCAGCACCTGCTTGCCCCCGCTGCCGCCGTTGTAAGTCAGGACGCCCGCACCCAGCGCGCTTAGCAGAGGAGCGTGCCCCGGCAACACGCCCATGTAACCTTCCTTGCCGGGCAGTTCGGCTTCAGTCACCTGCTCGTCGACGAACAAGCGCTCGGGTGTTGCGATTTCGAGTTGAAACGTATCCGCCATGGCAGTGATTTCGCCTTAGCCCTTCATGTTCTTGGCAGCCTCGAGAACATCCTCGATCGTGCCTTGCATGTAGAACGCCTGCTCGGGAAGCGCATCGTGCTTGCCTTCCACGATTTCCTTGAAACTGCGAATTGTATCTTCAAGCTTCACGTATTTGCCAGGACGACCCGTAAACTGTTCGGCCACATGGAACGGCTGCGAGAGGAATCGCTGAATGCGGCGCGCGCGCCCGACAGTCTGTTTGTCTTCGTCGCTCAACTCGTCAATCCCGAGAATCGAGATGATGTCCTGCAAGTCCTTATATCGCTGCAACGTCTGCTTGACCCGTTGCGCTATCTCGTAATGTTCGGCGCCGAGAATGACCGGATCGAGAATGCGCGAGGTCGAAGCGAGCGGATCTACCGCCGGATAAATGCCGAGCTCGGAAATGGCGCGCGAAAGATTGGTGGTCGCGTCCAGATGCGCGAAGGTCGTCGCTGGCGCAGGGTCGGTGTAGTCATCAGCCGGTACGTAAATCGCCTGCACCGATGTGATCGAGCCGCGCTTGGTTGAGGTGATGCGCTCCTGCAAGTCGCCCATCTCAGTCGCGAGGTTCGGCTGATAACCTACTGCGGACGGCATGCGCCCGAGCAGCGCCGACACTTCCGATCCCGCCTGAGTGAAGCGGAAAATATTGTCGATGAAGAGCAGCACATCCTGTCCCTCCTCATCACGGAAATATTCAGCGACCGTCAACCCTGTCAACCCGACACGCAAGCGCGCGCCTGGCGGTTCGGTCATCTGGCCGTACACCAGCGCGACCTTCGACTTCCGCCAGTCGTGCGGATCTACAATGCCCGCCTCCTGCATTTCGTTCCATAGGTCATTGCCCTCGCGGGTGCGCTCACCCACTCCCGCAAACACCGAGACACCGCCGTGCTTCATGGCAATGTTGTTGATGAGCTCCTGGATAATAACGGTTTTGCCAACGCCTGCCCCACCAAACAAACCGATCTTTCCGCCGCGCAAGTAGGGCTCGAGAAGATCGATCACCTTAATGCCCGTTTCGAACATCTCGAGACCCGTCGCCTGCTCGTCAAACGCTGGAGCGGGATGATGAATCGGCGCTTTCTGCTCCGTTTCGACCGGACCCATGTTGTCGACCGGTTCTCCCAGAACATTCAGCACGCGGCCGAGGGTTTGCTTGCCGACCGGAACCATAATCGGTCCGCCGGTGTCGATTGCCCTCATGCCGCGCACCAGCCCATCAGTCGGTTCCATCGCAATCGTGCGCACACGCCCTTCGCCGATATGTTGCGCGACCTCGGCTGTGATATCGATCTTGAACGGTGTATCGAAACCTTCGCTCGTCACATGCACGGCGTTGAACAGCTTGGGCACATGCCCGTCCGGAAACTGGATTTCAATCGTCGGGCCCGCGACTTGGATGACGTGGCCTTCCGCTACTGCTTCCTGTGTTGCCATTTTCTAAAACTCCTCAATAGATAGCGTGGCCGAGCGCTAGGCCAGCGCCGCAGCGCCGCTCACAATCTCTATAATTTCCCGCGTGATGTTGGCCTGGCGAACGCGGTTGAGATTCAGCGTCAAATCCTGAATCACATCGCCCGCATTCTTACTCGCCGCATCCATGGCCGTCATGCGGGCCGCGTGGTACGCAGAAATGGATTCAAGCATCGCACGATAAATCTCCATCTCGACATAACGCGGTAACAGCGCTTTCAACAAATCCTGCGGCGGCTGCTCGTAGATGTAGTCAATTTGCTGCTGATCCCTGTTGTCGTCCTGCTTGCCGTCACGCTGGTCCGCTTCGGTTTCCGGTAGTTCAACAGGCAAAATCTTGCGCAGTACTAAATTCGGAGCCATCGCGCTTTTGTATTCGTTGGTGGCGATGTAGACTGCATCGACCTCGCCTTTGCTGTAAGCGTCGATCATCTTGTCGGCGATCTCGCGTGCCTGCCCGTAATTCGGTTTATCGACGATCCCGACGTGCTCTCCCGAAAAGTTGAAGCTCCGGCGTCGAAAGTGATCGCGGCCCTTGCGCCCGATTGCCTCGAGCTGCAATTCCGCCCCACGGTGCTCATCGATAAAGCGCTGGGCGAGACGAAAGAGATTCGCGTTGAAAGCTCCAGCAAGACCGGTATCGCTGCTGACCAGGATCAGCTCAATCTTCTTCTCTTCGCGCACCTGCAACAACGGCAGCTCGTTGGCCTCCTCTAAGCTGGCTGCGGCCCGTGCCACATTCGCCAGCACCCGGCCCATCATCGCAGCGTAAGGGCGCGAGCCGAGCGCATGCTCCTGGGCGCGACGCAGCTTGGCAGCCGAGACCATTTTCATGGCCTTGGTGATCTGCTGCATATTCTTGACGCTGCGTATGCGGCGCCGGAGGTCGATTAAGCTCGGCATTCCCTAAACCTGGGCTGGAACCTTCCTCGCTTCTTCTTCAATCGCCCGCCGATCACCGTTATCTGTCGTTCCAGTCACTGGCGCACGACCGCGACCCGCATCAGGCCGGTCGCTCTTCTTCTCAGCGCCACCATCTTTTGACGATCGGAAGCGCTGCTCTTTAAATTCCTTCAACGCGCCTTTGAGCTGGTTCTTGATCTCGTCGTTCAGCTCGCGCTTCTCGCGGATCGCCGTCAACACTTCCGGCTTGCTGTTATCGAGAAATTGATACAGCTCCGCTTCGAACCGCCGCACATCTTCCACCGCCACATCGTCCAGATAGCCGTTGCCGCCCGCGAAAATAATCGCGACCTGCTTCTCCACCGGAACCGGCGAATACTGCCCCTGCTTTAACACCTCAACCCAGCGCTTACCGCGATTGAGCTGATCCTGCGACGCCTTGTCGAGATCCGAACCAAACTGCGCGAACGCTTCGAGATTTCGGTATTGCGCCAGCTCGAGCCGCAGACTGCCGGCCACCGTGCGCATCGCTTTAATCTGCGCACTGCCGCCCACACGGCTCACCGATAAACCCACGTTGATCGCCGGCCGCACGTTCGAGTTGAACAAGTCCGTCTCGAGATAGATCTGCCCGTCGGTGATCGAAATCACGTTGGTGGGAATGTATGCCGATACGTCTCCTGCTTGTGTCTCGATAAACGGCAAAGCCGTCAGAGAGCCGCCGCCTTTTTCATCGTTGAGCTTCGCCGCGCGCTCGAGCAGCCGGCTGTGAAGGTAAAAAACGTCGCCCGGGAATGCTTCGCGCCCTGGCGGCCGGCGGAGCAGTAGCGAGATCTCGCGATAGGCCGCCGCATGCTTCGATAAGTCGTCGTACACGCACAGCGCATGTCGCTTCGAATCGCGGAAAAACTCACCGATCGAACAGCCCGCATACGGCGCAATGTACTGCATCGGCGCCGGATCGGAGGCGGTTGCGGCCACCACAATGCTGTACTCCATCGCGCCGTGCTCTTCGAGGATGCGAACCACTTGCGCCACGGTCGACCGCTTTTGGCCAATAGCGACATAGATGCAGATCATGTCCTGGCCTTTTTGGTTGATGATCGCGTCAAGCGCCACCGTCGTCTTACCGGTCTGGCGGTCGCCGATAATCAGTTCGCGCTGCCCGCGGCCGATCGGCACCATCGCATCGATCGCCTTAATACCTGTCTGAAGCGGTTGTTTTACTGACTGGCGGTCCACCACGCCCGGCGCCAAACGCTCGAGCGCATTGAATTCAGTCGTCGCGATCGCTCCTTTGCCGTCGATCGGTTGGCCGAGCGCATTCACCACACGCCCCACCATGGCATTGCCCACCGGAATCGACATGATGCGGCCGGTGCGGCGCACCTGATCGCCCTCTTTGATGTTGCTGTAGTCGCCGAGCAGAACGGTGCCGACCTGGTCTTCTTCGAGATTGAGAGCTATGCCCACCGTCTCCGGACCGAACTCAACCAGTTCGCCCGCCATGACGTTCTCCAACCCGAACACGCGCGCGATACCATCGCCCACGCTGATCACCGAACCGGTTTCAGCTACGTTCGCTATCGCATCGAAATTCTGGATCTCCGAGGAGAGTATGCGCGAGATTTCATCTGCTCTGATTTGAGCCATATCTATTTAATCCTTCTCCAGACTATATATGCGCGAGCAAACGTGAGCGCATGCTCTCCAGCTTGCCCCGCACGGAAGCGTCGTACTCTTTGGAGGCGACGTGCGCACGGACGCCACCGATCAGCGACGGATCCACTTGATAATGCGCTCGGATGTACTTGCCCAGCTTGTTGCCCAATGCGCGTTCCACATGGTCACGCTGTTCGGCACTAAGCTCATGGGCGGAAGTGATCGCTGCGGGAATCCAACCTGTACGCTCGTCCACGATCAGCTCGAAACTCTGCCGGATGGCGGGCAGTTCGCGGAGGCGTCGATGTGAAATGACGACCAGCAAAAAATTCTTGATCAGTCGATGCAACCCCAGCTCGTCAGCCAGCTTCCCGATCACCGCCTGCTTGCGCGCCTTGTTCACCGCCGGCGAGTGCAAAGCCTTTTGCAAATCCGGCGAACCGTTTACCAGATCCACTGCAGACGCAAGTTGCCGGGTGGCTTCTTCCGGCGCGAGGTCTGAACCGGGTGTGAAAACCGCATTGGCCAGCGCTTCAGCGTAGTGATTGGAGAGAGCTTCGGTCACCTAGTTCTTACCTCGATCAACCAGGCGTATGAAATCGTCGATCAAATCCGCCGGCTCGCCCTGTGAAAAGCGATCTTGCAGACGGCGCTCCGCCAACCCGAGCGCGATCTGCGCGGTATGCAATTGCACACGATCCGATGCTTCCTTGCGCAATGCCTCGATTTCGTTCGCTGCGTTTTGCCGGATGCGCTGCAGCTCGCTCTCAGTCTGTTGCCGCACACGCTCATGCTCTCGCTCCATTTCGCGATTGCCCTGCTCGCGGAGCCTGTTGACCTCATCCCCCAAGTGCGCCATCCGCTTGTCAATATCGGAGTAACGGAAATCAGCCTCGATCTTCAGTCCGGTCGCATCTTTGATCGCCTTTTGGATGTCAGCTGACCGCGCATTGAAGAAGCGCGGCGAATACTTCACCAGAAACCAGCCCAGAAGAACCGCGAAAATACCCGTATTGATCAGCTTCCAGGGGCCCACCCGGTCGAGCGCCGCGGTCTCCTCAGCCTTCGCCTGCTGCCTTTCGTTTTGCTGGGCGAATGCCTGGTGACCCGTTATCGCCAGTAACCCGATGTAGAGACCCAAAACAGCCGGCAGGCGCAGCAGCCCAAGCGCCCGCGAGCTTCGGGCAAAACGTGCGGATCTCAAGCCGCTCTCCGGGCCAGGACGGTCTGCACAATTCCTTCGCTCAAACCTTCTATCTGCTTGTCCAACTCTGCTTGCGCGCGCTCGGCCTCTTGCGCAATCTGGCGCTTCGCTTCGGCGATCTGCCCGTCGACTTGCGCACGCGCCGCTGCCACCGCTTGCGCCTGTTCTTCCGACCACTGGCGTCGCAGCTTTTCGTGTTCCTGATAGATGTCGCCGCGAGCTAGTTGCAGTGCGCGCTCGAACTCTGATTGCTTTTTGTCCGCTTCTTCGAAAGCCCGCTGCGCCAAGTCCCGCACGCCCTCGGTCGCTCGACGGCGCTCCTCGAGAATGCTCGCAACCGGCCTGAAATAAACGCGCTTCAGGTACCAAACGAGAAACAGGAAGAAAACAATCGTCGGGACTGATTGAATCAGCAGGTCAGCGAGGGCCTTGAGCGTTGCATCCATTGCAGAACTGAATTTGAAACGGGGGCTGTCTGAAGGTGTACGCTGTTGGCGCACACTTCGCGGAAGTGCGGGCTTCCCCTAACTTTTAACGCTAACATAGTGCATTTTTATTGGTCAATTTGGCGACAATTCGCGCATCACCTCGTTGGTATTGGACGATCTTGCGGGGGTGAACGTATATCCCGGTCACCAGGATGGCTAGCGTCTCTCAGGTGCTCGAGGTGAAAGTCGTTGCCAGAGTGACGAAGGCAGCGTTGACGCCGACAGCGACCGAGTTCATGCCTGCGATTGCCGCAAATGCCAGCACCGAGGCCACCAGCGCATACTCGATCAGATCCTGACCGCTTTTCTCGCGAACGATGCAAAACGCATTCCGTAGGTTGAATGAAAGTATTCCCATACCGCTCGAATGATTGGATTTAGTCTCCCATCAAGTACATGCAATTGGAAGACCAGCGCCGCGCATTTTCCGCAATGTTGAGTCCTGGTACTTGCTTAAAAGCGACCCCGACAACCTATTTCTGGGGTTGGTCTCGCTGAGGACGCGGACCTCTGAGGCTGGTCTTCAGTTCGCGGATATTTTCCAGGGTGATTGACCAGCGTTCCACTTCTCTCGCCGCCGAAGCGTCCCCATTCCTCAGCGCCAGAGCAGCTTCATAGAGTCGATCTTCCGCTGCCCTCTCCAGATCGAGCATTGTCAGATCGTGATAATCCATGTCGTTTACGTTCAAAGGTGGTCGATTGACTAGGACAACCAATCTTCAAATTCCCCAACTCTCGCGCGTTCATCGTGTCATGAACCCGATCTAGTTTGAAAGGGAATAGTTAGTACTCTGGGTTTTTGGAGCAGGTCAATTGCCGTCCCCGAGCAGACCGTCGACGGCTCGCACGCTCTTCCTTCCACCCCCCCACAACGCGTCCGAACCGCTCCGCGCGGTTGCATGAATCCGTGTAAAATAGGTGAAGGCTAAAATTTGACTCAATTCCTTTCCTACCCTCTGGCGCGAGTAAGCGCCGCACGCTAGTCCGGCATGTATCCACCAAGAAATTTCCCGCCACGCCGGCCAAGAATCCGAGAAAACGTTAACGAAGCCATCCGGGCAAAAGAAGTACGGGCAGTTTTTCCAGACGGATCTGTGGAAGTCATGCCCACTCCGGCTGCTGTGCGCAAAGCGCAGGATCTCGGGCTCGATCTTATTCTCATTGCTCCCACTGCGGAGCCGCCCGTTGCCAAAGCCATGGATTATGGTCAGTGGCAGTACGAGCAAAAGAAAAAGCAGCACGAAACCAAGAAGAAGCAGCACGTCATTCAGGTGAAGGAATTAAAATTCCGCCCGAACACTGACGATCACGATTACGATTTTAAGAAGAACCATGCGATCCGCTTCCTGAAAGATGGTAATCGCGTCAAAGCCGTCGTGCAGTTTCGTGGACGCGAAATCGCGCACGTGGACCTCGGCAAAAAGCTGCTGCTGAAATTTGCTGAAGACTTAAACGGCGTCGGGTCGATCGAAGGTCAGCCACGTCTCGAAGGCCGTAATGCTCACCTGATCATCAGCCCGGTAAAAGCCATAGTGCCGCCTAAGAAAAAGGCTGAGAAGAAGGACGATAGTGGAGCGAACGCTCCGGTCGCGCCTCCTGCCCCCGCTTAATTGAACCTGAGCCGGTTCGTCAGAGGTGTCGTTTGTACCTCGCTACTTACCGATTCCGTTCCCCGGCCGGCTTTGGGTGCGAAACTCATACTGCTGAATCTGCAGCGCGAGCTGCCCCTGGTTGTGTCTCGTTACACGGCCACGAGCTACCAGGTTCAATAAAACCCGGTCATTGAGCTGGGCGGGCCAGCTGATTGATAGCTCTAAACGAGTGCCAACCGGCAAATCGTGATCAGAGGTAAATAGCACACCTGAGCTGCTTATGTTGAGCGTCTTGCCATTCCCGGCTAGCGTCTCTGTCCGCTGATTCAGAGTTTTGTAACGAACATCACGTTCGATGGGAAATCGGCTCGACCTGCGACGTTCATTGCTCATTATTTCGGGTGACTCGCGTTTGCTCAGTAGCAGGGTACTTTCGGGCACAGAAAAAGAACTCCGATCTTTAAGATTACACTGAATACTATTAAATACTGGTAGATTCCCCGGTTGCGCAGCTCGCCTTTTTCCGTTCTCGCAACCAAGTCAATCGTTCCCTAACTCGCTGCTCAAAACCGCGGTCGGTCGGCTTATAAAAGACGGTTCCTATCAACCCGCCGGGCAGACATTCCATCCTCGTCACCGCATCCTGTTCCTTATGGGCATGTTGATAGCCCTTTGCGTACTCCATCTCTTTCATCAGCTTGGTAGGCGCGTTGCGCAGCTGAAGCGGCACCGGCTCAGCTACGCTTGTTTCAATCAGAGAGTTCACGCTGTTTAGCGCCTGGTAGACAGAGTCCGATTTCGCTGACACTGAAAGATAGATAGTCAGCTGCGCCAGCGCTAAATCTCCCTCCGGAACGCCTAAAAAATGCACCGTCTGCATGCACGCAATAGCCTGCTCGACGGCCTTGGGATCTGCCATCCCTATATCTTCAATTGCCATCCGTATCAATCTTCTGACTAGATAAAGCCGGTCTTCGCCGGCCTTCATCATTCGCCCGAGCCAGTAAAGTGCCGCATCCGGGTCACTCGACCGCACCGACTTATGCAAAGCCGAGATGAGGTTGTAGTGCTCCTCCCCCGACTTGTCATACAGCAGAATCTTTCTCTGCAATGCATCTGCCACAGCTTCGCGGCCGATCTGCCCATCGGTGGCCAATTCGGCCGCGACCTCCAGTGTGTTCAGAGCGGAACGAGCATCCCCGTCCGACCCTATAGCTATCTCTTCGACCAGTTCGGGCGAAATCTTTAGCCCAAGATGCCCTAGACCTCGTCGAGGGCTCTCCAGTGCGCGTCGGAGAAGAAGTGAGATCTCTTCCGTGTTCAGCGCCCGCAACGTGTATACCCTTGTGCGCGAAAGCAGTGCGGAGATAATTTCGAATGACGGATTCTCTGTTGTCGCGCCGATCAGCACCACATCTCCGCGCTCCACATAAGGAAGAAACGCGTCCTGCTGCGCTTTGTTGAAACGGTGAATTTCGTCTACAAACAGCACGGTCTTACGACCCATTCGCCTGGCCTTCTCGGCGTCGGCCATCACCGCTTTGATCTCCTTTATGCCGCTCAGCACAGCGCTGAACGGGATGAAGTCCGCGTGACTTTGCCCGGCAATTAATGCCGCCAAGGTAGTTTTTCCGGAGCCGGGCGGCCCCCAGAGCACTAGCGAGGTGAGATTGCCGCTCTCGATCTGTGCCCGCAGCGGCTTGCCTGGCCCTAGAATATGTTCCTGCCCGACATATTCGTCGAGCGTTTGCGGCCGCATCCGGTCAGCCAGCGGTCGACCGGTCAGGCCCTCCTCGGCTGGACCGCCGGGCATAGTTGTATCGAACAGGCTCATGAGCCGCTCCTTTGACGTGCCGCTTCGAACAGAACGAGCGAACAGGCGATCGCGACATTCAACGATTCCACCCGCGCAGTCGGAATCGCAATCGTTTGAGCCGCCGCGAAAAACTCACCCGAGAGCCCCGCGCCTTCATTCCCGACAAGCAGCGCGCACGGGACCCGCAGGTCCACCCCCGTGAAAGCCGTCGGGCCGGTCGCCTCGAGTGCGTAAGACTGCAAACCGGCCGCCGCAAGATGCTCGACAGCCATCGACCGGCCGATACCTTCCAGGAAAGGTAACCGGAACAGCGATCCCGCGGCTGCCCGCAACACTTTCCCGTTCGAAGCGCGTGCCGATCCCTCTATCAATATGATCCCGCTTGCGCCAAACGCTTCGGCCGACCGGACAATGGCGCCCACATTCCCCGGATCCTGAACCGCATCCAGAACCACTACCAGCGCCCGTCCACCCGTCAAATCGCTCCAGGTCCAGTGTTTCGGACGAACCAGCGCCAGCAGCCCTTGAGAAGCCTCCGTCGCCGCTATCGAAGCGAAACCGCGCCCCGAAACTTCCGTCGCGGGTGCGCCCAACCGGGAAACCAGGCCAGCATGGTGAACGAGCGCGCCTTCTGTGCCATATATCTGCTCGGCTCTCCACGCACTGTCGAAAAGTTCTTCGAGAAGATGCGGCCCTTCCGCCACAATCAAGCCGTCTGGCGTTGGTCGGCCCGCTTTGGCGGCTTTTCGAATCTCATGGAGCCGTGCATTGTGGGTACTCGTTAGCGCCACACTGACTCGGGATGACAACGGGCGTAGACTGGAAACTTCATAAATTAATTGCGCGCGCACCGGGCAGCCTGTCGCCCGCGGCGGCTTCGATGATCAGACAAAGCGGCATCAAGCGCGTTGTTGTAGGGGTCTGCATTGTCCTGTTCGCTCTGCTTTTAGGCTACCTGTTGTATGTCGCGGAGCAAATCGAGCGGCAATCGACTTACGACGAAGCAAAGCCAGCCGACGTCATCATCGTCATGGGCGCGGCTGAGTATCGCGGCCGTCCTTCGCAAGTCCTGCAAGGCCGCTTAAATCACGCGCTGGTTCTTTACCTGCGCGGGCTGGCCCCGTACATCCTGACAACCGGCGGCGCAGGTGGCGACCCCCAATTTACCGAGGGCGAAGTCGGGCGCGCCTACCTGGCTCGTCATGGCGTTCGTTCGGAAGCGATCCTCACCGAGAACAGAGGCGCAACCACAGCGCAGAGCCTGGATTCGGCCGCTGCCACCATGCACCGCATGGATCTCCAATCCTGCATCGTGGTCAGCGATGGGTACCACATCTATCGCGTCAAGCGACTGCTCCAGGCTCACGGCTTGAAAGTTTATGGCTCACCTCGTCCGGCCGCCGGTTCACTCAGCCGGCGTCAGCTGCGGTTGCTCTACTTGAAGCAAGCTGTCGGGTTCGTTATGTGGCAGGTTGGAATCAATTTGTAAGTAAAGTCAATCAGGCGATTGGGCGAACTCCCAACCTTTCCGCTCCGGCCCAAGCAGCACGACCACAATCGTAAAAGCAAAGACCGCGGCCGCCGTTCCAGCCATGGCGGTTGCGTAGCTCAAGCGTCTTGCGAGCATCGCTTCGAACACGGCCACCGATCCCGCCACCAGCGACCCGCATTGATACGCAAACCCCGGCAGAAACCCGCGGATCTCATTTGGCGATAGCTCGCTCAAGTGTGCCGGGATCACGCCAAAGGCGCCCTGTACAAAAAACTGAATGAGGAACGCCCCGGCCACCAGCCATCCAAGCTGCGGTGCGTATGCCCATAGCGGGATCATCAGGATTGCTCCGCCGAGCGAGCACGCAATGCTGAGTCTCCGTCCGAACCGGTCTGAAAGCAGTCCTGTCACCACGCCGCCCGCAATGGCGCCCAACATCGATATTCCAGTGATCACCGAGCGCTGCGTAGCACCGAACTTCCAGAAGCGCTCTAAGAAAGTTGGATACATGTCCTGCGTGCCATGCGAGGTCAGGCCCATCCCCGTCATCAGAACCGTGAGGTACAGGAAGAGCTTCCAATGTGACGCAATCATGCTCCCAAGTTGGCCCCAGCTTCCGCCTTTGGATTGCTCCCAGACCTCCGATTCGGTGACGCGAAAACGCACAAACAAAGCCAACAGCGCGGGTAGTCCTCCCAGGAAGAACAAAGGGCGCCAGCCGAATCGGGGGAACACCAGCGGATACGCAAGCGCCGCTAACAAATACCCGAGCGCATAACCCTGCTGCAAGAGACCCGAGAGCAACCCGCGCCATTTTGCCGGAACCTTTTCCATCGCGAGCGAAGCACCCACGCCCCACTCGCCGCCCATGCCAATGCCAAAAAGCGCACGCAGGATTAAAAACACCGTGAAGTTCGGCGCAAAGCCGGTCCCGACTTCCACCACAGAGTAAAAGACCAGATCGACCATCAGCGGCAATCGCCGTCCGTACCGGTCTGCCATCAACCCGAACAGCACAGCGCCCACAGGTCGAAACGCGAGGGTCAAAGCAATCGAAGAAGCAACCGCTCCGTCTGATTGCCCGAACTCCTTCGCAATCGCCGTCAGGCAGAAGACAACCAGGAAAAAGTCGAACGCATCCAGTGTCCAGCCAAGAAAACTGGCGACCAGCGCAGCGGCTGAGCCTTGCGGTCGGCTCTCCAATGGCCGAGGCGCTTTACCGTTCACTCGCCCAAGCTTCCGCTAGCCGTCGCGTTCGGCTCCCAGAGCGCCTCAGGAACACCGAGAATATGGTTCGCCCAGCGGCTCCAGACAAACAAAGCGTCGCTCAACCGATTCAGATACCGCACCGCGTCTTCAGGAACGCTTGCCTGTCTCGCGAAACGAACCAGCAGCCTTTCCGCTCGGCGGCAAACAGTTCGCGCCACGTGCAACTCTGCATCGAGACGGCTGGCTCCGGGCAGCACAAAAGAGCGGAGCGCGGGCAGAATCTCGTTCGCCGCATCGATCTCGCGTTCTAGCTGCTCTACCTCCGCCTCCGTCACGCGCGGCTGCTTCGGATGCACATCTTCGGGCAGCGTTGCCAATATCGATCCCAAGTTGAAAAGCTCGTGTTGCACACGCTTGAGAATCACCGCGAGCGGCCCTAGAGTGGCGTGCCCGGCAGTCAACGCTTCGGCCGTCGTGCGCGCAATCCCGATAAAGGCGTTGAGCTCATCCACGGTCCCGTAGCATTCGATCCGCTCTTCATCCTTCCCCACCGCCTGCCCGCCGACCAGGCGCGTTTCACCGCCATCGCCCATGCGCGTGTAAATGCGATTGAGAGCAATCCTTGGCTCGTTGAAAGTTTGTTCGCTCATCTTCTTTCTTCCATCACTGAGTTGCGGCGATCAAAACGCCGTACGGTGCAATCGTAAACTTAGCCGACGAGGGCGCCGCGGCAGCAGGACTCGCCATCAGCACGCTCCGCCAGGACGGCCACTCGCCCGGCATGCCCGTTACATCCACCTTCTGCTGCTTGGGGCTCGTACTCAACACAACGAGCACAGCGCTTCCGTCACCCGCCTTCCGCGCAAAAGCGAACACATCCGGATTGCCCGATTCGAGCGGCACATAAGCACCGTCGCGCAGAGCCAGGTTTTCACGCCGCAGCTGCAACAGCTTTGCGTACCAGTTATATAGAGAGTCCGGATCCCGCTTTTCACTCTCGACGTTGTAGTGTCGAAAACCCGCTTCCACCGGTAGCCACGGCGAATCGGTCGTGAAGCCTGCCTTCGCTCCGGAACTCCACTGCATGGGCGTTCGC
The DNA here is from genome assembly GCA_963737005.1 of Terriglobia bacterium. Taxonomy (GTDB): domain Bacteria; phylum Acidobacteriota; class Terriglobia; order Bryobacterales; family Bryobacteraceae; genus Bog-105. Next base: position 27,597 of record CAVTRD010000004.1, on the reverse strand, counting down.
TCGCCATCGCGATCATCCGCCCGCGGACGCTTCGGACCTGTCGGGAACTTCTTCAACTCGGCCGCTGGCATAGTCGCCATCCCGATCTCTTCTCCGTAGTACATCAACGCTGTGCCGCGTTGCGTAAGTGTGAGGGCCGCGGTCAGCTTCGCGATCTGCTCATTGTGTTTGCCATCGCCAAAAGTGCTCCACTGCCGCCCATGATCGTGGCTGCTGAAAAAGAAAACTGGCGTTTGTCCGCCGAGCTGGCTCTCCGCAGCATCGACCTGCTTCTTAAACGCCGAAGCATCGAGGGTTCTCAGATTCCCAAATAGAAAGTCCATCGGGAGCTGAACCTCGTCGTGATTCGTTCCGTAAACTTTCGCCAGATCCTCGATCGTAGCCGTAGAAGATTCACCCAGCAGCACCGGATCACCGGGATAGCCATCCAAAATCTTGCGCATCTCGCGCAGCACTTGATGGTTCTCAGGCCGCCCGGAGTTGTACGGCATCAGCGCCGCTGGGCCGCCAGGGGCTGGCGGATGTGGGTCCTCTGGGAACGCCGGGTCCTCAAACAAGTATGGCGTCGCGTCCAGCCGGAAACCGCCCGCGCCGTGATCGAGCCAGAAACGAACCACATCAAACATTGCTTTCCGTAAACCGGCGTTACCCCAGTTCACGTCCGGCTGCTGCGGGAGGAAGACATGGTAATACCACTGCTGCGTGGGCGCGTCCCAAGTCCAGGTATAACCCCCAAAAATCGACGTCCAGTGAGTGGGCGGCTGCGTCGGGCCGCCGCCGTCTCGCCAAATGTACCAGTCACGTTTCGGATTTGTGCGCGACGAGCGCGACTCTTTGAACCATGGGTGCTGATCGGAAGTGTGGTTCACTACAAAGTCGATGAGCACGCGAATATTTCGCTTCTTTGCCTCCGCCACCAGCTTGTCCCAATCGGCCAGCGTTCCATACTCCGGCGCGACGCTCGTGTAATCGGAGACGTCGTATCCGAAATCGGCATTGGGCGAAGGGAAGAACGGCGTAATCCAGATCGCGTCGACACCGAGTTGCTTTAGGTAATCCAGCCGCTCGGTGATCCCGTTCAGATCGCCGATGCCATCGCCATTCGTGTCCTGGAAACTGCGCGGGTAGACCTCGTAGATGACGGCGTGGTCGTACCAGCGGCGGCCGGTGTCCTGGCCCCGGGCGAGACCAGTAACACAGAACACGGCTGCGACAATGAGTATTGACCTCATGTGAGAGATGCTACCGCTCGCTATTGTCGCAGCGCTTGCCTGAAGGGCGCCTATGCGGCTGATTGTCGGAATCACCGGAGCATCCGGTGCGATCTTCGGCATTCGAACGCTTGAGGCGCTGCGTGCGCTCAATATCGAATCGCACCTGATCCTGAGCCGCTGGGCCCGCGTCACGATCACGCATGAAACCGATTACTCGGTCGAGCAAGTCGAGCAGCTCGCGACGGTTGTCTATCACCAGGAAAATCAAGCCGCGCCCGTCTCGAGCGGCTCCTTCCGCACTGACGGCATGATCGTCGCGCCCTGCAGCATGAAGACGCTCGCAGCCATCCGCTCCGGGTATGGCGATACACTGCTTTGTCGGGCCGCCGATGTGATCCTTAAAGAACGCCGCCGACTTGTACTGCTCGCCCGTGAGAGCCCGTTCAACGAGATTCATCTCGAGAACATGCTCGCGCTAGCCCGAATGGGCGTAACGATCTTTCCGCCGGTACCCGCCTTCTACAGTCGGCCCCAAAGCGTGGGAGAACTGGTTGACTATATCGTCGGGCGCACGCTCGATCAATTCGAGCTCACGATGCCGGGCCTGCCTCGCTGGAGCGGTTTCCGTGCGGCGACCTGAAAGCCCACTCACGTGGCTGGGGAAATACCTTTCCCTTGCACTTACACTCCCGGCCGCGGTTGTAGCCGGGTACATCATTGGCTCGCTAGCAGACCATTGGCTTCGTTCCCCCATCTTGCGGGCAGTTGGAATTATCCTCGGCATGACGGCCGGACTGATCCAGATCTTCCGCGAGCTCAATCGCGACCGCTCCCATGGTTGAGTCACTCGGCTCGATAAAAAAGCTATACCGGCTCACATGTCTGGTCGGCTTACTTGGGTTCGCTTCTTGTTTTTGGGTTGCCGGAGTTCGTTCGGCAGCTGCGTTCGCTTTGGGAGCAGTGTGTTCGTTCGGGAATTTGTGGGTGTTCGATCGCCTCACCGCGAGCATCGTGCCCGGAGTCGATACCCGCAAGCCCTGGAAAGCAGGCGCTTACGTTACGCGCTACATACTGCTAGTAGGGGCAGGTTATACAATAGTCAGAGCTTTGAACGTCAGCCCGTTGGCGGTGATCTTGGGCCTTTTGGCCAGCACCGTGGCCGTTCTACTCTCTCTAATCTTAGAACTCGTTTCCGGTGCGGTACACGGCCGGGCTTCGCACTGAATGACACACGAACTTTGGATCACTAGCCTCTTCAATCGCGCCTTGGCAGGTCCCGCGAATGCGTTCCTGAATGCCATTCACTTTCCCGCGAAAGATCCAGCCAATCCCTGGAGCGACTGGCTGGTCTGTGAAATCGTTGTTCTGCTTCTCGTAATCGCGCTCTTTGCTTATCTGAGAACGCGCTTATCTGTCGACAAGCCGGGCAAGTTGCAACACATCTTCGAGCTGGCCTACGAGTTCTTCTTCGCCTCAGCGGAAGAGGTGGTAGGGCATGACGGCCCGCGTTACGTGGCGTTCTTCGGAACGATCTTTCTCTTTATCTTGTTCATGAACCTGATCGGCCTGATCCCAGGTTTTGATTCGCCCACCATGTACACGCAGGTGCCGCTCGGATTAGCTGTCGTGACGTTTCTCTTCTATCACGGGACGGGTCTTCGCGCCAACGGGGCCGGCTACATCAAGCAATTTATCGGGCCGATGATTCTGCTCGCGCCCTTGATGCTGCCCATCGAAATCATCAGCCACTTCGCGCGGCCGCTCTCACTCACTGTTCGTCTTTATGCCAATATGTTCGCGGGCGAACAAGTGTATTTGACTTTTATCTCGCTGACCAAAGTTATTGTTCCGGTCATATTCATAGGCCTGCATATGTTCGTTTCATTCCTGCAGGCGTATATTTTCATGCTGCTCGCCATGGTCTACGTAGGTGGGGCCGTTTCGCACGAGCATTAGGCATTATCAGCTTTCAGTGTGAGCGCCCGGCGTCCCAACGCACGGTGTCGAACCACCGCCTGAAAGCATATTCATAGGAGAAAACACTTGAAAAACAAACTATTTCTGCTCGCCATTACACTTATGGCTCTGGCGAGCCCGATGATGGCGGCGGACGGCAGCGGCGACGCCCCTGATGCTACACGCCGGGCTGCTGCTTACATTGCCATGGGTATCGCTTCCGGACTCTGCGGCCTCGGCCAGGGCAGAGCAACTGCTTCTGCTGCTGAAGCCATGGCGCGCAATCCTGGCGCTATTGCGGCGATCCGTGTGGCCCTCATTCTTGGACTCGTGCTCATCGAGTCACTCGCGCTCTACACTCTCGTTATTACCTTCATCGCCAGATAGCGATTATGATCGGCCTGCCGTCGCGCTCGTGCGCCGGCAGGCTTTTCTCTTTCGATGAAACTACAAGGCATCCTCCCGGCGCTTACCTCCTGCTTCGATCATCGAGGCGATCTTTACCGTGCCAAAGTCCTGCACAATATCGAGAAGCTGAACGCGGTCGCTTTGGCCGGCTACGTCGTCGGCGGTTCGACGGGCGAAACACCACTGCTGAGCACGGAAGAACGCATCCGCCTGATGGAGTGGGTCAAGGAAGCCGCTGCGCCCGGCAAAACGCTCATCGCCGGCGTGGGTGCCGAGAGCGTTCACGAAACCGTCCGGCTGGCGAACAAGGCTGCCGAGGCCGGCTTCGACGCCGCGCTCGTCTTAACCCCGTTCTATTACCGCAACCAGATGCATCGCCCGGAGACTCAGGCCCTCTTCTTCCGCGCCGTGGCCGACCAGTCGAAGTTGCCGGTGCTGCTCTACAACATTCCGCAGGTGACCGGCTATCAGCTCCCCGTCGAAACCATCGCCGACCTATCGCATCACCCGAACATCGCCGGCATGAAAGATAGTTCCGGTGACATGCAGAAGCTGAGCGAAGCACTTGCCAGCGTCAAACCGGGATTTCAGATCGTGACGGGCGCGGCCGGCAGCATCTGGAATGCTCTGCAACTCGGCGCGTCCGGCGCCATCCTGGCCATCGCTAACGCGCTGCCGTATGCATGCGTGACGATCTGGGAAGCCTTCCGTAGCCGCGAACATGAAGCAGCCCAAGACTGGCAAACACGCATCACGCCGCTGGCACGCCTGGTAGGCCAGCATGGGATTCCCGCCTTAAAGTACGCTATGGACCTCACCGGTTACTACGGCGGTCTCCCGCGCCTGCCCTTCCTTCCGCCAGCCGTTTCGCTGAAGCCGGAGATAGAAGCCGCTCTGGACGGCTTAACTGGTTGAGTAGATTAAGTCACTCGCCCGGCGGAATCAGAGCTACATCTAGTTTTGGGTGACTGTAAATGACGGTGCAAGGAGACTTGCAGCTCAATTTATCGTCACTCATGTTCAGCTTATAGAACCCGTCAGTTTTTCTGCATACGTGATCGACACCGAACACGTATCCCCACTTCGGATCGACACAGAAATAGATGCCCTCGCGCTCAAGATAGCTGGCCACTCCGGTTGCCCGCAACGATGCTTCAGGCTCTGTAAAAGTCAGCACGAGGTCCCTGATATGCTTCTGCTCGATCGCCCTGACAATTGGCAGAACATCGGGATTGCCCGGATATGAATTTCGAACCCCTGTTGTCAGAAGGAGTAACGGAACGGAAGCACAAGCAAGAGCAATCTGATCAGTCGATTTGAGCGATCGCCCAAGACCGCCAGCGACGAGCGCCGCTACGCCAAACAAGGCCAGCAGTTGAACGGAGAAGAAGAAAAATCCATTAAACGTGAACATCGGCCCGGTCATCCTCCAGCTCCAGTACAGAAACAAAAGTCCGATCAGAACGATGTTGGCGAAGACCAGCTTGACGAAGGGCGTTGTTTTCCGATCGCTCCCGCTATGCGAGATGACGGCGAAGAGCCCCACAAATAAGAAGATGCTCCAGTACACGCGAACGAAAGACTCAGCGTTCAGCAGATCGCCGAGCGTCGCGCCTGGCTTTGCAAGAACCGCTTCAGGAGTGACGTAGTACGTAAAGAAGGAACACGTATAGAGGAGTGCTGTCGATAACGAATTGTGTTCTCCGTGATGTTGTCTGAGATAGGCCCGAATCTCATGGACGTTGTTGGGATGAGCTGTTGCAAAATCGATTAAGATCGGTAAGGCAAAAAAGATCACGATGGCCGATCCTGCCGCAAGACGGTAACGATAAGTGTGCACGGCCTGGACAAAGTTCCGCCGCCTGAGCTCACGAATGATAGCAATCGCTATCGCTGCCGTTCCCAAGATAGTGGCAAAGAGCAGTTGGGCTACATGGGAGTGGATCATCACCATGGCGAAGAATGCAAGAACCGGAAGGTGCTGCCAGTTACCTCTCGCCACGGAAGCGCACGATGCAACTAAAACAACGAAACTGATGAGCGCCATGTACGGGGGCCATAGAGATACCATCGCGGCGCTAGGAAGCGCATTTCCGATAGCGTAAAAGAACAGAATACTGGCGAGCACCGCCAGGGCTGGAAACGACGGGGCCCTGACATTTACATAAAATATGTAAATCGCGATGAAAAGGCTTGCCGTACTGAAAATTATTTCGGCCAGAAACTCGGCATTTAAGGGAGCTGGGACAAGGTGGAGTCGATCGTAGAAAATCGTCTCACCGGCTCCGAAAACATAGAAGAAAAACGGGCCGGGGTGCTGAAAGTGCCAGCGCGAAGAATTGCCGACCAGCTGACGAAAATGCTTGGCATTCTGCACCTTGATTGCGTTTGTAGCAATGTCTCCATCTTCAATCACCGGCGTGACAAATAAATTCCAATTAATTGCCAGCATGAAGGCGAGAAACAGCATCGCAGGTAGAACCACCACGGCATGTTTGCGCCAGAACCGAGCAATATAACTCGAGATAGGCAGTGAAGGTGAAACTAAATCTTTGGATAGCCAAAGCTCTCGTGGAAAATGCAGCGAATTTCCACGTCTAAAGGCGTTTTGCGATTGGTTCGGCACTTTAGTCGGACCTGGAGTTTATCTGCTTAGAATAGCCCGACATATCGTAGGCGCTAACAAAAAAGGCTGCTCCAGGGAGAGCAGCCGCTCCTTCGCCGTCGCGGCCCACCCTGTTAGGAGGCTTGAGGGTGGACCGGCATCGTTGATGCGAACAAACCGGTGTCTCAGGCGCGGCGCCTGCGGTTTTACACTCTCCCCCCGCCGGTGCCTTCGACAACAACCGTTCCCGTCATCATGGGATGGATCTTGCAGAAGTACGGATAAGAACCCGGCTCCTGGAACTTGAACGAGAATACCTGATCAGTGTCGAGAACGGGGGACGAGAACTTCTTTTCCGTGCTCACAACGTTATGCGGAATGTCGTCTCGATTCGTCCAGGTGACAGAGCTTCCCGCTTTGACGGTCAGCGATTTGGGCGTGAACGAAAAGTTGTCAATCTTAACCTCGCTTGTGTCGGCCGTTTTTGCGAGGCCTGCGCGCGATATGGGCGTCATCGCGAGCGTGGAGTCGACCACCGCGAGCGTATGGCTGCCGGCAATGTAGTTGACGTGCGTGACGCCGAGCACCTCGCCTAATTGCTCAGCCGGAACTTTCATCGGACCCGGTGAAGGGGCTGTGCCAGGTTTCGGCTGGGGAAAAGCCGTCGACATCGCAGTGTGATAAAAAACGTTGCCCTCAATTTTCTGCATTGTCTGATGAATGTGTCCGTTTAACACGGTCACTGAGCCAAACCGCGCACATGGCCTGCGGGTCGGCCGGGGCGTCAGGCACCGGGTGATGACGGAACGCGTCCGGCTCGGCGATGTGCTGCCGGTCGCAGACGAGCCACTGGTAGGCGTGGGCGGCCAGGATGCGCGCGGTGGGGGCGGCGACATCGGGAGTCCAGTCCCATTTGTCTTCCGGCAGTTGGCGCAGGCTGTGGACCATGCCGCGCAGGTGGGTGGCAGAGCAGACCAGCATAGGCTTCGTTCTCGGTATGGGGTGTCATGGACTTAAATCGCCTCCCGGTCGTGCCGGCTGTGGGCCAGCGGGTCGCGCAACAGATAACGCTCCAGGCGGGCGTGGGTGCGGTCGGCGAGGGCGTGGGTCCAGAGGATCATGCCCGCGCTGAACTCGGACAGCATCCGCAGCCAGTTCTGCGCGGACGCGCTGCCAGACGCTCAGTCTGCGCTCGGCCTGGTACGCGGCCAGCTTCGGGCGCGAACTCGCGCCACAGGTCCAGCGACGGCTCGCGCGGCGGCAGGCGGTGCAGCAGCGACAGCGTCCGCTCGAAGCGCGATCAGCTCGGCGGCGGCGTCCGGCGTCTGCGCCAGGAACGCCTGCAGCTCGTCCCGCGTGGCCGGCGTCCAGAGTCGTCCTCCAGATAGTCCGAAAACAAGGTCCGCGCCTCATCGCGGTGTCACGATACATCACACTCCCTACTTCATTTTGGTTCGCGTCTTCGCCGGTGTCCTCCAGGTTCACGGATCTGATCAGCGCCATGTACGGCTGGAACTTCGCCTTGAACGCCAGCCGCGCCCGGTGCAGCTTGGACTTGACGTTGACCAGGCTTATGTCGGTGATCTCCCCGATCTCCTCGTAAGACAACCGCTCGAAATCGCGCAGGGTCATCAGCAGCCGCTGCTCCGGCGTGAGCTGCGGCCAGCACCCGGTCCACCATCCGCTGCAGTTCCCGCGACTCGACGATCCGCGCCACGTCCGCCGCCGGGTCCGCCGGCTCCGGCCCGCCGCCGATCTCGCCCGGCTCCGAGTCGGCTCGTCCAGCGAATAGTCTTCGATCTCGCAGCGCTTCTTGGTCTCGCGCAGATGGTTCAGGCACGTGTTCTTGGCGATGGTGTACAGCCAGGTGCTGAACTTGCAGTCGCCCTTGAACGACGGCAGCGCGCGCAGCGCCCGCAGAAACACCTCCTGCGTCAGGTCGTAGGCTTCCTCGCCGTTGACCATCCGGGTGACCAGGTGAAAGATCGGCGTCTGGTACTTGCGGAACAGCGCCTCGAACAGCGCCGGGTTGCCCGTCGCCTGGAACTGGCGCACCAGCGCCACGTCCGGGTCCAGCCGGGGCAGCGTCGTCAGGGTCGCGGTCAGGCCAGAGAGGCGGGCGCTCGGCATCGGGCTGTCGTTCTTCCCCTTCCAGGATGGGACACGCCGCACTGAGAAAAGTTGCGCGTCCTACGCGAATTGTTGCAGATATTTCGGCGGAAGTCAATCGCCGCCCATATCGAGCACGAAGCCGTCCCAGACCTTGTGCTGCGCCATCTGCTCGAAGGCCCGGCGCCAGCGGGCGGCCAAGGTGGTCGCGGTGAGCGCCCCGGAGAACGGCAGGCGCACCAGCGCCGTCCGGGACTGCGCCTTGGCCTGCGCCCGCGCGTCCTTGTAGCGCGTGTACGTCGGGAGGGGCGCCTGCGGGCCATCCCAGGAGCCGAACCAGCCGGAGATCGGACCATTGCGGCGCTGGCGGATCAGGATCGCCGGCGCCTTGCCGGCTGCCGAGGCCGCGTCGTAGAGGCCACGCAGCAGGGTGACGTCCCGCTCGGCACGGAAATGCCGCCACTCGGCGTTGAGCTGCCCATCGAGCACAGGGTCGTCGAAGTTCGGCAGCGACGTGTCGGCGTCGCTGTGGCGCTCCGTCGAGTAGACATCCAGCGGGTCGGCGTGGTACCGGCGCAGGAAGGCTAGCCGCGCCCCCGGGGTGTAGCCGAGCTGGTAGTTGGTGTCGAAGTAGTCCTCCTGCTCCGGCAGGTCATAGCCCGGCGGGTCGGTCGCGCGCCAGACCAGGCCGGCCACGTCCGGGTTGGCGGCCAACGCCGTGACCGCCGTCCGCAACGCGTCACGGAGCACCGAGTTAAACGGGCTGACGTACAGCGGGGGCCTGGCGGCGGACGACACGGTCCCCGCCCCGGCGTCTCGAATTGCCGTGCGGCGAGTACGGCGAGCGGCGGCCTGCACCGACGTCTCGCTCAGGATGGTCACGTCGGGCACGATGGGAGACGCTTCGCCGCCGTCCAGCAGGTCGAGGACCGAGTAGACGGCGACACCCGTCCCTTTAGCCGCCGCCAGGGCCGCGTTGAGTGCGTCGGGGTGGAAGGCACCACCGTAGAAGACGGGAACCCAGAGCTGGTTCAGATGGAGCGCTCCCATGGCCGCCGCCGACACCTTGAGGTCTGCGCCGGGCGCGACGAGGAGGGCGCGGCGCGGGATGGCCGCGAACAGGGCCGGGAGCGGCGCCGTGGTCGTCCCCGGCGGCGGGGCCGGCGGGTCGTCGCCGGCCATGTCGGATATGCTCTTGCGCATGCTGGCGCCGGATTGGAACAGGAACACCAGGCCCGGTCTCATGCGGACCGGCCCGTCCAGAGACGGCACGAGCAGTTCCGTCACCGGCGACTCCTGTAGCTGCACGGTGCGCGTCAGATCGGGCTTGTAGGTCCCGACCCCCGGGACGGAGATCGGCGCCGTATTCAGAAGGGCCTGCTGCTGGGCCGGCGTCAGGTCGTCCAAACGGACGCCCGGGTCCACCAGAAAGCCGTCGGCCTTCAGCACCTGATCGGCTTTCGCCTGCTGGTCCGCGGTCATCGTCAATGGGTTCTTGGTTCCGGACAGCTCCATGAGTGAGTGGCCCGCCGAGAGCTTGTCGCCCGCCGCCTCCAGCGCGGCCTCCCGCAGCGCCGCGGCGTCGTCGGAGAACTCGCGCCAGAGCTGGCGCCGGGTGCCGACGCCGACGACGTCGTCCGTCAGGAGAAACGCCGGGCCGACCTGCCGGAAGGTCGCCGTCAGGCAGAGTGCGACGGCGCGCATCAGGTCCGATGCAGGGACGAAGGGCGTTGTCCCGACGATCGTGAGTGTCTTCTTCTCCTCGCGGGCGTCGGCGTACAGCTCGACGTGCGTCATCTGAGCGATGCGCGTGAAGACGTCGTGAACCGTCCTGAGCCCGGTGAGCGGGACCAGAGCCCTGAACACGGGGGAAGCGAGGTCCAACTGCCCTTTCTTCGGCGCGTTCGGAACGTCGGCGCGGACCGGTACGCCGTAGAGCGAGTTGCGGGGCGGAGACACGCTGCCCAGCGTTAAATCGTAGTAAGTCGTGCCGGGTGAGGCAGGCACGTCGGAGAACACCATGGTGTTGGAGCGCCCGGCCTCCGGCGCAATATCTCCGTCTCACGGCGCAGTCGGAGGCGCACCTGGGCCAGGCTCGCCGTCAAATCCTGGCCCGGGCCGGCGGGCGGCGGGCCGGAGGACACATGGCGGACGACGCGCAGCGTGTGCGGCAGCAGCGCCGCGAGGAGCTGCCGCTGCGTACCGGTCGAGAGATCGTCCGCGCCGAGGCCCTGGTCACCCGTCAGCGCCCGCCACTGACTGTCGGTCAGACTGGCGGCGAGCAGCTTCAGCGCCTCGTCGTCCGGCAGACCGTCGTACGGGTTCGGGTTGACGGGTTCGGCGTTGAGCACGACCATGGTCGGCGGGGCGAAGGCCGTGACGGGGCCGAAGCTTCTGAGCAGCCGGCCAAAGGCGTTGGCGATCTGCAGTGCGGAGGCGGGGGAGTGCGGCACCTCACTCCCGCCGGGCAACGGCGTCTTCTCCGCGCCGACCGCGAGCCAGACGGTCCCCTCCGGCGGCGCGCTCTGAGCCAGGGCCGTGTCGAGCGTCGGGCGCGGCGTTGCAGGCGGCTGGGACTGCGCCAGGACGGGCTCAGAGCAGGCGCAGAGCGCGAGGACGAACAAAGGCCAGCGGGACATCGGAGGGTGTCCTTTCGGGCGAGGCATGCACCATGGTGGACAACGGGGCGGGAGGATTGTTTCGTAGAACCCACCCCCAACCCCCTCCCCAGGGGGGAGGGGGCGGGGATTCCGGCCCGGAGCTGGATCACGCCGCGTCCGCGCCGGCCGCCGTCTCGGGCGCGCTCGGACGCTCCCAGCGGACCCACTGGAAGCCGAGCAGGACCAGCAGCGCGCCGGCCTGGATGACGTAGACCAGGACCGACGAGACGCCCGCGGAGCGTTCCATGCTGCCCGGACCCGGCGGTCAGCGCGCCGAAGAACAGGGCCGACGCGACGATGCCCTACGGGTTCAGGCGGCCCAGCAGCGCGACGGCGACGGCCGTGAAGCCGTAGCCGGGGGCGTAGTTCTCGTAGAGCGTGCCGATCACGCCCGGACAGCTCGACGCGCCGGCCAGGCCGCACAGCGCGCCGCTCCAGAGCATCGCGTCGATCTGCGTCCGCTCCACGTCGATGCCGGCGACGCGGGCGGCGTCGGGGTTGGCCCCGACGGCGCGCAGGGCGAAGCCGCCGGGCGTGCGCGAACAGAAAGACGGCGACGACATCGACGGCGAGCAGGGCGAGGACGAAGCCCAGCGTGCAGCGGCGTCCCCGGCAGGATGACGGGCAGGGTCGCGTTGGCGGGCAGCGCCTCCGAGAGCCGGGCTGCGCCCGGTGTCGCCTCCTGCATCGGCCCGTGCCGACCAGATAGGACAGCAGCTGGGCGGCGACGAAGTTCAGCATGATCGTGCTGATGACTTCCGGGCACGCCGCGCCAGACGCGCATCCACGCCGGCCAGGCCCGCCCAGAGCGCGCCCGCCAGCGCCCCGCCGACCAGGAGCAGGGGAATCAGGACCGGCGCGCGGCAGGTCTGCAGGCGGTACGCGCCGAGGGCCGAGGCCGCCAGCGCGCCGACCAGGAACTGGCCCTTCGCCGCCGATGTTCCACAGCCGCGCCCGGAACGCGATGGCGACGCCCAGCCCCGTCAGCAGCAGCGGCGTCATCTTGTTCAGCGTGTCGCCGACGTCATAGCGGCTGCCGAACGCGCCCGCTCGCCAGCGCGCGTCAGCGCCGCCGCGGGGTTCGCCGTGCGCCAGCCAGATCACGAGCAACCGTCAGCAGGAACGCCGTCAGCAGTGCCGCGGCGATGCGCAGACCGCCGCGCAGCCAGTCAGGCATGGGCGCCTCCGCGACGGGACGCTCTGCCCGCCCATCATCAGGCCCAGCGTCTCGCGCGGGCGTGTCGGGCGGGACGATGCCGACGATCCGGCCTTCGTACAGGACGGCGATGCGGGTGCTCAGGGCGATCACCTCGTCCAGTTCGGTGGAGATCAGCACGATCGCGCCGCCCTCCGCCTGCCGCTCGCGCAGCCGGGCGTGGACATAGGCCGTCGCGGCCACATCCAGGCCGCGCGTGGGGCTGACGGCGACCAGCAGCGCCGGCTTGCGCCAGAGGGCGCGGGCGATGACGATCTTCTGCTGGTTGCCGCCGGACAGCGGCCGGCCGGCGCAGTTCAAGTTGTCGGCGCGGATGTCGAAGTCGCGGGCGGTCTGGGCGGCGAAGCGCCGCAGGGCGCGGCGGTCCAGAGAAGCGGAGGCCGCGCCGGAATCGGGGCAGCCGCGCGGCTTCCAGCATCAGGTTCTCGGCGACGCTGACAGCGTCAGCGCCAGCCCTTCCCGATGCCGGTCCGGCGGGATGAGCGCGATGCCGTACCGCTCCAGGTCCTGCGGGCGCAGACGCGAGACGCGGCGTGCCGCCGATGCGTCAGCGTCCCGCCGGTCCAGGGACGCAGGCCGTCAGCGCCTGCGGCGAGTTCCGCCTGCCCGTTGCCGTCCACGCCGGCGAAGCCCAGGATCTCGCCGGGCCGGAGCGTGAAGGTGATGTCACGCAGGGCGACGGCGTCGGGGCCGCCGCGGTGCGCAGGTGGTGGACGGTGAGGACGGTCCCGCCTCCGGCCCGTTGCCGAGCGGCGAGGCGCTGTCCGATGGGAGCAGCTGCGGAGGCGACTTCTTCTGCCCCGCAGCTTGCGGGAGAGGGGCCGGTGAGGGCCGTCCGTCGCCGACCATGCGCCGGGCCAGGTCCTGCGGGCTCGGTCTCGGCGATGGCGACGGTGCCGACGTTGCGGCCCCGGCGCAGCACCGTCACGCGGTCGCAGAGGGCCATCACTTCGCCCAGCTTGTGGGAGACGAAGACCAGCGAGCGGCCTTCGTCGCGCAGGGCGCGCAGGACGCGCGAACAGTTCCTCGATCTCCGGCGGCGCGAGGACGGCTGTCGGCTCGTCGAAGAGCAGGATGCGGGCGTCGCCCAGCAGCGCCTTGAGGATCTCGACGCGCTGCTGCGTGCCGACGGGCAGGTCGGCCGTCGGCGCGTTCAGCGGCGGGAGGGGCCAGCCCAGGCGCTCGGCGGTCTGCCGTGGCCTGCGCCGCCAGGGGGCGCGTGTCCAGGCGGAAAGAGCCGTGCTCGACCGGCGCGGCGAGCGCGAGGTTTTCGGCGACGGTGAACGGCGGGACGAGCAGGAAATGCTGATGCACCATGCCGATGCCGGCCCGCGTCGCGTCCTCGGGCGAGGCGAACGTGACGGGCCGGCCGTGCCAGCCGTGATCTGCCCGGCCGTCGGGGCGAGCAGGCCGCGCAGGATGTTCATCAGCGTGGACTTGCCCGCGCCGTTCTCGCCGAGCAGGGCGTGAATCTCGCCGGGCTGCAGGGCGAAATCCACGCCGTCCAGGGCGAGTGTCGCGCCGAACCGCTTGGTGATGCCGCGCATCTCCAGCAGCGGCGGAGCCGGCTCGCACGGGAGCATGGCGTTCAGCGACGTTCGTGACCTTGATCTTGCCGCGGCGATGATGTCCTGCTGCGCCTGCTGAATCTTCGCCTTGCCCGCCGCCGGGATGACATTCGCGAGTTTGGGATTGTCGATCAGGCGCACGTCGTCGTCCTTCAGGCCCAGCGACAGGGCCTGCCCCTTGAACGTGCCGTCCTTGACGGACGTGGCGATGTCGGCGAAGGCCTTGGGGATGTCCAGGAAGACGCTGGACAGGACGTTCGGCGCTTTGCCGTTCTCGTCGGCATTGACGCCGAAGGTGTAGACGCCGGGCTTGCGTGCCGGCCGTCTGGAACATGCCCGTCGGCGGCGGCGTCGCAGTTGTGGGCGATGGTGTCCGCGCCGCTGGACAGCAGGGCCTCGGTCTGCGCCTTGGCGGCGACCGTGTCCGACCAGCTGTTGATATAGGTGATCTGGAAGGCGTACTTCGGGTTGACGGACTGCGCGCCCTGCGGCGAAGGCGTCGGCGGCGATCTTGACCGGCGGCAGTTCCTGGCCGCCGACGAAGCCGCCTTTGCCGGTCTTGGAGACCATGGCGGCCTCCATGCCCTGCAGATAAGTCCCTTCTTCGGTGGCGAAATGGATCGGCGCGATGTTCGGGCCGGGCTTCTCGTCGCCGCCGGTCGTGATGAAGACCGTCTTCGGGAACTGCGCGGCGACTGGCGGCGGCGTCCGGGCCGAACTCGTCGCCGTGGGCGAAGATGATGTTGTAGCCCTGGCTGGCGAAGTCGCGGAAGCCTCGCGGAACTGGGCGGGCTTCAGGTTCTCCTGCTTGTCGGTCTGCGCGCCCAGTGTCCTTCTGATGCGCTGCAGGCCCTCGTAGGCCGACTGGTTCCAGCCGCCGTCGGTGACGGGGCCGGTCGTCAGCAGGGCGACTTTGAAGGCGCCGGCGGGCGGGTGCCGCCGGCGGCGCGGGGTAGTTCGGTTCGGCGCAGGCTTGTTGCGATGCCGCAGCCGAACAGGAGACAGCAAAGCAGGCCAGGAGCAGGGGCAGGCGAGAGTGTCGTGGGTCACAGGGCAGAGTCCTTTTCTCGAATGGTGCAGTGATAGTCAGCCGGGCGGCCAGGTCAGGTGGCGGCCGCCCAGGACGTGCAGGTGCAGGTGGTCCACGCGTCTGCCCGCCGTCCGGGCCGACGTTGGCGACGACGCGGAAGCCGTCTTCGGCCAGGCCGAGCGTCCGGGCGACATGGACGGCCGCCTGCATCAATTGGCCGAGCAGCAGGGTGTCGTCGGGCGCGGCATCGAGCAGGTTGGCGAGCGGCTTTTTCGGGATGACCAGCACATGCGTCGGCGCCTGCGGGGAGACGTCGCGGAAGGCCAGCACCTGGTCGTCTTCATAGACGATGTCGGCGGGAATTTCGCGGGCGATGATCTTGGCGAAAATGGTTTCAGCCATGTGTACGTCTCCTCAAGCTCGGGCAAGGACGCCGAAGGCATCGCCGTCGGGCAGGACGTCGGTCAGATGTGACCGGGACGATCTGGCCGCGCAGGGACGGCGGGGCGGCGAACTGGACGCGGACATAGTTGCCGGTGTAGCCGGACAGCCAGCCGTCCTGCGCGCCTTTGGCCTCCACAAGCACGTCCACCGTCTGCCCGATCTCCTCGGCGGCGAACGCGCGCTGGCTGGCGACGCACAGCGCCGTCAGCTCCCGGTGCCGGCGCTCTTTCTCGTCGTGCGGCACGTCGTCCGGACGGTCCGCCGCCGCGGTGCGCTGGCGGGGCGAGTAGCGGAAGACGTGGGTGCGGGCGAAGCGCATCCGCTCGGGCGAAGGCCAGCGTGTTCTCGAACAGTTCGCGCGTTTCGCCGGGGAAGCCGACGATCAGATCGGTCGTCAGGCCGATCCGCGGCATCCGCGTCGCGCAATTTGTCGGCGATCTCGGCGAAGAAGCGCGGTGTCGTAGGGCCGGTTCATGGCCCTGAGGATCGTGTCGTCGCCGCTTTGCAGGGACAGGTGCAGGTGCGGCGCGATGTTCGGGTGGGTCGCCATGGCGTCGATGATCTCGTCGGGAATCTCGACCGGCTGGACGGACGACAGGCGGACGCGCTCGATGCCGGGGATGTCGGCGACGGCGACCAGCACATCGGCCAGGCGCGCGCCGCCGCTGCCGGTCTCCGGGCCGTACGCGCCGACGCAGACGCCCGTGACGACGATCTCTTTTGCGCCCTGCGCCGCCATCTGCCGCGCTTCGGCCAGCACGTCGGCGAACGGGCGGCTGGCCATCGTGTTGCGGGTGTAGGGGATGGAGCAGAAGGCGCAGAAGTAGCGGCAGCCGTCCTGGATCTTCAGCGTCGCGCGCGTCCGGTGCAGCGCGCCGGGCCGGTCCAGCAGCGATGTCGGGCGAGATCAGGCCGCCGGGGGCGGCTTCGGGGAAGACGGCACGCCCCTCCGGCCCCTCGGGCAGATCCGTGCCCCCTCTCCGCTCGAGAGGCGGGGGACGGAGCCGGCGAGACGAATACTGGATCAGGTCGGGGAACTGCGTCCAGGACGTGCGAGGCCGTCCGCATCTTCTCGGCATTCGGGACCAGCAGTGTCGCGCCGTCCACGGCTTCGCCGGTGTCCAGCGCCATCTGGGCGAAGCAGCCGGTCAGGACGACTTTGGCGCCGGGCTTCTGCCGGGCCGCCTTGCGGGCCATGTGGCGCGACTTGCGGTCGGCGTCCGCCGTGACGGAGCAGGTGTTGATGACATACACATCCGCCGGCTCGCGGAAATCGGTGAGCGTGAAGCCCTGCGCCTCGAAGCTCTCGGCCAGCCGCTCGGTCTCGTACTGGTTGACTTTGCAGCCTAGATTGGCGAACGCGGCGGTCGGCATAACGTCGGAGAGTGTACCGCAAATCGGGCGGGTGTCAAGGAAGCGGGGAACAGATCGCTTGGCCCGTTTACGCGCGTTCCCTGCCGGGAACTGACTTCCTCGTGACGCAATGTGGCGTCGCGCGCACACCATCGTGTTGTATTAAGAAAGGACACGACCATGGCAACGACGCAGACACAGGGGACGACCTCGCAGGGAGGCGAGCTGACCTCGATGCAGGACCTCTACCTGGAGCATCTCCGGACCTCTACAGCGCCGAAAATCAGATCATCGAGGCGCTGCCCCAGATGATGCAGGCGGCGTCCAACGACCAGCTCAAGCAGGGCTTCGAGCTGCACCTGGACCAGACCGAGGGGCAGGCCGGGCGCCTGGAGCAGATCTTCAGCGCATGGGCAGGACCCCGCGGCCACACGTGCAAGGCCATGCAGGGCCTGGTCGCCGAGGGTCAGGGAGCTGTCCGAGGGGCAGCCCGGCCGGTGCTGGACGCGGCTCTGATCGCCGACGCCCAGCGCATCGAGCACTACGAGATGGCCGGCTACGGCTCCGCCCGCACGTTCGCCCGGCAGGTCGGCGATACGATCGGCCAGCTGCTGGAGCAGACGCTCCAGGAGGAGAAGCAGACCGACGAGAAGCTGACCCAGATCGCCGAGAGCATGGTCAACCAGCAGGCCGCGCGGCAGTCGTCCGTAGCCTCCGCCCCGTCCCCAGGACGCCCGGCCGCCGCCAGGGTTAGCCGGGCGTCCTTTCTGGGAACATATCAGACAAGCACGCCAACTTCACCCAGGAGGACACGGATGCAGACACGCGAGGTTCCGAAAGACCAGTGGGCGACGTTTTTCGGCGACATGGGTAAGGCGGACCAGCTCGACGACTACGGCCCGATCACGATCGAGGCGCTGGGCATGGACGTGGGTGACCAGGTGGTCGCGCGTCAGAAACAGTTCGTCGGCGTCACCTTCGAGACCAAGGGCAGCGGCGCCGGGCGGATCGAGATCATGGTCGGGGACAACCAGGAGAACATCTCCCACACGGTCGAGAACCCGAAGACCGTGCGGCTGGAGGTCAGCGACGACGGCCGCGCGCAGGCGATGCAGATCGAGGGCGAGGGCGAGCCGACCACGCTGGTCTATTTCCGCGCGGGCCGGGACCCGTCGGTGACCACCGGCACCGGTTCGTCGCAAGGCTCCCCGGAGTAAAGGAGATGTGTGGATGGCCGAGCGAGAGATTCCGCGCGCCGAATGGAAGACGTTCTTCGATGATGTCAGCCGGGAGCACGAGCAGGGACAGATCACGGTGGAGGTGCGCGGCGACATGCTGCCCCAGCAGGCCGCGCTGAGCGAGCTGCCGCTGCTGGGCATCTCGTATGACGACAAGGGCAGCGGCGCGGGCCAGATCCACATCATGGCCGGCAGCGACGTCACGACCAACTCCTCGTACACGATCGAAAGCCCCACGTTGGTGCGCGTCGAGACCACGCCCGCCGGGGACGTGGACACCGTGCTGATCGACGCCCAGGAGGGCATGCCGGTGACGCTGGTGCGCTTCCTGTCGGCGACGTAGAGACCGTCCCAGGCCCCGCCCGCGAAACCGCGGGCGGGGCCTTCGTTCGTCCGTGCGGGACGCTATTCGGAGTAGACGGCGACCTGCGTCGGGGTCTCCCAGACGGAGACGCGGAGCAGCGTCGCCCGGGGGAAGTCGGTCCGACCGAGCGCGTGATAGATGTACGCGGCGATGTTCTCGGCGGAGGGCGAGACGTTGCGGAAGGCGGGCAGCTCGTTCAGGTAGGTGTGGTCCAGGGTGTCCAGGACGGCGTGGAAGGCTTTCTTCACCTCGGTGAAGTCCACGAGCATCCCGAACTGGTCCAACTCGGCGCCGCCGTAGGCGACCTCGACGCGGTAGTTGTGACCGTGCAGGGTCTCACAGGGGCCGTCGTAGCCGAACAGCCGGTGGGCGGCGGCGATGGTCTTTTCAACGCGGATCTAAACATTGGACGATTGGGTTCCTCGGAGCGGCACCGGGCTGAACCCCGGTGCTTCGGAAAGGCAGCTGCCCGCCTGCGCGGGCAGAAGAACGATCCTCTGCCCGCGCAGGCGGGCATTTGTACTGCCATAGCCCCGCCGTTCAGGGCGGGCTAGCCGCCGCGCCCGGTGCGGCCGGCGGTCAGCGAGGGGGCCGGCTGGGGGACGCGGTTCTTGGCGCGGCGGCGGGAAGGACCCACCCCCAACCCCCTCCCCAGGGGGGAGCGGGCGTCATCGAGGTCCGGGATGGGACTGGCGCGGTTCTCCAGGATGCGGCGGCGCATGGACATCAGGCCGCCGGCGACGAGCAGCAGCGTGCCGAGCCAGACGAAGTTGATCATCGGGCGCGTCGTCACGTCCAGCTGGAAGGCCTCCAGGACGGGGCCGGGCGGGCGCAAGACGAACGAGCCGCCCTCGCTGCATCGCCCCGGCGTTCGGGATTGTTCGCGTCGGCGCTGCCGGCGTTCATCTTGTCGAAGGAGATCAGCCAGCCGCCGGGCAGGGTCGACTCTCCGGCGTCTGCGGCGTCAGTCGGGCTGTATCCGCGGAGTACATGATGAACTCTGGGCCGGACCAGCGTCGGTCCGCCCGTGTAGGTGACGCGCAGGATCGGCCCAGACGGGGAACACGTCCGGCATCTGGCCGGTCATCGCCATCGCGGCGGCCTGCGGGTCGCGCTCGAACTTGACGAACTGAATCGTGTACGGGCCGAACTGCTGCGTCTCGCCCGAGTTCGATCGCGTTGTCCGGGAAGCGCCCGCGCGGATAGAACTCGTCCGGGCCGTCGCTTGAGGGCCAGATACAGGTCGCCGCCCGCGTGGTGGATGATGGCCGGGTGGCCGATACAGCTTCTCTGGCCCGCCCTCGATCGGCGCGCAGGGCGAACGGCAGCGCGGGCCGCGAAGTGTCCGTGCCGTCGCGGGAGACCACGTCGAAGCGCAGGGCGTTGTTGTGGTCCGTCTGGTAGTCGCTGGTCTGGCCCCGGTAGGTGATCGTGTACTGCCCGTTCAGGACGTTGGCGGGCAGGTCCTTGACCAGCAGCACGTCCGGTCCTTGCGGACGAACGTCGACCAGGCAGACGAGGCCGATCAGCAGCACCGCCGCGCCGACATGGGAGACGAAGCCGCCGACGGTCCAGACGGGGACCAGCCGGAGGCCGCGCTCGCGCCCCGGCCCCTCTCCCTCAGAGGGGCGAGGGCGAGAAGCGCGCATGAGCGCTGGCCAGAGCAGGGCCAGTTGGCGACAGGGCGAAGACGGACGGCGGTGAACAGGATCAGTTGCGGCGCCAGGCGCGGGCCGGGCAGGCGCGATGCCGACGAAGCGGCCAACGACGATGAAGGCGACGGCGGCGATGACGGACAGGCATGTAGAACAGGCCCAGGCGCGCGACTGTCCGCGCCGCCGCGCCCCGCCAGGCCAGGTGAGGGCCGATGCCCAGGCCGATGGCGAGCAGGACGGCCAGCGGGAACATCGCCTTGTTGTGGAAGTCTTCCTTGACCGAGGCCGTGTGCGCCATCCAGTGCAGTTTGACGCCGAGCCCGGTCAGCAGCGGCGCGGACATGCCGACGGCGGCGATCACGGCGCACAGCGTCAGCAGGCACGATCGCCATGGTGTAGCCGAACTCGCGGGAGGCGGGTCGTCTCCAGCGTACTCTCGCCGCCCTTGAGTTCGCGCGAGCGCCGCCAGAGCAGCGCCGACGGAGACGAAGACGACGAGGAGCAGCGCCCCGATCAGCAGGTTGTTGGCCGCGCCGCCGAGTTCGGAGAACGAGTGGACGCTGAAGTCGGACAGGACGCCGGTGCGGGTCAGGAACGACTCGTACATCGCGCCGACGAACGGCAGCAGGGCGAAGAACAGGGTCGGCTTCTGGAAGCCGCCGCGGACGCGCTGAATCTGGGCGGCGTGCAGGAAGGCGACCAGGCCCATCCAGGGGACGAACGGGCCGTTCTCGACCGGGTCCCACTCCCAGAAGCCGCCCCACCCCAGCATCTCGTAGGCCCAGTAGCCGCCCATCATCATCGCCAGGCCCAGCACGGCGAAGCCGAACAGGCCCCAGGGCAGGGCGCGGCGCAGCCAGCCGTCCCAGTCGCGCCAGAACAGGGCCGACAGCGCGAAGGCGAAGGGCACGGCGAGCGACGAGAAGCCCAGGAACAGCGTCGGCGGGTGGATCACCATCCAGGGGTTTTCGAGGTTCGGGTTCAGGCCCAGGCCCTCGGTCGGGACGCGGGCAGCCCCAGCGTGTCCAGCGGCACGAACGGCGAGCGGACGGCCAGCATCACGACCAGGAACAGCAGGACGACTGCCGTAGATCGGCATGACGCGCCGCTCGGCGTTGCCGGAGGTGCAGGCGAGGACGACGCCCAGGATGCTGGTCCAGAAGGCCCAGAGCAGGAACGAGCCTTCCTGCCCGGCCCAGAACGACGGGAACCAGTAGAGCGGGGCCATCGCCCGCGCCGAGTGCTGGTAGACGTAGGCGACGTCGAACCGGTGCGTGACCAGCAGCGCGCCCAGCGTCGCGGCGGCGGCGAAGACGCAGACGGCGGCCAGCGAACGCGCCGCGGCCCCGCGGTCAGCCGGCCGGCCAGCCGCGTCGCCGCGCCGCGCTCGCCGAACAGGTACAGGCCGAGCGAGGCGAGGGCGACCAGAGCGGTCCAGATGCGATGGTTCCAAAGAGCGGCATAGTGTGTTCCTGACAATCGAGAGCGGGCAGTGAAGTCGCTACGCTTCGGTCGCCTGCGGCTGAGGACGGAATGCCGTACTGCATGTCCGCAGGGACGCTCGGCGTCTGCGCCACAGCGGAGTTCATCGCTGCCGGCACAGACGTGCGATGCCTACGACGCCGTAGCTCGCTCGGTGCCGCCGGGGTCCCCTGGTACTTGCTCGGGCACTTGACCAGCAGGTTGTCGGCGACGAACGCCTGCTGCGCGTGGGTCGTAGGTGCCCTGGGCGGCGATCTTGGTCGCCTTGGCTCATGGCGTGTCCAGGTCCTCCGGCTTGGGGCCGTGGTAGACGACCGGCATGGTCGGCCCTGGTCGTCGCGCATGGAGAAGTGCAGGGCGTGCCGTCGCGCATAGGCCATCGTCCCGTGCACGGGCGCGCCCATGATCTGCACGGTGGTGTCGGTCGTCGGCCATCGCCTCCGTGAACGGGACGTAGTTGATCAGGCTGCTCTTGAAGGCGACGCGCGCTGAAGGCCAGCGCGGCCACGATGATGACCAGGCCAATGATCGCCCCTGTGTTTTTCATGCAGTCGTCTTCGTCCTCGCGCGCTCTCGCGCGCGCAGGTCGCGCTGCAAGCGCTTGACTTTGTCGTCCAGGTTCCAGAGGTAGCCCCAGACGGCGATCCAGACCAGCAGCGGCACCAGCATCAGCGGCAAAAGTGCGTTGCATTTGAGTTCCCCTGCCGGACCGACGGCGACGTCGGCCGCCGACGGCGCTGACGCGTCGGGCGCGACGGTGCAGCCGCAGCTGCAACGGTCTCCAGCGGCGACGTGGAGGCGGAACGCCCACAGTAGACCAGGCACAGGCCCAGGACGCCGCGCCCAGAGGACCAGGCTGTATTCGCGGGCTGAGGCCGCCCTCCAGTGTGCCCTTCGGGTGCAGGCGTGTCCGGCGTCGAGTTCGGCAGCACGTAGGTCAGGTACGGGCGCGGACAGCACGGCGAAGAGGCGTAGGCGGCGCCGACGGTCGCCTGCTTGCGCGGGTCGTCGATGGCGGCGCGCAGGGCGAAGTAGGCGACGTAGATCAGCAGCAGCATCAGGATCGCGCCCTGCTTGATGTCCCAGTTCCAGTACGCGCCCCACTGCACCTTGGCGAAGATCGCGCCGGTCACGGTCGTCAGCGCCCAGAAGACCAGGCCAGCGCGAACGAGACGCGGGACTTGATGTCGTCCATCAGGTCGCGCCGCCGCAGATAACGGACGGCGTACCAGGTGGCGACGACCGGAGGCCAGGTAAGCGACCATCGAGCACGGGACGTGGAAGACGACGATCCGGGCCAGCGCCGGGTTCTGGAAGCCGGCGGCGGGCGGCAGCCACAGAAAGCCGCCGACGGTGGTGGCGCACAGAGCAGCAGCAGCAATGCGCCGATTTTGCCCAGGGCGGATCCAGTTAGTCATGCCAGATATACCCAAACAGCAGAAACGCGGCGGTCGTCATCACGACGGCGTAGGCGGCAGCAGCGCTCAGATCGTGCACGGCGCGCGCCTCGATAGCACGGCGACGGGGTTGAACGCCCCGACAGTCGCCTGGACCGCCATCAGCAGCAGCGGCATCAGGACCGGGAAGGCGACGATGAAGAACAGGGCGCTCTTGCCCGACGACGCCTGCGCGATCAGAGCCGCCACGAAGGTCGCCGCGCCGGCCAGGCCCAGGCCGCCCAGGACAAGAACACCGATCAGCAGGCCGAAGTTCACGGTCTGCGGCGGCAGGACGACCAGAAACAGCGGGACGCTGACGGCCTCCACGGCCAGGACCAGCGCCGTGTTGAACAGCCACTTGCCCGCGTACACCGCCGTCGCCGGGGCGGCCAGGCGCAGGGCGTTCGCCGTCCCCGCCTCTTCCTCGCGCACGAAGGCGCGGGCCAGGCCGGACAGGGCGGCGAACAGCAGCATGATCCAGAGCAGCGCCGCCTTGACGTCGGACTTGACGCCGGTCGCGCTCAGCGCCCCGGAGACGGCGACCAGGGTCGTGACGGCGAACAGCAGCGACCGCGCCGACGGCGTAGCGGGTGCGCAGCTCGACCTGCACGTCCTTGCGGAAGATCGGCCCAGGCGCAGCGCCAGCCAGTGCGCTGCAGCTCACGCAGGCCGATGTGGAGACGGATCGCCGCTGGTCGGCCCCAGCGGTCGGCCTCGGCGGCGTCGTTGGTGGCGAGGACGGCCAGTCGCCTCCGCGCGCCGCCGGTGCCGCGTCCAGGATCTCGTCGACACGGTCCCCCCCGGCGGCGTCCAGCGCCAGCGTCGGCTCGTCCCAGACCAGCAGCGGCGGGTCGCCCAGCAGCGAGACGGCCAGTTTCAGGCGCTGGCGCATCCCCGACGAGTACGCGCCGACCAGGTCCGCGCCGCGCGACGCGGGGCAGGCCGACCCGGGCCAGCAGGCCGTCCGGGTCGTCGGCGGCAGGCCGCGCAGGCCGGCGAAAAAGGCCAGGTTCTCGTCGCCCGGTCAGTTCCGCGTACAGCTGGACATCGGGCGCGGCATAGCCGAACGGCGCGCGGGCCGCTCGCACACGGCCCCTCTTCGGGGCGGACCAGGCCGGCGATGATCTTGAGCAGGGTGCTCTTGCCCGCGCCGTTCGCGCCGGTCACGACCAGCGTCTCGCCCGGCTCGACCCGGGCGCTGACGCCCTGAAACAGGACGCGCGCGCCCGTAGGCCATCGCCACGTTGTCCAGTTCCAGGCCGCGCATCGTGCCTTATTATACCAGAGCGGCGGGGGGAAATCAAGGTCGCCGCGGCGACTTTGTGAAAATCATCACAAGGCTCCACCACAGGCAGTCCGGCATGTGTACCGTAGTCGAGCGCACGAGTGCTATAATGGCCGAGAATTGGAACACCCCTGCAAATCTCCGTGCTTTTGCCGATAATCGACTCAACAGATCGGGGGAGCGGCGACGATGAGCCGCGCACTGCTGTGGCACGGCGCTGTGCCATCGCTGGCCTTGCGTCGCTGCTGGTCCTGATCGGCGTGCATCCTGGGCGTCGCGCCTGCGCGGCACGGCGCACCCGCGCCCCGGCGCCCGCAGGCTGGTCGTCGCCTTTCTGGACGTGGGGGACGGCGACTGCACCCTGATCCGCGCCCCGGACGGGCACGACGGTCCTGCTGGACGCCGGGCAGCGCGGCGGCGGGGCCGATGTGGTCGCACGGACGCTGCGGCGGCTGGGTGTCCGGTCGATGGATCTGCTGGTCCTGGCGTCGCCGGCGGACGGCAGCATCGGCGGCGTCCCGGCGCTGCTTGACGGCGGCATCGCGGTCGCGCAGGTCTGGGACAACGCGGTCGGCGAGCACCGGGAAGCCGCGCCGGGCGGCGCTGGAGGCGATCCGCGGCGCCACGTCCCCGTCCAGACCGTCCATGCAGGGCGACAAGCTTCAGATCGGGCGCACGGGCGACGTTCTGGCCGTGCTGTGGCCGCCGGAACATGGGCCGCGGGCGCGCACGGACGCGCTGGTCTGCCGCCTGGACTACGGCGAGACGCGCGTTCGTGCTTGCCGGGCCCGGCGGCGGCAGCCGAGGAAGAGTACCTGGTCGGCGAGCGCGGGCGACCGGCGCTCGGCCAGTGCAGCGACTGTCCTGCAGGTGGCCGCGCGGCGGGGCCGACAGCGGCCACGTCGCCGGAATGCTGCGGCGCGCGGCGCCGTCGGTCGCCGTGATCTCCGTGCAGCGGCGCGCCGCGCCGCCGGGCGCAGGCGACGCTGCACCGCCTGCAGGCGGCGGGGGCGGAGATCTGGCGCACGGACACGCAGGGCGACGATCATCGTGTCCGTCCGACGGCCGCAGCCGCGCCGACGTCACGGCGGCGCACCTGTGAGCATGTCAGGGATGTGACCGGAACGCGATCGGACAGCTAACCCATGCAAACACTCACGCCGCCCCGCCTGGGCGACATTCTGGTTCAGCAGGGCATCATCACGCCGGAACAGCTGCAGCGAGGCGCTGGAGCATGCAGCACGCCAGCGGCGAGCGCCTCGGCGCCGATCCTGATGGGCAACGGCTGGGCGACCGAAGAGGAGATCACCCAGGCGCGCGCCGTCCAGATGGACGTGCCCTATGTCGACGTGGCGGCGGAGACGCCGGACCCGTTCGTCCTGGCGCTGGTCCCCTACGAGATCGCCCACCGCTGCCTGCTGCTGCCGCTGTCGCTGGAGGATGCCGCCAGCGGACGGCGCGGAGCGCCTGCGCGTGGCGATGGTGGACCCCTGGGACGTCGAGGCCATCGACCAGGTGCAGCGCGAGACGCGCCGCCGCGTCGAGCCGCTGCTGGCGAGCGAGGGCGCGCTGCTGGCCGCCCTGGAGCGCGCCTACCGGGACGCGCAGGGCGAGGCCCACGAGCGCCGTCCTGAGCGACTCGCTCGACGCAGGCCGAGCCTGGACGCGACGCGACGCTCGACGAGCTCGCCGAGGACGAGGACGTCGGCGAGACGCTGCGCCAGAGCGACCAGGCCCCCGTCATCCGGTTCGTCAACACGCTGTTCTCCGACGCCATCCGGCGGCGGGCGTCGGACATCCACATCGAGCCGCGCAAGCAGGACTTCCAGATCCGCTACCGCATTGACGGCCAGCTGCAGGTCGTCCGCACCGTGCCGCGCCAGTTCCTGGCGCCGACCGTCTCGCCGCATCAAGATCATGGCGGAGATGGACATCGCCGAGCGGCGCCTGCCGCTCGACGGCCGCATCGCGCTGCGCGTGGAGGGCAAGAGCGTGGACCTGCGCGTCTCCACCCTGCCGACCCAGTACGGCGAGCGGGTCGTCATGCGCATCCTGGACCGCAGCACCGCCTGCCTGGACGCTGGAGCAGCTCGGCTTCTCCGCCGCACAACCGCGCCGTCGTTCAACCAGCTGATCCGCAAGCCGCACGGCATCATCCTGGTGACGGGGCCGACGGGTTCGGGCAAGACGACCACGCTGTACGCCGCCCTGAACGCGCTGAAGTCGCCCACCACCAACATCATCACCTGCGAGGACCCGATCGAGTACGAGCTGGAAGGCATCAGCCAGTCCAACGTCAACGAGCGGGCGGGCCTGACCTTCGCCCGGCAGCTCCGGGCCATCCTGCGCCAGGACCCGGACGTGGTGCTGGTCGGCGAGATCCGCGACGCCGAGACGGCCGAGATCGCCTTCCGGGCGGCCCTGACCGGCCACCTGGTGCTCTCCACCCTGCACTGCAACGAGGCGGCGGGCGCGGCCAGCCGCCTGCTGGACATGGGCGTCGCGCCGTTCCTGATCGCCTCGACGCTGATCGGCGTGGTCGCCCAGCGCCTGGTGCCGCAAGCCTGTGCCCGCTCTGCCGCCGCGAGGTCGTGCCGGACGTGGACACGCTCGTCGCTGTTCCGGCAGATGGGCGGCGACGATCCCGCCGGTCCTGCGTCTGCACGAGCCGGTCGGCTGCGCCCAGTGCGACGGCAGTGGCACGCAAGGGCCGGGTCGCCGTCCATGAGGTGATGCTGGTCAACAACCGCATCCAGCGCCTGACCATGGAGCAGGCGGAGACGGAGCAGATCCGCAAGGCGGCGCTGGAGGCGGGCATGGTCCCGATGATCACGGACGGCCTGGAGAAAGTCGCGCAGGGCCTGACGACGCTGGACGACGTCCATGCGCAAGATCGGCACCGGCGGACGAGTGAACCTGGCTGAGCAGAAAAGCGCCCGCCGGCAGATGTGCCGGCGGGCGCTTTTCGTCGTGAGCGCTTAGTGGGCGGTGTGCTTCTTGATCTCGTGGTGGGTGACCGCGCCGACGCCGATGGCGCTCAGGGTCGGGTGGCGCTCGGCCCAGTTGAGCTTCTGGCCGTGCGGCTTGCGGTTGCGCGCGGCGACCTTCAGGGCGTGGTGGGTGGCGACGCCGGCGGCGATGCCGGTCAGGGTCGGGTGGCGCTGAACCCAGTTCTTGGGGTGGCCCGCGAAGGCCGGGCACGGGCCAGGGCGAGGATGGCCGGCAGCAGCGCCAGCGTGGACTTCCAGTTGCGTGTCATGGTCGGGAATCCTCCGGGTTTTTGAGAGCGTCGCCGGGGGCGGGTTAAAGTTCCCCGCGGAAACCGCCTCGCTCGACAGTATGTTCCCCGGCTAGGGGCGGACCAAACACGCCCCGGCAAAAAAAAACCGCGCCGGCGGTGGGCAGGCGCGGGGATGCAGGCAGCATCACAATGGTTCTCGCTTTTAGCCTCTTGCATGAAATGTGCCAAGCGCCTCAGATTACAAAAAAATAGTCTGGCATTTTCGCCGCGGCCGCCGCGCAACTTTTTCGACGCGCCGGCGTCTCACGTAACACCATGCGAACACGAAAC
>CAVTRD010000003.1:0-743731 GCA_963737005.1 Terriglobia bacterium | reverse complement strand
TCCATTGGGCTCAAAAAGAAAGGCAGCGCGATCACAATGGCATCGGCCGTGATATGAAAGATGTCACTATAGGAAATAAAAGCGGCGCCCTCGATGCGCTAAGAAGCGATGTCGGAATCATCTACACTCCGCACGGCCCGATCGCCATGGCAATCACTGTAGACAACATCCCGGAACCTAACTGGACGCCTGAAAACCCCGGAGAGCTCTTGATCTCTCAGCTCTCCGAAATCTTAGTAAACGGTCTACTCCGCGCGTTAGTAGCGGTAGTGCTCCGCCTTGTACGGCCCGTCCACCGGCACGCCGAGATATTCCGCCTGCTTCGGCGAAAGCGTGGTCAGCTTCACGCCGATCTTCTCCAGGTGCAGCCGCGCCACTTCTTCGTCCAGCTTCTTCGGCAGCGTGTAAACGCCGATCTCGTACTTGTCGCGGTTCTTCCAGAGATCGATCTGCGCCAGCGTCTGGTTCGAGAAGCTGTTGCTCATCACAAAGCTCGGATGGCCCGTCGCGCAGCCCAGGTTTACCAGCCGTCCTTCGGCCAGCATGAAGATGCTGTGCCCGTCCGGAAACGTGTACTTGATCCACCTGCGGCTTGATGTTGATGCGCTTGCACGCCTTCGGCATCGTTCAGCCGGTCCACCTGGATCTCGTTATCGAAGTGGCCGATGTTGCAGACGATCGCCTGATCCTTCATGTACTGCATGTGCTCGAGCGTGATGATGTCCAGGTTGCCGGTGCAGGTCACATAGATATCGCCCCGGCCGAGCGTGTCTTCGATCGTCGTCACTTCGAAGCCTTCCATCGCCGCCTGCAGCGCGTTGATCGGATCGATCTCGGTCACAATGACGCGCGCGCCCATGCCGCGCAGCGAATGCGCCGAACCCTTGCCGACATCGCCGTAGCCGCAGACCACCGCAACCTTGCCCGCCATCATTACGTCCGTCGCGCGCTTGATGCCGTCGGCCAGCGATTCGCGGCAGCCGTAGAGATTGTCGAATTTCGACTTCGTCACCGAGTCGTTCACGTTGATCGCCGGAACCAGCAGCTTGCCCTGCTTCCTGCATCTTGTAGAGCCGGTGAACGCCCGTCGTGGTCTCTTCCGAAACGCCGCGCCATTCCTTCGCCAGCTTGTGCCAGCGCTGCGGTCTTCCGCGTGAACCTTCTTCAGAAGGTCTTTGATGACCTTCTCTTCCTGGCTGCCGGAAGGCGTGTTGACCCAGTCGCTGCCTTCTTCCAGCTCATATCCTTTGTGGATCAGCAGCGTTACATCGCCGCCGTCGTCCACTACCAGCTGCGGCCCTTTGCCATCCGGATGGCTGAGCGCCTGATACGTGCACCACCAGTACTCTTCGAGCGATCTCGCCCTTCCAGGCAAAAACCGGAACGCCGATGGCGGCAATGGCGGCCGCCGCGTGGTCCTGCGTCGAAAAAATATTGCAGCTCGCCCAGCGAACATCCGCGCCCAGATCCACCAGCGTCTCGATCAGGACCGCTGTCTGGATCGTCATGTGCAGCGAGCCCGGTGACGCGCACGCCCGCGAGCGGCTTTTCGGCCGCATACTTGCTGCCGGATCGACATCAAGCCGGGCATCTCGTGCTCGGCGATGGAGATCTCTTTGCGGCCCCAATCGGCCAGCTTCATATCGGCGACTTTGTACTCGGTCGCCGTTCGATTCAGTGTTGCAGTACCCATGCAATAACCTCAGTCAGGATTATATCAAAGAATCTTGATATGTTGATAGATAGTGTGCTCAGCTTGCTCAAGGCCACTCCGGCTGCTCGGCGATCCGGCACGCGTCCGCCTGCTCCTCCTGCTCGAGCGCGAAGAGCTTTCCGTCGCCGAATTGCAGGAGATCCTCGCCAGCGGCCAAAGCCAGATTTCCACTCATCTCGCGCAGCTCAAGCAGGCTGGGCTGGTAGAAGATCGCCGCACCGGCAAGAACATCTTCTACCGGCTGAAAGCGGCGAAGCCAAACGAAGAGCTCCGCCAAGCTGCTCGAGCTGCTGCGCACCGCCGCCGCCGAGATTCCCGAAGCCGCCGGCGACCAGGAGGCGCTCGCCCTGGTGCTCGACAAGCGCCGGACAAAATGCGCAGCTATTTCGATGCGCTCGCCGGACAGTTCGGGCGCGAGTATCTGCCCGGCCGCTCCTGGAAAGGCGTTGGCCGAGATGTCTTCTCCGGCTGATGCCGCCCGCTGGTGATCGCGGATCTCGGGGCGGGCGAAGGCACGTTCTCGCAGTTGCTCGCGCAGCGCGCGCAGCGCGTGATCGCTGTCGACAACTCGGAGAAGATGGTCGAAGTTCGGCGCAAACTGGCGCGCGATCACGGCATCGACAACCTGGAGTACCGGCTGGGCGATCTGGAAGCCGCTGCCGCTCGCGGACGGCGAAGTGGACCTCGCGTTCTTCAGCCAATCGCTCCATCATGCGCTGCATCCCGAAGCTGCTGTCGCAGAAGCGTGGCGGATTCTGAAGCCCGGCGGCCGTATCGCCATCTCGATCTGTTCCGGCACCAATTCGAAGAAGCCCGCGATCTCTATGCCGATATCTGGCTCGGCTTCACCGAACTCGAACTGCGGCGATTCTTAGAAGCGGCCGGCTTCATGGAGCCCAAACCGCCCTCGTCCACCGCGAATCCGAGCCGCCCTACTTCGAGACGGTATGCGCGCTCGCCGAAAAACCCCGGACTTCCGAAGACCACAACACCAAGTAAATCAGCACCGCTTGTAAAGGAAGCCGCGCATAAAGCGCCCAGCGGGGCAGCGGCGGATCGGTGACTTGAACATTCGCCGTCGCCATATACCAGTTGGCCGGGAACACCGCCACGAGCAGGAGTGTCAAGCCAACTCCAGCCCATGGCCTCACCGTTCGCACGAATAGACCGGCTCCGCCTATGATTTCTGCCAAACCCGAAAGGTACACTGCCCCCTGCGGATGCGGTAGGTAGGGCGGAACAATTCGAACAAACGTATCCATCGCTCGGAAGTGCATCACTCCGGACGCGAGAAACAGGAGCGCCAGGGCAGTCCGTGTAATTTTCTGGAGCCGAGAAAGCCCCGCTCTCGATTGCACCTGACTTGTCAGACGCAATCAGCCCCTGAACTGCATCCCATTCTTTAGACCTGCATGATTTTGTTAGTTGGCATTTCTGGGGCCATCATCTTCGCAATCATGGCTGGTGAGGCGTTTGAAGTCATGCTCCTGCCCCGCCGCGTACGGCGTGGCTTACGCTTTGTTCGATTGTTTTTTCGGGGAACTTGGGGTTTGTGGTCGGCGGCCGCTAAGCGCATTCGACGCGGCCCAACGCGCGATGCCTTTCTCGGGCTGTACGGTCCCCTTTCCATGATTCTTTTGCTTTCGCTGTGGGCGGTCGGGCTCGTGGTTGGTTTGGGCATGCTGCAGTGGACTCTGCAACACGGCTCTTCGCGACCACTGAGTGCCCTGAATGCCATCTATCTGAGTGGTGCGAGTTTCTTCACGGTGGGCTATGGCGACGTC
The DNA here is from genome assembly GCA_963737005.1 of Terriglobia bacterium. Classification (GTDB taxonomy): domain Bacteria; phylum Acidobacteriota; class Terriglobia; order Bryobacterales; family Bryobacteraceae; genus Bog-105. The sequence continues at coordinate 740,233 of CAVTRD010000003.1, read as the reverse complement.
GTTCCCACCGCAACGCCCGCGAAACTCCTCGCCATTTTCGAAGCCTTCAGCGGACTCGCCTTCATCGCGGTGACAATCGGCTACCTTCCCGTGCTTTACCAGCTTTTCTCACGCCGCGAAGCACTTGTTATTCAGCTCGATGCCAGGGCCGGCTCGCCTCCCACCGCTCTCGACCTGCTTTGCCGCCACGGCGAGCATCAGGCTCTGGAAGAATTACAGGTTTTCTTGCGCGAGTGGGAGCAGTGGTGTACCGTTCTCACCGAAAGTCATCTCTCTTATCCCATGCTCAGCTACTATCGCTCACAGCACGATAACCAGAGCTGGCTGGCTGCCCTTACCGCAGTCCTTGATTGCTGCGCCATACTGCTGACCGGATTGACGGGCGTCCGCACGTTTGCCGCTCGAATGACGTTCGCCGCTGCCCGCCTGTCCATCGTCGAACTCTGTCGCGTTTTCCAGCTCAAGCCGCAAGCCAAAGAGATGGACCGGCTACCCGCGCACGACTTTGAAACGGCCACGCACCTGTTGCTCGATGCTGGACTCGCGTTCAGCGATGAGGCGGAAGCGGAAGAACGGCTTCGGCAACTCCGGGCTACCTATGAGCCTTTCCTCTGCGCTCTCTCCAATCATTTCCTGCTACCGCTGCCGTCCTGGCTGCCTTCGGACGAGATGGATAATTGGCAGAAGAGCTCACGCGGCAGGAGTGCTAAGAGACTCGTAGAGTCCTCTCCCGCTCAGCCCAGTTAGACTCCGCTCATACCGCAAACTCCGAAAGCTTGGCGCTGATCGATTGCGGAACATCGGCCACCACTTCGCAGTAGGCATCCTCGTACCTCTGAGAAATCACCGCCCCGCGTTCGTGCAGCAGGTGAAGTGCCCTGCCTTCGCCGAGTGGCAAGCGGAAGCATTGCCGCAGCACGGGGTCACGTACAATCTGCTTGTCAATCTTATCCAGTAACTCGTCTACCCCAGCGCCGGTCTGCGCCGAAACGAGCACCGCTTCTGTTGCATTCTGACGGGCCGTCTCGCCCAGCAGCCGATGGGTCAGCATGTCCAGATTCTCGACACGATCGGCCTCGCTCAATTGATCGCTCTTGTTCAGCACCAGCATCTGCGGGGTTGTCTCAGCCCCAATCTCACCCAGTACCTTCAGAACGTGCGCCGTTTGGTCGGCTGCATCTACCGAGGTGATATCGACCACATGAAGCAGCAGCGCGGCCGCCGTTACCTCTTCGAGCGTCGCCCGAAAAGCATCCACCAGCGTCGTCGGCAGGTTGCGAATGAAGCCTACTGTATCGCTCACCAGAACGCGCCGCTGTGATGGCAAACGAATCTGCCGCACAATCGGGTCAAGCGTCGCAAACATCTTGGCATCGGCCAAAACGCCGGCGCCCGTCAACCGGTTGAACAGCGTCGATTTTCCCGCATTCGTGTAGCCGACAAGGCTGACCGTCGAAAGCGGCACCGCTTGTCTCTGTGAGCGCTGCACGCCGCGGGTAGCCCGCACGCGCTCGATTTCCGAACGAAGCTTGGCTATACGCTTTGCAATCCGCCGTCGATCTGTTTCGAGCTGCGTCTCACCGGGGCCGCGTGTTCCGATGCCGCCTCCCAGACGCGACATTTGCGTGCCTCGTCCGGCCAACCGCGGCAGCAGGTAATTCAGCTGCGCCAGCTCCACCTGCAGCTGTCCTTCGCTTGTTCGTGCGCGCCGGGCAAAGATGTCCAGAATCAGCTGCGTCCGATCAATCACCTTTACCGCAAGACGTCGCTCCAGATTGCGCAGCTGAGTCGGCGTCAACTCGTGATCGAAGATCACTGTCCCGATCTCGTCCGCTTCTACCCGGGATTTGATCTCTTCGACTTTGCCCGATCCCACGAGCGTCGCCGAATCGAGCGCCGGCCGCACTTGCGTTAGGCTGTCCACCACGTCCGCCCCCGCGCTCTCGGCCAGCGTACGAAGCTCCGCGAGTGACTCTTTCGCGTCTACAGCCGAGATAGCCGGGATCGGCGGCTGCGGCCGGCTAGTCAGATGCACTCCGACCAGCAGCGTCCGTTCTGCGCTAGCTTGCACTAAGCTTCGCTTTCAGCCGGTTCCGCCATCGGTTGCGCGCTGCCCGGTGTCGTTGCTGCCGCTGCATAGCCCGGTGTCGAACCTGTGTGGAGCGGCTTCGAGACGACTACCGTTGATATGGCGTGCTTAAAAATGAGCTGCTCCTGATTGTTCGATTCGAGTACGACCGAATACTTGTCGAAGCTTTTGATCCTTCCCGAGAGTTTCACACCGCTCATTAAATATATGGTCAAAAACGTCCTGTCCTTCCGGGCGTTGTTGAGAAAAGCTTCTTGAATATTCTGCGCAAGCTTATCCATTTGAGTTCCTTGTTGTTTTGGCAGCGCTTCTATCAAACCGATCAGAGTATTCGCTCCTCCAGATGTGGGCGAGTCGGATGACATTAATCCATTCTCGCCTTCTTAGATTCTTGACCCCCCTCGGCAACCCGATGTTTCATGCCTGCTTTGAATGGGATACCAGTACACCACGCCCTAGTAGCCCAATGCGGTTCGGACAGGTGGTCCAGACCGGACTACCTCGTTTGAAAAACGCCCGCTCGTCCTCCAAACTATCTGAAGCGAGACCGCCGTCATGTATAAACAACCAAAAGCAATTGTTTTCCTGGGACCGCCCGGATCAGGTAAGGGTACGCAAGCAGGACGGCTGTCGGCGCTTCTCGAACTCCCCGCTATCTCCACCGGTGAAATACTTCGGCGCGAGTGCCAGGCACGTACGGAGCTTGGCCGGAAAGTTCAGACCGTTCTGCAGACAGGCAGACTCGTGGCGGACGACCTGATGAACCAACTCGTCGAAAACCGGCTAGCCAGAAATGATTGCCGCGCCGGTTGCATCCTCGATGGCTTCCCCCGCACGATCGAACAGGCCGTTTACCTGGATCAAATGCTCGGCCGCTTGGACATCCCTCGGCCAACCGTCTTCGATTTCACGATTTCCGCGGACGAATTAATTGAGCGCTTGGAACGGCGTCGTCAATGCCCGACATGCGGCCGCATCTACAAAGTCGACAAGGCGGCTCATAGCGGACCAATGCTCTGCCACAACGACCGATCCATGCTGGTCCTGCGAAACGACGATTGTCCCGCCGCTATTCGCGAGCGGTTGACCATTCATCAACGCAACTGTGCCGGTCTGGTTCGCTACTACGAACGCGGTGACTATCACCAGGTCGCTGCAGCTCGCGCGGAAGCCGATGTCTCCGACCAATTGCTGCAGGCGCTTGGGCTCAAAGGCATCCTGCCCCGTGCCGTCCCGGTAACCAGTCGCTTGGCTTCCGCAGCCTGTTAAGTTCAGCAGCCGGAATCGTTCCCCTGGTGATTTTTCTCTCCCCTATTTGTACTAACAGTCAGATCTAGTAGACTCATGAGTACGACGCTGGCCGAGTGACCGCGCTACGTCCCCGGCGTGTCAATCCCGGCCTACTAATCTGAGCGATGGAATCACAATCAACTCTGAAAACGGATCGATCCCGACCGCCCGCTTCGAGCACGACCGATCCGCTCCTCAGTTTTTCTGACGCTCTCGCTCGATTCTGGAGCTATCCGCTCTTACGACAGCGCCAGTTTCAAATCTTCTTCGCGCTCGTCATTGTCGCCTATTGCCTGAGCCGCGCACTCATTGGTCTGGCCGGGTCAAAGCTTTTCTCTCACGACGCATTCTTCTCCCTCGATGCGGCCTGGAGGATGATGAATGGCCAGCGGCCGCATGTTGATTTCGCCAGCCTGATCGGGTTCGTTGCTTATCTACCTACTCTGGTCGGGTTGCATCTGTCGGGGGGCGGCGCTGCGGGGTTCGCCTACGGCCAGGCGCTTGTCGGACTTGTCACGGCTGCCTGGGCTTACCTGCTTGCAAAAGACCGGCTCTCCGATGTTCCTCTAACCATCTTCTCTGTGGCCGTTGCCTTCACGGCCGCAGCGCCGTTCCCGTCCGGATTCAGCCCGTTGCTGACTAGCCCAGCTATGACTTACAACCGCTACGGCAACGTGCTGCTCGCGTTGCTTCTGGTGGAAGCGCTGGCTAGACCGCGCAAGCCCGGTCGCTGGCTGGAGTTCGGCGGCGGCTTCTCGACGGGCCTGGTTATCGCCACACTGCTCTTCCTCAAGTTGTCGTTTTTCTTTTCTGCTGTTCTGCTGGTCTGCTTGCTGCTCTTTGCTCGCCGGCAAACTGTAATTCGCTGGGCCGGTATGGCGACCGGATTTGTTGCGGTGCTCGTGCCATCGCTCGCTTATTGTCGCTTCCAGATCAAAGCCGTTTTCGGTGACCTTCTTTTCGCAGCGAAAGCGCGCCATGTCTGGACTGCCTCCTCTCTCTTCACGAGCAGTCTTCGCGTGGGTTCGATTCTCGTTGTTATCGCGCTCTGCGCTGCTCTTTTGCTTTGGGTTTATAACCGTCGTGACCTTTCGGTGCAAGTACGCTCGGTCGTGATTGCGCTGGCAGCCTGCGGCACGATTGCTGTTCTGGGAATTTACCGTTTCACTGCTTTCTCGCTCGCCGTCTTCCTCGCACTCTTCGCGATCGAGGCTGTCGTCAGTCGCGCTGGCGCTTGGTCGAGCACGGATCGGGCCTTCAATTCCATGGTCCTGCTTCTCGGCTCGCTCGTCGTAGCCGCACCTCTGCTAGCGGATCTAACCGGCATGTTGGCCGGGCTGTACGGAAGCGTGTCCTCTCCGGGCCATGTATCCTCCGATGAACGCCGATCGACTCGATCGCTTTCTTCCCACCGGTTCTGAACAGTCTTACACCCGGTTCGTGAACGATGGGCTCGCCCTGCTGCACAAAGAACGCCGCCCGCATGAGACCGTGATGTCGCTCGACTTCACCAACCCCTTTTCCTTTGCTCTCGCCAGCAGACCCGCTCCCGGCGGCGCCAATGGTCTCGAATACGGACCCAACATTCCCACGAGATTCAAACAATCCGCTGAGTTCGTAACCGGTTCGGCCGACCTTGTCATGCTGCCCAAGAAGTTCTCGGATGCAGCTTTAGCCGAGCCCGTTCCGCGCATCTTTGCGCCTTACCTGCGGAGATACTTCAGCTCGGTCGCCGAGTCCGCCGATTGGCAGCTGTATCGCCGCAAGCCCGCCTACACCATCACCAAAGCGTTCCCGCCGCCCAACAGCACGGCCTATCCGGTTCTGCTCTTGGCCCCGATCGGCAACATTCCCTACGCCACTGATACCACGGGACATGTGGTCTGGTACCTTCGTCCACCCAATTTCGGGGTCGCTATCCTCACCCGCCCTGCGACCAACGGGAACTTCTTCATTACCAGCTTTGACGGTTCGGCCGACACCACCAATCGCCTGCTTCGCGAGTACGACATGGCCGGGAATCTGGTGCGCGAGACCAACTACCGCGCGATCAGCGAACAACTGAAAGCCCGTGGCGCGGATCCGATTACATCCTTTCACCATGAAATGCTGCCCTTGCCGAACGGCTGGATGGCCTTGCTCGCCAGCGTCGAGAAAGTAGCCGATCAGGGCGCCGGACCAGTTAATGTGCTCGGCGATGAGGTCGTCGTAATCGACCAAAACATGCAGGTGAAGTGGACCTGGAGCGAGTTCGATCATCTGGACGTAAAACGCGCGGCCATCCTGGGCGAAACTTGCCACGACCGTCAGCTCGGGTGCCCGTTCATTCAAGATAAGCGATTCAAAATCGCCAACGACTGGACCCATTCGAACGCCCTGACGCTCACTGCAGACGGCAACATGTTGATCTCCATCCGCCACCAGGATTGGATCATCAAGTTTCGCTACGAGAATGGCCACGGAGATGGCGCAATCCTCTGGAAGCTTGGTCCGAACGGCGATTTCAAGCTCAATGCCTCCTCTGTGCCCCATCCCTGGTTCACTCACCAGCACGATCCCGAAATCGAGCCGGGCGGCCTCCTCAGTGTCTTCGATAACGGCAACACGCGCGTCAAGGAATTCGGCGGCAACAATCGCGGCCAGGTCTGGCGTATCGATGAAGCGCATAAAACCGCCACGCTTGTCTACAACGTCGATCTGGGCCTCTTCTCCTGGGCGACCGGCAGCGCCCAGCTGCTGTCTAACGGCAATCGAACGTTCAATCTCGGTTTCCTCGGTTCGACCTCCACAACCCGCGAGTTCTCCCCCGAGGGCGCCCTCGTATCCGAGCAGAAAGCCAGCCAGAATTCATATCGGTCTTTCCGTTTGGCTAGCATCTACTCGGAGCGGTGAGTTCGCACTATCCATGTCGATCCTGAAATCAGTCTTGTTAAGCTCCCTGTGCGCCGCCGCTTGTTGCGCCGAGGTCAAGGTCACGCTCAACCCTTCCGTATCTTCCGGCGCACCCGTGGGTGCGACGATCAATTGGAGCGTCACTGCCTCGGATACAGCCGACCCGAAGGCAACGTTTCTCTATCAATTCAGCATCGGACCGGTTAACGGGCCTCTCGAGTTGCGGCGCGATTTCTACATCTACAATTACTTCCCGTGGACCCCCAGCGAGTCCGAAGGCACTTACAAGGTCCAGGTTGCCGTGCGCTCATCGAGCGGTGCAACAGGCACAGCTTCCGCTGCTTACACCATTACATCGCGAGTGACCGCGGGACATCCGGTCGTCTCGCGCACCGGCCATCCACTGGTCGCTCTCTACAGCATGCCCCCCTGCGCTGTTGGACAATCAGCCGAAGTACTTTTCAAATTACCGCAAGACTCTACTTGGCAGACCACTAACGCAGAAGGCCTGCAACGGCACAACCAGTCTTAATTTTTACGTCGGCGGCATGCGCGAACGTTCCACGTACCAGTTGCAGGGAGAGATTCTGCAAGGTTCGTCTAGTCAGCCCGGCCCTGTCATGAGCTTCACTACGGGAAAGATACCGGACACCGACATCCTAAGATAGTCGAACGAATTTACTGGTAGAACTGCGGGCCCTTCAGAGTCAATGAAATTATGAGTCTGATTTTAATCGTTCTGTTATTCCTGTTACTGGTCGGAGCATTTCCTTCCTGGCCCTACTCGCGCGGCTGGGGTTACTATCCTTCGGGCGGGCTGGGCCTGGTTCTCGTGATTGTGATTGTGCTCCTGCTCCTGCACGTTATTTAGCGCTTGGCCTCATCTTCAGCGCTGCCGCATCGAATGTCGTGACCTGCGCCGCCATGAACCCGTCGTGTGTTTCATACGCGTCCGCACCCCGGTACGGCTCGAGCAGAAACGGCGCCTCCGCCCGCCACTGAACATTCACCGTCTCGCCCACAACGAACGTGTGCTCGGCCGTGACCTTCAGTCCACAGGTGCCACCCTGTGAGGGCGGTTTCACGACTTTGGCGAACATTTCACCGAGTGCCTGTCTTCCTTTAACCACCATGCCGTTTGGCGCAAAGAACTCAACGTTGTCCGGAAACTGAGCCATGAGCCGCTTCCAGTCACAGGCGCTGAATGCCGCCATATGCTCGGCAACCACCTTTTCGGGGGTTGGTTGACGCTTGCGCGCCGGCAATACCGCACTCTGTGGACTAGCTCGCGAACTGATCAGTGCGGCGGTCAGAATCAATTTCGTAAAGTAATGGTGGATCTGCATTGTCCAAAGATAAACGAGTTGCTTCTCAGCTAGTCTGCCTCTCGCTATTGAGCATTCTCGCCTGCAGCCGCCGAAACGTTACGTTGCCCTCGCTGCCGCCACTTATCGAGACAAGCTTTATCGACCTTCAGCCCGGCTGGCGATTACGGGCTATTGTGCCTCTCTGGAGGCGCGGTCCCGCAGCGAACCATGATCTAAGCGTGCAGGCAGCCGACGAAAAAACCAGATCGCTCACCCTCCACGCCAATGACAATTTTCTGGGCTACGAAACGCAATACTACCGGCTTCGTAAGCATCGGGGCGAGTTCGCAACTCCGCTTCGATTCTGCCGAGACCGTCCAAAATGGAATCACCTCGCCCGTTCTTGTTCCCTCTCGTGATCTTTTCGAAACTGCTCGGGCCGCCAAGCGCCTCCGTCTCGTATTCCTCGAACGAGCGAGCCAGTCAGACCACAATATGGCTCTTGTCGCAGCCAATCAGGACACAACGCTCAACGACATCACTCGTGATATCCAGTCGAACCCCGAAAGCTGCCGGCATCTGCGTGTCGGCTATTGCAGCTGGATCCCATCAGGCATAGCAGTTCGGGCCGAATTGCCTGTCGAAGCGGGCAAGGTTATCGATTGGCAGCCCGCTCGTTAAAGAGATCTGTCGTTAATCTTCCCGCCTCGCGTCCAACGTTCTCATGCAAAAGCGAGAACTCGGTAAATCCGGTCTGCAAGTTTCACAACTCTGTCTGGGCGGAAATGTCTTCGGATGGACAGCCGATGAAAACACTTCCTTTCAGATCCTCGATGCCTTTGTGGAAGGAGGCGGCAACTTCATTGACACCGCTGATGTTTATTCAAAGTGGGTGCCGGGTCACCAGGGCGGCGAGTCAGAAGCGGTGATCGGCAAATGGTGCAAACGGAGCGGCACGCGTCCGCGTGTCGTCATTGCGACGAAAGTCGGCATGGAGCTGGCACCTGACCGGAAAGGTCTCTCAAAGGCTCACATTATGCGGCAAGCAGAAGAGTCGCTCAAACGCCTCGGGACCGATTACATCGACCTTTATCAAGCCCACCAGGACGACGAAAGTACACCGCTCGAAGAAACATTGGGCGCGTTTGCGCAACTCATCGAACAAGGCAAGGTCCGCGCCATCGGAGCTTCTAACTATTCCGCTACTCGACTCCAAGAGGCGCTCTCAACCAGCGAGATCGATAACCTGCCAAGTTATGTGAGTCTCCAGCCGCAATACAACCTATATGACCGCTCGAGTTTCGAATCTGAGTTGGAACCGATCTGTCGGGAACATGGCTTGGGAGTCATTCCCTACTACGCACTGGCCGCCGGGTTCCTAACCGGCAAATACCGGTCGGAAGCTGACCTGGAAGGTAAAGCACGCGGCCGAACGGTTAAGCGATACCTGAATGAACGCGGAATGAAAATACTCGCTGCCTTGGACACGGTGGCTGCTCAATACCAATCGACTCCGGCGAAAGTGGCACTGGCGTGGCTCATGACTAGGCCGAGCATCACGGCGCCCATTGCCAGCGCCACTACAATTGCTCAACTTCGCGACCTGCTCGACGCAACAAATCTTTCACTCGACCACAAAGCGCTGGAACAGTTGGAGCAATAAATAGAAAAGGCCCAAGCGTGAACGCTTGGGCCTTCCACTTACCAGCAATTTCTCGATAACTATCTAGTGCTCGATAAACAGACTACGCATTCGGAACGAGCGATAAGAGTTCTTTGTTGAGGTTTGATCCGCAACGAGAACTCCAGAGCCCGTGTATTCCTTAGTCTCGGAACTGGAACCAACGAATCCCAGGTTGAAACTGTAGTTGCCGTTTGAAAGCCACTGAGTGCTGCCAGTCGCTACCGAGAACGCCCCGAGATCCACGTTGTAAGTAAGATGGGCAAGCATATTAGCTTGGTCGAGATACCACGCTTGGCCACGGCTGTTACCGCCGAAGTCTCGCAACCCGCGTATTACCGTTGTCAAAGACTGTCAGGTGCCCATCCGGCGTGACTTCCGGATTGTGCTGATGCGAGAACCAGGGGTTTGGCACGGAAGCGTCAGTCCTGAAATCGCCCTCCGCTCCCAATCTCCACAGCAGCGTACCGTCGCCGGTGCCGCCCTGATACCGGATCTTCATAATCCAGTCCTGGTGGCGTGATGAGACCAGCATGTTCCCATCCGGTGTCAAAGTGAGGCCGTTCGAGTGCGTCCAATCGTTCGCCACGTTGTACCCGGGATTGAACAAGTACGGACATCCGCCGGCATTCTGGACGCATTTCTCGTCCAGAACAGCCTTACGCCGGATATCGAGATGGTCCCATTCGTTCCAAGACCACACAACTCGCATATTGGCGTCGAGCACGATCACCTGATCGCCCAGAACATCAACCGGGCCTTGACCCTGGTCGGCCACTTTCTCAACGCTCCCCAATAAGGCAGTCCCGCCATTCGGCAACCGAATCGCATCGTGGTGGAACGTGGTAACAGGATCAGCGCCGCGCGCCTTCAGCTGTTCACTAACGGCCGCCGTATTGGTTTCCCGCACAATGTTCCCGGCCACGTCATACTCTCTGAGCAGCCGGTTTGCCGGAATCGAAGATCCGTCGAACAAAAAGGCGAAGAAAGTTCCGCCATCAACTGGCCGTACGAAGTAGCCGAGTCCAACCCCCGGGGGCGTGAGGTACCAAACAACATGGCCGCCCGTACCCGTTGCATACGGGATCCCTCCGATCGGCGACAAAAGTACGATCGGATACGCCGTGTTATTGGGTGCCGAGTACGATGTTGGCAGCGAGTACCCGGCAAAACTGATATTCCCGGGTATCGCGCCCGTAGTGAAATTGAAGATTGGTCCGGATGTTGTAAACGGTCCGTTGATCAAGTCGTGCTGTATTTCGTAAGTGGTCGAGGCACGCATGCCCGCGACATAGAAATTTAGGCTGCTCGACCCGGTGCAATTTTTCGTTTGAGTAGATTGCCAAATCGGATCGCCGGGGCCTTTAAACCGCACGCGCACCGATTTACCGGTGGGGCAGGGAGGCATGCTATAAAGCGCTACCAGCGGGTGATTAGTCGGCGAAACCACCGGCGAACCACCGGTAACTCTCGACGACACATTGAAAATAACCGTGGCAGTTCCGGTCACTCCTGTACTCACGTTTCGCGCGATCACTTGCGCGTCGTACGCGCCTTCGGAATCCGTCGGAGTCCAGGGAAAGTTTTTGTAGATATAAAAGTCGCGTCGCACCAGCATCTGTCCGCCTGACGGGCCGAAGCTGTATTGATAGACAAAGCTGGCGTTCGGGTTGGTTGTATCTGTGGCATGGGCCGTCCAAAGCACCGTTGTGCCGACGGGCGCTCCTGAGCTTACAGAGGGGGTCAGACTGACATTCACGCTCGCAAAACATGCCGTTCCTGCAACGAGGGCTGAAAGGGTGGCCTTCAGCAGTGGCATGCGCAGCTTCTGTGGTTTCCACATGGCTAATATCTGTGATCCTGCAAAGGGTAGCAACGATGAAAGAGATTCGGAAGTGGTCGCAACAGGACGGGACTTTTGCTTATGTCCAGGCTGTTGTGTGCCGCTCCATTCGGATTGAGAGAGGGGAGATATTCTTGCCATCATCCCTTAGAATTTCCTATTGTCAATGATTGGAACTGCATGGGTAGGCTACGGGTAGTTGTACCACGGAACATTCGTTTTCTCAATGACAGAATAAACAAATTTTGGGATTAGATTCTGCGTGATAGGCAGGCTTTCAACGCGTTCTGGAGCAACATACGCGCACCGCCGCATCCGCCAAACCCGACGGCCATATCGAGGAAACAAAGCGCGAACAACTACCGCTTTTGGATAGCGGGCCGGAGTTTAAATGTCACACCGGCCCTTTCAATCAGCTTTAATGCTCTTGATACAAACTGCGCATCCGGAATGAGCGATACGACCGCTGGTTTGAGTTTTGCTGCGACTCCAGCACACCGGAAGCAGTGAACTCCTTGTTGTAAGTAGTGGTGCCCACGTATCCCAAATTAAAGGCGAAGTTACCGTTTGAAAGTAATTGCGCGCTTCCGGTTGCCATCGAAAAAAGACCTAAATCAATGTTTGTGACAAGGTGGGCAACCATATTCGTCAGGTCCAGATACCACGCTTGTCCGCGACTATTGCCCCCATACGTCCCAACTCGAGTGTTGCCGTTATCGAACAACGTGAGCTGGCCGTCAGGCGTGACCTGAGGATTGTGCTGGTGCGAGAACCAAGGGTTAGGCACGGAGGCGTCAGTCCTGAAGTCGCCCTCTGCACCCAATCTATAGAGCAGTTTTCCGTCACCGGTCCCACCCTGATACCGCACCTTCATAACCCAATCCTGATGGCGCGACGACACCAGCATGTTTCCATCCGGGGATAACGTGAGGCCATTCGTATGCGTCCAGTCGTTGGCCACGTTGAAGTTCGGATTTGTAATGGTGGGGCACCCCGCATCGCCCTTCGCGCATGTCTCACCTAGGATCGCTTTGCGCCTGATATCGAGATGGTCGAACTCGTTCCACCACCATTTAAGTTGAAAATTTCCGTCGACCACAATGACCTGATCGCCGAGGACGTCCACCGGCCCATTGCCCTGATCGGCCACCTTCTCGACACTTCCTATCAGTGCCGTCCAGCCATTCGGCAAACGCACTGCTTCATGATGGAGGGTCGTAATTGCATCGGCGCCATGCGCTGTCAGTTGTTCGCTTATGGCAGCGTAGTTGGTCTCGCTGACGATATTGCCCGCCAGATCGTATTCACGAACAAGGTGAGTGGCAACGGTGAAACCGTCGTTCAGCAGAACCAGGAATGTCCCGCCGTCAACCGGCCTCAACAGATATGCGACCTGCACACCAGGTGGCCGCAGATACCAAACCAGGCTGCCGCTCGCATCAATGGCGTACGGAATGTTATTGATCTGTGAATCAAGCAGCACGGGATACGCCGTGCTGTTCGGCGACGCAAAAGGCTTGGCGATGGAATAAGGACCAATCGGCAGGTTGACCGGTATGGCGCCGGTCTTGAAACTTAATACCGGCCCCGAGGTGGTCAGAGGCCCGTTGATTACGTCGTGTTGCAGCTGGTAAGTGGTCGAGGCTCGCATGCCCGCGACATAAAAATTCAAACTGCTTGAACCGGTACAGCTCTTGAGCGAGGTCGATTGCCAGGCACTATCGGTCGGCAATTTGAAACGCACCCGTGCCGTCCGTCCTGCCGGGCAGGCCGGCATGCTATAGAACGCAACCAGAGGATGAGCGGTTGACGAAACCACCGGGGTGCCGCCGCTGACTCTCGACGCGATGTCGAAAACGGCTGTGCTGGTTCCGGTAACCCCTGTTCTCAGGTTTCTAGCGATGACCTGAATATCGTAGGTACCTTCGGAGTTGCTCGGAGTCCAGGGAAATGTGTTGTAGACGTAGAAATCCCGGCGGACCTGTAGCGCTCCGCCGGATGGGCCTAACTTGAACTGATAGACGAAAGTCGCATTTGAGTTCGCCGTATCTGTAGCGTGGGCGGTCCAAAGCACTGTTGTGCCGACGGGCGCGCCCGAGCTTACAGAGGGAGAGAGCGTTACATTGACGCTCGCCAAACACGAGGTCCCTACAACGAGGGTTAGCAGAAAAGCGTTCAGCGACGCCGGACGGAGCTTCGCGGATTTACACAGATTCACCATAGTTGGTTTTACGCAGTGTACCAACTACGGCGAAAAGTCCCACAGCGAGCAGGACCAGAGAAGAGGGTTCAGGAGTGTTTGTCACAGGCGGGGCGGAGGGAAGATTACCTACTTCCAAGCTGTCATGCACCGCGCCGCTCGGCGTTCCTCCCGTGAGGTTGAACTGTGCGAGCAAGCTGCCCGTGCTCGATAACTCGTAAACAAAGTTCGTAGAACCAGCCCAAAAATTGCCCGTGCTCGAGTCATACCCAAGCCCATAAAGACCCACGAACGGCGTCGCGATTGTGCCTACCTTGGTGCCCGAAGCGGACCAAACATCGATTAGGTTGCCGCTGTCGCCCTCAGTCGTGTAGACATTAGTTCCGTTCGAAGTCACGCCGGTGTGGGTGTAGCCTGTGCTCCAGGAGTTGAGAACGGAACCGCTCCCGGTAGTTCGGTAAACCGTACCGTTGTAAGAAGAAAGCAGCAGGTTGCCCCCGATGCTTCCGCCATCCGTTATAACGTCGTTGACACTGAAGTTTGCCGCCGGCACTAGAGCTCCGCCGCTCGATAGTGTGCCACCATATTCGGTCAAAGTGCTGCTGTTCAGACTAGCTGACGGTGTCACCGAGAAGTAGTGACCCGTATCATCCGGAAAGGCCGCAATCGCGCCTGACGGACCAAAATTTTGCAAGAAGTTTCCGCTCTGGTCATACACCTGAACCGGCGTCACCGTGTTGAATCCGACAAACAGACTGCTTGCGGGTAAGGCAATGGCCGAAGCAGCCAAAAGAAGTGCCACTCGCGACAGCGGACTTGCTGTAACAGAAGAAGGTCTTGAAATCATTTATGAATACTCCGAAGTTTAGCGGGTAAAGCTCTACGAGCCATTAGTACCATGGAACGAGCCGTTAGCCAACTCGCCCCCAGTACTTACAGGCTGTAGGTCCGTCCCCGATGAGCTCCGATCAGTATCTGAAAGATCCGGTGCCCGATTAACTCATGTAGAGACAATAATTCCCTGTTGGCGGTTACGATCGAGGTCACATTCCCTGGATCCGCGCCCGCGCCCCCCGCCTTCAACGCCTCCATCGCCTCGCTGATGATCGGGTCTGCGCTTACTTCGCCTGCCATCTCCCAAAGCGTGATGAAGCGATCGATCGAGGTCGGCAGGCTCATCGCGAAAACAGCGTGGCTGCTGGTGGTGCGCGGCGGCTTATAGTCGAGGTTAAATGGGCCCTCATATTTGTGTGCCCGCAGAAGCACGAGCACATTAAGCCAGTCGAGTGGATTTACCAACCCGACGGCTATATCGACGTCATGCTTGAGACGGTACCCGTCGTTGATGTCGAAATGAAAGAGCTTGCCGCAGAGCAGTGCCCGGGCCAGTGCCGCCCGCGGTGCGCCGCCCCACATCAGTTCGTGTAAATACTCCGGATTGAGTCCGACCATCTCCGGATGGGTCAGCTGTCCCGAAGAAATAAATGCCAGCATCGCATCGGAGGTTGGCAGCAAAATCTCCGCCTGAGGCTCGAACGGCTTCGCCTCCATGCAGTGCTTTAACGGTGAGCGGTTGTATTTCTTAGCAAGCTGGATATCCGCTTCGCAAGCCGCATTAATCGCCTCCGCAAACCAGCGCAGCGTCTGTACTTCGTCAATCGCTCCTTGCGTGTAGTAGCCGAGCATGCCGGGCCAATACACGCAGAAGCGCGCGCCAAGCTTATGCCCGATTTCGACCGTATTGGCCACCCGCCGCTGCGAGTACTCCCGTAGATCAGGAGACTCGGCCGCCGGACCCGCCGCCCAAACCGCGTGATAAAAAGTCTCCGTCGTAACCATCGAGCACTGTAGACCGAATCTCTCGAGCGTGCTCTTGATGCGCGTCACGATCTCTTCTTGCCGCGGCGTGAAGAGATCTTCGGTTTCGATCACGTCGGTATCGTGGGTGCACCAATAGCCGACTCCCATCTTGCTGTACTCTTCAATCACCTTCTCGAAGTGAAACGGGCGGCCGCACCGGGGCGTGAAACACTGCTTGCCCCTGATACGCCGGCGCCCACTGGGGTCCGGTGATGAAGTAACGTCTCCGCACCTCCGGCGAATAACTACCGCCGCAAGCTTGCGTCAAACGGTCGACGAGAGCAACCTGTTTCTCTACTGGAATGGGAGTCATAAGCGAGCACCATAATATCCGCTCACCGCCAGAGTCGATCCTGTAAAGCAATGAAGCGCGCAACAATCCGCTCCTGCTCGCGGTGGCAGCCTTCCGTGATCACCGGCCGGCCACCTATATAGACCTCCCGGATCGCCGTGCGCTGCCCCGTAAAAATAACATTTGTGAGCAAGGACCCGGCATCTGCCCCGGCCAGTGACAAATCATTCATGTCAACCGTAAAGAAGTCCGCTGGGCGACCTACCGCCAGTTCGCCACCCGGCAAGGCAAGACTCCTTGCGGCCCCTTTGGTCGCGTACTCAAATAATCGTCCCGCCTCGAGAATGTTGCGTTCGAGCCGCGTGAGCCTCAGGTGATATTCCAGTTCGCGCGCGTCTTCGAGCAGGTCTATCTGCACGTTGCTGTCCGACCCGAAACAGACGTTTATCCCCGTTTGTGCCCACTCATCGGCCCGTGCAATGCCGTCACCCAAGTTCCGTTCCGTCGTCGGACAAACACATATATTCGCTCGGGCCTCAGCGAGCGAAGCCAGTTCGGCCCCCGTCGTATGTGTCGCGTGCACCGCCGTGAAATCCCCGCCCAGCACCGCCAGCCGCTCTAACAACTCAACGGGCCGCAATCCATGCTCCGCTTGGCAGGCGGTAATCTCCGCCGGTTGCTCGGCCACGTGCATATGAACCGGCCACGAACGCGTTCGTGCATAGCGAACTGCTTCCAGCAGGAACGGCGTCGGCACCGCCCGCAAGCTGTGCGGCGCAATCCCCACCGTTACCTGCCCGGAGGATTGTCCGAGATCCCCGGTGTTCCTTAAGAATTCCTCTAGATCGGGTGTCAGGAAGCGAAGCTGTTGGGGATTCGGCTCTCGATCCCAACCCGCTCGCAGGTAAGCAGCGTTCAAAAGCACCAGGCGGATGCCGGTCTCCTGGGCCGCTCGAATGACCTGCCCTGCGAGCAGGTTGGGATCGTCATAGCGTGTTCCATCCGCCGCGTTATGCAAGTAGTGGAACTCACCGACACTCGTAACGCCTGCCACAAGCATCTCGAGAAACGCCATTCGCGCGCTATCGAAGACATCTTCCGGCGCAAGCCGGTTCGCGGCGTGATACATTTTGTCGCGCCACGTCCAGAAGTTGTCACGTCGCTCAGCCGTTCCCTGCTCGGTACGCCCCCGGATCGTTCGTTGAAAAGCATGCGAGTGCGCATTAATCAGCCCCGGTAGAATCGCTCGATTCTTAAGGCGCTGTGCCCGACCCAAGTCAGCCGGCTCGCTCGAAAAGCGTGTGATGAACCCCGCCTCATCGGCGAACATCGCCACTCCCGGCTGAAAATCGTCTCCGCGAAAAATGTAATCCGCCAGCCAGCCGCTCTCGCCGTCAGGCGGCTCTTGCATACTTCAAATCTCCGTCTATGTAAACAGCAGCGGCCGGCTCAACTCCCACAAAATAGGCGATCTCACGATAATCCGCGCATTCATGGATCACGAAGTCCGCCCGCTTGCCCGGCTCGAGCGAACCGATCCTGTCGCCGAGCCCCAAGCTGTAAGCCGCGTTGATCGTCACGGCCGTTAATGCCTCAGCCGGCGTTATCCTCATCTGCGTCGAAGCGAGCGAGAGCACGAACGGCATGGAAGGCGTCGGCGAAGATCCCGGGATTGAAATCAGTCGCCAGGACCACGGCCAATCCGCACTCGATCATTTCGCGTCCCGGTGCGAAGCGCTTCGATCCCAGCGTGTAAACGGAGGCCGGAAGCAACACCGGCTGCACGCCGGCCTTCGCGAGTGCCTCGATCCCGCTTGCGTCAATCTGCTCCAGATGATCCGCCGTCACAGCGCCCATCTCCGCCGCTAGCTCCGCTGCGCCCGGAACGGGACAGCTGATCCGCATGCAACCGCAACCGAAGATGCTTTTGCGCGCCGCTTCCAGAATGGCTCGCGGCGGCGGCGACATCGAAAATCTTCGGCTCGCAAAAAACGTCGCAATACTCAGCCAACTTTCTCCGCCACTACGGCCGGCAGCATCTCATTCATAAGCAGCGTGACGTATCCGGCAGGGTTTCCACGAAACTCATCCGGTATCTCATGCGCCCCCAGAAAAGTCGGCACACAGCGCGCCGGACCCTCTGTTGCCAGCCGGCGGATCACCCGCAGCATCTTCAGTTCTGATTCACTCGATAGCCCGTAGCCGCTCTTCGCCTCAATGGTTGTCGTGCCATTGCGCAGAAACCAAGCGTATCCGCGGCGGGCCGCGTCGAACAGTTCTGTCTTCCGATGCCGCGCGCGTCTTCCGAACGGTCGATCGTATGCCGCCGCCCGCCGCCGCGATCTCCTCATAGCTCGTGCCGCTCGCGCGCTTCTCGAATTCGTCAACCCGGTCGCCCGCAAACACCAGATGAGTGTGAGCGTCCACGAAACCCGGCAGCACCACGCGCTTGCCGGCATCGATCACCGTGTGTTCTGGCGTGATCAGCGGCTCAATCGCCGCGCGCGTGTCGGCCGCGACAATTTGGCCATCGCTGACCAGCAGCGCGCCGTCCGGAATGATTGAGAGCTCCGCTCATCTCTCCTCCCACCCGCGGCCGCTTCGGTCCCGCCAAGCGTAACCAGCTGGCTGCATCCGACGACCGCCAGCTCCATCTGGAACGAGGACGCCATCGGCAGCTCAATTTTCTCGCGGCGCGCCACTTCGATCGCTTCCGCATAACCGGCATCCGCATGCCGGATGATGCCCATCCCGGGATCCGATGTCAGCACTCGCTCCAGACGCCGGTCGCTCTCTTCGCTGCCGTCCGCCACCACCACCATGCCGGCATGCTGCGAATAGCCGATTCCCACTCCGCCGCCGTTGTGAATCGAAACCCACGATGCGCCGGCCGCCGTATTCACCAGCGCATTGAGCAGCGGCCAATCCGCCACCGCATCCGAGCCGTCGCGCATTCCCTCCGTCTCGCGATACGGCGATGCAACCGAGCCCGTGTCCAAATGATCCCTGCCGATCACGATCGGCGCCTTCAGTTCACCCGAGCGCACCAGCGGGTTGATCGCCAATCCAAAACGCGCTCGCTCGCCATAAGCCCAGCCAGCAGATGCGCGCCGGCAAGTCCCTGAAAGTGAATCCGCTTCTGCGCCAGCTAGATCCAGCGCAGCAGCTCGCGGTTTTCCGGGAAAAAGCTCAGCAACCAGACGATCTGTCCGGAAAATATCTTCCGGATCGCCGGAAAGCGCAACCCAGCGAAATGGCCCGCGCCCCTCGCAAAACATCGGCCGGATATACTCGGGCACAAACCCAGGAATCTGAAACGCATCGCGTCACGCCGGCGTTTTCGGCATAGTTCCGGATATTGTTGCCGTAGTCGAACACCACCGCAGCCCGCCCGCTGCAGCGCCAGCATCCCTTCTACATGCGCCGCCATTGATCGTTTGACATGTCGCATGTACTCGTCAGGATCGCGTTCGCGCAAGTGAAGCGCTTCCGCAAAGCTGATACCGCTTGGCACATACCCGTCCAGCGGATCATGCGCGCTCGTCTGATCCGTCACCATATCGGGCACAATGCCGCTCGCGGCGAACTCCGGAATCACATCGGCACAGTTTCCGATCAAGCCCATCGATACCGCTTCACCGGCCTTCTGCGCACGCTCAACAATCGCAGTGCCTCGGCCAGGGTCTCCGCTAACCGGTCGCAGTAGCCGCTGTTCAAGCGCTTCTCAATACGGCTTCGGTCCACATCGATGCCGATGAAGCAAGCGCCATTCATCGTCGCTGCGAGCGGCTGCGCACCACCCATCCCGCCCATGCCGCCCGACACGATCAGCCGGCCCTGCAAAGATCCGCCGAAATGTTTGCGACCCGCCGCCGCGAACGTCTCGTACGTGCCTTGCACAATTCCCTGGCTGCCGATATAGATCCAAGATCCGGCCGTCATCTGGCCGTACATTGTGAGCCCCATCCGCTCCAATTGATGAAAGTGCTCCCAATTCGACCAGTGCCCGACCAGGTTCGAATTGGCGATCAGCACGCGCGGCGCTTCCGTATGAGTGCGGAAGATCCCGACCGGCTTGCCCGATTGCACCAGCAGCGTTTCATCATCGCCGAGTGTTTCGAGCGAACGAACCATCGCATCGAAGCATTCCCAGGAACGAGCCGCCCGCCCGGTTCCGCCATAGACAACTAGCTGATCCGGGTTTTCGGCTACCTCCGGGTCGAGGTTGTTCATCAGCATCCGCATGGCCGCCTCTTGCTGCCAGCCTTTGCATTTGAGTTTGGTGCCTCGCGTTGCCCTTACCACCCGCGCAGCGCTAGCGACCATCGAAGCCTCCATCCTCGGAAGGAATGTTTCTACGTTACAAAGCGGACGCGCTGCTCGAACCGGCTGCCGCGGCTTTTCTTACTTCAGCGGGCGCTTGCATTTGCGCTCGCAAGGTGTCGCGAATCTCGGCCAGCAGAACTTCCGAAGTTGTAGGAGCCGCCGATAACCTCTTCGCAAAGCGATTGAACGGAACCACGATTAGAAAATATAAACCTGCCGCTTGGATAAGAAAATTAATTACGGCGTTGATAAAGTTTCCTATGCCGATATCGAACGGCTTGAAACTCGAGAAGTCCGGCCGGCCGCCAAGTTTCCCAAGAATCGGCGAGATGATATCGTCCGTCAACGACTTCACAATGGCCGCAAACGCAACTCCGATGATCACGCCGACCGCTAAGTCGATCATGTTACCGCGCGAAATAAAGGCTTTAAATCCCTTCAACATACTTCCTCCCTCTCTCTGAATCTCCTAGCGTGCGAACGTCGCCCTGAGCCCCGTCGTCAGCAGAATATCGTTCCCCTTCCGGCCAAAAACAGGGTTGCTCAAGTAACGATCGCTGACTGTAACTTGCCAGCTCAACCATTTGTGAATCGTCGTTGCGGCTCCTCCGTCAAACGACAACCGGTATTCGCCCGTTGTCGGAGCAACATAGAATCGCATTGATTGCGTCACCGAAGTTACGCCCGTCACCTTGTGGCTGAAA
The DNA here is from genome assembly GCA_963737005.1 of Terriglobia bacterium. Classification (GTDB taxonomy): domain Bacteria; phylum Acidobacteriota; class Terriglobia; order Bryobacterales; family Bryobacteraceae; genus Bog-105. The sequence continues at coordinate 719,749 of CAVTRD010000003.1, read as the reverse complement.
TCATCGCCGAAGTTTACTTCACCCAGGTTACGCACAATACCGCCTGTGAACGCCTCATGAGTGTAGTTCCCACCCGCCAGCAGATCGAGCACCGTGCGATCGGTCTTGATCGCGTGATAACCCAGCCCGCCGCCGCCCACAAAGCGGAAATCAAGACTCTGGAATGTGTCATATTCGTCCGTGTTCAACACCTGCCAGAACCAACGCGCATTGATGTTGTGATCGTAAGAAACGCCTCCGCGAACCGCATCTGCGGTGGGACCGGTCACGCCGCCAATCGTTCCTGTCGAGTAAATCTGATTCAGAAACAAAACCGTCTTATCTGCATTCGTCGCTCGTGTCGCGTTAAAGGCTGTCGTGAGCGTATCGGTATGCGAGTTACCACGTGCCAGCGAGAACCCTAGATCGAAGTAGCCCGCCCAAAGCTCGGACCAGCTTGGCGCCAGCAGGCGTTCGTACTTCTGCTGCTCGGCCTCGTTTCGAATGGTAGCCACTTGGCCGATCGGCGCGGTCACAGTCGCGGCCGGAGTCGCGACCGCTACCTCTTGGCCGGCGGTGCTGACCTTCCCATTTACTTCCTTGCCATCCGGTAACTTGACAAAGAGCGGATTGTCAGACTTCACGCTCGTTATTGCGCTCCACGGCATCGTCACCTCGCCCATGAACTCGCTCTTGATCGTCAGCGTGTCGCCATCCTTTTTGACGATTTGACCGCTCACTGTGTCGCCGTTTTTTAAAGTGACTTGGTCAGCAAACAAAGCTCCTGTAAGGAAAGCGAAGATCAAAATTGTAAGGGACGAGACTTTCATAATTTGCCGTAAATGCTTGGTGCCACCCGAATGTAAAATCTAGTACCTCATTCGATGTCACTTTCCCGGAATGGAGCTTTTTATTCGCTTTGACACACAAACTGATCGAGAAACCAGCAACTCTGGCCGAGAACGCCCAGTATGAAGCAGCCCGCAACGCTCGGTCAAGTCAATATTTTCAAATCGGCGAGCAAAGGACACCAGCTGCACGCCACGCAGCTTGGTTTAGGCGAGTGCGTCGCCAATCAGCTTGAAAGGCGCCCAGTAATAAGGATGTGGGTATCGTTCTCGATGTTCAAGCATTGTCTCGCGCAGCGCGTCCGCTTTGCGCGCGCCCGACATGAAGCGTTGATAGAAATGCTTCATGAACTCAGCTGTACTTTGATCGTCGACTTCCCACAGCGAAAGCAATAGCGATTGTGCGCCCGAATATAAAAGTCCGCGCGTCAACCCAAGTAACTCGTCTCCGCCCGCAACAGCATTCAACCCAGTCACACAGCCGCTGAGCGTTAACAGCCGCACCGGCAGATTCATGTGATACAGGTCCAGAAGATTAAGGTGTGAGTCCGCCAGTCTTATGGAAGAAAACATGGGGCTGTCCTGCCGGAAGTATCCATGGCTTGCGATGTGGACCAGGCTGCTCACCGGTCCGTATGTTCGAAGCACCTGCTCCGTTGCATCTTGCCCGACCAGCACACGTGCTCCCGCAATCACCTCCGCTACCGCCTTCACTTCCTCTGCTATAAACGGCGTTCCTGAGTCCCCGACCCCTAAAATAAGAGCAGGCAGATTCGTCTGTGTGCTCGCGGCATCCGTTTCGGCAACATGCTTTCTATGGATATGCGCGAAGATGCTCGCGCTCGGCTGGTAACAGATACTGTACTTGTCCACCAGGTAGTCCTCACCGTTCAACAGCGCGTGAAACGGCAGCGAATGAAGTGCTCCGAAAGGCACAATGACTAGGTCACGTACATCCAGCAAATCTTTCACCGGCTGAACCAGGTCTTCATACAAGCTTCTGAGATGCGCCTGAGTTGCTTGCAGTAGGGTATCTTCAAAACGCAGCAGATACTCGCGGCCTAATCGGAATTTTGAAAATTGAAACTGCAGCATCCGCAACCGCTGTTCGAGCGGTGCAAGCATTCCAAGCGGGACAATTTTCAAGCGTTCAGCAGTGACCACTGCCACATGCACTCGATCACCGATCGCAAAATACTCGAGCAGGCCGGCAGCGGGCCCGAGCACGGCCCGAATCTCGGCGAGTGAAGCCGCGCTCGTATTCCGAAGCGCTGTCCCAACGCTGGCTTTGTCCGGTGAGTCAAGCAGCAATCGCAAAAGCTGGTGCTCCCGCGACTGTGCCTGCCGCTGCAAACGCTCGATGTGTTCACGCGAACCGCCGTCCTCCGATAGTTCTTCGCGCTCGATGCGACGGTAATACCAGTTCAGCTCTTTACGTACATTACTCACCGTGCGATCTGATTCGTTTTCCTCCGAACCCGGTTGGCTCGGCTGCGCTCTTCCTAGAATCAGGTCGCGCAAAGTGCGGGATTTTGCCGCCTCCACATACAAGAACGCTTCTTCTACTGATGCCTCGCCCCGCTCGCTGTCTAAGCAGAGCTGCACGAGTCGGCTGTACACTTCCTGCCGGTTCTGCATGAGCCCAATTTTTAGTTCCTGCAATTGGAGACTGCTTCGCAGCGTCTCTAACGCACCCCGCGCTTCTTGGTACGCGCCGTAAGCAAGCTTGGGTTCATGTGATGCCTCGAGGATCTGTCCGCTCAGCAGTTGCGCCTGATAGTAAAGGATCGGCGCATCCACCTTCTTGAGCAGATGCAACGCCTCTGTGCAGTAACGATCAGCCTCTCGGACTCTCCCGTTTTGCAAGCAGATGCGCGTCGATAGAAGCAGGCAAAGCGCCTGCTTGCTCGGCAGATCCGCTGAGCCGAAAAACTCAGCCGCCGATAAACAAAGCTCCTGCGCCGCCGACCACTCGCCTTCCTCGAACAAGACGAACGCCCGATACAGCTCGATGAGTTTTGGCCAAGTCCGATTGTTCTCATGCCGCGCGATATCCTGAGCCTGCCCGAACAGATCGAGCGAACGTGCTGCATCCCCTTTGATGCTCACCGCGATCGCCAGATTTGTCAGGGCTCGGACAGATTCGAAACCCATCCCTAACTGGTCAAAGTGATCGAAACTCGCCTGCGCCATCTCCGCCGCTTCTTCCACCAGATTCAGCTCCAGGTAAATCTCAGATTGATCGAGATCGCATAACCCGAGATGGTAAGTGTCACCGTTCCTGCGGCAGCTCTCGCGGGTAGATCGCAGCAGCTCGAGCGCTCTTGTATAGTCGCCACGGAGGTAGTGAAGGTAGGCGATATTGTAATCGGCCTGCGCGGCTAGCAGCGGCATATCGTGCTGCTGGCAAAACTGCCGCAGGCGCTCATAGGTCTCGAGCGCTTCGGCGAAATTGTCGAGCGCGATTAAACAAACCGCCATATTGTGCAGCGCAACCCCGATCCCTTCCGTATCCCGGTGGGGCAGTAGTTGCTGGTATGCGCGGTCGTATGCCGCAAGAGCTTCCGCGAATTGATTCTGGCGGTGATAGATGTTTGCGACGTTTATGTCTACTCGCGCCATGCGCGCGCTCTCGCCTAGCCTCGCAAAGATCTCCCGGGCCCTGTTTGCCGCCCCAAATGCGCTCTCATACTCGCCCAGCAGTAAACGTGATTGGATCGAGCTGCTGAGCGTGCGCGCCACCTCCTGCATGTTCCCGATTCGCTCGAACAGCTCCGCTGCCTGCTGGAACAGCTCCACAGCCTCTTTGCACTCGCCCCTAAACCACAAGGCGTTTGCTTTTGCTCTGTGCGCGAGCGCCATCGCTTCGTCTGCCTCTAACTCAACGGCAATCAGCAGCGCCATATCCGCCATCCGCAGCGCCCTCTGCACATCCACTCGCAGCGCCGCCCGCACTGCCTCATCCAGTTCCCGCACCGTCTCCATCGAGATCCACTGCCGCCGCCTCAGTAGTAGATCCTTCTTCGCCGCCTCGTTCGGCTGCCCATCCAGTTGGGTGATCAGGTCTTCGAGCGCAAGCTGCTCCATTCCCGTCTACCGGAAGCCCTTCTTGCCGAGCGCTGTCCGCAGTTTTTCGAGACACCGCATACGCGTGGCGCCAATCGATCCCTTCGCGAAGCCAAGTGCCTCTGCCGCTTCTTCGTAGCGCAGTGGCGGATTCGCAAAAAAAAGCAGATCGATCAATCGGGTGCATTCCGCGCTCATCTCTGTCAGCGCCTCTCGCAATTGCTGTTCGCGCTCCACTTCCTGCAGCATCTCTTCCGGTAATTTCTCACTGGCCGCTAACGTCGCTTCCTCAATCTCCGCGTCTACATACGCCTCCCGCTCATGTTTCCAGCGTATGCATTTGCGGCCGGTCAAGCGGATGAGCCACGCAGCCAGCGCTTGCGGTTCTCGCAGTTGCGAAAGTTCCCGCAGCAGACTCAGACATACCGCCTGAAAGATCTCCGCCGCATCTTCGCTTCCAAAGCCGTACTTGATTGGTATTGAAAAGATCAGGTTCTTATACTTGTCGATCAGCTCGGACCAGGCTTCCTCGTTTCCGAGCAGGCATTCGGCTACTAGCACCGGGTCCGTCCGAAATCTTTTGGTCGTGGGAGATGCTTTCGCGCCGGAACTCATGAATGTGTCGCACGTCCGTTACTGCCGTATAAACAACTGGTCCGCGTTCCAGAGCGTATGATCACTGAGAATGGCCGGCCGGAAATTTCCAACCCGGTCCTTCGCCCCCACCAGGACATGAGGGCTGACCAGAAAAATCACCGGTTCGTTCTTCCACATAAGTTCCTGCACTCGGTCGTACAGGCGCTTACGCTCGGCATAGTTGTTAGCCGTGAGCTGCGCCTCCATGAGTTGATCAATTTCTCGTTGCCACGCCGGTTCGTGCACACATCCTTTCAAACACCAGACATGCGAGCCGCCCGTCGATTGCAAGAAGTTGATCACGGAGTTCGGGTCTGAATCTCCGCCGTCGAGCGCCATCAGAGCCGCTTCGTACTGGTAGCGCGAAAATATCCTGTTAAGAAAGGTCCGGAATTCCAATTGGGTCAGCTTCACGTCGATACCAATATCTTTCAAATCCTGTTGCACCAGAGTAGCCATCTGGACCTGCTGCGGATTACCCGCATTGATCGTCAATGAGAACCGCACTGATCGGCCGTGTTTATCTCTCAGCGATCCATCCTCGGCCCACGTGAAACCACAGCTCGCTAGCAGCTTGCGGGCCGCTTCCAAGGAGCGCGTGGGCGGCGCGATATGCTCATCCACCCATAGCCTCTCGCCGGGCGTGACCTGTACCGCCAACGCATAGGCTCGTCCACGATACGCCAGTCGTACCAGCGCCGCCCGGTCAATCGCGTTCGAAATCGCTTTCCTGAAATCAGCTTGCTCAAACCACGCTTGCTGATCGCTCGATACCGGCGCTCCTACTGGCCCAAACACGTTCTGATTGAAAAACAAAAAGTCGTACTCGAGCCCCGGTCCCAAGTCGAACAGGTGGAAATGCCTTCGTACTTGATCGCTCTCGATGGTTGCGAAGTCAGCCGCACTCAATCCACTGATCACATCGGTTTCGCCCGCGTCGAAGCGCATCGACTCCGCATCGGCATTCGCTGCAAATAGGCAAACAATCTGCTGCAGATAAGGCAGGCGCTGGCCTCTCGCATCATTCTTCCAGTAATACGGATTGCGCTCGAGCACGATTCGCTGCCCCGGTACGTACTCCTTTAACCGGAACGGTCCCGCGCCGGCTATCGCTTCAGGGCGTGTGCTCAATCCCCAGGCGCTCGCCAGCTTTGGCGCATCGCCGTTTCGTTCGAGAAGGCGTTTGGGCATAATCGCCAAGCCGTCGAACAACCGTTCGGCCGCCGCATACGGTGCCGCTAGTGTGAATGCGACTGTCCGTTCATCGACCTTGCTAACCGCAATCGGCTTGCCCGCGACAATCAGCAAATCCCGTTGCGGAGAACCAACTGTCGCATCCAGGTAGCTCTGAAAACTAAAGACGACATCGTCCGCGTCCAGCACGCTTCCATCCGAAAATTGCAGTCCCGGCCGCAAGTGCAAAACATAACGGCGGCCGTCTTTCGAAACCTCCCACCTGCTTGCCAGTGCCGGTTCTGTCCGTTGAGTGTACCGGTTGATGTGGATCAGATCGCCTGTCATTAATCCGATGATTGCCAGCGAGCCATCATCGATCGCAGTAAGCGGGTTGAAAGTCTTGGGTTCCGAACGCTCCGAAATAACTAAGCTGCCCCCGAATCGCCCCACTTCTTCGTCGACGCTGAGCGGCCCCGCCGCCCAGTGCGATTCGCGCGAAGACGGACCCCTGTGCTCTCCAAAAGCAGACTCGTCTCTCCCCAACACGAGAACGCCAAAAAAGCAGGTTATGGCGGAGACCCGCCTCATTGTCTTACCCGTCATCAGCATCGGTGCCCGACTCCGAACGCTTTCGAAATCACCTTTACTGTGAAATCGAGTTAGATTTTGTAATCGCTTCCAGAGTAATAAGATAATAGCCGATGATATGCCGCAAACACGGCAATCAAGGCGATAGCGGGAGTAAATAGCCAAGGGCAAGCTTCGAGCGCAAAAGGCTGCTGCAGCCCGGCGAGCATGTTGCCCCAGCTCGGTGTCGGCTCGCCCACCCCCAGGCCAAAAAATGACAAGGTGACTTCCGCCAGTACGTATTGCGGAATGTAAACCGCCAGCTGAGTAATTGCCACACTAACTGCATAGGGCAGGATATGCCGCCTGAGCAGATATAAATCTGATGCGCCGAACCCTCGGGCCGCCCTCACATAATCCCGTTCTTTGGCGCTCATCACTACGCCGCGGATTAGGCGCGCCGGTCTCGCCCACCCAAGAAGGCCAAGCACCGCAATCAAAATGAGGAAAGCGCGTGTCGCATCGAGCTGCACCGGAAGAAAGGCTCTAATCAGCAACAGCAGGTATAGCCAGGGTACGGTCAGAAACAGTTCTGCTCCACGCATAATGAGCTCGTCGGCCCAGCCTCCATAGAAGCCGGCTAATCCGCCAAGCACAAGCGCCAGAGACAACGACAGAAATGCTGCAAGTAGCCCAGCAAACAACGACAGCCTGCCTCCATAAAGAAACCGCGAGAACTCGTCGCGCCCATACGCATCAGTGCCAAGCAGGAAAATCGGGGCTTGCTCGTCCGTGCCGAACAGATGCCTGGTGAATGCCAACCCAACCACTGAATATTGCCCGCCCCCCACAAAGAAGTGGATCGGAAACGCAGCGCGCGTATCCTCCTCATATTCGTTGAAGCTATCTGCCCGCAACTGCAGGCGGTAAACAAACGGGCGTCGGTAGACATGCCGGACCCGGTCCCATACATGGATGCGTTGTGGCGGCGCGAACACCCGTGACCGATGCTGTGCATCCACACTATACGGCGCAAAAAATCCCGCAAACAAAAAAGCGCAATGCGAGACAGCAACCAGATATAGTGCCGTTCGCGGCGACCTGCTGCGAGCTACCCGGCTGAACAGGCCCTTCACTCGGCCCGTATGCGCGGATCGACCGCATACAGGAAAACATCGGCGACCAGGTTGCCGGCAAGAACAAAGACCACAGACAACATGCCGGCATCTACCACGAGAAAAAAGTCCCGCTGCAGGATGGCTTCGACCATTTGCTGCCCCAAACCAGGCCAGCTGAAAACAGTCTCAATCAAAAGCGATGAGCTGATCAGCGTTCCTAAAGAGAGTCCGAATAAGGAGAGCAGGGGACTAGCCGCTACCGGGAACGCATGCCTCATAAGCAACCTGCGCTGAGAAATGCCATAGCTGCGGGCCGCTGTCACATACGGTGACTCGATTGCCTCGCGAACTGCAGCCCGTACATGCAGCAACAACATCGGGAACGTGCCTGCCGCCAGGCAAAGCCCCGGCAAGATAAGGTGTCTGGCGAACTCCACGCCTTGTGCCCAACCCGTAGAACGCATATCGAGAGGCGCAGCCGCCATCATGCCGCCTATCGGGAACCAGCCCGTACGAACCGCGACCAGCAAGAGCAGAAGAGCCAGCACCAACTCGGGAGTGGCAAGCAGAGTCGATGCGAATGCAGTGGTCAGCACGTCTGCCCAGGTTCGGACGCGCGCTGCGGCCCACACGCCCCACGCGAGAGCGGCCACCCAAGCCACTAACGTCGACGCCGCTGTCAGTAAGAGAGTGTTCTTCGCCCTGGCCCATATGATCGGCGCGGCCGGTGCTTCATACGCCAACGAAAATCCCCAGTCGCCACGGGCTATGCCCTCGATCCAGCGCCAGTATCGAACGGGAATCGGCTCACCCAACCCGTGTCGTGCGCGCAACACGCCGATCGTATGTGGCGAAACCTTTGGATTCAGCCGTAACGAGTCAAAATAATCCCCCGGCGCCCAGGAGAGAAGCAGAAATGAAATGATCGAAACACTCAGCAGCAGGAAAACGCTGTGCAGCAAACGACGTAGCAAAAACCGCATTTATAAGGCAGCATCCATCTGCTTGCCGCCTCTCGCCGGCACCCGCGGAATCGCCTCAATTAGTTCCTGCGTCGATCCCTCTTTCGAGCGAAAGAACAGATCTTCCGCGCTCCCCGACTCGATCACTCTCCCTTGCTCCATGACACTGATGCGATCGGCCAGATTAGCCGCCATCCGAAGATCGTGCGTGATGAAAAGATAGCTCAGCGAGAGCGCCGCTTGCAGATCCCGCAAAGTCTGCGCAATCTGCGCCTGCAATGTGAGATCCAGCCCTGCCAGCGCTTCGTCCAGAACAAGCAGTTTCGGTTTCATCACCAACGTGCGAGCTAGCGCCAGCCGTTGCCGTTGCCCGCCACTGAGTTCCCGCGGCAGGCGATCGGCCCAGCTGCTGCTGAACCCCACGCGTTCCATCATCGCGAGAGCCTGATTTCTGCGCTCCTTCCTGCCCTTCACTCTCTGAATGACAAGCGGTTCTTCTACCGCGGTGACAGCCGAAAAACGAGGATTCAGCGCCGTCGACGAATGCTGAAACAAAAGTTGCACGTTGCGGCGTACAGTAGTTGAAGCATCCCGCTTCGCCGCGAGGACATCTCGGCCTTCAAAGAAAATCTCGCCTCTGTCCGGCTTCTCCAGCAAAGCAACACACCGCGCCAGCGTCGATTTTCCGGAACCGGATTTGCCCACCAAAGCGACAGTCGAGCAGCGATCAATCGACAAATTTACATCGTGTAAAGCGATCGCCTCCGAACCCCGCCGTCCTATCCAACCCGGTCTCGCATAGCGCTTGCTGAGATGACGCACCTCTAATAAGGGAGATTCACGCGTGTCGGTGTCTGCTGATTGCAAATGCCAGAATAACGCTCTGGCAGGTAATCTCGCGCGGTCAAGTTACAGAACTAAGTGCCGGCCGGAAAAGGAGGAATCGAGCGGGCGAGCGTCCTTGTATAAGGATGCTGCCCATCGCGATAGAGCTGTTCAAAGGAGCCTTCCTCCACGATCCGGCCCCTATCTATCACCAGGACGCGATCTGCCAGACCATATAATAAAGCCGGATCGTGCGTGATGAAAATGAGAGCCAGCTTCAAGCGCTCCTTTAGTCGCTTGAACAGCCGTAGAATGTCGGCTTGCGTCACATTGTCGAGCGCGCTCGTAGGCTCATCCGCGATCAATAAAACTGGTTGTGCGATCAGCGATTGCGCGATAACAAAACGCTGCCGTTGACCGCCGCTCAGTTCGTGCGGGTAAGCGCTGTGCGTGCGCTTGTCTGGCAATTCCACCTCGGCCAGCATGGCCTGCACTCTCGCATGGCGCTCGTTTCGCCCCAGTCGAGCATGCGCGCGCAACACTTCTTCTACTTGCTTAGCTGCCGGCATGAACGGGTTGAGTGCTAGTTCCGGTTCCTGCGAGATGAGCGATATCTCTCCCCCACGAATACACCGCAGCGCTCCTTCACCCGCCTCTGTCAGATCCAATTCTTGGAAGTGAATGGACCCTCGTTCGAGAAATGTCCGCTTATCCAGCAGTCGCATGAGCGCTCGCGCCAAAGTGGTCTTACCGGAACCCGATTCCCCCAGCAGTCCGATCGTCTCACCCGCCGCGACCTCAAAGCTCAAGTTCTCGAGCACCGCATGATGAGACGAACGAAGCCGGACGGTCAACTCTCGCACCGCGAGCAGCGGCCCCTGCATCTCTTTCTAACGCCAGCCGAAGCTCGTTGCGTTGCGCCAGGATTCAGTCGCGAGATAGACGTCCAGCCTGCCGTTTCCCGCGTCCGGCCCGATCGGCTTCGCCTGTGCCACCGAGTGCGCAGCTGTCATTTGATCGCACAGTGGATTCATGCCCGACAAAACAGCCGCCACACCCGATACGAAAGGTGCGCTGAAAGAGGTGCCCCAACCTGCTGCGTATGTCGCAAAGGGATACGTCGTGATGATTGCTTCACCCGGCGCTGCCGCCCAGACTAGCTGTGAGCCGTAGTTGGAAAAGGTCGACAGCTCATCCTGATTATTAGTGGAGCCAATACCAATCACGTTGGACAGCCCGGCGGGGTAGACCATCGTATCTTCGCCGCTATTGCCCGCCGATGCGATTTCGATCATCCCCTCGAGCGTGCCCTCATAGAGCGCTGTCGCAATTTCCTGCGAGTACGCAGCCAGCGAAAAACTCATGTTTAAAACCGTCGCATGCATCGCAAGCGCCTTGTAAATCGCCCGCAGAATATCCGAGTTGTATCCGGTCCCGTCGGCGTGAAACGCCTTTAACGGAAGGATGTGCGCAGTCGGTGCCGCCAGGTGAATCACACCCGCAACCATCGTGCCGTGTCCGAAATCGCTGTATTCCGGATTGCCGTTGACCACCGCCGCAGTTGATTGATTGACCACCGCTGCCGTCGACTGCGAAACATCACCCGAGCCGTCGCCGCTTACCCATACCGGTTGATCCCCGGCGCTGACGGGCGGATTCGAAAGAGTAACATCTAACGTCTCATCCGCGCCATTCTGGTTCCGCGTAAAGTCATATCCTCGCATCAGCACGCCTTGCAGCGCCGGGTGCTGCGGGTCAACGCCTGTGTCGATTACCGCAACCACCCCGCCGCCGGTCGCATCCGGGTACTGAGCTTGCATATCCAGCAGTCGGACGATCCCTGTTGCCGGCTGATTGACGTATCCATGCGGAACAGTGACGCCGTAATAAGTAATTGGATTCGCGTCTGAAAGCGCCGGCGGAATGGCCGTCCCGGAACCCCCGACGTGAGCGAGCGTATCAACTTCCGCATTCACCACGCCTGCAAGGCCTAACAACTCGTTCAATACCGTATTCACCGCCGATGCAGCCGGCGTCGTAACCAGGAATAATTGCCCCGGACTGCCGTCGATGTTCTCTACGACCGTGCAGCCTAATAGCAAACAGTCCACTTGAGCGGCAGGTAATCCTCCGGTAACTCGAACAATAATCCGTCCCTGAGCTCCTTGTAGCGGGGCTGCGTTGAATCCCAACGCCATCAACAGACTTACTAAGAGTAGACGCCTCACGATTCGTCCTTTCTGATTCTTACCGGTCTTACCGCTCCGGCTTGCTTATGAACAATATGGATTGCTTATCCACTCGGAAATACACGTAGATTTCACTAAATCGCAAATTCTTTTTCCAAAACCCGTTTCATGCGTATAATTCCCCTATGTGGCTCTCCATTGACGCCAACATTCGCGGAGTGAGTAGTGAAATCCTATATCTTCGAGTGCATCGTCTCAATGCCTTCATTTTGCAATGCCGTCCCCATCATGCTGCCGTCTCAGAGTTCTACAGAAGTAGCGATCGTCGAACTGTCTAGACCGCTTCATGGCACTTGTCCTCAGGTACGGTACCTTTAAGGGCTTTTGGGAAGGGGGGTCGTCCCCGGAAATCCTGGCGGAGAACCGCTTGAATCTTCTGGCTCTCGATTACGGCTATAAATACCGTCTTGATATCCGGCCTCGCAACGGATTGTCCCGAGTCGAGTTCGTTCGCACGCTGCGTGAGGCGCGTTTCGTCGGAATGCCCATCCGCCGGTCGAAAGGAGCCGTCAAATTCTTTAAGCTTCGTTCCGACGGCACACTCGTCCGCTACCAGTGGTGAGTTGTCAGCGACTTTTATACTGAAGCTTGGACGACCAAACTGGGCCTTCACGAGACAGGCAGCCGACTGCCGAATCAGATGCGCCGCGCCGCGCGGTCTGCCTGCTCAGCGGCGGCCTCGATTCCGCCACGTGCCTCGCCATTGCTCTTCAGCAGCGGTTTGAGTGCTATTGCCTGTCCTTCGACTATGGGCAGCGACATCGGATCGAGTTGGCCGCCGCTGCGCGTATCGCCGAACACCTGGGCGTCCGCGAGCACCGCATCGTCGATATTGATCTGCGTGCCTTCGGCGGATCCGCGCTAACAAGTTCTCTCCCCGTTCCCAAGGATCGCGAGAGCGATGCCATGAGCGCCGGCATCCCTATCACGTACGTGCCGGCCCGCAACACCATCTTCCTTTCCTTCGCTCTCGCCTATGCCGAGATTACAGGCGCTTCCCATATCTTCATCGGCGTCAATGCCATCGATTATTCTGGCTATCCCGACTGCCGTCCGGAGTTCATAGCCGCCTTTGAACGGATGGCAAACCTCGCCACCAAAGCCGGGGTCGAGGGTCGCACGCAACTGCAGATAGAAACACCGCTTATCAGAATGACCAAAGCCCAGATTGTTCGCCAAGCAGTCGAGCTCAAGCTGGATCTCGGCCTTACACACAGCTGCTATGATCCCGATGAGCAGGGGCGGGCTTGCGGACGCTGCGATTCTTGCATCCTGCGGCGTAAAGGCTTTGAGGAAGCTCTTATGAACGATCCGATTTCGGTTTGACCGTCGCGAGAGCCTCGTGAAAATCAGCGAGATCTTCTATTCGATTCAGGGCGAAGGTTCGCTGGTCGGCGTTCCTTCCGTCTTCGTGCGCACATCAGGCTGCAATCTGCGCTGTACCTGGTGCGACACCCCCTACGCTTCCTGGCATCCCGAAGGGCCCGACATGTCCCTCGACGAGATTACCCGTGAAGTCGCGCGATATCCCGCCTCCCACGTCGTCATCACGGGTGGCGAACCAATGATTGCGCCGCAGATTCGGGAGCTTACCCAACTCCTGCATACCGCCGGCGCGCACATCACGATCGAAACTGCAGGCACCGTATACCTGCCCCTTGCCTGCGATCTGATGAGCATCAGTCCCAAACTTGCCAACTCCACACCGCATGAACGCGAGGGTGGTCGATGGGCGGCTCAACACGATCGGCTGCGGTTTCAGCCGGACGTTTTGCGCCAGCTCACTGCAAGTTATCCTTATCAGCTCAAATTCGTAGTCGCTGCCCCCGATGACCTCTCCGAGATCGAGGCCGCACGGGCAGCGTGCGGAGCCGAACCCGCCCATGTCATCCTCATGCCTGAGGGAGTCACGCCCGAAATGCTTCACGAAAGAGCTTTATGGCTCGCCGAGATCTGCAAGCGCACCGGGTACCGTCTGAGCCCGCGCCTCCACGTTGACCTTTGGGGCGATCGTCGCGGCGTCTGAGATCCCCAAGGGGCGAGCGACTGTCCGCCAATTGGGCAAAAAATGGGACGCTCACCAGGATAAGAGAAATACAGCCTGGGGATTTTTTACAATGCTCTGTATTTCTATCAGAATCGGCGTCCCATATAAGCTGTAGCTACCAGCAAATTTGTTGACACCGCATCGATTGCAGGAGTAAGTATGGACCATTTCCCACCAAGCAACTGGATTGACCTTGCGCGGGGTGTTTTGCCGGCCTCGCAAACCGCCGCTATACAGAATCATCTCGGCGAAAGTTGCGCCGAGTGCCTGCAGTCCGCCGAGACTTGGCATCATGTTTTTCAGGTCACGGCCCGCGAGCCGGCCTACCAGCCTCCGGTCGATACGGTCCGCATTGTCAAGGCTGCTTATGCCGGCGAACGGCCAAAGCACTGGTTCGGCGGCATCGTCAACTTCGCGCGTCTGGTTTTTGACAACGTAACTCAGCCTATCCCTGCCCTGGTTCGCGCGGCTAGCCACTCCAGTCGGCAGGTCGTGCATGAAGCAGAGCCTTTTGTCATCGATTTACGCCTGCAATCCGATCCCGCCCGCAAACGCATCACACTCGTCGGCCAGGTGCTCAACTCCAAGAATCCACAGCAGGCGGTTTCCGGTGTCGATATTGTGCTTTTGAGCGATCACCAGCTCGTCAAACAAACCCTCGCTAATTCGCTCGGCGAATTCGATCTCGATTTCGGTCCCGAGCCAAATTTGCAACTGCTCATCAACATCCGGGGACAGCGCGCGATCGGTCTCATGCTGCCCGAACTGAACGCCTGAAAGCTTTTGCCCAGCAGGCTGGCGTATGCCGCAAGCTTTTGGAAATCTTCTTCGATCGGCTCAAGGTGATCCTCCGCCGTCATCGCTCCATCTCGGCGAAGTAGTCTCCGCGCTCTCGCAGGCGCTCGACCTCGGTACCGGCTCAGATGCATGGCATTCAGTGCGCACTTGCATTCTCGGCATGAGAGTGGCCGCTGAGTTAAAGCTGCCTGAGGACCTACAGAGCGATCTCTTTTACGCCCTGCTCCTCAAAGACGCTCTTACCAGCGCCGGACCCCACGCAAATCCGGGCCTGACACTGGCAACGCTCATCCGCTTGTCTGAACAAACGGCCATTGGTATCGCTGACTTACATGAACACTGGGACGGCTACGGCAGCCTGCAAGGACTGCACGGCGAAGATATACCGATGCTTTCGCGCATCATGCTTCTTGCGGAGACGCTCGATGCACAATGCAGCATCGCAGGCGCTGACGCCGCCCTCGCTGACGTCGTTCAGAAAGGCGGCTCGTGGTTCGACCCCGCCGTCGTCAAAGCAGCTCGATCCCTTGCCGCCCGTGCCGCTCTTTGGCTCGAATCCAATGTCCGGGACCCGTCGCAGATAGTCTTGCCCATGGAGCCGCGGCCCCACACCTTAGCCGAACGTGATGTGACCCTTGAAGCTGTCTGCCAGGCCTTCGTGACCATCGTCGACGCAAAATCGCCATTCACTTATGACCACTCGAACCGCGTCGCAAAAGTGGCTGCCGCTATGGCAGCAAAGCTCGGTCTTGATCGTTCCCACACTTTGTTCGTCCGCCATGCCGCCCTCGTTCACGACCTGGGCAAGATGGCTGTTTCAAACACAATCCTGCAAAAAGCCGGCCGGCTCAGCCCCGCCGAGTGGGGCGTCATGCGTTCCCACCCGGAACACACCTGGCGCATTCTTCACTCGGTTCACGGACTAGAACAAATGAGCGAAGTCGCCGCTTCGCACCACGAGAAACTCGACGGCAGCGGCTACTTCCGGGGCTTGTCCGCCGAGCAACTGCCGCTCGAATCACGTATCCTCGCCATCGCCGACGTCTTCGACGCGCTCTCGACCAAACGACCCTATCGCGAACCTATGTCGCCCGAAAACGCTTTTGCTTTCCTCCGTCAACAATCTCCCGACGCCTTCGACGCCGCCTGCATCGAAGCGCTCGAGCAATCCGACCTTGATTGCGACCAGGGCTTCCAGACGATCTACGCTCTTCAGCAACAGCTCAGCCCGGCCGATGACCTGGCAACCTCACACGCTTCCCCGCTACGATTGCCCTGATGTCGAACGACCGAATGACCGATGAACGTGAAGAGACTCTTCGCCGGCACTCAGAACTGGTTTTCCCGATCCTGATCGCTTCTCGTCGCCTGCACTTCTACTCCGAGCTCCCCGCGATGTAATCGCACCGTCAGCGCATCTCCCGGGGCAACCTCTTGCGCTGCACGAATTACGTGCCGTGCCGGTGTCTCGACAATGGCATAGCCGCGTTCCAAAACCGCCAGCGGACTCAATTGGCGCAAGTGCCCCGCTAGTGATTCCTGCCTGCGCCCAGCTTGCCCAATGCGGGCTTCGATGAGTCTGGTTAGCTGCTGTTTCAAGAGATCGCTCTTGTGACGCGCCCGTAGATAGCGCAGCCGCAGATCCGTCGCCTGCAACCGCCGGTTCAATTCGACCAGCCGTCGGGCGCGCTTCTCCTGAGCTGACCTCTGCATTCCCGTAAGCCGTTCATCGAGTCCGTCTAAGCGCTGCGCCGCGCCCGCGATACGTCGCTGCATCAGCCTGGCGGCGCGCTCTGTCCCTCGCTGATGTATGTCGCGCGACGCAATCAGCAGGCGGTATCGCATCGCTTGCAGTGCTTTATTACGGCAAACATCAATCTGCTCACTCAAGCTCTCGCTAGTACAGATCACAATTTCGGCTGCGGCCGACGGTGTCGGTGCGCGATAGTCGGCCACAAAGTCCGCAATCGTGAAATCCGTCTCGTGTCCGATTGCTGAAATCACCGGTATCTTGGAATCCGCAATCGCCCGCGCTACCGCTTCTTCATTGAAAGTCCACAAATCCTCTAGCGAGCCGCCGCCGCGTGCCACAATAATCACCTCCGGCCAGCCGCCTCGATCGAAATATCGCAAGCCTGCGCAGACCTGTTCGACCGAGCCCTCCCCTTGCACCTGCACCGGAAACAGCCGGATATGCAAACCCTGAAAACGTCGTCCGAGCACCTGCAGGATGTCGCTGATCGCCGCTCCCGCCGGCGAAGTTACAATCCCGATCCTGCGCGGTAATTTCGGCAGAGCCCGCTTGCGCGCTCCTTCAAATAATCCTTCGCCCGCCAGCTTTTTCTTCAACTGCTCGAACGCCAGTTGGAGCGCACCTGCACCCTGCGGCTCGAGCGACTCGACGATCAACTGATACTCGCCGCGCGCCTGGTACACCTCCAGACTGCCGCGCGCGATCACCGCTAATCCCTCCTGCGGCTTGAAACGCGCAAAACGCGCCGTGCCCTTAAAGAGCACACACTTGATCTGACTCTGATCATCCTTCAACGAGAAATAATGGTGTCCGCTTGCCGCCAGTCGGCACCCCGAGATTTCACCCGCTACGAAAATCCCGCGAAACCCTGATTCGAAGACCTGTTGGACGGCCGCGTTTAGCTCGTTTACCAGGTAGATTCGCCGCTCCGGCTCGAGCGTAAGCTGCATCTGTCGCGTCTGCATGTTGCTTGCTTGCGGCACCTCCCCAGTGTGCCTGATCCGCACCTCCATCACCAGAGCGGCTGCCCGCCGGGTAAGGCGCAAAAGCGAGCAGAGTGAAAGTCGACGACCCGGCTCCTCCACTGAGCGCCTGACCACCCGCAAGCCACGCCGCTAAAGCACAACCAGCAAGTGCGCTATTCTAGCGACTTCTCTGGAGACAGCATTCCGCAGCCATGACCGCTACTGAAGTTCTCGAATTCGCCAAGAAAAACGAAGTCCGCCAGTTTGATCTCCGCTTCACCGATCTACCCGGTTTAAGCCAGCACATCTCTTATCCGATCAACATGCTCGAAGAGAGCTCGTTCGAAGACGGCTTCGGCATTGACGGTTCCAGCATTCGCGGTTGGGCCGCTATCAACGAAAGCGACATGCTGATCATTCCGGATCCCTCGAGCGCCTTCCTTGACCCGTTCGCCGAAACCCGCACGCTGATTATGCTGGGGGACATTCTCGACCCCATCACCCGCCAGCACTACGACCGGGATCCGCGCTGGATTGCCAAAAAGGCTGAGCTTCACCTGAAAAACAGCGGCGTCGCCGATACCGCTTTCTTCGGCGCTGAAGCCGAGTTTTTTATCTTCGACAACATTCGCTTCGACCAGAATCAGCACAGCGCGTTTTATTTCATCGATGCCGAAGAAGGCCGCTGGAACTCAGGCCGTGAACACAATAACCTCGGTTACCGGCCACGCTACAAAGAAGGCTATTTCCCGGTGCCGCCTACTGATCACTACCAGGATCTGCGCAGTGAAATGGTCCAAACCATGCTCGAATGCGGCCTGTCGATCGAATGCCATCACCACGAAGTCGCTACCGGCGGCCAATGCGAAATTGATCAGCGCTTCGATACTCTCGTCAAATCCGCCGACAACATGATGCTTTACAAATACATCGTGCGGAACGTCGCGTATCAATACGGCAAAACGGTGACCTTCATGCCGAAACCGCTGTTTGGCGATAACGGCAGCGGCATGCACACTCACCAAAGCCTCTGGGCACAGGGCAAACCGCTTTTTGCTGGTGACAATTACGCCGGCCTGAGCCAGACAGCGCTCTGGTACATTGGCGGACTCTTACGGCACGCGCGCGCCCTTTCCGCTATCATCGCTCCCACAACCAACAGCTACAAGCGGCTCGTTCCCGGCTACGAAGCTCCGGTTAATCTCGCCTATTCACGCCGCAATCGCTCGGCGGCGGTTCGCATTCCTATGTACTCCAATAGCCCGAAAGCGAAGCGCGTCGAGTTCCGGCCGCCGGACCCCGCATCGAACCCGTATCTTGCTTTCTCTGCCATGATGATGGCTGGTCTCGATGGCGTGCTGAACAAGATCGATCCCGGCGAGCCGCTCGACAAAGATATCTATGATCTCTCGCCCGAGGAGATGAAAAAGGTACCCTCGATGCCGGCTTCCCTCGATGAAGCACTCACCTGCCTGGAAGAAGACCACGAGTTCCTTACCAAGGGAGACGTTTTTTCCGAAGAATTAATCGAGACGTTCGTCTCTTATAAGAGGAAAGCCGAAGCCGAGGCGGTGCGTCTGCGCCCGCATCCCTACGAATTCGCCCTGTACTACGATATTTAGCAGATGAGCCTCGTCCGAGGGCACAGTGACAACCCGTTCGCGTGCGTCGCACACAGTTACGGGGTCGGCCGATAGCTGCCTAAAATCTTGACGAATTGCGCGCACTCCTGCAAGTTTGCGAGTGCGCTTTGCGTCGTCTTCTCGTCCAGGCTGCCGATGAAGTCGACATAGAAAAGATATTCCCAAGGCTTGCCGCGGAATGGCCGCGACTCGATTTTGGTCAGGTTCATGTCACGCAGGGCAAAGCAGGCCATCGCGCGAAATAGGGCCCCCGGAGCGTTGGCAGTGGCGAACACCAGCGACGTCTTCCAGCTACCGCTTCCAATACTCCTCGGTGACATTTGTTTCGTCAGCAGAAAAAATCTGGTGAAATTCTGACGGATATCCTCAATGTTGCGCCGTAGAATCTCACCCCCATATGTCTCGGCCGCTGTGCTCGACGCGATCGCTGCCGCATCACCTCGCTGCCACTCCCGCAAAGCCTTTACGCTCCCGGCTGTGTCATAGTACGGAACCGCCTTCATTCGCGGGTGGCGCTCGAAAAACTTTTTACATTGATTCAGTGCTACCGGGTGTGAGTAAACCTCACGAACGGACCGGAAAGAAACACCCGGCATCGCAATTAGTTGATGAGAAATGCGGATACTTGTCTCACCAGATATTTGTAAATCATATTGGAGCAAGTAATCGTAATTCTCATGTACGCTGCCGTGCAAGGTATTTTCAATCGGAATAACTGCATTGAGGGAATTCCCAGTCTGGACAGCCTCGAACACCTCCCGAAACGAATTGCAGGGCAACAAACCTATCCCGCTCCCCAGTAGCTTAAGGGCTGCAGCGTGACTAAAGGCGCCAAGTTCGCCTTGAAATGCAACTAGGTTTTTTCCGAGTCTCGGCATTCTTGTGTGCGCCTGCTACCCCTTGAAAATGAGTGATTACCAGGTGCAAAACGTCGCGTACCTGAGCGCCCATCATAGCGCTGTGGATGCTGGCCGCGGAACGGATTAGCCGTTTTCCGATCCTCGGCGGCTTCCGATGGAGTGCTATACTCGACTGGCTTGTTCTGAATTCAGAACAAGTATCACTTTGTGGGACGTTCTTCAGGCTGCGGACCAGGTGCTCCGGGCAGACGGCCTCAGCCCGTCTTAGCGCAGGTTCATGGAACAAAATAAGGACGACCCCGGAAGATTACTGAGGCGCGTTCGTGAGCAGTTACGCCTGAAGTATCGCGACGTAGAAGAAGCTAGCCAGCAAATTGCCACGAACCGCGGTAGTCAGGAATTTTTAATCGGACTCAGCCGCCTGGCAGATATCGAGAACAAGGGCACCCTTCCCTCGATGTACCGGCTCTACTCTCTCTGTGTGATCTACGGGCTCAAATTCGATATGGTTTTGAGCTGGTTCGGAATCAATCTAGCTGATCTACCGGGAGACGCTGCTAAAGTCTCGGTCCGCGAAACGAGACCCGTCGACTTCGATGCTCCGGAATTCTCTCTCGACCAGATGCCGCTCGAACTCGATCTCGAGTTCGATTTGAGGAAAACGATTTACCTGAATCCTCACGTCCGGCGATGGGGAAAATTGTCTCTTGCTCTGCTCGCTTCCACCAATCTTCGGCTGCATCGCTATGCCTTCATCGGAACGGACGATTGGTTCATGTACCCCGTCATCCCTCCCGGCTCTTTCATTCAAATCGACGAAAGCAAGAAGCGCTTGCACCCCGAAACTGCAGTCCACGAATACGAGCGGCCCATCCATTTCATCGAGCATCGAAACGGCTATAGATGTGGGTGGTGCGCCGAGAATAATGGCTTCCTGGTAGTTCAGCCGCATCCAGCCTCAAACATGCAGGTGGAGCTGTTTCGCTATCCGGGTGACGCCGACATCATCGGCCAGGTGATTGGAGCAGCTAAACGACTGGATTTGGCGAAGCGACACCATACACGTTCTTGAGCAACCCTAAGATTGCTTCAAAGTCGGACGTGTGTTTCTGTCTTTCCGGACCTTGTATCGATCCGGGCACCAAATTTTTGTAGGGTGTCAAACGGAGCCAGGCATCTATTAGTTCGACGCGGTCTACTTGATCGATACCGCTGATGTACAGTTCAATATCGGCCTTCTTGCGTTCCAACGGGAAACCGATCCACTCAGTAAATACCTGCTCGTGGATTTGCCGCAGAACTCGACTCACCCTTGCCTCGTGACCAGCAATGCCCGCCGCTCCATAATGTTCATAGCGGCCGGTATCCGGGTTACGTAATCCTGCTAAGTAGACTAAACGACCGTACGATGTTTCAATATGGGAAAGATCGCCAACGCAAACCGATTCCAAAACCTCGTCGTCGGCTTGCAGCGCCTTTCTCATCACCATCGATCTGCTTCTTTAATCTTGCACAGATAGAATCTCTGTTCAACACCTTCTAGTACTAGTAGAACCACACGTTCCGTTGCCGGAAAAGGTTTTACCCCTGCCGTTCCTCCGCTTCTCCTTTACGGTACCTTTCGATTGACAGTAATCTCAGCCGTAAAAAAGAGACCGAAAAGGAACGTTAATGACCAAACTACTTATTCTTTCAATCATTTGCACGGGCGCCTCCCTGGCTGCCACACCCGCCTCTACCCGCCCGGGATCAACCGAAAGTTTAGCGCACTCACAAGCAACTGGGATGCCAATCGCAGCGCAGATCGTCGCCGACCGCTCGACGGGATTTCATATACCGACGCCTAAGCCGGGTCCGGGCTGGCCGCCATGCGTGCGCTGAATGCTCCCGTCCGATGCTCGATCAAGCCCAGACTGCAGCTGTTCCAAGCGGCTTTTGGGTGAGTAGTTGCCTAGGCAGTTCTTGCCGAAACCAATGGGGTGTTCTACCATGCAAGGACAGATAGACGGAAGATGAACTGGACGCGAATTCTCCTATTGCTCAGTGATTCGCTTATCATCATCTTGATTATTCGCCTTTTAACTCTAGGCCTTCATACCGTCTATCGGGTATTTTGCGCCTACCTCCTATTTGAAGCCTTCTCCGAGTCGTGCGTTATTGTTCTTAAATCCTTAGGCCTGGACCGTTACATCGATTACCGGATGCTGTGGCTTCCGCTCGAAATAGGTTTGTGGCTTTTCTCAATCTGGATGGTCTACTCCCTGTTGCAGGCTATTTTGCGTAGTCTGCCCGGCATTTTGCGATTTTCAAAGCGAGTCATGAATGTTCTCGTTCCAGTCAGTATCGCCATTGCTATTTTGAGCGCTGCCCCCGAATACTTCACGAAGGATCCCGCCCAGGCTCACAGTCCCTTTGACCACGTTATAAACTTGGCGATCATCTTCGACCGCCTGATCTCGACAGCCGCTGTACTCATGCTGCTGCTTACACTCTTATTTATTCTCTGGTTTCCGGTTGTGATGCCGCGCAATCTCGCAGTTTTCTGTGTTGGCGTTACAGTGTTCTTCACGGCGAAGACGTCAGTTCTTCTTCTTCACACATTCTGGTCTCACAACAAATTCAACCTTATAGACAACATTCTCATCGGTATTTCCGGTCTTTGTTTTGCTTATTGGATTGTATTTCTGAATAAGCAAGGCGAAAAGGCTCCGGTTACCATCGGGCATAGCTGGCGGCCCGCCACCCAGACAAAGTTAATTGGTGATCTTGAGAGCATTAATGCTGCCCTGGCGCGCGCTACTCACCGCTAATTACCGCGAGTCATCATCCGAAAGTGATTTCCCCCACGAAACTTTTAATCTTTCGGATAACGTCCTCAGAAAGTGCGCCTGAGACCCACAAACCTTCGGTGGCTACTTGAATGCTTCCCTGATTTCCTGTAACTTATTATGGTGCGGAGATCTTCTTGACCTCGGTTCTGGTACTCACGCCACTATTACTCGTAGTACTGTTGTCAGCTCTCTTTTTCCCCGTTTTGGCGAAATTGTTGAAGAGGTGCCCTGCTCAGGAAATTACCTCGGATTGGCTCGAAACTTTCAGTGTCTCTTCTTATCACCCGATGGAAGGGCTGCTTAGCGATGAAGATTTTAAGTTCCTCAGCCGGCAACCTGGCTTCGATCTGTCGCTTTACCGTAAACTACGCCGCGAACGGCTGCGAATCTTTAAACAATACTTGGACCGGGCGATCATTGACTTCAATCGGTTACACACCGCCGTGCGGACCATCGTCGCGCACGCTTCCTATGACTGCTCTGACGTAGCAGGCAAATTGATCTGGTTGAGAATCCGCTTCTCCTGGGCTGTTCTCAAAGCCGAATTTAGCTATCACTTGTGCCTCCTCGGCTTCCGGTCCCTCGCTGTTCGTTCCCTGATCGGCCAGCTCGACGAAATGTACGCTCAACTCGGTCTGGTAACGGCTGCCCAAGTGGGCTAACCGCGTACTAGCAACCGCCGCCGCTCTTCTCCAAGAACTTCTTTAAATCCTCCTGGGCTTCACGGAAGCCCTCGAAGGATTTCTCCGCTTCCTTGAACTCCCGCGTGTGCACGCACCGTCTCGCACCCCGGTGCTCTGTCGGAAACCGCAGGTGCAGCATTTCATGGAACATCACATACCGCACCACGTTCGCTGCCGCCTCGCGCGTATCCAACAAATTCGTAAGCACAATCGTGTGATGCGATGGATCGTAATGCCCGAGTGTTGTCCGCGATGTCCGCACGCTCCAGCCGAGCCGAGGCCGCGCCATCAATCCGTGAAAATATTCCCGGTTCAGTTCTTCGAAAATCGCGCAGAGATCATAGACTCTGCCCGCCGGATCGAGGACGATCTTACGTCCGCGCTCCTGTCGAATTAACTGCAGCCGCCGCCGAACATCGGCCCGGTTGAGATATCTCTTATAGCGCGCGACGCAGCTATCCTCGGGTACCCGACGGAATAGCTTCGCCAGCAGAATCGACGCAAGCGCCTCCTGGATCGGTGCTGGCGCGCTCTCCAGCACGTCGCTGATCTCGACTGTCAGCAGCCCTTCGGCAAGCTTAATCCGGCTATTCGCGTTGGCGTACCTCCGAAACAACACATGAATAGCGGGAACAGCGGCCCGCGGCTTCATCAGACCGAAAACGCGGGCATAGATTTGCTCCACGGATTCGAAAAAAAGAGCCGTTTCAACGGGCATTTTTCCCCAACTGTAACATGGTTATTCAGATGTCCCTTGTTAGAAATTCCGCTCGCCTTCCCGCCAGGAGTATCGATTGCCGCTAGCCAAAATTAGCGCAGTCGGGTGCCATGTTCCGCCGCATGTCCTCTCGAATGAAGATCTGTCGCGCATGGTCGATACCAACGATCAGTGGATCGTCGAACGCACCGGTATCAAAGAGCGCCGGATCGCCGATGCCAATACCGCTACCTCCGACATGGCCGTCGCGGCTGCCCAAAGTGCACTCGCCTCCCGCGGCATCGAAGGCGCGGAGATCGATGCCATTATCCTCTGCACCGTCACCCCCGACATGCAGTTTCCTTCCACTGCCTGCCTCGTCCAGGACCGGCTAGGCGCCCACAAAGCTTGGGGGTTCGATCTCGCCGCCGCCTGCTCCGGTTTTCTCTACGGCATCACTACCGCCGCTCACCTGGTCGCCATGGGAACCCATCGCTACGTCCTCGTAATCGGCTCCGACACCATGTCCCGCATCATCGATTATCAGGATCGCTCCACCTGCATCCTCTTCGGTGACGGTGCCGGCGCGTTCCTCATTGAGCCTTCTACCGACGAAAGCGGCTTCGGCTACATCGGCCACCTGAATCAAATCGACGGCTCCGGCGCGTCCTATCTCAAAATGCCCGCCGGTGGTAGCCGCCTTCCTGCCAGCGCCCAAACCGTTGCCCAACGCCTGCATTACGTCAAGCAAGACGGTCAGCAGGTCTTCAAATTCGCCGTCCGCAAAATGCAGGACATGTGCGAACAGTTACTCGCCAAACACGGCTTCACCGGCTCGGATGTCAGTCTGCTGATCCCTCATCAAGCCAATAAGCGGATCATCACCGCCACCGCTGAGCGCCTCGGCTTACCACTTGATCGCGTCGTTATTAATCTCGATAAGTACGGGAACACCACAGCCGGGACCATCCCGCTCGCTACCCGCGACGCTCTGTGCAGCGGTCGGTTAAAGAAAGGCGATCTTGTCCTTTTCGCTGCCGTCGGCGCAGGGTACACAGCGGGGGCTAGTCTTTGGCGGTGGGCTTACTAGCCGCTTTTTGTCGATCGTACTCGCGCGTTACTCGCCGCACATATTGGCGGGTCTCCGCGAAAGGCGGTACACCCCCGAATCGCTCTACTGCTCCCGGGCCCGCATTGTAAGCAGCTAACGCCAAAGCCGAATTTCCGTGATAGCGTACCAGCAGCTCACGCAGATACTTGGCGCCCCCCCGTGCGTTCTCGCGCGCCGCAAACGCATCAATAGACAGTTCCCTCGCCGTCGCGGGCATGATCTGCATCAGCCCGATCGCCCCTTTACGCGAAATCGCATCCTGCCGAAAATCGGATTCCACCTTGGCGACACTCCGTACGAAGTCGGCATCCACGCCTTCTGCCGCCGCGGCCTGCGCCAAAAGAGTACGTGGGTTCTCGAGCGCCACCGCCGTTGCCGGCGCTTCTTTCTTCGCCTCGGGCGCTCGGTCGGCGATCACTTCCACGCTCGCAACATCCGCCGCTGCCAGTTCCAGGCTGCCCCCGCCCATCTGAACCGAGAGCCGGTCTGCCGTCTGTACATGCGAATCCGCGTGCAAGCAAAATCCGCTCTTCAGACATACCAGTTCCCCCGAGCGCAGCAGGCCTGCACTGCCCATCACCGCCACCACACAAAGGACTGAACGAATCATCATTCCACGGAACAACTGTAACGATCTTAGTACGAAACCCAGTAGCTGTAGCGCGCTCGCTCGGAACGATACCATGCAGGCAAATGGGTCACCCGACAAAACTCGCCTGCAGCCGTTGTCAAAAAGAATTCGCTCCCAACCGGCCAGCGAATTTGTGTACTTGCGGCGGCCCTCTCTTGGTCGAATACGATCTCGCCCGACTCCGTATAAGTTGGCAGCGAAGTTCCCTTACGGGTGCCGTCTCCAGCATGTGGCGTTATGCGCCGGTCTTGCCGCTCGAGGCCACGGACGCCGTCACACTAGGGGAAGGTTGGACGCCGCTCCTGCCAGCCGTGCGTCTGGCCCGTGAATTTCAGGCGAACAGCGTCTGGATCAAAGATGAAGGTCTTAATCCGACTGGCTCTTTCAAAGCTCGCGGGCTCTCGGCGGCGATCAGCATGGCGCATAAACTGGGTCTCGGCAAAGTAGCTATTCCCTCGGCCGGAAATGCCGCCGGCGCGCTGGCCGCCTACGCCGCACTCGCCGGTCTCGAAGCGTACATTTTTATGCCTTCCGATGTTCCGCAGTCGAACTTCATCGAATGCCAGGCCGCCGGAGCACGCGTCACTTTGGTCGACGGCCTCATCAGTGACTGCGCCCGCATCGTCGCCGAACGCAAAGCGCGCGAAGGCTGGTTCGAACTGAGCACCCTCCAAGAGCCGTATCGCATCGAGGGCAAGAAAACCATGGGCTACGAGATCGCCGAGCAGTTCGATTGGCACTTGCCCGATGCCGTTCTCTACCCCTGCGGTGGCGGTGTCGGCCTGATCGGCATGTGGAAAGCCTTTGCCGAGATGGAGCAACTCGGCTGGATCGATAATCGTCGTCCTAAAATGATTGCTGTCCAGGCGGCCGGCTGCGCGCCGATTGTCCGCGCCTTCGAACAAGGGTCCGATTCGGCTGAACCGTGGTCCGGCGCTCACACCGTCGCGAGCGGCCTGCGTGTCCCCAAGGCGCTGGGCGACTTCTTGATTCTGCGCGCCCTTCGCGAAAGCGGCGGTACCGCCATTGCGATCTCGGATGAAGAAATGATCGACGCTGCTCTTCTGCTTGCCCGACGCGAAGGATTGTTCGCCGCTCCCGAAACTGGCGCTTGTGTCGCTGCGCTCCAGCGTCTGCTCGCGACGGGATATCTCCAAGCGTCCGACAAAATCGTCATCTTCAGCACCGGTTCCGGGCTCAAATATCTCGAAGCCTACTCGACCCGCTTCCCCCGCCACACCGCGCGTGAACAGGATAAGCTCGGCGGACTGATCACACCCCGTTGAAGTATTGGCGCGGCAGATTACAGAACATTCGAGCAAAACTTCGTCCCGTGAAACTTGCTCCTCCGGCCCTCCGCGTGCTCTTTTCTTCTACGAACTGTTATGGGACCATGGCAGTAAGTTCGGTTCCGAACCACAGTCAGGAGAGGTGCAGTGACCAAGCTATTCGTAGGCAATCTACCCTACAAAGCTACCGAATCCGACATCCAGTCCTTCTTCGCTGAGGCTGGCGTGCAAGTCGATACCGTCGATATCCTTCGCGATCGCTTCAGTGGCGAGGCTAGAGGGTTTGGCTTTGTTCAAATCAATGATGACGCGCTTGCCGCCCAAGCAATCCAAACATGCAATGGGCGCACACTGATGGGCCGCGCCTTAGTAGTGAATGAGGCAAGACCGCCCGAACGTCGGGAAAATTCCTCCGGTTCGAACCCGGGCGGACAACGCGATTTCGGCGGCAGTAAGAACCGCTGGTAAGAACGCCGGCCAAAAGCTTTGCAGCGTATCGGCCGGCATGCCATACATTTAGCTAGGTATGACTAACTCTTGCCCGACCTGAATCTTATTGGCATCCTGCAGCTTGTCCCGATTCGCCTCGAAAATGCGATTATATTGGCTCGCATTCCCATAGAACTGCTGAGCGATCTTCGAAAGCGTGTCGCCCGATTGCACGGTATAGGTCTGCGAACTTGACCCGCTTCCCGAAGCCGCCGCTGCCTGTTTCTGTGGCGCGATGCTCGGGTCGACCGTAATGTCCGCTGTCAAATCCTTATAGCTGCTGTCCGCGGCTTTGATTTGATTCCAAACCGCATTCTTAGCATCTTCTGACGGCGCAACTCCCTGAATAAACAACTTATTGTCCTGCACGTGCACGTGCGATAGCTGTACGCCCTGCTGCTGCACGGCATCCAGCGCACCCTTATATTTATTCTTGAGTTCCTCTAAACGATCCATAAGTATTCCTTCCAGGTGTTTGATCAAAAGCCCGGGTAAAGGTTCCACGGAAAGATGACACTCTCGGCTAGTCTGCCCCCTTTAAAGACTGATCGTAATCAGATTGTCATAGCCGAAACCGGTCAACCCATCCGGCTCCGGGGCATCAACCGCTCCGGCCTCGAATATTCTTCGCCCGAAGACCCCGGGTCGCTGTCTAAAGCTGGCATCACTCCCCGCGAGTTCGACCAAATCGCCTCCTGGGGCGCGAATATCGTTCGCCTGCCCTTCAATCAGCAGTGGGCGCTCGCCGCACCCGGCTGCGATCCCGAACCGTACCTCTCAGCCCTCGACCATGCGATTGAACTCGCGGCCAAGCGCGGCATGTACACGCTGCTCGATCTGCAGTGGCTTAATGCCACTCAGCCCCACGGCACTCTCAAAGACGGCTCATTTAACTTCGTCCCGCCTCTCCCTAACGCTGCTTCGCTCGAGCTCTGGCCGCAGCTCGCCGCCCGCTATCGCGACGAACCCGCCGTGCTCTACGACATCCTTAACGAGCCACACGATCCCCTGCCCGACGACCCTGTCGCTCCTCACGGCATCCGCCCCGACCGAGCGCTTTACCGGTTGCCCAAGCGCCGCGTGAGCGCTTCCGAGTGGCACCCCTGGGCCATCCATCTCGTCAACCTCATCAGAGAACAAAACTCGCGGGCCCTCATCTTCGTCTCGGGCCTCGACTGGGGTTATGATCTGCGTCACTTCCCACTCACGGGCATCGAAGACGTCGTCTACTCCTCGCACGTCTATCCCACAAAGAAGAATTGGGACCGTTCGTTCGGCAAGCTCAGTCGAACCCATCCTGTCTTCATCGCTGAGTGGGGCGGTCAAGAGTCCAGTCTGGCTTGGGGAGAAGAGCTTCTTCGTTATCTCGATGAACGCGGTCTCGGCTGGACCGCCTGGAGCTGGTCCGATCACCCCCGCTTAGTCGAGATCGCCTCCAGTTTCACACCCACACCCTTCGGATCTCTGGTCCGCGCAAGCCTACTCGATCAGGCCACCTAGTCCGGGACCCTAGATAGCTATGTTTTGCACAGCTCCTGTATGGGAAACCAAGAACAGAAGCGATTGTCCCTCTCCGAAGCGCAGCGCCAGTGAGATCTCCCGCCCACCCCAATTCAACCGCACAGCACGCTCCGTTGCTCGCGCCTTTGCCGAGAGCCGGTACGGCATCGGATACGCGATTTCCTCCGTCATCGGATGTGCGAAGAAGATCAGCAGATCCTGATCGATCTTCCGCGCCCAATAAGGAGGCAGACCCTCGCCGGCCAGCAAGGGCTTCAATCCGTTGACTAATGAAATCGCAGAGCCCATCACCGCCTTAAAATTCGCCGCATACTCTGCGTCCCGCTTCTTCCCTGGTTCACGTGTAGTCCGCTTCCAAATCAGTCGCGCACCTTGTGCCGCCAGCCTCGTCAAGTCCCGCAATGACTCCGCATCCAACCACTCGCAATCGACATAGATTGCAGAGCAGCTCAATTCTCGTGATCGAACGGAACCTTTATCGACATAAGCCTCTCGCAAAAACGCCCCGAGATCCATAGCGGATGAAAGCCCTCCAACTCTCGAGGTGGCCGCACGTGCCGCATCTCCCAGAAGTATTGAGCGCCAGGTGTCTTCATTTCGGGTGGAAGCTCATCCAACTGCAGCGCATCCTCCCAGGGCAGATAAACACCGATCCCGCAGTAAGGCTCACCCTCCCGCAGCCGTCCCCCTAAACGTTCGAGGTAGCCGTTAAATTCGCGAAGCTCACCGGCAAAAGAACTGTCCGGACCCACATGTACTGACGCGTAAAACTCGATGGCTTTCCCGGCAGGCTGATAAGGCATCCCGTGCCACACAATCTGGTTCACGCCGTTTGCAAAAAGCGCATCCGCCAGCAACTTGAGATCACCCGGATGCTCTCGTTTCCAATATTCCTCCGCGCCTTCTTCTCTGCCCGGAAACCCGTAGATGCAAGTGAATGTCTCCGCGCTCACCACACTCTTTCCCGCCCAAGCGGCTGCCGACGCCGCGATTCGTGAAAACTCCGGCGGAAACAGCAGCGACTCCGATTCGGGAATGTCGACCGCTGCATAAGCCGCCAGTAAGTCCGTCAGCGCGCCATGGCACTGCACGCGCGAGTCGGCTCCACTCTCATTGCAGAGCGCCGCAAACGCCTCATAAAACTCTCGCCCGATCGTCTCGCCGATGAACTTCCGATAGTCGTAAAGGACATCCGGATCCCGATCAACGTCCGCCGCATACGGTCGCAACGAGTAGCCAAAACGCTGCTCGAATCCATCCCACAAATCCGGCGACCAAAGATCTTCGGTGTCCAGCTCTAGCGAGTCGCAAAACAGCGCCGATCGCTCGCCCCCCAGCGCATCGCGCAAAGCCGCTAACAGAGGTTCCGCGTACCGTCGCAATGCCCGCGCAGACAAATGATCTACCACAAGCGCTTCTGCTATGGCTGGCGCTTCCCACGTTCCGCGCAGCCGCTGCTCCGAAAGCCCGTCAAACGTATGCGAGGCATCTTCGGCCCGTACCCAGGAGCCGCCGAACGGCCAACAGCTTCCCAACGTAAAATCGCACCGGAGCCCAAACTCAGTAGCCTGCCGCTTCGTGTAAGCCACCAGCGCGCGCCACTCGTCGCCTACCCAAACAGGACGCGGCGCATCTCCCTCATCGAGCCAACCTGGGTCGAGCCAGGCCAGTTCCACGCCGCCGAAGCCCTGCGCCCGCGCCCACTCAAGATGCCTCCGAATATCCGCCTCTGTAAACGGACCCGCCAGCCACCACCACCGGACCAAAGGTTTCGAATTTGTGAATGCTGTCAAACTGCTTGCTAGAATCTGCCTATGAAAATACTACGCTGGCTGCTGGTTCCGGCAGCTGCGGCCACTCTTCTCGCCGCGCAGAGTGCCGCTCCTCAAAAAACGCCCGCTAAGACGTCTACTGCTGCCGCGCCCGCAGCGGCCGGCCTCATCGATATAAATAGCGCCACCGTTGATCAGCTCGACACCTTGCCCGGTATCGGTCCCGCCCTTGCGCAAAAAATCATTGGCGGTCGCCCTTATCGCTCCAAAACCGACCTCGACACAAAAAAGGTCATCCCTCACGCCACATACCAGAAAATCAAAGGTCAGATCGTCGCGCACCAAGCAAAATAACGCCCGCTGGTCCGTTTACGTTCTCGCGCTCCCGCGCTTTGAACTTTGAAAGAATTGCTGCTCCACCACCAGGCAAAGCCGTCCCTTACTGACAGAGAGCGAGGCGAGCCGCCGTGGGAAAACCGCCGGGTCCTCGTCGGCCGCTCGCGCATCCGGCGGCAGAATCACATCCACCAGCTTTCGCTCTTGTACTTCCTGTAGCATCGAGGCTGCCTGCGCCAGCAGTTCACGATCGTGCAGCTCCCGGTAGTAGCGAGACATACGACATCATTACCGCATAATCCGCCGCCAGACTTCTCGAGCGGGTTGAGTAAAACTACGGAACGCAGGCTTTGTCCCGATTGCCCCTCGACCGCCATCCATACTTGAGTACAGCAATATGCCTCGTAAATCTAAGTCGATCGATGCGTTAAGAAAATGGCCGGTGGTGAAACAGTTGGAGCGCCGCGATCTGCACGCGGCCGGCGACACCGCCGCTTCTGAACGGACTCACAATCTGAAGGCGCGTACCAAAGATGCCGATCGGGTCGTCCCCTCGATATGCCCCTATTGCGCGGTCGGATGCGGCCAGCTCATCTACGTCAAAGACGAAAAAATCATCGACATCGAAGGCGATCCCCAGTCTCCCATCTCAGAAGGCTGCCTCTGCCCGAAAGGTTCGGCCACCTTTCAGCTCGTCACCAGCGATCATCGCGTCCAGCAGGTCCTGTATCGGCGCCCTCACTCGACCAGTTGGGAGCCGCTCCCGCTCGCCCTCGCAACCGAAATGATCGCCCAGCGCGTCAAGAAAGCTCGCGACGAAAACTGGGAGGCTGAAACTGCTGACGGCAAGGTCGTCAACCGAACTCTAAGCATGGCGCATCTCGGCGGCGCGACTCTCGATAATGAAGAAAACTATCTCATCAAGAAGCTCTTCAATACAGCCGGCATTCTCCAAATCGAAAATCAAGCTCGTATTTGACACTCCTCTACGGTGCCCGGTCTGGGCGCCTCGTTTGGTCGCGGTGGCGCAACCTCCTCGCTTCAAGATCTCGCGAATGCGGATTGCATCGTCATCCAAGGTTCGAACATGGCGGAGAACCATCCCGTCGGCTTCCGCTGGCCCATGCTCGCCAAACAGCGTGGAGCGAAGCTCATCCACGTCGACCCGCGCTTCACACGCACCAGCGCCGTCTCCGACATCCATGCGCCCATCCGCGCTGGAACCGATATCGCGTTCCTCGGCGGCCTGATCCGCTACGTCATCCATCACGAGCGCTACTTCAAAGAATACGTCCAGGCCTACACCAACGCCGCCGCCATCATCTCTGAAGACTTCAAGGACACCGAAGAGCTCGATGGCCTATTTAGCGGCTGGGAGCACAATCAAGGTCAGTACGATAGCGATAGCTGGACCTATCAAGGCATCGAACGCGGCGAGCGTGGAACGCATCAGGTAGCTGAATCGCACGCCGAAAAGGCCAAGCACTTCAGGACCGGCCAACCCAAAGTCCACGAACGCGACGAAACATTGCAGCATCCGCAATGCGTCTTCCAGATCCTCAAACGCCACTACGAGCGCTACACGCCCGAAATGGTCCAGGAGGTCTGTGGCACCCCGCCCGAGATCTTCGAAAAAGTCGCTCAAACCATCTGTGACAACTCGAATCCGCGAGCGCACCACAGCCTTTTGTTACGCCGTTGGCTGGACTCATCACAGCGTCGGCTCACAGATGATTCGCGCCTGCTCTGTCTTGCAGCTGCTCCTCGGCAATATCGGCCGTCCCGGCGGCGGCATCATGGCCCTTCGCGGGCACGCCACCATTCAAGGCTCGACCGATATTCCCACCCTCTACAGCCTCCTCCCCGGCTATCTGCCGCAGCCCAAAGCCGGTGCGGATAACTCGCTCAAAGACTACATCGAAAACTACACGCCGCACGCCGGCTGGTGGACTCAGTTCCCGAACTACATCGTCTCGCTCCTCAAAGCTTGGTACGGCGAAGCCGCCAAGCCCGAGAACGATTACTGCTTCTCCCACATCCCCCGCATGACCGGTGATCATTCGCACATGACCACCGTCTCCGAGATGGCCGATGGCGCGCTCAAAGGCTATTTCGTCATGGGTGAGAATGCCGTCGTCGGTTCGCCCAACGCCGCGCTACAGCGCAAGGGTCTGCGCAATCTTGAGTGGCTCGTCGTGCGCGATTTTTCGCTCATCGAGACCGCCGAATTTTGGCGCAATTCACCTGAACACGAAACGGGCGAAGTGCGCACCGAAGATATCGCGACCGAAGTCTTCTTCTTCCCAGCCGCCACCCACACCGAGAAAGACGGCAGCTTTACCCAAACGCAGCGCCTCGCCGCAGTGGCATCATCCGCGGTCGAGCCGCCCGGCGATGCACGCAGCGAACTGCATTTCGTCTACCACCTGGGCAAGCGCCTGAAAGAGCTTTATGCTCACTCGACCGATCCGAAAGACCGGCCGTTACAAGACCTCGCCTGGAATTACCGCGTGCACGGCCGCATCGAAGAGCCCGTTGCCGAAGATGTGGTCGCCGAGGTCAACGGCTACACCGTCGCCGATCACAAACCCGTCAGCGGTTACACCCAACTCAAAGATGATGGCTCGACCGCCTGCGGCTGTTGGCTTTACTCGGGCATCTACGCGGATGGCAAGAACCACGCTGCCAGCCGCGAGCCCGCCACCGACCCCGAGCACTACGGCCCCGGTTGGGGATTCGCCTGGCCGATGAATCGCCGCATCATGTACAATCGCGCCTCCGCCGACCTGCAAGGCCGTCCCTGGTCCGACCGCAAAAAACTCATCTGGTGGGATGAAGCGCAAAAGAAGTGGGTCGGCAACGATGTCCCTGATTTCATCGCCGATCTCTCGCCTGACTACCGCGTTGCTGCCGATGCCAAAGGCCTCGCCACCATCGCCGGCGACGATCCCTTCATCATGCAGCCCGATGGCAAAGGCTGGCTCTTCGCTCCAACCGGTCTGCTCGACGGCCCCATGCCCACGCACTACGAGCCCTTTGAGTCGCCGGTTCGCAACCCGCTCTATGGGCAGCAATGCAATCCCGCGCGCTTCGAGTATCCGCGCCCCGAAAACATCCTCGCTAAGCCTTTCGAAGACGAGCGCTTCCCTTACGTGCTCACCACCTATCGCTTAACCGAACACCATACCTCTGGCGCCATGTCACGCTGGCTTTCCTGGCTATCCGAACTCCAGCCCGAAATGTTTTGCGAGGTGTCAACTGAACTCGCTCAAGATATCGGATTGCAAAATGGCGGCTGGGCCACCATCTCGAGCGCCCGCGGCGAGATCGAGGCGCGCGTCCTCGTCACCGAACGCATGAAGCCGCTGCGCATGGGCCGGCGTTTCATTCATCAGATCGGGTTACCCTACCATTGGGGCAGCACCGGTCTCGTGAAAGGCGATTCCACCAACGAGTTGCTCGCCTTCGCTGCCGACAGCAATGTAACCATCATGGAGTCGAAAGCGATCACCGGAAACATTCGCGCGGGTCGCCGCGATCGGAAGAAATTGAAACCGTTCTCGCCCGATTTCGCCCCCGATGACCAGCTGCGCGATCTCCCCCGCACCGGTACTCTGCCCGTCGGCAAACACGGGGTCCACGCACCGCAAGCAAAGCAGGGCGACCAAACCTAAAAGGGGTCCAAAATAAATGGCTACCGGCTTCTTTACCGACACCACGCTCTGTATCGGCTGCAAAGCCTGCGAAGTTGCCTGCAAGCAATGGAATCAGCTGCCCGACGACGGTTATCACTTCACCGGTATGTCGTACGACAACACGATCGCGCTCGGTGCTTCCACTTGGCGGCACGTCAGCTTCATCGAGCGCCCAGTGCCGGTGAGCGGAACCGACACCGGCCTTTCCTGGCTCATGTCGTCGGATGTTTGCAAACATTGCGCCCGTGCCGGATGCCTCGAAAACTGCCCCACTGGCGCCATCATCCGCACTGAGTTCGATTCCGTTTACGTGCAGCCCGATATTTGCAACGGCTGCGGCTACTGCGTTTCCGGCTGCCCTTTCGGCGTCATCGATAAAAGTCCCGACGATGGCCGGGCCTGGAAATGCACGCTCTGCTACGACCGTCAGAAAGAAGATATGCAGCCCGCCTGCGCGAAAGCCTGCCCCACTGCCTCCATTAAATTCGGCGAAGTCGAGGAGTTGCGCGAACAGGCCCGCCAGCGCGTCGAGGAGTTGCACGAGCGCGGCATCAAAGAAGCCTATCTCTATGGCGAAGATGCCGCCAGTCAGCCCGGCACCGGTGGCTTGAACGCATTCTTTCTCCTCATCGATAAGCCCGAAGTCTACAATCTGCCCCCAAATCCCGAAGTCCCGACTCACAAAGGCAAAAAAAGCTGGATCGCAACAGGTATGGCAGCGATCGGTGTCTCGCTCGTCGCCGTCGCGTCCGTCATGCTCGGCAACGCCCAAGGGAATCGCTCGTGAGCCGCGAGATCCCTCGTCTGCAGGACCCGCTCGCCATCGAAATTACCGCCCAGCTAGTCGATGACGGTCGCAACATCGACGAAGGCCTCGGCACTCTCTCCGGCGAAGCGTCACATCAGAAGCCGCTCAGCACGAAGCACGATCGCGTCCTTCAATCGCAAGCCTTTCCCTACGTACCGAGCCATCAATCGACGTCCAGTCCGAGTTACTACAACCACCCCATGTTGAAAGAGCCGACATGGATTTGGTCGATCCCGACTTATTTCTATGTCGGTGGCGTCGCGGGTGTGGGCGCGGCCTTCGGCGCAGCCGCGCAGGTCTTTGCACCGCGCGCTATGCAGTCGCTCGTCACTCGTTCACGCTGGGTCGCGACTGTCGGCGGAGCGGTTAGCGCCGGTCTGCTCATTCACGACCTCGGCCGCCCCGAACGATTCCTCAACATGCTGCG
Source organism: Terriglobia bacterium (assembly GCA_963737005.1). Lineage (GTDB taxonomy): Bacteria > Acidobacteriota > Terriglobia > Bryobacterales > Bryobacteraceae > Bog-105. The sequence goes on along the minus strand of CAVTRD010000003.1, from coordinate 683,967 downwards.
CGTCTTCCGCCCGAGCTCTCCCATGAGCATGGGCTCCTGGATACTCTCCACCTTCTCGACTTTCATGGGAGCCGCTGCCGTCCTGCCCTTCGGCCCGCGCTTGTTTCGTCCCCTGGCCTATCCGTTCGGACTCTTTGGCGGCATCCTCGGTCTCGGGCTCTCCGGTTACACCGGCGTGTTGCTTTCACAAACCGCCGTCCCCGTTTGGCAGGTTTCTTACCGCACAATGCCGGTTATGTTCCTTGCCTCCGGTACCGCTGCTTCTGCCGCTTTCTTCGACTTCTTCCAACTCAATCGAGCCGAAACGAACGCTGTCGAGCGCTTCGGTTTGATGGGCAAAATCATCGAGCTGCTAGCCTCAGTCGTTCTCGAGCGCGATGCGAAGCGCGTCACGCGCGTCGGCAAACCCCTTCAGACCGGGCTGAGTGGTCTCCTGTGGCAGTCTGCTAAGGTTCTGACCGTCGCCGGTATTATCGTGTCCCTCTTGCCGGGCAAGAGCCGCGCCAAGAAAATCACCTCCGGCGTGATCGGAACAGCCGCCAGTCTCTGCCTGCGCTTCGGAATCTTTTACGCCGGTAAATCGTCCGCCCGAGACCCCCGCGCCAGCTTCGAACAGCAGCGCCAATTACCGCCGCCAGCCGTCACCCCTGCTTTGGAATAAGGTCGCGTTCAAGAAAACTTCAGGCGAATCCATACCGCATCGCATTTTGCTCGGCTTCTCGGTGCAAAAATGCCGTGTACCGTCCGCTTTCCTTCTATCCGGCATGGCGTCGATCATGTATCCAGGGTTTTGATGGTAGTAAACCATGAATAGGTAACCGTCCTGCTTCACGTAGTTCCCGGCGATGCGATTCCAGTCATCTTTGCTGAATGGTGGGCCGGAGTAATGTTGCCGTAATGCCTCTCCATCGCAGATGCGCGTTGAGTCCCCGTTTGTAGCAATTGTTGTTTCCACGGCACTTTGCAAAGAGGCAAACCTCTCTGCTGCCATCCGGTCATTGCGAGCAACTCTGTGCGCGACCAGTGGTGGGGTCAGCCCCAGAGTCGCCGGCCCCGATGCAACACAGCAAGTCAATGCAAACCAGATTGCGCCTCTGGCCTTTTGCCGGATACCGGTAACTTCCGCCCGATTAAACCGCCCAAATGGATAAGAGGAGCGTCGCGAACGTAACTAGCCCGATTACAATCGGCGCATACGATGCCGCAATTCCATCGCTAGGCGGGAAAAGCACCAGACCGCTACAAAGCCCAACAAAGACCCCAACGACGGACCAAATCCCAAAGCGCAGCCATTGCCCGGTTGACAGAGTCGTCGATAGCGCGGCTATCAACCCGATAAGTGCCAGTAGAAGCCACCTTGCAAAATCGATGCTCGGCTCAATCGCCGCAGACCACCAACAAAGGCCCGAACCCGCCACAACCAGAGCGGCCAAGAGCCCGTCTTTATTCACGCTTTCGGCCATCACCGCTACCGGGAAGGCTCAGGGCTGTCACTACCGAGGCAAGGCGTTCTAAGCCATCGCCCGTGCCGGCACCACCGACCGCAGCCAGCCGTGCTGGTCCGTCACATGCCCATACTGCACGCCGACCAGCTTCCGGTAAAGCTTCTCCGAAACCTCGCCCGGTGCAGTCAACTCGAATGTCTCTCCTTGTTCTGTCTTAAAAGAAGAAATCCCCGTGATGGTCGCCGCCGTCCCACAAGCAAATGCTTCACTAATTGATCGGTCCCTCAATTTCGCAATCAGATCCGCCCCGCGATAAGCTTCCTGGCGTACGGGAATTCCAAGATCGGCTGCCAGCGTCAGCACACTGTCCCGCACCACGCCTGGCAAGAGTGTCTCGTTAAGGGGCGGCGTCACCACCGTGCCGTTCTCGACAAACATGATGTTCATGCCGCCCATCTCTTCCACGCGCTGTTCTGGCGAGGCATCGAGAAACAACACTTGCGCGCACTCCCTCAGCCTTGCGTCGGAAATCGCTTTCAACGTGACCGCGTAATTCGCCGCCGCCTTGACGTTTCCTGTTCCACCCGGTGCTGCCCGCACCACCGAGTTCGATATTGATACGTGCACCGCTCCCGGCCCGCCATGCGCTTCCGGGAAATATGCGCCACTCGGCAGCGCCATCACATAAAACAAATACTCGTTCGAGGCACGCACTCCAATCGACGCTTCCGTACCGATCATCACCGGCCGCAGATAAAGGCTGCCGGGCTCCGGAATGACATACTCCTCTTCCACCTTCACCAGTTCCGAAACGGCGTCAAGGAAGAGTTGTTCATCTACCACCGGCATGCACATGCGTGCTGCTGAGCGCTGAAATCGCGCTGCGTTCTTCTCGGGCCGGAACAGCGCCACCGAGCCGTCCGCTTGGCGAAACGCCTTCATCCCCTCAAAGATCGCCTGCGCATAATGCAGAACCAGCGCTGCCGGGTGCATCCTGAAATCGGCCAGCGGTTCAATCCGCGCGTCGCGCCAGCGGCCGTCCCGGTATTCGCACAAAAACATGTTTGGTGCAAACGTCTTCCCGAAGACAATCTTTTTTGAGTCCAGAGGCGCCTGCGGAGAACGCCGCTCCGACAGATCTTTTATGATCATTTCTTCATTCTTGCACTCACCCGCCCCCGGCGTCAGATCGGATTTTGCCGGTCCACATTAAACATCTTTAGGGACGGTGACTATTGCCTGCTTAGATGCGTCTGTGCAGAAGAGCGTGTTTACGCTTCTAAACCAGAGGAGATAAAAAATGAAAAAACTGACTGTATCCGCATTGGCCCTTGGCTTTGCTCTTTCTACCGGCATGTTCGCCCAGAACACCAGCACCGCTTCGACCACCGGCAGCACCATGACCAGCAAGCACAAGAAGCACAAGAAAAAGAACAGCACCACCGAGAGCTCGACCACCTCGACCGCTGCTTCCACAACTAAGTAACTGCTATCAACGGGACCCGTTCAGCTATCGAGTGAACCGTCGCGTTCGCACCGGACGGGCCCCGACCCGCCTTCCCCTCGTCTGAAGGATGAGCAATATCTTCGGGACATCCGCCTCGCCTATAATGAGCCTCAGTGCGCAAACAGACTTGGCCCGCCCTTTTGTGCGTCACAGCTATATTTTCCGCGCACGCTGTTGCCGGTTCCGATCAATTTACCCCGCTCGCAGTCTCCGCGCTCACACCGGGTGTGCACCCTTTCCCAGGAACTGACGGACGAGTTCATCTTGTCTACGAACTCGTATTTACCAACACCACTCCGACCCCGGTCACACTCAACAAAATCGATGTAATCGACGCTGCCAATCAATCGACTGTGGTCACCAGCTATGCTGCCGGTGAAGTCAAATTGCGCCTGCGACAAACCAACAGCGCCCCAGCACAGGGCGCGACGATTGAATTCAACGCCTCCCGGCTCTTCTTGATCGATTTCACGATCGAACGCGGTTCGGCACTCCCGCCCCGCTTGCTGCACCGCGTGAACTTGCTCGGTGCGCCTATGCCGGGGCATCGTGCCGTAACGCCGGTCCCCTTGAGCTATATCGCTGCGCCTCTTGAGATCTCACATGAATTGCCACAATTAGCCGCCCCGCTCGCGGGTAAGGGTTGGGTCGCTGTCAACGGATGTTGCGGTCTCGTTGGAGTCCATCGCGGCGCCGGTCTCACCATTAACGGCAAGATCTATTTCGCCCAACGGTTCGCCATTGACTGGATGCTGCTTGATAAGAACAATCGCATGGTTCACGGCGATCCGGCAGACGTTCATAACTACGCCGATTACGGTGCTGCCGTGCTGGCAGTCGCCGACGGAGTCGTTGTCGAGACGCTGAATAACTTAACCGATCAGAAACCCGGTACCTTGCCGGATCCGAAAACAATCACGGTCGCCAATGTCGATGGAAATCACGTGATCCTGGATCTTGGGGATGGCGTGTTTGCCTTTTACGCGCACATGCAAACCGGCTCGGTCACTGTAAAGCCGGGTGACAGGGTCAAACGCGGCGATGTTCTTGGCAAGCTGGGCAATACCGGCAATACCTCCGCTCCGCACCTGCACTTCCAGTTGATGCAAGGCCCTTCGGCACTCGGCTCAAATGGAATCCCTTACGTCCTCGATCGCTTTCTGCTGGCCGGCCAGGTCAATGCCGCTGCTTTCGGCGCGGCGGTCGGCGTCGAAGGAGATTGGGGTAAAGGAATCGTGCGCTCTGCGGACGTACGAAAGGCTCAGTTTCCACTCGACTTGAACATTGTCGATTTTTCCGATAAGTAATCGCACCGAGTCAGTCGTCTTGGCGGGTCTCCCCGTTTTCGCCCCACAAGCGCTAGGCCAGTGCCCTCTGCTGCGATCCCTGGAACCCGTAATACGCGATATAGATGTAGCAAACCGCCGGTAGAATAAACGCATGATGAATACCTACGCGGTCCGCCAGTGCGCCCTCCACCACCGGGATAATCGCGCCACCCACAATCGCCGCTACCAGCAGCCCTGACCCTTTGCCCGTCAGCGGACCCAACCCTGCAATGCCCAGCGTGAAAATGCTCGGAAACATCACCGAATTGAAGAGCCCCACCAAGATGATGCTCCACATCGCTAAATGCCCGAACGTAAGCATCGAAATCACCACCAGCAAACACGCTACAACCGCCACCATGCCCAGCAGCTGGCCCGCCCGCATCTTCTGCAGCACCGCTGATCCGATAAACCTCCCGATCATCGCGAATCCCCAGTAGAACGATACGTAGACCGCCGCCGTCTTCTCCGTCATCGCCCCGATATTCGGCTGCGTAAAATAATTCACCAGAAAGCTGCCGATCGCTACTTCCGCACCGACGTATACAAATATGCTGAGCACACCCAGGATCAGAGGACGATGCTGCCAGACGCTGTCCACTGCCGCGCCCGTCTCTTGCTCTCCGTCACTCGCCACGGTGCGGATCTGCGGGAGTCGAAAAAGTGCTATCGCAATTGCGAGCCCCACGAGCGCCACCGCAATCATCAGATAAGGCAGTTTCACCGTCGCGGCTTCATGCAGCCGGTACGCCTGCAGAACATCCGGCGCCATCCTGCGAATTTCGTTCTGACTCTTCGCAACCGTACTTAAGATGAGAAAGCTCCCGAAATAAGGAGCAATGAAGGTCCCGAGCGAGTTGAAAGCCTGCGTTAAGTTCAATCGGCTCGAAGCCGTCTCGGGCGGCCCCAGAACCGATACGTAAGGATTTGCCGAGACCTGCAGAGACGTGATGCCCACCGCCAGAATGATCAGCGCACCTAGAAAGAGTGGGAAAGCAGGCACACTCGCCGCCGGCAAAAACAAAATCGCCCCCAAAGCCATCGTCAGTAGACCAAACACCATCGTGCGTTTGTAGCCCATCCAGTCGATCAGCTTGCCGGCCGGCACCGCGAACACAGCATAGCCCGAAAAAAATACGAACTGAACCATCATCACGGCCGCGTAGTTCAGATCGAAAATCGCTTTCAGGTGCGGAATGAGAATGTCATTCAGACAGGTGAGAAAGCCCCATACGAAAAACAGCGTTGTCACCATCGCCATAGCGCTCGCATCGGTGCTGCTGGCGGTCGATAGAGGCGCGGCTTTACCTACGTTCGTAACGGCCATATCGACCTGTAGCTTACACCAGCGCCGCTGTCCGCTGCTGTTATCGATGGCGCCCGCGAACGCGCGCGCTTACTTGCGGCGAGTGATTGGATTCGGTCCAGTAACCGATCACCCGATTCGCATCGATCGAAGTAACTACTAACTCGATCGCGCCCGTGCCGCGATTCAGCGCAATCCACAACGGCTCATTCACTTTGACACTCCGGTGGAGCGAGCTCCTTCGGCCAGTCAACACGCTCACATCGTAAGTGTTCTTCAGCGGGTCTGTGTTCGTCAGCCGCAATTTCAGCGGCCCCAGCGTCACTCGCCGGTTCGATCGCGCAAAATTGAACTTGTTCTGATCTTCCGGCTTGGCCGCGGTGGTCGCATCAGCCGTTTTCGCTATCGGCGATGCGATCGCTAATAGCGCTTTGCCGGTATCGACAGGTTTGGTCGTCTCGGCCGCCCGCGCAGCCGGCGCGCTTCTGGTCGAAATACCCGGCGCCGCCTGCTCGTTCACCATCACTTTTGGATGTCCGTGATCCCGCAACACCAGCAGAACGAAGGCCGCACCCGCGCATACTGTCGCAATCGCTGCCGCTACGATCAAGAGCAAACGGTGCTTGCTCCATGAGAAAGACTCTGTCGTCACTTCCGGGATGGGGTGTCTGGCGAGCGCCATGTCTCTTTGTTATAGTCTCAGGCTCCGCCGCACGGCGCAAACCCAAATAAATCGGCGCGCTCCGCCTCGTTCGCAACTTTCTTTCGTGCGCTTCACCTGTAAGATTTCCTGGAATGCTGCGTCTTACTATAAACTATGCGGACCCGATACGTCATCATCACGGTAGCTGCGCTAATCGTTGTCGCTGCCATCGCTCTCGGCTTAGTTGCCGCTAATGTCGATAGCTACCGGCCGCGCGTCCAGGCTGAACTGCAGAAGAAGCTCAATCGCCAGGTCACCGTCGGTCACCTCGGCCTTCGTCTCTTTCCACTTTCGATCCGCGCCGATGGACTGACCATAGCCGATGCTCCCGAATTTTCGTCAACTCGCCCATTCGCGACCGCAAAGGCTCTCTTCGTCAGCGTCGGACTTTTCTCGCTGATCGGCGGTAATCCTGAAGTCAAAGAACTCATACTCGATCAGCCCCAAATCGAACTCGTCCGCAATCGTGCCGGCGTCTGGAATTACTCCACCATTGGCGCTCAAGGGAGCCAGGCGAAAAGCTCCGGTTCCAGTTCGGGTTCGGACCTCTCTCTGAATGAGCTCAAAATTACCGACGGTCAGGTCGCCATCACCGATCAGGTCGGCAATCAGGCACGCTCCGTCTACGATCACATCGATTTCAAATTGACCGATTTCGCCCCGGGCAAGAAGTTCGGGCTCGAAGTCGCTGCCCATCTTCCGGGCCAGGGCAAGCAGCTTCTCAGCTTCAAAGGCAAGGCGGGCCCGCTTCAATCCGGCAACTCGGCTGCTACTCCGATCGATGGTCACATCTCGCTGCAGGAAGTCTCGCTCGCCGCTGCCAATCGCTTCTCTGCGGGCGCTCTTCCTCCTCAAACCGATGCCGTTGCTTCCGGTGATGCCGATATCACATCGCAAGCCGAGCAGTTGTCCGCTAAAGGTGATCTGAAATTACAGAACGCCATGCTCCGCGGCGCGAAACTCGATTTCCCAATCGATGCCCGTTATGATCTCTCCGCCAATCGCGCGCAAGATCTCATCCAGGTTCGCTCGGGTACCGTCAATCTCGGCTCCACTTCCTTCAATCTGGCCGGGAACGTCAACGCGCACACCACCCCCGCCAACCTCAACGTGCACCTGACCACCAAGAACTCCTCCATTACCGAGCTCGCTAAATTGGCCGGTGCATTCGGTGTAGCGTTCAATCCTGCTTATCAGGTCAAAGGATTCATTACGGCTGATGTGACTGCCACGGGCCCCACCACCGCCCCTCAGTTGAACGGTTCCATAACCGGCAAACAGGTCGAAGCAAGCGGCGGCGAAATCAAGCAGCCCGTCTCGGTACCGGAACTTGACCTCGCTCTCACACCCGATGTGGTTCGCTCCAACAACTTCACGGCGACCAGCGGCTCTACCACCGTCACCGGCAATTTTGCCCTCTCGCATTACTCGAGCAAAGCGAGTGTAGTGGACGCCACTCTGAAGACGGACGGCGCAAACATCGCCGAGCTGCTGAACATCGCTAAGGCCTACGGCGTCGATTCCGCCAAAGGCATGACGGGCACCGGTAAGCTGTCCGCCAATATCCACGTCACAGGACCCACCGCCAATGCATCGCAGCTCAACTACGCCGGTACCGCCAACATCTCCGCCGCTACCTTGACCACACCGGAGCTCACCAAGCCGGTTTCAATCACTTCCGCCAACGCGCAGTTCTCGCAGAATTCGATGGCCATCTCCAACCTCGCGGCCAGCATCGGCAGCACAGGCGTCCATGGCAACCTCTCTGCCAAGAACTTCGCCGCACCCGAAATTCAGTTTGCCCTCGCAGCCGATAAAATCGATACCGCCGAGCTCGATTCGCTCACCGCAAAATCCGCACCAGCCCCTGGCAAACCTGCTCCGGCCGGCGCGCACCCTGCCGCCGCCAACCAGCCGAGTTTCATCGAAACCATCACTGGCTCCGGCACCCTCGCCGCCAACACCATCAAGGCCCAGGACATCGTCCTCACTAACTTCCGCGCCAATTGCAAATTGAACCGCGGCGTCATCACACTTTCTCCTCTCACCACCGATATTTTCGGCGGCAAGGAAAGCGGCACTCTCTCGCTCGACGTCCGTCCTGCCCACCCGCTCTGCGCTCTGAACGCGAAATTTGCCGGTGTTGATACCAATGCTCTTCTTTCCGCCGTCAGCTCTGCCAAGAACACCCTCTACGGCAGTCTCGCCGCCGATACCAATCTGCGTTTCGCACTCGTGTCGAGCAATGATCTGGCCCAGACTCTGAACGGCACGCTCGGGTTCAATGTCACGAACGGCCAGCTCAAGAACGTGAACATCCTCAATGAACTCTCGAAAGTCGGCAAGTTTCTCGGCAGCGCACCCGCCCAAGCCGGTACCGGCACCACACTTCGTAAGTTTGCCGGCACCTTGAACGTGGTAAACGGCGTCGCCTCGAGCAACAACCTCACCGCTGTTCTCGACTCCGGCTCTCTCGCAGCCAACGGCACCATGAACCTCGTCAATCAAGGTCTCGATATGCACATGACCGCTGCGCTTGGCAATTCCACCAGCCAGGCGGTCGGCGGCACTCACGTCGGTGGCTTCCTCAATACCGCCCTGGCCAACAATAAAGGTGAGCTTGTCATTCCAGTGCTGGTCACTGGCACCATGGCACATCCCACCTTCATGCCCGACACCCAGGCGCTCGCCAAGATGAAGCTCAATAACCTGTTGCCCTCCGTGGGCGATCCCTCGAAATTGGCCAGCGGCATCTTGGGCGGTAAAGGCGGAGCGGGCGGCATCGTGGGTAGCCTCCTCGGTGGCGGGCAGCAGCAGCCAGCAGCCGCTCAGCAGCCCGGCAAAACACAACAAAAGACACCGCAGGACAGCATCAACTCCCTGCTCAATCAGTTCGGTAAGAAGAAAAAGCAGCAATAACTGCTCACTCAATCTTCCTTTTGTCGAAACTAGCTATCCTGCTTAGTGATGATCAGATCACTCGCCCTCGCTTGCTTGCTCTCTGCCGCGGTCGCGCTTGCTCAGCAGCCCGATCAGCTTAGCGCCAATGACAAAGATTTCATCGAGTTTGCGGGCGAAACCAGTCTGCTGGCCGTGCGCATCGGCCAGATGGCACAGTTACAAGCGTCGTCGCCGCAAGTGAAAAAGTTTGCCGTGACACTCGAACAGGAGCACACGGCCGACCTGAAGAAATTGATGACGGTGGCGAACAAGACCGGCGGCATCGCTCCCACCACGCTGGATGACACACACCAGAATGCCGTCAAGCGTCTCCACAAATCAAAGGGTAAGCCGTTCGACCACGCCTTCCTCAAAGTCGTCGTCAACGAACACGAAAACGCGCTCGTCTCCTATAAGCGCGAAGCGGACCACGGCTTTACTCCCAGCCTTCAGGCCTACGCCAAAGCAACACTCCCCCAGCTCGAGCACCACTTGAAACTTGCCCGCCAGCTCGCCTCCGATGAGTAGACCTTCATGTGCCCGGCCGGTCTGAGGCCGGGTCGCAGATTTGGTCTGATACGATGCTCTCGAATGAATCGCAGAAAAGTGCTGCAGTCCGCCGTGGCCGCGGGCGCGGCAGCTCTCGCCCGTCCTACCCTGGCCCCTGCTGAGAACGGCGGCGGACGCCTGAAACAAGGTGTCTCGTATTGGACTTATCAGAAGTGGTACAGCCTCGATGAACTATGCCAGGAAGCTGTTCGTATCGGTCTGAAAGGCATTGATCTTGTCACACCCGATCAATACGCGACGGTGCAGAAACACGGCCTCATTCCTTCCATGACCTCCGGCACCGATCCCAACACCATCCCGATCGGTCTGAATCGCATTGAGAATCACGACCGGGTTCTGGCCAGCTTGAAAAATGACATCACCCTTGCGTCAGCGGCCAAAGTTCAGAACGTGATCACCTTCTCCGGCAATCGCGCCGGCATGCCCGATGCCGAAGGCCTGGCCAACTGCGCGGTCGGTCTCAACAAAATCAAAGCTTATGCCGAAGAGAAGGGCGTGACCGTCAACCTCGAACTCCTCAACAGCAAAGTCAACCATCACGATTACATGGCCGACCACTCTGCTTGGGGCATTGAGCTGATGAAGCGCGTCGACTCGCCAAAAATTAAACTGCTCTACGACATCTATCACATGCAGATTATGGAAGGCGATCTCATCCGCACGATCAAGGAGAACATCGCTTTCTTCGGTCACTTCCACACGGGTGGCAACCCTGGGCGTCATGAGCTTGACGACACGCAGGAAGTCACTTGGCGAGCCGTCGCCACTGCCATCGCGGATACCGGCTACCAGGGTTTCCTGTCCCACGAGTTCGTGCCCGCGAAAACGCCTCCCATCAAAGGTCTCGAACAGGCTTATCAGCTCTGCAGCGTTTAGCGTGCCGCTGACGGGCGCATTCCGCCCTGCTTAATCCCGCACTGCCTCAAATCGCGAAACTGCGCCCGGAATCTACCAGACCGAAGTTTCCCTAGGCCATTACATCGCGTCAGATTCATCGTACGGTTGACATGTTTTATACCGACAAAAAGCTTCAATATCCCGTACGCGTAGAAAGGCCGAACCCGCTATTCGCCCGAGCTCTCCAGCAAGCAATCGGCGGCGTCGAAGGCGAGATCCGCGTGTGCATGCAGTATTTCTTTCAGGCTTGGGGATGCCGCGGTCCCGTAAAGTACCGCGACATGCTGATGAACACCGCCACCGAAGAGATCTCGCACATTGAGATGCTCGCAACCGCCGTTGCTCTTAACCTTGAAGGAGCACCCGTTTCCTTCCAGGAAGAAATGGCAGCAAGCAGCCCCGCGGTGAATGCCGTTCTTGGTGGCATGGATATGCGCCAGATTCTTTCTACCGGCCTCTCCGCGCTGCCGTCCGATTCGAACGGCGTCCCGTTCAACATGTCCCACATCTACGCCAGCGGGAACATCGCCGCTGATATGTACTGCAACGTGGCGGCGGAGGCAACAGGACGCGCCCTCGCGGCCCGGCTCTACAACATGACCGACGATCCTGGCATGAAGGACATGCTCTCCTTCAACATCGCCCGTGACACTATGCACCAGGAGCAATGGCTGGCGGTTCTCGAGGAACTCGGACCATCCCACCTGCCGATCCCGAACAGCTTCCCGCAAGCGAAAGAGAATAGCGATTTCGCCTACAACTTCTTCATCACAACCACGGAAGGCATCGGCTCACAAAGCGGCCAGCCCTGGACGAGTGGCGCCGCGCCCGACGGTCGAGGTCAGTTCTCCGCTTTCATCGCCCGCCCGTTGGGTGAAGAGCCGAACCTTGGCTTCGGCCGGCCGGACACCTTCGGTCAGAAGGAGCAGGCAGCCGGCTCGGTGGCGGGCGTTGTCTCGAAGGGTAAAGACGTCTTCGAACGAATGACTCGCTAATCGCAATATCAGAATTACGGCGGGGGGCCGAAAGCTCCCCGCTGCATCTGGCTCGCAAATAGCTCGCACTCCCTCTACGTAGTTAAGTCCGCAGTCTACGCCTCTAGGCAAACTCCTTCCCGTCCGCGATTATCCGAATCAGGTCCGTTGTGCTTCCCCCGCATGCGGGCGCACTAATTCATTTGCTTCTCAGTCGGAATCCGATATAGTTGACCAATCGCCGATGCCGCCTCTATCCAGTCAATTTCTCCCACTCTCACCGGCAGCTCTGCATATCCTTATGGCACTTGCGGGCGAAGATCGACACGGCTACGCGATCATGCGTGAGGTGACTCGACAATCGGATGGGCAATACCGGTTAGGACCGGGCACGCTCTACGATAATCTGCAGCGTTTGCTGGATAAGGGAGTAGTTGCTGAAAGCGCGAAACCGGCAGATTGCGAGGATCCCAGGCGTCGTTATTACCGGCTCACCAACTTGGGACGGCAGGTCCTCGCTGCTGAAATCGAACGCTTAGAAGAAGTGTTCCGCGTAGCGAAGCTCGGCTTGGCAGGAACGAAGCCGCGGAGGGCATGACGCATGCGTAAGTTCTATCAATGGATTTTGGCGGCACATCCAAAAGCATTCCGCGATCGTTTTGAAATTGAGATGCTGTGCGTTTTTGATGAGGCATTGGCAACAGAGGGCGCTTTTCGCTTGATCACCGACGGAATGCTTTCTCTGTTTCGACAGCTGCTCTTCAAACGAAGACCGGCACGCGACGCAATGCAGGCAGCAGCCGCAGGTCCGAGCCTCTTCCGTTCCGTTGTGAGCGACCCGCTACTTGCTCCATCGAGGATCTCGTGTTTGGCCAAGCACTGCGACACGGGCCCGTTCCTGCGACCGGCGGGAAATCGTCTCAGGTCTTCAGGTCAGGCATGCGCAGCGGCAACAATCTCTTTATGCGAGGCCGTATGAGGTGTTTCCGTTCGTCGCTTTCTCTCGGGCCAACGCAGTGGCGGATGCGTCCGCGCTACAAGCGGGCGATGATTCGCAGAATTGGGTGAACATACCCTTCGATTCGCCGAATGGGACTGAGCTCATTTACGTGCGGATGACGCGTGAGCAATTTGCGCGTTTTGGGAGAGTCGGTACAGCGGTGGTGGAGTTGATCTCTGCGAACCACGAATCGCAGCGTGTCTATCTTCAGATCGCGGACGCAACCGCTTCGAAACTCGAGACTGGTTCGAAGCTTGGGAACGGCTCGCTGGAGCCATCCATTCAAAGCGACCCCCCAGAAGGATCGCGGCGCCGGAAAGGCAAACGAGGAGATCGCCTCAGTTGGCGCGCTACCGGTAACGGCCGTGCTGGTGGAGACGGAAGCGCCGGATTTGACGGTAAAGCCGCCGAAGGTCCAATTCGTTCAGGTTGCGCCGCACGTCAGCTTGCAGGTGCTCGATTGGGGCGGCACCGGGACGGACCGTCGTCTTGCTCACCGGTCTCGGTGGTACGGCGCCCGACTTTGACGAGTTTGCACGCAAGCTTGCTATGAGCTATCAGGTATACGGCATCACGCGCCGGGGCTTCGGTGCCTCCAGCAAACCGCCGGCCACCACCGAGAATTACTCCGCCGAGCGCTTAGGTGAAGACGTGCTTGGAGTCTGCAACTTTCTGCATCCGAAAAAGCCTGTCCTCATCGGTCACTCCATAGCCGGTGAAGAATTGAGCTATGTCGGCTCCAGACATCCTGAAAAGTTGCGAGTTTGGTCTACCTCGATGCCGTCTCCGGTTATTCTTTTCACGATCCGACCCGTGGCGATTTCTTCATGGACCTGATCGATCTGGAAAAGAAACTCACGCAGTTGGACCCGCGTACCGCAGCCGGTGACGTCAGGCCTACCGTTGAGGAGCTAGCGGGCGTGAGTTTGCCCCGGTTTGCGGGAGACCTCAGAGGGATGGAAATGCATCTCAAAACAACTTCGGCGCCGCCGGGACCGCCACCGGGGGACGGTAAGCCGCGCGAAAGCAGTCCCCGTATTTAACGTCCTCACCGAAGGGAGTCCGGAAGAGCAACGGGCGTCATCCCGACTCTTTGAAATAGCGCTCTCATCTGCTCCGGGCTCCCAGTCTGCGCGAGGTCTCGTGGTGGGAGCGAGCGGGCCTTTGCGGGAATGCCGAACTCTGTAATCACCCGCTCGAAACCGCCGGGGAGGTAGAAGTTGAGGAGCCGTGCTTCGTGCGAATCAATTCGGAAGCTGTGAACGCAGCGGGCAGGTATATAAGCAAGAGCTCCCGCTTTAGCGCTAAACTTCTCGGCTCCTGCGATCATGGTGAGCTCACCTTCGAGTAGATAGATCACCTCATCCTGCTCATGCGTATGCGGCGGTGGACCCGCGTTCTTCGGGCAGAGTTCCTCGAACAACGAATAAGAGCCGCCCGTCTGTTCTGCGCTCGCCATAAGGGTCCAGAGACTTCCTTGTGACCAGTAGGCCGGAGCATGCTTCAGATTGATTCCGTATGGCTTGATTGGATTGAGACTGCTCGGCCTGGTGACCATGTTCTCTTCGGTCGGCGGATCGGCGAAGGGAAGCGCGATGCCCGCAATCTGGCCGAACTCGCGCGAGCACTCTTCAACCATCCAACGCGGAGGCATAGGCGCCGACCCCGGAGTGGGCGGTTTGCGATCCGCCGCAGGCGTCGCGAGGCTCATCAACAGCATTTCGAATCCACCAGGAGTATAGAAGTTCAAAAGACGCGAGTTGGGACGATCGACTGTAAAGCTGTGTTCCACCAGCCGCGGAACGGAAACCAGAGTCCCCGGTCCGGCTTCGACCGTTTCCCCGCCCGCATGGAAGGTGCAATGGCCTTCAATGATGAACAGTCCCTCGTCCGAAGGGTGGCTATGCGTAGGGGGGCCACCGATCCCTGTTCCACAAACTTGCTCGATGAAACAGAAGTTACCGTTTGTCTGAAAACTGCCCGCCAACGTCATCCAGAGATTGTCGATGAGCCAGAAGGCCGGGCTATTTTGATTCGTCAGCACATACGGAACAATTGGCTCGTTCATGCGTTTTCTCCTATTTCGTTCCTCACAACGGGGATCAGGCCGGCGCGCTCTCAGCATAGAGCACGGCAACTTGCCGCAAGGCGCAGAACCGATTCCTCGTAACGGACAATCACCACCGACTGTGGTCCTCGCGCCACTCTGCTCGACAAATCCAGCTTCACCCCCCAGCGCGTTACGGATCGGTGTAGTCGCCGGCCTTGACAATGATCTATATTTCTACAAATATAGAAATACGGAACCCACGAGGCCTCGCGCAGTGTCGAGTAGACCCGATGTCGATCCCGTGTTGACGGAAGCAGTTCTGGCGGCAGTCCTTTGCTCGTCCGGCACCTGGAACATGGGGAAGTGGGATTAATGGCAAGAGACAGAAAGGAGCCGGACGTAGCTCGTTGCGCCGATATGTTTTCCGCTATGGGTGCGGAGCCCCGCCTTCGCATTATGCGAGTGCTGCTGGCCGCACATCCGCAAGGTATGATCGCCGGCGACATCGGAGCGGAGCTGGATATTCCGCCTTCCACCCTGTCTCATCATCTCGACAAGCTGAAGAATGAGAACCTCGTGAAAGCCCGCCGCGAGAGTACCTTCCTCTGGTACTCCGCCAATACGGAAGGCTTACAGGAACTGCTTGGCTTTTTGTATGCCGAATGCTGCACCCGCAACAAAGCGATCGAGCCGCGCACCATTGTCCAGCTCGGCAGATAGAAAAAAGGAGAACCTCATGGAGCTTAATGAAGTCGTCAAAGAGAAATATGGCGAGGCCGCACGCCGCGTCATCACTGGCGGCAGCAACGGATGCTGCGGAGCTTCGGCGCTGGCCGATGGCTGTTGCGATCCGATCACCTCGAATCTGTACGATCAACTGCAGGCCGGCCAGATACCCGAAGCAGCATTGAATGCCTCGCTCGGCTGCGGCAATCCGACCGCACTGGCTAATCTGAGTCCCGGTGAAACGGTCCTCGACCTCGGGTCGGGCGGCGGCATCGATGTGTTGCTCTCGGCTCGCCGCGTCGGGCCCACTGGGAAAGCGTACGGACTGGACATGACGGATGACATGCTTGCCCTCGCACGCGAGAACCAGCATAAAGCCGGTGTGGCGAACGTTGAATTTCTTAAAGGCGAAATCGAGCACGTTCCCCTGCCGGACAACAGTGTCGATGTGATCATTTCGAACTGCGTTATCAACCTGTCGGGCGACAAGGACCAGGTGTTACGCGAGGCCTTCCGCGTTCTGAAGCCAGGCGGCCGTTTCGCTGTTTCAGATGTCGTGGTGCGCGGCGAAGTGCCGCCTGCCATTCGTCGCAGTGTCGAACTGTGGGTCGGCTGTGTGGCTGGCGCGATGCAGGAGTCCGAATACAAAAATAAGTTAGCCAACACGGGCTTCGCCGCAATCGAGATCGAACCCACACGGGTGTACGACGTCGAGGATGCGCGCCAGTTCCTGAACGGCCAGGGCATCGATGTGGACGCTATCGCTCCGCTGGTAGCCGGCAAGTTCATGGGTGCGTTCATCCGCGCCACCAAGCCGGCCGGCTGCTGCGAATCCGGTTGTTGCTCGTAAATTCACCCCATCGCGTCTGCCCCAAGCTGGGCATAGATCTCGGTACTCACCGCTTGATGTACTTCGGAAATACCGTTCCCCCGGCTCTTGACAAACCCATCACCATACGGTTATGGTTTTTGTGTGAAGCCGGCCAGTGCCAATCATGTCTTCCGAGCTCTGGCCGACCCGACTCGCCGGGCCATCTTCGAGGAATTGTCCCGCCAGGGTGAACAGACCGTTCATGCACTGACTCGCTATGCCGGCGTGTCCCAGCCTGCTGTCTCTAAGCACCTGACCGTCCTCAAGCGGGCCAAGTTGGTTCGGCATCGCCGCGCCGGACGCGAAACTCACTATCGCGCGCAGCCCGATGCCCTGGCCCCGATTGTCGATTGGGTCCGCCACTACGGCGCATTCTGGCGCGACCGGTTTGATCGTCTTGAAGCACTTTTGGAAAGGATGGAACCATGAGTAATCCCGCAGAGAGTACGCGCAGCGTAGTCATCGAGAAAGTATTCCCGCACCCGCCGGAAAAGGTCTGGCGCGCGCTCACCGAAAATCCGCTCATCGCGCAATGGCTCATGAAGAATGACTTCGAACCGGTGGTCGGGCGCAAGTTCCAGTTCCGCTTCGACCCAGTGCCGAATTGGGATGGTGTGATCGATTGTGAGGTGTTGATCATCGAGCCCCAAAACAGGCTCTCCTACACCTGGAGTTCTTTAGGCCTCGACTCCGTGGTGCTCTGGACTTTGACTCCAGCCGAGGGCGGCACTCACCTTCGCATGGAGCACTCCGGCTTCCGTCCCGATCAGCAGGCGGCGTATCAAGGCGCCAACTACGGTTGGCAGAATTTTATCGGTGGACTGGAGCGCGTCGTTGGGGGATTGCAATGACCCCAAAAGCAAGAAATGTCACGTATTGGACGACGACAGTACTCATCGCGTTTTTCATCGGGAGCGGCGGCCTCTCTCAGATCATCATGTCGCGGGGCAGCCAGGGCGCGGTGCCTCTCTTGGGCTACCCGCTCTATTTCTTCACCATCCTCGGCTCTTGGAAGGTGCTCGGAGCAATTGCCATACTCGTGCCCCGCTTTCCGCGGCTCAAGGAATGGGCGTATGCCGGCATCTTCTTTGACCTCACAGGCGCGGCTGCCTCTTGCGTCGCGGTCCGCGGCTACGGTGCCTATGGCTTTCATGTCATCGCCCCTCTTATCCTGGCCGGTCTTACTGTGGCATCGTGGGCGCTCCGGCCCGCCAGCCGTACCGTCGGCGTCCTCATTCCGTCAACAAATGACGCCGAAGACAAACAGCACGCTGGCTTCAGCGCCCGCGGAGCAAACACTTACTAGAGAGAAGACCATGCCTACAAAAAACATCGAAACCACAGCGCGGAAGTCCAGGCAGCCTAAAAGCTCACTACGGCAGCCTCTCAAAACAGCAACCGCCAAAAGCGCCAGCCCAACCGCTCAGCGTTCGGGCGGTCACTTGTCGCCCTCGGAGCGGATCGATCGGCACATCGCCGGCATCCCCGATTGGCGAAGCAACGTACTCGCCACCATTCGGCGCATCATGCGAGAGGCCGACCCGGCCGTCACCGAAGATTGGAAATGGATGGGCACTCCTGTCTGGTACTGCGAGGGAATGGTCTCCTCAGCCAACCCTCACCAGGGCAAGGTGAAGTGGACGTTCGCCAAGGGAGCTCACCTCGATGATCCCGACCACGTGTTCAACGCGGGCCTCCAAGGGAATGCTTGGCGTGCAATCGACTTCTTCGAGAAGGACCAGCTCGACGAGGCAGCGCTCGGTCGGCTCGTCACGACCGCGATCGCCTACAACCGGTCCCAACGCGAGAGCAAGAAAAAGAAGAAGGTCGTTTCAGTCGATCGAAAGTTTTGAGTCCCGGCCCAACCGATACACCCATGTTCGCCGGTGTGAGCGAGGAGGTTAGAGCCGCCCTCACCACGATGATCCCCCTCTGACGCCTGGGCAAACCGGAAGAGATTGCTGCCGCCGCCTTGTTCTTGACTTCAGAGGAAAGCAGCTACATCACCGGAACAGAACTGAGTATCGACGGGGGAAGGCGCAGGTTTGAAGTAAGTCACCCGCCCATTACACTTACCTCCGATACAAGAAATCCGTCGGCCAGTCACAACGCCCCGCAAATCCTTCTCCCCGATAGCTCGCAATCTCTTACGCGCGAAAGGCTCACCTACGCACCGCCTGTCTCCTCAACAACCGTGTTACCGTCCGGCAGGTCTCTGAACCATGCGTCTTCCCAAACCACCCGCCGCCATCCCATTCGGCCGCCCGGAAAGCAATCGCCGCAATGCCCAGCTCTCTACCGGTCCTCGCACCACGGAAGGCAAACGGCGTTCCTCCCAAAACGCCTTCCGGCACGGCCTCTACTCGAAGCAGCTCGTTACGCCCGATGAATGCGCCGCCGAACTCGACGAGCTCCGCGCCACCCTCCGCCGCGAGCACGCCCCTGCCTCAACCATCGAAGAGATCCTGGTCGACGACCTCGCCCAGCACTTCTGGCGACTCCGCCGCTTTCGCGAAATGGAAGCCCGCGTCTGGCAGCCCGATAGCAACTTGTTCACACCCGCCACACTCGCCCTTCTCGCTCGCCACCTCGCCTCCGCCGAACGCAGCTTCTTCCGCACCTTGGCAGCCCTAACCAAGCTCCAGCAAGCCCGTGGCTTCGTTCCTCAAAAACAACCCGCCGCCGCAGCCGCAACCGACCAGCTGGATTTCACCGCCGAAGACGACGCGCACTCCGCGACTGAGTTCCGCCTCCACCAGCCTCCCCTTGGCTTCGTTCCCCCACTTCACGGGCAAACAACTCCATCAACCACCTGTTCGGAAGCCAAAACGCCACCCCAAAGCAGCTGAACCTTGTACGAAAAGGTTTGGCCGCGAGAATCTCTCCGTCCGTTCATGGCGAGGCGGAATCGGCCACGGCAACAGATTGGCCGCGGATGGTTCACCCGACAGGAACCCGAATGTCGATCGCTGCCGGGACGCCGGCTGAAATAAAATTTTGAGGGCTGTCGATTTTCCGTCTCCCCACCGACTACAGGTCAAGAGAACGATGAGCTACGGTTCCCGAGTGAATAGGATACGAGTCATCGGAAACTAACCACAGAAAACAAGGAGCAGTCATGCCACAGTATCTAGTTGCTGTCTATCACCCCGACGACTACGACCCGTCCCTCGAAACTGAAGCAACTATCGAGGCGATCCACGCGCTGAACCGCGAAATGATAGCTGCTGGCGCCAGGAAATTCGCCTGCGGTATTTCCCCGGCCGGCAGCGCAAAATCGGTGCGGGCGCAGCCCGATGGTAAGGTGCTCGTCACCGACGGACCGTACACCGAGACAAAGGAGCATATGGGCGGTTTTTGGATCCTTGAAGCCGCCAATGTGGACGAGGCCGTCGCCTGGGCGCGCAAGGGTGCCGTTGCCTGCCGGGCGTCGGGAGAGGTGCGGGAGCTTCTTTTCAACCCGGACCCGAAGGGATCAACGAAATAGTCTGGCCGAGCTAGCGCAGGCCCCCACCCAGAGAAGAAGGAAAAGGAGAAGATCAGTGAAATACCTCTGTTTCGGCTATTACGACAAAAGCAAATTTGATGGCATGACCGAGAGCGAGCGAAACGCCATGTTCGATTCGTGCTTCGAATATGACGACCATCTTCGTGCCGGCGGGCACTGGGTCGGTGGAGAAGCGCTTCAGGGGCCGGAGACCGCCCTAACCCTAGATCGGAAAAGCGGCAGGCTGGCAATGACCGACGGGCCCTATGCCGAAACCAAAGAACAACTCGGCGGCCTTCTCATCCTCGAAGCGAGGGACATGAATCATGCTGCCCAGCTCATCGGTCAGCATCCGGCGCTGGCGTATGGCAACACTTTCGAGATTCGGCCAGCCGGGGACATGAGCGACGTCATGGAGGCAAGTGCGCAGCGACGCCGACAGGTCGTCGCCCCTGAAGACGGTTCCGATTGCCACGGACCGAATCGACAAAGCGCTGGCACGCGCAAGAAAGACCGCAAGCCAGCGCTGCAGCGATTTGCTGCAGCGTTCCACAACGCGCCAGGCTCCGTCCCTTAATAAGTAGCGCGGCCCCCGCTCACGTCGTAACATTGCCCCGTGACAAACGAGCAGTCGCGGCTGGCCAAAAAATGCACCACCGCCGCAATCTCCTCCGGCAACCCCGGCCGTCGCATCGGAATCCGCTCCGTCATGTACGCCACCTGCTCCTCTGTCAGCTGCTCGAGTATCGCCGTTTTCACCACCGCCGGTGATACTGCGTTCACGCAAATCCCTTCCGTCGCCACTTCCTTCGCCAGCGATTTGGTAAACCCGATCACGCCCGCTTTCGTCGCCGAGTAGCCCGTCATGCGCGGGTTTCCTTCCTTGCCCGCAATCGAAGCAATGTTCACAATGCGTCCATACCCTTGCCGGCGCATGTGCCCGATCGCCGCGCGCGAACACAGAAACACACCCGTCAGGTTGATCGCCAGGATCGTCGCCCAGTCGTCGTCCGTCTGCTCCCACATCGGCGCAGCGCGCCCCGCAATGCCCGCGTTGTTTACCAGGATGTCAACCCGCCCCGCTGTCGCCGCCACTGCTTCTACCGCCCGTTCCACCGTCTCCTTGCGTGTCACGTCCATCGCTACTGCCCAGACGTTCGCGCCCGTCGCTTGGGCGATGGCAGCGGCCTTCTTCTCGCCTTGCCCGAAGTCGAGATCGGCAATCGCCACCGCCGCGCCCGCTTCCGCCAAACGTTGCGCAATGGCCGCGCCGATCCCGGTCGCCGCGCCGGTCACAATAGCCGTCTGTCCAGCCAGCGTCAGAAAGGTTGAAGCGTTCATGTCAGCAGCCAGGTTCCTTGCGATACCCTGAAAGTAACACTACACGTCAGCAAGCATCTGCCCTAAACTCGCGAGCTTAGCGCCAGCTTCTGAAACGGGAAAATACATACATGGCTACAACAGTGATCGGCACGCGCGAGATTCGCCCTGTCCGCTTTTGGGAGTCGACCAACGGGCAAAAAGCAATCATGGCCGTCAGCGGCATCATTCTTTTCCTGTTCGTTGTCTTCCACATGGTCGGCAACCTGCAAGTTTTCGAAGGCCCCGAACAACTCAACTTTTATGGAACGGCTCTGCGCCGTTTTCCTGAAGCGCTCTGGGCTGCCCGTGCCGTCTTACTGCTTGCTGTCGCGCTCCATATTTGGTCGTCCGTCAAGCTCGCCGTACGCAAGACAAGCGCGCGCCCGGTTGGCTATGCCGCACGCCGCAACACCGTCTCTTCTTATGCCTCCCGCACCATGTACTGGAGTGGCCCTATCCTGCTCGCCTTCATCATCTATCACATCCTGCATCTGACGGTCGGCTATGTTCATCCTAATAGTACGTTCGTCGAAGGTGATGTTTACCGGAATCTCGTCTCAGGCTTCCAGGTCTGGTACGTTTCGCTCTGGTATATCTTCTCGATGATTCTGCTCGGCCTGCATATCCGTCACGGCGCTTGGAGCATGTTTCAATCGCTCGGCCTGAATCACCCACGCCATACGCCCATCCTGCAGAAAGCCGCGGCCGTCTTCGCCATCCTCATTGTGGCGGGCTATATCTCAATCCCTATCAGCGTCATGCTGGGACTGGTCAAGTAAATGGAACTGAATAGCAGGATCCCGTCGGGTCCCATCGAAGGAAAGTGGGACAAAGCGCGCTTCGAGCTGAAGCTGGTCAACCCGGCCAATAAGCGCCGTCATTCCCTGATCGTCGTGGGCTCTGGCTTGGCCGGTGCGTCCGCCGCGGCCACCCTTGGCGAACTCGGCTATCACGTCAAATGCTTCTGCTTCCAGGATTCGCCCCGGCGCGCTCATTCGATCGCGGCCCAGGGCGGTATCAACGCCGCCAAGAACTATCAGAACGATGGCGACAGCATTTATCGCCTCTTCTATGACACCGTCAAAGGCGGTGACTTCCGTGCCCGTGAAGCGAACGTCTACCGGCTCGCACAGATCAGCGTCAGCATCATCGACCAGTGCGTCGCCCAAGGCGTCCCCTTCGCCCGTGAATACGGCGGCACGCTCGCCAATCGCTCCTTCGGCGGCGCCCAGGTCTCACGCACCTTCTACGCACGCGGCCAGACCGGGCAGCAGCTCCTGCTCGGCGCGTATCAGGCGCTCGAACGTCAGGTGAACGCCGGCTCGGTCGAGATGTATCCCCGCACTGAGATGCTCGACCTCATCGTCATCGAGGGCAAAGCGCGCGGCATTGTTACCCGCAATCTCGTCACCGGCGACATCCAGACCCACCTCGCCGACGCCGTCATTCTCGGCACCGGCGGCTACGGCAACGTCTTCTTTCTATCTACCAACGCCAAAGGTTCGAACGTCACCGCCTGCTGGCGCGCTCACAAACGCGGAGCCCTGTTCGCCAATCCCTGCTTCACGCAGATTCATCCCACCTGCATCCCCGTCTCGGGTGACTATCAATCGAAGCTCACTCTGATGAGCGAATCGCTCCGCAACGACGGTCGTATCTGGGTGCCCCTCAAGAAAGGCGACAAGCGTTCGCCCGATCAGATCCCCGACTCCGAACGCGACTACTATCTTGAGCGGCGCTACCCGAGCTTCGGGAATCTCGTTCCACGCGACGTCGCCTCCCGCAACGCCAAGTACGTCTGCGATGAAGGTCGCGGTGTCGGCGAGACCGGTCTCGGCGTCTATCTTGATTTCACCGCTTCAATCCAGCGCCTTGGCCGCAAAACCGTCGAAGAACGTTACGGCAATCTCTTCGACATGTATCAGCGCATTACGGACGAAGACCCGTACAAACTGCCGATGCGCATTTATCCCGCGATCCACTACACGATGGGCGGCCTATGGGTCGATTACAACCTGCAGAGTACGATCCCCGGTTTGTTCGTGATCGGCGAAGCCAATTTTTCCGACCACGGCGCAAACCGCCTGGGCGCGAGTGCGCTCATGCAGGGCCTCTCGGACGGCTACTTCATCGTGCCGTACACGGTCGGCGATTACCTCGCCACCAACAAACTCCCGAAGATCGATGCGGATGATCCCGAAATCCGCAATGCTGTCGCCTGCGTGCAGCAGACCATTCAAAAACTGCTCTCTATCAACGGCAAGCGAACGGTCGATTCGTTCCACCGTCAGCTCGGCAAGATTGTCTGGGATTACTGCGGCATGTCGCGCAACGCGGAAGGGCTCGAAAGCGCCATCCAGCAGATTCGCCAGCTACGCGAAGAGTTTTGGCAAAACGTGAAAGTGATCGGCGAGGCGGAAGACATGAACCAGAGTCTCGAAAAGGCCGGTCGCGTGGCTGACTTTTTCGAACTGGCCGAGTTGATGTGCATCGACGCTCGCGAACGAAACGAATCGGCTGGTGGGCACTTCCGCGAGGAGTATCAGACAGAAGAAGGCGAAGCGCAGCGCGACGACGAGAATTACTCGTACGTCGCCGCTTGGGATTATCGCGGCTACGGAAACTATCCGGAGCTCGTCAAGGAACCGCTCGAATTCGAGTACGTGCATCCGAGCCAAAGGAGTTACAAGTAGTGCGAGTCACGCTGAAGGTTTGGCGTCAGAAAAGCCGGACAGCTCCCGGTAAGTTCGTCAGCTACCCCGTTGAAAACGCCAATCCCGATATGTCGATGCTGGAATGCATCGACGTTCTTAACGAACAACTGATCGAGCGCGGCGAAGAACCGATCGCCTTTGAGCACGATTGCCGCGAAGGCATCTGCGGTTCTTGCGGTTTCATGATTAACGGCATCGCTCACGGGCCTCTACCTGCCACCACCGTTTGTCAGTTGACCATGCGCCACTTCAAAGACGGTGAAGTGCTGACGCTCGAACCCTGGCGCGCTCGCGCTTTCCCGTTGATTAAAGATCTTGTGGTAGATCGCCGCTCCCTCGATCGCATCATCTCAGCAGGTGGCTATATCTCTGTTTCGACGGGCAGTGCGCCCGATGGAAACGCTTTACCGGTTGCGAAAGAAGCATCAGACCGTTCGATGGACGCCGCCGCCTGCATCGGCTGTGGAGCTTGTGTTGCCGCCTGCCCGAATGCTTCAGCTGCGCTCTTTACAGGTTCGAAGATTACTCACCTAGGTGTGCTGCCGCAAGGCAAACCGGAGAGGGATCTGCGTGCAATCCGCATGGTCACGCAAATGAACGCGGAAGGTTTCGGGGGCTGCACCAACATCGGTGAATGCACCGGCGTCTGCCCCAAGGAAATTGCGCTAGAAGTGATTGCTGCCATGAATCGCGATTATCTGCGCGGCAGCTGGCGCGAGCGCGACAACCTGGTAACACCGATCCGGCCCTTCACCGAATGGAGCACCGGCTCTAAGCTGCAGAACGACCCGACGAACGGCTAGTCGGAAATCGTAATTGTCGGTCGAGCTTTGTCCTTCGTAGCCTCGGCTCGTTCAATTACGATCCGCGCCAGCTCGGTAAAGCGCGCTGCCTGCGCATTTGCTTCACCCAAAGTGGAAACAGGTCGTCCGCTGTCGCCCATTTCGCGTGTTAGCGGATCGAGTGGGATCTCAGCCAGGAAGGGCACTTTCATGACCTGCGCCGTTTTCGCTCCGCCGCCCTTCCCAAACACGTAGAGCCGCTCGCCGTTGTGCTCGAGATAGCTCATGTTCTCGACAATACCGAGCACCTGTTCGCGCACTTGCTCGAACATGTTGACCGCTTTGCGCGCATCTTCCATGGCGACGTCCGAAGGGGTTGTGACGACCACGGCGCCAGTCAGCGGCGTTGTCTGAATCAGCGTCAACTGCACATCGCCGGTTCCGGGCGGCAGATCGATCACTAGATAATCCAGTTCGCCCCAATCGACATTACGCAGAAACTGCTGGATCACGCTGTTGAGCATCGGGCCGCGCCAGACAAGCGGCTTATCGCCCGGATTCAGAAGCGCCATGGACATCAAACTCACGCCGTGCGCCTCCACCGGTTGGATCCGCTGACCGAGCGCATGAGGAGTTTCACGGATGCCCATCATAAGCGGCACGTTAGGACCGTAAACATCGGCATCCAGCAGCCCGACGCGATGACCAAGTTTCCGGAGGCTGATGGCCAAATTGACCGCAACCGTGCTTTTACCGACTCCGCCTTTACCCGATCCGACGGCGATGATGTTCTGAACGCCGGGAATCGGCAGTTTCGGTTGCTCGTTCGGAGCTTGAGGACCCATATGCTCAAGCTAGCATCAAGTTCGCATGCGCTCTCAAATCGAATCCAGCAAAGTCCTGTCGCGCAAATTTCGGAAACCCCGCGGCCGCGATCATGACGGCATTGTCGGTCGATAAGGCAGTCGACGGAAAGTAAAAACTAAATCCGTTGATTTGGGCTGCGGCGGCTCGCAGCCCGGCGTTCGAAGCAACACCGCCCGCCACCAGTATGGACTCCGCACCGGTCTGTTCCGCGGCGGCCACCGCACGGCGCAACAGCTCTTCGATGACAGTGTGCTGGAAACTCGCGAGCAGGTCGAGCGTACGCTGCGGAGTCGCCGCTCGCCACTCTTCTACTGATGCGTTGCCCATCTGCCGCCGTCGGGCAATTTCAGCAGCCACGTCGTTCTGTTCTGTCCAGCGAAGAACGGCCGTCTTCAAGCCGCTAAAACTGAAGTCGAGCTCGTTGCCTTTCATCTTCGCCAAAGTGAACTTGACTGCGCGGGCATTGCCGAATGCGGCCAGTTGATCGACGAGCGAACCGCCGGGATAGCCGTAGCCCAGTAGTTTGGCCACTTTGTCGTAAGCTTCTCCCGCCGCATCGTCTCTGGTTTTGCCCAGTAGACGAAACTGACCGCTTTCCGGCATCGCAAAAAGATGCGTATGGCCTCCGCTTACGACAAGCGCCAGGGCAGGGAACTGCACGTCAGGATGTTCCAGCAAAACCGAGTGGATGTGCCCTTCCACATGGTTGACCGCAATTAGCGGGATTCCGCGCGCAAGGGAAAGAGCCTTTGCGTAAGTGATGCCGACGAGCAATGCACCAACCAGCCCGGGCCCGGCGGTCACCGCGATCGCAGCAAGATCCTGCCAACTGATTTTGGCTTCGGTCAATGCCTCTCTTACAACAGGAACGATCGCCCGCAAGTGCTCACGCGAGGCGAGTTCCGGCACAACGCCGCCGTATTGCGCGTGCACATCGAACTGCGACGCAATTACGCTTGAGCAAACGCGCCGGCCATCCTCAACAACAGCGGCGGCAGTCTCGTCGCACGAGCTTTCGATCCCTAAAATAAGAGTTTGCAAGTATCCGACTTCCATTATGATTTGCCTGAAGAACTGATCGCGCAGGAACCGCCTGCCGAACGAGACGGCGCGCGCATGCTCGTTGTGTCGCGACAGACAAATTCCTTTTCTGATGACGTCTTCCACAACTTTCCGCACTATCTACAGCCGGGTGACTGCCTAGTTCTGAACGACACACGTGTGTTTCCGGCGCGCTTGCATGGCCGCCGCAATACCGAAGCCGGAGCGGTCATCGAACTGTTTCTGCTCCACCGCTTGAATGAGGCAGGCGATACCTGGCGGGCCCTGGCGAAACCGGGCAAGCGCGCGCGTCTGGATGACCGCATCCTATTCAGCTCAGGTCTCAGCGCCGAAGTCATCGCGGAAGAGGAATTTGGTAAGCGCCTCATTCGTTTTCAGTCAGATGAACCTGTACTGGCCCTGCTCGAGCAGCTTGGGGAAACACCATTGCCGCCGTACATCCATCGCTCACCCACCGCGAGCGACCGCGAGCGTTATCAGACCGTATTTGCGAAGCACTCCGGATCTGCCGCGGCTCCAACGGCCGGCCTGCACTTCACGCCGCAGATGCTCGAAGCATGCCGGTCGGCGGGCGCCGAAATCGCGCGGATCACATTGCATGTCGGCCTAGGTACGTTCGCACCACTGCGCGGCGGCGACATCTCCAAAATCAAACTGCACGAGGAAAGTTTTCGAATTGATGAGCCCGACTGCACGGCCATGCGGCAGGCGAGGCGGTTGTTATGTGTCGGTACCACGAGCGTGCGAGCGATCGAAACCGCACTCACGAGAGGCGAGTTGCGAGCACAGCAAGGCGAAACGGACCTCTTCATTTATCCGGGGTTCGGGTTCCGGGGAACGGGCGCCATGCTCACGAATTTTCATCTGCCTGAATCGAGCCTGCTGATGCTGGTAGCTGCATTCGCCGGCCGCGAACTCACCCTCGCCGCTTACCGACACGCCGTTCAG
Organism: Terriglobia bacterium; assembly: GCA_963737005.1. Lineage (GTDB taxonomy): Bacteria > Acidobacteriota > Terriglobia > Bryobacterales > Bryobacteraceae > Bog-105. Next base: position 656,428 of record CAVTRD010000003.1, on the reverse strand, counting down.
AATCGCTACCGGTTCTTTTCTTACGGGGATTGCATGCTCATTGTGTAGCGATGTACTGCTCGTAGGCTCGTACGCCATCAGCGTTATAGGACACAAGCGACTTGCGGCCATCGTCGGCGGCTCTACAGTCGCGAAGTAAGCGACGCCCGACTCGCGCAATATCGAGCACATCATCGACGTTCGCCTTCCAGTCATCGGGCGCCCAGTCAATGGCGTTCGAGACAACGGACGGCACGCCTTCAGCCACACCATCGGCAGTGACGATGTTGAAGGATTCAGTGTAACTGGGCTGCAAAAGCAAATGCATATGAGCAACGGTTTTCCGAAAGGCGGGCCACGACTGCCAGCCGTTGAGCCGAAGACTCACACCGGGGAGGCCTTCCAGCATTTCCTGAACAGCGCCGAGCACGGTCTCACCGCCGCCCTCCGTTCGCCCACCCGACAGCCAGAATTCGAGAGGCGTGCGCAAGTGCCGCGCGATTTCGAGAGCCGCTCCGGCAGCGCTCATCAAGTTCTTCAATGGCCGGGTTGCGCCGAACGCACCAATGCGAACCGTGCCGCACGTCCACGGAACCTGCCGCGCCGCAAAGTTTTGAAGCCAGTAAAGGTTGGGAAGATAGGCGCAGGGCGCACCGAATGTGGATTCGACCCAATCACAGAAGCGCCGGCTGTTTCCGGCCAGATGAATGTTTGATGTCCCGAGCTCAAGCTCCATCGCCTCACGAATCAACTTCACGCCGTTGCGGTCGGCCTGAAGAAACCCAACGTTGGAGTGGCAGTTGACGGCGAACTGCGTGGAGGCGAAGTCGTTCGAAAGTGCTTGTAGATCAGTTGTCGGAATCCAGGGAGCGGAGATGATGACGTGTTCCGCTGGTGTGGCGCTAAGGCGACGACGCAAGTCGTCCCCGCCGAGAATGGGCCAAACCTCGGCTTTTATCCCGTGATGACGAAGAACTTTAACTGTGTTGATAGCTGCAACGCCCAGCCCGATGTGACTGATGTTGCGATGTGCCGCAAAGTTTTTATAGGCGATAATTACGCTCAAGTACCCGTTCTCCTTGACCGGCAGGCTGTTCTGCCGATCAAGGATGAAAGGACTAATTGGTTGCGCGATCGAGATGGCGGCTCAAGAGCTTGAAGGCGCGCCGGTTACCGAAAGTAAGGTGAGCGTGACCGTCAGCTTGCAGCCATGGCGCTTAGCGGCGGCAAGGGCTCGTCTGGCATAAAGCCGACGAACTTATCCAGCAGCACGTTGCCCTTGTACTCGGTCTCTTTGTGGATGCCGATAGAAGACGTGTAGTAGGCAAAAGCAGTCGTGTTTTTGAGCTGGCCGAAAAATGCTTCGGGCCGCCCTTTATCCTGATTATTCTCGGCATCTTCATCTTTGTTCGACTGTTTGGCTTCCTCACGGGTCGACATCTTATTCAAGACGGCGATCTGCTGTTCTTTACCCACTTCGAGGAAGGGCTTGCCATGCGTCGATTGCGATAGCGAGTTCACGCTGGCGAGTCCCTTGCGCCAGGAGGCCTTATCTTCCGGGAGGAACGCTTCTGCAGTGACCTTGTCGATATAGACGGCCACGCCTGCGGCATGTGCGCCCGGGGAGTGATTGTCTGCGGGAATGATCAGTTCCGTGAGGGTATCCAGCAGCTTAAATTCGTCCCTGGTGAAGTAAAGCGGTGCGCCCGGATCGGGGGCGGGAAGCGCTAGCGGTGCGGCGAGCGCTGCAGCGGAAATGAACTTGAGGAGGTCGCGGCGACTCAGCTCGGAACTCATTTAAACTTCCCCTTTCTTCATCTGATCGGCGAGATGATCGCACGAGCGCCAGCAAAGCGCCATGATGGTCCAGGTTGGATTCTGCGCGGACGCGTTTACGTGTGTGCTGCCATCCACGACGAGCAGATTCTTTACATCGTGAAATTGTTGAAACTGGTTTACGACGGAAGTTTTCGGATCGTTGCCCATCCGCGCAGTTCCCAATTCGTGAATGGACCAGCCTTCGGTTAGCATTTTGCTCGACGAAGACAAAATCTCAAACTTTGCGGCTTCGAACATTTCCCGGCCCGTGCGGGCCATGTCCTCGCACATCTTTTTTTCGTTCTCGCCGAACTTGTAGTTGAAGCGCAGGACGGGAATACCCCAGGCGTCTTTTTGATTAGGATCGATTTCAACCTGGTTTTCGTAGCGCGCGAGAACCTCGCCGAAGCCGCCGATATCGATCGTTGCCCCGGCCATGCGGCGCGCGTTCTTTTTATATTCTTCGCCGAACCCGGGCGTGTCATAAGCGCTGCCCGGCACCATGCCGCACCCGCTGCCGCCTTCGAAACCGTAGCCCCGCAGAAAGTCAGACTTGCTGCCTTTATCGAGATTTTGGAAGCGCGGGATGTAGAAGCCGCCGGGTCGGCCATCATCAAGCGTGCGCGGCCTGCCGACCAGATCGGGCATGAAGCCGGCCACAGAGGGACCCATGACGTGCTCGCAGAAATTGTGACCTGCATGACCACTTGAGTTTCCGATGCCATTCGGGTAAGTGGTCGATTTCGAGAGCAGGATGAGGCGCGCCGATTCGAGGGTGGAAGCGGCAAGGATGACGGTCCTTGCATTGACGTGATAGCTTTTGTGAGTTTCGCTATCGATAAAGGAGACGCCGCTGGCCAGGCCGGTATTTTTGTCGACCGTGATCTCACGGACGGTCGAGTTAGGCCGCATGGTCAGATTGCCGGTGTCGTACGCCGGACGAATCAGGCCGGTCGGTGAATCGAACGCAGCATGAATGTCACAGCCTCCGACGTGCCGGTTGCATGCTCCGCGCCCGTAGCAGCGGCTTCGATATTTATTGTGTTTTAGGCCGTCGGTGGTAACACCGGCGCGATACGGTGTGAGCACGCGATTCATGCCCTTAAGCGTATTGCGCATGTGCAGTTCGGAATAGGTCAGCCTAACGGGCCGCTGGAACTTTCCATCGGGCATCCAAGGCAAATTTTCGGGATAACCGGAGACGCCGAGATACTCGTCGACGCGGTCGTAATAGGGCTCGATGTCGGCGTACGAAATGGGCCAGTTTTCACCGAAGCCGTCGCGATCTTTGGCTTTGAAATCGTAATCGGAGAGGCGCAGAGCGAGGCGGCCCCAGATCGTGGTCTTACCGCCCACAACTCGGGCGCGCACCCAGGCATAGGGCGTGCCTGTGGTCGGATTCTCCTTCTCATCAACGACGAGCGTTTTGCTGTAGTCGGTCCCTCCCCACCCCTGAACGTACGAAGTGACCTTCTTGTAAGGAGAGTTCTGGGCATAAGGGCGCTCGCGGAAATTGTACTCGGCGGCAGTGAGTGCGTGATAGTCGGGCGGCATCTGGCCGCGACGCGGATGATCGTACGGCCACTCCATCGAGTGAAGAATCTTGCTGGTGTCCTGATACTTGCCCGCTTCGAGCAGAAGCACCTTCAAACCATGCGACGTGAGGACATGAACGGCCATGCCACCGGCCGCTCCAGAGCCGATCACGACGGCATCGTATTTGGTACTTAGATCAACTTCGGGGTTGGAAGGAGGAAATTGTACGAGCATCTCTCAGTAGCCTGTAATCAAATTGTAGACCGTGGAGTTCGATCGGGAAGCGTACGGCGTGCTTAAAGAGCGCGGCTTCGATAGACTGTGGTAGATTCTGCGCATTGGAGAAATAAGTATGGATCATCGCTCTCGCCGAGACTTTCTGAAGAGGGGATTTGCGGCGGCGTCGATTGCCGCTACTGCCGGGAGTCTACCTTTGAAGGCGACGCCGCAGACGGCTACTGATTTTGTGACGCTCGGGAACTCCGGCGTGAAGGTGACCCGGCTGGCGTTTGGAACGGGCAGCTTCAGCGGCAAAGTACAGCGCGATCTCGGGCAGGATGAATTCACCCGGCTGGTGCGCTATTCCTACGATCGCGGGATTCGTTTCTTCGAGACCGCTGAGTCGTACCACGAGATGCACAAGATGCTGGGAGTCGCGCTGAAGGGCATTCCGCGCGACAGTTACCGGCTGATGTCGAAGGTCACAACTCGTGACGGAGTCGACCCGCAGCAAAAAATTGACGAGCTGCGGCGCTTGGCGAACACCGAGTACTTCGATATTATGTTGCTGCATTGGCAGCACGTCGCTTCGTGGCCGACGGACAGCGCACGGTGGCAGGACGGTATTCAGGAGGCGCAGGCGAAAAAAGTTGTGCTGGCGCGTGGTGCGTCGGTGCACGGTCTGCCGGCGCTACGCCAAGTGCCTGAGACCAAGTGGCTCGAGCTGGCAATGATCCGGATGAATCACACCGGCGCTTCGATGGACGCGGAAGCATTTGACACGAGCGGGCCGGGGAATGTGAACGAAGTGGTTTCCCACGTGAAGCAGGCCCGGAGTGGTGGTATGGGCGTAATCAGTATGAAGTTGGTCGGTGAAGGAAGATACACCAATCGAGACGATCGGAAGGCCGCCATGCGATTTGCGTTCCGGAACGCCGGTGTGGATAGCGTGACCGTGGGTTACAAGAATACAACGGAGATCGACGAAGCGATCGAGAACTTGAATCTGGCGCTTGCCTAGCGGGCGCGCTCCACGCGAGAATAGCCGGATGCCGACCGAGACGCCCGAGCAGTACAAAGCCCGCGTCCTTTCATATGTCGAGGGCAAGGACCCGGTTGCAGTACAGCGCGAAACGGTAAGCGCGTTGGTAGCCCTGGTTGAATCGGTTCCGATCGAGAAGTTACGCGAACAGCCTGCGTCAGGCAAATGGTCGGTCAACACGATTCTCGCTCACCTAGCTGACGTCGAAGTCGCGAATAGCTGGCGATACCGGCAGATGATCGAAAGTAGCGGTATCGCGCTGACGCCTTTCGACCAGGATGAATGGGAAAGGCTGGGTGACTACGATTCCTGGGATCCGCGCGAGGCTCTCGAACTATTTCGTTTACTGCGACAGGCTAATTTGCGTCTGTTTGACAACCTCACTCCAACGGAATGGGAGCGCTTCGGGATGCATCAGGAGCGGGGCAAGATGACAGTGAGAGATCTGGTCAGCCAGATTGCCGGGCATGATTTGAACCACATCAAGCAGGTTCGTCGAATTCTAGAATAGCGGCAAAGTTCGATATGATCGACTAGCGAGGACGTGATTTTGCCCGAGAGCGCGCAAACGCTTGGCGAGAAGTCCGCGGCGGAACATCAGCCGGAAGTTCTTGTCGTCGAGCTTGGCTTCGTGGCTCGCAGCTGGTGGCTGCTGAAGCGTGCGTTCATCGCGGCTCATCAGGATAACTGCTTCAGCATTGCGAAAGGGGCGGCCTACTCCGGGCTGCTTTCGCTGTTTCCGGTTCTGACAACGATCACGGCTATTTTGTTCGAAGTGAACGCGCAATCAGTGGTTCATGTGATTGCGACTTTTGCGCAGCAGGTTGTTCCACCGGGTACAGAGGAGCTCGTATTATCGCGTCTGCGCGAACGAGGGGCACGGCCTATCTCGCTGCCCATAGCCGCCGTGCTCCTGTCGCTCTGGGCCGGTTCCGGAGCCATGATCACTTTAATGGAAGGCTTTCAGGCGGCGTATCGAATCCCATCGGGGCGGCCCTTTTTGAAGCAGCGCGCCATGGCTATTTTCCTTGTCCTGATTGCGGCGGTTCCCGCGGTAGGGGCATCGTCGCTGATTCTATTTGGAAACCGCATCGAATGGGCTTTCGTTCACTGGATCGGCGTAGTCGAACTGAGCGCGCCGGTAGAACTCGCCTGGAAGATCGGGCGTTACGTTCTGGCATTTGGAACGACAACTCTCGTGACGGGCTTGCTTTATTACTTTGGACCGAACTATCGCCCTGAGCCGGAGCGGCTGCGTCATACGGCGCGGTCGAGATTCCTGCGTGTGTGGCCGGGTGCTTTTCTGGCGACGATTCTGTGGCTGCTTGCGACGATTGCCTTTGCGGGCTACGTAACACGTGCTCATTACAACGTTTTCTACGGCAGTCTGGGCACCGTAGTCGTCTTGCTGATCTGGCTTTATCTGGTGGCTTGCATCGCGCTTCTCGGCTGCGAATACAATGCCGAGCGCGAGCGCGCCGATTCGATACCAAATCTGTTCTGAGTAGCACTTTTTCGAGCAACGTTCCTATACTGAGGCAGTGCCTTTCAAGTTAGGTATCGACTATAAACCACGTGGCGACCAGGCCGGTGCGATCGAGCAGCTGACCCGCGGCATTTCTGATGGCGAGAAGCATCAAGTGCTTCTCGGTGTCACAGGATCCGGCAAAACATTCACTATGGCTAAAATCATCGAGGCGGCGGAACGCCCGGCACTGATCTTGGCGCATAACAAGACGCTCGCAGCCCAGCTATACCACGAATTCAAGACATTTTTCCCTACGAACGCGGTCGAGTATTTCGTCAGTTACTACGATTATTACCAGCCGGAAGCTTACATACCGTCGGGCGACATCTATATCGAAAAAGAAGCGACAATCAACGACGAGCTCGACAAGCTGCGACTCTCGGCAACGCGCTCACTATTCGAGCGGCGCGATTGCGTGATCATCGCGAGTGTAAGCTGCATCTACGGCCTCGGCTCCCCGGAAGCGTACTACGGCATGTTGCTTATGCTCGAAAAAGGGCAGCACATCAGCCGGAAGGAACTGCTGCAGCGGCTCGTCGAGATACTTTACGACCGAAACGATCATGATTTTCGGCGCGGAACATTTCGGGTGCGGGGAGACGTCGTCGAACTTTATCCGACTTATGACGACAATGCCTATCGCATCGAGCTCTGGGGCGATCAAATCGAATCGTTGAGCCAGATCGATCCGTTGCTCGGCCAAGTCAAGCAAACATATCTCAGGCTTCCTATTTATCCGAAGACTCACTACGTCATGGATGCGCCGACGCGGCAACAGGCGATGCAGAGCATCGAAAATGAGCTGCAGTGGTGGCACAAAGAGCTTGAGAACAGCGGCAAACTGATCGAAGCGCAGCGGCTTTATCAACGAACAATGTTTGATCTCGAGATGATCAAGCAGATCGGCTTTTGTCACGGCATTGAAAATTATTCCCGGCACTTTTCGGGGAGGCTGCCGGGCGAGGCGCCACCGACGTTGCTCGATTATCTTCCGAACGATGCCCTTATGTTCATCGATGAGAGTCACCAAACCGTTCCGCAGGTGCAGGGCATGTTTCATGGCGATCGTTCACGCAAAGACATCCTGGTGAACTATGGCTTTCGTCTACCGAGCGCGCGCGATAACCGGCCTCTGACCTTCGAGGAATTTGAGAACCGGGTTGATCAAGTGGTGTATGTGTCCGCTACGCCCGGGCCTTATGAATTGACCAAGTCCGCCGGGGTGGTGGCGGAGCAGGTGATCCGGCCCACCGGCTTGGTCGATCCCGTGATTGAGGTGCGTCCCATAAAAGGTCAGGTCGATAACCTGCTGCACGAGATTCGTTTGCGGGTCGAACGGAATGAGCGCGTGTTGGTGACGACCTTGACCAAGCGCATGGCAGAAGACCTGGCGGAATACTACTCGGAAGTCGGCGTGAAATGCGCTTATCTTCACTCGGAGGTGAGCACGCTCGATCGCATTAAGGTCTTGCGCGATCTGAGGCGCGGAAATTACGACGTGCTAATTGGCGTGAACCTTTTACGGGAAGGTCTGGATTTGCCAGAGGTGTCTTTGGTCGCGGTGCTCGATGCCGATAAGGAAGGTTTCCTGCGGTCGGGCGGGTCACTCATTCAGACAATCGGGCGCGCGGCTCGCAACGTCCACGGCGAAGCGATTCTGTATGGAAACGTGATTACCGCCAGCATGGATCGCGCGATCAAGGAGACCGATCGGCGGCGAGCGATTCAACAAGCCTACAATGAAGCCAACAACATTACGCCGCAAACGATTATTAAGCCGATTGACATGAGCCTGGTCGCCATCGCGGAGGCGGACTACGTGACAGTTCCGCTCGATGAAGAGGAGGAATCGGAGGTCGAGTTAACAGAGGAGCAACGGGTAGCGCTCATTGCCGAGTTAGAGACGAAGATGCGCCAAGCGGCGAAAGCGTTCGAGTTTGAAAAGGCGGCGCAGTTTCGCGACCGTATGAAGGCGCTGAAAGCAATTGAGGTGTATGAAAGGCCAGCGGTCAATCGGGTTAGTAGCTGAAGGCAACGCCACCTCTTCCATGGTGCTGCGTCTGCCGAGCATCTCCGAAGAGCTCGGGCCGGTAAAGGCGGGAGTTCTGCGCGTCGCGAGGCGTCTTTCCAACTTTCTTCGAGCCGGTTACGCCGTCAATACTTATGAAGACCTGCATCCTGCCCGGCTGATCTTCCTGCGTGTCCCTGACTTGGCATTGCCCCGGGTTTTGGCTGAACTCTGTGCCTCGGAACTGGATCTCAAGGACGTTTCCTTTGTGCTCTGCGAGAGCTGCCTCAGCACAAGCGCGCTGAAAACCCTGCAAACCAGAGGAGCCCTGACCGCGACTATCGCGCCCGTACAGACGCCGCGCAAAAGCTGGTTCGTGATCGAAGGCCAGACACCGGCCGTTCGACAGGCACGCAAGTTTCTGCAGCGGAACGGCGCGCGAGTTTTCGAGCTGCGCCCGGGCGCGAAACCGCTTTATTTCGCTGCCCAACTACTCGCAACATCTTTCCCGGTGCAGCTTCTTGTAACTGCTCAACACTCGCTCAGAGCGGCCGGCATCTCGGGCAATTATCTTTACGAGCTGCTGGAAGAAATGTCGTTCGAGATGTTTCGCTCGTTTTCGAATGGAGCTCGCTTCAGCTGGCCTGAGGGCCGAAGCGGTTGCTCCGCGGAGACCGCTTTCGAGTACCTGGGTGATCTCCGATCGCAACATCCTGCTATTGCGGCGATACTCGATGAGCAGTTTAGCAGCGTGCTGAGGGGTGGCGGAGCGCCTCACCAAAGCCTGGCAAAAGCGAGTGAATCACCCGCAAGTTGATGCGTGCCACACTCGTGGTAGGCGATGAACAAACGTTATCAGTGGAAGCTGCGGAGGCGGGAGATCGTGCTGGGCGATCGAACTCTGCTGATGGGAATACTTAATGTCACACCGGATTCATTTTCCGATGGTGGTGAGTATGCCGACCCGGATCGCGCGTTCGCACGCGCAATTGAGCTTGAGGAACAAGGGGCGGATATCATCGATATCGGCGCTGAATCTACGCGTCCCGGTTCGGAGCGGATCTCCGCGGCCGAAGAATTACGGCGGTTGATTCCGGTTCTCAAGCGGCTCCGCTCGAAGTTGAATGTGCCAATTTCGGTGGACACTTACAAATCCGCCGTGGCCGAAAAAGCCCTCGAACACGGCGCCGAGATAATCAACGACCCAAGCGGGCTGCTGCTGGATTTACAAATCTCGAAGGTTGTGACCAAGTACGACGCTGGCCTGATCATCAATCACATGCGCGGAACGCCCGAGACCTGGACCGGGCTCGCGCCTATGAAGAATCTGATGCGATCGATCGGGCTCGACTTGGAAGCCGCCATACACCGCTCGCGGCAGGCCGGTGTGCAGAAGCATCAATTGGCAATCGATCCCGGGCTGGGATTTGGCAAGAGGCGCGAGCAGAACTCGGAGATTATCGCGAATCTGGCGACGTTGCGCGTGTTCGATCTACCGATCCTGATTGGACCATCCCGCAAATCTTTTCTGCGGCGTGATGAAAAAGACGACACGGAATTTGCAACCGCCGCCGCAGTAACTGCATGTATTCTGAATGGCGCACACATGGTCCGGGTGCACGATGTTCCCGCGATGAAGATTGTCTTAGATACCGCCGATGCCATCAGGCAGGCAGTGACGATTTCCGAACCCGAGCAGACATCCGTTCAGGCGCGCTGGCACCGCGCACAGTAGTGCGTTCCCCTTTGGCCGAGCACGATCCGCTTGATAAGTGCGCCGCAGCAAGAGCACGGTTCTCCGGCGCGTCCGTAAACTGCATGTAGATGTTGGAAGTGGCCTGGCTCGCCGCAGGCATCGACGTGGTTCGAAATGGTCGAGCCGCGGTATTGGATCGCTAACCGGAGAACTTCGCCGATCCTCGCGTGCAACGCCGTAGCGCGCTTCTTTGAAATGCGGCGGGCCGGTGTGCGCGGGTGGATGCGAGCAAGGAACAACGCCTCGTCCGCATAAATATTGCCGACCCCGCTCATGAAACTCTGATTGAGAAGCAACGGTTTAATCGGTCCCTTACGCGTCCGAAGCCGCGCGAAGAACGTGGCGCTATCAAGCTGGAGAGCATCCGGCCCGACCCGAGTAAGATGAGCAGGCGCTTCGGCATAGAACTCGACGCGACCGAACTGTCGAATGTCGTTGTAGACGAGCAGGCCATCGGTCATCTCGAAGACGGCCCTTGCGTACTTGCCGGGCACGCCGTTCCAAAGAAGGTTACCTGTCATTCCGAGGTGTATGTAAAGCAGGCCGCGATCAAGGCTTATGAGTATTTGCTTGCCATGCCGGTGAACGGCAGAGATGGTCGCACCGGCTAGCGATTGGGCCGTCGCAATACGGTCTCCGCGCGTCACTCGATGAGAGGATAACGAGACGGATCGGATCGTTTGCCCGACAAGGTGCCCGGCAATCGAGCGTACAACGGTTTCAACTTCAGGCAGTTCGGGCAAGTGATTGAGGGAGCGATCGCTCCCTCTCCAAGCATAGCGGGGACGACGCAGAGGGCACGATCCACTGAGTTACACTCAAGGTTCGGGCCACCCTAGCTCAGTTGGTAGAGCGGCTGATTCGTAATCAGCAGGCCATCAGTTCGATTCTGATGGGTGGCTCCAATGTAAGTCACTGAAGAATTAGTACCTTAGCTGGTTTGGCTGTTCCCGAAGTTTCACCGACTGTATCATTGACTGTATCAACTTTGGCAGCCTGTTCTGCCGCATACCGGTCCCAGGCGGACCGCTACGTCGGATTTGATCGGCACGAATCCCTCGGCCTCGAGCGCCCGGATTTCCGGGTAACGCAGGACCTCGACCATGTGCTCGTTCAACCAGTCGATCATTTCGGATGAGGTCATGATTAGACCTTCCCAGCTGGCGCCGACCGCTTGCGCCAGAAAGCTCGGATTAGTGCTCCGCTGACGATGACCACGACCAGTGCCAGGATCACTGTTACGACCAGCCAGGTCGGCGGGCGACCTGCTCGTGTCTCGCCGTCGTGACAGCACGAGGGAGGCTGGTCCTGGATCAGGAGCAGGGCGCGCATAGGTGAACATCATACTCCCTGGCGGTATGGCGCAAACAACGGGGAACCTTTCTGGTGCCAGCCGCGCAATCCGACTATATGAAGCTGTATCAACTTTGTATCAACTTTGCCGTTACGCTATGCGAAGGTCTTGCTCGCCGGGGCAGGTCGGCTCTAGTATTTTCAACACTTTACGCGCGCCCCTTCGCATAGCTTGGAGGCTGATTCTGATTCGTAAGCGGTTGCTCTACCTAGATGACATCCCTTGTTCTCAACAACTTACAGGCTTCGATTGTCACAATGTCACATCGTTTGTGACAATCTTTGGGCCTTCGCGTCATACTGGTGCATGATTCGCCCGAATCAGCCGGGGTAGCTCAGTTGGCCAGAGCACCGCACTCGTAATGCGGGGGTCGCGAGTTCGAATCTCGCCCTCGGCTCCAACCAAAATAAAACCCCCTGGTGCTGTTCACGCCAGGGGGTTTCTACTGTGTAAACTAATTCAGGGGTCAGAGTGCAGTATCGACTCTGCCCCGAAGCCGCGCTCGTGTAACCTCCAAAAGTGACTAAAGGGCGGCTTTACTGCGTATGCTTACGTTGTTGAGCTAGGTATTCGCCGATCTAGGCTGTGCGGGAACAGGCATCGCCAGAGCGCTACTACGAACGACATTAGACACGAAGACAGGGCAAAAACTACATACCCCTGGTGCTGTGTTGGATAGCGTAGAAACATGATCAGCGCGCTCAGTATCACCAAGCAGCCAATTCCAATGGCAAACATGCCGAAGTAGAAGATTATCTTGATAAACGTCAGTCTATTAGTTGTTACATGTTCCGTAATATACCTTCTTTTAATTATCGTTTATTAAATACGAATCGTTTATCTTATCAACCGCAGGGCCGGGACCACCGGCTCGGACATTCTGGAAGTATTGATACATGGCGAGACATGCAAACACAATGCCTGCGATGGCCAGAGATAAACCTCCTGTGAAAACGACCGTGGCCGCTATGCTGGCACCTTCCAAAGTAGCGGCTGTCACACCGCTAGCAGCGACTATGATTCCACCACCAGCGATAGCTGCAGCACCAGACGTTGTGGCCACGTTCGTAACGTTCTTGTTCTGATCGAAGAATACGTTACGCATCTTAGGTCTAATCGTCGAGCGCATATATGCTAGGTCAAATGAACGGAAGCATAGAAGAGCTCAATGCAGCAATTCAGCAGGGGGCGGAGAAGCGACCGGAGGTTCGGCTTCTGATGAACCATCCCGGAGTCGGGCCGATCACGGCCCTTGCTTTTGTGGCTCATCATTGGATACCCGGAACGTTTCCGATGTAGGAAGCAGATCGGCAGTTTTGTCGGATTGATTCCGGAAGAAGCTTCCAGTGGCGTTCATCGACGACTGGGTCAAATCAGCAAGCAAGGCAGCTCTCTGCTTCGATTCTTATTGGTAGAGGCAGCGCAAGCAGCTGCACGCTTCAACCCAGAATGGCGCAGCAAGTTTTTACATCTGGCGATGCGCCGTGGGCGACGGATCGCAAAAGTAGCGATGGCCCGCAAGCTTGCCGTGAGTCTGTATTGGATGTGGCGTAAGCAGCGGAGTTTTCAGCCGTCAGTAGACGACGGTTCGTACGCGGGATAGCTCGTGACGGCGTATGGTGTGAAGTCGATCACCGCAACACTGATTGAGCGTTCCGCTCCCTTAGCAGGGAGTTCGAAGCAGTAATCATGGTCGATGTTGTGACCCGAGAGATGCTTGGGTCGGACTGAGTTCCGCCCGGAAGGTTAACCGACGAGCCTTTGGGTCGTATGGCGCGTGATTTCTGTTCGCAGCGGCATGGAGTGCACTCTTCAGAGTGCACATAAGAGAGCTGCTTTCACAAATCGCCTGACAACCGTAGTGGTTGTTAGAGATTGGCCGTTACAGGCGACCAGGGATTGACACTCAGATTGTCAGCTTTACCCGAAGATTCACGTGACGTTGAGCATCGGTAGACCGCAAGAGCCATTCTCCAAGCTCCTCGCGCACCTTGGCTGGCAGCGAGGTTGAGGTGGGACGGTCGATGGCAGCGCTGCTCTACAGCACAAGCGTATACACCAATCTTTGCTCATCGGCTGAACCCTAGCCGTGAGCCCGCCGGCCTTGCGCCGCGTCCGGAATAACGGCCCTTCCTGAGGGGCTTCCGGCATCCAGTGGTTAAGCATCTGCTCCACTCAGAGCGGAACCGGCACCGTGCGCGCGCATCTTGCATCCCTGGTTATCCAGCAAAACGCTAAGATTGAGCCTATGTCAAACCGAGCCAGATTTCTTCGCCCTATCATCTTAGTCGTCCTTACTTTACTCGTTAAATGTCGAACACCGGCCGTTGCTCAGGAAAACAGTGATCACAGTATTACCAAATACAATCTTGATAGCATCCACGGAGAATATGCGGTGGTCGCTACTTACGGTGCCAATGTAGCGCGAGCGCTAGGGGTCCAAAACTTCGACGGCTTTGGAAACCTAACTGGCTCGGCAAAGGTGAATCAGCCCGGGCCCAACGGAACAAGGCAAACCAGTCACCTCGTTTTTAAGGGAACCTATTCCGTTGATAATGACGGTACCGGCAAGATGTTACTCACTATTTTCCTGGCAAGTGGCGGTACAGCGACTGTCACAGAAGATTTCGTAATTACGAGGACGCAGTTGACATCTTCGGGGCCGCTCGCCACCGAGATCGTGGACCAACAGGAACAGCCGAGTGCGGCCATTGACGATAATGTTCTCGTAACGCACGCTTACACGCGACGGCAGCGCTAAAGTCGCTTCTGAATTCGATCTGATTTGATCCCCCGATGAGCTCAACGAGAAGACTTTGATTTGCCTCAGGACGCCTCGGCTTAATGCAACGAGGAGGTCAGAACGCTTACATATAAGGCCGAGTTCGGGCGGCTGCGACTGCAGATAGCATGAGGAACGCTTCAGCACTTTTTGCCGGTCTACGTAACCAGCATTCGCCCAAATCGTAGAAACTTCTAAATCAGAAAAGCCACGATGTCGCGTAAAGCGGCTCTCCAGGAGGCGTCAAAAAGCTTGAGGAACTCTTCAAGCTACGATTCAACCCTTGACCGCTGGAACGTTCGCATGAGTGGATCTCGCCCTGATCAAACGTGCACCTCTGCTTCGGTCAGGACTACCTGATAGGCCAGGTCGGCAGACCACTGCCAATCGGTGGACAACCACAAACAGCATAGAATGTTTTTCCTCCATTTGACATCCCCTTGGCGTAGCTCCGCGTCCTATCGATGTTGTACGACGCCCCCGGCTTGTCGATCAGCTCCGCGGTGAAAAGGACATCGGGCATTCGCGACAGCGTTTCGCTGCCCGCCATTTCCCAGGATTGGGACTCCGGCTTCGGAATAGACGACGAGGAACCCGTTCTCGTCTGCCACCGAAATCCATTGCTGATGGCCATTGCGGCGCTAGCAAACGACATCGAGGTTTGCTGGGTAATAAGGGGTCGTAGCTCTTTGGGGTGTACAACAGAGATCGTCGCGTTTCTGGCCGGAAGAAACGATAATCCCGGCCATGGCACCGATGCGACTGGGAAAGTAGAGACGGAAGAAGCCGAAAACGAGACAGACCAATACGATGAGCAGGGTGATAAAACCAGAGCTGCTCACATCCTGGTCTCCCTAATGTTCATGTCGTTCCTTGATGAACTGCGGCGCTTCGAAAGTCGTGATTAGCCCCTGATAGATGAACGACCCCAAAGTTACGGCACTATGACCCTGCCTCAAAATGTTTATGGCTTCGCATTTCTGTTCGCGAGTTCGTAATGCAAGTACCCAATTTCGTTTCTATAGGCGCGAGAAATTCGAGTAGCCTGTCGTCGGGTGGGGGGTGGCCATAAAAGTCCTTAGGATAACGCGATTAATTGCTGTCCGTTTAGAACCTCGAGCTCCGCAGCTTCGGAAGTCAAAGCCCAATCGGCTGTGAGGATCATCCAAACGGATATGCAGTCGATAGATCTATTGGTAGTCGCCAAGTTTAGAGGAAGGGCCCAACATTAAGGCGCGAAGGATTACCAAACAGTACTAACGTTTTGCCGATCTAATCCGACACGAGCGTAGCGGACATCATTGATTGTGTTGCCCCTTTAGCTCGCTCAGCGCTGCCCAGCGTTTCCAAACTCTACGAAGGCAAGCGGCGAGCACGACGTGAACTGCAACCCAAGTGAAGTCAGATTCAACATTGGTCCAAAACCCAAAAACGCCTTACATCGGGCCTCCACAGAATGTCATACGGAAGCTGAATGAGAACGACAACTGCGATTGTGATAAACGCAACAGACAGAAATAGTCCTGCAGGCGTACGAGAAAAACCGCCTCACCACGAGCAGTTTTGGCACAAGCAGCAACTCATTCCAGTAAACGGCTGACGCGGAGGCCAATTCCAGACATCCTGTTGCACTTGCCGCAATGACGATAGTCGGATGAAACTTTCTCGTTGCAATCGTGAAAGAGATCCACAGAACGAACCACAACACCGCCTGCGAACTTCGAGAAGACATCTTTTCACCCTCTCCGGGGACAAAGATCAGCAGCTCGCTGATCTCGCTTGATCGCGCAGGGTAGACCATCCTTGCCGGTTACGGGTTCTTCCGAAGTAAACAGGGCTTCACCGGATTGCTTATGAGGTTTAGCGCGTCATGCCGGCTAGCTTGCCATTCAAAGGGATTCCCCAACCGATTCGCTCGTAACCTCCTCGCCGATAGCAGCGGCCAAAGCATTTGAGGGTCGCAACTCCGATCGGGCCTGGAGTTTCAGCAGCATGCATCGCCAATCCTCTGGAAGGGGCGCAATATCTTGTTCGGCCCAGGCCAGAAGGACACCGAATGAGAGGGTAATCAGAAGGGCCTCATCACCGGGATGAATGGCGACCGTTGATGGTGACGGAGTTAGCTCAAAATCCATACCGGCCTTGATAGCTGTAATCATCTCCGTTGTGCGCACAGCAGAGATCACGCTGCTTTGTTCAAGCCATAGCTTAGCCTGATCCCAATTGACCGGATTGACGTCGTAAGTTGCTGTCACCCGAGGTAGATGCTCCATAACGAAACGGCCCATTCCAGGAGTATACGTATAGAAGGTCGTCGCAGGCCGGGAGCAAAACGGAACTAGACACGTAGCCGCCAGGGAGGATCTATTTGAATAGGAGCTGCTTTTCAAGCGGTCAGCTTTCAGGGTTGCTTCGTCATTCTGGACCGATCTGAGAATTTCACTCGGATTCGGTAATCTTCCGATAAGTCATAGAAATCGCGCAGAGACTCTCACGCCAGCCGCTACCAACTCTTTCGTAACGTAGAGCCGTCATCGGATCGATGGCGCTCGCCCGCCGTGCCGGGAGAAGGCCCGAAGCCAAGGCCATCAGCCCCACTAATGCAAAGGCGGCAAGGCCGGTCCAGACGTCTGTCGGCGTTACGCCGAACAACTGCGAAGAAACGTACCGGCTTAAGATGTATGCGCTGGGGACGCCGACGATGAGGCCTCCTCCCAAGAGGATCAGCATCTCCCGCAGGACCAGCCATAACACGCCCGCCCTCGGCGCGCCCAACGCCATTCGCAAGCCGATCTCTCCGGCCCGCTGCGTAACGAGGAACGCCATCACGCCATAAAGCCCAAGCGCAGCCAGCACCGTAGCAAGCAAACCAAACACCGTCGACAGAAAGGCGATCAGCCGTTCGGTGCTTAGCGTTTCATCCAGCTGTTCCTCCAGCGTCTTCAAGTCATACACGGGGACTGAGCTGTCGAGCTTCGCCACAACCCGCCGAAGCGTCGTGAACAGGGCCGCGGCTGGTTTGGTGCTGCGGACGTAAAAAGTCACGGCCGCCGATGTCGCCGATTCCAGGTAAGGCAGAAACGCCTGCCGGCGCACGCCCGCGCGCGGACCGGCGAAAAGCGAATTCTCCACCACCCCCACAATTCGAATCGAGGGCTTCGTACCGGGGCCGTGACAACAGCCAATGCGCCGGCCGATCGGATCTTGCTCGCCAAAGAAGTGTTTCGCAAACTCGCGATTGACGATAGCCACGTTCCACGGTTGCGGATCGTCTGCACTGTCCACCCGATCTCGCTCATCGAAATCCCGGCCCTCGAGTAACGGTATTCCCATGGCGTTCCAATATCCCGAAGAGGTGAGATTGTAGTACACCTGCATGTCTTCTCCTTGTTCCGCTTGATGGCCCTCCACGACGACGGTCAAGTCCCACTCACGTCCATTCAGTAGCGGCCACATCGCGTACGCGACGGACGTCACACCTGGTAGCGCCCGAATGTTGCGCAGGGCATCGGTGTAGAAGTCACGAGTCCGCGCGGACGAGTAGCCGTTCTTCGCCGGGTCTATCTGAAATGAAACTAGATTTTGGGCTCTCTCAAAACCCGTATGAGTGTCTTTCAGATTGATGAGTGTCCTGGTAAATAGTCCCGCCCCCATCAGCAGCACGAAAGACAGCGCAAGCTGTGCGACGACAAGCGCTTTTCGGAATCTTGCCGAGCCACCACCTCCTGTCACTGCGCCGGCCATGTCTTTCAGTGTGGATACTAGGTCCAACTTCGTCGCGTGCAGCGCAGGAGCCACTCCGAACAACAAGGCAGTCGCGAAAGCCACGCCAACACTAAACAGCAAGATTCGCCCATCCGGCTCCGCGTGCAGCATGAGGGTTGCGCCATTCGCCGGCAGCATATGCAGTAGCCCGCCCGTAGCCGCTACCGATAGCCCGAGCCCGAGCACTGCCCCTGCCAGGGACAACAAAATGCTTTCCACCAGCAGTTGCCTGATCAGCGTCCTGCGTCCCGCGCCTATTGCCAGACGCACCGCCGTTTCTTTCTGTCGCGCCATGGCCCGCGCGATCAGCAGGCTCGCCACATTCGAGCACGCGACGGCAAGGATCAGACCCGCCATGCACATCAGAACCGTGAGTGCCGTCGAATATTGCTGGCGTAGACCCGAGTAGCCGCTTGCAGCGGTCTCAATCAATGCTGTGCGGCTCAGAAACTGCTTGCGATCGTGCTGGGAACGCCTGCTGATGGCTGGTTGTTCCGCTTCTTCCCGCAGGATCTGGTGAAGCAACGGTTGCAGCGAGGCACGGGCTGATTCAACTGTGTACCCTCGCTTCAGGCGGGCGAAGATCTGCACCCACTGGCTGCGCTGGTTTCCCAGGTCATCTTGCCCGGGAGTCATCACCGGCGTCATCAGAATCGGAACACGGATGTCCGGCGAACTGGCCGGGTCTATTCCTACAAAGCCTGCCGCTGACACGCCCACGATTTCCATCGGGTAATCATTGACCAGAATCTTCCTGCCCACGACCGTCGGATCGCCGGCGAAACGACGCATCCAGTATTGGTAGCTCAGCACAACGGAGGGCTGCCCTTTGTAGATCCGGTCGTCGACCTCCGGTGCGAACACCCGGCCTAACGCCGGGCGGATGCCGAGAGCTTGAAAGTAATTGCCCGATATCAACTCCGCATTGATTCGTTCCGTGCCGCCGTCGACGGTAATAGACGCCGAAGTCTCAAATCGGCAGAACACAAAATCGAAAGCTTTGGCGTTTCGCTGGAAATCCCAGTACATCGGATAAGAAGCCGTATGTGCGCCAGCGTTACCGCCGAAGTGTGGACCGGTTGACCAGATCATGACCAACCGCTCGGGATCGTGCACCGGAAGCAATCGAAGCACAAGCTGGTCCAGCAATGTGAAAACTGCCGTATTCGCTCCAATGCCAAGTGCAAGCGACAGGACTGCAATTATAATGAACAACGGATTCAAGCGGAATTGCCGGGCTCCGTATCGCACGTCGCGCCAGAGCGACTCAAGTGAGGGAATAGTTTGCATCGTCTTGCGCTCTTCGCGCAAGAGAGTCGTGTTGCCAAATTGGCAACGTGCCGCGGAATCGGCATCGCTGGGCGTCATGCCAGCACGAATGAATCGTTCTGTCAGCAGACGCAAGTGTTCGTGCATCTCATGAGCAAATTCGAAGTCCGGAGTTTCTCTACCGAACAGGTGCTTCAGTTTAGCGACCAGAATGCCTATCGGTTTGATCACGTTATTTCTGACCTTCGAGACTTAATACGCGACCAATCACGCCCGAGATGCGATTCCAATTTTCGGTTTCGCGCGCCAGCTGCTTCATGCCGCTTCTCGTTATCGAGTAAAACCGGGCTTTGCGATTGTTTTCGGACGTGCCCCAATCGGAATCGATCCAGCCTTGTTGTTGGAGCCGCAGCAAAGAGGTATACACCGTACCTTCATTGAGCTGCAGTACGTCTTCGCTCACTTGCTCGATACGGCGCGCGATCCCGAAGCCATGGAGGGGTCCCAAAGCGTGCAGGGTTTTTAAAATCATGAGGTCGAGCGTGCCTTGCAGGACCTCCGATCTCTTGACGTCGACGGCTCTTCCTTTGCCCATTACATAGGAGATTAACAAGGCTCCTTTGCAATGTCCATAGATGTACCTGATTACCGCGCAACAGTACTTGCGATGGGATTAAACCTGCCGCCTAGCACAACGCTCGGGCTGGGCAGCCGTAGCGAATAGGGACAACTTACGTATTAAGCTTCCGAGGACTAGATTCCCTTGTCGCCTAACCCTGTGATCCAGTTCGGAAAACTGTACTGAGCAACTAACCGGAAAACGGCGGCACATCCGCCCTTGTCCGGAAGGGCAGATCTATCCCTTTCAATTTTCAATCTGCCGTAGACGCGCAGCCTTCCATCTCCACACCGCCGACACTTCGGAGACGATCCATAGATACGTGCTCGTTGATCACGAGCGTTCCCAGGTGCCGAGCCGCGTGGTCCTGTTACGATGAGCGCAACAACCCCATGACTTTGCCCGCTTCTATCCCGGAGATCCGGACGGCCAACGTCGATAATGCCGCAGCCTAATTGATATTCAATCAGGCGAAGAATAGTTGCCGTCGAGTATACGTCCTGCATGCAGGACGTCGGCAAGGGCTCGTTTCAGCCTTACGCGCCTATGTCCGGTGCGAAACCCTAGTGGCTATCAGAAAGTCGAAGGTTCGTCTTGGCATGTTGATCGATATCACCCACGTCCGGCTTCTCGCCCTTGATGTATGCCTTGGCGGATTCGAACATTTATTCCAGCTTGTTTGTTCCGCGGTTATCCCAATATTCGGCATCGATCGGATCGACGGCCACAAGCGCGATATTTAAATCCTCCGCGCCGCGCGGAAACCAGACGCGATAAGATTCCTTCCACAGTTAATTAATTCGCTTGGGATCCTCAATAAGACGGGCTTTTCACCGGAGCGAGAGCTAGGCGGAGTTCTCGTTCTGGAAAGCCAGCAGTACTGTCGCCTCGGCCTTTATCTCTTCAACTAGGGTTGCGCCCTTATCCAAGAAGAACCAGACATCTGCTGCTTCGTCTTCCGCCCTCGCTACGTGCATCGGTCCTGCCTCTGGCCGACCACTCGGTCCCACCGTCACAAACATCGCCGTCGAGAAGCTCTTGAGAAGGTCGTACACTCTGGCTCGAACGTCACTTTTATCAGTCACCCCACTATCGTCTCAGCACACGTCTGTGCTCCACGTGCGGGATGCTGCTGGCCCACGGCATTACGACCTCCTCGGCGATCGCTGTACCTGCGCGTTTAACCTAGCGACAGCTAAGGATTCAGTCTAGACGTAATCGATCCGGCAGTTTTTAGGCGACCGGTTTTGAAGCACTGAGGAGAGTGGTACTGGCGAATGGGTTGCCCCACCAGAATCTCCATCCCAGCTGGCGGCGTGCCACATTCGACGCGCCGAGAGACCGTAGAGCCTCTTCATAGATCTTGGTAGCACGGATGTCCGCGATTACCATCCGCCCTCCGGGTTTAAGGACACGAAAGCCTTCGCCGATTGCACGTTTGCGATCGGCATTTGATCGGATGTTGTGGATAGCCAGACTCGAAACGACTAGGTCGAAGGTCTCATCCGAATATGGAAGCGTGCGGATATCCCCAGTCTCGATCTGTACTCGATCGCCCACACTTTCAAGAGACGCATTAAGCAGAGTGACGTTCCGAGCATTGCCCGACTGATCCTTTGTGCTCCAAATATCAATGCCTGTCGCTCGGCCCGTTGTTAACCTGCGGGCGACCGCCGTCAGAACTGCGCCTCGGCCGCACCCCATGTCAAGCACCGCTTCGTCACCACAGAGATGAAGATCATCCAGAAGTTGTTCCCACTCGAGAAACTTGCCTCGCCTAGTCGTATATAGAAAACTGCTGGTATTCGCGAGAAAGAATACGAAGTAGAGCGCCATCTGCACGGCAGGGCGAATCTGCTTCTGCCGCCAAAATAGGATCGCGCCTATTCCAGCGCCCACGGACGATAAGGCAAAGATTACCAGGGCGTAAGGAGCGTCATAGCCGTACTCGCCGCGTCGCACACGAATAATCGTAAGCTATCGCGTCGCTTGTAATTGTCTACGCTCAACCTGATATATCTCGAAAAGCGTGGAGTGATCAAAGCCTTTACGCTAAACGACTTCGAAGGGAAAACGCGCCAGTCGGAGATTTCGGAACCGCCAGAACCCAATAACGAACGAAAACCGCCCCGAAATCGGTGGTGACCCCGTCAACATTCAACATGTAGGTCACTGTCCAGCCCTCTCGCCGGTGAATCGAGTCGTGCACGATCTGGCCGTACATCTCCTCGCGATAGAGAACGCGTGGCGGAAGGACAGCTTCTGGTATCGAAGTTGTGGCCAAGACAAGCATAGGGCGCTCCAGCACAGTTCAGCATAGGCGTTGCTCCTGGTCGAAGGCAATGCCACAAACCCGTTGTCGGCCTTGGCATCACCAAAACAGAAAACCCGAAAGTCGCACGTGATGACAGTAGAAGTATTGACGCCCATTTTCTCCTGCCTGGTCCGGAAGGAGAGTCCGGAACTCTGGCGCCGACAAGTTTGCAAACGCTACGCGTCACCGGCGGTCTACAGGCGGCGGGACAATTTGAAATCTCAAAGATAGCTCTACCCTTCCGGACAGGGCAGGAGCTTTCGTTAGGTGGAGTGATTCGCTATAACAACTGCTAACCCCTCAACATCCAGAAGAGGCGGCTCGTGGTGTGCTTTGGAAGTGAGCTAGCTGCTTGCCACCTGGAGTCTGAATATAAATGGCCGTCATGAAAAATACATCGGTACACACTTAGCCGCCTCGAACAAACTCCGTTCGGCTTTCACCGGTTATGATTGCCGTGGTGCCGTATATGCGTACCTTCTCGGCGATGAGATCGATGGCGGTAAACTGCAGGCCTGTTTCTCTGAGGTTCTCGAGGACCTGCTGCTTGCTCAACACCGACCCGTTCGTACGCACCAAAACATAATCGTCGAGATAGAGCTTTGCGAACGCGGTATAGTCCTGGGTCAGGAGGGCTTTGTAGAAGACGTTTTTGTGTACGGCAACGGCTTCACTCTCAGTCATCAACTGCTCCATTCTCGAGAGAAGACTGACTAGAGCGACGCCAGGTCAGGTGGGCAGTCACAACTGAATCCATCGATACACGTTCAGCTGTCAGTTCAAGCGTGTCTGAAGCGACGAAGACAAACCGACGTCGTTGAGGCTGGTTTACCAAGTGCATCACAGAAGCGACTTCGGGAACATGAATCACCTCGCTACGATCGAGGTCCAAATGGTAGCGGCCACAATAGGCCAAGTAGCTACTGGCTGAATTTTCCGATTGGTTGGAAGGCGCGGGATCAATTTCCGCATTAGGCAACTGGCGAGCCGGGATCGTAAGTTGCGCCGACACCCAACCGTCCTCCGTGTAGATTAGAATGCCGCTGGCCTTTGCATCAACCTGCGGTTGGCAAGATCGGCGGTCGGAGACCGCCGTGTAGCTCTCAAGTCGCCAGACGCCAGTGAACAATCGTTTTGCCGGTCTAAGTTCCAGGTCATTCATACGGCCACAGATCTTTCTTGTGGAAAGCTGTCGAAGACCGGATAGTCGGTATACCCGTGTTCTCCGCCGCCATAGAAGGTCGACCGATCGTAGGCGTTCAATGGGAGTCCGCGGCGGATGCGAGCCACGAGGTCTGGGTTGGCGATGAACATGCGGCCAAACGCAACGGCGTCCGAGTGGCGTTGTTCAACTGCCATGGCCCCCGTCTGTGGAGTGAACGCACCAGCGGTAATGAGCGGTCCGTCAAACCTGGAGCGAAACAGCTGAGCATTATTTAAAGCGTTTTCATTGAGACGCTCATCAAGGCCAATCTCTGAGGCGCGCCCTTCGATCAGATGAAGGTACGTGATTCTGCGGCGGCTGAGGGCTCCAACAGCGGAAGAGAACAATTCCAGAGGCCGGCTGTCATAGATGCCGCCATACCGTCCGAAGGGCGAGAGCCGGACGCCGATAGCAAGCTTTGGATTCGCGGCGCACACTTGATCAACGACCTCGAGCAGGAAGCGAAGGCGACCCTCCAGAGAACCGCCGTACTCATCTGTTCGCAAGTTCGTCCCGCTTTCAAGGAACTGATCGATTAAGTGACTGTTTGCGGCTTGAATCTCTACCCCGTCAAAGCCGGCTTCCTGTGCGTTAATAGATGCTCGACGAAAGTCTTCGATGATTGACTTAACCTGCTCTGTGGTCAAGGCGCGCGGGGCTTCAATGGGAACCTGACGGAAGTCGGCAGCAAAACCGGGGAGGTTTGATGGCACTGCACTTGGGGCGAACGGAGGGCCGCCGTCCGGCATAAAGGACGAATGCGAATTGCGCCCGCTGTGCTGAAGCTGCATGACGATGCGACCACCTCGAAAGTGGACAGCGTCGGTGACTTGCCGCCAGCCCGCGATCTGTTCCTGCGTGTAGATTCCGGGAGCTTGTGGATAGCCCTGTGCTTCGGGGCTGATGGCGGTACCCTCGGTGATAATCAAGCCCGCTGATGCGCGCTGAGCATAATACTCCATGTTCAACGCGGTTGGAACATGGCGGTCACCGGCACGCATGCGAGTCAACGGAGCCATGACAATGCGATTCGGACACTCGAGCTTGCCGATTCTCAAGGGTTTGAACAAGGACGGTAAGGACATGGGAACCTTCTTTCGGTAGGGCTAGGCCGAGGTCGGCCTTGGTGGTGAGACCTAGTTTGTCTTAATCTCGGCCATGTCAATGGAGACGAGTAACGGTTCCGGCACGAGCTTGTAATTGCCCTCATACGCGAAAATGCGCCGCTTCGTGGGGAATACGATGCCATTCACGGTTCGATACCGGGAAGCGTAGTTGAGGCCGGTAGCGCCGCCCAGGATGTCGACGGTGTAGTCATGTCGACGCAAGAGGCCATCAGGACCGAAGCAGGAAATCTGTTCGCGAGTGTGGCTCTTGATGTAATCCGGGAATGTGACCTTCAATCGACGCCAACTTTCGCCGTCTACTTCAACGGGCGAGATCTCTTCCGTGACGAAACCTTGGTAGGTGTACAGGAAGGGAGTTGTCAGGTAGGTCCAGAGCGCTTCCCCTTGAAAATAGGCGACGTGCAAGTCGTCCCAGGGGGTGTCCCGCTCTTGCCCTTCGAACGATTGTTCCGGGTCTTCGCGAGTCTGAATGCCAGTTCCATCGACATGCTCCATCACGAGCCTGGAAGGCTGAAAGATTAAACGCTTGTCTTGTCCCGGAAAGTCGGTGATCATCCTCTCATTTCTTGTGTCTACCGTCATGACGATATTTTTGAGGTAGTCGCCCTGGCTCTTGACGAACCAGATTGCTCCAGTAATAGAAGCAGCGACCTGGATTGTTCTTGTCTCGTTCCAACGTTCCAGCCCGCCGTGTGCGTTGACTGCAGTCTGCAAAAGTTCATTCATTGCTGTTCCCCTTGTGCGCGCTTGTCTGATTGACGAACTCGAATCAAACCAAAGCCGGCGCTGGCTCTAGCTCTTCGTTGAATGTCCTTACAAATTCGGCTTCGTTGATTCCCGCCTGACTTCGCAGATAGGCCGCTTGAGGCACCATGATTTCGTCCGAATCCGTCTCCAAGGCCGCCATCGTGCCTTCAATGAATTCTGCGAGGGGCATCGCCCGTGGTTCTTCGCTGCTATTCAGCAATTCAGTTCGAACCCAAGGTGGAATTATCTCGAGCACACTTACCGGGGTGTTCCTTAGCTTGAACCGGAGTGACTGTGCGTATGAGTGCAACGCTGCCTTTGTTGAACAGTAGACCGAAGTCATTGCCATCGGCGTAAAGCCGAGAACGGAAGACACAATCATGACCGTGGCCGACGGTCTCGTCTTCAAGTGTTCGATGAGCGAGCCTGTAAGCCGGATCGTGCCGACAAGATTTGTCTCAACTGTGGAGACCAGCAGGTCTTCATTGATCACGGTGGCGGCATCGTCAATCTGCATAATGCCGGCGTTGTTGATAAGAACATTCAACGTCGGGTGGTTCGCGATCAGGTATTGGGTAGCATCGGCTACGCTCTGGCGACTTGTAACGTCAATCTCCAGAGACTCCATTCCGGGATTTGATTCGATGGTTCTGGCGAGATGTTCCTTGCGGCGTCCTCCGACAATTACCTTGTTCCCTCGCTGATGGAGTTGCTCGGCTAGAGCCCTGCCGATGCCGGAGCCTCCCCCCGTAACAAAAACGGTATTCCCCGTCAAGTGCATAACGTTTCTCCCTTTGAATTGCTGATGAATGTCGCGGACATGCCCAGAGTCGCCGCTGTGGCCGATCGCCGGATGGACGACAGGCAGATCATTCGCATCCGTCGCGCGCGGTAAGGATTGGATTGCGTTGGCGGCCGGCTCCGTTGCGCTCAGTTTGCTTTTCCTCCAAGGCAAACGTGGAGCCAAACATAGGAAGGCCGCTCTTCGACTCCGCTCCTGTTGCTTCGTCCTGAATGACGTCCCAATGTTCCGTTGGCAGGCCATTCTGGACAGGTACGATGTCGGCGACGACCCAACTCCGAGGCAACCCATGACCCGAAAAACGTCCGTGCAGAATGACAAAGTCGCCTTCCGCTACAACGATCCCTGGCTCGTGTAGCAGCGTGCTCGGAAGTGCCCTTGTCAGATCAAACAGGCCGTCCCTTCCCGCCGGGATGTGAGCACTGTGCTGTATGTAATTGGCAGACCAAAACCGTCCTGCGGCGTCGTAGTCGCGCCTATTGAATAGCGTGTCGAAGGCTTTCAGGACTAGCCGCTTGTTCTCTTCTGCATTGCTTCGAGTCACGATTGTGCTCCCATCCGAGCGCGGCTTTCGATTGGGAATGATCCGGCGGTGGCATGCGACTCGTAGCGGAAGCGTTCCGCATTTTTGAAAGCGAAGTCCGCGATGGTTCTCGGGTGGCCACCTGTTAGGTGTGCAAAGTTATCGAATATTTCATCAGCTCCGATATCCCTGCCATCGGTCAGATCGGAGTAGCTCTCGAAGACGCATTTCATATAGGCAGGTTCTGCGCCTGCCGCAAGAACGTTCGCGAGAAACTCGGAGGGAGGCCGCGGCTCATAAGAGAAGGGCTGCCCTAATATCTCGGTGAACGTCTCCGCAACCTGATGGAAGCTCTTTGCCTCGTAGCCAAGCCGATACGTTTGACCCGCATGACGTTCCGGATCAGCTAAGCAGACCGCAGCGACAGCCGCAACGTCGTCGCAGTCCACCCAACTGAGCCGTGCACCCCCCACATAATGCCGGATGATGCCTTGCTTGACATAACTTTCGCCACCATACCCAAGAAGATTCTGCATAAAGATCTCCGGGCGTAAATGGGTGAAGGTCATGCCCGAACCTTCGATGTAGCGCTCAACGAACTGATGCCAGCCATAGTGGGCAACATGCGTATCGTCATCGCCGCAGGCACCCAGGTGAACGATCTGGGTTACTCCTGCCTTCTTGGCCGCGTTCACAAGGTCTTTACTCTGCCGCAACATGTCCACCGTGTAGCCAGTCGCCATGAAGATTCGGTCGATGCCTTCGAAAGCAGGCGCGAAAGTTTCAAACCTGTCGAGGTCCAGGTACACAAGCGGAATGCCGAGTTGTCTGGCTTTGGAGAGATTACGGACACCGGCTACGGTCTCCAGGGTGTCATTTTGCGAGAGTAGGGCGGCGACAATACCCCCAACTTGTCCTGTCGCTCCCATCACCAACACACGAGGCTTTGTGCTCATTGGTGCAACCGTTACTTGGCGACCAACTCGGGTACCGCAACCAACGACTCGACTGCAAGAGCGATGGCGTCGACTACCGCTTGCGGCTGAGACATAAAAGGTGCGTGACTCGAGCACACAGATCGTACTGTGGCATTCATTCTCTTAGCCATAAATTGCTGTGCTGGAGGAGGTATCATCTGGTCGTCCGTACAAACCAGATACCAGGAAGGAATTGTCTTCCAAGCCGGTTTGCCTTCCGCACCGCCGAAACCGGCCAAATTGAGGGGTTTCTGTACAGCCGCCATAACGTATGCTTCATCGCTGGTAGCGTCGGCTGCGAACGAGCGATGGAATTTCTCGCGATTGATCCATAAATAGCCCTGGTCGTCTGCTTCGATGGCTGTTGAGCCGGCGGAAGGTGGCCCTTGCTTGCTGAGTGAAGCTAGGCTCTCTCCTTCGTCCAGGCCGAAAGCCGTGATGTAGACCAGAGCTTTCACCTGCGGTTGAGCATTTGCGGCACCCGTTATAACAGCACCTCCGTAGGAGTGCCCGACCAGAACGGTGGGCCCCTTCTGCACGGACAACAATCGCTGAGTAACCGCAATGTCATCTTCGAGCGAGGTGAGAGGGATCTGTGCGGCCGTTGCGTTGTACCCGCGTTTTTTCAGAAGGAGAAGAACTTTGCTCCAGCATGAGCCATCTGCCCACGCACCGTGTACTAAAAGAATATTGGCGTCTTCGTTCATAGAGAATCCTCGGTGTTTTAAGTAATAGAGACAACTTGCCTCGGTGTGCTTGTGGTCGGATCCGTTCCGACTCAGGCCTTTGCTTGCCTCAACCTCATCCTGCGCTTTCCGGTCGATTATGAAAATACTGTTTAGGGTTTTTCGCTTCACTCGATAGGGGGTCTTAAGGAAATGCACGCTGACCCGGGACGGATGAGTTGGTCGGTCCGCTAAGCGCGGAACTTGCACAGAATGCACTTACAGTAACCTTGTACCTAGCAAGATTGACTATCCTCGGCTGCCTCCGGACAGACATTGCGACGATCCGCCTCTGTGCGTTACTTGCGGTAATTGCCACGTCTGCTATGGCTCTGGATCCAAACTCGCCCACAAGCGATTACATACGGACGGATTTCACCGTGGAAGACGGGCTTCCCTCGAATGTGGTAAATGCAATCGTTCAAACGCGCAACGGTTTCTTGTGGGTGGGAACTGATGCCGGTTTAGTCCAATTCAACGGAAGGAAGTTCATTCCATTTGAGTTCCGCCCATCGCACCAAACACCAGGCAGTGTACGAGCCCTTGTCGAGGCTCCGGACGGCGCCCTTTGGGTTGGTACTGGCGCTGGCTTGGCGCGTATATCCCGCGCAGCTCTCGACGTCTTCGACAGCTCTTCGATCGTTTTTTATCACCCGGCGGCAGGTTCGGCCGATGAGATCAATTGCCTGCGTTTTGCACCGGATGGTTCGCTGTGGGTCGGCACGGCAGCGGGTCTTTATCGGCTGAAAGATAGCCGCTTCGAATCTGTCCTTCCAGGCGAAATTGTCAATCGTATCGAGAAGGCGGCAGAAGGTCATCTTCTCGTCCTCACACAGCAACGGTTCGTTGAGTGGGATGGTACACGTATTGCGAAGAATGAAGGACTTGCTCGGCAGTTGAGCGTGGCCGACGACGAAATCTTCGACGTCTTTGAAGACAGGCGCGGCGCAAGGTGGTTTTGCACACTCGCGGGCCTTGCCCGACGCGAGCACGACAGAATCGAACAGATCCCAGTTGATCCGCATGCAGATCACGTTCGCAAGAAGGAACACAATGCGTTAAGAGCGGAACATGCCTATGAGGACGATCAGGGCACCCTATGGGTACAGTTTGCACGATCTCTGTACCGCATATCCAGCAAAACACCGGAGCCGTTAGTCCGGAGTTCCGTTCGCGATATCTATAGCGATCGCGATGGTGATCTTTGGGCTGCCACCAATGGAGAGGGCTTGATCCGTTTTAAGGACCGGTCAGTTCGCATATTTACAACCGGAGACGGATTGCCCAGCAATATTCCGATGGCCGTGCTGTCGCGACACGATGGCAGCTTATGGGTAGGTACTAATTGCGGTGGCGTATCCATTTATGTGAATAAACGATTCCGTTCCTATAGTGAAAAGGACGGCCTTCTGAACTCCTGTGTCTGGTCGTTAGCGGAAGATCACAACGACAATCTGTGGATCGGCACTTGGGGAGGTGGTCTGTTCCGCCTTGCGGAGAACCACTTTACGCGATTTACGAAACGCGATGGCTTAAGTGGCGACGTTGTGCGAGGTATTCAAACCGCAAAAGATGGCTCATTGTGGATTGCAACAGACGGAGGCATAAGCCACATGATAAACGAGAGCTTCCATAACTACACTGTCGAGGACGGACTCTCGAGCACACGCGCACTTGCTGTGTATCAGGACCGGCTCGGGCGTATCTGGGCCGGCACGAGCCGCGGCATCGATCGCATGGTGGGAGAGCGCTTTGCCCCTGTGGCAATCGACGGCGAGATTCTGGATCCTCGTGCCATCAACTTTGCGGAGAGCCCGGCGGGCGACCTATATGTCATGGATGCACCGCGCGGTATTGATCGTTGGAGCGGGAACAAATTTGTTGCAGTAAATCATCAGTTGGACGTGTTTGATCTGATCCCTGCGGGGGAAAACCTATGGTTCAGTGGTGGCAATGGACTTTTTCGGTTCGGACTGCCGGCGTTGAAAGATGCGGAACGCCAGAAAGAGTTGCCCGTCAATTACACTCCTTTCGGTATCGCTGACGGAATGAACTCCACACAGTGCAGCGTCGGAACTCCGAATATGGCGCTCACCCCGGATGGGCGATTATGGGTTGCGACCGTCCGGGGGTTAGCCGTGTTGGACTTACAACGATTGCATCCAGTCAGCGAGAAGTCCAGGATTTTCGTCTCAGAGGTAACCGTGGGCCGAACTCAACAAATTGCTGGCCGGGAGCTAGTTCTGCCTCCCGGTACCCACCACACCGAAGTTCATTTCGATTCCATTTCTCTTCCGTCACCTCAGAACGTCAGATTTCAATACCGCATGGACGGAATAGATCCGGTTTGGCTGGATTCGAATAGCTCGTTGACCGCCGTCTACACTAACATCCCGACGGGCAGTCACTTCTTCCACGTACGCGCCTGTAACAATGATGGCGTTTGGGATCCGGTGGGCATCGCATATAAAGTAACGCAGCAGCCACAGCTTCATGAGACTACCTGGTTTCGTGGAAGTGCAGTCCTGGCAGTCGCTCTTTTTCTAGCAGGCTTGTACAGGCTGCGGCTCAACCAGATCGCGCGGCAATTCAACCTACGTCTAGAGGAGCGCGTAAACGAGCGCACGCGCATTGCCCGAGACTTGCATGACACTTTGCTGCAGAGTTTTCATGGACTCATGCTTCGCTTTCAGGCAGTTCAGAACATGCTACCTGAGGAGCCGCTCAATGCACGCCGATCCCTGCAGGTCGCCATTGATCGCGCTGCTCAGGCGATCACGGAAGGGCGAGATGCGGTCCAGGAGTTGAGAGGGTCTGGCCTGTATGGCAGCGATATCGTGGAAAGCCTAACCTCAGAGGCTCGGGCATTAGCATCAGAGCAAGCCGCGACGAGAAACGGCGAATTGCCGGTAGCGTTCCGCGTGCTGGTCGAAGGCGAACCACGACCGCTACAGATGACCCTGCGAGCCGACTTGAACGGTATAGGGAAAGAAGCCTTGGCAAATGCTTTCCGCCACGCCCGTGCCAGCCATATAGAATTGGACATCAGTTATGACCATCGAATCTTTCGACTGCGCATTCGCGACGACGGAATCGGTATGGATCCCGGTTTCCTCGGGCAACGCGGTCGCGAAGGACACTGGGGTCTGCCTGGCATCCGTGAGCGCGCCAAAGTGATTGGGGGAAGGCTGGAAGTCTGGAGTGAGCTTAGCCGCGGTACCGAAGTCGAGTTGACGCTGCCGGCCAAAATTGCTTATGACCCTCCCGGCCATGCAGGTTCGAGTACATCGAAGAGCAAGGAACGCCCTGGTGCTTGATGGAACAGATGCCCTTACCGCCATCGCACTCAGGCACAGACACATCCATCATTCGCATTCTGGTCGTTGATGATCATCCCCTACTTCGCGACGGTATCTCCGCTCTGGTTGGAGGTCAACGCGATATGGAGTTGGTTGCGCAGGCTTGTACGGGACGCGAAGGCATCGAGAAGTTTCGAACTTACATTCCAGACGTCACTTTGATGGACTTGCAAATGCCGGACAAGAACGGGGTTGAAGCGATCATAGAGATTCGCGAAGCCACTCCCGAGGCTCGCATCATTGTTCTGACAACCTACTCTGGTGATGTCCAAGTCGCTCGTGCCATGGAAGTCGGTGCTCGTGCGTACCTGTTGAAAAATCTCCTGCATACCGAATCGCTCGAAACGATACGAGCTGTCCATGCTGGGAAGAAGACGATCTCGCCATCACTGGCTGCCGAAGTCGCTGAGCATTCCGGAGAAGACACTCTTACATCGCGTGAAATCGACGTACTCAGGTTAATTGCAGCCGGGCATGCAAATAAGGAAATCGCTGCCCGGCTGCAAGTTGCTGAGGAAACGATCAAAAGCCGTGTGAAGAATATTCTGTCTAAGCTACATGCCAATGACCGTACTCACGCCGCGATGATCGGTGTGAAACGCGGGATTATTCACCTCTAAGCAGGAATAGGCTGATTCACCGTCGTTAACTGGCGCCCCTATCGAGTGACTTGTCAGACCCTATTGTGGGTTGCCACAGCAGGCAGACTAGCCCAAACTACTATCAAGTCGGCCTTGGCAAGTATCTGCCTTGCGCAACACGAGGGTAATCTGATGTCTATAGTCGAGGATGCTTATGGCACGGCCAGTAAGTCTCTATTGGCTCGCTTTTCTCCTGACCGCCCGCCCGGAACTGAGCTTGAACGTGACCGTGGAAGTACTCGATTCGGACGATGGATTTCAGCTTACGTTTTCATAGGTCCTGCACCCTTCCAATGAGCTGCATGTTGAGATAAGCAGAATACAGCTCGGTCGCCCGACGGGGGTGCCACAAATAGGCCGCAGGATCTGTTCACCGCCGAAAATGGAGCTGCACCTCGTTGGGTGGCCCGTAGTCGAAAGTCGTGTGGGAAGTATGTGCCTTTTTTGAGCCCCAGTACAGGGGAGACGTTGACTACGGCGGTCGGGCACTGAATGTGGAGGAGCCGATGGCGAATGATGACTTCAATTTCTTTGTTGGATTGGACTGGGGCACAGCCTCGAACGCTGCATGTGTGACGGACGTAGCCGGCCAGGTGATTTGGGCCCAGACGATTGGACACAACGGCAACGCGATCAGCCAATTTCTGCGGGGTGTAACTGAACTGGCGAAGGGCGAAGCACAGAAGGTGGCCGTTGCAATCGAAGTACCGCGCGGTCCACTTGTGGAGACATGTCTGGAGAGCCGATATGCAGTCTTCGCGGTCAACCCAAAAGCAGTTAGATAGATTTCGCGACCGGCACAACGTGGCCGGG
Source organism: Terriglobia bacterium (assembly GCA_963737005.1). Lineage (GTDB taxonomy): Bacteria > Acidobacteriota > Terriglobia > Bryobacterales > Bryobacteraceae > Bog-105. The sequence goes on along the minus strand of CAVTRD010000003.1, from coordinate 623,521 downwards.
GCCAAAGACGATCGGCGAGACGCGTTCGTTGCCGCCACTTCGTTGCGTACTGATCAGCGGTGTTTTCGACGTGTAACGCTGGACGAACCTAACGTAATTCGACTTCGCGAGTTGTCGCGGCTGGATGAGGCTATAGGCGAAGACCTGCGCAGAACGGTAAATCAGCTCTTTCAAGTACTGTTGCGTTACTACCCGGAGATGCTGCAACTTTGTCCAATTCCGGATCAGCCGTGGTTGTGGGCACTACTCGAGGAAGTTCCAACCTCACAGCAAGCTAAAAAGCTAACGCTGCGTCGGATACAAACATTGTTGTCGAAGTGGCGCGTCCGGCGCTGGACGGCCGAGCAGGTTCACACGCTCCTGAAGACCTCGCCGCTGCAACTGGCTCCAGGAACGGTGGAAGCGATGAGCGAGCACGCGCTCTTGCTGCTGCCGCAATTGCGCAAGAGTCATACGTAACGCAAGAACGCCCGTGACAGAATTCACGCGTTGCTCCAAACAATGGCGGAGTCTGTGAGCGAGAACGATAAAAATGTGATCACTGATGCCGCAGTAATTCAATCGATGCCCGGGGTAGGAACGACAATCACGGCGGTGTTGCTTTCCGAAGCATCGGACGCTCTTAGGACCCGCGGCTATCATGCACTACGCTCGCATGGTGGTACTGCGCCGGTAACGCGCCAAAGCGGCAAGAGCAGACAGGTGATCATGCGCTATGGCTGTAATCAGAGATTACGAAATGTGTTCTACCAGTGGGCCCTTTGCAGCGTTCAACGAGATCCGAGAAGTAAGCAGCATTATCATAGCCTTCGCGAACGTGGACACAGCCATTCCCGAGCACTCGGTGGCGTAGCAGATCGACTACTGGCGGTGCTGGTGGCGATGTTACGGAGCAGTGAGACGTACGAAGCATCACGTCGCTTGTCGGCAGTTCTGGGTTAACCCTAAAGCGACGTTGAGTTTTGTCAAGCTCGGTACGGGCGATTCACCCATATCGCTAGACTTTTCTATGACTCTGGGGAAGATAAGGCAACGCAGGGATGCGACCTGAGCGCCACCGGAGGTGCCGACAGCCGGGGCGCACTCTGCGCACCCTCACGGCTTGATGTTGACCCGCAAAGCGATAAATCCTGAGGTCACAGGGGCAAAGCCCCCGGCTCGTCTCATCAGACGGGTCCCTTGGCTTTGCATGTTGACAAGAGGTGGGGAGTCCATCTTCCGGCAACGCGAACATACGTTTAGTCAACCCGCCAGGACCGATTCGGACGACGGAGATGGCGCCGCATCCGTTCGTTCAGGATCGGAGCGTAACGTAAGACCCAGCGAGCGATCGTGGAATGGTCCACCCCAGGCCACGTTCCGCCATCATCTCTTCCAAAATCGCGATAGCTGAGCGAATACCGGAGATACCAGCGCACACACAGCACAATCAGCTCATCTTGGAAGTGTCGTCCTCGGAACACCGGTGGCCGGTTCTTTCGCACTCCGCCCACCTTACCAGCTGCGCTCTGCCCCTTGCGACACTGCCAAAGTGACGGTGTCCAAGTCCGTCTCGACATGAAGGTGCGGGCACTCCAACTTATCGCCCGCACCTTCCATACAAGTGTTTTACGGGACGACGATCTGCCCGCTCCCGAATTGGTAAGAGCCGCTCGAACCTGCTTGCAGGGTCCCTCTTTCGATCAGCTCGAACTTCCGGACCGTATCTGGTACCCGCAGGCGCACGGAGACCGTGGTGGATGCGCCCGGCAGAAAGTCGCTACCCGGGGGCAGGCTGAAGTTTGAGCCGAGAACCGTCACTTGGCCGGTACCGGCGGATGTCTGCCCGCTCAATTTTGTGAGGTCGAGAGCGCTGATCCGGCCGGTCCCGTCATTCACCACGACTAGCGGCACTTGCACCTCCGTCCCTTCGCGCTTCGCCGGTTTGGCGTAGATGACGGTCTGCGCGGGCGGCATCGGAGGCCAGGCAGCAAGGGGCCCGGTCGTTACTGGCTGTCCCTTGTAGTAGTGCCGGATACTGTGTAGCGCCTGCTTTCGCGCCAGCTCTTGGCGGTAAGCGAAGAGACCAAAGCTGACCGGCGGCGCGCTATTGAGCACCCCCTGCGCTTCCGGGTGAACGGCCAGCCACGCGGTGCGCACCGCGAGATCCGCCGCCCGTTGCGACCGCATGTCCGGTTCGAGCGGCGAACCACCTCCGCCCATGTATTCCGCCTTGTCGAACGCGCAACCCAGCGAGTCGCACAGGTTGGACATCAGCAGGCTGTCCGTCTCCGTGATCTGGCCGTCGCCATCGATGTCGCACGCTGTGCCGCAGGCGCTCTCCGCGACGGATTTGCCAAGATCGCGCGCCAAGACATTCAAATCATGCCGGTCGACCCGTCCGTCGCCGTTTAGGTCGCCGATACTGCGCTGCACATCGACCAGCAAGTCGCCAAGCGGCTTCGCGTCGTTGCTGTTTTGTACAGTCGCATAGACGTGATGCGGAAGGAGCGCGACAGGGGTCCAGTTGTGCCACACCGTTGCGCCCTCGGGCCGGAGACCCGGCACTACTTTTGCCGCGATCATCTGGGTACCTGGTTTCCCCGGTTTGCCGTCATAAATCGAGGCATACGAATGGAGCGGCGTGGGTATGGTGCTAAAGGCGCTCAGCCGCAGCGCTAACGGCCGCCCGAGATTGGCAGTCAAAAAATTACCTTCCGGACCGCCCAGTAGCGGAGTGTCGGAACCAAGTGACACTTGCGCGGCGTTCGGCGCCGCCGAACCGGGAGCGCCTCCTTGCAATCCTTGCCCCGGAGCTTCAATGCTGATAAGGCTCCAACCCTCGTTGTTCTGCCCGGGATCAACAATGTTCTCAATCCCCAGCGCATTCTCGCAGGGAAGCGTGGTACACGGCGCTTCGGGCGGGTAGATTTCGTTCTTGGGATCGCTGATCAAATCCACATATACCCGGTAGAGAGCAGCACCGGCTGACGGCCCGAAACCTTTGGTGTTCCACATCAGGTAGGTCAACTGGTTTCCCCGCGCGTTGAGCGTAATGGTTTGCGTGCCTCCTCCCGGGGCCGACCACGCACTGCCGATAATTGTCCGATCGCCAACCGGGCAGACATGGCCGCCGTGCGGGTAAGCGGGAGGTTGTCCGCCCGCGCTGCGGCAAATTTCATTGTCTTTACCGTCCATCGGAATGACCGAGAGCTGTACCGTGATCGGGCTGGTCGGCGTGCTGTCGATGCTGTAGTTATAAACGCGAGTCTCGAACATGATCACGTCGCCATCCTGCGGATTATGACCCAGCAGGGGGTAGTAGCCCTTGTCATCGGGTTTTGAAGACCGGATCACTAAACCTTTCATTTTCTTGCGCGCGATTGTGTTATCTGGTTCCCAGCCGTTGAAAGCTTCATTGCGGCTGTAGGTCGCGTTGAAACGAGCGGGAAGGTTCAGCGCCGGGTCCGGTTGCTGCCCATAGTAGTCGGTCCAAAATCCGCCGCCGCCACTGGCCGTCAGGTCTCCGACCGCAAACGCTACCTTCAGTGCGCCCGCATCCGTGTCGTAAAAGATCGGGTAGTACGGGTAAGCATGTTCGGAGTCGCCCTGCGGTGAGTTGACCGTGATACCGCTCGAGACACTGGTTTGGTCACCGCTCGTGCTCAAGTGCCCCCAATCAGCGCCGCCGTGTACATCTACATCCAGACTTGTATTGGTGAGAGCTTCCAACGGTCCGACCCCGAATCCGACCGTGTAACTAGCAGTAACATCCACATCGGCATGAATTTTATGGGTGTAATCGGTGCTGGACCCAGTGCCCGAGGAGTGATCAAAAGTTAGACTGATGCTGCTTGAATTGCCGTTATAGTACTGCTGCGTGCAAGCAATGAGTGGCACAGGTTGGTTGACTTGATCTCCTACTGTGATAGGCCCAATATCAGCGGGACCCTGGTTGTTCGCGCCACAAACGGCGTCGCGTCCGGGGTACGACAGAATGTTGCCGACTTCGTGAATCGGCTGATACCAATCCACGTCGCGACCGGCCGGGTAGGAGACCAGTGAGACGGGCCCCCCCGGCAGAACGATGTCGTAGTAAGCGTACGGCTTCTGTGAATCGCCGGTGTCGGTGTCGGTGCTACTCCCGAAGATTCGGTAACGCCAAACATCCAGGATCTCGGCATTGTAGCTGAGAAGGTCGTCCGTGCCGGTGTTGTTGGTCATCCGGACACTTTGATTATTGGCGGTGTTCGTATAGCTCTCGTGGACATGATCGTAATCGTACGAAGCTTTTGCGGTAATCGAACCTTTAAGCTTGTTCCCAATCCCGGTATCGTCCCCGGCAAGCCCGAACCTCGTCTGGTACGAATAGGAAAGCTGAGCGGAAGCTCCCACTGTCCAGTCAGTATGGTCTTTTTCGGTGGTGCTCTGAAGGCGGCTCTGACTGTCCACCATCGAGGTATTAAAGGAGGGATAGCGGCTGACGGTCTGTACCTGCGGTCCGTTGCCGTCGCCGTAGTCCAGATAAGCGGCGTGCTGCGGGGGTTGCTCGAGAATGTAATGCGCCTTCACTGGCTTCGTAATTTCATAATGAGCGGGCGCGCCCAGCTTCAGCGAGTTGCCGTTCAGATCTGAGGCGATAGCAGGCAGACGCAGGTAGTTATTCGCTAGAAACGGGTAATCGCCAGTGGGAGACTGCATGGTGGCATTGTCACCCCAGATCTGACAAACCGGAGGCACGAAGCCGTAGTAGGCAGGCGGGTGCGGGTCGCCACTCGCTTTGCCGTGACAGATCGGGCTTACCGTAAGTTTTGTAGTGTCGTTGGGGTCGGGTGAAACACTCAGAACCGCATTGACCAATCCTTCGGCCAACCAATTTGGGCTGGCATTACCAGAGTTAAATTCCTGGCCAACGCCGGATAGAAAAATAGACCAGGTCGGATCGTTGGTGTCGTTGTTGCCACGAAAAGCACCGCCGGCGAGCGACAGAGTTTGAAATGTCTGGAACCCCCCCAGCATGCCGTTTCCACTGTAGGCCTGGACGATCTTATCGTCGTTTGTTACCTGGAGGAGGGCAAGATGAGAATCCCCGTCCTCCGCGGCCAAGCCATTTGTACTCGGGGCGGGCCGTGCATTCCAAGCCATCGCCACCTGGCGTCGCCGAATGTCAAAATTATCCTTCGGTGCGTAATGGAACAGGCCTGCAGCCAGCTGTACGCGGATCCGGCCATCCCGGTCAGCGTCGTCGATCCCGATCGCGCCTGGACTATACCCGGGCAGACTCGGGAAAGCGTCCAGCAGCATCGTGTCTGCCTGCACCAGCGGCGCGGCCACGCTGATCTGAACATTTTGCTGGTCGAATGTCCCAAACAGGGAAGAGTCGACCGGCAGCGAAAAACCGGTGGCAGTTGGCGTTACCTGCCAGGCACCATTGATCGCCGCCCAGGGGCCAGCTGCCCCGGAGATCGTGACCGTTTGAGGAACATAAGCTCCTTGGCCGAGTGAGACCGTGACGTTCGTGGTCGCGGTGCCGACACCGGCACTAACGGCATTCGAAATGGTGCCCAATGCCTGGCCGCCTTTGACCAGGAACACCACTGGTTGCGTTTTGAGCGATCCCCTGGCATAGTGACCTTCGCCGTCATTGTTGCCGGTCCAGTGGGCGCTGCCCACCATTAATTGATCGACACCCGAACCGTCGAAATCACCGGCGGCTAAGCTAAGTGTACCCACCTGTTCGATATACTCGCTGTAGATTTCGAACGTGTTGACGGGCGTCAACAAAGCCTGTGTTCCGTCGTTTTGATAGCGATATATAACCACGGAGATTGTTGAGACAGCATCAAGCCCGCTCGCGTGAACTCTCAGGTAAGCGACCGCAAGTTCATTAAAGCCATCTCCATCGAAGTCACCAATGGCGGTTGCGACCATATTATCCGTGGCTTGGATTTCGCCGCTATTCACTGGGTAATTACCGTTCACATCCTCATCGAAATGGATGAGACTGCCATCAAGATCCGCGTATTCCCTGTCGGCGCGGTCGACGCGTTGACTGAGCACCGCCGGATGTGTGGGATCGTTGTAATTTAGCACCGCGACATGCGGCACAGCTATGGTTTCAGGACACGTGGGACATGTAGGCCTCGTCGTCTGCTCCATTTCAATCCAGGCCGCGGCAATCTCATCATGGTAGTTCCCTTGGGCGTCGTAGAGCCGGTCCAAATCTCCGGCCGAAGTGGCGAAGAAATCGCTCCAGTAAGGTTGGCGCGGCGTGAAGTTCCGTGAAAGCGTGGTCGGCAAACTGCCGTCCTGGAAACGCAGCACCAGATCCGTTGGATTGCTTTCTGAGCGCTGCACGACCGCAATGTTGTCTTTCGCGGGCGTGAGAAACCGTCCTGCGACGGCCTGAATGGCCACTTGACCCCAGGGTAAAGCGCCCGCCCAAGGTAGCTGCGAAACAGCGCCGCTCGGATTGAGCTTGCCGTCAAACCCAACGACGTTCGTTTGCCAAGGTGTCGCTTTGGTCCCCGGGCTCATGACGAATACTTGTTGATCACGGAACAGCGTCAAATTTTGCGGAGTACCGGCGGGATCAACTGCTCCGTACCGGGAACGCGCATTCTGCGCGAGGAGAACCCACACAGAAAAACAAAGCAGAAACAGAGCGCGTCCGACGCAGCGGCCCCCGAGCAGCGCAGCCCTTACCCGTCGTACCGGCAGAGCCGTACCCGGCACGCCTCCCCAAGACAGAAGCGTTCCGCTTTTTTTGTCCCTAAACATACAAGAGTCCTCCCTTACCGTTTTCCCTGCAGTAAACCGCGCAATTCGAGCAGATTTTCTTTGAGAACGTACCCGCACGCTCCGGCTTGCTGTGCCGTCCTCCGCAGTACGCGGTCGTCATAGTTGGTTACCGTGACTACTTGCGCTTCGGGGAAGGCGGCAATCAGATGGCGGGTGGCGCTGTGTTCATCGATGCGAACAACGCGATTATTCGGCAAGCCATCGCGAGTGGTGTACGCGGTGAATGAGCCGTGAAAATAGCGGATAGCTTTTCCCTGCCACGTCGCAGCCCAGAGTGCGCCCTCGTGATCAACAATGAGGCCAAACGCTGCGGAATTCGTACTTTTCAGGGCTGGTGTGTTGGTGCGATTGAAGACTTTAAATTGAAAGCCGTCGAATCGCACCAGGCCGCCGTGCGCGAGGAGCCACAGATAACCGTCGGGCATTTGTCGGATGCCAAGCGTCCAGTCACTCGGCAAACCATTATGGGTGGTCCAGCGATCAAAACGATCCTGCGCCGGAAGCGTGCTGCGGAACAGAACCAGACAGGAAGTAAGCACCAAAAGCCGGACGGAGCGGAAAACAGGGGCTTGCAGCAGAGGCACGGCAGATGAAGCGATTGTACATGCGCGCTCTACGGTCCTGTTCGTAACACCTGACCGTGAACCCGAAAATTGCCTCCAGCGCCAGCGAATCCCAAGTGGTGAACCTGCTGGCAGAGACAATCGAAGCCATGCCTTTGGACGAGAATGCAACGCTTTCGTTATAGTTTCCCAAACAGCTTACGCTGCAAGAGATCGCCGCGATCATAAAGCTCGACCTCCGGTACGACTTTTATTTGCAATCACACGCTTTGTTCAGATTGCGTTCGCATCTGACGTATAACTTGCCTATCCCTAGGCGGCTGAATTGACCCATAATCTCGGCGTGCCGAAATCGCACGCGAGGGCGTGTGCTGTTGTGCACTCGATGCTGGTGGAATAGCAGGGGAGGGGCCAGGAACCAAGACCCTCCTCTGCAACAGGAAACAAACTGTATGAATGTATGAAGCGCGAAAGCATCGCAACCGGTGCTTCCGAGGCCAACATTTCCAAGACAGAGATATGATCCAGGAAATTTCTTCCGAGTAAATTACAACATCAAACCTTCGAACCGCGCCGATGCGGCATAGTGCAGAACCTCACTAACTTTCCGCCTGGCTACACCAGGTGCTCCGCCGTTAGGAAAACGAGGCTTCAAGAGAGTTCTGGTCCGATTACATCGGCACCTAATGGCGTAGTGGTGATCTGAGAAAGCAAGCCGAGCCTGCCTCCGCTTACGTAATCCTTCCTGAGTACAGCGGATCTTCACAATGCTAAATCAGACTTTCCTCCCGCGTGCAGCCAGTGCGCTGTGGGGGGCTAGAACGTGGGACGCGGCCGGTAAGCTGCAGCTGAAAGTGCCGTTACGAATCATCAGATGGTCGATTCAGATCCCTTATTTTCTGCATGCTCCGACGTGACACTACTGTCGGTATTGCCCATTGGTCAAATGCTGCAACCAACTTGCTCTCTTGATTCCATGATGTTGCTGCTTTCTGATTCATTTTTTCCTTGCAGACGTTTTGCTGAACTGCACAACGCACCAGCGATAAGGCAGCATGTCCGGCAATCTATCATCATTGGCGCATCGAGGTATGCACGCGTGAGTCGACGGACAAACGCACGTGAATGTTGTGTTTCAAACCGCAGCCCGAGCGTATCGCCGTCTCGGAACGCCTGCTGCCGACCAGTATCCTAATCCCACCTACTCTGTTCACTCGATCGCGATTGCGAGTTCAGTACCGAGGTTCGCCTCTGTTACGAATGTGGTTCTCATTGCTCAGACCGCACCTTTAATCGCACCGCGTTGTTGAGCTTTCGGTCTCACGCGAGTGCCATCACCCAGCGTTAGCGTCGCGAGGCATAGAAGGAGCGCACCGCCAACGAAGGTCACCGCCGCAGAAAAGTGGTCAAGCAGGAACCCACCCAGCGCTCCGCCCGTCATGATCGAGAGTTGGATACCTCCTACCATCAAGCCACTGCCGCTTTCCGGCTCATCGCCGAGACCTTGAGAAAGCCAGGTGGACCAACACACCGGAACGGCGGCGTTCAATGCGCCCCAGAGAGCAAGCAGGATGGCAAGGCGCCACATCTCGTGTCGGACGGCTACTAGGGTAAGCAGAACCGCTCCCCACGCCGCGGCTAAGGCGCCCAAGAGCGGGTACAGGTGCCTTGCGACCAGCGCACTGGCCGCATACGTTCTGAGAAAGCCAGCACTGCCAAATGCGAGCAGAAGGAGCGACAATTGCATTACACTCACCCGAGCGTACGTTTCCAGAAACAGTCGAAGATAAGTGAACGCTGTGAACCCGCCTGCAAACGTAAGCATCACGCCAACCATCGCGAACGCAACATTCCGCCGCTTGAACAGCGCCAGCAGCTTGCCGATGCGGTTCGGAGCTTCCGGGATCATGGTTGGGAGTACTGATCCACTGCCAAATAAGATTCACATACGCAATAGGAACCATCGCCCAGAACACACCGCGCCATCCAAGAATGCCGCCAAAGTAACTGCCGATTGTCGCGGCAAAGGCAGTTGCGCAAGCGTTGCCCATGTAGATCATTCCCAGAGCCTTGGGCACAGATAATGCGGGAAGGAGGCGCCTGATCGTGTTGCCTCATGTAATTTTCTTACTATTTGCCTCACGAGGATTCGTACTTTTGTCCATCTCGCAGGCCGACTTCGATCTTATGAATCCTAAACGAAAACTGATCTGGCACGGCCTTCGCGAGAAGCTCCGGTTCGACGGGATATATCTATCATGACGCTCGACCAGTCCTGGAGCCGACATCTTGGGTGAAGTTTTGCATCTCGCAGAAATCATCAATCGCTTCACCGCTTCGTGTCGCCAGCACTTGAGCCGACGCTGCAGTGTACGCAACTGCCCGGCGGTGTAGCAGTCTGGGTACTTAGATCTTAGTTTGGCGAAGAGCTCGAGGCCTGTCTGATCAGGATCTTTGCCAAGCCATTCACACAGCTCGGGCCAGTGCACCTCGAACGGATCGGCACGCGTGCGCCAGGTGTGCGGCAGACCGGATGTTCGATTGCTGCGCTTGCCGATCAGCGCGCCGCGCGCACGTGCGTCTTCACGCCAGAAATTGACACGACGGGTCAACGCAGCAAGTTGCCCGAGGTGAAAGCAGCCTGGATACTGGACTCTCAGCTCATCGAGCAACTCCGAGGCATTCAAGTTGGGACGGCCTTCGAGCCGGCGTTCAATCAACGGCCAGACCAATGTAAAAGCATGTATTCGCCGGATGTGTCATCTGGCCAAGTCCTGCTGTTGAAGTTCGCAGCGTCTCTCGATTTCAACATCCAACTGAGGCGTCGACGGTCGAACGGTGGTGGTGACTGTTCGCTTGTCTCTCTGCGATCTTGCTTCCGATTCCGGCGCCAACAGTCGTGCTGCAACGGTGGCGAGAGGAACAACTTCCCGGAGTGGTCGCAGATCACGTGGGTGCGCCTCTTCGGAGTGGGTCGGTCGTACTTCGCCTGTTCGCCACGCACTAGACAGGCTGGCCAGGAATGCCGGTAGATCCGGCTCTTGCATTGATGGCACATCGGGCCTACCCCCATTGGGGAGTACCACCAGATGACTCTGCATGGCCCGCACCTCCTCAAGCAGTTTTCAGTGGATCGAGCGCAATACGAACCTCACGCAGCTTGGCCTTGATGGCATCGGAGAGCGTTTCGGCTAACCTCATCAATGTTTTGCTACACACCTGCTTGAAGACGGCACCGATCTGCGAACGATTCGAATTCTGCTGGGTCATCGCGAACTGGAAGAGACCACCCTGTACCTGCATCTTTCCGGTCCTCGATCGAGAGCGAATGCCAGTCCTCTCGACAAGCTGAAGCTGTCGGCATTTCTCGATGAAGACGAGTAGATGAACCGGCCAACCCTGGAGGTGGCCGATCTTGTTCGCAGCGCAGGCCGGGACTCATAGAACGGAATCATGCTAGTTAAACCGAATGCATTTAAGAATCCTCACTGCCATCGAGCGCTGCCGCACAGCGGCGCTCGGTCGCCATCTCGATCAGTGTGCGCGCTGCGGCCGTCGTGCCATCTAGTTCAACTCTTGTCTTATGGGGAGTATTTTTTAATGGGGACCAGGATGGCAGAATAGGCGCAGGACGGGCACTTCGAACGGGATTGCTCGGCAGCGACTCACCATTAGCTCAGGGCCTCTGCTAAGTTGATGCGGCCGTAATTTGCCAATGCTCAACAAGGAGAGCTCATGCTCGAAAAGTACTTCTCTGCTCCCAAACTCTCCGGCTCTACGCCCGCGGCGCGACTGATCTACTCCGAACGCTTGGCGAGGATGTCAGCCAATGGAATGCGCAGACCGTTCGAGACTTTCTTCTGGAACGGGCCGGACAGTGTGGGACATCGACCACGCAGAAGTTGATCACATCACTTCGTGCGTTTCTGCGGTTCCTCAGCTTCCGTGGAGAATGCCGCCACGATCTCCCCCTCGCGATACCCGCCGTGGCTCATTGGCGGCTGGCAAGATTACCGCGTTGTTTGTCAGCGGAAGAGGTAGACCGGCTGATCGCTGCGTGCAATGGCACAACCGCCGGGCGCCTTCGTGACCGGGCAATCTTACTCATGTTGGCTCGACTGGGATTGCGCTCCGGAGATGTGGCGCATCTCCGTCTCACCGACATCGACTGGAACAGCGGCACGCTGCAGGTAATGGGGAAAGGGAGATACCAGGTGCGGCTTCCGCTTCCGCAAGATGTCGGCGATGCGTTGCTCCGCTATCTGGATTGTCGGCCCGCAAACGTCGAAACCGATCGCGTATTTATCCGAAGCAACGCCCCTTGCAGGCCGTTTGCCTCCGGGGATGGTGTCTCGTCCGTGGTGAAACACGCCCTTAAACGCGCCAATATCGATGCTCCCGCCAAGGGTGCGCACCTACTACGTCACAGCGCGGCCACAGAGATGTTGCGGAATGGCGTACCTCTGAATCAAGCCGGCCTCGTGCTCCGTCACCGCAGCATCGATATGACCGCATACTACGCCAAGGCGGATGTCGCGCTGCTCAAACGAATCGCTCAGCCGTGGCCGGAGGTAAAGGGATGATGGCGGCTGTCGAAACCTATCTTGCCGTGCGGCGCGCCGCCGGCTTCACTCTCAGCAACACAGAATATCTCCTGCGCAGTTTTGCAGGCTTCACGGCAGATCAAAGGAAGACGCATATCTGCACAGCGACCGCGGTCGACTGGGCCGGCCAGGCCAGATCGGTCGAGCAGCGACACACGCGTTATCAGACCATTTGCCGTTTTGCTCAGTATCTTCACGTCGAAGATTCACGTCACGAATTGCCACCGTCGGACCACTTCGGCTATCGGAAAACTCGTCGTGTCCCGCGGATCTATTCACGAGAGGAAATCGTTGGCCTTATCCTCGCGGCCACAAGGCTTCCATCGTCGGATTCGTTGCGGCCCACAACGTATGCCACGCTGATCAGTCTATTGGCAGCGACCGGCTTGCGAATCTCGGAAGCGTTACATCTGTTGATTTCCGATATCACGCCGGACGGTTTGCTGATCCGTAGAACCAAGTTTCAGAAAACGCGATTGGTACCTCTGCACGATACAGCAGTGACGGGTCTTGATAATTACTTGATGCGCCGTCAGGAAATGCGAAAAGGTGGCGACCATGTCTTCGTTTCGAACGAAGGGCAACCACTCGTCTACTGGAAGGTTCACAACGTGTTCCGCACTCTTTTGAAATCGGCCGGGCTTAAACCTTCCGGCGGTCGATGGCCGCGTCTTCACGAGCTTCGTCACACATTCGCGGTCCGGGCACTTGAGTCATCACCGACAGGCCGTCAACGAATCGGCGAACACATGCTGGCTTTAGCTACCTACATGGGCCATGTCAACATCGATGCTACCTATTGGTACTTAGAGACCACGCCGGAGCTTCTGCGCGACATCGCTGTCGTCGCCGAGAAGTTTATGCAGAGAGGGCGGCCATGACATCCCTCGCGCCGCACATGGAGGCATTCCTGCGCGAACATCTGGTCCGCCACCGTGGCGCTAGCCAACACACTTGCGACTCATACGCCTACAGCTTCCAGGCGCTATTCGAGTTCGTTGCCCTAAAGCTCAGAACTGCGCCGGCGGCTCTGATGTTGGAGCAGTTGGACGCCACACTGATCAGCGCATTCCTGGAGCATCTGGAGACCAATCGGCGCAACTCTGCAGAAACGCGAAACATCCGTCTGGCTGCTATCCGGTCATTCTTTCGTTTTCTGCAGCATCGCGAGCCAGCCGCAGTCGAGCAGGTTCGCCGTGTTCTGGCGATTCCTTTCAAGAAGACCGACACTCGTCTGGTATGTCATCTCGTCCAGGAAGAGACGCAAGCTTTGCTCGACGCTCCTGATCCATCAACGCGGGCAGGAGTACGAGATCGCGCCATGCTGCACCTCGCGGTGTGCGCCGGCCTCAGAGTCTCAGAACTTACAGGCTTGCGTATCGACGATGTGGCGCCGCAGTCGATGAGTATCCACGTTCTTGGCAAGGGCCGCCGCGAACGAGCGTTGCCTCTCTGGAAGACAACTGCTGCTGCCCTCCGCGCTTGGTTGGCTATTCGCGGGCCGATCACATCGCCTGAGCTGTTTGTAAACGCTCGTGGTGAACCCTTCAGTCGCTGGGGCATCGCCTATGTTCTGCGGCGCCACGCCAAAACGGCGAATCAAAGATGTTCAACGCTGCACGGCAAACGAGTATCGCCCCACGTGCTGCGGCACACCTGTGCCATGATCGTGCTGCAAGCAACCCAGGACATCCGCAAAGTCTCCCTCTGGTTGGAGCACAGCAATCTGACCACGACGGAGGTCTACGTTCGGGCCGATCCTACAGAAAAGCTGGAAGCGATTCAGGCGATTGTGCCGCCCAGCCTTCGAAAGGGAAAGTTCCGGCCTCCCGACAAACTGCTGGCGCTGTTGAAAGCCAAATCCTAATGGAGAGTAGAACGGGCGTGTCGCCCTGTGCGGCATGCCCTTCTGCCGTCCCGGTCCCCATTAGAAAATACTCCCCATAAGGCAGGTAATGGGGTTTTCTCCATTACGTGTCGGAACCGGCACTGTCCCAAGTGTCAAGCAAACGCTCGCGATCATTGGCTAGAAGCACGGCAGCAGAACTTCTGCCTACACGCTACGTGTCCATATCGTCTTCACGCTGCCGCACGAACTGGTGCCGCTCGCCCTCCAGAACAAGCGAGTGATTTACGACGTACTCTTCCGGATCAGCGCCGAGACGCTGCTCGAGATTGCTCGTGACCCGCAGCACTTAGGGGCCGACATCGGCTTCTTCAGCGTGCTGCATAGTTGGAATCAGAAGCTCGGAACTTGATCCTCATGTTCATAGCGTTGCTCCCGCCGCAACCGCCGTCCTCCAAGCTGCTCGCACAAACGAAGTTTTCCGCGCGCATGTACTCGACGACATCTCGCTCTCTCTGATTCATTCGCCCGGCTACCGCAATCACAACGAATTTAAAAGGACGGAGGCCTCTATTCACAGCCTGGTGATTGTCTCATCACCTCACGGATGCAGGAATCTCAATCACCCGATTTGAGTTTTCGGGCCATACGGGATCACACAAACCGCACGGCCCGTGCTCAAGTTAGGGTTAGCCTTGGTCCCTGTCCCGGTAAACCAGGCGGACTGTTTGCGGTAGACACAAGAGCTTTCGATGTCTCTGGCGTGGTTCAGGCGCGCACGCATCTGGGCAGTGGGCCGCCACTCATCACCTCTGCAGCCTCACCGCTTGGTCCTAGCTTGCGATGCGATCTATCGGCGGTAGGACCAAATACCTTGGCAACTATGAGGGACACCGAGTTGCTTTTGTCGAAGCCGATCGCCCGAGTGCTCGATTAATAAGTTTCCAAGCTATCGCCGTCGTGGTGCCGGCGGTGGATGGGCTGAAAGTTATTGTCAAAAAGCTGATGGCTGACCTGATGACCTAACTCAGACCCGACTTCAAGCGAGTGATGAAAGTGGAATCCTGAATAGATACGAGCCCAGAATACCTCGTCGAGCCAATCGGCGGTGTCTTCGAAGATATGGGTGTGAGGACCATCAGAAAAGACGAGACTATCGACCACCACATGGACTTTTGGGGTACCGAAGAAGTCAGCTACGAGGTCTGAAACCGCACTCGTTCCGCAGGCGTGCGCGGCCGGGTATTCAGGATGGTTGGGAGTAATGCCTAGCGGCATCCAAGCCGCATCGGTGGTGAGCTCGGGATTGCCGCCGCCCGCCTGTATGGCGGTCACAGGACGCCAGAAGTTAAAAGCGTACTTGGCATTGAAGCAGCCGATTAGGGAATCGCTATAGCCGGTCCAGAGAATAGCCATGAGGCGGCCTGAATTCAAAGTGTCCAAGTGGTTATCTTCGATAAGACGGATATAGGTGCGCATGTCCTGCGCAAACGGATTATCGGTCCAGAAGAGTCCGATCTCAGTTTGCCCAGGTGTGCGAACACTGCTGTTCAACTCGCCGAAGAGGCGTGTTACGTTGTAGTCCGCAGCCCACTGCTCGCTTGTGAGCGGATAAGGTCCGCGGGGCAGAAATTGGGAGGCGCTCTTCATAGTGAAGGGCCGCATCTGGCCGAGCCAGGGGACCGCAGCTGCTTGAAAGCCGGGCGGAGTGGGTTGCCAGTTGCCAGGTTCCGTTCCGGGCGTATAAGGAATATTTGCCTCCAAACCATCGCCGGCACGGGCAGCAAGGAGCACAGAAGCGGCTGCTTCACCGGCATGGACACCGGAACGCTTCGCATCAGCAGACGCTGCGATGCCGGCGAGTGCCTGTAGCAACAGAGCGTCGAGCGCGACTTTCTGATCCGGGAAATAAGTGACGAGAACGCGATGAGAAGCGGCAGCGGCGGCGGCATCATCAGACGCTCCACGCTCGCTAACGCCACTGTAGTAAAAGGGTTGAAATCGCCGGTGAATACTGTTGACGGCATCATAGACGGCGATGCTGGTGTAAGCCTGATAGACGAGCGCGTAGCCCGCTTTACCACCTTGAGTGGCGGTAGCCGCGGTGATCAGACTCCAGTTGGTGACTACATTTCCGGCTCGCGCTTCCGGCATTGCTAGGAATGTTGCCGACGCGAGGATAAGAACTCGAGCGACTTGGTTCATGTGGACCTCTCCGAACACAGCAGTTTCGGCACGGCGGGAAACCTTGTCTCTCGCGGGACCGAGGTTGAGTATCGGGCTTATCTTATAGTCCGTATGCGGTCGTGGCAATGACCTAAAAGGGTAATTCAGTCAAAGCAAACCTCAACGATGACGTAAGCGACGGTGATTTAGCAAACATCTTCAGTCATCCTTGACGCCTCAGCTGCCACCAAATTCATGATATTTTAACTTCTATCTGTAGCGAGGAAGCCTCGGGAGAGGACGGTAGTTTCTAGCATGATGGTACGCAATTTCATGCAGTCGGATCTAGCCGCGTGTCTAGCAATTCGACCGAATCGGATGGGGCAGGAAGTTATCGGGTATGAGCGTGCATTTGCGGCCTGGAAGGCTATGTCGCAAAGCCTTGCCTTCAGATCCGTGGTCATTGAATCAGAAGTGCGACCCCTGAGCGGTTGTATCTTGGGATTCGGCGCGAGTGTCTTTGTTTCAAAGGACTTTGCGTACGACATGACGCTAAACCCAAGACCTGGGATGAACGAAAGAATTGTCGCAAGCCTCGATCGTGGAGAGCCAGTTGTGCTGTCCGAGACAGAACTTAAGCACGAAAATACTGACGGCTCCCTCTCCCTCGCGATCCTTTTCACAAGCTGGAAAGAGGATCTATCTGCTCAACAGATTGCAGAGGTTAAGTTGTACCTTGCGAAAGGCGGTGTGGATTGTCTAAGCGGTTACAGACTCGAACAGATATTCATGGAGGCGTTTGACAGCCGCGACGTCGAGTACATCCAGTCGACTGGCGTCTATCGAATGGTAAGTGATTACTCTAACTGCCCTTCCGAAAAACAGCAACATAAGATAGATCGGGGGCTATTCGTAATGGATAAAGCCTCCGTAGATTCGATTGTTGGTTCTGTTGCAACATTTGTCTTTCAATATACGCGCCCCATCCTTCGTTTTACCTTGGTTGATCAGCAGTTACTAGTCGCTGCGCTCGAAGGATTTACAGACCGCGAGCTATCCGAATACTTGGGTCTAAGTACAGAAGCTGTCAAGAAGCGGTGGGCCTCAGTATATGAGCGGGTGGAAAGCGTTATGCCCTCTTTACTACCTTTCTCCAACAATGACGGGCCGAAGCAAACGCGGGGTCTACAGAAGCGTCATCATCTGCTGGCTTACCTGCGAGGTCACCTGGAGGAATTGCGGCCATATCTTGTCTGACAAATGTTACCCGAGCACGATTGTTGCGGCACGCATTTGGACGAGAACCATCCCTGCGGCCTCGTTATCAAGAATGGGTTAAAACCGCATAGATACGTTATGACCCACTGACCACAGATCTTACAGACGGCACTTCCTGACATACGCTGGATCGCCACATTCGCGGTGTGAATCACGGCCGATCAAGACCGACTAAACGTAAAGTTTCCAATGCTTCAGCTCTACGTACATTTCCTCAACGCGAGCCTTGAACGTCGGCGCGCAGAGCGTACGCGTGAGCAATGTCAGTGCTTTATGGCCTTAAGTAAGCGCACGGTGATGGCCGTCTAGCAAAATGGGATGTATTGCGTGATGCTTCAGGGGTGGATGGATCAACCCCGAGCAACAGCAAGCCCGCACAAGCGCCGGCAAAGCGACGCAATTGGTCGCCGGAAGTTCGGCAACGCATCGTAGAAGCCTCATGGAAAGCCGGCACGACTGTGAATGCAGTCGCGCGAGCGTACGGTTTGCGAGCGAGCCAGATCTACCAATGGCGCAAGCGGCATCGGAAACAGGCGCGAAGCGGCAAGTCGGCAAACATTGCTTCCGGTCGAGGTGGCGGAGGGTGTTCGGCAGCCGCGTGGTGCGAAGCAGCATGAGTTCAGGATCATGATTGAAGCGCGCGGCGCGCGGTTAACTCTGGACGGGAGCGTCGATGCCAAACTCGTTCGAACCCTGTTGGAGTGCCTGGCGCAATGATCTCGCCCCCGACTGGCGCACGCATCTGGATTGCAGCAGGCGTGACAGATCTGCGGCGTGGATTCACAGGTCTAAGCGCGGTGGCCCAAACCATCCTCGAACAGGACCCTTTCGGAGGGCACGTATTCGTGTTTCGCGGGCGGCGCGGCGATCTCATTAAGTTGTTGTGGTGGGATGGAGACGGCCTATGTCTGTTTGCGAAGCGTTTGGAACGCGGTCGCTTCATCTGGCCGCAGGCTGAAAGCGGAACTGTATCACTTACTCGGGCACAGTTATCGATGTTACTCGAAGGCATCGATTGGAGGCGGCCTGCACGCACATGGAAGCCAGACTTAGCGGTATAGCGATGGCAACAAAGCTCACCTAAAATGTTTGTCATTCACTGGAGTGAATGAGCGAGAGCATGGCATAGTTTTAAGGTGTCCGCTGCTGCCACGCTGGATTTAGTTGCGCTGGACGCGGCTGCACTGAGAGCGTTGATCCGCTCAAAAGATGAGCAGCTCTCTGCGCATGCGGCGGAAATCGAACGCCTTCAAGCTGTTGATTGCGCGTTTGCAGCGCATGCAGTTCGGGCGCAAATCGGAAAAGCTGGAGCGCGAGATTCGGGAGCTCGAACTACAGTTAGACGACCAGCCAGCAAGTTAGACAAAATCCATCTGATAACCGCTTTATGCTCGGTCCGGAGAAGCCAAAATCTCCGCGAGGGTTCTCGAAGCTCTTGCAAGGTATGTCTATATTCGATGTGTGAGGATACTTCTCTTCGCGTTTCTCGCTTCCACCTTGATCTTCGGCAAATCCCTTGATGAGCTGAAGGGCAAGTACGGCGCCGCGTTTTCTGAGACTTTCACGGTCCGCACTGGCATAGGCGTCCGGGTGAGGAGCGGGCCAAACGGACGAATAGCCGAGATGCTCATTTTCCCGATGCGCGCAGATAGTCTGATCCAATCAAGGAGCATGACGTTCAGCCACGACACCGCCAAAAATGTCTTAGATAAACTGCTCCCGGCATCAAGGAGGGGCAAGTTTGTCATCGGCGGATTCGTAGACGCCTTTTGTATGCCCGAGAACGACTGTGCCGGCTCGTCGGAGGATTATGAAAACGTCAGCATCTTTTACAACTCCTCAGCAAAGCCAGGACAGCTGTGCTATATCGACGTCCGATTCAAGAAATAAGCCGGTACACGTCCGGCGAGTAAGACCGCGAATGTATAACATCGTTAGTGCCATATCGCAAGACGGTTCTCCCCGTACGCTTATAGCCTTAAGGCTTCCGCCGGGCAATCTGCACCGAGCTGTGGCCGAAAAAATCATTCTGGGCAGGTCACTGGATTTCAAGAACTTGAGGACGTGGTATCCGAATTTCGCATCATGGTCGAGCAACACATATCGATAGGGGCAGGGAAGCGGGAACGCGTCCCGCAGTTGCTGCACGATCCAATCGCTTGTGGGATGGAACGTCACGTTCAAGTGCAGAATGCGCCGGCGGCCGTGTTCAATCGCAAAGAAGCAAGATAAGGTGCGGAACCAAAGGGTCGGCACAGTGAAGAAGTCGAAGGCGGCAACTACCTCGCGATGGTTGTTCAGAAACGCGAGCCACTGGCTGGCTTTGCTTTCCCCCGGAATGCGCTTCAGCCGTCGCAGATAGCGTCACACGGTAGGTTCGGAGATCTCGAAACCAAGTGCTAGCGACTCGCCATGGATGCGTGGCGCGCCCCATGTCGGATTCTCTCTTTTCATTCGGCGGATCAAGTCTCGGACTTCGTCGGCTACCTTCGGCCGCCCCACTGGCCGTCGGCGGGATCGCCACTTCCAGAACAGCGGTATCCGGCGCGATGCCAAGACACCACCGTTTCGGGCTTGACGAGAATGAGTGCTTCGTACCAGTTGGTCCAGATCCGACGAACGACCACCCAGAAAAAGTCGATCGAATCGATTCAGGCTGGGGCCCGGCTGTTTGCGCTTGTAAACGGCAAGTTGCTGTCGAAGAGCAACCGCCTCCACTGCCAAACGGTGCCGAGCGATCAGAAACGCCCGCAGGTACGTCAGCATCGCGAACAGAGCGGTCATCATCACTCGATGCTAATCGATTTCAGCGCAGATCCGAAGCTGTTAATCCGAGAAGCTGGTGGAGTTTTGATGACCTACAACTGTGATCCCTACGCATGTGATTCCGAGTAGCACGTTTCGCACGACTTGTTGATCGCATCGAACCGATAAGGCTTGTTGTTGTTGAGATTTGGGCCACAAGGCCCCCGATGTGATTACTCAGAATTTTCTGCAAGAGACTGCACCATCTAGCGGAAAGAACTTTTACGAAGCCTCGCCTCTTTTTTTACGAGTGCGGATGCCAAGAGCGAGTTGCGGCACCGCATTCGATCAAGGGGGCTATGATTGTCACGTTTTCGTCTTGACCTATCTGAGCTTCTTACACCTTTGTGTCTCCTGACTATGTTAGGCCTGCACATGTCTCCGGCGTGTGCTCAAGCAATGCCTGGCCGTACTGTCGCTTCCAGTGAAATTGGTTCCATTTTCACAACCCCCAACGGCTTCGACTGGACTGAGCTCGGAGCATATGTTGGCGCGCCGAAATCGGAGTTGTTTGGTTACATGTCGCCGGCTGCGCTTAAGATTGTCCACACACGATTCCACGTATTCAAAGAAAGCGACCAGTGGGTATGGAACTACTTTCCTTATTCCACCTTTCGCATGTACGAGGAGCAGGAGATCGCTGCCGGACGGCCGCCAATCTTTGTCACCGCTTACTACAACGGAAAGACGCGACCGGTGGTCTGGAGTTGGTCTCTAGGTCTGCAGGGAAACAAGCCGACGCGTCCAGCTACGGAATGGGAATATGCCGTCAACGTCAGTGACGATCGCTTTATCCAATACTGGATCAAGTACGTCCGGGGACTTCGGCAGGAATTTGCCGGGCTCGCGAATCTGTGGGTCGGGTTAGATGAGTGCGCCTTCATGCCGGGTCTGTACGGAGTCATCGACGATAACGGCAACTTCGTACAAGGAGTGCAGTGGGATCAGCCTTTTCCGCAGACGGCAGCAAGCTACTATGCCTCGATCCACACCTTCTTTACCCGGGTGAAGCAGCTCGCGCCGGACTTTAAAATGATGTTGAACTCCGGCGGCATCACGGACTGGACACAGTTTGCCAATACGTTTGGTGCGGCCCAGGGACTGATGGTGGAAGAAATCAACCCGGAACGTTCCGCCTCAGACTTCTATGTAAGAACGTTTCAATACAGTCAGATGCTGGCTTATGCATATGAGAGTGCACACGGGTACCCGATGGTGTTAGGGTCTTATGTGACGCCTGGAAATGCCGCTAACAATCTTGATTCGTATGCTATGTATCTGCTCTTGCGCGGGCGTAACACCTTCTATGCGCCGCAACTGAACGATGGCTCTTACAACGCCGTGGTTCCTTCCTCGTATGAAGGTCTAAGTACGACGCTCGGACCGCCCACCGGCCCGTTCACTTGCCAGCAGATTACAAGCAATAAGACGTTGGGATTGTGCGTTTACTCGCGGCCTTTTCAAAACGGAATACTTTATCTAAATTGGACCGGCAGCGCGCAGGAAGTGACGGTTCCGAAGACTGGGACGTTCTATAGTTCGAGCCACGCCCGCATTACCTCGTTGTCCATACCGGATCTCCGTGCCGGATACGTGCTGAATCACTGAAAGCGTCAAGATCGCGGACGCAGGCGCGCCACCTCGCCGCGGTTGCTATTTATCAAAGCTAAGCGCAGCCGGGCAGCTCATATGCGGCTCGGCCCGCAGAGGCGCAAATCGATAGGCAGGAAAAGGGCGAGCGGTGTCTTCTTCATCTCCGCTCATTTCTAAGTCTGCGCTGAGTTCTCGATAGATCTTAGGATCGAGCACCCAGCAACCGATATGAAACGGGTGGACCAGGGGAGAGAAGTGTCTTTTGAAATGAAATAAGGAGTCCTGGCGGGCTCCAATGCCCCCACCTAGATGAAAGCTGTGGTTGCCGCGGGCAGTTGCCCATTTCCGAGTTGAGTCGAGCAGCGGCTTCAACGGTGATTGCGCGACGAAGTTTTCTGCGATCCCGGTCAGGTGAGCGTGGGCGTAGCCGCGATATTCCATCACAAGAAGAGCAGCGGCTGTCTCCCCGTTCTGCTGCACCAGCAACATGGAACAGTTTGAGCCGAGTGCGCGCCTGAAGCGCAGCATCCAGTCACGGTCGATCAAATAACTGTCGGAGGCCTGTCGCCTCTTCATGGTTTGGCCGTACAGCTCTACGAACAGGTCCGTGTTTGCTGCCACGTCCACGACCGAAACTTCCATTCCGCTTGCGTATGCCTTGCGGACCTCATTACGCAAGTTCTTCTGATAATGTGCGAACTGCTCTTCATCCGGCAAGCGCAGATCCATGGAAACGGTAGCGCCGCGCAGACTAATGGCCTCTCCGCAAAACCCATGCACCTGATCGGCCGCGTTTTCTGCGAGCTGGTGGTTCCTGAGCAGCGGGTGAAACCGTGTGAACGCCGAAATGACTCTCAGCGATTCCCACGTTCCAAACAGTTCGTTCCAAGCGGACACTATGAAGTCGCTGGAGGCATTCTCGGATGCGAGCGGCCCGCCATATCCGTAAACAGAGGTTACGTCCGTAAAGCCCGTGCCCTCACACCATGGAAGGTCGTCCAAACTGCGCAGTAAGAAAGGAAATAAGAAGCGCATCCCATCGCGCTCATGGCTGAACAAGAATGGCGCAGCTTTTGCCTGCCCCGGATCGGGATCTAAAGTCCGGTCGCGCAGAGCTAAGTTCTCGCTGGATTTTCCGGGACTGTCTCGGACCCCCAGGCTGAATGCAGTATGGTATCGGCGCGTGTGGTAAATGTCGTGAGTAACGGGCTCCAGAAGATCATCCCAACGCGGATCGCTCCCCGAAATGATCTCGGTCTTCGCTGACATCGTCCTACCCCCTATATCGCTACCGTCCGCGATCGGACCAGAGCAAAGGGAAAACGTCCGGGTCCGAATAATTCGGGAGCCCGCTTTCGTCTTTGCTACAGATCAAATCGTTGAATAACTGAACAGGCCTTCCATCCGACCGCGTAGCTGGCCGGTAATGGTTTGCATCGTCCTGCATATGAATTGCCAGCGCCATTCGCGGCCGATCGCCTCGATTGGGGAAGCTGCCGTGTATCGTGCGTGCGTGGTGAAAGCTCATCTGGCCCCGCTTCATCGCAAGCGCTTTGACTTCCAGCTTGTGGCCATGCGCCTCGACCACCTGCTGTAGAGCGCTCATATCCTGCGAATGAAACGATAGTATTGATCGATCTACTTCGTGCGACCATTTGTGGCTTCCATCGATCACTGCCAAGGGTCCAAGTTCTTCCGGACAATCGTGCAGCGGGATCCAAGCCGTCAACATGTCGCTCGAAGTGCATGTGCCCCAGTAGTCGCCATCGACATGCCACCCAACCGCCGAATTTTCTTTTGAAGGCGCTTTCGCAACGATCTGGTCGTCGAAGAGGCGAATGCCGGCAGCGCCTGCAAGCTTCGCAGCAAAGCTGCCGATGATGGGATTCCAGGCGAGTTGTCTTACGCGGCGGTTTTGCAGAGAGACGTATTCATTGTTGCGGGTTCCTGCACCATCGCCTGGCATCCAGTCCGCATATCCTTCACGCACCGGCAGCAACTGATCCCGCTTTCCTGACCAGTGTTCTTCGATCCCACGAAGCACTTCGCTTATCAGTAAATCAGGAAGCACTTTGCCCGTTACAAACCATCCGTGCTCGCGATAGAACTCCACATCCGCCGCAGTTGGCAGCAACTCCGAAATGTCTTCTGAATCAAGGATGTAGCTATGCATAGAATTGTTTCCGATATCCTCTTCCTCGTGCGTATCTGTTCCTCCACCGCATTTCACTTACAAGCGAGAACAGAACGGTACTCATCCGAACACCTTGAGCGCTTCTGGTAACTCCCACAGAGTGGGGACTTCGACGTGCGGCATGGCAGACGGGAGCGCCTCTCGATGGGCGTGAAGGCCTGCGGCACGGCGGACACGAACCGTTTTCCATCCGCGAGCCAGGGGTGTAGCGAAATCCTTTGTTGGATTGTCGGCCACATAAACCAGCGTTCCTCGCGCGTCATTCAAACTCTGCTCGGCGCATTCGAAAGCGCGCGGATGGGGTTTGTAGAACTCTTCGCCCCACACACCCGTGCAGATGAGAGGAGAGAAGACATCCATAAGACCGAGCGCCTCACATTTCCGGCGTTGTCCCTCGGCGCGACCGTCCGTAATCAGGCCGTACGCGGTTCGGCCGAGGGTGGCGAGGCAGTAGCTTGAATCGCGACAGAGCTCAATTTGAGGCTGATGGTTGCGATAAATGTCTAACATCGTCGGGACGCAGTTTATCTCCAGGTTGGTACACAACTTACTAAGTGCACTCTGGAAAATACCGGTGCGAGCTCCGTTCGCGAACATGTTCCAGGCGCATGCGGCGAATCCCTCGATTTGCTTAGCGCCTTCCAGCCACCGTCCTACGGCCTCAAAGCCGCTGCGTACGTAGTCACGTTCCAGGTATAGCGTGTCATCCAGGTCAAACACTATGTAGAGATTGCGCATCGGCCATCAAAAGCGCTCGCGATCGCCCGGCTGGTACAAAGATTGCCTGATCGTAACGCAGCATCACCACTCCCTGTTCCCAATCCTGGAACGGTCCGGTTGGTTCCATGCCAAGTGAATCCTCGAGCAACCAGCGTGTGATTGTCGCCCCGGCGCGATGAGCCAACGGATAGCCGCCTCCAAACCGCGCATTGATCTCGATCACGCGAAACTCATCGGCTGGGGTCAGAAAACACTGCACGTTCATCGCTCCATAGGCACCCGGCAGGGCCTGGAGAATCTCACAAACCATCTCGATCATGCCAACATGCCGCGTGGTGACGCCTTTCGACACTTCACCGCCTCGTACTTCGAGCCGCTCATGCGGAATGGCGCACAGGCAGCGCCCATTTCGGTCGACGAATCCATTCACAGTGAATTCCTTGCCGGCAATGAATTCCTGCAGGATCATGTCGTCGCTGTAAGTTCCCGCTCGTAACTCGTCAACCGATCGAATGATTCGAAAGCCTGATGAGGCGCTACCGTTTTTCGGCTTTACGACTACAGGAAACGTCCAGCAATCCGGATTCGCCATGACAGCGGCCGGAACCGACTGGCGAGGCGTGCGAAACCCGTGAGTCAGCAGCCAGCTATTCGTCACGACTTTGTCTTCGCAGATCGCAATCGTATCCGAATGCGAAATCCCGATAGCAACGCCGACCCTTTGAAACTGCTCACGAGCCATCGCGTATGGACGCAATTCGGTGTCGATTGTGGGCACTACCAGATGGACTTCTTCGGCTTCACAGATCTCAAGCACACGGGGCAAAAACTCCGGCTCTGTGCAGCGAGGAACCACATAGAAGGCATCGGCAACTTCACCGGCGGCGGCGTGCTGGGTTGCATCCACCGCGATGACTCGACCGGTCAAACCCATCACCCGCAAGGTTTCGCGGAATGCCTCTACCAAGCCGACCCTGCGTCCTGCCGACGAGATTAAAATGTTCGTTCTCAATCGATCGCCTCGCTAAACACGTTCGTGAATGACCTTTGCTTCTGCCTGATGGCATTACCTTCGTTTATCGTCCAAAGAGAATTCATTGGGTTTCGTTTTGCCGACTCATAAGATGGCCTGCATAGGGCCTCCCAGATCGCAGAACATCGAGCGCGATCTCCGGCTCATCCGGAATCACTGCCTTCGCCTTTTGCGTAAACAGCCCCCAGAACGTGCGCGCGAGAATCTCCATATCCAACCGGAACGAAACGTTTTCCACGTAGCACAAATCGTAGGCAAAACGTTCTTCGAAAGTTCGCTCCTTTCTACCATGAATTTGAGCCCAGCCCGTCAGGCCGGGACGAACGTTGTGCCGGCGCCGCTCTTCGGCGGTGTAATAGGGCGTGTAGGATTCGAGAAGCGGCCTCGGACCCACAAAACTCAAGTCTCCCTTGACGATGTTGAAGAATTGGGGCAATTCATCCAAACTCGTACGACGCAGAAATCGTCCGATTCGTGTAAGCCGCTGCTGATCGGGCAGCAGCCTTCCTTCGTCATCTCGCCATTCCGCCATGGTTCGGAATTTTAAGCAGGTGAAGGGAACTTCCTTCAGCCCGGGCCGCCTCTGGCGAAACAATACCGGGCTTCCGAGCGTGAGCCGTAAGGCAATCGCAATCATCAACATCAAAGGAAGGGCACACGTCAGGGCGATGAGAGCTCCCACAAAATCGAGGCAACGTTTGACGATCCGATACATTCCTTAACACTCAGGCGGTGGCAACCGCGCTCAACCGTTGCGATTCCCGCGCCGCTGCGGGTTCAGCCGCCCTTGCGAGGACGGAGTTCAACAGATCGACACTCGGGTTGTACTCGGCGAGCAAGTCTTTCATCAGCAACAGGACGCCAGAGGCATCGCGAGCCGTGCACATTTTCCGCAAGGTTGCGAGATCCTCGCGGAGCAACTCCCAAGGTACGCCGGGGCCGTTGAAGACTTTAATCTTTTCGTGATAAGTCGGACAGGTGTTCTCGTGGTAACTGCTTAACTCCTCGGCCAGCTTTTCTCCCGGCCTAATGCCAGTGAACACAACCTTGATATCTTCATCCGGACGTAGTCCTGAAAGAAGGATCAACTTCCGGGCGATATCCACAATCGGTACCGGATTGCCCATGTCGAGCACCAACACCTCGCCGCCTTTTCCAATTGAGGCCGCCTGCAGCACCAATTGTGCCGCTTCCGGAATGGTCATGAAGTAGCGCTGCATTTCTGGGTGCGTCACCGTGACCGGCCCTCCGGCTGCAATCTGCCGCTTAAAGATAGGCACGACGCTGCCATTAGACCCCAGCACGTTGCCGAAACGGACGGAAACGAACTTTGTGTGCTCACTCTGCATCGCTTTGACGATCAGCTCGGCGAGACGTTTCGTCGCTCCCATCACACTGGTCGGACGCACGGCTTTATCGGATGAGATCATCACGAATTCCGACACATGGTGGAGGGCCGCAATACTTGCGACGTTCAGCGTTCCAATCACGTTGTTCTCCACGGCTTCAAACATATGCGCCTCCATGATCGGCACGTGTTTGTAAGCGGCGGCGTGATAGATCACTGAGGGCAAATATTTCCTGACTACCTCGCGCAGCCGTTCGTAATTCCGAATATCGCCGACAGCCTGCAAAAATGTGACGCCAGGGAAACTCTTTCTCATCTCGGCGTCGATTTCAAAGAGCGGTGATTCGGCGATGTCGAAGCCGACGATGGTTTTAGGCTTGAAACGCGCGATCTGCCGGCATAGTTCCGAACCGATGGATCCGGCGCAACCTGTGATCAAAACCACTCGGCCCGCCAAACTCGCTCGTATTGCTGTCTCGTCTAATCGAACGGTGGCACGCTCGAGCAGGTCTTCTACCGCGACGTCGCGAATCTGCGAGGTCAAGGCGTGATCTTGCAGGACGTTGGCAACACCCGGAACCGTCTTGCATTTGACGCCGGCCTGATGGCACAGATCCAGGATTTGGGTCATCTTCGGACCGCTGACAGATGGGATGGCGACCAAGACCTCCTCGATGCGCTGAGACGTTACTGCGCTGGCCAGCTTTCCGCCATCGCCCAGCACACGAACCTGATGGACGCGGCGTTGTACTTTCTTCGGATCGTCGTCCAAGAAGCCGCGCACATCGTAGGAAATATCCCGCGCATTCTTGATCTCCCAAAGCAGCGCCGCTCCCGATCGGCCGGCGCCGTAGATTAGAACCCGCCTCTTTCCCTTCGCTAACGCGTCGTTCCATTGGGTGTTTAAAATTCGGGGAAGCAGAAGAATGGCACTTAGTAAATAGCTAGAAATGACTAGGTCAAGAACAAAGACTGAACGTGGAAAACTCGAGGGAGCCAGTGCATAGATCAACGGAACGGCAACGACTGCAGCAACAACGTTCGCCTGTGCCGCCGAAAGAAGATCCGGAACGGAGGCAAATGCCCAGGAGACGCGATCGAGCGAGAGCATACGAAACGCTGCCGTCTTCAGAACCAGCCAGATCGCGAGGGCCCAGGCCATCTGAATGGCCACCCTACGATTGAGATTCAGTTCGAACCGCAACAAAAACGCCACGATCCCGGAAAACAGAACCATGGAGATGTAGACAAGGTTTGTTGCCAGCCGATTGTCACTTAAGTCGCAGAATTTTCGAAGTGCTTTGTGAAGTAACATGCTTCCGATCACGCTAGAGAAATCACCGTCCGCTCAGCGGGCTCTGCTGCGATTTGGCGAGAGGCGTTCCGCACCGCTTGAATGACGCGGCACTGCTCTTCTTCCGTCATGCTGCTGGAGCTTGGAAGGCAGATTCCCCTCGCAAAAAGGTCTTCCGACACGCTTCCGCCGAAGCACTCGCAGCTTCGGTACAGATCTTGTAAATGCATCGGCTTCCACACTGGACGAGCCTCGATCGAAGCTGCATCTAAGGCACGGATCAGTTCGTCGCGTGTGCAACCGAACAAATCGGCTTCGATCAGGAAACAGCTCAGCCAATGTGTTGCTAAGCCCATTTGTGCCTGGGGCATAAACTCAATGCCTTCGAGATCCTGGAACGCATCACGGTAGCGAAATGCAACTTTACGGCGCTGCTCGACGCGTTCAGCGAGAACGCGCAACTGACCTCGCCCGATGCCTGCGAGAACGTTGCTGAGGCGATAGTTGTAACCGAGTTCGGAATGCTCGTATGAGATTCCGGCATCTCGAGCTTGCGTGGCCCAATGCCGCGCACGATTCACCAAATTGCGGTCCGGCGAAACCAGCATCCCGCCGCCGGTAGTCGTAATGATTTTATTGCCGTTGAATGAAAACGCGGCGGCTGCTCCAAATGACCCCGCCGGGCGGCCCTTATACTCCGCTCCCAGCGCCTCGGCAGCATCCTCGAAAAGTGGTACGTCGTAGCGGCCGCAGATATCCAGCAGCGCGTCGAGGTCGGCGCAGTGTCCGAATAAGTGGACGACGATTACGGCCCGCGGAAGACGGCCACGTGCCGCTCTTGCCCGCAGAGCCGTTTCCAGAACTTGCGGATCGAGATTCCAGGTTTGGTATTCGGAGTCGAGCAGGACCGGCCGGGCTCCTAAGTAGCGCACCGGATTCACGCTGGCCACAAATGTCAGATCCTGGCAGAAAACCTCATCCCCGGGCCCTACGCCCAAGGCCCGCAGACCGAGGTGAATCGCCGCCGTTCCACTGCCTAGGGCTACCGAGGGAAGACTCACCCACCTCTCGAATTCATCCTCGAATCCCGTTAGGTTAGGGCCTACCGTCGACAGCCAGTTTGAACGGAAAGCTTCCTCCACATAGCCCTGCTCGAATTCGCCCATGTGGGGAACAGACAGTAAGATTCGTTTCATAGTTAGTGAGAAAAGTTGCGTAAAAACCCATGCATCTCGCGAAACGCACGCGTGCTATGCTTGCATAAATCTCGTTTATAGAACGTCTAGATGCCTCTGATTTTCTGGCGTAGCCGTCCTCCGCTCGGCCTCGCATCCACCTCCGTAGGAGGGAGTTTGGGGGCTGCTTTCAGGGGCTGCTGTGCACGTTCAAGTGCTTACGAGTAAAGGAGTTCTATGTCTCTAAAGCTTCCAGCCAATTTTTTTTCAAAAGCCCGGGTTTGTCTCGCACTGGCGCTATTGCCCGTACCGGGGCTCCTCCATGCACAAGCCCCCAGCCAAGTAGGCGCGATTTTCGCCTCCCCCAATGGGCTGTCCTGGTCTCAACTAGGCATTTATCTTGGGCCGCCTAAATCGCTCGATTTTTTCAAGATGAGTCCTTCGGCGCTAAAGGTAGTTCACACACGCTTCCACGTCTTCAAACCGACCGACGATACGACTTGGAATTGGTTCCCGTATTCAGCTCTCCGCACGTATGAGGGCAAGGAGATTGCGGCCGGCCGACCGCCGATTTTTGTCACCGCCTACTATCAGGGCAAAACCCGGCCAGTCGTCTGGAACTGGTCGCTGGGTCTCCAAGGCCACGACTCGGGCCGTCCCACAACACCGCCCAACACTTGGGAATACGCCGTGAACGTTTCCGACAGCCGGTTCGTAAAGTTCTGGCTCAACAACTACATCAAGCCCATCATCCTGAAGCAGTACAGCGGCCTGGAGAACGTTTGGATCGGACTGGACGAATGCGCGTTCATCCCGGCGCTGTACGGCATTATCGACGACAGTGGAAACTTCGTTTCCGGTGTGCAGTGGGATCCAGCGTTTCCGCAAAATCCGGCTGAATACTATCAATCGATCACCAGTTTCTTCGAGCAAGTGCGCCAGCTCGATCCATCGCTGAATCTGATGCCGAATTCCGGCGGCATCGCCGATCAGTCTCAATTTGGCAACGTGTTTGGCGCCGCGCAGGGTTTGCTTGTCGAGGAATTGAATCAATCGACCAGTGTTCCGGCAGGCGGCATGTACACCCGAAACCTGCTGCAGTCGCAATTGCAGGAATACGCATCGGAGTCCCCCAAAGGGTATTCGATGGTTTTTGGATCGGTGATGGGCGCCTATGATCAGTCGCGAATCACGACGTCGTATCTGATGTATTTGCTCGTCAAAGGAAGCGATACCTTCTACGCTCCGTCCATCACCAACACCACCTCGACACTTCCGCCTTCGGCTTACAGTTCCATCGCGTCGGAAATCGGAAGTCCGACCGGAACCATTCAGAGCCGCCAGCTTCCCGGTACGCCATCGTACGATCCCGGCCTGCGCACATACTGGCGCTATTTTCAACACGGTCTTGTTTACCTGAACTGGACGGGTTCCACTCGAAGCATCAGTCTTCCTGCCGGCCATACCTATTACTCGAACGGCCGGGTTGTTACTCAGATCACTTTGCCTGACCTCACGGCGGGCTACGTGACGTTCTAACTTTTTTGACAAGAATCGGACGGACGCCCTTTGGCCTGCAACGCGGAAGTTCTTCACCGCGTTACGGCGAAATCGCCCGTCCCTCCGGTTCTGTTTTCTTCCTCGCTTCGCATCTGCGCCACTTTGGCTTTCGAATCGAACTCCGCAGGTCGAGGCGCATGCGGTTCGAGCAGACAGCGATACGTATCGAATACCTCCCGGGCAGTCCGCTTTACGTCATACATTTCGGCAGTCATGCGCGAGCCGAGATCCGCCATCGCGCGATAGCGGGGCAGATCGTCGAGCACTTCGAGAATGGCGTCCGCCAGCTGAGCTGGATTTCGCTGTTCAACGAGCCGCCCGGTAATTCCGTCCATCACGACTTCCGGCAGACCACCCACGGCTGAGGCAATGGTCGGGACGCCCGCAAACATCGGCTCGGTAACACCGCCGGTATTTTCCGAAAGAGGAACGTGAATCGCGCAATCAAAATCGGGCCACGCCTGGCGTACGATGCCGTGATCCAAAGCTCCGGGCATCAAGATGCGTCCAAGTCCTTCTCGTGCGGCAAGCTTCTGAAGCCGGTCAGCATAAGGAGCATCGCTCGGGCGGAATCCCGATCCAACCAAAACACCCATCACATCGCTTCGCTTGCGCACGACGGTCGCAAGCGCCGCGATCATGTCTTCGTGACATTTCAGCCCGACGCGTTGGCCGACCATCCGCTTGGGCCGGTAAATCCAGCTGATATTTCCGACCACTTTTTGGCTCGCCGCAATACCCAGCCGGTTTCGCAGCGCGTTGGTCCGCTCGCGCGGATGTTTCTCGATGGGAGATCCGTAGTAGCTCAAAAAAATGCGCTCGGGCTCAACTCCGCCGGCGCGCAACAATCGGTGAATGCACCGGCTCGAAGCAATCCAAAAGTCCTGTGGCCCGGCGTTTCCTATCTCTGCTTTGCGATATACAGAATGCTCGAGATGGAGTGGACCCGGAACTTGAAAGACGCGGGGTGTGGGATGGCGTTTGCCCAAGGCTCGTCGCAACGTCAGCGTGGTACCGACAAAATGGCTGTGAATGACGTCCGGCTGCACCTGCTCGACTAGCTTTCGCGCTTGTTGGTAAATTGTACCCATGTGCCAGGGCGCGCGCAGAGGGAAGTCGAGCTGCGCTTCATGAATCGTTGCTCCCGCTTCGACCCACTCATGCACCTTCGTCCCTTGCCGGGACGGAAGCGCTACGTGCAGATCAATTCCAAGTTTGACTAACTCGCGCGCAAGCCAGGCCGCCCAAGGCGCGCCGTCAGAGGTCTTCACTACGTGCAGAATGCGCATAGGCCGAACTATACTTGCCGGACCCCGGCCGCATTCCAAGCCTTCGTTCTCTCCAAGAGGTACTCCAGAAAATGATGACGCTTGGCATCGAGCACCGTATTGGTGTACTCTCCGGCCCGCCGCAGATTTGTTGCGGACGCCGCCTCGAGCCGTTCGGAATCGTTCAGCATTTCGCGCATCTTGGCTGCGAGCCCCTCGACATTTCCTTTTTCAACGAGACAATCCTCGGGCAGCAACTCCGGGATGCCACCCACATTGGAACCAATGCAGGGCAGCCCCCGTGCCATCGCCTCGATCATTGCGCGGGGCAATCCTTCCGTCTTCGAAAACAGTACGAACAGATGGGCGCGATCGAGTTCCTGCCGGACAGCCTCTCCGGCGCCAACGGATCCGAGAAACCGAACCCGACGATTCAACCCGAGGCTCTCCGCTCTTTTCTCCAATGAGCTTTTATGAGAACCGCCACCAACGACGTCCAGTTCCAAATCCAGGCCCATGGCTACGTTTGTCGCAACCGCATCGAGAAGCAGGTCGACGCCTTTGTATGGCTGGTCGAGTCCACCGACGGTGATCAGACGCAGGGGCGTCGGCATTGGCGCGTAGCTCCGGGGCTCCTGCACAAATGCTTCGGGCCCAAGCTCCATGTTCAAGAACGAGATGGAGAGCGCGTTCGGCGAGCACGGATACAGCCGCTGCAAATACCCGCCGGTCACATAACAGACAGCAGACGCGCGCGCACACTGCTGACGCTGCATTCGCGTAAACCACCAGCGCCAGACCGGTCGGAGCGGGTGGCGCGTAGATCCCTTGGCAAATACGTTCAGGGGATCCCCGATGACTTCGAGGCCATATGGCCGGCCGCCGCTTAATTCGGGCATCATACTGGATGCCAACTGCGATCCCACGCGCATCACCAAAGCATCTCGCGGTCCCAACCCGGCCCGCACTGCGCGGCTCACCTGGCGTATTCGCTGCAGATACTCCACCGGACCGAGATAATGCGGCACGGCGAAGAAATTCACCTGCTTGCCGTCGGCCTGTGTCCAACCTTGTTTCGGAGCGTCGACGTCTTTCGCGCGCGCGATTACCCGAACTTCCTCGAATGCGCCCAGATAGCGCTTGGTGAAAGAGTACGAAGACGGTCCTCCGGACCAGTGACGTCCATCGGGCGTCCGATAAAACCGCTCCTCGCACGTAAGGCAAACCCGCATGTCTACTGCACTCTCGGCACAAGATACTCGAATCGGGGGGCAACCCGGCGCCGCACAGTCACTCTCTTCGTGCTAAACAAGAGCACCAGAACCAGTACAAACGTCTGCTTAATCAACGAGAACACCAGATTGTCGAAATCGGAACTCACCGCCCACACACACACCAGATAGACGGCAAAGGGTGCTAGTAGCAGTCGCGCATCCTGAGAGCGCAACGATCGAATCCAATGGTCCAGCCGAGCAACAATGACCCCCAAGACCAGAAAGGCGAGAGGGACGGCGAAGTATCCGAAATTCAGGATCGCTTCTCCCGCCATCCCGTATATTCGTGTCGACCATAGCACGCCCGGCGTATAGACGCCCGCTCCCCAGATCAGATCCGAGCTGATCTGCTCTTTCGCAACAAGCGTTGTTGGCCGCAGACGGCCCGGCAGAAAGAGCATTAATCCAGAGAGGTACGTGTCTCCGTGCGTATACCTCAAACTGCGAGGATCATCGATGGCTTTATAGAGCAGAAACGCCTGCACATCGGCGCGCCCAAGATCGCCCAAGATTAGGCCATTGAAAGAGCGATGCGATTTTTGCTCCACCGCTTCACGCGCGGCTGAGCTTTGAAGAACGGTCGAAAGATTTGCCCCATCTTTGTAAAAGCCATAGACGTACATGAATCCGACAAGGACCAGCACGCCGGCGAAGATTGTTGAGCGCCGGATGGGATGCACGAAAAAGTGATACATCCCGGCGGCCCAGAAGATCCCCTCGACCGTGTTCAAGCGGCTGCCGCGCAATCCACCGAAGTAGATTTGCAGGAGAAAAAACAACAGCGCGCAACCGGCAAGCTGCAGAACGCTCGGGACGATTCGCCTACGCTGCGCCCAAGAGGCCATAAGACATGCCGCTACGATTGGGAAGCTCTCGGAGATCATGAAGATCCAGCCCCAGCCGGCAAAGCGGTCGTCGTTGGTCTGGTACGCCTGCTGAAACGCTGCCACAAACGCCCCAATACCCCCCGAACGCACATAAACCCAGGCCTGCAGGAGAAACGAAAGCCCCAGCGTGGCAATGGCGACGGCTGGGAAAACACGAAAGTCCAGCACCCATGTGACTCGCGGCGGCTGTGGTGCGCGATCGTCGGAGCAGGCATACACCGCCAGCCGAAAGACCACCAGCCCGACTGCATTCAAGATTGCCATGCCGCCCAGCCAGTCGCGCCAATCCGGCGGAGGAACAACTTCCCACATCCAGACGTTCCAGGCAACGTGGAGCAACGGCGTTAGAAAGAAAAAGAAGAAGCCGAAGATGCCGAAAACGCCTATGGGCGCGAAAACATCGAGCCGACCCGAGAGCCAGTCGACTGCCTCCTTGGCGGTGAGTACTCCACAGAGGGCAATCGGAATCAGAAACCAATGCTGAAACTGCTTCGACGAAAGCAGAAAGCCGATAAGGACCGCTGCTACGGCGAATGTTCCGCATGCCCAGGAGCCTTGGTCGGCCAGCTTCCGGTATGCCCGCTGCTGGCCAATGCGAAATGAGTTCACGGCTATAGCTGCCCGTCCTGGGCGGCCGGGAATGGTTTGCGCATGAGACAGAACAGCGTTACCCCGAACTGCACGACGCCCGTGATCAGAACAGCCCAAGTACCGCCGCCGATTCCGTAATGTGGGACCAGCAGAAACGAGAGGACCAGCACTAATCCGGCGCATAACGCGAGGATTGCCGGCTGCACCGCAATCGCACGCACAGCCAACAGTCCGCTGTTAGCAAACTCCGCTAGATAATTCACTGCAGCCGCCACCATTACGAGCACAAACACTGCTGAATACTCCGCGTATTCCGGCCGGTACAGAATGCGAAGCAACAGCTTTCCCGCCACGACACTAACGAAGATTCCCGCCAGCCCGAGCGCGAGGCCCACGGCCATCTGCTGCAGCAGCAAACGATCAAACGCTTTGTCATTTCCGCTGACATACAGTCGCGAAAGCTGTGCCACACACGACTGCGCCAGCGCGGCGATCAGAGTCCGGCCACCGACCAGGACATACATCAAAGCGGCGAAGATACCGAGCACTGCCGAACCGCCGTAGTGTTCAAGAAAGTAGCGCGGAATACTCGCAGTCGCAGAGCCCAGCATCGCTGCAAGCCCGAGCGGAAATCCCTGCCGGAGCAGTGCTTTAATCCGTGACGCAGCCGGTCGTTTTTCCCGGCTATGGATCTGATACTCTTCGTTGCCAGCCTGCTGCTCTCTTGAGAAGATCTCCTGCCGGAAATCGTACAGCGCCAGTACCGCAATGTTTGCCACTACTAGCCCGCCTGCAGCCCAAGTTACCGAACGGTAGAGATAGAGAGCCGCCGCGGTGCAGGCAAGCGACAAAGCGCCCCGAAGGACCATTGACCGCGCCGTCCGGTCCATGCGGTCGTGCTGCTGATAGTGCCCGTATTTGATGTCGCAAAGCGCTTCGGTTGCTTTCGAAGCGCCGACAACCAGCACCACCGCCGGCCAGTGCAGGACCCAGGTTAAGCCGACGATCAAAGCATAAGCCACGCCTGTCGTGAGCAGACGGGTACACAGATAATCACGGAAGGTAAACTCGCCGCGTGCATCGGTCGCCTGCAGCCCGGTCAGCCCCTGATTCGCGAAAATGATCGTTGGAGCCGTGATCGCCAGTGCAAAGGCAAACTGACCGACAGCGGCTGGGTTCAGAAACTTTGCCAGCAGTATCAGGAAGCCCCACTGCGCTCCCGCATAGAGAAGATTTCCGGCAAGGGCCCAACTAAAATTAACCCGGAGCGGTAGACGTGTCTGTTGCCTCGCCAGCGTTGCCGAATCAAGTGCTGTTGGCACGTACCAACCTACGGCGAATACTTTTCTTGCAGCTCTTCATTACGCCGCGCCTTCGTGCCGGCTTCGCTTCGGCGCCCGTAATACAGTCCGTAAGCCAAGTCGTTCGACGCCGGATCCCAATCATTCAGCACGGTCCCCAGCACCGGAATTCCGTCTTCGTTCATTCGCTCGATCGCGGCCACTGCGGATTCTCGTGTGGTCTGGTCCGCCCGGATCACCAGAATCACCCCGTCCGAAACTTTGCCCAAAATCCGCGCCTCCGCAATCTCGAGCATTGGTGGCGTGTCGATCAGAATGAAATCGTAGCTCTGCCTGCATTTTTCCAGCAGTTCCCGCAGGCCGCGAGGAAAACAACAGGGGATCGAGCCCTCCTTTCGCCCGCTTGCCAGCAAATCGAGTTTCGGGATCCCTGTCTGCTGTATGAACTCCGGCAGCCGCTCTTCGATCAGATTTGCTTCTCGCAGTACTCGAGCAAGCCCCGCTCGTTGTGACCGTCGAGTTTTGATGCAGTGTCGGCTTGTACATGTCGCCATCTACCACAAGCACACGCTGCTTCATCTCGCGCCAACACCACCGAAAGTCCGCTGATTACTGTCGTCTTACCCTTCGGTCGCGCTGGGACTTGTAAACGCCAGCACTCGGCATTTGCCTCCGGCTAATCGCAGCGACGTCAGTACTGATCGATAAGAGTGCGCAATAGCAGTCGGTTGCTGTTCGGCATCAAGAGCGCGAACCGGTCGAGGAGTTTTTGGGCTGGCGATTGCAGACTGGCTCTTGTCCTCCAATGCCGCCGACTGCTTCCTTTCCGCTTCAGCGTTTGGATTGCTCCGAGCTCCGAAATCACCAGCAATGCTCTTCAGCTCGCCCGGCCGGCTGATTGTGCTCTTCTTTGTAAATACCGAAATGCATGGCCCCCGAGCCCCAACCCGCCCAGCAGTCCCGCCGCGGCATTGATTGGAAGTTTGGGCTTATAAGGCGCCAGCGGGACTTTTGCCGCATCCACCACGCTGATGTTGTTCGCCTGTAATGCGGCCGCTACGCTCGCCTGCTTGGTTCGCTGCAGGAGCTCGTCGTAGAGTTGCCGGTTCGACTCCACTTCGCGCCTCAACATCTGATACTGAACCGACTTGACTCCCTCTTCGGCAACCGTTTTCGATTGTGTCCGGTATGTGTTCGTTCAGCAGATCCTTCCCGCGCGACCGCCGCCAGTAGTCGTTCCGTATCTGACGCAGGATCGTCTGGCGCTCCTGAGCAATCGCTTTCTCGAGCACGTCGATTTGCGCCGCGAGACTTCGCATTCCCGAATAAGTTGGCTTGTAGTTCAGCCCCAGCTCGGCCCGCTGACGCTTCAGTCAACCAATTTGTCTCCTTGCGCGCGCAGAGGATTGTCCCCAGCCAAGAATCGGCAGCGTCTCCGGCGGACTGTTCTGAGCCAGATCGTATTGCGCTTCTTTATTCATGCGGTCCGCTTCGGCCTGCGATAATTCCTTCTGAACTTCCCGCAACTTTTCGCCTGATAGACTCGCTCCCTGTGAACCATCAGCTCCCGTTCCGCTCGCAGGGCCCACGAAGATCATTCCCGAATTCCGCGTGTAATCCTCCAGTGCCCGCTCTGAGTCCACCAATTTGCTCGCATCTCCCCGAATTGAATCGCAATCCATTTGCTCACGTCTTGGCTGAGCGCGCCCCGCGATTGCAGGTTTTCCATTAGCAATTCGGCTGCGAGTGCATTCGGGAACGCGGAGGCTAGCTTTGGGTCGCTCGCCGAATACCCGATCTCGATCAACGGCTCCGTCCAATTTCTTCGATCCGCAAACCGCCTGTGCGCGGATGACCGACATCTCTAGCCGGTCTACGGCGGCGGTTTGCTTACCCAACTCTGATGCGATGCAGCAGCCCCGTCTGATCAGGCACCTGCGCCATGCCGAGTCTTTCGATTACTGGATACAGGATGCTGCTGCTTTCCAGCTTTCGGATGTAGGTCTGTACATCGTCCACGGACAGATCGTTGGGCCCGATCGACAGTGGCGAAACACTTTTCAGAGTTCATGAAATCCTGATTGAGTTCGTGAATCTCGATCACTGCTGACGCCTGGTACTCCGGCTTCTGATCAATGAATACGCGATACCAAGACCCATTCCGCACAGCCCCGAGCAGAGCCATCAGTTTTCGTTGACGCCGGACCCGGCTCCATAACTCCAGTAAGAAATTATCCCGAATATCGCAGCGTCAGGCTATCGTTCAGGGTGGCCGGTTGGTTCCAGTCGGGCACGTTGGCCGGGGAACCGGAGACTACGCGAGACATTTCGTCACCATGGGCGGTAGATGGCCGCGCCTGTGGCAGCCTGCAGCGCCGCCTCGCCTACTTTTCCCATCACACTCTTTGCGGTGTTATCCGGTACGAATAGGATGTCGCTTGCTCTCAGATCGATGTCTCTCGTTTTTCCGGCCAAAATCTCTTTAAGGTCAATTTCGGAATTTCCTGAGGGTCCTTGTCGCCCGTCGGCCGAATGATGCGTGCTTTCTTCGCTGATGCTTTCTCGGAGAAGCCGCCCGCCAAGGAAAGCGCCTGGAGCGCTGAGATGTCTCGCCGTTGATTCAGGGGAAATCCTCCCGGTCGTGTCACGGCTCCTACCACGTACACCAAGTCTGCGAGCGACACGGTTACCACATCGTCGGGTTGGATTGAGATATTGCTTTGAGGATCTTTCGCCTCGATCAAGGACTTTATATTGATGTTAGCGGTGTAAAAGCCACGCGATTCATCTAATCGCGCATTTGGCACCGGAATCCCGCCCCGCTGCGCCTGACGTGTGATGTGGACGTCGTTACTCGCGTCCGCCCGCAGACCCTTTGCCATGGCCAGCACTTCAAGCAGCGACTTGCGCCCTTCTAATTGATGAACGCCGGGTTCGTTCACTGCACCCAGGATGGAAACCGCCTGCGATCCGAATTGCGAAATCTCTACCGAGACCTGTGGCTCGTAGACATAGGCTTTGAGGCTTACCACGATCTCGGCGCGTATCTCCGTGACCGCCTGCCCGGACACATGCAGCGTGCCGACCATGGGCATGTCGACGTTGCCCTGCGGATCGACACGGTAAGTGCGCCGTCCATTTAGCTCATTGACATTTGAAACATTGACGGCGATTTCGTCCCCAGGGCCGATTAAATATGTGGCAGGCACGTTCGCTGCTAAGGCCAGAGAAGCAAATACCACCACAGCGACGGCCGCATTTGGAAAAACGGGTTGTTTCATTCAGGAAAAAGCGGGCCAATAGCGGAAATGAAATCCGAAGACGCTACGTCCACGACGATACCGTTGGACGCTCTAATTTCACGGCGACCGACCGTTGCAGAAGATGAATC
This sequence comes from Terriglobia bacterium, assembly GCA_963737005.1. Taxonomy (GTDB): domain Bacteria; phylum Acidobacteriota; class Terriglobia; order Bryobacterales; family Bryobacteraceae; genus Bog-105. The sequence goes on along the minus strand of CAVTRD010000003.1, from coordinate 583,850 downwards.
GACACTGTCAGCCACTGTTGATCGTTCGATTCCACGATTACGCCGCGTAAACCCCTGAAAGGTCCGCTTTGCACATACACTTCTCGGCCTGGCGGCAGATATTCTGATTGCTTAATCGAAGCTTCGGAAGACGTTACGTGCCGTATTGCGTCGATCTCTTCTTTAGGGATCGAATCTGCGCCAGACTCGCTGGAAAGAATCCGGAAGACTCCGGGCGTTGAAAGGACCGAAAGCGACTTGGACGAATCCATGCGGCAAAACACATAACCGGAAAAGATTGGCAAGTCGAAATGAAGCCCGTTATTGTGCGTCTTCCGATAGGTTGGTAGAAGCACGTGAAGCTCTTTGCCTGCGAGTGACAAGCAGACTCGCTTTTCGTGTTTGTGTTTTACATGGAGAGCGAACCAGGGAAGTTCAGGGTTAGTGTCAGAACAGAACTCCATGGCCGCAGAAGACGAGAACGCGCATGCTTCGCCCTCTCACTAAGAGACGGTTTGCTCCCTTCGTAAGCCGAACGATCGTTCGTACTATCCCATTGTCCTTTTGAGGGATACGTCTCGTCAACAATTTGTGGGTCTGAGCAGGGTAGAGTACGTCCTAGTACGACCAGTCAACTCGCAAACGCATCCTTCAGAGGCTGCTCACATCTAAGCCTCCACACTGGGATTTGCGGAGAGTTGACCGGACAGGAATTAAGCGCGCCGGTTGAGACATTTGCCAGGAAATCGGGCCCTCCTGGCTCGCTGCATCAGGTTTGACATTTGTTGAAGGCCCGTTTTCGCCCATCGTCCGTCGGGCTATCCAGAAGGTGAGTTTTCTACTAACCCACCTGAAATCGCCGAACTCGTCGACTGAACGAGGGTCCTCTCGAACGTATCGTTTGGGAATGTACGGCTTGCCACAAATGCGGGCGCGTTCCTGATGGTTCGCCAGTGGATTGCTGGAATGAAAGATGAACCATGCCTGTGGTCCGCAAAAATTGGATGAGCCCACGAATCAGTGGGCTGCCTGTGCAACCATTTCGAAGTGCTCAGTGAATTCGAGCGGCTCTGGAAGCTCGCGATTGGCGTAGAATCGTTGTTGCAGACTCTCTCGGCTTTTGCGTTGCTCTGTTCGGAACCGCACGGCGCTGGCCGCCGAAAATCTGTTCTTACGTAAGCTGATCGTGTTGCCTCACGTAATTTTTTACTATTTGCCTCACGAGGATTCTTACTTTTCGCCTCATCTCGCTGGCCGGATTAGACGCTATTTATAAATCCTAAAACAGAAACTGGTTTTGGCGCCGCTAACGCCAGAAGCTCCAGTTTGACGGGACGTGCCACCATGACGCTCAACCAGTCCTGGAGCCGACATCTTGGGTGAAGTTTTGCATCTCGCAGATCAAGCGCTTCACCGCTTCGTATCGCCAGCACTTGAGCCGACGCTGCAGTGTACGCAACTGCCCGGCGGTGTAGCAGTCTGGGTACTTAGATCTTAGTTTGGCGAAGAGCTCGAGGCCTGTCTGATCAGGATCTTTGCCAAGCCATTCACACAGCTCGGGCCAGTGCACCTCGAACGGATCGGCACGCGTGCCCCAAGTGCGCGGCAGCCCCGATGTTCGATTGCTGCGCTTGCCGATTACCGCGCCGCGCGCGCGTGCGTCTTCACGCCAGAAATTGACACGACGGGTCAACGCAGCAAGTTGCCCGAGGTGGAAGCGCCCTGGATACTGGACTCTCAGTTCATCGAACAGCTCCGAGGCACTCAAGTTCGGACGTTCTTCGAGTGGGCGACTAATTAACGGCTAGATCAATGTAAAAGCATGTAATCGCCGGACATGTCGTCTGGCCAAGTCGTGCTGTTGAAGTTCGCAGCGTCTCTCGATTTCAACATCCAACTGAGGCGTCGACGGTCGAACGGTGGTGGTGGCTGTTCGCTTGTCTCTCTGCGATCTTGCTTCCGATTCCGGCGCCAACAGTCGTGCTGCAACGGTGGCGAGAGGAACAACTTCCCGGAGTGGTCGCAGATCACGTGGGTGCGCCTCTTCGGAGTGGGTCGGTCGTACTTCGCCTGTTCGCCACGCACTAGACAGGCTGGCCAGGAATGCCGGTAGATCCGGCTCTTGCATTGATGGCACATCGGGCCTACCCCCATTGGGGAGTAAAACCAGATGACTTTGCGTGGCCCGCACTTCCTCAAGCAGTTTCAGTGGATCGAGCGCAATACGAACCTCACGCAGCTTGGCCTTGATGGCGTCGGACAGCGTTTCGGCCTGTAAAAGCCGCTTGGTGGGAATGCGGCCAACAAGTAGAGGCTCAATCCATTTGACAGGGGCTAAAGCATCCGACCCGCTGCAAGTTCAAACCAACTACCTTTCGAATCCGAGCGATCTTACACATCTCAAGCTCGGTGTGCAGCGTGCTAGTGAATTCGGCAATGCCGCTGCCCTTCGTCCCTACACGAAACGCGAGCACGCGCCTGCAAGCCTGAACGGCGCGGCCCTGGAAGAATATATCCGCACCGGTCTTGTCACCTTCTGGCATCAGTCGGGCACGGCGAAGATGGGACGCGATGCTATGTCCGTCGTTGACAGCGAACTCAAGGTCTATGGCTTCGAAGGTCTTCGTATAGCCGACGCCTCTGTCCTGCCGCGCGTAACAACCGGCAACACAATGGCGTCTTGCGTCATTATCGGCGAACGTGCCGCTCATCTTTTGCAGAAAGCACACGGCGCAGAATGACGAGGCTGAGGCGTTGGACCATCTGGCGCTCAGTCTCGGCCTGTTCCTCTACCGTTCCGGACTACAGCGGATCCACCCTGACAAGAAGAGTCCCGGTCGAAGCGGATCCGAGTTCAATCCTGTGTCTTAGTGCTACGCTACGCAAGTTTTGTGTTACTCTGACCCTCAGCAAAGAATTGAATGGGTATCCTAAGCCGCATCGGCGTCGCAATTGACTCCGATCTCTTGAAGCAATTCGATGACTTCATTACAACCCAGGGCTATACGAACAGGTCGGAAGCGTTCCGTGACTTAATCCGCGACCGGCTGGTGACGGAAACAGTACACAATCCACGTGCTTCAGTCGTAGGTACAGTGACACTGATCTACGATCACCACTCGAGACTTCTTCCGAACAAGCTGATGAATTTGCAACACGAGTACCACAATTTAGTTGTCTGCACCACCCACGCACATCTGGACCATCACAACTGCCTCGAGGTGATCATTCTGAAAGGCGAGTCTAAACTTGTCCAAAAATTGGCTGACCTGCTCATTGGAACCAAAGGCGTCCAACACGGCCGTTTGGTTATGAGCAGCCCAAGCGTAGGTCTAACGAAGTCAGCCTGACAAAGAGCCGGCATTCAACCGGCAACACCGCTGCATTGCTCAAAAGGTTCTTCGTATCCCAAATCGAACCTGAAATGGTTCGACGGGGTGGAAAACGTCTGTAAACGCCGAATCCGCTATCGGAGTTATTCGCGATTCATATGCGTAGTCAATGTCGTGATCCTTGCGATTCAGCAAGTTCAAGAACTCGACTGCGAAGCGCCACTTTGTGGTCAACTGATATCCAACATTCGCATTAAGCAAGACCGTTGCATTTGAGTGGTAAATCCCGTCTGAGGTTAGATCGCGCGGGCCAAAGGCCCGCAGGCGTAAACTCGTCGAGAAGCGTCCGTAATCGTGCAGTGTGATTCCGGAGGCCGCCACCATCCCAACCGCCTCAGGTATCCGCTTGCCGCCCGGGCTGTTCGGGGCAGCATCGTCCTGATCGACAGTAGTGAAAAGGGCTCTCGAATTTGCGATGTCGAAGTCGAAAGCTAAATGTTCCAGAGGCGTGTAATAGTTTGCCCATTCGATGCCGTAGCGATTGCTAGGCTGTCGTGATGGAACCGTGGCTCCTGTGTCGCCACTCTGTTGCAGTTCAGAAGCACTGCGGAGATACCAGAGGGAGAAGGTGCTTTGCAGATGCGGGAGGGCTACGGTGCGAACACCAACCTCTGCGCCTTTCGTTGGAATCAGAAGGGGAACTCTTGATGCTTGGGTATTGGAGTAAGGGTTTTCGTCAGAAATAGGCTGCACGGTTTGCGTTGCGCCCCGCGCGTCGTTGCTATGGAAGCTGAATCCGCCCTGTACATAGACTTCGGTTCTTGCCCATGGCCCGAAGATCAGACTCAGCTTTGGGCTGGGCAGAACCTTGGTTGCCGTCCCGGAGTTCGCCGGACTAACCAAACTGGTGACATCAACGTGCCCTACGTCGCCGCGCAGTGCCGCGACAGTCCGGAATTTATCTGACCACTGGATTTTATTCTCTGCATAAAGACCTACTTGGGTGTCTGTAAACCGATCCTCTTGCGTGGTCGAAGGCAAAGTGGTGCCGGTGTCGAAATCGGTCTTATCCACCCGCTCGCGATTCTCCGTTTGAAAAAGGCCGTTATGGACATAATCGTTACGAATTTGGAGACCAAATGTATTCTCGACCCTGCGGCCAAACCATTGACCAGAAATCGTATGACGTGCGTCCAACCCGATGACCCACCGCCTGTCTTTCTGTTCGAACTGATCGCCGTGAGCGGGGTCGGTCAGATGATAAGTGAAGTCAGAAAACAGATCGAGATCGTAATAGAACCCATAGGCCATGATTTTTGTCACGGAATTGGCGCGTTGACGATGCCATTCGGTCTGCAGGCTGTAACGCTGTGAATTGCCACCATCACTCGGATTCAGCGTGCCGAAGAAACCAACTAGCGGCACTGCGTTCTCGGCGATTTGATCGCTTGAATTCCATTTCCCCTGATAAGCGCGAGCGGTGATGCTGAGACCTTTGGAATCATCACCTCGGCTGTAGGTCAGAATGCCGTTCAACTTCAAATAATCATCTGGATTCTTCCATGGGCCGTCATCGTGATAGACCTCTCCGCCGATGAGTAAATTGCCCGAGCGCACTTTACGCGATACCCCAAAGACGGCGCGTTCATAGCCATACATTCCTCCTTCCACTTGCAAAAAGCTTTCCGGCAGCGTCTTGAAGAATGCAAGATGGGCCGATCCAGCTGAACCATAGTTGCCGACGTCGGCGTAATAGGGTCCTTTCTCAAAGTTCACACGCTGCACGAGTTCCGGGATCACGGTGTTCATGTCCGCGTATCCCTCGCCGTGAGCGTGCGATGGAAGGTTCAGCGGCATATCGTCGAGGAAAACGGCAAAATCGGTGCCATGATCAAGATTGAACCCGCGTAGGAAATATTGGTTCGCCTTGCCGCCGCCCGCGTGCTGCGTGATGATGAGGCCGGGAACCGTCTCCAGGACCTCTCCGGATCGAAGGATGGGGCGATCCTGGATCTGCCTTGCACCCACTGTTCCTTGAGTAGCGGAATCGGCAATGCCGACGAGTTCGTCCTCCCGGCCCTGCACGGTGATGGCCGTACTCATGGAACTCACGATTAGAGTGATACCCAGTGAGAACGGCTCAGTGGCTATCGTAATGGGAACTTCTTTGGCTCCGAAACCAGGATGAGACACGACCAACGAATATTTGCCTGCCGGCAGTTTTGGAACAGCGTAGAAGCCGTCTTTCCTCGACTGTGTGGTGAGTTGTACGGCACCATTGACGCTCCGAACCAGCACGGTGGCTCCGGCAATCGCCGCACCAGACGTGTCAACGATGGTTCCCGACAGCTGCGGCTGCCGAGTGGTCCCGGATGCTTGGCTCTCCCCCTCATTGGTTTGTTCGCCTTCGGCGCGTACGCCTGTTGCGCAAGCACAAGAAAGCGAAGCGAAAAACAGGGAGGCGATGACAAGCGGCTTCGACGGCATGAAACAGTGTTACGGATCTTATAAACGTAGCACTAGAAGCGGATGCCAGGCAGTTTCAAGTCAAGCGAAACCAAGCATCGACGTTCCTAACGTGAAGGCGGGCGAACCATCGGTTATAGCGCTCGTACCCTCGATGATTGAAGTCTCACAAGGGCCTCTCTTTGAGACAATGGCATCCTTCACTGGACAGGAATTTGCGATAAGCGGACTGGGCGCATGGAACGCATCAATCACGAGATACGGCGCAGGGTTTACCAATCCAAGTTGACGTGTAGACTTCTGAGTTTGGAAGTCAAGCCCTTCAAGGCCACTTTTTTCACAGAACAATCAAGGCTTCCACATGTTCTGCACATCCTCATTTGGGTAGCCACATAGCGAGAGGAGAGTTCCTCTTGTTGAGGCTGGCGAGGTATTTTGATTCGTCGTACGTGACCCCGTCTTTCCAGCAGCGGAACAGAATGCGTTGCCACTTAAACGCCAAGGAGCGAAGCGCGGAATGATGGCGTTTGCCGCCCGTACGGAGTTGATCGTAATAGACCCTGGCCCAGCGGCAGCTCTTCATCGAATGCTGCGCCCACTCATGAAAGGTCTGTCGCAGAAACTTAGGACAGGCTCTTCGAAATTGAATGATGCGAGTTCGGCCGCTCGCTACAGTCACGGGCGCGATACCGGAAGCGCATTGCATCTCATGAGCATTCTGGTAACGCTTACCATTTCCCATGGTTGCTAATAGGCGAGGTGCCATCACCGGCCCGGCTCCAGGCAACGATTGAGCAATCGCCCAAGATGGATGCCGATGACTGGTTTCAGCAATAGCCGTGTCGAACTCTCTGATGCTAGTTTGCATCTGCTTCAGCAATGCAACGAGCGCGGTCACTTCCAGAACATAGCAATCCACCAGCACCGGATCCGTACAGCCGGAACGCTTCCAATGCGCGCCGGGCAACTGGGCCACAAGGCGCGAACCAGGTCCAGCCATCGTTCTAGTCGCTCACGAAACTTGCGTGGCCTCACATAATCGGCGCTGTCAAGCTGAGCCGCTAAACCAAAGTCTCCGACGATCGGAATGCGTTCTTGCTGTTTAGCTGTGAAACAGCGGTACGAGAGCCACATGTGTAGCTCCAAGGCTGCGGGGGCACAAGATAGCGTTTTGGCGGCTTCCAGGTCTGTTGGTATGGAGTGGGTGATCACCTCTCGAAAAAATTCGTCGCTGAGTACGATTTGCTTCTCAAAGCCGCCCGGTAGGAGCGTTTGGTTCGGATCTCGGGAGTACCAGATACGAGCTTCCCGAGCCTGGTGAGTGACTAGTGCTCGTTCCGTCTGGGTATCTGTTGCAAAGTAGATCGTGGCTCCGAAGATTCGCTGAAAAGCCGCCACTAAGCGGCGGTACTGCGAACCACCTTGCTGCATTCCGAAGGTATCGAGCATCTCGGCAGCGCTGCGAAACGCGATCGTTTGCTGCCGCTGCCGCACCGCTAGGGTCGCTAAGAAAATGGGAAGCAATCGGTCCTGCCCCCAAAGCACCCCGTACTTCGGGTGGCCGGTCACCTGCAGCAGGAATTGCCCATTGCGGCGCTCATGCAACAGAGCGCCTTTTGCAGGACGCTTGATCGGCAGGCCGCACAACACAAACGGCCGCGAAGCAAAGCCTAAATTCGGGGCCTCTCGTTCACGGTTGATTCTGACAAGCTGGCTTGCCTCCGCCTGCCGAAGCTTCTGCTTCGAAATGAGCAGCTCGGGATGGCTGTGCTTGAGAATTTTGTCTGCCTTCGCAAATCCGACAATCCTTTCCTCTGATGAATTACTGAACCCCGGTGCTTTCAATGCATCCTGAACCAGACGGGTCGATCGATTTAGGCCCGAAATATCGGCGACGATCGAAGAGTGATCGTAGACCTGTTCAGAAACCTGTTCAACTAGTGCCGGAGTGCCAGTTTCAGGCGCTCCGTGGCGTGATGCGTCTTCCCAGTTATCAACGATTTCCGAAGAGCGGGTTGATTCGTAATCAGCAGGTCGCCAGTTCGATCCTGGCGGGTGGCTACAGTAAAGTCTCGGTGGCGGCGATGCTCCAACTGTGGCGCCTCGTCACCGAACAGTGATCCTACGACCTGCCGGAGGATCTTAACTTGCCCGGCTGGCCTCGGCGCGGGCTGGAACCTTCCATTCCGGCCGGATATAGTGGCAGGTGTAGCCATTCGGATAACGCTCCAAGTAATCCTGGTGTTCCGGCTCCGCTTCCCAAAATGGACCTGCTTGCGCCACTTCCGTCACAACCTTCCCAGGCCAAATACCCGAAGCGTCAACGTCGGCAATCGTTTCCTCCGCGATTCTCTTCTGTTCGTCATTTCTATAGAAAATCGCGGAGCGATAGCTAGCTCCCCGGTCGTTGCCCTGCCGATTACGCGTGGTCGGATCATGAATTTGAAAAAAGAACTCCAGCAGTTTTCGATAGCTGAGCTTCTCAGGATCAAAAACGATTTCAATCGCTTCGGCATGGTTTCCATGATTCCGATATGTAGCGTCAGGCACGTCACCGCCTGAATATCCCACGCGTGTCGCGATAACCCCGGGATAGCTGCGTATCAAATCCTGCATGCCCCAAAAACATCCACCGGCCAGAATCGCCGTTTCGCTTGACATGATTGATTTCTACTCCTTGATCGGATACTGGAAAAGACCTAGATAGCTATCGTAGCCTTCGGCTCCCCCGACTTCGATTCCGGCCGGCTGGGTCCGTTGCACTTATTTGCGTTAAGCGGCCGCCAATTCGACGATATCCCTCACTTCCAAAACTCGTTTGCGATAGCCTAGCATCGCAGCGTTGACCATGGCTCGTCCCAGTTCCTGCGAGGTGCAAAAGCCGGCCGGGTAAAGCAACCGGCCGAGCGGATAAAGCCAGGACAGAAGCTTGTAAGAGGCCGGTATGTTTTGCTGACCGGGAGTCGGCTTCAGAAACCCGGGCCGAAACATATACGATCGCTGGAAGAGCTGCAGCAGTGCATTTTCGGTGGCGCCTTTGACACGGGCCCACGCCAGGCGGCCACGTTCGCTGCTGTCCGTCCCCGCGCCTGTGACGTAACAGAAGCTCAGCTGGGGGTTCAGCCTGGCAAGAAGCCGCGCGAACGTCAGTGTGAGGTCGTAAGTGATGTGCCTATAATCCTGCTGACTAACGCCGATGGACGATACACCGAGGCAAAAGAAGCATGCGTCGTATCCGGCCAGCTGGGGCTCAATCGCCGAGAAATCGAAGAAATCACCATGAACGATCTCGCGCAGTTTCGGGTGCGAGCTTGTTCCCGGCCGCCGGTTAATGACCAGGACATGTTCAACCTCGGGATTATTGAGGCACTCGAGCAACACACCCTCGCCAACCATGCCCGTTGCGCCGGTGATTATCGTTTTCACCTTCTTGCCACGATAGCTCAAGTTGCCGGCCGGTGTCTGAACGACTCTCAACGGCATCGCGGTAGCCATCCGCGCCCCACTGCGGATTTTCGCACGCGTTACAATGCCCTAGCCAAACAGGCGACGGTTAAAGTTTGGAGACAGCTCGCATGTTTCTCTTACCTGCTCTTACCCGCATAGCAGCGATTTGCGCCTTCACCGCTGTTTCATTCACGCTGTTAGCGCAGACACCTGCCCCCAAGCTTGTTACAGAAGATGGCCGGCATGCGTTGCTGGTGGACGGCGCACCGTACTTAGTGCTCGGGGCGCAGATAGGAAACTCAAGCGCGTGGCCTGCCGTGCTGGGGGAAGTTTGGCCAGCCCTCGAAGCCATGCACGTCAACACGGCGGCTGCGCCCGTGTATTGGGAACAGATCGAGCCGCAGCCTGGGCAGTTCGATTGGACGAACGTCGATACTCTGATCAGCGGTGCCAGGGCGCACCATCTGCATCTGATCCTTCTCTGGTTCGGCACCTGGAAGAACGGAAATGATCACTATGTGCCGCAATGGATCAAGCGCGATCCGCTGCACTTTCCTCGCATGATCAATCGTGTCGGCGCCCCGCTCGACGATCTCTCGGCCAATGCTTCCGCGAACAGAGACGCCGACCGGAAAGCCTTCGCGGCCCTGATGCGCCACATCGCCCAGCGCGACGCAAGTGATCACACGGTGTTGATGATGCAGGTAGAGAACGAGTCCGGCGGTATCGGTGCGATGCGCGACTACTCGCCTGCTTCCAATCGCGAATTTGCCGGGCAGACGCCGCCCGAGCTCGTCAAAGCGCTCGGGAAGAAGCCTGGTACATGGTCGGAAGTTTTTGCTGGGAACGCCGATGAAGCGTTCCAGGCATGGCACCAAGCCCGCTACGTGAATGATGTAGCGGAAGCCGGCAAGCGCGAGTTCAACATTCCCTTCTACTGCAATGTTTGGGTCGCCTATCCTCCCAATGAGTTGCCCGAGCGCCACATTCCGATTGCGGGCATCGGCTACCCATCTGGCGGGCCGAACCAGGGTATGCTCCCGATCTGGAAAGCAGTGGCTCCCGCCATCGACGCGATCGGACCGGACATCTACTCGAGCAATCCGGATTTTGTGTTGGACATTCTCGACACCTATAACCGCCGAGACAATCCGCTCTGGGTTCCCGAAATTGGGCAGAATAACGACTATGCCCCGTACTTCTTTGCAGCGCTCGGTCGCGGAGCGATCGGATTTTCTCCGTTCGGTATCGACTGGACGGGCTTCCTTCCAACCGGCACTGTACCTCGTGCTCACGCAGCAAATTACGCGCTACTCGCGCCTATGGACCGAACCATAGCCAAGTTGCTTTACGCAGGAAAGGTGAAGACCTTTATCGAAGTCTCCGGCGGCTCCGATCAGGAAAAGCTGTTTCGCGCAAACGAAGGAGAATCAGATCAGAAGAAAGCCGGAAGCACTGACTCGTTCGGAGTGGAAAGCGCTCTGATCAAACCCATTCGCCTGGCGAACGCAATGGTGCCGCTGGATCAGGTGGGCACATCTGCCACTCGCGCTGCCGATGCGAATGGTGCGTGGGTAGCGGAGATTCGATTCGGCTTTCCGCAACGAGACGGAGCGCCTGCACCTGGCTCAACAAACAAGGAAGGCCGTATGCTCGTGGCGCAACTCGGGCCCGATGAATATTTGTTGACCGGCATCGGTGGCAGCGTGTTCTTTCACCGTCCTGGTTTTCTGCCCGGGATCCGTATGCAGATTTTGACAGCCGAAGAAGGCTACTACACGCCCGCCGCCAGTCTTGGAGCGCCTGAGATCTGGCATGTGACGCGCATTCTCAATGGTGATGAAACGGATCGTGGAATCCGCTTCCCTGATCCCGGCGCTCGACCGGCGAGCAACGGCGTTACTCAGTCATCCGGAGATCCAGTTCCGCCCGTCTCTGGCCACCCCGGCCCTGCAGCGGTGCGCATTGTACTCGGTCGCTTCTAATACTCGACGAATTGGCCGGCAGCCGACGCACGTTTCAATTTGCCGGTACGGATATAGTGATGTTTCGATAGCGAACAATGCCGTGATGGTCGCCCTGCAGATAAAAGGGGCCCGGCTCAGCTTCGTTACTGTCGAGTGCTCCTCCGGTAGGGCCGGGAATTTCGACATTGTCGTGATACATCTTGCCATCGCGCAGGACAGTGACGTGTCGGCCGACCAGAGTGATGTCAAAAGCTGTCCACTTTCCAAGGCCCAGTTCGGAACCGGCAGGCGGCGGATAGTAACTATAAATCGCACCCATTTCGTGGGACGGCTGCGTGCCGCCCTCAGTGCCCACTTGCACTTCGTAACGGCCCCGTAGATAGATGCCGCTATTGCCGCCCTCAGGGCAATCGACTTCGATGTGCAGCTTGAAGTCCTGAAACTTAGCGGTGGTTTTGATATTGGCTGCGCCGGGCCCGTGCTTGCCGGGTGTCTCGGGATTATCGTTCACGAGTTCGCCGTCGCGAGCCACCCACTTATTGTTCTCCACGTTTCCAATCGGTTCCCAACCACTGAGGTCTTTCCCATCGAAAAGAGTTCGCGGCGCGGACCATTTCGCCGGCATCGGACGATCGAGCGCGGGCGCACGCACACCTGCCAGTGTAGGGCCCGCGGCATCGCCCCGCTTCTCCAGGCCCTTAAGAGTATCGGCAGAAACAGAGGTGAGTTCCCAGTTGATCGCCGGGCCGCGGCTGCCCCCCGACACAGCCACCGTGAGTTTCCCGGCTTCGATTTTGGCGCCGACAATGGGGCGCCACGCACCGCCGCGGGGCTGCACGCGACCTTCAATTTTCCCTTCTTTCTCCGTAAGTTCCATCCACTGCGGATATGGATCGCCGGTGGCGGGTGTAACAGTCATGTCCCAGCGGCCCAAAAAGGTTTTAGCGTCTTGTGCACTCGTGAAGTTTGGCAGGAGCGCGGCCGCGGCAGCTAACAGCAGGATTCTTTTCACTCGTATGAGTGTAATGAATCGCCTTGCCGCCACGCATTGCAGAACGTCGAGATTAATCCCGATTGTCAATGTCAAACTGAAGCCGTTGACTTATCCCCACTCTGATCATTACGACGGTAAGCACTTCTTCAACCCGAACGCACCGGCAGCGAAGGGACTGCTCGACGTACTCCGGTGGAAGATGACCAGTCGTCCGGCTCCCTGGACTTCTCGTGCGCAAGATGCCATTCGCTCGAGCGTTCCGCCTGCCTCGGTCGAAGGCGCTCGTTGCAGAATCACACTCGTCAATCATTCGACCTTGCTGATTCAGTATGCCGGGACCAATCTACTCACCGATCCAATCTGGAGTGATCGAGCGAGCCCTTTCTCGTGGTTGGGACCTCGCCGCTTCTCACCGCCGGGCATACACTTCGAGAACTTGCCCAAAATCGATGTGGTTTTACTGAGTCACAATCACTACGACCATTTGGACCTGCCTACGCTGAAGCGGATTGCGGAAAGAGACAAGCCACGCTTTGTCGTTCCGCTCGGAGTCGCCGAGTTGCTCTCCCGGCATAACATCCGTGCGAAGCAAGAGCTGGACTGGTGGCAAACCGCCGGACCCATTACCTGCGTACCGGCCCAGCACTTTTCAGCCCGCGGGATCACTGATCGAAATCGAACCTTATGGTGCGGATACTGGATGGTGACCCCTGCCGGCCCGATCTATCTTGCTGCGGATACGGCTTTCGGAGCGCATTTCGAGGAGATCCGCAAACGATTGGGCCGGCCGCGGGTCGCCCTGCTACCAATCGGCGCGTATAAGCCGGAGTGGTTCATGAGCCCGGTTCACATGTCTCCTACGCAAGCGGTCGAAGCGCACCAGATCCTTGAGCCAGAACGCAGCATGGCGATTCACTGGGGCACTTTTCAACTCGCCGACGATGGACGCGACCAACCGGCGCTCGAGCTTGCTCAAGCGCTTGCCCGGCACTCGTCTTTGCCTCCGTTTGATGCGGTCGCGAACGGCGCGGTGATCGAGATCGGCCCGCCCACGCAATAACCGTGAACCGGGCAGACTCGCCCTCGCGAGATATCATGCTTCAGTGCTTTGGTTCTGACAAAGGGACGCCCTTACTACCGGCGTAAAACACGAGCAGCACAACCGGTTTGTCACCCGTCACACCGCGATGCAGCGTATTCACGGTTTCCGGCACGACTTGTCCGGCTGTGAAATGCCGTGTCTTCGGGCTCTCTAACTCCTCGACCGTAATTTCGCCGGATACAAGATAGGCGACATTAGGAACCGGGTGACTATGCCACTTCATCGTTGTATGAGCCGGAATTAAGATTCTCAGGACTGAGAGTTCGGGTGTGCCTTTCGGGTAAGCACCGTAAGATACTCCATCCCACGAAGAGCTGCTGCGTAACAAAGTTTCCGAAGTGATCTTATTCTGCGGCTCGGATTCCGGTATCAGGGCGGGAGCTAAGCCGAGGAGCAAGAGCGCAGCCCTGCCTAGTCTCAAGTAGCGGTGCGGAAGATTCATTCGAACTGGCCCTGATTGGTGCGAGCTAAATGTCTTTCTTGAAGAAGTGGGCCACCTTTTTCCCACCTTCTTCCGTGTAATACACAGTTACTTTAGCCGAGTCCTCGCTGCCTTTGGCTATGTCTTTTCCGGCATCGCGCGCCGCGTTTCCGGAAACGTCATAGCTCTCTTCTACTCCGCGATCGCTTTTCACTACCATCTTCCTGCCTGCTCGATCTAAGGTCGCGAGAGTGCCTTTGGTCTCCTTCATGCCGCCCTTTCCGATGCGGTCAATCTCCTCTGCCACCTGTTCGCTGCCGCGCTTGGTGTAGTGAACCACTACGTCGGTTCCGTCTTCCAAACCATGCCACGAGTCCTTGGCCACTCCGGCTGTTGCTTCGGCACCGTGTACTGTGGTCCGCTTCAATACCTGGAAAGTTCGCTCCGAGCCCTCTGCCGTTTTCACCGTGATGGTTTTCCCGGCTGCGTCCACGTGCGTGACGGCCGCATGCACCGCGCTAACCAAATCTTGCGCACCATAAATACTTCCAGCGAGCAAGCACGATATTCCAACGATCGTCTTTGTCATAAAGCTCCTTCCAATTTCAAAAGATTCGGGTTAGAGTACACAATCTACCTATTCCCGTGACTAGCGTTCGATTGTAGCAGCCAAGTCGCTGCCAGCTTTGTCCCAATTTAGGCGTGCGAGTAAGATCGCGGCAAGCCCAATTAGCGCCGCTGCCGCAACGTAATGCGCCGGTCCGATCGGATTGACATGCATCAGCCAGGAAGCGAGTAAGGGCGTTAATCCTCCGAATACCGCGAATGCCACGTTGTAGGCGAACGAGACTCCGCTGAAGCGTACTTCACTCGGAAAGGCGCGAACCATTGCGATCGGCGTCAGAACGGCTCCGCCGGTTCCAAAGCCGGCAAGCACGTAAAGCGGCGTCAAGGCGAATCCTGCATGTGTCGCAGAAAGATAAACGCCGTATGTCGCGGCAATCAAGAGCAGGAGTATCGGAGCGGCAACTCGGCGCAGGCCGAATCTGTCAGTTAAGGCGCCGATGCCCACGGCAGAAACGCAGAGCGCTGCCGTAGCCGCCAGATTCGCCAGTTGCAGCGCGCGCGGCAACAGCTCAGACGACCTTGCAATGAGCGATGGCGTCATCAAAATCACGACCACGATGGCCGCGGTCAGCATCCATGTGCAGAGAATGGAGCTCACAAGAGCCCGCCCATGGTTCTTTAAAACAGCACGCAACGGCAACGTCCGGGAGAGCGCAGCGCTTCTTCGCATTTCTTCGAAAACAGGGGTTTCAGTCAGCCAGCGCCGCATCCACATGGCGATGAAACCGAATACGCCGCCGACCAGGAAGGGCACGCGCCAGACGCCAGCGTCGATCTGAGCTTGATTGAAACCCAAATTGATCCCAGCCGCCATCAGAGATCCCAAAAAGATGCCTGAACTAAGGCCGCCCGTAAGTAACCCGACCGCCAGTCCGACTCTTCCCGGACGGGCATGCTCTGCCACGAATACCCAAGCCGCCGGCGCTTCGCCCCCTATGGCCGCCCCTTGGATCAGCCGCATGAGGAGCAAAAGCAAAGGCGCAGCTACTCCAATCGAGCGATACGTCGGCAGGAGTCCAATCGACAAAGTTGCAATAGCCATCAGCGAAATGCTGAGCGTGAACATTTGCTTGCGGCCCCGCAAGTCTCCGAAGTGAGCCATCACCACACCGCCGAGAGGCCGTGCTAAGTAAGCCGCGGCAAAAAGGCCGAAGGCCTCGGTCTGGCGGATCCACTCGGGCTCGCTTGCGGGGAAGAACAGCTTCGCGATCGCTGAAGTGAAGAAGACAAACACGACGAAGTCATAGAATTCGAGCGCACCCCCGATAGAGGCAAGCACAAGGGTGCGCATCTCGGATCCGGCGGTAACCCCCTGAGGCCGAACAACGTTTGTCTGCATGGAACCCTATTATGAAAGGGTAGAACTCCGCCGGCAGTTTGAGCCTGCCGCACCCGCGCGCTACTGAGCCACACTGGTCTTCATGGCCGCACAACGATGCAAAGCCTCCTTCATCGAACCGATGCTTTTGCTCAGCACAAACGCTCTTGCGGAGGGCGACGATTGGCTGCGCGAACTGAAGATTGACGGCTACCGTGCTGTTGCGTTCAAGACGAATGGCCAGGTGCACCTGCGGTCGCGCAACGACAATGACTTCAGCCTGCGGTACCCAGCTATCGCGAAGGCTCTTTCGCTGCTCCCGAATGAAACTGTGATCGACGGTGAGTTGGTGGCGCTCGACGAATCGGGCAAACCGTCCTTCCACCTCTTACAAAATCACGGCAGCGTTCCTGAAACGCCGCTTTTTTACTATGTCTTTGACGTAATGGTTCTCTCTGGCCAGGATGTCCGGCAAAAACCCTTGACTACCAGGCGAGACCTGCTTCGGCAGCGCATCCTGCCGAAGCTGGCAGACCCGATCCGCTATTCGCAGGAATTACCGGGCCTGCTTTCGGATCTTGTTACTGCTGTGAAGGAGCAGGGTTTTGAGGGTCTCGTTGCCAAGCGCCGCGACAGTGTTTATGAAGCAGGCGAGCGTTCGGGAGCTTGGCAGAAGATGCGTATCAATCACGGGCAGGAGCTAGTGATCGGCGGTTACACTCCCGGATCGCATGGCTTCGATGCGTTATTGCTCGGCTACTACGAGAACGGAGATCTCCTTTACGCCTCTCGGACAAGGAACGGATTCACACCCGCTACCCGCCAAGAACTCTTCAAGCGAATGCGGCCACTTCGTATCGAGACGTGTCCTTTTGCTAATCTGCCCGAACCTCGAGGTGGTCGCTGGGGCGCTGGCCTCACTGCCGCGAAGATGAAAGAATGCCGCTGGCTTCAACCCGATCTGGTGGGTCAGTTCGAGTTTGTGGAATGGACAGCAGACGGCCATCTTCGGCACACCAAATTCACTGGCCTGCGTGAAGATAAGCCCGCAAAGGAAGTGAGACGCGAAGTTGGCTGAATCCCACACGAGAGACTAAAGAAAGAATGGCACGCGTATTCATTACCGGATCAACTGATGGACTTGGCCGGATGGCGGGCGAACTGCTTCTGCAAGAGGGTCATCAAGTGGTGCTCCATGCGCGCAACGAGAGACGCGCCGGCGAGGCCCGCGCCTTGTTAGCTGATGCCGAGGCAGTTGTCACCGGAGACCTCTCGAGCATGGCCGAGACACATAAGCTTGCAGAGCAGGTGAATGCACTCGGAGTGTTCGATGCGGTTATCCATAATGCAGGCGTCGGTTATCGCGAGCCGAACCGCGGCGCTACGGTAGATGGTCTGCCACTCGTTTTTGCGGTCAATACGATGGGTCCCTACATCCTCACGGCTTTGATTCGACGTCCCAAGCGGCTGATTTACCTAAGTTCGGGGTTGCATCGGCAGGGCGACCCATCGCTCGAAGACCTGACCTGGGAGAAACGACCGTGGAATGGTCTGCGGGCTTACTCCGACACCAAGCTACATGACGTTCTGCTCGCTTTTGCTATGGCCCGAAGGTGGCCTGCTGTTTTTTCGAACGCCCTTTCGCCCGGCTGGGTCGCAACGAAAATGGGCGGCGCTGGCGCGAATGACGATCTGGACCAGGGTCATCGTACGCAGGTGTGGCTTGCCGTCAGTGAGGACCCCGCGGCCAAAGTTACGGGCGAACACTTCTATCACCTCAAACGGCAATCACCCATCGCGGCAGCGCATGACGTGAAGACACAGGAGCGGCTGCTTGAAATTTGCGAACAGCTATCAGGTGTTGAGATTCCGAACGCTTAGGGCGTGGCGCGTCCTGACTGCAGCCAATATCGAGGTCGCGAGCGCGATCTTCCGTCATTTCTCAGGCAAGGTCCATGCGTAATGCGCTGTTGCTATTTTTCTTGCTGCCGTTCACCTGTCCGGCTGCATGTACGGATCAGACGGGGAATAAAGGCTCGTCCTCGACTTACAACGGAACAATAAGCTCCTATCCGGTGCGATTCGAACTGGCGCAAACGAACGGCAAAGTGAGCGGCTATTATTTCTACGTTTCGCAATTGAAGGACATCCGTTTAACCGGAACTATCGTCGATGGAAAGCAAGTTCAGTTGCACGAGTTAGGCGCCGATGGCAAGCCTGAAGCGGAGATCAATGGCGAGTTCCCGGATGAAGATCCGCAAGGCAAACTGAAGGGCCCTTTAGGCTGCGACATCATCACTGGTACGTGGCAGAACGCGGATGGCTCGAAAAAACTGCCGCTCTTTTTGCGCACCATTGCGAGCGCGCCCGATTCGCACGGTCATCGCTATGAAGTAGCAGGCGCGAATGACGACGAGACGATCAACCGTGCCGCCGTGAGATTTCGCAAAGCAGTGGTGGAGGGAGATAAGGAGACAGTCGCATCAGCGATTCGCTATCCGATCGCTGTTTATCTGGATCACAAGAAAACGAAAATCGAGAACCGCGAAAGCTTAGTTGCAAATTACGATGCGGTCTTCAGTCCGAGCTACCGCAAGGCAATCGAGAACTCGATACCGCGGGACATGTTCGCACGGTACGACGGCATCATGCTCGGCGACCACGGCGAGGTCTGGTTCGATGATAAGGGCCGTGTGGCGAGCTTGAACAACTTGCCTCCCAAGTAGCCCGCACGTTTAGATCAATCGCGCTTTGGTACGGCTTTGCTAACTAGAGCACTCGATTGCGGGACAAGCAATATGCGAGCGTAGTTATTCGACACAAGAGGCTTCCATTGCGCGGCCCAACTTGGGTTGGCTTGCCACGCACCGTCCAGGTCTTTGATGACAAGCGCAGTGATGCCGAGCCTATGGCAGAGCTGCTGTATGTCTTTGGACCCAAGCTGGTTCGGAGTGGTAAAGACGGACAAGAGCTCAGGGTAATCCTTTGCACACAGGTGTGGATCACCTCCGAACTGGCTGCCACAGGTCTTGTCATACGCTGCTGTCTGGCGATCCGCATACAAGCCGTAATAGAAATCCGTGTACGTCCATTCAGGATTGTTCTGAACGACGGCACTGTCTGGAAGCTCGCGATCGAGGATCTCGTAAGCTCGGCGGAGGGCAAGAGTGCGCTTCCCGAGTTGTCGATCCGGACCAAAGAAGACGGGCAGGATGCCCGCATCTGCCAACACGGCATTGAACCGCGACATGGTCAACTCATAGAGCGTGCCGCCTAAACCGATAAGAAGCAGCATTGCCCATGCGCCCGCCATCATCCACGGCAAACGCTTTCGAGCTGAAGACCGGCGATTCGTCAACCAGACATCAACCAGCTCGGCAGACCAGAGCAGCAAGACGAATTGCACCGGGAGGAACCCGCGCATGCCGAGATCGTTCGCGTAAATAACGCCGGAACGAACAAATATGCAGATACACAGAGCCGTACCCGCAAGCAACAGCAGTGTCGCGCCAGGCATGTTCAAAGTCCCGCTTTTTCGGAAACGGTAGAGGTACGCCAGGCCCGCCACGAAGAAGAAGCCCAGCTCGAGAAAGAGATTAAGCGGCACCAGAGCCAGGCGAAATAGCAACCCCGCCGTTCCATACAAGCCATGATCGGCCACGTAATTGTCAGCGACCCAGAAATGCCGCAGCGACAAGCTTAAGAAAGGGCCACCTTCGCCGGGACCCGTTAGCGTTCTTAGGTACGGAACAACGATCGTGAGAGCGATGATCCCGGCGATAACCAGAACCATCAATTGCTTTCGATCTCGCCGAAGTAGCATCCAGGCAGTCCAGAGAACAAAGAAGGCGGCGATTACGACGGCCACATAAACGGAAGTTCCCACAAGCGTCGCCAGCGCTATTCCCGCCAGCACGGCGCAACTGATGCGCTCGGAGAGAGTGAGGCGTAACGCGGCGTCCCAGCACAGAAGAAACGCGATGATTCCGACAACCAGGCCGGCCGTGTGATGCGGAACCCAGAGAACGGAACCGAACCACGATGTGACCTGTGGATCGTTCCACCATTCCATCTCAGGGTAGACATGGTGATGGCGCAAGAGGTAAAGAGTAGGCAGAAGATCGAGACCAGTGACTGTGAAAAGGCCAATAGCAATAAAGCTTCGGCGTTTGAGAGCAGCGCCTTTCAAGCCATAAAGCGCTCGGAGCGCCAGCACGACAATGGACAAGAGACCCCAGCCGCACCACACGACACTCGCGTTGATGAAATTGCGAGCGCCGATATGCCCGCCGGTGACGGCGTTCAGCAGTCCGGAAGGAAGGAACCAGAAGTAGTGATAGCGAAGAGGTGTAGGGCCGGAGAGGAAGTAGAACGGATTGTCCGGACGCGGTCCGGTGCGTGTGATTGCCTCGGTGATTGCGGTGCGTACGCTGTGATCGTAGACGGTCACGGAGAAATAGAGACGATCCCCGAATTGGAGATCGACCAGAGAAAGCAGCGCAATCGCCACCCAGATTGCCGCGATCAGCCAGGCTTGGTAAGGAGTCGCCCGCAATGAGGTGAACCATTCGGAGGGCCGCTCATGCCCCCAAGCTCCCGAGAGCAAGAAGATCCAAAACGCAAACAAGAGAGCAAAGAGCAAAGCAACCACAGTCCAGGAAACAACGGTGCCAGCCCAGTAGATGACAATGGGCGACAAGGCCATGGAAAGAGGGATGCTCACCAGCTGCCGCGACCGGAACGAGAGCGTCCGAAATGCAAAGCAGTCGGATAGCCAGCCGGCTACGTAACCGGGCACGAGCAGAAACGGGGTGAAGAGAACCAATGCACAAAGCGAGCGGGCAAGATCCGTTAGCGTGTAATTACTACTGAGCATGTGAGGCCGATTCTCGGACTCTGGCGGAGGGCGAACCCCCCAGCACGGCCGCGAGTTCGATCGACCAGCAACTGCTGGGCCTCAACCGTCTTACGTGCCCTTCCGAGAACTACACGAGCAGCTTAACAAAGAACAAGGCTGCGCTCTCGCCCGAATTGAACGAGAGCAGGCAGTTTAACTACGGAAGAAGCGCAGAGTCGAGGTGGACGAAAGTCAAGAAATCCACTTCAACACACGAATGATGCCCATCTTGGCGCCCTTTTTGTGAGCCGAGACCTCCGTGCGGTTTTCGATTTCCATGCGATTGTTCGCATAATATTGATAAGCCCGCGACAGCATCTCCTCGTTGGTCAAAGTCGGACGCCAGCCGAGCCGGCTCTTGATCTTGGAGGTGTCGAACCGAAAGTTTTCCGCGATCATCTTATAGTGATATGGCCCTAACGGCGAAACCTTCAAAACGTGCGCGACTCTCATGCCGAACAGCGTCGCACCCTTCGGTAAAGAGGCGACCTTCGACCGACTGCCGGCTCGTCGGATCACGTAATCGTAATTGGCGCGCAGCGATTGCACATCATCGGAACCGATGTTAAAGGTGTCCGATTGGTTGTAATCGAGAGCACGAATGCAGGCGTCCGCGAGATCGCCGGCATAGATGAACTGATACTTGTTATCCCCGGAGCCGACCACCCATACCTTCCTGTGATCGTGAATAAACTCGAAGAGGATCGACAGCAGCCCAAGCCGCCCGAAGTCGATGATGGTCGGACACCTGATGATGATCGAGTGAAAGTCTCCGGCGTACTCCCGTAAAATTTTCTCTCCTTCGAGCTTCGACCTGCCATAAACTTCAACCGGGTTCGGCTCGTCGTCTTCCGTGATGGCGCGCGATACGCCTTCGCCCCAAAGGCAATTTGAGGAAGTGAAAATCATGCGCGGCACTTTATATTTTTTGGCCATCTCGGCCAAATTTCTGGTGCCGTCCACGTTCGATGTCCACAGCAACTTCTCATCAATGCCGCCATGGGCCAAAATAGCGGCAATGTGCAGGATCGAATCGAATGAATGCTCGGAGAATAGGCGGTCGAGTAAATCCCGGTCGCGAATGTCTCCGCGCACTGAGATCAAATTCGGGTGAACCGTCTCATCCGCAAGCAGATCCAGGTTCACGCAACAATGCCCTTCATCAAGTAACCGCTGCTTGAGCAGACTTCCAAAAAATCCGGCGCCGCCGGTCAGCAAAACTGTTTTCATAATAAACTCACAGAGCTACAGATTGACTCGTTGTTTACAGTCCAGCGGCTCGGAACGCACGGCATTCCGGCCACTTTGGTGGTGAACCGTATCAGTTGAGTCTTCGGTAAAAAATTTCAGGCCGCTCCTTTTCAGGTTCTACAGGGTCGCTGCGTCCGGCAACCTGCCATCCGGCAGTATTCGCCCACTTGGGCACGTTACACGCGACCACCCATTTCGCCCCGACACTCCGAAAGGCATCGAGGACGCGTTGCTTCGTAGCAGCGTCGCTGCGCCAGTAAGCATCCGACTTCTCATGCGTGGCGGTTTGAGTCCGGCCAAACCGATGGTCGTTGAACCGGATTGTCTCAGGAACGTCAGCGACGGTGGTTCCACCCAGCAGACTTAGCCATGCGACCGCAATTGAGTTCCCAATCAACGCTACACGATCACCGGACACCAGCCCAGCGCGCTGCAGATTCTCCGCCGTTTTAATATCGTTGATCTCGCCGGGATTGCCCTTCCCTGTGATGTCTCGGATGAAAGCGCGCGGGGTGTGTACGAATTCGTCTGTCCGGACAAAGCACGCGAGCAGAATCAGCACGGCCGTGCCGCCCGCCACCAGCCGTGGTAGCCGAACCCTCCAACCAGCCGCGATCAGACAGAAGGCAATCAGAGTAAACGCTCCGGCTAAGTAACGGTTCAGTGTGTATACCAAACAATAAAGTCCGAGCGCAGCCAGTGCCGGCAGCCAAACAAACCAGCTCTCGCGAAACACCCTCAACATGCGCGACCTGTCTCCCCAGAGTGCGCAGGCGATCAGGAACAAAAGCGCTGGGCAAAGCACAAATCTGCTTACGCAGAAAAGGATGTTACTGCGTAAGATCATGAGTTGTCGCGCCCAATTCACCTGAACCGGAAAGCCCTCCCACCACCAAGCGGGATCGAAATGAACAGGTGTTGTTCCTACCAGATGAGATTCGAATCCAGTCACTCGAGGGAAGTCGAGCAGCCTTGAAATCGGATGCCGGGCTCTGTTTCCCGGCCAATACGCGTTCTCCTTGTAGCCCTCGATACTCATTCCGGTCACCTGGGCCGAGTAGTTAAGCTTGCCCGTGTCGCTGATGACGAAATGACCTTTCGACACGGAGAGCGCAATGATGAAAGGGAGGGGAATCAGGAGCGCAATAGCGGGCGCCAGGTACAGGCGACGACTACGAATTGTCCCTAGTAAAACTGCTGCCTCGATTAGGATGATCGGAATGAGCGCCTCGTAAGCAGCTTTGGCGAGAAAGCCTGCCGCAAGTGCCAGGCCCAGGAACACGAAATCCACTGTACCTGCCGCTCCCCTACGCACACGCACCAGTAATGCGGCGATGGCGATCGTTAGTGCAAGCACCTCCATATCCGGCGAAGTAAAACTAATCGTGACGAGGTGCAGGCCGGCCCAGGTGATCACCGAAAAACCAGCCACATCAACGAGCAGTCGATAACGGGGTGGGCCCTGCCAACGCTCCCACTCGCGAAACAGCCAGTTCCATGCAAACAGCGCCCCGGCAAAGGCGAGGAAGTTGATTACGTGTGGGACAAGCGTCTCCCAACGAATGCCGGGCTTAAAGATCAGATATCCGACCGCCAGCAGCCATGAGTACAGCGGACTCCAATAGCTGCTCAGGGCATTGTGCCAGTCGCCCCGGACGTACGCTTTCGCTATGTCGGAGTACGAAATCCCATCCGCATCGACAAGACCGCGCGATACCCACATCTGCGAGAAAGCGAGCAAGAGGGCAAAAACATTAAGAACGGTTCTTGCACTTAGGCGAGTTGGTGCGCGCAGACCTTCGAGTGGTGGAGAGAGTTGTTCCTCTTGATCGACCACTGCGGAAGGGGCGATTTCCTGGTTTTTACTGGAAATATGCAATTTTTTGGTCTTCAACCCTTGCCGTTTGTCGACAACGCGACTCTCAACCAGTTTCTCAGCCTTGCCCTGATCTCGTTCTACTAGGAACAGTTCTGTAATGGGAGTTCTAGGCGGACGGCAAAGATTTTCAATTCATTTTGATCTGATATTCCTTTGCTACACTTGGGCACGAAATCCTGACGCGGCAGCCGTCGCAAGTATGACCGGCTCACAACGCCGCAGTTACCAAAATCATTTATGTCCGTCGTGAATCAGATAGGTCCACTTCTAGATCCGCTTCCGATCGGGACAAAAGAAAGCTCGCGCCGGCGCTTCCGGATCTTGTGTCAAGCTTGCGTGCTCGTCTTCGCTGTCTGGCAACTTTGGGTTGGTCGATACGTAATTGACACCGACGGCACCGGCTATGTAGATCTTGCGCGCGCTTGGCTGCGGCACGATTGGGGACTGGCTCTTAATTCCTACTGGAGTCCGCTGTACGTTTGGCTGCTGAGTGCAGCGTTTGCCATCTTCCATCCTTCCATTCACTGGGAACTTCCACTGGTTCACGCCGTGAACCTGGTTGGTTTTGTTGGGGCGTTCACCGCCTGGGAGTGGCTGACCGCTGAATGGGAGCGGTGGCAAGGTCCTTCCTCTTGCCCGATGCTGACGGATGTTACGGGTTACTGCGTTGTTCTCTGGGCGGGACTCCGACTGACCAACCTGTGGCTCTTTAACACTCCCGACATTTTCGTCATGGGATTTTTAATAGCCGCTACGGCCATCGTCGTACGCGTCCGTCCCGGAGCTGCGGGCTTGAAAGATTTTATGCTTCTTGGAATCTTGCTCGGCTGCGGGTTTCTTGCCAAGACCGCTTTCGTTGCTGTGATTCCAATGTTTCTCGTCGTAGTGGCCATACTGCTCAGGCAGCGGGCGGGTGGAAATTGGTTGGACCGGCGCGTTTTACTGACAGCACTTACGACCTGTGCCGTTGCTCTTCCATTCGTAACAGCCATTTCGATGGCTAGCGGGCGCTTCACGTTGGGCGACAGCGGCCGGCTCAATTACTCGTGGCACGTCACCGGCCTGAGTGTGGAAGGATACAAGGAAAATGCATACTGGCCGGGTCCGGAAGCCCGGCATCCCATCCGCGTATTGCTTGAGCACCCGCGTGTGCTCAGTTTCGACCAGCACCTAGTAGGTACGTATCCGGTCCATGTCGATGTCGCTTGGTGGTGCGCAGGATACCCGGCTCGATTTGATAAAGCTAGGCAGTTGATGATTTTGTGGTCGGACATTCTGTTCTCGATCTATGCCTTCCGGTGTCCCGCCATCCTCCTGTTCCTTCTCGGCCTCGTTTATGGTGGACCGACCATCTTCAGGCAAATCGCAAAGGCATGGTTCCTTTGGTTTCCAGCGCTGTTTTTCGCGCTGACTTACCTTCCCGTCTACTCTGACTACCGATATCTGGCCGGCAGTTATGCGGTGCTCGGCTTCGCTCTTATTGCGGCGGTTTGGAAAGTGCGATTTCCGCGACAGATCGCGCGCGCCTCAATCTGGGCCATCCCTTTAGTGACCCTTGCTTTCCTGATGGGCGCAAATTTTCGTCAGAGCCTTCCGCAGCTCGTGCTCGATGCCGCTGGAAAAAAGGCGCCTTGGGGCTATGAGAATGTGCAAGTCGCGGAGACGATGCAGCAGCGAGGGCTGAAGCCGGGCGATCGCGTTGCCTACATTGGGTTCGAGTCGGCCGCCGCGCACGTTGGTCTCGAGCGTGCCCATATCGTGGCAGTCGTTCCCCAGCGCGTTACACATGACGACAAAGCCAAAGGGCGCCCGTATCTGATTACCTTTGCCAGATCGGATGAGTTCTGGCGCAGTAAACCGGCAGCAAAGCAGCAGGTTTACGACGCGTTCAAAAGCGTGGGCGCAAAGTGGATTTTTGCGGACACGGTGCCCCGATGGGCGGACACAACGGGCTGGCAAGCGGCCGGTGCTTCGTCACAGGCCCGAGATAACGACCGTCCTTATACGTACTTCAAACAGCTGTAGCGGCGTTAGACGCGTGCGCCGGCCGGCAGCAAACTCCGCTTGCTTGCTTTGCTCAGCGCAGCCGCCCTTGCTGACCCCGCTATCCTACTCGCATGAGAACGCCGCAGGCTGGCATATTCGCTCTAGGAACGGCATCGCACACTTACTTGGAGTTTGATGCTCTAGACAAACGTGATGCAGAAAAGCTTGTGACTACCATTTCGGCTTTGCGCGAGCCGAGGACCACCGTCGGCGGAGTAAACCTGGTCGTGGGGTTCAGGCCTGAGCTGTGGAACAAAGTGGCTCCTGACTATGCGTCCGCAGGCCTGGAAGGATTCAACACGGATATTGTCGCAGGAGACGGCTTTATGATGCCTGCCAAACAGCATGACGCTTTCTTGTGGCTCTCGGGAAGCGCTTACGACGTACTCTTCGAAGTTGGCCGCGGGGCGATTGCCGCCTTGAAGGATGTGGCATCGATTGCCGAAGAGACTTCGAGCTGGGCCTACCAGCACGATCGCGATCTGACCGGTTTCATCGACGGTTCGGAGAACCCAAGCCTCATCGATGCAGGGGACGTGGCGCTCATATCCAATGGCAACGGCGAAGCTGGCACGATCGTCTTGCTCCAGAAGTGGCAGCACGACGCAGCCGCTTGGGAAGCACTTCCGGTTGACCGGCAGGAGCGGGTGATGGGTCGGAGAAAGTCAGATAGCGTGGAGCTTGATGACAAGCCCTCGGACTCGCATGTTGCGAGCACCGACCAAGATGAGTTTGGAAAGATCTTCCGCCGAAACATGCCTTACGGAAGCATCACCGATCACGGAACGATGTTCGTTGGATTCAGCGCCGATCAGCGACGGCTTTCCACGATGCTGGAGAGCATGGCGGGGTTGCGCACAGGCGTGCGTGACGCACTCACGTATTACACGCGTCCGGTCAGCGGCGCCTACTACTTCGTGCCTTCCACTGAGGGCCTCAGGCAAGTAAATCAAAGTGAATCAATCGAAACTTAAACCGGATGAATCGGTTTTGGCTGTTCTTCACGGAGCAGGCGATTTGTCATTATGGCTAATGCATTCAGCCATCGCAAATAGATCATCAGAGTCTGGTTCTTCGCCGCGCGGAGAGTGACGTCTCGAAATAATTACTTCGTTGCTTCCGCCCATTCCTCTTGTCCTCGCTTCACAAGCGCCGCCCGGTCCTCCGGGAGAATCCATTGCTGCTTCACCAAATCGTCAAGAGCTTGACGGTAGCGCAGAAGATAGCTGTCACGGCTTGGGTAGCGCTCGGCAATCGATTTCCGTGGATCATGCGTTCGAGCCCGCTCGGCGGCGGACTTAGGGAAGGGAAGATAGGAGTCTTCAAACGCAACCCGCTGAGCAGGCGCGCCGATAGCCGCATCACGCAGGTTCCAACTAGCGTAGGTTGCCAGAGGCAGCAGAATCTCAGGCAGACAAATACCACTGCGTTCATTCCCATCCGCATCCACTTGCGGCACTAGAGTCGGAAAGTGAGCGCCTATTCTCGGCGGCTGAACAGCAAGAATTCCTTGCTCCCAATTTGGTCCGAAGTCGAGCCGCAGAGCTTCACTCGCTTCATGCGGTTTACTTACTCCCGGGATCGCGGGAAACGCATACCCTTGCAGGCCCACTAAAGATCGATCGGCCAGCTTCGGATAGCTGCTGGGAGGTGGAGGCGTATGGCTGCGCACCCATTCGTCCATGTTGGAGATCATGCCCCGCCAAAAAAACTTGATGGGCAGCGGCGACATCGGTTCCTGACCTAGCAAATCGCCTTCGCCTTTCACCGGCGGAAAAGGCCCTGAAAAGTGTTGCAATCCGGTGAATTTGTAAATCCGGACGTTGTCGGAGATCGGCACGTCTTGCTTTCCGTCGGCACTTGTGTGAATAAGTGCGGCGGCGCGGCCCCAGTATTCATAAGAGGTATTGGACAGGAACACCTTCGGTACCACTTTGTCGGCCCCAGCTCGGTCCAGGAGTCCGCCTTTGGCTCCGGTGACAGGGTCGGTTTCCGGCTGGTCAGTGAATGGAAAGATGTCCGTTGGAAAATCGATCGATGAAGTCGGCTGTGCATCTCGGGACGGCTGCGCAAATCGATAGTTGAAACTGCCCCGACCTGCGCCCGCCACATGCGCAAGGACGCCGTCGAGCGCCATAGCTCCTTCTTCGTCTGCATTGAAACCCTCATACAAGAAGTCGCGCAGAAAGCGCCCGGTCTGCGAGATGCCTTCGCCATAAACCCGCTTCGCCGGTGTAACCGCATCAGGGGAACGTTTGATGTAGTGCGCGTAATCGCGGATGGCGGCGAAGCCGAGCCCGGCAACCACCGGATCTTGCACCACGTACACGTATTCATAAATTCTTCCGGGCTGAAAACCGCCGTTCAGGTGAATGTGCCGGTTGCTCGAGACGAGCTTGCCTTCGACAATCTGAGCGAACTGCCAATCCGAGCGCGGGATCACCTCGCGAGCGGCATCCCGGGAATTCCGCACCGTTAAGACATTCCGCGGGTCGTCGGGTGCTGCAACGGGGTATTCGGTTCCGCCGATGTGGCCAGTAATCAAGTGGCCGAGCGGAATCACCGGCAGCAGGGCTGAAGGCATGAGGTCGCCGCGCAGCAATCCTGTTATCGTGTCCCCGTTTTCTCTTGCAATCGGCGCGTGTAGTCGAAGTGAGTTTTCCCCGGCGGTGTCCCACTGCCAGCCCAGGGTCACAACAGTAAAGCCGTTTCTTAAGAGCCACCCGTCGCCAGCGTCCGTCGGGTCTGAATTACCGCCATCGACCAGTCTGGTAATCCCCGCCTGACCACGATTCGGAACTTCCAAAATCAGCGATCCATTTGCCTTGCGGATGTCTTTGGGACGGATGGCAAGCAAGTCTGCAGAAAACGCCACGGCGCCGTCTTTTAGATTGACCGCATTGCGCAGATCGACGATGCCACGATTCCTTGGATTTGCTAAAGAGACCGAAAAGTACACCCGCCCGGTCAGCCGCTCATAGACACCGGCAGGGCCGAACACATGGCCGTGCATCACGTCCGTTCGGGAATCGATCTCCACCCGGAGCACCTTCGCGTCGATCCGCCAGACCGAGCACGCCACAATCGCCAACATAGTGAAGCTAAAAAGCCGCCTCGGCATCGCCGGAGTGTAACACGCGCCGGAGTGTAACACGCGCCGGAGTGTAACACGCGCCGGAGTGTAACACGCGCTGAGTGTAACACGCGCGAGCTCACCGCAGCCGCAGCATGGTGCCACAATGCGAGGATGCCAAGGCTCTCAATCCTCTTGCTGTTCGGGTCGCTGTCGCTCACGGCTGCTTCGCTCCTTCCGCCGGAACGCGACCAGAAGCTCGCGCACGAAATTTATGCGGAGATGATCGACAGCCAATCCGGGTTCACCACGGGCGCCACTACGCCCATCGCGGAATCGGTAGCCGCAAGGTTTAAGGCCGCCGGGTTCCCGGAAAGCGATATCTTCGTCGGTGGTCCCATCCCAAAGAAATACAACGTGGTCGTTCGCTACCACGGCACAGGCAAGCAAAAACCGTTGCTCTTGCTTGCCCACACCGATGTCGTCGAAGCCAAGCGCGAGGACTGGAGCATGGATCCGTTTCAGCTGATAGAGAAAGATGGATACTTCTATGGCCGCGGCACCTCAGACGACAAAGCGCAAGCTGCAATCTGGGTGGCAAACCTGATCCGTTACAAGCGGGAAGGCTTTCGTCCGGATCGCGATCTCGTCGTAGCTCTGACAGCTGATGAGGAGGGCGGGGGACCGTACAACGGAGTTGGCTGGCTGCTGCAACAGCATCGGCAGTTGATCGATTCCGAGTTCGCTCTCAACGAAGGCGGCAAGGGCGAAATCATCAACGGCAAGCGAGTTGCCAACGAAATCGGCCTCGCCGAAAAGACCTACGCCGATTTCCGCCTCGAAGTCCGTAACAAGGGAGGTCACAGTTCGCGCCCGGTTCCCGACAATGCTATTTACCACCTGGCGGGAGCTCTCTATCGGCTATCGAGCTATAACTTCCCGTTCCAGCTAAACAACGTCACGCGCGCCTACTTCACTCAATTATCGAAGATCGAAACAAGAAATTTTGCAACTGATTTAGCGCAAGTGGCGAGTGGTGATGAAACAGCCATGGAGCGCGTCGCCAAACGATCGCCAGGGATGAACTCCATGCTGCGCACGACCTGTGTTGCGACACAGCTCGAAGGAGGCCATGCGCCGAATGCGTTGCCGCAGTTGGCTGCGGCAAATGTCAATTGCCGTATCTTTCCAGAGGACACGGTGGAGCATGTCCTCGCCACTCTGAAGCAGGTCGCTGCTGACGATCAGGTCATCATAAGCATCAAAATGGATGAAGGCAAAGCGCCACCGTCGCCAATGCGGCCTGACATTATGAAGGCCTTTGCAAAAATCACCGATACCATGTGGCCGGGTGTAATCACCGTTCCGGAAATGGCAACGGGCGCCTCCGATGGCCGATATCTGCGCGAGGCGGGCATCCCGACCTACGGCATTCAAGGTTTCTTTCTGGATCGTGACGACGTTCGTGCACACGGCCGCGATGAACGGATGCCCGTTCAGTCCTTCTATGAGGGGCAAACATTCTTGTACGAACTCGTCAAGCGACTCTCGACCGCCGAGTGATCGAGAAGCTCGCTCCCATCAAGGTAGGTTCGGGCACGTCCGGAACACAACCCCATGCAGGAAAGTCGATTCCACGATAGAATTGTAACTAGTGACACGGTCACTCGGGAATCCATTGAACCGGATCCAGGTTCTTTGGATGAACGCAGGGTTAAGCTGCGACGGCGAGAGCGTTTCAATCACAGCAGCAAGCCAACCAAGCATCGAGGACATCGTACTCGGAGCTCTGCCTGGATTGCCAAAGGTCATTCTTCATCACCCGCTCTTATCCTCTGAAAACGGTGATGAATTTCTTCGCCATTTTCACGAGGCGGCGAATGGCGAAGGAGACCCATTCATTTTAGTGGTGGAAGGGTCGATCCCGAATGAGAGAAATAAGGCTGAGGGCTATTGGGCGTCATTCGGGGTTGATCCACGAAGCGGTCAACCCATTACTACTTGCGAGTGGATCGATCGACTAGCGCCCCATGCTTGGGCGCTAGTCGCGATCGGCACTTGCGCCAGCTACGGCGGCATCCATGCCATGGCCGGCAATCCGACGGGTTGTATGGGCCTGCCTGACTACTTGGGTTGGACGTGGCGCTCCCAAGCTGATATTCCGATCGTATGCATTCCGGGATGTCCGTCGCAGCCCGACAACATGACCGAAACACTGCTCCATCTGTTGTATATGGCAGCAGGTCGCGCTCCGATGATCGCGCTCGATGACGAGCTTCGGCCAGAGTGGCTATTCCGGCACACCGTGCATGAAGGTTGTGACCGCGGCGGTTACTACGAGCAGGGCCAATTTGCGGAATCGTACGGCGATCACCAATGCATCGTAAAGCTCGGCTGCTGGGGTCCAGTTGTTAACTGTAATGTCGCTAAGCGCGGGTGGATGGCGGGCGTCGGCGGGTGTCCCAATGTCGGCGGCATCTGCATTGGTTGCACCATGCCTGGCTTTCCCGATAAATTCATGCCCTTCATGAGCCAGCCACCTGGCTCAATGTTATCTGCTTCAGCCATAGCTACCTATGGGCGCTCGATAAGTGCTCTTCGCCGTTTCACACAAGGTAGTTTGAACCGTGAACCCGCTTGGCGTAAGCGAGACAAAAGCAGCATTTGAGGCACTCCTATCTACAGATCCATCTTCATCAAACCTGGGTCTGGGGATCTTTCGTGTAGGACGTTGCGTGAGCCTGGAAAATGCCGCTCTCTTCGCTAGTGCTTTGAACCTCTCGGACGCCGAGGCCACTCTTAGCGAACTGGCAGCTTCGTTTCTTGCCTCTGCTCCCGGATGGTTAACGCCGACTGCGGCTCGTCGCCGTGAGCAGACATCAGGAGCAGATTACGAGGCCCGCTACAAAGCGCTGGCCGAACACATCCCAGCGGTTATCTTTGTCACCCCACTTGACGGCTCGTTGGGCGACGCCTATGTCAGCCCGCAAATCGAGACCATCTTGGGTTTCACGCAAGAAGAATGGCTGGGCGACCCACTCCGCTGGTATCAACAAGTACATCCTGAAGACCGGAGCCGCTGGAGTGAAGAAGCCGCTTCGCTTTTTTTGTCGGGGCAACCTCTTGAGTCGACTTATCGGGTACTGTCGCGAGATGGAAGGGTCGTCTGGTTCAAATGCGACGCGCGGATGGTGTCGTCTAAGGATGGGAAGCACTCCTTTATTCACGGCATCGGTTTCGATGTCACAGAATTGAAAGAAGCCGAAGCCTCACTCACGAGCGCTCGCAATGAACTCGAACTTCGCGTACTCGAGCGAACGCAACAACTCAAACGCACGAACGATCAGCTGCTACGCGAAGTGGCCGAACACGAGCGGACAGAACAGAAACTGATAGAGGCTAAGGAAGTGGCAGAAACGGCTGCGCGAATCAAGACCGAATTTCTCGCCAATATGAGCCATGAGATTCGCACACCCATGCATGGCGTGCTTGGCCTGACTCGTCTGGCGCTCGACACTGATTTAACCCCGGAACAACACGAGTACATTTCGTTAGCCCGCGCATCGGCGGAGTCACTGCTTAGTGTCATCAACCAGGTGCTCGACTTCTCTAAAATCGAATCCGGCAAGGCCCATCTCAACTTGGCGCAGTTCCAGCTCCGGGAGTGCATGGGAAACACCTTGAAAGGATTTCGTTACGCGGCCAAGGAAAAGGGTTTGGCCCTGGTCTCTCAAATTGGAGCGGATCTCCCGGAATTCCTGATTGGAGATTGGTGCCGGCTCGGACAAGTGCTCACCAATCTAGTCGGTAACGCGATCAAGTTCACGAAATCGGGCGAAATTGCAGTTGAGGTGGTTCTGGATCCCTCCCTACCCGCAAGGAATCCTCAGTTCTGTCACGTGCGATTCTCGGTAATCGATACCGGAATCGGCATTCCAGCTGACAAAATACCAGTGATTTTCGAGGCGTTTTCTCAAGCGGACGGCTCGGTCACACGAGACTATGGCGGGACCGGCTTGGGCCTGAGCATCTCGAGCGGATTAATTCAGATGATGGGCGGCGTACTAAAAGTAAACTCTCAGGTTGGCTGCGGATCGACTTTTTTCTTCACACTCGAATTGATGGTTGAGGCCAAAACCAACAGAGCCTTCGAGACGACCGTCGCTAAGGTGCCGCATACCGAAGACGGTAACAAAACATCTCGGCACTTGCTCTTGGAAGACGAGCATCTAATCCACGGCTCATGACGTGATGAGCACGCACGCCCATGGGCTCGCTTATTTCGCCGAAGGGCTGTCGTCTGCCTTCAGATCACCCAGCGCGTATTGAATGCCAGCGCGAAGATGCTCTAGCATCGGCGTCATGGCATACACCCGGTCACTGTGTCCGTGTCCTTCATAGAACACGCGGCCCTGACCTTCGCGGCGGATGTAGCTCAACGCATAATCGGCGTCCGTCCGCGGGTTCGCCTCCTTCGCTTTATCTTCCGGGCTCATCTTCTCGTAATCGATACTTGTCAAAACATGCACGTTCTTGCGTGAGAATGACTCCTGCGCAAATGTATATGTCTCATCGTGGATCTCGAACTCTTTCCCATGGAACATGGCCGTCAGCGGGCTATTCGGGTCATCGATCTTGACATAAATCAGCTGCGGATCGGACCAGTGAAATTTGAAATAACCACCAATCAAAGTGTTAAACTCCGGCCACTGCTGAACCGCTTTCGGCTCACCCCCGACGTGCGGCGCCGGCGGCAGCAGAGAATGAAAATTTGCCACAAAGCTAGCACGACTGACCTTCCCGGTGTTGCCGGCGTCTAATTTTTGGAACCAGTCATCGGCAACGGCGGTCCACTCCTGCTGGTTCACGGCGTCGTTATGATCCTTGTCGGCCGCCGTGGCGAGCTGCGTGCCTAACGTCATGGCTTGGAAATTAGGTCCCGCGCTGCCGCTGGTTGCAGCCGCCTGAGAAGCCAGGCAGTCGCTGTGGTATGAGTCCGTCGCGGCATGAATACCGGCGATGCCCTTCCCACCTCGGACGAATTCCATGAAAGCCGAGCGCCTCGCCGCTGTTATCGCGGGATCTGGATCGTCAAGGAAGCAAGCGGTCGTGCTGTCCAGGAAAATCGCGTCGTATTTCTGGAGGTTGTCCTTATTGATATCCGCTGCGTTGTAAGTGACGGTGGTGGTCCATAGGCCGCCCTGATTCCCCAAAGCTTCCACCGTTTTGGCCGCCAGCGGAATCGAGGCATGCACAAAACCTCCTGGTCCCGTATGCGCCAGCACGAGCACCTTGCGGGGATGCACCGGCTTCGCGCCTGGCGTGCTGGGCAACGCCGCTGTCATCGCATCCACAGCCGCTTGCGGCGCCGTCATCGGCGTTGAATTGCCGGCAATATTGAAAGTGTTTCCCTGCCCAGGCTTGGCCGGTGGGGCCGAAGGCAGCAGCTTGCTCAACCCTGCTGTTATTTGATCGCGCGTCAATGTCCCGCTGTTCGAATTCCAGGAAGTGAACCACGAACTAAACCCTGACTCCATCTCGCCGCGCGTCAGCGTTCCATCACGGTTTGCATCGAGCGCGTCGAACAGCGCCTGAGCAGTCCGTCCGCCGCCTTGCCCCTGTGCCTGTAAGCTCAACATGCCCGTGACCAGCAGCACGGCTCCGCCGGCGCAGATACATCTTCTTTCGATCGATCCGATTCGTGCCATACAATGTTCCGAAACGAGTCTATCGCGGACGCAATCGGCAACGATCGAAACCGCCTTTTTGCTCGACTTCACCGTACTCTGGTTAGCTTCTCGATTAGCGCTCGGTGATCTGGATACTGCGTGAGGAGAACCGCACGCTCCGCCATCTCGAACTCGGCAAAATCAAAACCCGGCGCCACCGTGCAACCGACTAACGCGTATGTGCCCGGCTCTTCGAGGCACGAACCAAACCAGTTGCCCGCAGGCACGACGCATTGAAACTGTTCGCCCGCCTCGAGATTCGGCCCCAGTTTGACCACCCTGTGATTCCCATTAAGGTCGATGCTATGAACGAGCAGCGCGCCACCAGCATAAAAGTGCCAAACCTCATCGGCAGCCAAACAATGCAAAGCGGAAAAGTCCTCTCCTGCCAGCAGGAAGTAAATCGCTGTGGAAGCGCTCCTAGGCCCTTGAAATGTGGCCGGCAGAGCGGATTGCTCAAGGATTAGAGGCGCCCGGTAAGTCTGACGGAAGAAGCCGCCTTCGGGATGCGACTCAAGCTTCAGCCGGTCGATCCAGTATTTAGCACTAGCCATATCTGAAATTGTGGTCCGATGCGCTGGCTCTCCGAATAATGACGGTTTCGTATGCGTTCTATCGGACCATTTCCTTTCTCTACGAACTTTCATGGAATGACGTTCCCGCCTGAACATCTATGGTCTGGAGGGTGGAACATTGGCAGCAAACAACAGTCCAGAGGAAGAGCAGAACCTTGCGCTCGCCAAGGAGTACATCAGCATCTCGTATGATCCGAAGCGGGCCAGCGCGGAGGCAGTGAAGCACTTGTGCGCTCCTGAAAACCGTTTCATTGCGCCCACCACGTTTCCGAACGTGCACACGCTCGAAGAGTACGCCGAAGATCACGGCAAGCTGATGAAGCAGGTGAACGATCTCCGCATTGTCAGTTACGATGTTCTCTTTGCCAAGAACGATCAGGTATGTCTCCGGTACACCGCGGAGGGCCATCACAAAGGTGAGCCTCATGGCGACCTGATGCCGACCGGACGAAAAGCGCAGTGGACGGCCAGTGCCTTGTTCCGCGTAAAAGACGGGAAGCTGAGCGAGTTCATCAAGGACTGGAACAAGCTGTCCATGTGGGAGCAATTCGGGTGGCCGGTCGAAGAGTGCCTCACTGGAGGTGCACAGCAAGCCGCGGCGTAATCGCCCGTTCCGGGCAGCGCTTCCAGCCGCCCCGTTTTTCAGCTACGGTTGAAGAGGCCGCGCAGCAGGCAATTCAGCGAGCACGGAAGCATCGTAAGTGATTCCGTTGCGTTGTAGTAAATCGCCGATCGAGCGGTCCAGAGCGACTCGAGCCTTGATCCAGACACTCCGCGCGGCCACCTCCGTCGAGCGCGCCTGCGCAAGATAGCTTTCCTGCTGGATCACCAGAAAGTTGGTCGATTCACCGACTGAAAGTCTGTCGCGTTCTGCACTGACCAACTGCTCCTGATAGACCCGGCTTTGGGTGGCAGCCCTCAGAGCAGACCTGGCAGTCTGAAGTGCTATCACCGAATTCTCGACATCCTCCCGCACTTGATTAGCAAGCAACTGCGTACGAGCCTGCGCTTGCCTGAGTTGCAAAAGATCGCTGGCAGCGTCCGCTTCCGCAGCGCGATTGCGAATGGGCAAGTTCAGTTGTAATCCTGCCTGATAAATGCGCGATAACCGTAGACCGGCTACTCCGAGATCCGTCGGGCTCGTGATGAGGCCGGTTCCCGGTGTGCCAATCAGGTTGAACGGAGCCTCCGTGCTGCCTCTCGTTTGAAAATTGCCGATCACGTCGACCTCCGGTCGTGCTGCGTTCCGTGAAGCTTTCACCGCAATTTCACCCGTTTCCACCTGCAATGACGCCTGGGCCAGATCGGGCCGTGTGGCCAGCGCTTCTGAAACGAGATTGTTGATGGGCTGCAGCTCGTCATTCGGTGGAACCAGGATCGTGTCAGTCGGGACAATCGGCAGATCGGCTAAGGCCGGATCGGCTGAGCCGCGTCGCGAAAGTTGCGATTTCAAGATCACTTCCTGCTGATGGACCAGCCCCTCCGCTTGAATCAGGTTCAGCTCGCTTGACGTAACCAGTGACTGTGCGCGGGTAAGCTCAAGCGGAGCGAGCGTGCCTTGCTCTACCTGCGCCTGGTCGTCCTCATACAGCTTGCGTGCGGCCGTCAGTGACTGGCGCTGCACCTGGACATTCTCATTCAAACTGACCAGATCGTAATAGAGACGAGAGATGCCGTATACCGTACTGATCAATTGCTGATAGAACAAAAGCCGCGAGATCTTCTGATTAAGTGCAGAAATCTTCAAGTACCGAAGATTGACGTCCCGTCCGAAGCCCTTCGCGAGAGGCTGAGTCACCGTAACTGATGTGTTCGGCTGGGAGAAAGGATTGTAATTTCCAGTGGTGCTGTAGAGCACTTGCGCGGCGTTGTTCAAGTCAACTTCGACCTGTGTTCCCGGACTGAATCCTTGCACCAGCGCGTAGTTCGCCGCAACAAAGTTCAGCGTTCCCGAAGTTGGATTGAGAGCTGTTCCGGTGCTGCCAATCGTCGAGCCCGTCAGAGCCGCTGAGTTCGACCTGCTGAAGAAAGTGGTTTGGCCCACGAGCGATGGATCGAGAACAGGAATCGCCGCCCCGGCAGAATAAGACGAGCCTCCTGTAATCGCCAGATTGGTTTGCGTCTCGTTCAGAATGTTGAGCGAAGTCAGATCGTTCACCGTGGGAGTGGTCGGTGTCACCGATGCCGCTGCGCTATTTAACAGAGGGCTCCCCGGACCGCCGACGCCCGTCGGGCTTTCTGCTACCGAATAATCAAGCTGTCGCAGATTGCCGCCGCCAGCCGCACGGAGCTGAGCCACTCCGGAAAGCGAGAGGTTGTAGCGTGCTATCTCGACATCCAGGTTGTTTTCAATCGCAAACGCGAGCGCATCGTACAGCGAAAGGTAAGTCGCCCCTTTGCGAACGAGCAAACGCGCGCGCTCAGACGCACCGAGCACCAGCGGAGCCGCGCTAGCCGGACGGTAAGGCGCAACGAAATCCAAGAAGGTCTTGCGTGCCGAGATGTTTGCCTTCTCGTTCTTGGGCTGTGTTTTGTCGCTCGCAATAGAATCGATCAGTGAAGAAGACGGAACCCGCCCCGCTGCCGCCGATGTATTTGAACCCGAGGTAGCGCCCGGAGCTGGCGGATTGCCCGATGGTTGCTGCACTTGCGCTGCCTGTAGCGGCGAAAGCAAAAGAATAAAAGACAAGAAGCTGCTAACAGCCTTGCTGCAATATGTCATGGCCGTTAGTGGTTGCCCGAGGAGCCGCCCTGAGAACCCGAGCCGCCTCCCTTTCCTGATTTTCCGGATGATGGGGCAGCTTTGCCCGAAGAATTGCTTAGACCTTGGTTGCCATACTGCCCCTCATTGCCCGGCCGGCGATCGCTTTGGTCGCTAGGCTGTGCTTTTTTCGCCTGCTGCTTGGGAAATTGCGGATCGATCTCAGCCCCGTCATGTACTTCGTCCGTCACCGTGGTCGCTATGATGTCACCCTCTTTCAGACCAGAAACAACTTCGGTCTGATCGCCGTAGTCACGTCCAATCGAGATAGGCGTAAAGTGAACCACGTTGTTCTTCACCACGGCAACCGTCGTTTTCGCGTCACGCACCACAATCGATTCACCTCGAACAATCAGAGGCGGCTGGGCTTTGACATCTACGAAATTGACCACCACGTACATGCCCGGTAGTAAATGTCCGCCCCGGTTTGGAGTCTGCACTTCCACTAACAGCGTGCGGCTGTTCTGATCGATAGATGCGGAAGTTCTGGTAACACGCCCCTCGATCTTCTCGTTGGACCGTTCTTGAAAAAACAAGATGGCCTGCTGCCCAATGTGGATCGAACCCGCATACGCCTCGGGCACGGAAACCAGAATGCGCAGGCGGTCGATCTCCGCAATACTGAACATCTCTCCGCCTTGATTGCCGCCCGTAGTCGGACTAGCGGACGAAGTCAAATTTCCTGATGCGCCCTGATTGTTGCCCTGAGACCCGGCTTGGGTTGTACTTGTACTTGAGGACGCGGAGTTTCCGAGTCCCGTTCCTGAAGCGGAAATAAGGGCTCCTACGTCAATGTTACGCGCGGTAACAACGCCGGCAAAGGGCGCCGTTACGTGCTCGTATTGCTGCAGCACGACCAGTCTTTCGAGATTTTCACGGTTACCCTGTACCGTATTCTGCGCCGCATGCACGTTGGCTTCGGCCACCCGGAAATTTGCCTCTTGCTGATCGCCTTCCTGGCGCGAGAGAACGCCCTTCGCCACCAGCACCTTGTAGCGATCCCAAGTCACTTGCGCCAAATGAAGTTGCGCTTCCACTTGTGCCAGGTTTGATTCGCTCTGCTGCAGGTTTGATCTTGCTTGCGCTACTTGCTTGTCGAGATCCGGAGCATCTATCACCGCAAGAAGCTGGCCCGGTCGAACTCGATCGCCGATGTCCACCAGTCGCTTGGTCACGTAACCGGAAGCGCGCGCGTATATGTAAGCGTCGGTGTAAGCGAGCGTCGTGCCGGGAATCATCAACTCGGATGTCGCAGACGAGCGCTGTACCTTGGCAACGTTCACTTTCGGCTTTTCTTGTGTGCGTTCCTGCGCCTGCTTATCCAGTTGTTGTGTCGTCTTATGCCGCGGCAACCAGGCAAAGAAAAACACCAGCGCTGCCATTGCCAGAATCGCTACCAGAAAGAACACCCAAGCGACCGGAGAGTGTTTCGGGCGCTCCTGTTCCGGTTCTTTGTCCCGGGTTTCCGGAGCCTGTTGCAGATTTTGAGTTGTCGCCATGGTTACGATTCCTGCTGCCTTCCGTCACTCGGCGGCAGACCATTCTTGGGCTGCCCGCCATCCCGCGATTGCGCATCGCCCTTCAATCCGCCCTTGCCCTTTTCCTTATCGCCTCCGCGCTCGACCGGCGCACCGTCCGGAGGTATTTCGCCCTTGTATTCCCTATCGATCCTCTCGTCGTAGTTGATCGGAGCCTGTTTGCGCAGCATCGAGTAGAAGATCGGCACAATGAACAACGTCCCGATGGTCGCAACGGACAAGCCACCTATGACGGCGCGTCCGAGTGGTGCGTTTTGTTCGCCACCCTCGCCGAAAGCCAGTGCCATGGGCAGCATGCCGATAATCATCGCGAGTGCCGTCATGCAGACAGGTCGCAGCCGGATGTAGCCGGCCGACAGCGCCGCTTCCCATTGGTCTTTGCCGGTAGCTCGTTCGTCGTTCGCGAATACTACTAACAGGATCGAATTTGCGGTCGCCACGCCGATCGTCATGATGGACCCCATCAATGAGGGCACACTGAACGTCGTTCCCGTTATGTAAAGCATCCAGAGGATTCCAGAAAAGGCGGCCGGTAAGGCCATCAGGATGATGAACGGATCAAGCCAGCTTTGGAAATTCACGGCCATCAGCAGGTAAACCAGAATCACGGCGAAAGCAATTCCGATCAGCAAACGAGAAAACGACTGTTCCATCGTGCTGACCTCTCCACGCAAATCGATGAAGGTTCCACCGGGAAGCTTCTTTTCTGACTTGATGATTTTGTGGATCTGATTTGCCACGCCGCCTAGGTCGCGCTGATCGACATCGGCATAAATATCGTACGTGGGTTGGATGTTGTAGTGATTGATCACGATCGGTGAAACGTCACGTTTCAGGCTGG
This sequence comes from Terriglobia bacterium, assembly GCA_963737005.1. Taxonomy (GTDB): domain Bacteria; phylum Acidobacteriota; class Terriglobia; order Bryobacterales; family Bryobacteraceae; genus Bog-105. The sequence goes on along the minus strand of CAVTRD010000003.1, from coordinate 543,607 downwards.
ACAGATTCGCAAGCAGTTGGCTGTTGTTGCCGTTCGTTGATGTGATGGGCGTGCGCTTCAGTGCGTCGAAAGAGTCGATCCTGTATGTCGGGGTTTGCGTGACGACCTGGTAGTTCACTCCGTTTTGCGGATTCAGCCACTGGTTCGGAGCAGTCTGTCCGCTGCCTGAAAGCGAAATCAACATGCTGTTCGCAACATCTCGTTGCTGTAAGCCGATCTGTTGCCGCCTCGCTCGCGGTCCACGTTCACCTGTAGCGTCGGATAAGACATCTGTTGATGGATGTGCACATCCACTGCCCCTGGGATCGCCTGCACCTTCGCAACAGATCCTGCGCGATCTGTAGTTCTGCCACTGGATTTCGGCCGACGACTTGCAAATCGATAGGAGCCGGCAAACCGAAATCGAGAATCTGATTCGTCATGTTCGCTGGAGTGAAAAAAAACGTCTCCTCGGGGAACTTACTGTGGAGTCTTGCGCGGAGCTGCCGGGTTAACTCGAGCGTTTCGCGCTTGCCTGGCTTCAGCGAAATCAGTATGTCGCCATCAGAGTTGCTGATCGTCGCGTTGTCGCCCATAGCGATATTGATGCCGCCGTTGGGCAGACCGATGTTATCGAGAATGAGATCGATGCGTCCGGCCGGCAGCGTTCTACGAATTTCAGCTTCAATCGCAGCAAAAATCTCTTCCGTTTGCTCGATGCGCGTGCCCGCCGGAGGAACTACGTGTAACCGCATCTGCCCGGAATCGACATACGGAAAGAAGTCGCGACCGATGGCCAGGGTCAGAAGCGAAGAACCCGCCACAAAGATGCCGAAGATGATGAGCACGGTCGCGCGATGATGGAGACTCCATTCGAGCCAGTCTTTATAACGCTCGCGCAATCTCTCGAACCGGTATTCGAAACGTTCGTGGACGTGCCACACCCAGTTTTGCGCTTCTTTCGGTTCCGGGTCGCCTTCGTTGCGTTGATACAGAGCCACCTCGGCCGGGAGTAGGTAATGCATCATCGTGGGAACCAGCGTTCGCGAAAGAAAGTACGAAGCCAGCATCGCGAATACGACAGCCATGGCAAGCGGTGTGAACAGAAATTTTGCGGCACCGGTCAGCAACACCACCGGTAGAAACACGATACAGATGGAGAGCGTGGATACCAGCGCAGGAGCCGCGACCTGGCGGGCGCTGTCGAGAATCGCATGGACTAGTGACTTGCCTGTCTCGCCTAAGTTGCGATGTGTGTTTTCGATTTCCACCGTGGCGTCGTCAACCAGAATGCCCACCGCGAGCGCCATTCCTCCCAGCGTCATCACGTTAATGGTTTGTCCCAGGGCAGCAAGAATGCAGATCGACGTCAGTATCGAAAGTGGAATCGAGACGCAGACGATTAAGGTGCTTCGCCAACTGCCGAGAAACAGCAGGATCATCAAGGCAGTCAGGAAAGCGGCAATGGCCGCCTCGCGCAGCACTTCGTTGATAGAACTGCGAACGAAAATCGATTGATCGAACAGTGGTGTGATCCGCAGCGCGGGCGGCAGATCGGCCTTCACACGCGGCAAAGCTTTCTTGACGTCATTGACGATGTCGAGAGTCGACGCTTTCCCATTCTTGAGTACCGTCAGCAACGCGGACCGGTGGCCATTTTCGCGAACGACGTTTGTTTGAACAGCGAAGCCATTCCGGATCTGCCCGATATCCTTCATGTAAACGATCGCGCCGTTCGAAGCACGTACCGGCAGATCATTCATGGCAGATACACGTCAACGGGCTGCTGTTCACTCGCACCAGATACTCCAGATCGCCTACACGTGCCGTACCTGCGGGCAGAATCAAATTCTGATCATTCAGAGCATTCGAAACATCCACGCCGGAAAGATGTTTGGCGTACAACGCATTGGGGTCAAGATCGACCATGATCTGGCGTGTCTTGCCGCCCCACGGAAGCGGCACGGATGCGCCCTGCACAGTAGCCAGCCGGGTCCGAATAAAGTTCAGCCCGAGATCGTATAGATCCTGCTCCGTGAGTCCTTGCCCGCTCAGGCCAAGTTGCAGGACGGGAACGCTCGATGCGTCGTACTTCAAGATCGCGGGCGGAAAGATGCCCGGCGGAAGCGCGCGCAGGATCGTCTGCACAATTGAGGTCACCTGCGATATCGCCAGCTCCACCTTCGCTTTCGGCTGGAAAAATATCCTGATGACGGAAACGCCGGTATAAGACTCCGATTCCATATGTTCGATATCGTTAACCGTCGTCGTCATCGCGCGTTCCGAGACCGTCACCACGCGTTTTTCCATGTCATCCGGCGAAAGGCCCGTATAAGTCCAGACAACGCTCACGACCGGAATATCGATGTACGGGAAAATATCCTTCGGGCTAACGATGGCCGAAACAGCTCCCAAAATTAGTACCAGAACGGAGAACACAACGAACGTATAGGGCCGCCGAAGGGCGAGGTGAACGATCCACATTTAGAACCTCGAGGAGGATAGAATGTTTAAGGTAGTAGAGGGGCGCTTTCAGCCGAAGCGACCCAACGGTGATTTCATCTTAGCGGAAGAGCAGCGATGGCGAAGCGAGCTACGTTACAGATCAGCGCCTTCTAATATGCGCCCTGCTCAAACGTTGATGACGGGGGAAGAGCTTTGCTACACCGTTGCGATCGGGGCTGTGGTGTCTCCGATTCGGGATACATCCTCGGGAGAACCGAAGCGTGACGATGGTCCGTACAACGCATCGAACAGCTGGCCGTCACGCCCCAGCATCCTTTCAAAAATCTCTGGATTGCCGCTCGTTGTTAGGACTGTGTTTCCCATCTCTGAAGGAACATCGTCGAGACTGGATATCAATCCAATCTGTTCCGCGGCGATGATAGCTGCTCCCCGACTTGAAGCTTCCTGCACCTGGCATTCGGCGATTGAATGACCCAGCGCATCCGCCATCATCTGTAGCCAAACCTTCGACTTCAGCAATGCACCGCCCGAAGCTACCACCTCAGTTGGTGGTGCAAACGACCTCGTAAGAAGTAGATAGATCTCTTTGAAACTGAGCGCCACACTTTCCAGAGAGGCTTGCAACAGATCGAGCGGCTCCGTCGCGAGACTCATACCGCTGATCACGGCGCGCAAGTCGGGACGCCAATAGGGTGAACGCTCACCGGCGAAATACGGGAGCATTGTCAGACGGTGCGAGCCTGGCTTCCTCCCGACGAGTTGTTCCTCGGCGTCAGCCGGCAGCCTTAACGTTCGCGAAGCCCAGCGGAAAACTTCTCCGCCGTTTGATACAGCGCCGCCTAAGATAAACCGTTCTCGATTCACGCGATAACACCAGATCCCCGCGGGGATCGTCACTCTACTCTGCTTTACGACTACTCTCATCGCGCCGCTCGTACCGACCATGAGCGCAAATCGACTAGGGGTGGAGCATCCGCTACCGATACTGTTACAGGCTCCGTCGCCGAGCGCGGGGTACCATGCGATTCCATTTAGCAGTGGCCAGCGCGCCGCAAACTCGGGACGTAGTTGCCGCCGCGGCTCATCTAGTGTTTCAACCGGCGCCAGTTGGTGAGTATCAATCCCAAGCACATTCAGAACCTCCGTGCAGTAATCGTTCTGGCGCTGATCCCAGATGCCGCTCGCGGAAACCATGGAAATGGATTCGGCGGACGCTCCCGTCAAACTCAGCAGTAAGTAGTCACCCACCGAGATCCATCTCGTGGTGGCCTCGAACTGGTCCGGATGCGCCTCCTTCAACCAAAGCAGTTTGGCCGGCCAGTAACTGGTGTGTGCGACGCAACCGGTAATCGCATGCAGCCACGCGGGCTCAATTCTGCGAGTAAGCTCCTCCATCTGGCGTCCCGACCGCGTGTCGAATAAGTGCACGATCGGTGTGGTCGGTTTGTTATCTCTATCTACTCCGATAAAGCAATGCCAGAAAGTGCAGATTCCGACTGCAACAGCTTTCAAATTGCGGCTGACCATCTGCTCATGCAGAGCGTCGAGACACCCACAGGTCAATTGAAGCAAAATCGCCGGATCCACCTCTACGCTTCCGTCTTGCCGGGTCGTGAACTGGTATCTACTCTGAAGCCCTATGTCTGGATGGTTTGCAAACTTGTTGTCGAAGAGCAGGGCTCGGACGCTCGACGTACCGACGTCTAGCCCGACAATGTTCTCGTCCCTGTTCACCGCTACAGTATGTTACCCGTTTACGCTACTGATTCCGAAACTATACGTAACCGCTCCCTCGAGCCGGCAGCGCACTGCTCCATCGGCTTCGCGAGTCAAGGCCGCTTGTGACGATGGAGAGTCAATTCGGTTGATCGTTTGAGACTGCGGTGCGCGAAAGCGGTATTCGCCGGCATGATCGGCACGAATGTTGCAGCTCGTTGCCCGGCCACCAGACCATTCCACATCGATCGTCAGACCGGGGCGTGCACGCAGACCTTTCGCATGACCTTCATGCCAGGCAGACGGAAGCGCCGGGAGGAGGTCGATAGATCCGCCATGACTTTGCACGAGAAGCTCGGCTATAGCGGCAGTCGCTCCGAAGTTTCCGTCGATTTGGAAAATTGGCCCTGAGCTGCCCGGATGCGTATCGAACAGGTTGCCGTTGGTGCTGTGCTTCATCAGCATGGAAAGCGACTCCCAGGCCTGGTCTCCATCGAGCAGTCGCGCCCAAAAGCAGATAGCCCATGCGCGGCTCCAACCTGTGTAAGCGCCACCGTTGGCAAGGCGTCGTTCGAGCGATACGCGTGCCGCTTTCGCCAGCTCGGGAGTAGCGCGCGGGGTGATTTGATTCCCCGGATAGAGCCCGTACAAATGAGACATATGACGCTGTCCAGGTGTGCTTTCATCGAAATCGACTGCCCATTCCTGTAGCTGGCCGTGTTTTCCGATCCGGTAAGGAATGAGCCGTGCTCGAGCCGCATCGAGCTGCGCAGCGAAGCTGTTGTCTATCCCGAGCTCACGCGCCGCAGCACTGCAATTGGTAAACAGCTCCCGGATTAGCGCCATGTCCATCGTGCACCCGGCGCTCGTCATAGCAGGCTTACCGTCCGGTGCGAGAAAATCATTCTCCGTCGACTCCGAAGGACAAGTGGTGAGGTGCCCCTTTTTATCGTCGATCAGCCAGGCAAGACAGAACGAGGCCGACCCTTTCATAAGCGGGTAAGCGCGCCCGCGTAGCCATTCACGATCGCCCGTGAACAGGTAATGCTCATAGAGATGTTGGCAAAGCCAGGGGCCGCTCATGCCCCAGTTCGCCCACGTTGGTGCGCCCACGCCCTCTCCGACCGGGTTCGCCGCGCGCCAGACATCGATGTTGTGATGAGAGACCCAACCGGGCAAGCCGTAAGTCTCGTGCGCTGCTTGTTTACCCGTGACGCTCAGTCCTTCGATCAGGTCGAACAGCGGTTCGGCGCAATCGCTTAGATTGCAAGTTTCGGCCGGCCAATAGTTCATCTGCACGTTGATGTTCGCGGTCCAATTGGAGCTCCATGGTGGAGCAACAAGAGGATTCCAGATGCCCTGCAGATTGGCAGGTTGCGAACCCGGCCGTGAGCTGCTGATCAGAAGATAGCGCCCGTAGTGAAAATAGAGCGCGAGCAGCGCGGGATCGGGCGAAGCAGCGAAATCCTTCACTCGCTGGCTCGTAGGTTGCGCGGCTCTCAGCTTCGTTGTTTCAGCCGAGCCCAGGCGGAGCTCCGTGCGTCGGAATAGTGGTTGATATTCCGCCAAATGCTGCGTCCGGAGTACGTGCCATGGCTTCGCCGCAGCCTTTTCCAGCCTGCCTCGCGCGGCAGTAGCAATATCAGCCAGCGGCCTATCGGGTTTCTGATCGAAACCGCGATACCCGGTTGCCGAGGCGAGGTAAATCGTGAACGCACTTGCGTTCTCGATCACAAGCCCGTTGTCTTGGGCGGAGCTGGTGCCCTCTTCCACCGTGACCTGGAGAGCAGCGGCGAAGTACATCCCTTCACCAGGCACGGATGACAAGCGAACCGGCTCCTCACTGTTCGGATGCCCGGCGCCAGCAATGTGCGCAGCTGCCTTGCCCGTGAGCAGAAGGCCGTTTTGGCTGACGGAACTAACTTCTTTTTGCAGCGGACCATCCATTGATAGGCGGGCGTGCAATTGTTTCGGCGCACTCGCGGTCACGCGCAATACGAGCACCTGATCGGGAGCCGAAGAGAACGCCTCGCGCCGAAAACTAACCGCGCCCGCGCTGTAGAGCGTGCGAGTGCAAGCAGTTGTAAGGTCGAGCTCCCGCCGGTAGCCGCCTAACGAGCCGTTGTGAGTGAACTCAAGCCGCAAGTTGCCGAGCGGCTGATACGCCTCGGCAAAAAGCCCCTGCATCTTGCGGCAGAGGCGGTCCGCTTCGTGGTAATCCGCGCGCTCCAGCACGGCTTCACGGATCCCCGCCAGTTGCGACGGCGCGTCTGCCTTATTTCCATCCCGAGGTCGCCCTGACCATAGCGTGTCCTCATTGATTACAAGCAACTCTTTGTGGATTTCGCCGTCTTCCCCACCCCCGTACATCAAGGCCCCTAGTGAGCCGTTCCCGAGGGGTAGAGCGTCGGTCCATCCCTTCGCTGGCTGATCGAACCACAGGCTCAGATCGTTTTCAACGTTCTCATTTCCGATCGGCTCGGGCGGCGTAGCAGCGGCGTCTGTCAGTGGAACGATCGCTGCGGTGGCGGATGCAGCGGCCAGAAAATCGCGGCGCGTGTAGCGTGGCATAACACGTAGAATCTCAAACGCGCTCAAAACTACTTATGCTTCCGTGATAGATTGTTGACTCACTGATCTAACCATGGCCCACTAATATGAACTACACAAATTTTGGCTCCTTAGACTCGCCTGCAGGCTTGGTCTCGCCATGCTGACGCGCTCAGCGAGGAGCGCGATTTGTGGTCTGGCCCTGGCAAGTTGCTCTTTACCGCTTCATGCTCAGTCCGCCTCGATCCTTTTGGGAAATCCCCAACGTACCTCGGGGTTGCAAGCTGTGGTGTATGCCGTCAGGAAATCAGCAACCAACACGACCATTACCTATGGCGTGACCCCTGCGCCAGGCGGCTCTCCCGGTCCGGGCTTCGTAGTCGGAAGAATCAATCTCGAGACCGTACTGTCTGCTGGTGTTTCTTCCGTCCCCGCTACGTTCAATGTGACGTTCCAGGGAGTCATGCAGGTCATCTCCAATTCCGGCTTGTCTTTTTCCACGCTCGGAGCCAACACCGGCAGCAGTCCTCAACAGAAGACGGGAACAATAACAGCGGGCAAAGGTGACTTGATATTTGCCTTGGCGTCTCCAACGACACAATATTCCAGCCTCACGTTATCCATCGATATCGGCGATCCCGCTGGCGCAAGGCTGCCTTATCTAAATGATTTCTCCGGCGGCGGACAAACCGATATAGCCGTCTGGCGGCCATCGAACGGCAACTGGTACGTTCAAAATGAGGCCGGCAGCCCGGGCCAGGCGTTTGGTCAGGCGGGAGACGTTTTGGTCCCTGGAGATTATGATGGTGACGGCATCAGCGATTTTGCAGTTTGGCGCGCATCGAACCACACCTGGTACACCAGACTGAGCAGCACGGGGCAGACCACGGCAGACCTATGGGGCCAAGCCGGGGACATCCCAGTGCCGGGTGACTACGATGGCGACGGCCAGACCGATATTGCAATTTGGCGAGCATCGAACAGCACCTGGTGGACCCGGTTAAGTAGCACGGACCAAACCATTGTGGAATCCTGGGGCGAGCCGGGAGACATCCCGGTGCCCGGCGACTACGACGGTGACGGAAAGACCGATATCGCCATCTTCCGGCCCTCGGAAGGCAACTTTTACATCCACCTGAGCACCACGGGACAAGTAAGGGTCGAAGCGTGGGGCGAATCCGGAGACATTCCCGTAGTCGGCGACTACGACGGTGATGGCATTACCGATCTCGCAATCTGGCGTCCGGCTGACGGCAGCTGGTGGATCAGAGAGAGCAGTACAGCCACGACGAGAGTGGCGCAGTGGGGGCAAGCAGGCGATGTTCCTGTTCCAGGTGATTACGATGGCGACGGCAAGAATGACTTCGCCGTGTGGCGTCCCTCCCAAGCGGCTTGGTACATCAATGAGAGCAAGAGCGGAGCTCGACCTGCTGTGCTCTTCGGCGCGATCGGGGACATACCGGTCGGGAAGCCGGTAGGTCAATAGACCATAGTTGATCGAAGTTTGAATCGCCGGCGGCAAAGTTGCCATCCGGTCGGCTTCCCATACAAGTGGGCTCCGAGATTTGCGCTGCAGGCAAACGATTGGTTGGTCTATCCTGAGTCGAATGAAAATCGCGTGCCTGTTGTTCGTGAGCGTTGCTCTGATGGCACAGTCGAATCCTCCCAAACGGCCTCGCATCGGATTAGCGTTAGAGGGAGGCGGCGCTCTGGGGTTAGCGCATATCGGAGTCATCCGCTACCTCGAGCAACATCACATTCCCGTTGATATCGTCGTAGGCACAAGCATGGGCGGCCTCGTAGGCGGCTTGTACGCCACGGGTCGATCTGCTGCCGAGATCCAGGAACTCACCAATGAGATTGATTGGGGTGCCGTTTTAAGCGGGAATACCGTGCTGCAGGATCTGAGTTTTCGGCGCAAGGAAGACCGCATCGCTTTTCCCAATCGCCTCGAGTTCGGTCTCAAGCACAAAAAACTTTCGTTTCCAGCTGGCCTCAATTCTGGTCACCAAGCCGGTTTAGTCTTTGACCGGGCCACCCTTGCCTATGGCAATCTCTCTAACTTCGATGATCTGCCGATCCCATTCCGCTGTGTAGCGACCGACGTAACGGTCGGGCGTGAAGAGATTTTCTCGAGCGGTTCGCTTTCCCAGGCGTTACGCGCGACCATGTCGATCCCGGCCGTATTTTCACCCGTTACGATCGGCGGCCACGTGTACACGGACGGCGGAGCGGTGAACAACCTGCCGGTCGATGTCGCTCGGGGAGCGGGTGCCGATATTGTGATTGCCGTCTTTCTCGATCAGGGTGCGCCCGATGCCGCGGCCTACGAGTCCCCGCTCGGCGTGGCATCGAGAAACATCAGCATCATGGTCTCCGTGAATGAGCTGCGAAGCATGGCTTCGGCTGATGTGCTAATCGATGTGAACCTTCAAGGCGTAGCCAGTTTCGATTTCAAGAAGGCGGAACAGATTATTCCAAAAGGCTATGAGGCGGCTGTCAAGAAAAAGGGAACGCTCGATAAGTTCGCACTGAATCCGCAGGACTGGCAAGCGTACCTCAGCGCAAGGGAAAAAAAGACACTTCGCTCGTTGCCGGTTCCCCAGTTCGTCTCCGTTGCAGGGGCCGCGCCCGATTACGCCAGGACTCTTCAGGAAAGCCTCACGCAGTACATTGGAAAACCGATAAACCCTTCACGCGTGGAAGAATCTCTTACGCGCATGACCGGGACGGGTGCAATCAGCAGCGTCGGCTACGCGCTCGCTGATCGAAACGGTACGCCGGGACTCGAAACGAGAACTTACCCCAAGACCTATGGGCCTCCCTTCCTGAATTTCGGCATTGCGATCGACGGTTCCAACCCCGAGAATGTGCTCTTCGGCGTAGCCGCGCGCCTTACTTTCCTCGATCTGGGAGGCTATCGAGCGGAGTGGCGAAACGACGCCTTCTTCGGCAGCACCTACGGCCTCTCATCGGAGTACTATCGCCCGTTTACCGCAACCAGCAATTGGTTCTTCGCACCTCGCCTATATTCCATTCACTCTCCTTTCAACGTCTATTTGGGTCAGCAGAGGACCGACGAATACCGAGTGGGGCGCGATGGGCTCGGGCTTGATTTGGGTTACGCCTTGAGCCGCCGGGCAGAGGTGCGAGTCGGTCAAGACCTGCTTTGGTTCAGGACTCGAAAGGTAGTTACCAGCGATCCGTTCCCCGACACCTCACAACGGCAGATCGTTTCTTCCGTTCATTTTCGTTACTACGGCGTCGACAACGTGCAAGTGCCCCGAAGCGGATTGAACGTCGCAGTGGACGGGTCTCGAGTGGAACGCAGCGGTCAAATGGGAAGCTTTTCGCAAGCGCAGTTGTTGTCGAGCTACTTCCAACCACTTTCGCCCGCAGGCTCGATCTTCGTGCGTGCCGAAGGAGGTACTTCCTTCGGTGCATCCTCAAACAGACTCGACCTGCAGGCATTTTCTCTCGGCGGTCCGTTGCGACTCGGTGCCTATGGGCAGAACGAACTTTTGGGGAATCAATACTTCCTCTTACAGAGCGGCTATGAACACAAGCTGCTCCCTTTGAGTCCGTTGCTCGGAGAAGGCGTTTATGGCATAGCCTTGATCGAGTTCGGGAAAATCTACAACACTCTCGATATAACAAGCCCGCCGTCCTCCGCCGTCGACGGCTCCGTCGCACTGATTGCACGAACTTTTATTGGTCCCATCTTCATCGGGGGAAGTTTCGGGAACGAGAATCACCGCAAGTGGTGGTTCGGCTTGGGCCGTGTTTTCTAAACCGCTAAGGCCAAGTTTCCGGTAGACCGCTTTTCGTAAAACCGGGGTGACCGGCTCTCACGCGCCGCGAAAAGTCAGGTGCATCGTCCGCTCGCTGTGCTGCTTCATTGATGAGCGCCTGCTTGCGCAACTCTGCAAACGATAATCCGCCGCTCGAAAGATCCCCAAGGTCATACAACATCTCGTCGCCGTGGCCGTTCAGCAACGCGCGCCAGTCCCACCGCGAAAGGCCGCCCACCTTCGCCCGCCTTAGATACGAAACGATCCCGCTGGTGCAGTTGCTCGTCAGAGCGTTGTACCACTCAGGCATCTTCGCCGCTTCGGTAATCCAATCCAGATACGCCAGAAACAACCGCTGTGCATCCCTCGGGTTGGTTTTTGTGTGATATAAACGGACGCACTCATCTTTTCGGAAGTTCGTGCGCAGTCGAACCACGTCTCGCTCCTCCGCTACTACGTAAATGAGGTTGTACTGCCGAAAAAATCCTCGTAGAGCGGAGTAGCTCTGACCCACTCTTTTCCTGGCTTCGATCGACATGGCCAGGTATTTTCCATCAGCCGTTTGAAAACTCACAATGGCATGGGCGATCCAGGGAGAGCCCCAGGAACTGAGAAATAAATCCACACCACGAATCTGCGAAATATTGAGAGTCTCCGTCTTCCAGCGGGGCTTGTAATTGGTCTCACTCCGGTAATCGCAGTCACGGAGGTTGTGAAGGGTGACGTGATCTCCTGATCGCTCGAGCCAGGGAAGCTTGGCCACATCAGGTTGCCAATGCTGATTGTTAGAAGGTGAAATGTTGAACCACCAGATAGCAACCCCGGCGATCCCGGCTATCCATGTGCTGAAACCCCAGCGGCTCGCCCGGGTCTTAATCAGCTCAATAGCGATCGTCAACGCGAAAGCTGTCGCCAGGAGCGCGCCGAGTCCCGGGTGACGCACGTCGAAAACAAGCGCGAGCACCGCCCAACCCGTCCCGGCCAGGCAAGCGATCCAGCAGAGCGCGAGGGTGATCGGTCTGAGGAGACGCATGCCCGAGAATACTCCCGACGCATCCGGTCCCGGGCATTAAATCTTCAGGATGTCCAGCTTCCGCCCGTGCCCTTGCTCGCCCGGCCTCTGTTCTGTTGCGGCCCCATTGTCCTTCTTAGGACTCGCAACGGGTGGCGGCGTCGCCTTCTCTGCCCCACCCGGCACCGGCGTATTCTGGTCCACCAGCAAAACGAGTTTGTCGAGCGCAGCCAGCGCCTTCAAGGCTACCGTCGACGACTCGTCATCGATTAGCTCTTTGACCCTTGGGATGGCAGCGGGGTTTTCTAGAAAACCTAGTCCCCACACTGCCGCGCAGCGCATATTTTCGGACGGATGACGCGTCAGCGAAAGCAATTCCTCGAATGCGCCTTCAATCCCCAATCGACATAAACCGATAGCTGCATTCACCACCACGCGGTACGACTCGTCGCCCAAAGCAGCTTTGAAAATGTCGACGACTTCGAAACCGTTCATCGACCAGGCTGCTTCTACGGCGTTTGCCCGCACACGCGCATCCTCTGACTTCAGCTGCGTTTCGATCATGCGCGGGTTTGGCCGCAGTTCGCACAAAAGCTTAGCCGCTTTCGAGCGGGTAAGTTCATCAGAATGCTGAGTGAGATTTCGCAGCCAGGGAATCAGGATTCCCGGATCGACAAACGCTTTGGTGAGATAAACCGCGCGAGTGAGGTGCTTCAGATCGCAGCTCGCTTCTCCCTGCGTGATACGAAGCTGCAAGTTGAACGAAAATTGATAGCTGGCATCCCGCATAATGCCTGCCACCCGAAAAGCCTGCTCGTCCGTAAGGAAGTTCGGATCCAACAGCAAGTCTAGGTAGTATGTGTTCGAGATCAGCCAGACCTGCATCTTCGAACCCGCCGCATCTAGCCCGTGTTCCGCCAAGTGACGAATACAGGCGCGAGTTACTTCAGCGGAGTGAGACTCGCGAATGCGCTTAAACAGAGCTACGAACCGGGTCGGATCGGCGACTGCCAGACGTACCAGCTGGTCTTCCAGGCCCGAACGCGATGGCAGCTCCAGCGCCGTCGCCCTCTGCTCAACTTCCGCTGACATAGATCAATCGGCCCTGCTCATGCCTGTCGGCATACCGGGTCAAACTCCTTGGCGTTCTGCCTCCTATTCGATGATTTGGGCAATCTCAAAAGCCAGTTTGCCTTCCACATCGAGTACGTTACCGAGCCACTTCTGCTTTCCATTCAGAGATCCAATCAAAGGCGCGCTCCCGGGATGCTCGAGAGTTAAGACATCGCCCGGATTCAGCTCCAGCAGCGTTTGAGCGCTGACGTTGCCCCCTGGTACACGCACCTCGAAATTGAGCTTTAAATCCTGCAGCAGCCTGCCTACATGTAATTGATCGCGCTCTGTTGCCTCCGTCCTGCGCACCTTCTGCAGCTGTTCAAAATTGTTCCGCAGGCGTTTGATGAAGATCGACGGAATCACCAGATTGATCAGCCCCGACGTAGACCCAAGCCGGACATCCAACGCAATCGCGATCATCGCTTCCGCGGGCGCCAGTACGTGCAGCAGCTGCGGCTCGCTTGCCAACGACTGAACAGCGAAGTTGATATCGGCCACGCTTTTCCACGAATCGTGCAGCTCGTGCAGCACAATGCGCAGAATCGTTTGCAGCAGCTTCTTCTCGATGTCCGTGATCTTGCGCTGGACCGACATCATCGATTGCTCCTTGCTGCCCAGCAGCAACTCGATAAACCGAAAAGCAAGCGCAGTGTTTATGTCCAGAACGGCCGTGCCGTCGTAAGGCTGAAGACTGATGTAGGCCAGGCAAGCCGGAGACGATAAGCCTTCCAGGAAATCCGCGTACGAAATCTGCTCGAGGCTGACCAGGCTCAGCATCACATAAGAGCGCAAATAGGCAGATAAGCTCGAAGCAAGATTTCGCGCGAAGTTTTCGTGTATCAGGTGCAGCGACTGGATCTGCGACTTCGGTATCTTGTCCAGCTTTCGGATATCGAAGGTCTGGACGTCCGCGGAGGACTTGCTGGTGTTGAGCGAGCCCGCAAACGAATCGTCGATCTCGCGTTGTGTCAGTGACCTCGGCATGAGTTTCCGCTAACTCCTACACATCGCCAGCCGGTCCTGCCAGTTGAGAATCTGCTTCACTCGAAAACCGTAGCTGCCCTGCACCAAAACGAGTTCTCCGCGCGCCACGACTCGTTCATGAACCAACAGCTCGACCAGTTCGCTTGCTCCCTGGTCCAGTCCCATAACCGCGCCCGGGCGTGCGCGTAGCACTCTCTTCATCTCTACTTCGCTGTGCCCTAGGGAGACCGAGACCGGCAGTTCGAGCGTCATCAGGCTTGAGCGAATTGATTGCGCGTCCGCTTCGGCAGATGCCGCCGAACCTGCGCTCGCGCTGGCCGCCGCAAGCTCGCCCAGAACATCGCCCGCCACCAGCTCTACCGCGAAAATCATCGCTGGAATACCACCGTTCACAAACTCGACGTCGAAGGTCGCGAAGGCGGGGGCAGCGAAGTCAGCCGCGGTAAATGTCTCTGCCTTCGGTAGCCCGATGGTGCTCGCAAACGCTGCATTGATCGCACCTGCCGATCCCTGGTAGGCTTGATTCACAACTCCGATGTAGGTGGATTGCAGCGATTCCGGGGTGCCCTCGCCGAGCGCTCCTCCTAATTTCTGCCAGGTTGCTTCCGGCGCGCCGGCCCACGTTTGAAAGGTGCCTGCACCCTCAAAGGGCTGCTTAACCCAGACCGCCGTTCCGCCTTCGATCGATGGCTTGCTCGTTCGCATATAACGAAGTTCGGGAGCCTCACCACTGAACATCTCCACGGCGCTTGCCAGCTCCGCCACCCACATCTTCACGAAGCGATCGATAATCGGATCTTCAGTTTTCATCGGAGCTCGATTCCAGCAGAGCTAAAGACCGGGTCGGTTTCTCGTTCGGTGGCTGACTCAATACCGATTTGGGCAGATCCAACAGCTCCGTAATGCGCACCGCCAGCTTCTCTTCCGTGCCTAAAATCTCGGCGTTACCGAACAGGACATCGGCTGCATATAAGTCGACGTTCTCACCGGTCGGGCGGGAGAAAACGAGCACATCGTCAACTTGCAGCCGCAACAGCTCTTCGACCGAGATCGATCGCCGCGCCAGCTCTACTGTCAGACTGACCGTTATGCCCCGCATCGAGCGATAATCTTCCAGTTCAAAGTCACCCGGCTTCGCATCCGAACCGCCCGCCTGCGCCACCGGCACATGCTCAACTGATGTATTGCTCATCGGAACTCTTCAGGCTGATCGCGCCTTCTTTTTCCAGCTCGCGGGCGATCGTTATAATCTCCTGCTGCGCCGCATCTACATCGCGTAGCCTCACCGGACCGAGCGAGGTCAGCTCCTCCGCCATCATCGCGGCTCCGCGCTGCGATTGAGTTGCAAGAAATTTCTGTCGAAGTGATTCATTCGCACCTTTCAGCGCGGTTATCAAACCGGTTCTCGAGGCCTTCGAGATAAGCAGTGTAAGTGCCGCCGAATCCAGTGACTCGAGATCGCGGAACACAAACATGAACCGCCGGATGTTGTCGAACAGCGGTGGCTTTTCCTTCTCGATCGTATCCATCAATTGCGAACACGTCGTCGGATCGAGCCGGTTGAAAATATTCGCGAGCGCTCGCACTCCTCCGCACGATTCGCGGCTCAGCTCGCCCAAACTCCTCAGCTTGTGATCGATGATGGTCGCAATGTGCCGCACGATCTCCGGTGAGATCTGGTCGAGGTCAGCGATCCGCGCCGCAACATCCATCCGCAGTTCGGCCGGTAGACAGCTCAAGAGCGTGGCCGCCTGAGAGGCGTCAAGATGGGAAAGGATCAGCGCGATCGTTTGTGGATGCTCATCCTGGATCAGCTTGGCCAGCTGCTGCGGCTCCGCCTTCGTAAACTTGTCGAAGTTGAAACCGTCCTTCCCGATCGATTTCTGAAGTTTCTGGATGAGACGCTGCGCAATCTCGGGGCCGTAGGCCTCGGATAGCATCTTTTCGGCGTAGACAACGCCGCCCTTGATAAATAGTTGCTGGAAGGCATTGTGCTGGTCGAAGTCCTCCAACGCCGCACGGACATCCGCCGGTGAAACCCGGTCCAGGTGCGCAATAGCTTGCGCGAGATGATTCGCCTCGTCCTCCGAAACGTGCTGCAAAACCTTCGCACTATCCACTGGGCCCAGCGTGACAAGCACAATCGCCGCCTTCTGAATGCCCGTCAGTGAAGGTTTTACGTCGTTCAACTACGGAAGTGCGTTTTCAGTACCTTTTGTAGCTAAGGTTTCTCTGATCACTTAGCGGAAGCTCCTACTCGTTTGCATTCCAGATATCGACCGCCCACTTCCACCGCCCGCCCTCTTGCTTCCAGTGAACGACATACTTGATCGCCACAGATCGCCCGCCCGTCAAGCCCAAAATGGCCCGCCCGATCTCGACAACCTGGTCACCACACATCTCTGCCTGGACTGTCTCGAGTTGTGCCTTCTCGATACCGAGCCCGCCAACCGCCTGCTCCCAGAAGGACTGGATGCGATCCCGTCCGCTCACCATCACCGCTCCAGGCGGCAGCACGTGTGCATCGGCTGTGTAAATCTTCTCGAGGGCTTCGAAACGCCGCTGCCCGATCACCTCCGAGCTAAAAACGTTGTTTGTCTGGCCCATCGCCGCGAGTACATCCGAAGAAACGGTCATCTTATTTACTCCTTGGCAGCAAATCGGTCTAGTATATAGGACCGAAACGAGCTCTCCGCCTGCCGCTTCGGGCGACGCCGGATGTCACGCACTGGGCTATTCGTAGCGCAGAGCTTCCACCGGATCCAGTCGGGAAGCTTTCACTGCCGGCCAAACGCCAAAGAACACGCCGATCGCCACCGACACCGAAAAGCCCGTCAAGATCGCCAGGGAAGAAACAACCGTATGCAGCGCCGGGACAAGCAAGCTGATCAGTAGCGTCACCAGAACGGCGAAGGCGACACCGATCAGCCCACCCGTACCTGCAAGAGCCGTCGCCTCGACCAGGAACTGCGTCACAATATCGGCGCGCCGCGCACCTACGGCCTTGCGCACCCCGATCTCGCGCGTTCTCTCCGTCACACTCACCAGCATGATGTTCATCACGCCGATGCCGCCCACCAGTAAACCCACCCCCGAAATCGCCGTCGAAATCAGCAGGATCATCCCCGTGATCTTGTTGAAATTTTCGACGATCGAATCGGGCGTGCTCAACGCGAAATCGTCCGCTTTCGCCCGGGGCACTTTCCGCAAACGCCGCAGCGCATCCCGCATCTCTTCCACAGCGCCGGCCCGCTGCCCGGGCTTAGCTTTGGCCGTCAGAAAGAAATTGTCCGACGCCGGGTAACGAAGCCGGGCCGTTTCGAGCGGCATGATCACCTGCCGATCCAGTCCGTTCTCGCCAAAGAATCCGCCCTTCGCTTTCGCGAAGACGCCCACAACCTGGTATTCGACCCCGTCAATCATCACCGGCCGTCCCACCGCATCCTGATCCGGAAAAAGCGCGTCGGCCAGGCTCGATCCAAGCACCACTACCCGCGCCGCCCGCCTCGCCTCGGGCTCAGTAAAAATCCGTCCCTGCCGCACACTCCGCGGCGATATGTCGTACAGATTCGCGCTCGCGCCGGTCACGTTCAGGTTGTCCGATTGATAACCCGGCACCTTCGCTGTCATCACGCGTCCGGCTGGCGGAATGATGTACACGCTCAAAGCCACATCCGAGATCGAATGCACGGTGCTCTTCACGTAACTTACATACTCCGGCCGAATCGGCTTACGTTTGCGCTCTTTCGGCGGGGCGTTCGCACCGCTCGGATCTCCGCTCAACCGGCTTACGAATATACTGTCTGGCCCGAACTCCTGAAAGAAGTCCACAATCGAATTGTTCAATCCGGTCAAAGTGATGCCACCGTCACCACCGTCGTGATGCCGATCACAATACCCAGAATCGTCAGCCCCGAGCGGAGCTTGTGGCTGGCAATCGCGTCGAACGCCATCGCGAGCGTCGCTCCCGCCTGCAGGCGAGCCGGCCGTGTCATTCCGCCCTCAGCGCATCCACCGGGTCGAGCTGCGCCGCCCGTTTCGCCGGATACCATCCCGACACAATGCCCACCACGCTCGAAACAACAATCGAAATCACCACGTAAGGGGCCGTTACCGCTAAGGTCGCGCCCGAGATTGCCGTCACTAAACTTGCCGCCAGCGCACCCGCAGCCACACCCAACGCTCCACCGGTCAACGAAAGGATTAGCGACTCGGTCAGAAACTGAAGCATAATATCCGTCTTCCGCGCGCCCAGGCTCTTTCGAATGCCAATCTCGCGGGTCCGTTCCGTCACGCTCACTAGCATGATGTTCATGATCACGATGCCGCCCACCAACAGCGAGATACTCGTCACCGGAACCACCACCGCGGCGATCACGCCCAGGATCTGATTTGTAAATGTCCTAACCGAATCTGGGGTGAGGGTATCGAAGTTATCCTCCCTGCCCGGCCGCGTATGGAACCGGCTGCGCAGTGCTCCTCGCATCGTGTCGAGTGCGCCGTCGAGCGTAATCCCGGCATCCGGCCGCGCCCTGCCGAAGATCACCATGTTCCGGCCCCCGCCGAAAAGCGCCTGATACGAAGTCGTCGGAATATACACCGGATTATCCAGGCTCTGCCCAAACGACGAACCCAGGTGCTCGAGCACGCCGACCACCGTAAAGTCCACTCCCGAAATCTTCACCGTCATACCGAGCGGGTCCTGCCCCGAAAACAAGGCGTTGCGGATATCGTCACCGATCACCGCCACCGGCCGGTTCCGCTGCTCTTCTCCTTCGGCGAAGAAGCGGCCGATCGCTACCGGCAAATCGCGAATCTGTGGCATATCGGCCGAAACACCAATAACATTCGCTGCCTCATAGACCTGGTTCTCCGCCTTCACGTCTTCCACGCGCTGCTGATACGGGCTGTATAGAACCTGATCGCCCGCCACCGAACGCAGATATTTCAAATCGTCCATCCGGATCCGCTTGTTGTGCTTCTGCTTTTCGGCCAGCTCGCGCCCGCTGAGCCGTCCCACTGAAGCAATCTGCGCGACCAGGAAGCTGTCCGTCCCGAAAGCCTTCGCCGTAATCTGCGCAGCATACACGCCCAGGCCATCGATCGCTGCGCCAACGAGCACCACGCTCGCCACGCCTACAATTACGCCCAGCAGTGTCAGGAAACTGCGCAGCTTATGCGCCCGGATGGAATCGAAAGCCAGCCCGGTCGCGGTGAAGATGTTCCTGAAAAACGGCATCGGGGGCTTTCTCCTTCAGGATAAAGCGATCCACTCGACCGTCCCGCCTTCAACGGACGCAATATACTTGTGCGCGATCTCCATAGGTTCGATCTCCATTGCTTGCTATAAACCCCTGCCCGGCTGCGAAGGACCTCTCCTGGAGCTCGTGCGTAATCATCTGCCGCCGCTTCGTTCCGAGAAACTCGTCACAGATCGCCCCTCAATCGTGATGCGCACCGCCGACGGAACAATCGTCGAGGTGTTCGAATGGGTGTCCGAAGGAAGCGATTGCCGCTGCTCACCACAATCCGGTGGTTCTCGATATGTGGAAGCATTTTGGCGCGGTATGTTCGTACGAAGCGCCGTGCAATCTGCCCGAGTTTCAGAACATGTTTGCGCATTTCGAACCGCTCTAGGGCAAACCAATTCCGATACGCCTCACCTGCCCGAAAGGCGGATGCGCGCGCCCGCGCCTTAGCTCACAGTGAAGACATGCCCTTCCCAGTTCCCGGACGCGTAGCCGAAGCGCTCCGTCAATCCACTGTTCAAATCACAAGCGTTGGCAGCCGCGCACAAGGAAACGGCTCCGGAGCAGTCGTCGCGCCGGAGCAGATCGTCACGAACGCACACGTCGTCGCGGGTGATCGCCTCACGGTCGAATCCTGGGAAGGAAAGAACATCCGGGCCACCCTCATTAAGCTCGACCGTCGCCGTGACCTCGCCTTACTCGGGGTCCCGGGGTTGAACGGTACACCGGTCACGCTCGGCGATTCGCACCTCCTGCGCGCCGGTACACCCGTTTTCGCTGTCGGTAATCCGTTAGGCTTTGTCGGAGCTTTATCGAGCGGCGTCGTGCATCGCGTCGGCCCCATGCGCTTCCGCGGCTCACCCGGGCGAGATACGGATTGGATCTGTTCGGACCTTCGTCTTGCGCCCGGTAACTCCGGCGGACCTCTCGCCGATTATCGCGGTCACGTTGTAGGCATCAACACCATGATCGCGGCCGGTGGCTTGGCGTTCGCTGTTTCGAGCCGCACCTTGCAAGGTTTTCTGCAGCGCTCCGCTCAGCCGGACACTCTCGGCGTGACTGTGCGTCCCGTGCAGTTTCCAGATAAGCGAAGTGGCTTGCTCATCCTCGAACTTGCTAGGCAAGGCCCGGCTGAAACCGCTTCGCTGCTGCCAGGCGATATTCTCACGGCCGCCAACAAACGCGCTCTCGAAAGCCCGGAAGATCTGGCGGATGCAATTGAGGAAACATCGACCGGCCTGCTCGAACTCACCTTCTACCGCGGACGTCACGACATGCCGCGCTGCGTCGCCGTGCGCCTGGCATCATCACGCCGCGCGGCGGCCTGAGATTAACGCTGGCTTCGTTCCTTGACATAGTGCACAAAAGATTTCGCCGCCAGCCCGCCGATAATGATCAGCGCCAACGCGAGCGGGTTGCCCTTGAGCGTCGCGCAAGCGAAGACCGTCAACAGCACGTACAGGATGATCGCCGTTCGCGCCCCGATTAACGTCCGTGTCGGCTCCGGTGCTTCGTCCGGCATCATCGCGCAGCAGGCATGTTGTACGCGAACGTAAAAGCCAGACGCACTTGAAACCCCTTAAAGTCGTTCGGTAGCGGCGGCAGCGGATTCGACATACTCAGCCCAGCCACGGCGGCCCGATCGAGTGGCTGTGATCCCGAACTGTCGGCCACTACCAGCTTCGGTATCCCGCCGCTACGGTCGATAACGAACTCCACCACTGTGCGGCCGCGCAACGCACCCATCCGCGCGCTTTCCGGCACCACCCGCCGCCAGTTGCCGCGCACGATCGTCAAAATACTCTTCAAGTAGGCTCGAAAATCAGCGCCATTTGGGTCGCTCTGCAGCTCCACTGCCGCGTGCTGAGCCGGCGCGGACACGTTCATGCCGGGATTACCTACCGCCAAACCCTGATCTGGCACGTCATCACTGATCACCAGTTCGCGCCCATTCGTGCTCTGCTTCAAGCCGTTGATGGCAGTCGTCACATCAGCCTTCGGGGGGGCCAGCTTCGGATTGGGATTGGGCGGCGCTTCTGAGCCAATATTCTGAAACGGACCCACGTTCGTCACGGGTGCCGGAGGTGCCGGGACGGGTAAGCCTCCCGGTATGCCCGCTGACGGCGCACCGTTCGGGTTCACCGTGACCGCGGGTGCTTGGGGCATGATCTGCGGCGCAGCGTTCTTGGCCAGCTCCTGCCGCGGTGCCTGCTTCGGTACCTCGAAATGCCGCACGCTGGCGTTTCGTCCCGGCGTGCTCACTCTCGCTGTCCGTGACTCCGTCAAGTCCGCTATGTTGATCTGTTTTGCCACCTTCTGCCGGTTCGGGGCCCGCTGCGTCATCAGGTCGGGAGGTAAGTAGAGCGGAATTTTTCGCAGGACCACCATTCGCTCTGGTTGGCTTCGTTCCGCTAAAAGACTGGGTATGCGAATCGCTACCGCGAACAAGATCACATGAAGCGCTATCGAAGCCCCGAAAATCGCTACCCACTGTGGCCTGGTCCGCTGATTGGGCCACTCGAGCAGCAGGTTCAGCTCGGCCGTCGATGGGGGTAAAACACCGGATTTCACTAGGGCTTGCCGCGTCGTCCTATCGTCTTTGCAACGGTTTGCGCGTGTTCTTTGATCGTAACAAGAATCTCTTCCGCCAACCGTAAGGCCCTCGTTGCCTGCCGGCCGTTCACTTTCGGTCGCGAACGATCCCGCACACTTTGAAGGAATGAAGCCAGTTCTAAAGCTAGCGGCTCGCCCCGTTCTACCGTAACTTGTTCAAAACCAATCTGAAGTTCGTTCGGCAAAATGCGCAGTCGGGCCAAATCCTGTCTCTGATAATCGACAGAAAGGTATTCGCCAGGTTGAAACATCCGCAGCTTTCTGACCTGCTCCGTCGAGACCCGGCTAGCGGTCAGGTTCGCCACACAACCGCCCTTGAACGCCAGCCGGACGTTCGCGATATCGATCTTGGGTGACAAGATAGAAATGCCGGCCGCGCGGATCTCAACCGGCATCTCGCCCATGAGGTGCAGAACGATATCCAGGTCGTGGATCATGAGGTCGAGCACCACGTCTACGTCCAGGCTCCGCGGCGTGAACACACTCAGCCGGTGCACTTCGAAGAAGAGCGGCACGGTACATTCATCCGCCAGTTGCGCCACAGCCGGGTTGAATCTTTCCAGATGGCCCACCTGCAGAATCTGCCCGTTCTCTTCCGCCAGTCGGGTTAACCGCTCGCCCGCTTCCGCTGAATCGGCAATCGGTTTTTCGACCAGCACGTCGATCCCTGCGCCAAGCAGGGCTTCCGCTATCGCCTCGTGGGTAACGGTCGGTGTCGCGACAATCGCGGCGTCGATGAGCGGCGAAAGTTCTTCCAGATCCGTCGTAGCGTTCGTCCCGTACTCGGCTGCCAGACTTTGCGCCTTGTCACCATCAATGTCGGCAATGGCCACCAGTCGAACGTCGGGCAGCTGGCTCAGGACCCGCGCATGGTTCCTGCCGAAAGCACCGGCACCGATAACTGCCACCCGCACAGGGCCGCTCATTGCGCTTCTGCCCATGGAGGGAACCCGACTATCGCAATCCCCTTTCTCGTTGGCTTTCTGAATCATGGGTTCTCGATCAAGAAGCAAGGTACGGCCCGCATCAACGGCCAGTGCAGTTGTACCCGTCGCGGCCATCGTTTCGATCGTTTGCAATCCCACCACCGGCACATCGAACAGCAGATGGCCGCGACCATTCGAAGCTTTCACCAACCGCAGCGGTTGGCCATTGGTGAGCGTAGCGGCCCGCCGCAACATAGCGTCCGTTCCCTCCATGGCTTCCGCTGCCACGCACGCCTTGTCGCTGATGGCTACGCTCTGCCCGATGTCGTTCGCCGCCAGCACTGCCGCAATCCGCCGTCCGTAGCGAATGTCCGCTTCTTCTTCTTTGGTCGGTTTGCGCTTCGTGATGACGCCTTCGGGAGCAAGCAGCGGCTTAAGCAGTCGCGTGGAATCCACTAACTGCGATGCCTTCCGCCGCCAGCACGCGCTGCACTCCCGAAATGAGCGCCGCCGTGTTCTTTTCTTTGAGCGAGGTGAGCAGCTTCAGGAGTCGCCAGTCCGGCGTGATGCCGGAGAACAGGCTGACGTGCTTCACCTGACCCGCCATCATCACCTCTTGCACTTGTTCCCGTTTCAGCAGATCGATGATCTTGCCGAGCTGTCCGATGTTGACCCAATGAAACGAGCTTGCGAAGGGCTCGAGTTCCGGCGAGGCCTCATTCTCGATTGCAACCACGGTTACAGCGTGCCCTTCGCGCCGTGCCGTCTCGAGCGCCAGCAATGGAAACCGGCCATTGCCTGCGATCATGCCGTATTTCATCGTCAGGCGCTCACTTGATGAAGCCTCGCTGCGAACTCTTCACAAACGTAACCAGCTCCTGCAGCGCGGAGGTCTGGGGCAACTCCTCTTCGATACGGCTTAGAGCCTGCGTAGTGTTCAGACCCGCGCGCGTCAACATCCGAAACGCATTCTGCAGTGGCTCGATCTCATCTGGGCCATAACCCTTGCGCTCGAGCCCGATCTTATTTGCGCCGTAGACTTCTGCTTTGTGCTCGGTTGCGGTAATCGAATACGGCATCACATCCTGTTTGATCACGCTGTTGCTGCCGACCATCGCGTGGCGCCCGATCCGGCAGAACTGATGAATCGCGCATAGCCCGCCGATGTTGGCAAAATCTTCGACAATCACGTGACCCGCGAAAGTCACGCCGTTCGCCAGGATCGTGTGATTTTGGATGATGACGTCGTGCGCCACGTGCACGTACGCCATCAGCAGATTGCCATCGCCGATCGACGTAACCATACCGCCGCCTTCGGTGCCGCGATGAATGGTCACGAATTCGCGAATCGTATTGCGATCGCCGATCCGCGTCTCCGAAGGCTCGCCCTGGTACTTCTTGTCCTGCGGCGCGACGCCGCAAGAGCAATAAGGATAAAAGAGATTATCCTTGCCGATGGTCAGCTTGCCTTCGAGGTAAACATGCGCCACCAGGCGAGTGCGCGCGCCGATCGTGACGCTGCTGCCGACAATGCAGTAAGGCCCGATCTCCGCTTCGCGCGATATGTTTGCGTCAGGATCGACGATGGCAGTGGGATGAATCGCCACCGAACTTCAGGCTGCTTCCCGATCGGCGACTTTGCACAACAGCGTCGCTTCCGCCACAACCTGTCCATCTACTGTCGCGATGCCTTGCATCTTCGCGACGGTGTGCTTCATCTTCAGGATCTTCATTTCGATGCGCAGCTGATCGCCAGGCACAACAGGCTTGCGAAACTTCGCTTCATCGACCGATGCGAGGAACATGACTTTGCCCCTCGTGTGCGGATGCAATGTGCCGATCAGTATGCCGCCGACCTGCGCCATCGCTTCGACGATCAGTACGCCCGGCATGACCGGAAAGCCGGGAAAATGCCCCATGAAATGCGGCTCATTTACTGTAACGTTCTTTATGCCGACAATCGAATCCTCGCCGAATTCCAAGATGCGATCGACCATCAGCATCGGGTAGCGATGCGGCAGTACTGCCCTGATCTCCTGTATGTCGAGCGATGTCATGAGGCGGAAGGAATCGCTATTATAACAGTCAATGCAGCCTCTCCTGCGCTATGCCAAGAGCAAGCAAGAAGAAATAATCGAAGCAATTGGCGAGATGGTCGAGTGCGAGTCACCGAGCGATTCACCGGCCGATGTCAATCGTTACGTGGATCTTGTGATCGAGCAATCGAAAGACATCGCGATTCCCAAAATCATCAAATCGGACAAGTACGGCCGGCATCTGCGCCTTGACTTTAAAGCTGCCCGGGCGGCCCAGAGGGGAGCGCGTTCTCGGCGTCGGGCATTCGGATACGGTGTGGCCGTTGGGAACACTGCGTTCCATGCCGTACCGGCGCGGCCAAGGCCGGCTCTGGGGACCGGGTGTGCTCGATATGAAGTCCGGCATTGCGTTCTTCCTCCACGCTGTCCGTGCGCTGCACGATCTGGACTTGCCAGTACAGCGCAAATTATCGATGCTGCTGGTGTCAGATGAAGAAGTAGGTTCCAAGCATTCGCGCGCCCTTACCGAGGCCGAAGCCAAAGAGAGCAGCTGCGTGCTGGTGCTGGAACCCGGCTCAAACATGATGGGCGAGCTGAAAACGGCGCGCAAAGGCATCGCCGGTTACTGTATACGCGTGGAAGGCAAAGCAGCACACGCGGGCATCGATTTCAATAGCGGCGCGAATGCGGTTGTCGAGCTTGCCCGGCAGATCGACCGTGTTGCTGGTTTCACTGATCTCGCGCGAGGCACCACGGTTAACGTGGGCGTCATCCGCGGCGGCACGCGCACAAATGTGATCCCGGCCGAAGCGCAAGCCGACATCGACGTGCGTGTCGTGCGCGCCAAAGACGCCGTCACCATCGACCGCAAGATGCACGCTCTCCACTCCGTTCGACAAACGCTGCAAAGTCATGTCGAAGGCGGATTGAATCGGCCTCCGATGGAACGCAGCAAAGCTGTGGTCGATCTATTTCAGCGAGCAAGCGCAATCGGTAACGAGCCTTGGGATGCAACTCCAAGAATCCTCGACGGGTGGCGGCTCGGACGGCAATTTCACCGCTGCGCTGGGAGTGCCGACACTCGACGGTCTTGGCGGTGTGGGGAAGGCGCTCACGCCATCAACGAAAGCATCCTCATCAACCGTATCGCGGACCGAACCGCGCTGCTAGCCGGCCTGCTTAGCGGGCTCTAAGGGGGTTTCAATCTGCACGAAAGGCGAACGCGTCAGCTCGCTCCCGAAGTGCTGCAATAGCTTGTTCGCAGCGGCCGCTCCGACAACCTTGCTCAACTCTTCTTTCGAGTGTCTGACGGACGCGCTCGAGACTGCCGAAGGTGCGCAGCAGCTTCTCCACCGTCTTTGGCCCTACGCCAGGCACCTCATGTAGTTCCGACGTGAGCCGCTGAGCGTTTCTCCGGGTGCGATGAAATGTAACGGCAAAGCGATGCGCTTCGTCGCGGATTGTCTGCACTAGGTGCAGAATGGGCGAAAACTTATCGAGAATAATCGGCTCGTCTTCCTGCCCGTACACATAGATCCACTCTTCCCGCTTGGCGATCGAGGCGAGCGGTTGATAGGTGATCCCGAGATCGCTCTAGCGCTCCCGCCGCCGCGTGCAACTGTCCGAGCCCGCCATCGACAATCACCAAGCCAGGAAAAGGTTGCTTTTCTTCCTGCAGCCTGCCATAACGGCGCGTAATCACTTCGCGCATGGAAGCAAAATCGTCATTGCCGACCACCGTTCGGATGATGAATTTGCGGTAGTCAGACTTCTTCATTCGGCCGTCTTCCCAAACGACCATGCTCGCGACCTTGTCCGTGCCTTGAATATGCGAAATATCGAAGCACTCGATGCGATTCGGCGCTTCCGGTAAGTTCAATGCATCCTGCAAGGCAACTTTGATCGCATCGGACGAGGGCTTCAGTACGCGAAAGCGCTGGTCGAAGCTGTGCTTGGCATTCGTTTCAACGAGTGCCAGCATCGCTTTTTTCGAGCCGCGCTGCGGTGTGGAGATCTCGACTTTTCGGCCGCGCAGCTCAGAAAGGAAATCCTCGAGCTCTTCACGCCCTTCAAAATCGGCCGGCACATGGATCAAACCGGGAATGTATTTGCTATTGAGATAAACCTGTTTGAGCAGCGCCTCGAAAAACTCAGCCGGTTGAAAATCGTGCTGATCTTCCCAGAAGAACTCGCGGCGATCGACGATCTTGCCATGCCGCAAATGAAAGAGGTTCACAGCAACAAGCGGCGGCTCGGCGTGATGCGCGAAGATATCGATGTCGTCGCCCTCAGCCGCGGCCATTTTCTGCTTCTGATCCAGCTCGCGCACAGTGGTGATCAGATTGCGCAGGCTGGCGGCTTCCTCAAACCGCATTTCGTCCGCCGCCGATTGCATACGCCGCTCAAGTTCGGCTGCCAGATCGCGATGCCGTCCTTCAAGAAATAAGCGCACGTCGCGGACCGCTTCTTTGAAAGCCTCATCGGTCGTCAAGCCCGGCGTACACGGGCCCAGGCAGCGATGGATGTGATATTGCAAGCACGGATGCGAATACTTCTTATTTAGATCGAGCTTGCACGATGGAACTTTAAAATGCCGGTGAATGAAGTGGACTAAACGATGGGCAAGATTGCCCGGAAAATAGGGACCGTAATAGCCGGCTCCATCCTTGAGAATGCGGCGCGTGACGAACACGCGCGGATACTTCTCATTCGTCAATTTAACGTAAGGATACGTCTTGTCATCGCGCAGTAGGATGTTAAAGCGCGGCTTGTATTGCTTAATAAGATTGTTTTCGAGGGCGAGCGCTTCCTTATTGTTATCGACCTCGATGAAGTCGAGATCGCGCGCCTCGGCGATCAGGCTCCCGGTTTTCGCCTCGGCCAGCCGGTCTTCATTAAAATAGCTTCGAACGCGGCTCCGCAGGCTCTTCGCCTTGCCGACGTAGATGACTTTTCCCTGTCCATCTTTGTAGAGATAAACACCCGGCTCGGTGGGAAGCTGCGCAACTCTCTCACGTAGTTCAGCACTTACTTCACGCATCAGCAGCTTCTATAATTAATTGTGACACGTAGACTGCCCGTAGCTGCCTGTCTCTTTTTCTCCTCGCGTCAGGCTTTCCAAGTCATGCGCAAGCACCGCAGCAACCAGTTCCACAACAAGTTCCGGACGAGACAACTTTGCCGGAAGAGGATGAATCGGTTGCGCCAGAAAAGTACGTTTTGAACCCGCTCGAATCTGACCGTAACATTCGTGTTGGCAACTATTACTGGCATAAGGGGAAGTTTCGGGCGGCGTTGGGGCGCTATGAACGGGCGACGAAGTACAACCCAACCTCCGCGGAAGCGTTTTTCAAAGTAGCGGAAGCAGAGGACAAGCTGAAAAACAACGATGCCGCGAAGATCGCGTACCAGAAAGTCGTCACCTTAGCGCCGGATTCAAAGCTTGGACACGAAGCGAAGAAGAAGCTGAACACCAAAAGCTAGCCTTTGGATTTCGGCTTCTTGTTGCTGGCGAGCGTCTGGTGCCACATCGCCTTGAGAAGTTCGCCGACACCGCGCTCCCAGTCGGGAAACAGATCTAGGTGCTGCACTCGACGGGCGATGTCATGCGGAATGGCGCAATCGTCCAGACGAACCGGCAACAAGTAGATGTCGTCCGAAGGCACCCGGGAAGCAGCGTTCAAGGCATACGACAATTCAGATTGAAAATGGCCTCGCTTGGTGGCCGAGCGATTGGAAAAGCATGCGACGAAGAACTCGGATAAATCGATCGCGCGCTCGATGGAACGCGGCCAGTTTTGACCTGGCAATAACTTCTCTTGATCCATCCATGGCTCGAACCCAGCTTTTTCCAATGCTCCGGAGAGGCGTTTGACGGCAGCCCGATCCTCTTCGGCGTAACCGAGGAAAACACGCACCCGTCCATTGCGCTCGAATACGACCTGCTTAGAGTCACTCAGCTTGAAGCTGCCGAGGCCATCGATCTCAATCGATGCCCCATCGCGCAGATAGCAATCAATGAGCTCCAAAAGCGCTTTGCTGCGAAGATTACGATTCACGGAGCGGCCTCGGTTTGGAGACTGCGCGGGAGCCTGACTGCTGCTGTTTCAGATCTTTAAGCAGTCGGTGCACGAGCGTATCGACGGCGTCGGCTGCCTGGGCTCGTGACCGATGTGACTGCTGCGCTAATCGCCTTGTCAATTCGAGTTTGTTCATCAACTCGAAAATTAACGGCCCGGCTTGGCTGACGGAATGTGTCTAGGCGCGTGCTGTTAATTATCTCGTGCGACCTCAATACCAGAGACGTGGCCGAAAAAATTCATCATTTGTGACTGACTCACTCCGACCGCAAAACTTCGAGCGGTCTCTGATCGAGAATGCGCGAACTGGCGAGCCATCCGGCCACGTTCGCGAGCAGCGCGGTACCCAGCATCGCGAGAAGCAGAGAGGACCATTCGAAGTCGAAATGGGCGTTGATGAAACGGTCGGCGATAATACCCGAAAACACGTTGGCGAGAATCGCACCTACCAGGCCCGCGATAGCTCCCAGTACCGTAAACTCAATCGAGAAAATACTCATGATGCGGCCTCTGGTAGCGCCCAGCGCTTTGAGAATGGCGACTTCGCGGATGCGCCGGTACCGTGTGCCGGCGACGCTGGAGGAAAGAATAACGATGCCGGCCAGGATCGCAAACAATGCGAGGAAACGGATCACAAGCGCGACCTGATCGACCGCTTCTTGAATCCGCGTAAGTACATCAGCTAAATTCATCACGGTCACGGTTGGAAAACGTTCGAAGATGGCCTCTTCGACCTGCGGAATGTTTGCCGGATTGACGTGAACCGCGCCGTAATAGACGACCGGAAGGCCGGCGAGCGCTCCTTGTGGGAATACCAGGTCATAGCGGATGGATGCGCGCTGATCACGCCGGAAAATCGCGACCAGTGGGGCGGTCACAGTGCGGCCTGCCACCTGAAACTTTAGTCGATCTCCCAGCTTCAATTTGAAATTTCGCTGCGCCTGCTCGGAGACGGCCAACTCGGGGCTGACGCGATCGGGCTCCCACCAGGCTCCTGCGCGCAGAGACAAACCATCGGGCAGTGCCTTAGCTGTGGTGATACGAATGTTCTGCAGATCATTCTTCCGCTCCTGCTCTATTGCAAGCTGGCGCGCGGGAACGTCGTTGTTGGAAAGCATGCGTGCAACGATATAGCCGACGAGCTGAACATTGCCCGCGACTCCCGGCTGTGTTCGAATGAGCTGACTCAAACCGGTGGTGTCGCGCACGTCCAACAAAAACAAGTTGCCTTGCCGCCCCGGTCCTTCGCTTGTGACCTCGCGCAAAACGGTGCGCTGCAGCAGGTACGTGGTCAAAGTGAACATAACGCCGATACCGAGCGCCACCAGAACCGAACGGGCCTGGCTGCCGGGCCGATACAGATTGGCAAAGCCATGCCGAAACGAGGTGGGCAACCGGCGCTGCGCGATCTTGACCAGCCTTCGCGCGAGGAAGAGAAGCAGCGTCGCGATGGCCGCCAGCAGCAGCACGCTGACGAGCAACCCGCCCATGAAATATGCGCCCATGCGGGCCGATCCACCAAGCCAAACGGCGATGCCGTAGAATCCCACAAGTATGGCCGCGATGCCAATCCAGCTCGGTATCTTCTCGCGCCAGTGCTTACGGTCCTCCTGGGCGGCGTCGCTCATGTTGCGTCGAAACACTAGACTTGGGCGCACATTACGCACGCTCAAGAGCGGAGGCAGCGTGAACAGCAGCGTAGCCAAGACGCCGAGGCTCATGCCTTGCAGACTGAACGACCAATCCCACGGCACCTCGGGCAATAGCGCGAAAACACGCTGGATCAGCCAGGGGAAAGATTTCTGCACGACCGCACCTACTGCGACGCCCAATACACCTCCGGCGATGCCGAGCCACAGCGTCTGCAAAAGATAGATCTGCATGATCTGATTGGAGCGCGCGCCAAGTGCCTTCATCACGGCGATCGTGTCCATGTGTTGCTGCAGATGCGAGTACATCGCCATGGCGACACCGAGCGCACCCACAATCAGCGCGATCAGGCTGATCAGGCTCAAGAACGTTGTGGTGTTATCAAGCGCTTTGCCCACTACCGGGCTACCCTCGCGATAGTCGCTCAAGAAGATGCGGTGCGTGACGCCTTTGAGCTGATCTTTGATGCTGTCCAAATCAGCACCGGGCTTGAGTTTGAAAAGGAAGCGCTGGGCGGCACGGCTACCGAACTGAACGAGGCCCGTGCGCTCGAGTCCCGCCCGGCTCAGCAGCACGCGCATGCCGGGACCAAAGCCCGAAGCAAGACGGTCCGGTTCGCTTGTTACCGTTCCCCTTACCGTAAACTCCTTGCCGCCGAGCCGGATCGTGTCGCCTGGCTTTACCTTCATGCGCATTTCCAGTTCCGGCGTGACGACCACCGAACGGTCGTCGGTTAACAGATCTGGGAGCGGCCGATTCGGTTGTAGCGCAATTTTGCCGTAGAACGGGTAGGCCGCGGGGTCGATGCTCTTAACCGAGATCATCTGCGGCACGTGCTGGGGCCGGAGGCGGCCATGGAAACAGTTTCGGTCACGCGCGTGACCTGCCCACTTTGTGCGCCAATACGTGCGATGACGGCCAGCTGATCGGGCGTGAGGGTATCCCAAGTCTGCGCTTGCAGATCTGCCGCGATCAACTGCTTCGCATTGCGCAGCAGCATGCCGCGAAAGGCATAACCAAAGCCTTTGACGCCGCTGAGCGCCGCCACACCAACCGCCACAGCGAGGACTACGAAGACGAATTTGGCAGGCGCGGCGCGCAGCTCACGCCAACCGATTTTCGAAGCCGTGCGCAAAGCCGAAGCGCGTTTGTGAAACGCCGGGAGCTTGCGTTGCCGTGTTCACGCCTGCAGCGCACTTTCGGAAAGAATGTCGGTCAGTATCCGCCCGTCGCGCAGCGTAATAATGCGGTCGGCATGCTCGGCGAGCTGGCTATCGTGAGTGACCAGCACGAGCGTGGTTTGCTCTTCCCGATTCAACTGGAGGAGAAGGTCGAGAACCTGCTTGCCGTTGGCAGAATCGAGGTTGCCGGTGGGTTCATCGGCCATCAGAATGGGAGGCTGTGTGACGAAAGCGCGCGCCAGTGCCACGCGCTGCTGCTCGCCGCCGGAAAGCTGCACCGGATAATGGTGCGCGCGAGCTGCTAAACCGACACGCTCAAGTAAGTCGCGAGCGCGATTCATGCCGTTACCTACATAGCCGCTCAGTTCCGCTGGCAACAGCACATTTTCCTCAGCGGTCAGTGTTGGCACGAGCTGGTAAGACTGAAAAACGAAGCCGATTTTACGACCTCTCAGTCGCGCAAGCTCGTCTTCGCGCATGTTCTGAATCTCGGTTCCATCAACGATGATGCGGCCAGCCGTCACTGTATCCAGACCGGCCAACAGCCCGAGCAGAGTGCTTTTGCCACTTCCGGAAGCACCCATAATCGCGACAAATTGTCCACGCGGGACGGCGAAGCTGACGTCGCGCAGAATGTCAACGCGGTTCGAGCCATTGTGGATCGACTTGGAAAGCCGGTCGACTTCGATTGCGTCGTCCTGTTCAAGGGATGATTGCATGTCAATCTTAGGATTGTGGAGAAACTGCGGCTTTCTTTCTTTATTTTGGCAGTAAGCCTGGTCTGCGTTGCTGTTTGCTCGTGCGGACCGGGAAAAAGCGGCTCCTCTCAAGATGAACGCACGCCGCCTGCTGTTGGTTCCAGCAGCAACGGATCGGCGCCTGCGCCTGCCTCGGCACCCACGACGGCTGATAACCGGCCGGTCATTGTGACATTCGGAGACAGTCTCACGGCCGGTGTAGCCGGTAGAAGCTATCCGGATGACTTGCAGGATTTGCTCGATGCAAAGGGTCTTCGTTACCGGGTCGATAACCAGGGTGTGAGCGGGGACACCAGCACGGATGGGTTTGCCCGGATCGAAAATGTGGCGGAGCAGCATCCGGCCCTGGTTGTACTGGAATTTGGGGGTAATGACGGATTACGAGGCATACCGGTGGAAGCAACCCGGCAGAATTTGAACCGGATGATTGAGCGTTTGCAGAAGGCAAATATCCGAGTCGTTCTGCTCGGCATCACACTCCCGCCGAACTATGGGCCCGAATATGTGAAGCCATTTACGGCGATGTTCCCGGAGCTTGCCAGGCAATATCATCTGCCGTATATCCCGTTCTTACTGTCAAACATTTATCAGAACAGGGAACTGATGCAGCCGGACGGCATTCATCCGAACGGGGAAGGGAACAAGATTGTAGCGCGCGATGTGTTTCGATTAATCCAACCGTTACTTATAGCCGGACTTAAATAAAGCAGACGATCCCGGTTACAAGCGACCGTCTGCAGGACTGAGTTAGTTGTTAGTTAGGCAGGAGCACCGTATCGATGACATGAATAACACCGTTCTTCTGCATGACATCAGCCTGGGTGACGATTGCGGTGTCGCCCTTTTCATCCTTGAGGACGACATTCTTGCCATCAAGCATGGCGATGATGGTTCCGCCCTCGACTGTTTTCAACTGGGTCTGGCCGCCGTCTTTCATGATCATCCCGATCAATTGCTTGGACGAAACACGACCGGCAATGACGTGGTAAGTAAGGACCTTTTTGAGCTGGCCCTGATTTTCCGGCTTCAGCAAGGTATCAACTGTGCCTGCTGGCAGTTTGTCGAAAGCGGCATTGGTTGGCGCAAAAACAGTAAATGGGCCATTTCCTTCCAACGTGTCAACCAAGCCGGCCGCTTTAACAGCGGCAACCAGGGTCGTGTGATCCTTCGAGTTCAACGCGTTTTCAACGATGTTCTTGGTGGGATACATGGGTGAGCCGCCCACCATGGGCATGTTACCTTGCGCTATGACTCCCCATGCCATAACAGCCATGGTTGCAGTGCCAATAACAAACTTACGTTTCATTTATTTCTTTCTCCTCCGATTTCATCCGGTTCTGCGTAAAGGTACGAGATACTTTCAATCAATGGATGTACTGGATTCGCTCCCGAGTTATTAGTTCATGCGTTTTACTTACCCGGATTCAGCCGTAACCGAGCGCCTGTATGACTAACGACACAGCCGGACTGCGCCGCGAGCTCGGATTACGCGATCTGGTTCTATTCAACCTGGCAGCTTTGATCAGTACGCGGTGGATCGGTGTAGCAGCACACGTAGGCCCGGGGGCGATTGTGCTATGGCTTCTGGCAGCGATCCTCTTCCTGGTGCCTTGTGCGTTCGTTGTGGCGAACCTCTCGCGGCGCTTCCCTCAGGAAGGCGGCTTATATATCTGGACGCGCGAAGCGTTTGGGCCTTGGCACGCGTTCTCCTGCGGCTGGTTTTACTACCTCAATAATCTATTCTGGATACCGGGCTTGCTGGTCTCCACGGTGGGCATGATTGCCTATGCTTTTAGTCCCAAGCTCGCGCCTCTGGCTGAGGATCCCTGGTTTGTTCTCCCGTTAGCACTTGTTTTACTCGCCGGAACCATCGCGGTCAATTACGTCGGATTGCGAGTGGCAAAGTGGGTCGATAACTTTGGCGGGATGGGTGGTTACCTACTTGCCGGTCTGCTAGTTGCCGCAGCGGCAGCGATGTTACTAACCAGGGGACCGGTCACGCATTTCAACTTACTCCCGCATCTCGACTTCTCGAAGCTCAACTTCTGGTCGCAACTAGCTATGGCAATGACAGGTCTGGAGCTGAGTCCGATCCTCGCCGGTGAAATTCGCAATCCGCGCCAGAACGTATTTCGGGCCACCTGGATCAGCACGGCCCTGGTTGTTTTGTTTTACATTGCGACTACCGGATCGTTGCTGGTTTTCCTTCGACCAGAGCAGATCAGCACGGTAACGGGACTGGCGCAGGTTAGTCAGCAAGCGTCTCGTGACTTGAACTGGAACTGGATGCCACTAGCAATCGGCGGCGGCATCCTGCTTAGTGTTGGCGGGCAACTTGGAACCTACCTCGGCGCCTGTGCGCGCTTGCCGTTTGTGCTGGGTATGGGCAGGTTCCTACCGCCGGCGTTCGGGCGGCTTCATCCCCGTTTCGGCACTCCATACCTCTCCATTTTGCTCCTCGGAATCGGTTCGGCGATCTTGTTGATCATCAGTCAACTTGGCGAGACCTTCCGCGGCGCTTACCAGGTGATGGTTGATATGACGGTGATCTCGCTGTTTATCCCGTTCCTATATATGTTCGCCACCGCCTGGAAATTCGGCCAACGCTTGCCGGCTTTCTGTGGCTTCGGCGTTTCCGTAATCGCGATTGTCTTTTCCTTTCTGCCGACGGCAGATGTGCGTTCGATCGGCTGGTTCGAGACCAAGCTCGGCGGCGGCTGCATTCTGCTGTTGGTTTTAGGGCGCTGGTGTTTCGTCCATTACCGGAGCAGAGCCGAGAGCAACGCGGAACCAGCGCTGACCGGGACACTCGGGGTAGAACCGTGAGCTATCCAGATTCGGTCCAATATCTCTATGCCCTGGGAAATGAACTGAAAGCCGGGGCGAAGTTCGGCTTAGAACGCATGAAAGGGCTACTCGGAGCACTCGATCATCCTGAGAAGGAACGCTTGTTCGTGCATGTCGCCGGAACGAACGGGAAGGGATCGACCTCGGCCATGATCGCGAGTATTTTGCAACAAGCGGGCCGTACAACCGGCCTGTACACATCGCCGCATCTGATCGAGCCGACAGAGCGCGTGCAGATCGACCGGCGTCCAGTCAGCGCGGAGGCGTTCACCGAAGCCTTCCAAACGGTTCATGCAGCGGCGGAAGAGCTGGTGATGGCGGGTACGATAGATGCTCACCCCTCCTACTTCGAAACAGTCACCGCCATGGCGCTTGTGATTTTTCGGCAACGAGTCGAGTGGAGCGTGATGGAAGTCGGACTCGGGGGCAGGCTCGATGCCACTAACGTCATTACTCCGCACCTTTGTGTGATTACGCCCGTGTCTTACGATCATGAGGCTTTTCTCGGAAACAGCCTGGAATCGATTGCCGCGGAGAAAGCGGGTATTTTGAAGCCCGGTGTGCCGGTGGTTATGGCGCGACAGGAGCCGGCAGCGGACGCGGTGATCGAAGCTCGAGCCAAAGAATTAGGCTGTAAGACGGTGCGCTCCGGTCAGGCAAAAGTAACTGCGATCGAGCCCGTGGAACAAGGCTCCCGCTTCGTGATGGATGGAATCACGTACTATTGCCCGCTGGCGGGACGGCATCAAGTAGAGAACGCGGTTTGTGCGATTTTAGCCGGTCGAGAATTGGGCATCCCCGATGATGCGATCGAATGGGGGTTGCGGCTCACGCGCTGGCCGGGGCGTCTCGAATATGTTTCGCGTCACCCCGACTTCGTGCTGGATGGGGCGCATAATCCGGCGGGTGCAGCGGCCCTCGCCGAGTACATTCGGGAATGTTGTGCGAAGCGCCCGGTGTGGCTTGTTTATGGCGCCATGCGTGACAAAGCGATTGATGAAGTAATTGGGCACTTGTTCCCCCTAGCCGACCGGCTGATCCTGACGGCACCCAATTTTCCGCGGGCGCTACGGCCTTCCACGATTTTGGAGATGACGGATGAACCGGAAGCGATCGTAACTGACAGGGTGGCAGACGCAATCGAAGTTGCCCGCACGGCGCCGCGCGACACCGTTGTCTTTTTCACCGGCTCGCTTTACCTGGTAGGCGAGGCACGAAAGCTGCTGGCCCCGATACCGGCCCCCGAGTCCGTTAGAATGAAGCCGTCATGAGAAGGCTGCGCGGTGTCTTGCTTGCTGATCCGGCGATCGTCATCGCGACTATTTCCTTCGGCATCTTGAGCCTGATCGTTTCTTTTTTCGATCCCACGGGAGATTTGCAAACCCGCCTTGCGCGAGTTTGGGCGAAAACGCTGCTGAAGGTGAGCGGGGTGCATGTTTCGGTCGAAGGCTTGGAGCAAATCGATCCAGCTGGGAGTTATGTTTTCGTCTCAAATCACTTGAGTTACATGGATACGCCGGTCGCTTTGTCCTACATTCCCGTGAATTTTCGTTTCTTGGCTAAGCACGGGTTGTTTCAGATTCCGCTGCTCGGAACGCATTTAAGCCGTGCCGGCCACATTCCGGTGCCGCGAGAAGATCCGCGCGGGGCAGTGAAAACGATGCAATTAGCCGCTGAGATACTTCGGGCCAAGAAGATCTCGCTGCTGATCTTC
This sequence comes from Terriglobia bacterium, assembly GCA_963737005.1. Classification (GTDB taxonomy): domain Bacteria; phylum Acidobacteriota; class Terriglobia; order Bryobacterales; family Bryobacteraceae; genus Bog-105. Next base: position 506,940 of record CAVTRD010000003.1, on the reverse strand, counting down.
CCGGAGGGCGGCCGATCGCATGATGGTGTTTTGCGGCCGTTCAAAGAAGGGGGCGCGTACATTGCGATTCGCGCCGGTGTACCGGTCGTTCCCGTGGTGATGATGGGAACACGTGAGATTCTGCCGTTTGGAGCAGGCGTGGTCAAAGCGGGCTCGGTCGTATTGCGCATTCTGCCCCCCATCAATACAACGAGCATGACGCTCAAGGACCGGGGCGAGTTGACGGGCCGGCTGCGTACGATGATCGAGGATGAACTCAGCGTGAGAGAGACGGTCGTTTAGGCATGGAAATACACCATCGAGAGATCGCGCCGGACGCGGCCGTGATCACGGTCACAGGCAAGGTAATGATGGGATCCGAGAGCGAAGAGATCACCGCGCTTGTGAGCGATCTGCTGCGTGCCGGAAAGCGGGTTTTTGTTCTCGACATGGCGGGGATCACGCGGATCGATAGCACAGGAATTGGCCGTTTCATTGCCAGTTACAACGAAGTGGTGGCGGCTGGCGGACAGATGTGCATGGCGGGCGCGCCGAAATTCGTGTTTCAGGCGTTTCACGTATCCCGGCTCGACACGGTCTTTCGTTTCTTTCCGAGCGTGGACGACGCCTGCAAAGCCGCGTTAACGTCTTAGCGAGACACTCAGCAGCAGCCGGTTTTTGCCAGAACTATTTCATCGATCTGTACGAGAGTCGGGTAATGGCCCGTATAGCACGAGTAGCAGAAGTGATCTTCCTCATCTTGCACAGATTCGCGCAACGACTCGAGCGAGAGATAGGCAAGCGAATCCGCCTCGATGAACTCGCGGATCTGCTCGGTATTGTTGTTCGCCGCGATGAGTTCGCTCAAAGAAGGTGTATCGACGCCGTAGTAACACGGCGAGACCGTAGGCGGGCACGAGATCCGGAGATGGACTTCGCGAGCGCCGGCGCTACGCACCATGCGAACGATCTTTCGGCTAGTCGTACCCCGCACGATCGAGTCATCGACCAGCACCACACGCTTACCTTCGAGTAAGTGGCGAATCGGATTGAGTTTGAGTTTGACCCCAAAATCGCGGATGGCCTGTGAAGGCTCAATGAAAGTGCGCCCGACATAGTGATTGCGTATCAGCGCCTGTTTATAGGGAATGCCGGATTCAGAAGCGTAACCGATCGCGGCAACGACGCCGGAATCGGGCACGGGAACAATCACATCGGCTTCGACGGGGTGCTGCCGTGCGAGCAATCTACCCATTCGTTCGCGCGACTCGGCGACAGGTTTGCCGAAGACGATCGAATCCGGTCGTGAGAAATAAACGTGTTCGAAGGAGCAGTGCGAAGGCTTTTCCGGACGCGTGTAGTATTCGCGCGTGGTGCCTTCCGGACCAACGATCACCATCTCGCCGGGTTCCACATCGCCCGTGTATGTTGCACCAATCAAGTCGAAGGCGCAAGTTTCAGAAGCGAAGACCGTGGTTGTGCCGCCATCAGGCAGTTCGAGGCTGCCCATCGCGAGCGGGCGAAAGCCATACGGATCGCGCGCCACAATGACTCGATCCTGGGCGAGAAAAACAAGCGAGAAAGCGCCTTCAATCTGAAGCAGAGCGTCGCGCAACGCGCCGGCTAGCGTGCGTTCGCGCGAGCGGGCCACCAGGTGCAGGACGACCTCGGTATCGCTGGTCGATTGAAAAATCGAGCCATCTTCTTCTAGCTCGCGGCGCAGTTCAATGGCGTTCGTGAGATTGCCATTGTGCGCCACCGCCACTTGGCCCTTACTGCAATCGACGGACAGCGGCTGGGCGTTCTTGAGACTTGTATCGCCCGCAGTCGAATAACGAGTGTGGCCGATGGCCAGATCGCCCGGCAACTCATTCAATACATCCGGCGTGAAGATCTCGGCCACATGCCCCATTTTGCGAACGCTGTGGATTTTGCGGCCGTCGCTTACCGCGATGCCGGCGCTTTCCTGGCCGCGATGCTGGAGCGCGTAGAGTCCAAGATAGACCAGGTTCGCTGCTTCCGGGTGGCCGCATAACGCGAACACGCCGCACTCTTCGCGTAGCTTGTCGAAACCTAGGTCTACTTGTTCTTCAGGCACACATTGATCCTCAGACTCACATCCCTTTGCCGATTTAGACATTTGTATTCACCAGTACCGGGTTTTGGAGGAGGTGTTCCAGTGCTTGATCCCAAGCTTTGCAGAACTCGTCGATACGGCCGTCGAGCAGCATTTGCTGCTGGTTCCGAATCGCGACTCTCGATTCGAGTGTAACGCCGATTTGGAGGGCCTCGATATTATTTTTGCGAGCAGCGGCAAGGACTCGTTCGGGATCGGCCGTCGAAACGAGAATGCGCGATGGGCCTTCGTGAAAAAGTAGAAATTCCGGCGTGAGATCGGAATCAAGCGATATGTCAGCGCCGACTCTCGAGCCGAAAGAACATTCAGCAAGCGCAACTGCCAGCCCGCCTTCGCCTAAATCGTGCGCCGACTCGACTGCGCGTTCACGGACAAGCTCGCGAATCGTTTGCTGCACTCGTTTTTCATAGGGCATGTCGAGCGCCGGCGGCCTGCCCCACAGCGTCTGAAGGATGACTTTCGCGTACTGCGTTCCACCGAACTGCTCGGAATCGCACGATCCCAGACCGCCAAGCAGAATCACACTCAGGCCCGATTGGGGGAATCCGATGCCGATAGGAGGCGCCGTCTCAAGGGTGCCCACGATGCCAACGACCGGTGTCGGGAAGATCGGGGTGCCGAGCGTTTCGTTATAAAGGCTGACGTTCCCACCCGTCACCGGTACTTCAAAGAAGCTGCACGCCTCAGCCAAGCCGGCGATGGACTCGACAATCTGAGCCATGATCTCGGGCCGTTCGGGATTACCAAAATTGAGATTGTTGGTGGTCGCAATCGGTAGCGCGCCAGCGGTCGAGAGATTGCGGCAGCATTCGGCGACGATGAACTTCGTCCCCTCGCGTGGATCAAGCGCGCAGTAGCGCCCATTGCCATCGAGCGACATCGCGATTGACGTGTTTGTTTCTTTGATGCGAACGATCGCCGCTTCGGCGCCCGGACCAGCAAGCGTATTGGTACGGACCTGATGATCGTATTGCTCCCAGATCCAGCGTTTTGAGCAGAGATCGGCTGAAGTGAGCAGCCGGCGCAGATCGCCCGTCAGATCATGACTGGCGATGGCAGGACCGGATAACGGAGCTGTACGCAGCGGTTTTGTATAGGGCCGATGATATTTCGGAGCTTCATCGGCGAGGGCTTGATTGGGAATTTCAGCGACCACTTCGCCGTGGTGCTTCACACGAAGTAGGCCATCATCGGTCACGACACCGATCGTAGCCGCGTCTAGGCCCCACTTTTTGAAGACACGGAACACTTCATCTTCACGGCCCCGTTCGGCCACTAGTAGCATGCGTTCCTGAGATTCAGAGAGCATCATCTCGTAAGGAGTCATGCCCTTTTCGCGTTGCGGAACATACTGCAAATCAATCTCAATGCCGGTGCCTGCGCGGCTGCCCATTTCGCAAGTGGATGAGGTCAAACCGGCCGCACCCATGTCCTGGATGCCAACGATCGCGCCCGTTTTCATCGCTTCAAGACAGGCCTCAAGAAGCAGCTTCTCAAGAAATGGGTCGCCGACTTGCACATTCGGCCGCTTCTGTTTCGACTCTTCCGTAAACTCGGCCGAAGCCATAGACGCGCCATGGATGCCGTCGCGGCCTGTTTTCGCTCCGACATAGATCACGGGATTGCCGACCCCGCTCGCCTTGCCATAGAAGATCTCGTCGTGCCGGAAGATGCCGAGCGCAAACACATTTACGAGCGGGTTGCCGTCGTAACTCTCTTCGAAAACGCATTCGCCGCCGACGGTCGGAACACCGAAACAATTGCCGTAGTGCGCTATGCCCGAGACCACGCCTTCGAGAATGCGCCGGTTGCGAGCGCCTGTTTGCGGATCGTCGAGCTTCCCGAAGCGTATCGAATCCATCACTGCAATCGGACGCGCGCCCATGGTGAAAATATCGCGCAGGATCCCGCCGACTCCGGTGGCTGCACCTTGGAAAGGTTCGATGAAGCTCGGGTGGTTATGCGATTCGATCTTGAAAGCGATCGCCAGGTTATTGCCAATATCGATGATGCCGGCGTTTTCTCCCGGGCCTTGCAGTACGTGGGCGCTCTCTGTTGGCAAGTTCTTCAAATGAACCCGCGAGCTCTTGTAGGAACAATGCTCGCTCCACATCACGCTGAAGATGCCCAGTTCGGTAAAGGTGGGCTGGCGGCCCATGAGGCTGACGATTTTCTCGAACTCGTCCGGCGAGAGTTGGTGCGCAGAGACCACTTCCGGCGTGATGCCGGGATCAGCAACAGCTTGGTCGATCAGCTTGCTCATGAACCGGTCGAAGCAACTCGAGCCGCAGCGAGCGAGGCAAGGATGGCAAGTCCATCAGTAGAGCCCACGAGCGGATCGGCTGCGCGCTCTGGATGCGGCATCATACCCATTACGTTGCGAGTCGAGTTCAGGATGCCTGCAATGTTGCGCAGAGATCCGTTGGTATCTTCTCGATAGCGAATCACGACCCGATCTTCCCCTTCTAGCTCGTCGAGAGTCGTACTGTCGGCTATATAGCAGCCCTCGCCATGCGCGACGGGCAAGCGGAGAGTTTGCCCTTTGACTGCCTGATTGGTAAACGGCGAATCAGTGGTCACCACCTCGAGAGGAACGCTGCGGCAGACAAACTTCAAATTAGCGTTTCGAACCAGCGCGCCGGGAAGCAAGCCTGCTTCTGTCAAGATTTGAAAGCCGTTGCAGATACCGAGCACGGGTCCGCCCTCTTCGGCGAATTTTCGAACGGCGCGCATAATAGGCGAAAATTTAGCGATCGCACCGCAGCGCAGATAATCCCCGTAGGAGAAGCCGCCCGGTAAGATGACTGCATCGGCTCCCGCAAGTGTCGAAGACTCATGCCAGACAAGCTCTGCTGCGTGATGCAGGTTATAAGTGACGGCGTACCATGCGTCGTGATCGCAGTTGCTTCCTGGAAAAACTACAATGGCGATCCTCATGCGAATCAGTCGCGAAACAGCAAATCAGGCGCTAGTCGTGGCGGGAGCGGCTTTCTTGCGGGTGGCACGACGCTTCTCAACGGGAGGTTGGCGATCGCTTTTCTTAAGTGACGGCAGCACCATGGGAGTGACAAATTTCTTCTCGCCATGATCGTCAAACTTGATCACTATGTACTCGTCGCTACAGGAAAGCACGGAGCCGAGACCAAACTTTCCGTGTTCGACCTGGGCTCCAGTGGCAAATGCAGGCTTAGTGGCCATCGGGATCGCTAACCTCCTATAGATGATTGTAACAGTTTGACTTACGTGGTTTTTCGGGAAGCAGAAAGGGCGGCGATTACCTTGCAATCTCAGTAGCTTGCAACCCGTTCCATATAATAGTGGGTTAACCATGGAGGACTTCAAGAAGAAACTACAGGACGAAATTTCCGCCCTCGAATACGAGCTACGGAATGAGCTGCCTAAAGAAATCCTCAAAGCGCGGGCCCATGGCGATTTGAGCGAAAACGCGGAGTACCATGCTGCCAAAGAGCGCCAGGCTTATGTTAATGCGCGCCTGGGGCACTTGCAAGGCCGGTTGCGGGATTTCTCCATGATCGATTTTTCGAAGATCCCGCGGGACCGTGTCGGTTTGGGTTCGCACGTGGTTGTTCTAGAACTCGAAAAGGATGAAAAGCACTCTTTTGAGCTTGTCACGAGTGAAGAAGCGGACGCCGCAAAGGGGAAAATCTCAACAAGCTCGCCCATCGGGCGCGGACTGCTCGGCAAGAAAGTCGGGGATTCCGTAAAAATTCAGATACCGGGCGGTGTGCGGGAAATGGAAATATTGAGTCTGATTACGATGCACGATTCGGCCGGATCATAAAGGAAACGAGAACTTCATGACCTACACGCGGGCGATCGGTTTAGGTGCGAACAAGATAATCCGGCTGATTGTCCGCGGCCTGGCGCTCTCGAAAATCAATCCGAACGTTTTGACTTTTATAGGGCTGCTCATCAACATAGCGGCCGCGACGTTCTTGGCGTTCGGTAATTTCCGCCGCGCCGGCCTGGTGATCATTTTCGCCGGTTTGTTCGACATGGTGGATGGCCGCGTCGCCAGGGCGACCAATCAAGTTACTCGGTTCGGTGGGTTTTTTGATTCTGTCCTCGACCGTTACTCCGATCTGGCGCTGCTCGTCGGTTTGCTTGTTTACTACGGAACAATCAATCGGTCTTCTTATGTCGTACTAACGGCAATCGTGATGACTGCTTCCGTGATGATAAGCTACACGCGCAGCCGAGCCGAGAACATCATCCCGACATGCAAGGTAGGTTTCTTAGAGCGGCCCGAGCGAATCGTCTTGTTGATCATTGGCGCGCTTTTTGACAGGATGGCGCCCGTGCTCTGGGTAATTGCGGTGCTTGGTAACTTGACAGTCATCCACCGAATGGTTTTTACTTACCAGGAATCAAAACACCTGGAAGAGGCGCAACTGCGCACCCGATCTACAGCAGCGTCAAGCAGCACTCGTTCTATCTGAGCTAATCGCTCTGGCTTTCGAGTAACACGATAGCAAACGCAGTCATCGCGGTGTGAGTCAACGATAACGAGATGTGCGCAACTTTCTTGATGTCTGCTATCTGGCGAGCCACACCCGTAAGTTGAAGAGTAGGGCGTCCTGAAGGTTCATTCACAACTTCGAAATCCCGCCAGGTAACACCCCGGCTCCAGCCAGTGCCGATAGCCTTCATGCCCGCTTCCTTAGCCGCGAAGCGCGCCGCAAAACGCTCGGCCGCATTCGCTTTAGAAGAGGCATAGGCACGCTCACGTTCTGTGTAGATACGTTCAAGAAAACGCGGGCCGAAGCGGGAAATACTGTCGCGGATCCGATCGACCTCCGCCAGGTCAGTACCGACTCCAATGATCATGAGGACCTATCGATAGCACCGAAGGACCACGTCGGGCCTTACGGCTGAGTTTTGCGGAAAGCCGCCCAACGCTTCTTCTGCGCCGCGGCAATTCGCTTACGCGCTTCGGGAGTAAGCATCCGTTTCTTTCGTCCGCTCTGAGATGCGGCAGGCTGCTCTGAACTCGCCTTTGCCGGGCGGCCGGCACGCTTGCCTATAAGGCCGCGTACTTCAGCTATCTGTTCATCCAACCGTTCCCGCTGTGCTTCTAAACCTTGCAATGCAGCTTCTAATATTTCTCTGCTCGGAGCTGCGGGTGTTCTAGCCATATTAATACTAACTAGTAACACACAATTTAAGCGATTTGCTTGATTTATTGCCGATTATTCTCCGGAGCTGCACATCAGGGTTACTGGCCCGTCATTTAAGAGGCGAACTGCCATATGAGCTTGGAAAGTGCCCGTAGCAACTGAAGGTAGCTGTTGCTTACAGGCGAGAATGAATGTCTCGTAAAGTTCTCGGGCAAGCTCCGGTTTAGCTGCTTTCGAGTAGGACGGGCGATTGCCCGATGTAAGATCCGCGTACAAGGTAAATTGCGAAACGATGAGCAGCTCGCCACCAACCTCAAGTAAGCTTCGATTCATCTTACCTTTGGCATCGGAAAAGATCCGGAGATGAATTACTTTGCGAGCAAGCTTCTCTGCATCTTGAGGAGTGTCGTCGTGCTTGACACCGAGGAAGATACACAGGCCCGGACCGATCTGACCGATTACTTTGCCATTGACCGTGACACTGGCTTCGGATACCCGCTGGACCAGCGCACGCATCAGCTGGCCGGGGGTTCGAATAAGGTTCGTCTGCCGAGGAGCCAATCTGGATCGAGGCGTTGTTTCACCTGACGCATTGCAGCGAGCGCCTCCGCTGAGTGCATTAGCCCCAGCAGATCCGTCTTCGTTTTACCAATGCCGTGCTCGGCGGCCACCGTGCCACCCATCGAAACAACTACGCCGGCAAACTCGTAGATAAGTTCCTCACCCTGGCGGGCCTGCTCGGCATTCTGCGGCAGTAAATTAACGTGGTTATTCGCGTCACCTACGTGGCCGAAGATAGTAAATCGGCCGGGCAATACTTCAGAGCATCGTTGCTTGTAATAAGAGTGTAACTCGCGGTGTCGATCGAGCGGAACCGCGAAGTCGGTTCCGAATTTGGAGAAACCGTTGCGGCGGGCCATATCTGTCACAATCGCCGGGAGAGTATGACGGAAGTCGCGAAAGCGGGCTTGGTCGGCGGGCCTGAACCCAAACCAAGAAGTCTCTTCGAAAGCCTCCTGCGCCGTAAGGCGCTCGCTCCACTGGTCTACTTCGCCACCTTCTTCCGATTGTAAGTTCTGTTCGATAAGTAAGGCGGCACTGGCCGTAGCGGGAATTTCTGAGTATTGTGGTCGGAGTAACTCCAGCGCGGGGCCATCCATGAACTCGAGAAGGCGCAACTCGGGGACGGACCGCCAGGCATCGACAGCGTTCAATGCATTTTCGTCAGAAGCGAAAAAAACAACGCCGCTCAAAATAGCCGGAGGAGCGGGTAGTAGCTGTAACTCGATCTCACTAACAAAGCCGAGAGTTCCTTCACTTCCCGCCAGGAGATCGAGCCATTCTAAGTCAGGCTGTAAGTAGTAACCGGCCGCGTTTTTGGTAGTCGCAGGCTGGCGAATCGATTCGTAAGCGAAATCAACCTTATCACCTCGCTGAAATCGCCGGGTCGTTCCATCCACGAACGTCACTTCGGCGGCGAGAACGTGGCGGCGCACCGAACCGTATCTAAAGCTGCGCGCTCCACCCGCATTTGTGCTGACAATGCCGCCGATCGAAGCGGAGCTTTCGGTCGGATTTGGTCCAAACATCTGGCCCGTTTGGGCGGCTGCTTGATGCAAATCGTACAGCGCGACCCCGGCCCCGCAGCGCGCCCTGCCGGGCTCCACTTCGAGTTTACGGAAGCGTTCAAGAGAGATAACGATGCCGCCATGCGGAACACGCGCTCCCGTCAACCCAGTTCCGGCGCCGGCGATCGTCATCGGAGTGCCCTGCGAGGCAGCACTCCGGACGACGCTGCGCAATTCGTCGGTATTGGCCGGTGCAAAAACCTGCGCGGCCTCGCCGTGATAGCCGGAGGCGTCCTGCAAATAAGGTTCAATCGACGCAGGGACTGGCGACATACGCTCTCTTTTTACCTACAAGTTCGGTGATGAGGTAACAGCGCCGTCCGAAGCTGAGCCCACAAGAGCCACGTATTTTGCCATGACGCCTGAGGTGTATTTCGGCGCGGGCCGCTCGAAGGCTGCGAGACGTGTCTGTAACTCATCGAAAGGGATATCGAGGGTGATCTGCCGTTTGTCCAAATCGATGGTGATCAAGTCGCCTTCGCGCACGGCTGCGATTGGCCCGCCTACGGCCGCTTCCGGGGCGACGTGCCCGACCATGAAGCCGCGTGTGGCTCCGCTAAACCGCCCGTCGGTCACCAGGGCAACGCTTTCCGACATGCCTTCGCCGACGATGGCGCTGGTCACACCGAGCATTTCTCTCATACCAGGTCCACCGCGAGGCCCTTCGTACCGAATCACCACGACATCGCCGGCTTTGATCTCATGAGCGAGCACAGCGTGCATGGCAGCTTCCTCGGTATCGAAGACACGCGCCGGACCGGTTTGTGTACTCCGATTGAGGCCGGTCGCTTTGATCACCGCGCCCTCCGGTGCGAGCGATCCCTTAAGGATGACGATCCCTCCCGATTTCTTAATCGGATTATCCAGCGCCCGAATTACATCCTGCCCCGCAGTCTCACGCGTATTCTGAACCTCTTCGCCGAAGGTCTTGCCCGTGATGGTCAGAGCGTCTTTGTGCGCGAAGCCACCATCGCTCAAACGCTTGGCGATGACCGGAATGCCGCCGGCTTTATCGACGTCGGCAGCGGTATAGCGACCAGCTGGTTTCAAGTCGGCCAGCAAAGGCGTCTTATGACTGAGCTCCTGAAAATCGTCGATGGTCAATTCAATACCCGCCTCCCGGGCAAACGCGAGCAGATGGAGCACGGCATTTGTCGAACCGCCCGATGCTGCCACGCTGGCGATAGCATTCTCGATGGCGGCTCGCGTCACGATGTCGCGGGGGAGCAAGTTCTTGTGCACCGCGTTCATGATGATTTCGCCACACTGTCGCGCCGCATCATGTTTGCGGGCATCCACCTGGGGGATCGCGTTGAGACCCATCGGCGAAAGGCCGATCACCTCCATCACAGTCGCCATTGTGTTGGCGGTGTACTGGCCGCCGCAAGCTCCCGCCCCAGGACATGCCGCGTTCTCGATAGCCAGCAGCTCTGCATCAGTCACCTTGCCCGCCGCGTTTGCACCTACAGCTTCAAAGACATCCTGAATTGTAATGTCTTTGCCTTTGTATCTGCCGGGCAAGATGGTTCCACCGTAAAGCACAACGCTCGGTACATTGAGGCGAAGCAGGGCCATGGCGGCACCGGGAATGGTCTTGTCGCAGGCAACCAGCGCGACCAGTCCGTCGAACATGTGGCCGCGCGCCACGAGTTCAATGGAATCGGCAATGACTTCGCGACTCACCAGTGAGGTTTTCATGCCTTCGGTGCCCATGGTGATACCGTCGCTGATCGCAATGGTGTTGAACTCCATTGGGGTACCGCCCGCTTCCCGGACGCCTCGCGCCACATCGACGGCCAGTTCGCGAAGATTGTAATTGCACGGCATGGTGCCGATCCAGGTGTTAGCGATGCCGATAATCGGCTTCTTCAGATCGTCGTCGTTGAAACCGATCGACTTTAGGTAGGAGCGGGCAGGGGCACGATCTTTGCCCTGCGTGATGGTGTAGCTGCGGAGCTTCATAGAAACTCCTATTTAAGCAAGTGCGCTAAAGGCTGCTACTGTGTTCGGGCAGGTTTACGCGCCCGCTGCCACGCCAGCTTGTCCCGGTAATCTTCGTAGAGCGTGGAGAGGCCGGCCCAATAATAGCCGCACACGAACAGCAGCAGAAAGGGTATCGAGAAGAAATTCAACGTCTGAATCGCGAAATCGACCATGTAGACGAAATAACTACCGATTGCGAGCTCGACATAGGGCAGCCAGCCGCTGCGGCGCCGGTACGTGCTGGTCGGCTTCATCTTCACCTTTTGTGTGCCGATTGCATATTTGGCCGTCCGGGCAAAACTGGTTTGAATGCCGAGTATCGCTTCGATCACGCCTTTCGAGTTGCTTACAGTAAGAGCGACTCCCGCCGCCATCAGCATCGGCAGAAAGGCAATCGACTTCCACCAGCTCTTCGGGTAAAGCTCGCGCTGCGCATATAAATAAAAGGCCGAAATCGACCAGAATGAAGCGATGATCAGCGGCAGGTCGACCATAACCATCTGAAAGACACCCATGTAGAACCGCACGATCATCACCGGCAGCATGAGCATAGAGACGATGATCATCAGCGGGTAGGAGATGTTCGGCGTTAGATGCATGAACGCTTCGATCTTCACGCGCAACGGAAGTTTCGCCCTCAAGATGCGCGGAAGAAGTTTAATTGCAACCTGCGTAAGCCCCTTAGCCCAGCGTGCCTGCTGTACCTGAAAGCCATACGTCTCAACCGGCAACTCGGACGGGCAATCGACGTTGGGCACATAAACAAAACGCCAGCCGTTAAGCTGTGCGCGATAACTCAAGTCGGAGTCTTCGGTCAGTGTTTCGTGCTGCCAGCCGCCGGCATCGTCGATCATGGCGCGGCGTAAAACGCCGGCTGTCCCGTTGAAATTGAAAAACAAACCTGAGCCGCAGCGGGCGCCGTGCTCGAGGACAAAATGCCCGTCAAGCAGCATCGCTTCCACTTGCGTCAAGATGCTGTATTCCTTGTTGAGGTAGCTCCAGCGGGTTTGAACGACGCCCACTTGGGGATCGGTAAAGAAATCGACAGTGCGCGTGAGGAAGTCGCGCGGCGGGACAAAATCCGCATCGAAGATCGCGATTAGTTCACCGGTCGCTGTCTCCAATCCTTCCTGCAGGGCACCGGCTTTGAAACCATGCCGGTTAGTGCGGTGCCGATATTCAATGGGCACGCCCGCAGCACGGTACTGATTGCAGAGGCGCTCAGTAAACGGGTGCGTCTCATCGGTCGAATCGTCGAGCACCTGGATCTGCAGCAGTTCGCGTGGATACTCGAGCTAGACTTGTCTCTTCAAGAAGACGCTCTACAACGAAACGCTCATTGAAGATCGGCAGCTGCACGGTCACTCGCGGGAGTTGCTGATACCTTTGTGGAGCCGTGCTGGGCAGACTCTTTCCATAGCGGATATAGCGCCGTACGGTCTCATACCGATGGATACCGTACACGGAGAGCACCAGTAGGATTCCGAAGTAGGGCAGCAGAAGCGCCCAATCGAAAGTAGAGAGCCGGTAAATTCCGGCGAACGAGTCGTCGAAAAAACTGTTCGCCAGCTGTGAGCCGAAAGTAGATTGAGCGAATAGCAGCAACGAGATCAGTCCCAAGAAATACATGTTGTGTTACTGAGCCGGAGTTCTTTGCTCAAATATGCCGATATGCCTAGTGTAGCCTGTTTTCTGATACTTACAAAGATTGTTCGGGAACATCGAGCTGCTCCGGGACGTAATACAGCAGGTGAGGTTTAAAGAAGAACATCATGCGTGACCACATCAAAATACTCGGAATCTTAAACATCGTTATGGGCAGCTTGACGGCTCTGCTTGGCGTCGCCGCTTTGCTCACCATGGGAAGCATCGCTGCCTTTATCGCCGCTACGATTTCGTCGGCAGAGGGTGCGGATTACCGCGACCAAGTGGTGGCTGCCCCGATCATCGCGACCATCGGCTTTGCCGCAGCGATCTTCTTCTTTGCTCTGGGACTGCCCTCGATTATCGGTGGTTGGGGACTTATGCACAACCGGCCTTGGTCACGCATACTGATGATCGTAGTTTCGGTGTTCCACCTGTTCCACATCCCGCTCGGTACGGCACTTGGTATTTATGGGCTTTGGGTCTTGCTCAATAGCAACTCGCAACTCATCCTGGAGAGCGGTGGCGTTTATGTGCCGCCCACCCAAGTCCCGGGTTATGGCGCTGCCCCCTACGTTGATCCGCGTAATTCGGGGGTGCGTAACTATGGCCCGCCGCCATCTCCGCCGACCGTACCCCCCGTGTAGTGGAGTTCGGAATTGCCGAGCAGTTCACGGGCTTCCAGAAAGATCTCTCGAAGCATGGTTGCGGTGAGCCGCTTGGTCGAGGTGTTCTGCTGGCTTGGGTGATAGGACGCAAGGATGATCGGGCCAGCGGCATCGGGCGTGTGACGGAGACCGTGGCCGAAGGGGAATGCAGAGCGTGACCGGATTCGCCCACTCGCTTGCAGTACGGAAAGGTACGCATTCAGGGCCACCCCGCCGAGAGCTACCACCACACGGACCCGATCTAGAATGGCGAGTTCGCGAACCAGGTAAGGACGGCACGCGAGAATTTCGGCCAGCTCAGGTTTGTTGTCGGGCGGCGCACATCGCAGGGTCGCGGTGATGTAGGCGTCCCTCAGTATCAAGCCGTCGCCAATCGAAACGCTATTCGGCTGGTTGGCGAATCCCGTCTCCCACAAGGCCCGATACAGAAACTCACCGGACCGGTCACCGGTAAACATGCGACCCGTTCGATTTGAACCGTGCGCTCCGGGCGCCAAACCCAAAATCAAGAGGCGCGCGTGGGGATCGCCGAAGCCCGGCACCGGGCGGCTCCAGTAGGATTCGCCTCGGTAAGCGCGCCGCTGCACTCGTCCAATTTCTTCCCGATGAGCAACCAATCGCGGGCAGCGGAAGCAGTCGATGATCTCCCGATTCAGCAATTGCAAATGGGTCAGGCTTTGATTCTCAGGTGTAACAACGCTCAAACTTGCAGCGTAGCGCGCTACGATTGCACTTTTGAGAGATGCCTTCAATTCTTAATAACTGCATAGGCCTGGTCGCTTTAGTTTCGGTGTTATCGCCGTTGTCAACAGCAGCCGAGGTTCCGACAGCGCGGATTAGTAACGGTCTGATTCAGGCGGACATCTATTTGCCCGATGCCGACCGGGGCTATTACCGCGGAAGTCGCTTCGATTGGTCCGGCGTGATCTCGCGTCTGGAGTATGCAGGACATAACTATTTTGGAGTGTGGTTCCCGAAGTACGAGCCAACGCTGCATGATGCGATCACGGGTCCGGTGGAGGAGTTCCGCTCCGAGGAAGGCGCTCTCGGTTTCAAGGAAGCGAAGCCGGGTGACCTGTTCGTAAAGATCGGTGTGGGCGCCTTACGTAAGCCAGATGATGCGCCGTACCAGTTCGCCCGCAACTACAGGATCATCAGCGGCGGCGTGTGGGTGGTGCGGCCAGAGGCGGACCGGGTCGAGTTCGTGCAGGAACTGAAGGGAATCAATGGGTATTCCTACGTCTACACGAAGAGGCTTCGTTTGATGAGAGGGAAGCCCGAGCTAATCCTGGAACACAGTTTGAAAAACACGGGAAAGCGCGCGATTGACACCGAAGTCTACGATCATGACTTCTACGTGATCGATGGGCAGCCGACAGGTCCGGCTTTTAGCATCAAGTTCCCGTTTCATCCTCAGGCCAAAGAACTGAAGGATGCGGCCGTGATACGGGGGGATGACATCGACTACCAGCGCGAGTTGAAAGCGGACGATGAAGAGTCAGTCGCGACGTATTTGACTGGGTTTGACGCCAGTCCGAAAGACTACGACATACGCGTGGAGAACAGCAAGGCGGGAGCGGGCGTCGAGCAATCGGGCGACCGGCCCATATCTAAGTTTTATCTTTGGTCAGTGCGCACAACGGTGTGTCCGGAGGCGTACGTGGCGTTAAAGATCGATCCTGGAAAGACGGCTCACTGGCAGCTGAAGTACAGATTCTATGAAATCCCGAAAAGCACTCGCTAAGCGGTGGATTTGAAGGCTTGCGAGAAGCCGATCCGTTTGGCGCCAATCGAAAGCATGATGCCGAGCAGGAGTACACCCGGTATCAGCGCCCAGCGTTCCTCTAACGCATTCATTCCAGCATCTAAGAACTGGACTAGGGCGGCGAGCGCCATAAGAATGCTGAGCGCCCGGCGCGCTCTGTGTATGGCTGCACCGAGCAGCAGAGCCGCTATCGCCAGATTGCGGGAAATGAGATAGCCGGCATATACGTGAACGGCGCTGTTCATCTGTTGCCCTGGACCAGCTAACATCGCCGGACGAACAAAGGCGAGGACTGCTCCAGCAGCCAGCAGGAGGGCGCAAGCGGTTGCGATCAGAAGTACCCACCAGGGCAGGGCCACAGAAGAATGATTGTCTGACATGCTGGCAGCCTTATCGCTCGCACTCGTCTGCGAGCGAAATTAAGATACGAAGCCATTCCACAGACGTTCCAAGAAAGTGTTCACAGGAGCTGCTAATTGAATGTCGGCCAGTAAACGGTTCTCAAAAACGGGGCAAGCCAAACTTGCCCCGGTTGAGTGTTACTGCTGTATCAGGTCGAAATTGGTGTTGTAACCTTCTCCTGCGTCTTCATACAGAGCGGGAGCGGGCAGCGGAGACGCACTGACTGAAGCCATCTTCAAAGTTCGCCTGAAATCCGCTTTTTGCCGGTCCACCAATTCTTTGAGGATCGGCTTGGCAATGGGCCGATCCCTGCGAGTTTGGTTGTGTTTCATGCCGGGCACAGTAGCATGCGCGCGCCTTGAACTGCAGCCAGGCGAGCTAACAGGGCACGCTCCTTCTGCTAATAACTGGTGTAGTTGGAGGATGATGGCAGGTGCGAGGCGCAGCTCGACAAACCTACACCGGAGCGGTGACTGATGGTGTGGCGCTACCTGGTGGCAACCTGCGAACCCGGAACGAAAGCGCGATGAGCAGTATGCCGAAAATCAAAGCGTAGCCCGCGAGATACCAGACCAAAATGACGGCGCCGGCAACCGGGGCGGCCAGCAGTAAAACGCCGAACAAAATAGAGAGCACGCCGGTCAAGATGAGCAGCCACTCGCCCTTCATGTGGCGGCGTAGACGTATAGCGGCGACGATTTCGAACACTCCGGTAAGGAGAGCCCAAAATGCCAGCACCGTAACGAAGGCGGCCGCTGCGGCAACGGGCACGGCAATCGCATAGATCCCGACCAGCAGCCCGACAATGCCTTCCAGCAGAAACGAACCCCAGCGGCGATGGCCCTGCACGGCACGAATGGTTGACAAAATAGCAAGGACGCCATCAATCAGCGCGTAGATGCCAAAGAGTGTTACCAGGAACGTAATCGTGATTCCGGGAATTGCGAATGTGACGATCGCAAGAATAATGGCAGCGATACCACGTAGCAGTAACGCCCACCAGTTTGACTGAAGAACAACAGCCATGGTGACTCCTCGCCTACAGATTAATTTTGGTAATTCTCTTTCAGATAATTGAAGCACGGATCGATGCCAGAGGGAAATGAGCTACATCGTTATGCTGAACGCCATGCAGAGATGTTCGCCGGCCAGGTGCTTACCGTGGCTGCGCCGAACGGACGCTTCGAAAGCGGGGCGCAGCAGCTGAACAGGCGGAAGCTACGCTCGGTAGAGGCTTACGGCAAGCACCTCTTCTACGACTTTGGGCGAAATCGTCAACTGCACGTGCACCTCGGGCTTTACGGAAAATTTCGTGACGGTTCGATGCCGCACCCCGAGCCGAAAGGTGCGCTGCGGATACGCATGTCTACCGCGCGATACTGGCTCGAGTTGCGCGGCCCGACCGCTTGCGATGTGCTCGATGAGGACGCTCGCGAGGCACTGGTCAGCCGGATCGGACCTGATCCGCTGCGGGCAGATGCCGATCCCACGAGGGCTGTTGAACGTATTCTCAGAAGCAAGACGCCGATCGGAGCCTTACTGATGGACCAATCCGTCCTTAGCGGTATCGGCAACATCTACCGCGCGGAACTGCTTTTTCGCGCGCGAGTAAATCCGTTTCGGGCAGGTAACACTCTGCCGACGCGCTCACTCCACAACTTGTGGCGCGACGCCAAGGTTCTGCTGCGAGCCGGCATGATTGACCGGCGCATTGTGACTACGCGCCCGCAGGATCGACCACACAAGAAGGGAAAGCCCCGGCGCGGCGAGACCCACTACGTGTATCGCCGCCGAGGGTTGCCTTGCTTTGTATGTGGGTCGGAGGTTCTTACAAAGGAATTTGTCGGACGCAAGCTCTATTGGTGTGCGGTCTGCCAGCCTGCGATGGAGTGAGCCGATTACCAGGCATCACGATTTGTGATCGTCACGCGGTAATACGGCTTGTCTTTTTCAGCGGGATCCATCGTAAAATCCTGCGTGGTCTTTGATGGATCGTAGTCCCGCCAAAGCCAGGTCAGCGATTCGGGCAAGTCAATCGCGGCCTGGGCGGAATCGTGCGTTGCGAATCCAAAGCGAAAGTGAAAGTCGTACTCACGGAGCTTCAGCGAATTAGCCAGCTCGATATTCTGCAAAGGCCATGAACCATTGTTATTTTCGAGATCGTCCATCCCATCGCTCATCCAAATGCGGATATTGCGTTTAGGCAGCTTGCGGATCATGAATGGATAGAGATTACCGCCATCGAGCTTCTCTTCGGGATGCCACTGAATCGACGTGTAGCTGCCGATCGTCGAGTGAACGCGCGCGAACTTTTCGGGATTGAACCAAGCCGAATTCAACGAGCAGATGCCGCCCGAAGATTCGCCCGCAATGGCGCGGCTGTACCCATCCGGTCTAAGTTTGTAGGCTTTCTCGACTTCGGGTAGAACTTCGGCGAGGAGAAAATGATTGTAACGATCGCTCACGGTATCGTACTCGACCGATCGCATCGGTTTGTCGCCCGGCTTAGCGCCCGGCGCAATCAAGACGTGTACCATTGGCGGAATTCGCTTCTGCGCCACCAAGTTTTCGGTCACGGTGAACAAGCGGAGCTTCGAAAGATCTCCGGCAATAAGACCTTGGCCGTCCTGCCAGACCATCAGCGGTGCGGGCACGTTGGGATCGACCCCCGGCGAAGCGTAGTACCAATAGTCAGCCTGCATGCCGTCGTAGACTTTGCTCGTGATCGTGTGTTTTTCGCTTAACTTGCCTTGCGGGACACCTTCGTGAGGATAGGAATCGGGATTGTAACCCGCGACATCGCTACGGTTGACCATGGGCTTGCCATCCCCATAAAACTGATAAGCGTGTGTCACCCCAACTCGCATCTTCTCCAGGCGCATCCAGAGACCAGAGGCGCCGACCTGCGACATGGGCAGCGGCGCTTGGCCATCGATTGAGACCGACGCGGGAGTAGCGGAAGGCGTGACAAACAAGTAGTCCTGACCCCAAACGGCTGTGCCGCCCTTAGCCGAGAGTGTTTTCGTGATCAACTCCGCCAACCCGGGAGTTGAGGGACCTTGGCGAGCCGACTCGATAAGCTGCGCGAGCGGATGCACCTGCGCCGCGACAAGGGATGCCACTAAAAGCGGCAGCGCCCGAATGACAGATTTCATGGTTGAAGAATATGATCCGACGCGATTATGTCAGATCGCTCAGGTAATTTAGCCGCTGCTGACTATCGCCGAAACGTTCAGTCGGTACGCCTGCCGCATCAAGCATGCTGAGATACAGGTTTGAGACCGGTTCGTCCTGGGTGTAGCGCACGTGCCGCCCCGTCTTGAGGCTACGCGACCCCCCCGCCAGCAGCACCGGGAGATTGTCGTGATTGTGCTTGTTGCCGTCGCTTATGCCGCTGCCGTATAAGACCATTGTGCTGTCGAGCAGGGAGCCGCTGCCCTCATTCGTCTTCTTCAGCTTGCTGATGAAGTAGGCGAACTGATCCATATGGTGTCGGTTGATGGCTGCTACTTTATCCATCAAGGCCGGGTCGTTGCGGTGGTGGGAGAGCCCGTGGTGACCTTCCGGAACGCCGATCTCGCGGTAGGACCGAGTGCTTCCTTCACGAGCCAGCATGAAGGTCGAGATACGCGTCGTGTCGGTCTGCAAAGCAAGCGCCAGGAGATCGAACATGAGCCGAGCATGGTCCGCAAATTCGATCGGAACGCCGTCCGGCTTCGCGATGGATGGGGCTGCGATGGAGTTTCCAGCGAGCTGCCGTTCCATCATCTCGACTTGGCGCTCCACTTCGCGAATGGCCGTGAAGTACTCTTCGAGCTTACGTTTATCGGTTCGACCGAGATCGCCCTCGAGACGGCGCGTGTCGTCTGCCACCATGTCGAGAATGCTCTTCTGATAGCGGATGTTGCGCGCGCGGGCGGCCGGATCACCGGCGTTCTCGTCACTGCCGAAGAGCCGCTCGAAAACAGCGCGCGGATTCACTTCCGGCGGATTCGGCGACGTAGCACCTCGCCAGGAGATGCTGTTGACGTACGCGCAGGCGTAACCGGAATCGCAGTTGCCGGCGAGGTGTCCATCTTCGCAGCCGAGTTCGAGCGAGGCAAGGCGGGTAGCCGATCCCATGCGTTGCGCTGCGAGCTGATCAATCGAGATGCCCGCTGAAATGTCAGAACCAGCCGTTTTCTTCGGATGGACGCCCGTAAGAAAGCTGGCAGAAGCTCGCGCGTGATCGCCCGGCCCGTCACCTAACGCGTCGCCGCCGTGGTCCATCAAACCGCTGAGAACCAGCACATCGTCCTGCATCGGCGAGAGTGAACTGAGGATCTTCGGCAGGGCAAAAGCGCGACCCTCCGCCGCCGGCGTCCAGTTGCGCATATCGATCCCGTTCGGCACGTAGACAAACACCATGCGCGAAGGCGAGAGCTTTTGCGCCACGGTCGAAGCAGCGGTCAGCGCCGGCGCCATCGCATCGAGGACGGGTAGAGCGACTGCTGCGCCCATGCCCCGCAACAGGGCACGCCGGGAGACATGTTTTCGCGTCAGGATCATTTGCCGCCGCCTGCTGTTGCTTGGGTCACTTCTGTCTCTCCTTCACCACGTCCCATCTGAAATGGCGTGCTGTTGACGATACCCGATAGTAATGCCGAGAATCGATAATTGTTTGCTGCGAGACCGTCGGCGATCTGTTTGACTGCGCGACGATCGTAGCTCTCGAGGCCCCGCCCGAGCGCATAAATCATGAGCTTCTCGGTCAGGCACTCGGCAAAGGTATCGCGATTATCTGCCAGGATCGCTTTCAATTGGGCGCTTCCGCTGAAAGTCTTTCCACTCGGGAGCGCACCGCTCGAGTCGATCGGCTGACCGGCATCATGCGTGCGCCATTGCCCGACTGCATTATAATTTTCAAGCGCAAATCCGAGTGGGTCCATGCGCGTGTGGCAGGAAGCGCACATGGGATTCGCACGATGCTTCTCCATCTGCTGGCGCATCGTACCCGCGAGCGGCCCGCCTTTGGCGTCAATGGAACCAACGCCGGGCGGCGGTGGCGGTGGCGGCGCATTCAGAACGTTTTCAAGGATCCATTTGCCGCGCAACACAGGCGAAGTTCGGGTCGGGTACGATGTCACTGTTAAGACGCTTGCTTGAGTCAGTACGCCGCTGCGTTCAGTGCCGTCCAAGCTGACGCGGCGAAACTCATTGCCCGTTACGCCCGCTATTCCGTAGAATTTCGCCAGCCGCTCATTGAGAAATGTGTACCGGCCATCGATGAAATCCAGAATGCTGCGATCTTCGCGTACGATCGATTGGAAGAACATCTCGGATTCTGTGTACATTGCGCGTCGCAATTGAGCGTTGAAAGCAGGGAATTCGTCGGGATCGGGTCGGATGCTTTCAAGGTTACGCAGTTCGAGCCATTGTCCGGCGAAGTTGTCGATCAGGGCATCCGACTTCGGATCTTGCAGCATGCGTTTGACTTGGGCGTCCAGAACCGAGGGATCGTGCAGACGGTGCTCGCTGGCCGCTGCCAGCAACGGCTCGTCCGGCATGCTGCTCCACAAGAAGTAGGAGAGCCGTGATGCGAGTTCGTAATCGTTGACCGGGTGAACTGCCTGCGGATCTTCAGGGCGGGGATCACGTTCGATACGGAAAAGAAAGTTGGGAGAAACCAGAATGGCCTCCAGCCCAACGCGCATTGCCTGCTCAAACGTCATGCCATCGCTTTGCGCAGAGTTGACTAAAGCCGCGAGCCGCTCCACCTCGTCCCGAGTGACAGGACGTCGATAAGCAAGCCTGGCGAGATTTGCCAAATCAGTGAAGGCGCACTGCGACGTGTGATGGCCCGATAAGTGACCGCAGGCGAAGATACGGCGGTAGCTCTCAGGAACAGGGTGGGGCAGAGCATCGTAAGGCCCGCGGAGTTCAAAGCTATCGATGTAGGTAGGCGGATGAGAATCTGCCCGCTGCCTGGTGATTGCCTTTGCGGTTTCGGGGTGCTCTGCAATTGCCTTCTGGTACTCGGCTTCTTCCTTGGCCGCCAGACGTTTGCCGATCGCCATTTCAGAGACAGATGGCTGGCGCGGTTTCAGGGTCGCGGTGAGCACATGTTCGCCGAACGGGACATGCTCGCGCACTTCATATGACCGGGGCTTATCTTTTTCGATCAGCACATCGGCCGTCTTGATCTCTTTACCGTCAAGCAACAGATGAATCTGGAACGGATCTTTACGGCCGCTGACGGCTACTTTAATGTCGTAATCGCCTTCCGCCGGAAGATCAAAGCGATTTCCGAGTGTCATGCCGTCATCGTTCGGGCTGTGTTCCGGAGAGAAACGGACGCGGGTAGGCTTGGGCGCAGCATCGGATGGAATGGCTTGGTTGGCAATCCGGGTGGCCGCATTCAGATACTTTTCGAGCAGAACCGGTGAGACCGAGAGCACGTCGCCGATGTTGTCGAAGCCATAGCCGGAATCGTCTGCCGGGAAATCTGCGGAAGCCTGGCACTTCACTGCCAGGAGATCGCGGACCGTATTGTTGTACTCCGCGCGGTTCAACCGGTGGGCGGTTAAACGACCGGGGTCGGGTGGCGTGTTCCGATCTGACTCAGTGAACTGGCCTTCGATCCAGGCCGTTACCCTTGCGATCGCGGCCGGATCAGGGCGGGGCATTCCTTTGGGCGGCATTTCTCCTGCCCGAACGCGACGAATGACTTTCTCCCAGGTATCGCGATCACGAACAACCGAAGCCGCGTCGTGATAGGCGGTCAGCGCTAGGCCGGCGGTTTTGAGCTTTTCGTTATGGCAGGCAGCGCAGTTTTTTGTGACGAACGGAGTGACGACTTGATCGAAGGGTTCTCCCGATGTGCCTGGCAGCGACTGTGCAGTCCGGCCCCTGAGCGTAAGCACGCTCAGAGCGCAACAAATCAAGAAGCTGCAGAAAACTTTTCGAGGGTGGGGCAAGAGTCTGGTCGGTCGGGTAGAAGACCTTCTCTATATGAGATCACGTTTTGGAAACGTCTGCTTTGAGGGCGGGATAAGCAAACGGGCGATAGTTGAGGATCGCCCGCTCGGCAAGTTAGATTACCAGCGAGGGCCGCGATCGCGCGAGCCACCGCCACCACTTCGGCCGCCACCGCCGCCGCCGCGGCCGCCGCGATTACCAAAGCCCGACGGTCCACCCGCCGGCTTCGGACGCGCTTCATTCACGTTGATGGTGCGTCCGTTCAGATCTGCGCCGTTCAGCTGCGAAATCGCCGTTTCCGCATCGCGACGCTCCGTCATCTCGACAAAGGCAAATCCACGCGGCTGACCGCTGTCGCGATCCGTAACAATATTTACCCGCTCCACATTCCCGTACTGCGAGAAGGCGGCCATGAGATCTTCCTGAGTCGTTTTAAAACTGAGATTCCCAACAAAGATGTTAGTCATGTACGTACCTGATTTTAAGTTGAAGTTTGTCTTTGTAGGGTTACTCTAGAGACCAAAGGCTGATAAGGCAGGAAGGCGATGGAGATAGATGACTGCAAAGACGAATTTAGTGTAGCAAAGGAACAGCGTGGTTGTGCGTGCTCCGAATGACTCGATATCCCCAATAATAGGCGTTATCGCGCATCAGATAATTGCGCGTCTCAAGCACGACGCGGCGGGTGATTCGGGTGAAGCGGTTTCCCGGCAGTTTGGGCGGACCATCGAAATCGGGTTCGGTCGCGCAAGACTGCGCTGTGAGCAAAACTAAACGCCCGTCCGTAGTAATGAGACTGTTTTCACTGGGGGAAACGCGCACCGGGCTATTCAGGAACACAGGTGCCCCAGAGCAACCGGTGAAAGCGAGGTCGGTCGAGACCTTGTCTCTTTCGTTATCGATGTTCCGGTCAATCTTATGGCTGAAAGCAAATGACGCAGTTTTGAATTTGAGACCCGTGTCATGCGTAGCCGCACCGAGCCAAATCTCGTTTCCGTCCAGTGTCCCAACGTTCCAGAACCGAATATGATGCCGCTGCGTGACGGTGTCGAGTGACTTCTCGAAGACTAAGTCAGGCGCAGCGCCGTGATAGAGCAGCGTCGAAACGGGGGCAGAGGCGTAATTGCGCATGGCGCTGAATGCCTGGTACATGCGCGAGGAAGATGTGAGCGACCGGGGATCCGCGGGTACCCAACCCGAAGTGAGAAAGGCGGCAACTATCTGCTGGCGAGAACCCGCCAACACGATGTTGAAGAGATCTGGCGCTGGCTGACCATTCTGGTAGCTAATCGTTCCCAGTTTCGCTGTGGCCCAATCTGGCCACATTCGCATCATCTCTGAGACGCCTGAGGTCATCACGTTGGAATCGCTCTCGATCCCTTCTGCATCCGGCATGGCTGCAGCATTTTTGACTCGCAATGTTATATCGGTTCCCGAAGGAAGGATTATTTCGGGCTCTGGAAAAGGAACGATCGCGCAGCGGAGAGCGAACAAGGCTGCTGCTCCCCACGGACCCATGGAATAGCGTAGCCATACCTGATTGGCAGCACCGGTGAGACCTACCAGTGGTCGAAACGCGAGGTTGGATGTGGGTTTGGCCCAGAATCCGTTCAGCAGATTGCCGGGCGTGTTAGCAGCCAGTACACCTTTGATTCGGCCCTTTGCGGTTACCTCTTCGCGTGCGTTGTCGATGGTGGCCAACGTTGCTTCGAGAGGGTGAGTCTTCCCGTCCGCGGTCTCATATTCATCGAAACTCACTTCCAGGGCAGCACGCTCATGCCGGAAACCAAGGTTGACCGAATTTCGCTTGGTAACGGTGCCGTAGATCAGCGTCCCTCTCGCGAGCTTGACATGCCCATCGGCTCGGAACTCGCGAATGACCACACATCGAAAACGCGTACCGGGCGGAGAGGAGTAGCTAGTTAGGTGCGTTTGGAGCCTGACCTCCAAATACGGTTCGGCTGCGGTCGCCGACCAGCCAAGCGGAAGGCACAGCAGCATACAACTGACAATTACCGCACTATTCAAATTCGCAGACCACCGCATTATTCAGGTACACCTATCACGAGCTGTCGGGCTCCCTGCACTTTCCCGAGCAAAATGTTAGCTACTTATCATCTCGTGAATAGTCAGCTTAACCGAATCGAATGCTCAGGTAAAGCATCTAAGCAGTTAAAAAGTTTCCACAAACGGGCTGTTGATCAGGCTCTGACTCCGAAGATCTTCTGGGCGTAGCGCCGACTCATCGAGAGATCTTGCAGCAACGGTCGTGTAATGGTCGTTGCATCGCGATATGCCAATTCGACTACAATCAATGGCACGAAATGGGACGCACTCAGGTACTCGGCAGTTGCTCGATAATCCACATCTCCTGGCTCAAAAGCTTCTAGCCAGAGCTTGTTGCGCGAATTGCGGACGTGAATCTCGTGCACCCTGCCGCCCGCCTCCTTGAGAAGCCCGAGCGGATCCTGATCACCCTGGTGAACCCAATCAAGATCAAGGCATAACGAGACAAGTTTCGGGTCGGTTTTTTGGAGAGTACTGCGCCATTCGCGCGCGCCACTCAACATTTCGGGTGTGTGATTGTGCACCCGCAGCTCGAAACCGTTATTAGCCAGCTCGCGGCCCATGCGGTCGAACGCCTGAGCTTGAAACGCAAGCTCGGCATCCGTCTTCTCCACGCCGGGACCTTTCGGGTTGGCATTGCAGACCACGGCCGTACAGCCGAAGGGTTTGCAGAAAGCCGCTACTTTAAGCGCTTGCTTGATCGTTTCATCAGCCAACGCAGGCTCGTGCATGCCGCCTCCGCTATACACGGACGGCATTGAAAGCCAATTTGCCCGGACAAGCTGAAGCGTTTGTTCGAGCAAGGCCGGAGCGAAAAACTCACCGTTCAGTTCTATGTTTTCAAAGCCGGCGGACTTGGCCATCGGAATGACTTCTGGCAAAACGTCAACCAGCTTCTTCTGCTGACGCTGGGCATATTGCTGAAATATGTACGCCTCTACGGAGAGCCTCGACTTGCTGCTGTCGGCGGCCAGTGCAAATGGAAGCGTCGCTCCGTTCAGAAGTGCCTCGCGCCGCGTCATCGAAAGCATCACCAAACTATATACTGGCTTGGCGGCCAAGTAAACGCGAGGAACCGGCTGCTACGCTGTGTGATTTGTATGGCAAACACCCTGGAGCAGTATCGGCAGGCGAAGCAGGATATCGAGAAATTGCACGGCGCCGCCAAGAAAGAGCTCATCGCGCGCTTCAACGAGCTCGCGCACGAGCTACTCGCAGTGCAGAAAGAGTTGAAAGACGAGTTCGGTCTGAAGCTGACGGTTCCGTTGAAACCCAAGACGCGCCTCGCGAAGACGGCGGCCGCTTCGCCTAAAGAAGCCGCTCAGCCAGCGCGTAGCTCGCGTGAGATCGACGCTCTCGAACGCAAAATCACCACTCAAAAACGTAAGCTCGAAGAGGCCGCTAAAGCCGGCAAGCCGGAAAAGCTGATCAAAGATCGAATCTACGAACTAGAGGACGAGTTGAGACTCGCCAAAGATCGTCCGTAACTTACTGCAAGTATTTTTCAAACCAAAGAGCGGTGCGACGCAGTACGTCAAGGCGATTCTTGGCGTCGTGAAACGAATGTCCTTCGCCCGGGTAGACTACGAGCTCAGTAGGCACGTTCTCCGCTTTCAACGCATGCCAGAACTCGAAGGATTGCGGAGCGGGACATTCGCCATCGCGTTCGCCCACAACCACGAGGGTCGGCGTTTTCACTTGCTTGATATACGTGATCGGCGAACTTTTGGCATACACCGCAGGATCGTCATACACTGATGCGCCGAAAAACGGAATCATCCACTCGTCAATCGAGTTCTCGCCGTAATAGCTCAACCAGTTTGCGATGCCGGCACCGGCTACCGCGGCGCGGAAGCGATTTGTTTGCGTAACGGTCCACATCGTCATGTAGCCGCCATAGCTCCAGCCCGTGACGCCGATCCTGTTTCCATCGACGGGCACTTTCTTCACGACTTCGTCGACTCCCGCCAAAACATCCCGTAGATCGCCGCCGCCGAAATCTTTAATGTTGGCGCGAGTGAAGGCCTCACCGCCACCGTAGCTGCCGCGCGGATTGGGAAAGAAAACAAAATAGCCGAGGGACGCCATCACCGAGACATCGAAGTGTACGGAGGGCCAGGAAGCCGAGCGCACTCCGGAGGGCCCGCCGTGGATGCTAACGACCATCGGATAACGCTTACTCGCGTCAAAGTTCTCCGGGTAAAGCAGCCATCCCTGGACGCGATTTCCGTCACTCTGCCAAAGGAGGCTTTCCGACCTGCCCCAGTGCGGCTTCTGCTCCCCGTTTTCCGATGTGAGCGGCTTCCAGTCGCCAATCGGACCTGCGACGACTTCGGGAGCCTGTTCCCACGTGCTCAGGACCGCAGCGCTCATTGTGCTGTCACGAGCAATGCTGAAGTTAGGGAAATTGCCGTCCTCGTGCAGGGCGTGCGTCCCTTTCCAGAGCACTTCTGTCTCGCCTTTTGCAATGTTGACCGTAGCGATCGCGCCGCCCCCGTCAACGACTTCCGTATAAAGCAGCGTCTCCCCGTTGCGCCAACGCAGGCCGCTGGGTGTTGCTTTAGCACCGTCTGTCAAATTACGAGCTTCACCGCCTGAACTGGGAAGAACGAAAATATCACCACCATCAAAACCTTCGTCGCTCATGAGA
The DNA here is from genome assembly GCA_963737005.1 of Terriglobia bacterium. Lineage (GTDB taxonomy): Bacteria > Acidobacteriota > Terriglobia > Bryobacterales > Bryobacteraceae > Bog-105. The sequence continues at coordinate 479,922 of CAVTRD010000003.1, read as the reverse complement.
CCGCCCAGCAGCGCGATTTTGGTGCCGTCGGGAGACCAGTGCGGTGCTGCGATCTGCCGCTCAACCGGAGGTGCGTAGATCACTTTCATCTGACCGGAATCGGCGGCGACCGTATAGAGCTTGGCGATCCACCAATTGTTGTCGGCCGGCCCCGGCGCAGCAATTGCGGCGAAGCTATGCGCGTCAGGGGACCAGTCGTACTCGTAGATGTTGAGCTCCGGGGGCGTAATCTGACGCATGGCATTTCCCGCCAACGAAAGAGTGGTTAGGCGCTGGTTATGAAGATCGGTTCCGATAAGTCCGGTCTGGGCTGGCACTGGCTCGAGCGGGCCACCACCGCCCCCGTGTTCGCTGTAAAGAAACGCAAGTTCCGCACCTTGCGGCGACCAGTGCAGACCGGAGACGTGCCCTTCGAGCTTTGAGACGCTGTGCGCTTTCGAGCTCTCCACAGCAGCGACGAATACCTGATCCTGGGCCGACTCGCCGTGACTCAGAAAAGCGAACTGCCTGCTATCGGGCGACCAGACAATCTCCGACGCCGCACCTTCGTCGAGTGCGTCTCCGGCAGCGATCCGCTTTGGCTTTGCTCCGCTCTTCTTGCGATCAATAATGTAGACGGAATCCGCCTTACCGGAGCCTCTGCCCACCCACGCAACCCAGTGACCGTCAGGCGATATGCTAACGTCCGAAAAGGAGTGGACCTGTTCAAGCTGCCCAAGTACTTGGTCGAGCTTGTTGTCGTCTGCTTTCGAAGCAAACGAGAGTGCAAGCAAAGCGGTCAAGCAGGAAAGTTCCCGCCGGCGGAAATGCGGCATAAGGTACAGCTTACGACTTTGCCGTCTTCTCGACCTCCTGCCACTGTTGCGGTTCAAGCTTCAAATCGCGCGCGGCGACATTCTCTTCCAGGTGTTTCACACTGGACGTGCCGGGAATGGGTACCATCACCGGCGAACGATGTAGCAGCCACGCGATGCAAAGCTGGGCCACAGTTGCGCCATGTTGTTCTGCGATCCGATCGAGTGCGCTGCCGGCCTCGGTTAATTTGCCGGCTGCCACCGGAAACCACGGAATGAAGGCAATGTTCTTTTTCTCGCAATAATTCAGCACGTCTTCGTGCGCGCGGTCCGATAAGTTGTATTTGTTCTGAACGCTGACGATTTTCGCAGTCTTCAAAGCGCGCTCAATCTCCGCGACTGAGACTTCGGAAAGGCCAATGTGCCGGATTTTGCCCGCGCGCTGAAGATCCACCAATGCGCCGAGCGATTCTTCAACAGGTACTTTCGGGTCAATGCGATGAAGCTGGTAAAGTTCGATCCGTTCGAGACGCAAACGCCGCAAGCTCATCTCCACCTGCTGCCTGAGATACTCCGGACGCCCTACCGGTAGCCATTGCTCCGGGCCTTGCCGCGTTAAGCCGCCCTTGGTAGCAATCACAACACCGGCCGCGTAAGGCGCAAGCGTTTCACCGATCAACCGTTCGCTTACTTCCGGTCCGTAAGAATCCGCTGTGTCGATGAAATTGACACCGAGTTCGACTACGCGCCGCAGCACACGCTGCGCTTCGTTGCTATCCCGCGGTTCGCCCCAGATGCCATGACCGGTCAGGCGCATCGCACCAAACCCTAGTCTCTTTATTGTTAAATCGCCGCCGATCGTAAGTGTGTCGATCGATTCAGTAGTCGCAGTGCTCATATCAAGGTGATTCACCCGAACGAGCAGAAGTTTCCCAAAGGGACGAGTCGAATTAAGCTAGGGAGGGATCGATGCTCTCCGCATTCAGCCCCAGATCTTGGAGGGCTCGCTGAGCTCGGGCAGGTTCGAAGCGGCCCCATTGCGCAAGGCGCGACAGCGCGGCTCCAGCAATACTTGCTGCATCCACCTCAAAAAAACGTCGTAGATGCTCGCGGTTTTCGCTGCGGCCAAAACCGTCCGTGCCAAGAGCAGTCAATCGGCCCGGCAGCCACGGCGCTACCTGGTCGGCCACAATCTTCATATAGTCGGTCGCGGCGATGATTGGCATATCGATGTTTCCCAAGGCTTCTAGCAGATAAGGCTTCCGCGGCGTCTCGGCCGGGTGGAGACGATTCCAGCGATCCGCTTGTAAGGCGTCTCGCCGCAGCTCGGTGTAGCTCGTCACACTCCAGACGTTCGCGCCCAGCCCGTACTTCTCAGCTAGAAGTTTCTGTGCTTTAAGCGCTTCGTTCAAGATCGGCCCGCTGCCGAATAAAGTCACCTGCGCCGCACCGATTTCCGAAGGGCGATACAGGTAGAGGCCCTTCAGAATGCCCGTGGTCAGATTTGACGCGTCCGGCATCGGCGGCTGCACATAATTTTCGTTGCAAACCGTTAGATAGTAGAAGTGGTCTTCATTGTTCTCGTACATCCGACGGATGCCGTCCTGTACGATGACCGCGATCTCGTAAGCGAAAGCGGGATCGTAGCTGCGGCAGGTGGGAACCACGCTCGAAAGCACGTGGCTATGACCATCATCGTGTTGTAAGCCTTCGCCCAGAAGTGTGGTCCGTCCGGCGGTGCCGCCGACCAGAAACCCTTTACCGCGCGCATCGGCAAACGCCCAGATGAGATCGCCGACTCGCTGGAACCCAAACATCGAGTAGTAGATAAAGAAAGGGATCGATGGAACTCCGACGTTGGCATAAGCCGTTCCCGCTGCCGTGAAAGAAGCCATTGCGCCGGCTTCCGTGATGCCTTCTTCCAGGATCTGCCCGTCCTGGGACTCTTTGTAATACATCAGGACATCGCTGTCGACCGGCTTATAGAGCTGGCCACCGCTCGCGTAAATCCCGCGCTCACGAAACATCGACTCCATACCGAATGTGCGCGCCTCATCCGGAATAATCGGTACGACGTACTTGCCGAGCTCAGGCACTTTGAGCAGAGACTTCAAAACCGATACGAAGGCGCCCGTAGTCGAAGCCTCGCGCCCTCGCGAACCGCCGAGCGACTCATTGAATGTCTCGAGTGGAGGAGCTTTCAACTCGATCTTCTTCGGGTTCCGCGCCGGCAGATAGCCTCCGAGAGCTGCCCGCCGCTCCTGCAAGTAGCGCATCTCCGCGCTATCCTCGCTTGGCCGAACTAGAGAAATGGATTGAATAGTCTCCTTCGGCAAGTCGAGACCGAATCGTCCCGAAAGATAGAAGAGTTCGTCCTCATTCAGCTTTTTCTGCTGGTGCGTAATGTTTTTGCCTTCACCGGCCTCACCCAGGCCATAGCCCTTGACGGTTTTTGCGAGGATCACCGTTGGCTGGCCTTTATGTTCGGTGGCGCGTTTGTAGGCGTTGAACATCTTGACCGGATCGTGACCGCCGCGTCTCAGTTTGGCGATATCTTCGTCCGACTTATCTTCGATGAGCTTCAGCAGTTCGGGATACTTGCCAAAGAATTCTTTACGAGTGTAAGCGCCGCCGCGTGCTTTAAAGTTTTGATACTCGCCATCGACGCACTCCTCCATGCGCTTCAGCAGTAAGCCGCTCGTGTCCCGCGCCAACAGATCGTCCCAATCACCGCCCCACAAAACCTTGATGACGTTCCAACCCGCTCCCCGGAACACACCCTCGAGTTCCTGAATGATACTGCCGTTACCACGCACCGGACCATCGAGCCGCTGCAGATTGCAGTTGATCACGAAGATCAAGTTGTCGAGTTTCTCGCGCGAGGCAATGTGCAGAGCGCCCGTTGACTCCGGCTCATCCATCTCGCCATCGCCGCAGAATGCAAATACGCGGCGATCGGTGCGCGGAATGAGCTCACGGTTTTCGAGATACCTCAGAAAGCGGGCATTGTGGATAGCATTGATCGGGCCGAGACCCATCGATACAGTCGGAAACTGCCAAAAGTTCGGCATCAACCAGGGATGCGGATACGATGAAAGACCGGGCTGATCTCTTAACTCGTGCCGGAAGTTGAAAATCTGCTCCTGGCTGAGCCGACCCTCCAGGAATGCTCGCGCATAAATGCCTGGTGAGGCATGCCCTTGAAAATAGACCAGGTCACCCGGAAGTCCCCCAATTGTCCCGCGGAAGAAATGGTTGAAACCGACTTCGCTTATCGTGGCGAGCGAGGCATAGGTCGAAATGTGGCCGCCAATATTGGGATCGTATTTATTCGCGCGCACTACCATAGCGGCCGCATTCCAGCGGATCAGGCTTTTGATATTGCGTTCGATTGCACGGTCACCGGGGAACGGCGTCTCCTCCTGTACCGGGATCGTATTTACGTAGGGTGAATTGATCCGCGGCGGGGTCGCAACGCCGGATTGAGCGGCGCGGTCCAAGAGCTTCTCTAGTAAATAGTTGGCTCGGTCCGGACCCGCTTCGTCCATGACTTGGTCAAGCGCTTCCAGCCATTCCGAAGTCTCCTGCGGATTGAGGTCGCTCTGGCGTTCTTCTTTTGTTTTGAGCATCTTCTAATTCAGCGTTGATCTAACTTTTATGGTAGCGGTTCTGGCCTAATGATAACGATTCCGGACAGCTAAGCCGTCGTCTGGGGCTGCGGGCCGTGAGGACGCGCCAAATCGTTCTATCTGCATCAGCCGCGCCGTACCCCGGAAAGGCCTACTGTACTAATTATCGCCTAACGCTTGCTTTTCGGGCGTTCGTCAGGCAATCTAAAAGGTTTTCCGGAGATCATACATTTTTGATGAAGGTGCGAGTCCTCTATCATGACCACTGCTTTGATGGGGCGGCATCAGCAGCTTACATAACGCGCTTCTTGAAGAGCCGTTTCTATCCCGGAGGCCCGCTTCGAATACACGGGTCTTGCGCACCGTGCCGACCAGCTGTTTGAAGACAGCCTTTTTGATGGAGATTTCAACGTCATCGTCGATTTCAAGTATGCAACGCACCCGAATCTCACCTGGTGGTTTGATCATCATCAGAGCGCTTTTCTGAGTACTGCAGACGCCGAACACTTTCGCCACGACACGTCTGGCCGCAAGTTCCTGGACCCGAGTTACAAGTCCTGCACAAAGTTCATCGCCAGCATTGTGGAGCGCGATTACGGCTTCGAAGCTCCTGACCTAGAAGAATTAGTTACCTGGGCCGACATCGTGGATGGTGCGCTTTATGACGATGCCGAGTCGGCCGTGCAAATGGATGCCCCGGCCATGAAGCTAACGCTGGTAGTGGAGGGCAGCAAGGGGCCCGCGCTCGTCAAGCGGATGATCTATCTTATGCAGGAACGCAGCTTAGCCGAGATCATCGCAGAGCCTGACATCCAAGCTGAATACCGCCGACTCCATGAGAATCACGTGCGCAACATCGACGTCATTCGCCAAACCGGCTCTTGCGACGGCGGCGTGATTTTCTTCGACCTCGCCGACCAGGGTATCGAGGGTTATAACAAATTCATTCCTTATTACTTATTTCCCGACTCCGCCTACACGGTCTCCGTTTCGACTTCGAGCTTTCGCACGAAGGTGTCCGTTGGGTCAAACCCCTGGGTGCGTGAACCGCTACGCCACAATCTAGCGACGATCTGTGAACGCTACGGCGGCGGCGGTCACCCCAAGGTCGGCGCTATTAGTTTTCCCGCCGGAGCGCTGCTCGAAGCACGCAGAGCAGCGGCGGAAATACGTGAAGAACTGAAAAACTAACCCGGTTATTGTGCGCTGCCGGTTCCGGCTTGATATTTCCACGCCGTCTGAATGCTTGCCTGGTCTGAGAACCGTGTATCGGTGTACTCTTCAAAAGCGATTTTCTTTTCGAGCACACCCGTCTCGATCATTAGATCGCGGACCAGATCGAAATCGGCCCTGCGTGGCGCAAGCGGACTGTAGACCACGCGATCAAGCGGCTTTGTCAGCGCCCAGCGCAGTAGTGACGGTTTTTGATGGTAGTAGAAGCGTCCCACGAAATCGGCCGCATCCTCGCGGTATGGTTTGCCTTTGTCGAGCCACAAGCCAGACCGCGCGATGCCGTCTACCAGCACCTGCACCACTTCAGGGCGCGTGTCGATCAGGTCCTGCCGCACGACCAGAATGCAGGACATATAGTCCGGCCAGTAGTCGCGCGCCTGGAAGAGTATGCGCCCGTACCCGGCCATCTCTGCTTGTGAGGGAAAGGGCTCGCCCATCGAGAATGCGTCGATCGCGTGTGCCGCGAGGGCTCCGGAGACATCTGGGGGAGCCATCTCAACCATCTTGATCTCTCCAGGACGAATGCCCCAAGCCTTCATCGCCCGGAACAGAATCAGGCGTTCGTCAGAGAAGCGGCTCGGGATCGCCACGGTGCGGCCGCGCATGTCGGCGAATGTCTTCACCGGGCCATTTTTCCGGACGACTACCGCGCTACCGTAACGATGACCCAGATACACCACCTTGATCGGAACGCCTTGCGCCTTCAGTGCAATCGCCAGAGGGGCAACGATAAATGCGGCTTGGACCTTGTTCGCGATAAGAGCTTCTTTGATTTCCGGAAATCCCTGGAACATCCGCGGCAGAAAAAGCGTGCCGCTTTTCGAGAACTTCGAGATGTAATCCGTTACTGGGCAAGTGAGCTGGCATGTGACGGGTATGTATGCGACGGTGATTTTGCGCTTTGCCACTGGTCGGTATTCATTGAGCACCGCGCTCCAATCGACATTCAGATAAGCGTGGAGCGCTGAAATCAAAACAATCCAACCGCTCAGTGCTAGCAGGGGCTTGGCCTTAATACTCACGACGAAAACCCCCAGCTCACGGATCTGATCTTCTCAACTCTGCGAAATGCCAGGTCGAGGGCTAATCCAATGATGCCGATCATCAGCATGGCCGCCACAACGAGGTCGTATCGCTTACCTGAATTACGCGCGTCAATTACGAGATAGCCGAGGCCGGAATCGACCGCGATCATTTCCGCAGCCACCACAACCAGCCAGGCGATCCCTAGCGCGATGCGCAATCCAACAATTATCTGCGGAAGCGCCGCCGGGAAAACAACACGGGCAAGCAGACGGGCCTGACCCAGCCCAAAGTTCCGTCCGGCTTGTCTAAAAATTGCCGGGACATTCCTCACGCCGTTAGCGCACGCTACCACGATAGGAAAAAAGGCGCCCAGGAAAATCAGAAAAATTGCTGCGCGATCGCCCACTCCCCAAAAAACGATGGCGACCGGAATCCACGCTATCGGGCTGATCGGCCGAAGCAATTGCAGCACAGGATCGACAACTTGATTGAGCGAGGCAGACGAGCCGAGCATAAGTCCGAGGGGAATCCCTAAAGCAGCGGCTGTCCCGAATCCGACCGCAACACGGCCGAGTGAATCGCCGACATAGCGCCACAAAAGGTTTTTGCGGACTAACTCTGCCAACGCTCTCTCGACATTGAGAGGTGACGGAAAAACTTTGGTAGCCGTCCAAAGAACCGCGTAGTGCCACAACAAAACGAGCAGAGCAGCTACCAAAACAGGCCAGAAAATCTTCTCCCACTGCCGAGGTTCGGTGGTCCCATTCATACCTGGTGCGCCAAGCCAATTTGTTCGGCGATGCCCGTGCGCAGCTCCAAGTAACGCGATGAAAGAATATCCCGTGGGTGGGGCATCTCAATCTCAACAACTTGCTGGATCCTCGCCGGACGCGCGCTCATTACGACGACGCGGTCCGCCAGTTGCACTGCTTCGTCAATATCGTGAGTTACGAAAATCACCGTCTTACGCTCCGCCTGCCAGATCCGCAGCAGTTCTCTGCGCATGGATAAACGAGTGATTGAATCGAGAGCGCCGAAAGGCTCGTCGAGAAAAAGCGTGTCCGGATTCACGGCTAGCGCTCGGGCCACTTCGAGCCGCTGCTTCATGCCGCCCGAGAGTTCCTGGGGGTAAGCGTTCTCGAAACCCTTGAGGCCGACCATATTGATGTAGTGCGCGATGCGCCGCTCACGTTCCGGACGCGTCAACCGGAAGAGACCGAAGCCGATATTGCCTTCGACTGTAAGCCAGGGAAAGACTCCGCGCTCTTGAAAAACAAAGATTCGCCGCGGATCGGGACCGCATACGGTACGGCTGTCGATTGTGATCTGTCCGCTGCTTGGTGAAAGGAAACCGGCGAGTGTATTCAGCAGCGTTGATTTGCCGCATCCCGATGGGCCGAGCACACAGAGAAACTCGCCTTCTGCTATGTCGAAATTGATGTCGTCGAGAACAGGCATGAGCTGGCCCTGTCGCTTGAACACCATTGAGACGTGCTCAACGCATAGCTTTGCTTTGCCAAGTGCCAGGGGTTTGACGTCCGGCTCCATCAACGACACGCTAGTTCTCCGGATATGCCCATCGGAATGATCTCACTCGTTCTATAGATCGCATGGCGATATCGAGCAGAAGGCCGATCACTCCAATCACAATCATGCCCGCGACGACCAGATCGTAACGATTGCCCGCGTTACGCGCATCGACGATCAGGAACCCTAAGCCGGAATTCACGGCGATCATCTCAGCCGCGACGACCACGAGCCAAGCGACCCCCATGGTAATCCGCAATCCGATGATCAACTGCGGGGTCACGGCGGGATAAATCACTTCGAACAAAAGGCGAGCCGGGCTCAAACCAAAGTTGCGGCCCGCCAGGAGGTAGATCGTCGGGATGCTCGCGACTGCTTGCATTGCTGTCAAAAGTAAAGGGAAGAAGCATCCTACAAAAATGAGAAAGATCGCTGCCGAATCGCCAACCCCGAACCAGAGAATAGCAATAGGTATCCAAGCTAGCGGGGAAATGGGCCGCAGAATTTGCAGCAGCGGATTGACCGCCAGCCTCGCCCTTCGATACCAACCGATGGTCAGCCCAAGAGGAATTGCCACCACTGCGGCCAATGTAAAGCCCCATGTCACCCGAAACAGCGAAGCGACCACGTACTTCAAGAGCAATCCCTGACCCAGCAATTCGCCCATTCCGTGCAGCACTCCTAATGGACCAGGCAAAATAGCGTTCGGGGCATTGGCTACCGAGATCTGCCAAATGATCATTAGCGCCGTGATCATTATCAACGGGCGAAAAAGCGCAATCAGAAAATCCTTTCTCACCTCACAACTATTTCTGTTTTCGATCACTTAGCGCAAGCTGATTTTTCTATCAACCCTTGGTTGTAGCGCCCATCTTTGGTTGTAGTCTCGTGCATACCGTAAGACTCAAGACGAGAAGCCCGTAAGAATGATACGTTTCCTTAACTCTTCATGTCTCGCTCTCTCCTAAGTTGCTTCGCGATCAGCCTCATGGCAGTTCAATCCTTACTTGCCCAGGATCCAACTGGCACAATGGGGGGCCAACTGGTCGATGTAACAAACGGCCGCATCTCCGGAGCATCGGTCAAGGCCGTTGATCTCCGGACCTCATTTGTCGTGCGCGAGCTTTCCGGCCAAGACGGAACCTTTCACCTCACTCTTCCTGTCGGGGAGTACGAATTGATTATCGAGGCGAAAGGATTCGCTCCGCTGCAGCTTGAGCATATTCGGATCGACGTCGACCGCACCATTTACTTGCCGCTCCGACTTGCCGTTGCAACGGCTAGCAGTGAAGTGGAAGTGGTTACTAATTCCCCAGATGAAGTTGATGTCAATACTGCTCTCGGCAACGTGGTGAGCTCGCGTGAAGCGATTGACCTGCCGCTTAACGGGCGTAATTTGACACAGCTTGGGCTTCTGCAGCCAGGTGTTGCAGGGATGACAGCTGGTCTTAGTGAAGCTGGAGGCATTCTTCGCAGCGGCCAGGCCTACGCCGTGAATGGTCAACGTCCCGAATCGAATAACTATCTTCTCGACGGAGTGAGCAACGTAGATGCCGTTAACGGAGGCTTTGCGGTACGCGTCCCGGTCGATTCCGTAGCAGAGTTTCGCATTCTGACGTCCAATGCTCCTCCCGAATACGGCAATAGCAGTGGCGCTCAAACAACGGTGATTACGAAATCGGGATCAAATCAGTTTCATGGCGACTTGTATGACTTCTTTCGCAACAATGCTTTCGACTCGCGCAACTTCTTCGCTGCCGCGACTGAGCCTTTGCACCAGAATCAGTTCGGCGCGACGATTGGCGGTCCCTTGCGAAAAGATCGGGACTTCTTCTTCGCGTTCTACGAAGGCCAGCGTGCCCGGCAAGGTGAGACACATGCAGCCATTGTGCCCACGGCGGCCCAGCGGGCAGGGAACTTTTCGGGAATCATTAATCCGGCTACTGGCCAACCGGTCCCACTTATCAACGAGCTGACCGGCGCAGAGTTTCCGCACGACACAATTCCAGCGCCGCTCCTGAACCCGATTGCCTTACAAGCTCAAAAGCTGCTTCCGCCCGGGAACATCGCTCCAAATCTTTTCTCGTCGACTGAAATCGCAGCTAATAATTATGACCAGGGCGGCTTGAAGTATGACCACAACTTCCAGAACGGCGACCAAGTCTCGATGCGGTACTCCGCTTTCTCGTTCAGTAACTTCGATCCCTTACCTATCAACGGCGCCAGTGTGCCTGGGTTCCCAATAGCAACTAACATCACCACGAACTCGTTCACGCTATCTCATGTTCACTTGTTTTCGCCAGAGACGGTGCAGACGGTACGGGCTGCCTTCTTTCGCAATGCATTTGATTATGAAGAGGCGCAAAACCACACGCCTGGAAGCAGTTTAGGTTTCGCTTATTCCCCAACGCTGGGTCTGAATGCCGGCACTCCGTTCCTTCAGATCAGCGGTTATTCAGAGCTCGGTAATCCCATTACGGGCCCTAAGAAGAGTTATCAAAATGATTACCAGCTCTATTACTCACTTGGATTGAGTAGAGGAGGGCACAGTATAAAGGTCGGTGGCCAATTAGACCGCCAGCAGATCAACGCCATCGTCGGGATCGCAACGAACGGATTTTTTGTGTTTGCGCCGTTTCCCGCGAGTGACGCATACGCCAGCTTTCTGCTCGGACAGCCCGTCGTTTTTTATCAAGCCGGCGGAGATTTTGGACGGGGACTTCGGAAATGGATCGGAGCCGGCTATGCCCAAGACGATTGGCGAGTAACGCCACGGCTCACGCTCAATTACGGTCTTCGCTATGAGGTCAATACACCGTACACAGAGGTGCGCAACCGCATTAACGCGTTTGTGCCGGGCAGCCATTCAACCGTGAACTCAAGTGCTCCAACGGGGCTGCTATTTCCAGGCGACCGTGGCATCCCTTCCGGCATTGCACCCGTGGATTGGGGTGAACTCATGCCCCGCATCGGGTTAGCCTACAACGCAGACGAGTCCGGGCACACTGTGGTGCGCGCTGCTTATGGCGTGTTTTATGACGGCTTCACCAACGGACAAGGCGGGCCGCTGCAAGCCGCGCCCAGTTCGATCCCCTGGACGCAAGCCTTTCAACTTCCTGGACCCGGCATTCACTTTGCCGATCCTTTCAACGGCCAGCCAACTCCATTTGCGGCTCAACAGTTTGTTCGACCCGCTACCGTTCTTACACTGCAAAGCGGTGCGCAACCGCCGTACGCGCAAAACTGGAACCTTTCTATCGAACACTCGTTTGGTAACAGCTACTTACTCGATATTCGATATGTGGGTAACAAGGGCACTCACCTTCCTCGTTTCATCGAAGCTAATCCGGCCATCTATGGTCCGGGCGCCACGTCGCAAAATGCTGATCAGCGAAGGCCTTTCGCCGATTGCAACGCCCAGGGCTCGTGCGCTTTTGCATCGGTTGGTCTGATTGCCGATAGCGCCAGTTCCACTTACCACGCGTTTCAGGTCGCACTTACTCGCCGGTTCACTCACAATTTGGGTTTTCTCGCTTCGTACACGTTTTCGAAAAGCCTCGACTATGTATCGTCTTTTAATCTTGCCGGGTCCGCACCCACCTTAGTCGCGGGGGAGAACGATTTAGCCCAGAACCCGTTTAACTTGCGGGCGGAACACGGGCCGTCTCTCTTCGATGCCCGTCAGCGGTTTATCTTGAGTGGCACGTATGCATTCCCGGGATGGAAAAACGGCTTCAGGCCGCTTGGACTCTTGCTTGACGGTTGGCAATTGAACCTCATTGCCAGCCTGTCATCGGGCACTCCGTTCACGGTATACGACAGCGCGAATGTCTCACTCCAAGGTGACGCGCCCGAAATCACCGGCTTTCCTTCGAGCAGACCTAACCTGATCGGAGACCCCAACGCTGGCTCGCATACCCCGAATCAGTGGGTGAGCCGCAGCGCCTTCCAGCAGCTTGATCCACAAACGCAAGCCGGGGAATTTGGTAACGAAGGGCGTAATGCAGTTCGCGGCCCCGGTATAGAAACGGTCGATGTCTCCCTTTTCAAGAATTTCCAGATGTCCGAAAGGAGCCGCCTCCAGTTTCGCGCGGAATGTTTCAACTGCTTCAACCACGCTAACTTCGGATTACCGGAGAACGATATTGAGTCGCCCGCTTTCGGTCAGATACTGCAAGCAGGGCCGCCTCGGCTGCTACAGCTCGCGCTGAAGTTTTACTTCTGACATGAGCGAAGAGGAGACGCAGATGATTTCGCTGCCGGAACTGGGTGTTCCGGCGACTGAAGAACAAGGCCATGATATTGCTCCCAAACGGGGCAACTCCACGTTGGTCCTGCTAGCAGCCTGCTGTTCGACTTTTGTCGGATTCGGCTCACTACTCATTTATTCGTTCAGTATTTTCGTGAAGCCCTTGTCGGAGGCATTTGGTTGGAGTCGCTCTGAAGTCTCGCTCGCATACAGCGTGACGGCGCTGATGATTGCGCTGTCATCGCCGATCCTGGGACGATTACTCGATCGCTTCCCGGCACGTCGCGTCATCGTGCCCTGTATGGTCATTTATGCCGCCACGTTCGCCTCGATGAGTCTTTTGACCGCGCATCTGTGGCACTTCCTCTTGCTGTTTGCCGTTATGGGCGCGGTCGGTAACGGCACCTGCCAGCTCGCCTACGCGCGGGTGTTGAGCACGTGGTTCGACCGGGGCCGCGGCCGCGCTTTCGCTGCCATGATGGCGGGCTCGGGGTTGGGCTCGATCGTATTTCCGCCCGTAACTCAATATCTGGTTTCTCACTACGGCTGGCGGTCCACGTACGCGCTGCTCGGTCTCTGTATCCTTATCATTGGGCTGCCGCCGGCGATCCTGTTCGTGTACGAGCGCGAAGGCGCTATCTCAACGGAACGCCGGGGACGCTCCAGCCACTCCGTTGCCTGGAAGAACGCTCTCACTTACCCTTTCTTTTGTCTTGTGTCTGCGCTGATGTTGTTCTCGATCGCAGAAAACGGCCTGGGCGGGCATCTATCACCGTTGCTGACCGATCACGGTTTTTCCGCACAGGCGGCAGCAGGCGTAATCGCTCTTTTGGGCGCAGCTACGTTGGTTAGTAAGTTGACGACCGGTTATCTTATGGATAAGTTCAGCGCCACGAAGGCCGTTGCCGCTTTGTTCTTACTTACTGCATCCGGAATTGTCATGTTGCTATATAGCTCAAGCTTGTTAATCCCGTCTACGGCCGCCGTTCTGGTCGGTGCCGGTTTCGGGGCTGAATCAGATGTTGTGCCATTTCTGCTCTCGCGCTACTTCGGGTTAGAAGCCTTCAGTGAGCTATACGGTTACACCTGGTCAGCCTACGCCTTGGCCGCCGCCATCGGGCCCTTGCTGATGGGCCAGCTATTCGATTGCACTCACTCCTACGCTTATGGCATGATCGGTCTTGCAGCAGCGGCAGGCGCAGCGGCGGTTTTCTTACTCCTGCTGCCGAGATATGAAGCATCCAAGCAGCACGCATGATACGTAAATTGCCAGCTTGGTTGGTCGCAATCTCACTCCTTTCGTTAGGGCTGCTCGCCTATCCGCTTTATGTCATTCGCCCGTTCCGGTATCAGGGGGAGCACGAATTGGCGCTTGCTCTGTTCCTGCTTCGGTTCCAGCCGTGGGTAGAGACACTTTTTGCTATTGCAGTCATCAGCTTGCTTGTTCTCTCCTGGCCGGTGTATCGCCGACGATTGCAACGAGCAGGCCTCGCACTAGCCGCTTTGCTCGTGCTCGCGTGCGCCGTTTTGGCACGCATGAACATCTATGAACACATCTTTCATCCGATAGAGCGCGCCCAGTTCTCGCCCGCCCTGCAATCGCCGCTTGATGGTGCCGAGCAAGTAATTGCTGTTCGTATAAACGATGTCGCGCGCGCTTACCCGATCCGCAGCATGTCCTACCATCACATGGTTAACGACACTCTTAGCGGTGTTCCGATAATCGCTACTTATTGAACGCTTTGTCACACCGGTCTGGTGTTCAAAAGAGTGGTCGACGGGATAACGCTGCACTTTCATCTCGCCGGAATCAATAACCAAAACTTTCTCATGCGAGACGAGCAGACGGGTACCTATTGGCAGCAAATCACAGGTCTTGCCGTAGCGGGTCCGCTAGCTGGTCGAAAACTGGAGCGGGTGCCCGCTGATGAACTCAGCTTTGCGCTCTGGAAGAAAGAGCAACGGCGCGGCACCGTCCTGCGAGATCAGCCCCGGTTCACTTCCGAGTATGCTGCCAAAAATTGGGACGTGAAAATGGCGAGCACTCCCGTTGTGCTCAGCTATGCACAATCGGGTATCAAACCGCGCGACATCATGCTTGGGGTTCACGTTGCGGGTCTGAGCCGCGCCTACCCGTATGCAACCGTGCTTAAAGCCGGAATCATCGACGATCAGCTTGGGCCCGAGCCGATACTGCTTGCGGTAGGACCTGATAATCAGTCCAGTCCGTGTTTTCAGCCGCCGGCTTCTTAACGTTTCAGCGGTTCCACAGTTTTACCGCGCGCTCGACAGCCAAGCTGGCCGCGCTGATCCTGAGGTCGCCTTCATCGATGGGCAAACCGCCAGTGGATGGAATTTTCAGGGATGCGCCGTGAACGGTAAGTTCAAAGGAGATTGCTTAAAGCAATTGGACGTAATCAAGGATTATTGGTTCGATTGGCGGAATTACAATGCGGACACCACCGTTTACGGGATCTCCCGAAAGATCCGTTGATAGCTGATTACTTGGCGTTGCTCACCATTTCGACGCTCACGCGCCCGTGCCCAGCGTGTATCAAATCGAGCTCTTCAGCCGCCTTCTTTGACAAATCGATGACCTGCCTCGATTTGGGATTCATCCGGTCATTCACCTTCACAGAGACCGTCTTGTGATTGCTCAGGTTTGTCACTTTAACCGTACTTCCCATTGGAAAGGTGCTGTGGGTAGCCGCCGTCAAGGCGTTATTATCGTACTTCTCTCCTTTCATCGCCAGTCCCCTCCCTTGCATTTTGTCGCTGTAGTATACGGCCGTGCCCGTTACGGAGTGCACGGTTTTGTGCGCAGGTTTTGCGTCGGCCAGAGCAATCGCGGCAGCAAGTGAAGCAGCTAGCGTCGCCAGATACCTGAGGGGTGATGAGTTCATAGTAGAGTCGAAGTCAGCTGATTATAGCGCCACCCATTCGACACACCAGTCTTTACAACCTGGCTCGTTTGCCTTAACCTATTGAACACGTACCGAGTCGTACAGGAATTTTATTCCGGGTAGCGGGGAGACGCATTTCCGCCAGTTTCGCCGAGGAGGATCTCTCTGCTGCACTCCAACTTTCTCTTAATTCCCGCTGCTTTGCTTTTCATGGTCACTGGTGTTTCTTTCAGTGCCGAGAATGCTGGTACGGCTGGATCGAGCCAGTGGAATCAGTCCGCCGCTGCGCATTATCTGGATGACCGTGAACTCTGGTGGCAGGGCTGGGCTCCGGCGCAGCGCGATCACGGTACCAGTTGCGTCTCATGCCACACGGTTCTTCCCTATGCGTTATCTCGTCCGGCTCTGCGCAGCTCGCTCAATGAACAACCGTCGGTAGCCGAGCGAACCATGATGGAACGCGTCGAAAAGCGCGTCGCGCTGTGGAACGAAGTCGAACCGTTCTATAAGGACTCGGCGGCTGGCCCTGACAAATCGGCCGAATCCCGTGCCACAGAGTCGGTGGTGAACAGCTTGATCCTTTCATCAACCGATGCACACCAAGGGCGCTTGCGCGATGTCACTCGAAAGGCATTCGATGCCGCTTGGGCGCTTCAATTGAAAGAGGGGCCTGCGGCGGGCGCCTGGAAATGGCAGGTGTTTCATCTGGCTCCATGGGAATCCGCCGAATCACAGTACCAGGGCGCTGCGTTTATGGCCTTGGCCGTTGGTTTAGCTCCTGACGACTATCGAAACGACAAAAGCATCGCGGGCAACCTCCAGTCACTGCGGTCCTATCTATTGCGCGAGTATCCGAATCAGCCATTACTAAACCGCATCGTCCTGCTCTGGGCTTCGGCAAAACTCCCTGGTCTCATGCCCTCCCAGGAGCAAGAGGCTCTGGTGGCGTCGATCCTCCAGAAGCAAGGGCAAGATGGTGGCTGGTGCATTGCGAAGCTGGGTTCCTGGCAGCGCGAAGATCACACGGAGCTCGACACGACCAGCGACGGTTACGCTACGGGCGTAACGGTGGTGGCTCTCGAAGAAAACGGGCTGCCACAGGCGCGGGAATCCATAAAGAAGGGCATCGCGTGGCTCCAAACGAATCAGGACAAGTCGCAAGGCGCCTGGCATACAAGCTCTTTGAACAAGCGGCGGAAGCCGGACTCGGACGTCGGCCGGTTCATGAGCGACGCAGCCACTGGGTATGCTGTGCTCGCGCTTGAGATGAATAGCCAGTAGCCTGGCCAGTCAGCGGCTCCAAATCAAATCCGGAAAGTCGATACTGCGGAGCAGAGGCGGACGAAAGCCGCTTCTGAGTCCAGGCGATTCCTTCCTCCAAAACCGCCAGTTCTGCCTCCCACCAAGCTCCCGTGCAAGCGGCACGGTAGAAGTCGCGGCAAATTGTCAGATGACGGTGAAAGCCCGCCGTAAGACGAGAGGCGTAATGGTCGAGAACTTCGTTCGCACTGCCCTCGAGCATCATTGACTGGATCACCGCCGAAGCCAGGATCGCTTCCCTCACCGCGTTTCCGACGCCCTCGCCGCATATCGGATCGAAACTCATCGCGGCATTTCCGCAGGCCAGCCAATCGGTTCCGCAAAGAGGATCGAGAATCTGCGGACTAGCGGGAAAGGCCGCACCCGTGTCTTGCAAAGACGCGATCTCTTGCCCCACGAGCCTGCTCTGTTCTAAGAGCTCCCGGGGCGATCCTCCTATCGCAAGTAACGTACCGCGCAGTTCTCCCGAAGGAAGCAGGAACAGCCAACCCGCGTCAAGACCTTCTATCCAACACGTTTCGACAGCCGTTTCTCGTATCTGCACGGGTACTGCAGCAGCCTGGCGCGAGCCAAAACGCAGTCGCGTACCATTTGGGGTTTGCGCAACAGAGTGAATCCTGAAGTCTGGAGCACACGAATCACTTGAGTAGCGTTTTTCGAGTTTACGCCAGAGCCTTTCGAGTAACACTCGCTCACTCACCACCACGCCTGCGTGCGGAAGCGCGATCGCCGGGTCTTTCCCCCAACGCACCACCCGTCTGCTAACACTCGGCAGACCTTTGAGAAGATCGCCGTCGTCGAAGACTTCGGCCAATAGAAGCTGCGTGCTGCGATTGACCAGCAGAGTCGGTCCGGAGTGTTGCATAACCGGTGCGAAATGAACCGCGAGCCCTTTTCGTTGCAGCAGCCGCGCGCAACAGGAAGCAGCGATGCCGCAGCCCTGGATGCTTATTTGCGCAGGCATTGCGCCGCGTGTGCCGCGAGGAACCCGGTGATATTAGCGACGGCGAAGCTGATCCCTTGCAGGTTGCGGCTGGGTGGAAGGCCGGGGATATCGCGCGGGAAACCTGCTGCGGCGTAGACAGTGCGGCCCTCCACAGCGCGTTCCCGAAATTCATTGCGGGGGCAGGTATTGTCAAGCAGCACGCCTGCTACTCCGTCCAGCGAGCCCGGAAATGCGCGCTGCCCATTCATTTCGAAAGCGGCCACAATTCTAGTTCCCATCCGTTGCGCCCGCGCGATCCTTTCTTCGAAAGCAGGGACGTAATGCTCGTTACCGGTGCCAAGCGAAAGATTGATGAGGTCGATGCGCCGTTCAAGGCACCAGTCGAGAGCTCGCAGCAGGATCTGGCCAGATGTTACCAGTTGCCGATCGAACACCTTCACGGCATAGATCTCGGCGTGCGGAGCCTTCTCGCGGATCGCTCCGGCCACGGCTGTGCCATGCCCCAAGACATCGATATAACAATCGTCCTCGCCCGCCTCACTGATGTGCACACCACCGGCGATAGGCTGAACATGCGGATGCGTAGGGTTCACACCGCTATCGATTGTTGCCACACGTACGCGCGCGAACTCCGAATGACTGATCAAGAAGCCACCGCTTTAAACGAGACTGCATCACGAAAGTGCCGCGAAAGTGCGGATTCACGCGTCAATAGGTCGCGAGGATGACCGCTCTCCACTATGTGACCGCGATCCAGCACAATTACCTGATCGGCAATATCGAGCAGGGCGGGCCGGTGGGTGATTACCATGACCGTGCAATTCAAGGCAATGCGACGCAAAGTCTCGCTCAAAGCAAACTCCGCGTCGGGATCGAGCGCAGCACTCGGCTCATCCAGAACAAGGACCGAGGGCTTCGCGAGTAGTGCGCGCGCTATGGCCAGACGATGGCGCTGACCGGCAGAAAGCATCAGACCGCGTTCGCCCAGAACCGTTTCGTATCCGGCGGGGAGGGAAGAGATAAACGTATGAATATCGGCCTGCTTGGCCGCCAATTGGCAATCGGTCAACGTGGCTCCGGTGAACGCAAACTGCAGGTTTTCCCGGATAGTCGAGTGAAAAAAGAAAGGTAGTTGGTCGACCACGCTCACCGCGCTGCGCAGATCGCGCAGCCTCAATTGCCCAAGCTCATGGCCGTCGATGATGATCGCGCCCGAAACCGGATTGTAGAAGCGCATCAGCAGGTCGGCGGCTGTAGATTTGCCGGCGCCGCTCGCCCCGACCAAAACGCAGATGGAACGCGCGGGAATTTTGAAGGAGACATCCTGCAGTACACGTTCTCGTCCTTTGTATCCGAACGATACCTGCTGGAATTCAACCGCGCCGCGCACGAGACGAACCGGTAACGCGCTCGGATTCTCGGTTACTTCCTCGTCCGCATCGAGCAGTTGAAAGACTCTGGAAAGTGAAACGGAGCCGGTAATCAGGGCAGAATAAGAACCCATGAGGCTTTGGATTGGAGACAGCAGCCGGCCGTGATACGCCATAAAAGCCATGAGGCTGCCAAGCGTTATGACATTTCGGATGACAAGGTTTCCGCCGTAGAGAAACAAGATCGCTACCGAGAGCGTAATGACCATTCCGGGAAGGGAACCGGCAAGAAATGAGGTCGACTGCATGGAGAGCAGGCTCGAAACAAACCGGCCATTATGTGTGCGGAACTCTTCGTTCTTCTTCTCTTGCGCATTGCAAGCGACTAGCAGCCGCATGCCGAGGATCGACTCAATGAGAAAGCTGCCGATCGCAGAACTATTCTCACGAACGGTCTTTGCCTTGTCGCGAAGGCGACCTTGAAACCGTCCCATAGCCCAAATACCGGCCGGAAGCAGAATGAGGCTCACGAGCGAGAGCTTCACATCGAGATAAAACATCATCGCGGCGTTCCCCAGCAAGAAGAAAATGTTGGCGGGCAGGGAAAGCAGCGTGTCGGAGCTGAGCTTCTGCAGGTCTCCGATATCGTTGTTGATCCGGGAGACGATGTCTCCGGTCTTAGTGCTCGCGTAGAACTGTGGCGAGAGACTCTGCAGCTTGCGAAATGCTGCGAGTCGCATATCGAACAAAATAATTGCGGAAAGCTTCGTGTAGAGAAGCGTGGTCAGCATTCCGAGCCCTAAGGCCAGTGCGGCGCAAATAGCCATCCAGATCGCAAATAATTCGAGGCTTCTGAAATTTCGGTGGGCCAAAGCGTCATCGATCAACAGCTTTGTCAGATAAGGTTGCGCCAGCGTCACCGCTGTCGAAGTGAGATTGAGCGCGATAAGCGGCATGAACCGAATCCAGTGCGGCGAGACAAATTGCAACGCACGTCTGTATTCAGCGATTGGGATCGCCGTCGGGCGCAGCGCGGTCAAAGATTTCATGCTGCTCTGCGCCTGAACCCGCGCCTCACTGGGCTTTGCGATCGGCGAAGTAGTTCAGATAACCCGGGTTGTTCTCCGCCAGCACGCCGTAGATTTTGAGGCAGGTATCGGTCCAATCGCGGATCCAATCGCAGTAATGCAGGTTGGGGTGGCCGGTATCGCCGTAGCGGACGAATGCTTCGTGATGGCAGCCTCCGGCGCACAACGGGCGAGCCCAGCATGTATGGCAATCGTACTTATTTCCCACGTTCCCGCGAGTTAAAAAGTCACTCTTGCGATCGACATCTATTCCCGTACTTATGTGCCCTAACTTATGGGTATCGGAATCGACGAAGCGATGACATGGTGCAAGGTCACCCGATGGACTCACACCCAGCAATCCCAAGCCGGCGCCACAAGGGTGCGACTTACTGATACCTTGATGAAGCTCCGAGAGCGTATCGCTGACGTTAGAAAATCCGTGATGCCGGTTCTGCAAAGCGAAGGACAAGTATTCCTGGGCAAGAGCGGTGAATTGTTCGAGTACGCTGTCCATCCCACGGTCGCCGATCGAATACAGTCGATCTGGCGAGGTGGTTACCGGCGCAAAACCGACTTCATGAAAGCCGAGATCGTGCTTCAGATGACGATACACATCCAGCACATTTGTTTGGGGCGTAGTCAACGTAACGCGTGCGGCAATTGGTCGTGATTTATGCCGCGCAAGTAGCTCCTTGATCTTCGGAACGATGATGTCGTAGCTGCCGCGGCCATTGGCGAAAACCCGGAACTGATCATTGGTTGCTTTCGGGCCATCAATGCTCACAGTGACGCCAACCGCGTTCTCCGCTAGAAACTCGATGACGCTGGTCGAGAGAAGAGTGGCGTTAGTTGTCAGGCTAAAGTCGACAGTCTTGCCACGTTCAGCACACTGTTCCCGTGCGTAAACGACAATGCGTTTAAGCAACGGATAGTTCATCAGTGTCTCGCCGCCAAAGAACGTGATGTGAATCTCTCGGCGGTTGCCGCTTTCGCGGACTAAAAAATCGACGCTCTCTTTGCCCGTCTCCCAATCCATGAATTTAGTTTTGCCCTCGGGAGTCGCTACTTTGTCTTCCCCGAACTCGTAGCAATACTGGCACGAAAGGTTGCACTGATTGGTGACATTCATCACGAGCGTCTGGAGCGGGAAATCCGCTGGTGGTTCCTGAACGATGTTGGGATAACCCTTTTCGTCGCTCAGTGCGCGTAGATCTAGCAGCTCACGCACCGTACTTTCCACCTCAGGCGCCTCGAAGCCGCGTGCGGCAAGATCAGAGACCACTTGCCCAGCCGAAGCGGAACCGCTGCGAAAGCAATCCAAAACCGCTCCACTCAGTTCATCCAGCTCAAAAATTCCGCCGCTCGGAACAAGGTAAAGGAACCGGGAATTGATTCCGCTAAACTCCCGAAACTCACCGATTGAATATGTGCTGCTCACCGTCCCACCTCTTAATCGCTGTGAAGTTTATATGGGCACGGAGGATTGCAGATGCAAAATCCGTATTGTGCCCACCTTGCAGGCAAACGGGGACTGTCGCAGGTTGGAAAAATCTTAGCAGCTTCGCCTGGGAGTGTCAAAGTGCCACGCCGCGCAAACAAAACGACTTTGCCGCTTGCTCTTGTGAGGGCGCGCATTGTATAGTGGCGTATTCCGAATTGGAAGATAGCCAAGACGCATAGTTAGCAACATCCGAGTCGTGATGTTGTTCCTTCCGGTCCCGGTCATTAAGGTTGACAGGCAGCTATGCGCGCGCTTTTACTTTCATCTATCATTCTTTTCTCGCTCACGATACCCGCGGCGGTTTGTCAGGAAAGCTCGCCGCAGGACCTCACTAAAGAAACAGAAAAAGGCATCCCGGTCACGGACAAACTTACCGTCGCAAAATGCGGCGGTTGCCATCAAGCCGATTCAAATAGCAATCTGACCCGCATCTCCTGGGTTCGCACCACACCGGAAGGCTGGCAGGAGGCGATCAAAAGAATGGTGGAACTCAACGGTGTTCAACTGAGCCCCGACGAAGCGCATCAAATCGTTCGCTATTTGGCGCGTGATCATGGCTTGGCGCCCGAAGAAGCGCAACCGGTTCGCTGGTATTTGGAAATGACAGATCCGCAAACCGAGTTTGTTCCGAACCCGACCATACATCACGCCTGCGCCTCTTGCCACGCGTTCGCCCGCCCGTCCACATGGCGCAGAAGTCCGGCCGAATGGAATCTCCTGAAGAACATGCACATCGGTTATTTTCCGTTGAGCCAGTTCGTGGCGTTTTCCTCCCATGAACGCGACCATCCGGAAGATCTCAATGCGCCGAAGCCCAAAGATCCTGTCGATGTCGCGGTCGAATATCTGAGCAAGAACTACGACCTTTACTCATCGGCTTGGTCGAACTGGCGCGCTCAGATGACTGACCCTGACCTGAGCGGGAAGTGGCTCGTCGCTGCAAGCGCTCCAGGCAAGGGAAAATATTTCGGTGAACTCTCGGTAACTCAAACATCTCCAGGCGAGTTTCACACGGAGTGTACGTTGACTAGCGCTCGGGATGGATCGAGGCTAAGTCTCCCCGGCAAATCATTTGTTTATACCGGTTATGAATGGCGCGGCTCGGCCAACACCGAACAGCTTGGAACGGTACGTGAAGTCATGACCGTCTCCCCGGACCAAAGCACCCTGCAAGGACGTTGGTTCTGGGGAGCTTACCAGGAATTCGGTTTCACTGTGGCTGCCCACCGCGAAGGATCGGCTCTCACGGTTCTTGGGACAGACCTGGAATCGCTTCAGGCCGGCTCCCAAAATGTGCCATTAAAGATTTTCGGAACGCATTTTCCTTCGGATCTAAAAGCCGCAGATGTTCAGCTCGGATCCGGGGTGAAGATCACCAAACTCGTAAGTGTTAGTCCTACCTCGATAAGTGCTTTAGCCAATGCAGAGCCGAAGATACTCGCCGGCAAGCGCGCCATTGCGATCCGGGGTCGCGTCACGCCGGACGCATTCAGTGTGTACGACCGGATCGAATACATCAAGATCAATGCAGATACGGCGCTTGCCCACGTAGGTGGGACAGTAGCTAAAAAAGGCTTTGTTCAATACGAGGCGCACGCGTACGCAAACGGCCTGGACGGACTTCCCAATACGCCCGATGACATCGATTTGGGCGTTGTTCCAGTCAAGTGGTCGATCGAAGAATTTATTTCTCATAACCACGACAACGACAAGGAATTTGTCGGTTACATCGATTCGGCCGGTCTCTTTACACCGAGCGGTGACGGACCTAACCCCCAACGTCATCTATCAGCCGATAACATCGGAGACGTTTGGGTTGTCGCCAAATATGCCGGCAAAGATAATCCGGCTCCACTTGAAGCGAAAAGCTACTTAGTGGTTGCTATACCGGACTTTCTCCGCTTCGACACACCCGAATTAGAAGGTAAGTAAATCACCGTCTCGCGAGGACCTTCCATGAAACACCTGAAAGCGATCAATACCAAGGCAAACAGACTTACAGCGCAAGCGAATGCCAACCAGCAGGACGTGTTCGCCTTGCAAAGCGGGAAGCTGGATGCATCGAAACAACCTCACATCCCAGTCGGATGTAGCCTTGCATTCTACCCAGGTTGGGAAGTTGACTCTGCCGGCGGAACGGCCGGTTTGTGTCAGCCTTCTGAGCGAGATCTCTACGATTGCTATGCGGACTGCTTTTGGCCCGCACAGGTGCCGGATCATCTGAACCGTTATCCGGACTGGTCCAAGAAGTGCGCGGCTGCCACGCAGGATTGGCGTCATCTGGACGTGGTGTTCCCTTAAAGCCCCGGAGTTTGACTCGAGAAATGAAAACACTCGCATACACTCTGCTGCTTGCTTCGCTCGCGCTTCCTTCGCAAGCCGCCATCTATATGGGTGACTACCAAGGGGAAGTGATCGTCATTGACGATTCCACATACGCCATCACCAAACACATCAAACTGAAGACCGGCATCCCGCGCGAAATGCTGTTGATGCCCGACAAGAAGCGGCTTCTTGTGATGACGAGCGAGTTCTCCGGGATCGAGATCGTCGATTTAGAAAAGGGTGAGGTGGTCGATTCGTGGCAGATGGATACGCCCACCACGCGTCTTCGGCCAACTAGCATGGCAGTCGATCCGACAGGTCGCTACGTGTATACGATGAGCGCCACCTACACCAAGAAGATCGACCGATGGGACATAGGCGAAGACAAACTCGCCGTAATCGACCTGGTTGAAAAGAAGATCGTTCGTTCCGAGCTTTTCCCCAAAGATAAGAAGCCGAATTCCTTCGGCATGTCGTTTCGAGTGTCGCCCGACGGTAAAAGCCTTTACCTGTTTGGCGAATCTGTTCTGATTTTTAGTACTGACACCCTCAAGCTCGACAAAGAAATTAACCTGGAAAAGCCTGTCTATCCGGGCATGTCACGCGTTAACTTTGTCCCGGAGATCGATCCACATGATTCGCCCGATTCCGTCACAGCATTGTTTCAGACTGAGGATCCGTATGTTCACCGCCGCATTTTCGGCATCGCAAAGTTCGACTTGAATACGCGTACGTTTAACTTTGACCCGATCGGCACAACCGTACCCGGCAAAAGCGAAGAAGGCGGAATGTCGAACATTCGCTTATCGGCGGATCGAAATACAGGCTATGCAGTCGCGAGTTTTGGGGAGCATGGTGACAAGAGCTGCCAGTTCTGGAGCTTCGATGTACGGAAGAAAGCTCTCCTCGCACGCCAGGAGTTTACCTGCAACAGCCGCTTTTATTTTTCGAGCTCATACGTTGGCAATGAGTTGTTGATATTCGGTGCGGGCTTCGAAATTTTTGTTTATGACGCTTCTACGCTGAAGCTGAAAAAAACCGTCAACTTGGGATACGACGTGACCATGTCGGGCATGATCGTTGTTCCGCCACAGTCCGCTCAAGTAGCCTCGCGTTAAGGCGAGGATTCCCTCGGTCCGGCTTCCCGTCCGGCCGACCGCTACAGACGACCCGTCTCGCGTCTCTAATCTCAGTCGATTTCCGTTTAGAAACCATATCGGTGAGCTTCAAGAAGTGAGGATGATCGCAAATGAGATTTTTAAGATGGGCAGGCGCAGCCGCCGTAATTGCCGCTTTGGCGGGCAGTATGCAGGCCCAGTCAACTTTTGGAACTGTGCTTGGAACAATCAAGGAGCCTTCGGGCGCCGTCGTGCCAAATGCGAAGGTGGACCTGCTTAACCAAGGAACAGGTGTCGCCAAATCAACGCTTACGGACGCGACCGGCACGTATCAGTTCGTCAACATCGATGTCGGCAAGTACGAGGTGACGATTGAGGCGGTTGGCTTCCAGAAGGTGCAGTTCTCTCAGTTCGACTTGAGTGCGCGCGAGACAAAACGCCTCGATGCAGACCTTAACCTGGCGACGCAGACGCAAACCGTCAACGTGGAATCGAGCGCCGGTACGGTTGTCCAAACCGATTCATCGAACGTTTCCGTTTCCAAAGGAAGTCTCGAGCTAACGAATTTGCCTGTGGCGATCACAACGCGTTCCACGGGTTCCACTAGCGCCTTTTCGACCTTGACTGCCCAGCCAGGCGTGCAAACCGATTCTGCCGGCAACATCTCAGTCGCGGGGGCAACCCCGTCTCAGCTCGCCATCACCATCGACGGCATCAGTTCCGTGGGCCCTGGCACTATGGGCGCTCTAGGTGAGCTCTTTCCGTCCTTTAATGCCATTGAGGAAATTAAAATCAGTGAGACGATGAATCCCGCCGAGTACGGCGGCGTCTCTGATATCACCACCGTCTCGAAATCGGGAACAAACCAATTTCACGGTGGCGCGTTCGAGAACCTCCAGAACAGCGCGATGAACGCGGCCGATACTTTTAGTCATCAAGTTACGACCATCAAGATGAACGATTTCGGAGCGTATTTAGGCGGCCCGGTCATCATTCCTCATCTTTACAATGGCCATGACAAAACGTTCTTTTTCGGCAGCTTCGAAGCTTTGCGTTTACCCAAGCAGTACACCGTCGTCGAAAGTGTTCCGACCGCTCAGATGCGCAATGGGGACCTTTCGGCTTACTCCGATCCGCTGACCGGCTACCCCGGCAACATCATCCCGAAGAACCAGATCAACCCCTACTCTCAAAAGTTGCTGAACTCCTTCTACCCACTGCCGAACTACGGAGACGTCAACGGCGTGGCCAACAATTATCTCGCCTCTTTCAACGTGCCTATCAATAGCGCGCAAGGAGACGTTCGAGTGGATCAGGTTATCACCCCGAACCAACTCTTTTATGCTCGCTACACCTACAAAAATCGACGAGTTCTGGACTACGCTAAGGACAGCTCGGGCAACCCAGGTTCTGAACTGCTCGGCTCGACATCACGGCCGGAGATATACAATGCCATGACGGTGGCCCATAACTGGGTCATTAAGCCGAACCTAGTAAATGAGATACGTGGCGGTTTTACTCGGATACATCGTAATATCAGCTTCGACGTAACTTCCGAGCAAGCTGCGGACGAGTTGGGGCTTACTAACTTGCCCGGCCCATTGCCTCCCGGTGACGTGGTTCCAACCGTTAACATCGCCGGATTTATCGGCATTCACACCCCGACGTCTTACCTGATTAAGAAGGAAGGTACGAGCCAAGTGCTCGACACTCTGACTTATACGAAGGGAAGACACACAATGAAGTTCGGTGGCGATATCCGCAAGCTCAGCAGCCTTCACACGCAGGTGTTCAGCGACTACCGGATGGGCTACTATCAGTTCAATGGATCGGCGAGCAGTGCTCTGTTGGGCAACGGCGCCGGCACTCCCCTCGCCTCCTTCTTACTGGGTTACCCGGATTCGACTTCGATCGCCACGGTCATCAACCCCGATACGTATGCCTATTCCTTTCACTATGCTACTTTCGCCCAGGATGATTGGAAGGTAACACCCAACTTCACGCTCAATTTCGGCCTGCGTTGGGAGTATCATCCGTCGTTTCACGACCACAACGACAATCTTGCCAACTTCGATCCGGACTACACGAGCGTTCAAGATGGACAGACAGTCCGGGGCGCGGTTATCATCCCTTCCACTAAGAGTTACTCTGTTCTCAATCCCGGGTTCGTGCAATCCATCGCTCCGACCCCGATCTTTGTCGCATCGCAGCTTGGCGTACCCTCGAACCTCCGGTTTCCAAATTATAAGGATTTTGCTCCCCGCGTCGGCTTCGCGTGGCGTGTATTTGGAGACAACAAAACTGTTCTGCGCGGCGGCTACGGACGCTTCATAGAGGCACTCCTTGCCGCTGGCGCCATCGATGGTTGGGCGGTCGAATCGAGCAATCTCGGAACTTTCACAAACTCGCTGGGAACGAACGGCAAGCCTGTTTACAGCCTGCCCTATTCCTTTCCGTCAAACATTTCGCAGCCCGGAACACAATACTTCGATCTGGCTTCGAACCTCCACTACAAAGATCCATACGTTCAGCAGTGGAACCTCACACTCGAGCGTGACTTAGGCAAAGGGGTCGGGGTGCGGGCTTCCTACGACGGAAATCATTCGTCTAATCTGGCCGCGATCGCCAACATCGATCAGCTCCATGCGAACACCCAAGGATATAACGCGCTTGTTTCGAGCGCACCGTTCCCGCTCATGTCTTATATCGCGTCGCAGGAGTCGATCGGCTACGGCAATTACAATGCTGCTACCGTTGCCGTTCACAAGAGGACGACCAATCTGCAGTTCGAAGTAAGTTATGTCTTTTCGCGAAACTTGGCAAACACAAACGGCGCCGCCTCCGCGCCGGCGGCTACTTTCTCCGGGTTGGGAAATACGTTGAGTGATCCCTACAACCCGGGCCTCGACTATGGAAACGTGCCGTATACGCGGCGCAATCGCGTGCTCGCCACCTTTCTCTACGAACTGCCTTTTGGCAAAGGTCAGGCCTACCTCAATAACGGCAGTGCTCTGGTCGACCGGTTCATTGGCGGTTGGGAACTGAGCGGAGTCTGCATCTTTCAGAGCGGACCATTCATGACCGTATCGACTAACAGCGATCCATCCGGCACGGGCTACAACCTCTACAATGCGAATGGCGGCCGAGCGGACAGAGTATCTGGCGTGTCACCTTACGCCGGTCAATCGCTCGCTGCGTGGATCAATCCGGCCGCTTACACCGACCCAGGCGACAACATCGGGCGCTTTGGCAGCGCCTCACAGGGCGACGTGGTTGGCCCTGGCACCCAGGTCGTTTCTCTTTCGTTGCTCAAGCGGATCCCGATCACCGAGCGCGTTCACGTCCAGTTCGGAGCTCAAGTCGCAAATCTCTTCAATCACCCGAACTATGCGCCCCCCTCTAATCTGACGGTCGGCGTACCAGCCTTCGGACAGATCACTTCTTTACAAACAGCCGAAGGCGCCGGCCCGCGCTCAATTCAGTTGACCGGCCGCGTCATCTTCTAACTGACCCTGATTAATTCCTTGCACTAGCAGGTGCGCGTTCACCTTCGAACGGCACCTGCTACTTTGCCCTTCACCATCACCCAAAACAAGATCAGATAGATTGATTCTTGCGTCTTCTGATCCATTCGACGAGTCTGCTGCTGGTGCTCTCCGGCTTTACGGAACTGTTTGCCGAGACCACCATTACCATTGCGACTGTAAATAACGGCGACATGGCGGTCATGCAGAGGTTGTCGAAGGACTTTGAGACCCGCAACCCAGATATCCATTTGGATTGGGTCGTTCTCGAGGAGAAAATTCTTCGTGAGAAGACTACGACCGACGCGGCCACGCACGGCGGACAATATGACGTGGTTACAATCGGTCCGCTAGAAGCTCCTCTCTGGGGACGGCGGGGTTGGCTCCTGCCGGTGAATGATCATCTCTCGGCCGAGTATGACGTGAGTGATCTCCTGAAGCCCATTCGAGATGCGGCGTCCTACGGGAAAAAAATCTATGCCCTTCCGTTCTATGCGGAAAGCTCGTTAACCTACTACCGCAAGGATCTATTTCGCCAAGCCCGTCTCACTATGCCGGAGCAGCCAACTTACGAGGACATCGCACGCTTCGCAAAAAGACTGAACAATCCCGCCAAAGATATCTACGGCGTCTGTTTGCGCGGAAAGCCGGGGTGGGGCGAGAACATGGGCTACATCTCAACTCTGGTCAACACCTTTGGCGGGCGCTGGTTCGATGAGAGGTGGAGGCCGCAGCTCGATTCACCTGAGTGGCATCAAGCTGTCGACTTCTACGTCAATCTACTCCAAAAGTACGGTCCACCGGGCAGCAGTTCGAACGGCTTCAATGAGTCGCTGACGCTGTTTGAAAACGGCCGATGCGGCATGTGGATCGACGCAACGGTAGCCGCTGGCAGCCTGTACGACCGGCAGGAATCAAAGGTCGCAGATTCGGTCGGCTTTGCTCCCGCACCTATCGCTGTGACGCCGCGCGGGGCGCAATGGCTCTGGTTCTGGGGACTTGCCGTGCCGTCTTCTTCCCGAAATTCAGCCGCTGCCTTCCAGTTCATCGAATGGGCAACTTCGAAAAAATACATTCGGCTTGTTGCGCAAACGAATGGCTGGGCCGCCGTTCCCCCGGGTACGCGGCAATCTACCTACGAGCAGCCAGATTATCTCGCCGCAGCTCCATTTGCGAATCTCACTTATAAATCGATCCTGGCGGCTGACCCGCTGCACCCAACAGAACAGCCCGTTCCATACACCGGGATCCAATTCGTTGTTATTCCTTCGTTTCCGACTATCGGCAACCAAGTCGGACAACTTATAGCGGCCGCGCTTGTGGGTGACCTTTCCGTTGGGGAAGCGTTGCGGCGGGCCCAAGCAGCCACGGAGCGCGTCGCGAAGCGTACCGGTATGACGCAGTAAGATGGCACATCCATCACTTACTCGTCCCGCGCTCACTTCTCGAACCAAAGGTGCCAACCGGCGAGCTGCTCTGGCCCGTTTTCCCCTCAAGACCCCAGCCATTGTCGCTCTGTTTATCTGGTCGGTGATCCCGCTTGTTATGACGCTCTGGTTTTCTTTCCAGCGCTTCAATTTGATGGAGCCAACTCGAAGAGGCTTCGATGGCCTCGGCAATTTTCGCTACCTGCTGAGTGACTCTAGCCTCGTCCTGGCAATCTGGAATACGATCCTCTTATTGGGCTCTGTCCTCGTAATCACAATTGGGCTTGGCACGTTGCTGGCTGTTCTATTCGATCAGGAATTCTTCGGCCGCGGTATCGCTAGGGTTCTCGTGCTCGCGCCGTTTTTCATTATGCCCACGGTCAGCGCTCTCATCTGGAAGAACATGATGATGCATCCCGACAACGGCTTTCTTGCTTTTCTCATGCGTTCGGTGGGGCTCAAACCCATCGATTGGTTCGGCCGTGCGCCTCTCGCCTCCATCATCATCATCGTCTCCTGGCAGTGGCTTCCGTTTGCCGTGCTCACTCTGCTCACGGCTGTGCAATCGCTCGATGGCGAACGAAAAGAAGCTGCCCGCATGGATGGCGCGGGTCCGATCGCCATGCTGCGTTATATCATCTGGCCGCATCTGGGACGAGCTGTCGCGGCGACCATCATGATCGAGTCGATTTTCTTTCTCGGCATCTTCGCTGAGATCTACGTGACGACCTCCGGTGGTCCTGGCTTTGCATCAACTAATCTGTCTTTCCTGATTTACCGTTACGCGCTGATGGAATATGACATTGGCTCTGCTTCCGTTGCGGGCTTGGTCGCGATCATTCTGGCCAATGTCTTGGCTTTGTTTCTGATGCGCTCATTCGCTCGCGACCTGGAAGCATAGCCCGGCCGGACAACAGCCTATGGTCTCTAAAAAGATGCGACGAAAGTGGGCGATGACGGTCCTTGGCTGGTCCGTCGCCCTTCTGCTCGCGTTCCCGGTTTTCTGGATGTTCCTGACAAGTTTCAAAACCGAAGGAGAGGCCATCTCGCGCATTCCGCGAATCCTTTTCTCACCCACTTTGGCCAATTATCAGGCCGTCACAGAGCGTGCGAGTTACGTCCATTTCGCCTGGAACAGCATAGTCGTCTCGATTGGCTCTACCTTCCTTGCTCTTGTCCTTGCCGTACCGGCCTCCTACGCTCTGGCGTTTTTCCCTACGAAGCGCACAAAAGACACTCTTTTGTGGATGCTCTCGACCAAAATGATGCCTTCGGTCGGAGTGCTCGTTCCTGTCTATCTCATCTTTCGCGACCTTGGGCTGCTCGACACCAAAACAGGGTTGCTCATTATCTACGCTCTGGTTAATCTGCCGATTGTCGTTTGGATGCTCTATACCTTCTTTAAGGATGTGCCCCGAGAGGTGCTCGAAGCCGCGCGCATGGATGGCGCTGGGCCGGCAGAGGAGTTGTATCACCTGCTCCTTCCTTTGTCGCTGCCCGGAGTAGTTTCGACGAGTCTGCTCGCCATCATTCTCTCGTGGAACGAGGCTTTCTGGAGCTTGACTCTTACGGCCGCAAAAGCAGCGCCGCTCACTGCCTTCATCGCATCATTCTCGAGCCCGGAAGGCCTTTTCTATGCAAAGCTCTCGGCCGCTTCTACCATGGCTATCGCGCCTATTTTGGTGTTCGGCTGGATGAGCCAACGACAGCTCGTTCGCGGCCTCACCTTCGGCGCAGTGAAGTGATAACACCATGGCGACAGTCGAACTGAAAGATGTACGCAAAAGCTATGACGGTCTTGAGGTCATCAAAGGCGTAGATCTCACCATTCGCGACCAGGAACTAACAGTTTTCGTTGGTCCATCCGGGTGTGGGAAATCGACTCTCCTACGCCTGATTGCCGGACTCGAGGAGATCACGTCAGGCGATCTCCTGATCGACGGCGAGATCGCAAACGATGTGCCTCCGGCTCAGCGCGGTCTGGCGATCGTTTTCCAAAGCTACGCACTCTACCCGCATATGACCGTGGCGGACAACATGTCTTTCAGTCTCAAACTCGCCGGCGTCTCTAAAGAGGAGCGGCAGAGGAAGGTTCTCGAAGCCGCCCGCATTCTAAATCTTGAAAACTTTCTCGATCGAAAGCCCAAAGCTCTCTCCGGAGGTCAGCGCCAACGGGTGGCTATCGGCCGCGCGATCGTTCGTGATCCCAAGGTATTTCTCTTCGATGAGCCGTTGTCGAACCTCGACGCTGCCTTGCGCGTTCGCATGCGCCTCGAGCTAACCAAGCTTCACCGGCAACTGCGCGCCACCATGATCTATGTCACTCATGATCAGGTCGAAGCGATGACGATGGCCGACCGCATCGTTGTTCTGCAAGCCGGTCTCATCGAACAGGTCGGCGCTCCGATGGATCTCTATCGCTATCCGCGCAATCTCTTCGTAGCCGGTTTCATCGGCTCGCCTCGCATGAACTTCCTCAAAGCCAAAGTTCAGGAAGTCGTCGATAATGGGGTGATCGCCGTTTTATCTACCGGCGCAACTGTGTCCATCCCGATGATTCCTTCCCCGCAGATCGGAGATGAAGTCACGCTCGGAATTCGGCCCGAACACATCGATGTAGCAGAAGCGACCGGCATTCCCGCCGAGGTGCAGGCGGTAGAGCATCTCGGCAGTCAGGCTTTCCTTTATCTCACGATCGCTCCTGGCGAGACTCTCACGATGACCGTTGAGGGCGACACCGCAGTGATCGCTGAACAGCAGATTAGAATCACCTTGAACCCGCGATCCATTCACTTGTTTGATTCCAATGGGAACAGAATCGGAATTCGCCCGATGAGCGAAGAAAAAGCATGAAACTCGACAGCCTAAGCTTAGCCAAGCTGCCGGGCGATGTTCGAACGCCCGCCTACGATCGTAGTCAACTACGGCAACACACGGTTCACATAGGCGTGGGCGGTTTTAATCGCGCTCATCAGGCCGTGTACCTCGATGACCTCTTGACGCTCGACCACACGGAACGATGGGGAGAGTGCGGTATCGGTGCCTTGCAAAGTGACCGCCGCATGAGCGATGCCCTGCGCAGCCAGGATTGTCTCTACACCGTTGTCGAGCGCAGCGCGAAAGTCCAATCGGCCCGAGTGATCGGTTCCCTTGTCGACTACATACTGGCCCCTGAAAACCGCGAAGCCGCCATCGAGAAAATGGCTGCGCCGGAAACACGCATTGTCTCGCTCACTATCACCGAAGGTGGATATTTCATCAATGAAGCCACCGGCGAGTTCCTCGTCGATCACCCCGACATCCAACACGATCTGCAAAGTCCAGGAGAGCCCATGTCTTCCATGGGCCTGATTGCTGAGGCCTTGCACCGCCGTCGCGATCGCCGCCTGCTGCCCTTTACTGTCATGTCATGCGACAACCTACAAGGCAACGGGCACGTCGTCCAGAAGGTTCTGCTCGCTTTCATTGGACTGGCCAACCCGGCGCTGAAGCAGTGGGTCGCCGATAACGTCTCTTTCCCCAACAGCATGGTGGATCGCATCACTCCCGCCACCACGGCGGCAGATATCGCATCTATTTCCGAACTATTTGGGGTTGATGACGCTTGGCCCGTTGTCACTGAGCCGTTCCGTCAATGGGTGATCGAAGACAACTTTTGCAGCGGCCGACCCGAGTGGGAAAGAGTTGGTGCGGAAATGATCACGGATGTCGCTCCCTATGAAACCATGAAAATGCGCCTCCTGAACGGTAGCCACCTTGCTATGGCGTATCTCGGCGCGCTTCACGGCTTCACTTATGTGCATGACGTCATGCAAGATCCGCTGTTCCGTTCCTTCATTGAACGTTTTATGGACGAGGTAACTCCGGTCGTTCCGAGGATTCCGGGCGTCTCGGTGGCCGCTTACAAGCAAACCTTGAACGAGCGCTTTTCCAACCCAACCATCAAGGATCAGGTCACTCGCGTCGCCTCCGAAGGCTCGGCCAAAATGCCCAAGTGGCTGCTTCCCTCCATCACCGATCTGCTTGAACAGCGCGGTCAGACGAACTTACTTACTCTTGTCGTCGCCAGTTGGATTTTCTATCTTGGTCGGGGCGTAGACGAGCGCGGCCGTCCGTTAGACATGATCGATGCGCGCGCCTCGGAGTTGACCGCGGTCGCGAAAAAATCGTTCAAAGATCCACGCCCGATGTTGGGCATCAGATCGATCTTTGGAGACAAGCTGCCGGGCAATGAGAAGTTCGTCCAGTCCGTTGCAAGCGCGCTGCAGTCGCTCTCACACGAGGGCGTATCGGCTAGCATCCGCTCGTATCTAGGATGAGTTCTGTCCGACTCCGCACACGTTTTTACAAATCCTCTACAAAAGGTTCACAAACACGGCCTTCTCACCTAACTAAATAGGCCGCAAAACCGCTATCCTGAAGGTCAGATTTTACGAGATCCACCCGTTGTGTAGATGAACAGTATTTTAGTCATCGACGATGACGAAAGTTTGCGCGATACGATCGCCATCATTCTTGAGCAGGCTGGTTTCCGGCCTATAGTCGCTCATGATGGGATGAGCGGCCTTGAAAGTGCGTTTCGAAACAAGCCTGACCTAATCCTCTGCGACTTACGCATGCCGGGTATGAGCGGCATCGACATTTGTAAGCAGCTCCGGCAAAGCGGCATAGCAACCCCGATCGTCATTCTGACTGCAGTCGACGAAGAACTCGATAAAGTTCTTTTGTTGGAGATCGGCGCAGATGACTACGTCACTAAACCCTTCGGCTCTCGCGAACTGCTTGCTCGAATTCGGGCTGTTCTCCGCCGGTCGTCTCCCGGCCAGCGTCGTGTGATTCAGTTTGGTGGAAACACGATCGACCAGGAGCGGCGGCTCGTGACTCGCGGGACGGAGCCGGTCCGGATGACTCCCGCCGAATACAACCTGCTCGTCTTTTTTACGCAAAATCCCGACAAGCCCCTTACCAGAGACCTGCTGCTCAACTCTGTTTGGGGTTACGATAGTTTCCCCAACACTCGAACCGTCGACGCGCACGTCGTCAAGCTCCGTCAAAAGCTTGAGGCAGATCCTGCTTCTCCGCAACACTTTCTCACTGTGCACGGAGTCGGCTATCGATTCTTACCGTAGGTGGTGTCCATAACCCATGAAACAGTCAGTAGGAATTCTTCTGTTACTGGCCGGAATCACTAGTCCTCTGTTGCCGCAAACGCCCGGTCAAACTGAGGTTATACTCAAGCGGCTCGACGATCTCGAAAAGCAGAATGCCCAACTGCTGGCCGAAATCAAAGCCCTGCGCGCAACCATTTCTGAACAGCAATCAGTCGAGACTGTAGCCGAGCATCAGGAGGTCAGCGAGCATCGCATCGAAGAATTGTCGCAGACCAAAATTGAAGCATCGCAACGTTTCCCAGTTCAGCTTACCGGCACCATCCTTTTCAATGCGTTCGCGAACGGAACAAACAGCGGAGGTGACCAAGATCCGACCTACGCCTCACTCGAACCGGGTGGACGGACTTCCGGCGGCACTCTCCGGCAAACCGTTTTAGGCCTAATGTTTCATGGTCCTCGAACATTTCTAGGCGGAAACGTTTCGGGTTCCCTCTACATGGATTTTTTCGGCGGGTCCTCTTATTCGCTCGACCACCTTCTTCGGCTTCGCGTCGCTACGGTTCAGATCGCCTGGCCGAACACGACCTTTGCCGTGGGACAGGATAAGCCGATCGTTTCCCGGCGTGAGCCTAATTCACTAGCCCAGGTGGGTGTCTCACCCCTGACGGGTGCCGGTAATCCTTGGCTCTGGCAACCACAGGCTCGCGTTGAACAGCGGTTGAGTTTAGCCGCAAACACGGAATTGAAGGCAGAAGGGGGTGTTTTCCAGACCGCCGAAACAAATAGCGAAGCCATCGAAGAGATTACGACACCAGCCCGCATCGAACATTCCAGACCTGCATTTGAAGCACGGCTCAGTATCAAGCAGAAGTGGGGCGAGACTCGCTCGATCGAGATCGCACCCGTTCTCCACACGAGCACTAGCCACGTGAATGGTGTCTCTCTGCCGTCACGTCTTTATGGCTTCGATTGGTTAATCAAACCTGCCTCGAAATTTGAGATTACAGGCCTATTTTTCAAGGGGAAGAACTTCGGCAATCTCGGAGCGCTCGGCAGTTTCAACATAACGCCTCAAAATGTTGTGATTCCCGTGCACGGCCTCGGCGGCTGGCTGCAGCTACGCTATCTCGCCACTCAGAAGCTCTCGTTCAATCTCTACGGAGGGCAGCAGGATAACAAGGACATCGATCTACAATCCGGGCAGATTGGGAAAAATCAGTACTACGCGGGTAACGCAATGTATCTGCTCGCACCAAACGTGATCGCAGCCTTTGAATTTGGTCAAAACCGCACTACCTACCTGGGCTCAGGCAACCGTCTCAACAATCACTATGATCTTGCGCTTGGTTATCTGTTTTAGCCTTCTTGCCGCCGCATGTAACGCGGCCTGCGTAAAAGGAACGGTGGTACTGACCCAGGCGAGAGCAGAGCGGAATGGTCCAATCGACTTGTCCGGAACGGTCGTCTGGCTCGAGCCTCTTGCCGGTGCATCTGCTGCTCTTCATCAAATTGCAGAGAAATCGCGCATCGTGCAAAAGAATAAAACGTTCCATCCGCATATCCTTGCGATCCCTATCGGAACGAGCGTCGAGTTTCCGAACTTCGATCCCATCTTCCACAATGCTTTCTCGAACTACAACGGCCAGATCTTCGACGTGGGTCTCTATCCGCCGGGCACAACCCGCAGTGTTACTTTCAAGCGTGAAGGCATCGTTCGGGTTTTCTGCAATATCCACTCGTCAATGAGCGCCATCATCGTGGTTTTGCGCTCTCCCTTATATGCCGTCTCGCGTAACGACGGTAGTTACGAAATTGACGATGTCCCCGCGGGCAGCTATCGCCTGAAGTTCTATCAAGAGCGTGCGACTGAACAAACGCTCGCTTCTCTTACGCGCGTTATCGATGTACGCTCTCCCATACAGGAGATCGGCACAGTCGAGATTTCCGAGAGCGGCTACCTGCCGCTGCCCCACTTGAATAAGTTCGGCAAGGCGTATAGCAGTAACCCCGATCCTGCAACCTACCCGGGAGCACGACAGTGATGGCACGACGGCCATGATCCATCCGCGGCGATCGATTGTTCTAAAGCTGTTACTGCTGATTTCGGTTATCCTGACCGGCATCTTTGCCTGCACCGGTTACTTTCTGGAAAAAACCATTTCGGAACAGGCCACTGCTACAGCTGAGAGCGAAGTGCTCTCGAGCTTCCGTGCTTATGAAGCGCTCTGGCGCGAGCACACGAACAATCTCATCGCGATCAGCCGGGTAATCAGCCGCACCGCCGACGTCCGTGCCGCTTTCATGACCAACGACCGGGCCACCATCAAGGACAGCGCCGGTGAACTGTGGAGCAATCTCTCCGCCGCCAATGCTCTCTTCACCGTTACTGATGGCAACGGCAAAGTCATCGCAAACCTCAGCGATACTTCACCTTTCCACAATGATGAAACACTTCGGTTTCTAAAAGGCGAGAATCGCATCTCAGCGCAGCGCAGCGGATTTCTGCAGGAATCGGGACGGCTCTTTCAAGTCGTCACAACACCGGTCTATGTGGACGCAACAAGGGGAACGGCGCTGCTGAACGTACTAGTCACAGGCTTCGAACTGGATCGCGCTTTCCTGCGATCTTTGCGGCTGGCTTCGGGCGGAAGTGATCTTATTTTCAAATTCGAAGGACAGCCCGTCGCCTCTACGCTCGCCGACAAACAAACTATGCTGCAGTTGGGGACCGAGTGTTCGCTCAGCCGCACCGGCCGTGGTGCAACTCGTCTCAATGCTGGCAGCATTGCGTACCTCGGCCTTGATCATCTTTTGCCCGGACTCGCTCCCGGCGAAGAGGGTGAGCTTTGTATTGTACGCTCGCTCGCCACTTCCCAACACTCGATTCAACTGCTGCGGAACCGGATCACTCTCTTTTGGTTATTTGGTTTGCTGGCCGCTATCGTGGCCACCTATGGGCTTGTACGTAGAACCATGCAGCCAGTCGCGGTGCTCGACAAAGCCGCTTCTGAGATTGCGCGTGGTAACTACGGAGCCCGCGTCAGCATTGCTCGACAAGACGAACTCGGGCGTCTCGCTGAAAGCTTTAACATCATGTGCGCTTCGCTTGAAAGCGCCCGAGCGGAACTGATCCAACAAGAGCGGCTCACCGCCGTTGCCCGTCTCGCTACCTTCGTCGTTCATGACTTGCGCAATCCGCTTGCCTCCCTCTACGCAGGCGCCGAGATGCTCATCGATAACGACCTCCCTTCCCAGCAAGTCAAACGGCTAGCTCGCAACATGTATCAGGCATCCCGCGGCATGATGGAAATTCTGGGCGATCTGCTCTCCGCCGCCCGCAACAAAACACAGGAAGCGGAGCCGTGTATCGTAAGCGATCTCGTACTCACAGCTTGGAGTTCTTTGGAGCAGCGCGCCGAAGCCGAAGGCATTGTATTCGAGACGAGTATTCCCGCGGGTCTCCAGTTGAAACTAGACCGCCCGCCCATGGAACGCGTCTTCCACAACCTGCTTGAGAACTCGATTGATGCGATGCGCGGTGGCGGCAGAATCTACGTCTACGCACAAGGGGTCGATGGTGTCGTCAAACTACATGTCGAAGACACCGGTCCCGGCATCGATCCCGAACTCCGCCCCATTCTCTTCCAGCCGTTTGCCACAAAGGGGCGTACCGAGGGATTGGGTCTAGGCTTAGCTCTGTCCAAACAAACTGTCGTCGCGAACGGAGGAGACTTATGGGCCGAATTCAACGGTTCACAAGGCAGCCATTTCGTCCTGCAGTTTCCCGCTCTCTGACTCCGCCTCGCCGATTAAAGTGTACGGATTGGGTAAGAGAGATGTAACTGGGTCGCGCACGAAGGGCCCCGACTATGTGCAAAAGTTATCCGACTTGTAAGTTAAGTCGATCGTCAAACTGTCCGATTGTGAGCGGCCTGTAAAGACCTTGTAAATACGCTTCCAGGACTAGCTTCGACACTTGATTCCGCTCTCGCAACCACTTATTCTCACCATAGACTGCAGCAACAACTTGCTTGTTCGGAGACGTCGTCGAACAAGCAGCCATTCATTCAAGGAGTTTGAACATGCTTTCAAAATCACTCGGGGCCAGATCATGTTTCGTTCTAGCCGCGGTCGCCCTCGGCACAACACAATCTTTCGGCCAGCAGTATCAGCAGAACAATCTGGTTTCAGATGGCTTCGTCCCTGCCGCTCAAACCGACCCAAACCTGATTAACGCTTGGGGTCTCGCACGCAGCTCCGCGCAGGACTGGTGGGTCTCCGACAACGCGTCCGGCAAATCGACGCTCTATGACGGATCCGGCAAGATCACGCCGCTCGTCGTTACCATCCCTGCCGCGAAAAATGGGAACACAGGATCCCCCACAGGTGTGATCTTCAACGGTACGCCCGCATTTGAATTAACGCCGGGTAACCCGGCTGCGTTTATCTTTGCCACGGAAGATGGAACGATTTCGGGTTGGAATGGCGCGGTGGATCTTCATAATGCGATTGTCAAAGTCAAACAGAATCGCGCCGTTTATAAGGGGATCGCGGCTGCCAAGGTGAATGGCCGGCGACAACTCTACGTTACGAACTTCCACTCCGGCGAAATCGAAGTCTATGATGCTCATTTCAACCGCATCAGACTTGCTTCTCACGCGCTCTCACTTGCTGATGATGAAGATCGCTTTCGAGATGGCCCCGGTCCTTGGGATGCAGTTCCACAGGCCGACCGCGATCAACTTGCGAGCAAGGCGCTCGTCCCCTACAACATTCAGAACATCGGAGGAGCGCTTTATGTGACGTATGCCCAGCCAGACGCGGCCAAACACGACAGCGTGAGCGGTCCTGGCCTTGGCTTTGTCGCGGCATTTACTCCGGAGGGCAGATTGATTCGCGTCTTTCAACCCGGCAGTTTCCTGAACGCGCCCTGGGGTATAGCGCTTGCCTCAAGCGATTTCGGTGCGTTTAGCCATGCCTTGCTCATCGGCCAATTTGGCAGTGGCGAGATAGCCGCCTATAACGTCACAACAGGCCGATACATTGGCAGCTTGCAGGATGCCAGAGGTCACAATATCAGCATCGACGGCCTTTGGGGAATTTCTTTCGGAAGCAGTACGCCGGCAACGGGCCCCTTCAACAGCCTGTACTTCGGAGCCGGACCGGCAGGCGAAACGCACGGACTGTTCGGTTCCTTAACTCCTCTCCCCTCCACGGAAATCTACGGAAACGATCTCTAAGTCGTTGTGTAGTGAATCCTCATCCTATGACGGCTCGTGTTACCAAATGTGAAGCGCGGGCCGTCGCGCTCACCCTGAAGGTTGAGTTTGGCCCTACTCTTCTCGGGTCATCCCGGGCCCTATAATGAAGCGTGTCGCGGGTCCCGTTCACGTTCGTTTGCGTTCTTTCCTCGTTCATCCCGGTCGCGGCTCAATCAACCCAAAATATTCCGGCGCTGGAGAGTACGGCACGCCAGGCGCTCTCTGCTCACGATGCAAACGGCGCCCTCGCCGCCTATGAAAAACTTTCGGAACTGGTGCCCACGTCGGCCGTCTACCAGGACCAGATAGGTTTCATTCTGGCCGCTACCCACCGCGCAGGCGAAGCAATTCCTTATTTTCAGCAAGCGACGAAGCTCGATCCGAAAATGGCGCAAGCCTGGTATCACCTCGGTGTAGCTCGCTGGCTCGAACAGCAGCACGAAAAGGCGCTCGAGGCCTTGAGGACGGCTGTAAACCTCGCCCCGAACGAAGCTGACTACCGATTTCGATTGGGATCTGCCTACGGGGAGATCGGTCGCAACAACGAAGCCATCCCCGAACTGACCAAAGCCGCTAGGCTTTCGCCCAATAAGCCTGCAATTTGGGAGTCGCTTGGCAATGCATGCCAGAACCAGCAGCGGTTCGCTGAAGCCCGCAACGCCTACCGGCAAGCTCTCCTGCTCGATCCCGGCAACAACTCGATGCGGAATAGCTACGCCACAGCACTCGTGAAAGGAGGCGACCCCGCCTCCGGACTGTTGGAATACCAGAAGATTTTGGCGAGAGATCCGAGTAACTATCACGTGCAGGTTAACGTCGGCTACGCCTATATAGGTGCAGGTAAATACAAAGAAGCCATTAAGATACTTTCTCAAGTCACGCGAAGTCATCCGGAAGCGCTCGACGCGCATTACGACTTGGGTGTAGCCTACAAACAAACAGATGACTTAAAGGATGCTCAGACGGAACTCGAGGAAGCGGTCAGGATCGATCCTACATTTCCCGAAGGCCACTATCTTCTCGGCCTGGTTTACGTAGATGCCGGAGAGGTGGACAAAGCAATTGAGCAATTTCGGGGCTCAGTGAAACAACGTGCGACTTATGGTGACGCCTGGTTTGAATTGGGCATGCTGCTTAAGCAGCAAAACGACGTGGATGGCGCTATAGATGCCCTGCGGAAGTCGGTCGCACTTGATCCGACCGATGCAGGTGCATTCAATACTCTGGGCTTGCTCCTGCGGCGCAAAGGCGACACGGCGAGTGCAAAGCAGGCGTTTGATAAAGCAGCGGAGCTGCGCGCCCGTGAGGCTAGCTCAAAAGAAAGATCTCTTCGACAGGGGGCCGCTCGTGCCTCAAGTAACATCCAAAACTAAAACAGAAACCCGGCAACTTGTTCTGCCACGTTGCGGGCCTGCTCTCGCAAGCTTTCGTGCATTGCCAGCGTGCTGTTGGTGGTGACTCTGACCCAAAATGCACGATCACGCACGCGGCTGATAATCTGCTCTCCCTGTTCGCCATCATTCTTGCGATAGGTACATGCCACAGCCTCATTCCCGATAGCTCGCATCGATGTCGACGAAGGCCCACACTGACTTATATACCGCGCAAAGTCGCGCTGTCTGTTCGCCATCGTATTGACCGTGATACGCAAGGCTTCAGTGAAAGCCCCAGTCTTACTGGTGTACTCGCAAGTCGCGTCGTCTTTGTTCTTGCTTTCGTGAGTAACTACCGATGTAACGGCCCCGCCTAGAACTCCACTAGCAGTTGCGGAGTTGAGCCAGGGGCAGGCTTCTTCAGCGTGGCAGCTTAACGCATACAGAGTCACGAAAACAAGCGCCCACAATCGAATCACGATAATTTCGAAGCCGGTCTTAGCTCTTCCGCCTTCAGGATCTTTCCGCCTTCCTGAATGACATAGAGTCGATTGACTTCCAGATCCTTCAGCTGATCTACCTGCCCACTTAGCCAGCGCAGCTCAACCAAATCCACTTTCGTCGCCTGCTCGAGGCCGAAGTGCATCCGCATATCGTTTTGCGAGAAATAACTTCCACCGCTGCGCAATTCATCCAACTGAGTCAGCGGCTTTGCCTCCCCCGGCTTCGTTTTGGCAGTAACGCTTACGCGCGTACCAATACCCGAGCGGTTCGCTTTGGTTCCGACCAGCTTGATCTTGATCCAGTTCCGCTTTAGTGTGGAATCGCAACGCAGCATCTGCGGGAGGGCGTTCACACAGTTCACCGCCACATCGATATCGCCATCGTTGTCCCAATCGCCGAACGCGCAGCCGCGCGCGGGTGCGCTCTCGAGTATGCCCGGGCCGCCCTTCTCCGTTACTTCTTCAAAGCGCCCATTCTGCAAGTTCCGATAAAGATACTTGTGCTCGGCGTACTTCAGATCCGCATTCGATTTGTCCACTTCCGGGTAGACGTGCCCGTTGGACATCAATATGTCCAGCCAGCCGTCGTTATCCATGTCGAAGAAACCCACGCCCCAGCCGAGCAGTCGAGTGTTCACCCCAAGGCCGCTTGGATACGTGCGATCTTCGAACGATCCATCGCCCAGATTGGTGTAAAGCGAATCCGTATCGCCTGCAAAGTTAGTCTTCGCTATGTCAAAAGTCCCGTCGCGATTGTAGTCACCGATCGAAACACCCATGCCTGCCTGCGGCTTCCCTTCCGGCGACAGCGCAGCGCCCGACTCAATCGCGATGTCCTTGAACGTGCCGTCCTTCTGATTCTGATAAAGCGTTGCTGTACTGGAGTCGTTCGCGACGTAAATGTCGGGCCAGCCGTCATTGTCTAAGTCGGAAGCGGCCACGCTCAAACCATATGTGCCGCGGGTGTTCCATATACCGGCTTTCTCACTGACGTCGGAGAACGTGCCATCACCATTGTTGTGATACAGAATGTTTTTACCACCGGGTAGCCCCGGTGGCCCGCACGCAACAAGAAGACCTTTGTAAGTGCAAGGACCTGCTTCCGGGGGCGGCGCTGTTTTTAAATCAAAGTCGACGTAATTTGCCACGAACAGATCAAGGTGGCCGTTGCGATCATAGTCGATAAACGTGCATCCTGTATTCCAGCGCGTTTTAGAACCGGGCTGTATCAGTTTTGCTTGCTCTGTTACGTCCGTGAACGTCCCGTTCCCGTTGTTGCGATAAAGAGCGTTCCGTCCGTAATAAGTGACGAACAGATCCTCGTTGCCATCATTGTTGTAATCGCCAACGCAGCAGGCCTGACCCCAACCCGTGCGGTTCTCGAGGCCCGAACCCTTCGTCACATCGGTAAAGGTGCCGTCGCGATTGTTTTTGAAGAGATGGCAGTGCGGCTTCTCGCCACTCGGAAACCCTTCCAGCCGCCAGCCATTCACAAGGAAAATGTCGAGCCAGTTGTCATTGTCGTAATCGTAGAAGGCTAGCCCGCAACCGGTCGTCTCGAGCAAAAACTTGTTCTTGTGCTCGCCGCCGTAGATGGTCTTAACGTTCAAGCCAGACTCTTTGACCACGTCCACAAAACTCACGCCAAGAGGAGTTCCTTCGACCGGCGATTTCGGACCTTTCGGAGCAGGTCGCGCCTTCGCGTCGTAAGTCCGCTCAATCGGCCCAGGCAATTGGACCTGTTGAGCTCGAAAGCCCGCCGCGGCCAGAATGCCCTCAAACGGCAGCACCAGCGCGGTGCGACTGAGCGAGCGAAGAAAATCGCGTCGATGATTCGCCGACATACTTTTTAACAGAGTGTTATGGCTGTCCTGGGCCGCCTGCCGCGCCTGAAGCTACATTCTTATGCATGTGCCAGGGGACGCTCTCGGTCGAGATCTCAGGATGCTTGCGCAGAAAGTCGAGCGAATACGTAGGCGCGCCCGGGTCAATCTGTTTGGTCGCAAATAGCGCAGCCTGCTCCGCCGCTTTTTCTTTCTGCCCGACCCGTCTGTATAAGATCGAGAGATTGTAATGCGCCGCCACGTCATCGGGATCGATCGATTGCAGCGTTTGAAACTGCTCGATGGCTTTGTCGTACTTATGTTGCTGGTAATAAGAAATACCGAGCTCCCGGCGCGCATCGCGCGATTGCGGGTATTGCTCAACCACTTTTTGCAGATCAGCCACTTCGGCTTCCGGGTTGCCGGATCGCCGCTCAACCAGCGCCAGATAGTAATCGGCCCGTGCATTGTTGGGGCTCAGTGTCAAAGCTTTTTCGAGACTGGCCCGAGCAGCCGCATACTTCTCCCATTCAATGTAAGTCAGCCCGATATTGATGTGCCCGTCCGCGTAGTCAGGCCGAAGCTTTACAACTTCGCCAAAGGCTTGAATGGCATCGGCATACTGCAGCTGATCCAGATACGCGATCCCAAGATTGTTCCAGCGCATCCAGTCCGGGTTGTCCTGCGGCAGCGGTGCGCTCGCCGGATTCACGCCTAAATTCAGC
Source organism: Terriglobia bacterium (assembly GCA_963737005.1). Classification (GTDB taxonomy): domain Bacteria; phylum Acidobacteriota; class Terriglobia; order Bryobacterales; family Bryobacteraceae; genus Bog-105. The sequence goes on along the minus strand of CAVTRD010000003.1, from coordinate 435,164 downwards.
GTGCGAGAGCGCGACGCAAGCTCGATGATCGGGTACGACGGGTGGTCCTCGCCGAAAACATTGTTCAGATAGCTCTGCCGGAAGTGGCGGTAATTCACTCGCGCGGTCGCTGTGAGCGGACCCTTAGCATTCGCCGGTATGTGAAAGTCGTATCGAATCAGCGCCGAGCGGCCCGCTTGGATCGTATTGTCATAGGCCATCGAATGAATTGTCCAGACTTTATGATTATCGACGAACTCGCCTTCCATATTGACAGGGCGATTGGTGAAACTATGTGCGCTTTGGTCGATACTGCCGTCGGGCTGCACGTAACCGCTGTGGTAAATTTCCTTGCCGCTCGCGTCCGTCACCAAGAACTCAACGCGCGTCTCATATAGGTCGCGCACTTCCGGTACCAGCGAGTGCCCGATGTTCTTGTTCTGGATAACAACCATCATCTGAACCTGCTCATCAGGTTTAAGCGTGAGCGGCACACTTCCCAGCGGGCCGACCATGCCCTCCCGGCCCTCCTGTTTTATGCCGAACAGGTCCACGTTTAGATAATTGCCCGATTTCAGAAAAGCAATTGTCTTCTGAAGTTGCTCATCGAATCCGTAATAAAAAGGAACCGCCGTGTTGCCGGCCGGCCAATTGTGTGAAGCGATTGTTCCGTTCTTGGCGCCGTAATCGAGCCGCGTAGCGGCTGCACGCGGCATATGGCAGCTTTGGCAAGTCTTGAAGTCGGCAGAATAAAAAGTCAAGGGATTTTGTTTGGAGAATTTGGAGTTCTGCCACTCATCGTAAGACGTGAAGGCGCGGATCCACTTGTACTCATTTAGCGTATGAGGCAGATTCGCCTTATGACAGGCCGCACAAAACTCCGGGCCTCGGTAAAGATCTTTCATGACAGCTTTCGAGTGCCGATCGGGATGCCGGATTATATCTTCATAAGGCACTTCACCCGGGATCCGTTTCCCGTTCTCGTCGACCATCACCGCCGGGATGCCCATCACAAAACTTCCGTTGCCCAAAGTCGATTGCAGGCTTTGGACCGAATGGCAGGTTGTGCAAGTCAAGCCATCTTGATCGAATCTGCGATCGACATTTGAGTTCTGATTCAGCGCGCCAGTCAACACGCCGATCGGATTGTGGCAACTATCGCAATGGCGAGTAAACTCGATGCCTTTCGTCCGAGCCAGAATGTTCACGCTCGCCCGGTAGAAGGGCGTTCGGAAGGAATTTGAATGAAGCGATTGACGCCATTCGCTGTAAGCTTCCTGGTGGCAATGAGCGCAGTATGCGGCGGTGGGAAAAGCTCCGGGCCGTATGAATCCGGCGCCCTCCAATTGCGCATTTCCAGGCGCCGCAATCTGATCTTTGCCGAAGCGGAAATTGTAGATCGCCCGGACTTTCTCGGAATAGTCGTCACGCTCGTTCTTACTCGCAGGCGCTGTTTCGGATTGGGCTGATAGCGTGCGCAGCAATGCGAAAGAGCACACTGCAAACAGACCGGTCGCTAGAACTCGGCGTACTTTGCCGAATGACATGCAGCCACTAACCTCGATGTGTCTATTCTCTCATTTCTAGGCTTTAAATTGCTGCTTCCTTCAACCGCTCACAGCATCATGAAAAGCAGACTAGTTCGAGGAGAAAGCAGGAAACAATCGACGAAAGTCATCCCCTACGGCACCACTGGCAACTCGGGAGGCTGCGTTTAAAAGAGCTTGTTGCACGGGGCGCAAGGTGATGGCCGTGGCCCGCAATATGGCGAAGTTGCCATCGGGAATCGAAGGCAGGCAGGAAGACTTAAGCGATATCGACAGCATTGCCCCGATCCTTTCCGGTTTTGACACGAATTTCAAGCCAACTTGCAGCCAGGGCGCCAATCGACATTCACCCGAACACTTTGTCGGTGCGGCGAGTTCCCCGGTCAAGTTGGCACGCACATCGCCATTGTGCTGCTCCCAACTGCGGCGCGAGTGCGCCAAAGTCTCGATTACTGCCCGTGTGCCTGCGCCCGGTTCGTTGCGGCATCGTTGAACTGCCGGAAAAACTGCTCATACTTTTCATGACTTTCTTGGGCAGCGAAACGCAGCGGGTAAACTCGCCTGACTAGGATCTCAGGCGCGTTCGGCTGTGTTTTCAGGAGCTCCATCGTCTCTGCAATGTACTCAGGGAGAGGCATTGCACTCGGATCACTTGCTTGGGCCTCGCCCATGAGGGTTGTCGCCACATAAGGCGGAACGAGCTCGATCACCTGTACTGCCGTGCCTTTCAATTGATATCTAAGCGACTGGGTGTAAGAGTGAATGCCTGCCTTGGTTGCGCAATAAGTGGGCGTCATGCCCATGGGTAAGAACGCCAGTCCGGAACTGATGGTCAAGATGGTCGCTTGCCGCTGTTTCCGTAGCGTCGGCAGCAGTTCCTCCGTCAAGCGCATCGGCGCCAGCAAATTCGTACTCACTGTCAAATCTGCGGCCTGAGAGTTCTTGCCGTTAAGCAGATCTTCAGGGATCATCACGCCGGCGGAATGGATTACGGCATTCAGCGCAGGAAAATCCGCGATCACTTGGGTTGCAAACGCCTTAATGCTCTCAGCCTGCGTCAGGTCGACGTTGTATGACTTCATGCCGGGAAATGCACGGGTCGCCTCGTCCAGACTCTTGTTGGCGCGGCCTGCAATCAGCACTTGGTTGCCCAGTTTGTGGAAGGCTTCCGCGAGTCCGCGGCCAATGCCGGAGCCGCCGCCCGTTATCAGGATCGTATTGCCGGTAGTTGTCACTTCTGTTTCCTGCTTGTATTATGCTGCTATTACTCTCTTCTGGGAAGTAGGCACCCAAAAGATCTATACTTACTCAGAGGAGAGTGACTCGGGATATGAAGGCGGCACCACCACAATACGGCCGAGGAGTCGATAAGATGCGTCGAGCACTCCTTCGCACTACGCCGCCGAAGCAGACCGATCCCGAACTAGATATCCTTGTCCGGGAGATCATCGAGCGTGTGGCCGATAAGTGGACAATGCTTATTCTGGAAGTCCTCGAAGAGCACGGAACAATCCGCTTTACTCGGCTGGGAAAGTTGATCGGCGGCATCAGTCAAAAGATGCTGACCAAGACGGTGCGCCAAATGGAGAGCGATGGTCTGGTAAAGCGCACCGTCTATCCGGTCGTTCCGCCACGTGTGGAATACGGCCTAACTCACCTTGGAGGAAGCCTGGGCGCAGCTTTCTGCGGTGTTTGGATGTGGGCTGAAGCGCACCACGATGAGATCGCCCGGGCACGCCGCAAGTTCAAAGAGCGAAATGCAGCAAAGACCCGAAAGCAGTAATCGCGCTTACGAGGACTCGCTCCCGATTTCAAGCCTATTTCAATAACTCGGTTCGATACTTGGGCGCAAGTCCTTTCACCTTCGCTTCCATCGCTGCTTGTGCGGCTCCGTCCAGTACGGGAGGCAGTGTTGTCCGGCCGGCAACTGGAACACCGACTTCAAGGAAGAGTTCCTCTTGTCCGGCCGGCGAGCAGATGCACAAAAGCCGCGCCGCCTGGCCAGAATTGTTCCGGAACTGGTGCGGTGCATTGGCGGGGACGGCGATCGTTTGCCCGGCGCGGACCACTGTTTTTGCGCCACGGAACGTCGCCTCGATCTCGCCTTCTAATACCGTGAACGACTCTTCAAAGTCATGCCGGTGCGGAGGAGGCCCGCCACCCGGCGGAATATGCATGTCGATCAGGCAATACTTTCCGTCTGTGTCCTTCGCCGTCAGAAGAATCGTGTAAGTATCGCCGACCAATCCAATGTGCGGCGGTTTGGACGAGTTCACATCCGCAACCCTCAGGTTGCGCTCAAGATTATCGGGCGGAATGTCACTGCTCATTTATGCTCCTTGCGAGATCTGGGCGGTCTCGCGCGCAAAGTCTTCGTACCGTCTTGGCGCGTGCCCCAGCAGCCTCGTTACTTTCGTAATATCGTTACTCTCTGCGATGAAACCGTGCTCCAGGTATCCCTGAAACATCATTCGCATATCAAAGGCGGACCACTGTGGAGTTCGCTCCCGCATCTGTTGCTCAAATGCGTCCATGTCGTCTCCGCCGTAACGGATCCCTCTACCCAGCACGCCGCTCCAGATCGAAGCCGCTCCCGGGCCGCTCAGTACTTCGGGCCCAACTAAGTTATAGATCTGCCCTTCGTGGCCCTCACCCGGTCAGGCAATGGCCGCCGCCTCCGCAATATCCCGAACGTCCACCGCCGAGATGCCCTCAGCCCCAAGCGGCATTGGATAGACACCGCTTTTCGTCAACGCGTCCTTCAGTGTTATATCGTTCTGAAAAAAACAATTCGGCCGGATGAGTGTATACGGTACGGCAAACTCACGCATGGCATTCTCGATCGCGAGCTTCGCGGCAAAGTGCGGCACGTCTTTTAATTGCTCCACCTTGAAAAGACAGTGGTACACCACATGCTTGAGCCTTCGCTTCTTTGCTAGGTCATAGGCGATGAGTCCTCCGTGAGTTCGTCGGGAACCACTGCGTTAAACAAATAAAGCTTGTCGATCCCCTCAAGCGCTTTCTCGACCGAGACCGAATCAAGAAGATCACCCTCTGCGATTTCCACATCCGCAGGTAAAGCTGCTGACCGGTCTTTCTTGCGCACCAGAGCGAAACTGATTGTTTCATCAGAGAAACAATGCGCGACCTCAATGGGATGCAGATCTTTACGGCCATTGTTAAGGAGATGAGCTTCACGCGCGCGGCAATTGCGCTCGAGATCTCAAAAGCTGCCGTCAGTAAAGCGATCGCGAATCTCGAGAAGCGATTGGGTACGCGCCTCTTCGAGCGTACGACGCGCGGCCTTAGGCTGACCGAACCGGGCGAGATTTATCTCATTTGTGCGCAACGTGCAATGGAAGAAGCCGACAATGCGGAAGCCGCTGTCTCCAGACTGGCTGATCAACCTCGCGAAACCCTTCGCGTCGCATGCCCGTTACTCTCGCGCAGGCTTCCGTTGCGCCGCGTCGCTCCCTTTTCGCTTCTCGGTGGGCGATCCCGTCGTCTATCAGCGCCTCTGCCTTGACGGTGTCGCCATCGCTATTCTGCCGAATTGGTTGGCCACGGACGCGGTAGCCAAAAAGCAACTCGTGCCTGTGCTGAGTCAGTGGATTCCAGACCCGATCGAACTCTACGCGATCTATCCTACACGCTTGAGCATGACCCCGAAACTCAACGCCTTTCTCCGGTTCATGGAGAATGCCTCAGGGCAAGCCCATAACTTGTCCGTATGAACGTGGCTACTCCGATACAATAAGATTACGGAAATCTTTAGCGCTGGCCCGAACGCACATATATCGTGCCGGTTGACTCGCCCCAAAATTGTCCGTAAACAAAACCCACATGCCGCAAGGAAATGACCCCTCGTTGGGTATTAATAGCTGGTTAGAAGACGAACTTTATCATCAATATCAGTTCGATCGCCAGAGTGTCGATCCAAGTTGGACTAATCGCTTCGGAGATTCCTCACAGAATGGTGTGAGCTCGCAGAATGGAGGCTTAGCAGCGTCGGCTGCGGCCACTGCCGTGGAGCCGGCTATCGCCGAAACGCCTTTCGGTCCGAATGTTCCACGGGAGGAGCCGCCGACCGTGATCCCTCCGGAACGCGAGCCTCCTTCTCAAGTTCCGCCGGAACGTGAACCGCCTCCGCCTGCGCTGCCGGAACGCGATCCCTCGCCTTATGAGCCGCCCCGGGGGGATCCGGCTCCGCCTTCGCCTTTGCCGCAAGAGGCTCGCACCGCCACCGTTCCGTCGCCTGCGCCAACACCGACTTCCGCTATGTCGACCCAGTCCGCCGGCGCCGCCGTTGCCAAACAGGCCAAAGCCGTCGGCTCGAACGAGCAGCTCGTGCCTTTGCGTGGTGTCGCCGCCCGCATTGCCGAAAACATGACTGCCAGCTTGTCCATTCCGGTCGCCACCTCGCAACGCCAACTCCCCGTGCGCGTGATGGAAGAGAACCGCAACATAATTAACAAGCGGCGCACCTCGCAGGGCCGTGGCAAGCTCAGCTTCACGCATCTCATCGCCTGGGCCATCGTCAAGTCCGTCAAAACCAATCCCTCGCTCAACCACGCCTTCGCCGAAAACGGAGGTGAGCCTTTCCGCGTACTGCACTCTCAAGTCAACATCGGCCTCGCTGTGGATGTTGCGGCAAAGGATGGAACGCGATCTCTCAAGGTTCCGAATATCAAGAACGCGGACGCCATGAACTTCGGGCAGTTTGTCGCCGCTTACGACGACATCGTGGCCCGCGCTCGCACGAACAAACTGCAAGTCTCCGATTTTGAAGGAACTACGATTTCGCTTACCAATCCCGGCACGGTCGGTACGCTCGGCTCCATACCGCGCCTCATGCCGGGACAGGGCGCCATCATTGCGACCGGGGCCATCGATTACCCGGCTGAATTCGCCGCCGCCAGCGATGAGACCAAGGCTCTCCTCGGTCTCAGCAAAGTTCTCACCGTTACCTGCACCTACGATCACCGCATTATTCAAGGCGCGGAATCCGGTGCGTTTCTCGCCAAACTTCACCAGCTTTTGCTCGGCGAAGACCCGTTCTACGAAGAGCTGTTCCGCGATCTCAAGATTCCCTACATGCCGGTGCGCTGGCAATCCGACCAGCAGATCACACCAGGCCGCTTCGGCGGCGCTCCTGCGAACGCCGACGTCGCGAAAGAAGCAGCTGTCATCCAGCTCATCAATTCCTATCGCATCCGCGGTCACCTTCTTGCCAACATCAATCCGCTCGGCAACGACCCCGCGTATCACCCGGAACTTGATCCCGCCAGCTACGGACTCTCTATCTGGGATCTCGATCGTCCCTTCCTCGCCGGGAATGTAAAAGCCCCGAGCGGTGCGATCGCCTCCTACATGCAGCCTTTCGAAACGCTGCGCGAGATTCTTGATCGGCTGCGCTCCACCTACTGCGGCTCGATCGGTGTCGAGTACATGCATATCCAGAACCCGCAGCAAAAACAGTGGCTGCAGGACCGCATGGAAAGTACCATGAACGGCTGGAAACTCGACGATTCCGTGCGTCGCCGCATACTTAGTCGCCTGGTCCAGGCCGAAGAGTTCGAGCACTTCTTGCAGACCCGCTTCGTCGGCCAGAAACGATACGGGCTTGAGGGCCTCGAGAGCACCATCGTCGCTCTGGACGAATTGCTTGAACGCGCTGCCAACGAGAGCGTACACGAGGCCGTCATTGGTATGGCGCATCGCGGGCGTCTCAATGTTCTTGCGAATGTGGTCGGCAAATCCATGTCGCAGGTCTTCTCCGAGTTCGAAGGCGAGCCCGATCCCGATAGCGTGCAAGGCTCCGGCGACGTCAAATACCATCTCGGCGCGAGCGGCATTCATCGCTCGACGCTCGGTAAAGAAATCCTGGTCTCGGTCGCCTTCAATCCCAGCCATCTCGAAGCCGTCGATCCCGTTGTCGAAGGCTTCGTCCGACCCAAGCAAGACCGTATAGGCGACGAAAAACGCGAGCGCATTTTACCGTTGCTCATCCACGGCGATGCTGCGCTTATCGGTCAGGGTGTGGTGGCGGAAGTGCTGCAGATGTCACAGCTCGAAGGCTTCACCACCGGCGGCACGGTTCACGTTGTGACCAATAACCAGATCGGCTTCACCACGAATCCGCTGGATGGCCGCAGCAGCATCTACTGCACCGATATCGGTCTCTCCGTCCAGGCGCCTATTTTTCACGTCAATGCCGACGACCCGGAGGCCTGCCTGCGCGCAGCCCAGCTCGCCTACGATTTCCGCCAGCGTTTCAAACGCGATGTCTTCCTCGACCTCATCGGCTATCGCCGCCAGGGACACAACGAGGCAGATGACCCGAGCTACACGCAGCCGGTCATGTATCGCAAGATCAAGAACACGCCGAGTGTCTTCAACCAATATGCCGAGCGCCTTGTTCGCGAAGGTTTCGTCGACAGCGAGTATGTGGAAAGCCTGCGTTCCCAAGTCCGCAACCGGCTGAACCAGACCTACGACGAAGCCAAGAAGCATCGCGAAGAATTCACCATTGAAGAGTTCGCCGAAGTGCCCGTTGAAGAGGTGATGCAGCCTAGTCCTTCGACCGCGGCCGATCACAATACGCTCGTCAGCGTCGTTGAAAAGTGCACCGCGCTTCCCGAAGACTTCCACCTGCATCCTAAGCTGCGCTCGTTACTTGACCGCCGCCGTGAAGTTCTGCGCGGCGCGCCTATCGATTGGGGTTTCGCCGAAACTCTCGCTTTCGGGAGCCTTGTCCTTGAAGGCACGCCCGTCCGTCTGAGCGGTGAAGACGTCACACGCGGTACCTTCACGCAGCGCCATCTCGAGTTCAGCGACTACGAAACCGGTGAAGCGTATTGCCCGCTCAAACATCTGAGCCCGAAACAGGCCAAGTTCGAAGCGGTTGATAGCCTGCTCAGCGAATACGCCGTGATGGGCTTTGAGTTCGGCTACAGCGTCGCCGATCCCCTCACGCTCGTCATGTGGGAGGGCCAGTTCGGCGACTTCGCGAACGGAGCGCAAATTATCATCGACCAGTTCGTCGTCTCCGCCGAAGCGAAATGGAACCAGCCGAGTGGCCTCGTGCTCCTTCTTCCGCACGGCATGGAAGGGCAGGGGCCCGAGCACTCGAGCGCTCGCATTGAACGCTTCCTCCAGCTCTGTGCCGAAAACAACCTCCAGGTCGCCAACTGCACAACGCCCGCCCAGTACTTCCACCTTCTGCGCCGGCAAATGCATTGCGGTCCCGATCGGCGCGGCCTGCGCAAACCGCTGGTTGTCTTCACCCCGAAATCGCTGCTGCGTTATTCAAAGGCGGCTTCGCGGCTCGAAGAACTCACCAGCGGCGCTTTCCAGGAAGTCATCGGTGACCCGCAGTACGTCGGCAGCCAAGTCCGCCGCGTTCTTCTCTGCTCGGGCAAGGTCTATTACGATCTGGTCAACAAGCGTGAAGAACTCGGCCGCAGTGACATTGCGATCATTCGTGTGGAGCAGCTCTACCCATTTCCGCTGCAGCGCCTGACCGATATCCTGCGACGCTACACCGAGGCCGCCGAACTTTTCTGGGTCCAGGAAGAACCTGAAAACATGGGTGCCTGGTACTTCGTCGAAGAGCAGATGCAGTCGATCATCCACCACGGCGGACATGGCCGTCAACTCCGCTACATCGGTCGTCCCACTGCCGCCAGCCCGGCAGCGGGTGCACACAAAGTGCATAGCGATCAGCAAGCCGCGTTGGTCAACGAAGCTTTCGCGGTTGCCCCGGCGGTGGTCCGTAAGGCCCGCCGCTTGGTCCGCAAGAAACGCTAGCTGAAACGAAAAGAGGGCGGGCACACGGTGATGGTCACCGCGCGCCCGCCCTTTGTATTTCTATCCGACTTAGAATCGGATTTCCAGGTGCCCTTGCCCCTGGCGAGGCGTATTCGCCTGACTGTTGATCACCTTTCCGAAGTTTGCATCGTAAAGATTCGTGTCGGGCGAACCAAACAAGACGCGATTGAAGATATTAAAGTACTCCATTTCGAGCTTTAATTTCACTCGTTCGCCGAGCGGGAAGTACTTCGCAACCGCTACATCCTCATTCAGCTGGAATGGGGATCGCATACCGCTCAGATAACGAGGTTCGTTCCCGATTGCCCACGGTCCCGGATCACTAAAGGCCGAAGCATTCAATACGGACAGGCCTTTATAAACATTGTTGTAGCTAAACTGCAGCTTCTGTCCGGGAACCAGGTTTGGCCTGTTGCCGGTGCCGTTACCCAGCGGATCGCCCTTCACGTTCACCTGCAGCGGAGTGCCGCTCGCATACGAAAGAATCGGGCTCACTTGCCAACCACCAAGGATCGCGTTTGCCACGCCACCCCGGTTCATGAACGTTCTGCCTTTTCCAAACGGCAGTTCATAGGTCCCGGCAAACTTGATGATGTGCGTCTGGTCGTTGTTGTCGATCGACCACTCCGATTTCTGGTTGTCCTTGTTCAACGCTCGCGAAGCGAACGAAGTGAAGCCGGAGCTTGTGTTCGACATCATCTTCGACAGGTTGTAGGAGACTAAAAAGCTCAAGCCGTTCGTGTACCGCTTCTCCACTTGCAGCTGCATCGCATTGTAAAGCGCTGAACCGGTCATGTCGAAGTTGTTAAAGATATCCGAATACTGCGGATACGGACGCAGCGCCTGCAGCACCGTGCCGGTCGGGAAGTCCTTCAAGAAGTTGGGGTAGGGCAGCGGTATTCCCAGCTTTGGCCCCTCTGTACTGAAAGGCTGACCCAGGTTGCTACCGTATTGAGCCAGATATGTCGGGTTGACTTGGTTAACCGGATTCAACTGCGATGGCAGCCGGTTCGCGCGATTTCCCGTGTAATTTGCCGTCAGTAACATATTTCCGGGCAGTTCGCGTTGCACGCCTATATTCCAGACCGCATCATATGGCGTGATGCCGTTAAATCCCGGATTGAACCCGTTGATCGTCGTGCTGTTGCCGATGGTCGGGCTAAACGGTGTCGCGCCCGCCAGAGGAAGAATTGTGTTGTCCCACGATCCAAAGCCTGGATTAGTCGAGCCTGTGGAATTTCGCGAGAAGGATCCGAGCAGCAGATTTCCGTAATTGACAGCTACCTTGCTGATGCCATATTCATAAGCGCCGCCATTCAGGAAATTCACCGAAAATCCGCTTTGCAAAACGGTCTTGCTGTTCAGCTGGTAAGAGAAGCCGACTCGCGGACTGAAGTTTTTCCAGTGAATATCGGCGCGCTCTCTTCCTGCACAACCCATGCAGTAGCCGAATTTAGTTGCAGCACCTAAACGGTCGCCCGCGCCAGGGTTTGGAATGGTCGAATCGAAGTAGACGATATTGTTGTTCTTCTCCTGGAACGGCACGAGTATGTCCCAGCGCACGCCAACGTTAACGGTCAGTTTGGGAGTGAACTTGATGTCGTCCTGGATGTAACTCGAAATAGCGGTGTTGAAAAGCCGCAGCTCCTGCGAGCCGATTCGGTCCGCGCTATCCACCGAGCCAAGAAGAAAACTGGCAAAAGCATTTCCGGTGTTGCTCAGATCGCTCGCAAGTGCTGTCTGGTTATTGCTGAAATTAAAGTTGCCGGCGCACTGCTGGCATTCGTTATCGTCCTGATACGTCCTTCGAAATTCCCAGCCCATATTGAAGGTGTTCTTGCCGCGGATCCAAAGATAGTTGTTGTCGATTACCGTTCCCAACTTACGGTTGATAGAGTTCGTGTTCGAAGATCCAAAACCAGCAGGCGAAAGATTGCCGCTGAAGTTGATGCCGGAGACGATCGGAGCACCGGGAGCCGCTGAGAGGACCGGTTGGGGGCCAGTGCGCTTTGGAATCTGGAAGTTCAGTTCGCCCAGCCAACTCGCTCCCGCTGTCATCACCAGATGCGGATTGATCGTATACGAGTAATTCAAAATGAATACTGATCCGAGATCCGGAAAGTAAGTGTAGAAAGCCAGCGGATTTGATGGGGCAAGGTTTGATCCGCCATAAGAAGTCTGTCGGTCGCGCCACTCAGCCCAGTGAATCGATTGCCTATCGGTGATGTTGTGGTCGATGGTAAATCCCCACGGATTTTGCCGAAAGGGGATTGCTCCGACTTGGTTCACCAGGTTGTTTGCGAAACCCGGCAAGGTTGCGGGCGGGATGTAGCCAAGCAGCGAACGAGTAAGCGGGCTGATGCATTGTTGTGGAATCACATTCCCTTTAAATTGCGCGCCCGGTGTGTTCCCCCCTGCTGTGCAGCTTCCGGCCAGCCCCGCAGCTGGATTGTAGATCGGAATCTGCTTGTTGTTCGAATCCACCAGTCCGCTGAAATCGCCTTTGAGTTCGGCCGCTGTTGGCGCTGAGAAGAATCCGGTTGCAGTTTGATTTTGCCGATACCACTCCATGCTCAAGTGGAAAAACGTCCGGTTCTTTCCGTTATACAGTTTCGGCAGAATTACCGGACCCGCAATCGTGAAGCCGTAATTGTTCTCTTTATCGATTGGCACTGTCGGGTTGTAGGCGCCGCGGGCGTCAAAGAAGTCGTTGCGGATGATCTCGAAAGCATCACCGTGGAACTCATTCGTGCCTGATGCCGTCTGATACGTCACAACCCCCTGCGCAAGCCCATACTGCGCCGAGAAAGATGAGCGCAGAACATTGAACGAATTCACCAGTTCAAACGGGGGATTCCAGATCGTCTGATACCCCTGCGTCTCCGATTGCGCCATCGCGATCCCGTTGAACACTACCTCGTTCTGGAAATCAACACCGCCGTTGATGCGGTGGCTGAAGGTGCTGCCCGTCACGCCAGGCGCCAGAAAGATAAAGGAGTCAATCTGCCGTCCGCGTCCCCCCGAGATAATGTTCGGGAGCTCCTGTACCACTTTGTTCTCGATTGTTGTATTCAGCGAGGGCGCACTTGTGTCGAGCGCAATGGCGCTCTCCGAAACCGTCACCGTCTGCTGTGTGTTTCCCGGCTGCAGCACCGCATCTACGGTGGAAGCTCTTCCGACATCGACTCCGACGCCCTTGTGCTCGGATCCCTGGAAGCCCGGTGAATCCACTGTCACGGTGTAAGTGCCCGGAATCAAATCCGTAACGGTGTAACTTCCCGCCGAACTAGTCTCGGCTGTCTTCGCCACCTGCGTCGCATCGTTCCTAACGGAGACTTTCGCATTCGCGACTACGGCGCCGCTCGAGTCGGTCACCGTTCCATTGATGCTACTGAGCGTCTGTGCGGATGCCATGCCCGCGATCAACAACCCCAACGCCAACAAAGCGTTCTTCATGCCTAAGACCAACCCCCTAGTCAACAATGACTACTTTGATGGAGTATATAGCATGACTAGCTGGTAGTACAACGAAAACTCGGGTTATTTGTCCCACTTTCGGTCGAACGGGACACTTAGCTTGATCGAAGTCCCTATTGCAACATCACTATGGCCGACGTCCTCGACATGTTTGAACCAGAGAGGGTACAAATGAAATGGACAACGGACCGGAGCTGCCAAGCTGGTAAATACCGAGCTTCGAAATGCCGGCGGGTCGTCTCACGCTTGGATCCGGCGGGGCCCAAGGATGATCCTCCGATTTCTCATCCTTAGGCCTCTATCCGGTTAAAACTCCGACAACAAGCAGGTGCTGTTTACATACCTATTAAGCACGAGAAGTGCCAAACGTGATGCAGTACCTCTACAACGGCCTAGCAGGAGGATGATGGCCGTTAGTCCTCTCCCGGTCACATCGTCTGTCAACGCAAGTAGACAGGCGAACACGACAGGTCAGGAGCACTTGCCGGTTGCTGCGCGGACTCCACGATGCTCCGTCTCCTGAGCAACCCGCGTGCTTGCTGTATCCTCGTATTTTCGTGGCGAAGAGCCTGGCTCTCTTATTGACCATCTTTCTCGGCCAATCCAACGCCGAAACCTGTGCCTCCTGTCACCCCAACGAAGTTGCCGGCTTCGAAAGCTCTTCCATGGCGCACTCCATCTCGCCCGTCCGCTCGCAACCGGATGGAAAATTTGAGCACCCCGCCTCGCGCACACTCTTCTCGGTCCGCCGCCTGCAAGACGGCGCGCAGCAATCATGGGAACGCGAGCGCATATTGGCCACTCTTCCCGTCGCGTACGCGATCGGTTCCGGCAATCACGCGGTCGGTTATCTTCTCCAAGTCGGCAACCATCTTTTTCAATCGCCGATCTCCTACTACACAAATCGCCGAGCTTATGACATGGCGCCCGGCTACGAGCAGGCCTCCCGCCCGGATTTCACACGCCCCGTAACTGTCGAGTGCCTCGCCTGCCACGTCAATAAGCCACTGCCTTTGCCTGATACGCTCAACAGCTATCGGTCACCACCGCTCGCCGGCCTGTCGATCAGCTGTGAGCGCTGTCATGGATCCGCTGCGGCGCACCTCAAAAATCCTCTGCCGGGCTCAATCGTCAATCCCGCCAAGCTCTCCGGCGCACCTCGCGACAGTATCTGCGAGCAATGTCATCTTGCGGGTGATGTACGCATCCCGAATCCCGGCAAGACTCCGCTCGACTTCACACCGGGCGAGCGCACCGAAGATGTCTTCACCGTTTTTCTTGGCTCCGATTCGCTGGAGCGCGGCCTCAAAGTGATCAGCCATTCCGAGCAACTCGCGCTCAGTGCTTGTGCACGCGGCAGCGTCGGCAGGCTCTGGTGTGGAACTTGCCACAACCCGCATGATGAGCCCGCTCAGCCGGCCGCGTATTATCGTGAGCGGTGCCTCTCTTGCCACGCTGCCACGCTCACGGCCGCACACGCCGCTCCCGATCGTAATTGCGTCGCCTGCCACATGCCACGCCTTCCTGCTAAAGACGGCGGCCACACCGCGTTCACCGATCACCGCATCGCACGCGAGCCCAGCGTCGACGCACCTCCGCAAAGCTTCCGTGCCTGGCGTCAGCCCGCCCCGCAGTTCCGCGATCGCAATCTCGCCTTGGCCCTCGTTGCTCTCGGGCTGGAAAACAGCAACTCCGAACAGGTCATCCGTGGCTACAAGCTGCTCAACAAGATGAATCTGCAGAACGATCCCGCCGCACTTACTTCACTCGGCTCTGTCTTACTGACCGCCAAACAGCCGCAGGAAGCTGCAAAGAATTTCGCGGCGGCTCTTGCGCTCCGACCGAACTATGCGCCTTACGAAGTGAACGTGGCGAGCGCGCTATTCGCACAGAGCCAGATCGCTGCGGCCACCGAACACCTCGAGCACGCCATCGCATTAGACCCGCTGCTGCAACAAGCCGTCGACCTCTTGAGCGAGGCATATCGTCGGCAAGGGTTCACGGCGAAAGCCCACCAACTGAGCGCACGCTTCAACGCCGCGCTCGGCGTCTCGGCGACAGATAACGTTAGACCCAAATAACGAACTCGCCGGACAGTGTGGCCGACGCCGTCTGCCGGAACGCCGAAATCAGCTATAATCGAGGTCACGGGTTTGATGTTTCAGCTTCTTCTAGGCGGACTTTCGATTATCGTGGCCATTAGCGGCCCCGCCTGAGACCTCGTGCACAAAATTCGATCGTCGAGGCCGCCGGCAGGGTAACCAGTCGGTGGCTTTTTGCTTTTCAAGTACTTTTTTGCTGGGTTGCTAACTATCTATGAGAGTCTTCACATTCGACACCACGCTTCGAGACGGCACGCAAGGCGAGTCCGTTTCTTTCTCGGTTGACGACAAACTACTCATCGCGGAGAAGCTGGACGAGTTGGGCATCGATTACATCGAGGGCGGTTGGCCCGGATCGAACCCGCGCGATAAAGAATTTTTTGAGCGCGCCCGCGACCTGAAGCTCCAGCACGCCAAATTGACGGCGTTCGGCGCCACTCGCTTCGCCAAGAATCGGGTCGAGCATGATCCAAATGTGGCTGGCCTGCTAGCGGCCGGCACGCCGGTCGTTTCCATCTTCGGCAAATCATGGGATTTCCATGTGGCCTGCGCGCTGGGCATCACGGAAGCTGAGAACCTGGAGCTCATCGCCGACACGGTCCGCCATTTAATCCACCATGGCCGTGAGGTCGTCTATGATGCCGAGCACTTCTTCGATGGTTATCAAGCTAATCCAAGCTACGCGCTTCAGACTCTCGAAGCGGCGAAAACCGCAGGCGCCGACGTTCTCTGTCTCTGTGATACGAACGGCGGAACTCTTCCCGACCGATTAGCCGAAATTGTGTCCGTCGTGCGTAGCCGCTTTGATGGCGTTATCGGCATTCACTGCCACAACGACGCCGAAGTTGCTGTCGCCAATACATTGGCTGCCATCCAGTCCGGCGCTAGTCATGTGCAAGGCTGTATGAACGGATACGGGGAGCGCTGCGGCAATGCAAACCTGTGTTCGATCATCGCGAACCTGGAGTTGAAATTGGGACACACCACCATCGGCCGCGAGAATTTAAAGAACCTCACGAAGGCTGCTCGCTTCGTAGCCGAAATGGCCAATCTCTCTTTACAGCGCGATCAGGCGTATGTCGGGCCGAGTGCATTCGCCCACAAAGGCGGCATACACGTGAGCGCGGTTATGAAGGATTCTGCTACTTACGAACACGTGCAGCCGGAATTGGTTGGCAATCGTCAGCGCGTCCTCCTGAGCGATCTGTCTGGAAGAGGTAATGTCGCCTACAAACTCAAACAACTCGGTCTGAAGGACGGCCTGAACGATGTCTCTGGCCGCGAGCTGCTGCAGCGTGTGAAACAGATGGAGCACCAGGGCTACGACTTTGAGTCGGCGGAGGGAACGTTCGAACTGCTAGTGCGGGAGGCTGCGCATCCGGAGTTTCATCCTTTTGACGTGGTCAAGTATGAAGCCTCGACGAAACTAAGAGGCGGCAGTGATGAGACCGTGACCACAGCTAGCGTCACCTTGAGAGTGGGGGACGCGGTGCACTCCTCAACGGCCTCCGGTCACGGGCCAGTGCACGCGCTTGATCTATGTCTCCGCCAATGTCTCGCATCGATCTATCCCGCGATCACAAATGTGCGGCTGACTGATTACAAGGTGCGTGTCCTCGGCGGCAAAGGCGGTACTGAGTCGCGCGTGCGCGTGCTGGTCGAGTGGAGTGACAACCGGCAGAGCTGGGCGACCGTCGGCATCTCGGATAACGTGATCGACGCAAGCTGGCGTGCGCTTGTTGACGCTCTTCGGCTTGAACTCATGCGCCTCCTCGAAAAGAAAGAGGACGCGGCCAGCGCTCATGCCGGCGACTTTAGTTGGGCGGTCTGACCCGCAGCCCCTCATCGTAAAATCAGCTTGATATGAAACTCGTTGTTGCCGATCCGGTCGGCGGCCCTGAGAACCTGAAGTACCTGGACGGGGAGCAACCCGAGCCTCGCGAGGGCGAAGTCCTTGTCAAGCTCGAATCGATTGGCGTCAATTTTATTGACATCTACTACCGCGAAGGTCTATACAAAGCTCCCGAGCAGCCGGTGCGGCTTGGTAGTGAAGGCGCGGGCACGGTCGTATCGCTAGGGCCAGGGGTGACGAAGTTTGCTGTTGGCGAGCGCGTCGCCTATGCTATGGCGCGCGGCTCTTACGCCGAATATGCCTCCGTCCCGCAGCAGGTTCTGGCTAAACTCCCGGACGACGTTAGCTTCGACCACGGCGCCGCCGTCATGCTGCAAGGCATGACTGGGCATTACCTCACTCGCTCCACCTTCCGCCTGCGCGCCGGCCAAACCTGTCTGGTGCATGCGGCTGCCGGTGGCGCCGGACTGCTGATCGTTCAGCTTGCAAAGATTGTCGGCGCGACCGTTATCGGAACCTGCTCGACCTCTGATAAAGCCAAGCTCGTCACCGAGCACGGCGCCGACCATGTCATCATTTACACCGAGCAGGATTTCGTTACAGAGGTGAAGCGAATCACCGGCAACGCCGGCCTCGATGTGGTCTATGATTCGGTTGGCAAATCAACCTTCGAAAAAAGTTTAGAATGTCTGAAACCGCGTGGATTGATGGCCAGTTTTGGCCAGTCGAGCGGACCTATCGGACCGACAGACCCATTGATTCTCGCCCAGAAAGGGTCGCTGTATTTAACCAGACCGTCACTCGCCAATTACATCAGCGATCCAGCCGAATTAGCCTGGCGGTCTTCCGAACTGTTTCAGTGGATCTCGGAGGGACGGCTCCGACTGCGAATTCATTGCAAGTACAAGCTATCGGAGGCGGCCGACGCGCAGCGTGATCTGGTATCGAGACAAACTGCGGGCAAGTTGCTACTAGTGCCTTAAATGGCAAATTTCGAACAGCATTCCGACCGGTACTCGGAATATGCGCTACGGCGGAACCGGCTCCAGCCCTTGTTGGAAGAATTGCGCGTGTCAGCCTTTCTGACGTCGGCGCTACCGAATATTCATTACCTGAGCGGGTTCACGGGTAGCAACGGGGCGCTGCTCATTTCTTCGCACAACACAACTCTCTTTACTGACCCGAGATACGCCACGCAGGCACCGCTGCAATCCGATTGCGCCGTCAAAATTGCCAAGGGTCCGCTGCTGGCCGAGGTTGCCAAGTGGATCCACCGATCGAAGTGGAAGACGATTGGCTTCGAACAGAACCGTATCAGCTTCGATGACTACGCACAGCTGAAGAGCTTGTTGAAAGGTGTGATTTTAAAACCGTTCGCATCGGCGGTGGAAGATCTCCGGATGATCAAATCACGCGATGAGATCGGAACGATCACGGCATCGGTGCGTCTGAACTCGATCGCATTGGAGCAGGCCCTCGAACAATTTAAACCTTCCATGACGGAAGTCGATCTCGCGGCCGAGATCGAGTACCGCATGCGGCTGCTTGGCGCAGACAAAACCGCTTTTGAAACAATCGTGGCCTCGAGCGAGCGGAGCGCTTTACCCCACGCGCACCCGACGAACCATCCCATCCAGCGGGATCAACTACTATTAATTGACATGGGTGCGAGCGTGGCTGGCTACGCCAGCGATATGACCCGTACTTATGCGCTGGGCAAACTAGATCCGAAGATTCGCCGGATGTACAAGGCCGTACTCGAAAGCCAGCTTGCGGCAATCGATGTAGTCAAGCCGGGCGTCTCTTGCGCCTATGTCGACCGGACCGTGCGCGCAGTGTTGCGCGGCTACGGTTTCGATAAGCTGTTCGTACACTCGACGGGGCACGGACTGGGTCTCGAGATTCATGAACGGCCGCGAGTGGGCCGGAAAGAGAGGATAAAGCTGCGCGCAGGCATGGTGATTACCGTCGAGCCCGGAGTCTACCAGGAAGGGCTGGGCGGAATTCGCATAGAGGACACAATAGTCGTAACCGCGCGAGGTTGCGAGGTCCTGACACCTACCGGAAAAGAGTTGGTCGTCCTGTAAACTTGGGCAGGGTTCGCCGCGGCACGAGCTAGAGATGACCATAGACGAAATCAAGAAGTTGATCGAAGTTGTGCGCGAGACGGGCATTGCCGAACTGGAAGTTCAGCTCGGCGAGAATCGTGTTCGGATCAGGACATCGCCCGCTACCAGCCAGGAGATCACCTTGTCTCCTGTTCTGCCCATAGCTGTAACGGGCGCCCAAACGCCCGCAATTGGGCAAATCACTCCGCCGCCTTCCGTCGCTCCGGAGCCGCCGCCGATGTTGGCGTCGAAAGAGGATGAACCGACGTTCCTTGTAAAGTCGCCTATCGTGGGTACTTACTATGACGCGCCTACTCCCGGCTCACCAGCCTTTGTGAAGCTCGGTGATCGTGTAGAGCCGAAGCAGGTTCTCTGCATTATTGAATCCATGAAGCTGATGAACGAGATCGAGGCCGACCACGCCGGTATCGTTGTTGCAAAGCATGTCGAGAATGGTCGGCCGGTCGAGTACGGCGAATCACTGTTCACCTTACGCCCCGTATAAGAAAGTTGTCTGATCCACAATGTTCCGAAAAATCCTTATCGCAAACCGGGGTGAAATTGCACTCCGGATCATCTGCGCTTGTAAGGACCTTGGCATCAAAACCGTAGCAGTTTACTCAGAAGCGGACCGCCATAGTTTGCATGTGCGCTTCGCTGATGAAGCGATTTGTATAGGGCCCGCGAAAAGCAGCCTGAGTTACCTAAATATCGCCTCCGTGATGAGTGCGGCCGAGATTACCAATGTCGACGCCATTCATCCCGGCTACGGCTTCTTGAGCGAAAACGCCGACTTCGCGGAAGTGTGCGAATTATCAGGTATCAAGTTCATTGGACCAAGGCCGGAAGTAATCCGGGATATGGGTCTTAAGCAGCGAGCGCGCGGCATCATGGAAGAAGCCGGCGTGCCGATCCTGCCCGGTTCGAAGGGAATTTTAAACAGCACGGAAGAAGCGCTTGCAATCGCTTCTTCGATTGGCTATCCCGTGATGCTGAAGGCAGCCGCTGGTGGCGGCGGGCGCGGCATGCGTATTGTGCGATCTGAAGCGGATCTCGCAAATCTGCTCGCGCAGGCGCAAAACGAAGCGGCGGCGGCGTTCTCCTGTGGTGATGTCTACATGGAGAAGCTTATCGAAGCGCCCCGGCACATCGAATTTCAAATACTCGGCGACGAGCACGGCAACGTCGAAATCCTCGGCGAGCGCGAGTGCTCCATCCAACGCCGTCACCAAAAGTTGATCGAAGAATCACCCTCGCCTGCGCTCACCCCTGACCTCCGGACGGACATCTCGGCTCGGCTGCGGATTGCGATGAAAGCGGTCGGCTATACCAACGCCGGAACGGTCGAATTTTTGATGGATGAGAATTGCAATCTCTATTTCATCGAAGTCAATGCGCGCATTCAGGTTGAGCATCCGGTAACGGAGTTCGTCACCGGTGTGGATCTTGTGAAAGCGCAGATCCGTATCGCCTCCGGGGAGGAGCTGTCGACTATTCTTCCGTCACCTATTGCCTTCAAAGGACACGCGATCGAATGCCGGATCAATGCAGAAAATCCGCAGACGTTCGCCCCGTCGCCCGGCCGCATCACCGGCTTAAATCTGCCGGGCGGTATCGGGGTCAGAGTAGATACGGCAGCTTACACGGATGGCATCATCCCACCCTATTACGATTCGCTGGTGGCGAAGCTGATTACCTTCGGCAAGAACCGGGACGAAGCGATCGTACGTATGCGCCGCGCCCTGAGTATGTTCGTCATCGAAGGAATACATACGACGGTGTCCCTCCATGACAAGATACTCTGCGATGAGGATTTTGTGGCAGGCGAGTTCGATACAACTTACTTGGCTAAATTCTTGAATCACGCGAATGGAGCCGGCGATCACTGACCGTAGTAAGTCAGTGAAACCGAGCTCACTCCAATAAAGGAAACTGCAAATGGGTTACAAAATGGTTCGTGTTCTGGGTTTTTACCTAGCGTTGCTAATTGCCGCGGCTGCTGTATTCGCGCAGGATGCGGGCGCGCTTGTTGGGAAGTGGAGTATGACATCTGAGACCGACGACGACCCGGTAAAGTGGACACTTATTCTGAAAGAAACGGACGGGAAGCTATTGGCTTCACTCGCGACCGAGGAAGGTGAAGCGCCGGCCAGAGACTTCACCTACAAAGACGGCGTCATGAGGTTCAAGGCTCCCTATCAGGGCCAGGATTACGACATAGAGTTGAAAGCCATCGAGCAAACTCTGACGGGTACCTGGACCGGCGGTGGAAGCTCCGGCAAGACCTCCGGGACCAAGACGCCATAAGCTGCGCAATGGCTTAGCGCCCTTGTAGAGTCACCGGAGAACACTCCGGTAGATGATCCAAACCACAGGCAGCGCAAACAAACTGCTATCCAGACGATCCAGTACGCCGCCATGCCCGGGCAGCAAATTGCCGCTGTCTTTCACTCCCGCGCCTCTTTTTATGGCCGATTCGGCCAAGTCGCCAAACTGGCCGGCGATGTTGCCCGCAAACGCCATGCAAGCTATCTCCCACCAAGGTAGGCGTGGCAAAAAGTGTCCGAGATAAATTAGTCCGAATAGAATTGAGCCCAAAACAGACGCAACTGCGCCTTCCCAGCTCTTCTTAGGACTGACGATAGGGGCCAACGGATGTTTGCCGAACGCCCGCCCGATATAGTATGCGGTTGAATCGCCGGCCCAATTTAGAGCCAGCGCGAAGAAGAGTAGATGGACGCTTTCTCTTCGCAGATCCATCGAGATGCGCCAGGGAGCGAACGTGTAGATCGCACCGAGAAGAGCGCTTGCGACGTAGGGCAGGATATCACGCAGCGACGGCAGCCGCAATGCAAAGACGAAGCATGAGATGACCGCCAGCGTGATGCCCGGGAGCAGATAAGGAGCAAGCTGGCTGAGTTGCGGGGCGAGCAAAATGTAAGCGCCGCAAAGCAAGCCGAGCCAGCCGGGGTTCGGAATATCGTGACCCATGACGAGCACCGCGTATTCGCGATAACAAAGCCAGCTTGTCACAAGCGCTGCTACCACGAATCCGTGCGCAGACGCAAAAAAGATCAAGTAGAACGCAACCGCCAGTAGCCCGACAGCTGTCAGGAATCGCTTCATGAATCGGGCAGTCTAGCTTGCCTTCCGGAACCCGGCTTGCATTCTTAGGCGATCGGAAGCTCCAGCTCTTCCTCTTCGAGCGTATAGGGAAGCGCATTCTCCAGAACCAGGCCGGGACTTCTAGTCAAGCCGCCGAAGCGCCGGTCCCGACTTTGGAAGGCCGCAATCGCCTCGAGCAGTTCAAGCCGCGTAAAATCCGGCCACAGAGTTTCGGTCACGTAGAGCTCCGAATATGCAATCTGCCAGAGCAGAAAATTACTGATGCGCATTTCGCCCGAGGTCCGGATCAGCAGGTCGGGATCCTTTAAACCGGCCGTGTACAAATGAGCCGAAAGTGCCTCTTCTGTCACTTCGAGTGAATCCAGGTTCCCCTCGTGTCGGGCATTCTCGATCATTGCATTCACGGCGTCCACCAGCTCGGTCCGCCCCCCGTAATTGATTGCGAGATTCAAGCGCATGCCACGATTTTGAGCTGTCTTGTCCATCACAGACTGCAACTCCGCCTGCACCGGCGCGGGCAACGATTCCAACCGGCCGATCGCAAAGAGCTGAATGTCGTTGCGCATCAGGCTCGGTAATTCGCGCCGTAAATAGACCCGCAGTAACCGCCAAAGTCCTTCGATCTCGTGCCGGGGCCGTTTCCAATTCTCAACTGAGAACGCGTAGAGGGTCAATGCCTCAAGGCCGAGTTGCGCTCCCGTCTCAACCGCGGTTCTGACCGGGTTGACACCGGCCTTGTGACCCAAAATTCGAGGGTAATTCCGCTGACGCGCCCAGCGTCCGTTTCCGTCCATGATAATGGCAATATGGACCGGCAGGCGTTTCGGATCAAGCTCCGTCGCGACTCGCCACTCACGGGTGCCCGGAGAAAGCGACTCAAGCAGTTGCTTCATAACGTAAAGCTCTATGGTACAGCAAGAGGTGTGTGCGCCGACGCTGTCCAAAGCACAACCGCGAGAGCACCTAAACATAGAAAGCTGCCGAACGGCAACTCGTAAGTCGCTGCCTCTTTTTTCTGCCAGATAATGAGAACGATCCCGACCAAAGCACCAGCAACGGCGCCGATCGTGACGGCGAAAAGGCCATCCGCCGGCCCAAGAAAAACGCCCAGCATAAGCAGCAGCTTTACATCGCCAAAGCCCAGCGCCTGACGTTTTCGTATCTTGCTCCAAATCAGTCCCATTAACCAGATCGGTAAGGAGAGAAACGCCCCGGCTAGGAGTGCGTCTAGCAGCGATCGCCAGGCTTGCGCCGCGTTCGGCAGAATCAAGCCGCCAACGCCGCGGGGCACAGCGACAAAGAAAGCCAGAACTAAACCAATTAAACTACCTCCCAGCGTCATTTCGTTTGGCAGGATTCGTTCTTCCAAATCGGTCCAAAAAAGTACCGTGAGGAGAGAGACAAATATCATCCACTTGGCCGATGAAAGAGTGAGTCCATGTTGAACAACGACCGATACGAACAACCCACCCGTCGTCAGTTCAACCAACGGATAACGCCACGCGATCGGCTTCGAACAGTAGCGGCACCGACTGCGCCGGATCACGTAGCTGACGAGCGGTATGTTGTCGATCCAGCCCAGTTGCTTGCCGCACTCAGGACAGAACGAGCGTGGCGCAATCACCGAAATGTCGCGCGGTACGCGGTAGATGCAGACGTTCAGGAAGCTGCCGACCAAAAGGCCAAACAGGAACGTGAGCGCGTACAAAAGAACTGGCACGTCAAGCAGGTAAGACACGCCGGTATGCCTTGAGAGTACTTTTAACCATATGTGGCATGGTGAACTTCTGTTCGACTCGCAAACGGCCATTGTGACCTAACGCGCGGGCGAGTGCGGGCTCCGCTCTCAGCCGGAGAATCGATTCCGCAATCGCTGCCGGATCGTTCGCGACGAGGAAACCCGAGTCGCCATCCTCAACCACTTCAGGCAGTCCGCCAACCCGGCTCGCCACCACCGGAACCTTGAGACTCATGGCGAGTAGTGCTGCCGAACCGAGTCCCTCAGACTCAGTGATATAAAGAAAAACGGAAGCACGCGGCAAATCGCGCGTGAGATCTGCTGAGAACGTGACAGGAACGTTGGCGATGGCGGCTGCCTGCTGAATGAGGCGGCGGCCCTTTTGAGGGTCGTGCGAGTTGATCGCCACAGCCTGGAAGGACGTTTCCTCAATGCCGCCGGCGAGCGGCTGAACTTCTACTCCGTCGTAGACCACCGTGATCTTGGCGGCGGGCACTCCGCCACGCTCCATTTCCGCCCGCACAAACTGAGAGACCGCCAGGTAGCACTGCGCCCGTCGATATTTCCAGCGTGAAAGGGATCCGCCCTGCAGCGGGAAGGCGACACGTCGCGAAACCACGAAGAGCTGGCGTGAGGCTAGAGCAGCAAGCGTGTGTGCACGCGCATCATGCGCGTGTACCAAATCCGCGTCACGCGAGCGTCGCCACAAACTCTTCAAAGTAGCCGGATACACAGCGAAGCCAAGTGCCGCGGCCGCCTCCCAGAGCGGGCTCGCACTCCGCGCCAGAAGTTCTGAGGCATGCCCCGCCTCTCGCAGCCCACGCATGAGCATGAGTGCCTGCCGCTGGCCTCCGCGCAACTCGCGTCCGGTGTCGATGTGCAGAACGCGCACTCGGTCCTCGGGATTCAAGGCTCCCGGCCTGGCGCCATCAGCCGTGCTTTCGAGTACTTCGCGAAATTGTAGAAGGCTGCCATATAAGCAACAGCTAGGCCTTCAACGCCATCGAGAAAACCCAGCTTAAACACATAGGTCCGCAGAAAAGTCCAGGGCGGGTCGAGCAGTATTAGTGCCCGGGTGACTTTCCGCTCGCGGGCCACGATTTCCTGTGCCGCGAGCGTTGTGTAGCGATCCATCGTCCGCAGATGCTCGCTCAGCGAACTGCAGGTGAAATGCAACAGGTTTGATTCGAGATGCCCGACCGTGCCTCGCACCCGAACTGATTCATGCACGAACTCTCCAACCCACTGTGCCTTGGTTCGGTCGAACAAACGGACTTTACGATCGGGATACCAGCCGCCATGCAGGATCCAGCGGCCCAGATATTGAGCGAGGCGCGGCATCGTGTAGCCATCAAACTTGGGCCCAGTCTTCTTGATTTGCCAGATCTCCGCTTCCAGTGCTTCGCTCAAACTTTCGTCGGCGTCAAGCGATAGAACCCAGTCGTACGTCGCGAGTTCGGCCGCGATGTTCTTCTGAGCCGCATACCCGTGCCAGGAAGATTCAACGACGCGTGCGCCCAGCTTACCCGCGATCTCCGCTGTCCGGTCATTCGATCCGCTGTCCAGCACCAGAATTTCGTCACAGCAACGTAGGCTTTCGATGACTCGCGCGACGTTTCTCTCTTCGTTGAAAGTGATAATTGCAGCCGAGATTTTCATCGGCTTCAGAGGCTGCGCACCGGAACCACTATGGCCGAGAGGATCAGTATGAGCACGGCCACTAAGCACAGCAGCAAACGCCCGCGCCGGAGCGGAGCTGCATCGTAAACCAACGGATGTCGTCTGCCAAAGAAAAACATAACGGCGCCCCAACACCACCACGGCCAATAAAAAAAGCCGGCAATCACGAGAGCTAGGATCACCGCAAAACCGATGCGTCTGTGCCAGCGTTCCGAACCGGCTGCATACACGATATGGCCGCCATCAAGCTGCCCGATCGGTAGCAAGTTGAGCGCGGTGGCAAATAGGCCGGCCCAAGCTGCCATCGCCATCGGATGCAGCAAGATGTGCGAGGCCGGCACACCCGGAAACCACAGCCACTCCATCAGTCGCAGTGCAAGGGGCGTTCCGAACAGAACCGCTTCGTCAGGCGGCAATGTGGCCGTAACGCGCGAAAGCGCTACGCCGGCGACCAGAAAAGGAATAAGCGCAATGAAGCCCGTCAGAGGACCGCGGATCCCAATATCGAACAACCCCGCCCGCGTGTAAATGGGCGAACGGATTCGAATGAACGCACCGAAAGTACCGAGCGTTAAAGGCGAGGGCAGGAAGAAAGGCAGGCTTGCATCCACCCTCCTGCGCCGGCACTCCAGGTAATGCCCCAGTTCATGCGCCAGCAAAATCGTGAGCAGCGGAAGGGAGAAATAGAGTCCACTCCACATCGCTCGGCTCAGATGTACTAGTCGGATATCACTGTTAACCAGAGCGTCCAGCGTGAGGGGGCGGCCTCGTGAGAAGCTCTCTACCAGGGCCGATCCAAAGCTGGTCGTTGTCAGAAATGTTGCAAGGAAAAGTCCAACGTGTAAAAGCCAGCTGCTTGGGCGAAGCGCCGCCAAACTGAAAGAAGAAGGAGGAGAAACTAGCTCATCTGGCCGCAACACGCCTTGCGTGACGGGTTGTGCAAGATCGCCAGACTCCGCTTGCCGGAAATTCCGATGCGTCTTCGAAGTACCGTAGGTTCCGTCGATGAAGCCTGGCTCTGACACACGAATTGCGGCTAAAGAGTCTGCAGCTCCTTGCCCGGTTTGAAACGCACCGCTTTGCCTGGCGGGATCGCCACTTCGGCGCCCGTCCGCGGATTACGGCCGATCCCAGTCTTGCGCGGACGGACATTGAAGATGCCGAACCCGCGCAGTTCGATCCGATCACCGTCGGTCAGAGCTCTTTTCATAGTTTCAAAGACAGTTTCAACGGCCATCTCGGCCTTGGTCTTGGTGATTCCCGTGCGGTTCACCACTTCGTTGATAATGTCCAGCTTAATCACGTGGCCTCCTCGGCGGCCGCCCAGGCTGGTTCCTTAGCAGCAATGTTCATGATATGAAAGCATTTAGTGAACTGTCAATGCGGGCTGAGGAACTCGCCGGCCCTTCCCCAAGCGCATTTTTTTCCCATCTCAAGCCCTAAACTGTCATTCTTACCCTTCTGAACGGTAGCGACAACCTAAGTTCCCGGCTAGAGCAGTTGCAATTGCAGTTCCTGTTCAGCTCTCGCGCATTTGGTGACAGAGTTGCTCTGCTCATAACTGGAGGATAAGGTGCCCGTAAGACGCTTGGAAATTTTGCTGGTCGAAGATTCGCCGAGCGACGTGCGCCTGATTCGAGAGGTGTTGCGCGAAACTTCGCTTTAAAGTCCAGATTACGGTCGCTCGCGACGGCGTAGAGGCTTTGGAGCATCTGCACCGGGCGGAGTACGGTGCGGCGCGGCTTCCCGATCTGATTCTGCTCGACTTGAATTTACCCCGTAAAAATGGTCGCGAAGTGCTGGCAGAAGTTAAGGGCTCTCCCGTCTTCCGGCAAATTCCCGTCCTTGTGATGACCAGCTCACAGACGGAAGAGGATGTCACGGCGGCTTACGCGCTCAACGCAAACTGCTACATCACTAAGCCGGCTGACCTAGCAGAATATGTAAAAGTCGTCCGCGCAATCGAAGACTTCTGGTTTTGCACAGCTATCCTGCCGGATAACGTCAGACACTCGCGAAAGAGCGGTCCCCCGGCGGCGATCCCGGCCTAAGATCCTTGCTGCGCGCTGCGGGCCGCGCTCAAAGCAGCCTCATAATCCGGATGCTCGCCTACTTCCTTTACGTACTCCACGTGTCGGAGCTTGTTCTCGGCGTCCACTACGAAAATGGCTCGGCTCTCGATCCGTAGGTCCGGGATCAGCGTCCCATAATGTTCGCCGAAAGAACCGGTCTTGTGATCGGATAACATGCCCACGTTCTTTACGCCATAATTCCCGCACCAGCGCTTCTGCGCGAACGGCAAATCCATGCTGACGCTGTAAATGCTGACATCGGGCAGCTGCGACGCCGCCTCTTCGAAGCGTTTCGTCTGCGCATCGCACACCGGTGTATCGAGCGAGGGAATCACGCTGAAGATCCGAACGCCTTGCCCGGTTTTCGCTAAATCGACCTTCTGTAGTGAGCCGTCGACTACCTCAAAGTCAGGCGCCTTGTCGCCCACCGACAGTTCAGGTCCATCTAACTTCAAAGTTTTTCCCTGCAGGATTGTGGTGCGACTAGTAGTCTCGTTCGCGTTGGCCATATCCGCCACAGTGTACCAGAGGAAAGAGGGGTCGGATAAGTGCGCCTGCTCTGCCTCAAACTTCGGGAAACGGGAAGCACACTTGCGATAGTCTTCTAGCTGGAACAGGAGACCACGAAACAATGACGTTAGCAGATGCGCGGCGAATTATTGCGGCCGCAGAGAAGAAGGCGCAAGAGATCGGTCAGCCAATGAATATTGCCGTCGCGGATGAAGGCGGAAATCTCGTCTCACATGTGCGCATGGATAACGCTTGGCTTGGAAGCATCGATATCTCAATCAACAAAGCCTACACGGCGCGCGCCTTTGACCTGCCCACGAAGGACTTGGCGAAAAACTCTCAATCAGGCGACCAGTTCTTCGGGATACACGTGTCCAACGGGGGCCGCATCATGATCTTCGCCGGTGGAATTCCGCTCAAGCTCAACGGAAAAGTCGTAGGAGCTATTGGTGTCAGCGGCGGCTCGGGCGACCAGGATCATTCCGTTGCCGAAGCCGGAGCTGCGGCGTTCTAAACGGCTTCCACTAGGTTTACTGCAAAGGAGAAAGGCTAATGGCAAGTAATCGCGGAGTAGCTTACATCGGAACGGGCAAAGTCGAAGTTCAGACCATTGATTATCCGAAACTCGAGCACAACGGAAAGAAATTACCGCATGCGGTGATTTTAAAACTGGTCGCGACGAATATTTGCGGAAGCGATCAGCATATGGTTCGCGGACGTACGACCGCACCTTCGGGCATGGTTCTAGGTCACGAGATAACGGGCGAGATCGTCGAGAAAGGGGATGATGTAGAGTTCCTCGAAATCGGCGATTTGGTTTCGGCACCGTTCAACATTGCTTGCGGTCGATGCCGTAACTGCAAAGAAGGCAAAACGGGAATTTGCCTTACTGTGAATCCCTCACGTCCCGGGGGCGCCTATGGATACGTGGACATGGGAGGTTGGACAGGTGGTCAAGCCGACTATGTGCTGGTACCCTACGCCGATTTCAATTTGCTGAAGTTTCCCGACAAAGCGAAGGCTATGACCAAGATCAAAGACCTGACGCTTCTGTCGGACATTTTCCCAACCGGCTATCACGGCGCTGTCACGGCAGGCGTTGGTACCGGCTCGACGGTCTATGTTGCCGGTGCAGGTCCGGTCGGGCTGGCCTGCGCGGAGGCGTGCCGGCTACTCGGCGCGGCAGTGGTTATCGTTGGCGACATGATTCCAGACCGGCTCAAGCAGGCGAAGAGTTTCGGTTGCGAAACCATCGATCTTGGAAAAGAGGGCCAACTCGGTGATCGTATTGCCCAGATCCTCGGAGTACCGGAAGTGGATTCAGCAGTCGATTGCGTCGGCTTCGAAGCGCGTGCCCACGGCGAAAACGGAGAAGAGGCGCCTGCGACCGTGCTGAATTCGTTGATGACGGTAGCGCGCGCAGGTGGTGCGCTCGGCATACCCGGCCTTTATGTGACCGACGACCCGGGCAGCAAGGACGAGAAGGCTAAAAGCGGCGTGCTAGGCATTCGCATCGGGCTCGGTTGGGCGAAGTCGCACACGTTTGCTACCGGTCAGTGCCCGGTCATGCGTTACAACAGGCAATTGATGATGGCCATCCTGCACGATCGGACGAATCCCGCCAAGGCGGTCAATGTGGAGGTGATCTCGCTTGAAGACGCACCGCGTGGTTACACCGATTTCGATAAGGGCGCCGCTAAGAAGTTCGTGCTCGACCCTCACGGCATCGTGAGAAAAGCAGCTTAGCTCGGCTAATCACAACGCACGCGAACGCCACGGCTGAAGACTCAGCCGTGGCGTTTCTCTTTCTGGCTCGACCCTCAGCGATGGGTCGGCTCCACATGCAAGAACACAATGACACTTCCACGCGACGGCCCAGCCAACGTCTTACTTTGTAAAGGAGCTTGAGGGGGTTAGCCGTTTGGATTTTATGCCGATTGCTATCAGAAAGAGAGAACATGCTAGACAAATCAGCTTCCATCGCCAGCCGAGTGGTCACCATCAAGAGAACTTCGCCAGTCCTCTCGCAACCGCTCACCTTGCCTCAACAAAGCTATTGGCCCCTTCCGCAGGTACTGGCCGGACTCCGCTCCGAAGTAGACGTTCTGACCACAAAGCTCGCCCGCGAACATGGCGTGGCAAGCGAGGCGACCGTCCGAGCGGAACAAATCTCGCACGCCATTCAGCGTCTCGAATGGGTACTCGCACGACAGAATACGGAATCGACCGCCAGCTGAGCACCAAAATGCAAAACCGCGGACAGCCTTTTGAAAGGCATGTCCGCAGTTTTTGGGTCCGGCTACTCGAAAGTGTTTAGGAATGGGGAACGAAACTCCATTCCTGATTCGCGCCGCTTAACCATCCCCACTGATGGACGATCGCTCCATCCAGCAGCGAGATATGGCTGACATCGAGACATTTGCCGCTACTCAGCGCGGTGATCTTGAACTCACCTCCACCGAGCGAAGTGACGTCCCAGACTTCATTGGTTCCACCCCAGAATGGATACTGGATGATCAGAGCACCATCCGTCAGTGAGGATGGTCCGCCTGAAACATCCAACTGCAAACCACTGCTGCGGACGCTGACCTTGTATCCGCCGCTTACCGGTGAAAACTGGAACTGCTGGTCATAAGAGCCGGTGCAAGTGCTCTGTTCCGCTACCTGAGCCACACTGTTTGTAGCAAGTTCCAGGCATTTGCCGCTGTTCTTAGAAACAAGGCTCACCCAGCCGGTGGGCACCGATCCGCCTCCGCCGCTTGGCGGCGCAGACCCGCCTGCCTGCCCGGAATCGACGTTAACGATCAAGCTTGACTCGTTAACTGCCTCGAAGTTATTGCCGACCACTCGCGTGAGCTGATGCATCTCGTCATCGTTGATGCGCGAGTCACCCACGCCCGAGATATGCCACGAAGTGCCATTGTCGGCCAAAATCATTCCGTACTCTTTCAGCGCCGTCAGAATAACTTGCACGTGAGGCGCGAAGGAGCTGATGTCATAGCTCGCCTTCAACCGAAAGCGTTGCCCAAACTGCGGGTATTGTGTGCTGGAGTAAGACGACGCGTCGTGACGAGCCGGCCAGATATGGGTATCGCGAGTCGGAATCGCGGTGAAGCGAATCGCGTGATTGATGTGGCCTGCTAGTACTTCGTCGTACCGCACCAGCCCCGGCAGCATCGGAAGACCTGCTGCATCGGCCGAAGTCAAACCCTGCGCACGCAAAGCATTCGAGCGCATGTCGTAGATTGCGCCTGAGCCAGCGGTCCATGAGCCATTTGATTGGTGCACCAATCCAAAAAGCTCGTACAGAATACAGTTCGT
The DNA here is from genome assembly GCA_963737005.1 of Terriglobia bacterium. Classification (GTDB taxonomy): domain Bacteria; phylum Acidobacteriota; class Terriglobia; order Bryobacterales; family Bryobacteraceae; genus Bog-105. Next base: position 403,822 of record CAVTRD010000003.1, on the reverse strand, counting down.
CGTATCGACGATCAGCGCATGATGATCGCTGCCCGATTCGATCTGAACGTTATTTGGGATTGGATACGGGCCCGGATCACTCGTGTAGTTGAAGGAAACGTTTACCTTTGCCTGACTACCGTTTACCAGGGTGTAATTTGTTCCTCCCCCTACCCCGTAATCGGGGTGGAGGTCGGATTCCGGCCCCATGGAGCTGACGTAAGCCGCAGAGTTAGCGTCGACCGGTAATTGGTCGACACGGGTATTCCAAACGTTGTTTGTGGGAAACACGGGGCAGCCTCCGACTGTCGGCGATTGCGCCGAGAGCAGTGCGGGAAGGGCTGCAAGGGAGGTGAGAAACAATAAGCGTCGAATTGTGGTACTCCTTAACAGGATTCAATTAGCTAGAACCGTCTGAAAAGCGGCCTTCGGCTACTTCGGAGATACTAGCATTATCAGGATTTATAAATCTACAAGTTTTAACGCGTTTTATTAATACGAGTTATAAGCGTACTAGCGTTTGACCCGTACTAAGATTCACTTTGAGGCGCGATTCGTGTTAGGTATGACTCAGCGGGTAAATTGAAGGATGGATCTCCAAACATTGGGCTTCGCCATGGGCTCCGCCTGGCTGTCAGGAATCAACTTATACGTTACCGTATTGACACTAGGCCTACTGCAGCGCTTCGACTTGGCACAACTGCCAGGCGACCTCGGGTATGTTAGCCACACCTGGGTTCTGGTTGTGGCCGGCGTCATGTACGCCATGCAGTTCATCGCCGACAAGATTCCCGCTATCGATTCGGTGTGGGATATGATCCACACTTTCATTCGGGTACCCGCCGGCGCTGTTTTAGCGGCTACTGCTTTCGCCCATTTCGATCCCGCTGTCCGCCTGATTGCGCTCTTATTGGGCGGCGGTATCGCTTTAAGCTCGCACGGCACGAAGACGGCAACTCGGCTCGCCGCCAATGCATCACCGGAACCCTTCTCGAACGTAGTTTTGAGCTTGCTTGGTGACGCCCTGACGTTGGGCGGCACGCTGCTGATGGCCGTCCACCCAGCGGTTCTGGTGGGCGTGGTTTTGGTCGCAGTGTTGCTGTCGGTCTTGTTCTTTCGCTGGGTGCTGCGGTCGATCCGGAAACTCTTTCGACGCGATCCTGCGACCGCTTAGCGGATCCGGCAATCTGTGGCCAGGGCAGTTAATTGCGCTGCCCGCGCTTTGGGGGACGTCTTACCTGTATGCGCATTCTGCTCTTTAGCGGTAAAGGCGGCGTCGGCAAGACCAGCGTAGCCGCTGCAACGGCCATTCGTCTGGCGGAAATGGGTCGGCGTACGCTCGTGCTCAGCGTGGATCCCGCACACAGTCTGGCCGACGCCTTCGATCTCGGCGGCGCCTTGTTTCATGGCCGGACGGCCGAGCCGCTTGCCATCGCCGATCGCCTATTCATTCAGGAAATCAACATCAATCACGAGTTCAAGCAGTACTGGAGTGCGATCTCGGGTTATTTGACTTCGGTCTTACGCACGACTGGGCTCGAGAGCGTCGAAGCGGAAGAGATGGCAATTTTCCCCGGTATGGAAGAGCTGAGCGCGATGATGTACGTGAATCAATACCGCAAGAGCGGCGAGTATGACGTGGTTGTGCTCGACTGCGCACCCACCGCGGAATCCCTTCGTTTCATCAGTCTGCCGACCACGCTCGACTGGTACATGAAACACATCTTCGGATTCCAGCGCAGCATGTTAAAGGCCATCCGGCCGCTTGCCAACCGGCTCGCTCCCGTCGAACTGCCGCCCGATAGCTATTTCCGCAACATCCAGGACCTCTTTCAGAAGATCGAAGGGATCGATTTGATTCTCGAAGACGCAGCTATCACCAGCGTTCGTCTTATCACCAACCCGGAGAAGATGGTTCTACGAGAGACACAACGGGCCTTCGTGTACTTTTCCCTTCATGGCTTGACGGTCGACCGCATTGTGGTGAACCGCGTCATCCCCGACGGTGTCGATGGTTCCTTCTTCATGAACTGGCGCGCTGCTCAGAGAGAAACTCTCAAAGAGATGGAAGAGTACTTCGCGCCTGTGCCGGTTTTTAAGGTGCCGATGCGGTCGGAGGAAGTGCTCGGCTACGATCGTCTGCGCGCCTTCGCCGCCGGCATTTACGCCGAAGGTGACGACCCGGCAGCGGTCACTAGATCGTCTGCGCCTTTCTCCTTCGGACGCGATGGAGAAAAGCATGAAGTGACCATCGATCTGCCATTCGCCGAGAAGTCCGAAGTCAGTCTCTTCAAGAAAGACGACGAATTAGTCATCGAGATCGGCACGATCCGGCGGCACATCGGGCTGCCTACTACCATGGTTGGGCTAATGCCCTCGAAAGCACGCCTGGAAGGGCGTAAGCTGATAGTGGAGATGAAATAGCTTCATGAGCGAAACACAGGCTTCGGATACCGGCAAGGCCAATCGGGACTGGTTTTGCGACTGGGTGCGGCAGGGAGCCGAGCGGGCGTCGGCTATGATGAGCCCGCCGGAATCGGCCGGTAAACATTTTCGCGAAGCGCGCATAGAATTCTTACGTGGCGTTCGCGAGCTGATCGATCACCGCATAGACCGCCTTTCCCGAACGGGCAGCAACAAAGGCACTCGCGTCGTAGTCGAATAATTCTCACCCTACTCCGCCCGCAGTGCTTCTGTCGGGTTTACGCCGGAGGCGCGATGGGCGGGAATGAGAGTGGCTCCCAGCCCGGCCGAGGCGAGCACTGCGGTCGCGAGCAGTATCACGCCAGGGTGGAAAGGCGTCACCTCATAGAGCTGCGATTCCACTAGCCGGCCCAAAACCCAAACAAGTGGCAGCCCGATGCCAATTCCCGCCAGGATCATCGTCAGCGCATCTCGCAGGACAAGCCAAATCGCTGACCAGCGACCGGCGCCCAATGCTAAGCGGATTCCGATCTCGCGAGTACGTTGTGTCACGACGAAGGACATCACGCCGTACAACCCAATCAGCGAGATTAAGAGCGCGAGCACGCTGAAACTGCCGGAGAGCCTTGCCAGCATTTGCTCGGTCGACAGCGACCGCTCGACCTGTTCATCGAGCGTCCGGAAGTCCGTCATAGGTAGCGCCGGGTCGACGCTTCGAACCATGGCGCGTATCGAGGGTAGCGACGATTGCGGCGTTCCCCGAACCCTTGCGTAAAAGGTGCCATTCGCGGCTTCGCCTTCGAAGAACGGGAAGTAGGCCTGCTCGGAATCCTCGCGCAGTCCGCGGTAGTTGAAGTCGGACATTACGCCGACGACTTCGATGTTCGGCCTGGCATTCGGTCCAGAACCTTCGCAGATTTGCATGCCTAGCGGACTTTGCCCACCGAGGTAGCGCTTCACGAATGATTCGCTCACGATGGCCGAACGCCACCCAGCTTGACTCGATGCAAGGGCTTCCCGCTCCTCGAAATTTCGGCCCGCCACGATCTTGATACCCATGGCTCGGAAGAAGCCGGGCGTCACAGCGTTTAAGTTGACGTCCCGGTCCGTCGTGATTCTTTTGTTCGCCAGAAGCGTCATCGGATTGTTCCAGCTTCCACCGGTGAGCAGTGGGAACCGGGCGATTGCAGCGGCCTGAATCACTGGGGAGTGTTGGATAGCCTCATTGATTCGGCGAATCAGCTGTTTCCCCTCCAAGGGAGAATATCCGTTTCGCAAAGGGTCGACACTGAATGACACCAGACTGGATGTAACGAAGCCAGGGCCCTTTGCAATCAGGCCATCTAGCGTCCGCACAAACAAGACGGCCCCTGCGATCAGCGCCAGAGTCAAGGCAATCTGCGCGGTGACAATCACCTTTCGAAGCCGGACTCCGCCCATTCCGGTGCCTCCGCGTTCCCGCAGCGAAGACATGAGTGACCGTTGCCCTGACTGCCAGGCGGGAGCGAGGCCACTCAAAACGCCTGCCGTCAAACTTGTAAAGAACGCGAACAGCAAGAGGCGCAAGTCAAGGCCAGTGTGCAACGTAGTGGGCGCCGTGCTTTGGGGAACGAACGCGATTAGTGTCCGAATGACAATCGGTGCCGCCGCCGTTCCCAGTACCCCACCCGCAAGCGCGATCAGCAGACTATCGGCCAGTAACTGGCGGCCTAACCGCCCGCGTGAAGCACCCAGCGCTAGCCTTGTGCCGATCTCGCGATCACGGGCTGACCCCCGTGCCAGGAAGAGACCTGAGACATTCAAGCAGACCAGGCTTAACAGAACTGCCGTGACAGCGAACAACACCCACAATGGCTCCAACAATCTCCGTCGCAAAGAGGAGTGACCTTGTGGCGCCTTGGTAAGCACCAGCGACGATCGCAGGAATGCTTGCCGGCGCTTCGGTTCGACAACGGGAAATCCGGCACGGTTCATATCCTCCCGCAACATCGCCTTGAACCAGGGTTGAAGCCCCACTTGTGCATTTTGCAAAGCCATGCGCGGACGCAAGCGGCCGAGGACCTGCATCCAGCGCGTGCGACGGTCCAGAAGCTCGTTGAAACCGGGGATTACCTGCGATGACATCGAGGCCGGAATCCAGACGGATGGAACCGCACCCACATCAATGCCCCGGAATTTCGAAGCAGCTACGCCGATGATTGTCAGCGGATGACGGTTTACTAGCACCTTGCGGCCGACCACATCCGCAGCGCCCCCCAATTGCTTTTTCCAAAAATCGTACGACACTACCGCTACGGGGTTCGCGTTTGGCGCACCGTCATCCTCATTTTCCAGGACCCGTCCCAGAGATGACCCGACCCCAAGCACCAGGAAGTAATTACCAGACACAATCTCCGCCGTCGCGGGATAGTAAGACCCACCCGTCGAGAGATTTACCGTTGTCAGTGCGCGGCAGAATACGCCTTCGAAGAATTCTTTTTGCTGGTCGAGATCCCGACAAATGGGATACGACATCAGATTCCAGCTGCCGAATCCGTTTGCGACTTGATCGCCATTCCAATCGATGAGAACGAGATGTTCCGGCTCGCGGACGGGCAGCGCGTGTAGCAACACCTGATCTACCAAGGAGTAGATGGCGGTCGTAGCTCCAATCCCGAGCATGAGCGAAAGCACAGCAGTGGCCGTAAAGGAAGGCGCTTTGCGAAAAGAGCGCAGAGAGAAACGGAGATCGTACACGAAATCCCGGAGCCAGCGAGTCAGCCAGATGTCCCGCACGTCCTCTTGGATTTGCCCCACGCCTCCCAACTCTATCCGGGCTTGCCGGCGAGCTTCTCCGCTGCTCAATCCGGATCCCTCGAGATCGGTCACGCGCCGGTCGAGGTGATAACGCAACTCCCGCTCCAGACCACTCTCCAGGTTCCGGCGACGGAACCAGTTAACGAGTTGCCTCACGACTTGCTTCCTTCACCGAAAATGAGCTGCACTGCTCCCGTCAGGCGTGCCCAGCTGTCCTTTTCGGCGGCAAGTTGCTTTCTCCCCGCGGCAGTCAAAGAGTAGAACTTTGCTTCCCGGCCCGTTTCTGATCGCTTCCATTCGGCCTTCAGCCAGTTCTTCTGCTCCAGCCTATGGAGCGCGGGATACAGGGATCCTTGATTAACCTGCACCACCGACCGCGAGATCTGGTCCAGTCTCTGTGCAACTCCGTAACCGTGCAGCGGCTCGAGCGACACAATCTGCAGAATCAGCATATCCAGCGTGCCTTGAGGAATAGGAAAGCGTAAAGAAGACATGAACGCCTCAACCTTGTACCAATCAGGGTACTCCGTTATGGGTCGAAGGTCAAGGTATACAGCACGCGCCTTGAGAAGGCGGTCTTTACCGCGGACTCAGCACCAGCGTGTGATCCAGCCGAAAGGTCAAGGTCGCCTCCGCCGGCACTTTCACCTCTTTGCCCCTGGTAAATAGCTGCGTCAATGCGCCGCCACCTGCTCCCGCCAGGGCCCCGATGCCCGCACCTTGACCACCGCCGAAGATACCTCCGAGAAGCGCGCCCAATCCGGTTCCAGTTCCGGCATATTCGAGAGTGCGCTTATTAGCCCCCACGGTTTGACGGCCACGCTCGACGACATTTGTTGTGACGGTACGGTACTCCCGTCCACCAAGATTGACCGAAAAGAGATCGAGCACCAACTCCGGCGTGCCGACAGCTCCTCCCGATCTGATGTTGCGAACAACCAGCTTGGCCGGCGTGCCGCCTGCGATAGCGGTTCCGCCCGCCGTATCGGGAACGGCCTCCGCGATTGTTGCGGAGAAGAGCTGGCCGTCTTCGGCGTGCTTTGAATCGATTCTTTCATTCGTTGTGATCGAGATCTGAGTACCGACCGACACTACCTTCGCATCGCCAGTTTTCTTGTCATGATTCGCGTTACGATTCGATGTCGTAAGCACCAGCGACGAGATGTCCTTGACCGGGAAGTCGTATGTGATTCCTTCGGAACCAAGGAAATGCAAACGGTTGTCGCCGAAGTAATGACCGCTGTACGTTTTTCCGCTTCGTAATGTAACGGAATCGCTCTGAGGCGTGAAAACAAGGCTTTGCACGTCCGCCACGGGAAATGTAAACCCGACTCCATCGGCGCCGGTGAATTTAATTTCCGAAGCTCCCGACCCGAGGCTGCTCAGGTGGCCCGAGTAACTGGAGCCATCGTGTAGGATCACCACGTCTCCAAGCACGGGTAACACTGTTAACAGGCAAGCGAGCGGGAGTTGTCTCAGAATCCGTTGCATGAGCCATTCTCGCTGAAAGCTGCTTCGAGTTTCAATGGCAAGCGTTGCGGCTGGCAAGATAGATCTTGCTCATTCGAAACGCTACTCAGGGCGATGCGGATGCAATCTGGGCGATTCTGCAACCCATGATCCGCAGCGGCGAGACCTACACGCTTCCTCGTGACCTGAGCCGTGCCGAAGCACTCTCTTATTGGCACAGGTCCGGAAACGAGGTATACGTCGTGCAAGAGGACTTGCAAATCGTTGGCACCTATTTCCTTCGCGCCAATCAGCAGGGAGGCGGCGCTCACGTTGCGAACTGCGGCTACATTACTGGGCAGACGCATACGGGGCGTGGTGTCGCCCGCATGATGTGCCTGCACTCCCTTCGAAGAGCGCAGGAACTGCAGTTCCGCGCAATGCAGTTCAACTTTGTCGTCAGCACAAACGTGAGAGCGACTGGGTTGTGGCAGAGCTGTGGGTTCGAAATTGTCGGACGTTTACCAGAAGCTTTCCTGCACCCGGCACTCGGCTATGTCGACGCCTTCATCATGTTCCGCCGTCTCTGACCGATACTTGGGTGTTCTCCACCGAACCGCTCTTGTGCCTTCAACTGCTTTTGTGGAATCCTAACGGCTGAGTCAGCTTTCTCATGCCATGCACACCAGATATCCTACGCGACGTTCCGCTCTTTGCCCTTCTCGATGATGAAGAGACTGCTGTGCTCGCCAGTCAGGTCGAATTAAAGACGTTCGCCACCCGGCAGCGCATTTATAAGATCGGCGACCAGGGTGGGTCCGCCTACGTGCTGGTTTCAGGCGGCGTGCGCGTAACAACGGTCGATGAGGATCACCAGGAGGTCATCGTCGACGAGCCCATGCCTGGTGAATTCTTTGGCTTCGCTTCCATGCTCGATCAGACCCCACATCAGACGACTGCGCTCGCGCTTGAGGAATCGCTCTGTATCGAAGTGGATCGAAACGATATCTCCGTTTTGCTCGAGCGAAAGCCTCTGGCGGGAATGGATATGCTCGCCGTTCTTGGCAAGCAGTTTCACGCCGCCCAGCAGCTCGTACGTGTCCGAGCCACTCGCAATCCGAACGAAGTCATTGAAGAGCGGGTCACTGTCGGCGAACACATCGCGGATGCAGTCGCACAATTCGGCGGCTCATGGCGCTTTATTATCACCTTCGGAATCGTGCTCGTTGTTTATACGCTTGCAAATGTCATCCTCGGACGTATCGCCTGGGATCCTTATCCATTCATTCTGCTGAACCTCTTTCTCTCGATGCTGGCGGCGATTCAGGCGCCTGTCATCATGATGAGCCAGAATCGCCAGGACAAGAAGGATCGTGTGCGCGGCGAGCTCGATTACGAGGTGAATCGGCGCGCTGAAACCGAGATTCAAGGCCTTGCACAAAAGCTCAATCTTCTCGGTGACAAGATTGACGACGTCGAAGAGCTGGTGCGGAGATCCCTTTCGGGGAAGGAACAGCTGCTTCGCCAGGGAAGTCTCCACGACAACTCCAAGGCCGTTTAGAGAACGGCCGGGTACTCGTAGTCTGTAATATAGCTGCCGATACGTCACAATGAAGCGACGGCCGCTTCCACGTAGACCGTAAGCTTCCCTCGAGTTTGCCGTATGCGAACGCTCCACTCTCTTGTCTAAGCCATCAAATGGGTGCTCGCGGTCTCGATCGTATCCGCAGCTTACAGCTGCCCGCTTTGTCACACGCCGGCTGGAGAGCAGGTTTGAGCAGGCATCTTCAACGGCAATTTCGGGTGGAACCTGTTCGCGCTGACGTTGCCGTTTCCGATATTTGCGGCTGTGGTCGTTTGGCTTTATCGCGGCGAGCCAGCCCCACGTAAGGGGCAGCAGTGAGGGCCAATTTACGGCCATTGATCGCGGCGGGAACGCTGATGGGCATTGGGCTTGGAGGGTTTTTTGACGCGCATCCTGTTTTACCAGATACTCGAGCTCCATAACATGCTTTCCAACTGGGTGACCCGAACAACTCTCGTCAACGAAGAGATCAATATGTTCTGGGACGGCCTCTTTCACGCGTTCTGCTACGTTGCAACTTTGATCGCGCTATGGATGTTGTGGCAAGCTGTGGTGCGGCGCGATGTGCCGCTCTCGGGACAAACTTACTTCGGCTCGCTTTGGCTGGGCTGGGGCATTTTCAATCTAGTGGAAGGCCTGATCGATCACGAACTCCTGCAGGTGCATCACGTGTATCAGAACGACCCGTACTAATTTCTGTTGTGGGACATGGTTTCCCTGGCATCCGGCGTACTGTTCATCGTCGTCGGTTGGTGGCTGATTCGGAGCGCTCCACCAGTGCCCGAGCTTGCCACGAACGAGCGCGAACCAGATTAGGGCGTCTGCTTCTTGGTCATGCCCGCCACCACTTGCGCATGGTTCACCGCTGCGGTGAGCGAAACTCCGCCGATGATGTTGCCTAGCAGGGTGGGCACGAGATAGCCCTCCACAATTGACCACCAGCTCCGTGCGCCGACCATCGTAAGGAAAAGCACTTCCACCGAACCGGCAATGATGTGCGTAAGCTCAGATAGTCCAACGAGGTAAGTCATGATCACAATGACGGCTACGCGGCCTGTATCGATGGCCGCAAGCATCCAGACAACCATCGCGATCAGCCAGCCGGCGAAAATACCGCGCAACACGGCTGACCCGAAAGTCACATCCGCCGCTTGCGTCGCGAGCTGTAGCATCGAATGCTGTACATCGCGATTGAACATGGGCGTGTTGCCCACCACCCAGGCAAAGAGATGTGCGCCGACCAGATTAGCCAGGAGCACAACCGCCCACAGCCGGATTACCTGCCAAAGCGTCTCAACGTTCCGCCGCGCTAACAGCGGAATGATCGCGGTGAGAGTGTTCTCTGTGAAAAGCTGCTGCCTGCCGATGATGACAATAAGGAACCCGATCGGGTAACCCAGCCGGACCAGCAGCGGGCGCCAAGGCTGGTCGGGCAGATAAGAGCGAAGTAGCGCCTGACCGACGAACGAGAAGCCCATTGACATGCCCGCTGCCAGACCGGACCACGCCAGCGCCGAGGCTGTCCGGTTGAGCTCTTCCTCGCCGTCGTGCCGAATCGCTTCGTGTACAACAACAGCGCTGACGGATGTTCGATCTTCCGCTTCCTGCTGTTGCCGTTCCGTCAATTCCGGTGCTGCTACTGCCGGATCTTGCTCCTGCTTTTCCTCGATGATGTTGTCAGCCAATCAGACCAGCTTCTGCTTTTTGATCGGCAGTTCGCGGATACGCTTGCCGGTGGCGGCGAAAACAGCATTGCAGATCGCCGGAGACATCGGTGGCACGCCCGGTTCGCCTACCCCGGTCGGAGCTTCCGTGCTTGCGACTACATGCACATGTGTTTCAACCGGCGCCTCGTTGATGCGTGCAACCGGGTACGTATTGAAATTGCTCTGCTGGACGCGTCCATCAGCCGCTGTGATCTCACCCATTAAGGCGACGCTCGCACCGAAGACCGATGCGCCCTCGAATTGCGCGCGCACACCATCCGGATGAACTACACGCCCGCAATCTATCGCCATGTCAACCCGGGGGATACGCAGCTTGCCTTTTGCATCCACTTCCACTTCCACCACCGCCGCCACGTATGTCAGAAAGCTGCGATGCGCGGCAAAGCCCCAACCTCGGCCATTACCCGATTTCTTGTTAGCCCAGCCTGATCGCTCCAGCGCCAGTTCCGCAACGCGCCGTAACTTGCCGGTGTCCACCGGAAACAGGTCCAGCGGTTTACCGTAATTGTCGTACTCGGCATTTTGCGCTTTGAAATCGATATGGCGCGGCACGCCGAGCGACTTCAACCAATACTCAGCCGGATCTTCACCCGCGGCGTACGCCAGTTCGTTGATGAACGATTGCACCCCGAACGCATGGTAGACGTTCGCGACCGAACGCAGCCACCCGATGCGCAAGTGCGGTTCCGCCGGACCGTTTTCCGCCCGCATGTGCGGCACGTCAAACGGCATGTCGGTGAAGCCTTGGGTCAAGTCGCCGGTTTCGGCGTAGGTTGATTTGTTGTCGAAAGTCGAACCGATAGGTGGAAAAACGGTCCGCTGCAGCCAGGCTGCCGGCTTACCCGATTGATCGAGAGCCGCCTTGAAATACATAGCGGAGGTCGTGTGGTAGTAGTCGAAGCGAAGATCTTCTTCGCGCGTCCACGAGATCTTGACCGGCTTGCCGACCTTCTTCGATAGCAGCGCGGCCTCGACCACGTAATCAGGTTTCGACTTGCGTCCAAACCCGCCCCCAAGCAGCGTCACGTGGCAGCGTATATCTTCGCGCTTTAGGCCAAGCGCTTCGCCCACTGTCTTCTGTACTTCCTGCGGATTCTGGGTAGCAGCCCAAATCTCGACTTTACCGTCGCGGAAGTCGGCCACCGCGGCGGGCGGTTCCATCGGCGCATGTGCGAGCAACGGGGTGTAATAAGTCGCGTCAATGACTTTTCCTCCCTTCGCGAAAGCGGCATCGACATCGCCCGAGTGCCGCACAACCTTTTGTGGCTGGTTGGCGCGCTCGATCAACATCTTCTTATAGGAGTCGGATTGATAGATGGCATTGGGACCGTCTTCCCACTCGACCTTCAGCTTCTTGCGCCCCTGTGAAGCCGCCCATGTGTTATCCGCGATAACCGCCACGCCCCCCAGGGCTTGGTAACCGTAAGGCGGCTTAGCGCTATCAAGAACAACGGTCTGTTGTACGCCCGTGACCTTCTTCGCGAGACTGTCGTCGAAGCTCTTCAGCTTGCCACCCAACACCGGAGCGCGTTCGATCGATGCGTAAACCATACCCGGCACGCTCGCATCGAAGCCATAAATGCCGTGACCCGTACAGACAGCTTTCAAATCGACCGGCGGTACGCCCTTGCCGATATAACGGAACTCTTTGTCCGTCTTAAGGCGTAACTCTTCTTTACGCGGAAGAGGCTGCTTCGAAGCGGCGGCCACCAGATCACTAAAAGGAACGGTCCGGTTGCTTTGCGCGTGAATGACCTGATGATTTTGGGCCCGGCACTCGGCAGCTGAAACTTTCCACTGCGCCGCCGCCTGCCGTTCGAGCATCAGGCGCGCAGTCGCACCGGCCTCGCGCATGGGATTGTAAAAATCGAGAATGGAGGCCGATCCGTCCGTATCCTGCGAGCCGTACTTCTCATCGCCGAGCGCCTGTTCTACACGCACGCGCGTCCAATCGGCCTCAAGTTCGTCCGCGACCACCATCGGCAATGAGGTGCGCACCCCGGTTCCCATTTCGGACCGATGGGCCACAATAATGACCGAGCCATCCGTCTCGAGCCCGAGATAAACGTTGGGGTTCCAGCCGGCTTTGGTCACATCGAGCTCATTCGATTGGGCGCTCGCCGGAATCACGCGGGCCGCCAGCACCAGCGCACCCGCCGAAAAAATCGTACCCAGAAAATCGCGCCGCGAAGCCACACGAAGCTCGCTCATGCCTTTACCCCCGCGGCGGTCTTGATCGCTTGCCGGATGCGTTGGTAGGTGCCGCAGCGGCAGATGTTGCCCTGCATCGCTTCATCGATATCGTGATCCGTCGGTGAGGGTTTGGTCCGCAGGAGCGCTGCCGCCTGCATGATCTGGCCGCTCTGGCAGTAACCGCACTGCGGTACATTGATCGTCTGCCAGGCTTGCTGCACGGGATGTGCGCCATGCTCATCCAGACCTTCAATCGTCGTGACCTGTTTTCCTGCTACTTGCTGCATCGGGGTTAAGCAGCTGCGGGCGGCTTCGCCGTTGACGTGAACCGTGCAGGCGCCGCAAAGCCCCATGCCGCACCCGAACTTCGATCCCGTCAGCTTCAGCGTGTCTCGCAAATACCAGAGCAGCGGCATCTCCGCATCGCCATCGAACTCCCGCGCCGTTCCGTTGATCGTGACTTGAACCATCAGCCGCTCCCTTGCTATCTCCTCAGTTTAAGCCTTCCATGCAACTCTAAGCTCCGATGTGCCCTGCACCGCTCTGCTGCAGGAGCTTCGCAACTAAGCCGGTCCAACCTGTCTGGTGACTCGCACCCAAACCCTTGCCGTTGTTCCCATCGAAGTATTCGAAAAACAAAACATAAGGGTTGAAGTTCGGATCGTCCTGAAATAGTTCATCGTTGCCGTAGACCGGGCGGTGTCCTTTTTCATCGGGTAGAAACAAAGCAGCCAAAAGTTGCGAGATCCGGCGCGCGATCTCCCCCAGCCGAAACTTCTGCCCGGAACCGGTCGGAAACTCCACCGTGAACGAATCGCCGTAATAGTAGTCGAAGCGCTGGAGCGACTCGATGATGAGAAAGTTCATCGGGAACCAGACCGGTCCGCGCCAGTTCGAATTGCCCCCAAACATGTTGGTCTGCGATTCCGCTGGTTCATAGCCTACGTGGAACGTTCTCGAGGCGAGTGAGGTCGTATAGGGCGTGTCTTGATAGACGCGCGACAGTGAACGGACGCCGAACGACGATAGAAACTCGGCCGGGTCGAACAGCCGGCTCAGGATACGTGTCAAACGCTCGGGCGTTACCAGGGAAAGAAGCCGCCGCCGCTCTACACCGGTCTCGGTTATCGAAGCCAGACCGGAAGTCAGATCAGGGCGATTCTCGAGAAACCAGTTCAGACGTTTTTTGAACCCGGGATATCGATCTAGTGTGTCCGATTCCAGCGTGCCCACAGCGAACAACGGAACCAGGCCGACCAGAGAACGCAGCCGCAGAGAGGCAGGATTTGAGCCTTCATGAAGCAGCCGGTCGTAATAAAAGCCATCTTCCTCGTTCCATAAACCGCTGCCGCCCTGGTGATTGATCGCGTCCGCGATGTAGAGGAAATGCTCGAAGAATTTGCTGGCAATGTCTTCGTACGTTTCGTCGTCTTCGGCCAGATACAAGGCGATTTTGAGCATAGTAAGGCAGTACATTGCCATCCAGCTAGTACCGTCCGATTGCTCGAGGACCCAGCCGCTCGGAAGCACCGTGTTGCGATCGAATACGCCGATGTTATCGAGCCCGAGAAATCCACCTTCGAAAATGTTGTTCTCTTCCGAGTCTTTGCGATTGACCCACCAGGTGAAATTCATCAGGAGCTTGTGGAACACTCGTTCGAGAAACGGCCGATCGCATTTGCCCTTGATCCGTTGATCGATCTTGAAAACACGCCAAGCTGCCCAGGCATGCACCGGCGGATTGACGTCGCTAAAATTCCATTCATATGCCGGGATCTGCCCATTCGGATGCATGTACCACTCGCGCAGAAACAAGCTGAGTTGTTCCTTCGCGAAATCCGGGTCCACTGGTGCGACAGCCACCATGTGGAACGCGAGATCCCAGGCTGCATACCACGGGTATTCCCACTTGTCCGGCATCGAGATCACGTCCTCATTGAACAGTTGCTGCCATTTGTGATCGCGGCCCCGTAGTCTTTCAGGCGGAGGAGGCGGCGAAGCGCTATCACCTTTCAGCCAGGTATCGATGACGAAGTGATAGTACTGCTTGCTCCAGAACATCCCGGCAAAGGCCTGCCGCTGAACACTCTTGGCAATATCATCGACACTGTTGTTCGCGTCTCCCGCGAGATTGTCGTAGAAATCATCGGCCTCGCCTTTACGTGCCTCGAAGACGCCGTCCCAAAGGTTGCGCGGCAAACCCGGCGAGCCCTCGCGCGACAGTCGGAACGAGAATATTTTGTCTTCGCCCGGGCCTAAATTAAGCTCGTAAAGGGCCGCTGCTTTGGTGCCCGCCTGCCCAGGGTACACAGCGTTTCGAACGCCGTGCACAACGTAGTTATCGAACGCATCCTTATAGAACGGATGTTCGCCGTGCAGACCCCAGATTCGTTCGATGTTCGTCTCGTTCTCGGTGAACAGCAGCTCGGGCGTGCCGTCAACGGCAAAGCGCCAGTTGCCCAGCGACGGATGTGTCGCGGCGAGCTCGCTTTCGGAGGCTCGTGTAAGCCGTGGCTTCATCTTCAGGTCGTAATCTTTGTCCCAGCTCCAGATGTTGCGAAACCAGATAGTAGGAAGGAATTTCAGCCCAGCCCTTTCAGGGCCGCGATTGACGATTCTAATCCGAATCAGGATGTCGTCTTGATCCTGCTTCGCGTACTCGGCGAAGATGTCAAAGTATCGGCTCTCGTTGAAAATCCCCGTGTCCTGTAATTCGAATTCAGGATCGTTCCGGGTACGCCTGGCGTTTTCCTCGAGGAGCTGCGAGTACGGATATGCTGCCTGCGGGTATTTGTAAAGGCCCTTCAGATAGGAGTTGGTCGGGGTCGCGTCGAGATAGTAATAAATCTCTTTAACATCTTCGCCATGGTTGCCTTGCGGGCCAGTCAACCCGAACAGCCGTTCCTTTAAGATCGGGTCCTGGCCGTTCCAAAAAGCCAGCGCGAAACAAAGATATTGATGGTTATCGCAGATGCCGAGAATGCCATCCTCAGTCCATCGATAGGCGCGTGACCGGGCGTGATCATGAGGGAAGTACGTCCATGCTTCGCCATTCGCGCTGTAGTCTTCACGCACCGTTCCCCAAGCACGCTCGGCAAGATAGGGCCCCCACCGTTTCCAATGCTTGGTGCGGGCTCCCGACTCATTCAGGCGTTGCTGCTCGGCTGTTATCTTTTCAGGCATAGCGAGAGGCAGCCAATTGTACTGGATCTCTCGCGAGACTTACGCGACGTTGGGTTCGGCTACGACTTCCAACGGGTGCTTGTATTTGCACTCGTTGTTGGGGCATTGAGCGAAAGCTCCTGCCTTTAGATACTTTTCAACAAGGTAGCTGCTGCCGCACTCCGGACACTTCTCCGGGATAGGCTTGCCCCAGGCTACAAAATCGCACTCCGGATAACGATTGCATCCAAAGAACGTCTTGCCGCGTTTCGAGCGCCGCTCGACCACCTCACCCTGCGAGCAGTTAGGGCAGGGAACGCCGATCGTTTTCTGCTTAACGTATTTGCACTTGGGGTAATTGCTGCAGGCGACAAACTCGCCATAGCGCCCGAACTTCTGGACTAGGTTGCTCTCGCACTGCGGACATTTCTCCTCGAGTGGGACGTCTTTGCGCTGCTCGCCTCCGATTTGCTTGGTCGTCTTGCAATCGGGGTAGCCGGAGCAGGCGAAGAACTGTCCGAAGCGGCCCTTCTTGAGCACCATCGGCCGGCCGCAATTTTCGCAATATTCAGCCTCGTCCTGTTCGCCGAAATCGGCCTTCTCGCCATCGGGTGATTCGAGCGCGATTTCGCGCGTGTTACTGCACTCGGGGTAGCCGGTACAGGCGATAAAGCTGCCGTGCTTGCCCCACTTGATCACCATCGGCTTGCCGCACTTTTCACAGACGAGATCGGTCGGCTTCTCCATCCGCTTGATGTCCGTCATGTGACGCTCAGCGTGTTCCAGATTCTTCTGGAAACGGCCGTAGAAGTCGGCCATGGCGGTACGCCACTCGATCTTGCCGTCTTCGATTTCATCCAGCTCTTCTTCCATGCGAGCTGTATACTTCACATCGAACAGATCGTTGAAATTCTCGAGCAGCAGGTCAGTTACGACGGTACCGAGCTCGGTCGGATGAAATTTGCCGCCTTCCTTTTTCACGTACTCGCGATCTTGAATGGTCGAGAGAATGGAAGCGTAAGTCGAAGGACGTCCCACGCCGTCGGACTCCAGCTTCTTAACAAGCGTCGCTTCGTTGTAACGAGGCGGCGGCTCGGTGAAATGCTGTTCCGGCAGAATCTCCTTAAAGCGGAGCACCTCGCCCTCTGTCACGAGCGGGAGCTTGTGCTTCAGATCGTCATCTTCGTCGTCCTTCTGGTCTTTTCCTTCCTCGTACACTTTGAGGAAGCCTTCGAACTTCAGAACACTGCCGGTCGCGCGGAAAATATACGGTGTCTTGCTCTTGCCACTTGCGTTGATATCGATGGTGGTTTGATCGAGCAGCGCCGGATTCATCTGTGACGCGATAAAGCGCATCCAAATTAGCCGGTAGAGCTTCAGTTCGTCCTCTGCCAAATACTTCTCAAGCGACTCCGGTGTGCGTAAAGCAGAGGTGGGGCGGATCGCCTCGTGGGCGTCCTGCGCATCCTTCTTTGTTTTATAGACGTTGGGCGCTGCCGGCAGAAACTCGGCCCCGTAGCGCTCCGTGATCATGGCGCGCACTTCAGCGAGCGCGTCTTCTGAGACACGCGTCGAGTCGGTACGCATATAAGTAATGAGACCGATCGATCCTTCTTTGCCGATCTCCTTGCCCTCATACAGACCCTGCGCCAGCATCATGGTTCGCTTGACGCTAAACCGCAACTTGCGCGAGGACTCCTGCTGCAGTGTCGAAGTGATAAATGGCGGAACCGGATTGCGCTTCTTTTCGCGCGTACCAACAGAGCGAACGGTATAGTCGGCGCCCTCGACATCGCTGACGATAGCCGTCGCACCTGCTTCATTGGTGACTTCCGGGGCTTTATCGCCGACCTTATTAAGGCGTGCGGTTAGCAGCGGCGGCTTCTTCGCATTGAGCGAAACGTCGATCGTCCAGTATTCCTGCTTCTGGAATGCCTTGATCTCGCGCTCGCGATCGACAATCAGGCGTAGTGCAACCGTTTGCACACGGCCAGCCGAGAGACCGCGACGCACTTTGTCCCACAGCAGCGGCGAAATTTTGTAGCCCACCAGTCGGTCGAGCACTCGCCGAGCCTGTTGTGCATCAACCAAATTGATGTTCACAGCCAGCGGCTTGTCAAACGCCTTCTTGACGGCGTTGGCCGTGATCTCGTTGAACATAACCCGGAAAATGGCGGGCTTTTCGTTCTTTTTCGGTTCGAGTTCTTCTTTCAGATGCCAGCAGATCGCTTCGCCTTCACGATCCGGGTCAGCCGCTAAGTAGACCGAATCCATCCCTTTAGCGGCCTGCTTGAGCTCGGCAATCAGCTTTTTCTTGCCTTCAATGACTTCGTACCTGGGCGTGAAATCGTGCTCGACATCTACCGCCAAGTCCTTCTTAGGAAGGTCTTTGACATGTCCGAGCGAGGCTTTGACTACGAACTCCTTGCCTAGATACTTCCCTATAGTTTTCGCCTTCGCCGGGGATTCGACGATGACGAGAGATTTTGCCATACCCGCTTTGTTTGCAACCTTACTTAGTTGATTCCGGGACCGTGAACCAAGATTCCGGCTTGAAGACGCTACTCTTTTACCACACCTTGACGAAGTTCTTCCCGGGCAGCTGCCGTATCAGACCTGACATTTCGAGGTCGAATAGGGCGCCGATCAACTCAGATGAAGAGAAATCGTCAAAAGTTTCAACGAGCAGCTCAAGTTGTTGAGGGGTATCGACTTTCAGGAAATTTAAGAGCTTGCGGGCGAGCACTTTGAGGGGCTCGTCAGCGGCGTTTTGGGCGGCTATAACCTGTTCCGCGACTTCCGGTAATATTTGTTGCTGGGCTCGAACAATCAGTTCGCGCCGGACTGCAACCGGCAGTTCGTTCGTGACATCGCTCCACTCCTGGACCAGCTTGGCGCCGCCCTCCTTAATCAGCAAATTCGGTCCCCAACTCATTTTGGAGACGATGTTTCCGGGAACGGCGAAGACCTCTCGGCCCTGGTCCATGGCGAGCCGGGCGGTGATGCCGGATCCACTGTGCTGAGCTCCCTCGACAATCAGGACACCGAGCGCGAGGCCGCTGACGATCCGGTTCCGAACCGGGAAATTCTGCGGGAAGGCGGGCGCCTCCATCGGGAACTCGGAGAGCAGAAGCCCGCGCTGGGCAATCTCGTCATAGAGCTTGCGATTGCTCGAAGGATAGATGACGTCGACCCCACACCCCAGCACGGCAATGGTGGTGCCCTTAGCGGCCAGTGCAGCCCGGTGGGCGGCGGTATCGATGCCGCGCGCCATGCCGCTGATAATGGTCAGGCCGGCTTTGGCCAGATCGGCACTCAGGCGTTCGGTCGCGGCCAAGCCGTAAGGCGTAGGATTTCTGGTGCCGACGACGGCCAGCCCGTAGGAGCTGATCAGATCGATTTGGCCCAGAGCGAAAAGCAGCAGCGGCGGATCGAATATCTCACGCAAGCGCGGCGGATACGCCGGGTCATGCAGCGTGATAAGATGCGCGCCGACTGCCATCATTTTCTGCTGCTGGTCGACGGCGTCCTCAAAAGAGCAGCCGCTCGCGATGTTGCGGGCTTGCGACGGGCTCAATCCCGCCGCTTCCAATTCGCTCGCGGAAGCACGGAAAATCTCGCGAGGCGACTTGATTTTGTCGACCAGTTTCAGAGTGCCCAATGTGCCAAGACCCGGCACCATGCGCAGCGCCAGCCAATGCAACGCTTCTTCGGCGCTTAAAGCGCCGGCGCGCGACGGGACATGTAAGTCATGACTGCGTGCGCTTTTTAGCACGTCGAATACGTGGGGAGGAGACGGCCGTTTTCTCAGCAGCCCGCTTATCCCGCGACAAGCCCGGCATTCGACCACCGCTCGACGGCAGCGGCCAGAGCGTCCCGGCTGATCGGCTTGGCCAAGTAGTCGTCCATGCCGGCGGCAAGACATTTCTCACGCTCGCCCATTAACGCATTCGCCGTGACGGCGATGATCGGAACTCTGCACGCCGGAGACTCCTTGCTACGTATAACGCGGGTCGCTTCGAACCCATCCATAACAGGCATCTGGCAATCCATCAGAATCAGATCCCAAGCGGGCTGCAACCGGACCGCTTCCAACACCTCCGCGCCGTTCGATACGATGGCAAAGCTGCATGCCATGCGGGACAGCATATGCTGCATCACCTTTTGGTTGACCAGATTATCTTCCGCAACCAAGATCCGGCTGCCCTGCTTCGCTGTGGTGGAGATCACCTTCTCACAAGGCGCAACGGCCTGCAATCCGGCTTCGGCGAGCTCGAAAGTAAACCAGAACGTGCTGCCACGACCCGGTTCACTGCTTAAACCGATCGACCCCTTCATCATCTCGGCGAGACGTTTCGAAATGGCGAGGCCAAGACCGGTGCCGCCGTACTTGCGGGCTGTCGAGTTTTCGGCTTGCGTGAAGCTGTTGAACAACCTACCCTGCGCTTCCGGAGCAATGCCGATTCCGGTATCGCTAACGGAAAACTTCAGCACGATCTTGCTGTCTGCCAGCTTCCGCTCGATTGCCAGATGTGCTTTGACAGAACCGCAATCAGTGAACTTCACGGCGTTTGAGAGCAGGTTGAGAGCGATCTGCTTCAGGCGCGTCGGATCGCCCATGACATAGGAAGGCAGCTCGTGATCAAAGGTGAGGCTGAGACTGAGATTCTTCTGCAGCGCAAACTCGCACACTTGCCTCTGCGTTTCTTTTAAGGCGGCTGCGAGGTCGAAACGCGTCGATTCGAGCGAAAGCTTGCCGGCTTCGATTTTCGAGAAGTCGAGGATGTCATTGATGATAGTTACCAGTCCTCGGCCTGAATCGTGGATGGCGTGGGCAAACTCGCGCTGCTCGCTCGAGAGCGAAGTATCCAGCAGCAGGCTAGTCATCCCGAGCACGCCGTTCATAGGCGTCCGGATCTCGTGACTCATCATGGCAAGGAATTCGCTTTTCGCGCGATTAGCTCGATCAGCCTCCGCTTTGAGAAGCCTCTGCTCGGCGAGGCGGCGGTCGATCTCTTCCGTACGCTCCGTGACCAGCCGCTTGAGTTCGAGCTGTCGAGAGGCAAGAACCCGTTCTCTCGCCCGCCAGATGCAAAACGCGAGCAAAAGGACTAGGAAGGCACTTAGCCCCGCAAACAACCGCGTTCTCCACCAGGGCGGTGCAATAGTGAAACGGATAGAATTTACAGGCGAGACCAGCCCGGTATCGCCATCGAGCGTCATGGCCTGAAAGCAGTAATCGCGCGGACTCAGAGCCGGGTATCGAACTTGGCGTTCCGCTGTTTCGACCCACTCCTGCTCGAGCCCGGCTAAACGGTACCGCCATTTCAAGCTTTTCTCGTTGCGCAAGCTAAGCGAAGCCATGGTCACGGTGAACGAGTTGGCATTCCAACCCACCCGCGGGTTTGTTCCCGCAAGATTTTTATCGCCGTAACGCGCGCTCACGAAGACGGGCGGGCGTGGCGCTTCGGCTCCTATCAAATGAACGCCTCTGAAGTGCGACAGACCCCCGCTGGTTCCTAACCAGATCGAGCCGTCCGTATCTTCAAAAAAAGCTTCGCCGTCGAGGTCGTTCCAAATAAGGCCATTTTCGGTGTTGTAGTTGCGCCAGCACCGGCCATCGAAGACCTGTACCCCCTGATCTCCGCCCACCCAGATCCAGCCGCGGCGGTCAACCCGCAAAAAGACAACCATATTAGAAGCAAGCGGAAGATGTTCCGCTCGAACTAGCCTGTCTCCGAATCGGTGCAGGCGAAATGCACCCTTGTCTGCGCCTCCGACGAGGATGCTGCCCGAGTGCTCAACGGCGATATCGGAGAGATCGCGCCCCAGATGCAGCTGAGACACGTCGTACTCCTT
The DNA here is from genome assembly GCA_963737005.1 of Terriglobia bacterium. Classification (GTDB taxonomy): domain Bacteria; phylum Acidobacteriota; class Terriglobia; order Bryobacterales; family Bryobacteraceae; genus Bog-105. The sequence goes on along the minus strand of CAVTRD010000003.1, from coordinate 382,648 downwards.
CCAAGTATTGTTGGACCAGTTGTAGAGTGTGTGAGCCGCGGTGAACCAGAGCGACCCATCAGGAGCTTGGGCCGCATTTGTCACATTCACGCCGGATGATTGGAGGATGGGGGAAAAACCGCGCGATGGACCTGATCCCTGGCTGGCGAACACTCCATGATTGGTCAGTATCCATACCCGGTCCTGCGTGTCGACGACGACCCGATTCATGGCGTCGAAATCGTAAGCCCTGACGGCCCGGGTGCGAGGGTCAAGTTTCAGCAGTTGGTGAGCGGTTTGGGCCCAGATATAGCCATCGCGGGTGGCGACGATCGACTTGATCAGAGTATGTTCGCGGCCGGTGTTCCAGGTGTGAAACAGCCGGGCCTTTCCATCCAGAAGACTGATGCCGTTGCGATCGCCTACCCAGAGGGTACCCGAGAAATCGCGAGTTACTGCCCAAATCTCATCGCTGCCCAGGCCCTCGCTCTTCGTCCATTGTTCCCACTCACCATAGCCGATCCACTTGCGAAGTCCGTGTCCGAGCATGCCAAGCCAAACGAGATGATCACGATCGACAAAGATCGAAGCGACCGTCGCTTCAGCAAGATTGTCGGAGGAGGAAACGGGAATCCACCGGCGGTCCGAGTAGACGGTCAAAACCGGGCCGAACGCAGCTAGCACCCGACCTGCAGCGTCCTCGGCGAGCGATGAATATGAGCTTTCGTCCGGCGCTTTGTCCGGGTCCCGCAACTCCCAACGTCCCGACCGCGGCAAGAATGTGGCGATATGCTTCGAGCCGCGAGCCCAGAGTTCGCCGTCCCGCTTTCTTAGAAGAGAGTTCCAGGTGTCCTTGGGCAGACCATTGGCCGTGCCCCAGCTTGCGACGTACTCTTCCTTTTTCTGGCAGATACCGCTCCCGCACCCGAACAAGATCGAGCCGTCCTCGTCGGCTAACACACTCTTGAAGTCTGTTTCTGTAAACTCGGCGGCCTGCGGTCCGGCTACCAGTGGCGAGCCCTTCCAGGTTCTACCCGCGTCGCCGGAGTGGAAAACCAGCAGGCCGAGCTGGGTAATTGCATAGACAGTGCCATCCGGAGTGGAAGAGAGAGCTGAACCGTATGGGATCTCGAGGTCCATACCCCCGTAACTAACCGCGATAAACCGGCCTTCGCGAGAACTGACGCTCAGGCCCTCCGTGCTGCCAACCCACAGGCGGCCCTTGGAATCGATGTGCAGAGAACGGATGAATGTTCCAGGAAGACCCTCGGCCGCTCCGTACTTCGCAAAGATGGAGCCGTCGTATCGAAAGAGACCGTTCTCCGTCCCGAGCCACAGGAAGCCGGCCCGGTCCTGAGTGATGCAATTTACGTTGAGATTGCCCAGTCCACTGACATATTCCCGGAACGTGTAACGTTGACCATAGCCCAGCGCTGAAAACAGGAGTACTCCCCACAGCACACAGAGCGGCCTGACTCGACTTAGCAGTTGATTCATCCCTGGGTGGTTATCAGCAGAAGGAGGTGACTCTTTAGGGAAAGTTGCTGAGTCGGACTGGTTCTCTCATTGCGTATCGGAACCGGTGTGGCGATTACCCGTGGGATTCTACTGGGGGCCGCCACGAAAGTCTCGTACCCGAGGGTGGGGCCCAGTAAGTTTCCCTAGGTACGTTCCCGATACGGCGCTGATAAGTGCTGAATGCCTCCATCGCATACTGAAGAGGTCTGCATCGACTATGAAAATTTTGGCTGCTGAAAGTGCGCTGCCGGCGCACTACTACCCGCAAGATGTACTGATCGGTGCTTTTCGCAAACATTGGGGAAAGCGCCTGGAACGCTTCGACATACTCGAGCGGCTGCACGCCGCGACCCAGGTCGATGGTAGATATCTCGCGCTGCCGCTGAATTCCTATCCGCTAAAAAATTGGGGAGAGGCGAACAACTTTTGGATCGAGGCATCGCTCGACCTGGGTCAGCAGGCAATCTGCCGTGTATTTAACCAGACCGGGGTGAGTGTGGCGGATATCGGGGCTTTCATCTTTGTCTCGATCACAGGGGTGGCGAGTCCTTCGATCGAAGGCCGGCTCATCAATAAGATGGGCCTAAGTACCCGGACCAAGCGCATGCCGATTTTTGGGCTGGGCTGTGTGGCAGGTGCGGCGGGAATTGCACGGGCAGCCGACTACGTGCGGGCTTTCCCTAAACAAGCGTGTCTGCTGCTTTCTGTCGAGCTTTGCTCGTTAACGGTGCAGCAGGACGATTTCTCGGCCGCCAATCTGATCAGCACCGGGCTCTTCGGAGACGGTGCCGCGGCAGTTTTGGTTGGCGGAAGCGAACTCGAAGGCCCGCCCGGTCCGAGCATCCTGGCAACGCGTTCCACGTTTTACCCAGACACCGAGCGCGTGATGGGCTGGGACATTTCTGAGAAGGGCTTTCAGATTGTTCTCTCACGGGAGGTGCCGGACGTGGTTCGCCAGAACCTGCGCCGCGATGTGGACGATTTCCTGCTCGAGCACGGCTTGAGTCGGACCGATATCGGAAGCTGGGTGATCCATACAGGTGGTCCGAAAGTGCTCGAGGCTACGCAAGACGCGCTCGAGTTGCCGGACGGCGCCCTGGAGGTGTCCTGGGAATGTCTGAAGCGGACGGGCAATCTGTCATCCGCGTCGGTGCTCTTCGTGCTCGAGGAAGTAATGAAGAACCGTCGTCCTCCCGAGGGTAGTTTGGGCATCTTGGCGGCCATGGGACCGGGCTTCTGTTCCGAGCTGGTCCTGTTAAAGTGGTGACGCACGTCGACCGGAAGTAACCCGTCCGGCGGGCGGTGACATCTAAAAGGTTAGTTCATGGCCAGATTTGTTTTCGTGCTGGCGGTTGCACTCCAACTATCCGCCTTTCAATACCCCGGCCAAATCCCGCCGGAACAAACACCGGGGCAGTATCCGCCGGGGCAATACCCTCCCGGACAAGGGCCTATGGGTGGCGGACGCGGGGGGATTTCGCTTCCCTCGCGCGGTCATAAAAAGAGCCAGAAGACCGCCGATCAGCAGCAACAGCCCAACCTCGAGGCGGACGGGCTCACCGTGTCAAACGATGGCAAGAAGCTGATCGTTGCTACCCAAGATGGACGCACTCTGACTATGACGGTTACACCAACGACCAAGTGGGTCAGAGGCGCGAGTAACATCTCAGCCGATCTGGTGAAGCAGCGGACGACGGTTCATATCGCAGCCGCCGAAGACGATCAGGCGTTTCTGACAGCAACCACCGTCACATTGGTAAAGGACGCACCCGTCGAGGAGCCGGAAACATCGGCTGGTGTGCAACGGGCCGGATCGCGTCCGGCAGCGAATCCTGATGACGAAGAAATGGCTCGTCCCACGATCCTGAAGGCGCCCAATGCGCCGGGACGGCCAGTGCTGCACCGCGGTGCTCCGACGGATAACGATGCAGATAATGCATCCGGTTCCGACACGATTGGAGCGGACCGGACGGCGAAGGCCAAGCCGAGTACGGCGAGCGCTCCGAAGCCCGCCAACGACGGTCCGGTCGACTTCACTCTCGATAGCGAGCCGGCCGGCACGAAGCAGAAAAACGCTAACGATCAATTGGTCGATCGCACGCGCGAATGGGCGATGACCTTTACAAATGGTTTGCCGAATTTTCTTTGCCAGCAAAGCACGACACGGTATGTCGAGCAGTCTCGATCGGAAGGATTCGAACCGGTCGACGTCGTGACGGCCAAAGTGCTTTACGAAGACGGGCACGAGAAATACAGCGCGATTACAGTGGGCGGTAAGCGAACCAACAAGAGCATGATGGAAATCGGCGGCTCAACTTCGACCGGCGAATTTGCGTCCGTATTAGGTGGGTTGTTCGAAGCGGCTACGCGCGCGGAGTTCAAGTTCTTCCAGTCCACGACAGTCGCGCGCGAGCCGGCCGCGATCTACGACTTCAAAGTCGCGCTTCACAACTCGAACTGGACAATCCAGGTGGGTGGTCAATCTCTGCGGCCGGCCTATAGCGGTAGTGTCTGGATCGATAAAGCAAGTGCGCAGGTGAGGCGCATCGAGATGCAAGCGGACAATATCCCAAAGGATTTTCCCGATGACAGTATCGCTTCGGCGGTTGATTTCGAGGAGGTGTCGCTTGGGACAAGCAAATTCCTACTGCCGGTTCATGCAGAAAATCTCAGCTGCCAGCGCGGGAGCACGATCTGCTCGAAAAACACGATCGATTTCCGCGATTATCACCGGTATACCGGCGAGAGCACAATCGAGTTCAAGTAAAGCGGGCGCGTAGGACAGAAATCCGCGGGCTAGTGCAACGACTAGCTCGCGGATTGTTGTTCGGGTGTAGGCTGCGATTCCCGGTTAGGCGCAATCCTCCGATTTGATCTGGGTCTTTCGCCGCCGTAAGAATCTGGCGGCACCCGCTGCGAAGAGACCGCTGCCAAGCAAGACGAAGGTCGCGGGTTCCGGCGCCGAGGCGACCATGAATTCCTGCTTCGAGGCATTTGAGTACCTACCCGTTTGCGAGATGATGCTATAACCGCTGGCATCGAAGGTTGAATAGTGGTTCTGGGCATCGGTCAGATATGCCTCGACTCCGGTGTTGTTCCTAATGAACACGTTGGCCATGGCAGCAGGATCCATAATGGCCCAGGCTGCTTCCTGGATGTCGATGCGATCAGCCCCCGGTTTGGTGATCAGGCTGAACAGATAAGCTTCTGCTGTGTAAATCTGGCTGCTAGTGTACGAATAACCCAGGATGGACGCACCTTTATTGCCCAGGTACGTGTTTTCGAGATGCTTACTCGCCGCGTTCGTGCTGTTGGCCGTCCACGTGTCGTTGTTATAGACCTCAAGGAAATCGTCCATGCACATGGCAGGAGTAGTAACCCCGTTCAGGCTCAATGTGTAAGGTCCTACGAAGACGCCGTTCGAGACCACGCCAGGGTTACCGGGGTTCAGGAAGGCAACGTTGATGGGTGTCGCGGATACCAGAGTGCCGAAAAAGAAGAGAGAAAGGATTGCAAGTTTCATGTTTATGGTCCGATGCGCCAGGCCGTTTCTGAACATTGCCGGCGTTTGTGACATGAATGCTTATCGGCAGCTTGGAACTATGTATGAATAGCGAACAGTGAGAAAGTACTAGGACTCCGTGAATCCAGCCGAAGAACCTGATTTTGACAGGGCGAGGGCAGCGGCTACTTGCAGCAGTAGGTCTTCGCTTGTGAGGTCACTTGGAGGAACGCAGCAATGAGCGCGGAATGGGTGCGGGACTGCTGGAAGACGGAGATGTGAGTCAGAGATCGCAGCCGTGGACCAAGAAAAAGGTCAGCACCGCAACAAGCATCAGTGATTCCAGAAACGGTTGATGGGAAACAAGGGCTCCCAAGATCAGCGCGAACACCATCCACGAAATCAGTAGTGCCTGCTTGCGCGTCTTGTGCCCGCAGTAGCCACTCTAGAAAACTCAAATCAGCGCGCAGCGAAGCGATACGCCGCATCGTTCCAACGCAGCTCGTTCTCGAAGGTGCGCAAGTCCGTCTTGCCATCGATGAGCAGGTATTCGATACCCGCCATGCTGGCGAAATCTTCGAGGTGTTGCGATGCGAGCGCGCGGCTGAAGCCGGTGTGGTGAGCACCGCCCGCGAGTATCCAGGCAGTTGCCGCAACCTTGAGGTTGGGTTCGGGTATCCAAAGTGCGCGTGCGACCGGCAGCTTGGGCAGCGGCTGGGCGGGCTCGATCACGTTGACTTGGTTGACGACCATTCGGAAGCGCTCACCCATATCAATTATCGAAGCGTTGACGGCCGTTCCGGGCCCAGCAGTGAAGACCAGGCGTACCGGATCGCTCTTGCCGCCGATCGAAAGCGGGTGAATCTCAGCGCGCGGCTTGTCATCGGTGATCGAAGGGCAGATCTCGAGCATGTGTGCGCCGAGCACTTGTCCGCCGTCGGCCAGGTGATAGGTGTAGTCTTCCATGAAGGATGTGCCGCCCTTCAGACCTGCGGCCATTACCTTCATCGAGCGCACGAGCGCGGCAGTTTTCCAATCACCCTCGCCGCCGAAACCGTAGCCGTCCGCCATTAAGCGCTGGGCAGCAATGCCCGGCAGCTGCGGCATTCCATGCAGATCCTCGAAGGTATCGGTGAACGCGTGGCAACCGTTTTCGGTGAGGAACTTGCGCAGCGCGAGTTCGATGCGAGCCGCATCCCTTAAGGCTTCACGCTGCTTGCCGCCGGAGCGCAGTGGTTCTGCCACGGAATACGTTTCGTCGTACTCGGCGGTGAGCTTATCGATCTCGTCTTGACTGATCTCGCTAAAGTAATCGGTCAGATCGCCGATGCCGTAGCCTCGTACCGAATAGCCGAGCCGGATCTCCGCTTCGACCTTGTCACCCTCGGTGACGGCGACATTGCGCATGTTGTCGCCAAACCGTGCGACGCGCAAACTCTGAGCGTCGTGCCAAGCACAGGCGGCACGCGCCCAGGTGGCGAGTTCGGCATGCACGTCTTCGTCCTGCCAAAAGCCTACGATGATCTTGCGATTGATGCGCAGCCGAGCTCCGATGAACCCGAACTCTCGATCGCCATGCGCGGACTGATTCAAGTTCATGAAGTCCATATCGATGGCGTCCCATGGCAATTCACGGTTGAACTGCGTGTGCAGATGAACGAACGGCTTTTGGAGAGCCCGTAATCCGGCGATCCACATTTTGGCAGGCGAGAACGTGTGCATCCAGGCGATCAGCCCGATGCAATTCCGTGCACTGTTTGCTTCGAGGCAAAGCTGCAGAATCGATTCGGGCGTGGTCAGGACCGGCTTGAAGAGGATTGTGACAGGCGTATGCGGCAGTGCCCCGAGCCCGCGGACGATCTGCTGTGCATGGAGTGCAACATCTTTTAAGGCTTCCTCGCCGTACAGATGCTGGCTGCCCGTCACGAACCAGATTTCAAGACCTTTAAATTCGATCATGCACTCGTATTAACTCACTTTGCCCTTGAGCATGCTGTAGGAGTGCGGCGGGCACACGTAGCGTAGCCGATTGCCACTGGAGGACGCGCTCTTCTCAGTAATCTTGACGGGCATTGCGCCGAAATTGTTTTCCGATTTGATATCGGGACCATTCACTTCAGCGACCGCAAAGGCCCCCGAAAATGTTTTGTCCTCCAACTCAAAAGTCACGGGCAGGCTTTCGGTGCGGCTGCGATTGACGACATTGAGGACGAGCGTGCCCCGGTCATGGGCAGCCGATACATCGAGGTAAGGCGTCGCGGCTGAATGTTTGCTCGAGTAGGTTGGGCTCTCGACAAATAGCTCGAGCGCATTGCCGAACGAATTAGCAGCGAACAGCTGGATCGGAAAATAGATCGTCTGCAAAAACAGGCCGGAGGTGCTTGTGAAGATCGGTGCTATCACATTTACCAGTTGCGCTAAGTTCGCGATTTTCACGATGCGGGCGTTGTTAAGGAATGTATTGAGGAAAGTGGCGATGACCAGCGCGTCTTCCAGGTTGTAGTGCTCTTCCAGGATGCGCCGCCCTTTTTCTTTGTCGCCGCCGCGGGCGCGATACCAGACATTCCATTCATCCCAGGCGATGTACATCTCGCGGTTTTCGGTGTCGGAGAGGGCTGCCCGGATAATGCCTTCGGCGACCTTTGTGCGCGCATCGAGTTCGAGAGAACTTGCTACGAATTCTTCATAATTATTGTCGGCGTTGCCGACGTAGATGTGCAGCGAAAGATAGTCGGCATGATGCTTCAGATAGTCGAGAACGGTGCGGTTCCAGCCGATCCAGTCGGCGCGGTAGTTGGAGGAGCCGGCAGCCACCAGCTTCAGGTTTTTGTCCGTCCACTTCATTAGCTTGGCGCCTTCCAGGGCGTACTTGCCGTAGTCTTCAGCCGTTCGATGACCCATCTGCCAGGGGCCATCCATCTCGTTGCCCAGTCCCCAATAAGTCACCTTCCATGGTTCTTGACGGCCGTTCTTCTGGCGGATTTTAGCAGTGGTGGTGTTGCCGGGCAGATTGCAATATTCGACCCACTGCTGCGCTTCATCCCAGGACCCGGTGCCGAAGTTCGCGCACAGGTAAGGCTCGGTTTTGACCGCTTCGCAGTATTCCAAAAATTCATGCGTACCGAAGCGGTTGTCTTCCACGGTGCCCCAGGCCATCTCGAGCCGGGACGGCCGCTCATCGCGCGGGCCGATGCCGTCGCGCCAGTTGTAGTTCGAAGAGAAGTTCCCTCCCGGCCAACGCAGCAAGGAGACGTGCAGGTCTTCGACGGCTTTGAGTACGTCTTTGCGAAAGCCGTTCTTGTCCGAAAGCGGTGAGTTCTCTTCGAAGATGCCGCCTTCGATGCACCGCCCGAGATGTTCGGTGAAGTTGCCGTAGATTTTTGGGTCGATCGCGCCGACGACGCGCTCTGTATCGATCTTGACGCGCGCCTCCTGGGTGGAAGGCCGAGCGCGCACGATCAAGGGCGCGGCCAGGAGAGCGGATTGGAAGGCACGGCGCGAAAGCGAGTGGATGGGCATAGGAGTAGGAGGAAAGAAGAGCCTTTATATCGTGGGTGGGGTGGCAAGTCAATGAGATCGCAAGCGCTTTCATTAAAGTGCGTACAAGTACGAGTACTGGGCCTGGCTGGTGCGACATGCTGTCTCATTAGCGGGATAATGAGTGGACCGCCTGAACAGCCCATGAGCTTAGAGGAAGTGGCCAAACAAGCCCGCGTGTCGACCGCCACGGTTTCCCGGGTGTTGAACGATGTCGGGCCGGTAAGGGCCTCTACTCGAGTCCGCGTTCTGAAGGTAATCGAAGAACTCAACTATCACCCGAACCTGCACGCGCGCAATCTTGCCGGCGGTAAAAGCCGCACCTTTGGCATGATCGTTTCGAACCTGGAAAATCCATTTTTCTTCGACGTGTATAAGGCAGCCGAAGAAGTGGCGCGAGCGCGCGGATTTGAGATCATCTTGGCCAATACCGGCTATAGTCCGGAGCAGCTGGGCCGCAACATCCGCCTGATGCTCGGCCGCAGAGTGGCCGGTCTGGCGCTGGTTATTTCCGAAATGGATCCGGCTTTGATCCAGCAGTTATCGGATCTGGATATCCCGGCAGTGTTTTATGACGTAGGCTCGCCGAAGCACAATATTTCGAACATCACGGTCAATTACGGTAAAGGGATCGCACGTGCGGTGCGCTATTTGCATGAGCTCGGGCACCGACGCATGGCGTTTGTAAGTCACAATCCGGCGCTGGGCCCGATCAGCATTCGGGAGCGCGCGTTTCGAGACACGGTCGATGAGTTTGCTCCGGCGATTGACTGGAAGATTGTGGCCGATTCGGACGGGATCGAAGGTGGACGACTAGCGACGCGCGAAATTCTGGCGTCCGGTTTAGATCCCACCGCTATCATTTGCGTGAACGATTTCATGGCGCTTGGTGTTTTGCACGAATTGCGTGAATGCGGCCTGCGCGTGCCAGCGGATGTTTCCGTAACCGGCTTCGACAACATCAAGCTTGCCGAAGTCGCGTCTCCCGCCCTAACGACGGTTCACGTCCCGCGCGACCGCATCGGCCAACTGATGGTGCACGTCCTGACCGAACCCCATGCGGCGGCGGAAGCGTGCGGGCGCAAGATTTTGATCGACCCCGAGTTTCTGGTACGGGCGTCGACAGGCGCCGCTCGTTCGTAAAGCAAATTGCTAGCGGGTGTTTTCACTCCTCTGATATGCTTTCGTGCAAGCGATTACAGCAAAGCACGGTCGCGACTCCGATATAATCCGCCCGTTATACATGCCGCTACTCCCCGCATTTCTTTTTGCTGTCGGACCCGCCAAGCTGCTTTCGCTCAGCCCGGTCGATCTGCTCGTCATCGCTCTCTATTTTGTGATGTGTTTAGGGATCGGCTTTTACCTGAAGCGCTACACGAATACGGGCGAAGAGTTCTTTCTTGCCGGGCGGGATATGAGCGCCTGGGTGGCGGGGCTGAGCTTTGTGGCGGCCAATTTGGGCTCGCTCGAACTGATGGGCTGGGCCGCCGCCGCGTATCAATACGGCATTCTCGCGACGCACTGGTATTGGATCGGCGCGATTCCGGCCATGCTGTTCCTCGGGATTGTGATGATGCCGTTTTATTACATCTCGCGAACCCACTCGGTCCCGGGATATTTGAAGCTGCGTTTCGGCGAGCCGGCGCGCGCTCTCTCAGCGGTCAGCTTCGGCTTCATGACGCTGCTGATGAGCGGCATCAACATGTACTCGATGGCGCTCGTGATGAAGATTATTCTCGGCTGGGATATTTCGTTCAGTATCTGGGTGTCGTCGCTGACGGTAGCGGCTTATGTCTTTTTAGGCGGCCTGCTCTCGGCAATCTTTAACGAAGTGCTGCAGTTCTTTCTGATCTGGCTCGGCGCTATCTTGATCTCGATCATCGGGCTGGTGGAAACGGGCGGCTGGAGCGGCATGGTGGCGCGCATTCATCACAATTTTCCGGCGCAGGACTACACGCATTTGTGGAAGGGTTTGGGCGCTTTCACCGATAACCCAATGGGCATTCACTGGACCGGCATCGTGCTGGGTCTTGGGTTTGTCATCTCGTTCGGCTATTGGACGACGGACTTTCTGGTGGTGCAACGCGTGCTGACGGCCAAGGATCTGCGCAGCGCCAAGATGGCCCCGGTGATCGGCGCGGCGTTCAAGATGGCGGTGCCGTTCATCGTCATATTGCCGGGGCTGCTCGGGCTGGCCGTGCTGCCGGAACATCTGGTGGGTGAAGCACAAGCGAATGCCACGGGCATGCACAGCTATAACGAAGTGCTGCCCATCATGCTGGCGCGTTACTGCGGGCCGGGGCTGCTGGGGCTCGGCATCACCGCACTGATTGCGGGTTTTATGTCGGGCATGGCCGGAAACGTGAGTGCGTTCACCACGGTATGGACGTACGATATCTATCGCGCGCTGATCCGTAAGAGCGCGCCGGACTCGCACTATGTCGCCATGGGGCGCTGGTCGACGGTGGTGGGCGTGCTGATCAGCATCGGAACGGCGTACCTCGTGATGCAGTTCCTGAGCATCATGGATTATGTACAGGCGCTGTTCAGCTTCTTCATCGCGCCGCTGTTTGGCACAGTGATTTTGGGAATGCTGTGGAAGCGTGCCTCGCCCGCGGGCGGCTTCTGGGGCTTGCTGGCGGGAACGGTTTCTTCGGTTGCGATGTGGGCGGCGGTGAAAATGAATCCGGCGGCACTCGCTTATGTCGCGATCTCGCCGCACGCAAAAGACATGGCCGAAAACATGTACCGCGCACTTTGGTCCTGGATCATCTGCGTGGTCGTGACGGTGGTGGTAAGTCTGGCAAGCAAGCCGAAGCCCGAAGCTGAGCTGGTGGGCCTGGTTTACGGTGCGACGGCGATCCCGCACGAAACGGGTTTGGCTTTGTATCAGAGGCCGATCTTCTGGGCGGCGATTGTGAGCGTTGTGTTCATCGTTGTCAACATCATTTTCTGGTAAGGACTCTCATGCACGGGGCAGGATTTATTTCGATTTGGTTCTTCATCGGAGTGCTGTTGACGGCGTACGGCATTTTGATCACGGGAAGCGGCATCTACAATTTCTTTTACCCGCCCGCGCATCAAGTGGTGCTCGCGAACCTGCACGCGGCAATCTGGTGGGGCGCGGTGCTGTTCGCGATCGGGTTGGTTTACACGATCAAGTTCTACCCGAAGAAGAGATAACGATGGGCACAGTCGTAGCGGGCGCTGATTTCGGCACGTTGAGTGTCAGAGTGTCTATCTTTGATAACGAGCGAGGGCGGCTGGGCGCGGCAGTCGCTGAGTATCCGCTCCATCGCAAGAAGAACGATCCCGATTACGCTACGGAGAGCCACGAAGATCATACGGCGGCACTGGCGAAGGCGATGCGGCAGGCGCTGCTGGAAGCGGGTGTGGCGGGCTCGAGCGTGAAAGCGTTGGCGATTGATACCACCGGTTCGAGCGTGATTCCGGTGGACCGAGCGATGCAGCCGCTCAGCGAATACTACCTGTGGTGCGATCACCGCGCGTGGAAGGAAGCGGCTGAGATCACGCGCAAGGCCCACGAATCCGGCCTGGAAGCGATCAAATGGTGCGGCGGCGTTTATTCCTCCGAGTGGGGTTTCGCGAAATTGCTGCACTGGCTGCGGCATAATCCGGCCGAGCGGGAACGATTTGCTTCGGCGTTCGAACACTGCGACTACATTGCGGCGGTGCTGTGCGGCATCTCGGAGCCCGCGAATGTGAAGCGCAGCGTATGCGCGATGGGGCATAAGTGGATGTGGAACCGTTCGCTCGGGGGCCTGCCGCCGGAGGAGTTTCTGGTCTCGGTCGATCCGCTTTTCGCCGGCGTGCGCGCGAAACTAGACGGCGAATACGCAACCTCGGATGTGCTCGAAGGAACGCTGGCGCCGGAGTGGGCCGAGCGCCTCGGTCTTGAAGCGGGTGTGCCTATTCCGGTCGGCGCTTTCGACGCGCATTGGGACGCTATTGCGGCCGGCGCTCAGCTGGGCGATATGGTCAATGTGATCGGGACTTCGACCTGCATCATCGGACTCTGGGAGTCGACGACCCTTGTGCCCGGCCTCAGCGGTGTTGTGCCTGGATCGGTGGATCCGAAGCTGACCGGTATCGAAGCCGGGCTCTCAGCCGTGGGTGATATTTTCGACTCAATTGCGCGGCGCGCCCGCTCAACCGTTCATGAGCTTTCAAAGGAAATTGCGGATTTTCGTGCGGGACAAACGGGTCTGCTGCGGCTCACCTGGGACAACGGCGATCGCACAGTGCTAGTTAATCCGGAGCTGGGCGGCATCACACTGAACTGGCATTTGATGAACACGGCCGCAGATGAGTTGTTCGCTGCAATCGAAGGTACGGCGCTGCACACCCGCGTGATTCTCGAGCGCATGGAAGAGCACGGCGTCGCGATCAAGCGCGTCATAAACGGGGGCGGGATTCCGAAGAAGAACGAAGTATTGAATCAGATTTATGCGAATGTGCTCCGCAAGCCGATCCTGGTTCCGCAGGGCGACGTGACGAGCCTTGGTTCCGCCATATTTGCTTTCCTGGCAGCCGGCGCTTTTCAGACGATTGGTGAAGCGCAGGCCGCGCTCTGTCCGCCTTTCCGGGTGTATGAACCCGAACCAGCCGCCGCCGCGGTGTACCAAAAGCTGTATGACCTGTTTAGGCGGTTGTATTTTGGGTTCGGCCAGCGCGGTTCGCAGGCGCTCGAATTGGGCGACATACTACCGGAGCTGCGCCGGATCGCGGCGGAAGTGAGGCAGAGCGCATGATGTTAAACGAATTGCGCGAGCAAGTGCTCGAGGCCAATCTGGAGCTGGTGCGACGCGGCTTGGTTCTGTTTACTTTTGGAAATGCAAGTGGCTTCGATCGGGCAGAACAGCTGGCGGTGATCAAACCGAGCGGCGTTCCGTACGAGCAGTTGAGGCCGAGCGATCTGGTTGTGACCGATCTGAAAGGAAAGATTGTGGAAGGCACGCTGCGGCCCTCTTCTGACTTGCCGACGCACCTGGCTCTCTACCGCGCCTGGCCGAACGTGAACGGCACCGTGCACACTCACTCGCGGTACGCAACGGCTTGGGCGCAGGCCAACCGCGACATCCCTTGCTTCGGAACAACTCATGCGGATTACTTCGGCGGCAGTGTGCCGGTGACACGGCCGATGCAGCCTGCCGAAATTCAATCCGAATACGAACTCAATACCGGGCGCGTGATCATCGAGCGCTTTGCGCATCTTGATCCGGACACGACGTCTGCCGTGCTTGTTTCCGGCCACGCGCCATTCTGCTGGGGCCCGAACGTGACGGAGGCGGCACATACGGCGGTGATTGTGGAAGAACTCGCGCACATGGCACTGTTGACTCTGACGATCAACGCGGAAACAAGCGTTATCTCGGAAGCGCTTCATCACAAACACTTCTCGCGCAAGCACGGGGCAGGCGCGTACTATGGACAGAAATCGGGAAGCACGCATGCCTGAGGTTTTGCGACGCAATTTCCTGCTCTCCGGGCTAGCGCTGCTTGCGCCGCGCACTTCGTCGGCAGCAACGGCGCGCATCGACATTCTGCCGGACGAGCCGATCGGCACGATCTCGCCCAATATTTTTGGGCACTTCACCGAACACATCGGCGGAGTAGTCTACGACGGTATCTGGGTGGGCGGGGACTCAAAAATTCCGAATGTCGGCGGTATTCGTAAGGAATTAATCGACCGACTCAAGCGATTGAAGCCGCCCGTGATCCGCTGGCCGGGCGGCTGTTTCGCTGACAGTTACAACTGGCGCGATGGCGTTGGCCCACGCGGCACGCGTCCCATCAGGACGAACTTCTGGGCGAACACGCCTTATCTCGCGAAGGCGCCGGACGGACCACAAAAGTACGATCCGAACGCATTCGGCACCAACGAGTTCGTCCGCTTCTGTCAAGCCGTGGGAGCGGAGCCGTATCTCGCGGCGAATCTGCGCTCCCAGACCCCATACGACTTCTATCAGTGGGTTGAATATTGCAATTCTCCGGCGGGCAGCACTACCAATGCAGAACTGCGCGCCAAGACCGGCGATCGCGATCCGTTTCGAGTGCAGTACTGGGGCGTCGGCAACGAGAGCTGGGGCTGTGGCGGAGGCTTCACGGGCGATGAGTACGCGGTCGAGTTCCGGCGCTTCATCGAGTGGGTGCCGCGCTTCGGAATGGATCTACGTCTCATTGCCTCCGGTCCGAATGTCGCCGATTATGCCTGGACTCAAACCTTTTTCCAGAAGTTGACCGAGAAGAGTAAACGCCCGCTCCGAAGCGTCTTTGGGACCGCTCTCCATTATTACTGCGGCACAACCGGCAACGGTGAATCGGCCGGATTCGACGAGGCGGGCTGGTACAAGCTGCTGCACCATGCGAGCTTCATGGAAGAGCTGGTGCGAAATCACTGGACCATCATGGGCGAGGTCGATACCGAACGCCGTGTGAAGCTGGTGGTGGATGAGTGGGGCGGATGGCACAAGAGCGATCCGACCATCGACCCGCGCTACTTGTTCGGATACTACCCAACGCTGCGCGATGCGCTTGTTTCGGGCATCACGCTCGACACCTTTAACCGGCATGCGGACAAGGTCACAATGGCAAATTCCGCCCAGCTAATCAATAACATCAACGCCTCGTTCATTGCGGTAGGCGATCGATTCACGGTAACGCCGGTCTACCACGTGTTTGAAATGTATGCCGCGCACCAGGGCGCTACCGCGATTCGGGCATCGTTCTCAGCGACGCCGTTGGGCCGAATTCCGGTGAACAACGAGCCGATGGATAGCGACTTGATGAAGGGGACCGCCCCAGCTGCGCCGCTAGCCGCCCTATCCGGCTCATGCTCCATCAAAGGGAGCGCGATTACGCTTACTGTCGTGAATCCGGATCTGAAAAACGCACAAGAGACGGTGGTTGCTGTCCGCGGCGAACGCGTCGGGAGCGTGAAGGCCACGGTTTTCACTTCAACCGATATGCGTGCGCACAATACCCTGGACGAGCCGAACGCACTCGAACCCAAATCGGATGAGATTCCCAAGCCAGGGCCTGTGCTGATCTACCGATTCAAGCCGGCATCGGTTACCCGACTGGATCTTGTTCTCGCATAGACCTCGATAGGGATCGCGCGTAGCTATCTCCTTCTGTCGCTGGGTTGGTAAGAGTACTGGCACCAGACTGGGGATTTCCAGAGTATTGACGAGGCCAATTTTGGAGTTAATCTCAAAGGGACCCTTGAGGAATTCTGTGATGAACGGCGACAGTCTGGCCCAGCAAAGCACTGCTCAAAACTCTTATACATTGCTTAAAAGGATCTCGGCGATCCGATTGGAGAACAGAGCTGTTTTGCAAATGCCGGTGGGTTCGTGTCTGGAGATCTGCGGGGACGGGTTCAATCGCGAAACAGTCAAGGTCCGGTGCAACGGCCTACTGTTTTTTGTCTTTCGAGAAGATCTTCAATCGACAGCTAATTGAGGGCCGGACAGGCTCGTTCGGCTTCAGAAAATCAGCTTAAGCGCGAACTGAACGAGTCTCGGATCGCGCGCACGCAACACTTTTCCGAACGTTCCTCCTGAGTTCACGTCACCATCGGAGATGTTCCCATCAACGGTTGTGAACTGTGCATGATTAGTGATGTTGAAAAATTCAGCGCGAAATTCCAGCGACGTTCGCTCCGTCAATTTTGTATCCTTCAGCAGGCTGAAATCCAAATTCGCAATGCCCGGGCCGCAGCAAACGGTGCGCGGTGAGTTGCCGAACGTGCCAGGCTCCGGGAGTGAAAAGACCGAGGTATCGAACGCGGCGTTCACTGGGTTACGCGGATTGAGTGTCTTGAGCGGGGCACTCAGGTTGGGCTCCCCGGCTGATTGAAAGAAAAAGCTGCTTTGTAACTCCAGATCGTATGACGACGTAATCGGTATGGGGAAACCGGACTGGAACGTCAGGATGCCCGAAGTATTCCAGCCATTCAGCAGTTTATCGGCAACGCCGTGAACGCCTAATTTCGGAAACTGATAGTAGTAACTCAAAACAAAGCGCTGCGGTGCATCGAAGTAAGACAGCGAGCGGCTCAAGCGGTAGTTGAGCGGATTGAGTTCATTCTCAAAGCTCGATGCGTTGTCGATCGACTTGCTCCAGGTGTAAGCTGCCTGAAATTGCAAGCCGTGGGCGAGTCTCTTCTCCGCACTAATCTGGAGCGAGTTGTAATTCGAGTTGGCGATGGTGTCTTCAGAGAAGATGTTGGAGAAAACTGGAACGCCATCGGGCGGGCACCCTGTACCGGTGAGCGGATTACAAAGCGGCGACGAATACTTACGCAGTCCGACAAGCGTGATCGGATTCGGATTGGGTCCGGTGACGGTGGCTTGCGGGCCATAGGGCAGATGTAAGGTGAAGCCGGCTGGAATCTCGTTGGCGGCGATGTTGAACGAAGAATCGGCGTAGAACGGTCCGCAAGCTAGGCCGGCGTCGCCGGTAATGTTGGAGAGCGCGTTGAGATCGAGACAAGGCTGCGCCTGGCCGTAATTCAAATCGTGCGAGGCGAGCAGGCGATGGCCTTGCGAGCCCACGTAACCTACCTGCAGCAGTATGTCGCTTGGAAGCTGGCGCTGGATCGTGAAATTGTACTGCTCCGAGTATTGCGTTCTCAGATTTGGTTTGAGCTGACCGTACAGCAGGATCGGACGGAAGCTCGACCAATCAACGGGCTGGCCTCGCGGAGGATTGAGGATGCCGTTGTAAGGGTTCGGATAAATTGTTCCGTCTTGGCCTTCGAAGGGCGTGTTAAACAACGGATTCGAAAATGAAGTACTGCCGCCAAAAGGAGGTTCAGCGCTGAACTGCTCGAGGACGAGTTGCTCGATTGGGTTGTAAAACATGCCCCAGCCCATCCGGATGCTTGATTTTCCCGACGATCCGAAGAGCGCATGACGCCAGCCGCTGTCGGCGGACGGGCTGTACGCGAGACCGATGCGCGGCGCGAATGATTTGTAATAGGTGTTGGTCAGTGAGGCGGGGACGCCTTGATCGCCGGGGAAAACCAAGCCCAACGGATTGACCGATTCACCGGCGCTGCCTGGGCTGCAATCGGTCGTGCCAAAGGTCTGCGAGAGCGGATTCGCGGGATTCAGCTGGCACGGGTAAATCGTGGTCTCCTGGCCCGGATGGAAAGTCTGCACATGTTTCCCGATATCCGCGAGCGGCGTGTTCAACTCCCAACGCAAGCCATAGTTCAGCGTCAGATTTGGCTTGATCTTCCAGCTATCCTGCGCGAACAGATAGACCGCTGTATTGCGCACGTTTTCGTTTTGTGCGGAGCCCTGCGAGTAGGAACTCGGCAATCCCAGTAGGTAATTTGCGAACACATTTCCTACGTCGTTCGTTCCACCGGGAGAGAAGCTGTAATTGCCGTTCACGTTGTAGTACAGCGTTTGATCGAAACGCATCCGGCGCACATCGACGCCGAACTTGAAGCTATGATTGCCGATAACCTTGCTCAAATTATCGGTCCAGCTAAAGCTGTTACCGATTTGCGGCAGTTCGCCTTCGGAATCGTTGCCGATGGCAAAACTCCCCGCTACTGAAATGTAAGGGACGCCCTCTCGATTGGCGGGCAACCCGGGATGGATACCTAGATCAGAGTTGTTCGGATCAGTAAAACAGTTCGTGGCCGGCACGCTGCTCCCGCAGGAAGACTGCACGGAGCCGGTATTTTGTGGGCGGTTATAACCGAGCTGGCCCTCGCGGAAATAGGTCATGTGGGCTTCGTTGACTGTCGTGGGATTTACGGTCCAGGTCTCGTTCAAGCTGTACTGCTGATAGCGGATGTTGTAGAGCGAGCCGAAGCCAGGCACGTTCGCGCCAGCGGCCTGAAAGCGCGCGAAAGGCTGGAGCACAGCGCTGTCATCGTAATAGGCGTAGGCATTGAGCTGGTGCTGATCGTTGAACCGATGATCGACTCGGCTGGTCCATTGAATGGCATTGGTCGAGGAAACGGGCACGGTCTGCAAGCCATTCGTGCCGCTGTTGGGCAGCGGTACGTAGCGGTTGAGCAGTGCGGCAGAGGTCGAGTCAAAGCAGCTCTTCGGGATGACGCTCGCGGGAAAAATGGAAGACCAGCCGGTTCCGGGTGCGATCGCGCCACCACCCCCGGCGGCCACATCCGATGCGCAGCCCGGACGCGCATTCAAAAGACTCGCTACGTTCGGATCCGTGAGCGTGCCGGTGAACGCGCCGCCATCGGACAGATCGCCACCACGATTGGCAGCCGTGGGAACTGTCAGGAAATCGGATGAAATGCCCTGCCGAATCTGCCGCTCTTCCGCACTCACGAAGAAGAAGGTGCGGTTCTTAATGATGGGTCCACCCAGCACGCCGCCGTATTGGTTCTGATTGAACTTCGGCTTCTCCGTATCGAAGAAGCCGCGCGCGTTCAAGCTGCGATTGCGGAAAAACTCGTAGATCGTGCCATGGAACTCGTTGGTGCCGCCCTTGGTGACGACGTTGACGACAGATCCGGAATTGCGCCCAAACTCCGCATCAAACGTGTTGGTCAGAACGCGAAACTCTTCAATGGCGTCCGGCGAAGGCTGTATCGCAGGTGCGTTGAGGAACTGGTCGTTGGCATCGCCGCCGTTCACGTTGTAATTGTTCGCGCGCCCGCGACCTCCGTTTACTGAGACAGTGCCGGCCTCTTCGCTTCCGGCAAACAAGTCGTAACCGGTTTGGGACTGAACGCCGGGCTGCAGCTGCAGCAGCTGGTAAGTGTCGCGAGTGTTCAGCGGAAGGTTGACAACGGCGGTCGAGTTCATCACAGAGCCTAACTGCGTGCTGGTGGTTTCAACCAGCGGCGCTGAGGCTTCCGCTGTGACGACCTGAGTCGACTGGCCCAGCTCGAGCGACGCATTGACTTGCGCGACGTGCCCGATGTCGACCGTGACATTGGTCTGCTGAAACGTCTTAAACCCCGGTGCCTGGATGCGGATTGTGTAGTCTCCGACGGGCAGCGTAGGTAGCGTGTACTGGCCGGAACTGTCCGTCGAAGCGTGGCGCTCGGTGCCCTCGCTGTTGAAAATCGCAGTCACCTGCGCGCCCGAAACCACCGCGCCTGACGGGTCGCTAACGACGCCGCGCACATCGCCGGTCGTCTGCGCGAAGGCGGTACAGGTGCTGACGAGCAAGAGCAAACTCAGGGCTTTCAAAGTACGAACTGGCGTTGACACAGGCACAGTGTCGCCTCCTTTAAGAGTTTTGGACGGACAAATGAAGCGACGCCGGTGGATCCGTAGGCGACAGAGACCAGGATCGAAAATGCGCGATTCTTCTTGCGACCCCTATAACCTTCATGCAATGTAAAAGGTTTAAGAAATTATAAGCGGGTCGTTCAAATGGATGCAAGAACTATTCGTACCCAGGCCTGGCAGGCTGCCGCTGAGCAGGAAGATTTACTTCTCGTCTTTTGCAACGAAGAGGTCGTTGTCGACGCTGAAGACGCCAGGTGTCATATTCGCCTGCATGCCGGCGATAGCCAGATCGCTCTCGTTATTCACTACGCCGCGCAGCGTCACATTCCCGTTCTTCACAATGATGTGGATCGCGTGATAACCGATGGGCGGATCGTTGCTAATGCCCATGGTGCGGCGCGTCATGCTCGGAAATCGGCTGCCGCCGCCACGATTGGAGGTGTACTTCTGCAACTGCGGCTGGCCATAAATCCGCGCATAGACTGCGCTCCGGATACGGTCATCGTTCGGCGAAAGCGGTAGAACCTCGATGCGATTTTCCACCGTCTCCACTCCTTCGATTCTTTTGACAACGTTCTCGGCAGATGATTTGAGCGTAGGCCGGGAGGCCTCTCCTTCAAGGATTACAGTTCGACCCTTGATCGCGAAATGAATGTCGTCGAAAACGCCGTACTGCGGCAACGTGACAATTTGCTTTCGGACCTCTTTCGCAATCCTGAGCGTGTCTTCTTGCGACCAGCTCTTATTGGTAGATGGATTGGCGGCCTTTTGTGCATTCTGGGCCGAACTGTAGGAGGCGGTGCAGGCAACAGCCATGAGCAGTGTCAAGACCGTTTGAAGTGGGCGGCGGATGATGATCATTGTGAGCTCCAGCAAAACCAGTAGTTTGTATGGGATGGTAGCGCAGTTTTCGAGTGTACTGGAATCCAAAGTTGCACCGTCGATACGCCATCGGTATACTTTTGGGAACCTTGCAGGTTGCAGTTCCGAACTGGGAACTACGTAACCAAGGTTAAACTTGACGATTCCCAAAGGAAATTGCACAGATGTACCCAGCACTGCAGAAGGAGCTAGCGGCTTACGAGAAACGAACTCCAAAATCGCGCGAGGCGCATGAGCGAGCGAGCGAACGGGTTCCCCTCGGAGTAGGAAGCAATTACCGTTTCTATCCGCCGTATCCGTTGTTTGTACAAGACGGGAAGGGCAGCCGCATTCACGATCTCGACGGCAATGAGTATCTGGATCACAATCTTTGCTACGGCGCGTTGTTTGCTGGTCATTGCCATCCGGCGGTGATGAAGGCCGTCAGTGGCGGCTCGAAACAGGCACCTTGTTCGGCATGCCGCATGGTCTGGAACTCGAGCTGGCGGATGAGATCTGCGCGCGTTTTCCGGTCGAGATGGTGCGCTTCGGCAACAGCGGTTCGGAAGTTACGATGCACTCGCTCCGGCTTGCCCGTTCGGTCACAGGGCGCGGCAAGATCATCAAGATGGAAGGCGGCTACCACGGCGGCCACGATGCGGTTTCGGTTAGCGTGAAGCCGAAAGAAGGACAGTTCGGCGATCCCGAACATCCGACGCCGTCGTCTCGAGCCTGGGCGTGCTGAAAGGCACGTCGGACGCAACGCTCGTCGCGCCATTTAATAACCTGGCGGCCGTCGAACGGCTGTTCGAAGAAAATCCGGGCGAAGTGGCGGCCGTGATCGTCGAGCCGATCATGATGAACATCGCTTTCTGCATGCCGGATGAAGGCTATCTGCAGGGTTTGCGCGAACTCTCGAAACGCTATGGCGCGCTGTTCATCATGGATGAAGTCAAGACCGGCGGCAAGCTCGCTTATGGCGGGGCTTGTGAGTATTTCGATGTGCAAGCCGGATATTGTGTGTCTCGGCAAATCGATTGGCGGCGGATTCTCTCTGGCGGCGTTTGCCGCGAGCCGTGAAGTGATGGACGTGATCGCGAAGCAGAAGATGTTTCACGCGGGAACCTACAACACCAATCCGGTCGTGATGGCGGCCGGGCTGGCGATCCTTCCGCGAGGTGCTGACGCGCGATGCTTTCGACCATGTCGGTAAGCTCAATCGAGCAGCTTGTGGATGGGTACCAGAAGACGATCAAGAAGGTGGGCCTGATTGCGTATGCCGACGGCGCCGGAGCGAATGGCGCGCTGATGTTTTATCCGCAGCGGGTGCGGAATTATCGCGACTGGTATCACGTCGATGAAGACATCTGGACGCACTACTGGTTTGCGATGGTGAACCGCGGCATTCTCGCGCAGCCATACTGGTGGGACGAGCAATGGACAATCTCGGTGCAGCACACTGCGAAAGACATCGATGAGCATCTTGCAGGTGTTCGCGGAGATTGCTCCGGCGCTGGCGGCGGCGCAGGAAGAACGCATGGCGGTCGGACCGCTCGGCACGCACGCTTCCTAATCTTTTTTCTCGCTAACGCCGGATGGCCACTGAGACGCAGCTGGCAACGGACGAGCGTCCTGCTCATTTGAAGCGGGCTCTCGGCGTTGGCGGATCTCACGTGGCTGTGCGTCGTGGCGGTGGCCAATCTCAATGTGCTGCCGGTGATCGCGGCGAGCGGGCCATTGACGATGTGGTTGTGGCTGGCGGGCCTGACGTTTTTCTTTCTCCCGCAGGGAATCGGTGTGGTCGAGCTATCGCACCGCTTCCCGGCCGAAGGTGGACTGTATGTTTGGACCAAAGAAATGTACGGCGAGCTACACGGCTTTCTTTGCGGCTGGTGCTATTGGACCGCCAACATGTTCTATATCCCGACACTGCTTTTTTACTTGTTGGGGATCGTGACATACACGGGCGGCGCATCGCTTGGGAAATTGCCGGAAAACCCACTATTCTTCGGGGCGATAACGATCGGGCTGCTCTGGCTGACAGCGCTCGCGAACATTCGGGGACTGGGCGTGGGCAAGTGGGTGAACAACGCCGGCGGCATCGGAACCCTCGCGGCCGCGATCGTGCTGATCGGTTTTAGGTTGCTGGACCGTTAGCCGGTTCGGCTTCGCTCTCCCGGCATGAGCAGTTTCGCCCTCACTAAACTCGACTGGAGCGTCGGCTCATCGTTCGGCCTGATCTGTTTTGGACTGGTCGGGCTGGAACTCGGGGCAGTGATGGGCGGTGAGATTCGTGACCCGGCGCGCAGCATTCCACGCAGCGTTCTATATGGCGGCGTGCTTGCCGCCCTGCAGTATGTCGGCGCTACCGCGGCGATCCTGCTGGCTGTTCCGCAAAAAGACATGAAGGTGCTGCAAGGCGTACTGCAGGGCGTCGACCTGATGGCGGCGAAGTTGAGTGTGGGGTGGCTGCTCTTGCCGGTAGCGGTGCTGGTGGCTGTTTCGGTGATCGGCGCGACCTCGGCCTGGCTGAGTGGCTCGGCCCGCATCCTTTTTGTCTCGGGGCTCGACCGCTATCTTCCGAAGGCCCTCGGCAAAATACATCCGAAACACGGTACTCCGCATATTGCGCTGATTGGCATTGCGGTGCTTTCCTCCGTTCTTATTCTGATGAGCTTCGCGGGCGGCACGACCGTCAAAGAAGCATATGTAACCCTGCTTGACCTGGCTGTCGTGCTACAGATGATCTCGTATTTGTATCTTTATTCTTCGCTGGCGCGAGTGGCGTTTGGTAAGTCAGCGGGCTCCGGATATTTCAAGAGGTCGCGGATTCGCTTTGCCGCCGTGAGTGGTTTGCTAACCGCAGGCGCCGGCATGCTCATGGCCTTCATCCCGTCGCATTCAGTGGATTCGGTGTGGCGGTTCGAGATCAAAATGATCGTGAGCTGTGCGTTGTTCCTGGGCTTGGCGGTAGGACTCTTCTTCTACTACTCCCACAAGCAAAAAGCGCCGGTCGCATTAGCATTGGAGGCTTGAGCGTCATGGCAATTGCGTCGATCAACCCGGCAACCGGCGAAACCCTCAAAATATTCGAGGCGCTAACCGCAGCCGAGCTCGAAACGAAGCTGAGTCTCGCTTGGCAGGCGTTCAGCGAACACCGGCAGACCACGTTTGCCGATCGGGCGAAGAAGCTGAATCGCGCAGCGGAGATCCTCGAAGAAGAGAGCGAGCGATTCGGACAAATCATGACGTCCGAGATGGGTAAGACGCTGAAATCTGCTGTTGCCGAAGCACAGAAGTGCGCGATTGGGTGCCGGTACTACGCCGAACATGGGGCTGAGCACTTAGCCGATGAAGTGTTTCGGACAAGTGCGACGCGCAGCTTCGTGCGTTATCAGCCTTTAGGCCCGGTGCTCGCGATCATGCCTTGGAATTTTCCGTTCTGGCAGGTGTTTCGATTTGCGGCTCCGGCGTTGATGGCGGGCAATGTCGGGCTTTTGAAGCATTCTTCGAATGTGCCGCAATGCGCGCTTGCGATCGAAGACATTTTCGCGCGCGCGGGATTTGGACCGGGTCTTTTTCAAACACTGCTGATCGAATCCGACCGCGTCAGCGCATTGATCGACGACGACCGTGTCGCGGCCGTCACTCTCACCGGAAGCGAGCCCGCGGGGCGGGCGGTCGCGAGTCGCGCGGGACAGCAGATCAAGAAGACCGTGCTTGAATTGGGCGGCAGCGATCCGTTCATCGTGATGCCCAGCGCTGAACTAAAATCGACGGTCGCCACGGCCGTGAGCGCGCGCACCATCAACAACGGCCAATCGTGTATCGCCGCCAAACGCTTCCTGGTGGCGGACGAGATTTACGAGGAGTTTGAGACCGAGTTTGTGCGCGGCATGGAAGCGCTGCGTTTAGGCGACCCCAGCGAAAGCTCAACCGATGTGGGACCGCTCGCGACGGCGCGCATCCGCAACGACTTACATGATCAGGTGATGCGCGCCAAGGAAGGGGGCGCCACCGTGCTGACGGGCGGCAGCAAGATGCCGGGGAAGGGCTGTTTCTACGCCCCGACTGTGCTCGCCGGCGTGAGCCGGGATTCAGCCGTTTTCTACGAAGAATTTTTCGGACCGGTCGCGATGCTGTTCCGGGTGCGAGATGTGGCCGAAGCAATCGATCTCGCGAACGACTCGCCGTTCGGTCTCGGCGCGAGCGTCTGGACGAACGATCAAGACGAGGCGGAGCAGTTCATTGAAGGGATCGAAGCGGGGCAAGTCTTTGTAAATGCGCCTGTGGCGTCCGACCCGCGGGTGCCTTTTGGCGGCATCAAGAAGTCGGGTTACGGACGCGAGTTAGGCGTCATGGGCATCCGCGAGTTCGTTAACGCCAAAACGGTCTGGTGCAAATAGAGTCTATGGAACGCTATCGGATGTACATCAATGGCGAGCGCGCCGAAGCCGCGCGGGGCCGCTGGTTCCCCGTCTTTGAGCCGTCTACCGAAGAGATCCTGGCCGAAGTCCCGGAGGCGGACGAAGCGGATGTCAGCCGCGCGGTCATAGCTGCCCGGAAAGCGTTCGATGAAGGCCCGTGGCCGCAGATGACTGCGCAGGAACGTGGGCGGTTGCTGTTCAAACTATCTGATCGCATCCGTAAAGAATCGACTGCGCTGGCCGAGCTTGAAGCACGCAACTGCGGCAAGCCCATCGTCGAAGCCGAGTTCGATATCAACGACACCGCAACCTGTTTCGAGTATTACGGCGGGCTCGCCACGAAGATTCTAGGGCACGTGAATCCGGTTCCAGACAACGCTCTGAGCCTTTCCTTGCGTGAGCCGGTGGGCGTCGCCGGGCAGATCATTCCCTGGAATTATCCGCTTCTGATGTCCGCCTGGAAATTGGCTCCGGCACTCGCAGCCGGTTGTACCTGCGTCCTCAAGCCGGCCGAACAGACGCCGCTCACCGCACTGATGATGGCCGGATGGCTCGAAGAGATTGGTTTCCCGCCGGGCGTCGTGAATGTGGTGACAGGCTTCGGTGAAGGCGCGGGCGCGCCGATCGTTGCCCATCCCGGCGTCGACAAAGTGGCGTTCACGGGTAGTGCCGCGGTTGGCAAGATCATCCTACGGAGCGCAGCAGAATCCATTAAGCGCGTGACGCTCGAATTAGGCGGCAAGTCGCCGAATATCTTCTTCGCGGATGCGGATTTCGAGGCAGCAATTGATGGCGCCCTGTTCGGCGTATTCATCAACCAAGGCGAGGTTTGTTCAGCCGGCAGCCGCATTTTGGTCGAGAAACCGATCTACAGTAAATTCGTCGAAGCACTGGCAGAGAAAACGAAGCGTATCAAGCTCGGCGCGCCGCTCGATCGTGAAACGAAGATGGGTCCCGTCGTCAGCAAAGAGCAGTACGAGCGAGTGCGCGAATACCAAGAAATTGGCAAAAGTGAGGCCAAACTGGTGGCGGGCGGCGGGCGCGCCGCAGCCTTCGGCAAAGGTTTCTATGTGGAGCCGACGGTTTTCGCGGATGTCGACAACAGCACGCGTATCGCCCGCGAAGAGGTGTTCGGACCTGTCGCCGCGGTAATCCCTTTCGATGGCGAAAAAGAAGCCGTGCGCATTGCGAACGACACTCCCTACGGTCTGGCCGCCGCGGTTTGGTCGCGTGATATCTTTCGAGCATTGCGCGTTGTGAAAGCGGTGCGCGCGGGAATCGTGTGGGTAAATCACATGCAACCTACTTATGTCGAAGCGCCGTGGGGCGGATACAAGCAGTCCGGCTTCGGAAAAGAGCTCGGGCCATGGGGTATCGAAGAATACCTGGATACGAAACAGGTTCACATCAACTTAAGTGAACAGCCGATCGGGTGGTATTGATGCCGGCGATCCGTTTACAGACCGCCATACCGGGCCCTCGTTCGCTGACCCTCGCTCAGCGCTCAAACGACGCGGTGGCGCGAGGCGTTTCGCAACTCACGCCCATTTTCGTCGAGCGCGCGGAAGGCGCTTTGCTGGAGGACGTGGATGGAAATCGCCTCATCGACCTGGCCGGCGGGATTGGCTGCCTTAACGTGGGGCATCGATCGCCCGGCGTCACAAACGCGCTGCACGAACAGGTCGACCGTTACCTGCACACCTGCTTCATGGTGACGCCCTACGAGAGTTACATCGCGCTCGCCGAAAAGCTAAACGCGCTCGCGCCCGGCACTCAACCTAAGAAGACACTCCTCGTGAACAGCGGCGCAGAAGCGGTCGAGAATGCGATCAAGATTGCGCGCGCTTATACGAAGCGGCCCGCCGTAATCTGCTTCGAAGATGGGTTTCACGGTAGAACTCTGCTCACACTCTCGCTGACGAGCAAGACGCATCCGTATAAGGACGGCTTTGCGCCTTTTGCAACGGATGTGTATCGCGTGCCCTATGCTTATTGCTATCGCTGTTCGTACAATTTGACTTACCCGGATTGCAAAGTGCATTGTGCACGCCATCTGGAAGATACTTTCAAACGCGTGGTCTCCGCCGAGTCGGTGGCGGCGATCATCGCGGAGCCGGTGTTGGGCGAAGGAGGATTTGTCGCTCCACCACGCGAGTGGCTGGCGACGGTGCACGAGATCTGCCGACGGCACGGCATCCTCTTGATCGCCGATGAAGTGCAGAGCGGCTTCGGACGCACCGGAAAATTCTTCGCTTGTGAGCACTACGGCGCGGAGCCCGATCTGCTCGTCACCGCCAAGAGCCTGGGCGGCGGCTTGCCCATCGCAGCCGTGACCGGTACGGCGTCAATCATGGATAATACAGGGCCCGGTTCACTCGGTGGGACGTTTGGAGGGAATCCGCTCTCCTGTGTGGCCGCCCTCGCCGCGATCGAAGCTATCGAGTCACAGAATCTGAATGCGCGGGCTGTGCGCCTGGGCGAAGTCTTTCGCGAACGTGCACTAGGGTGGCGTAATCGCTTTTCAGCGATTGGCGATGTTCGCGGACTCGGCGCGATGCAAGCCGTCGAGATCATTGCGGGAGATGATGCGCGTTCGCCCGATCCCGCTACGACTAAGAAAATCGTCCGCTACTGTTACGAGCACGGCGTCATCCTGGTGACCGCCGGTACGTTCAGCAACGTCGTTCGCCTCTTGATGCCGCTAGTCATCAGCGATAGCCAGATGGAGGAAGCGCTGGCCGTGATGGAAAATGCTTTTGCGTTTGCGGGGCAAGTCGAACCGGCGATCGAAGACGCGAACGCTCCGGTTGCGGTCGCGTGAAAACGGCTTCTCCTTCGCGATCTTGCGCGCTTGCGACGTGCCTGCTGGCCCTGGTTGCCCTTAGCAGCTGCCGGAAGAGCTCGCCGCAACTCGGGCTGCTCGTTTGGGAAGGCTACGCCGATCCAAGCTTTATCCATGGATTCGAAGCGAAGTGCGGTTGCCGCGTCAGTGCCGCTTACATGGGTTCGAGCGATGAACTGGTCGCCAAGCTGCGGGGTGGCAGTGCCGGCAATTACGATGTGATCTCCCCCTCGAGTGACGTTGCTTCGATGATCGCGAGCGCGGGTCTAGCCGCGCCGCTCGACCTCGCCAAACTCCCGAGCTACGGCCAGCTCATGCCGGCTCTTACTTCACTCTCGCTCGTAAAGACGAACGGTCAACTGTTTGGCGTTCCCTTCCAGTGGGGTCCGAATCCGCTGCTCTATGAAACAACAGCTTTTAAGAGCGCGCCGGATAGTTGGAACGTGCTTTGGGATCCTAATCTGCGAGGAAAAATTTCGGTATGGGACGACCTCTCGAGCGTTTATATGGCGGCGCAGATACTCGGCTACGATAAGCCGGATCCGAGCCAGCTTTACAACTTGAGCGATGAGCAACTCGCGAAGGTCAAAGCGAAATTAATCGAGCTAAAGCCGAACATTCGCAAGATGTGGTCGACCGGTGGAGAGTTGACGAACTTGTTCGAGAGCCATGAGGTGCAGATCGCTATGGGCTGGCCCTTGATGACGAATCAACTGCGGGCCCGGCATTTCCCGATTGCGGAGACCATCCCGAAAGAGAACACGACGGGCTGGATCGATCACCTCATGATCACTTCCGGCAGCGAGCACAAGGAGCTTGCCCACCAGCTCCTCGAATACCTCATCGAAGCGCAAACTCAGAAGCAGGTCAGTGCCGTCACGGGTTACCTGCCGGCCAATCCAGGTGTTGCGCAGTACCTTTCGGCGGACGAGAAGCGCAACCTGCACCTGGATGATCTCGAAAGCTATCAGAAGCACATTTACTTCTGGCAAAATGTGCCGCGCCGCGACAAATATAACCAGATCTGGAACGAAGTCAAAGCATCTCAGTAAGTGTCGATGTCGCCGGGTAAACCGCTACTTTCCCTTCGCAATATTGCGAAGAGTTTCGGGTCGACACGCGTCTTGAGCGAGGTGTCATGCGAAGTTGCGGACGGCGAGTTCCTCACAATCCTGGGAGAGAGCGGTTCGGGAAAAACGACTCTGCTGCGAATACTGGCCGGATTCGAGCGGCCTGATGCGGGCGAGGTCTGGATGAGCGGCGAGCGGCTGGATGTGCTTCCGCCGAATCGCCGCAACGTCAACACGGTTTTTCAGAACTACGCGCTGTTCCCGCACCTGACGGTCTTTGAAAACGTGGCCTATGGGCTGCGATCGAAAAAGGTCGAAGACCGAGAGATCGTGTCGCGGGTCGAAGCCACGCTGGCGCAGATGCGGATGAGCGATCTTGCGCGCCGTCGTCCTGCTCAGCTCAGCGGCGGACAGCAGCAGCGCGTGGCTCTGGCAAGGGCACTGATTAATCGCCCTCGTATGCTGCTGCTCGATGAGCCGCTTTCGGCTCTCGATGCCAATCTGAGGCGTCACATGCAGGTCGAGTTGAAAACGTTGCAGCGCGAGCTCGGCATTTCTTTCGTGTTTGTCACACACGACCAGGAGGAGGCGATGAGCATTTCGGATCGCATCGCTCTGCTGCGCCGCGGCCGGATTGAGCAGATCGCAACTCCCCAAGAGCTCTATGCTCGTCCACGGACGGCGTACGCCGCCACGTTCTTTGGACAAACGAATCTGCTGCGGGCGAACATCGAAGATGAGACGGCGCGTATCGGTCCTCTCGCCTGGCCGCATTTGTCGAGGAAAGCGGGCGTAGCGTTTTCACTACGCCCCGAAGATATCCGTTTAGCCGACGATTCGAACGCCGCACCATCCGATCTGCGCTGCCGCGGACGCCTTCTCCGCCGCACCTTTCACGGCCCAAGCGAGTTACTCGAATTCGATTGCGGTGGGTTCAACTTAACCGTGAGGACTCCGAGCGGAACTGTTCCGAATGCTGACCTTACGCTCGCCATACCGATCGAGAAACTCGTTCCCCTCGCTGAGGACGATTGACTTTGTACACGCGGGCTTATCGAACTGTCGTCGCAGTACCGCCACTGCTTTGGATTGTGGCGTTCCTCATTCTGCCGTATGCCTTTCTGTTTTGTTTCAGCTTCTGGCAGGTTCGCGCGCAGACCATCGTGCATCACTGGAACCTCAACAACTACCGGCAGCTCATTGAAAATCCGGTCTATGTACAAGTCCTTCTGCGTTCGGCGCGCATCGCCGGCACGGTAACGGCTCTGGCGCTCTTGCTCGGCTTCCCGCTCGCGTATTTCCTGTCATTCCGGCAGTTGCGTTACAAGAATCTGCTTTATCAACTCGTCATCATCCCACTTTGGGTCAGCTACCTGGTTCGCGCGTATGCGTGGAAAACGATCCTCGGCAGCGGTGGTGTCCTGAACGCGCTGCTCATGTCAACGCACGTCGTCTCACACCCCGTGTCGTTTCTGCTCTACAGCCCGTTCGCCGTCATTCTGACCCTGACACACATCTACACTCCGTTCGCATTTCTGCCGATCTATGCTTCGCTCGAACACATTCCGCGACCACTCATCGAGGCAGCAGGCGACCTGGGCGCCGGCCGTTTGCGTACGTTCTGGACCGTGATCTTTCCACTTGCTCTGCCAGGCGTCATCGCCGGCGCGACCTTTGCATTCGTCTTGAGCCTGGGTGATTTTCTCGCGCCATTGCTGATCGGCGGGCCGAACGGAGTGATGATTTCGAACGTAGTGGTCAGCCTGTTTGGCGCTGCCTATGATTGGCCGCTCGGGGCCGCGATTTCTCTGATCCTGCTGCTGCTGGTGGTGGCGCTGATTACCGGTGCTGAACGCTGGCAGCAACGGCTGGCATTCCGAGGCGTATGAGGACCCACACCCGACGCCATTTCAGCTGGTTGACGCTGCACGGCGCGGCTGTCTTTGCTTTTCTCTACCTACCGATTGTGACGCTGATTGTGTATTCATTCAGCGGCGAAAGCGTCGGAGGCTTCCCGCCGCGGCACTGGACACTCAGCTGGTACGGCACTCTATGGAATGACGATGCGCTGCTTCTGTCCATCACAAACAGCTTGCTTGTGGCAGGAGCGGCCGTCTTAATTGCGTTGCTCTTCGGCCTGCCTGCGGCGTTGGCGCTCGATCGTGTCTCCTTCCCGGGGAAGGCCGTGTTCCGCAGGCTGGTTTTGCTTCCGCTGATCTTGCCCGGCATCATCACCGGTCTTTCTCTGCTGATTCTGTTTGCTGCGGCCGGAGCGCGGCTCAGCCTCGTAACGGTTATTATCGGGCATGGAACCGCGCTCATCTCGATTGCAGTCACCGAGATTTCAGCGGGTCTCGAAAAATTCGATCGCGCCCAAGAAGAAGCTTCGCGCGACCTGGGCGCCGGCGAATGGCGGACTTTCCGGCGTGTCACCCTTCCTAACCTCAAGCTGTCGATCCTCGCGTCGGTGCTGCTGATCTTCACGCTCTCGTTCGATGAGATCGCGGTTAGTTTTTTTCTGGTCGGACGGGAGAACACCTTGCCGCTCGAGATTTGGTCCCGGCTCCGGCGAGGCATTACGCCCGAGATCAACGCGATCTCGACTCTGATCTTTTGCTTTTCGTTCGCAACGATATTCTTGTGGTTCAAACTACGAACTTCGGGTCATGCCAAAGAAGAAGGCCTCGCTAGCGCAATCGCGGAAATCTGATAGCCGCAAGTTGGCCAAGCCCAAGGGATCGCGGATCGGCTTTCTAACCGTCGGACAAACGGCGCGCATCCTCGGTGTGAGTGCGTCGACGCTTCGGCTCTGGGAAAACGTCGGCCTGATCAGTCCCGCTCGCAGCGCCGGCAAATACCGGCTCTATAGCTCCGAACTGCTCGAAGTGCTCAAGCGTATCAAGTATTTGCGCGATGTGAAGAAGCTCAGCGTCCCGGGTATTAAGAAGATGCTCGGTAACAGCCTGGCTAAGGTAGCGCCGGTTCCGCCCGACTCACAATCAAACGCAGAGATCGGGTCTAAGCTTCGTCAAATGCGGCAGCGCCTCGAACTCGGGATTGTGGAAGCAGCACGACGGGCCAAGATTTCGCCTGGTTTTCTAAGCGCGATCGAGCTCGCAAAAGCAAATCCATCGGTGGCGACTCTGCAACGACTCGCCGCGACCTACAACACGACGGTTCTCGAATTTTTCGAAGTGCCCAAACATGTGCGGCGTTTGATCAAGCCTGATCAGCGCCGCCGTTTGACCACTGAATCGGGTGTCTGCATCGACCTTTTGTCCATCGGCACAAAAATGCTGGAGTGCATGCTGTTTCGCGTTCCACCGAACTCGGGAAGTGACGGTTCCTACTCGCACGCAGGCGAGGAGTTTATCTACATGTTGGAAGGCGAGCTCGAAATCTGGCTCGACGAATGGGAATGCCACACCCTGCTGCCAGGAGACAGCTTTTGGTTTGAAAGCAATTTGGGCCATCGCTGGTTCAATCCGTCGAAGAATGAAGCCGTCTTGATCTGGGTAAATACGCCGCTGACGTTCTAGCGGACGGTCCGGCGCTCTATGCGGCGCTCGTAGATCTCGCCTTGTACCAAGCGGTTGACATAGATGCCCGGTGTGACCACATGATCGGGGTCGATTGCTCCGGGCTCGACGATCTCTTCGACTTCGGCGATCGTGATGCGGGCAGCCGTAGCCATCATGGGATTGAAGTTCCGGGCCGTTTTGCGATAAGCGAGGTTGCCCAGACGATCGCCGCGCCAGGCTTTGATCAAAGCGAAATCGGCGTGGAGAGCGCGTTCCATGATGTACGACCGGCCGTCGAATTCGCGTTCTTCTTTTCCTTCGGCAACCACCGTGCCCACGCCCGCGGGAGTAAAGAAGGCAGGAATACCCGCTCCCGCCGCGCGAATACGTTCGGAGAGAGTGCCTTGCGGAATCAGCGTGACCTTGAGCGTGCCACCGATCACCATGGACTCGAGCAGCCGATTCTCACCGACGTAACTGCCGATGTGGGAAGCAATCATACCCGCCTCGAGCATCTTGCCCATGCCGAAGCCGTCGACACCGAGATTGTTGCTGATCGTGTGCAACTCCTTGCCGCCGCGCCGGATCAGAGCATCGATAAGGTTTTCGGGAATGCCGCAGAGACCGAAACCACCGATCATCACGGACGAGCCGTCGGTTATATCCGCGACAGCCTCG
The DNA here is from genome assembly GCA_963737005.1 of Terriglobia bacterium. Taxonomy (GTDB): domain Bacteria; phylum Acidobacteriota; class Terriglobia; order Bryobacterales; family Bryobacteraceae; genus Bog-105. The sequence continues at coordinate 349,461 of CAVTRD010000003.1, read as the reverse complement.
GCCGCGTTCGCGAAAATCTTATTCACAAAAAGCTCCGGGGTTCACGAAACGATTCTAGCGGGGATTTGCGGCCAGAGCTTGTGCCACTTTCGAAGCGGGTTGCCTGCCCAGCACGTCTGTGATCGCGCGACCTGCTACGGCTACTTTCGCCAGATCAACGCCCGTTTCGATACCCATGCCCTGAAGCATGTAAAGGACGTCCTCGGTGCCGACGTTGCCGGTTGCGCCGGGCGCATACGGGCACCCGCCCAGGCCCGCCACGGCTGTATCGACAACACGGACCCCGAGTTCTAGTGAGGCGTAGAGATTGGCCAACGCCTGACCCCACGTATCGTGGTAGTGAACTGCTAGCTTCTCAATCGGGATCACGGTCGCCACTGCCTTCAGCATGGCCTGCGCTTCGAAGGGCGTGCCTACGCCGATCGTGTCGGCAAGAGAAATCTCGTTGCAGCCCAGAGCGTCCAGCGAAGCGGCAACTCTCGTCACATCGCCTAGCGGAACTTTGCCTGTGAAGGGACATCCGAGCGTACACGACAGATAGCCGCGAACCGGAATGCGATGCACCTGTGCTGCCGCGATTACTTGTCCGGCCCGTTCGAGACTTTCCGCGATCGAGCAATGGATATTCGCCTGCGAGAACGCTTCCGAAGCTGAGACGAACACTGCGACATCATCGGCGTGACACGCAACCGCTTTTTCGAGACCCTGCAGGTTTGGCGTGAGAGCGCTGTAGCGAACGCCCGGCTCACGACGTAAGCTTTGGAAAACAGCCTCGGTTCCCGCCATCTGCGGAACCCGACTGGGAGAGACGAAGCTGCCGCACTCGATGTGGGTCAGGCCTGCTTTGGCCAAAGCCTCAATGAGAGTGACTCGTGCTTCGAGTGGCACCGGCGCCGCTTCGTTCTGGAGTCCGTCGCGTGGACCTACCTCAACCAAGCGGACGCGGCTGGGGAATGCGCCCTTCAATCCTCTATTTCATCCCGCCAGGTACGTTTGTGCTTGGGCTCGATGCGTTCGGCTCGCTCGTCGAGAGGCCGCGCCGGCTTCGGCGAGCCTACACGTTTACGAGCGACGGCTTTGACGCGCGCGACTTTGGATGCTTTGGGACGTTTCGCCCGCATGCTGTCAGCTTTCGAGCAGGCGGTTATCAGCCACTTTCGTCTCGACCGAAGGATCAACTTCCGAGATCGTCAGCATGTTGAAAGCAATCTTCGAGCGCGAAGGGAGAAAATGCCAAATCTGAGTAGCACTTGCCCGCTCTTCTGCCTGTATTTCCCGGGCGAGGCTCTCGGTAACGTGGTCACCGATCGACTGCGCTAGCGCCGCGAGAGCTTCGTAGGTCGCGAACTCGCGGCATGCCAAAGTGTAACCGGCGATTAGATTTTGCAAAGTACGCTCTTCAGCCACCTTGCTGTGAGAATCTGTATCAACCCCGGCGTCCGCTACCGGATCTGCATCGTTGCCCACAGTAGCAGCGGACCCGCCCAACTGCTCGAAACGCTGGGTCAGCCGACGTCGTTGCGCCCGCGTCTGCTCGGCGTAAGCGACAAAACATCGCTGCACCTCATCGTCGTCGTGAACGGTTGCAGCGAGTTCCCGGGATCGATTTTCTGTCCTTCTCTCGGTTTCTATTGTGTCGCGCAGGAAGTCAAATACCAGATTTCCCGCAGAGCGATGGTCGGCAACGGGCAAGTTCAGTCCGTTCAGGCCGCTATTTTCTGGTCGGAGTTCGGCCAAATGCCGAGCTCGATGAACTCAGTTTCAAATCTCTGCTGCTCGCGAGGATCCTGCGACGGGCGCATGGCCCGGCAGCACTCGCGTAAGGCATCTTCCAGCGGCAGGTTGATTGCCTCATCGCCCAACACAACTCGGATCAGTTCGCGCGCCGCCTGGCGGGCCTGCTCCGGTGTCTTGGCAAACATAAGCGCTTCGTAACGGTCGTTAATCATCTGCGTGCGGCGGTTCATAGCTTTTCCCACTGTTTTAGACGCACGATTGCCACTTTTGATTCGAACCAGATTATACCGCGCCCAAATTTCCTTTTCCATTCGCCCGCTTAGGACACTAGTGGATTCACTGAAACCCAAGCGGTGAAGTCCGTCTCCACATAACAATGTCTGAATACAGCTTGAGAGCCGCTTTCCCGCTCAACGATAAACACTTTGTAGTAGAAGGTAAGGATTGGATTTGCCGGCTGGTGGAGGTTTCCGACCTGCGCCCGGCAGAGGATCGTCTCTCCTGGTATCTGGTTTTCGAAACGGATGAAGACAAAGGGCGCGCCGGCGAAGAAATCCGAAAGCTGGAAATCGTTACAGGCGCCACTCACGTGCTCGCTAACGGGTGGCGAGACGATTTGCCGGACCGTCTAGTCGAGTGGTTGCTCTCGGGCGAGCAAGACAGCCGGTTGGAGTGGCTGGACGAATAGCAGGGACCGCCAAGACGTTTATGGCGCATCGGGATCAGGGATCCACACTAGGGGTCACAGTTTGACTTGCGTGACGCCGACAATTTGTTGAGTCCGATCGACTTGGAGAAAGGCGACTACTCGTATTTCACTATTCGAGAGCGCCGCAGGAATCTTAAGAGTCAGGTCTTTCGATAGGCCTTCCTCACTTTTTACCGGGCCGATCGGTACCAACGTATAGGCGACAGCAACATGAGTCAGGGAACGCCCGGCATTCTCACCATGACGAACTTCGGAGTGCATCTTGTTGCCGGCCAGCGCGACATAAAGCGTTGCTTTCTCCGCACCGCCGTTTGTTTCTCCGGCTGAGGCGTGGAATTTCAACGAGCTGCCGTTCCGGCTTACATTCGTGAGTGTGACCGGAACCTTCTTTGCCTGTGCGGCTTTCTCAATATCCCGTTTGATGTCCTCGGCATTGCTGCCCACTCCCTCGAGATGTCCATCAATTACGCGCTGCGGTGTGTAGACGCTTTCCACATTCAGTTGCTGCGCGTAGCGGTCCTGCCGAGGTGTCGCGAACTTCGAGGTGAACGGGTCCGGCCATCCGCCGCTGTTCCAGTAATCGACGTGCTCGCTGAGAACGATCAGATCGACATCGGGAAAAGGCTGTGCCTCGTCTAACGATTCCAGCAGCCGGTCGGCCGGAGGGCAGCTCGAACAGCCTTCGGAGGTAAAAAGTTCGAGCAACACCGGTGTGCGCTCGTGCGCCGCGTTTCCCTCGCGCACCGGAGCCCCGTACGCGGCTAGCCCCGTCAGTAATCCAGCTACCAATATGGATCGCAACATGGCACTCTCCGGGAAGACGGCGTTTTGAGGCATCTCAATTAATGATTCGCTACGGCTCTCCGAAAGTAACGCCGTGGCACAAATATAGCGACCGGCTACGACCTCGAATGCGCCAGAACGCAATTCTACAATCGAACATGCTGACGAAACCCGCTCGGATCTTCTGCGCATTAGTGCTCCTCGCGTCCGCCCCGCTCGTTGCCCAAACGGGCGTGGTGCATTACGAACTGAAGATGAGCGAACTCAAGACGGTCTACGGCCCGCTGCCGCCGGTCATGCACGTGAAGCCCGGGGAGACGATTGACACCACAACGGTCGACGCCGACGGCAAAGTGGCCGAAGCCGCCGGCTACAAGGTTAACGGCCCCAATCCACTCACGGGTCCCTTCTATGTGGATGACGCCGAGCCGGGCGACACGCTGGCCGTTAAATTCCTTGCCATCGATCCCAATAACAAGCAAGGCTGGGGCAGCGCCGGGCCAGGGTTCGGAGCACTCAACAGCAGCAAATACACGCCGGTGTTAGGCGGTCCCGTGCCGAAGCTGGAGTGGATGTATCAGATAGATTCAGCCGCGCGTATGGCGGTTTTCCAGGCGAAAGATTCCGCGTTCTCGGTACGGATTCCGCTGCATCCGTTTTTGGGCTGCGTGGGTGTGGCGCCGGCCGACGGCGAGAGCCGGAGTTCGATTGTTCCGGCCGAGTTCGGAGGCAATATGGACGCGCCCGAAGCGTCTGTCGGTAACACACTCTATCTGCCCGTGAACGTGCCGGGCGCGCTGCTCTTCTTTGGCGACGGCCATGCCGCTATGGGTGACGGCGAGATCGACGGCACAGCCATTGAAACCTCGATGAAGGTGCGCCTTCAGGTCAGCGTCATCAAACATAAGTCGATCGATTGGCCCCGTTTTGAGAACGAGAACTACCTGATGGCGGTGGGGATTTACCGGCCGCTCGATGACGCACTGCGGATAGCCTTTACCGAGCTAATTCACTGGATTCATCAGAGCTACGGTCTCTCTGAGATGGACGCTTACGAACTACTCTCGAAGGTGGCCGAGATTCATCTGGACGAGATGGTCGATCCCAATTACGTCGTGGTAGCTAAGGTGAATAAGAAGTTCCTGCCGGCGCCCCGCTAGCCGCTTCTGCGAATTGTGGGGTGAAGGGCACATCGCAAAGGAATCGCTGCTTTCGAGAAGCGAGATTGCGCACAGCTCGGCGAGCAGCACACTTGCGCTCGATCGGCCAAATGTCACCCTTAACCGCCACATGGTTGAAGGTCGAGAAAAAGCCTGCGAGTTTCCACTAATTCACAGATCCGCCCCATGCTCCAATCCTCGTCGACCATTGCCGGAACAACGTTGGCGCTCGCGTACTTCTGCATGGCAGCTCTGCTGCTATATCTGGCAAGCAGACGAGCTCATAGTCGCTTCGGTTGGCTGTTCGCCGCTTTTGCGCTCTGCTTTCTCGGCTCTGGCATCGTACACCTGGCGGACGCCCTGCCGACCTGGTTGCCTTTGGGCGCCTTCGCGGGCCTAACCAAACCCACGGCTGCTTTCCTCGCTGCAATTGCTGCTGCGGCGTTGTTCAAGATGATGCCGGACATGCTCCGGCTTCCGACACGGGAACAGCTCGCGACACTAAACAGTTCCCTCACCGACCAGATTGCTCTCCATGATCAGACGGACGCTGCCTTAGTCGAAACCAACCAGGTGTTGCAGGCTGCTCTCGAACACGAACGCATTCAGGCGAGCGATGTCCAAAAGCGCTTTCAATTGACCTTCGAGCACGCGGCAATTGGTCTGGCGCATCTCGCTCCCGATGGACGTTTCCTGCTGGTCAATCAGCACTTCTGCAACCTTGTCGGTTACACCGCCTTCGAACTCGGCAGCCTGGATTTTGCGCAAATCACACACCCTGACGATTTAGCCGAAGAGAAGATTCATTCAGAGAGCTTGCTGGCCGGAAAAATGTCTCGTTACTCGATGAATAAGCGCTACCTGCATCGAAACGGCTCATTCGTCTGGACATGCCTGACCGCTTCTCTGATCCGCGACGAGCAAGGGGAGCCCGCTTATTTCATCGCTGCCGTTAGAGCGATTACCGAGCAGAAAGAGACAGAACGGCAATTGCGGCAAAGTGCGGACGTCTTGCGCAGCCAGCATGAGCAGTTGCAGATGATTTTCGAGCAAGGAGTGATGGGCAACTGGACCTGGAACATCGCCAGGAATGAGGTCACGGCACATCCGATTGTTTGGGAGCTTTATGGCGAACCCGGCGTGAGCGGCCCGAAACACTCGCTCTGGTTCCGGCAGCGCCAACACCCCGACGACCTCCCCATGATCGACGCTGCGGTGCATGAAGCGCTGGAGCACTCCTCCCGGCTCGATATTGAATTTCGTGTTTTGCAGCCTGACGGTTCCGTGCGTTGGATTGCCTGCAAAGGTACTGTCCGCCGGGATGGAGCAGGACGTCCGGCGGAAGTCTTCGGTGTGAATTTCGAAATTTCGGAACGCAAAAAGGCCGAAGCCGCTCTGCGTTCCTCCGAACGGCAGCTCCGCTTACTTACCGATGTTCTGCCTCAAATGCTGTGGCTCGCCGACCGCAGCGGAAACGTAGAGTTCTTCAACGAGCGCTGGTATGAGTACACGGGACAGACGCCCGGCAATGCTTTGAGCTGGGGTTGGAAACCGGCCATCCATCCCAATGACCTGGAAAAATGTCTCTCCAACTGGCGGCATTCACTCGCTAGCGGCGCTCCCTACGACATCGAATACCGGCTTAAGTCGGAGGACGGCTCATACCGCTGGCATCTCGGGCGGGCGCTCCCTCTGCGTGCTGAGAACGGTGAAGTCGAGCGCTGGTTCGGCAGTTGCACGGATATTCACTCCATAAAGACAGCCGAAGTCGAAATCCGCTCCTTTAACCAGGCGCTCGAATTGAAAGTAGCCGAGCGCACGAGTGATCTGCTGGCGTCAAACGATGCGCTACTCCGCGCGCGAGCCCGCCTGCAGGCAGTGCTCGATTCAGCCGCCGAAGTGGCCATCGTCGCGCTCGACAATCACGGCGTCATCCAACTGTTTAATCTCGGGGCAGAAAAAATGCTTCGCTATAAGGCGGCCGAAGTGGTCGGCGTGCATAAGCCTCTGGTGTTTCTCACCGAAGCTGAATGCGTCCGGCGTGCAGCAGAATATTCCGAAGCGTGCAGCAGGGAGGTCGCGGCCGCCGACATTTTTGAGAGCTCGAATTTGCCTAATTGTTCTACTTCGCGAGAGTGCATCTGGATCCGCCGAGATGGCACAACACTGGATATTAGTCTCACCAGTTCGCCCATGCTCGACAGCTTCGGCAAGCGCGTGGGAACGCTCGGCATCTCCTTCGATATCACCAAACGCAAGCTGCTCGAAGGCCGGCTCAAGGATCTGAATATCCAGCTTTTGAAGCAGACCGAGCAGGCTCAACAGGCCAATCGGGCCAAGACCGAGTTCCTGGCGGCGATGAGCCACGAGATCCGTACTCCCATGAACGCGATCCTCGGCATGGCCGACCTGCTCTGGGAATCAGAGCTCGATTCTACCCAGCGTCAGTATGTTGACGTGTTCCGCCGCGCCGGGGGCAATCTACTCACGCTCGTGAACGACATTCTCGATTTGTCCAAGATCGAATCGCGCCAGTTCGAACTCGAGAAGATCGACTTCGATCTGATTGAACTCGTCGAACGCACAAGCGAGATGATCCGGCGCAAAGCAGAGGCGAAACGCATTGCCCTTGTTTCACGGATTACGCCGAACACGCCATCCAGTCTGGTTGGCGACCCGACCAGACTACAACAGGTACTGATGAATCTGCTCGGCAACGCGGTCAAGTTCACCGAAACCGGCAGTATTACGCTGACCGTCGAGCCGGAAATAGCCGAGAAAGGGCGCATCCGATTCACAGTCAGCGATACCGGTATCGGTATACCGCCTGACAAGCTCGCTAGTATCTTCGAAGATTTCACTCAGGCCGAGAGCTCGACGACACGCCGCTTTGGAGGAACGGGACTGGGCCTCGGCATCTGTCGCCGCCTGGTCCATTGCATGAGCGGTGAACTAACCGTCCAGAGCGAGTTCGGCAAAGGCAGCACATTTTCTTTCGACGCAATGTTTGAGATCTGTACCCAGGAGAAACCGGCGGCTGCCGAACTTGTAAACGGCATCGCAGGCAAACGTGTTCTCATCATCGACAACAACGCGACGAATCGCTTGATTTTCGGGGAAATGTGCCTTAGCTGGGGCATGGCCACTTCCGAGTGCGACAGCGCTGCTGCCACCCTTACTGCGCTGCAAGCCGCCGCTTCGGGCGAAGAACCGTTCGACCTCGTGATCCTCGACCGTTTGATGCCGGGGAAAGACGGCTTTCAACTGATCAGCGAAATCCGCGAGATCGACGCCACGATACCGATTATCATGGCCAGTTCTGACAGGGTTCCAGGCGACGAGACGAGATGCCGGCAGTTGCACCTCGCCGGCTATGCCGTAAAGCCGGTAAGAAGATCAGACCTGCTCCGCATGGTTTGCCGGGCGCTGGGATCGACTCCCGCTGGTTCGCCCAAGCACTCGAGAGAATCAGCCCACGAGCTAAGACCGGTTCCGATTCCCGAGACGCCCGTTCGGCAAGGACGCATCTTGATCGCAGAGGATTCGAGCGATAACCGGTTTCTGCTTGAGGCGTACCTGAAGAACACGCCTTACGAAATGACCTTTGCGGAAAACGGCGCAATCGCGGTCGAACTGAGCCTTTCGCAAAATTTCGATCTCATACTGATGGATATGCAGATGCCGATTTTGGACGGGCTCGAAGCGACCCGCCTGATCCGCAGAAACGAAGGAGAGCAAAGCCGGGAGCCCATCCCGATACTCGCTCTGACTGCCAATGCGCGACCTGAGGACATTCAAATCAGTCGGGACGCGGGCTGCACCTCGCATCTTTCGAAACCAATATCGAAGGCAAAACTCCTCGAAGCGATCGCCGGCCATATCCGGATTGCTGAGACTCCGCTGGAGCCTGCGAACGTGCTGATCGACATTCCTGCCGGACTTGAGACGGCTGCCCAGCGCTTTATTCAATCGAGAAAAGACGAGATGCCGTACCTTCGCCAGCTTGCCGCGCAAGAGAATTTCGCCCAATTGCGAATCCTCGCGCACAACATGAAAGGGACTGGCAGTTCATACGGCTTTCCCGACCTCACGCGCCTCGGAAGTCTTATCGAATCTTCCGCCAAAGAACAGAACACAGCGCTTTTGACTGAACAGCTAATCGAGCTCTCGAAGTATGTCCAATTAGCGGCGCGGCAGGCGGCGACCCTCTCGAGCGGGAAGTAAATGCGGGCTCAAGAAAACCGCCATCCTAGCCGATCTGATCCGTCGGGATCTCCTCGCCGCGCACTAAATCCTCGTACGTTTCACGACGCCGCACCACGTGCAGTTCCGTGCCGTCCACCAGCAGCTCACAGGAGCGCGGACGTCCATTATAATTGCTTGCTAAGGCGAAGCCGTATGCGCCCGTGGTCCGGATCGCCAGCAGATCTCCTGCTTTCACGTCGGGCAGTTCACGGCCGCGCGCGAAGAAATCCCCCGTCTCGCACACCGGCCCGACTACATCCGCTTCGACCGTCGCGTCATCCAGCGCTTCTCGTACCGGAGTGATCGCGTGATATGCCCCGTAGAGCACAGGCCGTATCAGATCGTTCATGGCGGCATCGACAATCACGAAGCGTTTCGTGCCGCTCTGCTTTACCAGCAGAACGCGCGTCAGCAATACGCCGGCTTGAGCGACAATCGAGCGGCCCGGTTCGAGCAGCAGCGTGAGATCGAGTCCTTGCAGGCGCTGCTTTAATTGGCCCATGAACTCGCCGATGGCCGGAGTCTGTTCCTGCTCCCGATAGGAAACGCCCAAGCCACCGCCGAGATCGAGATAGTGAATCTGTTGTCCACGCGCCCGCAGTCGGCCGATCAGCGCCAGAACTTTATCGGCCGCCTCAAGCAGCGGTTCAACCGAGAGGATTTGCGAGCCGATGTGGCAACTCACTCCCGCTGGCACAATGCCCGGCAACATAGCCGCGCGCTCGTACAAATCCTCGGCAGTGTTGATGTCGATTCCGAACTTGTGCTCGCGCAGCCCGGTCGATATATATGGATGAGTCGCCGCATTTACGTCCGGATTGACTCGGATGGCAATTGACGCTGTGCGATTGAGGGCCACGGCGGCGCGTGAGATCTGGCCGAGCTCATATTCGGATTCGCAGTGAAAGCTATGAATGCCTTTTGACAGCGCGAAGCGAATCTCGGCCGAAGTTTTGCCGACGCCTGAGAATACGACCTGGCGGGGATCGCCTCCCGCGGCCAGTACCCGATAAAGCTCACCGCCCGAAACGATATCGAAGCCGGCGCCTTCCCGCGAGAGCAGATTCAGCAGCGCAAGGTTTGCATTGGCTTTGACTGCATAACAGATCTGATGAGGGATTTCAGAGAGCGCATCGCGGTAAGCGCGGAAATTTGCGAGCAACGCGCGCTTCGAATATACGTAGGCAGGGGTGCCGTGCGACGACGCCGCCCGGCTCAAATCTACCTGTTCGCAGCAAAGGGTTCCCTCGTCGTAGCGCCACTCGTCTGTTCCTTCAGTCATGGGCAGGACTGGTCAGAGCACACGCAGAGCGATGATCGTCTGATCGTCTGTCAAAGGAGTGCCGCCACGAAACAGATCGATGTCGTCGAAGATGCGATCGACGATCGATTGTGGAGGCTCGTGGAAATTCTTGATGACTACCTGCTCCACGCGGTCGCGTCCATAGCTTTCGAGATCGCGCTCACTCATCTGTTCTTCGCTGAGGATACCGGCGTCTTTGCCGAGCTGGTCTTCCACCCCGTCGGAGCACAAAGCAGAAGATCGTCCGCCTGAGCTTCGATCTCGACCTGATCGTATTCCTGATTTTCGAGCAAACCGATCGGCACGCCCGCCACCCGCGAACTGATGATTTCGCCTTCGCGAAACAGAATCGGCGGCAGGGTGCCGGCATTGGCCACACTGAAGGTGCGAGTGCGCGCCGCCCAGAGAATCAGTGACAGCGTGGCGTATTGGGCATCCACCTTGCGCTCGAGCAGCGCGTCATTCAAGTTTTTCATCAACTCCGACGGGCTACGCCGGCGTCGCGCTAAAGTACGCAGCAAGCCTGAAATCAGCGCGCCGTAAAGGGCTGCAGCCGCGCCCTTGCCGCTCACGTCGCCAAACGCGATCAGCGTGTAATCGTCGGTGTGCTCGAAGAAGTCATACAAATCGCCGCTGATGGCGCGGGCAGGCCTGGTTTTGACGCCCACTTCGACGCCAATTACGTCCGACACGGTGCGCGGGATCAAAACCGATTGCAATTTGAATGCCGCCTGCAGGTCCTGATCGAGACGGTGTTCCCGCTGCACCAGCTCTTCGTAGAGTCTGGCGTTTTCAACCGAGGTTGCAATCTGGGGTGCAAGCAGCCCGAGCGCCCGCACATGATCGTCAGTAAAGAAGCTGAGGCGAGTGCTCTCGAGATCGAGCACGCCAATCACACGATCGTGGAGTACCAGCGGCACCGCCACCTCGGAACGCACCTCCGGATGCGACGCGATATAACGATGGTCCTGCGTGACATCCGGCACCCGGATCACCTGGCGCGTCTCGACGGCCGCACCGGTGATGCCTTTTCCAATTTCGATGTTGTCGATCGTGGTTCGCTCGTCATAGCGCTGGCTGAAACGGCAACGCAAGAGACTTCGCTCGGCATCCACCAGAAAACACACTGAATGCATCAAAGTTGATCAAGGCGCGAACAGTCGAGGCAATCTTTGAGAGAAGTTCGTCGATCTCGAGAATCGAGCTGAATTCCTGTGAGAGGTGTGCGAGTACGCGCAGAGTGCGGTTCTGGCGCTCGACTCGTCGATACAGCCGCGCATTGTCGATGGCGGTGCCCACACGAGAAGCGATCAGCGTGAGCAAAGCGCGGTCCTGCTCATTGAAAGCGTTCAGCCGGGTCGATTGGAGATCGATCACGCCGACGAGTTTGCCGCGCACCAGCATGGGAACGGTCAGCTCTGCGCGCACTGCATCGAGTGCATTGAGATAGCGCGGATCTTTCCGCACATCGCGCGACAGAATCGGCTGTCGCGTACTGGCGGTGGTTCCGGTGATGCCTTCGCCCAGCCGGATGTTCAGGTTTTTCGCAATTTCGTCCCGATGCCCGATCGAGTAACGCATGCGCAGCGAACGAGCGCGCTCGTTGTAGAGCAGGATGGCGAACAACTCGTAGGGAATGACTTCTTTGACGATCTCGCCGACATTGGCGAGCAGGCGATCAAGATCGAGCGTTTCGGCGGTAACGGTGCTGACTTCGAGCAGGAAGTCGAGTAACTCGGCGCGCTCGCGAAAACGCACCTGCTCCTTGGGTGTCGGCATCTAGTAACTCGCCCGGCTGCCAGCGGCCGACGCCTCCGCGCCTGTCATTTGTTCCGCAATGATCTGCACCCCGGAGCTCGTGCCGATCCGATTCGCACCCGCGTCCGTCATTGCGCGTAAAGCCGCCAGCGTACGGACGCCTCCGGAGGCTTTCACACCAAGCGCGTCGCCAACAACTCTCCGCATCAATCGGACGTCGGCCGCAGTTGCGCCAGCTGTTGAAAACCCAGTCGAGGTTTTTACAAAGTCGGCGTTCGCTTCGACCGCGACGCGCGCGGCAAGCTCCTTTTCGTCGTCGGTCAGCAGGCAGGTTTCGAGGATCACTTTGAGCAGTGCTCCGCGGTTGTGAGCCAGACGTGCTAACTGCTCGATCTCCCGGCGCACCAGATCGGTTTCGCCCGAACGCAGCGCGCCCACGTTCTGCACCATGTCGAGTTCCTGCGCGCCATCTTCGATTGCCCGCTCGGCCTCGAAAGTTTTCGTCTCTGTCCGATTCGCCCCTAACGGAAAACCGATCACGGTGCACACCTTGACGGGCGATCCGGCCAGCTCTTGCAAAGCCAGCACGACCCAGCAGGGATTGACACACACCGAAGCAAAGGAATACGCGCGAGCCTCACTGCAGAGCCGCGCTACATCGCTCTTAGAAGCCTCTGGTTTGAGCAGTGTGTGATCGATCAGCGAAGCAAGGCTGAGGGGTCGGCGGGAGTTCTCGTAAATGTCCACTTTTTAAACAATTGCGAGGCAGATGAAGTGTACGATTCTGAACTGCGTGCGACAAGCATAACACGCCTCGGCAGCTCCGTTGAGCGGCGGGCGGCCGGGACCTGAATCGGATTTGAAATACTAAATCTTCATGCAAAATTCGACCGTAATCTGTCTGCTGGCAGGTATTTTCACTGTCCCGATGCTCAGCTACGGACAGGGTCACCAAGCGACAGATCAACCGACACCGCAGCAGCGACAGCAACCGGCTGAAGATCCAGCCGCGGTCGGGCGCGGGCGGTCGCTTTTTCAATCGAGTTGCGGATTTTGTCACGGCAATGACGCGACGGGTTCACGCGCGCCCGATCTGGTGCGGTCAGGCGTGACACTGCACGACGATAATGGCAACACACTCGCACCGATTATCCGAAACGGACGCCCCGATAAGGGAATGCCGAGCTTCGCGACGTTAAAAGACGATCAGATCTCGAGCATTGTTTTGTTTCTGCACCACCAGGCCGCAGGCGCCTTAAAGAGCGGACGAGTGCCGGGCGACTACCCGGTGGCCAAACTCCTGACCGGCAATGCGGAGGCGGGCAAAGAGTTTTACAACGGAGCGGGCGGGTGCGGCGGATGCCACTCCGTGACGGGCGATCTGGCGGGTGTTGCCAAGAAATATTCGCCGGTCAATTTACAACAGGAGATGGTTTATCCGTCCGATAAACACATTAAGAGGACCGCGCTGGTCACGCTGCCGGACGGCACGAAATTCGAAGGTCCGATCACGCATGACGATGAGTTCACGATCAGCATCAAGGCGCAGGATGGCTGGGAGCACTCCTGGGAGCGCTCAAACGTCACCGTAGTGGTTAAGGATCCGCTCGAAGCGCATCGCGAGCTCACCGGCAAGTACACCGATGCCGACATGCACAATCTGTTCGCCTATCTGGAGACCCTGAAGTAAATGCGGAAGCTGACACCGGCACTTTTGATACTGAGCGCGTTGGGGCAGGCGTGGGCGGCGGATCTGGGCTTGCGTCCAGAGACGCTGTCGAAGCCACTGGCGCAAGATTGGCCCACGTTCAACGGGGATTACAGCGGTGCGCGTTACAGCAAACTCGGGCAAATCAACCAGGCGAACGTCGGGCGCTTGACTCTGGCCTGGATGCTACAGCCGCAATCGGTTGCGATCAAGTCGATGCCGCTCGAGGTGAACGGGTATCTGTATTTCACGACGCCCGACAACGTGTGGGCGGCCGACGCGCGGACCGGGCGCACGATCTGGCACTACTTCCGCGAATCGACCGGCGATCATATCGGTCAGCGAGGGGTGGGAATGTACGGCGACTGGCTTTACTTTGAAACGCCCGATTGTCATCTGATCTCGCTCAACGCGAAAGACGGAACTGTGCGCTGGAACATTGAATTGGCCGATCCGAAGCTCGGCTACTTTGCGACCATGGCGCCGCTTATTGTTCGTAATCACGTGCTGGTTGGCGTTTCGGGTGACGTGACGGATATTCCGGGATTTCTCGCATCAGTCAATCCGGAAACCGGCAAGCTTGAATGGAAATGGAACACCGAGCCGGGCGCAGGCGAAGCCGGGGCCGAGACCTGGCCGCAGGGAACGGACGCGATCAGCCATGGCGGTGGCATGACATGGATGACCGGGACATACGATCCGGCTCTCAACCAGGTGTACTGGGGCATCGGCAACCCGAATCCGGTTTTAAACGGCGACATTCGGAAAGGCGATAACCTTTACACGTGTTCGATTGTTTCGATCAACCCGGAAACGGGCAAGTTGAACTGGCACTTTCAGCCCTCGCCGCACGACACGCATGACTGGGACGCGGTGCAAACCCCGGTGCTGATCGATGACGAATATAACGGTGTTCATCGCAAGCTGCTCGCGCAGGCAAGCCGCAACGGGTACTATTTCCTGCTTGATCGGACGACTGGTGAGCACATCGTGACCGCGCCTTTTATCAAGACGAATTGGGCGAAGGGGATTGATGGGCGTGGAGAGCCGATTCCGAATCCGGCGAAAGAGCCGAAGCCGGATGGGACACTGGTGTCGCCGGGTTCGGATGGCGCGACGAACTGGCTGGCGCCAGCGTTTGATCCCGAAGCGGGTTTGTTCTACGTGAGTGCGCGACGGCTTTGGAGCATCTTCTATATGACGGCGGAAGGCAAACCGGAAGGCTGGGCGGGGCGTGATCGTAACCTGTGGGCCAATTCGGTAGTCGAAGCCATCGATTACAAGACGGGCGCCGTGCGCTGGAAACACGAGATTGGTGAAGGAGAGGGCAGCGCCGGTGTGCTTTCGACAGCGGGCAATCTGCTCTTCACCGCTGACAATGCGAACAATCTGCTGGCTCTCGATCCCAAATCGGGCAAAACGCTGTGGCATGTGAATGTCGGTGGAAAGATGCAATCGGCGCCTTCGACCTATGAACTCGATGGAAGGCAGTATTTATTAACTCCGGTCGGCGGCTCGATATTGGCCTGGGTGCTGCCGAAAGAGTAGCGAGTCGGTAACGCTCACTTCCCGGCAGCCGTCGCTATGTAAGCTCCCATTATGTAAGTCGCCCGCGAATTCGAAAGCTGATTGTCGGAGCCTCAAGCGTGTTCGAGTTTTTCTTCAAATATCCGGCTAGTGTTTTCTCGCGAGGGACATTTGTGCTCTTAGGGGCGTGGCCGCGCTCGCTGCTTTATGCGGCGATGATCGGGGCGGCCTTGGTTTTGGCGGGACTGATCTGGTGGAAACGCGCACGCATCCGGCCGGGACTGCGGTGGGGACGAACGGCAGTCATAGCGGCGTGCCAATGGGCGACGGTGGCCGTACTGCTCCTCCTTCTGTGGGAGCCGGCGATCAGTGTAACGGCTCTGAAACCGCAGCAGAATATCGTGGCCGTGGTGGTTGATGACAGCCGCAGCATGGGGCTGACCGATGGTAGTAAGTCGCGTCACGAGCGGGCGATCGATCTGCTCAGCAATAATTTGCTAAATAGTTTGCGAACGCGTTTCCAGGTGCGTTTGTACAAGCTCGGGAGTGGTGTCGAGCGGGTCGGCGAAGTGAATCAGTTGCGGGCGGATGAGCCGGCTACCCAGATTGGACATGGACTCCGAGAGCTGGCAGAGGAAGCAGCGACCTTGCCGATCGGTTCGGTGGTGCTGTTGAGCGACGGTGCAGACAACGGCGGCGGCGTCGATGCGGCGGCGATTGCGGAGCTGCGGCGGCGAAGATTGCCGGTCAATACCATTGGTTTCGGCAGCGAAAGGCTGGAGAACGATGTCGAACTCGATGAGGTGGACGTGCCAGCGCGTGCGCTGCCCGGCTCGCGGCTGCAGGCGCGGGTCGCCTTGCGGCAGAACGGTTTTACCGGCAAACGCGCACGACTGGTTTTAACGGCAGGCGGGACGGTGCTGGCCAATCGCGAGATCACGCTGAGCAATGCGCCCGAGCAGATTGAAACGGTGGAATTCAGTGCCGGGAAAGCAGGCGTCGAGAACGTGGATGTGAAAATCGATCCGCTGCCCGGAGAGACGAATAGCGGCAATAACGAGGTGACGCGCATGCTGTCGGTGGATAGCGTGAAGCGGCGCATCCTTTATGTAGAAGGCGAACCACGTTGGGAGTTCAAGTTCATCCGGCGCGCCGCGGAGCAGGATCCGGCGCTCCAGATCGTCTCGATGCTGCGCACGACGCAGAACAAAATCTACCGGCAGGGCATCGCGAATCCGAACGAATTGGCGGAGGGTTTTCCGAGTAAGCCGGAAGATCTGTTCGAGTATCAGGGACTGATTGTAGGCAGCGTGGAGTCGGCGTTCTTCACAGCAGTGCAGCAGCAGATGATCAAAGATTTCGCAGACCGGCGTGGCGGTGGGGAGCTTTTTCTGGGCGGCCGTTGGGCGCTGGGAGATGGCGGATACAATCTGCCGCCGTTTAGCGACTTGCTGCCGGTGAATCTACCCTCGCGGAAGAACACCTTTCAACGAAATTTCGTGGCAGCCGAACTGACAGACGCGGGTAAGCAGAGCACCATCTGCCGTATCGAAGCAGATCCGCAGAAAAGTGCGGATCATTGGGAAGTGCTGCCCTATTTGGCAAATTACCAGGACCCGGGTACGCCGAAACCAGGCGCGCTCGTTCTGGCGAACGTGAACGTAGCGGGTAAGCGGTTGCCGCTGTTAACCACGGAAAACTATGGACGCGGCCGAACGGCGGTTCTAGCAACAGCCGGCACCTGGCGCTGGCGCATGCAGCAGCCGGCGGTGGACACGAGCCAGGAGACGTTCTGGAAACAGCTGCTGCGTTGGACGGCGGGCGCGACACCTTCGCGCGTGACGGCGTCCACCCCAAATCAAAATCTGGCCGATGATGGGCGTGTCGAGCTGCGGGCGGAAGTCCGCGATAAGAAGTATCTGCCGGTGGGCGATGCCGCGGTGAGCGCGCGGGTGATCGGACCCGACGGTTCCGCCCAGACGGTCGAATTGCAACCGGAGCCTTTGACGCAAGGAATGTATGCGGCGGAGTGGAGCGCGGCGATGCCGGGCTCATATGTGGCCGAAGTGAAGGCGAAGCGGGGGGCGGATGAGCTGGGCGCGGACGTGCTGCCGTTCCGGCGCGAGAATGGGAAAGCGGAAAACTTCCATCGGGAGCAGAATCGCGCTTTGCTGGCCAAACTTTCAGACGAGACAGGCGGACATTACTATACGCCGAAGACAGCCGCGCAGCTCCCGGATGAGATTGCCTACTCGGAAGCGGGCATCACGTCGCGCGAGATGAAGGATCTTTGGAATATGCCCGCGATCTTCCTGCTGCTGCTGATCTTGCGTTCGACTGAGTGGCTCTTACGGCGCCGGTGGGGGGTGGTGTGAGAACGTTGCTGCTCATTCTGGCCGGTGCACTCACGGGCGCGCTCCCGATGACGGCCACTACGTACTACTTGACAGTTGCGGGTTTAGGCGGCACGCCGGAGTATGCTTCGCAGTTTGGCAAGTGGGCTACCGAGCTGCAGCACGAGCTAGAGAAGAACGGTCCCGAGACGCAGGTAGTGACGCTTAATGGGTGACGCGGCCACCCGGGCGGCCGTGGAACTAGCATTGGCGCGGATCGCGAGCGGGGCGAAACCGAACGACTCAATCGGGCTCTTTTTGATCGGCCATGGAACGTTTGACGGAACCGACTACAAGATGAATCTGCCGGGGCCGGACATGAACGCGGCGGATCTGGCTTCGTGGATGAACCGCATACCGGCGACACGGCAGCTGGTAGTCGACATGACGAGCTGCAGTGGGGCGGTGTTGCCTGCCTTGGCGCGGAACGGGCGCATCGTGATTACGGCGACGAAATCGGGGACCGAGAGGAACGCGACGATTTTTCCGCGCTATTGGATCGACGGGATGCATGACCCGAGCGCGGATGCGGATAAGAATGGGATCGTAACATCGCTCGAACTGTACCGCTATACAGCGCAGAAAACGGCTGCTTATTTCGAGGCGGAAAAATTGCTGGCGACGGAGCATCCGAGCCTGGCGGATAACGGCCAGGGCGCAGGGGCGGCGCGGGATCCGAGGCCACAGAATGGGCAAGGATTGCTGGCGGCGCGTTTTGCGGTGATTCAACCTGAGCATGAAATCGCCAAAAACGTTGCGCCCGAAAAGCAGCGGCTCGTCTCTAAGAAGGAAGATCTGGAGGCAAAGATCGATCGGCTGAAGTATCAGAAAGCGGCCATGCCGCCGGACGAGTATAAGCAACAGCTGACGGCGTTGTTGCTGGACTTGGCGCGAACGCAGGCGGAGATTGATCGATGATACGAGGGCTCGGTCTGTTTCTCTCGTGCTCCGTGCTCCTTAGTGCGGCTCCGATGGTGGAGCGTTGCCAGGCACTGCAGCATCACGGCAAACTGCCGGAGGCGCGGGCTTGTTTTACTGGGCTGACACGCGAGGCTGATCCGTTCGTGCGCGCCGAAGGTCTGTTCGGACTAGGGCAATTCGATGAAGCGAATGCAGAATTTCGGATCGCATACAAAGCGCAGCCTCGCTCGGCCGAAGTGAAGGCGGAGTGGGGCCGACTGTTTCTCGAGCATCAGCAACCCGCTGATGCGTCGAAGTTGTTTACCGAGTCGTTGGAGTCGGATCCTGGTTATGCGCCGGCCTATTTAGGTCTGGCGCGAGTGTTCGCCCAGCGTTTCGATAAGCGCGCGGTCGATCTGGCGCAAGAGGCGCTGAAACACGACAGTAAGCTGGTGGCCGCGCATGAGCTGCTGGCTTATCTGGCGCTCGAAGACAACGACCGAAAGGCCGCGACGGACGAAGCGCAAAAAGCGCTCGGCATTTCGAATGAAGCGCTCGACGCGATGACGGTGCTTGCGTCGATCGACTGGCTGAGCGACAAACAGCAATCGGAGTGGATGGACCGCATCGTGAAAGTCAATCCGGCTTATGGGGAAGCCTACGAGACGGGCGGGCATTTTCTCGAGATCAATTACCGGTATGAAGATGCGATCGGATTCTATCGAAAGGCGCTCGCGCTAAATCCGAACCTGTGGGCGGCGCGTTCCGAACTAGGCGTGAACCTGATGCGGCTTGGCCACGACGGCGAAGCGCGCCAGCAACTCGAGCGATGTTATGCGGCGCACTACCGCAATGCCGAGACGGTGAACTCACTGCGACTGCTCGACAGCCTGTCGGATTACCAGATATTCAAGACGGGCACAACGGAAATTCTGCTGAACAAGAAAGAGGCGGCACTGTTGCGGCCTTATATCGAGCCGGAACTCGAGCGCGCGATTGCCGTTTATGAGCGCAAGTACAAGATGAAGCTGGCGGGACCGGTGCGGCTCGAAGTGTACCCGAATCATGATGATTTCGTGGTGCGGACCTTGGGTTTGCCGGGGCAAGGGGGGCTGCTGGGCGTGACGTTTGGCATGGTGGTCGCGATGGACAGTCCTTCGGCGCGTGCTCCGGGCGATCTGAATTGGGGCAGCACGATGTGGCACGAGCTGAGCCATGTGTATGTACTAACGGCGACGCATCATTTAGTGCCGCGCTGGTTTACCGAAGGCGTGTCGGTGCATGAGGAAGGAGCGGTTGCGCCCGACTGGGGCAGCCGGTTGACCCCGGATATCGTGATGGCGCTGCAGAAGAAACAGCTGCTGCCGGTGCTCGAGCTCGACCGCGGATTTGTGCGCCCTCAATTTCCCGGACAGGTGCTCGTGTCGTATTACGAAGCGGGCAAAATCTGCGATTACATTGTCGAGAAGTGGGGCAACGACGCGCTGCTCGGCATGATTCAATCCTATGGCGACCGGAAAACGACGGCGCAGGCGATTGAAGACAATCTGCACGAATCGCCAGAAGCGTTTGACAAGGGGTTCGGTACTTGGATTGAAGGCCAAACCGGCAAGACCGTCGCGGGTTTCGACGATTGGAAGCGCGATGTGAAGGTGGCGCATGCGGCCTTCGAGGCCGGCAAGACGGATGAAGCGCTGAAGATTGGGTCGGCTGCGCGCGATCGCTATCCGGACTACGTGGGTGAAGGCAGCGTGTACGATCTTCTGGCGCAGGCCTATTTGAAGAAGAACGATAAGCGCGCTGCGATGGCGGAACTACGGCGCTACCGCGATGTGGGTGGGACGAAGGTCGAGCTGCTTACAAAATTGGCTGACTTGCAGAGCGAGGCGGGACAGAAGAAAGACGCAGAGCTCACGCTGACGAAGCTGAACTACATCTACCCGGAGAACGAGCAAGTGCACCAGATGCTCGGGAGGCTGTCGCTTGAGTCAGGTAACACGGATAGCGCGATACGCGAGAGCGAAGCCGTACTGGCGTTGAAGCCGGCCGATGAAGCGGGCGCGCATTATCAGTTAGCCCGGGCGCTGCGTGCGGCAAAGCGCTTCGGCGAGGCGAAAGAGCAGGTGGTCGCGGCGCTCGAAGCGGCTCCCGATTACAAACCCGCGCAGCAGCTTCTTCTGGAATTAAATCCTTAACTATGTCTACAGTGACGACGGCAGCAACGATCGATACAGCGGAAGTAAAGAACCGGGTGCGGCGCTTTGCCGATGCGCAGGAGGCGATCAAGCGCGAAGTACACAAGGTAATTGTCGGGCAGAACGAAGTGGTCGAGCATGTGCTGATTTCGTTGTTTGTGGGCGGGCATTGTTTGCTGACGGGTCTGCCTGGCACGGCGAAGACGCTGCTGGTGCGCACCATGGCGCAGACGCTCGGGCTGAAGTTTAACCGGATTCAGTTTACACCGGACTTAATGCCTTCGGATATCACGGGCACCGACATTATTGAAGAGGACCAGGGGACAGGCAAGCGCGCCTGGACCTTTGTGCCGGGACCGATTTTTTCGAACGTGCTGCTGGCCGACGAGATCAACCGGACTCCGCCCAAGACGCAATCGGCTTTGCTCGAAGCGATGCAGGAATTGTCGTGCACGGTGCGCGGGCACCAATATCGGATTCCGCCGCCGTTCATTGTGCTCGCAACGCAGAACCCGATTGAGCTCGAAGGGACGTATCCGCTGCCTGAAGCGCAGCTCGATCGATTCCTCTTCAATACGGTGCTCGACTACCTGACGGCCGAAGACGAGCTGAAGGTAGTGGATCTGACAACGACCACGCTGCTGCCCCAAGCGACAACGGTGACGAATGCCGAAGAGGTGCTGGACTTTCAGCAGCTGGTGCGTATGACGCCGGTGGCTGAGTCGGTGGCACGTTATGCGGTGGAGCTGGTTCGTGGGACTCGACCGGTGGGCGAGAGTGGCGTGCCGGACTTCGTGAAGAAGTACGTGAGCTTCGGCGCGAGTGTGCGTGCGGCGCAGTTTTTGATTTTGGCGGGCAAGGCACGGGCGCTGATGCACGGGCGCTTTCACGTTTCATATGACGATGTGCGGGCGCTAGTCGTGCCGGTACTGCGACACCGCGTGCTGCTGAACTTCCATGCGGAATCGGAGCGAGTGAATTCGGATGGAGTGCTGCGGCAGCTGCTCGATTGGAAGAAGACGCCGCGTGAATAGGCAGCAGCACTCGTGGTAACGCATCGGTTTCTGGATCCAGCGGTGCTGGCCGGGGTGTCGGGCGTCGAGTTGGTAGCGAAAACAGTGGTGGACGGATTTGTGGCGGGGCTGCACCGGTCGCCCGATTTCGGATTCAGCCAGGAATTTGCGGAGTATCGCGCCTACTCGCCGGGAGACGATTTGCGGCACGTCGACTGGAATGTTTTTGCCAGGACGGAGCGGGCTTACTTAAAGCGATACCGGGGCGAGACGAATACCGGGGTGCATGTGCTGCTCGATGTGAGCGCGAGCATGGGTTTCGGGTCGGGCGCGGTGAAGAAGATCAGCTACGCGAAATTTCTGGCCTCGGCGATTGTGTACCTGGCGCACCTGCAGCGGGACGGGGCGGGGCTGATTGTATTTCATGAAGAACTCGCGAACTTCATTCCGCCTTCGGCGCGGCAGGGTCAGTTGATGCGGCTGCTGCATGGGATCGATGCGGCGGAGCTGGGGCGCAAAACCGACTACGCGAAACCGCTGTTCGAGCTGCAGCAGTTTTTGAAGCGGCGGGGCGTGACGGTGGTGATCTCGGATTTTTTCGATAGTCCGACGGCGATTATCAAAACGGTTGAGCCGCTACGCTTTCGCGGCAATGAGGTGATTTTGTTTCACCTGCTCGATCCGGGTGAGATTGAGCCGGCGCTGGGGGATGCGCCGCTGCTGCTCGACATGGAGACGGGGGAAGCGCTCGAAACTTCGCCCGATTATGCGCACACGGAGTACCGTCCAAAGATGGCGGCGCATATACAAGAGCTGCGTACGAAGGCGCAGGCGGCGGGTTTGGATTATTTCCTGTTACGGACGGACCGGCCACTCGATGGAGCGCTGCGCGAATACTTTTCGGTGCGGCAGGGAAGGATGTAAGTGGGTTTTTTCGCGCCATGGTTCCTGATCGGTGCGGCGGCGATTGCACTGCCGCTCTGGCTGCATCTGCTGCGGCAGTATAAGCGCACGCCACAGCCGTTCAGCTCGCTGATGTTTTTCGAGCGGCGCGTGCAGAGCTCGGTGAAGCATCGCCGACTACGCTACCTGACACTGCTGGCGCTGCGCATCGCGCTGCTCTTGCTGCTGGCGCTGGCGTTTGCCAATCCATTTGTCAACCGGCGCTCGAAGACGGCGGCGCGACGGACGTTGACGGTGATCGCGATCGACCGTTCGTTCAGCATGCATGAGCAGGATCGCATGCGGCAGGCGAAGGCGGAAGCAGACCGCTTGATCGATGGGCTGCCGGGGACAGCACTCGGCCAGGTGCTGGCGGTGGATTCGCATGTGGAGAGCCTGACGCCGACCGGCGTGCAAGCAGCGGGGATGAAAGCGGCGGTTGACGCGATCGAGGCGAATGACCGAAGCAGTTCATTCGGCGAGCTCGCACGGGCGCTGCGCTACATGGAGCAGACGAGCGGGATGCATCTTCAAGTGCACTTCATCAGCGACATGCAGCGGACGTCGATGCCAGCGGATTTCCACGATCTCGAAGCGGGGCCGAATGTAACCCTCGCGCTGCATCGGGTGGGGGAAGAGAAGCGGCCGAACTGGGCCGTGGCGAACGTAATTGTGCCGGCGGCGGTAGACGGGACCACCCAGACGCGGTTGACGGCGACGGTTGCGGGTTGGGACACGCCTGCGGAGGCGCGGCAGGTGGCGTTGGTGCTCGATGGAAAAACACTGGCAACGAAACAGGTGACGGTTCCGGCGAGTGGACGGGCGTCGGTTGAATTTACGGATTTCGAAGTGCCGTATGGGTGGCATCGGGGAGACGTTCGCCTGACGCCAGGAGACGGTTTGCCGCAGGATGACGGATTTGGCTTTGCGATTGAGCATGCGGATGCGCGCAAGGTGCTTTTTCTCTATGCAAGAAGTCGGGCGGACAGTTTGTATTACCGGACGGCGCTCGAGACGGGTACGCACGGCAGTCTGAGCGCGCAGGTGTCGCCTGTGTCCGGGACCGATATCAAGGACTTCTCGCGATTTGCGTTCGTGGTGTTAAGCGATGTAGGTGAACTGGATCCGGCGTTATCGGACGCATTATGCGCGTATGTGGAGAAGGGCGGTTCGGTGC
This sequence comes from Terriglobia bacterium, assembly GCA_963737005.1. Taxonomy (GTDB): domain Bacteria; phylum Acidobacteriota; class Terriglobia; order Bryobacterales; family Bryobacteraceae; genus Bog-105. The sequence continues at coordinate 325,911 of CAVTRD010000003.1, read as the reverse complement.
TGATTGCGGTGGGCCCGAACACAGCGCGCACGGGGACCATTCCGCTATCGAAAGAGCAGTTCAGCGAACAGCGGCAGAAGCAGGCGGCGGGATACGTGGACCGAACGCATCCGGCTTTGAGCGATGTGGCGAATGGTAGCGGCGGGGTTGCAGGCGGGCAGCGGGCGCAGTTCGAGAATGTGCAGTTTTCAGAGACGGCGTCGTTTGCAGCGAAGGCGGATGCGCGGGTGATTGCCAAGTTTGCGGACGGATCGCCATTGCTTGTTGAGGAGCGGGCCGGAGAAGGGCGGAAGCTGATATTTGCTTCGACGTTCGACAACTCGACGAATGATTTTGCGCTGCATTCCTCATTTGTGCCGTTTGTGGTGGAGACAGCGCGTTACTTAGCAGGTATGGAAGATACGCCGGCGAGCGTTGTGACGGGGACACCGGTCGAGCTGCGGCATCGGGCAAGCAACGGTGCGATGAACGGGGCGGCCGATGTGATTGGTCCGGACGGACGACATGCGTTGACGTTGAACGAGGCGAGTAAGGCACTGACATTTGATCTCGAACGCAGCGGGTTTTACGAGATCAGCCGGGCGGATGGGCGGCACGTGGTGATGGCGGTGCATGCGGACCGGCGGGAATCAAATTTGCAGGCGATTTCGGATGAGACGCTCGAATTATGGCGCAATACTGGAGATACGCGCGGGCAGAGTGTGGGGACGGGTGAGCAGGTGACGGAGCGGCCGTGGAGTTTCTGGCGTTGGGTGCTGGGGTTGGCACTGGCCGCGGCGTTGATTGAGTCGATTTTTGCAGGCCGCTATTTGAGAGAAGAGAGGCAGACAGCATGACGGCGCTGGAACAAGTCAACGGGTATCTGCGAGGGCTGGAGCGGAGGCTGCGCTGGGGCGCGGCGGCGCGCGGCTGGGCTGCGACGACGGCGCTGGCACTCGCGCTGACCATCGTGCTGGCGGCGATCTGCAACCGATATCAGTTTGCGGATGGCGTGGTGTGGCCGTTGCGAGTGCTGCTGTATCTGGCGGTGGCTGGTGCACTGGCAGTGGTGCTGGCGGTACCGGTGATGAAGCTGACACGGCGCCGCGTGACGGGCATTGCCGAACGCGCGATTCCGGGCTTTGAGGAGCGGCTGCTCACAGCGACGGAACGCCCGGATGCGACGAATCCGTTTACGGAACTGGTGGCGGAAGATGTGTTGCGGGTGTCGCGCGAGCATCCGGCGGCAGCGGCGCTCGAATCGACGAGCTGGGCATGGGGCTTGGGCGCTGCTGGATTGGCGCTGGTATCAGTTCTGGGCTGGTTGATTGCGGCGGGGCCGGGATATCTGGGCTATGGTGCGGCGCTGCTTTGGACGGGATCGGCGCGGGCGAGCGAGCGACCGCTTTATGAAGTGACCGTGGAGCCGGGAAACAAAACGATCCGGCGCAAATCGGATCAGGTGATCAAGGCGCAGGTGGTCGGCTTCGCAGCACAGCAGGTGATGCTGCATGCGCGCTACGGCAACACGGCGAAGTGGGAGGAAGTAGCGATGCAGCCGGGAGCGAGCGGCAACGCGTATCAATTTTTGTTTCCGGCGGTGGCCGATGCTCTTGAGTATTACGTGCAAGCGGATGCGGCGCAGTCGAAGCATTTTCAAATTGCTGTGAAGGATTTGCCGGTGGTGAAGCGGGTGCGGGTGCTGCTACATTTCCCGGCGGCGCTGAACTTACGCGAGGTCAGTGAAGACCCGGGCGGCGATGTGCGGGCGGTGGAAGGGACGATGGCCGAGATCTCGGTTTTGACGGACCGGCCGCTTGAGCACGGCGTGCTGCAACTTGATAAAGGACAGAAGATCGAACTGACGAAGACTGAGGGCAACTGGTCGAAGGCGATGCTTCCGGTGAAGCAGGACGGTTCGTACCACGTATCGGCGATCGACGGAGCCGAAACGATACGTATCAGCGACGACTATTACGTCGAGGCAAAGAAAGATGAGCCGCCGACGGTGCGCATTGCGCGGCCGGGACGTGATCCACGGGTGAGTCCGATCGAGGAAGTGCCGGTGATGGTTGAGGCGTCGGATGATTTTGGTGTGAAGTCGCTGGACCTGCATTACTCCGTGAACGGCGGGGCGGAGCAGGTGGCGCGGTTCAAGTCGCAGGGGCAGAAGGAGGAGAAGGGGCACACGACGCTCTATCTCGAGAACTTCAAGCTGGCGCCGGGCGACGTAATCAGTATGTATGCCACGGCGGCGGATGCAAACAAGACGACGCGCAGCGATATCCTCTTCGCACAGGCGGAAGCGTTCGACTACAAGTTCAGCCAATCGCAGCAGGCGGGCGGTGGCGGTGGTGGTGGCGGCGGGCAGGACAACAACATTTCCGAGCGCCAGAAGCAGATTATTGCGGCAACGTTCAACGAGCTGCGCGGGGACAGCAAGAGCCACGCGACGATTCAGGAGCAGGCGCATTTCCTATCCGATCTCGAGGGCAAGCTGGGTGCGCAGGCGAAGACGCTGGCCGAGAGGATGGGCAATCGGGAGTTGTCGCAGGCAAACCCAGAGTTTGAGAAATTTTCGAAGCTGATGACGATGGCCTCGGGCGAGATGACGGACGCGGTGGGACAGTTGTCGCCGGGCAAATGGAACGACGCGCTCGTACCGGAGCAGAAGGCGCTGCAGTCGCTATTACGGGCAGAGGCAATCTTCCGCGACATTCAAGTGGCATTCGGCCAGCAGGGCAGCGGGAGCGGCAGTGGTGCACAGCGGGAACTCGCGCGCATGTTCGACCTAGAGCTCGATACGTCGAAGAATCAATATGAGACGGGTCAGCAGGCACAGAGTGAGGCGGCGGAGAAACAGCAGAAGGCCATTGATGATGCTTTCGAGCGGCTGCAAATGCTGGCGCAGCGGCAACAGGAACTGGCGCAGCAGAAAAACCAGCAACAACCGGCCGAGCAGCGCTGGCAGGAAGAGCAGCTGCGGCGGGAGGCGGAAGAGCTGAAGCGGAAGATGGAGCAGCTGACGCAGAACTCGCAACAGAGTTCGCAACAACAGGCGCAGAACGGATCACAGCAGAGCGGGTCATCACAACAGGGCGGGTCGCAGACAGGCGGGTCGCAGACAGGCGGGTCGGAGGCAAGCGGTTCGCAGCAGGCGGCCGGGCAGTCCGGCAGGTCGCAGCAGAGCCGCGAGATGCAAGAAGCGATGCGGCGGACCTCGGAATCGCTGAGTAAGGCTGAGAACGAGATGCGGCAGGCGGTCTCGAGCGGGGATGCGGCGGCGCAACAGCGAGCGGCAGGAGAACTAGCGCAGGCGCAGCGGCATTTGCAGGGCGCGCTGCATCGGAATGCAGGGAACAGCTTGTCCGATTTGTCACAGCAAGCGGATCAGATCGCGCAGCAGCAGCGTGATTTAGCGAAGCGGCTGAAACAGATGTATGGCGGACGGAGTGGCAATAGCGGGGATGAGCTATCGAGCATTTTAGGCGGCGGTGAAGCGGGTGAGATGCCGGAGATGAACGATCCGGACAATCCGCGCTTCAGCTATGGGTACCGGCGACGGAGCCGTCCGGCGGAGATGCGGCCGATGCATCTGACGACCGAAGCAGAGAAGCAGCTGGCAGAAGACAAGGAAAAGCTGGCAGGGCAGCTCGAGCAGCTGCAGCATGGCATGGAAGAGCAGCAGCAGAGTCTGCAGGCGACTGCGCCCGATGCTTCGAACAAGGTGCGAAAGGCGCTTTCGGATGCGGAGCAGAAAGAGCTGGCGCTGCGGATGCAGAAGAACGCGCAGTGGATCCGGGAAGGCTTTGGTGACCGGAACCTGGGGATGGAAGACAATGTGACGGCAGGAGTGGACCAACTGAGTCGCGATCTGCGCGGGGCGCAACAAGCTTTGCAGGCCGGCGGCCAAAATCCGGCGGGTGGTCAAGCGGAGAAGACGGCGGAAGCATTGGCGGAGGTGCGGCAGCTACGGCAAATGCTGGAACGGGCTCGGGAGGGCAATGGTTCCCCCCAAGGCGCTGGATCGCAGAGCGGGCGGCAAGGTGGGCAGCAGGACGGGCAAGCGCAGGCCAATGGCTTACAGAGCGGGTCGCAAGCGGGCGGGACTCAACCGGGAGGTCAGACGGGACCGGGTGGGGCGCAACAGCCGACTGCGAACGGCGGTCGTGGCGGCCAGTTTAGCCAACGAGACCTGCAGGAGGCGATCGGGCAGCTTTCGGCTTTACGCGGACAGATTAGCGGGCAAGATCGGGCCCTCGGTAACTACCTGGGCGGGGCGCTGGGCCGATTGCGGGATTTGAATGCTGATCCGCGCGTGCTGCAGGCAACAATCGGGCAGGATGCGGTGGCGAACCTGGAGCGTTTGGAGGCAGAGTTGAGCCGGCGCTTAGGGGAGCAGCAGGTGCAAGGTGGCCGAAGCGGCGCGACCGAGACGGCGACTGAGAAGTATCGCGATGCGGTAGCCGAGTATTTCAAAAAGCTGAGCGAGACGAGCAAATAGCGGATCTGATCAGGGGTGCCCAGCGGCTCTCCGACGCAAGCTGTTTTCGCCGAACGAACTTCGAGAACCGGCGGTTACGATTCCGCCTATTTGTTTTTTCTTCAACATTACAACAACTTAGGTGGCGCAATGGGTTGCCGTGGCGTGGGCCTCGGGGCACACTCGCAGGCGACATGCCGAAGACGCCTGAGGGGAAAAAGCGGTCCAGCCAGAATGCGACGGTGCACGGACTACGCTCGCTTCAGGTGACCATTCTGCCGGATGAGACTCGCGAAGGCTACGACGATACACGTGACGGTTGGATGGCGGCCTTTGAGCCGGAGGGTTATCACGAAACGCGGCTGGTCGAACAACTGATCCTGAACGACTGGCTGCTGAAGCGCGCGAACCGGCGGCTGCTCGCAACCGAAGCGGAAGATCCCGGATTGGACCGGGAGCACCGGATCGAGTTGATCCTGCGATACAAGACCACGAATGAACGCGCTTTCTATCGGGCTTTAAGCGCCATAGAAGGACTAAGGAAGGACATCTTGCGGGAACGAATCATCAACACCAAAATTTTGCAGCAGCAAAGCGAGGAGATCGCGGATCTTAGAAAGCGAGTCGGGCTGCAGACGCCGAAGCCCGAAGCGAAGAAGAAAGGGCACCATGTGAGCATTCTGGATCAATGGGCGGAGATCGAGGTGTCGGCCGAAGGGAACACGGTGACGACGCTGTATCCGGCAAACGAAATTTTGAAGGAGAACGGTCGCAAGCTAGCGCCGCGACCGGAGCTGGTATACCGACGGCTGCACTTTGTGGGAGGCGTGCCGGATGAGTATGCATGGGCGACGCAAGACCCGTCCATCCGAATGAGCGGTGGGATGGGAACCCAGCGCATGACGGTCGAGACGTGGCTGCACTTGATTGAACGGGAGAAGGCGTTGGGGACGGGGCATCTGCTGCCGTGCGGGGGGAATCTGCCGAGACCGGAAGAACGCGGCGGCTGCGAGTGCCCGGTGTGCGCGGGGAACAGAAGTATCTTCGAGGCGCGGGCGAGTTAAGAGTGGCCTTCCGGCAAATGCAGTGGCTGTTTCCGATGGCAGTCGCTCTGCATAACGGCGAAGAAGCTTGGGGTATGCCGCACTGGGTGCAGGCGCACGGCAGTCAGCTTCCGTTTCAGCCCGGGGCAGTAGAGATCCGGGGTGGGTTGTTGCTGCTGACAGCGCTGGTTTTGCCGTGACTTATTTGAGCGCGCGGGCAGGCAAGCAGAGTGTTTGGGTTTTATCTACTCTTCGGTTACGCAACAGCGATGCTTCTGAATGTGTTCTTCCCTCACATTCCGGCGACGCTGGTCTTTCGCGATTACACGCCGGGTCTTATTAGCGCCGTACTGATCAACTTTCCGCTTATGATCATTCTGTTGCGTAAGGCCCGCAAGGAGCGTTTGGTTTCGAGGACGGAGAGCGATCGCGTATGCTTTCTCCGTGCCGCTCGCGACGGGCGCGGCCATTTGGATGTTCTTCACCCTTGGCTGAGCGGGCGTGCGAGGGGTCGCATTCAGGTGTGGAACGTTAGGTAGATCGCCAGTTTCACCGATTTCCAACTGAACACTACCTAAATCCTGCGCGTTGCTGTCGATTTTTTCCTTTTCATTCGACTATTCATAGGAAACGAAAAGGACTAGGATACAGGCGAGCGATGGCCCGGCTGGATTTCGAGGAGCGAAACCGATGAGTAGAGTACGTGTTCTGGTAGGGACGAGGAAGGGAGCGTTCGTGCTGACGGCGGACGGAAAGCGGGAGGACTGGAAAGTGAGCGGCCCGCATTTCGGTGGTTGGGAGATTTATCATCTGAAGGGTTCGCCGGTGGACCCGAACCGGCTGTATGCGTCGCAATCGAGCAGCTGGTTCGGGCAGATTGTCCAGCGCTCGAACGATGGCGGCGAAGACGTGGGAACCGGTGGGCAATAAGTTTGTGTACGACGGAGTGCCGGGGACGCACATGTGGTATGACGGGACGGCGCATCCGTGGGAGTTCAAGCGGGTGTGGCATTTGGAGCCTTCGCTGACGGATGCGGATACGGTGTATGCGGGCGTTGAGGATGCGGCGCTGTTTCAATCGACTGATGGCGGCGCAGACGTGGCGTGAGCTTTCGGGGTTGCGGGAGCATGGATCGGGGCCGAACTGGCAGCCCGGAGCGGGCGGGATGTGCCTGCATACGATTCTGCTCGACCCGGCAGATGCGGCGCGGATGTATATTGCGATTTCGGCGGCGGGCGCGTTTCGGACCGATGACGGCGGCGCGACTTGGAGGCCGATCAATCGCGGTCTGAGGTCGCCGTTCTTGCCCGATCAGGATGCGGAGGTGGGGCATTGCGTGCATCACGTGGCGATGCATCCAACGCGGCCGGATGTGCTGTTTATGCAGAAGCATTGGGACGTGATGCGGAGCGATGACGGGGGCGATCTTTGGCGAGAGGTGAGCGGGAATCTGCCGACCGATTTTGGATTTGTTATTGATGTGCACGCGCATGAGCCGGAGACGATTTACGTGGTGCCGATCAAGAGCGACTCGGAGCATTACCCGCCGGATGGAAAGCTGCGGGTGTATCGCAGCAAGACGGGCGGGAACGAGTGGGAGGCGCTGACCGAAGGGTTGCCGCAGAGCGATTGTTACGTGAATGTGCTGCGGGACGCGATGGCGATGGATTCGCTCGATGATTGCGGGGTCTACTTTGGGACGACGGGCGGGCAGGTTTATGTTTCGAGCGATAGCGGAGACAAGTGGCGGCCGATTGTGCGCGATTTGCCGGCGGTGCTTTCGGTGGAGGTGCAGACGCTCGCATGATACGGCTGGAACTGCCGGCGCACTTGCGGTCACTGGCCCAGATCAAGGGTGAAGTGAAACTGGCGGTAGAAGGTGACGTGACGACCCGCTCGGTGCTCGATGCGCTCGAAGCGCGCTACCCGATGCTGGGCGGGACGATCCGTCACCACGAGACTCAGCAGCGGCGGGCCTTCGTGAGATTCTTTGCGTGCGGGCAGGATCTCTCGCACGATTCACCTGATAAGCTGCTGCCCGATGCGGTGGCACGAGGCGCGGAGCCATTGCTCATTGTGGGTGCGATTGCGGGAGGATGAGGATCTGGTATGGCGCGCTAGGGACGGGCGAAGAGCACGCGTGCTTGCGTCTGGCAGAACCAGCTGAGGAGTCCGTTGGCGACCACGAGCGCGGTAAAGGCATAGGCGATACGCTGGCGCGGCTCGGCTGGAAAATCTGCTTTCCAAATGCGGTAAGCCGTCCCGGCGCCCACGAAGAGGAAGGCATATTCATGCAGCATAAAGGCGAGTACGACGCAGACAGCCAGCAAGGCCAGCCGATGCTGCCGGCCTAACGCGTTCATGGCCGAGCCGCCGTCAAAGATCGAAACCGGGATGAGGTTGATCAGATTAAGCCAGCCGGCGAACTGCGCGACGGCTAGCCACACGCCCTGGTGGGTAGCGAGGAAGAGGCAATAGGCAATGATGCCGGAGAGAAAGCCGAAGAGCGGGCCCGCGAGCGAGATCTGTGCGCGCACGCCCACATCGACATTGGCGCCGTTCCATTTGACGTAAGCGCCCAGGCCCGGCAGAAACATCGGCAGCTCCGCGCGAAACCCGTAACTGCGCACGGTAACGTAATGCCCCATTTCGTGCAGCAAGACGGAACCGGCCAAGCCGACGGCGAACCACCAGCCGAAGAGCGCCCAATAGAAGCCTACGAACGCAAGGATGCTGATCAGGAATTTGCCTTTGGTCAAGAGGACCAGCGCAACGGTCTTGAATTTCGCGAGGGCGGCCAAACCGACGCCGAAAGGACCGAGCCGCTTACTCCAGTTCACCTTCGGTTTGGGTGAGAGGCGGGCATCGATGCGGGCGATCTCGCGTTCGACTCCGGCGCGCTCCGGGGCATCGATCGATAACAGGTTGAGGATGGCGGCCCAGTGTTCGCGCGCGGCGGCGAGCTGGCCTGTGGCCGCGAGCTGGCGTGCTCTTGTAGCTAGCTGTTCAACCTGTTCCGAGACCAAACTTCAGTTTAGCGGGACAGATCCGGAGCCGGCCTCGCCCGCGTTCAGATCGGGCAGATCACCCGAGCCTTGTGAGGCCAGGAACACGGAGACAAGGGACTCGATGCCATCGCGATCGTCTTCGTCAAACCGGTTCAAAACAGGGCTATCAATATCGAGCACTCCGGCGACAGTGCCCCAGTTGAGCAGCGGGACGACAATTTCCGATCGCGAGGCCGTATCGCAGGCGATGTGCCCCGGAAACTCATGAACGTCGGGCACGATGACCGTCTCGGCGGTAGCCGCGGCCGTACCGCAGACCCCGGTGCCGACCGGATGCGCGTGCAGGCTGGTTTGCCCTGGAAGGGCCCGAGCACCAGTTCGTCGTCGTCCAGCAGGTAAAAGCCGACCCAGTTCACGTCCGGCAGCAGTTGAAAGAGCAGAGCCGATGTATTGGCAGCATTCGCAATCAAATTCGTCTCGTCCCCGATTAGGCGGTCGAGCTGTTCGCAAAGCCCCCGATAGAAAGCAGCTTTGTCCGTAGCTGCAGGAGAACCCGTCAGAGAATCCATTATCAAGTAAAGTGTAACTCCGGACGGTTCCGTCTCAAAGCGGGACATTTCAATGGCTGGGACGCCGGTAGGGCCGCTCGAGGTAAGACTTCGGCTTCTTTGGCGGGTTCGGAACGGGGAGCGGTGGCCATGGCGGAGCGGTAAGCCTCGTGCGAGCGGTCGTGGTCACCGAGCAGATCGTAGACCTGACCGAGGCGTAGCCAAGCCATAACGGCCGTGCTCAAATCGAGGTCGGCCGAACGCTGGGTTGCCTGCTTGAGGTCGGCCAGCGAGTGAGGGAGATCGCCGTACCAGAAGAGCAGATTGCCGCGCGCGTACTCCACGCGTTCGAGCGGCAGCTGCGCATAGCCGGGCTGCTTCGCTGCGTAATGCTTCTTCGATTTCGGCGAGCACTCTGAGGGCGGCCGCTTTGTTGCCCCCGTCGCTATACATCTGGACCTCTTCAAAGCGAAACAGATGATTGCGCGGGAAACGTGGCGGCGAGTTCTTCGAGCAGCGGGATGGCATCTTTGGGACGGCGCTCTCGACGGTAGATGGCGGCGAGCAGGATGGCCGCATCGTAACGATTGCCCGTCGACGCCTCTGCGACGAGTTGCAGCTGTTTGATGCCGTCTTCTTTATCGCCATGAAAGCCGTTGACCGCGCCGACCAGAGCGCAGATACGCGGGCAGGCAACCGACGACGTACTCGTTCAAGCCGTGGAGCAGATGCGCATCGATGAAGCCCGGATCGATTGAAAGAATCTGATCGTTGGCTTTGCGCGCCGCCACTGCTTCGTGCAGCGACTGCATCCAGGACTTCTCGACGAGGTAGAGAAAATTTGCGCGCAGACCGTGGGCGACCGCGGCCGCGTAGAGCGCCTGCACGTCACGCGGATTGCGTTCGAGTCTCTGCCTGCGCGAGCGAGAGCGCCCGATCCACCGCCTCTTCGAACTGCTGCTTGTCGGCGGCGCGTGACCTCCATCTTCGGGCGGCGCAAGAAAGGCATTGCTGCCGGTGACGAGCTGGCTTTCGAGAGAGCCATCGCGATACATCTCGCGATACAGGATGGCTTGCGCCACCCAGTTGTAGCGGATCGGGATTGGCGGGCTGGGCGCGGACGTCCGCTCTCGAAAATGTGGAGCGCTTGATCGTATTCGTTGTTGTAGAAGTGATCGAATCCGGGGCTCAGCGAGTTCGCGGCCGCAGCGGGCCAGACGCGCACACGCGAACAGCGCAGAGGCGCAAGCAGATACTTCAATCGGCTTCCTTCAGAGCAGGCGATGTGCCTGCGCGCGCGGACCCGCGACGAGCGCATCCGGATGGCAGGCGAGGCGCTCGAGCGGTTCGAGCATTTCCGAATTGCCTGAGTTTCCCATGGCGGCGGCACGTTACGCAAGAAGCCGGCGTACTGGGCGCGCCAGACAGGCGTATGCGCGAAACGCGCGCGAAATTCAGCCTCGCGTGAGTTCGGCGAGTTCGGCCAGCAATGGCGCAAACACGCGGGCGCAAAAGACTGTCTTCGGTGTAACGGCGGCGCGCCGGTTCCAGGGGCAAACATCCTGGCAGATGTCGCAGCCGAAGACATGATTGGCCGTTTGGCCGGCGAGCTCTGCGGGCATCGCGTCCGCGCTTTCTCGATCGTGAGATAGGAGATGCAGGAGACGCGCATCGAGCTGCCAGCCGCCGTCGCCGTCGGGGACGATCGCGTCGGTTGGGCAGGCGTCGATACAGCGGGTGCAAGTTCCGCAGCGGTCGGGGGGCGGGGCATCAGGCGCGAGCGGAATCGAGAGCAGAATCTCGCCGAGGAAGAACCAAGAGCCGCGCTCCTGATTGATAAGGCAGGTGTTCTTCCCGATCCAGCCGAGGCCGGCCAAGCGAGCGTAAGAGCGCTCGAGCAGCGGCGCTGTATCGACGCAGATGCGCGATTCGAACGGCTCGCCGTGCTGCTCGGCAATGGACTCAACGAGTTGCTCGAGCTTCGGGCGCAGCACGTCGTGATAGTCGGCGCCCCAGGCGTAGCGCGATATCCAGCCATGTGCAGGGCTCGCTGAAATCGGTCGAGCGTGGATGCCCGGTGTTGTAGAGCTTGCCGACGCAGACGATGCTCTTGGCAGCGGGAAGTAAGTTGCGCGGATCGCTGCGCAGGTCGCCGCGCTGGTCCGTCAGGTAGTGCATCTCGCCGGCGATGCCGGCGGCTCGCCACGCTTCAAAGCGCGCGAAATCCTCAGCGGGCAGCGCGGGTGCGATCCCGGCGAGCTCAAAGCCGCAAGCGCGTGCCAGCTCCTTGACCGTCGATGCGCTGATAGCCAAAGCCGCTCTCTCTGCTAACCTCACCTTTTATTTTGACTTCTCCGCTGATCGATTTCCAAAACGTGTTTGTGCAGCGCGGCAACCTGCTCGCGCTGCAAAGGCTTGAGCCTGCGCATTGAGAGCGGCGAGCATGTGGCGATTCTGGGCCCGAACGGCTGCGGTAAATCGACCCTGATCAAAACGATTACGCGCGAGTGCTATCCACTGCTGCGACCCGACATCGACGCTGCGCATTCTGGGGCAGGAGAACTGGAACATCTTCGAGCTTCGTTCGCATATCGGGGTGGTCAGCAACGATCTGATGGCGCAAGTGCACGCGCGATATTACCGGGCGCGAGCTGGTGCTCTCGGGCTTTTTCGGCTCGATCGGCATCTGGCCGAACCATCAGGTCACGGCGGAGATGGAAGCCGCTGCACGGGCGCGCATGGAGCGGCTTGGAGGCTGCGCACCTGGCGAGCCGCTGGCTGGACGAACTATCTTCCGGAGAAGCGCGGCGGCTGCTGATCGCGCGCGCGCTGATTCATCAACCCTCGACTCTGCTGCTGGATGAGCCGACGACCAGCCTAGATCTGCCCACTCTGCGAGAAATACGGGGGCAGCTGCGGTCGCTGGCTGCGGAGCGGCGTCGGGCTGTCTGCTGGTGACGCATCATCTGGATGACATCATTCCGGAGATCGACCGGGTGGTTCTGCTGCGAGATGGAATGTGTCCAGATGGATGGGCCGAAGCCGAGATTTTGACGCCAGAGCGGCCTGTCGGAGGCCTTCCGGACGCCGCTCGAAGTGGTCGAGCGGGATGGGTATTACCATGCCTGGTAGAAACGTGCAAGCTGCTGAGGAATGAAAGAGCTTCGGCAGAAAATGGCTCTGCTGTTCAGCGCGATCAATATCGCCATACAACCCTTAATCGGCGCAGTTCGCTTTCATCCGTTATTCAACCGTTTAAGCCTCTTTTATACTGGCGGTAGTCGGGGCGTATATCCCGCTCGGGCTTATGGGAGACTATCGAATCTTACGGTTCACTGATTATGCATAAACCAGTCAAGTACTTCGAGAAGGTCGTGACGGTCGGCGCAAATGCTGCGTGGCAGGTTTTTGATCGGCTGAACCAAATCAGACCAGAAGGAGTCATTCACTCCGAAGTGGTCCGATAAGCCGCTCCTGAAGAGCCACCAGAAGATGAAGCCGCCACTTGGCTGGCCGCGCGAGACAGATTCGCTTTGCCCGCGCTGCATTCCGGAGATCCGGCAACGGATTGTGGACGGCGAAGTCGATTACAAGATCCTGATGAATCAGCCGGTCGGTGAGATCAAGGCGAAGATCATCGAGCGCGACGGCAAGATTTTGATGGTCAAAGAATGCCCGATCCACGGGCAGTTCGAAGACCTGATGTCGATTGACCCGGCGTTCAGCAAGCATCTGGAAGATGTTTTTCCGGGCCGCGATATTCGCGCGCACAACGACGAGAAGCTGCACAACCACGGCACGAGCACGATCACGCACGGGCGCGGCTCGGTTCTGACGATCGACCTGACGAACCGCTGCAACATGATGTGCGATCCGTGCTTCATGGATGCCAACCAAGTCGGCTTCGTGCATGAGCTGAGCTGGGAAGACATTCAGACGCTGCTCGACAACGCGATTTCGATCAAGCCGCGGCGGCAGATGTCGGTACAGTTTTCGGGCGGAGAGCCGACGCTTTCTCCTTACTTCCTGGATGCGGTTCGGTATGCGCGCAAGGTGGGCTATAACAGCGTGCAGGCCGCGACGAACGGCATTGAGTTTGCAAAGCGCCCGGAGTTTGCCAAGGAAGCAGCGGAAGCGGGCCTTCGTTATGCGTACCTGCAGTTCGACGGTATCGGCAATGCGGCCAATTCGCATCGCGCGGTCGGCAATTTGTTCGATGTGAAACTGCGGGCGATTGAGAATCTGTGGACAGCGGGCGTCGATATCGTTCCGGTGATCACGATCATCAACGGCATCAATAACGAGCAGGTCGGGCGCGTGGTGCAGTTTGCGCTCGACAATCCGAAGAAGATTCCGTTCCTTTCGTTCCAGCCGGTTTCGTTCACCGGCCGCGACGAAGCGGTGACGGACGATCGAAGAAATGCGCAGCGCTATACGCTGTCGCATCTGGCGCACGACGTGAAGACGCAGACGGGTATCGGGCGAGCCGGTGCGCGACTGGTTCCCGATCAGCTTCATGAGCACGTTCTCCGATTTCGCGGATCTGGTCCACGGGCCGAATGCGGATTGGGGACAACTGAGCTGCGGCTGCCATCCGAACTGCGGTATCGGCATGGCGGTGATGTGCGACAAGGAAACGAAAGAGCACGTTCCGGTCACGGCGTTCCTGCACGCCGATCAGCTTGCGAAGGATATTGCGCGCATCAATGACGCGGCGCGCGGACGAACGCTGTCAGTGGCCGGCGTGACGCTGGCGCTGCTGCGGAATTACGATCCATTTCAATCGCCGACGCACTTCAAATTGACCGACCTGATCGCAAAGTTTGACAAATGCTTTGGCATGTCGAAGAAGGACCACGCGAAAGTCTACGGCAAAGTGACGGGCGACCGGACGATGCAGGATATCGACAAGCGCCGCTCGGATCGCTGGAATTTCCTGTTCATCGCGGGCATGTGGTTCCAGGATCTGTTCAACTACGATTTCCGACGGACTGAGCAGTGCATCATTCCCTATGCGACGCAGGAAGGCGAAATTTCGTTCTGCGCTTACAACACCGGCGTGGGCTGGCGCAACATCATCGAGAAGATGCACATGACGGCGACGCTCACCAAGTGGTACGAGGACAAGGGCCGCCACGAGATCTTCGCCGGCAACAAGACTGTACCGCTAGCGAGCAAAGACCACAATCTGGTGCTGGTGGAAGAGCATGTGAAGGCGGACCGGCAGCATGATCTGGACGACAAGGGCATTGCAAAAACGGCGCGTGAAGAGAAGACGCGTGCACGTGATGAGGCTCTGAAACAGAAGATCGAGAACGATAAGATGGCGCGGCTCTACCGCGAGCATGTGCTTGGCGAGAAGAAGATCGACGGCTTTGTGCCGCTCGACGGCTTACTGGGTACGGCTGCAAAGCCCGCGGCGCCGGCCGCCGAGAAGCGCGAAGAAGTTGGAGCGATGGGCGATTAAAGGCGGGCGCTAGGTCACCTTTCAAAGAACAGCTAGAAGCCGGTCCCTACGGGGGCCGGCTCTTTTTTTTGGCGAGGTGCGCGCATCTATACTTGGGAGAAGCGTTTGTCCGATTTTCCCTTCATGCAATGAGCTTACAGGTGCCAACCATCTTCAAACGCCTGCGGCACGTTATTGCGAAGCTGAGCCCGTTTCGGTGGGGCTTACTGATTTTCGGGATTGGGTTGCTGGTGAGAGTGGCGCTTCTGTTTGCGACCCACAGCTACCGGGACCTTGAACGCTACGAACTGGAGCGCACGGCGATTTCACTCGCGACTAACGGTGTGTACGGGAACCCGTATTTGCGCCCCACCGGCCCGACAGCCCACGTTGCGCCAGGTTACACGTTGATCCTGGCGGCGCTCTTTAAATTATTCGGGACAGGCATACCGGCCGAGATAATAAAGCGTCTCTTGGCTTCGGCGGTCTCTTCGATTTTGTGGGGCTTGCTGCCGTTTGCAGCGCTGCGAATCTTTGGGGATATCAGACCGGGTGTTCTCGCAGGTCTAGCAGCGGCTTTGTTGCCGCTGCGGCCACTGGTTGAGATCGAAGGCGATTGGGAAAGCCCGTATACGGCGCTCGCTCTGCTGTTTGTAGCGCTTTCGACGCTTCGGCTCTGGCGGCGGTGTGAGCTTCGGGTGCGGACGGCGATTGTCGACGGAGTGCTGTGGGGCATCTCCTTGCTTTTTGTGCCGGCGCTAATTACGCTTTTTGTGGCGATGCTTCTCGCTGGGATCTATTTCTGCCGCCAAGCCGGAAGGATGAAATATCTTCGCTTTGGTGCAATTGAGCTCTTCGTAGTCGCGTTGTGTCTGACGCCTTGGACGGTTCGCAATTATTATGCGTTGGGTTCGCCCGTTGTGACACGCACGAACGTAGGACTCGAGCTGCACATTTCCAACAATGACGACGCTTCGGCCGATCAGCGCATCAATATGCTCAACAACCTGTTCGAGCGGTATCACCCGCTGCAGAGCGAAGCAGAGGCGCTGAAGGTGAGAGCGATGGGGGAAGTGGCGTATAACCGCGAGGCGGGCGCCCAAGCCAAGCAGTGGATGCGGACGCATCCGAGGCGATTCATCGAGCTCTGCCTAGGACGCATGCGGACTTTCTGGCTTTACAACGATCCTGCGTCGCGTATGAAGACGATGCTGCTCGCCCTCACTAACCTACTTGGTTGGGCGGGGTTCATCTACCTAGCAAGCCAGGATCGTCTCGCGTTTGCAGTAAGTGGGCTGATTCTGCTGGTATTCCCGCTGCCCAACTACTTAGTGCATGTCGGCTTGCGGCAGGAATTCCCGGTACATTGGCTGATGATGTTACTCGGTGCTTGGTTACTCGTGCGCCTGTTGAGTGTGCAACAGGCGCATCGAGACATAACCTGCGTGCAGCGCGGGCTGCTGGTCCTGAATTAGTTGGCGACGGTCGCCGGCTCGGGCTTCTCGTCCATCGTGGGCTGCTCTTTTTCCTCGTGGTATTCCATTTCGGTGTTCAGAGCCCAGAGGTTATCGCGGCTGCGCACGTTGGCGATGATGTTATCGACCGCGGTCATGGCCGTTAGCATCGAGTGGTCCTGGTTGTTGTATTTGTGCATGCCGTTGCGGCCGACCAGGAACAAATTGTTTAGCTGATTGACCCAGGAAATGATCTCGGGGAACCGGTCGTAGGACCCGAAGTACGCCGGGTAAGTTTTCGGGACGCGTATGACAGTTGCATCGAAAACGTTTTCCGCGTCAAGGACGTTCATTGAAGCCAGCTCTTTCTTCGCGAGCTCGATCATTTCTTCATCGCTGCGCTCCCAAAGTGAATCGCCCTCATTACAGAAGTACTCGAGACCGATCCAAACCTTGGATGGATCGGCGACCATGGCCGGACTCCAGTTATTGAAGATCTGCAGGCGACCCACGAGAACATCGGGCTCCTGAATGTAGATCCAGTTATCTTTTACTAACTCGCCAGACGCTTCACGCAACTTGATGCGGTCACATAGTACGCCGACGGTGATGAAGTCGCGGTACATGAGACCTTCGGAGACTTCCTGCACGTTGGCTGGAGCAGGCGGATTCATCTGGGCGACCAGTTCCTTGACCGGCATGGTCGAGAAGAAGTAATCACCTGCGAAACGCTTGACTTCGCCGGTTTGCGAGTTGCGCGCGACAACAGCCGTGACTGCGTCACCCGAATGCTCGATACCGTCGACCGACCAATGCATGAGAATTTTACCGCCGAGGTGCTCGACGCGCTGCGCCACTTCTTCCCACATCTGACCTGGGCCAAATTTCGGATACAGGAATTGTTCGATGAGCGAAGTCTCAACATCCTTCTGCTTAATGTCTTTGTCGCGTTTGGGTACGAGCTTCTTAAGAATGTGCAGGACCGTTTTATATATCGAGAGACCCTTGATGCGCTGCGCTCCCCACTCGGCGCTGATCGCGCTGCAATCGATGCCCCAGACTTTCTCGGTGTAGGATTTGAAGAAGGTCAGATACAGTTCGCGGCCGAAGCGATTGATGAAGAACTGTTCGAGGTTCTGCTCGTTCTTAATGGGAAAGAGAACCGAGCGAAGGTAACTCAGGCCGATGCGGATGGTCTTCATCAGACCGAGTTTGCTTATCGTGTCGCCACTGAGCGTGATCGGATATTCGAAGAAGCGGCGCATGAAATAAATGCGCGATTTGCGCTGCCGCACGAGCATCACGTTGTCATTAGCGGTGGGATCGGCGGGGCGCTCAGAAGCCGGCACGCTCGTCGTCTGACGCTGATAGGTGATTTTGGTACTTGCGCCATCGATTGCTTGCATAGGCATAACATTGAGCCACCATTGCATGACGCGATCGGACTTAGAGAAGAAGCGATGACCGCCGATATCGATGCGGTTACCTTTGTATCGAACAGTGCGCGAGATGCCGCCGAGGTAATCACTTTTCTCGAGTATGATCGGCGTAATATCTGTACGAGTCAGGAGCTCGAAGGCGGCTGTTAAACCCGCCGGTCCTGCTCCGACTATGATCGCTTGTTTACCTTCCTCGACAGTTAACGTCATGCATCCCTCCTATCCAGTTTAGCGGAGATAAGCACTTCATACGACATGTATTGAGGAGTTTTCATATAGTTGTGACCAACAAATAACGAGACACGAAAAGTAAACAATAAGTAACTACACCGGGCAAACTTACTAGGCTTTGCCGGTAACGGGGATGGCGACAGGCGGCTCTTTCGCGGAGCGCACAGCGCGGGCGCGCAGCATACCCCAAGCGCCCCAGAAAGTAATTAAGGCATATTGCAACGCCTGAGAAAGGAGAATGTAAGCAATTGCATCGGTCTTACTGAAACCAAATGGAGTAAGTACACTTACAGCGACAAACTGGTAAATGCCGACATAGCCTGGTGTGGAAGGGAGAGCGCTCCCGAGCGCGAGACCGGTTGTTAGCAGCAATGCAATCGCAAGGGTGGCAGGCAGACCGAGGGCGCGCATACCGAAGATGACGCTCATTGCATCGGAGAACCAAATCACGGCGGTGAAGCTGATAAACGCGGCGAGCCGACCAGCGTGGTGGAAGCTGCGCATTCCTTCCATGATTTGCGCAACGATAGACAACAGCCGCACCCGAAGGGCAGGCGGTACGGGAACGATGTGAAGCAACTTCTGACAAATAATTTCGAGCTTCGGCAGAATCGCGATGGCGCCAACACCGCCGAGGCCGAGTAAAGCAAACGGCGTCGCGGCATGTGCAAACCAACCCGGCTTATTGGGCAAGGTCAAGAGAACGACCGAACTGATCAGGACGAGGCTAATGGCGTCGCACAAACGTTCAGAGAGCGCGGTTGTCAGGACGAACGTTTTGCTCAATCCAGTGGAGGCGCTGATCATGAGAGTGCGGACGACTTCGCCGGCGCGTGCAGGCAGGAAGTTATTGCCGAAGTAGCCAGCAGAGGTTGCCCAGAACGCGGTGGCCACACTGACCGGTGCGCCGGCCTGCAGCAGCACACGCCAGCGTAGGGCCCGCAGCAGCAGTGAAAGGGTAGCGCAAGCGAGACCGAACGCGAGCAGTTCCGGGTTGGCGTGAGACAGCGTGCGCCAGACCTGATTCCACTCGATTCCCCTTAAAGAGTAATAGAGCAGGATGCCGGCAAAGAGAAGCGCGCCGACCCAGTAAAAGATACGCCGGGAAGAGCCGCGAGAGGTGCCGGTTTCAGTCATGCTTGAGGGGTAGACGAGTGTGCCATGCGATTGTGGCGGGGTTAGCGTTTGGTTCCAGAGACGGGGAGGAAACTATCTTCCCGGAGCGGTTCGCCTGGGGAATATTCAAAGTTGACTCGTTCTCGCTCGATGACATGCGGGCGTTTAAATACTTGAGTGTGAATCGCACCTACATATTCGCCTAGAATTCCCATGGAGACGAGCTGGACGGAGCCTAGAAAAAAGAGGCCGATGACGAGCGGGGCGGTGCCGACTGAGAAATTGTTCCAGAAGGCGAGTTTGTAGAAGAGATAAGCGAAGCCCGCCAGAATGGAAAGGGCGGCGCAGGCGAAACCGATGAAAGTAGCCAGTCGCAGCGGCACCTTCGAGAGGTTAGTGATGCCGAGCATCGCGTAATCGTAGAGCGTATAGAAATTATTTTTGGTGATGCCCCGGACACGGCGCGGCTGATCGAAGAGCAGCTTGTAATGGGGCAAGCCGATTTCGGCGATCATGCCGCGGAAATAGGGGTTGGCTTCGCCGAAGGAGCGAATTGCTTCGACCACTCGTCGCTCGTACAAACCGAAGCCGGTGAAATTCTGGAATGTCTCGATGGAGGAAAGCCGCTCGACGAGACGGTAATACAAGCGCCGGACGCCGAACATCAATTGATTTTCCTGGCTGGTTTCCTTGATGCAGAGGACCATCGAGTAGCCCTCTTCCCACTTTTCAACCATTTTGGGGATTAGCTCGGGCGGATCCTGCAGGTCGGCTACGAGGCCGATCACAGCGTCACCTTGCGCTTGCAAGAAGGCGTGAAATGGAGAACGGACGTGGCCGAAATTGCGCGCGTTGACGATGACCTTGACGTTGCGATCGTGGCTCGCGATGCGCTTGAGGATGGCGACGGTGTTGTCTTGCGAAGCGTTATCGATGAAGATGTGCTCGTAACGATAGCGGCCGAGTCCGGCCATGACCTCGCGGACCCGACGGTAGACCTCTTCTGCGTTATCTTCCTCGTTGTAGCAGGGCGTGACGATGCTGATGACTTTCGGACGGTCAGCCGCCGGTTCTGAGGTTGGTAAGTGGCGAGAGAGATCGCGCTCGTCATTCATAACGGGTTCGGGAAGTTTACTTCAGGCCAGTTGCCGGACCTGTTAAACAGGTACAGCCTCTGGGCGTTGGACTCGGGCATTGAGCAGGGCGTCGACGAGTTCGCGTACTGCACCGTTACCCCCATTGTTGCTGGCGAGGAACGCAGCCATCTGCCTGACGACCGGCTGGGCGTTGGCCGGCGCTGCTGCCAAGCCTGCCAGTTTCATGGCCGGAAGGTCGTTCACATCATCGCCCATGAAGCAGATTTCGGCAAGCGACAGGGCAGAGACCTCGGCAAACTTGCGAAGAGCGACCGCCTTATCCTTGCAGTTTTTCTCGACGTGGGTGATGCCCATCTTGTGGGCGAAGCGGTCGACGAGCGGACTATCTTCGCCCGAGATAAGGGCAATGATCAAGCCAGCTTTGCGAGCGAGCGACACCCCCATGATGTCGGCAAAGCAGAAGCGTTTCCATTCCTGTCCGTCGGGACCCCACCAAACGCCCCCGTCGGTTAAAACCCCATCTACGTCGAGTGCGAGGCCGCGTAGCGCGGTCATGCCGGAACAGCACTGGCGCCGACGCGGCGTAGCTTCTGAATAATCGGATATTCTCGTTCGAATACGCGTTTGACGCCATCGCCCATCGATTGTTCGACCAGGCGGATATCGCGGACCAGGCGGGTTATGCCGTTCGGCTCGAGTGAGGCGGCCTGATCGCTGCCCCACATGGCGCGATCCATCGTGATGTGCCGCTCGACGCAGCAGGCGCCGAGCACCACGGCGGCGACGCTCGTCGGAATACCGGTCTCGTGGCCGGAATAGCCCACGGGCACGCAATAGCGGTCACGCAGAGTGGGGATGGCCCGCAGGTTCAGCTCCGGGTAAGCGGCCGGGTAGGTGCTGGTGGTATGCATCAAGACCAAGTCATCCCGACCGATCACTTCGAAAGCATGGTCGATCTCTTCGATGGTGCTCATGCCTGTGGAAAGGATCAGCGGGCGACCGGTGGCGCGGGTGTGACGCAACAAATTGTCATCGGTCAGCGAGGCGGACGCGATCTTGAAGCAGGGGACATCGAAGCGGTTGATCAGGTCTACCGACTGCTCGTCCCAGCAGGACGCAAACCAGGGAATTTTAACGGCTTTGCAGTAACCGTCGAGTTCTTCAAACTCGGCGCGGCCGAATTCGAGGGCGCGCTTGAGATCGCCGTTAGTTTGACCGAAAGGACTTTCGCGCGGTTTGGCGAGTTCCTCTTTGGTATAAACGACTTCCACTGTGCGCTTTTGAAATTTCACCGCGTCGCAACCGGCGGCCACCGCTACGCTAATGAGGCGTTTTGCCAGATCGAGGTCACCGTTATGGTTGATTCCGATCTCGGCGATGATGTAGCAGGGCTGACCATCACCTAGTCTTTTGCTACCAACTATGACTGGGTTAATTTCTAGTGACATCAGTCCGTCTCCGACCCTGCGATTATGGCACACCGGAGACACTTCAATCACCCGTCCAGAGGTTCTAGAACTGCATCAATCCTGGGAAAGAAGCTCTAGATCCGCAGTGACGGCAGGATCATCGGGACCATCTGAGACGGTGGTTAGCGAGCTATACGGTACCGCAATACTACTTTGTCGACGCCGGGTGCCCGGAGGTGTTCACCGCCTGCACCATACAGCGATCAGGAATACCAGCAAACCTAGTAAGATCAGCAACTCGACGAGCATGAGCAGAGACATACAGGCTGTCTCCCTCGCCAGTCGTGAAAGCAGTGTTCATGCTTGAAGGGTGGCTCGCAGCCGTGAAACTCTCGTCCTAAAACGGATGTTTAATTCGCCATGGAAGATCGGTGCCAGTTCACCGACAGGCCCTAACGGTTCCAAGGATGACTCTAGCCGCTCTCCTGTTCGTGTGGGTGCACTTGTAAGTTAGAGTGGGTGCATGGCGACCGAGACACTCGCGCAGGCGACTTCCGCACAATTTCCGCGTGACTATAAAGCGAAGCTATCGCAGGCTCTGGAGACGATTGACTTAGACGCGGTCGGGCAGGCGATTGCAATTTTGGAAGAGGCGCGCGCGGCGAAGCGGCACATTTTTGTATGCGGCAATGGGGGCAGTGCTTCGACCGCCTCGCACTTTGTCACGGACATGGTAAAGGGCGCGAGTTTCGAACGTGATGCGCGCTTCCGGATCATGGCGCTGACGGATTCGATGGCGACCATCACGGCTTATTCGAACGACGTCGGTTATGACTGTATTTTCGCGGAACAGCTGAAGAATTTTGCGCAATCCGGGGATGTGTTCATGGCGATCAGCGGATCGGGGAATTCGCCAAATGTGGTGAAGGCGATGGATTACGCGAATAAAGTCGGTTGCAAGACGATTGCGCTCACCGGGCGCGACGGCGGGAAGCTCGGCCCGATGGCGCACCTTGACATACGCGTGCGAGACGGGCACATGGGGCGGATCGAAGACGGCCACCTATTTGTCTGCCACATGCTTTGTTACTACTTCATGGAGCAGAAGTAGTCTCGGGGCCCTCGTAAAGACGCTACAATTCTCGCTTGTATCCGGCTCGAGCACCTGCCAAACGAAACCGCTGGGAGAGTGTGCTGGATGCGCTGGACCGGGCGGGATCTATGCCGCGCGCGGAGCGGGCGACGCTGGCCGTCGCGACGCTCCTTTATCTTGCGCTGACGCTGCTGCTAGCGGGCCGCCGCTTGTGGCATGACGAACTTTACACCTTCTATATAGGGACGGCGCCCACCCTCTCGCGTTTGTGGCAGGACATGGCGCTCGATCTGCATCCGCCGCTCGAGTACCTGGCGGTGCGGATGTCGGTGGCGGTATTTGGAACGAGCGCGCTGGCGGTCCGGCTACCCTCCGTGCTGGCGTTTTTGGCAGGAAGTCTTTGCTTGTGGCGGTTTGTCGCGCGTCGACTGTCGCCGTGGTATGGACTGCTTGCGTTGGCGGTACTGTGGGCGAGCCCGGCCTTTTACTACGCGACCGAGGCGCGGCCTTACGCCTGGGTGATCTGCTTTACGGGCCTGATGCTGGTGTTCTGGCGGCGGGCGATCGACGCGCAACGCACGACAGGTTCGGTTTGGCTGTTGGCAGGGGCGGTCACGGGGATGATGTTGAGTCACATGCTCGCGTTGTTTTACGTGATGCCGTTTTGCCTGGCTGAACTGATTCGGACCTATAAGCGGCGGGCGATCGACGGTTGGATTTGGGCGGCGCTGCTGGTGCCGTGTGCGATTCCTTTTCTGTATTTGCAGGTGGTGCAGCGTTTTGGGGCCTACACGTTTCCGCCGGTTTTTCGAGCTTCTGTGCCGAAGATCGCCGAGACGTACTACGGCAGTTTGAAGGTGGAAGCGTTGCCGCTGCTTATTGCGCTGTTGCTTGCGCTACTTTTAGCCACGTGGCGATCCGGCGAGAGAAGAAGCGCAGGGTTCCGCGGCCCGGCGGATTTTGAGATGGCTTTGATGGGCGGCTTTCTGGCGATCCCGGCGATCGTCAATCTGGCACTGATGCCGTTTCACGGCGCGTACTTCGATCGCTATTCCTTGCCGGTTGAATTTTGCTATGCGCTGGGGGCGGTGTTCTTCCTGGCGTACCAGACCAGCGCGAGCCGACCAGCGGCGATGGTGGCGGCGAGCGTGTTGCTGCTTTTTGTGAGCGTGTTCAATCTACGGCCGTCGCTCCGGCAATCGGTGTGGGGGCACGGAGCGGGAGCAGGGGATAATCTCGTTCGGGTACGGCCGGATTTGCCGCTGGTGGCGGCGAGCGGGCTGACTTTTCTCGAGATGGATCATTACGAAGACGCGGCGACTGTCGGGCGGTTGTATTACCTGACGGATCGGAATCTGGCGCTGCGCTATGCAGGCGCGACAATCTTCGAGACGATGCCGATGCTCAAGAGAGATTTTCCGATCCGAGGGCAGGTGGTGTCATTCGAGCAGTTCACGGCGCAGCACAAATCGTTTCTTGTTTTAGGAACGCCTGACTACCCGGAAGACTGGCTCTTGCGGTCTTTGGTAGATGGGCGCGGAGCGGTGCAGTATCTCGGGAACTTTTCGGGACCGTACAAGGACACGGAACTTTTTGAGGTCGCGATAGGATATTGAGGTCTCGTTCAGAACTCTCATGGCTGCCACGCAAGCATTCGACCTCACGGGAAAGATCGCTGTTATTACGGGAGCGAGCAAAGGGTTAGGCCGGGCGATGGCGGTAGCGCTGAGCGAGGCGGGTGCGACGGTGGCGTTAGTCTCGCGCGACCAGGCGAAGCTCCAGGGCGTGCTTGGCGAAATCGAGAGTGCCGGCGGCAAGGGCAAGGTTTTCGTAGCGGATGTGCGCGACGAGGCGGCTGTCGCGAAACTTGCGGAAGAGGTGAGCAGCGGCCTCGGAAAAGCGCAGATTCTCATTAACAACGCGGGCATTAACATCCGCAAGAACCTGATCGACTTTAGCTTGGATGAGTGGCATAGCGTCGTTGAGACGAATCTCACAAGCGCTTTCCTGATGTGCCGCGCGTTTGCCCCGCAGATGATGGGCAGCGGTTACGGGCGGATTTTGTGCATCACGTCGATCATGAGCCACGTCTCGCTGCCGCAGCGTAGCGCCTACTCGGCGAGCAAGGCGGCGCTGCTTGGGCTGCTTCGCGCACTGGCGCTTGAACTGGCAGCGGAAGGCATCACGGTGAACGGGATCAGCCCGGGCCCGTTCGGTACTGAAATGAATGCACCCGTGATGAACAACCCGGAGGCGAACTCGCAGTTCCTGGCGAGCATCCCGGTGGGGAACTGGGGCAAGCCGGAAGACATCGGCGCGCTGGCGTGTTATTTATGTTCGCCAGCGGCACGCTTCATCACGGGGACAGACATTCTGATTGACGGAGGGTGGTGCGCGCGCTGACGGACCGGGCTGCTATCGCGACATTCGAAGATCGCACTTACCGGAAGGTGAGCTGGCGGATCCTGCCGTTTCTTTTTATCTGTTACATCTTCGCCTATGTTGACCGGGTGAATGTGGGCTTTGCCAAGCTGCAGATGCAGCAGGATCTAGGCATTAGTGAAGCGGTGTATGGGACGGCCGCGGGCATTTTCTTTATCGGCTATTTTCTGTTCGAGATTCCGTGCAATGTAGCGCTACAGAAGATCGGGGCTCGCTTTTGGCTGGGGCCGATCATGATTGTGTGGGGCGTAGTTTCGGCCTCGACCATGCTTGTGAAAAGCGCACACGCGTTTTACTTTGTGCGGTTTGTGCTAGGCGTGGTGGAATCCGGCTTCTTTCCGGGTGTGATTCTGTATCTGACGTTCTGGTATCCGAGCCGTTACCGAGCGCGGATGGTGGCGACGTTCATGACGGCGATTCCGTTGTCGGGCGTAATTGGCGGGCCTATATCGGGATGGCTGTTGGATCGGATGTCAGCGGTGGGAGGATTGCGCGGCTGGCAGTGGCTGTTCCTGGTAGAAGCGGTGCCGTCGATCATCGCGGGCTGCGCCTCCGTGTTCTTTTTGCCAAACGGGCCGCAGAATGCAAAGTGGTTGACGGCGGAGGAGCGCGCGCTGCTGGTAACGGAACTCGAAGAGGAGGATGCTCTCAAACGCACGAAGGGGCATGCAAAACATTCGCTTCTCGATACGTTTCGGAGCAGCAAGGTGTGGGCGCTCTGCTTTATTTACTTCGGTTTCGTGGTGGGCAATTACGGGCTGAGTTTCTTTCTGCCGCAGATTTTGAAGGAGACGCTGACGGCGGATCCGTTCCGCATCGGGCTGCTGACGATGCTGCCGTGGGGTGCGGCCGCGCTTTCCATGGTGCTGGTGGGGAAACATTCGGACCTGACGCGCGAGCGCTGCTGGCATATTGCGATACCGGGCATGGTGGGAGCGCTGGCATTTGCGACCTCGGCGATACCGGGGATTTCGGGTGCGATGGAACTGCTGGCTTTGACGGTTGCAACAGCGGGGATTGCCGCGGCGTATACAACGTTTTGGGCTTTGCCGAGCGCCTTTGTGACAGGGGCGGCGGCTCCGGCCGCGATTGCCTGGATCAATTCAGTCGGGAATCTGGGCGGGTACTTCAGCCCGTGGCTGATCGGGAAGACACGGAACGCGTTTCAAAGCACGGTGCCGGCTTTGCTGCTATTGTCTGCGGCTTGTTTAGTCGCGGTGGCGCTGACGATTCTTTTCTTTCGGCAACGGGAGTTCCGGGGCGAGGCAGCGAAACTCCCGACCTAACTGGAGCGGTGGGCGCCTTTACTTCTGATCCCAGAATTGAGGATCGGCCTTGGCCCAAGCATCAGAAACGTAGCTCATCTTCGGGTTCATCTGGAATAGATGAGAATCGCTTGACTCGATTGCGGCGGCGGTGAGTTCCCGTATTTTCTTCATGTCTTCCGGGCCGCCGAGGGCCGCGGTGAAATTCTTCTCGTCTGCCATGTCCTGGTCGACTTCAGCCAAGGACTTACGGGGCGTGATGACGATAAGCTGTCGCCCGCTATCGACCCCATATACCTTCTCGAAGGTGGCCCAGTTTGCCTTGGGCATCTTTTGAGCGGCGTTCATATACATCTTGGCCAATGCCTCAAAATCTTTCTTGTGTCCTTGGCGAACGTGGAAGATCGTGATGTCCATGTAGCGCATATGCGATATATCGGCCGGGGCGCGTACGCTCAAGTCGTCGCGGTAAACGTAGGCGCTCGATTCATGCGATTCCAAGAGCGCGCCATCAGCCGCTCTTGCGGCATCGAGAGCGGCAGAGAGCGTCGGGTCTTTTTCGGTAGCGTCCATGTCCTTTTGCCAGGAATCGAGGCAATCGTAACCGGCGAAGAAAATGGTCCGCTCCCGCCCGGAGAGCGCATCCATCGCGAGGTAGTGTTCGGGCCATTTCGCGGCGGCGTAGGCGTCGACGAAACCCCTTTCCGCCTTGAGGTGGGCACTACCGGTCTGCCCCGGCTTGAGGATCTCGTTATAGATGACGAGCACCTTGGGCGGGGGTGTAACGCCGCTGTCTTGTTCTTTTGTGTCTGCGGGAACGAATCCCGCGAAAGCGAGCGCGGTTGAGAAGAGAAACAGCGCTGCGAGCAATCTAACATAGATTTTCATATGGCTGGCTCCGGGCGCGACTGACGCATCGCGTGATTTCCGGCAACGCGCCTATACCGGAAATGCTCGCGGAACTACAGTAGTTCTTCTGGCAGGAGATAGCAAATATAGAGTGGTACCACCGGATTAGTGGTACAGGTGCCGAAGCTGGGAGTGCTGCTCATTGGGCACAACAGTCTTTGAACTCGGCATCACACTTTCGATGCCTGCCCGGTTTCTTGTTTCCGTCGTGTGGCCACAGAGCAGGATTCAAGAGTCGCCGGGCAGGATCTGGCCAGACTGGCTAGGCTACGGATACCAAGCTCCTGAAAACAGTATTCCGGAACTAGGCGATCCGGTGTGGGGTTCCGAGTGGTGTAGACAACCGCCGCGCCCCAGCATGTTTGCAACTGTTGAGAGCCTAACATAGCAAACGTGCAACTCGCTAGGAAAATCCCGAGTAAGTTCACAACGGAATGAGAAATAGTCCTAGTACCAAGTCGCACCTCTACCGTCTATGCTGACCTTCTACTGAAGGGTGGAGTAAGGGAGTAAACAACGTGGGCCCGTGGACGCTCGAAGTGAGATTTGGCAATTCCTTGGAAAAGGCCGAGTTCAACTCGCGCCAAGATGCTGTTGAGCATGCTTGCGCGGTGATCGGCGACTACGACGGTTCGGTTGAGGTGGCCATCTACTCTCCGTCCGGAAAGTACGAAATAATGCAGCGCGAGCAAGTGTTCTGGCACGCGAGAACGAATTAGCGATCAAAGTCGCGTATTGAGTCGAGGCTTCCCCCGCCTTATCCGACCTCTGCTTCGGATTGTCAGGACTGCTCGGCGACGGACCGTTCTACGGGCGCGAAGAGTGGGCTTCGTTTACGGCTGTAGAGGAAGTAGATAAAGAGACCGATGACGAGCCAGAGGACGAAGCGGATCCAGGTTTCGAGGGGCAATCCGAGCATCAGGGCGAGACAGCAAAAAACGGAGATCACCGGCGTATAGGGAGAGAACGGGACTTTAAATGAGCGCGGGCGAGCGGGTTGTTTGCGGCGCAGGATCACCACGCCGATGGAAACGATGATGAAGGCAAACAGCGTTCCGATGTTTGACAAGTCGGCGAACGTGCCGATGTCCCAGATACCGGCGGGGATGCCGACGGCGAGTCCGGCGAGCCAGGTGCTGATGTGAGGGGTCTGATAGCGCCGATGGACGCGCGAGAAGATGCCGGGTAAAAGGCGGTCGCGAGACATAGCAAACCAGATGCGCGCCTGGCCGTATTGATAGACAAGCAGCGACGACAGCATGCCGAGCAGCGCGCCGACGGTGACGGTGAAGCGCAGGCGATTCATGCCGATGGCCGCAAGCGCGTTAGCGACGGGCGAAGCGTTATCGAGAGTTTTCCAGTTGACGATGCCGGTGAGCACGAAGGCGACCGACGTATAGAGAACGCCGCACACGATCAAGGTGCCGATGATGCCGATGGGCATGTTGCGCTGGGGTTGGCGGCACTCTTCGGCGGCGGTGGACACGGAATCAAAGCCGATGAAGGCGAAGAAGACGATAGCGGCGCCGCTGACCACGCCGCGAAATCCGTTGGGCAGGAAGGGATGGAGGTTGGAGGTGTTGACGGCGTGGGCGGCTCCAAACACAAAGAGCAGAACGGCGGCGAGTTTGATCGCGACCATGACGTTGTTAGCGCCGGCACTTTCTTTGACGCCGCGGACGAGAATCCAGCTCAGCAGCATGACGATGATGAGCGCGGGGATATTGAAGAGGCTGCCGGTGAGATGGCCATCGACGATAGCGGGTTCGGACAGGTACTTGGGGAGATGCGCGCCGAAGAGGTAGTCGCACATGACGTTGAAATAGGCGGAGAAGCCGACGGCGACGGACATGTTTGAGACGGCGTACTCGAGGATGAGATCCCAGCCGATGATCCAGGCGAAGATTTCGCCGAGGGTGGTGTAGGCGTAAGTGTAAGCGCTGCCAGCGATCGGGATCATGGAGGCGAGTTCGGCGTAGCAAAGGGCGGCGAACCCGCAAGTGATCGCGACGAGGATAAAGGAGAGCGTGAGTCCGGGACCGGCCCCGGGGCGACCGATGGTGGAAGCGGCCGAGCTGCCGTGGAGCATGAGATCGAGCACCGGCGCGTTCAAGACAGAACGGATGGCGAGGTGCTGGCCAGCGGCGGCGGTGCCGGTGACGGTGAAGATGCCGCCGCCGATAACAGCGCCGATGCCGAAGGCGATTAAACTCCAAGGACCAAGCGAGCGTTTGAGCCGCTTTCCTTCCGTATGTGCTTCGTCGACCAAATCGTCGATGTTCTTGGTCCGGAGCAGCTGGATCATCGCTTAAGGGCTAAGTATAACGGTTGGTGGCATATATCGCAGGTTGACAGGGAGTAGAAGTTCGCCTAGTGTTGGGGAAATAGTTGGTTTTGGTACGGCCGGACTATTCTGGCAGGGGAGTAAGGGGTTTTGATGTCTGTTTTGTCCATGACGACAGGAGTGCGTCGGCTTGCTGGTGCATTAACGCCGATCTTCTTCGCTTTGCTGCTGAGCCTGCCGGGGATGGCGCAGTACCGGGGCAGCCTACAGGGTACGGTAACTGACACGACGGGGGCAGTAATACCCGGCGCGAAAGTCACTTTGACGAGCAGCGAGACGAATATTACGCGAGAGACGACGACCAGCGATGCTGGAGTTTACTCGTTTCCGGCTTTAGCGCCTGGCCGCTACAACATTCATGTAGAGCAGACCGGTTTCACACCGAGCACGGTCGAGGCGCTGCTGCGTAGTGAGCAGCCGCAGTCGCAGGACGTGCAGCTGCAGGTGGGAAAGCAGACCTCGCAGACGGTGACGGTGAACGCGAGCGAAGGACCGGCGCTCGATACGGAGACGGCGACCATTTCCGGTACTTTCTCGCATGCAGCCGTGCAGGCTTTGCCGACTTTTGGACGGGACACGTTTCAGGTAGCGACTTTGGCGCCGGGCGTGTTTGGGGATAACTCACGTGGTGCGAGCGGAAGTGGAGCGCAGAATTTGCCGGGGACAGCGGGGCCGGGCGGCGCGAGCGGGACGAGCAGCATTTTCGCGACCGAAAACCAGGTGCAGATTGCCGCGAACGGCACGCGCAACAGCTCGAACAATATCCAAGTGGATGGCGTGTCGACGAACAGCCTGGCGTGGGGCGGCGCTTCGATCATTACGCCGAATAAAGAGTCGGTGAAAGAAGTCACGGTGCAGGCGAATCCGTATAGCGCGGAGACGGGGCGCAACAGCGGTGCGCAGATTCTGGTTGTTTCGCAGAACGGCACCAACGAGTTTCACGGGAGCGCGCTGATGAAGTTCGACCGGCCTGGTTTGAACGCGTATCAACGTTACAACGGACCGAATAACCCGGTGCAGAAGGATACGGACCGCTTCAATCAATGGGCGGGCAGCCTGGGCGGACCGATTATCAAGAATCATTTGTTCTTCTTCTTCTCGTATGAGACGCTGCGCAATTCTTCGACAACGACGGCGCTCGGCTGGTATGAGACACCGCAGTTTCTGAAGAGCGCCACGGCGCCGATCGCGTCGAAGCTGCTGAGTTATCCGGGAGAAGGCGTTTCTTTCAATGCGATTGTTCCGAAGACCTGCTCCGATGCCGGACTTACCGGTGCCGCTCAGTGCCAGGCGATTTTTAGCAACGGCGTGTACCAAGGCTTAGACATCGGCTCTCCCTTGCGAAGAGTCGCGCCCGGTACACAGGATCCGAGTTATGTAAGCAGCGGAACGCCCGGGGTGGGTGGCGGTCTGGACGGTATTCCTGACTTGATGTACGTGCAGAGCACGAGCCCCAATGACGCGAGCCCGACGCAATACAACGGCCGAGCGGATTACCAGGCGACGCAGAAGGATCTGATCGTGTTCAGCACCTATTACGTGCCCAGCAATTCGAGTTTCTATAACGGGCCCGCGCGTGCGGCTAATTTCTGGCATAGCGATCGGATCAACTACACGGGAGCGCTGTTGTGGAATCATACGTTCTCGCCATTGTGGCTGAACGAAGCACGGGCCAACGTGACGCGCTGGTACTTCAATGAAGTGACCTCGAATTCGCAGGAGCCTTGGGGACTTCCGAGCGCGAACATCGACAACCTGGGCTCCTCGACCTTTCAGCCTTTCGGAGCGCCGGGACCCGGCATTTTCTATCAGACGACTTACAACTTCCGCGACACGGTGAGCACGGTGCGCGGCAATCATTCTTTGAAGGCGGGCGTTGATATTTATCTGGAACAGGACAACGACAGCCAAGCCGGGGGCGGGCGGCCCACTTACAGCTTCCGCAATCTGTGGGATCTGGCGAACGACGCACCCTACCAGGAAACAGGGAACTTCGATCCGAGGACCGGGCAACCGACATCGGCCACCCACTACATTCGTTCATCGATCTATGCGGGATTTGTGCAGGATGACTGGAAGCCGAGAGCGAATCTGACGTTGAATCTGGGTCTGCGCTGGGAGTACTTCACGCCCGTGCACGAGAAGTACGGACAGATCAGTAACCCAATTCCGGGTACGGGGCCAAACGCGTTAAACGATCTGACGTTGAAGGTGGGCGGCGACTTATATAACGCGAGTAAAAATAACTGGGGTCCGCAACTCGGGTTTGCCTGGAGGCCGAATCCGGCGAGTGAGCGGTTCGTGGTGCGCGGCGGCTTTGGTATCGGCTACAACCGTATGCAGGAAGCGATCACACTCAATGGGCGGAGCAATCCGCCGCTCGTGGCGAACTTCACGCTGAATACTCCGCAGACGATCGTGTATCAGATCCCGAGCAACGTAAACCAGTTCTACAACTGGCCAGTGAATCCGAATGCTGTGCTGGCGTTTAACCCAACCAGCGGCCTGCCGATTTCAGGCGCGCCGGTGGACTTAACCGGCTTTCCCGAGAATGAGCCGACGCCGCTGACCTATCGTTACTCGCTCGAGAGTCAGTACGACCTTGGCGGGAACTGGGTTGCGAAGTTGGGCTACCAGGGAAGCGCAAGCCGGCACAATACACGGCAGACGAACTTGAATCTGCTCTATTATCCGGCTGTGAATCCGCAGGTGGCGCACCTGAACTACTACATCAACGATGCCAACGCGAGCTACAACGCGCTGTTGACGGAACTGGAACACCGTTTTTCGAAGAACTTCCAACTCGACTTCCAGTACCGCTGGAGCAAGACGCTGGATGACGGTTCAAACGACTATTACATCGGTGAATATCCGTACGGGCTGCAGTATCTGAAGGGCCCAGCCGACTTCGATGTGACGCACAATATAAAGCTCTACGGTGTCTACACGCCCACGCTGTTCAAAGGGCACGGCTTTGTCGGTAAGGTGCTCGGAGGATGGCAGCTCAGCGGGATTTTGAACTGGCACAGCGGCTTCCCGTGGACTCCGGTTTATAACAATATCCCGGGTGGAAACCTGGTGTATCCGAACAGCAACTACAATACGCTGCGTCCGAGCAATCAAATTGGAACGCCGGGGACTGACTCAAGCAACAGCACCTTTGAGAGACCAAATGGTAATTTCCCGAACGGCGCGCTGGCGTATTTCACAGTTCCCGGTTTTCCAGCAACGGGTATTCCGCCCCCGCCGAGTGTAGGACGGAATAGCCTACGCGGGCCGACGTACTTCGATACGGATGCGACGATCCAGAAATCGTTTGGGCTGCCGAAGCTGCCAATTTTCGGGGAAAATGCGCGCTTTGAATTTCGCGGAGACATTTTTAATCTTTTCAATAAGATCAATTTAAGCCCGCTGGGCCAAAGCGGAGTTGCTCAACCGAGCAACATCATCAGCACGGACGGTACGACCAGCAATCCGCTTTTCGGTCAAGCGCAATCGGCCTTAAGCGGCCGGGTGGTGGAACTACAGGTGCGATTCAGCTTCTAACCGCTTTTTGGACCTGAAACTGCATAGGATTTATCCTTCAAATTGGAAGCCGGATAAAGCGGTCCGTCCGTCTACAATATGGAAGGAATACTGGCGTGTTCAGCCGGAAAAGCTTGGATATTTCGCGCCGCGGCTTTTTGCTATCAGGAGCGGGTGCGGCGGTGGGGGCGGCACAGCAGGCTAGCGCGGCGCCGATCACAATCGCAAAGGGTGCTCACGGGCAGACGAGCGCGCGCCCGCAGGCGAATCTAAAGCCCGAGGACCGCCAATTTGTTGAAGATTACGGCAAGCGCTGCTTCCGATATTTCTGGGAGCAGTGGAGTGACCGGACCGGGCTATACATGGATCGGGCCCGGATGGATGGTGCGCCTTCGAGTCATGCCGGCAGTATTGCGGCGACCGGCTTTGGACTAACGGCGCTGTGTATCGGCGTCGAGCGGGGCTGGGTGCCGCGCGAACAGGCCCGGACGCGCGTGATCACCACGCTGCGTTTCTTGTGGGGGCACAGCTTTCACGATCACGGCTGGTTCCTGCACTTTATGGACGCGCGGAGCGGCCAACGCAGCATGGATTCCGAGGTATCGAGCATCGATACCGCGCTCTTACTGGCGGGCGTGCTGACGGCGCAGGCATATTTCAGCTCGGACCGTGAGATCCGGCAGTTGGCCAAACAGATTTTCGAGCGGGTCGACTTCGTGTGGATGCTGAACGGCAATCCGTATCTGCTGGCGCACGGCGTGAGGCCGGGCTCGGGATTTCTGAAGTCGCGTTGGGACTATTACTGCGAGGCTTCGATCCTTTACCTGCTCGGGATCGGAGCGCCGCGCAGCTCGTTGACGCCCGAAAGCTGGTACAGCCTGGTGCGGCCCGAGGTGCACTACGACAAGTGGAAGTTCATCAGCGGCGGCCCGCTGTTCACGCACCAGTATTCGCATGCGTGGGTCAACTTCCGGCACCAGATGGATTCGGACGGCATTGATTACTTCCAGAACTCGCAGTTTGCTACGTATGCGCATCGCGACTTCTGCATCAGCTTGCAATCGCGCTACTCCGGTTATGGGCCGAACATGTGGGGCATTACGGTTTCGGACAGTGCGGAAGGGTATGTGAACTGGGGCGGTCCGCCGAATCTGGGGCCGATCGACGGAACGCTAGTGCCGTGCGCAGCGACGGGTTCGCTGATGTTTACGCCCGATATCTGTCTGCCGGTCCTGCGCGAAATGCACACGGTTTACGGCGACAAGATCTATCAACGATATGGGTTCACCGACGCCTTCAATCCGAACTGGAAGGATCAGAAGCTGTGGGTGAACCAGGACGTGATCGGGATCGATGTGGGGATATCGCTCCTAAGCATTGAGAACCTGCTCACGGGCAACGTGTGGCGATGGTTCATGCAGAACCAATATATTCTGACGGCCATGGAGCGGGTTGGCTTCCGCATCGCAACGCCGGGTATCGGGATTAGAGAGATGCACACCGGAGCGCGGAAGAGCTAGATGGAGCGCGGACCGAGGTCCGCTGCTCCGGTGGACCCTAGCGCTTGCGCTGGCCCTTGCTCATATGGCGGATCTTTTTCTTGTTCGAGCCGCGCGCTTCGCCGGCCGCGCGTTTGGCTTTCGGTGCGGCTTTCTTACGTGCGGCGCGCTTCAGTTTCTTTCGTTCGGTCGTATCTTCGACGTGCTTCGTATTCATTCGTTCACTATTATCCCTGCTGCGTATTTCTCGACAATTTTGATCAACCCGTAACCAGGGAAGCTCACCGTTAGTTTCGCATCCTCGCCATCACCTTCGCGGCGGAGCACGGTGCCGCGGCCGTACTTGGGATGGTGGATGACCGCGCCCGAGCCGAGGCCGACCACTCGCTTGAGTGGCTTGGCTAGCGGTCTGGAGGCGCGGCT
Source organism: Terriglobia bacterium (assembly GCA_963737005.1). Classification (GTDB taxonomy): domain Bacteria; phylum Acidobacteriota; class Terriglobia; order Bryobacterales; family Bryobacteraceae; genus Bog-105. The sequence goes on along the minus strand of CAVTRD010000003.1, from coordinate 291,157 downwards.
TGGGAACAGATTTGACGACGGGTGTGGCGTGCGGGGTGTTTGCGGGCGGCGGTTCGCTTGTGACCGATGCCGGCTTCTGCGCAGGCGACGCGCTCGCAACCGGAGCCGGTTTCTGCGCGGGCGGGCGCTGGGTGAGCCCGGACGGCGGCGGCATGCCGCGCTCAGCAAAGAACTGGGCGATGTTCTCGACGGAGTTGTACGTTTTGCCGGTGTATAGATTGCGCTTCACCGACTCGCGCACATCGTGCTGTTCGGAGAAGAGGTCGACTTCGTCGGTGTGCTGCTGGCTGGTAGGGTGAGAGGCGTTCGCGGAGACCGTTGGGGACCTCATTCAGGAAGCGCGAAGGGAGACAGACTTCCGGTTGACCTCCGCCGAACCGGCGACGATAACGGGCCCACGTGAGATAGAGGCGTTTTTCGGCGCGGGTCATGCCGACGTAACACAAACGCCGCTCCTCTTCCATGGCGGCTTCCGCGTTGAGCGAGCGGCTGTGCGGGAAGATACCTTCCTCGAGTCCCGCTAGAAAGACGTTTGGAAACTCGAGGCCTTTGGCGTTGTGAATGGTGAGCAGCGACACGGCGGCTTGTTCATCAAGCGCGTCCGAATCGGCGACGAGGGCAGCGTGATCGAGAAAGTCGGCGGCCGTCTCGCCCCGCTCGGATGCTTCGACGGCGGCATTGACGAGCTCTTCAAGGTTGCCGAGACGCGATTCCGCTTCGGGGGAGACGTCGCCTTTGAGCATGGCTTCGTAACCGGTTTTTTCGAGAATCGCGCGGAGGATTTCGTGGACCGGCTTGGTTTGCGCTATTTCAGCCAGGCCGGACATCATCTGGACGAATGCCTTCAAGGCTGACTCGGCGCGCGCCGGGAAGACTCGTTCTTCGAGCATCTTCGGCAGAGCGTTCCAGAGACTCAGGTTGTTTTCTAGCGCATACTGCTCCAGCTGTTCGACGGTGCCTTTGCCGATGCCGCGCGCGGGCGTGTTGATGATGCGCAGCAGGCTGACGGAATCATGCGGGCTGAGGAGAGTTTTGAGATACGAGAGAAGATCTTTGACTTCGGCGCGCTGATAGAAACTGAAGCCGCCCACGACCAGATACTTGCGTCCGTAACGACGCAAGGCCTCTTCGATCTGACGCGATTGAAAATTGGTGCGGTAGAGAACGGCCACGCGCTCCTGCGGGTTTTTCGCAACCAGCTTCTCGATCGTGTCGGCGATGAAGAGCGCTTCGTTCTCGCCATCGGGCGCCTCGTAGTAGCCGATTTTCGCACCATCGCCAGAGGAGGTCCAGAGCCATTTGCCTTTGCGCTCTTTGTTGTTGGCGACGACGGCGCTGGCGGCTTCGAGAATATTTTTGGTAGAGCGGTAATTCTGTTCGAGGCGGATCACGACAGCATCGGGGTAATCGCGCTCGAAATCGAGGATGTTGCGGATATCGGCGCCGCGCCAGCCATAGATCGATTGATCTTCATCACCGACGACGCAGACGTTATGACGCCTCTCGGTGAGCAGCCGCATGAGCTCGTACTGACTGCGATTGGTGTCCTGATATTCGTCGATCATGACGAATTCGAAGCGCCGGTTGTAGAGCTCGCGCAGCACGTCGTCGTGGCGCAGGACGCGCACGGATTCGAGCAGCAGATCGTCGAAATCGAGAGCATTCGCCTGCAGCAGACGCTCGCCATAGAGCTCGTAAATTTTGGCGAGGCGGGTGAGCTTTGGATCAGTGGCGGCTTTGTACCAGTCCTGCGGGGTCTCGCCGTTGCTCTTGGCGTGACTAATGCGCGAGAGCGTGGCGCGGTACGGCATGAACTTTTCATCGAGACCGAGCTGCTTGTAGATAGATTTCAGGAGCGAGACCTGGTCATCGTCATCGTAGATCGTAAATTGGCGGGTGAAGCCGGGACGGACTTCAGCGAGCGAAGCGGCATCGCGGCGCAGGAGTCGAACACAGAACGAGTGAAAGGTCGAGACGAGCGGCGTTTTGGAAGCAGTGGTGTCGCTGAGAAGGCTGTTGACGCGGGCGCGCATCTCTTGAGCGGCTTTGTTGGTAAACGTTACTGCGAGCACGGCGGGCCCGGGGATGCGCTGGGCTTCAACGAGGTGCGCAATGCGGTGAGTGATGACGCGCGTCTTGCCGCTGCCTGCGCCGGCGAGCAACAGGAGCGGACCTTCGACATGGGCAACGGCTTCGCGCTGCTGGGGATTTAGGCCTGCAAGGAAATCCATGAAACGGGGCGGGGGAGCGCTTTCAGAATAACAGGTGATGCGGCTTTTCGATGCCGCCGCGGGCCGACTGATTTACTCGGTGGTGGTCCAGTAGCCGGGGCGTGCGTGGATGCGCCAGTCTCCTGACTTTTTGACAGTCACGGACAAGCGGTGATAGCCCTCCGTCTGAGGCTCCGGCGGGACAAAAGTGAGCAGGTAGCGGTTATGAAGTTCGGTTCCGATCGCGGTCAGCTGCTTCTCAAGGCCATGCAGAGTAGTGAATTTATCATGGGCGCCACCGGTAGCCTGCGCGAGTGCATCGGCGATGTTGATTTTAGCGAGGCGGGCGAGTTCCATTCCGATGGCCAGTAGATTCGCTCCGCCTTGCGCGTTTGGATCATAGGATCCAGGCTGATCGGCCTCGGGCTGACGCTCGGATGCTTTCTGGGTGAAGGCCGTGGCGTAAGCCGAGTAAGACAGCGTGTAAATGACTATGCCGTCTTTCTGCGCTTTGGCGACCACGTCGGCGAAGGGAGTTTTGCTGCCGCGGTCGCGCGATTCGCCGATCAAGATCACGATGCGGCGCGCGGGCTGTTTTTTCGCAGATAGCAGGTCGCAGGCGAGACTGGCACCATCAAGTAGACGACCGGACTCGCCGCCGCTCTTGAGCTTCTCAAACTGCTCCTGTAAGGCACCGGCATCGGCGGTGAAGTTCTGCGTAAGGCGCACTTCATCGGACACGGTGACGACGGCCGCGAGGCTCGGCGCGCCAAGTTCCATGTCGTTCGTAATGTAGCTGCTGATGAGGGACGCTGTTTTCCTGATTTTGGCGAGCGCTGGTTCGGTGCCTCCGTTGGTCTGGAGAACGATCACGGCATAAACAGGCAGCGCATAGGAATCACGGTCGACCAGGCGTACGGCCTGCGGTTTACCGTCGTTGAGGACAACGAAGTCGCTGGCGGTGAGAGTTTCGACAGGCTTGTTGGTTTTGGTGATGACGGCCACGGGCACTGCGACTTCACGCGCATGGGTTCGAAACTGCGGCTCCTGGGCCGAAGCGACAGCTGCTATGACGATGAGCGCTGTGCTTTTCATTGTGGCGGGAGACGTGTGCGTGCGGCTTTTCGTTTCAGAAGCCATACGGGTTGCGCGTGGAGCGACCACTACACTGGGTATTCATGCACGCGCTGGCGCAGATTGTGAGGAGCTGTCTGGTGGTTCTGACGGCGCTCTTTCCGATCGTCGATCCGCTCGGCAACATTCCGATTTTTCTCGGTTTGACGGCCGGTTACTCGACCTCCGACCGAACGGAGCTCTCGCGGAAAATTGCGCTGAACAGCCTGTGGTTATTGATCGGCTCGATGCTGATCGGCAGCCACATCCTAAATTTTTTCGGGATCTCGATCCCGGTGGTGCAGATCGGCGGCGGCTTGGTGGTGATGTGGACCGGATGGACCTTGCTTCATCAAGACGTGGAGCAGGAACAGGAGCAGGTACATAAGAAGGTCAGCCGGCAGGACATCTCGGACAAAGCTTTTTATCCGTTGACGCTGCCCTTGACGGTAGGCCCGGGATCCATTTCAGTCGCGTTGACGCTCGGAGCGAGCCAAGGCATTCATGACAACGGCTGGATCCGGTTGGTAGCCGCTATCATCGGGCCAGTACTCGTGGCGCTCACGATTTATTTGAGCTATCGATTTGCGGAACGGCTGGCAAGGCTGCTTGGCCAGACCGCGATGAACGTAATCGTGCGGCTAGCTTCATTCATTCTGCTTTGCATCGGAGTGACGATCTTTACGCACGGGATACATGATTTGATCGCGCAGTATTCGCTCATGAGGTAGGCGCATCAAGTAGGCTTGATAAAGAAGCTACTTTCCCCAAGATGGTTGCCCGCCGAACTAGCGCCGCTCTGATTGTTGGACTGGCGGTGTCGTTGCTGGCGGCAGCAAGCAGACGCGAAAAGGATCCGGTCTTCGGCCAGATTCACGCGATTGTGACGTCGCTTTCCGACATATCGGGATTCAAGGAAGAGCACGAGATTCCGTTTGGCAGTCTCTCGAAGAAACAGCTGCGGCGGTTCTTAGGAAAGCGTATAAAGAAGACTCTGCGGCCGGAAGAGATTCGCGCCGATGAACTGGCGCTGAAGATGTTTGGACTCGTGCCGCAGAACTTCGATTTGCGGAAGTCGACGGTGGATCTACTGACCGAGCAGGCTGCCGCTTTTTATGACTACGACGAAAAGAAGTTGTTTTTACTGCAGGGCGCGCCGCTGAGTGAGGAGACGACGACGCTCGCCCATGAGCTGGCGCATGCGCTGGCCGACCAGCATTTCGATCTGCAACGTTTCATGGATGAGACCCCGGCGAATGACGACGAGAACTTAGCGCACACAGCGGTGGTGGAAGGGCAAGCGTCATGGCTGATGATTGCGTACAATCTGGCGCGGGCGGGCCAAGACCCGGTGCCGACACCGGGCATGTTGAAGTCGCTCGAAGACTCGGAAAATACGTCGTCGCCCGGTGACTTTCCGGTGTTGAAGGCGTCGCCACTCTACATACAGCAGTCGTTGCTTTTTCCGTATGCAGATGGCACAAAATTTTTCGACGCTGTGTTCCGAAAGATGGGGAAGGCCGCGTTCGGCGCGGTCTTTACGAATGCTCCCGTGAGCTCAGCGCAGATCATGCAACCTGATCGATATTTTGCGCACGAGAAGCCGGTGACACCGGAACTGCCGAAGCTGAACCTGGGTTCCGGCGGAAGCGAGGTAACGGAGGGCACCATGGGCGAGTTCGACCATCGAATTCTGTTGTGGCAGTATCTTGGATTGCCGAAGGCGAACGAGCTTGCACGACATCTTCGAGGCGCGCAGTTTCGGGTGACTAAGCCCGACAAGAACAGCCGGCCGGTTTTGGAGTACGTTTCGCAGTGGGATTCGGAGAAAGCGGCGGGGGACTTTTTTGCCGCTTATAAGAAGGTCTTGGGGCAGAAGTGGAAGCGCTGCGAGGCGACGGTGAACACGACAGCGGCATTCGCGGGCAGCGGCGATAACGGCTTTTTCGTGACACATCTGAACGGCGACACGCTGGTCAGCGTTGAGGGGATGAGCAGTGCGGCAACCTGGGCCCGATTGGGAGGCCGTACTTTGCCGGACAGCACGCGTGCGCTGAGGAGCGGCATTGCGCACAAAGTCCCGCAGCCGATTTAAGTTAAACTGATATCGTTGTTCCTCGACCAGAGTAATATTTGGAGCTTTTGGACGTGAAGCTAGCTTTATTGGATTCGAAGAAGGTGGTGCTCACGCTGGCAGCGATGAGCTTGTTTGCCGGATCACTGGGAGCGGCCGATTTAGAAGTGGTGCGGAAGGCGCCACCGCTCACTTTTACGATCCCTGGCGAGGGGCAAAAAACACTGAGCCAGTATGCAGGCAAGGTGGTCGCACTCGAGTTTATTTTCACGACCTGTCCGCACTGTCAGGCTGCCTCTCACATGATGTCGAAACTGCAGGGCGAATACGGGGCGCGCGGGCTACAGGTGGTCGATGTTGCGGTGAACAACAACGCGGATCTGCTGGTCGAGAATTTTGCGAAGGAGTTCAAGGTGAACTTTCCAGTTGCTTGGACGACCAGCGATGAGATGACCACGTTCATGGGTTTCTCGCCGGGGCGTTATGTGGTGCCGCAGCTGGCGTTGATCGATCGCAAGGGCAACATCCATTATCAGACGCCGGCCACCGAGGATTCGAGCTGGGACAAGCTGATGAAAGAGGATGTGATCCGGAAGAACATAGAGCAGCTGCTTTCGTCATCCAAACCGGGTGAACTTTCTTCGCAGGCTGGCGGCGGCAAGAAAGGCCGATAGACTTTCTGATATGCGCCCGTAGCTCAGTCTGGATAGAGCGTTTGCCTCCGGAGCAAAAGGTCAGAGGTTCGAATCCTCTCGGGCGTACCAAATTTCCGGTGTAGGAAGTCAACTCTGGAAGGTGATCGCGGAATCAGCCACGATACTTCCCCCCGCGGGCAAATTCAGTCTTAGCTCATGACCGGTGCTGAGAGCGAGGCGACAAGGGCCACGGTCGCGTTCGAGGGCGCCAATTGCTCCCAGTGGTTTTTGCCGATCGCGGCCGAGACGGTTCGTTTCCCGCCAAGCCTAATCTGTCGGTGTTCCGTTTAGAAATGGAGCAAGCTCCGCTCTTTGTCGGCTGCTGCGGCTGGACCGAAGCCCAGGCTCGTTACGTACAGGATTTCAGAACCGTCGAGCTTCAGACGACGTTCTACGAGCCACCGTCGATTACTGTGGCGCAGCGCTGGCGAGGGCAGGCGCCTCCAGAGTTTCGATTCTGCATGAAGGCTTGGCAGCTGATTACGCACACGCCTGCAAGTCCTACTTATCGCCGGCTGAAATCGGCGTTGAGCCCGACGGAGAGAGATTTGTATGGCAGCTTTCGCCCTAGCGAGCAGGTGTGGCTGGCATGGCAGCGCACCAAAGAGATAGCTGAGATTCTTCGGGCAGCCGTCATCGTGTTTCAGTGTCCGAAATCTTTTTTGCCAACCCGCGATAACATTCGCAATTTCAATGCGTTCTTCCAGCAGATCGACCGCCGTCACGTGGCTCTTGCCTGGGAACCGCGAGGCGATGACTGGAGCGCTACCCTAGTCCACGATTTGTGCGCTGAAAACAAGCTGCTTCATTGTGTCGATCCATTCCAATCAAGCCCTGTTTATGGCGATTCTCTTTATTGGCGGCTCCATGGGAAATCGGGGTATCGATACCGGTACACGGACGAAGATCTGACCACCCTCGAAGCCAAGCTAGAAGCGCACGCACGCCTACCCGGTCCAAATTACATCTTCTTCAACAACCTTTATTCGAGGGATGACGCAAGGCGTTTCTGCACGGGCCATCAGTTTGTTCGTTGAGAACTCCGGAACGGAAGAGCCTTCGGACTTGCCGGCCGCAGTACACGGAAGTACGGTTATGAAAAGTACAATTGATCGCGCTCGTCGAGGTACTGCGAAAAGCGCTGCTCGAGATCAGCGTGGTAAGTGGCGAGACGCTCGGAAGAGGCTTCGATGAGCGCAGCCGCAGCGATGCCGGACTCGAGCGCCGTTACGAGGCCCCTTGAGGCGATGGGATCATAGCTCGCAGCGGCATCGCCAATCGCAATCCAACCGGCACCTGCGCTGCGCTCCAACATTGACGATTCGGCGGGTCGCACGACTAGTGGACCGCAGCGCCGATAATCGCGCAGCAAGGGCGCGATGTATCGCGTGGAGCGCAACTGTTTCTCCCAACCTGTAAGGTCGGGGCGATCAGAGGTGATCAAAGCCACAACACGCCGGCGACGCGGCAGACGTCCGCTGTACCACCAGCCGCCGGGGCCGCCCTCGACGGTAAGGGTGGCGTCCGGGTTGTCGGCTTCAGTCTGCAACCAGCCGACGACTGCAAATTGTCGATCAAAGCGGCGCCGGCGAATACCGAGCCGGCGGGCGACGGTGGCGGACCGGCCGCTCGCGTCGATAATCCAATCGCAAGCGGCCTCGCCGTCTTCAAAGCGCAGTCGCCAATCGCGAGGACGGTCGATGCTAACGATATGTGCCGGCTCGCGAAGCACCGCCCCGGCAGCGACGGCGCGTTGGCGCAGCTGCGCTTCAAAGGCGCGGCGGTCGAGCAGCCATCCGTTCCCGAACGGACGGAAGACGAAAGAGTGCTCGCTGAGTGTCTCCGTGCGCCAGGCAGTTCGAACCCCAACGCAATCGAGATGCCCGTCAAGCGGCAACAGCCCTAAGGTTTGGAGGAGCGGGCGAGCTTCAGGGGGCAACTGCTCGCCGATGCCCTCGCGGGCGTTGCTAAGAAGCAGCACCTCCGCTCCGCGCCGGCAGAGCTCGAGGGCCGCGGCGCAGCCGGCCGGTCCCGCTCCGACGACGGCGACGCGCACTAATCCGGGAAGCCTCTCTCGGTCTCGACCCGCATAGTCTTGGGGAATGCCTTGTCGCCCGGGCCGGGCCGCTTCTCCACCAAGCCGAGGCGGAACCAATTTTCCACCATGCTTGCGAGCGTATCCTCCTTGGTCGGTCCGTCGATATCGCGAAAAAACGGAGCGCGGGTGTTAAACGCCTGCTCCCGCACTGCGAGCGGCAAAGAACGGTTGAGAACCTTCCGGTAACTCTCTTGCGTCAAGACGTGATTAGGAACGCGGGCAGCCCAAAAAGTCGGCAGGTAAGGATCAATTTGCGGCTCATAACCCGAGCGGCAGCTTACCGTGTCGGTCTGCCACGGGACGGCAAGCCAGCGAGTGACTGACCCCGGCACGCAGCCATCGAGCGGTCCGTTTGGCGCCAAGGCCAGCTCCGGCGTAAGCACGTCGCCGTAGTCGGGCTCGGGCTCGTTGCGGTGGCGCAACCGGAAGAGACCCGAGTACATCGAACGGATGCGCATCGGCCACGTGGCCTCGCATCCAGGGTGGAACGCATCACCGAGACAGGCCTCAAGTGCGGCGCGATCGAGCGCCACGGGTTGCGCTTCGGCCGGCAAATCTTCCAAGCATTCCGCGCTGGGGTCGGCGCTAGCCAGATCGCTCACGAAATCCCCATCCGCCCAGCGCGCAAGATTGGCGTACTGCACGGGAGTGATGGCTATCCAATCGCGCGGGCTATTAGCGGGTATGGCAACGGCATCGCCGTAAATTGGCGGCAAGGCATCAGGTTGCAAGGTAGCGTAGTCGGGATTGCGGAAGCGTCCGAAGAGCGCCCGGCGAAACGGTGCGTTTTTCGGGCAGGGGTCGGCGAGCCGGGCGACCAAAGCGGGATTCAAGAAATCTTCCGGCGAGTGCCAGCCGTAGCGCTCAAGCATGCCGTAATTGACCCATTGGAGCTGCGACAAGCGATCGAAGAGCGGATAGATGTCGCTCAAAAAGCTCACCCTCACGGGCGGACACAGCAGCCCGAGATCGATCATGGTTTGCGTCATCACGTCGTAGAGCGTGCGGTAGCCGGTGGCAAGCGCAGGCCCGTAGTTCGGAGGGCCAACGACGACCCAGGCAGGCGTCACCGCTAACGTTCGTCTACCCAGTCGGACGGTCGCGGTAACCGGGCCGTCGGAGATGTCATCGCACCAGCCATCGTTGTTGGCGAAGGTCGTGAGACGCGAACCGAAGGGCGAAAACGACCGGCCCTTTCCGCCTAGCACAAGCAAGCGGCCGGCATCGTCGGTGCGCAGCTCACCGAGCGGCGCATCGATCCCGAAGAAGGTGCCTCCATCGAAGGGTACGGGGCCGTTACCGCGGCCAGATATGGCGCGCTTACCCGGGTTGATGAGCAATGTGTCACGTGCTGCGCCGGCGTAAATCGCGTTCCGGCGCATAGTCGATTGCGCCTCGGGGATGTCGAGGGCGGTGTGAAAGTCGTACCAGGCCGCTTTGGTATTAGCAAGGTGCGCGTGCCAAGTGATGTCCGCTTCGTAGGAGGTGAGCTCCCGTACCAGGCGGCGATGGCGATCCAAGCCGTAGATGCGGAAACGCGCCGCCTGTCGCTTGATGGCACCGGATGCGTCCTTAAATCCGCCTGGTGCGAGCGGCACGGTGCCGGGCAGCTCCGGGCCGAGATAGTGGTCGCTGGTGCTGTTGCCGACACGGGCGATGCCGATGGCGGGATGAATCGCGGCGCTGACGATCTCACCGTCGGAATTGCCTGCACCACTTCCGGTGCCAGAACCGGCCAGCGCGAGAACGGCCGAGCGGGCACCAGCCATGAGAAGCTGCCGTCTGCTGAGCTTCGGATTTAACACTGCGTCTCCTTTGTTACTTCCTGAACCTCAGCCGCTGGCGCAGTTCACTTTACTCGGGGCCAGGCATCCTCGACAGCGATTAAAGCGGCAAATCTACCGACGCTTCGACGATTTCACCTTGTGAAGGCTTGGATGAGCATGCTTCCGGCGTTATCGACCCAGCGATTGTAACGTATCTTTTGCGCAAAGAACAAACAAGTTCAGTACCAGCCAAGAGTTCAGCTGATCGATCTTTGGATGAGGTCTGAAGTGGCTACGGCCGGGACTAGAAACTCGGATCTATTTTCCAGTTTCCGAAGACAACTTCTTGAACTCTTGCCGGAACGAGCGAAGCAGTAGTAGATCGGGGTCGGCATTGGCCCAGGTCGTAAAGAAGTCCCCAGAGGACTTTCGGGCAAGAGCGGAATCCGTCTCAAGCAGCGCGGCACGCGCCAAGCCGAGATAGGCCAACGGGTACAAGACGGAATCGATTTTCTGACCGCGGTTGGAGAGAATCTTGCGAAACTCAGCGGCACTGAGAGATGCTCTCCGAAGTTGCAGATAGGCGTTTGCGCGGAGATATTGCGGCCAGAACTCGGCAGCCGCTTCGTAGTGAACGGTGGGCTCCAAGGCGTCGACGGCCGATTCAGCGTGGTTCCGCTTCAGATCAATGGCCGCACGTATTGCGGGTATCCAGATTCGGTTCACGACGGTATGGCGGGGATAGCGCTTATTCAACTCATCCATCAGACGCGCGGGAGCGCCAGTGTCGCCGCACCATGCCAGAGCGAGGCTGGCCCGAGTCAACGATATAGGAGTGTGAACAATTTCGAGCGCGCGCGCGGCCGCAACCTTAGTTTCCGCGCACTGGCCGAGAACCGCAGCTCGTAAAGCGTTCTCGACTAAATAGGAAGCGGCTACTTCATTCGCTTCGGAGCGAATCGCGGCCTCTACGCTCCGTTGAGCATAGACGTTCGATTGCTTCCATTGCCCAAGGTAGGCGGCGGTTCCGGCCTGCCAGTCGAGGCCTATGTAGGAGTCCTTTCTATTTGCGGCCCACTGTAACTGCTGGTCCATTGCCGCGTTGTCATGGTTCATGAAAGCCATCCGATATTCGTTCTGGTGGATCGATGCGTCGTCCAATTTGCGGTTATGTGCGCGCTCGGAGGCTAAGCGAGCTTCCGCGAAATGATTCAGATGCACCAGGGAATTGATGAAGGTGGCCTGGCGGGCGGCCGAGTTCGGATCCAATTGAATCGCGACCCGGCTTTCTTCCACGGCCAGGTCGTATTGCCCCATCATTTCGTAAGTAACGGCGAGGTTAAGGTGCGCAGTAGCATCTCGCGGGTAGATGCTTTGATAGAGCTTGAGGATTTCGAGGCGTTTGTCCAAGTCGCCGGTGACAAGGTCACAGTACTGCGACATAATGCCCAGCCGCTCCCGTTCGCTCACGCGATCCCGCAAGCGGTAGGCTTTGGTGGAATACTCCGCAGCAAGGCCGGGCTGTCTGGTGTTGCGGTAACACGTTGCAAGGTCAACCCAGGCGTAGGCGAAATCGGGATCGAGTTCGACGGCATTTTGAAAAAAGGGAATGGCTGCGAGAAAATTGCCTCGCGTTCGGATTTCATGGCCGAGAGAGTAGGCCCGCAGCGCCTCGATTGAACCAGTGGTGCGCTCCAGCAGAGCATCAAACTGCTGAATGGAACGGAGGGATTCTCCCAATTTCTCGCGCAAACCCGCTGCGGCCCGAGACAGGGCATGCAGTACGCGCTCTTTACTCTCGGCCTCAACCTGGATGCGCGCCAATGTCTCGCTTTGCCGGCTATCGAGCGCTTCCAGGGTGATTGCATAATGACTGCCGAGCGGCACGATGCTTCCGACGACCAATGCCTTGATCCCTTCCCGCCGACAGATCTCGAGCGCGATGTCGTGAGTGACAGGCGCGCCTGGCGGACGGCGCATGAGCCGCAGTACGGCTGCGACGCGCGCATCCGGAAAAACATTCAAATACGGGCTCTGTTCCAGCTGCACCGCCAGCCCCTGCTTAAGCGTGCCGTCAAACACACTGTCTCCGGTTTTATTCACAAAATCCGACAACAGGATGCGGTCACGAACCGTAAAAGCAGGCTTATGCCGAAGCTGAAAAAACAGGCCGACGGCCGCTCCCACTAGCAGAAGAGCGGCCAGCGCGAAGACGGCGAGCCGGGGGCCGATGTGGCGGGCGTTCCGCCAGCCAACATTGCTTGGCTCGCGATGCAAATCGGCGCTCTTCAGATCGTTTGCGAACGCCTCCATCGTCTGATATCGGCTTTGGGAATCCTTCCGCAGAGCCTTCGAAAGAACTCGATTAAGCTGTGTTCCGGAGTTTTGTGGAGTAGCGATCGGCTCCGGCCCGAGCAGCACTGCAAATATCTCGGGCGGAGTGGCACCGGGCAATGCAGGGCAACCCTCGACCAGCTCGTAAAGTACAGCAGCGAGGCTGAAGATGTCGCTCCGTGGATCAAGCTTTTGGCCGCGTGCTTGTTCCGGAGACATGTATCGCGGAGTTCCAATGATGTTGCCGACGCCTGTCGCGTGCGGGGACCATTCGGGGCTAACCTGCGCAATTTGCGCCAAGCCAAAATCTACGATTTTGATTAGGCCGTCCGGCCGCACCATAATATTCTCGGGCTTGATATCACGGTGCAAGATGCCGGCAGCGTGGGCCGTCTGCAAGGCTGTAGCGCTTTGAATTACGATGTCGAGAGCTTCCGGGAGGGCGAGTTTGCCGGTAGCCAGGCGGTCGCGAAGGGTCAGCCCGTCGACCAGCTCTTCAGCGATGAACCAAGTGCTGTCCGTTTGGCCGACCTCGTAGATGGTGACAATGTTCGGGTGATTCAGGGCCGAAGCGGCTTTAGCCTCCAAGCGGAAGCGAGCTATTCGCGCGGTGTCGTGAGTTAGATGAGCGGGTAGAACTTTAAGAGCTACCAGCCGGTCGAGCCTGGTGTCGCGAGCCCGATATACCTCGCCCATGGAGCCGGCACCAATCTGATCGAGAATCTGGTAGGGACCGAGATTGCTGCCCGCCCGAGTAGGCGATCCATCGTCACACAGATCGGTGATGTAGCCGCACAGTTTTTCTGGCGAGAGAAAACCATCGGCTTCCTCTCTCGCTTCCAGTAATGACTTCAGGTCGTGCAACAGTTCCGGATCGTTCGAACACGAAGCCTCTAGCACCGCGGCGCGACGCTCGACGGGTTCGGCCAGCACGCTGTAAAAGAGCTTTTCGACACGCCCCCAGTATTCTGCATCCATGCCCGTTTAAAGCTTCATCTCTATTTACGGTTTCGGACCCATATAGAGGACAGATGAGTGTTGAGACCGCCGAAAAAGCGCAGCTCGACCGCGCGGCCGCTTCGATCATCAGATAGGGTTAATGTTTTTAGCGCCTCATCCAAAGCGATCACCTCTGCGCTGCGGTTGGTTCAGCTGACCCGACGGTTTCTGCACTACAACTATGATGGCGAACTGTAACGGTTTATGAAAGCTCAATTGTGGTCCGCACGTTGCCGAGCAGGGGTGCCTAGTACTGGTCGATGAGCGACTCGCGAATGGCACGGCGCATCTTGGAGTGCGTCATCGCGGGAGCTTGCCGATCCGGAAAGCTATAGATTTCCGGTGCAGCGTCAAACCCGGCTTTCAAAAACTCGTTTGGCGACGGGCAGCGCAGAAGACGTTCGCGCGATCGCGACTGCCCGCGACCAGAGTTGTCGCACAGCGAAGGTGATCGAGTGAATACGGGCGGATTATTTGAAGCCGCTCCGGGTGCGGGATCTTGCCCACATCGCCGGAATGAGCAACTCCACGTTGCACATCAATTCGTGCAGTGACTTCGATGAGCCCACTGCAGTATCCGAAGCAACTTCGGTTGCAGGCGGCCAGGAAACGGATGTTAGTCGAGGGCGTCGGCGCGGCCAGTGCGGGCTTTTTCATCGGATACGAGAGTGCGAGCCAATTCAATCGCGAGAACGATACAGCCGTCGACTCTAGAACGCTCCTCTAAGATTTCTTCTATGGCCTTCCGATCACTTGCAGCGTTCTTCCTGCTTCTCCAATCGTTTGCTGGTGCTCAGAACGAAATTGCCAATAACCGGCCCCGTGCTCCGCAAGTGGGATTGATCGTCGGTATTCTGCCGAGTGGGCGACTGGATGCGATCACGGACGTTGCTGGCGTCATGGTTGGTCAAGTCACGATCATTCAAGGTGACAACGTGCGCACTGGTGTGACTGCCGTTTTGCCGCGGGCAGGAAATCTGTATCGCGACAAAGTACCAGCGGCGGTCTTCGTAGGAAATGGCTATGGGAAGTTGACCGGGTCTACGCAAGTTGAGGAGATGGGTACGATCGAAGCTCCTATTTTGCTGACGAACACAAGCAGCGTACCGGATGTGGCTGCCGCGTTGACGCGTTACATAATGACTCTGCCGGGAAATGAAGATGTAGTGGGACTATCCCCAACTGAGACGCGGCGGTCACGATCCGTTAACCCGGTCGTTGGCGAGACGAATGACGGGTATTTGAACGACATCCGGGGATTCCATGTGACCCAGGAGAACGTGTTTGCAGCCCTTAAGAATGCGAAAGGCGGCCCAGTGGACGAGGGCAGTGTGGGCGCTGGCACCGGAACGGTCGCCTTCGGTTGGAAAGGTGGAATCGGAACCTCCTCACGAAAGTTGCCTGCCACCCTTGGCGCGTATACGGTTGGTGTGCTGGTTCAGACGAACTTTGGAGGAGTGCTCACAATTGCCGGTGCTCCGGTCGGCAGGGAGCTGGGGCAATACTATCTGCGAGAGGAGTTAAGCCAGGCGGCCAAAGACAAGCCAGACGGATCTTGCATGATGATCATTGCGACCGACGCGCCGGTTGATGCGCGGAATTTGAAGCGGCTGGCGGCCAGAGCGTGGTTAGGGATGGCACGCGCTGGCAGTTCTGCCTCAAACGGGAGCGGAGACTACGCCGTTGCATTCTCCACAGCACCCCAGAACCAGATTCATACGTTTGACAAGTCGCTCACGCAACACGTCGAAACACTCAGCAATGACGCCATGTCCCCACTATTTCTCGCCGTGATTGAAGCTACCGAAGAGGCCATCTATAATTCGATGTTCCGGGCCGTGACTACGACCTCGCACGGACACACTGTAGAAGCCTTACCCCTCGACAAGACGCTCCGGATCTTACGAGATCATCGATTGATCAAATGACCTTTCGTGCGCCGACGTTCATCGCCGATCCCCGCTGCGCTGCGGGTGTTTACGGCTTGAGGTCTAACGACGCTTTGCCGCTGCTCACATCGAAGGGAACGGAGTTGTGCTCGTGGGTGATCTGCCAACGTCCGTCGATCTTCCGGTAACACACCGTCGCTCGCCACCACAAGTCAGCGGACTCCCATCTAGCTTCGTTGCGTTCACATGATTCAAGCCGTGACTAAAGGCAACGCCGTCGCTGGCGCTGATCTGTAGGTCATGAATGTCAAAGCCAATCGGGGCTTGAAACGAAGAAAACCAATCTTCGGCCCGCTTCTTTGCCGCTCCTGCACCCTTCGTTTGCAGTTGACCCACGACGTCAAACAAAAGGAAGTCGGCGCTCATCGTGGATGTCGCGCGCTCGGCGTCCTTGGCGCGAATGGCTTTCAGCCGCTGCTCCACTAATTGCTTGATCTCCTCCGTTTCAGACTTGATCATGCATATCCCCCCTCGGAAAAGTGTGCCCTTTAGACGAGTTCGTCCGGCGCAGGAATCGACATTGCGTCATTCATGAGACTCCGGCCGGCAAGCGATCGGCTTGGGAGTTTGTCCGAGCTGGCTGCCCGCGGGTGCCGAAATATTCGACGAACATCCAATACGCTCCAATGGCCGTCAGATTGTAAATTGCCCCGCCCCATGCCACCTGCGAGTGCGGTCGGGCAAAAACAGGTGGTATCTCCACCATTGCATCAAACAACAACAGCATTAAAACCAGCAGCCTTGCGGCTAAGACGTCCCGAATTCCCGAGACGATCGCAGTCCCGGCAAGCAGAAAGGCGATTCCGGTAAGCACGGCCCAAAACAGTGCGAATGGCACCCAACTCGGGACAAAGCGTGTGAACGCCTGAGCGTTGATGAGGTGCCCCAGGCCGAAGGCGATGGGAGACAGTCCGAGCGTCCAACGGGCGGCGGTCGCGGCCCTCTCGCTCTTTACGGGATCAGGTGATCCCGTTGTGGCGTAGACGATTGCGGCGGGGGCGGCCAGGAGTAATTGTTGAGCGACCGCGCCCAAAACAAAAACCATGACACCGATTCGAACACCGAACTGATGGGTCAAAGCGCTGTATCGCCAAAGCCAGAGTAGGGCAAAGATCATGTAGATCAAGGCGCACCCCGCTGCTCCCAGCCGAGCCGAACGTCGCGGCAGGATTGCAGCGCCTGCCGCCACCAGCCAGAGACCGCTTATGCACGCCAGTAGATGCTCGCCAGGAATATGCGCGCCCAAGGGTTTTATCGGCTGATGAGAAGCCTCAAACTCTCCCCAAGCGATATTCAGGATCCCTGTCGCGGCTGTTGCCACGCCATAGATCCACAACCCAGTAGTTGTTTGTTTCGTTTCCAGTGGTGTACCTTCGCGACCAGCCTGGCGGGAACCGGAACAGAAGTTCTCTCGATTCAGCACTGATTGTACGCACGCCATTGGTACATTAGACCGAGCCATTCGCCGCAAATATAACGAGACCAAGTCAGAAACCCTTGCCCAAGGCCGTAAGCTCGTTTGAACTTACTCTCAATCACCGTCCGCAGCATCAAACTTTAGTTCGCTGGCTTTTATGGAGAGCTGCGCCTTGCCATTCTGGAAGGGCGGCTTAGGCCTGGAACTCGATTGCCGGCTTCCCGAGATTTTGCCAATCAGTACGGGCTGTCGCGGGGAACGGTGGTCAACGTTCTCGAACGCTTGCAAGCCGAGGGGTACGTATCCTGCCGTGTTGGATTCGGTACGTGGGTGAATCAGGTTTCGCTGCCTCGAGCCACACGGCAAACGGCGTCGAATCCTCCAGCTTATGTTCGCCGGGTCATTTCCACTTATCAGCGATCCAAGCCTTTCATCGACTTGGCCTTTGCAGACGGCAATCGCCCATTTCGCGTTGGAATTCCAGCCGTTTCCGAGTTCCCGTCTGAGGTTTGGGGACGTATTGCGGCAGACCGCGCACGAAACTTCCGATCATGGTTGAAAACAGAAAGTGACGGACGCGGTTACCGACCTTTGCGTGATGCAGTCTGCGAGTACCTGGCCACCTCACGCGGCGTGCGCTGCGGTTCCGATCAGATCGTCATCGTTTCCGGAATACAATAGGCGCTCGACCTGCTGTCTCGCCTGCTGCTCAGGCCGCGCGACCCGGTATGGATGGAGGACCCTGGATATTTCGGGGCCAGCATTGCTTTCGGCAATGTCGGAGCCAAGATCATCCCGGTGTCCGTGGACCAGGAGGGCCTGTCCGTCTCTGTCGGAACGAAACGCTGTCCACAGGCCAAAAGGCGTATATCTAACACCGGCTCACCAGTTTCCGTTGGGTGTGACGATGTCGCTTGTGCGGCGCATGGCCGTTCTCAACTGGGCCTCGCGCGCCGGCGCCTTTGTGATCGAAGATGACTACGACAGCGAGTATCGCTTCGAGGGACAGCCCGTGCCCGCGCTGCAAAGCCTGGACGATCATTCAAACGTGATCTTTATCGGATCCTTCAGCAAAACATTGTTTCCATCCTTACGGATCGGCTACGTGGTGTTACCGCCGTCACTAGTAGACCTGTTCCTGGCTTTCCGCTATCGGACGGATTTTCGGAATGCGAACTTTGACCAAGCCGTGCTGTGCGACTTCATCACGGGTGAGCATTTGGCACGCCATCTGCGACGGATGCGCAATCTGTATGCTGGCCGTCTCTCGGCATTGATCGAAGGAGGCAAGAAGCATCTAAGTGGGTTGCTTGAACTTTCCGATGTGAGGGCCGGTCTTTACACAATTGGTTTCCTTAAGAATGGGATGCGATCCCGCCAAGCGGAGAAGCTCGCGGCCGCACAGAATATTGAAGTGCTCGCGGCCGATCGATTCACCTTGAGACTTCCTGACCCGAACGCACTGCTCCTCGGTTTTGCCGCCTTCGACGAGAGCGCAATCCGGCAGACTCTCGTTCGCCTGGCGAAGGCGTTGAGCTAGCCCGAACGTTTCCGATCCAATCAGAAATCATCGATTGCGGTGGGCGGTATTCCGGCTCAACTTTCCGCCCGCGACTTGCATCGAATGCCACAGGATTCGACCGAACCCGGAGACAGTATGGCGACCGTCATCAACGATTTTGTACGGCAGCAGTTGGAGACTCGGCGGGACCTTTTGCACGAGATCCTCGGCGAAACGAGCGCCCATCCGGCCCACCTCCATGCCCTTTTGCGCGAGGTGGATAGCGCGCTCGGTCGTGTGGCGAACGGTTCTTACGGCATCTGCGAAGAATGCCACGACACCATCGAAAGCGATCGCCTCATCTGCGATCCGCTGGTCCGCTTCTGCCTCGACCATCTTTCGCAGCAGGAGCGCGACGCGCTTGAGCGCGACCTCGAACTCGCAGCGAACGTCCAAAAAGGCCTGCTTCCGCCGTCCAAACTGGACCGTTACGGCTGGCATATCTGTTACCACTATGAACCCGCTGGGCTGGTGAGTGGCGATTACTGTGATGTCATCGACGCGGGACCTCAAGGCCTTTATTTCATGGTCGGCGACGTCTCCGGCAAGGGGGTCGCCGCTTCCATGCTGATGGCCCATCTGCATGCAACATTTCGTGCGCTTATCCGGGCTGGAATCGAGCTGAAATGCCTACTCGAGCACGCCAGTCATGTCTTTGCCGAGAGTACGCTGCCGAATCAGTACGCGACGATTGTCTGTGGGCGCGCTCTCCCGGACGGCAGCCTCGAAATCAGCAACGCCGGGCACCCGCCGCCCCTGGTGGCGCGCAACGGTTCGATCGCCGCCATGGATGGCGCGAACTTGCCGGTGGGGATTTTTTCGAACCAAGAGTATTCCGTGACAAAATTATCGCTGGCTCAAGGCGACCTGGTGGTGGTCTATTCCGATGGTGTTTCGGAAGCCACTGACTCGTTCGATACGGAATACGGCGCCGAGCGCCTCTGCAAACTTATGAGCGAGCATCGGACCAAGAGCCCGACAGGCCTGCTCACCGCATTCCAAGACGACCTCACCGCCTTTCGCCTAAATTGCCGGAGAGCGGATGACGCGACCCTTTTCGTGCTGGCGCGGACAGATGACGCAAGCGCCTCAATCCGGAACTGAACCTCTGCACGGCACCGAGCCGGCGAATAGCGGGATTGAAATCTGATCACCCGAGAGGAAAAGGGCAGCGGCCTACTGGAGCACCTATTCGTCGCGGATTACCGACTTAACTTTAGCTGCAAGTTCCGGAGAGATGTCGGTAATATTGTGATCCTTCTTCGCGTGGTCCGCGACTTTTTGCATCACTTCCTGCTCCGTCTCGCCTTTGGCCTGGAAGCTACAATCCAGCCCTACGTCCTGGCATTTCATCACTTTCGACATTCGGACAATACCTCGTCGGCGATTCTATCCCAGAGCAAACCGGCAGTGTCGCCAACCGCCCTCCCTTTCGCATCTTGCGACGCCGCCCGTTAAAGATTACGCCAGTTCTGTTTCGAATCGGACACGTGCCTCGCCGAGATGGATTTCGTCGCCGGAAGAAAGCTGAAAGCCACGGCTTGGGCCTTTTGGCACTTCAAAGCGACGCCCCTCCCGGAACACATTTGTGCCGCGTTGGCTCACTGAGTCGTATAGCCGAAATCTGCCGCCTTCGTTGTCGTAGCGAATGTAGGCGTGTTCGCGAGACACGGTGGTTTCGGTTTCGGAGAAGGCCACATCATTGCGGCGGCGCAAGCCCTCGTGGTCGCTGACGACTTCCTTTAAACGGCCGAGGTTGACTCGATCTGCGTCGAAAGCATACTCAGTCGAGTCGGCCTGACCACGTACGACGGTCAGCTTTATCTTCGGCCTAGTTTTCGCGGGCGCGTTCGCTTGCGGCGCTTTGAGATTCAGATACTCGATGAGGAAAGGACGATCACTCAGAGCGCGAACTAAGTCTTCCGATACTTGAACCTCGACCTGAAGACCCCGCCTAGGACATCCGGCTTCGCTGAGGAGTGCGGTAACGGTCTGCTCCAGATCTTTGTCTTCGCCGAGGGCTTGCTGGATCAGATTTGCCCGCTCACTTGTTTCCGCGGCGATGTGGATAACGACTGTGTTATACGGGAAAACGTTTTTGCCATCACCCTTCGGTTCGATGTGATCGCGGATATCGTTCAAGAGATCCCGACGAATTTCGAGGATCTCCGGGCTGCGGGAACCGCCAGAGACTCTAGAAGACCAAGCCCGCATTCTGGCGGTGATCCAAGAATCGAGTTGCTCAAGTGATTTCATATGACACCCAGCTCGCGGGCGGCGGCCACGATCTCGCCGGCAATGGGCGCCGCCGCGGTTCCGCCATACTGTCCGTTTTCCACCAAGACGGCAAAAGCGATTTGTTTGCCGTTCCTGGCTTTGTAGGGAGCAAAGCCGATGAACCAGGCGTGCGACGGCGCTTTCGCGAGTTCGGCGGTGCCAGTCTTACCGGCGATGGGGATCGGCGATGAGTTCAAGACGCGGCCTGTGCCGGAAGTCACGACGGCTCTCATGTAGTTTGCTACTTGATCGGCGAGAGCAGGGGAGAGAAGCTGCTCAGGGGGATGAATGCGCAAGTTGGTTTCGTCGACGACCCAGCGACCCTCAAGCGCGTTTCCGCCGTTCGCGATTGTTGCGGCAACGCGGGCCATCTGAAAGGGAGACGCAACGACCTGCCCTTGCCCATACGAAGCCTGCGGAAGAAACTGCTGCAGCTTCCTCGGTGTATTCGGTTGTGCAACGGCAATGCCCAGCTTCGAAGCGGTTTCATAGAGCATCTGCGAGCCGACGCTGTATGCGCCCAATTGTGCAAAGTAAGCATTGCAGGAGACAACGATTCCTTTCTGCAGGTCGACCGAGCCATGCGGCTGGGTGTCTTTGATGTCATCACGGAGTTCGCGTTTCCAAACGATGTTTCCCACCCGACCGCCAGGCAGGCGGATGCATTGATAGCGCTGCTGGGCGAGCGACGGATCTTTGCGCAGCGCCGCGATAGTGGTGACGATCTTGAAGGAGGATCCGGGCGGGTACAGGCCGAAACGAGCCCGATCGAGTAGATCGCTTTGCGGAATGGCCGCATCCGGGCTCGCTTCGAGCGATGCCAATTGCGTGGCGGAAGGCCACGGATAGCTCACGGCGGCGAGCATGTCGCCGGTAGCAGGATCCATTATGACGAGCGCACCCTTTTGCTTGCCGAGTTTCGTCAGATGCCGGCTTAATATTTCCGAGGCCCGCATCTGGAGGCCAGCGTTGACGGACATGTGAATGTCGCGGGGCCGAGTCCGCAGCTCTTTTACGGCGGGATTATCAGGCTCATACCGATGCCGGAGCAGTGGGATCAAGGCACGGTAGTCACGCTTCACCCGGGCGGTGATCTGGCCGGTTTGCGGATCCCGGCTCTCTTCGACCTCAGCGACATCATCGTAGCCCTGCAGACGGATACGCGATGCGTTTTCCTGAAATGCGGTGTTGGTTGCGCCCTGCTTGAGACGAGTACGAACATCGCCGAGGAGATAAAAGGCCGGCGCACCAAGCGGGTAGTAACGACCGCCGCGCTGGGTTGCTGTCTCGTCGAGCGCTACGGCCATTTTCTGGTAATCCGCCCGATGTGCTTCGATTTGCGACCGATCGCTGGTGGCGAGAGGAATGCCGTTCCGATCGAAGATGGCACCCTTCGGCAGTTCACGCGCGACTGCAAGCAACCGCGGGTTGTACTGGTAGCGGCGCATACCGTCGGCTTGCAGGACAAGGCTCGGACGAACCAGGATACTATCCGCTTTGGCTACCTGAATCCAACAGAAACGTGCAATCAGGGCAAGGCCCAGGAGCGCCAATGCCCAGCCTGTTGTGCGGACGCCGGGAGCGAAGGTGGATTGCGGATCTCTTTTATCGATCCGTGCAGACGCGGACAGGATGATGGCGAATAGCACGAAATTCGCGACCATGGATGTTCTTCCGTAACTCAGGAAGGGCGACACCACGCCGGAGAGAGGGATGGCGCCGAGGAGACCGCCGGTAATCAACATCAGTTGATAGGCGGTGATGAGAACGAGACCCATCAACAGGAAGAATGAATAGGCACCCGAGGTGTGCATGGCGACGCGGAGGCTTCGATAGATCAGCAGGGCGTATAGACCATAGACCGCTACGATGCCGAAGAATCCTGCCTCTTCACCGAAAGCGGACAGGATGAGATCGGTGTGCGCGGCGGGCATGCTTTGCGGGTCGCCCAGTCCGAGGCCGGTTCCGGTAGCGCCGCCTGTGGAGAGAGACCAGAGAGAGTCGGCGAGTTGGTCTCCGCCGCGCACGTGGTTATCCCAGGGAGACTTCCACATCTCGACACGCTCGCGAACGGTATGCGGGTAACCGGTGGCGTACCCGATGACGAATGCCGATATGATGGCAGCCAAACCGGCGGCGGCCAGGAGCACCCGATTCCGCGCGATGCTGTACATGCTTAAGAACAAGCAGCCGATGACCAGCGCGGGCCCGAGATCGCCGAGCCAGAAAAAGAGAACGATCGAGACCGCGACAGCTGCCGCTACCGGCAAAACATAATCGAGACGCGGGACATTGAATCGGCGGGGATTGGGTCCACTCTGGCGCTGCTTAAGGAAGCGGAGGGCATCCCAGTTTTGGGCGAAGTATCCGGCCAAGAAAAAGACAATGAGGATCCGGATGATTTCGACGGGTTGAAAGAAGAACAGATTGACTTTGGCATCGCTGCCGCCGGGGCCGGTTCCGAACAACCCGAGGGCTACCGCGAGCAGAAGAGCGCCGAGCAGCGGTACATAGCTCAAGCGGCTGAACTGCCGCTGATAATCGGGCAGGCTGAAGAGGAGCAGAGCGGCGCATCCGGCGATAACACCCTGGGTGAAATCGGTAAACATCAGCGTGTCGCGCAGTGGATCGCGCAGGCTGATCATCAGCATTAAACCGATGCCGCACAAGACCTGGATAAGGGGGAGAATCAGGTTGTCGCCTGCGAAGCCACGCAGCCTCCAGAACGCGTGCGCTAAGTAAAACGCGGCAAAAAAGACTGCGCCCCAAATCAGGAACTGTCTTTGAAAATCGGCCGGATTGCGGACGCGGAGATTCGGTTTGACGGCGGCGAACTCCAGAGGACCAAGCAACGGCACGCTCAGTTCATTGGCTGGCTCCCGACCGCGCGACAGATAACGTGACCAGGCAGAATGCACCAGCTCAGCGTCCGGCCGCAATGCACGCCGGTTTCGAGCTTCGGCTAGGCGCCGCGGCAAAGAGACGAGGCCGCGAGCTCTGGAGATTTCCGATTCGGTGACGCGCATTCTGGCAAGCGCGCCGACGTTCGTGAACGTCGCGCCGTGCCGCTTCAGCTCATAAACTCGCTTGGCGATGTAGTCCTGATCCGGAGGGGCTGCAATGCTCGTGAGATGGGGGATCAGTTGTTGCGGTCCGGCCAGCTCGTTGAGATCGAGGGTAGCGCTTTGTTCCTTCGCCAGATCATGGGTTTTGGCGAGATAGACGAGGCTAAGTCCGGCGGCAACGACCAGTGACGCAGCGATCAGGAAAACCAGTTCGGCATTCCGAGAGGCACTGCGGGCGCGGCCGTGAACCTTTTCACGCTGCTGCGAGCGCGCCTCCAGTTCGGCCCGGGAGATCTTCATTGGGATGTCGCGACACCTTGCATTTCAGACAGGCGCTGCTCAACGCGCTGCTCGCCGCGAACTGCCTGAAGACGATTACGAGCCGTGTCTCCGAACAATCCGGCCCGTTGGTAGAGATCTTCTGCACGGGCGTAGTCTTGTTTGGCGCGGTCGAGAAAGTTACGCTCGACGTCCGGCTCATGGCTGACTGTGCGCGACTGACGCCACATCCGTTCCGCTCGACGGCGGTAAGCATCGGCGAGCTGGGCGGTCTCGCGCTTGCCCGCGGGATGACCGTAATGGGCTGCTTTCTGCAACGCATCTTCGGCCTTATCGACATCGTCGAGTTGATAATCGTAGAGGCTGGCTAACCCGAGATATGGGTCCGGCGAGTGTTTCAGGAGAGTGGCCGCCTGCTCAAATTTACCGAGCGCTGCATCCAAGCGTTTCTGGCGGACCGAACCGCGAGCGTTATTCGCTTCAAACCGATCGATGTGTCCCTCGCACAAACGGAGGCGACCGTGAATGCTATTGTCATTGGGCGAAAGCTCCAGAGCACGCAATAGATTATTGCGCGCCTGTACCCACTGCGGCTCGAAGACCGCGGGCGCATCACTGTTGCGATACTCGGAAATCGTTTCGTCGGCTGCAGCCACCAGGCTCTTCCTGAGCGCGCGCTCGGCTCCCCACAGTAAGACGGGTAAATGCGAACGCTTGTTCAGATTTTGATATTGGTTCCAGGCCTGATCGAGGTTTACGACGTGCTCCGCTTGCAGATCGGTTTTGAGCTTTTGTGCAGCATCCCAGAAATTTACCTGCATGAGGATGTACACGGAAAGGATCAAGAGCGGGATCAGCCCGAGGACAGCGAGGCATCCGACGAGGGTGTAACTGCGACGCGGCCGCGGAGCAGCTGGCGGGATTACACGTGGTGTTCTGAGGGTGTGTTCGGCTGCGACTACGGGCCGACTTGGCGGCGCAGTTCGCACGGTCTTATCGCTGTCAAACATTGCGGCAGCACGCGGTGGTTCTGCCGAAACAGGTTGACCTTTTTGAAAACGCGCGATGTCTTCACTGACTTCTAGCGGTGTGGCATACCGCTGAGCAGGATCACGCGCCAACATCTTGAAAGCGATCCGGCGCAAAGGCTCCGGACAAGAAGCCGGCAGGGGCGGGGGCGGATGCGGGGAACGGATGCGGCGCTCCAGGCGTTCTTTGGTGGGTTCATCGAACGGGAGCCGGTTCGCAATCATCTGATAGAGCAGGACGCCGACCGACCAGAGATCGGAGCGGACATCCATGTTCTGTGTCTCGAGCCGTTCCGGCGAACAGTAGGCGGCGCTCGCAAAAACATTGACGGTGTATTTGCGGGTGTGAGTAAGGGCTTTGGCGATGCCGAAATCGAGCACCTTGACGTAATTCTGGCCGTCAATGCGTATGTTCCGCGGCTTCAAGTCTCCATGGATGACACCGGCGAAGCGCTTTTCGCCGATGGTGGTGGTAAAAGCAGCCAGGTTCTGGAGCATCTCGCAAAGTTCGCGCGCCACGTGAGCCGAGAAGCGAACATCCAAAGGACCGCGGGCGATCACGGTTGAGAGATCTTCGCCGCGGATGTATTCCATGTCGATGAAGAGATCGCCTGCGAGATCACCGTGCTGGTTGACCTGCACGACGCGACGATCGACTCCGCTCAGCCGTTTCTGAAGTTCGGCTCCAAGGCGTTCCGCCTCGATGATGTCCTGATCTTCGGGCTCTGGCCCTTTGTAGACGATTTTGAGAGCGAGTTCTCTCTTGGTCTCCGTCTCTTCGGCGAGGAAGACTTCACCCATGGCTCCGCGTCCGATCAGACGGATGATGCGGTACGGGCCGTAGAGGTCGCCGGCGTTCACGGCGGACCTTTCTGCGAGGAAACGATGCGGAATTTCGGTCGCCCGTCCAGTTTGCCGGCGAAGCTGAATGAATTCTGCTCGACGAGAGTTTCGTCCGGCACAACGAGCCAGAGAGCTTCCGCACCATTGCCGGCAATGATGTTGCGATCGACTCGGACATGGTTGCTCGAGAGCAAGAGAATACCCGGACGGAGCGAATCGGGTGGCAAGCCATTTTCGGCTATTACGTTGTTCTGGATCGTAGGCGCAGCGGTGCCGGACACAACGATGCCCGCGCCCCGGTTGCCGTGGACGTCACATGCGAACATGGCGCCGCGGGCATCGCCAGTAAACTCGATGCCAGCGCCTGGCGAGTCCGCAATATCGTCCAGCACAAGCAGCACGTTGCTGTTGACGATGCGGACGCCAAAGTCAGTTCCCCGAATCTGGAAACCTTCGAGGCGAGCATCTTTCAGGCCCTGTGCGCTGACCGATCCCTGAATGATCGCCTTTCCGGCAGGCCGCGCGGCCAGCGTCACACCCTCTTTTAGAATTACGGCTTCGGCGTATGTGCCTGCGGCGACATGAACAACGTCGCCCGGGCGAGCCCTCGCGAGTGCATCCGATATCGTGTCAGGGGGCCTCACGGTGAGCACCTTGGACGCTCTCGCGGCGGCTTTGTTTGCCAGGAACAAGTGAGCGGAAAACCCCAGTGCGCCGCCGAGCAACGCGCCGTAGAGCAGGTACGCCAGCGCGCTTTTGTAGTAGGGGGGCCGTGGTGGATCAACGGCGCCAGGAGCGAGAGCAGGCAACCGTCCCGTGTCCTCAGCGGCGAATGGGGAGGTCAGGGCACCGCTCTCTCGCGTATCGATCGAGCGCCGTCCGAAGGAGGCAGCGAAATCTTCACCCTCGACCAAAACTGCCGAGACATTATCGGTGCCGATCTCTGTGGCGGCGGCCAGCAGCGCCCTGACCGTGCCCCAGCGGTCACCAGCATTCCTCTCCACGATCGCGAGGATCCGCTCCGATGAAATCGCATCACTCAGGCCATCGCTGCAAAGCAGGAAAGCAGAGTCGGGTGGAAGATCGAAGGTGAAGATATCAATGAATCCGTCGTCGTCGGGGCGATGCGCCTCCGAGCCGACGTCGCGATACACCTCGTTACGCCGAGGGTGCCGCATGGCTTCGGCCTCGGTCAGCTCGCCATTGTCTTCGCGCTCCCCGACCGGCGAATGATCGCGCGTGATCTTCTCGATGGAGTGCCGCCTCATCGTATACAGGCGTGAATCGCCGACGTGGCCTACGGTGACTTTGCCGTTATCGAGGACCGCAACGGTCAGTACGCACGACATGCCTTTCCATTCCGGCTTTTCTTGGGCGCTCTCGAAAATCGCGTTATTGGCTAGTGTGATGGCTTCACGCAAACGCTGCTCGACCGTATCTGTCTGGCGCTCGAGGCGTGTCCGGATTCGTCCGACGGCTATCTCGGCCGCTTGCTCGCCTGCTTCGTGTCCGCCGATGCCATCGACCACCAGGTAAAAGCCGCGGACGTCGTCGCAGTAGATTCGGTCTTCGTTCTCCGGTCGAACGAAGCCCTTGTCGGTCGCCCCCGCCGAGAAATGACGCACATGAGCCGGCGGCACTCTCAAACCTTTCTGCGGAGATAGAGAGCTGCGCAGGCAACGAACGCAATTAGCAAGATAAGAAAAACATAGCGGGCGGAATGAAGACCCGTCACCGCTGTTTGACCGCCTTGAAGTCGATCGAAAGCACTCCGGCAAGACCGATGCGGGCTTTCGGCGAGAGCGGCGTTTCCAGGTTGGCGTCCACTTCTTCGCCATCGACCCGCTGGATGCTGGGCGGCAGACGGCGGCCATCGACGGTCGTGCCAAGGGTGCTCAGATCCTTGATGAACATCTGTCCTGTGGAGGGGTCACGGCGAATTTGCACGTGCTCGCGCGAGACATCCTTCTTGGCTTTTAGCTTCAGATCGACCCAATGATCAGCCGATCCACGACCAATCTTGAGGAGATCTTTCGTCATCTGGAAGTTGTGGGCGCCTGTTTCATCCTCATAAGCGAGATTTGCGTAAACGATGCCGGCGGCTCCGCGAGTCTCGAGATTGGGGGTCCGCTGTGTTGCCGCAGTGAGGGTCTGGCCGTCGTTGCGCCGTTTGCTGACGCGCTCCGTCAACATACCGGCCCGGTCTTCCCCTTCCGCGTTGGCCGGGAAGGTGGAGTGAATAACGAGCGGGTTCTCGCTGGCGTCATCGTCTGTATTTTCGTGAAATTCTACGGCCCAATCGCCGAGTGTTTCGTATTTCTTAACGCGCTTGTTCTTGGCTCCGAGCGGAAGTCTCAGCTTTGGTTCAGCGGCCCGGTTCAACATCGAAAGCTTTTCACCGAGCGCGAGGGAAGTTTCTTCGCGCATGCGCTGGGCCAGCGGACGAAGCCTCTCGAGGTCATCGGCAGGGAGATAAATGTCGTAAACGCTCGGCACTACGTTGCTGTAGTAAGTTGGGCAGATCCCCGCCTCCATTTCCTGGAGAACAAACTCAACGATCTCTTCAGGAGTTACGCGGGCGGTTTGTTCCTGCGGCATTCTGACACCCTGATTTTAGTAGACCGCATGTCTGTTCCGCGATGCGGCTTGCCTTCAGTCACTGGTTGGGCCGAAGAAGGCAACACAACTCAGGACTTGGGCACGCTCAAAGGTAACTGAAGCCAGGCGAGGCCGATATCACGTCCCATGTTGTTGTCTGAACCAGTTGGCGAGGCGTCGTAAAACAGAGCAAGACGGTTCCCCTGCTGGACAACAGAGGGCATGCCGATCGCCCGCTTGCACCAGTGGCAATTTGATTCATCCAGGACGACCGCGCGATGATCCGGATCCCAGGCGTTCAAGTCGCGGGACCAATAGGTCCAGATACTCTCGGTGTACTCGCCCTGGCTGTCGAGCCCGATGTGGTTTGCGAAGAGAAACCAAGTGTTGATCGTGGGTTCGAAGTAGAGCGCTGAATTTTCGATCTGCTGTTCGGGAGGAAGAACTGGATCGCGGTCGATTCTCCACGCTGCATCGAGGTTCTCAGTGCGAGCTATACCGAGTGTTCGCTTGAGCGGTTTGCCCGGTGCGTTTGCGAAGGCCGCAGCGCTGAAGAACATGACGTATGTGTTGCCCTGTTTGACAATTTGACCAGGGCTGGCGGTATCGGCGTAATAGGTGCCCGGAACCGTGTGAAAAGGAACCAAGCCTCGCTGCTTTTTCCAAGGCCCTTCAGGCGACTGGCTTTTTGCGGCAAGCGTAAAGTACGGAACGGCGGGAATGCGATTGGGTGGAGCGGTGGTGGTCCGGCAACCAACATAGAACATGTGATACCAACTACCGTCGAATACTGTCCATGGTGAACTTGCCGTACCGGCATCGTCGTCGCCGGGCGCTCCCAGATCGAGCACTGGACCTTTCAGTTCCCAATTCTTGAGATCGCGGCTCACAGCGAGACAAGCACGCCAGCCAGTGGGCCCGGCACCATCGTAGTGCAGGTAGTACGTATCGCCGGATCGGAAACAAATGGCCTCGCGGGCGCCCAGGTAGTCGCTCTGATTCGGGCCATGGCCGTGCTTGATGATTGCGGTTGCGGCTGTTGCATCCAAGCGGATACGCGTTGCCGGACGGCCGTCAGGGTAGGAGGGAACGGCTGTGACAGCTTGTTGTGGTCCGGGAGTGGAAGCTGCTGTGACGAGCCAGGGAATGGGAGCCGCGAAGAGCGCCAGCCCCGCACCAGCGCACAAGCAGTGACCTGAGCGTACGAACCAGTGCCGGATTGACGATGCGCTGCTGATGGATTTGATGGTCTTATCGTCCACTGATGGCTGCTCCTGGCAAATGAGCCTTCCTTAGATTGGAGTTCCGCTGTTCGGATTCAGAAAGAGTCGCAGTTTCCGGTATCGATTGAACAGGATCCAGCCGAGAACGGCGAAGAGGAGGCTTCCGCCGATGATCTTCGTTTCAAATACCGCAACGGAAGCTACATCGGGCGGTGGGAGCGCCGCCAGCACAATAGCGATGAGTGTGACCGCGAGTCCCGACAGCGCTGCTGGGCGGTTAGCAAACCGGAATCCCGCGCAGAAGATGTAGACATAGGGGATGAAGGTCACAATCAACATCATGTCAACCATGATTTGATAGGCCGCTTTGACGGTCTCGCCTAGTTGAGCCATTAGAAGGAAGAGTGTTGCTGCGACGCCCTGCGAGAGCAATGAGACATAAGGTGTGCCCCAGCGCGGGTGAACGCGGCCGAAGCCGGGCGGCAAGTAGCGGTCGAGTCCGATGGCGTAGGGTAAGCGTGTGTTCCCGGCGATCCAGGTATCCAATTGGCCGATCACTGCAATAGCGATGAGTATTGCGAGGAGAGTGGTCACTGCCGGGAAGCCCAACCCTTGAGAACCGGCGACTCCGGCCTGCGCCAGACCGTTCATCGGATTGACCTCCTCGGGCCGGAGAAGGACCAGAAGCGCCGCCGTCAAGCCGATGTACAGCACTGCTGAGATGGTGCCGCTGATCACCGCGGCCCGGGGGACATCGCGGCGTGGGTTTCGAATCTCGGCGCTAACGATGGGCGCCAACTCGAGTCCGACGAAAGCGAAGGCTATCTGAGACCAGAAGTTCAGGGTGTTGAGATTTGCCACGGGCAGCAAGGTGAACCGAGTGACACTGCCGAAACGGACTGCCGCGGAGACGGCCAGAACGGCAATCAGGGCACCGAGGATGAAAGTTGAACTGCCACCGAATGCTGAGATCCACTTGGCGACTCTCATGCCGAAGAAATTTGCCGCGAAAACGGCCCATAAGATGAGGATCGTCGCCGGCAGGGCGAGTGCGCGGTTTTCCGCGAAGCGCTGCGCGACCCCACCGAAGGCGAGAGCCGCCATACTAATCCCGGCCAACAGAAGAGACGGCAAGTAGAGCACGTTAGAGACGAAATAGAACCAGCTACAGAGGAACGCGTGCGCATCACCAAAGGCACGCTTTGTCCAAATGTATAGACCGCCTTCTTCCGGGAACTGCCGGGAGAGGCTCGCGATGGTCGTGGCTGAAGGCAAAAAGAAGAAGGCTGCAGCAAAGATCCATAAGAGCAGTGAACCGGACCCAGCATGCGCGGCAGCCGCCACCCACCTCAGACTAATGACGGCACAGACATCGAAGAGAACAAGATCTCTAAGCCGCAGTTCGCGGCGTAGTTTCGCAGTGCGCTTCTCGCCGCCATCGAGACCGCTGCTCATGCAAGATCGGCGCGGGCGGAAGTGGTTCGCTCGACATCCGAGGCGGGTACCCGCTCAAGGACGGTGCGATCGAAGGCGTAAAGCAACTCCTCGCGAGCAGAATAGGGACCGGGAGTATAGGCGCGTGACTGAATGCCAGCTTGCGAAAGCTCAACGATGTGCCAATCCTCGCGATTCGTCAGGTCCCAAAATTCGATGGCATCACGGGCGATGAAATCGGGTTTAGCAAGTTCGGCGGGATGAAAGTACCACTCGCAAACAATTTCGGTGCGATCGATAGCGCGCGGCCAAAGGGTGTGGACCATCATGTAATCCGGATGAAGACTTAGCAGCAGGTTGGGGTAAACGACGTAGTAACAGACTTGCTTGCGATCGTTCTCACTCAATCCCGGCAAGTAGTCGCGCCGCCGTTTACCATCCATGCTCATCGTTTCAGCCCCTCCGCGGAAACCCATTGAACCGCCGATGTAAGTTGGCTGGGGTGCTTGGTTATCGGAGCCTAGGTAATTGGTGAGCTGGTTAAGAGCGGGATGCAGAACCGGGCAATGCAGGCACTCGTTGTAATTGGCGATGATCAGTTTCCAGTTTGCCCGCACATCGTACCGGATTCGTTGATGCAGCCGCAGTTCGGCCATGCGCCAGGGGGCGAAACGGGCCGGTAAAGCGCCGAGTTGCGTTAGGAGCGGCTCGGGTTCCGCACGCGCACTGACGAAAATGTGGCCGTCCCAGATAGCCGTGTGGAGTTTTTGCAGCGGGTAATCAGCGCGTTCGAAGGCGACGGAATCCATATGGGGAGCGCCGAGGAGCCGGCCGTCGAGCCCGTAAGTCCAGCCGTGATAGGGGCATTGAATTCTTCTCCCGAAATTGCCCTCTGAAGCGGAGCACAACCGCGTGCCACGATGACGGCAGGTATTGTAGAAAGCTTCGACGGAACCGGTGTCACTGCGAACGAGAATGATGCTCTCATTGATGACCTCGCGTAAGAAATAATCGCCGGGATGGGGGATGGTCTCGGCACGCCCGGCGCAGATCCAATCTTCAAAGAAAAAAGCGTCGATCTCGCGGCGGAAGAGCTCGGGGTCCGTGTAACGGCAGGCCGGCAGTGTTTTGGGAAGGGTGCTCACGAATCGCTGCTCCAGTTGAGGGACTCGAATCAAATGACGGCGCGAGAGGATGAAGCCAAGCCCGAGATTCAAACGGCGGGGATAGAACCCTGTTTGATCACTTTGGCCATGGTGGCCGTAAACGTGTCAATCTCTTCAAGGGTCGTGTAGACGTTGGGTGTAATGCGAAGGCCCTGGTACTCGCCGGGCGTGACGACGCCGACGGTCCAGATGCGGTATTTCTGCCAGAGATAAGCCGCCAGTTTAGGAGCGTCGAAGCCATCGATGCTGATGAAACCGATGCCGCAAGACTGCTCCGGATCATCGCTGTTCAATATTCTGACGCCGGGCAACTGGCGAAGAGGGTTGGACCAGCGACGGCGCAGGTAGCGGAGCCGTTCCGCCTTGCGTTCGAGGCCAATGCTCTCGCTGAAATTCAAAGCCTCAGTGATGGCGTTGCGCTGGGAGGCGGGGTGGGTCCCGATTTCTTCAAACTTGCGGATATTGTCATTCATTTCAGGCGGAGCAGCCATCATGGGCCAGATAGACGGGATCTTGTTCTTGCGGACGTAGAGGAAACCGGTGCCGATCGGCGCGAGCACCCACTTGTGAAGAGAGGTGCCGTAGTAATCACAATCAAGATCATCGTGCTTGATAGGGAATTGGCCGAAGGCGTGGGCGCCATCAACGATGACTTCGATGCCTTTCGCGCGCGCGAGTTGACAGATCTTTTTGACGGGGAATATCTGGCCTGTGCGGTTAGTGATGTGACAGATATGAATCACTTTTGTCCGCGGCGTGATGTTCTCTTCGATGCGCGAAGCGAGGTAATCAAGGCTGGGCGGTGGAACGGGAAACGTGATTTGTTTGAGAACGATGCCGTCGCGACGTTCGCGCTGCCGCCAAGTGGTAATCATGCGAGGGTAGTCCTGATTCGTGGTAAGGACTTCATCCCCGCGCTTAAGCTCCATCCCAAGCTGCACGGTTTCGAGCGCTTCACTGGCGTTGCGCGTAATGGCAATTTCCTCCGGATCGCAGCCGAACGACTCGGCCAGACGTCGCCGCACGGTCTCGATGCCGGGATCGAGGACGTTCCACATGTAGTAGGACGGGCTCAAGTTCTCGACTTCCAGATAGCGCATTTCGGTATCCATGACTATTTTGGGAGCGGGCGAGACGCCGCCGTTGTTCAGGTTGACCATGTTGCGGTCGACGGTGAACGCGTGGCGGACGTTGAACCAGAAGTCTTCATCACGGGCGACGGTGTCGGCAGGTCGGCCGGAGATGTTCGAAACGGCGGACTGGGCACGCATGAGGGCATCGGCTTGAAAGGCGGCGGTGAGACCAGCGGCGGCGGAGAAAAACTGGCGGCGATCCATTTCGTGAGGGTAAGGGCAGGGTACGGGAAAGTCAACCTGCGGGGCGCTGGACGCGCTGAAAATTTGCATGTGGGAGGGCAGAGCTGCAACGCGCTCCCCAATTTTCCATGATGGTGAGAGGTGAGCACATGGAGAAGCTAAAGAGCGATTCGATTAGAGCGGCCTACGCCGGATTCAACGGTCGTGACATCGATTCCGTACTGTCGCTGATGACTCGCGACATTGACTGGCCGAACGCGATGGAGGGTGGCCGGGCGTTAGGACAGGATGAGGTCCGAGCCTACTGGACGCGCCAGTGGGGTGTTCTAGACCCGCACGTGGAACCAGTCAGAATCGAAGAAGACCCGAACGGAACCGTAGTGGTTCACGTTCATCAAGTGGTGCGTGACCTGTCGGGAAAGGTTTTGGTTGATCAGTTCGTTCAGCATGTCTACTCTTTTCAGGGCGATCGAATCAGCCGGATGGACATCCGCGAAGATCATGAGAGGGAGTGATGCGCGAGAGCCGGGAGTTTCGCTCCTCACTGTGCGCGCGAATTGCTGAACCGGCGATGCTGGAGCTCGCCCGGCGTCTGATCGCGATTCCGTCAGAGAATCCGCCCGGAAACTGTTATGAGGAGTCTGCGAGCACGCTGCTGGAGGAATTGCGAAGGCTCGGGTTCGACGATGTGGGGCGGGAGGGTCTGTGCGTTATGGCGTCGGCCGGAGCGGGACGGCGCACGCTTTGGTTCAGCGGTCACTACGACGTAGTTCCGGCACAGAGCCGCGATCAGTTCGAGCCGCGAATAGAAGGGAGTAATTTGTTTGGGCGCGGTTCATCGGACATGAAGAGCGGTCTGGCGGCGATGATTTACGGGGCAGCCGCCGCACGCGACGAAGGGGTTCTTAAGAGTGGACGTATTGGCATCGTGCTGGTCCCTGACGAAGAGACTGCTGGTGCGCGAGGGTCGCGCGAGCTAGCGGCGCGCGGTCTGCTTGGCAGGGATGCCATCGGCATGCTAACGCCGGAGCCTACGGGTGCTGTGATCTGGAACGCGAATCGCGGGGCGATTACGCTGCGAGCTACCTTCCGAGGGAAGGCTGCTCACGTGGGGCGGCAGTTTGAGGGCGTCAACGCCTTTGAGCGCTCGGTTCCGGTTATGGCGCGCCTGATGGAACTCAAGAATGAGGTAGAGGCTCGCGAGACCCGGTACAACATCGCTCCCTTGGCGGCGCGGAAGTCTATTCTGATGCTCGGCGGTGAGGCCATGGCCGGTACAAACTTCAACGTAACGCCCGATTTCTGTTCTTTCACCATCGAGCGCCGCATTAATCCAGAAGAAGACTTTGCCGAAGAAAAGCGCCGTTTGCTCGATCTTTTAGCAGGTTTCGAAATCGAAATGATTCAAGAGGAAGCCGCGGCAGCGACTCCGGCGCAAGATCCGCTGGGCGCGACTCTGGCGCGTCATATAGCCAGCGTGACCGGTCAAGAACCGGTCTTCGAGTTGTGTCCGGGTCTGCTCGAAACGCGATTCTATGCAGCTCGCGGCATTCCGGCATTCGCGTATGGTCCGGGGTTGCTATCGGTCTCGCATGGCCCCAACGAGTTTGTTCCCATTCGCAATATCGCTCAATGCGCTGCGATATATGCGCTCACTGCTGCGGAGATGCTGGATTGATCTTGAGCGCGGGTTTCGACGAGACCGGGTGTCGGAGGCGTGGAATGTGCGCGCATGATGTACACTAATTTCACACTTTTCCGGGTTGGTTGATTATCAATTGGTGTGGCGCCGCCCCGTTGCGAGCATTCGGCCCTTGTTCCGACTGACAGCTCCTCAACTTTCGAAGTTGTAAGGAAGCACAGTCGCCGCACAGGTTAGGACCCCGAAGCAAGTAACGAAAGGACATTGCAATGAAAGCATTTCGCTCGGCCGTTTTGCTGATCGCCTTGACCGCGGCGATCACACTCGGCCAATCTATCTCAGACCTGACAGGATTGGTTACCGATCCATCGGGCGCGGTTGTTCCGAACGCCAGCATTGTGGTGGTGAATGCAGCGACGAACTTGCGACGCGAGACGAAGACCGATTCACAGGGAAGGTATTCCATCGCGCAACTGCAGCCGGGCAACTATCAAATGACGGCAGCTGCGTCGGGCTTCGCAGAGGAGCTGGTGCGAGACGTGCATGTGCTGGTGAACACCCCATCCACGGTGGACATCCGGTTTCAAGTGGGGACGGTTCAGCAGCACGTGGCAGTGAGCGCGGAGACGACCCAAGTCAACACGCAGGACGCATCGCTTGGAAACGCCATTGGGACGCGGCCTATTATCGAACTTCCATTCGACGCAAGAAACGTGGTTGGACTTCTTTCCATTCAGCCCGGAGTGACGTACTTCGGAGATCCGAGCACACGAGACGACTACCGAAGCGGCGCTGTGAATGGCGGTAAGAGCGACCAGGGTAATGTGACGCTGGACGGCGTGGACGTGAACGACCAGCAGTATCGCAGCGCCTTCACCAGTGTTCTTCGAGCGACGCTCGATTCGGTGCAGGAGTTCCGTACAACAACTACCAATGGCGGCGCGGATGTGGGACGCAGCTCGGGCGCGCAAGTGGCGTTGATCACAAAATCGGGAACCAACTCACTTCACGGTTCTCTCTATGAATACACGCGCAACACACTTACGGCAGCAAACACGTTCTTCAATAACCAGGATGGCTTGCCGCGCCAGACCCTGATCCGCAATGTTTTTGGAGCATCGCTGGGCGGTCCGATCAAGAAGAACAGGCTCTTCTATTTCGTTAACTACGAAGGCCGGCGAGATGCCAGCCAGGCGACCGCCGTGCGTGTGGTTCCCAATATGCAGTTCCGCCAAGGCATTTTCAATTACCAGAGCACGGATGGCTCGCTGGTGCAGTTAAATCCCGACCAGATTCGCGCCATCGACCCTCAGCATATAGGTGAAAGCCCCGGCGTTCTCAAGGTGCTGCAGTCCTATCCGACCCCGAACGACAACACGGTAGGCGACGGCATCAACACGGCTGGCTATCGTTTCAACAGTCCGGTGCCGCTCAGTTACAACACGTATATCGCGCGGATGGATTACCAGATAGACACAAACGGCAAACACGTTTTGTTCTGGCGCGGCCAGATGCAGAATGACCATTTCGTGCCTTCGTCGACGACGACCAACGGCGTGCCGCAGTTTCCTGGACAGTCGGATTCGATTTTGCACCTCGAGAACGACAAAGGCATTGCACTCGGCTATACCTGGATCATCGCGCCGACTCTGGTGAACAGCCTTCGATATGGATTTACGCGGCAATCCTATGACGAGACCGGGGTGCAGACAGCACCGATCGTTTCCTTTACGGCACTTGATAATCCGATCGCTTCGACCACTCCTTTGACCGCGATCGTACCGGTGCACGACATTGAAGAAAACCTAACGTGGACTCGCGGGGCGCACACGATCCTGGCGGGCGGCTCACTGCGATTTGCACGGACGCGGCGCAACTCTTTCGGCAACTCGTACAGTGGGGCCGCCATGACGCCGGGGTGGTTCCTCGACAACGCGCGCTATTTGCTTCAGCCGGACGTTAGCCCGAGCACGCTCAGCTCGTATACCGATCAGATGGTGAATTTGCTCGGACTCGTGTCGCAAGGGACGGCGAATTACAACTACGACAAACAAGGCAACTTACTGCCGCAAGGTCAAGGCATCCATCGTGACTTTGCCGACAACGAGTACGAGCTTTTTGTACAGGACAGCTGGAAAGTAAGCCGCGGGCTGACGGTCTCGGCGGGTCTGCGCGTCAATCTGTATCCAGCACTTTATGAGGTCAACGGATATCAGACTTCCACCAACATCCCTCTTGGAGACTGGGTGAACCAGCGCGGCGGATTAGCAGAGGCGGGACTGCCGCAATCGCTGGTTACTCCGTTGAGCTTCCAACTGGCAAATTCGCCTGGCGGGCACTCGCTTTATCCAATGCAGCACAATGTTGCGCCACGAGTCAGTTTTGCTTATTCGCCTCAATCGACTTCGGGCTGGACGCAGCGTTTATTGGGGGGACCCGGGAAAACGGCCATCCGGGGTGGCTTCGGCATGTACTACGATGCCTTTGGCCAGAGCTTGATCCGCCAAGCCGATGCGACCTCGCTCGGATTTTCGTCTACGCTGCAGAATCCCGGTACGCAGACGTACCAAACAGTGCAGCGATTTGTGAACACGAGCACGATTCCGGCCGGAGTTCTGCCTGCCGCACCCCCCGGCGGCTTTCCCCAAGTGGCGCCCGATGCTTATGCCGCAACAACGGGCGTAGACAGCAAGATCAAAAGTCCCTATACGATGAATATGAACTTCAGTATCGGGCGGGATCTGGAGCACGGCTTTCACATCGAGACTTCATATGTCGGGCGGCTTTCCAGACGCTCCCTTATTGGCGACGACGTAGGTATGTACACCAACCTGGTTGACCCGAAGTCCGGCCAAACCTATTTCCAAGCGGCGACGGCGATGCAACAATACGTCCGAGCGAATGCGAACGTGGGAGGTGTACAGCCGATTCCGTTCTTTCAGAATCTTTTCCCGGGTTACGCCGGAGGCGGTCTGAGCGCAACCCAAAACATATACCAGAATGTGTGGTCGCAGAACCCGGCAAGCGATACGACTGCGCTTCAAGTGATCGACGCCAGCGCGAGTAACTGCTCACCTTGCAGCATCTATGGCCCGAATGCGTTGTACAACGCCCAATACGTAGCGCTTACCGCCTTGCGCTCGATTGGCAGCGGCAACTACCATGCGTTCGAACTAACGCTGCGCAAGCGATTTACCAGTGGAGTGCAGTTTGACGTGAATTACACGCTCTCGAAGTGCATCGATCTAGGATCTACGCGCGAGTCGGACGGATCGAATGCCGACCTGATTCAGAATCCGTGGAACCCCAGCCAGATGCGCGCAGTTTGCGATTACGACGTGCGCAATATGGTGAGTGCTTTCGCCGTGGCGCAGCTGCCTTTCGGGCGCGGACGCCTGTTAGGCGGCCATGTGAATTCCTTTACGAACGCGATCATCGGCGGATGGCAGCTGAGCAGCATTTGGCGGCAATCGTCCGGTCTTCCGATTGGTGTCAGCAATGGCGGATACTGGCCGACAAACTGGAATTACTCGGGGTTTGCAACTCCCGTCGGACCTTTTGCGCAAGGAACGACCAAGAACAGTGTGAGCGGGGGACCTAATGTCTTTCCGGATCCGACTGCCGCGTTCTCCGCATTCGATCTCACTTATCCGGGCCAGACCGGAAGCCGCAACGTGATCCGCGGGGACGGGTTTTTCACCATCGACGCCGCGCTCTCGAAACGGTTCGCCATGCCGTACAATGAGCACCACAGCATCCAGATTCGGGCCGAAGCTTTCAATCTGACAAACACTGTTCGATTTGATGTAAATCAACTCTCGCTGAGCATGAGCAACTCGGTCTCATTCGGAAAATACAACGGCACTTTGAACAGTCCCCGTGTGTTCCAGTTCGCAGGGCGCTATGAATTTTGATGGTGTGACGAGACGCAGCTGGCTCGGGGGCGCTGCCTTGGCCGCGGCACAAGCAGCGAAATCGGCGAACACGAGTATTTCGAATGATCCGCTTGAGTGGTCGCTTGTGCAAGCGGCAGATGGGCTGCAGAAGCGCAAAGTCTCGTCCGAGGAGCTGACCAAGCTCTGCCTGGCTCGGATCCACAAACTCGAGCCGCAACTAAATGCAGTGATCACGCTGCAGGAAGAAGGCGCTCTGGCGGGGGCGCGGGAATGCGACCGGCAACGCGCGGCAGGAAACATCAGCAGTTTCCTACATGGGATACCGATTGCGCTGAAGGACAACATCGACACGCAAGGTGTGCGGACCACTGCCTCAGCCAACGTTTTTCGCGACCGGGTGCCGAAAGCCGATGCCGAGGTGACGCGAAGATTGAAAGCCGCGGGCGTTATCTTTCTGGGCAAGCTAAATCTGGATGAGATGGCGTTTGAGGGAACCGGCACCACCGGCTGTTTCGGGCCCGTTCACAATCCGTGGAACACGGGGCGGATCACGGGTGGCTCGTCGGCCGGTTCAGCGGCGGCCGTTTCTACGGGGATGTGTTTCGCATCGGTCGGGAGCGATGATGGCGGCTCGGTTCGCATACCAGGGGCGTTTTGCGGCGTTGTTGGATTTAAGACTTCGTACGGAAGGGTGAGTACAAGAGGTGTTGTCCCGTCAGCCTATTCGATGGACACGATCGGGCCGATCGTCCGGAGAGTGGAGGACGCAGCGGCAATGCTGCAGGTACTAGCCGGTTACGATCCGGCCGATGCGATTACGGCGATGCAGCCGGTTCCGGACTACCCGCCGGCGCTGCATGCTCCGA
This sequence comes from Terriglobia bacterium, assembly GCA_963737005.1. Lineage (GTDB taxonomy): Bacteria > Acidobacteriota > Terriglobia > Bryobacterales > Bryobacteraceae > Bog-105. The sequence goes on along the minus strand of CAVTRD010000003.1, from coordinate 251,308 downwards.
TCGCCAACTTGCGAGTAGGGGTGCCACGAGATTACTTCTTCGAGCAATTGCATCCGGACGTGGCCGCGGCCGTAGAGATCGCCATTCGACATCTGCGGGGCAGCGTACGTGAGGTTCGCGATGTCACTCTGCCACGCCTGCGTGCGGTGCACGATGGAACGTATGACGTGGAGCTTTACCATTATCAGAAGCCCTATTTTGACGCGCATCCGGAGCTCTACCACCCGTGGTCACAGCGCCAGATGAACGAGCTGAAGAAAGTTCAGACGGTTCCCTATGTGGAGACGTTGAAGCGAGTTCGTGAGTGCCGCCGCGATATTCGGCATACGTTCGAGCAGGTGGATGTGTTGCTGCTGCCAACGATGCGAGAACCGGCGCCACTGATCAGCGAGACCGTCAATGAGACGCATAAGCGGCCGCCGAGCAATACCAGCTCGTTTAATCATTTTGGTACTCCGGCCATGACTGTGCCGTGCGGACTTTCGAAAGACGGTTTGCCGATTGGGCTGCAGATTGTTGGTCCGGCGTTTGGCGAGCCGGTGGTGCTATCTGTGGCATATGCATACCAGCAAACGACAGACTGGCACACCCGGCGCCCCGCGATTTTGAGCAGTTAGGTTTCTGAATGCGCGAGCGGCGAGCACGCGTGCTTCTGAAGAGACGCTGTTCTGACGTGCTCTCCCTCGTGATCCAAGAGCCAACGCTTGCGCTCCAACCCTCCGCCATAGCCCGTGAGAGATCCGTTCGATCCGATGACGCGATGGCAGGGCACCACAATCCCAATCGGATTAACCCCGTTGGCAAGACCGACGGCTCTTACTGCTTTGGGGCGAGCAATCTGCTCGGCAAGCTTTGCGTATGAGACGGCGCTCCCAATCGGAATGCTACGGAGTGCGTGCCAGACGCAGCGCTGGAAAGGTGTACCCGCCGTTTGTACCGGAATGTTGGCGATGGCATGGACGTCGCCTTCAAAGTAGCTTTCCATTGCGTTTCGCAAGCCACCCGGGTTGTGAGCCGGTTCGAGTTTGAACTCGTGCTTGCCGTAGTGCAGACTTAGAAGCCGCAACATGCGCGATTCATGCTCGGTCCAATCGATTGCGCGCGCGTTGCCGGCTTTGTCGACAACTAGCAGCAACTCGCTGATCGGCGTTTGGATCCGATCGAGAAAAAAGTTCAAGACTTCAGACATGAATGGTCCTTGCTGGCTGATGGTCCGGTGCGCCCGCGGCCCAAAGATGCTGAGCTGCATAAGCGCGCCATGGCCGCCACGACTCCGAACGCCGCAAGAGATGGGGCACGCTCGGTCTTGTTCCGTCGACCACTTCCGCCCCACGAAGCAGAGCAAGGTCGCCGGCAGGGAACGCGTCGGTGTTGCGTAAAGCGCGAAGTGCGATGTACTGCGCGGTCCACTCGCCCACTCCACGGATCTGGCGCAACCGAATGATTGTATCTTCGGTGCTTCTGAAAGAGCGGAACAGATTAAGATCTGCGGCGGCAGCGGCCGCGAGTTCGTGCAAGGCCAAGCGGCGTGCGGCAGGCATGCCGACGTTGATTGAATCGGCCTGGGCCAGCCGGAGGGCTTCGGGGAAAACGTGGGTTAAGCGCGGTTGGTCCGCCATCTCACTTGAGACGCGTTCGCCATGGTTGGCAACGAGCTGTTCCGCCAGACGTCGCGCGGCGGCAACACTGACTTGCTGGCCCAAGATAGCCTTCACAGCTAACTCGAAGCCATCCCAGCCGCCGGGAGCGCGCAATCCAGGACGCTGGGCTACGAAGGATGCGAGACGCCGATCGAGCGACAAGTGAGCATTGATGGTTTCGATGTCGGCACCGAGATCGAAGGCGCGCCGAACGCGGCTGACAATCGCCGGCAGAGATTGAACCCGCGGAAAGCGAATCGTGACGGCCAAGCTCTGCCGATTCGGCAAATGCGCCACCTTAACGGTTCCAGTACAGCCATCGAGAGCGACTGTCCGCAAATAGCTGCCGTTCTCTACGAGCTCCACGCCGGGTACTGCGCGGGCCTGCAGGAATTGAAGCATCGCATCCCAGTCGTACGGAGGCCGATACCGAAGGTGCAGCGTGACTCCGGTCTCAGCATTCGAGGAGGTTGATGATGCGCTGCGGCGCAGGGCGCTGGGAGGCCGCCTGAAAAGGGTACGAAAGGTCTCGTTAAATCGCCGAATGCTGCTGAAGCCGGCTGCGGAAGCAATTTCGGTCATGGACATTCTTGTCTCGTGGATCAGTTGCTTGGCAAAGAGAATGCGCCGGGTCTGTGCGACGGCGATAGGGGAGGCGCCCAGGTGCTGGATGAACAACCGCCGAAGGTGACGCGCGCCGACACCGAGGCGACCGGCGAGCAGTTCGACCCCGGCGCCATCGCCAGCGAGTGCACCATCGGCAATGAGAGCAAGCGCGCGAGAGACCGTGTTGGACGTTCCTCGCCAGGAAGCCAGATCGGGCGCGGTTTCCGGGCGACAGCGCAAGCAGGGGCGAAACTTTGCCTCTTGAGCCGCAGCGGCTGAACCAAAGAACCGGCAGTTCTCAAACTTTGGGGTGCGGGCAGGACAAACCGGGCGGCAGTAGATGCCGGTTGAAGTGACACCCACGAACAACAGACCGTCGAAGCGTGGATCGCGGCTTTGTAGTGCGCGGTAACAGGTGGCGCGATCCGGTAATTCCATACGGACATTCTCCCAACGGCGGAGCAATCAGACTAGCGGTTTTCGGACATGGTCATAGCGCCTTTAACCTTGAATGCGGCGGCCGGTCCGGCCGTCAAGGAAGATGGAAATCGATGTCTGCGGTGATTTGAACCGTGGCTGGATGCCCGTCTACGAGCGCCGGAGTGTAGTGCCAGTGAGAGACCGCTTCGATGGCGCTATGGTCCAGGCCCGGGTCAAGGGGATGAATCACCCGAATCGTGCGAACATAGCCGCTTGGCATGACGAAGAAGCTCAATCCAACCGTGCCTTCCACCTTTCTCGAGAGAGCGTCGGCTGTGTACTGGGGTGCGACTCGCTTCACCAGCTTCGGTAAATCGACTGATGACGTATCGTCCTCAGGCGGGAGGGTAGCTGATGCCGGCTGCTGCGCAGGGTTGGAAGCCGTTGCCCGAGAGACCTTTGACTGCGCAGAGGTGGTTGTCACGCCGGGTCCAGACACAACGGACTCGACGAGCAACCGGTCCCGGTTCCACCATTCCATGACCATAACCGTCAGACACATGCTCGTGAGTAACGTCAGCAAGGTGTAGACGGCGGTGCGAAACTCAATCGTTCTTCGAATCCTTTTATTTTAGTCGGTGGCCCGATCCGTGAAGATCGCTACTTTCAACATCAACAACATCAATAAACGACTGGCGAATCTCTTAGCGTGGCTGACACAAGCCGAGCCGGACGTGGTTTGCCTGCAGGAGCTTAAGGCTGAGCAGCGAAGCTTTCCCATCTCCGCCCTGCAGGCGGCTGGGTACGAAGCCGTCTGGGAAGGTGAACGTTCCTGGAACGGCGTCGCGATCCTCGCGCGAGGACAGGAACCGATTCTGACTCGTGCCAGCTTGCCTGGCGACGCGACCGACCGACAGGCGCGCTACATAGAGGCGGCGGTGGGCGGCATCTTAGTCGCTTCTATCTATCTCCCGAATGGCAATCCGCAGCCGGGTCCCAAATTCGAATATAAGCTGGCCTGGTTTGAGCGGCTGGAGGCGCACGCAGCGGATCTTCTCGAGGCAGGTGTGCCTGTGGTTCTGGCCGGCGACTACAACGTGGTACCGACGGAACAGGATATCTATCCGACGCGGTCTTTGGATAACAACGCGCTCATTCAACCGGCAAGCCGCCGGGCTTACGCGCGACTGCTCGCACAGGGTTGGACGGATGCTTTGCGGGAGGTGCATCCGGAAGGGCCGCTCTGGACGTTTTGGGATTACAAACGCGAGCGGTGGCCGGCCGATAAAGGCATGCGGCTCGATCACTTCCTGCTCTCACCGCAGATATCAGAGCAACTGCGTGATGCGGGAGTCGATCGTGGGGTGCGCGGCGAGGTAAACGCGAGCGATCATGCGCCCGCCTGGATACGACTGGATTGCTAGTGCCGGTGAAATGCGATTAGCGATCCAGTGCGGCGAGTCTGCCGCGCCACAACGGGTTCCGGCACGCTCCGCGACGGTCCATCAGGACAGCTGTGAGGGCCAACGACGTTCCACCGCTTTCGGCACCCAACTCCCCGGAACAAAAAAGTTCTTCCAGTCGAGCTTGCATTTTTCTACCATCTCGAGCCCGTACTCACAACGCTTCAACTCCGAGGCGGTCGCATTGCCTGTACCGAAGGCAAATTTACAACCTGCTTCCTTTGCCTGCAGAATGAACTGCTCGTTTGGCGACTGAGCGATGGTGTTCAGCTCCATGGCCACGTTGTTACGGACAAGAGCGTTAATCAGCGGGGCGGCAACAGTGGGCGGCAAATCTCCCCGATAGCTCAAGATATCGATCGGCTCCCGAGTTAATCGCTGAACGATAGTATCGAGCGGCGATGCGGGACTGCACTCTGCTATCACGTAGTCGAATTCATTCGCCTGCTCTCGCGACATTTTGCCTGTCCAATCCGGCCGGCGGGTCGCGAGTGCAGAGAAGGCGGGCTTTCCTTTCATTGGTGCGAGCCAATTTGCCACGCTTTGGGGGGTGGCGAGATTCGCTGCATCCGCGGTAATTCCATACTGAATGCCATCGCGACGTGACTTGCGCAACGCGTCTTCGAGTGAAAGACCGCTTCTCAGATACACGTGAAAATCTACGATCGGCAGATTATGGCGCCCAATGTTAATGATGCGCCGATAGGTTTCGTCGACAACAGGCGGAGGCCCCACATACGCCGGGAGGTTATCAGGGAGTGGACGCACTCGTACACTGCGAAAAGTCACGCGGGAGCCATCGTTATGACATTGCAGCGCGAATGTGCCGCGGTCGAGGAAGCGAAATTTCTCACCGCCTGTTGGAATCACCGGCGGCGTTGGTTCAACGTAGTCCACCAGCAGCTCTCCATTGAGGCGAATCTGAACGTTCTTTCCGCGTACTGCGATCCGCATACGAAACGGCCGCTCGTCCGGAACCAGCTGCTTGTACATATTTCGCAAGCCGTAGAGCGATCCTGTTTTTTTGCGTTCCAGGTAGCCACCCTCGCCGCGGGCTGTGTTGTTGACCTGGACCTCGAAGCCTTTCTCGGGAAAACCGGTTTCCTGGTAGGCCGTGTGAAAGTAAACACCGGAGTTGCAATCGGGCTGGGTCGTTAGTTCGACCTCGAGATCGAAGTTGCGGAAGCCGGCGTTGCGAAGCGGACCAACGTAGAACAGGTGAGATCGCGGTCCGTTCGCGGTGAGTAGACCATCGCGAACCGTCCAGGATCCCTTATTCTCACTCGGACGCCATCCTTCTAGACTGTGGCCGTTGAACAGCTCGGTCCAGTCGTTTGGATCCTCCGCTTTCAAGAGCAGCGGGCTTGCGGCAATGGTTCCGAGGAGCTTCCGTCGAGTAATTTCGTGGTTGAACAAGGTTCTCTATTTTTATCAAAGAAGCCGGGTGGCGTTACTGTGTGCTTGGTAAGCTTTTTGGCATGCCTTCAGTCCCCTTCGCGATTCGCCGAGTCTTGTTTCGGTTTGCTCTCTTAGTTTTTGCAACCGTCGCGGTTACGACGATCCCGGCCGTCGCGTCTACGACCTGGAACTGGAATTTTTCGGGGTCAGGAATTGCCGCGAGCGGAACTTTTACGGCGCAAGACAAACCGAACAGCGATGGCGGGTATTTAATTACAGGCATTACAGGCATCCGAAACGGAGTTACGATCACGGGTCTCCAGAAAACCGGTACATCGATTCCAGGCAACGAGCCGTACGTTGTCGACAACCTCGTTTTCGCTGGTCCCGGGCCTCAGATGACAAGCAGTGGCTTCGGCTTCGCCACATCGGACGGCAACTTTTCAAACCCTTTCTATGCGGGTTTTTTACCGACGCCCGGATATCTCGAGTTTTTCTCGACGCCACTGTCAACAGGCGGCGCATTCGAACACTCCGAACTTCCCATTCAGTTTTCCGCGACACGCATAGTGACACCCGAACCAGCCAGTTACGGCCTAATGATTAGCGCGCTGGCACTGGCCATGGTCCGACTTCGCTCCAAATTGTAGTCTGGACTTGCGGTTTCTCTCTTTGGCTGTGGTTCAATCGTCTCGGATGAGACACTTCGTACGGGCTATCTATGTCGGTGCCTTTGCAGTTTTCCTATCAGCGCCAATTCGGCCGCAAGCACCAAAGCCGCCGGGTCAAAACCCAAATGGAATGCATATCTACATCTGGGCGGGGCTTAAATCGCACATGCTGGGCCAGCACGATTACCCCCAGTTCTTGGCAGACTGGAGCAAGCTCCTGACCGAGCATGGAGCTGTTGTCGACGGCTCTCTACATCCGCCAAGCAGTGCTGAGCTGGAGCACACGGACGTACTGGTGATTTACAAGGGTGACGTGGGATATCAGATCGATGCAGAGAAGCCCGTGATTGAGGAGTACGTACGGCGAGGGGGCGGAATCGTGAGCATGCACGATTCCCTATGCGGGCCAGACCCCGCCTACCTGGCTACTTTGCTCGGCGGCGCCAAGAGACATGGTGAGATCAACTACACGTTAGACGCGCCGATTCACTACAGCCTGGTCGATCATTCGAGCCCGATCATGAAGGATTTCAGCGACGTCACGCTGCTAGACGAAGCGTTTTTCAATATGACCTGGGCGAAGGATCCGAATATCCATGTCCTTGCGACTGCAGCGATCCCGGGCACTCGCAGCGCCGCCGGACACGCGGGCGAGGTCGTTCCACAAATTTGGACTTATGAGCACAGCTTGAGCAATGGTCAGCCCGCGCGTGCTTTCGTCTGGATGCAAGGCCACATCTACTCAAACTTCTCGAACTATCAGGTCGAGCGCACACTGTTGCGCGGCATTGCCTGGGCAGCAAAACGGCCGGTCGACGAACTCGTAGATTACGTTCCGCCGCCCAAACCAGCAGCTCGCTAATAGTTGAAAGAAGGCTCTTTAGGGCTTTTGCCGCCTCACTGCTATTTTTTGCCCGAGTGAGACAATTCTCGCCAACTGGATTCATTCATTTCAACTTTGAACTTCGAAGCCGCATGTTTGATGCGCTTCCAGGCCTCGTCGCGTTCCTGGTCCGTGACGCCTTGCACTTGATTAAATCGTGCGATGGCATTGCGAACGTGGGCTGCATCCTTCAATGGTTCTTTCCGCTCTTTCGGGAATGCAAAATCGCTGCTGCTGATCTCATCGCGTTCTTCTTCGTTCATCTTGCTCATTCCGTTTCATCTCCCCGGGGCCGGGCTTCCTGGCCAACCAGTTAGACGGCTCCCTTGGGCTGCCGTTTCGCGGTCTGACGCGTGTCTAAGCCTCGCTGATCGTCCCACCGGCCAGGTACTTCTTTGTAGCCTCGGACATGGTGTAGACTTCACCGTCGATGAATATCCGACCAGAGTACTGGCCGCCCGGAGCCTCAAATTCCCATGCGACATCATGGCCTTCTCTTGCCAGCTTCGCCCATTTCGAGTTTTTAGCGCTGTTCTGCTCAAGCCAGAAATGCCCCTCTCCATCGGTGAAGGAGCGGAGCCTGGAGTGGCCTAAACGGTCCGTCCACGTTTTCATGTTTCGGAAGTCCGGCACTCCTTCCATGCTATCTGCGAGTGGATGGGCTTGCACTGTGTTCGGCGGCAGAACAGCACGACGGGTGGCGATTACAATAACGAGATCCGTTACTCACGAGACCGTTGAACCAGCGTGAAACAAATTAACTGTGCAATCGTAGTCCTCGCATTTTCGATCGTCGGTTTCAGCGAAACAGGTCGTGCTCAATCCAAGGACGCGGGACTCGAACGCTTTCGCGCGACTTATCGAGAACTGGTTGAGACCAACACGACGCTGTCTGCTGGCGACTGTACGCTCGCCGCGACCCGGATGGCAGCTCGACTGAAAGCTGCCGGGTATCTGGATGGAGATGTGCGCGTCTTTGTTCCCGATGAACATCCGAAAGAAGGCGGCCTGCTGGCCGTGCTCCACGGTGCTGACTCGGCAGCCAAAGCGATTCTCCTGCTCGGACACGTCGATGTAGTCGAGGCCAAACGAGAGGATTGGACGCGCGACCCCTTCAGGCTTGTTGAAGAGAACGGCTACTTCTATGCTCGCGGCGTGAATGACATGAAAGCTCAGTCGGCGATCTGGGTTGACAATCTGGTGCGTTTCCGAGAAGAGCGATATCAGCCGAAGCGATCTATCAAGTTGGCTTTGACCTGCGGGGAAGAGACGAACAGCGCGGTGAATGGAGCAAACTGGCTAACGAAGCACGAGCGTGAGGCAATCGATGCCGAGTTCGCCCTCACGGAAGGCGCAGGCGGCGACCTCGATGCGCAAGGCCACCGAGTAGCGTTGCATATCCTGGCCGCCGAGAAGACTTCTCAGAACTTTGTGTTTGAGGCGACCAACCCGGGCGGCCATAGCTCGCGTCCAGTACCGGATAATGCCATCTACCATCTAGTGCGAGCGGTCGATAAGGTAAGCCGCTATGAATTTCCTGTGCAGCTGGATGATGCCAATCGAGCTTATCTGAGAGGCATGTCAAAGATTGTAAGAGGCGAAGCAGGAGACGCCATGGTGCGTGTTGTTGCGAACCCGAACGATGCCGCGGCCGTGGCGGTGCTCGATAAAGACAGGAGTTGGCACGCGATGTTGAGGACCACGTGTGTGGCGACGATGCTTTCTGCGGGCCACGCAACTAATGCATTGCCACAGCGCGCGCGGGCGAACATCAATTGCCGTATTTTCCCGGGCGTACCGCGCGAGGCTATCCTCAATCAGCTCATCAAATTGGCTGACGACCCAGCGGTCGCGGTCTCAATTCCGGAAGTCCGGGGCCCCATCGCCGAGCCGGCCCCTTTGACTCCGGCGATACTGAAGCCGATCGAGAAACTGGCAGATGAGATGTGGCCCGGCGTTCCTGTTGTACCGGTCCTCGAACCCGGTGCGACAGATGCGCAATTTCTAAATCCGGCTGGCATTCCCACCTATGGCATTTCCGGGATGTTCCAGGAGGCCGATCTCGGAAACATTCACGGCTTGAATGAGCGCATCCGGGTCAAATCCGTTTACGAGGGGCGAACTTTTTTATACAGGCTCGTAAAGAGCTATGCGGACCAATGAAGCGGGGCTCCGACTTGATGGAACTCGGGAATTTGGGGCTTGAGAGAAGTTACTTGTATCAGAAGTGCGCGGCTTTAAGGGATCAATTTGGAAGGCTTGCGGAAGGGCGAATAGCATTGGGCTGTTGTTACGATTCAGGTGATAAATGAATCGCCGAGAATTTGCTGCGCTGGCGGCGATTCCCATCACGGCTTTGTCGAAATCGACCTCGAACGTGAAGTTGGGAATCGATCTTTTCAGCCTGCGGTCACAGAAGTGGACGCCATTGCAGTATCTGGATTACTGTGCGGAACGCCAAGTGCAGGTGGTGCACTTCTCGGAGGTCAGATTTCTGGGCAGTCTCGAACCGGACAATCTAATTGCAATCCGGCAGCATGCGGCTGAGCGAGGCCTTCAGATCGAGATCGGGATGACTTCTATCTGCCCGGGCTCGAAGATGTTCAATCCCGCACTTGGGTCTGCTGAGCAGCAATTGACAAAGATGATCGCTGCTGCCAAGACGATTGGGTCGCCGATTGTGCGAGCGGTTTTAGGAAGCGCGGATGACCGGAAAAACGGAGAGATCGAGGCACGCATCGATGAGGTCGCGCAGGTTCTGCGCAATGTGCGATCCAGGGCATTAGACGAAGGCATAAAGATCGCAATCGAGAATCACGCGGGCGATATGCAGGCTCGGGAACTGAAGAGTCTGATCGAGAAGGCAGGACCGCAGTATGTGGGCGTTTGCCTGGATTCGGGCAATCCGCTTTGGACAATCGAAGACCCGCATTTGACGCTGGAAATTCTCCATCCATATGTGTTGACCAGCCACGTCCGTGACAGCGCGGTCTGGAAGGTACAGGACGGAGCAGCCGTAACGTGGGTGCCGATGGGGCGCGGTAATGTCGACATCGATTCTTACGTGCGTAAGTACATTGAACTCTGCCCGGGGAAGGCGCTCTCGCTCGAGTCCATCGTTTTCGGTCCCAAGATTCTGCCTTATCGGAATCCGGCGTTTTGGGATGCATACCGGGACGATCGAGCATGGGAGTTCGAGCGCTACGTCGAGATCACGGAACGTGGCAAGCCGTATAAAGATGAACCATGGGAGACGGCCAACGAAGCGGAACGGCAGCGCGCCGCTTTGGACGAGAGCCTGGCGCATCTAAAGAAGCTTCTTGGCTTGGCTTAGATTCCGACCGGGAACTATTGCGGCAATGCCCAGTCAGCCAATTCGACCTGTAGAGGCACAGTTCCTATGAACTGACCGTTCGCCTCGGCAGAAACACTGAACTGCTGCCATCCGGCAAGCTTGGTGGCTGGAGCAGATGCCTGCACGCGAATGAAATACTGTGTGTGCGCCTCGACCGATGCAAGGCCTGGCGGATCAATCAGCTTCCAGCCGGCCGGCACAACCTCCTTGATGGCGACTTCGATGGTTCGATCAGTCGGGTTAGTTATGATCAGCGGGATTCGCAAGGCCGTTCCTACTTCCACCGTTACTTCGTCGGGGATCAGTTTGGCGAGATGCTCAATCTCGTGCCCGGGCCAGAAGAGACGATAGTAGTTCCAAGGCCCACCGAGTGCGAGAGTCGGTGTCGAACGAGCTTCGGGAACCGTGAAGCCGGGTGAGCGATGGAACGGGATCGCAGCAGGAGTGATGCCGGCGAAAACGTCATCGGTGACGTTGCCGGTGACCAGAGACTTGCCCAAAATGAACAGCGTCGGCTTTAGCAAAGGAATGGGATGTTCCAAGCCTTCCTCGCCGTGTTCGCGTAAGGACTGCTCTACGCGGGTACCTCCTTGGGTGCGGTGAATGATGAACTCTTCCGCCGCAATCCGGCCGTAGCTGACATGGCGTTTTGGTGAGATGTCTGTGGCGGCGTAATGTGGCCCCTGTCTCGCGAAGAAATCGCTGTGAGTCGGGTTCGAAAAGTAGTAGATTTTCTTCGGCTGCCACGGACGAAGTCCTTCCAGGCGATTCTCGTTCTGATTCGGTTCTTTGGCGGGAGTTACCTGTTCCGGGAAGGCGGTGGGATCGCCTGCCAAATCGAACGCTTCGGTGGCCAGGATTCCCGAGGCTTGATGATCTCCATGGTTTTCTCCAGTAACGCCTAGCGGCAGCCATGTCAGAATTACTTCCGGTCTAGTCAATCGGACAATCCGAACCAGCCGGTCCAAGCATGCTCCGTGCTTGCAAGTCTGGAGCGACTCGAGCGGGTTTTGAGTTGGCGTATCCGGCCCTCCGAAATTCCACATATTCACGACTCCGAGGGACGCAGCCGCATGCATCGCCTCGACCTCGCGGATGTCACCCATGGCCGAAGATTGCTCCGGGCCAGCCGAGTTGGTGCCGCCATCGCCGCGCGTGGTCCAAACTATGGCGACTCGCTTACCGGCATCGATCTCCCGCGCCATGTATGCCGCAGCCATAATTTCATCGTCGGGATGAGCGACGACCACAAGAATGTCGGCCTTAAAGCGTGGGTCAGGCGGGCGGTTGTTTCTGTCGTACGCATCCTGAATGGCGGAACTGTGCGCTTCCTGCACGGCACTTGCTGCGCTGCCGCCATAAGCAAGCAATCCTAAGCACAGAAACGCCTTGACCCCTGACGGTCGCCGGAACGATGGTAATGAAAACATAATCTTCTTCAGATCAGTGGAGCATAGCCGGTTCACGCGAGGGACAAATCGGCCTGCAAGGTTCAGGCAAGGGCTGCGCAGGCTAGATAAGATTAGGCCTATGAAAAAGGGACAAGTACTCGCCGCAGTCTCGGCGGCTCTTGGCGCGTCGAAGAAGACGTTGTCCACGGGGGCGATTGGCGTGTTACTAGCCCTGCCGGTTGGGGCGCAATCGGTCACAAACCTCCCTGTCCTGAAGGGGCTTGCGCCAGTGACTGTATTGTCGAAGAGTTACGCCGGCAGAGCAGCTCTCGGAGCGAACTACGCCGTTACCGGCGGGATCCAAACAGGCACGATCAGGCAAGCGACGCTGCTGCCGTTCGCAGAACAGCAGCAACAGGCGCTGCGAGATGCTTTCATCACCGACGGTAACCTGGCTGAGCTGGCGGATGGACTGGGGACAACACTCGGGAGCGCTTATCTGGCGCGTGCTCATTACATTGAGCGGGACCATTTCACGAGCCTTTCCCAGGCCGTGGCAGCGGTGATTGCTTACGCGAATGCGACCACCGCGGCGGATTCGAACTCGGGCAAATACTTCTTCGCTAATAAGACAACCGATGGCAAGACCCCTGTGTCGGGCGAGGCGATGGCGATTCTCAAAGAGATTGGCGGCGAGACGGATGTGTTTGGGAAGAATTACGGCAAACCGGCCGGTTCTCCCGAAGCCGATGCATACGGCAACTCGCGCCCGTTCCAGACAGAGCCCAGCAATCCACTGATTGCCGGTCCGGACTACTTCAATGTTCCGACCGACAACGTGGTTTACAATCGCGGCCCAATCATGAATCTGATCGACAGTCCCTCTTATCCAAGCGGTCACACGACTTACGGCTACATGGGATCTTTGATGTTGGCCGTCCTTGTGCCCGGGCGCTACCAGCAGATGATGACGCGCGCTGCTGAATATGGCAATGACCGCATCATTCTCGGAGCGCACTATGCGATGGACGTATTGGGCGGACGCACTCTGGCCATGTACGATTTGGCGCATCTTCTGGCGAACGACCCGGCTTACGTGGGCCGGTCGCTGAAAGACGTAGCCACGGTCAAAGATTTTCAAGCGGCGGTGAAAGCGGCGCGCGCCGATGTAACCACGGCCTTACAGACCGCCTGCGGCAACACGATCGACGTGTGCGCACGCGAGGACACGGGGCGCCTGAGCAACGCCGTGGGAAACGAGACGTTCTACACGGCGACGCAGACTTATAACTTGCCAGTCGTTTATCCGAAGCTCGCCGAGACGGTTGAAGAGGTAGGCAAGCTTGCTCCGGAGGCAGGTCATTTGTTGACGGCCGCGTTTCCTTCGCTTACCCTGGAGCAGGCCGATCGCATCCTGACTGAGACTGAAGGGCCGGGAGGCGGTTTCCTCGATAACGGATCAAGCTTCGGAGTGTATTCGCGCCTCAACCTTTATGCCGCGGCGGGCAGAGCGGCGGCAGTTGCTTCACTCCAGCCTTCGAGCGCCCGCGCCGGGAATCTCTCCCCTGGGGCAAAGTAGTGGATCGCTCTTTGACGTTGATGCCGTTCGGAGATCTGGCCCGGCCGTAAGGGATTGCTTGGCCATGACCAGACGTTCGGCGCTCGCTCTTCTCGCATCCACCACACTTCGTGCAAGAGAACTCAACTCTTATCGGACGCCCTACAAGCTGAATAGGCTGGTCCTGGCCGGATCCGGGGGTAACGGGGATTTCGACAATAAGGCTGTCGATTGCCCTTTTGTCTTTCGGCATGTCGGCCGTTTCTATATGACTTACGTTGGGTTTGACGGGGTCGGCTATCAGACCGGTCTGGCGAGTTCCGACAATCTCATAACGTGGACGAGAGAGGGTTGCATATTGCGGCGCGATCCCACTTCCTCCGTGACTCGCTACAACATCGCAATGAACTGGATCGTCAGAGATAATGCCATCCACTCGGCGGGTTCGCTGAAGCGGGTGCACGGCCGACTCCTAGGCGCCTATCATGCGTATCCAAACGCGGGCTACGAACAAGGCGCCGCCGTGATCGGTCTTTGCTGGAGTGATGACCTGCGCCAGTGGAAGTTAGATCCGCCTAGTCTATTGGCGGAGGGGGGCGCAGAATGGGAACGCGGCGGTCTTTACAAGCCCTGCCTTGTGAAACACGGAGATACTTACTACCTGTTTTATAACGCCAAGACCCAGGAGAAGCACTGGCACGAGCAAACAGGTGTCGCTACCAGCCGCGATCTCAAGACGTGGGAGCGGTATCAAGGCAATCCACTCGTGCACAACGGAACGGAGGCCACCTGGGACGATCGATTCGCCAGCGATCCCTGTGTTCTTATTGACGGCAAAAAATGGCTACTGTTTTATTTCGGTCTGGATAGCCAAGGAAGGGCTCGCGACCTGCTGGCGACCGGGGCAGATCCCTTTCATTTTAGGAAGTCTGGTGAAATCCTGATTGATGTCGGACCGCCCGGATCGGTCGATTCTACCTATGCGCACAAGCCTTCTGTGATCTTTCACAAAGGGGCTCTCTATCATTTCTATTGCGCCGTATCGGGCAAGTGGCCGGATGAGGTTCGGGGCATCAGCGTAGCTCGGTCAAAACCTTGGTGAGAGCATCAAGGCGATCAAAATGTAACGGCTAGACGCCGCGGCTGTTTGCGATGAAGTCAGGATATTGTTTTCGCCTGCTTACGCCGTACACGATCGATCACAACGTACGGTGCCAATATCCGACATTGATCCAGCGATCGAATTTGAAGCCGACCTCTCGAAACTCCGCTGCTTTCCGGAGACCGAACTTTTCGTGTAAGGCAATGCTCGCATCGTTCGGCAGAGCAATGCCGGCTATTACGGCGTGAACGTGCTGCGCCTCGAGCATAGGAAAGAGCCGGCTGTATAACATGGAGCCAATGCCGAGCCTCTCGCGCCCCGGCGCAACATAGACCGTGATCTCGACGGAGAAACGATAAGCGGCGCGGGATCTCCAAGGTGTGGCGTAGGCGTATCCGGCCACTTGACTCTTCTGCTCTGCCACCAGCCAAGGAAGCGACACGGATCGAACCTCTTCGATGCGTCCCACTATTTCGGCAGCAATGACTGGCTCCTCCTCAAACGTAATCACGGTTGTGGTGACGAAATGGTTGTAAATCAATGCGATTCCGTCGGCATCCCGGAGCTCAACAGGCCGAATCGTTGTATTTTCCTGAGCGTTCGCCATGTGTGTCGAGAAATCCTCTGACCGCCATCGTAACGAGAGGCCAATTCCGGCGATATGAGCGCGCAAGTGGTAGCCTGGAGGGCACCCCGAGGACCGCAACCAACACTGATTCTAAAGCTTGGATAAGTTACACGAATGCGACAAAACAGCAAGTCCACCGAGATCGGAGTTTCGCGGCCCGAGGAGCCAGCATCATATCTTCCGGCGGGATATCGCTGTGGAATCATCACGGCCATCACGGTCGTGCTCGGGTTCTCGCTGCTCTTCTTTCGATCCTGGGTATTTGAACTTCCGGGTGAGTGGACAGCCTCATCTGTGGTGGCCGCCACGCTGCTGTTATTTTCGACTGTTCTTGAGTTAGTCGCGCTATGGAGATCGCTACAACCGGAAGATGAAATGTTGAAGGAGTACAGGCTGACTCTCCGCTGGTTCTTGGCTGCGGTTAGTCTCCTCCTGGTCAGTCTCGTCACTGCAGCCTTCTCCTATGCGAACTTTAGAGGCTGAAGCAGCGATCAATAGGCTTGCGTGCGGCACCCGCTTTGTTGTATAAAGTAGCCATGAGAGCGTCCAGATACAGCATCGCAATAACGGAACTACTCCTTCTATCTCCAGCGTTCCTCTTTATGGCTGCTTTGGTGGTGCGCGGTTTCCAATTAACCGGATACGAGCCGGCGCACACGGCCCAGCGGATCATAACGTGGTACGCAGTGCGGCCGTTCGTGGGCCTTTGGGTGCTGCTGATTGCATTGCCGTTGACTGTGCTGGTGACCGGCTTCGCAACGCTTTTGCGTCAATGGAACAATGAGATCGAACTGCGGCGAGTTGCCAGTCATGTTTTCGCAGCGGTACGATACAACTTCGCCGTGCTGCTCGTTGCTGGCGCGACGCTGGGTGCCGGCGGCGTCCTGACGATTGTGGCTCTCCATATGTTGAGCGATTGACGCGTTCGCGATGCGGCAAATGGCGGAACCAGCAACGGCCTTTTCCTAATTTCCGGCCAAGCCGCCGATAATATTCCGATACTCCTCTTCCGTGAACGCGCGGCATGTCTCGGTAATCACGCTTCCCTCTGACATCGTGCTTAAGATTGCTGTGGCTAAGACCGCATCGTCGGGAGCCTCGATGATCGCGAGCAAGTCATACCGTCCCGTGAGTAAATAAAAGTCTTTCAATTTGGCGCCAGCAGCCTCAAATCCTTGCTTGGCCGCTTCGAGACGGGCGGGGCTGCGCCTAATGTTCTGCATTCCTTGCGGGGTCCATTTCAGCATGGCAATGTAAGTCGGCATGGTCTCTCCTGTCGCGTGGATTTTATCTCAGGTGAGGGTCGCCTGGCGCGGCGGGAAGCTAATCGCGTGGCCGGACGGAGCGGTGATTCCGAGGCACATTCTGACGCGCAATGTCGATTGTTGCGTACCGGGCGGGGGCCCTTTGGCCATTTGGGTACTGTCCGGCAAACTACGTGCGCTCTATCGGAAAATCCTCAACGGCTATTTCGGACAGCTGTTTTCGCTCGGATCTGACAAGACGTGCTCGTATAAGTCAAGTGCATTGTTTTGAAAGGGCCGAAGAGGTACTCGAAAAACGACGCTGAACGACGTCGCGCGCGCGAACCAGGTAAGGTTTCGAACCACACCAGCGGATCGTACCAAAGGGTTTAGTACCCGCAGAGATTGGGGTTTGCCGAATTCCGGCTTACTCTGACATTGAATTACAAATGTCTTCATTTCTACGAGAACATCGCACAGATGCTCCACGTAGCGTTCGGTCAGCCACTGGTCTTGCCCTGCTGCTCATGACGCTGACCGTGGGTACGCTTGGTGCTCAGTCGTCGATCAACGTGACGATGAGCCGATACAATCTAAGCCGCCTGGCTGCGAATACCAGTGAAACGATCCTGAATCAGAGAAACGTAAATCCCACGCAATTCGGCAAGCTGTGGAGCTATCCGGTCGACGGCGTCATTTTCGGACAACCTCTTTACGTTCAAAACTTGACGGTGAACGGCGCGGTTCACAACGTTCTGTTCGTCGTGACCATGAACGACGTGGTGTACGCATTCGATGCCGACCACAACACGACGCCACTCTGGACCAGAGATCTTCGTACGGGCGGAGCGACAGCAGCGCCCAGTTCGTGGACACCGGAGCTTGGGAGCTATATCGGCATTATGAGTACTCCCGTCATCGACTCGCCGACAAACTCGGGGTCAATCTACCTCGTCGCCCAGACGCTGGAAAACAATGCCTGGGTCTACCGCATACATAAGATGAGCCTGGTCACCGGAGCGGATGTTGTCGCTGCTCCGGTCATCTCCGCGGTAACGAACGGCGTTACATTCAATCCGAAACTGGAGAACCAGCGGCCAGGGTTGGTCTTCGTCAACGGGCAAGTGATCATCTGCTTCAGCGGACGACCGTACGATGACCGGCCGTTTCACGGCTGGGTGATGGCTTATAACGCGACCACACTTGCGCAGAGCAGCGCATTCGTTACGACATCGACCGATGATGGCGCGGGAATTTGGGGAAGCGGCGGGGCGCCGCCGGTCGACTCGTCCGGGAATATATACGCTCTTACCGGGAACGCGTTCAGCTCGACTATCGGCTACAACGGAACAACCAACTTCAGCGAAACGCTGCTAAAGATGTCAGTGAGCAGCACAAACGGGGCTCTCGGCTTACTTGACTGGTTCACGCCTTACAACTGGAGCGACCTGGATTTGCAGGACGAAGATCTCAGCTGCAACGCCCCGATGCTGATTCCGAATACGGACCTGATTGCTTTTGGAAGCAAGACGGCCGATGTTTACGTGGCGCACATCGGGAATCTCGGCCATCTACAAAACAACAACGTGCAACTCGCCGCTTACTTTCACGTTGGGCAGCCCGTCCAGCCTCAGTTTAATGATGGTGACAGGCTTCTCGGTCTGGCCTACTGGAACGGTCCAAATGGGGCAACGTTGTTTGCCTGGCCGGCGTTCGACAGCCTCCACTCGTATTCCTACAACGGCACCACGTTTAGTCAGACCGGCACCAATCCGTTGACTGGGTTCGGCGAACCCGGCATGCCGATATCAGTTTCTGCGAATGGCAGTCAACAAGGAACGGGGATTGTCTGGGGCACTATGTTCAGCACAAGCGGCCGGGCTGTTGGACAGGCGGGAGAACTGCATGCGTTCAATGCGGAGAACCTGGCTCAGGAACTTTGGAATAGCGTAACCAACAGTTCGCGAGACAGCGTGGGTTCTCCCGGCAAATTTGTGATTCCGGTGGTAGCGAACGGTCGAGTCTACATGGCCACTTCGACCAACACTGTTCAGGTATACGGACTTCTTCCATCTACGCCGCCAACGTACAGTATTTCGGGCCAGCTGACCTCTTCCGCGGGGGGCGGAGTGGCCGGCACGACGGTTTCAATATCAGGCGCCACGACTGCAACCACAACCACAAACAGCGCGGGTAATTACATGTTTAGTGGCCTGGTGAGTGGGACGTATACGGTTACACCTTCGGCGAGCGGCTACTCGTACACTCCTCCGAGTCAGACCTTCTCAAACATCAGCAGTAACCAGGTGGCGAATTTCTCGGCTACTCAGGTCGCGAGTGGAACGCCTTACGCCATCAGCATCGACTTCGTGGGAACGGATACTGCGATGGGTGCTTCGGAAAGCGCCGGCGTCGTTGCGAAGACAAACTGGAATAACGCTACCGGAGCGGCCAGCACGGCGGGCCTGTCGCTGGTGAACGAGACGGGCGCGGTTAGCGGAGCCACGGTGACGTGGAGATCCGACAATGTTTATAGCACGCCGATCGTGGACGGGCCTGGCAATGTCCGCATGATGAAGGGCTACCTGGACACCGGCCACGGTAATGCGACGGTAATCAATGTCTCGGGCCTGCCTGCCGGGGGCAGCAGCTACGACGTGTACGTGTATGCCGATGGCGGTAACGGCTCGGCTACTCGGAGCGCGAACTACTCACTGAGCGGGACAGGCATCACCACGACGACGATCGGTGCGACCGACGCGGCCAACACGAACTTCAGCGGCAAATTTGTGCAGGCGAACGGCTCGGCGGGCAACTACGTCAAGTTCACGATCAACGCGAGTGCGTTTACCTTGACCGCCACACCAGGCACGGCTTCGGACAACACGCCACGCGCTGCGGTGAACGGCATCCAGATCGTTCCTTCCAGTTCCGCTCCCCCACCGACCTATAGCATTTCGGGCCAGATTACGTCTGGTTATATCCCGACCGTAGGCGCGACGGTCTCGATAACGGGCGCCTCGACCGCGGCCACAACCACAAACAGCACGGGGAATTACACATTCAGCGGGTTGGTGGCTGGGACTTACACGGTTACGCCTTCGGCGAGCGGCTACACGTTCGCTCCTTCGAATCAAACCTTCTCGAACATCGGCAGCAACCAGGTGGCGAATTTCTCGGCTACTCAGGTATCGGGTGGAACGCCTTACGCCATAGGCATCGATTTCGTGGGAACGGACACGGCTATGGGTGCTTCGGAAAGCGCCGGCGTCGTTGCGAAGACAAACTGGAACAACGCTACCGGGGCGGTCAGCACGGCGGCCTTGTCGCTGATGAACGAGACGGGGGCGGTGAGCGGAGCCACGGTGACGTGGAGATCCGATAATGTTTACAGCACGCCGATTGTCGATGCACCGGGTAACCGCCGTTTGATGAAGGGCTACTTGGACACGGGTCACGGAAATGCGAGTGTGGTCAATGTCTCGGGTCTGCCTCTAGACACGAATGGCTACGACGTTTACGTCTATTTAGATGGCGGTAACGGCTCGGCTACTCGGAGCGGAAACTACTCACTGAGCGGGACAGGCATCACGACGACGACGATCAGTGCGAGCGACGCGGCCAACACAAACTTCAGCGGCACGTTTGTGCAGGCGAACGGCTCGGCAGGGAACTACGTCAAATTCACGATCAATGCGACTGCGTTTACCTTGACCGTCGCTCCAGGTGCGGCTTCGGACAATATCCCACGCGCTGCGCTGAACGGCGTCCAGATCATTCCTCACTGAACTGAGCACAGGTGGGGCGGCAGTTTGGGATAAGCGGTCGGCCCCTCAATCACGGATTGCAACTGCGGGCCGACCAGCTATGGCCTATCATTTGCGCTCTGCTGGGGAGCGCCAGCGCGCGAATTGATTGCAGCTGCTCTTTGGAGCTACGATCTATGCTTCAAGTGGCGGGCCCGCTTTGCGTACTTCACGAGTACACCGTGGAACTCGCTGCCCGTATCCGGCCAAGCGACTGTGCCGTGGATAATTTCTTTGTTCGTCAGGCGCGAACCATAGATTTCTGCGTTGTCACTAACATCCTGCCGCAAGGTCGCACCCTGGAGTGAAATGCCGGCGAAGGCCCCACGCGCTCTTGAATAGGAAAGGATCTCTGCTCGCAGACTAACGTCTGTCTGCGCGGTAGCTGAACGTCCGACTGGGCCGCCTGCTACTTCCGCGTTGCCACCCAAGGTGAATTGGGTTGACAGTAGACGATCCGCACCTTTCCGGTTCATTACGAGCAGGATCATATCGCTCTCGAGCAATCCGATCTGGAAGCCAACACTCCCACCCTCTACGCGGATGGAAGCCGGAGCCGACCAATCCGAGCCACGGCGGCAAGAAAAGAAGCCCTTGCCATATTTAGCGCCGCCGATGAAGGCTGCCTGCTTCACACCCGGCACGACTACAATGCATTGCGCCTTCGCGAGGAGATTTGTAGGGATGCCTTTGTCGGGAGCCGACATTACTTCCGACAACACGGTTGCTGCTTGATCTAGGCGTTTAGTGGGCGCCTCAGCAGTTGCCACGACAGGCATTAAGGTGAGCAGTGCTATCAAAGTTCTTTTCAAAGTTGTTCTCTTCAGCTCTAAAGTATAGCGGGTACCTGCACGCGGTCTGACAGGTTCCACGGAACTCCCGGGCGTTGGAAGACGAGGCGGCTGAAGACATACTAATCGAGAAAGGGCAGCCGTTGCTGATTCGGATTTTTCACAGTTCGACCGACGAGCGCGTGGCGCTGGTTTCGCAGCATACCGGCCAGTAGCTGCCAGGTAGGTCCCGGCGTTTCGCGCCAGGGCGCGGGCACGGTCACGCGGCAGTGAATCCGGTGATCGGGGTCGAAATGCACCACGGTCTTCGACTCGACCGCGGTCGCCTGGCGGGCTTCGCTACTAAACACTCCCACCTCGATCAGCCCGCACTCGACCGGGACCTCCTCGAGCCTCAGCAAGCTTACGGGCGTGACAAAGTAAAACTCGTTCGAGTAACGCAACCCAATGCGGCGCTTCAAAGGCTGCTTCATTTCGCAAAGAAAATCAGCACGGGACGTTTTGACTTCGTAGCACACGCGCTTCATCGCCGTGTGCGCAAAGCAGTTTAGTGCAAAAGCATCGAGCCGCTGCGCCGCGCTGTTTTGAAATCCGGTCCCGAGCCGCAACTCGCGTAAGAAAATCCATTCGGACGAACGGCTATGGCAGCAGGTCTGGACGACATCGAGCAAGATCGTCGAGGCACGGACGTCCGATGCGGGGAGGGACGTTTCGAGGGCCACCGGGTCGGCCGGGCCGAGGGCAATCATAGTCTCTATTTTGAACCCGGGCAGATGAGATGAGTTTGGCCGCCCCGGGGGATCGGATCCGCTGTTATCCTTTGCGAGACCGAACTGCTTTGCCGCCAGCCGTCACGTGGCGAAGACAAAAAGAACATGAGCGATCTTAAGCTAGTTGCGCTAATTCTTCCGGTGATGGTTCCGGTGTTGATCGGCTGGCTAGCCGTTCGCCTACGAGTGTTGAAGGCAAGTGACTCGAACGCTCTTAGCGCCGCTTACCTGCATGTATTCCTGCCGGCTTTGATCATTTATCATCTTGCGACCCAGAAACTCAGCGCTCTTTTCAATGGGCCGTTCATCCTGGCTACCGCGACTTCAATGCTCGCGATCTATGGCCTTGTTCTGCTGGTTTACAAATTGGTGTTAGGGCGGCCGCTCGATACGAGCGCTCTGGCGGCCTTTGCTGCCGCAAAATTTAATGCCGTTGTGTTAGGCCTGCCTTTGCTTCTGATCGCAATTGGTCGCACGGCAGTTAACGCGGTCATTATCAACGTCGTGCTTGGGTATTTCACCATTCTGCCCCTGACGCTTGTGCTGCTGGAGATTTCAAAAGAGCGCGGGTCGTTGCGCTTACCGACCCTCCTAGCTAAAGCAATACGCCACGCAGCTTTCGATCCGCTTGTCATCGTGACGGCTGTTGGCTTGGTGCTGGCAGCTATGCGGGTTGAGATGCCATCTTGGGTAAGCCAGAGTCTATTCACTCTCGGGAGCGCTGCCGTTGCTGTTCCGCTGCTCGCGGTGGGAATGACAATGAGTGAAATTCACTTCAATGAGAACCTTGGCGACGTTGCCTTGATCTCCGCAGCCCGGGTGATTGCGTCGCCCGTTCTGGCGATAGGAGTTTCGAAGTTGTTCGCCCTCTCACCCGCTTACGCGATCGCTCTGGTCGTTTCGTTCAGCTTGCCAACAGCCAAAATGGCCTTCGCCCTTGCAGAGGCTCACGGCGTCTATGTGAGACCTCTTGCTGCGATTTTGGCCGTTACAACCATTTCGATGGTGATTTCGTACCCGGTGATTATCTGGGTTTGTGAAAGTCTATGGCCGGGCATCATCGGAGTGCCCCCATGAGAGCACGATGAACTTAAAGCCAGGAAGAAGCGGACTAAACGGCAGCCGTTCGCAACTGCTCCGGCTCTTCCTGCTGCTGGATGCTGTTATTGAAGCTGTAACCGAAGCCACGTACCGATCGAATCAACAGCGGATTGGCAGGATCCGCTTCGATCTTCTGACGAAGGCGCAAAATGTAAACGTCGACTGTGCGATCGGTTACCGCCCGGTCGTGTCCCCATACCGCATCGAGCAACTGCTCCCGGCTGAAAACTACTCCGGGTCGGCTCATCAAGAATTCGAGCAGCCGAAACTCGGTCGCAGTGAGGGTCAGCAGAGATCCCTCGAGCCGTACTTCGCAGCTGCTACGATCCAACTCGAGAGCCGCCGCTTTCAAGACTCGATTAACGTTCGTCTGGCCACGGAACTGAATCTTGACCCGTGCAATCAGTTCGCGAATGAAGAACGGTTTCACAATGTAATCATTCGCGCCTAATTCAAGGCCCACAATGCGGTCGGTTTCCGAAGCGCGCGCGGTGAGGAAGATGACCGGGATATGCGCCAGTTCGGGGTGCTGACGAATGCCCTTGCAGATCTCGAGGCCGTCCGAATCGGGCAGCATAATGTCGAGCAGAATCAGGTCTGGGCGCTCACGGCGGCATAGATCGAGTACGCCGCGCCCGGTCTGTGCGCCGACAACTCCGAAGCCCTCTTTCTCCAGGTTGTATTTAACCAGAGCATATAAATCGGCGTCGTCTTCCACCAGCGCAATCTTTCTCATAACTTGATTAAATTGTTCTCTGAATGAAGAGTAACCGAGCATCAATTACAATTGTGTTACAGAATGATGAATTGAATCTGAATTAGTCTGACCTTTTGGACCAGAACCAAACCCCACCACCTCGGATTAGGCTGGAGTAACCTGAAAAAGGCAAGCGTCCAATGAACAAGTACGAGCGAGAGGCCGCACAGCAGCGTCAGGCCACTCTTCGGAATTCGATGACAATGTGGAGCGCGGGCGCTGCGCTCGTAATTGTGGTGCTGCTGATCGTGGGCCTGAGCAGTTCGGCACCATCCAGTTTCTTCATGCGAGGGGCGGTGGGCGCGGCCGTGCTGCTGCTCATCCTGAGGCAGGTAGGCAGGCGCATGCGGGGCCGCACACCACGTGCTGCTCAACCCGATCCGCGGTCGACGATCAAGCTCGACTAACGGCAGTTTGCAAACCGAGTAGGCCCGAGGCCCGCTAAGATTGTCGGAGCATGGCCGAAACTCCCTGGGGCAATCTGCTGGTCAACGATGCGCATGTGCATTTCTTTTCGCACAAGTTCTATGAAGGGCTAGCGCGGCAGAAGAAAGTGGCCGACGCCGCGGCGCTTGGCCCGCTGCTGAATTGGGAGATCCCGCAAGCCGATCCGGTTTTGCTCGCAGCGCGCTGGGACGCCGAGTTAACGGCGCAAGGTGTGGGTCGAGCCTGCCTGATCGCAAGTACACATGGGGACGAAATGAGCGTTGCAGCTGCGGTCGCGGCTTACCCGAGCCGATTTTATGGCTTTTTCATTCTCGATCCACTACAGCCCGACGCCAGAGAGCGCTTAGAGGAGGCCGCGCGGAATCCGCATCTGCACTGTGTCTGCCTATTCCCGGCCATGCACACATTTTCTGTCGCCGACCCGCGCCTTGTTCCTCTCTTCGAGCTTATGTCGGATTCACATCTGGCGGCCTTCGTTCATTGCGGCGCGCTGAGTGTCGGGGTGCGTAAGAAACTGGGCCTACCCAGCCAATTCGACATGCGGTATTCGGATCCGCTCAATCTGCATCCGGTGGCGCTGCACTTCCCGCAGATCCGCTTTATCGTGCCGCATTTTGGCGCAGGTATATTTCGCGAGGCTCTTATGCTGGCCGATCTGTGCCCGAATGTTCACCTAGATACTTCCAGCACCAATCACTGGATGCTGTACGACGGTCTAGATCTGCGTGCCGTTTTTCGCCGCGCGATCGACCTGCTGGGCCCGGAACGGCTGCTATTCGGCACCGATTCGAGCTTCTTCCCACGCGGTTGGCATCGTGCCGTTTTCGATGCGCAAGTGACGGCTCTTTATGAGCTCGGCCTCGACGCTCGTCAGGCCTCGCTGATTCTCAAGACCAATTTGGAACAAGTCTTCGAACCGCGCGTCCTGCTTCAGGCCTCGTCAGCGTAACTCGAGTTAGCCGCAGGCCTCGGTGCTGAATTCTTATTAAATTTTTGCGAGAGTTCCTACCTCGGTGCTACTACTCCTCAAGCACCAAATATGAAACCGCAATCTTTGGGAGTTGTGCCGTACCGTCCCAATCGGCGTACCTGCTTAAAGCTGCCCGTGAGACTAGACCCTGGGGCAAAAGCGGCTCAAATCTCCGTGCTCCCCGAGTTTGCGTTCACTATGCCCTTTCGGCGCGAGCGTTGGCCGGAGTTAGAATCCGCCGCCCCACAGATCCTGGTCGGCTACGGTTTCGATCTCCAACGCCTGGCGGACAAGGTGCGCAACAATGAACTCGCGCTCACTACCGTAGATCGCGCCATATTTGCTTTGACCGATTGTGGATCGAACCCGCTCAGCCTGCCCTTTCGCGAAAACATCTGGCAGGCGTTCGGTGTGCCAATCTACGAGCTGATCATCGCGCCTGGCTGTACTCTACTCGCCGCCGAATGCGAATTGCATCAGGGCTGGCACTTGCAGGAGGGCTCAAAAGCTTATCTGCTCCGGGGCGAGTTGATGTACGACACACCGCTGATCACGGGTTCGCACAGCGGGTTTACCGGCGGTATTGATCTGACGCCCTGTGAGTGTGGCCGTTCCACCGTACGCTTGATCAATCTCGCGCCGTTTCTTCCCAGACCTTACGAGCAGCGCATTCCCGCTGTTGCCTGAGGCAACGCCAAAATCAGGCGCGGCGCGAGATGTGGATACTCCCGTTCGTGGTTTTCGCTTCGATTTCCGGACCGCCGCTGCCCAAGGTGAAGGAAAGATGTTTGCCGATCTCTCCGCTGACCGTAATGGGGAAGTCAGTTCGTATGCTGCCATTCACAGTCGAGGCCTCCACGCGCGCCGAGTAACTTTCGGGCAGCTCGAGCCTCACGCTGCCGTTCGTGGTTTCCACTCGCAAGCCGTTTTCGAAGTGGCCGTTCGCTGCGACGCTCACCGTAACCGAACCGTTTGTCGTCTCACCTTCGACATCGCCGCCCGCTTCCACCAGCCGGACTGAGCCATTCAAAGTATGGAAACGAAGCCGTCCTGTCACCCCATCTACCGCGATCGATCCGTTGTAAGCATCGAGCTTCACCTGCGAACTGGCCGGCATCCATATCTCGTAAGAGACGCTCCAATTGCGTCCATCGCGATTTTGCGGGCCCGACGCCTCGATGTGTCCTCCTCCTCGGGTGATTTTCACCTGGCCAGCCAAGTCGCGCGCTTCTCCTTCACTCGGGGCGCTTGTTTGAATGCAGGCTTTCACGAGTACGTCCGCGTTTTGCCAGCCGTGGACGCGGATCGAACCGTTCTGGCCGGGGTCAACGTAATTGATGGTGGCGCTCGGCACGCGTTCCTGCCGGCTTTGTGCGAAGCTGGGCGCTCCACCCCACCAGCTATGGTTGGCCGAGCAGCCTCCGTCGTCGGCCGCCAGCGCACTCAAAGCCAAAGCGGAAAAAAGTAGAGCAGATGCAAGCGTCTTCATGAAACTCCTCGGGTCATGTGATGCAAGCATGGGGCCGTATCCAAAGCGCCGTCGGATGAGGCTTGGCACGCGACTCTTGTCCGGTCCTGGGACTCGCCTGAACGCTCGCGGGATTGCCGCCCTACTCACTCGAAGATGCTACAGTTTTCCAAGAAGACGCCCGTTCGAAAGGAAACAGTGAGTTTTAGTCCGACATTTTTCAGGTTGAGTTGTGCCTTGCTGATTAGCAGCGGCGTGACTTTCGCCCAAGGGACAAGCGGGCCGCCGAAATTCGATCCAGCCGCGGTTGATCGCGGGCAGAAAACGTTCGTAGCAACCTGTGGATTCTGCCACGGCTCACATGCGAAAGGCGGCGAGAAAGGTCCCGACCTGCTCCGTTCCGTACTGGTTCTCGACGATGAGGGCGGCAAGAGCATTGGCCACGTTGTGCTTAAGGGCCGACCCGAGAAAGGCATGCCAAAGTTTGCCATGACGCCGGATCAGATTAGTGATATCGCCACGTTCCTGCACAGCTCGATCGCAGCTGCCGCGAATCGCGACGACTACAAGGTGCTGAACATCGTTACCGGCGATCCGAAGGCGGGTGCGGTGTACTTCAATGGCGCCGGCCGCTGCACCACATGCCACTCGATCACGGGCGACCTGCGCGGCATAGGCGCCAAATACGAGCCGGTCACCTTACAGGATCACATCGTGATGCCGCGCGAACGCGGGAGTGAGGCAGCCGCGCGCACCAAACCTTTGACTACTGTGACGGTCTTTTTGCCTTCCGGCGAGAGCGTCACCGGCGTTCCCGTCAACTATGACGACTTCAACATTTCGGTGCGCGATGCGGCCGGCGATTTCCACTCTTTCAAACGCTTAGACCAGGACAACCCTCGAATCGAGTTACACAATCGTTTGCAAGTTCACGCCGAGATGCTCACAAAGTACAACGATGAAGACATTCACAACCTGACTGCTTATCTGGTGACATTGAAATGAAGAGGAGCCTGTTCCTTCTTGCGGGCGCTGCCCTGTTGTCGGCCGCGATTCCGGCCCAGCTACTCGACCCCTCGCTCCTGACTAAACCGGCTACTGATGCGTGGCCCACGTATAACGGCGACTACTCGGGACGCCGCTTCAGTCCGCTTACGCAGATAAATCAAAACAACGTGAAGCACCTGACCCTCGCCTGGGTGTTCCGCGTCAAAATCGGTGCAGTTAACAACGCCATTGTGGGCGGCGAAGGAACCGGTCCGGCTGAGGGCGCGCCACTCGATCCCGATGTTTCCACCGTGAAATCCACACCGCTCATGGTGAACGGCATTCTCTATTTCTCGACTCCTGACAATGCCTGGGCCGTTGACGGGCGTACCGGACACGAACTCTGGCATTATTTCTGGAAGACCAAAGGCGGCATACACATCGGCAATCGCGGGATGGGCATGTACGGCAACTGGCTATTCTTCGAAACGCCGGACAACTATCTGGTTTCGCTCGACGCCAAGACCGGCAAGGAACGCTGGCACAAAGAAATTGCCGATGTAAAGCAGGAATATTTTTCGACGCCCGCGCCCATTGTGATAGGGAATCACGTTCTGGTCGGAACAGGGGGTGACTCACTCGACGTTCCCGGATTTCTTGAAGCGCATGACCCTGAAACAGGCGATCTGCAATGGAAATGGTGGAGCGAGCCGGTTAAGAAAGGCGACCCGGGTTCGGAATCGTGGCCCGATGAATACGCGATGCGCCACGGCGGCGGCATGACATGGCTGCCGGGCACGTATGATCCCGAACTGCATCTCTATTACCTCGGAACAGGCAATCCGAATCCTGTTCTGACCGGGCGCAGCCGCAAAGGCGATAACCTCTACACCTGCTCGATTGTCGCGTTGAACGTTGAGACAGGAAAGCTCGCCTGGTATTACCAACCTTCACCACATGACACGCATGATTGGGACGCGGTGCAGACGCCGATCCTGATCGACGGCGAGTGGGAAGGCAAGCCACGGAAGATGCTGGCGCAAGCGAACCGCAATGGTTATTTCTTTCTGCTTGACCGCACCAATGGCAAGAATCTGCTCACGGCGCCGATGATCAAGACCATGAACTGGTCAAAGGGCACGGCCGCGAATGGGCAACCGATTCCCGATCCGAAGAAGGAAGCGACCATCGAAGGTGTGCTGGTCTCGCCCAACACGAGCGGTGCGACGAATTGGCCGCCGCCCAGTTTCAGCCCTGATACCGGCTTGTTCTACGTGGGCGTTGCTCAGTCGTTCAGCATGTTCTATCTCACCGACACGGATCCCCATCCTGAAGGCTATGGCGCGGCTGAACGCGATGCGGGTGGCTACCGGGGCAGTCTGCTCGCCATCGATTACAAAACCGGCAAAATCGCCTGGCAACACGACTACCCGTCAGGGGGTGGCGCGATTGGGATGCTCTCCACTGCCGGGGATGTGCTCTTCACGGGTGATGGTTCCGGACATCTGCTTGCCTTCGACGCAGCCAAGGGCAAGATACTCTGGCACGCCGGGCTTGCCGACGATCTGAGCAACGGCCCTGAAACTTATTTGCTCGACGGACAGCAGTATGTAGTCGCGGGCGCAGGCGATTCTCTGTACGCTTTCACTCTCGAACCCTAAAACAGGAGCCCCGGAAAGGCTTGACCGCTACTGCCGATTTCCGGCTTGCAGTTTGACGGCAGCGGACGAGTCCGCATCGACATACTCGATCCAGCCACCCATCATTTCGTCCTCGCTGGCGGCGCCCCAGCGCAACGGTCTCTTTGGATTCGGATTGACAGGGTTGGCGGGCGAATTATCAAATTGGGCTAAGACTTCCAGGCGCGTTCCTTTGGGTAGGAGGATCGGCTCAGCTGTGCGATAGGTGAACTGCCAATTGAAATCGTACGCCGGTACCCACAAGAGTGTCTCCTTTGTGCCGTTCGGAAAATCGGCCACGATGCGCATCGATTTGCCTCGCAGATGCATGTGAGGAGTCATGCTGGTGACGAGAATGTCGTGGTCGAATGTGTGGCACTCCGTGACGGCGTGCTGAGAGGCTCCTGCAGGGACGAGGAACATTTCATTCGAAATGTCTGTACGACGCGAGATCTTTTTCGGGGGTTCCTTTGCGAAAACCAAGCCGACGCTCGTGATATCGCTTTCCGGTTTACCAGTGGTGTGGGAGTAGTGAATCTGGAAGTTCACGCTGGCTCCGGCGGGGATCTTGCGTGCTGTGCCTTCCGGGAAAATGTCGGGAGAACGTCCGGGGAGATAAGAGCTGATCAAGTCGCTCAAATCCGATTGATGTTCGCCGGGCAGCAGCCCATTGTCATCCACTGAGCAGCCGTCGTTGATCACCGGCGCATCCAGCCGGATGTGCTCCAGCGTGCCTTCCTTGATCCACAACGAGGCAGCGTAAGCAGCCGCAACTGTTTTCGCCGCGGGGGCCTGAGCCGCCTTCTTGGCCACCTCATCCACTACGAAGACGTGAGCGTGATGAACTACTCGGCGATTGCCGGGTCGAAGCTCGGCGGCGACGATCCATCGATCTTCCGTGAAGTGCGTAGGAACCGTGACGTAGGTGTACTCGTCGGGGCCCGCACTTTCAAGCTTGTGCTCCGGGATCGAAATAACAGCATCGGATTTACCGATTTTCCATCCATCGATGAAAGTGGGCGCACTCGGCAAATTCTTGATGTTCCCCTCAGGTTCACCGCCTTCTACCCAGGCGCTTAATACGGCCACCTCTTCAGAGGACAGCCGCGGATCGTTCGACCACTTGCCGAAATGCGGGTCTGCTTTCCAGGGCGGCATCTTCCGGGTGAGAACCGCTTGCCGAATCGCCGCCGCCCACGGCCGGACTTCTTTGTATGTCAAGAGAGACATCGGAGCAATATCGCCAGCATGGTGACAGGACACGCAATGCCCGTAGAGGATGGGAGCGACATCGTGCGAAAAGGTGGGCACGGAGCTGGTTGTCGAAGGGAGAGATGCACCGGTTATCGGCCCGGAGATCAGAAAGGCAAGGGCAGTTCCGACGACTTGCATGATCCAGCGTGCGCGAGCTTCTGACCGGTTCACGTTCCTATGATAGTTCCGGCGGAATGCTCGTTGGAAAACGGAGCATGTTTCGGTCTTCTAGTAACCTAGTCGCTCATGAAGCTTCTCTCGCTGTTCATTTTGTTACTCTCCGCTGTGGGGCGCTTGCAGGCGGTTGACGGGGAGGCGCAAATCAAGGACGTTTTGAACGTTCAGGTGGAAGCTTGGAATCGCGGCGACATTCCGACGTTCGTAACCACGTATGCACCGGATTGCATCTTCGTTGGGAAAGAGGTCGCGCACGGGCGAGCGCAGCTGCTGGCCCGCTACCAGAAGAGCTACCCGACCCGGGAGGCAATGGGCCATCTGAGTTTCAGCGCCTTGGAGATACATCTCCTGACGGACAACGTTGCGATAGTCACGGGAGAGTGGCGGGTCGATCGTTCGAGCTCCAGCGGCAACCGGATCGGGGGCCTATTCAGTCTGGTGTTTCACTTGGAAACCGGCAAATGGAAGATCGCACTCGACCACACGAGTTAGGGTCCAACTAAAAACCTCCTCTGCCGACAGAGATGCCAGTTGGATGAGCTACTCGATAGCGGCAGCGCTCATTGCAATGAAGCTATTGATCTCGTCCGCCGTATCACCGCCGCCGTTGGTGAGTTGCATCATGAAAACGCCAGTTAGATCTTTCTCCGGGTCGACAAACTCGTAAGTCCGAAAAGCTCCGCCTTTTACGAAGCTGCCGAGCGAGTTGTAGCGGAACATGCCCTCTGCATTTCGAACCACTTCGTAGCCGTAACCATGGCCAACACCGGGAACCCAGCCCGCCTTCATCTCACCGGTATGGGAGGTCGTCATCAGCGTGACCGCGGCTGAAGAAAGCACTCGATGGCCCTCGAAAACTCCTTTGTTTCTCATCATCAGGTTGAAATGAAGGATGTCCTCCGCTGAACTGATAAGGCCGCCAGCAGGACCAGGCACCTGTGGGCCGGCTTCAGAAAACTGCTCCGGCGAACGCGTCAAACCGCTATCGGTGCGTGTGTATAGCGTTGCGAGACGAGAGAGTTTCTCGTGCACCGGGAAAAAAGCAGTGTCTTTCATTCCCAAAGGACCGAAGATATGTTCGTCCAGAAATCGGTCGTAAGGCTGTTTCGAAACCACTTCAATGATTCGGCCGAGTATGTCGTAGCCGACATTGCTGTAGCTCCATGCCGTTCCCGGTTCGAAGAGCAGCAGTGACTTGACGCCAAATGAGACAAGTTCGGCCAAGCTTTTCGGTGCTTCCGCCGAGTCTTGATGGTCCACGTCGGATCTCAGCCCAGAGGTGTGCGTCATCAGATCTTCGACGTTGATCGGCCTCTGCGAAGTCGTTCCGGCACAGTTCAGCCCGATCCTTCCCGTGCATCCGTCCATCTTCAATTCTTTGTACTCAGGCAAGAATTTTTCGACCGGGTCAATGACGGAAAGCTTTCCAGAATCGACCAGAACCATGATCCCCGCGCATGTGATCGGCTTGGTTAGCGAGGCGATACGAAAGAGAGAGTCTTTGCGCATTGGCTTCTTGCTCTCGAGATCCTGGTACCCAACGGCCTCAAAGCTGGTGACTTTGCCATGCAGCGCGACGACGGTCACGATGCCTGCGGTCTTACCAAGATCGACATACTCCTTCATCCGAACAGGAATCTGCGAAAGGCGACTCGCGTTCATTGCCGTTTCGAGTTTGGGGCGATCGGATTGTGATTCCGAAGCGACAGAATGGCGGGCCATTGCTAAGGAGAGGCAAACCAGCAGGAACAGACTCGCGATACGGGGCATGGCCCTCCAGGGTATCGTAAATGCTACTCTGCGTGCGACGAGGGATCGCAAACTTACTTGTTGGACAATGTACGCGCCGGGTGTACACTGTACGAAAAGCTTCAGACGTGCCCAAAGAAAAAGCCACCCGACCGGGAAAACGGACTGAACAGTCTCGGTCTACCTGGGACAAGGCTAGTCAAAAAGAACCTCGCAGCGGGCTGACGCGGGCGCGCGTCGTGCAGACCGGAATCGAGGTGGCCGATCGTGATGGGCTGGACGCCCTCTCGATCAGGCGGATCGCTGCAGAGTTGAAGTCGAGTCCGATGGCTCTCTACCATTACGTTCCGAGCAAGCGGGACCTGTTGAATCTAATACTTGATGCATTGAACGCAGAGTTCGAGTGGCCGGCGTCGCAGATCCATGATTGGCGCGACGCCCTGGGGCACTTCGCTCGGGAGAGCCGGCGCTCGCTGAAACTTCATCCATGGGCGAGCGCGCTCCGGGCTACCGATCCCGAGTATGGTCCGGAATGCATTCGGACGCTCGAAGCGCTGCTGACATCCCTTGCTCAATCTGGTCTCGATATGCGAACCGCGACTCGAGCGCTGAGCGTTTTGTTTGTCTTCGTGAATGGATTTGTAGCGGCGGAGACAGGTGGAGTTGATCGGGCACACTTGTCAAAAAATGGGCGCTCCGCAAGTCAACCGAGATTCTCCCGCGCGATTTTGGCCACGGGACGGTTTCCCCAGGTAAGTCGTTTCGTCGAGATGGGCGCTGAGCTTCCTAACGATGAGGCCTTCGAACGTGCACTGCACTGGATCCTGGATGGCATTGCGACCGATCTGAAGCCGTCATCGACTCGCGGGCAGATGACGCAGACACGTACAGTGCGGAAGGCTGCAAGGAATTCGTATTTGAGAAACGGTGAACCAGCATGAAGACAGATGAATCCCGAAGACTTTTTCTAAGGAGCGCGACGGTCTTGGCACCGGTGCTTTGCTCCGCTCTCACGCCTTCAATCATGGACGGTAAGACAATGAATGCACCTATTGGATTGCAGCTCTACACGGTCGGTAAGGAGATGGATGCCGATCCCTTCGGCACGCTCAAGAGTGTAGCCGCGGTGGGCTACAAGAACGTCGAGCTCTCACCACTCTCCAAAGCGCCGCTACGAGATCTCAAGAAGGGATTGGACGATGCAGGGCTGAAGAGCACTTCCGGACATCACATGCTGCCGGATCTGATGAGTAAGCTCGAGTCGAAAATCGCCGATGCGCGGCAGCTTGGTCAGGAGTACATGATCGTGACTGTCCCTTGGATAGCCGATCCCTCCCGCGTCAAAGCCGATCCTGCAAAAGACCAGATGGCGTTCTTTCTCGCGCTCCTGCAAAGCTTAACTCTCGAGGATTGGAAGTGGAATTCAGAGCAGTTCAACAAGGTCGGCGAACAGGTCAAAAAGGCTGGATTACAGCTCGGGTATCACAACCACAATTTCGAGTTCAAACCGTATGGAGGCACGACAGGTTACGACGAGTTTATCCGCTTAACCGATCCAAACCTGGTGAAGCTGGAGCTGGATTGCGGCTGGATGACGGTCGCGGGGCACGACCCGGTTGCTTACCTGACGAAATTTCCCGATCGATATCGGCTGCTGCACGTGAAAGACTTTCATAAGGGGTTCCAGCCGACGACGACTCTGGCCGCACAGGGCCCGGGCGCACCCGTACCGACCGAACTCGGACGAGGCGCTATTGATTACCGAAGAATATTTGAAGCTGCAAGCAACGCCCAGATTGACGGGCTGTTTGTGGAGCAGGAGCCTCCGTTTACTGAGATGCCTGCGCTCCAGGCGATCAAAGTAGATTATGACTATTTGAAGAACCAGCAAGTCTGAATTACGGAGGAGGGTCAGGATGTTCGTTCAGTATTTACGCATGGGAGCCGTGTTGCTCCTCGCCACTTCACTCAGTGCGCATCAAGCTGATCAGGTTGGGGGAGCGGAAAAAGAGAGAAATGCTGAGCAGCAGAAAAAAGACCCGAAGCAGAAGGAGAAGGATGCGCCTGCTCTCGCTGACCTGATGGGTGGACCGCACATGGACAAAGCAGCGGTCGAGCGTGGGCGTAAAGTATTTGTACCTACGTGCGGATTTTGTCACGGCAATGATGCGCATGGGAAGAGCGGACCCGATCTGGTTCGCTCAGCGCTTGTGCTGCACGACACCAAGGGCGACGCGATTGGTCCCGTAATCCACAATGGACGGCCTGACCGAGGGATGCCGGCTTTCCCTGCGTTCACGCCCGATCAGATCACCGATATCTCTACTTTTCTGCATTCGCGTGCAGCCGACGTAACGAATCGATTTGCCTATCAGATCGGCGACATCGTTACGGGCGATTCAAGCAAAGGAGCGGCGTTCTTCAACGGCGCGGGAAAGTGCGAAAGTTGCCATTCAACATCGGGAGATCTTGCGCATGTGGCGAGCAAGTATGACGCAGTCGAACTGCAACGCCGTATGTTGTATCCGGCACCGAACCTTCTCGATGTGTATCTCGGGAAGGCTGTGAAACCGGGCGCGCCGACGAAAGTAACTGTCCATCTCGCTTCCGGTCAGACCGTATCAGGAACACTGCAACACCTGGATGAGTTCACGGTGGCTTTGCACGACACGGCTGGCTGGTACCACTCGTTTCCGCGCGGGGACGTAAAAGTGGAGATCGAAGATCCGCGTGCCGCGCATGAGGCGCTGCTGCCGAAGTATACCGACGACGATATGCACAATGTCCTGGCGTATCTGGAGACCTTGAAGTGAGAATCCGAATTTTCGCACTTTACTTGCTGATCCCGCTATTCGGGCAAGCACAACAGCTGCCCTCCAATCTCCTGCTCCATCCTCCTGCTGACAGCTGGCCGACGTATAACGGCGATTATTCCGGACGCCGCTTTAGTTCTTTGAAGCAGATTGATACATCGAACGTTGGCAAGCTGGCGACAGCCTGGGTCTATCACGCGACGAACTATGGTGCGGGCGGTTTCGGATCGGTGATCAAATCAACGCCGCTCGAAGTGAACGGGGTGCTGTATTTCACGATGCCGGACAACGTGTGGGCGGTTGACGCACGATCCGGACGGGAGATCTGGCACTACAAATATCCGCCGAACGAGGGCGGCCACATCGGGCAGCGTGGCGCGGCGATGTGGGGCGACTGGCTGTACTTCGAAACGCCGGACTGCAATCTCATTTCGCTCAGCGCTAAAGACGGGACCGAACGCTGGCGCAAGCAGATCGCCGACGTCAAGCTCGAATATTTCTGCACAGCGGCTCCTTTGATTGTCGGGAACCACGTGGTGGCGGGAGTAGGCGGGGATTCGCTCGATAACCCTGGCTACCTGGAATCGCGCGACCCGGAAACCGGAGATGTGCAGTGGCATTGGAACACTGAACCAGGCGCTGGACAGCCGGGCTCAGAAACCTGGCCCAACGACGACGCGCGCGGCCATGGTGGCGGGATGACGTGGATGACGGGGACCTACGACCCCGAGTTGCACCTGCTTTATTGGGGCACCGGAAATCCAAACCCGGTGCATGCGGGTGAGGCGCGCAAAGGCGACAATCTATGGACCTGTTCCATTGTGGCGTTGAATGTCGACACGGGAAAAATGGCGTGGGGATATCAGGTCTCTCCTCACGATACCCACGATTGGGACGCAGTTCAAACGCCGATTCTGTTCGACGCGGAGTTCGAAGGGCAACCACGCAAGCTCCTGGCGCAGGCAAGCCGGAACGGATTCTTCTTCGTGCTCGATCGGACGAATGGGGAGCACCTACTCACGACACCGTTCATTCATAGCAATTGGAGCATGGGAATCAACGCGAAAGGGCAGCCGATACCTAACCCCAAAAAAGAGCCTTCGAGAAACGGCACATTGGTCTCGCCGAGTTCGAACGGCGCTTCGAACTGGTTTGCTCCTACGTTCGATCCAGCGAATGGTCTGTTCTACGTTGTAGCGTCCCAGAGTTACAGCGTGTTCTATTTAACCGCCGAGGGGAAAGCGGAAGGCTTTGCGGGTCGAGATGATTTCCTGAATTACCCCGGAGCGGTAAAAGCGATCGATTACCGAACAGGCGAGATCCGGTGGACGCACGATATAGGCGCGATGGGCCCGGGGCTGCTGACTACGGCGGGCAATTTACTCTTCACGGGCGACAGCTCCGGGCACATCCTGGCGATGGATGCCAAAGCGGGCACAACCTTATGGCACACGAGCGTGGGAGCCAATCAAACAAACGGCGCGATCAGTTACGAGCTGGACGGGAAGCAATACGTCGTGCTCGGTGCTGGCGACGCGCTGATTGCACTTGCTTTGGACAACGTCGAAAAGTAAGGAACGGGATGTGTGGCCGGTGGAATGCACCCGTTTCGAAGTCGCGTTAAGCGATCTCATTTTTTCCCGGCCGGACTACTTGGTGGGTTCCTTGCGGAAGGCTGCGAGCAGGATCAAGAAACCTATAAAGAACGCAAAGGAAGCCTTTATAGGGCTGTTGTGACCAGTCTGAAGGCAATAGCATCCGATTGCCCAAAAGACACCGGCGAGTACAACGACAAGAGCTTTCTCCACATCAGTCCTGACCTCCCGTGCAGCACCAGCACTAGCGCGAGTTCCCTTGACTTAAGCCTGCACTAAGGCTTTCCAATCAGCTATCCGAAAGTTATCTTGTTAGTAATGATTCAGTAGGAATTTGGGAGTCAGCCCGCGGAGTTAGTTGAGGTTTGACAGTGCCTGTTGTGAGAGCTCGAGTTGCTCGCGTTCGCCCGTGTTGGAGGGTGTTTCGATCAACAGCTGCCGTTGTATATCGATGGCCTTCTCGAGCGCACTTCGAGCCTGGTACGGCTGCGAGTTACGCACATACGCGTAAGACGAATAGCGGAATGCGCGGGCTAATCGCGAGCGCACTAAGTAGTTCTTAGGTGAGCGGGCCAGATCTTCATTGAGGATGTGGATGGCAGTTTGCGCTAAACGGAGTGATTCAGCAGGATCGAACTTTCCGATTGGATAGGACAGCTGAAAGCTGGCGATAGCCAGACTGAGGCGAGCGGACGCGTTATGCGGATCTCCGTCGACTAACTTCTGAGCTAATGCAAGATAGCGACGCCCAGCCGCGGCAGCTTCTGCGGGTTTGCCAAGGTTCTGGCCACCCTCCCCGTCGTAGATCTTACTTTCGCAATTCGCGGCCGCCATCTTCTGGCGGATGTACCTGGGATTGAGTGGTTCGGCTGCCAGCAGACCTTCAATCACTGGCTGCGATTGATGTACTCGTGCGAGCGCCTCGTTGTATCGTCCGTTCTCCGCGAGCGACTCGGCTTCGGTCACCGACACCATGTGCAATTGATATTGGGCTGTCTTGCCGGGTGAGATGCGGCAATAATCTTCCATCATCTGTCTGGCTTGTTGGTAATCGCGAAGTCCATCGCGGGCGTGGCCTTCGGATCCGGCGAGGTCGCCCTTGTACATGTTCACTCCTGCGGACAACCGCAGCAAGTTGAGATCGGCGGGTTTTTGTGCACGCAAGCGGCTGAGAAGGGCCGCTGCTGCCTCGAGGTGTTTGCGGGCTTCGGGAAGACGCCCGTCGACCATTGCCACGTAAGCCAAGCTGGATTCTAAGCTGGCAACTTTGGGGAAGTAAACGGGATCGATTGCGGCTGCCTTGCTCTCGAACTCGACCGCTTTTCGAAGGCTGGCGATGGCGCTTTCGGTCTTACCCAGACTGGGGTCTCCAGCCGATCCCTGTGCGAAAGAGATTTTGGCGTAAGCTTGGCCGAGTTCGTCCAGGAGACTCGCGTCGTTACCCGCGCTTTGGGCCAACTTGCCGAGGTAGTCGAGCGCCGTAGCCACCAGCTTCTCGCGAACCGCAGTCGATCCGGGCAGGCGCGCTACCTCGTCGTTGAGCGCAATGAAGCGACCGGCAAGTTTACGAACCTGCTCGAAGCGCTGGCGGGCCACGTTCGCTTGGTGCACCGAAACCACCGTGCCGATAGTGAGGGACAGGAGCACAGCAACGGCCGCCGCGAGACCCCATCGATTTCGAGTTGCAAAGCGAGAGAACCGGTAGCCGATCGTGTCCGGCCTAGCTATTACGGGTCGATTCTCAAGGTGTCGCAGGATGTCTTCCGACATCTGTTCCACGGACCGGTAACGACGTGCCGGCTCACGGTGCATAGCTTTCAGAACGATGTTGTCCAGGTCGCCGCGAATTTCTTTGGCCAGCGACCTCGGTACTGTGCGACGCTTGCGAGCTAATTCGGTTGATGTTGCCGGGTCATGCGTGCTGATGGCGGTGCTTGGCTTCTGCGGATCATCGTGGCGGAGCCTGCGCAGGAACTCGTCAAATGAAATGGTTCGGAGGTCCCGCGGCAACCCGCCCGCCAGCAACTCATACAGAATGACGCCGAGCGTATAGACGTCGGTCCGTGTATCGACCTCGAGGCCGGAAGAGAGGGCCTGTTCCGGGCTCATGTACTCGAGAGTCCCGATTAGAGAGCCGATGCGGGTGAACAAGGTATCCGCGATGACCTGCTGCGATAGCGCTTTGGCCACTCCGAAATCGATCACTTTCGGCATGGCACGGCCGTCGACTTCGGCGACGAGTATGTTGGAAGGCTTCAGATCGCGGTGGATGATAGCCTTCTGATGCGCGTGCTGTACTGCTTCACAAATACGCATGAAAAGCTGCATTCGCTCGCGAGTGTTTAATTTGTGATCGTCGCAGTAGGTTGTAATGGGAACGCCGGCAACGTACTCCATAACAAAGTACGGCGCGGCTTCGGGGGTTGTACCGGCATCCAGCACCTTCGCGATCGCCGGATGATCCATCAGGGCCAGCAGCTGCCGCTCCGATTCGAAGCGCGCCACCACTTCGCTGCTATCCATGCCGGCCTTGATCAGCTTGACGGCCACGCGACGGCGGATTGGGTCTTTCTGTTCGGCTAACCAGACTTCACCCATGCCGCCTTCGCCGATTTTCTGAAGTAGGCGATAGCGGCCAATCTGCCGACCGGCATTTCCTTGCTCAGCTTGGGTTCGCGCATCCGCGGCGCCGCTTTGCCCGGCTGCAAAGACTTTTGTCAGGTCGAAATTTTCCTCTGGCGGCATGTAACGCGAGCAGGGCAGGGAATCGGAACTATGACTAACGAGTTTACATAAGCTACGAGGCTGCGCGCTACGAGCCTCTGTTATAACTTCGCTGTATGGACCGGCGTGATTTTCTGAATTCAACTCTGCTGGCAAGCGGCGCCGCGCTGCTCAATGGCCTCACGCCGCAGCAGCTTTTGGCCGAACCTGATTGGACTGGTTACGCAGGCGTTGGCGATTACGCGTCATCGAATGGCAACACCTATGACGTGATGACGGCCGGTCACGCCATTCGCGATCATAGGTTCCGGCAACCCAAGGAAATCGTCGAAACAGGGGAACTCTTCGATTGCGTTGTCGTGGGAGGGGGGATCAGTGGACTCGCTTCCGCGTTGTTTTTCACGCGAGCTCGACCGGGCAGGACATGTCTGGTTCTTGATAACCACCCGATGTTCGGCGGTGAGGCGAAACGCAACGAGTTCGAAGTGAACGGCCAGAGATTGATGGTTCATCAAGGCTCTGCGGCCTGCTTTCCGCCTTTGGATACCGATCCGCTCTCCGGCTTTTACAGTTCGATCGGTATCGACTGGACGCAGTTTCGCTATCAGAAGCAAACCGGATCGGCCGGCAAGCTGGACATTCAAACTGCTCCCTACGGGGTTGGGGGTTCGACTTCCGGCTTTTATTTCGGAGCGAAGTTCGGGCATCCGGAAGGAGTCTGGATTCGCGATCCATGGGGAACGCGGCTCGAAGGCGCGCCTATTCCGGAGCAAGCCAAGCGCGAGCTGTTGAACATGCGTGAAGTGGACCGCAAGCCCTTTTCCGCTCACCAACAGCAACCGAAGGTGCATGGCGACCCGGCATCGCGGCACCTCGACAGTGTGACTTTGGAGCAGCACTTGATGGAGGCTTACGGCCTTAGTCAAGAGACTGTTCGAACTTATCTTTCGCCGATCTCCGGAGGCGGATCGGGCCTAGGCGCCGATGCGCTCTCTGCCTATTGCGAGTATGCCGCCGACGTGCTGCTGCCGTGGAAGTACGATCAGGGTGCACAGATGTTCCCGGGAGGCAACACCGGGGTTGCCCGTCAAATCCTGAAGCAACTTGTACCTGGTGCGCTCTCGGGCGGCAGATCCATGGAGGAAGTTTGTCGCGCGCGCGTACAGTTTAATGCTCTTGATCAGCCGGGTAGCGCAACGCGCATTCGACTGGGCTCTACTGTCATTTCGCTGAAGCATCTCGGAGAGCCGCAACACTCTGAGGCGGTAGAGTTCGTGTACGAACGAGGCGGGAAACTTTACCATGCAAAAGCACGAACGGCGGTACTGGCGGGCGGAAGTTGGACAACCAAGCACATTGTGCAGGACATGCCTGCCATTTGCCGGGACGCCTATAGCGAGTTTCACCGATCACCTTGCCTGATGGCGAACGTCGCGGTTCGGAACTGGCGATTTCTGAATCATTTGGGGCTGACAGAATGCGAGTGGTTCGAAGGGATCGGTAACTCCATCACGCTCCGAAAGGTGGCAACTCTCGGTACCGATCCGCCCCAGATCAATCCCGATATGCCGACTGTGCTCACTCTGAAGATTCTCTTCTCCAAACCCGGACTTAACATCCAGGAGCAGACGACGCGAGGACGTATGGAATTACTAGCCACTCCGTTCCGCGATTACGAACGGATGATTCGCGACCAGTTCACCACTATGTTCGGGCAGGTGGGCTTCGATGCGAATCGGGACATAGCCGGTATTATTTTGAACCGGTGGGGTCATGCCTACCTGAGTCCACAGCCCGGCTTCTTTTTTGGGACGGCACAGCGGGCCGCTCCAGGAGACACGCTACGAGAAAATCCCTACGGACGAGTCGCTTTTGCAAATTCCGATTTGGCCGGAATCATGGATCATCGGATGTCGATTCGAGAGGCGCGGCGCGCGGTTGATCAGGTCGTCCCCGCTATCGATCGGGCTTGAAGGTATAGGAAAGAAATCCAAGATCACTGTTCATCTCCTTCGTCCGGCATAGCGCTCGGCGTTAGGCTAGGGTTGATGGCAGGAAGGCGAGCGTTTCGCAACAGCAAGTTCAGACCTGGGAGCTGTTTCTGCTTAAATTCGTCCCAGCCGAGGATCGCTTTTTTGCCTTCCGATTGCATGCGCTTTGCCGCCTCCGACTGCGCCACTGTGGGAGCAGCATCGGCCTGCTGCAGCTCAGCGTAGAGCTGAGTCGCTTCCCCCGTCACCTCGTCAAGTCCAGGCTCATGTGCAGCCGAACCAGCTTCAGTTCCATCCAGCACTGTTTTCAACGCGGTGCGGAATGGGGCTAATTGCGCCGAAAGAGAACCGTTACCCGGAGCATCGAGCTGCTCCCGGACCGAATGAGCCTCTAACGCGGCCTTCGATAGCGCATCGAGACCCGCAGCCATGCTCGTCTGGGATGTATACAGCTTCTCGAGACCGGAAGCCGGAGTTTGCACGCGCGGATCCATTTTCACGATCAAGTGCGCCGACTCGCTCCGGTCCTCGACCGTAAGGCGCACCGTATACGTGCCGGGGAGAACAAGCGGGCCTTCCGGTGTGAGCGGGGTCCGGTGGGGCACGGCAGAGATCGGATATTCATAATGGGTGGCGGTGGGCGCTGTGCTACGTAAGTCCCAAACCCAGCGGTGCATTCCGGCGGCGTTTGGAAGTGGGCCGTGGATCTGCGGCCAGTATGCCGGAATCAGTTGGGTGCGCAGCTTGTTAGGGGTTGGTGTCACAGGGTCCTGACTGCTGTAGCGGCGCAGGAGCTTTCCCGTTTCGTCGAGTACGTCGAGCGTGACCGGTCCATGAGCATCTTCCGGCAGATCGTAATCGATAATTGCGCCTTCAGGTGGATTCTGACCTGCCGGCTCGTCTGCCGGCAGCGGCGTATCAGTGTTCGTGCTTCGCCGGACACGCCAAGCTGCACTGGGCGCAAACAGCATACCGGATCGCTTGCCCTGTTCAGCAGCCAGTTGGCGCCACGGA
Source organism: Terriglobia bacterium (assembly GCA_963737005.1). Taxonomy (GTDB): domain Bacteria; phylum Acidobacteriota; class Terriglobia; order Bryobacterales; family Bryobacteraceae; genus Bog-105. The sequence goes on along the minus strand of CAVTRD010000003.1, from coordinate 208,856 downwards.
CTTAGGTCGTCGAGTATCCAGAACGAGCGGCCGTGAGTGGCGACGATAAGATCGTCATCTTTCACGAGCAGGTCACGCATGGAAGTATGCGGCAGGTTGTACTGGAGCGGCCGCCAATGAGCGCCGTCGTCGAGCGACACCCAAACGGCTTCTTCTGTGGAGGCATAGAGAAGACCGGCTTGCAGAGGGTCCGCACGCACAGCGTTCACCGGCGCATTCTCGGGAAGGCCGCCGGCAATGTTTTGCCAAGTCTTCCCTCCATCATGCGTGCGATAGGCGTACGGTTTAAGGTCATCGACACGCAGGCGGCTCACAGCCACATAGGCAGTATCATCATCGAAACGCGAGGCGTCGATCTGTGTGATCTTGCTCCAGATCGGGATGTTCGGCGGCGTGATCTTCGTCCAGTTAGCACCGCCGTCATGAGTGATCCAAACCAAGCCGTCATCCGTTCCAGCCCAGATCGTCTGGATAGTCTTGTACGAAGCGGCGACGGAGTAGATGGCTCCACGACGTTGAGCCTGTTCTTTGGGCGTGAGCGCCGGAAGATTCGGCAGCGCACCAGTTTGCTCCTGGCTCAGATCGGGACTGATCGTCTGCCACGTTTGGCCGTAATCGGTTGTCTTGAACAGGTGATTGGCCGCGTAGTAAATCGTGCCCGGGTCGAGCGGGGAGAATAGAATCGGCTCGGTACGGTCGGCGCGGAAGGCACGGTCGCGCGTCGGCAGGGGCGTTATGTTCTGCACTTGACCGGTTGTCATGTCATAGCGCGACACCTCCGTGCGGCCGGCGCCATAGACGATCTGCGGGTGACGCGGATCTGGTGCCGCATAGCCGTATTCAATGATGCCGGCGGGATGCCACTCACGAAAAGTGATCAATCCATCGTTGCCGCGGCTGGAAATGCAGACGGATCCACTTTCCTGCTGACCCGCACACACTTGATACGGAAAACTATTGGTCGCCGCCACGTGATAGAGCTGCGCTGTTGGCTGGTTGTACCACGAACTCCAGCTCTCTCCGCCATTCACGCTGACGATTGCCCCCTGATCGCTTACCAGGAGCAGAATGTGTCCGTCGTGCGGATTGATCCACATATTCTGGTAGTCGTCGCCTCCCGGGGCTCCGCGAAGGCTGATCCATGTCTTGCCGCCGTCGCTCGAGCGGCAGGTGACGATACTTGTGCTGTAAACGATGTCGGGATTTTGCGGGTCGACTACCGGCACGGGAAGGTCTCCGCCGCCGATCTTCATCGCCGGCCGCCCGTCATTGGTGATCTTCTGCCAGTTCACGCCCGCATCGTCCGAACGGTAGACCCCGAGGCCTTTCGCCGATGCGTAGCCAGTTCCTTCTTTGGTCGACAGTGTGGCGTATAGACGCCGCGGATCGCTCGCCGAGACGGCAATGTTGATTTGAGTCAGATTGGCCGGAAGTCCAGTGGACAGCTGCTGCCAAGTTGTGCCTCCGTCAGTGGATTTGAAGAGCCCACCGCCAGTCGCCTCGTAGCTGTTTCCGTCTTCCCAAGGGCCAAGGCGATCATTCCACAGAGAGGCATAGACGACTTGCGGATTCTTTGGATCGATGACAACGTCGGAGCCACCGGTGTTCTCATCTTTGTACAAGACTTTCTTCCAGTTTCTGCCGCCGTCCTCTGAGCGGAAGATGCCTCGCTCCGGGTTCGGCCCGTAGGGATGGCCGAGTACCGCGGCAAAGACGCGGTCGGGGCTCGCCGGATCAACTGCGAGTGCCGGTATCTGCTGCCCATCGCGGAGTCCAAGATGGCTCCACGTTTTGCCCGCATCCGACGAGCGATAAATGCCATTGCCCACCGACAGGTCGGGACGGTGGAGTCCTTCTCCGCTACCGACATAGATCACGTTGCTGTTCGATGGTGAAACGGCAATAGCCCCGATCGATTGGGTTTCCTGCTCGTCGAAGATCGGGATCCAGGTGCGGCCGTAATCGGTTGATTTCCAGACACCGCCATTGACTTGGCCCACGTAGAAGACGTTCGGCTGATCGGGAACACCCGCGGCAGCGCGCGTGCGCCCTCCGCGAAAGGGTCCGATCATGCGCCATTGCATATCCGGCACAGATGTTTCGGCCGTGAGCGAAAGACCAGTCGTCAGGAACGCTCCAATGAGAACGGCAGTCACAAGCAGGAGTCTTGAAGGGAAGCATTTATCATTCATGTGGTGTGGTCTCAGGTTCCTCCCTTTGTAGCAGTCAGCCTTGGCAACGACCGGAGACATTGGTAATAGCGTGAATAACAGAGGAACGAGTGGGAGCGCAGTAGTAACGTGGACTAATAATGAGTGCCTCAGGCCTGCCCGACGATTCTGCCATCGCAAAGCATATTTGCCATGTCATCTTCGAGCACGCGGCCCGTATCAGCCGTGAGTCCGACATCTCCAATCTTTTGGGTTTGAACGCGGACCTCGCGCGCGATCTGACCGGCGCAGACCGCTGCAGCGTCTGGCTGGTAGATGAAAAGACAGGTCAGCTTTGGACAAAGATTGCGCATGGGGTGAACGAACTTAGGATTCCGGCGGGCACCGGCATCATTGGCAGCTGCATTGCGCAGAACAGTACCGTTATCGTCAATAACGCGGGCTCGGATGAGCGCTTTCTGCGGCGGGTAGATCAGGCGAGCGGCTATCAGACCGAGTCGGTTCTTGCCGTGCCTTTGCACGCTGATGGACAAGTGATCGGCGCGATGCAAGTGCTGAACAAGCCGGGCGGGTTCTCAGAGCACGATGGGGAGCTGCTCAGCTTCATGGCAACTTACTCAGCCGCACAAATCCAGTCTGAAAAGCTGCGGCACGAGGCCGAGTCGGCTCGCCTGCTGCGCCGCGAACTGGATATGGCCCGGGAAGTTCAACAGAATCTTTTGCCGCAGGAACTGAGTCCGGTGGCGGGTATTGAGTATGAGGGCTTTTTCCGACCGGCCAAATCCGTCGGCGGGGATTACTTCGACTTCCTCGAGTTGCCGGGCGGGTTCTTCAGTGTAACGGTCGGGGACGTATCTGGTAAGGGAATGCCGGCGGCTGTGCTGATGGCAAGCATACAGACCCTGCTGCGAAGCCACTTGCTTCGCCAGCCACTACCTCTTTCGAATCTCATCGCCGAGATTAGCCACACGGTGTACTTGTGTTCGAGCGCCGACCGCTACTCGACCCTGTTTTGCGGTGTGCTCGATCCCGAGCGCCGACACCTAACCTATGTGAGTGCCGGCCATCCGCCTATGATCATTGTTCGAAAGGCAGAACCCGGAAAGGTGGAGCGGGCGCAGGGCACAGGGATGCCGATCGGCATTCTGCCTTCCATCAAGTATCAGGAACGAACGATCGAGGTTTATCCGGGTGACCTGATCGTCTGCATCTCGGACGGAATTGCAGAGGTCCTCGATGCCGCCGGTTCCATGTGGGACGAAGTAGAGGTCGAAAAAGTAGTCCTCGCACATCAGGCTGAAACGGTGGCTGAGATTGTGCGGGCCATCGTAGAACGGGTTGAAAGTTACTCTGCCGGTACCGACCAATACGACGACATGACGATCGCTGCAATGCGCATATCCGGCTAAATCGGTGCGCGGCTGACGAACCCGTTCGCCCTTGCTGTCCTTACAACGGCGGGGTATTATTGGCCCCAGATACAAGCGGGGGCGCCCTAAGCGAGTAGTTGCGCATCAGGATGTCCACCGAACTTCTCAAGCAAGGATGACGTGAAGACTCGATCTCTGGAGATTCGAAAGCCGGACGGTTCGACTGATGTGGTCGCGATCGAGAAGCCCGTCTTCCGGATCGGCCGCGCGGAAGACAACGATCTCATCCTGGTCGATCCCGAGCGAAGCGTTTCACGTTGGCATGCAAGTCTGGCAATTGAGCCGGATGAGGGCGTGACGATTTCCGATTTGAAATCGGCTAACGGAACGAGGGTGAACGAACGGCTCATAAGCACACGGGCGCCGCTAAACACGAAAGACATCATCGCCATCGGCGGCTTCCGGCTTGTTTTCACGGAGGAATCGACCGACGTTCCCTATGTGATCCAGTCAGCGGACATCGGATTGCAGGAATTGCAGCGCGATCCACAGTTGCTTTCTCTCTCTGGGGGAAGCGACTTGCAACCGGGCCTCGAAGTGCGTGGTCTCGAGTTGCTTTATGAGGTAGGTGTAACTCTCGCCAGGACGCAATCGGCGGAAGAGGTGGGCGCCGCGGCGGTAGATCTTGTTTTCAAGATCGAACAGGTTCACCGGGCAAGCTTCATGTTGTGGAATGAGGACCGCTCTTCGTTTGACGAGGCAGCCGTGCATTTCCGGGGAGGGCGGAAGGATCAGGGCGGCGCGGTAGCCTACGATCCCCGTGCTCTGGTGCTTAGCCGTACCATTCTCAATCGGGTCCGCCAGGAAAATCGTCCGCTGCTGATTCGCGACGCCAAGACGGAGGCAATGCTAAGTTCGGCAGCGAGCATTGTGGGAGCCGGCATCCAGGCTGCGTTTTGCTCACCGTTGAGTTCGCAAGGCCGGTTCCTGGGAGTGTTGTATGCAGACAACCTCATCGAGCCCGACGCGTTTTCCGAGATGGATTTCCGGCTGTTCACTGCCATTGCCGCACAGACAGGCTTGGCGCTGGGGAACGCCATCTCCAGCAGAGAGCTTCTGCGACGCGAGGTCCAGCGGCAGGCACTGAAGGTGTACTTGCCGCCGCAGGTGGCTGAACTGATACTGGAGTCCGACGGATCGATAGATCTTTCCGGAACACTGCAGGAGATCACGGTGCTGTTCGCCGACATCCGAGGCTTTACGCGAATGTCGGAGAGCATGGATGCTCGTGAGGTGGTGCAGATGTTGAATGAGCTGTTCACGGCCATGAGCGAGGTGATTTTCAAGGCAGGTGGGACGGTAGACAAGTTCATCGGCGACTGCATTATGGCCTTGTTCGGCGCGCCGCTGGCGTCCCAATTCTCCGCCGACGATGCGCTGGCGGCAGCGATTCAGATGCAGCAATCGGCCAAGAAGCTGAATGAAAGCCGAGTGGCATTGGGCCTGAGGGAAATGAAAATCGGCGTCGGTCTCCATACGGGTCCGGCGGTGGTGGGGAATATCGGCTCGACGGACCGCGTGCAGTACACGGCGATTGGGGATACGGTCAACGTCGCTTCGCGCCTCGTTAGCCAGGCTGGACCGGGCGAGATCATTGTGTCGGAACAATTTCGCAACGCGTTATCGAGGACGGATCCGCTCGAACTGATCGGTGAAGCCGAACTCAAGGGGAGGCAGAACCGCATGAATATTTACTCCGTGCGCTGGAACGATGACCCTGGAGAATGGAATGCAGATCATAGCCTGAAGGCGGATCGGCAAAGTGTCTAATTCAACTCTGAAGTTCTGGGGCGTGCGGGGATCGATCCCGACCCCTTGCCCGGAGAACGTGGGTTTCGGAGGCAACACGGCGTGCATCGAACTGCAGTCGGGGGACCAGAAGTTCGTTATCGATGGCGGCACTGGAGCTCGTAACCTGGGGCTCTCATTGCAGAAGAGTTTTCCCGATGCGGCATTGGAGCTGCATTTCTTATTGACGCATTTCCATTGGGATCACGTTCAAGGCTTGCCGTTCTTCGCGCCGCTCTATCATGCGGGCAACGAAGTGACGTTCTACTCCGGCTCTCGCGCCGACCAGGTACGCGGCATTCTGGAAGGCCAGATGGCGGCTCCTTATTTTCCGGTGCACTTCGAACTCCTCGCCGCAAAGAGGAATTTCATTGAACTCAGCGGAGCAGGACAGCGCGCGGGAAGCGCCACGCTGCACGCGTTTCCCCTGAATCATCCGCAAGGCGCGACGGGTTTCAGGATCGAACTCGACGGGGTCATTGTTACACACGCCAGCGATGTCGAACACGGCCATCCGGAATTAGACCAGACGCTGCGAGATTACGCCCGAGACGCTGACGTGCTGATTTATGATGCCCAATATACCCCCGAGGAGTATGAACTGCGAAGGGGGTGGGGGCACAGCACCTGGTTTGAGGCTACGCGGATAGCGCGGGAATGCAACGTAAAACATCTTATTTTGTTTCATCACGACCCTTCTCACGACGACGAATCTGTGATGAGGATTCAAGAGGAAGCGCGGCGCGAGTTTGCCAATACCGATGCTGCAAGAGAAGGCTGGGAACTACACCTTTAGGTTAGGCCGCCTTTTGGGTCCGTAAGCGCTTACTAGCTCTGCTTGTATGGTCTGCGATCACTGCCGAACCGAACACGACGCCACGCTGGGTACTTGTCCCACGTGCGGTTCGATTACACACGCACACGACGAGTTGGTGACACGCGTCCTACCGACACCGGGATCAATGGGAGCGCCGAGAGACTCTAGTCTCGAATCCGATCTCGAGACGGGCGGGGTCCAGGGTCCGGCAAGCGGCAGTGTTTCGGGGTCCCTCGAATCCGATATCGAGACGGGAGCAGGTCGGAACCGGCAACAACAATCTCCGCTAAGCCGGTCGCGTTCTCTGGGCGGCGCGGGATGGACAGCGGCGGAGGATGCTACCGCTGTGAGCGGGAACGTGTGTCTGATGCCGGGAGCGCTCCTGGGCGGCAGATACGAAATTCTCAAATCTCTGGGCGAGGGCGGAATGGGGTCGGTTTACCAAGCCCGCGACCTCGAAGTGAACCGTGCAGTCGCGATCAAGATCATTCGCCCGGAGCTCGCAAACGATCCGATGATCGTGCAGCGATTCAAGCAAGAACTCGTGCTCGCACGCCAAGTGACGCACCGCAACGTAGTCCGGATTTATGACCTTGGAGTCGCTTCCGGTCTGCGGTTCATCAGCATGGAATACATCGACGGCCGCGAGCTGAGCGATGTCATTCGTGACCGCGGGAAATGCCAACCGAAGGAAGCAGCGGAAATCATGCTGCAGGTCTGCCAAGGGCTCGAAGCGGCGCACACGCAGGGCGTCATTCATCGCGATCTGAAGCCGCAGAACATCATGCTTGACGCGCAGGGGCGAGCGGCAGTGATGGATTTCGGAATCGCTCATGCGGCGATGGGCATAGAAGACGAAGCGGGCGGGGCAACTTCGGGCGGTTCGGATGACTTGACACACGTGGGCGCGCTGATTGGGACGCCGCGATACATGTCACCGGAACAGGCCCATGGTGAGCGGGTGGACGCCCGCTCGGACATCTACACGGTTGGGCTCATCTTCTACGAGTTGCTAGCGGGCAAGCTGCCCTTCTCTGCTTCGAGCGTTAAGGAACTGCTGCGCAACAGAGGGAAAGACACTGTTCCGCCCTTAACGGCAGTCGACGCATCGATTCCGAAGCGCCTGAACGAACTTGTTTTGAAGTGTCTCCAAAGCGATCCGGGAAGCCGGTATCAGACGGTAACCGAGATCGTGGAGGATTTGGAGATCTGGCTGGGCGTCCGGCCCAATCCAGCAGCGAAAGGGCTCAAGCGCTGGAACCTGGTCGCGTCGTCGATTGCTTTGCTGGCGATGGTCGCACTCTCGCTGCTGATCCGCGAGCGGCTGGCGAGCAATGCCGCAAGAGCCCACCGCCCCGTCAGTGTATTGATTACGGATTTTCGCAATACGACCGGACAGCAGCTTTTGAGTAGCGTGGTGGAGCCTATGCTCCAGGTGGGCATTGAAGGAGCGTCATTCATCAGCTCGTTCAATCGCGGGCAGGCTCACAAGATTGCTTCTGCGATCCAACCTGGTACGAGCAGTGTGGATGAGCGCTTGGGGCGGCTGATCGCCTTACGTGAAGGTATCGGCGTGGTGCTCGGGGGCGCTATCGACCGGCACGATAGCAAGCTCCGGCTTTCGGCCAATGCCACTGACGCGAACGGTAAGGTGCTGGTCTCTGACAGCGTCGACTTCAACCGTCCGGATGATTTGCCGAAAGCGGTGGATAAGATTGCCTCGCGGGTTCGCCGCGTACTCGGAGATGCGAGCCATACTGCTGAAAAGTCGGCGGCCGAGACCTTCACCTCGGGCTCTCTCGCGAGCGCCAAGATGTATGCCACGGCACAGCAACTGCAATGGGATGGCAAATGGGCCGAAGCCATTGCTGCGTGGAAGGAAGCTGCGGCGCTCGATCCGAAGATGAGCCGCGCCTATGCCGGCATCGCGGCTACCCTGGCCAACCGAGGGGACCGGAAGGAAGCAGCTCATTACTACCAGCTGGCGTTGGCCAACATCAATCGCGTATCGGAGCGCGAAAAGTATCGTACGCGCGGCGGCTACTACCTGTTGACGCGCGACTACAAGAAGGCTGCCGAGCAGTTTGAACAGCTGCTGAAGCAGTATCCGGCGGACAACGCCGCCATGGCGAATCTAGCGTTTGCTCAGTTCTATGCCCGCAACATGACCGCAGCGCTCGAACAGGGTCGGAAGGCCGTTCAGCTTTATCCGCAAAACCTTCTACAGCGGAACAATGTCGGCCTGTACGCGATGTACGCCGGGGACTTCGATGCAGCGGTCAAAGAATCCCAAGCCATTATCCAAATCAATCCCTCGTTCGAAAAGGCTTACCTCTGCCTGGGAATTTCGCAGCTCCAGAATGGTTCGCCGGATCAGGCCGCAGTGACTTACACCAAATTGAGCAAGTTGAGCGACTGGGGTGCGTCCGAGGGAGCTCTCGGACTGGGCGATCTCGCGTTGTATCAGGGACGGTTCAGGGACGCCACTCAAGTTCTGCAACAGGGGATTACGGCCGACTCGGCGCAGAAGAATGCGAGCGCCGCGGCTGTCAAGCTGGTGGCTCTAGCGCAGGCAGAGCTTCATAGGAAGCAACGTAATGCCGCCCTGAAAGCGGCTGCTCAGGCGGCAGCGGCGAGTGACGACGAAAGCGTGTTGTACCCGGCAGCTGCCGTCGAACTCATGGCGGGCAACTTGCAGGAGGCAGCAATGATCGGCAAACGTTTGACCGAGCGTTTCGACTCCGACCCGCGTGCTCTAGGGAAGCTCATCGAAGGTGAGATACACATGGCATCCGGCAAACTGCACGAGGCGCTCGCGTCTTTCGAGGAGAGCCAAAAGCTGGCAGATACCTGGCTCGGTCGATATGACCTCGGACGCGCGTATCTCGCGGCCAAACTTTACCCGGATGCGGAGAATGAGTTCGACATCTGTCTCAAACGCCGTGGCGAGGCGAGCGCTGTTTTCCTTGACGACGAGCCCACGGTTCGCTACGTTCCTGAAATGTACTATTACCTCGGCATAGCTAAAGCTGGACTGAACAGTAGCGATGCTCTCGACGACTTCAAGACGTTCCTTTCCATGAAAGCCAACAGCGAACCAGACCCGCTGGTGGCAGATGCACGCCGCAGGGTACAGGTTCAATAAGGGGCCGCTCCGAGCGATCCTGAGACCAGGAGAGTCGTGAAGCAGTCTCTCGCCATGGCTCTCAAGCTCTGACGACCAGTACCAGCTAAGTCTGGTACCAGGGGATGACCGGAAAATGGGAACGACCTCACATTTTTCGATATAGTCGAGACATCACCTGAATCTATGGCAATCCAAGCTGCGCTCTGGCGGCGCTGGCGTTCGACGTTCGTCCGGACTTTGGATCGAACGGGTCCCGCTGTACTCGTTGGAATCGTCGCGGTCGTTGCACCGTTGCACGCCCAAGTGGCGGGCCAGAGCATCAACATGGTCACCGGTACGCAATGGCCCACGGGCGACCCGTTCCTGGAGCGCCAAAACGAGCCCTCCATGGCGGTATCGTCACGTAATCCGCTGCATGTTGTGGCCGGAGCAAACGATTACCGTACGGTGGACCTACCGGGAGTCCCGTGCCCCACAAACATAGCTGTGCCCTGCAAACCGACTGGCGACGCGTGGCTGGGTTTCTTCGCTTCGAACGACGGGGGAAATAGCTGGACGAGCACTCTGGTGCCGGGTTATCCGCAGGATCAGTCGAGTCAAGCCAGCTCGTCGCCGCTGCATGGCTACGCGGCGGGCGCCGACCCCACCGTGCGGGCGGGCACGAATGGAATGTTCTATTACGGCGGACTGGTTTTCAACCGTGACTCGAGCGGAAGCGCTGTTTTTCTGGCGCGCTATGTCGATGGCAATAATAAGCAGGCGCTCAATACCGCCAATGCAAGCACGGCGCGCGCGAGTACGGTGAGCTACTTAGACACGCACGTCATAGCGACGGGAGGCAGCAGCGATTTCCTGGATAAGCCTTCGATCGCGGTCGATATGCCGCGAGGAAATCAGACGTGCAGCATTCCTGCTTCGCCGGACAATTTGGTGCCTGCCAGTTCCATCCCGGCCGGAAATCTCTATGTCGCCTACACACAGTTCGCGGGTCCGGAATCCTCGAACGTTTCGGCCATCATGTTTTCGGAATCCAGCGATTGCGGAGTGACCTGGAGCACGCCGGTACAAATCAGCAAGCTAGTCGGCAAGCAGCAAACGAATCAGGGCGCCGCGATTGCCGTCGACCCGAAAAACGGGAATGTCTATGTGGTCTGGAGGATCTTCAAGAGCGCCGGGCAATCCGATGCGCTGGCGGGCGTCGCCTGGCAATACAGCTCGAAAACATTCACGCAGATCGTCAGCCGGCCGATCAGCCCGTTCGACCAGGGAACGACCGATGTTTCGTTCCGTACGAATGCTTATCCGTCGATTGCGGTGGACAACTCCGATTACGTTTATGTGGCCTGGTCGCAGCGCGGTTCGAGCACAAGCGGACCGACCGGCGGTGATGCGCGCATTCAGGTGCTGGCGGGTAAGCCGAATTATGGCAGCGGAACGCAGATCAAGGGAATGCAGTTTGGCGGCCCCATTATCGTCGATAATTACGCGGGGCGAGGTCACCAGATCATGCCCGCGGTTGCCTACTCGAGCGGGAAACTTACGGTGGCTTGGTATGACTTCCGCAACGATTACAAGATCGCCGTATATACCGCGGCGGGCGGCGGCACCTATACGGTGTCGGAAGAGTTGCCCGCGGGAGTAACGTCGCCTTTCTCAACTTCGGTGGCAGACCCCCTTCCCGCCTATACTGCAAATGAGCGTCGCCACACGGTCGACATCCGAGCGGCACGAGCGAGTTCGGGGTTGCCGCCCGGCTTCACCTCCTCGATTTTGGTTTCGCAATACACGTTTGGGTCGCCTGCCTCAGATTCGCCCAGCGACAGCTTACCCGGTGACGCGGACGACATTCAACAGCTCGATCTCGATGCGCCGAATCTGCCGATGTTTCAGAAAGGGACCGTTCCGTTTGTAGGGGACTACATCGACGTTGCAGGACCGACTTTCGTCGCGACTGGTTCCGGGGGAAGCCAAAGCTGGCGCTTCAACAATCTTGCTTCCGATCCGGACCATACACATGTCGTCTGGACCGACAACCGGAACGTCGTACAGCCGGCTGACGGCAACTGGGCAAATTACACCCCGGTGGGAGTCAATGGCGGGTCGAGCACGTTCGATCCGAATTCACCCGCTCCCTCGTGTACTGCCGGACAAACGGGCGTTCGCAACCAGGACATCTACACGGCAACGCTGAGTGCGGGCCTCATCATGGGATCGAAGGCCAATTTTCTACAGGCTGGCAATGCCCCAGCGCGGGAATATCCCGTGACCATCGAGAACCCGACCGGAAACACTCTTTACTATCTGATAACGATTCAGAACCAGCCCACGAGTGGGACGGCATCCTTTCTGCAATATCCGGTCGTGGGTCAACCGCCGCTCACACAGCTCAAAGTCGGTGTTCTGCCGAAATCCAGCGCTTCGCGTTCTGTTTTCATCACTTCTTCCGTTGCGAACCCCGCCGTTTCCGTCGGTGCGGTTCAAACGGATTCGAGTTATGGCAATCTCATCCCGGGCGGATTGACGAGCAACACTACGCTTAATTCAGATACCTCGAACCCGAACATCTCCAACCCGAACATTTCCAACATCGAGCTCTACAACCCAAATATCTCGAACCCGAATATTTCCAATCCGAACATCTCTAACCCGAATATTTCCAACCCCAACATTTCGAACCCGAACATCTCGAATGTATCGTTTGCGAATCCGAATATTTCCAATCCAAATATTTCGAACCCGAACATCTCGAATCCCAACATCTCCAACCCGAATATTTCCAACCCGAATATTTCAAATACTGCGATATCGGGTGAGATTACGGACGTGAATTATACGGTGACCAACGGGGGAACCACAGCCACTTCGTACAATTTGACGCTGCTCGGATCTCCGCCGCCCCCGAGCGTGACGGTGCAGTTGCTCGTTTCGGGCGTGTATCTAACCCCGGTAGCGAATGCTTGTACACTGGATGTTCAGGCGAACTATACGCCGATCGTGAACATCCCGAATCCGACATTTGCACCGGTCGGAGCTACGTTGCCTAACGTTCCCGCGCCAATCGCTCCCACCTTTACGCTGCAGCCGGGTGAGCAGGCCGTGGTTACCTTGCGGGTTTATGACCCACGTGCATCGAGTCCGCAACAGGCGTTGCAAGACTACAATCCGGCCGCGGCCGTTTCGCCGGTTGTGATTAGCTCGGGTCTCAACACCAACGTTGCGCCACCGCCGCCGAACACGCCGATCACCATCCTGGCTATTACAACGGCCAATTTGCCTCAGGTTCCGACCAACGGCACTTTGAGCACATCGCTCACGGCTACGGGTGGCTCAGGCTCTTACATGTGGTCCTCGTCGTCGCTGCCTGCGGGGCTTTCTCTATCGCAGGCGGGTCTGCTGAGCGGAGCACTTCCGGCACCTGGAAGGTATGCCGTCCCGGTTCAAGTGGCGGATGCGGGCGGCCAGGTCACGCAGCGCTCGCTGACTCTCGTGGTGATACCCGGTTTGGCGGTTGCGACCAGTAGACTTCCTCTGGGCGAGTACAATGCACCCTACTCAACGGCGCTCGCGGCGACTGGAGGCACTGCACCGTATACGTGGTCGCTTGCTCCAGGCGGCGTTCTGCCGGCCGGGATGGGTCTCAATGCTGCTTCCGGTACACTCTCCGGAACCCCGGGCCAGGCAGGCATCTGGAGTCTGCCTGTAAGCGTCACGGATTCGACTAATGCGGTAGCTACCGCCAACGTTTCGCTGACGGTAGGCCTTGCTATCGCTTATGCGGGAGGAATCAGCTGCTCTATGCCTTATCCGGCAACCCCTCTCTATCCTTCTACGGCGACTTGGGCGGTCGCCACCGCTTCGCTCCCGAATCCCGCTCAATTGTACGTGCTGCAGGGCAACGTATTGACCGGTTGTCTGAGTGGCGGAAACAATCTGAATGCCGTTCCTACCGGTGACTACAGCATCGGGTTCACCCCATCGAGCGGAGCGGGCTTCACGCTTCCCTTGCATGTCGTGGGGCAGGATCGATTTACAAACGGAACGTACTTTGCGAACTCGGGCGGTGTCGGCAACCTGCCGCCGACCGGCAACCAGCAGGGAGTGGTCGCGCCGGGGCAGACCTTCACCTACACGCCTGGTGTCTGGGGCCCGAACTTCGGCGGCAGCTTCGTGTTTGGGTTCGGCGGCAGTGGTCCGCAAACTTGCGTGAGCGGGGGCACGACGAGCGGCGCGATTTCGCTGACTGTTCCAGCACAGCCGGGCCGCTACGACATCCTATTCGACGGCGCAAACCAGAACTGTCCGGCACCGGCTGCGTTTCCGAGTAGTCCTGCTCCGCTGATCATCGATTCCGTCGACGCCATCAGCACCACCCCAACCCTCGCGAATGTTACGCTGAACGGCGTTTCGCTCAGTTCGACTGCGGGCAGTGTCCAGACCCGGATCGCCCCTAATGTGCTCGACGTCACGGCCCAGCCAAGCGGGACTTCCATCCCGGTTACGGTTGCATTCAACTACTCGTTGACTCAGGAATCTTCTTGCCCCGGTTGTGTGGATCAAATCGAAATCGGAGTAGAGACTGATGCTGGTCCCGAATCCTGTGCATACAGTGGAGGAACTCCGGCCTCTGGCTCGGCGAGCCCGACCGTAAACGTCCCAAATACTCCAGGACGTTATTACATTTCGATCGACAGGTCGCAGGACTTCAGTTGTAAGCAGACTAACCAAAACTGGTGGAACGGTCCGCCCTCGGCAGGACGTTACATTGCGATTGTCGATGTTTCCACGCCATAATCCGTATCGGCTGAAACGTTTGCCGGTCATCAGAAGCTGAATCTTACGCCCACTTGGGCCGCGAATGGGATCCCCACAGTGGTTCCGGGACCGAAAAAGTCTCCGAGGGCTCCCGCCGGAAATCGGAGCTGATTCAGGTTCGAAATGGGCTTTGTTTGGCTGCAGCCAGCATCGAGGCAAAATGCGGTGGCATTGCTAAGGTTGTTAACCGGCGTTGGCAGCGCTGCTAAGTCTGTGACGTAGTTGGCTCCCGGGTTACTGCGATCGAAGAGATTGAAGAACTCGACGAACGGGATTAGCCGATAACGATCGCGAAACGTCACCGGCCGGCTCACGCGCAGATCAAGCTGGGCGTACGGCGTTCCGCGAAACTGATCTAGCGAAGTCTGGACTCCGTTGATCACCGCGCGATCGTCGAGAGCGTCACCAAGACCGCTGACATCGACGGGCGTAGTGAGAGTAAACGGGCGGGCGCTCTCGGCTTGCATCAGGGTAGATAACTCAACGCCGCCGGGCACGCGAAAAATTCCCGCAACCACGAGCCGGTGAGTGACGTCCTCGCCGGATGGGCCGTAATCGCCCTTGGCGAATGCATGAAGAGGATCGCAGACGCCATTCACGTAGTCGAAGAGTTCGCCCAGCACGCAGCCCCAGGTTTTCGCGGTTGAGAAAGTGTAGTTCACGACGAAGCTGAAGCGGTCGCTAATATTCGACTGGAGGTGAAGAAAAAGCGCGTCGTAACGCGAGCGGTTATCGCTCCGAAATACGGTCAAATCGGGCACGTATTGCTGCTGCGAAATCGCGTCTCGGAGATAGAGTGGCGAAAAGAGGGTGTACCCTGCCTGGTACTGATAACGACTGTAGGAGTGCACGCCTGCCTGGTGCGTCCAATTCGCTGACGTGATCCAACGTCGACCGAAGGCGTGCTCAACGCCCGCACTCACGTGCAGAGCATAGGGTGTCTTGTAGCCGGGATCAATGAGCGAACCCGTGCCGCCAGCCGCTGCGCCGGGAAGACAGCCGCTATCGCCCGGACGAACGCATGGAGTGGAGGGCTCGTTCACAGCCTGAAAGGCCGTTACCCAGCCGCTTTGGGCAAGGTCGTTATAAAACAGTCCAAAGCCGGCGCGAACCACTGTGCTTGCTGATTTGTTGAGCGCGTACGCGAGGCCGATGCGCGGAGCAAAAGCCGAACGGTAATCGTGAGGAGACGCCGCTTTCGCGAACAACGGGATCTGGAGAGCTTGTATGGTCTGCAGTGCCGGATTATTCGACTGCGAATTGCCTGAGGCGATGAACAAACCGAACGTCGTGTCGTAACGCAGTCCGTAATTGAAGGTCAGCGCAGGAGTGATGCGCCAGGAATCCTCGGCGTACGATCCAAGCCGCTGTACGTTCTGGGCGAAGCTGCCATTGCCGGCGGGTGTGTTCGTGCAAGTAACGCCCGGTGTGACGGGCAAAGCGGGCGTCGGTGTGCACGTGAGATCGACCGAAAACTGTGCTGGATTGCGCGTGTATGCGGTGGGATCCAGAGTGAATACAGTCAAGCTCTCGGCATTAGCAGCAAGTGCCCCGCTGAGCACAGGCTCGTGGATGAAGTCGATGCCAACACTCGGCGCGTGCGAGCCGGATGAATGAGCGGCGACGTAACCGAGCTGATATTTCGCCTGCTTGCGCGCGACAGGAAAGGCCGTAATGGGAGTGACGAACTGGTTGTCACCGAAGGTCTCGAAACCGCTTATGGTCTGTGAAGTAGAACTGAATGGAAAGGCGAGCGCGAAGCCTAGAGTTGAGTTGCGGGTCGCGCGCAGGTTCAGCAGACTGGAACCCAGCGTGAGGGAGCCTGTCCACGAAGGGCCGAACGAGTATTGTTGCCCCAACACGAAGTTCAGATAGTTGTTGTGCAACGTGCTTCCGGTTGACGGCAGTGTGCCCTGCTGGACAAAAGCGTTATCGGTTGTGTAGTTGTCGACGGCTGCCCGAAGAAACCACTGCGAGCGGGAAGACTGCGACCAATCGAACCGAAGCGTTGAAAGGTAATCCCGAAGAGGAACCGGGACATTAGTGGGAACTGCGATGGAGGTTACTCCTGGGAGCAGCCCCTGCTGCGCAAGTCCCGCCAGGGCCGCGAACTGGGTCTGGCTGGCAGGGCTATAGGCAATGCTTGCGTTTTCGTGGACCGTTTCGAGCGACGAAAAAAGCCAGAGCCGGTCTCTGACAACTGGACCGCCAACATTTCCTACATAGTTTTGGCGTGAGAATGGCTGTTTAGGGAGAGGCGCGGGATTCTCAATCGGGTAGCGAGCATTAAGAGCCGAAGCGCGTTCGTAGAAGGCCCCGAGCCCGTGCCAGCTATCGGTTCCGTGTTTGGTGGTGATAATAACGGAGCCGCCGGTGGTACGTCCGGTGGAAGCCTGCTCCTGCGAGGTCTGGACCGCAAACTCCTGGATTGCATCGGGAGAAAAGTTCTGCAGAAAGCCGCCGATATAGTCATCGGAGTTGTCTCCGCCATCTACCGAGAGCACGTCGTTTAAGCCTGAACTGCCGCCGAAAGAAACTGCCGTTATGCGTGCTTTCGTCGGATCGGAGGGCTCGACAGGCTCGGTCCCGGGCACCAGGTAGGCTATGTTGGCGAACGTCCTGTGCGCCAGAGGCAGGTTTTCGAGATCGTTTGCGGTTATCACTCCGCCTTGCACCGCGGTAGTTGTATCGATCGACTGAGCAGCTACGGACGAACTCTTGGCCACAATATTTACGCTCTGGGTCAGAGTGGCCGGCCTCACCGTGACGACGATCTGGCGAACGGAACCGACCGCGACCGCGACATCCGAAACGGCCGGTGCGAAGCCCTTAGCCGTGATCGTTACGCGATAATTGCCCGGCGGAAGTTCGTTGAATCGGAATTCACCGTCGCGGCTGGTAGTAGCGATCTGCTTGAGCTGAAACGCAAGGGATTCGACCGTTGCCTTCGAACCAGCAACATACGCGCCTGTGCTGTCTTCCACCAGGCCAATCAAAGCGCCACGAAAATTTTGACCAACACACCGGCTCTGCTGCAGAAAAGCGAGGCAAAGAAGACATGCTGCACCGGTCCGTAGCAGGGCGCGGAGCTTTGCCGGGCGGCGTCGAGTTGTATCGGTTTGGTAGAGCAACAAACGAAAGGTCACGGGGTCCCGAACCTTACCTTTGTACCGAAACGTTATTCCAGGCGCAATCGAAACAAATTATGTCTTGCTGTGAGTCACTGTTCAACGGGCCAGACCGGCGAGACTCTCCTCACCGGTCTCCCATTTCGAATCGGCTCCTCAGGCGCCGACAGCGGCCAAGGGCCGCGACACGCCGACCTCGCTGAGCTGGGCCGCCGCATCGGCAATAAAGTTGGCTACTTCGACTGGTTTTGCCAACATAGCGACGTGGCTGGTCGGGAGGGTCAGGGTGGTGGAGCCCATTCTCCGGGCGGTAACTTTCTCCTGCTCCGGCGAGATAGCGCGATCGTTTTCAGCGATGACAAACCAACTCGGTTTGGTATGCCAGGCGGCCTCTTTGATCACGGTCTGGAGAATCGCTCCTTGTGTTGCAGCCTGGGTGGCGATCATAGTCTGCTTCTCTTCGTTTGAAAGGTCCTGGGCGAAGTCTTCCTTCATGCCTTTAGCGGTTAAGAGCAGGAAGCCATCTGGAGTGGCGGTGATTTCGGAGAAGAGGGGAGTGGCGCCATAGGGCTGCGAGAGAGCGGCCAGCGTCTCGCCTTTATCGGGAGCGAAGGCAGCAACATAAACCAGGCCGGCGACTTTCGGGTTCATGCCGGCTTCGGTGATTACTGCACCGCCGTAGGAGTGTCCGGCCAAAAGAACGGGGCCGTCTTGCGCGTTGATCATGCGGTGAGTTGCTGCTACATCGTCCGCGACTGAGGTCAGTGGGTTTTGAATGCACACAACGTTGAATCCCTTGGCTTGAAGTGGCGGAATAATTTTTGACCAGCAGGACCCATCCGCCCAGGCGCCGTGAACGAGCACGATGTTTTTGATTGTCATTTTGAAAAGCTCCTTTCGAATTGGTGTCGGTGATCTAAGCTTATGGGCGAACAAGAGGTCCCGACAGCCCCTTTTGTGGGAAGGAAAAGGCTCTTTCGAGTTATATGTTTCTGACACGTGGGCTAAAGAAACTTTTCTTGTTCGCGCACATTCACGGAGAGATTGAGATACTTTGATCATGCTGCGGCACGAGCTGGAGGGCTTAATCGAGAGGGGAACATCGCGTGACAGTACGGTGTCACAGAGGGCTGACAGCGAGCCGAGGCAGCTGAGTGAAATGCGTACCAATGCGCAAATTACGCTGAGGGAAAAGTAGCCGGTGCCTTCGTTCCGCTCACTGCTGCTTCGACACGGCTACGCATTTTTGTTTGGATACGTGTTCACGGTCCAAGTCGGTGTGCCAATTCCCTCAGACCCGTTACTGCTGATCATGGGGGCTCTGGCGGGTGATGGGTTCTACTCCTGGTGGCTATCGTTTGCGACCGCACTAGCGGCGGCGATGGCGGGAGATCACTTTTGGTTTGAGTTAGGGCGAAGGCGCGGGCGCAGCGTCCTGTCGCTGCTTTGTAAGATGTCGCTGGAACCAGATAGCTGTGTTCGCCGCACGGAATTGAACTTTCAGAAGCGCGGTCTGTGGACCATGGTCATCGCGAAATTCCTACCGGGGTTAAGTCTGGTTTCGATGCCGTTAGCGGGTGCAAGCGGAATGAAGCGGTGGCGATTTTTCATCGCGGACTTGGGCGGGTGTGCGCTCTGGAGTTCGACCTATCTTCTTCTTGGCAAGTTGTTCCACCGGCAAATCGATCATCTGGTCATCATGCTGGGATTGTTTGGACATCGGGCCGGGTTAGTTGTTTTAACGCTGCTGGCAGCTTACATAGGATGGAAGATACTGCAGCGCTGGCGCTTGCGGCGGGAATTGCGGATTAACCGAGTAAGTCCGCAGGAAGCGCTGGATCTGGTTAATAGCGGATGCGCGGTTACGGTAGTGGACCTGCGCAATGAAAGCGAGATCGAAGAAGTCGGATACAAGATCGCGGGCGCGCTGGTGTTGCGGCCGGAGGATTTGCGCTCGAAGTCGCATGAAATTCCTGAAGCGCATGAAGTGATCCTCTATTGCAGTTGACCGAACGAAGCCACGAGCGCCCGGGTGGCGCTGCAATTGAAGAGAGCGGGAATCAAGACAGTGCGGCCTCTGGCAGGCGGGTTCGAAGCTTGGCAAAAGCTGGAGCTACCGCTTGAGGCGATCAAAGCCAAAACAGTAGCGATGTGAGGACGGCTGTAGGATCAGCGCCTGACTGTTGCGGCGATCCCGCCAGAAAACATGCGTTCACGCCAATCGCGTTAGTGAGTGTGACAGGCTCCACCTAATTTCGGATTGCAATGTGAATGGAAGATGCGCGCTCCAATGAAGTACCCGAGTGCTGAACCGACGAAAACGTCGGAAGACCAATGGTCACGACCGAGAAGGCGGCCGCCCATCACCGCTGCCGCGCCGCCATATGCCAAGGCTTCGACCCAGGGCTTAGGATATTCCTGGGCAACCACGCTGGCCATTGCCATGGTGAACATGGGATGACCGGCAGGAAACGACGTATCAACGCTGTGATGACGCCAGAAATCACCATAGCCGTTGCCTTCGCCCGGACGCTGGCGTCCTGCGACGAATTGCATCGGCGTATAGATCAGGAACGTGTTCACTACCGCCTCCGCCTCAAGTAGACCCAGCTCTTTCAGATGATCGTTATGAGCCTTGGTCCCATAGCCCCAAGCCACTGCAAGAGCGGCGGCGGTTCCACCTAGAGTTACATTCGAGATGTTTGTGTAGAGATCGACGTTTCCACCTGGAAGATGTCGCTCGATATGTCGGTCCGTGGCGATGAGCGCTCCGGTTCCGGCGAGCACGATCGCATCCCATTTGAGGCTCGAGCGCCGAAACGGGGCGCGGTAAAGAGCTTCTTGATCTCGCAAGATTCGTGTGACACTGCTGCGAACCAGTCCTGGTGTCGGTGATTGCTGCGGACCGCCCGGATCATCGGAAGCTCCGGAACCATCCGGAATATCCTTCGCAACGGAGTCAAGATTTTGTGCCGTGAGTGCTTGCGGCGAGGTATCGGCGAGGTAGATCGGGCGAATGAGCGACTGGGTTTGACTGAACGCGCACTCGGAGCTCATCACGAAAACAACAACCAGCATCATCGGCAAAGCCAGCGCCGGGCGTGCGCGCCGAGGATAATTTGATTTGGATTCTTTCTGAATCTGGATTAATTTTAACTTGGGTGCGACCATCCTCCCCCCGATTCCTTGCATAGTGTCATTGTGCTGCAGGTTGGCAGATGGAGCAATGGGCGCTCCACGCCCGTGTAGAAGATTTTCAAACGAAGACGCCGTGAAATGCTAACCTCCAGAAAATGTTCGTGCGCGTCTTAGCCATCGCGATCGTTGCCACGCTGAACCTGTTCGCCCAGGACCCCGTATCGGCAGCGCGCCGGTGGCGAGTGGCGCATGAGGCCGAAATTCTGGACGGCTTTACTTCTCTGCTCAGGATTCCGAATGTGGCGGCAGATTCTGCCAACTTGAACCGGAACGCAAGTACTCTGATCGAACTTCTGCGGAAGCGCCACGTCGAGTGCCGCTTACTCTCCCTCCCTGGGGCGCCGCCGGTCGTGTTCGGTGAACGAAAGCTTGCGAGAGCATCCCAGACCAGCGTTTTTTACGCGCATTATGATGGCCAGCCGGTCACACTTTCGGAATGGCAAAATCCCCCTTTTAGCCCGGTGATGAAGGAAGTGAATGGTGAGGGGCGAATATATGCTCGTTCCGCCAGTGACGACAAAGCTGCGATCTACGCGCAACTGGTAGCCCTGGATGCGCTCGATGCTGCGCGTATTCCACTGCGTTCGAATGTTCGGTTTGTTTGGGAAGGCGAAGAGGAAGCGGGTTCGCCGCATTTGGGCGAGATCTTGAATGCCCATCGCGATCTGGTACACGGCGATTTATGGCTCGTGTGTGATGGCCCGGTGGATCAAAGCCGTAAGCAGACTGTCGTTTTTGGGGCTCGAGGCGACCCGCATCTGGAGATTACCGTGTATGGCCCGAATCGGCCGCTGCACAGTGGCCACTACGGGAACTGGGCGCCCAACCCGGCTATGATGCTGGCCCGACTTCTAGCGGGCATGAAGGATGAAGAGGGCCATGTGCGGATACCGGATTTCTATAAAGGCATCCAGCCACTTGGGGAACTCGAGAAGCAAGCGTTAGCTCGCGCACCGGTGAACGATGAGCAGCTTCGGCAGGAGTTTGCGATGGGCCGTGTGGATGGAGGCGGCGCGCGCCTGCTGGAATTGCTGAACATGCCCAGTCTGGAAATTAGGGGCATGACTTCCGCGCAAACCGGCGATCATGCAACGAACGTAATCCCCTCAACCTCAGTGGCCGATTTGGATCTTCGTCTCGTTGTGGGCCTCGACTGGCAGCAGCAGCAACAGAGGGTCATCGATTACATCCGTTCGCAAGGCTATTTCGTTGTGGATACCGCCCCGAGTAGAGATATATTGATTGCACACAGACGAGTGGCAATGGTGAAAAAGGATTCGTTCGGCTACAGCGCTGTGCGAACGCCGATGAATCTGCCGATCGCCGCCCAGGTTGTCGAAGCGGTGAAAGCGGCGCGGGGCAGCGTAATAGAATGGCCGACTATGGGTGGCAGCGTTCCGCTGGGCGCGATGGAGGATGCGGCTCAAACCCGAACGATCACGGTTCCCATCGCGAACCATGACAATGATCAGCATGCGGCAAACGAAAACCTGCGTTTACAAAATCTTTGGGATGGGATTGAAACGATGGCTTCGTTGCTCTGCATTAGATGAGTCGGTTCTCATTCGACGAGTTCGCCGGTCAGCCGCGATTTCAGTACTTGGTGACCCGTTACTCCTAGTCCGTTGAATGAGCGCGAGCCAAGCGCGAGGCAGCCCAGTCCACTTATGATGGATCATCTTGCGCGAGATTTGGCGGAAGGAATAGTTTCACGATGACAAATGCGACAGACCTGCCACTAGGCGAACCGCTGGAGCGCATTCAGTGCCAATGGTGCCAGGCCATGAATCCGAAAACCGCGCTGGCGTGTGGCGCGTGTGGAGCTCCGCTGGATATTCGGAATCTGGTCAGCGAATCGGGATGGCGAGAAGCACCGCGCATCCGTGACATGACCGAGATTCACTTTAACTCGAGTACCTGTCAAGTGGAAGGTGAAATCGTGCCGGTCGCGGAAATCAATCTGGCGGCCGGAGATTCCATTTTTTTCGAGCACCACGTGATGCTTTGGAAAGAACCGACGATTCCGCTTGCTGTGCTGCCGATCGCCGGTGGGATGAAGCGTATTTTCGCGGGCATGCCGTTCCTAATTAGTGTGGCCACGGGGCCGGGCCGCATCGCCTTCTCGCGTGACGCCTCGGGAGAGCTCGTTGTGCTGCCGCTTCATCCCGGCATGGAATTGGATGTGCGTGAACACGCGTTCCTGCTGTCGTCACACCAGATTGGCTACTCGTTTGTGCGAGTGAAAGGTCTCACGAATATCTTGTTTGGAGGGCAGGGTATGTATATGGATCGTTTTATTACGACGGGCGCGCCCGGGCTGCTTATCCTGCACGGCTACGGGAATGTGTTCGAACGGAAACTCGGTCCGGGCGAAAGCATTATGGTCGAGCCGGGAGCTTTCTTGTACAAGGACTCTTCGGTTCAGATGGACGTCGAGTTTCAACGTTTGGGAGCAGGTTTCTTCGGCGGGACCAATATGAGCCTGGCCAAGATGACCGGTCCCGGGCGCGTCGGGATCCAATCCATGTACGTGCATCACAAAACGGAATAGAGGCTCGTAGCGTGTTCTGCGTTAATTGCGGTAACCAAGTTTCGGAGGGTAGCAACTTCTGCACAGGCTGCGGCAGTCGTCGTGTGAACGCTCCCACGTCGAACATCGAGACAAGACGCGTGCTGCCGCCGGTTGCGGGGCCGCCAGTCGGCAGCGCAGGGCAAATAATTGCCACGCCAGCGACTGCTGGAGATCGGACCGTAAGGTGTTCGTGGTGTGGAGCGGTCGTTGATGCGTCCCAAGCTGCTTGCTCTGAGTGCGGAGCCACTCTGAATCTCTCTTCCGTGACCACCCGTGCCGGCTGGTCGAAACTGCCGGGCCGTAAAGATATGGCCAAGTTACACATCGGGAATTCAATTTGCCAGATCGAAGGCAAATACGTCCCCGTTGCCGACCTGAAGCTTGCTCCGGAAGACACGATTTACTTCACGCACAACGTGCTTCTGTGGAAAGATCCGCAGGTCAAAATAACGGCCATGAGTATGAAGGGGATGTGGAAACGGCTGCTCGGGGGCTTGCCACTGGTGATGACGCAAGCCCAAGGCCCGGGTCACATCGCATTTTCCCAGGACAGTCCGGGTGAGTTGATTGCCCTGCCGCTGCAGCCCGACCAGGCTATCGATGTGCGCGAACACATGTTTCTCGCGGCGACCGGCAATGTTGCTTACGATTGGATTCAAACGAACATCTGGTTTCAATCCCGTACCGATAACCAGACTGGAACGCATTATCCGATTGGCCGCATGATGGATCGGTTTTCAACCGCGGGAGTGCCGGGTCTACTGCTCTTACATGCGGCCGGCAATGTTTTCGTTCGCAGACTCGAGGCTGGGCAGACCATCTTGATCAAACCGACGGCGTTGGTGTTCAAGGATCCTTCAGTCCAAATGGATCTGTACTATGAAAGGCCGCATGTCGCCCTCGGGTCGTGGGCGTCTTCGAACACGGGCTATCTGTGGTTGTGCCTGTCCGGACCAGGGCGGGTTGCGATCCAGTCCGTGTTCGAACCCGTGGAGGGTGAGCAAGACTTCGCTGGCCCGAATCGATACTACAGCGCGCCGGGGAATGCCGGCGGGTCCTGGAGCCTGCTGGGGGAGATGTTGGGCTCGCTGCTGGAGTAAGCTGCAGAAGGCTTTTCTTACGTAGAAGCTATTGCTGAGCGGTCCCGCACTCCGGGCAGAACTTCGCGGCGCGCGGTACCGATTTGCCACAGTTCACACAGAACTTCGAACCGGTTGCGGGTGCTCCAGCTGCCGCGGTAGGGCCGCCGTTTGACGGGACATTCGCAGGCTCAGTCGGGTGGATAGCACTCGCTATCTGCTGACCGAATCCGATGCCGGCCCCCAAGCCCATCCCCGCTGCGATTCCGCCGCCTCCCTCATTCGCGGCCGCGATCGGTATGGATTGCGCTACCTGGAATTGCGTGTAGCGGCCCATATCTCCCAGCATGTTCATGCCGATACGCTGATCGAGCATTTTTTGCAACTCTTCGGGGAGAGACACGCTTTCGACGGTGAAGCTATCGAGCGACAAACCGAGGTCTGAGAAAACAGGTCGCAACGCTTCCAGCATCGCCAGGCCCAAGCGCGTTTGATTACCCGCCAAGTCCAGAAAATCGACGCTGCTGTTACCAAACATGTCGGTCATGCGCCCGACGATCGTGTTACGGAGTTGTCCTTCCAGATCCGCCACGCGATAGATCGGAAGCGTGCCGCTCACTTTTTTATAGAACGTGCGTGCGTCGTCCAGCCGGTAGGAATAGATTCCGTAGGCGCGCGCCCGAACTGCACCGAACTCCTTATCGCGGATGGTGATTGGCGTGGCCGTGCCCCACTTCTGGTCCGTGTGCAAACGAGTCGAGTAGAAGTAAACGTCGGATTTGAACGGCGACTGGAACGCCTTGTCCCAATTCATGAGGTTCGTCAGCAAAGGCAAATTACGGGTGTTAAGGGTATACAAGCCGGGTTTGAACGCATCGGCAATCTGGCCTTCATTTACGAAGAGCGCCAATTGCGAATCTCGTACGGTTAGTTTCCCGCCGTTCTGAATTTCCATGTCTTCCATCGGAAACCGATAGCTGAGAATGCCCTCTCCGGTCTCCGTCCATTGGATAACGTCGATGAACTGCTTCGAGAAAAAACCCATAAGTCCTGCTTCTCCTTCTAACGATGCGAGTCACACACTGGGATCTGCTTCAGGCGATCAGCGTTTGTGTTGCGGACGAAGCCGGATTGCTGAGCACCCTATCATGATCTCGCAAAAAAGCGCTGACGTGCGGCGGCCCCAGGCGGTCAGTACTGCTTAACGGGCCGAAGGCTTTTTCGCGAACCCCTGGCTGTTGAGCCAATCCCAAAGACGATCAATCCATTCGTCCGAAGGCAAGCCTTGTTTTCGCATGCCGAAGCCGTGACCACCGTTCGCAAACATGTGTAGTTCGGCCGATTTGTGTGCGGCGGTCCATTTCTCGTAGAGCGAAACACTATCGTTGGCCAATCCGAGTTGGTCATCGGTAGCCGCGGCTAGGAAGATAGGCGGCGCGTTTGCGGGCAACGGAGTATCTTTGAACCGGGAAGCCGCGGCATAAATTGGTGCAGCGAACGAGGGCCGTCCTTCTGGTGAATCATGCAGCGCAACTCCAGCTGCGACCGTTCCACCCGCGGAGAACCCAATGATTCCAACTCTGTCGGGCGAGACGTTCCATTCCGAAGCGTGTTGTCTCACGTAGCTGACCGCCTCGACCCCGTCAGCGATGGAAAGCGGCACCACGTCCGCCACCATCCGGTTGAACTTCTGTTTGTCCTTCCAAACATCCTGAAACTCCTGCGTGGCGTCTTGCCCCGTGCGCGCCAGCCGGTACTTGAGGACGAAGGTGGTAAAGCCCTTGTCCGCCAGCCATTCGGCCACGTCGATGCCTTCGCTATGAATCGAAAGTGCCATGAAGCCTCCGCCTGGACAGATCACTATGGCCGCACCATTCGCGGTCCAGGGCAGGGGCCGGTAAACCGTCAAACTTGGCTTTGTTACGTTCGTCACCACTTCCGTGTTCCAGGCTTTCGAGAAGTACTGCTTCTCGGGATAGTCTTCCGAATGAGCTTGCGTATCCGCACCGAGTGGCAAGGGGATGAGTTGCTGAGCGACCGCGGGAGCGGCTACCAAGCCGATGACCAGGAATGTGTGCGCGATTCGTTTCATGAATGCCATCACTTTAACGCGACCTTCCGGAACTAACGCCTGATGGCGGCACGACTAGACCTCCTCCAAGAAGGAACTGCATGCGCGAGATAAACGTGCTTGCCTACTTAACCGCGCCACGCGGGAGAACAGCCGGCCCTGTCAGGAGTCTAAGCCCGGGTGGTTTTCGGTTCGATCACCACCAATTCGATGGAAACCGGTCGAGTGTAAGACGCCCTTGTGCGCGCCCCGCTCGCGCCGCGGGTTCGCAAATGGCCGGGTTCAGGCCACCCCCACCGATCGACTCGAATACGGCTTGCGTCTCGTCGTCGGGAAGAATCACCTGAACCTCCGCACCGTCGCGGCGCAGGTTTTCCACCGCTGTCTGGAGCGCGACTAGAGAGACTGCGAAAGCGGGACGGCGGAGGGCCAGGACCAGCACCCGATCGAACCCACTCGCCAAATCTGCGTTATCACTGGAATAGAACCCGCCGTCGATGTAATGGTGACCTTCGAACAGCGCCGGGGGCCAGCCGATGAACGCGCTGCTGCCTGTGACCGCATCGACTAGGTCGATCCCACTGCTCCGGTCAAAGGCGCGTCGCTCGCCTGTTTCAGCATTGACCGCCGCGATGAGCAAATTCTGTTCGGGCCAAGTCTGAGCCGGGAGTTGCGCCGCGATTGTTTGTCGCCGGTTTGGAGCGTTTGCCCATGAGGAATTGAGCATCAACGACCCGATGCGACGCAGGATCGCGTTCGACGGACCGCCCGCCTGCTTGGCGCTAGCAAGATCTGCGCGCACTCTCACCCAGTCCACAGTCGGAGGCGGTTCGGTGGGCCGCGGTCTCGGGCCTATCTGCCGTTCGAACAGTTCCTCTTGCGTGGCCCCGCTCAGAAGGTGTAACGCTACCCTGACGCCCGATGAAGTTCCGACGAACAAATCAGCCTTACGGACATCGATGCCTACTTCGGCCAAGCCAGCGATGAGGCCGATCTCCCAGGCGCTCGCGGCAAATCCGCCCCCCGCGAGTACGAGCGCACGCTGCATCATGAATGGTTCAAAATCCTCACCATCGCGCGACTATAAAATTTCAATCGGCCCAATAGCTTCTCGCCCCGGCAACCGCCAGATCGAACGCGACGGCAGCATCCGACCAGTGAATCGGTTCGTGGCGCATGAGCATTCGGCTGATGCAGGTGCCAAATTGCATGTCCAGAAACAACCGCAGATTCGTTTTGGCCGGCAACTCACCCGCGTCTACCGCTTGTTGAGCCAGGGCCATCATCTCGCTGGAATGCGGAACATAGAACCTTTCCGAAAAATGCTCCCGGAGCTTAGCGTTGTCCTGTATGGCAGAGAGCAGGCGCGAGGCAACGAGTCCATCCTCACCTTGTAAGAAACTTTCCGCCTGCGACAGCATGCTCGCGGAGTCGCTGCAGCGGCGGACCCGGTCTTCGACAGGGGAACGTTCTGGCTTTTAGTATGAAGAAAGGCATCGACCAGCAACGCTTCCTTGGTCGGCCACCAGCGATACACGGTGGCGGTGCTGACACCGGCCTTCGCCGCATATCTGTTGCGTACTGATTTCCGACAGCGAGTGTTTCTTCATCAGATCGTAAGCCGTTTCCAGAAGTGCGACCCGGGAGACTTCACTGCGGGGTCGGCCGCCGGTGAGGGGCTTAGCCGGTAAATCGGCCATTACGGCAGCGCGAGGCTTCACCCGCTGGGGCCGCGTTCGACCAAGTCTTACCGAAGGTGGTTTGCGAACAGCCATGGTGAATACCTTACATCCTTAAAAATATTCGCAACTGCTAACGAGATTCTGAAACGAAACGAATAGTTTCGAATCGAAACAGACAGGAGATGCCACTGTTTGCCTGATACTGATTCAGCCGAAACCTGGAAACCGAAGTTCAATCCCTGGCTCATTGCGGTCGTCGTGGCACTGGCGGCGTTCATGGAAATCCTGGATACCAGTATCGCGAACGTGGCGCTACCTTATATATCCGGTGGTTTGGCGGCTAGCCAGGATCAAGGCACGTGGGTATTGACCACGTATCTGGTGGCGAACGCGATCATTCTGCCGATTAGCGGCTGGATGACGACGATCATCGGGCGCAAGCGGTTCTTTCTCATCTGTATTGCCTTATTTACGGCCAGTTCGGTGTTGTGCGGTATCGCGCCGAGTCTCCCGATCTTGCTGATGGCGCGCGCCTTTCAGGGTATCGGAGGCGGTGGTCTGCAGCCGATGGCGCAAGCCATCATGGCCGATGTTTTTCCGCCGGAACAGCGTGGGTTGGCGTTTTCCGTGTATGGCTTAACGGCCGTGGTAGCACCGGCGCTTGGACCTACCCTCGGGGGCTGGATCACTGACAACTACAGTTGGCATTGGATCTTTCTCATCAACCTGCCGGTCGGTCTACTGGCGTTTGTTCTGGTGACGCAACTCGTCGAGGATCCACCGTTTCTGACGCGCAAGAAACTCGGTGAGAGCCGTTTCGATTATCTGGGGTTTTCCGCACTGGCGCTCGGTATTGCGGCGCTTCAGATCGTGCTCGACAAAGGGCAGGAGGACGATTGGCTCGGCTCGCATTTCATCACCATCCTCTCTATTACCGCCGTCGTCTGCTTGAGCTTCCTGGTTGTTTGGGAATGGTTTGAGAAGGACCCGATCGTCGACGTAAAGCTTTTCAAGTACACGAACTTCATGACGTCATTCGTGATGATGCTCATGATCGGCGTCGTTTATTTTTCGTCGACGATCCTGATGCCTCAGTTCCTGCAGGTACTGCTGGGCTACACGGCAGAGAAGGCCGGGCTGGTGGTTTCCTTAGGCGCCGCGCTTCTCCTTGTCGAATTGCCCATTGTCGGCTTACTGACAAACAAGTTCCCGGCAAAGTATCTCATGGCGTTCGGCTGGATTATGCTATCGGCGGGTCTCTACTACTCGGTGAAGCTCGTTAGCCTCGAGATCAGTTTCAAAACGGCTGCGCTGATCATGGTCATGCAGTATCTGCCGCTCGCGTTCCTCTTTATCCCCGCGACCACAGCTTCTTATATCGGAGTGCCGCAAAACAAGGGTAACTCGGTTGCGGGACTGGTGAATTTCGCCCGCAACATAGGCAGCAGCGTTGGGACCTCTATCGCGCAGACGGTTCTTGCCCGGAAAGCGCAGTTTCATCAGGAGCGCCTTTCCGCTCATACCGGTACCGGTGATAGCAGCTTCGGAAGCTTGCTGAACAGTTTGACCCATATCGAACCAGTTGCAAAGCGGCGTGGGAAAAGCCGACGCGCAGAACGGAGCGTTGGCCCAACTTTACCGGACTCTGCAAGGCCAATCCTCGGTGCTCTCTTATATGGACGCCTATTTTCTGCTTGCCCTGGCAGCCGGGCGCGATGTTTCTGCTCTCGTTCGCGCTCCGGAAGAACGATCCAAAGACAACGGAGCAACACGCTGGTCATTAAGAGTGACCAGCCTTTCAAGGAAAATGCACGATGAATGATTTCAATTTGCTTCGTTCACATCTCCGAGCCGATGAAGCAAAACTGTATCGAAGGCTGCGGCACTGGAGTCAGGTGCTGCGGATTGCTTCATCGCTCGCCTGGCGTACCTATCTCGCCAATCTCATTTTGACCGTTCTCTTATTTGGACAGCAGCAGCCCGGTACATTGGCCGCGCAGATGCAGTCAAGCCTCGCAATTGCCGCTCTCTGGACGCACCGCACAGTCTTCCGGCACAGTGGGTACTCAGCAGTCGACTGGTCAAGGCACGGGATGGCGCCAGTGTCGTTCAGCCGTCCCTGCAAGTGAATGGATCTTTCGACGGAAGCGTACCGGGATCCGGAACTCCCGCCGGGCGAAGTCAAACTGTCGCTCGCCGAAGCCGTGAAGCGCGGACTCGAAGTAAACCTGGGCAGCATCACGGCCGATTCCTCTTCGAGGACGGCACGTGCACAGCGTGCGCAGGCCCTGAGTCAGCTGCTTGCCGCAGATCTCGGCGAATCTCGGGGCAACCGAAACACAAGTCAACCTTGCGGCTTACGGATTTACTTCCATCAGCGGCTTTCCAGGCATCCCAACGGTTGTGGGCCCCTTCCATTACGTTCAGGCCGAGGGAGTCGTGAACTGGAATGCGCTGAACCTCACAGAACTTCGCAATTACCAGTCGAGCAAAGAGCTGGAGCGAGCGGCAGGTTTCGACCTGCGTAACGCGCGCGATCTGGTGGTGCTGGCGGTAGGGGGAACGTACCTTCAAGTCATTGCCGACGGAGCGCGCGTCGAATCGCAGAAGAACACAGGTGAAGTATGCGCAGGCTGTTTTCGATCAGTCGTCGACGCAGCTGGCAGCCGGAACCAATACGCGCATCGATGTATCGCGCAGCCGTGTTCAATTGCAAACCGAGCAGGAGCGATCTGCTCTCGCTCGAAGCCGATTTAAAGCAGCACCGGATCGCACTCGCGCGTCTGATCGGGATTCCGCTCGAGCGCGACGCTGGTGCTCACAGAACCGTTCGGATATCACGAACTGCACACCCGTCGATGAAATGGCGGCACTGCGCGATGCTTTCGCGCATCGTTCGGATTTACGTGCGGCGGAAGCACAAGTGAATGCGGCCGAGAGGACGTTGGCTGCTGCACGGGCCGAACGATATCCTACGGTCACCGGAAGCGGCAATTATGGCGCGGTCGGCGTTACGCCCGATAACTCACATGGAGTATTTACCGCGACGGCGAGCGTCAACATACCGATCTATACAGGCGGCCGCACGCGCGCCGACATTCAGCAGGCGGAAGCCGCTCTCAAGCAACGCCAGTCCGAGTATCAGGACGAGCGCGGCCAAGTCGAGCAGGATGTGCGAAACGCTCTCATCCAATTACAAACGGCTATCGGCCAGACGCAGCTCGCCGAAAGCAATCGCAAGTATGCGCTCGAGACACTGAACCAGTCTCGCGACCGATTTGAAGCGGGAGTGACGAACACCGTCGAAGTCGTGCAGGCGCAGCAGCAAGAATCTTCCGCGGAGTCGGATTACGTCTCGAGCCTCTATGCTTTTAATCTTGCGCGGTTAACGCTCGCCCGCGCGACCGGGGAGGCCGAGGCGAGCCGTGGCGCTCTGTTCACCGGCACTCACCAGTAACCAGATATTTAACTTTTCGGAGAAGGAATCAGATGAGTAACACGACCGAAGTACAAGAACCGCAGACAAGCGCACCAAACGCGCGCCGCGGAACGCGAACAGCCTTCCGAGAAGAAGATGGCCGCAGACGGAAAAGAAGAAAGAAGGAGCAAACGCCCGAGGATAAATCCAAGCGCACGCGCGCCTTGCTGATCTTCGGCGCCGTTTTGCTCGTAGCGGCCATTGGCGGGCCTCTTCTACTGGATGCATGCCAGGAATTTTGAGGATACCGATGATGCGCAGATCGATGGGAATCTCAGCCCCATCGGGACGCGCATCGATGGCAACATCATCAAGGTGTACGTTCAGAACAATCAGACGGTGAAGGTCGGCGATCCGCTGGTTGACCTGGATCCGCGAGACAACCAGGTGTCGCTCGATCAGGCAGAGGCGCAGGTGAGGCAGGCGCAAAGCATGCTCTCTTCACAGCGCCCGAATGTGCCGATCACGCAAGTACAGAACTCGACGAACATACTCTCGGCGCGCGCCGATGTGGTGAGCTTCGGAAGCGGCCATCGCGACAGCCGAACGGGATCGGGATCAGGCAGCCGCGCAGGTCGTTCAGCAGGAGGCGGCAAACGCCAAGGCGCAAAGCGATCTGAAGCGCTACCAGATTCTGGTGGATAAGCAAGAGATCTCAAAGGCGGACTTTGATCAATACGAATCGAGCGCCAAGCAGGCGGCGGCGAACTCTGGTCGCCATGCAGTCTGCCCTTCTCGCAGCAGAACGAACCGTCGATCAGCGGCGCGCACAGCTCGATCAGTCAAAGAGCAAGCTAGTGCAGAATGAGCAAACCGCCATGCCGCAACTGCTGATGCGGCGCGCCACGGTGGAACAACAGCTTGCAAGCTTGAAGGCCGCACGAAGCCCAGCGCGAGCAGGCGATGTTGAACCTCGATTACGCCAGAATCAAAGCACCGGTAGCCGGTATTGTGATGAAGCGCTCGGCGCAAGTGGGCGCCGTGTACAGGCCGGTCAACAGCTACTCACGATCTCAGAAATAGCGATCTTTGGGTGACCGGCCAATTTCAAAGAGACGCAGTTGTTGAACATGCGCCCCGGGCAGCACGTCACCATTCACGTCGATTCTCTGGACCGAATTCAGAGGTTCGGTGGAAACGATCGGCGGGTCCACCGGTTCGCGTTTCCAGCACCCTGCCTCCCGGAGAATCGCAACAGGCAATTACGTCAAAGTAGTGCAACGCATCCCGGTCCGGATCGGCTTAGATCCCAATCAGGAAGGAGCGGATCGCCTGAGGCCCGGCATGTCTGTCGAGCCCAAGGTTCGCGTTCGGGATTGAGCGCGAAACCTAAGTCAGTGTTCAGTCGAAGTCAGAAGACATTTACTCAGCTTTGCTTTACCCAGGGATCATAGGTGCCTACCGTCCAGGTATGACCTTCGGGATCCTTAATACCGAACTCTCGGCTGCCGTACTCGGTGTTTTGTATCGCCTTGACCATCGACGCGCCTGCCGCTTGCGCTCTTGCGTAGACTGCGTCGGCATCGGGCACAACGACATAAACGCTGCGGGTTTCAAAGCCCCCAACTCTCGTGGAGCCTTGAAACCCCGTCCCGTACTCGTCGTTCTTTTGTGAACCCAGCATGATCATGCCGCCTCCGAGCGTCAGCTCTGCGTGCCCGATCGTGCCATCCGGCCCGGCGTATATGGCTTTTATTTCAAACCCAAGCACTTGGCGTAACCATTCGATCGCAGCCGGTGCGTCTTCATAACGCAGGCCGGGGATGACTGTAGATCGGGTGTGTGTTGCGGCGGTTGTCATAGTCGCTTTCTCCTCGAGCCTTAATGGCTCAAGCCGATCTTGTCAAATACTGCTCCTGAAGTCTTGGAGAAATCGGAAGTGTCGCTACTCGCCCTGCGTGTGTGTTTGTCCAGAGCTGGTGGCGTGTCGCACTGTAAGTGGTGATATCGATACCCGAAAAAGATCGGAACTCGTTAGCGAAATGCGCCTGATCGTAAAAACCGCAATCGAGTGCCAACTTTGCCAGCGGGATTTCCACGCCGCGGCGCAACGGCTGCAGAACGCGCTGAAATCGCTGAATGCGCCACCATGCCTTCGGGGCGAAGCCCACCTGCTCGCGAAAGGTTTGAGAGAAGTGCCGTTCGCTCCAACCGGTCTCCCGGGCCACCTCGGCGACACTCGTCACGAACGAGCTTCTTCCAAACTGCTTCAAAGCGAATTCCACGGCAGGATGGACGGAAAAGCGGCACTCTGCAATCCGCGAGGAAAGGTTCGCGAGTTAACCAGTTCTCCAGGGCTTCGAGCCGCTCTGCCGACGAAGAGATCTCGCGCAAGCGACTCCGCACGGAATCACTCCGGCTGCCGCAGACCTGATCTAATGGCACGTTTCCGGTTGCTGAAGAGATCGGCACGATCTTTGACGAAACCAGGAAGAACGCCGGGTGCAACGACCGCGCCGATCAAATCGACCATATCCGAGCTGGCAACGAATTCATCGATCGGAACGTTGACCCGTCACCAGTGCAGGAGCGGTGCGCTGTTCCGTTCCGTCTTCGAGACGGTTCACTAGAAAATCTCGAGAGAGATTGAAGATGACCTGAGCGCAGCCACTCGGGAGGATGCGCTGATAGCTACGACCGACGTCCGGCACCTTGGCGTACCAGAGCTTCTTCACAAACCGACTGAGGGGCGGGGCTGGTTTGCGCTCCAGGTAGATCATAAAACGGCAGTCTGCGTTATCTTAGCGCCAAACAGCCCGTGGACGTACGTCTACTCAGCGCGCAGCGCCTCCATCACGTTCACTCGGGCAGCCCGCAATGCGGGGAGCAGCGATGCCATTACGGCGGCCGCGAGGAGGACGACCGCGGAAGAGGCAACAGGTAAAACGCCTGGTATTCGCACATCAGAGAGCAAGCCTCGCGCCAGAGCAGCGAGTGCAACCCCTCCAACGGCGCCCAACACGATACCTAGCGCCGCCAGGAGTGCGCCTTCTTTGAGCACCCCGCGCACTAACTGCTGAGGATCTGACCCGATTGCCATTCGAATCCCGAACTCACGAGTTCGGGCGCTCACCGAAAATGCCAGCACGCCCGCGACGCCGACGACCGCGATAGCCAGAGCGACGGCTGCGAAAACCTCCGAACACAAGCGTGTTCAAGCGATCGGGCGTGAGTACCTCGGCGCGTATATCGCTGCAGTGTCGCCGCATGCTCGATCGGTTGATCGACCGAAAGCCCGCGCACGATCGCCGTGATGCGCGGGATCAAAGGATGCGGATCCATTTATGTGTGGACGAACATTCGTCCTCCCCAAAGTTCCTGCTGAGAGAACGTGTGATAGACGGTCATCACCTGACCAGGAACGACGTTTTCATCATCAACGTCCGCGGCCACGCCGATAATGCGCCGCGGCTCTGGCTGATGTTGATGAATTTCGTGATCGGATCGGTCCACACGATGTGGCGATTCAACGGGTCCTCATGCGGGAACATCCGATCGGCGAGCGTTTTGCTTACGATCACCACCGGTTCGCTGTTCGCACGGTCATTGTCATCGAAATCGCGCCCTTCGAGCAAGCGAACTCCAAGCGCGGCGAAAAAGCCAGGGAGATACGACACGGTATCGAGCGCGCGGGTCGTCCTCACTCCGGCCTCCCATGTGACGGTCACCTGCGAAGGCTCAGCCCAAAGCCAAAGTTGCCGGCATCACGCCACGGAACCGCGGTCCCCACCGCTACGGCGGTGACACCCGGGAGTTCTTTGATCCGGCGCACCCGCCCTTTGTAGAATTCGATTACCTGATTGGGCGTGCGGCCATACGTCACGACGGGCACGTTGATCGCGAGAACATGCTGCATGTCGAACGGCATCTGCGTCGCCTGCAGGGCGAGCAGTGTCTTCAGCAGCATGACCGCGCCGGTCAACAACACAAAGGACGCGGCGATTTGGGTCACTGCGAAAATCTTCTGCTTGCGCCCGCTGCCGGCGGTGAGCCGCAGGCTGCCGCTCGCCAGTCCATTGCCTTGGGAGTTCCGGCGGAGGGCAGGCGCGGAACAAAAGCCAGCAGAATAGCCGCGACGATTGCAAGTCCCGCGCCTACCCACAGCATGCTCCAATCGACCGTCAGATCCAGCGCGCGAACCGAATAACGCGCGGCGTAACGGGCCAGAATGCTGACCATCGGCCGCGCGCTCAGGAGACCGAGAAGCGCTCCGGTCCCGCAAAGCAGAAGACTTTCGGTCAGCAGCATTTGGCGCAGAACGAACGGACTCGCGCCAAGTGCCGCGCGCACGCCCAGTTCACCTTCGCGCCGTACCGTCCGCGCCAGTATCAGATTCGCCACATTCGAGCACGCGATGAGAAACACGAGCACCGGATGCGGCCATCAGCACGAGCAACACCGTTCTCGCCTTTGCCGTGATCTGATCGCGCAGCAGCACAGCTTGAATGCGAGACGCGGCCTTTTTCGAATACGCTTCGGGGTGGTCCTCACCATGCGGGCATAGACCGCGGCAATTCCGCGCGGGCCGATTCGATAGTTGGCCTCGGGGGCGAGACGGCCAAACAGTTCCGTCATGCGGTGCATGCGGCCCGTGACCATCGTGGCGGTCAGGTGATGCGGGCTGGTTACGATGTTTGCGATCACTTCTGTTTCGGCCGGATACGGAATGCTGGGCTCCAGCACGCCGACGATCGTAGCCGAGCGATCATCTAATCGAATACCTTTCCGATGACCGAGGGATCCGCCTTGAGCGCGGTCGCCCAAAATCGGTATGTGAGTACGACCGCGCCGGCTGCATTTGGTCCATCGTCCGTGGGGCCGAGCAGGCGGCCCAGCACCGGCCGCAAACCCATCACGTCAAAATAGGTTCCGCCGACCACTCCGGCGCGTATCTCGCGGGGTTCCCGAGTCCGACCATGGTGAAACCGATCGTTGAGAAGTCTCCGAACTCGCTTATGCGCTTGACGCTCGACTTCAGATCGCGGATCTCCGGTACAGAAAAGTTCGAGTCCTCGATATCCAGCCCGGGAGCGCTCTGGCGGATGTAGATGAGGCGGTTCTCGTCACGATTCACCAGCGGGCGCAGCAGTACGCCGCGCACGAGCGCAAACATCGCAGCATTCGCACCGATGCCCAAAGCCAGCGTCAGAATGACCGTAGTGGCAGACCTTTATTGCGGAAAACGAGTCGGAAGCAATCTTGAAATCGGTTACGTAATTCACAAACCCTCTTGAACCTTGCGCCTGATTTTCGTTGCGCTGTGGTTCTGGCTATATGTCGAAACAGGAGGAGCCGAGATCGACAACCGGCCAATAAAAGTTAGGCGATTGAAGGGCAACCGCTGTTTCCATTTGAGACAATCGCCGCTCCAGATAACGGCGCTCACGGACATTGGTGGCGAGCGATATCGCGCGGACGGTAATTGTCGCCGCGGATTCGCTGCGGCGGTGAAGGCGGCGCAACAGGTCAGCCCGGGCAGCATAGAAGAGGTGAAAATCCTCTAAATGTCCCGTCGCGGCGATTTCGTCGATCAAGGCCAGACCGGTACGCGGGCCCTCAGCCATGGCCAGTGCCACAGCACGATTGAGTGAGACGAGAGCGGAGGCTGCGCGCGCTCTAGTAGCCCATATAGGAGAACGATGCGCCGCCAGTCGGTATCTTCGGCGCGGGGGGCTCGGCAGTGTTCAGCGGCAATGCCTGCCTGCAGAGCGTATGGCCCCGGGTTATCTTGAAGAACTCGATAGGCGAGCGGCAGAGCTTCGGCGATTTGCTGCTGATTCCACAGGCCCCGGTCCTGGTCCTCCAAGAGAACGATATCGCCTGCGTGGTCAACCCGCGCTTCCCGCCGTGCGTCGTGCAGCAGCATCAATGCCAAAAGGGCCGTCGCTTCGGACGGAGCCTCCGGGCGCATCAAAATATGAAGCAGGCGTGCCAGCCGGATAGCTTCTGCGGAGAGATCCGTGCGAATCAGGGACTCACCTTGAGTGGCCGTGTACCCTTCGTTGAAAACTAAATAGATTACGCTGAGCACCGGATCCAGCCGCTCAGCCATGTCCGACGTCGCCGGGACAACATAGGGAATGCCGGCATCGCGGATTTTTCGTTTAGCGCGGACGAGGCGTTGCGCCATGGTGGGCACGGGAACCATAAATGCGCGCGCGATCTCTTCTGTTTGGAGCCCGCAAAGCGTGCGCAACGTGAGTGCAACCTGCGACTCTTCAGAAAGGGCCGGATGGCAGCAGGTGAATACCAGCCGAAGCCTCTCGTCAGGAATTTCGCGTCCCTCGAATTCCGGTTCCGGCATCTCGACCCCTGGCTCAGGCGCAAGCTGCGGCTGAATCTTCTTGAACCGAGCCTGACGGCGAAGCCCATCTATTGCCTTGTTCCGCGCGGTCTGAATGATCCACGCGCGCGGCGCCTCCGGGGTTCCAGATGAGGGCCACTGGTCTAGCGCCGCTGCAAATGCCTCTTGTGCATACTCTTCGGCAAGGTCGAAATCGCCGAAGAGCCTGATCAGTGTTGCTAGAATGCGTCCCCAGTCGGAGCGATACACTTCTTCAACGGCTGTGAAAGCGCGACCGGGCACAACTAAAATTCTATGATTCTCGTAATCCTGTGTCGATTGCGGGGCAGGTCGTTCGATGTATCTATGGAGGTGGCGGAATGAAATACACGATGCTGATCTACGGGGACGAACAAGACTGGACCGAAGCCGAGCGCGAGAGGTGCTATGTCGAGTCATCCGAATTAGCGCTGGAGCTGGAATCGAAAGGCCAATGTTCGGCTGCTCTCCCATTGCAGTCGGTCGCGACGGCCACCAGTGTCCAGATCCGCGAAGGGAAGCGTATCGTGCGCGATGGTCCGTTTGCGGAAACACGCGAGCAACTCGGCGGGTTCTTTCTGATTGAAGCGAAAGATCTCGACGAGGCGATCGCGATAGCAAGCCGGATTCCGAGCGCTCGTAAGGGCACAGTCGAGATCAGACCGATCGTCGAGCTGCCTGCTGCTTCCGAGCGACATCTCGCTGCCTCCGGAACGTTGAAAAACTAAGGCGATGAAAGATGTCCACTATAAATACAGAACCGTCGAAGTTTGTCTGGTATGAGCTCCATTCGCCTGATGTGAGGAACTCTGAGAGCTTCTATACAGGCGTACTGGGTTGGGGCGCGCGAGATTCCGGCATGCCGGATCGATGCTATACGGTGGTTAGCGCCGGATCGACGCCGATTGGGGGCTTATTGCAGAAGCCGGAGGACACGTTGAGCATGGGCTCGCATTGGGTTGGGTACATCGGCGTGGATGACGTTGACGCATATGCTCAACGATTGAAAAAGGTGGGCGGCACCGTGAATCGCGCGTCGGAAGACATCCCGAATGTTGGACGATTTTCCGTGGTGACCGATCCGCAGGGCGCGATGTTCGTCCTCTTTCAACCGCACAATGGAATGGCACAGCCGCCCGAGCCGAAACCCGGCACGCCGGGCACGGCTGCCTGGCATGATTTAGCGGCCGCTGACTGGCAATCGGACTTTGCTTTCTATGCCGATTTGTTCGGCTGGACGAAGGCGGAGCCGATCGATATGGGGCCCAAGGGGATCTATCAGATCTTCGCAATCGGCGAAAATCCTTCCGGCGGAATGATGAACAGGCCTGACCCTTCGGTACAGCCGGGCTGGATGTTCTATTTCAACGTGGAGGAAATCGGCGCGGCCGTCGCGCGAGTCCAGCAGCATGGAGGCAAGATAACCTACGGTCCCGCAGTGGTGCCGGGTGGGCGGCAGATCGCGCAGTGTTTGGATCCCCAAGGCGCCCTGTTCGGCATGGTCGGGCCGCCGCAAGGCTGATTGCCGTTGTTGAACATTAAGTAGACCAACCGAGTGGGCGAGGATCTTTTCATCCTTGCCCTCCGGTCAACCGGATCTCAACTCACTCCCACTTCTGCCGGGCCGAGCCCGAGCTCACTTACGTGGTGTGCATCCAGCAAGACTTCAGCTTTTCAACTCATGAATGCGATTTAGTAAAAAACGACGCTCCGGTTCCTGGCGGGTGAGCGCAAGCGCCTTCGCGTAGGAAGCAAGCGCCTCGTCGGTTCTTCCCAGACGCCGGCAAAGATCGGCGTGAGCTGCATGGGCTAGATGATATTCAGTCAGTTCGCCACTCGCGAGCAGTGCGTTTATCAGCGACAATCCGGCTTGGGGTCCTTGGTACATGGCAACGGCCACGGCTCGATTCAATTCGACTATCGGCGAAGGCTCAAGCCGAGCAAGCGCACTATACAAGGCGACGATCTGCCGCCAATCGGTCGCATCGGCGGTGGGTGCTTCGGAATGCAAGGCCGCAATAGCCGCCTGGAGCGTGTACGGCCCGAACCGGCGCGACATCAAGGCCTGTTCGACGAGAGAAACGCCCTCGCTAATCTCGGTTCGGTTCCACAGCGAGCGATCTTGATGCTCCAGCAGAATCAGGTCACCATCCGGAGACGCTCTCGCAGCGCGCCGGGAATGCTGTAACAACATCAAGCCAAGCAGGCCGTTGACTTCGGGTTGGGGAAGGAGCTCTTTCAGAATCCTACAGAGCCGGATCGCTTCGGCGGCGAGATCGGTTCGAGTGAGTGAATCTCCGCAAGACGCGTAATAGCCTTCGTTAAAAACGAGATAAATGACCTGGAGCACGGTTGTTAAACGATGCGGCAGCTCGGCTGGCGAGGGCACTTGATAGGGGATGCTTAACTCTCGAACTTTTGTTTTCGCTCGCACGATTCGTTGTGCGAGAGTGGACGGGCTGATTAAGAAAGCGCGTGCGATCTCCTCGGTAGCGAGGCCGCATACCTCACGGAGGGTCAGCGCAACCCGTCCTTCCGGAGCGAGCAGAGGATGACAGCAGGTGAAAATTAAGCGGAGCCGATCGTCTTCGATGCTTTCTTCTCCGGACGCGTCCCACTGCTCGGAGTGAGATTCCAGCTGTGCAGAAGTCCTCTCATCCAAAGCTTCGAAGCGGGTACGACGGCGCAACAAATCGATCGCTTTGAATCTTCCGGCGGATATTAAATAAGCGCGCGGGTTCTCGGGCAGTCCATCTCTCGGCCACTGTTCGGCCGCGGCGGCGAAGGCGTCCTGCATCGCGTCCTCGGCAAGCTCGAAATCTCCCAACAAACGAATGAGCGTAGCTAGAATACGGCCTGATTCCGCGTGATAGAAGACATCGAGAAATTGGCGGATCTTCTCTGGGGAGTCCTCAGACATGGCTGGACACGGAAACGAATGGACACAGACAGGCTAGCGCAGCTTTTCTCGATCACGCATTAGGCAACATCGGTGTGCCTTCACCGAAGCGCTTGCAGCACACCCTGATAGAAGGACTGATCACTCAGAACTGCCGACCCTGTTGGCTTCTGCTGCGCGCTCCAGACCACGATGACTACGTTCTCTTTCGGGTTCAGGTACACGCTCTGGCCGAAAATCCCAAAAGCTCGGAAAGCTTCGGCGGGTTCGCTCCACCACATATACCCGTACGGAATTACTTCGTTGCCGACGCGCTTAGGCTGTCCGGCATCTGGGAACCAAGTGACCGGTACAACGTGTTCTCCTCCGGCTAAGCCGCCTGACAAAACGAACTGGCCAAAGCGGCCGTAGTCTCTGAGCGTCGCCGCGAACCCGCTCCCGCCAAATTCGACACCGCCCGGGCTTTCCGTCCACCAGGTCGCGTCTTGTTCCATGCCAAAGGGGGACCAGATCTTCTGAGATAGATATTCCGAAAGGGGGCGCTTCACGGCCGCCCGGACAAGCGCTCCCAACACATAGGTTTCACCTGTGTTGTAGTTCCAGCGTTTACCGGGTTCGGCAGCGCGGGGCAGACCTGCCATGAACTGCAGAAGTGCGCCGGGCTTCTGCTTCAACTGCAGGTCGAGCATCTTGCGGCGATCGGAGGAAGGGTCGGTGTAAGTCTCGTCCCATTGCACGCCCGAGGCCATCTGCAACAGGTTCCGAATAGAGACGCGATCGTAGCTGCTGCCTCGCAGCTGAGGCAAATACTTCGTTACCTGGTCGTCGAGTCCGCCGATGAGATGATCCTGAATGGCCGCCGCCGTGAGGGTCGAGGTGATCGACTTCACGACCGAGAAAGACACCCAGCGTGTTTGCGGAGTGTTCCCGAGTTCGTAATGCTCAAGCGCAATACGGCCGTCCTTCACGACGAGAAGTCCGGAGACGCGGTTGTCCCTCAGATAGTCGGCAAGCTGGTGTTCTCGGCCCCCTGACACAAATCTCACGTCGCGTAATTGCCTGGCGGCTTGAGGCAACGGAAAAACGTGAGCGCCATGCCGAACCGCTGCTGACGAAAAAACCCGGTCGATATGCCGGAACGTGTTCACTTCGACCGGCAAGGGA
The DNA here is from genome assembly GCA_963737005.1 of Terriglobia bacterium. GTDB lineage: Bacteria > Acidobacteriota > Terriglobia > Bryobacterales > Bryobacteraceae > Bog-105. The sequence continues at coordinate 167,118 of CAVTRD010000003.1, read as the reverse complement.
AGCGAGCCGTCATACACCTCCCGAATGGAACCGACGCGTTCGTCTTCCGCTAAACCGAGTCCGAGCAAACTTAGTGCCAGCATTGAAAATTGGAAAAAACGACTTGCGGAGACAGATGTAAGGGCGCTCATAAAAGCTCAACACTCTTCAAAACTTCGAGATTGGAGTCACTCCGGCATCGCTAATTCTTGCCAGTCGCGAATCTCTTGAAGAAGCTCGTCTCTTTCCAGCTTGGCGGCGTCTCGGCATCGGCGATCCGCTTGGTGAGAGTCAAGAGCATCCGGTTAAATCGTGCTGCTGCGACGAGGTCCACCGGCTGGTTCGGGTCGTCGGAGGGTGCATGATAGCGGTTCGTCAGCCAGGTCTTGAGCGTCTTCTCTTCGGCCGTGCCCGGCGTCGCGGCGAACGCGTTCATGATGGAAGGAACGCCGGCACGAATAAAGTTGTATTGATCGCTGCGGATGAAGATGTTGCGATCCGGCTGTGCGTCCGGCAATACCTTCACGTCCATGCCACCGGCGACCGCGCGAATGTCATCGCCGAGCGTCGATTCTTCCAGTCCGTACACAGTCACGTTGTTGAGCGGGATGATCGGGAGGAACATATCCGTGTTCAGGTCGGCGACGATGGATTTTGCCGGTACCGTCGGATGCCCAGCAAAGTAACGCGACCCGAGCAAGCCCTTTTCTTCTGCACAGACGATAACAAACAGAATCGAGCGCTTCAGGGAAGCGTCCGAATCGTGTAGTTGACTGGCTATATCGAGCAAGGTCGCTACACCCGATGCGTCGTCCATTGCGCCGTTGTAAATACGGTCTCCGTTGATGGGTTCGCCGATCCCCAGGTGATCCAAATGTGCGCTTAGAACTACGTATTCGTTCTTGAGCTGCGGATCGGATCCCGGAAGGACACCGATGACGTTCGGCGATTCCACATGTTCCGTCAAGGCGTTCACGTGCGCTCGCAGCTTCGTGGACAATGGGAATCGCGGTAGGGGCTTAGCTGCATCGCCCAAGGCAAGCATCTCCCCCAGCGTGTGACCCGAGCCGGCGAAGAATTGTTCGGCATGCGCCGGATTTAGTGTGACCGTAAACATCGGTCCCCGCGTGTCCTGGAATGCCGGATCCGAGAGGCGCATGCCGGGTTGTGAGGCCGCCAGCGACATGCGGGACCAAGGGATGTCCATGTTTTTAGGATTGGGAATGGCGGCGATGACGACAACGCCGGCTCGCTCAAGCTCTTTGTAGAACTCTTGGGGCGAGCGCGAATGGGCCTTGAGAGCGCTCGCGAGATTGTCGGGACCGCCGCTCAGATAAACAACGATCTTCCCGTGGAGGTCCTGACCAGCTAAATCGTCGTAGCTCGCATCCGGGATGTGGAGCCCGTAGCCGATGAAGACCAGCGGAGCCTCAATGGTCTTCGGTTGAGGGAGGCGGCTGCCCAGCAACGCATCTTCACCCAAAGCGAGCGCTTGTTCATGATTGCCTGTGATGAGCGCCAGGCTCGACTGGGCCGCTTGGACTCGCTGCACGTCGAACCGGACCGGTTGCAAGTAGCGATCAACACCCTTTGGTTCGACCCCACTCACCTTCAACTGCTCGGTTACATAGCGGGCAGCTCTTTGGTAGCCTTCACTTCCGGTAAGACGGCCTTGCATCTGATCGCTTGCCAGATACTGCACATACGACCACCATCGCTGACCGTTCCCTTGCGGATCGGATGCGGCGGCGATTGCCGTTGCGCCATGTAAGAAAACTGCGAGACTACTCGCGATAACGAACGCAGACCGAACGGGACCGAAAACCATGTGATGAGTTGTCAACTGTCCTCCACCGGTGAAAATTGAATTCCTTATTATGAGCGGTGCCCTCTCGATATCCTGTGCAGGATAGATGGCGCGATCTCTGATCATCGATACCGATCCCTCGCCAGATGATGCGATTGCCTTTATTACCGCGCTGGCATCCCGTGAAGCGTTGGAGGTGCTCGCTATCACAACGGTCGCAGGAAACGTGCCTCTACCGCTGACTTCGGCAAACGCTTTGAAAGCACTTGAACTGGCTCGTCGCACAGAGGTGCCGGTCTACGCAGGCGCGCCACGACCGCTCATGCGCAAGCTGATCACGGCCGAACACGTTCACGGGCGGACGGGTTTCGACGGCTTTAATTGCCCGACATAATTCCGATGACGCCTCTCGCCAGAGGATTCGCGCCGGAGATGATTGTAGATCTCGTCATGCAGCGCCCTCCCGAGACTGTCACCCTACGCTGTCTCGCACCGCTGACTAACATCGCTCTGGCCATTGCCAAGGAGCCGAGGTTGGCGGCTCACTGTAAAGAGATCGTCCTGATGGGCGGAGCCTTTTCGGAAGGCGGAAACATAACGCCCGCGGCCGAGTTTAACATCTATGTCGATCCCGAAGCGGCGCAACGCGTTTTCACCAGCGGTGCGAATCTTACAATGATCCCGCTCGATTGCACCCATCTTGCGAGAACGACAGCCGAGCGGCTGAATCGCTTGCGCGCGATTGGAACACCAGTCTCTGAAGCGTTCTTCCATCTTCTTCGCCACAACAAGATGTTCGACGAGGCGAAGTATGGCTGGGACGGAGGACCGCTTCACGATGCCACGGTCATTGCTTACTTACTTCGGCCTGAAATCTTCGGCAGCCATCGTGTTCACGTCGCGGTCGAGTGCGCGAGTGAACTGACGTTGGGGATGACCGTAGTCGATTGGTGGGGCGTCACCGGCAAGACTGCGAATGCCCTGGTTCTTCGCGAAAAACGACGCAACTGCGTATTTCGATTTGATTTGGGATCGGCTGGCCCGTCTCTGACGACGCACGTTGGGGAATTTTCTGCACCAGTCTACAGTTGTTCTAGGCTGAGCGCCCCGGTTCTTCTTCAAAGAGGTCGAGAGTGCCGCGGCTCGTCGATTAGTTCGGCCCAGACGCTGGCATCCCTTTCACTCGACTAAAGTAAAAGCACTGCAATGGCGGATCACGCAGACATTTCTGACACGACACGCCGAAACTTCTTGTTGGCAAGCGCGGTTGGTGGAGTTATGCAAACACACGACAAATCGGATTCGGCGGCGTTACAAGGCTTTGGTCCAGAGGCACAGGCGATTTTCGCGAAGGCACTTGCGGCTAAGAACTATCGCGGACAGATTCCCCCATCCGAAGTCGCCGCGTTGATGAAGGTTGAGCATTCGAGCAGCGAAGCATTGATGCTGAAGTTGATCCCTGTTGCGAAGAGCTTTGCCCATCCTCCCTTGTCTAATTACTTCGTGGGCGCCGTTGCTCGCGGCAACAGCGGCGCCCTCTACTTGGGTTGCAACATTGAGATTCCCGGCAACATGCTTGGTTTGGCCGTACATGGCGAACAGGCTGCGATCGCTAATGCCTACATGTCAGGCGAAAATGGCATAGATGCGCTTACTGTCGGCGGCACTCCGTGCGGGCATTGCCGGCAATTCTTGAGCGAGGTCTCGCTCGATGTCTCGATGAGGCTGATCATGAAGGACGGCTCTGCCGTGAAGTTGTCGGAACTTCTCCCCCACGCGTTCGGGCCTAAGGACCTGGGCTTTACAGAAGGTTCGTTTCCCGTTAAGAGTGCGCGTTTGGCGAGCGTTTCCAAAGTGACTGACGTTCTGGTTACCGATGCTTGGAAGGCAGCATGCAACGCCTATGCGCCGTACACCCGCTCACCTTCCGGAGTCGCTCTGCTGACTGACAGCGACCGCGTGTTTTCCGGCTCCTATATAGAGAACGCGGCATTCAACCCGAGCCTGCCGCCATTAGAAACGGCATTGGCCGGGTATTTCGCCGCGGGACACCACGCGGGAGCAATTCAGAGAGCTGTTTTGGTGGAAAAAGAGATGGGCGGTATCAGCCACCAGGTTACAACCGCTTCCGTGCTGGCGGTGTTAGCTCCTGGCGTGCGGCTGGAGAGAGTTACGTTCGGTTGTTAAGGCCGTCCGAACATGCTCTGTTCCTGGTTAAGCCCAACGGCTTCGAGCAATCGATCGAATCGCGGATCTGCGCGAAGAGGGTCAAACCGGGGTTCAACCTTGAGCCACACCAGGCAGACATCGCGACTTCGACAGGCTTCCTCTAAAGCTCGCAATGCAAGATCGAACGCGCTTTGTCCGGCATAGACGATGCTTCGCCAATATGGAGAAACAGATTGGCGACGGGATAAGTTCTCCAGCTTGCCCAGCATGTCGTCCGATTCGTCCGGTTGTCCGCTCCGTCCGTAAGCGTGGCCAAGGGACGCGATGACTGCCGGATCATCTCCCGACGCGCCGTGTGCATTCTCAAGTTCGATCAGCGCTTCTTCGTATGCCTCGACCTGTTCATAAGCCAGGCCGAGCATATGTTGGGCCGGTGCATAATTTACCTCAAGCACCAGCGTCTCCCAGGCCTGATTTATGCACTCCTGGTACTGCCTCGCCATCAAGCGAATTCGCGCCGACTCCGCATTGAGCACCAAGGAAAGAGGATCCAAGTTTCGTGCTGCTTGTATCTCGTCGCAGGCTTCGATCTGCCGCCCCAGTGCAGAGAGGAAAGCTGCGTAAGAACGATGGGCGTCGACCGAGGTCGGGCTTAGCGAGAGGGCTCTCCGGTAGGCTGCTTCTGCGGCAGGATAGTTCCAATCGAACATCATCCTTAGGTCGCCTGAAGCAGCGTGCGCCTCTGGTGATTCGTCGTCGATTTTGAGGGCGGTCTCGATCAGCGACTCAGCTTTGCTCCGAGCCTCAGCGGCGGAAAGCAGTCCCAAACAGGCAAAGTGGCTGTACGTCGCGGCAAGCCCCGCATAAGCAGGTGCAAACTTCGGGTCTTGCGCGATGGCCGATTCAAAATGGGCAATGCTCTTGCCCAGGTCCGGTCCGTTGAGTTTGTTCTGAAGATACTTGCCTCTTCGGTAATCCTGGTAAGCTTCGGTCGTATAGGTTTTGTGCTTGCTGAGCGAGACAACTTCGCTCACATTCTGGAGCGAACCGAGCCGTTTCTCAACTGCGGCCGAAATGGTTGCTTCGATGCCGGGGATGCCGCTTGTAAGTTCGTACCGGTCGCCCCACAACCGTCGCCCGCTTGTTACATCGATCAACTCGGCGATTGCCAGCAACGATTCAGCAATGCGCTCGATGCGTCCGGTTAATACGGCGTTCACAGCGAGTTCGCTCCCAATCGTTCGCGGCTCATCCGAAGACAACCTGTACCGCAGCGTTGTTGTATGCGCGATAACCCTGATCTGTTCGACCAGCGCCAGGCGGGAAATTACGCTTTCCGCAATTCGATTGGCTTCCACGCTTATCGACGGATCGCCCGTCGCGTTTTCGAACGGTAATATCGCGACCGAAGCGCTCGTGTTCTTCGGACCTGCCGCGCGCTTGGGCTCGGGAACGACCTCTACGTCCGCCAAGAAGCGGTACCCAAATCCAGGTCGTGTCTCGATGAAGCGAGATGGAGCCGAGGAATCCCCCAGGGTTTGTCGAAGAACATTGATCGCGGTATTTAAGCCGTGACCGAAGCTCACGTGCAGACCGGGCCACAGGTGTCGCGCAAGCTCTTTTCGTGTGACCAGCGCACCCGGCCTGCGAAGCAAGAGCTCGAGAATTTGGAACGGCTGCCTTTGCAGATGCACCCTTATTCCGCCATTTCGCAACTCTCGCTGCTCCAGATCGACTTCGAAGGTTCCGAACCGAAGCCTCTGGCCAGCGAATTGATTCGAGGAAGTGTCTTCGGAGCTGCTCATAAGAGTGTCTGTGCGGACCACGGACTACGAAATCTTCTGTTTCTCTCCCTTTAATTTGATTGGTGCTCCCAAAATTTACAAGAGAGTGACTAACCTCCTGATCTTTTCCTGACTTTCTTCTGAGGGTTTCCCAATACAGTGCCCTCGTCTTAGCTTGTGTACGGCTTCCAAAGCAGAGAAGTTCCCGTACAGATTCGTAGGAGATGAATTGTGGAAAGAAAATGGAATCGCGTAGCCGTCCTTTCAACGTTTGCATTCGGCATGGGTCTGACTGCAATGCAAGCGAACGCCCAGCAAGGAACGTTTAATCTACCGGTGCAAGCACACTGGGGAACTGCGGTCTTAGAACCGGGTGAGCATCGAATTCGAATGCCGATACCGCTAGGCCAAAGATATTTTTACGTTCGCGGCGGTGAAGGGACCCAAGTAACAGTGCCGCTGAGCACAGAAATCCTCAGGGGCTCAAATAAGAGTTTTCTTCACCTATCGAGAGTCAACGGCGAATACTATGTTGACGCGTATCAGTCCGGAGTGAGCGGCCAGCGATTCACCTTCTCAACACCGAAGGCGGTTGGCGGAAAAGCTCACAAACCCAGTGATCAAGAAGCCAAACTGATCACTGTGACCGGAAGTTAGTTCCAGAGGGACCGTACCCGCTCACAGGGAGGAAGTTCATTCAGTACAGGACATCTTTGCCTCTTCGGGAATGATCGGTCACTTGCAGCGAATATTTGGCCGTCACTTCCGGATTGACGCCCGTTTCCTCGCAGCCGGATGGCTCAAAGGAGAGTCACCCGGCCACAACTTTGGCAACCCCCGCGTCTCTACAGCCTTCTCGCGGGCAGCCTCCAAGTCATATAACAAACAAAGATACTGGCCACGAAATACGCCGAGCACATCGTCAACTCGCCCCAAAGCAGCATTGTCATCATACGTTCACAAGACTCTACGGCTGAATTACTCGCAGAGATTAGCTAAAGCGACCATTTTTCGCTTCCATCTTTGGCCTAGGCAAAGGCTTAGGCCCCGAACTAGCGGGATTAGGGCAAATATTAACAAGAACTTGCTACAGCTTCTTTTACTAGATGTCAGTAATTACTATGCACCCACCCGTTATCATCGATTGGATCAAGGCTCTTATTGGTCTCTTCTCCTAACGTTAATTAGGAACCAGACTATGTGGGAGAGAGCCTACCCATGGCGCTCTCCCGTCACCCCCCTGTTCCAACCCGTAATCGAAAACCTGCCGCACCCTCCTCTTTGATATCCTCAAAAGTTAAGAACAGTTGAGGTTTTCGGATGTCTGGACATAGTAAATGGGCCACGATCAAGCACAAAAAGGCGGCCCTCGATAGTAAGCGCGGAAAGACGTTTACGCGTCTCATCAAGGAAATTCAGATTGCTGCGCGGAATGGCGGCGACCCCGACGCGAATGCTCGTCTTCGCACTGCTATTGTCGCGGCCAAAGCTGTTTCCATGCCAGCTGAAAACATTAAGCGCGCCGTGATGCGCGGCACTGGCGAATTAGAAGGTGGTCAGATCGACGAAATCCTTTTTGAAGGTTACGGCCCTGGCGGCGCGGCCGTGCTCGTCAACGTTGCAACTGACAATCGCAATCGCACAGTAAGCGAAGTCCGTCACATCTTTTCGAAAAACGGAGGCAATCTCGGCGAAGTTGGCAGTGTTGCTTGGATGTTTGAGAGGAAGAGCCAGATTATTGTCGATGCCGAAAAGGCATCTGAAGACCAGCTGATGGGTATCGTGCTCGATGCGGGCGCGGACGACTTGCGCGATCAGGATGGCGCTTGGGAAATACTCTCCGCACCCGAAGCGCATGAAGCCGTTCTGCAGGCGCTCAACAAGGCAGGTATCACCGCGGAATCGGCCGAAATCGCGATGGTTCCGAAAAATACCGTGAAGCTCGAGGGCAAGACCGCACAAGCGATGCTTAAGCTTTATGACGTGCTCGAAGAACACGACGATGTGCAGAACGTTTACGGTAACTACGAAGTAGACGAAGCGGAAGTAGAGGCTCTCGCTTAGCATCCGGCAACGGCCGGAACCCGCTTGACCGTCGAGTGCGGGACAAGTGCTGAACAATGCGAATTGCTGGAATAGACTGCGGTACGGAAAGAACGGGTTTTGGGATTATCGATACCGACGGTCGATCGCATCGCTTCGTTAATGCGGGTGTGATTCGCAGCAGACCATCCGATGCTCTTGAGCGGCGTCTTAAGTCGATAGCCGATGGACTGCGCATGAACCTGCAGGATTTTGCGCCGGACATTGTGGCTGTTGAAGAGGTGTTCCACGCTGTCAACACCAAGTCTGCCTTAAAACTGGCGCACGTGCGCGGGGCAGCGCTGCTGGTTGCAGCCGAGGCCGGTCTGTCGGTTTGCGAGTATTCCCCTCTTGAGGTAAAAATGAGTGTCGTCGGTTATGGCCGGGCGGAGAAACAGCAAGTGCAGATGATGGTGCTGTCGCTGCTCGGGATCAGTCAGCAATTTGCATCGCTCGATGCAACCGATGCCCTTGCCGTGGCGATTTGTCACGGAACGCGCTGGCAGTTCCCGGTGGCTGCCAGAGGACGAACGTGACAGCAGCGATGGCGGCGCTCACGCTTATCTTAGGCGCCGGCTCGCTTATCGCAAGCTCGCCACGCCTCACGTATACCCGGAGCTTCCCCGGCAGCAGTCCCGAGTACTTTCGCATCGTGCTGAACTCTGCTGGTGAGCTCGAATACAGCGAGTCTCCTGCCGATCCGCAGCCGATACACGCCCACATGTCCGAAAGCGAAGCCGCGCCGATTTTTGGAATGGCTGATCAGCTGGATCACTTCAAGACGCCTCTCGAGTCAGGCTTAAAGGTCGCGAATACTGGTAAGAAAGTTTTCCGATACGAGGATGGCGCGGGTGTCATTTCAGAAACGACCTTCAATTACTCGGTCAACGAGACCGCCCAAAAACTCCTTGACCGATTTGAGCAGATCGCAGCGACCGAACGCGCCTATCTCGATCTCGACCGTACCGTGCACTTCGATAAGCTGGGCGTCAACGATGCTCTGGCTGAGATCGAAGGCCTGTGGGAGCGTAAACAGCTGGCCGCACCGGGACAGTTTGCGCCACTGCTGACACGTGTGGCGACTCACGAATCGTTCATGCACCTAGCGCGCGATCGGGCGGCCCGTTTGAAGACCGAATTTGACAAGGCCTCTTCCACGCCTGCCCCCGCCAACGGCACGCCACAGAAATGAACAGTGCTGCCTCTGCTTTTGGCCGCGTCATCTGGATCGTGCTCGATAGTGTGGGTATCGGCGCCATGCCGGATGCCGCGCTCTTCGGCGATCTCGGCTCGGACACCCTCGGTAACATTGCCCGGCGATGTCCGCTCGATCTGCCCAACCTGACTCGCCTGGGACTCGCTAATATCCGCCCGTTCGCCGGACTCGGCCCGTCCCTGCATCCAGCCGGCGCTTACGGTCGATGCATGCTCGCTTCGCCTGGCAAAGACACCACTACGGGACATTGGGAAATGGCCGGCATTATCCTCAAAGAACCTTTCCCGCTCTTCCCGCACGGTTTTCCGCCTGCACTCATCACCGCGTTCGAGGCGCAAATCGGGCGCAGCGTCCTCGGCAACAAAGCGGCATCGGGCACTGAGATCATCAAGGTACTTGGCGAAGAACACATGCGGACCGGATCGCCCATTGTCTACACTTCGGCCGATAGTGTGTTCCAAGTCGCGGCGCATGAGAGCATCATTCCGCTCGACGAGCTTTACCGAATCTGCGAACAGGCACGCGCCCTATTGAGAGGTCCCTATGAAGTGGGACGCGTCATCGCCCGGCCGTTTACCGGTCTTCCCGGAGCCTTCACGCGTACCGCGAACCGGCATGACTACGCGGTGCCTCCGCCCGCCGGCATGTTACTTGACCGGCTTGCCGAGCGCGGCGTCCCTATCTACGCTATCGGCAAAATCTCTGACATTTTTCTGGGTCGCGGTATCAGTCGTTCAGTCTTGACACAGAACAACGGTGACGGTATGGCGAAAACGATTGACGCTATGCGCACCCAATCCGCGGGACTTATCTTCGTCAACCTTGTCGATTTCGATCAGCAGTACGGTCATCGCAACAACACACGCGGTTACGCAGCGGCGCTGGAAGCACTCGATCGCTGGCTGCCCTTACTCGAGCTCGACCTGAACGACATGTTGATTCTTACGGCCGACCATGGTTGCGACCCGACTACGCCCTCTACCGACCACTCCCGCGAGTACACGCCGCTACTTGTTTTCGGGCAGCGCGCCAAAGCGGGCGTCAATTTGGGAACGCGCAAAACGCTAGCCGATATTGGCCAGACTGTGGCCGAAAATTTCGGGGCCGCGATTGATGCCGGGGCGAGCTTCCTCAACGATATTCAGAAAGGACTTCAGTAAAACTCGGCCTATGCGAAGGCGAATCACAGCGGGGAACTGGAAGATGTACAAAACCGCTCCCCAGACCGTGCAATTTCTCGAGAGATTCAAGCAGCTGGCCAACGGCTCGAAGAGCTGCGAGGTAGTCGTGTTCCCTCCGGCGCTCAGCGTCCCGGCGGCTGCGGAGGCCGCGGACGGAAGCGGAGTCCATATTGGCGGGCAGAACATCTACTGGTGCTCGGAAGGCGCTTACACCGGCGAAGTATCGGCGGAGATGCTGCGCTCGGCGGGCGCGACCTGGGTCTTGGTCGGCCACAGCGAACGCCGTCATCTGGTGTGTCACGAGACCGATGCGGAAGTTTTGAAGAAAGCACAAGCTGCTATCACCGCCGGACTCACACCTATTATCTGCATGGGTGAGCGCCTTGAAGAACACAAAGCCGGTAAGGCTCACGAAGTGCTTGTGAGGCAGTTTGCCTGCGGTGTTGCCGGTTTGACGGAAGAACAATTCGCGCAAGCGGTACTTGCTTACGAACCAGTTTGGGCCATCGGAACAGGCCAGACCGCGACACCAGAAATCGCCTCTGCCGCGCATCAGCTCATACGCACGGAAGCCGCTAAACGCTTCGGCGTCGAAGCGGCGCAGCAAGTGCGAATTCTTTACGGCGGCAGCGTCAAGCCGGACAACATCGAGGGACTAATGCGCGAGCCGGAGATCGACGGTACGTTGGTAGGCGGCGCGAGTCTTGACCCCGATTCGTTTTTTAAGATAGTCGAGGCGGTCTAAATCATTGCCTTCGGGAAGCGCCGCCGCTGAGCAAGATCCCCGCATTTACTTCGCAGCTGAACGAACCTTTCTGGCCTGGATTCGCACCGGCTTGGCACTGATGGGCTTCGGGTTCGTGGTGGCGCGCTTCGGACTCTTTCTGCGCGAGCTTCGGTCGAATGATTTGCACTTTCCGACGCACGCAACCGGGCTCTCTCTGTGGCTTGGAACGGCGCTCGTTGCTTTGGGAATCGTCGTGAACTTAAGTGCTGCGGCGCATCACGTTCAGCTTATCCGCCAGCTTCGTTCCGGCACTTGGGAGGCCGGCCGGATCTCGACTGCGGCTTTTCTCGTTGCCTGCTTTTTGGCCCTCGTCGGCATCGCCATGGTTCTCTACTTATTGGTCGTTCGTTAGGTCAAGCACCCAAAGCTGCTTATTTCTCTCCTCCCGTCTTGCCCGGCAAGTCGGCGGGGTTCTCATGCACTTTCTCGCGAATGCCGGCGCCCAAAGTCTTGGCAAGTGAAACACTGGCGTCGCCGAAACGGTTTCGAATATGATCGACCGAGCGGAAGGCGTTTCGCAGCCGGGCAGTCTGCGGCTCTTCGAGTAAGCTCATCTGCCCTTCCGCTGCTTGCAAATTTCCGGCGTGCACACCAAGCAAGCGGATCGGTGTCTTCTCGTCCCATGCCTGCCGGAAAAGACGAATTACAGAGCCTGCCACTTCCTGATCCAGCTGCGTTGCGTGGTCAAGCGAGCAGGCACGTGTGATCGTCGAGAAGTTCTCATAGCGAAGCTTCAATTGAATCGTGCGCGCATACAACCGGTGCTCGCGAAGGCGCTTCGAGACCATTTCAGAGAGCTTCAGCAGCGTGGTCTCAAGACGTTCGCGGTCGCGCGTGTCTTCATGATAGGTGTGTTCGTGACTGATCGATTTCGGGTCTCCCTCCGCGCCGACTTCCGCATCAAACCAGCTACCCGCGTCCGCGCCTCGTGCTTTACCGGCGAGCGCTAAACCCCAGCGTCCGAATCGCGCCGCTAGGAACGCCTCCTCCAAGGCCGCCAGATCTCCAACCTTTCGAATGCCCAGCTTGTGGAGCGACTCTTCCATTTTCTTGCCTACGCCCGGAATCTTGCGTACCGCGAGTGGAGCCAGAAAGCGCGCCTCTTGTCCCGGAACGATATAGAGGATGCCATTCGGCTTGGCCTGATCGGATGAAACTTTCGCGACCAGTCGCGAAGAGGCCATTCCGAGCGAGCACTTCAGCTCGGTCGCCTTTCCGATTGCTCGATGCAGGGCGTCACCCGCCCTCAGAGCAGGCCCGTGCAGCCGTTCCGTTCCGCTCAAATCGAGATACGCTTCATCGATCGAAGCCATCTCCACGGACGGGGAAAATTGAGTGAGTATCGTGAAGATCTTCTTCGAGTATTCGCGATAGCGTTCCGGATGTCCTTCGACAAAGGTGGCTTGTGGGCAGAGCTGTCGCTGCCGTTCGCAGCGGCATCGCCGAGTGGACACCGAATTTGCGCGCCGCGTATGACGCCGCTGCCACCACGCCGCGCTGATTTGCATGGCCGCCGACCACCACCGGTTTGCCTTTGAGCGAAGGATCGTAAAGCTCTTCGACCGATACGAAGAACGCATCCATATCGACATGGCAGATCAGGCGCTGCATAGTATCGACACCGTCAGCTGCGCAGGGTGGCTCCAATGACGCGCGGCAACCCGGCCAGATCTGAGAGTACTGCAATATCGGTCCAGCGCTCGGCCAGCATTTCGCGGACACGAGCAAGAGAACGGTATCCAAGCTCCAGAAAAACGCGTCCGCCCGGTTTCACAACGATGGCCGCGGCTTCGTATGAGCCGTCCGTAAATCTCCAGACCGGTATCACCCGCGAACAACGCTACGTGCGGTTCCCAATCGCGCACTTCGCGCTGCATATTGGCCGCATCTGCGCCCGGCACATACGGCGGATTCGAAAGGAGCAGATCGATCGATGCGGGCCGGATCGCTTCGAGCAGATCCGCTACGAGAAAGGAGACGCACGCCCCATGCTTGTCGCGATTGCGGTTGGCAACGAGCAGTGCTTTGCACGAAATATCAGAAGCAAGCACGGCGCGCCCGCTCTCGAGTGCGAGCGTGATCGCGATCGCACCCGAACCCGTTCCGACGTCCAACAGGTTCGCGTTCTCACGACGCGCAAACGGCAGCGCCGCCTCAACAAGATGTTCCGTCTCCGGCCGCGGAATCAGCACGTCCGCGTTCACAAAGAAGTCGCGCCCGTAGAACTCCTGCCGATGCGTGATGTACTGCGTCGGCTTGCCCTTCAACCGATCGTTGAGATAGCGCCCGAAATGAATCCACGCCAGCTCGGTCATCTCATCCGAGCCGTGCGCATAAAGATAAGCGCGATCGCACCCGATCGCGTGGCAAAGCAACACTTCCGCAGTCAATCGAGGAACGCCGACCGCGTTCTTTTCGAGTATTTCCGTGCCTTGCTGAAGGGCGCTTTGAATGCTTAGAAACAATGGACAGCGGAGTTAGTCCGCGAAGACTTTCAGGACGAGCTAAGCCGCTTCACCTTCCGCGCGTAACCGCTCCGATTGATAATAGGTCGTCAGCGCATCGATGATCGGCTGCATCCGGCCTTCCATCACCAGATCAAGTTGATGCAGTGTGAGACCGATCCGATGGTCCGTGACTCGGTTCTGCGGAAAATTGTAGGTGCGTATTTTCTCGCTGCGGTCTCCCGTACCTACCATGCTCTTGCGTTCCGCACCGATCTGCGCGAGCTGCTTCTCCATCTCCATCTGATATAGCCGCGAGCGCAAAACCTGCATCGCCTTCGACCGATTTTTTATCTGCGATTTCTCGTCCTGGCAGGAAACCACTGTGTTCGTTGGCAAATGCGTGATTCGCACCGCTGAGTAAGTGGTGTTCACTGATTGACCGCCCGGTCCCGACGAGCAAAAAGTATCGATGCGCAGATCCTTCGCGTCGATCTGCACGTCCACTTCGTCGGCCTCCGGCATCACGACTACCGTGATCGTCGAGGTATGTACGCGCCCCTGGGTCTCGGTCGCCGGAACACGCTGAACGCGATGCACACCGCTTTCGTACTTCATGCGGCTATACACTCTTTTGCCGCTAACCATGGCGATAACTTCGCTCAGACCGCCGACCGAAGATTCGCTGAGCGACGTTACTTCGACTTTCCAGCCCTGTTCTTCGGCATAACGCGTGTACATGCGGAAAATCTCGCCCGCAAACAGCGATGCCTCATCGCCACCTGCACCTTTGCGGATCTCGAGTACGACGTTCTTCTCGTCGTTAGGATCTTTGCGGCAACAGTAACACTTGAAGTTCGCTCTCGAGCGCCGCCACCTCCGGCTCCAAACCGCGCCACTTCGAGCTCGGCCATCTGCTTCAGATCCGGATCGCTCTCACTGAGCATCGCGCGGGCATCGCGCAGCTCCTGTTCCGCCCGCTTCCACTCGCGAAATCTGGCTGACCAGCTCCTCAAGCTCACTTTGCGCCTTCGAAACCTTGCGGTATTCATCCTGGTCGCTGAGCACGACCGGATCCGTCATCTTGGCCGTCAGCTCGTTGAAGCGCGCTTCAGCTTCTCTTAATCGATCGATAAATTGCATCGTTGTGTCGCGCTCGCTCAGGCGATAACGAGTTCGCCGCCTTGTGCCTTTTCCAGCTGCCATGGCGTGATCCAGTGCATGGATCGCGACTTCGGTCTGCTCATCAGAGGGAGGCTGCGTGGTGACCCGTTGCAGCCACAGACCCGGGCTTGCGTCAGCCAAGCCATCAGTCCGCTGCGCTTGCGCGCCGCCAAGCGAATTACCTCATAACTCACGCCGACTATGACCGGCAGCAGCAAAATGCGCGCGGCGAGTTTCGCCCAAAAGTTGTCGATCGGGAGGAACGCGTAGCCGATCATCGCAATGATCAGAACGACCACCAGAAAACTGGTTCCGCAGCGCGGATGCCAGGTAACGAAGCGCTGCGCGTTCGCTACCGTCACCGGCTCACCCGATTCGAAGTTGAAGACCACCTTGTGCTCGGCCCCGTGATACTCGAACACTCTCCGCATGTCTTTCAGGCGCGAGAGCAGGAGCATAAACCCCAAGAAGATTGCGATGCGGAGCGTGCCGTCGACCATATTGATCGCAAACCGGCCGCTGACTGCCTCGAAATGCCGGCCAAGCAGAGTCGCGAGATAAAGCGGTACCAGTTTATAAAGCACGATCATGAAGGACAAGGAAAACAGGATCTGCAGCGCCATTGCACCCGAGCCCGATTCCTTCTTTCGTACTCTTCTTGGCCACTCCGTCGAGCGCGCACTCGGCCGAAAACCGCAGTGCCTTCATTCCCAGCCACATCGCGTGCCCCAGAGTTCCCAGCCCGCGCAGCACAGGCAGCTTAAAGATTGGATACGTGTCAGAGAGGCGTGAGAGCGGGCTCTCTTCCGTTACGATTTCGCCATTCGGCTTGCGGACAGCGACGCAATAGCTATGAGGCGAGCGCATCATCACGCCTTCCATCACCGCCTGTCCGCCCACCAGGGTCGTCTCTTCGCCGTTTTCAAGAACAGGAAGCAGCTGTATGTGCGTAAAAAGACGCACAAATCCACGCAAATTCAAAGGGGAAGCTCCTTCCTAAGTATATCTTGCAAACAGAACCTGCTGCCGGATACCTGGTAGTCCTGCCACCGTACAACTTGGTTCCGTGCGCAAAAGAATGATAGGTCCGGTAGACCAAGCAATCAGCTCGTTAGCGGGACCTGTCCGGGATGCTCTATCTAACCGGCGGTACCACAAACGACCCTGTCGTGTATCCCGCAGGTTCAAGCATGCGACCGGCACAGGCGTTTCGCTCTTCGATTCGCAGATGTCGACTGCGTTCAAATAATTGCCTCTAACCTGGATCGCCATCTGGTTATCGTTCAGCTGCGGATTCGCTTGTTCGAACGCGCGTTTCAGTTCCCGCGGCCGTATGGTGAACGATGAGGAAGGCGCGGCCATGCGAGGGGGAATCTTGACCGATTCGTAGGCCTTCCGCAAAAGGGCGAAATAAGCATCGCCGCTCAACCCGCTGCAGGTGCCATGTTGCTTCCACTCGTGTTCTATGATTTCGGCCGGCATGATGTCCTCGAGCGCACGAGGGTTACTCGGCGGCGGCTGATTCGTCGCGCAGTTCTGGGGATAGCTTCCATCCGCACTCTGCGGCCATAACCCGTGTACGATGAACCCCGTGTGCTTGCCGCATTGAGCGGCGTTCGGATGGCTAAAGCAAAACTCAGGGCTCCACGAAAGCACGAGCACATAGTAGTCGAATACTCCCGCTGCGCCACTTCGTACGTGAGTGTGGCGATGCGACCGGTAGCCCGCCGCCGATACCGCGAGCACGGTTGCAATGACTCCGACCAATAACTTGAACTTCAATACCGATCCCCTTGTCTGATGAGTATGCGACCATCTTCTCTCGTCGCGCATTCTGATTTGCCGTCCAGAAAACCGTGTCAAAAACGTGGGAAGCTCTGAAGTATGAACATTCTCAATGTAGGATCGCGATTTCGTCGCTTTGCAGCTTCGACCGCCCTGGCCGTTGCTCTCGGCTCGGTTCCCGGCCTAACCGATACTGTCATGCCCCAAGCCGGTCAACAAGCGCCTGAGTTCCAGCTTCCGTCGCAGGACGGCTCAACGGTTGATTTGAAGGACTTCCGGGGTAAGTGGGTCGTTCTCTATTTCTATCCAAAAGACAGCACACCCGGCTGCACCATCGAGGCTCATAATTTTCAGCGTGATCTGCCTAAGTACGAACAGGCGAACGCGGTCATTGTGGGCGTCAGCGTGGATTCGAGCGACAGCCACAAAAGTTTCTGCGCTAAACAGGGATTAACTTTTAAGCTGCTGGCCGATACCGACAAGAAAGTAGTCGAGCAGTATGGATCAATGCACAACATGATGGGTATGAAAATGGCCGCTCGCAATACGTTTCTAATTAATCCGGACGGACAGATCGTTAAAGTTTGGACCGGCGTTGATCCGAGCAAACACAGCGAGGAAGTTTTGACAGCATTGAACGAATTACAGGGTAAGAAATCCTGATTGGGCACTCGCTAGAACTGCTCAAAATTTCTGCACGCGCGAATGTAGCAATTCTGCCGGAGTATCGTCCACACTGTGTATTGTCCAGAAGGAGGAAATATAAATGGCAACCACAGCAGATTCCACGGTCGTAGCCGTCTTCGATAACGCGAGCGACGCTCGTTCAGCGGTGAATGACCTCAAAGCGGCGGGCTTCGGTTCCGACAAAGTGTTTGTATCGTCCGAGGGCTCAACCGGATTGTCCGGTTACGCGTCTGACACGTCGACCACCGCGCACGAGGGTGGAATTACAGGCTGGTTCAAATCGCTCTTCGGGTCCGATGAACATGAGCATCGGACAGGTTACGAGAGTGCTGTTTCATCCGGCAAAACCATCGTCAGCGTTGAAGCTTCCGAAGCGAATGTTGATCGTGTGTCGGATATCTTGGACCGCTACTCACCAGTAGATGTTCATGCCGGGGACATAGGAGCCGCTCGCGGTACGGCTACTCCGAATGTTTACAATGCCGGTTACGAAGGCACTCGCGGCGGTGCAGCGACAACTACCACGGGTTCTGCAGGTGTTGCAGGCTCGGCCGGATTAGCGGGCGCAGCGGGCCGTACAGGGTCGACTGGGGTTCCTACTGGCAAAACCAATGCGGCCGATGCGACTGGCCAGGCAATCCCCGTTGTAGAGGAAGAAATCCAGGTTGGTAAGCGAGCCGTGCAGCGGGGCGGTGTCAGGGTTTATTCCCGAGTAACAGAAACTCCCGTTCAAGAGCAGGTCAACCTTCGTGAAGAGCACGTGCGTGTCGACCGGCAACCGGTAAACCGGCCTGCAAGCGAAGCCGATTTCCGTTCCGGCACGGACCAGGTGATCGAAGTCACGGAGTACGCAGAAGAGCCAGTAGTCGCGAAACAAGCGCGGGTAGTAGAAGAAGTCCGTGTTGGTAAAGAAGCGAGCGAAAGAACGGAGACCATTCGCGATACGGTCCGCCGCACCGATGTTGAAGTGGAGAATCTGACCGGAACCGAAACCACGGCAACTGGTCCGACCGGCGCAGCCGGCAACTACGATGCCGATTACCGGAAGCATTTCGCCTCAGCGTACCCGGCCGGCAGTGCGAGCTACAATGATTACGCGCCGGCTTACAACTATGGCTCTCAGGTTGCGAACGATCCCCGCTTCAAGGGCCGCAGCTATAGCGAAGTTGAATCTCAACTGCGCGAAGATTATGGCCGCCAGTATCCGAATAGCACTTGGGAAAAGATGAAAGACTCGGTTCGGTACGGCTGGGACAAGGTCACCGGTAAGGCCAGTTCCGCTTCGGCCCGCTAACCTTTAACATGCAACAGGATGAACGAGAGCTGGTCGTTCCCGTCATCCAGGAGGAAGTGCATGCGGACGCGAGACCTGTTCAGACAGGCAGCGTTCGCATCACTAAATCCGTGGAGACGCATGACGAGTTGCTTGAACAGGAACTGCGCCGGGGTCGGGCGGAAGTTGTTCGCGTAAAGACAGACCGCGTGGTAGATGGCCCGCAACCCCCACAGCGCATTGATAATACCCTTATTATTCCGGTCGTCTCTCAAGTGCTTCGCGGATGCGAAAAGGCTTGGGTCGTTAAGGAAGAAATTCGTGTGACTCAGATCGAGGAACGGGAGACTATTCAGCACCGCGTGCCCGTTTCAACTGAGCACGCCCGAGTCGAGCGGCTCGACGCAGCCGGCAACGTGATCGCGACGGAACACGAAGCAGCGAGCAACGTGTCCGCCCTGGAAAATCTTCCTCCAGCTAGCATTGCTCCCACGGTGCCGACACGATCTATCCTGAAACCCGTGAACCGGCCGGCCCATTCCAAGCGAGTGCTTTCGACCCCTCAGAGCATCTTGAAAAAGCATCTGCCCAGAGACGAGCAATAGTTTACCTCTCGGTCGACGTTTTGGCCGGATCTGTGCCCACCGGCGCGCTCGGCGCAAATGTAGTTGGAATAGCCACCTTTTCACCTCGTAGCCAGAGGTAGAGCTGGGCGTGAGGCGGAGGCGGATCCGGCAAGGGTACTTCCAACATCTGTTTTTGCCCTTGGCCTTCGATGGGAGTAGGCAGCCCGGCAATCGTCACACTTTCCACTTGATCCCACCCAGCCTTCTCGATCATTTCCAAATCTCTGCCTGTCAGCGTGTACGTCCGCGTATTGCTCGCTGCAGGTGCGACATTACTACCGAACGATTCGATTTGCGGCAGGCGTATGATGCGCGCTAGCGTGTATGGCTGTGATTGGCCATCTCGTCCGTTATTGATCGTTGCGTCAAGAAGGCAGCCGGCCGGGAACATAGTCGTATCGGCGGAAAGAAAGAGTTGATCGGTTGATAGCTGCTGTAGGCTGGAGCCTGCTGTCTGTTGACCGACGTGCAGCGTGAGTGAATCGCCAACTGCTTCGGCGCACCCCAGCGTTAGCGTACTCTTTCCCTGAACATTTCTCACGTCGAGCATAACGGTTAGGTTGTAGCCGGCCGGAAATTCGTTGGGCGGCAGACCGATTGCCATCCCGCTCGGTAGTGACAGGTGTGAGCTCGCGATAACAGGCAAGGGTCCGGTAATCTGTAAGGCGTCGGCCAGCGTAATCGGCTCCGCACGGTCCGCCACATCTGCCTGGACCGACAGAGCCGTGCCGGGTTTCAAATCCCCTTTAAGCTGCATGGTTACGTTACGATCACTGCGGCCCGGGAGAGGCGGGCTTAAATCGAAGTTCACACCAGGCGCCTGTAGTTTGGAGAGCAAATCCAGCCGCTCACCTTTCAGGACGTAATGCTGAACGGCCTCGCCTTGGTTCGCCAGCATCGGCAAGTTCTCAATTTTCGGCAGATTCGGCAGCACAGCGATCTTCACCGAGTGACTTTTCGCATCCTGCTGCGAGAGGAGCAGCTCATACTTGCCTGGATCGAGATTGGCCGTATCGATCTGCACGTCCAAACGGTTCTGGGGTCCTTCGCGCAGTCCTTTCGGTAGGATGAAGCGCACCGGCTCGGCCACCGCAAACTCGTCATTCATCTTTTTGAGTTCGACCTTTGTCACGAATTCAAAGTCGTCACCGGCAAGCGTCACAGGAAGTTTGCCAGACCGTGCAACCAGCTTATCCTGCGAATCCGGCTCGAGTTTCGCAGCCCGGAAGTCGCTCAAGGGTTGAACATGGATTTCGCCCGAGGCTTGAAAACGCGTCCAATCCCAATATCCCGAGAGATGATAATCGCCTGCGGTAATAGCGGCCTTCCCTAAATCGAGTTCCAGCGCCTTCTGATTACCCAGCCGCAGTACAGGCACCGGTTTCTTGCCGCCTTTCGAATCTTCCAGGGTCCACTGGCGCGCCCGCTGCAGATAATTCCACTGGGTATCCGGCACATCCACCGCAACCGGCGATTTTTCTCCGGCGGGAATAAAATCTGCGCTGCCAATTTTGATGGTTGGAGCAGGCGTGTTTGGAATGCGCACGGCCCAGATGTACGCCACTCGCGTATGCGGCGGCGCAGGTGTGTTCTGTCCGCAAAGTTTCAGACTGTCCTTCATCGCCGATGGACCGAACGGTTGTGCAAAGGAGGAACGAAACTGCGTTCCTGGGAATGCGATGTAACGAAGATCGAGCAGCATCGCCGTTCCACCGGCTGCCAATCCCACAGGACTGCCGAAGAAGAGCGTCGCCGCTGCTGTTGCAAGGCTTGCAGTCTGCGTGACCCGTTCGGCGGTAGAGCTGGCGAGAGGGTTATACGCCGCTAGTTGCGGGTTCATTGCTGCAAACAGAGCCTGGGCCTGTGCGGCGGGCGGCGCTGCTTTATCGATTTGCACTGACAACCCGTATTGCGAGGCGAAACCGGTCAGTGCCGCGTTGACGCTGGCTGACGAACTGCCGGCGCTCGAAAGCGCTTCGACCAGCGCCTCCGTTTGAGCGGTCTTCTCGGCGTAGTCCGCTAGTTGTGCAATCAACAGCTCGTCCTGTGAAAGAAAGCCTTCCACTTTCTTTTTACTCAATCCTTGCGGACCATAGACCAGTGCCGCCAAGGAGAGTGTTTGCGGAATCGCCCAACGCTGTTGCTTATCGGCCGCCTTCGGGTCAGTGACCAGAATTGCCGGTTCTTTCGGATCGTGCTTCACGGGCGCCATCACCAGCGAAACTTCGCCCGGTCGCTTTTCTTGACCGCGCAAAACGGGCGAGTAGATCACGGTGTCCGCTTCCGTTAAGTGATTGATCGTCTGGAAGGGTAACGTGTCGGGATTCGACGGGCTCTTCACCTGCAGATTGACGGCTCCGATCGGCGCCCCTGCCGGACAAGCGACCGGCGGAGGAACAGCAGGATTCTGCGCCTGCAAGATTGTGTAAGTTAGCAACCCAAGCGTTGCCCCTCGCAAAATCATCCTGCTGCCAGAATATATGAGGCGGCATTTTCCGCTCCGCAACCAAAGACCTCGCGTCGTACTCTAAAAGCGATCGACAAGATACAGTAGTCCGTGAGTCAAACCCAAGAGGAATAAACGTGCCAACCACCGAAACCCAAACGCTAGAAGAGCTCTGCATCAACACCATTCGATTTCTTTCCGCCGATTCCGTGCAGCAGGCAAACTCCGGACATCCGGGGATGCCGATGGGCGCTGCGGCGATGGCCTACACTCTGTGGACGAAGTACCTCCGTTTCAACCCGAAAGACCCCCAGTGGTTCGATCGTGACCGCTTCATCCTCTCTGCCGGGCACGGCTCGATGCTGCTCTACAGCCTCCTCTATCTCACCGGCTACGACCTTCCGCTCGAGGAGCTCAAGCGCTTTCGCCAATGGGGTAGTAAAACTCCGGGCCATCCCGAACGCGGGCACACGGTGGGCGTCGAAGTGGCAACCGGACCGCTTGGGCAGGGCTTTGGAAACGCGGTCGGAATGGCCATTGCTGAAGCCTGGTTTGCTGCTCGCTTTAATCGCCCCGGGCACGAGATTGTCAATCACTATACATACGGCATTTGCGGTGACGGAGACCTGATGGAAGGGATCAGCCAGGAAGCTGCGTCTCTTGCTGGCCACCTTCAACTCGGCAAGTTGATCTTCCTCTACGATCAGAACCACATCTCGCTAGCGGGAGGCACCAGCTTGTGTTTCACCGAGGATGTCGGCAAGCGCTTCGAAGCATACGGCTGGCACACTCATCACGTAGAACGGGGCAACGACACCGAAGAGATCTCGAAAGCAATTGAACAAGCGCGCCAGGAAGTAAACCGCCCTTCGCTCATTCTGGTTCATACGCATATCGGTTACGGCAGTCCGAAGAAGCAGGATACGTTCGAAGCCCACGGCAATCCGCTCGGTGAAGATGAGTTGAAGGCCGCTAAAAAGGCGCTCGGCTGGGCGAGTATGGACAAGTTTTATTTGCCCGAAGACTCGGTCCGGTTCTTTCGTGAAGTTGGCGCGAAGGGCGCGGGTGAACAAAGTGCCTGGCAATCCAAGCTCGATGCTTACAAGAAAGCGTTTCCTGCCGAAGGGGCCGAATTCGAGCAGATAGTGAGCGGGAAACTCTCCGACAACTGGCAGGCGGATCTGCCTAAATGGAAACCGGAAGACAAACCGTTAGCCACTCGTGCGGCCGGTGGCCAGACGATGAATGCGCTGGCGAAGCACATTCCCAATCTGATTGGCGGATCGGCCGATCTTAACCCTTCGACGAACACGGCGCTGAAGGGCGAAGGCGATTTCCAACCACCCGAGAGCGGCGGCCCGTCCACGCAGGGCGCAGTGGGCGGAGTGTGGGGCTATGCCGGACGTAACATCGCGTTCGGTGTCCGCGAACACGCCATGGGAGCAGCAGTCAATGGGATGGCGGCTCACGGCGGACTGCTACCGTTCAGCGCCACTTTCCTCGTCTTCTCCGATTACATGAAGCCTTCCATTCGCCTGGGCGCACTGAGTAATCTGCCCGCGTATTATGTCTTCACGCACGATAGCGTGGCAGTCGGCGAAGACGGGCCCACACACGAGCCTGTCGAGCAGCTTGCCGGCCTGCGCGCCATTCCGAATCTGAATGTAATGCGGCCGGCCGATGCTACCGAAACCGCTGAATCCTGGGTGGCCGCCATCGAGCACAATGGGCCGACTCTCTTCGCACTCACTCGCCAAAATCTCCCGCACCTTGACCGCAGCAAAGTGAAAGAGGGCGGAGTTAGTAAAGGTGCGTATATTCTTTCCGAAGCCGATGGCGGTCAGCCCGAGGTTCTCCTGATCGGTAGCGGCTCCGAAGTCTCGCTTTGTTTAAAAGCGCAGGAAAAGCTTGCGAAAGACTACGGCGTCAAAGCGCGCGTGGTCAGCTTGCCGAGCTGGTTCCTTTTCGCTAAACAGGACCAGGCTTATCGCGATGTGGTGATTCCGCCCAGCCTGAAGAAGCGCGTCACCGTGGAAGCCGCTTCAACTTACGGCTGGGAGCGTTTTGCGGGCGACGAAGGCATAATGATCGGTATCGATCACTTCGGCGCGTCTGCTCCGGGCGACGAGATCATGAAGCACTTCGGCTTTACGGCCGAGCACGTTAC
The DNA here is from genome assembly GCA_963737005.1 of Terriglobia bacterium. Classification (GTDB taxonomy): domain Bacteria; phylum Acidobacteriota; class Terriglobia; order Bryobacterales; family Bryobacteraceae; genus Bog-105. Next base: position 143,521 of record CAVTRD010000003.1, on the reverse strand, counting down.
ATCCGCGGCTCTGGAACTCCTGGGCCGGAAAGAAGAAGCCTCTAAAGAGTTCGGCGGCGATACCACTAACGTCGCGCCGACTTCGCCGCAGGAAGGTCATTCCTAACGAGAACCGTATGGCCTATCGCTTTAAAGCAAAAGAGCCTGTCCCGGCCGGCATACGCCGAATTGTGGGGGAAGAGATCGATTCGGCGAGGGCCCTGCTGGCACGTGAAGCGGGGTCGGGAAAGGACGAGGCTGTTCACGAAGCGCGTAAGAGCGTTAAGAAAGTGCGCGGAGTTCTGCGCCTGGTGCGACCGGTTCTAAGGCCGACGTATCGGGCGGAGAATAAACACTTCCGCAGCGTGGGGCATCAGCTATCAGAACTGCGCGACGCGGCGGCTCTGCTGGAGATTTTCGACCAGCTGGCGAAGAAGTATTCAGGAATTCTGAATGAAAAGATCGCTGCGGAAATCCGGCGCGGCCTCGAGCAGGAGAAGGGTGATATCGAACAGCGGCTCGATGTCGGGAAAGTGGTGGAGCGGGCAACAGGCGCACTCGAATCGGCCCACTCCCGGCTGCAGAACTGGCCGTTGAAAGACGACGGCTTTGCCGCACTCGCGCCGGGCCTTAAACAGACCTACCGGCGTGGGCGTAGGGCGTTGAAAACCGCCCGCAAAAAGCAGGATGCGATTTCATACCACGATTTCCGTAAACGCGTGAAGGATCACTGGTATCACGTTCGTCTCCTGGAGGGCATCTGGACGGAGGTTATGCGGGCTCGCGAGACGAGCTTGAAAGAGCTCGAGACCTGGCTGGGCGATGATCACAACCTGGCCGTCCTTCGCGAGAAGCTCGAGGCGAATCCCCATCACTTCGGGGGCGCTAAGAACGTTGACGCATGCCTGACGGTCGTCGCGCAATTCCAGCGGGAGTTGCGCGAACAGGCCAAAGCACTCGGTGAGCGCCTCTATGAAGAAAAGCCGGGAGGCTTCGCGCGCGGCGTCGGGCATCTCTGGAAGACTTGGCAGAAGGATTCGGATGCCATATCGGCGACTGCTCCTGAGCAGCCACAGCAACCTGCGAAGAAGCTGCCTGCTCGCGCCGGCAAGAAAATAAAGGAGACGGCAGCCTAGCTTTACCTTGCCGGCGGGGAGACCGGCTGTGATGGATCAGGATGGCCTAACGCTGAATGGCAGCTTGCGCGCACTGCTGCTGTTCGACGTTGCAGAGGAGATTGACCTTTCCCATCTGCATAACGCGCTCGGCACGGATCCAGGCAAGCGCGAACCGGCCTTTCGCCATCAAACTCCTCAGTACGTTCGTTTCGAGCGCACGCCTGTCGCCGAGAACCTGGGACCGTGCGCCGATGATGCCGGTAATCCGCTCTTTGGTCGCATCCGCTACTTCGATTATGGTGTCGCCAGCGTGGAGCTGCAGAAGCCGTTTCGCGCATCTTGGGACGAGCTAGTCGACCTAGCTAACCATTGGGTATCCTCGCCGGAGCTTGAGAACCGAGCTCGTCGCCTGCTGCAGGAGCGGTTGACGCGCCTCGGCGCAGGTCTGAAGAAGCCCTACAGAGAGTGGATTTGGGAAGACTATTACATTGTGCAGGTCGACCCGATTGCGCAAGCTGATGCGTCTGTTCTCTCGGCAGACAATCTGGTCAAGCGTTACCGGCGGCAGATCGCCCAGATTGTTCGTGGCGAAGAATCCGCACTATCAGGCGCTGAAGAACAGGAAGTCTTGCAATCCACCATGTCGTACTATCCGAGCGACTTGCTGGTGGTCGGCTGGGTCGCTGCTTTTGTTTACGACACTCCCTTTTCGGCGGCCCCGACCATCGACTTGCTCGAGTATGCCAACTCGCAGCTGCTCGAATTTCGCTACTACGACGAGGTTCTAACCGACGTGCTCGCGGATGTGTATAAGCGGCTCGAAGCACCACGCGGCATGTGGCGGCGCTGGCGGCTGGCGAACCAGGCAGAGGACCTGAACACTATTCGGCTGGACTACCGCGAGCTCGCCGAAAGAACCGAAAATGCAATCAAGTTCCTGAGCGATATGTTTTACGCTCGGGTCTATCGGCTGGCCGCGGCGCGTATCGGCGTGAACGATTACCGCAACCTAGTCACTGAGAAATTGAGCATAGCCCGAGAGCTCTACGATTCGATGGTCAACGAGTTCCACCAGAGCCGCACATTCCTGCTGGAACTCATGGTGGTGATTATTTTACTTATCGAGATAGCCATGGTTTTCCGGGGTCGTGCTTGAGAATTCTTCCATGCTGGGGAAAATACTTCATTGTCGCTGGAAGTTCTCTGATCCCCCAAACGGCTTAGATTGAATACTTTAATGACTGGCCCGGGAAATGCTTGGAGTAGTGGCGGAGGAGAAAGAGCTCAACATGCTTTGGTATACGTGGGTGTTTTTAGTGATCGCGATTATTGCGGCGGTTCTTGGCTTTGGCGGGATTGCGGCTGCCGCAGGATCGATTGCGAAGATCTGCTTCGTGATTTTCCTTGTGTTGTTTCTGGTGAGCCTGATTGCCGGACGGCGCGGAGCAGTCGTAACAGAGTCGGGATTGTGACGGGCGAGTCACTTCTCGCCCGTCAATGCGTTTAACTCTCAATTTTTCTGGCGGTTTCATTCCAACGGACGGGACATTTGCGGAAGTACGACTCGTTCGCCATATGGCAGGCAATCGCCGCGTGATTTCCGAAAACAGCATCTTCCGCAACAGGCTTCCTCGATTTGACGGCTTGGAAAAAGTTCCATAAGTGAGGCTTCACGTCATCCCAGTCGGGTCCTTCAAGCTCGACCGTTTCGGCAATGGTCTCCTTGCCAAGCGGCTTAGCGTTTTCAGATTCCCACTCGGCAACGTACTTCTCGTGCATTTTGCTCGGAAAACTGTTGGCGTAATAGCTGGGTGAATCGTCTTTGCCATTTTGCGGCAAATAGCGCAGAGTTTTTCCGGAAGCTTCGAGGATTCCTTTTGGTCCAATGAAGCGCGCGAGCTCCGGTGTTTCGCCGACCAAGCTGAGCCTGACGTAAACAGGAACTTCGCGATAGTGAAATAGAACCGTATGCAGGTCGGGCATGTTGCGGCCATCCTTGAAACGGAAAATGCCTCCCAGGGCCGATGCCGATTGCGGCGCTTCGTTCCAATCGAGCGTGTAGAGCATCCCGCTTAGCAGATGGACCATCAGATCGCCGCCGACGCCCGTGCCATATTCGCGCCAGCAGCGCCAACGCGCAAAGCGCTTCGGGTCGAACGCGATCTTAGGTGCATCGTTCAGCCAGGTGTCCCAATCGAGATTCGCAGGCGACAAGTCAGGCGGGGGCGGATATACCCAGGCACCTGTGGGACTATTGCGACCCAACGAGAGTTCGACCATTTCGATGTCGCCGATTGCACCCTGTTTATACATCTCGCGTGCCTTAGCGCACATAGCGGAGCTGACCCGCTGCGAACCGATCTGCACGATCCGCTTGTTTTCATGTGAAGCCTTGACCATCTCGAAACCTTGCTCGGCGGTGTGTGACATCGGCTTCTCACAATAGATGTCCTTGCCGGCATTGCAAGCATCAACGACCACGCGCATGTGCCAGTGGTCCGGTACGGCGGCGATCACGCAATCGATGTCTTTGCGATTGAGGAGCTCGTGGTAGTTGCGAGTGGTCGGCAAGTTCGGGTTGCCTGTGATCTCTTTGGCAAGCGTGTGGCGGCCATCATAGAGATCGGCGGCGCCCACGCATTCGATACCGGGCAGAGAGATCGCATTCGGCAGCAGACCGGAGCCCTGCATACCAATTCCGATGATCCCGATCTTTAGTCGATCGCTCGCCGGTACCGCTTTATAGCCATCACCCAAAACCGGTGAAGCAAGCACGTTTTTTGACGCGAGAACTGCGCCGGCGGCGGCCGTCCTCTGCAAAAATCGACGTCGCGGAAGTTTGTTGCTCATGGGAATCTCCTAAGGATGCTGCAAGAAACAGGGCGATAGATCGACTGCATGCGTCGATTGATACGCGTCCAGCTTGTTAGCGAAATCGTCCCACATTCTTTTGCCATCGACGCTCGTGATCCAGGTGATGGTTTTACTCGCACCCGTTTTCTCGAATGACAGATTATCAGCTAAGTGAGGACGTGGGATCTGGTCACTGGTTGTCATGCCCTGTTCGTGGGCCATCACGACGGTGTCCCAAATCACCCAGGGTTTGGAGAAATCATTCTTACGCCAAGGTTTTACGTTGCGAAAATACCAGTTTTGATAATCGTCCCAGAGCCACGCTCCCACAGGCCCGCGCTGCCCGACCAAATTTTTCGCATGATCGAAACTCATCGCGAGATCACGCTGGCATACATCGGCCGCTCCAATCGTGACCGGGACATCGGAATCGAGGATCACCTGCCATGCTTGTGGGTCGTTCTCAATGTTGAACTCTTTGCCGCCCTCCGCGAGACTTTTGAATCCCATTGCCACAACGCGAATGCGACCCGTGATGCTCGGGTCTTTCAGAATTGCCGAAGCGACATCGGTGGCCGCCCCGATCGTGAGCACGACCAAGCGGTTGTCGGCTGAGAACTGTTTCGCAGTCTCAACAATAAAGTCGACGCCGGCGTTCGGACGTGGTGTTTGCCGGTCCGCCAGCGGCTCGCTCGAACCCTCAAACAGCGGAGGATGACTCAGCATGCCGAGCCGTCGTTCGACAACCTCGAGCAGCACCTTATAGGTCGAGTGCGCGGACGGCGCAGGCAGACTTGGTCCGTGGGCGGAAACGATGCCGCGCACATCGAATGTGGGGCTGAGCAGCATGTACGTAATAGCCCACTGGTCGTCGATCTCATTGCCGACATCGGTGGAGAGAATAACCGATGTCTTCGACCAGCTGCTTACCGCCAATGCCGCGAGTAGTGAGAATAATTTTATTTTCATGGTCGGAGTGTTACTTTAGCGCTCAGTGCTTACCGTACATTCGAACACGATAGCCATCCTGTTTTGCACGATTACAATGATCGGCTGGGGATCATGGGCCAATACGCAGAAACTCGCCGGTAGGACAAAATGGCCATTCGAACTGTACTACTGGGATTATGCAATCGGGCTGTTCCTGTTCAGCACGCTGCTGATGTTTACCGCCGGCAGCACGGGAGCGTCGGGTATGCCGGCCATCGAGAACGTGAAACTTGCCTCTTCCGCCTCGATCTGGGTAGCGGCGTTGAGCGGCCTCCTATTCAACGTTGCCAACATATTACTGGTAGTGGCGATCGACGCTGCTGGTATGTCTATTGCCTTTCCGGTCGGCATCGGGCTTGCGCTCATTATCGGTACGGTCACAGCTTACATGCAGCAGCCGAAAGGCAATGCGCCTGTTTTGTTCTTCGGCGTGCTGTTCGTACTCGCGGCAATGATTCTCTCGGCACTGGCTTATCGTAAGCTGCCGCGAACCACCACCGGAAGTTGGGGCAAAGGCATGCTGTTCGCGATCGTGGCAGGCTGCCTCATGGGATTTTTCTATCCACAGCTGATCCGTTCTCTTTCCCCGGGCTTCAATTCTTTGCCGATTTTGCCGGGCAAGTTGACGCCATATACGGCACTGTTCTTTTTCTCGCTGGGTGTACTCGTCAGCAACATTCTCGTCAACACGATTTTTATGCGAGCTGCCGGCCGCACATATCGCGAATACTTTGCCGGTACGTTTCGCTTGCACTCACTCGGCGTTCTGGGCGGCGCAATCTGGATGCTCGCGTTTGCGCTGAACGTGATCGCATCGGGAGTGGCAGGACCGGCTATCTCGTACGCCTTGGGTCAGGGCGCAACTCTGATTGCGGCGATCTGGGGCGTCTTGATCTGGAAAGAATTTCGAGCGGCGCCGCCAGGGACCATGCGCTTAGTCTCGCTTATGTTCGCCGGATATGTTCTTGGTCTGCTGCTGATCGGGTTTGCCAGCCTCGGGTAGCGCAAAACAATAGAGAACTTCCTGTGAGCCGACCAGTAGGTATTGTTTGCCGTCAAGCTCGTAGGTGATGGGTGGTCCTTTGACCGCGCCCCCACCGTACGCGTGCCACAACGTTTCGCCCGTTTGCGCATTCAATCCGAGTATGTTGCCGTGATTGTCGCCGGTAAACACAATTCCGCCCGCCGTGCTGAGAACACTGGCCCAGTTTTCGCCGGGTCCCAAGTCGTGAGACCAACGGATTTTGCCCGTTTGGTATTCAAGTGCTTTCAAGAACGAGTGCGACCAAACGGATAAGTCACGCCCCGCAAATCCCTCCGGCTTGCCGTTCGAAAGGTCGTAGTAGAGACCGTAGGAGGTTTGGGTATCGACGTAAAGCAGCCCGGTCTCGGGATTGAAACTCGGGGACATCCAGTTGGTAGCTCCGATGGCGTCGGGCATCACGAGCGTTCCGGCTGTATTAGGATATTTTGCGGGGTCGCCGATGGGTCTGCCCTTCGCATCGATGCCTTTGCTCCAATTGATCTCTTCGAAGGGAACCGAAAGCAGCGCCTTCCCGTTGGTTCGGTCGAGGACGAAGTAGTAGCCGTTGCGCGCTGCTTGCAGAAGCAACTTGCGCGGCACGCCTTGAAAATCGGCGTCGACTAGGACGGGTGTTTGCACCGCGTCCCAATCGTGTACGTCATGCGGGGATGGCTGGAAATGCCAGACCAGTTTGCCGGTATCTGGATTGAGCGCGACGATCGTGCACGTATAGAGATTATCGCCGGGCCGGCTTGCGCCCGAGAGCACCGGATTCGGATTCGCGGTTCCCCAGAAGAGCAAATTGAGGTCGGGATCGTAGGTGCCTGTAATCCACGTCATGCCGCCGCCGTGCTGGATGGCATCGCTGTTCGCCGGCCATGTTTCAGAACCTGGTTCACCCGGCTTCGGAAGGGAATTCCAACGCCACTGCAGCTTCCCTGTCTGGGGATCGTAGGATTCGATGTAGCCGTGCAGATCCGTGAAGTCTCCGGAGACGCCCACGATGACGTGATCGCGGATGATCAGGGGCGCCATGGTCGTCCAGTAGCCGAGCTTGACGTCGGCCAATTCGACGTTCCACTGCACCTCTCCGCTGCGTGCATCGAGACAAAGGAGATGGGCGTCCGGGGTTTCGAAATATAGGCGGTTGCCCGACATACCAAGACCCCGTTGCCCGATATGCAGGCCCTCATTGGCGTGGTAGTGATAGTGCCAGTTCTGCCGTCCCGACCGCGCGTCGACGGCCCAGATGTCATCGGGTTCTGTGAAATAGAGCGTGCCATCGACGAGCAGCGGTGTGGATTTTAGTCCTTGACCGGAGTTAATACCCGTTTGGAACGCCCAGGTCATGGCCAGGGATCCGACGTTTTCCGCATCGATTTGCTTGAGAGTGCTGAAGCGTTTGCCCGAATAATCGCCGTTGTAGGTGGGCCAGCTATCTCGCCTAGGTTGCGCGATGGAAGCGGGGTCAAGCCCCTGGGCTGCGCAGGCCGCACAAACGGACAGAAAGAAAAGTACGCGCTTCATTTCAGCGTCTCGAGATAGGCGAAAAGGTCATGCAGGTTCTCGTCGGTATAGGACTGAAGAAGTTTCGTGTGTGCTGCAAGCGGGTCTTTGATTTCGACTTGCACGAGCTTGCGATTAAACGTATGGATCCAGTTGTTCTTGTCGCGTAGGGAAACGACGAACTCGTCCGCATAGACTTGCGTGCCTGATACGACGTTGCCGGAGGGCTCGGTAACGGTAAGGGTCGGGACTGCGCCGGAAGGAAACGCAATGCGCGACTGAAGGTCGACCGGTTTATATCTGGTTGCGATGTGCGCCAGATCGCCCGCTACGGAATGACAGCTGCTGCATTTGCTTTCGAAGTACTGCCTGCCCGTTGCGACGTTGCCGACGAGCAGCTTGGCGAGTGGATATTCGCCGGGTCCTCGTTGGTAAGTGGTGGACGCGAGGTGCGCTTCCGAGTGCAAGTAGGTGGCGATCGACCGGATCTGGGCGTCGGAGAGCTGGAAAGCCGGCATGCCCTTATCGGGACGTCCATTGAGCACGACAGGTCCGACGAGATCGCCTTTGACGTCATGGCTTACGAGGGACGAGTGAATCAGGTCGGGCCCGCTCGCGCCGCGTGCGTTGGCGCCGTGACAGAACCCACAGGTCTGCGCGAACTGCGCCTTGCCGGCAATGACCTCCGGCGATTCGGCCGGCTTGGGCTGTTTGGAGGCTTGATCGGCCGGATCCTGGGCCAATAAGACGCCACAGGTGAGGGCGAGGAAAACGAGTTTAGTCATGCGCATTCCGCCAACAGTCTTCCGCCAGACGTTTCAACACGAGCGACTGTTCCCAACGGTCGCTTTCTTCAGTGCCATCAGGCAGCGTGCGGGCGTAGTAGATCTTCGGCGCGAGCAGCTCGGGCGTGAAGATCGAGGCGCCGTGCCGGAAGCAGGCTGTCCATAGCTGGCGGAAATGCGTGACGTATTCGGGCTCGGGAAGCCGTCCCGGGTCGACCCGCACCTGGATACAGCCGGGAGTACCGATGCGGCCGTGAATGAAGCGCACGCGTTCGAGCACCGGCTCGATAAACCTCAGCTTGTTTTCGAAGCCTCCGTAGACCATTTCCTGGCCTGTGTACCAATGGGAAAAGTCGCCGTTGAAGCGCAGATCGGGAAATTGCCGAACGAACTCAACCGTTCGCCACATGTCCTGGAAGATTGTGGCCCGGTGTGTCTCGACGTATAGAGGGAACCCGCAAGTGATTGACGCCTCGAGAATACTTTCGATCAAACCAGCGGCATCGTGCTGATTTTCGAATCCCCAACCGACGTGTAGAGTGGCGCAGACGAAGCCATCCGAGGCCCATTTCTCGGCTAATGGCTTCGTTTCCTCATTCTTGTTGACACGGGCACTGCCGGCGTATTCGAGCCCCAGCCGGCGACATTTTTCGAGGTCGGCCCGAGAAGCCGGGGAGGCAAACTGGACGCCGTTGTACCCTGCCTGGCACATGTCGTCGAGCGATATGTCGGGTAATCCGTCGAGCGCCAGCAAGTTAAAGTAAGACTTTAAGCGATTGCCCAAGATCAGGCTCTGACCGGAGTCTCCAGGCTGCTCGCGCTTTTGTCTTCCTGCTCGTTCAGCCAAGCGACATTGGAAGAGCTATCGGCAAAACGGCGCATGCCAGCTTCGCGAATGGCCGAATCGGGCACTTTGTGGAGCGGCGTGTAACGCGGATGGTGTGCTTCCTTATAAGGATCGTTGCGAGCCGCGTTGTAGCAGCAGATCATGGACCAGCGTGGGTTATCGGAACGGTTTTGATCGGAGCGATGCAAGAGATTGGCATCGAAGAAGAGAACATCGCCGGGATCCATAACGACATGCACGAGCTCAAGGCGCTTTTCGATTTCATGGACGCGCTCGAGGTCGGCACCGGCCTGGTCGCCAGTGAGGACGTGCTCGATGCGGCCGAGGAGATGAGATCCCTTAAGAACTTGCAGACAACCGTTTTCTTTTGTCGAGGGATCGACAGCAATATAGGCGCTCGTCAGCAGCGGAAAGAGCACGCCGTTCTGATACCAATAGCCGTAATCCTGATGCCATGCCCAAGCGCCGCCGACCTTGGCGTCTTTCATGATCATCTTCGAGTGGTAATGATAGACCTCGCCGCCGAGAAGCTTTTCAGCGGAGTTGACGACGCTCTCGCAGCGGGCGAACATGCCATAGATAGTGTCGCCGGGATGGTTCCAAAGCGAGAGTCGAATGGTGCCGCCTTCACCGTCGCCTTTTCCGAACGAATGCTGATCGAGCGCACGGTCTTCTTTGGCTGCACGGCGCAGTAGTTCGATCTCTTCTTTATCGAAGAGATTTTTTTCGAGGACGTAGCCGTCGCGCCGGTAGTCTTCCAGTTTCTCCTGCTTAATAGGACCTGCTGCCATATGAACTCCTTAACTTATTTTGACGCGCTCGGGCGTGTTCGAGCGAACCCGTATCGGCGACATGAGCTTGTCGGTTGCGGTGTATGCCTCGCGGACCCAATCAACTATTTTGGCGGGCTCGGGCGAGTATTCGAGCTCGATGCTGACCGTGCCTGAGAAACCTGTAGAGGCGAGCGCCTGAAGGTAAGGCGGAAAATCAACGACACCACGACCGGGTGGAAGGTCACCGTGCTTTTGTCCATCGCAATCAGAGAGATGAACGTGAGCGATGCGGCCGGCCAGCCGGGAGAGCTTCTCGGGGGCATCTTTAGCTAGCGCCAGGTGCGAGATGTCGACATTGGCGCGGGCAGCCGGATGATCGACGTCATCGAGGAAACGGCACATCCGGTCGATGTTGTTGACGAGCGACAGGTGAAAAGGCTCTAGCTCGACTGCGATCTCAAGCCCGAGACCGGCGGCGTAGACGGCCAACTCGCGAACGTGTTCGACGGCCCACTTCCATTGATCGGCGGGCGCGATCACTTCCTGCTGCCAGATGTATTCGCCGACCACGAGCAGGACGTTGCGGCCTTCGAGCTCGTAACAGAAATCGAGATAGCTTTTAGCGCGCGCGACATGAAAATCACGGACGGGCTTGTTGAAATCGGCGATGCCCAGAGCGCAGCAGACGGTCGCGATGACAGGGAGATCGTTGGCGACGGTGGCGGTCCGGATAAGACGCCGTTCGCGGGCGTCGATTTCAAGCGGGTCGGCGAAGATGTCGATCGAATCAAAGCCAATTTGTTTGGTGAGTTCGATGCCTTGTGCGGTATTGACTGGCGTACCGAGCCAGGCAGAGTTGATGAGGCCTAGTTGCAAAGTAGCGGGGCTGGATCCAATTGCGGGTGAAAGCCCGCTCCAGCAGTATCATTATATGCTCCTGAGATGAGCGATTACGCAATCGGAGCGGTGGGCGCGGGGTTCATTATGCGCGACGTACAATTGCCCGCCTATCAACAAGCCGGGTTCACGGTGGCTGCGATCACATCGCGAACGTTTTCGAAGGCGCGGGAAGCCGCAAAGCTGCGGAACATTGGGCGCGCTTACGAGACGTTGGATGAGATGCTCGAAGACCCGGCGGTGACTATTCTGGACATCGCGGTACCACCCGAGCGACAGCGAGCGATTGTGGAGCGCGCGGTTGAAAAGGGACGCTATCTGAAAGGAATACTCGCGCAAAAGCCGCTGGCGGAGAATTACACCGAGGCAAAGGCGATAGTCGAAGCGTGCGAGGGCCGGCCACTAACGCTCGCCGTGAATCAGAACATGCGCTATGACCAATCGATTCGTGCCGTAAAAGATTTGTTAGAGCGCAATGTGCTGGGGACGCCGGTGCTGGGGACGATCGAGATGCGCGCGGTGCCGCACTGGCAGGACTGGTTGAGAGATGCCGGCCGGCTGACCCTGCTTAATATGAGCATTCATCACATCGATTGCTTCGCTTATCTGTTTGGAATGGCGCAATCGATTTTTGTCAGCGCGCGGAAAGATCCGCGAACGGATTTTGCGCACAGCGATGGGATCTGTCTTTACATTCTGGAGTACGCGGATGGAGTGCGAGCGGCGGCGTGGGATGACGTGTGGGCCGGTCCGCGGAGTGAACAGGATGATATGCGCCCTTACATCAAATGGCGTGTGGAAGGAACGAAGGGCCTGGCGGAAGGGACGATCGGATGGCCGGAGTATCCGAACCGGACGCCGAGCACAATCACTTATACGAGCACGGATGAACCGGGTGTGTGGAAGACGCCGCGGTGGCGAGAGGTTTGGTTTCCCGATGCATTCGCCGGACCGATGGCGACGCTGATGGAGGCGATCGAAGAGAAACGCGAACCGGCAATAAGCGGGCGGGCGAATCTGGCAACGATGGCGACGGTTGAAGCCGGATACCGGTCACTGGCGGAGCGGCGGAGTGTCGCCATCGCCGAAATCGGAAACGATCTCTGAAGATTAAATGGACAATGCCCGGAGTGCAGCAACGCGTTGGGCGAGTGGCGGATGGGTTGAGAAAAGGTTTGCGAGGCTGCGGTGGGTGAAGGGCTGGACGATGTACATGTGCGACATGGACGGTGAGGCATCCAAAGGGATTTGACGCGCGAGCGAATCGAGACTGGTGAGGGCGTTGATCATCGGTTGGGGTGTTCCGAGTGCGCGAGCGGAAGCGGCATCAGCGCTGAACTCGCGAGTACGGGAGATAGCCATTCTGATGAGTCCGGCCGCGAGCGGTGCGAGGAGAACGAGGAGCAGTTCGGCGAGGGGATTGCGATCTCGGTCGTCCCTTCCGCGGCCGCCGCCGAACCACAGAGCCATCTGCGCGAGATAGGTTATGGCCGAACCGAGAGTAGCCGCAACCGAGCTGATCAGGATGTCACGATTTTTGACGTGTCCCAGTTCGTGAGCCAGTACGGCCGCCAGATTTTCATTGGACATGGCTTGCAGGATGCCTGCCGTAACGGCCACTGAGGCATGAGCAGGATTGCGCCCGGTCGCGAAGGCGTTCGGCGACATATCAGGTGTAACCCAGAGCTGAGGCATAGGAATCCCCATACGCTGACAGAGCGGCCGGACCAGCGGTTCGAGGCGGCGATAGATGTCGGGGTACTCGGTTTCGCTAACCCGCTGCGCGCGCGCAGACCGGAGTGCGAGTTTGTCCGAGAAGAAAAAGCTGAAGATGTTCATGCCGACGGCGAGCAGCAATCCGAGAGCGAGTCCATCGGGACCGCCGATAGCGCGGCCCCCGGCAAGCAAAAGACCGCTGAGTAATCCGAGCAGCAAGGTAGTCTTCAGGGCACCCATAGGTCTTCGCTCCTCATTCTACCGGCGCAGGACGCCCGCGCCGCAATTAGAGCTGAGAGCGACGACTACAGTCATATTTTATTTTGGCCGCGATGAAACGATACGCGACAGGAACGAGTCGTAAGGACGCCGTTAGAAGACGGGTTGTATTAATTCCTGCCGGATCCAAAATGGCCCGTCGGCCTTCTATCTGACTAATGATATGCCGACTGCCGAAGGAGCGCGGGGCGGCATGCTTGAGAAACACAAATCGCGCACCGGGTGCCCTCTTCATCTTTGGCGCATCATGCTGCGTAGTGGACGAGCAAACAGCGGAGGGCTCTATGCGACCTAACGAAGATGACCAACTGGCAAGCGATGCAGAAGCGCGGCGATTGGGAGCCGATGAACCGGAGACGGTGGTGCCATTGTTCATCGAGGAAGTGGCGTTATCGAAGAGGCTAGTCGAGACAGGCCGGGTGCGCATATCGACTACTACCAGGCAAGAAGAGCAAGTGCTTGACGAGGTGCTAAAGCAGGAGGATATCCAGGTCGAGCGAAGGGCCATAGGACGACCAATCGAAAGTGTGCCTGGAATGCGAGAAGAGGGCGACACGATCATTGTTCCGGTGGTGGAAGAAGTGGTGGTAGTCGAACGCAGGCTGATTTTGAAAGAAGAGATTCACATCAAACGAGTACGCGGCACTAAGCGCTACCAGGAGCGAGTTGTGCTGCGAAGGCAGGAGGCGGTAATAGAACGTATTCCGGCTGGCACGTTCCACTCTGGCTCGGGCGAGGTATCTGACGCCGAAACGCAGTTAAGAGACAACCGAGTGGAAGTCAAGAAAGAGAGCTAAGTGGCTTACGAGACTATTGTTACGGTTTACGACACAGAGGAACATGCAAAAGAAGCAGTGCGTGCTCTGGAAGCGGAAGGATTTTCGTCGAACGAGATTAGTTTGCTGAACAAGTCGGGATTGAACAGCCAAGGAACCGCAGGGACCCCGACGCGGGATCCGGGGTTCTGGGGAAAACTATTCGGCAGCGGCGTACGAGAACACGAAGCCGAAGTTTACGGGCGTGCGGTTGACGAAGGCGGCTATGTAGTTTCGCTGTGGGTGGCGGATACGGATGTAGGTCGCGCGATGAGAGTTCTGGACACAAACAAGTCAGTGGATGTGGATGAGCGCGCGACCACTGACGGCCTTAACCCGACAACTTCGCGGCCCCTTTCCGAACGGACGGCCGGCGCGGGGGGTGTGATGACCGATGCGGCCGTCGCTGCCGTAGGTGCAATCGCTGGGGCGACTGGCCGGCCTGAAGATACAGCTGTACCCGGGACTGATGCGGTCGCGGATACTGGCAGGGCAGCAGCAGGCAGAGTGACCGGCGCGGGCCCGAATACTCGAACAACGGCCGATTTGCCTGAGACCGATACGACGGCGGATACGGGTAGGATGGCCGCTGGTGCTGTAGCCGGCGCGGATTCGCGGACAGCCGCCGACTTGCCTCGGACCAACTTGGGCGGGACTCCCGCGATGCCGGGTGAGGACCAAGTAATCCGGCTGGCGGAAGAGCAGTTGAAAGTAGGCAAGCGCCGGGTTGAGGCTGGCACGACGCGCATTCGCCGCTTCGTGACCGAGCGGCCGGTCGAGGAGCAGGTGAGTCTTCATGAAGAGCACGCCGAGGTAATGTGCCGTGCGGTTTCGGACCCGAACTACTTGGGCGACGTTGACTGGTCAGATAAGACGATCGAGGTCCGCGAAATGGCGGAAGAAGCGGTTGTGAACAAGACGACTCGGCTGGCGGAAGAAGTTGTCGTGAAGAAAAAGGTCAGCCATCGTGTGGAGGTCGTGCGCGACACGGTTCGCCGCCAGGAAGTGGAAGTTGAGCATCTGGATGCGGACAAGATAGGGCTGAAGACATCTTAGTCGGCCACGAGCTTAGCAAGGCTTAGGGACCGCTTTGTTATTTGGTGATGACCCGGGCAGTAAGCGGGAGTAACGAAGAACGCGCTATGCTAGGTCCGCCTGTAAGCGTTCGGGAGACTTTTCCCCGGGCGTGTACCTTCAGCCATGAAAATACAAGTCAATAGCGACAAGCAAATTAGGGTAGATACGAAGGCGATTAGAAGCGTCGAGGAGGAACTAACACGTGCGCTCGAGCAATTTGCGGGTCAACTTACTCGGGTCGAAGTTCATTTAAGTGATTTGAACAGCAGTAAGCCTGGGTTGCGGGACAAGCGATGCAGGTTGGAGGTCCGTCCGGCGGGGAAGAACCCTGTTTCGACGAGCAGCGACGCAGGGACAATCGAGCAAGCGGTTAAGGATGCGGCCGGCAAGATGAAGCGCCTACTTCAGAGTTCATTAGGGAGAGCGGCGCATCAGACTTCGCGCGCATCACTCAGCGGAGGCAAACGGTCCGTTCAATCCGACGGCACAATCGAGAAGCTCGGACGCATTGAAACGACGCTGGCCGAGCTGTTCGATGAATCCGGTGAGATATCACCCGCCATAGCGAAGCAGGTAAGAACGGCCACGGATGCTTTGCAACGAGCTCGGGTATTGGTCGAGGCCAAACAAAAAGGTACGGAGGAGTCTGGGGGCGCGACGGGAGCGGCCGCCAAACGTACGCCAGCTGTTGCCAAGCGTGCGGGCACCGTAACCAAGCGCGCGGGCACGAGAGCCAAGCAGGTGTCGGCCGATGGGCGGAGTCCCAAGAAGAAGGGCACCTACCGAGCACGGCGGAAATCCTGGCCAAAGCGGTAAAGGTGGCGCAACGTTCTTTTCGTGAGCGCGGGCAGTGCCTACCTTGCAGAGCCGAAAAACGGGGTTGACAACAGCTAACTTTTACCCGGGCACTCAGCTCGGAAACGCACGCGCAAACCGTCGTGAAGTGATGCGAGGGATACTCTCGGCGTCGCTCGGGACTTGTGTGGGAGCGAAGCTGAATGGCGGTACAACGAGTTTCAGTGGTGAAGCGAGCAAGGTAAACTTCGACCCGGTACGCAGGCGCGTTAAGCAGGCAGTTGCGCGAGGTGACGCGACCGGAGTAGCTGTCGCGGTAGTGCAGGGTGGCCGCATCGTTTGGGAGGAGGGTTTTGGTTGGGCGAATCAGAAGGCTGGTCTGAGGACTACACCGCACACCCCATTCAGCCTGGCCTCTATCACAAAGCCGTTCACAGCGACCACGATCATGACCCTGGTCGCCGAAGGTAAGCTCTCGCTCGATGAGCCCGCGAATAAGTTTCTTGCGGGAAGCAAACTCGTGAGCACAACCGGCAATGCAGACGCGGTGAGTGTCCGGCAACTTGGTGCTCACGTCAGCGGACTGCCGGGAATGTATGAATCCTATGAAGCGTACCAATCGAGACTTGTCCCGAGTCCAAATGCGCTCCTTCAAGCGTATGGCAGGCTGGCGTACCCTCCAGCGACCTGCTACGAGTACAGCAACATCGGATTCGCGGCGCTGAATGCAATCGCTTTAGCTCTCACTCAGACAGAGTTCGGAGTACTTATGGATCGAAGAGTGCTTGCCCCTCTTAGTTTGAAGGACAGCTTCTTCGGCAGCGATACTGCTCGAGTGCAGAGCGGCGCAATGCGTTACGACTCGCTTGGCCGTCTCATCCCGCACTACACGACGTCCACGCCTGCTTCAGGCGAGCTGTACGCGAGCGCCCACGATCTCGCTCTTTTCGCCCTCTTCAATATGCGTCATCGAGCTAAGGGACAATCGGCAATCTTTGGCGAGCAAAACATCGATGAACTGCAGCGGCCCGTGTTTACTGGGCCATCCGGTGTCGCGACCACCTTTGGCTGGTTCAAGAGCCAAACTACTTCCGGGGTTCCCTTCTTCTTCAAGATCGGCGGGGACCCAGGAGTGGCGAACAGGATGATTTTCGTTCCGTCGCAAGACTTGGCCTGCGTAGTTGTCACAAATCGGTCTAACACACGGGAGCTAGCCGACAGCGTGTGCGACGAAGTAATCGTGAATTACCTGCCAGACTGGCGCCAGCCAGAGGAATATTGCGGCTTTCCCAGCAAACCGTTCGTCGCTTCTCCTGCATTGCGAGGACGATGGCGGGGAAAGCTTCAAGGTGGCGGCGCGAACATGCCGATTGCAATCGATATCGAATCGAGTGAAGCCGCGAGTCTGGCTATTGGGGGCAGCCGAGCGGAACAAATAACTGAGATGCGGTCCGAGGGTGAAGCGTTTACAGGTTTGTCCACCGGAGAAATCGATGCACCTGATGCAGTGAGAACGGGCGCCAAGACGCTTCAAATTAAACTGCTGCCGCGAGACAACCGCCTTTTCGGCAGAGTATTTGCCATTGCCGGTGACCCGAATGTAAGAAACGTGAGCCTGCCTTTTGTGCTTACACTGTCGCGAACTTGAGCTGCTGAACGCCTCCTAAACGACCGCTCGTTCTTTTTTCAGAAAAATTTTGTCCAGGGTGGCAAGTTTAGCGAGGCTTTATTGCTTCTACCAATTAGGAGCAGTACATGAAACGCAGAGACTTCCTGAAATCAAGTGCCGTCATCACTGGCGGCGGCATGTTGGCCGGTTATGACTCGCTCGCCCAAAACAGCGGGCCTGCAGCTGTTCCGGGGCCGAAACCTAACATACTTTTCATTTTGGTGGACGAACTTCGCTATCCTTCCGTTTTTCCAGATGGGATCAAAACTCCGGCAGAATTCTTAAAGCGCTTTATGCCGAACGTTTACAAGCTTTGGCAAGCCGGAGTGAAGTTTGGCGAATATCATACGGCTGCCAACGCGTGTACGCCATCCCGGGGCGTCATGCTGACCGGTCTTTACTCACAGCAGAACTGGCTGTTAACCACGATTCTTTCGGGTCCGTATCCTCCGGCGCCGCCGAAGAAACAACCGGTCCTCAATCCCGCTTATCCGACCTTCGGTAAACTTCTGCGTGCAAATGGCTATCAGACGCCTTATACCGGCAAATGGCACGTCTCTGTCCCTCAAGCGGACCAGGGAGGACTCGAGAACTATGGCTTTGATTTTTTCACTTACTACGATCCGGTAGGTTTCAACTTACAAGGAACTTACGGGGATGAGATACGGGGTTATCACAACGATTCTTACTCAGCAGGGCAGGCGGTTGACTGGTTACTAAATAAGCGGCCAACCAATCAACCCTGGTGTCTGACGGTCAGCTTAGTGAATCCACATGATCGCGAATTCTTCCCGGCAGGGACCGAGTTCAAGACGGTGACGAAGTTGTTCAAGGAGACTACTTACGATCAGATCTCTGAATATCCTGGTAACGGTCCTGACGTCTCGTGGCAAGAAAACGCCCTCAAAAATCCACCAAACTACAAATATCCCGATGTCCCGCCGAATTGGGAGACTACAGAACAGATCAACGATAAGGGGCTCAAGACACAAACGTTCATCAAGGAGTTCCAGCAGGCTGTTTGGGGTGGGATTACGGACGATCGCTCGCAGAATACAGCGACGGTCGAGCCGTATCCAAACCCCAACCGGTTCGAGGATCTCAATTATGGCGTTGTCAAAATGCCGTTTGATTATTGGAAGCGCGGACTCGACAGCTACACCCAGGTGATGCAGATTGTCGACAATGACATCGGCGGAGTCCTGGACGCGTTTAATGACATGGTTCCCGCAGACGTCGTCGAGAATACGGTCATCGTTTTTGCCGCGGACCACGGCGAATATTCGGGAGCACACGGGATGGTGCAAGGCAAGATGGCAACCGTTTACGAAGAGGCTTGGCACATTCCGCTCATTGTCGTCGATCCATCCGGCAGGTACACCGGGCAGACGAACGTGATCCGTAATGGCCTGACGTCTTCGGTGGACCTCTTCAACATGTTGGTGAGCATTGGCTACAAGGGGACCAATGACTGGATGAAAGGCTATCTGGCTGACATCTATGGACAACGGCACGACATGATTTCGATGCTGAAATCTGCCAATGCACCAGGACGGCCGTACGTGCTTTTTGCGACCGACGAAATCGTACCGAACTACTTCAACTTCAATAAGGCACCGACGCACGTCCTTGGGTTACGCAAGGAAGACACCAAGCTTGGTGTTTACCAGAAATGGGTGCCGCCGACCAGCCATATCATTCCGGGCTCGGTTGAACTGGAGTATTACGATTACACGACAACACGCGGGCAGCTCGAGCTGGATAGCATCGCGCAGCACGATCCGCGTGCTTACAACGAATCTCAGACGCTGGTGAACGACATCGTGCCCAACGAGCTGCAGGAGATTCTTCCGCCTCCTTTAAGGGCCCAGCAGGCCGCTTCTAAACGGATACATCTGCTATATCGTGAACTCATTGCTCTTACGCCTTCGGGCGATTGGAGTAAGCCGAACGCTTTGACAAAGATATTGGGTTACGGCGGGGATTTCTAGGAGGAAGTTGGATGTGGCAGGGATCTCCGCGAAAGTACGGGGATCCTCAGCCACCTCCGACAGGAAATAGCTGGGCGATGTATCTGCGCATCGGCAAAGAGCGACGTGCAGCGACGCGGCACACAGATATCGAAAGAGATATCGATTAACTCTTTGAATAGAGAAAACCTCTTCTGACCGCTCGAACGGCTTATTAAATAAGGCGCGTTCGGTTTGGCTTCTCGCTTGCCTCAGCGTGAGACAGCACGACGGATTCAACGATTGAATTTTGAGGACTCTGCTCAGGTGAATACCTGACGGTCCAGCGAACAAATTCATTTGACAATCGGGGAACTGCCGTCCATTCACTCACGACCAGGAGGAAGTATGAAAAAGCGAACGGGAATGATCGCGGCCGTAGCACTTACATTGACGGCGGCAGCACTTGCTCAAAACACAAGTAAACCGGTACCCGGGAGAATCAACCTTAGTGACAAGCAGCGGACAACATCGGCCGCTTTCTGGAGCAATGACAGGCTCGAGAATGCTACACCCATGCCGTTACCGAAGGTGGATCCAGCAAGTCTTCCACATATCGACAGTGCATCCGGCGCGATAAAGGAACCTCGAGTTTCGAAACCGGGCGCTCCCCCAAGCTTTATCCTCCCCAGAGAGGATCAGCCCAGCTTAGAGCCGATACCAGCCAAAAGCACAAGCGCGGCTCCAGCTAATACGGTTCAAACGGAAGGATTTGACTACGAGATGCCGTTTACGAATCACCTAGTGCCTTCCCCGAACCAGTATCCGACCTCCGCTGTTGGAAAATTATTTTTCTTCATTCCTGCAGGCGCGAGCGAGCAATCGGGCGAGTATGTTTGTTCTGCGAGCGTTGCCATCAACAGCCATACGCTCATCACGGCACGGCATTGCATGTTCGATTACGCAACCGGAACGTGGTACCAGAACTTCATTTTTTATCCTGCTTACAACGCCGGTGGAAACCCAGCATTCAACGGTGGCTGGACAATGCGACGTGTGGCCACCTGGGTGTCGAACGCCAGCACCTATGACTACGACATCGGCTTTATGCAACTCAACGACGATCGGGGCTACGGCTGTAACGGGAGCAGCGGTGGAAGGCCGATCGGTTCGTACACAGGCTGGTTGGGCTATACATACGGCGGCAACTTCGCCCAACGTCAATGGGACATCATCGGGTACCCGGCCGAAGCTCCGTTTGGCGGGAATCATCAATGGGATAACGAGGCGGCAACCGGTACGCTAAACCCGTTGGGTACGTCGAACGTCATTGAGGTTGGAAACCCGCAGACTGGCGGGACTAGCGGCGGTCCGTGGGTGATCGGTTTCGATCCCCAAAGTTTGCCGGCTACGGATGGTAACAACACCGCTCCGGGCTACGCAAATCTGGTGAATGGCTTGAATTCCTTCAAATGGACCAATCCGAGCCATCCGTACTCAATCAACGGTCCGGCGTTCATGACATATAACTTCTGGAATCTGTTTACTTACTATTCCGGACTGTCCTGTCCTTAGATGTTGGATGAGGTACGCATGCGCCGGAGAGATCCGGCGCATTTTCTTTTGGGGGCCGAAAAACCTCAGATTTCAGCGTGCGCGATTGGCGGATTGCTGCTGCTTTAGTCTGGCGAAGGTGGCCAGTTCGTTATTGGCTTCCTGCGTCTTTCCGGTTTCCTGGTACAGCTTCGAGAGCCGGTAATGAGGCGTGGGATCCTGCGGATCGATCTCGGTGACTCGCCGGAGCTGAGCAACCGCTTTATCGAGCTGATGTCGATCGGTGTAAATGCGCGCAAGAGCGAGATCTGCTTCCTTCATGTTCGGTTCTGCCTTCAAGGCTTTTAAGAAA
The DNA here is from genome assembly GCA_963737005.1 of Terriglobia bacterium. Lineage (GTDB taxonomy): Bacteria > Acidobacteriota > Terriglobia > Bryobacterales > Bryobacteraceae > Bog-105. The sequence continues at coordinate 122,543 of CAVTRD010000003.1, read as the reverse complement.
CATGCTTCGGCATCGGTGAGGCGTTCGCGTGCGAGCAGGACATCGCCGGTTTCGTAGAGGGCTTGGGGGTGACTGGGATCGGAATCCAGTTCCTTCTGAAGTTCGGCCAACGCTTCATCCAGCCGGTCACGTTTCCAATAGAGATTACCGATCACGAAATGCATGTTGGGCAATTGCGGGTTTATTGCCATTGCCTTGCGGTATTCGGCGACGGCTTCTTCGTCCTTGTTCGACTCTTCGAAGAACTGGCCCTTGATCTCGTGAGCGCGGTATGAGTCGGGATCGATCTCGAAGACCCACTGACCGGCAAGATAAGAAAGTTCTTGCTCAACTTCTGCGAGTCGGTAGAGTGTTTCGGCGGCGGAACCGTTTTGGGTTTGCAAATCGTGCTCGCGAGTCAGGTACTGATGGAGCACATCGAGAACCCTATTGCCGGTTGGAGGCTGGTAAAAGAGAGCGAGCGATCCATCGAGCTTGGGGTCGAGGGCGGATGTTTCCCGTGAGGCCGTTTGCCCCGCTCTTCGAGCGGCGATGTCCTGTAGCTTCGCTTGAATGCTGGGGTAATCCGGTTGCTGTGCGGCGATCTTCCGATAACTGTCGAGGGCCTGGTCCCAATTTTGCTGCGATTCAAATAGGTGGGCGCGCGCGAGCGTTGTCTGAAGCGAATCGGGAGCAGATTTTTGCAGCTCTGCAAAGTATTCGCCAGCTAAATTTGCGTAGGCTTTCGCGAGATGGTAGAAGACATCGATGTCGTTCGGATTGGAAGCGGCGGCGTTTTCGAGAGCGAAAACGGCTTCGCGATAATTGCGCAAAGCAAACTGCGTGTACCCGAGGTAGCTTTGAATCGAGCTGTTTGTCCCGTCGAGCCGTTTCGCTTCGTTAAGACACTGCAGCGCCTCATGGTACTTGCGGGCTTTGAAATTGAGGACGCCCAGCAAAAAATGAGGACCGGGCAGGCTGGGCTTAAGCGCGATCGCTTTACGGAAGGACATTTCGGCCTTTTGCAAGTCGCCCAGCATGTAGTAGAGATTGCCCAGGTTGGCGTACGCCTCCGCCATATCCGGACGAAGCCGGATGATCCTCTCGTAATCGGCAGTAGCAGATCTGTAATCGCCGGATGCTTCCGAGGCCTTCGCGTGTTGGTAGAGATGGGGGAGATCCTCATCCTGCGCGGAAGCGATACAGACGAGCAAGCCAGGCAGGAGGCTGCGAGCCAAGCGCGAAAACACTGGAAAGATTATGCCACGCGCCAAGCACGATGTCTGGTATAGACTGGACAGGCTTTCGACGGTAATTCACGGAATGAAAAAGCTTTTCTATCGACTTGGAAGTCTGGTTGCGATCTGCGCGGCTGCTTTGTTATGGGCGCAGGAACAGCCTCCATCCTTCAACTACGCGGGATTCCGACACCCCCCGGCTGAATTTCGGCCGCGTGCGATGTGGGGCTATAACCTTTCGACAGTGACAGGGCAGAAGGTGATTGCCGGTGTTCAGAAACTGGCTGCGCAAGGCTACGGAGGGTTTCTCATCACGGTGGATGGAGCGAACGGCAGCCGTCTGGATCCGGCGTATTTCCGCCAGGCCCAACCATTTTTCGGATTAGCGAATCACGGGATCGAGTACATGAGCGACGAATTTTTTCGTTTCTACAGCACCGCGATCGAGGAGGGCAGAAAGGACAGGCTGTCCTCATTTGTTCTCTATGACGACTACAACTATCCGACCGGAAACGTGTGCGGAGAGATTTACGAGAAATATCCGCAATACATGGCGAAGCGGTTGGACATGGTGGAACAGGATGTAACAGGTCCAGCCCCAATCGATATGTCCGTTCCGGAAGGCACCTATCTTGGGGCTGTTGCGATGGACAAGCGGACGCTGAAGCGCATCGACATCAGTCAACAGAGGGTGGGAAACAACCGGGTGCACTACAAGGTTCCGCAGGGCGACTGGAAGGTCATGGTGTTCTATCTGAATCGAACGGCCGTTCTGAAGCTGCGCAATCCCGGACTGGTGGACTATCTCGACGAAGACGCGATGGACCTGTTTCTGAAGCTCAGTTACGAGCGATTCTACGAGCACTACAAAGACTACTTCGGGAACTTCATCCAGATGTCGTTTTACGATGAGCCCTCAATGCATTGGCTGGACGGGCGGATGTGGACGGGCTCTTTCGCGAAGAAGTTTGAGGAGAAATATGGCTATTCGCCAGTAAGTTATTACCCGGCGCTTTGGTATGACATAGGGCCCGATACGGCGGCGGCGCGAAATGCGCTGTTTGGTTTTCGCGCGCAATTATTTGCAGATAATTTCGTGGGTAAGATCAGCCGGTGGTGCAAGCTGCACGGGATCCAGAGTTCGGGCCATCTCGATCAGGAGGAGATCGCGAACCCGGTCCCTACAAATGGGGATTTGATGAAGATGTTCGAGAAGCAAGACATACCCGGTCACGATGACATTTTCTATCTGGGGCGAGCGAATCGAGGATACAAGGTCGTGACATCCGCTGCTTTCAATTACGACAAGCCGGTGGTGATGGCCGAAACCTATGCGGCGTACCGGAAGATAGACGAGGATATGTTGTTCCGGGTGGCGATGGATCAGTATGCGATGGGCATCAACCTGCAGATTCCGGCTGCGGAGAGTGTGTCGCGGGCGAGCGATGTACCCGGATTTAGCGAGTATGTGGCCCGGCTGAGCTATATGCTGCAGCATGGACGTCATGTATCGGATATCGCGGTGCTCTATCCGATTGCAGGGCTGCAGGGTTGTTATCGATTTTCCTCCGATCCGATTCCCGAAGACCCTCGTCGTGATGATGCAGGGGTGAAGGCTCTGTACGAGCAGCAAGGGCCGGCCTGGAAGTGGGCCTACCTGGGCGGCATCGTGCCTTCTGAAATCGACTACATGGATATCGGCGAAACGCTTTTTCGGGAACTGCGGAGGGACTACACGTATGTTCACCCGGAAGTACTGGTCAATCGATGCCGGGTGGCGGGCAACAAGCTAGTGCTGAATAATCGGGAGAATCGCGAAGAGTATCGAGTGCTCATTCTACCTGGCGGAGACACGATTTCACTTGCGGCTGCCGAGAAGATCAGAGATTTCTACGGGAGTGGTGGAGCTGTCATCGCGACGAGCAAACTGCCGTCTCGTTCGGCTGAGTTCCATCGTGATCAGGATGTGCAGCAGATCATGAACAGTGTTTTTCGTGTTGACGGAGACGCACAGACCAACGGGTATTTCTTTACAAGCAATGCTGCCGGAGGGAAAGCCTTCTTTCTCCCGAAAGCTACCGCGAGTTTGCTCGATGCTGTTTTGCGGCGGGCGATCCCGGTCGGAGACGTTGATATTCAAGAACCGGTATGGCCATCGCAGAGTGGGACCGACTATACTGGCGCCCTCACTTACATTCACAAAGTAAAAGATGGGCGAGATGTGTACTTCTTCGCGAACTCTTCACCGCGAGATGTGCAGACGCGGGTTACTCTGCGCGATAGGAAGGATCTGGTGATTTGGGATCCCAAGACAGGCGGGCAGGAGGAACCCATTTCGGCTCAGCGCACGATTCAACTTTCGCTTGCGCCGTTTACATCGAAATTCTATGTACAGAAGTTATTTTAGTTTCTGCGCAAAGGTCAAGGCGTTTCGCCATGCGCCCGGCATGATATACCAGACGAATTCTTTAGAGGAGATGCCGTCGAGCGAGTCGCTGGACGTGAGGTGGAAGCTGCGGTTGCGCCACATGTAGTCACTGTTGAAATCGCCGCCGACTTTACCGTTCGGGAAGTTGCTTGACGGCATGGCCACGGCGAGTCCGGCTTCGCGGTTTTGATCCTGATACCAGCCCCCTGACACGTAGGTTGTCTCTTTCGAAGGACACGGGCAGTGTTCGGGGCTGAGGGCGCGAACTGGAAATTCCCAGGGCTCATAATCGGCGAAGTCGAAGGCGAACGGGCCTATCTTCTCATCTGCCACATGCACTAATCTTTCTTTGAGCTGCAGGTAGTAGCGCGGCTGCCCTGCTGGATTGGGCACCCATTCGGCATGGGTCTCGAGAGTGTAAGGCGAGAAGTAGCTGAGCGGAACCATGTCATTGATTCGTCCGCCCCAGACGGCGATCAAAGGTTTGTTGTAGAAGCCGTTGTTGTGATTGAAGTCGAGCATGGCGGTCATGATGGTCACGCTTTTCATTCCATCGCACGCGATGCCGGTGACCGGGGACATAGCTGAGCCGTCACCGGCTTGGGTGGGGTTGTAATCGCCGGCCCAAGGTCCAGCTGTCATGTGGTTGTGGAAAGCCATTTGAAGTAGGCCGCCACCGTTGTAACCCCAGACGTGTTCGAGACCTTTGTATTGGAGAGAGACGATAGCTCCGCCTTGCGTGGTGTCGAAGAGAATGCGCTGCTCGTGGGCCGGATCTTCCAGTTGGACTGCCTGGTCAACTTGATTGGGCTGCGGCTTGAATTCGGTGGTTTGACAAGTAACGCGAAGGGCGTCTTTGCTGGCGCTGGTGGCGGGCGGTTCGGGTGGAGGAGGCAGGGCCGTCTTGTCACCGGCAATTTGTGCTTGTGCAAGGTGCACGGCTTGCTGCCAGGCTCCGGCGCAGACGTACCAGGTGAAGTGAAACGCGCTCACATTGTCCAAGGGGCGTTCGAGCACGGCGGCGAAAGTGTGACGCGGAAAGGCCCACACAGCGTTGTAGAGCAGGACGACGTATTCGGCATTTTCGCGAACGTAGGCTCTTTGGGTTTGCCAGCCAAAGGAGGGAACGACGATAGCGACTCCGGAAGAGCGCGCGGTGTCTTCATAGCGGCCGGCAGCAATGGCTTTGAAGGTAGTGCTTGCGCAGGGCGTCTTTTCAGCGCAGTTTTCAGGATAGGCAGCGGGTGTGCCGAACTCCCAAGGAGATGCGGCGGTCAGGTACCATTCGAGAGGTCCGGATGTGCCCGGGCGAGTTCGGACCACGGTCTGATCGAGCTGCAGATAATATTGCGGTGAATCGCCCGGGTTCTTGATCCAGCTGGCGCTTGTTTCGATGACGAACGGCGTGGAGTAACCCGGCGGAAAATTTTTGCTTATTTTACCTTCGCTGAGGCCGAGCAGCGGCTCGGGTTGGAACGAGTTATCGACGCCGCGGTCAGTCATGGTGGCGAAGGCTCGCATGGATTTCTGGCCATCGCAGGCGACGCCTTCGGTGGTCGCGGGAATACCCATGCTGGAGCCGCCCTGATCAGGGCTGTAAGCGGACCAGTACGGAGTCATGTTTTTCAACTCAGCTTCAGCGCCGTGACGGGTCGCGAACATCGAGACACTTGCTCCGGCGGTCTGACCGAAGAGAACTTCTTTGCCTTTGTAACGGAGCGAAATGAGGCTTGCGCCGTGCAGGAGGTCGAAGCGGGCCTCCTGTTCGCCGGACGGATCGCGCAGGATGACGACTTGAACGCTCGATAAAGTTTCAGGGAACTGCCAGGCGACGACGGCCTTGACCGGGTAGTCTTCTACCGTGCAGCGCACATCGGGAATTTTCTGCGCGACAGCAGGTAGCGCCAGGACAAAGAGCGCGAAAGCCTTCGACATTTTCATTTCGACCTGCTGGAATTTTAGACCAGCGTGTGAAATCATTGTTCGCGATGCGGAGCTTGGGTGGCGGTTTCGCGGTGCGGTTAGCGGGCCCGCTCGCGATGTTGATGGCGGTTTGTGCGTTGGGATGGGCACAGGAAGAGGTGCGGAATGGACCGCCGCCGGATTCGGGAGCTTACGAACTGCATCCTAATACCAAGCAGTATTCGAGAAATCCAGGAACTCCGTGGCCGGCGACGGATGCACTTGGTCGAGTGTTGCCGATGGCGGAGGAGACGGGAGCGCCGCGACCCGATCGCTTTGCGGGGATTTTTTATTTTCTTTGGGAAGGGCAGCATGACCCGACGGATAAACAGCCGTTTGTAGTGACGGACATTCTGCGGCGCTATCCGGACGCATTGAAGAATGCGGGGTCGCCGCCGTGGGGTCCTGAGGGAAGTCCGCACTATTGGGGTGAACCGTTGTTCGGCTTTTACCTGGTGAGCGATCCGTGGATCTTGCGCCGGCATGCGCACTTACTGGCGGACGCGGGGATTGACACTTTGATCTTCGATGCGACCAATGCGAATTCGTATCACGAAGTCTATCTGCGGCTGTGCGAAGTATTTCATCAGGTGCGGGCTGAGGGCGGGCGGACGCCGCAAATCGCATTCATGGTTAACACGGATGCGGAGGAGAGGGCGGAGGAGATTTATGAAGACCTCTATAAGCCGGGGCTTTATCCCGAACTGTGGTTTCGCTGGCAAGGGAAGCCGTTATTGATTTGCGATCCGGCAAAGACGAGTCCGGAACTGCGCTCGTTTTTTACGCTGCGGCGCGCGCACTGGCCTTTCACACAAGTGAATACACCCTATGCGTGGCACTGGGAGGCGGCTTATCCGCAGCCGTATGGATTTACCGACGACGCAAAAGTGCCTGAGCAAGTGAATGTTTCCGTTGCGCAGAATCTTCGCCAGAGCGATGGCAAGGTCACCAATATGAGTAACGGCGATGCGCGCGGCCGGAGTTTTCACAACGGCTCGGAAGATACGTCACCCGGTGCAATCAATTACGGGTACAACTTTCAAGAGCAATGGGGACGGGCTTTTCAGATCGATCCGCCGTTCGTGATGGTGACCGGTTGGAACGAGTGGATTGCGGGAAGGTTTGCGCGGCCAGGCCACGATGTGGTGTTTGTGGATCAGTTCAGCGAAGAGTTCAGCCGTGACATCGAGATGATGCGGGGCGGACACGGGGACGACTACTATTATCAGCTGGCTTCGAACGTGCGGCGCTTCAAAGGCATGCCCGCAGTTCGAAAAGCTTCCGGGGCGAAGCCGATGCGCATGGAGAAGGGCTTCTTCCAGTGGCGCGATGTCGGTCCCGAATATTGGGATCATGTCGGCGAGACGATCCCTCGCGACTTTGACGGCGTGGCGAAGCTGCACTATGTCAACCGCACTGGCAGAAACGATTTCGAGCTGATGAAAGTGGCGCGCGACGATCAGAACGTTTATTTCTACGTGCGGACTCGCGCACCGATCAGCTCATCGAGGGATCGCAATTGGATGATGCTGTTCATCGATGTGGATGGGGATCACAAGACCGGTTGGGAGGGCTATGATTACGTCGTGAATCGGACTGCGCCGAGCAAATCGGCAATTGCGCTCGAGAAAAATAGCGGGGGCTGGAATTGGACGAAGAGCGCGGACCTTGCCTATCGCGTAGCGGGAAATGAAATGCAACTGACGATACCTCGGTCGGCGCTCGGGCTAGCGAATGGCAAGGCTGAGGTTTCATTCGACTTCAAGTGGGTCGACAACACGCAGCAGCCCGGCGACATTATGGACTTTTATGTGAGTGGAGATGTGGCGCCCGATGGCAGATTCAATTTTCGATACAAGACTCATTAGAACGCGCGTGCGGCGTTGTGCGCTGGCGTTGATCTCGTTGAACTGTTTGTGCCTAGCAGCCAATCTGGAAGTTGTCGAGATTCGGAATGGGCAAGCGCCGCTGGGAATGGTGGAAATGCAAGGCACCGAAGCAGGACCATTTATACCTCAGCTATGGCAGCAGAACCAGCTGCACTGGGTGCCGGATGTGCGCATGCCGTTGCTAGCGCCGCGCATGGGCGGTGCTTTCCGCAACATCTACGCGCCAAGCGCGGTGGAAGAAGGAACCGGGTGGCTGTTTTTCTATAGCGCCTGGGACGGCATTGACAGCGGGAACGACCGGGTCTACATGTCGCGCACGCCGGACTTCATTGACTTCTACGACAGGCACACGATCATACACAACGGCCAGTTCGTGCACGTGTCGAATGTGAACGTGCAGCGGCTGGATGACAAGTCGCTGGAACTCTGGGCGACTGCTTGGCCGGACACTCAGAAGCAGAATAAGCCGATTCATTTTTCGAGCCGAGATGACGGTGCGAGTTGGAACGGTTCGCCTGCACCTTACCGCGCAGAGATGAAAGACATTGTGCAAATGGACGGGTATGCGCCGTATCAGATGGGTGACTTAAACGGAGCGAACGTAGTGCTGCGGGATGACTCGAAGTACCGGCTGTATTTCACAAATTGGCACGATCATGGGAAACTCTACTGGGCTGACGGTGGCCAGCCTGGCTCTTTTCATCTGGGCGGTACGAGTCTCGAGACGAATCATGCTGTAAACGATGTAAAGAAATTTCACGTCGACGGCAAGGACTGGTATCTGATGGCACTGCACAAGAAGGGCGACGTGGGACTCACGGCCAAAGACGCCGACAAGCTGTGGTTCAGCCTCTCGAATGACGGCAAGACATTCGGTCCGGAAGAGGATATGGTCCGGGCGCGGGAGGAGATGGATCGCTACATCTTTGCCGTAGGATTTGTGACGCGGCGGGACCGGGTGCTCGGCGTCTTGTACGGTGCGGGGCCGACAGTGCTGTGCAATCGCAATCAGATCTTCGGCTATTGGCTGCAGAAAAGAGTTGTGCTTACCGCGAAGCCGGGCTATTCGGAAGGCAACGGCGCAGAGTACGAGGCACAAGGGGCGCTCGGTCCTAACCGGCAATGGATCAAGCTCCCGCTGGGCCAGCCGTTCGAAGGGACTCTGACGCTCTACAACGAAGACGGTGTTACGACTCTGGGGACGGTTCCGGTGAGCCTCAAGCCTGGTTCGGTTTACCAATTGAAGTACACAAGTGCGTGACGTGAGACGGCGTAATTTTCTGGCGGTGTCGGCGGGTGCGGTCGCAGCGCCAGCCTTTCCGTTTCAGGTCGAAAAGAGCCGGCTCAAGGTAACGAACGTGAGGCTGGTAGAGACAACACCGAAACGTCCAGTACCGCAGTACAAGCCTGCTGCGACTGCGTGGTCAGTGGACCGCGTGGAAGTCGCGAGCCCAATGTCGATTTATCCGGAATACAAGGCGATGCGCTCGCTCTTTCTGCCGGATCCGGGTAAGGTGCCGGGCTTCACGGTGGAGATTACAACCGACAAAGGCCTGCGCGGGTACGGAAGCGGTGGGCCAGGAGGCGGCCCGGTTGTCGAAGAGCATTTGGCAAAGCTGCTGATCGGCAAAGATCCTTTCGATGTGGAACGGAACTTCGACATCCTGTGGCGATCGACGATGTCTTATGGGCGAACGGGCGTAACGATGAATGCTATCAGCGGTGTAGACATCGCTCTGTGGGACTTGATCGGCAAGGCCTTGGGAATGCCTGTGTACCGGCTGATTGGCGGTGAGACGAAAGAGCGCATTCCGGCTTATTGCACGGCGAACGACATCGAACAGCACATTGAGTTTGGGTTCAAGCGCCTGAAGCTCGCGATACCGAAGGGTCCGGCCGATGGGCGCGAGGGCATGAAGATCAATGAAGCCTTAGTGAAGCGTACACGCGAGGCGCTGGGGCCGGATGGAGACATCATGCTCGATTGCTGGATGTCGTGGACGGTGCGTTACACGATGGAGATGGCCGAAATGCTCGCGCCGCACCGTATCTACTGGATGGAAGAATGCTTACCACCGTACGATTACGATGGGTTCGGACAGTTGCGGGCGGAGGTTAAATCGACGCGCATCGCAACCGGCGAACATGAGTACGGGCGTTATGGATTCCGCAATCTGTTAGAACATAACGGCGCTGAGATCTGGCAACCGGACATTCACTGGTGCGGCGGTTTGACGGAGTTGCGCCACATCGCGAATCTGGCAGCGGCGTATGATACAGCAGTGATTCCACACGTGGGCGGGACACCGGACTGCGTGCACTTCATCATGGCGACTACCAATGCGCCGTGGGCCGAAATGTTCATGCCACCGCCGGGCGGTCCGAAGGAAGTTTATCGGCGTTGGGAAGAAGATAATCGAGTCACGCGTGGGCCCGAGGGCATTTATACTCGGCCTTCCGATGAACCCGGGTTTGGCTGGGATTTCAACGTGACAAGCTGATTGAGAACGACAGCACGAAAAGGAGTTTCGATTGCGACGCAGAACTTTTCTTTCCACCTCCGCGACGGCCGGGTTGGCTGCTTACGCGCGCAATGCTCGGAGCGAGCAGGTGAAAGCCGGAGACATTCCGAAACGAGTGTTCGGCAAGACGGGTGAGCGATTGACGATCATCGGACAGGCCGGCGGACGTTTTCCCATGTGCAGTTTTGAAGATGCGAAAGTAATCACCCAGCGGGCTTACGATCTTGGAGTCAATTATTTCGATACAGCTCGTATTTACTGGCAAGGTCGATCGGAAGAGGTATATGGCGAAGTGCTGCCGCCGTTTCGCAAGAACATTTTCCTGACAACGAAATCACCGCAAAGGACGCGCGCAGGGGCGGAGGCGGATCTCGAAGCATCTTTGCGCGCGCTAAAGACGGATCATGTCGACTTGTGGCAGATGCATCAGGTCGGCGAGATGGAGGAAGTGCAGCAGATTTTTGCGCCCGGTGGAGCGATCGAGGCGTTCGAAGCCGCGAAGAAGGCGGGTAAGTGCCGCTTCATCGGATTCACAGGGCATCATGATCCGGCGGTGCATCTGGCGATGTTGAAGAGCTACGACAAGTACGACACCATCTTGATGCCGCTCCACCCGGCCGATCCTGGTTATCTGAGTTTCGAGAAGAATGTTCTCCCAGTGGCCGTTGCGCGTGGGATGGGAATTCAGGGGATGAAAAGCACGGCCAACTCGAAGCTGCTGCACACGATTCCGTTGAAGGATTGCTTGAGTTACGTGCTGAGCCTGCCGGTGCATTGCGTGGCGATGGGCTGTACGACGGTGGGTCAGGTTGAGGATGATGTGCGCATCGCGCAGCAATTTCGACCTCTCAATGTAGAAGAACTTGCGAAGGTGCGGGCGACGGCTGCGAAGTTCCAAGGACCGGAGCTGGAGGATTGGAAGCGCAATACGAAGACGGCTTCGGCCGGCACGCACCATGACGGCGCGATGAGTTAACGTGAGTAGAAATCGCACCGTGCTCTTCATCCTGCTGAGCACGCTCGCGGGGTGCCTGCTTCGCGCCGAGGCTCTTCAGATCCACCCTGACAATCCCAAGTATTTCCTGTTTCGGGGCAAGCCGCTGGTGTTGATCAGCGCCTCCGAGCATTATGGCTCCGTCATCAACCGGCCGTTTGACTTCAACAAGTATCTGGCGGATGCGGCCGAGCACGGGATGACCATGACGAGGACCTTTTTGCTGTTTCGCGAACTGCAAAGCGCCCGTAATCCGTCATCACCGTGCAAGCCGGAATCGCCGGACTACATTGCGCCTTGGGCGCGCACGGGTCCGGACAAGGCTTTGGATGGCGAGCCGAAATACGATCTAGATCAGTGGAATCCGGAGTATTTTGAAAGGCTGCACCGGTTCTTACAGGCGGCTTCGGACAAGGGCATTGTTGTGGAGTTGACGCTATTCAGCAACACGTACGCGGAGAACATCTGGGCTCTGAATCCACTGCGCGCCGAGAATAACCTGCAGCACGTGGGGCATGTGTCCTGGCAAGACTATCTTTCGTTGAGGGAACCGGAGTTGGTCCGGCATCAGAGCGAGTATGCGCGCAAGGTGATTGACGAGACGAGCAGCTTTGACAACGTTTATTACGAAATCTGCAACGAGCCTGGCGGCGCGGTGCCCGGCCATAGTTCGCGGGCTGAAGTGGACGGCTGGCAGAACATGATCGGCGGGGTGATTCGAGACGAATTGAAGCAATCAGGCAGACCGCATCTGCTCGCCGGTCAACAGGCGTTTGCTTACAGCCCTAAATTTCTGTTTCCGCAAGACGGGTCGTTCTCGAATCCGATATTTGAAATCGTGAACAATCATCCTCTTCCCGACACGCAGATGAGCGGCCACTTGTATCAGCTTGGCAACTTCATGTCAAAAGAGCTGATGCTTTCGCAAGTAGCCGAATTCTGCCGTGCCGCTTATTCGCAGCTGAAGCCGTTAGTGCTCGATGAAGATAATACGGCGAGCATGTACCGCGATGTCACGGGATGGACCATCCATCGCAAACGCGCGTGGACGGCGCTCCTGAGCGGCTCTCATTACGACTACATCGACTTTTCGATTACCGTACATAGCGAGAGCGGCACGGAAGAATCGCGGAGGGATGTTCGTTCCTGGTTTGGACATCTGTCCGAGCTTATGCGGAGTTTTGATTTTGTGCACTCGAAACCGTCGCTCGCCTGGGTGAAGAGTTATCCCAATGCGCTAGTTGCGTCGAGCCTGGTATGGGAGGACCGCGACTTTGTTCTCTACTTGGGCGATTCGCGCGAGGTCACTGATCCTGCTGCCGGTCATCCGATTGCGGGTTCAGTTTCTGTGCTGCTCCCGGGCGGCAACTTTCTGGTGAAACTCTATTCGCCGAAGACAGGCTTGTATTCACCAGGGATTTTGATCAAGGGCGGGGAAGAGATAAAGCTACCTTTACCGCCGTTCGAAGATGACGTCGTGGTGCGAGCTACTCGTCTGTGAGATGGGCTAGTCTTTCGACCATTCGGCTGCGGCAGTGTAACCGGCGTCAACGACAAGTTCTGTTCCGGTGATGCCGGACGAACGTTGGCTTGATAAATAAATCACCGCGTCGGCAATCTCGCGCGCAGAAAGCATTCTTCCTAGAGGGACGCGGGCGCATCTTTCGGCGAGCGTTCGGTCGGGATCGCCCGTCGAGGCAAGGTGCAGGCGAAGCATGGGCGTGTCGGTGATGCCAGGGCAGACGCAATTCACGCGAATTCCGTACTCTGCGAGATCGAGCGCGAGCGCTTTCGAGAGCATCATCACGGCGCCCTTGGAAGCTACGTAGGCGGGTGTCCCTTTCTGCCCGACGAAGCTGGAGATGGACCCGATGTTCACGATCGTCGCTTGGGCGGAGCGGCGCAAGGAATCGAGACAATACTTGCTCAGAAGAAACACCGAGCGCACGTTCACCGCGAGCACGCGGTCAAACTCATCCGCGGTGCACTCTTCGATCCGCTTGACAAGGTTGATGCCGGCGCTGTTAACCAGATGATCGACCGTGCCGAACATCTCTAGGACGGCGGCAATAGTCTGTTGAACCTCATTGTCGGAGGTGACATCGGCGGGAAAGAATGCGCAAGACCTGCCGCCCGCTCGGGCTTGCTCGATCACGGCCCGGCCCCGGTCTTCATCACGATCGAGCAGCGCTACTGAGACGCCATCTTCGATGAATCGCTCAGCGATGGCGCGGCCGATACCCGAAGCAGCCCCGGTGACGACGGCCACGCGGCTGTTCATACAATGAGACCGCCCGGATAGCGCGCAAAGACTTCCGGATCGTAGATAGAGAGTGCGATGTCGCTTTCTTTTCGAATGCGATTCCAGGTGGCGTCGGCTTCGATCATGCTTTCCATGACGCCAAGGTACTCGCCTCGCTCGATGTTGCCGAACTTGAAGAAGCAATCGGTGATGAGAACTTTGCCTCTGTTTGTGTCGATGGAAATCGCAAGGGACGAACGGTGATGAACGCCCGCCCAAAACGCGCGGATGCCGGGTAAGATCTCTTCTTCATCGGCGAGTAGTCTGACTTTTTCCCAGCCATCATTCTGCAAGTAGTGATTGACTTCGGGCGGGATGCGGAGGTGACGCGGGACGTGTAGATGATAGTAGGGTGCTTGGAAATCCTCGATCCAGCCCTTGCGTGATATGCAGATTTGCGCTTCGCGAAAGAGGTGGATGTTGGCGGTCGCGTAGGCCTGCAAGGGCGTGACGATCAAGGTTGAAATGTCAGCTGGAGTTAGGCCTTGCGAGCGCAAGATGTTCTGCGGTAGCTGCTCATCCGATCTTTGGATCTTAGCTTCGGGATAACCGAAGAAGTTAAGCCACGCTTCGTTGATGGCGGTCAGATCCTGCGGCGGGCCAGTGTTGATCAAGATATTTTGACCGCTTCCACGCACCAAGTAGATCAGCGCGTTCATCTCCTCGCGACGGTCCCAGTGGCTCATCCAATAGACTTCCGGACCTGGAACCCAAAACGTACCGGCGTTGAAGGCCTGAACAGAATAAATCATAAGTTAGCTCGGCGGTGTCTTCTGCAGGAGTGTGTTGCGAAAATAGCGCGCCGCATTCATGAACAGTCCAATATCGCTGGCGAGGCTGAGCATCCTGAATCCTTTGCTGACCCAGTGTGCGGCAGCTTCGGGCGAAGGTGGAAGGAAGCCGGCAGCCACGTTAAAGCGACTTGACACGGAAACGAGGTCGTCCATGGCCTGCAAAAAACGCGGGTGCTCAAACTGGGCCGGGATGCCCATTGAGACGGTCAGATCGTAGTGTCCCATCCAGGCGACGTCAACGCCGGGAACCGACAGGATGCTTTCGAGATTGGCGAAAGCTTTCTCGGTTTCGAGCATGATGATAACGATAGTTTCCTCATTACTTTCCGCGAAGAACTCTGGGTTGCCCGGCTGATATAGATCATGCGCGATGCCCAAGGCGACGCCGCGGCGGCCTTGCGGTGCATATTTAAGCTGCGCGACGATATCCTCGGCTTGTTCTCGGGTTTCAACTCGCGGGACCATCACGCCACGAGCGCCGATATCGAGCACTCGCGATAACGGTGTGTAGGCTCGATCGGGAACGCGGGCGATGGGCACGATTTTGCTACCGCGGCACCCAGCGATCATCTCAGCGAGCAGGCCGATGTCGCACCGGCCGTGTTCCATGTCGAAGATGACGAACTCCATCCCGCAGGCCGCAAGCATGGGGCCAATACCGGGCGTAAAGAGTTCGAGCACCATTTGGCCGAGTACCAGATCGCCTTGCTGGAGGCGGTTACGAAGGCTGTTCATGCCGGGTCTGCTGCGAAGGCAGTCTTGTGCTGCGCGAGCTTCTCGAGGAAACCTGGACGGGTCAGTACGTCGCGGTTGACCACGTCGCGCGGGATTTCACCGCGGTAAACAGCGAGTGCACCTTCGCAATCAAGACGCCCCATGTCTCTGAAGAGCTCTTCGGTCCAGGCGATCGAGTGTGAGGTCAGGATCACGTTATCCATCGTAAGAAGCGGCGAATCGGACGGCAGCGGCTCTTGTTCGAAGACATCGAGCGCAGCGCCGCGAATCTTGCCGGATTGAAGAGCTTCGACAAGCGCCGCTTGGTTGACGATGGGTCCACGCGCGGTATTGATGACGACGGTAGTGTTCTTCATCACATCGAACTCGCGTGTTCCGAGCAGGCCGCGCGTTCCCGGTGTCAGTGGGCAGTTCACCAGGATGTAATCGGAGCTTCTCAGCAGCTCGTCAAGGGCGACCATACGCACGCCGAGTTGAGTTGCCTTGCTGATATCAGCGTACGGGTCGAAAGCGAGGAACTCGGATGGACTGAAAACTTTCAACATACGGACAGCTTCGGAGGCGATGTTCCCGAGACCGATTGTGCCGACTACCCGGTCGCGCGGTTCGCGGCCCAAGCGGCGCGTGCTTTCTGCCCAGCTGCCTTCCCGCACCATGCGATCTTTGCGCACCAAATTATGGGAGAGAGCGAGGGTGAGCAGGACAATCGCTTCAGCGACCGGCTTGACTACTCCTCCGGGCGTAATGTAGACGGCGATGTCGCGATCGGTGCAGGCGGTGAGATCGACGTTATCGTAGCCGACCCCGCACCGTCCTACAGCACAGAGACGCTCAACGTTTTGCAGAGATGCGGAGGTGATGCGCGGCTTAAGCGAGATGAGCACATCGAGATCGCGCAACTGGTCTGGAAGGTACTCGGGCCGATATTCGTTGACGAAACGATAGGAGAGATTTGGAACCTTTTCGAGCAGAGACAAGCCGATATCGGGAAAAATAAGGGCGCCTGAGTCGTCGCGGAAGTCGGCGGAAAAGCCAACGCGAAACTCGGGATTCATGATTGTCGATCCTGTTCGAGTACAAGGACCCAATCGCGGAATATTGGGAACTCGGGAGCTTTCCACTCACCAGATTCGTTGGGCGTGACCGAACCGATCGGCTGTTCCGAACCATCGCTCGGGTTGAAGAAGAATGCCTCGTGGGGCTTCACGTCGAGATTCTTGAAGGTGAGCGCTTTCCAGGCTGAGGGAGAGAACGCGATCACGGCCTCGCCTGGAATGTGCGCGGCGAATGGTTGCCAGTAATCTTCGTGCGTCCAGTGCGGAGTGATCGATTCGGGCCGCGGCTCGAGTTTCCACCAGGAGTATCGGCTCAGGAGCGCTTTTGCCAAACCGAGTTGGCCCGAGCCCGGCAGTTCGGCCGCAACGTCCCACGGCGGACCACCCCAGGAGTGGCCATGGGGAGACAATCCGTAAGGAGCTTGGCGCGTATTCACTTGCCAGATGCCGTTTGCGCCATACGTATGACCGCCCGCGCCGCTCAGAATCGAGGACCAGAACATGAAGCGCTGTACCTCTTGACGGCTTGCTTCCTGGATGCCCTCGTAGCAGACCTCACCGACGAGCACCGGCATTTTCGGAGTGAGTTCGAGAGAATGAGTGACACCATCTACCGTGTGCGGTGCGCTGCGACGGTCATCGTGACCGGTCTGCAGCATGTCGAAATCGAGCAGGGCAGCATCGTCGAGCGTTTCGCGCGCGCTGTGGGAGGGATGGATGGTGATCGGGTGATGCCCCGGATCGTTCGCGCGCAGGTATCGAGCGAGTTCGCTCCACCCGTGTTTTTGCAGTTCGGCATCCTGATCATGTGTTTTCGACAGGTAATAGGGCATGGTTCCCTCTCCTGCAAGACACCAAATCACCGGATAAGCGCCCCAGCGGGCGATCAAATATCGCCAGTGCTGTTTGATTTTCGGAATGCCCATGCGGGGAAGAAAGTATCCCCAGCAGCCGACAATGCAAGGGCTGATACCGTGATCGGCGAGGTACTGGATGCGCAGGTCCGCCATGTCGAAGTAGGCGGGATTGATGCGGGCAAAGTCTTGTTCCCAAGCGAAGCCGGCTTCATTCGCGCCGCGCGGATCGAAGGGTTCCATGTCGGGGTAGAGGCCGGCGACAATCTGGAAGATGCTAAACCCTTTTCGAATGCGGTCCGCGACAAGCGATTGAAAATCGTCGGGCCAGCTAAGGCGCTTGCACAGGCCCATCCAGCAGGTATCACCGAGCCAGAAGAAGGGCGTGCCATCTGCATGCTGGAAGTGACGTTTGTCGGGAGCGACTTGCGGGCCGCCGTGTTTATAGAAGAGATTTTCACCGGAGTAGGCAACTGCGTCGAGCGACCCGTTGCGGTTATGGAGATCCGGATTCGACCGATCGCTACAGATTGTCCGGTACTTGTAGGCTCCCGTTAGCAGAGGCGCGTAGCGCACGCGCCAAGTGTAACCACCGCTCCAGAATGCGGGTACGCGCTGCTCGGCTCCGGCAGGCGTTGTGACAACAAGATCCAGCTCAACCTCGTTGAAAGGATCCGTGTATGACTTTGCCGATTCATAGGACCATTCGAACGGACGATTCTGCGAAGCGTATGCATTGGTAACGCCTCTTGCGCTGTTATGGAGCAGGCATAGGCCGGTAACACAAGAGCGGCAAAATGTTCGCCTTGACGTTTTCACTTTATTCGTTCGGGGATTCTATCAGATCGCGCGATCTGCCCTGCTGCTTTACAATCAGAGACCGATGAAGCCGATCAGCACACTCACACTCGTCGTCGCAGGCGCACTTATTGCGGCGGCATTCCCAGGGAGTAAGGGCCCGCAAGCAACGCAACAGTCGCTGATCGGTATGCAGTATGAGAACTGGTTTACTCCGCACAACGCAACGTGGGACACGGCTGAAGCGATTCCGACGCTTGGCAAATACAGCTCGTACGATCCAGCGATACTGCGCAAACACTTCGCTTTGTTTCAGAGCTTGGGCATCGATTGGCTGTTAATCGACTGGAGCAACATGCTCTGGTCCAAGCCGCCCTGGGAAGCGCATCAGGGAGGTACTCGCGAGCTGGAAGAAACGGTAGCCGTGATGTTCAAAACCGCTGCGGAACTCGAACGTCAAGGCAAGTACGCGCCGAAGATGGTGTTCATGCTGGGCCTGCAGAACGGTGGTCCGGTACCCGATGGCATGAAGCGAATGAACGGCATCATCGCGTGGATCAAAGCGAATTACCTCGATAAGCCCGAGTACAAAAATCTCTGGCTGCGTTATGAGGGAAAACCGCTGATGACCGTTCTCTATTTTCCGTCTGATCCTTGTGCGCAGATCAAGTTGGAGCTCCAGAAATCAACGCTTCAGGCTTCGGATTGGACCGTGCGATGGATGGCCTCGCAATTACAATACAATCACGCCGAGAGTTGTGGCATGTGGTCATGGATGGACGGAGACATTCGGCAGACGGTCACGCGACATGACGGCGCTGCGGAAGAAGTTGTGGTGACTCCTTCCTGCTTTCAGCTGCCGCACAAAGGATGGCGCGATCCGAGCGCGACGGGGCGGGACCATGGCGCACCTTACCTTGACAGCTGGCGAGTCGCGTTCGAGGCGAGGCCGAAATTTATTCAGGTCCACCAATGGAACGAATTTGCGGGCCAGAAGGAAGGAGAGGGCATGCCTGACGATTACTGGCCGAAGACTGCTCATGCGCAAGCTCAGAAAACGCAGATCTACGGAGATGAGTACAACCTGGACTTGAGTGACGATCTCGAGCCGACGCGAATGCAGGGATGTGCCTACCGGGGTTGCGGCGGGTGGGGCTACTACTACTTCAATTTGACGAAGGCGCTGATTTCGCTGTATCGGGGCGAGACACCGGACGCTACTGTGCTTGCGCTGTCGGGTCCGTTCCAGGCGAGTACTATGAAAGGCGATCGTCTAGCACTTCATTGGAGCGTGCTCGGGAAAGCGCCTACGCAATACGGCATCGCGGTGGATGGGAGATCGATCGCAACGGGTCTGCACGGTTCGGAGTACACGCTCGACTGCACGAAGCTCGCGCGGGGCAAGCACCGAGTTACTCTTATGGCGGATGGCGCGCGAAGTTACTTCGATCTGAATCCGGCCATGTTAGCGACTAAGTCGGCCAGGCCTTTACCGGTAACGTCATCGATTGACTTTACTTGCGGCGGCAAATAGCAATCAGCGCGGGGGTAACTTGACGTCCAGTTGACGGAGCGCTTTGATAGCGGTCAAGTTGCCCGGCATTGCCTTCAGATACTGTTCGAACGTACGCCGAACCGCCGCGGGATCGTTTTGGCTGAGATAGATTTCTGCGAGTTTCTGGTAAGCGGATTCGGAGGCGGGATCGAGCTCAATTGCTTTGTTCAGCTCTTCGATTGCTTGATCGCTTCGTCCGGCTTCGCTGTACGCCAAGCCGAGATTGGCATGGCGTCCAGCACTGTTTGGCTCCAGCTTCAACGCATATTCCAGGACCTCGACCGCGTCGGACGCATCTCCTTTGCGCAAGAGCGTGACACCCAGGTTGGTAAGCACGACGGGATCGGGTGGAAGTTCTTTCATCGCTGCAATCAACTGCCGGACGCCCTCATCGAGCAAGTCGCTGGACCGCTCCCGTTCTCCGATCGCGATGTTAGCGAGCCCTAAATTTCGGTTTGAGAGGGCGCCGCCCGGAGCTTCATGCCAGGAACGTAGCTTGAGACTTGTCTCCATTGGAGCCGGGGCGAGTTTCTGCGGAAAGCGCGTGATGCGGTGGTCGGTGAAGACTGTGTGGGCGCCATCCTGTGCCGGCCGTTTCGGCATGTGGCAGCCTATGCAATTGTCAGCGGGTTTTGCGTGTGTGCTCAGGAGACTCTCGCCGTGGCAGGAAAGGCAGCGCGCCCGGAAATAGCTGACCGGATTGGCCGGTTGCTCATGCGGATCGTGGCAGGTTCCACACCAGAGCCTGCCCTCACTCTTGAGGGCACAAGTACTCAGGGCGAGTTGCTCGGCGTGGCTGATGACTTTGATGGAAGCCTGTGGCGACTGCGCGGGGTGGTCTCGTACGTAAATCGAGAAAACATCTTCAAGGTTGTCGCCGGGCCGGAAATCGGCGAACTGCTTGCCCGGGTTGAGGATGCGAACTTCGCCGCTGAGATGGCATTGTTCGCACACGCTGTCGCGGGCGCGTCCGGCGAGTCGCGCGGGATTGACGATTGTCGTGCGGTCCGGTTTGCGCATGTGCACCGAAGGGTCACCGTGGCAGCGATCGCACGAGATCGGCTCATCTGCGGCATCAATAGCACCGTAATGGTTCAGCGTACCCGGGAGGGGCTGGACACGTCCGGTATGACACCGGAGACACTCTGCGCTGACGGGACGAAAAAAATCGGGCCCAGTGTTTGATTCATAGCCGGGCGCCATGTCCCACATCTCACGTTTCGTGTAATAAGAAACCGGCGCTTGAAAGAGGTGACTGCTGGACTCAATCAGGTATCCAAAAGCGTGAGTGCCCGAGCCGATCGTGTAGGCAAGAGTATGAGAGGCACTTGCGCCATCGCGCGAGATGGTGACGCGATCTGGGTCGCGCTGCGGGCCGATCACAAAGGTCGTGTTGGACACAGGGTGTGTGACAGTACCGCTCTTGGGATGCACGAGGTGCGAAAACGAGTGGGCCATCGCCGTTTGTTCGTAACCGGCCACTTCGCGCGGATGGCATGTGCGGCAGGGATTGTCTGCACCTGGAATTTGCAAAGGCAGGGCTGCGCCCATCACGATTGCAAGCGCCAATCTGGCAAGCGCGAATCTGGCAGTCCTCACAAACACGTGAGCATTCTATCTACAACGACTCAGCGCTTAGTGTTTCGCAATGCGAAACCACGCGCGAAACGACTTATGTTCTTGACTTGGAAACATGACGATGATAATCTTCTCGCGCCTTCAAGAATTACGGGCGAAGAGGCTTTGGAATGAGAACGGGGGAAGAGAGCAGATGTTCAACCGAACCTTGCTGTTCGTGGTTCTAATTTTTGCGGCGGCAAGTCTTTATGCACAAACTGAACGGGGCAGCATTCGCGGAACGGTTAGCGATCCGAGCGGTGCGTCAGTGGCAAGAGCGAAGGTCACGGCGATCGAAGCAGCGACTGGTATAGCGACCACGACCTACTCGACCGAAGCCGGTAATTACAACCTTCCTCAACTCGCGCCCGCGACCTACAACGTCCAGGTGCAGGCGACCGGTTTTCGCACTTTGACGCGGGAGAACGTGGTGGTTCAAGTATCGGGGGTAGCGGCCCTCGATCTCCAACTCGAAGTGGGATCTATCAGCGAGAACGTGACCGTCACGGCTGCAGCTCCGATTTTGCAGAGCGAAACAAGTGAGGTCAACACAACCGTCAGCCCCAAAGCGTATAGTGATCTTCCGCTCACTTCGTCGGGCGGCGGCAGAGCTCCTCAGAGTTTCATGTTTCTCGCTCCAGGAGTGTCGGCGGGTGGCAACGCGGCGAGCAGTACGTTCGACGCGCACGTAAACGGCAGCCAGACCCTGTCGACAGAATTGCAGATCGATGGAATGACGTCGCAGACGGCTGAGGTGCAAGGCGATCCGCGCAATCTGACGTTTCCGCCAGACGCAATAGAAGAGATGTCGGTGACAACGAGCAGCTACTCAGCGCAGTTCGGCAACACCGGCGGCGGCGTGGAGCAATTTGTGGTCAAGTCCGGGACCAATGCTCTCCATGGCAATGTGTATGAGTTCCTGCGGAATGATGTACTGGATGCGCGCGGATTCTTTAATGCCACCAGATCGCCGCATCGCGAAAACGAATACGGCTTCAGTGTCGGCGGGCCGGTGATTATTCCGAAGGTTTATAACGGCAAGAACCGCACCTTCTTTTTTACCGACTTCAACTGGTACAAGCTGCGGGCGGGCGCTCAGAACGCTCTCGGGTCTGTGCCGGATGCAGCGTTTCGCAGGGGAGACCTATCTGGGCTAGTCGATTCGAACGGCAAGCAGATCCAGATCTACGATCCGAATACGACGACAGCACTTCCGGGCGGCGGTTTCGCGCGAACACCCTTTCTAAACAACCAGATCCCACTCAACAGAATCAGCCCCGCCTCACTCAAGATTCTGCAGTACGTTCCCCCGCCAACCCTGAGCGGAATCTATAACAACTATCCGGGAACCGGCGGAAGCATCGACAACTATCGAGACTGGATTGCGAAGGTGGACCAGTATGTTGGATCGAAGCAGCACTTTAGCGCTACCTGGATCGAAGGCTGGCGTCCCGATAATGGACCGTACTCGATTTTGCCGAGTCCGGTTGAGAGTTCGCGGGACAGCAATTTCTGGGTGAAGACGGCGCGGTTCAACTACGACTACACGATCAGCCCGACGTTGCTGAACTCCTTCCGAGTCGGGTTCAACCGGCAGCATCAGTTGCTGGTAGCGCCTGAAACGACCACGAATTACAGTGCCTTGGTCGGGATACCGGGAGCGAACGACGGTTTCCCGGCAGTTACCTGGGGTGCATTCACGTCACTGGCGCAAAATCAGGATCGCATCGAACCGGTATCGAACACCTTTCTTTATGCCGATACGGTTTCCTGGACCAAAGACAAGCACAATCTTAAGTTTGGCATCGATTTCCGCAGACTGCAGCACAACGGACGATACCCGAACCGCAGTCCTTACTATAATTTCAGTCCTCTCGAAACCGCCTTTCCCAGCGGGTCGTTGAAGAGCACCACAGGTAACGAGTTCGCCAGCTTCCTGCTTGGGCAGGTAGATGGAGCGAGCGAGTACATCAGCGACGTGGTGGTTGGTGAACGGACTAATTACGCCGGCCTTTACGCGCTTGACGATTTCAAGTTGACACCGAAGATTACCTTGAATCTGGGTTTGCGGTGGGATGTGTATACGCCCTACGAGGAAGTCGCGAACCGGTATTCGATCATGGATCCGACTGTGCCCAATCCGGCGGCGGGCGGCATCCCGGGTGCTTATGTGTACGCAGGTGGGACCAAAGGTGTTTCGCCGTTTACAGGCAGCAACCGGCTCACCACAAATTCGAACACGGATTGGCGCAACTTCGCGCCGCGCGTAGGTCTGGCGTGGAAAGTTACGAATCGGGAGGTCGTTCGCGCCGGCTATGGCATTAGTTTTTACCCTAACGGCGGTTTAGGCGGCGGCAACGTCACGTCGGTGAGCGATGGGTTTTCGACGCAAGCTAATTTCACGAGCCTCGATTCGGGCGTGCATCCGGCTTTCCAATGGGATAACGGGTTCCCGCAGAACTATCCGCACCCGCCTACCATCAGCGCGGGTTTGAATGTGGGCAACACAGCCAACATGTGGTGGGATAACGCCTCGAAGCCCATGTACAAGCAGGATTACAACTTCACGGAGGAGACGCAGCTTTCGTCAACGCTCATCCTGGATGTTGCCTATGTCGGTTCGAAAGCGACTCGTCTGGTGACTGGAACCGTGAACCCGGACCAACTAAATCCTAGCTATCTAGGGTTAGGAAATCTTTTGCAGGACAACATAACGGACCCAGCGGTGGTAGCGGCGGGTTTTAAGCCTCCGTATGCGGGTTTCACGGGATCGCTTGCTCAGGCGCTGCGTCCGTTTCCGCAATACAACGGCGTAGGAACCGAGAACTCAGCTAATATCGGCAACTCCACGTACAACTCTCTGCAGTCTAAACTCGAGAAGCGGTTCTCGCAGGGACTCTGGTTGTTGGCATCTTATACGTGGTCGAAAACGATTACCGATTCGAACTCGACGCTTGGCGGATTCTTTTCGACTGGCGCACGTGATAACTACAACCGGCGACTCGAGAAAGCGTTGGCAGTATTTGATGTACCTTCGCGCTTAACGGTTGGGTTTAACTATGAGCTGCCCATTGGGCCCGGCAAAGCATTGCTCAACACCGGACTCACAAGCAAAATTCTGGGCGGCTGGCAGGTGAATGGCATTTTGACCTATCAATCCGGCACGCCGATTCAGATCTCGGCCAACAACACGCTGCCGTTATTTAGCGGGGCCAATACCCCGAACTCGGTGGCCGGCCAACGGGTTATACGTTCCTGTTCGGGCTTCGATCCGGGGAGTGGCTTGCTGCTCAACTCGGCTGCTTTCACGGTGCCCGGAACGAACCAGATTGGCACTTCGGCGCAGATTCTGCCGAACGCGCGGAACTGCCCGGTTTATAACGAAGACCTTGGCGTAATGAAACGATTTTTCATCAATGAGCGTACCTTTTTCGAGCTTCGCTTTGAGATGTTCAATGCGTTCAATCGCGTGGTGTTTGGAACCCCAGCGGCAAATGTGAACAATTCAAATTTCGGCCAAGTGACAAGTCAATCGAACGCGCCGCGAAACGGACAAGCAGCTTTGAAGTTTGTTTTCTGACGTGCTGGACACCGGGCGCAAGCAGAGACTTTGCGCCCGGTGCTAGCTTAACCATGTAGGCGATTGTTTGGCTGCGTTTTTTCTCGTTGCTGTACTTTTCTGGCAAGCACCGGCTTCCGCTCCGTCTCCTTTAGTAAGTGCGCTCGGTTTGTTTAATGCGGGCAAGTACCGGGAATGCTTCGCCATTATCTTTCCCTACGCGCAAGATCATCCGCAAAGTAGTGAGGCTCACAAAATTTTGGGCCTCGATAAATACATGTTGGGTGATGCGGCGGGAGCTTTGGCCGAGGTTAAGATCGCGACAGCGTTGAATCCCGGCGATGCGGACGCCTTCTACTATTTGGGACGCTTATATTTCAGCAGTGACAATCCGCGGAGCGCTTTGACAGCACTTCAGAAAACCATTGAGCTCGATCCATCGAGTGTTCGCGCGTACAACCAATTGGGCCAAACCTACCAGACGTTGAGCCGTTCGGCCGAAGCGGAAGGGGCCTACCTTCAGGCGATCGATTGGGAAAAGAAGCAGCCGAAAAAGTCAGAGTGGCCCTACTACAATCTCGGACTGCTGTATCTGGACGCCGGACGCAAAGTGGAGGCAGCGACTTATCTGCGGGAGGCACTCGCTCGCAATCCCCGTTTCGCTACGGCTCAGGTGAAGCTGGCTGCGGCGCTTGATGGCCAGAACGCTACCGATGAGTCGCTGGTTTTGCTGCAAAAGGCGATCAATGAGGAACCAAGCGATGCGGAGGCGCACTATCGTTACGGGCAGCTACTCTCGCGGCTCGGAAGGAAGCAAGAGGCGGAGAAGGAGTTTGCGCTTTTTCAGAAGTATCGGACCAGACATCCTGGTCAGTAGAGTGAACTGACGGTCGAACTCGATACGTGGGTAGGCCCATACGGCCTCTTGCGTAAAACGAAATGGTTTCCGTCCCCCGCGTGTCTACTAGATGGAGGCTGAATCCAACTGATGAGTGATGTTGCTGACGTACTGAATGGATTAGTTGAGACTGCAAAGGACGGCGAGGAAGGGTTCCGAACGGCGGCAGAGAAGATGAAAGATCCGTCGCTGAAGACGCTTTTCTCGAAGTACTCGTCTCAGCGGGCTTCATATGTCCGAGAACTGCAATCGGCCGTGACTTCGCTGGGCGAAAAGCCGGCGGAGAGCGGACATGTGGCCGCTAGTTTGCACCGCGGCTGGATGAATATCAAGGAAGCTTTGGCGAAAGATGAAGATACAGCCCTGATCAACGAAGCTGAGTCGGGCGAAGACGCGGCGAAGAAAGCGTATTCGGAGGCACTGGCGAAAGCATTGCCCGCAAATGTCAAGGCGATAGTTCAAAAGCAGTACGACGGAGTGTTAGAGGCGCATAATGTGGTCCGCGATCTTAAACACAGCCGACAAGCCGCTAAAGCATAGTCGATATAAATCCATTGGTAAGACCGAGGCCGCTCACTCCTTCCTGGGGTGGCGGCTTTTCCTTTACTCATCGGCGGCCGTTGCCCGAGGCGCCACGACCCGTACGATTTCGCCATCAACCAGCGAATCAGGAGGGTTCGCCACGATAGCGGCGTTTTCGGACAAACCTACGAGGATCTCGACTGTGTTGCCAAAATCCTTGCCAGCAGTAACTGACTGGAGGTGTACGCGATTATCGCTGTCGATCACGGGGACGCGCAGGCCTTGCGATCGAAAGATGAGCGAAGTTGCAGGAATGATCAGCGCCGGGGTCGCCGATTTGATTTTGAAATGCACCTCGGTGTAGGCGCCGGGAAACAGCAGTCCGGATGTATTAGGCACGTCCACTTCGACGGTCAGGGTGCGAGTCACGTTGTCGATGGCGCGCGCGGTGCGGACGAGTGTTCCGGGGAAGCGGCGGCCAGCTAATTCGGGAAGGGTCAAATCGGCCTTCATGCCCGGGACTGCTTCATGCGAGTAAGTTTGAGGCACCTGCACGAAGACGCGAAGCTTATCGACGGCGGCGACATGAAAGAGCTCGCGCGTGGCGCCGGTGGATGAACCGGAATCGATCAGCTGACCAACATCGGTATTGCGCGCCGTGACAACGCCATCGAAGGGCGCGTAGATTTTTTCGAAATCGACGAGTTGCTGCAAGCGGCTCACGTTGGCCTGGGCCGAGAGAACCGTGGCATTGCGTGCCGCAGCACCCTGCACGGCGTTATCGACGTCCTGTTTTGAGACGGAATCGGTCTTAAATAGGTCGACATAGCGAGTAGCGGTGATCTTTGCGAGTTCAAGGTTCGCCTGCTCAGTGCGTAGATCTTCTTTCGCCTGCTGCAACTGGCGGTCTACTTCCGGGCTTTCGATGTCTGCGAGTAACTGGCCTTTGCGCACATGAGCGCCGATATCGAAATACCAATGGCGCAAGTAGCCGTTGGTGCGCGCATAGATGGGGGCGTCCATGAACGCTTGAATATTGCCCGGCAGCACCACTTCTTCAGCAGGGGATCCGCGTTTCGGACGAATGATGTTGACGGCAGGTTCGGCCGAGCGATTGGTTTGGTCGCGTAACACCTGGCGGGCTCGCAGGCGTGGCAAGATCCCGAAGACAACAAGGGCCGCCACGATGGCAACGGCCACCAGGAGTCCGAAGATGGCTCGCATGCGGGAGGCGATCTTACTCACGCCGGCTTCCGCCCGCGATGCAGAAGGCTGAAGAAGACCGGGACGAAGAAGAGGGTCGCGACAGTGGCGAAAGACAAGCCGCCGATAACGGCGCGGCCAAGAGGCGCGTTCTGCTCACCACCCTCACCCAAGCCGAGCGACATGGGAAGCATGCCGATGATCATAGCGAGTGCGGTCATCAGGACAGGGCGAAAGCGGGTGAACCCCGCAAGCAGGGCGGCATCGGCAGCAGTATCCATATCGGGCAACTGCTCTTTGGCAAAGCTCACAACCAGGATGCTGTTCGCGGTGGCGACACCTACGCACATGATGGAACCTGTCAGGGCAGGCACGCTGATGGTGGTGTGAGTGAGGAACAGGAACCAGACAATGCCGGCAAGGGCGGCGGGCAACGCGGCGATGATGATGAACGGATCCAGCCAGGACTGGAAGTTAATCACGATGAGCATGTAGACGAGAACAATCGAAAAGAGCAGGCCCGCGAGCAGGCCGGTGAAAGAGGAACGCATGGTATCGACCTGGCCGCGAACGACGATTTTTGAGCCTCTGGGGAGCGATTTGCTCTCCCGGGCAACGATGGCGTCAATCTCTTTCGAGACGCTGCCGAGATCGATGCCGTCGACTGAACCGAAAATGTCGATGGCCGGGGCGATGTTGTAATGCGTGACGGTGCCCAGACCCTGCCCGCGCTGAATGGACGCGACGCTGTTGAGGATCTGGGGAGCAGCGCCGGAGCCGGTCACAGGGATGTTTCTCAGATCCTGAAGTGAATCCATCTCGTATTGGGGACTCTGCGTAGCGATGTTGTAGCTGACGCCATTTTTCGGATTGAGCCAGAAGGTGGGAGCAGTTTGGAAGCTGCCGCTCAGGGCGACAAGGATGTTTCCGGCGACCTCACGAGTGGTGTAGCCGACGAGTTGTGATTTCGTGCGATCGATGTTGACGAAAAGCTTCGGTTGATTGAAGGGTTGCTGGATGCGGAGATCAGTGATGCCGGGGATGAACTTCACCCTTTGCAGGAGGTGGTCGGCGAAAGCCCGGTTACCTTCGAGATCGGGTCCGAGTACCTGGACGTCGATAGGCGCGGGCATGCCGAAGTTGAGGATCTGGGTGACCATGTCGGACGGGAGGAAGTAAAACGTTGTGCCCGGGAACTCTTCCGGAAGCCGGGCACGGAGCTGGCGGACATAATCGAGGGTTGGGCGGTGATGCTGTTCGAGCGAAACTTGGATATCGGCATCAGCTGGGCCGATTGCGCCCGAGTTGCTGTAAGACGTATTGATGCCGCTGTACGGCAGTCCGATGTTGTCGAGTATGTTCGAGATCTCGGTGGTCGGAATGAGTGCGCGGATGCTCCCATCGATGCGATCGCAGAGCTTAGCGGTCTCTTCAATGCGAGTGCCGGTTTGCGCGCGTACGTGCAATTTGAATTGACCGGCGTCGATAGCAGGGAAAAAGTCTTGCCCGAGCCACGGCAGCAGGCCGATCAGCGAAGCCAGACAAAGGGAAAAGAAGCAAACTGTAAAAATACCTCGATGGTGGATGCACGTTTCGAGAAGGGAACGGTAGCGGGCGCGCACTTTTTCGAAGGAGTTTTCAAACATTAATTGCATGCGGACAAAGGGATTGCCCTTGTTGGCGTGTGCAACCGCCTCGTGGTGGGTGTGGCCCCGGAGCAGGTATTTGGCGAGGGTCGGAACGATCGTTCGCGAGAGGACATAGGAGGCGAGCATGGCGAACGACACGGCTTCCGCGAGAGGCACAAAGAGATAACGGGCCACTCCCGTGAGGAAGAACATAGGAACAAAGACGATGCAGATACTGAGTGTCGAGACGAAGGCGGGGATCGCGATTTGCGCGGCGCCATCGAGAATGGCCTGCTCGATCTCTTTGCCCATTTCGAAATTGCGATTGATGTTCTCGATCTCGACGGTGGCGTCATCGACCAGGATGCCGACCGCCAAGGCAAGACCGCCGAGGGTCATGATGTTGATGGTTTCGCCGAGCGCACTGAGCATGAAGAGTGAGCAAAGGATCGAGAGCGGGATCGAAACCGCGATGATTAGAGTGCTGCGCCAGCTGCCGAGGAATACCAGGATCATGAAGGCTGTGAGACAGGCGGCGATGAGAGCCTCCCGGACGACTCCGCTGATGGAAGCGCGCACGAACACCGACTGATCCGCAACGGGTTTAACGCGCAGTTCGGGCGGCAAGGAAGCGAGCACAGAGGGCAGCAGGGCGCGTACGCCCGCGACGATGTCGATGGTCGACTGGTTGCCTGACTTCAGGATCGACATGAGTGCGCCGCGGACACCATCGGAGCGTACGACGTTGGTTTGGGGCGGGTAGCCGTCGCGTACATGAGCGACATCGCGTACATAAATCGTCGCTCCGTTCTGAGATTTGATCGGGAGATCGTTCAGTTGGGCGACTGTGGTGGGACTGCCGTTCATTTCGACGTCATATTCGAGCGGCCCGATCTTCGACGTCCCGCCGGGCAGGATGAGATTTTGATTGCTTATGGCATCGACGACATCGGAGGGACCGAGACCTTTCGATTGAAGCGCCTGGGTATTGAGATCGACTTGTATCTGGCGCTGTTTGCCGCCGTACAGGTTAGGAATGGCGGTGCCGGGAACTGTGACGAGCTGCGGCCGGATGAAATTTGAGCCGAGATCGTAGAGCTGCTGCTCACTGACTCCTCGCCCTGAGACAGCGAGCTGCAAAATGGGAACGGTCGACGCGTTGTAGACGATGATAAGCGGCGGCGTGGTTCCCTGGGGCAACTGCTTCAGCTGAGTCTGCGAGATGGCGGTGACCTGAGCGATGGCGGTGCTGATATCGACATGCGGCTGAAAGAAAATCTTGACCACGCCGATGCCGTTCATGGACTGCGATTCGATGTGCTCGATGTTGTTGACGGTGGTGGTGAGGGCGCGCTCGGTGATATAGACGATCCGCTCCGAGAGGTCCTGCGCGGACATGCCCGTGTACTGCCAGACAATGCTAACGACCGGTATATCGATATTAGGGAAGATATCGGTCGGCGTCCGCGAGATAACCACGGGCGCGAGGATGAAAAGCATCAACGAGAGAACGACGAAGGTGTACGGTCGCCGCAGTGCAAGGCGAACGATCCACATAATAGACTCCTGGAGCTGATGAAAGCTTTAGCAAGACGACTCAATTACCAATTACAGCAGACGGTGCAGCGCACGAAGGGACCCTACTTGAAGTGCCCCTCAAGCGGGTTGGCCGGCCGGAGAGACAGCGCGGCGGGGACGGCTCTTGCGCACCCAATTCACGACCGAGAGTACGCTGCCGATGAGGCATAAGGCGGTGAAGCAGTACATGAATATCTTGAAACCCTCGGAGTTCAATATGTGAATGATGGAGTGACCGTATTTGATGGCAAGCGCCCCGAGGATCAGGAAGCGGACGGCCCGGGTAAGCCCAACGATGATCATGAGACGTTTGCGTGGGTAGCCGAGCGCGCTGTTCACGGCCACAGCCATGGTGAAAGGAAACGGGGGTGGGGCGAGGCAGCCGACTATTAAAGCTTTCGCGCCATGCTCGCTGACCTTGCGCTTCAGATACTCGAAGCGTTTTTGGCCGACGACCTTCGTTACGCCACCTTCGCCCAATTTTCGAGCGAGCAGATCGAGCAACAGGACGCCGACACTTGAGCCGCACGCCGCTGAAAGTACGTACAGCAGATATCCCTGGTGATGACGCGCTGTGAGCGCAAGTACCAGGAGATCGTTGCCGAAAGGCAAAAAGAGGAACGACGAATCAAAAATACCGAGTACAAACGGGCCAAAATAACCTAAATGAAACAGGAAGCGGAGGAGATGGTGGAGGAGATTAGACAAATTTGTGCTCAGATCGCGGACGTGAGGTCAATATTCAGATGCGCCATGTGCACGGAGTGTTGCTGTGATAACGTCTGCTCTGATTGCGAGGTTACACGAAGCTAAGGGCGACGCTAAATCCGTGCGGATTTACGACGCAATCAAGTCGTGTATCTTAAGCCGGGGATATAGCTTGCTCGTCAATGGAAACGAGGTCCGAAGCAACACGCTTCAGCTGTCCGCACGCGGCGAAGATATCGAGGCCGCGCGGTTTGCGAATAAAACAAGGAAAGGCGCGACGGACAATCTGCTGAAAGCTGGCGACGCGTTCGGGGTCAGGTGTTTCGAACGGGATGCCAGGTCCGGGATTTAACGCGATCAGATTCACTTTGCAGTTGAGATGAGCGAGCAGGCGCACAACTCGCTTTGCATCGTTATCCGAGTCATTGATACCCCGCAGTAGGACGTACTCAAAGGTAAGTTTCTCCCAGGCCCTTAACGGATACGCTCGACACGCCTTCATCAAGTCAGCCAGATGGTACTTGCGTGTGATGGGCATCAGCTCGCGACGCTGTTCCTCGTTCGAGGCGTTGAGCGAAATAGCAAGTTTGGGACGAACCGCAGCGCGGCCGAGTTCTTCAATTTTTGGAACGATGCCGGATGTGGAGAGCGTGATGCGCTTTTCCGAGAGCCCGATTCCGGTGGGATCCGTCAGGAGGCGAGTCGCCTTGAGAACGTTCTCGAGATTGAGCAGCGGCTCGCCCATACCCATCATGACCACGTTCACGCAGTTGCCCGTGATCTCTAGATTGTTCTGGCGAGCGATGAAAAGAATTTGGCCTACGATCTCACCCGCCGTAAGATTCCGTTCCAGGCCCATCAGCGCGGTGAGGCAAAAGCGGCAATCTACCGGGCAGCCGACCTGACTCGAGATACAGATGGTATCGCGGTTCTGTTCCGGCATCAAAACAGCTTCTACCGTTCGATCGTCCGAAAGTCGGAGAAGGAAACGACGGGTTCCGTCACGGGAATCATAACGATGCTCAAGCTCAGGCAGGCCGACGGGGTGATTTTCAGCTAATTCGCCCCGAATATCCTGTGGTAAGTTAGTAACGTCCGACAGATTATCTACACGTCGTTTATACAGCGCGTCAAACAGCTGTCGGGCCCGGAAGCTGGCTTGCTTTGGGCCGAGTAAGACCTTCAGATCGGCAAGATCCATCCCGACCAGCGCCCCGCCCTTAAGTTGTTGCAGCATTCTGTTTTAGTGTATCTTCCTGTCTGCTGAAAGGCCTTAATCTTATGGTTGCCGTATCTCCTCATGTTCGCGAAATCGAACGGGCGACATTACCCAATGGAATCCGTGTGGTGACGGAAGCCATGCCGCACGTACGATCCGTTTCGCTGGGGATTTGGATTGGCAGCGGGTCACGTATAGAACAGGGCGCCGAGAACGGAATATCGCATTTTATTGAGCACATGCTGTTCAAAGGTACGAAGAACCGGTCGAGCGAGGATATTGCGCGAGCGGTGGATTCGGTAGGTGGCGGGCTGGACGCATTTACGAGTAAAGAACTCGTCAGTTTTAACACGAAAACCCTGGATGAACACCTCCCTTTCGCCTTTGACATTCTTTCCGACTTAGTGCTCAATCCGCTTTTTCGCGAAGAGGACATCGAGAAAGAAAAGGGCGTAATTCTAGAAGAATTAAAGATGGAAGCGGATCAGCCGGAGTTTGTGCTGCACGAAACTTTCATAAGCAATTTCTGGAAAGGGAACGGTTTAGGGAAACCAATCCTCGGGACGAAGGACACGGTGAAGAAATTTGGGCGCGAGATGCTTCTCGATTTCTATGAGCGGGTTTATTCGCCGAAGAACATTTTAATTACAGCTGCGGGCAACCTGGAGCACCGTGCCATTGTGCGCCTGGTGCAAGAGAAGTTCTCGGGTCTGGCAAATCGCGAAAAGCCCGAGATAGGCGTAGTACCGAAGCCGCATGCGCCGATTATCTTGAAGAAAAAGGAATCGCTGGAGCAGGTACATATCGCGATGGGGGTGCCGGCTTATCCGCTGGCTCACGTAGCGAGATTTCCGTTATACATGCTGAATACAGTTCTGGGCGGTGGGATGAGCTCACGGCTCTTTCAGAATATTCGTGAGAAGCAAGGCCTTGCTTATGCCGTTTATTCGGAGCTGAATCTGTTTAGCGATACCGGCTGCTTTACGGTCTACGCGGGTACGGGTGTAGAGACGGCAAAGCAGGTTGTGACCTCGGTGGTCGACGAAATGCGGGTCTTCAAAGAAGAGCTCATCGGCGTGGATGAGTTGCGGCGGGCAAAGGACCATCTGAAAGGTTCGCTGATGCTCAGCCTGGAATCGACGTCGAGCAGGATGTCGAACCTTGCCCGGCAGGAATTGTATTTCGACCGGTTTTTGTCGCTTGACGAGATGCTGGACAACATCGAAGCGGTAACACGCGAGCAGGTGCAGAGTATCGCGAACGAATTTTTTCAGCCCGAAGACATTGCGCTCGCTATGCTTGGCCGGCTGAGCGATGTCAGTGTCACGCGAGAAGATCTGGTCTGCTAAGGATTGAACTCGGCGAGCTTGGCGTCAAGAAAAGCGAGCGACTTTTCCAGAACTTCGCGGTACTTGGGATTAGTTGCGGCGTGGATGTCTTGCAATACCCGGGTGCGGGAGAGCTCCAAGCTCTCGCGGGCTCGCTCGAGGGCGATCTGCTCATTACTTAAGTGAAGCTTCTTAGCCACCCGATCCCGCTCTTCGGCAGCTTCCATTTGGGACTCGACCGACTTGCTCTCCCAGCCTCTCGCCATACGCTCTAGCTTGACACAAGCGCCAGAGTGTCAGCTAGTATCCTGGTTGATATCGGTCCGGCCGCTCGATGCCTACGTTGTCTTACACCACTCCCCACGGAATTACTGTCGCTCGCACCAGATCGAAGGTGCCGTATGCGCGGGGTTTGAAGCACATCCTGCGACAACTTGACTCAAGCGCGGCGTTTATCTTTCTTCGGGATACGAGTATCCGGAGCGCTATTCGCGGTGGGATGTGGCGAGTGTGGCCCCGCCTCTCGAGATTGTGGGGCGGGACCGGACACTTGCGCTGAAGGCATTGAATGAGCGAGGAGAGTGCTGCTCGCGCTGCTGCTGCCGATGCTCGAGGGGCACTCACACTGGCAGAGTTCGACTCCGGACATCGCATCGAATCGAGCTCGCACTGGCTTCGCTAAGCTGGTCGATTTTCCGGAAGAAGAGCGCAGCAAACAGCCATCACCGTTCTCACTCTTGCGCGCTTTAGTTGACGAGTTCGAGACGGCCGAGGACTCGCGGCTGGTTTTGCTCGGCGCTTTCGGCTACGATTTGCTGCTGCAGTTCGATCCGATCAAGCTGCGGCTGCCGCGCGAAGACGCAAAGACGCTCCATCTGTTTTTATGCGACGACATTTACTTCATGGATCGCAAGAAGGAGGTGATCGAGCGTTTCCAGTACGATTTTTCGCGGCCGCACTGGTACGACCGAGGGCCTCGCCGCGTGCCGCCAAAGAGGTTCATCCGGTCGATGCACGCGACGGAGCGCGCCGAGATTGCTTCTGACCATGCGGCCGAAGAATACATGGAGAAAGTCGAAGCCGTGCGGGAAGGCATGCGCCTGGGCAACTACTACGAAGTCGTTCTACGGCAGACATTCAGCGCTCCCTTTGATGCCAGCCCATCGGAGTTGTTTCGAGCGTATTCAGAAATCGAGTCCAAGTCCATACGAATTCTTGCTGCAGATGGGCGACGAGCAGCTGGTCGGCGCCTCGCCGGAGATGTTTGTGCGGGTGGAGGGCGATCGGGTGGAGACGTGCCCGATTGCAGGAACGGCGCGGCGGTCGGGCGATCCGCTGCGGGACGCCGAAAGCATTCGCGAGCTGCTGAATTCGGCGAAAGAAGAGTCTGAGCTGACGATGTGCAGTGACGTGGACCGCAACGACAAGTCGCGCGTGTGTGTGCCGGGATCGGTGCGCGTGATCGGGCGGCGGTTGATCGAAGTCGTATGCGGGGCTGTTTCACACGGTCGATCATGTCAAAGGCACGCTGATGGAGGGCTTCGATTCGCTCGACGCGTTCCTGACGCACATGTGGGCAGTCACCATCATTGGCGCGCCGAAGAAGAGCGGCGGCGCAGGCCATCGAAGATCTGGAGAAGAATGCTCGCGGCTGGTACGGCGGCGCGGTGGGGATGGTGAATCTGAATGGCGACATCAATACCGGGCATCCTGATTCGGACAGTGCATTTGAAAGACGGGATAGCGCGATACGCGGCGGGCGCAACGCTGCTTTACGATTCCGATCCGCGGTCGGAGGACAAAGAATGCCGGCTGAAAGCGACGAACTTTTTCCGTGCACTATATCCGGAGCTTGCGACTGGTGCGCCGCGGCATCAGATACGCGCGAGTCGGCGATGGTGTTCGTTTGCTGCTGGTCGATAACGACGACTGTTTCATTCACACGCTCGCGAATTATGCACGGCAGACTGGCGCACAAGTTTCAACCTATCGTTCGAATGTGGCGCTTGAAATGATCGAGAGCGAGAAGCCAGACATCGTGCTGATCTCGCCGGGTCCGGCGCGGCCTGCCGATTTCGGAGTGCCCACGCTGGTGCAGGAACTCGCCAAGCGCGGCGTTCCGACTTTTGGAGTTTGCCTGGGACTGCAAGGCATGGTGGAAGCGTTCGGCGGTACGTTTGGACGTGCTCGAGTATCCGATGCATGGCAAAGGTTCGCTCGTGACTCATCACGGCCCGAGCGTTATGCACGGTCTCCCTTCGCCCTTTCGCGTCGGCCGCTATCACTCGCTCTATGCGAATCGTGAAGCGCTGCCCGCCTGCCTTGCATCACGGCGGAATCAGAAGACGGAATCATCATGGGCGTGCGTCATCGCGAGCTGCCGATGGAAGCCGTGCAGTTTCACCCCGAGTCGATTCTGACTCTGGAACGGGATTGCGGGCTGCTGTTGATTGAGAACATGATCGCGAATTACACGCATCCGCGCGCTTCTGAGCTTGTCTAACGAAGGATGAGCGTTGCGGTCATCGGCGGTGGACTTGCGGGCTTGGCCACGGCTGTGGCGCTCGGCTCAGCCGGGCAGGATGTTACGGTTGTTCGAAGCAAGGCCGTTTCTTGGCGGGCGAGCTACCTCGTATCCGCTCAACGGCGCCGACGAGCAGCAGTACGACGATCGACAACTGCCAGCACGTTCTGCTGCGCTGCTGCACGAATCTGATTGACTTCTACCGGCGGCTGGGTGTCGACGACCGGATTCAGTTTCATCGCGAGTTTTATCTGGATCGAACCGGGCGGGCGGATTTCCGTCGATGAAGCGGGCTTGCTTCCCGCGCCGCTGCACTTCACGGAGTCGTTCGCGAAGCTGAAGTTTCTGTCGCTGGCGGACAAGATGCAGTCGTGGCGAGCGGTCTGCTTGCGCGTGAGGTACGAGTACGGCAAGCGGGCGGACCTGGAACAGATCACCGATGCTCGACTGGCTGCGCGAGAAGAGGCAGACGCCGCGGGCCATCGAACGCTTCTGGCGGCAGGTGCTGGTGAGCGCCATCAACGAAGAACTGGACCGGATGGCGGCCTCGCATGGCCTGCAGGTTTTCTATCTGGGCTTTCTCTCGAAAGCCGATTCGTATGAGATGGGCATGCCGGCCGTGCCGCTTGCGCGAGCTGTACTCGGAGGAAGCCTGGTTGCGACTATCCGGACGTGCGAGATTGCCCGATCGCGCGGCGGTGCAGCAGACTGCGGTCGAGGGCGATCGGGCGGTGCGAGCCGTGACTATGAACGGATGGCTCCGGTCAAACAGCCGACGCTTATGTTCTGGCGCTTCCGTTTGAGCGGGTTGACGCCATGGCGCCCGGTCTGCCGCTTGATCTCTCCGGTTTCACGCATTCGCCGATCACCGGGCATTCATCTATGGTTTGATCGGCCGATCACGGATCTTGCCGCATGCGACTCTGCTCGACCGCACCATCCAGTGGATGTTCAACAAGAGCGAAGGCACGGCATATTCAACTGGTGGTCAGCGCGTCACGGCAGCTTGACCGCAGATGCCGCGCGACGAAGTGATCGAGCTGGCGCTCACGGGAGCTGAAAGAGTTCTTTCCCGCGCGTGCCGAAGCCAAGCTCGAGCGCGCACATGTCGTGAAAGAGATTCGCGCGACGTTCTCTGCCGCGCCGGAACTCGAAGAGCATCGTCCCGCTGAGTCGGACGCCGCTATCCCAATCTCTTTCTGGCAGGCGACTGGACGCGCTCCGGATGGCCGGCGACCATGGAAGGCGCGGTCCGCAGCGGATATCTGGCGGCGGAAGCCGTGACCGAAACTTTCGGCAGCCCGCCAGCGACATTTCTGCAGGCTGAACGCATCGAACTGGAACTAGCGCTGATTCGCTTTCAAGACTTTCTTGCGAAGCCGGATCGACTTCGGGGTCACTTCCACGAAGCTCGTCCTCCTTGATAAATTCGATCGCCTGCTCAAGGTTCAGTACTGCGCGGCGGAACGAGGCGGATGGCTTCATCGGAGGTGGACGCGCGCATGTTGGTCAGCTTCTTTTCTTTGACGATGTTGACGTCAAGATCGCTGTCGCGCGCATTTTCGCCAATGATCATGCCTTCATAAACCTCGGTCTGGGGCGAAATGAAGATGACGCCGCGCTCCTGGAGATTGTAGATTGCGTAGCTGGTGGCGATGCCAGCGCGGTCGGAAACGAGCGAGCCGGTCGGACGCATCTCGATGTCGCCCTGCCATTCGATGTACCCGTGGAAGAGCGAATTCATGATCGCCGTTCCCTTGGTATCGGTCAGCATCTCGCTGCGGATGCCGATCAGCCCGCGAGAAGGAACATGGAATTCAAGACGCACGCGACCCGAACCGTGGTTGATCATCTTGTTCATCTTGCCTTTGCGGGTACCCATTTTTTCGATGACGACGCCGATGAACTCTTCCGGGCAATCGATGACGAGTAGTTCGAGCGGCTCATGCAGTTTGCCATCGATTGTGCGGGTCAGGATCTCGGGCTTACCGACCTGCAGTTCATAGCCTTCGCGACGCATCATTTCGATCAGGATCGCGAGCTGCAGTTCGCCGCGGCCCATCACTTTGAAGGCATCCGGGCCGCCTGCTTCCTCGACCCGAATCGAGACATTCGTCAGCAGTTCCCTATCCAGGCGATCGCGCAGATTTCGCGAAGTCACGAACTGGCCTTCGCGACCGGCGAAGGGCGAGTTATTGACCGTGAACGTCATGGCGATCGTCGGCTCGTCGATCTGGATGTTCGGCAGCGGCTTGGGCGTCTCGGCGCTGGTGACCGTTTCGCCGATTGTGATGCCCTCGACGCCGGCGATAGCGAGAACATCGCCGGGCCTGCCGACGGTCTCATCGACCCGCTTCAGCCCTTCGAAGGAATAGAGCTTCGTGATGCGGGTCTTTTGGAGACTGCCGTCGAGTTTGACGATGCCGACTTCGTCACCGAGACGCAGAGTGCCGTTGAAGACGCGGCCGATAGCGAGGCGGCCCAGATAATCGCTGTAATCGAGATTGGCGACGAGCAGCTGCAAAGTCGCTTCGGGATCGCCCTTGCGGCGCGGGAATGTGTTTCAGGATGGTCTCGAAGAGGGGCTGCAGAGTTTTCGCTGGGTCGTCCGGGTCCATCTTCGCGATGCCGGCTTTGCGTTCGTATAGACCACGGGAAAATCGAGCTGATCTTCGGTTGCGTCGAGATCGATGAAAAGATCGTAGACTTCGTTCAGAACTTCCTGGATGCGGGCGTCCGGGCGATCGATCTTGTTGATGACGAGCACCGGCGGAAGCTTGGCTTCGAGCGCTTTCATCAGCACGTAGCGCGTTTGAGGCAGCGGACCTTCGCTGGCATCGACGAGCAGCATGACGCCGTCGACAATCTTGAGAGCGCGTTCGACTTCACCTCCGAAATCGCTGTGGCCGGGAGTATCGACGATGTTGATCTTGGTGCCGTGGTAACGAACTCCTGTTGTTTTCGCGAGGATCGTGATGCCGCGCTCGCGCTCGAGTTCGTTCGAATCCATCACGCGATCGGTGACTGCTTCGTTTGCGCGAAAGATGCCGCTCTGACGAAGCATGGCATCGACCAGCGTTGTTTTGCCATGGTCGACGTGCGCAATGATGGCGATATTGCGCGTATTGACGGCGCTTATCATTCGCCAGGCGGACAGGTCTTGACGGACGTTGAAACTTCGGTCTCCATTCGGTTCTTTTATCGTCTCA
This sequence comes from Terriglobia bacterium, assembly GCA_963737005.1. GTDB lineage: Bacteria > Acidobacteriota > Terriglobia > Bryobacterales > Bryobacteraceae > Bog-105. Next base: position 83,445 of record CAVTRD010000003.1, on the reverse strand, counting down.
CGTGCTGCGCTATGCGACCCTGTAAACGAAATGACGACAGACGAACCACTACCGACGGTTGTCATTGTGGGACGGCCGAATGTCGGCAAATCAACCCTATTCAACGCGATTTTAGGCAATCGGCGGTCGATTGTGGGCGACGAACCCGGCATCACGCGCGACCGTATCTATGGAGAAGCCGATTATCGCGGCAAGCGCTTCGGGCTGATCGATACCGGCGGCATCGTTCCGAACGATGACGCGCTGATCCCGAGCGGAGATCCTCAAGCAGGCGCAAGTAGCCCTGGAGATTGCTTCACACATTCTCTTCGTGATTGACGGGCGGACCGAGATTACGGCATCGGACCGCGACCTGGCCAGACTGCTGCGGCCGCTAGGCAAGCCGCTGACGTTGGTGGTGAACAAGATTGACGCGCCGGTTCGCGAAAGTCTGGTGCCTGAGTTTTATTCGCTTGGTTTGGGCGATCCGGTGGCGGTTTCGGCCGAGCACAGGCTAGGGCTGGACGAACTTACTGGCGCATGTGACCGCGCCTTTCGCGAAAACTGATGCGGCGGCTGAGGAGGAAGACGAGAACGAAGACACGCAGCGGCGCATTAAGGTGGCGATCATCGGCCGGCCGAACGTTGGAAAATCGACCATGCTGAATGCGCTGGTTGGGGCGGAGCGGGCGATTGTGTCACCGGTAGCCGGAACCACGCGTGATGCAGTCGATGAATCGGTGACGGAAGGCAACACGACGTACCGTTTTGTGGACACGGCGGGGATCCGACGTAAGGGTAAGACGACCGAAATGACGGAAAAGCTGTGGTGGTGATGGCGCGGCGAAACATCCGCATGGCGAATGTTGTGCTGATCATTATCGATGCCACCGAAGGGGTAGTCGGTTCCGACGCGACGATTGCCGGCTACGCGCACGAAGAAGGCCGCGCGGTGATCATCGTGGTGAACAAGTGGGATGCAGTGGGCGAAAAGAGTAAACGCGCCTTTACGGAGGCGATCCGCGACCAACTGAAATTTCTGGATTACGCGCCAGTTCTGTTTGCTTCGGCGAAAAACGCAGAAGGTATCCGGCGGATCTTTTCGACTATCAGGCATGCCTTTGAGTCGGCCTCGAAACGGGTTACGACGGGCGAGTTGAATCGGTTCGTCGAAACACTGAAGTTTGAAAGCGATATTACGGATCTACTACTTGACGCAAGCTTCAATCCGTCCCCCTACGTTTATTGTGTTCACCGATAAGGCGGCGAACATACATTTTTCCGAAGAACGATTCCTGATTAATCGGTTGCGGGAGCGGTTCGGGTTTGACGGTACGCCCGTCGTGATCAAGACGAAAAGAAGATAGGCTGAAAGCATGTCTGCTGCCGCCGCGCCGGTCTCTCTAGCCGAATACATGAGCACGGAGTACGAGCCAGATTGCGACTTCGTAGACGGATTCCTAGTCACTTCTGGGCGCCTGGCTGGTACTGAGTGAATCAAAGCACTCATTCCAACTCATGACGGAGCAACGCGTGCAAGTCGCGGCTCGGCGGGTTCGTATCCCTGATCTTTGCTTGGTTCCGGCGGCCGACAACGATGAGATCACTCAACCCCGCCGTTGCTATGGGTCGAGGTGCTGTCGCTGGAGGATTGCTGGAACCGCGTTCAAACGCGCCTGAACGATGCGCTCGCTTTCAGTGTGCAAACGATCTGGGTGGTCGATCCTTACTCAAAAGGGCTGGATTGTGAGGCCCGAACGCGGCACAGTTCGTATCGAGGACGGGAAGCTGCGCTGTTCGGATCCTGCGCTCGAATGCGAGCTGGCCGAAGTACTTCCGGAAGACTAGCGCCTACTGAAGCGGGACTTGCTTCACAATACTGTTGTCATCCTCATCAAACACTCTGACAGCCAGCGTTTGGCCTTCTTTGCCGCTCACCTTGAAACTGAGCATCTGCGAATCGGTGACGCGATTGTCCGGCTCGAGCAGCACCCACTCGCCGCCGTTTACCGAATACTCGGCTTTGTCAATCCAGCTCAGGGCGTCTCGCGCCGTGAAAGTGACTGTTCATTGCTAGCCGCTCTTTACCACCGAGACATCCATGATCTGGGGCGGGGTGTTGTCGATGGTGAACGGTATCGCTCTCGAGCGACGAATTCAGGGCGTTGGCCGGCGTATTGCCCGGGGCATCGCTCGCAGTAATGCGCAGATGTACTGCCCATCGGGAAATGCACGCGCTGTCAAACGAATAGAAGCGCTCCGGCAGCTTGTCTTTGAGCAGCTGCCAGTGAGCGCCCTCTCCCGCCGAATCTCCACTCGATACACCAGTGAATCGCCGTTGGCATCCGACGCGCTCCAGCGCATGGTGACGTATCCCTTGCTGTACTGCAAAGTGGCGCTGCCGCCCGATTCGAGAGAGAGCGTTGCGGCATTCGACCTTCTCTGGCCCACTGCCGGCAGCGTCAAAGTGGTGGGCGAGCCGGACGCATTGACGTTGCGCTCGAGCGATTGCTGCTGGGGGCTGCCGGTAATTGAATGGCGCGATTTCGATCTGCTGAATGCGGGGCGCGATGTTCCGGGGCAGGAAAGGAATGTCGATCGGACTGAGCTCGGGCGACTCCTCTGCTCGAGCCGCAGTGAGCGTCAGGCGATATTGCAGAAAGCGCGCCGGCGGCGATTTGACGGCGCCCCCCTGGTCACTCAAATCGACTTTGCTCCAGGCGCTCCAGCTATTCTGCGGGTTATTCACATTGCCGCTTCGCGTTTCCAGCCTGATCGTTCCCCCGCGCTGGTGGATGTGACATGCGCTTTACCCCAATAGGCGAACTCATTGGCATCGAGGACTTCGCTTTCGAGTGTTCCTTTAACTTCAAGTGCGGGGCCGATCGAATAAAGGTTGCCGACATTGCCGGTTACCGCATAAATAGGGCCCGCGCTGCTTGAGGAAGGCAGTCACCTGAGTCGGTGGCGCGTTCAACAGCTCTGTGGATAGTTGCTCGGAATCCACGCGGTAAATGATGCCTTTGTTGCCGGTGGCGAGCAAGGGCTTGCCGCCTGCATCGAAAGCGAGAGCTAAACCAAGTCAGTTGGCGAGCTCCAGATGCGCTCGGCAAAGCCGTCTTTCTGGATGCGGTAGAGCTCGGACCCGCCGCTGACCGAAGCGCTCAGATAGCCAACGGCAGGGGCGGACGAGCGGGGGCGTCGCACCGGAACGCGGAGCGCCGGTGGCAGTGACAGGAGCCGACGGCGCGGCCGGCAAAACCGGCGCAGCCCCCGAAACGGAAAGGCCCCGCCGGTTTACTGCCGATCGCCGCAGCGTAGATGAGACCCTCATGCTCGGCCACCGCGGTGACCTCCCGCTTGTTTGCCTGATAGAGCACGAAACTTTGGCCGGCGGAGTGACGCGCAAGATCAAGCCGCCGGGCTCGGTGCCGACGATCAGATTGCCCGCATGCATCGATGATCATGGATCGCGCATGGGTTTCCTGTGTGTCGAGGAACTTCTTGCCGTTGCCGTCCGGCGTGACTTTGTAGATCAGGCCGCTGTCGCCGGTTGCGACAAACAAGTTGCCGCATCTGTCGAACGCCATCGCCCAAATGTATTTGCATTTGGGATCGAAGAACAGCTCGGCCTTGCCGGCGGCATCGATGCGGTAGATCTTGGCGTCGGGCAACACGGCGGCGTAGACGCGATCTCCGGATCCACCGCGAGCGCGTGAACTTCGAGCCCGCGAATTCAGCCAGCACCTTCGGCTTACCGTCCGGGGCAGCGCAAACACCTTGGCGGTTGCCCCGGTGGGCGCTCCGCCGGCGTAATAAACTGTCCCTTTCGAGTCCTGCGCCAGCGCCCAAAGGTAAGGCATGCTGGTACTGTCGAGCTCTTTAAATTCCGGGGCAAATGTTACGCGGCCATCGCTGCGAATCGAGATGTCTTTGCGCGTGCCGCGCGCGAAATCCGCTTCGTCCGTCTGTTCCCAGATGCGGGTATCGGCGGCAAGGCACGGCTGCGAAAGCAGCCGGCGGCAAGCAAAACAAGAAAGAGCGGCAGCCCTTGGCGGGCCGAAAAGTTTCTCATGATTCCGTAAGCATTTGGAGTCATCAGTTGACGTAGATCTTGAGCGAGTAGTTGCCCGTCACCACTTCATCCAGTGGAACCGAAAGTCTGCTCGTGCGCGCTCTCCGGAGAGCTGACGAATTCGTGGTTCGTCGCCCGCCCGCTCTGCATCACATTCAACACCGAAGCCGGCAGACTGGGCAGTACCTTCTCATCCGAGTACACGGTCGGCTGCGATTCGATCAGCGACACATAGAGCCGGCTGTTGCTGCGCTCTTCATTGAGCATGGCCACGGTTTGTGGAGTGTCCTCAATGCGGTTCAATGAGCCTGCGATGTTCTGGAACCGGCTAAGCGTGTCGGCATCGCTGAACAGGATCTGGTGCTCACCCCGCGCGAGACCGGCCGGAATTTTCACTTCGACCGTTCCACGCGCTCACCCCGATACGGCCGCAGAAACACCTTGACGGGCACTTCCGAGCCCGGGCGTCACCTTGTTGTCCGCAATCCAGGCAGATTCGATCTGCGCGATCCGGCGCTCGGGCAGCAGATCCACCGTGACGTTCACGGCGTCAAGCTTCGGCAGTTTAGCGGAATTGATGAACAGGCGGTTGAACTTTTCCGCCCACCAGCCGGCCAGCAGCATGGGCGTCGGAATGGGTGTTTCGGCGGGCGCCTGCATGGTGGTGAGGTCCACGCGGTGCTGCCCTCCCACCTGCATCTCTCCATGCAGACGATAGGTCGCCTCTTCCGAAAAGTCGTTCAGATTGGAGAGCGAGTTGAAGAGCGTCGCCATCATCAGATACGGCGTCCATTTCTGGTCCACGAAAACGTTGTAATGAAAATCGCTGGCCTTCCGGACGCTATTGTCGCGTTATACGAGCGCACGTGCAGCGTGACGGGAATCATCTGCGCGGTGGCGCCGAGCTCGCCTTCAATCCCGCTGTGGCGGTCCTGCCGGAGCGCGCCCACCACTTCCGTCGCGTTGCCCATCTTGGTCGGCTGATAGGACGAAGCAAGCGTGGTGATGATGGTGTCCTTGGCGATCGGCATGTCCACCGGGCCGAGATTAAACATCGGATGCCCGAAAGCCAGAACGCGCTTGCCGTCGTTATAGGTCACGGTGCCGCCGCCGGTCATCGTCATATCGCCCGAAACCAGCACCGCGGCAATGCTTTCGCCCGGCTGCATCGAAGATTCCCAGCCAGGCGCCGGCTTGGCCGAATCGAGTTTGCCGCCCGCGCCGCCCTGCGAAACAGTCAAACCGAGTTGGTTGAAAATGGGCGCGAACTGACGGACGGTCTCTTCGGAAAACCCGGACATCGTGATCGGCGTCGCGATGGGCGCCATCATCGCGTCCTCGGGAGATCCGTGGGATGCGCTGCCGCCTCACGCGCTGCGAGAATCCCGCCGGGCAATGGCAGCGAGTCTCGGCGACGTCTGATCTTATCGGGTGTCCGGCTATCGCCGGCCGCGTCTTATCGAAATCGCTGACCTCGAGCATTGAACGGATCGGCGTGATGCCGCAGATCGCATCCGGCGAGAAAACACGCTCAGGCGGAGCGAGATCGCGCCCACCAGTTTGCCGTCGATATAGACCGGACTTCCGCTCATCCCGCCGGCGACGTTGGTGCGCTCGGCGTTTCCCGTCAGCTTGGCCACGATGATGTCCTGGCGTGGGCCCCAGGCGTTCTCCCAGATCCCGATGATCTCGACCGGGACGGCCTCCGGGCGCGTGCCCTGGAACACGGTCCAGGCGGCGGCCTTCATGCCCGGTCTTCAGATCGATCTCCGCGAAGAGCGCTACTTTGCCGGCCTTCGGGGGCTGGTCATGTTGGGGACACGCGCCGTTCGGCCGCGAGCGACAAAGACAAGATCAGAAGCAGGCAAGAGCTCGGCAGAGCATAGTGAAAGGGTCGCAGTAAAGCGTGGATAAGCTGCAGCGACAGAGGCAGCTGACCGGATGTCACTATTATCCCGCAGCTGGATCGAGACGAGCGGTGGGCGCAAAGCGTTTGCGCACCGGCTCCGGCGAGGTTAAGTTTCGCTATCGTTAATCTGGTTCATCATCATCTTTGAGCTTTTGCGAGTCAAACTGCATGGACTTGAAGTTGTAGACTGTAAACGGTTGCAACGATAAACGTCTCAGCGGAGATTGCACATGATTCGTCTGTCATTCACATCGCATCAGTTGTCTGCTATTTGTTTGCGGCGCTTGGTGTGGGCTTGCGGCCGGCCAAACGGCAGCCGGCAAAGGGGATGCGGCCAAAGGGAAAGAGACTTTTGAGCAGTGCGCGCGTGTGCCACAACGTCGATACCGACGAGAAGAAGATGGGCCCCTCGCTCAAAGGGCTGTTCAAGCACAAGACGTTGAAGAGCGGCAAGCCAGTGAATGACGCGAACGTGCTGCGCAGATCAACAACGGCGGGAACGGAATGCCGGCTTACGGCGATATGCTTTCGGCGGACGAGAAGGCGAACCTGCTCGCCTACCTTCACACGCTCTAGCTTAGACGCGGTGCGGACGGTCCCGAAGCGGCCGGTCTGTTAGATTAGGTTGTGCCCGCCCGCTCGCGTCCCCATCGTCTAGCCCGGCCTAGGACACCGCCCTTTCACGGCGATAACAGGGGTTCGAATCCCCTTGGGGACGCCAATCTAGCTTCTTGATTGGTTTCTGTTAACAGGTTCGCCCCACGCAAAGATCTCAGCCAGTTCAGTCTGTTTTTTTCGAAAATGGGCGCACTTCCCCGCACCTCACGACTTTGTAGTTAAAAAAGTAACTACGGTGCGAGACGATCTACGAATGGAATAGGGCGAAGAGTCGCATCAACTTTGTCAAGCACGGCTTGGACTTTGCTGACGCCGAACAGGTGTTAAGTGGGCCTTGCGTCACCTTCGCAGCCGATCAAAACGAACATAGATGTGCTCGTTTGTTCGCCCAATCATTCTGACCTGCGAACTTGAACAGGGCTATTCGCATCTCTCGATCCGAACGCCCGGTCCACTGCGGTAATCGTGTCAACTGTGTGCGCGGTTCCGGCCATACAGTCTTGCTCACAAGCGGCAAATCAGTAATTCGCGCTCGTAGATCATTTCGGGCGGTAGGTGATCGTGCAGCTTGATGAATAATTCCTCGTGGCCGATGACCTCGGCGCGCCAGGCCGCGGCGTCGAACTCCTGGAGTTCCTCAAACCTTCTGCTTGAGAACTCGAGACCATTCCAGAAGATGTCCTGGTAACGCGGCATCCAGCCGATGGGTGTTTCTTTGCCCGCGGCGCGGCTGTGCACGCGGTCGACGATCCATTTAAGGACTCGCATGTTCTGGCTGAAACCGGGCCACAGGAACTCACCCTCGGCATCTTTGCGGAACCAGTTCACATGGAAGATTTTTGGGGTGGCGCTCAGTTCGCGCTGCATGCGGAGCCAGTGTCGAAAGTAATCGCCCATATGGTAGCCGCAGAAGGGAAGCATCGCCATAGGGTCGCGGCGTACGTTACCGACGGCTCCGGCAGCGGCGGCGGTGGTTTCGGAACCCATAGTCGCGCCGACGTAAACCCCCGTGCTCCAGTTAAATGCCTGGAAAACGAGCGGGATGGTTTTGGCGCGGCGGCCACCGAAGATAAACGCGCTAATGGGGACGCCATCGGGATCGGTCCAGGCGGGATCGATGCAGGGGCACTGGTCGGCCGGTGCGGTAAAGCGGGCATTCGGGTGCGCGGCCTTGCGACCGGTTTCTTTGCCGATTTGCGGTGTCCAGGATGCGCCTCGCCAATCGAGGCACTCGGCCGGCGGCTGGTCAGTCAGTCCCTCCCACCAGACGCCGCCTTCGGGAGTGAGTGCGACATTCGTAAAGATTGTATTGCGTGAAAGCGCGGCGATTGCGTTCGGATTGGTCTTCGGTGAGGTTCCCGGCGCAACACCAAAGAAACCTGCTTCGGGATTGATAGCGCGGAGATGGCCGGTCTCATCGGGCCGGATCCAGGCGATGTCGTCCCCGACCGTCCAGACTTTCCAGCCCTCAAAACCTTCGGGCGGAATCATCATGGCGAAGTTTGTCTTGCCGCACGCGCTGGGGAAAGCAGCCGCGACATACGTCTTTTCACCGTGCGGATCTTCGACGCCGAGGATCAGCATGTGCTCCGCCATCCAGCCTTCGTCACGCGCGATGTTTGAGGCAATCCGTAGCGCAAAGCATTTCTTGCCGAGCAGCGCATTGCCTCCGTAACCCGAGCCGTAGGACCAGATCTCGCGCGTTTCCGGAAAATGCACGATGTATTTTTCGCGATTACAGGGCCAGGGGACGTCTGCCGCGCCGGGGGCGAGCGGTGCACCCACGCTGTGCATGCAGGGCACCACGCGCACGATGTCCTTGTCGATTTCCTTGAAAACGGGGAGGCCGATGCGCGCCATGATCCGCATGTTGACGACCACGTACGGAGAATCGGTGAGTTCGACGCCGATGCGGGACATGGGCGAATCGAGCGGGCCCATGCTGAAGGGAAGCACGTACATGGTTCGACCGCGCATCGAGCCCCGGAACAGAGACTTGAGTTTGCGCCGCATCTCAAAGGGATCGACCCAGTTGTTGGTCGGACCCGCGTTCTCTTTGGAGAGCGAGCAGATAAACGTGCGATCTTCGACACGGGCGACATCACTGGGATCCGAACGTGCGAGAAAGCAGCCGGGCCAGAGCGTTTCGTTGAGTCTAGTAAAGGTGCCGGAGGTCACCATATCGGCGCAAAGAGCTTCGTACTCCTCTTCGGAACCATCGACCCAGTGGATCGCGGAGGGCTTCGTCAGGTCGGCCATTTTCTCGACCCAGCGCAGGAGATGCTTGTTCGTGCTGAGCGGTACAGAATGGGCCGGCATCGTCAGGGATGGCATAGCAATCGTTGCAGTTTTGAAGCTATCATGATTCGGCGTTTTGGGGCAGGGGGATGGGGTCCGTGCTAGGGCCTGAGAGCTTGTGCCAGTTCGGACCAGCGATCCGTTGGGCCGCCGTTGCCGGACTGCAGCGCAGCGCGGGCGAATGTCCAGAGCCGTACGCGCTCGCGGTCGATTTGGAGCAGATCGGCAAAGGTGCGTATGGTGCGGTCGGGTTCTGCGCGGAGGCGGGCGTAGCAGTTCAGCAGGTGTTGTGTCGCGTCGAATGCAGGATCGCCGACGAAGGGTTTGGGATCGATCACGAGCCATCGCTCCCGCTGGGCGCGTAGCACGTTGCCGGCGTGGAGATCGGTCGCCAGGAGCGTCTTCGCCGTGGTGGTCTCCGCCAACTGCTCGAATAGCCTAAGACCTTCGGACACCAGTTCACGATCGGGCCAGCGCTCAACTCCCGCCTGGGTTTCGACAGCCCAATGTGCAGTCATGACGGCGAGCGGACGAAAGTGGTGGGGCGTTGATGGCTGGCGCCATAAGCGGCGAAGCAAAGAGGCAATGACGAAGTCCTGTTCTGCTTCCGGCAGGTGGCGCAGGTGGGTACCTGGCTGGCAGCGCTCCAGGAGCATGGCGTTGAGGGACTCTTCTGCCCCAAGTAATTCGACGGTCGGGTTGCCGGCCCAGAAGCGCAGACCTTCGATCTCATCCTCCGCTTCCATGTGCGGAATGCCGACTTTCAAGATGGCGGGAGCGCCGTTCTGGCGCTTCACGGGTGCCACCCAGGCGCAGCTCACTTCCTCGCCCTCGAAGGGTTGGCCCAAGGTGAGCGCCCAGCGTTGCTGGAGCTCGGCGAGTATGTGTGGCAACTGCGCTAGCCAGCGCTGGCGTTCGGCGTTGCTCTGACAGGCTGCGGCGAGTTGCTGAGGAATGGTGGGCACCGCTTTATGGTTGGACACCAGTTCTGGGGCAAATCACGAGAACCTCTTTTCATCGCGGACCGGCCTCTCCATTCGGCTGCTGCGACGCATATTGTATTGTGCTCTCGGCCGCGGTCCGTTTGAAGTTTCTGTTTTCGAGGGAGACGCTGATATCGCGGTTGATGAAAAAGACGGCGCGAAGACGGAACTCGGTTCCGAAGCTGACCGGAAACCAGATATCTTTTCCCACTCGTTCGTAACGCGTGCTGAAGCCGAGACCGGGTAAGTCGGTTCCGAGGAGCGTGCGAACTAGCATTGGAAGACGGCGCGACAGGCGCGTATAGACCGAAACAGGCTGCAATTCTTCTTTATCGATGAGCGCCTCGCCGGCCCAGGTGATGTCGCTTGCGTCCTTCGGTCTGAAGCGAACGCGGTAGGCTGCGCGGCCCTGCACGACCTGCTCACCGATCAGTTCGAACTGCAAGTCTTTCTGCGCTTCGGTAGTGAGCGGGAAAAGATCTTTGGCTAATCCGTCTTTCGAATCGTCATTCGTGAGATCGTGCGTGAAACTGTCGACCAGACTGTAATCGATACCTCCGGCATCGGGAACAGGTGTTCCGGTGAAATCGAGGTAGTGGTTCTTCTTCCAGTAGCGGCCTTTGACCGATTGTTCTTTTTTGGTCACGGCCTTCGGGCCGGGAACGACGAGCAGATCCGTAGTTTCTTCCCGGGCCAGTTTGCCATTTGTGCGCCGGACAATCACTTTAACGTGCTGGTCATAGAGATATTGGGCCCGCTCTGCTTGCCCGCGATTCTGATTGGCGGCCACGGCTTGCATAATGGCGTCAGCCGTCAACGGCTGAGTCGAGTCGGCTGCTTGGGTAAGCCAGGCGCATGTGAGGAATGCCAAAGTGGGCGCAAATAGGTTCACATTACTTCCTGCAAAGGAATACGAGGGGCAGCGTAACTCCGACTCAATATGTTTCGTCCACAAAGACGGGATGCTTGCCAGCCGTATTCGGGGAGTCGCCACGTTAAGCTAAAGGTTACGGTAAGTGCCTGTCTTGCAATTTTCTAAGTCATTCCGCCTAAAAATTTTCCTATTAGCTCCTGTTTTTCTCGTGGTCTCTGCATTTGCGCAGACGTCTGAGCTGGGTGTCGATGCACTGGAAGCGGCAGCAGCGCCGCAGCTCGGGCAAGTCGGCGAGCAGGGGTCTATACCGGAAAACCCGCAAAAGCCGGGACAGCTTGCTCCTGCACCTAAGACGCGCGCGGAGCTGGCCGCTGAGCAATTGAAGCGTCAGGAACACCAGCGCGTATTGGGTGTGTTTCCGAGCTTCAATATGTCCAATGTTCCGGACGCAGTCGCCATGACTCCGAAGCAAAAGTTCCAATTGGCATTGAAGTCAGCGCTCGATCCGGTCACCTTTATCATTGCCGGGGCCGATGCGGGTATTAGTCAGTGGCAAGACGACTATCAGGGCTACGGACAAGGCGCGGAGGGTTATTTCAAGCGCTGGGGTGCCTCGTACGCTGACACGTTTGATGGCGATATTCTCGGTAATGCCGTTTTCCCGGTCCTCTTTCACCAGGATCCACGATATTTCCGCAAGGGAGTGGGCACGATGAAGAGCCGTCTGGTGTACGCCCTGCTGACGACCGTTCGCGCCCGGGGCGATAGCGGGCACTGGCAGCCGAACTTCTCTAACGTATTAGGTAATCTGGCGGCGGGCGGCATTTCGAATCTTTACTATCCGTCGAGTGATCGCGGGGCCGCATTGACGTTCGAGCGCGCTTTCACGGTGACAGCGGAAGGCGCAGGCGGCGCGGTGTTTCTAGAATTCTGGCCGGATATTTCGCGTAAGTTTCATAAGAAGTAGGGTTGCGCCATCAACGACACTGCTCCGCTTGTCCTGACGCTAGAGCTGGACACGGCTTCTTTCACGTACTTTGACGATCTGCGGGCGCGGCATTTCCCCCCGGATCGGAATCTGGTGCCGGCGCATATCAGCCTCTTCCATAGCTTGCCGGGTGCAGAGCGGGATAGCATCCTAGAGACACTAGCAAAGGCCTGCCGCCAGCGTACGCCTTTTCCGATGACCGTCAGCGGACTGCGAAATCTAGGAGGCGGGGTAGCTTTCGCGATTGAGTCCGGCGCACTGAAGACGCTTCATACCGAACTGGTGCGCGCGTTTTCGGAATGGCTCACACCGCAGGACAAACAGGGTTTTCGGCCACACATCACCGTTCAAAATAAGGTGACGGGCAGCCAAGCGAAGGGCCTGATCGCAACGCTGCAAGTACAATCCAAGCCTACCGACGTTTATGCCACCGGCGTTCAGCTCTGGCGATATCTGGGCGGTCCCTGGGAATCGATAGCGCGTGTGCCTTTTGAATTGCAGGTTTAGGTTTGTTCGACCATCATCCCGAGATGTCGTAAAACACGCCTGACCTTTTTGGGCGAGACGGCCAAACGCTGCGCGACTCGGGCTACTTTGCGGCCTTCCTGCTCCCAAACGTTGCGAATCAAGAGCTCTTCGAATTGGCCGACGACTTGTTGTAACGATTTGTCGCCGACCGCTCCCTGCGACCACGCTCGCAAGTTCGGGTCTTCGAGACCACCGTGCAGGATGCGTTCGCGTAGGATCTCGATCTCCTGCCAGAGCGCGTCATGCCGGTCGTACTCTAAGAAAGCTTCGGCGCGATCGCAGCAGACTCGCGCTGCCTCAGTCTGATTGAAAAAGCCGTTCACAAGCGTAAGGCCATGAGAGATATGCGCTTGTGCCAGGAGCCGGCGGCTTTGCGTGCGCTCGCCGTGATCGATAGCCTGTTTTGCGCAGTCGTGTGCCAACTGCGCGAACCGGCTGGGATCGCCGCCTTCACCGATTTCATCATCGAAACGGGCGTTAGCCACTGACGTCTGAACGATGCGGGCCCGGCACATAAGCAAGTGGTCGGCTTTCGTCGCGCCAAGTGTATAAGCTTCGCTAGCGCGCTCTTCGGCCTGCTCCAGGTTTCCCAGATCGAGGTGAATCTGCGCGAGAATGACATCCGCATTGCCGGCGCCGTGGTGATTGTGGATGCTTTTATAGATACGGTCGGCTTCGGCCAGATCCTGCTGGGCGCTGCCGAGCAGGGCGTACATTCTCTCGAGCTGGGCTGCCTTACCGTGTCCATCGGTCTGGCTCACGGCAGCTCCGTTGCGTCGCTGCCGCTCCCAACGCGCGTCCATGCTGCGGCGTAATTGCAGGGCGAGGAAGCGCTTCGCCTGCGCAATGTTGGTGAGCGATCGAGCAAGATAGCCTGCCAGCGACCCGCGCTGTTTGAAGAAGCCGATGGATGCTTCAAAGTATTTCATCGCGTGGTCGTAGCGACCTTCCCGCAAAGCGATACGGCCATAGGCAGACTGGATGTTGCCGAGCGTGATGAAATCGTCGGTCGGGCGCAGGATTGTCTCTGCCTCCTGCAGGATGCGCACAGCTTCTTTCAACTCGCCGTTTTGGAATAGGATCCAACTCTCGAGCGTTTGCATTACTGCGCGAATAGGCCAGAGGCGGAGATGGGCGGCGCGGGTCAAGCCTTCGCGAGTCGCTTCGAGCGCCTGGCTGTATTCGCCGGCCTTACGGAGGCAGCGCGCTTTCCAGAGGGTGGCAATCAGGGCGATCTTGCCGTCGGAAATTTCATCGGCCAGGACCAGAACGGTGTCGAGATGCCGGAGTGCGAGCGGCAGTTCTTCGCTGCGCATGGCGACTAACGCCTCGGCTACCCGCAGGTGGACGTAATCGGCAAGGGGAATAGCCGGGCGGGCATTGGAATCGAAACGCTTCAGAAGATCAGTCAGGATGCCTTCGTCTTGAAAACCGACATCGAGCCACTGCGCGAGGCAGCCCAATGCCAAGCCGGCATGGGGCTCGCCCGGAGTGATTTCGCGGAACCGATCGCGATCGTTCTCGAGAAGCGCGATGCCTTCCGCGATGCGCCTTTGTTCGACGCATTCTCCGAGTTGCCTGAGAAGCGCCAGAGAGATCATGCCTTCCAAATTTTACGCTTTCCGCGTGTTAGCCTGCGCTTGGTGCAATATACAGGCTTCGATCTGGCGGCGAGCGCCCATGACGAGATGATCCGGCAAGGATTCCATCCCGATTTTCCGGCCGGTGCGGATGCGGAGCTAGCGGCGGCCCGCCAACAGGTTGCAAAACCTGCTAACAGCGGGCTACGCGATCTACGAAATCTTCTGTGGTCATCGATCGACAACGCAAGCTCGCGCGATCTCGATCAGATCGAAGTGGCCGAGCGAACAGCGGACGGGATACGTGTGCGCATCGGAGTCGCGGATGTGGATTCTGTGGTTCATGCGAATTCCGCGCTGGATGCTCACGCAGCGTCAGAGACGACGACGGTCTATACGCCCGCGAAGATTTTTCCGATGCTGCCGATCGAGCTATCGACCGATCTGACCTCTCTAAATCAGAAGCAGGACCGGGCGGCGCTGGTGATAGAGCTGGTTGTCTCGGCGGACGGCTCGATCGTATCCTCTGACATTTATCGCGCCCTCGTGCAGAATCAGGCGCAGCTCGCTTATGAGACGGTCGGACCGTGGCTCGAGACGTCGGGGGCTGCTCCGTCATTGATTGCGGCGTCGGCTGAGCTGGCGGCGCAACTCCGCTTACAGGACGAAGCGGCCCGGAGTATACGTGCGCAGCGCCAGAAACTAGGCGCGTTGAACTTTGACCGTACCGAAACGCAACCGGTGATGGTGAACGGGGCGGTAACGGAACTAACGACCGTCGCGAAGAACCGGGCGACCAAGCTGATTGAGGACTTCATGATTGCAGCCAATGAGGTGATGGCGCGCACACTCTCCGAGAAGGGCGTTGCGAACATTCGCCGGGTGGTGAAGTCGCCTGAACGCTGGCCACGCATCGCGGAACTTGCGGCGAGTCACGGGACTACTTTGCCTGAGAATCCGGATTCGGCGGCGCTGGCACAGTTCCTGCAGGACCAAAAGGTGAAGGACCCCGCGCACTATCCGGATCTTTCGCTCGCGGTGATCAAGCTGCTCGGGCCGGGCGAGTATGTGCTCTCCACACCCGGTTCGTCTGACCAAGGGCACTTCGGACTCGCCGCACAGGACTACACCCACTCGACGGCGCCGAATCGCCGGTTCGCCGACCTGGTGACCCAGCGCCTGATCAAAGCCTGCCTCGCCGGCAGTACGGCCCCTTACTCGGACGATCAGCTGACTAATATTGCGCAGAATTGCACCCTTAAAGAGGATGCGGCGCGCAAGGTGGAGCGTGTGATGGGGAAGCGCGTGGCGGCGGTAGCTTTTCAAAATCGCCGAGGTGAAAATTTCGACGCGATTGTCACCGGCGTTGCACCGAAAGGCGTTTTCGTGCGCACCTTGAACCCGGCGATAGAAGGTCGCCTCATGTGTGGCGAGAGCGGGGTGGATGTAGGCGATCGCATTCGCGTCACCCTGCTCAACACGGACCCGGAGCACGGCTTCATCGACTTTGGCCGCTAGAACCGGCTCTTGCCGTTCGTTGTCGGAGAAATCCTAAAGCCGATTCTGTCCCTGAACCCTTATCAAGTACGTATAGTTTGCCGATGAGCATCCTGAGCGAGGAACTTACGGGTATATGCCGAAGCCTATTGCCTCAATGAGAATTTTAGGAGCTCATGTGAAGAGACTGATTTCAACGTTTATTACGGCGGCCATCGCCTGCTCGGCTGCGCCGCCGCCGAACGCGAAACTCGCCACCGAACTGAAACAAGCGAATGCGCCAAATGGTGGCATTCCGGTGATCGTGCAGTGGAAACATACTCCCGGCACTCAGCACGAGCAGAAGATTGCATGGCTGGGCGGTCAGACACAGACGCGGCTGCATAGCGCGAAAGGCGGTCTATACAAGATTCCCGCCTCTGCTTTGGCGGCCTTAGCGAACGACCCCGAAGTAGCGTTTGTGTCGCCGGATCGTCCGGTGAAGGCGCACTTAGATAATACGGTCGCGGCCGTGAATGCCAGCGCTGCCTGGAGTGGCGGTTTCACGGGTGCGGGAGTAGGAATTGCCGTTATCGACAGCGGCGTTAACCCTGATACCAATCTCGGAACCGCCAAAGCTCCCGTTTTCAGTTATGACTTTACCCAACCGGCGGCAGCTTCCGCGGTCTCTGCCGCTTTGGCGAATGTCAACGGGCCGCTGCCGGTCGGCACTCGCTTCCTGAACACTATGCCAGCGCCCGATCAATTCGGTCACGGCCATCACGTGGCGGGGATTATTGCTTCGAACGGCTGGTCTTCCATCTGCAACACCTGCACGCGGACGCTGAAAGGTGTTGCTTACGGGGCGAACATTATCGACCTCAAGGTGCTCGATTCGACGGGCCAGGGTATGGACAGCAACGTCATCCTGGCAATCGATACGGCAATCGCGCTGAAGAACATCTACAACATCCGGGTGATCAATCTTTCGGTCGGCCGACCGGTTTTTGAGAGCTACACGAGGGATCCGCTCTGCCAGGCAGTAGAGGCCGCGTGGAAGGCCGGCATCGTTGTGGTAGCCGCCGCCGGAAACGATGGCAGGGATAACACATACGGAGAACAAGGCTATGGGACGATCAACGCGCCCGGGAACGATCCCTACGTAATCACGGTAGGCGCGATGAAGACCGAGAATACCCCGACCCGCACGGACGATCTCATCGCAAGCTACAGCTCGAAAGGACCCACCGCGGTCGACCACATAGCAAAGCCTGACCTTGTAGCGCCCGGCAATCTGGTCGTCTCATTACTTGCTGCAAGCAGCAGCCTGGTAACACGGAACCCGCAAAACATTGTCACCCAGTCTTACTACCAGAACGTGGGCCCGGCAGGCGCGGGCAAGGTTTCGAAGAACTACTTTACCCTGAGCGGGACCAGCATGGCGACCCCTGTGGTGAGTGCGGCTGCTGCTGACCTGCTGCAAGCCAACCCGAATCTTACGCCGGACCAAATCAAAGCGATCCTGATGCAGACAGCGTATAAGACGTTCCCGCAGTCTAGCTCGGTCACAGACGCCCCCACAGGTCAGACCTTTGTTGACTACTACGATCTGTTCACGGTGGGAGCTGGTTACCTCGATATCGGAGCAGCCATGGCGATGGTAAACACGGCTCCTCCAGCCGGTACCGCTATGTCGCCGGTCGCCCAATTCGATTCAACGTCCAGCCTGGTGTCCCTGGCTTTCGATCCGTCCTCAATCTGGAGCGACCGATCAATGTGGGGCGCGCGTTCGATGTGGGGAGCCCAATCGATGTGGGGCGCTTCGGTCCTGAACTCGAACGAAGTCATCTGGGACAACCGCTCGATGTGGGGTGCCGAAACTAATGCAGGCGCGGCAGCCATCTGGAACAGCCGCTCGATGTGGGGCGCAAGCATCACATCTGACACGCGGACGATGTGGGGCGCCGATATCTCAATCAACGGTGAGAAGTAGTACGGCGCGAAACACTCAATCGTAATTCGCTTTCGCCGAAGCCTCGAATAAAATGCGGGGCTTCGGCGATTCTGTCTGGCGAGAGTTACTTCGAGTAAATATCGGGGGGCGGCGGGGCGTTGCGGTTTTTCATCCACTCCATGCTGATGTTGCGATTTGCGGCCTTTTGGGGAATCTGGTCGAGGTCGGGCATAAAGATCTGCAAGCCTGCCTGAGGTGTCATCCGGGTATAGCCGTTAACGAGCTGGTCCTGATAATTATTAAGGTCAAGATCGAACCAGGCATCCTTCGAG
This sequence comes from Terriglobia bacterium, assembly GCA_963737005.1. Taxonomy (GTDB): domain Bacteria; phylum Acidobacteriota; class Terriglobia; order Bryobacterales; family Bryobacteraceae; genus Bog-105. The sequence continues at coordinate 65,851 of CAVTRD010000003.1, read as the reverse complement.
ATATCGACCATGACAAGGTCCACGTGATGCATGGTCAATTTGCCGAAGTCGATTGTGCCGTCCCGCAAGCGAAGAAAGTTGCGCCATTGTTCCACTCGCGTGACATCGGTTTCGGCATTGCCGTAGACTTCTTCGAGATCGGGATTCACGATGTGAACCTGGGTCAGGTGACCTCGAATATGCGGCGGCGGGAGCAGAGTTTGGGGATCGAAAAAGATGTCATTATCAGTAACCTGGATGCCCGGAATGCCGGCCGGATGAAAAAGGTCGGAGAGCTTGACGTGGAAGTCTCCAAGGAGGCCTTTGATCGGGATTTTCAGCACATCCAGTTTGGTCACGTGCATTTGTATCCGATCATCGGGCAGCGCGGAGACTGTCCCGGTTAGCTCGATTGGGAGCGGGATCACTTTGTGTAACGTGCCGTGTAGTTTCACTTGATTGCCGTCGCCCGAGAAACTAATGTTCTTGAGGGGCGAGTTGGCCAGTGTGGCGGCGTTCAGGTAGTTGTTGAGATCGCCGATGTTGGCGCGAATCACGCCTGCATCTATCTTCAGAAAGAAGGAGTCAGGATCGTCGAAAGAGGGATCGACGTTAGGATGAGTCCGCGCCATTTGTCCCCGCAGCCAACGTACGTAAATTCGGAACTGCGGGCCCTTTCTCAGCAGCAGGTTATGGGCATAGATGTTCGTCGGCGCATTGGAAGGAGTGGTGGACGGACTTGGTGCTTTGGGCGACGAAGCACTGGCGGCAGCCGACGGGGCGGACGGCTGAGGTGGGGTGTTTCTGTGGCGATAGAGCCAGATGACAAGAGCTGTCAGGAAAATCAGGCAAACAACGGCAATTAATGGACGGGCACGCATTGAGAACTAGACTGAGGGTACCGCCTAATCGCCCTTGATGAAGGTGCCGGCTCTTCTGAAGGTAATGGGACGAGCGTCAGATAGCCTTTCCCGGAGTTTCCTGGTACTCTAATAGTGTCTTTGCCCGCATCCGCAATTCATTCGAGTGCTATCCGGCCGCTAGTTCTTCCTTCCTCAAGTTGGTTTGTCCAGCAGTCTGACAAAGATAATTCATTAAAAGGACCCCTATTTTGACAAACATTTTTGTCGGAAATCTCAGTTATCAAGCAACTTCAGCCGACTTGCAAGCAGCTTTTGAAGCTTATGGAAGCGTTGAACGTGTAAACGTAGTTACGGATCGCGATACTGGCCAACCTCGCGGATTTGCGTTCATCGAAATGACCGATGCGAACGCGGCTCAGACCGCGATTTCTCAACTGAACGGCGCGGAACTTTACGGCCGCTCGATGAACGTGAACGAAGCCCGTCCGAAACCGGCAGGCGGCGGTGGCGGCGGTTTTGGTGCAAAGCGCAGTGGTGGTGGCGGCGGTGGACGCGATTCCAGCCGTGGCCGCGGCCCGCGCTGGTAAATCGGTACAAGTTATAGTACGTAACTGATAGTCCGCATCTGGCTGCCGGTATTTTGGTTTCGTCAGATTCCAGAGTAAGGCAGCCTTTTTCAATTTCTAGGAGCAATCATGCCAGGTCGTGGCCCGCAAACGTTCAAAAAACGTCAAAAGGAACAAGAAAGAAAAGAGCGTCAGCAAGAAAAGATGGCTAAGCGACTTCAGCGTAAGGCCGAACGCCCGGAGGGATCCGATCCGTACGTGATTGAGCCATTTGAAGACTACCTCGATAATCCAAACGAGTCCGCACCGCCCAACACTCCGGGCGGAGTCGGCCACAACGGACAATAGGCTCTTTCGCGTTATCCTCGGTGGAGTATGCTTGCCGAGCCGACCACGGCTGCAACTCTCGACAAAGAAGAATCATTAGGGCGTTTGGTTGCGCTGATTAGTGTCAGTGTCGGCTTTAGCCTTGCGTTCTTCAAAGTTCTTGTCGGCGTTCGGGCCGGTTCAGCTTCCGTACTCTCCGACGGTCTGGAAGGGAGCGGAGACGTCCTCTCCTCCATCATGGTGTATCTGGGTCTGTGGCTCGCAAGCAAGCCAGCCGACGCCGATCACCCCTACGGACATGGCCGTTACGAGACGCTCTCAGCGCTCGCAGTCGGCGCCATGCTGCTGCTCGCCGGGTCGGCTATTTTGTGGCACGGCAGCACATCCGAAGAGAGCGGGCGTACGCTGCCCTCCTACGTCCTGTATCCGCTGTTTGCGTCGATTGTACTCAAGATCGGACTCGCGTACTTTAAATTTCGCGTTGGAAGGCAAATTGCGAGCGTGGCACTTGAGGCTGACGCCTGGCACGATATCACCGATCTGCTCTCCACGTCCATCGCCCTTGTTGCCGTGCTGTTGACGTTACTGGACCCTCACCGCTTTACCATTGCTGATCGCGTGGGAAGTATCGTTATCGGAGTCTTGATCATTTTTCTTTCGATACGTGTGGTGCGCCAAACGGTGGATCAGTTGGTTGACACCATGCCGGAAGCGAAGAAAATGACGCAGATTCGCCGCTCTGCTCTTGCCGTGAATGGAGCGCTCGGCATTGAGAAGTGTTTTGCGCGACGGACGGGTTTGAAATATCACGTGGACTTGCATCTCGAGGTGGAGCCGGATATGACGGTGCAGAAATCGCACGACATCGCGACGGAAGTGCGGTTCGCGATCAAACGCGATCTTCCGTGGGTGGCTGACGTTCTGGTCCACGTTGAGCCTTCGCCGGATTTGCGGCATGCGACACAGGCGATAGCGGGGCGAGACAGCCGGAATGGAGAATAAGGAGATTGCGCGGCTGCTTCATGAAACCGCGGATCTCATGGAAGTTGCGGGTGACGATGGATTTCGTATTCGCAGCTACCGAAATGCGGCGGCGGCGATCGCAGGTCATCCGGAGCGCGTTACAGACATCGTCTGCCATCCGGACCGCAAAGTAACCGAACTGCCGGGCATCGGCAAGGGACTCGCCTTCGTTCTCACGGAGATCTGCCAGCGCGGTTCGTTTGAGCGGCGCGATCAGCTGCTCGAGAAGTACCCAGCCTCCGCCCTGGAATTACTTAAGATCCAGGGTTTAGGGCCGAAAAGTATTGCGCTGCTCTACGAACACCACGGCGTGAAATCGGTCGATGACCTCGAACGCATTTGCCGAAGCCAGCAGCTCCGGGCTCTGCCGCGCATGGGCGCGAAGCTCGAAGAGAAAGTATTGCGATCGATCGAGGCGTATCGCAAGAGTGCGGGACGGTTCCTGCTGAGCTTCGCACGTAACTTAGCAGAGGAGCTTTCAGGCGAGTTGCGCAGCATCGAGGGGATTGAGCAGGTAGAAGCTGCCGGCAGTCTGCGGCGCGGACGCGAGACCGTTGGAGATCTGGATTTACTCGTAACCGGGCCCGCTGCCGCGCAAAGTCTTGATTATCTGGTGCGGCATCCGAAAACTCAGGAAGTCCTGGGGCAAGGTCCAAATAAAGCGAGTGTTAGTTTCGGCTTGGAGCGTATTCAAGTGGATGTGCGCGCACTACCGCACGAAAGCTTCGGGGCTGCGATGCAGTATTTCACCGGCAGCAAGGAGCACAACGTGGTCCTGCGGACCCATGCCATCAAACAGGGCTTGACGCTCAACGAATATGGCCTTTTCACGATTGAGGGAAACGAACGCGTTGCGGGCGAGGACGAAGCGGCGATCTACGAACGCCTTAGCTATGCGTGGGTGCCCCCCGAATTGCGAGAAAATTCGGGTGAGCTGGAAGCTGCGCAGAACGGAACACTTCCAAAACTAGTTGAGCAATCCGATATCCGGGGCGACCTTCACATGCACACGGTCGCGACGGATGGAAGGGCTACTTTGCGCGAGATGGCCGATGCCGCCGCTGCCCTTGGCTACGAGTACATCGCGATCACCGACCATTCGAAGGCGCTGGCCATGGCGAATGGTTTGGATGAAGAGCGTGTTGTGGAATTCGCGCAAGTGGTTCGCGAGCTGAATCGCGAGGGTCTACCACTTCGGGTATTTTCCGGACTGGAATGCGACATCCTGCGCGACGGAAGCATGGACATCGCTGAAGATGCGCTGGCGGAGTTAGATCTGGTGATCGGTAGCGTTCACAGCTACTTTGACCTGCAGACTGAGGAGATGAGCGAGCGGTTGCTGCGTGCGCTCGAGTCTCCCAACCTGCGGGTGCTTGGCCACGGCACTGGCCGGCGGCTGCTCCAGCGCGATTCGTATCCGTTCGACTTCGATGCAGTGGCACGGAAGGCAGCCGAGCGCGGCGTGTTCCTAGAAGTAAACGCTAGCCCGGAGCGTCTCGATTTGCCGGCTCACTTTGTCCGATCTGCCAAACGGCACGGCTGCCGTTTCACCATCTCGACCGACGCTCACCGGCCGGCGCATCTCCGCAACATGATGTTCGGTGTGATCACGGCGCGCCGCGGCTGGTTGACTGCTGAAGACGTTGCGAACACCAGATCCCTTGCGGATTTTCGACAGCTGATCGGGCGTTGAAGCGTGCACGAGAAGAGGTTGCCGGACGCGATACAATCGCCTTGCCAGATTGGCCATAGAGGATTCCGCAATGGCGAAGGTAGATCCGATTCCGGACGGTTATCACTCGGTAACACCGTATCTGACCCAAAAAAGTACACATGCAGCGATCAAGTTTTACGATCGTGCTTTTGGGGCAAAAGAAATAATGAGGCTGAGTACGCCCAACGCCGGCGTTGCGCATACCGAGATTCAAATCGGCGATTCGCGTCTCAGGATGGGGGATGACAACCCGATGTTTGGTAATAAGAGCCCTGAGACTCTGGGCGGATCGCCTTCGGCTTACATGTTCTATGTCGACGAGGTGGACCAAGCGTTTGCGAGGGCTATCGAAGCCGGTGCGACCGTCGAGCGCCCCGTGACGGACCAGTTCTATGGAGATCGCACGGGAACGTTGGTAGATCCATTCGGGTATCAGTGGACTCTTGGTACGCATATTCGCGACGTCATTTCTGAAGAGATGAAAGAGGCAATGGAGAAGATGGTCAGCGCGCAATAATGCCCGCTGAACTGTTACGCGCTTCGAGGATTGCGAAGCGCTTCGGCGGTGTGCGGGCTCTGCGAGAGGCGGAGTTCTCGCTTGTTGGCGGCGAAGTGCACGCGTTGATGGGCGAGAACGGGGCAGGGAAAAGCACTCTCGCGAAGATTATGGCGGGTGTGCTCCAACCCGATAGTGGCCAGATCTTCTGGGAAGGTAATGCGGTTAAGATCGATGGACCGCTGCGTGCGCAGCAGTTAGGCATCAGCATCATTCACCAGGAGCTGGACCTTTTTCCCAGCCTCAGCGTGGCAGAGAATGTCGCAATCGGGAATCGAGAACTTGCGGATCACGCACTCGTGAATTTCAATCGCCTCCATCGTTTCGCCGAGCGCTTCATGCAAGAGGCTGGTTTGAATGTCCAGCCCGAGCGGAGTGTGTCGAGCCTGAATATCGGCGACAAGCAACTGGTGATGATCGCGCGGGCCTTGAGTATGCGGGCACGCGTGATCATTATGGATGAACCCACCAGTTCGCTGTTCCACGATTCCGTTGAGCGATTGTTCCGCTTGATTGCCGAGCTGAAAGGTCGGGGTGTATCGATCATTTATGTCTCGCATAAGATGGACGAGTTGTTTCGGATCTGTGATCGTATGACGGTGATGCGCGACGGTGAGACGATCGGCACAAAGGTCCGCGAAGAGACTACACGTGCTGAGCTGATCGGCATGATGGTCGGCCGACCATGGACGGCGAGCGAGCGCAAGACGCCGCCTGCAAACACAGAGCGGCTTCTCTCGGTTTCGGGCTTGACTACGCGCAAATTGGTCGATGTCACTTTCGAGCTGGCGAAAGGTGAGGTGCTGGGGGTCGCGGGGCTGGTCGGCGCCGGGCGCAGTTCGCTGGGTGTGGCTTTAGCGGGTCTTGAGAAATGGCAGTGCGGCGTGATGACTTTGTATGACGAGAAGGTAGCGCCTCGCTCGGTAGGAGAAGCGCGGAAACTCGGGATCTGCCTGCTTCCGGAAGATCGTAAGCTCGAAGGTCTCATGATGGATATGAGCGTGCTTGAGAACGGGACGATCTCAGACCTGGGCAGATTTGCGTTTCACGGCCTCATCCAATCAGACCGGGAGCAGCGCGCGTTGCAGCCTCTCCTTTCGCAATTGGCATTCAGGAGCGGTTCGCTCGGTGCGCCCGTCAGCACCCTAAGCGGAGGCAATCAGCAAAAGATCCTGGCTGCGCGGTCTTTGCTTGGCCACCCGCAAGTATTGTTTCTTGACGACCCCACGCGAGGCATCGACGTAAGTGCTAAGGAAGACATCTATCTGATCATTGAGAAGCTCTCGCAGGAGGGAAGAGGCGTGATTTTTGTCAGCTCGGAATTGCCGGAACTGTTCCGCTGCTGCCACCGCATCCTGGTTATGCGTGAGGGTCGAATTGCTGCCTCGCTCGTTACCGGTGAAACGAGTCCCAAAGAAATTCTGGCCTTCGCGACTAGCGGCCTGGCCGCCGATGCCGGAGGAGTGACCTGGCCGAACTAGCGAAACATTATTCTTCGAGGCTGGCTTCGGTCTCGGCTGAGCGACGCGATGTCTTGCAGAGCCTTGGGGCACTGGTCACCATTTTTCTGCTCGCAATACTGATCAGCCCGATCGCGTTCGACGGGTCGCGGATCTTCCTCGAGTTCGGCAATTTGACGGACATCCTTCGACAGGTGGCGATAGTGGGGATCATATCGCTTCCTATGACATTCGTCATATTGACGGCCGGCATCGATTTAAGCGTCGGAAGCGTGCTTGCCCTTTCGACCTCTGTAGTCGCTATGATTCTCACGCGCTGGCAGCCGAGCCTTGATGCGGGGCTTGTCATCACTCTCGCGATCGCAGCCACGCTTATTGTGGGAGCTTTAGTTGGAACGGCAACCGGTGCGGTCATCGCGGCCTTCGATGTACAGCCGTTTGTCGTGACGCTCGCCGGAATGATCGGCGTTCGAGGTTTGGCGAAGTGGGCTTCGAACAACGCCAACACAGACATTGGTTTTGGAAACGACGTGGCCTCTGTCTTCGCCGAAATCTTCCGCGGCAAGCTTTTGACCATCGCATGCTACCTCGGTCTCGCCGTTATGTTTTCTTTACTTCTGACCCGAACTGTCTTTGGCAGGCACGTTCGCGCGATCGGCGACAACGAACGAGCGGCCCGCTACGCGGGTCTACCAATCAAACGAGTAAAAGTGATTGTTTACGTGCTCTCCGGCTTGCTTTCTGCAGCGGCTGGCGTGTTATATGCGGCTGAAAATCATCAAGGCAATCCAAACGCCGGAGTTGCTTACGAACTCGACGCAATCGCAGCGGTGGTGATCGGTGGAACCCGTCTCTCAGGCGGCAGAGGCTCGATCATCGGGACTGTGATTGGAACGCTGATGATTGGCATTCTCACGAATATGCTGCGGTTGAGAAATGTTGACAGCAACATCGAGATGATGGTCAAAGCTTTCATCATTATTGTTGCGGTCGCGGTTCAGAAGCAGGGAAGAAGCGCGGCGTGAGGAATGGTGCGCTGCTTTTTACGCTTATTGCATTCTTGATATCTTGCTCGCGACACCCCGAGATCCGGCACGGCAAGCGAAAGTACGTTGTGGCGTTTAGCCAATGCAACAACGCAGAGCCCTACAGAGCGGCGCAGAATGCGTTGATGGTGAAGCGTTTCGCCGAAGCGGGCGATGTTCAACTTGTGATTGCCGACGCCGGGCAGGACAATAGCCGGCAAGTTGCGCAAGTGGAGACGTTCATACGAGAGCGCCCGGATTTACTAATTGTCGCGCCGAACGAGCGAGCCTCGCTTACAGCAGTAATGGGCGACGCTCAAGAGGAACACATTCGAGTGATCTGCCTGGAGCGTGATATCCTTCGCCCGTACTATTCGACTTACGTGCATAGTGACAACGTGGCAATCGGGCGCATGGCCGGCGAATTTATAAGAGATTACCTCGCGCATAAGTACGGGCAGCCTAAGGGAAACGTGGTCGAGATTCGGGGTCTACTTGGCGTGGAAGGCGCCGTGAGCCGGCACAAGGGCGCGGCCGAGATACTTTCCAAATATCCCGGGATCAAAGTTGTTGCCGATCCGGTCGCTGACTGGATTCAAGCGCAAGCCAAAGATCGAATGACTGAGGTGCTGCGTGCACAACCGGCAATCGATGTGGTGTATGGGCATAACGATCCTATGGCTGTGGGGGCGTATTTAGCGGCTAAGGAGCTTGGTCGCGAAAATCAGATGATTTTCGTGGGCGTGGACGGGCTCGGCGGCCCGGCGGGCGGGATCAAGAAGGTCATGGACGGTATCCTGGCAGCTACGTTCGTCTATCCGCTTTGCGTTAACCAGGCAGTAGACATTGCGCTGGAGATGTTGCGCGATAGCGGCTTCAAGCCGCAGAAAGAGTATGTCGCAACGCCGCAGCTTGTAACTCCTCAAAACGCGTCGGCCCTGTACCGGGAACTAACACTCCAGTAATCATGATGAAAACCATATCGCTCACTAAATTGAGTAAGTTGATGGTAACTGCCTCAATCGGTACGTTACTTCTAAGCGCGGCCGACTTACGCCCGCCGGCTGTGCCCCTGGTGGCGCATGATCCCTACTTTAGTCTGTGGTCGATGAGCGATAACTTGACCGACGAGCCGACCAAGCATTGGACCGGAACAGTGGAATCGCTTTGCGGGTTGGTGCGAGTCGATGGGAAGATCTATCGCGTGATGGGGAAAGATCCGCGAGGCGCTCCGGCTCTCAATGAAACCAAGCGCGAAGTTTTACCCACGCATACGATATATCAGTTTGAGGGTGCCGGAATTGCGCTCACGCTCACATTCCTGACGCCGGCATTGCCCGACAACTTAGATGTGCTGTCGCGGCCCGTCACTTACCTGACGTGGAATATTCGGTCGACAGACTCCGGCGGGCATCGGGTAGAAGTCTATTTCGATGCCAGTGCGCAAGTCGCGGTGAACTCAATGCAGGAGCCTGTGGCGTGGTCACGTTATCGAATCGATAACCTGCAGGTGCTGCGCATGGGAACCCAGCAGCAGCCGATCCTACAAAAATCGGGTGACGATTTGAGAATCGATTGGGGTTATTTGTACCTCGTCGCTCCTCCCGTTACTGGCGGCTTTGAGGCGGCGACGGTCAGGCCCGAAGCTATCGCTTCGTTCAGCAAGACGGGCCGCGTCCCACCATCGGATGACCTCCAGATCGATCAGCCGTATGCGCAGGAACTTCCGGTGCTGGCGAACTCGCTTGATTTCGGAATGGTCACAGCCACCCCGGTTTCGCACTTTTTCGTGCTTGCCTACGATGACCTTTACTCAGTTGCCTATTTCGAACGACGTCTGCGGCCGTATTGGCGTCGGAATGGGATGGGCATCGACGAGCTTTTGCGAGCGGCGCTTCAGGATTACCAATCGCTTGAGGAGAAATCGAAGTCATTCGATGCCGAACTGATGGCGGATTTGAGAAAGGCCGGCGGTGATGAGTATGCGCAACTTTGTGCTCTGGCGTATCGCCAAACGCTGGCGGCTCACAAACTGACCGCAGATTTCGACAATACTCCTCTGTTCTTTTCGAAGGAAAATTTTAGTAACGGCTCCATCGACACGGTCGACGTCACGTACCCGAGCTCGCCCTTCTTCCTGCTATTTAACACGACACTTCTAAGGGCCCAGCTCGAGCCCATTCTTGTGTATGCGGGGCTGCCGCGCTGGCGTTTTCCCTTTGCGCCACATGATCTCGGCCGTTATCCGCTGGCCAACGGTCAGCAGTACGGTGCAGGTGAAGCCTCCGAACGAGACCAAATGCCGGTAGAGGAGAGCGGCAACATGCTGCTCATGATTGCCGGCGCGGCGCAGGTGGACGGGAATGCAGAATTCGCCAAGAAATACTGGCCCGTCATTTCGAAGTGGGCCGGGTTTCTCAAGCAGAAGGGCCTAGATCCCGAAAACCAGCTATGCACCGACGATTTCGCGGGACACTTGGCGCATAACGCCAATTTGTCCATCAAAGCGATTCTGGCGCTCGGCGCCTATGCCAAGCTGGCGGACGCGCTCGGGCAGAAAGACGTTGCCCTTCAGTACAGAAGTACCGCGCAGGATTTCGCAAAGCGCTGGGTGGGTCTCGCCAACGATGGCGATCATTTCCGGCTGGCCTTTGATAGCGCGGGAACATGGAGTCAGAAATACAACCTGGTCTGGGATCACTTACTCGGACTCAATCTGTTTCCAAAGGAAGTAATCGCGAAGGAGCTGGCGTTTTACAAGTCCCATGTGAACGCGTATGGCCTTCCGCTCGACAATCGAGCCGACTATACAAAGCTGGACTGGCTTGCCTGGACCGCTTCGCTGAGTAACTCAGAACAAGGATTCGAAGGGCTGTTCGATCCTGGATACAAGTTTGCGAATGAGACTGCGAGCAGGGTTCCACTTACGGATTGGTATGACACAAAGACGGCCAAGCAAGTCGGTTTCCAAGCACGTTCGGTCGTCGGTGGGATTTACATTCAGATGCTGTACGACGCCGGCGTCTGGAACAAGTATGCGTCGCGCAGCAAGCTACATTAATCGAAACTCCAGATCAATCATTGCTATGTTCGGGCCAACGCCTGATGGCAGCGCTCATCTTGGGCAATGCCCGGTCCTCTGCTGCGATGGCCGGAGCTGCCGCTGCGGTTGCCGCAGGGATGGCTAGCTGCCGTTCGCGGCGCTGTTCATCGTCCTTCTCCGCAGTGATCGAGCGCAGCCGAAGCAGGCTTTGCAGAGCGTTGTACCAGAAAGGTGCACCGAGACTGAGGAGAACAGAAGAGAGCAGAATGCCAAGAGCCTTCATGACTGCGTTGTCGGCGGACCAGCGATTGCGCCAGTCAGACCAACTGACTGGAACGCCTATCAGGTTGTTGGTGAGCAAGTCATGTAAGTTGGGCAGGTCGCCCTCATTCAGCTGTACACCACCGCCGTGGTTCTCTCGTAAAGTCCGCGCCTGAGTGATCAACGAAGTTCGCACGGCGTCGTCGGTTGATAAGCGGCTGACGAGAGCTGCCGTGTCCAGCTGGATGGCCACGGCGAGCAGTAAACTGGCAAAGAAAGTCACGATCCGAGCATGCCGCGTAAAACGATCAGAAACGCGGTCGATGGTCTGGTCGAACCAGAGATTGATCTTCGCGACGACCCCGCTGCTCGCAACACGTAGAATAGCGGCACGAGCTCGTGCGTTATTGGTTAGTTCCGGGTTGCTGAGTTCGAGCTGCAAAGCGAACGAGTCGATCTTAGTCACGGTTGTTCGAAGCTGGTCCTCGATCTCGGCGGGTGACCCCTGTTTACATGCTCCTGCTGAGACGAGTGCCTGTTGCAGGGCTTGTTTCGCAGTTGTCTGGAGTGGCTGTGGCCCGGTGCCGGAGGCAAGTTCAAGCAGGAGGGACGTTAACTCTTCGCGATGAATGACACTCCCGAGCCGGCCGTTTGCGTCCCGAATCAAAGGATGCAACAAAACGCCGGTCACAATCTCCCTGGCCATAGCGGGCTGCACTTTGGGATCGATTTGCCGCAAAAGTTCGGCAAGGCCCCGTGACAAACATTTGCCCCGGCTGTTAAGCATTGCCGTGACGAATTGCGTCGCGACGGTGACGATCATGCTCATCAGTAACATGACTACTGACAGGCCGATTAGGATATCGAGAGTCTTTGGCATAGCAGACCAGGCAGGGAAACGAGATTTTTTCAGTTACGGTCGCAAAAGTCAATCCTCGATGCGCCTGGAGCGGGAACTAAGTAGTTATCGGCAGCGAAACCGAGAAGATACAGCCGCCGGCCGGCTTCGATGCGAGCTCGATGGAGGCGTTGTGCCGCTGTACGATTGCTTGTGCAATAGCCAGACCCAACCCATACCCACCCGATTCTTTGCTGCGTGATGGATCGACACGAAAAAATCTTTGGAAGACCCGCATTCTAGCTTCTTCCGGTATGCCGATGCCGGAATCCTCCACGCTTAAGATCGCTTGTGAGTCATCGTGTACCAGCCGTATCGAGACGCGGCCAGCCGGCGGAGTGTACTTAATCGCATTGTCCAGCAAGATCAGCAGCATTCTTCTCAGGTCAGAGATGTTACCGGACACGCGAACTGGCTGATCCGGGAGGTACTGCGCGAGATCGAGATTTTTTGCCGATGCGAGCGGGCCGACATCGAAGCAGGCTTCCTGAATCAACGGATTGAGATCGATTACCTCAGCTTGTGCGGTGGTTTCCTCTACATCGGCACGCGCTAAAAATAGCAGGTCTTCGATCAGGTGAGTCATGTTGGCCGATTCGCGCTGGATGCGTTCGAGGGCTGAACGATACTCGGCCTCGGTGCGCGGTTTGCGCAGGGCATTTTCGGCGGCGAGGCGAACAATCGCGACGGGCGTGCGAAGCTCATGCGACGCGTCGGCGGTGAAACGCGAAATCCTTGATACCGCAGTGCCTAGTCTCTCGAGCATGCCGTTCCAGGTTTCGGTGAGCCGCTGCAGTTCGTCGCGAGTGCGTGGCACGGCTAACCGCTCGGAGAGATTCCCGACCCCGACTGTGCGGGCGCGCTCAGTGATTCGATCAACGGGCAGGAGAGCCTTTCGACTTAGCCAGTAACCGCTGAGCGCGGCGCAAACAATAAAGAGCGGAACGGTGAGAGCTAACAGGAATGCCAAGAGTGAAACGGCGCGCTCGGTTGCAGTCGATGAGATCGCGAAGAAAACCCTGATCGGACCGCGTTTCAACATCACTGGACGGCTCAAAGCAAGAAAATGTTCGTGCTTCCAGTGAAACGAGCGTGGACCGTTGAAGCCGGCAGTAGAAGGCGGGCCTGCGAACCTCGCCGCTGCCGCTAGATTGTTGCTGTAAAGTATTTCTCCGGCTGAATCAAAGACGCCCAACAGATGATCCTGTGGCATCGACCGTGAGAACTCATCCATTTCGCCGATCAGATCGGTGAACTGATCGCGTTCCTCAATGTGCAGGTACTCTTCGAAGCCACGGGCCTGATTCGTGAGAGCAGTGTTCAGATCTGCGTAGAGCAGGTGCCTCAACACGAGCCAGATCGTGAGGCTAAAGAGTAAGAGTCCCAAGGAAAGCACGGCGGTGTACCAAACAGTTAAACGGGCGCGCACTGGCAGGTTTTCGATCATGTTTCGCTCGGCTGAATGGAGTATCCGATCCCGCGTACAGTGCGGATCAGTTTGGGCATTTCCGGCAGCTCTATTTTGTTGCGGAGTAAGCGGATGAAGACATCGAGTGTGTTCTCCTCGATCTCCGAGTTAAACCCCCAGATTTCTTCGACGATGCGGGAACGCGACAAAACTCTACCTTTGTTGCGCATCAGCAGCTCGAGCAGGCTGTATTCGCGTGGAGTGAGTGTGATCTGCCTGCCGAGGCGCGTTACTTCGCGAGTGGAAGTATTGAGGATGAGATCTCCGGTTTGGAGGCGAATGGGCTGCGGGATGTCGCCGCGGCGGCTCACGGCACGAACGCGCGCGAGGAAGACTTCGAGTGAGAACGGCTTGGTGAGATAGTCGTCTGCTCCTTCGTCCAGAGCGCGAACAATGTCGGTGGGCGAGTCAAGCGCGGTCAGGACGAGGAGTGGCGTTTGTACATGCGCTTGACGTAACTGACGCGCTACTTCGAAACCGCTCTTACCGGGCAGCATCAGGTCGAGGATGATCAGGTCGAATCTGGTGCTGGAGGCCGCCTTCAGAGCTTCCCGGCCGTCTGTGGCCAGGGTGACAAGATGACCTTCTTCGCTTAGCGCCGACGCCAGAAGCTCGGCCATGGTCCGTTCATCTTCGACTGTCAGAATGTGCATGTCCGGATATCTCGGCTGCCTAAGCCGAAAACGCGCGAAGATGACCAGGGGCAGGCTGCTTTCAGCATTTTTTCAGGATGCTTTGTTGGAATGAAACGATGAGCCGGAGCGCCCGCCTTGCTTAGCAAGACCATCACTGTTCTTATTATTGCGGCAGCGCAGGTTATGTTGTTGTCTGCTCAGACATCGGGCTTAACGATCACGCTGGCGGACGCACTGGCGCGCGCTGAGAAGTATGGCACGCAGATTCAGGCGGCCAACATAGCGGCGCAGATCGCGCATGAGGACAAAGTGCAGGCACGGGCGGCGACTCTGCCATCACTCAACGCTTTAAATCAATTCATTTACACGGAAGGCAACGGTACGCCCTCCGGAGTCTTTGTGGCTAACGACGGCGTGCATGTCTATAACGAGCAGGCGGTGGTGCATGAAGAGCTCCTGTCGTTTGTGCGAAGGGGCGAGATTCGGGTGGCAGCAGCTGCTGAAGCGGTCGCGCGAGCGAAATCGGACGTGGCGTCGCGTGGGTTGCGGGCTACCGTTGTCCAGAACTACTACGCGATTGCCGCGGCGGAACGAAAGCTGAACAATGCGACTCGAAGCCTGGCTGAAGCGCGCGAGTTCCTGGACATCACGCAGAAGCAGGAACAGGGCGGGGAAGCGGCGCACTCCGATGTGATTAAGGCGCAGTTGCAAGTGCAGCAGCGGCAGAGAGACTTGCAGGATGGGGAGCTCGCTATACAGAAGGCCAAGATTGGGCTGGCTGTGCTTATTTTTCCCAGCTTGCAACTCGATTACTCGGTAGTGGATGATCTAGCTCAGATCGGCGCTTTGCCCGAGCAGCCCGGATTCGTTGCGCAGGCGACCGCGAGCAATCCGGATTTGCGGGCTACTCGCGAAACATTAAGGCAGGCTCGCTTGGGAGTGAGCGTAGCGCGATACGCCTATCTCCCTTCGTTGGGCCTGGACTTTTACTATGGAATCGATGCCAACCAGTTTGCCGCGCGCACAGGGCATCCAACACAGGAATCCGGTCGCAGTACGCTGCCAAATTATCTAGTGCCGTACCGCCAAAATCTGGGGTACTCAGCGGCTGCGACACTCACGATCCCCATCTGGACCTGGGGTTCGATCCGCAGCAGGGTGAAACAGGCGGTTTTGCGCGAAAGCCAAGCAGAGCTAGATCTCACGGTCACGCAGAAGCAGGTGCAGGCCGATCTTGCCAATGCTTTCCGGGAAGCAGAGACCGCGCTGGCGCAGGTCGACTCACTGCACTCCTCATCCGATCTATCGGCCGAAAGCTTGCGGCTTACCGTGTTGCGCTACAAAGCTGGGGAGGCGACTACGCTCGAAGTAGTCGATGCCCAAACCACAGCCAGCCTGGCGCGCGGGGCGTACGACGACGGGCTGGTGAGGTACCGCGTGGCGCTCGAAAATCTCCAAACGCTGACAGGAAAATCCCAGCCATGAGACCACTACAACAGGCTGTGCTCATTTCGTTGCTGTTGATCGGGGCTTGTTCTAAATCGAAAACGGCAGCATCAGGTGGAGAGGAGGCTGCTCCCGTAACGCCTGTTCAAGTGGCGGCTGCGGAGCGGGCGGGGATGCACTCGTTCGTAACGGCGGAGGCGGTTTTGTATCCGCTGAAGCAAGCGAACATCACGCCGAAGATCAGCGCCCCGGTTGCACGCTTCCTCGTCCAGCGCGGCGATCATGTGCGCCAAGGGCAACTGGTTGCTGTTCTGGAGAGTCGTGATCTGGTGGCTGCCGCGCAAGAGAGCAAGCAGCTCTATGATCAGGCCGAGGCGAACTATCAAAACACCGCGGCTGCGACGATGCCGGACGATCTCGAAAAGTCCAAGGCCGACGTTGACTCTGCTCGGGCAGGGTATGACGCAGCGCGGCGACTTTATGACAACCGCCAATCGCTTTTCCGGCAGGGTGCGCTGGCGCAGAAGCTAGTGGATGACGCGAAGGTGGCGATGGTGGCGGCGCAGAGTCAATTCGAAACGGCGCAGCAGCATCTCACCTCTCTCGAAACAGTTGGCAGGCCGGAGCAGCTGAAGAGTGCTCAGGCACAGGCGGCCGCTTCGAAGGCGCATCTTGAGAGTTCGCAAGCGCAGGCTTCGTACGCGGAGGTACGCAGCCCGATGTCTGGCGTTGTCTCGGATCGGCCGGTTAACGTTGGCGAGATGGCGACAAGCGGCTCCGCATTGCTCTCGATTGTCGATCTGTCGCGGGTGGTGGCGCGCGCGAGCATTCCAGTAGGTGAGGCCGCGGTGCTGGCGGTCGGTAGGCCGGCCACGATTACGGGAGCCGGCGCAGAGTTGAAGGGGAAGGTGACGGTGGTCAGCCCGGCCGTCGATCCGAACACAACGACCGTTCAGGTATGGGTCGAAGCGCCGAATCCCGGTGAGCGCTTGAAGCTCGGCTCTACCGCGCAGATTTCGATGGACGCGGGTGAGATCCCGGACGCGATCGTCATTCCGGCTTCGGCCTTGCTTTCCTCCGATGAAGGCGGTGACAAGGTCATGATCGCGGGCTCCGATGGGCTTTCACATGAGCGCCCGGTGAAGGTAGGCGTGCGCTCGGGTGACAACGTCCAGATTTTGACCGGAGTCAAACCGGGCGAGCAGGTCATTACGCAGGGAGCGCTCGGGCTCGACGACAAAGTAAAAATTCAAATCTCAAAGCCCGAAGCGGGATCCGATGAAAAAGGCGGAGACGCGAATCAATGAGCGTGATGACACCGGTCGGCACTTCGCCCGAGACCGAAGAACTCTCAGCTCACTGGACTGCGCGTTTCCTCAAGTCGATTATCTTCATCATCGTTGCGTTGGCGCTGCTCGGCGTATACCTGGCATTGACGATTCCAATTGCAGTTTTTCCGTCTACTAATTTCCCCCGCATCGTAATCGGAATCGATAACGGCGTAATGCCGATCGATCAGATGCAAGTTGTCGTGACACGCCCGGTCGAGGAAGCCGTCAACTCGGTTCCCGGGCTTGATTCGGTCCGGTCAATCACCAGCCGCGGTTCAGCGGAAGTCGATCTCTTCTTCAATTGGAAAGTCGACATGTTTCAGACGCTGCAGAACGTGAATGCAGCGCTCGCAAGAGTGCAAGCGACGCTCCCTTCGACCGCGAGCCTTAACACGCAGCGGCTGACGTTCGCTGCGTTCCCGATCATGGGTTACAGCATGACTTCGAAAACTGTACCGCAGACGAAGCTCTGGCAACTTGCGACCTACACCGTTAAACCACAACTGAATCGTTTGAACGGTGTTTCGACTGTGATTGTGCAGGGAGGACAGGAGCCGGAGTTTCAGGTGGAACCGGATCCAGCGAAGCTGGTGGAATCACAGATCACGGTGCCGAATCTGCTGGATGCGATCGCCAAGAGTAACTTGATCGATTCGCCAGGTTTGGTGGAGCATAACCATCAACTGGTGCTTGGGCTGGTAAGCGGTCAGGTGCATAATCCGGCGGAAATCGGAGACATTGTCGCTAAAACGACCACAAGCGGATCGCCGATCAAGATACGAGATGTGGCCTCCGTTGGTCCGTCAGTGAAACCCGTTTATACGATCGTTACTGCCAACCAGAAGCCCGCTGTTTTGCTGAACGTTAACCGGCAGCCCGACAGCAACACCGTTGCTGTTGCCAACGAAGTACATCAGGCGATCGACAATCTCCGGCATTTACTGCCGAGCGGCATCACGCTCGAGCCTTTCTACGATCAGTCAGAGATCGTGAGCGCGTCGATGAAAAGCGTGCGCGACGCGATTTTAATTGGGGTGCTGCTCGCGGCCATCATTCTCGTGCTTTTCCTTCGCGATTGGGGAACCTCTATCGTCGCGGGGCTGGTTATTCCCGTGACGATGGCTGTCACGTTCATCGTCCTGCGACTGATCGGACAGAGCTTCAACTTGATGACGCTCGGTGGTCTCGCCGCTGCGGTGGGTCTGGTGATCGATGATGCCATTGTAGTCGTCGAGAACATCGTTCTCCATCGCGAAACAGGAGAGACGCGTTCAGAAGCCATTCGGAAGGCGATTCGCGAGATCCGCGTGCCGCTGGTCGGCTCGACAATTACACCGATTGTGGTGTTCTTACCACTCGTGACCATCACGGGCGTCACTGGTACGTTCTTCCGGGCGTTGGCGATTACGGTAGGTGTAGCGCTGCTCACCTCGCTGGCTCTCGCACTAACCTGGACGCCGACGCTGAGCCACATACTCCTGAGATCGCACGGGTCTTCCTCAAACATGAATCGGGTGCCAGCGCAGCATGAGGTTGCAACGAAGGGCGTAATGGGATCGCTGACACGTCTATACGAACGCGCCATGAAGACCACTTTGGCGCATCCACTCTGGCTAGCCGTAGGATCTCTCGGGCTGATTGCCGTTTCCGTTTTGTGCTACCGCTCGCTTGGATCGGATCTGCTGCCCGCCATGGACGAGGGAGGATTCATTCTTGATTACCTGATGCCGGCAGGTGCATCGCTCGCCGACACGAACCGCGTTCTGGTGGGAGTGGACAAAATGCTGCACAGCATGCCGGATGTTCAAAGCACCTCGCGCCGAACGGGGTTGCAGCTGGGGCTGGCCGCGGTGACGGAGGCGAACACGGGAGATTTTTCGGTGCTGCTCAAATCCGGTCACCGCCGCGGGGTGGAAGAAGTGATTTCGGAAGCTCGCGAAAAGATCAATGAGCAGTATCCGCAACTGGATCTCGACTTCCACCAGGTGCTCGAAGATATGATCGGTGATCTGACAAGCTCGCCGAATCCGATCGAGATTAAACTGTTCTCCGAAAATTTCGACCTCCTCAAAACGTGGGCGCCAAAAATAGGTGATGCCATTAAGACTATCTCCAGTGTCAAAGACGTCAAGAACGGGATCGAAGATACGATCAGTGGGCCGGCCATTACGTTCACGGTCGATCAAGGCATCGCGGCTCGGGCCGGATTCACGCCGCAGGAGATCGAGCTTGATGCAAGCGCGATTTTTCAGGGAGAGCCGGCGCCGGTGCCGGTTGTGGTGAACAATCGCCCGTACACGCTGCGTGTGACTTTTCCGGCGAGTTCGCGCGCTTCCTTAGATGCCATTCAGAACACGCTGCTTGTGAGCTCAACCGGTAAAGTGGCGACTCTCGGCACGTTAGCGACGATCAAAAACGATCCCGGGCAGGTCGAGATCCGCCGCGAAAACCTGCAGCGCGATGTGGCGGTGACGGGCCGATTCGAAGGAGTGAGCCTGGGAACGGGAATCAGATTGGTTCAGCAGAAACTGTCGGGGCTACACATTCCTTCCGCGATTCGCGTCGTCTACGGAGGGTTGTATGAGCAGCAGCAACAGTCGTTTCACGATCTGCTGTTTGTGTTGGCCGCCGCGGTGGTGCTTGTGTTCACAGTGCTGCTGCTTGAGTTCGGCGGATTCGCTGCGCCGATTGCGATTCTTTCCTCGGCGCTGCTTTCGACGTCTGGCGTTTTCTTCGCGCTCTTCGTCACGCGGATCACCTTCAATATCTCGTCCTTCATGGGCCTGATCATGGTGATCGGAATCGTCGCCAAGAATGGCATTCTGTTGCTTGACGCCGACCAGAAATTTCGAGCGGAAGGATCGTCACCAAAAGACGCGATGATCGAGGCGGGGGAACGCCGGCTACGCCCGATCATGATGACGGCGCTCGCAACGGTGGCCGGGATGATCCCACTTTCGCTCGCCATTGGCGCCGGTTCTCAGATGTTGCAGCCGCTGGCTGTTTCGGTAATCGGAGGCATTACCGCCTCGATGATCTTATCCCTGCTCGTGACGCCGGCCGTGCACTACTATCTAGCGCGGGATTGAGCCTGGCGTTTCGCTCGGAGTTACTGGCTGAACACTAAAACTTTGAACGTGTTCGGAAGGATTGTAGGCCGGGGACGCGCGTTCTGCGCGGTAGGAGCCGGAGCCGGGCCGTATTCTGCGCTTGACAGATAGACCTTGTGCGTCTCGGTATCGAGCGCCATAGTGCGGGCACCTTTGACGGTCGGAACGTTTTCGACCACCGTGTATTGATCCTTGCCCTTTTGCGAAATCACGGTCAGAGTGCCGTCGCCATTGGAAGAAAATGCGAGCTTAGTGCCGGGATCGAAGCCGGCCGCATCGGGTCCATCACCGATCTCTGGCGTTGCCACGACTTTCCCCGAATCAGCGTCGACGACGGCCATCTTTTTGCCATCGCACACCGCGAACAGCCGCCGGTTTTCAGCATCGAACGCAAGGCCCGAGGGCGACTCGCAAGGCGCGACCGACCAGTGTGCTTTGACGGTCAGGTTCTTGGAATCGATTTGCACAATCTCGTTCTTATCTTCGATGTTGTCGTAGACATTCCCCTTGCCATCGGCAACCGGGAATTCAGGTTTACCGCCGAGGGCGATGGTTCCATCCACCTTGCCCGTTTCGGCGTTGATAGCCGTTGCATCCTGGCTCCTCCCATTGAAGGCGAAGACGCGTTTGGATGCGGGATCATAGACGATCCCGTCTGGATTTGTGCCGGCCTTGATCTTCTCTCGTTGTTTCAGCGTCGTCAGATCGAACGGAACTACCTCGTTTGTCCCACCATCGCTGATGAAGCCGGTATGTAAATCGTTCGCGATCGCAATGCCATGAATGCGGCTCATGCCAGAGATTTTGCCCACAGGCTTCTCAGTTTTGGTGTCAATCACGACGACCTCGCCTGCATGCGAGACGTACAGACGATGGTTCTCACTATCGGCTGTCAGATAGTCCCACCCGCCGGTTCCCCCAATCATGATCGAACCCGACTGTTTATAGTTTTGAGCGAGCAGCAGGGCAGGCGAAAGCGCCAGGGCAAGGCCAAGCGAGCGTAATGGATTATTCATTCTCATAAGGCGAGTCTCGTGTTGACTGACGCCCGAGATTACGACTTTTATCTGAAAAATTGCTGAAGGCCGGCTTTGTGAATTAAAGGTCTACTTTGCGCAGATGGGCCAGAAAGCCTGAAGGCGTTAGCAGGCCGTCCGGCAGGATAAGAGGCGCTGCATTCGTTTGAGCGCCGTAGACGACATAGAAGGGTATGCCGCTGCGACCGAATTTGGCCAGCAAGTTTGTAATGGTGGGATCGTACGAAGTCCAGTCTGCGCGAAGCAGCGCGATATCGGACTTGTTGAGGTGCCGCTCGACTTCTGGGGAATGAAATACGACGCGGTCATTGACCTGACACGTCAGGCACCAGGCCGCGGTGAAATCGATGAGGACAGGCTTGCCGGAGGCGCGATACTTTTCCAGCTTCTCAGGCGAGAATGCTTCCCACTTCAAGCCGCTTCCCGTCTGCACGCCCGAGATCGAACCCGCTCTCACCGGCGACAAAGTTACCGAGCTGTAAATCGTCACTGCCAAGCCAAGCAGCACGGCGACGGCGCGCGCGCTTCTGCTCTGCGGCCAGCGACCGGCCATCCATCCCGCGATCGACAGAACCAGCAACGTGAAAAGCAGAACAGAGAGTTGATTGATTCCGACTTGCTGCCCCAAGACCCACAGCAGCCAAACGACCGTAGCGAAAACAGGGAACGCCATAGCTTGCTTGAGTGTTTCCATCCAGGCACCGGGCCGCGGTAGAAAGCGGGTCAAGCCGGGAAAAAGAGACAAGAGCAAGAAAGGAGATGCCAAGCCGATTGCCATCACGCTAAACACCAGGACGGACACTGCAGGCGACTGGCTCAAAGCAAATCCAACAGCGACTCCCATCAAAGGCGCCGTGCAAGGAGTTGCGACGACAGTTGCCAGTACGCCAGTAAAGAATGAACTCGAGTATTTGCCGCGCTGTGTGAGGCCGCTGCCGGTGTTCATTAGCGATGTGCCGATCTCGAACGCTCCGATCAGACTAAGACCAAGCACAAACAGCAAACAGATCAAGAACGCAACAAAGGCGGGAGCTTGCAACTGGAAGCCCCAGCCGAGGTTGCGTCCCGCAGCGCGCAATACCAGCAGAACCGCCACCAGAACCCAAAAAGAGACGAGCACGCCGGCGGTATACAGTGCCGCACTGAGCTGAATCGTTTTACGGTCGCCCTGGGAATGGTCGAGAATGCTTAAGACCTTGATCGACAAGACGGGAAACACACACGGCATGAGGTTCAGGATCAGACCTCCGCCAAAGGCGAGCGCCAGGATCGTGAGGAGCCCTTGAGTTGGTGCCGGCATGGGGTTGCGTTCAGTAGCCTGTGCATTTGCCCCGGCGGTGTTCTTGGCCTGTGCGAGCGGCGTGGCGAGCAAGTACGCAACGGTCTTGCCGCCTTCCTCACTGATGAGCAGACCGTCAAGAGCGGTCACGGTTCCGGTGGCATCTTCCGGGCGTCTCAGCTTCAACTGAACACCACCCGGCGCGGTCGAGAGGTGCTGGGGTGCCGCGTTTTCGATCAGCTTGGGCTGCCCAGGAAGGAACGCGACGTTGGCGGTCGCCGGGGCACCTTTCAGTGATAACAAGAACGAATCCTTCGACTCTTCCGCCGAGACCTGCCAACTGGCGGGCAGCGATTGCGGTTGAGCAGCGTGTGCGCTTGCGAAAAGCTCCCGGTGCGCTGCGGAGGGTTGCGGGGCGGTATCGCGGACGGGCAAGGTCAAAGACAACGCCGCTTTTCCCGGCATGCAGGTCTCGCGACATACTAAAACTCGGAGAGCAGCGCTTAACGTTTGCGAGGATTTTTTTGGGGCAACCGCCGGGGATTCGATCCCGATCGGCAGCAGCACCTCTCCCTCGTAACCGTAATCGAGCAGCGATCCGACCGGGAGGCGTTTCGGTGCGGGCCACTCGATCGGCCCTGCTTTGAAGCCTTCAGGAAGTTGCCAGCTCACACGTGGAGGTTGGCCGGAGTCGCCCGGATTTTTCCAATAGATGTGCCAGCCAGGTTCGAGTCGAAAAAGCAAGCCGACTAGAAAAGCCGAGCCCGGTTGGATCGACTGAACATCTGAAATCAGTTCCACCGTGCCGTGCGGGATCTTCGCCGGTGCAGCCTGGAGAAGCGCTGTCGAGGCCAGGCACACAAAGGCAAGTAGATTGGCACGCGTGGACATACCTATCTTCATTGTCCACTGCCGGGTTGCAAGATGGCGGCGCGTTGCCTATAAAGTGACCGAGGCGCCTGGTGCGAGGTGCTGTGCCGCCACCGGATAGGAGAACGAATCGCTCCTGGTTGTCTCGCCGCCAGCGGTGTTCGGAACGAGTGTTGTGATACCCGAAATATTCTGCGCGTCGACGGTCAAGGTGAGATAGCCCCATTGCGCGTCATTGGCAGCAACCAGGTGAGCATTGGTGGCGGGATCGGTCGTCCCCACGGCGGAGTTCAGCTTATGGAGGTTGTAATATCCACCCATACCGGCCACGATGAACGGTGTTTGCGTGTTTTCTACGAGCGGCTTTTCGATACGTTGGAAATTGTGTACGTGCGCCGTGAGGATCATGTTCGGCACACGGCGCGAATCATTGATGGCTTGCTGTACGGCAGAGGCCATTCGTTTGCTGCCGCTGTGGTAGCTGTCGAATGAGTAGATCGGGTGGTGAAGCGCTAACAGCAGCGCTTTATCGACTGGCGCGGTAGCCAATTCGTTGGTCAACCATTGCTGCTGTGCTGAGTCGATCGATCCGCCTTCCGGCACGTTAGTGTACATTCCGACGATCGTGACAAACGGACACTCAAGCGTGAAGTACACGTTCGGAAGTGACATGGTCACTCTGGGCGCATCATGTGAATTCGGGTCAACATGCGGGGTTTGCTGCATGAAATACGCGACCCAGCCATCGAGCGACATCTGCGAGTTGTTGATCGGATCGCCATCGTGATTGCCGGGGATTGCGATGATGGGCGCGTTGTAATGCACGTAGGGCTCATAGAACTGCGGATAGTACTCCGTGATCTGGCCATTGAAATAAACGACGTCGCCGATGTGGTAAAAAAAGCGCGGAACCTGATCTGCCGGTAACGCCAGATCGGCAGTCATAACGCCCGCCACGGCGTTTTGATGATCGGGGTTCTTGATGCCACCGGTGTCTCCGACCGCATGGAAAACCAGCTTGCCGAGTTTGGCAGCGCTCTCACCGATGCCGGGCACGGTCGTTTCTAGAACGTAGTGATACGGCGGCTGACCTAGCGGCGTGGGCAACGGCTGAAACGCCTGAGCATGCGTGAATACGGAAAGCGGAGAGACGCCGGGATTTGCCTGCGACTGTCCTGCCAATGGACGCGGAAAGACTGAGCCTTGAATCATAAGTTCTTTGTCTTTGTAAAGCGGCTGTTATCTGCTGGCCGCGGTGGTGCTGGCACAGCGCGAGTTCTCGGTGAGGTACGGGAAAGCAGTGATGCGCAGCTTAGCAGCGCCGTAAGGGACGAGCAGCAGGGTCTGCACGGGATCTGATGAGCGAACTGGACTGAGGGGCAATGGGCCCGCCGAGTTCTCTTGCGCAGACCATTGCCGAAGCCGGCGCCCCTTTACCTGGATAGCAACAGCGGGGTGGTTCACATCGAAAGGCGTGTCACTGATCGACTTCTCCTTCACGTTCGCGTCACAATCACCGAGTTCAACCGCATAGTTCCAGGGATGATCGGAAGTGACCTGCCAATCCGCGGATTTTTCAGCGTACTTCTTGAGTGCGTTCCACTCACCATCGAGGGGCAAAGAGAATACTAGCGGCCCCCGTTCGAACACGGCCGCATTATGAAACCATTTTGTCGACCGAGGACTCATGGCGAAAGTCAGGCGAACGATGTCGCCGTCGCGCCAGCTGCGATTCAAGGAATAGAACCCGTTCCGAAGCTCGCCGCTTGCCAGTTGTTTGTCGTGATCGCTGTTGATTTTGATGCGAGCCGTTTCTGCCCAGCCCGGAACACGAACCAGTAACGGGAACGTGACAGCTCCGTTTACGTGCACGGTGAACCGAACATCGCCGCGGAATGGATAATCGGTCTGCTCTTTCACCTGGACCGCCTTACCGCTCAGAACAGTCTGGACTTCGCTCGGCGCGTAAGCGCTTGTAGCGAGCTCTCCACGGGAGGTTGCCATCCACAGCGCGGATACGAACTTGGGCCAGCCCTGATGCAGATTAGCGGTGCAGCAACCAAAGTTCGGCGCAAGGCCAAAAAGGTTCGAATCGTCGCCGTTGGTCGACCATTGTCGGTGCGCGCGCGTGCAGGCAATCTGGTTTGGCTGCTGATCGTATTGATGCGACCACATGTCGTTCGAGAGTGTCGCGGGCAGCGCATTGTAGGCGATACGCTCGAGCCGGTCGGCCAGACGCGCATCACCGAGTATGGCGAAATCTTCTTCGAGTGAAAACATGCTCTCGACGACGGCGCATAGCTCGATCCCCTGTGACGGATCGGGTCCGGCGAGGTGCTCATCGCCGCTAAACATGCCGTTTGGCAGTCCATGATATTTGTCCAACTCGGAAAGCTGTTGGTCTAGACCGGCGCGGTCGCTTGCCTTTCCCGTGACCAGCCACCATATGGGCGCGACCTTTAGCGCCATCGCGTTATTGACACCGTGCGTCTGCATGGCTGCTTCGGGGATGGGACGGTTGGGGCCTAAGCCCAGTTGTTCTTTGGTCTGCTTGCCCGTGTACTGAAAGTGCGCGAATTGAGCTTGCCAGTCGTAACCCTGATCATGCAGCAACTTGGCGAGTGCGAGCAGACCCTTGTCGCCTGTTCGGTTGTAGAGCCACAAAACGGTGAGAACGTTATCCTGCCAGCGATATTTACCCCAATCTCGCAACGGGCGTGTGGGCAGTTCACGTAACTCAAACGCGAAATACTTTTGCATGAACGGAATGACCCGTGCATCGTCCGTGACTTCCGCATATTGGATCAAGACTTTCAGCATCACCATACGCGGCCACCAGTCGTCATTCTTAACGGGACCGAACTGGCCACTTAGCTGCTGATGTTCGAGACTCCAATTCACCCACTGCTTGGCCTTCGCAATAAGCTTCGGATCGTTTAGCTGATAGGCGAGAGGCAGCAGGCCATCGAGATAATAAGGACCGCGCTCCCAGGACTCGCCTGTTCCACCGAGCCATCCGCTATTCGGGCCGACATCATTCCAGAAATCACCCAGGTGACCGGTCAGACCTGCGGCCTGAATTTGTTCCTGCCGGAGCAGCCAGCCCTGGGGATGGACGGCACCGAGCGGAAGAGGCTCAAAAGCACTTTGCTGAAGCGGAGCACGATTCGGAAGAGCAGTCCCCGCCAGGTGTTCTGGACTTTGCGCAAGTGCCGCTACTTGCGCGCAAAGAACCGGGACAATAAAAAGCCGTCGGGGCTGCGGAAACAGACGTTTCAAGCAGCTCTCAAGATATCACTGCGTCAGCCCGCGGTAGCTGACGAGAAGAGTCCTAGAACTTGAATGGTGAGCGGAATGTGTTTATGATCGATGGGCCGTTCAATTAAGAATTTTTTCAGGGGAGAGACATCACATATGAGATCGCTTGCTTCACGCTACCGGGTCGTTGGTTCAGCACTGGCCATGGCGGCTATTCTGCTCGTTCCGGAACTTGCGTCAGGACGACAGACGTCAACTGCTACTGGTACTGATACTACGCAGACGACGACTAAAGCAAAGCGCAGCCGGCGAGCAAAGGCCACCGACACTACGGCAACTGATGCCAAAGCCACGACTGCTCCTGTGTCGGCCCCGGGAGCTGCGGCACCGGCTTCTACGACCGCGAGTAAAGGAAGCAGAAAAGCTACAGTGAGCGAGGCGGAGATCGCGGACGCGAAATCCAAGAACATGGTGTGGGCAAATTCGAGTTCGAAGGTTTACCACATGGCGGGCGATCAATTCTACGGTAAGACGAAGAGCGGACAGTTCATGACCGAAGCAGACGCGCAGAAGGCGGGGTACCATGCCGCGAAAGCATCTGCTGTCTCGAAACCTAAATCCGGAGCCGCGACTAAGTAGCCATTCCCACTGAGTGAACGGCGGCGACGCGCAAAGCAGTACGCCGCCCGGTTCTGCCGATCCAAGCCTCGATCGTAAAGTGGGCGGCTAAATGTGTGCCCGATGCTGATGGCTCCCAAAGGTCGACGCGATTGCCTTCGGGATCAGTAAACCAGCCGAAGCCGCCGTATGAGAAAGACTGACGATCGCTATTCACTGGAACTCCCGCCGCGATGAGATTATCGAGCAATCCATCGAGATCGTCAACCTGAAGGTTAAGCATGGCGGGCTGCGACGATGGCCAGTACGTATCGTTTTCAGGAAAGAACGCGAGAACAGAATAAGCGCGCTGTTCGGCAGCAGGGAAGAGGAAGCACCCTGCTTTGAACGACAGCCCCAGGTGCAGTTCATACCACTTATAGAGTGCTTCGGGATCGCGCGCCCGGAGAAACGTTCCGCCTAGACCTGTCGCTTTAGCCATTTTCGCTTCACTAATGTAGCAGGCAATTGGTCGGGTCTGGCGGACCTGCGGGGTACACTAGCCATTGGCGCGGGCACTGGAGCGAGTGCCACGAAGAGCGCAATCAGTATGAAGATACACGAGTATCAAGCGAAGGCGATCCTGGCGAAGTACGATGTGCCGGTACCGCGCGGTGAGGTTGCCTATACGGTGGAGGAAGCCGAGGCAGCAGCCAAGAAGATCGGCGGCAGCGTGGTGGTGAAGGCACAGATACACGCCGGAGGCCGCGGCAAGGGCGGCGGCGTAAAGATCGCAAAAAATGCCGCTGAAGCTGCCGAGATCGCAAAGAAGATGCTCGGCATGACGCTGATAACGCATCAAACCGGTCCTGAAGGCCGTACTGTGCAGCGACTCCTCATTGAGGAAACGCTGCCGATCGAGCGGGAGTTGTATCTTGGCCTGGTGCTTGATCGTGCGTTGGGCGAGACGGTTTTTATGGCGTCGAAAGCGGGCGGCATGGAAATTGAAGAAGTCGCGGCACATACGCCGGAGTTGATCCTGCGAGAGCCGCTGATTCTTGGGCAACCACTCCAACCTTTTCAGGCACGCAAACTGGCTTTCGAGATGGAAGTTCCCGCGCCGAGTGCGAACCAAGCCGCCGCTGCCATGATTGCGCTCTCGAAAGCCTACCTGGCTATCGACGGCTCACTCGCGGAGATCAATCCGTTCATTCTGACGAAAGACGGCAAGGTATACGCGCTCGACGCAAAGATCAATATTGACGACAATTCCCTCTACCGCCACAAAGATCTGCTGGAACTGCGTGATCTGAATGAGGAAGATCCGCTAGAAGTAGAGGCATCGCGATTCGGTCTGAACTACATCAAGCTCGATGGAACGATTGCCTGCATGGTGAATGGAGCGGGCCTGGCGATGGCCACCATGGACATCATCAAGTATGCCGGCGGGCAACCTGCGAATTTTCTCGATGTGGGGGGCGGCGCCAGTGCCGAGCAGATTAAGAATGCGTTTCGCATCCTGCTCTCGGACCGGAGCGTAAAAGCGGTGCTCATCAATATTTTTGGTGGGATCTTGCGCTGCGACACGCTGGCGAATGGCGTTGTTTCGGCGGCGCGCGAACTCGAGATAAAAATCCCTGTGGTGGTGCGAATGGAGGGAACGAATGTGGAACTCGGACAGAAGATTTTGACCGAATCCGGATTCAACTTTACCGTCGCGGACGGGATGAAAGATGCCGCAGAGAAAGTGGTGAAGTTAGCGCAATGAGTGTCTTGATCAACGAACACACAAAAGTTTTATTCCAGGGCTTCACCGGACGCGAGGGCACTTTTCACGCCGAGCAGGCAATTAAATACGGTACGCAGGTGGTCGGGGGAACAACGCCCGGTAAAGGCGGCCAACGGCATCTGGATCGTCCGGTCTTCAACAGCGTGGAAGAAGCAGTGACGGCCACCGGGGCAAATGCCTCGGTGATCTTCGTGCCGCCGCCTTTCGCCGCTGACGCGATTATGGAAGCGGCCGATGCCGGAGTGCCGCTGGTTGTATGTATCACCGAAGGCATCCCGCTCGAAGATATGGAGCGGGTCTGGGCTTACCTAAAATCGAAACCGGGAACGCAGCTGGTTGGTCCAAATTGCCCCGGGGTGATCACGCCCGGGAAATGCAAAATTGGAATCATGCCCGGACATATACATATGCCGGGTCACGTTGGCATTGTGTCACGTTCGGGCACGCTGACATATGAAGCAGTGGGTCAGTTGACTAAACTAGGGATCGGTCAATCGACCTGCATTGGCATCGGCGGCGATCCAATCATCGGGACGAGCTTTACTGACGCAATTACGCTGTTCAACGCAGATCCGGATACGCACGCGATCATTATGATTGGCGAGATTGGCGGCAGTGCTGAAGAGACGGCTGCGGCTTATGTAAAAGCTCACGTGAAGAAGCCCGTTGTCGGATTTATTGCTGGACAGACAGCGCCCCCAGGGCGCCGAATGGGACATGCCGGAGCGATTATCTCCGGCGGTGCAGGTAAAGCAGAAGACAAGCTGGCGGCTATGGCCGAAGCGGGCATTCTGGTTGTGCCCACCCCCGCGCTCATGGGCGAGAAGATGCAAGAAGCGTTGGCGCAGGTAGCTTGAGCGTCCGTTTAAAAAGGAAAATTTTCTGATGGCTTTGGAACGTACATTTGGAATGATCAAGCCCGATGCCGTGAAGAACGGTCACTTAGGGGCGATCTTATCGTTGGTTGAACAGAACGGGTTCCGCGTCGTCGGACTTAAGACGCACCGGATCTCGAAGCGAGAAGCCGAGGCCTTTTACGAAGTTCATAAGGAGCGGCCTTTTTTTGGCGGGCTGGTTGGATTCATGACCGAAGGACCGGCTGTGGTGATGGTGCTTGAGCGCGAGGGTGCAGTAGCGAAGTGGCGCGAAGTCATGGGTGCCACCAATCCGGCAAACGCTGCCGAAGGTACCATTCGGAAGAAGTTTGCCGAAAGCATCGAGCGCAATTCGGTACATGGATCGGATGCAGCCGAAACAGCTGCCATCGAGATACCGTTCTTCTTCAGTGCTGCCGAACTGATCTAAAAAAGAAGAAAGGTGCGATCGCCGTTAAGCGTGTCGCACCTTTTTGATTGTGATCGAAGACTGTCGGTTTAAGCTACTTTGGGCTCAAATGCCGGCACGTCAAGAGCATTAGCCAAAGCTTTCTTTGTTTTCTCTGCGAGGTTCCGCAGCTTGGCATGCTTCGGGCGGCTTAAGCGCCGTTCCACACTGCGCCGCGCACGGAGAAGACGGATTCTGACGGCCGTTTCCGACCATCCATGTTGACGGGCGATCTCCTGGACTTTATATCCCTCAATGTAGTGGCCTTCAAGAACGACGCGGTCGTTCGGTTTGCATTCGTTCAGGATTCGTTTCACATCGATGGCTGCCACGTTCATGCGTGGGGGCGCCTGCAATTCAGGAAGCGATTGTGTCTGCGGTTCACGCCGCAGGAAAGTCCTGTGTATATTCAGCGCGATGCTGTTCGTCCAGGTTAAAACGAGACTCGGGTCTCTCAGCTGTTCTCTACGTTCCCACCCTTTTGCCCATGCTGCTTGCGCCGTGTCTAAGGCTGCATCATAAGACAGACCCCTCGACACCAAAAATCGTACCGTCAGGTTGAATCCCTTTTGGTATGCCTTGCCAAAATCTTCCGTCGTCATGTAGCTCTACCGCTCCTGATTTTGAAATATGGTCTTTGAGGTGCTTTTAAGTTTTCGGAGTTGCAAAAGTCTTCAGACCGTCTTCGTGGGGGTGATATATCACCTTCCTTACAGGGAGTAGGCACTTTTGGTACCACCCTGGCCGCGTGTCTTATCGACGTATAAGTTATATGAGTTTTAATAACTTGCGAGCGGGCGGGTGAAACGGAGTTAAGCGGCCTAGTGAAAAGTGACGGAATTTCTTGCGCGTGCGCGGAAATTTTTGCTCTATTTGAGATCCCACACTGAGCGCGGCATTCTGAACACAGTGCTACCAGACTGAAGATGTGAGGTTTTTTGAGGGGGACAGACCGGTCCAGTAAGGGCCGGCCCGGCTTATGAAGTACTGATCAGGTGTAGATACGACTTACTTAGTATCGGTCGTGCGGTTCGCGGTCGGCGTGTCGATCTTTTCCGGCTCTTCGGTAGCGGCCTTCATGCTTTCTTTGAAGGAACGGATGCCTTTGCCAAGACCCTGACCCAGTTCTGGGAGCTTCTTGGGACCGAAAACAAACAGCGCAATTGCCAGAATCACTAGCAGGTGTTGCGGCTGGAGTAAACCTTCAATCATGAGTCGCCTTCTTTCGCCTTGTACTTATTATATACGTCGGACAGGCGGATATGGACGGCCTCAATTCTGATGGTAGCCTATATTCCCCGGAACTGACCGGCTAAGCCGCCAAAGTTGACATCATTACTATCGTCGGCTATAGTGCTGAAGTACTGAAGTATCAATCAGTTGACGAAAGATTTCGGACGCGAGTCCCCGGCCCTTGTCCGGGTAGCGAGACCTCACGGTCCCGCGACGAGTACACCCGAAGCGCATTCAGGATGAATTAGGCATGGCTGGCTCCTTTGACGAACATCTTGAGACACCGGTTGAGACATCTGGAACGGTAGAGAGCGCGGACTACCAAGCTTTCCTGGACGACTACAGCAGCCAGTTTGCTTCAGGCGAGGGCGAGACGTATCACGGCCACGTGCTGACTGTCAGCGATAAGGAAGTAATTGTTGACATCGGGCGGAAGATCGAAGGTCTGGTCCCTGCTGCTCAGTTTCCGACCGTGGATGGCGTGCCTGCGGTAAAGCGCGGGGATGTGATCGAAGTCATGATCGATCGGACCGGCATGCCGGTCGAAGGCTACATCCTGCTTTCCTATGAACGAGCGCATAGGCGTCAGATCTGGGATCAGCTGGAACAGGCGGCGGCTGAAGGCAAACCGGTTGCCGGACATGTTACGGGCAAGATCAAAGGCGGGTTGACCGTCGATATCGGCGCGGTTGCTTTTTTGCCCAGCTCGCAGGTGGAAGTTCGACCGATTCACAATCTGGATGCCTACGTCGGGCAGACGCTCGATGTCCGTATCCTCAAGTTGAACCGGCGTCGCGGGAACGCAGTGGTTTCGAGGCGCGTTTTACTGGAAAACGACCTGCAGATCCGTAAAGCGCAGGCGCTCGCCACCTTACACGAAGGCGCCGAGATTTCTGGCGTCGTCAAGAATCTCACGGACTACGGAGCGTTCGTTGACCTGGGCGGCATCGACGGGCTTCTTCATGTCAGCGATTTGAGTTACGGCAGTGTTCCTCATCCTTCGGCCGTGCTGAAGGTCGGCGATGAGATCGCGGTTAAAGTGCTTAAGTTCGACCGAGAGCACGAGCGAATTTCGCTTGGTCTGAAGCAGATGCGGCCTGATCCGTGGGCCAATGTCGAAGAGCGTTATCCCGCTGAGAGCCGGGTCATCGGTCGCATTGTTAGCGTGACAGACTACGGAGCATTCGTAGAGCTCGAGCCTGGCGTCGAAGGCCTGATTCATATTTCTGAGATGACCTGGAGCCGGCGAATGAAGCATCCGGCAAAAATCGTGAATGCGGGCGACCAGGTGGAAGCAGTGGTGCTCGAAGTCAAACCGAAAGAGCGCCGGATCTCGCTCGGCATCAAGCAGCTCGAAGCCGATCCGTGGACGACGATTGCGGACCGGTATAGTATCGGCTCGGTGGTGGAAGGACGGGTGCGCAAGCTGGCAGAGTTCGGCGCCTTTGTCGAAATTGAAGAGGGAATCGACGGGCTGGTGCATGTGTCGGATATGTCGTGGACCGCGCATGTGAAGCATCCTTCGGAACTGGTCAAGAAGGGGCAAGTTGTGCAGGCGGTGGTGTTGCATATCGATCCGCCGAATCGCCGGCTCTCACTCGGTGTCAAGCAACTACAGCCGGACAATTGGGAAACGTTTTTCCGTACGCACCAGGTGGGCGATAACGTCCGTGGGCGTGTCTGCCGGGCGGCTCCGTTTGGAGTGTTTGTGGAGCTGCTGCCGGGCGTTGAAGCGCTCTGCCATCGAAGTGAGATCAGCGGACAAACAGAGAAAAAGCGCTCGCTGAAAGAAGCGTCGCAAGATGAGATTCTGCTCCCCGTCGGAGAAGAGTACGAGTTCAAAGTTATCAAGATGAACGAGGCGCAAAAACGCATTGGATTGAGCTTGCGCGACACCCACGAGGATGTGGAACGGCACCGGATGGATGATTATCACCGGCAAGCAGCGATCGCCACCTCGACGGTGGGCGATGCAATCAAGCAGAGCAATCCTCAATCGCATTACAGGAACGAGAGTTATGACGAAGGCTGAGCTCATCGACGAAGTTTCGAAGGTGGTCGAAATGACCCGGAAGGATTCCGAAACGATCGTCGAGACGATATTCGACAGCATCGTGAACAGCCTGCACAAAGGGGAGAAAATCGAGATCAGGGGGTTCGGCAGCTTCCGGACAAGGCAACGCCAACCGCGGGTCGGCCGGAATCCAAAGACTGGTTCTCGCGTGGAAGTACCTTCGAAGCGTATTCCGTTCTTCAAGCCGAGCAAGGAACTGCGCGATCTGGTGAATCAATCAGCAAAGGGACAGCGCGTTGAAGAAGAGCCGGTTCCTCCAGACCCGGCGCCGCGCACCCAATCTTTCTGATCCGGGCCCTATGGATCATCTGTGGGCGCCGTGGCGTTCCACTTACATGGAGAAAAAGAAGAATCCCTGGCGATGCGTTTTCTGCAAAGCTGCGGACGAAGTTTCGAACGATGTCGAGAACCTGGTCATTCATCGAGCTTCTTTCTGCTTTGTAATCCTGAACCGTTATCCATACACAAGCGGGCACTTGATGATCGTGCCCTATGAGCATGTCGCGAAGCTGACCTTAGCCGGGCCTGAAGCGGCCGGCGAGATGATGGCACTTGCGCGAACATCCGAAGAGATCCTGGAAGCTGTTTATCAGCCTGACGGCTTGAATCTAGGCATGAACATCGGAGAAGCAGCAGGCGCGGGTATTGCCCCGCATGTTCACCTGCACATGCTGCCGCGCTGGTCGGGCGATGCGAATTTTATGACTACCGTGGCGGACGCGCGGATTCTTCCCGAGGCGCTCGATGACACGTACACAAAGTTGAGCCGAGCATTTCGCGGTCACGGTCCGCGCGGGTAGCCGGCGTTTACTGTGTACGTGCCAGCGGTGATTTTTCGTAGTTGCGTAGGAGATCTTCGGGATCGTTGTAGATCGCAGCGCATCCTGCTTCGCGCAGCTCCTGCTCAGCGAACCCACCGCAGCGGACGCAAACCGCCTTTAACCCGGCCTTGTGGGCAGCCTCAACATCGTAGGGACTGTCTCCGATAACGATCACCGTCTCGCGCTTGACCGAGGGCCCGAGACGGGTGAGCGCTGCTTCGAAGATATCCGGGTGGGGCTTGGACTTCTCTGCGTCGGCGGACGAAGCTTCGACATCCACGAGGTCCTCTATTTGCGCGATGCGTTCGTAGGTCTTCAACTCCTCACCCTTGGCCGACGAAGCGATCGCGAGCCTTTGCCTATTGCTCTTCGCCTTTTCAAAGAGGGCTCTCACGCCCGGAAACGGCTTGACCTCTTTGAGATATTTGTCTTTGAAAAGCTTGCTGCGGTACTCTTCGAGTTTCTTGCCCTGTGTTTTCAGTTCGGCGGGGTCGAGGAACACCGGCAAGAGCTGATCGCCGCCTTTTCCGATTTGGCTGCGGATTTCATTGAAGGAAATCTCACGGCCGAAGTGTTCGAACGCTTCCTGCCACGCGCGGGCGTGCAGGTCAACCGAATCGATGAGTGTGCCGTCGATATCAAATATCAGAATGTCAGTCATGTCAAACTTATTTCGTCTAGAACCCCGATTGTACGCATCTCAGTAGTGTTAAAAGCGAAACCTAGTAAAGAAGCTCATGGCAGCATCAACCAATGGAACGCCGGCAGTTCCTGACGAAGTACAATCGGCACGCTTAGCTGGCCTTCGGTACGCGATTCCGAAAGGACCGGGCATCCGTCGGCGCCGGTCCGGAGTGGGCTTTGTGTACATCGGCCCCGATGATCAGGCGGTGAAGGACGAGGCAACCCTCGGTCGCATCCGATCGCTCGTATTACCGCCAGCCTGGAGTTCTGTCTGGATCAGTCCGGCCGAGAACGGCCACATACAAGCGGTGGGTTGGGATGCGAAAGGGCGCAAGCAGTACCGTTATCACCCCAAATACCGGCACGTGCGCGATCTGATCAAGTTTGACCGTATGCGCGCTTTTGGCAGGGCCCTCTCCAAGATCAGGCGAACGGTCTCGCGAGATTTGGGCCGGCCCGGCATGCCCAAACGCAAGATTTTGGCCGCGATTGTGAAACTGCTCGAGACCACCTACATTCGGGTAGGCAACGAAGAGTATGCCGAAGAGAACAACTCATTTGGCTTGACAACTCTTCGCAACCAGCATGTCCAGATTCTAGGAGACACGCTGAAGTTTCGATTCAAGGGGAAAAGTCATCAGCATCACGAGATCACCGTCGAGGATAAGAGACTCGCGAGGATCCTGAAGAAATGCAAGGAAATCCCCGGTAGCTCGCTGTTCGAATATCTAGACGAAGAAGGGAAGCCGCAGAGCATAGAATCAGGCGATGTGAATGACTACCTTCGCGAGATCAGCGGCGGCGACTTTACTGCGAAAGACTTCCGCACCTGGGGTGGAACTTGTCTCGCGGCCAGCTTACTTCTGGAAAATTGCCTTGGTGAGACCGACAAAGAGACCAAGTCGGTACTGGTCGATGTTGTGAAAGATGTCGCGTCGAAGTTAGGAAATAAACCGGCCACCTGCAAGAAATATTACATCCACCCGACTATCATGGAGTGTTACTCGACGGGTAGTCTTAGAGAGTTTGCGGAGAAGTTTCGGGATAAAAAGAGCAGCGAACTGTATGAGCATATCGTGCTCTCGCTGCTTACACCGTTGAAGCGGGCCCGAGCCAAGAAGGCAGCCTGACCCGCTCTCAGTCGCGGCTATTACGCGGCAGCGCTTTGTGCTTTGATCAACTCGAGTTCGAACTCGAGCTTCACTTCATCGCTCACGGCGACACCACCGGTTTCGAGGGCCGCGTTCCAAGTTAATCCGAATTCGCTGCGCTTGAGCTTTCCTTTCACCGCTGCACCGATACGTGTGTTGCCAAAGAAATCTTTACCCTCCGCCGATACATCCTCCACAGTGAGAGTTACCGGTTTCGTTACACCGTGCAGGGTGAGATCGCCAGTGACCAGGAAATCGCTCTCACTTTTCTTTTCGATCTTCGTGCTGTGAAAACTCATTTGCGGAAACTCCGCAACATTGAAGAAATCGGGACTCTTCAGATGACCGTCGCGTTTCTCATCATGCGTGTTGATCGTCGCCACATCAATGGTCGCTTCGATCGTGGATTGCGCCGGATTAGCAGGGTCGAAACTGACGGTGCCATGTACTCCATGGAACGTACCCCGCACGTTCGTCATCATTAGGTGCCGGACGCTGAACTGCAAACTGGAGTGCGCCGGATCGATCTCATACTGATTTGTCATCACTTACTCTCCTGTCTTACTTTGGTTCGGTTTCACGTACGACCTCAAGAAGGTCGATTAACTGCTTCAGCTTACTTTGATCCCAGCCTTTAAACTGCTGCTGGTGATATGCCACTACGAAAGGTGTAACTTGCTCGAGTAACTCTAATCCGGCTGCGGTGAGGTGCGTTAGAACGACGCGGCGGTCGCAGGTGCTCCGTTTTCGAACGATCCATTGACGCGTTTCCATGCGGTCGAGCAAGCGTGTTACGTCGGGATCCTGCGCGATCAATCGCTCTGCAATCTGGCTGCATGCCAGTCCCTCGGGCGATCCTCGCAGGATGCGAAGCACGTTGTACTGAGAGCCTGTTAAGTCGAAACGCCGCAAAATTGCTGTAGCCCGGGTCGCCACGATATCGGCCGTCCGCATGATAGCGAGCGAGGCCTCCTCTTCGGGGACGACAAATGGACGCGACATTTTCAGCTGTTCGGCCATCTTGGTCATAGGCTCATATTATCTGTTACAACGACTATTGTCAAAACACCAAGTGGCCTGTGTGGAATTTTGCGTAACACTCACCGGGCGAAAGCATCAGCAAATCGGAGATTTCGAAGATGAATCGTCGAAGGTTTTTGCAGAACGTAGCGGCTGTTTCGGCAATGGAGCCGTTTGCTCCCCGGACGGCAGCCCAGGCGCAGAGCGGTCAGCGACTGCGCTACTGCATTGTGGGATTAGGCCGGATTTCTCTCGAGCACTTCATGCCGGCCTGCAAAACGTCTGAAAGATCGCAGGTCGTCGCGCTCGTCAGCGGGCATCGCGATAAGGCCGAAAAGACGGCTGCCGAATACAACGTGCTGGCAAAGAACATCTACAGCTACGAAAATTACGACGAGATCGCCGGAAACAAAGATATCGACGCGATGTATATTGCGCTGCCGAACAGCATGCACGCCGAGTACACGATTCGCGCCGCCAACGCTGGAAAGCACGTGCTTTGCGAGAAACCCATGGCTACCAGCGTGAAGGACAGCCAGGCGATGATCGACGCCTGCAAGTCAGCAGGCAAGAAACTCATGATCGCGTACCGCTGCCAGTACGAGCCCGTCAACCTGCATGCGATCCAGCTGATCCGGGACGGCAGCCTCGGTACAGTTCAGGCCATCGAAAGCGCAAACGGTTTTATCGAACACGCGGGCGAATGGCGCCTCAACAAAAAACTCGCGGGCGGCGGCCCCTTGATGGATGTTGGAATTTATTCGCTGAATGCCTGCCGGTACCTCACGGGCGAGGAACCGTTGCATCTGGAAGGCTATTGCACAGTCATTGATAAAGACGGACGCTTTCGCGAGGTGGAGGAGAATTGCGGCTGGACGATGCGCTTCCCTTCCGGTGTGGTTGCAAGCTGCAATACAACATACGGAGCCGGCATGGAAGGCTTTGTCCGGGTACACGGCACAAAGGGCGTGTTACACATGGAGCCTGCGTTTTCGTACCAGGGCATACATCTAAAGGCAGACATTAAGGGACAAGCGCCCATCGATGAACCGGCGAATTACCAGGATCCGGCGCAGTTTGGGCGGGAAGCGGATTATTTTTCCGAATGCGTTTTCAGTAACAAAGAGCCCCGAAGCAACGGTGAAGAGGGCCTGCGCGACATGCGATACATAGCCGAAATTTACAAGTCGGCTGGCCGCTCGTTAGCCTGATTCGTGCGGCGGATTCGGTGCCTTGGCATCCAGGAAGCGCGTCAACGAGGCGAGCAAATCAACCGGAACAGGAAAGACCACCGTGCTGTTCTTTTCTGCGCCGATCTCGACCAGAGTTTGCAAGTAACGCAGTTGGATCGCAACCGGCTCTCTCTGAATCTGTGCGGCGGCCATGCTGAGCTTTTCAGCGGCCATGTATTCACCTTCGGCGTGGATCACCTTCGCGCGGCGTTCCCTTTCTGCTTCGGCCTGACGTGCAATAGCGCGAATCATCTGTTCCGGGAGGTCCACCTGTTTGACCTCGACCATTGTGACCTTTACACCCCAAGGGCCGGTATGGTCGTCGAGCACAGCTTGTAAGCGAATGTTGATCTTCTCGCGCTGGCTCAGTAATTCGTCGAGCTCGACTTCACCTAAAACACTGCGCAAAGTCGTTTGTGCCAGTTGACTGGTCGCGTAGAGGAAGTTAGTGACCTCCACCACGGCTTTGATCGGATCGACTACTCGGAAATACACAACAGCATTTACTTTCACCGTAACGTTATCGCGGGTGACAAGATCCTGTGGCGGAACCTCCATCGCTTCGACTCGCAACGAGATCCGCACGATGCGATCGAGGGGGCTAAACACCAGAATGATGCCGGGACCCTTCGGCTCGCGCAGCACCCGCCCCAGACGGAAGATTACACCTCGCTCGTACTCGGCCAGGATCTTGACAGACGAGATGAGGTAGAAAACCAGAACGACAATAACGATCAGAAATCCGAACACAAAGAGCTGGGGCATCCGATTGATTATGCCTCCCGAACAAAAAGCAGGAGGCCCTCGACGCGTTCAACCGAGACGAGGGCGCCGGGCGGGATTGCCTCGCGGCTGGTCGCCTGCCAGTATTCGCCGCGCACGAAGACTGTCCCGCGATTCTTTATTTCAGTGCGGGAAACACCCTTCTCGCCCACTAATTCCTCAAGACCGGCAAGCCGCTTGCTCTTACGTGTGCGCAGCCCCAGATAGCCTTGGAAACCGGCAATGATCGCTAGTGCCACGGAAACTGAAACAGCGAACACGGGGTGCCGGTAACCGGACTCATCCATCAGAAGAATGCTTCCGAAGGAGAGCAGCGTTGCGCCGACCAGAGCGGAAGCGCCGTATGTCCCAAATTTGAGTTCAATCGCGAGCAGCAGGAGCGCCACGATAATCAAGAGAGCGGGCACCATAACTTCATTCTCGACCCTCTCGCTCGGCCGTTTGGGATCCGGTCAACCGGGGATTCGCATTGAACAAAGTTTAACGTGACTGGAGCATAACCCGGGTACCACGCTAGTCGTCTCATTTGTGTAACGAGTAAAACTCCCCAAGGAGAGGAGAACAACATGAAAAAGCAAATGCAATTGTGGACCTTGGCTGTCGTTCTGGGAGCGGGTGCAGCGTTTGGCGCCCAGCAGGACCAGGCTCCGGCGCGGCCGGAGCATCACCAGATGGACCCGAACCGGCAAGCCAAGATGATGGCGAAAAAGCTCAATTTGACTGCTGATCAGCAACAGCAGTTGCTGCCCATACTCAACGACCGGCAGCAGCAATTTGAGAGCATCCATAACGATAGCTCGATGAGCGTGGAAGACCGGCGTCAGAAGATGCACTCCGTCCGCGAAGACAGCGAGAACAAGATCAAAGCGATCTTGACGGATAGCCAGAAGCAGAAGTACGACGAAATGCAGCAGCAGATGCGCGAACGGATGCAGCAACGTCGCAGCAGCGACACCAACGCCGCTCCGGCGCCTCAACCACAGCAGTAATCCAGAGGTTTGCCTGTACGCGGCTGCCCTGATCGGCGGCCGCGATTTTTTTGATACGGTCGACCAGGCCGCGCTATCAAAAAAAGGAATGGCACAGCGCACATCGGAAAAGAAATCTTCGGCCCGGAAGGCTCCTCGAAAAAACGCCAGATCAACCGATCGAGTCCTACAAACGGCTCGCGATAGATTTGGATTCCAGTCTCTTAGACCGGGCCAGCGTGAGGCTATCGACGCCGTTCTCGCCGGCACGGATGCACTCGTCGTAATGCCGACCGGATCAGGGAAATCAGCTATCTATCAGATCGCAGGCTCGTTGCTCGAAGGCACGACGCTGGTGGTCTCACCGCTAATCGCGTTGCAAAAGGATCAAGTCGATTCGATCAACGAGCAGAGCGGTAACGAGAACGAAGCAGTTGTGGTTAACTCCACTCTGCGTGCTCCCGAATTTCGCGAAACCGCCGAGAAGATTGAAGAGGGGGAGAGCAAGTTTATCTTCCTGGCGCCGGAACAGTTGCGCAAGCAGGAAACGATTGAAATGCTGAAGGCCGCGAAGATTTCCCTGTTTGTGGTGGACGAAGCGCACTGTATCAGCGAATGGGGGCACGATTTCCGGCCCGATTATTTGCAGTTGGGTTCGGCTATTGAACGGCTGGAACATCCGGTCGTGCTCGCCATGACGGCTACCGCTTCCGCCATGGTGCGCGGCGAAATTGCTGAACGCCTCTGTCTACGAAACCCGAAGGTGATGGTCGGCGGATTCGATCGCCCCAACATATCGCTCAGGGTCGACCACTTCGAGAAAAAAGCAGAGAAGCTGGAGAAGCTTGTGCAGCGCGTGACTTGGGCCGAGAAGCCTGGCTTGGTCTACGTCGCTACGCGCAAAAATGCCGAAGAGATTGTGGGTTTGCTCGCCGAAGCGGGGATGAAGGCGCTCTTTTATCACGGCGGCCTGAGAGCTAGCGAACGGCACAGCATCCAGGAACAGTTCATGGCGGATGAGGCGGAAGTCGTCGTGGCTACCAATGCGTTTGGGATGGGCATCGACAAGGCTGACGTACGCTTCGTGTACCACTTCGACATTACCGATTCGCTTGATTCGTATTACCAGGAGATCGGGCGCGCTGGCCGCGACGGCGAGAAGGCAGAGGCCGTTCTATTCTTCCGCCAGGAGGACATGGGCGTTCAGAAATTTCACAGCGCGGAAGGAAAATTGAACCCGCACGACGTGGAGAAAGTGGTGAGTACAATCGCCGATCAGGAAGGCCCGGTTGAGGTGGAGGAGATCGTCGAGGAGGTCGACTTTCCGGAGCGCAAGCTGACGCGTGTGGTTCAGCGTCTCGAAGATGTCGGCGCGCTCGAGGTCCTGCCGAGCGGTGAGGTTCAGGTCGCGGAGGAAGCGAGTTTTGCCGAAGCCGCGCAAGCGGCGGTGGAGGAACAGCAGCGCCGGCAGGATGCCAAACAAGAGCGCCTGCGCCAGATGCAGGAGTACGTGGATACGAGCGCATGCCGCCGCGAGCATCTGCTCCGTTATTTTGGCGATACCTTTAGCGGACCCTGCGGTAATTGCGACAACTGCGAAGCAGCCGCCCCCGGAATCCAGGTTGATCCGAGCGTGGGTACCCGCCGCGAAGTCGCTTGATTCGGGCCAGCCGGGCGCGGAAACTGGTGGCCCGCCGCACGAAGCAAGCTAGCCTAGTGTTTCGGCATGAAACTAATATTTACCGGGCTGCTATTCGTCACTGCGCTTTGCCGCGGGCAGGAAGAGTTCCCGCAAGTGGACGCGATCGTCAACGATGCGGTGCAAACCAATCTGATTCCGGGCGCGGTGCTGGTCATCGGGCACAACGGCCAAATCGTATACCGGCGCGCTTACGGCTCACGCGCCCTGATTCCTCAACGCGAGCCGATGACGCTAGACACCCT
The DNA here is from genome assembly GCA_963737005.1 of Terriglobia bacterium. Lineage (GTDB taxonomy): Bacteria > Acidobacteriota > Terriglobia > Bryobacterales > Bryobacteraceae > Bog-105. The sequence continues at coordinate 24,083 of CAVTRD010000003.1, read as the reverse complement.
GTTTGATGCGGCATCGCTGACCAAGGTAGTGGCGACCACGCCTTGCGTTATGAAACTCTTCGAGGAGGGCAAGATCCGGCTCGACGATCCCGTCACGAAATATATACCTGAGTTTCAAGGCGGCAAGAGCGAGATTACCATTCGGCTTCTGATGACTCACTTCTCGGGATTTGCGCCCGACTTCGATATGGGCGCGCCCTGGAGCGGCTATCAAACCGGCCTGCAGAAAGCGTTAGCTGAAAAGCCGGTTGCCCCTCCCGGTGCGAGATTTATTTACAGCGATACCAATTTCATTCTGATGGGAGAAATCGTCCAACGTTTGTCCGGCAAGACGCTGGCGCAGTTCGCTCACGAGCAGATTTATGCACCTCTGGGTATGCAGCAGACGGATTTTCTGCCCGCCTCTTCGCTAATTCCGCGTATCGCGCCGACGGAGATCGATGAGAAAACCGGCGTGCTGGAGCGCGGGGTAGTCAACGACCCGCGATCGCGAGCGATGGGCGGAGTCGCGGGCCATGCGGGACTGTTCACAACCGCCGACGATCTAGCGAAGTACGCCACTATGCTGCTCGGTTCGGGTACCTATCACGGTGTAAAAATCTTCGATCCGGTGACGGTCCGGAAATTCACGGAGCCGGCGAGCCCGGCCGATCAGCCCATCCTGCGCGGGCTCGGCTGGGATATCGATTCCGCGTTCTCGAGTAACCGCGGCGAACTGTTTCCTATCGGTTCTTACGGGCATACCGGCTACACGGGTACGTCCATGTGGCTTGACCCCACAACGAACTCTTTCGTCGTCGTTTTAACGAACGTTGTGCACCCGAAGCATGGTAAATCGCTCAGCTCTTTCCGCTCCCGCATCGCCACTTCAGTCGCGGGGCATTATGGAATGAGCATTCCGAATACAGTCGCGTTGACCGGCTATGGCGAAACCATCTCGGGGGCGGGTGTGCATCGAGTGATCGCCCGTAATGGGCAGACTCTGACCGGCCTTGACGTGCTCGAACAAACCGGTTTCGCGGAGTTGAAGGGCAAACGTGTCGCGCTCATCACAAACCAAACGGGCCTGGACCGGCAGGGAAGCCGGAACCTCGACCAGATGCTGGCGGCCGACGTCCACGTGGTAAAGCTATTCTCGCCTGAACACGGTATCAGCGGAACGCAGGATACCGATGTCCCGAACAGTAAGGAGGGAAAGACCGGTTTGCCCGTCGTCAGCCTATTTCAAAACAAGCAGCGCAGCATAACGGCCGATCAGCTGCAGGCGGTTGACACGATCGTATTCGATATCCAGGATGTTGGCGCGCGCTTCTATACCTACTCATGCACGATGCTTTACGCGCTCGAGTCAGCGGCCCGAGCCCGCAAGAGTTTCTATGTGCTCGACCGGCCAAACCCGATTACTGGAACGCACGTCGAAGGGCCGGTACTCGAAGCGCCGTACGAATCTTTTGTGGGCTGCCTCGATGTGCCTCTGCGGCACGGCATGACGTTCGGCGAGATCGCCACCATGGCGAATGCCGAGCGTCATTGGAACGCCGATCTGCACGTGATTAAGATGAGCAATTGGCAGCGCGGCGATTGGTTCGATTCCACGCAATTAGTTTGGGTGAACCCGTCGCCCAACATGCGCAGTTTAAATGCGGCGCTGCTCTATCCCGGTATTGCCATGCTCGAGGCGAACACAAACTATTCGGTCGGGCGGGGAACGGACGCTCCGTTCGAACAGATCGGAGCAGATTGGATGACGGGCGGGGCTCTTTCGCAAGCCTTGAACGCGCGATTCATACCCGGCGTTCGGACCTATCCCACGCGCTTCAAGCCGTCGGAATCTAATTTCGCCGGCAAAGAAATCGAGGGAGTGCGCTTCGTCATCACCGACCGGGAGGCTTTCGACAGCACACGGCTAGGAATCGAGATTGCCGTGGCTGTCGCGAAGTTATATCCAGGCAAACTGGATTTTGATAAGTGCCGATTTCTAATCGCAAACTCCGCGACCATCAATCAATTCAAGACGGGTTCTGACGCAGGTTCTATCGCGCTTGGTGCACAGGAGGCGGCAAGCGCTTTTTCGGAGCGTCGTAAGAAGTATCTGCTTTACTGAGCAGCGCTAGTTTTCACTTGCTTGAGCTGCCGCCTGCTTGGCCTTCGGTGGGCGACCCCGTCGCTTGGGTTCCGCATGCACTTGATCGCTCCCATTGCTCTCGCTTTCGCTAAGAGATGAAATGGAAGCCGTGGCATCCTTCAGCCATGAAGGCGGCCGGCCCCGTCGTCTTCCGCGCCCGCGCGCTAGCCTCTCTAATGTCAGAATGGCCTCTTCGATCTGCTCCCGCTCAAGCCTGAGTTCGGCAAGCATTTTGTCTACGTCCAAGATATTCACCTTTCTTTTTCCACTCTTCGAGGCACTGAGGTATAAACCGCTACGTTTTCATGCCTGCCCACAGCATGTTTCTATGCGATAAGATTCAGACGAATTCTAATTGTTACTTTGCTTTAAATTCAACCGAACTACGCAGCAGGAGAGATGTAGTCAGTTCTAGTACTTGGTCGCTTTAAGCGTCGATTCCGAAAACTACTCGCGATTTATCGAAAAGTTTAGTGTTGTCGGGTTTTCCAAAAAAAATAGAACGGAATGCCTAAGGCCATCATTGCCAAGCCCATAAGGGATTCACGCGGTCGCGTCATTAACGTGTTCAACAGGAGGAAGAAGGCAACTCCGACAAATAGTACTGGCACGAAAGGGTACCCAATAACGCGGTACGGCCGAATAAGTTGTGGCATTTTACGGCGCAGAACAATTACTGAGGCCGCTGTCATCAGGTATAAGATCCAGGATCCGAAGATCACGAAATTGTATAGATCGTCAAACCATCCGCTCAAGACCACAATGCAAGACCACAATGAGAGCAGAACCATAGCGTGTCCGGGAGAGCGGAAACGAGGGTCGACGCGGGCGGCCGTTCGAAAGAAGAGCCCATCGCGCGCCATTGCATAAGGCACGCGCGAGCCGGAGAGGATGGAGCCGTTCAGCGCTGCCAGGATCGAAATCAGGACGGCAAACGTCACGCCAGTTACTGCTACGTGCCCGCCCACTCTCTGCATCATGTCTGCCGCGACGCGACGACTCTCTGCCACTGCGGATGGACTAAGTACGTAGAAATACGCGACATTGATCATCACGTAGATAGCAATTACAGCTATGGTTCCGAAAATAAGTGCGCGCGGCAAATTGCGCTGCGGATCGCGGATCTCAGAAGAGACCATGCTGACGTTATTCCAACCGTCGTAGGCCCAGAGCGCGCTCACCATAGCGGCAAAAAAACCGCTGATGCCAGCGGCCGCCGGAATGTGCTGCGAGAAGTGCGCGAGCTCGCCTCTTCCCGCTAGCAGTCCCACCGCCACTACGGCTGCGAGCAGGGTCAATTTGATTGCGGTCACAAATACCTGAACGTTGCCTCCCGCGCGCACCCCCAGATAGTTCACGCCGCACAAGAGCAGAATGAGCCCGATTGCGAGTATCTGGCCGTAGTGAATTTCGAGGAGAGCGCCACCTGGGCCGATATGCCAGGGCAAGACCAGCAGTGGGAGGCCCAGCACCGGAAAGAACACGGTTAGATAGGTGTAGAAGCCGGCCGCCAAAGTAGCGATTGAGCCGCTTTTGGCAACCCAGAATTGAGTCCATCCATAGAGGTAACCCCAGAACGGGCCGTAAGCGGCACTCAGGTAAACATATTCGCCGCCAGCTTCTGGCATGGCAGCAGCGAGCTCGGCGTAAGTAAGAGCTCCAAAGAGACTGAGCACGCCTGCCACCAGCCAAACCACAAACAGCGCCTTCACCGAGCCGAGCGAGCGGATCATGCTGGAGGGAACCAGAAACACACCGCTGCCGATGACTGTCCCAATCACGATCGAAACCGCGCTCCACACGCCCAGCACGCGAGCGAGTGAGGGCTGACCTTCGCGAGTCGAAACGGGGATTCTCACGACGCCGCCACTTTACGGTCTGAAGATGGAGAATGGCGCAAAACTCGTCGCATAGCCGACAGTAAAGGTAACCGCCGAACCGATCAACACGTACCAGGTATAGGCAACAGTCGTGCGCAGCAGAAAAGTCGCGAGGAAGCCGGCACACATTCCGCTGATTGCAGACCACTCTCCGGGCCGTTTCGTCAGGAGCCCGAGCAGGAATACTCCGAGCAGAGCGCCATACAAAACAGAGGCGATCGATAAACCAGCTTCGAGCACTCGGCCCCAATGCCGGGCGAGCAGGCCAAGTCCGAAGAGGATGCCACCCCAGCCAACGGTCGTCCAGCGCGCCAATCGGAGGTAATACTGCTCAGGGTGGCGTGGCCGTAGCTGACGGACAAAATCCATAATCGTGGTCGAAGCGAGTGCGTTGAGGGCGGCGCTCAGATTCGACATGGCAGCAGCCAGAATGGCGGCGATGACCAGTCCCGCAATCCCGATCGGAAGGTGGTGCCAAATGAATTCGGGATAGGTGCGTTCAGGGACGGCAGGAACGACGCGCCCTGTGTCGTGGTAGTAGACGAAGAGCAAGACGCCGATCAGCAGGAAGAGTGCGAACTGCAGAAAAACGACCACCCAGCTCGAGAACAGCGCCAGTCGGCTGTCGCGCTCGGTTTTGGCCGATAGAAGCCGCTGTACCAGCAACTGCTCGGTGCCATGGCTGGCCGTGGTGAGGAAGCAGCCGCCGAGGAGCCCCGCCCAGAAACTATAGGACCGCTTGAAAAAAGCGGCCGAAAATGAGAAACGGAAATCGAACATCTGAAATTTGTCGCTTGCGGCAGCGAGCGCAGCGACATGCGGCCACCCCCCCGGTATGAGGTGCAGGATGACAAAAAAACTCAGCAAAGCGCCGCTGATATAAAGAAACATTTGCACGACGTCGGTCCAGATTACGGCCGTCATGCCGCCTTCGAATGTATAGAACAAAGTGAGAGCGACAATCACAGCGATGGAAGCTACTTCGCCTGTTCCGAGCACGATCGAAATGACGATAGAAATAGCAAAGACCCGCACGCCTTCCGCCAGCGCTCGGAGCAAGAGAAATGTGCCTGCGGTGAAGCGGCGCACTCGCCAGCCAAAGCGGCGCTGCATCAGCTCATAAGCTGTGAACATCTCGCCTTTGAAGTACTGCGGCAGAAATAAAACCGAGATCACAATGCGCCCGAGCAGGTATCCCAGAATCAGCTGAAGGAATCCGAAATTCCCGGCAAAGGAGAGAGCGGGCGTACCAATTACCGTCAGCGTGCTTGTCTCTGCCGAGACGATCGAGAAGGCGATCGCCCACCACGGTGCGCCCCGGCCGCCTAGGAAATAGTCCTTGAGAGTAGCGTGTTTTTCTTTGAATTGCGCGCCGAACCAGGTGATGAAAAGCAGATAAGCGGCGATCACCCCTAGATCCACAAGGCGCATGAGAAACGTGGATGATAGCATGCAAACTGGTTGTCGCTACTACGGGTACGTGAGCGAGGGAACAAGTTTGCGGTGAATGGCATCTAGAGTAGTAGGGAAGGTTGCGGGTGTAAAACGAGTTCGTTATACTCCGGCTTTCACTTCTGTAGCCAGCAACTAGAATTTCCTCTTGAGGGAGGTAAGAGTGGAGTCAAGCTTTTTGAGACCGAGCAAAACGATCATCGCCACCGGCAGCCATTGCTCTTATGACGGGTTTGGGAACCGCCCCGGGCGCTTACGCGCAAGCCGCCGGTGGACAACAGCCCGCGACCACGCAGCCGGCAGGGCAACAGCCCGCAGGCCAGCAAGCTGCGGGTCAAAGCGGGACGGCGCCTGCGAAGAACTATAAAGACCGTGCTGAGTACGATCTCTATTCGAAGATCACTCAGACACAGGATCCGAAGGCGCGGCTTGACTTGCTAAATCAATGGCAGGATAAGTATCCGCAGACAGACTTCAAGCAGGAGCGCGATCAGTATTTCCTCGCAACTTTGGCGGCCCTGGCGCAGACTGATCCTGCTTCGCGCCAAAAGCTCCTGGATAAAACCAAGGAAGCGATGGCAGCCGATCCGAAAGACTTTCGAGCGGCTTACCTGACGACGGTGTGGGGACCAGCGGTGGGCGGAACAAGCCCGAGTCCCGATCTGCAGACGCAAGTGCAAACCGCTGCACAGTCGGTGATCGACAATGCGCCGGCCGCGTTTGATCCATCGAAAAAGCCTGCCAATGTCGATCAGGCCGCCTTCGACAAAGCCAAAACTCAGGCCATAGCCGTCGCGCACAACGCCCTAGCTTGGGCAGCGACCTCGAAGAGTGACAAGGCAACAGCCGAGAACGAATACAAAGCCAGCCTAGAGGCGAACCCGGATCAAGGAAACATTTCCGCCGTTTACGGCAAAATGCTGGTTGACGACAAGAAAGTGCCTGAGGGACTTTTTGAATACGCGCGCGCCGGCCAGTACACCGGTCCTGGACCGGCGCTGCCGGAAGCGACCCGCAAGCAACTGCTCGATTACTTTGACAAAGAATACAAAAACTATCATGGCAGTGCCGACGGTGCGGATCAGATTCTGAGTCAGTCGAAGACTTCTGCGCTCCCGCCTGCGGGCTTGTCGGTCTCGAACGCCGCTGCCGATGCGCAGAAACAAGCGGATGCCATGAATCAGCGGATCGCCTCCGACCCATCCTTTAAAATCTGGTATGCCGTCAAGCAAACCTTGACGAGCGACACAGGCGAGCAGTTCTTCACCAGTAACGTTAAAGGAGTGGAAGTCCCGGGTGGCGCGGAAGGTGTAAAGAACTTCAACGGCACCGTGATTTCAATCGACCCGCCTGACCGGCCGACCAAGGTTGTGCTTGGGGTGGAAGATCCTGCCAAACCGGATGCGACTCTCACTTCTCGCAGCCGTTGCCTGCTACCGCTCTCGACAAGATCAAAGTCGGCCAGAAGATCGACTTCTCTGGTGTTGTCGACAGCTATACGAAAGACCCGTATATGCTGACGTTCGGCGACCCGACGATTCCCGGTGTTCAGACAACTGCGCCGGCGCGCAAGGGAGGCCGAGACGCGCCGATAGCCGCAAAAATGAAAAGGCCCCGGGAGTACTGCTCTCCGGGGCCTTTTCGCATTTGCCGAGCTACATCTTGTACCGGCCGAGATCCTCGTCGTTCAAATTCTCAAGCCATTTTCGTAATTCCTCGTTGTTGACCTTCTCCGAAACCGCGCTGAATTCTTAGACGATTGCAGTACCCGCTCATCCACGTAGATCGGGCAATCGTGCCGCAGAGCCAAAGCCAACGCATCGCTCGGGCGCGAATCCACGCTCATCAGCTTGCCCTCCTTCTCGAGCCAGATCAGCGCATAAAACGTATCGTCCTTCAGCTCGCTGACAACCACTTTCCGGACCGATGTCTCCAGCCCCATCAGCAGGACCTTGATCAAGTCGTGCGTCATCGGGCGTGGCGTCGTCACTTTCTCGATCTCGAGCGCAATTGCATTCGCCTCGTAGATTCCAACCCAGATCGGGAGGACCGAATCGCCGGTAACATCCTTCAGCACCACGATCGGCATGTTCGTCATGGGATCCATCATCAGGCCTCGTATCTTCATTTCTACTTCCATAGTTTCCTCCTCTCCATTTCGCAAGCACGCATTCTGCGCTGTCTAGGCCCGCTCGCCGGCGAGGCTGTTCGGACTCGCGCGCGTCACCAGAACGTCGGCATACTGGCCGACAAGCGTCTGAGTATCTGCCGGAGCGGGCAGTTGCGGGTCATGGAAATTTAATGTCTTGTTCTGCATGGTGCGCCCGATCCACTGACCGGTGGCGAGATTGTAACCCTCGACATGAACTTCTTCCCGGGTGCCGACATAGCGCGCATTCCGACGCATCTGGATCCCGCGCTGCCGTTCCTGCAGAACCAGGAAGCGCCGCTGCTTTTCATCTTCCGGAATCTGATCTTCATACTGCAGGGCTGGGCGTATTTGGCCGTCTGGAGTATTTGAAGATGAACATCGAGTCGTACTCCACTTCGTCCGTCAATCGCAGAGTCTTTGCAAAGTCCGCTTCTGTTTCGCCGGGGAATCCGACGATGATGTCCGTTGTGATCGCAATGTCGCGTTTGGCCTGCTTCATCCACTCGATGCGGCGCAGGTAGTCGTCACGAGTGTATAAGCGCTGCATGCGCGCGAGCACTTCGGTCGAGCCCGACTGCACCGGCAAGTGCACGTGATTGGCGAGCGTGCCGGAGCGATCGATCACGTCGACAATATCCTTCACGAAGTCGCGCGGATGCGAAGTCGTAAAACGGACGCGGCGCATGCCCTCGACCTCGCCGACAGCCGCCAGAAGTCTCGCAAAATCGAGCTCGGCGACCGAGGGGTCCTGATAGCTGTTGACATTCTGCCCAAGCAGCTGTACCTCCGAGTAACCCTGTTCGGCGAGCGATTGTGCCTCCCGGATCACGCTCTCACCGGTGCGACTTCGCTCCGGTCCGCGGGTAAATGGCACCACGCAATACGCGCACGATTTATCACAACCTTCGATGATCGTGATATAGGCTCGATGAGGATTATCGCGCCGCGTAAAGGGTGTATCGAAAGTCTCACTGGTATCGAGGCTGAGTCCTGTTACCCGCCGATTGCCTGCCTCCAGCTGCACCAGCATTTCGGGAAGCTTTGTATAACTTGCCGAACCTGCCACTAGGCTCACGTGCGGCGCTCGTTCGAAAATACGCTCACCCTCCTGCTGAGCGACGCAGCCCAGTACCCCGAAGATTTTGCCCTTGCCGGCTTCGCGTTTAAAGTTCTGCAGCCGGTGAAACACTTTCTGCTCGGCCTTATCGCGTATGCTGCAGGTGTTGTAAAGGATCAGCTCCGCAGCCGCCGGCTCCTCGACCTGGGTGTAGCCGGTCTCGAGCAATGTGCCGACGACTTTTTCCGAGTCGTGTGCATTCATCTGGCAGCCGAAAGTTTCGATGTAGAACGTCTTCATGAGATGCGTTCGGGGTAGATCAGCCGTGCAGCAGACGCATGAACCAGCCAATGCCGAAAATCGCCAGCATGAACCAGCCAAAACACTGCGCACCGTAACGGAACCGCTCCTGGTCCGTACGTTTAGTGGTCAGCCCCAGGATCACGCTCGAAAGAAGCGCGAACAGGACGGAGGTTTCGAAATGATCCAGATTCAAACTCGGCATATTACTCTTTCTGACGAGTGGCGATCTCGTAAGCGTCTACCATCCCGAGGATATTCAGCAGCCCGGCCGCAACCAGAAACTTTGATCCATAGTCCGCGAGGTGAGTCGCTTGATCGGCAGGCCAGTAGCCAAGCCCTACAGCTACGAAGTAAATGAGCCCGCTTGCCAAATCGCCGATGAACCCGGCGAACTGGATCAAACGCGAGAGCACATCGCCTACCGATGTCGGCAAAAACATCGGCCCGCGCATCAACAGCCCGATGATGAATGACAGCATGACGCATGCAAAGATGATTGCGGCTCGCCCTCGTCGGCCGAGTAGAAAGTGACCCGATCCGGGGATGAGCCAGGCAAGCGCAACCGTGAGCCAGGGAGAACGCATCGGTGCTTCCTGAACAACTACAGGAGAAGAAGCGGGCATTGACTTCATTTTAGCTGGGAGCCGGTCAGTTCACTCGCGGGCAGCGGGAGCGTGCATTACAATGGAGGACGGTCGCAGCATCTCGCGGATGTGGCGGAATTGGCAGACGCGCTAGATTCAGGTTCTAGTGGGGGAAACTTCGTGGAGGTTCAAGTCCTCTCATCCGCACCAACAACTTAGCTGAATCTCTCCTTTCGTTCGTTTTTGTTTTGTGCACCAGTTTGTGCGCTTTTCTCTTGTTCCTGGAAAAACTCGGCCTTTCGGCCAACATCTCGGATGTCTTCCTCATCCACAATGTTGTAGCGCTCGAACATCGATCGGGTCTTATGACCCGTGATCTTCATAGCGACGCTCTCGGGAATCGCCGCGCGCCTGAGATTGCGAGCGGCAGTTCTTCGCAGGTCGTGAAATAAGAGTCCGGGCAGCCCTGCTGCTTTGCAGGCTGTCTTCCAGGCCGAACGGAAATCCTTTATTGGCGCGGAGCCACGTGCGAAAAGGAGATCGCTGGTACGCGGCTGCATCTCCAGAAAGCCACGCATGTCGCCATAGATAGGCAAGGCTTGCGGAACATGCTTGGCCGATTTCTTCTTTTCGAGATAGATCAGGCCAGCTTCCAAATCGACTTGACTCCACTTCAAACTCAGGAGTGCCGATTTCCGCATTCCCAGGTGATACCCGAAAACGAAAAGCAATCTCAGCTCGACTGGCAGAGCCTTCAAGAGCTTCTCGTACTCCGTTCGCTTGAGGAATCCTGTTCTAGCGTTGTCCTCCGTTAGCTTCGGGAAATGCGGGACGCGTGCGACGAGTGGCGGGTCAGACTGGTAGCCAAGCTGGAAACCGCGGTGCAGGAGCGCTAATTCCCGGTTGATCGTCGCCGGCCTGGCACCATTGTGTTGTCTGCTCTTGACGTAAGCGTCAACGTCAGCAGTCCTAAACCGAGCGGCTCTGATAAAACCGAAGGCGGGCACCAGATATCTCTTTAACTTTAGGGCAGCGATGTACGAGGAGGCACGTTGCTTTAGATCGTAATCATTTTGCACCATCACCAGCAGGTCGGAGATCCTCACGCGATCGGGCGAAAGCGCTTCGCCCTGTGCAGCTTTCCCTAACTTGCGGTGGAGGAAAGCAACGGCCTCTTCGCGAATCTGGGTGTGAGCCGACTCTCGGTGCTTCCTTCCATTGATTGCGTAGAATACGTGCCACCAATTCCCGCGCCTGTATACGCTGCCCTGCCCGCGGGTACTGCGTCGCTTTGCCATCACGCCGTCCGTTTATGATCTTCGATCCAGCGATCCAGATCCACTCGATCGAAGCGCCACTTTTTATCGACTTTGACTGCTGGTACCTGGCCCAGCAGAGCTTTGCTCTTTACGGCGTCCGTTGTCATTCCGAGGTATGTTGCTGCTTGGTCCAGATTCATGAGGCGCGGCCGCTCTATTGCGCCATTAGCCAGCATTTTGCGCGATAGGGCTTCGGCCAGAGCCTCAATGTTAATGAGATCAGTCCTCCGAGCAGCATTGGCGGACGGTTGGGCATCGTTCAACGACGGCATCTTGCAATGAACTCCTCAACATCTTCTCTGCGGAATCGGAGTAGCCTTCCAACTCTGATAGAGTTCAGCCGTGGTTCCCGCTTGGTCCCGTGCTCACGTACCCACTGCTCGGATACGCCGAGCCATTTTGCAACCTCCGACGCTTCTAAGAGCGCACCGCGGCGCAACAGGTTCGCAGTTTCCAAACCGTCCCCTTGAACTCCGCCATTCTGGATCATGTTAAACCAGTGTCTTCATTCAGAACGAGGGCTTCTCGGCGGAAAATCTGACCGAAAATTCTGATCGCGCCGTTCTTTGCTTGTCAATTCGAGACTGATGGCCGCCGGATTTCCGCATTCAAGCTGTGGGATTCAGCGCGGTCCACGTTATTTTCGGAGCGCTGCTTGTATGTGAGCAGCCCAAAGTTCCCGGATTTGAGCACGTTCATTTTGGAGCGGGCGGCACGTTGATTTCGGAGCGCCCTTCTATTGCTCCTGTATCTTGTTCCGGTAGAACACACCTCCTGATAGCAAGCCGACACAACTGTGGGAATGCTACTAACGGATTGTGATCGCGTTGAAGTCCCAACGAAGGGGAGGTTGGCGAATGCCCAGGAGATAGCTACCTGGTGAGAGTAGAGCCGTATTCACCGAGATGGTTAGCTTGGTAACGCCGTTCCCAATTACGGCGTTGCCGGAGGACGTGATTAGGGGTTTCCCAATCTCTTTAAAGATTTGTACATCGTAATGGCCGGCATCGCTGCCGAACGGCAAGAAAATGATCAGCTCCAGCTGCCCTCGCGGAATAGTGCTACTACCGTTCTGCTTGGATTGCGACTCAACCCCTCGAACTCGCGATGCATTCTGAAGATCGATTTGCGCAACCATGGGCACCGAAGTTCCCGCGCGGCCGAGACTTCCGATTCCTCTTAGACCACCAGTAAGCCACAAACCTGCCCCAACCAAGATTAGAGCCGCCGCTATAGCAGCACCGATCCAAGCGCCTCGGCCTTTCTTCTTACCAGCTGCTCTCATTTCGGTCAGTTCCCGAAAGCAAGGCGAACAGTGAACGACGTGATCGAGACGAAAGTCGCTCACCGGAATGGATTTGCGGTGGAATGCAAGCCGTTCGAGAAACTCGCGACCAGGACAGCCTACGCGCTCGGGATTCGGATAGTCATTGAGAGCCGACTTTGCTAACAGGTCTAAGAGCTCGCGCTCCTCTCCCTCAGATCTCGATTCATCCGGCATCCCGAACGCTTATTTTCTCGCATCTCTGGAGCGTAATATGTGGCGAACATCCTCGACCCCGCGCTTGATGCGTACAGATAGGCAGTTTGGGGTTATGTTCAGTTCCGCAGCGATCTCGTTTACTTCGTAGCCGACCAGACGGCGCTTCCAAATCAAACGGTCTTCCGCAGACATCGCCGCGAGTAGTTGATCCTGAAGAATGGAGCGGTGTATCTCAGATGGACCGCTCGCGCGTGTGGTACCAGAATGGAGATCAATCTCCGCAGGCGGTTTGTGCTCAAGCCCGCGGTCCCTCTTGATCTGTTCGTCGACGAGTCGTGCGAACGTAGCGAACAGGTACGCCTTCGTGTCTCGGATCAGATCGCGTTTTCGGGCTCTCGATGCGGCGTAGACCGCTCTTTCGACCAAGTCAGCCCGCACAGCTTCGTCCCTTAACTCCTTCGCACGATAGAGCCGGAAATCACGCGCTTTCTCGTAGGCAGCTTCGGCGAAGTCTGGGTCTACCTCCACGCCTCTATCGTCAATGGGGCGAATCCAGAAGAACACGTCCTCGTTTTCGAAGGCATCGGGGGAAAATGCTGGCGCGCTGGACGACATGCGGAACAGTACTGTCGCGAAGACAGGATAGCACCGGTCGAATCCATCTCACAAAATTTTTGACCATCCTGTCAGATTTTCTGAGAACAGACCCTCGTCCCAAATAGAGCTTCCCCAGTCTCTTGGCAGGTACCTGCAAGGGGTTAAGGAAGCAAAGGGAGAAAGCAGCATGGCCCAACTTCAGACTGATCAAGAAACCCGGCAGGCGAGCAACCTTTCCCATTACGCAGCACCTCTGTTGCCGCTGTTGCAGCAGATAAACACGCTCGACGTGGTGAGCAACGGTGACGGAAGACTCTGGGTGAACCGGCTGGGAAAAGGCTTCGCGTGCGAGAGCACCTTCTCGCCTGGGACGATCAGGATTTTACTCAATGGAATTGCGACAGTACGACAGACTCAGTTCGATCACGACCATCCGATTCTTGAAACCATCTTTCCGCTCACGGGTGATCGAATCGAAGGTCTAATCGCCCCGGTCGTGTCCCATCCAGTTTTTGCCATTCGAACTCGGCCGAAGAAAATCTACCGGCTGGAAGAAATGGCGAGCTCGGGGATCTTAACCGACAAGAGCGATTCCCTGAATGCGAAACGTCATCGCGATGATTTTCTAGAACGAGCGCATGGGAGAAATCACATCGAAGTGATCCGTCTCGCGTGCCTGTATCGCCGCAACATTCTGCTCGTGGGCCCTACCGGGTCTGGCAAGACAGCTGTAGCAAACGGAATTATCGCAGAATGGTCCGAACTCACGCCGAAGGATCGAGTGGTCATCATCGAGGACACGCCCGAGCTGCAATGCAGTCTGCCGAATCATGTGCAGCTGCTAGCTACGGCGCGGATCTCGCAGGCCGACTTGCTCAAAACCAGCTTGCGGTTGATCCCGCGGCGGATCGTAGTGGGCGAGGTTCGGGAAGAAGAACCGGCCCGCGTACTTTTAGGTGCATGGAACACCGGACACTCGGGCGGAGTCGCAACGATTCATGCAAACGATGCGTTGAGCGGATTGAGAAAGCTTGAGACGTTGATTGGCGGCCACGGCCCGTCCGTGCGCGAACAAATCGCTAGCGCCGTCAATGTTGTGATTTTTATCGACGGGGAAGACTCGCTTCCCGCTGGTCGAAAAGTGCGGGAGGTTCTGGTGGTCAAGTCTTTCGACCGGGCCACACAGGACTACGCAGCCGAACACGTGTAACAGGAGAACACAAAACACATGAAGAGACACATGAAGAAGTTGGCGAAACACGTTGCTGTTTTCGTTACGGCCAGCGCCCCAGTCGTTGCGATGGGTGGTGGTCGTTTAGCAGCTACTCAGGCCATCAGTGGTCTAGCCGGTGAGATATCCGGGCCACTGGCTTATGGTTTGTCACTGATTGCGATTGTCGGAACAGCGACAAGCTGGTACCGGCATCACCATGACATGGGAGCCCTTGCGCAAGGCGGCATGGGAGCTCTGTTTGTTGGAGGCGTGGCTCTGGGAGCGACGTCGCTGATGGGAATGATCCCTGGTGTGGCCGGCGCATTGATCTAAGAGGCCAACCTGTGGAAACCCCTGACTTGTATTCGGCCCACTTTCATGAAAGCTCAAACCGTCCCCACCTCATGCTTGGCTGCGAGCCGACAGCGCTGGCCCTCGTTCTTGTTCTTTCGACGGTGATTGGGTACTCGGTCCCAGCCTGGTGGGGAATTGAAGGAGCGATTTTTCTCTTTCTGTTTCTTCGCCAAGTTCTTCGAGCCATGGCCAAGGAAGATGCACGAATGCTGTCCCTGCATAGTGAGTCGCAGCGATACAACCAGGGGTTTTGGACCGCCAAGCGGACGCGTGCTCCACGTTGGAGGAGCAAATAGCCATGTTCATCGAGCGGGAAGCCCGTAAAGAGGCGAAGGGGCTTTCGGATCTCATCGATCATTTCGCGGTTGTGGATAACGGCGTCGTGCTGATGAAACCCGGCTTATTTGTCGCCGGTTTTGAGTTTGTCGGTCTCGATATGGACGCGCTTCCTCCGGAGGAGTGTTGGGCCATTGCCCATCGCTTGGCAGGCAAACTGAATTTAGGGAGTGCCTGGACCGTGGGCTGCGATCTCATCCGGGCGCCACACGCGGAGTATTGTCCCGAGGCGCAGTGGCCCGATCCTGTTTCGCATCTCATCGAGCAGGAACGGCGCAACCGTTTCAAAATGGAGGGTGAAGCCGCGACGCGGCTGAGCCGCTACTTCTTATCCGTTTCTTACGAGCCAGCTCTCCATGGTGGTAACAAAGTAGCCCGCCGTATGTTTGCCGTGGACGGCCAGGGCAGGGAAGGCCCCGGCGACAAGGCGCTCGCACTTTTCAACAAACGGCTCTCCGAAATCGAGTCGTTACTACAAGGTAATTTGTCGGGGGTGCGCCGTTTGCGCTCCACTCAGCGCGAAACTTGCGGAACAAAGCAAGTCTACGACGCTTTTCTGCAGTATGTGCGCCAGTGCATTACCGGCGAAGACTATCCGTTTGCCTTGCCCGACCATCCAGTTTTCCTCAATCAATATCTCGCGACTGACGACTTCACCGGAGGCGCAGAACCACAGCTGGGTGACCCGTTGAACGAACTGATTCCAGGTAAACGGATCGCGGTTGTTGCCATCGATGGCTTTCCGGAGCGGAGCTACGCCGGCATCTTGCGTGAGCTCGATTCTTTACCGTTCGATTTCCGTTACTGCCAACAGGCCCAACTCTTGGACGAGCAAGAAGCAAAGGAAACCCATCAGGCGAATAAGAGCAAATGGGGCTTCAAAAAACGGTCTCCCCTGAAGCAGCTATCGCCCATCAAAGTGGGCGCTGACACGCACATCGATAGCTTCGCAGCCCAGATGGAAAGCGACGCGAATCAGGCGATGAGCGCTGCCGAGTACGGAAAAGAAATCTTTGTGAAGTTCTCGGCAAAGCTCGTTTTCATGGAGTCCGATGCAGATCGGTTGCGGCAAATCGTCAGAGATGCAGTGCGGGTTGTGAAGCACAACTGCGGATTCTCGTGCCGTATCGAGACGATCAATGCGGTCGGAGCGTGGTTAGCCACGTTCCCCGGGCAACATTACAAGGAGCGCCGCACATTCGTCATCAACACCGCCAACATGGCGCACATGATGCCGTTATCGGCTCCCTTTCGCGGGCATGAGTTCAGTCCCTCTCCCTATTTCCCGCCGAGGTCTTCCCCGCTGTTTTACGGCGTGACCAGCGGCGGCTCCCCTTATCGCTTCCATACGCAGGTAGGCGATGTGGGCCATCAGCTGATTGCCGGACCTATTGGCTCAGGGAAAACGACCTGGCTGGCATTGGGCATTGCTCAGTGGTTCCGATTCCCCGATGCCCAGGTGTTCGCGTTCGACAAGAAGAAGACGCTTTACACCCTCTGCCATGCTATGGGCGGCGATTTCTACGACATCAGCCCCGACAACCGGGAAATCAAGCTGTGTCCGCTGCAGGATCTGGACACGCCGGTCGAAAGGGATCGGGCAGCGCAATGGATTGAACTGTTGTTGGTGGAAAACGGTCTGAAGGTAACCCACTCCATTCGAAACAGCGTGAAGACCGCCATCGAGATGCTGAGCGAGCACCGAGGCGGTGGCCGCTCACTGACCGACTTCCACATGGCGGTTGATTCTCCGGAAGTAAAAGAAGGCCTTCAGTTCTATCTGAGCGGCCTTCTGGACGGTGAAAGCGACAACATCTCCATGAGCCGGTTCTGTGTTTTCGAGATGGATGAGCTCTACCGCCTCGACAAGAAGACCATGAATGGCGCTTTGTTCTACATTTTTGGGCGGATTCTGCGCCGTCTGGCATCGAGTATCCCGACGCTCGTAACGGTCGACGAATTCCGCGAGGCGCTGGAGCATCCGATGGCCGCTCACGCGGTCGAAGAATTTCTCAATGAGGGACGAAAGCTCAATATGGCCGTGTGGCTGGTCGTGCAGGATCTGGCGAAAGTGCTCAAGTCGGCGCTGAGCAAGACGATCCTGCAGCAGTGCTTCACGAAGGTGTGTTTGCCGAATCCTCAGACTCTTTCCGATGGCGCTTCCGATTACGAGGCGCTGGAGCTGAATGCGCGCGATCGCGAAATGATTGCGCATGCCGAACCGAAGTCCCATTACTACGTGACTTCGCCCGACGGCAAGCGGATGATCTCACTTGAATTGGGCCGGTTGACGCTTTCCTTCTTAGCCGCTTCGAGTGACCGCGACCGGGCTGTGGTGAACACGTTGATGAAACGCGAAGGAAAACACTGGCCCGCCGCCTGGCTTCGGTACCGCGGGCTGAACGATTGGGCAGAAGAGTATGACGGTTTGACTTGCGCCGCGAAGGAGGCGGCTGATTGTGCGTAGAGCGGCGGATTGCATTCACTACATGCGTTCTACTGATCGGCGTGCCGGTGCGAGAGGCCCGAGCGCAATTTTGGAATCCGCTGGGAGCCACGGAGATCACACAGCTCCTGAATCATGCGCAGCTAGCCATGACTTACATCAAAGAAGCGCAGACTGCCTTGAACGCCATCCAAATGGCCCAGATGATGGTGCGCGAAGGCGTCAACCTTGCCCAGCACCCAAGCACCAATATCGCCTATGACTTGGGCATGCTGTCGAGCATTCTGGTCCAGTCTCAGGGATTAGCCGGAGACATGGCGCAAATGGATGTCGCTTTTCGACAAACTTACGGCAACTACAACGGACCGGATGCCGCCACTCAATACGCCCTGAAGTACAACACCTGGGCGAACACCACGCTCAACACCATTCGCGGTTCCGTGAATGCCGCTGGCTACCAGGGAAGCATGCTCACGAACGAACAAGCATGGATGACCCAGATCCAAATGATGAACAAGACGCCCATGGGACGCGACCAGTCGCTGCAACTCGGCAATACTATCGCGATTGAGGAAATCGCGCAGTTGCAGAAGCTCCGCCAGCTCATGATTGCCGATATGACTTCCAAAGGTGCGTTTACGGCCCAACAAGTGAATGGTCAGCAGGCACAACAGTCGGCCCAGCAAAACGGCTTCGCGCATGCCAATTGGACGGCAGATCACAAGGAGTTGGTAATGAAACGAATACTCTTGCATAATTGCTCACTTCTGAGCGGCCGTCTGCTTGCGGCTGTTATGATCCCGCATGCGCAGGATTCTCGAATCGTGCGCGAGGTCGAAGCGGCGGGAGCAGGCAATTTGTCAACGTTTACCTATCAGAGGCTTGGTGGATTGGTTCTTCAAGCGCCCTGAACGTGACAAAAAAGATAGCTGGCGAATGCGCTGCCGATTGCACAGAATGCCCCTGCGAACTGGCTCACAACAGCAGAAGGCACCACTTGTCATGCAGCCGAAGTCGCAGCCCCGCCTCCCGAATTTAAAGCGGACCAAAGAGCATGGTAAACACTTTGCTCGCCCACGTATCCATGTTCTTTTGCAGATGCAGGCCACCGCCGGAGGAGGCACTCCGACACTCCCACTTCCTCCAGTTCCGGTCATCCACGGATCCGTCACGGTTGACAGCGGTCTATCAGAGCATGGTCGGCCAGTGGTTCTCAACCGTTGCGCCTTACGCTTACGAATTGTTCTATGCCTTAGCCGCTTTGGAGCTGGCAGTCTTTGGTTGGAATCTTTGGATGAATTACCACGGAGACATCCGAGCCGCCATTATGACGACGGCGAACAAAATTCTCATTCTCGGAGCGTTCCTGTCGCTGCTGATGAATGGGCAAACCTGGATGGCCGACATCATCAACATGTTTATCGACGATCGGCAAGCAAGCCAGCGGAATACCCGGGCTGGCGCCAAGCATGCTTCTCCTGCAAGGCTTCAAGATCTTCGGAACGCTTTTGTGGCAGGCCACTAAAAGCGGCGCTGATGACCGATATCCCGACCGCTATTGCGCTCATCGTGGCTGGCCTTAGTGATTTGCGTCGCGTTTCTGATTATTACTTTTCAGTTCATCATCACCCAAGTTCAGATCTTCCTGGCAATCGGGATGGGGTACTTCTTTCTTGGTTTCGGCGGATCGAGATGGACCACGAATTACGTGGAACGATACTTTGCTTACTCCGTTGCCAGCGGCACCAAATTGATGGTGCTGTACATGCTTGCCGGAGCGGCGTGGCCACTAACGCGATCCTGGGTTCAACAGGCGAGCAGTGGTCTATTTGGGACAGCGCGCAAGTGTGGAGATCTTGCTGGGTCATCATGTGCGGTGCTGTTCTCTATGCGGGCATTGTTTGGTTCTGTAGTTCACTCGTTTCCCAAGTCTTTGGTGGATCGCCCAATCTCAGCCATAGCGATTTCGTTTCTTTTATGGCTCCCGCTGTCAGCGCTGGCGTTAGCTCTGCGCTTGATTGCCGCTGGAGTCTTTACCGCAGGCGCAACGAGCGTCGTAGGGGCGGCAGGAATGGCAGCCGGATGCGGCCGGCAAAGCCGCTGGAGGCGCAGCGGGCGGCGTGGCAGGAGCCGCAGCCAAGGGTGCAGCGACTCCAAGCGGTGCGGCACCTGGTCCATCATCTCCAGGTGGAGCAGCCGCGAAAGCAGCGGGCTCGCTGGCACAAACAGGAGCTTCGGCGATCGGTCGTATGCCCGGTAGCGGATCACATGGAACACCGCCGCAGTTTAACGGTTTCCATCATTAGCACGAACTAAAAACAAAGCAAAGAAGGGACTATGCAAGCTGTTACCGAAGAACAGAGAGGCGACGTGTGCCTCGATGAAGGAACACGCCGGGCCAAACGGCAATTCGAAGAGATCTGGAGCAATGCGATTGCGGCCAAACAGAACTGGCAGCGGATGGCGTACCTCGAAGCACTCATCCTCCTGTGCGCAGTTTGCTGGCTGGGCTATCTCGGGCAGATTGCCGAAACAGGTTCTGTACGTGGTAGACCGCGACAAAGCCGGGAATGTCGCTTATGCCGGGCCTGCCAAGCCGGTCGATATGGATGCGAAGACCTGGAACCTCGTCAAGATCCAGGCGCTCAAGACGTTCCTCGAATCCTGGCGCACCGTGACGACAGACCGAACTGCGCAGGCCAACGACTGGGATCGGGCATTCCTCTTCGTAGGAGACGGCAGCCAGGCCAAAGCCGCTCTTAGCTCCTGGTTCGAGGGGAACGACCCCATCAAACGCGCCAACGGCGGCGAGCTGGTCAGCATTCATTTCAAGACGTTCGACGTAGAAGGGGCGCACACCTTCGGGATTTGGTGGGAAGAGACCACGACCTCTCTGGCCGGCCAGGTCGTTTCGCGAAAGACCTGGCGTGCCCGGGTTGTGTACGAAATGCATATCCCGAGTTCGGAAAAGGCTCGGGAAGAAAACAGTCTAGGGCTGTTGATTACCGAATTGAGTTGGGAGCCTGTACAGCAATGAACAAAGCTTTGATTTTGGGCGTTCTCTTCGGCGCATTGATTGCCCGTGCGCAGCAACAGCCACAGCAGCCGTCCGTCATGCCGAGCGCCGCTGCTTATCGACAGGCAGCCGACATCCTCAAAGGCGAGACGAATGCTCAGGCTGTTCCCGCCTCCAGGCACGAAAGGGAAGCGCAAAGGCCGCTCTGTTCCACAGATCCAAGGCACGATCAGCAGCAGCGCCATCGAGGTAGAACGGCAGGTACCGCTACCTTCGAGCGCACGGCTCGCGCTGGCTATCTCCGAGGGATGGCTGAACACCGGACCGGAACCACTGGCGGGACCGGACGGGCGCGTGTTGTATGTCTACGGGCAAGGAGTGCCCACGGTCGTATGCGCTGTCTTCCAGGTCTGTGAACTCGATCTCGAAGCAGGCGAATCACCAAAGAAGGACGCGCTCGACTGGGGAGACCACCGCTTCGAAGTCGCCGCTCGAACAGCTGGCAGCGGCAACCAGGAATTTACCTATCTGGTGCTCAAGCCGACGGAACCAGGGCTCGACACGACGATGACGATCGGAACCAACAAGCGCCCTTACTACGTGCGCCTGGTATCGACCAGTCACGACCACATGGCGCGAGTTGCTTTCAGCTATCCCGACGAGGAAGCCGCGAAGAGAAAAGAGGAAGCCGAAGCCCGGAAAGCAGAGGAGCTGCGGCAGCAGTCCGAAGCGGACAGGCTCGCCAAACTGAACACACAGAAAGCCATTCGCAACTGGAATTACCGGGTCAAGCTGCACGGCAAAGATGCCGCCTACCTCAAGCCCGAGAAGATCGGCGATGACGGCGTTCACACGCACATCGTTCTATCGGAAGAAGCACGGCATCGTGGCCTACCAGTCGTGCAGTTAAGAGACGCGCGTGGGCCCATCCCGGCCAATGCCCGCTGGGAGGGAAATGAACTGATTGTAGACGCGCTGTTTGAGCATGCCTGCCTTTTAGAAGGTGTCGGCAAGGCGCAGCAACGAGCCTGCATCACCAACGATGGTTTGACCCCAGGGAGTGCCGCTCATGGCGACAGGAATTAATCTTGCGGGCCGCATGCCTGCGCTGACGCAGGCGGTTTCGAACCGGCTGATTGTGCTCGGGGCCGCGATCGGCGTTGTTCTGCTCGGAGCCGTGATTTTTGGGTTTCGCTACCGTTTTCAAAAACAGGAAGCCCGGAAAGAAAGCCAGCAAATCCAGACCACCGCCTCCGACGCCGCAACGAGCAACCGGGAGCTGATCGAGGGTGGACAATCTTTGCCGCCGTCTACCTTCTCCGGCTTGCCTGTGGCGGCGAATCAACCGCCCGCCTCTACCGTTCCTCCTCCAAATCCAGCGGCAACATGGCCTCCGGCAAACCAACCGGGGATGCCACCGCCAGGGAGCCCCTCCGTCACGCAGCCCTACCCGCCAGTTCCTTATCAACCGCGCTTACTTTCCTGTTTCCCCGGCCGTCGCAGTCAGCGGGCCGGAGCAGTTTCGTGCTCAGACGCTCAGTCGGCAACAAGAACGCCGGCAACAAGCCATGGAAGCGCCCACGGGGGCAGGGAATCCAGCGGCAAACAGCCCCTCCTCTTCTTCGTCGGCACTGGATGCCGCCCAGGCAGACTTGGCTCAGTTGAACGCGCTGGTGCGTCAGCCACAGGGGTCTACGCCCGCCTCCACTCCGGTGATTCCCACCGGCCCGGTAGCGCTCGCAGAGAACGAAGGCGCACAAGGGTATCGAGGCCAAAATGACCAGTCCGGGAAACGCCAGTTCGCAAATGGCGGCGATGGGGTGGGGGACGACTATCTGAAAACGACCCGGACGCCTCCTTTGAGCCCCTGGGTTGTGCAGCGCGGGACTGTGATTCCCGCCGCGCTTCCGAACAAGCTCGTGTCGGATCTTCCGGGCGATTTGATTGCCGAAGTTGTCCGCGACGTTTATGATTCGCCCTCTCAGAAGTATGTCGAGATTCCGGCCGGTTCGCGGCTGGTCGGTGAATACAATTCGAGCGTCAGCTACGGACAGAACCGGGTACAGATCGTCTGGACCGCCGTGTATTTCCCGGACGGTTCCTTTATCGATCTCGACCGGATGCCGTCGCACTCCGCCGATGGTGCAACGGGCCTCAAAGACCAAACCGACAATCACTGGAAGCGCGTGATCGCCGGAGTAGCGCTCAGCTCGGTCCTCTCGGCCGGTCTTCAGGTCTCTCAGAACCGGACGAATGGCAGCGTTTTGACCTATCCATCGACCGGGCAGGTGATCGCTTCGAGCGTGGGATCGCAAGCTTCGCAATTAGGCGAGCAGCTCACCAACCGCAATCTCAACATTCAACCGACACTGAAGATCCGTCCCGGCGAGATCTTCGCTGTTTCGGTCAAGAAAGACATCATCTTTCCCGGCCCTTACGAGCCGATGGAAAAGAAGTAAACGGAGGCCCGGATGAACGCTCGCAGCAAGAAAACGGCGCTTCTGTCTTTCGCACTCATCGTCTTTGCTCTACGTTGTAACGGACCCACTGCTCAAAGCGGCGCGTCTGCATATGAACTTCAGCAATTCCGTACCGGTTGGACTGTATCGGGAAGCTTCTGAGCGGGCCGGAAGCTACGCCGGCATCTGCCTTCCTACGGAGACCGTTCAGCATGCCATTCATGCCGGGTTAGCCATGGAACACGGCACTTGCCCGGGCGGGTTTGAGCCGATTTTAAAACCACTCTTCGAAGCCACCGAGACAAGCCCCATCCGCTACGACCAGAACGGGTTTTCCGTCGCTGGAAGACTACTGCCCAACACGGCGCCGAAGTCTCGCTCGCGGACTCGGCGCGCCGCTCGTGCACGCTCCGTTTGGGATTTACCGAAGCGGTCTCTGGGCGATCAGCGCTTTCAATTCTTCGAGCTTCGATTCCCGTTACTTTGGCCCGGTCGATCCGGGCTCCATTCAATTCCGAGCCAAGCCATTTCTGACCTTCTAAAAGGAGAACCATGATCACCATCAAACCCCAAGACAGAACCAAACCGGAGAAGCTCGAGCTCGAGCTTCACCCGGGCCTCATCAAGCGCCTGCGGGAGTATGCCAAGTCGCTCGACGACAGCGATCTGAACTACGTTGCGGGCCAGATCTTCGAGCAGGTGCTACCCGCCGAAAAAGGATCGAAGAAGGCCAAAACACAATCGGCTGACAAGCCCAAGAAAGAACGGCCGCGAAGGCCGCTTAAGGCCGAAGGAGAACTGACAAATGACGTTCAGTTTTGACAGCATTCGGAACTTGTTCAATGGCCAAAGATCCGAGCAAGTTCAACCGACCTTCACGCCTGCGTCGGGGCAGGAAGTGGAGGCAACCAGCGTGGCGATTGTAGGAAGTGAGGGCGGTATAGGGAAACAGCAGATTGACATCGCGGCAGCGCATCCGTCCAGTCGAGCCGTGTGCTTGAATTCGACAGTTCAGCAGTCGATAGATAGGGCCAACCAACTTCGCTTCCAGCAGGCCGATCTTTACCGTGATCTCTCGGCCCTCACCGCGACGGACTTCGCAAAGAATCCCAACCTTTCAATAGAACTCGGCAGCCGCGCCGAAGAATGGAATACGGCTTGTGCGGAAACCATCGAGCGTTCTCCTCGAGATACCTACCTTTGGTTTCCCAAACCTGTCTCCGAGCAGGAAATGCAGCAACTCATTTGGGACTGCCAGAACGCCATGGAAGCAACAAGTCCCGGTCTAAGTCCCGAGCAGTCAGAGC
>CAVTRD010000002.1:0-401330 GCA_963737005.1 Terriglobia bacterium | reverse complement strand
ACGCATCGCTCTTTCGCTATTGCGTTTTTCTGCGACTTGCCGTCGGGCATTCGCGGATCGTCATTAGCGTCCGGAAGCTTCAACCGGTGGTCATTTGGTTGCTGTTCTTCTTGCAGAGTTTGCGCGATCGCTCTCTGCCGCAGCAGCAAGACGCCGCCGGCACCGGCAAAGATAGCGCGCCGCGAGCGTTTCCACGCTGTCCATCGAAGCAGTTCGTGCCCCATCTGGTTGCTATCATAAGCCACTTATGACGGTCCCTGAGGCGTTTGCCTGATGGAGGTAGGCGTCGGTTTAATCGGGCTTGGAAATGTCGGGCTGGGCGCGTTGCAGATACTCACTGAAAACGCGCGATCGATCCGCGAAAAACTTGGTTTTCCGCTACGCATTGCGGCTGTTTGCAGCCGCAGCCCGCACACTAAAAATCTTTCCTGCCTCGATGAATCCGTGATGCGCACGGCCGACTGGCACGACGTTGTGTCAAATCCTTCTGTCGACATCGTGGTTGAGGTTGTCGGTGGAACGGCTACGGCGCGACACGTGATCGAAGAGGCACTACGAAACCGTAAATCCGTTGTCACTGCTAATAAAGAGCTGATCGCTCTGCGAGGCGCGGAACTGTGGAGTCTCGCGCACGAGAACGGAGTTAATCTCGCTATGGAAGCGAGCGTGGCGGGCGGTATCCCTATCCACTCGGTTCTGCGGGAAGGCATCGCCGGCGATCGCGTCCTGGCTCTGTACGGGATTCTCAACGGTACAAGCAACTTCATCCTGACCGAGATCGAAAAGAGCCACGCTAATTTCCAATCCGTACTTGCCGAAGCGCAGCAGCTCGGCTATGCGGAGGCCGACCCTTCCGCCGACGTCGATGGCCTGGACGCCGCTTCGAAACTCACGATTTTGGCGGCGCTGGCTTTCGGGGAAAAACTGACGCCGGAGGATATTTATACGGAAGGCATCCGGCGCGTCATGCCAGTCGACTTCGAATACGCTCATCAGCTCAAGCACACGATCCGGTTACTGTGTCTCGCCCGCCAGAGCGAAGAAGGTTTGCTGCTCTCAGTCAGGCCGAGCCTCATCCCGCAAGCCGCCATACTTGCGCAAGTGCAGGGCGCTTACAACGCAGTCTGGATACACGGCAGCTATGGCGAGGATACGTTCTACTATGGACGAGGCGCCGGGTCCAAACCCACCGGTGTAGCGGTCGTCAGCGACCTGATGAAGGTAGCGCGCGAAATCCGTTTCGGTAGCCCGCAACGTGTCAGTCCATTCGCGCACGACCGGCTCGGCGAGTATAAGCCGCAGCCGATCACTACCCAAGAGGCGCCATATTATCTGCGCTTTCGGGTCGAGGATAAGGCTGGTATTATAGCCACTCTCGCCACGATATTGGCCGAGCATCGGATCGGCATCGACGCCGTGCTGCAGCTGCCTCGTGAAGACTGGCGCGACCTGCCCTTTGTGATCACGACCGAGTCAGCTAGGGAACAGGCAATCCGGGAAGCCCTCATCGACATTCGCGATGCCGATTTTCTGGTTGAGCCGCCGTTCGCTATGCCAATGGAACGTGGTTTCTGAGAAGATGGCGTCCTTCAATTTAACGGGATTGTGACATCACGCTCCTCGCGAAGAGCGCTCTGTAGCCGTGCTAGTATTTCAGCAGAACCACACGTCTCGGGAGAGGTGGCTGAGTGGTCGAAAGCAGCGGTTTGCTAAACCGTCGTAGTGTCAAAAACGCTACCGGGGGTTCGAATCCCCCCCTCTCCGCCAGCACGAGACGCTCTTTGCTCGCGGATGCTCCGGGCACGCGCACCGACACAAGAACGTCCCGAATGGCCTGGGCCAGGTGTATACAGGCGGTTCGGTTCTCGCGACCTTCTTGCCCTCGTTTGCAACTTATACGGCAACTATCTGCTGGTTGACGGAATCAGCCTTAGATCGTGGCTACTACCAGCGTCGTCACTCCCGGACGAAACCTCGCCCTCGGCATTGCACTAATCACCGTGGCATTTCTGTGCGCCGCCATTATGAGTACGCTGAGCAAACTTGCTTCTGGCGTACCGCCCCTGCTCATTCTCTTTCTGCAATATGCCATCAGCTTTCTCGTATTTGTACCCTCGGGGCTCCGAGCCGGACCAAGTATTCTTCAGACGCATCACTTCTGGTTGCACTTCTCCCGCAGCCTGGCGGGTTCGGTTTGTCAGTTGCTGTTTTTTGTCGCCGTCGGCTCGCTTCCTCTTCTCGACTCCGTTCTGCTTTCGAACGCAGCGCCATTATTCATTCCGTTGGTTGTTTGGGTCTGGCTCAAAAAGAAAGTTCAGCCGACGGTCTGGCTGAGTCTCTTCATCGGTCTCGTCGGAATCGTGCTGATTATCCGGCCGGGTCCGCAGATGTTTCGAAATCCTGCTTCTTTAGTTGCCCTTACGTCCGGAATGTTTTCTGCTGTTGCACTCGTCGCCACCAACAAGTTAACCGACACCGAACCTCCCACGCGCATCCTGATCTACAATTTCGGGATCTCGACGATCCTCCTCATCCCGGTTGCACTCTGGGTTTGGAAGCCGCTCACCGGACGCGAATGGCTGTTGCTACTCGGCGTCGGCGGGTGCTACGCGCTAACGCAGTACTTCATCATCTTGGCCTACCGGCATGCTACGGCTGAAGAGATCTCGCCGTTCAACTACATGGTTGTAGTCTTTTCAGGCCTTCTCGGTTGGTTGGTGTTTGGCAATGTACCCGGAGTGACCGCATTCCTCGGTACCTTACTGATCTGCGCTGGTGGCATTCTGAGCATAAAATCGGGTCATCGCGAGGGCTACGGCCAAGCGCAGGGGACCGGGCATTGGAAGTTCAGTTGGCGGTTCGGCCCTCACCATAGAAACGTGCCTGAGCACGCGGCTGGCTGAATGCCACTCCAAAGATGCTCCGCCTTAGAGAGCAGGGACGCGGTCCTACAATGAATGGGACATGAAACGAGGCGAGATCGAGAACACCAACGGTACTCACGTCTTCTTGCTGGTCTGGAAAACCTACCGCGCGTTGCTTGCCTGGTCTGATGTAAGCAAAAAGCGGCTAAACCTCTGCGATTCCGATTTCCGAGTTTTAGAAGCATTGTTGCACAAAGGGTCGCGGCCGGTAAACGTGATTGGCAACAAAGTCGATCTAACGACCGGTTCCATCACGAGCGCCGTCGATAGATTGGAAGAGAGATCGTTGGTGGTTAGGAAGAATCATCCGGAAGACCGCCGGATCCGAGTTGTCGAGCTCACCGCGAAGGGAAGGCGCCTGATTGAGAAAGCCTACGCTCAGCACGAACTGCATATGGAAGAAGCTGTTCGCGGTCTCACCCGCGATGAGAAGAAAACCCTCGTCGGCTTGTTGAGGCGACTAGGTAGAACGAGCCAACAAAATCTCGCCGAACGCTAAATGCTTACGTGCTCAATCTCCTCCAGACACGGTTCTCTCGATGCGAGGATCGGGAATCAGCCACATGATTACGACAGCGATGTAGCAGGCAAAAGCGAGCCAGGTCCTGACGAACGACAAAGGAATGCCGATCGAAAAGAGCACGACGGAGAGCTTTCCCTTTCTGTCTTTTCCAATTGCTCTTGCCAAGGCAGAGCCCTCGCCGTGACGTGCAATCAGCGCCTTCGTCAGTATGTAATATGAAACCCCCGCCATCAGAAGCAGAAACCCGTAAAGAGCTACCGGCCACGGCTTAAAGCTACTCTCTCCCATCCAAGCTGTTGCGAAAGGGGTGAGTGACAGCCAGAAAAGCAGGTGCAGATTTGCCCAAAGGATGCCTCCCGCTACCTGCTTCGTGGCGTGCAGCAGATGATGATGGTTGTTCCAGTAGATACCGATGTAAATGAAAGTAAAAATGTAGCTCAAGAAGAGGGGAAGCACTGGACGCAGCGCGGCCAGCGTGGCTCCTTCAGGAACCTTCAAATCAAGCACCAGGATGGTAATTATCACCGCCAGCACTCCGTCGCTAAATGCTTCTAAGCGGTTCTTACTCATCAATCGCGCCAGAGGAGTCTAGAAACTCAGTTCAGTAATGATTCCCAGTTGGGCGGCACCTTTCCCTTGGGGCCGGGCGCAGGTTGACTTTCTGGATGGGAGTGAGGGGGCGGTAGCTCAACGCCCTGCACCATGCGTTCTTTTTCGTAGTCATAGAACCAATCTTCGCCCGGCTCAAAGCTGGTTGCGATCGGGTGGCCGCTCGTGCGGGCGTGCTTGGAAGCATGTTGACTGGGAGAGCTATCGCAGCAGCCGATGTGCCCGCACTCCGCGCATCGGCGCAGATGAAGCCACCACCCGTCACGTGCCAAACACTCCACACATCCGTCCCCGCTGGGCTTTGATGCCGGATCAATACCGTGATGTTCTTTCTTCATGATGAAATTCCTCGAAAACCACTTGACGCAAATGCTTGCCGGAAGTCGATGTTACGAATGAGGCTTCGTCGATCAACCAGTCAGCCTAAAATTTCTTGATCTCAAGCTTTTTCCTATAATAAGCGATAGCTCACTCTCGGCAGAAGCAATGTCCTCATTCGCGAAACCCCCGTGCGATGAAGCGGCCATTCTTAATGGTGCTTCGTCGCCGCATGCGTTTCAAGCCGGGCGTTGGGTCTTGGCCGCCACCATACTCGGTTCCAGTATGGCCTTCATCGATGGCTCTGTTGTAAACGTCGCCTTGCCGGCCATGCAGCAGAGCTTGCAAGCTACGGTGGCAGGGGTGCAATGGATCGTTGAATCCTATGCTTTGACTCTGGCCGCTTTCATCCTCTTGGGTGGTTCGCTCGGAGATCGTTATGGCCGCCGAAAAATCTTCATTCTGGGCGTCGCCTCGTTCGCCCTTGCCTCCGTTTGGTGCGGTTTGGCGCCTGATCTTCCCCAGTTGATTACTGCCCGTGGATTGCAAGGCATCGGCGGGGCGCTCCTTGTGCCTGGCAGTCTAGCTCTACTCAGTTCGTCCTTCCCTGACGGGGAGCGAGGGAAGGCGATCGGGATCTGGTCGGGCTTCACGGCCATTACAGCGGCCGGTGGCCCTGTGCTGGGGGGCTTTCTCGTGCAACATGCCTCGTGGCGTTGGATCTTCTTTCTCAACCTGCCAATCGCCGCGGCGGTTATCCTGCTCAGCCGGTTCGTTCCCGAAAGCCAAAATCCTGAGGCACGTGGACAAAAGCTGGACTGGCCGGGCGCCGCCCTGGCCATTCTCGGTTTGGGCGCTGTTGTATTTGCTTTTATTGCACGCTCGCCTGTCGCAGGAATGCTCGGCGTTATCGGCCTGATTGCGTTCGCCATAGTCGAGCGGTATGCACGAGCGCCGATGCTTCCTTTTAGCCTGTTTCGCTCGCATGCTTTCACGGGAGCAAACCTGCTGACTCTGTTTCTCTACACGGCGCTCAATGGTGTGATCTTCTTCTTGCCCCTGGATCTCATTCAGTTGCAGGGCTACTCGGCAACGGCTGCCGGTGCGGCGCTCCTTCCACTGATCTTGCTTATTTTCCTTCTCTCTCGCTGGTCGGGCAGTCTCGTCGAGCGCTACGGCGCCAAGACTCCGCTTGTCGCCGGCCCAATCGTCGCGGCACTTGGTTTTGCTCTCCTTACGCGACCTTCTCTCGGTGGCTCTTACTGGACTACTTTTTTCCCCGGTATCGTTGTCCTCGGATTAGGTATGGCGATAAGTGTTGCTCCATTAACCACGGCGGTTATGACTTCCGTTCCCCAGTCTCGCGCAGGCGCCGCTTCCGGTCTCAACAACGCTGTTTCGCGGATCGCGAGCCTGCTGGCAGTCGCTGTTTTGGGCTTTGTCCTTGTGAATACTTTCAACCGAGATTTGGACCGCCGGCTAAGTGAAATGCGCGCTCCGCTAAACCTACGGCAGCAAGTCGATGCACAGCGATCCCGACTCGCGGCTATTCAGACAGACAATCCGCAGGTTCGTCAAGCGATTGCCCTCTCCTTCATTTCCGGTTACCGCGAGGTCTTGTGGTTGGCCGGTCTACTTGCTTTGATGAGCTCTGTTATTGCGGCTGTCCTTCTCGGCTCAAAGGCCAAACCGCGCGGGCAAGCTCTCCTTCAACGCCCCGATCTCCCTTGAAATCAAGAGAAACATCGGCAACAATGTGAAAGCCGATTCCGCTAGGGACTCAGAGATTTTTCAGTCTCCACCAATTGAACGTACGAATCTCCTTGCTGGCAAACGCATCGAAGAACTGCTCTTGAGCGAAAACTCAGTATGATGATTCGGGCGAACCGTCGGCCTCTGGGTTGACTCTTCGCACCCGGGAGGAAACAGCGATGGACACTTCACTGACAAAAGAAGACACTTGGCCGGAACTCGATTGGGAACAGTGGAAGGAGACCGCCAATACGCTACATATGTTTATGCAGATGGTGGGTAAAACGCGGATTGCGTTAACGCCCGTGCAGAACCATTGGTGGAATGTGCCGCTTTACTTAACGGCCCGTGGGTTAACGACTTCTGCGATGCCCTTGCCAAGCGGCGGCCTGCTTGATATCGAGTTCGATTTCTTTGATCACGACCTGGTTTTTCGGCGCAGCAACGGGCAGGCGGAACGGTTGGCGCTCCGCCCCGAGACGGTGGCGGAATTCTTTGCCGCCTATCTAAAAACTCTTCGCGTTCTTGGGTTGGAGATTAAGATCGATCCGAGGCCAGTGGAATTGAAGGAACCGATCCGATTCCATGAAGACACAGTGCACAAGAGTTACGATCCCGATGCGGTTTTTCGTTTCTGGCAGATCCTCGGTAAGGCTGATACCTTATTCAAGCGTTTTTCGACGAACTTCTACGGAAAGATCAGCCCGGTACATTTCTTCTGGGGTTCCCTCGACTTGGCAGTCACGCGTTTTAACGGTCGCCGGGCGCCGGCACGTCCGGGCGCGGACGTAATACAGAGTGAGGCCTATTCTCACGAGGTGATCAGCGCTGGTTTCTGGCCCGGCAACGGAGGGTACGGTCAGGCGGCATTCTATTGCTACGCCGCTCCAGTTCCGGAAAACCTGAGCGAAGTGAAGCTGAAAAGCGAAGGAGCCTTTGACAAGGATCTCGGCGAGTTTCTCCTGAACTATGCCGCAGTGCGGCAGTCTCCAGATCCGGCACAGACCATTCTGGACTTTCTGGAGAATACTTATTCAGCCACGGCCGATGTGGCGAACTGGGATCGAGCCAATCTGGACCGCCGGGACAGCGTCGCCGATGCAGCTACGCACTTCTCAACGCCATCGGCAGGCATGCGGTCTCGGCATTAGTATATTGCTTGACGCCAAGACATAATGGTGTGTGGTGGATCAGAGGAGAAAGCTAGATCATGAATGCTAATGAGCAAGCGGTCGCGGCCGTGCTCGAGAAGTACCAGAATGCTTTGAATGCATCGGACACGAAGGCAGTGATGCCGCTCTATCTTGAGGATGGCGTATTCATGTCGCCGTACAACCCTTCGGCAGTGGGCAAAGAATCGCTTCAAAAGGCATATGAAGCGGTCTTCAAAGCCATCACGCTACAAGTCAAGTTCAATGTTGCCGAGGTCGTGGAGATCGGTCCCGATTGGGTATTCGCCCGCACCAATTCAGCCGGAACGAACCTGGATCATGCCAGTGGGATAAGAAGCGCCGAAGCAAACCAGGAGCTATTCCTGTTTAAGAAAGACACGGACGGGCAATGGAAGATAGCCCGCTATAGCTTCTCGCCGACAAATCCTCCACGCCACTAAGCATCGACGTACCGGGGGAATGGCTATCTGGTCACAAGGTCGGTCGCCAGATTTGTCGGCTGAGTCACCTGCCCCCGAGCACCGTGAGCACCCGGGCCATTGGTTGTGGTCGTTTGAGACAGGCCCGGATTCTTTTCTTGTATAACGCGCTTGAAGAAGGCGATCAAGTTGTCTGCGTGGGAATCGAACACAAAGTGCGGCCGATGTCTCA
Organism: Terriglobia bacterium; assembly: GCA_963737005.1. Taxonomy (GTDB): domain Bacteria; phylum Acidobacteriota; class Terriglobia; order Bryobacterales; family Bryobacteraceae; genus Bog-105. Next base: position 393,381 of record CAVTRD010000002.1, on the reverse strand, counting down.
GGACGTTTTGACGTAGGTCGGTCATGCGTGCCCTATCGCGCAGCTGGCTGCCGAGGCCAGCCATGTCTTTGCAAAAGATTCCGATGTCCAATGTGCGAGCGAGTGATTGAGTCGCAACGATCGAACCGCTGTTGTCGTACTGCAGCACGGGCAATCCAGCCGCCATCAAGGTCGCGAAGCGGGCAGGGATATTCAGGTCGTCCCAGAAGGCAGCCCCGAGGTCGCCACCATTTTCGCTCCGCAAGAAATGCAACCAGCCCGCGTCGTAGCGCGATAATTCTGTCACCCATTGACCGACACCGACATGCGAGTGCAAATGCAGATAGCCGGGCGCAACGCGCTGTCCTTCTTCCACCCACGGCTTCCAGTCCCGATGCTGCAAATCACCATAAAAATGAATGTGAACGCGCTCGGCGGCCAGCTCTCGTAACAGCCCCGGATGCAAGCCAATGGGACGACCGGGCACAACGGTATGAAACTCCCCATCCAGGTCGGATAAACGAGGGCTGAACGCGCCCTCAAACCACTCGCGCTTCGGCAGATCGCCATCGAGCACCATCGTTCGCCCGTGTGCCGTGGAGCCTGGCAAAATCATCTCAAACCAGTCGCGCAGTTCCGCGGAAGTGTAGATCTGACCGTCGCTGCGTGTGTGAAGGTTGACCATCTTTGGCCAGGTTCCATGTTCTAGGCAAAGCCAAGGACCTTCTTTGAAATGCCAGACGAACGGTATCTCCGGCGTTGCTTCCAAAACCTCGCTAGCAAACGGAACTGCCTGCCAGTTTAAGAGCGCATAGATCAGGTCGGGCTGAAGTCGACGAATAGCGTTACGCCAATCCGATCGGGGCAGATCCTGGATATGACCAAAGGGCAGGGGACCCACGCTGTTCAACCACCAAGGATTATCGATCCACAAGCCATAGAGTTTATGTCCGCGTTCTTCGAGTGCAAGCACCCGGTCGGGGTTAAACGCCAGTTCGCCCACAATCAGGATTTTCAGTCCGTCCCGTGCCGTGGAGCTCACCGGTCGGTCGCGGAATCGCGCATACAGCGCAGTCTCATCCGTGTAACTTCCGACAGACGAGTGAAAGCGCAGCGGATGCTCTACCTGATATCGCGACCGGTATGGGTTCAGCCCGCCACCCATATTCTCTCGGATAACCTTGTGCTGCTGCCCTGGATGATCCACCCACTCGCAGGTCACTTTACCGGTACCGGCAAAATCACCCGCCAAGCGCAGCTTCGACCAGAACAAGCGTTCCCAATCATCACTCACCAGTTCCTCGCGTTCGATCCATCGTTCATCTGTCCGGCGATGCATCACTTGTACCAGCTGCAGCGGGAATCCGCCTATCCGGCCGCCGGGTTCTGTGCGCCTCTGATGAAATCGGATTCCGGAGTAAACCAGGCTTGTCTCCGGATGAGATTCAAGACAGGCAAAAAGGGAAGCGAGATGATCACGGTAGAAAATGTCGTCAGACGGGAGATAGGCAATCAGCGCGCCGCGTGCCGCAGAGAGCGCAAAGTTCAGAGCCCGTGAAACTCCGCCGTTCTTTTCCATACGCCAGGTGCGGATGCGCGGATCAACGCCGTACTCCGCAATCAGTGACGCAGTTTCATCAGTGGAACCGTCATCAATGATTAGAAGCTCCCAGTTTGAGAGACTTTGGGCCCGTAGACTGTGCACAGCACGGCACAGGAATGACGCCTGATTGAACGTCGGCATCAGGACGGATATTTGAGGCTTGGATGTAGCAGGAGATCGGTCGACCATCTTAGTGCAAAGTGACATGGTGACAGATCGCCGCCCAAGAAGATGAACTAGTGACCCCTCCAATGCGCCATTAAATGATCAAATCCGAGCAGATCGCGATCGAGGGGAGCTTCAAAGGGATAGTCTGGCAGGTTTTCGCTATCGGCGTCACCTCTAGCTAGTCGAACGTACCAATCCGATAATTCCGACGAGTGCCGCTTGACGCCGTATTCATCCAAACTCCAGATGCCCATCGGACAAACATTTCGATTCGCCACCGTGCAGAGTGAATCCCAATCAGTTGCGTCTATCGAAGGGAACCAGCAAAAGCCTCGGAAATCGGCAACTTCCGCGAGCTGCTCGGCCTGTTCTTCCATGAACTTCAGCCACGTGACACGATCTCTAACCGAGCCGCCAATGTTCGTTTCAGAGAGGAGAATCGGGAGACCGAATCGCTCCACGTAGTCGCTGGCGACTGCGGCAAAGCCGCGTGCTTTCGAGCAAGGAAAACGCAGTGTGGGCCGATTGTTTTGCGAGCACCATGCCCAATCCATCTCCGAATGAGCGTAATAATCCAGCCCAATTACATCGATCGGGACAGCATGATCCGCGAACCATTCGCGTTGCTCCGTCGTGAAGCCGTGTCTCTCAAGGTAAGTCAGCAGAGGATGGGCGGCATCCACGTTTCCCAGAACCAGGTCGTGGAATAAGAATCGCCGATAATTTGCATGTTCCACCCATGCCTCGCTTGCCGAGTCCAGAGCCCGATGATGTTCGCAGGCATCAATGTGAACCAGTTCGATAGCCGGGTCAATGCTGTGCAAGGCGGTTGAGGCAAGACAAATGGCGCGGGCTACATGCACAGCCATCGTCACGAAGTCTTGATCAGAGCGCCGATGTGGATACCAGTCGCCGGTAAAAGCACAGAGCACCAGCGTTGGCAGGGGTTCGTTGACGACGGTGTATCGCTTGACCCACGGGTAACGTTCAGCGATACATCGAACAAACCGCGAGTACAAGTAAGGGAACTTCGGATTGGCAAATCCCTCGTTCAACCAGTCCGGGAAAGAGACGTGATGGAGTGGATCGAGGATCGGCTCCAGGCCAATTTCCTGCATGAATCGGATCGGACCATCTATCCACTTCCAATCCCACTGGCCGTGCTCGCGTTCAATCCGATGCCACGGAACCGGGTAGCGCAGCTCGCGGATCCCGGCGTCACACAGCCGCCGCAGGTCAGCTTTCCAGAATTCGAGGTGATGTGTAGTCTCCAGAACATCCAGGCCGCTACCGTAGATTTTCGTGCTTTCAAACGCTCCCAGATGAGGAAAGGACCTCAAAAGATATCTCGACACAGCATCCTGCGCAAATCTTTACTCCTCGTCTTAATGGACTCCCCATTATCGACGACGGAGCCTTGCAAGATTACTCATCGCGTAAAGCTGACAGGGGGTCAATCCGCGTCGCCCGCCACGCAGGCAGGAGCGCTGCGAGCAGAGTAACCGTGCCTAGCAGCAACACAGCAAGCGTCAGAGTGCGCAGATCGAGCGAAGCGTTTTCAAAGCTGCGCGAAATGAAGCCCATAGCGACAACCGCGGCTGCGCAGCCGATAACCAGACCCGCGATCGTGAGCCCCAATCCCTGTTTGGCAATCATGCCGACGATTTTCCAGCGACTCGCGCCCAAAGCGGAACGAATACCGATCTCTCTGGTCCGCCGGCTCACGCTAAAGGTGATAACCCCGTAAAGACCAATGGCTGCTAACACAAGCGCCGCGCCGGCAAAGAGTCGCAGCAGTTCCATCGCAAATTGCTGTGGGCCGAGTGCTTTGGCAATCCGTTGAAGTGGTGTTGCGATGTCAAAGATGGATTGCGCCGGATCGGATTTGTGCACTGCACGCGCGATCGCTGCGGCCGCCCATTGAGGATCGCCTGCCGTCCGCACAAGAAAATTCATGTAGGTAATTGGCTGCTGGTAAACGGGCATGTAGTAAATGCCGCGCGTATCGGCGGAATCGAAGGTGTAAGCTCTTACGTGCTTCACAACTCCAACAACGGTCGCCCAAGCGGAATGTTCGCCATTGCGCAGTCTTTTTCCAATCGGATCAGCATTCGGCCAGTACTGTCGCGCAAGATTTTCATCAATGATGGCAACGGGCTGGGCGCCAATGCGATCGGCATCGCTGAAGTCGCGGCCGGCCAAGATCGGAACCCGCAAGGCCGCGAAGTATTGAGGACTAATGATGCCCCGATAACCGTGCGGGCCGGGATCGCCGGGCTTGTTCGGCCTTCCCTCAATTTCAAATGATCCGGTCCAGCGGTCGCCATTGAACGGAACCGGCTGTGCTGCGGCAACCACGATCACGCCCGGCTTAGCCTTCAGATCGGCGAGTACCGATCGGAACAGCGCGATCTGCTGTGCATCATCATGGTAAGCGGTCTCCGGCAACTCAACTGCCGCAGTCATCAGGTGTCTGGGATCGAAACCGAGACGGGCCGAACGCAAATGATCGAGGCTCTTGAGCAAAAGTCCAGCAGCGATCAGCAGCACCAGAGCAAGCGCAACCTGACCGATCACCAGCGCACTACGCATTCGTTGACGCTTTATGCCCTCAGTATCGGAGCGCCCGCCCTCTTTCAGTTTTTCGTAATGGCCGCCGAAACGGACTGCCTGCCAAGCCGGAATCAGGCCGAATAAGAGCGCCGCGAGAACCCCAGCCGCTATGGTGGCAATGACGACGTACCAATCCGGTTCGATGACCAGGCCAACTGTGATGCGCGCCGGAGCCAGTGAGAGTAAAGCTTTGAGCAAAACCGAGATGCTCAGTAGCCCGAGCAACGTGCCTCCAAAGGCCAACAGCGCACTTTCGGTGAAAGCCTGTAAGAGTAGGTTCTTGATGCTCGCGCCCAGTGCGCTACGCACCGCGAGTTCACGTGCCCGACCGCTCGCGCGTACCAGCATGAGTCCCGCTATATTCGAGCACGCAATCAGAAGTACCAAAGCCACTGAAGCCGAAAGGATCAGTAGGGGTGTTCTGAGATCGCCCGATGTCAATTCCGCGAAGCTCTCGACGCCGATGCTCCACTGCGAATCTTTCGCATAAAAGCCGACCTCTTTATTGGCCGCCATCACTCGTCCGGTAAGCACGTTCATGAACCGCTCGCACTGCGCAAGGTTTACGCCGGGGCGCAAACGCGCAACCACCGTGTAAGATTCGTCGAATCGATGCTTTTCGGCGTAAGCATCCGGATGTACGCCAAGCGGCAGCCAAAAATCGGCCTGCGTGGGCCAGCGAAAGTTAGCGGCCATCACGCCCACTACACGGTAAGGCTTGCGATCGAGTTCGACGGTCCTACCCAAAACGCTTTGCTGTGTTCCGAACATACGTCGCCAGAGGTCAAACGAGAGCACGACGACGCTGTTCGCCCCGGGCTGATCTTCAGCGGCCGTGAAGGTTCTGCCTAGCAGAGGCTGCGCCTGAAACACTTCAAACCACTGCCGGGTGACACCGGCCCCCTGTAATCGTTGCGGAGAGTTCCCGCCTGAGTAGTTGAAGCTGCCTAAGTTTGAGGCGGCGGCCGAAGAGAAAACAAACGTGCTCCTCTGCACATCCGCGAAATCGGGCAGGGAAAGATCGATACGATCGAGGTGCAGTTTCCGATAAGTGACGCGCGGGGCCACCACGCGTTCCGGATGATCGATGCCGGCCGGGTGCAGGAACAACGCATTGACGACGCTAAAAATCGCTGCGTTGCTGCCGATGCCGAGCGCCAGTGACAGTAAGACGGTCGTGGTAAAAACCGGCGTCCGCAGCAGGGTTCGGAGGCCGTAATAAACGTCATTGGTGCGGAACACGCCTAGCCTTCTGCATGTCCGATTCCAACTGTCGGCCGCTTTCAAGTGAACGCGTTCTGCTCCTTGAAACGCTGCGAGTGTTCACTATTGGGATATGACTGATCGGAGGCGATGATGACTCAAAAGCGTTGGAGCGTGTATCAAAGAAGTCGGCGTAACCGCATCCAAGCTTCAACGAGTACCGGCCAGCCCGTCACTGGCTCACGCGACGGGCGCAACCCGTACCCGTGCCCGCCGCTACTGAATATGTGCATCTCCGCGGGCACGCCGGTGCGCTCCAACGAGCGATAGTAGAGCATAGTACCTTCGATGAAGGTCCGATCGTCCTCTGTTTGCGCAATGAAAGTTGGTGGTGTTTGCGGCGTAGGCGTCGCTTCGGGCGCGAGTTCCTCGCCTTTATCACGCACCGAAAGATAGGCCGGGTAGATCAACACCGCGAAGTTCGGCACAACACTGCCCCGGTCCGCTTCATCGACACGCGTGTAACTGCGCTCGGCGGAATGACTGCCCAAGACAGCCGCCAGGTGACCGCCCGCCGAGAATCCCAGCACGCCAATCTGATCCGCTTTTATGCCCCACTTAGCTGCGTTCATGCGCACCAGGCTTATCGCTCGCTGAGCATCTTCGAGCGGCTGCTGATACCGCGGCACACCCGTCGGCTCGGGCACCCGATACTTAACCAGTGCCGCTGTGATGCCGAGGGATGTCAGCCATTGGCAAATCTCCGTGCCTTCCAGATCAAGCGCCAGGATGCGGTAACCTCCCCCGGGGAAAACCAGTACTGCGCTCCCCTTACTGTTTTCACTCGATGGCCAATAAACCGTTAATGACGGTTCGGTCACGTTGCCGAGACGAATGACCGGCTTGCCTGCGACATTTCCATCTTTGGAAGTGGTCGTATCCTTCTCCGGTTCCGGGGTAGCCTTCTCGCCGGGTGCGCCGTGTGGCCAGAGTCTTATTGTCAGAGGTTCTTTGGCGGACAAGAAGGGCACAGTCACGAAAAAAATCAGCAGCTGCAAACAGGCAAGGTGCCAGTTTTGAGAACGTCTCATATCGAATTTAACTTTAATAGGTCTTTCAGCGCGGGCTGGGGGTGACCGGCTCGAAATGCAACTGCTTGGGATTCCAGCGGAGTGCCCGATGAGTCCCGCTCGGCGTTTCGCCGGTATCGATCAGCACCCGGTTCGCGGGTACGCCACTATTCATCTCCACGCAGTCCGGAAACGCATCACTCAGGAAGAACACGCCGTCATGTTTGACCGGAAGCGCGAGGACTTCCACCTTGCCCTCGCCGATAGCAACGGTCTGCCCAAAACTCTGGCAGGCTAGCTGGGCCATCCCCGCCACCCGCGTCCAAACAGCAATGTTTGATTCGAGGCAGCACAGATAAAATCCGAGCACAGCCAACGCGATTCCGTAACGGCCGTGCGCATTTGCTGTATGAGCTTCCAGGATGGTCGCCCAGAAGACCGCCAGACCGAGCACGGGCAGATATAGCAGACGTGCTCCCGCTAAATCGGATTCGAGCAATAGCAGATGTTGTACGGGAAGGCTCGCCGCCACAATCAAGGCAAGCGATCCCAGTAAACGGAGCCGATTTGCCCGCGTGCTGAATGCGATTGCACCAAGCGCGACAACAAAGATCAGCATCGATATCTGAACGGAGCGAGTTGTGTCAGGAGCCCAGTTGATCGGGAAAAAGATCAGCGCCCACAACCGCCAGAGAAGCGCTTTGAGCGAGCGAAGAGCGCTGAAGGTCAAAACGTTTGCCCGACCGCCTGACTGGTAACCGCCTACACCGCCGATGATCCAAAGCCGATACGCAAACTGCACAGCACAGACTATCGCGAGCGTTCCGGCCATCTTCAGCAAACGTCGGCGCTCCTGCTTTGGATAGAACGGGGTCAACGAAAGCACCAGAAACGGTAATGCATACGCCGCCTCTTTCGAGAACAAAGCTGCTAGGGCAGGGACGAGCGCCAGCGTGAACCAGCGGTAGCTGCCCTTGCGTGTGTATTGTCCGACGCACAGCAGCGAGAGCAATGCAAAGAAGCTCGATAAAAGGTCGAAACGCGCATCAGTCCAGCAGACTGCTTCGGCTCGTGACCCGTGAACCGCAAAAACCATTGCTCCGAGTGCTGCAGACCATACCGAAAAAGCAAGTTGCCGGATCAGCAGGTAGACCAGGCCGCAAGTGAGAGTGTGAACGGCAAGGCTCCAGGCGTGCCAGCGAAAAGCCTCGAAGTGAGCCCAGTGAATATCGATCGCGTAAGACAGAAACCCAAGCGGCCGGTAGAAAATGTCCTGATGCGGAATGTAGAACGCTCTCAGAAAATCATGCATGCCAGCATGGGTAGCCAGCAGCACATGGCCGTAGTCATCGAAAAGAAGCGGTGCCTTTAGCGAATGATAAAAGCTAAACAGGCAAAGTAGAATGACCAAGCCAAGTCCACCCGCGGTCTCAAAACGGGTGCCAAGGGATGACCGAACGACCGAGCCCGGAGGCGCTCTCAGCAATATCAAAAGCACGAAGGAGACAGCGGTGAAGCTCTCAACGTTCAGGGGGGTGTGGATGGTGATGAATGAGAGTGTAATCTCGCCGGCAAATGCGCGGGCGAGGGATGCCAGCGCAAACGACACAAAGATGAGCCACAGCAAAGCCTGCGCGATATCGCGCCCACGCGCCGTCAACGCCGGACAATGACCTCGCGCTGCGCCCCGCGGGTCAGAAAAAATTTAAGCGAAGCCGCCCTGACGAAGATCTTCTCGAGCATCCGGTTATTAAAATATTGGGCGGTCTGAAAGCCACCGCGCGGTATCTGCAGCAGCGTTCTCGAATCATGAATGCGGTAGTTGTAAACCGGAATGCGGCTGGTCTTCTCATCGGCGTTAAAGAAGCCCAGAATCATGGCCCCGGGCCGCATCACACGCAGTAATTTCGCAACCGTATCGTCGAGCAAAGGCGAGACCAGGAATTGCAGCGTGTCCCAAACAAGTGCACCGTCGAAAGTCTCATCAGGGAAGGTGAGTGTCTGTTCGAGAAACCGGTGAGCGTTGCTGGCAGCCTGCTGATTGGTCAGGTAATCCGATCCGAAACACTGCTGCATTGTGCCGAGCGCATCGTCTGAAGAGATTCGGTGTCCGTACCCGGTGATGAAGCTGACATTGGCCTGGCTGGCCCCGGACATATCGAGGATCGAGAGATTCTCAGAATTCTCGAGCATTGCGCAAAACTGCTCGAAACCACTGCTGTGGCGCGTCACAGAGGGGCCGGCGCTTCTCTGAGATCTAGTTAGAATACTTTTGCCAGAACTAAATCTCATGTCCGGCGACCCGCGCCCTCTGCGCGTGCCGACTTACCTCTATCGGCTTGCTGCTCCTGCGCTGGTGGTTACGGCTTGGTTGGGTTGAGGAGCAGGCGTGCTTTGCTGCGGTGCTGGTTGCTGCGCGTTCTGCACCGGCGTGGGCGCGCCCGCCGTCACAGGTTTGCCGGCCGCTGCAGGCTTCGAAATATCGATGCTGCCCTTAAAATACGCTCCGTCTTCAATCACAATCCGGCTCGTCTTGATGTCACCTACCAACTTTGCTTCCTTCTTGATATCGATCTTGTCCGTCGCATCGACGTTACCGTGAATCGAACCCTGAATGATGATCTCGCGAGCTTTCAATCCTGCTTGCACCCGGGCGTTCGGACCAATTGTCAGCCGGTGCTCATGACACTCAACGGTGCCCTCGACTTCACCATCGATGGTCAAGTCTTCACGCGCAAAAATCTGCCCTTTGACAGTCACGTTCTTGCCGAGCGCGGCCGAACCGCCTCGGACGCTCGACTCGGTTTCAAAACTTCGGGTTGGCGTTGTCATACTGTTGCTCTCTCTTCTTTGTGGTTCAACTCTCTTGGGTTCAACCGCTGACGTGGATGTCGTCGATGCTGAAGGGGACCGCTGTTCGGGACTCCCCGGCACCTCGTCTTCTTTACGTTTACTCCACATATAAAAGGGTATCTCCTCGCATTAGCTTGCTTCATGGTACTACTCCCGATGACCTCTCGCGCCTGCGAGCAAGTACAGGTACCTTCAGCACCTATGACTGCTTCGCATCTGGGATAATGGGGTGCTGTGAAGGCCCGCGAATTGGAAGCTCGGCTGGAACGGGTGGAGCAACAACTTCGCCTTTTCCAACGTGTCAGCCGCTTAATGACGCGTGATATCGACCTGGAAGACGTGCTGCACGAGATCGTAACGCTTGTCCGCGACTTTCTCAGTTGCGACTCTTGTTTGATCTATTTGGCGGAAGATCGACAGCTGGTGCTCTCGGCGACCAGCGATCCTGATCAGCGAAATCTCGGCAAGGTGCGCCTTCGATTGAGCGAGGGTTTGACTGGCTGGGTCGCACGCGAGCGCCGACTACTCGCCATCTCGCGCGAAGCTTACAGCGATCCGCGCTTCAAGTTCTTCAAGGATCTTCCGCAAGATACTTTTGAAGCATTTCTTTCGGTGCCGATCATTTCGCAGGGCACCGTCGTCGGTGTAATCAACGTTCAGAACAGAGAAGCGCGCGTGCACTCAGGTGACGATATGGAAATGCTCAGCACGATCGGTGAGCAGGTCGGATGTCTTCTCTTGCTCTCGAAGCAGAAAACGGCGACGACGACCAGTTTTACGCTTTAAGCGGGCGCGCTTCTTGCGGGTTGTCTACCATCCTTCGGGCTTCGCCAGGATCAGTCGGTTCAGCAGGTGAAGACGCCGGGGGAAGCGCCGACTGAGCACGTTTGAAGCTCAAGAACTTGTACCCGCAGAAGTTGCACCGATAGGCCCGCGCGCCGGCAGTGACAAGCACCTTCTTCCAGAGCCCAAGCCGCATACGTTCGAGCGGCCCTGGCGTGACTTCCAGGCGAACGCAGCGCGGACACATTGCGAACTTCCTTTTCGAGAAGAGCCAGACGTTGATATGGAAACGGCTGCGGCAGTCTAGGCAGCGGAATGGATAGATACCCAAGGCCATCTTAGGCAAGTCGAGCAACGACGTGCTGTGCGAGCGCCGCAGATTTGCGCTACCGCAAGTGCTGCAGGTGAACTCAGGATGCTTCATGTAGTAACAATCTGTCGGTGGCCGATCCAGCCAAATACGCACTGCGTCGGCTAAAAAATGACTCTTGCAGACTCTCCAGGATCGCATGCTCCTGTCGCAGATGAAAATCATCCACCGCAAGTACCGGCACAAGATCTCTGGTTGTCGAGGTGATGAAAACGCAATCGCTACTCTCCAATTCGGTGGGAGTCAATGCGCGCTCCTCGATTCTCACACTATCGAGCTGAATTTCTTCTAACAAAATTGCGCGAGTAACACCGGGTAAACAGCCCGAAGTCGAAAGGGGCGGAGTAAGCACATGCTGCCCCTGAATCGCGAAGATGTTAGCCGATGTGCATTCACTGATCTCGCCCCGTTCATTGAGCAGCAGCGCTTCATCGAAGCCCGCCGCGCGTGCCTCCTCTAACCAGGTAAGGTTCTGGCCCCAGGAAGTGATCTTTGCTCCGGCAAAGGGCGAGCAGCCAAAACGCCCGTTCGGCACGTAAGTAAGCCGCACGCTGCTGCCCCACTTGGTTAACGGCGCCGTAAAAGCGACAAGATCACAATCGCGATCTATTTCAGGAGCTTCGAACAGCCCGCCCCGGTTGCGGACAAAAACCACCCGCAGGACGGCATCGAACGCGCTGTTTGCTTCAACTAACGACAGTAGCCGGTCGTATAGTTCGCCAGAAGACAAATCGAATGGCACGCGCATCAGCAGCGCATCACGCTTCAGCCGAGCGTAGTGGCGTTCAAATGCGAACGGTATCCCGTTCATCACGCGCAAGGTGCTGAAAATACCCCAGCCGTTCAAATAGCCAACTTGCCCCGGAGAAATCGACATTTCCCGTGCGTCCTGAATGCTGCGGTTATGAAGGACGAAGCGGTGCACTGTCAATATTTTAACGAATGTATACGCCTCCCGTCGCTTGGTTCCGCGGTGTTAGAGGCCCTAAACCCGGTTCACGAGAAAATAATTCGGCATTTCCCAACGATTGCTGCTGCATCACCGTCTAAGTGCCCGAAGACGAGGAATATGGTTTGGGAGATCGGATTGACGCTCCAACTCGCCGCTAACCTGCCGGACAATCCGACAGACGCCCAGCTTGCCGAGGGCTGCAAACGGGGCAATCTGCGCGCCTTCGAGCGACTCTATGAACTTCATGCGGCGCGCATGAAGAGTCTTGCATTTCACTTACTCGGCAGTCGCCCGGATGCGGAAGACGCGGTGCAGGAGACGTTTCTGAAAGTTCATCGAGCAGTCCGCACCTTTGAAGGCAACTCGAAGATGTCAACCTGGATCTATCGAATCCTCCTCAATAGCTGCTACGACGTCATTCGCAAACGCGAGCGTCTGGCAGAAAACCCGCCCCCGTCTGAGTTCCGAGTCGACAGTAAGCTTCCGTTAAGAGTCGCCCTCGAACGAGCTTTGAACCTCCTTGGGGAACGCCAGCGTATCGTCTTCCTGCTCTTCGAAGTGGAAGGTCTGAAGCACTCGGAGATCGCCGCCATCCTGGAAGTTCCCGAAGGAACATCGCGCAGCTGGCTTTTCGAAGCCAAGTGCCAGCTGAAACGCTTGCTGACCGGAGGGGGCCAATGAGATTCGAATGTGGTGATTTGGAGCGCGCGCTCGCTAATGCCGACCTTATGCCGGAAGCGCGAGAGCATCTGAAAACATGTGCCGGATGTCGTCGCGAGTACCGCCTTTGGAGCGATATCCCGAATGCGGCCCGAGAGCTTCACCAGAATTGGGAAACGCCTGATCTTTGGCCGAGTATACGCCGCGCCATGGAAGCGGAGGCGCCGCCGCAGGTTCCCTGGTGGCGTCATTGGGCGACCGACGATTGGAAGCTCTGGGGCGTCGCTGCCGTGATCCTCATTGCCGTTGGTCTTCCGCTTCAAACGTGGCAGCGGCAGCCCCAACGCGCGGCAGCTAATGCGAAGCAGTCTGCCGTTACAACGGCAGATCGTGACTTCTTGACCGAACAGGCGCTGCAGGAAGTCGAGCAAAGTGAAGCCGCCTACCGCCTATCCATCGAGAAACTCTCGCGTTTGGCAAAGCCCAGACTCGAGCAGGCGAAGGCTCCGGCAATCGTGAACGCGAAAGAAAAACTGCGTCTTCTCGACGCCGCAATTGCCGATACGCGCTCCAACATCGCGCTCAACCGTTTCAACGTCAGCCTGCAGCGGACTCTCGCCGGCCTGTATTCAGAGAAGCAGGAAACTCTCCAAGCCCTAGTGAGACCCGATGCGAAAAATTAGTCTGTTGCTCATGTTCGTGGCCAGTACAGTCCTCGCTCGCGATGAGTATCAGCGCAGTTTTGACAAGACTTTAAGCGTTCAGCCCGGCGAGAACGTGCTCATCGAGCATAAGTTCGGCGATATCGTTGTTCGAACCCACCCGGGACAGGACGTGATTATTCATGCCGATATTCGCGTCTCTGCGCCGACCGCTGCTGCAGCGAAAGAGTTCGCCGCCCGCGTCGAAATACTTGTCGAACCGTCCTCGGAGCTGTCGATCCGTACACGTTATCCGGCTGAATCGAATTCCTTCTTCGGTTCCCGCAATGTCTCTTATTCGGCGCATTACGAGGTTACGCTGCCGGAAACCTGCCCGCTTTCCATCCGCAATGCTTTTGGAGCCGTCTCGGTCACAGGTCTCAAAGCAAATGCGGATATCACCAACTCGCACGGCGACCTCGTTATCCGTGATGGCCGTGGTTCGCAACGCCTGCAGAACGCTTTCGCCCGCGTGGAAGTTTCGAAGATCCAGGGCAACATCACGATCGATACCAGCAACGGTCCGGTCGAAGCAAGTGACATCACCGGCTCATTGACGGTGCGGGATCGCTTCGCAAACCTGGATGTATCGCGCGTCTCGAGCAGTGTCACGATCGTTAACAACAACGGAGCAATCGAGCTGACCGATGCAGGCGGCGCCTCAGAGATCAGAAACTCGTTCGGCAACGTCGTGGTGCGCAATTGCCGCGGTAACCTCATTGTGCACAACGGTAACGGCAGAATCGATGCCGCAAACGTGACCGGAGCGGCCGACCTGAAAACAAGTTTCGCTGAAGTCCATTTCACGAACATCACCGGGTCGCTCTCCGTCAGAGCGAACAATTCAAAAGTCAGCGGCAACAAAGTGGGTGGTTCAGCGACCGTCGCAAACTCCTTCAGCCCGGTCGAGATCAGTGACATTGCACGCGACGCGCATGTCGAATCCGGCAACGGCGCTGTCTCGCTTGAACGGGTCGGGGGCGCTGCGAATGTCTCCACCAGCTTTGGCCCGGTAGTGCTCAACGATGTGGTGGGAGCGATCGACGTGCGAAACCAGAATGGCTCGGCGGAGGTGTCGAGTGCGGTGCGTAGTGCTTGTGAACCGATTTCGATGCGCACCTCGTTCTCGAACATGATCGTGCGTTTGCGGCCTGATGCAAGTTATCGCGTCTCGGCTCACACATCGTTCGGCAACATCAAAACAGATTTCCCGATCAGCGCTTCGGGTTCTTTGTCGAATGACGTTCTTAGTGGAGTCATCGGAGCGGGCCGCTGTGAACTGACGCTTGTGAACAGCAACGGCTCCATCGAAATTCTCAAGCGATAACGGTTGCTGGCAATCCCACGTGATAAGTTGAGTCGGATGTCGCTCGAACTCTTCTACCTCAGCGGACGTGTGGCCGTCGTAATGGGCGGGACCTCCGGTATCGGCCGCAGTCTTGCGCTGGGTCTTGCCGGGGCTGGGGCTGATGTGGTTTCTACTGGACGCCGCGAATCATTAGTGAATGAGGTTGCAGACGAAATCCAAAAACTCGGGCGCAAAACGCTTCGTCACACCGTCGATGCAGCCGACCGCAAATCAATTGACCGGCTGCGCGACGCCGTTCTTGGCGCACTCGGGCGCGTAGACATTCTTGTCAACGCCGCCGGCCAAACCTTCCGCAAACCAACCCACGAGGTGACAGAACACGAGTGGAACAATCTGCTCGATGTGAACTTAACCGGCACTCTGCGCGCGTGCCAGAGTTTCTTTGAGCCGCTGGCGCAAAGCGGCCACGGGCGTGTCGTAAACGTCACCTCGCTGACGTCCTATGTGGGCTTTCTGGAAGTGACGGCTTATGCCGCCTCTAAAGCCGGCGTCCTCGGATTGACGCGCAATCTCGCGGTCGAATGGGCGCCCAAGGGCATCAGCGTTAACGCGATCGCCCCGGGGGTGTTTCGCACCGAGCTGAATGCAGGCCTGCTTGACGGTACAGAGCGCGGACGCGAACTGCTCATGCGCACGCCGCTGAAACGCTTCGGCTCCGTCTCCGAACTCACGGGTACGGCCATCCTGCTTGCTTCCGACGCTGCGAGCTTTATCACGGGCCAATGTATTGCCGTCGATGGCGGATTTCTAGCGAGCGGTGTCAATCAGTAATCACTCGTCTTAGCTGAACACTAGGGTGACCGCACCCGCCGCAATCAAAAGCCCTCCCGCGATCTTGGCGACCGAGAGCCCTTCGCCGAGAAATGCGGCCGCGAATAAAATTACGAACACCACGCTCAGCTTATCGACCGGCGCCACCTTTGAAGCTTGGCCCACCTGGAGCGCCCTGAAATAACAGAGCCATGAAAGACCCGTCGCCACCCCGGAGAGTAACAGGAACAGCCAGCCCTTTTGAGTGACGCTCGAAAGCTCACCCGACTTATAGGTGAAGCCGACGATCGCCCAGGCGAACAGAACAATGACAATGGTGCGAATAGCCGTTGCTAGGTTCGAATCAACTCCGGTAACGCCAATTTTCGCGAGGATCGCCGTGGCTGCTGCGAACAGAGCTGAGAGCATCGACCAGAGGAGCCAATTCATGCATTCAGCATCGCGCAACGGCACGCGCCGAAGCTCAAGCGGCGGGTCGACCCTTAAACATCCGATAAAGGAAAAGCAGAAGCATCGCCCCGATCACTGACATGATAAAGCCCGGTGTCGATCCCTCCCGATAATGGCCGAAAGCACGTCCGATATAGAAGGCTACGAAAGAACCGGCTACGCCGAGCAGCATGGTGATGATGATTCCACCCGGATCTTTTCCCGGCATGAGAAGTTTCGCGACCGCCCCGATAATCAGCCCGATCAGCAAAGTCCAAATCACAGACATTTGGTTGTTCTCCTTTGGCTTGCAGCAAAAAGCGATCACCCACTTTACCAATTTTTCGCAATACTCGCCCGTTATTCAGCCTTCCAGGCCAGTGCAACCAGTTGTGCTTCAACGTTGGTTTTCTTCAGCTTGATAATCACCGTTTCAAATTGCTCGTTGGCTGGATCGACCTTCGCCTGCTGCGCCTCAAGCTCCGCGTCAAACTGGCTCTGCAACTCCGCTGTTTGCTGCTCGATCTGCTCAACATTTTCTTGAGCCTGGCTTACGCTCTGCGTCTGCTGCCAGGAACGCCCAGCTTGCCGAGCCACCGTGGCCGCCCGTGAAACGGTGCTTACGCTGATCGCCTTTCTTCCGAGAAATGCGCCGAGCAGTCCCGTTCCGACAGAAACTGCGGTCTGCAGGAACGCCTGGCTCTGTTGGGTTTTCTTCTGTTCAGCCGCCATCTCCGCGCGCCGCTTGCGCTCAGCTAACGCGGCCAGCTTCGGCGCATACTTCTCCGTC
The DNA here is from genome assembly GCA_963737005.1 of Terriglobia bacterium. GTDB lineage: Bacteria > Acidobacteriota > Terriglobia > Bryobacterales > Bryobacteraceae > Bog-105. Next base: position 377,067 of record CAVTRD010000002.1, on the reverse strand, counting down.
AACGCCTGCGCTAATCGGTCCCGTTCCTCGCGGGCAGCCTGCTGCAGGCGAATTCGAAAATCACGCTCCGATTCTCCCGGTTGCGACGTCTGCCCTAAACTCGGGCTCTCGAAAATCGTTATCTGTTGCGTTTGGAAAAGCCAATTTGTGAACGATCTGGTCCAGATTGGATAGTTCTTCGCCCTCGTCGCCTCGGCCGGCAGATCGCCAAACGCAATTCCTGGGTCGGCGCTCTTCTCTAGCTCATCGAGAGACAGGTCGGTCTCTTCCGCCCGCGCCCAATCGAGTGCCACCGGGCCGTCCTGCAGCGCTGTGACCCACAGCCCGGCCTTGCTCTCCTCTAAATTGCGCTTTTCATCGACGAAGTGAAGCTTTGCCGCGCCGACAACTGACGGGCAGGTATTGCGTAGCCGAAGCGCTCTCAACAGGCAGGTAATAACAGGGCACATCCGGCGGCAGCACCGGCGCATCAACCGACTTTGTGGCAACGGTCCCCGCCCTTACTTTTGGCGGCGAAGCTGCCCGATCCAGAGCTTTTTTGCCCTGCATCAGTACTTTGATCTGATCGCGCGTAATCGGCCCGCTTAGATACGAGAGTGTCCAGCGCGTCTTGAAGAGCTGCGGCCGATCCTCATGCACACTGTTCAGCAAGAATACCCGGCTGCCAAGCCCCGCAATCAATTGCTCCATTGCTTGTCGATCAAACTTTGTTTTAGCTTCGGTTGCCGCGCCCTCCAGTCCCTCCATCACGCGCATTTTGTCGCGCTCGGTCTGCAGCCTTCCGATGAACCAGGTGCCGGTGTTGGAAAGGCCTTTGTAATCGAGATCCACCGGATTCTGGGTTGCGAGTACGATGCCCAGACCATAAGCGCGCGCCTGCTTCAGTAGCGTGAGCAGCGGCTGTTTCGATGGCGGATTCGCCACTGGCGGGAAGTAGCCGAAAATCTCGTCCATGTAGAGCAGCGCCCGCAGACTCGTCGTGCCCGGCTGAGTTCGAACCCAGCTCAAAACCTGGTTCAGCAGCAGCGAAACGAAAAACATGCGCTCGGCATCGCTCAGGTGCGCGATCGAAAGAATCGAAATGCGCGGTTTGCCTTCCGGCGTGTAAAGCAGCGATGAAATGTCGAGCGGGTCGCCTGTCAACCAGGCCTGAAAACCGGGCGAGGCGAGCAGGTTGTTAAAACTCATCGCCAGCGAGAAGCGGTCCTTCGCCGGATAGAACGTTTCCAGATCCATCACACCCGCCTTCTGGAAGGGCGGCTTCTGAATTTGCGCGATGATGGCCGGCAGGTCGAGGTCACGCTCCTGCTTCCAGTTCGATTCAAAAATGTTTGAAAGCAAAACGTGCTCACGGCTCTGCAAAGGGTCAGCCTGGATCCCTACTAAGGCCAGCAGGCTCGTGGCCGTCGCGTTGATCAGATCGCGGATCGTTTCCCCGTCACCGAGTACCGCTGCCGAAGGAGCCGCGAAGGACTTTAGTATCGAGATGGACCGCCCAGCTTCGCTCCCCGGCGTGTAGATGACCATGTCCGCGGCATTTTTCAGACGTGCAATGCGCCTGCCGTCCTGCCCGAACTCCGCCAGCCCACTTCGCCAGAGTTCAGCCTGCTGCGCGGCGAACTCATCGACACTCATGCCCTTGGTCGCGGCTTCGCTCTCACTTACCCACGGCTTGAAATCTTCCGCTCGTAGCTCTGGGAATGTCAGCAGCAGGTTTGCGATGTCGCCTTTGGGATCGATCGCAATGGCCGGAATAGCGTCGATCGCCGCTTCTTCGAGCAATCCGATGCAGAGACCAGTCTTTCCACTGCCGGTCATTCCGACACAGACCGCGTGCGTCACCAAGTCCTTCGATTGGTAAAGCAGAGGTGTCTCCTCCTGCTTTTTTGTCGCCGCATCCAGCGGCTTACCCAAATAGAAAACGCCGAGTTTCTCGAAGTCCTGCATCCCTAGATTCTAGACACTCAGGAGCTCGTATAAAAAGGCTACAATCTGCTAGAGGGAGTTTCGTTATGCGCTTGTCCGGCGTGCTATGTCCGTGGCTCCTCGCCGTTTTTGCTTGCGTAAACGCGTCCGCGCAAGCCGTAGTCTCCACCCACTCGGGCGTTCTCAATTTTTACGAAGGCACTGTGCTGCTTGATGACCAGCCGGTGGATCAGAAGGAGGGTACGTTTGCCAGCCTCAAAGAAGGCTCAACGCTTCGTACCGAGAACGGGCGCGCCGAACTCCTCCTCACTCCCGGCGTCTTCTTGCGAGTGGATGAGCACAGCGCGGTCCGGATGGCAAAAAACGCGTTGAGCGATACGCGCGTTGAATTTCTGCGAGGAGCAGCTATTCTCGATTCAAATCAGGCCGCGCCGGGCAACTCGATCGTGCTCGTTTACAAGTCATTCCAGATTCGTTTTCCGAAGTTAGGCGTCTATCGGATCGATGGCGAACCCGGCGTCTTCGAAACCTATACGGGTGAAGCGGAGATCGTAGCCGATGGCCAGCCCCCAAAGACCATCGACGAGTCTCACCAATTTTTCTTTTCGATCGCCATGGACACAAAGAAATATGGCGATGGCGCGGTCGACACATTTTCGGAATGGGCTCGCAATCGCGCAGAAACCATCATGGCCGATAATCAGGCTGCCACCCAGAGCCTTGCCGATCCGCCTGATCCGGGCAACTGCGCCGTTCGGTGTGGGAAGCGCTGTTCCTTACCCCTCGACGCCGGGATACTCGGTTCCAAGCTATTCGGTCCCAAGTGGAGGCGTGTTCGGCAACACGGTTTATTGGGACAACAGCTTCTATGGCCCGAATAATCCCTATAGCAATGTGCTGTTTCCGTTCAACCCAATCACGGTGATTTACCTGTACCCGCGTTTATATAGAAACAGCCCCGGGGGTGGAACTCCTCCGCGCAGGATTGGCAGCTATCCAATTTTGCCGCCCGCTCACTCGGGGTATCCGCATCCCTCACCCTGGAGACCAACGCCTATACCATTGCGAACTACCTATATCGGACCCGCCGCCGGTCGGATGAACACCGCGCCGCTTCGTATGCCCGCTCCCGCCCGTATAGCGGCTCCGGCTCGCATGGGGACTTCCCTCCACTTCTCTGCTCCGGTTGGAGTGCATCCGATGGCGGCGCCGCATCGCTAAATAACTGGCCGATTACTCGGTAGCAGCGTAGTACCCCAATCGCCAGCGCGCTTTCAACGTAGGCACGCCCGCCTGCTGCGCGACCTTTACCTCAACGTGTCGGAACTGACCATCCTTTTTGTGATTCGAGGGCGTGTACGCGAGCACGTATTGATTGCGTAGCTCGATCCCAATTCGCTTCGCAATGGTCGGCAGATCCGTTTCCGAAGACGCGGAGAATACTCGTCCACCGGTCTGCTCAGACAACTGCTTCAAGAGCTTCGGTCCCGAAATCTCCGCCGCGCTCAGGGCCAGCAGGGGATACGGCTCGAATACGCCCATTGAATACACCTGAACATCCGCCTTCTTCACCAGTTCCTTGATCTCGGCGGTAGTGTAGCGGCTGTGGTTGTCTCCACCGTCGGAGATAATCAGCAGCGCCTTCCGCGCATTCTTCGCCGTCTCCATCTCCTGCAATCCGACGGAGACAGCATCGAGTAAAGCCGTGAGACCCTGCGGCTCTACGTCCGCCAGTCTTTGTTCGATCGTTTCCGGTTGGCTCGTGAACTTAGTAACCACTTCCGCTCGATCACCGAATTCCACGAGTGCGGCTTCGTCCTGCTTATCCATCGTCTTCAGAAATTGCGCAACCGCTTCTCTCGAAAGTCGAACCTTTGCGCCCATACTGCCGCTGATGTCGACTAGCAGTCCTGCCGATATCGGCGCATTCTCACCCGCGAATTGACTGATCTTCTGCTCCACTCCGTCCTCTGTCAGAACAAAATCTTTCTTCTCGAGTCCGAGGACGAAACGGTTCTGGGCATCGGTCACTGTGACGGGTATGACTACCAGGGTCGTATCTACCCGAATGTCAACTTGTGCGACAGACAACGTACAGCAGATCGCCACGCACACCATCAAGCGGAGCATAAATCAATTCTCCTGCTTTCCGTGCGAGCCGCGCGACAAACGCGGCGCAAGCCCTGACTGACGGGCTAACAAAATTGATGTTTCAAGACGGGCAAAGCCTAGGAAAGTTTCGACGCGATAACTTCAACCTCGCCGATTTCGGGCGCCGTGGTGAAGAGATCGGATGCCTTCGACATTAACGCCGCCGCAACACGTCCCGCTAAGTGCGCCTGCCTGCCTGCTTTATCCGGGAACACGTCGAAGATGCCGAACGTGGAAGGGCCCATACGAATCGCAAACCAGGCTATAGTTGCCGGTTCTTCTTCTACTAGCGGCAACGCGCTTTGCAAAAACTCCGCCACCTCTGCTTCTTTACCCGGCTTGGCTTCCAAGCGAACCAGCAATCCAACAGTCAGCATCTAGAACTCCTTGTCCGCTGTCACTATGGCACAGCACGTGTTCATGCTTCTCGCCGTTTGTAACGGTTTCGTGACAATAGCGAGCTAATTTGGTCGGATGCGTTACCTTGCGCTGGCCTCTGATTACGATGGCACGATCGCGCACGATGGCATAGTCGACGAGCCGACGATCAAAGCGCTCGAACGATTCCGCCAATCTGGCAGAAAATTGATCCTCGCCACGGGCAGGGAACTGCCTGATCTTGAGAATGCTTTTCCTCGTCTCGACATTTTCGATTTTGTTGTTGCGGAGAACGGCGCGCTTCTCTACAAACCGGCGACTCGCGAAAAGCGTGCTCTTGCACCGCCGCCGCCGGCGAAATTCGTAGAGGATCTTAGACAGCGCGGCGTGACAGGCCTAAGCGTGGGAGAAGTGATCGTGGCCACCTGGCAGCCCCATGAGAAAGCCGTGCTAGATAGCATTCGCGAGTTCGGGCTCGATCTCCAGGTCATCTTTAATAAGGAGGCCGTCATGATTCTGCCTTCCGGCATTAACAAGATGGCGGGTCTCGAGCAGGCGCTTGATGAGATGAAACTCTCGCGTCACAACGTAGTAGGAGTGGGTGATGCCGAGAATGATCACGCTTTCCTAGGTTGCTGCGAGTGTTCGGTCGCCGTAGAAAATGCCATACCCGCCCTCAAAGAGAAAGTCGATTGGGTCACCGACAAGCCGCGGGGTGCGGGAGTCGTGGAGTTGATCGACAGAGTTCTAGCCGACGATCTTGCTTCGCTCAATTTTCAGCTGCAACGCCACGGCATTCTTCTCGGCCATCATGAAGCAGAAGACATTTACTTCGAGCCGCATGGAAAAAATTTCCTGCTATGCGGGCAATCGGGTGGCGGCAAGTCTACCTTTGTCGCGGGCTTCGTCGAGCGCGGCTACCAGACCTGCATTATCGATCCGGAAGGTGATGACGAATCTCTAGCAGGCTTCTTCTCGGTCGGCGACGAAGACCACCCTCCCTCGGTCGGACAGATATTCCAGCTGCTCGATCATCCGGAGTCGAACCTAGCCATTAATTTAATCGGCGTCAAAATGCACGACCGGCCCGGCTTCTTTTCTTTGCTCTTGGCCAAGCTGCAAGAGAAGGCCTTGAATGAGGGCCGTCCGCACTGGCTGATCCTCGATGAAGCTCACCATCTCATTCCCACTGAATGGGCCCCTGCCGCGGCCGAAGTAGCGGGCGGCAGCACCAGCTTAATGCTCGTCACCGTGCATCCGGAGCACGTCTCTCCGGCCGCGCTCCATGTGATTGACGCTGCGGTGGTGGTCGGCAAGTGCCCGCATGAGTCTCTTGCCGAGTTTGCTAAGGCGGTCGGAAAAGAGCCGCCTGCCAGCCCGACGGAGGATATTCCGCAGGGAAAAGCACTCTTCTGGTTCCCCGAAAGCAATCGCCTGATCGAAGATGTGCTCACCATCCCCGGCAAAGCCGAACGTAAACGCCACCGCCGCAAATACGCGGAAGGTTAAGTGGAGTCAGAGCGCATGTTCTGGTTCCGCGGTGCAGAAGGCAAACTCAATCTACGCGTGCAGAACCTGAATGTCTTTCTGCAGATTGCCGAGGGTATCGACGATGATACCTGGCTGTTTCACTTGCGCCGTGGCGATTATTCCAGGTGGCTGGGCGAAGGCATAAAGGATAAAGATCTCGCCGCAGAGGTTAAGCAGGTGGAAGAAGATGGCTCACTCTCCCCAAAGGAAAGTCGGGCCCGTATAGCCAAAGAGATCGAGTCGCGCTACACCGCACCTGCCTAAAATCGTTAGGCACCTCCGGCGTGAACCGCTTTGAGCCCAAAGTAGCTGAGCTTCAAGCGTGCTGCGAATGGTGCCGTTGAAGCGAGGTCTGCAGAAATTGCAGATCGCGTTCCACCGCTGCCAGCTGCCCTCCCACCACAGACCGCAGCTCTTGAGGAAGATCCTGCGTGATTGCGTGCTGGTAATGCTTCAAAGTACCTTGGTCACCCCGGATGCAATCTTCTAGAATGTCCCGCTGGTTCTTTGGCCGTATGCGCGTTTCCAGATCCACCCAGCCTTGGTGCAGAATTCCCCCTTCGTGCAGATCGTTGCGGACCTCGCCGCCGAGCTTCGAAAGGGCGCTCTCCAGATCCACTGCGAAGCGCGTACGTTCCCCCGAGATTTCCGCCAGCTTATCGCTCAGCTCCCGGTCATGAAGCCCTTTGGCCGCTTTGCCGTACCCCTCCGCCGCGTCGTTGCAGGTCGCAACCAGGTCATGTAAACTCTTCAACGATCTGTTCTGTTCATCCGCCATAGTTTGATTATCCGCTGGCACTCTGAACTGTCAAAAGGGCGGAATCTACAGTGGTAAGCTTATGCGCGTGCAGCGCCTGCTCGATGCTCTGAAGGACGATCGCTCGGCCGTACCTCTCGATGTAGCTGCGCTCGAGATTGCAACTATCGAATTTCCCGGGATGGATAGCGCTGCCGCCGCATTCCGGCTCGATAACCTCGCCGAGCAGATCGGTGCCCAGCTCACGCCCAATGCCAGTGCGCTCGATTTCATAAAGGCTTCGAATGAACTGCTCTTCGACGTACTTCAGTTTCGCGGCAACGAAGATGATTACTATGATCCCCGCAACTGCTGCCTGAACTCGGTACTCATGCGCCGCCTGGGCATTCCGATTTCACTGTCGATCGTCTACATGGAAGTGGCCCGCCGTCTGACCCGTCCCGTGTACGGGGTGGGCTTGCCCGGGCACTTCATCGTCTCCTACGAAGACTCGCAAGTGCGCTACTGGATCGATCCATTCAACGGCGGCCGTATCCTCTCTTTTGCCGATTGCAGCGCGCTTGCCAAGCAGACCGCTGGCGTCGACCTGCGTGCAAACCCGGCCGTGCTTGCGCCCGTTTCCAAACGGCAGATCCTCGTGCGCATCTTAAGCAATCTCAAAGCCATCTACCTGCGGGGCGAAGCCTTCGATAAGGCGCGTCAGGTGCTCGATTTGCTGATCGAGGCCATGCCCGAGTACGCGGAAGAATACCGGCATCGTGGCCTCGTTCATCTTCGGCAGCTCAATCATCGCGCTGCCAAGGCTGATCTTGAAACGTATCTGAGGCTCGAGCCCGATTCTCCCGAGCGCGAGCAGGTCAAGAAGCAATTGGTGCTGATCGAGCGCTGGAAGGCTGGCCTGAACTAAGGCTTCTTAGCTCGCGCGTTCTAGTTCTTGCACCCGGGCAGCGATCACTCTCAGATCCCGCACAAATAGCTCGTACTCTTCGTCGTACCGCTCCGGCAGCGCTCGTAAAATCGCTGAGGGGTGAATCGTCGCGACGAGTTCTCTCGCCCAACGATGCGGATAAAATTTGCCGCGATCCGAGGTAATACGGAAATCGCGCCCCATCAAGGCCTGCGCGGCCGTCGCCCCCAAGCACACCACTAATTCGGGCTGAATCGCGTTCAGCTCGGCTTCGAGCCATGGTTTGCATGCTGAGATTTCAATCCCACTCGGCTTCGCATGGATCCGGCGTTTTCCACGCTCAATCTTGAACTTGAAATGCTTGACTGCGTTTGTGACGTAGATTTTTTCCCGGTCGAGCTCAGCCTCGTGCATCGCTTTGTTGAGCAGTCTGCCGGCAGGGCCGACAAACGGATGACCCTTCAAATCTTCCTCGTCACCCGGCTGCTCGCCCACCATCACGACTTTCGAATCCGGCGGACCCTCGCCAAACACCACCTGCGTCGCATGCTGATAAAGATCGCAACCCTGACATGTCGGAGCCGCCGCTCGCAGCTGCCCTAGATTGTTCGTCGCGGGCACCCAGGGGGCCGCCGATGTTTTCTGATTGATTGCCATTTCTGTCACTCTGCTGCTGGCCGACGCAAGCAGCACCGGAATCGTTTGTGCCTCGGGCAAAGTCGCCCAATGACGTACCGGAAGCTCTGCTTTCATCGCCTTGATCTTGACGCGCGCCGGATTGAAAATCGACGCATAGTAGTCTTTCCACAGGTCTTCGAGCGCGTCGGCCGCAGGAGCCTCCGAACGAGGTACACCAGGTCCGTACGTCAATTGCTCCAGATCCCAAAAGACGCTTTCGTCGGGCGTCAAGATGGCCCAACGCATGCTTCCGAAACGCGCCGTGAACCACGGCCCCATTTCTCGCACAATGTGATGATCCGGCCGGTGCCAGGCAACAAACTGCTCCGGTTCTGATCCCTCCACTCGCCTGAACCGAACGAACGCCGTCATCTTGTGCATATCTCGCCGGACAGCTTTCTCCATCAGGTACAGCGCGCGAACGTCATCGTCGACTTCCACTTTCAGCAGGTGCCGTTCGCCGTGCGTAAGCCGGTAAAGAACCCGATACAACAGCCCCCAACGTGTCTCATCACGATGCAGAGCAACTGTTTTGGCTAGGTCCAGGAAGTCTTTGGGAACGGTCAGCTTGTTGGTCGGAGCGGGCACGTGCTCGCCTTCAAAAAGCGAGGGGGCAGTGCCCGACCAGTGGAGTTCGTTCGGCGAAACACCCGCCTCCAGTAGCTTGCGTGCAACCATTCGCCAACTTGCGAAATCGTGAGCCGAAACCGCAATCACAGTTCCCCCGTCCTCGCTGTGACCGCCGCTTCGAACAATCCGAGCTGCTCGGGCACTTCGAAACGCTTTGGAAGCGCGCTACGGTCAATCTGCGCCGCCGCCGGATTTTGATCCGCCGTCACCACAAAGCATTGGCACTTCTTCAACGAAACCCTCAGTTTTGCTAAATCTGCCAGCGTCAGATTTCGGTAGCGCCGGATCTGTAAAATGCGGTTGACGTTTCGCACGCCAAAACCGGGAACCCGCAGCAGGGCAGATTTGCCTGCTTTATTCACATCCACCGGATAAAACTCCCGATGCCTTAATGCCCAGGCGAGTTTCGGGTCCTTGTCGAGCGGCAAGTTTCGATCGACCTCCGTCGTTAGTTCGTCCGCCGAAAAACCGTAGAACCGCAGCAGCCAATCTGCCTGATACAACCGGTGTTCGCGAACCAGAGGGATCTTTTTAAGTGGGAGCGTAGGATCAGCGTGCGGGATCGGACTGAACGCTGAATAATAAGCGCGTCTCAAGCCGAACTGCTTGTAGAGGCTCGATGATTTTGTCAATATTTCGCCGTCGGGCGTGGCCGTCGCGCCGACTATGAACTGCGTGCTTTGTCCAGCAGGAGCAAACTGCTTCGTGCGTTTCGTCTGCCTGGTCCGATCTTTCGCCTCGAGAATGCCGCCTGCAATCTGCTGCATGGCGATTTCGATTTCACGGTGCGTTTTAGCTGGCGCAAGCTGCAGCAAATCGCTATCCCGTGCCAGTTCTACATTCGCACTGAGCCGGTCCGCCCATCGCCCAGCTTCAAGCATCAACTCTTCGGACGCGCCAGGAACGGCCTTCAGGTGAATATAACCCCCGAAAAGCTGCTCTGTTCGAAGCAGCTTAGCCACCCGTACCAACTGCTCCATCGTATAGTCGGGACTTTGAATGATGCCCGAGCTCAGAAACAGGCCCTCAATATAATTGCGCTTGTAGAACTCGGTCGTCAGAAACACGACGTCTTCCGGTGTGAACCGGGCGCGCGGCGTATCGCTCGAAATTCGGTTCACGCAATAGCTGCAATCGTAAATACAATAATTGGTAAGCAGCAGCTTCAGCAACGAGACGCAACGTCCATCGGGCGTGTAGCTGTGACAGATGCCAACTCCGTCGGTGTTTCCCAAACCGCCTTCGACTCGAGCGCGACGCGATCCGCTGCTAGCGCAGGACGCATCGTATTTGGCGGCGTCGGCCAGAATTCGCAGCTTGGCTCGAATGTCCACAAATGTCTCTATTATTTAGATGACGTTTTTCGAGAGGAGAGTTCTACTTTTCTTCGCCAGCGATTCTGCTCGAGGGCTCTTTCTCACACGTACGAGGCACATCGAGCGCGACTTGTATCAGCGCAGACAGCGGGCTGCACTGGCGCAATCAAAGAGCGGATTCTTAGGCGTGCATGAGCGGTTCAGCCGCGTGTGACCTGGACCCGCTCTCAAACGGTTCGAAATCACCTGCAGTATCGAATCGAGCCTCGAACGGATCCGAGACAACGGTCACGTTAGGAGCAAGCGCCGGGATGAGATTCTCGCTGACGGCCACATCGACCAAATCGAGGGTATTGCGAATCCGGCAGTAAGTCACATCGGAGAGATCATGTTTCCCAACCGTCGGTGCGATCGCAGCCAGGGCGTCCTTGTCGGTCGGAAAGTGGATCGGCGTCCGAATAGCGCTCGGAGTGGAGGCGGTAAGCGAATTGATATAGGTCGGTTTCCAATTCGTTTGCTGCAACAGCCGGTCGTGGATCACATCCGCCAATCCGAGGCCCACGGCACTGCCGTACGTAAGATCGGTTAGGGCACGCGTGTAAATGCGGTGGACCACCGGTGTGTCAGGAAACGGATTGTATTCGCCCGAGATAGCCCGGTTAATAATTTTCGTGTCCATTCCGGCACCGCTGATGTTCTTGCCCATTTCGTCGACAATCAGAACATCGATCGGATCAGCCGGTAGATTCGCCTTCCATGCCTTCACTTGGCAAAGAAGTTCTTCTTCTTGCGCGAGCATTGCCCGAGAACCCCCGCTGGAGCTGATGACCACGAGTCCCGCCGTCTCGTGATGAGCACCTTCTTGAATGGCCAAACCGCCCAGCACCTTTCCCGAGGCGAAGACTTTTTCACCAACGCTCCTGATCATTCGCTCGAGTCCCAGCTTGTAGGCGTGCGTGTGATACATCCGCGCACCGGCAAATTTGCCGACGCCGATGGCCATCATCTTAAATAGGCCGCTCTCTACCGGTCCCGAAAAATCCGTGTGCCACTTAATTCGCGGAACAAGAAAAATACCGTCGGCTTCGAAAGCGGCTTTATCAATGAACGTCTCAATGCCCTCCGGGGTCTCACCCTGCGAGACAACCTCCAGTGAACTGATTACCGGAACACCCATCGTCGCCTGGTGTATGCCGTAATGAGCGAGCACCTCTTCTTGACCTTCGGCGGTAGCTGCGCCATGGCTGCCCATAGCAGGAAAAATAAACGGCTGAGCGCCCCGCTCTTTCCAGAAATCTACGACGGACTTAACGATGGCCGCGATGTTACTGATGCCGCGGCTTCCTACGCCGATCGCAATGCGTGCGTTCTGGGGAACGCGCGTCGGAAGATCCGACTGTCCCAAAGCTGTATGAATGTGTCTCCGGATATCGCGGATCGCGCGATCGGGGAAAGACTGTTGAGCGAGGACGAAGCGAGGGAGATTGAACCCGGATAGATTCATTACCCTAGCATATCGTTCAAGGATGGTTCGGTGAGTCTTCCGCCCAGCTCTTTTCGAGCATCGAACTATATTCGCCCGAGGCGTAGAGGTCGTAGGTAAACTCGCTCCATTCCAAGCGGTCGAAGACAAAGTCGCGCAGGCGCTGTTCGTACCATTGATCAAGATAGCGATGATAGCGGCGCAAAAAGTCAGGTGAGAATGAGGCTACAGCGGGCAGATCCTGCACCACCGCGTGCAAACCGAAAGACCGCCTGAAGAGCGCGCAAAAATCGAGAACACCCCAACCTTCGAGCTTCGCTTTCACATGCGCCGGGATGTGATGGACGAGCATCACCGCGAACGTTTCGGGACGAATTCGACGGTCCGCGAACTGCGATGAAGCCCTGACGCTTTCGGTACATTGTTCGGCCCACCGCGAAATGTCTTTGCCGATGTAAAACAGCATGCGAAGCTCCGCATACCGTCCGCGCAGCAGCTGCCTGTCGAGATCCTCAATCGAGGTCTGATCTTCTGGTGCAAGACCCTGGAGGATCAGGCTGGCGCGTGAGCTCTCCATTAGCAAGGCGTTCTCCTCGGAAGACGAGAACGGATGCAAAATCAAAGGCGGAAGCTGAAAAGCCTGAACGCCGGTCTTCATAATTGAATTGGAAAGCTCTAGCACTTAGAGTGTAAACCCGATTATTTGATTTAGGGGGTTTTTGCGCCCACTAATCTCGTATCGGCTGTTTTCTCCTGAACTTGACGACAGAATTACTTACGAATGCGCGCTTCGGGAATCGCGGCCGAACGGTTTAGTTCCATTTGAATCAGGGTGTTAAGCGCATCCCAGGAGACCGCACCCGGCACCATCCTGCCATTTAGAAAAAATGTAGGAGTTTTCTGAATATTAAGTGCGCGCGCTTGCTGTTCGTTGGCGGTCACCTCCCGCAAGGTGGCATGTGTATCCAGGCAAACAGCTATCTTCGCCTCATCCAGATGTTTCTCCTTCGCGAACCCTTGCACTTTTTCGCGCAGGTTGGCGGCCGTGATTTCACCCTGGTGCTCATAAATCCAATCGTGGTACGCCCAAAAGATATCCGGCCTACCATCGCCCACGCAATGACCTGCTTCGGCCGCGACTCTCGCCCAGGGATGAATTGCGTCAAGCGGGAAATCCTTGAAGACGACTCTGACGTCGCGAGGATACTTCTGGGGAATATTCTCGCGGATCGTGCGGGCGAACTCCCGGCAGTAAGGACATTGAAAATCGCTGAACACGATCAGTGTGATCCGGGCGTCTGGCGGCCCGAAAGCCGGCCCGTCTGCGGTTAGTTTATCCGCCGATTCGATGAACGGGCTTTGATCCAGGTCCCAGATCGGACCCGGCATGATGTGCTTAGCGTCGGCTGATAGGTAGTACGTCTTTTGCTGCTTTGTCTCGCCCATGCTCAGGTGAACCACTAAGCGGTAATAGCCCGGAAGCGCGGTAGGAACCGGGTCGTCGATGGCAAATTGGACACCGGGTGTAAAACCTTCGGCGTACCGTAAATAGCTCTCTATTTTGGACTTGTCGATCGCGGGAGATTTCGGTGGAACAATGTCCGCTGCCCGGCAGGGGTGAGTTTGCGCCAGAAGGGCGAGCAGGCCGACGGCCCAGAAACACTTCATGCGTTCGCTTCAAGTGTACACACGAGTGCCGGGCAGCGAGGCCCATCGGGTCCCTATACTTAGGATTGTCTTACCTCCGGCGCTATTTGCCGTTCTTCACTCTGGTTGCGGGCATAGCGTGCCTTTACCTGTATGGGCTTTCGAGCGTCGGCGTGCTGGACCCGGATGAGCCCCGCTACTTATCGATCGGCCGCGCCATGGCGCAGACAGGCGACTTTGTCACACCACGGCTCTGGGGCGCTGCCTGGTTCGAAAAACCACCGCTTCTCTACTGGTTCACCGCCCTCGGGACTGGTCTACACCTCGGGCCGGAACTCGCCGGGCGCTTGCCGGTCGCACTCCTGAGCTTGGCGTTTTTGGTTGCCATGTTTGCGCTGCTCAAAAGGGAATGGGGCGCCGATGTCGCTGCCACTGCTTCGGTGCTGCTGGCAACCTCAATCGAATGGCTTGGAGACAGCAATCTTGCACTCACCGACCTGCCGGTTGCAGTGTTTTACTCCCTCGCTGTTCTTTGGGCGTTGCCGCTGGCACGAAGCCGCCCGGACTTAGGTCACTCAGCTCGAACCCGATTCATCCTGATCGGGATTTCACTCGGGCTGGCCACTCTAGCGAAAGGCTTGGTGCCGATTGCGCTCGCACTCCCGTTCTGCTGGTTTCTGCGGCGCTGGTGGCGCAACTGGTGGCTCGCTGTCACCGCGCTTCTGCTGACCGCGCTTCCCTGGTATGTGGCGGTTTATGCGCGCAACGGCCGTGCCTTCCTCCTCGAATTTTTCTGGAAACACCACTTCGAGCGGCTCTATTCGGCCTCACTGCTACATGTCCAACCGTGGTGGTATTACCTGCCGGTTCTGTTGCTGGCCCTATTCCCGTGGACGCCGCTCTTCGGGCTGATGCTCTACCGGCGCACCGGCTGGGATGAACGCCGGCGCTTCCTCCTGAGCTGTGTCTTGTTTGGCCTATTTCTATTCAGTGCTTCCTTAAACAAGCTGCCCGGCTATCTCCTGCCGCTGCTGCCGTCGGCATTCATCTTGTTAGCCGCCTCGGTCGAGTGGTCTCGCCTGATCGGCAGCTTCCGATGGTGGTTGCTACCGAGCGCCATACTAATTGGGCTGCTACCACTCGGGGCGCGCGTGTTGCCGGAAATCCTGATCGCCGGCCGTATCGATTTTAACGGCGTGCACATCGGACGCACCGAAATGTTCTATATGCTCGCGCCGATCGCGGCCGTGCTGCTTGCTCGGCGATCATGGGCCGGCATCCTGCTCGTGCTTTGCTTCGTCGCTGGCGGACTATTCGTGAAAATCGTCGCCCTGCCGGTTCTCGATCGCACAATTTCACCGCGCGAAACATGGCGTCGTCTGGAGCATGTTCGAGGAACGATTTGCGACGATTGGCTCGGTCGCAACTGGGAGTACGGATTGGCCCTTTATCGCGGCGAACCCTACCCCATCTGCGGCACTGGCGCCTATGATTTCGCACTTCAGTCGCACGGCCGAGACAATCCGATCCTCGTCTCAAAGAAGAAGCCTTGACAGAGCGGGCGATCCTATCGAAAAACTCCTTCGGCCGCAGGGCAATCTTCAGCTTGGACGGTCCGCTCAGAACTCAAACCTGCCGGCCCAGGAATGATTCAATGAATGACTCGGATGCAATTTCGAACATTGGCGCGTTCCCGGCAAAGCAGACGGCTAGCCTTCGTCCTCGGGGTAACGCTATCGGCGAGCGCGGTTCTCTGCGTTGCTCAAACGAGAAAGACGTCCGGTCAAAGGCTTGATCTGCTAGTTGAAATCAAGAACTATAAAGCCATCGCCATTTACCGGTTGCCGGAACTGCAGCTGAGCTTCGGCTCGGCAACGGCCGAGTCGAAAAATCTCACTTTGTTCGACGGGGACCGTGGTGAGCTGCTCGACAAGCTGTATGGAAATCTCGGGCAGGGCCCTCTCAACCGCTTCCAAAGCTATAGCATCGATTTCACCCGCATGCAGCTAACACTCGGAGATCCAGTTTTCAGGTAATCGGGGACAATTGCCGGTCAGTCTTCGGCAGATTACGGCTCGAGCCGAGTCTCTCGACAGCCTTAGGTGTTTGCGACAATCAGGGCAGTTGACGCATATGACTCCTCACAAGAAACTCGGTAATAGCAATCTCGAAATCAGCGCGTTAGGCGTGGGTGCGTGGGCCATGGGCGGCGGTGGCTGGCAATTTTCGTGGGGCGACCAGGATGACTCCGATTCGATCGCGGCCATTCGCGCGGCCCTGGAAGCAGGCATGAACTGGATCGATACGGCGGCCGTCTATGGGCTCGGACACTCAGAAGAGATTGTCGGCAAGGCTCTCAAAGATGCGCCGCAGAAACCGTACATCTTTACTAAATGCGAGCGCACCTGGGACGACACCGGCAAAATTGCCCCTTCTTTGAAGGCTGCTTCGATCAGGCGGGAATGTGAAAACAGTCTGCGGCGGCTGGGCGTTGATGTGATCGATCTCTACCAGATACACTGGCCCGAGCCCGAAGGCGACATCGAAGAAGGCTGGACCGAAATGGCCAGGCTCAAGGACGAGGGCAAGGTGCGCTGGATCGGCGTTTCGAACTTCAATGTGGAGCAGTTGAAGCGCGCTCAGCGCATTGCGCCGATTACATCTCTGCAGCCTCCATACTCTTTGCTGGTGCGTAAAGTGGAACCCGAAATACTGCCATTCGCGGAGGAAAACAGCATTGGGGTCATTGTCTACTCGCCTATGCGGGCGGGCCTGCTTACCGGCAAGATGACCAAAGAGCGCGCGCAGCAGCTTCCGGCCGATGATTGGCGCAGCCGCGACAAAGATTTTCAGGAGCCCAAGCTCTCGCAGAATCTGCGCTTAGTCGAGGTACTCAGGAAAATTGCCGACGCGCATGGACGCACACCCGGCGAGGTAGCGCTTGCCTGGACGTTGGCCAATCCGGCGGTGACGGCGGCGATTGTAGGTCTCCGCCGGGCAGATCAAGTCGAAGGCGTAAAGGGAGCGCTCAACTTCCGCCTTAGCGCGGCCGAGGTCTCTGAGATCGAAAACTTCCAGCAATCCGCAGCCGCTGCGAGTTGAACGTAATCATCCTTTGGCGCGCGCCTGCGTGAACCAGTAGATCGGCATACCGCAGAGGACAATCAGCAGTCCGGGCCAAGTTGTTGCCGGACGATACGCGAATAAGCAGACCAGCACCATGCTGCAACCCACGATGTAGATAAGCGGCATCACGGGATAGCCAAGCGCGCGATAAGGCCGCGGAGCAGTAGGACGAGTGATGCGCAGACGGATAACGGCCGCAATCGTCAGAATGTAGAAGATGAGCTCCGCTGAGATTACGTAGTCGAGCAAATTACTGTACAGACTTCCATACGTGCTGGTCGCCGGATTGAACGTGCGAGGCAGAATCAGAGCCGCGGCCCAGAACCCTTGTAACACAAGCGAAGTCCCGGGAACGTGAGCGCGGTTGAGCGTGCCGACCTTGGCAGGGAACAAACCATCACGCGCCATCGAGTAATACACGCGCGGGCCCGCCAGAATCAATGCGTTGATACAGCCGAAGGTCGAAACCATAATCGCGGCTGCCATTAGCGCAGCACCCCATCCCGGAAAGATCGCCTCTAGCATGGCCGTCGCGACACGATCAGCGGAAGCGTGTTGGATCGCGCCAATCGGAAGCACGAGCAGGTAAGCAACATTCGCAAGCATGTAGAGAGCCATCACTGTGATCGTGCCGAGGGCCAAGGCAGTGGGCAGAGTTTTCGCCGGGTTCTTTACCTCTCCGGCAGCAAACGTGATACCGTTCCAAGCGTCTGCTGCAAAGAGTGAGCCTGACTGCGAGACGCACAAGGCTACGAATAGGCCGAAGCTGGTGACGGCGCTTAGCGTAGCGGTTAGAGGCGTGACGTTCTGCGGTGTCCAGAAATGATTGAGATTGTTGGCAATAGCTGCCTTGTTTGCGAAGATCAGGCCGACCAGGATCAACGCTGCCAGTGCGAAGATTTTGGCCGATGTAAAAACGTTCTGAATAATCTTGGCGTAATGAACGCCGCGAGTGTTACTCCAGGTCAGAAGCGCGATGACGAGAATGGCGACGAGTTGTCCGGTAGATAAAGAAACCGCGTAGCCGCTCGAGATATGAATAGGCGAGATCAAGTATCGGGTTTCGGAGATCCCAGGAAAAAGTAACCCGGTGAAACGAGCGAAGCCAACCGCGACGGCGGCAATGGTTCCGGTCTGAATGACGGTGAAGAGAGTCCATCCGTAGAGAAACCCGGTGAGTGGAGAAAAAGCTTCACGCAGGTAGACGTACATGCCACCCGCCTTGGGAATCATCGCGGCGAGCTCGCCGTAAGAGAGCGCCGCCGCAACGGTGACGACCGCCGCAAAAAGCCAGGCAACCAGCAGCCAACCGGGGCTCCCGATATTACGCGCCATGTCCGCCGATACAAGGAAAATACCTGAGCCGACCATCGCGCCGATCACGATCATGGTGGAATCATAGACGCCAAGTTCGCGGATGAATCCTTCATCTTCAACCCGTTGAAGGGCCGCAGTCGCACGAGGTGTATCCATTATTGTTAAGCGTGAAGGTTAGCACGCGGCGGCAACAAGCGTTTCGGTTCCGGATGCGAGTGGACCCTGAATCCCTGCATCGAGCGGACGGCCAGCAATCGCATTAGCTGCCTGAATGCCGGACATCACGGCCGCTTCCACGCAGCCCGCATTGAAGCCATTACGCGTCCAGTCACCTGCTAAGACGAGATTATCGAGGCCGGACTCATTCGCTCGTAAGCGGAACTGAGTGGATCCTGCAACGGACAAAACGTAGCGTTCGGAGGGATCTAGATTCGCTCGTACATAGCGCGACACCACGTTCTCCGCCGCGAGTTTGGGCATCAGCAACGGCACTGCTTGCTTCATGAACTTCTCGCAGGCGGCTTCCGTCTCGTCGAGAGCGGCGCGGGGCGAACGAGCTTCGCTGCGTGGCGGAATACCGCCCTCCATCTGTCCGCAGAAGTAATGAATCGTCTTAACCGAGCCTTCCGGCCAGCTCTCGCGCACAAGCAAATGATCCATTACGGCCCAGGTGTTAATCGGGTCGGTGTAAGCGTCCAGAACCACGCTGCCACCCTCCCACCCCAAGGTCTCGAGATCGTCGCGAACCCATAACTGCAGTGCCTGAGTACGCACCGTTTCGACATTGGCGAGCATTTTGCAAAATGGCTCGGGGAGACTTGTCTTCTCGGAAAACAGAAAAGGAATTGCACCGAGCGAAATCGCGAGCACAACTTGATCAAAGTCCCGGCCCGCTTGCAGCGTCTTCTCTGCCGGGTTTTGCCATGTTGTCCAGAACGATTCGAGATCATAGCCCCCTTGCGCAATCTGATCGCCTTCCACGAGTTGCTCAAGGCGCGATTGGGAAGGCCAACATGGCAGACCTTCCACCATCATCAGCGGCTCATATCCCGAAGTTGGATCCCGCATTGTCGCCTGGACCCCAATTCGTACCGATTCGATCGCTGTTCCTTCCGCGTTCAGGGCAAGATTCTCTACACGATTGAAAAACTCGAACTTCACGCCGCGCTCGCGCAACACTTCGTACATAGGGGCGAAGACCACGTCGCCCATGCCCGCCTGCATTTTCCAGAATATGGAACCCTTGTAGCTGCCCATGATCAGCAGGATGCAGCGAATCGCAACGCCCGCTTCGAAAGAGGCCTGCGCAACTTCACCATTGCGATACGCGAACACCAGATCGTACAAGCCGCGCAGTATGCACGATCCCTTGACATGGCAGACCGCCGGGTCGGCACCTTGGGCTGCAAGCCAGTCCTGTAGTTCGTCGGTCAAGGTGTCAAGCTTGCTGTGATCCAGAAAATAGCCGCACTCCAGCAGCCCCTTGGTAATTGCCGTGGCAAGTTCGACCACCTCGTAGAGGCGGTGGAACTCAGTGGCGCAAGCCCCGAGCTGACCTTTTATCTTCTGCCGGAAGCTATCACGAAAGTGGCCGATCAACACCGCGAGATTTTGCTGATGTTCTGGCTCACTGAGACGCGGATCCGAACCCATCGTGCGTGCAATCTCGCCAATCTTCAGGATCTGCGTGGCTAGGTTGAGGTCGCACGGCTCAATTCCCGGAATAAGGTGGTGAAAAAAGGCAGTGAGCTTCGGCCAGAACGGTGATTCCCTCGCTGCATGATTGGCGCGCGCGTGAAAGGTCGAATTCAGATATAGCTCTTCAAGCCATCCCCAGAGACGTATGAAGGAATCGGACCAGGTCAGCGGCTCGCCATCACCTGGCGTGCCCGGAAATTCCGGCGTTTCGATCGGCCACACCATCCACCGTTCGCCCTGCTGTTCTTCCCGCCGGTCCATCAGCGCTACAGCATTATGCTTCTTGAAGGCTTCGAACCACTCTCGCAAGGGAGTTCCGGGCTGGCGATTTTTCTTGTTCTCTTCGTAAACACTTTGGATAAGTCGAAACGCGTTTTCGTAGAAGCCGAGCCAGATGTGCAGCCCGTGCTCTTCAATCCGGCCGTTCTCACCGCGGCCGCTTGCGCCTTTGCCGCCGAGCCGCCAGCCCGTTTGATAAACCGTCACCTCGTAACGGCTCTGCCAATCCGGCTCGGCTGTAAGTTCAAGCGCCGTGGCAATCCCGCCGACGCCGCCGCCGAGAATGGCAATCTTCTTCCGTGTAGCCGGTTCACTCGCCGTCGCTACCGGATAGCCGTAGCCAACCGACATATCGAAGTTGGCCCAGAACTGAAACACAGAGTTCGGAGCGGGTCCGGCTAAGCCAAGCTCCTCGACGATCGGATGGCTGGCCGCGTGTGCAATCTGGATCTGCCATTCGCCGGTCATGTATTCGATGTGATGGACCTTGGTGACGATCGCCGTCGTCTCAATGCCGGTCTGAAGGCAGGCCACGCCGGGCTGATCGCCCGATGGAAATTGCTTAAGGAAGACCATCGGCACTTCGAGATTTTCAAGATCCGCGATCGAGGTCAGGATAAGCTCGAGTTTCCCGAGCGGGTCCCCGCCGGGGCTTTCAACCCCAGTGATCTCTGCCAGAAAATCAAAAGCAACTCCCACCCGCGGCCAGCCGACCGCGGAAGTGCGCCGTGCTTCGATCAAAGGAATACGCACGCCTTGCGTCTCAGGGTCGAATGTCAGTAGAACCAGTGTCTCGGCCGAAAACTTAGTCGCCCCGCGGGGTGTATCAGGGATGTCGAACCAGCCGATCGCTTTCGGAAATCCGTAAACCTCTCGCCCGAGCGCCATCGCGTAGGAGTTGTCGACAAACATGTACGGATGAAACCAGAAGCTCTTCTCACGTTCGGTATCCGCAACCCGCACCCAGATCGCTGCTTCCTGCTCGGAAAACCATCCTTTTTTCCGGTCGGCCGGGTTCTCGCTATACATCTTGCCGATCTTGTTGAAGACCACCATAATGAGCGAGCCTTCCGGTACGAAACGCCTTTTCGGCCCGAACGGATGGTTCAGCCGCCGGTCGAGCATCGCCTGCAGTGCGTGAATGTCGGCTTCGATCAGGAAAGCGTACAGGCTGACATTTTCTGCGAAGTAGGGCGGCTGCAACGCCAATTGGCTTCCGCCATACGAAACGAACGGGTTGGGCATATCAGTTGACTCGAGCTGACAGAATCGCTCGTGCTTTGGCGAGCACGGGAGGTTCCATTCCGAGAGCAGGGAAATGAGCGCAGACAGTTTGTAGCGCGTCCTGATCGCCGGTGAGCAGTGCCAGATCAGTCGCCGTACGCAACTCGACAAGCCGGCACCCTGTGTGGCGCGACTCCTCCAATGCAAAGCGAAGGGCCTCTCCAGCTTCGGCCGCACGGCCGCAGGCGGCCAAAGCACATCCACGCAAGCGAAGCAGATCGAGCCGCGAAGCTCCGATACCGCGGTCTTCGGCCAAGCGCAGCGCGTGTTCGGCTTCGCCTAACCCGCCTGCAGAGTCGCCATTCAGCAGGTGAGTTTCGGCGAGTAAACCTCGATAGAGTGGTTCGACGACTTGCGAACCGATCGCGCTTGTCAGCCCGAGTGCCTCTTCCAACTGTAAAAGGCCCGCGCTTGCCTGGCCGGCCTCTGCCTGCGATCGACCTATCACGGAAAGAGCCGCTGAGATCCAAAATGGATAAGCTTGCTTACGGCAATACTCGCCGCCTTCCTGAGCCCAGCGCAGAGCATCCGGGAAATCGCCCAAAAAGTAAGCGAGCACGGCACGAAAATTCAAACCCCAACCGATACTAAACGGATGTTTCAGCCGGCGCGCATGTTCGATTGCGTAATCACCCGCCTCAATCGCCTGAGCGAATGATCCTTCAAAGCAATAAACGAAGGACAGATAGCAAAGCGTACCCACCAGGGAGTCCTGTCCGAAACGAAAAGCGTGTTCGCCGAAACGTTCGGCCTGATAGAGCGAGCGGGCGCGTTCCAGGCTCTCACGAGCTCCAGCCAGATCGCCACGCCAATAGCGCGTATTGCCCTCTGTCCAGAGTCCTTCAAGAAGCATGGCATCATCGCCAAGCCGTTCCCCGTTCGCGATCATCTTCCCGGCCATCGCGAGCGCGTGATCGAGCTTGCTGCGGACCAGACTATAAACCCACACGCCCCACAGAGTAGGCAGAGTCAAGGGAGAGTGGCCAGCAGCGGGCAAAAGCCGTTCGGCGCGAAGGTAGGTCGCGCCGACTTCCGCCGATCCAAAGCCGCGCGTCGCCAGCAGAGCTGAACCTTGACTGACGACCAGTAAAAGCTCTTGCGTCAGATCGCGCTCGTCTTCGGGGATGGCCTCGAGCAGCTGAAGGCCGCGTCCGAAAGATGAAAGTGCTTCCGAATGCGCGGACCGTTTAAGGGCTCCCATCCCTGCCTGATGCCAATAGGCGATTGCTCTAACACTCTGACGCGCTTCGGTGAGATGGCGGGCGACCAACTCCGGCTGGCGCTCCGCAATATCAGGAAAACGCTCGATCAATACTTCGGCAACCAAGCCATGCAGCGCGACCCGCGTCTCCTCGACCAGTGAGTCGTAAGCAGCTTCCTGCAGCAGCACGTGTTTGAAGATGTAAGTGCGGCGCTCACCGGCGCCCCGTACGTGCAGAATCTCTGCTTCGACTAATCGCCGCAGGCTGTCCTGTAACTCGTCGGCGGGTACGCCCGAAACAACTTCAATCAGCCACTGACCGAACTCGCGTCCGAGGACCGAGGCCATGCGGGCGACGTTGCGAGCCGGTCCGAGCTGATCGAGGCGCCCGATGAAGGAGTCGCGCAGGCTGAGCGGTACCGGCAGCTTACCCGGCGCGCTCGTGGAAGAACCGGCGTCGGCAACCGTCTTCGTCATCTCCTCAATAAAGAGAGGAACACCGTCAGAGTTCGCGACGATCTCGTCAAGCACGGCGGGGCTCAACCGCTCGCCGCGTGCGGCTGCGGAGGCAACCGCCAATGAATCCGAGCGTGAGAGCCGGTCAAGCGCGATGGAAGATACATAGCTTCTTGGCGCCCAATCGAGTTCGCGCTCTGGCCGGTGTGTTCCCAGCATCAGCAGACGTACGGCGGGTGCTTGATCCACGATCAAATTGAGCAGTTCGAGCGTGGTCGGGTCCGCCCAGTGGAGATCTTCCACCACAAAAAGCAGGGGCTGTTTTGAAGCGCGCTCGATCACGATGTTCAGCAGAGCTTCGAGCGTCAGCGTTCTCTGCCGTTCCGGCGTGGATTCGAGCGGCGGATACTTAGGCGCCGGAATCCCGAGCAGCTGCGAAAACAGTGGTACTGTCTCAGGCAGCCGAAACCCGAGCTCAGCCAGGAGTCCCTCGAGTACGCGTAGCTTCTTCTCAGGAGTGAGCAGGCGCGTGTCACTTTCGAAAACAAGCCGCTCGAAGCACTCCACTATCGGGAAGAGCGTGCTGCCCGAATATTGGGGAGCGCAGAAGCACTCGATCAGAGCCGCTGAAGAGTCCTGGGCAACCATGCGCTTCAACTCGTAAACTAAGCGCGACTTGCCGACCCCCGCTTCGCCGGCGAGCAGCACCACGTTACCTTGGTCGTCCAGAGCGTTTCGCCAGCGGCTCAGCAGATAGTGCAGCTCATGATCACGGCCCACCAGACGAGTTAGCGAACTCTCGTCAATTGCCTCAAAGCGGCTGCGCGCGGTGCTCTGGTGCAATACCTGCCGGTAGTTCAGTAAACGTCCGTCGGGCAGTGGAATCTGCTTCTCGGGGCCGAGTTCGAAACGGCCTTCGATCAGCCTTTCCGTTTCAGGACCGACGAAGACTTGATTCGGGCCGGCAACGGCGCTGAGCTTCTCGGACATCGCGAAGCCCTCACCACTTAGTACGGCGTTTGTGCCGCTCACTGCCGCAGTAGCGACGATAAAAGAAGTCTCGACGGCGACTCGGGCATGCAGCACCGACGAGACGCGCGAGAAAGCCTCCACCACGGCGAGTGCGGCCGTGACCGCGAAACGCGCGGCATCTTCACGTGCGCGAGGATAGCCAAAGTAGGCCGCGGCCTTATTTCCGCGCCAGCTTTCGATAGAACCTTCGTGGCTCTCGATCACCTGCCGGCACAGCTCTTGCGCTTCCTCGATTGCTCGCTCAATTTCAAGAGCGGCCGTCTCGCTTCCACTGACTAACTCGACGCTCAAAAAGGTAACGGACCGGCGCTCTGCGGCCCCAACTAAAGTGTTCAGCTCGGTACGAGTCGAGGCGAGGAGCTGTTTCGGGTCGGCCGCTGCAGTATGCGATCGCAGTTCAATCCGCCCGGTCGGCGTCTGGGCTAACGGGCGCAAGTCTTGGATCAAGGCTCGGGCCGAGGGATAGCGTTGCTCGCGGTCTTTCCGCAGAAGCTTATGCAGAATGCGAACCAGTGGCGCTGAAATCTCGGGCCGCAGCTGCCGGGCAGGGCGCGGCTCATCGTTGATGATCGCCTCTCTCAGCCGGTTGTAGCTATCCCCCGTAAAGGGAGCTTTGAGAGTCAAAAGCTCATAGAAGACCACGCCGAGCGACCATAAATCGGTTCGCGCGTCGAGCCGTTCGCCGCGTGCCTGCTCGGGCGAGAGGTACTTCGGCGTCCCGATCAGGAATTGATCGCCTTCCAGGTGTGCGCCGCGGCTAACCTGCGCACCGCCAAAATCGAGAACCTTAACCCGGTGATCCGGTGTGAGAATCAAGTTGGCGCTCTTGATATCGCGGTGCACCACACCGGCAGAATGAGCCGCTTGCAGCGCCTCGGCGGCCTGCAGAACGTAATACGCTGCCACGCCGGGCCGCGGCGGCCACCCCGCAGCGGGTAGGTCGATCAACTCGCGAATGGTGGTCCCATCAATGTACTCGAAGACCAGACACAAACGTCCGTGATGCTGTTCGATGCCATGAATGGTACAGATCCCGGGATGGTTGAGCGAGGCGATCGCGTAGGCTTCACGGCGGAGCAACTCGCGCGCTTCCGGGTCGAGCGCCGTGGCATCGGGCAGCATCTTCAGCGCTACCCGCCGTTCCAAACGGCTGTCATAGGCCAGATAAACAGCGCCCATACCCCCCTGTCCCAAGAGCGAGAGGGGCCGGTAATGCCCTATATGATCCGGAATAGTTTGTTCCGCTTCATCGCGTTCCAGCCCAGGACGATCGGTCGAAGAGTGCGTGCGATCATCGGCGCCAAGCACCGGCTGGGGTAGATCTCCCGCGTTTTTCATGCCGATTGCGTCATGAGCGTCGAACAACAAGAGCCTCGGGCAAAGGCATTCGTCTGGCTCGAGAGCTGTTCTAACAGGGTAACTGATTGCGCAGGGGCGAATTGTC
Source organism: Terriglobia bacterium (assembly GCA_963737005.1). Lineage (GTDB taxonomy): Bacteria > Acidobacteriota > Terriglobia > Bryobacterales > Bryobacteraceae > Bog-105. Next base: position 351,827 of record CAVTRD010000002.1, on the reverse strand, counting down.
GCTCTCCGGACTGCAAAAATTGCTGAGATCGTCGATAAGAACTCTAGAGCATGTGGACAAGAGTCTTCGGCGCAGCCATACCGCTTTGTTTGCTACTCTCCGCCGCGCTTTTCGGGCAGCAGAATCAGGCTGCCCTAAACGGAGGGCAGGCCGCGGGTTGGGGCAGTAAAACAATTGAGCTCAAATACCTGGACCCTGAGCAACTACGCAGTGTCTTCGCAGGTCGCTCTTACATTATGGAAGCCAATCGGGAACTGAAGCTCCTGACGGTCAATGGTCCGCCGGAGTTTGTAAAACAGGTTGAAGAAATCGGCAGACGCCTGGATGTGCCGCCGCGATTACCCGCCGACATACAGGTTTCAATCTATTTACTTTCGACAATGCCTTCCTCTTCGGCCCAAGCTCTGCCGCCGGAACTGGCCTCCATCGCTAAAGAACTTGCCGCGCCGCACCCTGGTCCGCCATTTCGGATGATCGATTCCCAGATCGTGCGTATGCGTGAAGGGCAATCTGGTGAGTTGGCATTCCCGGAACCGTCCAATACTGCTCCTTCTATCACGCGGGTCAAGATCAGGGCGGCGGCCGCCGTGAACTCTGACCCGGCGTCTACTAAAGAAAGCCGGGTTAGCTTGGACGGGATTGAGTGCTGGCTGAATAGGCCTGCGCCCGCCAGCTCTGCTCAAAGCCACTCGGAGGGCGACATCTCGGCCAGCATCGATGTCGTTCAAGGTCGACCATCGATTCTTGCGAGATCGGGTGTTGAGCGGCCCATCGTCATAGTGATTCGCGCCGCCATTGTTCCCTGAAGAATTGTCGTCGAAAAAGACTGAACAAACCCAATCTGTTGCACGATAAAGCAGAGGTGGATGTCTTAGCAACAGCCCTGAGCGGGCTTGACCGGGCGCAAGGGCTATTTGAGCAATCTGCCAACCGCCTGATCGGAGCTACCGGCGCTTCGCCAAGTTCCGGACAGCCTGCCAGCGATGCGGTCGACCTGTCGCAAGCAGCCGTTTCTCTCCTCACTGCCAAAAATCAGTTCGCTTTAAACATTAACCTGCTCGAAGTTGCGGAAAACATGCAGAAGACCACAATAGACATACTCGCTTAGCGTCGTTACTTAGAGCACTTGCTCGACCTTCAATTCTTCTAGATTGCTCAGGAGAATATCCGGCCTCGCCTCGGCTAATTCGGTGAGCGACATGACGCCGGTTGCAACGGCTACCGATTGAAAACCGTTTGCCTGTGCGGCGGCCACATCGTTCGCGTGGTCGCCAATCAACGAAACCCGTCCTCCATCCCGTACCAGTCCGCTTTCTCTTGCCCGCTCGGCCGCGATGCGCGCCAGTTCTGCGCGCGTGCTGCCATTTTCGGCGAACGCGCCCAGCGAAAAGTAGTGGCGGAGACCCGCGAGTTCTATCTTGCGCCAACCGATGTGGCTGAGATTCCCACTCACGATACCGAGGGCCACGCCCTCTGCAGCGAGCCGGGCAAGAGTGCTCTTCACGCCCTGGCAAAGAAATCTGCTCAAATCACCGCTACAGCTCGCCACATAGCATTGAGCGCATTCACGCATGATCGCCGGTAGGATCTCGCGGATGCTGGTCTCGTTATGGCCGCTGACGCGCAGCATCCCAGAGATTAGATCGCCATCGAGCATCCCCGCCGTCGGTACGTTTTCGAGCGAAGTGGCGCGGCCAGTGACTCGCAGTATGCCCTCGACCAAAGCGGCTTTATGACCATCACCCGCGCCCCGCATCAGCGTTCCGTCGATATCAAACAGCACCAGGCTGGAGTGCTGGGTCACAGTTGTTCGATCTTTGGAAGCAGCGCGCTCAGCAACTTCAGAAACGTCCCGGAGACGCGTTGGGCAATGGCCAGAACTTCCTCATGCATTAGCTTCCCGGGCGCTAAGCCGGCGGCCAGGTTCGTCACGCACGCGATCGCCATAACTTCCATCCCAAGATGGTTCGCGGCAATGGCCTCCATGACGGTCGACATCCCGACCAAATCAGCGCCGATCGCCTTCAGAAAACGGATCTCGGCGGGGGTCTCGTAATTCGGGCCGAGCACAGCGGCATAAACGCCCTCCGGAAGCGCGGTGGCAAGCTCCGCGGCCGTCGTACGCGCGAGTTCTCGCAATCGCAGAGAATACGCCTCCGTCATGTCCGGGAAGCGCGGACCTAGCTGTTCGTCGTTCGCACCCACCAGAGGATTGGCGCCTTGCAAATTGATGTGGTCGGAGATTAACACCAGAGAGCCTTGGCCGAAATCGGTCTGCAAGCCGCCCGCAGCGCAGGTGAGCACAACTTTCCTGATGCCGAGTTCATGAAAGAGCCGGATTCCGCTTACTACCTGCTGCGCCGTGTAGCCTTCATACAGATGAAAGCGCCCCGACATCACCGCCACATCCACGGCTCCCCGGCCGTTCGCCCCAACTGATCCGAAGACAAACTTACCCGCATGGCCGATAGCGGTAGAGACCGGAAACCCCGGTACATCGCCATAAGGAATGTGAACGGCGTGCTGCACCAGCTCCGCAAATCCGCCAAGACCGCTCCCGAGCACAACCCCGATACTCGGCTGGATCGGCGTCTTCGTACGGATCAGATCGGCAGCGGCTTTCATAGGGCGTTGTTCCGGTGTTCTCATGTGGCGGACGTAACCTTCGGGTATCCGCCAGGCGCTAATTTCAGGGGCGGCTCGAGCTCAGTTTCTTTCTTCACCGCTTCGATCACTCGCTCGTCCGTCTCGGCCATTCGCTGGATCTCGACCGGATAGCGCACCGTCACCTCGAGTCCGGAATTGTTGAAGCTCACCCGGCTCACCGGAGCAGGATCCGCAAGTTGTATGTTAGCCGTTCGCTCAAACGCCTCATGCTGATTTTCGATCGCCTGGGCGTACTTTTGATAGACGCGTTCCACCGCTTGCGCCACTCTCTTTCGCGCTTGTTCCAGATCCGTCTCGGCCGACAGGGTAACGGAGACGCTATTCCACGCGTACTCTGTGCCAGGCGCTTGCTTGATCAACGCCGAAGGTTGAAAGATTACCGAATTTGAGAAAACGGCGACGCGGCCCGTTGAATGCAGATCCGTACCAATGCCCGCGAGTTCCATCAAATACATTCGAACGAGTCCTACTTCGATAACCTGCCCGGTGATGCCCGAGACCGTTACTCGATCGCCCGCGCGCAGCCCGTATCTGCCGATCAGGAAGAAATACGCGACCACGGACAGAATCACATTTTGCAGCGCCACCGCCAAACCGGCCGTCACAAAGCCGGCGACCGTTGCGAAAGACCCGAGGCCGCTCACCGACGACAGAAGCACGATGAGCATGGTGACAACGCCAACTGCAACGCGCCTGATGAGGAGAAACTGTCGCCGTCGGCGTGTATCGCGGACATAGCGGAAGGTAGCTCTCCGCACAGCTTCGGATATGCCGAGCAAAACAATTACGGCAAGCGCCAAAGTTCCCAACCGGAACGCCAGGTATCCAAGGACCGTTTGCAGCTGGTTGCCTGTTGCGTTGCTCCATTGCGCAAGCGCGCCTTGCGTATTTTCAAGCGCTAGGCCCTGTTCACTCAGTGGCAAGATAGGGCCGGAGAACGCTTTAAAGCGCGTCGATAATTGCTCGATCTTTTGCCGGTCAGCGCTGAGATTGTTGGGATCAGGTTCATTCGCGGCGGTATCGGCAATAGCATCACCCTGGGTGATGAGTTCTCGAATCTCACTGCGCAGTGGGGCTCGCAAAGCAACTACCTGGGTACTTAGTTTCCTTGTCTCCTGCGAAAGCGTATCGATTTGGCTACGCGCACGCAGCAGCGAGTAACAGTTCGCTATCAAGCCCGCAATACCGGCTGACCCGGGGTGGAAAGCAGCTGTGGACTGAGCCGGATGCGGTGCGGCGGCAGCAGGGATTGGTGTGTCGCTCAAAGCGGCGGGCACGGAATCGGAAGTGGCTAGCAAGTTGATCTGGCCGGACAATCCACCGCTTTTCTCTGCTCCGTTCGCAAATTGCAGCATGTCCTTCAGGCCGGCTTGCATGAGCTTCGCAAAACCCAGATCGGCCGTCAAAGTATCGCGTTGTGCAACCATCGTCGCCAGTTTGCGCTTGGGCGCTTTGGCGATCTCCTGATTCAGTCCGTTGATCTCTTTCTGCAATCGCTGAATGCGATCGTTTGCCGCTGCCGCTGATTGCTCGAGAGTGCGCGCTTGCTGGTGTGTTCCGGCCGCCGTCTGATCACTGCTTTCTTTTCGGCTGGTGAGAAACGCGGCTTGCGCATGGGCAAAAGCAAAAGCCGTTCTGACGACCTGCTTCGATGACTGTTGAACGTTGTCCTGCAAAACAAGGTTCTGCGGCGCCGCCGCGGTTTGATCAGTAGCGCTCACATGCCCATACCAGGCAATCGTTCGATTCAGATGACTGATGACATCTGCGCCCGTGATTCCGGCCGCTTCAGGTTGCACAGCGGCTGCGAACCCGAATGTACTCACACAAAGCGAGCAAAATAAGATCCTTGGGTAATTGGCAATTCTAGGCAGCAGCACGTTTCAGTACACGTATGGAAAGCTAAACGAGCAGACCGGCAATGCAGGCCGACATGAAATTCGCCAGCGTGCCGACGAACATGGCTTTCAATCCCAATCTAGCGAGGTCCGATTTGCGCGTGGGCGCGAGCGCTCCGATGCCGCCGATCTGGATCGCGATTGAGCTCAAGTTTGCAAAGCCGCAGAGCGCAAACGTAGCGATCACGAACGACCGTGGCTGGAGTGTTGCCTTGATTTTCCCTAAATCGACGAATGCCACAAACTCGTTCAGGATCATGCGAGTCCCCAGCAGATTGCCAACGGCGGCGCAATCGTGCCAGCTCACTCCCAGCAGCCAGGCAATAGGCGCAAATAAAACTGCGAGAATCTGCTGCAGTGATGGGGGGATCAAAGGCCAGTGAACATGGACCCAACCCAGGCCGCCGTTCACCATTGCGATCAGCGCCAGAAAGGCGATCAGCATGCCCGCTATGTTCAGAGCTAAGTGCAGACCGTCGCCTGCGCCTCGGGCCGCAGCGTCGATCAAATTTACGCCGGGCTTCTCAATTTCCACAGTGACCGTGCCGGCGGTAACGGGCGAACCGGTCTCGGGGACAAACATCTTCGCCAGCATCAGCGTGGCCGGCGCAGTCATCAGCACGGCCGTGAGCAGGTGCGTGATCGAGACTCCGGCAATCGCAACATAGGCTGCCATGACCGCACCCGAAACATGAGCCATGCCGCTCGTCATCACCGTGAAGAGCTCCGATTCGGTTAGCGTCGCGAGAAACGGACGTATCGTGACCGGCGCTTCCGTTTGGCCCATCACGATGCTCGCCGCGACGCAAGTGGTTTCTGCTCCGCTGGTGTGCATGAAGTGCTGCATAAACACCGCCATGCCCTTCACCAGAAGCTGCATCACGCCCAGGTAATAAAGGATCGCAAAGAACGAGCAGATGAAAATGACAATCGGCAGAACCTGAAACGCAAACACCACTCCAAACTGATCATTGCGGATCCCGAGCTTGTCACCGAATACGAAACTCGATCCCGCCGTCGTGTAATTTAACATCGCATTCACAAACAGGCTCACACCGTAAAACAGCTTAGCGGCGCGACTTTTAAGGACCAGGAAGGCGAACGCAAATTGCAGAGTGACGCCCCAGACAATGACGCGTCGTTTGATGGCGGTGCGGTCCGTCGAGAACAGATAGGCCGAAAGAAGAATCGCGATGAGGCCGAGTAGACCAGTAAAACGACCCATCGGCGTTCCCGATCTTAACTGACGACTTCGAGGATCAGGTCACGTTCTTCGACGGGCTGCTGGGAGATCTTGAAGGCATCTTCGACCAGTTCGGCCGCCCCTTCCAGATGCTCTTCGTTTGTATGGTAAATGCGGCACAGAATACTGCCCGAATCGATCTTTTGGCCGACTTTGACCTCGAGAATCACACCCACGGCCGGATCAATCGAATCTTCTTTGGTGTTCCTGCCCGCGCCAATCATCGATGATGCTTGACCGATCAACTCCGCATCGATTGCGCTTACGTAGCCCCCGCGCGCCGTTGTAATCTCCTGCGCGCCCGTTGCGTTTGGTAACATCTCGAAGCGGTCGAGCACCAGAGGGTTACCTCCCTGTGCCGCGATGACATCCTTGAACTTCTGAAAACCGGAACCGTCGAGCAGTTTCGCCTGCGCAATCTCACGGGCCTCTTCCAGCGTTTTACTGATTTTTCCAAGGAAAATCATGCGCGCCGCCAATTCGAGCGATATCCGTGTTAGATCGGCCGGACCCGCGTTCTGCAGGGTTTGCGAGACTTCCATCACCTCGAGCGCGTTACCAATCGCATATCCAAGAGGCTGGCTCATGTCGGTGATCAGAGCCTGCACGCGTTTATCAAGGCGTCGGCCGATGCCCACCATCATCTGGGCCAACCGGCGCGCTTCCACCTGTTTCTTCACCAGCCCGCCCGACCCTACTTTCACGTCGAGCACTAGCGCATCAAGACTCACCGCTAGCTTCTTCGACATGATCGAGGACGCGATCAGCGGAATGGATTCCACCGTCGCTGTTGCATCGCGCAAGGCATAAAGCTTGTTGTCTGCCGGCACTACTTCCGGCGTCTGGCCGATAAAAGCGAGCTTGTGCTCGGCCAGCAGAGTGCGAAACTCGTCGATAGAAAGGTCAGTACGGAATCCGGGAATGGACTCCAGTTTGTCGAGTGTGCCACCGGTATGCCCCAGCGCACGGCCCGAAATCATTGGCACTACAACGCCTGCCGCCGCCGCAATTGGTGACGCTATCAAGCTGGTTTTATCGCCGACGCCGCCAGTGGAATGCTTGTCGACCTTGGTCCCTGGTATCGAAGAAAGGTCCACAATCGAGCCCGAGTTCATCATGGCTTCGGTCAGCACACTTACTTCGCGATCTGTCATGCCGGAGAAAAACACCGCCATCAGAAAAGCAGAGATTTGGTAATCGGGTATCTCGGTCCGGGTATAGCCGTCAATGAGGAATTGGATTTCTTCGGCAGATAATTCCTCCCCGTCCCGTTTGCGGTGAATTAGGTCAACAGTACGCATTTACGAATAATAAGCGTACCATTCTCAATGGTTTGGGCCGATGCGCAAGACCCTTCTCCGATCCCTCAGAACTCCCTGCGCAACCTTCGTTGAAGGTTCTTCGCTCCAAGCGATGATAGTGAAGTTCCCCCCTGTGTTTTACTGGTGCGGCAGCTCGGCGCTCAACACCTTAGCAAGATCATCTGCGGCCACCCGCACCCCAAGATAGAACGTGCCGAAGAGAGCGTAAATCGCACTCACCTCATCAAAGCGCATTTCATAAATAAGCTTCTTGAAGACACCCGGGTCATCCGCGAACAGGTCGACACCCCATTCCCAGTCATCGAAGCCGATTGATCCCGTAATGATTTGCCGCACACAATCGGCATAGCGGCGTCCCACCATGCCATGCTCATGCATCAGGCGCTGCCGTTCCTCGATGGGCACCGTGTACCAATTCTTGTCCTCACCGCGTTTGCGATCCATCGGATAGAAGCACAGATAGCGCGCCCGGGGAATCTCCGGGTAGAGGCGAGGCGCCATGGCCGCCTGCTGGCGAGCGGTTACTTCGGCGATGCCGGCCTTCCACTCAGGTGAATGCGGCTCAAATCCCCGTTCCTTCAACTGCGCATAGGTTTTCGCACTCGAATCATAAAGCCCCAGCTCGGTTACCGAAACATAGGAATGAGTGGACTCGAGGTAATCGGCCAGTTCCAACCGCGCAACCGCCAACTCAGCCCGATGTACGTCTTCCAAACTGTCGCGGAAATGTAGCAGGAGCAAGTCGCCCTTGTGCCCGATCTGAGAGTAGAGGGCGGATTGGCTGGGATGCCCTGTCTTTGCTCCGACCTCCATCCGGCTGAGTTCGTCGGCCGCTTGTCGCGTGATCACCTCGCGCCGCTCTTCAGGCAGCCGGCGCCACTCCGTACGGCGTATGCGAAACATCTGGTGCAGCGCGTAGGCGCCTTCGAGCGTGAGCGGAACAGCCGGGGTATCACCCATGCTGCAGCTCCCACTCGGGCGCTGGTAACCCAGGCATTTCGTGGCGATAGCGTCCCTTGAAAATTTCACCGAAGAGCTCGAGCAGCTCATCATGAATCAGGCCGTTATCCGCCAGCACGTAGCGCCCTTCGATATCCAGGTTTTCACCGCGCATGCCGGAACAGTGTCCGCCTGCCTCCTCCACCAGCAGCGTGCCTGCCGCCATGTCCCACGGATTCAGACCGAACTCCCAAAATCCTTCCAGGCGTCCGCACGCGACATATGCCAGATCGATTGCTGCCGAGCCGCCGCGCCTCACCCCGTGGCTTAACATCGCGATCTGGTAGTAGAAGTGAATGTTGACGTTCTGATGCCGCTTACGGCTGGGAAAACCCGTCGAAAGGAGGGAATCGTTGAGCGTAGGTGCTTTGCTGACGTGAATCGGCGCGCCATTCAAGCGAGCTCCCGCCCCGCGTTCCGCTGCAAACAGCTCGCGATTCAGCGGATCATAAACCACGCCGGCAATCACTTCGCCGCGCCGGGCGAGAGCGAGTGTCACGTTCCACATCGGAAAGCCATGCGCAAAGTTGGTTGTGCCGTCCAGCGGGTCAACGTACCAGCGCAGTTCCGCCTGCATCTCGGCCCGGCCGCCCTCTTCCGCCACGATCCCGTGCTGCGGAAAGCGCTCGCGAAGCCGCTTCATGATGAGCTGTTCGCTCGCTCGATCGGCCGCGGTCACCAGATCGTAATCGCCTTTCAGCTCGAAATCCACTCCGCAGTGCGCGAGCAGTAGTTGACCGGCCTCGCGGGCGATACCAATCGCCGCATCCAAATATTCGCTCATACCACTTCAGTTCAGCACATAGCGTGCCGTCTCTTACGGTTCGTAGTAGCCGCTGCGTGCAGTGACCAGCAATCCCGGTTTGGTAGTCGCGACATTGAGAGGGTGAAAGCGTTTCGGCTCCTGGCGCGCACCCTGGGGATAGAAGCCGAGCAGGTATTGCGTTCGAAGTTCACGCAGGATGTCTTCGAAAGCTTCGTTCAGACGCGCAAAGCCTTCCGGGTTGAAAATACGGCCGCCGGTCGAAGCCGCTAGCGTGGCGAGTGCATGTTCGCCGCCTGTGTTTCGTCCGGCATCACCTGCAATCGGGACAACTACGATTGGATACAAAACAACATCGGCCCGCTGCGCGGCGGCGAGCGCGTCGCCATAGTGCTTGTAACTCGTTGTGTCGCCGCCATCCGTTACGATCACCATCACATGCCGTCCATCGCGGCCTGCCAGTGCGTCACTTGCCAGATACACCGCGTCATACAGCGATGTTCCGCCGTCGCCTCGTAAGCCATGCAGCACACGCTCGGCACGTTTCTTGTTGCGCGAGAAATCAGATTCCAGACTCGTCCGCCAGTTAAAAGTGAAGAGCGCAAATGTGTCTTGCGGATTGCCCGCTTCGAGCAGTGCCGGCACAAAGCGCAGTACCGACTCTTCTTCATAGTGCAGATCGTTCTGCACGCTGGCGCTCGTGTCCATCAGCACGGCTACTGAAAGCGGCACCGATGTGTTTCGTTCGAACACGGCAACGTTTTGCGGAACCCCGCTATCGACTACCTGGAAATCTCGCCTTTCGAGATCGGAAACCAGCCCTCCGGAGGCATCGCGCACGGTGACAAGCAGCCGGACCAGATTGACCTTAATAGCGAAATTCGGCGTTTCTCCTTGCCCTTTAGAAGGCTGCGGTTCGCGCGTGGGGCGCTGTGGCGGGTTCGCAGCGGGATCGGCTGGTTTGAACTGGGCCTCGACGCGGGAAGTAAAAAGACAAGCCAGGATCGCCAGGCCGAAGCTAGCTGCCTTCATTTTTCGATGCACCAGCTTCGACCGCGCCGGCGGCGAGCGCATGGTCCCACTCGCCTTCCACCCACTCGGCCCCATCCGCGAAAACTTCTTTCTTCCAGATCGGCACCTCGCGCTTCAGCCGATCGATCGCGGCAAGAGCAGCTTCGAACGCGGGCCGGCGATGCGGCGCTGTTGCTACTATCGCGACGCTCGCTTCGCCTATCTCCAGTCGACCGAGGCGATGGATCATTCCGATGCGTCCGATCTTGAACTCGCGCGTTATCTGCTCGCCGATCTTGATCATCCGATAAAGTGCCATCTCTGTGTAGGCTTCGTACTCGAGATACGAGGTCGCCCGGCCTTTAGTGTTATTGCGGACCACGCCTTCAAACACCACCACTGCGCCGTCCTCAGGCCGTTTCAGATCATCAGCGAGCGCTTGCGAATCGATCGGCTCAAGAGTAATCGCAAAATGATTTCCTTCGCTCTCCGCGACCGTTCGCTCCGACCCGCCGCTCACCGGCGGCAGGAACGCCACTTCATCGTTGTCATGCAGCACGGTCTCGGGCTTGGAAAATTCCCTGTTTCTAGCCAATAGAATCGACGGGCGCTTGTCACGCAAGGTTGCAAAACGTTCCGCGTAGGCGTCGAACAAGCTGGCCAGAGTCGATTGCGGCGCAATCTCCAGAGTGTCCTCTGCGTGGCCTACAATGTCACGCAATACGCCGAAAAACAACACCCTCACCCGCATGTCCAAATCCTAACAAGCTGGGTCAATAGGCGGGTTCGATAAGCCGGGCCGCTATCCTCACAAGCATGGCGTCCAACCCCCCTCTCGCCGCTCATGTCAGCCGTCTTCGCGTTCGTTATGCGGAGACAGATCAAATGGGCGTTGTTTATTACGCCAATTACCTGGTTTGGATGGAGGTCGGGCGAGTCGAGCTCGTTCGATCCCTCGGTCTGCAGTACAAGGACTTGGAGAAGACAGACGGGCTGTACCTCTCCGTTATCGAAGCAAACTGCCGCTACATCTCTCCGGCGCGTTATGACCAGGAGATCGCAGTGGAAACACGCGTCACGAAATCGACCAGCCGGGCCGTCGAATTTGCCTATCGCTTGCTCTCGGTTGACCCGCCACGGCTCCTGGCCGAAGGCTTGACGCGCCACATTTGGCTCAATCGTGAGTTTCGTCCGGCACGCCTCCCGGAACACTACCGGGAGAAGCTGCAGTTAGGATGAGGATTGCCCATGATTCACGTCATTTTGCCGGTCGGTCTTCTGCAGTGCAACTGCTCGATCTTCGGAGACGAGCAGACCCGTGAGGCCATAGTGATCGACCCCGGCGGCGAAATCAGCAAAATCACGGCTGTTCTCGAACAACACGCGCTACGCGTCAAGGCCATCGTGATCACCCACGCCCACATCGACCACGTAGCGGGTGCAAACGAACTGCGTGCATTGACGAACGCTCCCGTGTATCTCAATGAGCGCGATAAGCAACTTCTCGCCATGCTGGATGTGCAGGCAAAATGGCTCCATGTCGAAACGCCGGCAGCGCCTGCCATCGATGTCACGCCGGTGGAGGGTACGGTGTTGACGCTAGGCGCGACCGAGTTTCAAGTCTTAGACACGCCAGGGCACACGCCGGGCAGCCAATGCCTTTGGATTGCAAACGAGAACAAATTAGTTGCAGGAGACACGCTTTTTCGCGAGAGCGTGGGCCGTACCGATCTCCCCGGTGGCAACTCGCACCAAATTCTGTCCTCCATCAAGACAAAGCTGCTCAGTCTTCCGGACGACGCGGTAGTCATTCCCGGACATGGCCCCAAAACAACAGTCGGGCACGAGCGGGAACATAACCCGTTTCTGCAGGGTATCTAAGCGGTTTGGTTCGATTGGGCTTGGGCGGCTCCCAGCTCGATCACACTTGCAATCAATTCTTTCGCGTCCGTTAAGCTCTTCGTGATCAGTTGAATATCCATTGCCGGCTTTCCTAGCTGCCGCACGCTCTGGCAATACACGCCGTGTTGTCCGACTAAAACGAGCGCATCGGTAATGCAGTCGAGCGTAACGGCCAGTCTGCCGCGATCGCGACCCATCATCAGCTCGTACTTCTCCAAGTCGTCCCGGCGCTCTTCGTAAACCGACATTTGCCTTGATTCTCACACGTCGCCTTGTTGTCTACACTGGGAGCAGTCTTGGCGATGCAAATACCTTCGTGGCCGCAAGCAGGCGAGCGGGAACGGGAGCTGCTGGCGCAGGTTCTCGAAAGCCCGCAGTGGGGCGGCTTCCATCCCTTCGTGGCTGAGTTCGAGGCAAAGTTCGCCGCCTACCAGCACTCAGCTTTCGGCATCAGCGCGTTCAACGGCACCGTCACTCTTGAAGCGGCGCTCACCGTGCTCGGTATCGGTCCAGGCGACGAGGTCATCGTTCCCGCCGTATCGTTTATCTCAACCGCCACTGCCGTTTCGCGGGTCGGTGCCCTTCCGGTATTCGTCGATATCGCGGCGGACTCATTCAACATCGATCCGGAGTGCGTCCGGCGCGCGATTTCGCCACGAACGCGTATGGTGATCGCCGTCCACTTTGGGGGGGCCGTCTGCCAAATCGACGTTCTGGCTAGAATTTGCCGCGAAAATAATTTGCTCTTACTCGAGGACGCTGCGCACGCACATGGTTCCGAGTGGGACGGTCGCCGCGCGGGCAGCTTCGGCCTCGCCGGTTCGTTTAGCTTTCAGAATGGCAAGGTGCTTTCGGCGGGTGAAGGTGGCATGCTCGTCACGTCGGACCAGGATTTTGCTGCCCGCGTGCGATCCTTCAGCAATTGCGGCCGGACGCCGGGGCAAAGTTTTTATACTCATGCGACCCTCGGAACAAATCTACGCCTGACCGCTTTGCAGGCCGCGGTCTTGCTTGGGCAGCTTGAGCGCCTGCCGGGCCAAATCGCAACGCGCACGGAAAATGCCGCGACACTCAAAGAGGGCTTGAAAGACATCGAAGAGATCGCCTGGCAGCGCCCGGCCCCAGGATCCACCTGCCACTCTTTTTACCTGCTGATCGGGCGCGCTGAATCGGCTGAGCTCCGTGACCGGATCTGTCAACAGCTGACGGCCGCTGCCGTTCCGTGTACACCGTTCTACCCGCACGCGCTATATCAGAATGAACTTTACGATCAGGGTGGTTGCCGCGTGCTGCCGTGCCCGGTCACGGAAGATTGCACCCACCGCGCATTCTGGCTGCCTCACCGGGTCCTGCTTGCCGAGCCTGAGACTATCGGGAAGGTTGCTGCGCTGATTCGTTCGGCTGTGCCGGCACGTGCTGCCCGTTGATCTTGAACTGCGTATCGTCTTTGTGAACCAGACCAAGCTTCTCGAGCTCAACTTCTTGCGTCGTTGGATCGGTTTTAAGACGCTCAATGCGCTGTTTCTTTGCCTCGATGTCCCTTTGCAAAGTTGCGTTCTGATCTTGCAGCGTACGAATTTCATCACGCTTTTCGGCCCAGGCACTCACACCCTGTGGCCCGCGCAGCATAATCGTTGCGTAAGCGGCTAAGCCGGCTAGTGCAGCCGTAGCCGCCAGCGGTCGCAAATACTTTCGAAGCATTCTGAAAGTGCCCTTACATTCTTTTATAGACTTGTTTGGAACTCACGTCCAGCAAAAAGGAAGCTTATGCCCGGATTTCTGATAGTTTACTGTTCCTGCGCTAATGAGGAGGAAGCGCGCACCTTGGCAAACGCAGCGGTCGAAAGGCGGCTGGCAGCCTGTGTGAACATCGTTCCCTCCGTGACCAGCATCTATCGCTGGAAAGAAGTAATACAGACCGCCACCGAATATCTGCTGCTGGCGAAAACAACTGAAGACAGCTTCCCGAAGCTGCGCGACACCCTGACCGAGATGCATAGTTACGACAATCCCGAGATCGTAGCCACCCCGATCACTTACGGAGCTGACGATTACCTGGCGTGGATTCGTCAAAGCGTTTAGCATGCTAGTAATGCGCTTCTTACGTCCGCTGCTGCTGGCCGCCGTATGCTCCACTCTGTTCGCCCAGCAGACTCCCCTTACGGCTCTACCGTACACACCAAGTCTCGAGCCAAGTTTCATGGATAAGGCAGTCGATCCCTGTGTCGATTTCTTTAAGTATTCCTGCGGGAAGTGGAACCAACTGAATCCGATTCCGCCGGACCAGCCAGCCTGGAGTGTTTACGCCAAAATGGAAGACGATAACCAACGCTTCCTATGGGGCATGTTGCAGCAAGCTGCCGCGGGAGGTTCGTCGCGCGACACTAACGAAGCGAAGATCGGCGACTACTTTCAGGCCTGCATGGACGAGCCCGCCGTCGAACGGGCGGGCGCTAAACCACTCGCACCGGCTCTCGCTCAAATTCAGGGTCTCAAATCGCTCGACGAACTAGCTGCCTATATAGCGGCCCAGCATCGCGTGGGACTCGATCGAAATTTACTTTTCAGATTCAGCTCCGAACCGGATTACGATAATTCATCGCAAATGATGGCCTTCGCCAAGGCTGGAGGCCTCGGCTTGCCGGATCGCGACTACTACACCAAAACCGATGCCAAATCGCAGGAAATCCAGCAGCGGTACCGTGAGCATGTCGGGCGCATGTTCACGCTGCTCGGCGAATCCGCATCCGATGCGGCTTCGGATGCGCAGACCGCGTTTGACATAGAAACATCTCTCGCGAAAGTTTCTTTGACCGCCACGGAACGACGTAATCCGTATAACCTCAAACACAGGATCAGCCGGGCCGATCTGCTGCACATGACGCCCGCTTACGATTGGAACAGCTACTTCCATGTCCTCGGTGCACCCGAGTTCTCGATGGTAAATGTAACTGAGCCGAAGTTCTTTGAAGAGCTGAACAGGCAGTTGAGCAGCCGCGATCTAGCTGCTTGGCGGGCCTATCTGCGCTGGCATCTCTTGCACAGCCGCGCTCGTTTTCTCTCGTCCGCTTTCGCCCGCGAGGACTTCGCTTTCTTTAGCCAGTATCTGTCCGGTTCAAAAGAAATGCCGCCGCGCTGGAAACAGTGCACGCGCTTGGTCGACCGAGAACTAGGCGACGCTTTAGGTCAAGTTTTCGTCCGCCGCACGTTCACGCCCCAGACCAAGGGCGATGCCGTTCTGGTCATCCGCCAGATTGAGGACGAGATGGGACGCGACATCAAAGACCTCAGCTGGATGAGCGAGCAGACCAAAGCGCAGGCTCTCGAAAAGTTGCATGCCGTCGTCAACAAAGTCGGGTTTCCTGACAAGTGGCGCGACTACAGCTCGGTTGTGATCATGCGCGACGACTTTCTCGCAAACGCGTCGCACGCCGCCGAATTTGAAGAGCACCGGCAACTCGCCAAAATAGGTCAGCCAGTAGATCGCCGCGAGTGGTTCATGACGCCGCCTACGGTCAACGCTTACTACGACCCGCAAACAAACGACATCAACTTCCCGGCCGGCGTTCTACAGCCGCCGCTATTCGATCCGAAGATGGATGCGGCGCCGAATTACGGGAACACCGGAGCCACCATGGGCCATGAGCTGACGCATGGATTCGACGATGAAGGAAGGCAGTTCGATGCGCAAGGCAATCTGCGCGATTGGTGGACCCCGTCTGATGCGAAAGCTTTCGAGACGCGCGTCTCTTGTGTTCGCGACCAGTATGCGAAATACGTGGTCGTAGACGACATCCACATCAATAGCAGCCTTACCCTCGGCGAGGATGTCGCCGATCTGGGCGGCACCTTACTCGCTTACGTCGCGTGGAAGCACGCTACGGCCTCGCAAAATCTGAAACCAGTAGACGACCTAACGCCGGATCAGCGCTTCTTCGTCGGCATGGCGCAGTGGGCCTGCGGCGACGAGCGGCCGGAGCTGAAACGCATGATGGCCATAACCGACCCCCATTCGCCGCTCGAATACCGCATCAATGGCGTGGTTTCTAATCTGCCGCAGTTCGGCGAGGCGTTTGGCTGCACCGCGGGTCAGCCCATGATGCACGAAAACGCGTGCCGCGTTTGGTGATCTGTTCTATTCGTAGAAATTGCGATCCCACGCATGCCGCTTGAGAATCTCCAGCGTCTTTGGATCGAGCATACCCGCCGCTGCTGCCCGGCAACTGCTCTCGACGGTTGCCACCCGACGCATGCCGGGAATTACGGAGCTAACGGCTTTGTTCGATAGGCAAAACCGTAGTGCGGTCTCCGGGAGCGTACCCCGCTGCCCTTCGAGATCTCGCTCGAGCGCCGCCACGTGCTCAATCACCTGTTGTTTGCGATCACCTCGAAAGTAAGATTCGCGGAACTCGCCCGGCTCGAAACGTGTGGATTCTGTGATCGTCCCTGTCAGGCCGCCTTCATCAAGCGGAACGCGCGCCAGTACGCCCACTCGCTGCTCCACGCACAGCGGGAACAGCTTCTCTTCCGCGCTCTGGTCGAAGATGTTGTAGATCACCTGAACCGCCGAGAAGACTCCGCTGCGTACTGCCTCGAGCGCGGAGTTCGGATCATGTTCAGACACCGATACGCCGAAATACCGAACCTTGCCGCTCGCCTTTAAGTCCTCGACGGCCCGCCGCCATTCGTCTGTGTCGATCCAGGCGTCCGTCCAAACGTGAAATTGTTGCAAATAGATCTGCTCGATGCCGAGGTTGCGCAGACTCTCTTCAGTCGATTCCAACACGTACTTGTAAGGAAATACCTCAGAGATTGGCGTGGAAGGAACAGCCGGCCAAATACGGTTCTTAGGCGGAACCTTGGTCGCTATATAGATCCTACGGAAGCTATCCCGCACCACTCGCCCGACTAGCTGTTCGCTGTGTCCGTCGCCGTAAGCAAGCGCCGTGTCAACAAAGTTGACTCCGAGTTCAAATGCCCGGCGTAGCGCGCGCACAGACTCATCGTCCTCGCCTCCCTGCCACTGCTTGCCGCCAATACCCCAGGCTCCATAGCCGATCTCGCTGATCTCGGATTCTGTCGGACCTAATTTTCGGTAACGCATGTTCGCTCTGAAACCCTCGACGCAACCCCTCAAAGAAGAAGCCGCCAGTGGCTTTATACCATGGCGGCTTCGGATGAACTCGCAAATTTAACCGATGTAGATCAGGGATGGTTTACATTTTCGGCCTGCAGGCCTTTGGGTCCACGCTTTACCTCAAACTCCACCTCTGCCCCTTCTTCCAGCGTGCGATATCCGTTCGTCTGAATAGCAGAAAAGTGGACGAAAACATCGTCCCCATTTGAGCGCTGGATGAAGCCATAGCCTTTGGAGGCATTAAACCACTTGACAACACCTTTTTCTCTCAATTCGTATCTCCTGTCTGTGATGCGAGATGAGTGTAACTTTGCCCGCAGGGAGAGCGCGAAGCCCTTCATGCACAAGTGGGCTCCCAGTTGTACCACCAGCTAGCATCGAAAAATCTGCAAGGGAGTTTATCAGACTAGCCGCCGGCCAGGCACACGTAAAATTACCGCAAATGTTGTTTTCTTTAAGCGCTTTCGGAGCTAAGTATGCCATTGCCCGAGGCGACGCGGGCCGCTGCCGCTACACGTAGATCCTCTGCCGAAGGCACCGTGAAAAGACGCCGGGATAGCTTGATCAAGCCGCGTCTCTCCAGCTGATTCAGCGTGGTCGATGTAGTCTCGCGTGTCGCTCCGATCAAATCGGCCAGCTCGAGTTGCGTCATCGGGATTTGATACCCGCTGCCGTTCTCGACCGGAGGTAACAAGCGGGTCAGCTGCGCCAAATAGTGCAGTATCCGGTATTCCACATCATGCAAGCAGAGCAGTTCCACCTTCTCAGCCAAATCGAGTTTACGGCTTAAAAGGTAACCGACGAGCGCACT
The DNA here is from genome assembly GCA_963737005.1 of Terriglobia bacterium. Taxonomy (GTDB): domain Bacteria; phylum Acidobacteriota; class Terriglobia; order Bryobacterales; family Bryobacteraceae; genus Bog-105. The sequence goes on along the minus strand of CAVTRD010000002.1, from coordinate 334,074 downwards.
TCCCAAATCGTTTGGCGTATGCAGCACTTGCAGAATCGAGGCACCAGGAACTCGCGTTACGGTTGCAGGCGTAATCGCAACAGCCTCGGAGTAATAAGGCTGTTTTTCGTCCGCCAGCGCTTCTTCGCCGACCAGTTGCCCGGGACCGCAGATTGCGAGGATGATCTTTCCGCCTGACTCGCCTGCTCGTGTGAGCTTAATCAGTCCGTCTTCTATCAGGAACACGGAATCGGCGGCCTGAGTTTGCGAATAGATCGCCGCGCAGCGCGGCAGAGTTGCAAGGCGGGTTGCATCAGGCAAGACTCTGAGTCCTTCCTGCACCGTCGATCCGAGTAAGTTCACCTTAACTTCCTTTTCATTGTGACGCTCGAGCATCACGCGTCAAGACGCCGCTGATTGCGTGAGATCTTGTGGCGGACTGCCATTATGTCGCGGGTCCCTGCTGCCTAAGCTGCCGGGCCCATGCGGACGCGACCTCAAACAATCCGACCACGTTATCATTTTCAAGCGCCACTTGCAAATCGGTCAGCGCGGTCTTATAAGCGCCTAAGGACTCGATGACTGCCTGCCGGTTCGTCTCCAAAATTGGTTTCCAGAGCTCCGGCGAACTCATTGCCAAGCGCGTCATATCGAGCAGACCGGGGCCGAAAACGTCTAAAACGGATTCGTTTCCTTGGCCGGCTAGCGTTAGGGCGAGAGCAGTCGACGCGATTTGCGGTAGGTGGGAACTCAGAGCAACTGTCGCATCGTGCTCGGCGGCTGACATCTCAATCACTTGTGCTCCCATACGTCCTAACCACGATCGGAATGCATCGGAAATGGCGTCGGAGGGCATGTGCGGTGTAAGAACATAAGGCCTGCCCCAAAACAGATCCGCCTGCGCAGCCTCAACCCCGCTGCGCTCCTTGCCGGCCATGGGATGGCCGCCGATGAAATGCGCATGCGTCAGGCAACCCCTGGCTTTCGATACAATTGCCTGCTTGGTGCTTCCCGCATCGGTCACGATGGTGTGCGGCCGTGCCAGAGGGCCAAGCTGCTCGATCGTTTCGATTATGCGATCAACAGGCTGGGCAAGGTAAATACAGTCAGCCGCGGCGGCCGCTTCCGCCAGTGTGGCGCTACGGTCGATGGCGCCTAATTTAATCCCGCCCTCGATCGCGGTCGGAGAACTTACGCCGATTCGGTCGCCGGTAAACCCTGCTTCGCGCAGTGCCAGCCCGAATGAACCCCCAATCAGGCCCACACCGACGATTGCCACCGTGTTCATTCGGTTCGACTACTTCGACCTACCGCCTGCGCGATGGCCTGAACCGCCCGCATCATCTCATCGAACTGATCGGGACGTAAGGTCTGAGCCCCATCGCTCAACGCATGGTCAGGGTCAGGATGCACTTCCACCAGCAGCCCGTCCGCACCGGCCGCAATCGCAGCAAGGGCCATGGGGATCACGTAATCCCGTTTGCCCGTTCCATGGGAAGGATCGGCCACTACCGGCAAATGAGACAACCGTTTCAACACCGGAATTGCCGAAATGTCCATCGTGTTCCTGGTGCTTGTCTCGAAGGTGCGAATACCACGCTCGCACAGGATCACCTGGTAGTTGCCACCCGACATGATGTACTCAGCTGAAAGCAGGAGTTCCTCGACTGTCGCCGCAATGCCTCTTTTCAACAGAATCGGTTTGCGCACCTTGCCCAGTTCGCGCAACAGATTGAAGTTCTGCATGTTGCGCGCCCCCACTTGCAATAGATCGGAATATTCGAGCAGCAATGGGATCTGCTGCTGGTCCATTACTTCACTTACGACCAGCAGATTGTGGCGGTCGGCCGCCCTTCGCAGTATCTGCAAGCCCTGCTCACCCAGCCCTTGAAAGCTGTACGGAGAGCTGCGAGGTTTGAACGCACCGCCTCGGATGACGGTCGCGCCACTCTTCGCCACAATCGCCGCGCACTGCTCGATCTGCCCTTCGCTCTCCACGCTGCACGGACCGGCCATTGTAACGATGGCCGGACCGCCAATCTCCACTTCGCCGATCTTGATGATCGTGCCGCCTGGGTTGAAGTTGCGGCTCGCCAGCTTGTACGGGGAAATGATGCGATGACATTCTTTGACACCCGCAAGCACTTCCAGAACGGCCGGGTCGAAGTCGTCCTGCGGTCCCACGCCTCCCAATACGGTGTGTCGCACGCCGGTCGAGCGGTGAACGGTAAAGCCCATTTCGACGAGCCGGTCGATAACAGCTTCCGTTTGGGGCTCGGTGGCCCCTTCCTGCATAACAACTAACATGCTCTCCTATTGTGCGGATGGGTCGGCCGATAAAATCTTCAGCTGCTGCACGGTCCGCATTTCATCGATGATCCGCTCGAAGATACGCTTCACCGCATCGGGCGGAAGCGGTCCTCCGTTGTGCCCCAGCACGTTCGCAAAGACCTGATCCTCACGCCGCGGCTCATATACGGCGAGGTGCAGCTCCTGCTTGATGCGTCCTATCTCTTCCACTACGGCTGTACGTTGATTCAGCAACTCCAAAAGTTGCAGATCGAGTCGGTCAATAATTTCGCGACAGCGAGCCAGATCATCTCCGGAGATCTGCTTCATCACGTACGAAGGGGGGCGGTCAGCTCGCGTGTAAAACCCTCGAGGCGTTTTGCCAGGTCGGGCTCCGCCGCGTTCTGCTCTATAAGCTTCACGAGCGCGCTGCCCACCACTACTCCATCGGCCAGCTCTGCGACTTGTCGAACTTGGTCCGCTGTACTCACACCGAAACCCACCGCCAGCGGAAGCTCGGTCAGATTCCGCATACGAGCTAGCAAGGGCGCGACCGAATCGGAGATCGTTTGCTGCTCGCCGGTGATGCCCGTTCGAGATACCAGATAAACGAAGCCGGAACTATGCTCGGCCACCAATTTTAAACGTCGGTCGGTACTTGTCGGGGCGGCCAGAAACACAGTGTCGAGGTTGAAACGGCGAAGTTCGCGAACAGGCTCAGCTGCTTCCTCGACCGAAAGATCGGTGAGCAGCACACCATCGATCCCTACCTCGGCCGCATTGCGCGCCAGCCTCTCGAAACCGTAGCGGAGCAGGGGATTGAGATAGCTGAAGAGCAGGATCGGAATCTCCGATCTCTGCCGGATCTCGCGCACTATCTCAAGAAGCTTTGGCAAAGTCGTTCCGGCGCGCAGTGCACGGTCGGAGGCGCGCTGGATCACCGGCCCGTCTGCAATCGGATCGGAAAACGCGACGCCCAGCTCGATCAAATCGGCCCCGCCGCGCTCGAGCGCTTCGACGAGAAGCGATGTCTGCCCCGGAGCAGGATCGCCAGCTGTCAAGTAAGCGATAAACGCTTTCCGCTTTTCGTCACGACAGGCTTGAAATAAGCTAGCAATGCGGGTAGCAGTTGCGATCGGCATGACTAGTGCTCAAGATCCGGCATGTTTTCACGATAGATCCCGATGTCTTTGTCGCCCCGGCCCGACACGTTGACGATGTAAATTGCCCTCGGTTCGGTGGGTGCGCGCCGGATAGCTTCTGCAATGGCATGCGAGGATTCGAGCGCTGGGATTATGCCTTCCGTGCGCGCCAAAGTTCGGGCCGCAGCCAGCGCAGATTCGTCACTCACCGGCAGATACTCGCAGCGATTCTGCTCGTGCAGCCAGGCATGTTCCGGGCCTATCGACGGATAGTCAAGTCCGGCGGATACCGAGTGTGTCAGCCCTACCTGCCCGTCTTCGTCCTGCAGAAGATAACTGAACGTGCCATGCAGCACGCCGGGTGATCCGCCGCTGAACCGGGCAGCGTGCTCACCAAGCAACTTGCCTTTCCCGCCCGCCTCAGTTCCAACTAGGTGCACCGATGAGTCACCGACAAAGGGAAAGAAGATTCCAATAGCATTGCTGCCGCCGCCCACGCAAGCGAAGATCGTGTCGGGTAAACGTCCGATCTGCTCGAGCGACTGCCTGCGCGCCTCTTCTCCGATCACTCGATGGAAATCGCGCACCATCATCGGATACGGATGCGCACCCAGAGCCGAGCCGAGTAGGTAGTGTGTGCTCGCGATGTTTGTCACCCAGTCACGCATCGCTTCACTAATTGCATCTTTTAACGTGCGGCTGCCATTCGTAACCGCAATGACCTGGGCACCCAGTAGTCGCATGCGGAACACGTTCAACTGTTGCCGCCGCATGTCCTCCTCGCCCATGTAGACAATGCACTCCATGCCGAACAGGGCGCAGACGGTCGCTGTCGCTACCCCGTGTTGGCCCGCGCCCGTTTCAGCGATGATGCGTGATTTGCCCATACGCCGCGCAAGCAGGATCTGTCCCAGGCAGTTGTTAATCTTATGCGCGCCCGTGTGCAGAAGATCTTCTCTCTTGAGCCACATCTGCGCACCACTCAGCACGGCGGACAATCGTTTCGCGAAGTAGAGCGGTGTCGGCCGGCCCGCGTAATTGCGCAGTAGATCATTTAACTCCCGGTGAAATTCGGGGTCATCGCGCGCCGCAAGATAAGCCTGCTCAAGCTCCTCGAGGGGCGACATCAACACCTCGGGAACATAGCGTCCACCGAAGGGACCAAAATGCCCGAGTGCGTCCGGTACAGATTGTAAGGTCATGTCCTTAAACTTTCCAACGACTGTGCTGCCGCTCGCGCCGCCTTGACGAAGCTACGCACCTTCGAATGATCTTTAATGCCCGGCGTCGTTTCCAGACGCGAACAGGCGTCTACACCCTGGGGCCGTGCCGCCTCGATTGCCTCGGCAACATTCGCCCCCTCAAGTCCGCCCGCCAATATGATCGGTTGCCAAAATCGTGCCGCCAGTCGCCAGTCGAACGTACGGCCCGATCCGCCGTGATTGTCGGTATGACTGTCGAGAAGTATCGCTTCAGCCAGCAGAGACTCTGCGGGGTTCGCGTGAGCGGCGACCAGCGCGCGCCAAGTCCGATGAGCCACCGAGGGAACTCTTTGCCCATGTAATTGCACTACGTCGAGAGGCACCCGATCAATCGCACTCAACACTTCTTCGAACGACGGCTCTACAAACACCCCGACCTTCGTCACAGCATCGGGCAAAGTAGCCGCAATGCGGTGCGCCCTTTCGAGAGAAATGGCGCGCGGGCTCTTGGCATAAAAATTAAACCCGATCGCATTTGCCCCTGCTTCGGTTGCTGCGAGCGCGTCCTGCTCATTTGTAACTCCGCAGATTTTAATGACGAAGTTCATCGTGCTCCGATCATCGACTTGAGCGCAGCCGCCGGGTCACTGGACCTCATCAGAGATTCGCCGATCAGGAAGGCATGAAAACCCGCTTGCGTCAGCAGTTCAATCGCGGCCGGGTCAGTGATGCCGCTCTCGCTCACGCGAATAACACCCTCCGGCAAAAGATAGCTTAGGCGGACGGAGGTGTCTAAATCGACTTCGAACGTTTCCAGGTTGCGATTATTAACGCCGATGATCTCAGCCCCTGAATCGACAGCCTTTTCGAGCTCGGCCCGATCGTGTACTTCAACCAATGACGCCATGTGCAAGCTCGCCGCGAGTTCACGAAATTGCTCGAGCTCAGCCCTGTCGAGCACCGCCGCAATTAGCAAAATCGCATCGGCCCCGTGCGCAGCTGCTTCATAGATCTGAAGCCGGTCGATCACGAAGTCTTTACGCAGCACCGGTAGATTAACAGCTGCGCGAGCAGCTTCCAGATCGTGCAGCGATCCTTGAAAGTAATTCTTATCGGTGAGCACCGAAAGGCAAGCCGCCCCTCCAGTCTCATAGGAGTGAGCCAGAAACGCCGGATGATACTCACGCGCGAGCAATCCCTTGCTCGGCGATGCTTTCTTAAGCTCGGCGATAATAGCGGGCGAACTCTTCCTGAGCGCGGCCGCAAAATCTCGCGCGGGAGACTTTCGTTCAAATGCTTCGTGCTCGAGCGCAGGCGCCAGAGAACGCAGCTCTTCCACTTCCTGTCGTTTGTGCTGCACGATCCCGGTGAGAATGCCGGAGGAAGTGGACGAAGTCATAACGGATTCGAGCGCGGAAACCCTATCGTAACAGCCCGTTGAAGGTGATACGGAAAAGGAAAATGATATATATTGTTGCGCAACGGAGGCGAGGTGCGGGTATCGCGCCAAAGGAAACTACATTGCAATCAAAATCCCTGATCGGGTTTACTGCAGCTCTCTCACTGTTAATGAATTCGTCGGCTCATGCCCAGAGCAAAAAGACGGAGGCGAAGACTCTGATTCCGGCCCTCGTCGAAACCGGCTTTACACCGATCTTCGACGGTAAGAGCATGACGGGTTGGGACGGCGACCCCAAGTTTTGGCGGGTTGAGGATGGCTCGCTCGTCGGCCAGACCACGACCGACAAGCAGCCAGTCCAAAATACATTTTTAATCTGGCGCGGCGGAACACCAGGAAATTTTGAGTTAAAACTTGCCTTTCGCCTGACTGGCTTTAACAGCGGTATCCAATATCGCAGCAGTGAACTCCCCAATATCAAATGGGCCATGAAGGGCTATCAGGCCGATATGGATGGCGAAATGCAATACACCGGCCAGATTTACGAAGAACGCGGGCGCGGTTTTCTGGCTTTGCGCGGCGAAGATACATACATTGGCGAGAGTGGGAAGCCGGGCATCGTCGGATCGGTCGGCGACAGCACCGAGCTCAAGAACCTGATCAAGAGTGAGGGTTGGAATGACCTAGATATCATCGCCCGCGGCAACATCCTGACTCAGCTCATCAATGGCCGCGTTATGAGCATGTTAGTTGATGACGATAAGTCCGGCCGCAAAATGGAAGGGCTCCTCGGCATTCAAGTCCACAAAGGACCGCCGATGAAAATTGAAGTTCGAAACATACGCATTAAGAATCTATAGTGCCTTGCGGGAACGAATTTGAACGTCCAGAAGGCTTCGTCACTAGGAACGTGTCCCGCCGACCGCTTTCGGGAGTTTGAAGACTACTTTTCTTCGGCTGCGAAAGCCTGGTCAAGCATCAGCGCAAAGTCGCGACTTTTGTGCTCGACCGATTCCCTCAACGCGTCCAGTTCTCGTTCCGCGACACGCAAGCGATCCGCGAGATGGAGGCACGCAAGCACGGCCGTTCGGGTTGAATCGAGATTTCCGGCGCGGCGCGCAATGGCAGACATCAGTTCATCAATCTCAAGCGCCAGCGCCTCTGTGTCGCGTGGATCGCCGGCCGTTGAGACGCTGTAGGTTTGATTGAAGATGGTAAGCCGGACCGTTTGCTTGCGATTGTCCGGTAATTCCATGTTGACGTTGGTCAGCTGGCGCTAAGCAGATCTAATTGATTCAAAAGCTTCTCGATGCGGGTCTTTACCTGCTTGCGTTCACCCTTCATCGTATCCAGCTCTTGGGAAAGCTGCCCGATTTTCTGTTCCAGTTCGCCATTTTCCTTCTGAAATTCGACCGAGAGTGCCTGCGCTTCATCGAGTTCAGACCGCGCAGCGGCGGCTTGTTCCTGAGCGGCCTTAAGCTGGTCCTGTAAACGGCTATTCTCGCTGCGCAGGGTCGAAATGGCCTGAACTGCGCGCGTGATGCGCTCCTCCAGACTGGCCAGCGTGTCGATGCCTTCTTGCACTGCTTCCATGCTGCTTAGAATACTCTGAACTCACTGAACTTGCGACTGGTGTGCTGATTTTGCCCGGTCGACCAGCGTGGCGAACCCAACCGTGTCGTTGACCGCAATATCGGCCAGCACCTTCCGGTTAAGTTCAATACCCGCGCGCTTCAAACCGTTGATGAACTTGCTGTACGAAATTTCTGCGCCCCGGCAAGCCGCATTGATGCGCACAATCCAAAGCGACCGGAAATTCCGCTTCTTCAAGCGCCGGCCGACATATCCATAGCGCAGCGCCTTTTCGACGGCTTCCTGCGCAGCGCGGTTCAGCTTGGACTTGGTAAGAAAAAAGCCCTTCGCGCGCCGTAGCGTCTTGTGGCGGTAATCCCGCCGGTGGGTTCCTCTTTTTACTCTTGGCACGTTTTCTCCTTCTTCTGTTTACGCCTGGTGGCGAATGCGGAGAGAGAACAGGCACGTGCGCGCGCGCTGCCTCTACTCCAATAAAATCTGGTGTGTTCCCTAATAGGGAAGCATCACGCGAAGCTTCGCTTGATCGGTCTCATCCGCAACTACACTGTGACCGAGCTTGCGTTTACGGGAACGGGGCTTTGACGTCAAGATGTGCCGCGCGAAGGCGTGCCGCCGAGCAATCTTGCCCGTGCCGGTCTTCTTGAAGCGTTTGGACGCACCCTTATGTGTCTTCAGTTTGGGCATACTCTAACCTGATCTTGGGTTTGCTGAGGCGGATGACCGCCGTCTGATCCGCCCGAGACGCACTACACCCCCGGTTCGACGCGGACAAGACTCTTACGAATATAGCATTTGAAGTGACTTAAACCTCATCCCGCATCCTGGTACTCCTCCACCCAGGCCATCTGAATCGCTTCGAGCTTTCCTTCTGTCGAAGCTTTCGGGTCGTCCTTGAAGTTAGGAAGTTCGGTAATCCACTGATGCAGGTCGGTGTAGCGGATATGAGTGGGATCAGTCTCCGGATGCGCTTCGAATAGGCTCAGCGCGATGTCTTCAGTGTGGTCCCAGGTGAGTCCAGGCATGAAGATCATTGTAGAGGGTCCTTCGCACATCCTGTAAACACCGCGTGTTATACCAGTTCGATAATTCATGAGTGCCCTTGATTATCGAAATAGGCGCGCGTTCCAGATTGAAAACGATTCCCTCCGCGTCACAGTAACTGGCGAGGGTGGTCACATTGCTGAGATTCTTCACAAACCGACCGGCGTCAACCCGCTTTGGACGCCGCCTTGGCCTTCGGTCGAGCCGTCTGTTTACGAAAGGGCGAGGCATCCGGAGTACGGCGACGATAGCGACGCGCAGTTGCTCGCGGGCATACTCGGCCACAATCTTTGTCTCGATACCTTTGGCGCGCCCAGCCCGGAAGAAGCTGCGGCGGGCATTCCGGTCCATGGCGAAGCTTCAGTAGCGGCTTACCACGTCTCGGTCGCCCCCGGTAACCTGACGCTTACCACCGAGCTCAGCAAAGCGCAGTTGCATCTTCAGCGCCGCATACTCCTCGCGCCTGGCAGCATGGCAATCCGCATATCGGAAATTGTCGAGAACCTTTCGGCGACGGACCGCCCAATCGCATGGACTCAGCACGTCACCCTTGGCCCTCCTTTCCTCGAGCGAGGCGGCACTGAGTTCCGGCTCCCGGCCACGCGTTCGCAAGTCATCGATGCAGACTTCACGGGTGGGAAGGGACGCCAGAAGCAGGGCGCGGAGTTCTTCTGGCCATACTGTCCTACCTCGGACTCCGCGATCATTGATCTCCGCACATTCTCGAGCGATCAAGTCTCCGGTGGCTTCACCACGCATTTGATGGATCCCACGCGCGAGCAGGCTTTCTTCCTCGCTTGGTCGCCCGTCTCGAAAGTCCTGATCGGCTACGTTTGGAAGCGTTCGGACTTTCCATGGCTGGCGCGCTGGGAAGAAAATCACCTCCGCACGAGGCCGCCCTGGAACGGCGAAACGCTCACCTGTGGCATGGAATTCGGCGTGTCGCCGTTCGTTGGCTCAAGGCGAGAGATGGTTGAGCGCGGCAGCCTTTTCGGCGTCCCTGGTTTCAGGTGGGTTCCAGCCCGAACGCGCCTGACTGTGGATTATTGCGCATTTATTACAACAGCTTCATCGATCCCCGGGTCGGTCGCATGGAACGGTGCGGAAGAGTTAGCATTTGCACACTAGACCGCGATGATCTGTCGCGACTACTACCACCATTTGCAGCTTAAACCGCCTGGTCGCATCAGATAAACACATGCTGTCGCAGGCAGTTGCGAGAGGTGTATAAACAAATGAAACAGGTTATGTGGGAAGAGGATATCGGAGGTCTTGACCTGTGTGCTGAGGCGGTTCTTCACGCGACGAGCGATCACTCGCCCGCCAGAGACTGGATTAGGTCTATCTGTGAAGATATTGAAAGGTCAGCAGATCGCGATGACGGCTCGGAGTTGTTCGAACGGTATTTAGTGGTTCTGAGTGAGCCGGATCAGGAGTTGTAAGCCGCTCCCGCCGAGCTAAGGAGCGAGCGTTTCGACTCGAGTCATCTCGTCGGCGCCGGCTGGCACGGAGTTTTTCTGAGAAGGCGGTTCCCCGTCTTGGGGCAGCTTTACAAGCATCTGCTCTTTCCGATAAATCAGAGTAGACGTGTTGTAACTGGCTAGCTCGAAGCCATGTCCGTGTGTAATTGCATCAGTCGGACACGCCTCCACGCAATACCCGCAAAAGATGCAGCGGGTGTAATCGATGTTATAAACCTTGGCGTAACGTTCGCCACCGCTGAAGCGCTCCTGCTCGGTGTTCTCCGCGGCTTCGATATAGATGCAGTTGGCCGGACAAGCCGCGGCACACAGGAAACAAGCGACACACTTCTCGAGCCCGTTTTCGTCGCGCTGCAGCACGTGCGCGCCGCGATAGCGCTCTTCGAGGTGCGCCGGTCCATCCGGATACTCTTCCGTAATGGTCGGCTGCAGCATCTCCTTGAACGTGATGCCCATGCCTTTGGCGATTGCCGCAGCTGAGCCCAGGACTTCACCGATTTTCGCCATCGCTGCTCTCAGGTTAGCGCAGCGCGTCCACCCGACCAGCGGTGGGAAAATAGATAAGTGCGGGCAGTTCTTATTCTGCTGTTGACGGCGACGTTGCTGTTTGGAGAATCGTTCAAGCTATATCTTAAGGACGGCACCTACCACGCCGTGCGCGAATACCAAGTCCAAGGCGATCGCATACGCTACTTCAGCACCGAGCGCGGCGAGTGGGAAGAGATCCCGACCGAGCTGGTCGATACAGATAAAACGGAACGCGAGCGCAAGGCCGTCACCGAACATGCCATCTCGACCGAGCGGGCTGAGGCAGAAGAGGAAAAGGCGGAGCGCGCACAGCAACGCGAAATCGCATCAATTCCAATGGAGGCCGGCGCGTACTACAAAGGCCGGAGACAAGATGGAGGCGGTGCCGCCCGCCGAGTACCAGATCATCACCGACAAAAAACGCCGCGCTCTGCAGATGGTCAGCCCTGTCCCGCTCATTCCGGGCAAGGCATCGGTCATCGTCAAAGGAGAGCACGCCAAGTTCTCCGTCGATGATAACCGCCCCTCCTTTTATATGCGTTTAGCGAAGGAAGAACGCTTCGGCATCGTACGCCTGACGCCGAAGAAGAATCTTCGTATCGTCGAAAACATCTCGATCATCCCCGTCGCCAAACAGGCGCTCGAAGAACGCAAGCAGATGGAAACCTTTGAGCAGCAACTGGCAAGCGGGCTCTATCGCATCTGGCCGGAAAAGCCGCTGACGCCCGGCGAATATGCGTTGGTCGAGTTCTCAGACAAAGAGGACGCGGACGATGTTGAGTTGCTCGTCTGGGACTTCGCCTATCAATCCCGCCGCGAAGTAATCAGCTGCGGTTCGAAAGCAGATACTTCCCGCCGCTCTCTTTCACGACTGTGTAGCTGTGCGCGCCGCCGAGCACCTTTTCGATGTCGTGCAGATATTCGTGCTCGAGCACTAAGTAACAACGCTCGTCGGCGTGCCACATTCTACTCAGAGCCGCGTTATCGATGAAGACCGCGGACGCACCGGGCGCATTCGAGCCATACTCGAGATTGTTGATCCGCCCATTCAGCAGGTAAGCATCTCGGTCCGCATAGAAAAAGACAGACGAAAATGCGTAGTACTGGTCGGATACAACGAGCTTGCCCGGCGGCGATGCAGCAAAGCATCTGCGAGAGGCCGGGATGAAAGATAGGGGTCGAAAGTAACCAGCGCTAGCCGAGCGGCCTGAAAAAATACCACCATCATCACAGCAAGCGCGATGAACCGCCGCTGCTTTGCTAGGAGAAGAAGTCCGGCAATACCGATCGCGACCGCAACACAAGCCAGCAGTAAGGGCGCCGCGCAAATACGCGAACGAATCCAGCGTCAGATCGCCCATATGGCCCAGCGATAGCGTGTAAGCGGATTCGTTCTGGGACCGAAGCGCATCCGAGATATCGCCCGGCGTCGGCAGACGCCAAACGCGTAGTAAGATGACCACGCATCACCGCCAACGCAAGCGTGCAGATGCAGCCTAAGACGATGTCGCCGCCCTTTAACCACCGTTTCGTCACCGGATCACGTGACGCCAACCCGCAGCCGAGCAGCAGTGCAACGGCCGGATAAATCGGCATCGAATAATATTCCTGCGTGGAAGAAAACGTGAAGAACAACATCACAAAACCGATCAGGCAAAGCGCCAGCAGTCGAGTTTGTGAAGCGCGTTCCGGTCCCCGGTACCTCAGCTCGAAAAGCGGTCGGCAAGTATGCGCTCGCCGGGAAACAGCCAGACAAGATTCAGCAGCCAGAACAGGAGACGCGGAACGGTGTTGTAGTCGTGCGGATAACGCCGGTTCAGAAATCGCAGAATGTGCTCGTTGAAGAAGTAAAACCAGAAGAACCCGCGATAGTTGCCCGGGCCGCTGGTCAGATCGAATCGAAAATAAGGCGGGTTCCGCAGCGTCGCGAGCACATGCCACGGCGCCGCGATCAGTAGAAACAGCAGCAAACCCCAGCCCGGCATCAAGACGCTTCCAGGTATCGCGCAACGACTAATCGCTTTGTGAACAGCAGAAACAAGAAAGCGGCTGCGAATGGGAACACCGCCCCGATCAAACCTTTAAGCAGGATCGATGACCGCTGTACTCGCCCAAAAAAGCAGCGCCCATAAGCGGGGACGCCGCTCAGCCTCATCAAGCGCCCGCAAGAAGGCCCACAAGCGCAACCGTAATGGCGCACGTGAGTTGCGAATCTGCGATCAGAATGCGCGTGAAAAGAAACAGGCCAATGCAACTGGCAAGCGCCAGGCCTGCGTAGAGCCCGGCTCGCTCATCAAATGCCCAATCGCCGATGCGAAATACCAGCCAGCAGAGCAAGATGTTGATCAACGCCAGCGGCAGCCTGGCAATGTAATCGTGCACGCCGAAAATCTTGAAGAAGACCGCGATAATCCAGTACTTTAATGGCGGTTTCTCGAAATAGCGGATTCCGTCGAGATGCGGCGTAACCCAGTCCCCGGTCGCAACCATCGTTCGCGCGATATTAGCCTGCACCGAATCGACGTCGTCCATCAGCGCGGGCGGGCTTACGATGCAGCCGAGAAATATCGCAGCCGCCACCAGAATCACTAGCCACTGATAACGCTCGAAACGCGAAAAACGGGGAGAACTCATCTATTCGTAACGAAGCGCTTCGGCCGGTGCGATCTTCGAGGCGCTCCCGGATGGATGAAGCGTTGCGATCAGACTCGTCGCCAGCGCAAGCCCGGCCACCCATAACGCGTCTGTTGGCCGGCTCAGGAACGGAACATAGCTGATCGAATAAATCTGCTCATCAAGCCGCAGCCAGCGGTAGTGATTGAAGAGCGCCGATACCGAGTAGCCCGCGATCAACCCGAGCGCCGAACCCAGTCCACCAATCAACAGGCCTTGCAGAATAAAGATACGCCGGATCTGCTCGCGCCGCGCTCCCATCGACATTAGGATGGCAATGTCCCGGTGCTTTTCCATCACAAGCATAACCAGCGCTACCAGAATATTAAGCGCCGCCACCAGCTCGATCAAACCGACGGTGATCAGGCTGACAATTTTTTCCAGCCGCAGCGCATTGAGTATCGACCGGTTCTGATTCATCCAGGTTTGCGCAATGAGCTTCGGGCCTGATGATCGGCGCAGCTGCCCGCGCTACCGCCGATGCCTGGTAAACATCATCCAAGCGAAGCTCGATAGAGTTCACTACATCGGGTAAATCGAGCACATGCTGCGCGGAGTCGAGCGAAGTAAACGCCCAGCTCGAATCCAGATCGTAAAGTCCCGACTCGAAAATTCCGACCACGTGAAAACGAAAGAGCGTGGGCGCAACGCTGAACGGAGTCAACTCATTTCCGATTACGGTCACGCGGCTGCCGAGTCCCACGCCGGCCTGCTCCGCAAGACGCGCGCCGAGCACAACGCTGTTCACACCCTGCGGTGGATTATCGAAAGCTTGTAGCGAGCCGGCCTTGAGCCGCTCGAGCATCTCGGGCACCGCAGCTCCGCGGCCCATCGGTACCCCCTTCAAGATCGCCCCCACACTGACCAGCGGACCTCGCAAACCGACTTGATCGTACAAGCCGGGCGTGACCGCCGTCACGTGCCCCAGCCGGCGTAGCTTCGGAACGAGCGCTTGCCATCCTTCAATTCCAAAACTGGGGTGCCGCTCCTGGATGCTGACATGCGCCGTCGCACTGAGCAGGCTCGCCTGCAACGTGCTGCCAAAGCCATTATTGATAGCGAGCGCAATGATCAAAGAAGCCACTCCTGCTGCCACGCCCAACACGGAAATGACCGTGATGATCGAAATGACCGTTTGCTTGCGCTTGGCGCGGAGATAGCGAACAGCGACCATCCACTCAAAGCGATACATGATGCCTTGAGTCTCGCTTCGGCATCGCGCTCAGGCGAGCTCACGGAGCCGCTCGAGTAGACCAATGTCGCCTTCGGGCCGCAGCAGCGGGAACAGGATCACGTCGCGTATCGATTTCGAACCGGTGAGGATCATCGTCAAACGGTCGATCCCGATACCTTCTCCCCCCGCCGGCGGCATGCCATAACAAAGTGCGCGGACGTAATCCTCATCCATCACATGAGCTTCCTGGTCGCCGCTTTCTTTGCGCGCCAGCTGCTGCTCAAACCGGCGCCGCTGTTCCTGCGGATCGTTCAGCTCAGTGAACGCATTCGCCAACTCCATGCCCGCCGCGTAAAGTTCGAACCGCTCCACGAACGCTGGATTATCTACCTTGTTTTTCGACAAAGGCGAAACCTCCACCGGGAAGTCATAGATGATCGTTGGTTGAATGAGTTGGTGTTCCACGTGCTCTTCGAATAGTTCTACCAGGCGCAGCCCGTCAACGTCTTCACCGACAGCCGGTTGCGCATTCGGCCAGAAGCGATGAAGCGCCTCGCGCATCGAATACTGGGCGATGTTGCCGAAGTCAAGTACGTTGCCGTTATACGGGACTTGATCAGAACCTGTTGCCTCGATCGCAACCTCTCGCAGCAGCTCTTTCGAGAGCGCCATCATCCCGCGATAATCCGTGTACGCCTGATAAAACTCGAGCATCGTGAACTCGGGATTATGCTGCGTCGAAATACCCTCGTTGCGGAAATTGCGATTGATCTCGAAAACCCGCTCAAATCCTCCCACCACCAGCCGCTTGAGATAAAGTTCCGGTGCGATGCGCAGATAGAGATCGACATCCAGCGTATTGTGATGCGTGATAAACGGACGCGCTGCCGCCCCCCCATAGATTAGCTGCATCATGGGAGTCTCCACTTCAAGAAAACCGCGCTCGGTCAGCAGCCTTCGCAGCGACGAGATGATCTTCGAGCGTGTGACAAAAGTCTTGCGCAAATCAGGGTTCGCGATGAGATCGAGATAGCGTTGGCGGTAGCGAGTCTCAACGTCCTCCAGACCGTGCCACTTCTCAGGTAGCGGGAGCAGAATCTTCGAGAGGAAGAAGAGTTCCTCGGCGTGGATACTTAATTCGCCTGTCTTCGTGCGAAATAAGTATCCACGCACGCCGATAATGTCGCCCACGTCTAAGATGTCGAACAGCTGAAAGCTCTTTGCATCCAGAGCATCCTTCCGGAGATACACCTGAAGCTTTTCGCCACTTTGCATCAGATGCAGAAAACCGGCCGACTTACCCATGCGGCGCAGGCTCTGGATACGGCCGGCCACTCGCACGCCGCTATACGGCATGAGTTCTTCCGCTGTCTTCTGACCGAACTCTTGCCAGATCTGCGGTACCGTGTGCGAGAACTCGAAAGCCCGACCATACGGGTCGAAGCCCAGTTCACGTATCTGCGCCAAACGCTCGTGGCGCTGGCGAAGGAAATCATCTTCCAATGACAAAAGGGAAAGCTCCTGGAAACTCTTATTGTAGGTGTGCCGCCCGGAGCACAGCCAGTCGGCCCACATTCACGCTCGAGGTGCAATCAACCCTTATCGGTCAACGCCACCACACCCGGTAGCTCCAGGCCCGAGAGAAATTCGAGCGAAGCTCCACCGCCGGTCGAAACGTGAGTGATCTGATCGGCCACCCCGGCACTCTTGATCGCCTTTTCGGAGTCACCGCCGCCCACTACCGATACCGCACCCGATTCCGCCACCGCTTTGGCCAACGCGACCGTACCCGTATCGAATGGCGGCATCTCGAAGATACCCATCGGCCCGTTCCAGACGATTGTCTTAGCCGATTCAATCAGCTTTGAAAATTCCTCGACGGTTCGGGGACCAATGTCCACCGCGATCTGATCCGGCGCAATCGTCGTCACCACCTCATGCGCTGCTCCTGGTTTTATCTCGCGCACCACCACGTGATCCACGGGAAAAACCAGCTTCGCCCCGTGCTCTCGCATCAGCTGTTTCGCCAACTCCACCTTGTCTTCTTCGACCAGCGATTTACCGGTCGGCTTACCTTCGGCGCGCAGAAATGTGTAGGCCATCGCTCCCCCGATTAACAGGTGGTCAACAATCTTAATCAGGTTTTGGATCACTTCGATCTTGTCCGACACCTTTGCCCCGCCAAGCAAACCGACACACGGCCGTTCCGGATTTTGCGTGACCCGGGTCAGCCACTCAATCTCCTTCTCCATCAGCAGACCTGCCGCTGCGATCGGCAAGGCAGCCACTACACCAACCGTCGATGCATGCGCTCGATGCGCCGATCCAAATGCATCATTCACATAAACGTCAGCTACGGAGGCAAGTTGGCGGGAAAAATCCGAATCGTTCGCTTCTTCTTCAGGATGAAACCGTAGGTTCTCGAGCAGAAGTATCTGCCCAGGCTCGGGCTTGAGCGCTGAGACCTCGTTGCCTACCGCCGCCGGGGCCATCACTACCTGTTTCCCTAGCAGCTGAGACAATCTTTTTGCTACGGGAGCGAGACTCATCTCCGGTCGAAATTTGCCCTTAGGACGCCCCAGGTGACTCGCCAAAACCACCCCGGCCGAGTGCTCGAGAGCGTACTGGATCGTCGGCAGTGATGCCCGGATCCGCTTGTCGCTGGTGATCTCTTGCCCATCCGGGCTCAGCGGTACGTTGAAATCTACCCGAATAAAAACTGTCCGCCCGGCGAGATCCAGATCTTTAATCGATAACTTAGCCATTCCACCTATTCTAGAGAGGCCACGAAATCTCTTGAGCGCTTTCTTTCCCCCCCACATGCTGAAGTATGTTGGGTAAGAAGCTGGAACCGTATGCTTGATGGCACGAATCGGCGTGATCCGACGCTGATCAACACAATCGGCCATGCCGCTGGCGTTTTGCTGTTCGGTTTTATCATCGCTCTGCTTCTCCGGGACAGGCGTGGGCGCGGCATCCGGCACACAAAGCTCTCCATCGGCGCCGGAAGTCTCGCTTTGGCCTGGAACATCGGCTCGCTGCTCGCTCTGGCTTCCGAGGGTCGTACTCCTGTTCTGATCGGCATCGTCATGATGGCCAGTTTCTCTGTGCTGAGTCTTCTCCCCGCAGTCCTTCTGCAAGTCGTCTTGAACGGAGAGCAGCGAGCAATCACAATCGGCGGCTATGCCGTGAGCGCTATTGCCATTGCTCTTCATATCAGCGAACTTTTTGCGGTTAACCCAGCGCCGCATCAGAGTGGCCTCATTCTGATCGCCGCGGGTTTCGGAGCTCTCACCGTCCTCGCCTTCCTGCTCCGGCGACCGGTCAACCGACACACCCCGATCGAACAATCGAGTCGTTCTCGCTCGCTTCTCTCGTCGTGTTCACCACCTCGTTCCTCCACTTCGGGTATCAGCACCTTACCTCGCCCTGGACCGCCGAGATCGCCTGGCATCACATCGGAACACCTGTTGCTTTGATCGTTCTTCTGCAGGATTATCGGTTTCTGCTTCTCGATACCTTCGTCCGCTTCCTGATGAACTCCGGGCTTGCCGCTCTTTATGTCGCGTCGATTCTACTGCTTAATCAGAGATTTCACATCTGGCGATTGATTCGGCCGAGCGCCTTCCTAACCGGCCTGGCGCTTGTCACGTTATGTCTGTCTCTCATCTTGTTCGTTCATCTTCGGAATGCTCTGCAGCGTTCGCTGGGACGTGTGATTTTCCGGCGGCAGGATTTGAGCGGTCGGGTTTCGAGGATCGCCCGGCTCTCTTCTGAAGCGCATTCCGAAGATGAACTGCTGTCAAGTGCAGCGCGTGAGCTGGCGAGTCATCTGGCAACTAATCAGTTCGCGGTTGTTGCGGATCTGGCTCTGACCGGAGAGCCCGAGCAGCCGGTTCTCTTGTTCGGGAGGCAACGCACCGCCTATCGCCGCGCTGATTATAGCTGGGCTGAAGCGCTGCTGCCGCTGCGTTTCTCGAGCGGCGGAGTTCGTTATCTTCTTGCCGGCCCGCGCAAGGGTCGGCAGCGCTATTTGAGCGAAGATCTGGAAGATATGCGGCAGCTCGGTTCCGTCATTGTCGAGCAGGTCGAGCGCTTTCGATCGGAAGAGCTGAAGCGTCTCGCTACAGAAGCAGAGCTGCGTGCTCTCCAGGCCCAGATCAACCCCCACTTTCTTTTCAACGCTCTGAACACTCTCTACGGTACGATCGATCGCAATTCGCCCGGCGCTCGCCGCACGGTGCTCAACCTGGCCGAGATTTTTCGCTATTCCTTACGAGCGGATCGTCCATACATCGCCTTATCGGAGGAGATGCGGATCGTCCAGGCTTATCTTGAAATCGAGGCTCTTCGCTTGGGCGATCGCCTTCAAACAGACAGATCGGCGAATCCGCTGGCTCCGTCCTGATACGGACTCTCTCTGTCCAGCCGCTCGTCGAAAATGCTGTAAAACGCGGGATTTCCAAGAAGCATGGACGAGGCCGCATCACCTTGCAAGCCCACGTAATCGCCGGCGACCTGCACGTCAGTGTTGAGCACACCGGCCTTGGATTTCAGGCCAGCGGCGAGCAATCTGAGGAAAACACCGGGTTGGGACTTGACAACATGCATCGTCGCCTAAAGCTTTCTTACGGCTCGGCCGCTTCCCTGAGCATCCACTCGGACGCAACTGGATCGACCGTCTCATTCGTGATCCCGGCCGCTATCAGTGAACCTGGCGCCAAGCAGGATGTCGTCAATGCCCGTTATGGGCGGGTTCGAGTTGCTCGGCCGTCTCAATGGCGGCCGACTGCCGCTTGTCGTCATGGTGATCGCATACGATCAGCACGCCATACGCGCGTTCGATGCCGGCGCGGTCGATTACCTTTTGAAACCCGTCGGCCAAGAGCGGCTTCTGCAAGCTGTGGAGAATGCCAAACGCATCGCGCGTGATCCCCAGGCCGTTGCCGAAAATCTGCTTCGATTGCACGAGATCGCTCCCTTGCCGAAACCGGAAGATCGGCGCCTGCGAAAGATCGTCGGCAGAATCGGCGAAGAATATTTCCTGCTCGATCTGGAAGCCATTCTCGCCTTTCAGGCGACCGGAGATGCCGTTCGAATCATCACTGCCAAGCAAAGCTATTGGGCTACCCAGAACCTGAAAACAATCGCCTGCCGCCTTGGAGGACACTTCGTTCCGCAGAATCCATCGCAACGCTCTCGTCAACATCGATCATCGTGAGCAAGCGGCAGGCGCGGCACGTGCGTGACGTATTGCACTGGTAGTCGCCACCCGACACTCCCACTTGTCATCCACTCATTCCGCTTTGCACCCCGCTCCCGGCTAAATCAGTCCTCTCGTTCGGTTTGAGTGAGACTTTGGACGATTCCAGCTTCTGATGAGAGAACGAGATCCATTTCGGTGTAGGCCGGCGTGTTTACCGTACCGTTGGCCAAGCCATCAATTCAAATTGCGGGGAGTCGTGAGTAAAGATCGATTTTTCTTTCTTTTGCCTGACACTCGTTGCGCAAACGCCCCTGCTCTGCGCGGGCAATCCCTGGGCAAGCCGGTACCATCACTGGCGGTGTTATGGATCCTTCCGGTGCCAATGTGCCGAATGCCACCGTGACCTTGAGCAATCCTGTGAGCGGCTACACGACAGGCCGTGACTTCCGGATCGGACGGCGCTTTTCGTTTGGTTAACATTCCACCGGACGCTTACCATCTCGGAGTGAAAGTGTCCGGCTTCGCAGCTTTCACCCAAGACATTACGATTCGCAATTCCGTGCCGGTTCTGCTGTCCGTCAAACTTGCTCTCGGCAGTTCCGCCACGACGGTCACCGTTGAGGCTGCGGGCGCCGACCTGATCGAAGTCGATCCCTCCGCGCGCGTCTACGTCGATAGCAGCGAGATTAGCAAGTTGCCGTTCTTCGATCCTGGAGCGAGTCTGAGCCAAGCCATCACATACAGCACTGGAGGCGTGGCAGCTGACGGGAACGGCTTTTTTCGTCGCTTGGGGGATCACGCCCAATACAGCTTCGTTATCGATGGGCAGCCGATTAGCGATCAACAGAGCAAGGTCTTCTCCACGCAATTGCCCACCAGCGCCATCCAAAGCATGGAAGCTAATCACAGGCGCCCCCGCCGCGGAGTTCGGTGACAAGTCGAGCCTTGTCGATCAGATCACAACCAAATCGGACTTAGGCGCTATGCGGCAGTTCGGCGGTGTGGGTGCTTATTACGGAAGTTTCGGTTCGGTCGGGGGAGACGCATGATCGATGGTACTCGCAGCGGTCGGTTTCTGGACACTCCCGAGTTCTCCGCATTCCATGACATAGGCAACAACGGCACGGTCTTTGATCGCTTCGATTTTCAGCCGACTTCGCAGGATGTCGTTCACCTCAATTTATTTGTTGCCGAAATTGGCTTCAAATTCCGAACGACTACGATCAGCTGGCTCAGGATCAAAGGCAACGGGTCTTTACTTGGAACGTTGCGCCTGGCTATCAGCACACCTTCAATCCTCATGTCCTTTTAACCGTGAATCCGTACGCGCGCAAAGACCAGTTTCACTATTACGCCAGTCGTGACCCGTTCGCCGATACGCCCTCTACTCCGAGCCAGGATCGAGCGCTTTTCAACTACGGAATCAAAAGCGATCTTTCCATTAACAAAGGCCGTCACAATATCAAGCTCGGCATCGATCTGAAGCAGACCCGTTTACTCGAACAGTTCGGGTTCGGCATTACCGACCCGACGTTCAATCCGCCTTGTCTGGACGCGAATGGAGGCGCCATCACCGACCCGGCCATCATCGATCCCAATCAATGCGGCAACCTGGGATACACCACCAACCCCGATTTGCAACCCGGCCTCATCCCGTTCGATCTGTCCCGCAACGGCCGGCTCTTTCAGTACAACGCCAAGAAGAACATCAACCAATACGCTTTCTACGCGCAGGATTCAATTACGCTCGGCAATTTGCTCTTGACGGTCGGTTTGCGAGGCGACATGTACTATGGCCTCACCTCCGGTTCTCAGCCTGAACCCCGCGCCGGACTCGAGTACAACATCAAGAAGACAAGCACCGTCCTGCTCCTTGCCTATTCGCACACCTATGAAACGCCTTTCAACGAGAATCTCCTTCTGTCTAGCGCTTCTGGATTGAGCAACGGAGTCGCCGAGGCGGTACTCGGCGTTAATGAGACCCCGGCCATCCATCCTGGTATTCGAAATCAGTACAACGTCGGCTTTCAGCAGGCACTCGGCAAATACCTTCTGGTGGATGCTGATTACTTTTGGAAATACACGCGGAACGCCTATGATCTCAGCGTGCTGCAGAACACGACCATCACGTTTCCCATCGCCTGGTACAAGTCGAAACTAGATGGCGTGACCGGCAGCGTGAGCACTACAAACATCCACGGCTTCACTGCCTATGCTACCTTCGGCCACACCGGGCGCGCTATTTCCCCGGCCAGTCGGGCGGTCTTCTGAATACGTCCGCCGTGCCCGCCGGAGTGTTCCGCATCGACCATGATCAGGCTTTCCAATCCACTATTGTCAGCCGCTATCAAATCAACAAAAATGCAGAGTACGTCGACTTCAGCTGGCGCTATGATAGCGGCTTGGTGGTCAGCGGCGTACCTGGTGCCGGAGCTGCCTTAGGACTGACGCCGAATCAACAAGTGACAATTGGATTGGCTTGCAATGGCGGCCTCGCTACTGTGGTCAGTCCGCTTTCCGACTGCACGAACGTCAACGGGACAGCTGGAAAAGTGACCTCGCGGCTGATCAGTCTGCCGCAGGGCGGCTACGGCCCATCCGCCAGCCAGGAGAACGATGATCACAACCCGGATCGCGTCAAGCCGCGTAATACCTTCAATTTGAGCCTAGGGACCGACAATCTACTTCATGCAGAGGGACGGCAACGCTTCACAGCCGCCATCCAAGTAGAGAATCTGACCAACAACATCGCGGTCTACAATTTCCTCTCGACCCTCAGCGGCACACACGTCCTGCAGCCGCGAACCGTACTTGTCAGATTCGGCTTCGTCTTCTGAACCGGCGCCGACGCGATTTAGTGAACCTGTTTTCCCTGGTGAAAAATTGCGCTGATCTTGCGGGTGTTTTGGATGTCTTCGGCCGGGTCAGCTTCTAGCACAATCAGGTCCGCCTGTTTGCCTTTCTCCAAGGTTCCTGTACGATCGCTGATGTGCAGCATAGCGGCATTCACACCCGTAGCGCTGTGCAACGCCTGCACTGGTGTCATGCCGGCCGCAACCATTAACTCAAGTTCGCGATGCTCGGCGAACCCTTGAATGCGAAACGGGTTCGCGCCTGAGTCGCCGCCAAACGCAATCGGAGCGCCCGCATCACACAGTTTCTTCAAATTCTGCATGGCCGTTTGTAACGCCTGCTTATGAATGGCCGTTGTCGGGTCGGAGTTGATTTTTGCGGCGTAAGCAGGCGACCTGAGAGCGGCCGCGAGTTCCGGGTTCAGCGAGCCGAGGAAGAACGGAGTGTCCATCCATGCCGGGTGTTCCGCATAGATGAAGAATGAATCCTCGAGCGCCAGAGTCGGAATGTAATAGACATGGCGATTCTTGATCGCCGCGACGGTCTCGTCCGTGATGGGCTCGTCACGAATGCTGTGCGCGAGAATGTCCGCTCCATCGGCCAGCAGGCGCTTGGCATCCGCCTGATAAAACAAAAATGTGGGCCGCGATTCGCAGATGCTGCTTGTGCGATTCATCGATGGCCGCGGCATACACATCGGGTGCCTGCTTGGGCAATTTGCCAAGATTATCGTCGATCCAGACCTTGATCAAATCCGGATGGCGTGCAGCCATCTCATCCACATCCTTACGAGCTTCGGCAGGCGTGCCGGGCCGATACACCTGATCGGTACCGACCGCAACCGGTGGCATACCGTCGGGAGAGCCAAGTCCACGGTCAGCTGTGAATATCGTGGCGCCCCCGATCTGACCCTGCTTTTGTGCAGCTATCAAGGGATAGAGCGAATCTTTATTCATCCCAAGTGACATCATGCTCGTCACCCCATATCGCTCGTATTGCTTCAACTGCGCTTCGATGTTTTCGGGTGTGTAGTTCGCCGGACCGACCGAGATCCCCTTCGTCAACCCGAGATGGCCATGGCCGTTGATGAGCCCCGGAATCACCGTCTTACCCGATACATTGAGCACCTGTGCATTTGGCGGGAAGGCGATGCGCAAGAGAGCCGAGCGGATTTCGGTAATCTGTCCGCCGGTTATAGTGATTTGCACGTGGTCGCGCGGCGGCTGCCCGGTGCCGTCTATCAAACGGACGTCCTGAAGCACGATCGGCCGAGGTGCGTCTTGCGCCCGAACCTGCAAAGCAAGCACCAAACCGGCCAGGAAGCTTCTCGAGATCCAGAGGTGAGGTCTAACGAACGGGCGTAACATCGACCGGCTGCTCCATTGCAGGTGAGTTCAGTTGGCTGTGGGAGCGGCCGTATAGAAAATAGACGCAGAGGCCGATGACCATCCAACCGAGCGCAGTCAGTTGAGTGCGGTGGTCGAGCGAGATGATCATGCCGCCGCAAACAATGACGCCGAGGATGGGCACCAGCGGCACAAGCGGCGTGCGGAACGGCCGATGCTGACTCGGTTCGGAATGGCGCATGATCCAGACCCCGATACAGACCAGCATGAACGCAAAAAGGTGCCGATTGACGTGAGATCGCCCGCCAGACGAGCCCGGCAGAAAAGCCCCGAATGCGCCCACGAAAAAGAAAAGCACAATATTAGATTTGTAAGGCGTTTGGAACCGCGGATGCACCGCTGAAAATAGCCTTGGGCAGCAAGCCATCCTTAGCCATTGAGTAAAAAACCCGGCTCTGTCCCAAGAACATCACCAGGATGACCGACGAGAAGCCCATGAGAATCGCTATGCTGATCGCGGTCCCGAGCCATCCGTAACCAGGCATGTGGTGTTGGACCGCATAGGCGACCGAAGCTTCTTTGCCGGCAATGTCGAACTCGCTCCAATTACAGACGCCGGTCAATACGTAACCAAAGTGATGTACAGGACCGTGCAGATGGCAAGTGAGCCCATAATGCCTATGGGCATGTCACGCGCGGGATCTTTCGCCTCCTGCGCCGCGGTTGAAACGGCATCGAAACCGATGAAGGCGAAGAAAACAATCCCGGCGCCACCGAGCACCCCACCCCAGCCATGTTTGAACACCCCTTCGTGTCCGGGAGTCCCCGCCGGGATGGTATACGGAATGTGATTTGCCGGATTTACGAAGTGCCAGCCAACCAGACGAACACCACGACGATCAATACCTTGATCGCGACGATAACAGTGTTCAGTCGCGCCGACTCCTGCGTTCCTTTGATGAGCACCAGGCTGAGCAGGAAGAGGATGAAAACCGCTGGCAGATTGATAATCCCGTGTGCGCCTTGAAGAGACGTCTCCATCGGCGAGTGGCACCACCCAAATGGAATTCGGCCGCCGAACAAGTTGTTCAGATATTCGCTCCAGGCAATCGAGAGCGTTGCGGCACCGAGCGCATATTCAAAACCAGCGCCCAGCCGATGATCCACGCCACGAACTCGCCCATCGTTGTATAGGCGTATGTATAAGCGCTGCCCGCAATGGGAATCATCGACGCGAATTCGGCATAGCAAAGCCCGGCAAAAGCACAACCAATCGCCGCAATGATAAACGACGAAGTGACGGCCGGACCAGCCGCTTCGGCCGAGGCAGCCGCAGTGCGAACAAAAATGCCCGCGCCGATGACGGCTCCGATCCCAAGAGCAATCAAACTAGTAGCGGTGAGGGTGCGTTTTAAGTCGCTGTGAGCGGCCTGATCAAGCAGTGTACTCAGCGGCTTTCTGCGATTGAGGCTCATTAATATAGCGTTAGCCTAGCATAAGCAGACGGTTTCAGTGCCTTGGCGTTTCGCTATAATTCCGGTTTGAATTTTCATCGATCGGCTTCCTTGTGCGCCGCTGGCTGGCTGCTTTCGGTTGGGTGCGGAGTGGCGCAAACGGCACATCCGTCCACGATTTCGCCCGGAGCTCAAAAAGCTCTGAACACCATCACAGCGGGCGAATTGAAGGGTGATCTTTCTTTCCTGGCGTCCGATGTCCTGGCCGGCAGGTACACGCCGTCCCCGGGTCTCGAAGTCGCAGCCGAATTTATTGCTTCGAAATTTCGCGCCGCAGGTCTCGAGCCGGGCGGAACCTCGGATTATTTCCAGATGGCGGAGATGCTCGACCGTCGCATGCCGCGCGTCGAATCCGGGTTGCAGCTCGAGAGCGGCTCGCAGATGATTGATATCCCCGCTGGATCCGTGCAGATCTATCAGGCGAGCGAGGCGGCCCGCATCGACCGTGCGCCTGTGGCAGCTTTCGTCTCGCCGGATCCCGAGGCGCTCGCCAAAACGGAGGTAAAAGGCAAAGCAGTCGTTCATGCGCAACCTGAATTCGCAAAAATGCCGCACGAACAGGCGATCGCAGAGTATAAAAAGATGCGCGCATTCAGCCGGGGCGTGTCGAAATCAGGCGCGCTGGTTGAGATTGTGTTGCGGTCAGATAACGGCGATGTGCCGGGCGCGAGATTGATCCCGCTCGCTCAAGCGGAACAGCGTGTTACCCCGGTCTTAATCGCAACGAGTGCGGAAGCACTGAAGTGGATTCACAGCTCTCAGGTAGCCGGGTCAAAGAGTTTCGTAACGGTAAACATCCCAGCGCCCGACGACCGTAAGGTGTCCCTTAAGAACGTAGTCGGCATACTGCGCGGTTCCGATCCGCGGCTCAAAGACACCTGCGTTCTGGTCACGGCGCACTACGACCACATCGGCACACTCGAAACAGGGAAGGGAATGGCGACACCGGCCAAGAAAGAGACGGCCGACCGCATCTACAACGGCGCAAATGACGACGGAAGCGGCACCGTCTCGGTCATCGAAATCGGGCGTGCGCTTGCCAAACTCAATCCGCATCCGAAACGCTCCATCGTCTTCATGACTTTCTTCGGCGAGGAGCGCGGCGAACTGGGTTCGCAATTTTACGGAGAGCACCCGGTTTTCCCTCTTGCGAAGACAGTGGCGGATGTCAATCTCGAGCAGGTTGGCCGGACTGACGCAACAACCGGTAAGCAAATCAATACAGCCAGCTTGACCGGTTACGATTATTCAGACGTGACGAAGTATCTCGAGAGCGCTGGGCGGCTGCTTGGGATCAAAGTATATAAGGATGCGCAGGCAAGCGATGCCTATTTCACGCAGAGCGATAACTCGCCGCTCGCCGAGCACGGCGTGCCCGCCCACAGCTTGACGGTCGCTTTTGACTACCCGGATTACCACGGTCTAGGGGATGAATGGCAGAAGATCGATTACGAGAACATGGCGCGCGTAGATCGCATGGTGACTCTCGCCGTTTTGAATATGGCGAACGCCGCCACGGCCCCTGCCTGGAATGCGCAAAATCCAAACACTGAGCGCTTCCGCCAGGCACAAAAGACCGAGCGGACCGCACAATAGATTGAACCTGGGCCGCCGTTCCCTGCGTAGTAGGAAAGAGAGGGTAGTGTGATTACTTTTCTTCTCTGGTGCTTACTGCTGATTGTGTGTTGGCCGCTGGCTCTCCTGGCGCTTGTCCTCTATCCGATCGTCTGGCTCTTGCTGCTACCGTTTCGGATAGTGGGCATCGCCTTACACGGAGTCTTCGAACTCCTGGCCGCGATCATTCTTCTCCCGGTTAAGGCGATCAAAGCCGTGAGTCACGGTTAAACTGTGCGAAGAAGGTCATTGCGCCTTCAACGCGCGTTGGTCAAAGCAAATACCAGCGTTTCCATAATCACGCGATCGTCGCGAAAACCCTCCCGGAACTTCTTATCAGTTTCGTAGATGATCGCAAGCGCCCTGCTTAACTGGTCGCGGCTGAAGGCGCTCGCCGTTGCCATCACCTGTTCAGCGCGGTCGCGCCACATGCGTACGCCAATTTTGGAGAAGAACACCGAAGCCTGCTGCGCCGATGCAACCTTCGCTTCTTTGGCTGCCAGCGCAAGCCGGAACTGCGTGCTTAAGAACGTGAGTGCGAGCGGCAGGTATTCGCCTTCTCGCACTAGAATGTCGAGCGACCCCAATGCGCCGGCCCGATCGCCCTTCGCGAGCGCGTTCACCAGCGCAAAGATCGTCGTTTGAGCCGCGTTCGGGACTAAGGTGCGCAGATCTTCCGCAGTCACTTTACGATCATTTCCTACAAACAAAGCAAGCTTTTCGATCTCTGAAGCGAGACGGGTCGCATCGCCGCCCACCGCGTCGAGTAGCGCGGCAAGTTCGGTTCCGGCGATCTTGAGGTCGTGCTTCTTCGCAAGTTCCTGCGCCAGGAATCGACTCGATTCAGGAGTGTAATGCCGGAATTCGACAACCGCCGGCAGCTTGGAATAAAATTTCTGCACCCGCTCAAGCTTTGGCCGGTCATCGCCGCTGAAATCGTAGCGGCTACACTCAAAAACAATCACGGTCTGTGGCGTCGGCGAACTCAAATACTGGTCGAGAACATGCGCCGGTGACGCCGCCGCTCCGTCGTCGTCGTCATCGCTCGATGCCGTGAGTCTGCGCGGCAAAGCGAGCTCGGCACTGCTCACCCAGATCACGCGTTCGTTCGAGAAAAGCGACATCGAGCGCGCATCATCCAGCACATTAGCGAGTGTGGTGTCGTACAGATCGACCGCAGTAAGCCCATCGGCTTTCGCATCGCCGGGCAAAACACGTTCCAGCAGCGCTGCTTTACAAACCTGCCGCTGATATCCTTCTTGTCCGAGAAACAGATAGGCCGGAGCGGGATCCTGCTTGGCAAGCTTTGAGAGAAACTGCTCGGGCGTCAAAAGTCTTCTACCACCGCCGACACCAGATCCCGCGCCACATCGCGGCAGAGCCGATCCTGCGCCGGGCCGCTTTCATTAAAGAACTGATGCGGATCAACCGCCAACTCATAGTCTTCGCGAATGCTCCAGTTCGGGCGCGCATAAAGAACCTTGCCGGTGCGCTGCTCAATCAGTTTCACGCTCACGTTGACCACCAGCGCTACGCTGATAGCCTTCCCCGAACCCGGGTCGAAAATGGTCGGGAATGACTGCGCTGAATTAACTGTGCCGTTCAACACCGCGTCGGCCTCCGTCGGATCAGTAACGATGCTGAATCGCGTGCGTGACGAAAACTCGCGGCCAATTTCCCGCGGCAGTTCGTCCACCAGCGCATAGCGGGCCGTGAACGCATTGAAGGCGGGAATCGCAATGGTTCGCACACTCTTGGGCATCGTGTCTGCCGTCCCCCCCACGTGATAACCGCAGGAAACGGCAACTCCGGCGTACGCCCATACCAAAAGCATGGCCCACCGGCGCTTCATTTCGTCTTTGCGTCGAGTTGGCTGATGAGCTCGGCCGCGGCATCGGCCGTGAGACGCAAGTTATCGGCCACCACCCAGATCCATGCGGCACGAGGATTGTTGCGATCAATGCGAATGTCTCCGGCAATGAGCCCGCTCTGGCTCGCTACACCTACACTTGTCGGAACTTCTTCGCCCTCACTTCGCACCTCGATCTGCGCCGAAGCAAGCGCCTCTTCGATCTCTCGCGCGTTCACTTCGCTTTCAAATTCAGCCCAGATGGAAAGGCTGTACCCATGGAAGACCGGCGCGCCAATCACGCGCAGCGAAGGTATCGGCACCGCTCCGTTATCATTCCCGCTGCTCAAAAGGGTTGCGACATGGCGGTCGATTCGTTGCTCGACGGCAGCTAGCTTTGCTGCACCTTCTTCGCCGTATTGTGCCAGTAAATTGAAACTGAGCTGTGCATCGAAAACGGATTGAACCGCAGGCTTAAAAGAGAGCAGGTTAGTAGTCTGTTTGTGCAGCTCTGTCACGCCGCGCTTGCCTTGCTCGCTCGCTGGCTCGAAAATCTCGGCAAGTACCATCCGGAGCTTCCGGTATCGCGCTAGCCTCTTCATCGTCAGCACCAGAGCACTCGCCGCCGGATGCGCTACTTCGAGCAACCAGTTCTGGCCAATTTCCACGTCCGACACGAGCGGCGTCACGATCCGCGCCTCTGGCTGCCCTTCGAGGTAACCCGTGCAGTCGATGATCAGTGGTCGACCGCCGCCGGCTTTCGCCAGATCGTACGCTTTAAGCGCCCCTTCGGCTGTGCCCGCAATCAAGACGGCACGGGCATCCGCGACTGCCTGCGCTTCGAGCGGCTCCACGTATACAGCTTCGCCATCGACTTCCCCAAAGTTGCCTTCCCCCGTTGCCGCAAAGCTGACGATCAACGCGCTGCCTCGGTCCCCAACTACCTGCTCGAGTTCCTTCCCCAGCAGCGTCTCGCCGCCTACTAAACCTACTTTCAGCCGCTGCTTCGACGCACTGTTAGCCAATTTGACGTTCTCCATAGGGGGTGGCCGCACGGACTTTCCGATAACGCCTCAGAAATCCGCCCACGCGAATGACAATACCACTGAGAACATACGTGCTCGCCGCAGCCAACAGGAAAGGCTGCGACCACTCCCAGATCGAAAACGCCACCGCTCCGACAATCAGCACGATTAGCGGAGTGCGCGGCTTCGACACGTTCACCTGCTTGAAGCTCGGATAGCGCCAGGTGCTCACCATCAGAAGCCCGGCCATGGCCAACACTGCGAGCCAGAAAATCGAAAATCCCGGCGATCGCACGGGCGCCGAATCGAAATAGACGATGGAAGCAACCAGTCCCGCCGCCGCTGGGCTTGGCATGCCGACGAAATACTTACGGTCGGGCCGCCCGGGATTCTTTGGTACCGGGTTCGTCTGCACATTGAAACGGGCTAGCCGGACTGCGCCACAGAGCAGATACAGGAACGCCACCAAATACCCGGCGCGCGACAGATGACTCTGAAATGCGCCGCCCGACTCAGGTACCAGCACCGAACGCACGCCCCAGATAAACGCCAGCAGCGCCGGCGCAATCGCAAACGTGATGAAATCAGCCAGCGAGTCCATCTCGCGTCCGAAATCGCTCGTCGTATTCGTCATCCGGGCGATGCGGCCATCCAGCCCATCGAAGAAAATTGCGAACCCGAGAGCTTTGGCCGCCAGCGAGAAATGCCCGTTGAACCCGAAATCGTTACCGGCAGCTTGAATCGCGCCCTCGAACGACTGTACGATCGCCACGAAACCGAGAAAAATGTTGCCGCTCGTAAACAGCGTCGGTAACGCATAAGCAGCCCGGCGAGGTCTCTTCCGGAGCGCTGAGGACCCGAGCGGCTCTTCGCGGCTGGTCAGACCTCCTCCGGCTGAACAAATTGCGCCAGAATGCTTTTCCCCGCGCGCACTTTGCTCCCAAGTGGAACCGCAGTGCGCCATTCCGGACCAAAAATCACGTCTACCCGCGAACCGAACTTGATATAGCCAATGCGCTCAGCCGGTGCCACCGCATCACCCGCGTGCTTGTAGCAGACGATCCGTCGTGCGATCAGACCCGCTATCTGCCGGCACGTCACGCGTGTGTTCTCGCCTTCCACAATCAAGGTATTCTGCTCGTTTTCGGCTGAAGCCGCCTCGTGCCCGGCATTGATGAATTTGCCCTTTTGATAGACCACCGCTGTGACCTTGCCAGGGATCGGCGTGCGGTTCACATGCACGTCGAAGATGTTGAGGAAAATACTCACGCGCGTCTCACCGTTTTCCAACTGCTTGATTGCAACTACCTTCCCATCGGCCGGTGCAACCATCCAATTTCCTGGCGGGGGCACCCGCTCCGGGTCACGAAAGAAGTACAGACAGAAAGCCGCAACCAGATAGAGCGGCAGCCCCACCCAGGGGTTCAGGAAATACGAAAGAACCAGCCCTACCAGCGTGAGGCCGCAAGCATAATAAATGCCGTCTGGAACGATGCGCAAAACATTATTTTCTCACGCGCCGCCAAGCTGTGTCTTTAATCCCCTTAAGTACCACCACTGCTTCGCCGAGCTCAAAATCCGTAAAACAGTCGCTGCGCCAATATATCCGGTAACCCCGCTTCCCTGATGGCCGAGGCCGTTGCCTCCACCGGATACTCCACTCGTCGTAGCAACACGACCTTCTGCTCGGAGTCGTAAAGCGCATAACCGGCTCTGGGGTCGCCGTCTCTCGGCTGGCCCACCGAACCCGGGTTAATCAAGTACAGAACATCCGGCTCCAGCTCGATCGCAGTTTCGCTAGCTTTCTTCGGTACAGCCGGAATCGCGCCTAACTTACGCTGCTTTGAAAAAAATGCCCCTTGCAGATGCGTGTGGCCAAAAAACCCCAACGGATGTTCTAAACCTTCAAAGGCCGGCACGGCTTCGCGCGGAACGGTCAGGTACTCGTCTTCATCCCGCAGCGACCCGTGCCAAACGTGAAACTGTTCCAGCTTTACCGGTCCCATCGCGAGATCCCGCAGATATCCGAGTTGATCTTCGCTCAATGCTGCGGTCGTCCAACGCGCTGCGACTTGGGCAACTTCGTTGAACCACTCCAGGCTTTCCACGCCGGCCACCACCTTGTCGTGATTACCCCGTACCACTGCCTGGCAGTGCGCTCGCGTCCATTCAAGTACCCGGCCGGGATCGGGATTGTAGCCGACCAGATCTCCGCAACAGACCGTCTGGTCATAGGCGCCCTCTGCATCGGCCAGTACACTTTCGAGTGCCGGCCAGTTTGCGTGGGCATCGCTAAGAATCAAAAAACGCACTACCTATAGAGTTTCTCCCCTGAGCTTTTTTCTTCGGGCCTCAAGGGAATTTCTCATCTCGCTCCCCCGCCGCTAAGCGCTTTCACCTTACCGGGTACAATTCAAGGCAATGTCGCTAGTTGTCATTGGGTCCGTTGCGTACGACGGTATCGAAACGCCGCACGGCAAACGTGACCGCACCCTGGGCGGAGCGTGTACCTATATCGCGCTGAGCGGGAGTTATTTCACCAAAACCTCCATCGTCGCTGTGGTCGGAGAAGATTTTGAGTCCGAAGATCGCGAGTTGCTCCAGGCAAAGGGCGTCGACCTCACGGGCCTCGAACAGGTGCCCGGAAAAACATTCTTCTGGTCCGGTGTTTATTCCGACGACATGAACGATCGCACTACCCTGCAGACGGATCTGAACGTGTTTGCCGAGTTCGAGCCGAAGCTGCCGCCCGGGTATGCGACCCAGCCTTATCTGTTCCTCGGCAACATACAACCGGCTCTGCAGCGCGATGTGCAGCGCCAGATGTCATCTCTGCGCTTCGTCGGTGGCGACACCATGAATTACTGGATCAACGATTATCGAAACGAACTGCTAGAAGCGATCCGCGGCTGGGATTTTCTTCTGATCAACGATAGTGAAGCGCGCCTGCTGTCCGGTGAAATGAATCTGCGGCGGGCCGCACAGAAAATACTCGATCTCGGTCCCAATACGCTCGTCATCAAGCGCGGTGAATATGGCGCCATGCTCTTCCGGCGTGACTCGTTGTTTATGGTCCCGGGCTATCTGCTCGAAGACATCTTCGATCCGACAGGTGCCGGTGACTGTTTCGCAGGCGGATTTGTTGGCTATCTGGCCGAACGGAATTTCGATCTTCGCAACGGCGACTTCGATCTCCATGAACTCCATCGCGCCGTGATCTATGGCTCCGTGATGGGCAGTTTCTGCTGCGAGCAATTCGGTGTCGAACGGTTCAAGACACTCACCCGCCAGGAAATCGATGCGCGCTTTGAGGAGTTCCGGCGTTTCACCGCATTCTGATTCGGGCGGCACACGAAGCATCCGGGTCACCGCCGCCGTCATCTTGGCTTTGACCCTGCTCGTTGCGGCCAGCGCCACTTGGTGCTATCGAAACGGGTACATCCTCTATTACGGCGATGCCGAATCGCATCTGAATATAAGCCGTTCGCTGATCGATTCACGCACGCCCGGTTACGACCAGTTGGGCACGGTCTGGTTGCCGATGCTTCATCTGCTCTGCCTTCCTTTTGTGACGAGCAACCGGCTCTGGTCAACCGGTTTGGCCGGAACGGTTCCCGTTGCTGCTTGCTTTATCCTCGCGGGCACTTGTTTCTATCTCGCCGCACGCGACACCTATGGCAGCATTTCCGCGGCGCTCGTAGCCCTCGCCTGCTTTGCCCTGAACCCGAACGTGCTCTACCTGGCGGTGATCCCCATGACGGAGATCGTCTTCCTTGCCGGCGTCTTCGTCCTGGTGTTGGCCATTCTACGATGGAAAGCAAGCCAGAAGCCGCGCTGGCTGGCCCTCGCGCTTGCCGCTTCCTGGTCTCTCAGTCTCACCCGCTACGATGGTTGGTTCCTGATACCATTTGCCGGTTTGTGGCTCCTCGCCGCTTCCAGACACCGTAAACTTCTGGTGGCCACCGCCTTTGTCGTGGCGGCTTCGACGGCCCCGCTTTACTGGGCCGCGCATAGCTGGTGGGAAACCGGCAACGCCCTCGACTTCTATAACGGTCCGTATTCGCCTCGCGCTATCCAGGGACCGAAATCATACCCCGGCTACCACGATTGGATCGCCGCGATCCACTACTATTTGACCGCCGCGCAACTTTGCACGGGAACTGCCCTGCTTCTGCTTGGTCTTCTCGGCGGGATCGTCGCCTGGCGCTACCGCGTGACAGCTCCGTTATCGTTTCTGCTGCTCATGCCCCTCTTCTACATCTGGAGCATGCACTCAACAGGCGGTACCCCGATCTACCTTCCTTCGCTCTGGCCGTTCAGCTATTACAACAGCCGCTACGGTCTCGCGTTCGTACCGCTATGCGCGTTCGCCGCAGGTTCGCTCGTCCTCTTGTTGCCTTCGGCTTGGAAAAAGTTCGCGGCGGCTGTGCCGCTTCTTGCAATCGTGCCGTGGCTCATCCATCCTTCTGGCGAAAACTGGATCTGTTGGAAAGAGTCGCAGGTGAACTCCGTCGATCGCCGCGCCTGGACCAATGTTGCTGCGCAGTACCTGTCAGCGAACTATCGAGCCGGACAGGGCATCTTCACCTCAACCGGCGATGTCACGGGTGTCTACCGCACTCTCGGGATCCCGCTTCGACAGACGTTGAACATTGGCAACGGACCCGCTTGGTTTCTCGCCACCTCCCGCCCAGATCTTTTTCACCCGGCCTTGTGGGTCATCATGCAGAACGGCGACCTACTCGGGCAAAAGCTTTCGCGGACGCCTGACGTGTACCACGGAACCCTCTCGATCGCGACGAGCCGGTTCAGCCCGACCCTGCAGATCGCCCGGCGCGCCGTTCCCTAATCAGACGATATGACCAAAATTCCTTTCACCAAATTGCATGGCGACGAGAACGATTTCTTACTCACCTGGCAGTCAGACGTGCCCGACACGGCAGATCTCCCGCTCTTTGCTCAACGTATCTGTGCGCGCCACACCGGCGTCGGCGCAGATGGCTGGATGTTACTCGAGCGCAACCCAGGCGGATTGCGTACGCGCCTTTTCAACTCTGACGGCAGCGAGGCCGAGATCTCAGGCAACGGCACTCGTTGCGCCGCCACGTTTACCCTCTTCGACGGCATTGAACCCGGGCCGGACGTGCTTATCGTAACTGCCGCCGGCCCCAAGCAACTCCGTCTGCTCGGCCGGCACGCTTACACCTATAGCTTCGAGATGGACATGGGAGAGCCGCGGGTCGAGCAGCTCCGTATGACTCTCGAACTCGACGGCGCCTCGTACGATGCCACCATTCTGAACGTCGGCAATCCCCAGTGCGCGCTCTTCGTCGAACGTTTTCCCGAAAATTGGTTGACAGCGGCCCGCGAGGCGGAACAACACACGCTCTTTCCCAATCGCACGAACGTGTCCCTCGTACGCGTCCTTGATCGCCATACTCTCGAGGTGCGCTTTTTCGAACGCGGCGCCGGCGAAACCAGAAGTTCCGGCACTGGTTCCACCGGCGCGGCTATCGCTGCTATCCTCAGAAATGTAGCCGAAAGCCCGCTTGAGATAAATACCCCTGCCGGAAGTCTATCTGTCAGATGGGAGAACAAAGTCTATCTGACGGGGCCGGCCCAAGTCATCAGTCAGGGGGAGTTCTTTGTCGATCTCTGAAATCTTAGAGCGTCCAGTCAAGCAGGAGAGTGCGTCGAGTCAGCTTCGCGACCGTATCTCGAATAAAACAGCACGCGTCGGCGTGCTCGGTCTCGGCTACGTCGGATTACCGCTCGCCGTCGAGTTCGCGCATGCCGGTTTTGAAGTCGTCGGCATTGATGTACAGCAGTCGAAGGTCGATCAGTTTAATAGCGGTAGCTCTTATATTAAGGACGTCAAAGACGACGTCTTCGCGCCTCTTGTCAAGAGCGGCAAGCTTCGTGCCACCAGCGATTTCTCCGCCATTCGCGACCTCGACACCATCGATATCTGCGTCCCCACTCCGCTCCGCAAAACAAAAGATCCGGACATGAGCTTCGTAGTCGCTGCTACGGACGCTATCGCCGCCCACATCCATCCCGGATTGCTCGTCATGCTCGAATCCACCACCTATCCGGGCACCACCGACGAGCTCGTTCTACCTAAACTCGCCGCCAGCGGTCTCAAGGTCGGCAAGGACTTCTTTCTTTGCTTTTCACCTGAGCGCGTCGATCCCGGCAACCCCAAGTTTCAGACATCGAACATCCCGAAAGTCGTCGGCGGCATTACCTCCGCTTGCACCGAGCTTGGTGCATTGTTCTATCAACAGGCCCTCGAAACAGTCGTTCCGGTCAGCTCCACCCGCGTGGCCGAGATGGTCAAGCTGCTCGAGAACACGTTTCGCATGATCAACATTGGCTTGGTCAATGAGCTGGCTCTGATGTGCGATCGCATGAACATCGACGTTTGGGAAATCATCGATGCGGCGGCGACCAAACCTTTCGGCTTTATGCCGTTTTATCCAGGCCCCGGTCTCGGCGGTCACTGCATCCCCATCGATCCCTTTTATCTCTCCTGGAAAAGCAAAGAGGCCGGCATCGAAGCGCGCTTCATCGAGCTGGCCGGCTACATCAACGGCCGCATGCCCGAGTTCGTCGTCGAAAAGATCCAGCACGCACTCAACGATGCCACTAAGCCGGTACGTGGCTCCCACGTCCACATCCTGGGCGTTGCGTACAAGCGCGATATCGACGATGTGCGCGAATCCCCGGCGCTCGATATCATCCTGCTGCTTCAGCGCATGGGTGCCACTGTTACGTTCTCAGACCCGCACGTGGCGGATGTGCACATCAACGACGAGCATCTTCAGGCTCAGGACATGCAGTCAAGCGTCGAGGCCGCCGATTGTGTCGTGATCGTAACCGATCACCACGGCATCGATTACCGAACGGTGGTCGATCACGCCAAACTGATTGTCGATACCCGAAACGCGCTCAAAGGTTTTCGCTCCGAAAAAATCGTCAGATTGTAGCGCTCTCGCTTTCTTCAGCGCCCGCCTCTATGCCCATCTGCGACAAACGGTAGCGCAACGCATTCCGCGTCAATCCGAGGATGCGAGCTGCCTGACTCTTATTACCGTTCGCCCGGCGGAGCGCTTCACGAATCATCATCTGTTCCCAGTGTTCCAGCGTCTCGCCTTCGGGCAGCAGCGGCATCTGCTGATTCGCAGCCATGTTAACGCTATTCCGTGGCGCCTCAATCCGTACGTCGGCTGCTTGCAAAACGTCTCCAGACGCCAATACCAGGCTGCGTTCGATCGTATTCTCCAGCTCTCGGACATTGCCCGGCCATGGGTGCGCAACCAAGCGGTC
The DNA here is from genome assembly GCA_963737005.1 of Terriglobia bacterium. Taxonomy (GTDB): domain Bacteria; phylum Acidobacteriota; class Terriglobia; order Bryobacterales; family Bryobacteraceae; genus Bog-105. Next base: position 296,837 of record CAVTRD010000002.1, on the reverse strand, counting down.
CATCGCTGCCGGACTAATATCTTTCGCCGACGACCCCAGTTCTGTCGCGAGCTTCCGTACGAAGTGCATGGCCAGAAAGGGAATGTCTTCTTTGCGCTCGCGCAGTGGTGGCACATTGATCGGCACCACGTTTAAGCGGTAGTAGAGGTCCTCCCGAAAACGGCCCTGTTCAAGCGCGGCCCGCAAATCGACGTTCGTCGCCGCCACCACTCGTACGTCTACGTTGCGCGTCAGGTTCGAGCCCAACCGTTCAAACTGCCGCTCCTGCAAGATTCGCAGCAACTTCACCTGAATGTTTGAGGGTACGTCGCCGATCTCGTCCAGGAACGCTGTTCCCTTATCGGCCTGCTCGAACCGGCCCGGCTTGCTGGTCGTAGCGCCCGTAAAGGCGCCTTTCTCATAACCGAAGAGCTCGCTCTCCATCAAATTCTCGGGCAGAGCCGTACAGTTAATCTTCACGAATGCATGATTCTTGCGGGGCGAGTGCTGATGAATAGCACGCGCAATCATATCCTTTCCCACGCCGCTCTCACCCGCCAGCAAGACCGTTGCGCGGGTAGGCGCCACCCGCTCGACGGTGTGGAAAATTTCCCGCATCGCAGCGCTCCGACCGATAATGTTGTCGAACTGGTATCGCTGATCGAGCTGTTCGCGCAACCGCTGGTTCTCCGAGCGCAACGATTGGACCGCCATAACCTTGTTCACCACGGTCGTCAGGTGATCGAGCGAAAAAGGCTTCTGCAGAAAATCAGCCGCGCCGAGTTTCATCGCTTCAACTGCCGCCTCGACCGACCCATGCGCCGTCATCACGATCGCAGCCGCTCCGATGCCGCGCGCGTGGAGTTCGGAAATCAGTTTGAGACCATCCATTCCCGGCAGCCGAAGGTCGGTAAGAACCAGGTCCGCCACCGTAGCCAGGCCAAACGCCTGCTCCGCATTGGGGACCCCGTCGACTTCATAGCCGTGTGATTCCAGCTCGAGCTGAATCACACGCCGCAGCTTATCTTCGTCCTCAACGATCAGAATGCGTTTTCCGCTCATGCCATGCTTTTTGCCGAATTCGATTTTCGCCGAAGCTGCGATTCGTCCAACCATCAGTGTATGAGGCTAGGCCTTCCGGTTCATCGGGTTGTGCGCCGGGGCACTCGCGGTATCGTGAAAGTGCCCCCGGCTATGGAGTTCGAATATTCAGCAGAGCAGCTGCAGCTCCGCAAATCAATCCGCGATTTCGCCGAAACAGAAATCGCCCCACATGTTCTCGAGTGGGATGAAAATCAAACCTTTCCGCTGGATGCCGTCAAGAAAGCGGGCGAGCTCGGTCTTCTTGGCGCGATCTTTCCGGAAGAGCTGGGCGGCGCCGGTTTCGGTTACATCGAATATTCGATCATCATCGAAGAGTTGGCGCGCGTTGACCCGAGTTTCGCGCTCATCGTAGCAGCGCACAATTCGCTCTGCACCAATCACATTTACCTCGCTGGCGACGAAGAGCAGCGCCGCAAATACATTCCGAAGCTGGCCACCGGCGAGTGGATCGGCTGCTGGTCGCTTACCGAGCCCGAAGCCGGATCAGACGCGGCGGGAACACGTTCCACAGCCTCGCTCAAAGATGGGCACTGGGTGCTCAACGGTGGCAAGACATTCACCACAAATGCGCAGTATGCCGACGTCTGCGTCGCCATGGCCGTCACCGATCGTGCGGCTTCGCAGCACGGCATCTCCGCCTTCATCCTTGATAAAGGCACTCCCGGCTTCCGTGTAGGCAAGAAGGAAAATAAGCTCGGCATGCGTTCGAGCGCCACGGGGGAAGTGCTCTTTACCGACTGTCATCTGCCCGAGTCACAGCTTCTCGGCAAGCCCGGCGAAGGTTTCGTCGATAGTCTGCGCACCCTCGATGGCGGCCGCATCTCGATCGCCGCCTTGTCGCTGGGCCTCGCGCAGGGCGCCTTTGAAGCCGCATTGAAATACTCCAAGCATCGCAAGCAGTTCGGCCGTTTCATCTCGGAGTTTCAGGCGATCCAACATAAACTCGCCGATATGGCCACCGACATTGAGGCCGCACGCTGGCTCATTTACCATGCCGGCGCACGTAAAGACGCCGGCCATCGCGTCACCCGTGAATCGGCCATGGCCAAGCTGTTTGCATCCGAAATGGCCGTTCGAGTAGCGGATCAGGCCCTGCAGATTCACGGCGGTTATGGGTTTATCAAAGACTACCCGGTTGAAAAGTTCTATCGCGATGTCAAGCTGTGCACCATCGGCGAAGGCACCAGCGAGATCCAGCGGCTGGTGATTGCGCGCCAGTTGTTAAAAGAGTAATTTGAGCGCTTCCACCGCCACCGAGCAACTCTGCGACCGCATTCTCTCCGGCGATTTGCGGGCGGTTGCTCGTGCTGCCACGCTGATCGAGGCGCAGACAGCAGCCGGTAGCGAGCTCAGCGCGATGCTTTTCAAGCAAACTGGTCGCGCCCGCATCATCGGTGTCACCGGGCCGCCTGGGGCGGGGAAGAGTACGCTGGTTGATCAGCTCGCCAAATGCATCCGCAATCAGAGAAAAACGGTCGGCATTATTGCCGTTGACCCAAGCAGCCCTTTTTCGCGCGGCGCCATCCTGGGCGATCGTATTCGCATGCAGGATCACCACGCCGATCCGGGTGTCTTCATCCGTTCCATGGCAACGCGCGGGAAATTGGGCGGAGTCGCGCACGCAACGCTCGAGCTCGCGCTTCTTCTCGACGCAGCCGGCCGTGACTTCGTCTTAATCGAAACAGTGGGCGTCGGGCAAGATGAAGTGGAGATCGCACGCCTGGCCGACGTCACGCTGCTGGTTCTCGTCCCCGGTATGGGAGATGATGTGCAGGCCATCAAAGCCGGCACCATGGAAATAGCGGACATCTTCGTCGTCAATAAATCCGATCTGCCCGGCGCGGCCCGCCTTGAAAACGAAATCAGAGCCATGCAAAGTCTCGGCGATCAGCCGGTTCGCGCGGAAGCCGCTCCGCTGCGCCGGGTTATTGCCAGTGAGGGCCAGGGCATCGCTGAGCTGCTTGAGCTAATCGAGCAGGTATTCCAAAAGCTCGGTAGCAAGATCTCGAAAACCGAAACTTGGGCCTCCCGTCTGCAAGAGATGCTGCGCGAAAAGGTCCTGAACAATGTGAAATCCGCAGCCATCGAAGAACATGCCGCGCGCGTAGCTGAGAAAATAGAAGATCCGTATGCGGCCGTCGAAGCCTTGTACGCCGAACTATACAAACGGGCATGGCAATAGAGATCGATCATCTCGGCATCGCAGTTCGCAATCTCGACGAATCGCTGCGCTTTTACGCGGACGAACTCGGGATGGAACTGCTCGCTCGCGAGACAATCGAAGTCGAGCGCGTCAACGTCGCCATGTTGCCCGCCGGCCCTAGAATTGAGTTGCTTGAGCCATGTGATGCCGAGTCCCCGATTGCCAAGTTCCTCGAAAAGCGCGGGCCCGGGCTGCATCATTTAGCAATGCGTGTCGATGATTTAGTCGCCGTGACAGCGCGGCTCGCTGGCAGAGGAGCGCGTCTGCTTAATGAGCCGAGGCGCGGCGCAGGCGGCCACCTCTACGTTTTTGTGCACCCGGCTTCCGCGGGCGGCGTCCTGCTCGAATTAATCCAGAAATGAAGGAAAAGATTGGACAAGATAGCAGAAATTGGAGTGATCGGCGGTAGCGGCTTCTACGCTATGCCCGGTGTTGAGGGTGTGCGCGAGGTTCGTCTCGACACGCCATTCGGTGATCCCTCGGACGCCTACATGGTCGGCCGCATTGAGGGCAGGACCGTGGCGTTTCTCGCGCGTCATGGCCGCGGACATCGGCTCTCGCCGTCCGAATTAAACTTCCGCGCGAATATCTACGGCATGAAGATGCTCGGCGTCGAACGCATTCTCTCCCTCAGCGCCGTTGGCTCGATGAAGGAAGAGCACGCGCCACTCGATTTTGTGATTCCCGATCAATTCTTTGATCGAACGCGCGGCCGCACCTCAACCTTTTTCGGAGACGGGATTGTCGCGCACATCAGCTTCGCTGACCCGGTCTGTCCGCAGCTTTCGAAATCCGTCCATAGCGCAGCCAAAGACTCTGGGATCAATAGTAAACTCGGCGGTACTTACCTCTGCATGGAAGGCCCGGCTTTCTCAACACGCGCCGAGTCCAACATTTACCGCACTTGGGGAATGGACGTGATCGGCATGACCAACCTGCAGGAAGCGAAACTCGCCCGCGAGGCGGAGATTTGCTACGTTACTGTAGCCATGGTGACCGATTACGATTGCTGGCATGAAGCACACGACGCCGTTACGGTCGACCAGATTATCGGCACATTGCAGCAGAACACGGCCAACGCGCAGAAGCTCGTGGCGCAGGTGATCCGCACGATGCCCGCCGAGCGCACATGCAAATGCGGCTCTGCTCTCAAGCATGCCATCATCACCGATAGGGCGGTCCTCTCACAGGAAGCGAAACAAAGGTTGGGGCTCTTGATTGGCAAGTATACCGGCGAGTGAATTAGCGCACGAGATCTTAGACGCGTGTCTCAGGGACGGCACCTGGCCCGCCCGTACTCTGGATGACCTAATCGAACGCGCCCTCGATGAAGAAGATTTGTTCGTCGCGCGAGCAGCTACCCGCGCCTTGTTCGGAGTCGTCATCGAGCAGCTTGGAGACTTGTTCGAACCGGCTCTGTGCGATGTCTATGCCCGTCTGTTCGCCCATGTCATCTCGAAGGCGCTCCCAGACTACGATCCGGACGATTTGCTGTTGCGCTACCGTCGAGTGCGCCAAGTAAGGCGTTTCCAGGGCGGTGAGATTCAGCGCGTGTTTGTGTTGTCGCGTGTCACCCTGGGAGCCGATGTCGCCGTCACCAGCGTTGTTCTCTCCGCCGCCAAAGACCGGTTTCCAGACGCCGCGATCTGCCTGGTCGGCCCTGAGAAGAACGCCGAGCTATTTGCGGCAGATCCTCGCATCGTTCCCATCTCTCTACTGTATGGGCGAGCCAGTCTCCTGCGTGATCGCATGCGGGCGGCGGCCGAACTGCTGGTCGCTGTCAATGAACCGAACTCAATTGTCATAGATCCCGATTCGCGGCTCACCCAACTCGGCCTTCTGCCTGTCGGAGAAGACGATGCACGCTATTACTTCTTTGAAAGCCGCGCCTTTGGTGGTGAACTCGCCATCTCCCTGCCGCGCCTGACAGCCGAATGGCTCAACGAAGTCTTCGATGTCGAATCAGCCCGCCCCTACGTCGCACCGTTGCCACAGCCGAAGATCGCTGATATCACGGTCAGCTGGGGCGTCGGCGATAACCTCCAAAAGCGCGTAGAAGGCGACTTCGAATTTGAGGTTATGTCAAAGTTGCTCGCAGGCGGACAGCCAGTTCTGCTCGATTGCGGGGCGGGAGGGGAGGAGGAAACCCGCATCGACCAGCTCGTCGACCGATTGGGAGCACCGTCTAATCTGCACGTCCATCGAGGCAGTTACGCATCCTTCGCTAGCCACATCGTGCAAAGCCGCCTGTACGTCGGGTACGATTCAGCCGGTCAGCACGTGGGGTCTGCAGCAGGTATTCCCCTCGTCTCTGTCTTCAAAGGCTACGCCTGCAAACGCATGCTCTCACGCTGGAGTCCGGATACTGAAAATGCCCACGTCGTCGTGCTTGCCAATGATGACGACAACGCCCTCACTCGCACGCTAGGCGCTATTGAGGAGGCGGAGGAGGCGGCGTCGGCAATGTCCAAGGGCTAGACGGCGTCCCGGGTTTATTCGAGGCAGCCTTTGCCGGCTGAGGCTGCGAAGCGGCTGCCGTCGTATTCGCTGCTGCTCCACTCACAGGTTGCTCGGCCGTCTTGCTGTCCGGCAGCGGTGTTGCCGCCGCTTCCATATCGTACTGAATCTTGTAATCGGCCCCGAACTTTCGGTAGTTCCGAAACTCAATCTCGTTCTTTGATGTCTCATGCAGCGTGCTCATATGCAGCAGCGCGCGCATCGGCAGGATCGATTGCTGGTCGCCGATCGACACCAGGTCGTAATCGATCAGCTCGCTCGCTGTTCGCACCGGAAATGAAGTAGGTACATCGACCGCATTGAAAGTGATACGGTCGATCTCCCCCGTGTTCGCATCCGCATAGACCAAACCTTTGTAAGCCGTGATGATCCGCTGATCGTCGCCGCGGCCTTCTCCGTAGCTGATGCTGTAGCTTGAATGCCCGCTATCGATGAAGTAGTTGAAAACGGCCATCGTGCGACCGCGCAGCCGGGCCCAATGATCCCAGTTGAAGTCGGCGTTGCTTTTCGGCTCAAAAAGGCTGCGCATCATCCCGGCGAATTCACCGGATGAGCGTGCTCCACCGCCCCCGATCCCGCCCATGTCGGCATCCACGATCTTGCCGCCCACCGAATACACTTTGTACTTCTCTTCGCCTTCGTTGTAGCTGACCTTAGCCAGTACCGTTCCCAGGCTCCGGTAGCGGTCGCCCCCGTAAGGATCGACATAACGCCGGTCCACGCGTACGCAAATATAGTTCGGCAAGCCCTGCGTATACGTCATCGCATACTGCCGCATCAAATCCAAAATTTCTTGCTGGTGCACCGAATCGGGCGGAGGCGGTGGCGCAGCCTGCACACCCAGCGAAGCACTCTCGGGCGCCTTGCTCAGCGTTGTATCGGGTGCCGTTGCCGGCGAAGAAGTCACGTCGGCAGTAGAAGTTCGTTTGATCGAAGCACTCTGGTCGCGCAAAGCCTGTAGTGCTTCGCTAGTCTTCGGCCCGGCGCCCTGCGCTTGCAAATCGATGATCGTCTTGTCTGTAAGCCGTTCAGAAAGCTGAATCTTCTTCAAGTAAGCAGCAACTTGCTTATCCGTGTGCTGCTTGAGAGCCAATTCGGACCGCACAAAATCGGCTAGCTGCGAGACATTCATCTGCATTTGAGCCTGGAGGGCAAGCGCAAATCCGGTTGCCAGCAAGCCAAATCGATACTTCATATTCCCTATGATGACGTATCGGTAGAGCCCGAGGTTGCAGGCTGCGCCGTTACTGGCGTTCCTGCTTCTCTAACGAAATCGTAACTGTACCTATCGGAAAACCGAGCACCAGCCGGAACTGCACCGGAACGTGATCGGCATCGTCGCTGATCCATACCAGCAATCTGCCGTGCCTTTTATACAAAACTTCATCGAACAAATAGGCTTCATAGCGCGTCGTCCGATAGCTCTTGCCGCCCACGCTGATTTTGTCCCTGCTTTGGGCAGCGAGTCTGACCGGCGTGAACCGCTTGCCGTCCGTCACAGGCACCACCGTCGACCGGCCCGGATCTAAATTTAGAGTGCGCATGTAAGCCATCGCGCTTGCGACCTCGTATGTACAAGGCGCAATCTCGAGTTCCTTGGTCGCGGTCTTTTTTTCGATAAGGTCGCGCTCTTCAAAAGCCACCTTCTTCCGTGCTTCGTCCACCGCCATCTTCGAAATCGTGTGTTTCTTCCCCTCCTGCGCGTCAAGCGTCGCGTTCACGAGACAGAATCGATTAGTTGTCGCCACGGTATACGAATCGACCACCCGGTAAAGCTTTGAGACAAGCCCGGCGCTCTCAACGTGCAGGTTTAGTTCCCAGCCCCCGCTCGCCGCATCCTTTGAAAGTTGAACCGTTGCAAGACCGGCGTTGATCAACCGCCACTCGACAGAATAGGTCAGCTTTTCCGGAGCTGGAAACCGCCCACTCTGCCCAGCCGCAGAATAAGCGAAAACAAGTAGAGACGCGCAGGTACGATACGCGCCCAATCTTCCAAAACAATTCCTACCGGACAAGTCTCTAAAGTACCCGATCAGAAGTCGATCGACGAGAGGATCTCTGAAGGTCGCCGCCCAAAAGCGTGGCAAATGGCGAGCAGGCTTTCGATACTGGGCAGGTTTGCGCCGCGCTCAATCGAGCTGATCTGCGAGACGCTAAGCCTCGTCATTGCAGCCAGCTCCTTCAATGACCAGTCACGCTCGACCCGCAGCAGCTTGATCCGGTGTCCGAGCCTTTCCCGCAGCCGGTCCTGCGCCGTTCGCCCCAGACTGTATGTGTCAATCGCGTTGCGCAGCACTTGTCGCAGTTGCGAAATAGAAAAAGGTTTGGCAAGGTAATCAAAGACGCGCAGTTTAAACGTCGCCCGCATGCTCTCAAGGGAGGGATAGCCAGTGATAATCACGATGCACAGTTCGGGCCATCGCACAAGCAGCTGCTCGAGCACTTCCTCGCCGCTGGCTGCTCCCATCTTCATGTCGAGCAGAACAATATCCGGAATGCGTGTCTCGGCGGAGCTGAACAACTCCGCGGGATCCTTGAATGTGCGCACGGTGTAGGTACCCTCGTCGCGCAGAAGATCCTCTATGTAGTTCCGAAAATCGGCATCATCGTCCAGCACGGCGATGTCGATCAAACCCGTTACTGCTACGGCCGCTTCACTCATGCCTCAGTCAATCTAATCGTTTCATAATTTCTTGTCGCCCGGTTTCTCCATCGGAGCAGCCGGCAGCAGCACTTCCAGACAAGCGCCGCCCTCGCTGCGATTCGAAGCCGAAATGGTCCCGCCATGTTGCGAAATAATGCCCTCGGCAACCGTCAAACCGAGGCCTGTCCCGCGGGCGTCAAGCCGGGTCGTCACAAAAGCCTCGAATAAATTCGGCAGGACGTGTTGTGGAATGCCTGGTCCGTCGTCCAATACAGTGCAGCTGATCCAGCTCTGCCCGTTGCGCTGCAGCGCCCGCGATTCCACCGTGACCCGTCCGCCGGAGTTCACCGCATTGAGCGAATTGCGAATGAGATTTACAAAAACTTGCACCAGCCGGTCCGCGTTTCCCAGCACGATGTCGTTCGGGCGCACGCTGTTCAGAAAAGTGATCGCCGATGCTTTTTCGTCGATCGCCACCAAGTTCCAGCTCTCTTCAATCAGCTCGCGAAGCGCCACCGCTTCCGTCTCCTGCTTACGCACGCGCGCGAAATCAACCAGCCCTTCGCTGATCTTGCGCAGACGCTGTGTCACGCGCAGCATACGGTTCAAGCGCTCAAGCGTATGTGCGTCGCTGCTGCTTTCGAGCAGCTTTTCGATCGAACCCTGCAGCACCGCTAGTGGCGTGTTCAATTCATGCGCCACGCTCGTGCTCAGCAGCCCAAGGCTGACTAGGCGATCTTGTTCTTCCAGTCGCTGCAGCGCGCTCGCCAGATCGTCCTCCTGCTGCCGCAGTTGCCCGACCGTCACGTTCCGCGAGTGCATAATCTTGCCGATCTCATCGGGGCAGATGAAACGGTTGTCTATCATCTCGTGCTCGCGATCGCCCCGCTGTGTCGCCGCATCTGCCTCGAGCATCAGCCGCAACGGTTGATATACGTATTGCGGCATGATAAACAGCTCCATAATCAAAATTGTCAGAAAGTAGAGCGTCCCGAGCACAACAAAAAGACCGATGCGCGCGTGACGCAGCGCCGCTTCATAAAATTCCGGCGACAGATTTACCCGCCGGTAGTTGCCCAGCTTTCTGGTGGTCCGGAATAAACTGTTCGCACCTTCCTGCCAGGTCCCCGCGGGATCATGGGCCAGAAACTGCCTCCCCTCCGCAGATAGATGAAGCGCTGCCGCCGAGCCCTCGCGAAGGTCATACTGCGCGAGCTCCTTCTCAACCGTCGGCTCAAGCGGTAATTCGGCTGCGAAAATCTGCCGGAGCATATGCAGTTCACGTTGCCGGGTCGCTTCGATGTGTTGCGAGAACAGCGGGATCACTGACAGGTAAACCGACAGCGAAAGCACAATAAAGAACAGGTTGTGGAGCAGCGCGAGCTTTTTGCGCACCTTCCAGCTGCTGAATGCGCGCAGTACCGTGCTGGGCGGCTTCGGGGATCGGTAAGCCGCTCCGACGCGCGTCGGATCCGCTGCCGCCAGTGACCGCCACGCGCCGCGCAGTGAACCCGCCTTACGATCGGGAGGCGAGGGATTCGGGTGCGAGCTCGTGACCTGATTCAAGCTCCTGCTCCTTGTACTGCAACTGATAAAGCTTCCAGTAAATGCCGCGCGCGGCTAGCAGTTCCTGGTGCGTCCCGATCTCGCGTAGCTGCGCTTTATGCATCACGATAATGCGGTCCGCGCGCTGAATGGTCGAAAGCCGGTGAGCGATCACGAGCGAGGTGCGATTCAACACCAACCGATTCAGAGCTTCGCGAATCCGCAGTTCCGTTTCCGTATCGACGCTGGCCGTCGCTTCATCCAGGATGAGGATGCGTGGATCATGCGCCAGCGCCCGAGCGAAGCTGATGAGCTGTTTCTGACCCGTCGAGAACCCGTTACCGCGCTCGCGAACAGGCGTCTCGAACCCTTCGGGGAGTTCATCGATGAAGTCGATCAGATTTACTTCCGCGGTGGCCTCGCGCACGCGTCCTTCCGCAATGCCCGTCGTGCCCAGCCGGATGTTGCTCTCGACCGTTCCTGTGAACAAATACGGATCCTGCAGAACCACTCCGAAGCGCCGGCGCAGTTCCCTTAGGTCGAATGAGCGAATATCAACTCCCCCGATGCGAATCGACCCGCGCTGCACATCGTAGAAGCGCAGCAGCAGATTTGTCAGAGTGGTTTTGCCGGCCCCGGTATGCCCGACGACGGCGACCGTCTCACCCTCGTTGATACGGAAACTGACATCGCGCAGCACCCAGTCATCGCCGGTGTAAGCGAACCAGACATGGTCAAACTCAATATCCGAATGCACGGGGAAAGCCTGTGTCGCAGTGGGCGAAACAATCGTGGGCTCCGTATCGAGCAGCTTGAACACACGCTCCGAAGCCGCCATGGCGCCCTGCAGAATGTTGTATTTTTCGCTCAAATCCTGTATCGGACGAAAAAATCGGAGACCGTATTGAAAGAAAGCCACCAGCACCCCGAGCGTCAGCACGCCCTGCCGGATACGGAATCCACCATAAGCAAGCAGAAACGCGAGCGCCAGCATCCCCAGAAACTCCACCACCGGATAAAACCAGCCATACGCCGTAATCGAGTCCTTGAAAGCCAGCATGTGGTCGCGGTTGATTGCTTCGAATTCTTCCTTGCTGCGCTCCTCGCGATTGAATAGCTGCAGCACCACGATCCCGGCAATATGCTCTTGCAGATAAGAATTGATCCGTGCAATCGCCACCCGAATCCGGCGATAACTTTGGGAGGCGGTACGGCGAAATTGCATCGTTACAAGCACCACCATCGGCATCACCGCCAGCATCAGGCCGGTCATCCCCGGGCTCAAGCGAAACATCGCGATCAGAACAAACGAGAGCATCAGCAAGTCACCCACGATGGTGACTAAGCCCGAAGCGAAAAGATCGTTCAGAACGTCTACGTCCGTCGTCACGCGCGTCACAAGGCGTCCCACCGGATTCCGGTCGAAAAAAGCAATATCGAGCCGCTGCAGATGCGCCATCAGCTCGCGCCTGAGATCAAACATGGCTCGCTGCCCGGTCCACTGCATAAGATAGGTTTGGCCGAAATCGAAAAAGAACCCGAGCACTACGACCCCTAAGTACAGGAGCGCAATCTGGCTGAGACCGGTCCACGGATCACGCGAGAGCCACCGGTCGAGCGCCGGAAACGTGGTCGCGTGCTTGGCAGGCACCAGATATCGGTCAACTGCCAACTTGGTGAGCAGCGGTCCGATAATCTGAAGGAGGGAATCGATCAGTAGAAGAACCAGAGACGCCGCGACCACCGCCCGATACGGCTTCATGTAACGCAGAAGCCTTTTCATCAGCCGTGAATCGTACGCTTTGCCTAATGCTTCCTCTTCCAATCCGCGCCGCTCCCATCCACAAGCGTAACGTAGAACCGCTCACTTTCATGTCCCAACTCCGCAAATGAACGGCCTCGTCCTGATTGACAAACCCGCTGGTTGCACCAGCCATGACGTGGTCAATCGATGGCGGAGGCTCGCGCACATCAAGCGCGCCGGTCATCTTGGTACGCTCGATCCCATGGCTACGGGCCTGCTCGCGCTTGTTACAGGCAACGCCACCCGTTTGGCCCCGTTCTATGAGCACGCCGAGAAAGACCTACGAAGGAGTCATTCGCTTCGGCCAAACTTCCGATACCTATGATGCGGAGGGGACTGTAACTGCCACCGGCTGCCGCCGCCCTCCAAAGATGCTATCTGCCGTGCCCTCGAATCTTTCCGATGGCCATCTGCTGCAGACGCCACCCCCCGTCTCTGCCAAGAAAATCGCCGGCGTGCCCGCCTATAAGCTCGCTCGTAAGAAGATTACCGTGGACCTCAAGCCGGTCCCTGTTGAAATCAAAGCACTCACGGCGCATTTCGTTTGTGACAGCGAACTTGCTATCACGGTGACTTGCTCGGCCGGAACATACATTCGCAGCTTGGCTCACGATCTGGGCTCGCTGCTTGGCTGCGGAGCACTGCTGAGCGCTCTTCGCCGCACGCGCATCGGTGAGTTTTCTATCGCGGAGGCGCAAACGTTGGATGAACTTGCCGGTTTAGCCGATGGAGGGAACTCGAGCAGGCCATCATCCCCGCTTCTAAGCTGCTGTGCCACTTTCCCGCCGAGCACGTCAACGCGCAAGCCGAAATGCATATCCGCCAAGGCCGGCAGTTCCGCACCTCGCCCTTCGTCGTACCGCCTGGTTCGCCAATCGTGCGCGCGCTGTAACCGGTCGGGCGAGCTAGTCGCAATCGGTAAGCTGATCGTCCCGAATATCTATCATCCGAGCACCGTCTTCAGCGTCGAATGAACGGCTAGGCCCGCTTTCGCTCCCGGTTCTTGTCACGTCGCCGCTTCGCCCAGCCTTCTTTGTTCACCTGGTAGGCGCGTCCGAGCGCCAATGCATCTGCTTCCACCGGCTTCGTGATCACCGAGCCCGCCGCAATATAGGCGCCTTGCTCCAATTTGATCGGCGCCACCAGCGTCGAATTGCTTCCTACAAAAACCCCCGCCCCGATCTCCGTCCGATGCTTTGATTCTCCGTCGAAGTTACACGTGATCGTGCCCGCCCCGATGTTCGAATCTTCTCCAATCCGTGCATCGCCCAAATAAGCCAGGTGCTGCGCCTTTGAACCCTCGCCCAGCCGCGAATTTTTCAATTCCACAAAATTACCAACCCGGCTGTCGGCCGCCGCTTCCGCCTGCATGCGCATCCTGGCAAACGGCCCGACCTGCGCCTTTGAAGCGACACGCGAATCCTCCGCCACGACATACGCCTGAATGATCACATCACTTCCCACATCGCAGTTCCGCAGTATCGACCCCACCCCAATTCGGCATCTCTCGCCGATACGCGTCTTCCCCCGCAGTTGCACATTCGCTTCAATGATCGTGTCGGCCCCGACCTCGACATCCACATCAATCGTCACGCTCTCGGGAGTTTCGATTGTCACGCCTGAAAGCATCAGCCGCTCTGTCGTCCGTGTCCGCAGGATCTTATCCGCTACAGCCAGCTCGATCCGCGTATTGATGCCCAGCGACTCTGTCTCATCGCGCACCGGAAAGGGTGCAACCGCCATCCCATGCTTCCCCAAAATGGAGACCATGTCCGTCAAATAGTATTCGCGGGCCGGATTGTCTGCCTTTACTTCTTCGATGTGCTCCCAGAACGGTTGCGCGGCGAAGCAGTAAACGCCGGTATTGATCTCCTGAATCTGCAGCTGTTCCGGTGACGCAGCTTTCTGTTCTACGATCGCGGCAATTGTCCCGTCCGCCCCGCGCACAATGCGGCCGTAACCAGTCGGATCACTCACCTCCGTCGTCACAAGCGCTCCGCCAGCCTTTTGGTCGGCTGCGAAAGTCACCAGTGCTTCCAGCGTTTGAGGCCGCAGAAGCGGACCATCGCCATTGAGGATCAGCAGTAAGCCATCGCGCAATGCAACCTCATCGCGAGCGCAAAGTACCGCGTGCCCGGTCCCTTTCTGCTCGCGCTGTTCCGCAAAGCGAATGCCTGGAACAGAAACACTGCGCCGCACTTGCTCGGCTTGATGCCCGATGACCGCCACGATATCGTCTGCTTTGGCCACAGACAGAGCCGCCCGAATCACGTGATTCAGCAGCGTGTCTCCACCCGCTTCGTGCAGCACCTTCGCTTTGGTCGACTTCATACGCGTTCCGAGCCCGGCGGCCAGAATCACGACGGTTACATTTTGTTTCATTGAACCTGCTTGCGCGTAAGCTGAGCCTGCCGGCGCCCAAGCGCGTACTTCTTTGCCTGGTGTGCTCTCGACCGGCTCGCTAAGTCGATCACAACCGCCGCCAGCGCGTCCGGATCGTGTCGGATTCGCTTGCTTGCCGTACCCGCGTCGCCCACCAGATCGGCCGTCACCACGCGCACCCCCATCTTCGCCAGTCGCGCAAAGTCGTTCTCCACCGGCTGCACATGCGCGCGCGCATAGCGCTTCTGTAAATTCACTGGAATAGGCGCCGTATTGAGCACCACGCAGTCGATCAACAACCTTTGCGCGTGTCTGTGTATTGCCGCTACATGTTGCGAAGCCGAAAAATCAATCGTCTCGCCGGGCTGCCACATTAAGTTACCGAAGTAAACTTTCATGGCCTGCGATTTGCTGATCGCGTCTGCCAAGCCGTTTACGAGCAGGTTCGGAATCACGCTCGTGTAGAGAGACCCAGGCCCGAGCGTAATCAAATCGGCTTCGTAAATCGCCTCCAGTGTCTCGGGCAGCGGCTCGGAATCACCCGGCAACAGGCGCACTCGCTCGATCGGGCTGCGACTCTTGCTGATCTTGCTCTCGCCCCGCACTACCGAGCCGTCGGAGAGCTCTGCTTCGAGCACAATGTTTGCCGATGTCGCAGGAAAGATACGGCCGCGAATGGCCAGAATCTCAGAAGAAAGTTTTACCGCCTGCGCGAAATCGCCCGTGATCTGATGGAGCGCCGTCAGAAACAAATTGCCGAAGCTGTGGCCCTTCAATCCGCGTCCGCTGGCAAAACGGTAGCGGAAGAGGTGGCTCATTAAATCCTCGTCTTCCGAAAGCGCCGTCATGCAATTGCGGATATCGCCGGGTGGCAAGATGTCGAAATCACGACGCAGCCGGCCTGAGCTGCCTCCGTCATCACTCACCGTGACCACCGCCGTAATGTCCAGCTCAGGCGTTTCTCGCGCATCATCGCTTGGCCCGGCGCGCGAGTATTTCTTGAGACCAGATAACAGTGTCGAAAGCCCAGTGCCGCCGCCTATGGAGACCACGTTCAGCGGAGAGCGCGCTCGCGAATACGAACCCGCCTGATTTTGGAGCGGACGTGACGCACTCTGGGCGGCTGCTGCCTTCTCCCCCAGTGAGCGCTTCTCGCGCTTAGCTCCGGCCGTCTCGCGCTTTCGTCGCGCGGCGAGTTCCTCTGAATCTTTCACACAGCTGATCGCACGGGGAAGCAGCCGTCACCGGCGCTTCTTGGGCTTCTCTTCTTCGTCCTCGTATACCGGAACCGAGTCGAGATCCTCGGCCTCGAACACCTGACCGCAGTCCAGGCATCGAACATAGTCGATTCCATCACGACGGTAGAGAAACTCGGTTCGCTCGTGCTGACATCCCTGCATAGCGAAATAACACCTATTCTAGACTGAGCGGCATTTCTGTCAAGCTTTGGGTAGCACTTTCACCGGTTGGCTCACCAATTTTCACCGAGAAACCTCAAGAGCACTTGTACAATTCGAGTGTAATTTCGCTCCGTACACGTGCGCATTCCACCACCATTAGCGCTGAACACGACTGCTGAGGGTCTCACCGAGCAACTCGCAGCGCTCCAGCGCGTCTCGGGAGTCTATGTGCTTTACGCGGCCGGTTTCCCTTTGCATCTTAGCTGGTCGACTAACCTCGCCCGTCGCCTGAAGCGCCTCCTTGCACCCGCCGGTAGCCTCGCCGGCAAAATCGACTCGGTCCAATGCTGGCCTACCGGTTCCCGCCTCGAACTGAACCTTCTCCTCTACCGGCTCGCCAAACAAATTCATCCGGAAACGTATCTGAGATTCTTGAAGCTACGCATCCCTTGGTTCGTCGGCTTAACCGGCGCAGATCCGTACCCGCGCCTCGAGACGATCAATCGCTTTCATCCCAAGTTCACCGCCCTTTGGGGACCGTTTCCAGCCCGCGGAGCCGCGCAGCAGTATGAGGACGAAGTGCTCAGTCTCTTCCAGATCCGCCGCTGCACCGAGACTCTGGCGCCCCACCCCGATCATCCCGGCTGCATCTATGGCGAAATGAATCAGTGCTTGCGGCCGTGTCAGGGGGCTGTGACTGCGGCCGAGTACCGGGGCGAGGCCGGCCGTGTCGGAGACTTTCTCGCAAGCAACGGTCGCGCCGCCATGGCTTTGCTCACCTCTGCCCGTGATCGCGCTTGTGATCAGGACGAGTTTGAGCAAGCGGCGCAAATGCATAAGCGTCTCGAGAAAATGAAGGCCACCGCCGCATTGCGCGACCCGGTCGTAGCCGATGCAAAAGCCTTTCACGGTATTGCCCTCACTCGCTCGACTGGTGCCGGGCGCCTCCTCCTCTGGCCCATGATCGCCGGATTGTGGCAGCCGCCCGTCTCACTCGAGTTGCTCGAAGACCGCTCGCGGCCCAAGTCTCTCGACACGCAAATACGTGAGTTGCTCGCCGGCGCTCTCAGTTCCATCGACTCCGATGGCGACCGCACCGAAGAAATAGCCGTTTTTTCGCGGTGGTACCATTCCTCCTGGCGCGATGGCGAGTGGTTCCCATTCGAAAGCTTGGCTGCGCTGAACTACCGTAAGCTTGTACGCGCTGTATCGAAGCTGGCGCACGCCGATCAGCCATCCGCCGTTTCGAACAGTTAACCTCGATAAATATGTCGGTTCACGAAGAACTAGAAGAGCATGTTCACCACGCTCACGAGCCGTTCGACAAAATTGTTGCCGGCACCATGGCTATCATCGCCGCGCTGCTCGCTGTCGTCTCCGTTCTGGCCCAGCACTACAACACGGATACGGTCCTAAACCAGCAGCTCGCTTCCGATCAGTGGGCCTTGTATCAGGGCAAAGATATTCGCCGCTACCTGGCCCAGACCAGTCACGACAGTCTCGCTGCGCTGAAAGGAGATCCCGCGGCAACGTCGCGCTTCGCGGACGAAGCCGTCAAATACCGCAAACAGGGCGCTGAGATTCAGGAGAAGGCTCGCGATTACGAGAAGGAACGCAACCACACCGGCCGGCTGGCTACACGTTTCGATTTCGGCGAAGTGTTTCTCGAGCTGGCCATCGTTTTTTCCTCGCTGGCCATCCTCACCAAGCGAAAACCGCTTTTCATGTTGGGCGTGGGATCGGCGCTCGTCGGCGCCGTGATCGCACTTACTGCGTATTGGATTTGAGAGAAGCCGGTCTGGCGTGACCCTGCTCAATAAGCTGCTCGAGTGTCTTCTCCGGCAATGAGAATGAAAGGTGCACGCGATCGCCGGTCGTTCTCAATTCCATGTTGTCAAGTGCACCGGCCAGCACCGCCGCCCGAGGGTCTTTCTGCCGCTGCATCTGTACCATGCTCGCGCCTAAACGCATCACGTCTGCCAGTGAAGTAGCGTCTTGTGGTGAGCGCGCGATTGCTTCCAGCGTTACGTCGATCGTCTCGCCATAGTGAATCCCGCCCGCCGCCTGCATGATCGACTGCAATGTCTTCGCCTGATCGCCGCCCAGTGCAAACCCTTTCCCCAGACCGTCGGTTCCCGGCAGCGCCGCAAACCAGGCATCGTTCTTTTCGCCGTAAGCAGCTACCTGCGCGGCAAGCGCCGCATCGAGGGTCGACGGAACATTGCTGTTCTCGAGTATCGTGTGAACCGTCACAAGATCGCCCAATATCGCCACATCAGCTAACGGAAACGCGACAGCCGCCGCCTCATGATCGCCGTGCTTATCCGTGATGATCTCGAGCCCGTGAAATTTGCTGATCGTCGCGCCTTTGGCCTTCGCCGCTGTGCGTATGCGATCCGCATCGAATACACCCCGCGCGAGGACTACGAAACGGCCAGGTCCGCCCGAGCTTGCGATCACAACATGCTGTAAATCCTGCCGCGGATCAAAGCCCGTCTCCGACGTCAGTTCGTCGAAGGGGTGCATGTGTTGAAGCAGGTATTGTCCGAACGTTGAACTCTGCGCGCGCGCCGCATCGATGCTCACAATTGCCTTGGTCTCCGGAGGTACGAGCGCGAGCAGTTCCCGATCGACCGATGCCATTAGTGCAAACGGACCAGCCATCAGAAGGCAAGTAAGGACGGCGAATTGGCGCATAACACTCCTGCTAACACTCTACGTTTTTGGGGTCGAGAAAGTTCCAGAGGGCTCGTTAGACCCAGTAGCCCGTACTCAGGCATCCGCCCGTTTGTTCAAACGCGCCCGCCTCGTGCGCCCGGCAAGCCAGACCACGGCAATCCCGAAGACCGCCGACAATGGAATCGCTAGCCAAGCGTCAACGCCTCCCGGCCTTCTGAATAGCCCGTAGAAGCCGCAGAAAAACGCAACGGTTCCGAACACGCCGGCAAGGGAGTAGGTCTCGCAAAGCAACTCAAGCGAAAACAGCAGCGCGGCCAAGCCGAGACAAACCACGCCGGGCCACTGTGGTGTATGTTTTCCAGCGAAGTAAATCCCAGCCGCCACCCCCCCTGCGCCCAGAACTCCCGGAACGATCAGGCCGGGGCGCGCCAGTTCCCAAACGATCGCCCCCAAGCCCGCCATTACGATCAGAAACGTGAGATCCGCGCCCGGCATTAAGATGCTGAATCGGACAGCTCAGACCAGGCGCATTCCCCCGCGAAGTCTTGCGCTGCCCGATTCGCCGGTCGCAGCGGAAGCTCGAACCAAAACGTTGCCCCGGGTAACGGGCGATTGTTGTACATCCCGATATGGCCGCCCATGATCTCGACCAACTGCCTGCAGATCGCCAACCCCAGACCGGTCCCTCCAAAGCGCCGCCGAGTCGTACCGTCAGCCTGGAAAAACGCTTCGAATATCCGCTCCTGTACCGACTCTTCCACCCCAATGCCTGAATCGACCACCTCGCAGCACAGCGTGCTCCCGCTTTCGTTCGGGAGCAGGCGGATCGTCACGCCCCCGGACAGCGTGAACTTTACAGCGTTCGCAATCAGGTTCGTCAGAATCTGCCGAAACCGCACGCTGTCTCCCCATACGTATTGCGGCAGGCTCCGATCCACCTCGTAAGTGAGCGCGAGATCCTTCACGTCCGCCCGCACCCGCAGCAGCTTCACCACGCTCTTCAGGCACTCGCGCACCTCTACCGGCTCCTCGTTTATCGAAAGCCGACCTGCTTCGATTTGCGAAAGATCGAGCAGGTCGTTGATGATCGTCAGCAAATCGTTCGCGCACTGGCCCACTGCGTCCGCGTAATCCCGCTGATCATCCGTCAGGTCTGTGCTCTTGAGCAGATTCATCATGCCCATGATGCCGTTCATGGGCGTTCGCAGTTCGTGCGAGGTGTTGGCCAGGAACTGTTCTTTAAGCTGAGTCGCTTCCCGCGCCAGGTGCAGCGCCGTACTCAGTTCCTCATTCTTCAACTGCAGCTCGCGCGACGATTCGAGCAGGCGCTGTTGTGCCTGCTTGCGCTCCGTGATATCGCGCCCGATGCCCTGAATCGCCACTGCATGCCCGCGCCGGTAATTGATGCGCGTGCTCACTTCGAGAAAGCGCAGCTTCCCGTCTTTTGACAGCACCGGTAATTCGTAATGCTGCGGCGCGCTTCCTCCTAGGTGCGCGCGAATAATATCGAGCACCACGCTGCGCGCCTCGGGCGCAATCAGCTCATCGAAATTTTTGCCGAGAACTTCCAGTCGCGAATAGCCGGTCAATTGCTCGGCCGCCCGGTTCACCTCAATGACCTTGCCTTTTAAGTCATGCAGGAAAATCACATCATTGGCGTTCTCGAAGAGTTCCCGGTACCGTTCCTCGCTCGCCCGCAGCGCCTCTTCCGTGTTGTGCCGGGCCGTCTCGTCCTCGATCATCAGAATGCGCGCATTCACGCCTTTGATCTCGAATGCAAACGATACCAGGCTCACAACAATCTCCCGCCCGTTTGCCGAATGATGCACCACCCGCGCAATTGTATTAAGTGGCTGCCGCAGTCTCTCATCCAGGTCGGGATGCTTCTGCAACTCGGAGGCGGCAAACAGATCCCGGACGTTCAGCGAACATATTTCATCCAGGCGATACCCGTAGAGCTCTCGTGCGCGGTCATTCGCCCGCAAAACCGTTAGGTCTTCAACCGAATAGACAATCGCCGGGATCGGGTTCTCATAGAAGACACGTTCGTGTACCGCCAAACGGTCTTCCAGACGCTGCAGGGACTCTTCCAGTTGAAGGACCCGTGCGCGAAGCTCACCGGCCGACATCTCCTCAACCGGCGAAACGTTGTCCAGCGTGTCTGAACTTCCGCGACTCCCCGAAGAAGCGATCAGAGCATCCGTGCTTGACACACCACTCCACTGTAGCAACGATTTCACGCCTGCAAAAATGGGGAGCCGGTAGGAATGATCCGCCAGCCGCCCGCCCACGCCTAAGGTTTCTCCGAGCTACACAAAAAACGTTTCGCGCCCCCTCTGTTAACGACTAATTCACTCGCCGCAAATGGAACCGCAACCTGAATCACCCAAAGTGGAGGCGAGGTTGAAATCGAATGCCTGTTACAACCCGAAATACCTTCCAGTTCCTACGAGAGAAAGAGGCGCGTCGCCGCACCAGCCATTTTCCAGCCGGCCCGTTTCGGGCAGGTGTTTCGCTGCACAGCCATACCATGTTCTCTGAAGAAGGCCTGGATATGGTGCCGCGCTACACGGCCAAGCTTCCTTACCTCGGTCAGGCTATCCGGCGTCAGGAAGCCGAATACAGCCTCAGGAAAGGGCGGCCGTTCGACTTTCGCCAAGCTTTCTGGACCCCTCCCCTAGCACCCCGCCAGGCTTACCGTCTCGAAGAAAAGCAGATTCAGCTTCGCTTTCAGCTCCCGGCTCTGGTTTCCCTCACCGATCACGATGACCTGCGCGCCTCGCTCTTGCTGCGCGTACTAGGCCGCTTCCAGGCCGCGCCGGTCTCGATCGAGTGGACTGTTCCGTTCGGCCCCACCTTCTTTCACCTCGGCATCCACAACCTGCCCGTCCATCAAGCCCGTGAACTGCACACTCAGCTAGCTCTCTTCACCTCCGACCCCAGGCCCGAAACACTCCCGGAGTACCTCAGTAAACTAACCTCCTTTCCCGATCTGCTTGTCGTTCTCAATCATCCGCTCTGGGACGAAAAAGGCGTCGGCACGGAGGTGCACCGCGAGAGCCTCACCGCCCTTCTGACGGAGCACGGCCCACACATTCACGCCGTCGAGCTAAACGGTCTCCGTTCCTGGAAAGAGAATGCAGACGTCATTGCTCTGGCCCGAAAGATGGACCTGCCCGTCATCTCCGGCGGTGACCGCCATGGCCGTGAACCCAACGCCATTCTCAATTTGACTCGCGCTGTCTCATTCGCGGGCTTTGTCGAAGAAATCCGTTATGCCCGCCAAAGCCACGTCGTCTTCATGCCCCAGTATCGGGAGCCGTTAAAGGCTCGTGTTCTCCAGACCATGATCGACGTCGTGCGCGACTACCCTGAAAACATCGAGGGTCGCCGCCTCTGGAGCGACCGGGTCTTCTATCGCGATCCCGTCAGCCGCACAAACGTGCCGCTCTCCGAAATCTGGCAAGACGGCGGGCCGCGCGTCGTTCAACACTTCCTCAGTGTCATGCGCTTTCTCGAACGGCGCGGAGTGCAGGGCGCGTTGCGTTTGGCTCTCGAGGATCGCTCGACAGTCTGGTCGAAAGCCATTTGGTCCGATTCCGAGGCGTCCATTTGACACGCGTCCTCCGCGCCGCTTTTTTGCCCGACACATTTCACGAGGTGAACGGCGTCGCACACACCAGCCGTCACCTTGAAGCGTTCGCGCGCACCCGTCAGATACCTTTCCTCAGCGTCCACTGCGGCCCCAGCGCGGAAAGGGTCGAGGACGCCGCAGTCACCATCCTCCAACTCGACGCGCACCTCGATTACGACCCTTTTCTCTTCCGCTATGCCCGCAAGGTACAGGCCGAAATAGAAAAATTCATTGCCGATCTCATCCATGTCACTGGCCCTGGCGACATGGGAACGCTCGGTTACTACCTCGCACGTCGGCTCGGGCTTCCGCTGGTCATCTCGTGGCACACCAGCCTTCACGATTACGCCGGACGTCGGCTGGAACGCGCCGTCCATTTCCTTGGGCCGAGAATAGTCGTCGTCTCGGCCTCTGGGCACAGCGCTTCGGCATGCGCGTACTCGCCTGGCTCTATCGCAAAGCCGCGGTCGCGCTCGCGTCGAACCAGGAGCTTGTTCGAATGCTCGGCAGTCTCACTGGTGGCCGGCCTGTTTTTCTCATGAAGCGCGGCGTCGATACCCAGCTCTTTACCCCTGCCCGCCGCAACCGTCTCTCCCACGCTTTCCGCCTCGGCTACGTCGGCCGTCTCACCGCCGAGAAAAATGTGCGTTTCCTCGCCGACCTGATGAACGCGCTCAAAATGCTCACCCCACAACCCTGCGAAATCGTCATCGTCGGCGAGGGCAGGGAAGAGTCCTGGCTCCGCGAGCATGTACCCAACGCCATCTTCACGGGTGTCTTGCGAGGCGAACGGCTTGCCGAAGTCTACGCCAACATGGACCTCTTCGTTTTCCCTTCACGCACCGATACCTTCGGCAACGTCATCCTCGAAGCGCTCGCTTCCGGCGTCCCCGCCGTTGTCACCGCCGAAGGCGGCCCGAAATCTCTCATTAAGTCCGGTCACACCGGCTTCATCGCTGCATCCGATTGGGATTTCATCAGCTCGGCGAATCGCGTCCTGAACGATCGCATTCTCCACCGCCATATGAGCGAAGCCGCCCGCTCCTACGCCAGTAAACAAGCCTGGGACTCCGTCTTCGAACAACTCTTCCGCAACTACGAAAGCTGCCAACCCTCCGCTGAGCCGGTAAGCCGCCCCGGCCTCGGCAGCATCTGACGCACGCAAAACCAGCCCAACGCTTAATTTCGCACCCCGCGCGCCTGAGCATCAGCTGCCCCAGCCTCCGTTGCCTCCGGCACCTCCACCAGCATCCCGTTCGTCACGTCGTAGACGTATCCATAAATTGGAATGGTCAGCGGGACTAGCGGATGCGTGCGAATCCTGGTTACATCCGTCACTACGCTCTGCTTCAAGTCTCGAATCGTGAGCCACTCGATATACTCGCCCGCCGCCGATCCGCCGCCCGCGCCAACGTCGAGCCAGTGTCCTTCCTGAATGCGGGCCGTCTCAAGGCTCTTCGCCAGCAGATCGCGCATGATGTCGTTCGTGAAGGTAAGCATCCCGCAGTCGGTGTGATGAATAACGAACCACTCTTTCGTGCCAAGCAGCTTGTACGAAATCACGAGTGAACGAATCGCATCTTCGCTCGCCCTTCCTCCTGCATTGCGGATGATATGCGCATCCCCTTCCGCCAGTCCCGCAAACTTGGCTGGATCAAGCCGCGCATCCATGCAGGTCAAAATCGCCAATTGCCGCGCGGGCGGCATCGCGAGTTTCGACTTTTCCCCGAACGTCTCCGCGTACGATCTGTTTGCATCAAGAACTTCATCCAGAATCTTCGACATCAACAACCCGCTTTCCTCAGCCCCAGCCTGATTGCCTGGCCACATTTCTAATCTATCTTTCCCAAATACCGCGTGCGAGGTGACAATGAACCAATGGCAAGTAACTTGGCCGGACCCGATCCACCCGCACCTGATCCGGCCGCCCTTCCTCGCGATCGCGTCTTCGGCACAGGAAGGATGATCGCGATCGCACTCCTGCTCGCCTCCCTCATTGCTCTCCTTGTGTTCTTCTGGATCACGCGGGATGCCATGTCCGATTTGCCCCTGGCGAAAGGTCGCACTCGGCCCGCCGCCTCCACCGTTGTCGATCTTCTTCCGTGGGAGAACGCCGAGGCGCTCGCACATCTAGCCGCCACGGCAGAGGAAATGCACTACGCGCGCGAGGCCGAGCATTTGGCTGACCATGAGATCGATCAGGCCTTCGCCGCCGCCCTGCGCCAGGCCGCCAATGTCCGCCCCATCCTTAATGCGAATGCTCGGCAATTGCAGCAGAGAATCCAACAGCTCGGGCAGCTCGTAAAAGACGATCAAGCCCGCGTTCAAACTCTCACCAGGGAGGATGCCCGAGGCACCACCGCCGCCTCGATTCCTGGCCTTCTTGACGTCGCTAAAGCACAACTCGGCCTCGATTCCGATGAATTGACCGATGCCCAGCAGGATTTCGCGCGCGCAGTCGGCGATCGGCGAAATGCTATTCAGCAGGAGCTCGCCGCGCATGAAGCTGAGATGCGCAAACACGATACCGAGTCAGCCAGACAGAGCCCGCTTGCGATTGATTCCGCCCAGCAGTACGGCAGCCTCGCGAAGCTCCTCGCCGCGTGGTTCGCGGCCATCGGCCGCCAGAGATTGATCGAGCAGGCTTTCGGACAATCGCAATCTGAGGCCGCCGCACTCCTTGCCGAGCACAATCGGCTCGAGGCCGCCGCTAACGCTCCCTCTGTCGCCGTCCCAGCGGGCGCTCCCGCACAAGCCGGCCTCACCAGCACATCCGCTCCCGAGCCCGACACAGCTCTTGAAGTCGCTTCCATCAACAGCCGGGCCGCTCTTCGTCAGCTCCTTAGCATCGATGACGATCGCATCCAAACTACCCAGCAGCTCGCCGCCGTTTACCGCAAGTGGTCAACCCAGGTCTCGGGGCAGCGGCGGATCCTGGTTCACCTGTTGCTGCAGTCAATCGCCATTATTGCGGTCATACTCCTTAGCCTTGTTCTGTTCGACGCGCTAGCCCGGCTCCTGATTGAGCGTTCCGCGCACGACCGCCGCCGCCTGCAGACCTTCCGCACTATGGCTCGGCTCGCCCTGCAGATCTTCGGTCTCGTGCTGATCTTGCTAGTCGTCTTTGGTGTCCCCAACCAAATGCCCACCATCATCGGCTTCACCACCGCCGGCCTTACGGTCGTCTTGCAGGATTTCATCCTCTCTTTCCTTGGCTGGTTTATTCTCATGGGCAAGAACGGCATCCGGGTCGGCGATTGGGTGGAGATCAATGGCATCAGCGGCGAGGTCATCGAAACCGGACTCTTCCGCACCGTCATGCTCGAAACCGGCAACTGGACCGATAAAGGTCACCCCACTGGCCGACGCGTCACCCTCATGAACAGCTTCGCCGTTAAAGGCCAATACTTCAATTTCTCGACCACCGGGCAATGGATGTGGGACGAAATCACGCTCACCATCGCTCCGGCCGAAAACACATACCACGTCATCGAACTCATTCACAAAGCGGTGCTCGACTATACCGAGCACGACGCGCAGATGGCCGAGCAGGAATGGAAGCGCGTCACAAAACGAAAGGGTCTGGGTCAGTTCACGGCCGCTTCTTCGATCGACATGCGCCCGGGAATCTATGGCCTCGATATCATCGTGCGCTATGTTACCCGAGCTTCCGAGCGCTTCGAAGTGCGCAACCGCTTATATCAGCGTGTAATCGAACTGCTGAATCAGTTCGTTGCGCCTCACTCTCGTATCGATCAGCCACGGCCCGTAATCTCCTCGACCGAATAAATCCTTCGCCTCTCGGAACGCGGTCCTTCGATCCCCTTTCCTGGATTTTTCAGAATCGGCGCGCATAATTCCCGACGTGGGCCCCCGGACCGCGATAATAGGTGTACCTGACAAATGTACTCGAATGCTGTCACCTCAGCCGCGCTGCCTTTAGCTGATGAGTCATATCACGCAGTTGGCCGTCAACGGTTCGGCCGCCGATATCGTTAAGAGGGATCGAAGTTGGATAGAAAATCGACCGCGCACACTCGTTAGAGTGTTGCTTCTCCTTTTCGCTCCCTTGGCCGCCGTCGCGCAGCAGCCCTCCGCCGGCGCTCTTCCACCCCCATCGGTGGCCAGCATCTCCGGTACCGTTCGCGATGCACACGGAGTTGTGCTCGGTGGCGTCCACGTCATGCTCGTCGGCCAGGAAAACTCTATTAAACGTGCCGTCGACGCCGACCCGAACGGCGTCTTCACATTCGCCGCTTTACCGGCCGGTACCTATCGTGTGAATGTCAATATTCCTGGTCTTGAGCCTTTTACCTCGCCGCCCATCGTCTTAAGCGCAAGCGAACAAAACCAAATGCCCACCACCGACCTGCGCGTCGGCACCAAAACCACGATCGTCAGCGTGAATGCAACCCTGGCTGAGGTGGCGGAGGCGCAGGTCAAACAAGAGGAGACGCAGCGCATCATTGGCATCTTGCCGAACTACTACACGAGCTACATCTGGAACGCTGCGCCCATGACAACGAAGTTGAAGTACCGCATGGCGCTCCGTACGGTTACCGATCCGGCAACTTTTCTCTTTACCGCCGGAGTCGCGGGAGTGGAGCAAGCTCACAAAACCTTCCCCGGATACGGCCAGGAATTCGAGGGCTACGCCAAGCGATATGGCGGTTCCTATGCCGATGCGGTCACTGGGCGATTTCTGAGCAGTGCGATCTTCCCGTCGCTCTTGCATCAGGATCCACGCTACTTCTATCAAGGCTCAGGCACTACCCGCTCCCGGTTACTCTACGCCATCGTATCGAGCGTAATTTGCCGCGGAGACAACGGAGAGTTGCAGCCAAATTACTCGCATATGCTCGGTAGCTTCACTGCGGCCGGCCTCTCCAACCTCTATCGCTCCCCACAGGACCGGCGTGCCAGCCTCACCATTCGAAACGGCTTCATCATCCTCGCCGGCGGAGCAGCCGTAAACGTGATGCGCGAATTTCTTTCACGCAAACTCACCGGGAACGTTCCCGCTTTTGCCAACGGAAAACCATAGCTTGCTACTCCCTTTGACAAGGCGAAGCACAGCTGCTGGCGTCTCGTGTCTGCCTTCACGCAGCCGCGAAGATCTCAAACGGGCGCCGCGCCGGGCCCAGCAGTCGCCCAGGTAGCACCGCCTCCGCACCCCCGTCCTCCCTCACCAGTTGCGTCCGGTGACAGGAAAGTGCTTTCGCCTTCAAGTGCAACAACTCCGGCGTCAATGCAAACCGGCGAAGCGCAAGACCGGCAAGCTGTTTCACTTCGCCAAAGTGCCAGGTCCAAAAAAAATACCAAGTCAGTGAGGCGCCTCGCATGTTGGCCGCTCTTTTCGCTGCTCGCCCACACGCCTTATGGTCAGCATGAAAGTCCCATTCCCAAGGAGCCACCACATGCGTCGCCTCGGAAACAAGCGGTAGCAATCGTTCCAGCAATTCTTCCTCGCGTGACTCAACCCCGCCATCTGGCAAATCGAAACGAAAGACTTTCTCGTTCTCGACCCCGAGATGCCTCAACGCACAAAGCTGCTCTCTCCGCCGGCGTTCAGCCAGGTCCGGAACTCCTGTATACGCATTCTCGCCATCGGTCACTGCCGCTACCGTCACATCCACGCCGCGCGACCGCTCCGCCGCAATCAATCCGCCCGCTCCGAGCGTCTCGTCATCTGGATGAGGAGCAATAACCAGCATCGGCGCGTCCGGTGGTGCCCAGAGATTTACTCCTCCAAGTACATCCAGCCATTCTGTTTCATCTATCAGAGGATTAATCATGAAGCGAAGCTTAAATCGTTTTGGATTGACTTACTCGACTAACATCTGAAACAGCCTATTTAGCAAAGCTAAAACAACACGAGCGGGAGTTACTTAGTAGGTTCCCGTGTCACCTATGCACACCATTCCCCATTGTGTCCATTTGAAATTGATTCCTTTGTAACATGTGTCTGTAATCCTCTGATCCAGGAGGATCGTGTTTGAAGAGTAGTAGGTGGAAAAAGTCTTTGTGTGCATCCCTCGCTGCCGCCACCATTGCGCTGCAGCCCATCACGGCCTGTGGCGCGCAAGTTCAGTAGAGAAAGAAGTAGGGCCAAAATCGAGCGAAACTGTCGCTCGTTATGTAATCGACGTCGAGAAAGAGGCCTCCCTCTCTCGGGCGCAAAAGCTCAACCTGTTGCGCCAAAAGGTCAAGTACGTATTTGTTCTCTTCCAGGAGAATCGCTCCTTTGACTTTCACTTTGGCACTTACCCCGGTGCGGTCCGGCCTCTACTCGCAACCGCCGGACCAGACCAGACCCCGGGTTTCTACCGGCCTTTCGTCGATACCGCCGGTCACGTCACGACCATCACTCCTTTCAAAATCCCAACCACCATCACCGACCAGGCTGGCAACACGGTTCCGCTCTATCCCGCCGACACCGCTTCAGTCGATCACTCTCATACCGGTATGGATCGCAAGCTCGATGTCGGTGCTGATGGCGTCGCTCGCAATGATCAGTATTCGCTCGATGAAGAAGGCGTGACCGTCAAGAATGGTAAGCCTTCCAAAACTCCCTCGCTTGAGCGCGAGCAGTTCGGCGAGCTCGTCCTGGCGCATATCGATTGCGACACCATTCCGTTCCTCTGGAACTACGCCGATCGCTTCGTTCTTTATGACAACTTCTTCGATACTGTTATCGGCCCTTCTACTCCCAACGCCATCGCGGTGATTGCCGGTTAATCGGGCGAAACTCAATGGGTCAAGCATCCACAGCTTGGAAGCGACATCACAAAGACTAATCAAGCCCTGCCCGTTGTCTCCGATCCCGATCCCTACTGGGGTTCTTCTCTCGATCTCTTCAGCAACCCCCAGCAACCTGAGCCGGGTCGCACGAGTGATCCCGCTGCCAATTTAACGTTTGCCAGTCTTCCGCTCTCATTCATGGGGATGGATATTCAGACCACCACAGAAGCGGATTACAATCCGGCTTTCGACCTCGTTGATGTCCAAAGCGATATCCACAAGATTGCCACCGACAACGTCAACCCAGTTCATTGGGGCTGGTATCAGCAGGGCTACAATCACGAGCCCACCGATGGCAAAGGACCTGCCACCAACAGCGACTACATTGCTCACCATAACGGTCCTCAACACTTCGGCTACATTTCGCACAACCCCGAAGTAAGTAAGCATCTACGTGGGTTTGGTGACTTCTATGCCGATGTCAAAGCACGCCGTTTCCCCATCATCCCGGCTACTCCGACGCACAAATCAGCGAAGCACTGCTCGCCAATGAGATCAACGCGATCGCCAGTAGCCCTTACTGGAAAGAAAGCGCTATCTTCATCACCTACGATGAAACTGACGGCCTCTGTGACCGCACCTCGCCCGTCGTCCGCTCCTACGACCCGGAGAAAAATCCGCTCGATCAGGTGCCGCGCATCCCGGCTATCCTGATCTCGCCTTTCTCCTCGGTCCACGCGATCTCGCACGAGCGCGCGGAACATAGCTCAATCATCAAATTCATCAATGAGCTGCACGGACTCACGCCTCTCGCTGATCTGCCTGACGAGGCTAATGCCCGCAAAGAAGGTGAGAAGCTCTTCGGACAACCCAATCTCGGACCCGCCGATGCGAAAGTAGCCGGCGTGGGAGACCTGCTCTCTGGCTTTGACAACAATCGTCTGCTCGGCCTCGATCCGATCTTGCCCGGCGAGTACGCCATGATTCCGAAAGCGCTGGTCACAAAGCTGCCCCACTTCGGCGGTAATGGCTGCCGCGCCCGCGACCCGATACCAACCCCGGCATACCCGCGTCCGGCAATTGGACTCCTAAAGACAGGCGTTGCAGCAAAACTCATGGATGGGATCAGGTGTTCTGATCCCCCTTTTTCTTCGCCAGTATTCACAAAGTAAATATGTCTCGCAATGTTCTAGAGCTTGCCCTCTTTCTCGCGTGTGTTTCTCTCGCGAACGCCGCCTCCATGCTCGACAAAGTTAAGAGCACACGCGTTCTCAGTTGCGGCCTCATCCGGGAGGAACCCGATTACACTAAGCTCGACGCGCACGGCAACTGCGCCGCCTTCGATGCTGATTTCTGCAAAGCAGTAGCCGTCGCTATATTGGGCGATGGAGCGCGTTTCACTCTCACCGCCTACCCCGATCAAGCAAGCGGGCTTGCAGCGCTCAGGGCCGGAGAGGTCGCGTTTGTGCCAACCGTCACGCCCGACTTCTCCAACGCTTCCGTCAACAGCGCCGTCGCCTTTGCACCGGCAATTCTCCTCGATGGCCACGGCTTCCTCGTTCCCGTCAGTCTCCACCTCACCCACGGGAAGCAGCTGAGCGGAAAAAAGATCTGCTTCCTCTCCGAAACCGAAGTTGAAGAAAATCTCCACGCCTGGGTGGCACGGGAAGAGATCGATTTCGTTCCGTCTCCCTTTCAGGAAGAAGGTGAAATGGCTGCTGCCTTTGTGACCGGTGCCTGCTCCGCGCTTGCCGGCGATATCACCCACCTCGCCTTCACTCGCGCCCTCTTCAAAAGCCGCGTCAAAGACTTCGACCCCTTGGTGATCTCATCTCTATCGATCCGCTCGCGCCCGCTTATGCGAAAGGCGATGCGCCATTACCGGCTATCCTCGCCTGGACCACTCAAGTCCTGATTCAGGCCGAGGAAAACGGAGTCACCACGGCCAATCTTGACGTCATGAAACAGTCAGACAGCACTGCCGTCCGCCTTCTCCTCGGCTGGGATACCGGCATCGGACAAGCGGTCACGCCCGATGATTTCTGGGGAACGCGCGTCATTAAAGCAGTAGGCAACTACGGCGAAATGTTCGATCGCGACCTAGGTCAGCAATCGCCGATGAAAATGCCTCGCGAGCCAAACGCTTTGTGGACCGAAGGTGGCGCACTCTACGCCTGCCCATTCGTCTCGAGTAAACGCCTGTCCTGCTGCATCGCCCCTGGAGGCAACCCCTGCCCTCTATAAAATGAAATTTGCTCTTCCGCTTCCGGCCGCTGCGTTTTTCCTTCGTCGCGCGGGAGCCGATTCACTTTGCCCCCGGTCATTCGGCCAACACCCTACGCGGCGCTTTCGGAACGATCTTCCGCCGCCTCGCTTGTTCGCCGGATTGCTGCGACGCTAAGGCCTGCCCGCATCGCGCCACCTGCCCCTACGCGTGCTTCTTCCAGCCATCAGCCCTCGCGCAAGCGCCTAGCGGTCTGGCCGATTTACCGCGCCCTTTTGTTTTCCGTGCTTCGCATCTCGATGGTTGCACCTTCGCGCCCGGTGATCGATTTCATTTCGACCTTAATCTCTTCGGTGATGATTCGGCCGCGCTCACATACCTGCTGCGCAGCTTCGCCCTACTCGCGCAGCAAGGCTTAGGGCCCGAGCGCCGCAAAGTCGAGCTTCTCCAGGTCACCCAATTCCAGGAACGCCTTCCTCTCGAAGCACCGCCCGACTTGCCGCCCATCGAGTTCGAGTTGGCTGCCGCGTCCGCCCCCGTATCGCGCGTGCACATCCGGTTCCTTACGCCTACAGAACTGAAAAGCGATCACGGGCTCGCCGCGGCGCCAGACTTCACCGTGCTCGCCGCCCGTATTCGCGACCGTATCAGCACACTCCGCCAATTCTACGGCGATGGACCGCTCCCCATCGACTTCCACGCCTTCGGTCAGCGCGCCACCCACATCCAGATCACGCGCTGCCAGATCACCCATGTCGAAACATACCGGCGCAGCACCAGAACCGGCCAAAGCCACTCTCTCGGAGGCTTCATCGGTGAAGCCGAGTACGAAGGCCCAGTTACGGAATTTATTCCCTTCTTGCACCTCGCCCAATGGACCGGCGTCGGCCGTCAAACTGTCTGGGGCAAAGGCGCCATCGCAGTCACGCCAGCATTCGCGCAAAATCAATGACCGGACTAGGCGCACCATGTCCCGCCTGCAAGTATTGCTGCAGGCTCACCAGATAGTAGCCCCAACCGGTCGTGCAAAGAGCGTAAGTGTCGTCCGCTTCGTTGAATCCGCGGTGCGCAAATCGAACGGCGGTGGCGCCTTGCTCCGCACACAGGTCAAACTCGATCGAAGTCTCCTCCCACTCTGGCCGAAACGAAGAGACCACTTTCCAAACCACGCGCTTCGATGCCCTCAATTCGGCGATCTTCACTTTCGTGACTTCGCCCCCGCCATAAGCCCCAAATCGAAACTCACCCTCGCCACCCACCGCCTCACTGATGTCGGCATCGCGAGTCCACCAGTTCCGAATGCCTTCCGCTGTTGTGAGCGCTGCGTAAACGTGTTCCGGCGGCACACTGATCCGAATCAAATGCATGATGTCCGGCATTAACTTTCCTTTCCTTCCTCAACGAAACGCTTCAATCTCTCCAGTGCCGCATCCCACTGCTTCGAAACTGTCTCCAGATACACCGTCAATTCCTGAATCGGTTTCGGATCCAACTCAAACAGGCTTTCGCGGCCCGCCCGCCTGGCATGCACCACGCGAACTCGCTCGAGCACTCGCAGATGTTTCGTCACTGCTTGTCGCGTCAGCTTCGTCCCTTCTGCCAACTGCGAGATCGAGTAGTGCTTCCCTCCGCCAAGCTTTTGTAGCAGCGCTAGCCGCGTTTCGTCTCCCAGCGCGGCAAATACGTTCGCCTTCGCCTCTAAACCGCTACGCCGTGTTCCCGACATAGACCCGAATGTTTTCCAGCTGCTGCTCCCAACCGCGACTGTTCATTCGAAACGCATCTTCGTAACGCTCCGGCGGCAGCTTCGCGAACCCCGACTCTGTTACGACCAGCAACGTGCCTCCATCGTTCTCTCGTAAACGAAACTCGACTAGGGTCGGCGTCTCCTGCGAGTAATCCGCCTTCGGATTCACCGCATAGGGATGCCACGTGTACGAGAAATAGGATGTGGGCTCGATCGCCCTCACTACGGCGTCCATCCGCAAATACTCGTAGCCGGGAAATGTAAGCTGACCCCCAACGGCCTGCCCCGCCACAAATGGCCCTTCCAGCTTTACCCGAAACCACTCGCCGAATTGACGCGAGTCCGTCAGCGCTTCCCAAACCCGCCGCACAGGTGCAGCTATCGAAATTTGTTTCTCTATCGTATCTTGCATAGGCAACCTCCGGGTTGCATATAGCAGTGTAGATCAGGCAGGCCAAGAAGCGCAACCTTAAGGTTGCTTATCCGGGATCACACAACGGGCAAAAAAGATTTCGGTAGTTTTTTCACTCAATTGCGGCCAAAAGCAACCGCTCGGCACTACAGCAGCTGCCACTCTCCAAACCGCCAGCTATGCCCCAAGCCGAAGCCGACCGCAACCAAATTAACCGCGCTAACGCCCAACACTCGACCGGCCCGCGCACCGCCGCCGGTAAACAGCGCTCTTCTCAAAACGCCTTCCAGCACGGCCTCTATTCCAAACAACTGATCCTCCCCGGCGAATGTGCTGCCGAGTTCGACCGCTTACGCGCCACGCTCCGCTCGGAGCACCAGCCCGCCCATACCACGGAAGAAATCCTGGTCGACGAACTCGCCCAGCACTTCTGGCGCATGCGCCGCTTCCGCGAAATCGAAGCTCGCGCCTGGCATCCCGACAACCTCAACGACTGGCTCACCACCGGCCTGCTCGCCTTAATCGCCCGTTCTCTCGCCTCCGCCGAGCGCGCCTTCTTCCGCACTCTTGCCGCTCTCACCAAACTCCAAAAAGCTCGTGGCTTCGTTCCTCAACACTCGCCCGCATCCGCCGAAACCGCCGATGCTGGCTTTGTTCCTTCGTCCGCCAGCGAACCTTCCCCCGCCAGTGCCGCTCCTTACGACATACCGCGCCCCCACGAGTCCGAACTTGAGTTCCTCACCGTTAATCATCCGGAAAACTCGCCACGCAAACGCCCGACCGCCTCGTAAAGTAGTACCCAAACAGGCGCGTTCGACCGCTCTCCCAGCGCCGCTTGCATATACTCAGATGCATGTTCGGTGGCATTGAGGCCGGTGGGACCAAATTCGTTTGCGGCGTCGGTACCTCGCCCGAAGACCTGCGCACCGCCAGCTTCCCAACCTCCTCGCCCGATGTCACACTCCCGCAAGTCATCCAATTTTTCCGCGACGCAAATGTCTCTCTAAGCGGAATTGGTATCGGTTCGTTCGGTCCGATCGATCTACACTCCGCGTCCCCCACCTATGGCCGCATCACGTCAACGCCGAAGGTAGGCTGGGCGAACTTCGATCTGGTCGGCGCAATCGGCAGCGAACTAAAGGTTCCGATCGGGTTCGATACCGATGTAAACGCCGCGCTTCTCGGCGAAGCGCGTTGGGGTGCCGCACGTGATCTCTCTGACGCCATCTATATGACGATCGGCACCGGCATCGGCGGCGGCGCGCTCGTCGCTGGGAGACTCGCCCACGGTCTTGTCCACCCCGAGATGGGCCACCTGCGCCTTCCCCACGACCGCACCCGCGATCCTTTCGATGGCCTCTGCCCGTATCACGGCGATTGTCTGGAAGGACTCGCAGCCGGTCCCGCCATTCAGGCCCGCTGGGGTGCCGTCGCGATGACCTTGCCTTCCCAACATCCCGCCTGGGCGCTGGAAGCACAGTATCTCGCCTATGGTCTGAACAATCTTGCTGTTACGCTCTCCCCACAGCGCATCCTGCTCGGCGGTGGCGTCATGCAGCAGGCGCAACTCTTCACTATGATTCGCAAAGAATTCGCACAGCTATTGAATGGATACGTCCAGAACCGGGAGCTGATCGAGCATCTCGATCGCTACATCCAACCGCCGCAGCTCGGCGGTCGTGCCGGCATTCTCGGCGCGCTCGTATTAGCGGAGCAAGCGCGTGACCGGTGACGTTCGCGGCGCACGCGCCGTCAATTCTGGTGCCGGTCCTACGAAACTTACCGGTGTTCTCATTCGAAGCACCATCGTCGCCGCGTTGGGCGGTCTACTCTTCGGTTTCGATACCGCCGTCATTGCCGGTACCACCGCTGGTCTCACCCGCACCTTCGCGCTCACACCCAGCTCCCTCGGCTGGACCGTCGCCATCGCTCTCGTCGGTACCGTCGTCGGCTCGCTCGTCGCCGGTATCCCCGGCGATCGCTTCGGCCGGCGCGATAGTCTCCGCGGCCTAGCCGTCCTCTACCTCATCTCTGCCCTCGGTTGCGCAAGCGCCTGGGATTGGTACTCGCTCGTTTTCTTCCGCTTCATTGGCGGTCTCGCGATCGGTGGCTCTTCGGTCCTCGGCCCCATGTACATCGCCGAAATTGCTCCGGCTAAACTGCGTGGTCGTCTCGTTGGCTTCTTTCAGTTCAATGTAGTTGCCGGCATCCTGGTTGCCTACCTCTCCAATTACCTGATTGGGCTCGCCAATCTCGGCGCAAGCGAATGGCGCTGGATGCTCGGTGTCTCCGGCATCCCGGCGCTCTTTTTCTTCGTCATGCTTTTCACTATTCCGCGCAGCCCGCGCTGGCTCGCTCAGAAAGCGCGCACCGAGGAAGCTCGCTCCGTGCTCGTTCTGATCGGTGAAGAAGATCCGGATCGCGAGCTCGCCGATATCGTTCATTCCATCGACATCGAACACGGCCATGGCCAGGAGCCGCTTTACCAATGGAAGTATCGCTACCCCATCTTCCTCGCCGTCGCCATTGGTTTATTCAACCAGCTCTCCGGCATCAACGCCATCCTCTACTACCTGAACGACATCTTCGCCCGCGCCGGCTTTAGCAAAGTCTCGGGTGACCTGCAGGCCGTCTCGATCGGCTTCACCAACCTCATCGCCGTCATCATCGCTATGTCGATCATCGACAAAGTCGGCCGCAAAACGCTGCTGCTCATCGGCTCTGTCGGCTGTGCCGTGTGTCTCGCCGGAGTCGCGGCCGTATTCCTCAGCAACAGTCATGAGAACCTGCTGGTCTGGCTCCTGGTCGGTTTCATCGCTTTCTTCTCCTTCTCGCAAGGCGCCGTCATCTGGGTCTTCATCAGCGAGGTCTTCCCCACCCAAGTCCGAGCCAAAGGTCAAAGCCTTGGCAGCTTCTCCCACTGGTTCATGAACGCCCTCATCGCCCGCGAGTTCCCGCTCATCGCCAGCCAGTCCCGTGGCGCACCTTTCGTCTTCTTTTCCGCCATGATGGTCCTCCAGTTCTTCGTCGTGCTCTTCGTGTTCCCTGAAACCAAAGGCGTCCCGCTCGAAGATATGCAGAAAAAACTCGGCATCGTCTGAAGAGGCGCTTTACCTTGCTATCAATGAAGCTTTTGCAAGATGCTCAACATTGTTCAGCTGTTCGGTTCTCAATCTGATTGCTGAGAACCTCGCCTGCTCCGCCCTGCGAATGGTCTCCTGCGCTTGACATTATTTAAGAAACCCGACCGATTCCGCTGAGACCATTGTTGGTCGGACCAGACAATATTCGGTTGAGCCGCTTTAGTTCGAAATCGCACCAGGAGCAAATTTAGCAATCCGAATGCCGGTCAGGGCTTACTACCACGCACCTGTATCTCAGTTCCTGAGCGATGATCGTGAGCACATTCTCGGTGTGCTTGCCTCAGGTCACCATCACGATCTGGAGCAGCAACAACGCTCGGCCTGGCTTCAACAGATCTCGATTCTAAAGACTGCACTCTCGCCACTGTCGAACGGGAGACTTTTTCTCGAGTTTTACATCCCACGAATGGGTAAGCGCGCGGACGTCGTTATAGTGCTAATGAACATCGTCTTCGTAATTGAGTTCAAAATAGGCGCAAGTGCGCATGCATTAAGCGCTTTCGACCAAGTCGAAGATTATGCACTTGATCTCAAGAATTTTCACGAAGGCAGCCATGCGGTCCCGATCGTTCC
The DNA here is from genome assembly GCA_963737005.1 of Terriglobia bacterium. GTDB lineage: Bacteria > Acidobacteriota > Terriglobia > Bryobacterales > Bryobacteraceae > Bog-105. The sequence goes on along the minus strand of CAVTRD010000002.1, from coordinate 260,106 downwards.
GGTATTGGTCTCGACTAACGCGGAATGTCAGCCAATTTCGGAAATTCTGTTTGCGGAAGATCTCGTCGCTTCGCCTTTGGGGACAAACGCCGTTGCACTCGGAGATTTACTCCACCACGTTTGTCATTTGCGAGCTTTCCCGACCCTCGATGTCGACGAATGGATGGCCAAAGGCTACAAACCGACGCCAACTATTGTGGAAGCGGCACAAACGCTTTACAGAACTCACCGTGTCGACGACATCTCGCGATCGGATGCGAGTGCAAAAAACCTCAACGAGCTGAGCGCGCACGTAAATGCGGCGATTGATCGAGCCCGCCAGAAACGCACGAAAGCGATCTGCTTTGTGACAGGCGTCCCTGGATCAGGCAAGACTTTGGCCGGGCTGAATATCGCGACACAACGCTCCGACGAACATCGTGATGAACACGCCGTGTTTCTCTCTGGTAACGGCCCACTGGTTGATGTACTCAGAGAAGCCCTTGCTCGCGACAAGGTTCACCGCGAAGGTGTGTCCAAGAAAGCTGCGCAGCGCGAGGTGCGCAGCTTTATTCAGAACATCCATCACTTCCGAGACGAGTACGTCGGCAATGACAATGTCCCTATCGAGAAAGTAGTCGTTTTTGACGAAGCTCAACGCGCCTGGAATCGGGAGCAGGCCGCCTCCTTCATGCAGCGCAAACGAGGTCAGCAAGACTTCAACATGTCGGAGCCGGAATTCCTGGTAAGCGTAATGAATCGCCATCTCGATTGGTGCACTGTCGTGTGTCTTGTCGGGGGCGGGCAAGAGATCAACACCGGGGAGGCTGGTATCTCCGAATGGATCGTGGCGCTTGAGACGGGATTTCCAGACTGGGAGGTCCATGTCTCATCACGCATATTGCTCCCGGAGTATGGTTCCTCTGACACTGTGAAGGAGTTCCTGGTATCGCCTCGTGCTCGCTTAGACGAGCACCTTCACCTCTCCGTTTGCATGCGCTCCTTTCGGGCGGAAACATTATCAAAGCTGATCGGCTACATACTCGATGACGATTCGGAAGCGGCTCGAGCTGCCTACCAAAACATGAGATTCCGGTATCCGATCTATTTGACTCGGGATCTTGCGGCAGCGCGGGGTTGGCTACGTGGGCGAGCCCGCGGAACCGAGCGTTTTGGATTGATCGCATCGTCAGGGGCTCAACGTCTCCGGCCCGAGGGCATCCACATCAAAGCGGAAATCGACCCGGCGAACTGGTTCCTTAACGGCAGCGCTGATGTTAGATCCTCTTACTATTTAGAAGATGTGGCTACCGAATTTGCGGTCCAAGGCCTTGAACTGGATTGGGTCGGAGTGTGCTGGGACGCTGATTTTCACCACGACGGTACGCGGTGGGTCCACCAGTCTTTTAAAGGCACAAAGTGGCAGTCCGTTAATGACGAGTCCAGACGACTCTACCTGAGGAATGCTTATCGGGTCCTACTGACAAGAGCTCGGCAGGGCATGATCATCTTCGTTCCTAAGGGCGATCCGTCGGATCCCACGCGCCCTCCGCATCTATACGACGGCATTTTCGATTATCTCCGCTCATGTGGTCTTCCTGCAATGAACGGAGAGAGGGACGAGGTCGATTTAGAACGTCGCGCTTCTTAATCTCCGATTAACCGCTTCAACCCAGACGTTAACCCGCCATCGTCACACCCCAAGGCCACTCCCCAAGCCGTTTCGCTCTCCACAGATACGCCCCGACGCCCACTACCAACATCGCGCACCCAATCAAAATGTACGGGAGTTCGCTTGAAACCAAGATGTACAGCCACCCACCCAAAGCCACGATCACCGGTAACGGATACAGCGGCATCGAAAACGGCCGCGCAATGTCTTTCCGTACGCGCCGTATCAAAACCACCGCCACGCATTGCGCTGCAAACTGCGTCAAAATCTGCAAGATGATCAGCTCTTTGATGAGCTGCTCCAAACTCAACAGGCACGCCGCCGCCGAAAGCACGCCCATGAAAATCACCGAGAAGGCCGGAAAATTTTGCCTTGGATGAACGCGCGCAAATGCGGAAAAAAATCGCCCCTCCGCCGCGGCCGCAAACGGCACTCGTGTGTAACCCAGCAGGACGCAGAACACCGATGCGAACGCTACCCACAGAATCAGCACCGTCATCGCCGACGCAGCCTTGACACCATAGATCCGCTGCATGAAATCCGACATGATCGCCTGCGAGCCCGCCGCTTCCTGCCACGGCATCACGCCGATGATCGAAAGACTCATTGCCATGTAAAGCACCGCCAGAATCGCAATCGAGTAAACGATACTGCGCGGTATCGTTCGCGAAGGGTCCTTGATCTCTCCGCCGATCAAACACACGGTGAAGTAGCCGCTGTAGTCATACATGCTGATCAGCGTTGCACCGCCCAATCCCACCAGAAACGTCCGCGAAAGATGGAATGCGCCTGGCGGAAATTGGAACGCCAGCTTCGCATCGAAGTGGGACGCGCCGCCCCAGATAATGACCGCCATGGCCAGCATCAATCCGACCCAAAGCACCGTCGAAATCCGGCCGATCGATCGAATGTTTCGATACAGCAAGACCGTCGCGGCCAGGCACACCGCCACGGCCAGCAGTTTATGTTCGATGCCCGTCATCGCGGGATACAGATAGCGCGCGTAATCGGCAAACCCAACGCCGCCCGAAGCTGCTGTCAAAGGTGCGGCCAGCATCACCTGCCACAAAAACAGGAAGCCCATCAAGCGTCCGAGCGATTGCGGCCCGAATGCCTGCTGCAAGTATTCGTAAGAGCCGCCGGTCCCCGGCATGGCCGCGCCCAGTTCCGCCCACACCAACCCATCGCACATCGCGATCACCGCGCCGAGCACCCAACCTGCCAATGCTTGCGGCCCGTGCATAGTCGACAGAATCAGCGGAATCGTCAGAAACGGCCCCACTCCCACCATCTGCAGCATGTTTGCCGCAAGAGCAGGGAAGAGCCCCATCGCCCGCTCCAGTGCCGGACCGGAGCCGCGCTGCGAAACTGCCGGTGCTCGCAATTACTCGCTCGACGAACCTGTCTTCAGCGGCCTCATGGCCACTTCTTTGAAGAAAACAATGTCGTTGTCGCTATGGTTCTGCAGTCCGAAGTAACCCTTATCCGGACGTCGCCCGCGCTCTGGCTCGAAACTGAGCTTCTTCGGCGGCACCGGATTGCCTTCCGTGTAGTCCGTCACCTTCTCGCCGTTCACCGTCACGATGGTATGCGGACCATCGAGCGTGATCTCCATCGTGTTCCACTGCGGTCCCGGCTTTCCCGGTTTCGCCAGCGGCTTCGTCAACGAGTAGAGCGTTCCGGTCACGTGATACTCATCTTCCCCGCCGCTCTCTGGATGGTTGTCGATCTGCACTTCGTAGCCCTTGTTGACAGGCATCCATGGCTCGGTCGGCGCAGTCGGTATCCGAATAAACACGCCGGAGTTGTCGTTCGCATCACGCATCTTGTAAACTACCCGGATCACACAGTCGCCTACCGGCCCTGCGTTCCAGTAGGTCAAACCCATGCCGCCAAAGGTCCGCAGCAATCCGTCTTCGACCTTCAGCCCGCCCGGCCCCACATGTGTCCAGCCGCTCAAATCTTTTCCATCGAACAGCTGCTTCCACCCGTTGCCCGCATCGGCAGCTTGCAGCATTCCTCCGGCAACCAGGAACAGCAGAAGAGAACTTCGCATATTCGAAGCCTACAACAATGACCTGTAACTCAATCAGTTCGGCCGCGATATTCTGCCTGTTATCCGCTTGTTATGAATCTGCTTCCACGAGATGAAAAGTTTTTCGAGCTGTTCATGCAGCACATGCAAATCCTTTGCCAGGCAGCCAGCCTTCTTCGTACCGGCTTGCAAGGCGGTTACGAAGGCATCTGCGAAATTTCTAAACGGATGGAGGCACTCGAGCGCTCAGCAGACGAAGTGATCCACCTCATCTTCCGCCGGTTGCAGACCACCTTCATCACGCCCATAGACCCGGAGGACATTCAGACACTTGCCACCAGTCTCGATAATGTCGTCGATGAAATCGAAGACGTCACCTTCCGCATCGTGGCCTATCGGCTTGACCCCATTCCTGAAGCTGCGCTGCGTCTCAGCGAGATCATAGATAGCGCAAGCCAGGCATTATCCCGAGCTCTGCAAGCGCTTCACGAGAAAAGGTCTGTTCTCGAGGATTGCATCGAGGTAAACCGGCTCGAGAATGAAGCCGACGCCATCGAGCGAACCCTTGTCGCTAAGCTGTTCAGCTCGAACACGGACCCGATCACTCTCATCAAGCAAAAGGAAATTGTCGAAAAGCTCGAGCAGACAACTGATCGCTGTGAAGATGTGGCAGACGTCATCCAGAACGTAGCTGTGAAAAACAGCTGACCATGTCTCCTTTAGCTCTGGTTATTCTGATCGTCCTGATTGCTCTGGTTTTCGATTTCGTGAACGGGTTTCACGACGCCGCAAACTCCATTGCGACCGTGGTTGCCACCCGCGTTCTAACGCCCGCCGCGGCCGTCACTTTGGCTGCTGTGTTCAATTTCCTGGCTGCCTTCCTGCTCGGAACCGGAGTCGCTGCGACCATCGGCGGAGGATTTGTAAACACCAGGATCGTGACGCCATACGTCATCCTCGCCGGTTTGGTTGGCGCGGTAGCCTGGAATCTCCTGACTTGGTTCCTTGCTCTGCCTGTCAGTTCTTCACACGCTTTGATCGGCGGCTATGCCGGTGCTGCTGTGGCAAAAGCCGGCTTCGGTGCACTCATCGTCGGCAAGTGGCCGAGTACGCTTTTATTCATCGTCTTGGCTCCGCTCATCGGTCTCGTTCTCGGGTATCTGCTCATGGTCGCGGTCTACTGGATATTCCGCGGCTACTCCCCCGGCCGCCTCGACCGCTTCTTCCGGCATGCGCAGCTCGTTTCGGCCTCGCTCCTCAGCTGTGCGCACGGCACAAATGACGCTCAGAAAACGATGGGCATCATCACTGCCGTCCTGGTCGCGGGCGGTTTCCAACGCAGCTTCCATGTGCCCGGTTGGGTCATCCTCGCCTCCGCCGCCGCAATGGGATTAGGAACCCTGACTGGCGGATGGCGCGTCGTCCGCACCGTCGGCACCAGACTCACTCGCCTCAAACCGCGGAGCGGATTCTGCGCCGAAACCGGTGCAGCTATCTCCATCCTGCTTGCTACGGCATTGAAGCTGCCCGTCTCCACCACTCATGTCGTAGCTGGCTCCATCGCCGGGGTCGGATCCATCCAACGAGTTCGCGCTGTCCGCTGGAATGTCGCCGGCAATATCGTCGTTGCTTGGGTGTTGACGATTCCGGCCGCCGCCGTCGTGTCAGGCCTGATTTTTTGGCTGATCCGGCTTCTTCATCCGGACGCTTAGAACGAAAACCGCAGCTGTATATCCAGTCGTCGCTGATTGCTCGCAGTAGCTTCCGCGCCATAGCCGCCCGTGATGCCGGTCGACTGCAGGAAGTACGGTGAAGTTAAAGCGCCATTCGGCGTATTCAGATTCTCATGGTTGAGAATATTGCGCGCGTTGACCCCGAGGGTCAGGTTGTAACGATGCTCCGAGCTCTCACCCGGTCCACCGCCCGGACCGCCGCCAAAGCCACCGCCTCGACCGCCACCTCCGCCCGCCCGGGCGCCGCCGGATGGGCCGGCGAACTTCGTCGGTCCGAAACCCCACGTCTTACTCACACGCAGATTCAAGCCGACGAAACCAGGCGATGTCGCTGCATTACGCTCAATCATGTTCGATGTGCCCGGCGCAGTCACAACCGGATTCGGATTCAGATATCCAAACGGCGACGCGTACGGCGTCACGTAATCAACCACTTGTGGCCGCGCTGTTGGCGTGCCCGTTCCCTGCAGGTACAAATCCGTCCCAGTTGTGATGTTGTAAGGTGTGCCGCTATGCGCCACCAAGAAGGGAGAGAACCGCAAGCCCCAGCGCGTGGACAGTGACCCGCCCATAAACAGACTATGCTCCACACTCAACACCGAGCGGCCCCAGTCCGCCGCAAAGTTGTATGGATCCGCTGGCAAGGTCGAGATGCCGTCCGTGTCGCTGTGCGCGTTCGAATAGGAGTAGCGGCTGAAGAGTGTGAAGCGTTTCCCAATCTGACTGTTCACGCCGACGATCACCTGCGTCTGTTTGAAAATGCCGTCCGATTCAAAGTTGTAGATGTCGCCAACGTCGCCATAGGGCCTGAGTGCGGCAGAGTTCGACCCGCGTGCTCCGGGTGGAAGCAGGCCGGGCGTTGGAAGCGGCGCATTGATGTCCACCGTTCGTAATTCGTGTGTGCCGCGCGACTGAACAAAGCTCGCGTTGAGTGTCGTTCGGCTCAGCAGCTGCCGTTCAAAGGAAACGGCCGCCTGCATCAGGCGCGGCGCCTTGAGCGTTTGATCGATTTGGTACCGCTGAGCGGTGTTGCTGGCAGGGACTGCCAACTCGTTAGCCGGCACCGGAGTGTTGAACTGTGCGTTGTAATTGATTGGGTCATTCAGCGTGAATGCGGTTTGGCCGCCCTGCAATTGGCTGTACCGGTAAGCTGTCTCAACGTTTGTAATAGCAAACCGGTCGTAGAAATAACCCCAGCCGCCTCGAATCACCATCTTCGGACGGCTGTTGCGGCCGCTTCCCTTCGGCGACCAGGCAAAGCCCACTCGCGGCGCCCAGTCGTTCTTGTCGTTGATATTGTTCTGCGATTCCCAGCGCAAGCCGAGACTGAGCGTAAAGTTCGGCCGAACCCGCCACTCATCCTGGACGAACGGACCGAAGTCGAGCTGATAAAAGCTGAGATACGGGTTGCCCGCGTTGACGGTGTATTTGGAAGGCCCGTAATGATAGTTCTGCGTAACAACCTGACTCGGTAATCCGCTTTGCAGCAGCTGCACAGTCGCCAGATACTGCTGGATCGAAGTAATTTGCGCTGTTTGACCGGTCAAGCTAAGGTCGGGCCCGAGTACCGGAAATGTTCCACCGAGAAAGAAGTAGGTGCCGTTGAATCCCTTCGGACTTGAATCGCTCAGGTCGTCTGCTCTGATGCGGATGCCCAACTTGGTCGTATGTGCGCCCCAAGTAAGCGACGTGTAGTTCTGTAACTCGTAGCTGGTTTGCAGATCGTAACTATTGCCAAAAGTTGGCGCGCTGTAGCCGGATCCGCCCGAATTGAATGATTGCGAGACCGATAACTTCGGAGCGTCGCTTTGGCTGTCCTCGGTGAGTGTTTCCCGCTCGAACTGGAAACGGGTTTCATTGATCGCTTTCGGGCTGATCACTGCTGTGTCGACCGCCTGGAAACTGTGTTCTACGTCCGACGAGCCATAGCCACTACTCGGATATGCGATGTTTCCGATTGTTGTGTTCGGCAAATTGAAGGCGCCGACGCCGGTCACGATATGCTCGCTGTCCAGGTAGCCGTAGCGGAAGCTGAGCGTGTTGTTGGCGCCAAGCTGGTAATCGACCCGGGGGCTCACCGTTGTGCGGCGCTGCGGAGTGGGAAAGTAGTTTTGGTAAGAAAACTGGTTCAGAAAGTCCGACGTCGGTATCGTCGCCGTGATGATGCCGTTGTCGTCGATGTTGCGCCGTTCGACATCAATAAAAAAGCTGCCCTTCTTCGTCAACGGTCCGCTTACGTTGCCGCCGAACAGCTGCGTGCGGAAAGGCGGGTTCACTGCTAAGAAAGGATTCCGCGAATTCCAGACATCGTCGCTGATGTTGTAGTAGCCTTGGCCGTGAAACTTGTCCGAGCCGGGCTTCGTGAAGATCTGTATGCGGCCGTAACCCAGTTTGTCGAACTCGGCCGAGAAAGGATTGGAGTTAATGCGGATCTCGCGAATCGATTCCTTGGGAGGCATGCGGCCGCCCGTGAACCCGTCTATGAATACCTGATTGCCGCCCGGCCCTGCCGAAGGACCGGCCAGAGCGGTCAGATCGGCCTGCAGATCGTCCGGGTCGTCCGGCAAAGCGTCGAGATCTTCCTGCCGCAGCACGAGCGCGCCCGCATTGTTGGCGGCTTCGGTGCTGATTGCGTTCGTGTTCGTGTCAGTGACCGTTACCTCTTGCTTTTGAGTCTGCACGTTCATGGTCACGTTAGCCGTCGCCGGCTGCCCGGGCGCGACGCTGACGGCTATCGGCGTCTGCTGCTGCAATCCTGTGTAAGTCACAACCACGCTGTAAGTGCCGGCACTAACTCCGCGAAACACGTAACCGCCGTCGGCGCCGGTCGTAACTGTCTGCCCCGCGTTAGTCGCGTCGGTCAAAGTCACCGTTGCTCCAGGAATGATCCCGCCGGTACCGTCCTTTACCGTGCCTCGCACCACCCCACCGCTGGCAGGAGCACCGCGGTGAACAGAAGGTTGAGGCGGAGCAGCGTCCTGACCCTTCATGATCCCGGCCAGCAAAAAGCCGGACACAACTACAGTGATAACTTTCAAGCTCATCTTTATTTTGTTGACCTTTTGGCGCAGCTCTTACTGCGGCACTGACATTTCGCTTAAGCCCCAGTCACCGCCGAGTGACTGGCCGCGTTGCTGGCTGGCCGGAGCCGATCGAAGAATTGCCTCGACTCCTGCAATGACCTGCGTCGCGACCAACTGATCGTTGTTCGGGCCGGCAACAGCTCCTGCTACCACCACCGCATCTCCGGCTTTCAGCTCGCTGAGGCTGATCTGGGGAAGCCGCTCGATCATCTGCGACATGTCACGTGATCGCCCACCCATACCGCCCATCCCGGGTCTGCCGATATCGCTCCCCACAGGCGCGCCTGGCCCGGAACCACCAGCAGCGGAACCACTCGGCCCAGAAGCACCAGATCCAGAACTGTTCGGGCCAGTGCCTCCTCCCATCCCGGAGCTGCCGGCCGCCGTGCGTTGCGCCAGACGAGCTGCCATCTCAGGCGGTACTTTTCGCACTGTCGAGTTCTCATTCAAAGTAATCGTCAGCGGTTTATTCGAAGCAAGATCTTTGATCACCAGCTCTTTTCCATCGCCGCCAAGGGAAACAACCGTGCCGGTCACGGTGCGAAACGCTCCCGAGTAGATTCTCTTGGCCGTGATGGTGCCACCTTCTGCGGCTCCCTCTCCAATGATCCGCACCTGATCGCCGGGTTGGATGGCGGCGAAGCTAGAGGCCGCCGGCGTCTTCGGAGTAGCGGGCGAATAGCGCGTGAACTCGGTCTGCGGCGTCACCGCGACCACGAGCGGTGGCACGCCCGGCGTGCGTTGCTTGACGGTAATCTTCTGGGCACCCGCATCGAGCGCACTTACGGTGCCCGCAGTTGCGTTACGCCACTCTGCTACTTGGGCCTGGTGAACCGCCTTCAGCTCCTGGCCTGACATCAACACCACACTTCGTGCAGCTATCTTTTCTGGATCCGTAGCCGGCTTCGACCCGCGCACGTCAACGCGATCACCAGCCGAAAGCTCTTCTGCTTTAATCCGCGTCGCGGTCTTCAAATCCTTCGCGCCGGGCGGCACTTTGAGCAGGGTTTTCGTATCGGCCAGCAGAATGGTGGTCTCGGCGCCCGTCTTGTCATCTTTAACTGTGATCGTGTGCGCAGCCGGGTCGGCTTGCGTGATCGTGCCGAGCACGTGCTCGGTGGGTTTGGCTGGAGCCTCTGGCGCTTGAGCGCGCACAGCGTTCACAATCAGACCAACAAGAATCAGGAATCGGAAGTTCGGTAACACCTATTGAGGAAGGGCGCAAGGCGCGATGGGAAGTTACGGGGACCGGTATGTAAATCGGGCGCAGGCAAGCAAGAAGCTCCACCTGCGCCCAGGATAAGTAATCAGGTAAGTAAAAGATGATAGATGAGACTTACAATTAAGCAGCGTTAACGAGCAAATCGTCTTCGAACGAATCCTCGCCCGCCGCTTGCTGACGATCAGCCTCTTCTTGGCACTTGATGCAATACGGTGCCCATGGTACGGCAGCAATACGCTTGGGACTAATCTCTTCGTCGCAATGCAAGCAGGTTCCGAATGAGCCGTCTTCCACCCGACGCAGAGCCGAGCGGACATTCCGCAGCAAATTTGATTCACGGTCGAGGTTCCGAATCGCAAGTTCACGCTCCGACGCGTGTTGTACTTCGTCCAGCGCATCGGCGCTCTTCTCGATGGTGATCGCGTCGCGGTTACGCACAATCTGCTCTAACTCGTCCTGCTTCGCTTCCAGGATGTTCTTGAATTTATTTAGTTCTGTTTTGTTCATTTCTTTTCTCCTCTTACTTACCTGCACGGCCGCCAAAATAAAGGGAAGCGGCCAAGTTAAACGCTTAGACGTAGGAACTTTCGGAAAGGTTCATGAAGGTACGATAATTCGCCGGTCGCATACAGCGAGAAGCGGCTAGTACCAATGCTGCGAAACTGTCGAGAATCGCTTTCCGACAAGCCAACGCTTTTCGGATTCCCCGTATCATAGCACGCAAACAGAGCAATTAGAACGCCATTCTTGCCAACGTGGGGAGCGGCGCCTTTCCTTAGCCTTCTGCAGTGATAAGGTCGCCCAGGAGGCAAAAAATCTCAGCAGTAGCGGAAATAATGTAAGGGGATGGTAAAAGGTTAGGGCTAGAGACCGCTAGGCGCCGGCCGGAGCAGCGTCAATTGACGCGAACGCGGTACTTCTCTTTAAGTACCAGTTCATCGAAGATCGCCAGGACTCTTTTGCGGTATGTATACATCTGCTTCAGTGAGTCTTTAAAGCCCTCTTCGTAGCGCCGCGGCTGAAGCCATTTATTCAGTAGCGGCCGCGGAACATCGATGTCACGGCGCAAATCTTCCGCCGGATGTCCGCGCAGAAAAAGGCCGTAGAAAATGGCTGCTTCCCGTTGTGGGGCAAGCGGATCGAACTCGTCGCGGCCAATCATCTCCGTCCTGCTGAATCCGTATCGTACAACAAAAATGCGGACTGAAGTATCTCCTAAATCAACAGTCTAACAACGCTGTCAACTTCTCGCTTTCGGTCGCCCAAATGAGCTCCAAATGGGTGCTGGGCCCGCTCCCGGACCGAGAAACCAAGTGGCTGCGCCTGCCCGATTTAAGGTACGATTTGTGCAAAGGGAGCAAAACTTGGCGCGCGGTAAGGAACGCCTGGAGAACAACAGGCTGAGCGGAAACGTGATCGTCGGCGAGCTTATCCGAAATATGGAGCTCGGCCAATTCGAGATGGCCTACACCGTTCTGCTACCTTGCATTTTCACCATCTACTTGCACCCGGATGACTTCTCGACGCTGAGCGGCGTGTTCCATCTGGTCCGCGAAGATGCCCGAAGAGCGCTGCGCGCGCGAGTAGCCGAGTGGAACGCGCGACCGCCCAGCGTCGGTCTTCGTAAGCGCGGCGAGCAAAAAGAATATAAGATCGCCTGTCGCGAATGGGAGCTCGAATTTCTACCGGAAACGGAGGTCCCGCCTGGCGATGTAGAAATCCACTCGGAACTGAACGAGGCGGCCCCGATCGGCTTTCGTGGCACGCGGACAACACTGATCGGTCGCGAGCCCTCTGTCACCCAGCATGTCGGGAGGGGCGAAAAGGTTGACGGAAGCTCCTCACAGGCAATTTACGCCGCCATCTCCTATACCGATGACAGCGGTCCGCAGACTTACTTTATGACCGGCAACCAGGTGCGAATCGGGCGAGGGGGTGAAGAACAGCCTGTCGAGCTGGCCATTCAGGGGACGGATGAAATTTCGCGGCACCACGTCATCATCCGCCGTGATCCAGCCACGGGCGCTTTCTCTGCGACGGACGCGAGCACAAATGGAACCTGGATCAACGGCAAGCGTTTGCGCAAAGGTGCGGAAGACCGTTTACCGAAACGCGCGCAGATCGGCCTCGGTGAGGTACTGACCCTCAACTTCGAAGTGCGCGTATGAATGCTTCGGTCACGACGCTCCGGGCGGGAACGGCCACTCACCCGGGCCGCGAGCGGAGCATAAATGAAGACCGTGTTTTCGCGGATGAGGCGAGCGGAGTTTTTCTGGTCGTCGATGGCATGGGCGGGCATGCTGCCGGAAGCACTGCCGCAGCCACCGCTTTAGAAACCATCCGGGAGCAGCTTGCCGGAAAAAAAGGCGGCGGGGAAGGCTTGATTCGGCAGGCGATCACCACCGCCAACAATAAAATCTACGCCGCCTCTCAAGCAAACGCGGCGTGGCACGGCATGGCTTGTGTGCTGACCCTTGTGCTTATCGAGGGAGATCTCCTGAGCTGGGGCCACGTCGGCGACTCGCGTCTGTACCGCTTTGCGGATGGAGCGTTGCAGAAGCTTACGCCGGATCATTCGCCAGTCGGCGAACAGGAAGACCGCGGCGAACTGTTCGAGCTGGATGCCATGCAGCACCCGCGACGCAACCAAGTCTCGCGCGCGGTGGGGTTACGCCATCGAGGGGCGGACGAAGCGGCATTTATCGAGACTGGCAGCGCCGCCTTTGGAGCGGACGAGGCGCTTCTGTTATGTAGTGACGGCCTCAGCGACGTCTTGACCCGTGGTCAGCTGCTCACGATCCTCGCTCGCTATACCGGCGATGCCGAAGCAACCGCATCGCAGCTCGTCGCCGCCGCCAATCAGAGCGATGCGCCGGATAATGTAAGTGCGGTGTTCGTAGCCGGGCCGGGTTTCACGGGCGCCCGGGCGGCTGAGCTGATCGAAGCACGGAGCCGTCACGAAACAACGCGCGTGCGGCCGGTAAGGCGACGCTGGCTGCCGGTGAAGAAAAGCTATGCCTGGCTTTTCCTCGGTATCCTATTAGGCACGATTCTCGCGTACGTCTGGCACGGACGAGCGTTTTGGATCAGCTTGGGCGGACGGCTGAAGTGATCGTGCAGCAAAGGTTCGGCAGATTCGAGATTCTGCGGCGTTTGGGCCGGAGCATGACGGACGTGTACCTGGCGCGTGACTGCCAGAGTGAAGACACGGTTGTGCTCAAGATCATCGAGCACCTCAGCGATGGGGCGGCCCGCCTGACAGCCGAAGCAGAGAAACGCGGCGCTGCTATCCAGCAGCAATTAAGCGAGCGGGACAGTCGCATCCTCAAGGTCTACGATTACGGAGAACAGGATGACTGTTTTTATGTCGCGCTCGAATATTTTCCCGGCCGTACACTAGCCGAGATCTTGAAAGTAGATGGCGCGCTCGGGCCCCAACGGGCCGCTGGATATGCAGTGCAGATTTGCCGGCAGCTGCAGACTCTCCATCAATACAGCTCCACTGCGGCCGGTTCAAAAACAGCCATCATTCACGGCGACATCAAGCCCTCCAACATACAGGTCAACGAGCAAGATGAGTTGCGGCTACTCGACTTCGGCATCGCGAAGTTGATTCGGCCAGGGCACGACCTGACGCATCATCAGCTCGGCAGCCCGAGTTACTGTTCACCCGAGCGGTTGCGTGAATCGCGGGTCGATGTTCACGCCGATCTGTGGGCGCTCGGCGTAACCGTGTATGAAATGCTGGCGGGCTCGCCGCCTTTTCAAGCAGCCGATACGCGCCGGCTTGAGAAGCTGATTCAACTGCGACAGCTGCCACGCGAGTTGCCCGCTAGTTGCCCCGCTGCGTTACGCGCCATTGTCGGGCGGGCGCTTTCGCCCGAGCTGAATCATCGGTATGCTTCGGCAGCAGCCTTCGAAGCGGACCTCGAGAGATTTGTAGGCCACAGCGGCCAGTCGAATCAGAAAACGGCGAAACCGTCGGAACCGACCAGCATTGCCGTTCCGCCGGTGCGAGAACAGCCTGGAAAGAACAGGCGGGCTTTGGATCGTTCAAACGTTGCCATTGGGCTGCTGGCTGGTGTTTTGGCGGGCTTGCTGCTGTGCGTTCCAGCAGCGGGTTACTTCCGAATGGAAGAGACGGGCCGCCTCCTGACCGCGCATCAAAACTATCACTCACTACCCGCTTCAGTGCTCGCGGCCGACTGGCAGCATTACCAGACCCTTGCGCACCAGAGCGGCTGGCTGAAGCAGCTGGTTCCGGTTGCGGACGATGTGGCCGCATTCCGGAAAAATTTGGTCAGTTCCGCGGAAACGTTGATCGCGCGCTTTCGCCGCAGTTCGGACGATCCCTTGAATCTTCGCTGGTCTGAGCCGCGGCTTCTTCTTCTCTACGCCTACGAGATTGATAGGAACGATCGCCAGGTGGAAGGCGAACTCCGTCTCTGCGACGGCTATCTGCATCTGAAAGACGCTCAGCCCGAAGATGTGCGGGCCGGCGTGAAAGAATTTCGGCAAGCCTCTGCTTTACTCCCGCATTCGCCCGATCCACATTTGGGGCTGGCCTATGCCTACGTTTACGACCTACATAATGTGAATGCCGCGGCAACCGAATTCGAGCATGCTGCGCAAACCGGCTACCGGCTGCATCCGCGCGATTGGCAGCAGCAGGCCGATGCCTATATGTTCCGCGCGGCCGGCGAGTTCACTCGGGCCAAACGCCTGCCAAAGACTGCTAAGCGCGATATCGACAGATACCTGCAGATGACGCACGGCGATCTTGAACAAGCCCGTTCCTTGTATCAGCCAATAGCTTCCTTTGGACATGCAGGCGCCCGCCTCGAACAAATAAGCATCTCCGAAGACGAGCAGGCGAAATTTGAAACGGCTTTGCAACCGCCGGTACGTCCAAAGACTCATATGGTCCTGCTCAAAATGAAGTACGTTAGCCGGACCGGTGCGTCCCGATGGCGATAACCAGACGAGGGGAAAGCAGCCTTGCGCTCGAACTCGAACTGATTCAGAGCGCCCGCTCACCGGAACGGCCGAGGGAACTGCGCTGGTTGGCAGCAGCTTCCTTGCTTGTGGCCCTGGGGCTGGCGGCCGTTTTCCTGGCTAAGACGCAGGATTTCCGCGACGTGCAGAAACGTCTTCTGACGGGCGAGCTACTGAACATCAATGCGCCCCATTCGACTTCCGATTGGGACCGGGTTCTGGCGACAGTCGGCGACACGCAGAGCCGTCCGCTCTTGCGTGAACGGCTCGCCGCGTTCCTCGAAAGAAATGCTCCGCTCGCGAATGTGGGCGCACTTTCGCGAGTACGTGTAGGCCGTGCCGAGCTGATGGATGACCGGCGCCTGAGTGCCCTGCGCGAGAGGTTGAAGGACAAGACTCCAGCAAGCATTGGGTTACTTCCGCTCGCCAAAATCAAGCCGCTTTTGATCGTACGCACGCCGGGCGAGTTCGATGGGACCTTCGGTCGCTGGGCGCTGGCTTATCTCGCTGCATTTTGGATCGTGCATCTTGCCTGGCGTCGGCTGAAGTTCCGCGGCGATCCTTACATTCTGCCCGTCCTGCAGATGTTGACCGGTTTCGGACTCATTCTGATGGTGAGTATCCGGGACCCGCTGCGTGACACGCTCGAGTTCCGAAAATTCGCATGGGGCGTCATTGCAGGCTGCGCCATTCTCCTGCTGCCTCTTTTCAAAACGTTCCAATATCGCCGCTTCGAGCGCTGGATTTACACACCGTTGTGGGCTGCGCTTGGGTTATTTGTGGCGTTGTTGCGTTTCGGGTCAGGACCCACGGGCAGCGATGCGCGCGTGAATCTCGGGCCATTTCAACCGGTTGAAGCAATCAAGATCCTGATCGTGTTCTTCCTTGCCGGATACTTCGCCCGTAATTGGGAGCGGCTGCGCGACCTGCATCAAAAAAGGTTCGTACCCGCCTGGCTGCGCTGGTTGGAGTTGCCGCGGATAAGCCATGCTTTGCCCGTGATGTGCGCTGTTTCCTGCGCGCTGGCGATGTTTTTCGTTTTGAAAGACATGGGCCCGGCACTGGTAACAGGGATGCTGTTTTTGGCCGTATTCGCTGTTGCGCGCCGGCGTGCGGGACTGGCCATGCTTGGCGCGATCTTGTTAGTCGGTGGAGTCACGATCGGCTATCGTTTGGGTACGCCGCACACCGTTGTCGATCGCGTCTCGATGTGGCTGTCGCCCTGGAATAATGAAGTTCGCGGCGGCGATCAACTCGCACATTCGTTGTGGGCGTTCGCGACTGGCGGCCCGTGGGGTTCGGGCGTCGGCCGTGGCGATCCGAGCGTGATTCCCGCCGGTCATACCGATCTTGTTTTGCCCTCCATGGCGGAAGAGTGGGGCTTTCCCGGTGTGGCGGGAATCAGCATACTCTTCGGGATTCTGGTCACGCGTGCCTTCCGGATCGCCTTGCGCGCACCGGACGAGTATGGACTCTTCCTTTCGACTGGATTCGCGACTCTAATTGCGCTCGAGATGCTACTGATTTCGGGTGGGGCACTCGGAGCCATTCCGCTCTCAGGCGTTGTCTCTCCGTTTCTAAGCTCGGGCAATACCGCCATGCTTGCAAACTTCCTGATCTGTGCGGTGCTGCTCAGTGTTTCTAATCAGGGCGCGCGCCTGGAAGCATTTGCGGGGTCGCAAGAGCGCGCCGCTCCACCTCGTTTTGCGCCACTTTTCGGAAGGCCGCTGCAGATCGCGGCCGTTGTTTTGACGCTTCTCGCCGGCTCGCTTCTTGCAAGGGCGGCTTATCTCCAGGTGGTCGATGATCAGGATCTACTCGCCAAGGATGCCCTGGTTTACACGGCCGATGGCGTGAAGCGGCCACAGCACAATCCGCGCTTAAACCTGCTCGCGGCGATGATTTCACGCGGCAACATCTATGACCGCAACGGCGTTCTTCTCGCAACAAGTAGCTGGCCGGATCTCGAGCGGCACCGCGATCAATATCAATCGCTGGGTGTTTCGGCTGACGCGACGAGCTCACCGGCCGAGACGCGGCACTACCCGTTCGGTCCGGCGACGATGCATTTACTTGGCGACTTTCGGACGGGCGAACGTTTTCACGCCAGCAATGCTTCGTTGATTGAACACGATTCCAATCGAAAGCTGCAGGGCTATCGCGATTATCGCGATCTGGCAACGGCGGTGCGTTATCGGCATCAGCCCGGCAATCCGACTCTCGAAGCATTGCTCAATCGTGATCGGGATGTGCGCTCGACGCTCGATATCCGCCTGCAGTTGAAAGCCATCGATGTGTTCCGGCAACGGCTGGCGCGCAACGGGGATAAGGGCGCGGCAATCATCATGCAGGCCGGCACGGGCGACGTGCTCGCGCTCGTGAGTTGGCCCCTACCGGACGTCAATGGAAGCGCCGGGGACGAGCTACTGGATCGGGCGCGTTATGGCGAATATCCACCGGGCTCGACTTTCAAGCTTGTGACGGCGTCGGCGGCATTGCGGCTCGATCCGCAAGCCGTTCACCGCACATTCGTTTGCCGACGGTTGCCCGACGGCCGTGTAGGCACAATTATCCAAGGCTGGCGACGACCGATCCGCGACGATGTCGGCGATCATGTCCACGGCACCTTGGACCTGCCACACGCGATTGCCGTCTCATGTAATGCTTACTTCGCGCAGCTTGGCGTGTCGGCAGTCGGTGCAAAAGCGCTACGAGAAACGGCGGCCCTCTTCGGTATCGATGCGGGAACTGAAGCGCACGTTCGGCAGGCGCTACCGTTTGCCGCCTACGGGCAGGGAACGGTGGTGGCAACGCCGCTCAAGATGGCGCGTGTGGTTGCTGGAATCGCGGCAGATGGTTCTATGCCGCAGGGGCGGTGGGTCTTCGATGGCAGTGACGGGAGGGCGGGGAAGTCCACCCAAGTCGTTTCTGCTGCCGCTGCCGGGATCCTAAGTGAAGCGATGAGGATGGTGATCACTTCCGGTACGGCGCGAGCGGCCATGGCTGGCACGCCAGTCAGCGTGGCCGGCAAGACTGGAACAGCGCAGCTCGACCAAGGGCAGCCGCACTCCTGGTTCGTTGGTTTCGCGCCGTACGATGGGCCGAAAGACAGCCGCATTGCTGTGGCCGTGATCGTCGAGCATGGCGGTTATGGTGCCAAAACCGCTGCTCCGATCGCGCGCGAGTTGCTCGAAGCAGCTGCCGGGCTTGGCATCATAGGGAAGCCGGTGCAAAAGTAAATCCATGGCTTTGGCTGATGTATTCGAGAAACTGGGACGGGCCGTTTTTGAATCGCCTTTCGAAACGAAGCGCCTGGCCCGAGATGCGCCCGAGCTGGCCGAGATACGTCTGGCGGCGCTCGATGCAATCAAGGCTAAAAGTCATCGTATAGGCGGCAAGAACGTTTTCCCTTTCGAACTCGTTCGGATTCAGTTGCTCGGCATTCCTCTCGAGCAAGAAGCTGTTTTTCGAAGCAGCTTCATCGCGAAGTATTTCAGCGATGAGCTTAAGGCTGCACTCGCCAGGACCAGCTATCGATTTCCGGAAGATCTCCAGGTGGAGTTCGTGAGCACGCCACGTTTGCCTGCGGCGGGTGAAAGCTGGCTTTCGGTTGAAACTTTGATGAGGCCGGTGACGGAAGAGGCGATTGTTTCAGCGGCACGGGTGGCTGTTCTCACCGTACACAGTGGAACCGCAAATCATCCGCGAATGGTTCTCGCGAAAGCCCGCACGAACATCGGGCGGACCGTTGAAGTGTTTCGCGGTGGTGCTCCCTCGCGACTGAATGATTTGGCATTTGTGGGCGACGACGAAGCGGACCGCAGTGTATCGCGCGAACACGCGCATGTTAATCGCGAGCCCAATCCGGGTTCCACCAAGGAACCGGGGTACCGGCTTTTCAACGATCGTAATTACAGGGGAGACGGGAACTGCGGATTGTGGATCGTTCGTGACGGCATGAGCTATCCAGTGCACCGCAGCACCCGTGGAACACCCCTCGAATCAGGCGACGAAATTCACCTGGGAACGGCCCGGCTGCGCTTTTTGCTCGAATCGTCTGAGCCGGTGCCAGAGGACAAGTGACCCGCCGGGTGCGAAAGATTGCTCGTTAAGGCAGCGGCCACGTCGACCAGGTGTTTCGGATCGTAGGGACTGGCGAGCACAGTAGCGGAAGGTAATCCGGCCTGCTCTTCTCCGGCAGCAATGACCACGACTTTCGCTTCCGGCCAGCGCGCAGAAACAACTCCGAAGACGCGACGCTGAGCGGAGACGTTGACCGTCGCGCTGTCGATAATGAGCAGGTCTACTTTTTCATCGACGAAGCTCGAGACGAGCGATGCTTCCTGTGCGTTAGCCGATTGAAGCACGACAAAACCGCTTGCTTCGAGGAAGCTGTTCAGGCGATGACCCCGGTCGGCATCGAGGCCGACCGTGAGAACGGTCCGATGATCGGAAAATTGCATCTCCGCGCCGGCTGCTTTTACCGAAGCAACGGAGGGCAGCAAACCTCCGTAGCCGTCAGCAGGTCGGATTCCTCGGAAGTGGTGATCGAGCCTTCGCTGACCGCAACGATGGCGTTGACAACCGTGAGCGTGAGGGCGCTGTTGTGCGTTTTGGAGGGTGGAGGTGTGGCTGCGTCCGCGCTCGGCGCGTTGCGGTGCGATTCGACCAAAAGTCGTACGAACTGCTTGTCGGCCGTTCCTCGCTCGCCGGGACCGGTGATATTCGAAGTGGAGATGATGATCTTCCCACCATTCGGCATGGAATGTTTGGCGCTTAGAATCAGATTCAGCGCCAGTTTCTCCAGGTGTAAGGCGTGATTAAGGACAAGATCGAGATCGCCCTTGAGATGGCTCTCGACGCAAATGGAAGGCCCGCAAAGGTGATTGTAGAGCGGCTGTCTCTCCGCCAGGATCTCATTGAGGTTGATGAGTTCAGGCCGTGATCCCTGGCTGCTGCCGAGATCGACTAGCTGTCTGGCGAGAGCTACGCCGGCGCTGCTGGCCCGGCTGATATAGCCCGCGATGTCGGCGACGAATTCCTCATCTTCGTCTTTCTGCGTCAGCTGTTCGCTAAAGCTGGCGATGAGATCGAACAGTCCGTAGAAGTCATTGGCAATGTCGTTGGCCATTTGTCCGACCGAGACCATGCGCTGCTCCTGCATGAGGCGTCGTTCTTCCTCGCGTCGGAACGTAGCGTCATGCAGCGTGACCATGGCGCCGGCAGCGCGGCCTTTCGCCTTACTGATTGCAATCTGGCCGTCCACGAAGACTGACAAGCCGCTGCGCGTTCGCAATGTGGTGTCGCGGGGAACCGCGATTGTTTTGTGTCCCGTCAGAGCCCGCAGCAGGAGCGAGCCGGAAGCGTCACTTTCGAGCCCGGCGACTTCGTCGAACGGCTTGCCCAGTGCTTCCACTTGGGACCACCCGGTGAGGGCTGCCGCCGCGGGATTTACGAACTGAATCATGCCAGCGCCGTCGGTAACCAGGACAGCTTCGGCAATGGACTCGAGAATGGTCGAGAGCAGCGCACGATGCTCTTCAAGCTGCCTATCCATTCTGTGCTTATAGAGCGCCATCTCAATGGAGCTTGGCAAATTCGCGTGGTTGACCGGTTTGACGAGATAGCCGAGCGGCTCGGTTATTTTGGCGCGTTCGAGCGTATCGCCATCGGCGTGCGCTGTGAGATAGATGACCGGCAGATGATAACGCTCGCGGATGGTTTTGGCCGTCTCGATACCGTCGCTCGGACCTTGGATGTGGATGTCCATCAACACTAGATCGGGGTTGGTCTGTTCGATCTGCTCGAAAGCTTCCTGGGCCGAGGTGGCCATAGCAGGCACCGAATATCCGGCCTTAAAAAGGCTGCGCTCGATCGAGTGCGCAATGAGCTGTTCGTCTTCGACGATCAGAATCTTTTTCTCAACTGATTGACTGGGCATTTTTGCTAACTCACTTTCGGAAATAGAACAGTAAAGGTGGTGCCGGAACCGGAAGAGTCAATTTTTAAAGCTCCTCCGAGTTGTTTCGTGAGGAGATTGACGATGGTCACCCCGAGAGATTTCGATTTCTTCCAGTCGAAATCGCTCGGCAATCCCCGTCCGTTATCGGACACAGAGAGGCGTAGTTTGTCGTCCGGTAAGGCATCAAGGTTGACGGCGATAGAGCCGCGTCCATTCACCGGGAAGGCGTACTTGAGAGCGTTAGTGATGAGCTCATTTAGAATCAGGCCGCAGGGGATCGCCTGTTCGATATTCAATTCGATGGAGTCGACGGAGAAGACCCGCTCGATTTCGGTGCCGCTCGGAGCGTAAGAGGCGATTAAATCCTCGGAGAGCACTTCGGCGTACTCGCGGAAATCGATGCGATCCATGCGCTTGTGGCTGTAAAGCCGTTCGTGGATGACGGCCATCGCCATTACGCGACGTTCGCTTTCATGTAGTGCGGCGACGGCGGGCTGATCCGTGATGTTTCCTGCCTGCATGTTAAGCAGGCAGGAGATGACCTGCAGGTTGTTCTTCACCCGATGGTGAACTTCTTTGAGGAGTACCTCTTTCTCTTCGAGCGACTGCCGCAAGGCGTCCTGTGCCTCTTTCTGTTCCGTGATGTCGAGCATCGTACCGGC
Source organism: Terriglobia bacterium (assembly GCA_963737005.1). GTDB lineage: Bacteria > Acidobacteriota > Terriglobia > Bryobacterales > Bryobacteraceae > Bog-105. The sequence continues at coordinate 238,763 of CAVTRD010000002.1, read as the reverse complement.
GAGGCACTGGCGCGAGCCATTCGAAAACTCGCCCCGCCCGTGCAGATGGCGCAATTCGCCGTTCTCGCGAACAATGCGGAACTGAAGATCGTAGACTTGCTTCTTATAAACGGAGTTTCTGACTGCAGAGGCGACCTGGTCGCGATCTTCTGGATGGATCATCGACAGGAACTCCTCGTAAAGAAATTTCCCGGCTAAGCCTTCCAGTCCGAAGATGCGATAGGTTTCCGGGGACCAGCTAACGGCGCCCGATTTGGTGTCGAGCTCCCAGCTGCCGAGGCGAGCAATGCGCTGGGCTTCCTGCAGCTTGGCCTCACTCTTACGAATCAGTTCCGTCTGGCGTTGCTCGGTCACATCGCGAATCACCACAAGGCGCGCCCGCTCGGAGAGGTTGCACGCAGCAATCTCTACTTCGATGACCGAACCATCCCGGCGCACGTTACGCCATGGTCCCGAAGTCCAGGACTGTCGATCACCAAATTTCGCCAACTCGCGTTCGATGAGACCCGCTTCTTCGGGCATGCGAATGTCGCTCACCTTCATAGAGAGGAACTGCTCGCGGGTGTACCCGTAATGCCGCACCGCTGCCTCGTTCACCTCGCCGAAGCGAAGAGTTTGCGGGTCATAAATCCAGCAGGGCAGAGGGTTCATCTCGAAGAATTCACGGTAGCGACGCTCAGAGGTCTCGAGCTTCTGCTCTGCCTCGACCCGCGCAGTCACGTCGCGCATGAACCGGTAGCAACCGATGCGATTTCCCAGGTAGTCGTGGGCGGGAAAGAACGAAACTTGTTTGTAGAAGATTGTGCCGTCTTTGCGTAGCCCTCGAGCCAGCGCCTCTCCGCGCCCGGTCGCTAAGAAAGTTTCATAAGTTTGGACCATCGCGGGTAGGTCGGCTGGATGCACTACCTGTGTCCATGGGCGGCCAATCAACTCCTCAGGCGCGTAGCCGACCGTATCGGCATATGCTTTGTTGACGCCCAGGTATCGCCCTTCCGTATCGAGCTGCGCCCAACCGGAGACTGTATTGTTGAGCGCCTGGTTGAGTTCCTGAATCTGATGGCTCGCGCGCCGGAACTCCGAGATATCGGTCGCGTGTTCGAGGAACCCAAACAACGTGCCATCATCATTGAAAATCGGTGTGACTGTCAGCCGGACCAGGACCTTCGAGCCATCCTTACGGAGGAAGTTGCACTCCTGCGTGTCTTCTCCGTGCAAGACAGCTTTTGAGAGGAACGGGTTACTATCCAAGCTGCCCTGCATGTCGAGCCGGTTCGCCCGAGCTTCCAGATCGTCGGGATCGAGCCACAGGTCTGGTGTGGCGCGTCCCACAACCTCTTCACTCGTATAGCCCAGCAACCGTTCAGCTGCCGGATTCCAACTGGTCACGACACGATTTCCGTCGATCGAGATTAAAGCGATGTTGGTACTTTTCAGGATCGAATCATGCAGCTTGGTCAGTATTGCGAGCGCTTTTTCCGCTTCGATCTTTTCTGTCTGGTCCTGGCGGAAGCCGACCATACGCACGGGAACGCCTGCCCGGTCGAATTGCACAGTCCCGGAGCTGGCAATCCAGCGGCCCTCGACTGTGCGATAGACGAACTCATAGGAAGATCTGGTCTTGATGGCCTTCTTGATCGCGTCTTGCAAGCGCTCCCGGTACTCGGGGCTGATCACTTGCAAAGATTCCTGGAAGGTTAGGGTTTTCGAGCACCCGTCATCGGACCAGAGGAAGTTTGGCAGGTTCGCATCGATCTTGTCGTTCTCGATGACAAGCTCCCAAACGTGCATGGAAGCGGAGCGGAGAGCGAGGCGCAGTCTCTCTTCACTGGCCTCGAGGGCGAGTTGCGTGCGGCGCGCGTTCGTGAGGTCTACTGCTAACCCGCCAAGCAAAACAGACTCGCCGTTGGACGAGAAAGGAAAGCGCACAACGAGCCAGTCGCATAGCTGGTTGTCGCTGGTCGGAACCTGCTCGAAAAACTCAGCGGTGACCCCAGTCTCGAGGATCTCCCGGTCACGCGCTCTCAATTGATCGGGAATGCGGTTAGAGGATAACCCGGCCTCGCTGGGTTCTGATCGCATATTCATTGTGCGATTCCATGCCCGATTCGAATAGAGGAGGCGGGATTCCGCGTCGGTGATGAATGCGAGCAGCGGGCTGTGATCCATGAACGCGAGGAAGCGGGTCTCCGCCGCATGCACTTTCGCGAGGAGCGAACTCGTCCAGGAGTTTTCTTGATTCCACTTGCGCCAGAGAAAAAGAAGGGACGCGATCGAGAAAAGCAGCAGGCCGAGGCTCATGTAAACGGTCGTGCCGCGGACGAAATCCATATCCGCACTGCGCTGCCGGAGCAGCCGCTGCTCCTCTTTACGCATGTCAATGAGGACCGGTATTCCGTTGAGAAAAGGGCGGCGGGCGTCCGAAAGTACGTACTCCTCGCTGAACCAATCCTCGATGAGAGTGTTGAGCTGGCTAATTTTGCGCTGCTGGAAGGCATTATCCCGTGTCTCGCGCTGCACGGTTTTCAGCTTGCCTTCGGCTACCGAAAGCTCTTTATCAGAACGCCAGAGGTCGGCGGTATCTTGCGTAATGCGAAACGTCTGATACCAGGCGGCGGAATCGGCGAGTGACTGTTCGACTGAATAAATCTGCTCGATCGTCTCATGCGTATGATTGCGCCACCAGCTCGTCTCCCCCAGAAGGTAGAGATTTGCAAGTGAAAAAATACTGATCACGATCATGCATGTCAGTGAGCAGAAGAGCACCTTGGCGAGCCAACCGGCCTGGTTGTCGCGGTGCATGCCGAAGGGCGATTTTTGGGTGTTTGCGCCGTGTTCGCTGGTTAAAGCATCCATCGGGAACTGAGAAGTCAATAATGAGTGGTGAAGGAAGCCCGCTTGTCTCAACGGCAGCTAGAAGGTAAGGGTTATCCTAATTGGGATTTTTTGTGAGAGAAGGTGAAGTCGGTTGCGGAACTACCTTAAGATACGGGCCGGCGAAGTAAGCCGGCGGAGTGCGTTCAGCGGTATGGCGGCCGCCGCATTCGTGAGCATGGCCCCGGCCGCGCACGCAACAGCGGAGAGATCAAACCTGCCTCCGGGCATCACCTCGCTCAAGAGCATGCGCGGCGAGGCCAAGCCAATTGCCGTTGAAGAACGCCGGGCCCGTATTTCGAAAGCCCAGCGTCTGATGACGGAGCACAAGCTGGACGCCATCATGCTTGCCGGCGGAACGTCGCTTGCATATTTCACGGGCATACATTGGTACAACAGCGAACGGCTGTTTGCAGCGGTGATTCCCGCGACCGGTCGAGCCTTCTGCGTTTGCCCGGCGTTTGAAGAGGATCGGGCCCGCGAGCAATTGAACCAGAGCCCTTTCGAAGACGCGGAGGTACTCGCGTGGCAGGAAGATGAGAGTCCATATAGGTTAGTGGCCTCCGGGCTGCGCGCGCTCGGGAAAAGCTCGGGCACGGTAGGTGTGGAGGAGCGAACGCCCTGGGTGTTTAGCGAAGAAGTCGCCAAAGCTGCGCCGGGGCTTCATCTTACGTCGGCCACTCCGGTGACGGCCGGCTGCCGCATGATCAAGAGCGCGCACGAGCTGGACCTGATGCAGTTAGCCAACCGGGCGACGCTCAAAGTGTACGAGGCCGTATACCACGCGCTTGAGCCGGGCCTGACGCAGGATCAAGTCTCGCAATGGATCGCGGCGGCTTACGCGCGGGTCGGCTTCCGTGGCGAAGCGAGCGTAGAGGTCGGGTCGGCTTCGGCGCTCCCGCACGGTTCGGCGAAGCCGCAGACGATCGGCGAAAATTCACTCGTCATGATCGATGACGGGTGTCTGGTGGAGGGTTACAATTCCGACATCACGCGCACCTTCGTGGTCGGTAAACCGAGCGACAAAATGAGGCGCGCTTTCGAGATCGTGCGGCGTGCACAAACCGCTGCGCTCGGGACGGCGCGACCCGGGGTTGCCTGTGAGGCGGTCGACGCGGCGGCTCGCAAGGTGATTGCCGATGCCGGTTACGGTCCGGGATACCGCTTCTTCGGTCATCGTGTGGGCCACGGCATCGGAATGGACGGCCATGAGTGGCCGTACCTGGTTCGCGGCAACAAGCTTCCCTTGGAGGCCAACATGACTTTCAGCGATGAGCCCGGAATTTACATACCCGGCGAGTTTGGAATGCGGCTCGAAGATGACATGTATCTCACCGAAAACGGGGCCGAACTATTCACGCTCCAGAGCCCATCGCTCGAACATCCGTTCGGGTGACCGGATGCTTGCCTCGAAACCGGCCGCGGCTGCCTGAGTCCATCTGTGAGAAGCCCATGCGCGTTCTGGCTTTAAATTCGGGCAGCAACTCACTTAAATTCGAGGTGGTGCGCGTCGAGCCGGAGCAGGGGGCGGAAGATTACCGGCCTTTCGCGTTCGGCGAAACACTGGTTTCGGGTGCTTACGACAATATCGGTAAAGAAGGCGGCGTCTTTTCCCTTTTCGAGGGCACAAAGGTCAGCAAGAAAGAAAATGTATTGATCCGTGATTACGCGCATGCGGCCGCGCTTCTTTGCGACTGGTTGAATCGCGGCGGCGGAGAAGAGCATGGCGTGGCATCGTTCAGCGACATTGAACGGATCGGCCATCGCGTCGTGCATGGCGCAGATTGCTTTAACGGGCCAGCGCTGCTGACCGGCGATGTGATTCATCAAATCGAAGCGCTGGAGGATTTGGCGCCCTTGCACAACAAATCGGCGCTGCAGGTGATACGTGCCGTTGGCGAAAAGATTTCGGACAGCCTGCCGATGGTGGCTGTGTTCGATACCGTTTTTCACAGGACGATTCCGGATCAAGCAGCGCTATATGCCCTTCCACCCGATCTGGCCCGACAACACAAGATCAGACGCTACGGTTTTCACGGGTCATCGCATCGGTACATGATGTTGCGTTACGCACAGCTCACCGGGCGGCGCATCGAAGAGACAAAGCTTGTGACCGCGCATCTGGAAGGTGGGTCGTCCATGGCTGCTCTTCGCTATGGTCGCTCGGTAGAGACGTCGATGGGATTCACACCTCTGGAGGGCCTGGTGATGGGTAGCCGAGCAGGCGATCTCGATCCGGCGATTGTTCCCTACCTGATGCGCAAAGAAAAGATGGATGACCGGCAGGTAGACGAGTTCTTAAATAAGGAATGTGGTTTGCTTGGTCTATCGGGTGTGTCGGCCGACACACGCGAGTTGGTGCCGAAGCTCGATGAACCCGCGGTCGATCTGGCGATTAACGTGTTCTGCCATCGGGTGCGTAAGTATCTGGGCGCATATCTCGCGATACTCGACGGCGCCGAGGCGGTGATCCTCGGCGGTGGCATTGGTGAAAATACGCCGTTGGTGCGGGAGCGGATCTGCCGCGATCTGGGGTGGTTCGGGATCGAGCTGGATTTCAATTGCAACTCCGATGTGATTGACCGGGAAGGAATGATCACCAAGCCCGATGCTCGCTTGCCAGTCTGGGTCATCCCGACAAGAGAGAATCTAATGGTGGCCCATGACACGGCTGCATGCGCGCTCAATTGACACATTTCACATGAACAAAAAAGTGCTGGGAATCATAGTGGCTGCCGCGGGTCGTCTGGGGTGGGATCTTTTTCGCCGGCTCTCGATCCGGAACAACAGAGGGATCGCGAAAGGCAAGCAGATTGTCATTCTGGGAGGCGGATTTGCGGGCGTGGAGGCGAGTCGGGAACTGGAGCGGCTTCTGCCGGAACCGGACAATGGCGAAATTGTGCTGGTCAATAAAACTGCACATCTTTTGTTCACGCCGATGTTGACGGAGGCCGCGGGTGGGGACATTCAGCCGCATCACATCATTGTTTCGCTCGCGTCGTATACGCGACGTACGCGCATCCTGATAGGAGACGTGAAGGAGATCGATCTCGAAAAGCGCACGGCCTACATCGGTGGGCAGAAGCCGGAGACACTTACGGCGGACCATTTGGTAATCTGCCTGGGCGCGAGTTCGAATTTTCATCATGTGCCCGGCGTGGAGCAAAGCGCCATCGAGATGAAGACGCTGGCCGATGCAAATCGTCTTCGGCTGGGCGCGCTCGCTGCCGTAAAGAGTGCTGCTCACGAGCAGGATCCGGGAATACGCTCGGCGTTGCTGACCTTTCTGGTTGCGGGCGGCGGCTATACCGGCGTTGAAACGATTGCCGGCCTGAATGAGCTCGTGCGGGAAGCTGCCGGTGCGGAAGGTATCGCCGAATCAGAGATTCAGGTAGTGCTGGCGGAACCGCTCGGCAGGCTGATGTCGGAAGTGACGGAAGATCTCGCGGCGTATGCGCAAAAGCAGCTCGAAGTAGCGGGCATTCGGGTACTGCTCAACACCGGTGTGAAGAACGCGCAAGGCGACACGGTTGAACTCACTAGCGGCGAGAAGATTCGGACGCGCACTTTCGTGTGGACGGCCGGCGTACAGGCGAATGAAGTGGTGGCCCGCCTGCCCGCGCCAAAGGGCAAGAGCAAGGGTCTGAAGGTGAGCGGGACACTCGCGCTCGAAGAGTTCGGAGGCATTTGGGCGCTTGGCGATAGTGCTGAGGTACCGCGGCCGGACGGCAAGGGCACGTACGCTGCGACTGCCCAAAATGCGTTGCGCGAGGGAAAGCTGGTGGCGCGGAACATCGTGCGGTCGCTGCGCGGGCTGCCTCTGAAGCCGTTTAGCTATACCCCGATCGGGCAATTGTCGCTGGTCGGCCGACGTCGCGGTGTCGCTGAAGTTTATGGCATGAAGTTCTCCGGATTTACCGCTTATGCTTTATGGAAGCTGGTGTACTTCGCTAAGCTTCCTTCGGTGACGCAGCGGCTGCGAGTGCTATCCGACTGGATTCTAGATGCAGTGCTCGGGCCGGTCGACAAGTTACACTACATCGCTGAAGCGCCACAGGAGAAGCACGACACAGTCTCGGCATAATCGGGCTCGGATTTGTTCGCAGTAACTTGGCCGGGTTGCGAGTGTCTTATTTCGTAGCCTTTACGACATGCGGAAATCTATTTGTCTCGCTTTTGCCCTGTTGTGCTGTTCCTATCCGGGGCCGGCCCAGTCCGGTAAGTCAGTCTCACTCACTCCGGTGTATCAGAACAACGACTTTCAGCTGACCGGCATTAGTGTGTCTAAATCAGGCCGATTGTTTGTTAATTTTCCGCGATGGTCAGACCGGTATCTGAATGCAGTCATCGAAGTAATGCCGGACGGCTCGAGTAAACCGTTCCCGGATCAGGAGTGGAATCAGTGGGACTTGAAGCTGGCTAGTGCCCCTACTCACTTTGTCTGTGTGCAGAGTGTCGTAGTGGATGATTCGGATAACCTTTGGATACTCGACCCGGCCGCGCCCGCTCTCGCGAGTGTGGTTCCGGGCGGCGCGAAGATGGTTCAGGTTGATCTCAAGACGAACAAAGTCGTGCGCGTAATTTCCTTTGGCGAGGATACGGCGAAGCCGGATAGCTACTTGAATGACGTGCGTTTCGACCTGCCGAAGCATACTGCGTATATGACCGATAGCGGCCATGGCGGTTTAGTTGTGCTCGATCTGGAAAGCGGCAAGGCGCATCGGGTCCTCGATGGGCATCCCTCAGTTATGGTTGAGCCGGGCGTGCAAGTGGTGGTCAATGGCAAACCATTGCTCGCCAATGGCAAACCTCCGCAGTTCAACGCCGATAGCATTGCGCTCTCGCCGGATGGCGAGTATCTTTACTACAAGCCCGTGACTGCGGTAAATTTATACCGCGTAAAGACAGAGGCGTTGCGAGATCCAAACGCGTCTGCCGAACAGGCTGGGGCGGCGGTCGAGAAAGTCGCGAAGACCTTTCCGACGGACGGTATATGGATGGATAAGAATCGTGACTTGTATTTAAGCGATGTGGAACACAATGCAGTCGCGCGTTTAACACCCGATGGTAAGGTGGAGCGCGTTCTGGCAGACGACCGGCTGCAGTGGCCGGATACGTTCACCGAAGGACCGGACGGATCGATCTACATTAGCGCTTCTAACATCAATAACTCGCCCACTTACAACAAAGGTAAGAGTACGCGTACACTTCCTTACATGGTCTTTAAATTCAAGCCATAATTGCTATAGGTGGAAGCGGTAGCGCAACTCGCCGTATATCTGCCTGGGATTGACGTAGTGAGTGCCGCCAAAAGTATTACTGTTATCGAGTAAGTAGCGGCGGTTCGCCAGGTTTGTTGCGTTGATCGAGGCGGACCAGTTCTCGTGCCACCGTTTGCCAATCGAGAGATCGAATGTGGAATGGGGAGGCAAATGTGCTGGCCCATCGCCGTCGAGAAAGCCGGATCCAAAGTTGTAGGTGGGTGTCGCCCAAAAGCGAGCAGGCAAGCGCAGCGAAACCACCGTGCTAAGTGTGCTGCGCTGGTCATGGTCGAGGAGAAACGGTCCTACGTCCGAGTCTTCGAGCAGGCCTCCTGTGATCGGGCCGATGCCTTTGGCGATCTGGTTTGAGTAGGCGATACGAACTCGGGCCACGTGTCCGATCTGCGGGCTACGCAGGCTGATCTCGGTTCCTTGAATGCGCGCTCCGAGATCGGTTAACGGGACGAAGATACCGGAGTTGCCGATTACGTCGTGGTCCAGGAAATTACGGGCGCTCGTGTGGAAGTTATCGACATCGAGGTCCCAACCGCGGAACGGGATGGTCAAACCAAAGTCGTGTTGAATATCACGCTCGCCGCGCAGCGGAGTGAATCCGAGACCTTGCGCTAAAGCAAATTGAAGCAGCGGGCCGGTGAGGCTGTTTAGCGGAGGCGGTTGGTAGTAATAGGCGTAGTAGCCGCGCACGATCCAATGAAGGCGCGGTATTCGTATGGCCGCGCCGAGTCGCGGGTCGGCCGAATTTTCTTGAACCAGGCCTCCATAGTGTGTGAGCCGCAGTCCAAGGTCGAGGGTCAGCCAGGACGTGGCTTTGTATTGATCTTCCAGAAAGAACGCGTCTGAATTTGCCCACTGCTTCTGCTGTTGCGCGAGCGTGCGGGTGCCGGGATTCGCGGTCAGGCCGAAGAACGTGTTGTCGTGCTCGCCCCAGACTTCAAATCCGATGCGTGCGTTGTGCTTTTTCTTTTGTGCTTGCACAAGTGCGCGGCCGCCGACGTAAGTGGATCGATCATTGTCATCGAGAATCGAGGGCGTATCCGCCGGCCCCCCAACGTAATGCGCGCTGTTGTAATGCACGTAAGGTGTCGCGGAGAACAGGATCCCCTCCGAAAAAGTGTGTGTCCAGCTGAAACCGAGGAGGTAATCGCGCTCCAAGTCGAGATCACGAACGCCTGCGGCCTGATCGTCAGGAGTGTTGGGAATCTGGTAATGATCGCCTCGTAAGGAAACGGTCCAGCGAAGTTGATCGCGCGGCGTTGGGTTGTAGAGCAGGGAAGCGAAGCCGCCGAGGCCGCTCTGCTGATCGTGGATCACGGCCGAAGTGGGATTACTGAGTCCTAGCTGCGAGCGGTTGACGTCGATGCTGGCATAGTAAGCCAAGCGCTCGGTGTGTCCGCCGAAGTTGAACTGATCGTCGGTCGTGTAGTAGTTGCCGAAAGACGTGATCAGTTCGGCCTGATTATCGCGATCGAAGCCGGAAGGCGTGAGGACATTGAAGAAGCCATATGTGCGGTCGCCATACTCGCTCGAGAAACCGCCGCGCTGGGTCTCGAGCTCATCCACGTTTTTGGGATTAATGAAGGGCGCGACATTGGCAGCTATGTTTGTGTTGATGACGGGAACTCCGTCGAGAAACCAGTTCACCTGATGACCGCCACGCATGTGCAGCATGTCGTGCACCATGTATGCGCCCGGCACGAAATCGGTAATCATCTGCAGGCTGTTGGTTTGATCGGCACCTGGTGTCTGCTCGACTTCTTCAGCGGACGTCAGGCTTTGCACGGTGGAAACCTGGGTTTCGAGCCGGCTCGCCCGGACATCGACAGATTGTGTGATTTGTGTCAGCTCTAGTTGGAAATGCAAGACGGAAGATCGAGCAGCAACCGTCACTCGTTGTTGCTGCTCGCGGAAACTTGTGGCGCTGACGGTAACGTCGCACGTGTCTTCCGGCAGGGCGCTGAGTTCGAACTCGCCGTTGGCATTTGACCTGGCCGTCATTGCGGGCGCCGCTCCGCAGCTCGCGGTGACCTGAGCGTCGCGTAACGGGCGGTGCTGCGGGTCGTGCACCACACCCTTGATCGTTTGGATCGATTGCGCAGTTAGAGCGAACGAAAATACTCCATAGACGGCGAGGCAGGCCCCACCTTTACAGGCATTCACAAATTTCTCCTCAGCTGACAGAAAGAGCAGTGGCTTTAGCTGAGAAGCGAGGGCGGCCCGCGTTTTTGGCGGGATCGGCTGAAGGTAGTGCGGCGAAGCGGTTCGGTATGCGACGGGGCGGCGGACTCGGTGAACACCAGTGCCGCATGGTGCTTCGAACCGTGCGCCCAGGAAGACTGTGCGTGTAGTCCTAAGGCGGCCACGCCGGGCATGCAGGGGCACTTCGAGTTGACGCGAAGACCGGGCCCACTTTCCTGCCGCTGCGTGCAGTGATGTTTACCGCCGCGGCGGCAGCACGACGGGAGATTCGTTTGAGGTGTTGCGAAAAGCGGCGCAGCCAGCCACGTGCTGAAAGTGCACAGGAGCAGAACGGCCAGCCAGCGACGCATCGGCATCATTGTAGCGGTTGGCTCTTGACAGCCCGGCAAACAAGTGCTAGTTTTCTAGCATGGTGCTAGGAACCCAGCACAAGCTGAGCCGCCGCGAGCGGCAGATCATGGACGTACTTTACCGTCGTGGGCGCGCAACCGCCGCGGAGATTCTGGAAGAGATACCGGACCCGCCTGGCTATTCCGCAGTGAGGGCGATGCTGCGCGTGCTGGAAGAGAAAAAGCACATCCGCCACGAAGAGAAGGATCTGCGCTATGTGTATCTACCCGTCGTGCCGCGAGAGAAAGCGCGCCGCTCGGCAGTAGCGCACTTACTCGAGACTTTTTTCGACGGCTCGGCCGAGCAAGCAGTAGCGACGCTGCTTAACGTGTCGGCCCGCGACCTGACTGCAGAAGATTTTGACCGCTTGGCGTCACTGATCGAGCAGGCGCGCAGGGAGGGACGCTGATGCTGTGGACAGTCGCTTTGCAGTTGCTGATTCGGTCCACTCTGGTTCTGGCGGCTGCCCTCTTACTGCGGCACATATATAGGAAGCGCGATCCCGCTTTCCGGTACCGGCTCATTCTTTTCGCGTTTGCTCTGTTGGCAATTCTCCCTGTGCTGCTGGTAATCCTCCCGGCGATCAATCTTCCAGTCTGGCCAACGGAACACCTCCAAGCCGGCGTCACCGTTCGGCAAAGGTCGTATCTTCTCACCTCGCGACAGCAGCCAGCACGAGCGAATTGGGTTCTCCTGATCTGGTTGAGCGGCGTTGCGCTCACGATATCTCCCATGCTGAGGGGCGCTCTGGCGGCGAGAAGACTTGTCCGGCGCGCCCGCCCGATGCACGCCCCGCAGTGGGACGCGCTGCTTTCTCAACTCACCGCACACGTGCCATTTGCGCGGCGGCCAAAGGTTCTGTTTTCGACCGAACTGCTCGCCCCGCTAACCTGCGGTGCGTTCCGAGCGCACATCGTGCTGCCCGCCGCAGCAATCGACTGGAGCAGCGATCGCCGCCGTGCGGTGCTGCTGCATGAGCTTGCTCATATCAAGCGGCGCGACGTGGCCGCTCAGTTGTTCGTGCACTTGATGACATCCATCTGGTGGTTTCAGCCACTGGCGTGGATCCTGCGCGGCGCTCTTCGAACAGAGAGTGAACTCGCCTGTGACGCGGAAGCACTGGCGAGTGGCTTCCGTCCCTCTCAATATGCGGCTGAACTACTCGCAATCGCAAAAAGTTTGGGCGAGAACGCAGCCTTAGCGAACCAAAGCCTCGCGAGCTTTGGTATCAGCATGGCCCGCAACGCCGGCCTTGAGTTCCGGGTCCGCGCCGTGCTCGATCCGCCATCACACTTCCTCTCGCCTGTTCGCGTGCGGGCTGCTCTCGTTTGTCTCTCCGCTGTCGCTCTCGCCGCATCGACCGTGACGGCACAATCCAAATCCACCGACCCAGGAGGTCTCATCATGAAACGTTCGCTTTTTTCGGGTCTGCTCACGTCCGTTAGCCTTTCGGCGGCGGCGGTCAGCGGCTCTCTCTTCGATCCGAGCGGCGCGGCTGTCCCCGATGCCAAATTACTTCTTTACAACCCCGACACAGGTGCAAAACAGGAGGCGCTCTCCGGTCCGGACGGTAGGTTCATTCTCGAAAATGCTCCTCCCGGACAGTACATCTTGCGCATTGAGAAACCCGGTTTCAGCTCGCTTTTCCGGGAGTTTAATCTGAAAGCTGATTCGAGAATTGACCGGGGCTTTACGCTCTCGATTGGACACGGGCATCAGGAAGTAGCCGTCGAAACAAAGGGCACAACCACTAGCTCGCAACCAGCGGATGCTCCTACTCGCGTGCGGGTTGGCGGCCGTGTGGAGCAGGAAAATTTGATCCAGAAGGTGCAACCCGTCTACCCGGTCGCAGCGAAAAGCGCCGGCGTTCAAGGCATCGTGGAGCTCGAAGCAGCCATCTCGAAAGAGGGTGTTCCGCTCGAATTACGAGTAGTCTCCTCTCCGAGCGATGATTTGACGCAGTCGGCGCTCGAAGCGGTCCGGCAATGGCGTTACCGTCCGGTGTTGTTGAACGGTCAACCGATCGAAGTGGTGACGGACGTGGTCGTCAACTACACACTGTCGCAGTAAACGAATAGTCTGGATCGCCTGTTAGGATTTGCGCCACGGTCGGAAGAACGCACGAAGATCTGCTGCTAGCAACTCAGGTTCCTCAGCAGCAGCAAAGTGTCCGCCCGTGGGCATCTCCGTCCAACGCTGCACATTAAAACCACGCTCGACCCATGCGCGAGGCGGGAAATATATTTCTTTGGGAAAGTGAGCGATGGCGCAGGGTGCTCGAACAGAGGCGTCCTTCTCGAATTGCAAGGGCGCTCGCGAGCTTTCGTAGTAAATGAAAACCGAAGAGTAGATTGTCTGCGTCAGCCAATAGAGTGTGAGGTTGGTGAGCAGTTCATCGCGCGTGAAGCTGCGGTAAACGTCACCACCGCAGTCCGACCAATCGCGAAATTTCTCTAATATCCAGCCAGCTAAGCCGGCCGGCGAGTCATTGAGACCGTACGCCGTGGTTTGGGGGCGCGTCCTGTGCATGTGCGCGTATGCGCCGTTCTGCTCAAACCAGCGCCCGAGATGCGCCAGGAAGTCTTCTTCCACCGCAGCCAGCTTTGTTCCCGGTTCCAGGAATGGTCGATACAAACCCGGAATGAAGTTGAGATGAATACCGAAGAGCTTATCGGAGTGACGAAGTCCCAAGGCCGTCGTCACGGCGGCTCCGATGTCGCCTCCCTGCGCTCCGAAACGGCCGTATCCCAACTCTTTCATGAACTCCACCCACAGATCGGCCACGCGAAATGCGTTCATTCCGCCGCTCGCCGGCAAAGCAGAATATCCAAAGCCAGGCAGCGAGGGAACCACCACATCGAAAGCGTCATTGGGATCTCCGCCGTGTGCTGCCGGATCGGTTAGCAGCGGAATGATGGCCATCATCTCAGCAAACGATCCCGGCCACCCATGAGTCAGGACGAGCGGGATCGGATCTGGGCCCCGGCCGCGTTCGTGAATGAAATGAATCGCGAGATCGCTTGAGAGGTAACGATAATGATGAAAGCCTGAGAGCCTCTCCAACTGAAGATGCCAATCAAAGTGATCGCTCCAGTAGCCGCAGATCTCCTGGAGAGAGCGAGCGTTAAATCCTGCCGATGGGAGAGCGTTTGGAATATCAGCGGGCCAGCGCGTTCGTCGCAGGCGATCGCGCAGATCGTCGATCGCATGCTGCGAGTAAGGCAGCGTGAATGGAGTAACGGGCACGGCTGTCTGCGAAATACTCAATTGCCTGGAGCCACTGTTCCCTCGCCCGGAAACGGCCAATTCTTATCGTTGAGAAGCAGTTCTTTTTCACGCTGCTCTTTCGGCACGTTATTCACTTTCAAATTCTCGAGGAGATGCACGCCGGTTTTGCCGGCCACAGCGATGTCCGGATCGCCATCGCCATCGAGATCTTGCACGATGAACTGTGTACCGGCGCCTGCCGTGCCGTTGGTCGAGACTGCATACCGGGTGAAAGCGCCATTTTTGCGATCAATCTTGTAGTAATAGATCACCAGCGGTTCGTAGGAGCCCGGGTCATTGCCATTGTGGCCGCGATAGCGCTTACCCGCGAGCAGTTCCGGCTGGCCGTCGCCATCGATGTCGATCAGCTTCAGCACGTGGACCTGCGAAAACGATTCGTCGATGATGTGTTTCACGAAATGGCGGGAGGAACCGTCGCCCTGCTGCTCGAGCCAGTACAGGCCATAGCTGTGGCCTCGCCCGTAGACGATATCCGTCTTGCCGTCGTTATTCACGTCATAGCCGATGATCGGAAATCCTGACTCGCCGAGGTCCCAGTCGCCGTGCCATTCCCATTTGTCGGCGTTCGCGTCGATGTTCTTGAACCAGCCGAATGGTGTTACTAAGTCGACCTTGCCGTCGCCATCCAGATCGGCCATACCCACGCCGTGTCCATCCTGGTCGTGTCCGCCGGCCTGATGAACTTTCGGCTCCGCGCCGGCGAAGTCGACCCAGATCACACCCGAGCGGCCATAGTGTCCGAGCGCCAGATCGGGTTTGCCGTCGCCATTCAGATCAGCCAGCCAACCGCCTTCCGTTTTTATGGTGTGGGCGATCAGATGGCGCTGCCACATTACATCCGGCTTCTTCGGATTCTCGTACCACCACAATCCATCAGTCTGCCAACCGACTGTGACGAGATCGGGAGCTCCGTCGTGATTTACGTCAATCGCCCACTCGCCGCATTCGGAAACAAACTCACCCGTCATCTCCACGGTGCGGAACTGATGATGCTTCCACTCGCCAGCCGAAGACCCCGGATTCTCGTACCAGTAAGCTCCGCTCAAAATATCCGGGCGGCCATCGCCATTCATATCCATTGTCGAAATACCTTCGGCGTGATCGGTGCCGAGCCGGTGCGATAAGAAGCTCGTCTGTGGAACGCCGTAGGGTCCGTTCCCGCGCTCCTTATTGAGTTCGGCGAACATTACAACAGACAAAACGCCGGTCAGTCCGGCAGCCGTGGCCAGGGAGGCAGCGCGCGAAATTTTCATAGCTGAGGGGATCCGTCCCTAACAGTCTATTCCCAGCTTTCAATTGGTCTCTCTACTAAACTTCAAGGATGGTTCTCTTGCGCGTCAGGCGCGAGTTTTTTCCGATTATCCTGCTATTTTTTATGCTATCGACGGGCTGTCTGGTGCGGCGTCGTGTTGTTGCGCCGCAAGGTCAGCGGGTCCCAAAACCATTGCTGAGCGCGACGAAGGAGGAGTTGATCGCGCGCATCCGGCAAGTATCGGAACCCGTTCAATCCTTCACTTTGAAAACCGACATGTCGCCCTCGATCGGAAGCCTCTATGGTGGACAGGTCACCGATTACCCAACCATCACGGGTTACATTCTGTACTCGCGGCCCGATCAGATCCGCGTAATCGGGCTCGATCCAGTGATTCACTCAACCGCCTTCGACATGGTCTCGGTCGGCAACGAATTTCGCGTGTCCATCCCGGCTAAGAGCCAGTTCATCGAAGGTCGGAACGACGCGCCGGCTATGTCGAAAAACAAGTTTGAGAATCTCCGGCCTGCCGCTTTTCTAACCTCGCTGCTTATGCGCCCGCCCGGTGATACGGAAATCAGCTTTGTGGAAGACGACACGAATGAGACTAAGGCTATCTACATTCTCATGATGCTCGGGCGTGAGGGTGATCGTTACTATCCGGTTCGCAACATTTACTTCGACCGGTACACGCTGCAAATCAATCGTCAGAAGACGTTCGACAAAGACGGAAACATTCTAAGTGAAACGCGTTATTCCGATTGGTCGCAGCACAGCGGCGTGCCATTCCCCTCGATGATCGACATTCAGCGCCCGAAAGACGGGTACGAAGTCGTGCTCAAGGTGCTTGATATCAAGGTGAATGCGGGTGATTTGACTGCGGAAAAATTTGTTCTAAATCAGCCGCCCAACTACAAGCTGAAGCAGCTGCAGTAATCGATGAATTCGGCCCTAGCGGATGGCACGGACCGCGGCTTCAAGCCAGATTGCAACCGCGATTGCGCCCGGATCGGGAGTGCCGACCGCGCGTTCCCCGAGATAGCTGGCACGCCCCCGACGCGGTTTCATGCGAGCTGTTCTTTCTGCCTCATGGCGAGCCGCGACAGCAGCATTACGGAGTGCGTCGTCTTCCGAGAACCCGGCCGCCAACTCGCGCGCAAGGGTTTGCGCAAACGGTATCAATGCGTCCAGCATGGTGCGATCTCCCGCGCGTGCTCCTCCCAAGTCGCTCAAGGAATAGCAGCCATCGAGGAGCGCCGCTGCCCAGAGCCTTGCATCGACTCGGGCGGGATTGGCGGAGCCCACTTCAAGCGCGCTTCCTGTGCGGAGAAAGAGTACCCCGTAGAGCGGTCCCGATGAGCCGCCAAGTGTCTTCTCCAGGAGAAGGCCGAGTTGTTTCAACAGACCGGGCGGGTGATTGAGGTCGAGCGACGGGAGCGCGTTCTCGATCGCATGTGCGGCGCGCGAGAGATTGTGTCCCAAATCGCCGTCCCCCACGGCTTGGTCGAGCTCGGTAAGGTTGTGTTCCGCGTCGTAAAGCGCTGCGCAGGCGGCTACAATGGCGCGCTCCGCCCGACGGCCTGTGTCCGTTTGCAACTGCGCCTCGGGTGCCGCTGGCTCCTCCCCAGATAAGATCGGTTGCGTAAAGTCCAGGACACGTTCGGCCGGCGGACGCAGCGGTTGTCGCAAAACAGTAGGCCAGGCAGGCGCACTGGTCGGCGCGTCGAGCCACTTTAGAAGGTCGTTATTGATGCGCAACACGGTAATGGAGACACCGGCCATATCGAGCGAGGACAGAAACGTACCGGCGTAGAGCCGTTCCACACCCAGGCCTTGCGAATCGAGCACCGCGAGCGTTCTGCGCGCCACAATGGCAAGCTCCATAGGCATTGTCGCCCCGAGATTGTTGACCAGCGCGACAATGCGTTCGTTCGAAGAGAGCCCCATCACGAAAGCGATTTCGTGAAGCAGTTGATCGGTCAGCGAATCGGCGGGCGCGAAAGGAACTTTACGGATGCCGGGCTCGCCGTGTATCCCTAGCCCGAGTTCGACTTCGTCGTCGAGCTGCCAGGCAGGTTTGTCGAAGCTCGGCGCGGTTCCCGCCGCGAGCGCCACGCCCATCGTTCCAAGATTGTCGGCTACAGTTTGAGCGACCGATGCGACCTGCGGCAGATCGAGCGCGGCGGCTGCGGCAGCACCCGCGATCTTGTGAACGAGCACCGTGCCTGCTAGTCCGCGACGCCCGGCATGATCCTGTGCTCGCGCCAGTGCTACATCGTCTGAAACAGTAACGCTTTCGACGAGAAAGCCTTCGGAGCGGGCGATCTCCGCGGCCAAGCCGAAGTTGAGACGATCGCCGGTGTAATTCTTCACAATCAACAGCGCACCGAGTTTACCGGTGACGGCCCGGATGGCGGCCAGAACGGATTCTGTGCTCGGCGATGTGAAGACTTCGCCGGCCACAGCCGCACTCAGCATGCCGACGCCTATGTAACCCGCATGCGCTGGTTCATGACCGCTACCCCCACCCGAGATCAAGGCAACTTGCCGGTCGCGGACGGTTTCGGCATCGGATCGAAGCAAAACAGGATGGCCGGCCAGCCGCGAAATGCCGGGATAAATTGCCAGCAGACCATCGAGCATCTCCTGAAGCACATCTTCGGGCCGGTTAATCAGCTTCTTCATGCCATCTCCAGCTTAAGTAAGATGCGCTCAGGTAAATTGAAGACGATGACTCGTCGATTCGCGCTTCTTCTTCCCATGCTGACTGCCTGCTCCCGATTCGCTGCTGCTTTTCAAGGGCAGAAGAAACGGATCAGCCCCCATGAAACCGTATCAACCGACCTAGGAGGTAAAACCATTACCATCACGTATGGTCGGCCCTATCTGAAAGGCCGGCAGGTCGGCAAGGAAGTCGCGCCCGTAGGGGAGGTGTGGCGTTTGGGCGCTGACGAGGCCACCAAGATCACGGTGACGGCCAACACGCAGATCGGCTCCGCGCTTCGCCTTGCACCTGGAAGCTACGCCCTGTTTGCGATCACGGGCCCGAAGAAGTGGACCCTGATCGTCAATAAAACCGCCGACCAGTGGGGCGCGTTCAACTATGAGTCGTCGCAGGATCTGGGGCGTGTAGACCTGCCGGTCGAAAAAAGCACGTCGCCGGTTGAGGAGTTCACGATCTCGCTTAACAAGAAATCGAATGACGCGGCTGAGTTGAAGATGGCCTGGGGTAAGGAGTCGGTTACGGTGCCGGTCAAGGTTTTGTAAGCCGAAAGGTTTGGAAGTCAGATCGATTCAGAGTTAAGAGATCTGGCAGTACGTGCTTTTGAGGCGATCAGACACCAATACAGGATCGCGGCGAAACCCATAACCGAGAACAGGGTTACGGGGGCGGGTTCTGGAACCGGCACTGGCGTGAGTGTAAAAGAGCCGCTGGCCTGGCTC
Source organism: Terriglobia bacterium (assembly GCA_963737005.1). Lineage (GTDB taxonomy): Bacteria > Acidobacteriota > Terriglobia > Bryobacterales > Bryobacteraceae > Bog-105. The sequence continues at coordinate 220,040 of CAVTRD010000002.1, read as the reverse complement.
AAACCACTTTCACCTCTTTCGAAGTATGTGCCGAAGTCGTTGGCGACCTGAACAATTCCGCCAGCACCCATCGAACCGCAATAGGTGCAGTTCAGCTGATATCCAATGCCGAAATGATCGATTACGCTACTGCCATCGGGATAGACTAAATTGTCCGGCGCTAAACCAGGGATAACCCCGGCCGGTACAAGGCTCACGATCTCATCGGTCTGGGGAGGGTTCAGGTACGTACCAGTTGGGAACCCATACCAGTTTGTGGTTCGACTACCGCTGATTCCTGTGACCAGCAGCGCTCCGTTTACCTCCTTGTTGGTCGTGGTCAGCACTCCGCTGGCGTTAACGAACAGCTGGGGATCCTGGGGCTCTGGGGGGCTGGCCGTTAGGCTGTAGGCCCAATCGAAGGTGTCTGCGCGCGCCTGGGATACGAGAAATATGAAGGCCGCGGAGAAGAGGGCTTTTCGGGCACCAACTCTTAGTTTCATTGAAACCTCGTGCTCGCATGGATGCACAGCAGCCACTTACGTTTCACATCTGACGGCACGGAAAGTTTGGCTGACTTGACCCAGTCCAAATTGGTACGCTAATAAAGGGTGGACGTTCTCTCGCACGTTTCTCTTGATAGCACTGCCGGTGTACCTCTCTACAAGCAGTTAGCCGACTCTTTGCAGAGGGCGATTCACTCGGGAGCGTTGGCCCGCGGCACACGCCTGCCAGCCACTCGCGAGTTGGCTGGTCAACTTGGACTGAACCGCACCACCGTTTCTGCGGCTTATGCGGTACTTGAGCAAGCCGGGTTGTTACACGGATCCGTGGGGCGGGGAAGTTTTGTCGCGACACGCGAGCCTGCGCCAGCGGCCGAATTCGATTGGGACGCGGTGCTCGAGCCCCTGAGTTCTTGGCAGGCCATGCCGCGCGAAACGATCTTCAACTTTGCGAGCTCACGGCCTTCGGAAGACTGTTTTCCGTTGGACGAGTTTCGGCGTCTCTCCAAAGAGGTGATCGACGGTCCGCAGGCCAGCGAGATACTGCAACTCGGTTCCCCTTATGGGTACGGTCCGCTGCGAAGATACTTGCTCGCCGAAAGTCAAGCGGCGGGAGTAGCGCGCTCGACGGACGACTTGATCGTGACGAATGGCTGTCAGCAGGCGCTGGATCTTCTGGCGCACGTGCTGATCGATGAAAACACGCCCGTGCTGCTCGAAGATCCTGTGTATCACGGGCTGTTGCGCATCTTTGGGCGGGCGGGCGCGAACCTCTTACCGGTGCCGATCGGGGATGTGGGTTTAAACATGAGTACGTTGGAGACGCTCTCCGCACAGCACCGGCCGCGCCTCCTGGTGGTGACGCCTGATTTTCAGAACCCGACCGGTGTGACCCTGACGCTCGAGCAGCGGCAGCAACTTCTGAAGGTCGCCCAGCGCCTCGGTGTGGTCGTGGTCGAGATCAGCATCTATCGCGATCTTCGTTATCACGGGCGCGCGGTGCCGACCTTGAAAGAGCTCGACGATAGCGGGAATGTGATCCAGATCGGGAGCTATTCAAAGGTGGCCTTCCCGGGATTGCGTGTGGGCTGGGTAATAGCACCGCGGCCTCTTGTGGCGCGCCTGGCCGAGGCTAAGCAAATTAGCGATCTTCATTCAGATCAGTTGTCCCAAGCGGTGCTGCTGCGATTTGCCGAGTCGGGTAGTCTGGCCCAGCATTTAGATAGGACGCGGCGAACGGGTGCGGAGCGCCTAGCGGCTGCATTCGGACAGTGCGCCGAATCGCTGCCGGAGGGAGCACGCTACACGCGGCCGGAGGGCGGAATGAATCTCTGGGTCGAACTGCCGAGGCCTTTGCTCGCCGAAGATCTGCTGCGCAGTGCGGCCGCGCTCGGCGTAAGTTTCTTACCGGGCGGCTATTTCTCTGCCCGAGATGCTCATCGGCGCGGTTTGCGTCTGAGTTTCGGCGGGTTGCCGCCTCGCGACATTGCGCGTGGAATCGAATTGCTTGGAACAGCTGCTGCCGAACAGTTGCGCGCTCGTGCCGGAGCTGCATTGGAGCCGGCGATGGCGCTGGTTTAGAGTTTGCGGAATTTGGAAAGGAGATTGGAATGGACTTTGGAACCGATGAGTTTCGATTGAAAGTGGGTTTGGCTGAGATGCTCAAGGGCGGCGTCATTATGGACGTCGTGAATGCGGAGCAAGCCGTGATTGCGGAACGCGCAGGCGCAACGGCCGTCATGGCGCTCGAGCGAGTGCCTTCCGATATTCGCAAAGAGGGCGGCGTGGCGCGCATGTCACAGATCCGCATCATCCGCGATATCATGGCGGCCGTTTCGATTCCGGTGATGGCGAAAGTGCGCATAGGACATTTCACCGAGGCGCGCATTCTCGAGGCGCTCGGGGTCGATTACATCGATGAGAGCGAGGTGCTCACGCCGGCGGACGAAGAGCACCATGTCGACAAGCACGACTACAAAGTGCCGTTTGTGTGCGGAGCGCGCAATCTGGGCGAAGCGCTGCGCCGTATTGCCGAAGGCGCTGCCATGATTCGCACCAAAGGCGAAGCGGGCTCGGGGAACATCGTCGAAGCGGTGCGGCACATCCGCACGATCGTGAAAGAAATGAAGCAGCTGACCGTGCTCGGCAAGGAAGAACTGGTGCACGAAGCGAAAAATTTGCAGGCGCCGCTTGAGCTGGTGCGGTTTGTGGCTGAGCACGGCAAACTGCCTGTCCCCAACTTCTCTGCGGGCGGTATCGCGACTCCCGCCGATGCGGCGCTCGTGATGCAGCTTGGGGCGGAAGCAGTGTTTGTCGGTTCGGGCATCTTCAAATCGTCCGATCCGGAGACTCGCGCGAAGGCAATCGTGAAGGCTGCGACCTACTACCGCGATCCGGTAAAACTGCTGGAGGCGAGCGAGGACCTCGGTGAAGCGATGCCCGGTCTGGAAATTTCGAAGCTCCCCGAAGGCGAGCTCATGCAAACGCGCGGTTGGTGAGATGGCGGTGCAGATAGGCGTTCTTGCGCTGCAGGGTGACTTTGAGGCGCATAGCCGAGCCCTCGCCCGCGTGGGCGCCGTGCCGGTCGAAGTTCGAAAAGCAGCCGATCTCGACGGTATCGATGGGCTGATCCTGCCGGGTGGCGAAAGTACGACGATGCTCAAGTTGCTCGGCATCGAAGGTCTGCTCGAGCCGGTCCGCGAATTTGGACAGCAGAAGCCAATCTTCGGAACGTGCGCCGGCGCGATCCTGCTAGCAACAGAGGTCACCCACCCGGCCCAGGCTTCGCTTGGTTTAATGGATCTGACAGTCGAGCGAAATGGCTATGGCCGCCAGATCGACAGCCGAATCTCGCAGATCGAAGTAGAGGGCAAGCAGGCCGAGGCTGTCTTTATTCGAGCGCCCGTTATTCGGCGCGTCGGTCCAGGAACGAAAGTGCTCGCCCGGTACCAGGACGCCCCCGTCCTCGTAGAACAAGGGAAACACCTAGCTTCGACCTTTCATCCGGAGTTATCATCCGGTACAGATATCCATCGACGCTTCGTGACGAAAGTCATTTCTGAGACGGAGAAAGGTTCGAGAACTCCAGTACACTGGGGAGTAGATCCGTAGGATGAAGCACGTACTGTTCTTATGCATCGGGAATTCATGTCGGAGCCCGATGGCCGAGGCGTTTGCTCGGACGTATGGATCGGATGTGATGGAGCCGTTGAGTGCCGGGTTGGCACCTGCATCCATCATCCAGCCGATGACGAAGCATGTAATGGAGGCGAAGAACATCAGCCTTGAAAGTCAGTTCGCGAAAGATCTGGGACGAATCGATTTGCAGTCGGTAGATTTGATCGTGAACATGACCGGGCGTGCGCTGCCTAGTGGAATCCCCCTCGAAGTCAGGGATTGGAGAGTAGAAGATCCAATTGGCCGCGAGGAGGAGGTGTATATCTCGGTCCGCGATCAGATAGAACGGCTGGTGATGGGTTTAATTCTCGATCTCCGCCGGGAAAAGCGGCCACCCAAGCGATCACCTTCGCTCCGGTCGACCCTCGGCAGAACTGCACCCGCCTCGAATCAATAGCCTCTTATCAAAGCAAAACGCGGCGCCAGGGGCGCCGCGTTCAAACACTTACATTGCTGAGAAACTCAGCGGTTTACTTACTTGGTGGTGCTGGTCGAAGCGGTGCTGCTCATCGTGTCGGCAGTACCCTTCTTGTGATGCTTCTTGGATTTCTTCATCGTGCTCTTCATGCTGCCGGTGTCAGTGCTACCGGTTGAGGTGTTTTGAGCGAATAGTGCGGCGGCACCGGAGAACAGCGAAAGGCCAAGGGCAGCGGTCATGATCTTTTTCATTTTGGGATATCTCCTTGATAACAGCTTGTGATAGCACTCTGTGCTTTCAATGGTTATATTCGCAGATTTAAGGTGAAAGAGTCCTGAACTTCACATTAAACTCACCTAATGTAAACACGTCCGGATAGAAAGCCTTTGTTGCCCTTAAGGCAAGGTCCTACACTAGTTTTTGCGTCTATTTGCCCTTATTCTCTTTTCCTGCTCTCTGGTTCGCGCCAGTGTGACTCTGCCTCGTATTTTGAGCAGTCACATGGTTCTGCAACGGGACAAACCGATTCATGTATGGGGATGGTCCGAGGCGAACGAGAAGGTTACCGTAGCTTTCAACGAGACTACAGGCTCAGCGACTGCGGACGGCTATGGGCGCTGGAGCGTCTATCTGCCACCCGAGCCGGCGGGCGGTCCTTTCACTCTAAAGATCAGCGGCAAAAATCAGCTCGTGCTGGAAGACGTGCTGGTGGGAGATGTCTGGTTTGCGTCCGGCCAATCGAATATGGAGATGCCGCTCAAAGGTTTTCCCGGAGCTGCGATAAAAAATGGCGCCGAAGAGATCAGCCATGCCAACGAGCGGCAGATTAGATTGTTGATGGTCGGGCGGAAGGCGTCTGCGGTGCCGTTCGTTGACGTGCCGACTGAGCGTGCCTGGACGGAGTGCTCGCCAGAAACGGCAGCCAACTTTTCGGCTGTCGCGTACTTCTTTGGCCGGGAGATTGCGGCGGATCAGCACGTTCCGATCGGGTTGATCGATTCGACATGGGGCGGCACTCCGGCCGAGGCGTGGATCAGCTTAGCGGGAATCGCCTCCGATAGCGCATTGATGCCGGTGTTCGCGGCCCGGGCGCAAATGGTTGCGGAACAAGCCGACCTGCCATATATCGAGGCTGCGGAACGGCGGGAAGATGAAACCGCACGCAGCCGGAATTTACCGCCTCCGAAGCATTCGTGGCGGCCTGATCCGGCCTCCTGGGATCCATCGTGGCTTTTCAACGGCATGGTCGCCCCGGCCGTCGACTTCCCCATCAAGGGCGTGATCTGGTATCAGGGCGAATCGAACGCCGGCCCGATGCGTGCGCCATTGTACGAGAAAGTGTTTCGAGCGCTGATCTCCGACTGGCGCTCCCAATGGCGGGAGGGAGACTTTCCTTTCCTGTTCGTACAGATCTCGAGCTTCAAGGCGGGCCCCGGAGATGACTGGCCGGCCGTTCGCGAAGCGCAGCGGCGCAGTCTTGCGCTCATCAATACGGCGATGGCGGTTACGCTCGATGCCGGAGAGCCTGAGAATATCCATCCGGCAGACAAGCAGACGGTGGCACACCGGCTGGCCTTGAGTGCTCGCGCGATCGCATACGGCGAGGCGGTCGAATATTCAGGACCGGCTTATCGCCAGACGAGCAGCAACGAAGAAGGCTTGCGCGTTTGGTTCGACCACGCTGCAGGAGGGTTGAATGCCAAAGGTGGCGCGCTGCAAGGCTTCGAAATTGCCGGTGACGATCATAAGTTTGTCAGTGCGACGGCCCGCGTTCAAGGTGCGAGCGTGGTGGTCAACAGCTCGCAGGTAGCCCGGCCGAAGTACGTTCGCTACGGATGGGCCGATCTTCCGGCGGCCAATCTATACAACGAGGCGGGCTTGCCTGCTTCTCCCTTTACATCCGAAACAGCCATTCCTTCCCGGTAGCTGCGCTCGCCTGCGATGAATCACTCGCGACGTGCGCTCACCTCGCCTGCCATCTGGGTGCTCGCGCTGCTGGCTCTGCTGCCGGTATTCTTCCACTGGCAAGCAGGTACGCCGGCCACCGGCAGGAAGGCTCATGTGCAGCTCGATCTGGGGTATGTCGCCGGGCTGTTGCTCTGCTTCCTCATTTACCGCTTCGAGCGCACGCGCCTTAGCGCCAGGCGGGCATTCACCTTGGTGTTTCTGGTTTTTCTGCTGACTAGCGTAACCAACAATATTCACCGATTTTACGTCGATCACGGTTCTCTCAGCGCACGGCAGTCCAATTTGGCTTGGCAGCTGGAAACGCAAGAGCAGGTCATCCGGCTTTCGCCGTCCGTCGCCCCTCATTCCTATCGGTTCCTCCCTAACTCGCTCGTGCGCTGGCTTGAGCTGGCCGGTCTCAATTACGAAGCGGCGCGCGATATCTACCGCCTGTTTTTCGGATTGCTGCTGTTCTACGCGATCTACCGCTATGCTCGTTTGTTCACGAGCTTTGCGGGCGCGCTGCTCGCGATGCTGCTGGTGGCGGTGCTCTACCCGATCAGCTTTGAATATTACGCAGGGCAATTGACCGACCCGCTCTCGCATCTTTCCTTCGTGCTGGCCTTCATTTTTCTCGAGACCGGTGACTTTGCGCTTCTGCTGACCACACTGGTGATCGGCTCGCTGGCAAAGGAAACGGTTCTCGCGCTGACGGGATACTACCTGCTGTTTTGCCGCCGAGAGCCGCGTTTCGTGTCGAAAGCCGTGGCGCTGGCTGCCGCCTGCGGCACCGCCTATTTCGGCGTGCGCGCATTTGTTCTCGACGGAATCGGGCCGTATCGATATGAACAAGTCAGCGGCGTAGCGCCCGGTCATCTCTGGGCTAATTTGACCGGCGGACGCTGGTTTCCGCTTTTCATCCTGACCGCTGGCGCACTCATGCCGTTCCTGGTTTTGAACTGGAAGGAAACGCCGCTACGTTTGAAGCAGCTGGTTTTGTTTCTGCTGCCGGTCCTTTTTGCTTCGAGCGCGTTGTTCGGGTGGCTTTACGAAGCGCGCAATTTCATGCCGCTGGTCATCGTGCTGGCCGTGATTGCCGGAAGCTATTTGAGCGCCACCTTTGCTGAAGCAGATTAGAAAATTCGTTCCTGGCGTTGCAAACTGCCGAACGTGCCGAGGTTAGCTACCGAGAACGAAAACAGGTATTGGTTTTCATTACGGATGCCGAGATTGAATTGCCGCAATTGAAAACTAAATCCGCAGCAGTTGGTGTTGTAAGAAGTCTGTATTAAATCATAGAGACGGCGGCCGGAGATGCGGTCGTAATCGACTAAGCCCGCGACGTTCCAGCCCGTACGGTTGTTACTGCCATAGCCGCCGCTGTAAGTGATCTGGTTGGCTTGCGGCAACAGAACGGGCGCGGTCGTAAGCGCGCTATCCGAAACCGAAGCGAAGTATTTGGTGTAGCGGACGCTTACTCCATACGTCTGGGCGACGATCTTGCCCCGTAGCGGATCATAATCGGCACGCCAGTTGAACGATAGGAACGGATAGGGGCTCACGTTGAGATAGGAGACCACCGGCGAGTAATTGCGCGGTCCATCGAGGAAGGTGAACGGCGTGAGCTCGGCGGCGGCGTACACCACATTGCGCGCGCCCACCCCCGGCGTTCCGCTCAAAACAGCGCCGCCGAAAGTAGGATCGAAATAGCGCGCCTGCGATATGCGCCAGTTCAGGATCTCGCTCACTTTGCCGTTCCTGTCTTTGCGATACAGGCGATTGGTGAGAGACAAGGTCAGCTGATTGGTGTTCGACAGGATATCGGTTTCATCGAAGTGGATGATCTTCTGGAATTCGTTGATGCCGGTGACGTATTCATAAGTAGCGTCGGTCTCGATCACATGCTTGAGCTTCGGCCCGAGATGGAGCCAGGCAGGGGGCACGTAAATCTTTTCGAGAGTGGGCAGCCTGAGGTCGAGCGTGAAGTCGGCGTCCTTACGGAACAAGGTGTCACCCGTTAGCTGCACGTTGTTGATCGGGTTGAGAGGCGCGGCAGCCGTGTAAGTCGAACTATTGACCTCGTACGAATTGGTGTATCCGGCAGCCCCGAAGTTGAGGCTCGGCACCAGCGAGAATTCGGCAAATCGGAAGGCGGTCGAAACGCGCGGCGACACGGTCATTCGGCCCATAGCGCCCGCGCTTAAAACCCCGACAGGAACTCCGCCGATGTTAGGCAAGCCGTTTCCGGGATTGGTCGAATAAATGGGTTCTTCGCGGGTGAGCAGGGCGGCGCTTGTGTCGAACGAAAACCAGACAGGAACCGGACCATGCACCAGATTCTGATCGCGTCCTGAAAATTCGACCGAGGGAAGCTTCTGCACGACCACCTGATTGGGTCTTGAGCCGTAAGGCGTAATGGCTTCGAACAGCTGATCGCGCTCGCCCACAAAATTCAGGACATAGCGGTCGGCCTCGAAATGGCGCTGCAGGAAACCGAGCGAATAAACTTCGCTCTGAATCGCGCTGGCGAATGTGTAGGAGAAGGCTTCCCGGAATAGATAAGAGCTGAGATAGTTAAAATCGATGCGCCCTGTGAAACCTAGCACCTGGGTGCGGCCGGTGAACTCAAACTGGGTGCCGCCCTGCTTAATGGGAGGATTGTTGCCGTTCTTGATGCCATTATCGTCGACACTGTACAGATTGAAATTGAAATCGCTCAATGCATTTGGCTTGCCGCGGAAATCGTATTGAAAAGCCGGCCCGCGCTGGGAGTAGTACTGCACAACGCCGGTCATGTCATAGCTCCGGCTCATCGCCCAGTAATAACCGAGCCCGTAGACGTAGCCGAAAAGGCTGGTATGGCCGAAGTTTGGAGTGAGGAAGCCGCTTTGACGCGGATTGCGGCCAAGCGGCCGGCGGAAGTACGGCAGGTACAGAATGGGAATGTTCTTCAAGCGAAAGACGGCGCTTCTCGCTAAGGCGCGGTCGCCGGGAACGATATCAAAAGTCGGCGCTTCAAACACCCACCAGGGTTTTGGCACCTTGCAGTCGGTGACGAAGCCGTGGTGCAGGATGTAGCGGTTCTTGATGCGATCGACCCAGTTTGCCTGAAAGTAGAACGGATTGGTTGTAGTGAGAGCGAACGGGTTGGTCATCAGTTTGGGCGGCGCGGTCCCCGTGACGTCGTAGAATCTGCCCTCGTCCGTTTCGATATTGAACTCGCCTTTCTGGGCGTTGATGATATCGCCAGTTTTATAGTGTTCGAGGCGGACGTGACCGCGCGCGTAAGCCCAATGCGTGTCGGAGTTGAAGTCGATTTCGTCGGCCGAGATCGACATCTCCGAAGTCTGCACTTTGGAAGAGCGCTTGAGATAGCGCCACTCGCCATTGGAATCCTGATGGATCGCGCCGTACCAGATCTCGTCTTTGGGTGGGAGATCAGCCTGCGCGGGACGCGTCAGAATCTGACCGTAAGCGCTACCCGAGAAAGTCAAGAGAGCAAACAAGCATTGCGTGAACAACCTCACTGTAAATTGTTCTAGACAAAAGCCGAATCTTCTGGTAAGAAATGGAACGGGACGGTTAGGGGTGGCCAAGAGCTCCGACGAGGAAAGAAGGCTCAACCGAGAACCGTAACATGCCCCGGTCTGATGGGGCAAGCCTTAGCAAGTGAAACACCTGAGCACAAATATGGGCGCGTGTGGACGCGCCAGTAGCGCGAGAGAGTAGCCGATAGCGAACGATGACCTGCCAACATTGTCAGACCTGGATTTTAGACGACGATCACCGGTGTCGGCGTTGCGGCAGACGTGTGCGCGCGACGCCCTCGCGAATTTCTCCGGCCAGTTATCCGATTGCAGCAACGGCCACCGCGCCCGCTTACGATTTTGAGCCCGAAGAGGTGCCGATTTACGATGCGACGACCGAACAGCAGCCACTCTTCTCAACGCCGCACGCCGATTCGCGGGTAATCCCATTTGACACGCTGACATCTCCGGCTGAGCGTCAGGCGATCCGGCAGCGCGCAGCCGAAACGCAGCGTCCGGCTGCGGTGAAGAGTGCCAAGGTGGAAAGCAAACGGTCGAGAGCGAAGCGGCAGGATGCGGCGGATCAGGCCCATCTCGAATTTCATAGCGGAGAGCACCACCTTCCGACGCGCGCGCCGGGATCGGTGCCGATTTGCGATGCACCGGTGGCGACGGCCGGTGTGCGGGTGCAGGCTGCTTTGTGGGACGCGCTCGTGATCGGTTGCGGTGTGATTCCGGGCGCCGCGCTCTTCCTTTACATAGGCGGACAACTGACGCTCGACAAGCACACGGTCCCGTTCTTTGCGGCGGCGCTGCTGACGATCCCGCTTGTTTACAAAATGCTCTGGGCATTTGCTGGGCGGGACACTCCGGGCACCAGAATGGCGGGCCTGGAACTGGTCGATTTCGATGGCAAGCGACCTTCCAAGGAGCGCCGCTATGGGCGGCTCTTCGGCAGCATGCTGAGCTTGCTAGCGGCAGGCATAGGCATGGCCTGGGCCCTGATCGATGAAGATAAACTGACCTGGCACGATCACATGTCCGGCACCTTTCCCACGTTTACCGGCGAGAACTGGTAAGAGTCTCTAAATCTTCTTTAAAGAGTTGTTGTATTACCGGCGGGAACCAGGATGGCGGACATCGAGCCTTTCGATTGAGGCATGCGTGGATCGGCTCCGTAGGCCTGAATCTGGTCGCGCGCGAACTCGGCTTCGGGAAGCGCGCACGTAATTACAACGGTGCGCCCAGTGGTATCTACCTCGACAGCGTGCTGGAACGCTGTTTCGAGCGGCAGAAAGAATAGCTTTTGCAACATCTCGATAACGTAATCGTAGGTGTGCTCGTCATCATCAAGAAGCACGACGTGATAAAGTCGCCCGTGCTCCTCCTCTTGTTCGTCCTTAAGAGCGGGAGCGAGTTCCGGCACAGCTACAACGCTCTGCATGGTGGCAGGGTTTATTTTAGCGGACTGCCCAGTATCGCCGAAAATTGCTAGACTAATGAAGGTACTCCATTGTGGGGGCGCAACGGATTCGACGGGATTGAATCGTTGTGTGAAGGCGTGTCGGGTTCCGAGCTCCCGTAAAACGATCGGAAAACAACAACTGCCAATAATCAGCAGTTTGCATACGCTGCCTAATTAAAAACTAGGTAGTGCGCTCCGGTTGATGAGCCTGCGCGTCAACTAGTGAGCGTCATTTTGCAGGATAGGTACCTGGCTTCGGTCCGGAGCCGTGGGCCGAGATGAATCGGACTAGGCGGCTTTCGCTCTTGCTGGTTTTTTAGGAAGTCGCCGAAAACACCAGAACCGGATACACACGTAGGCTTTGCACGGCGGGCTTTTTCGGACGCGGGTTCAACTCCCGCCGCCTCCACCATTCTCAAGCGTTGCTTTCTCATTGGCCTGAGTCAGCACGCAAATGTTGCCACAAGGGGCAAGTGATCGGAAGCCATGAGCGACAGCTTGGTTCGATATAAGTGCATGTCGCGCAACTGAAAATCGCGGTCGTAATAGATGTGATCGAGATGCATGAACGGGATGATGCCGGGGTAGGTCGTTCCCCGCTTCAGATGCATGGTGATATCGGCACTCTGCAGATGCTCGCTTAATAGTTGACTAGCCAGGCCGCGTGTCCACTCGTTGAAGTCGCCCGCGACAATGCGATGGGTCTGAAACTGAGTTGCGCCCAGGATGTCAGAAGAAAGAAGCTGTCGCGCTTGTTTTCGACGCTCCCCGTACGACGTTCCTAGATGAAGCGCAAACAAATGGAGCTTGACACCCTCGGGGAAAAGTAGCGAGACGCGCAGACATTGCCGTTGCTCGCGCCCCATTACTGTGAGATCGAAGTGCTGGTGGGAGACAAAAGGAAGTTTGCTAAACAGAGCGTTGCCGTATGGCTCTCCCGCCTGTTTCCGTGCCGTTCCGAACAAGAATGGAATGCCGATACGCGTTGAGATTTCCTCTGCTTGCGACAACAGCATTTCCTGGGTGGCTACGATCTCGCTTTGCAACTGTCCGATCACATCCGCAATACGCGCCGGGCTCACTCGCCAATCGATGCCCTTGCATTTGTGGACGTTGTAAGTCGCAACGCGGAAGCTCCTCATTCCTGGCGTTCCAGCAAAGAGAAGAGTCCATCTGCGACGCGGAACCGTCGCTTCTGACGCCATTCATTGTAGGTAATCTCTCTGCTTTGCGCTAGGTCGTGTTCAAAGTCCTGCGCTACCCGGCGAGTTAGTTCTCTATCCATGACGACCAGGTTGACTTCGTCATTGATCGAGAAAGATCGGTAATCGAAGTTGGTCGAGCCGACAACAGCCCAGGTATCGTCGACCATTAGAGCCTTCGTGTGGTTCATGGAGGGGAGATACTCGTACACTTTGACGCCGTGCTTGAGGAGAGATCCATACAGATTGCGGCTGGCTGCACGCGTGAGCGGCTGATCATTGTTATCTCCCGGCGTGAGCACCTTCACTTCGACGTTCCGCTCACGGGCAGCCTGAATGATGGCCCGGCGGGCGCTGCCTGACGGCAGAAAGTAAGGCGTTGAAATGTAGATGCATTTACGGGCGTTGGCAATCAGTAGTTGAAAGAGGATGCGCGCCTGCGTTGCTCCCGCGGCGGGTGTGCTGCCGACCACCAAAGAAGGCGCGCCGTGACCGTCACTGCCGCTAGCGAAGCAATCTTCACCGGTGAGAATTTCACCAGAAACGCGCAGCCAGTTCTGCGCGAAGACTGCCTGGAGCGCCGCAGCCGAAGGCCCCTCTACACGCATTACCATGTCGCGCCAGCGTTTCCCCTTGACACCGTCTTTCATCCACCAGTCTGCGATGCCAGCCCCACCGATGAACGCGACTGATCCGTCGACAATCAACAGCTCTCGGTGAGTCCGGTTGTTCAACTGCGGAATGAACTGGATGCGGAGCGGGTGATACCACTTGACTTGCCCACCGGCATCGAGCAGCTTTTGCAGGTAGCTCAAAGGCGTGCTCAGGCTGCCGATGTAATCGAGCGTCACGCGAATTGGTACGCCGGCACGGGCACGCTCGGCCAAAGCCTCTACATAACGGCTGGCGATTTCGCCTCGATGGAAAATGTACGCTTCCAGATTGATGCTGGTGCGTGCGCGAGCAATCGCAGCGAGTTGTGATTCGTAAAAGCACGGACCGTTTGTCAGCACCTCCAGCCGATTACCGTGTAGCAACTTCGCTTCAGTCAGGAAGGCGAGGAGCGCGCAAAATTCGGAACTGTCGATCGCACCCCGAGGCGTTTCCTTGACATCGTACGCAAGCCCTCGACCGAAAAACGCAAGCCAGAGAGTGAGCCCCTGTAGCGCAATGGCAATGAAGGCGATGACTAAGAATGCGGTATGCACGCTAGAAGCGGTAGCTTGCCTTGGATCGGGCTGGTCAGCCGTCGCGAGCGAGACTACGGCTTTCAACAATAGCGTACAGGGGGTTGGTGATTCGGGAACCGCTGGGTTAATCCAGAAGGATCGTCTTGGCTTCCGGATCGGCGGGTGATGGCGTGGGCTGTTCATGAAGTGGGGGAACGAAGCCAAGGGGAGGCTGGTGGGGGCGGAACTCAGTCGCGGAGTGCTCGTCGTCTTCGGCGGTGAAATCCAGCTGGTCGGTTGCGGCTGCGGCGGCGGGTTGTTTTTGAGGAACGAAGCCACGGGCTTGCTGGAGCTTAGTTAGGGCTGCCAAGGTGCGGAAGAAGCTGCGTTCGGCGGAGGCGAGGTGGCGAGCGAGAAGGGCGAGTGTGGCGGGTGTGAACAAGTTGCTATCGGGCTGCCAGACACGGGCTTCCATTTCGCGAAAGCGGCGGAGTCGCCAGAAGTGCTGGGCGAGGTCGTCGACCAGGATTTCTTCGATGGTTGAGGCAGGGGCGTGCTCGCGGCGGAGGGTGGCGCGGAGCTCGTCGAGTTCGGCGGCGCATTCACCGGGCGTGACGAGCTGCTTCGAGTAGAGTCCGTGCCGGAAGGCGTTTTGAGAGGAACGCCGTTTGCCTTCCGTGGTGCGAGGACCGGTAGAGAGCTGGGCATTGCGGCGATTGCTTTCCGGGCGGCCGAATGGGATGGCGGCAGGTGGTTTGGGAAGACGCATGGTTCAGACCTGCCGGACGGTAACACGGTTGTTGAGGAGACAGGCGGTGCGCAGGTGAGCCTTTCGCGCGTAAGAGATTGCGAGCTATCGGGGAGAAGGATTTGCGGGGCGTTGTGACTGGATAACTGCCGTGGATTTCAAGCGGGTGAATGTGACGCGCGAGAGCAGGGCGTTTTCCGATGAGGCTGGTGTGTTCGCTCGGAGGATCGGGGAGAGAACGGCGTTTCACAGTACTAATCCGACATGGTGACTTCAGACGAAGACCCGTGACTCGCCGCGATTCACTGCGCCCCACAACTGGCGGCACACGTCCCAGAATCGCCGTTCTGCAGAGCCTCACAGGTTTCGGGGCTGGAAGGACCGCTTCATCGTCGGGAATAAGGCATTGCGAGCGTAATAGTCGCAACTCAGCCTTTTGAACCACTTAGAGTAAGACAATCAAACCGTACGCAGAACGCGCTAAAGGCACTAATTACCCAGGTATGCCTGACTTTGACCGAGAAGGATTTCCCGCAAATCGTTCCGAATGGCGGCCGCCGAGCCACTGAGATCCACCGTCGCGAAGGAAATCGGGTGCTTCTGAATAACTACACATTCCTGAACTCGCTGGTTGATGGCAGGGTGCAGAAACAGCCCTGCGGCATCCTGCCATAGGTGGTCGCCACCCTCCTGAGAGCGAACGTACGCATACATCTGGTAGAGGTATCCGCTCTTGAGACTGGCATTATCAAAGCGGCCCGATGTGAGGATTGACGAGAATTTCGTGTCGATGACTATGCGGCGGCTTCCATTTGGGGGATCGAGCACAATGTCGGTCACCATGCCGGGAAGAAGGCCCGCCAGGCCCTCAGATGCCGATGACACCTGCCACTTGAGCGGGACACTGCCGCGAACCGACCATCCCAGCGGCTCCAACTCGACACGGGCGAAGCCGAGGACAGCCTTTTCAAACAACCGACGCACCCAAACCTCTTCCCGCTCCGGCTCGAATAGAGGCGTGACCCCTGAATTTTCGGTTGGAAGCGCCAAATCAAAGGCAAGACGCGCAAGCGCGATCATAAAACGGTCGGATGAGTCATTGCGCCCGGTTTGCTCGAGTGCCAAATCGGCGCGGGATGGTCGCCCGCAACCGACACCCACATTAGCCAAGCTGGAAGTCAACGCGCGGCAGCGTTGACGCAATTGCTCACCTTCGACAACCCGCACCATCAAGTCCATCGCCGAGCGAACCAGTCTGTTACGCGGGGTGTCACTGGTCAATTCTTCAAATCGACAGAAGACTTCCCCTTTTGACAGCAGTTGCCGAGCCTCGGTGGTCAGAATATTAATGCGGCCGCGAACGCGCGTAAGTACCATCTCGCGATGGCGGTAACCCCGAGTAAGGTTTCGACGAAGCCTACGTTCGACGGCGTCCGCCAAGAGGTGAGCTACTAAGTCCGGCAAATCGTCGATATCGTTGTCCACCATTGCATTGAACGCACTTCTTGCGCGAGTGAGGTCTGAAGCATAGAGCATCAGGAGCCATAGGTTACGAACCGGGATGCGGCCGATCAGGCGCTCGCCCGCCGGCATGGGCATCGCCGTCATACGAGCCGCGCGAGGAGTTTGGAGCGCGCCGCTTTCGCCGTTTCCGGAGCGTCGTACCAGTATTCATCGAGAAGAGGCCCGATCTCGGTCTCGACCTTCGCCCGAAACCAGGCGCGGCTGTCGCGGATCGTCTCTTCGATGTCGGGTGTTACGTACGAATGTCCGACCCTGAATTGTGGTCCGAGCGAAATGGCAGAACTGATATCTGCATTAAGGCCATCAATCCGGGCCTTGATTTCCGTCAGTATTGCGTCATCAATACCTCGCTTGATGCACCAAGCGTGCCACGCTGCTCCGAGTCTGGGCTCCAGATCCACGAATGCAAAGCGGCGACGTAGGGCGAGGTCAACGATGGCGAGCGATCTATCAGCGATGTTCATCGTGCCGATAACGTAGAGGTTTGCAGGTATATGAACGCGCTCGCCAGGCTCTTTTCGATACGCGAGTTCCATAGCCTCGGAAGGTCGACGTTTCGTATCCTCCAGGAGCGTCAGCATCTCGCCGAAAATCTGCGCCGGATTGCCGCGGTTGATCTCCTCAATGACGAGTACGAATGGCCGATCCGGTTCACTTGCTGCGGCGTCAATAGCCTCCATTAAGATGCCGTCCACCAGAGCAAGCTTTCCATCTCCACAGGGCCGCCATCCGCGCACAAAATCTTCGTAAGCGAGCGAGGGGTGAAACTGGACTATCCGCAGGCGAGATCGCGTTGTCTCCCTGTCGTTTGAACCGACCAGCGCGAACCCAAGGCGCTTGGCCAGCCAAGTCTTGCCCGTGCCGGGCGGACCTTGGAGAATAAGGTTTTTCTTCGACCGCCAGCGTTCGATGATGTCGTTGAGCTCGTCAACGGCAAGAAAACACCCCTCATCCATGAGGTTGTCAACACCGTAGGGCGGTTCCTCCTCGGTTTCGGGGAGCTCTTCTTCGTCAACGTCTGGGAGTTCCACCGTGGCTTCAGCAAGGGTATTTGCCGGCTTTACCCCGTACTTTTCGACCCAATAAGGTTGCGCCAAAAACCAATCGTAGTCCTGCAGCGCGCCCCGGAATGTGAAGTCGACCAAACGCCGCGCATCTTCCCGCTCCAAGTCGGCCTTGACGATTGTTGTCCGATACGTATAGAAGTACCAGTCTCGCGGCGAAAATGGCGGATCCCACGCGACTTTGACGGTCTTTCCATCATCGAGGTTTTCAAGGATCGTACCTGTCGCCTTGATACGCATGCCAGAGACTGGCTTGCCGCGTACGTCAAACGGCAACTTATGTTTTCGCACGAAGCTCGCCTTGATCGCGATGAGATCACCCGGCTTCATTTGCCGAACAAGGTCTCTGTCATGTGTCGACGCCTGCCCGTCAGGCTCGGGGTCTCCGTTTTGCCAGATTCCGTCCGTTAGAAAGCGAGGTATTTGATCGTCCGTCCCATGCCAGATGGCGCCCACAAACCAGAACGACTCCCGATTTTCGTCGCCATTCTCGTCAATCCCCGGAGCCGGGATATCCTCCTCGTCACCAGGCGAATCCTGCCGGCTGGAAGCTCGGATGCGGACGCAGAGGGTCTGGGCATCTTCGCGCGTCAGCTTTGTGCCGCGGCCCGCTGGAGTCAGGCCCCAGAGCCCACGCTTCCGCGAACCAATTAGGCCAGCCTTGGCCAAGTAGAACCTTGCCCAGTGGACGTCGTTTTCGAAGATGGACTGTTGCCCTGCTCCTTTACCCCTCCTTATGAACCGTGTCAAATCCTCGGCAGGTACGTCGATGTTCGACCGTATCCATGCACGGACCGCCGCCGGTCGCATTGGAGATGGATCCGACGTACGAAGCGCATCGAGGAGCGGTGCGAAATATTGGGTAAATCGATTACCTTTCTGCTCAAGCATCTAATCAGTCGGTTCTCCCCAGCCTTGTCGTGCCACCTCGACAGATCCACGCCGACACTTAATCTGGTATTGGCGGCTCTTCTTTAACGACCGTACCAGCTAGTTCGATCAATTTCATGTAGGCGTGCCGAAACCCCAGCGTCCGAATCTTGAAGGTGACGCCTCGTTCACGTCGAGCGGATGATCGGCCAGTGGGAGCATTTCCGCCTCGGTCCCGCTAACTCTAATGGAGAAGGTGTGCGCCCGAGCTGGATCGAAGGTGCCAAACTATTCGCGAACGCTAACAGCGCGAATTGTCAGGGAGCCATCCGAATGCGAAACCTCAAACTGCCCGTAGCAACGGCAGTTGAATAACGCGGCAGCCGCCGCTCTGATCCGCGTCGGGTCGGTGATTTCCCAATCCGTTCCAAAGCCTGCTCGGTCGGTAGAGTCAATCGTTACGATGACCTGTCCGTCGTAGCCCCCTTCGGGGAGGCCGACACGCACTGTTCCCCCCGTTATTAGCTCAGCACGGTGATCGCGTATAGAAGCTTCGCACGCTTCAAGGAACTGCGAGCGAGTAGGGAATCCGATATCCACTGAGATCGATACTACTTGAGACGTGAGGCACGCGCACACTGAGCGGACGGCTGCAACGTGCATGGCCGCGGTTGTTCCATACACTCACCGGATAGAGACCCATAAGTCCCGCTGCATTCGCCGAAGTGGTATAGCGATGATGGGGGAATGCAGGCGCGTCTCCCGATCCTAATTAAGGCGGGACACAGACGCACATGAATTCAGCGGACGTCAAATCAATTCAGACTTTCTGCCACAATTCCGAGACCAACAGTCCTCCGGCGCGTTGATGTCGATCGATCAGATAGAACCCGTGCATAGTGAGCAACGTTGCGTAGTCCGGTAAACAGGTTGTTTTCAGGCCAGTAGTCGCTCGGAAGAAAAGGTACATCGCCCTTGTTAGGACACGCGCGGCAAGGCGTGAGATCCCATGAGACGGAAGCTGAAACTCAGACACCACCCAGCGCGCCTGAGCCTGTGCTGATTCAGAGACACGCGCGATAACATGCTCTAGCTCGCGGTCTTGGAAACAGTCGAGAAAGAAGTGGGTAATGATCAGGTCGTATTTCCCAGTCAGTTCGACATTTCGCGCGTCGGCACGCCGGAAGACTACGCGCGCGTGGTGCTGCGCAGAGCCGGTAGTGCGTGCTTCGGCCAGTTCCAACATGCGCGAACTGAGATCAATCGATTCCACTCGGGATCGCTGGTTGAAACGCATGAACTCTGCTGTGAAACGGCCATCGCCGTCGCCGAGAATTAACGTGTTGCGTGCGTCATCGAGTTTGGTCAAGTACTCGCGACGCCGCCGCTCGAGAGCACGGCCAAAGCTCAAGTATTCGAGCCATCGATACCATCGCGCAATCCGATCGCAGTTCATCTGGCTGAGGGGAGAAGCAGGATGAGAAGCGGTGTGCACAGGGCGAAATCAATGGCGACACGGAAAGCATTCATCGAGACTTGGGAGCGCCAAATGGCGACTGCGGCAAGTGCAATCCCGCTCAGAGAAATGGCTACAGAAAATCCGACCGGAGCAAGAGTCAGACGATCCGCCAGCAGGGCAAGGCCTGAGATTGCCAATCCGGCCAAGAAGAGATAACGAGCTACCCAGGCTGTAAATCGACTCGGAGCCTGTTCGCGGTCAGATGGCTCTCGTTGCCATTCCCAGGTTTCGATGGCGGCGCAGTTGACCCAGCAAAGCAATGAGAATACGACGGCCGGAGCCCACAACTTATCTCCCATACCGTTGCCCGCCCAAATAGGGGCGAATGTACCGGACGTGAAGAGTGCAGCCACGGCCAATTCGCGGGGCCATCTTGCTCGCCAACGACGAGGGAACAAATGAACGGAAATCAAGTAGCAGATGAGTGCGATGGCGAGCGCCAAGCCTGTGTAGAAGGCGGTTCGTCGGAGAAGAACGTAGGCGAGAGGCGGAATCAGCGAGGCCAGGCCAACTGTCACTGCACACGCACTTCTCACATGCCGGCGGTAGAAGGCCTTTCGCTCAGGTTCCCAGGCTGCGGTGGTAGGCCGCGCCGCATCGAGCGTTCGGTCCGCGATGTACACCAGCCAAACAGACAACGCGAGCACAACGGGCTCTCCTTTTGCAGTGTGGGCACCAAGGCCGCGTATCAAGAGAGTTTGCCAGAGGACTGCAATGGCGGGCGCGTCGAGGCTGAGCAGATTCGGCCACAGCCAGAATGGGCGGCGCGTACGTGAACTCACGCGAGGCGTTCGCGAAGCGGTAGCTCTCGGGCGAGTGATCGCAACGGGCACTAAGCCAATTTTAAGGCGTGCACACGATTCCTTATGAGACGGCTCAATGACGTTCGTAAACAGCTGGCGCTTTTCGGCCTCCCGCTCTTTTAGGAACCCGGTCACTTTTCTAGGGTCGAATTACTACGCGGGAGTCGGCTTCGGACCGGCAGCCGTTGGAGTGAACGATCGCGCATATGCTTCATTGATGGAAGTCTGTGTTCGACAAGCGAAGCCAACTGATCGTGATCAACTCGCGCGACTTCGGGAAGCGCTGTGGCCGGAGGCTTCGGCAGAGGAACACGCGCGCGAGTTGGAACCGATATTGGCAGGCGAAACCCCTGGTAGCATGCCGTTGGTAAACTTCGTCGCGGAAACCGACGATGGCAAACTTTTCGGCTTTGCGGAGGTCGACTTGCGATCTCATGCCGACGGCTGCTGTCCGGCGCGGCCGGTCGGCTATCTAGAGGGCTGGTATGTTGCCGAGGAGTCTAGGCACAGTGGTATCGGCCGCCGACTGCTTACTACAGCAGAAGATTGGGCGCGGAGCCACGGGTGCGTCGAAATGGCTTCGGACACATGGATTGAAAACAAACTCTCGCAGACCTGCCACGAGGCCTTGGGCTTTGAGGTCGTTGACCGATGCGTCCACTATCGCAAGACGCTTTAGCTTCAGTTTGTCGAAAGCGCTCGGTAAGTTCCCTTGCGACCGTCAGCCTTGCCGCGCTGCGTTGATGGCGGCGATGTCGATCTTTTTCATTGCCATCATTGCCTCGAAGGCACGCTTGGACTCACTGCCGCCAGCAGCAAGCGCGTCTGTTAGGGCGCGCGGGGTGATCTGCCACGATAGGCCCCAGCGGTCCTTGCACCAGCCGCACTGGCTTTCCGTGCCGCCATTGCTGACGATGGCGCTCCAGTAGCGGTCCGTCTCTTCCTGATTGTCCGTCGCGATCTGGAAGGAAAAGGCTTCGCTCTGTCTGAAGACCGGGCCGCCGTTGAGACCAAGACAGGGAATGCCCACAACGGTAAACTCCACCGTCAGCACATCGCCCGTCTTGCCTCCCGGATAATCAGCCGGGGCTTTGTGAACAGCCGATACTTCGCTGTCCGGAAAGGTGGCGGCATAGAAGCGCGCCGCCTCATGCGCGTCTTTTTCGAACCAAAGGCAAATCGTATTTTTGGGCTTCATGGAAGTTTGTGTCATTTTAATGCGCAGGGCTGGGTCGACTGACTAGCGTAGCCCGCCGCTACCTGCCCACTATCAACAGGTCGAACATGCGACTCTCGTATCGACATCCTCCCATCCCTGAATTCAAAAAACTTTCTAGCTCTAAATTGTCGGCCCGAGTGCATTCAGGTATTCAGGAATCCTGCACCGAGCAACTGAAACACGAGGCGGCTATATACTGGACACTTCTCGAAATCCCTTCCTGAAGAGTCTTGCCATGTTGCCCGCTTATATATCTAAAACCTCACCCAATCCGGCTTCGAACCGTGCGCCCTGGTACAAGAACACGGCACCGACTTACGCCGGCGTCTTCCTCTGGATCGTCTTCTATCGTGAAATCGCTTCGGGCACGCTCGACCATGCAAGCCTGGGAATCTGTCTCCTGGCGCTACTGGTGGCGGGTCTGATCAGCTACGCCCTTTTCTACCTTGTTCCGGCAACCCTGGGCATGCGCACGGGCCTCCCGCTCTATGTGGTGGGCAGTTCCACTTTCGGCACGCAAGGCGGATATCTCATGCCAGGGATCCTGATGGGTGTTCTTCAGGTGGGCTGGATGTCGGTGAACACATTCGTTGCGACGACCTTCATCCTAACCGCCTTCGGATCGAAGGCTGGTCCTGGCACACTCCCGTTCAGCCTGATTGCGGCAGCCTGGGCGCTGGCACTCGGTTATGTTGGGGCTAAGGGCATTCAGTATGTGGCCAAGTTCGCTACCTTCTTGAACTTCGTTCCTTTGTTGATGATTCTGGTGGTTTTCGCAAAGACTGCCGGGGGCGCCCGGCACTATACCCCGCCACAGCCCAGCCCGTACCTTGGCTTCACGATGTTGATCCAGATCGTCGTGGGCTTCTTCGCTACGGCAGGCGCAGCCGGTGTTGATTTTGGCATGAACAGCCGCGACGATAGGGATGTTCGCTGGGGTGGGCTCGTGGGAATCTTCCTCGCGATCTTGATTGCTGGAGGCCTGCCACTGATCTCGATCGCGGGCGCGCACGTGCTGTACGGGGTTAAGGATTATCAGTTCGATTCCGCGATTGCCCAAACCGGCAGTTTCGCCTCTATTGCGTTCTTTCTGTTTGCTGTTGCTTCCGTTGCTTCTATGTGTTTCTGCTCCTTCATCGCAGGAAATAGCCTCTCCACGATGATCACCGGCGTGTCGCGTACCACATCCACCATGGTCGGGGCTGTGGTGGCGGCGTTGCTGGCGATCACCGGCGTGGCATCAAATCTGGTGGGCTTGTTCACCATTATCGGGGCCTCATTCGGACCCATTTGCGGCGCCATAGTAGCCGATTATTGGCTATCCGGGAAGAGATGGGCGGGGCCACGCCGAGGCGTAAACATAGCAGGATATGGCGCATGGGCGATCGGCTTCATCGTGGGCATCTTACCGTTTCTTCCCATTTCACCTGAGGTCAAGTCCTATCTGCAGCCGGCCGCAGTATACAGTTTCGTGGTTGGTTTTGTGGTTTACGTAATTCTTGCGAAGGCCGGTCTACAGGCGAAAGCCGAAGAGTTCCCCGCGTTGGGCAATGAACATGTGAACGCCAGATTTTGATTTTGCGCACGTTAACTTGGAGCTGGCTCATGTGTCCACTCGCCCGCTGGATCTGCCACAGAACGACTGAACCTGAGCGTGATTCATCAAAATCGTACGGGCTTTCCGTCGTAGATGCAGCGGCATCTCGGGTAGTGCTCAGGAGAACTGGCGTGCGTCGGTCTGAACGCTCTTGCCAGATGAAGTAAACGTGCGCAGTGCGGCGAAGATCATGGGGCGCAATATTCGCCAGTCGGCGACAGGCAGAAGCTTGCTTAACCGCACTCCAAATGACTTCTGGGCTGAAGCCATTGCTGAGACATGTCGTCGAGCAATCCGACTCAAGCCTCCTGCAGCATTAAGAGAGTAACCGCACTTTACCTGAACGGGCAACACTGTGGCGACCTGCGCGTCTATTTGCCATGGCGATCATCACGAGCCCTGAGCGAAGCCGCACTATTGTGGTCAAGGAAGTTGAATGACGGGAAAAACAGCACTAATTGTCGGTTCGACCGGTATCGTCGGCCGGAACCTTGCAGAACACCTCCATCAACAGGATTGGGCCGTGTTCGGCTTGGCTCGTAAGCCTGCGGCGGGTCCTGGCGTCCAGGCCGTCGCGGCCGATCTTCTAAATCCGGAGAGCTTGGCCATCGCCATCGAGGGTGTTCGGCCCGACGTGGTCTTTCTGACTACTTGGATGCGCCAACCGACAGAGCTGGAAAATATCAAGGTGAACGGCGCCATGGTGCGCAATCTGCTGCAGGCAATCTCGCAAGCGAAAACGGTGGAACACGTCGGCCTGGTTACTGGCCTGAAGCATTACCTCGGACCATTCGAAGCGTATGGGAAGGGGAAGATGCCGCCCACGCCGTTCCGTGAGGAACAGGGCCGGCTGGACGTGGACAACTTTTACTACACCCAGGAAGACGAGGTCTTCGAGGCAGCACAGCGGAACGGCTTCGGCTGGAGCGTGCACCGTCCACACACCATTATCGGCTTCGCCGTTGGTAATGCCATGAACATGGGCGTAACATTGGCCGCGTATGCAACAATCTGCCGTGAGACCAAGCGTCCTTTCATATTTCCCGGAAGCGAGGCCCAGTGGAATGGCCTTACGGATATGACCGATGCACGGCTGCTTGGGCGCCACCTACTTTGGGCTGCGACTACGCCAGCCGCCCGTGACCAGGCCTTCAATGTTGTGAACGGAGATGTGTTCCGCTGGAGTTGGATGTGGGCGCGTATCGCTCAGTGGTTCGGCATCGAGTCTGCCCCCTTTCCGGCAAAGGGGATGCCTCTGGAGCAGCAGCTCGCCGACGCTGGTCCCATCTGGGAGGAGATAGCGACAAGGCACCACCTCGCGGAGAAGAACCTTCATGTCCTCACCTCGGCCTGGCATACCGATGCAGACCTGGGTCGGCCATTCGAAGTGGTTACGGATATGAGCAAGAGTCGCAAAATGGGCTTTCTCGACTATCAGGCCACCGACGAGAGTTTCTTCGACTTGTTTACCGCGTTGCGCACAGCGCGCCTCATTCCCTAGATCTTTGCACTCTGAATCGGTCCTAGGGATGAAACGTGCGTTGGAGTGGCCGGTAAATGGACCTATTTGGAAGTGCGCTTGATTCGGAGGGCAACATCTACCGAAGCACCCGCAAGAAATCACCGCGCCGGAGGGATCGTGAAGCTGTGCAACAGTGGTCCGACCACATTCGAGAACGCGTAACCGGTGGACCAGTCCTCGTCAATATTCCAGAACATCGCACCCAGCGTTTGTGGATAACCGCCCGATTGGCGTAGCGAATACGAAGCTCCCGGAGGCCTCCGGCCTTCGATCAAATAGCGCATGCTGGCCGAGACAGTCGGCACATCGGTTTCTTCTACGTAGAATCCGACGGCTACACGGCTTTGTGGAATCGCGGGATAGCTGAGGGTTCCGCCACCTATATTAAAGCCTTGCAACAGGAGTTCCGTGGCTGCGGCGTGATAGTCGACGGTGCCCGCCTGATAGATTTCGCCATCGAGTCCTTCGAGCGGCGGTGTGTTGTAGTCTTGAACGTCGACAAACGTCAGTATGTCGCGGATGCCGTAAGCAATCGGCAAGTACGAGCCAAACTGCCCGCCGTAGGTGACATGTCCCGCCACCATCTGCGGTCCTTCGGGCACAAGACTGATCAAAAAAGCCGGGCCCAATTGCTCCCTGAGTTGCTTGAGCGCGGCGATCATATGTACGATACCGGTTGTCGTTGGACGACGGAAATCGGTGTCGCCGGGAGCCAGTATGAGAGAGGGCGTTTCGAAATCCAGGTCAATGCCGTCGAAGCCGTACTCTCGCACGATACGGCTTACGCAGGAGACGAACACTGGAACGCTAGCGGGCTGATCAAGGGTGAAAAACTGTCCTCCGCCCCCGAGCGACAGGAGCACCTTTCTGCCGCTGCGATGCAAGCTCGCGATCGCGGCTTTAAGCTCTTCCGCGCTCGTTGCATTTGGGGGCTGGAATTTCAACGTGCCTTCGGGCGCTTGATGATCGGGAACAGCGAAGGCAATGATCACCACATCCCAGCTTGGGGAAACGGCGTTCAGTGGCAGCGTTTTTCCACGGTCCGAACCAGTCCAGTAGCCAATGAGCGAATGGCCGTTTCGCGGGCCTGACGTTGGTGGCGCGGCGCTGATTTTCGGCGCGGAGATCGCGTTTAGACACGTTTTTGCCGGCTCGGGCAGAGCAGTTGCATCCGGAAAGCTAAATATCCGCCCGGTTCTCAGATACCAGGGCAGCAGCGCCACGTTCTGAACGTGATACGTGGAAGTTCCGTTCGTCATGACGAACGGCTTCGACTGCGGGAGATTATTCTTTCGATTGGTGTCGGTTGGCTCGAGGAGAAAGTAGCTAGTGGCAACCCCGCTCCCTCCACACGGCCCTTGATCGCCAGGACGCATGGCAGGCGGCCGTAGCCACAGTGGAAATTTGTTGCCAGTGGAGTCACTTTTCATGGCAGGGATCAGTGGATCGTGCAGCGGGTCATTGATAAATTCTGCGATCTGTTCTGTGAAGGGCTGTACGTCCTGATCCTGCACAACCGCAGGCGCACGGCTCAGGTAGGACGCGAGCACAAACGAGTTGCCGGTTGTTTCGTCTGTACCGTGGGTTCCCCATGTACAGCAGATAGTCGCGTCGCCCTCAACGTAATAGGCCGTGTTCGTTGTCACCGCAACGAGCAGTGAGCCCGGCTGCTTTGGCACTCTCTTGAACAACTCACGCTGGACGAACTCGATATCCGCGATGCCGAGCGTGCCGCCACGTTTGGAAGTGAGCAGATATCCTGCTTGAGGCGGTACAGAAATGGCGATCGTACTCAACACTTTGGGCTTCGCAAAGAGCGTGTGCCAATCGCCGGAATGCTGGAATGATGACCGCAGCATGGCATCGACATATTGTGTCGCGGTCTCGCGCGGAAACCGAAACGGCGTAAATACGGGCGAATCCAATAATTGCGGGATGCTGCCGGTCGGATCCAACGCCTGGTCACTGTCCGAAGCGAACCGCAGTGTTATCGGGACGAGGATTACCGGAATACTGGTTGTCTGGTTGTGCGCGGGATCGCGCCCGACAACCTTATATACGGCTTCGTTCGCACGCTGTTGGAACATCGGCACGGTTTGCGAGTGAGCACCCGATGCGAGGAGGGCGAGCGCAACGACCGTTGTACGTAGGCAACACACGCACACAGCGTATCGAATCGAGGGAGTAAAAATCGCCCTTAGCTGAACGTTTCGCGCTGCGCCGGAACTAACATCCACCTCACACAATGACCAGCAGCCTTTCGAAATGAGTACTTCCGGTAAGAAAACGTACCGAAACTTAGATTCAGACAGAACATTGTTGCGACAATCGGTACTCCAACCGAATCTGCTGAAATACTTTCACTGACATATAACTGGACACGAGGCTAGATCTCGCGGCTCGGTAATCCGTCACGAACCGGCTCATTGTTGGGCCGAAAAGGAGAAGATCATGATTTTGACTGCGTTGACTATCTTTCACGTTGCAATCAGCCTGATCGGCATAGGCGCGGGGTTCGTCATTTTGTACGAATTTCTCACCTCGAAATGGTCTCGTGGCTGGAATACTCTTTTTCTCGTCACCACGGTGGCGACGAGCGTGACGGGCTTCTTCTTCCCGTTTCATCACTTCTTGCCTTCGCATGCGGTGGGCATTTTGTCACTGGCGGTGCTGGCCGTAGCGCTCCTTGCGCGTTATCGTTATCATCTCGTCGGCGGCTGGTGCAGAACGTACGTGATCACAGCACTGGTTGCGCTCTATTTCAATGTCTTTGTTCTGGTCGCGCAAATGTTCCAGAAAATCCCAGCGCTCAAAGCACTCGCACCGACACAAACCGAAGCGCCATTCAAATTGGCTCAACTCGTCGTCTTAGTGCTATTTGTCGTATTCACGACACGTGCCGCGACCAAGTTTCACAAGGATCCGATCCTTGCGACGTGATTGGCGAGATTGGTCACTCTACTTCTCTGACACGAACTGTTCGTCCACTGACGGATGGCACGAATTCACACATACCGAATAGGAACCAAGAACGATCGAGTGGGTGATCTAAACGTAGGCCTATGATGCCTCGTGCCAGACTTGAAAACAATCCCGCTCTAGAGCCTCGAGGAATTGTTTTCAATGAGGCGAAAGGTGGCGAAATCGGGCGCTTTGATTTTCGTTGCCGGCGCAAATGGCGTGGGCGCGTACTCGAAGACAGTTGCTGGCGGCGAGCCATCACTCAGGTAGAGGGACTCTTGTAACACCGGACGTGCGCTCGACCTTCGTCCGCCTTTCCTGATTGTCAGCGCATTCCTCGACGGCACCATCGCCGACGCAACTCAGTCGTTGAGAGACTTTTCAGGACGGGAACGAGAGATCTGAAGGAGTGAGTGTCTCAAGAATGCCAAATAACAACTGGGTCAGGACCGTCGCTTCATGTACGCTGGTCGCGATCTTGGGCGTCTGGAACCATCTCTCGGCGTCTCCAGCCAAAACGCAGCCGTTGGCATTTCTCTATGCACAGGCCCTCAACGACTCTTCGCCAGCCAAATCAGGACAAACCGTCGTGTTCGAACCGCCTTCGGGGAACAGCGTCGTTCGCATTAAGTTGCAGGAAGGAGAACATCGACTCTGTTTAATTTCTAGCGGCCCGTACTTCAGTGGAATCGTGCTGGATGACTCATTGTCTGTACTCGATTTGAAGGGCTGCACCAGCGTGAACGGACGAAACGAGTTTTACCGGGTTCGCTTGTCACATGCCACGGACCAACCTATTGTCCCGGAGATTGCCTTATTATCGATCGACGGTAAGGGCGTGCCACTCACCGCTTCAAATGGCGAGATGCGAAAAGGCTTCTGGGCTGTGGTTCCGTGGACCGCGACCGGCAGAACAGAAGCGGCGATAGGCCGCTTGCGAGCCGTTCCATCTTCAGGCGCCCGCATGCCGATTCTTTGGAATCTGACGTCCAGCCAGATGGACTCGTATTCGCTTTGGCAGTTTAGGGACCATGCGCCTGTTTTGTTAGCTGACCCGCAGAGCGCTTTTTATTTCGATCCGAGTGCGATTGGAGACAGCGCCAAGGGAACAGTCTTCGTGGGCCACGATGGTGAAGCGGCAATGCTTCGGCCGAAGGGAAACTCGGATCGATTTGAGCTTCATTTAAAGGACGATGACCGATCGCTGGCAGAACTAGCCTTCGCGCCCACATTGTTCGGCCCCCAAACATTGAAGGTTGTTCGGAGTTCCCCAGAGAACCCAAAACCGGCTATGTTCTCGCTGGCTTTTCGGTTCTTTCACGATGCCGGGGAGCTCGATTCACTTACCGAAGGAGA
Source organism: Terriglobia bacterium (assembly GCA_963737005.1). Lineage (GTDB taxonomy): Bacteria > Acidobacteriota > Terriglobia > Bryobacterales > Bryobacteraceae > Bog-105. The sequence continues at coordinate 191,470 of CAVTRD010000002.1, read as the reverse complement.
GGCGGCCCTCTATCAAAATCCGAACTACCAAGGAACAGCAACGGTCTTCCCCGCGAGCGTGCGGAACCTCGCGGCTCTCAGCAGCAGCGTGAAGACGCTCGAGGATGCGGTCGCCTCGATCCGCGTGGGACCAGGCACAGAGGCCACGCTATATTCCGACGAGAACTATGCTGGAACCGCCACCCGCATTCATGGCGACGAGCGCTTCTTGACGGGCACGGGTCGCACGGGCAGCATCCGTCTGACTCCATTGGTGGCTCGCCTGTTGACGACCCGCAGTTGTGTGGGATGTAATTTCGATGGCGTCGATTTGAGCGGTCTCGATGTCAAAAACGTCGACCTGACCGGTGCACGCCTGACGGGTGCCAATCTAACGCATACTCGCTTAGATGGCGCGCGACTGGAAAATGCTAATCTCACCGGCGCGAGTCTCTCATGCACCAGTTTCTCGGGTATCGATGCTAGCCATCGCAATGACTTGAGACGCACCGATTTTTCGAATATCCGTTTGGTGCGCAGCAGCTCCTGCCGTTCCAATTTTTCTTATACGGTCATCGCCGCCGGATCGCTGTCTCCGGATATGCAATCGGGCGTGAATCTCACAGGTGCACTCGTTCGGTCCGTAGGTGGTTCGCTGCCGTCCGCTTATCTGAACCCTCTCCTGACTAACGGATATTACCCGCCTCCCTTCGGTGCAATTGGTATACCCGTAGGCGGCTACTGGGCAATTCAGCCCCATGGGGAGGGAGGTCGAATGCGTTTGCAGCTACCTTTTATGAAATACAGCGCTTCTGCGCCGAACACCGCCCCGATTGTCTTCGACCGATCGTCTCAGCAGATGGACGGCCTTTCATTATTTAAGCCGCCTAACTATAACTTGAGGGATTCTGACCCGGGCTGGGCGGGAGGCATTTTGGGTCCTCCCGCGAACACGTTCTTCGATTGGACAGGAAGTCAGGTTGTTCCTGGCATTAGCAGTCTTGGCATTGGCAGCAACTATACGGCTGAGTTGAACGGCCGCTATCTGATCGCGGTGATTGATGAGGGAGATTATTTTTTTCGATTTGTCTGCCGCAGTTTTTCCTCCTCGCCCTGCCCAACGGTGCTTTCAGACAACTTTCAGGTCTTGTTTCGCTACTACCCTGACGGAAGTCAAATCGGAGTGCTGGAAACGGGTGAGGCCGCATTGTTCCAGGAACAAAATTTCAAGGGCAAAGCCGCAGTGGTTTCTTCAGACAATAGTTTGTACCCGGTTAATTTGACGGCGACGAACTCGCCTGAAACAACGATCGACAAAACGGCGGTATCGATCCGCGTGGGGAACGATACCGCCCTGATATGGACCTCAGCGCTCACCAAAAAGGGGGTGTCCCTGTTAAGCGCGGCAACAGGGGACGACCACCGGTTGAAGGAGTGGGGGGCGCCGACAGGAGTGATCAGAACGATTCTGGCTACCGATGTTCTCATTGGCGACCAGTATCCCTTCGACTGCTCAGGCTGTCAGATGATCGGTGCCGAGTTAAGTGGAAGTGCCGAGAACCCTTTGCGCCTGACGAGTAAATATCTTTACGACGTAGATTTTTCGAGAGCCAATTTTTCGTACGTCGACCTGTCGGCGCTGCTTCTTGCCATTGGGATTGGAGCCGAGATCGATGCGGTCTTTAAAATTGCCCTCCCGTTTATACCCGGGATTGTCAGCGAAATTTTCATCTTGGGCGAACATGGTACTTCCACTCAAGTGGGCAGTTTTGTGGCGGGCGATCGTCACGGGCGCTTTTCCTAACGGTGCCCTTGCAACGTTTTTTGGGAAGTTTTTGGCGTTTTTCAGCACGTCAGAAGCAGAAGAAGCCGTTCTTGATGCACTACCACTTGTCGGTGCGATCATCCAGGCGATTGGTGCGATTGCAGTAGTGGCCCAGATAGCGCAAACCTCGATCGAAGTCGGACTGTCCCCATGGACCTATGAATACGATTTGGCGGGCACATATGACTTGAGCGTCGCCGTATTTCACGATCCAAAGAATCCCAACGGATTTCCTGCTTCTGCTTCCACTTACAAAGCGACTGCCGTCCTTGACAACGGAACTCCCTACGTTCAGACGCTTACCATGCCCGGCAGCAATGTGAAAACACTCCCGCCAATCGTTTTTTCCCAAGTACCGCTGGGAGGGGGCGATGTTACGGTGATAGTCGGTTTTTATACCGCTGATGGTACGCAAGTCGGCCACGGCAGCACTAGCGGTTCCAACACACCCGCGCCTATTGCGGGCATAACAATTGCGGAGAAGCCTCTACCGATAGGTCCTGGTGTGACTTATTCACATTTACAAAAGACGACGCTCGATAGCCTAGGCAATCATGTCTGGGAATGCGCGCCCGCTCCGGCGGTTCCGTCCGCACCCTCTGCCTGCGGACCAAATCCCGGTGATCTCTGCGCTTTGCGAGGCATAACACACAATCCAACCTTGGGCTACATCGGTTACGCCTGGCAATCCTATAGCACGTCGGCCTGCAATGGCGGTGCTGGGCAGTTGGATCAAATCGCGAACATTGCGGGCTCGAACGGTTCGAATCACAATGCGCAGGCGAACTATGCCACCATTCCGTGCGCGCTGACGTCGGCAACTAAATTGGTCTACGACCCTCTTGGCCGGCCAAATTCGAATTACTACATTGACAGCACAGCCAACAAGAACATACTCCGACGGATCCGACTGAGTCCGCCGTCCATCGCCGACCCTCGTGGCAATCACGCCTGGGGCAAATTTAACCTCATGCCTGATGACATGCTTCTGCATCCTTCAGGCGCGATCGTGACGATCTCCGCGGTCACCAGTCGAATGGAGTCTCTCAAGATCCCGGCGTCCGCCATGACTGACGCCGACGCAGGGATTCAAGCCTTGGCTAATCTTCACGGCGGTCTGGGAACACGGCCGGGATTATTTGACACACCTACGGTCGCGACCATTACCGCCGAAGGCGTGATTCTGATTCTGGAAGCAGGCAATAACCGGATCCATGCAGTAGATACAAATGGGAATCCAGTTCAAGTATTCAATAAGCAACCGGAACCTTACTTTCTGAGTTTCAGTGCTACCGGTGGTTCTGAAACACAGTATCTGGATATTGCGGTAGAGTTCAGTGGGTTTATTTACGTTCTATCTTCCAGCGGCTCCACCTATCGCCTCGACATTTATAACCTGGATCAGAGCGGTACCGATCCGATCAGCACAACGATGGGATTCAATGCTGCAAAAGTAACGGTCGACTACTGGCGCAACGTGTACTCACTTAATTACGAGGTGCTGATGAGTAACGGCTCGCTTCCGAAGAACGGGGCGACCGAGCCATCGATTAGTCAATGGATACCCACGACCCCTCCGCCTTGCGAAGAGGGAGGAGGTCGCCCGAAAGCGACACTGGCACGCGGATACCAAGCTTCGCCGGTTCCCAGCCGACCACTCCGGCGCCGCTTGTGGGCGTAGCTTCCTCTTATTGCAGAGTTGTTACTCAGTGGAGGTGACGAGGCGAACCTCGTTTAAATCCAGTTCGCGCTCGAGGCGGCGCAGAACTTCATCATTGATGCGTCCTTCATCCCGCAGTCGAATGGCAGTTCCGCGTTCCACTCGCAAGGTCGCAAGGGTTAGTTCTACGTAGCGTTCGTGAACCGTGTTCTCGATCTCTTCCGCGGCAGTGTGATTTAAAGTTGCGAGCTGCTGCCGATAATGAGATGCCAAGTCGTCGTAGAGCTCCGCATAACTGTTTTCGTCTCTCGTCTTAGCTTCTTCGAGATGCGAAAGAGCAGCTTCCGTAAGGAGGCGCCGCGCTTCCTGTTCCTCACAGTTCGGCCCGCCGGTTTCGGTCAGGTTGAGCGCTCGAATGAGAGGCGGGAGAGTGAGACCCTGCAAAGCGAGAGTCACGACGATAACGCAAAAAGTGAGAAAAACAATGAGATTGCGCCGGGGAAAAGGAGCACCATTCGCCAACGCGACGGGCAGCGCGAGAGCGGCCGCAAGTGAGACAACACCCCGCATGCCTGTCCAGCCAACGATGAAAACCTGTCTCGCAGTGGGAGGTTTTTCGTTTTGATGTAGCAGTCGAATGCGAACGAAATAGGCCAAGCGTGCACCGGGAAGCACCCACAAAAGACGTAGCAGGATCAAGAGTGCGCTGAAGATTGCACCGTAGAGGATCAGAGTCACCAGGCCGTATTCGTGCAATGCCGAGCGAATGGCTGGAAGCTGGAGACCGATCAGTACAAAGACAACTCCGTTCAGGACAAACGTTAAGGACCGCCAGACAGGCCAGACTTGGAGACGGACAGCCGGCGAAAAGAACTTCGCACTGCGCCGGGCGAGAAACAAACCGCATGCGACAACGGCTAGCACGCCGGAAGCATGGGCGGCATTGGCGGTCAAGTAAGCCGCGTACGGGATCAGTATGCTGAGAGTGATTTCGATCGGCCCATCATCAATGCGGCGCTCAATCCAATTGGCGATCCAGCCGACAAGCAAGCCGACGAGAATGCCGCCTGCGACAAGCCAAGCGAGTGCGAACAATCCACTCGCCGCAGTGGGAACGCGATTTTCCACGAGAATCGTAGTGGCGAACTCGAGAGCGAGCAGACCGCTGGCGTCGTTGATAAGGCTTTCGCCTTCGAGCACATCGACGATGCGCTGGGGCAAGCCGACTTGACGGGCAACGGCGGTGGCGGCGATGGCGTCGGTGGGAGCGACTATCGCGCCGAGCACCAAGCCCAGGCGCCAGTCGAAGCCAGAGAAAACTCTGGGCGCAGCGATCGCTACGCCTGCAACAGTGAAGCCAACCAGACCGAATGCTAGTAAGAGGATGCTGACAAGGTTGTAACGAAAGTCGCGCCAGGAAGTTGTCCAAGCGGAAGCATAAAGTAGAGGCGGTAGGACGATGAGAAAGATAAGATCGGGGTTGAGTTTAATCCCAGGGATCACGGGGATGAAGCTGAGGACGAGTCCGCCGATCACCATGACGATTGGATAAGGCGTCCGGAGCTTCCGTGCGAGTATCCCGAAGAACAAGACGAAAAAGAGGAGGGATAGAAAGACGAATTGAACCGCCCCAACTTCGGTCATCCGGCGAACACCATCCCATGAGGATAAACGGTGCGGAGATCGCTGTTGGGGTATGTTGGTCCTGGTTGGCCGGACCATTCATTGCGCCTACCTAATAGTGCATGACCACGCGTCACAGCCGGTAGTCAAAACGCTACGGCTCAGGCATGTTGATCCCGAAATTGAACGCGAGAGTAACTTGCGATGCTTCCGTTGCGGATACCGCCATGCATCTCTGATCCGCAAACGGGAAAATTACACGACGACGCTCCGGTCCGACGATGGCTGAGCGTTGGCGAGCAGAGAGCCCCGCATCTAGCCGAGTTTTTCGATGATCGGATGCCACTCGGCCTGATCGGCAATTCGCTTACTCAGTGGCACAGTCCAAGAACTGAGCCAAACCGTCTCCGAGGCAGCTTCGCAACTATTGGTGGAGAAAAGCAATTTCGCGGTAGCGACTTTCGGGAACAGGAATTTAGATCTGCGGATCGGCAATGGTGTGTGCGACGGTAGTGGCCACCATTTTGATCGAGCTGACACCCTAATGTGATGCTTGAAGGCACCAGAGAGTTCCGGGTGTGTGCGCGTCTCGGCTCTTTTTGCACAAGAGCTGGCGGTTTACAGTGACTCGTCCGACTTACCGCCCTGGTACTTAGCTACCATTGCCTGGATCGCTCCAGGGGGCAGGGCAGTCACCTGCCGTTCGATCTCCTCGATCGTTAGAGCGTGGCCGCAGTTGGTGCACTCGGCTTCGGCAAAAGCGCCAGGTGAGTCTGGCCTCCTGTCAGTCTGGAAAGTGTGCTGACCACACTCCGGACAGCGGAACGGCACAGTGTACTGCAGCATGTTTTCATAATCGATCGGCACGATTCCTCCTCGCCGGAGCGGTGTCCATCTTGCGTTTACCCGGCCTACTCACCCACATAGATTTTAAACCTGATTCGCCGATTGCCGATTTAGGCGGGGCTTTGGGCAAGCGAGTTCCCCCGGTCCCTTGACCCCGCTAGGCCCTGCTTATCAGTTCCGTCCATCTGAGCCCGGCAAATCGATTGAAACGACAACTACCTTTTTGGGGCGACCGCAAAAGCAAAACTGCATGCTCAGAGTCGACCGACACGATCCCCTGCTAAAATTCCTGATCACACGTTCATACTTTCCGATAGTGCACCCTTCGGCATTGATCCGAACACAATCTGAGACTAGGGTGCAGTTTCATAGCCGACATCATCTAAAGCTCCCCCGCATGTGTCACAAGTCGTCAGAGGGCCGGAAACTTTACTTATCGGCTAAGCCGGATTGAACAGGCACTAACTTGCTAATAAATTGAATATTAGGTCTCAGCAGTAACCTCCTGAGCCTCTTTTCGCGCCGAAGGCTCAGCTTTTGCTGCGCTCTCTGGTTGGGAGCAAGGGCAACGCGGCGCTTTTGTCTGATCAGGGCCATGGAAGTCTGTTCTTGGCGCCTCGTGATCCGCTTCGCGGCCGCTTTCATCAATCGTGCGCAGTTTCCTTTACTCCTCATCCGTCCGGGAAACATGGCTTGTACGAACTGAATGTAGAGGGTTCAGATCCTGGTACCGTTAGGTCTTCTCTTGAAGATGAAGGGATCAAGTATCGTTCGATTATCCCGACCAAGAGTGGCACAAAAGTGGTAATCTTCGATTCGGAAGGCAATATGGACCCTGTTGTGCAAGCCTTGGCGAGGAATAATGGCGTCGGAAATAATTAGACACAAGCGTATTCTGGGCAAGGAACTTTTCTGCCCACAAGTAATTGGCTTCGAAACGCCCAGTCAGAAGACTCCCTCTCGCCGGTCTTGGCTGGATCGTCTTCTCAGGCGCTGATGAACAAAAAGTAAGCAGTCCAACCCGTAGTTACTTGACCACTTACTCTGTGAGTCGGTGATCGATAAGCCTCTCCAGACATTACCGCCTTCAGATGCTGACTTACCAGCTCACCAAGGCAGACTGTCGAACTACCGGCTGATCCGCAGATTTTCGGTGTTGATGATCCCGATTCTGCCGATCAGCAGCATTCGATGGAGACGGGCGATCCGATCGAGCAGGAGTCGGCACTTCCGCCGCAGTCGTTTGACGAAAACCTAGCAGAGCAGCTTCACGAAGACGATCTTACGGCGCTGGGTTTCGATCTAGTTCAAAAGGTCGAGGAAGACAAGCGTGGTCGGAATGATTGGATCGAAGTCTATAAAGACGGCCTGAAGTACCTCGGAATCCCTTTCTGATCACGATTATTCTATGCTGGTTAACGCTGAGCATCGATTAGCCAAGAATGTCTTTTCTCAGGCATTGTTTCACCGCCAGCAGTTCGTCCTATCCCCAACGGATGACATTGCTGATCACGTAAATAGTGATCTTGTTCTGATGCATCCTGTACTAAACGCAGCAGCGCAGAAGCTTTCTTCTATGGGCTATCCTTCGGAGAATCTTGCTTCGGAGGCAGCGGCATTCTTGGCTGCAGATGTTGGAAAGGTATTGCTAGGTATTGAGCGGGGTGAAGCACTGTCCGGTTTAACGCATTATTTTGATCATGTTTTCGAGGTGCATGGCGATAAAGCGATGAAACTTTTGAACGAAACCATGTCACCGTATAAAGAGGAGCTTCTTCAGCGCTATGCGAAAAGACCTGATAACCACTGAGGCTGATCTACAAGGAAAACCACAGATCGATATGGTTGAGGCGCGCAAGAAGCTGCGTAAGCTTGCTGAAGCCTATCGAACCGGTGGTCGGAAGGCGATGGAAGAGATGTATGACAAGCTTAATCTGCCAGAGCCATCCGAACCAAAGAAGTAATGGGTAAGTAAGCAGTCCAACCTGATCTAACATCGCCACTTACTCTTAGTGTCGGTGGTCGATAAACCTATACAGACCCTACTTCCGTCTGACCAGCAGTTACTGGCTCAGAATCAAGGCGGTGAGCCTGTTGATCCACGTCTCAATCGTTTAGCATTGATGATCCTGATGGCAATCCCGATCAGCAGTATTCGATATAGACTGGTGATCCGATTGAAGGTGAAGCGGCACCACTACCGCCTTCAGCAGTTCCATGGGGATCTCGGTGAGCAGCTTCACGAAGACGATCTTACGGCGCTCGGTTTCGATCTAGTTCAAAAGGTCGAGGAGGATAAGCGTGGTCGGAATGATTGGATCGAATTCTGTAAAGACGGCCTGAAGTACCTCGGAATCAAAGAGTACAAGAAGGCAACTCCGTGGATGGGTGCTTGTGCGACTACCCATCCCATGATGCTCGAAGCGATCGTGCGCTATCAGAGCCGCGCACTAGTAAAGCTGTTTCCCTCTGAAGGGCCGGCAAAGCTCGATATCGAAGCGAATCTAGACCAGCCGAACGCGCGCATATGCAGATTGAACTCAATCGGTCTCAGAAGAAGTTCAACCGGCATGTGCGAGAAAAGATGCCTGAGTTTCGTGATGAGCAGGATCGCATGCTGTTCAATCAGGCGGTGATCGGTTATGCCGTCAAGAAGGTTTTGTATCACGACAAGTTAGGCCGCATTGCTACTCAGTTCGTGCCTGCTGAACACTTCATCGTGCCTTACGGGTTTCCGAATCTAGAAACTTGCCCTAGATTCTCTGAGGAGATTCGGCGTGCTGTGATTTGCAGTTGAGTTGGTTTTAGAGGAGTTCGGCAACTTATGCAGCAATAACTCTCTTCTGATAGATGACCAACCGCTCATGAAGAGCCGGATCCGAGGAAGCCTCTCCAGATTTCGGAACGGCTCTTACAAACTTCGGAAGCACATTCCTCTCAGGCGAAAGCACGATCTAACAATATCCGAGCTGAAGAGAGATCACCACTGCCCAAAAGGAAGAAGTAGGTGTAGTAACTGCGATTGGTTAATCAACAGAGACAAGCCTTCACGATTCGGTTCAGAATCCTTGAGATAGCGGAAATGAAAGCAGCGGAATGCGTGTTTTGCGTCCAACTGCCACTGACGCACTCAGGTGATTACTAAGGGCGATGCCGCTACCCGAGAGTAGTTGTGGTTCGCCCGACCATGAGGGAAGGATCGGAGCTCCGGCCTTTCTCTACCTCATGGAAGGTGCTGGCTGTTGCTCATACATGACGGTGTGTGAGCACGTGTTTAACCTTTGATAACAGCTAACGGCCTGAGGCGGGCCACCTTCTTCGCCAGGCCCGCATTGTGAACGACTTCGATCACTTCATCCACATCTTTGTAGGTTTCAGGCAGCTCTTCCAAGATGCCGTCGCGCGATTCACTCCGGACGAGAACGCCATTTTGCTCGAGCTTTCGACGTTCCTCCTGGACGTTCTTGCCTTTGCGCACTGCCGTACGGCTTAAGAGCCGCCCGGCCCCGTGGCAGACGCTACCGAAGGTTTCCGCCATCGCCCCCGGCTGTCCGACGAGAACCCAGGAAGCGGTTCCCATGCTGCCGGGCACGAAGACCGGTTGACCCGTGTCTGCGTAGACGGCCGGCAACTCGGGATGACCCGGTGGGAAGGCGCGAGTGGCTCCCTTGCGATGCACGAGCACCCGGCGTGATCTTCCATTGACGAGGTGCGTTTCCTGCTTCGCGATGTTATGGCAGACATCGTAGATCAGAGGAAGGCGAACGCCGCTGTTGAACACCCGGCGGAACGCACCTCGCAAAAAATGCAAGATGCCTTGCCGGTTCGCCCATGCAAAATTGGCCGCTGCCGCCATTGCACCAAGATAGGATTGTCCTTCCGGCGACTGAATGGGCGCGCAGGCAAGCTGCCTGTCGGGAAGAGATATGCCGTAATTTGGCATGACCTGATTCATGAGTGCAACGTAATCCGTGCAGACTTGATGACCGAGACCACGGGACCCGGAGTGAATAAGAACGACGAGCTGATCTTTGTCGATGCCCATGGCTGTTGCGGCCGGCACGTCGTGCACGCGATCCACGTACTGAATTTCGAGGAAATGGTTGCCGCTGCCCAAAGTGGCTAGCTGCGGGGCCCCGCGTTCCTTTGCACGATCGGAGACCTTGCGAGGAGCAGCGTTTTGCATCTGCCCCGATGCTTCCGCGCGATCGACATCGCCCTCTTCGGCATACCCGTTCAACTCCATCCACGCTGCACCACGCCGGAGAACCTGATCGATGTCGCCGTGTTTTAACTTGACGCGGCCTACGGTTCCGGTCCCACACGGCACGTCCCGAAATACCTGATCGAGCAGTTGCTTGAGACGGCCCGTTACATCTGACCGCGTCAGGGACGTACCGATGAGGCGGACGCCACAATTTATGTCAAAGCCGACGCCGCCCGGAGAAACGACGCCCTCTTCGATGTCGGTGGCGGCAACACCTCCGATGGGGAAGCCGTAGCCCTGATGAATGTCGGGCATGGCCAGGCTGGGGCCGACAATGCCCGGTAGTGTTGCGACGTTCGCGGCCTGCAATAAAGAACCGTCTTTCGATACGTGCGCGATCAGTTTCGGACTGGAGAATACCAACACATCCGTCCGCATACCAGGCATCTGATCACTCGCGATGCGATACCGATAATCGTCGAGTGCTTCGAGTTTCAGTTCAAACATCGACGTATACCTCAGCAGTCCAGCCGCCGTTCGATTCAGCGATTCGGAGTTGATGGTAGGTGACGGCTTTTACTAGGACGCGCGAGGGATGGCGCGCAAAGTCCAGCGTTTCGCCGTGACAGGTTGCATTTAGTTGATTGTTCTCGATTTGAATTTTCGTCCGGGCAAAGATGACTCGTTTGGCGTCGACATAGTAGAGAACCTCATTCAACCAGTTCACGAGGAGCGACTCAAGGTCGGAACCTTGCACTGAGATTTGCCAGATCTGTCGAGCTTGGGCTCGCGAGGGATCCAAGAAGATGGAGAGCAAGGCCTCGGCGCAGGCGGCAAACAGTTCCGGGATGGTCCGGCCGCGAGCGCGAAAACCGATATCGGCCGGGTGCTCGAGCAGTTCAAAGTGCTGCACTTCTACTATTGGATCCGATCAGCCTCATTGCGTTACGCTACTGGGCGAGGCCCGTGTCACTACACTGGCGGCCGAAGTCGCGCTCACGGATCCGGCCCACCAGATTGTCGTGGTCAACCCAGTCACCACCCCCTGGTCAGTCGTCTCCTGAACCGACGGCCCGAGCTCAAGCTGGATCGGGCCGAGGCGCGTGTGCGAGCTTTCCTGAGTCTTCCAAGGAATTACAGTCTGGGTCTGGCCTTCCGACAAAGCTCGCGCTACGTATCCCGGTTCTTCAGTCCTGTCACTTTCATGAAGGATGCAGAGGGAGCGGGAGGGCTGGAGGCCCTCGCGCACCCGTCGCTACGGGAGCTACTCGCCTCGAACTCAGCTACGCATTCGTTCCCCCCCAGAAGGTGTTGGGCGACTCCAGCAACAACGCCACCAGCACGTTTCAGGCTGGCCTAGAGGCGAGCATCCTGGTCGCTAACCGGGTCCTCGCACTCCGGCGCTGATGCAGCTGCTATCGATGCTTTGCGGCAGTCGCTGCTCGACCTTCAGAGCAGCATCGACGCCTTAAGCAATCAGATAGCGGCGCTCAGCAATCTCGTGCAGTCCACCGCGACTCAAACGCAGTACAACAAGACCGTCGTTCCGGCGCAGACGCTCGAGCTTCCGGTGAACGGTGTTGAGAGCGAACTGAGCTACTTCGCACAGGCTTTTGGGCCTTTGTCTAGCGATACTACATCGACGGCGGCCAAGTAAATGGGTTCCCCGTCTATGACGTGATGGCTCTCTATAACGACACTGTTGTGACTGCAGTCCCGGATATACGTATGAGGGAGAGTTGCTTTTTATCAAGCGCGCCCTGGTTCAAGGTGAGAAGTACTTCTGGTATAAATAACCGCGCATCGCTGCCGTCGTGACTGAGGCAAGGACGGACTGATTGACGCAAACCATGCTAAGTCGAGCCTTCGGTTCATCTCCCACCCGTGCGTTGGCGCTCGATGCGGCGTTGTTGCACCAGTGATGCAACCAAACAGCTCCCGTTGACCTCGATTCCACACCCATCGCCGCTTGATTTGATCCAGTGACGAGATTTTAAAAGAACAACCGTGTGCCTATTTAGCCCATTGCGGAAAGGCCATCGTCGCATCGATGATGTTGTGGATCTTATCCGTGTGAGCGTCCTCTTGCCAGCCTCGGCGCTTTCCCTTGAGAACGGAGTCACGTGGGCAGCCATCGTCGTCCACTGCGTAGTTGGCTGTTGAGTAGGGGGCGAGAACGGCGCCACAGGTGGTATTGACACTGCCCCATGGATCCCGATTCTCATCCTGTTCGCCGCAGAGAGCGACACCCTCATGAATGCTAGTGAAGGTTGTGCCTACAAACTCGATAAAGAGTTTTGCGTGCGCTGTCCAGGCGGGATCTAGGGCGTCCTTGCGTTCGACTAGATAACGAGCCAAGGCGAGCGGTGCCCAAGCTGTGCGGTTCTTCTGAGAATGATGGTCTTCGAAGAATTCGACGAAAAGGCTTCCGTTTTTGCCTGCAGTGGGCATTTGTGTATCCCGGATCCAGGACCAGAGTGCGTCACGCGGCTGCTGAAACTCGTGATAGCCGTTAGCAATGAGCCAGTCGAATAAGCGTAAGTTGAAAACCATATCCCCCGGGATATTTCGCTGCGAGCCGCACCGGTTCGATAATCAGCACGGAACGGCCACCGAGAGTGAGTGGCGTCACCCGGGCGCATGTTGGAGGCCAGCACGCGAGCGTTTTGCAGAGCATGATCGAGATGGCGTGATCGTCCGTCGGTTTGTAAAGCAGAGCCAAAGCGTAACCAGCGATACCGCCCTGGTCGGGCTGAATTTCATAAGGCTGATCATGCTGCGACCCGCTATCGGCCGGCAGAGGGAATTGAGCGCGTGACCCGGTCGAGCTCCATATTCGGCGAATGCGGTGGAACGAATCATGCTCTTCGACGAGTTGACGCGGCTGGGCCAGGGTAGTCGGGCGGAATACGAAAGGGTGCGCCGCGGCGCGTCCGAGTGGTTGCAACGATATCCGCTGAGGAATAACGTTTGGGTGGGCTACTTCGAGGATTCGAGGCCAACGATGGAGAACATGAACCAAGTCATTCCGCTCGAATACGCGCGCTACGTTTTGCTGAATCCGGACAAAGACCAGGAGTGGCGCGAGAATGCGTGCAAGCTGATCGACCGGGTAAAGACTACCCCGAAGTGGCCGAAGTAGGTCGTTCATGGCGCGACAGATACGACCGAGCAAGGAAACGGGAAGACATATTGTTGCAATTTGCCCAACCAGTGCTGCAACAGCCATACATCACGTCTAGCGGCGGTGGAGGCTTTGTATTACGTGAAGACCGGCGAGCCTGCCTACAAGGAACAGGCTTTTCGATCTTCAACTGGGCTACGTCTTTTCAGGGATTGCCGCCCGACGCTCACACACCGTTTGGAAATCAATGGTGATTCACGGACGAGTCTGCCGACGGGCCGCGCCGATTGATGGACGGGCTCTGGGCTGTTCCAGAGTGGGCACCCTCTGATGACGCACATCTGCTCGGGTCAAGCCCGGTGGTGACGAAGATCGCTTACGGACGAGGTTCCGTCTCTTACGCGACCTTCGATGCGGCTTCGATCGATGTTCTCCGGCCGAATTCTGCACCTGACACGATAACTTCGGGCGGGCACCGGCTCAGCCGGTGGACGGACTTGCAGGCCGAAGGATACACGCTCGACGAACCGCATAACATTCTTCAAATCCGACATGAACAGGCGAGAGATGTCGATATTCAGATGGGATCCTCGTGTCGCGAGCAAGCGCACCACCGTCGAGCCAGTTCCATTGCTCGTCGATTTCGACAATCCGCATGTGGGCGCCGGTGTTCTGCTGCGGGGCCAATATCCATCGGGTGTCATCGATTGGGGCCAGGAGGAATGGGAAGTATATCCGCCGGGCGGCCGCATGGCCACTTTCTCGATCGGGACCGCGGGCGCCAATTCAACTCAGCGCAATTTCGATTTGCGTCGCCGAAGGTCCTCATGCGAGCCGAGATCTATAATTCGATGGACAAAGAAATCGTACTGACTGTGCGGGCTCCGGAAATGCATCAAGTGAGCTTCCATTTGTCCCCCGGAGCTCTGCAGCGTGTGCAAACCGGCTGGAAGGACCGTGCTTCGGTTGTGACGCTCGAGGCACAGAGGCTCGGGGCGCTGCGCTTCGATAACATTGCCTATTCACCCTACTTATGGACGAGACTGGATTGGTCAGAGTGAATGGCCCAGGGCCTGTCGCGGTTCTCCAAGAAGCCAGAGACATTCGCCTCCGCTAACACCGGACGCTCGTCCCAGCTACAGGAAGTGGCGGCCACAGGCAGTCTTCCTGCTGGTGCTATAGTCTTTTCCATTGCTTCACGAGGGATGATAAACACTATGAATCGGCGAAACTTTCTCATGGGAGGGGCTGCTGCTTCGGCTCTCCTCACCGGCACGCGCTACCTGGCATCCGATCCGCTTGGTTTGCCGATCGGCTGCCAAACCTATCCTGTGCGCAAGTCGATCAGTACGGATTTTCCCGGCACCATGAAAGGATTGCGTGCGGCCGGGTTTACTCAGATCGAGCTGTGCTCGCCACATGGCTACTCCGATTTTTCTCGCCTCCAGCAATACAAGCCGCAGGAGTTGCGGCGCATGTTGAGCGATTGGGGACTGGGCTGCATTTCCGCGCACTGGGCGCCGAACGAGCTCTTTCAAAAAGCGGACGAGAGCATCGCGTATGCGAAAGAGTTCGGCATGACGCAGATGGCGATCGCTGCGCTAGGACCGTTCGAGCCGAAGACGACTCAGACAGTCGACGACGTGAAACGTTATGTCGAGCCGTTCAATGCCTTCGCCGATAAAGCCCACGCCGCAGGCATCGTTGCATTGCTGCACAACGAGGGCTTCGTCTCCGAGCACATCGACGGCAAACCGGTCTACGACATGATGATCGCCGAGCTCAATCCAGCGACCACCAAGCTGCAGTTTCAGGTCTCTACCTTACAGCAGGGCTACGACCCAGTGGCCTATTTCCAGAAGTACTCGGGCCGCTTCCTCTCTATGCATTGCCAGGACTGGGTGAAGGACCCCTCCACCAAGTCTGGGTTTCGCCAGGTTCCGCTGGGTAAAGGAGTCGTGGATTGGAAGGCCGTCTTTACGGCTGCAAAAACGGGCGGCGTAAAGAACTACTTCGTCGAACTTGAAGAGGATCCGGCACTGATGCCGCCGAGTGTGCCTTACCTGAAGTCGCTGAACGTTTAATGCTCGAATACGTGAAGATGCTCTCAAGCCGCCGCTCCTTCGAACAGCAATTGGCGCTAAATCTGAGCTAACCCGCCATCTACAAATAACTCAATCCCGTTCACATAGCTACTGTCGTCGGAAGCCAAGAACAAGACGGCTTTTGCGATCTCGTCCGTGGTGCCGGGTCGGCCCAGGGGTATGTTGCTGATCGAACTCTCGACGAATTGATTCACCTGGTCATCGGTAAGGCCAAGAGAAGTGTTGTAGCCCGGCGTGGGCACTACACCTGGGCTGATCGCATTTACCCGTATGCCTTTCTCTTTAAGGTCCACACACCAGGTTCGTGCAAATGAACGAACTGCCGCCTTGGTCGCGCTATAGACGCTAAAGGCCGGACTGCCCGTCATGGAAACGATTGAGGCGTTCAAGATAATGGATCCACCTGGCTTCATCAACGGCAATGCCTTCTGCACGCTAAACAGCAGCCCTTTGACGTTCACGTTGAACTGTTTATCAAAATGGTCCTCGCTGATTTGGCCAAGCGGAGCAAACGCTCCGGTGCCAGCATTGGCGAAAACGATGTCGAGTGTTCCACGTTGTTCCTTGACGGTCGCATACAGACGGTCGAGATCAGACATATTGGCGACGTCGCCCTGGAGGCCTGTTGCATTCGCGCCGATTTCTTCGATAGCGGCGGCCAACTCTTTTTCGCGTCGTGCGGTGATGAAAACATGAGCGCCTTCGCCGGCGAAACGCTTTGCTGTTGCGAGTCCGATCCCGCTGCTGCCGCCGGTAATCAGCGCAACTTTTCCTGCGAGCTTCTGTGTCATTGTTTAGCCCCTCCTTAGGGCATCACCGCCGCTCGCAAGGCAAGGATGGATTCTATGCGCCGCGATGCGTGGTTATTGGTCGTAGTTCTCTGTTTCAGCGGAGAGCCGTCGTAGGCGCAATAACGCCACAACGGCCCCCGGTCAAGCCGCGGCTGAATAGCAAGGAACTCGAGCGTTTTGGGTTGTGCAGGTATCTTGCCCCCGAGCCAACGAGTATCGACCTGTTGTCGCCAAGTCACAAGCGCGATGATGGAACCGGCTGGATACCCGTGCCCGTTGTTTGTCCTTGCGTACTCAAGCGCTGCATCATTTCCAAAGAGAGTAAACATCGTTCCGTTGTGGCGGTCGACGCCAACCGTGATCGCTCGCCAATTCATCGGATTGGCTGGGATGTTCCCCACCAGAGCAGCATCTAAATTGCGACTGGCGTCAGGTCGCGATACGCCCGCCAAATCAACTGCCTGAACAATCGTCAGGTCGGTCTTAAACAAGTTTGATACTGTGACCCGTAAGCTCCCAGCCGCGGGAATCGGCGTTGTGAAAACGAAGTCACTTCCGCGGAGCGGTCGATGGCATACGACGCACTCTCTTGCAGGATCGACATTCCCCCCGTACGGCTTAAGTTCGAGCCCCAGCCATTGCGCCCATCCCCATCCATCAGTCGCGGCATATTGCGCGCTGTTCTTGACCATGAACGCTACCTGGTCAAACTGTCCAGTGCGTACAAGGCCGTCCTGAGCGGAGTCCTGCATCCAGGAGACCTTTGCCAAAACGGTGCCGTCTGGCCAAGGATTAATTGTGTGCTCCCTAATTGCGCGAACGGCAACGTCATTCCCCAAGATGAGCTTTAGAGTGTTCGTATCGGTCCGGTCGGTGCTGCTGATCGCTTTCCAGTCTCTGTATCCGGGAAAAAAGTTGATTCCGTTGGGTGCGGCGTGCACGGGCAGCGACCTTGGAGCTTCTGAGATCCAGGCGCGATATTGAGCGTCTCCCGCGTCCGATTGCGCGGTGGCCGCCGCGAGAGGGACAGAATGGTCCGATGCCGGAAGCAGCATGATGGATAGCCAAAGCAGCAGACCGGTAGCGCAGAGTCGAACAGACATGGGGCTCGGCTTGTTCACCTGGTATTGAACCGTCCGGCTACCGAGTAAGCGCAGACCCGGGAGCGCAGTAGCGGCAACGGGTCGTCTGACAACTCGATGCCGTCGACGAGTCGTGTAGGATCAAACGCGAGCTTGCGCTCGGCCGCAACAGAGTCAGGTACCACCGAGGTGATGGTGACGATGCCAAGTTCAACTCTCCTCCACGTATCCGGCCAAACCAAGGACCCGTCGCGAGTCTGATCATCGGGGTCTGCGAGTTGCAGTACGAGGCGGAAGCGAATCGGCGCTTGCGCAAGCCGCTCCGTGAGTTCTTCCCTAAGGAAATCGGGAGCGATCGTGTTGGCCACTGCATCCCCAAGGTACTGAGATCCGTTCATGGGGAGTATCCGATAGCGTCCCGCTTGCCTCTCCCCTCGACTATTCACGAAGATGAGGGCGTTGTTGCTGTAGAACGATTCCGTAGCGAAGCTAACCGGGACTTTATCCATGTTCCCAACGAATCGGATGGCTGCCGAGAAAGGTTTCAATGGGCCAGGGATGCGGCTTCGAAGAGTCTGTCGCAGCGATCGCCCGCTGTAAGAGGAGAAGCTCCTCCCCACTTCCGACGATGAAGCCGTTGTGTGCAATAGCCATGATGTCAGTGCCCCGTCCAGTTCCGAGTCGGATCGCCATTCCGCGAGGAGCGGCATCTGAGAGCTGTCAGTGACGTGCGCGTCCGGCGCACCGTCGGAGAATCTCACAATGACCGATACGGCCGCGTCACCGAAATGAGCGGCACGAGAGATGCCTGCTGCTTCGGGCGATGCTTGGAAGGTGCCCAGGCAAACAATACCTTTCGCATGGGCGTAACGCTGGTGTGCTTTGCCGCTTGGCCCTTGTGCCATGAGCGCGGCGATTTGTTGCACAATGTCCGGTTCAGACTGAGCTGGTAGTCGAGCTTGAGTCAGCAATAGCGACAAACAGGCGAAACAGCAGGTTCGAACGCTCATGCGACCTCTCCTACGATCCCGGCAAAAAGGCAGGCCCGGTGTCAAGTAGCGCCCCTTATATGCCGGTCAAAACTCTCTGTCTTCATCGATGTCTTACCGAGAGATTGTGTGCGGTTTGGTTGCCGCGATCGTCATTCCCGTGGGTCCGCCGCACAGGTGTTTGGTCGTAGACGGTTGCGCTCTCCTGGTCAGTGTGCGATCGGTCGCCGAGTAACCAAGCGTCATTGCCACTACGAGCGCTCCCGGCAAAACCGGGGGACTCGGAACAGGTACGTCGAAGAAGCGGCATCCTGCCCCGATCAGGAACGCCACGATCGCGCCAATCACGACTTTCATCTCAGGCTGCCGCTACTTCAGCGTTCGCGAGAAATGTGAGCAACTCTTGGTTCACTCGATCTTTCAGTGTTGAAGGAATTCCGTGGGGAGCGCCGGAATACACCTTAAGCGTCGAGCCCTTCACGATTTTTGACGAAAGGAGCGCGGAGGCGACGATAGGCACAATCTGGTCGTCATCGCCGTGGATGATCAGAGTTGGCACATCGAACCTTTTGAGATCTTCCCGTGAGGTCGGTCTCTGAGAAGGCCTTAATGCAATCGAATGCCGCATTGTGCCCCGCCAGCATGCCTTGCAACCAGAAGGAATCACGCGGCCCCTGAGAGATCTGGGCGCCCGGCCGGTTATAGCCGTAAAAGGGCAGGCTGAGATCCTTGAAGAACTGTGCGCGATCTTTTAGAACGCTGGCGCGCAATTCATCGAAAGCTGAGATTGGCAACCCAGCGGGATTCTTCTCCGTTCTCAACATCAATGGGGGAACGGCGCTGATCAGCACAGCTTTAGCAACTCGCTCGGTTCCATGACGGCCAATGTAGCGGGTAACTTCGACGCCCCCGGTAGAATGACCGACGTGGATTGCATCACGAAGGTCGAGCTCGGTAACCAGTTCGGCAAGGTCGTCGGCATAGGCGTCCATGTCGTTGCCGTCCCATGGTTGTGCCGAACGTCCGTGGCCTCTGCGATCGTGCGCGATGCACCTATATCCGCGGGCGGCGAGAAAGATCATCTGGTCCTCCCACGCGTCCCCAGTTAAAGGCCAACCGTGGCTGAAGACGAGCGGTTGGCCTTTTCCCCAGTCCTTGTAATAGATCTGAGTAGCATCTTTGGTGGTGAATGTTGGCATACTATTCCTCTTCGTTAAGCGATTGAAAACGTGACTGATCAGAAGTAACGTCAGTCTCCTTTTGCATCCATTTCGTGCCGCAGCATTTCGTTTTCCCGCTCGAGCTCTTCCAATCTGCGCTCAAATGGGGCGAGTGCCTGCCGAATTTGGTCTTCCGTGAAGCGCGGCGTAATGTGCTGAGGACAGTTCCAATCGAACGCTTCAACACGAATCACATACGCCCGTTCGATGACGTCTTTGCTGCCCGGTTCGCGAAGCCGCGCGATCCACTCCCGCCCGGCATCGCCCTCAAAAATCTGTGCGCGCCCCAAAACTTTCAGGCGTGACTGGCTCGGGTAATCGACCATGATCAAAGCGACTCGATCGTCACTGCCGAGGTTGCCGGTGCTGATGTACTGCCTGTTCCCGCGGAAGTCAGCAAAGGCCAGAGTTTGACCGTCTATGGGCTTGAGAAAACCCTCGGAGCCGCCGCGATATTGAACGTATGGCCAGCCGCTAGCCCCGACGGTCGCCATGTAGAAGCTGTCTCGTTCGGCGATAAACGCAACTTCGTCCGGGCCTAGGCGATCTGGTGTACCAACGCCTGTCTCAAGCCGCGCGTATTGGCGACGGCTGCCATATTTCTCTTGCAGAGCTTTTATAAGGGGAGTGAAAACGAGAGATCCAAAGTTGGGTGCCATAGGAAACGTGTGTTTCTGATGCGGATAAACCCTCTCGCGTCACTTGTTCAGGGACTAAATGCCCCCTTCGCCTTGTTTTACTCATGCGGAAGTAAATCCTCTGTGTTCCAGGCTGAGCTAATTCGGGCGCGCCAGCTTGCGAAAAAATGCGGTTCTGGCGGTATGGTGCGAAAGCTTCGCTTCCGAGCGGCTAAGCTGCTGCAGCGGAATGACCGAGAGCGATTGCTATTGTGACTCGACGTGGTGTGCCGGTATGCTTGGCAGGTACGCGGGGTGGTCTAGCTACATGAAGGATTGACAGATTTTGCTCCCAAAAGACAGTCTGCACAGCTTTGTGGCTCGCCTCCGGTACGCATGTCGACTTGTCGCGCTCCTATCATTACTGGTCTTTGCAGCGATGCTAAGCGTCGGCGATTCGTTGGGCAAAATACCCAAAGCTTCCAATCTCGGGCCGGCGGCTTCCTATGATCCTCTGCCTCACACTATTGTCGTGAGAGAAGGACGAGACATACGCTTTCGACGGCTTGCCCGTTCCTCGGGTCTTTCTCAAACCCGGGTTGGTGCGATGACGCAAGACGGTGTGGGTTTCATGTGGTTTGCAACACAATATGGGCTAAACCGGTTCGATGGACACAAGTCGAAGGTCTTTAAGCATGAGCTTCGGCGCGCCTACAGCCTAAACTGTGTGTACGTCCGGGCTTTACTGGTCGACCATACCGGCCGGCTTTGGGCGGGTTGCGACGGGTATTTGGAACGCTATGAGCCGGCGACCGAAACGTTCGTTCACTATCCTCTTGATGCAGATGCTTCGGGACCACACTCTCAGGTAATACGGATCGACGAAGATCGCGCTGGTGGGCTCTGGATATCGACTACCAAAGGACTCTACAGCTTCGACCATGCCAGTTCTCGAATAACCCAATACCTTCACGACCCCAAAGACCCCGCTAGCCTCTCTTCGAACCTCATCTACCGGGCACACGAAGATCAGTTGGGTAGGTTCTGGGTGGCGAGTGGCGGCGGACTAGAAGAGTTTGATGTCAAGAATGGAAGAGTCAAGCGGCGCGCCCCTCTTCGAAAGTCGACTGGCTGGTTTCATCAGGACCGGTTTGGCGTGTTTTGGATAGCCACCGAAGATCTGTCCTGCACGCTAGCCAGCTGGGACCTCGGCACGGATCAAATCAAATGCCACTCTATTGAATACTCGACAAACGGCACGACCGCGAGAATCAACCTCGGACAGATCATCGAAGACACGGATGGGACGCTTTGGCTGACGTCGTCTCATGGCCTCCTGAAGCTCGGTCCTGACCGCTGCGATCTGACTCGATATCACAGTAACCCCCTGGACGTCGAGAGTCTGGAATCCGACAATATGATTTATATCTTTCCAGATAAAGAGGGGAACATCTGGACCTGCTTTCAGGGCAACGAGCCGAACTACTTCGCACGCGGGCCGCAGAACTTCGAGAACTTCACCTATCAGCGTGGCGGGCTTGTTGATCCGCTTGTGACTTCGATCTACGAGGATCATCGCGGGATCCTTTGGATCGGATCCATGGGAGGGCTGAACCGCATTGATCGACGGACAGGAAAGAATCTTGTGCCTCAGGGATCCGGCGTTCGAAACGAGATTCTCTCGATTCTTGAAGACCGTTCCGATGTGCTGTTTGCGGGAACGTTTCATGGTGGACTCGAACGGATTGATGCCGATTCAGGGCAGATGAGTCCTTACGTTCCGGGTGGACACTCCAATACGTCCAAAGACCCAATTACGAGATTGATCTTCGACCATGCTGGAGATCTTTGGGCAGCAGCATACGGTGGCATTGGTCACCTCGATCCTCGGACCGATAACTTCGTCACCTTCAAGCCAGAGCATGAGGACTCGATGGGGTATCAGGCGATTGCAGAAGATACGAACGGTACGTTATGGGCGGGAGCCCAAACGGGGCTGCATCACTTCGATCCAGCTACCCAGAAATTTACGCTTCTACAGCACAGCCAAGATGACCCTAGCTCGCTTTCCGACAACCGTGTGAACGCGATCCATATCGACCGGACTGGCAGGATGTGGGTGGGCACGCAAAATGGTTTGGATAAGTACGATCGGAAGAGCGGAACGTTTGCCGTATATACGGAGCACGACGGCCTGAGTGGAAACGTCGTAAGCTGCATTCTTGAAGACCGTGGTGGTGCTCTCTGGATGAGCACGAACAATGGTGTTTCCCGGTTTGACCCAACAGGGAACAAATTTGAAAACTATTCGGCGTCTGACGGCCTTCCGGGCCCGGATTTAACCGGCTGGGGCGCGTGTTATCAGAGTGCGAGCGACGAAATGTTTTTTGGTGGCTTTAGCGGGGCGACGGCATTCTTTCCTGAGAAAATCGCTCACAGCGACTTTGTTCCCCGCGTTGCGTTGACCGACTTCCGGCTTTCCGGAGCTTCTCTTAGACCAGGCCCAAAGTCTGTGCTTGGAAGATCTATTACGTTCAGCAATTTAGTCCAGATTACCCCGACTCAAAAAGATTTCTCAATCGAGTTCTCCGCTCTTAGCTTTTTCGATCCCGAGTCGAATCGATACCGATACCGGCTGATCGGGCTCGATAGTAACTGGCACGAAGTAGCGAGCGATCAACGGTCGGCGAGCTACACCACTCTTCCTGTGGGTAGCTATACATTCGAGGTAGAGGGCGCGACGAGGCATGGCCGCTGGAGTAAGGCAACTCAGTTAGGGGTTCGTATACCTCCGGCGTGGGACCAGACGCAAACCTTCCGTGCGCTGTGCCTGCTTCTCATTTTTGTGGTTTTATGGTCTTCCTATCTGCTGCGGATCAAAAGCCTGAAGCACCGGTTCGGGGTTGTACTTGACGCCCGTGTCGCCGAGCGGACGCGCATCGCGCGGGACCTCCACGATACGCTGCTGCAGAGTCTCCATGGGCTGATGTTTCGGTTTCAGGCGGCTCGCAACATGCTGCCCCAGCGTACGGAAGAGGCGATGAAAGCTTTCGACGGCGCTATTACAAGGACGGAACAGGCTATTACCGAGGGCCGGGATGCAATTCAGGATTTGCGTAGCGCATCGGTGGCCCAAACCGACATTGCTGAATCGATAGCGGCGATGGGTCAAGAACTTGCTTGCTCGGAAGGGTTAAGCCACGATTCGGCCGTTTTCAGCATGACCGTAGAGGGCCAACAACGAGCGCTACCGGCGATCATTCAGAATGAGGTTTGTCGCATTGCGCACGAAGTTCTGCTGAATTCTTTCGGCCACTCGGAAGCTGGCCTTATTGAGGCAGAGATTCGATACGATCGTCATGCTCTCCGGTTGCGCTTCCGCGATGATGGAAAGGGAATCGATCCAGAGATTTTGAAAAATGGTGGAAGACCTGGGCATTGGGGACTGCATGGCATGCGTGAGCGCGCCCAGCGAATCCACGCGCAATTAGTTTCTGGAGCCAGGCCGGAGCGGGTACCGAAATTCAGTTAACAATTCCTGCTTCTGTGGCCTACGCCAAGCCGCGTGAGCGCGTACGGTCTGGAGTGTTCCGCAGATGGTGGGCTACGTGAGCAGCGATCCTAAGTTAATTCGAATTCTCTCTGTGGATGATCATCCTCTGCTGCGCGAAGGAATCGCGGCTTTGGTAAATGCCGAACCGGACATGAAGTTGATCGCCGAGGCCTGCAATGGAGAGGAAGCCATCGACAAGTACCGTTCTTACCGCCCCGAGATTACGTTGATGGATCTCCAGATGCCCGACATGAATGGGGTCGAAGCAATCGCCCGAATCAGAGAAGAATTTGCTGATGCGCGAATTATCGTCCTCACTACTTACGCCGGTGACGTACAAGCGTTGAAAGCTTTAAAGGCAGGGGCGCGGTGCTACGTTTTGAAGGGGCACGTGCACCGGGAACTGCTGGCCATCATTCGCGCCGTCAACTCCGGAGAGAAGCGTATTCCTCCGGAGATCGCCGCCGAACTAGCGGATCACGCCGGTGACGACGAATTAAGCCCGCGACAGGTGGAGATACTAAACCTGATTGCGGCGGGTAATGCGAATAAAAACATCGCGGATCAGCTGAACATTGGTGAGGCAACTGTCAAAAGCCACGTGACAAACCTCCTTTCAAAGCTGGGCGCCAACGATCGAACGCATGCGGTAACTATCGCGCTGAAGCGTGGGATTATCGATCTGCAGAACAGCTGATAGAGCGACACACCCTACTTTTGGGGGTCGGTGTAATTCGACTTTTGGGCGTTCCGAACAATAACGGCAATCCCGTACTCTAAGAGCCGGACCATCATTGCAACGCCTGTTCTCCACGTTCGCGAACGGCTGGCCCGGTGCGGCGATTCTGATACAGCGCTTTCTGGTTGGCTCGATTCTTGTTCACCATGGTGTTCTCCAAGTCGCAGAAGGATCGCGGGGCCTGTCTGTGATCTCAGAAACAATTGGCACCGCTGCGGGGTTGTTTCTTCTCCTTGGCCTATGGACTCCAATTGCGGGGGCATTGGCGCTTGCGGTGCAGGCAGGGGGCATCGTAACGAGTAATCAAGAACCACTGCTTGCTGTGATCACAGGAACGCTCAGCGCCACCATAGCGATGATCGGACCTGGTGCCTGGTCTCTCGATGCGCGGATTTTCGGAAGGAAGCACATCGAGATACAATCACCCCTCACCAAAAGTAGTAGAGTGGCACGTCACTAAGCGATGACCGCACAACTCGACTATTTGATCTTGTCCGAGCAGTACATCACTTCCATACTGTGCACCAGGAGCTATATTTTATGGCCGGACAGTCAATCCTCCCACGCAACGATTACAGGCGTTACGAGTCCCCGGAAGCGAGACCGCAATCTCCCCTCCTAGCTATCGCGCTTGGGCCAACTCAGATAGTGCGGTCAAGCTTGTCTTCTTCATGGTCCGGCATTCTTCTGGAGCGGCATCTTTATGCCCCGGGAGAGCGGAAATCGGCTTCTATCGACAAGCATGTGGTTTCCATGTCTCACGGTTGTTCCTGCCGTCTTGAGCACCGCAAGCTGTCGGGTGAGTTCGTGGCAGCGTCGATTCGACCGCGGGCGATCATGATCACGCCTGCCGGCTTACTTCCGGATACCCGGTTACATACATCGGTTGAGCTGACCCACTGCGCGCTTGAAGATCAATTCATTCGTGGTGTGGCGGACGAACTAGATCACCCTGTCAAGTACCCGATGTTTCGCCCGGCGATCGAGGATAAGTCGATCCAGCATCCTGGGTATGCTCACAGACGAACTTGAGGCAGAGCAGCCGCTAGGGCGGCTCTACGTCGATTCGCTGGCGCACGCACTGGCTGCGAGATACCTGCTGCTCGATGTGGGAAGAGGGGTGAGGTCGAAATCGCGCATGACAGGCTTTGTACCCCGTATACTGAACCGAGTTCGCGCCAAGATCGAAGCGAACTTAGACGCGGATTTGAGTCTTGTCAGTTTGGCTGAAGAGAGTGGATACAGCCGGGCCCATTTTCTCCGGATGTTCCGAGGGGCAACCGGAGTGACTCCGCATCAGTATGTTTTAGATCTGCGCCTGAGACAGGCTCAGCAGCGTCTTCGGGAGGCTAAATCGAGCATAGTTGACGTGGCCCTGTCTTGTGGCTTTTCCAGTCAATCGCACATGACGACCGTATTTCGACGGCATCTCGAAATGACGCCGGGCGAATTTCGGCGTAATGTTTAGACACACATCGGAAAGAGAGGCACCTGATGGAACGGCTGGTATCGCTTAACGTTGGTCTTCCACGCGACGTTGCTTGGCGAGGGGAGACAGTCCACACCGCAATCTGGAAAGAACCGGTGCAGGGGCGCCGGATGGTGCGGCCGCTGAACGTAGACGGCGACGGACAGGGAGATCTTGCCGGCCACGGCGGGGAAAATCGCGCCGTCCTCGTGTACCAAATGGACTCCTATCGTTACTGGCAGACTCAACTTGGCCGGAACGATTTCGTATTCGGCCAGTTCGGAGAGAATTTCACAGTTGAGGGCCTATCTGACAACGAGGTCTGTATCGGAGATCGCTACCGAATTGGCGGAGCGCTCTTTGAAGTCACACAACCCCGCGTGACCTGTTACCGGGTGGGCATCAGAATGGCTGAACCCGCTATGGCGGCTTTACTCGTATCTCACCACCGGCCTGGGTTTTACCTTCGAGTGCTGGAGGCAGGGGAGGTCGGTGCCGGGGACGAAATCCTCAAGGTCGCGGACGGATCTGAGCACGTCACCGTGGCCGAGATTGACGGGTTGCTCTATCTGCCGGGCCACTCGCGTGAGCAGTTGCAAAGCTCGTTGCGCATCCCGGCGTTAAGTCCCGGTTGGAAGAGTTCGCTCCACGCGTTAGTCGATCGCGGAGCGTCAGAAACGGGAAACCCTGGTCTGACGAGTTCGGCGGGTCCGGCGCCAGCATGGCCCGGATTTCGGGCTCTACGAATCGCGAGAACGGAACGGGAGAGCACCGACGTCATCTCGCTGTACTTCGAATCTCCGGATGCCTCACCGCTGCCTGCAGCTCTCCCGGGACAGTTTCTGGTCTTGCGGCTACGGGTGAACCCAAGTGCGCCACCACTTCTGCGGAATTACTCCATGTCGGGCAGCCCCGGCGCGAAGGCTTATCGTGTGAGCGTCAAACGCGAAATGAACGGCATAGGAAGTTCGTTCATCCACAATCAGGTGCATCTAGGTGATGTTCTGGAAGTGAGTGCACCTCGTGGAACGTTCACGCTGCGTGCGGGCGACACACCTCTTGTACTCGCAAGCGCTGGTGTTGGGGCTACCCCTTTGATCGCCATGTTGCATTCGCTCGCGGCACTTGGCTCCCAGCGTGAGATCTGGTGGCTGTATGGAGCTCGGAACGGGAGTCAACATCCGTTTGCTAGGGAGTCGCGCGACTTGATCAAGACGCTCTTGCATGGTGAAATGCATATCGTCTATAGCAAGCCCGAGCCTCAGGATCAAACCGGACGGGATTACGATTCCGCTGGCCACTTAGATATCTCGCTGCTCGATCGGCTCGGTGTAAGCCGAAGCGCTGACTTCTACCTTTGTGGTCCGCCTTCGTTTTTGCGCGGTTTTTCGGAAGGACTGAAAACCTGGGGTGCCGACCCAACCCGAGTCCGGTCGGAAATTTTCGGTCCGGAAGAATCGATAACGCCCGGCATAAAGCCGAGTGTTCGGCCTCGCGTCCATGCCCCCTCGGGACCTCCAGGGTCTGGGCCGCAGATTTCGTTTGCCCGCAGCGGGCTGAGTGTTCCGTGGAACGCTCGCTTCACCAGCTTGTTGGAACTTGCCGAAGCGTGCGATGTTCCCGTAAGGTGGTCGTGTCGTAGCGGCGTGTGTCACACATGTGAATCCGTCTTGCTTGGCGGCACAGTCGCCTATCGGCCTGCCCCGCTCGAGCCACCCACGGAAGGCAACCTGTTGCTCTGCTGTTCACAACCTTCTAGCGACGTGCAGGTTGATCTGTAATTCGGAGGGAACAGCTCTTTCGGATTGCTTTGGAGACGGCTGTGCGAAAGTCGGGATCTCCCTTCGAGTTTTTAGTCGATTATCGTTTACAAGGGAGCGGAAAACATGCCGGAGCGATTTGAAATCCTGGTGATCGGAAGCGGCGAGGCTGGCAAGTACCTCTCCTGGACCATGGCACAGTCAGGCCGCCGAACTGCTTTGGTGGAGCGCAAGCTCATCGGCGGATCTTGCCCCAATGTCGCTTGCATGCCGAGCAAGAACGTGGTTCACAGTGCAAAAATTGCGTCTTACATGAAGCGCTCTGCTGAATTCGGCGCGAAAGCGACTGACACTCGTATCGACATGGCTGGCGTTTACCGGAGGAAGCAGGTCATGGTAGACGAACTAGTATCTGTAAACCTCCAGCGATATCGAAGTAGCGGGGCCGAGCTCATCATGGGGCAGGCAAGATTTATCGGTGAACGTACTGCGGAAGTGGCACTAAATGCTGGTGGTTCACGAACTCTCGTCGGTGACAGGGTTTTCCTCAGCCTTGGCACACGCTCTACGCTTCCGGCCATTCCGGGGCTCTCCGAAGCAGAGCCAATGACCCACGTTGAGGCTCTGAACTTACAGAGACTTCCGGAACATCTCATTGTGCTTGGAGCCGGTTATATTGCACTGGAGTTGGCACAGTCCTTCCGGCGGTTCGGATCCACGGTCACCGTGGTTGAACGTGGTGCGCAGATGGCGGGCAGGGAAGACGAAGACGCCGGAAGTGCACTGCTGGATTTGTTTCGGGACGAGGGAATCAACGTCCTTCTGAATACGAAAGTCAGCAGGGTTGTTGGTCGATCTGGCTCCACCGTCCGGGTGGACGTGGATAGTCCGTCGGGAACTTCGTCGGTCACCGGCACAGACCTGTTGATTGCGACGGGTCGGGCGCCAAATACTCAAGAGATAGGGCTTGAGGAGCTAGGGGTGCAAGTGGATTCCGCAGGCTATATCAAAGTCAATGAGCAGTTGGAAAGTACAGCGCCGGGTGTATGGGCAATCGGGGATTGCGCCGGTACTCCGCAGTTCACGCACGCGGCTTACGACGATTTCCGCCTCGTTCGAGACAATCTGCTTGGAGCTACTCCGCCGCGCACCACTCGCGGGCGTCTGATTCCATCTTGCATGTTCACCGATCCTGAGCTGGTACGGGTAGGACTAAATGAAAAGCAAGCACGCAATCTTGGTATTCCTTACCGGATGGTGAAGATGCCGGCCTCAGCGGTTCTGAGAACGCGAACAGTGTCTGAAGCGCGCGGATTTCTGAAAATGCTTATCGCGGCTGATTCAGATCGAGTTTTGGGTTTCACCGCATTTTGTGTCGAAGCGAGCGAATTGCTTGCTGCAGCACAGACGGCGATGGCGGGCAACCTTCCTTATACTGTCCTCCGCGACACCATCTATACACACCCGACAATGTCGGAGGGCTTCGTGTTCTTGCTTTCCAATGTTCCCCAACAGATCTACAACGAAACCGGAACAAAGAACGTGCTTTCGACGGCGTAAGCGGCAGACACCGGTGAGAGCTTGATGGATGTCAGGATCGAGCTCGAATCCTGTGATCCGCACTCAACATTTCGGCCGCACGTTCACCGATGATGACGCAAGGAGCCATTGTGTTGCCCGTTGTGACTCTCGGCGTGGTGGACGCATCAGCAATCCGGAGATTTTTAGCCCAGTAGATCCTCAGCCGGCTGTCGACGACTGAGAGATCATCGCGTCCCATTTTAGCCGTGCTGGTCTGATGCCAGACGCTTATCACGGCCTCCCTGATGAAGCTCTCGAGCTCAGGTCGGCTGAGTGGACCAGGCATCACTTCGCGCTTGACGAAAGGACGAAGTGCCTTAGAGTTGCCGATTTCACGACAGAGTTCTACTGACCGGACCATAGCCTCCAAATTTTGCGGGGTCATTGAACACGACCCGTGTCACCAGTGTCTGGGTCAAAACAGTGAAGTTTGGCCGATCCATATATGGATAGCTGTATGATGACCTGAAATCGATAGGCGCCGGCCATCTCGGACTCTCATGACAATGATGAGCAACCTCATCTCCCTCCAACACGCGGCCGTTTGGACTTTCGAATGTGGGGATACCACCCGTGCGCGCAGCTTCAAGAAGTGCGGGTGCAATGGGGTTAGGATCGGGTGCGGGTTGCACGGAAACTGGCCCGCCAGTGCCGCGACAACTCGGGTCGGCTAGCCCATGCCAATCCTCGATGCGTCACGCCACCTGCCTCGATCAACAAGACTGTAATCGCCGGGTTTTCAGCTAACCGGCGGGCAACAACGGAGCCGGATGAACCGGATCCGCAAACAATGAAGTCGTAGGTCTTCCGAAGATGAGCAGTAAGTTGAGGTTGATTTGCGCGCACTCTTTCCGAGAGCTCTTCCTGCTCTGTTGTGAGTTCGCTATCGGCGGATGTTTGCTCGGTCGACGTGGCATGCATAAGTTAGGACTGCTTTCCTGGGGCAAGTGGCAGTGACAGCGGGAGTCGAAATGCGGCGGCAACGGTCTTCTTTTCGTGAGAGATTACCGCCGCCGTTTGGATGAGAGTTCCGAAACTAGTCGACCTCGCTGCAGGATCGATTGTGACGGCGACGTCTGGGTGGCTGGCTAGGGGTGTGCTTGGTGATTGCCGATCGAGATGAGGATTATGGTGCAGTCACATAGACCGTTCCCGCATCTCGTCAGCTCAGCAATTTGTTCTTCTGGAAGAAGCCCTCAATTGCACTGGCAATTTCTTCGCCATGGGTCTCCAATGCGAAGTGTCCGGTGTCGAGCAAGTGAGTCTCAAGATTTTTTAGATCACGGGCATAAGGGACGGCACCCTCGGAAGGAAAGATGTAGTCGTTTTGCCCCATACAATGAGCGTGGGCGGCTGGTATTGGCGGAAGAAGGCCTGAAACGCGGGGTAGAGAGGGACGTTCGTCCTGTAGTCGTAAAGCAGATCAAGCTGGATTTCGCCATTTCCTGGGCGGTCCAGCCCCGCTTGGTCGACCAACCACGTGGTCGGATCGAGCAGGGTGGTGTCAGCGACGCCGTTTTGGTATTGCCATTTGGTGGCTTTCGGCTCAACCAGGAATTCTAGGGCTGCCCGGTTCTCAGCTGTGGGGCTCTCCCAATTTTTCTTGATGGGATCCCAGAATTCCCGCAGGCCTTCCTCGTAAGCGTTGCCGTTCTGCACGATCATCGCCTGAATTCGGTCCGGGTTGAGAAGGGCGAGCCGGTAACCAACAGGAGCTCCATAGTCCATGACGTAAATGGAGAACTTCTTGATGCCGAGTTCCTCAACGAGTTTGTCGATGATGTTCGCGACGTTCTCGAAGGTGTAGGCAAACTTCTTGTGGTCGGGATTGCTGCTTTGGCCATAGCCGGGGTAATCGGGGGCTACCAATCGAAACGACCCGGCAAGCCGCGGAATGAGGTTGCGGAACATGTTGGATGAGGTTGGGAAGCCATGCAAAAGCAGGATCACGGGAGCATTTTTCGGGCCTGCATCACGGTAGAAGATGTCCACATCATCAATGCGAACGGTGCCATAGTGGATCGGGTAAGTTGTGCGCGTGGGTGTCTCTACTGCTGTCGTTGTCATTTATCGATTCCTTATTGTTTGAACGCTTCACTACAACTGAGTTGTGACCGCCGGGATTCCGTCCGCCGGTAGAGGGGTGACCACTGGTCTCCCTGTCTCTATAAGACCGCTCCTACTCGGCGTCTGCTTTCCAAAAGGTGTGGCCGATTTTGCAATCGGTAATCGCACTTTTCGGTAACGGGCAGATAGGCTCGCGAGGCTCGAGCCGAGCGGACAAGGGTTAGCCGAGCTTACTCATTGTGGAGCGATGTTGTTGCGGGCGAACCGATAAGGACCGTCATTCTGGTGATGAAGACTTTCGAAGCGAGGGAGCCGAGGCTCTGCGATTGAGGGATCACTGGGTCAGAGTAGGGCCAGACCGGTGCGCCTGGATCGTATGATAGCGGTTTTCGGTGGCAAACACGGCTGTGAGTGTCTTTCAAAATGCAGTGGCGGCAAAAATCAGAGGGTGGACGGGCCACCCTCTGTTCGGTCCGACACGTTTCGGTTTCGACTCGTCAATACCTGACGACACAGCCGCCGGACCAGACGCAGCCAGTGGTCTGTAACATGACCGCGTGGGATCCCTCGTAACCAGTGGCCCCTTGGTAGACAAGTTGGATGGCCTGGCTGCTGTAGTCATCGCGCATGGTGAGTAACTGTGTCGATGGGTTCTGAGAGCCCGGATATAGAGTATTCCCGGCATTGTCCAGCGCTGCGCCACCGTCGAAGAAAGTCTCACCGGTATTGAGTAGCTCATACGGATATCCACTGGCGCGGCAGCAGGGTCGCGAGACGATCCATTCGGCGGAGTCGCCCACGAAGTTATATCCGCTGGGAACGCCTATTGTGTAGGAGTTGTAAGTTAGTGTCGTCAAGTCCTCAATGAAGAGGTAGCTGGGCTGAGTGCCTCCCGCGGGCGCCGTCACTTCGGTGTAGACGATGTCTCCGGGATGTACAGCGAAAGCGAGGTAATTACTACCCGACCATCCAAATGTGGCGTAGTAGCCCGTATAGTCCGGAACGTAAGGGCTGCACTCTATAAAGGACCACACCCCGCCCATCAGTGCGCCGCGACGGGGCCCGGGCTGAATGGCAGCTCCCTTGACATAACCATTCAGGCCGACCCAACTCACCTGATCGAATTCCGTTTCACCAACGTTCGGGTTGCAGCTGCCGCCGAAGGGGAGCTGGGCGACCTGGACAGTGATGAGGGAATAAATGTCCCGAAAGGATTGAGTCGAGCTGTAGGCACTCAGATTTTTGGTGAGAACAACCCCTGACCAGTCCAGGGACGTAGAGCTGGTTGGCCCGGTCACTGCGGCCGTCGCTTGGGATTCGACTGTCTCCGGTATGAGTGATGTATCAGCGGAGTTTTTGGAGGAGGATGGGGCCATCTTGAGTTGCCCTTGCCAATGGATCTTCGCGGCCTGCATGGCGCGGGTCCACTGGGCATAGTGCCCTGGTTCAGTTTTGGGGTCAGGTCGAGCGGGGAATCCAAAGTGGGCCCGTTCATCGTCGCTGGCGTTTATCACATCGAAATTCTTAGGCGCTTCAGCGAAAGAGCGAATCGAGGACATATTCGTTGCGAAGTTGGCGTAGTTGGCAGTGAGTTCTGTTTGTAGCGAGGTGGTCTCAGCCGAGAACAGGGGGCTTGATACGGCCATCAGGCTTCCGAGAACTATGGAAAGCGATGAGATTCTTGTGAACATAAAAGTTACCTCCGTTTACCGATTGGTTAGGCTGCTTCGTCGTCAGGTCCTACTGCAGGAACGACAACCTTCGTTTCCTGCACCATCCAAGGCGTAATTCTTTGGCCGATCCCTTCACCGAGCGAGCGATATTGTTTGGTCGGTCACTCGCAGTAGCTCTGTCGGCGTGCTTCGGAGTGCGAAAAGGAGGAGCTGTCGTGTTACTGACGGAGAATCAATCGGTCACGGGCCTAGTGCGGCAGTGGAGCGGCAGGAATGGGAGGGCTCTGGATGAGCTTTTGCCGCTGGTGTACCGACAGCTTCACGAATTAGCGGCGCGCTGTATGCGTGGAGAGAGGCCCGACCATACGCTGCGGGCGACGGCGCTGGTGAACGAAGCGTATCTTCGGCTCGCGGACGCGGATTTGGAACTGCAAGACAGGATTCAGTTTTATGCAGTGGCTGCCCGAGTGATGCGAAGGATTCTGGTGGATCATGCCCGATCGCTCAACTCCGAAAAACGGGGCCGGCGCGTTGAGAAGATGCCATTTGACGAGGCGCTATATGTGGGTCCCAAGATGGACGAAAGTGTGATGGCGCTGGACGATTCACTGAAGTTGCTTGCGGCGTACGACCAGCGAAAGAGCGACGTCGTCGAAATGATTTATTTTGGCGGACTTTCCTACGGCGAGACGGCCATGGCGCTGAACGTTTCGGAATCAACCGTGCATAGGGAACTGAAGTTGGCTAAGGCGTGGCTGTATTGCCAATTATCAGCCGGCCCAAAACCTGTGGAGTGAAACATTGAGTTCTGCCGCCCCGCAAGCCGTCTGGCACCAACTGGAAGCCGTTTTTTATGCGGCTCTAGAAATGCGGCCTGAAGATAGGCCGCGCTTTCTCGATGAAGCGTGTGGCTCCGACGCCGAACTGCGGCGGCAAGCGGAAGCTTTGCTGGCGGCCATTACAAAGACGACCGGCTTTCTGGAAAGACCGATTGCAGTGGCCGCAGAATCGTTTGAGGCGCCGAGCGTCGCAGCGGGCCAGCGGCTCGGTGCGTACCAGATACTGCGATCGATCGGTAGCGGCGGTATGGGCGACGTCTACCTTGCTTCGCGGGCCGACGATTCGTATGAGCAGAAGGTTGCCATCAAGGTGGCACGCGCACCTTTCGCCGTTGATGCCAGCCTGCTCGCGCGCTTTCGTAGCGAGCGGCAGATCCTTGCCGATCTGGGTCACCCCAATATTGCGAAATTGCTTGATGGCGGCATCACGCCCAATGGTCTGCCGTTCCTAGTGATGGAGCATGTCGACGGGGTTCCCATTGACGTATTCTGCGAGAACAAGGAACTGAATATTGTCGAGCGGTTGAAGATTTTCTGCGCGGTCTGCCATGCTGTCGAGTTCGCGCACAAACATCTGGTGGTGCATCGGGATATCAAGCCCTCGAATATTCTCGTGAGCGCTGACGGCGTACCAAAGCTTCTTGATTTTGGCATTGCCAAGCTGCTGGAACCAAGCCTGAAAACAAAGTCGCAGGTGGGAACTGTGGATCGGATGATGACGCCGGAGTATGCGAGTCCGGAACAAGTGTGTTGCGAGCCGGTGACGACTGCCAGTGATGTTTACGCGCTGGGCGTGCTCTTGTACAAGCTGCTGACTGGACGCTTGCCCCTGATATTAGAAGGCACGTCACCTCTCGAAGCAGCAAAAGTGATTACTGAGCGAACGCCAGCGGCACCAAGCGAGGTCGTGGGTTGTGCGAGAGAGGTTCCGGCGCACGCAGCTCCTGCCGATGCCAGCCGCAGGTTGCGTGGGGATCTCGACAACATTACTCTCACGGCTCTAAGAAAAGAGCCGTCGCTGCGTTATTCCTCGGTCGCGGGGCTCGCCGCCGATATTGAAGCGTACTTCGATGGCTACCCGGTGAAAGCAAGAAGTGCTTCGTGGCGCTATCGAGTCGGAAAGTTTGTTCGGCGACACAAAGTAGGCGTGACTTCAGCGGCGGTTGCGGTGTTGGCCCTTCTGGGACTGACAATCACGCTCGCGCTCGAAAGAAACCGTGCCAATCGGGAGGCAGAAGCATCGCGCGGCGTAGCCGAATTCATGACCGACATCTTCAAGGTGTCGGATCCCAGCGTGTCGCACGGCGACACAATTACTGCGCGCGAGCTGCTGGATAGAGCATCTACGCGTATCGAACGTGGGCTCAGCAAGGACCCGCGTGTTCAGGCAAGGCTCATGCGGACGGTCGGATCAAGCTACCTCAGTTTGGCGCTCTATCCGCAGAGTGTGGCCTTACTGGAAAGGGCGGCTGCCATTCAAGCGAAGAGTCTTGGAGACCGCGATCCGGAGACTCTAGAAACGATGAGCAGTTTGGCCGCGGCATATCGAGGCGAGGATCGTTATGGTGAGGCGGAACGATTGTTGCGGCGCACGCTCGCCGAGCAGCAGAAAGTGATGGGCCCGGAGAACGCCGACACAATGGCCACTACCGATTCTTTGGCGGACACCCTTACAAGGGAGGGCCGATATACCGAAGCCGAAGGCCTGCTACGAAGGGTGCTGGTTGCGCAAAGCAAATCGCTTGGACCGGAGAGCCGCGCAGTTCTGTTCACTAATAATCGACTGGTGGACAATCTGCGGAACCAAAACCGGTTCCCGGAAGCAGAGAAGTTGGCCCGCCAGTCTCTGGCGGTGAATCAGCGCGTACTTGGGTCTTACGATCGGATGACTCTGTCATCGATTGAAGAATTGGCTCTCATTGTGATCAACCAGGGGCATGCAGACGAGGCGGAGAAGCTGGATCGCGAGGGATTTCGTATTGCGACGCATATGTATGGCCCCGATAACGAAAACACACTGCTACAACTCGGTGACATTGGCGATGCGCTCCAGGAAGAGGGACGTTTTGCCGAGGCAGAGCCGATCCAGCGCGAAGTCGTTATGCGACTGAAGAAAATCGAAGGTCCGAAAGCGCGACACACAATTGAAATGATGAATACGTTGGCGATCACGTTGAGCATGGAAAAGAAATTCAGCGCCGGCGAATCCATATCTCGCGAGGCTATGGCGGCATCTGCGGATAGTCTTGGCGCGGCCGCTGTGCAGACGATAGACGCGATGGCTAACCTTGCACTGATTCTTGCGTATGAAAAACGGCAAGGTGAATCGGAGATGCTGTTCGAGAAAGCAGTTGCGGCTTCGTCGAAGACGGAAGGAAGTTTAAAGGTGCAAGTCTTTTATGCTTATGCGCAAGGTATGGCGATTCTCGGTCAAGCGGATGAGGCGATTGCCCAACTGAAGCAGGCCATCGACCATGGGTTTGCCGACAAGCAGCAAATGGCTTCAGACGAAAGCCTGAAGTCTCTCCAAAAGAATCCAACTTTTCGAGCACTCGTCGCTGCGATGCACTGATGCAAGGCACGATCGAAGAGGAAGGAATTCTGGGTAACAACGAATGTTAGCCCGGGAGCGTGAGCAGCATCCCCGCTGGCCATCGTTCCCACGAGAGGGTCAGCGATTCTGCTGTGCCGCTGTTGTCATCGCGTGCAGGATGCCTTCCACTGAACGCTTGGTTGTCTCGAGATGGTTAAGCCCGGGTGCCTCATACTCGCATTCAATCGACATCGTCTCTTTATATCCGTCGCGGAGCAGTGCTTTGAACTGGCCGACCAGATCGTTCTGTCCCTGGCCTGCGATAGTCTCCGAACAGTTCTGCAGTCCGCTTTCACAACGCATGCCTTTCAGGTGCATGTGCCAAATTCGCTTTTTGTCCAAGTCGTTATAGCCGTCCGGATAGGATACCTCGCCCTGCATATAGCCGTTTCCGATATCCCAATTCGCGCCCAGATTGCGGCGATGGCACCATTGCCAGTATGTTACCGAGCTCATGGCCGGTCGCCGACGTTGCAGGCCTCCTCATTTTCGATCACCAGGCGAATGCCACTCGCTTTGGCAACTTCTGTCGCCTTTCTTAACTCGTCGGCTGTGCGATCGAACACCGTCTGGGGTTGACTGACGCGCCAGAAAGTGAAGATTCGGACTTTGTCGGTGCCGAAATCTTGTGCGCGATCAAAGGCGCGCTTCAGCACGTCCATTTGCTGTTTGTACGGGTAGGTGTCCTTCTCTTTCACGATAGGTGCAGTTCCGGGCAAAGTGCATTTGTAGAAAGCCGAGTCTATGACCGATACGCGGAACCCGTACTGCCTCACCAGTTCCTTCATGCTGCGCACTTGCTCCGGACTTGCGTCCGTATTGTAGATACCGAAAACCTGTCGAATCTCGACCCAGTGCAAGCCGTAGCTTTTCATCACCCGCAGCGCATCACCGAAGTCTTGTGAAAAGCCATCGGTGATTGCGCCCACCTTGAACGGAGAAGCAGGAGAGCTTCGCAGGAGGCAGGCCGAGCCGGACAAGGCCCCTAATGTTTGTAAGAACGAACGGCGGTGCATTGATGCTCCTTCAGAAGTCAGATTCGGGCGACGAGGCCCATTTCAGTGGCCTTTGTATTACGGACCAGAGCAAGCACCAGCAGCATCCCGATGAAGGGAATCAAACCCGGCTACCACCATGATTGGATCGAACACGTGCGTTCCCGTGGTGATTCGTGAGTCGGTGAGCCGGCCGATCAAAAAGAAAGCGAGAATTGTGCCGACCGACGCTGCAGTTCCTCCCATGCCGCTGACAGAAGCAACTGAGTGCTGCTCAAATAGATCGGAGGGAAGGACGTTCGCGATGGTGGTGAAACAGCCGTAACAGAACGTAGCGACCGCAAACAGAAGCGTGATAAGCACTATGCTGTTGGTGAGAATGGTCGGGATGATCATCAGCACGCCGATCCCGCCAAAAACCACGACGGCTTTGCGCGCCCAGCCAACCGGCCATCCACGTGCGATCAATTGGCCCGACACGGCACCCCCGGCAAAGTTGCCGAGATCGG
Source organism: Terriglobia bacterium (assembly GCA_963737005.1). Lineage (GTDB taxonomy): Bacteria > Acidobacteriota > Terriglobia > Bryobacterales > Bryobacteraceae > Bog-105. The sequence continues at coordinate 153,625 of CAVTRD010000002.1, read as the reverse complement.
TTGCGATAAATGGGATCCACACCGAGACGAGGCTGCTGCTGAGCGAGAAGCCTTTGGAAACGAGGTAGATAGGAAACCAATCGGCAATGAAGAACCAGACGGGATCAGTGAAGCTCGCGCGCGATGATGGTGCCCCAGGTTTGTGGAAGTCTCAGCAGGTCGGCCCACCGGAGAGGCAGAAGTGCTCGATTGGCTCTCGGCGATCCGCCAGAATCAGCATTCTTTCCTCGTCTGTGATCAGCGGATGATCTTCGGGCAAGTGATAAAAGTAGTGCCACGCGATCAGCCACAGCGCGCCCAGGACCCCGGGATCACAAATGCGGCATGCAGACCAAAGCGTGCGTAGACGGAAAGGACGATAAAGGGCGCAATTGCGCCGCCCATGGATGAACCGCTGTCGAAGAAGGCTGTGGCTAGTCCCCGGTCCCGATTCGGAAACCATTCCGAGACGGCTTTGGTAGCTCCCGGCCAATTGCCCGACTCACCCAATCCCAATAGAAATCGAAATACAACGAAGCTGCGAAATCCATTCGCGAGCGAAGTCAGTATCGAAATCAACGAGTAACAAGCTACAGTCCCGGTTAAACCGCGCTTCGTTCCGACACGATCCAGCAACTCTGCCGAAAACTGTCTGGCCGATTGAATAGGCGATGCGGAAGGCAATACCCAAGGCGGCATAATCGGAGTTGGTCCAGTGGTAGATACGCTTCAGGTCGGGCGCGAGCAGCGACAGCATCTGGCGATCAATATAGTTGATCACGGTGGAGGCGAAGAGTAAGCCGCCGATCCACCAGCGCAGATTGCGCACGGTCCGCCTTACACGCCTAAATTGATTTGCCGGCGTCATTGAGGATCAGTTGGACGCCGATTTAAACCGGATGGTCAAGAATCTCTTCGGCTTGCGGATCCCAATACAGCTTTTTGCCGGACCAATAAGACTGCGCGGCCATGATACAAGCAACGGCGTGAGAGAACCCGTGATCCACAGTGGCGTTTGGCTCGGTCCGATACCGCATCGCATTCAACCAGTTCATCAGATGACCCACGTCGTCATCGTCAGGCCCTATCGAATCGGCTTCCGGAGCATGCGGCACATGAACAATTTCCGCCTTGTCTTGCGGCGGGTCCCATTCCGGGAGCGGTCTGTGTACCGGGGCTTGGAATTGCTTTCCGGATCGAATTCGTGGCGTCCGCCCTCGCGCGTGACAAGAAACAGAGACGCGCCCTCACCGCCATAGTTTTCAATGGTGCCTTCGCTGCCACAGATACGGCTGAAGCTGCGATAGCTATTGGAGAAGCTGGTCGTATAGGTGTAAAGAAAGCCTTGTGGATAGGTGAACGCGACCGTCGCATTGTCCGGATTCTCGCGGCCGTCGTGCCAGCTGAAGACGCCGCCGCTAGCGACAGCGCTGATCGGGTGTGTTTCACCTGTCCAGAGATGCACCAGGTCGGAGCCGTGGCTGAACCATTGGTCGAAGATGCCTGAGGAGAAGTCTTTGTAGAGGCGGAATTCGAGGTACACGTGAGGATCGAATGGGCGGTCGGGCTTGCCGAGCAGCCAGCGCTTCCAGTCCGTATCTTCTTCTCTCAGGAGCGTCGGATTTTCCCGTCGTCGTACGGGGGATGTAGCGCCAGCGCGGCTGATTGACGTTCCACTCCTGTGAAATGCGGGCCACCTTGCCGATGCGTGCCCGAACGAATGATGTCGCGCACGGCCAGCGGATATGGCTGGCTTCGATGCTGCGTGCCCACCTGGACAACCTGGCGTGATTTCTTCACCGTATCGCGCGCCGCTTTGGCTTCATCCAGTACATTAGCAAATGGCTTTTCGACGTAGCAGTCTTTGCCGGCCCGCACGACTTCGATACAGCAGCTTAGCGTGTTGATGATCGCCGGTGGCGATCATCACGCCGTCGATGTCTTCGCCGGCTAGCATCTTTTCGGAATATTGATAAGAGCGCGGCGCAGTCCCGAACAGACTTTTCACCTGAGCTGCACGCGCTTCCCGAGCCGTCGACCATAAATCGCACACCGCAACCACTTCCAGGGGCGTTTTTTTTGACGCCAGGTGCACCATGTTGACGTGACCCTCGCTGCGTCCACCGCAGCCAAGTTGGGCAATGCGGATGCGATCGTTGGCACCAATCACGCGCGCGTAAGAATTGCGCGCTCATCGCTGGCAGCGGCTCCGAGCAGGGCTCCGCGTTCTGCCGATAAACTGCCTTCGGCCGATGATCGCTGGTTTCTTTCGGATCTTCCATTCGATTCGGCTCTTTCTGACCTCAAAAAGTATACTTGCCTGCAAATTGCAAAATTCTCGGTCCCCGCGTCGCTCAGAATTTCCCCGAACGTATTGTCCTGGAGATTGTTGTCGGGGTTGCTGAAATTCGGATGGTTCAGCAGATTGAAAAATTCGAAGCGGAGTTGAAGTCGTGCCGCTTTCTTTGATGGACGAACTCCCGGCTCAACGAAGCGTCGATATTGAAGAACATCGGGCCTACGAGTGAATCAGAGCCGGCATTTCCAAAAGATGCCGATCGCATTGGGAACGAAGGCAGACGGACTAAGCCATTGCAGAGTGCTGGTATTGCGCACATACGGATTGCCAACGACATTCGGGCCGATCGAGGCCGATGCCGGTCAGAGAATTATCCAGGCCTGTCACAGGCGTAAACCATACACCGCTATGCGCGGTAAGAATGGGCGACAGTTTCCAAATACCGACCAGCCGATCGCCCCATCGGCTCTTCAAGCGTGGCGTCTCGACGACCAGCGAGAGATTGAAGATGCTGCCGTAAATCGAACCCGCAATTGCCGCGCTCCGCATTTCGATCGTACGGATTCTGCGTCAGGGCACCGCCCAGGTCACCGATAAAATCGGCCTCGCTGATGCAGTGCGAATAGGTGTAGTTCGCAAGCACCGTGTAGTGATCGCTGAAACGATGCTCGGCTTTGAGCGAGCAAAGCGTTGTACGACGAGTTAGCGCCGTCGTCCGCCCGCCAGATGCTCGAATAGAAAGCTCCGGCGGTACGGATTCTGCAGATAAAGAACGCGGCGCTGATTGGTATTGGAAGTAGTGGAACAGGGCGCGCCGCCGCAAGTTCCCGGGATGTAAACGCCAGGATCGACATCTTCACCCGTCCAGATATGAGTCGTTTTATTGCCCACATAAGCTGCGGAGAAGACCCAGTCCTTGAATGGCTGCGCTTCATAGCTGAGATTCCATTGGTTGGTATAAGTCGGATGCCCGTGGATCGGGTAAGTGTAGTAACTGGCCGCGGAGGGGAACGCCTGGTTCTTGCTGGGCGGATTCGGGGAAGGAAACGGATTCCCGCCGGGATATCCCGCGTAGGGATTGGTGAAGCCGCCGGCAGGATTGAACAAGATTGATCGTCGTTCCCCAGGGAGCATCGCCGGTCTGGTCTTCCCAGTAAGCGGTGGCCATCGTGTCGTAAAACAGACCGTACCCAAGGCCCGGATCACTTGCTTGCCATTGCCGTTCGGATCCCAGGCGATACCGGCGCGGGGCTGAAAATCCCAGGGCCGGTTCGAGGTGAATGTTTTGGGAATACCGGGATCGCCGGGGAAGAACAGACCCGGGGGAGCGTTAACGTACACACTGCTCTGCCGGCCCGCGGCGATAGCCGGCGAAATCGAAGTGGTTCATGCGGTTCTTGATTTCGCGCCCGGGCAGATAGGGCTCCCATCGCAAACCTGCCTGAACCGTCAGATTCTTGCTCAGACGGAATACATCGTGCACATATGCGCCGTAATAATTTTGGCGGGCATTAAAGGGCTGAAGATTGCCCTGGACAAAAGTCTCAGGCATGCCGAGCATAAAGTCGAGCAAAGCGTCGTTCGTGGACTGGCCGTTGAAGGTGAAGCTGCCATTAGCCAACGAGCCGAGCTGCAGGTCGAAGCGATAGTGGACCCACTCGGCACCGAGCGAAATGTGATGGCGGCCAATGATGATATCGAGATCGTCCGCGAACTGAAAGTTATTCTGCCGGATGTAGGATGGCGAGCACGTACCGCAGCCGACATTGAAGTAACCGCTCACGCTGACGTTTAGAAAATTGGCGAGGGGCTGCGTAATGGCGGTTCCAATGTCGTTGAAATTGATGAGATCGGATGCTGGACCGCGCGTAATCGCGAGCCGCGTGTAACCGACGTGAGCCGAATTCACTACGTTCGGACTGAACGTAAAAGTATCGCCGATAACAGCCGATTGGCTTCGATCGAGTACCCCCCGCTGCTGGGCCAGAAGAATATTGCTGGTGCTGAACTGGCCTGGGCTAGCGTAATCAGCCAGAAAGTAGTGGCCGAAAACGGTGTTCTTGGCGCTCTGATTCCAATCCAAGCGACCGATGTATTGGTTCTCGCGCTGCGGCTCCGGAATAGCGTAAGTGACTTCGCCGCAGGGATTGTTCGACACCGGTACATACTTCAGCAGATTCACCGCTTGCGGATTGAAGAGCGATGGCGAAATATAGTTGTTTGCAAACGGCTGGCCGTTTGCTGGGTTGATCAGTGTGCGAGCGGAGCCGCTGCTCTGGCAGTTTGCCGACTCGAGCTGGCTGAAGTCGCCGCTCGAGAGCCGCCTGGGTAGGCGTGAACGAGATAGTCGAAGGGGGAGCGGTACGAATTTGCGTTCCCTGATACCCGAAGAACCCGAACAGTTTGTCTTTCAAGATGGGAGCGCCCAGAGTCCCACCGAACTGATTGCGCTTCAAAGTGTCGGGCGCAGACGCGAAGAAGTCGCGGGCATCGACAGTAGCCGTTGCGAACAAACTCGAACAAATCGCCATGGAACTGGTTGGTTCCAGACTGAGTAACGGAGCTAACAACGGCGCCTGCGTGCATGCCGTACTTCGCTGAGAGGGCGCTGGTCTCGACGCTGAATTCCTGGAGCGCGTCGGGGAACGGCAACGGCAGATTTACATTCGAGAAAACGTCCATATTCTCGCCGCCATCCAGTAAATAATTTGTCCCGTTAGCTTGGCCGCCAGCAACCGAGATGGAATCTGAACTGAAGTAGTTCTTGCTCGTCACCAAATCGGTCTGTCCGTTAGCCGGGCCGATATCGTTGGCGGCGCCAGACAGCATGATCAACTGCGTGGGCTGCCGGCCATTCAGCGGCAGATCGACAATGCGCGCCTTATCGATGACCTGAGACACGGCCGTCGTGTCGGTCTTGACCATGCTGGCGTCCGCGGAGACTTCAACCTGCTGGGTGATCTGTCCCAAGCGGAGGGTAATGTTCACCTTCGGGCTATCGCTGACCTGAAGGGTAATGCCGGTCTGAATGTATGAGCCGAAGCCTTTAGCGCTCACTTCAAGGCGATACGGTCCAATCGGCAATTCGGGCAGCAGATAGTCGCCGCTCGAACTGCTTTGCACAGAGCGGTTCAGGCCGGTTTCAGTCTGCGTGACCGAGACCTTGGCACCAGGAATCGGGGAACCGCTGGGATCAGTGATGCTGCCGAAGATCTGGGCGGTCGCTACCGCCTGTGCCCAGGCGGCAGTGGAACATGAGAGGAAGCACGCGGCGATCAAAAGACGAGAGACGGCGAGTGGAGGCATGAACAAACTCCTGCTGAGATGAGGCTTTCGTTAGGTCGTGGCGAGCGCGGCGGGGCGGAGGAACCGATCGTGGGTAAGGGCACACCAGACACGTCAGGTTATTACCTTCCAGAGCGCCTTGTCAATCGGTTTGAGAAAGTTTCTCGAAAACGGCATTGCGTTTCTGCGAACGGTTCACCGGAGCCAGGAATCGAGGTGCTTTTGGACGAAGCCGTCGTCTGTCAGGTGAGGGTAAGCGGCGCAGACACGGTCGATCTCATCCAGCTGTCCTGGCGACAGATCTTCATTGGCGTCGAGGCACCAACGGCCGGCAAGCAAACCTTGCCTTCGCAGAATCTCGTGGATGCCCGGGATGCAGCCGTGAAACTGACGTGCCGCATCAAACAGGGCGGCATTGGAATCGGTCACTTGCCAGGCGAGTTCGAATAGATCGGTGCTCACCGGGTTACCGGCAGAGGCTATCTGACGGACTCGATTCAGGTGAGCGACAGCCATGCTTGTCCAGACGGCCCAATGCCCGAGCAGGCCGCCCGCGATTCGGATCGGGGGCTGTGCGTCACCGAATGAAAACCGGCTGAGCAGATCAAAAATAATGTTGTCGTCGTTTCCCGTATAGAGTGCGATTTCCGACGCTCTCCCGGAAGCCCAGATCGCGCGCACCACGTCAAGGGTCTGGTATCGATTGAAGGGCGCGATCTTGATGGCGACGAGGTTGTCGATGGCTGCGACGCCGGTCCAGAACTCAAACGGAAGTACGCGGCCGCCCACTGCGGGCTGCAGATAAAAGCCGACAATAGGCAAGATGGACGCGACGGCACGGGCATGATCCAGCAATCCGGGTATCGATGCATCACGTAAGGCTCCCATGCTGAGCAGGACCGCGTCGTATCCTAGTACGGCGGCAAGTTCTGCTTCCTCGATGGCTTGCGCGCGACAGCCGCAGACACCGGCGATCTTCACCACATTTGCGGTGCGCATTTCCTCCATGGCGAGGGCCAGCACCGGGCGCAGCAAGCCAACTTTGGGATCGCGAATCGCGAACTGTGTGGTGTGCACGCCGACAGCAATACCGCCGGCGCCGGCAGCCAGGTAGTAGCGAGTCAGGGCACGCTGGCGGCGCTCGTCGAGGGTGCGCGCGCTCGTGAGCGCAAGGGGATGCGCCGGAATCACAAGGCCCTCTTGCAACTCAGCCCGAAGACTCATTTAGAATTTCCCATCACGGACTTCAAAGTGAGTGGGCTTCCCGAGACTCGCGCCGCCACTACTGACCCAATGGGCCGTCCAGTCGATCAGATCCTGCACGGTGACCGTTGGATAGCCCAGCAACTGATGCGCCTTCGCAGCATTGCTCAGCAGAGCGGTCGAGGATTCCTCGCCTTCCCAGCGCGGCTCAACTCCGAACCGGCGTGCAAATTCAAGTGCCAGGTAGCGGACCGAACAAGTCTCTGGACCGGTGATGTTGAGAACTGTGGGCGGGGTCTGGCAGTGAGCCAGGGCGCGCAGGCAGGCCCGGTTAGCATCGCCTTGCCAGATCACATTCACCAGCCCCATGCGCAGATTGACCGGCCGCAGTTCGTAGACGGCGTGGGCGATATCTGCCAGGACGCCATAACGCAGATCGTTGGCGTAATTAAGCCGCAGAAGGGCTACCGGCGTCCCCCAGCGTGCGGAACCATATTCAAACATGCGTTCGCGCCCTAGGGCGGACTGCGCGTATTCACCAACCGGAGCTACGGCACTTGTTTCGTCAGCGCCGCCCGCCACAACGGGCCGGAGCGGATACACATTTCCTGTCGAGAAGGCGACAATCCGCGCCTGCCGGAAACGTTCGGCGACCAGGCCGGGTAAATACGTATTCATGGCCCAAGTGAGATGCTCGGACCCGCTGGTGCCGAACTTGCGGGCAGCCATGAATAGGATGTTCGGCACATCGGGCAAGGCGGCGAGTTCTTTGGCCTCGAGCAGATCGCAACGAATGGTACGAATATCCGAGGCGGCCAAGGCGGATTCCAGCCCGGGGTTGCTGAAGCGGGAAACGGCGAGTACTTTTTTTCGAGAGCCTGATTCGGCGCAGGCACGTTGCGCCAAACGGGCCAGACTGGGCCCCATCTTGCCTCCAACCCCGAGAATCATCAGATCGCCATCGAGGGCTTTGATGACATTCTTGTCGACTTCGGCGGGCCGGGAGAGAAGTTCCTCGAGTTCGTTCTCGTTCTGTATGAGCTGACTAGGCATGAAGGGTACTAGGAAAGACGTGCCGCCATTTAACCAATTTCCAAACCGGCCGGGGCGAAGATGAGGGAATCCACGCCACGCCCGTCGTGTCCTTTCACCATACGAACCAGCCTCCGAGCCATGGTGAATCCGAACTCCTGTGCGAGAGTGACCGCGGCTCGATTGGCAGGGAGCACGTCCCAGAACCAGGGGCTGCGGGGGTGCTGGCGCAAGCAACTATTCACTAATTGACGCGCTGTCTCAATCGATTCCGCGACGCAGGGCCCCAGATAGGCAGCTTGCGCGCCCGGCCGGGCTATAGCGTATCCGTCCTCGCCCACGTACAGCGTGTGGTGTTCGGCCAATTCCTGCAATGCGCGAGCGCGGCTGGCACCGAAGGCACGCTGATCTAGCGCGAAAGGAAGCATGGCCAACGGCGCCGGCTTAAGGTCATCTGTAATGGTTTGGGCAATTGGGCAAGCAGCAGACCAGCGCTCAATGCTCTGTTCGGTCCGGAAGCCCAAGGTTTCATAGAGAGGCTGTCCCAGATCGGTCGCATCCAGCTTGACGCTTTTAATCCTCCTGGCGCCGGCCAGCTCCAAAAGGGCGCCTACCAGTTGCCGAGCCAAGCCGCGCCGGCGATAGTCCGGATGAGTAAGCACCATGCCCAGCCAAGCTAATTCGTCTTGATAACAGATCAGGGTGCTGGTGGCCACGAGTTTTCCATCCTGCTCGAGCCCGAGACAACCATCCGGCTCCAGTCGGAGCAGCAAGCGCCAATCGGCGGCAGTTTGGTTCCAACCCGCTGCGGTCGACAGTGTCAGCAAGATGGGAAGATCCGCTACAGTGAGGGCCCTGATTGCTGTGCGGGAAGATAGGCCAGGCATATTGTACAGAAACGTTTCTCAGCTGCCTTGAAAGTTCCAGGATTACCGCTTTTCACCGTTATAATGACATGCATGCCAAAAACAACGGAGGCGCGCTACCGTTTCAAGAGCGGCGATGCGCGCGTGGCGATTTACGGATCGGCAGCCGAGGCGGGATCTGCAGCGGCGGGGCACGCGGCAGAAATCATCCGCGCTGCCATTGCGAAAGCAGGACATGCGCGCGTTATCGGCGCCACCGGCAATTCGCAAATACCGCTTATTGATGCGCTGGTGAAAGAAGATCTGGACTGGAAGGCCGTTGAGCTGTTTCACATGGATGAGTACGTGGGCTTGCCGGCAGATCATCCCGCTAGCTTTCGCCGTTGGATCAAGACTCGACTAGAAGACCGGGTGCACCCCGGCGTCACACATTACATCCATGGCGACGCCGAGGATCTGGACGCAGAAATCGCGCGGTACGCAGGCCTACTGATGGCTGACTCCATCGACGTGGCATTTGTCGGTTTCGGCGAGAACGGTCACATCGCATTCAACGATCCGCCGGTAGCGGACTTCAACGACAGACAGATATTGAAAGTGGTGACGCTCGACGAGGCATGCCGCGAGCAGCAAGCCGGCGAAGGCCACTTCCGCGATGCAGCCTCAGTCCCGAGCCGGGCCGTCACCATCACTTGCACGGGACTGTTCCGAGCTAGGAGTTGGGTTTGCTGCGTACCGGAGTCCCGCAAGGCGGAAGCAGTGCAAAACGCGCTAGAAGGGTCGGTTTCGGAGCGCTGCCCGGCTTCTCTGGTGCAGCGGCATGTGGATGCGTCCGTCTATCTGGATGCAGCGTCGGCGGCGAGATTAGCCGTCGTTCCCAACGCTGCGGGAACCGGCACACTGCGCGAAAAGTAGATGTGTGGCGAGGCTGTCACGCTTCCTCTGCGGAGGTTGGCCGTGGACGCCCGAAGCGGCTGTGCCGTGTGAGGATAAACGTGTGAAGAAGAAATCCTTCAAGGATCTCGCCAGACTCGCGAGCGTCAGCCCAGCCACCGTGTCACGTGTGGCAAAGGGCCAGATGAACGTAAATTCAGTTCTGCGGGCGCGGGTGCGGAAAACTGCGGAGACTTTGGGGATCGATCTCGAACAGCAGCGCGCTGAGAAGGCAAACATCATCGCCTTCATGTTGTCGAATCGCGATCTGCTGCACAACTTCCAGGCGCGCATCCTTTTTGGATCTCAAGCCTATTGTGCTTCGCAGCAGCGGGAGCTGCTGTTTATGTCGTTCCGCTATTCTCCGCTGACGCCAGCCAAGGACCTGCATCTTCCGGCGATTCTGTCGCAACGCGGAATCATGCGGGCCCTGATTCTGAGCGGGACCAACTCGCCCAACATGCTCGAGGCCTTACGAGCGCGCCAAATGCCGTTTGCCGTACTTGGCAATAACGTGATCGGTGATTGGGACCCGAGCCAATACGACACGGTTTACTCAGACGATTCGGAAGGCGCCTTCGAAATCACTTCGCATCTGATTGCGAATGGCCATCGGGAGATCTGGTTCATCGGAGATGAAGATCTGCCGTGGTATGCCCGCTGTGCCAGCGGGTATCGCCGGTCGATGCTAGAGGCGGGTTTACAACCGCGCTTCAGCGAGATCCATTCCGATGACCGGCAACTGGGATACCTGGCGATGCGGTCCATCTTGTCGCGGCGTGAACGCGTAACGGCTGTGTTCGCGGGGTCGGACCAGATTGCGAGCGGCGTGTATGAGGCACTGCGGCAACAAGGTTTAAAGATTCCGGAGGACATCAGCGTGGCCGGTTTCAATGACAGCGAAGGGGCGCTCCACCCACCCCTGACAAGCGTTCGCGAGTTCCCGGAAGAATTGGGCCGACATTTAGCGGAATTTGTGCAACGCCGGATTCGAAGACCGGACTGCGAGGCGCAGTCGATCACCATTCCGACGCGCCTCGTGATTCGGGAGTCCACGCGGGCGCTACCGGCTGATCCGGCGCACGCGCGTCAACTGCCTGCCCTTGACCTGCAACCTATTCGCGAGTAGCTAAAGCCCAAGATGCGCTAAACGTCCTGGGGCACCACAAAGGGTTGGCGATAGCCGCGGTCGCCGTCGCGAAGCAGAACATCGGCTTCTTCATCTCCGATCACCTGCTGAGTTTCGGGATTGAAGTTGATCGTCCTACCCAGCCGGTAGGAGACATTCGCCAGGTGAACCAGCCCGCAGGAGATGTGCCCTTCTTCGATGGGTGCGTGCAGGTCCGCTTTGTTGCGGCTCACCACACAATCGATAAAGTTCTTGAAGTGCGCTGTTTCGCTGCCGCCATGCACCGGCGGCTGCTGTTCCTGATCGCGACCGAGCCAAACAGAATACGTGGCAGCGTCCTCGTCCCCAGTCGAAACATATCCGTTCGAACCGTAGAAGATGTTGCCGACGGTATTGTGGCTGCCGGAGGTTGGCCCGAGCTTTGCCTTTCCTTCCGTTTTTTTCGGCTCGGGCGTTCCCAATGCGGCGGTGCCGATTTCGGCCTCATGATTGGTCATCCAGTGGCGTACTTCAAAGGTGATCATCTTGCGTTTCCCGCCAGGCAGGTCGAACTCGAAGCTACAGTTCAGATCATTCGGGGTCTGCTGGTCGTCGTCGAACATGAAGTGCCCGCCCATGGCGCTGACCTTATTGGGAAAGCCCAACCCGAGACCCCATCGCGCCACATCGACCTGGTGGACACCCTGATTGCCGAGATCGCCGTTGCCGTAAGTCCAATTCCAATGCCAGTTGTAGTGAAAGCGATTTTTCGTAAATTCGTGAAGGGGTGCGGGGCCGGTCCACAAATCGTAATCGACGCCCGCCGGCACAGGTTCCACGGCGGCGCGGCCAATGGTGTCGCGCCACTTGTAGCAAACACCGCGCGCCATGTAGATGTCACCAATCAGCCCGTTCTGCAGCTTGTTGACTAAGTCGCGGGCGGCCTTCGCAGAGCGCATCTGCGAACCTTGCTGGACGATGCGGTTGTAGCGCTGAGAGGCTTTGACCAACTGCTGACCTTCCCACAAGTTGTGAGAGCAGGGCTTCTCTACATAAACATCTTTCCCGGCCTGGCACGCCCAGATGCCCATCAGCGAATGCCAGTGATTGGGTGTGGCAATCGACACAGCGTCGATCGATTTGTCCTCGAGCAGCTTACGGTAATCGGTGTAGGTGACCGGCTTGGGCAGGCCCATCTTGTCCATTTCGGCGAGCCGTTTATCGAGCACGCTCTGGTCGATGTCGCAGAGTGCGCTGATCTGAACATTGGCCAACCTGGCGTAGTTCTCAAGATGATCGTTGCCGCGTCCGTGCACCCCGATGATCGCCACGCGTACACGTTCATTTGCGCCGAGCGCGCCTTTCGAAGCTCCGGCTAGGCCAAGGGCGCGGACGGCAGCGACACCCGCCGCCCCTCGGCTGATGAAGTCTCTGCGCTTCAAGTTATTGAACATATGCTGAATCCCCTTCAAAAAGATCTTGGTTTCCGGTAATCACTCGCGTACGCCGCTCCCGAGCGCGTGCGGCTCCGACAGGGCTGTCGGGATCGCGGGCTGTCCAGCGCACGGGCCAAAAGAATATCCTGACACTTCGAAAGCGGCCCTCCTGTGCAAACTATCCCATTCGATGCCAATAGACTTGAGATTTTCAGCACGGCTGCGCTTGGCGGCGCCTTTCCGCCCGAACTGAGAACCGTCGACTGCAGCCCGCCGATGAAAGGACTCGGCCTACTGCAAGCGATCCTCCTCAAACCACACCGCCGCGGATCGCTCGAAACTCGGCACCGTGACCCGAAGCTTGCCATTCATGCGAGTGACGGGCAACGCCGAGATCTCCCCCAGAAAAGGAAGCACGTAAGCGCGAACGTGAGCTGCTGCCGGAAGCTCAATGGTTGTATCCGTATTCGCTTGGGGCAGCAGGGTGCGTTTGGGCACGATTCCCTTGAAGTTCATCAGGAACACATGTGTGCGTCCACCCACTCGCGCAATTTGCGAGACGACGAACGGCGAAGCGTGTACCTGCAGCCCCCCGGTGCTTGGGATCCGGCTCATCAGGCGAGCCACTTGTTCATTGATATCCGCCGCCCCCTGACCCCCTGTTGCATCGTCGCTCAACCAGTTCTTCACTCGATCGTCAAAGCTAGGCAGCCCATCATCTGGATCCAGCTGCTGAACATTAGTGCCCGCATGCGCGGCGAGATCGTCGCGTTCTTTCGAGTCGAACAAGGCCCGACCGGGGACCAGCATTGCGGAGCCTCGGAAGGAAGTAACCGTTCGGGGTGTCAGGATCTGAAACTCACGGTGAGCAAACAGCAGCGATTCCATGGCGGCCCGGAACCGCGGCGCGTATTGAGCGGCGTTGTAGTTGCGAGTTGCCGGCGAGAAATAGACGCCCACTGGTGAGATCGGCTCACGAGGGTCGTAGAAGGTATGTTCGTGTTTGGCGATCCAAGCAAATGTTTGCGTGCGAACAGCGCTGTCGTTCGATCCGGACATGACGTGCCCCTGCGCATCCCAGCTGTTTGCGCCTACGGCCAGTTGGGAGGCGAAGAGCGTTTTCATTGCGTCCGGAATGTTGACCCCTTTCTCGCCATCCCAGGAGTAGTCGAGCATCCAGGTGGCTTTGCCTTCGGCAAAGGAGCGGAATGTAAATATGCCGATCATCTGGCCGATCCAGTCGAAGACAGAGCGTGACGCTGCCATCGATTCTTCAGGGCCGTGATATTCGTGTGCGATGGCATCGACCACTGGATACAACTCATACACGTCGGAGCCTACGCGAGGCGCAGCGTCCTCGAATCCCGGGTAGATTTCAGCAATCGTCAGGCACTTCGGATTCCCAGCCTGCACATTACTTTTTATGTCCCTCATGAAATCGGTAAGAGCTTTTATGCGGAAGTCGATCCAGCGCCGGAAATGGGGATCAGAAATATCACCTAAGCGCATATCGTGCAAAGCATCGATACCCGTTTCGCGCCGGAACGCATCCACGGTGTAGCGGTCGAAGCTTGCCCAGCTGTTTTCCCACCCTTCGAAGTGGGTCATCCAATAAGGAATGTCTACGTAAACGCCGTCAATGCCGGTCGCCGCAATCTGACGAACCAGGCTCATATACCGCGTGCGCCACTCCGGAGCGTATGGCGAAACCCAAACATCCTCATCGCCTTTGGCAATCCAGAAGGCATTACCTCCGCCGAAGACTGCGGGCTTTCCATTGCGGTCGCGCTGTACCCAGTCAGGATGGTCTTTGAAAAAGGTGTGGGCCGCTGTGTCTCCGTGAGCGGTGATGCATTCCAATCCTGCTATGTAGACGAACGACTTGTTGCCGACGGCGTGGGCTGCGGTGGCTGCTGCCCGGATGGCTGCCAGTTTCTCTCGAGGATCGAGGAAGCTTTCGTAACGCCCTGGTATGTCGTTATCGACCTCAATCCCGAAGACATGCGTGCGCTGGGACTCCTCGATGATGGACGCAACGCTCTGTTTGGAGAGTCCGTGCCCGCCAATACGAACATAGTGACTCCAATCCAGCGCGGGAGACGGGGGCGCTGCGGCGGCATAGCACAGTGCTACAGATACGATAACGGCGGCGAGTCGCATGCGATTTAGAACTCGACTCGCGCCACGATCTGCATGCGCCGAGGCGAAAAGCCTGGCGCGAGCGAGTTGACGTTTCCAAATAACGAATCGCCGTATGCATTGACGGGCAGCCCGAAACGAGTTCGGTTGAACACATTGAACGCCTCCATCCGGATCTGAAGCCTGATTCCTTCCTTGATAGAAAATTCCTTGCGTGCAGCCGCGTCCACATTGCGGATTCCGTCCAGCCGGAGGCTTTCGATATAGCGAGGCGCGTTGCCTAATTGCTGATCACCCGGATCTGAAAAGCAGGTCGGATTGAAAAACGATTCGCCCGTGGAGGCCGCGTGGTGGTAACTGATGCCGGTACCGGGATTGGCGCACGTAAGGTTTGGACGTTGTGTCCCATCCGCCAAACGCGGCAGGCTCATGCCGATGGCAATTGGTTGACCGGTCTGAATCGTGTATGTAGTCCCGAGAGACCATCCACCGATGACTCCGTCCAGAATGCGATTCATGTGCGAGCCGAAAAGCAGCCCTCTTCCAACGGGGATCGCGAAAGTGGCGATGGCGGACAACCGATGGGTAGCGTCGTTTCCACTGATGCCGTACTCTCCCTGTAGCCTGTCGATGGCCTGCGGCGCACCGTAAGCGTAGTAGCCGATCCAACTATTGGCGCCAGAAGAACTGTCGTCTGTGTAGCGCGAAAACGTATAGCTGCCTTGAAAAGTGATGTATTTGCCATCGCGCTTAGCAAAGCCGATCTGCAGGGAATCGTATCTCGAAGTGGCAGTCAGCAGAGGCAAGCCGTCGTACTCGCCGTCGAACTGCGGGTATGGCCGCAGCAGGTTCAGCAACGGGATCGTGTCGTTGTTGTAAATGGAATCCGGCTCGTTGAATTTGGCATTTGGACCCGTGAACAATGGCTGGAAGGGATTAGCCACGAGCGTGGAAAGCTGGTCACTGGTGTATTGGCTGCGAATATCACTGGATATGTAATTCCGATTTCGTGTGAAACCCCAGCTTCCCCAAGGCAGGTGCGTGCTTCTATTCGCGCTGTAATCAGCGGATACGACGAGGCTGTAGGGCAGCAATCGCTGTATCCCGAAGCTCCACTGATAAATCTCGGCGTTGCGGTTCTTCTCGTAGTCGAGGTCGCTCGGATTGGAGAAGCCCCAGAGCGCCTCCGGACCGTACTTGGTGCCCTGTGGCCCCGGAAGACCAGTCGGGAATGGATTTTCGAGGGTAGCGTATTGCGTGTTGTAGCCATCAAGCGAAAAGCGGATCGGCTCAGCCTTCGAGAATGCCGGCCCGGCATACTGGAAATTAGTGGCTATATTCATCCCGTAATAAATGCCGGCACCCCCGCGAAGAACCGTCTTGTCATTGGGAGCGAAGGCAATGCCTAGACGCGGCGCAAAGTTATTGCGATCGACCGGTATGCTTCGGTTCGAAGACGTTGGGAACATCGTTGTTCCGAGTAAGGGGCCGGATGTCAGCGGCAGCCCGGGCACTACGATCCCGCTATTTCCAGTGAAGTCAGCGAACTGCTCGCGGTTGTAACGCTCCGTGTAGGGTGTGCTCCACTCATAGCGGAGTCCGAGATTGACGGTCAGCTTGGGAGAGATTTTCCAGTCATCTTGAACATAGAATGCGTTCTCGGTTGACTTATCGGCGACATTTGGTCGAATGGTGATGCCGGATGCATTACTGCCGTAGCCAACCAGTAAGCTGGCGATCGCATTCCCCGCCGTAACGTCGCCTGCGAAGGGATCGTTGGCCGTGTTGATTTGAGAGAAGTGAAAAGTGCCCGTGGCCGAATCAGGCTGGCCGAAGTTGTTGTAGAACAGCCGCTGCTCGCCGCCGAAGCGGATGGAATGCGCGCCGTGAACCCAGCTCATGCTGCTCGAGTAGTTAAACAGAGTATGGGCGAAGGCCGTGTCGACGCAGCATTGTGTGAAGAGTCCGGCATACGGCCCATCGTCCATGGTGATGGCCGGCATGCGTGTCAGACCATTTGCATCGAGGATCGAAGGGAAGCCCACTGTGTCGAAGCTGGGGTAACGCGATTGACCAGGTGCCTCTACGCGATCTAGACCGGCTCTTAATTGCAGAAGCAGGGTCGGGCTTATTGTCCAGTCGTAGTTCGCGCCGACATTATGCACGGTGGTGCTGTAGTGAACGCCATCGTTCCAATTGGAGTCGCCGAACACTGTTGGCGTGTCCTGATTGCTTCGCAGCCGGCTGTAGCGAACTGAGCCGCGCTGTTTCGCGGTGAACTGCTGATCGACTTTCGCATCAAGCTGATAGCCCTGCGACGTATTCAAGACATTCGTTCTGAAATTGTTGGTTCCGAGATCAGGATCTCCGGGGATATTAGGCTGCGGATACAGGGCGGCAACTTTCAGACCGATGGGATCGAGCGCAGCTTTGGGAATCACGTTCCCTGCAAAAGGGATACGCGCGCCGTTTGGACCGGATCTAGGATCATAGATAATGTTCGGAACCACATTGCCGTTGGCATCGTTCGTGAAAGTCTGCGAGAAATCGCCGCCCCGTTCGGCCATTGTGGGAACAGTGGCGACAATCTGAATGGGCGAGGCGTCCTTCACGCGCTCCAGGTCGAATAGAAAGAATGTCTTCTCCTTCTTGATCGGGCCATTGACCATGAATCCGTAATCATCGTGCTTATGGTTAGGACGAGGCAGACCCGCGGCGTTGCTGAAGAAGTCGTTCGAGTCGAGGCCGGAACGTTGCCCGAACCACCAGCCACTTCCATGGAACCGATTTCCACCCTGTTTGACGAGTACGTTCAGAACCGTCCCGCCATTGTTTCCGAACTCTGCCGAGAACGAATTATTGGAGACCTTGAACTCCTGGATGACTTCCACCGAAGGCTGGTAGTAGACGTTCGTGTTTCCACCTTCGCCTTGCTCGGGGGCGGTGGTAGGCGTCCCATCCAGGCGTATTTCCGCGGTTGCGTTCCGTTGTCCATTTGAAACGAAGTTTGTGCCGGAAGGATAGCTATCGGCGGGACCCGAACCTGGTGATTCGGTGACGCCGCCCGAGAGAAAGATAAGCGGAAAGTAGCTGCGGCCATACAACGGAATGTCTCGTGTGGTGTTACCGGAGATGGTCGTCCCGAGCGTTGCGCCGCCGGTGTCGAGCATCGGTACGGACTCGGTGACGCTCACCGAAGAACTGGTAGAGCCCAGGTGTAACGAAAGATTGATGACCGCTTGTTGGCTAACGGTGAGTTCGATGTCCTTGGCCTCAGCGCTCTGAAACCCGGCCTGTTCGATGAGCAAGTTGTATTTACCCGGACGAAGGCCGTTCAGGGTATAGATGCCCTTTTCATTTGTCGCGGTGTTTGTCGCGATCCCGGTAGCGACATCCGTCAACGTAACTCTCGCACCGAGGACAATCGCGCCGCTCGGGTCCGTCACCGTGCCCCGGATTTGCGCTTCATACCCGGATTGGGCTTGCATTCGCTGACCTGAGAGCAGCGCCATGGCGATGACAGGAATGGCGAGTGCGGTTCGCCTAACCAGATACCGCCACAAACTTTTCCGTGTTGTCTGGAGCATAAGAAATCCCTCCCTATTCAGCCGCGGTCGTGGCGTGCAGAAAACTCACTGAGCAAGCATCTTATGAGAGATTGCTTTCGAAGTCAATCGGGAAAAGTTGTTGAAAGCCTTCGATGTTCGTCGATCCGTTACGCAAACCTGTGGGCGTGACGCCGCAGACCTGCGAGTCGGATCAGCGCAGAATTTGGCGTCTTCTGCGGAACTGACACCTACGCACGATGGTTCACAAAGCTTCAAAGACGCGCCGGAACTGACGTAAGATGACAAATACAGCAAGATAACGGAAGCAGCTGAAATGGATCATCATCGTTTGCGCGACTCGATTAGCCGGCGAAATCTCCTCCGATTGAGTCCTTTTCTTTTTGACTCCGTCACGCCGTGGCCCATACAGGCAGCCGCAAGGCCGAAACGGGTCATCGTAGCGGGCGCCGGTTTGGCGGGACTGACGTGCGGTTATGAACTGATGAAGCGCGGCCATGACGTGACTGTGCTCGAGGCATCTGGGCGTACAGGTGGGCATGTCCGCACCCTACGTGAAGGGTTTCCCGATGGCTTGTACGCAGACTGCGGCGCCGAACACTTCACAAAGCCGGGGTATGAACTCTGCTACCGCTATGCCGATGAACTCGGACTGACCTTGCTGCCGTACCCGCACCGTGACAATCAGTTAGTGGTGGCCGATGGACGAATGATGAGCGAGCAGCAGGCAAGGCAGTGGCGAATGTCGCAGGCGCATTACAACGGCCGGGAGCGCGCATTCCTCGCCCGGAACAAGGGCGCCAGCCTCGCGCAGTTGTATCTGGACCACTATGGAAATCGAATCACGGACGAATACGAGCCATTCGGATGTGGACTGGATGCGCTGGATGATATATCGCTGAACGAGCTGCTGCAGCGCGACGGCGCATCGGCTTCGGCGATTGGGGAGATCGGATCCGACAGTTCCGCATTGCACGTGATCTGGAAACGGCGCATTGTACAGATGCGAGGCATCCCCGAAGAGCCGACCGTCTTCTTCCGCGTAAAGGCGGCAATCAGGGACTGCCCGACGCCCTCGCGCAACGACTGGGAGCTCGCATCCGTAAGAACAGCCCTGTCGTTGCGATTCAGAGGGACACAAAGGGCGTGGCGGTAACGGTGCGCGATGGCCAGACAAGCGCGAGAATCACTGGCGACTATCTTGTTTGTGCGATGAATGCGGCCCTGTTGCGCCGTATTCCCGTTACACCCACTTGGCCCGAAGCGAAGCAATTTGCAGATCTCAGGTGTCCCGTACGCGGTGGAAACGCGGCCCATCTTTCTATCGCGAACCAAGTTCTGGAAGAGGGACGGCTTCAGCGGCAACATGCAATTTGATTCGCCGATGCTGGGACCATTGTGGCCGACTGCGGACGAAGTAGAAACATCCGCGCGGCATCATGATCGGGACGGCACAGGCGAGTGTCACCGCGGAGCGTGCCATGTCGGTGTTTAAACGTTATTATCCCGGGCGTTCGGCGGATTTTGAAAATACTTTGGCAGTCGATTGGTCGCGCGACCCGTGGGCAATGGGCTGCGAGGCTCGTGACTACAAGCCGGGTCAATTGCGGAAGTTCTGGCCGGTCGTCATTGAGCCTGTCGGAAGAGTGTACTTTGCGGGGGCGTACTGCGACAACCAGAGTTGGGGCATGGAGGCGGCCACACGGTCGGGCGTCCGGGTAGCACGCTCTATTCACGAAGAGCGCACCGCCTAGCGGGACGGAGCCGGGGCAGGAACACAGGATGAATCGAAGAGGTTTTTTGAAAGCAGGCGCGGGAACCGCAGGCGCCGCCATCTCCTGCGCCCAAATCAAGGCGAGCGTTCCGGAGCATAACTGGGAAAAGTATGACTGGGGATCGGGTCCCGAGGTGAAGGACCGGCTTTATCAAGGACCGTTCCCGCAGTATCCGCCCGGAGCGGTGGTTCCTAACAGCGACGTGGTGATGGTAACGACACCTTCGACCGAGATCGTCCCGAACTACGGAATGGGTCTCGTCGTCTATGTCTCCGGCGATACTGGCCCCCCACGCATACCGGGCGAAAGCCTCGAGAAGTCGATTGAAGATTTGGTTAAGATTCCATTCACACAGAAGATCTATCTGCGACCGAATTGGCGCGAGGTTCAGAATAGGCCCGGCAGACTGGACTTCCCTGATTATTGGCGTATCACGTTTGACCTCGCCCGGAAATACAACAAGCGCATCGGATTCCGCATCATGCTGGAGAACCCCGATTTTCCGGAACCCGGCATGCCCGAGTTTCCTGATGAAGAAGGTTCCTTACGTGAAGTTGAAAGGCGAGTGGAAGGGCAACGATGCCGAGACGCGCTATCGCAAACAGCATGCGATGCCTCGTTATGATCATCCGGCCTATCAGGATGCATTCGGAGAGTTGAATGCGCTTCTGGCGGCCGAGCTGAACGGCAATCCGCAGGTCGAGTATATGGACACGATGATGTACGGCTTCTGGGGCGAAGCACACACGTGGCCGTTCGAAGGCAATATTTTCCCAAGCAATCTGGTTGCTGAACAAACCTGGAACAAGATGTTCGAGACTCAACTGCGGGCTTGGACCAAGACTCCGTTGGTCACCAATACGGAGCCGGACTTCAGTTTCGTGGGAAACGCCGACCTGCTCGACAGCACGATACGCACGCATAACTGGATTCGAACGGATACGATCTTCATTGAGAATACCCAGATAGAAACATTGAGCAACCGGCCTCCTTGGATCGCCGCGGTGTGCGAAGTGGGTATGACCACCGGCGATCCGGAAAAGGTAGTGCTAGACGAGGGTGTGACCTACAACGAAAAGATCACCTCGCATGTTCTCGACGTGGGCGCGAACTACTGGTCTGTTTGGAACTGGCACAACGAAGCAGCGAAGAACGTTCTCAGTTACTACGACAAGTATCCCGGACCTATCGACCAGATTGCCCGCCGTATCGGATACCGAATATATCCGTCGTTTATCTGGGCATTTGAAAGAGACGAAACGCCTGGCCTTGTCATCGGGTTGGCAAACAAGGGTGTGGCCGCTGTGCCCGGGGTGCTGCGTCTCACGGTTTTCAGCGACGACGAAAAGGTGAACGTCAGCGGCTGCATTGATCCGGGCTATCCGAAGCCGGTCGGGATCCGGCAAGCGATGCTGATGCTTCCGCATGGAAGCAAATGGGACGGCCTGAAACTAAAGGCGGAACTGGAAGTCAAGGGCGTTCTTTATCCCGTTCAGTGGGCGTGTCGACAATCGACGAACACCGATGGATCACTTACGCTGCGGCGCAACGTTCGGGCTTAAATCGCCGGCCGGTGATCGTTTTGAGTTCGCAACCCAGCTTTGAAGATGAGCCGTGGTGTTTTCGGCCGGTGCACTCGTGGGCGTTGTGGAATCGGCGGCGCAGGAATTACTGCTGCTGGTTCTTATCCGCGCGAAAGCCATGGATGTTCACCGCGGCCGTGCTCTTTCATCATTTGAAACCAACGTTAGAGCGCTCATGATTTCCGGGTCCTGTGGCTTCAGCAACAGAGCCTTCTTGAGCTGTAGCTCTGCGTGCTCTAAATCGCCAGATTGGCAGAAGATAAGACCGAGGTCTTTGTATAAATCAGCTTTGTCGTGACAATCGCCACAAACGGTAAGGGCTTCTTCGAGTTGTGAGATGGCCTGTCCGAAGTCATGTCGCTCCGCCGCCGAGAGCGCGAGGTTCCCTAATGTATCAGCTTCACTGAGCGCTTGCGATTGTTTCAGATGGTTTCTGAGTTGTTCAGCGTAGCGGTTTGCTTCGGCTGTATCTGTCTTCCGAAGTGCCTGGGACAGTCGGTAAAGTACTTCAGTCCGGTTCGGGTCAATTTCGGCAGCCTTTCGCCAAGCGTTGATCGCGTCTGTTTCGCGATTCAAACTCATCAAATCCTGACCGAGTAAAAAATAAGCCTTTGCGCTTTGCCCGTCCAGTGTGATGAGCTTTTCAGCGACCGAGTACGACCGTTCTATTTGTCCCTGTTGCCGCAGAGCAATTGCCAGAAGATAGAGTGCGTCGGGCGGAGCACCGGGCAACTGGATCGCTCTTTGCAGATCGGCTTCGCCTTCGATGAAACGATGCTTATCGACCAGAACTCGTCCGCGATTGTAGTAACCAATCGCTGATTGAGGAGCAAGCCGCACTGTTTCCGAGAACTCGGCAAGGGCGCCGTCGAGATCGTACCGGTCGGCCAAGGCTATTCCGAGATTGAGATGGAAGTCCGGGTTATCTGGCTGGGTTCGAACCGCTCTTCTGAAGGATGCTACCGCATCGGACCCTTTTCGAAGACGCGTCTGGATCATTCCGAGTGCAGTGAACGCCCCTGCATCACTTGAGTCCAGGTTCACTGCTTGACGTGCCTGTGCTTCCGCTTCAGTAAAGCGGCCTTGCTGCGCAAGAATCAAAGCTAAGTTTGTATATGCGCGCGCGAAGTGAGCGTCGTTTTCGACCGCTGACCGAAAGCATTGCTCGGCTTTAGCCAGCTCTCCTCTGCGGCCATAAAGCACACCGAGATTTGCCTGCGCCTCCGCGAACTGCGGATCCAAGTCCGTCGCTGCTTTTAGTCTTCTCTCGGCCTCCGATAAATTGCCTTCCGAGAGCTCCAAAAAGCCAAGCTGATTCAGTGCCTTCGCCAGTTTGGGATCGAACCGGATGGCATCATTCAAGGCACTTCGCTCGGCTTGTTTGTCTCCCGCCTGGTCCAACGCCAGCGCAAGATTGTAGTAGGTGCGAGCGTTCCCGGGGTCCAGCTGAATCATCTGCCGATAAATTTCCGCTGCTTTCAGCGGCTGATTGTTTTGGAGAAACTGATTAGCAAGGTTACTTTGGGTGGAGGCTTGATCTTTTCTGACGCCCTTCTGTTTGTCCTCTCTAAGCTGGCTATAGATGTCTTGGGCCCGATCACCTTGGCCCAAACTCTGAAGCGCGGCGGCCATCGCGAACCTAGGTGACTGTGCTTCGGGGTCCAGACTGATTGCCTTCTGAAAGAGCGGGAGCGCCTCGCGTGACCTTCCCGTGTGGGCCAGTACGAAGCCGAGATTGTAATTGAGGTCGCTATGATCAGGGTTAAGCTTGAGCGCTGCCCGCAACTCAGGTTCAGCCTTAGCGTAATCCGCTAAGCCTCGATACGCGTCGCCCAGGAGGTAATGTCCTTCGAAATCTCCCTCGTGATGAGCAATATAAGCTGGCAGAATGTCAGACGCTTCTTGGTTCTCACCTAAGAGGACAAGCGATTTAGCGAGCGAAAGTCGATCCACATCATCGCCTGGATCCAGTTTCAGGCCTTCCCGAAACTGTTCCGCCGCCAGCCTGTAGTTTGACTGGCGCGCGTAAATCGTCCCTAAGTTGAAATGAGCAACCGCAAGGTCCGGCTGAGCGGCTATCAGAGCTCGCAGCAAATCTATAGCTTTTTGCGACTGGTTGTTTTCATTCAATGCAATCGCGAGTGAGAGCTTGATTTGACTATTGGCCGGGTCGAGCTGACTCGCGCGGGTCCAGTACTCGATGGCGGCGGAATAGCGGTTTTCAGATGCCAAGAGGTCTGCCAGGCTCGAAAGTAACTCGGGAGAATCGGACTTTATTTTCAAGCCTTGGCGAAGCTCAATTTCCGCCTCCTTGGGGCGATTGAGCCGCCTCAACGTTACCGATAGCGCATTCCTCGCAGGCACTAGCTCTGGCATGGCGCTCACAACGTGGCGCAGGTGGCGCTCAGCCTCGGCAATGCTTCCGGCACTTATCTGGAGAAGAGCTAGATTATATTCCGACTGCCACGTTTTAGGATCGAGGCGGATCGAAAGTTCGAAAGCTTTCATCGCGCACTTCGATTGAGCATGCTGAGCAAACCACGCGCCGGCAGCTCCATAAGCGTCCGCCGGGGAGAGAACACTCACGCTCGCTCCAACTTCGGCCGGGAGATCACAAGCCGGCCCAAGTTCACTGAGACTCTGCTGAGCGTTCAAGTGAATTGCAGCGGCAAGTACAAAAAGACAACGCCAGTACCGTGGGCGCTGAACTCTCATGTGACACACTTTACCGCAAGATGTTGCGATTGAAAGAAACGGCAAGAAGTGCGGTTGCGCTGCTTGCCTTCGGAGCAGCGGTGTTTGGAGCACCGGCCAGCTATGTCGGCTCGAAAGTCTGCGCGGGATGTCACAAGCAAATCTATTCTAACTACGTGAAAACCGATATGGGCCGCTCTATCGCGTTTGATTTGAGCGGGTCTCCAGCTGCGCCCGTCACAATACGCAATCCCAAAATCAATCGACTCTTTGATGTACGGGCCACTCGCGATGGCCTCTATGAAAGTGAATATGCGGTCGATGCCAACGGGTCCGAGATTTTCCGGACCGAAGAAAAAATGGAGTACTCGGTTGGCGCCGGCCGAAATGGAACCAGTTATCTGGTCCGCCGCAAGGGCCTTCTGTTTGAGGCACCGCTGTCTTACTACACCCAGACAGCGACTTGGGAGATGTCTCCTGGTTTTGAATCTCTGGACCTCGCTTTTAACAGGCCCGTACTGCCCGGCTGTTTAGACTGTCATACCGGAGCGGCGCCGACGAGTCGTTCAGCTGAAATCGGAGGATCGACCCAGGTCTCGCCCGGGTTGCAAGCCATCGGATGCGAGAACTGTCATGGTCCAGGCAGTCTTCACGCGGCCGAACGCGGCGAGGGCCGGTCGGCCAAGGGCAACTTAGACACATTGATAGTGAACCCCGCGAAACTGCCTCTCTGGCTTGCGGATAACATCTGCATGGCTTGTCATCAGGGCCGCGCGCTCCGTGTACGGCAGCCAGGCCGTCGGTTCACCGATTTCCAACCGGGTCAACCGCTCAACAACACCATAGCCATATTCGCTACCCCGCTTCCTGATAAACCCTCGTCCGCGTCGTTGTCTCCACTGCTGGAGCATTACACGCTGATGAGTCTCAGTCGGTGCTATACGGGGTCTCAAGGCCGATTAGGCTGCGTTACTTGTCACGACCCGCATGTGCAGCCCCAAGCCGAGCCAGTGAGTTTTTTCCGACAAAAATGTTTGGGTTGTCATCAAGAGTCGAGCTGCAAACTTCCCGTAGGGACCCGCAAGATACGCTCGCGGTTCGACAGTTGCGTTGAGTGTCACATGCCCAAAGCACCGGTGAACGGCATCGCCCACTCCGTCCTGACAAGTCACAGGATAGTTCGAACGGAGGACGAGCCATTTCCGACCGCCCTGCTCAATTCGAGCAAACCCATGCACTACGGACTGATTCATCTGAATGCGGAACCTGGAAAACCGGATCACCTTCCCGACCTCACCGCTTTTCGCGCTTATACGGAGCTCGCATCCGCCAATGCTGCTTATGCGCCCCAGTACCTGGATTTATTGCAGATTGTGTCCAAAGAGAATCCGGACGAACCCGACGTACTCTCCGCGATGGGTTGGCTTAAATTAGGGAACGGCCCGGAGCATGACGCTACCCAGGCGATAAACTATCTCACCAAAGCAATCGACCGCGGCTCGGTTCGCCTTGAGGATTATCAAGCCCTCGCGGACCTTCTATCGAAAAACGGGCAATCGTCCGACGCTGAACGCGTACTAAACAAGGGCATTCAAATTGCTCCTTACGATGAACGAATGTACAAGCAATTGGCGTTCATTTATATGTCGAGTAAACGGTACCCGGAAGCGCTGGCCGCGATGAGGCAGATTGTGACCTTGTTCCCCGAAGATGATTTTATGCGCGCACTGCTCCAGAAAGTTGAACCGCAAAAAGGAACGCCTTAAAGCAGAGCGTTCGAAATGCCCAGAGCAGCAGCCGACAGAGTTGCCCGGATCGACTCTTCGCGCTCGCTGGTGCCAAGTCTCAACTTCGGCACGGAGACGCTGAGCGCAGCCCTGACATCAACGCCGGATCCGGAAAAAATCGGAACACCTAAACAGATGCCGCCCAAAATTGTCTCTTCCCGATCCATGGCAAAGCCTCGCTCGCGGATCAATGCGTATTCCTGATTCAAATCTGTCCGATCGGTGATGGTGTTTTCCGTAAAGCGATAAATTCCAAAGCTTACAAGAAGCTTTTCGAGCCGCTCAGCAGACTGAAAAGCCGTTATGACCTTTCCGAGTGAACTCGCATTGGGGGGCAAAATGTGACCGACCACATTCGCCATTCTGATGATCTCCGGACTTTCAACAACCGATACTACTTCGCTTCTGTTTTCGAAGAGGACCGCTAAGCTTACCGTTTCACGGAGTTCTTTGCTCAGCTCCATCACCTTCGGCGTCGCCGCTTTAAGCAGGCGCATCGGAAATTGAGAAGGAACGGCGGAGCCGAATTCGACTCTACGCGTGTAAGTACCGTCAGGCATCGTAGACAGGTAGCCGGAGTACACGAGTGTTCTTAGGAGACGGAGTGTTGACGCTTTCGTCAGGCCGATCCTACGCGTCACTTCGCTGAGACTCAGGGGAGATTCATGAGCTTGCAGCAGTTCAAGAATTTGTAGCGCTTTGCCCACTGCGCGGGAGAAATACTGGTCCGGGTTGCTCTGGTGAGTGACCGGGTCCGAAATCTTGCGCTGCCTGCCAACTCCTTTGGGTTTAAGAGTGAGCGATTCAGAATTCACGGCTAGTTTCAGAATACCGAATGCGGAACCGTTCCATCAAACCGGGGTGGTACTTAGCTCCGTTGTTTCTGCCGGCGGTTTCTGGTCCGTATGGCAGCAGATAGAAGGGCGCGCGTGCTTTGTCCGGGTTCAAGATACGCAATCTCGTTTCAGAGATCGGATCGCTAATTCACAAAACACTTGACCCGGGGCAGAATCGACCATAGAATTGCGCTACAGGCCTATTCAGTCTCGGGGTGGGCCTGGAGACTTCAAACTCTGGGGTACTATGTCGCTTCCCTCTGCCTCACATACGACCAAGCGGTCGCTCTTTGCAGTTCTGCTGACAGCTTTTCTTTTTTCGGCTTGCTTCCAGGTCAGTGAACTCCCGCTCGGAGCCCAGGCAAGCACTGGCGCGATTAACGGAACCATAACTGATCCGTCCGGTGCTGCCGTGCCTGAGGTGGTGATCACTCTCAAAAACGTAGGAACTGCGGCGGAGCAGCAGGCAATTACAAACGGCGAAGGCCGGTACGTGTTCACGACAGTGCAGCCGGGAACTTATACCCTTAGAATTTCGAAACAGGGATTTCTGACCCTCACGGAAAATCAGTTTCAGCTGGCGGTGAATCAGACGGCAACCCAGGATTTCTCGCTCCAGCTGGGTACAACGAACCAGCAAGTGACAGTCGAGGGAACAGCTGTGGCGGTCGAGGCGTCTACTGCGGAGCTCGGGACGGCCATTCAGACCCAGGAAGTAAACAACCTGCCGTTGAACGGCCGTAACTTCACTCAGCTTCTGACGCTTACTCCCGGCGCATCGCCGATAAGCACCGGTCAGAATAGCGGCGGTGGTGGAGGGTTTGCTGGCTCGGCAATTGGATCCTTTACTTTCCCCTCAATCAACGGTCAAACCAACCGGAGCAACATGTTCCTGCTCGATGGCTTTACCGACTACGCCTTCGTCGGGAACTACGCCGTCTCGCCGATTGTCGATGCGGTTCAGGAGTTCAAGGTCCAATCGCATAATGATGTTGCTTCCTACGGTGAAACAACGGGGGGAATTGTGAACATTGTGTCAAAAGGCGGGACCAGTCAGTACCATGGAGATCTTTGGGAGTTTTTGAGAAACAGCGATCTGGATGCAAGAAACACGTTCAATCCCTCGGTGGCTGTTTACAAGCAAAATCAGTTTGGCGCCGCGGCTGGTGGCCCCGTGTTCCCCAGCATCCTACGCAGGGGACGAACGCCAAAGACTTTCTTTTTCGCTGCGTACGAGGGGTTCAGAGCAACGCGGGGAGCTCAACAGCTGGATACTGTTCCGACTCCGCAGGAATATAGCGGCGACTTCAGCAGCGTTTCGACCCAGCTGTACAATCCCTTCTCCACTCGTCCGGATCCCGCCCATCCCGGTGAGTTCTTGAGAAATCCTTTCCCTAACAACCAGATTCCTGTTCAACTCCTGAATGCTCCAACGATCGCTTACATGCAGAAGTTCTACCCACAGGCGATAGCGACAGGCATTCCCAATATCAATTACATAGATACGACTCCAAATACGACCAACAGCGACACCGGAAGCCTACGAGTTGATCATCAGTTTGGTGACCGTCTTGGCATGTGGTTTCGACTCACCAAGTTCAATCAGGAAGTAACAGCCTTAGGAGGCAATACACCCGGCGTGCTGAACGCTAATAACGTCAATGGTTACCAGACAGGGATGTCTGCAACGTGGACGTCCGGTGCGGGAAACAAAGTCTTAAGCGGGCGATTCGGGAGAACGAATGCCTACGCAGTGGTTGCTAATCAATTTCCCACTAGCCTCGCCAACGCTTATCAGGCAGGAAATTTCAACACGTTATATGCAACCGGGTTTCTTGGGGACCGGTCTTTTAACCCGGGCTTGAACATTCCCGGGTACACAGGTGTTCCGGAAGGCAATTACCAAGGCAATGCCATTGCAGACATCTGGCAAGGCGCGGGCGATTTTACCCTCGTAAAGGGCAAACATACGCTTCAGATGGGAGCTGACGTTAACACGAACGGCGGCAATCAGCCAATCTTATTCGTGAATCAGAGCTACAGCTCTTTTCAAACGTCGAACCTGGAAAGCACTGCCAGCACGGGAAATGCCCTGGCCTCCGCCTTATTGGGACTCCCGACATCAGTAAATCGGCGCAACGTTAACATCACGACTCACGGTGGTTGGGTAGAAGGCTTCTACTTTCAGGATCAATGGAAGGTCTCGGACAAGCTTCAGTTAAATTTGGGCTTCCGCTACGACCTGACGCTCTGGCCCATTTATGGGAGCAAGGCGGACAAGAATCAATTCGTCGGGGATACGAACCTCGACACCGGTGAGTATATTCTCGCTGCTGTCCCGCCGGCCTGCTCGACCGGAGTTTCTCCCTGCATTCCTACCACAAACGGCGCACTTCCGGAACATGTGACAGTAACGAATTCAGGAAACGGCTCGATCATTCACAACTCGTATGATAATTGGCAGCCGCGGATCGGTCTTGCTTATCGAGTTACTCCAGGCACGGTCATAAGAGCCTCGGGCAGTCGCTTCTTTGATAATTGGGCCGCCATTCAGCAGCTTTCGACGAATTATCAGGGTAACTGGCCAGACACAACATTCCTGCTCGCAAATAATCTCAACAATACAGTTCCAAATGTGACTGCTCAGAATCCACTAAGCTTGGGAAGCGGCTCACAGATCCTGCCTGCGCCTACTCCGTTCAATCAGGTGAACTGGATGATCGATCCTTACTATAAGGACGCCTATTCGATCCAGTGGAACTTCGGCGTCCAGCAGCAGATCGGTAAAAACGCAGTTGTTGAAGGTGATTACGTTGGCTCCCATGGCAGCCGGTTGGACTCTGGAGCTTATCGAAATACGGCAGTGTACCCTGCGCCTGGACCAATCTCCGACCGGCAGCCTTTCCCCTATATCACGCCTACTTACTTCGACAAGAGCATCGGTAAGGCCAGTTATGAGTCGTTCCAGTTCAAAGCGCGTGACTCGATGTCTAATGGGTTAACCTTCCTGGTCGCTTATACCTGGTCCAAGACCATCAACCTAGGGTGCGATGGCTTCTTTGGTTCGGAGGGTTGCAGCGTGCAGGATGCGTATCACCTGAACAATGACAGAAGCGTGGCGGGGTACGATATCCCGCAACTCCTCAGCGCGAACTGGGTTTACGAACTTCCGATCGGTAAAGGGAAAAGAGCTAACGTTTCGAATCCCTTCCTCAACGCTGCAATCGGTGGATGGAGTTTGAATGGAATCTTTACAGCGCGCTCTGGGCAGCCCTTCACAGTAAATGCGAGCGGCGACATTGCCAACACGGGCAACGTTGTGGAGCGCGCCGATCTCAGCTGTACAAATCCGTACGCGGCCCATCCGAACAGGAACGACTACTTGAATACGGCGTGTTTTTCGACTCCGGCTCCCTTTACTTTCGGCACCGCCGGCCGAAATGACGTTCGGTCTCCGCACGTGACAAACCTCGACTTATCTCTCTTCAAAGTCTTTCCGATCCATGAGGCAGTTCGACTCGAATTCCGTTCCGAGTTCTTCAACTCTCTGAACGGATCCGCTCTCGGGGTTCCCGATTCAACCGTTACAGACCCGAATTTCGGGAAGATCACATCGACGGCGCAAACAGAAAGGGAGATTCAGTTTGCCCTCAAGCTATATTTCTAACCGGTACATCATTCAAGGCCCCGATCAGGAGAATTAGCGGTTTGCCGGAAAAGAGCGAAGAATCGATTCTGCAGGAGACCGCGCTCGTTCCGCGGGTAGTCAAGAGCGGGCGCATCCGACAGTCACTCACCTTTTGGTGCCTGAATGGAACCGAGTGGAATTGGGATATCGATCGTATCTGCACAACGGCTAAGGAGCTGGGATGCCTAAGCGTGGAACTTGTTGCGCCGGAGTTGTGGGCAACGCTTTGTAACTACGGATTGCAGTGCGCGCTCGCCCCGAACGGAATGCCTGACCCACCGTTCAGACGAGGTGTGAACAACACGCAGTATCACGATGAGGTAATTGAAACGACCAAAAGCATGATCGAGCGGGCTGCCGATTTCGGGTTTCCCAATGTGATCGCCTTTACCGGCTTCAAATGGCGAAACGCGGAAGATCCTGAAAGCGAGGAGATACCGCTTGCAGAAGGATTCGCGAACTCGGTCAATGCACTCTCGGAGCTGAGTCGCTATGCCGCTAAGAAAGGGGTCACCATCTGCCTAGAACAACTCAATACGCGCGATCTCACGCATCCGATGAAGGGGCACCCGGGCTATCAGGGCGATGATTTGGACTACTGCGCCGGCATCGTACGACAAGTCAACTCGGATCATCTAAAACTGCTCTTTGACATCTATCACGTTGAGATCATGAACGGCGATGTGGTTCGGCGCATACGTCAGTATCACCCCATCATTGGCCATGTACATACGGCTGGCAACCCTGGCCGAGGCGAGCTCGACGACCGACAGGAAATAAATTATCCAGCAATAATGCGCACTCTCCGGGAGGTTGGCTACCAAGGCTACGTTGGTCACGAGTTTATACCGGTAAGCGATCCCTTGGCGGGGCTTATTCAGGCGGTAGAGTTATGCGACGTCGCTTGACGCAGTGTGGCGGATAGTCAAATGCGGCCATTGTGTGCATCTTTCGTGTTTGCCCTGCTATGGGTTTTGCCATTACCGATTCGAGCGGCTGAGCCGTTCCTGGTTTTCGAGCCCCACGGCACTCCAAAAGGAAAGAATATTGTTTTAGTTAGCGGAGACGAAGAATACCGGTCGGAGGAATCGCTACCACAACTGGCTAAAATTCTGTCGCTGCGCCAAGGCTTTCACTGCACGGTCCTGTTCGCCATCGATCGTAAAGACGGAACCATCAACCCCGAGCAGCTTGATAATATTCCCGGCCTGGAAGCACTCGATTCCGCCGATCTGATGATCATCCTTACTCGATTCCGCGACCTCCCGAACGATCAGATGAAGCACGTCGTAGACTATCTGAACTCGGGAAAACCCATCATCGGAATACGAACAGCAACGCACGCCTTTCACTACAAGCCTGGTTCCACTTATGCAAAGTACAGCTGGGACGCTCCGGATGGAGGGTTCGGGCGGCTTGTGCTCGGGGAAACGTGGATCAAGCATCACGCAGAACATGGCAAGCAAAGTACTCGGGGCGTTTTCAATCCGAAAGAAGCAAACAACCCGATTCTCAAGGGAATCCGTGACGGCGAGATCTGGAGCAGGACAGACGTATATGAAGTTCGCCTCCCCCTGCCAGGTGATAGCCGTGCGCTGGTTTTGGGAGAAGTGCTCTCCGGCATGACACCTAACGACCCTCCGGTCTCGGGTCCGCTTAACAATCCCATGCTGCCTATCGCCTGGGTGAAGAGCTACACGGGAATTCAGGGAAAGAAGGCTCGAGTTTTCGCCACAACGCTTGGGACCTCTGAGGATCTGTTGATAGAAGGCAATCGCAGACTCTTCGTGAATGCCTGCTTTTGGGCGCTCGGGATCGAACAGCAAATCAGGGCAACAGCAGACGTCAAGCTGGTTGGCGACTACAATCCGCATCCGTTCGGCTTCGGAACTTATGTAAAAGGTGTAAAGCCGTCAGACCTTCGCTAGGCCGGTATTGGGCATAGCAAGACGCTTCCAACTAAGACCAGTGTGAGGAATCCACCATGCAATCTCGTTCAACGGGAATTCGGTTCGGCAGTGAAGTCTACACCTGGTTTATGAAGGAGAACGGCCGGGCGAACGCAAACCGCCTCGGCCACATGATTGAGGTGATTGCCAAAGCTCATTTCAAAGGTATCCAGCCGATCTTTTCCTGGATGGGAGATCTGAGTGACCCTGTTCGCCTTGCCGGGAATTTGGATTTGCATGGTCTCGACCTCGCTGCCATCTCCTTCGTCCTTGACTGGAACCATGAGGGCGAGACCGAAGAGGAACTGCGGGAAACCGAAGCAGTTATGAATTTCCTGCGACATTTTCCTCGGGCGCTACTGTGCGTGGTTCAGATGCCCAGAGGCCGTTTTGATGTGAGCGTAAGGCAACAACGGCTGGTCCGAAATCTCAACGCTCTTGCACGTCGTGCCGCAGACCGCGGCATCGTAACGACATTTCATCCGAACTCGCCGGAAGAATCTATTGCGCGCACATCCGAAGACTACGATGTTCTGCTGAATGGTCTCGATTCGCGCGTGATTGGCTGGACTCCAGACGTCGGACATATCGTCAATGGCGGGATGGACCCGCTAGAGACGATGAAGAAGTACGAACAATTGATCAATCACGTGCATTACAAGGACTGGGACGGAAATCCGGAATTTGCCGTGATGGGCGAGGGGCAAGTAGACTTCGTGGCCATTACGACGTGGTTGAGTAACAGCGGCTTTCAGGGCTGGATTGTCTGCGAGGACGAGGGGCATCGCGCGGTGGATGATCCGGATGGCGTCACGCTCCAGGATGGCGCCTGGGTGAAGGCGAATCTTGAGCCCTTACTGAAAAGCAAGGACGCATGCCGTTCGTAGATACCAATGGCCTCCGCCTTTTTTATGAAGAGTGTGGCCAAGGCGAGCCCCTGCTGCTCATTATGGGAATCACTGCCCCGGGCGCGGTGTGGCAGAAGCATTCCGAATATTGGTCACGAGAGTTC
Organism: Terriglobia bacterium; assembly: GCA_963737005.1. Lineage (GTDB taxonomy): Bacteria > Acidobacteriota > Terriglobia > Bryobacterales > Bryobacteraceae > Bog-105. Next base: position 120,455 of record CAVTRD010000002.1, on the reverse strand, counting down.
CGCTGTATCATTCCTGATAATCGTGGTGTCGGAAGGAGCGATAAGCCAGTCGGGCCTTATTCAAGTTCGCAGATGGCGGATGACTGCGCCGGATTGCTAGGTGCTCTGCAGATTCGCCACGTGCGAGTAGTGGGCTGTTCAATGGGCAGCGTCATCGCGCAGCAACTTGCGTTGCGACATCCGTCGATGGTGCGGAGCATGGTGCTCATGTGCACGTGGGCACGCTGCGATCGGTACGCGCGCGACGTGTTTCGGCACATGATCGACATTAAGAGCCGGCTGCGGCCGGAGGAGTTCGCTATTTATATCCAATTGTTGATATTTACGAAGCCGTACTGGGACCAGGACGGTACCTTCGAGGAGTTACAGGCGGGACGAGCCGCTGCAGCGATCGATCCGCTGCCACAACCGGTGCATGGGTTAGAGGGACAGGCTGCGGCCTGCATCACACACAACACCCTCGACCAATTGCAAGATGTGACCTGCCCGTCTTTGGTCATCGGGGGGCGCAATGACATCTTTACTCCGGCTTGGATGGCGGAGGAGGTCGCTGCTCGGATCCCGAATTGCGATCTGCATCTGTATGAAGGCGCCGGCCATGCTTTCCATTGGGAACGCATTGAAGACTTCAATCCGCGGTCACTAGCTTGGCTCCGTTCGCATTGATTCGCGAAAGGATCGCACATATGGTCGCAATAGGTCTCCTACTTTTTCTGCTTCCTCAGCAAGTCTCACCTCACCGTTTGTTCAGCAGCAACTGTGCAGGCTGCCACGGCGAGGACGCGCGCGGTACGGGAAAAGCGCCCGGGCTGGCACTAAATCCCCGTGTTGCGGAACAGTCCGCCGAGCAGTTACGCGCCTATCTGGAGCATGGCAATGTCGCAGCGGGTATGCCGTCCTTCGGCGATCTTCCGCAGGCGGAGTTAGAGACACTTGCAGGATATCTTCGGCGGCTCAATGTTGAAACGATTGTGGGCCCCCCAACCGCGGCGGAACCCAGTCGCAAGATTACCTGGGGCCCGCCGCAGCCAGGCGACTGGGTTACCTATAACGGCAACGACTCGGGTAATCGTTATAGCCCGCTGAAACAGATCGGCACCACTAACGTCGCTTCGCTGAAGTTGAAATGGATTTTCCCGGTCCAATACTTCGGGCTCGAGACAACACCGCTGGCCGTTGACGGAGTACTTTACGTTACTGGCCCGAACCAGGTGTTCGCCATTGACGCACTGACCGGAAGTCCGCTCTGGCGTTATTCGCGCCCGGCCAGCACCGGTTTGGCTGGCGATGCGAGGCTCGGCACTAATCGCGGTGTCGCTATCCTGCGCGACAAAGTTTTTTTCATCACCGACAACGCTCACCTACTGGCATTGCATCGCGCAACCGGCAAACTCCTTTGGGAGATTCCGATGTCGGCCGATCCGCAGGGTCAACACTACGGTGGCACCATGGCGCCGCTTATCGTAGACGACTTGATCATCGCCGGGGTGGCCGGGGCCGATGAAGGCATCCGGGGATTTGTCGCTGCCTTCAAACCGGATACGGGAGTTCTCGTCTGGCGACATTGGACGGTTCCCCGTAGCGGCGAACGTGGCATTGAGACTTGGAAAGGAAAAGAACCAGTGACAGGCGGAGGCTCAACCTGGCTCACCGGTTCTTACGATCCCTCGTCAGATACACTCTTCTGGGCTACCGGTAATCCATGGCCTGACTCCGAAGATGTCGACCGGCCCGGCGACAACCTCTATACCGATTGCGTTCTCGCCTTGAGTCCCAAGACCGGTGAACTCAAATGGTATTACCAGTTCACACCTCATGATCTGAGGGATCGCGATGCTACGGAGCCCAATGTGCTGGTCGACACGGATTATCGAGGCAAACCTTCCAAACTACTGCTTCACGCTGATCGCAATGGCTTCTTTTATGTGCTTGATCGAACTAGCGGAAGAGTTCTTCTGGCCAAGCCTTTCCTCCGCCGGGTGGACTGGGCTTCGGGCATAGCGCCCGATGGGCGCCCGGTGATAAAGAATCCGCACGGTTGCCCCGGTGATGCCGCCAACTGGGACTCGACCGCATTTTCTCCGGAGACACACCTTTACTATTTCCTGGCTCTGGAAGAATGCGTCGGCGATAAGCCAGGCGGCTACCCAGATGAGAGCGGTCAGCGCTTTCTGCGCGCCGTAAACATAGAAACCGGTGACATCGCCTGGGAGGTTCCGCAACCCGGCCCGGCGCGTGCGAAAACCTGGACGGGTGTTCTGGCTACAGCTGGGGGATTGATTTTCTACGGAGAGCCAAACGGCGGTTTCACAGCCGTTGATCAGCGGGACGGCAAAACGCTATGGCGATTTCCGACGAATGTTCGAATGAAGGCTTCGCCGATGACTTTCACCGTTGCAGGTAGACAATATATTGCCATCGCGGCCGGTCCGAATATTCTCTGTTTTGGCCTATGATCCGGCAGCATCGCACCAGACTTCGGAGGTCTTCTGATACCTGATTACATCGCCAAAACAAAACCGAACGCAACTTCGACGCGTGCTCCCTGGTATAAAAACACCGCTCCGACCTATGCCGGTGTTTTTCTCTGGATCGGCTTCTATCAATCTATCGGAGAAGGCACAATCAACCGTGCGAGTATCCCCGTGTGCCTGCTCGGTCTGGCGGTCGCGGCGCTTCTTGCCTATGCACTTTATTACTACGCCCCGGCAATGTTGGGCATGAAGACGGGTCTTCCTTTATATGTAATTGGAAGCTCCATGTTTGGCACCGCCGGCGGCTATTTAATGCCAGGGCTTTTGATGGGCGTACTGCAAATCGGATGGTTTGCTGTCTTCGCTTATCTGGCCAGCAGCTTCATCCTGCGTGGTCTCGGATTGCCATACCATTCCGGCACATTTGCATTCGCAGTTGTCGCTTTGATTTGGACTTATAGTTTGGCCTGGATCGGTATCAAAGGTATCCGCTATGTCGCGCGAATAGCGACATTTCTGAATATTCTTCCGTTCCTCATGATCATACTTGTCTTCTTCAAGACCAGGGCCGGAATCCCGTTATATAGCGGCGGACATCTGGACCAGATGTCGGGCTTCACGCGAACCATCGACATTGTTCTCGGTTACTTTGCGACTGCCGGAGCCGCCGGGGCTGATTTTGGGATGAATAACAGGGATGCCAGTGACGTGCGAACAGGAGGCTTTGTTGGCATCGTCCTTGCCGCAATCTTTGCAGGCGGCCTGCCTCTTCTGTCAATTGCTGGCGCGCATGGTTTGCATCCTGGATTGCAAAGCTTCAGCTACGATGCCGTAGTTGGAAGCGTAGGCGGATTGGTCGGAACTTCCATGTTTTTGTTGTATGCCGTAGCTTCTGTTCCGGGCTGCTGTTTTTGCGCGTTTATCGCCGGTAATAGTTTCACAACTATGATTCCAAACGTGCCCCGCGCAGTATCGACTTTGATCGGCGTCACGATAGCGTTGATTCTGGCTGTTACGGGTGTCGCTGCCAATCTGATTGGTTTCTTTCTGATTGTGGGCGCCTCATTCGGGCCAATTTGCGGAGCAGTTTTCGCCGATTATCTACTCAGCGGCGGGCGTTGGGGCGGACCGAGGCGGGGTATAAACTGGGCCGGATATGGTGCATGGGCAGCCGGTTTCATGGTTGGGGTCACTCCCTTTCTTCCGCTCTCCCATGACCTGATTGTGCGCTTGCAACCCACAACCCTATATAGCTTCCTGACAGGATTCGTCTTCTACATCATCCTTGCCAAATTGGGCGTTCAGCCCAGCATAGTATCTTCAGAGACGGTCCCAGAGAATGGATGATATGCCCTTATTGACATCGAAAAGCTCGGGCGTCCTGAGGGTTGCCGGTGCCGTTGTACTGAGCGTGTTCGGGGTACGCACATAGAGGGCGGCTGCGCCCTGGAAACACCTTGCCAGTGGCATTGATGGAATCAGGCGCGGCACCTTTTTCAACCCAATCGACTACCGCGCTGAGCATGTCGAAATGGTCGAGCGATGGACCGCCACCGCAGTGAGCCATGCCGGGAACAAGGAAGATGCGACTCCACCGGCCGACTTTGCCGGTACCGCCATTTGCTGTTGCGAGTGATTTGTAGTAATCGAGCGTGTCGCGCGCAGAGAACCAGGGATCGCTGTCACCGTGAAAAAAGATGAGCTTACCCCCGTTGAGCGAGAACGTAGAGAGATTGGTTGAAGCAGGTTCGACGAGCGGATCGGAAGCATGCAGCTCAGCTTTATCTACGTCCAGTTCTGTTGCGGTGGTGTAGGGGCCGAACAAGCCGTTGCGTCCGAGCGCGAGCAGACCCGGCACTCCGCCCGTCATAGTGATTCCGGAGTCGTAAAGGAACCCGGGATAGACCTGAGTGCCGTATGCGTTCTTGGGTCCGGCGAAGGCTTTCTTAATGGCGTCGATTTTGTTTGCGGCGATGCACTCACCAGTTTGCCGAGCCTTACACGCGAGCATGGCGGGATCGAAATCGCAGCCGAGCGGGTCGAAAATCATGCCGTCGGCCAAACCATCTTTCCCGTCGCATCGTTTCAGGAGCGCGTCCATGAAAAGTTTGCGATCAGTATCTGTGAGGAATTTGTCAATCTGCGGGTTACCGGATGCGTCTTTGGGCGCAGCCTGGTTGTAAGCCACTGGTATCCATTGCCCGATTGCGAGGTTCGAAAGGCCGGTGCGCATGGCTGGGTCTCCCGAGACGATTCCATTGAAGACGGTCGGATAACGCTGCGAGAGGATCATGCCTTCACGCCCGCCGGTGGAACAGCCAACGAAATACGAGTACGCCGCAGGTTTGGCGTAATACTGCGCAATGATCTGCTTAGCAACTCCGGCCACTTCGGCATTGGCAAGGAAAGCGAAATCAAGGTACGCCTGCTGATCGCGCATGAAGGAAAAATCGAACGCGCCGGTTTTGGCTTTGTGTCCGGTGTCGGTGCTCGCAACCGCGAACCCCCGCGAGAGCGCCGGATCGTCCCCGGCATAGCTCGCTCCGGTTGGATAGGCAACGATACCGTTGCCGCCCCCGCCACCCTGCATCATGAAGTCTCCATTCCACGCCGCCTGTTCCGGCAAGGCAAGGGCAAAGCCGATTCCGAACTCCTGGCCGTCCACGCCTTTGCGGCGATTGATGATGCCATCCACACGGCAATGTGCGGGGAGAGGCCCAACGGAGGGTGAGCCCGGATACTGCGGCGGAATGATTGTGCCGGCCGCAAGCAGCTCAGCGTTGGTGATCTCGATTCCGTTAAGTTGAAGACGTGTCAACTCGGCGCAGCTGTCGGATTGCTGAGCTTGCGCAGCCGCAGACACAAAGCATAAGATCGCGGCCGCGCTAGAAACTCGCGAACAATTCATTTCTCAACTGCTCCAGTCCACATAGATGTGACGCGATGCAATATTATGACCAGGATCGGAGAAAGACTATCATGCGACTGCCTGGATTAGCCATACTCGTGACCGCAAGCTGCTGTTTCGCTCAGGACTCAGGTGACTTTAAACCGGCCGACTCCAATGTTCTGGATGCGCAATATCCACGAGTTGACAACAACTCGCGCGTTCGAATCCGACTGAAAGCGCCAAATGCTACGAAAGTGAGAGTCAATTTCTGGAGCGGTCCGAAAGCCGACATGGAGAAGCAAGCCGACGGGTTCTGGACATTTACGACCTCACCCATGGCCCCTGGGCTTCATTACTACACGGTGATCGTGGACGGCGCAGAAATGAGCGACCCCGGAAGCACCGCCTATTTCGGCGGGAGCAAATGGGCAAGCGCGGTCGAGGTCCCCGAGGCGGGTGCGACCTATTACTCGCCCCAGAATGTGCCACATGGACAGGTGCGCGAACTTTGGTATCACTCGGATGTAACCGGAACCTGGCGGCATGCGTTAGTGTACACGCCGCCCGCGTACGACAGCGAGCCTAAACAGCGCTATCCGGTGCTTTACTTGCAACACGGCGGGGGCGAGGACGAATCGGGTTGGACCCGGCAGGGGAAAGCGAATTTCATTCTCGATAACTTGGTTGCGGGCGGGAAGGCAAAGCCCATGATCATCGTTATGGCGAATGGATATGCGCGGCGCGCGGGCCAGACGGGTTCCGATCTTGCCGGCAAGCCGTTCGGTTCGCCCGAGATGAGGAAGGCGATGCAGGACATGATGTCTAGCTTCGAAGACGATATGAGACAGGCGTTGATTCCTTTTATCGACTCGACGTTCCGCACCATACCTGACCGGGACCATCGTGCAATGGCAGGTCTTTCGATGGGCGGAATGCAGACCTTCCATGTGACCTTTGATCATCTCGAGCTGTTCTCGTATATCGGAGGATTCAGTGGGGCAGCGAATGTCTTTGCAATGGGGAACGACAAGCCAGATATGAAGACGGCGTTCAACGGCGCGATGGCCGACCCGAAAGCGTTTGCGAAGCGAGTCCACCTGCTCTGGATTGGAGTGGGGACGGAGGAACCAGAGCGGATGAAGCAAGGCATCGAGCACATGCATGCTGCCCTCGATCAAGCAAACATACGGCACGTCTTCTACGAATCGCCCGGTACCAACCACGAGTGGCAGACCTGGCGTCGTGACTTGAACGACTTTGCCCCGCGACTCTTTTAGGGTACCGCGCAGCAGCCGATTTGCAGAGCTGCCGTTCTACAAAAGCCGATCAGTCGACTTTTGCGTGAGCCTTGACCTGATTGCGCAGACGGTCAGAATGGAGAGCATAACAACCGACGCTCCCGGTTCTGGGACAGCGACTGAGGGAACCCCAACAAAGGTAGTTCCGGACTCTAAGCTGAAGACGTTAGCGCCGGTCGTTCGGTCAGCAAACAGTCCGTTGGTAGGAGTGAACGAGGTCTGGAGCAGAGTTGGCGCCGCCTCCGGTCCCGAGTACAATTGGCTGCCGAACAGGCCAAGTACAACATAGTTCCCGGCCGTATCGCTCAACTTGAACCCGAGACCACCTACACTCAGCGGAGCCCCGAAAAACTCGAGGAAGTCCGGGGTGACTGCAATCGGAGTGGCATTTACCGTGTAAGTTGCTGCAAACGGTTGGATACTCGGATAAATGAAAAGGTTACCGGGGCCAGAATTGCTGGTAATTGGCTTGACCGGCAGTACGAATTGGGCTGAAAAGGTACCACCGTTTGGATCGAGCGGCGTGCCCCCGCCGGGGCCGAAAATGCCATGCACCGAGTAAACTAGGGAGTCAGATTTTACGTAGGGCGCTGACGTAAGAGCGATCGCCAGCACGGCCCAACGAGGAAATAGAAAGCTCATAGTGCAGTCTATTTCCAGTAGTGTACAACCGGCAAAACTTATCTCGGCAGCAAAGTGTCATGACTTCTTTATTTATGTCGATTATCTGTCGCGGGAATATGTGAATCCATCTATGAATCCGAAAATGAGAGGCTTCGGCTGGGCGCTGCGAATTCGTACGAACGATGTTGCCCATCTTTCTTCCGACATCACCCAGCAGTTGAATCATCTCTGGGCAGAGAGCTGTGCCGCTCGCAAAGGTCGCAGACACAACTCAATTGCTCCAGGACCTCGGCGTTATGGTGGTGATGCCGAGCAACTCCTACTCGCGTTCGCTAGAGCTTTCGAGGTTGATCTGACGGGCTTCGACTTGTCAAGACGCCTCAGGGGTGAGCCGCACCTCTTCAATGTTTGGAACCGAAACAGTTCCAATCGACTCGTTCTTATTACGGTGGGCGATTTGTACCGATTCGCAGTCGCTAAGAAAATCATCTGCGCGTAGGCAGCGCTCTTGTTCTTCCGCTAGCCTTCTGAATGTGTGCACTTGACAGGATTTGGCCTCCGAGCGCATGGTCAGCAAACCAGAAAACGAAGGAATTCAGAACGTGTAGTCGCGAACGGCTTCCCAATAGGGGCTTACGCACGCTTTCGGCATCAAACTGGGAATTGCATAGTCAACTAGAAAGCTTAGGATTACCTTCGAGGATGTTCATATTCAGTCTCGGCCGCGCGCCGGCCTGCCACTTTCGTGCATCGAATCGCACGCGGTACAGAATCGGACCGCCGTCGACGGTCGTGCTGCGTTCCAGCGGGCGTGGTGTGCAGACAAACTCCGTTGTGAAATGGTCGGCCGACGCAGTCACGACGGCGTATCCGTGGCCGCCCATATCAACGAACGAAAGGTGCGGAGACAAGGCCAGGTTTGACACGGCACGCGCCCGTTCGATATCACCGCTCTTGAGGTATTCGAGGCACGATTGCACACCGTGGCGGAGGAGCAAATTAACTGTGGGCTCCTGTTTCCCATTCGGCGCGGCTGGAGAGAGATAAAGGGGATATAGAGGATGCTTTTTGGACAGCACGTGTTCTAACGCCTCCACCATCCCAGGAGCGGAGATAGAGCCCACAACGAATGCAACGCCCACCGGGTCGAAATTGGCTGGCGGTAAACCTTTCGCCGCAACTCCAGCCCAAAAGCTATGACGATCGCCCGCGACGGTGGCGAAGCCGGTGATGCGGTTCTGGCGAACAAAATCGTAAATTTCACCACGCTCCGTTAGCGCTGTGCTGTGGTCGACCTCTGGGCTAGCTGCGAACCCCGCTCCCGGCCACGGCTTTCCCATGCCTGCGGGAAGATTTTGAAGGTCCGCTCGCATCTCCAACGTCGCCGTCGTGTTTCCCCAGACCTTCCACGTTGCTGTCGACTGCTTCAGCCGTTCGAGGAACCAGGCCTTTTGTTCGCTTCCAAGGATCGTTTGCGCCGGAGCATCTTTACGAAAGTTTGGGACCTGCTTGTCTGCGAACGGGATCAGGTCTGGCGGATGATCTTCAGCCCACGTGTGTCCCGCATCGAGTATGTGAATCGCCTCTTCGGGCAAGAAGCCCGGGAAGTCTTTGGAGTGAAATACTGCAGCCTCGGGGCGGTCCAGTGGTTCTTCTGACCTGTAGCTTCGCTGGTCGGTGACGATGAGATCCAGGTGTCGTCCCCAGCGGAGAGCGCGATATCCGCGCAGACTAACGATGGCGGTAAGGTTGTTCGACTCCTGCCCGAGGCCGTGCTCGTCGAATCGGATCACCGGAACGTCCTTTACCAGTGGTGCGGTAAAGGTTTCAAGCGATGCGCTACTCGGTTTGCTGATGCGTGCCGGCTGAAATTCGAAAAATGCTTGGTTCGCTGCGACTTTGCGCGTCTGGGCCGGTCTCGTTACATCGTCGAACTTTTGAAGTCCTTGCCAGCCCTTCCAACTGAACTCGTGGTTATCCCACATGCTTACGAAGGACCAGCGAGCGCGAGCTTCCTGAAGATCAGGATCGTGCAGATAGGCGCGGTAGACAGCCCGGTAATCGTGAATGTCGACGGGGACGTGAAAATCGTCGATCTTTTCACCTCGCGGATAGCGGACGATGTCACGAAGGCGGCGGTCGTACATGCCCTGCGGGCGGTCCTCGGGGTACCACACAAGTTCATAGATGAAGTCCCCGAGGTGCAGGACAAAATCCAGCTGCTGCTTTAAAGGCACCTGCTGGTCTTCAAAAATCATCCTGCGATATGCGTTCTGCGCACCCTGATTCGCATTCTGGCAGCTGACGAAAGCGAATCGTATGTTTCGGTCTGCATCGGGGGCTGGGGCAGTTTTCGTGCGGCCTATGCGGCTGCCATTGCCCTCTGCATCCGTGAATCGATACCAGTAGAGGGTCGACGGCTCAAGACCGCCGACGAGAGCGCGGCACGTCCAGTCGGCGTTCCGTAGGATAGGCACTTTCTCGTTCGAGATGGTGTGTTGGAACGCTTCATCCCGAGCGACCTCCAAGCGGAGAAAACGGCGGGCAGGGCCGCTCGCGTACTCGCGCCGTGTCCAAACAATTACGCTTGACTCGTCTGGGTCACCGGACGCGACGCCTTCGGCAAAGAACTCGCGGTGTTCGCGCCACGCGGAACGGGTGGGCATCCCGACGGCGCGGGCCCACACCGCCGAAGCGCCCAGTGCAGCTGCTAACGGAAGAAATCCGCGGCGAGTTGGTCTACTCATGGTGGAATGCTTCTCCTATGGCTGCGGGGGAGGATTGGTGAACCGAGTTGCGATCAAAGAAATCGGCAGACTCATACAGAACAGACGTGCTCGCACCGCATGCACAAGATTTGCAGTGGGTGTGTCACCGGAGCTTTCAGCCGGCGTAAGAGGCAGAACAGTGAAGCTGATCATAAGGTAGTTTCGCAAAGGGCAGGGAACTCGGATTGCTTGGGTAAGCAGACGCCGGAAAAAACCGCGTTGTTTGAGGGCGGCACTTTTCGCATTTATCGCGAGCTGGAGGTGCGCATGGCAGAACGTGGTTTGCTGATTAGCCTACCCGGCCTCGGCCGTTTCCTCTCCGTCCCTATTCGCTGGGACACGGGCGACATCCATCGATTTCCTATGGTTAGCTCCGGAAAAGAGAATAACGCGCCGGAGACGAAACACACACATATGTGATGCATGATCTCTACAGGCATTCTTATTGCCTTAGCTCGAGAAGAACAAGCAGCGAAAGAACCGGCACTGACGGGCACATTAGCCACCGCTGTTGCGGGCTAATTACAATTACTCGTGAACTGAAGCTAAGGATGAAAGTCGCCGTACTTGCATGTCTGATTCCGCTCTTTAGTTTTGGCGCTGTAAGCGACAACCCGAGTCAGGTGGTAAACGCGATTGCTTCTCCTGGCATCTTAGCCCTCAACCGGAGTCCTATTGATACGCCGGAAAGGCCAGCGTCATTCTCCAGCTACAACTCCGGCGCCCTAGCTCCAAAGGGAGACTGCGTGACAGATGATTGGGCTGCTCTTCAAGCAATGCTGAACACTCACCGCTTCATCTATCTCGAAAAGCCAATTGGCGCCTGTTATCTAGTTTCCCGAACGCTGATTTTACAATCTGGTGATCACTTGTTTGGAGCGTCTGCCAACAATCCGAACACCCCAAACAATGGTGTAGTTATCCGGCTTGCTCCAAATAGCAATGTTCCGTTGCTTCAGACTTTCGACGCTCTGGGTCCGGCCGGTGGTGGCAACGAGTTCATGGCAATCGAGAATATAGCATTCGACGGCAACGGTGGCGCACAGACTCGGGAACTGCAAGGGCAAGCGCTGGTTGACTACAGGGGCACGTTCATACAGACTTTTCTTCGGCACGTTCTAATCACTAACTCGTTTGGGCCAGCGCTGTTCACGGGCTCGACTCAGCTAGATAATGTATGGCTCATTGCAAATTCGACGAGTACATACGCCTGGATTCACAATCCTGGGAAGCGTGGCCTCGGAGCGCTGATGGCCAGCCAGGTTTACGTCGAAGAGTCAATAAAGCCGAATTCGGGGCACTACCGGTCGCCTTGGGGAGGTTCGGTTAACGATCCAACTGCATACGCCCATGCCATATGGTTCAACGGAATGGGTAGTGCTACCGTTAACCAGCTTCATTGTGAGTCCGCGGCCACATGTCTGGATATAAACGATATTCAGTCGCTAACAATCAGTGGCATTAGTGGGACACGTATAGGGAATCCGGCATCGCCCGACCCGACCGATCAAGATTTGATCCGGGCGTTAAATACGAATATTTATAACATCACGTTCTCCGGAGCGTACTTCGATCAGAGCGGCTCAACTTTCCAAGGATCCTTTGCCAATAGCCGTGTTTTTGGACTTGCAAGGGGTATTGATTCGAATGACATTTACCAGACCCCGCCAGGGAAATGCGCTTGGCCTTTCTACACGTGGGGTCTCTACGATCAGGGCTTTTCAGGCGTGCCCTATTTGGGGGAAAGACCGGTTGTCAGTAACGAACTCTGGATTCAGCAAACCGGTAACTTCAGCCCGAATAGGCTAGCAATATGGGATAAGACGGGAGGTCCCGCAGGCTCGTACGCGTATCTTGAACGTCAGGGAAGACAGCTCAATCTGGGTTTTAGTCCCGGTCCGTTGGACCAGAACGAAGTAACTATGTTGCAGTTGAACTTTTTCGGTTTGGGTAATTCGGCGAACAACGTGCAAATAAATGGCGGCAGAATCCAAACAGGTACGGAGAGCAATACGGATCTGGACGGCGAACTCGCGATCTACTCGTTCAAATCAGCTACTTATTCTTTCGCCGGGTACTATCTCGTTCACCCCGAATGCACAGTAACACCGCAGTTTGATATCGGCCCAAACAATCGTTTCTGGATCACTTACACCGGCGCGAGTTCGTTTTCGGTCAACTTTGAATCGGCAGTGACTGGAAGCGTATCCTATATCTGCTTTGGAAGGCAGTGACAATGCCACTGAGTTAGGCATAGCAGGTGCGGGCAAGAGGTGTCCAAGATCCGAAAGAGTGAGTTGGTGAAACCGTTTGCTTAGAGCCGCTCCTGCAACCCGAATTGCTAATGGAACTTTTTGACGTTCCCTTGGAGATTGTCGAGGTCACCCGTGTACTTCAGCGCGCGATCCGCGGGTTAGACATGCATTCAGTTTTGAAGATATGCGGGTTGACTCAACTCCGAAAACACATATTCATGCTGCGAATCCCGCAAAACCAGTACTCGTTTCCCCTCGCGCATAGCTGCCACAAATTCAAAACCCGAAACGGTCGGATCGATAGTCACAAAAGAGATGGTTCCATCGACATTGTTCTTCGTAGCTACCGTGCTCTTCCACTCACCGAAGTCAAATGTTAGCGCGTGATCGTCACTGGTGACATCGATGCGACCAAGAGCCGAGTTCTCGTAAGCGGTCGCGAGCTTCCGCCGTGCTGCCGGATCAGCAGGTACTGTCAACTCTTTGCTTTTTTGTGCAACCGATCTTCGATAAGACTGGACATCGAGATCCAAATCACGTTGTGCCTCCGGATGCCCGTCGTAAAGCACTTCCAGCACCCGGCGAAGAAGCGGCTCCTCCAACATGTCCCCGTTGTCGGCGTTGGTCAGCAACACTGCTCCGACTTGCGCATCCGGCAGAAAGAACAGCTCGGACTTGTAGCCATCCATGCTGCCGCCATGTCGCACCACGGTGACGCCCCATGTAGTGTCTATCGTGAAGCCCATTCCATAGCTCTGGTCTGCGCCGCGCCGCACTTGTGGTTTCCGCCTGGCGAGCAAATTCGTGCGCGAGACAAGCTGCTCCCCGTTGGGAAGCTTGCCTTCTGCGAGTTCCAGCTGGACATATCGAATCAGGTCGTGCGCCGTGGTCCATGCCCCGCCCGCCGGTGCGAGTGGAACGATGGCATAGTTCGAGGCGATATCGGCAAGCGCGGGCTGACCATCGACATCGTCGGCATGCGGCGAAGCGTAATCGCCTTTTTGAACCGCATTGAAGTCAAATGTTGTCGACGTCATCTGGAGCGGATCAAACACTAGTTTCTGCATGGCTTCGTCGTACGACGTTGCGATATCTCTGTGCGAGTCATAGACGTGCGCAGCGGCATATCCGGCGGCTGCCGCCATTAGATTGCTGTATTGAAAAAGCTCGCCCGGTTTACTGGTAGGCTGCATAGTTGCAATCAGGTTTAACATGGATGCCGGAGTCGCATTTTTGTATTGGAATTCCCATTCAAGGTCCTGTCTCGGGAGCCCTGTACATGCGCAGACCAGATGCCGGACGAGGATCTGTCGTGTAATCGCATCGTCACCAAGTCTGAAACTCGGCAGCGCGGTGATCGCCGGCTCATCCCAAGTTATTTTGCCTTGATCCACCAATCGTGCCAGCAACAGTGTCGTTAGACCTTTGGTTAAAGATGCGGCCAAGAAGCGAGTATTTTGATCGACGGGTGTTGGTTCACCCAGCTTGCGAATTCCTAAACCTGCGTCCAGCACAATGTGTCCGTGATCGATGAGCGCCAGCGATACACCCGGAACTCCGAGCTTTTGCATGGCGTTTATCACGAAGCTTCGGATCTCCTCCACGCGTTCCGCAGTTAGCTCCCGTCCCGCTGTTCCGGCAAAAGACTCGCGATGGTAGTTGCTTGGCTGCAAACTATCCCGAATCACAGCAAATTGGGAACTCCGCTTTTCTTCGGTTGCCTGCTTTCCATCAAACAAGAGGACAATCCAGCGATGTTCTTTCCGATACGCATCAGCAGATACCCTTGCTCGCTCGTTGGGAGCCGTTTCGTATTCGTACGATTGGTGTTCTGCCCAACCATTTCGCGGAGGGGCAGTTGAAATCAGCTTCGCCTCGCGACGGGTGCCTGGCTCGAAGAGCTGCCATGCGGTTGCCACCGCCGACTGAGCGTCCGCGCTGTGAGGGGCCGCTATCGCCACACGGCTGTCATGTTCAGGCACCTCCAAAACTACGATTTCGGTGCTTTGCTCGGCCACCCATCCCTGGGGCGCAGTGAAAACCGCGCCAGCGATTCGAAATTGTTTGTCCGAAACGAGAATCGTCGATGGGCCGCCGAGAGCTGGCATCATCGCCGTAGAGAAAGCCACGATGCTTACGGCACGAATGAGCGCGGTAATATCACACACGACGGGAGCGCCCGAGTTCGCTTTCACTGCCGGCGAACGTTGCCTGCAAAGCTTGTTCCAGATCCGCAACCAGATCTTCGGCGTCCTCGATGCCCGCAGAATAACGAATCAATGCCTCGGGTATTCCCATGGCAGCGCGACCCTCCCGCGAAACTTCTACATGGCTGGTCGTCGCCGGCGGACCCACGGTGGTCTCTACTGCGCCCAGATTCGCCGCCCGATGAGCCCAGCGCAACCGGGGCAAAAACTGCTTCACCGTCTCGTAATCGCCATCCAGAACAAAGCTAAGAACTCCGCCAAATCCACCAGTCATTTGCTGCCGTGCAAGTGCATGCTGCGGGTGCGAGCCGAGGCCCGGGTAGTTCACTCGGGTCACATTTGGATGCTCTTCCAAAAACTCAGCTACGGTTTGCGCATTCTTGTTCTGCCGCTCGATTCGGAGACTCAGTGTTTTTAGTCCACGAATCAGCAGATACGCCGCAAACGGGTCCAGCGCGGCCCCAGTGATTTCGCGATAACGAAAGCAACTCTCTACCAGGTGCGACGCTCCGCACAAGACTCCGCCTAAAGCGTCTCCGTGTCCGCCCAGAAACTTGGAAGCGCTGTGCAGAACCAGATCCGATCCCAACTGTAGCGGCTGCTGATTGATGGGCGTTGCCATCGTATTGTCCGTTATAACAAGCGCACCGACGGCGTGTGCCCGCTTGGCTAAGCGTGCGATGTCCAGCACCTTCAGAGTCGGATTTGTGGGTGTCTCCAGATACAGCACCTGGCAGCCGCGCTCAATATCCGCTTCAATCGCGTCGTGGTCAAAGGTGTCGTTCAAACTGACTGCAACATGAATTTCGGGAAGGAACTTGCGGAACAACTCGTTCGTGCCGCCATACGTATCCTTTACCGAAACCAGCCGGTCTCCTGGCTTTAAAAAGGTAAAGAGTGCGTTGCTAATGGCGGCCATGCCGGAAGCGAAGCTGACCGCCGCTTCCGCGTTCTCAAGCTGCCGGACCTTATCCTCAAAGGCAGCTACTGTCGGGTTCGTGTTACGGCTGTAGATATGTCCAGGAGTCTTACCGAGGGCCACGGCCTGCCACTCGTCGAGATCGTCATAAGTGAAGGCGATGCTCTGAGTAATTGGAATCTGAGTTGTCCCATATGCATTGGCCCCCTCCTCGCCTGCCCACACGCTCTGCGTGCTCATGTTTGAGTTCATTGTGACTCTCCGGACCAAAGTTGCTGCGGAACCTCCACTCTACGGTCTGGTGTTTTGCCCGGTCAATATACAGTAAGACAAGGCATTGATAGCCACAGTATGTCTACTTGTATAAAACCACTTAAAGATGGCATTTAAATAATGACCGTTGAGGAAGCGTTGTGTCTACCTGTGCTTAAGGGAGCGCGCGTCCTCACTCCTGCTCACAGCCTGGCGAACCGGCCTATTATGTGGGTCAGTGTGATCGAAGTACCAGTCGAGGAATTTATCCGGCCCGGCGAGTTTGTGGTCAGTACCGGAATGAACATCGGTCACGATCCGGAATTACTGAGTGAGTTCGTCAGAGACGTGTCGCGCGCTTCACCCGCTGCTTTAGCGATTGCCGTTGGACCGTACACGCCTTCGGTCCCGCGCCGCGTTGTGCGGGAAGCTACCCGAAGCAGGTTAACACTGATCGAAATTCCCTGGAAGATGCGGTTCAGTGAGATGTCGGAAGCCATACTGCGGCATCTCATGCGGGAGCAGATCTCAAGCCGTTCGCGGGATGAGTTTGTATGGTCGCTCGTCACCAAAAGCATGACGGAAGAGGATGCGATCGCGCATGGAAAACAATTCGGTTACGATCCTCGGACCGCTTATGCGGCGGTGGTGGGTCGCGTAAAAGGGTTCGACATTCACCAGACAGACGAACACGATACAGCTGCGCGTCTGGTGCGAGAAGTGTGTGACAGAGCTGCACAGAAAAGCCGATTGCAGTGGCTTGGAACCGCCGCGGGAGATACGATCGTCGGGTTCTTGGAGATCGGGCAAACCAAGCAGCGCGCGCGCAGCTGGTTTGCAAAGGTGAACAGCCAGCTGAAAAGCGCCTGGTCTGTGTCCTGGGGCATCGGCCGCGCCTGCAGCAGCTTTCGAGATCTTCAAATCAGTCATCAGGACGCCGCTGTCGCTTGTGAAATCGGCCGCGCCACACACGGTGAAGGGACCATCACCGATGTCTCCGACGTGCTTGGCGACCGCATCTTGATGAAGCTCAAGCACGACGCCGACGCGTTCATGCTCACGCAGCGTTACATCGATCCGCTTCGTCGCGGACAGCGTATGCAACTGGTCGAGACGCTCGAGAAATACTTTGAGAGTGACTGCAACGCCAGCGAAACAGCGCGCCTGCTTGGTATCAGCCGACAGGCGCTTCTTTACCGGCTGAACAAGGCCGAGACCTTGCTGGACTGCGATTTCACCTCCTATAGCCAGCGGTTTGCCATCGCCTTGAGTCTCCGCTTGAACAAGCTGAACTTGTTGTAGCAGAGAGACGCGAACTCGACAATCTGACAAAAAGAGGATGTGGCATCACTGTCACTCTGTAAATTGACGATGATGCCATTACCTCGTAGCCTTTCTTAGACAGGTTCAGCTCGGAACCGCTAGCCGCGTTGACTCGCCGGCTCTTGACTCCCCCTTTCCTGAGGAGGCGCGCAATGAAGTGGGTTTTGTTCTTTTTTCTGGTTATGGCGGCGGCACTGCCCGCTCTTCTTCCCGGACAATCCACGTATGGATCGATTCTGGGAACCATTACCGATGCCAGTGGAGCCCTTGTTCCGAATGCGCACGTGCTCATCCAAGAGGTAAACACTAACGAGTCAAGGGAGGCGTCCACGGATGATCATGGGAACTATCAGTTCCTCAATCTCCTGCCGGGCCTCTATAATGTCTCCGTAGAGCATGGTGGATTTAGCGAGTCGCGTCGTGAACGAGTTCCGCTAGACGCTCGTGCGACTGTGCGCGTGGACGTTAGTCTTCAGATAGGCTCAGCTACTAACAGGATTGATGTCGTCGAGACCGCGCCCGTCATCACCACAGAAAGCGGTACGGTCAGTGATGTTGCCGGGGGCAAACAGATCCTGCAACTGCCTTTGAATTATCGAGCGAACAGCACGTCGCCTTTTAATGCAATCACCCTGGTTCCTGGCGTTCAGGTCGATTCCGGCGGCGCTCTAAGCGGAGGTGGCAATGCTTTCGGCTTCTCTGTGTCTGGCAATCATCCGCCGCAGAATGAGGTTTCGGTGGACGGCCTTTCCATCGTTTCGCCGCGCGACAACGGTCCGCTCGTGGAAGCGATGCCGTCTTCTGAGCAAATCTCAGAGATGCGTGTCACCTCGCAGGCTGCACCTGCCGAGTATGGTCAGGTTGGCGATATCGCATTCATTGGGAAGTCTGGAACGAACGCGTTTCACGGATCCCTTTTCGAATATCTCCAGAACGATGCATTCGACTCTCAGCCGCTCTTCACGGACGAGAAGCCTAAAAAGCGCAATAATGATTTCGGGGGCTCGCTTGCCGGTCCTGTCCTGTTGCCACATTACAACGGCAAAGACCGAACCTTCTTCTTTGTCGATTACGAACGCAACATGCAGCGCAATAGTACGGGCGTGGTGAACAACGTTCCCACCAGTGCAATGCGGAACGGCGACTTCTCTTCCTCTTCGAGCCCGCTTATCAATCCATTTACGGGCTCTCAATTTCCCAATAACCAGATTCCAGCGTCGCTAATTAATCCCGTCTCCATCAATATTTTGAAGACGTTCTATCCGGCCGCTACCGTCCAGAATGCCGACCCTCTGGACCCTAGCAATAACTATCTTGTGAATTCACCCGCACCTGCAACGACTGATCTCTACGACGTGCGGATCGACCAGGTCCTCACTTCCAAGCAGTCACTTTTCGGCAGATTCAGCTGGAAAAACGCATCATCGGTTGCGCCTTCCAGTCCCGGCAGCCCCATCGCGTTTGCTCTTCAGCCGAGGACACTAGGCGTGGTGTACAATTATGCGCTTCGCCCCAATCTGTTAAACGAGTTTCGCTTCGGCTATCTTCAGCAGTACGCCGGCACCAGCTATCCACAGTTCCCGGACGGCGCCAAATTGATCGCCGATCTTGGCTTGCAGCAACTCGGGCCATTCCCGCCCGGATCCGCTGAGCCCGAATTCGATTTCAACGGCTCATCGGGAATTTCAGGCGTTATCGGCGGACGCCAGGAGAACCTGCGCGAAAAGAAAATTCAGTGGGTGGATAATTTAACCAATATTCGTGGCCGCCACACCATCAAGGCAGGGTTTGATATCCGCGATGTCCGTTTGTCGGATTACGAGAACTTCACCGACTCTGATAATTTCGGCGATTTCTCCTTCAACGGCTCTTACACGGGCAATGACTTCGCCGACTTTCTGCTAGGTATTCCATACTCCACTACCATTGCCAACGCCGGGCCAGACATCCGTGGCATCGCCAAAGAGTGGATGTTTTACACGCAGGACTCCTTCCGTGTCAACAATCGCTTCACCCTCGATTTTGGGCTTCGCTACGAGTACCATCCGCCCTTCCACGATCCAACCTATCAGGACGCTAACTTCGACCGTGCTACCGGAGCAGTCATCGTTCCCAACCAGACAGGCTTGAAGCTGGCGACCCTGCCGTTTCTGCAGTCAATAAACAGCTGCACGCTCGCGACTCCCAATCCCACATCGTACGGAGTCTACCCGTGTACGCCGGTTCTGACTGCTCAGCAGGCAGGAATTCCAAGCACGCTACGCATCTCCGATAAGAAGAAGTTTCTCCCCCGCCTCGGGTTCGCTTATCGCCCGAATGAAAAAACCGTCATTCGCGGCGGCGCAGGGTTGTACGATCAGACACTACTCGGCGCTGTTTTTTATTCCCTGACCGGAATCCAAACCAGCGACTACGAAACCTATCTCAACTCGGACCCGAATTCATTTGTCGGATCAAAGCCGGCGATTCTGTTCCCGAACACTAAAGCGAGCACTGGCGCAGCCATTCCTCTCGCGGGTAACAGCGACTTCGCCACCGCCAACCAGCTCGATCTGCACGATCCGTATGCCGAGCAATGGACCTTTACCGTTGAGCGCGCACTGGGAGCAAGCACTGGGTTGCGCGTAACGTATACGGGGCTTCACTCTGTCGGCTTAATCGTCAGCCCTGACTTGAATCAGGTTCGGCCCCAAGCCGTGGCTTACGATCCCAGCCAGAAACCGTTCCCAAATTTTAACGTGATCAAGTCACGCGACAACGGAGGGTTCTCGACCTATCAAGGTCTTGAGACAGTAATCACTCACCGGTTCTCGCAAGGCCTGTTCTTTCAATCGAGCTATGTATGGTCAAAGAATCTTTCTAATGCGGAAGGCGATGCGCCTAACTCCGGATATCCGCTCGAAAACGGCGCACGTATTTCGAATCGCTTTGATCTGAGCGGGGATCGTGGCGACGTCTCTTTTACGCGCCGGCATCGATGGCTCACCACGCTAAACTTTGATCTGCCATTTGGCCGCAATCGCCGCTTCGCCTCTAATATGAATCGCGTGGAGGACGCACTGCTTGGCGGTTGGTCTATAAGCTCCATCCTGACGGTGCAGACAGGGCCTTATCTAACTCCGTACTACGCCGGCGGCAACGATCCTTCGGGCACCAACGCGCCCTCCCGGCCCGGAACGCAACGTCCCGATCGCCTGCCGGTGTCTGCCTGCTCCGGACTCGATTCGTCTGTCGCGCAAGTGTTCCAGAACAATTGCTTCTACTATGGCTGGGCGTCGGCTATTGGACGCTATGGCAATTCCGGGGTCGGCATCGTTACCGGTCCCGGAACCGTGCTCTGGAATTCGGGTGTGGGAAAGACTTTCTCACTCGCTGAACGTGCGCGCCTGCGCTTCGAGACGACGGCTACGAACGTCCTTAATCATCCGAATCTCGGAACGCCAAGCATGACTGCTAACTCTTCTTCGTTCGGCCTGATCAGTTCTTTGCAGGGGGGCAGTGAAGGAGAAGGCGCGCGAACGTTGCAGATGGCATTACGGGTGGATTTTTGATCAGCGCCAGCCGATGCGCCTCGGCCATCGGTCGCGCGGTCCTGATTGTTCCAGTCTTAACCACGCTGTTGCCGGCATCGGATGCTGCCTATGCCGGCTACACAGCGTCTTCCACTCAAGTAGAACGCCGCTGGGAAGAAAAGTTTCGCGAGTTACCGCAACCTGCGAATGCGCGCCGTTACATGCAGCACCTGACGGAGCACCCCCATTCAGTGGGCTCGCCTTACGGCAAACTCTATCCCGAGTGGATCCGCGACCAGTTGGTCTCCTGGGGCTTGAACGCTCACATCGAAACTTTCGAAGTGCTATATCCTTCCCCGGTCGATCGGCTTCTTGAACTGCTCGGACCAAAGCCTTTCCGCGCAACACTCGCGGAACCGCCGGTGCCCGGCGACCCAACATCGCACCAGAGCGCCGAACAATTGCCCACTTACAACGCCTATGGCGCGGACGGAGATGTGACGGCTCCGTTGGTCTACGTGAACTATGGCTTGCCAAGCGATTACGACACGCTGGAACGGATGGGCGTCTCCGTTAAGGGCGCTATTGTGATCGCGCGTTACGGGCATTGTTGGCGCGGAGTCAAAGTCTCTGTCGCCCACGAGCACGGGGCGCTCGGCTGCATATTGTATTCAGACCCGGCCGACGACGGGTATGCGATGAACAGCACGTTTCCAAACGGCCCTGCGCGGTCTCCCGATAGCGTGCAGCGCGGCGGCGTGACCGAAAATCGTTACCAGGGCGATCCGCTTACTCCCGGCATCGGTTCTACGCCAGGTGCTCCGAGGATAAAGCGCGAAGACGCGGCGATGATTCAGAAGATTCCCGTCCTGCCGATCTCCTATGCGGACGCGCAGCCTTTGCTTGAGGCGACGGGTAGCCTGATCGCTCCTCGTGATTGGCGTGGCGCGCTTCCCATAACTTATCGTCTGGGGCCGAGCCGGGCGAACGTTCACCTCCGCGTGAAGTGCGATTGGGCACAGAAGAACGTCTATGACGTAATCGCTTCCATTCCCGGCAGTGTCGATCCGGATCAGTGGATCCTGCGCGGAAATCATCACGATGCCTGGACGTATGGAGCTTTCGACCCGATCTCCGGAGCGGTGTCGCTGATGGAAGAAGCGCGCTCGCTGGCGGCGTTGCAGAGGGAGGGCTGGCGGCCGAAACGGACGGTTGTGCTGTGCTTTTGGGATGGCGAAGAGCCTGCCAATCTTGGTTCCACTGAATGGGTGGAAACGCACGCAAAAGAGCTTGCCGCGCACGGAGCCGTATACATCAATTCAGACGCAAGCATGCGTGGCGTGCTTGATGTTGAGGGCACAGCCGTACTAGCGCCATTTATCAACGAGGTTGCCTCCGATATCCCGGATCCCGAGACGCGGGTTTCCGTCGGCAGGCGCAAGTTCCTCACCGACGTCGTCGATAACGACTCATCTGAAGTGCGTAAACGCCTGCGGGCCGAGGAACAGTTTCTTGTCAGCCCAATCGGAGACGGTTCCGATTACGCTGCGTTCATCGATTTTTTAGGCATCCCCTCGCTTGATGTCAGCTTCAGCAACAACATCAGCCGCGGGATCTACCACTCTATTTACGACGACTTCACTTGGTATAGCAAGTTTGGTGATCCGGACTTCACATACAGCCGTGCCCTCGCGCAACTGCTCGGTTCTGCCGTGATGCGATCTGCCGATGCAGACGTTCTCCCATTCGACTTCTCCGCTCTCGCGACGGCCATTAAGCGCTATTGCTCACATGCATATGAAATGGTCGAGGTAAAACGCCTAGCCTTCGTGGAACGGCAGAAGGAGCAGACCGAAGGCGTCTTCAAGATCGTCCAAGACGAAAGCGGGCAGCGAATTTTTGCGAGGCCGGAACTGGTCGAGCCTGCCCTGAATCTGAGTGTGTTGGATGCCGCGGCCGCCAGTTTTGTGCAAACAGCGTCCGTAGTGACCCACGAAATGACGGCTTTCTTAACCGCGCATGAACCACCATCGCCGGAAGTAATCTCAAAGCTCAACCAGTTCCTGCTCGAATCCGGCGCGAAGCTGACCGATCCGGCCGGGCTTCCGCGCCGCTTCTGGTACAAGAACCAGATCTACGCGCCCGGCGAATACACCGGCTATGCAGCCAACCCACTGCCCGGCATCACCGATGCCATTGATCGAAGTGACTGGTCGGAAGCGCAAGCTCAAGCAGCGCACGTCGCTGCTGCAATCGAACGCGAGCAAGCTTTGCTTAAGTCAATCGAAGCTCTTCTACCAAAGGGTTTCAACTGAATTGAGCGCGAGAAACGTGGGGAAAGCCGCGCCCGGAGATTTGTGGACGGACAATTAGCTCTCCAGGAACAAGCCAAACTCGGAAACCGCGGGGCATGCGGCAGACTTGGTGATGCGCAGGCGGACACGCGTAGTTCGAACTGGACCGGACGAATGCAGAATTCGGCAGCGTCCAACGCTTGTGCCTGTGGCGAGCGACTGCCACCCGCCATCAATCCAGGCGTCCACTGTGCAGCCCTCGATGCGCTGTCCGAGCTGAGTATTCTCGCCAATGCGCGCGAGGTTGAAAGTTACGGCGCGAGGGAAATGGAAGACGACTTCGGCTGTGGTTACGTCATCGTCGGTCGACCAATACGTATGGGTGCTGTCATCCAAGACTAATTTGGGACTGAAGGCGGTGTCGTTGGCCCTAACATTCGAGGCTACGACGCTACCGGCCTGTTTGGCGAGATTTTGCGAAAAGATCTGGTGTATCAGCTTGCCGAAACCGCGTAAAGATTCCGAATCTTGTTCATGGATGAGACCACGACGGTCCGGCGGAACGTTAAGTAAAAAGCTCGCACCACGGCCAACTGAATCGTAGTACAGCGCGAGCAGTTCGCTTTTGGTTTTAACCTTTGTGTTTTCTGCCTCGTGCCAAAACCAGCCCGGGCGTATGGAAACGTCGCATTCAGCGGGCATCCAAAACTTACCATTCCTGGTTCCAGCTACGGATTCACTCTCCTTTACATTTCCCGGAGAAGGCGAGCCGCCATCGGGAGCCACTGGAGTGTAAGTGGCCCAGCACGGATCGCCCGCGATTCCCCGTTCATTCCCGACCCACCTGATATCAGGGCCGACATCGCTAAACAGGAGAGCGCCGGGCTGTAACTCGCGCTCCATCTTCCAGGTGTTGTCCCAGTCGTAATAGTTCAGCTTATCGATCACTCGCTTCTCTCGCGCGCCGCCATAGAATCCGTCGCCTCCGTTGGCGCCATCGTGCCAGATTTCGAAGACCGGGCCATAATCGGTGAGCACTTCGCGAATTTGTTGACGATAGATTGTGATGTACTCCGGGTGGCCATAACTGGGCTGACTGCGGTCCCAAGGAGACACATAAACGCCGAATTTGAGACCTTGACGCTGAGCCGCCTCTGAGACCTCCCTCACCACATCTCCTTTGCCCTTCCGAAATGGGCTATTGCTCACGGACCGTTCAGTGGTCCTTGTGGGCCAGAGACAGAATCCGTCGTGGTGCTTGCAGGTAAGAATCACGCCCTTGCTCCCGGCGTCCTTCAACGTGCTGACAATTGCGTCAGCATCGAAAGCGGTCGGATCGAACAGTGCGGGACTCTCGTCTCCGTAGCCCCACTCCTTATTGGCGAAAGTATTGATCGTGAAATGGAGGAAGTTGTAGAATTCCATCTCGCTCCAATACAACTGGCGCGCGGACGGCAGGGTGCCGTAGGGTTGAGGCGCTGCGCTATCTGGACCGGGCACGGGAAATGCATTTAGTGTGGCTGCAGCGGTGGCTAGGAAGGAACGCCGGGAGAGAATCATGTGTCTGAACTCGAGGTCTATAATCGCACCTGCTTGTTGCTGCTGAACTCACCAACTCAATAACTTCGTGGTTTTTTCGGTTAGCCAAAGTGCGCATACATTTCCGAACCGAACCCCAGAGCGACTGATCTGATTTGAGGTCGCGGATAAGCCGCCGTCGGCAGTTAACACGCTCCCTATTGCGTTCGGCAGAGAAAAATACGCTTGATCATCCGGTCGCGAGCCATATTGTCGCCAGAATAGAATTGTGAAATCTTCGCCGGCAAAGCATAAGATCCATTCTCCATGTGTCGTACTTGATTTCGGCACCTACTGAGAGGAGCCCTGGCCCTGGCATTTTTAGACTTCCGCTCAGGATGACTCTACGTCTGGACTCGGGTATTCCGGGCGGCCTCCTGCGCCGGCTTCGATAAGTTCCGACGCCAAGCTTCATCTAAAGGCTATGTACGGAATGCAAGAAGTTCACGATGTCGAGCGAGGTGAGTCAGGTACTGTATGGTCGCGCTGCTGGGTAGATTTCCATACCCTGACGCGATGCATCGTTCGGCCGATACGGTGCTGAAAGCCGTCGTGCAAATCACATGCAAGGCCGCGCTTTTACTCCCGCGCAGTGCGCGGGCCAAATGCGATGATTTCCAAGTGCTCCCGCCCGTTGTGGGCCGATTGACTTGACGTGAAATCAGTTCTGTCGGGGGCCTTGTTCAGGAACTAAGTCTTCGTGGAACACGAAGACTTAAGCATCGTGGTGCCGGACCTTTACAGTTCTAGAGTTGAATCCGGGGCCGCAGAGATCGACCGTGGCACCGGCCGGCAGATGGAGGATGGGGACCAGCTTGGCCGCGCCCGTCCTCTGTCCGCCTTTGCATTCAAGTTGGATAGCCAGGATGTTGCGAATCAGAATCTGGCGCTCTCTACGCAGGGATCCAAAGGAGTGAACACAGACTTTTGCTAAGCAAAACGGTTTCAGTTGCATCCAACAAGCTTTGCGAAACCTACACATGGATTCTTTCTTTCGCAACCAACTGGACAAGGGACAGATATTACACATTCACTTCGGAGCGGGCCAATCGCGCATTAAAGGAGCGGCTTCCACTTTCCGCCCTGCAGAAGAGCATTTAGAAAACGCATCAGAACTCCGATGAAACCAGACGGGGGCGCCGCTTTGGCTACTAGGCGTGTATCAGCAATTTTCGGGCGCGTTGCGTTTGGCCCAGGGCGGCCCAGGCGGCGGCGTCCAAATAGCAACTCGATCGGCCGCCACAAGTTTCGAGCGTAGCGCGGTAACTGCATTTCAAGAGATGAGTGTGCGGGGCGCTAATGACGATGGCTGGGTCAAAGCGACGCGCTATTTCGCTGAGTTCAATGGAATCGTCGAGGAGTCCGCACAGGCGGAGAACTTGGACTAGCCCGGCAATGGTTTCGGGTTCGTCAGGGTGGGCGACCAAGCGCTAGCGCAGGCGTGTCATCGAATCGCGAGCGCACCGGTGTCGACCCCGAAAATTGTGAAGAACTGGTGGGCGACAGCAAGATCAGGATCGAGAGCGAAGGCGCGCTGGAAGGCGGCTGCGGCGAGTTCTTGATCCGCTAGCGAAGCACCGCGGAACTTTACGTTGAGCCAGCAACAGCGGCCCAGCCACGCCCAAGCGGCTGCTGAGGATGGATCGTCGGCGAGGCAGATCCAACCAGTGTGTGCCCGGATTCGATGGAGTCTTGAGAGCGTTGACCGGTCAATTCTTTGGCACGGGCGAAGCGTTCGAGCAGAGTTTTGTTTCCGGCTGAACTGTGGGTAGTGCCCTGCACGGGAAGAGCGAATCGATATGCGTGCCTCGAGACGGTTTGGATGGCATTGCGGCCAAGAACTTTCCGGAGTTGGACGACGATGTTGATGAGGTTGCTGTCACTGACGAAAGTATTGGGCCATAAGCTTTCGGCCAGTTCGGTTTTAGGCACGAGGCGATCCGCTTTAGCGACTAACTTGAAGAGAGCGCCCATATTCTTGGGTGGGATGGAGATGGCGGCCTTGCCCTTCTTGAGCCGGCGCTCGCGCGGGTTGAGCTCAAACTCGGAAAAATGGTAGACAGTCTGGCTCATCCTTAATTTAATTTGAATTTTTCATAACGTTCGATAGGACTGGAACGCCAAAAAGTTTTAGACTCACTTCTATGAACGAGAACAAGATATTTGTCGTGGAGTATTTGGAAGCCCTGAGCGGTAAGCCGAAAGATAAGGCGCTAGTAGCGCGTTATGTAAGTGATCCCCACCTGGCACAGCATATTGCGACGTGCGAGGCGGCGTTTCCAAATTATGAATTGCGCACGGAAGATCTAATCGCTGAAGGGAACCTAGTGGCCCTGCGCGCGACGTTTCATGGGACACAGATGGGGACATTTTTCGGAGTGGCGCCGACGGGGCGAACGGTTTCAGTGAGCCTTCTGATTCTGTACCGCGTGGAAGGCAAAAAGATTGTGGAGAGTTGGATGGAAATGAATTCGAGCGCGTTATTGGACCAGTTGAGCGCCCAGGCCCTACCAGTCAACGCTTAAGTCCTTTGGGGCGCGGACGTTGATGCGCCACCTAGCCAAGCGGCATTGGCCAGGTGGACTAAGTGTATCGGTACATCCCTCATTCGCAATGCAGAAGTCGCGATGTCGAGGGCGGGGAAGCGAAAATAGGTTATGGACCGCCTTAGAGTGGATAAGTGGCTCTGGGCTGCCCGATTCTTCAAGACGCGTACACTCGCAGCGCACGCGTGCGAGCTCGGTAGGGTCGAATGCAATGGCCAGCCAGCGAAGGCTTCCCGAGAGATCCGCTCCGGCGACTTCCTGCAGGTGAAGACCCGGTCCGGAGACTTCCAATTAGAAGTTCTCGCTCTCACTGCGAATCGTGGGCCGGCTGCCTTTGCCCAGACGCTCTACTGCGAAACAGATGAAAGCCGTAAGATGCGGATGAAGATCGAGGAAGAGAGTAAAGCGGCTCCCGATTTCAGTGGCTTTCGCGAAGGCAGGCCATCGAAGCGCGATCGGCGCGAGCTGGCACGGCTCCGAAACAGAATATAGCTTCGGCGGGAAATTGTTGACGATCGAAAACAACATGAGGGTGATCGCCTATTTCGAAAACTCGGTGGTGAACAGACCGCTGGGCATGAGGTAAGGTGTCACGCTCTGGCCGGTTTCTCTCCCGCGCGGGCGCCGGTTGGGAGCAGCGGTACGAATCTCTCTCATCCTCGCGGCCCATTGCTTGTCGCAATAGAAACGCGCGGCGTGATGGCAACCCGACTCTTCGGAGGGAGCATGACCCGATGAGATGCTCGACGCGTGGCTTCCAAGCACACGCCATAGCGGGAGGTGAGCTTTCGGCCGCCTTTGTTGATCTTTTGAGCCCAGGCATACGCTAGCGTTTTCTGCCACTCCGAATAGGCAGACTCTTTTGTTCACGTTGGCGACTACGTCATCAGTGTCTTAAGTTTCGGATCGAGTTTCGGTTTGCTCCCGAACCTATTTTGCAGTTTGGCCATATATATGTACACGACCGGTGTGGTGTACAGTGTGAGAATTTGACTGACAACAAGGCCTCCAACAATCGTGATTCCAAGCGGACTGCGGAATTCGGATCCCGTGCCTGTTCCCAGGGCCAGCGGTAGTCCTCCAAATAACGCAGCGAGGGTCGTCATGATGATGGGTCTAAACCGTATCAGGCATGCCTGATAAATGGCGTCAGACGTAGAGAGTCCGTGCTTTCTCTCGACATCTAAAGCAAAGTCGATCATCAGGATTGCATTTTTTTTGACAATGCCGATCAAAAGGATAATTCCGATGAGCGCAACGACAGTGAGGTCCACCTTGAAAATAAGAAGCGCCAGCAGCGCTCCGAGGCCGGCGGAAGGAAGAGTGGACAGTATGGTTAGTGGATGCACAAAGCTTTCATAGAGCATGCCGAGCACTATGTAGACGGTGACTAACGCCAAAAGGATCAACCACGGCTCACTCTTCAACGAGGCCTGGAAAACCTGCGCTGTTCCGGCAAACCCTCCATGTATGCCGTCCGGGATGCCGATCTCGCGTTCCGCGCTCTCGACTTCGTCAGTAGCCTGGCTTAGAGCCGTTCCTGATGCCAGGGCGAACGTCAAAGTCACAGACGGAAAAAGCCCTTGATGATTCACAGTCAAAGAATTTAAATCCGTTCGCGTTTGGGTGAACGTCGAAAGGGGAATAGCCGGCCCTTTCGAAGAGGGGACATAGATGTCATTCAAAGAAGCGGGACTCTGCTGGAACTCCGGTAGAAGTTCCATCACTACGTGGTATTGATTGATGCCGCGATACATGGTGGAAACCTGTCTCTGGCCAAACGCGCTGTACAACGCGGTATCGAGTGCCTGCGGATTTACTCCAAGACGGGACGCCGTAATGCGATCAATCGTCAGTTGCGAGGTCAAGCCATTTACCTGTTGATCACTATTGGCGTCCAATATAGAGGGAATTGTCTTCAGCTTGGCTAGCAACTTGGGCGCCCATTCATCCAATTCCTTGATGCTGTCGGATTGCAAGGTGAACTGATATTGCGAATTCCCGACGCGCCCGCCAATCCGAATGTCCTGTAAGAGCTGCATGTAGAGTGATGCGCCCGGAATATCCGCCAGTTTGCTCCGCAAACGGTTGATCACCTCCTCGGTGGAGACACGCCGTTCGTTCAAGGGCTTCAATTCGAACCACAGCGTAGCTGCGTTCAGCGTTCCGCCGCCTGTAGAGCCATTCAAATCCTTTACGGATGGATCACTCTGGACGATCCTCATGGCCTGAAAGAGCTTTTCGCGCATGGCCTGGAACGATATGTCCTGATCCGCTATCATCATTCCGCCTATGTGTCCTGTGTCTTGCTGAGGAAAGAAGCCCTTTGGCACGATCACATAGAGGTATATGGTGACGGCAAGCGTCACCAGATTGATGGCTAATGTGAGTTGTGGGTGTCGCAGGACTACTCGCAAGCTTCTGGCGTACGACCCTTGAACGAGCTCCAACGTGCGTGCAAAAAACCGGTACAGGAAGCTATGCCTAGTCTTTCGCTCGGGCCTCAGCATTAGCGCGCACATCATAGGCGTTGTTGTCAAAGAGACAACTAGCGATATTGCTACCGCGGCGGAAAGCGTGACGGCAAACTGCCGGAAGAGGCGACCTACAACGCCGCCCATCAGCAGAATGGGAAGGAACACCGCTATGAGTGAGACGCTCATCGAGAGCACGGTGAATCCGATTTCCCTTGCTCCCTGCACGGCCGCTTTGACCGGCGTCCAACCCGCTTCGAGATAGCGCGAAATATTCTCGATGACCACAATAGCGTCGTCCACAACGAAGCCTGTAGAAATGGTGAGCGCCATCAAAGACAAATTGTTCAAGGTGTAGCCCATCAGGTACATGACGCCAAACGTTCCGAGCAAAGATACCGGGACCGCGAGGGCCGGGATGGTTGTAGCGCGAACGTTGCGCAAGAATGCAAAGACGACAAGCACGACCAATACCAGCGAAGTGATCAATGTCAGCTCCACATCGTTCACGGAAGCGCGGATGCTGCCTGTCTGATCTTGTGCGATCTCCAAATGAACGGAAGGAGGGAGTTCGGCCTGCAACTCGGGCAACAAGCTCTTGATGTGATCGGCGACTGCGATTACATTTGCGCCGGGTTGGCGCATGATTGCTACCAGGATGGAAGGTGCGCCATTGTCAGCTCCGACGTTGCGAATGTCTTCAACCGAGTCCACTACCTTTCCTAGTTGACTGAGCCGAACCGGTGCACCATTCCGGTAGGCAACGATCAATGGAGCGTATTCCGATGCATGGAAGAGCTGATCAGTAGCATTCACCTGCCAGCGGTATTGTGTCCTCTCTAAGGACCCTTTCGCCTGGTGTGCATTGGCGTTGCGAAGGATTGAAGCTATGTTGTCCAGGCTGATGTTCATAGCGTTGATTGCCGTTGGGTTTACCTGTACGCGCACCGCCGGCTTCGAACTGCCGAAAACGTGAACCTCGCCCACACCTTCCGCCTGTGAGATCTTTTGCGCGATGACTGAATCCGCAACGTCGTAGAGATGAGGCTGGTCAAAAGTGTTCGAGTGAAGAGCGAGGATCAGAATGGGAGCGCCCGCAGGATTCGCTTTGAAGTAGCTGGGATTACTAGGCAGGTCGGCCGGCAGTTGCCCTCGTGCTGCATTAATTGCCGCTTGCACATCGCGGGCGGCCCCGTCAATATTGCGGTCCAGATCGAATTGCAATGTGATGTTGGTATTGCTGAGTTGGCTCGACGATGTCATCTCAGTAACCGCAGCTATGCGACTAAACTGCTTCTCGAGTGGAGTCGCCACAGCCGACGCCATAATTTCGGGGCTTGCGCCCGGCAAAGTAGCGCGGACCAGAATGGTAGGAAAGTCGACTTCCGGAAGTGCGGAAATACCTAAGAACTGGAATGCCAGCACGCCGCCCAAACCTAGGGCTACGGTCAATAACGACGTGGCGACCGGACGTTTGATGAACGGTACAGAAAGATTCACTGCGCGACTGTCAGTCCGGCCATAAGTGCTGATTCTTTTGTCGTCAGAGATTCTGGTGGGTCTTACGAGGATACAACGGAGCAAGGTCCGTGCGCCCTTCCCTTCGTATCTGCAACGCATGCCTCTTGGTACGCGACCATTCCAACCGTTGAATGCTCAAGCGTCTTGCTTTTGGAACAGGGGTAATGGGTTATTGGTTCGGCCGCTTTGGAAACGTGGGCAACGGCACGGCAAAGTACGCTAGGTACCCTCGCCCTGTCAATTTTTCGCCCTGCTCTTGCCGAAAGCTGGCACGCAGGAATTGCGCATGCTGTCTTGTACAATCCTGACGCCCGGGGCTCTCTCTCGGACGGGTCAATGATTCCCATCACTGGTTCGGTCTGTGGCAAGGTTTTCCGAACTGGAAAAACTGAGTACTTCCATAACTTCGAGGATGTACGCGACGATCCCGAAACTTTCGGCAATGATGTAGGTCAAGCTTTCTATAAGCGTTTAGCAGCGGAAGGCTTGATATCGGGGTGCGATCTCCCACTTATCGGCAGACGCGGCGTTATCGGAGTATTGGCTGCTCTCAAGCGCTCGGAAAATGCTTTCAAGCGAGACGGTGTCGCGTTTCTCGAACAGGTGGCGACGCAAGTGGCCATTGCTGTCGAGAATGCGCTCGACTACGAAACAGCTACGGCCGAGAAAAACAGAGAGGTGGAACGAAGGCTCTATCTCGAGGAGGAAATTCGCGCCGAATTTGGGGATATCGTTGGCAAGAGTCCCGCTCTGAAAGCGGCATTGAGCCTGGTGTCTGTCGTCGCGCCTACCGATTCAAGCGTGCTCATTTTGGGCGAAACGGGAACCGGAAAGGAACTAATCGCGCGTGCCATCCACAATCTCAGCAGGCGACGGCAACGCGCCTTCGTAAAGTTGAACTGCGCGGCTATTCCGCTGGGCCTGCTGGAGAGCGAGAGTTGTTCGGCCACGAAAAGGGAGCGTTTACCGGGGCGATTGCACAAAAGACTGGACGCTTCGAACTAGCAGATAAGGGCACGTTATTCCCTGATGAGGTCGGGGACATTCCGCTGGAATTGCAGGCGAAATTGCTGCGCGTTTTGCAGGAGCAGGAGAGGAGCAGGACAGATTCGAGAGGCTTGGTGGCAATCGCACTCACAAAGTTGACGTGCGGGTGATTGCCGCGACACATCGCGATTTGACAGACATGGTGAAGCAGCAAACCTTTCGCGAGGACCTGTACTATCGACTGCGGGTATTTCCAATTCATGTTCCAGCGCTACGGCAGCGAACGGAGGACATTCCGGAGCTCGTGCGGCATTTTACGGTTCTGTTTTCGCGGCGAATGAACAGGAAGGTCGAACAGATTCCCGAAGAGACGATGAAGGCGCTCGGGCATTATGGCTGGCCGGGAAACATACGCGAATTGCAGAACTTTATCGAGCGGGCCGTGATTCTGTCGCCAGGGTCCGTTCTCCGCGCTCCGATTGCCGAGTTAGAGGCCTTTCCGGTGCGGCGCAGAATGGAACTTTTATCGACGGTCTTCCAGAGGTGGAACGAGATCACATTGTTCGCGCGCTCGAAGCGGGCAACTGGGTGATTGGCGGTCGAAACGGTGCTGCCGAACGATTAGGAATGAAGCGAACCTCCCTGCTTTACCGAATGCAAAAGCTGGGCATACACCGAACGGCGACGCACTCCAAAAACGCGTTCGCCAAGCATGTAAGCGCGCGCGCTTAAGCTACACGCTCCTCCGCTCGCGACCACAATCGCGACTGCTATCCGTCAGAGTCGAATGTCCGACGCGAGTTCGTCAGACTTATGTGACCGGCAGAAAAGACGTTCCGCGGATATCTCCTGTGGGCACACTGCCCTAGCGCCATCCTCTTCAAAGTACTGAAGCCTCTACCGGTTGGCAGCACAGTTGCACGGTGCCATCGCAGCAATGACGACTTACAATTACGGATCTGTCGGCGAAAGCTCTTTTACCGCGAGGCCGGTAACAAGAAAGCTTCCGCCATTGTGCTTTTGCATGGCTTCCCGAGCTCCTCGCATATGTTCCGCGACCAGATTCCAAAACTCGCGGAGCGGTTTCATGTGATCGCGCCTGATTACATCGGATTCGGGCATAGTGACGCCCCGGAAGCAATGCAATTCACGTACAGCTTCGACAACCTCACTGAGTAGCGGGAGAAACTGCTCTTCGACGTATTCGGCTTAAAAAGGTTCAGCATCTACGTGCAGGATTACGGCGCTCCCGTCGGGTATCGTCTAGCGTCGAATCACCCTGACGCGATTGAGGCAATCGTGGTTCAAAACGGCAATGCTTACGTGGAAGGCATTGGTGAGGCGTTCAATCCGATGAAACCGTTCTGGGAAGAACGGACACCCGCCACCGAGCAGCCGGTGCGAAGCCTGCTAACAAAAGCGACGACGATCTTTCAATACATGCACGGTGTAAAGGACGCGGCGCTAATTAATCCGGATGCGTATACCATCGATCAGGTCTTTCTCGACCGGCCAGGCAACGATGCGATTCAACTCAATCTTCTCTATGATTACCAATCGAACGTGAATCTGTACGAGCAGTGGCACGAGTACTTCCGCGCCAAGCAACCGCGCATGTTGATTGTGTGGGGCATGAATGATCCGTTCTTCACGGTAGCAGGGGCAAAGGCTTACCTAAAGGATCTTCCAAATGCGGAACTGCACCTCATTGATACTGGACATTTCGCGTTGGAGGACTCGGTAGACTTCATTGCGGAACGGATCAAACACTTCCTTGGATAAACCGGTGCGCTCTCTCGCAAATATAACGATTGTTCTCGCGCATGGAGCTTGGGCCGATGGATCGAGTTGGAGCGGCGTGATCCAGGCACTCATCAAGCAAGGGATGGAAGTCGTGACGGCGCCTCTTCCGCTCAGCTCTTTGAGCGATGACGCGGAGGCGCTCCGGCACACCCTCGCCCGTACCAAAGGTCCTGTCATTTTGGCCGGACATGCTTACGCCGGCGCGGTGATTGCCACGGTTAACGATGAACGCGTGCGGGCACTCGTGTATATTGCTGCGCTCGCTCCGGATAAGGGGGAGACGGTCGCCGATGTTTTCTATCGCCACGAGTCCCATCCCATGGCACCTGAGCTTGCGCCGGATCAGGACGGCTGGATCTGGATGCCTGACGCAGGGTTTGCCAATGATTTCGCACACCACGCAACGGCAAATCAGATTGCGCTTGCGACGGCGGTACAGCGGCCGATCTCAGTCCGCTCCATCCAGCAGCCAGCACCCGAGCTCGCCTGGAAACAGAAGCCTTCGTGGTTTTTGATTGCCGCGGAAGATCGAATGATCAACCCGAAAACGCAGCACTTCATGGCGGAGCGCATGGGCGCGACTGTGCGTACGCTCCCTGTTGACCATACGCCTTTGCTCACGGCCCCGCAGGACGTAGTGGAGATCATTCTGGACGCCACAAAAACCATCCTGCCGGAGGAGAGTGCCGGGCATAACTACTCAAACATTGCGTGAGTGGGCTCCCGATCCGCTGCGCCTGATGGTTGGATTTGGTTTCGTGCAACACGGCTTTGCCAAGCTCGGCAAGGGACCTGACGCATTCGCCACTATCCTGGCTGGTATAGGCATTCCTGGGCCGCATCTGGTGGCATGGTTCACGATACTGACCGAGATCCTGGGCGGCCTAGCAGTTCTTTTGGGCACCTGGGTGTCGTTTGCTAGCGTGCCTATGGCCGTGCTCCTGATGGTGGCCGTATTTACAGTGCACCTGCCGTACGGATTCAGCTCTATCAAAGTTACGACCGTGACGGCTTCCGGCGCGCAATTTGGGACGCCAGGTTACGAATGCGACCTCCTATACCTCGCTTGTCTCACGCGTTGGTTTTGGGTGGTTCCGGACCGTTGGCTATAGGGGGCAAGAGAGAACGGTGAAACAGTCTGTAGCTATTGTGACCGGAGCGAGCCAGGGAATTGGGCGCGCTACCGCGATTCGGCTCGCGCGGGACTTTTCGGCGATTGTTCTCGCGGCCCGGAATCGAGATGCGCTCACGGGAGTTGCTGCGGAAGTGGAATGCGCCAGCGCAGAATCGCTTGTCTGCGATCTGGATCTGAGTAAGCCAGAGGCAGCGGATGCGCTGGTGATCGCGGCACTCGATCGGTTCGGGCAACTTGATGCGCTGTTGAACATCGCAGGGGCGGTACCGCAGATCGATCTGTTCGAGATGACAGACGAGCAGTGGCAAGCCGGTACTGAGCTGAAACTTCACGGCGCGCGCCGCCTGACGATGCGAGCTTGGAAGGCGCTTAAGAAATCGCAGGGATCGGTGGTGTTTATGTCGGGAAACGCGGCGCTTCACCCGAATCCGGCTTTCGCGGCCGTCGCGACAATCAACGCCGCCATCGCTGCCCTCGCCAGAGCGTTTGCCGAACAGGGCATTAAAGACGGCGTGCAGGTGAATAGCGTTATGCCCGGGGCGGTAATGACGGAACGGCGACGCTCATTCCTGGATAAGTGGGCACCGGCCTACAACATGAGCGTGGAAGAGGCGATGAATGCCTTTCCGGAGCAAGCCCACATTGCACGCTATGGGCAGCCCGAGGAGATAGCCGATCTGTTCGCCTTCCTGGTTTCATCGGCAGCGAAATGGATGACCGGGGCATCACTCCGGGTGGATGGCGGCGAGATTAAGGCCGTGTAGCGAGTGGCACCGCATTCCCGGAGAACAAGAAATTGCAAGCAGGTCAAGGCGCATGAATCAAGCGGAACAACAACAACCGACATTAGAAGAGTACGATCTGGTCGTTCTCGGCGACGGCACCGGTTCGACGCTGGCCGCGTGGACATTTGCCGGGGAAGGGCAGCGTGTTGCGGTAATCGAGCGCAAGTATATAGGTGGGTCGTGCCCCAATATTGCGTGCCTGCCGAGTAAGAACATCGTGCGCAGTGGGCAGGTGGCCTCGCAGACTCGTCGCAGTGCAAAGTTTGGGATAAGCGTAGAGGGGTATTGCGTAAACATGGCCGGGGTGCGAGCCCGCAAGCGGGCCATGGTATCGCACCTGAACGATAGTTATCGGGAGAAGTTTAGCCAGACGGGAGCAGAATTCATCCTCGGAACGGGCCGCTTCGCCGGTCTGAGAACGTTGGATGTTGCGGTTGCCGGCGGAACAACTCGCGGCCTTCGCGGAACAAATGTCATCGTCAGCACCGGCACGCGGCCAGCCGCTAGGACAGGTTCCCGGGCTCGCAGAGGCTCGGCCGTTAACGCACCTCGAGGCGCTCGAATTGGATCAGGTTCCGGAACACTTGATTGTGGTAGGTGGCGGGTACGTCGGCCTCGAATTGTCGCAGGCCATGCGACGGTTCGGCAGCAAGGTAACGGTTGTCGATCGAAATGACCGCTTGCTGCACAACGAGGATGATGATGTCACCGAAGCTCTTGCGACTCTCTTTCAAGACGAGGAGATCGATACCGTTTTAGGCGCACGCATCCATCGGGTTTTCGGCACATCCGGCGAGTGCGTCTCCCTGGTTATCGAACGAGCAGGCAAGGAGACGACATTGACAGGTACGCACCTGCTTGTTGCCGCCGACCGGCAGCCGAACACAGCGAATATCGGCCTGGAGTTGGCCGGCGTGGAAGTGAACGAGCGCGGGTACATCAAAACGAACGAGCGGCTCGAGACGACCGCGCAAGGCGTTTGGGCGATCGGCGAAGTCGCCGGGAGTCCGCAGTTCACACATGTGAGCGTCGACGATTTTCGCGTGGTTCGCGAGAATCTCCTTGGCGGCAAGCGCGTCACAACGGGTAGGGTGATCCCCTACACGCTGTTCACAGATCCGGAACTGGCACACATCGGACTAAGCGAGAAACAAGCGCAAGCTCAAGGAATTGCATACCGGCTGTTCAAGATACCCATGGAAGGTGTGCTCCGCGCCCACACACTTGCGGAGACGCGAGGATTTCTTAAGGCCCTGGTCGAAGTAAACACCGATTCCATTCTCGGTTTCACGGCCTTTGCTGTTGATGGCGGGGAGATCCTGGGTTCGGTACAGACAGCCATGATGGCCGGAATACCGTACACAGCTTTGCGCGACGCTATCTGGTGCCACCCGACCCTGGTCGAAGGGTTAATCCCGTTGTTCTCTTCAAAGCCATCGCTGCCGGAACAGGCAAATCTAGACCAAGCCGTTGTGTGAATGAAATGAATATTCTCCTTAGAACAATGACGCGCGCGGGTTTGCCAAAACCAGACCTTGAATACCATCTGATTCGCGCCTCAATGGTGATCATCTACTTCTTCTTCGGCTATCAGAAGTGGTTCGATTACGAGGCGCAGGGCTTAATTCCATTCTTTAAACATGGTCCGCTCATCTTCTGGATGTATCCGGTCTTCGGCATGGAAGCCTCCACGTACTTGTTGGGCGTTTCGGAATGGGTGTTTGGCGCCTTGCTGTTCGCCGGTTTCTGGAACAAGAAACTGGGCGTGCTTGGGGCCCTCGGATCGGTGGCGACGTTTATTACAACAGTGACCATCATTCCGTTCATGCCGGACGGCAGGGCTCTTTCCGGAACCTTTCAGCCAATGGCATAATTTTTGTGTCACCCCAGGGGACAACCGCAAGGTGTCTCCTAGGATCTTAACCGTGGGTGGGCCAGATTAGGTCCTTGCGGAACAGCAGTGACTTAAGATAAAACCACTCGATCGGATGTGGCGCACAGGGTGGAACGATGAAAGTGCCTTACGCGAAGAAATGGCAGAAGGAAACAGACAAGCTGAGAGAGATTGTGCTTGATTGCGGTCTGAGCGAAGAGTTGAAGTGGGGCAAGCGCTGTTTCACTTATCAGAAAAAGAACCTGGTGATCGTCATCCCGCTAAAGGACGCGTGCGCGCTCTCGTTCTTCAAAGGCGCCCTGCTGAAGGACCCGATGCACATTTTACAAAACATCGGAGAGCACACGCAGGCAGCCCGCTGGATTAAATTCACCTCTCTGAAAGAACTTTCGGCGCTGGAACCGACCCTGAGGAACTACGTTCTTGAAGCCGTCCGGGTCGAAGATTCGGGAAAGAAGGTCCTCCTAAAGAAGGCTTCGGAGTATGTGGTTCCCGAAGAGTTGCAAGCCAGGCTAAATGCGGCTCCAGAGCTCAGGGCGGCGTTCGAATCCCTAACGCCGGGACGAAGGAAGTCGCACATCTTTCATGTCTCGGGCGCGAAGCAGCCAAAAACGCGGGCAGCGCGAGCCGAGCACTGTGTATCAATGATCTTGAGCGGCCGGGGTTTCCACGAGCCCCTCTAAACGGCTCTGGTGCAAACTCATTGAAACGGGATGAGGGGCTTCTGTGTTCAGATCGCAGGACGAACTCAGGGGGCGACTACGGCCGACCACATTTTCGGAACGGTCGGTTGTCGGCAGGCAATGTTCGATGACGTTATTCGGGTGCTTGCTAGATCGGATCTTGACTCGACGCGGTACGATGCCGGCCTCTTTCAATTCAACAATTGCTCGATGAGAGGCTGCGCACGCGTCGAGCGTGATACTTCGCGGCGATCGAAAGTTTGCACCAGAGCCCGCATTCCATCGAAGCTCTCCCTCTTCGGCATCCGGCAAAATTCATTATGCTGATGAGAAAGCGAAATACTTCCCGGAATACACCGTCGTATGTCGAGCGATGAGTTCTGTAGATTCACTTGGGCCCTGGTTCTATGAATTTGATATTGGGACGGGAGAACGAACCCAATCCAAATTGCCTCCCGACGTTCGCGCGATTCACGCTACAAGGCTCCAAATGATAAACAGTGTGCTCGATCGGCACTTTCGCAACCGAGCGCCGCAGACTCTCTCGTGCCTGGACATCGCCTGCCACGAAGGCTACTTCGCGATCGAAATGGCTAAGCTTGGACTTAGAAGCGTGCTCGGCATCGACCTGCGCGAGGAAAGTCTAAGCAGAGCTCGCGTAATCGCACAGCTCCTAAAGCTGAAAAACGTGCAGTTCAGGCAGTTGAACGCTGAGCAGGTCAGTCCCGATGTCACGGGCGAAGTGGATCTTACCCTTTTTCTCGGATTACTCTACCATCTCGAAAACCCTATGCTGTGCCTGCGAAAGGCTGCTTTAGTAACGCGAGAGCTTTGCCTTCTCGAAACACAGATCATCGACGAAGTTGAAGGCGAGACAGAGTGGGGTGCAAGAGCGTGGAAGCGGCCCTACCGTGGCGTGCTAGCGCTAATTGACGAAACAGGCGAGTTCGATGCTGCGAATGCCGAAACCGGAGCGACCCCACTTGCGATGTGCCCTTCTCGGAGGGGTCTAATCACAATGCTTGAGCATGCCGGCTTCCGAAAAGTGGAATTCGTCGATCCGCCTCCGAATGGGTATGAGCAAATGGTCCGGCAGAAGCGGGTTGTCTGCGCGGCTTACAAATAGATACGTCATAGTCCGGGCGCACCAACTACCGCCTTAATCAGTTGTCTGAGCTCTGAGGCAGATTTTCTTCGACATTGCGAGACTGCTGCTTGGCTGATGCTGTCGGGAGCTCGTGACGAGGCTCTGGGTCGACGTATTCAATCCAGCCGTCCATCATTTCGTTCTCGCTGGCGCTCCCCCAACGAACCGTCTTTTGTGGATTGGGGTTAACCGGGTTGCTAGCTGAGTTGTCGAACGTAGCTATTACCTCGATCCGGGTTCCTTTCGGAATCGTCACGGGAGTCCGCGCCAAGTAGGTAAATTGCCAGTTGAAGTCATAAGCCGGGACAAATAGCAAAGTTTCGGCCCGCCCGTCAGGAAAGTGAGCCACATAGCGCATCGATTTGCCGCGCAGGTGCATGTGAGGAGTGAAGCTCGTAATTTGCAAGTCCTTGTCGAATGTGTGACATTCGGTCACTTGTTGGTTCGGATCGCCAGGCGGGATTAGGAACATTTGGCTGGACACCGAAGTCATGTGCAGGATCCTCGAAGGTTGTTTGGCGAAGATAAACCCAACACTGGTTTGGTCAACTTCCGGTTTGCCAGTTATCTTCGAATAATGAATTTGGAAATTGAGTGTGGCGCCGGCCGGAATTTTGCGTGCGGTTCCAGAAGGGAAGGCCTCGGCATCGCGGCCAGGCAGGTAGGAGGTTATTAGATTTCCCAGGTCAGCGATCTTGGAACCGGGGAGTAATCCGTTGTCGTCGACCGAGCAGCCATTGTTGATCACGGGAGCGTCTGGACGTAGCCATTCCAAAGTGTCTTTGTGAACGATGAGCCAACGGGCATATTCCGCGGCAGGATCTCTGATATCGGCTGCCTTGTTCTCGGGATCCTTCAAAAAGACATGCGCGTGATGGACGATCTTTCGGTTACCGGGTCGAAGTTCGGCAGCAATAACCCAGCGGTCCTCCGTGAAGTTTGTGGGCACATCAACGTAGGCATACTGATCAGGTCCACTGGCCTCCAGCTTGCGTTCCGGAATGGTGATTACAACGTCCGGCTTGCCAACCCGCCACCCGTCGTTGAAATTGGGAAGCGCAGGCAAATCCTTTGGGTCGCCCTCCGCTTTCTGACCGTTCGCCCAAGTTGTAATGGTCGCGATCTCTGTTGCGGATAACCGTGGATCGTTGGACCAGGTGCCGTAATGCTCATCGGCCTTCCATGGCGGCATTTTCCGGGTAAGCACAGCTTCCTTTATAGCTGCAGCCCACGGCTTTGCATCTTTGTAAGTAAGAAGAGACATGGGAGCGATGTCACCTGGGTGATGGCATTTGACGCAATGACCATAGAGGATGGGCGCCACATCCCGGCTAAAGGTTGGAACCTTAGATTCAGGTATCAACCCGCTATAAGCATGGCCAGTTAAGACTAAAACCGAAAGACTCTGTGCGACCTTAGTTCCGAATGTTCGAGTCATGCTCCTCCTACGGAGAGCAATTTGAATTTAGTTGTAGCTGCGTCACTAAACAGGAGGAAGCCAGCGTTTTAAGTCGGTGATTTGCTGGTACGGCTGAGAACTAGGATACGTGATTATTTCAATCGTCATGCCCCAAGGCGTGAGCGTGTACCAGAATTGGTTTCCTGGCCCTCCCTCAATCGCGGGTAAGTCAGTTGGTCCGGACAAGAGCCTTCCGCCTGCCTGGCGGACACGCTCGGCTGCCCCAGCCAAGTCGTCCACGTAAATTGCAAAATGCTGTAAACCAAAATCGCTCGGGATTGCCGGGGTTCTCTGATTGGCTGCTTCATACTCGAACAGCTCTAGGGAAGGTCCGCCGTGGAGCTTTAAAAGGCGAATAGCTCGGACGGTCGTGCCACTCGTGATTCCCACAGTCGCCTCGATCTCAGTGCCACCCAATGGCGGGTTATCTGTTGTCAGCACTTCGTATACGACTTCAGCGCCGAAGGCAGCCACGAAATACGTAGTGGCACTTTCGATATCGGGCACTGTAATCCCGATATGGTCGATTCCGCGGATGATCTGTCGAAGGCTCATTGGTGGATAGCTAACCAATTATCCGCTAGAACAAAGTTGCTTGCTGCTGCGAGTGACAGTCCGTTCTAACCGAGATCGGGGAGCAAACGGGGTGGCCGATTGACGCGACTCTTCCATGTTCACGCAAAAAATGAAGCTACCGTAGGCGGTCTTTCTTTGGGGGAACGGATAGCGCTTGTACGACAGAGGGAAACCCTGCTAATACGGGCCACGAAGCATCGCTACTCAGCGCAAGCTGCTTCGCGTCGCCGTGTCCGGCTGCGAGGGTGAAGCATCCACATATTCAATCCACCCATCCATCATTTCATTCTCGCTAGCGCTTCCCCATCTGATGACCTTCGTGGGATCAGGATTCCCACGCTTGTTGGCCGAATTATCGAAATGCCCATGCACCTCAATGCGAGTCCCTTTCGGCAGGTAAACAGGATCCTTGCTCCGATAAGTGAACTGCCAATTGAATTCGTAGTCGGGCACCGATAGAAGCGTCTGTCGTCCGCCATCGGGAAGATCAGCAATAATCTGCATAGCCTTACCCCGGAGATGCATGTGCGGCGTGAGGCTGGTGATCAGAACATTCTTGTCAAAGGTGTGGCACTCCGTCACTTCCTGGTCCGGATCGCCTGCATGCACCAGGAACATCTGATTAGAAAGATCGATTCTACGCGAAATCTGCCGGGGCGGCTCCTTTGCAAATACCAGGCCCACGCTGGTGGCATCCGTCTCGGTTTT
The DNA here is from genome assembly GCA_963737005.1 of Terriglobia bacterium. Taxonomy (GTDB): domain Bacteria; phylum Acidobacteriota; class Terriglobia; order Bryobacterales; family Bryobacteraceae; genus Bog-105. Next base: position 78,343 of record CAVTRD010000002.1, on the reverse strand, counting down.
GCCAGTTGTTCGCGAATAGTGAATCTGGAAGTTCACGGTGGAGCCGGCCGCTATCTTGCGTGCCGTACCGCTTGGATAAACATCCGGACCGCGCCCGGGCAGGTAAGAACTAATGAGACTACCAAGATCTGAACTCTTCGAGCCAGGAAACAGGCCATTGTCGTCCACCGCGCACCCGTCGTCAATCACCGGTGCCTCCGGCCGTACCCATTCGAGGGAACCTTGCTGAATGCGCAACCACTTGGCATATTCTACGGATGGATTATCGGACCCCTTCTTGCCTTTCGCCTCAGTCGCGGAACTGCCAGGTGCGTCCTGCACGAAAACATGAGCGTGGTGGACGATTTTACGATTGCCCGGCCGGAGTTCAGCGGCGACGATCCACCGATCTTCTTTGAAATTCGTCGGGACATTCACATAGGTGTATTCATCCGGCCCCGTGCCCGCAAGGGTGTGCTCGGGGATCGCAATCACAACGTCGGGCTTGCCGATTTTCCATCCGTCTGGAAAGTTCGGAGCTGGCGGCATTTCCTTGGGATCGCCTTCCAACTTCTGCCCTGCTGCCCAATTCTTGATCGTTTCGATCTCAGCGGCGGACAAGCGCGGATCGTTCGACCAGTGGCCTACCGTTGGATCCGCTCCCCATGGCGGCATTTTCCGCGAGACAACTGCCTCGCGCATAGCGGCAGCCCATGGCCGGGCGTCTTTGTAAGTGAGCAATGACATAGGGGCGATATCGCCCGGATGATGACACCGTACGCAGTGCTGATACAAGATCGGCGCAACATCGTGGCTGAATGTAGGATCAGCCGCCAATCGGCTCGCGTCAGCGCAGAGCAATCCGGAAAACGTCAACATCCACGAAATGATTGTCGTTGTCGTGACTTTCAAGGTGCCCAGTCCTTCTTGGTTATCGTAACGCTTGTAAACTCTTTTTGCGCAGCAACGGGTTATTGCCCCTCATTGCCAAGCCCGAAAGAATACAAAACGTTGTCATAAGTAACCACGTAGACGTGACCATTTGCTAGCGCAAGACCTGAAAAGTGGGAGAATCCGGCAATGCTCTTAGCGCTCGAAAACAGTTCCTTTCCTGTGAAGGCATCGAAGGCATAAAGGACGGCGTTTCCTGTAGGCGTAGAAGTTCGCTCTTGCGAAGTCATCAGCCGACCACTCTTGTGAATCGATTGAGTATTCTCACCGTTCGAGAGCGCATACACTACCCCGTTCGCCACGATGGGCGGCTCCGGGATCGACATGTCCTTTGATCGCCAAGTGGGCTCGAGAACCACTTTGCGATCCTGCTCGTTCACCTTGAACGCCATGATGCTGCCGTGCGGAGCTTGGCCATCGGCCTGTTTGAATTCGGGCGAACCAGCTGCCTGTGGTCCTTGCGCGGGGGCGTACAGCCATCTCGTGCCGGTTTCGTCCCGCCACGTCGCTAAAGCGCCCCAAAACCCGCGGCCAGCCAGGTTCAACTCCTCGTTTGCATACTTCGGGCTACGGAACAGCGGCGTTTTGTGATCCGTGCCGCCGAGCGCCTTTCCATCTAATAGGTACAGCACTCCCTCTTTCCCTCCGCCCGCCACAATCTCACGATCCTTGAAAGCGAAGACCAGCGGGCTCATCGCTCCCATATCCAGATCCTTGTGAGTCAGAAAGAGGTGGTTGGTCGGCGTGTAATAGTCCGTCATGCTCAGATCCTTCGCCGACAACGCAACGAAGCTGTCCGCATACTCCTTGGCTGAGGGATCGTAAGCGCCATCTCCAGTCTCTACATACACGGTGCCGCCCGGACTGATTGCCGAACCGCCGCGTCCCCAAATGCCGGCTCCTCCTGCGGCCCCACTGCCGAAAGACTCCGTTGCATGCTTCGGATCGGTCAGATTTAGCGAATAAACGCCTGACTTTGTTCCGCCGCAGCCTTGTGAAACAGTCGTGTAGATCGAGTCCCCAAATAGATTCAGACTCCAGGCCTTTGACGCCGGTGGAACAAACTGCATAGGAGGTATTCGGTCCTCGCCATCCACCGCATTTAATGCATGCAGCATTCCATCACTCGCGAGAACATAGACCGTTGTCCGCATCATTGCCGGATCGATGACCGGCGTAGCGTTCAGCGCGTTGGGACAAAGGAAGCCGAATGCTGGCTTGTCACTTGCTTTCACGACGAAGTTCTTCTGCCACATCAGCTTGCCTGAATCCGCATCAATCGCGAATACCCGGTCGGCAGACCCGGCCACAATCACTAGGTCCTTGAATCCTTGCGGTGTGACTAGCTTCTCAACTTCCGTAGGCGCCGTAAGTGAGTTCAGCTCTTTAGAGTTGTTATCAAGCTGAATCTTCCATTCCAGCTTTATGTTCTTCGCATTCTCTCTCGAAAGAGAGACCTCTCCCATCGCCCATCCCTCGCGCTGAGGGTTGCCCGCAAATGTCGGCCAGTTGGCCCCGCTCAGCGAGAGAGCCGCCACAAAAAAGGCAATTGCACCGTGTCCCTTTGGCGAAATCATGTCAGGGGGAACGATGAAGCGCCCACAGTAAACCATTGCCGAGAAGAATTTCATAATTAGAGTCGGACTGCGCCTTTGCATCGTGACCAAACGTCGTGGCAAAGATTCTTCCCTTGCCATACATCTTGGTCCAAACCTCCGGCTCGGGGTCAGGTCGTTTCGGCAGATTGTTGCAGGTCCTTACAAGGACGTTTATCGACGGATCCCGGTCATTCACGATATACGGCTCGTCAGTTAGTTCGAAGGTGGAGGGAACGTCTTTGAGAATCGGCGAATCAGGGCCAACGGTCTTCAAGCAGAAGGAGCCGAAGTGATCATGTCCTGGAACAAACGCCCCTACGATCCGTTTGAACTCCGGCCAGTCCTGAAACGACCAGAAGGTGCAGTGCATGGCGACAACGGGCAGCCCATTTTCGACCGCGTTTCTGAGACCGACCTTCTCTTCGTCGGTGAGCGGCGTCTGTTCACAGACATTGATCATCAAGGCGTCGTATCTCGCCAGTTCTTGCCCGCGCAGATTGGCAACATCTTTGGTGATTGTGAATTCGATCGGCACCAGGCTGTTAAGCCGGGCATGAAGATTTGTCACAAGTGTTGCAGGCAGCTGATCATAATCGTGATACAAACCGCCGACCAAAAAGAGAACCCTGGCAGACTTCGCAGCTTGCGAATAACCGAAAGCCGCTCCGATGATCGCCAAAAGTATCGACCACACCAACCGCTTCATCCGCGTACCGCGACGGACTTGCCGATTAAGGCCTTCAACCACCCGACGCTTGGATGCAAAATCTCCTTAGTACCCTCACACTCGACCGACAGCACGCCGTCCCAATCCGTCTCCTGCAGGTAACGGATGCACGCCTCAATGTTGGGTGCATTCACGCCCGAGCCAATTGAGGCAATCGACGTGGCGATACCTGTGGACGAACCCCTCTCGGCGGCCGCTAGGTTGGCAGCAACATCCTTCACATGTAAATGAGAGACCCACTTGCGTACACCTTTCAGAAACTCGAGCGGATCGTTGCCAGAAATATAGGTGTTGCCAGTGTCGAAATTTACTTTCAGATGCTCGGAGTCGAAGTGCTCGAGTATCGTCTGCATCGTCTCCAGGTTTGTCGTATAGGGACCATGCGTTTCAATATTGATCGTGACACCGTGGTTCTCGGCGGTCTCGAGAATCAATCGAAGATTGTGCTTCAGCAGCGTCAACACCTCTGCGTCCGAATAGCCGGCAGGTTTGGAACCCCCGTCTGTCGTATCGACATAGGGGCAGCCGATCGCCTCCGCAAATAAGATGGCTTTCCGAACGTAGGGAACCCCATACGGCCCAGCTTCTGGACTGGTCAGCGGATATGCAGCATCGATCTGAGAGACTTGCAGACCCTTCGCATCGAGGTAACGCCGCAGCGGAACGGGGTCCGTAGTCAGTGGCAAATGCGGATTGTACCCGAGCGCCTGAATAAAGTACTGCCCGTCGAACACGCCGAATTCAATGCAATCCAAACCGAGCGTCACTGCCGCTTCCACCGCGTCTTCAAACGGGCGATCCAAGTGACGCCAGTTATCGGTATGCATTCCCAGTCGCAACATCCGATTACACCTCCCTCTTACCCGGAGGAATTATATAAGATGCTCGTTGTCATTCTTGCCTGAGTCATGCGCCCAACTCGCAATCCAAAAAGGCGGTGTAGATTTTGTTGCTCAGGTCCTTCAAGCAGTACAGCGCCCCTCAATTTGACACAGACCCTTAGATTACTGGCATGTCAAAGAGGGCCATCTCTTCTGGGGAAGGGAAATCGAATGACTCGGCCCATCTCAGCAGATCACCACGGTCAATCGGCGGAACCTCTTGGTTCCGCTTTCGGATCCGCTCAAAAAGCACATCGATGGAGGCATTCATAAAGTGCAATTCCACCGCAGCACCAAGCGATCGGGCGCCTATCCGCAACGAATCCCGTTCCGATCTTCCCCAAGTTCCCCACTCGATAATTACTGTTTGGCCCAGCGCGAGAAGCTTCTGAGTAAGCTTCCATTGCAAAGTCTCGATTCTGTCCCGCACTCTGCCGTCGTACAGATTGATTTCGAGAATATACATCCATTCGTCGGGACAGAAACGAATGGCGCCGAGCTTGCTCTCAAGTAGCTTGGAATGTGTGGTCTTTCCTGAACCAGGTAGGCCGCAGACAATAATCAGCCTGGGAACAGTGCGGGAACTCTCCATGGATTGCGAGTGTGAGAAGTGCTTCACGGAGAATCATACACTTAGAGCTCGACCAGCGCTGTTGTACTCCTAGACACTCCCGGGTCCGTAAAAAGCACTTTCAAAGACGTCTGCCGTCTGCCTTAAAATGTATCGATGTGAGTACGTTTGTTCTCGTCCATGGCGGTTGGCATGCTGCTTGGTGCTGGACTCGGATCATTCCGTTACTCGAGAGGCACGGGCACCGGGTGATCGCTCCCGACTTGCCGGGTCATGGGACGAAGGCACGGCCGGCCAGGGAGAGACCCTATGAGCTTTACGTGCCGGAGATCTGCACAGTGCTTGATGATCTCGAAGCGCGCGCGATTTTAGTTGGACATAGTTCCGGGGGCATGATTATCACCGAAGCGGGCCGTCGAAGGAGTGACCGCGTTAGCGCTATGGTGTATTTGTCGGCGTTCCTGCTGCCGCCTGGCAGGACGCCACGGGATGTGATGAAGATGGACAGCCAATCGTTGCTTCCGGGGTCTCTCGAAATCGACAACGAGCGCGGCCTCTCCCATGTTCGAAAGGAATGCGCCAAACGCGTATTCTATGACGACTGCAGCGATCGGGATGCAGCCTGGGCCATCAGTCAATTGCAGCCCGAGCCGCTGGTTCGACAGGGGTCGGCGGTGTCCGACCCCGGAAGCGACGAGCCGCCCTCAGTTGACACACCGCGGTTTTTCATTGAATGCCTGCAAGACAAAGCGCTGAGTCCTGATGTGCAGCGATGGATGTACACAGAGTCCACATGCGATGCGGTCTATTCAATGGCTACGAGTCATTCACCCTTTCTCTCCGCGCCCGAAGCTTTAGCGCGGCATCTTCTGGATATTGATCAACGAATAGTGTGAGAGACTTGGGGCTCACGGCTATTCTTCGAGATTTGCGTCAATGGGATCTTGCTTGGCCGTTTTTTCCTGTTGAGTCAGGATTTCAAATTGCCTGAAAGCTTCATGCGCGCGCTGCTGCTCGCCTAATTGCTGGCAGACGGAACCCAGTTGATAAAAAGCGGGGGCTAAGGTTGGGCGCAAACGAACAGCGTCCTCGAGCTCTTGCCGTGCTTCGGGCAACTTTCTTAGCTCCCGATAGCGCTTTCCGATCTGATAGTGAGTGAGTGGATTCGAACGGTCGAGTTTTTCCGCTTCGAGCATCTCGGTAAGGGCCAGATCGGGTTCGACCATCCGGGCAAGCAGCACTCCGTAATGCAGCAGGTAATCCGGATTGTGGGGTTGAAGCTTAAGAGCGTTAATGAAATGTACCTTGGCCTCATCGAGGCGCCCCCGCCAGATCTCCACCACACCCAACATGAATTCCGCCCTGTCGTATTTTGGATCGAGTTGAAGGACATGTTCGAAGTGGCGTACTGAGCGGTCATACTCCTGAGCAAGAAAGAAGCTCATTCCCAGCTCGTAGAACACGGCCAGCTTCGACGGATCAATCTGCGCGGCCAACAAGAACGAACGAATGGCGGAAACCTGATCGCCGGAGCGCTGGTATAGCCACCCCTGCTCCATCAGATAGTCGTAGCTCTTGGGTTTCAGTTCGACAGCGTGGCCGATCGATTTGATGGCTTCCTGATTTTGCCCCAAGAGCATATAAGCGCGGGCAGCCACAGCGAGATATTCGGGCGAGGGATTGGAAGGCGCGTCCTTGAGATAGGCCGAAACGCAAACCCGGTCCTTTTGATCGATGCAATGTGCTAAGTTCTGAAATTTATCCGAAGCGCAATAGGCGAGACACGAGCACAGCAAATAAGAAGAGAACAAATTTCGTGCAACAGCGCTTCCCCTTTGGGGCGAGCTGGTCCTTCGCTGCGTGGCCGTCATTGGTGGATCAACGCCTCGCGGTTCTTTTTCGCGATGATCTGTGTCGCCCGGTTAGCCTCCTGGCCCGCTTCTTTGGTTCTGCCCAGACGGTTGAGTAGGCGCGCACGCACGGCGGGAAAGGAAGAATCGTCCGGGAACTTGTTCTCGGCAGTGAAGAGAACGTCCGCCGCTTCTTGCAGTCGTCCAGCGTCGGACAGTGACTTTGCTAGAGAATCGTAGGCCAACATCGCCTCTGGATCTACTTCAATGGCGTGTCGCAGTTGCTCGGCGGCCTCCGGAATGCGGCCTTCACGGCGCAAGGCTTCTCCCAGGTAAACATTGGCCTCCGTGTGGTGAGGTTTTGCGGCGAGCGCGCGCCGATAGTATTGCTCAGCAGAAGTGTATTCTCCCGCTTCGAAGGCGATGTAAGCGAGGCGGAAATTGGGCTCGAATAAATCGGGCGCGAGCTGTACGGCCGCCAGGTATTCCTTTTTTGCATCCTCCTCCCGGCCGATCTGGAAGCTAGCGTCTCCAAGAAGGATGTGTATCCAAGCCGAATTGGGAAAGCGGGCCAGCATGATCTCGAAATGATCGAGGCCTGCTGTTTTGTCGCCGATGTTCCTGTCCTCGCGAATGAGAGAGTACAGAACATAGGGGTCTTCGTTACCACGCTTCCATGCGTCGAAGAAGCAGTCCCGTGCCGCGCGATGATTCTCTATCAGTTGCGAAGCCAGACCGCGGAAGAGCTGCGATTCGCCTGTTAGCGGTGTCTTGCTGAGCGCTTGCAGGGCTTCTTTTCCCTGGCCTAAGCCAACTAAGGCCTCGCCTTTGCGGAGATTCAAAGTCGCGTCTTCGGGCGCATGAGCGAGCCCTTTATCAATCCAGGAAAGCGCGTTCGCGAAGTCGCGGTTAGCGACGAGGAGAGATGCCAATTCCGTGTACATTTGAACGTCTTCCGGACAGGCATGAATAGATTGCTCAAAGGCGTTCCGGCGTTCGGAAAGCGGCAGGTTGGAAGAAGTTGCTTTACCGTAGGCTTGCTGTTCGGCGGCGGAGAGTTGGCACCCAAAGAGCGGGACGATTGACGCAGCAGCTGCGAGGCAGAAAACCCCCACGTTCATCACCGCCAGTCTAACAACGGTGTGAACGTGGGGATTGGGTTAGCAAAGTGACTAGAAATGATAACGAAGAGCGAACTCGACGATACGCGGGTCGAGAGCGCTTGTCACCTGGCCGAAATTCGATGCTCCAAAACTTGTCTGGACGGAGCTGAAATTCGTGTGGTTGAAGATGTTGAACAACTCGCCGCGGAGTTCAAAAAGTTGATGCTCTTTGAACCGGAAATCCTTATAAAGCGCCATGTCGAACGTCACTAGGCCCGGGCCAGTGATGCTGCCATTGGCAGCCGTCCCAAAAGACCCGTATCCGGGAGCGGCAAAGGCCGCTGTGTTGAACCACTCCGCCGCACTCTTGGGATAAGTGAGCGGCAGACCGCTTGCGTCAGGCCGAGTAGCCAAACCCTGGTTGGTGAGGCTCAGTCCTGGGGTAAGAGAGATTCCGCTCTGGATGGCGGTAATGCCCGAATACTTCCAACCTCCAAGCAACGTGCCCTCCCAGCCCTGTTTGTTTTTCAGGAACGGAATCTCCCAGATATAACTCAGGGCAAGCACCTGCTTCACGTTGATCGCAGAATTGCCATAGTCGAGATTGGGGTTACGCGTATCTTGCACACTACCGCCGCCGAAGAAACTTTGAGAAAACGAATTCGATAGGCCGTGAGAGTAGGTATAGGATCCCGTAAAGAATATTCCATGACCAGTGGAGTGCCGCACCGAGGCCACCAATCCATTCCAGTTCGCCCTGCCTATGGTTTCGTTGGTGCTCAGGCTTCCCAAGCCGGGATATTGGCCGTATACGTAGGCATATGTGCCCGTATTGATCGAGGGATTGTAGTCGAAGCCACCGGTCGGTCCAGGCTGATTGATGTCCAACCCAATTGGGAGATTACTGGTATGGTCTCCTACGAAGCCGACCGAAGCCAGCCATCCCGCGAACTGACGTTCGACTGTCAGACTGTAAGAGTAAACGGTGGCTGCCGTATTTGCCGAGAGCTGGGTAGAAGAGATATTTGGGGCAGAAGGAGGACTTGCCTGGCCGGTTCCGATGGGATTGGGAAATTGCGGGTTAATGAGCGTGATCGACTGAACATATGGATAGTTGCTGGCACAGTTATACGTGCAGTCCACTCCGGTAAATACGCGCGATTCCGCCATCCCGAAGCCGCCGCGAACGGCGGTTTTTCCGTCACCAAAGACGTCCCAAGCAAAGCCGACAGTTGGGTCCCAGTAAGTGTTTTTGCCAGTACTGAAGTTCCGCGGAACTCCATTTGCACCATTAATGATGATGCCGTTCAGAGGATTATAATTCGCTGTCGGAGTGACCGTGCCATTAGCGTTTACAACCGGAGCCTGAGCGGGATTGTAAGTTGCCGGATTGAACTCGGACTCGAACATGTTTTGCGCGTATGGCATAGGCATATAGCTGAAGCGCAGCCCGTAGTTAAGCGTGACCCGTTGGGAGACTTTCCAGGTGTCTTGAATATAAGGAGCTATGATTTTGCCGTGGATGTAGGGACGGCGTTCGGTGCTGTCCTGATAAAACTGCGCCGCATCTCCGAGCAGATAATCAGCGATTGGGTCTCCGGTAAAACGCCCGGTGAAACTCCAGGTTCCGTTGCTCTGAGTGTACTTGTTCTGCCGCTTCGTGCTATTAACCCAGTTGATTCCTGCTTCAAGGGTGTGTTTCCCCTTTACCCAGCTCCAGTCATCGGTCAGGGTCGACTCAAGGTCCGAAGCGTGAATGAGAGGTTGGGACTGCACAACCCCGAGTGAGGCATAGCCACCGGAAAAACCAACGTTCGGGAGCCGGTCCGAAAGGAAACCGCTATAGGGCAGCGTCTCGTGGAAATCTGGAAGCTGGTTTTGATAGACCAGACCGTTTGTGCCTAGATCGACCACATATATGTTGGCCCCCAACGAGAGCTGGTTGACCATCCGAGGGGAAATGATAACTGTACCTTGCAGTTCAATCAGCTTACTGCGAGTCTCAAAAGACTGCGTACTGGTAGTGAACGGCGACCCAAGCCACTCTTGAGATGGAAGATTCTCTCCTTGCCTGAGGTCAAAGTATTCGCCCATCAGGTGGATTTTGTCGTTTACGTTGTAATCGACTTTGCCCTGTGAATCGAGCTGATTAATCACCTGCGGATTTGTGTTGATGTAGTTGTTCCCGCCGGCGTTGTAGTTGGGAAGATTTGCGGTCCCATTCAAAAAAGCGAGGGAGTTTGGGTTGATGCGCGGGGTTGGAATTACATTGTTCGCAAAGAGTTGCCCGGTGGTCGGATCCGTAATGGGATCCGAGAAGATTCCGGCCCGCTGACTGGCGGTCGGGGTGATTCCGGTCTGTGTGCTGCCTTCGCTTTGTTTTACGCCTTGCTCACTAAGGAAAAAGAACAGCTTGTTCCGATCCTTATTCAACAATTTGGGGATGAAGAGCGGGCCACCTAGAGTGCCGCCGAAAATATTCTGGTGGTAAGGGAGGACATTGGGGCTGAAGAAGTTCCGGGTGTTCAGGTCCGTGTTGCGGAAATACTCCCAAGCCGTTCCGTGGAAATCGTGAGTGCCGCTGCGAGTCTGAACGAGTACGACCGAAGCGCCTAGCAACGTGTATTTCGGGCTGATGTTGTTTTGAAGGGTCCGGACCTCCTGGATGCTGTCGGGGTTGGGTAGGATGGTGGTCTGCGTCATGTTGCCGGTGTTCATGTTCCAGACGCCATCTAACTCATAAAGCGTGCCGCTGAGTCCCATGCCGTTGATGGACATAGTGTTCCCGGTTCCAAACCCGCCCTGGCCCTGCGCACTCCCTTGTCCCGTATTTACTACTCCCGGCATCAGCGCCGAAAGACTTTGATAATTTCTTCCGTTCAGCGGCAGCGTTTCCACCTGCTGTTGCGCAACGGAGTTCGAGACCTCCCCGGTGCTGGTCTGAACCTGATCCATCGTCGACTCGACCGTCACCTGTTCGGTCACCTGGCCTATAGCAAGCGTGCTGTTTAGCGTACGCACCACCGTGGGCCCGAGAAAGACGTCCTTTTCTAGAAGGGTGGAGAACCCGGTCTTACTGACGGACACCTGGTAGGTTCCGCTGGCCAGCCCTGGCATGGAATAGGAGCCGTCGCCACCGGTGCGGGTCTGCACCTCCTGGTTGGTTGCCTGGTTGGTGATGGTCACCTGCGCGTCTACTATGATTGCGCCAGCGCTATCTGTGACAGTTCCGTTGAGGGTCGCCGTCGTACTCTGCGCCCAGACTATTCCAAGCGAGAACAAAGTAGCGATGATCACGAAGATTAACCCGCGGCCAAACAGCCCGCTGGGTGCGTGGCAAGTTCTGCCGACACTGAACTTGTACTTCAACATAGAATAAGCTTGATCCTTTCCCCGAATCCGCACGGGCGTTTGTAAATACTATCAGGGTTACAAAGCAAGGTGATCGGGGCGGGTCTTAGCCGTGAGTCGATCGGCAGAGATTAATAGAATAGATGAGCAATTGAAACAGAACGGCCGTTGAAAGCTATATCTGCCTGTCATCGTTTCACCCTTCACCTCTCTTCGTGCATCAGTCTTGGTAGCGCGCACTCTGCTCATCGGAGTGGGCGTGTCTGGATCAACCACCGACAACTCACGCCTATCGCAAGGCCGTGAGCGGGTCGAGCGAGGAAGCCGGGTGGTGCCCGAAGCCATGCGGCTACCAGAGCAGGCGCAGAAAGCACAGCGTAGGATAACGGTTCGGCGTAAATCACTTGAGCGTGTCTCCTCATAGAAAATTGAGCCGCACAATCGGAGGTACAACCCTGGATCAGTCGCGTGAGACGGGCAGGGTAGCACCTTGTGCATATCCTGCATCAGCGGCTTAACCTCTACGGAGCTGACGTCGACTCGTCTTTGCATTTCACGGTTAACGAAGATCTTCGAGAGACCTCGTTCGAACCCCCTGGATGCACGACGACGAAAATATCGTGTTTACCGCAGACTTTTGCAAAGTAGGGTGCCTCAACTTCGTACAATCCGTTTTCCGGAATGTAAGGTGCGTGCTCGAGCCCGAAGGCTTCACCGCCTGCCTGCGGGTCACCATCATAAAAGATTGCTGTGAGACCTAAGGCACTGGCGGTCTCGGCGCTCAATGCAGTTGAGACGGTAATCACCTGACCTCGATTTGCATTTCGACGCGAGAATTGGAGCGGATCCATCTCAATGGATGCAGGCTCCTGGTTGAACAATGACGTTGCCTGAACGGAAGTTTTCGGAAACACATAGAACTCCGAGTTGTAGAACCCGACATTGTTGCTGTACTGCTCCGTCTCAACGTCGGCGATCGAGTTCAACGTGCCCGGGATCCGCGTCAGACCATGGCTTGATGTCTCTTTTACAAGTTGGCCATCGGGCGACTGCAGCCAGACCACAACCCAAAACGTAAGGTACTGATTTTCGTACGGCCTTGTATCGAAGGTTGTGCTGGCGAATACCCAATTCGCCGGGGCACCAGCATCACTGCTAGCCGGCGGAATGGGCGAAAGCACGACGTCCTGGTCATTGATAAGCCTGCTGTCGCCCAGCGCTGATTTGAAGTTGTCCACCGGCTGAACGTAAAACCGGACGTGCACTTCGGTGTCCGCGGCCATAGCCGCCCGGCTGTAGTTGTAAACACGAGCCTTCAACGTGAGTTTGTCGCCGGCCTTCGCCGTCGTCAGTTGCGGCCCGTTGCCAGGGTTCAACGCACTGGAAATGAAGAACCCACGCATAATGTGAAACAAACTGTCCCATGGCCTGTTTGGGAAACTCGGATTCAAAATCGCGCAGTCCATCGTACTTTCTTTGGATCCCACCGAACGGCAATTCGACGGAACTGGATTTTCTAAACCCAAGGATTCGATTGACCAGCGCGATGGATGATTCAGAGCCACATCGGGTGCATTCGAATACACGCGTTTCCACCAACTGCCGCCGTGATTTCTGGCAACATCGGCGACAAACGCCGTCCGTAGAATGCCGGCGGTATCGATGTCGCCGTCGAGCGGAACTTTGTCAACCAAATTGGCTGGTTTCGGCTGGCCGAAGATAAAGGGTGTGACAGCGTAGTTGTAATTTTCCGGAGTCAGGAAAGTTCCGGGCTTCTCCACTCCGATGCCCGTGGACTTTCCGACAGTCGCCACAGATTTATTCAGGTTAGTGAAACCGAAGCTCCCGCTCAGGTTCAGCTCCGCTGAAACCGTGCCGCTGACGAGACGCCCGCAACATGCTCCTACAACAGAAACATCGTGTTCGAAGGAATAGTTCTGATCCAAGCTCGCACTGGAACCGTCCGTTGTTTCTTTGGTCCAACTGGTCTCTTCGGTAAGAGTGCTGCCATCTGTACTCCAGGTGTGATCCGCAGAGAGTTTATCTACCGTGGGTATGGCTTGCTGGAGTTGTGTGTAGCTAGTCGGGTACGAAAGTATATTCCCAGGTTCCCAAACGGGCTGATACCAGGGGAGGAGCTTTCCGTCGACATGCTCGTACGATGTGAAATCCGGCGCCGAGTACTGAATTGTGAGAGGCACCTTTTCAATTTCCATGCAGTTTGGTTTGTCGGACGGGCAGACCTTCCTGCCTATCACGGGATATACGTAGAGATTGAATCGGGTTGAGGTGAACCAGACGTGATCGGAGAATCCCGTTTTCAAATGGACGCTGAACTTATTCGCTTCATAACTTCCGTGCTCCTTCTCGGCTATTCCTTTCAAATCCTGCGCAGCTCTCACAGCCGTGCTTGCTTTTGCGCCGAATCCTCCTTCAACATCGCCGATTTCCAATTCGGCCGAGACTTTTTGTTGCGCTCCAAAGCTCCAACTGGTCGTGTTGGTTGTGGTCGATTCTTTTTCTTCGGATGAGGTTGTTTCGTAGAGCGTGCGGAAACCATCTGGAATCGCGCTCAGATTCAGAACGACGGGGTCGCCGCCTCCTACTGGGGAAATAAAATCGACGTGCATCGGAGGCATTGCCGTGATCACGGAAGGTTGATCAGTATCCTCGAGGACAACCTTGGATGGATCCCCAAGAATAAAAGAACGGCCTTGTACATCGCCCGCTACAATTGGCGCATTCAGATACTTCAACCAGGTGGGATCGTTGGTGGTTTTACTGAATGCGGATTGGCGTTCGACGATGAAATCCTCTGATGGGGCGCCGGGCGGATTAACGTTGAAGATATTCAGCCCCATGTCTCTCCCCGCGCAATTATCGGTTTGGATGGCTAATTGGAGCCTGAAACTGGCTTGAGTTTTAGATGGATCCTGAGGGACAGCCTCTGTACGGCTGAAATTCCCGACCGCTAGGCCTGGCGTACTACAGAAAACAGGAGCGACAGTCAATTGAGGCAGCCGGAATCTCAGAGCGTTGTCGAAGCTGATAACCCCAAGGCGCACATTATCGCGGCCGAGGTTGTATTTCATCGCAAGTTGATCGTAAGGCGAACTTGGATCGAAGCGCCCCTTGTTTAGAATCACTTCGCCGCCGGCCGGCAGATCGGCAACGACATGGTGTTTCAGGATGGGTCTAAGAGCGCTATCGAAATCGAAGGACTTGATTTGTAGCTGTCTAAGTCTCTCATTGTAGTAGGCGAGCACCAGCTGGTCGTGGGAAGTGCTCCCAAATTTCCCAGCGGCGGCGCTCACGCCGGTAACGTGAGCATCAGAGAAATTGTTGCTTTCGTTATTCCTCAGTTCAAATTGGAGAGTCTTTGGATCAACGCTAAGGGCCTGCACGCGGATTATCCCCGGGAATGTTTTGAGCTCAAGGGCAAGCGCAATCTCGCGCCGTCCGTCTCCGCGGAAATCCCCTACTGCAATTGCCGTTTTGGAATCGCTGCTTTTGTAGAAAGCGGGTTTGAAAACCGGCCCGGACTGCAAGCCTTTTGAAAAATCGAAGGGGTTGACGGCACTAATGATCCGCATTTCGGATTTCAATGCAAGCACGACTTCACTGAATCCATCGCCCCTGAAATCGCCGACTGCGATGAGTGCCTCACTGAACTCGTCTGGGAGCAGATTTAAGGCAAGCGATGTTGAGTTCTTGGATACCGGATCGACGGCGTAGATGGTCGAGCCCTGCACGTAGACTAACGTGTCTATCGGCGTGTTGAACATCCGAGCGAATATCTCGGCCGGGTTTTTGAGTTTCGGATCATAACCAGGTAGCGTGTACAAGTTCTTCTCGTCGATCTTGGTGCCGTCACTGGTAGGCAGCACCAAGCCACCAATGGTCAGGTCATTGATGGCGAGAAGAGTACGGCGGCCGTCAAGAAAGTCACTTACCTGGCTGTAGTCGGGCTGCGTTGCCTTGGAGGTCTGAGCTTGTGCAGCGGGAGAGATGCTCGATACCAGAGCCAGGAGGAAGACGCCCAGGATAGAACGAGCACTTAGACCGAATAGGGTCGCCTTCATTGTTTGCGGAATGGGTGAAGGCGCGACATGGAAAGGAGACTGACACGCAATCGTTGGCTGCACAGGCGAAACAAAATGTCTTAACTTCACGCTGAAAGCCCGCCTTTCTGAACCGACCAACATATCAATACTCATTAGGGAAAGTGACCACACAGCGGTTGCCGCACGCCAGCCATCGCTGGTTACTGTCGGCACGCCCAAGTAGATGTGTTCATCTTCGAAGAGCATCAGACTTCGGCTGTTTTCTACTGAACCTGCTTGGCCTTACGAGCCCGTGGCGCTGTGCTGAGGAAGGCAGAGCGCAAATCGCAGAGATTGACCGGCAAGGGTGCGCTCTCGTTTCGGCCAACAACCTGGCCCTGGAGAAGATTGGCAAGGGAAAATTTGATTTCCCTAAGCGTTGAGCCGGAGACCCCCGCTTGCTGCGGGATTGGGTGCACTACGCGCAGAACTCGGGGCCAAGGCATAGCCTACAACGAGGGTTCTTGGGCTATCCACGTTTGGGAGTCGATGATCTCGACGGCAATCAGCTTCTCTTAAACCTTCGAATACGGGAATTTGGGGATGAGTTCTGTACAGATAAACAGCCGTGCCCTCACAATATTTCGGACACTCATCCGTCAACCTAAATAGATGGAGCAGGCGTTGAGCGCCAATCGGGTCACGACCGATCAGAACCGGCAGATCTCTGCACCGCTTGCGGCAACAAGCGCCTTTGCGTAAGTCACCCGCAAGCACATTCCATGACGATGGGAACGCTGAAGACGTGGTTCCAGGAGGTGTTTTATATGAACTGGTAAACGATTGGAGGTCGATGACGCCGGTGAAAATGTGGGTGCCTGGCTGTTTTGTGTCGCCCGGTATAGGGTGATTTACTTGATTCGGAGAAAACGTCGCGCGGTGTTTGGAGCGATTCGAATCTTGTCACAGAGGATGGCGAACATATCGAAGCGGAAAAATTGCTGCCGTTGCCTGATGAAAGTGCCGAGGCGGCTTACGCGCGCAGCGAATTACCGGACAACGGCGCCGTTTGCGAGCTATCTACAACGAGTTTTATAAGGATCGAGGATAAGGACGTGAATAGTTTCCCTATGGTGAGGATCTTGCAGACCGCGTTATTCGCAACTGCGGCTTTGACGGTGGCGCATGAGAGAACGTTGGGAACAGATGACGTCTGAGGAGCGGCAGAAATCCAGGCGGGGCTCGTCATGCTTACGGACTTGCTAAATAGACGGAGTGCCCGAGCAGTCAAGTAGATGCGCGGCTATGAATGCCACTAACTTCATCAAGAGCGCGCTAGCTGCCGCAGCTGCCCGAGGCGTGCGCCAGTGCGTCGTGATCGGGCCGCGACCAGAGGACGATTTCGACAAGTCGCCGGATGAGAGGTTCGAAGTATTTGCTGTGGCTGAACAGCCGCCTGCCGACGCGTCGACAACATTCATTCCGACGCAGTTCTCGAGTGAAGCGCTGGAGACGGCGCTTGAAAGAGCTGACTTCAACAAATCAAAACCGAGTCTTGTGGTGTGGCTCGGCGGCGTCAGGTACTCCACGGTTCACACTGTTATCGCAACGCTGAGCTACATCGCGTCTCTGCCGAGAGGCAGCGCAGTCCTTCTTGACTATGTAGCGGAGTGTAGCTCGCTTGACTCACTGAGCCATACCGCATTGGGCGCCTTGGCCAGCCGCATATCGGTAAAAGGCGGCGTTAAATATCTGATTCATCCGGGTGCAGTAAACACATTCCTATGCAGCATAGGTTTTCAGAACATATCGGAAAATGCGCAAGAGGGAATGGAAGGATGTGGCAGGCGCGTTGTAAGCGCAGTCCTGTAGGTCACTTGCAAATCGCGAACGCCGGGCCCCGGGGATTGCACCTTCAGGTGTTAGCGCCTAACCCCGAGTCCCGGCTTTACTTTGTCGTCCAGCACGCCATCCTTTACAACCAGAACTCCATTCACCAATACGTGGAGTATGGCTTCGGAATACTGCGCCGGTTCTTCAAAGGTGGCGCGGTCGGTAACGCGCGCAGGATCGAAGATCGTCACGTCGGCATCCGCGCCTATTCGGAGACGACCCTTATTTTGTAAGCCTAGCCGTTCGGCCGGTTGCAAAGTCATCTTGCGAACCGCATCCATTAACGACAGTGCATGCTGCTCTCGGACATAGCGGCCCAGCACGCGGGCATAACATCCGGCAGCCCGGGGGTGGCCTTTCCCGTTCTCGAGAATCCCGTCGCTCGCAATCATGACGGCCGGATCCTGCATCGCAAGCTTAACCATAGCCTCCGGAATACTATGGATCGCGACCATGCCGCCTTGTCGTCGATACCGTCCAAAGCTCTCGGCAGTAAGTCGCTCTCCCGTAGCGGCCCATTGTAGATCGTGATATGTGATATCGCCCTGGTGCGCCTGCCAGCCAGCATCGAAAACGGCTGAGGAGATATCGGTCATCCCTGCTGTATAAGGGTAAGCTTCGGTAGTGACATCTAAGCCGTGCTCGCGCGCGCTTCGGATCATGTCTAAAGCGAGCGGTGTTTGGCCGAGCGCCATACTCGTGATGTGAACGATATGGAGAGGCGCTCGTGTAACAGCGGCATCGGCCAGAACCTCTTGCACCGCGTCCACGATTCCGGGCTCCACAGGCCCTCCGTTGCGCACGTGAACAAAACAGGGTTGCTGGTGAGCCGCGGCTATCCGGAAAACCTCTAGAATCTGCTCGCGCGTGTCTTTGGGGACATAGGCGATGCCCATCCCGACACCCAGTGCACCATCGTCCAGACCTTGCTTGATATGCGCCAGAATCTGGCGTTGCTCAGCCGCTGTTGGTGAACGGTGAGCCGCTTCGTCGCGAGGCAGTAACGTGCCCGAGTCATGCAAGACCGCCATGCTGGCAGGAATATGGCCGCTACTGGCCCCGAAGTTGATCAGTGCCTTACCGGTCCGGGCCGCATACCAAGGTGGCACAGGCCATACACCCACCTCCAGTTCGAGCGCTGTAGTGACACCGTCACGCGCTTTGAAGCGATAGTTCTCCGGTGTCTGCCCGTGCGAATGCAAGTCGATAAAACCGGCCGTGACGACCAAGCCTTTCGCATTGATGACTGTTTTGCCGTGGAGAGTACCGTCTGAAATGGCCGCAATCCGGCCGCCTTGGATGCCAACGCTGCGGATCGCATCAAGACCAGACTCAGGATCCAGGACTCGACCATTCACAATTGCCGTGTCGAATTCCTGTGCCGCAGCGAGAAAGGAGAAGATCGACAGGAAAGCGAGAGTTCGTTTGAGCATTCCGGCACGATCATACATCGAACAGGCAAACTGGCAGCTGCTGGTTTACTTGTGATCACGGTTCTGCTCGTTTTCTTCATTCCTGCGCCGGTTTGATTTAGAACACGCAGCTTCGACGGCGGTTAGCAAGTAGGCACCCGGAATCCGGCAGCGAACGTAAAATCGATTGCGCTTAAAGCATGCGTGATCTTTTGCCCTCAACGCATCAATAAGGCGAAGCAGCAGAAAATGGCGAGAACACGGATTCTTAGTGTCGAAGACGAATTTCTTACTGCGGAAGACATTCTCGGACATTCATGATAAGTATTTGTCAAGGGAGACGGAGGTCCCCCATGAAGCCGCTGGCGGCTCTGGTTGCCTTTAGTCTTCGAAGGAGCCGAGTCGTTACGCGTTTAGCTTCTCAGCGGGGGCTCTGTATGGCACAGAGCCAGAACCTGGTATATGAATGTCAAGACTCACAGGGGGACGAAGGATCAGACTGGCGCATGCTCCTGAATAGCTCTCGCGCAATGTAGGTCTTGAGTAAACGTAAAGCGGCACGTTGAGTTTTTCCCTTACTCGTTAGCCTTTCTACGAATTGCTTAGAACGGCCGCCATCCACTCGAAGTCGCACAATGGCAATGACGTGTAGGGCCCAATTCAAGCGACGATTACCGCCCGGATTGATCTGCATGCGGGAGTTTTGACCGCTTCCCCTCTCTACAGGAGCCGCACCGCAGTAGCTGCCATAATGATCTGTATTGGGGAACCGGCGTGGATCGCCAACCTCGGGCGATATCGCAAGACTCGTCTTCGGTCTCGAATCTCACGCGAAACCACGTGGCACTCCGGAAAGTACTTGCACCGCAGCAGGTCGGATATTTTTGGGCATCCACGTGATCATTCTTTTTCTTACCGGCCGAGATCGCTTTTAGCATTGCTGGATGAGCCACCTTCACCTGAGCCGAATACTGCAGCGAGTGATCGTAAACCCAACCGGTAAACATTGTCGCTTCCATGCCGGCGACCCATGGCTGAGGTGTCCGAGGAGGCCACTCTCCAACGCCTGGCAATTTGCAGCAACTGTGCCTTCCCGCAAAATCGTGCCGTCCGATTGACGAACCCAAAAGCTGATTGTCTTCTTGTGGATGTCTAAACCCACATAGTGGGTGGTGAGCATATAAGTCTTCTCGGGGTCACATCACTGTGATCACCCGATCACGAGGCACTTTACACATTCAAACAATTACTGGGATTAGGTCATGAAGTCATTGGGATGACCAACTAAGGAGAGAAAGCAGTTCGCTTAGCAGAAGCGCTGCAGCCTGATGTCATTTTGATGGACGTGAGTCTCATGGGGTCGATGAATGGTTTTGAGGCTGATCGAAACGTCACTGGGCGGTACGGTCATTTACATGAGCGCAAATCCCCGGGTAAAGCGGCTGCCCCGCTCGATCCCGAAACCATTTACAAGCGCGGTGTTGGCCTCTGCGGTTGCGCAAGCTCTTGGCAATCGAGCTGACCTTACGCTCTGAAAGCCTCAGCACTTTACAACCTGCTTAGAAGACAATTCCGGGGCTGAAGTTCCCGCGGCCGCAGCAGTGATCCGCGAATAGATCGATCGCTGCTTTCGATGGCAAATTTCGATGGCAATTGTGATTTCGAGCTATCAGTAGCGGACCTCTGTCCTTCGATGCGCCCTTGAATTACTAAGTGCAATTTACTAGGTTCGGTACCGCGCATTGTGTGCTGTTTTTAGCCGTCCCGCAGCGCTCTAAACTGGCCATCGATATCTCATTGCGTCAGGCGTTAAGGAGAACCGATGGGCTTGCCAGGAACCCAAGCTCCTGACCAGAGACCAAAGTTCGGGACCCTAGCACTGAAGGCGTTCACCGAGCCCAGGCCAGCCTGTGGACATTCGAACCAACCCGTCCAACCGTATGCAGGTTTCAATCGCTTATACGACAGTGGGCGTGTGCGCGAAACAGCATGCTGGGCGCATGTTCGCCGCAAGTTCTTCGACATTCAACAGGCGCATGCTTCGCCGTCGGCCGGAGAAGCCATGGAGCGCATTGCTGAAATGTATGCGATTCAGAGTGAGATCCGAGGTCGTTCACCCGATGAACGCAAGCAGGTACGCGAGGCTCGTTCGCGATCGCTGCTTGCGCGATTCCATGACTGGATGCAAAACACGCTAAAGAGAGTGTCGCGTAAGTCTGACATTGCTGCGGCCATCGTTCTCCTGGACGACTGGTGAGTCATTACAGAAGCTTCGCCGAAATCCGCGCTGCAGG
The DNA here is from genome assembly GCA_963737005.1 of Terriglobia bacterium. Classification (GTDB taxonomy): domain Bacteria; phylum Acidobacteriota; class Terriglobia; order Bryobacterales; family Bryobacteraceae; genus Bog-105. Next base: position 57,690 of record CAVTRD010000002.1, on the reverse strand, counting down.
AGTAGCCGACGCAATTCCCTGAGGGCGTCCACCGAGACGCGTGGTGCGCCGATGGCCATACCGGCACAGACGCTGGCGTCAACCATCCAGTCTGGCAATACTGTTACGGTGCCGGGCGCCACTTCGACATGGATAACCCGGCCGCTAGCGCGCTGTTCAGTGTGCTGCACCCGCAATCGTCGGCCGTAAAACGGGTGCCAACGATAGTGAATTTCAACTTCCTGCCCGATATGGGCAGAATGAATGCGTGATAGCGCTTGGACGCAAGAATTATCTGTTTGCCGGTTCCGACTCCGGCGGCGAACGCGCTGCGGCAATCTATAGTCTGATTAGTTCGGCGAAGTTGAATGACCTCGATCCGGAAGCTTATCTCCGCCATGTGCTCACGCGCATCGCGGACCATCCAGTGAACCGCATCACTGAACTGTTGCCGTGGAACCTCCTGCCATCTGGACCCGGAAAGTACGCACCGGTGCGTCAGTTTGAGCCTGACGAATGTCCCATCAGTTTGCCTATTTGAATCGGGCCCCGATTAGCAGCGTCGGTGATACCGATTTGCGATGATTCATTTACGATGGCCCCGATCGTCAGGAATTTCGTTGCATGGTGACGATGCTCTCATTGGGATTTATGCCGTCTGGGAGAGCACAGCACATGAATGCGCTGCATGCTCCATGTCAGAACGTTGGTTCGAACGCGGACGAAACAGGATGCTTCATCGCTGCATCGGAAAATGCCAACAAGAACCTCAATCGCGTTTACGCGCAGATCAGCCGGATTCTAACTACAGCAGAACGGGATCAACTGGTCGCGGCCGAGCGCCTATGGATTCGCTATCGAGACGCCAATTGTGATATTGAACGAGGTTTATACGGTGGCGGCTCCGGCGGGCCAACGACATATTCCGCCTGCATTGCCGCAGATACAGAAGCGCGAATTGCCGAACTCAAAACTATCTATGGCTGGCGTCTTGGAAAGTAGCCGATTTCCACGCCCAGACTCACTTCATTCGATGTGAACAAACGGTCAACCCTGGACGCTTACTTCGATCGGGAGTTAAAGCGCTGTTGAACCGCCAGCGTGCCAGCGCCGAAATCGATGCGGAAATTGCGAGTTATATCGACGCCGAAAGCAGGCATAAAGAAAGTCTTGGTATGACGCCCGAAGCTGCCCGGCGGCTGCGCTGGTTGCGGCGGGAAGTTCGGCTGCTGTGAAATAACAGGTCTGGGATTCACGATGGGAGACAAGCTTGGATAATTTGTTCGAGGATCTCCGCTTGAGCATCCGCAAACTTGGGATCTCGGAATCCAGGTTGGCTCGACGGCGATGAGGCTCCCGACCTACGAGCCGTGTGCACGCGAAACCGTTCCGCGGTCGATTGATAAGCCATTCGTGACTACTCGCGAGTAATTGGCAGAGTTCACTTGTCCGCAGTTGAACGACTCGCAAATCGCCTATTGCGGAAGCAGGTTATCGCGATGGGCCTTTTGCGCGACTTTGGATTCAGGCTCTGCGGCAGACCGGGACTCCCGAACTTTATCGTGTGGGAGGTTCAATTGCCTCGGGATCATCTAGCAATGCAATGACCGCTTGGATTACCTCGGAACAATCCTGACAAACGCGCAGGTGCTGCTCGACGCCCTTCAAGTCGTCGGGAAGCGGGCCTGTTCCAGCAAGCCGAAACTCGACGTAGCGGTGCACAATCGCCCTGGTCTCCAGGCAGTTCAACTCCTCCTCGGCGGTGTCAACCGTCCAAGCGAGTAACTTGCGCAGACTGTCATCAGGAATGTTCATCAAGTGTTCAGCCCGTTGGAAGACTATGCTGCTAAGACGGATCTTACCTCCTCCTCGGTAATTCCTTTCGCGAGCAAGGCCCGCTTGAGTTTTTTTCGGGCATCATGGACCAATTTGTATAGCGCATTCGAATTCGTGTTCAGGTGACGAGCAACCTCCAAAAAGGGCACTTTCGCCAAGGCGGCTTCTATCGCGAACTTCTGCTTTTCGGTCAAATCATTTTCCAGGGCCTCTTTCAACGCGGCAAATACTTTCTCCCGCGTGGCATCACCTTCGATGTCGGTCGCAGCCGTAGCTGGTACATGTCGGCTTGCTGATCGACTCTTGCCAGTTTGCAGAAGCTCATCAAACGGAACGTCCTTCCAGTGAGCGCGCCTAAGTTCAGAGTAAGCGGCGTTGAAAGCCACCGATGCAGCCCAGGTAGTAAATCGGCTGTCGCTCTTAAAGCTCGGCAGGCTTTTGAGAATACGTAGCGTGGCATCCTGCGTGACGTCCTCGATGAAAGCCGCATCGCAGTCTCTTCTGCGCCCGAAACTGCGTTGGATCACCCGATGGACAAACAGATGCAGATCTTCGATCACCTCGTTCGGTGCGGCCTCTCCTTCGGCGAGCAGTTTGTCCCACCATCGATCATCTGGCAACGACGAGTGTTCCCCACCAGTTGGGAGGGCACCTTCGATCGAATTGGCATTCGGCGGCTGCACTAACAACTGAGGGTAACGTAAACACTTGCGTCATCCGCCAATCCTCCAGGTTCAATCCTCGCGCATGGCAAGGCTTGGGACACGTTTTTACACGACGTCATGTGTTTCAGGCCACCGGTCGGACGCGGCCCGACATCCGGGAGAAGTTCGCCAACTGACCTGTCGAATGCCGGAAATAACATCTGCGTGGCCTTCGAAAGGGTAAGACTTTGGACCGTGCAGCGACAAATGGTTCATGAGAAGGACGCACGGTCGGGACCAATCCTGAAACGGCGTTACCTTACTCGGAGTCTGCTATGACATCACACCGCTATATCACTGTCGACGGAGTCGAGATCTTCTACCGTGAGGCTGGGAATCCTCAAAAGCCGACACTGGTCTTATTGCACGGCTATCCGTCGTCATCGTTCATGTTCCGCGACCTGATCACAAAATTGTCCCATCGCTTTCATCTCGTCGCTCCTGACTACCCGGGCTTTGGAAACACCAGTACGCCTCCGGCAGCGGAATTCAAATACACGTTCGACCACTTGGCCGAAATCACCGATCACTTCCTGGAAGCTTTGAAGCTCGATCGCTACAGCCTTTACGTTCAGGACTACGGAGGACCGATTGGTTTTCGCATAGCCGCTAAGCACCCGGAACGGGTCCAGGCGCTGATCGTTCAGAACGCCAACGCCTATGAAGAGGGCTTCACGCCTGCCTGGGCTCCATTTCAGGCTCTATGGCAAGGTCGCAACAAGGAGACTGAGGCCGCCATTTCCGCCTTCTATGCTCCAAGAATCACCCAGTTCTTCTACGTCGAGGGAACACGGGATCCCAAAGCTTTAAATCCGGACAGTTGGAATATGGATCAACTTTTTATCGACCGGCCGGTAAACCAGGCAGCCAATATGGAGCTGTTCTACGATTACCGGAACAACCCGCCGCTCTACGAACACTGGCAGCAATATTTCCGGGACCACCAGCCTCCGACGCTGATTGTCTGGGGCAAGGGCGACCCCTTTTTCGGGCCTGAAGGAGCCGCGGCGTTTCAGAAGGACTTGCCCAACGCAAAACTCCACATGCTGAACACCGGGCACTCGGCATTGGAGGAGGACGGCGAAGCCATTGCAAGTCATATTGAAAGTTTCTTCGACCAACAGGTGCCCGCTGAAGCCGTCGATCAGACATGACGAACGACAAATATCGAGAGCTGAGCGTCGTACTCGTGGATGCCGCGTGGGCCTATCATTTGCACCGTCGCTGATCTTCTCGGAGTTGTTTGGCCATGAAGCGGGAGCTTTTACAGGCGCGACTCAGCACCTGATTGGCCGACCGAGCTGGACGCCAGCGGGACGATTTTCTTGGATGAAGTTGGCGAGCTTCCGCCCGACACCCAGGTCTCACTTTTAAAAGAGCTGCATGAACGGCAATTTGAGCGTGTCGGCGGAACGCAGTCTATCCATGTCGACGTCATCGGTGATCGTGAGCTCCGGCGATATTTTTTCGGTCGATGAATCCTGGCTGTCCAAAGAATTGCCTCAACCGGTACTTCAGGTAGAGCGATGCCGTCTCTCAAAGGGCCGCCGCTGGAAAAAGGACAAAAAGAATGCCGAACCCTAGGCCAGTAAATCACAGATATCCAGGCTATAGGGCAGCGAGACCGGCGAGAATTGAAGGGCTCGAATTTAAATTTGCAATGAGCTGCAGGATCGACCGAGTTGTCGGTGGGGAAGATCGTGTGGCGTTGCGTTTGATTGGCCGGATTGAAGCGGAGAATCTGGACACGCTTAGAGAAGTGCTGGGGCCGAAAAAGCGCCGAGTCGTCATTGATCTCGGGGAGGTCGTTCTGGTGGATCGCGAAGCGGTGAATTTTTTGCCTTTAGCGAAAACAACGGAATAGCAGTCAGGAACTGTCCAGCGTACATAAGCGAGTGGACCGATCGAGAGAAGACGCAATGAGTATGGAGGATTAGGCATAGCCTGAAGCGGTGAAAACTAGAGAGAGAAAGAAAATTTCAAGAAGGCGACGTCATGGCTTTGCAAAAGTCAATTCGGATTCTGGTCGTTGAAAATCATCCGGTATTCCGGGAAGGTCTCAAGACGATCATAGCTTCTCAAACCGATATGGCCCTGGTCGCGCAAGCGACGACATACACCGAAGCGATGGAAGAATTTCGAGTCCACGAGCCCGATATTACCCTCATGGACCAGAGACTCCCTGGCGCCACCGGGACGGATACTCTGGTCACTATTCGCGGCGAATTCCCTCTCGCGCGCATTATTATGCTAACTGCCTGCGATGGGGATTTGATCATCCAGCGCGCGCTTCGTGCGGGTGCTTCTGCCTATGTGCTTAAAAGCGCTCCTAAGAACGAGTTATTGAAGGTCATTCGTTCAGTTCACGGCGGGCAGCGATACATCCCGGCAGATGTGGCAGGTCGACTGGCGGAACACTACAGTGCAGACGAACTCACCCCTCGTGAACTAGAGGTACTGACATTGATCCGGGACGGACATCGGAACAAGCAAATCGCGTATCTACTATCGATCGCTGAGACAACCGTCAATTTCCACATCAAGAACGTCGTGGATAAGCTCCGAGCAAATAATCGAGCGCACGCCATGGCAGTCGCAGTGCGAAGAGGCCTCCTCGAAGGGTGATCTCACTTTTTTAGGCGCGCACCGGTGTCACACCGGCCTGCTCGGCCTTGGTGCAAGGTTCGCCGAAGTAGGGAACTTCGGCGCATGCGTTGCTGGAGCCCTGCAGAAATAGATAGGCGGCCGACATTGGTTTTTGGGGTTTCCAGGATGGAAGCGGAGAGCAGAATGAAGACAACACAACTATGGGCTCTTCCATAGCCGTAATACAAACGCTGGTGGAAAAGGCACTCACCCAACTCTGCAGCATTACAGCGGCTGCCTGAAGAAAAGTATAGTGCTGCAGCTGTCGATTTCGCGTGGTGATGGACTTGGGAAAAGGGCAAATTAATGATATGAGTACGCGTCAAAACGAAGCACATGAGCCTCTGGCAGAAATCTGCGGCCAAGAAGCGATGGACAACCAACTTCCTGTCGTTTATCTGGCTAGGCACGGCGAGACCGCATATGCGGTTGCGAGCCGGCATACAAGCTTTACCGATTTATCTCTGACGCTGCCGGACGAATGCAACGCGAGAGGTTCAGGGGAGTGGCTGGCCGGCTTGCCTCATAGGTGCAAGCGGCGCGGACTGCCGAGCTGAGCACCCGCGAACCCTCTCTCGCGTCCTGGATCTTAAGGAGACCTGTCATGTCCGTTCATTTTCATACCGTCGATGTCGATGGCCTCAAACTTTTCTACCGTGAAGCCGGCTGCCCAACTCGCCCGACTGTGCTGCTGCTGCACGGTTTCCCCAGTGCAAGCCATATGTTCCGCAATCTGATCCCAGAACTAGCGGATCGCTATCATGTCGTGGCCCCCGATCTGCCGGGCTTCGGCATGACCGAGCAGCCGACACGAGATAAGTTCACCTATACCTTCGAAAACCTGACCAAAGTGATTGGCCGGTTTACCGAAGTGCTTGGCCTGAAAGAGTTCGCGATCTACGTGTTCGATTACGGCGCGCCGATAGGCTTCCGCTTGGCGGTCAAGAACCCCGAACGGATCACCGCGATTGTTACGCAGAACGGTAACACCTATCTTGAGGGTGTGTCGGACGCTTTCGCGCCCGTGCAGGCGTACTGGAAAGAGCCGACACAGGAAAACCGTGACGCGCTGCGCGGCTTCCTTGCGCCGCAGACCACCCTGTTCCAGTACACCCACGGCGTTGCCGACCCGAGCTTGGTGTCGCCCGACGGCCGTAACCTTGACGACTTCTACCTCGCGCGTCCGGGCAATGACGAAATTCAACTCGATCTGTTGCTCGACTATCAGTCGAACGTGGCACTGTACGGCGCGATCCAAGCTTATCTGCGCGAGCACCAGCCGCCCGTGCTGGCCGTGTGGGGCAAGAACGATCCTTTCTTCGTGCCGCCAGGTGCCGAAGCCTTCAAACGCGACATCCCCTCCGCCGACATCCGTTTTGTTGATAGCGGCCACTTCGCACTAGAGACCCATGCCCGCGAGATCGGTGCTGCGATGCGCGAGTTCCTCGGCAAGCATATCGGCTGACCATTAACGACCTGCCCAGCGCGGCAAGCCGGCGTTGGGCAGCGCCCAATTCATAAATAGACCAAAGGCGCCGCACAGACACGGCGTTCACCTAATGGAGATAAAAAATGACGCCCCCCGTCGAAGTTGTTCGCAGTTTTTACGACAAGCTGAAGGTTGGAGATGCTCCCGGTGCGCTAGCCCTGATGGCCCACGACATCGAATGGATCACGATGTGGCATTACAAGGTGAACGGCCGCGGCCCTGAGCATGTCGCAGAGGGCTTGTTCAAGCCTCTAACGGCAGAGTGGTCGACGTTCGCGCTCAGCCCCACCGAATTCATCGTGGACGGCGACACCGTGGTGTCCCTCGGCCGCTTCACCGGGGTGCATGGGACAACCGGCAAGCAGGCTGAAGCCGACTATGCGCATGTATGGACGATGAAGGACGGCAAGATCACACGGTTCCGCCAATACATCGATACGCTGGCAGTCGCCGAGGCGCGGCGGTCATGAGCCGCCCAGCCGCTGGCGCAATCGCGCTTGCCGGAACGCAAGTTTCGCTGACCCCTCGGTCACGGTACCGATGGTCATCCGAGCCTGAGAGAACTCAGATTGTGGATTGTGAGCCATCGGCATCACATCACGCCAAGGAGACTTCAATGAGCCATCCCATCAATACGGTACGCAGTTTTTACGAAGCTATAACCGCAGGCGATGTTAGCGCGATGACGAGTTTGATGGCCCCGGATATCGAATGGATCACCGTCATGGACTTTCATATCACTGGCAAAGGCCCAGAAGAGGTGATGCAAAAGGTCTTTCTGCCGCTAATGCAGGAATGGGAGAGCTTCTCGCCTGCTCCTTCGGAATTCCTAGTCGCTGGCTCAACGGTGGTGTCCTTGGGACGTTTCACCTGTGTACACCGCGCGACTCACAAACGTGCAGATTCGGCATACGCACACGTGTGGGATATCAAGGATGGCAAGATTGCACGTTTTCGCCAGTATATCGACACAGTTGCAATTGAAGAAGCCCGCCGTCCCTAACGCTCAGGTCAAGCCGTCGTCCTAAGCTCTGCTTGGATGACACCAAAGATAACAACCTCAAAAAGAACAAGTAAAGGAGATGGGTCATGACCAAGTTGTTGTTCATTCAAGCGTCGCCGCGTGGCAATCAATCCAAGTCGCTTCAGATCGCGCGGGCTTATCTCGAAGCTCTGCGTGCTGAGACCCCCGACTTCGAGGTCGATACGCTCGATTTGTGGGAGGCGGATCTTCCGACCTTCGACGGCGATAAGGCGGCCGCCAAGCTCAACGTCATCCTTGGAAAGGATCATGATGCCATTCAGAAGAGTGCCTGGAATCAGATTGTCGGCACCGCCAACCGTTTTATTTCGGCCGATCGCTATCTCTTCGCTGTCCCGATGTGGAATGGTGGTGTTCCCTATCGCCTGAAGCAATATATCGATATCATTCACCAACCCGGTCTCCTCTTCGGCTTAAAGCCGGACACAGGTTATTTCGGACTGCTGAAGAACAAGCACGCAACGCTGGTTCTGACTTCCGGGGCCTTCGCTCCGAGCTTTCCGTCGCCGGCGTTCGGGGTAGATCATCATTCGACTTATCTATGCTCCTGGTTGAACCAGGCGGGCATATCGGCGATCGACGAGTTGCGCTTCCAGCCGACGCTGCTGACGGATGACCCGGCCGGTGATCTCGAACGTGCCAAAGAGGACGCCGTGCGTCTTGCTCGGGCGCATGGCCGCGTGCAAACCGTCAAATCAGGAGCGAAGTAATGAAAACGCCCACCTTATTGGTGGCTGCTACGGCTGCCACCCTTGTCACCGCGTATGTCGCGCAAGCGGCACCCGTGGAGTCCACGTCGGCAACCACGACCTACCACCGTGTGCAGGTGGATGGCCTTGGAATCTTCTACCGCGAAGCCGGCCCGAAAAACGCGCCGACCATCGTGTTGCTGCATGGCTTCCCATCTTCGTCGCGCGAGTTCGATACGCTTATCCCTTTACTCGCCACACATCATCATTTGATTGCGCCGGATTTTCCAGGCTTTGGCCAGAGCGATGCACCCCCACCGTCGGGCTACACCTATACGTTCGACCATCTGGCGAGGACGGTCGACAACCTTCTGGAAATACTGAAGATCGATAATTACACGCTTTTATCTTCACGATTATGGTGCGCCGGTTGGCTTTCATATCATCCTGATGCGCCCGGAGCGGCTTCACGGGCTCATCATCCAGAACGGCAATATCTACCAGAATGGCTTGGGCTCCAAGTGGGCCAAGATTGCCGAATACTGGGCCGACCCAAAGTCCCGTCCCGAGGTTGTCAACACGTTCCTGTCCTTGGAGGCAACCAAGCAGCGTCATACCGCCGGCACATCGCATCCCGACCGCTATAATCCCGACACTTGGACCGACGAATACGCTCATCTCTCAAAGCCTGGACAACGGGAAATTCAGGCGGACCTGCTCTACGACTACAGGACCAATGTCGCCTCCTACCCGAAGTGGCAGGCTTGGCTACGCGATCGCAGGCCGCCCACGCTGGTGGCATGGGGTGCCAGCGATCCATCCTTCACAGCGCCCGGTGCAAAGGCATTCAAGCGCGATCTACCCGATGCCGAAATCCACCTGCTGGACGCGGGCCATTTCGCGCTCGACGAGAAGACTGACGAGATCGCGCGCCTGATCCTTGACTTCATGGCTAGACATCCTGGCTGACCACACATCACCTCGCTGGGCCTCGAACCAAACATTTACAGCTACCGAGCGCAGAGGGGATGTTGCTTGGGCTGGCGAAAAGACTTTTTGAACAATTGGCTTCTTTCCTCTATCGCGGAAAGTACGCGTCGCCGTCCGGCCTGTCGCAGGTGCATACATCCTTGCCGACTTCAACGACGGTGCTCCTGAGCTGATTCTCATTGCCTCGAGCAGTGAAGTCATTCTCGCCCTGGTTGCTCACGAAAAACTGATTAGCGATGGTATCCGCCCGCGAGTAGTGTCGATGCCGTCCTGAGGGCATTGGAGAGGAAGTTTGGCTCTGAACCGGACGGGGTCGCGGCACTCGCGAGGGAGGTCCTGAGCCAGTCATAAGGGACGTGATTTTCTTCCATTGTTCGTAATCCGGAAAAAGATTGAGCTTCGATTCTTAACAAGAGGAAAACGATGAGTGCAAGCGCACGTAAACAAGTTTTGATTCTCGGCGGCGGTTTCGGTGGACTCCATACCGCCCTGGGCTTGGAGAAGACTCTGGCTCGGGAGCGCGATATTCAGGTAACGTTAATCAATCGGGAGAATTACTCGCTATTCACGCCTATGCTCCATGAGGTTGCGGCCAGCGATCTCGACACGACTCACATTGTCAATCCGTTGCGGAAGCTCTTAAAGGACGTGCAGTTTTTCAACGGCGAGGTGAAGAGTATTGATCTGCCTTCCAAGCAGGTGACCGCTGTACACGGTCCGGAGTTCCACGCTCATCAATTTCACTACGACTATCTGGTGATGGCACTGGGATCAACGACAAACTTTTTTGGCTTGCCGGGGCTCGAGCACCGTGCGCTGACCATCAAGTCATTGAGCGACGCCATTCATTTAAGAAATAGCCTGATAGATCTCTTGGAGCGGGCCGACTCCGAGTGTGCGTTTGCATCCCGGCCCAGAGCTCGACGGCAGCTGACGCGATGGGCCCAAGACGCCTATCGAATGAGTGAACGTCGAGCGTCGGGGCTTATGGTTCTAAACCGCAGCTCCGTTCAGTATCGGAGCCAGCGAGATCCACAGGAAGCATTGCGCAGACGGCTACGAGAGCTGGCGGCCAGTCGCGTTCGGTATGGATACAGACGTCTGGCTGTACTTCTGCAGCGAGAGGGTTGGCCCATAAACGCGAAACGTATTTACCGCCTTTACTGCGAAGAAGGCCTGAGCGTAAGATCACAGCCACGCAAAAAGCTGGCCAGCCGTGTACGAGTGACGCCGCCCGCGGCGGCTCGGCCCAACGAGCGTTGGAGCATGGACTTTATCAGTGCCCGGCTGACGACAGGAAGACAGTTTCGCATCCTCACCGTCGTGGATCAGTTCACTCGCGAATGCGTGGCCTTGGAGGCAGATGTTTCGATGAATGGGAATAAGGTTGCTTCTGCGTTGAACAAGGCGCGGCGAGAGCGAAACACACTACCAGAGAGTATTACCGTAGACAACGGGAGTGAGTTTTCCAGTAAATGCCTGGACGTTTGGGCCGTCGAGAACGGTGTGACACTTGCATTTATCCGGCCCGGACGACCTGTAGAAAACGGCTTCATCGAGTCGTTCAACGGCCGGCTCCGGGATGAGTTCTTAAATGTGGAACTACTGTTCTCGCTAGCCGATGCACAGAACAAACTAGTCTGTTGGCGTAAAGATTTCAACGATGCCAGGCCACATAGCGCTTTGGCAGATCGGACACCCAGCGAGTTTGCGGCCGTTTGGAAAAGCAAAGCTATCGGCGGTGGTGGTGAGGAGCGCTTCACCCCGAACATCCTCCGTACCGCTTGCGACAAGCCGCCTCAAGGGTTCGCTCCGCCGGCTTTCGCCGCCCTTGACCCGACTTCCCACAAGCAGCAAAAGCCACTTACATCGGGGCGAAGCGCCAAACTGAATCGTCTCCGAAACAATAGCCACTCAATCGAGTCTCTACATTGCACCGCAAGCCCGTCCTCTTGACTGTGGTAGTCGCTGGCGCAGGATTTGCGGGCACTGAAACCGTAGCAAGCGTCAACGATTTTCTGCGCGAGTCAGTTCGCTTTTACCCGCATCTTACCGAGGACCTGATCCGAGTGGTTCTCGTTCATCCGGGAAGCGTCATTCTTCCGGAGTTAGGACCGAAGCTGGGCGAGTACGCGCAGAAGAGACTGGCAAAGCGTCAGGTTGAGATCCGGCTCAATACGAAGGTACTTCAAGTGGGTGAGAACGAGGTTCAGTTGAGCGATGGCTCGTCGATTGCGACTCAAACCCTAATCTGGACAGCGGGAACATCGCCAAATGCTCTTATCGCCGAGCTTCCGTGCCAATTGGACCGGGGCCGCATCGTGACGAATGGCTACTTAGAAGCACTAGGCTGGCCGGACGTTTGGGCGTTGGGCGACTGCGCGTCTACTTCAGATCCCAAGACCGGGCGGCCCTATCCGCCGACAGCCCAACACGCACTACGTCAGGGGAAAACGGTAGCGAAGAACGTCTATGCGGCCGTGCGGGGCCGCTCAAAAACACCGTTCTCATTCTCCACGCTGGGATCGCTGGCGGCGATCGGCCGCCGAACCGGAGTAGCCAATATACTCGGCGTCAACTTCTCCGGCTTTGTTGCCTGGTTCCTGTGGCGGACCATCTATCTGAGCAAATTGCCCCGCTTTGAAAAGAAAGTCCGGGTGGCATTGGATTGGACTCTCGACCTGCTATTCACAAAGGATCTCGTGCAATTCCTCGATCTGAGCCCCTCAACTTTCTCGCATGTCGAAGGGGAAGAGCACGGCGTGAGAGTGAAATCCGGCTCACGCACCTGAAGAAAACCACAGCGCTCCAACTGTCGGATTGGCGTGGTGACCACGTCGAAAACTCATCAAAGTAAGAGATGTGAGTAGGCTTTCAGCCCACACTCATACGCTCTTTCGCAGAGCGAGGCAAAACAAAAGGAGAGTCAAATGGTTAGAAACATTCGTACGATAGTTACGCTGGTTGTTGGAGTCGCTGCTGCTGCGGCTGCGCAGACCACCGCGACCGGAACACTCATCGCTCAAGCGTCGGCACCGAGCGCGTCAACGCCGGCCGCTCCGGGAACTGGTTCTATGATGGTGCAAACTCACAAACGTGCCCAACCGCAAGTTCCCGAACTGGAAAGAGCGGCGGATTCAAATTTCAATGAAGCGCAAGGCCCCGGGCCAGGTCCGATCGGCCCTGGTCCAGGTTGTAATGTATTTCCTGCGGCGGGCAATATCGGAACGAAAGTAAGCCTGTCATATTTTGGTCCGTCTCCATCGACTGATAACCCAAGTCTTGTGGGACCAGAACAACTTCTAAAATCCGGCACTGTTGATGCCGCGAGCGGAACGATTACTATTCCTCTCTATCTAGGCTACATGGCCAGCACTAAGCAAAAGGTTTGGTACATTTTGACGGACGTGGACGATCAAGGCGTGGCTACCGAGCTTGGACTAAATTACTCCGCAAAGCTTACCTACGGTGCTGGCGGCGCGAGAACGGCGAACTTTGATAAAGACAACAACCTGATTTTCGATAAAGGCACTGTTGATTTCAGCCCGGTACGCAAGATTGTTCCGGGTCCATCAGGTGCCGAGTTTCCGCCGGTTTCCGCACAGCCAGGCTCCGTCGGCGACAAACATTACAGCCCTTTGGTTCGTGTCTTGAATGATGGCGGCACGATTTATAACGCGTCTATTGTGGCTTTCGGGGTAAACGCAAATCAGATCAACTTTCCAAACGGAAATGTCGATCACAGCAAAGTGCACGACCAAGTCGTAGCCATCGACCCAATTAACATGACGGTCACGCTGAACCTGATCAACGGATTTAGCTTCGGTCGCCCAGTTTGGTACCTGTCGATGGATGCGAGCATACCCTTATCGGCAGCCATCGAACACAGTACGTATGCTCCACTGCAAGCGACTCTCCCGTTGGGGGACGACGACAGTTTCTCGAGCCCTATCGAGCGAATCTTCATCGCGACAAACGGTCCGGAACAGGATGGCTGTGACAATCCGAAGAGACAGGGGCTTTCCGCAGACCTGGCCGACGGGCACCGTCCAAATAATACCCTTGGCGGAATTCCAACAATTGCCCTGGACTATAGTCCAATCTGGGACGCCAATCTCTATGAATGGACGCCCGATGCAATTAGTAAGGGCTATCGCGAACAGCTGCGAGAGGAATTCCAGATTCTCACTTTTGTAAATGACGGGCTGTTGACAGGCCCGGGCGGTAAGCCCTTCGGCAGTGCCGGATTTTCTATTAACTGCCCCATAGTCATTCGCCTGGACTGAATGGGGTGGCCAAAATGGCGTGGCACGAAATCCGAATTCTTCGGCGCCATCTACATCGATCTCATCACCAGGAGGCGAGATGGGCAGTCTAGAACGAAAATAGGTGCCCATTGAGCCGTATACAGGCTCGGACAGCGAGCTAAATCCCCGTTTAAACTCGAGGTGGCGGTCGGCCACCTCGATACTTTTCGTGCATTCCTCGATCTGCACCCCGCAACCATTTTGCGCACCCAGGAGACGAACACACTGGGGAAACGATCTCCGACTCACACACCTAAAGAAAACTACAGCATTCCAACTGTCGTATTGGCGTGGTGACCACGTCGAAATCTCGCAAAGTAAGAGATGTGAGCAGGCTTTCAGCCACACTCATAAGCTCTTTCGCAGAGCAAGCCAAAAAGCAAAAGGAAAAATATGAACTTGATTAAAAACTTCGCGATCGCTGCCGCCGCCGCCAGTCTACTAACTGGCGTTGTTCTTGCCCAAAACGGCAACATCGTGGCAACGGGCAATTTCCATGGCGCAGCGCACAAAACCTCGGGTCGTGCCACCATCTATTCGGTTGAAGGAAAAGAAACGCTGCGCCTTACTAACTTTAAGACGTCCAATGGACCGGACGTACATGTGGTGCTGATCGCGGCAAGCGATGCGCAAGACAACGAAAATTTTCTCGACAAGAGTGTGGAACGTGTCGAACTCGGCAAGCTGAAGGGCAACGAAGGCGACCAGGACTACGCAATACCGTCTGGAACAGATCTGTCCAAGTTTAAGGCGGTGTCCATCTACTGCGAGCGTTTCAACGCAAACTTCGGGACCGCTCCTTTAGAGAAATAAGCACGGCAAGGGGAAAAGTCGTCATGAGCAGCAGCACAAACCGGCTCTCCATCTGGCGTAAGTACCGCATCCTGGTTATCTGTTTCGCACTGGTGGTGCTTGCTTGTTTCTGGTGGCTATTTCGTCCGGAGCGGTTGTTTATTAACACGCGCGTAAACGAAGCGGCGCCCAGCGGAATCGCCGCGCTACAGCCTGTGTTCACTGGAGAGTTGCACGCAGTCAGTGGTGCGGCCGCGACGCACGGCAGGGTAAACATCTTTAAAGCCGGCAGCAGCCTGCAACTCCAAATTTCCAATTTCGAGAGTAAGGCAGGAACCTCCTTTACCGTTGCACTCGCAGCCAAAGCTGGCTCAACGGCGGGCGGGACAAGTCTCGGCTCTGTTACAGTCTCGGGCAACGAAAAATTGGCGATTCCAACTGGGCTCGATCCGGGCAGCGACAAAACGGTCTTGCTGATGGATGCGTCGCATCAGGTTGTCGCAAAAGCGGCTCTTGAGCCGTTCTAAAGCCATGCTCCCAAGCGGTGATCCAGGTAACTTACCAATGGCGCATGTAAATCAGGCGTACCGGATCAAGTGTGCGGAGATCTGGGGAGGAATCGAAAACATCGGTGCAGACCTTCGCACAAACGGAATGGAAGTCAGTATATATAGCCATTCGTCGGAAGGTATGGCGGGCGGAGACATCTACTACTTCTCGGTCTGCAATCACGATGTTCTTACCCGAATACTCCTGGCGGATCTGCAAGGCCATGGGATAGAAGTAACGCAGCTAAGTCGTTGGATTTACGATATTCTGCGCGAAAACATCGACAATCCCGGAAGGGCGATCCGTGTTTGCGTCGCTTAATCTTCTTCTGCATAAGCAGGGGATAAAGGCTATCACTACAGCTGTTTTGGCAACGTTCTCCGCAGCAGATTTCACTCTTCGTTTCTCTAGTGCCGGTCATTCCCCCGGGCTGTTGAAGGCCTTCGATCTAAGCACGTGGGAGCCGCTGTCGTTAGTGTCGGCAACGGCACGGGCGAATTTGCCCTTGGGCGTGCTAGAAGCCATGGTTTACGACGAGGGGGTCATTCATCTAAGACGCGGTGATCGCCTTATCTTCTACACGGATGGAGTCATCGAGTGCCCGTCTCCGCTGGAGGAGGAGTTTGGAGAGGAGCGGCTACGCGAGGTCCTTAAAGCGGATTCCAATGCCAACATTACGGCAGCCCGGGATCGCCTGCTCGCTGCTCTCGTTCGGCACGCGGAGGGCAACCTTACGCATGACGACACGACATTCATGCTCGTCGAAGCACTTTGACGGAATAGCTTATCGGTTTAAATGACCCGACTGCGCAGCGAGTCGTGCTCCATCAAGGCCGCTCTTTCAAGCCAAGCAGCATACACGGCATGTTAAATTTTCGTGCAATGAGCCGGGAGGAGTTTGAAAGCACATATCCGACCTTGCGGTATGGGCTGCTTAGTATAACCGC
Source organism: Terriglobia bacterium (assembly GCA_963737005.1). Taxonomy (GTDB): domain Bacteria; phylum Acidobacteriota; class Terriglobia; order Bryobacterales; family Bryobacteraceae; genus Bog-105. The sequence goes on along the minus strand of CAVTRD010000002.1, from coordinate 41,720 downwards.
GCTGCTTGACCTGTGTGATGTGCAACGGGAGGAACGCCTGCGTATCAAGGGACAGAAGCGTCCGACGGCAGTTCCTTTAAAACATCCAAGGGCATGGGAGTTCCTGATTAATGATCAGACTCCTATGACTCGGTTGGGCTTTCCAAATGCCTGACGGACCTCACGCTTCAACAGTGCTGCGAGTTACTCAACCTCCGAGCCTTTCTACGGCCCACGGGCGAGCGTCTTACCAAACACCTCGGCGCAAAGCTTGCTTATGTCCGGCCTTCTCCCGAGATGACACAGATGTCCTTATCTAGTGCGACACCTCGGAGTGCCGCAGAAATGTAGGTTGTTTACAGGGCCTTTCGAACAGTCTTTGTAGTGGTGCCAACCTGTACTCGAGGAGCTGCGGCCCATAGATCCGCCCTAAGGGCGATGTATTTACGAATCTTGCCTGTTGGTTCCAGGGTGCGAAGCAATGCATTCTGGCGGGGAATTAGGCGCCCTAATGTCTCCAGAATGTACTGGAAATAATCCGGAACCGGTTACTGGTTGTGAATGCCAATCTGAATGGCTGGCATTCAATCGTCCTTCATCCTTATCAAACGGGGTATTTGCAGCGAACCGTGGTTGCGATTAATGCGTTAAGCGGGGCAAGCAAGTTTGGGAAGTTCCTAAATCATTGAAAAAATGGAGCGGGAGACGGGGATCGAACCCGCGACGTCCAGCTTGGGGAATACCAGTAGCGTTTGTAAATAAACGACAACGGCGTCCATGGAGATCAACCCTGTGCATAGAGATTCCTGGAGTTTCCTCATTTTCTGCGAACACCGGCTTAACGCATTAAACGTATTCCTGAAGCCGGCGATGTTTTAAGCTCCCAATAGCCACAACGAATGGCTTCCAAAACACTCGCCCAACGCGCGCTGAACTACGGTTCGGCGCTGACGCGAGGTGAGGGTTGCAAAAGACAAATTCCCGAAGTGTGTTCGGGCATGGCACCGGCCGCCACGGCGGAATGGAGTCCGCGGGCGCCGGCCTGAAACGACCGCTGCCGGAGCTGGTGGTGTCGAAGCAGAAGCTCCGGCAAGCCGAAAGCAGTTGTATCGTGCGGCTGAAGCGCGAGGAAGGAAAACAGAACGTCGGGTTCAGTTCGCGACCATTCGTCGTGTGCGGTTTGCCGGTCCGGCAGCCGCCGAAGAAACAGATGCTCTATGAACGCCGCAACGGCAACTTCGTGCTGCAGGTTACCGGTCATCCCAACTATGGCCTCCCGTTTGGGCAGGACCGGATTGTACCGATCTATTTGGCGACGCTAGCCGTGCGCCAGCAGAGTCAGACGATTCGCTTCCGCACAGCCGCCGAGATGCTGCAGACGTTCGGGATGCATAAGGGTGGGAAGGAGTATCGAAGGCTGGTGGCGGCATTTGAGCGGATCTTCGGAGCAACGATCTTCTTCGGCACCGGTACCTTTCGGGGAACCCCAGGATCGTTCAGCGATCACGCTTCAGCTTCTTCAACGAAGCCCAGATCTGGTACAGCCGCGATCCGGAACAGTACCCGGTTTCCGACCAGTTCGAGAACGTGATCGTCCTCAGCGATGAATTCTATCGGGAGATTGTTGCGCACCCGATCCCAGCCGACATGGAGGCCGTCAAGGTGCTGGCATCTGCACCCGCCGTGCTGGACCTGTTTATGTGGCTCTCCTACCGGTGCTTCCTCGCCATAGGAAAAGAAACGATTCCGCTGTTCGGACGGCGAGGCTTGGCCAGTCAGATTGGAGCGATTGAATACGCACTCCTTCGGCGGTCCCGAACACGTCTTAGAATACTTAGCCCGTTACGCACATCGAGTGGCTATCTCCAACCATCGTCTCGTGTCAGTAGACGACTCTAACGTCACGTTTCGCTGGAAGGACTATGCCCATGAAAGCAAGAGCCGCAACATGACGCTGAGTCTGGAAGAGTTCCTACGCCGCTCCTTGCAACACTTTCTTCCCAAGGGATTCCCGCGCGTTCGCTACTTCGGCTGGATGGCGAATCGTCATCGCCGAGTTCTGCTCCCGATTTGCCGAGCGTTGCTCCATGCCTCTTCTCCGCCGGACAGTTCCTCACCTAGCGTCGCTGCATCGACCACTTGGCAATGTCCAAAGTGTCAGGGACCTATGTGTGTAGTTGAACAATTGTCCGCCCAAATCCTGAAGGAAAAGACAGGTCGGCTTGCTTCGTTGACAGCTCGTGATCCAAGGGACAGTTCGGTACTCACACCGCATGCCGCGGCACGCGCGCGTCACTTGTGTCTGCACGCTGAGATAGAGCTATTTTGGCACTTCGAATACACCTACACATTCGCCCATCGGTGCTGCGAGAATGTTCCTGCTACACGCAGTTCGCCAAAGCTCAACGAGTATTTGCGCTTTCTCCCAAGCATCCACACATTCAAAACCCATAGCTAGCGGCATCCCCTTCGCCGCGCCAGCACCTTACTTCAAACGCCCTTGTCAAAACCGCTCCGGCCCGCATGATGTCCGCAGGCTCGCACTCTCTCTCTCTCCCGGGCCGCTTTCGATAAGGATCTAGCGTTTCCCGTCAAAGTGGCACCTAGCTCAGTGCGATAGATCTGGCGTGACTGGCCACGCAGGGACCTATTAATTGTGGTCTTTACTTTTGGAAGTTGTTGTCGAAGATGTCTGAAGCGGCCTTAAAGGAACAATCCGGAATGCTGAAGGCTTTGAAAGAGATCACAAAAATGGCACCCTCTCTCCCGTCGTCCACGGAGATGTACCCACCTTGTGCTTCGACCGACCACCGGGCAATTGCCAGGCCCAAACCGGATCCTCCGGTTTCTCGTGTTCGCCCGTCATCAATTCGATAGAAACGCCCGAAGATCTTGTCCCGGTGTTCGAGGGCAACACCCGGACCACTATCTGCAATCCGTATGGCAATCCAACCCGGTTCCGAGACTCCCGTTGAAACGGTGATGATGCCGCCATGCGGAGAATATTTCGTCGCATTGTGAAGAACATTCACCAGCGCCTGGCGAAGAAGAAGACGATCGCCCTTGATCGTGGTAAGCGAGTCTTCCGAGACAACGATCTTCTGATCGCGCTCTTCGGCCAACACTTCGATCAGAGCCACCACTTCCTTGACTACTTCATGAGGAGAGAAGACGGAATAAGCAGGTGCGATCTGACCTGCATCCGCCCGCGACACAGTCAGCAGGCTTTCAACGAGCGTTGTCAGGCGGGTTACTTCCTCCAGCATGCTGCCGATCGTGTCCCGATATTGGTCAGGAGTTTTGTCCCTTTGCAAACTCACTTCGCCTACGCTGCGGATTGCCGCGAGCGGTGTGCGAAGCTCGTGTGACGCATCGGACGTGAAGCGTCGCAGTCTGTTCGAAGGCTAGGTCCAGACGATCGAGCAGGTCGTTGATCACCAGACCCAACTGTCCTATCTCATCCCCGGAATTCACGATGGGAAGGCGCTTCTGGAGATCTCTCGCCGTTATCTGTGCGGCAAGTCGCGCCATGTCCACCATAGGAAGCAGAGAGCGGCGCGCAAGCTGAAAGCCGAACAGCGCCGTAATCGCCAGCAGAATGGGCAAGGTGGTCAGGGCTGCCGTTAGAAAATCCCGGATCCGGGAAAAGACGGTATCTTCGCGATACCCGACGCGAATGAGCAGCATGCGCCCTGCCATGGTGTGCCGCCGGCTCACCACGAAAACGGGGCTACCGTCCTTCATGCGAACCGTTCGGGGAGAATAGCCATTTACACCCTCGCCTGCAAATGGCCGGCCTCCCATTTCGTCCGCTCCCAGGCGCTCATTCCGGTAGAGAACGGTTCCGTCTGGTGAAAGCACCTCGAGAAGCCTCTCAAGAACCTTACGGGATTCGGCATGGTTGTGATACTCCTCATTCAGTTGAAGAGAGCCATCGCGAGCAAAGTACAGCAGTCCTTCGATCGTCTCTATATCTTGAATGGCAAATCGAGCCAACTGGCGAGATAGCTGCCAGTACAGAACAGCGGACGTGCCCGCGGCGAAAACCAGCAGGCACGCTCCCAAAACAGCTACATACCAGAGCGTCAAGCGCGTGCGAATGGGAAGAGAACTGGCCCACAAGAGCGTGTTCCTGATCGGCTCTTTCAGCAAACGGTGCACAGACACTATGGTGAATCCTCGCGGAGGACGAAGCCTAAGCCTCGAACCGTATGCAGGAGCCTGGTGTTGAATCGCTCGTCGATTTTACGACGCAAGTGGGCGATATGAACGTCGATCACGTTATCGAGAGGGATCTGGCGCGCGGTATCCTTCCAGATATCACGCGCAAGCATCTCGCGCGAGACCACGCGGCCCTGGTGAATGAAGAGATACTCCAGAATCTCGAATTCTTTGGCCGTTAGTTCAATCGGCGAGCCGCCTCGCTTCACAGATCGTTCCGCGATATCGATCTCCAGATCGGCGAGTTTCGAGCGCGGCTTCACGGTGGTAATCCCACGGCGTAGCAGAGCGCGAACGCGGGCCAGCAATTCGGGAAAAGCAAATGGCTTAACGAGGTAATCGTCCGCACCGGTATCGAGACCGCGTACGCGGTCTTCGAGCGTGTCCTTCGCAGTTAGAAGCAGAATCGGAGTCTTGATTCCTTGCTCTCTCAGGCTGCCCAGAATTTCGAAGCCGTCCCTTCCGGGAAGCATTACGTCGAGAATGGTTAAATCGAACTGCTGCTTACATAGCAGATAAAAGCCATCTTCGCCAGTGTGGGCGAGCGTCACCGAATACTCGTCCGATTCAAGACCGTCCTTTATGGCGGTTGCGAGCTTCCGTTCGTCCTCAATCACTAATATGCGCACGATCTTGATCTCTTTATACGAGAACGACAGACAGCCTACAACTGAATACTGCCTTAAGAGGCGCTTCAGGAAATCTTAAGGAACTCTTAAGTTGTTTGGCGGCCCATTTGATTTCAGCATAAAAGCATGGTTTGCCGTCATTTCCCCTCGATTCTGGGTTGCTTGATCCTGTTGTCCAGCGTTACGCCAGCCGCGCTTGCGGCGAAAACTCGTCACAAAGCGCCTCCGCGGCAAGACCGAATCGAGGTTGTCTCCCGCCTCCCCTTAAATGGCGCGGCCATCGCCCATTTCCTGGTCACCCAGCACTATCGGCGGGATTATCTTTATGCCGAAGCGAGTGACGGAAACACAGTCACCCTGATCGATGTGAGCGACGTGAGCCGGCCCGCGATCCTAGCTGACGCTACTCCTTCTTTGGGGGCGGCAAGCGTCGTCACGGCGGCCGGTACGGCGGCCCTTATGACCGAAGTGGGAGTTCCACGCCGGCAAGCGACAGACCTCACAAACATTCCGGATCATGAGCTTTGCCGACCCGGCACACCCTATAGTCAACCGGGAGTTCCCGAATGTGAGCGCCATCGGCCATGACGATAGCCGCGGGCTGATCTTCCTCGCGAATCCGCAGGGTATCTGGATTCTGCACGAGACGCTGGCGACGGATCCCGAATTCGAAAAAGAGTGGGAGCACATGGTGCTGGATAATCGCTAAGACCTCGGCCACGATGCTCACTCGCGGCAAGGCGCAAAAAGTAACGGTGTATCTGAATGAGGATACTAGCTCGACGGAAAGCTTCGCTCTACGAACAGGTGATGAAGTTTCTGTATGAACAGGAGATTGCGGGCGCAACCCTGATCCGTCCGGAAGAGGGTTTCGGGAGTCATCATTTGCGGCATGAAGTAACTCGCCGAAGCTTTCCCGTGCGAATCGAGTTTATTGATTCCGCCCGAAGTTGTCGAAGCTATTCTGCCGACTCTCTGCGAGATTGTTACGGACGGCCTGATCGAGATGCAGGAGACAACGATCGTGAAAGCGGCGAAGACGGGAGGCCGCCGCTTTAAGTTGCCGCGTTCTCTCGCTCCGTCCCTGATGGCCATGGTCTTGGGTGTGACTTCCCCACTTCGTACATGCGCGGGCGCAGGTGCTTCTCACCCGCAAGCCCCGCCGTCATCGAAGCCGGGCGACGCGTTTCCCGGAGTTGCTGACTCTCGCGGAAGCTGAGCAGTTGGCGATCAGAATCACCCGGTCGCTTCCTCGGCTGCTTCTTCGCGGAAGCAGCCGAGAAGTGTAGTCGAGCAGGCCCGGTCGCGCCTACTATCCAACTGCCGCAGTCAACGTGACTTCGGCAGCTGCGAACCATGGAACTGTGCTGGCGGCCGGAGTACTGCAGACCTCGAGCCTGAATACACGCTTTGCTTCGGGACGTCAATCTGCTTCAGCTTGTGACCGATTTCGGACGCACGGAAGCCTAGTGAGCGCCGCTAAGTTCCGATACCAGGCGGCAGGTGATAACGTTCTAAATGCTCGAGCACAGATTCTTCTTTCGGTGCGGCGCTCTTACTTATGGCGTACTTGGATCCGAGGCGGTGCAGCGAGCGGCGGCAGCCACTCTGAGCAGCAGGCAATTGATTCTGCGCCAAGTCTCGGCATTGGCTCAAAGTTCTTTGCGTTCCACTCTGGATGTCACGTTTCGCCGAAGTTACTGTTTCCGAAGCGCAACTCGCAGTTGACCAGGCAGAAAACAATTTACAGTCGAGCCGCGCTGCACTGGCCGCCGCACTTGGTGTCGAGTCCGTCCAGAACGTCACTCTCGAAGACCTTGCCGACACTGCGGCACTTGATCCCGACATCGATGCCCTAGTTGCAGCGGCGCTTGCGCGACCGTCCAGATCTTGAGTTTGTCGAGCACACGCGCGACGCTGCGTATCAGATTGCCAAGCAGAAAAGAAGCTGAGCTATCCAACGGTCAGTCTGCAGGCCATTGCCGGCGCGATCCCGGAGCATGACCACACGATCGCGCGCGATCACTACGAAGCGGCCGGCGTGAACGTAAACATTCCGGTTTTCAATGGAGGGTTGTTCGCAGCGCGCAGATCGGAAGCTCTGTTTCGCGCACGAGCGGCCGATAAAGACGTGCAAGAATCTTTCGCATTCAAATTTCCCGTGATGTTCGTACCGCCTGGTACAACGCGAACAATGCATTTCGCCGATTGGGTGTCACCAGCCAACTGGTAGAGCAAGCCCGCAGAGCGGTTCATCTTGCACAGGCACGCTATGACGCTGGTTTGGGCAGCATTGTCGAACTGAACCAGGCGCAAACGAGCCAGATTTCAGCCGAGATCAATGCCGCCGCAGCCAAGTACGACTATCTCAGCCGGCGAACGGAACTCGATTTCACCACGGGTGCGCTTCGGTAAAGCTCGATATGCGTTCTCAAACTCTTTCTCCGTCTCTCATTCGCGAGTTTTCGCGATGTGCGGTTCTGATGTTGACCGCGTCTCTGCGGAAGCAGGAACGAGACGGCGCTCGCAAGTTCCACGCCAGCGGCAGAAACGCAATGTCACCGTCGTTCCCGTAGTTCGCGTCTCCCGGAGCAATCTTGCAAGCAATCTGGTGCTCACCGGCGAATTTCTTCCGTACCAGGAAATCGATGTGATGGCCAAAGAGGCAGGTTATGTCAAGTCCATTCGGGTCGATATCGGTGATCGTGTTCGGGCCGGTCAATTACTTGCCGAACTGGAGATTCCAGAGATGCAAGACGATATGGAGCGCGCGACCGCGGGTAGCACAGGCTGCCGAAGCACGACATTGCGACAGCGCGAGGCAATTTGACGCGAGCGCAGTCCTCACACGATATTGCGGAACTCTCGTATAAGCGCATTCTCGATGTTTCGAAGAAGGAGCCCGGCCTGATTCCTCAGCAGGAGGTCGATGTCGCGCATTCGAAAGAACTCGAGACGGGAGCCCAGGTAGCCGCTGCCGAAGCGAACCTCGAAATAGCGCAACGTAAGCTCGCCATGGCGAAGGCAGAACAGAGCCGCTGGACCACGTTGCAGAAGTATACCGTGATCACCGCCCCCTTTACCGGCGTAATCACGAAACGCTATGCGAACACCGGCGCAATGATCCAACAGGGAACCTCTTCCGATACGCAGGCGTTGCCGGTCGTTCGCCTTTCGCAGAATGATCTGCTGCGCCTGATTGTTCCCGTTCCCGAATCAGCAGTATCGAGCGTGCGGGTGGGATCGGCTGTCGAGGTGACTGTGAACACGCTCGAAAAGACCTTTCCGGGACGCGTAACCCGATGGGAAGGAAAGCTCGCGCTCAACACCCGAACGATGAATACGGAAATCGATGTTCCGAACCTGGACTACGCAATGCTGCCTGGCATGTACGCCCAGGTAAACGTACACACCAAGCAGAGTCACGAAGTCTTAGCCGTCCCTCTGGACGCGATCGAAGATGTCAATGGCACTCCGACCGTATATGCGGTGCGAAATTCGGTGATCCAGATCATTCCGGTCACAACTGGCATCAAAACAGCGGAGCAGCAGGAAATTCGATCGGGACTCGACGAGAACGATACCGTCATCGTCGGACGCCATGCCGGGCTCCAGAATGGACAGGTTGTGAAGCCCAGGATGCAGACCAGCTCGTCCATTTAGGCGAAGGGAACTAGGACGTCGGATGTCTCGCTTCGCTATCAAAACTCCGTATTTCATTGTTGTTGTTTGCCTGATCGTCGCTATCGTCGGTGGCGTGGGTCTGTTTCGAATGCCGGTCGATATGTTTCCCGCCATGAACATTCCGGTGGTGGTGGTCGCCACGTTTTACAACGGAATGGCGCCCGAACAGATCGAAGGCAACATCACGTATCACCTGGAGCGATTCTTCACTCTCGCCAGCGGCGTGGAGCACATCGAATCCCGTTCGCTGACGGGTGTCAGCGTCATCAAGGTTTATTTCCAGCCGGGGAGCAATGCGGATGCCGCTGCCTCCACCATCTCTAATCTTGCGATGGCCGACATCCGCGACTTGCCGCCCGGTACGCTTCCACCCATTGTGTTGAAATTTGATGCGTCCAGCCTTCCTGTCTGTCTTGTGACCCTGAAAGGCACCGGGCTCACGGAAACCGCATTAAAGGACATAGCGCAGAACAACATTCGGAATCAGCTTGGAGGCGTGCCGGGTGCCTCTGTGCCGCAACCCTTTGGCGGACGATGGCGCCAGATCCAGTTCTATGTCGATCCGTTCAAATTAGAAGCCAATCAATTGAGCTTGATGGATGTGGTGCGCTCCCTTAATGAGACTAACGTGATTCTTCCCGGCGGCGACGTACAAATTGGCCATCGGGATTACGACGTCTACGCGAACAATCAGGTCGATCTCGCGACCATGAACCGAACGCCCATCAAGATCGTTGGCCAATCACCGGTCCGCTTCTCGGATATCGGCGAAGCAAAAGATTCCTACTCGCTCCAATACAACGTGGTTCGAGTCGATGGCCAGCGTTCGGTTTATTTGCCTGTCCTTAAGCAAGGCGGCGATTCGAACACGATCGCGGTCGTGAACGGCATTCGCGCCAAGCTCCAGCACCTGTTCGACGTTCCCAACACCCTTTCTAGCAGTGTTGTGTTCGACCAATCTGCGTTTGTCAAAACCGCTATCGAGACGCTGCTTCACGAGGGCGGTATCGGCCTGTTTCTAACTTGCCTGATGATCCTGATTTTTCTCGGCAGCATGCGGGCGATGATCGCGGTTTTCTTCTCTATTCCGCTGTCCGTTCTGGCCGCGTTCATCGCTTTGCAACTCGGGGGCAGTTCGATCAACAGCATGGTGCTGGGCGGCCTAGCCCTGGCCCTTTCGCGCCTGATCGATAACTCTGTGGTGGTGCTCGAAAACATCTTTCGCCATCTGGAACTGGGCGAGCCTCCCGCCGTGGCTGCTGAGAAGGGCGGACAGGAAGTTGCCCTACCGGTACTAGCCGCTACGCTCACCACCGTTGTCGTGTTCTTCCCGGTGACGCTCCTCTATGGCGTCAGCAAGTTTCTGTTCTCCGCGCTCGCACTTGCGGTCGTGTTGTCGCTGTTTGCGTCCTATTTCGTCGCCATGACGGTTGTTCCGCTGTTTTGCGCGCGTTATGTCAAACACGCAGGCGTGCATATCGAATCGACAGAGGAACGGGAGCACCACGTCGAACAGGCGCCGAACGTTAAACCCAAGCTTCGGCACTCGTTTCAATCTCTGGTTTAACAGGCAGTTTGGCCGGATGCTCGCCGGATACGAGAGGCTGGTTGGCATCGCCATGGCGCGGCCGGTCGCTAGTATGGTCGTGTTCTCTCTTCTATTCCTTGCCAGCCTGCTCCTGTTTCCCCTCGTCGGGCTTGCCTTCTTCCCGCAGACGGATGCCGGACAGTTCGTCGTGAATCTGAAGGCGCCCTCGGGTACCAGGCTCGCCGACACGGAAAAAGAGGTCGCCCGACTCGAGAGGATGATTCGCCAGATTGTCGCCCCGGAAGACATGGGGATGATCGTCTCGAACATCGGTGTGGACCCCGGCTTCTCGTCGGTCTACAGCTCCAACTCCGCGATGCACACGGCCGTCGTTCAGGCCAGCCTGAAACCAGGGCATCGGATAGGAAGCTACGAGTACATTGCGCGCGTGAAACAGCGGATGCATGATGAAATGCCGGAGTTAGCCGCATTCTTTTCATCAGGCAGCCTGGTAGACGCAGTCGTCAACATGGGCATGCCGGCTCCGATCGATCTGCAGGTATCCGGCCGCAATTTGCGTGACGACTACGATACTGCTCTCACGATTTCATCTCGCATTCGACAATTGCCCGGAGCTGCAGACGTTTACATCCCTCAAGATCTGGATTATCCGGCTTTGCGCCTTAACATTGACCGGATGCGCGCGGGAGAACTGGGTCTGAGCGAGAGAGAGGTGATGTCGAACGTCATTACCGCTCTTACTTCCAATCAAATGGTGGCCCCGAGTATTTGGGTAGATCCGAAGAACGGTAATAACTATTGGCTGACCGTCCAATATCCCGAACAGCAGATCCGTGAGATCAATGATCTGCGTGCCATCCCTCTGCATGGCACGAATGTGCCTCGATCAACGAGGCTCGAGATGGTGAGCAGCATCACGCCGTTTCAGGCTCCGACGGAGGTAGATCATTACCAGATTCGTCGCAGAATCGACATCTATGTGCGCCCCGTCGGCGAGGCCTTGGGAACTATCTCGAAGCAGATCAACCAGATTGTCCGAGGCGTGAAGCTTCCTCCTAATGTTGATGTCACCATGCAGGGAACAGTTCAATCCATGAATGCCTCATTTCGCAGCTTCGCGATCGGTCTCACGCTGTCCGTGCTCCTGCTGTACCTCATTCTGGTTGCACAATTTCGATCGTTCATCGATCCGTTTATCATCCTGCTCGCATTGCCTCCCGCCATCTCCGGTGTGCTGATTGCGCTCATTACAACGGGTACCACGTTGAACATAATGTCGCTCATGGGTGTTCTGATGCTTGCTGGAATCGCGATGTCAAACAGCATTCTGATCGTTGAGTTTGCTCATCAGCTTTTATCTGGAGGCCGCGGCGTTCGGGACGCTATTGTCACCTCGTGTCGCGTCCGACTTCGGCCGGTTTTGATGACATCACTGGCCACGATCATCGGATTACTGCCCATGGCAATGAAACTCGGCGAAGGAAGCGAATCCTACGCGCCTCTAGCCAGAGCCCTGATCGGTGGGTTAACAGTTTCGGTGATCGTTACGGTCTTTATTGTTCCGGTAGGTTTCTATCTGGCTTATGAGGGAAAGCAGGCAGTCGCTCCAGCAGGGCAAAGACACTCATAATTTTGGTCAAGGCCAACCCGTCCCGCTAACATTGGCATTACTCTTCGGTAGCGGCCCAGCGTTTATCAATCCAAGTTGACGGGTGGCCGGCGTTCCGCTGACTGGCAATTTCTGAATCCAATCTCATGAGCGCCGGGCACGATAGCGCGTTATTCGTCAACTTGAAATCGAAAAGCCGAGAGTGCTCATGACACATGGCGCTATCACTGCGCTCGCGCTCTGCGTATTTACGGCCGTGATGATTCCCATGCAACGCGCTGCATCGATCTGCCCCATGGGTGCGCTCAGAACCGATTGAGATTAATAGAATGGAGACGGGCGTTGCGGTTCAAACGTCCGCTTTCCGGCATGGACCCGATCCGTCAATCAGTTTGCGGTCGCGGCGGATTCGCCCAGTGTCCTGACTCATCTTTTCCGCTAACGACAACGCCTTTCTCGTTCCAGCCCAAGCCGGCTCTGACCACTGCTGGGCAATAGCGCAGAGTCAGGCCGCAGCGACGCTTGTTCGATTGGTTCGCTTCGGAACCATGCAACAGCAGGTCGCTATGAATGGAAATCTCACCGGCCTTCAGCTCGACGTTGACCGGCTCGCCGAGACTTCCGGCATCCGGCACGGTTTGATTCAGAACATTGCCCTCATCGGATTCGCTGAGCGAGTAAGTCAGATGGCCCAATCGGTGTGAGCCGGGAATGTAGCGCATGCAGGCGTTTTCGACACTTGCATCATCTATCGCCAGCCACGCGGTCACCGCCATCGAAGGCGTCAGGGGCCAGTAGCTGGAGTCCTGATGCCAGGAGACCCGTTTCCCGTCGCCAGGCATCTTGCAGAAAAAATGCGATCCCCAGGCGATGACGTTCTCTCCAATCAGATCCTTGATGGGGGCCGTAATTCGCGAATCTGTGAGGATGTCGTAAACACGCCCATGTCGCAGATGCGCGGTGCTAATAGAGTAGCTGTCGCCTCCTGCTGCCAACGTCTTAGCTAGCAATTCATCGAAATACGACCGGATTGCAGTGATTTCTTCCTCATCGAAGATCCGAATGCCACTCAGGTACCCGTCGTGATTGAATGCGGCTATCTGCTCAGGCGTGAGCACCTCCGGGCGTTCTGTCGTCGAGGGATGGAAGCGTAGATCGCGTTCGAGCTTGCTCAGGTCTTCCGTCGTCGGAATGAAGGTCGGGGTGGCTGACGAGTTCATATTTCGATGTCGTCAGTCTATCGCGCTTAGCGCATTTCACAGAGACCCGCAGTTGTACCCTGATGGACGCCTACTTCATCGTGACGTCCAGGAAGCAGACTTCGGGACCGGCGCTCCACCAGATCTGCGACCTGTGCGTTTTTCGGACAAGTGTGGCGTCAGAGATAGCATAGCTCTCCGCTTCCCGACCAGATCGGCATAGGGGCGGTGGTCACCCACCGACCCCTGCCACACCCTCGAAAATTAAACGCTGCCCGCCTCAGATGCTGCCGGGATAAGTTGCACCTGGTATCCGAGCTTGTTCAATTGCGTCACAAGCCGCTGTCGCCTTCTCTTGAGGGCAATCGGAGTGGGTGTCGGACCGTATTCCACGTAGGAAACGCCATCGTGAAGAACTTTCCAGATCAGCCGGCAAAGGCGGTGGGCAATAGCCCAGACCGCTTTGGCATATCCCATGCGGGCGGATAGGCGTCGGAAAACAATTTGAAGTTGACAGTCTTCCTTTCGAACCGCGGCGTGAGCAAGCTGATTGAGAAGCCGACGCATGGACCGGTTGCCTTTGGCCGAGCGGTCGCTGCTCGAGACCCCGGCACTCTCCTGGCGTCCAGGACAAACCCCGACCCAGGAGGCTAGTTGCGCTGCCGATGGAAATGCTGCTGCCTGGGGACCGATTTCGGCGATGATCTGCTGGGCCGAATCGGTTCCCAGTCCTGGCAACTCTGCCAAGCGAACGACTGCATTCTGATGAGCCTTCATTGCTTCCGCGATCATTCTGTTCAGATTCTCCATGTGGGATTCAATCAAGTCCAAACGTGCCAAGTAAAGTGACAGAAGTTTCCGGTGGACCGGTTGCGGAATCCCGCTTAAGGCATCCTTCAGTTCGGCATCACTGGCACGTAAACGTTGGTCGCCCAACTTTGCCAGCTGCGCCGGATCCGTCTCACCTTCAGCCAACGCGCGAAGCATGCGCTGACCGCTGGCGCCCAGTAGGTCGCTGACCACGCTCGACAGCTTGATCTGGCACTCCTCCAGCAGACTCTCCAACTGGCTCTGAAGTCGAATCCGGTCGCGCGTCAGCTGATATTTGGTTCGCGTCAGCGTGCGCCAACAGCGTTGTTCTGGTTCCGGCACGTAGCTCAGGATCAGGTCTCCGGAAAGCAGGCGGCTCACCGCACGCTGCGCATCTCGGAAATCAGTCTTGCGGCCACGAGGACCACGATTCGATCTCGCTTGCGCAAGATGCAGGCGGCAATGGCCCTCCAAGGCCAACCACACCGGCCTCCAATACTGCGCTGTTGATTCCATTACGACCTCCTGCACCCCGCGGTCCTGCAGCCAGGTCAACAAATGACGCAGTTCACTGACGGCCGTACCAAACCGCCGACATTCAAACTGCAGCTCGGTATTTCTCGCGTTCGTAACAACAACTGCCAGCATTCGTTTGTGAACATCGATTCCCGCCAGATTATATTGAAGGTCCATGTGTTCTCCTTGGCGTAAACGGAGAACGCATGCAGAACTTACACGCACCCTCACGTGCTATCTCTGTCTATGACAGCGACGCACACTCATTGGTCCAACCATGCGTTCCAGATCAAACACCACCACGGTCTCAACTCATCCAGTGTGACAACGACCCTTCCGCTTAGCGCCGGGGCTAGGATATCGAAATTTTCATAACCATTGGTGGGCCGCTCGGCCCATAGGAACACCACCGTGCGTACGGGTCCGTACACGGCGGTTCGAGAAGTTACGCTCTCATTCGTCTACGAATGAGGGAAGACCAAGCGATTCGAAGTAGGCATTAGAAAGCCCGACAGACAGGGCTTTGGCTCGCGCGAGATACCAAGGGCCAAGTCCGCTACCAGCGGTAATATTCGCCTTTCGCGGACGCACCCCCAGTTCCAACAGTGCCGCCCTGACGACGACGTGGAGTTTTCCATTGCCGCCACAGAGCAGCCCGAAGCCGCAAACGAACCCAGCGGATCAAGACCAATCAACACTTCCGGCGTTTCGCAGAAGCCGAAGTAACCTCGCCAGCCCCGCAGATACGGAACCAACTCGGCCATGGTCGCTTCAGTACTCACGCTCTTTGCCCGGCGTGTGATTTCACGGATTCGCCTCTTAAAGCGTTCCAGGGCTTCAGGCGCAATCGCGCGTTTGACCTCCGGACCCTGGTAAAGCTAAACCCGAGAAACTTCCGTTCCTGCGGTCGCGCTACCGCACTCTTTGTCTCATTCACCTTGAGTTTGAGTTTGTTCGTGATGAATCGAGTAATGCTCTCCATCACCCGTTGACCTGCCCGTTCGCTGCGAACGTAGATATTACAATCGTCCGCATACCGCACGAAAGAAGTCCCACGGCGCTCTAACTCCCGGTCGAGTTCATCGAGTACGAGATTGCTGAGCAGTGGCGAAACCACACCGCTTACACAAAAGGTAATTTTCAGTTTGTAAGAACGATCGAGGGGTGGCGAGAAAGGTATGCCTTGCTTGACCTACGTCGTAAACGGTAATATATTTATGGCGAATGGCGCGCTCCACCAAGGCAGAGAAAGCTCGCCAAATAAATACCGCTCGTGGCCTGCTGCAGCGTGGAGTCGAGCTGCCCGAGGCAGTGCGTCGCCTTTCACGAGAGTTCGATTTATCGGAACGCCAGGCGTATCGTTACCTGGAAGAAGCCTCGCAACTCGATCGACCCATCGAAATTCCAGAGGCCACAGTAGCGGTTACCTTGAAACTGCCGCCCCGGACGGTAGAGCTGCTCAGAAAGTATGCAAAAAGCAGCGGTCTCACCATCGGGGCGATCGTAACCGCCGCCTTAAATGCGTTTCTGCGGACTGTAAAGAGGCATGGCTGAGCCGCATAGAAAGAGCGGCCATTTTCAAGTTGATGTTTGCTATTCGTTTGATCGCTTGCTCGAGGCGAAGCTCGCGCAGGCTTACGAGATTCTGGTCCCATGTCGTGAGCGCCCCGTTGGCGCGCGCGTGAAGGAGTTCGAATATGAGAATGGCGGCGATCTACGCGAGGGTCTCGTCGGAACAACAGCGCGAGGAGAACACGATTGCGAGCCAGACAGCGTCGCTGATCGAGTTCGCCCAAAGCCACGATCTGGAAGTGCCCAAAGAGTGGGTCTTCGAAGATGAAGGTTACAGCGGAGCTACGCTCGAGCGGCCAGGCTTGGAGCGTGTGCGTGACCTCGCCGCCGAAGGGCAGATCCAGATTGTGCTCGCGTATTCGCCAGACCGACTGAGCCGCAAGTACGCATACCAGATTCTGCTAATGGAGGAGTTCGCCCGCCATGGAGTCGAGACCAGGTTCGTGAAGTCGCCACAAGGCGACAGCGCGGAAGATCAACTCCTGGTTCAGTTCCAAGGCATGATTGCTGAATATGAACGCGCGCAGATTCTGGAACGTTCCCGGCGCGGAAAGCGACATCGAGCGCAAGTAGGCCAAGTGAGCGTCCTGAGCAACGCTCCGTATGGATATCGTTATATCCGTAAAACCGACGAGGCGCCGTCCGCCTACATCATTGATGAAGGCGAAGCCCGTGTGGTGCGACGCGTTTATGAGATGTACACACTTGAGGGGCTCAGCATCGGGGAGATCACGCGACGGGTCAACAGCGAACGTATCCCGACTCGCAAGGCAAGCCGCTGGGAACGCTCAGTGGTCTGGGCTTTGCTGCGGAACCCAGCCTATCGCGGTCTCGCTTGCTTTGGTAAGACCCGCGCCTCTGCACGGACGCGAGTCATGCGGCCACAACGTCGGCGAGGCGTAACTACGCCCTGCAGCACAGCAGGTCACGAACGCCCGCGCGAAGAGTGGATCGGGATTCCCGTACCAGCCCTGGTGACCGAAGAGAGCTTCGCCCGTGCTCAAGAGCTACTCCACGAGAACAAGATACGATCCCGCCGGCGTACCATCGCGCCCAGTGTGGTGCAGGGGCTAGTCAGCTGTGCGAAGTGTGGGTATGCCTTTTCCCGAACATCCACGCAAACCAGCGCACGTAAGATTCACTACTACAAGTGCATTGGCTCCGATAGTTGGCGAAAACTCGGTGGCCCGGTTTGCGACAACGGCCGCTTCATCCGACAAGAACTCCTCGATCAGATCGTCTGGGATGAGGTGATCCGCCTGCTGGAAGACCCCACGCTGATACACCAGGAACTGGATCGTCGGTTGGCCGTCGCGCATGACTCTGATCCAACCAGAAAACGTGAGCAGAGTCTGCAAAGAGAGTTAATCCATGTCGGCAAAGGTATCGAACGACTTCTCAACGCATACCAGGAAGGACTCTTGTCGATCGAACAGTTGCGGGAGCGCATGCCCGTGTTGCGTCACCGCCAACAGGCACTCAATGCTGAGTCGCAAGCGCTCGCAGACCAGACCGAGGATCGTGCTGCATTCCTGCGCCTGGCAGAAACCCTCATGGCATTTCTTGGCCGCTTACGTATCGCTGCAGAGACGCTTAGCGTTATCGAGCGTCAGAAGATCGTGCACCTACTGGTTAAAGACGTTCTGGTCAGCGAAGATACGATTACGATTCATCACAGCATTCCGATCCCCTCGAGCCCACCTCAAAACGAAGGATTGGGCTCTTCAGACGGCAGAAATTACCTTTTGTGTAAGCGGAGTGAGACCCGCGCCTTGCGGAGTTCCTTCCACGCTTGGACTAACCAATCCGTTCTCCATCACTCCCGCGTTCAAGAACGCGCGAATGAGTTTCAGCACCCGCTTATCCTCAACACGCTTGGCTATCTGCCCCATCAGTTTGTCGTGATTGACTCGGTCGAAGAACTTTTCCAAGTCAAGATCGACGCACCAGCAGTAACCTTCGGCGATATACTGCTGCGCCTGAGCCACTGCTTGATGAGCTGATCGTCCCGGTCGAAAACCGTAGCTGCTTTCAGAGAAGGTCCGATCCCAGCGCCGTTGCAGAACCTGCATTACCGCTTGCTGGATAAATCGATCCAGCACCGTCGGGATGCCAAGCTTTCGCACCCCACCGTCCGGCTTGGGGATTTCCACCCGCCTCACCGGTTTCGGCTCATAGGTTCCCTTCAGCAACTGTTCTCGGATGACTGGCCAGTGCTGTTTCAGATAATCGCCCAGTTGACCCACAGTCATTCTGTCGATTCCGGCGCTACCCTTATTAGCCTTTACCTGCCGCAATGCTTCCTTCAGATTTTCTCGCTCACATACTTCCTCCATCAATCGATCTGGATTAGCTGGGCTTTCGGTATCGTGGGCCGTCACTAGCGATTCAGTCTCTCTCCCCTTCCGTTCCGCAGGCTTCACCCGCTCGCGCGGAAGGAAAGTCCAGTTCCAGCTGGATATGCTGCCGCTTGTCGCTCTTGAGATCCATGTCGTACTTGCCACTCCTCTCGTTCGGGCCTTCAATCACCGTTCCCGGCTTGGCCTATCTGTTGACTCCGCCTTTCGGCATTGGAGTGCCTCACTAGCCTTACCGACTGCGTGACCTACTATGCCCTCTGCTGACTTCTGCTCTGCGGTCAGACAGCCTTTCGGCCATCTCAGTCGCCTAAGCGACACAAAGCAGATCTCCTGAGGTAAGTTCAGCTGCCTTCTGTGCACAGTCGCCGAATCTACGTTTCGCATCCTTGATGGATATGGACTTCGCGGTAAGTTGCCCGCTCGTCCGACGCTAATGCCTTATATCCGGTTCTTGTCCATCGACTCGCACATTTGATCCATGCTTCTTTCAGACCCCGCCTCGCGGCGGTAGCCCTTGCATCCTCTCTAGCCCTTCACCTCCATCAGGTTGGGCAGGGACTTTCACCCTTAAGCTGCTGAACATGCTCAGCACACAACGAAGCCGCTGGCGCGGCGGACGCCTGCGGCGTGATCAGTTTTGGAAGAGGGTGCTGATCGGATAAGTTTGGTCACAGAGAAGGGAGATCTCTGTGACGAAACTCATTCAGCGGATGCGAGAAGAACTTGTACGCCGCAACTTTGCCGAATCGACCATGCGTACCTATTTGCAAGTGGTCGAAGATTTCAGGCGCTACTCTGCAGACGCGGTTGGACCAACGCGGCCCGGATGATATTCGCCGCTATCAAGTTCACTTGTTGGAAGAAAGAAAGCTCGGCGTGGACACCGTCGTCAGTTACATCGCGGCACTGCGGTTTTTCTACGTGAAGACACTCAAACGCCCGGCGATGAAGGAAGACCTTCCCTATCCGAATCGGCAGAGACTCCGGCTGCCGACGATCTTGACGCCGGAAGAAGTGTCTCGGCTGATCGATTCAGCGCGCAACCTGTTCCATTACGCCATGCTGTTGACGATGTATTCGGCGGGACTGCGACGGAGCGAGTTATGCAGGCTGAAGGTGAGCAACATCGATAGCGGCCGCATGGTCATTCGCATAGAGCGTGGCAAAGGCGGCGTGGACCGCGAAGTTCCGCTCAATCCGAAGCTACTCACGACATTACGCGAGTACTGGCGTTGGATGCGTCCCAAGACCTATCTGTTCCCCGGCACTCACAACGGCTGGCGTGCCGACAAACCGATCACGCCCAAGGTGATCTGGGAAGCCGTGCAAGCAGCCGCACGCGAAGCGGGAATCCAGAAACACGTAACACCTCACACTCTGCGCCACTATGCCGCCTCCGGGACTATGCCGCGCGTTTCTTTTTCGGCCTTTGTTGATGGACGTGAACATTCTTTGTTTGCGGCATAGTCTGCGGCCTCTGGTTGTCAACCTGGAAGCATGATAAAGAAAGGTTTCATTTTCCCGAGCACGATTCAACGGATGCGGCAAGGGCCGTTGAGTAAACACGTTGATGCTTACTCGGCGGCCCAGGTCGAGCAAGGCTATGGGCGCCACTCCATTCGACAACAGATATTGGCGATTGGTGATTTCAGCGGCTGGCTGAAACAGCAAGATATTGCCGTCCGGAATCTAGACAACGAGATTGTAGATCGATTTCTGCAGCTTCGCCAACGAGGACAGCGAGTCCGTAGAGGGGATCCGCTGGCTCTCAAGCGGCTGCTGGCGATGCTTTGCCAGCAGGGTGTAGTGAAGCCACAGCGAGTCGTGGTCAGCGCCCATTCGAAAGCCATCCATGAGTTCCAGCGGTACTTATCCCTTGGACGTGGACTGTCTCAAGCAACACTGCTCAACTACGTGCCTGTGATTGAGCAGTTCCTGTCCGAGCGATTTCACAACAAGACTCCCAACGTTCGCACGCTGCGTGCCGCTGATATCACCGGGTTCGTCGTCCGGCAAGCTCGTCGATTGAGTCCTCTAAGAGGCAAGCTGATTGTGACCGCGCTCCGCTCGTTTTTCCGTTATCTGTGGCACCGAGGAGCCATATCCAAAGATCTGTCGAGTTGCGTGCCCACTGTTCCGAACTGGTCACTTTCCACGCTTCCCAGATTCCTCCCAGCCGATGACGTCGAGCGCATTCTGCGGGGCTGTAACCGAAAAACCTCCATCGGCAGACGAAACTACGCAATCTTGCTGCTGCTCGCGAGACTTGGTCTACGAGCAGGCGAAGTCGTTGGCCTGAACTTAGAAGATATCGATTGGAGCACGAATCAGATTATGATTCGCGGCAAAGGCGGCACCTCAGAGCCGTTGCCGTTGGCCCCCGATGTAGGCGGGGCCCTTGCTGCCTATCTGCGTGACGACCGGCCACGCTGTTCCACTCGAAGAGTGTTCATTCGCCACCGGGCGCCGTTTGTCGGCTTGGGGAACTCGTCAACGATTTCCGCGCTCGTGATGCGTGCCCTGAACCATGCTGGCGTTGAGTCCGTTCATAAGGGCGCCCACGTGCTGCGGCATTCGCTGGCCACCAGCCTTCTTCGGCAGGGAGGCTCGCTGGATGAGATTGGCGAACTGTTGCGGCATCGAAGCCCAAACACTACGGCGATTTACGCCAAAGTTGACGTTGCCGCCTTGCACAGCTTGGCATTGCCGTGGCCAGGGTGCGGTCGATGAACTGCCTCAGGAAGGCTGTCCGAGACTATCTGACGATGCGGCGTAGTCTCGGATTCAAGTTGGTTAAGCATGAAGCTGGCCTACAGCAGTTCCTGTTATTCCTGGCGCGAAAACACACTTCACATATCACCGTCAACCTAGCCTTGGAATGGGCGACACAAGATGCGAATCACAAGCCCGCTGAGTGGGCCTCACGGCTCAGCATTGTTCGGGGCTTCACTCGCCATTGGGGCGCTACAGAACCGTCGACAGAGATCCCCGCAATCGGCCTCTTGCCCTATCGGCCCCAGCGAGCGAGGCCTTACTTCTATTCATATTTCGAGATCCAAAAACTGCTGAAGGCGGCCAAAGACCGGCCTTCCATTGACCCTCTCCGCCCGTGGACCTATTACTGTCTATTTGGATTATTGGCGGTTGCGGGCCTGCGGCTCGGTGAAGCACTGAACCTCCAAACCGGGGACATGGATTGGTCCGAGGGCATTCTCACGATTAAGGGGGCCAAGTTCGGCAAGTCCCGCTTGGTGCCGCTACATACGTCCACTTGCAGGATTCTGGCCGCTTACACCAAGCGCCGGGACCGCCGCTTTGGCAGTCGATCTGACGGACCTTCCTTCGTAATAAGAACGGTAACCATTTGGACAAGGGTGAGGTGCATCGGGCGTTCTACATCCTCTCCCGCCAGATCGGATTGCGCGCGGTGGATGCGAGTCGCGGCCCCCGCTTGCACGACTTTCGTCACCGTTTTGCAGTCGAGACGCTGCTGCGTTGGTATCGCAATGGGGAAGATCCGCAGCGGCGCTTGCCAATCTTGTCCACCTATCTGGGGCATGCCCATGTTACCGACACCTATTGGTACCTCACCGGCACTCCTGAACTGCTGGGTGCCGCTGGCAAGAGGCTGGAAAAAAGATGGGAGAGCTTGAATGCGGAATCCCGCTAATCTTCCCACCTTGTTGCAGTCGTTCTTCACAATCCGTTTGATGACTCAGCGGAAAGTCAGCGCTCACACCATTGCTTCCTATCGCGACACGTTCCGCTTGCTATTGCAATTCGCGCAAAAACGGCTACACAAAGCACCTTCTCAATTGGATTTGGACGATCTGAATGCCTCGCTGGTCGGCGGGTTCTTGGAAGATCTGGAAAAGCATCGGCACAATGGCTCCAGGAGCCGAAACCTGCGTTTGACAGCTATTCGATCATTCTTCCGTTACGCCGCCCTGGAGGCGCCGGCGCAGAGCGGAATCATCCAACGGGTGCTGGCCATTCCAAACCAACGACTCCCGCGCGCACTGGTGGGTTTTCTCACGCGACCGGAGATCGAAGCGTTGGTGGGGGCACCGGACCGAAAGCAGTGGCTGGGACGCCGTGATCATGCATTTCTGCTCACTGCTGTTCAGACCGGTCTCCGATTGTCTGAGATGACAGCATTGCGGCACGAGGATGTCTCACTCGGCGCCGGTGCCCACGTACGCTGTCAAGGCAAAGGGCGAAAAGAACGCTGTACTCCCCTGGCCAAACCAACCGTTGCGGTCCTCAAAGCCTGGATTCGGGAGCAAGGCAGAGAGGATTCCAAAACTCTATTCCCCAGTTCGCGCGGTGGGCCACTGAGCGCCGATGGCGTTCAACATCTGCTCGCACGTCATGTGATGCAGGCGCGAAAGGCTTGCGTTTCGCTGCGCAAGAAACGAGTATCACCACATGTCCTGCGGCACGCCGCAGCGATGGAACTTTTACAGGCCGGTGTGGATCGCGCCGTTATTGCGCTTTGGCTTGGCCACGAATCGGTAGAGACGACCCAGATCTATCTGGATGCCGACCTGGCATTGAAAGAGCAGGCTTTGGCTAAGACCAATCCTGTCAAAGGTTCTCCCAAACGCTATCAACCTGAAGACGAGTTGCTGGCCTTCCTCAAACAGCTCTAACCCAAACCCTCCGGACTATGCCGCATCTCGAAGCATATGTGTGAACCTCCCGCGCGTTCCGTGGCGTATTCAGCCACTTCGTCTTGATCCGCGCGGCATAGTCCCGGAGGCGGCATAGTGGCGTCTATGCCTCATGCGGCGTAGGCGCCATAGCTCGTGTTGCCTCACGTAATTTTCTTACTATTTGCCTCACGAGGATTCTTACTATTCGCCACATCTCCTGGCCAGATCCGACGCTGTTTATGATCCTAAAACAAACCTGGTTTGGCGCTGCTGACGCCAGAAACTCCGGTTGGACGGGATATGCCTACCATGACGCTCAACCAGTCCCAACGCCGACATCTTGGGTGAAGTCTTGCATCTCACAGATTAGTCGCTTCACCGCTTCGCGGCGCCAGCACTTGAGCCGGCGTTGCAATGTCCGCAACTGCCCGGCGGTGTAGCAATCTGGGTACTTAGATCTTAGTTTGGCGAAGAGCTCAAGGCCTGTTTGATCAGGATCTTTGCCAAGCCATTCACACAGCTCGGGCCACTGTGCGTCGAATGGATCGACTCGCGTGCGCCAGGTGCGCGGCAGCCCCGATGTTCGATTGCTGCGCTTGCCGATCACCGCGCCGCGAGCACGTGCGTCCTTACGCCAGAGATTGACACGACGGGTCAACGCAGCAAGTTGCCCGAGGTGGAAGCGACCTGGATATTGGGCTCGCAGCTCATCGAACAACTCCGAGGCATTCAAGTTCGGGCGGCCTTCCAGGCGTCGTTCAATGACCGGCCAGACCAATGTAAAAGCATGTATTCGCCGGACGTGCCGTGTGGCCAAGTCCTGTCGCTGAAGTTCGCAGCGCCTTTCGATTTCAACATCCAACTGAGGCATCGACGGTCGAACAGGGGTCACGACTATCCGTTTGTCTCTCTGCGATCCTGATTCCCATTGCGGCGGCGCCAACTGTCGTTTTGTAACGGTGGCGGGAGCAACAACTTCCCGGAGTGGCCGCAAATAGCGTGGTTGCGCCTCTTCGGAGTGGGTCGGTCGCACTTCGCCTGCTCGCCACGCGCTAGACAGGCTTGCCAGGAATGCCGGCAGATCCGGCTCTTGCATTGATGGCGCATCGGGTCTACCCCCATCGGCGAGGACCACCAGATAACTTTGCATGGCCCGCACTTCCTCAAGCAGTTTCAGTGGATCGAGCGCAATGCTAACCTCACGCAGCTTGGCCTTGATGGCGTCGGACAGCGTTTCGGCCTGTAAAAGCCGCTCGTACGGCGTCTTAGGTAGATGGTAGCGCTTGCTCACCTGTGCGCCTTGCCTGTGTTTCTCCGCCAGCTTGAACGAAGGCTGGAAGAAGTTCACGAACAGGCGCGATGCCCCATAAAGGCGCCGCCCTATCGCCTACGCCGAAAGGCAGACCTATGCGGATGCGCTCCAGCGCCTCGATCAACAGGCCGCTTTCTCGCACGACCAGGGGTGCACATTCAGTCCAGCCACTCGCAATGTCGGTGAGTACGAGACTGTTAACGTAGCTGCCTTTATTCATTTCTCCACAGTGCGCGACAAGATCCATTTCCATGCTGCCTGGAAGTGGCTCTTTCCATTCGGCAAAGGTTCGCACCGGCACGCGGCGGCGGATCTCCGGTGTGACGCGGCGAGTTTTCTTGGTGTGTGTCGCATCGCGCGGCGTCCGCAAACAACGGTCGATCGTTGCCGCACTCATCGTCAGCACCTTGGTCCGGACCGCCTCGTCGAGCTTCAGGTGACCGTGCCGCTCAAGAGCTGGCAACAAGATGCGCAGCAACGGCTGCAGCCGTTTCCCGCAGACCCGGTCGGACGCTTCCCACAGAACGATGAGCGCCAGGCGTGCCGCATCGTCGTAGAGGCCCGACCGATTACGCGTCTGTGTTCGCTTGGGCAGGCTCGCGTCAGCTGCGTTGAGCAGGCGTACCGCGTACTTCGGGTGATAGCCGGTGCTGGCAATGAACTCGCTTAAGATCAGCTTCTTGGCCTTGCCACTGCTCGACTGGTAACGCCGCCGCAAGGAATCAGCCAGTTCCGTTCGTGAAGCATGGGTAAGTTTAGTGTCCATTCGAAGACCTCCTGGGGTGTGAGGCCTGAAAAGTAACATTTTGAGTGAGGCAATCCTTCCCTTTAGTTGGATTTTCGGTGAGGCAATGCGTCATGCAGCGGACCTGCGAAATATTCAAGTGTTGATGGGCCACAAGGACATCAAAGCGACGACTCGTTATCTGCATGTGTCTCCGAAGCGCTTGCCGGCAGCCACCAATCCTCTGGAACGGATTCCGGTCTCCGGCCCAGCACGCTTACAGCGCTCGCGGAAATTACGCAACCGGAATGAATCGGCCCACCGTCGAGGTGGCCGACTTACTCCGCAAGCACGGGGATCGCTTCGTTCGAGAAAACCGCTCCTGGCTCGGCTATTCTCCTGGCCCGGCCAATACGGCATCTATAGGTCTGAACCCGTTTCAACTTCTTTCACTGGCATTGGATCGAATGCAAGAAAGCGGTTTGCCGAGGGGAAAAGGTCGGCAAGGAACGGAGTATTTTGCGTGGTCGGCAGTGCGCGAGCTGGCACTTTTGGTGCTTGAGGGACCGTTGCACGCTACGCCGCCGCAGATGGTGCTGGCGCTGGGTGAGCGGCTGGTTGTCTTGGTGGAGCGTGGTCTCGGTTAAATGCACTATGCCGCTCGGTACTGGGGAAAACGCCGCTGCGTGTTGGCACGGGCGATCACATGACTTGGCATGCCAGAATACTGGCCGCCATGGCAAGAATACACGAACGCCCTCCCAAATCTGTACTCAAGCTGCGGGACCTGGAACAATCAAAATCAGCAGTCCTAAACAGCCTACCGTCGCTTAGCTCGCAACGCTCATACGACCATGCGATTCGTCAATTCATTGACTGGTATTGCTCAGAACCTCGGCTGGCGTTCAACAGAATCGTCGTGACAAGATTTTGCATCTTCCTCGAGCAGGCGCATTACGCGTCATCGACAATCAACCTGCGACTTGCGGCCGTACGGCGTCTATCGTATGAAGCTGCCGATTCTGGATTGCTCGGCTCGGACCTCGCCGCCGACATACGTCGCGTGAAGGGTGCGAAGAAGCACGGAGCCCGTGTTGGCAACTGGCTCACGGTGGAGCAGGGTAAGGCTCTCCTTTCGACCTTTGATCGAACCTCACTACGTGGCAAGCGAGACTACGCCATGGTTGCCGTCTTGCTTGGGTGCGGCTTTCGGCGGGCAGAGTTGGCGGCAACGCAAGTTCAAGACGTCCAACAAAGGGAGGATCACTGCGAGCAGTGTTCCGTCCCATCAACAAAGCCGGCCCCACAGGGCTCAACGGGTTCAGCCCTAAGGTCATCTGGGGCGTCGTCAAGCAATCTTCTGCAGCCTGCGGGCTGGCGAACATCGCGCCTCACGACCTTCAGCGCACTTGCGCGCGCTTATGTCACTTGGCGGCGGAGAGAACCCGAGCAGATCCAATTTCTGCTGGCCACGTGAGCGTACAGACGACAGAGCGATATCTGGGCTGCAAGCAGCGATTACAGGATGCCGTGAATGACAACATTGGACTAGGACCACAGCCGCAGATCCCCGCTGCAACGGGACTGCTCATTCCTAATGCGCAGCAAGTCGGTTGTTGGGTGGAACGAACATCGATCACGTATCTTGCCAGGTATTTCCCCATTGGGGCAACCGCGTGATGTCCAACTCAAGCGCGCCTGTTCAGGTCATAGTCGCTCGTCCTCAGTCGCGGAGAGATTCTCTCAGTTGATTACATTCGAGACATAACGGGAGAAGACCACCTGGTAATTGGCATCGCCAACGGTGTAGTTCCAATCGTCGTTCCGAACTCATCTTGATGGCGATGTAAAGACGCTATGAGTCTACGTGGTAAGGGCTCTCTCGGCTCGCTCAGTAGGAGCGTGCTACCTGCAGGCCATACACCGGTCGCGATGCTCCGCCACGGTTTGCCCCGTGGAATTTGTAAGCGTCCGGTAAAGGCCGTGTAGCGAGTAAATCTGGATTTGGTCATGCTGAGCTGGTGGGCAACGATCAAGAGAGCGAAGAAATAGCGGGAGAACTGCGACAACGGACCGCAGAGGAGAAACGGCAGCTGGTCGAAGCAACGCTGGTGGCGGGAGCCTCAGTAACAGCGGTTGCGAAGGCACACGGAGTCAACAGCAGCCAGTTGTTCAAGTGGCGCCGTCAGCATCGGAGGGGTTTGTTGGGGGCGGAGCGCGGTGGTGGAAATGCACTGCTGCCGGTGCAGATTTCGAAAGCCGTGAAGAGGAGAGGGAAGAAAGAAGCAGCGCATCCACCAGTAGCGGGAACACCGGGAATCATTATCGTTGAGTTTGCGAGGGGACGCCTGCGAATGGAAGGCGCGATCGACACAGCTCTGTTCGGCGAGTTGTTGGGAGCGCTGGCCGGATGACTTCGCTACCAGCAGGGGCACGCATTTGGGTAGCGGCCGGGATCACGGATCTTGCGGCGCGGCTTCACGGGCTTGAGCGCGATCGCGCAAACGGTGCTCGAGCAGGATGCCTTTAGTGGCCAGGTGTTTGTGTTTCGCGGGAAGCGCGGGGATCTTAATCAAAGTATTGTGGTGGGGTGTGTCATGAAGCAAGCGAAAGCTTGCAAGCTGTATCGAAGATGGGAGCAGGCCTCCCGGAGTCGACTTTCAGGAGTTGGCTTCAAACTACCCGGAGCTGCTGCGCTCAAAAGGCGCGGTAGTGAACGTCCGAGGAAAAGGCGTCCGAAAAGGACGTCAGGTAAGTGCTGAGAAGATGAGCGAAAGCAAACCGTCCGATGACGCATCGTCAAGTAGTTAAAGAACTGTCGAAACTGGAGCCGCCCACTAGCTCCAGGATAAGTCGGGAAGGTGCCTGTTTACTGGCCCGGCGGCAGTCGGTGTATAGGCGGCATGATCTCAGCGCAGGCTTTGGTACGGAACATGAGAACCTCGCTCTGGATGAAAAGGGAAATGACAAGTGGCTGACACCATGAGGAAGAATACCGATGCCGGAGGGAGGGGCGGAGCTGCCCATAGTAGTGAAGAATCTCTTGTAATGAGGGAGGAGCGAAGGGGCAGCGTTATCCAGTCGGAAGAAGTTGCCAACCCGCAAGCGGGGATGAGCGGCAGGAAAACGACAAAACCTTATGTGATTGCAAAACGCGCAGTGTGGGAAGCTTACCAGCAAGTAAAGGCCAACCGTGGAGCTGCCGGCATCGACGATGAAACCATCGCGCTGTTCGAGCAGAACTTGTCGAAGAATCTTTACAAGCTGTGGAACCGGATGTCGTCGGGGTCGTATTTCCCGCCGCCGGTCAAACAGGTTGAGATTCCGAAGGCAAAGGGCGGCACGAGAACGTTGGGAATCCCGACTGTTTCGGACCGAATCGCGCAAACCGTAGTCAAACAAATCATCGAACCGACGCTGGACCCGATGTTCCATCCAGATTCGTTTGGATATCGGCCTGGACGTTCGGCCAAACAGGCCGTAGCCGTCACTCGAAAAAGGTGCTGGCAATTCGCTTGGGTGGTTGAATTTGACATCAAGGCGGCATTTGATCAGATTGATCACGGCCTCCTGATGAAAGCGGTTCGCAGCCACATCAAGGAAAGCTGGGTTCTGTTGTACATCGAGCGGTGGCTCAAAGCACCGTTCGAGACAGCAGAAGGCACCCAAGTGCCTCGTGAGCGAGGTACGCCGCAAGGCGGGGTGGTCAGCCCGACCTTGATGAACCTGTTCATGCACTATGCGTTCGATATCTGGATGAAGCGCACCTATCCGTCCTGTCCGTTTGCTCGTTATGCCGATGACGCGGTGGTTCACTGCGGCAGTAAGCCGCAGGCAGAACGAGTCATGCAGGCTATCGGTGAGCGGCTGACGAAGTGTGGATTGACGATGCATCCAGAGAAAACAACGATCGTGTATTGTCAGGACAGTAACCGCACGGAATCCTTTCCGCATGTGCAGTTCACATTCCTCGGCTACACATTTAGGCCGAGGAAAGCCATTAGCAA
Source organism: Terriglobia bacterium (assembly GCA_963737005.1). Lineage (GTDB taxonomy): Bacteria > Acidobacteriota > Terriglobia > Bryobacterales > Bryobacteraceae > Bog-105. The sequence goes on along the minus strand of CAVTRD010000002.1, from coordinate 12,894 downwards.
ACAGCACCGGGTATTTACCAGTTTCCTGCCTGGTGTGAGCGCTGATGCCATGAAGCGCATGCGACAAGCCGTGCGAGGCTGGCGCATTCCCCGCCAGACACCGGCCACGTTGGCCGAATTGGCGGAGAAATACAATTCGGTTCTTCGAGGGTGGTGGAACTACTACGGAGCGTTCTATCAGACTGCCATGCGAGAGCTCGCCCGACACATTGACCGGAAGCTTGAGCAGTGGGCCAGACGCAAGTATAAGACGTTGACGCGGCATAAGCGGCGCAGCGTGGAATGGCTTGCCAGGATGAAGGAATGCAATCCCGGGCTGTTCGCCCACTGGCGTATTTTCGAGACTGAGGTTGGATAACAGGAGCCGTGTAAATCGAGAGATTTACGCACGGTTCTGTGAGGGGTTCAGGGTGCGATTCCCTGGATCTACTCGACATGGCGACGGGCTGTGTCTGTTTGCCAAGCGGCTGGAGCGAGGAAGATTCGTGTGGCCGCAAGCGGACAGCGGGACGGTATCGCTAACACGAGCGCAGCTGTCGATGTTATTGGAAGGCATCGATTGGCGAAGGCCGGCGCGCACCTGGAAGCCAGAACTGGCGGTTTAGGGGGAAGAACAAGAGTAAGTGGAAATGTTTCGGATTCTCATCAGCATGTAATCGGCACGTGACATCGTGCAGATATGAGTGCTGCGCCGTTGCCGGATCTGGAAAAGCTCGACGCGGATGGATTGAAAGCGCTCATTGTTTCGCAGCAAGAGCAACTCCGTTCGCTGGTCAGTGAGATCGAGCGGCTGCGATTCCTTTTGGCGCGCTTGCAGCCTCTTCAGTTCGGACAAAATTCAGAGAAGGTGCAACGCCAGATCGAGCAGCTGGAGTTACGGCTCGACGAGTTGGAAATCAGTAAGGGCGAGAGCCGCGAGCGAACGGAAGAAACGCTTCCACCGGTAACCGCAGCAGTTCTGGCGACAGCGCGCAAACCAGCACGGCGAGCATTGCCCGAACATCTGCCGCGCGAAATCGAAACGCACCAGCCCCCGTGTGAGGCTTGCCCGGATTGCGGCGGCGCACTGCGGCCGCTAGGCGAGGACGTGGCCGAGATGCTGGAGTATGTTCCGGCCCGCTTCCGGGTGATCCGTCATGTTCGTCCCAAGCTCAGTTGTACGCGCTGTGATTCGATCGTGCAAGCCGAAGCTCCGAGCCGCCCGATTGCCCGAGGCTTAGCCGGACCAGGGCTATTGGCTCATGTGCTAATCGCGAAGTATGCTGACCATCTGCCGTTGTATCGGCAGGCGGAAATGTATGCGCGCGAAGGTGTAGAACTGGAGCCTTCCACGCTAGCCGATTGGGTGGGCGGCAGCAGCCGCCTGGTGGCTCCGTTACACGATGCCTTGCATCGGCATGTGATGACTGCGAACAAACTGCATGCCGCTGATACGCCGGTTCCGGTGCTGGCGCCCGGTGAAGGCAAGACCAAGCTAGGGCGCTTGTGGACTTATGTGCGCGATGATCGGCCCGCGGGGAATCCAGCAGCGCCCGCGGTATGGTTTGCTTACTCACCCGATCGCCGAGGGCAGCATCCGCACCGACACCTGGCAGACTTCACGGGCACCCTGCAGGCCGATGGCTATGCTGGGTTCAATCATCTCTATGCCAGCGGCCGAATGCAGGAAGCCGCCTGTTGGGCGCATGTGCGGCGCAAGTTCTTCGATCTGCAGCAAGCCCACGCTTCTCCCTTGGCCAGCGAAGCGATCGAACAAATCGCTCGGCTGTATGCGATCGAAAAGGAGATTCGCGGCCGGCCTCCCGATGAACGCAGGGTGGTGTGATCGTGTTGCCTCATGTAATTTTCTTACTATTTGCCTCACGAGGATTCTTACTATTCGCCACATCTCCTGGCCAGATCCGACGCTGTTTATGATCCTAAAACAAACCTGGTTTGGCGCCGCTGACGCCAGAAACTCCGGTTGGACGGGATATGCCTACCATGACGCTCAACCAGTCCCAACGCCGACATCTTGGGTGAAGTCTTGCATCTCACAGATTAGTCGCTTCACCGCTTCGCGGCGCCAGCACTTGAGCCGGCGTTGCAATGTCCGCAACTGCCCGGCGGTGTAGCAATCTGGGTACTTAGATCTTAGTTTGGCGAAGAGCTCAAGGCCTGTTTGATCAGGATCTTTGCCAAGCCATTCACACAGCTCGGGCCACTGTGCGTCGAATGGATCGACTCGCGTGCGCCAGGTGCGCGGCAGCCCCGATGTTCGATTGCTGCGCTTGCCGATCACCGCGCCGCGAGCACGTGCGTCCTTACGCCAGAGATTGACACGACGGGTCAACGCAGCAAGTTGCCCGAGGTGGAAGCGACCTGGATATTGGGCTCGCAGCTCATCGAACAACTCCGAGGCATTCAAGTTCGGGCGGCCTTCCAGGCGTCGTTCAATGACCGGCCAGACCAATGTAAAAGCATGTATTCGCCGGACGTGCCGTGTGGCCAAGTCCTGTCGCTGAAGTTCGCAGCGCCTTTCGATTTCAACATCCAACTGAGGCATCGACGGTCGAACAGGGGTCACGACTATCCGTTTGTCTCTCTGCGATCCTGATTCCCATTGCGGCGGCGCCAACTGTCGTTTTGTAACGGTGGCGGGAGCAACAACTTCCCGGAGTGGCCGCAAATAGCGTGGTTGCGCCTCTTCGGAGTGGGTCGGTCGCACTTCGCCTGCTCGCCACGCGCTAGACAGGCTTGCCAGGAATGCCGGCAGATCCGGCTCTTGCATTGATGGCGCATCGGGTCTACCCCCATCGGCGAGGACCACCAGATAACTTTGCATGGCCCGCACTTCCTCAAGCAGTTTCAGTGGATCGAGCGCAATGCTAACCTCACGCAGCTTGGCCTTGATGGCATCGGAGAGCGTTTCGGCCTGCAAAAGCCGCTCGTACGGCGTCTCGGGTGGATGGTAGCGCTTGCTCACCTGCGATGCGCCATAAAGGCGCCCTATCGCCTGTGCCGCAGCGATGCCCTCAAACCGGCGGTAACCGAGGAGCTCGCGGACGACAGCGCCATTCTTTTGTTCGATCCACGCCTGGTCGTTTTTTCGATAGGGGCGCGACCGGGTGAGTTCGATGCCGTTGCGGAGACAATATTGGATCATCGCCTCGTTTACGAACTCACTGCCATTGTCGACATCTAGTGCACAAAGCGCAAAAGGCAGACCTATGCGGATGCGCTCCAGCGCCTCGATCAACAGGCCGCTTTCTCGCACGACCAGCGGTGCGCATTCAGTCCAGCCACTCGCAATGTCGGCGAGTACGAGACTGTTAACGTAGCTGCCTTTATTCATTTCTCCACAGTGCGCGACAAGATCCATTTCCATGCTGCCTGGAAGTGGCTCTTTCCAGTCGGCAAAGGTTCGCACCGGCACGCGGCGGCGGATCTCCGGTGTGACGCGGCGAGTTTTCTTGGTGTGTGTCGCATCGCGCGGCGTCCGCAAACAACGGTCGATCATTGCCGCACTCATCGTCAGCACCTTGGTCCGGACCGCCTCGTCGAGCTTCAGGTGACCGTGCCGCTCAAGAGCTGGCAACAAGATGCGCAGCAACGGCTGCAGCCGTTTCCCGCAGACCCGGTCGGACGCTTCCCACAGAACGATGAGCGCCAGGCGTGCCGCATCGTCGTAGAGGCTCGACCGATTACGCGTCTGTGTTCGCTTGGGCAGGCTCGCGTCAGCTGCGTTGAGCAGGTGTACCGCGTACTTCGGGTGATAGCCGGTGCTGGCAATGAACTCGCTTAAGATCAGCTTCTTGGCCTTGCCACTGCTCGACTGGTAACGCCGCCGCAAGGAATCAGCCAGTTCCGTTCGTGAAGCATGGGTGAGTTTAGTGTCCATCGCAAACCTCTTCCGTGTGAGGCTTGAAAAGTAACATTTAGCGTGAGGCAGCGCTTCCCTTTACTTAGCTTTCTGGTGAGGCAATGCGACCACGGGGCATTGAATGGTCACACGGAGTGGCGGCGTTGGTAGGTCCTAACCCGGACGCGCTCGTGCTGCTGCTCTCTGTCGCTCCAGTGAAAAGCTGTGTTCGAAGCAATCTCAGTCAGAGGGCATGGACTAGTCCAAAAGCCCCTTCATCTGGATGCTCTCCGCCAGAACGTCGAAGAGTGTTGGATGTTGAGTGACATGTCGTACACGGTGGATTGCGGCGAGAATAGGCCGGAACTTTCAAGATGAATGGTTTGTCTCTGTTGTGCAAGGTTCTTGTAACGCAAATTCGACGAATGTGAGTTCTGAAGGTTTCCTCGGGATTTAAAAGTGACAAGGAGGATGGAACGCGGTACTGGTCAAAAGCCAAGCTGGCAGCCTGCCACGTTTCGATCAATTCAGCTCAAGCGATAGATAGCGTAGTTGGCCGTCCCGTTCCACGAGCAAGACAACTGCACTTCCCGCTCTGAGGGGACCAACGGAACTCTTGAGCTTTTGTAGGTTGTCAATCACCTGTCGATTCATTTCGTAAATCACATCACCTACTTCGATTGCCGCGCCTGCGTAAGGAGTGTCTGTGCTCCGGCCTACTACCACTACGCCCGCAGGACGCCGAAGGTCCGGCAGGAAGTTGTGAACTGGTCCGGTAATATCTACGCCAACAATCCCCAATTGCGGTACTCCGTTATCCGTAGGATTAACCAGCTCCGCGAGCCTATGTAGATCGTCTGGCTCGATTTTGGTCTGCACGGCAATATCGCTTTCCACCGACATCCGTTCGACACGAAGCTTGATTGAATCGCCTGGGCGGGTCAGAAACACACTGCTTTGAAACTGTCTAATGCTCCCGACCGTTCTTCCGTTCACCGCTGTAATGACATCATCAGGTTTGATCCCGGCCGCCATCGCCGGACTGTCCGGTTCAAGGTCGGAGACAATGATTCCTCGATCTGTCTCAAGCCCAAGACCGTCTGCCATGTTGGGATCAATCGTCTGGGCAACGATCCCGAGGTTCGCGCGCTCAACGCGGCCTTGGCTCTTCAGCTGTTCATAAACAGAACGCGCCAAGTTACTTGGAATCGCGAATCCAATCCCTTCACTTCCTCCAGACTGACTGAGGATAAAGGTATTGATGCCCACCACCCGACCGTTTGTATCCAACAACGGACCCCCACTATTTCCTGGATTGATCGGAGCATCAGTTTGTATGTAAGCCAACGGATCATCAGTCTTTATTTGCCTGCTTACGGCACTCACGATCCCGAGACTGACCGAATTATCTAACCCGATTGGATTTCCTAGTGCAAGCACCACTTGCCCTTGCTTGAGCTGATCTGAATCAGAAAACTCAAGGTAGGGTAAGTTCTCGCCGGTTATTTTGATAACGGCCAGATCGGTTTCTAAGTCGAGTCCGACAATGCTAGCCGGCATACGCCGCCGGAAATTCAGATTTGCGTTGCCGCTATTCCGCTTGCTAAAGCGAACGTACACAGTACGTGCTCCCTTTACGGCATGAGCATTTGTCAGGATATAACCATCTGAGCTCAAGACGACGCCTGAAGCACTGGTGTTCTCACCCGCGGCTAAAGCGCCACGAGCTTCCATATTTTCAGTGCCATAGGTACGAGCGAATATCTGAATCACAGCTTTCCCGGAGCGTTCGGAAATCTTTTCGAAGGATGCGCTGAGCTCGTTAAGCACTGTCGCGGTTTGTGGGACGGGTTGCGCCGGGCGATGAGAGTCGGCGATCGTGTTCTGAGTGACCTCTCCTGGAACTTCGGCCCGGAGGTAGGCGCTGGACACAGCCAGTAGTAAGAGATTGCGCCACGGCGGGAATGTAAGCGCGGCCGTTAGTACGCCTCTGAGAAACATAAACGTTGGCCAGAATGGTTCTTGTTTCTGGCGATTCCCACGACATGGCACTCTATTCGCGAACAGCATATGTGTGTGGCAGAAAAAACGGGAGAACGCAGGCGGCATGCCCATCTAGGACTCGAATGGGCTATCTTGCGTCCTGGTCCTCCCTTCTAGAAAAACTCTACGCTTCATGCAGGTCGAAAGACATACCTTGGAGCTAGTAATTTTCGATCCACAGCATACTAGGTTCGGGCACTTCGTCAAGGTGCCGCAGCCTCCCTTGCCAGCCGGCCTTAGGGCACGGATCGATTTCCCCTTTCAATGACTCGCCAATTCGGCCGGTCAACTTTTAACGGAATCCGGATAAGCATCGGAGCTCTTCGTTTTCCAAAATATACGATTTCGAATAGATTTTAAGCAGTGACGTTCTTGCCCGTGAATACCCGACCGCGCGATTGCTGCGATCCGAATATGCGCGCTAATCCTCGGCACCGTCCTCACGACCTGAAAAGATGCGCTATATCCTCGGTAGACACCCAAAAGCGGCCATCGATGGACGTCTGAAAACCGGCCAACGGTAGAGGGGGGTCAGGACATTGAAAGCGGCTGGGCGAATACGCTCGGTCGGGTGAGCAATGTCTTGAGCGAACAGAAGAAACAGCAAGTCATCGCGTTAGGGCGGCTGGGCTGGTCGTTGCGGCGGATTCAGGATGCTACGGGTGTCCGGCGAGAGACAGCAAGCGGATACCTGCGAGACGCAGGCATCGCGGTGCGTGAACCAGGCCGGTGGGGGCGTTCGGAAGCAAACCCGGCCATAGATGTGTCGACCGACCCGGACATGCCGGAGAGCCCGGTTTCGGCAAAACCGGCCATACAGGTGTCCACCGACTCAGCGGTGTCGATGAGCGCGCGCGAAGTGCATCGTGAGTTCATCGAAAGCTCGTTGGCAAGAGGCCGTAACGCGATGGCCATCTGGCAGGATCTAGTCGACGCACACGGGGTTCACGCACGCCTACGCGAGCGTGCGGCGCTTCGCGGCCAAGCTGCGGACCAGCCCCGCAAAAGGAAGCGTGCGCCATCATCGTTACGGCTCCAGGTGAAGAAGCGCAAGTAGACTACGGCACCGGTCCGATGGTGCGCGACCCAAACACGGGCAAGTACCGCCGGACGCGCCTGTTCGTACTTACGCTAGGCTACAGCCGCAAAGCGGTGCGTCTGCTGACGTTCACCTCCAGTTCACGAACATGGGCCGAGTTACATGAGCAGGCGTTTGCACGGTTGGGTGGCACCGCTCGCACGGTCGTACTCGACAACCTGCGCGAAGGCGTAATCAAGGCGGATGTCTACGATCCGGCACTCAATCGCGTGTACGCGGACATGCTCGCGCATTACGGTGTCACCGCTCTGCCGTGCCGCATCCGGCATCCCGATCGCAAAGGGAAGGTGGAAGCGTCGGTCGGGCATGCGCAGAAAACTCCCTTGAAAGGAATGCGTTTCGAATCGCTCACCGAAGCGCAAGCGTATCTGGACCGCTGGGAAGAGCGTTGGGCCGACACACGCATACATGGCACGACAAAACGTCAGGTGGCTGCTATGTTCGCCGAAGAGAAACCATCACTGCAGCCACTACCGCTCGAGCCCTTCCGCTACTTCGAGTACGGCGAGCGCACCGTTCACCTGGATGGTTGCGTCGAAGTGGAAGCCGCTTACTATGGCGCTCCACCAGGCTGGATCGGACGCCGCATTCGCGTGCAGTGGAGCGTGCTGTTCGTCCGCCTGCTCGATCCGCACACCGGCCAACTATTGCGCGAGCACATACGGGCGCCGCGAGGACAGCACCGCCTCAAGCAAGAGGACCGCTCGCCCAAGACGCCGCTTGGCATCACTAAACTGCTTGCCCGGACGGACGGCGCGGGCGCGCATGTGGGACAGTTCTGCCGCATCATGCACGGGCTGAAGGGCGAGACCGCGGTGCGGCGCATTCAAGGCGTACTCTCGTTGGCTCGCAAATACGGCGTCGCCGCCGTTGAAGATGCCTGCACCGTCGCGCTAGACCTGAATGTCTTCGAATATGCATTCGTGCGCCGCTATCTCGAGCGCACACCCGCAACACCGCTGACATTGCGCCAGGTCGATCCACTTATCCGCCAGCTCACTTTGTACCGCGACGTTATCGAACGAAAAGCTCAGGAGAAGACCAATGAATGTTGTTGAACTCGAACGCAGCCTGCGTTCGCTGCGATTGGGCGGCATGGCTGCGGTGCTCGAAACACGCTTGCGTCAGGCACAGGCGGAGACGATGGCCCCGATCGACCTGATCTCATGCTTAGTGTCGGACGAACTAACTCGGCGCGGGGACCGTTTACTCGAGCGGCGATACAAGCAGGCCGGCTTCCGCGATGTTGCCAGAACGCTCGATAACTTTGACTTCGCATTCAACCCCAAGATGAATCGCAGTCTGGTGTTCGACTTGGCTTCGGGCGGCTTCGTGAATCGCCGGGAAGACGCTTTGTTTCTGGGTCCTGGTGGCACCGGCAAGAGCCACTTGGCACAGGCGATCGGCCATGCAGTTATTCTGCAGGGCTACCGTGTGCTGTACCGCGAAACACATGTTCTGCTGGAGGAGTTGGCCGACGCGGTCGTTGACGGAACACGTAAGGAGTTCATGGAAACTATCCAAACGGTCCCGCTGCTGATCATTGACGATTTTGGGATGCGGAAGCTGCCGCTTACGGCCGCCGAGGATCTGCTGGAGATCATCATGCGGCGCTACGAGCGGGCAAGCACGCTCTTGACTTCGAATCGGCCGGTTGAGGATTGGGGCAAATTACTCGCTGATACGGCTGCTGTCAGCGCAATGCTCGACCGCCTGCTGCATCACGGGCACGTGTTGAAGTGCGGGCCTCGGAGCTGGCGCACGAAGGCCGCCCTTGCAACGATGCCGGAAACGAAATGACCCTGTTAATCACAAACGGCGCAGAAAACACTTGCCCGGATGCCTACGTCCGGGTCACACTGGTTCTGTCCTGAACACCTCCGGCCCTATGGCCGGTTTTGCGACGTCCACGTATGGCCGGTTTTCAGGTGTCCATTGAGGCTATATGGATTTTTTAACTCGCCGTATGTTCATGATCAGAACATCCTTTACCTCGACGGCCATCCTAACCGGTCGATTAGATCTTCGCGCTGCCAGCGCTACAACCAGCCCTGATCCGTGGTCCCCGACCGAATTGATGCAGCCTCGGGAGTTGGTTGGGCTGATGAAACACCGATCAACAGCCCCGCATCATCTGTGTCACGTTCCCTGTGTTCTTATAGGCAGAAGCATATCGCTGGTGCGATCCTGGCGGGCCCGGCAGTAAACCCGAGGGACTTACCTCTTTGCAGTCCGCCTTGGCAGAGGCGGACAAGCCTGCTCTAGTCGTACTGTATTGCGGGTGTTGCCCAATGACGGAATGCCCGAATATTCGCCCCGCGTATACCGCCGCGAAGAAAGGTGGCTTCAGAAATATTCGCATTCTGAGCCTTTCTACTAACCTGCATACGGATTGGGTGGTCAAGAGCTATCCAGTCGAAAGTTGAATCGCATCCACGTGAGATAAGGCCTCTGAACAACTTTCTCCGGTTTTCAAGGCTCACTCTCTCATATGGAATCATGTGTACAGATTCGATTGGGCCTTTTTCAGGCGGGTGTTTCAGCTAATGCGGAAATTTGTCATCTCGAGGCTTGCTCGCCGGTACGACGGCCTGATGCGGCCCCTTGAGCACGCAGTTTTTCAAAGGTGTCGAGTGCGCATGTGGTCCCTCGTTCCGCGCGACCGTATCGGCCTCGAGATAGGCACGGGAACGGGAGTAAATATCGACTCGTATCCACCCTCCGCAGTCGTCATCAGCAGCGACGTTTCATTCGAAATGATCTCCGAGGCCAAACGCAAGCATCCATCTGGTCAGTTTGTGGTGGCCGATGCCCAAGCGCTACCGTTCGCGAATGGGGTGTTTGACTGGACGGCTGCGAGCTTCGTTTTCTGCGAGATACCCGACCCGCTGAAGGCATTCGGTGAACTGGGGCGGTCAATGAAGCCAGACGGAAGGGTCATCTTGATGGAGCACGTTCGGCCATCCGGATTTCTCGGCGTCCTCTCCGACTTGGTGACCACAGTTAGCGGTCCTGTGTTTGGGGAGCACTTTAACAGACAGACGGAAACCTTGATCGGTTCCGCCGATCTGCGCATTGTGTCCAGTGAGAGTTTCTGGCGAAACATCGTGATGCTATTTATCGCCAAACCGCAGAAGACGCCGCTATGTTAAACCAGCAACGATGAACACGACCTCCGCGCCGGTGAGGTCCGGGTAGGCATCGGTGATGAGGTTGTCCATCAATGTCTCGAGGAAGCTCATCCGATGAAAGGGTGCCAGCATTTCACCCCGGGGCCTCAGCGAAGCTATTCGTGCAAACCCGCCCCTATTGCGGTATGCCGCTTCAACGTTTTGCCTGGATTGTTCCCAATGCAGGTCAAGCTGCGAATGAGGATCGTTCTACAGGTTGAGCGTGAGCCGTTTCATGTTGGTGACGAGATTTGTTTCGTAAGCCTAGGAGCCGGCTTTTAAATATGCCCAGCCCGCCTCTTGTTTACGAACGAGTTCAGCAACGCCGGAGTCGACCGTAACGACAAACGGCAGTAGGTCTTGTTTAGCGATATGTCGTTGCCGCATCGTATTCTGACAGGCGGCGAAGGTGACTCCGCCACGGCTGAGCGTGCCGAGCCGGTCTACGTACTCGGCGTCTGATCCGAGAACCAGATCGATCCCTTTGCCCAGCACCACAGCCTCGATCGCGACATGAGATGCGCCAAATGACTGTTGCAAGTTGGCAATATTCTTGAGTGCTACGTCCCAAGCCTCATGGTCAGGCGAGTTGATCTCAATCACAACCCGGTGAGCCGGAGTTGAGCTTTCTTTCGACTGAGTAAAACCGGAGCTGGATGCAAGCAATAGCAAGATAACAATTGCCTTCATATAGATCCTTTCGTGAAGATCATCTTCAGCGAGATGAGAAGTAAAGTGACGCCAAAGATGCGCTGGAGCATTTGGTCTGACAGCCCGAGCGAGAGCTTCGCGCCCACGACGCTTCCGGCTACAAACCCGGCGCAGATCAATCCCGCGATACGAAGGTCCACAAACCCGTGCTTCCAGTAGGACCACGCCGCCAGAATTCCAATGGGTGGGACAAGCAAAGCGAGTGTCGTGCCCTGCGCCTGGTGCTGGGATAAGCCGAAAAGAAACACGAGCGCAGGAACCAGAATGATGCCGCCTCCGATGCCAACGACACCGCTCGCAACTCCGGCGACCGCGCCAAGGACGGCCAAGAATATAGATTGAATCAGCATATCGGAATACACTCAGTTTTCTTCAGGTGGTGCCGCTCGATCGTCGCGCGGAGCATCGAGACCTGCCGGACTATCTACTTCGCGTCGCAACTCGACGTGACAGGAATTGCTCATTCAAGTGGGTACCCCAAAGCGCGGCAAAACCCACCGCATGAGGATGAGGTAACCAACGATAAAGAGGACAGCAACCAACCATTCAGGCATGAGGACTATCCGTGAGTGGTTCTCTCTTGCAATAAGTGCTGAATGTCAGCGGAAAAAACAGACTTCGAAACAGCGCCGACATAAGTTCGCGCGATGTGTCCAGTCTTGTCGAGCAGCAACGATGTGGGGAGAGATTCCACTGAGTTCACCAAAGCGGCGTCGTGCGAAGGAAAAAGGACCGGATACGTTATTCGAAATTGTCTGACGAACGAAGGCACGGCTTGTGTATCCTCATCCATTGCGATGGCGGCTACGGTGAACCCCTGATTTCCAAACTCATTTTGAATCTGCACCAATCCGGGAGTTTCTTCACGGCACGGCGGGCACCATGTCGCCCAGAAGTTCAGCAGAACTACCTGTCCTTGATGGTCTTTCAGTCGCCACTCATGCCCATCCGCCTGTCGATAAGTGAAGTCGGGCAGGGGTTCTCGGTTTTGCGTCTGAATTGGCGACCCGGATCTCGACAGCCAACGGTTCGAGTAGCTGGTCACGATGACGATTACCAAAAGCACAAGCAGCGCTGAGCGGAGCCAGTTCGTAGGCTTGTGTTCGGTACTCAACGGCCCACCACTGTCCCGCTTTGTTTTAGAGCGTCTGGGCGATTCCAAGGAAGCTTTCCGAGCAGAGTGGCCATCAGGCAGATGTCGAAAACGCCCGCGAACGTTAGACCAGCTCCCACGAAGAGAGCCCACCCAAAGAACCAGGGTGAAACGGTCAGACCTAGTACTGTCGAAAGCACAACCATGCTGCCGGCAATGGCGCGAACCTGTCGCTCCAGGGACCAGGGTTTACGTTTTGCTGTTTGCACAGGCAATCCCGCCTCCTGCCAGGCTTCTACGCCACCTTCAAGGACCGCCACGTCAGTAAATCCGAGCTTCTCGAGTCTTTGGGCCGCGTCGAGCGCACGGCGGCCTGAACGGCATATGAGCACCACTTCGTCGCCTTTTCGCCAGCTTTCGGCTTTGTTCTCGATTGTTGATAACGGAACCAGCACGGATCTGGGAATAGCGGCCGCGGAGTACTCCGGGTATTCGCGGACATCGATTAATGTTGCCGGACTGGCTTCCACTCGTTGCGGCGAAAGATAACGAATCACAATACAATTGCCTTCCTGTTGCAGATTATATGCGACTATGGCAATATAGTCAATATGAGGCAGGCGCAATTGACTTATCCGACCGAATGCTGGAACTAGTGGCAAAGCGTTTTCGCCTTCTTGGCGAGCCTATACGTCTTCGGATCCTCCAGGCCTTGGAGCAGGGCGAGCGGAGCGTCAATGACATCGTGACCGCGTTGGACGCCAATCAGTCAAATGTCTCGAAACACTTGGGGATCTTGTATGACGGGGGACTTATCGGTCGGCGGCGAGATGCCAACAGCATCTTTTACTGCATCTCTGACCCGGTTGTTTTCAAACTTTGTGAGCTCGTTTGCCGGAGCACGGCGGAAGATCTCCGCAGCAAAATGGACGAGATC
>CAVTRD010000001.1:0-444780 GCA_963737005.1 Terriglobia bacterium | reverse complement strand
CGAGTCCACCGCCCTATATAAATAGGTCCACTTGCCAGCAACGCGCAGATAGGTCTCGTCCACCCGCCACAATCCATTCGTGTTGCGCAGTTGGCGTCGACAACGCCGACTGAGTTCTGGAGCATAATGCTGGATCCAGCGCCAAATCGTAACGTGATCTACCTGCACATTCCGCTCTGCCATAATCTCCTCGAGATTGCGCAAGCTCAGCGCATAGCGAAGATACCGGCGAACGCACAAGATGATGATTTCGGGTTCGAAATGCCTACCCTTGAACAGCGCTGGACGGTCCCGTCGCATGAACGGCCAAGCCTATCAGACCCTTTACGCTGGTTCGCAACACTTCCATCCTGCCCGCATCTGTACTTCGATTGTGGAGCGACAGAGCCTTACTGTCCGTATGCAAGTCCGTCGCATGACGCGCCTGACGAATGCTTTCTCTAAGAAGTTCGAGAACCACTGGGCCGCACTCTGCTTGCACTTCGCGTTCTACAACTTTTGCCGGGTTCACAAATCGTTGCGTGTCACTCCTGCCATGGAAGCGGAATCGCAAATCACGTCTGGTCGATTGAGGAGCTGCTCGCGTGAGTGACTCCCCCACTGAGCACCCAGACCAAGTTATACGGTCTGAAGCTTTTTCTCCTCGTCTTCGGGCTGCGTTGGATCGGTCTTATCTAAACCAAGCTGGACTCTGGCCTTTCGTCGCTCTGCTTGCCGGATCTCGCGTCTGTAAAAGACCGCTATCGCTACGGTTCCCACACATAGCACTGAGACGATTACGATAGAGACAATCGAAATGAGCCTTAGTAGATCAATTCCGCCATGCATTCTCCAGGTCTCCTTTCACTCGATCGCTAGCAAAGAGAGGTACTCAAATATTACTCCCACTGCAAATGAGACGAAACATGCTTCCGCAACGTGCCAAACAAAGTCCGCCGTTCGTGTTGCCTGGTCGTGCCAAAGCTCAAGTGGCACAAAGACTACTATCAAGGCAGCACACTCCCGGAGAAAATCGCCAATCATGTGCGCCGTTGTTCTCGTCACAGCAAGAAACACCAAAACCCCTAGCTTTGCGTAACTCTCTTTAAGTGCCAAGGGAAATCATCTTATCTCACCTTTAGGCAGCAAACTGTAGGGTGTAAGTCACTTGCAGGGGAATGACGCGGACGCGTCCCTGGTACCGGAAAATACTGAATTTCAAATCCTGTTAGGCTAGCGTTTTGAACGCGCTTTACTACGGAGACAATCTCCAAATACTTCGAGAGCACATTAAGGATGAGAGCGTAGACCTCATCTATCTCGATCCTCCGTTCAACTCGAACGCCAATTACAACGTTCTGTTTCGTTCCCCGGCTGGCGAGCGGTCGCACGCGCAGATTGAAGCGTTCGAGGATACATGGCAATGGACGGATGAAGCCGAGCAAGCCTTCGATGAGGTGATGCGGAGCGGCAACACAGATGCTGCTGAACTGCTACGTGCCATGCGTGCTTTTCTCAAAGAGAACGACATGATGGCGTACTTGTGCATGATGGCGGTGCGGCTGTTAGAGCTTCATCGGGTGTTGAGGCAAAGCGGATCTCTGTACTTGCACTGCGATCCGACCGCAAGCCATTATCTAAAACTGATACTCGATGCCGTGTTTACACTTCAGCGCTTCATAGCGGAAATCGTGTGGAGGCGTTACGGCTCTCACAATGATTCAAAAACGTACGGCGCTGTTCACGACATCCTGTTTTTTAATCAAAGGCCGAGCGTCCTACCTTCAACAAACAATTTCAGCCATACGATACTTCACATATTGAGGAGCGCTTTCGATTCCAAGATCCAGATGGACGCAGATGGGCTGAGCAGAATCTCGCGAGTCCAAATCCTAGGCCGAATCTGACATACCCTTTCACTGCGAGAAATGGCGTGACATATGAGCCGCCCCCAAACGGATGGAAATATGAGCGCGAAAGGATGCAGGATTTGGACAACGCTGGGCGTCTGCATTATCCGGCTAAAGCCGGTGGGCGACTGCGACTGAAGAATTATCTAGACGAAAGACGCGGTATGCCACTCCAGGATATTTGGACAGATTTGCTTGCTATCGGCGGGTCGAGCCCCGAACGCTTCGGTTATCCCACACAGAAACCGGTTTCCCTTCTCAAACGCATCATCCAAGCATCTAGCAACGAGGCGGATATCGTCCTCGATCCCTTCTGCGGATGCGGTACGACCATCCATGCTGCTCAAAAGCTGAACCGCCAGTGGATCGGCATCGACATCACGAACCTCGCGATCTCGCTCATCGAGAAGCGTCTCACGGACGCATTTCCTGGAGTTAAGTTCGAAGTTCACGGCACACCGAAAGACCTTGACGGAGCATAGGCGTTAGCCGCGAAAGACAAGTACCAATTCCAGTGGTGGGCCGTCTCGCTCGTGAAGGCCGTTCCGTATGGCGGCAAGAAGAAAGGCGCAGATTCCGGCATTGACGGCCTGATCTACTTCAAGCCGGACGCCAGAACGACCGAGAAAGCTATTGTCTCGGTAAAGGGCGGAGAAAACATTAACGTCGCCATGATCCGCGATCTGGTGGGCGTCCTCAAGCGTGAGAAAGCCCCGATAGTAGTTTTCATCACACTTACTGAACCGACACGACCCATGCTCACGGAAGCGGTCAAAGAGGGGTTGTATGAAACCATGTTCGGCAAGTTCCCGCGCTTGCAGATCCTTACGGTCCAGCAACTCTTAGACGGGAATCAGCCGCATATCCCCTGGATCGATCCCGAAGGTTTCAAGAAGGCAGCCAAGGAAATCTCAGGCAAGCAAGACGCGCTGTTCTAATCGAGAACTTCAGGGCTGCGGGCCACTCTTCCATGATGGACATTACTCTCTCGACTGGCAAAGGAGACAGCCTATATGCTTCTCCTGATGCCCGCCGAGTTCCTGATCTTGCTGGGTTTGCTGGTATTCCTTATGGCCCTGTGGAGAAAGCGCTAACGGATTGCCGTTGGGCGCGCTTGTAGAACGCTATCGCTCGGGAGGGAACTCGCTGTATCGGTATTGGGCTAGCCGAAAGTTCCTGGCCCCGAATTCAGCGGCTGCCCATGCAGTCGCAAGCCCCGGGAAGGCGGCTCCGAGCAGAGTGAGCGATGAGTTTACCGGGTCTACACGCTGTCTTGTAGCATCTCCCTGATCTTTCTCATCAGTGCTTCATAGCAAACCGGCTTAACAAAGGCAAAGTCATGGCTATCCGCTGCTACTGGGAAATCCTCTTCGTTGTGGGCAGACACAATGATTACCTTAATGTCCGGTCGCACAACTTTTATCGCACGTGAGAGTTCGTGCCCATCCATTTTGGGCATTCGAACGTTAGTGACTAGCAACTGGATGGCGCCGTCGTACTCGTTCGCCCGCCCTAATGCCTCAGATCCGTCGGAAGCCTCCAGAAGGCAATAGCCGCCACGAGATAACTCCTGGCACATCGCGTACCGCGCAATTGGGTCATCCTCCGCTATCAAGATACAGGGTGGTCTGGCATCCACAACTCTTGGACAACAGTGACAATAGAAATGAGTCCTCGATATTGATCAGGCTGGGAATCTTGCGCGTCGGCGGACGCGAGAAACAATATTTCTAATTTCAAACTGACCCACTACCGGATCGCGGGTAGTGGCTCAATTTGGGCATGGGGAAGGGGCGATGTTGGATTCGCCCCATCTTGCGCGAACATTCAGGTTGCCGCCTGAATGGGTCGGGGGTAGATCAGGTTTATCATGGCGGAGCACCTTTTGTCCACCGTTCGGTAGGTTCTAAAGCTTCGTTGATGGGTGATACAGGGTTCTGTGATGCAGTAGCTCGGCTTGGATGGCTTGAAACTCGATACGCAGGCTTTGCACTTCGCGATGGGCTGTCTTGAATGCGTCTGATCTTCTTATGCCCGCGTTTGCTGCCATCAGTTCGGTAGCAAAGTGAAGTTTCGCTTGAACCTGAAAGAGGGCTTTTACCAAGACGAGACAGCTTTTACATTCAGGGGAATACACGATTCATATTCCTGCCCGGATCTCTGTTTCCGCCATGTGGCCACAGGATCTGGATTCAAGGTATCCGGGCAGACTGGTGACCAGCCGGTTCGATTGTTCTTTTGCCCTGTCGCGCAGTGTCACAGATTGCGCGGCAAAATACGTAGAGATCCCTGAAGCTGAGTTGCAATCCGGACTAGTCAGCCGGCAAGGGAGTCATTGGTGGTGACGACGACCGCCATTCCCTTGGAACGCTATCAGCGCTCTGAGCGTAACAGAATGTCAGACCGATTACTAGGGGAAATGCTTGCCGGTCAGCCGTTACTCCGGCTGGGCCTTTTGAAAAGTCTTGACGATATCTTGGGCTTATCGCTTACTCCATATAGCGTGGAATGGTGATCGAATGGCCACAGCGGCCAGCCTATAGCCTTCCATGGAATATGGTCAATAAGAATGCCTTTTTCCCGAATGCGCTAGCGGCTGCGGTATACGGTAAGGTTTCCAGAGTCTAACGTTGCCAGTTAGTCAGGTGATTCCGTATGCTTAACCGAAGCACGAAGATGCACGCAACATTCGCGACTCCTTTCTCGTGCTGCAAGATAAGTCGATAAATAAGTCAACTGGCGTTGCTCAATTAGTGGGACAATCAAGTTTGTTCTTCACACCGAGCGGCCTTGGCTTGCTACTCTCTGCCGTAACAGGGAGGTGATGCTGATGGGTGCTGGTCAATTACGACAGGCATGTCTTCCTGCGGGTTGCAATGCTCACGATCCGATCGTTTGGGCCTCGGTGCTAGCTGTGCCCCACCGAAAGCGTTCCGCCCATCTGCAGCTGTACGTCGAAGCGAGGGCTTCAACTGTCGTTGGCTGCGAGTAACTGAATGCATTGTTAATTTTGAGGAAGTAGTTAAAGATATGCCTTTTATGAACAGCGCCGCCCGTTCTTTCTCGGCCGTATCGATTTATGAGAATGCCCCGGACGCTTCGGGAGTTTATGGACTTTCAAATGAGCGCGAATGGCTTTTCGTTGGAGAAGCCAACGATATCCAGACACAATTGCTCGGGCATCTGAAAGAAATAAACACTGTCCTAATAAAACAGCAGCCCACCGGCTTTATGTTCGAAGTGTGCTCGGTGGGCGACCGATTCGCCCGCCAGGATAGCTTGGTCCAGGAACTTGAACCTCGTTGTAATCGCCGAGTAGGTTAGCGGCATATGGCACTTCACATTCGGCTGGACGGACACTCTGAATCTCTAACTCAGGAGGAACCGTGTGGCCCGGCAACTTAGTATTCACTTGGACCTATTCCTGGACGAGTTACCGAACTCAAGCTTTACAACTTCCAAAGTGCACACCATTGCTGGATATCAGGTTCGTCGCTTCAAAAGCGATGTAGAGTTTTTGAGGTGGCTAAGCGAGGCGGTGATTTTGTTAAACGCGAAACGTGGATGATGGTAAACAAACCGCAACAGATCCTTGTGTTCCGTCAGATGCCATAGCGGTTGAGTGAAGGAGACTCTACGTTTACTCCCATGCTTCAGAAAACCCAGTTTAGAGCGGCTCAGTTCCGTCGGGCACGGTCACGGAAGGTACCAACAAGCATCGAACAACGGCTCATCGGATGGAGCACGCTGTCTAGAACAACCAGATTGAGGAGCAGTTGCCACACCGAGCCGTAGTGAGTTGTGTTTTGGGCGGTAACCCAACCCCAAGCAAAGCGAGCCCCGATTTCAGAAGAGAAGCTGTAGCCTCCGCACCTAAGACTCCACGATGCCGCGTCATCATCCGTGTTCGAACCAATCCTAGAAACTGGCAGTGTGGGCATACCATACTCGAGTTCTGAGGGCCGTACTTCCGTTCTTGCTCGATTTGCTTGAGTTCTAACGCAGACAAGGGCGAGAGTATCACGGGTTCTCGGCTTTTGGTTTTAAGCTCAACTCGAAATACATCATGACTAACATGAGAGACAGCGTTATGCTGGCTTTGAGTAAGTGCATTATGATCCCTGGCCACAAGCTTAACAGATTAGAAGTAAGCTTCCTAGCGGTGCTAGTACTGGAAGTAAAACGGGACTAGCGAGAAGCGGAGGCAGGCCATTTGCTAGGTCGGAGCTTAGTGAGTAGGTTGCGTTTCAAAGACCGAGTTATCAAAGTAGTGTTGGCCTTTTGTGTAAGTGACGTGTTCCTGTGTTAACAGCATTCAGCTTGCCACTCCACGACCTTGCATGCTCTGGAATGGCACTGTCACGTCGACTGAATGTGATCCTGATTGAATTGCCAGCCAACGCGTATCGCAGTTATCGATTTCCGGAGAAGGTCATTCCGCAATGCGTGGCTGTGCTGTACTTCAATCCTGCCGTGAGTTACGAAAAGTGGCATTGATGATGACTTATCGTGGAGTCCAGTTGAGCTACTAGACGATCCGCCGGTCGCTGTTGATTGACCCAAACCCCGGAAACTGAGCCAGGGATTGTTAGAGTATTTTCCGATCCACAGGATCTGCCGAAGCGGCAGGAGAGGACAGGGAAATGCCACGAAAAGGACACAGTCCGGACCAGATTGTGCAGGCACTGAGCCGGGTACGTCACGGAGAATCAGTGGGCGAAGTGTGCCGCAAGATGGGGATTAGCGAAGCGACGTTCTACAACTGGAAGAAGCAGTATGCCGGGATGGGGATTGCCGAGTTAGCAGAGCTGCGTCAGCTGCGGGAGGAGAACAGTAAGCTAAAACGGCTGGTGGCGGATCTGTCCCTGGATAAGCACGTATTGCAGGAGATCGTCACAAAAAAGCTGTAAAGCCTCGAGCTCGACGGCAACTGACGCGATGGGCCCAAGACGCCTATCGAATGAGTGAACGTCGAGCGTCGGGGCTTATGGTTCTAAACCGCAGCTCCGTTCAGTATCGGAGCCAGCGAGATCCACAGGAAGCATTGCGCAGACGGCTACGAGAGCTGGCGGCCAGTCGCGTTCGGTATGGATACAGACGTCTGGCTGTACTTCTGCAGCGAGAGGGTTGGCCCATAAACGCGAAACGTATTTACCGCCTTTACTGCGAAGAAGGCCTGAGCGTAAGATCACAGCCGCGCAAAAAGCTGGCCAGCCGTGTACGAGTGACGCCGCCGGCGGCGGCTCGGCCCAACGAGCGTTGGAGCATGGACTTTATCAGTGCCCGGCTGACGACAGGAAGACAGTTTCGCATCCTCACCGTCGTGGATCAGTTCACTCGCGAATGCGTGGCCTTGGAGGCAGATGTTTCGATGAATGGGAATAAGGTTGCTTCGGCGTTGAACAAGGCGCGGCGAGAGCGAAACACACTACCAGAGAGTATTACCGTAGACAACGGGAGTGAGTTTTCCAGTAAATGCCTGGACGTTTGGGCCGTCGAGAACGGTGTGACACTTGCATTTATCCGGCCTGGACGACCTGTAGAAAACGGCTTCATCGAGTCGTTCAACGGCCGGCTCCGGGACGAGTTCTTAAATGTGGAACTACTGTTCTCGCTAGCCGATGCACAGAACAAACTAGTCTGTTGGCGTAAAGATTTCAACGATGCCAGGCCGCATAGCGCTTTGGCAGATCGGACACCCAGCGAGTTTGCGGCCGTTTGGAAAAGCACAGCTATGGGCGGTGGTGGTGAGGAGCGCTTCACCCCGAACAGGCTCCGTACTGCTTGCGACAAGCCGCCTCAAGGGTTCGCTCCGCCGGCCTTCGCCGCCCTTGACCCGACTTCCCACAAGCAGGAAAAGACACTTACATCGGGGCGAAGCGCCAAACTGAATCGTCTCCGAAACAATAGCCACTCAATCGAGTCTCTACATTGCACCGCAAGCCCGTGAATCGGGCATTCGGCAGCCTGCCAGAGTCGGATTTTCTAACTACCTTTGGCTCAGTTTCCGGGAGCATCGCACAGAGTCGGATTTTCTAACTACCTTTGGCTCAGTTTCCGGGAGCATCGCATTGAGCCGGATTTCCCAGTTACGACTGGCACGATTTTGACGGGCAGGTCAGATCAGCACGGCGTGGTGATCGACATTCTGATCCAGGCTAAGCGAGACCGTTTTGCGGCAATTCGCTTCTTCTGCAAGCTCTTACAAACCAGTCGCTGCCAACCTCGCGTGATCGTCACGCATACACTTCGAAGCTAGTTATGATAGCTGCACCATTGGGCGATCTCAAATTAGATAGCGCCCGATGGTTTACTGAGCCACAAAGGCGGCGTGGCGCGGGGTTGCATACGTCCCGCTCTAAATAGGATCAAATCGGGTACTCCAAAATGTGACTATCTTCTGTCATGTTTATGCGTAGAGCCCTGATAAGTGAATTGCGTACTGGATCTTCGTTCGAAGCGCGAAGGACATCTGGGCGCAAGCATGTAAGTCCGGCTTTTGGGCTGCGTTTCTCCGAACTCGCGGCGACCACATCATGCACGAGTTCCTTCTGGCCGTCGTCGCTTTCCGATGGACACGGAGAGGAAATTGAGCGGGTCTCTGAGGTTCTGTAATTCACGGTAGTAATAAAGGAGAGAGGGGCGCTTCCCGTCTAGGCGGAGGCTTTTTAGAAATGCAATTTCCTCGTCGGTTATATCGGCCGAGATATTCGCCTCATTGAGGAATTCTTTCAAACCTGGCTCAACTTGAACATCGGGTTTGTTGTGCGCTTCGCGGAACTCGAGCCTCTTAAGGTGATTCCGGCTCAACTTGCGATTCAATACGATTTCCATCCCGAAGCTCTCCAATTCGATATCCCAGCTCTCTATTAACGGATACAAGAAGGAAATGCAGTTTTCAACAGAAACGTTGAAAACGTCGGTATCCAGGAACTCGAGGATCAAGACTCGCGTTTCTTCATAACTTCGCTTGCTCTCTTGGGCGACGCGATGAATCCACTTCTCGTCCTCGAGCTCTTCCTTCGCCACTCGCTTGGCTACTTCGAGAAGCTTGTGAGTGACAAAACGCTCCAACTCGCCGAACGGTTCGCGCTCAAAAATATTGGTGATCTGTTTCCTCTTAGCCGGCACACATTTCCGAAGAATGAATCTTCGGAACTCTTGAAAGAGGGGCTGAGGGGGATCTAAAACCTTGCGTTTCAGTTCTTGACGGCGCTCGGTGTCGGCTAAAGCTGCCAGTTCTTTGCTGGAGATCTTAAGAACTTTGGCGATCTTCTCGTAGATGTCTGTACGATCGGAGGCCGGTGGGGCCCGCTTCTTGGCCAGTAACTGTGAGATGTAGGACTCTGTTACCTCTGCAGCAACAGCCAGCTCGCGTTGTCCAATCCCGAGCTCGTTGAGACGTAGTCGAATCACAGAGACGATGTCCATAACAGATCTTCACGTAGCTTAACGAAGGCGGTTAAGCTGGCCCTATTATAGTCCAGCTATGTTGCTTGACAAGCAAAGTGACTTAACCTAAAATAGTTAATGACTGAGCTTTTCCGCCCATTCTTCCGATTACCTGAACTAAGTCAGCCCTCGGAATCTCTCGCTTAGCTAACGTCAGGACGCTTCAAGAGCTGGGAGCCTTTGTTCTCTGTGGCACAGCAGAGGGTGCCTTCTCTCGCCGCTTGAAGACCCAAACAGCGTTGTGGCCAATTGGAGGCATCAGTATGAATATCCGACCACTTCACGACCGAATCGTCGTGAAGCCTGTCGAGACCGGTGACGGCACCGTCCGAGGGCTCTTAATCCCAGACAGTGCAAAAGAAAAGCCCCACGAAGGCAGAGTTGTCGCCATATCGCGAGGCAAGCGCCTGGAAGACGGGAGCCTACGTCCGCTAGACGTAGCGCTGGGTGATCACATTCTTTATGGCAAATACACTGGCAGCGAAATCAAGCTGTCAGGCGAGGACTATCTGATTGTGCGTGAAGACGAAGTGCTGGGCGTTTTGGAAGACGCTGAGACGCCTGCATTGCAGGTCGCGTGAGCGGGAGAGGGAATCATATGGCAGGAAAGACAATTGTTTACCGTGAGAATTCGCGTCAGGCGATTCTGCGTGGCGTGAATCAGCTCGCCGATGCGGTAAGGGTGACGCTTGGCCCGAGGGGGCGAAACGTAGTCATCGAAAAGAAGTTCGGGGGTCCAACCATCACGAAAGATGGCGTGACCGTAGCGAAAGAGGTTGAACTAAGAGACCCGCTTGAGAACATGGGTGCACAACTCGTTCGTGAAGTAGCCTCGAAAACGAGTGATATTGCAGGGGATGGGACGACAACGGCCACAATTCTGGCGCAGGCGATTTTTCGTGAGGGTGTGAAATCGGTTACCGCAGGAGCGAATCCGATGGCACTGAAGCGTGGTATCGAGAGCGCGGTAGAGGCCATTCTGGAAGAGCTGAAAAAGATGTCGTTCGCTGTCGAAACTAGCGAGAACATTGCGCAAATCGGGACGAT
Organism: Terriglobia bacterium; assembly: GCA_963737005.1. Taxonomy (GTDB): domain Bacteria; phylum Acidobacteriota; class Terriglobia; order Bryobacterales; family Bryobacteraceae; genus Bog-105. Next base: position 434,392 of record CAVTRD010000001.1, on the reverse strand, counting down.
ATCGTCTAACGGTGACGCGACCATCGGAAGCACGATCGCCGAAGCGATGCGGAAGGTCGGCAAGAACGGTGTCATCACAGTCGAGGAATCAAAGACAATGTCAACGGAACTGACCACCGTTGATGGCATGCAGTTCGACCGCGGTTATTTGTCGCCCTATTTCACCACTGATCCCGACCGAATGGAAGCTGTTCTGGAAGAGCCTTATGTCCTGCTTCACGAGAAGAAGATTTCGAACATGAAAGAGCTACTGCCGTTACTCGAGTTAGTTGCTCATGCGGCGAAACCTTTGTTGGTGATTTCGGAAGACGTGGATGGCGAGGCCCTGGCCACACTGGTAGTGAACAAGTTGCGCGGAACATTAAATGTTTGTGCGGTGAAAGCTCCTGGCTTCGGTGACCGGCGGAAGGCCGTGCTGGAGGACATCGCCATTCTCACGGGCGGTAAAGCCATTGCGGAAGAAACCGGCATCAAGCTCGAAAAGCTGAGCCTTGATGATCTTGGCCGAGCTAAGCGTGTAACGGTTGATAAGGAGAACACGACTATCGTCGATGGTGCGGGTAGCCAGAGCGCCATTCAGGGTCGTATCAAGCAGCTGCGTGCTCAGATCGAGGAGACCACCTCCGATTACGATCGCGAGAAATTACAAGAGCGGCTGGCTAGGTTAACGGGTGGAGTGGCTGTGATTAAAGTAGGCGCGGCGACTGAGTTGGAAATGAAGGAGAAGAAAGCTCGGGTCGAAGATGCATTGCATGCGACGCGGGCTGCGGTAGAAGAGGGGATTGTGCCCGGGGGCGGCGTAGCGTTGCTACGGGCCGTTCGTGTTCTCGATGCCCTGACCTCCACGGGTGATGAGACGATTGGTGTAGCAATTGTCAGGCGCGCTTGTGAAGAGCCAGCTCGTCAAATTGCCAATAATGCTGGCCATGAAGGCGCCGTTGTCGTAGACAATATCCGAAGTAAAAACGAGCCGAACTATGGCTTCAATGCCGCTACGGCGCAGTATGAAGACCTGGTCAAAGCGGGCGTGATTGATCCTACGAAAGTGACACGCTCGGCGCTGCAGAATGCCAGCTCCATCGCAGCCCTGATGTTGACGACAGAAGCGATGGTTTGTGAGCCTGGGACTCACAACCACTCTCTTTCGCAGAACGGTTACGGGTCAGAGTTCGGCGAATAGACCTGCCGGGTTTGTGTTGCACCGCTTGCGATGGTCTCGCAAGCGGTCGCAAGTGCACTCGCTTCACTCACCGTGAACTCTGAACGAGTGTCTCCTAGTTGAAACACACAGTCCCTGAAGGGGTCATCCAATGAAAGTAAATCAGGCGATCAATACCTTACCTCTGTTTCTGCTGCTTTTCCCGCACTGGTTATTCGGGGCCGATCTTTCCACATATCGCGGTTTCCAATTGGGAATGAGCGTGGCTGCCGCGGTGAAGCATTCGGGCATGAACGAATCTGAAGTGACGATCATCCATGAGCGTCCTGCGCGGATTGAGGAGCTAAGTTGGCGGCCATCGCGATTTCTTCTAGGCGATACGGATCCCGTCAAGCAGGTTCTATTCACCTTTTACAAGGGCCAGCTGTCTCGGATGGTCGTCGATTATGACGATCGCAAGACCGAAGGAATGAGCGTGCAAGACATCATTGACGGCGTATCGACCAGATACGGAACCGCTACCCGTCCAGTTTTGGACATTGTGTTTCCATCGGACTCCTTCAGTGGGGGCGTGACTGTCGTAGCTCGCTGGGAGGATCGGGACTACTCATTGAGTCTGGTGCAGTCTCCTTATGGGTCGAATTTTGGATTGATTGCTTTGTCCAAACGCTTGGATGGCTTGGCCCAAGCGTCGATCGCTACCGGAATACAGATGGAGCAACAAGAGTCGCCTCAGCGCAAGAAATCGGACGAACACAACGCGCAGCTCCAGTTAGACAAAGCACGACTTTTGAATAGGCCGAGTTTCCGCCCATAACAAGTCGAGATCTGTTTTTGCGGATCGGAGAAAGTAAATGACAGAACGGATTGACATAGGCACTATGCTTCTGAAGGACGGCACCCGGTTGCCGGATTCACTCGTTCTCTGCACCGAGCAGTATTCACCAGGCTGGTCTGCCATCACAGGATCAAGTAGCGCTGAGCTGGACAAGAAGATCGATACTGCAGGATGGACGTTCTTCTATATGGCCGGCGAGATTCACAGAAGAGGCTTCGGCCTCAACGATCAGTCCCGGACAGATCGGGCGTTGGTGCATGTGATTGATGCTGTAACGAGCGATGACTTCAACTGCCTTGAGATAACTCAGATCAGACGGCGCTCCTTTCTAGGGTTGCACTACACGAGTCTTATCGCTCACGCTAGACATATTCAGATAAGTCGAAGCCTCTATAAGTCGATTGGCATCGCGGCTACTGTTTGGTCGGGTCGGCATCGGCGGCTACAGACTCGAGTGCCTGGGCTTCGGACCCAGCCTTTTGCCGGCAAGCTGCCCAGGTCTGAGGAAACGAAGGCGGGTCACACCCTGAACTGAGTCCAGCGAATTACGGGAAATACTTGATGCCGAACAGGCCGGCCGAAATCTGTGTCGGCACCCGCAGCTCTGAACCAAAGCTAAAGCACGGACGTCGTGCAGGCACGACTTCACGGATCGGTGATTCGCGTACTAACGGTTGTGGATCAGTTCACACGGGAATGCCTTCTACTACGGGGAGATCTGTTAGGGAGTGGACTGACGGTGGCGGCCGCGCTGAGCGATCGCCCATGCTATTCGCTCTCGGCGACTCGGAACATGTCTAATCGCCTGCGGGCTTTTTGGCGGCAAATCAGCGACGGTATCGCCATCCAGCAACTCTGGTCCCAGTTTCAAAGCGAAGCGCGCCTTAGCTATCGCCTTTACTCGAAGGAGGTTGACTGGAATCGAGGCCAAAACGAAACGCGCGGTCAAAGATCGAAGCGCGTCATCGGCGGGCTCTTCTGGGCGATGGTTTCTAAGCTTTCGCCTGGGCGCCGGGTCCTCTTCTTGGTCGCACTCGTCTTGCTCGTGTTTCCCGGCTTCGATTTCCATTACCGCGAGGCCGAACTTCAAATGCCCAACCTGTCGTTCTTCGGAGCAATTGCGTTGGTCATTCTGCTTGCCCTCGAACTCGCTGATCGCGTGACCATGAAACGTGATCTCGAGATCGCAAAGGAAATTCAGACTTGGCTGATGCCGGCGGTGCCCCCGCAGGTGCCGGGCATTGAAATGGCCTTCGCGACTCGCCCCGCCAACACCGTGGCGGGCGATTACTACGACGCGTTCTTGCACACAACTGCGGCTCCGATACCGCCCTTTCCGCCATTGCTTTTCGTAGTCGCCGATGTCGCCGGCAAGAGCGTTCCCGCAGCTTTGCTTATGGCAACGTTCCAGGCAAGCCTCCACACTCTCGCCGACGTATGCACGACCATGCCTGAGCTGATCGACCGCTTGAACCGGTACTGTTGCGAACAAAACATCGGAGGACAACGTTTCACAACTGCCTTTCTTGCGGAATTGAATCCGCTTACCCGCCAACTCACGTACGTCAACGCGGGACATAATTGGCCAGTACTGCGGCGCTCATCAGGTGTTATTGAGCGTCTGCAAACTGGCGGCCTGCCTCTTGGCCTCATACGCGCCACCCGTTATGAATGCGGTCAGGCCACGCTAGCGCCCGGCGACCTTCTGCTTGTCTTCACGGACGGCTTAGTCGAGGCCGAAGATGAAAAGGAGGAGGAGTTCGGCGAGCCTCGCATGCTAGCGACGCTGAACCGCCTTTCCGGTAGACCAACTGCTGAAGTACTTCAGGGTCTCCTGACGTCAGCGGATCGGTTCGTGGGCTCGTCGGCCCAGCACGACGACATCACTTGTTTCGTTCTCCGGACCGTGTCTGGTTGATTGCTTACCAGCTGGATGGAGCCAGCCACAGAAGGGGCACGGCAGAGACAAGAGCAGAAGTCTGTGCTACAACTAATTTCCAAGTGAGCAGTTGACCTGAAAGGGGAATAAGCGAATGTCCAACTCGCCACCCGCGGAAGTTGGCTTCTTGCGAATAATCAACAACATTCGCACAGAAGAAAATAACATACTCAGAGCTTTGTACCAACGATATGGCGAGGAGATCCCGTACGTGTCTGATCGTGGTGTGCGAGTACGCACAAAGTCCTTCGAGTTGTGGCTAGCGGAAGAAAACAGGATATTGCGAGACGAATTGGAAGCGGCAAAGACGCAATTGAGTGCCCTCGGAATAAATAACCTGTGATGCTGGACCTTCAAAATCTTTCGATCAACCGGAACAGCAACCCGAGCGCTGCCACATCTTCCAGTAATGAATGGTTTGGCATTAAGGCAATCGCCGCGATGGACGTTACCTCGGAAACCGATGATGCACCTGCTGGAGGAAAACGACGAGAGCTGATTCGGCAACAGTGGACATTCAGTCCGCAGGGATCGACAGGAGAAGTTGAAGATACCACGTGACCTTGGACGATGACGTCTTCCTGGAACTCGCAATCACTCCTGATATCAGCGACGGCGGGACGCATGCGTCACTGATTTGTTTGCGAATAGGATAGTGCTTGAAACGGTAAGATGAAGTCGAATAAATATGGACAGAATACGGATCGTTACAGAGAGTAGTAAACATGTGGGCTGTGGCGGCCTAATGGCGATGTCTCAGCAGGCACCAGAGTACATTCTGGAGCATGAAGGCCTGGAGACAACGATCCCCGGCGCGGAGATGGTCTGCTTACGCTGCGGAGAGAAAATCCGCTCGCAGGATCAAGTCGAAACAACAGGCGAATAGGTTATTGAAGCGGGCCGGGCGCGTCTGTAACCAGCGCGGCCGGCCCACGAGGTGCCTTTGCGAGTGAGTAGCTTACTACACCCAGCACTCGAACGCGTGCGCGGCACTTGCCAATCCGGCATTGGCCGCGTCTTGAACGATCACCACGTTACTCTGGCGATGCTAAAGTTCGTGATGAACTGCCTGCCAGATAGCTTTATCAAATCCTGCGCGTAGCGGCGAATCAATCCGTAAAAGAGCGGCTGCTGTGTAGGGTGATTCATTTGTCCGGGCCGTCCGGTCTGGTAGTGGTCTAGGTCCTTCTTCGGACGGCAAAAGTGACGCCTCTCAAGTAGCGGAAGATTAACGACGCATTCAAGCGGGCTTGCATCCACAGTACGGATACCCTCTCTTGCGTTCACAACTTGTAACGGAAACGCGCTGCTCTTGATATTGCCAATCCCTCTGCTCGTCGGCTTTTTTGTCGGATTATTTTCTGTCGCGGCCCTCAGTTTTGGCATTAATCTCCTCTACCGAGCTGCGCCCAGTGACAAACTGAAAACCACTACAACGGCTGTTCACCAAACTGCCCGGATACCCTTGAATCCAGACCCTGTGGCCACATGGCGGAAACAGGGTTCCGGGCAGCAACTGTGTCGGCTTGCCTCGCGATTTCAGCGCTCTCGTCTTCAATCAAAAGGCATTGATCGTAACTAGCCAGCGACCAACCTACATTTCTCCCGATCAAACTTCTACTGCGAAGCAGCCCGACTTATGTCACCTTTACGGTCGCGTGCTGCCTGTAGCGCATCGAGCTTCTCTTGCAGTCGAAGCAAGCTTTTGACGTCACACTCTCGTTGTTCGACTAAAATTGCGTTCTGCTCAACGAGGAGCACGTTCTCTTCAACAATTTCAGTGCACTCTTCGATGCCGTGCTGAACGACAACGGCGTTCAACCTTAAGGTATGGCGCTTCAAAAGGAGCGCCGTGTTTTTGCTCAACGTAGTACTCTGCCGGACAACCGCACAGAGTTCCTGCAACTCGCTGACGATCGAGGCCAGTTGCTGGTGGAGTTGATCTTGCTCCATGTTTCTCGATTTTACGAAATGCGCATCGACTCATTGAAGTTCATTCGCTGATCCCGAGCAGCTCGCGTATCCGCTTCTTCCGCACAATACCTGCGGGTCCTATTGCGTGTAGGTCATCAAAATTGTCGTTGGCGGGAGTTTCTACGCCGCCTCCGACCAACAGTAACGATGATGAAGACCGCCCAGGCGGGAGATAGATATGATTCCGGTTTGGTAGCGAGAGCGCCTTTCTACGGCTCGCTGGGCAGGAGTGTTCTTGTTGGGCTTTCAGTACGCGGATGATGCACGGTGGATGTTGGCAGCCCTCAGGGAGCGGATGGCGAAGTTCAAGCTGGCGCTTCATGACGAAAAGACCCGTCTGATCGAATTTGGCCGGTTGCCGGCAATCGATCACAAACGGCGGGGCCAGCGGCGGCTACCGACGTTCGCCTTCCTGGGTTTCACGCACTACTGTGGCTGGACTCGGGACGGACGTTTTGTAGTGAAGCGTAAAACACAGAGTAAGCGGCTCACAGCTAAACTGAAGTCGCTTCGGGAACAGGCTCGAATCCGGATGCACGCTCCAGTAGCTGAACAGCATCGATGGCTCTGCCAAGTGTTGCGAGGCCACTATGCGTACTATGGACTGCCGAGCAATTTCCAAGCATTGAATGTCTTCTATCAACAGGTTCGACTGCTTTGGTTTCGCTCGCTGCGGCGGCGGAGTCAACGTCGGATCACCTGGGATGACTACGACGTTCTGTTCAAGCGTTTCTCTCTTCCACTGCCCCGAATCACACAACCGCGCGAGAAGCAATGAGTCAGCTCGGGGTTACCTCCGGGAAGAGCCGTATGCGGGAAAGCCGCACGTACGGATCTGTGAGGGCGAAGCCGAATGGCTGAGCTACTCGACCACGCTCAGATCGGCACTAAGTCGGGCTGATTCCGGAAGAAGCTTCGAGTGGCGTTCATCGACGGCTAGGTCACATCAGCAAGCAAGGCAGCACTCTGCTGCGATTCTTATTGGTCGAGGCAGCGCAAGCGGCCGCGCGCTTCAACCCAGAATAGCGAAGCAAGTTTTTGCACCTGGCGATGCGCCGCGAGCGACGGATCGCCAAAGTAGCGATGGCTCGCAGGCTCGCAGTGAGTCTGTATTGGATGTGGCGTAAACGGTGGAGCTTTCAGCTGTCAGTAGAAGTCGGTTCGTACGCGGGATAGCTCGTAACGGCGTATGGTGTGAAGTCGATCACCGCAACACTGATTGAGTGTCCCGCTCCCTTCACGGGGAGTTCGAAGTAGTAATCATGGTCGATGTTGTGACCGGAGAGATGCTTGGGTCGGACTGAGTTCCGCCCGGAAGATTAATCGACGAGCCTTTGGATCGTATGGCGTGTGAGTCTAAGTAGTTCGCGGTGTCACCCGTGTACTCCTCAAGAGTGCACACAGTGAAACTGCGCCCACAAATCGCTTGACAAGCGTAGTAGTTGTTAGAGATTCGCCGCTACCCACGGGTAACGCCAGCTGATCGCGCAAGATTTCACTGACCCAGACGAACACACTGGTGCCGGAAGCGGCCAGCCACGCTCACTGATCATTCGCTACAGACACTTTGGTGTGGAGCCCTTCAGCGGGGCGCCGACGCACGCGGTTCGTGGTTGGGAATTACCTGTCTACATTGTCGAGCATCCAGATACTTCCGGAAGCTTCCGTCATGGGTACTGCGAACGCGTTTTTTGTCAGCGATATCTCTAATAGACCCATGTCGCGGTCGGCTATCAGGGGTCCCCTGTTTCCGAAATGCGTCACCTGAAACGCCGGTTCCAAAACATTTCCCGTCAGAGGATCAAAATGAATTCCCCAAAGGTTCAACAATCCGCTACGCGAGGACAAGAAATAGATTGTTTTCCCATCGCTAGACCAACTGGGTTTATCATTCCACGAGTTTCCGCCGGCGACGGGAATCCATTCGCCGCCCCTTTGCGGTACCACAAAGATGGCCGGATCCTCAGCGGTCGCTCCTCCTATTGCCCCGCCTTTGATCGATTCAAATACGATCCACTTGCCATCCGGGGAAATACGTTCCTGATAAAGAGCATCGGTCCGACTGCTCGTTATTTCTCGCGGCGTAGGTTTGGGTTCGTCAGTCGTTGGAAGGTTTAGCTCGAAAAGCATGAATCGCAGTCGTTGTCCTATGCCCCCCCGCAACCAGCCTTCACCGATGATTGAGCGTTGGTCGGGAGACCACGAACCCACCGCACAGTTGCAGCTTCTTGGAATAGGGACTTTCTGTTCGGCTCCACCACCTTCCTTGATAAGGCTGATCGTATTTTCGCCTTGTTCTTCTTCTGTGGATAGAAGGATCTGCTTTCCGTCGGGTGACCAGTAGGGCTCGTGCACCCGACCGTCATTAGATAGCAGGATCTCCTTGCCGTCCTCCAAAGACTTCTCCCATAACTCCCATTTCCCCGCACGAAGGGCGACAAACGCGAGCCGTTTTCCGTCAGATGACAAAGCCGGCATCCAGGCATTCACGCCGGCCGAGGTGACCGCCCGCCCCTCGCCGAGAAGCCGGCCTCCGGCACCGTCGAAAGACCAAACCCAAATCTTGGTGTCATTCGCGCGCGGAGTGAAGAGCAGCCGCTTGCCGTCACGCGATATCGCCAAGTCCGTGTGGGCCTCTGGTCCGGTCGTCACACGCTCGACTGACATCCAGCGCAACGTTGCCGGATCCACAGCGACTTTCCACACGTTCCATACTCCACTCGACTGCCCGACAAAGTAGATCGCCCGGCCCGACGGCGCCCAGCGGAAATCGGCAACGGAGCCGGCATCGCTCGTACGGAAAGATAAGGTTTGAAGTTGCCGTGAGACCTCAGGTGCAATCTCCGACTGAATAGCTGGACCAGCATCAAGGGGAATGGTCCAAAACGCGGGTCTGCCATCACGCTTGGCCCAGAACGAAATGCGCTTTCCGTCAGGGAACCATGCCAGCGTACGTTCGCCAAGGTTGAGTCGCGCCAGGCGCTCAGTCAGTATTTCGTGCGGAGCACCGCCCTTAAGATCAGCTAGGTATATCCTGCTCCACATCCACGGAAAATACGTACTCTCAAAAAGAATGTGCTTGCCGTCGGGCGACCAGCGAGGGTGATAGCCGAAGAAGGCGATCCTCCTTTCTGGCCCGCCATGGGCGGGTATCACGAAGATCCCCCCATCGTCGCGCTCCGAGCGGAAGGCGATCAGGTCTTCCGCTGGCGACCAGTCAGGTTGCCAGTTCGCACTTCCGTTGGACGTAAGCTTCAAAGCTGAGATAGCCCCAATCTGATGCACCCACACTTCCAAATTGCCGTTGAGGGTTGAGCTATATGCGATGAAGCGTCCGTCCGGTGACCAGGAAGCACCAAATTGCAGGCCGTCATCGAATGTGATACGGGTTAGCGTTCGCGGTGACGAGCGAGCTTCACGTCTGGAATGGAGCATCAACAACGAGCTGACGGCCGAAGCTGACAGGAGAAGGACCAGGCACGCCACCACGTATCGAACCGTTGCAGGATACTGACGCGAGCTACCCGCATCCGTAGGAGCAGCATCGGGCGCTTGGTGCCTTTCTGGTAAGCCGTAAACCGGGGCGATAAATCGAAAGCCCAACCGCGGGAGAGTTTCGATATAGCGGGGCCTCTCCGCGTCGTCGCCCAAAGCGCGGCGTAGTTTCTTAACAGCTGTCGCGATGCCGTGCTCGACGTCCACGAACGTGCCGGGGGCCCACAGTCGAGTCTGAATCTGTTCGCGGGTAACCAGCTCGCCAGGTTGAAGTAACAGCAGAGTAAGAATCTGAAGCGGCTGATCCTGAAGCTTGATTGGGGCGCCGCTTTTTCGCAGTTGCCCGCTTGCCACATCCAACTCGAACACGCCGAACCGAATGGATACACCTGGTCTCGCTCGATCGTGCACCCGCATAGTGTACCGCCGACAAACGGCTCTGTCACGCTCTTGAGCACGAGTTCAACCTCGCCCTTTTCTGCTTTCATCACAATGGTTTAACGGTCCATGGAAGAGTTCACGCGCGGTGCATTGAGGGGTTTCCGGCTTTTGCGTAACGTCAGCTCTGGGAGCTGGCGTGCCAACCACTTACGCGAAAATCGCGAAAACTTCTGTCGCACTTGGGGCTCTACTTTCGCTTCTATCAGCTTCGGCGCGAGCGGCACAGACTGGCCTACCAAGAATCACAATTCTTGTTTATAACTACGCGGCCGTACCTAAACATACTCTTGAGCGGGCTGAAGCCGTAGCGGCCGGAATCTTCCTTCATGCCGGAATCGAGACTTCTTGGCGCAGCTGTCTCGCGGATGCCTCGGAGCCGAACCGTGGATCGTGCCCGAGCATTGATGCATCGACTCCCGTACTTAGAATTCAGAGGCAGTTTCAGCTCGTGCAGAACAAAGTGCACGCCGACACAATGGGCTTCTGTGTGGGATCGTTAGCTACGGTTTCTTTCCAATATGCCGAGCAGCTCGCAGCCGCTGGGCTGGGCACTACACCGGAAATTCTAGGGCATCTCGCCGCACACGAGATCGGCCACATATGGCTGCCAGGACATGCGCATACGGTCTCGGGTATCATGAAATCCCGATGGAGTCTAGAAGACTGGACGCAGATACAACAATGTGCGCTGTTCTTCACGACCCAGCAGGCGAGGTTAATGCAAAGGGATCTCAAGAACGCGAACGACAGTTGCATTATCCAGGACGTGGAAAGGGCACGAAAGCTAGATTTGGATAGATGCCGCCCGGCGCCCGTCAGCATCGAGGAGAAAGCCCGAGCGGTGTACTCGTTGCCGACCGAGGGCGAGATTACTCGACTCCGCGAGGATGAGTGGCGGAAACTCGAAGCCATAGAGCCCGTGTTGCGAGCACACAAACGGATCGGCGTTTATGAGGTGAAAGTGATCTCGGTCCCACAGGCGTGGACGGGCTTGTACGGGCGAGCGGTTCTGTTGATCTCTCTGCCTGCATTGAGATTGGTGACTTCCGACGAGCTTGCCGCGCTTGTCGCGCACGAAATCGGACATGAGTACGTCTGGCAACAATTTGTGGATGCAAAGGCCCGCAGAGACACGAGAAGACTTCGCGAGTTGGAGCTGATATGTGACGCCATCGCGGTACGAATGCTCGTACTACTAGGTAGGCAGCCAACCCGGCTACAAACAGCCATCGAGAAAACGACTCGGTATAACCGTGAGCGGCTTGGCGTGCCTTTGAATGAAGGCGACTACCCGTCACTCAACGCACGCAAGCGACTTCTTAAAGACATGTCTTTGCTCGAGAAATGATCCCTCCGGAGCTGCGGTACCGAGTTTGCTCCCGCTTTATGTGCTGTTCCCGCGCCTGCTTGCTTGTGCTGCCCTGGGCCCTAAAACCTATTTGGTTGTCACAGTAAAATCGCGGACCGGAGCCTCATTGACTTCGAATTCACGGCTGGCGACATTACGGACTGGGCCAGAGCCTACTTTGAAGCAATCCATTCATCCGGCGTCGGCGGGGCTTGTCTGAACTTCATGATGGACGAAGGAGAGGATCGGATTAGGACGGCGTACCGAGGTGATTACAACCGCTTGACAGCAGTTAAAGCAAAGTACGATCCCGGGAACTTCTTCAGCTCCAATCAAAACATCCGCCCAGCCGCCTAGTTAGGGATTTTTGTTCTCACGCTGCTCGCGCGCGTCTACCTTGTCACCAAGCGAGGGCTGCGCATCAGCTCCAGCCAAACCCGATCTCGGATTCGGCTCAGCGCCAAGCGTGAACCCAAACCTCGCACCTGCGCTGAATTCGCGGAATGATCCAATTCTGCATGTGTATCTGCCTACCCTGCGTTGGCTCCCAGGGCTTACCGGATACGTCGAAGGTGAACGGAGCGCTCGCGCTCAACTCAAAGGTTTCCTCGTGCGGATAGATCCTGCCTGGTCGGGCAGCGTAGAGAAATAGCCAAAGCTCAAGGGCTGGATGGACTAGCAAATAGTACGCCGTGACCCGCGACCCATTCCGAAGTCCTCACTTTCGGATAACGTCATTCATCAGGCATTGACGAACAAGTCATGTCATCGAGAGCCCCACTTGAGAGCGATGAAGTCATCGCCTGAAGTTCATAGACGCGGCTTTTACCAGCGAGATATGCGCAGCGACAGTGCAAGGCATCTGGATGGGTGAACCTCGCAGTCCGCAACAACTGCCGGAAGTCTCGACGACCGAAGTTTCCGCTGATAATGAAGAGCGACGGTCCAACTTCTTTCGGAGTAGTTTGAAGCCATACCTCAGATGCCACTGACCTCTCGGTCCTTTCACGCGAGAAAGTACCGTGCGCCGACTCCGCTCCGGGGCGTGCAGCCGGGGTGCCTGATTCTACCAGGGATGAACGGCTTCGGCCTATGCCGGACAGGCGGCGCCGGCGCCGCGATACCCCAATTCTCATGCTGAGCGTTGCGAAGCGAAACAGTCGAGAAAATAGTCGGCTTCAGGCCGAGCGCCATGTCCTTGCGGCTTTCGGGAATTGGTGGTGACGCAACCGATTCCACGCTCACCTGATGTATCGGCTAAACACTCTATATCAGAGCTGTAACCTTCACCATCGTGGGCGTCGCTGCACCGGAGCCTGAAGGCGCTGATCCGCGAGAGCGCGAGATCGCACCAATTGTCGTGATCGTAGCTGCACAAGGCGGGAGCTCATACCGCGCCGAGCGGCATGCGAGATTCCGTGGACGACATCCTCTTTTCCCTGTTTCGTAACGTTATACTGCTAACCAAACCTCGTTTATGTCGATTGTTCGGCTGGCTCTGGCGCGCCCTTACACTTTCGTTGTGATGGCGATTCTGATTGCCATCCTGGGCTGCACGTCCATCGTGACGATGCCGGTAGATATCTTTCCGTATATCGACATCCCGGTGGTCAGCGTGTTGTGGGTCTATTCAGGGCTTTCTCCCGAAGAGATGGAGAAGCGTGTGGTTACGGGATTCGAGCGCAGTCTGACCTCGAACGTGAACGACATCGAACACATCGAATCACAGTCGTACAACGGCTACGGCGTAGTGAAGATCTTCTTCCATCAGAATGTGAAGATCGACATGGCGGTGGCTCAGGTCACGGCTACGATGCAAACGGCCTTGCGCCAGATGCCGCCGGGTATGTTCCCCGCGAACGTGCTGAAGTACGACGCCGCCAGCGTTCCTATTCTGCAACTGGGTCTTTCAAGCAAGACGCTTCGGGAGCAGGAGATCTTCGACCTTGGCAATAACTTCATCCGAACACCGCTCGGAACCGTGCAGGGCGCATCCGTTTCCTATCCGTTCGGAGGGAAGCAGCGCTCCGTCATGGTGGATCTAAATCTTGACGAATTGTACGCCAAGCAGTTATCTCCCATCGACGTCTCGAACGCGCTCAACGCGCAGAATCTAATCTTACCGGCGGGAACGGCGAAGCTGGCCCAAACCGAGTACCAGATTCGGGTGAACAGCAGTCCCGTGCTGCTCAACGAGCTGAACGATCTGCCGATCAAGACAGTGAACGGCGCCACCGTGTACATGAAAGACGTGGCGCAAATCCATGACGGGTTCTCGGTGCAGAATAATATTGTTCGAACGAACGGTTCCCGCGGCGTGCTGATTACAATCACGCGCAATGGCAAGGCTTCGACCTTGGCGATTGTGAACGCAGTGAAGAAGGAGTTGCCGCGAATTCTGGCCAATGTTCCACCGGATCTAAAGGTAACGGCCCTCGCGGATCAATCGATCTTCGTCCGCGGTTCAATCCAGGGCGTTGTACGCGAGGCGCTGATTGCGGCGGCCCTGACGGGCCTGATGATCCTGCTGTTTCTGGGGAGCTTGCGCAGTACGCTCATCGTTTGCATCTCCATTCCGCTCTCGATTCTCGCTTCGCTTTCCATCCTGAGCCTGCTGGGACAAACAATCAATGTGATGACGCTCGGCGGCCTCGCCCTGGCGGTCGGCATCCTGGTCGATGACGCCACGGTCGAGATCGAGAACACGCATCGAAACATTGCGATGCGCAAGCCGCTCGTGCGCGCGGTGTTGGATGGCGCCTCGCAAATCGCCGTACCCACTTTCGTAGCGACGCTGTCCATCTGTATCGTATTCGTGCCGGTGCTGCTCCTGACTGGAACAGCGAAATACCTGTTCACTCCGCTGGCAATGGCCGTCGTGTTCGCCTTGATGGCTTCTTACCTGCTGTCGCGAACCCTGGTGCCGAATATGATGGCCTACCTGCTTGGACCGGAGCTTCATCTGTACGTAGGGTCTGCGGATGGCGCGCCCGTTCGGCAGCCCGGCGTGATCTGGCGGGTTCACCGTTCGTTCGACGCGCAGTTCGAGAAGGTGCGTTTCCGGTACATTGGCCTGCTCGACTGGGCGCTCCGACATCGTGGTCTGTTTCTCGCGGTGTTCTCGATTTTTTGCGTACTCTCGATGGGGCTGATTGGGCTGGTAGGCGAGGACTTCTTTCCCAATATCGATTCCGGACAGATGCGGCTGCATGCCCGCGGACCCGCAGGCACTCGCATCGAGACTACTGAGGCTCGTTTCGTTGCTCTCGAAAACGAAATCCGATCTGTGATTCCGAAGGACGAGATCGACACCCTCATCGATAACATCGGAATCCCAAACAGCTGGCCTGCCATTGCGCAAGGCGATAATCCGACCATCTCTTCCGCCGAAGGCGAGATCCTGATCTCGCTCAACAAAGAAAAGCATGGCTCCACTCGCGGCTATGAAGTCCTGCTGCGCAACCGGTTGAGCCACGACTTCCCGGACATGATCTTCTTCTTCCAGCCGGCCAACATCACCAGTCAGATTGTCAACTTCGGGCTTCCTGCTCCCATTGACCTACAGGTGGTCGGAAGGAATGCCGAGGCGAATTATAAGGTGGCCTTGCGAATGGCCGAACGAATCTCTCGCATACCGGGCGCTGCCGATGTGCATGTTCACCAGGTGGTCGCTTCACCAGAACTGGAGCTGGACGTGGACCGCATCAAAGCCTCACAGCTCGGCCTCACGCAACGGGACGTAACGAGTAGTATGCTCATCTCACTGAGCGGGAGTTCGACTGTCGCGCCTAACTTCTGGCTGAACTGGGCGAATGGCGTGAACTACAACGTGGGGGTGCAGACTCCTCAATACCGGATCAGCACCATGGATGCGCTGTTGCGCACACCGATTTCTCCTTCGACGAGCGTTGAGAGCAGCACGACCGCCGCTTCGCAGTCGGGAGCGGCAGAAAGCAACAGTGCCTCTATCGGAGCGGCGCCGAATGGATCCTCACAGGCTTTCGGCAACCCGGGAGCGATTGCCGGCAGCACGCAACTGCTCTCTAACCTGGTGAAGGTACAGCGTGCGTACACTCCAGTAATTGTCAACCATTATAATGTCTGGCCGGTGTTCGATATTTACGCGAATGTGGATCGCCGTGACCTGGGAGGAGTGGGCCGAGACGTCGAACAAATGATGCAAGATGAAGGACGTCATCTGCCGCGCGGGACTACCTTCAATTTGCGCGGACAAGTGGATACGATGCAGTCGTCGTTTCTTCGTCTCGGCCTCGGGATGATCTTCGCAGTGGTGCTGGTTTATCTGCTGATGACGGTGAACTTCCAGTCCTGGGTGGACCCCTTCATCATCCTGACCGCCCTGCCCGGCGCAATGGCAGGCATATTATGGATGTTGTTTGTTACGGGCACCACACTGAGCGTCCCGTCCCTTATGGGCGCGATCATGTGCATCGGTGTGGCTACCGCAAACAGTATCCTGATCGTGACGTTTGCAAACGATGAACGCGCCACTTTGGATTTGGCGCACGAGGCGGTGCTTTCAGCCGGGTATGCTCGCATGCGGCCGGTACTGATGACGGCCACTGCCATGATTCTGGGAATGCTGCCCATGTCGCTGGGGCTGGGTGAAGGCGGCGAACAGAATGCGCCGCTCGGTCGGGCTGTGATTGGTGGATTGCTGTTTGCGACGGTCACAACGCTGTTCATCGTGCCGATCATCTATAGTTATCTGCGAACCCAACCGCCGGTCGATCATGATCGCCGCTTGGCCGAGCGGGAAACGGAACTGCTGGATTCCTGACGGAGCCATGCGATACAGCGAATCCAACATTCCCGAAAGTGAGGTGTCGGCGAGCGCTGCGGAAGAATTGCGGCGTGAGAACGTCGAATTGCGACGGCAACTCGCCGAGCTACGAGCAGCCGCCAGCCACGGTTCGAGTCATGCGTCGGTGGGCGTTCCTGCCAGCCTGTGGCGTCCCAGCCGGTTGACGATGATGGCCCTTTGCCTCTCCGGCGTGATGTTATTCCTGATCGCCTTCTTTGCAGGCTATCTGCCCCTGCACGCGCGCACCAAGCTGATTGCGAATGAGGCCGTAGAACGGGAGGCGGCGTTGCCGAGAGTGGAAGTAGTGACTGTTGGCCGATCCTCGCACGACAGCGCCCTGCGATTACCGGGCAACATCCAAGCGATCACCGAGGCGCCCATTCTTGCTCGTGCCGATGGTTATATCAAGCGCCGCCTCGTGGATATCGGCGATCAGGTGCATGCGGGGCAGACGCTGGCGGAGATCGAAGCGCCGGAATTGGACGAACAGGTTCGCCAGGCGGAAGCTGTGCTGCGGCAAGCCCGGGCCGGCGTGGATCAGGCCAAGGCGAACCTGCAGCAAGGGCAGTCGGATCTGGAACTCGCGCGCGTGACGGCGAAGCGGTGGGCAAACCTGGTAACCGATGGCTCTGTTTCTGTTCAGGAGAACGATCAGTTTCAGGCCCAATACCAGTCGAAAATCGCGGCTGTACACGCGTTGGAACAGGCCTTATCCGGGCAACAACATGGAGTGGATGCCGCCGAAGCTAATCTCGCCCGGGTTCAGCAGATGAAAGATTACCGGATGGTTGTGGCGCCGTTCGATGGTGTGATCACACTCCGGAATGTGGATTCGGGCGCCCTGGTGAGCAATGGCAGCACGCTTTTGTTTCGCATTGCGCAAACGGGAACGTTGCGCATTTACCTGAATGTTCCGCAGACGGATGCCGGGGCGGTGCACCGAGGCGACGCGGCGTCGGTCACAGTATCGAATCTGCCCGGGGAGAAATTCAGCGGAGCAGTGGCCCGGACCGCGGATTCGCTTGATCCTGCGAGCCGCACCCTGCTGGTGGAGGTTCACGTACCCAATCCAAACCGTATCCTGCTGCCGGGCATGTATACGCAAGTGGATCTCAGCAGCTCACGTGCCCATCCGCCGTTATTGATTCCGAGCAGTGCGCTCATCGTCTCCAGCGAGGGCACGCAGGTGGCGGTCGTGAAAGCGGATCACCGGCTGCATTTACAGCAAATTGTCGCGGGCCGGGATTATGGGGACCGCATTGAAGTGGCAAACGGATTGGCAGATGGGGACAGTATTGTTGCCAGTCCGAGCGACGTGTTGCACGAAGGTGCTGAAGTGGAGCCGGTGGCGATGAGTTCGGTTAGCCACTAGCTACTTTCCAATCCGAAACGGCTATTCGAGATCAAAATGACCGAACATTCGGATCGTGTGCCTTCCGCTTCACGACAGAAGACACGATCTGCTCCTCCATAGCGTCGGAAGCGGGACGCGATAAGCATTCCGCCGCGTACTGGGCTCCGTGTGGTCGATGTGTGCTTCTGGTGTGGCGCCGACGCCTCGTACCGCTTTCGGCAATACCCAAGCATGGGCGAGGTAACCTTTGAAATATCCCGCGTGCAAGATCGACGAGGCAGTTGCAGGAAACGCTAATTCCAACCAATGAGAGGCAGGCTGCCAACGGTCCGCAAACACGTCTCTTGAACGTTTGTGAACAGATTGTCGACAATACTATCTCAGACTCCTCTATATAGATCCGCCCTGGTCGTTAGCGTTGTTCGGGAGTGACTCGGCGACAAAGGTTGGGACGAAGAGGCGAAGTAGATGCCGAGTCACTTTCGAAAACGAGACTAGAAGGAAGCTGCTGGCGGGGCGGGACGAGTATGGAGGTTCAAACGTCCTTTGGTACTGCTCCGGGATTTGAAACAGGGTTCGGTGTACGCCGGAGTGCAGGTTGCGAGAGTCCGAATAGGGCAAAAGTCATGGATTCTAGAGATGTGAACGCTGTTTGAGCGGTGCAAACGATGAATTTATGGTCCGAGACACACGACTGCGACCGGGCGAGCAAGCACGGTGTCGAGCCGATTGTGATCCGTAGATTTAGGAAGTGTCGAGTCGCTCGCATAACGAGTAAACCTCGCGGGCGGTAAGCCTGCGATTGATTTGCATCGAGTTGCCGCAACGAGGACATTGCCACTTCGCCTCACCAGAAGCGGAAGGCCATTCCTGCGATTGTGCGTTGGAAGCAAGCACAAGCAGTTGACGAATCAGAGCAATGCTCTCTGAACGGTGTCGGTTAGCAAGGAATCCAAACTGACGAATGCGCACCAAGCCGTGAGGAAGAATATGCTGCACGTAGCGCCGCAAGAAGTCGGATGACGAGAGTGTCATGAGGCGCTGTTTGTTTCCGCGCGCATAGTCCTTCCAACGGAAAGTCACTTGTTCCCCATCGAAAGAAACGAGCCGGTGATTGCTGATCGCGACGCGATGAGTATAGCGGCCCAGATAGCGAAGCCCCGGTGCTGGACCTCCCATCGCTTGCTTGACATAGACGACCCAGCGTTTCCGACGGAGAGATTGAACAAGAGCCCGGAATGCCTTGGGATCTTTCAACGGCCCGGTGGCGCCGCCGAGGCTGAGCCTGTTTCTGCGGTATGCCCGTTTCAATCCGTCGAGAAACTTGCCACGAAAGACTTTCTTGAGAACACCGAGCGGAAGAAAGAAGCGATACCGCGGTCGTACCCAATGGCTGCGATCGGGGGAAAGGCCACCGACCGGCACGAGGCAGTGGATGTGTGGATGGAGGCACCCGCGCTCACAATACCCTGAGCGCGGGTGCGACGAGCGCGCAGGTGTTTTATCCATTCCATCCGTTGCACGGTGCGAGTCTCCAACTCATTCGTCGACCGAAGCGCGGAGATGGAGCAGTCACCGTCCTGGACAGCAATGGCAGACGGCTGAAGATCCCGACATGGATGCTGTCGGCCGAGGCCGCAGATACCACAATCGCTGAGCAGGCGTACCTGAGTAAACACGCGCTTCAGAGCCTGGCGGACTTATTGGCCATCAGACTACCCACCGAAGACAACAACCACGATAACCTCCTGCCAAGAGTAACTGGAGCCCAAGGAGGTCAGCGTGGAGCAGTTGCAACTTCTCGACGCAAGGACGAGCAAAGCAGTGGCAGCGCCCGTCAGCGGCAGGGCCCGCAGCGAGGTAATCGATCTGATGGCCCGCATTCTCGTAGACGTGTTTCGAAATCAAGGAGAAAAAAGTGATGAATCAAGCCTTGTACCATCCCAAAGTGAAACCGGAGCACTTGTGCCGCAAGGCGATCGTCTACATCCGGCAGTCGAGCGACAAACAAGTGAGGCAGAACAAGGAGAGTCAGCGCCTTCAGTATGACGTCGCCGGGAGAATGCGGGGACTCGGCTGGAAGTACGTGGAGGTCATTGACGACGATCTCGGATGCAGCGCCGGACTGGCGGCAGCACGCCGGGGAGGTTTCGAACGTGTCCTGAGTTCCGTAGCGTTAGGAGAGGTGGGCATAGTTGGCAGCTGGGAAGTATCGAGACTATCTCGTACGGACAAAGACTGGTGTCGATTACTCGAAGTGTGTCAGATTTTCGGAACTCTTATTGCCGATGAGCAGCATGTATACGACTTGAGCTCGCTCGATGATCAATTGGTCTTGGGCATCAAAGGCACACTCAGCGTCATCGAGCTGAAGGTGTTGCGGCAACGGATGCTAGCCGGCCAAGAATCGAAGGCGCGGCGTGGGGAATTGTTTAAGCGGCTCCCAGTCGGCTATGTGCGGGATGCAGTGGATAAGGTGGTGTTCGATCCCGACCAGCGCGTTCGCGAAGCGCTGCAGTTCGTGTTTGTCAAATTCCGGCAACTTTGGAGCGTTCGTCAAACGTTCCAGTGGTTTCGGGATCACGATATCGAACTGCCAGTGAACCCCATCGAGGGTTCACGGCTCGTTTGGAAAATTCCCTCGCAGAGCTTCATCCGCGACGTCCTGTGCAATCCGTTCTACGCTGGCGCGTATGTGTGGGGCAGACGGCCCGTCACGATGGTGGTTCTGGATGGCAGACTCGAAAAGCGCCAGAGCGCCATGCAGCGGGCTGAGGAATGCCGCGTCTTCATCCGCGAGCATCATATTGGGTATATTGACTGGGCCACGTACGAAGAGAACCAACGAATGATTCGTCGCAACTCAGTTAACTGGCCGGGAGACGAGTCGATATCGGCAATCCGCGCTGGGCAAGGGCTGCTGGTGGGCTTGCTGCGGTGTGGGCATTGTGGTCGCAAGCTGCATGTACGTTACTGGGGAGGGCGTGGCCTCAACGCGCGTTACCTCTGCAAGGGCGATTACGACGATGGCGGGCAGTATTGCATCGGCTTTGGCGGCGGCGCTGTGGATCGCCGACTCGGACACGAAGTGCTGAAGGTGATCTCTCCGTTGGGGGTCGAAGCGAGTATGAAGGCAATCGCGGCGTTAAGCGCCAGCGATGTTGCGCAGCGCGTTACGCTTTCAAGCAAACTCGAACAGCTGAAGTATGAGGCCGCCCGAGCTTTTGAGCAGTACGATGCGGCCGATGCGAGGAACCGGCTTGTCGCTGCAGAGTTGGAGCGCCGCTGGAACGAAAAGCTGCAGGAGGTCGAGAGCACTCAACAGCGACTTTGCAGCCTGGAGGAGAACCGATCAACGTTGTCGTCCGAAGAAGAGGAACGGATTCGCTGGATGGGTGAGAACTTCACCGACGTATGGCAGAGTGATCGTTGTCCGCCGGCGCTGAAGAAGATGATCTTTCGAACAGTAATCGAAGAGATCGTCGTTCGCACAGATACGTATAAGAAGACTCTGGAACTCACGATTCATTGGAAAGGCGGTGTTCACACTCAGCTCACGATCGAGCGGCCTCGTTCAGCAGTAGAAACAGCGACACCAACGGAGGCCGTGGAGATTATTCGCCGCATGGCGGTTCGCAACGGCGATGACCAGATCGCTTCCGTGTTCAATCGGCTCGGTTATACAACGGGCAAGGCGATGCGCTGGAATCAGAATCGTGTAGCAACGGCGAGGCGGAATTACTCGATTGCAGGTCAGAGACGAACGTTGCCCGACCCGGAGAGAATCAGCTTAAAGAAGCAGCCCGCCTGTGCGGTATTAATCAGCAAAGTATTAAGCGATTGGTAGAAGCCGGGCTTCTCAAAGGCGAACAAGTTGTACCGCGAGCACCGTGGGAGATTCGACGTGCCGACCTCCAGGCCGAGCCGGTCCGTACCATCATTCAACGTCTCCGACGAACGGGTAAGCTGATTCTGCAAGGGGATGGTGCGGAAGACCAGCCGGAATTGTTTGCTGAAAACGAAGGAGATGCTAATGACGCGCATCATGAGTGAGGGTTCAGAAGCAGGTTCTGGCCCCAACTGTGCAGGATGGCGAGGAACCCGATCTGGGCGCCATGGTGCTTGGGATCGGCTGCTACTTCCAGCAGCGTTTCTGAAACGGAGCGGAACAGCAAGTTGTAAAGTAATGCGGGATTGCGCTGACACAGCCGGTTCAACTCGTGAGGCAATGTGAACACCACTTGAAAGTAAGATAGGCCGAGCAGCTCTTGTTTCCGGCAAGCGAGCCATCGCTGGCGTGCTTGTGCCTGCCTTGGGCAGTGCCGGCTCCGGCAGGAATTAAACGAGATGGCCGAATGATCGCAGCCGGAACACTGATCGAGATGGCCGCCCAAAGCCGGTGTGCGGCAGCACCGGATGGCACGCAATACCTTCAGCTGCTGAAAGCTGAGCCAGGAGCGGTTCTCTGCAACGAAGCGATCACCTTGTGTACGGAGTAAGTCGGCCACCTCGACGGTGGGCCGATTCATTCCGGTTTGTGTAATTTTCCGCGAGCGCTGTAAGCGTGCTGGGCCGGAACCGGAATGCCTTCCAGAGGATTAGTGGCAGCCGGCAAGCGCTTCGGAGACACATGCAGATAACGAGTCGTCGCTTTGATGTCCTTGTGGCCCATCAACACCTGAATATTTCGCAGGTCCGCTGCATGTGCGTGGCGAAGCAGTGCCGTAAGGCATTCCCGCAATGCTCATGATTTGCACTCCGCGCGGATCCGCCAATTACGGGTGGGCAATAAATAGCTCAGGATGGTAATGCACATCTGGACTGCGGCTGCCGCCAACGAACTCAATACTCAACCGAAAGCCGCAGGGGTGCTCGCGATGATGCCTCACGATACCGGTCAACATGCCACCAAAAAGGGAATCGTAGGAGACTGTCACCGAGGTGCCTACCGGGATGAAAACATCAACCAGAACCCCTATACCTCCGAGGGATACATCCTCGACATTGCCTCGTTGCGTGAGATTTACCGAGTCCTGCTCCCAGGCAATGGTGACGAGTTCACAATCGAGTAACCGGTCTTGCGAGCGCCGTTCGGTCATATAGATTCACAGAGGATGTTCGCTGAAAGCACCGGTCTTCTCACCAGATAACTTAGTAAGCTCTATGGGATTCCAGCTCTCAAATCAATCCTTTACAGGACTTGCAAACCACCCCGCCAAAAAACGTGGGACAGTTCAGGAATTCGCGGGAATTCGACGCCTTGCACGCCGGGGCAGGGAGTGCCCGCCCCGATTAGACCCTTGCCTATGCGTTTACCGGCTGGCAGTACGACTTTGGAACCCGCACAGCTGTTCCTCGGCCTCGCACCAATCCCGTTCGGATGACCCTTGGGGACACCCACGTTGCTCCCACAATGCGTAAGCAAGGGCCGCTATGTCTTGGCTGGAACATCCCTGTGACCCACTAGCATCACTTCTCTGAGACGACTGCGCTTCTCTCTGTTTCGACATCGATTCCATAAACGTGTTTCTCCTTGAAGAACTTCCCGGAGCAGGGGAGGGACGACGGTGGATGTTCCTACGACACAGAATCCACGTCAGCGCATAGCTTAGCAGGTTTCGGAAGCGATACGTTTAAAAAGGACCTCAAGCGTTCATAGGCGAACAAAAGGCAAACTGTTAGACTTTTCTCGTGGCTTTTTGCAAGGTCAGCTATTGCGACGTCGAGCGCATCAACCACACAGTTCAGGTAGAAGGCGACACGCTTTACGAAGCAGTTGCAGCAGCTATCAACCGTTTCCGAAGAGATGACTGGGCGGGACAGCCGCCAGGCCCCGGCTGCAAATTTGATGTTGAGGTTCTGCAAGCGTGTCCGGTGAAGTATTCGATCGACCTCGGTCAGCTTCAGACTTTCGCTAAGCATGGAACCGCGCGCGGACCAGCAGACATTCTTCGGAAGAAGCGGATACGCGAGCTGTTGGGGATTAAGGAGTGAGCAAAGCGCCCATCTAGTCGGCCAGCTGGCTGAATCTCGCAGCGAGAAGCCGGTTAGCGACGAGTATCAGTTGTTGTAATTACGTCCGGTTTACGGCGCAAACCGGCTAACCCTGCGAGACCTAAGAGACCGAGCCAACCCCAATCGAACCCGCGATGCGTGTCCCGATCTGTGCCCGCATTGGCAGTATTAGTCGTAGAAGGCGAGGTAGTGCTTGTGTCTTGCGCGTTTAGCACTTGAGGAGTCATCGACAATGCAAGCCCGAGTGAAAGGGCCAGGAAGAACAAATTACGAGTGTGTCTCTGTTTCATACGTGAGTTGGACACATAAGGTGGATTTTTCCACCGTTTAAGACGCCCGTTGACTCGTCATTCAGCGCTTTTGCCTTGTAACACGCAAGTCAGGGCTGACATCGGACAGGCGTCCGCCTCATCAAAGTTAGCCTTCCGGCAGAAGCTCGCGAATTGTCTCAGCCAGTTCTAGCTTTTGAACATCGCTCAGTGGATAGCCACAGATCACGATAAGCTCGCGGGAAAGCAACTGAAGCAGAAGTGTCGATGCTTCCTCAATCGTGAGCCGCAGAAAGCCGTTGTCGCCCGGTTCGAAAGCAACCTGGAGGTGCCCGTGGTCTGTACGCATGCCCCAGATTTCAAATATCTGGTTCGGATCGATTGTAAAGCCGCTACAGTCCAATGCGGTATTGAACCACAGTCCAAAGCCCATACCGGCGTTGTCTCCGAAGGAGAAGACTCGAAGCGTTGGAGACTTCCTTCGCCGTATGGTTTTCAAATGTCTTACCGCTGAAGTGGCTTCTTATGCTGCAGCTCGCGTAATGATGCGTTGATAACGCGCGCCTGCAACTTAGGCAAACAGTGGATGCGGCTCTGCATTGGAAGACAATTTCCATCCGAAGTGATCGCAGGGCGCATCCTGCAGATCGTGGCGCACTCCTAAGTACCGTTCCGTTGTGAGAATGGTCGCGTGTCCGAGGCTCAGCTGAATCTGCTCTAGCGCGGCCCGCCCTTTGTGCGCGAGCTTGGCAAATGTCCTGCGAAGATCGTGCGGTGCCAGGGTAGGTAAGCCAATCTGCTGGCCGTATCGCACAACCAGTTCCATGATGTTCTGTGGAAGCGAGTTGTTCGCGGGCAATCGCCTGTTTATCGTTGAGCGATCGAAAGACGCGCCCGGTACCCAAGCCGGAAGCCGCCGCCCACTCATCAATCGCGACTTTAGACCAAGCGGGCATTGGCACCGTTCGGACCCGGTTCCCTTTGCCCCGCACATCGACCAACGCCCAACGTCCATCTCTCTGTTGAATGTGCTCGAAGGTGAGATCCGAGATTTCACTTCGCCTTAGTCCGGTACCGATCAGCAAAGCAAGAATGGGCGCGATCGCGTTTTCCCTTGAGCCTGGTCGTATCCGGTGCATTGACGAGCGCTTCGGCTTGCTGCAGGGTTAACCAGTTCCCCGTGCGAACGCCTGCCTGCTTAGCACCTTTGACCCGCTTGATGGCCTCAGCCACTTGCGGCGGGAAGGCTCCATTATCGGCCGCTTCGAGAGCCAGCTTGCGAACCGCCGCCAGGCGCACGTTGATTGTGGAAGGCGCGAGCCCTTGTTGGCGGAGGGACTCTACCCATTTCTGAACCGTCGCTTTCGTGAAGCCTTCATCGCCTGCCTCCGTTCTATACCAAGCGAGGGAAATCCGACAGTGATTTATCGTACGCTGCTTTGGAGTGGGGCGAACGTAAGCCGTCGAGAACGATAGATTTGATCTTTTCTAGTACAAGTTCCTGGTGATCGACCCGGACTAGCTCAGTACGTTCCTTAGGAATTTGATGTGCCCTCAGAGAACAGTCAAGAGCGCTTCTTGCGAGCCGAAACTCATTCAGGTCAACGACCAACGCCACGATAACCGAGGCTTGTCGAGGCTTCCTGCTGCACTCGACTAATCACCAGCTGAGCCTGCGGACACGCCGCAGCGTCGAACGAGGATATGAAGAGCTACTGCGCGTGAAATAGCCCGAGTTTCCCAAATCTGTCCGCCAGCAAATAGCAGACCGTTACCCGGCTTTTATCGTGTACACCCTTCATTTTGGTCATGACTTCATGGATGGCGGTATCCAAGTCTGCATCGCTTTCGGTCATCGTCAGCTTTTTCTTTAGGAAGCCTTCGCGAAGGCGCTTCAACTCCTCGGGATCGGTCGCGGCCACCAGAGAAGCATCCCTACTGTGAAGCGCGATGCCCAGGTGCTTCACGATACCCTCCACGGCCGCCTCATCAACTGCGGAAGTATATTTCTTTACGTCGGTTACATGGTCGGTATTGGATTCTGCCATAGACACAACCTTCTTTTCACTCCGCCATAGCCTTCCTGAATTACAGGCCCTACGGCATCAAGAAGTTTACCAGTGTGGTTGTTCCCGCACGCTGCGCTTCATGGCTTACTGCACGCGTCTTGCTGTTCCTCGAAGGAGCCCAAGAGCGCGCGAGACTCACGCATCAGGCGCGCATTGATCGAGGCAGCGGCGGCCGTGTGTAATCGCGTTGCGACTGCTGATGAGTTTTCCTCAGCACTTTGAAAAAAGGGGCTGTGAGCAGCCAAAGGCTGCCATAATCACGGGAATGATTTCCGGCATTCCGAGTTTTCAGTCTGATGAGGTAGCGCTCTTGGTCAGCGCAGTCGAAAAGACGCTTGAGCATTTGCGCCATGCGAACGAGCATTCAGGCGAGAACGACACTGAGTTGTTGAGTACGGACCAGGTACGCCTTCTCTTAGAGGGTGTTTGAAAATTATCAGGCTGGTTCGAGTCGGTTAAGCATAATGCGAAGGCTGGCAATGTCGATCATGGTTTCCGATGTCTGGACGGCGTATTCGTAGTCTTTGCTGAACCGGCGATTGCGGCCGAGCTCAACTGACCCAAACCCCGGAGCCTGGGCCGACAATAACTGGAGTTATCTGGTCATCGGTCTTCGCGAGACAGGGCGGCCCTTACGGCCATCGTCAATCTGCAGTAGGCGAACCAGCTTTGGATGTAGTACAATCCGCGTTTTAAGTGCCGCGCGACAACAGGCCTCAGTGTTGTGTTTGCGAAGGGGACCGGGCTTGCCTTTGCACGGCCGCAACAACTTGCGAGAACCTGGGATCTTTGTGCAACGAGATTAAGTCATCGTCCGTAGAAAGGTTCTCGACATCTTTGAAACCGGCTTGCATGGCACTGCCGAGATACGTGAATGCATCGTCGGGATGGCCGGCGAATGCGGACACGCATGCCAAGTTGTACCACGCATACGGCACGTTTTCATCAGCATGCGCAGCCAATTTGTCGATGGCGTTGTTGTAAAGCGTTCGTGCTTCGTCATACCTCCCAAGCCGTGCCAGGGATTCTCCCAGATAAAACAGGCTGTCCTGCGTGTCTCCATGCTCGAGACCCAATAAACGAAGCTGCGTCGTATAGGCTTGCCGGGAAAGTTTCTCCGCTTCATCGTGGCTGTTCTTCTTTCAACAGAATCCTAGCCAAAAGAGTCTCGGAGGCAGGAATATCCAGATCGTTTGCATCAAGCACCTTTAACTGGCGGCCGAGTGTTTGCCGTGTCAGCTGCTCGGCTTCGGAGAACAAGTTTCTGTCTTACTAAGACGGTCGCAAGATTGTAGCCAGTGAGTAGCGTGTCGGTATTGTCTGGCCCCAAGGTACGCTGACGCGTCGCCAGCACCTGCTGCAATGATTGCTGTGCTTCGATATAACGGTGTTGATCGGTAAGATTGTTTGCCAGACCTTCCTTCGCTCGCGTGGTGTAAGTGTGGTCCGGACCAACCGCCCGTAGCTCAATCTCTAATGCCTGGCGATACAGCGCTTCCGCTTCCCGTTGACGATGCGGGTCAAGCCTCACCGTGTTGGCCAGAGTCGTTATGGAGTTAGCAGTGTCGGGATGTTCCGGACCGAGCACACGGCGCTCAATGGCAATCGTTTCCCGATACAGAGGCTCGGCTTGGCGGGAATGCCCTTGTTCGGCGAACAGTATTCGCAAGGTTGTGCATCGTGCCAAGAGTGTACGGATGATCGGGCCCCAGCGTCCGACGCTCATCCTGCAGCAGCTGCTTGCAGGATCGCTTCGGCCTCGGCAAAGTGGCTCTGCCTCTTCAGTGCGACGGCCAAGGTATTCAAGGATCTGAGTGTCTGGGTATGAAGAGGCCCCAGTTCGCGCCGCTCGACGGGAATGATCGCACGCTCTAACTTCTCTGCCTCCATGTAATGCGCATGGCCGTCAAAGATCGCGGCGAGATCCTCTTTGCTCTGAAGCGTCACTGAGTCTTTTGGACCGAGCGCGCGGGTTTCCATATCGATGGCCTTTTCCAGCAAAGTCTGAGCCTCGCTCAGTTTCCCCTGCCGGTCGAGAGTTTTCGCCACTAGCGCCATCGACTCCAGCGTGTTTCGATTATCAGGCCCAAGCGACTGCCTCCTGTTCTCCCACACGCTTTGAGCAAGATCGTAGGCACGATTGTAGATACCCAGTCCCAGATAGGTATTTGCCATCACCTGCAGAAGTTGCTGCCGGACGGCCGGATCCAACCCCGCACCGGTTTCTAGCTGATGCGCCGATTGATCAAGGATTTGCCTTGCTGTAATGGCATTGCCGCGAGACTCACTCGGGTCCGACACTTTGAACATATCCGTCATGAAGGCGGTAATGCGATCAGCGCGGTCGCGCTGCCGACGGGTATTACGCAGTGTCCACGTTTGAGCAAGAACGAAGCCAATCAGCAACATTGCCACCACGGCTGCGGCCCCAACCCCAAAACGGTGACGGCGAACGTATTTTCGAACGAGATACCTTACACTCGGCGCGTGTGCGGTGACGGGTTCGCTGCGCCCGAAGCGAGCGATATCTGCCGCAAGCGCGGACGGTGTTTCATAGCGCTGGCTGCGATCCTTCTCAATGGCTTTAAGCACTATCGAATCCAGATCTCCACGGAGCAGGCGCAACAGAGCCGCGGGGTCAGTGTTCCGCTTGTGTGCGATTACGAGGGCATTGTCCGCTGCCCGCAGCCGGAGACTGGGCCGGACAGGCTGCCGTTCATGCAGTTGCCGCAGTGTCTCGTATAAGGTCAATTTTCGGCAGTCGAGTGGTAGCAACCCAACAAGCAGTTCGTAGAGTACGACGCCGAGAGAATACCCGTCAGTGCGAGTATCGATGTCTTCGCTGTCGGGATCGGCTTGTTCCGGGCTCATATAGCCCGGCGTGCCGACAACCGCTCCCACCCTGGTCCTCGTACGGTCGGGGTCAACGTCATTTGACAGCGCCTTCGCTACGCCGAAATCGATGATGCGCGGCGTGGGTGTGCCATCGCACTCCGTTACCAAGATGTTTGAAGGTTTTAGATCGCGGTGGATGACGGCCTTTTGATGGGCATGTTGTACCCCTTCACAAACTAATTGGAACAACCGAAGCCGGTCTGCGATCGGAAGCTGGTTACGGTCGCAATACTCAGTGATGGGGAAGCCCTCGACGTACTCCATTACTAAATAGGGCTGCCCCGCAGCGGTAGCCCCGGCCTCGAAGACCTTTGCAATTGACGGGTGATTCATCGATGCAAGCGACTGGCGCTCGGCCAGAAACCGCGCTCTCGATGAGGGAAGATAGAAGCCAGACCTTATTAGCTTCATTGCGACGAGTCGACGCACAGGTTCCGTTTGTTCGGCGAGCCAAACCTCGCCCATGCCGCCCGCGCCTAGTTCACGAATGAACCGGTAGGGGCCAATGGTTTGCGGACGTTCCGTGTTACCAGAACGCGTTAAGGGCCAACCTGGCGACGAGAGGGTCCGGGCCTGCTCGTAAGCGTCGATAAGGAAACTGACCTCAGCCCTTAGCTGGTCATCCTGGGGACAGGCGGAATTGAGGAACGTAGCTCGCTCGTCCGGGGGACATGCAAGGGCAGCGCCGAAGATGGCCTTAATCCTGGGCCAATTGTCTGGTGTTGTCACGGCTTTGTCTGCTGAGCTTGTTTGCCAGCCATGCTTTGGCGATACTCCAACCACGCTTAGCGGTGGACAAAGGAAGAAACTCCTGGCAGCGCTGCGACTTCCTCCATAGCTACTCCAACAAGGAAGCTTAGCTCGATCATTTCCACTCGGCGTTGGTTGAACCCTGGTTCACCTTGGCTGCGGGCGTATTTTAACAGAATTCGGCGCATGAGTCGCGGGGTTACCATAATGAATGGCAGGCGGTTTTCAGCCGCCCAATGGTTCCTGAACGAGCAGTCAGAGGTGCACTTCGTTCACCAACGCCGCACTTTCGAAGGATATGGTGCTGACGACCCCGGCGCAATTGCCAACGGCCAGCACGGCGCAACCGGCTATAAACCAACAGCCTGAGCTCTTCAAGCGCATGTTGATCGCTCTGCCACGAACCATCGTCTCAGTAAGCGCTTGAGTCTCTTCCGGTGAAGGGCTCTCCAAATCCGAAATTGCGCGCCGACTTTCGATCAGCCGCGCCCCAGTTCGTCGATTGTTGGAGCATTGACAATGCATCAAGGTTTGCGAAAAACGGTGTGCTTCACAGGCACTAAATTGAACAGCAATGCGGGTGATCGCATTGCCTCACCAGAAAGCTAACTAAAGGGAAGCGCTGCCTCACGCTAAATGTTACTTTTTCAAGCCTCACACGGAGGAGGTTTGCGATGGACACTAAACTCACCCGTGCATCACGAACGGAACTGGCTGATTCCTTGCGGCGGCGTTACCAATCGAGCAGCGGCAAGACCAAGAAGCTGATCTTAAGCGAGTTCATTGCCAGCACCGGCTATCACCCGAAGTACGCAGTACACCTGCTCAACGCAGCGGACGCGGCCCTGCCTAAGCGACCGCAGACTCGTAATCGGTCGGGCGTCTACGATGACGCAGCACGCCAGGCGCTCATCGTTCTCTGGGAAGCGTCAGACCGGGTCTGCGGGAAACGGCTGCAGCCGTTGCTGCGCATCCTGTTACCAGCTCTTGAGCGGCACGGTCACCTAAAGCTCGACGAGGCGGTCCGGACCAAGGTGCTGACGATGAGTGCGGCAACGATCGACCGTTGTTTGCGGACGCCGCGCGATGCGACACACACCAAGAAAACTCGCCGCGTCACACCGGAGATCCGCCGCCGCGTGCCGGTGCGAACCTTTGCCGACTGGAAGGAGCCACTTCTGGGCAGCATGGAAATGGATCTTGTCGCGCACTGTGGAGAAATGAACAAGGGCAGCTACGTCAACAGTCTCGTGCTCACCGACATTGCGAGCGGCTGGACTGAATGCGCACCGCTGGTGGTGCGAGACAGTGGCCTGCTGATCGAGGTTCTAGAGCGTATCCGCACAGGTCTGCCTTTTGCGCTTTGTGCACTAGATGTCGACAATGGCAGTGAATTCGTGAACGAAGCAATGATCCAATACTGCCTCCGCAACGGCATCGAACTCACCCGGTCGCGCCCCTATCGAAAAAACGACCAGGCGTGGATCGAACAAAAGAATGGCGCTGTCGTCCGCAAGCTCCTCGGTTACCGCCGGTTTGAGGGCATCGCTGCGGCACAGGCGATAGGGCGCCTTTATGGCGCATCGCAGGTGAGCAAGCGCTACCATCCACCCGAGACGCCGTACGAGCGGCTTTTGCAGGCCGAAACGCTCTCCGATGCCATCAAGGCCAAGCTGCGTGAGGGCGGCATCGCGCTCGATCCACTGAAACTGCTTGAGGAAGTGCGGGCCACGCAAAGTCATCTGGTTTTACTCCCCAATGGGGGTAGGCCCGATGTGCCATCAATGCAAGAGCCGGATCTACCGGCATTCCTGGCCAGCCTGTCTAGTGCGTGGCGAACAGGCGAAGTACGACCGACCCACTCCGAAGAGGCGCACCCACGTGATCTGCGACCACTCCGGGAAGTTGTTCCTCTCGCCACCGTTGCAGCACGACAGTTGGCGCCGGAATCGGAAGCAAGATCGCAGAGAGACAAGCGAACAGTCACCACCACCGTTCGACCGTCGACGCCTCAGTTGGATGTTGAATCGAGAGACGCTGCGAACTTCAACAGCAGGACTTGGCCAGATGACACATCCGGCGAATACATGCTTTTACATTGGTCTGGCCGTTGATTGAACGCCGGCTCGAAGGCCGTCCCAACTTGAATGCCTCGGAGTTGCTCGATGAGCTGAGAGTCCAGTATCCAGGCTGCTTTCACCTCGGGCAACTTGCTGCGTTGACCCGTCGTGTCAATTTCTGGCGTGAAGACGCACGTGCGCGCGGCGCGCTGATCGGCAAGCGCAGCAATCGAACATCCGGTCTGCCGCACACCTGGCGCACGCGTGCCGATCCGTTCGAGGTGCACTGGCCCGAGCTGTGTGAATGGCTTGGCAAAGATCCTGATCAGACAGGCCTTGAGCTCTTCGCCAAACTAAGATCTAAGTACCCAGACTGCTACACCGCCGGGCAGTTGCGTACACTGCAGCGCCGGCTCAAGTGCTGGCGACACGAAGCGGTGAAGCGATTGATCTGCGAGATGCAAAACTTCACCCAAGATGTCGGCTCCAGGACTGGTCGAGCATCATGATAGATATATCCCGTCGAACCGGAGCTTTCTGGCGAAGGCGGTGCCAGATCAGTTTTCGTTTAGGACTCATAAGATCGAAGTCGGCCTGCGAGATGGACAAAAGTACGAATCCTCGTGAGGCAAATAGTAAGAAAATTACATGAGGCAACACGATCATTTGGGGAGAGACGAAAGAGAAGCGAGCGTTCGAGGATCGTCACGCATCGACGCAAGCGTACATCGAATACATGCGCCCGAGGTGCGTGGAACTGTCCCGCGTGTTAAGGAAAACGGGCAGCTTCTACTACCACTGCGACTGGCACGCTTCGCACTACGTAAAGGTGATGCTCGATCAAATCTTTGGCGAGAACGATTTTCAGAGCGAGATAATTTGGCACCGGACGCTTTCAAAAGGGCTGGCGTTCACTGGGTTCCCCAATAACCACGATTCTATTTTTTTCTACGGAGGTGGTGCGAAATTAACCTGGAACCGGCCATACACGCCGTATGATCATGACAACCTAGACGAAAAGACGTCTGGCAAGTATTGTCATCGTGATTCGGATGGACGCATCTACAGATATTCTGATTTAACAAATCCGAACCAAAACAGGCCGAACCTGACTTACGAGTTTCTTGGCGTAAAGCGAGTTTGGCGGTGGACCAAAGAGCGAATGCAGGAAGCTTATGACCAAGGGCTCGTGGTTCAAACCAAACCGGGCACCGTTCCGCAATTGAAGCGTTATTTGGACGAGCAGGAGGGGCGGCCCATTGATACGGTATGGACCGATATCCCGCCGCTCAACTCACAAGCCAAAGAGCGTCTCGGTTATCCAACTCAAAAGCCCCTTGCATTGCTAGATAGAATAATCCGGGCAAGCAGCAATGAGAACGACATTATCCTGGATGCGTTTTGCGGATGCGGAACCGCACTCGTGGCAGCACAAAATCTAAACCGCCAGTGGATCGGTATTGATATCTCGCCAACCTCTTGCCGTGTTATGGCGAAACGCTTGCGTGATGTCTCCAAACTGCCGGAAGACGAAAAGCTATGGCGTATCGGTCGAGGGTTTATCGTGCGCGATCTCCCGAGAACCGAGCAAGAGCTTCGCCGTATCCCGCCGTTTGAATTCGAGAACTGGGCCGTGATTGCAATCGGCGGAGTGGGAAACAAAGCCCAGGTCGGAGACATGGGTCTGGATGGGCGAATCTTTCCAGTTGGTTCGGCTCCTCAGTCGAAACCGGGCACATTCGACTTCATGGATCAGTGGTATCCCGTTCAGGTGAAACAGAAGGACAAAGTGGGAAGGCCGGACATCGACCAGTTCGAAGCCGTGATGATTCGCGAGAAACGGCAGAAGGGCTACTTCGTTTCCTTTGACTTCACGCGAGACGCGCTCGACGAGATTCGACGGTTTGGCAAAAGCGAGAACCGGCATATCGTCCCGCTCACCGTCAAAGATATCCTGGACGATCAGATTGCGTACAAGTTGGTGTAGTTGGGATATGCTCTCCCTATGGCGGCTTATCCCTTTATCAAGGTGAGTATGGCGAATGGAGCGGAGCGTTTCATCAATTTGGACAACATAGTATCCGCTGATGCGTTCCGTGATGGAACCATACAAATACACATGTCAGACGGGAATGGATTCACGCTTGAAGGTATCGACGCGCGTGTCGTGCATAAACAATTGCAGATTAGAATATCAATTCAAATCCCTGAACAGCCCTAACGGCATCTGATCGTTTGTCGGAATCTAGATTGAAGCATAAGAGTTGGCACTATCGCCTCGGCCGCTCGTATCGCCGCCAACGATTCCTCCTCAGTGGCGTGAGACTGCCGAATGAGATTTAGAATCTGCTCTAGAAGAGGAAAGACCATGCCGGACTCTTTTGGTGTGGCTTCGGGTTCCATGAGTTTACAAGCCCGACATTAAATGCATCAACGCAACTTTAGGACACTACCTACCTCTGGGGACAGAGTGACTACCTGAAAGTCTTTCCATTCAACGGCTCCACCTTTTCCAAGTCCCCAAGCTTCACCGGAAGCACGCAAGCCATAGGGCACCCGGGCGCATCGCTGTCAATCTCCGCCAGCGGATCTTCGAACGGCATTCTCTGGGCCGCCACCAACTCGCAAGGGCAGAGCGGAGGGCTCGGAGCCTGGCATGCCACCGAACCGGGCATCCTTTATGCGTATGGCCTCCCTAACATGGCCGCGCTTTGGAACAGTCATCAGAACGCTACCCGTGACGATTGCAACAACTACGCGAAATTCATACCTCCGACCATTGCCAACGGAAAAGTCTATCTGCCGAGTTTCGGCACCGCTCAAACCAACAGCGGACAGGTTTGCGTCTATGGACAACTCGCAGCCGCATCCAACCTGATTCCAGACGGCACCTACCTCATTACAAGTGTTCACAGTGGCATGGCCATCGATGATCCGGGCTTCTCGACCACTTACGGCAAGGTCATGACGCAGTATCCGGTGAACAAAGGCACGAACCAGCAATGGGTACTTCACAACCTTGGCAGCAACATCATTACTCTCACTAACGTGGCGAGCAATCAAGTACTCGAAGTAACTGGCGGATCTAAGTCGAATAGCGCTCTCGTTGATCAGTATCCCTACGGGAACAACTCCTGGCAGCAATGGCAAGTCATCTCGGTCGGAAACGCCGCTTACGAGCTGATTAATGTCAACAGCGGGCAGGCGCTCGATGTCGACGGCGGCGGGACCGCCGTAAGCGAGCAATTAGATCAATATCCCTATCGAAACAATTCCTGGCAGCAATGGAAGTTTGCGAGTAAGTGACGAGCTACTAACTGTTCACCTGTGACTAACTCAGCGCGCCGGAGATTTCTCGCCGCGGCCGCCCGGTCGTCGATGATCGTTGCCGTGGGATCCGGTCGCGCTGGCGAAGCCGCGCCTCCGCAACACGATCACGCCGCGCACGAACATCCGAAGGCCGAGCGGCCCTCTGTCCCTAGATTGCCCGCCCTGATTTGCCGGATGGCTCGGACCACCGGCATCGATTACGCTTACGAAATGCTGAAGGATGGTCGCGACACCCTCGACGCAGCCCTCCATCTCACACGAGCTCAGGAGGATGACCCGAACGATGCTTCAACTGGTCTCGGCGGACTTCCCAATGAGCGATGCGAAGTCGAGCTCGACGCCTGTTGCTTGCATGGCCCCACTCGCCGCGGCGCTGCCGTCGGCACTGTCAGCGGCATCAGGAACGCGTCCCTGCTTGCCCAGGGCGTCATGCGGCAAACCGGTTATTCATTGCTTGCGGGCTCGCACGCCCAGCAGTTTGCGCTCGCCCACGGCTTCATCCAGGAAGACCTTATATCGATCGCACTCGCAAAATCTGGGCCCTTTGGAAGCAGATTCAAGCCAACCCCCACGCGCTCGGCCCGGTGATCTACGATCCCAATTGGCCCGCCCCTGCTCAACACGCTCACTTCCTTTCTGCATCACAAAAAGACTTGGATCTTCTGGTCCAGCAATTCGACCCCGCTGCCCGCGAAGCCGGTCTCGATCCGCAGCACTCCTGGCGCGCCGCCTACGACGCACTGTTTCCCGCTGCCGCTCCCTTTTACGTCTCGACCATCAACGCGAAAAACGAAATTTCTTGTGCAGCCACCAGTAGCGGATTGCCTTGGAGATCGCCAGGGGTCGCCAGCGATGTCGCCTTGATCGGTTCCGGCTGCTACCTCGATCCGCGAATTGGCTCCGCCGGAGCTAGCGGAAATGCCGAAGCGAATATCAAAATTTCCGGTGCTCACACTATCGTCGAAGCTATGGGGCGGGGTCAGTCGCCGGAAGAGGCCGGCTTGACTGCCCTTCGCAAGATCGTCGAGTGGTACCGCAGCGATATGCTCTCCCTGCGCTTCGTCGACCTGGCTTACTACATTCTGCGTAGAGATGGTGTTTACGCCGGCGTCTCGCTCTGGCAAGGCGATCGCACCGGCCATGTCCAGCACTTTACCATTCACGACGGCGTCCGCCGCTCCGAAGACTGCGCCTTCCTACTTCGAGGCAGTCCCGCTAACGGCTTTTCTTAGCTGCCTGACAAACATGAGGACTTGCATTCCATTAGCATTGCTGGCGTTTCAGAAATCACTCTTGCCCCAGCAGGTCTGGGGGGAACTCTTGGCCGTTAGATTGTCATTCGAGTGCGCCAGGAAGTCGGGAGTCGAACTGCTTTTATGTTGTCCGGCCTTTCCGCTTCCGGTCGGAAGTTCGGATACAAGCCTCGCGCTCCTGTTACTGCGCAGTGTAGAGGTTCCGACTTCGGGCTACTGAATTTAATGAAACGTGCTCAAACAAGGAGGTTTATGCACGAAACGACGTAGAGGCTTGGTCTGCGCCGGCTGAAGTCAAAGCCGGCGAGGCAAATACCCAAAGGGACCTTCGTTGTTGACAGATTGATCTAACCCTTCGCGACAAGGCGGGAGCGATTCCATTGCGAAGTTTAAGAAAGAAAGGACATCGAGATGAATGGGAGGGTTGGAATGTCACGAGTCGGGCGGCGAGACCGAAGAGCTTCGCGACGAATTTAACTTCTGCGACCACGTCCTTCTTCGCTGTCCACGAACTCGTCCCTTGCGAATCATGTCTAATGTTAAATCCCCTCGAGCGTTCGCCAGGCACGCTGGAAAGTTTGATAGCCCTTGGCCAGCCAAGTGCGCTTTTTCACGTTGCGGTGATCTTACTCAATCACGTTGTTGAGGTATTTGCATTGACGGACACGGACTCGTGCCGGCAGCACGCCTTCCCGCTTAAGAACTCGAATAGCTGCTGGCGTACGCGGGGTTCTTGTCCACATTGATGACGCGCGGGATCGGATTCGTAGGAAGGCTGAATACCTTCTGAAAGATGCGCTTCGCCGCACTTGTATCACGCTTCGCCGTCAGCAAGAAATCGATCGTTTGGCCGGTCGAATCCACCGCTCGATAAAGATATTTCTCTTGCGCTTTCACCTTGATAT
The DNA here is from genome assembly GCA_963737005.1 of Terriglobia bacterium. GTDB lineage: Bacteria > Acidobacteriota > Terriglobia > Bryobacterales > Bryobacteraceae > Bog-105. The sequence continues at coordinate 397,473 of CAVTRD010000001.1, read as the reverse complement.
CTGTTTAATCTACACGGTGGCTTTGTTGGTTGGCTTTAAATGCTGCCGACAACGCTTACTCAACTCTGGTGCGAAGGCTTGTACCCACCGCCAAATACAACTAGCGTCTACCGGGAGTCCTCGCTCACTCAGCAGCTCGGACACGTGCTCGTACGCCAACGGATATCGCAAATACAAACGAACCGCTGTCACGATCACCTGGCCCGGATATTGGCGACCTTTGAACGGATGGCTTCGGTGATCGGCACGGTTTTCCTACCTTACCAAATTCCAATCTCCTGACTTCGCAACGGAACCGCTGAGTACGAACTCCTCATCGTAGAGGACCTGAAGCATAAGCTCAAACTCTGGGCCACACGGTGATAGCTCATTCGGTAACGGGAGAAGCTGCGGTGGGGAAGGCAGCGGAGACACTTCCTGACGTTGTCTTGATGGATTTACGGCTTCGTGGAAAGATGAACGGTATTGAATCAGCCCGGCAAATTCGTGAAGTTCGGCTCATACCTGTTGTGTACGTCACCGCCCACGCGACGGCGGTCGCTGATACCGCTGGCGGTTCGGGGGCAGTTCTTCCTAATCAAGCCGTTTACGGTCGGTCAGCTGGAGGCCGTTGTTACAGCTGCGACCTCCAGTGAAGGTCGGGGCGTAGAATGAGCAGCAAGGCAACTTTCTTAAGCTATTCGGAGTCGCTGCAAGTTCATCTGGCCCAATTGCGTCACGTCTGGCAAGACATTGGGGTATTCGCGCCTTTGCCATTTCGAGCGGGCAATTCCGCGACATCGATCCAAAAATGCATGATCGCCTGTATTTTGGCAAAGAACTCCGCCATATTATCCGATTTCTTGACAAAGACGTTTGCGCCCGCCTGGTACGCCGGATTCGGATCAATGGTGCCGCTCAGAACAATAATGGGTAAGAGCGGGGCAAGCAATCGAACCGACCGTAAACACTTTGTGGCCCGCTCTGTATCGGTTCCAAAATCTGAAATCAACAGGTCAAAAGATTGAGTCGCTAGAACTTGTTCGGCGGCCGCCGATGAATCCATCACTTGCAACCGGCAACGGTAACCACAATCCCGAAACGCTTCTCGGATGAGCCGCGCATCAGCCGGATGATCTTCGACGACCAGTACACAATGTATTCGCTCTGAATTCAATTTGGGACCCCGGAACTCGACAGCGCACCTCGCCATAGCTATTTTACTGGTAGCGGCGACCAGTGATAGTACTTGGACTCCTACTCCTTCGGAATGAAAAGCTCAGACATCTCTTCGAAACACCGTTTGCGATCTCATTTTGCCGGTCAACAAAACTCAGCTATATACGGATACTGTCCTACTTGATGATTCTTGCCCACGGCTCGGACTAAATTAACGGATACGGAGCGCTCGTATGAGATCAATTTACGTTTGCATCCTCCCTGAAGGCACGCTTGCCGAGAATAAGGCCGAAATCTTCTGGTCGATGTGCATTCCTTACCTTCTTCCCGATGAGAATGTGCCATAGGGTGCGCCTGAAGAAACGAACGAGGCTGCCTGCGGACTTGTAGTATTATTTGGTATCTAATTAGTTGGCGACCCGATCAGACCCGTGATGGAGGCTATCAATAACGCGGATCTAGGCCATAAAATCGCGGAGCAACTCTCAGACCTTCATTGCCTCTTCAGGGAAGCCGATGAGATTTATCGTCTTCTTCGACGGCGGCTGTTGGAGAATCCCCCTCTTGCCGAATATTTGCCCTGTGAGTGGATCCCTCTCTCCGATCACTAATTGCAGAAAGCCACGGCGACCCTAAGGCGAAGATGCCAAGCTCCATGAGTGCGCCGGTTGCACTGTTCTCCTGACAGGCAAGAATTGCGAGCGCCACTCGATTGAGACCAAAGGTCATCAGTCTTTCAATGCCGCTTACCGCGCGCGTCCACAGTGGTCGTTACTTTGGTGGTGCAGCTCTGATGCGGTGATTGAAATGCGAGCCGGCGATCAACGTTTGGCATATCGCAGCAGGACCGACTAAGAATATGGGCGACTGATACCGCTATGTTGGGTGAATGGCTTGTAGCTGCTTCCACCTTCCTGACTTTTTCGAACAGCATGCCAGATTGCAGAGTTCACCGGTGAAAGAACTCGCTGAGGAACTGAAGCGAGCTTGGGATGATTGCCACTCCTGAAAGCTCTCGGATTATGGGATACCCGAACCGGCCTGGCATTTCATAAACTGTTCCGCTTTTCGAACCAGTTACATGGACACGCTTTCCTGCACGCGTTACCGAAAGAACTTCGGGTACCCAAGCCGATAATCGACGTATGGAAGCAATTGATCAGGATGCCACTCCGCCCTCGGCGCAAGCTAATATCAACACCGTCATAGCGATCGAGGAAGAAGCGCTACAGAAGCGTACCCCGGCGGATCGTATCTCTGATCTGATCGCCAATTTTGTGGGCAGCATTGTTTTTGTAGTCATCCACCTGGCTTGGTTTGGCGTGTGGGTGGCGATAAACACAGGGTGGCTTTGGGGAAAGATGAAGTTTGATCCATATCCATTTGCCTTACTTTGTATGCTGGTCTCGCTTGAAGGAGTGTTGCTTTCCACATTCGTACTGATCAAGCAGAACCGAATGAGCCAACGCGCCGATCACCGCGCGCATCTCGACTTGCAGGTCAATCTGCTTTCAGAAAAAGAGATCACTAAGATCTTGCAGCTACAACGGTTGATTTGCGCGCGACTCGAAATCAAAGAGGCAGACCAGGACGAGGAAGTGAAGGAGCTCAGCTCGGTCACAGCGGTCGGCACCATCGCTCGAGAACTCGATGAAAAGATGCCCAAAGATGCGTAAGGCCGTGGAATTGATCGAGCAAGTTAGGGATATCTGTGGCCCGCCCGCTGGTTTTATTTACAGGTTTGTCAGGAGCTTAGGGCTGCGTTTCCTTACCTGCGCTGGTTGTATGTGAGTGTGACGTAGTTGAAGTCCCGACAACCAAGCGGGCGTCGACACGGCGATCAGCAATCTTTATGCTGAGTTCCGAGCGAAGAAGCTCTGCGGCGGAAGTGCCCGGACCATGGAGTTCGCACAACGCTTGACCGATTAGACAGTCGGGCGAACCTTTGGTTCTCGTTCCCAGATCCGGCCTTTGGCAGCTGTTGCCATAAACGTGTTTGCGGCAGAAGCACCGTCGAGTGCAATAACGCCGCTGTCGTTCATAACATTAGCTTTCTGGAGAAGCGGCGCTGCCGCACTGGTATGACCGATCACTTTCAGATGAGCAAATGCATCGGCGACAAAGTTGATAGCTGCCGACTGCCCGGCCAATTGCTGAGCGCCCTGAGACGAGACCGCCACGACCACGGCATCGAAGAGGACAGACGGGCCGCCGGCTAACTGGAAGTCGCCGGGAATCGTGGTGCCGTCACTAGCTTTGGCGCCCTCCACTTTCGGAGCAATCACCTTAAGCTTCGCACCATTTTGAGTGGCGCTGGTTTTGAGTGCAGCGACGAAAGCAGAGTCACTGCCATCGGCCACAAGCACGCCGATCACGCGCCCTTTTAGCGTTGGCTTCGCTTTTGCCAAAATGCTGAGAGCGGGTGAGGGCTTAAGGTCGGTCCGCGCTTTCGTGGATGTAGGTGCGTTGTGGATTGGATCTTCATGCCCCAATCCATTTGCCACGCGTTTCGCGATGTCAGGATCGACGTTAACGAGCTGGTCAAGCATGCGAGCGCGGATCGCTTTCGTTTCAACCTTGCTCAACTCAAAGGTAAACGCCGAAACAACGTGATTCTGCTCCGCAACACTGAGGCTCTGAAAAAACTGGCGAGCCTGGCTGAAGTGATCGGCAAAGGAACTTGCTCGCACACGTAGCGTGTCGCCTTGTTCGCGAGCCGCAAAGCTCTGATACCCGCTTCGCGGATCCGGGCGGGGGCCTGCACTGGCCAAGGAGCTTGGTGAGTAATTCACTCGCCCTTCCGGGACAGCGACTTGCATGTGTCCGTCGCGCTGGAAATTCATCACGGGGCACTTCGGCCGGTTGATGGGAATCTCCGCGAAATTCGGGCCGCCCAAGCGTTTCAATTGAGTATCGAGATAGGAAAAGAGACGTCCTTGAAGGAGCGGGTCATTAGTGAAATCGATGCCGGAAACCACGTGCGATGCACAGAAAGCCACTTGCTCGGTTTCGGCAAAGAAATTTGCTGGGTTGCGATCGAGAACCAGGCGTCCAATGACTTTCAACGGAATCTGCTCTTCAGGAATGATTTTGCTGGCGTCTAAGATGTCGAAGTCAAAGTTCTTTGCGAAATCCTCATCGAACAGTTGAACGCAGAGTTGCCATTCGGGAAAATCACCGCTGTCAATAGCGTTCCAGAGATCGCGTCGATGATAGTCCGGATCAGCACCGTTGAGTTTAAGCGCTTCGTCCCAGATAAGCGACTGCAGGCCAAGCATGGGCCGCCAATGGAACTTGACATAAGTTGACTTACCGGCCGTGTTCACCAGACGAAAACTATGGACGCCGAAGCCCTCCATCATTCGGAAAGAGCGTGGAATGGCACGATCAGACATGATCCACATCAGCATGTGGGTGCTCTCGGGAGTTAGCGAGGCGTAGTCCCAGAAGGTGTCGTGTGCCGTTTGTGCTTGAGGAAACTCACGATCAGGCTCTGGTTTGGCCGCGTGAATCAAATCAGGAAATTTGATGGCATCCTGAATAAAGAAGACCGGGATGTTGTTGCCGACCAGATCCCAGTTACCTTCCTTTGTATAGAATTTGACCGCGAAGCCGCGCACGTCTCGCGCTGTATCGAAGGAACCCTTGTTCCCGGCGACAGTTGAGAACCGGACGAAGACGGGAGTGCGCTCGCCAACACCATTGAAGATCGCGGCTTTGGAAACGTCTGACAAAGACGATGTGAGCTCAAAGTACCCATGGGCTGCGCTGCCGCGAGCATGAACTACCCGCTCAGGAATGCGCTCATGATCGAAGTGCGTAATCTTTTCTCGCACGATGAAATCTTCGAGCAGCACTGGACCGCGCTGCGCCACCTTTAGAGAATTTTCATCGTCCGCAATCGTTAGGCCTTGATCGGTAGTCATAGAGGAAAAGCTTCCCCCGGCGCTTTGATGCAATTCACCACCGTGACCGGTGGTGTCAGTGGTAGCCGGCCCATTGTTTGCTGACGTTGGATTCGGAGCTGCTGAGAGCTGAGCATCTGCGGGAGTTGGCTCTACGCCGGCAGCACTGGACGTCACCAGAGTTCCTGCGAGGGTGCCGCCGAGCGCAAGGGCACTGCGGCGGCTGATTGGATCCTTAAGCATGGAGTGTTTGTTCCTTTTGAACGGTCCTTGTTAAAAGCTCGGCGAACGATCGTCGTGCTGTACTTTCTTCGATTAAGTAATACGCTAGCAAAAGTCACTCGGCCGCCCTGCGAACGATCCTAAGTGAAGTCACTCACAAACAGAACGGACTTCAGGCGAGAATTCAAGCTGTCGAACAATGCGTGAAAGGCTGTTGCCCGGATGCAATCGTGCATAAGAAGTGCTCTGGCCTTTTATGGCACGCTCCCCGATGGATTCCCACTGATCCCCGCGTTTGTCGTTCTAGTTAGGAAGCGCTGGGCGCACCAGGAAAGGTTTCCTCCAGGGGCAGTGGCCCCGGCGCGCTGCAAGGGCGCTGCCTCCGGTTTTGGTTCCACCGCTCGAGCGATCCCCAAAAAAGTCGCAAGCGACTTCCGCAACCCTTGCCCTTGCCGCTCCAGTCTCGCCAGCGACGCCTCGGAGGTGTTGTACGCAACACCTTAAATCCATTTCCGAACGAAAGGCAAGACCAATTCAAATGTTCAACCTCAATCGCATTACTCTCATCGGCCACACCGGCGACGACGCCAAAACCACCCCGAACGGTTCCACGACCATCTCCCTGGCCAGCAATGTCAGCTGGACGGACAAAACCACCGCCGAGCGTCGCACGCGCACCGAATGGCACCAACTGGTGATCTGGAACAGCTTGGGCCAATGGGCCGCTACTTTGCCGAAAGGAACCGCGCTCTTTGTCGAAGGCGAGCTCGTCTACGAACAATATCCACGCAAAGTCCAGGCCACAGTCGGCAACGGAACTGTGGAGATCGAGGTTCAGACCCGGGTGGCCAAGATCAAAGTGCAGCGCTTAATTCGGCTCGAGTCCTCCGGAGACAACGAAGCGAGCGAACTCACGGGAGACGCGCAGTAACCGCGCAACAACGCAGGCACATCGGGAAGGCGAAAGCCTTCCCGCCGGATCCATCTAGGAGAACCAGCCCGTGACCGGAAAAGCGCAAACCACCAAGCCAAACCTCTAACAGACCGTAACCGACCGCATTCTTTCAAGCCTCAAAGCCGGCGTGATTTCGTGGAACAAACCCTGGCAGACTCCCCAATCTATCAACGGCCTGTTTCCCCGTAATTTCCGCACCGGCAAACCATACCGCGGGGTGAATGTCTTCCTGCTTTGGGCGACTCCCTTCTCATCACCGTTCTGGCTTACGTTCCGACAGCTCAGGACTCTAGGGCACCGTCCGAAAAGGCGAGAAGGGTACCCCGATTGTTTTCTTCAAACAGCTTCGTAGCCGCACGGAGGACGAGTCGAAGGCCCAAGAACAGTACCGGGCATCGTGTGTCCTTTGTCATTACACCGTGTTCGAAGTCGAGCAATGCGACGGACTGACACTTCCTCCGATTGAGACTTCCCGCATCCAGGCGATAAACCAAGAGGAAAGTTGTGAAGCGATCGTGGAAGGATGGGCGAACCGTCCCGCTCTTTACCTGACGAGCGAAACGGAGCACCGCGCCTATTACCGTTCCAGCACCGGTCATGAGAGCCGCCTCCATCGAACGTTCCGCGATCGCTTTGGAGATGGACTCTACACGAAAGAGAAATTGCTGGCCGAGATGGAAGCGCGCTTTCCTTTGTGCCATCGTCGGCGTTTCGAGCGAGTGCACCGACCGCAATACCACGGCTTATTCGAAGTTGGATCGCGAAACTCGAAGACGATCACCGGCTGGTCATTCAGGCTGCCCCCCAGGCACAGAAAGCCGTGGATTCCATCCTCCGCACTCTTTTTGAGGAGTCCTCCGAAACAGTTGTGGAAATAGGAGGAGCTGCTGGGAGCAGCATCCCCTGCTCGTTTCTTCCAGGATCGCGCCGCGTAGCGCTTGATTCGCTATGTACACGGACCCGGGAGCGCTCGAACGCCATGATTACTCGCCAGCGTCGGTTCGAATTCCAGCGGTCGGAAATCCGCGTTGCTTTACCCTCAGCCAAGTTCACCAACAGTGTAGTCGGTGCCATAAAACCCAAACTGCTCCAGCTGCCTGAGGCTCCGAGATGACAACTAGCTTGAGGTAACATTTTCGCTGAGGCAATACTAACCGGAATAGGTGACGCCGAAGATTTCCCTTGCAAAGTGGCACGGAAGTTTTCGAACACCCCCTAGCGGTGGTCATGTCGCACATGTCTCCAGGGCAAAGATAAACTGCTGTGTAGTACAGGGTTATGACAGCAGCAGAAAAGCCACTCTCACTACTGAAACAAACGTTTGTAAAGTGGAGCGAACATAAAGCGCCACGGCTCGGTGCTTCTGTTGCTTTTTACAGCATTCTTTCTTTTGCCCCGATGGTGGTTTTAATTACAGCCGTGATCGCCCTCATATTTGGACAATCCAACGCCCAGGGTTCGCTAGTGAACGAGGCAAGACAACTAATAGGAGACCGCGGTGCTGAAACCGTGGAGTCGCTCTTAAAGCATGCTCAGAAGCCAAGCTCAGGCATTTTCGCCAGTATCGTTGCGATCGGGACTTTGCTTTTCGGAGCCTCCGGGGTATTCATCGAGTTGCGGGACGCCTTAAATATCATGTGGGAAGCACCGGAGCCAGCCGCCGCCGGCCTTGGGGGCATGATCAAGCAGCGACTCTTCTCTTTTGGTATGGTGCTCTCCCTCGGTTTTCTGCTGCTGGTGTCGCTCATCTTAAGCGCTGGACTGGCTTATCTTGGTAAAGCTTTTGGTGAGATCCTGCCGATGCCCCCTGTCATTCTCCAGATCATTAATTTCCTGGTTTCGTTCTTCGTTATTGGATTGCTGTTTGCTCTCATGTTTAAATACGTACCGAACGCCAAAGTTCCCTGGTGGGATGCGGTACTTGGAGCTGTTTGCACTGCGTTTCTATTCGACTTAGGCAAACTGCTGCTAGGACTGTATCTGGGAAAGGCAAGTGTTGGCTCAACTTATGGTGCGGCGGGTTCCCTTGTTGCGGTCGTTGTTTGGATCTATTATTCGGCCCAAATCTTCTTTTTCGGGGCGGAGTTTACGCACGTTTATACGGAGGCCTCCAGCAATACGACGAACGGCCCCCTGTCGACGAGCACTTAAAATTCACGCCGCAGAATGGCAAGGTGTACAGGCCGTCTTTAGTGCGCTCACGACCGGGGTCCCATAATACGAGTGAAGTTCATCAGGCAAGAATGGCGGACTTCTCCGGCGCGTGCTCGAGGTAGCTTGGCGCGTAGAATGGGCGGCATAGTACTAGACCTGGTCATGCAGAGTCGGTTTATGCTGAGGTGCATAGACTACGGCTTACGGATTATTTAAAGTGCCAAGGATATCCCGGTTTGGGAGGCCCCGATGAAGAGACAATTGCCCAAAATCCCCAAGCTTATCAAGCCCTATGAAGTCTTTCGTTCGAAAGGATTTCGTTTGAAGAATTTCGACCCCGGCGACACTCAGGGGTTCGAACTGAGGGCTGAGGCCGAAACGTATCTCAATAAAAATATTCAGCGACTCAGTGACATGCAGCAGAGGCTCTATGCGCAGGACTGCTGGTCCATACTCCTGGTTTTTCAGGCCATGGATGCGGCCGGTAAAGACAGTGCGATTCGTCACGTAATGTCTGGCGTCAATCCACAAGGATGCCAAGTGTTCTCTTTCAAGCAGCCTTCGGCCGAAGATCTGAGCCACGACTATCTTTGGCGAACGTCGAAAAGCCTGCCGCAACGAGGACGCATTGGGATCTTCAATCGCTCTTATTACGAGGAAGTGCTCGTTGTGCGAGTTCACTCAGAGCTACTCAATCAGCAGCGGATACCGCGACCGCTCGTGACCAAGAACATCTGGGTACAGCGTTTCGAAGATATAAATGCGTTCGAGCGTACTCTTACTCGCAACGGCGTTATTATTCGCAAGTTCTACCTGAACATTTCTAAGCAGGAGCAGCGATCGCGGTTCTTGAAGAGACTGGAGGAACCCGAAAAGAATTGGAAGTTCTCGGAAGCGGACGTCCGTGAGCGGGAGCACTGGGATGACTACACGGCGGCTTACGAGGACATGATCGCTCATACGGCGACTGAGCAAGCGCCCTGGTACGTCGTCCCGGCGGACAAGAAGTGGTTTACACATCTTGTCGTTTCTTCCGTCATTGTTCAAGCAATGCAAGAACTCCGTTTGTCGTATCCACAAATAGACGCGACCAGACGTAGGGAACTGAAGGCCGCTCGCGAGTTACTGCTCCACGAAACGCTCTCTTGAAAGATCCCGTTTTCTGGCCGTCGGTCGGATGACGACGATTTCACCAAGGTGTCATTGCTAGCCTTGGGATGTTATGAGAGCTCTGGTATGGCACGGTAAAGAAGATGTTCGGGTCGATACGGTTCCTGACCCTAAGATTCTAGAAGCGGGCGATGTCATCGTCCAAATTACTTCCACCGCGATCTGCGGCTCCGACCTGCACCTTTATGACGGTTATCAGCCCACCATGGAAACGGGCGACATTCTGGGGCACGAACCCATGGGTGTGGTTGTGGAGGTGGGCAGGAGCGTCACGAGGTTGCGCCAAGGCGACCGCGTCGTAGTTCCCTTCGTGCTAGCCTGCGGGCACTGTTTCTTCTGCCAAAAAGATCTTTTCAGCTGCTGTGATACCTCGAATCCCAATGCGGCCATGGCAGCCAAGGTGATGGGGCAGTCTCCCGCCGGATTACTCGGGTTCTCCCATCTGTTAGGCGGCTTCCCGGGCGGACAAGCGCAGTTCTTGCGCGTTCCTTATGCTGATATCGGTCCGCTCAAGGTGCCGGACAGCCTCCCCGATGAGCAGGTGCTCTTTCTGTCAGACATTTTCCCCACCGGTTACATGGCGGCAGAGAACTGCGGAATAGAGGGCGGCGACACCGTAGCGGTTTGGGGTGGCGGGCCCGTAGGACAATTCGCTATTCAGAGCGCATGGTTATTAGGTGCCGAACGCGTCATCTGTATTGAGCGGGTACCGGAGCGGCTCGCGATGGCCGCGAAGTTCGGAAAGGCGGAGACGATCGACATTACAAAGGAGAAGGTATACGACCGCTTGATGGAAATGACCTCGGGACGCGGGCCCGACCGGTGCATTGATGCCGTGGGAGCGGAGGCCCATTCTGCAGGCAGCTTCGACTCTGTGTTGGATGCGGGCAAAGCCGCTGTCGGACTGGCGACCGACCGTGCCCATGTGATCCGTGAAGCGATCATGTGTTGCCGGAAAGGTGGAACTGTCTCGGTGCCCGGTGTCTATGTCGGATTTCTGGACAAGTTTCCGTTTGGGGCTGCGATGAACAAGGGGCTCACCGTCAGAACGGGGCAAACTCACGTGCAGCACTATACGAAGCCGCTGCTAAAGGAGATCGAAAGCGGGAAAATTGATCCTTCATTCGTGGTTACGCACCGCGTCAGTCTAGAAGATGCGCCCGCCGCTTACAAGACATTTCAGGAAAAGAAAGACGGCTGTATCAAAGTCGTGCTCAAGCCTTAAGAAGGTCACGGACCGCAGCTGTCAGCTATTTCATCAGGTTGAAAAGCCCGGAATGCCGGAGATCGTGGGCAGGAAAATTGGGCGAGGCGGCTCAGGCTTTGCTGGACAAGGCCATCGAAACGGAAACTGGCGCGCTCGGGCCAAAAGACTCAGTGACGCTTCAGAGTAAAGAGGACCTCGCTGCGATCTTGGAAGGCCATGCGCATTACATCGAGGCAGAGAAGTTAGAGCGTACGATCCTTCCCGTCGAGCGGCGCGAACTGGCCGCGATGCAGCAGGTTCGGATTGATCTCACACGATCGGGCGACGGCGGCAGTCGAAACACCCGCATCTAACTGCCGCAGCGCGGCAATCTTGAACTCTTTCGTGAACTTCCGGCGCGATAACCCCATGACTCAAAATTCTCCACTCGACGAATTTTTAGCCTTAACTCTTTGTGCCAAAATGGGGCAAGTCCAAAGTGCTTCCCGACACTCAAGACATTAACAGAGGACGGGGCACAAGGGTCCGTCCTCCTGTCTGTTTATTTCTTCTGACTGGACTTAGCATGAGCTTCTTTTGAAGCTTCATGAGCCTTGGCAGAATGGTCGTGAGCAGTCTGAGAATGCTTTTTCGCCTCTTCCGGATTGCCTTTTTCGTGGTGCTCCGCGGCGCTTTTGTGAGCCTTAGCAGCACTCTCGTGGTGCTCTGCGGCCTTTTTATGTGTGTCTGTTGGCATGAACGTGATACCTTTCCAGGCGTTTGAAGCAATCTCTGCTCAAAACGTTTCAGATGAGCAGCAGTTTAGAGCCAATTGTAACGGAGTTTTCACAACGGCCAACCCCCATAAAAGCTGATTAGTTGAGCCGGGGCCCCGGCAAATTTCGGTGAACGTCATCCGGCTTCGGCCGTGGTGAGATCAGATAGAGATACAAGGCTGTATTTTGCAGCGCCGTGTGTCCTAACCAATCGTGTACATAGCGCAGATCAGCGCCCGCACTCAAGAGGTGAGTCGCTACGCTGTGTTTAAGGGCGTGAAAATGTCTCTTTGCTTTTGGCAACTTGGCTTGATCACCATAGGATTTCATTAACCAATCCAGTCCTCTTCTACTGATCGGTTGTCCTCGAATGCCTAAGAAAAGGATCATTGAGTCGTCTTTCCGCGTCTTCAAATATCGTCTGAGGGCCGCCATTTCGTCTTTTTGAAGTGGATGACGATCGTGGCTGCCCCGGCTTATCCGACGGATCGAGATGGTTGTATCGGGGAAGTTCACATCGGAAGTTTCCATTTGAGAAACTTCACTCGCCCGAAGACCATGCCGGTAGGCCACGAGGAAGAGAGCTTGGTCCCTTAAATCCGTAATCACGGCAAAGAGGCGGTGCAGCTTCTTCATGGGTCAACACATGAATTTTCGAGAGTCGATGCTGCAAGTGAACAGGAGGCGCCGCTACGCGCTTACGCACGTGATGGGTCCTTGGGGAAATAAATTGTCGAATGAACAGTGTTGTTTAATTTCGGTGAGCGTTTCATCTTAATTGTCCCCGCGATGTCCTCGCTGGCTGGCGCATCCCAAGGTCCATACGGAAAGTTCCGCTCGCTGGTTTAGTCGTCGCCCAAGTCGCTTCCTGGGCTGTACTTGTCTGCTCGATTCGACCGAAAGGAGAAACAGCGGGCGCAAGGTACAGATCGGATCGCAGATAGAGTTCATCCAAGAAACGTACAAACACTTTTAACACGGCTAAGCCGGGATCGCGAGAACTAAGCCAAGAAGGCCATATAGATCCCCGGCCAAGATCAAGGCGATGAACACCAGCATGGGATGTAAGGCAAGCTTTCCACCAAATGATGCGAGGGGTAAGAACGTAATTTTCTGTCATCTGCGCAAGGGCAAGACTATAAATACACCAACGAGCTGTCCAATCCCTGCGCTATCCAGGGCAGCAAAGGCCAAGGTAAAAAGCAAGCCGCTTGTGACACCGAGGTAGGAATTATTCCGATCACTTCGACACCGGCCCAGAGCGGCACGCGTGCCAGAGGCTCGAGCATAAACGTGAGAGCGAAGCCAAGGAGTAACGGAATTAATATGCTGTCTCCGATACTCACCGTCACGTAAACGACCACTGCCACAAACACAGCAGCCGGAACGTATCCTACCGCCAGAATGGCGGCTTCCTATATACCGTGACTGTCTCCCCCATGAGCCCGCTCCTCGCCTCTTCTCCAACTCCACGCAACATAAGAGCCACAACGCAGCCAGAACAAGACAATCCGATGCACCTCAAACTCTCCCGTCGAAAAAAACTCTTTGAGTAGCAACGAATTGAGGAAACTATTAGCCGAGGTCTCTGTCTTACCATGCGAAACGCTAACTGGAACTTCTATGCGCTTGTTACCTGCAGGCTCCAGTTCTGTAACCAAGGCGCGAAGGATGGGTTCGGAAAAAGTAAATATGTCCATTGTTGCTTGGGTAGTTTTGGGCCTAATTGCCGGTTCATCGGAAATAAATCGGTAAACAAGTCTTGCGAAGGCTTGCTGCTGGACATCATTTATGGAATTGTTGGCGCGATCGTGGGCGGATACGTATTCACCCTTTCAGGTCCGTCCGGTGTCAACGGGCTGAACATCTACAGCCTTTTCGCGGCAGTCGTAAGAGCGGTGTCGGTACTTGGTGGTTTAGCACGCGATTGTCGGACGGCGCTCTTCCACTCGCTGAACGGACGCTGGTTACTCTTTTACATCCTTGCGTCAAGATTTGGAGTAATTAACTTGCCCGATAGCACAGATATCCTACCTGGTACGGAACTGACTCTTCCCATTCTGGAGGAGCAGCTAAGCGTCCAAGTTCGAAAGATTGTGACCGGAGTGGTTCGTCTTGAAAAGACCGTTCGCGAGTTTGAGGGATTGGTTGATCAAGAGCTGCTCAGCGAGACAGTCTCGGTGGAACACGTATCCCTCAACCATCCGATTACGGAACCGGCAGTCGTCCGACGTGAGGGAGATGTCACTATCTACCCAGTCATGGAAGAAGTCTTGGTCGTAACAAAGCAGCTGATTCTCAAAGAGGAAATACGTGTGACCCGACACCGTGCGCACGCACGGCACCAAGAAGTCGTCCCGCTCCGGGCGGAAGAAGTCTCGATTGAGCGTCTTGCGGGTAGCGGAGAAGCGTTAACTCAAACGGCTTACGCCAAGTAATCGAAGATCGAATTGGAAATGGAGAGGAACCAATAGCATGCCTAAGACTGTTGTCGGCTTGTTCAGCAGCACCACGGAAGCCCAGAATGTAAGACACGAGCTTGTGGGTCAGGGGTACCCAGCGACCGACATTCGCGTTATGACTACCGACGTAACGTCTCCCGCATCGAAAGAGGCAAGCGATAGCAGTACAGGAACAGGATTAGGAGCTACGATCAGCAATTTCTTTCGTTCTCTGACCGGTGGGGATGAAGAAGCGGAACGCCACTACGCAGCGGGCTTGCAACAAGGGGGCGCGCTCCTGTCGGTGACGGTCCCGGATGGCCGAGAAAATCAAGTGGCGGACTTGCTCGCAGCGTACGGCGCCAAGAACGTAAATGACCAGTCCTCGGGCGCAAGCTCCGCCGCGGCGTTGGATGGTCTTTCCAAACACGCTGTGTCTGAAGGCGGGTCTGTTCCGATCGTCGAAGAGACCATGCAGGTGGGGAAACAACAAGTGCAACGTGGCGGCGTGCGCGTGTATTCCCATCTGGTGGAGCGCCCTGTAGAGGAAAACATTGTATTGCAGGAAGAACACGTTCGGGTGGACCGCCAAAGGGTGAATCGTCCGGCCAGCGAAGCGGACTTCAACGCATTCAAAGAGGGCACGATTGAGCTGACCGAAACGGCCGAGGAAGCCGTCGTTTCGAAGACTGCGCGCATCGTCGAAGAAATTGTGGTCGGTAAAGAAGCTTCCGAACGGACACAAACGATCCGTGACACAGTACGCCACACAGAAGTGGAGGTAGAGCAACTCGGCGCTGGAACGAGCCGGCCGTCCTCACGCTTCGCCGACTACGATTTCGACTTCCGCAATCACTTCAAAGCGAATTACGGCAGCGCCGGAAAGCCCTATGACACATTCGCACCTGCCTATCAATACGGCCACACTTTAGCGAGTGACCCCCGATATGCCTCGAACGATTGGTCTTCAGTTGAGTCAGCCGCACAGAGGGGCTGGACTGCTCAGGGTTCCGGCAAGTGGGAAGACTTCAAGGGAGCCGTTCAAGAGGGCTGGAATAAAGTGCGCACCTCGGCGACGACACCCAAACGATGACGAGTTCATTCCACACGCTTGATTTATAGTCTCCTTGCTATTCACAATCGCTGAGCCTTTTGGCCTTCGGTTCGAATTAACCCTCAACACAAAAAGGAAGAACAAATGTCTAACCAGACGGACCGAACGACTCTTGTGAGCTTGTTTCATACGGACGAGCAGGCTAGCAAAGCACTCAGTGACTTACAAACTGCAGGCATTCCCCAGCAGTCCATCCAAAGCTTGGGTGGAGTGAGCCGTAGTTCTGCTCCCGAACAGTCATTGGCCACCCTGAAGGCCCTTAACTTGCCCGCTAAAGATCTACAGATCTTATCGGACGGCCTGAAGAGCGGTGGCACTCTTATTGTGGTTCGCGCGGAAGAAGCTTATGCGGACAAAGCAGAAGACGTATTTGAGCGGCATCACGCCAATCAAATCGACGAACGCTCGATGAGTACGCAAGCAAACGTGCCGGGAACTCCAGTGAAACGTAATGCGGCCATTACCGGCGATGCGGTGATTCCTATTGTTGAGGAAGAACTAGTCGTCGGTAAACGCAAAGTCGAGGGCGGTGGAGTGCGTGTATTTAGTCACGTAATCGAAGTACCGGTCGAAGAAAAAGTTGTGCTGCGCGAGGAACATGCGACGGTCGAGCGGCATGCGGTGAACCGCCCGATCTCAGAGGCGGATCTGGATAAGCTTCAGAACCAAACAATCGAAGTGCGTGAGATGGCGGAAGAAGCGGTGGTCGGAAAGAGCGCTCGCGTGGTGGAGGAAGTTTCCGTCGGGACAGAATCGACGGAACGGACGCAGCAAATCAAAGACACGGTTCGCAAGACGGAAGTGGACCTAGAACAAGTTGCTTCTACAGACACGCCGAGAGCTCCCCGAGGTAAGAAGTAGCCTCGGGTACGTAGCGGAGAATTTATGGCTGAAAAAGTAAAAGTCTACGAGGAACAGCCGAAGAAGAAGCCATCGGTCTGGGCTTGGCTGATTCCGCTACTGGTCCTGCTCGCATTAGCGATCTGGTTCTTCACGCGAGATCGGCATGAGACAACCACTGCCGCAGCTCCGGTCTCCGATCAAACGAAGCCAGATACCGGAACAGGAACGCAGGCCGCCACTGCCTGGACAGCGGCTAGCATCGCTGACGCAATTCGCACGAAGGGTCGCGTTGGATTCGGCGACAACGACGTTCACTTTTCAACCGGGAGTGCCACGCTAGCTGGGGATTCGCAAACAGTGCTCGATCAGACAGCACAAGCATTGCAGAGCAACGCAGACTGGAAAATGCGCATTGTCGGCCATACCGATTCGGTAGGCTCCAGTGCGGCAAACGATCAGCTGGCTGGGCAGCGAGCGACTAGTGTCATGCAATACCTCGTGTCGCACGGGGTTGATCAAAGCCGTTTGTCCATCGATGCCAAGGGGGCAAGTGAGCCGGTTTCGAGTAATACGACCGATGCGGGGCGAGCCGAGAACCGTCGTGTGGAATTGATCAAGCAGTCGTAGCGGGCGTGGGCGGTTGATCAGTGGAGCGGCGCAGCGAACTCTCGTGTGCCGCTCGTCTTTTTGGAACAGCGTGTCCACTCTACTTTGTCGAACGTTACTCAATCACCCGACGCTTGGCATTCGAACGAATAAGAATAGGTGAATCAGAAAGACATTTATATGGCCAAAAAGATGAAAGCAGATACTTCCGAATCGTCGATACCGGAGGCACCAAACAGCAGCTCGGGAGAAAAGTTGTCGGATTCAGAAACGCCGGTGACAGCTCAGGTATCGAGTATGGTTGGCTCCGCTAAGCAAGCCGGATCGCATATGCTGGACCAGGCGAAAAACCAGGCCGTCTCGTACATCAACGAACAGCGGCAAACCATTGCTTCCGGAATTGAAACAGTGTCCCATGCTTTTCAGGAAATGGGCAAGGATCTTCGCGAGAAAGATCCGGGGCCAATCGGCAAGTATGGGGCCGAGCTAGGACAGGCCCTCGGAGGACAGGCGGAGCAGCTTGCCACGTACCTTCGGAACCGGGATGTACATCAGCTCGTCACCAAGACCGAAGACTTCGCCCGGCGCTCTCCCACCCTGTTCCTTGGCAGCGCATTTGTCCTTGGCTTGGCGGCCAGCCGCTTTCTGAAGGGTTCCCGCTCCCAGTCAGCTGGCGGTCCAGCCAAATCACCGAATCCTGGCCCGAGCACTCCAGGCGCACAATTCGCTCTTCCACCAGCTTCTCTTCAAGCCGCCGCTAGCGGTTCTAATATGCCTGTCGGCTTCCCCTTTGAGCCTCGAGAGCCATTGGACGCGCGACCAGCAGCGAGCCCGACTCCGACAGCTTCGCTACCTGCCAAACCGGCCGGTGCTTAGTGCAAATTGCAAATTTATGAGGAGGTGAGAGATGCCGGATAAGCAGGACCGTTCTATCGGGGAGCTGTTCTCAGAGGTCGCTCAAGAATCTAGTCTCCTGATTCGCCAGGAGATTGCACTGGCCAAAGTGGAATTAGCTGAGAAGGCGGCCCGCATTGGTCGTAATATTGGGTTTTTGGTGCTGGGCGGAGCAGTCGCCTATGCAGCGCTTCTAGCGCTGTTAGCTGCACTCATTATTCTGCTGGCAAACGTTATGGCTTGGTGGATTGCCGCCCTGCTAGTGGCTGTCCTCGTCGGCATTGCGGCCGCGGTACTCATATCAAAAGCTTTGACCGAGTTGAAAAATACGAGCATCGCGCCCCGTCAAACGGCAGAGACCCTGAAGGAGGATGCACAATGGGTGAAACAACAAATGAAGTAACGCCAATCGCGAACGACAATAGCCAGGAAGAAGCCAGTGAAATCCGTTCCGGCATTGAACAAACCCGCTCCCATTTGAGTGCGACCATCGATGCTCTTCAAGACAAGCTAGATCCGACACGGATTGCCGAGCAAGTCAAGGATCAGATTCGCGGGAAGGCGACTGAGGCTTTCGATACCGCTAAGACCGCCGTCAAAGACGCCACCATAGGAAGGGCGGAGAAGATTATGTCGAGTGTGAGCGAAGCAGTGACGGATATGACGGAGCGCGCTGGAACAGCGGTGAGCGAATCCAGTTCTTCCGTCGTGCAATACATCCGTGAGAACCCGGTTCCTATTGCCCTACTTGGCCTTGGCTTAGGGCTTTTGGCCATGAAGAAGCGCCGGATGGAGCCGTCTTATCGTTCCGAAAAACGTCTTGCTCCTTCGACAGCGAATCGTGCAAAGGATTTTGCCAGTGGGATTGCAGATTCCGCCGGTGCAGTAGGGGCAAACGTTGCGGACACCGCGCGGGGCGCTGCCGAGCGGGCAACTAGCGCTGTCGGTTCAGCAGTCAGTACGGTTGGTGAGGCGGCAAGCCGTCTTGCAGATACAACTCGTCAGAAATATCATGATGTGAGAGATCAGGCGCAGCACGGGGCTCAAGTGACTGGCGAGCGTTTGCAACGGACGCTTCAGGAGAATCCTCTGGGCCTCGGGATGGCTGCACTGGCCGCAGGTGCTTTGGTCGGTTTAACTCTGCCCAGTACGCGACTCGAAGGTGAGTACTTGGGCGAAGCGCGCGATCGTTTGGTCGGGCAGGCAAAATCGGTTGCACAGGATGTGGTTGAAAAGGTCCAGCGCGTCACGGAAGAAGCCGGAGAAACTCTCAAGAGTGCGGCTCAGAAGGAAGGTCTCGTTGCTGAGTAGGTCACAATACCCGCGTGACGCGACGGACGACCGGTAGGCCACCAGTTTAGGAGACGCATCGTGAGATCACTCATATGAAAGCCTTCACCCTGGCCCTCGAAAGCCTAGGAAAGCCAATGTTTTCTATCGGTAAGCTTCCTCGCACACCTGGCATGGTGGATCAGTACTTTAACGATTCGACCGGCCTCGGCGATCTAGGTGAACCGGACGTACGAGCACCTTGGAATCAGGGCGGTAGTTGGGTGTATGTGGAAGCTCCTGCTTTTCAGCACTTTAAGTCTCAGGTGTCAGGAGAACGGGAGTCGACCCCTGAGATCTCCGGGAATGGCCATCCCACAGCTTCCGATGGCCACGACTCGTCTCCGGTCAAAGCCGTCAAGCGCGCCGCGAAACGTAAATAGTCTATTCAGTTCCTCTCGAAAGGTCAGTTAATCCGTGTCTCAGTTAAAAGAACTACTCGTAGAAGAGTTGCAGGATCTCGTTCATGCGGAGACGCAACTAACGAAGGCGTTGCCGAAAATGGCGGCGGCCGCCCATAACCCGAAGCTTCGGGAAGCTTTCGAAAAGCACCTCCACCAGACACAAGGCCAAATAGAACGGCTACAGAAAGTGTTCATTTTGCTGGGTGAGAAAGCCCAACCGAAGCCTTGTAAAGCGATGGCCGGCTTAGTCGCAGAAGGAGAGGAAACGATCGAGGAAGGAAAAGAAAAAGAGGAGCAGGCGGCCGATCTCGCCTTAATGACCGCAGCCCAAAAAGTCGAGCATTACGAAATTTCGGGCTATGGGACTCTCCGGGGTCTCGCTCGTCAGCTCGGTCAATTTGAAGTGGCAGAGCTCTTGACGCACAGCCTGGGGGAAGAAGAAGCTGCAGATTTCCTCTTAACGGAAATCGCCAAGCCGATCATCCAACAGGCCACTTCCCAAATTTTGGAAGTGCAAACAGGCAAGAAGCAGACCACCGGCGTCTAAGCCTTCTGCAAAGTGGAACGGGCGGCTCACTCGATACCTGCACCGATGCCCGAGCTTTATTGGAACTAGGCTGGAGATCTGTTTCGCCCGGCCTGCCAGAAGACCGAATCTGGATGACACAGCCAGACTTTTTCATGGTCCTTTAGGCATTCGCTCGATATCGCTTACCGGGCTCTTCCTTCTTGCGTGCTTCTACACTCTCGACGTTGCTCGCGATTTCTTTCTTCCCGTCATCTTGGCTTTTGTTCTGAACTTATTGTTCGCGCCCATTGTTCGTTCTTTAAAGCAGTTTTCAGTTCCTGAACCTCTCAGCGCGGCGATGGTGATCATTTCCGCATTCGCTCTGTTCGGGTTCCTGGCGTTTGAACTTTCGGGCCCCTTAGCAGAATGGCTTCAGAAAGCTCCCGAGACTGGGGCTAAATTGCAGAACACGATCCAACCTTTAAAAAGGTATTTCGAAAAGGTGTCAGCGACCAGTGAGCAAGTCGAAAAGCTGACCAGCACGAAAGCAGGGAAGGAGAAAGCACCACAGCGCGTAGAGTTAAAAGGAACGAGCCTGCTCGATACCTTGTTCAGCGGAACGTCGAAGTTCGTGTTTAGTTTGCTGGTCGTCATTGTTCTGCTGTATTTTCTGCTCGCGTCGGGCGGCCTTTTTCTAGCGAAGCTCGTCCATGTTCTTCCGACCTTGTCAGATAAGAAGAAGGCGGTTCAGATTGCTCGTGAGGTCGAAAGCAACATTTCCAGGTATCTGCTCACCATTACGCTTATCAACGCCGGGATCGGCGTGTCCGGCGGATTGATATTCTGGGGCCTGGGCATGCCGAATCCGGCTCTCTGGGGCGCTTTGGCGGGCCTTTTCAATTTCATTCCCACAGTAGGCGCCTTAAGCTTGGCGGTCATCGTCACCTTTGTGGCCGCTACAACGTTCTCATCCTTGACTCATGCTCTTCTAGTTCCCGCTGCCTTTTTGGCGTTAACTATCCTGGTAGGAACATTTGTGAGTCCGGTGGTTATGGGGCGACGACTCACTCTGAATCCAGTTGTGATCTTTTTAGGACTGAGCTTTTGGGGGTGGCTCTGGGGTATCCCGGGAGCACTTTTAGCCGTTCCTATGCTTGCCATGTTTAAGATTTGCTGTGACCATATCAAGCCGCTAGCCCCTGTTGGCGAGTTTTTGGGACGTTAGCGCCACTTCTGACTTCCACCCTCGACGCACTAGGCGGGCCCCGGTTTCTCAGAGAGATACTCTGTCCTGCGGTTCTGGGAAGAAACGAAGAAAGCTCTGAGTCAACTTCTCTTCCATTCGGATCCGGAACGCAGAAACCAAAGTCACGGTCATTGGTTCAACAAACGAATGATTTGGACACAGGTCCAAGAAATGGATGGGTCGATTGTCGGAACAAGAACTGTTGCTCGGCCTTTTGGCTATAGCATTCATTCTGGTCGTAGGACGAGGATCTGCTGAGATCGCCAGGAGGTTCGGACAGGCGGAAGTTCTCGGTGAACTCCTTGGAGGTTTCGTAATTGGTCCATCTGTCCTCGGTGCGCTGCTGCCATCCCTATATCGCACTTTGTTTCTAAGCGAAGGCGTCAGCAAAGCACTGTCCCTGTTCTCCTGGGTGGGAGCGATTCTGGTTTTGCTCATTGCTGGGCTTGAGGTAGATCTAAAACTTGTTCGCCAGCTCGCAAAGCCTGGTGGCTACACAGCTGCTTTCGCCATCGTCGCTTCGATTGCGACCGGCACCATTTTCGCTCGATCAATGCTGGCCGCTACGCCCTTGAGCGGATTCTTTCTCGGCATTGTGCTCTCCGTCACAGGCGTGAGCGTGATTGCCAAGATTCTCATTGAACGAGATTCGCTTCGGCGAGCTTATGGGCAGGTCATCTTAGCCGCTGGAGTGGCCAGCGAGGTTTTGGTCTGGCCGCTTATCTCCGTCGTCGCTTCTTCCAGGTCGGGCAATTCGTTTGTTGCTGGAACTCAGTCGATCGGCTTTGTTGTTCTCTTCTTCTTGTTCATGAGATTTGTCGGCCGCCGATTCACGTTCTGGGCTATGCGGCGAACGGCCGATCTAACGCAGGTAGTTGCTGGGCAGCTTTCACTAGTTTTGATTCTTGTGTTCGCTTCTGCTGGCATCACGCTTTCGCTTGGACTTCATCCACTCTTGGGCGCGTTTACTTTTGGGCTGCTCCTAAGCCAGGCACCCCGGACAACAATGCCGTTAAAGGAAAGCATCCAGGCACTAGCGGTCGGTTTGTTCGCCCCTATTTTCTTTGTTCTTGCCGGCATGCGGGTAGATATCTTTAAGCTCCGCAGCCCTTCCTCGATCGGAATCTTGCTTGCCCTTTTCGCGGTGTCAACTCTAATCAAGTCAGGCTCTGGCGCCATCGGGGCTCGTCTTGGCCGACTGGGTTGGTGGGAATCCCTTTTAGTCGGTTTCGGTGTGAATCTCAAGGGCGGAACGGATGTCATCGTAGCCATTCTTGGGGTGGAGTTGGGACTGCTTTCCACCGAGACTTATACGATGTATGCTGTCGTAGCTATTCTTACTGTCCTTGTTTCTCCCACGCTCGTGGCCGTCTTAGAAAAGAAGGTGCGGCCCTCTCAAGATGAAATGCAACGTTTGAATCGCGAGGAAGCCAGGCGGCGCGCTTATCTTCCCGATATTGAAAGAGTGTTGGTTCCAATGAGCCCGGACCTGTTTCCCGCCATTGCCGCCGCTGTTGTGGAAACGATTGCCCAAGCCAAGCAAATCGAAGGCGAGATCTTCGACATCACGCAGTTGACCGCCACCGAGAAGGGTGACACTGAGCCGGCGCAACCCGCAGCGACCCTGCGAGCGGAGGAGTCGCTGGATCAAGCGAGCGAACTCGAATACATTGAAGTAACCAAAGAGCTCATCACGAAGAGTGACAGTCTAAGTGCCATCCTTGAGAGCGGGAAAAAGCACAACCTGATTGCGATCGCTGCCAGGCCTCCGACGCACAGTGCGGTTCTCTCGTTTGGCGAGCTTCAAGATCAAATAATCAGCCAGGCTGAATCAGATGTCCTGATTGTTGTCCGAGATCCGCAAGCTTCTCTGATACAGCGCATCTTAGTGCCGGTGAACGGTCATGAGCATTCGATGTCGGCAGCTGATTTGGCTGCTTACCTGGCTGTAGCGCACAAGGCCGAGTTAGTGCTCTTTACCGTCGTACACTCAAAGCTCGATTCTGTCTTCTGGAGAGAGCGAAAACATCGTGATCTACTCGCGTCCGGTTACCGTTTGCTGCGAGAAGTCGCTTTTCGAATTGAGCGTCTCGGCGTGAAAGCGATCGAGCGCGTTCAACTCGGTGAGGATGCGGCGGAAGAGATCCTTAAGGAGATCAACCGCTCGCCTTATCAATTGATGGTTCTTGGCACCGTCGATCGCAGCACACAGGAAGGATTACAGCTAGGCCGTTCCATCCAATCATTACTCACGCGATCTGAAATCCCGGCCGTTGTTCTCGTGACACACCCAATTAGTCGTCAAGCTTAATGAGTGTTAGATGGCGCAGCCGATCTACAAATCCGCACCCGCAACATTGTCCAATGTAAAGTGGCGGGCATTAATGACAACCGTTCCGAGCGATCTCCGCTCGGACGGAAATGGTGGACGGTCGCTGATCGACAATCGTCTCGCGTGCGAGCGGCCATCTTCGGCGCGATCGCAGCGTTGCATTTGCAATGAGGGAAAACTCGGCTACGGCAATTGCCAGAGAAAGAAGGTTGTCGTGCATGAGTCCCCGGCCGCCTCGCCAGCTTGCTCAATATGACTCAATCCTTCATTCAAAAGGATCGGGTTTGTTTTTACGACTGCAATAATGATGTGCATGTCCGGATATCCAAGCTTCGATCCAGGAGAAGTGGAGCTATTGGTTACCGCGGTCCGCAACGCACTCGAACATTTGCGTGATGCGAGTGAGCGTCTCGGGGGCAAAGACACACAAATGTTAGAAACGGGTCAGCGATACGCCGCAATCCTTGAGAAGCTGGAGCAGGTGTCGCAGCAGTCTCGCGGATGAGATCCGGAGCCACCGTCACCGTATAGGTCGCAAGGGTGACAAATCTGAGCCCGGCGTTACCTTCACCCGGTTTGGAGCTTTCTTACTCAACCCACTGCCCAAAGAACCCGTCGTCGCTCGCAATTACGCGCAAGGGCCGCCCTTCTTCTCTTTAAGCTTCCGGCTCAGCAAGACGTTCACGTTCGGAGAAGCTGCGGGGAGCAAAGCCAAGGCACAAGGTAAGGGTGAGGCGACTAACAGCGAGCAGCGCTACAGCCTGGTCGCATCCGCGCAAGTCATCAATTTAACCAATCATCTGAACCCAGGGATCCTCGAAGGAAATCTAAGCGCGCCTACTTTTGGGCAGGCTAGCTCGATGGCACCGGGCTTCAACTTTGGAGGAGGCGCTGCTGTTTTCGAGAAACAGCCCGAAAGCAATCGAAGGATCGAAGTACAGCTCCGCTTTACATTTTGACGAGGTCGCGTTCCCGGCAGTGTCGCACTACCGGCACGGGGTAGATCCGACGCGAACCGTGCAGGTCCACTGAGAATGAAGTATCGCTGCGCTGTCCAGCGGATCCCCTTGGTTTTGATAAACCGAAGACGGCATTCACTCACCAAACCGTAAGCACTCCATGAACCCCTCTGGCGCCGGAAGTGATGAAGATCTGATCCTGGATGCGTGAGAGCCGGATTAGTTAAAAGCCGCTGCCCAGCGATAGGGCAGAAGTTCTTCGATCCGCGTAATAGGATGGTCGGCAATGCGGCTGAGAACATCTCGGAACCAGGCAAACGGATCGATCTTGACGAGTTCGCACGAGGAGATGAAGCTGCGCAGCACGGCGGCGGTCTTGCCGCCGTTGTCGCTTCCGAAGAAAGTCCAGTTGTTCCGGCCGACGGCAAAACTCCGCAGCGACCTTTCCGTCCTGTTGTTGTCGATACACAGATCGCCATCGGAACAGTAACGCGTCAGCGCCGTCCAGTTCTTCAGCGTATAAGCGATCGCCTGTCCCGCTTCGCTCTTCGGCAACACCTGCTCGCGAATGATCAGCAAATACTCGTGCAGCCGGTCGAGCATCGGACGCGCATCCAGTTCCCTTGCCATGCGCAGCTCCTCTCCGTGCCATCCGTTCCGGCGCGCCGTTTTCTCGACTTCGTAGAGATGCGCGATCACGGCGAGCACTCCGCCCATGCGCGCCTGGTCGTTTTCCAGCGCATTGTGGAAATGGCGGCGCGCGTGAGCCCAACAGCCAACCTCCACCATCCCGCGCGCGGGGTTGGTAAAGAAACTGTCGTACACAACGAAAGCATCGGCCTGCAGATGTCCGCGATAGCTTTTCAGAAACGCTTCCGGTCCCGCCCGCTCGCGAGTCGGCGTGTAGTCGTAAATCACCGCCGGATGATCGCGATCTCCCACATAGGGCCAGATGCGTCCCTTGCGCGTCTGCGGCAAGTTCCGGTCCAGCACCTTTACCGGAGTGTCGTCGGTTCCGACCACCTTCGACGCCAACACAAACTCCTTCAGCTTCCGATACAGCGGATCGAGCAGACCGGCGCATTGCCGCATCCAGCCGCACATCGTTTGTTCGCTCAATTCCACGCCGAAGCGCCGGAAGATCTTCGCCTGCCGATGCAAAGGCGCGTGGTCCGCGTACTTGGACACGATCACCTGCGTCAGCAGACTCGCGCCCGCCGTGCTCTTCTCGATCGGCTGCGATGGTTTGCCCGCCGTCTTCACCGTACAAGCGCAGGAGTACTTCTTGCAGACGTCTTCGATCACGATCAGCTGCGCGGGAATGTATTCATACCGTTCGCTTGTCTCTTCGCCGAACTCCCGCAGATCGCGCTCACAGACGGCGCAATGCTTCTCCGCTTCTTCCAGATCGTGAACGATGCGCTCGCGCTTCAGATGCGCGGGCAATACACGGCGGCCACGCGGGTTAGGGCCACCGTTTCCTGTCGAGGCTGGCGGATCGTCATCGCCAAGGTCGTTTCCCCCTTCGTTGGCCTTCGACAAATCTTCTACGTTTACGCCCTGCGCTTTCAGTTCGGCCTCGAACAAGGCCAGTTGTTCGTCGGTGATCTGTTCGCTCCGGCGTCCGCTCTTTACGGCGAGCAACTGCCGCAGCAGGTTCTCCGTTTTCTTCCGGCGCGTCTCGGAAGCATCCAGTTGCGCAATCAGATCGAGCACCATCCGGCGCAGCACTTCCGTGTTATCCGGAAGCTGCCCTGGATCGATCGGCATGTGCTTTCATTCTAAAAACGAAGGAGCGAAAAACGCCGGAGGAAAATGCATGAACGATCTTGTTCATGCCACTTCGGAGCTCCTCAGACAATAACGCTTTCTTCGCTTTGCCCGGCTCAGATCGATACCGGAAAGAAGCGCGCCCAACTCGGCGGCCGTGATCTCGCGCCGCTTCTGTTCGGACTCGCCGAACGGCATTGCATAGGTTCCCTCTTCGAGTCGTTTCGCCCACACCGCGAAGCCGTCGCGATCCCAATACAGGATTTTGATCCGGTCGCGCCGCCGGTTTGCGAAGACAAACAGATGTCCGGCAAACGCATCCAACTCCATCGCCTGTGCGACCAATGCGTGCAGGCCGTCGAAGCTCTTGCGCATGTCGCAGGCCGAGGCGCACAGATAGACGCGCACGCTGGCCGGCAAATGCATCATGCTCGTTCCAGCAACACGCTCAATACTGTGCGCAGTGTTGCGGCGTCGGCTCCGGGTGTGATACGGAGACGGTCGCCGGAGGCCAGAACCACTTCGAACGCTGCCTTATCGCTCGCGCTACACGCACCGGATTCCACCAAGGCAAATCGCACCGGACCGCTCGCCTTCAAACGTTTCCGCCAACCGTAAAAAGACGGCTCGCTCACACTGTGCTCCCGGCAAAATGCGCTCACCGCCATGCCACTGCGCTCTTGTTGCCGAATCAGATCCAACCACTTCTGCTTTCTGGAAAGCGCCTCGGACTCTCTCATGTTTCCCACTATCAAGCCCAAAGCACTCACACGCCAGAGGGGTTCACGAGGTGCTTACCCCAAACCGGCAGCGATCACAACACTTCGGGATAAACAAATTAGTTAGTGATCGATGACGTTTATCGGGCCGCCCTTCTCGGAGTTGCTTGCGATGTTGTTCTATTCGGCAAGCCACTGACCGCGTATTATGGGTTTATTGAAGATATACAGCAACTGCTGCTTAGATTCGCCACAAGTGACGGATTCTTTCGTCGGCCACAAACCGACGTGTCAGCCTTGATTTGCTGCGGCCTCTTGAGGTCACATCCAAAATGATTTCGTAGCTCCGTCATCACCCGATTGCAGATTCGTACCGTCTCTTTGCCGGGATCCAGACTCCCTGCCTTGTTTGCCGAGACACTACAATGGGTTCTACGTGTGCCGATTCGCACGTATATAGATGCCTTTAGAGCGGAACATGCCATCTCGCAAACTTTCCCTCAATGCGAAACGTTTGGTTCTTTATGTCTCGATCATCACTGCGAGCCTAAGCTTATTTGGGCAGGATAAGGTTGGTCAAAGTGTAACTTTCATTGGGGGTGTCAAGGGCGTTTAGAAAATAGACCAGCAGGGCGGAGTAAAACCAGACCAGGGAGCTCTGTGGTGATGCATTCGGAGTAAGTGTGCGGAGGCTCTGGAGCGAAGGCCTGCGCCGCCCTGCGGTGGTGCGTTCAGGCCGGAGCGGAAGAGCCTTTCGCACACTGCGGGATCTTTAGGAGAGGTGGAAGCTAAGCACCAGCTTTGCCGGCCCTGGTCTGTTTGCTTCTTTGAGGCGATAGCTTTCGCCGTTCATCTCGAGGATGTGAACGTGATGCGTGAGCCGGTCGAGCAAGGCTCCGGTCAGCCGCTCTGAGCCTAGGATCTCGGTCCATTCGTTGAACGGCAGGTTGCTGGTGACCATCGTTGCCGAGCGTTCGTAACGCTGGCTGAAGATCTCAAACAGCATCTCGGCGCCGGTTTTCGACAGCGGCACGAAGCCGAGTTCATCCACAATCAGCAGTTCAAAGCCGGCCAGCTGCTTTTGAAAACGTAGCAATCGTTTTTCGTCACGGGCCTCCATCAGCTCATGCACCAGCGAGGCAGCGGTGGTGAACCGGACACGATAGCCCTTCTGGCAAGCGGCTAACCCGATAGCCAGACCAATGTGCGTTTTTCCCGTGCCGGGCGGGCCAGAAACATAATGCCCATGGGCCGGAGATCATCAAGGTCCACTATCAGTTTCATCCGCTTTATGGACAGAATCTCCGCGTTCAGCGAAGGGTGAAGTTTCCCCACGGAGAGTACATTTTCTGCGAGTTGCCGGATGGAACCATCGGCGGGTTCCCGTCATGGATCGCCGACTCCGCAAAAGCTTCTGACGTCACTGTGGGCACACCGCTAGCTTCGGCCGCAGCACTCGCCGAGTTAGCCGCATTGCTGGGCAGATTGTATTCGGGCCTCAAACGCGATAAAGCATCACTGAAGCCGATGCTACAGGAGCGCACGAATGACACCAAAGGAAACACCAGCGAAGATGCAGATGAACCTGCAGTTTCTTAACAGCGAACCGATGAGATTGCCGCAGGACAAACAACGGGAACTCGCCATAGCGCTTGCCGACCTGCTGTTGAACGCAGCAGTTGTTGAGTCAGCTGAGTCGGACAAAGGAGAGCGGCGATGAATCCGAAAATATCGCCAGATCACTTGAAGCGGCGTGCCGTCGTGTACATTCGGCAATCCTCACCCGGCCAAGTGGTTCACAACCAGGAGAGTCAACGGCGGCAGTATGGACTTGCGGATCATGCACGGCAGCTCGGTTTCCAACAGGTCGAAGTAATCGATGACGACCTTGGCCGTTCCGGTTCAGGCCAAGTAGAACGGCCTGGATTCGAACATCTGGTGGCGGAAGTCTGCACGGGACAAGTAGGAGCAGTGCTGTGCATAGAGGCGTCACGACTGGCGCGCAATGGTCGTGATTGGCACCATCTCATCGAGCTATGCGGCCTGGTTCGCACCATCGTGATTGATCCGGATGGGGTCTACGATCCATGCGTCCTCAACGATCGACTCTTGCTTGGACTCAAGGGAACGATGAGTGAGTTTGAGTTGAACCTGCTCCGGCAACGTTCGCTCGAGGCGATTCGCCAGAAAGCGCGCCGAGGCGAGTTGCAGTTCCGATTGCCCGTGGGATTCCGATGGGCGCTGAATGGAAAAGTGGAGATGGACCCAGACCGGCGCGTGCAGGAAGCTGTACGTCTGGTGTTCGCAAGACTGACGGAGTTGGGGAGCGCGCGGCAAGTGTTGTTGTGGTTTCGCTCAGAAAAGACGCAGTTGCCCGCACTTGTCTTAAACTCGCCCGGACAGACTGCGGTTGTCTGGAAGTTACCGGTGTACAACACGATCTGGCATATGGTGCGGAATCCGATGTATGCCGGCGCTTATGCCTTCGGCAAAACAGAATCGAGAACCAAGGTGATCGACGGCCGGGCCAGAAAGAGCGAAGGGCACTCGAAGCCGGTCGACACCTGGATGGTCTTGCTTCGTAACCACCATTCCGGTTACATTGCTTGGGAGCAGTTCGAACGGAACCAAGTGATGCTGACCGATAACGCGCACATGAAATCACGCATGGAACCGAAGGCGGCACGGGGAGGGCGAAGCTTGTTAACGGGATTGTTGCGTTGCCGGCGATGCGGCAGGATGCTCCACGTTGCCTACAGCGGCTCGCACGGCGAGGTGCCACGCTATCATTGCCGCGGCGCACATATCAATCATGGTGGGGATTGGTGCATCTCGTTTGGTGGCTTGCGGCCGGACCGCGCGATTGCCGCTGAGATCTTGAAAGCTGTGGAAGGGAACGCCATCGATGCAGCTTTGGAGGTTGCCGCACGGGTTGCCGAACAGCAAAGACAACGTCATCGTGTGCTCTCCCTAGAACTGGAACAAGCGCAATATGAAGTACGCTTGGCCGCTCGTCGCTACGAGGCTGTCGATCCAGACAATCGCCTGGTGGCGGCTGAGCTGGAGGTGCGATGGAACGCTGCTTTGCAATCTGCTGGAGAGGTCGAACAGCGATTGCGTCGAAATGAACTTCCTGACAATGCCACACGGATACCGGACAAAGAAACGCTCGCCAGTCTGGCGCAAGATCTTCCCGCCGTTTGGCACTCTACCGCCACGGAGATGCGCCTAAAACAGCGCATCATTCGGATTCTGATTGAGGAGATCATTGCCGATGTGGATGAGTCAACGACTGAGATCGTTTTGATGATCCATTGGACAGGCGGACGGCATTCAGAGCTTCGAGTGAAGAAGAATACGACGGGTAAACACAGCCGTTGTACGAGTCTTGAGGCAATCGAGATTATTCGCCAGATGGCGGGCAAGTTCCCGGATGATCAGATTGCTGCCACTCTGAACCGGCTCATGTTCCGAACCGGCACGGGAAACACCTGGACCGAAGGCCGCATCCGTTCGCTCCGCAGTTACCACGAGTGGCCCACTTATGACGCGAAAACGGCAAGCCGCCAAAGCCTCACATTGGAAGAGGCGTCGGAACGCCTGGCGGTAAGCCATAAAGTGGTGCGGCGGTTGATTGACGCCGGCAAGATAGCGGCAACTCAAGTCGTGCCCTGGGCGCCGTGGGAGATCTCGGCGGAAGCTGTCGAATCCAAAGAAGTCTTACAGGCGGTACGAAACGCAAAACGACGCTTACACAGTGATTCGTCTGCGCCGAAGACGGTCTTGCCCATGTTTGTGGAGCTCTAAATGGCTCTCCGGTTAACGCGAGCCGAAAAACCAGCCCCGTCGGCCCTGAATCAACCACGAGAAGGCTTTGTATTTTCAATGATGTAGTAAGGAGGTGCAGAATGTCGCAGGATCGGAGTTCCCCAAGGCCAGCACGCACTCGCGGCGGTCGATGAACTCGCCGCGCGCCAGTTCCAGAACCAGCAGCTTGTTTAAGGAGGGGATAGCCAGAAAGTCGAAGCTGTCCAGGCTCTTGACCACGGGGAAACGGGCTTGCTTGATGCGGCGCTCGGTGGCCCGGCGCTCCCGGTCCAGCAGCTCCAACTCTGTCAGCCGGAACAGATAGCGCGGATAATCAACTGCTTCGTCGGCACACTGTTGAGCGACTTTGTCATATTCGCGCTGGAACGTCGGAAGGCGAAGCGCTTTCAGATGATGATCTAACAAGATCTGCGGGGTGTCCATCACACAGCCGCTCCTGGCAGCAGCGACAAGTAATCGGCAGCGGCGGTGGTGCCCACCTGCGCCAGCGGCAGATGCGGATAGCAATCCAGATCCAGCCGCGGCGGGCGCCGCTCGATGTGACACAGCAACAGGTGCTTCACGGCGTCGAAAGAGAAAGTGCCGAGATGCAGGGCCTGCCGCGCGGCATACGTGACTTCAGCCAGCGGGAATGTTTCGAGCAGCCGCAACACCTGTACGAACTCCCGCTTGCCACGTTTCGAGAGACGGGCTTCCAGCAACCGGCGCAACTGCGCGAACTCTTCCGGCAACTGCCAGGCGGCGAGCGGCGCCGCCTGATTGAGCGCATTCGGCTTCCGTTCCAACAGCGCCAGATAGTGCAACGGATTGAAGATCATATCCTCGCGTTCGTAACTGCGGGCATGCTGCGCGATCACTTGGGTACCGGAACAGATCACCACCCGATGCACATAGCCTTTGATCAGCACTTCGCGATGACCATAGGCGGTCGGTACCGAGTAATCGTTGTTGCGGTAGCGCATCAGCGACAACGAAGTCACTCGCGTGGTGCGCTTCTCACAGGCTTCATACGGCGCCGGCGGCAAGGGCAGCAACGCTTCGGCGTCTTGCTGAAAGCGCTCCCCAATCGTCTGTTCGTGTCCACGCAACCGCCGCTCGCGCCGCTTCCTGCATTGCTCGATGAGTTGCGCATTCAACTCCTGCCAATTCGAGCAGCGCGGAACCGGCACCAGAAAGTTGGGCCGCGCATAGCCTACCAGCCCTTCCACCTTGCCCTTGTCATTCCCTTTGCCTGGCCGGCCGAATCGCTCCCCGAATAAGTAGTGGCTCTGCAGTTCACTAAATGCTTGTGTCCGCCTGCGCGTGCCGTCACCCAAAATCTGCGCCACCGCCAGCTTCGTGTTGTCGTACAGAATCGTTTGCGGCACGCCGCCCAAGTAACCGAACGCTTCCACGTGTCCTGCCAGAAACGCTTCGGTCGTTTCGGCCGGAAACGCCATCACGAAGCTGTCGTCCGAGTGCGGCAGATCCAGACAGAAGTAATGCGCCTTCTGCTCCTGGCCGGCGATCACCGCCAGTGCTTCGCCAAAGTCCACTTGCGCATGTCCGGGTGCATGTAACAGCGGCACGAACATCTCCCGCTGTTTCAATCTCCGCTGCCGCACGTCCTCTTTGACGATCGTGTAGCCACCCGGAAACGCATACTCTTCCCGCAGCCGCTCGAAGATCCGTTTGGCGCTGTGCCGTTGTTTGGCCGGCCGCCCCTGGTCCTTTTCCAGAATCTGATCGATGACGCCGATCCACGCGCCCAGCTTCGGTCGCTTCACCGGTTGCTGCCGGCTATAGCCCGGCGGAATCGAATACCGCAGCATCTTGCGAACGGTCTCCCGCGAGATCCCAAACTCCCGCGCTGCTCCCCGTTCGCTTAGCCCCTCTACCTGCACCGCTCGACGAACCCGTGCATACAGCTCCACCGTGTACACCTCTCCGGTGTGTCACAAACACAACCTGATTGAAATGTTTGGGACCGTTCTGAGGCTGGTCTACTTTTGCACCGCCACCAACCGCCGCTTACCAGCCGTCCCGTGGTCTATTTTCACTCCGCCGCGTACACGCTCATGAGGTACTTGCGCGATGCCCGCAAGCCGAATGCTCGCGAATCTAGCGCAACATTTGATGCTGCGCTGGACAATGCACTCTAGCATTCCTGGCGACTCTCATTGCAGCTTCACATGGTGTTGATCCCAATCATCGTGTAGATCCCATGAATTTAGTTGTAAAGCTCAGCGCGAATCGCTTTGCGTTCCGAGCGTAAACTCTGTGGTCAAGCTTTTACCGTGCTGAAGGTCTCAGGTTGTCGTAGATCTGTTCTCACGCTTGTAAGGCAATGATTCTAGACCCTGAATAAACAAGCGGGGACCGAGCAAAGCATCGCGTGACACTACCCAACCTCGGGGCTCTCGTGACGCAGTTTTCGATCTTCCGTATCGAGTAACAAACCGTCGAGTGGTCTCGAAGGTTATAAGAGCGGCCGATTGCCGTCTTCGACCCAGCGGCGAACGCGACTGGCCAAATACCTTGCAACCTGCCGATTGAACACCATGGGTCGTGACCGCCCCCGTCCCGTGTTTCCTCCAGTTTGGCTGAGACGACCTCGTCAATCTGCAGCATCGATATCCTGCGAACCGCGAGTGGATGACGGAAAGGGACTGCGGCCTTCTAAGCTCCCTTCCTGATCGAGGCATCCGCTGAACAGATGGCACGCGCCGGCCTGACCGATAGATCGTTACCGTCCTCTGACAACTTCGCGGGGCAATCGGGCCAGTAAAGGGCAACCGTGTGCAACCACTCCTTCAAACGCTTGCGGAAGTTTCGGTCGCGCGTATATTCGAAGACTCCGAGCTGCGCTGCCAACCCGAAAGCGCCGAAGAGCGGGATCTTATCCGTTCGCTTGGCACTAAAGCAGCGCCAGACAAGCCACATATACAGGTCGAGACACCCAGGATTGTTAGTTAGCCCCCGGACAACGTTGAGATCGACGGGAATAGGATGAGCCTGAATCTCTTGCCAGAACGAGTCGCTCAGACTGATAATGTTGCCCCGCTCCTCCATCTCGACGTCGCTGTCTCTGAACTGGTCTTTTGCGTACCAGATCTTTAGCCGGTCAAAGAAATGAAAGCGCCGGTAATCCCAGAGCTGATTTCGAGCTGTCTCCGTCTGCGTGCCGAAGTAGATTGTGCTCGTGAAGATCCGTTTGAAACCATCGACTAGACGGCGGTAATGTGGACCGTCGCGAGGCAAGTCGAATTCTTCGAGGATCTCGGCCGCCGACCGGAACAGAATCGTCTTGCTCTTCTGGCGTACTGCGAGTGTTGCCACCCAGAGCGGGATCAGGCGGTCTTGCCCAAACGGAAGCCCAAAGCCGGGATGGCCGACGATCTCCAAAACGAACCGGCCATTTCGCCGGGTGTACTTCAGCGTTCCGGCTTCCGGCCGCCGGATTGGGAGCCCGCAGAGGACGAACGGTCGAGAGTGAAACGCTAGGTCCTGCCTTTGCTCATCGCGCAGTTCGCGGACGAGTTCGCAGGACTCTACGCGCTTCCGCTTATGTTTGGACAGCTTAAAGTCGAAGTCATCTGTGACGGCAAGTTGACGGGCGATGCCGCTGACGTGCTGCATCGCCTAGTTCCACTTCCCCGCACATAAGCTGGCGCGCTGCTTGGCCCGGCCCGTTTGTGTACTTATTGTGCACCTTTGTGCACTCAATTGACTGAGCTGGCACCTCAGTTCTGGGACAAAACTCTTATAATCGCGTGGGATTGGCAATTTCGCATAGATTCAGGTTCTAGTGGGGGAAACTTCGTGGAGGTTCAAGTCCTCTCATCCGCACCATACACAAACAAAAGATTTACCTTCCTCCTTTTAATTTGGCCGTTCGGCCTTTTGTGACGTAGTTTGTGCCACAAGTTTTCGCTCTCTGGCCAAGAACCCCTCGGCCTTGCGGCCCCTAAGGCATGCAATTTCTCCTTCAGTAGCCGGCGCGTTGTCTCAGCGGCTCTCCCGTGATGTCCTGACCCGCCAATATCAGGACCCCAAAGACGTGGGTAGAAGAGCGTAGGGCCTTGTAGCCCCGGACCTTGATCCGTCGCTGAAGCCGGGATTGCCGGATTTGAATCACCCTGGACCGTTAAAAATCCATTGTCGTCGTCCTTGGTCGGCGAGGGCACTCAGCCTCGCGTATCGAAAAGATTATTGCTAGCAGCGTGTGCTGCAGGAAACCTGTCAGGGCAGTTCTCGACGGGATCGGAGTCGACAGGCAATTACATTTTCTAACTACCCTGGGGCACCAGCCCGGTAAGCAGAGGTGGAGCCCCCCGGTAAGTTCTAGGTTGGGGACAAACCAAAACTCTTGCCGAGAATACTCATACATCGCGAAGTGGCGATCTGGCTGTCAGCTCCCGGCGACGTCGGATTAGGTAACCCGTCCCGACTACCCACGGGTAATCAGCTCGGCCATTCCGGGCGGTGCCGACTGCTCGTCCACGTGACTTCGCGACTACTCGGGCAACCATCCGTCTTCAATGTTAGACGTGCTAATGTTGACCTCGCATGATCCCGGAGGTCAGTAGTGCGCCACAACCGTTCAGTTCCTCCCTGCCCGTTGATTCCTGTTATTAGCTACCCCGATCCAAGTGTCGCAGCCGAATGGCTCAAGAAGGCTTTTGGCTTCACCGTGCGGCTGCGTATTGGAAATCACCGTATTCAAATGCGCGCCGGTGAGGGGTGCTTCACTATCGCCGAAGGGAACATCGTGCCTAATCACGCCATCATTGTGCAGGTACGGATCGAGAACGCACTGGGTCACTGCGAACGGGCGAGATCGGCGGGCGCCCGAATCCTGACAGAGCCGACGGATCACTTCTACGGCGAGCGTCAGTACAACGCAGAGGACTTCCACGGCCACCGATGGGACTTCACTGAGACGCTTGCGGATATAGAGCCGGAGACTTGGGGCGGCACCTCGGTGAACGTCTAACAAATCCGCTTAAAGTTTCACTTCCACGGGAAAAGCGCTTCTCGTCGACGTGACTTCTCGAAGCGCATAGATCGCTTGTGACGGCCCACTGTCGATCTACCCTTCCTGACAAGGCAGGATCTTTCGCCGACTAGACGGCGTCGGCGTGCAGTCGTTAGAGGAACGTCACGCGGGTCGCTTCGCGCTTGCCCTGGGTGAAACCGGCACGGGCGGCCGGGATGCGGGTCGCCGGATCCATCTGGTTCGTGCCCATTGCGGCTAGGGAATCGGCGTCCGGTGTGATTACCTCGACGCGGCTGCCCTGTTTGCGTAGGTCCTCAACCTGGCTTGCCAGGTCCGCGCCCGGTAGTCTGCGCAGGCCCTCGAACTGGCCCGCCGGTAGTGTCCCCCTCCGTCCGCCAAACGGCGAGAGCACCACAACGTTCGAACAGCCCGAGGCTAGGTCGGCATTTTCGGTCGAGCGCACGCCGCCGTTGATGTAGCGAGTGCCGTTGATGTTGTGCGTGGGCATCAAACCGGGCATAGCGGTGCTCGCGGTGACTGCGTCCACTAGGTCGACGCCGGAATCGCGGTCGAACGCAGCCAACTGGCCGGTATGCGCGTTGACGGCCACCAAGATCATCGGCCTGTCCGGCCATTCAGGATGAGGCAACCTAGCGGCGACGATTGCGCGTCGCTGTTCCGCCGCCGCGGGTTCGAGTGTCGAGTCGCTCTCCAGCCCGAACGCGCCCATCGCGCGTTGCAGATCGGCTGCTGAGGTGGCGGTGGCGCCGATTGCCCTCATCCGGTCGAACACGGTGGCCGTCGGCAGGGATAGCGGCGGTTCCCGGTTCTGTCCGACCGGTTTTCTCGGGCCCGATAGAATCGAGGCCAACAGTTCGGCGGGTGTCATTCCGCTACGCACCTGCGCTGCCGTGGTGGAGCCGGACGAGGTGCCGATTACAAGATCGGCCTGTGTCATATCGAGACCAGCCTCGGCCAGGCCTGCGATGATACCGATCTGCCAAGCATTTCCGGCAGCCCCACCACCACCAAGAACCAGAGCAAGGTTGTGTACCATTTGCCCAGATAGAACATTTTCTTTTTTCATGCGAATTCTCCTTTATCAGATTCACGACGCTTCATTTCGATCATTTATGCTGCGGTTGTTGTGTACGGAGATAAGGGTTCCCTCATTCTCGGCGGAAAATGCGTTCTGCGGCAGTGGAAACTCACGAGCGATGCAGGGCACATAGGATAGTGGCCCTGGCTCAGGCCGAGTCACCTTCAAGCTTCAACTTCGTGTCCGCGGAGAGAGCCAGGTTACTTCCGCCGCTTTCTCTGGCGATGATGATGCGCTTCGGATCAAAGCCGAGGGAGGCTGCCTTGGTATGGACTCACTTGAGGCCCGAGATGGAAGCGTTCAAGCCAGCCGGAAACGGAGCAACTCCTGATACCGCGGAAGGGTTTACCGAGCTCCGGGAATACACCATGACCACAGCAGCGCTGCGCGGGAATCATATGACCCCAGGTTCATTAATTGCTCTCAAAGTGGGAGCTCATCTCCATGCGGCCGTCGTGAATGTAGTAAACGCACGGCAACGCCTCATGATTATCCGGCCTGATGCACTGTGATGGAAAACCCACGCTCTAGACGCCGCAGATGCACCTTCTGCTCGCGTCCCCAAGCACCAATCGGCGACTGATGCGATGACAACGCCGTCCAATCAACCCAGGTTCGCCCTTTCTTGTCGACCTTAACGTAAGATCGATCAATCCAAGCCACCTGGCCGGGAATCATGTCCCGCACCTTCTCCGGCTCCCACCCGACAAGCTCAGGTGGCATCGCCAAGGCTTTCCCTAAACTCGCCCGGTCGCTCCAGCGGCGCTTGCGGTTTGAAAGAATCAAAGTCGCCCAAATCGCGGCAGGAGGGTGGCCGCATCCTAGCTACATTTTGATTCTAAACTTCTTCGACGAGATTAAACGCCACCGGGGCTGACCACGAAAAGGCTTTGAATGTTTTGCGTTTCGAGAAGCTGATGCGAGATTGTCGGGTCGAGCGTGTAGGGCGGCGAGTTTTCAGTGAGGTTGGTCCACGACGCGAGGCCTCGTGGTCTCAAGCTTCTAATGAGAAGGCCGCCGGCTTACGCCGGCGGCCTTCTGATTGGGATTAGGGAGAGGGATGAAGAGCCGGGCGTTACGCTTGGATTGCACCCTTGGCAACGAACAACTTCGCACGGCGGCGAAGGAGGGCGGCGGCGGTGAGCAGGCCGCTACCGAGTAGAGCGATCGAGGAAGGCTCCGGAGCTGTAGCGGTGGAGAAAGTCTGATCGATGTAGCTGATCTGTGCTTCGCCGATAAAGCTGCTCACATTGATGTCCTTCTGGATGTACAGGTCGTTATAGGAACCGTTGAGATGGATATTGTCCGTCCGCTCGCATCCGCCCAGGAAGCCCTTAGCGCAGGAGACCGAAGCAAAACCAACTTGCGTGCCGGCCGCGTTGTAGATCGTTTCGGTCACCGATGAAATCGCGTAACCGTGAAAGGAACCGTTGAAATCAAGCCCGACCATGTCGATACCGGCGGCTGACGAAACATGGTAGTTGATCGTGGCATCGCTAAAGGAGAACGGGAAAGCAGTGAAGCCGCTCGAGATCTGGATGCCGTTACCTGGGTGAGTAATCGTCGCCACATCGATGCTGCCGCACTTGCTCGGGAAAGCCGGACCTTCACCCGTCACAGAGCAGGTAAAGTTGTTGAAATTAAGACCGGCGACAGAGAGGGTTGGGCTGGGCACAACCGGTGTCGCGAAGCTCATAAAAGGCAGCACAAGTGTAGCTGCCGAAAAAAGAATTGCTTTAGAAAAAGACATTGCGTTACTAGCCTCCGAGTTCGAATCAGCACGTTTTTGCTTGCCGTGCATGAATGCAGTTTCGGCTGGAATTCGGAACCGCACAAGACACAGGGGGGCCATGCGTACTAGCGATTTTTAGGCTTAAAATCGAGCTAAAAAGCTGCTTCCGGAGGCGGCGAGAAACTATACGCGCATTTCGTTCCGCACGTGCGCTAGGCAATTGCCTTTAAGCGCTTAGAGATGAGCGAGTAAACGCGTGGAATACAGCGCCCTATCCCCATTTGAGGAGTACGGTGTGAGAAATGCTCAAATCAAGGCAGTACGTTAGTGTTGCGGGAGCACGCTTAACTGCACGCCGCTGGCATTATTCCCGCCCCGGAAGAGCCGTTCGACAGCAATTTTGAAGTTTTCCGGCTTTGGTTGAACAACGGACGAGCGCTGTCAGGCCTGCTTCCACATCCTCGATTTCAATCGCTTGAGCAGCGGCCGGAGCCCGAAGCAAAAGTGTTTTTGGCCCAGATGACTGTTCCGGTGTGATGTGATCGCCCTGACTTTCCAGGCGATCTTTCGAATAATCCTCGTAGTCGACGTTGCAGGTAGGGCGGCTCCCCAGAGCCGCTGCGGCTGCGGATATCTAAGTTGTCCGGCTCTGGTGCCAAAGGAGCGAACCTAGTTGCCAAAAGTTCCACAACCGCAGTAAACTTCACCACTGACATCCAAAACACGGGCTACCCGACATGGAAACCGCCTTAACGCCGCTCGAATTCGCCCGCCGCGCGCGCAAATTGTACGGCGATATCGAGAGTGTGATCGACGAAGATTCAACTTGGACGTACACGCAATTTCTTCAGCGCTGTGACCGCTGGTCGGCAGCGCTACAAGATTTCGGCGTTCGTCCGGGTGATCGAATCGCGTATATCGCGCCAAATACTCATGCGCAACTCGAATCGTTCTATGCAGTCCCGCAGATAGGAGCGGTGCTGGTGCCGCTGAACTATCGCCTGAACGCGGACGACTTCGCGTATCTAATCAATCACAGCGGGGCTCGAGTGGTATGCGCAGATTCCGATTACATGGACGCCGTGGATCGCATTCGCCCGCAGCTCAAAGGCGTAAAACAGTTTTTTGCGCTGAATGGAGAGCGCGAAGGCTGGATGAGTTACGAGGAACTGCTGCAAGCGTTCTCGCCGAGTTATACTCCCGCCAGCGTGCGGGAAACCGATCTGCTGACGATCAATTACACAAGCGGCACTTCCGGAAAACCGAAAGGCGTGATGATCACGCATCGGAACGCCTACATGAATGTTATCGGGACGTTAGTGCATGTTCCGATGAGCGCGGCCGATCGGTACCTCTGGACGCTGCCGATGTTTCATGCCAACGGATGGACGTTTGTCTGGACCGTCACGGCAGTGGGCGCCGTTCACATCTGCATGCGCAAACCTCAGCCGCAGACCATTATCGAAAGAATCGTCCGCGACCGAGCCAACATGCTATGCGCCGCTCCCACCGTGCTTCTTTATCTCGTAAATTATCCGAGAGAGGTGACATTGCAGTTGCCTCGCAGCGTGCGTGTACTGACGGCCGGCGCTCCTCCTGCGGCTGCGACGATCGAACGCATCGAGGGTGAATTTGGGTGGTCGCTAACGCAGGCTTACGGTCTGACAGAGACATCACCTTTCATTACCATCTGCGAACCTCGGCCGGAGCACGCTTCGCTTGAACCTCGGAAACGATCCGCTGTGAAGGCGCGGCAGGGGGTTGAGTTGATCACTTCCGGTGAGCTGCGCGTCGTGGATGAGAGCGGTCAGGAGGTTGCGAACGACGGCGAGACGCTCGGGGAAATCGTTGTTCGCGGAAATGTGGTGATGCAGGGATATTATAACGACCCTGAGGCCACAGCTCAGGCGATGCGGGATGGATGGTTTCACTCCGGCGACGCAGCAGTGGTGCACCCGGATGGTTACGTCGAGATCCGCGATCGGATGAAAGACGTGATCATCAGTGGAGGCGAGAATATCTCGTCAATCGAGGTCGAAGGAGCATTACTACGTCACCCCGCAGTTCAAGAATTAGCAGTGGTTGGTATCCCTCATGAAAGCTGGGGCGAGGTGCCGGAAGCGTTCGTAGTGCTGAGATCAGATGCAACGGCGTCGGAGGGCGAGTTGCGAGAGTTCGCACGCGGAGCCCTGGCTCATTTCAAGGTGCCGCATCGCTTCACCTTCGTTGACGAGCTTCCAAAAACAGCAACAGGCAAGATTCAAAAGTACATGCTGCGCCGAGGGCGCCCCGCTATCAGTGCGGTCTAGACGATTGAGAGGTCGCCGAAAAGGTCTCCAAACGCAATCTCGTTTCCGGATCCCAACGCATGATTGAGGCACTAACCCCGCGACCAGCCACAGATGCGCCTCATTCATGTGCGACGAATCCGCAGGGTCAGTTGAAGATAGGCCGGCTTCCAGTTTCTATCCTCGTATGCGGGCCGCGACTAGCACGTAAGACGCCCAGTCCGAATATCGGCGATTCGGTTTCGAATAGGTCCTGTGTGGACGCCCGGCGTTATGGGCTCGCCGTGGGAGGGAACGTTAGGAACATTGAGATGCAGCTGATAGGAATTGTTGTCGTGGGCACATGAACCAGCTTGGAGGATATGCGCGGTACTCAGATTGCACATATTGACGTTCCAAAGGAGGCCTGGTAGTCGTCTGCGTGCAATACCCAAAGGAAGGCGAGCGGAAATCAAGAAATTGGACGTCCTGCAAGGCACACTCGATCTTTTGATTCTGAAACTCTGCAGGCGTTGGGCCCCCTGCATGGCTTCGGGATTGCGCGTCATACGAGCAAGTGAGCGAAGACGTATTAGATCTGAAGAGGTACGGTATATACCTCTCTGCTTCGGCACCAGTAACAGGACTGGATCGATCCCTAATTGGAGCACGTCGGAAAACAATCGTCGAGCCCGATCTGATTCAATAACAAAATTCGGTTTGAAGCAGCTGGTGGGCGAAACCGAAAACTGGAATCGCATCTCGGGAGTGATTGGTCGCGTATTGAGTCTCGAAGGCGAGAAATAAGTGATGAAGCAAATCTGCATTCTGGCAGCGAAAGTAAAACGGTGGTTCGGCCGAAGAATTCCGGACCTCGAATTTGACCGCGAGTGGTTCGGCAAGATTCCGGAAGGCGCCTGTTATAGCAAAGCTTGCATTCTCTTTCGTGCTGCTGGTGGGGGCGGGACTATTCACCAGGACGCTCCTCAATCTGAGAGACACCCACACAGCTTTGAGAGTGCTCAGAATCTAGTTTCATTCCGGTCGATCCGGCCAAGAACGCTTACTCGTCTGCGCAGACTCGTGGCTTCTTCACCGATGTGCTGCGCAACATTTGGGCGCTACCGGGTGTGACATCCGCGGAGTGGGCGATGTGGCCGCTATTGAATGGAGGTTACTGGGATTTGACCGTTGTCGTGGGAGGCCGCCGGACAGAACAGGGAGAAGACATGCAGGGTGTACTAGAACCTCACATCTCCGGGATATTGGAAGGCCATGGGCATACCGTTGCTCCTAGGCCGGGATTTCGATGAGCGAGATCGGGTAGACGGTGGAAGCGATCCCCAACCGTGGAAGGTGGCTACTGTCAATCGCGAGTTTGCGGAACACTTTCTTCGACGGCCAGGATCCGATCCGCCGGGCGATCGGCTGCTGTGACGGCCCGGGTACGAAGCGCTCGATTCGGATTGTGGAGGTATTGGAGAATACGCTTTTCGCTGGTCCTCGCGCAGGCGTGCGCCGACAGGTGTTCCTGCCTTACCTGGAATCAGAAGGTCCCACATCCGTGACCTTTTGCGTCCGCAGCGCCAAACCGGCGTCAACGGTGTTCACGGCGCTCCGGCGGATCGTGGCGAAGCTCGACGGCTCGCTCCCCGTGTATGACTTGAAAACACTGGAGGAGTAGCTCGAGGGGCGCTCAGCATCGAGCGGCTGATCGCCTTTTCATCAACGGTATTTGGCTCGCTTGCCACGGTGCTGCCTGCGCTTGGGCTTTATGGTGTTATGACGTTCCTGGTAACACGAGGGTCCAGAGAAATCGGCTTGCGAATGGCATTACGCGCCCCGAGCGCGTACCTAATTAAGCCGGTACGTTTCTTCTCAGCTGGTCGGCGTACTCCGACAGACGTCTGGACTGGCGTTGCCGCCACTGGATTGTTGGGACTAGTAGCGATGACTTCGGGCCTTGTTCCAGCCCGGCGGGCTACCGCCATCGATCCTGCTGCGGCTCTGCGATACGAATGAGTTGCTGGCTGCCCGCGTGAGCTCCGCGCCATTCAATGTCTTATCGCAAATTACCGAACAAGAGTGCAATCGCCAGATCAGTCCAGAATTACCACTCAACCCCGAAACTGACCGCCTGAAAGCCCTCCTCGTTCGAATAGGTCCGCGCTAACGG
Organism: Terriglobia bacterium; assembly: GCA_963737005.1. Taxonomy (GTDB): domain Bacteria; phylum Acidobacteriota; class Terriglobia; order Bryobacterales; family Bryobacteraceae; genus Bog-105. The sequence continues at coordinate 354,702 of CAVTRD010000001.1, read as the reverse complement.
CCAGCAGTTTAGAGTCGATATACGATTTGGGATTTTGAAGTGCGTTTGTCGTTCCCCTCCCGCTGCCGTGGACTAAATCTCAAGGACCAACTAGATCCGACCGAATGCAGACGATTGAGGGCGCACTCATGCAAGATTCCGCAATCGAATCTGGCCAGGCTACAAAACAGGGGATGGAATTGAGTCTGCCTTGTTAGCACAGTTCACTCTGCTCGAAGAGATTCTTACTGCGGCCGGTATAGTGTTGTGGCCGATGATTGAATTTGAGGCAGATGATGCGCTCGCTTCGGCAGCAGCAGCAGCCTATGGTTCACGAGTCGAGCAGATTCAGTGTCTGCTTGGGCAGATAAACGTCGAAACGACAGAAAGGTATTTGGGCTGCAAACAGTGGCCACGGGATACCGATAACGACCGAATCGGCCTGGAGCCAAATGACCTCAAGCTGGTATCGGCGGAATACACGGCGGCACACGTTATAAAATGCAGCGCATGCGTAAGGGGATTTTCGTTCTGTTTGTTACCGCTCTCCTCTGTTTTGCCGAAACATCGTCGCATACAGTCACGAAGGCTGAGATTGACAAATGGATGACCGGCGAATGCTCCAACTGGGGCCGATGGGGTAAGACGGATCAGATGGGCGCGGTCAATTTGATTACCGACGCGAAACGGAGGACTGCGGCAGGGCTCGTGCGCGAAGGCGTAGCCGTATCGCTGGCGCATAATCCGATTACCGAGAAAGCGCCGGATAACGATTCGCCATTTCGCCACAGGATGCTCTCGACGGGGCAGCACCCGAGCGGGCAGTTCGTGCTGGATGAATACGCCGTGTCCTATCACGGGCTCGCGCATACCCACATGGACACGCTTTGCCATATGGCATGGAACGGGAAGATGTACAACGGATTCCCGCAAACGGACGTGACGGACAGCGGGGCCAAGGAACTGGCGATCACCAATTACAAAAGCGGAATTTTCACGCGCGGCGTCTTGTTCGATATTCCGCGGCTGAAAGGCAAGCAGTGGCTGGAGCCGGGCGAGGCTATCTATCCGGAAGATCTGGACGCGTGGCTGAAGAAGACGGGGGTGAAACTCGAGCCGGGCGATGTGGCCTTTATTCGCACGGGCCGCTGGGCGAGGCGGGCCGCGAAAGGAGCATGGAACACGTCGCGCGTGGCGGGCCTTTATGCGAGTTGCGCGCCCTGGCTGAAGACACACGATGTGGCGATGGTCGGCAGCGATTCCGATACGGATGTGATGCCGAGCGGCATCGAAGGCGTAGTGCAGCCCATGCATCAACTTCTGTTGGTCGCAATGGGCACGCCGATCTTCGATAACTGCGATCTGGAGCCGCTGGGCGATGCGGCGGCGAAACGGAACCGCTGGACATTTCTGGTGAGCGCGGCACCGATTCCGGTCAACGGCGGAACGGGATCACCGTTGAATCCGATCGCGACGTTTTGATCCTGTCGAGTCGACGGCTGCAAATCACTCGTTATGACGCTCATGCACGAAGAGGCCTTCCGAGGTTCTTTCAGCACGTGTTTTCGGCCGGCTTTCCGCGCACTCGTTACTTTGCGTCAACGTGTTGAAAGCGGACGGCATTTAGCGAAAACGAACACCAACCCATACCGGAATCCTCTAACGTGACGCTTCCGGCGACGGTATTGCAGTTGCAAGGGGCAGTGCATGCGCGATTTGAGTCAAGCTCTCCGTGGCCTGATGAACTCTCCGGTTTCTGCGATAGTCAGTATCTTTGCCCTGGCGCTCGGTATTGGGGTGAACGTGACAACGCTAATCTCACTCGCTGCCTTGTTGCTGCATCCGTTTCCGTATCCTGATTCGGACCACCTCGTAGTGGTATCCGAACATGCAAACCGAACCGATGTGCAGCGACTTGTATCACCAGGCACCTTGATTGATCTTGAACGCAGTCAAGGTGCCTTCGACAGCGTCGCCGCATTTCGCGCCACCGATTTCAACGTACGAACCTCCAGTGCGCCCGATCACATTGCTGGCGCGGTGGTGACTCCGTCGTTCTTTCGCGTGCTTGGGCTGGCGCCACTAGTGGGCAACAGCTCACTCGAGAACAAGCGCAGCGTTGTCGTGAGCGAGTCCTTTTTTAAGGGACACTTAGGGTCGTCGCCTTCGGCCATTGGGTCTACCATTCGGATCAATGGAACAAACCGCGTTGTCGTGGGCATCATGCCCGATAGCTTTGACTTCCCTTTGAACAGTCAAGTCTGGGTGCCAATGGAGTGGAACCCTGATCAGCAGCAGGATAGAGCGTCACACGATCTGTCAGTGATTGCGCGACTGCAACGCGGAGCTTCAAGCGGGAAGGTGAAAGCGATCCTCGCGGTTATCTCGACGCGTGCTGCGGAACAGTATCCGCAGTACAGCCGAAATCGCAGCCTCGACACCAAATCATTCCGGCAGTGGTTAGTGGATGACGTCACTAGCCACTTTCTTGTGACCCTATGCGCCGCATCGTTATTCGTGCTTCTGCTTGCCTGCGTCAATGTGGGAAATCTACAGTTAGCGCGAGCGGCGCGGATGCGAAAACAAGTTGCCGTGCAGATCGCTCTTGGAGCCGCACGTCTGCAAACGTTGCGTCCATTCCTCGTTCAAAACCTCGTCCTTGCGCTTGTCGCTGCGGGTTGCGGCATGGTCGTCGCCAGTTGGAATAACAGTTACATCAAAGAACGATTGCCGCTAGAGGCCCTGCAGCATGTGCCTGGTCTGCGCACCATGCACATCGACACTACGGTATTTGCCATCACCGTGGGCCTGACTGTGGCCGTTGCATTCTTGTGTGCGCTGCCGGCGGCATGGTTTTTGTTCCGGGGAGCTGGGGCCGCGGGTATCAACGATTGGCTGCGCGAGCGTACGGTGGATAGCGCTGTATCCGCCAAATCTTTACTGCGACGTGGATTGATGGTGGCGGAGTTAGTGTTGGCTATGGTGTTGCTGTTAGCGGCCGGTCTGATGGTTCAGACTTTCCAGCATCTTCTCGCGCGAAACCAAGGCTTTGATCCGCACAACCTGTTGACAGCACAACTCTCGCTGACAGACGTCAGGGATAGCAAGGCCGCTCTCCGGTTCTACGATGACTTTCTCAGAGAGATTTCCGCAAAGCCGGGCGTTGTTGCCGCAGGCATCGCGTCTCGATTTGACGCATCAGAATACTTCCAGATTGAGGGTCGTCCCGCAGCTTCGGCGGCGGAGGTGCATCCCGATCTGCTGAGCGTCAACTCGCAATACCTTCCGGCTATGGGTATCCCCTTACTTGCCGGACGAAATCTGTCATCTGGCGATCGCATGGACAAACAGCATGTGGCAGTTATCAGTCAATCCTTGGCACGCCGCTATTGGAATGACCGCACTCCCCTTGGTGAGCGGCTGGAGTTTACCGGGAGCAAGGACTGGTTCACGGTGGTTGGCGTATGCGGCGATGTCGTTGAGGATTGGTTCACCGGAGCGCCGCAAGCGGCCCTGTACGTCCCGTACGCTCAAAATCCCGCTCGCTCAGCAGAAGTGGACATTCGTACAGCGGGAGACCCCGTGCTTCAAGCGCCCGTCTTGCGCGGTGTAGCGGAACGGCTGAATCCGGATGCTGCCCTTTACGAAATCAAAAGCATGCAGCGGCGCAACTTTGAGGAGCGGTTCGGAGTGTACTCAGCGGCGCAATCGATGTCGGAGTACGCGGGCATTGCACTACTGCTCGCAGTGACTGGTGTCTATGCCGTGATCTCCTTTTTTGTCGCTGCGCGCACCCGGGATATCGGGGTGCGCATTGCCTTGGGGGCCAGTTCAAAAGCTGTACTTGCTATGACAATGCAGCAGACTGTTCAGATGCTGGTGGTTGCCTTAGCGATCGGCGTGCCACTGAGCATACTGCTTGCGCGCGGCATGTCTCATGCCCTGTATGGGGTGGTCACCGTAGACAACGGATCGATCGCTGGAGTAGCGGCAGCCCTTTCACTCGCAGCTTTGTTGGCCAGCCTGCTTCCCGCTTGGCGTGCGGCTCGCATTGACCCGATTCGGGCGTTGCGAGAGCAATAAACCTTGCTTAACGCAGAGCAAACCCTCGCATAGGTTGCCTGTTCTTGGGCGATGGCGATTTGCCAGGAGCAGGGCATGAACAGAAAGTTTGAAGCAAGACCTTCCCGTCCGTCTTGGCTAAACGGACACCTTCGATTCTCAGCAGCCGCGGTTGCGGCGTTCAGGATGTTTCGGGGCGCAAGTTCGTCCTTTAGGGTTGGCAAGAGTATCGGCGTGCGATTGCAACCCCACACGTGACCTTTTTGAGATACATCTAAAGCCCGACGGACGAAAAATCACTCGGCCTAGCAGAGTTTCTTACATTTCGGTTAAGTTCTTCCCGCATGCAGGGAGCGGCTGACGGAACTAGTGAATAATCGAGGCCGCAGTTCGCCAGTGTCTTGCATCCAACACGTGTGCTTTCAAAAGGACAAGTGTACCCAAAGATATTCGCTCGCCAAAGCCCGAACCGGTTGCTAACTGGGTTTGAGCGCTGCACCAATTCTTCGAGTCAGGAGATTCTATGATATGAGCGCTATTGCTACATCTCAGGGTTTGAGCCGTGTCCACGAGATGCCTTATGGCGCCCAACTCGCCAGCGGACAGCGCGTGCGATTTCGAGTTTGGGCGCCAGGGAGCGATCACCTTTCGGTTATTTTAGAGACCTACTCGGAACCGTTGGCTATGAACGCGAGCGGTGACGGATGGTTTGAGCTTGAAACGGATCGCGTACCTGTCGGCTCCCGCTATTCCTTTGTGCTTTCGGATGGATCCCGCGTGCCTGACCCGGCATCACGGTTTCAGCCAGATGACGTGCATGGCCCGAGCGAGGTGATCGACCCGGCGGCTTTTCGGTGGTCTGACTACGAGTGGCCAGGGCGTCCCTGGCACGAAGCAATCGTGTACGAGTTACACGTCGGCGCGTTCACTCCCGAGGGCACATTTGCCGCCGCGATAGGCAAACTTGATCATCTCGCCAGCCTCGGCGTGACAGCGATCGAAATTATGCCCGTCGCGGATTTTCCCGGCCGGCGGAATTGGGGTTACGACGGAGTGCTGCCCTACGCTCCCGATTCGAGTTACGGCAGGCCCGAGGATTTCAAATCATTCGTTGACACTGCGCATGCACGTGGGTTGATGGTTTTTCTCGACGTAGTCTATAACCACTTTGGGCCCGAGGGAAATTATCTGCCTAAAGTCGCGCCTCAGTTCTTTACCGATCGCCACAAAACGCCTTGGGGTGCGGCGGTCAACTACGACGGAGCGGAAGCGGGTCCCGTGCGCGAATTCGTGATTCATAACGCGCTCTACTGGATTGAAGAGTTCCATCTTGACGGTCTGCGCCTGGATGCCGTACACGCAATTATCGATGAGTCGCCGAAGCACATCTTAAAGGAACTCGCTGAGCGCGTACGTGGGGCGGTGACGGATCGGCCTGTTCACCTGATTCTGGAAAACGAGGAGAACCAGGCAAAGCTTCTTGGGCGAGTGGATGGCGATCGGCCACAGTGGTTCACGGCGCAGTGGAACGACGACATGCACCACGTCCTGCACACAGCGGCAACAAGCGAGGACAAAGGTTATTACAAAGAGTACCTGGGCGACACCGAAAAATTGGCCCGGGCGCTCGCTGAAGGGTTCGCATTCCAGGGACAGATGATGGCCTACCGCGGCGAGAAGCGCGGCGAGCCCAGTGCTCATCTCCAGCCGGAAGCCTTCGTGGCCTTCATTCAGAATCACGATCAGGTTGGTAACCGCGCCTTCGGAGATCGAATTGGGGTTGTCGCTAAGCCAGAGGCGGTTCGTGCGATTGCATCTGTCTATCTCCTACAGCCACAGATTCCGATGCTTTTCATGGGAGAGGAATGGAGCGCGTCTCAGCCATTTCCGTTCTTCTGCCATTTCAGCGGCGATCTTGCGGAGGCAGTGCGGAAAGGCCGTCGTGACGAGTTCGCTAAGTTTCCTGAATTTCAAGACCCAGCCACCCGCGAGAAGATACCCGACCCGGAAGCGGATGAGACATTTCAGTCGGCCAAGTTGGATTGGGATGAACTTGACTCCGAGTCACATCGAGACTGGCTTGCCTGGTACCGGGAGGTTCTGGCTGTTCGTAAGCACTCAATCGTGCCCGCTCTTCGCCATGGGAAAGGTAACGCGGGCAGGTACGAGATTCTCGCGGACTCTGCCGTCGTCGTGCGCTGGGCGCTGGATGCAAATACAGAACTGACGCTGGCAGCCAATCTATCCGGTAAAGCCGTTGCAGGCTTCCCCGCCTCCTCTGGAAACGTGATTTGGCAGGAAGGCAAGATCGACTCAGGCGACCAGTTCGGTCCATGGACCGTCCGCTGGAACATCGAACAAGCCGGAGAGGGCCGACGCTAAGCGCGCCGAATGGAATACGTATGCAAAAGGTAGTCGAAACCAGAGAGCCAGCTCAACAGAAAACGGGGTCTGAATCCGAATGGATTAGTACGGAAGCGATCCAGACGGTGCACGTTTCCTCAGAGGATCCCTCCGCTCCTATTGAAAATGTATTTAATCCGGAGACTCGAGTAGGTTGGCGCGCCGGTAACCCCGGTGAACAACAAATCCGGCTTACTTTTGGGAGGCCGATACGCTTGCGGCGAATCCAACTCGAGTTTGCAGAGACCCAGCAGGAGCGAACTCAGGAATTTGTCCTGCAGTGGGCCGAGAGCGCAAATGGTCAACGTAAAGAGATCGTCCGCCAGCGTTGGAACTTCAGCCCGAGTGGTTCTGCTCGCGAGTTCGAGGATTACAAAGTGAACCTCGACGGCGTTTCAGTTCTAGAACTCAATCTCATTCCGGACATCTCTCGCCCGGATGCAATCGCTTCTCTCGCGCACTTACGCATTGCCTGAGGAAACAGTGGCTTCTGACTCGCGCGTATTTGGAGCGCCGGACATCTACATTCACGAACACAGGAAACGATTAGCTAAGTTATGAACGGTTTAAGAATCAGGGAAGGTAGTCCGCATCCACGCGGTGCACATGGGATGGGAAAGGGACCAACTTCGCGCTCTTTTCTGCTCACGCAACCAAGGTTGAAGTTTGCATATTTGATGCTTCCGGCGAGCGGGAGGTCGAACGCGTAGCGCTGCCCGAGTACACCGATCAAATCTGGCACGGATACTTTCCCGATGTCACGCCCGGAACGATTTACGGCTACCGAGTTCACGGTCCGTATGCCCCCGAAGCAGGTCACAGGTTCAACCCGAACAAGTTGGTCTTGGACCCTTACGCCTGCGCCTATTTCGGTGACTTGAAATGGCACCCGTCTGTATTCGGGTACGTGATGGAATCTGGGGATGACCTAACTTTTGACGAACGCGACAGCGCTCCTTACATGCCGAAGGCGAGAGTCGCGGATCCCGGTTTCGATTGGGAACCCAACGCACGCCGACAGAGTATTCCGTGGGACGACACCATAATCTATGAAGTTCACGTTAAAGGCTTGACTAAGCGCCATTCGCTGGTACCGGAACGCTGTCGCGGCACATACGAAGGACTTGGCACGCCCAAAGTGCTCAAGTACATTAAGTCGCTTGGTGTAATAAGCATTGAATTGCTACCAGTCCACAAATTTGTAGACGACAATCATCTGCTTGATAAAGGGCTTACAAAATTATTGGGGCTACAACACGATTGGTTTTTTTTGCACCGGATCCGCGTTATGCCGCAACCCCGGAGGACAGCCTGCGCGAATTCAAAAACTTGGTGGCTCGCATTCACGAGGCTGGTCTTGAAGTCATCCTCGACGTCGTTTACAACACACAGCGGAAGGTAATGAGAAGGGTCCGACGCTCTCGTTCAAAGGAATCGATAACGCAAGTTACTACCGCTTGATGCCGGACGAGCCCCGGTATTACATCAACGATACCGGAACGGGCAACACGCTGAATCCCAGCAATGGTCGCGTGATCCAATTCGTGACCGAATTGCCTTCGATACTGGGTGGAGCAAGCTAATGTAGACGGCTTCCGCTTCGACCTGGCAACCATCCTCGCGCGCGAGCCGAACGGCTTCGACAACCAGAGCGGATTCCTAAAGGCATGCATGCAGGACCCGGTTCTGCGGACGGTGAAGATGGTGGCTGAGCCTTGGGATTGCGGTCCGGGCGAGTATCAAGTCGGAGGTTTTTCTCCCGGCTTGGGCGAGTGGAACGGAAAGTTTCGGGATGTTACCCGTCGCTACTGGAAGGGCGACCTGCCCGCCTCTGATCTCGCGCCCCGGCTGTGTGCGTCCGGTGATATCTTTGATGTCCAGGGCCGCCGCCCGTGGGCGTCCATCAACTTCATTACTGCGCACGACGGATTCACACTGAACGACCTGGCTACCTACAATCACAAGCATCAGGCGAATGGCGAGAACAATGAGGACGGTAGCTCCGACAACGCTTCGTGGAACTGTGGTGTAGAAGGGCCGACTGACGATCCCGAGGTCAACCGCTTGCGGGAGCGCCAGATTCGCAACACTTTGGCCACCCTCTTACTCTCCCAGGGGACTCCCATGATGCTCGGTGGCGACGAGTTCGGGCGGACCCAGAAGGGCAACAATAATGCCTACTGCCAGGACAACGAAATCAGTTGGTTCGACTGGACCTCAAAGGCAAAGGAAACTCCCTTATTCGCTTTGTCCAGAAACTCACAACCTTGCGCCACCGTTATCCGATCTTGCGCCGTAACCGCTTCCTGACCGGCGAGGAGATCGAAAACCTCGGCGTGAAGGATGTCACATGGATCAACGTATCAAGAATTGAGATCGAACCTGAGCAGTGGTCAGATGCGGGCATCCGCTGCTTCGGGATGATGATCGATGGGCGCGCACAACCAACCGGATTAAAGCAGCGTGGGCGTGAGGCCACCATGCTCATCGTGTTCAACTCGCACCACGATCTCGTGACGTTCACCATCCCTGCCTGCCCTGGCGGAGAGAGTTGGGACCGGCTCATCGACACCAACCTGCCCGAGGAGGCGCCCGGCACGGTATTTCAGCCTGGCGATGCCTATGACGTCACCGGACGCTCTCTGCTGTTGTTCACCATGCAACGGCCGAATGTGGAGGCACGAAATAACTAACCGCCACACAAGCGCAGCACGAGGCGGAAGCAGTCGTAAAGGGACTGTCGGAAGAGCAACTCCTGATTGAGCCGTCCGTGCTTGGAGCATTGCTCCCGTCCGCGACAACCCCGTCTTATCTGAATTGCGGGATGGGTTCAAAATCCTGCGGTGACTCAGTTTCTCTCGAGCACGAAATGCGTAGCGCGTTCTGTGGCCTTATGCTCAGTAACAGAAAAGCCAAGCTCGGAAAGATCTAGACCGGCGAACAGTGGCTCTCCAGTTCCGAGCAGCACTGGCGCAAGGGCCAGGTGCATGGTATCGATCAGTCCGGCTTGCAGATATTGCCGCACTGTGGAAACGCCTCCACCAATCTTCACGTCCTTGTCACCTGCTGCCTCCTTCGCCAGTTTCAGCGCCTCGTGGATGCCGCCTGGGACGAAGTGAAAAGTCGTGCCTCCCTGCATTACGAGAGATTTGCGCTCGTGGTGAGTCAGTACGAATGTTGGCGCATGATAGACCGGATTTTCGCCCCACCATCCTTTCCATGACTCGTCGAGCCAAGGACCGCGTATTGGACCGAACATATTGCGGCCGAGAATGAATGCACCAAAGTTGTCCATTGCACGAGATGCAAACTCGTTGTCAACGTCGACAGACCCCCCGTCCTGACCATGCATGGCGCGAAAAGCCTTCGTATGAAAGAACCATTGAAATATTTCGGGGCCGCGCTTGCCCAGCGGATTGTCAATGCTCTGCTCCGGCCCTGCACTGAAGCCGTCCAAGGAAATTCCAAACCCCGCAACTCGAATCTTCGGCATGTGGCTGAATCGCTCTCCCGATTCATCCTATCGCTCCAAAAGACTTGGCTGTAAGTCTGCGTCGCGGGAGTCAGCTGCACTCACATGACTATCCATCGTGACTCGGTACCGAATCTACCTCGAGCAGGCGCGTTACGCCTCGTCAAGAATCGGCCTGTGACTCGCGGCGGTACGGCATTCGGCGCGTATGAGGGTGTCGACGAAGGCTTACTCAGCCCGGACCTCGCGGCCGGCAACTAGCGGCGAAGCCGGTGCAAAGGCCTCCAGGGCTTCGATCAGTGCTGGTACCGCCTCGATAAAACCAACCGCTATAAGTTTTCGTTGAGGTTTGCCGCAGAAACAACAGCAATAATCCTCGACTTGGCACGCCGGATTTGATCTATTGCGAGCTGATTAGCGAGCCCGGGATTGCGATTGCGGATATAATTTACCAGCTCATAGTGTTCGGCAGATGCCAATTCCAACTGCAGGCGTCTAAGCCGAGATATAGAGGCCGTTGAATTTGATCGAGGACCGAAGCGGCTACTGAAACCAAACGCTCTTATGTGTGCATCGCACCAGAGCCTGATGAAATGCGCTATTTGCTCGAAGATATTGCACGTAAGTTTCTCGAGCACCGGGTCGGTAATCAAGTGGCGCCAGAGAACTCAAATGTTCAACATCTTCCGGTTTCGCTCGATCAGCAGCTAACGCGGACGCTTCTGATTCTACAATCAGGCGAAGCTCGCTCAGGTTTCGGTTATCATCCACGTGGACCAGCGCCACCGCGTAGCCACGATAAGGCGTAAGGAACACCAAATTCTCCAGTGCGAGGCGGTTCAGAGCTTCTCGTAGTGGAGTTCTCCATTAGGCGCTGCCCCGGAGCGAGCGAGCACGTCAGAATTCCGATGCTTCAGAGCGGAATGGATGCGGTCCGGCAAGGCTCGCGCAGACGGCATGTCAGGCTGCAGATCAATTAGAGACCGGCTCAAGGAACTTGTGGAGTAAACCTCTGGGTTTTCGGGTTCATGATTGGTTACGCGAGACAAAGGATCTTGCTGAGACAAATCGAGCAAAGCCCTTGACACTTAATTTTGTATTTTGTATTCGATGACACCCTGGCCTACAATCCGCGCTCGGCTGGAGCCGAGAGCAAGTCGGGTCGCAATTTCCCGCCGGTTTCCCGCCGCACGAGCCGAGAGGAAATTAGCAAGATTTGCGCAAGCGATCAGGAGGATCAAGACGACCGCCCCCATGAGGACGAGAAGCGAGTTCCCATATTGGGTGCGAACGGAGGACACGCCGCGTGACCCGTCGAGCAGCGGCACGAATTCCCGGTTGATCTCCGCGCGCGAGCCGGCGTAATGCTGCTGGCTTTGCGTGCGAATTGAGTTGTGAATCTGCAGATTCAGCCAGGCTTCACCGCGACGTCGCAGCTTCTTCGCCGCTTCAGGAGCGAGCCGTCCGAACATGTGCAGAAAAGAAGCACCTGAGTCGGGCGTCGGAAGCGAGGGCATATGAAGCAAGATCGGCTGCATCGTATCGGGCGTCCACATCGCGACCGGCTCGACGCCCAGCGTCATGCCCTAAACCGTTCCGGCATCACGCCGATCACTCGGAATGGCGTGTTGTTCAGGTCTACCGTTTGTCCCACTCCCGTAGGGTCGGCAGAGAAGTACGAGCGCCAGAATGTGTAGCTGAGGACGACCACGCCCGTGTTCCCAGGAGTTGCAGCATCTGAAGGCAGAATGGTTCGGCCCATCACTGCCGGCGCCCCGAGTATCTGGAAGTAATTCCCCGAAACGAGGCTCGCCGGAACGGTGGCAGATCTCCGATTGGCGGAATCCGGGAAGACTGCCCGGCGCACAACAGCTTTTTTAGAAAAACTGCAGAATGCTCCGATGCCGTGAAATGGTCCCGGGTCATGCTCCAACTCGCGAGCGAAATACCAGGGGAAGAGCCCGACTTGACCAATGTCGATGCCTTCTCCGATGCCTCCACTTTCCTGGTCACCGAAACTGACCAGTCGTTGAGGATCTCGGACCGGCAATTCCTGCAACAACACTTGCCGGACAAGTGTGAATATGGCAGTATTTGCCCCAATTCCAAGAGCGAGCGACAGCAATGCTACACATGTGAATCCGGGTCGTTTCAGCAGGAACCGGATGCTAAGGCGCAAGTCCTAGAAGAAGTTGTCGACGACCGACTCCCAGCGCGATTCCCAGATCTGCTGACGCACAGAAGCCGTACCGCCCATCTCCAACAGAGCAGCCCGTCGTGCCTCGGCGGGAGGCATCCCGCAAGGTTCGTGGTGCGCTGCTGAGGCATCGAGAAACTGTGATAGCTCCTGATCCAGTTCGCGGTTATTTTGCTCTCTTCGATACAACGCTCTCAGGCCCGATATGACACTGCTTAGCCAGTTCATAACTTTCGGTTAAGCCTCCATAATGCGGGCAGTAGCAGCTATTTGGCGCCGCCACTGATCCGATTCTGCAGATAGAGCTCGCTTCCCGCTGGGTGTGAGTGAATAGTATTTCGCTCGACGGCTGTTCTCCGTTTCGCGCTACTCTGACCTGACGCGGCCGGCGCGTTCCATCCGGCTCAAGGCAGGAAGGAGAGAACCAGGATGGACTCGGAAAACCCCCTCACCGATCTGCTCGATCCGCAGCGCCACCCCATAGCCATGCATCGGCTGAAGGGTTAGCGTCTTCAGAATCAGCATTTCAAAAGTGCCCTGAATCAGTTCACCGGATTTCTGGCTCTGTTCGCCTGCGGAAGTATTCTTGGACACCGGCCTGCCTTTCCTCTCGATCGTCAAGAGTACGACAGAGCAACGCACTCTAGACTGTCAGGAGGAGAAGCGTGTGCGACCTCGTGCCTTTGATCCTTATAGCCGGTGCTTAGCGTGTGATCAATTGATCTGCCTTATCTGCAAGCGCAGAGCAATCAGCATCTACTTGGACGTGTAATGCGCTAACCGCAGATGTGAGATCTCGCGGTCCACAAGCAGCTTGAATCGCAAGGCGGGCCTCGTTATTGATTCGGCGCGGAGCTTCCGGGTTGGGCCCGGATCACGAGCACCCATCAAGTAGTGTCCTGAAAGGTGCTTTGATGGAACTTAGAGGCGATCTTTAGGATGAACGCTCACCCTCTAAACTTCTTGCGAACCACGGGCAGTCCGATCAGGGCTGCGGATACCAAGGCCAAAAGGGCACCCGTGGATGGCTCGGGAACCGCAGCCAAATTGGGAGCGGTAATTTGTCCGCTACCCGAAGTACGCTAAGTCGCGAAATAGTTTGGCGCAGGATTGCCCGAAGGCGGGAGTCCCACGGTGGTCGGTGTGATGGAGCCGGTCGCGCCGCTGAAGATACCTGTGCCACTCAGGATCGTCGTAGTTTCAGAAACCCCAAACACGTGAACGTCTGTTCCGCTGCATGTGTCGGTTCCGCCATTGAACGAAGCGATGAAGTTAAGGGATATCGTGGATGGAGCAAGGCCACGGAACGACACAGCGAAGGTGACGGTTCCGGCCTCGATATAAAGTGCGCTTCCAAAAGGTGTGTAAAACCCGCTAAGCGTGGCGGGTACTGTCAAATTAGCGGGACTACGCCGTTTAACAGTGCGTCATAAGTCACATCAAACGTGAACGGAACTGTGGCGGCCCCCACCATACCCGGTGTGCCGAACACAATGATCAGCAGTGCCATCAGTCGAAACCTGTTCGTCAGAAGACTTACGAAGCGATTGTTCTGTGACATAGAATGTGCGGATGCTCTATCACCAGGAAAAGGCAAAGAGATAGAGCCGAATTGTAACCTTAGTACCAGCGGAAGATCCCCGGTTCGAGGGCGACAAGATCGTTAAAGCCCGACTATTCGACGAGCAAATCGCGCACAAGCAAGTGTGAGCCGCTTCATCAAACAACGGGTCGTGTCCTAAAGCACTAAAGCCAACTTTAGGACACGACCAACCATCACACAAGCGGGGTTGGTGTTAGGATCTCGATAGCGTGCCCCAATTTGTGATTGAACGCGAGATTCCTGGAGCCGGCACTATGTCAGAGACGCAGATCCGGGACATGGCACTGCATTCGCTGAGGGCGCTGGAGGAAATCGGGCCGCAAATTCAGTGGCTGCACAGCTATGTCACCGAAGACAAGGTCTACTGCGTTTACCTGGCGCCAGACGAAGAGAGCATTCGGGATCACGCCCGACGGGCAGGCATTCCGGCCGACCGTGTTTCAGCGGTACGCCGTTTGCTCGATCCTAAGAAGCTGGAATAGCAGGCTCCAACTCGCCAAGTGAGTATTGGATAGCGTTTTCCAGGCTCATCGCAGAACCTTCTGCCCAGGCGCGCTTGCTCTGCTCCTGACTGAGCGATTCCCAGGCGGGGAGCAGCGTCCGATCGAACTTACATTGTTCCTCCTGATGGAGAGGAGCGCCGATTGACTGGCGTAAACGCGCTGCAAAGGCCGCAAGCTTCAGCGCACGTTCGGCGTGTCCTCGAGCTAGGGCGAGACAAGCGGAGGCTTCCAATGCTCGCGCGATACCACGCCGATGCCGCAAACAGGCAAAGATTTGCAGGGCTTCGCGGCAGGCGGCGTGTGCAGCCAAGTGATCTCCGTGGGCACAGTCAATATAGGCCAAATCTGTCAGGGACCGTGCGGTACCCCACAGGTCCGCAGCCTGGCGGAAAGCTGAAAGGGCACGTTGATACAGTGCTCGCGCCGCAACCATGTCATCTTGTGCGCGTGCTATGTCACCCTGCTGGTTGATAGACCAAGCGCAACCACTGCGGTCGCCAAATTCCATAAAAATCTTCGCCGCCTCACGCGAAGCCCATCGAGCACGTGGGTAGTCACCGCAAACTCTCACCACATCGGACAAGTTGTGAAGACAGCGCGCGATTGCCAACCGATCCGACAGCATACGCCAACGCGCAAGGCTTCGCTCAAAGTTGTTCTGCGCCACGGCGTAGTCGCCCCGATCCCGTGCCGATACAGCCAAGGCGTTCAAAGACACGGCAATGCCCGAGTCGTCGCCCAGTTGTTCGTAAAGAAACAGGCTCTGTTGAAGAAAGCTTTCAGCAGCCACGTAGTCGCCCTGAGCTGTGGTCAGTGCGCCGAGGAATTGCGACACCCTGGCCCGTTCCTTACAGCGTTCACCGCTCGCCAGGCGCAGAACAGTTTCCAAACGGCTACGGCCTTCTGTCAGATGCTCCCGCATATCCCAGAATCGAAACAGAGCCACGCAGAAGCGCAAGCCCCAGTCTAAATCCCGCGTTTGGAATAGCCAGTCCAGCGCGAAACGGAGGTTATCGATCTCGATGTCGCATTGCGCCAGCCAGTCAGCGCGATCGGTGGGGCTCAGATCTGGATTGCCTTCCTCTGCTAACACGAGACAGTACGCCGCGTGTGCCCGCCGCGTCGCAGATTGCTCACGACTATCCGTGAGGCGTTCAAGGGCATACACGCGAATCGTTTCTAACATTGCGAAACGCGGCTCGGTATCCGCCCGGTCCACGCGGTGAGCCAGATTCTTATCCACCAGCGACGACAGCCCTTCAAATAGTTCGATACCGAGGTCGCAAGTCGTGTTGCAGACCGCTTCCGCTGCCTCCAAAGTGCATCCGCCCGGAAAGACGGAAAGTCTCCGAAAAAGCTTCCGCTCGGACTCATTTAGAAGACCGTGGCTCCAATCAATGGTGTTGCGCAGAGTTCGCTGGCGTTCCGGCAAGTCAAGCGCACCGCCGGTCAGCAACTGCAGGCGGCTTTGAAGCCTGTCTAGAATGGCCCTGGGCGACAGTACCTTGGTCCGGGCAGCTGCCAGCTCGATCGCCAGCGGCAATCCATCCAGCCGCAAACAGATCTCTTGAACCGCAGGCGCATTCTCTGTGGTAACTGCAAAATCAGGCCAGACAGCTGCAGCGCGTTGCGCAAACAATTCGACAGCCGAATTCTGTCGGAGAGCAGTAACGGGGAATTCCTGTTCGCCATAGACGCGCAGGCATGATCGGCTGGTGACCAGGATCTTAAGACCCGGACATGCCTCTAATGTTTCGGCCACCACGGTTGCAGCCGGGAGGACCTGTTCGAAGTTGTCCAACAAGAGCAAGAATTGCCCCAGATCCCGCAACTGATCGCCGATGAGTTGGGGAACGGTGCGATTGGCGACCTGCTGGATTTTGAGCGCGTCGGCGAGAGCCGTCGCGACCATATCCGGATCCGTGATCGAAGCCAAACCGACAAATTGAACACCGGCCGTAAAGTGCTTAGCAAGGGCCGACGCGGTAGCGATCGCCAGCCGCGTTTTTCCAGCACCTCCCGGACCCGTGAGGCTTAGAAGCCGAACATCCCGTCGAAGCAGTAAGGCGGTGGTATCTTCCAACTCTTGTTCTCGCCCGATGAGCGAAGTACGCGGCTTCGGCAGATCGTGGCGTTTCCTCGCAATTTGCGCGTTGGTTCGCTCACGAACGGCGGACAAATCAAAGGGATCGGTTGCGTGGGAAGCACTCGGCTTAGCTGTTCCCCTGATCACTTCCGCAGCGAATAAGTAGCCGCGCCGAGGTACCGTCTTGAGTAGCTGCTGACTACGATCATCCAGTGCGCGACGCAACTCGAGAGTACATTGCACAAGCGAATCATCCGTGACAAAGGAGTCGGGCCAGACGGCTTGCATCAACTCCGGCTTGCTGATCAGCTGCCCAGGATGTTCCACCAGGTACTTTAATGCTTCATAAACTTTGGGGCGGAGCTTAATCTCCTGGCCAGCCTTAAAGACACACGCCCTTACGAGGTCGAGTGTAAACTCGCCGAATTTATAACTTAGGCACCTCGCGTCCACCGCGCCCCCTCACTAAGTCAGCCAGCTTGCGTTCTGATTTTGGTTTTTCTTTGGCGTTGCTTCGTTACTTCTCGTGCTGATGATTGTTACTTTGCAATTGCTGGGCCACGAGCTTAGCACTCGATTGCGGAGATTTCTTCGAGGCCAAGCTTGAAAGGATCGCTCTACAGAGCGGATTTTAACAAACAAGCCTGGACCGAAAGGACGTGAGCAAGCCGCAATCGAAGAAGAGTACCTATCCGTAGCAAGAGACAAGTTCAATGAGTAGACAAGTTCTCAGTATCAATATGAAAGCCAGACGATTCGCGATCCAAATGCAGTATCCCCTTATCGCGCTCGTCCTTTTGTTCGTTTGTTCTTCGCGCGCACTACCGCAAGAGGATCACTCGCACGCTATGACCCATCAAAATGAAGAGCTTACCCAGGAGCAACAGAGCCAGCAGAGTGCTCTTCTCAAGCTCGTTCGCGAATCAACCGAACGCTTCCAAGATGTGAAGCAGGCCGAATACGAGGGGTATCACCTCCAATTCGGTTGCGTGAGCGGAGACCACTTTGGGGCAATGGGCCTGCATTATGTCAATGACGCGCTAGTGGGCGCCGGCATGGTGGACCCCACACATCCCCAGATCATACTTTACGAGGCGCAGCCAAACGGACGATTGAAGCTGACGGGCGCCGATTACCTGGTGCTTGCCGAAGCGTGGGATGCAACCCATCGGGGCGTTACGCCGCAGCTCATGGGACAGATCTTTCACTACTTCCCTACCCCTAATCGCTTCGGGCTCAAGGCCTTCTACACGCTGCACGTCTGGGCGTGGAAGGAGAATCCCAAGGGCGCATTCGTAAACTGGCACCCTGACGTTTCTTGCCAGTCATTCGTCGGCAAGACCACCCCGTAGCCCGCGGTCGTCGCCAAACAACGGCAGACCTCTCCATCTGCTCGCCGGACCAAGAGGGGTCTCCGCTGCAGCGAAAAAGAGTTTAAGAAAGGAAATGATCCAAATGAGTACAGCACAAATTCCCCCCATTGACGCGAACAAAGTCAATGCTTTTATAAATCTACCGAAGCACCTTTCGATATCGTTTACGAAGCTCGGCCATGATTCGTCAAAGGCCGCTAATGTCTTGGCGCTTGTAGAACGGAGACGAGGGTAGTTATGTCCATGCAGCAAGCGATTACCGACTTTCGCACTCAGTTCCGCGGGACTGTGCTCGAACCCGGCGAAGGGGGCTACGAAGAAGCCAGAAAGGTCTACAACGGGATGATCGATCGCAGGCCGAGGCTGATCGTCAAATGTACCGGTGTGTCGGATGTGATGGCTGCCGTACTGATGTCTGAAGCAAACGGTCTGCGCGTGTCCGTCCGCGGTGGAGGTCATAACGCGGCCGGTCTGGGGGTTTGCGACGACGGCGTAGTAATCGATCTATCCCCCATTAATTATGTGAGGATCGATCCTTCAGCGCGCACGGTGCTGGTTGGTGCGGGTTGTAAGTGGAGCGACGTAGATCGTGCGACACACGCGTTCGGTTTGGCGGTGCCGTCTGGCATCATAGCGAGCACTGGAGTTGCCGGGCTGACCCTGGGAGGAGGCATGGGGCACCTAACCAGAAAGTATGGCTTGACGATCGACAGCCTGCTGTCAGTGGATATGGTACTTGCGGACGGTAGCTACGTGATCGCGAACGCCGAAACAAATCCGGACCTATTCTGGGCCGTGCGCGGTGGCGGAGGGAACTTCGGTATCGTGACGTCCTTCCTCTTTCGGGCGCACCCGGTTCATACGGTGTGCGCCGGTCCAATGCTCTGGAATCTGGAGGACGCTGCGGACGTGATGAAGTGGTATCGGGAATTCATCACGCAGGCACCGGAAGAAATGAACGGATTCTTCGCAATGATGAGCGTACCGCCAGGACCGCCCTTCCCCGAGGAGTTGCACTTGCGGAAGATGTGCGCGATCGTTTGGTGTTACCAGGGGTCGATGGAACAGGCCAATACGATACTAGAAACCATTCGCACGTATCGTCCGCCCGTTTTCGAGTTCTTTGCGCCCATGCCGTTTCCGATGCTGCAAGGGATGTTCGACGGCATCTATCCTGCAGGGCTGCAATGGTATTGGAAAGCTGATTTCTTCCGGGATCTCAGTGACGCCGCAATCGAGAAGCACCTCGAACACGGGTCGGCCCTGCCGACTTGGCAATCGACAATGCACTTGTACCCGGTGAACGGAAAGACAAATCGGATCGGACAAGCGGATACGGCATTCAGTTATCGCGATGCGGTTTGGAGTGAGGTGATCGTAGGGGTGGACCCCGATCCGGCGAACTGCGGAAAGATCACCGAATGGGCTCGAGCTTATTACGATGCCCTGCATCCGTTCGGCGCAGGAGGCGCTTATCTGAATTTCATGATGGAGGAAGGAGAGGACCGGATTCGGGCGACATACCGAGGTAATTACAACCGCCTCGCTGCGATTAAGGCTAAATACGATCCCACCAACTTCTTTCGCGTGAACCAAAACATCCAACCGGTCGCTTAGCCCAACCTCCCGCGTTCATTCCCGGATGCGTCGCAAGCTAACTTACGGCCGGGGCTGCAGGACCTATCGTTGATACTGTCAACAAGCTCGTTACAGAACGGCTCGCTCCCGAGATCGCCGGAAACAGCAACGCCCATACAGAAATCTCTATCAGTGGTGAGCGCGCTTCGGTCAGCAAGGCGACCGGGGCCCTTGCAACTCTTCTCACCAGGATCGCGGTAGAAAGTACAGCGTGTGCTGAGCTCGGTTTACATGTCACTTCAAGGCGAACCAAATCCTCCTTCTCGGCACACATCACTTAGTTCATCACGAACGCCCAAAGAGTATCGCCCGTCGCGGCAATCACATATTGGTGACCGTCAAGCATGAAAGTTTGTGGCGCATTCGAAACGTTTCCGATTCGCGTGTTCCACAGAGATTTTCCCGTAGCCGCGTCGCTGGCGACCAAGCTTCCCGCACCGTCTCCCCCGAAGATTAGACCGCCGGCCGTGGTCAATAAACCGCCACCGCCGCCGCTTGAGCTGTAATACGGATGTCTCCAGGCGACTTTACCCGTCTTGTAATCGATAGCGGTCAAATACGTTCCACCTGATCCGATTTCCGCTTCCTCCTTACCGCCCAGACCCATCGACCCCCGAGGGTCCACATCAGTCAAATAGAATTCGGAGAACGTGTCGTGTTCGGCTACGTAAAGTAGACCTGTTTCGGGAGAAAACGCAGGCGGTTCCCAATTGACAGTTCCATCTGAGTTCGGGGAGACAAGCGAGCCGCCGACCGTAGCGTTTTTTTCGGGATCGAGTTTCGGTCCGGCGGATTCGTTTAAGCCATTCGCCCAGTTGGTTAGTTCACCCCACTTGCGGGTGACGAGGTGTTCACCCGTTACGCGATCGATGGTGAAGTAGTAGCCGTTGCGAGATGCCGTCAAGGCTAGTTTCCGCATTCGGCCGCCAAACATGGCATCGACTAGAACAGGAGTTTGAGCGGAATCGTAGTCGTGCATATCGTGCGGTGACGTCTGGTAATACCAAGCCATTTTGCCGGTATCCACTTTGACGGCAATCAATGAGCAGGTATAGAGATTGACACCTTCGCCGCGCGTACCGTTCGTGAAAGCCGGGGTCGGGTTACCGGTGCCGAAGATATAAAGGTTCGTCTGAGGATCGTAAGCTCCGGGCATCCAGGTCTGCGCTCCGCCGTGCTGTGCGGCATCCAGGCTTTTCCAGGTGTCCAAACCCGGATCGCCCTTCTGCATCGGGACGGTGTAGTGCTTCCATTGCAGGTCGCCTGTTAGGGGGTCGAAGGACTGCAAATAACCGGGAGAGTCGATATCATTGCCCATTCCCACTAAGACGTGATTTCCAACGACGACCGGGGCGGGTGTGGAAAAATAGCCGTCATCCACGTTGGCGATTAGTTTATGCCAGCGCTCTTTCCCGGTCTTGGCCTCGAGCGAAACGAGATAGTCATCGGGGGTCTCCATGTAGAGATAGTCATTCCACATCCCTAAGCCGCGGTTGCCGATGTGGGTGCCGCCTTTGGTTTTCCAAAAATAATGCCAGAGTTCATGCCCGTCGCGCGCATCTACCGCCCACGCGTTATCAGGCATTGTGAAATACAACGTGCCATCCACTTCAAGGACGGATGCTTTGATACGGCCGCCTCGAATCGCCATGTCTCCGGGACCCTCACCTCCCACAATGACCGGTGCAGCCGTCCGAGCATGCCTTCCAAGATTTTCTGGCTTGTCGATGCCCGGTGTCATACGTGTCATCCATGCCAGCGTGAGGTGTTGGACGTTGGAGCGGTTTACTTGGGTGAGTGCACTGTATCGCTTACCCGAATAGTCTCCGTTATAGGTGGGCCAAGAATCTTTGAGCGGCTTCAGGAGGTCGAATTGGGTGACACCCCCGCCTTGTGCCAGGGAGAGAACAGGTGATAGCAACAGTGATGCCAACAGAACTCGATTGATTTTCACTTCAAAGTCTCCAAATAAGCGGTCACGTCGTGAATATCCTTATCGCTGTATTTCGACAGTAGATCGCGATGAGGCTTTAAGGGGTCGTGCACGACAACCGCGGGCGATGCTCCATTTCGACGAAATGTGCGTTGCGAGCCGTCCGCAAGCTGCAGGGTGATCATGAACTCGTCTTGCCGAACGAGTTTGCCGTCGATGGTCTCTCCCCTGGGAAGGTTGATTTGAGCAGTAACTGCGCGAGGCCCGGACTGGTCATCCTCCTCCTCAGGTGTTCCCCCAGAAAGCCAGGCGTTCTGGACCCGCTTCGGATCAGTAAACTTGCTGGCGAGATGGTTTAAGTCACCTGTGGCTGAGTGACAGCCGCTACACTTGGCCGCAAAGAACGCCTTTCCTTCCTTTGCGTCGCCGACCAGAATGCTAGGAACTTCCTGGCCGGTTGAAGGCGGCGCACCTTGCCCTTGAATAGTTCCAACCACACTCCGCACGTAAGCGGCAACGGCCTGCGCATCTGCGTCATCCAGTCCGATGGCCGGCATTCCCATGTTTTGGCGGGCCCCGTGAATAATTGGGATAATGGCTTCGCCATTGAGATCGCTCAAGGCCACCTGAGAACGCAGCAGATTCGGACCACCCAGATCGCCTCCTCGCAAGTCCGCTCCATGACAACCTCGGCAATTAATGGAGTACAGAGTTTTGCCGCGGGCAATCTGCGCCGGGTCTCCTGGCGCACGCTTCTGTCCCGGAACAAATTGGCCTCTATGTGCCGGTTGATTGGGTGGTGGAACGTTCTGAGCTCCCGGTGTCTGCACTCCCGGAGACGCTGGTGCCTGCTCAGGTGGAGAAGCTTGACAAACAGCAATCTCGGCGTGACCAAGCATAAAGCCGAGCAGCGCTCCGACCGCCCAAATTCGTTTTCGAGAACTCGGAATTATTGATTGCACTTTTTCCATGTTGCTAATAAGTGAAGATCAGAGAGCGGCCATCACTTCGTTGGAGAGATACTTGGCTCCCTGCACTTCGTCCGAACACCATGTTTACACTCTAGTCCGAACACGCCCAGATAGCCGGTGTCGTACTTCCAGTACCGGAAGGGAATTATCAGCGACAGGGTTGAGGTTATGCGCGTACCGCTGTTTACGAGAATGCTACTATTCTCTTGCCAATGAAGCGCGATGTATATGTCGGGCGTTGCTGGGCAACGTGTTGTATCGATGTAGATAGCTACCTCGAAGACCCCATCGCGATTTGATTGAGCTTCTTCTTCAGCGTCTGTGCTTCGGTTGGATCCAATTGCTGGCCCTGAATGGTGCATATTTCCACCGGCTTGTGTCAAATCGGAAAGCAGATCAGTCCCGAGAAACGCAGCTTTCCGTCTCGATAGCTCAGGTGCATCAAGCATTATGAAACTCTATAATGCGCGTCGGGGTCGACCGATCCGAATCAGGCTGGAGCTGGTATCTAATATTTTCATGGTCCGCAGCACGTCTCTCTTCTTGCTAGCGGCCCTGCTCGGAGATGCATGTATGGCACAAACACCCCACACGCCAAACGTTGAGGCGCAACGGACCGCGATGAAGAAACTTGACTTCCTTGTTGGCGAGTGGTCGGGTGAGGCCACTGTTCTACGGGGACCTGGCCAATTTGTTGACATGGTGCAGACCGAGTCGGCGCAATTTAAACTTGACGGACTTGTGCTGATGATCGAAGGTGTTGGTCGAACCAAGACCGACGGGAAGGTTTCGCTTCAAGCCCTCGGATTAATTTCCTTCGACGATGACACGGAAACGTATAAGATGCAGGCCTTCAACGATGGACGGGGGCTCGAAACTGAGGTCAAAATGGGCGATGGCCGCAACTCTATCTCTTGGGGCTTTGCACTCGGTGCATTCAAGACGGCCACCGTGCTGCGCATCACTGAGAACGGTGAATGGACTGAGCATGGGGAAATAATCATCGGTGAGCGGCCGCCGCAGAAAATGATGGATTTGACAGTTCGACGCATAGCTCGTTAGCAAATAGCTCGTGCCTAGTCAGGAACGGTCACGTAATCGGGTTCGGCTTCAAGTTGCTTCTTGAATCGCCACTTGGCCCTTTTGCTGTCGATTACGCAGTCTTCCAGACGCGAGACTTCGGATCGATTGAGATGACGGTTTTAATTACGATGACGCATGAATGAACCGTTCGAGACACGACCAGAACCGGCCCAAACCGATGCGCTGTCCGGTGAGCTTGTTACTGAAGCGTTCGATTACGACGATGGACGGCAGGTCACGGTTTACATGC
Organism: Terriglobia bacterium; assembly: GCA_963737005.1. Taxonomy (GTDB): domain Bacteria; phylum Acidobacteriota; class Terriglobia; order Bryobacterales; family Bryobacteraceae; genus Bog-105. The sequence continues at coordinate 331,149 of CAVTRD010000001.1, read as the reverse complement.
CTCCCGTTCCGCCGAAGGGGATCGTGTTCGCTGGGGACGCTCAGATGATCTCCCAGTGGGCAAGGTCTCTTGAAATCTCGGCAGCGCCTCCTACTGTCATCGTCGGCGTTCACCGTTCTGCTGACGAGACCCTGCGCCTACACGAGTACTCACCCAAGTTCGAACCCAAACGGTTCGCCGCACACGAGAGGTTTTTTGCTCACGGCGTCGCGGCGTGGGCGCGATCGCGTTTCAGCCTGAAGCTATCCGTTGAGCGCACAGCCGTCTTTGGTGTTTCGGCAGGTGGAGAACTCGCGCTTGCTCTGGTAATTCGCCACCCCGAGTTCTACGCCGTGATCTTCTCGCCTCTCCTGGCGCAGGCTACCGGGCACCTGACACGATGCCGAGTCGATTGCCTCGCGCTTACCTCGTGGCGGGCACGAGGGAACCTTTCTTCCTTGAAAATGCTGCTCGATGGGCGGCCGCGTTGCGCAATGCGAATGCAGATGTCGTGATGAGCGAGAGAGCCGCCGGGCACAACGATGAGATGTGGCGACGAGAGGTACCGCTATGATCGAATGGGCATTCGGCAGAGGCTCCGGAGACGATAGACCGGCTGCCTATATTTAGGCAAGGCCCAACTTGACACTGTGTCGGATCGCGCAGGTGCGGTCACTTCGGACTGCCGCGAATAGTCAGGAAGGGTTCGGTAACGCTCGACGGTTGGGGTGACTTGCGAATTGTCGACAGTCGATGTATAGTTGTCGATGTTCATAGTATTGTATCGCCACTATGCCCAAACCTTCAGATTTGCTTCAGGGAACACTCGACCTTCTGATCCTCAAAACCATCGCGCGCAAATCGCTTCATGGTTGGGGAATCGCCAAACGAATCCAAGCGCTCTCGGAAGAAGCTTTGTCGGTCGGGCAGGGGTCTTTGTACCCGGCACTACACCGGCTCGAGAATCAAGGCTGGATTTCCGCAAAGTGGGAGGACTCGGACTTGGGACGACCCGCGAAGGTTTATTCGTTGACCTCGGACGGGCGCAAACAACTGGAACGTGAACTCAAGACCTGGAGCCGCCTTTCATCGGGCGTTCAGCTTCTGATACAGAAAGCCTGATGGGGAATGTATGCGGATTATTCGGATCTTGCAAAGGCGGGCCGGTTCAATCATTCGCCGGTCTCGCGCGGAGGCGGAACTTGGGTGTGAGTTTGAGATTCATCTCAAGGAGCTCACAAAGCAGGCTATAGCGGACGGTATGAGCGAGGCCGAAGCCCGCGTCATGGCAGCACGAACATTCGGTGCACTTGAGCAAACCAAAGAGGAGTGCCGCGATGCGCGGGGAGTAACGCGTTTGGAAGAATGGGCGCGTGACCTGCAGTTCGGGGTACGCATGTTGCGAAAGTCGCCCGGCTTCAGCGCGGTAGCAATACTTACGCTTGCATTGGGCATCGGCGCGAATGCTGCGATTTTCAGTATCGCCAACGCGGTTCTTCTCCGATCGTTTCCGTATCCAAACTCGAACGAGCTTGCCTTCATGTTCAATGTCCCGCAAAACCGGCGAGACGCGTTGTCCGGCATCTCTTATCGCGATTTCATTGAGTATCGGAAGCACAACCGGGTATTTAGCGAGATTGCCGCCAATGCGTTCCATACCCTAACGCTCACCGGCGCCGGTGAGCCGTCGGTGGTGAACACCGCGGACGTGACGCCGGAGATCTTTGCGGTGCTGAAGGTAAAAGCTCTGGCAGGGCGCACATTACTTCCCGAAGATGGCAGCCAAGGATCGCGTGCCGTAGCTGTTCTGAGCGAGAGTTTGTGGCGTAACCGCTTCGCTTCCGATCCGTCGATTATCGGTCGTTCGATCGATCTCGAAAGGCGGCCGTTCACGGTTGTCGGAATCTTGCCCGCCCGTTTCACGTATCCTGACGGAGCTCCCCGACAGGACGTATGGATCTCTGTCCTTCAAGATCCTCTTTTCGGACCGCTCACAAAGCAGCCTCGTGTACGTCTGCTCGCCGCGATCGGCCGACTCAAAGCGGGGGTTTCTCCGGCGCAAGCCGAAGCTGGACTGACAGTTCTAGGCACGCAGCTCGCAAAGGAGTTTCCTGCCGAAGACTCAGATTTAGCCATTCGGATCAGGCCTTATCGCGAAGAGGTGGTGGGCAATGTACGGCCGGTCTTGCTGATTTTGCTAGGCGCCGTCGGCCTCCTGCTGCTTATGGCCTGCGCCAACATCGCGAATCTGCTGCTCTCGAAAGCGACAACACGAGCGAGCGAAATCGCGCTGCGCGTTGCACTGGGGGCTTCGCGCGCCCGGATCGTTCAGCAACTGCTCACAGAGAGCCTATTGTTGGCGCTCCTGGGTGGATTTTGCGGCGTGCTGCTTGCGTTCGTTGCAGTTTCGACAATGCAATCGTTCGTACCCGCCGGCATAACCCAGATCCGTTCGATTCATGTGGAGGGTCCAGTGCTGATGTTCGCGTTATTGTTGTCTTTGCTTGCCGCGTTAACGTTCGGGCTCGCGCCGGCACTCATAGCTACAGCGTCTAATTTGCAGACGGATATACGTGAGGGCGGGCAGCGCACGGGCGAGCGGCAGGGACAACGTATCCGGAACGCTCTCGTCGCCGGAGAAATCGCCTTGGCGACGTTGCTGCTGACTGCCGGCGGACTTCTCATCCGCAGTTTTGCTTTGGTCACGTCCGTGAACCCTGGCTTCGACCCGCAGAATGTCACTACAGCGGAAGTTTCGCTTCCCCGCTTCGAATACTCGGACCCGCGGCAATGGGCGACATTCTGTGACGAGTTGCTGGCTCGCGTTCATGCGCAACCCGGGTTGCAGGATTCAGCTATAGCCGCTCCGCTGCCCATGGATCGCCAGGGCCAAGCTACCTTCGAGTTCAGCATCGTGGGAGGTCCTCCGGTCGATCGCGGCAAGCCGACCGTTGCCGATTATGCCACCGTCAGTCCCGAATTCTTTCGCGTGCTCAGGATTCCACTACTGGCAGGGCGACTCTTCTCACGACAGGACTCCGAATCTAATCCCAAGGTCGCGATCATCAGCAACGCTCTGGCCCGCCGTTACTTCCCCGGGCAAGATCCAATCAGCAGACACATGAAATTCGGATTTCCACCGAACGGTGACGTGTCGCGACAGATTGTCGGTGTCGTGGGTGACGTGCGAAACGTGGCGCTCAGCCGAGACCCGGGCCCCATCATGTATGTGCCGTTTTCGCAAGAGCCGCTTAACGGAGGCGAGCTTGTGGTAAGGAGTTCGCTCGGCACGGCCGAGGTTGCGGCATCGATACGGCGGACCGTTCACACACTAGACAAGAATCTGCCGGTCACCGATGTTCAGTCTTTCCGAGATACGCTGGACCAATCTACCTCGCCCGAGCGATTCCGTACCGTCCTCCTCGGGGCGTTCAGCGCATTAGCGTTGGTCCTTGCCGCAGCCGGCATCTTTGGTGTTGTGTCGTATGCAGTGGCCCAGCGTGCACGCGAGATCGGAGTTCGCGTTGCGCTCGGGGCGCAACCGCGCGAGATTTTGCGACTGATCTTGGGGTATGGAGCAAAGATCGCGCTAGTCGGTCTCGGCGTTGGTGTTGGTTTCGCATTTCTGGTCACGCGTTTGATGACTGCTCAGCTTTACAGAGTTTCGGCTGTGGATCCGCTGACGTTTACCGCCGTACCTCTTATTTTGCTCGGGGTATCAATCATCGCGGGTTACATTCCGGCGCGTCGCGCTCTGCGAATCGACCCGGCGGCTGCGTTGAGGTGCGAGTGAGCAATGTTTGACGAAAGGCGGACGCGTTTGCGAAAGGGATAAACGCGCGTGTATTCCACATGCGGCGGCACACTGCCCATAAGGTTGCCGTACCACGTTGTTCTTTTGTATCGAGGACACGACATCGCTCCTTCTCGGACGGGGTTCCTTAAGTGAGTTGCTGTTCGAACGAAGTCGCTGATAAGACGGAGACGCGCAGGGGCTGCGATCTGCCGCTGGGACTCGATAGGCCGTCGCGCGTTGGAGCGGTGATGAGGGCCACCGAGCCCAGCGTGGTGTCGTTTTACAGTCGCGTCGACAGCCTCTATCGAAAGTGAGCAGCCGTCAGTTCTGCTCCGTATCAGCGGTCGTCCGTAGCTCACCTCTGATAGAGCGCTAGCTTCAGCGCCGATCTATGCAGGGCGAGGCATCACATCCGCGGGATACGGATTTCTCGTCAGCTTGGTATCTCGCTCGGTTTCATCGATTCACCTCCCCACTGTTCGCGAGTGATCGATTCACCTTCCGACATGAACGACTTTCCGTCAACTTGGACAAGAGCGGGAATGGAGTTTGCCTCAGCCAAATGGGTCAGGCGCTAGGTCCCACTCGGCAGGTAGCGTTTCGGCCATTCCAGCCTCTAATGACCGTACCAGCTCATGCTAGACAACTTCGTTCAACTTGTCGGCCCGAATCACATTGTGCAAATCGGCGGAGTAAAGCTTCTTGGCTTTGGTGCAGTTAATGCACATAAGCTGATCTTTACCATCGTTCTCTTCCTGTTCTTGTACCTCATCAGCAAAGGCCTGCGCGCAATCGCGCAAAGGGTAGGTGGATCACGCCAGAAGACCGCGTTTTGGACACGCCAAGGCATCAGCCTCGTCACTTTTCTGTTGGGCTTGGTTGGGTTTGTCTCCATTTGGTTCGATAATCCAACAAGACTGGCGACCGGCGTCGGTTTACTTGGGGCCGGTTTGGCGTTTGCCCTTCAGAAAGTGGTCACCAGCTTCGCCGGATACTTTGTGATCCTCCGCGGAAAGACGTTCAATGTGGGGGATCGCATCAGCATGGGCGGCGTGCGAGGAGATGTGATTACCCTAAACTTTATCCAAACCGTCATCATGGAGATGGGCGAACCGCCTTCCGTCCAGAGCCAAGACCCGGACATGTGGGTGATGAGCAGGCAGTATTCCGGCCGCATCGTCACTATCTCGAACGCAAAGATTTTCGAGGAGCCGGTCTATAACTACACTCACGAGTTTCCTTACATCTGGGAAGAGATACATTTACCCATCTCGTTCAAAGATGATCGACACCGTGCTGAGCAAATTATCCTTGAGGCAGTAAGGCGCAACAAGACAGATATCGCTAATCTTGCTCAACCGGAGCTCGAGCGACTGAAAGGACGATTCTTCATTGAAGCTTCCGACGTTCACGAGCGCGTGTTCCTGCGCATCACAGACAACTGGGTCGAACTGACTGTACGCTTCCTCTGCGCAACCCACGACATTCGCGGGCTGAAAGACTGCATCAGCCGAGAGATCCTCTCAGGCTTTGAAGCTGCAAACATGGGAATCGCGTCGGGAACCTACGAGATTGTCGGTATGCCGCCGATTCAAGTTGAGATGGGCTGGAAGGATCAACCAGCAAATGGCGGCTAAGTTCGCTTGCACCGCACGAACTCTCTTGTTCTTCCACGATAGAACCTGCAAGACGGCTCGGCGTTAGAATGCAAGTTGATGAGAAGTCGGCATTCCGTAGAAATGCAAGCCAGATACGGAACGACAGGTACGGTTGTCGTCAGCGTCCCAGCTAGCGAGAGGCTCCTTTGTGGAGTGCCGCTCGTGACGCGCCCATCATTTGCGATTCGGAAAGCCTGCCGAGCAGCCTTGGCGAAGCTTAGGCGCTCTCACCCGTTCCCGTCAGAATTCAGGTTTTGGGAAAGAGAAACCGATAAATCAGCCCCGAGGGCGACGCATAGAGTGATTCGTTTGGACGAGAAGTCGGCGAGACGCGAATCTGTCTCTTTCGCTCACCTCGCCAGCCAGCACCGACGGCGGCGCTTTCCGCTTTTCGAGACGATCTCCTGCAGGATCGGCCGGTCTGGCGGGAGGTCCGCCACTTCTCAGCGGAAGCGTAACCTTCGCCCCTGCTTGAAATGGACCGGCGCTACTTGAACAGTTCCAGCCGACATGCCTGAATCCCAGTAGCATTGACAGTAGACGAAGGAGTCAGATCGTTCGCTCTCGTCAAGACGCCAGTTACCGAAATCTTTCTGAATGCCGGAATGTTGGGCGTACGACTCTAACCGTTGAAATATGTTCCTGAAGAAGTGGACTGTGCAATTGAGCTGCCCGGGTCAGATTATAGAGAGGGCTTTTGATTCAGAAAAGGAAGTCGCGGCGTTTGTTCGCGAGATGGAGCGTAAATCGAACGACGGCGTACGGCCAACATTCAGCGTCCTCGATCCCGAAGGAAAAGAAAAACCGCTTGCTTCCGTAGAAGATCGAGATCACACTCTCGCCTAAAAAGCCCTCGTAAGTGAGAGCTCTCGTCAGCCCTTACTCGTTCTATCACTCTCAGTCACTTATGTCCACGTCTCGATCCAGGAAAGTGACCTCGCCCGAAGCGATGTTATAGAAGGCCGATAGCACCAGGAGCTTTTCTTCTTTTATCAAGCCGGAGAGAACGGGCGATGCCTTGCGAAGCAAGTCCGCCTGCAGCCTGGCGTTTACCTTGGCCGTGGCGTTCACGTCGGGTCCAGCCTCGTCGATGGCGGGCTGAAGGTGCGAATAGAGAGCACTGATCTGTCCGGGAGCCTCTTTGCCGTCTATCGCGGCCTGGACTGCACCGCACATACCGTGCCCCATCACTAGGAGGACTTTCGCGCCCAAGACTGCTGTACCGTATTCTAGGCTGGCGATGTTTTCCGCCGTCGTCACATTGCCGGCGACACGCGCCACAAAAATCTGGCCGATGCTCTGGTCGAAAACCAGTTCTACAGGCACCCGGGAATCAGCACACGATAATATTGCCGCGAACGGCTGCTGTTGTTCACTTGTATGATTCCTTAAGATCGCAAGGTCCACTTCGAACGATCTCATTCTTACAGCCACGAAGCGCCTATTGCCACGAACTAATTCCCTAAGCGCCATTCTGGGCGTGAGTGAAGTTGCCGGAACAGGTGACGCTTGAGCCATAGCTGGGCTGGCATTCAGAAGATCCATTGCCGTCGACGTCACCAATCCACCAACTGTGCTCCCCAAGGCAATCTGCAGGAACCGTCGGCGCTTTGCCAAAACGGGCTGCGAGCCGCTGACTAGATCGGGGACGGGTTGCGACGGATTCCCAATAACTTGAGCACTGTTATCTTTTGAATCGAAGCTACACATATAGCGGGCCTTTCTGTCACCGAACTAATTGCCTGTTATTCGGCAACCCATCTTAAGAAGTCAGCCTAGTGTAATGCCCTTACAACTTGATTGCACATCATTAATGGGTACTGGCTGTACCAGCGGAAGTTAGTACCCGGGCTTAGGCTCACTAGTGGACCATATCGTCCGGCACGCCCCTTCGAGGGTCGAAAGGGTCACCTCGCGATTGCTGTACAAAAATTGCGAGCGGGGATCCACTGAAATACTACCCGCGGAACGCTCGTGTCCGAATACGTTGCAGGGCGGATGAGAGTGCGAATCAGCTCGTTCTCCGTGTATGGTGAAGTACTCGTAAATTCTTTCTGGACCACACCACCGCTTGTTATTGTGCGTGCCGTCATTAGACCGGTCGCTCGGATCGACGACGATGGGCAGTATGTGTAAAGCCTCTCCCTAACGACGCTGCGCAGTATTCGCCATGGTCGGTTGCCAATACGATGATGGTTATTCAGTTCAACCTCCGGACGTTACACTGATCTGGCGTGAAAACTTCGGCAGATGTCGTCATTATTGGAGGCGGCATTATTGGCTCGAGCATCGCTTATCAGCTGACCACAGGTGGATGCCATAGTGTTGTCGTTCTGGAGCGGGAAAGCCACCAGGGTAGGGGGTCAACGGGAAAGAGCATGGGTGGCGTGCGGGCCCAGTTCTCGACCGAGGTCAGTATTCGAATGTCGCTATCCTCTATACCGTTTTTCCGCAATTTTGAGCAAATCGTGGGGCATCCGTCTGGGTTTCGCTCGCAGGGATACCTGTTCATTGCAACTGAGCCTCAGCACATCAGCTACCTGCGTACGAATTACGCAACTCAGATCGCAGCCGGGCTAACAACGGTGCGACTTATAACGCCTAAAGAGATTGCCGAAATGGTTCCGCAGGTACGCTCAGACGATGTTATTGGCGGCGCGTTCTGCTCGACCGACGGATTCGTTGATCCACACAGCGTCATGACGGGGTTTGCATTGCGCGCGTCGGATCAGGGCGCGAAAATCGTTTGCAACGCTTTGGTCACGGGTATTGAGCGTGACGCGAAGGGCATCTCTGCAGTAAGGTCGACACAAGGGACGATTGCAACTCGGACTGTAATCTGCGCGGCAGGAGCCTGGTCCGGGGAGGTTGGCAAACTCGCTGACGCTGAGCTACCGGTTCGACCGTTGCGTCGCATGCTGGTGCCGACGGAACCGTTTAATAAGATCTCTCACGCAGCACCGATGACCGTCGATATGGCTACCGGATTTCATTTCAGACCCGAGGGGCTGCGCTTACTCATGGCGTGGAACGATCCCGAAGAAAAGCCGGGCTTTGATACGGGCTTCGACCTAGCTTTTGTTGAAAAAATACTGACCCGCGGTGCGCACCGGTTTCCTGTGCTGGAGGAAGCACAAGTAAATCCCGCGCGGGGCTGGGCAGGACTATACGAGATGACGCCAGATTACCATCCAATTCTGGGAAAGGTGCCCGGCATCGAAGGATTTTGGGTCGCTGCGGGATTTAGCGGACATGGAGTGATGCATTCGCCCGCGACCGGAATGATCATGGCGGATCTGATTCTGAAAGGTGCAACGGAGTTGATCGACGCGCGAATGCTCGATTATGCGCGATTCAGCGAGGGCCGCTTAATCGAAGAAACAAGTGTTCTATAGTGCATGGCTACTCGCCAAACCTTCCTCGCAATCTTTTGGCTGATCCGCTGTTTCCGTTTGCGAATCCTTCGGACGTTCCAGGGACCGCATCTGTTGGGCGGATGTACCAGTCGCGGCGCTTCGCCCGAGCTTTGTAAAACTGCTCACAGCGCTTAACCCACAACAGAATCTCGTTCACAATCGTGAAGCACATCAGAATCGTACGAGCCCTCTCGATGGTTCGTCGAGATCGGCGGATCCCCATAACGGCAGTTCATAAGTAGAATGGATTCGGGGGAGCGCGGTCATGCACCGTCGAATACGCGCCAGCCCCTCAATTTATGTCCGGCGAGAATCGATCCTCTGCACTGAGGAACAGCGGCGTTATAACGAAGCATATCCGGATATAAAAAGGAGAATCACGCACTGTTAGCTTTTGCCAGAACTCTCGCTGATTCCAAGCCCAAACTTCTTGAGAATTCAGCGGAGAAGATCCGGAACGTCACGCGATGCGACTCAAGCGGTCGCACCTCCTCGATTAAAACGGACGGCAGGAAGCATCTCTCAAATCGCTATTCCGCACGATCGCTCCGCACACGAGAATGGTCTTGGCCGCTTTCTCGGAAATGGGGAAGGCACGTTTCGTGCGCTTTTTAGAAGAGCCTTTCGAATACGTGTTGGACACGATCCGCGATGGGGCGGAGTTCACGCTTTACCGTGGCCAGCAGCGAAACGACGCAACGCCTGTTCTGGTAGTAGCTCCCGCCGCTGAAGAACCGCAGCCCCAAAGCCTGCGACGCCTCGAGTACGAATATTCGCTCGCAGCCGAGCTCGAGCCTGCGTGGGCGGCCAAGCCTATCGCGCTCACGCGTGACCAAGGGCGGACCATCCTTGTGATCGCGGACCCCGGAGGTGATCCCCTCGACATTATTCTTCAGCGGCATGGGAGCCAGCCACTCGATCTCACCAGATTTCTGCGTCTCGCCATTGGCATTACGTCGGCGCTAGCCCACCTCCATCGGCGCTGTCTCATACACAGAGATATCAAGCCTGAGAACGTGCTCGCCGACGACGCGGGCAACGTGTGGCTCACCGGCTTTGGCAAAGCATCCCGACTGCCACGCGAGCGACAGGGCCCTGCGCTATCCGAGATGGTTGCCGGAACTCTCGCCTACATGTCGCCCGAACAAACTGGGCGCATGAATCGGTCGACTGATACCCGAAGCGATCTCTACTCTTTAGGCGTCGTTTTGTACCAGATGCTGACGGGAGTGCTTCCGTTCGTTGCTGCGGACCCTTTGGAATGGGTGCACTGCCATATTGCCCGTCAACCTTTAGCTCCTATCGAGCGCTGCGGCGCCCCCAAGCTGCTGTCCGCGATCACCATGAGGCTCCTCGCTAAGAACGCGGAAGATCGGTATCAAACCGCCGCGGGATTGGAATCCGATCTTCGGAGATGCTTGGTCGAGTGGCAGTGGCAGGGTCGCATCGAACCGTTCCCATTAGGTGCGGACGATTTGTCGGACCGCTTGCTGATACCGGAGAAGCTGTACGGGAGGGAACGCGAAGTTGATGTTCTGACTGCGGCGTTTGATCGTGTTGTTGCCGGCGGAAGACCGGAATTAGTCCTTGTCTCCGGATACTCGGGCATCGGAAAGTCGGCTGTTGTCAATGAGCTACACAAATCCCTTGTTCCGCCTCGTGGCCTATTTGCGTCAGGCAAGTTCGACCAGTACAAGCGCGACATACCCTATGCCACGCTTGCGCAGGCCTTTCAGAACCTTCTTCGGCCGCTTCTGACCAAGAGCGATGAAGAGCTAGGCATGTGGCAGACGGCCATTCGCGAAGCAATAGATCCGAACGGCAGGCTCATCGTTGATCTTGTCCCGGAATTAAAGCACATCGTCGGAGAACAGCCGCCGGTTCCTGAACTTCCGCCTCTGGACGCGGAAGCACGCTTCCAACTGATATTTCGAAGGTTTATTGGTGTCTTCGCGCGGCCCGAACATCCGCTTGCACTGTTCCTCGACGATCTGCAATGGCTTGATGCGGCAACCCTCGATTTGCTCGAACATTTGTTGATCCGGACCGATCTGAAACACTTGCTGTTGGTCGGGGCTTACCGCGAAAACGAAGTCAATCCTACCCATCCGTTGATCCACAAGTTGCACGCAATCCGTGAGGCCGGTGGGCTCGTGCAAGAGATTGTGCTTACGCCCTTAGGCCGCGAAGATTTGAGCCAAATGCTGGCGGATTCGTTGCATTGTGAGCCCGCGCGCAGCGCACCCCTTGCCGACTTGATACACACCAAGACAACTGGAAACCCATTCTTCGCCATCCAGTTCATTTCGGCACTTGCCGATGAGAACCTACTTACGTTTGATTACGATCACGGCCGATGGTCTTGGGAATTAGATCAGATTCACGCCAAAGGCTACACCGACAACGTAGTGGACCTCATGGTGGGCAAGTTGAATCGCCTCTCCGTTGCAACCCAAGATGCTCTCCAACAGTTTGCATGTCTTGGGAATATTGCGGAATTTGGCGTTCTACGGATGTTGTATCGCGATTCGATTGACGAAATGCACGACCAGCTTTGGGAGGCAGTGCGGACTGGCCTCGTTTACCGTTCGGAAAACTCATATCGATTTCTGCATGATCGAGTCCAGGAGGCAGCCTATTCCTTGATTCCGCAAGAACAACGTCCTGAGACGCACCTGCGAATCGGCACTCTTCTCAGCGAGAAACTCCCCGCCGCCAATCTGGAAGAGTCAATATTCGAAATCCTCAATCAGTTGAACCGCGGCTCTCACCTCATCACCTCCAGCGCAGGACGCGAGCGGGCGGCGGAGCTAAATCTCATTGCAGCCAGGCGCGCGAAGGTCGGGACTGCATATGTCTCAGCTCTAAGTTATCTGAGTACCGCCCGATCGCTATTGACCGAAGCTACATGGGAACGGAACCACGAGCTTGTTTTCTCCATCGAATGTCTGACTGCCGAGTGCGAGTTACTGACGGCAGATATGGCGTCGGCTGAAACTCGTTTGACGATGCTGGCGCAACGCTCTAGAAACCAACACGATTTCGCTGTGGTGACGCGTTTGCGGCTCACTCTCTACACGGCTTTGGACCAGAGTGATCTGTGCGTCGACGTTTTCCTCGAATACCTCGAGCGTATCGGTACCGTTTGGTCGCGGCATCCGACCCGCGAGGAGGTCCTACGAGAATATAGACGGGTCTGGACTTTAGTTGGAAGCCGACAGATTGAAGAGCTCTTCGCCTTGCCCTTGATGACAAACTCCGGTGTGCTTGACACGCTGGATGTTTTCACGGAAATTGTCCATCCCGCAATCTTCTACGACGAGAATTTATCGTCACTCGTGGTTTGCCGCATCGTCAGCCTGAGCCTTGAACATGGAAATTGTGATGCTTCTTGTTTCGGTTATGTGTGGTTCGCAATGTTTGCAGGGCCACGGTTTAACAACTACAAAGATGGCTATCGCTTCGGTCAGCTTGGTTTTGATTTAGTCGAAAAGCGTGGCCTTGTGCGTTACCGGGCCAGAACCTACCTCTCCTTCGCAACTCTCACACCGTGGACGAAACATCCTGCGACCGCCCGCAACCTGATAAGTTTGGCGTTTGACGCCGCCTCTCGGAATGGAGATCTGACATTCTCCGCGTACAGCTGGGAACAGTTAGTAACGAACTGTTTGATGGTTGGGGATCCCCTCGCCGAAGTCCAGTCTAGGGCCGAGAGTGGCGTTGCCTTTGCGAAAAAGGCGAGGTTCGGCCTCGTGGTCGAGATTTGCAGCACGCAACTCGGGCTCGTTCGGACACTTCGTGGATTGACTCCGACATTTGGCTGCTTCAACGATGAAGAATTCGACGAGTTAAGAACCGAACGCCTCCTGGCTAGCAACCCCGTTTTGTCGCTCGCCGAATTCTTCTATTGGACTCGGAAGCTACAGGGCCGTTTTTTTGCCGGAGACTATGCGGCTGCGGTCGCCGCATCGCGAAGAGCCCAGCCTCTTGTCTGGACAGCATCATCCCAAGTCACATCAGCCGATTTCCCCTTCTATAGCGCGCTTGCCTATGCAGCGTGCTGCGATACTGCATCTGCCAACCAGCGACAACCAAAATTTGAAGCTTTGACTGCTCATCTTAAGCAGCTCGAAGTGTGGTCCGAGCATTGCCCTACAAACTTCGAAAATCGCGCTGCGCTGGTCGGTGCAGAAATCGCACGCATTGAGGGTCGAACGCTGGACGCCGAACAGCTTTACGAAGATGCGATCCGTTCGGCACACGCGAATAATTTTGTTCACAATGAGGGGCTCGCTAACGAGCACGCCGCGCGGTTTTATGCTGCACGTGGGTTCGACGCGATCGCAGATACGTATCTTCGGAATGCGCGGGACTGCTATGGGAGGTGGGGCGCGATAGGCAAGGTGAGACAACTTGAAAGCCAGCACCCCCAGTTACGTTCGCAAGCAACGTCTTCGTCGCTTGACGCCGCGATCGATAGGCGGGTAACGGACTTCGATGCCGAAACAGTAGTGAAGGCGTCACAAGCGCTGTCGAGCGAGATCAATCTGCCGAGTCTGATCCAGAAGCTGATGCAACTGGCCGTCGAACATGCGGGGGCCGAACGAGGGCTTCTGATCCTGCTTCACGATGACGGGTTGTGGATCGAGGCGGAGGCCCGAGCCGGGCGCGGAAGCGTGGAGATCATGGCTCGACACGAGCGAGTCACTTCAAGCGACTTGTCGCCGTCGGTCCTTCAGTACGTCTTGAGAACCCGCGAGCGCGTATTAATAGACGACGCTTCGATCCGGCAATCCGAGTCTGAGGACGAGTATATTCAGGGCGAACGTCCAAGATCCATCCTGTGCCTTCCGATCCTTACACAGACAAAGGCGGTCGGAGCTCTCTATCTGGAAAACAAGTTGACGGCCTACGCCTTCACAGCCGAACGCGTAGCGGTGCTGAACGTGCTAGCCTCGCAATCTGCGATTTCGCTCGAGAATGCCCGCCTTTATTCCGATCTGCAACGCAGCGAAGCGTTCCTGGCTCAAGGGCAGAAGATAAGCCAAACCGGCAGTTTCGGTTGGAGTATTGACAGCGGCGAGATCCACTGGTCGAGGGAAAACTACAACATCCTTGAATACGATCCAGCAGCGCGAGCCACCTACGATCTGGCATCCGATCGAGTTCATCCCGACGATAAACAGTTAGTTCAGCAAGCCCTTGAACAAGCGGCCAAGGAAAAGGCTGATTTCGATTTCGAACACCGTTTGTTGATGCCTGATGGAAGAGTCAAGCACGTCCACATGATTGGCCGCAAGGTGCAGACAGGAAATCTCGACTTCGTGGGCGCCGTGACAGACGTTACCGCAGCAAAGGCGGCGGAAGAGAAGATTCGCCAAAGCGAAAGTGAGCTTCGACAGATCCTCGATTGCGCACCGCAGCACATGTATGTATTGGGCTCCGACGCGGGCAGGACTCGGCTTTACGTGAATCTCGCCGCGCTCGATTACCTTGGCCTCACGCCTGAGCAGTGGCGGACCTGCGACGAGAGCAAACTTTTTCATCGCGATGATTGGGAACGCGCGAAAAGCGAAGCTCAAGGTGAACTCTTGAGCGGCGTCCCCCACCAGACAGAAATACGACTACTAGGAGCGGACGGGAAATATCGTTGGTTTCTCCTGCGCTGGAACCCGCTACGAGGTAAGGACGGAAGCCTCAGCCGCTGGTGCGTCGCCGGGACCGATATCGAGGAACTCAAAGTCGCCGGGCAAAGGCTTCTAGAAGAGAACGTTTCGTTGCGCGAAGAAATTGATAAGGCCTCGATGTTCGAGGAGATCGTCGGCACATCAGATCCCCTGAAAAAGGTGCTTTCCCGAATAACCAAGGTCGCACCCACCGACTCAAGCGTTCTAATCACCGGTGAGACCGGCACTGGCAAAGAACTGGTTGCGCGCGCAATTCACCGGCGCTCACGACGATCTGCCTATGCGTTTGTGAGTGTGAATTGTGCAGCGGTTCCCCGAGACCTTATCGCATCAGAGTTGTTCGGCCATGAGAAGGGCGCCTTCACTGGCGCAACTCAGCGTCGTTTAGGACGCTTTGAACTAGCTGAAAAAGGCACAATCTTCCTCGATGAAGTCGGAGAGCTTCCGGCAGCAACTCAAATTACTCTTCTGCGTGTGCTGCAGGAGCGCGAGTTTGAGCGTGTCGGAGGAAGTGGATCCATTCGCGCCGACGTTCGAGTGATCGCAGCCACCAATCGCAACCTGGAGTCTGCGATCGCATCGGGTGAGTTCCGCCGCGACCTGTATTACCGGCTAAATGTCTTTCCCGTTGAAGTGCCTCCTCTTCGGAACCGAAGAGAAGACATTCCATTGCTCGTGACATATTTTTTAAATCGTTACGCACGAAAGGCCGGACGAGACTTTACGGCGGTAGACAAAAGCAGTCTCAAACGGCTTCAATCGTACGCGTGGCCGGGTAACATTCGTGAACTACAAAACGTGATCGAGAGCTCCGTCATTGTAAGTGAGGCACGGACCTTTTCGGTTGATGAAAGCTGGCTGACCCTCCAACCGCAAGACGGTGACCCGGAGATCTCTAGTCTATTTGTTCGGCCACCTGCTCAGGAAAAGGCAATCATCGAGGCTGCTTTGAGGGAATGTCGAGGGCGTGTGTACGGGCCCTCGGGTGCCGCTGCGAAACTCGGCGTTCCACGAACTACTCTGGAATCGAAGATCAAATCATTGAAGATCAACAAGAACCTCTTCAGGAGAACAGATCCTTCGAACGGTTGATCCGCGCCGAGTTGCTCGCTCCCTGACGAGGGCGGTTGTACGAATCTCGTCAATTGGCGAGGTTCGTCAACTGATTATTCAAACAAGTCCTTTAATCTCAGCAAGCTTTTGCTTGGTGCTCAACTTGCAAATCCTCAACTGCAAGGGACTGAGGCAAATGCCGGGGAGCATCTTCCAACGCATTTTGCTGAGGATGGATCGCCGACCCCGGGAAAACGAGATGTTGAGAGTTCAGAAGAAGACGAACGGCGACATCGTGTTCGCATTATGCGGTCGGATCGACAAAGAGCACATAGCCGAGTTGGAGACGCTGGTCGCCGCCGAAGGCAAAGGTCGCCGCATCATACTCGATCTGAAAGATATGACTCTGACCGGTCAAGACGGTATCACTTTTCTCGCTGGGTGCGAAGCGAATGAAATTGCGCTGGCCAATTGTGATCCATACGTCCGCGAGTGGATTACCAGACAAAGAACCGGAAGCTAGCGCACTATGCGCTTCATTGAGGGCAAACTCGTATGACCGCATCAATTCCGCAAGCCACGCCAATCGTATTCGTTGTCGACGACGACATTGCCGTGCGCGAATCTCTCGAATCATTACTCCGATGTGAAGGATGGCAGCCGGAGACGTTCGCATCCGCTCAAGAATTCCTTACCCGGCCTCGACCCGCTGTACCAAGCTGTCTAGTGCTTGACATGTCTGTTCCAGATGCCGACGGTCTCGATCTTCAGAAGCGGCTCGCCGTTGAGCGGAATGATATGCCGATTATGTTCATCACACGCCACGGCGATGTGACCACATCGGTCCAAGCCATGAAGGCGGGTGCTGTCGAATTCCTGATGAAGCCGCTCAAGCATAATGT
The DNA here is from genome assembly GCA_963737005.1 of Terriglobia bacterium. Lineage (GTDB taxonomy): Bacteria > Acidobacteriota > Terriglobia > Bryobacterales > Bryobacteraceae > Bog-105. The sequence goes on along the minus strand of CAVTRD010000001.1, from coordinate 314,658 downwards.
TCTGGTTGGTGCTATCCGGGAAAGCCTTCTTCGCAGCCGCGTTGCTCTTGCTCGCGCGATGGAAGTGCGCATTCTCCAGGGTCGCTATGACTCACTTACCTGTCGTGAACGGCAGGTTATGGCGTTGGTCGTCTCTGGCTTATTGAATAAGCGGGTTGGGGCAGAGCTCGGCATTAGCGAAATCACCGTAAAGGCACACCGAGGCCAAGTCATGCAAAAGATGCGGGCCGAGTCTTTTGCAGAGTTGGTGAGGATAGCCGCCCGGCTCAGCCCAGATGTGGCTCAGGAACTTGCTTGAACGACGCGCGATTACAATACCGTCATCAGACCAGAAGCTTGGAAGCGATGCGAACGAAAGGAAATTTGTCCTGCTTGGTGATGTGAGGCCAAGGGCCATGCCATACCATCGTCCAATTGTTTTACTCCCTCAACAGTGGCTTGATTGGTAATGGCCCGAGACGCACGTTGAATTGGGCTTTAAAACACTTCTTTGTGGAGAGCACACCAGGCTAACTCATGACGGAATCTTTGGCGCATTCTAAACAAAAGATAAAAACGCATACCGCCGCAAAACCTAACGCGGCCTTCGCCATGGTCTCGGCAACCGCGCTGATTGCCATCCTCGGCGGCGCGGTCGTTTACGCTCAAGGTCAAGGCGAGGACAAGTATTCGCTGAGATCGCCGGGCGGAATTGCGTTCTCCAAGTTCAGAGGTTACGAGGACTGGTCTGTGGTTTCATCCGCTCGCACCGACGAAGTACTCAAGGTAATCGTCGCGAACCCGGCGATGATCAAGGCGTACAAGGCCGGCGTTCCAGGAAACGGCCAGCCCTTTCCGCAAGGCTCCATGATCGTGAAGCTTCAATGGAAACCGAAGAAGAGCACGGAGGCGCCTTTCGCAGTGGATGTGCCCGATGTCTTCAAGCAGGCTTTCGTGATGGAGATGGACAGCAAGAGATTTCCGAAAACCGGCGGCTGGGGATACGCGGTGTTCAACTACGACGCCGCATCGGACAAGTTCTCCGTCGATTCCACGGCCCTTGTAGACTGCGGACAGTCGTGCCATGTGGCCGTGAAGGCGAAGAACTACATTTTCCATCCGTACCAGAAGCGTTGAACCGGACTTACAGAAGTCGCTACAGTTGGCATCACGGAACCGATACCTAAGTACGGCGAGCGCGCTGCTACATCCGAGATCCTGACGGTTACATTATTGAGGTCGGACCGAGCACCGAGCTGACGTACGGCTAAACCCTGGCCCGGAAGGGCGAGCGAATCTAAACGGTTATGAATGTCTGCTTCGCTGCCCTAGAAGCCGCAACGCAGCCCCGCACCCAGTCACCATGAACCGCGACGTTGCGCTCCGAGGCGCGTTATACCTGACTCCGAGCTACGAGATCACAAGGGCAAAACTGCGCAAGCTCAGCGATCTACAGTGTAACGGTCGACTCATATCGAGCCGCGTTGGCGAGAAGTCACTCTTTAGTTTCTGATGGCCAGGGTCGCGAATCCAGGAATATCGAATTAGCGGTATTCACATGCTCGTCGCGATATGGACCCTCATTCGGTCCCATTGCAAACGCAGGCAAATAAAAGCTCGCTTCGCCACTTCCATGCTGTGAACTTATGGCCTTCTCCGCGGCAAACCAGTCAACTTCCGGTGAGCCAAATGGACGGCCCCGCTCTACCCAGAAATCGTAAGCCAGCCGTGCAGTAGCCTCATGTGCGTTTCTCCCGTCCAACTGATCGTTTGCCATATTGCTCCTGAACCTATTGCTTTAAGGCCGATGGCCGATATGCTGCGGTAGGTCAAAATTATGCGTGCTCCCGAGGATCGTCCTTCGAGTTAACGTATTCCATGCCCAGCGGGCCGATCGCCGACACTTGGGTGATGTAGTCACCGGATTTCGCCCAGTGGAAATGGGATGTGTTGCCGGGCAAAACGATCACGGCACCGGGCGGGTATGCCTGCAGTTTGTCGGCGTCAAACTCGTCGCCAAGGCCGATGTAGAAGACGCCGGAGATAACGGTGTAAATGCGATCCTCGGGATGCCGATGGGGCATCAGTTTGACGCCATTCGGCACCTTGACCCGGACCACATAGAGCCCAGGTGCCGAGGGATTGCCCAGGACGACGGCGAGGCGCGCCGAGGGAGGGAATGCCGCGAAAGCCTTCCATTCAATAGCTTCCGAAAAAATCGCCTTACAAGCTCCTTCGCCTGCCGATGCTGAGCGCGACTCATTCCCCCGCTGTGGTGAAATGGGTTTCGCCATTGGTAAAGCCATAAGCGATCCTCCTGCGTCCGACGAGAGTCTGTTGCCGGAAGCGAATCTTCCCTCACACGTTCTCGATTAGGCCACCAATCGAGAACCGAAACAATTGGACTAAGGTATCGATCAATATCTTCTCCTAGCAGCGTTGGATTTCGCTTTGGCCTAGCGATCCTCGGATCGACGATCCGACCCTGTAGGCAATACTAACGTCTAATTGCCCCGCCCCGGGCCCTGTGGTGTCATGCCTTTGGACTCGTAATCGAATATCTGCACACGCAAAGGTTGGGGAGAGGAAACATGAAGATCTTGATGGTACTCACGTCGCATGACCAACTGACCAACTCGGCGATACCGGCCTTAAAACCGGCTTCTGGCTAGAAGAGGGAGCGGCTTCCTACTTCGTCTTCAGGGATGCCGGCGATGGCCGTCTGATCACTCACCAGAATCCCGCTTCCTCGACCTCCACGGCCCAGGCGCTTCTAGAATTCATGGCTGCGGAAAAGGCAGCTTAGAGTCCGAACGCGAATCCGGGAAGCAAAAGGATCCGGAACCAGATTTAATCTGAGCGGGAAAAATCTAGCAACAGAATCGCTGTCTAGTGATTAGAAGGAGCAGAGTATGGACGCGTTGCGGAGTATTTTGACTCGTCTGGAAACAGAGGGTGCGGCCCTCGGCCATTTCAATGTGTCGGACCTCGTCTTTCTGAAGGCGGTCGTGGCAGCGGCCGGTCGAATCCGGGTTTCGGTAGTGGTTGGCGCCTCCGAAAGAGAGCGGGATTTCTTTGGCGTGCGCCAGCTCGTGGCCCTCGTGAAAAGCCTGCGGGAAGAATTCGACGTGCCAATTTATCTCAACGCGGACCACACACATTCACTACTCAAGGCGGTCGAGGCAGCGAAGGCGGGCTTCGACGCGATTGTCATCGACTTTTCTGCGCTTCCGTTCGCACAGAACGTCTCCAGCACGAAGGAAGCGGTTGAGGCAGTTAAGGCGATCAATCCTGCGATGCTTGCGGAGGGAGAGATAGGGGATATAGGAACGGGATCTGAGATACATCGAAAGGCTCAGACCGAGTCCAAAACACTCACCACTCCCGAAGAAGCGAGTCAGTTCGTTCAGTTGACCGGAATCGACATTCTCGCACCAGCTGTAGGCAATATGCATGGCATGGTGGAGAGTATGGTGGACGGGGGAACGAAGAAGCGTCTGGATATCGAAAGAATTGCTCAAATCAAAAAAGCTACTGGAGTTTTTCTCACGCTCCACGGCGGGTCGGCTACCAGTGATGACGATTTTCGGAAGGCAATCGCTGTGGGGATTAACATTGTCCACGTCAGCGCCGAGCTGCGGGTCACATGGAGGCGATCTCTAGAAAGGAGCTTGACGGCGCGGCCAAACGAAGTCGTCCCTTACAAGATTTTGGATCCCGTTGTGGATTCCATGGCGGAGGTCGTCGGCTCCCGCCTGAGATTGTTCAATGAAAGACAGACAGGCGCACGCGCTGCTTCGTGACGATAGCGGTTCGGCGGCTATCAATGGTGTGGTGGCAGAAGCCAAGGGAGCGTGATTGGAAAATGAACGTCGCATCGGCGAATCCGGCCTAACCTCGCGCCCTTCAAGCGGGTAGTAAGAGCATCAAGAGGAAAATTCGAATGTGGCACTCTATCGAAAACCTGTTGTCGACGCTCCGCGCCGCGGAGTGGATGCCGACGACTGCCGTGCGCGTCTTAATCGGGATTTTCTTCTGTGTCTCCGGCGGAACGAAGCTGTTTGTACCGGCTAAATTCAGCACGATGGAGACTACGTTGAGGGAGTCGCACATTCCGTTTCCGCACCCTAATGCGATCTTCGTGTCGCTACTTGAGTTCGCCTCCGGCGCTTGTTTGGTGCTCGGCCTGCTGACGTCATTGTCCGCGCTTGTGCTCGCAATTGATATGATCGTCGCCGTCGCCACCAACCGAGTCCACAGCATCCAGGAAACGGGAATATTTGCCTGGCTGGATGACTTCCTTTACCTGCCAGAGGTTCTGTACGTGATGATTCTCGTTTGGTTGATCTTTTCGGGGCCGGGACGCTACAGCCTAGATAAGCTAATCGTAGGGTAGGATCTGTTCAATCGGGGAATCGATAATGATTCCGATTTGGCCTTTTTACAACGGCCCTATGTTTTGGGGCCTGAAACAAAGGGATTACCGACCTCAAAAAAACGTAGCAACCGGCCGACCTCGCGGGTGATGCCGATGCGCACGCTTTTACCAATGCGCGCACTCTTCTGAACCGGGGTACCTAGCCAAAGTGGCCCGTCCTTACACAGGTCGAGTCCGTCGAGACGCTTGTCTACCTGCAATGCAGACGCGAGCCGGCCGGGCCCTCTCGCCAAGTTAATCAGTTTGTCAGTCTTCCGGTGCCGCTGCATAAATTCAATTCCCTCGAGCGGTTCCAGTGCACGGAGCAGTACTCCGGCCCCGACCCCAGGGCTTTCCGCCGTCACGTTGAGCATGAAGGACGTTCCATATATGAAGTACACGTAAGCAAACCCCGCGCCCAAAAACAGCGAGTGGTTGCGTGGCGTTTGTCCACGGTAAGCATGCCCGCTCGAATCGCCTGGTGGGTAAGCCTCCGTTTCGATGATGCGGCCACTCATCCTGTTTCGCCCCAGGTTGCGGACGATGGTCTTCCCAATGAGATACCGGGCGAGCTCAGCCGTATCCGCCGGCAAAGTGGCGCGAGAGAGCTGCCGGACGTCGTACCCAAGATGATGCAAGGTATGCAATTCCTTACTTAACTTTGCCTGTTAAGCAGACTTGATCCAGATTTAGCACTCAGCCTCTCCCAGATCTGCTATTCGACGAAAACGGGTCGTTAATGCGGGACATCCAGACATTCCACGCCCGGTCGGCTGTCTGCTCGGCACCGAGCAGTCCTACGCGGCTACGGCTTTTCGCCCTTGAAGAACCAATCAATGCCAAAGCGATCGGAAAGGTGACCATATGATCCAAATGGCATCTCGCGCAAATCGTCCAGCAGGTCCGGGTCAGCAACATCGGCGAGCCGGTCAAACCGCTCACCGAGCTCCTGATAGCTGCCGTCACTCAAGTAAATCGCAACGTTGTTGCCGGGCGTAAACTTTCGTGTAGGACGCAACCAGTCTGTGGCAGAGATTGTCAGCGGGCCGCTTCGAAGCTGCGCGAAAACGACGTGGCCATGTTTTTCCAAAAGCAGGTTGTAACCGATCGGTGTTTCGGACGCTTTTGTGAGGCTCAGCTCTCCGCCGAGACACGCATGATAAGACTTCATCGCTTCGGCGCAATTGACGTCGAAGAGCAAAAGTGGGGTGAGTTCCATGAATGTCGTGTCAGTAGATGCTGCCTTCGGATTTTAGCCTAAGTAACGATGCGCGCAAAAATAAACCAATCCAGAGGCATTTGCTGAACATCAAGTCCTCCGATTGCGGGACTCATACTGATACTGAGGTCTGATTTGAATGGAGCGAAATCGTGGTGAGCAAGCCCAACAGTAACGTCTTCAATTTCCTTCGGTCAGGTGCATTCGCGTGCATCGCTGCTGTTAGCGTTGCAACTACTCACGCACGCGACTTGGTGGGTGTGAAGATGCCCGAGAATGTAAGCATTTCTGGCAGTCAGCTGAAGCTGAACGGCATGGGCGTCGGCACGAAGGGGTTCCTCAAAGTCTATGTCATAGCCCTCTACCTAGGGACACCAACATCGGACGCGCGAACTGCTGTCAAAGCTGATGCGGTTAAATGCATTGTCCTTACGATGCTCCGGGATGTGAGTCGCGAAAGGTTTGTGCAAGCAGTGGAGAACAATATGATGCACAATCCAGGTATTTCGATGGCGGCGCTTCGAGGGCGGCTGGACCTCTTAGAAAGTGTCCTGCCACCCTTGAAGAAGGGAAATGTTCTCGATTTCACTTATCTGCCTAAAAGAGGTACCCTCGTGCGCGGCCAAGGTCGAGAGATCACGATTGCAGGTAAGGACTTTGCGGATGCGCTGTTCTCGATCTGGCTGAGTGCGCAATCCTCGAATCCGGCACTTCAGCGCCGGTTGTTGGGTGACAAGTAAGATTAACCTGCGCCGCGGCTTGCCTAGTCGGGAGATAGGTCCGTCCTGGTCACGAAGGGCTTATTAATCACACCGGGCGGGAATTCCGGCACGCGATACTTCCGCTTGTCGAGAGCGTCGCCCCTCGAGCGCTTAGGCATTTAGTCCGAGGGCCAGTTCCGGAGGAGCAATCCTCCACTGACGATAAGGCCCGCCCCGAGCAAAAACATTTCGTTGCCGACAAACCAGCCCATCAGATATACCCAGATGGGCACTTCGAGCAGCAAGGCGGATCTGCACAACAATGTGACTAGCTTGCTGATTCGCGTTATGGCAAACGTTGCAATCAGTGTGACGAGCGCGACGACAATCCACGTAACCCCGATCATTACAAAGACAGCTCGCAATGCATTTCTGATGCTGTCATCGAGATTCGACTTGGAAAGGGCTGCCGACGCAATCGGATATCCGCCACCGAGATGAAGACCAGATCCCACCAGCACGACCAGGCATCCAAGCGCTAGCAGATTTGGGCAGTTCTTTGGCGCTTACTCATCCTAACTTGCCGTCTCCATTCATCGAGGTCAGTGTACTGGCAGTTGCAGATACAACAATTCTTGGGTTGCACGGAGGACGGATGGCGGCTAGTCCCGGCTGGACTGGCCCAGGGTAATCGCGCCTTACAGTGAGACGGAGTTCGGATGCGGTCACAAGCGAACGGTCGTCGCACTTCGCCACAGTTTGCTTCGCATCGACCATGATTTCATCTGTTTCACCCTCGACCACCCACCCAAAGAGTCTTCGAAACAACCCTTAAACCTACTTTGTCGAGAGTGGCGGAGAGCCCTGAACGCTTTTTGATTGACAGAAGCTCGCGGACGGTTCCAAAATGTATTCAATTCTCTGCCAGTTAAACGGGGTGGTTGCTTCTATGCGTATTGGGTCCGCCAAAGGTGTATACAGTCGCATCGTGGTTCTATATGCGACGCTTTTTTGTTTAGAGACAGTGGCGTGGAGCCAGGCCACAACCTCTCTCCGCGGCACGGTTACTGATCCGAGTGGCGCGTTTGTAGCGAAAGCCACTGTAACGGTCAAAAATCCGGCTGTCAACATTGAGCGCTCAACCACCACAGGCACAAACGGCGATTACAATTTCATCTCCTTGCCGCCTGGCACTTACAGTCTGGTTGTCGAAATTGCTGGGTTCGACCGTTATGAGCAAACCAGTCTCGAGCTGCTCGTTAACACGCCGGCAACGGTCAATATACAGCTCAAACTCGGTTCGGTCAATCAAACTGTAGCGGTCACGGGCGAGGCTCCGCTTTTAAATTCGGTTGATGCGTCAATCGGCAACGCCTTTAACGAAACACAGGTCAAGCAGATTCCGCTCGAAGGCCGCAACGTCCCGGACTTGTTAACCCTGCAGGCAGGCGTTGTTTATACCGGCAATCGTCCGGACCTCAACCGAGACACCGATACGCGCAGCGGTTCGGTCAATGGCGCACGTAGCGATCAAAGCAACGTGACGCTCGACGGCATCGATTCAAACGATCAGGGGCGCGGCTACGCTTTTACATCGGTACTGCCGACCACTCTCGACTCTGTGCAGGAGTTCCGGGTTACGACCACCAACTACGGGGCCGACCAGGGCCGTTCGTCAGGTGCCCAGGTTTCGCTCGTAACAAAGAGCGGCACAGATAAGTTCCACGGCTCTCTCTATGAATATCTGCGCAACACCAAGACCAGCGCGAACGACTACTTCATCAAATTGGCCGAGCTGAAGAGTGGCGAACCGAACACGCCGCCGAAACTAAATCGCAATATCTATGGCGTTTCGCTTGGCGGTCCGATCGTCAAACAGAAGTTTTTCTTTTTTGCGAACTGGGAAGCGACACGCCAGCGCGAAGAGCAGAGCATCGTGCGCACGATTCCGTCCGCTACGCTGCGCGAAGGCATCGTCCAATACCAGAACGCCAACGGCGGTATTAGTTCGTTGTCGTCCCAGAATATTACCGCTCTCGACCCGCTACACCTCGGCCCAAATCCGGCGATGCTGAAGTACTTCAATACCTATCCGCTGCCGAATGATAATTCGGTTGGAGATGGATTGAACTTTGCCGGTTACCGTTTCGCTGCGCCCATTCGCAACGACAACGATGTTTATATCGCCCGCTTTGATTACCGAATCGATTCCAACGGCAAACACACCCTCTTCTGGCGCGGCGCTCTGGATGATCAATATAATCCTGAGGCTGCGTTTTTACCCGGTACTGCGCCGGAACACACCCTGGTCGACCATACAAAGGGCTTCGCGGTTGGCTACACGGGCGTCTTCAGTCCCTCTCTGGTCAATAATCTGCGTTACGGGCTCACTCGTCAAAGCGTCGGCAACCTAGGCAACAGCGACCAGATCTGGAACGAGTTTCGTGGCCTCGACCAGGGCATAATACGTTCGGTCAGCTTCCAAATGCCGGTCCATAACTTCGTCGATGACCTCTCGTGGACGAAAGGAGCGCACACACTCCAATTTGGCGGAAATATCGGACTCGTGCGTAATCCACGTCAAAGCACCCTCGGCTCTTTCAGCGATGGCCTCGCCAATTCGGCGTGGCTGAACACCTCCGGTTTGGCGAATACCAACAGCCCGCTCAGTCCCGATAACGGCGGATTTACTGCAGTCAACCCGGCATTTAATAACTCTTACGATTTTCCGATGATGGCGCTGCTCGGTATGGTTACCGAGGTCGACGCCACTTACAACTACAACAAGAGCGGCGGTCTGCTGCCGCAGGGCGCGGCCGTACAGCGCCATTTTGCACTCGATTGGTACGAAACCTACGCCCAGGATCAATGGCGGATCAAACCGAACCTCACACTGACGTACGGTCTGCGATACTCGCTGTTCCCTCCGCCTTGGGAGACCAACGGCTTGCAGGTCGCGCCGAACATTAGCATTGGCGACCTGTTTAACCAACACGCGAAGCAGATGCTGCAGGGCATTCCTGCCAACCGCGACCCGCTCATCCAGTTCAACCTGGCGGGCCCAGCGAATAACGGTCCCGGCTACTATCATTTTGAGAAGAGCGACGTCGCTCCACGCGCGGCTATCGCCTGGTCTTTGCGGCCGCAGAGCGATTGGGGCAAAAAATTATTTGGCAGTGACGATAAGACCGTCATTCGCGCCGGTTTCAGCAAAGTTTATGACCGCTTTGGTCTCGGGCTGCTGAACACCTTTGACCGCAACGGATCATTCGGGTTAGCCACCACGATCAGTAATCCTGCGGGCGTCCTGCAAGCAGATACTGCTCCGCGTTTAACGGATCTGCACACCATTCCGACGGCCGATCTGAACGGGAACACAATTTTCAATCCTGCGCCTCCAGGAGCCTTTCCACAAACGCCGCCGGCGGCGCTCAACTCCGGCGGCTTCGCGATCGCCTGGGGTCTCGATAACAAGATCAAGACTCCCTATTCCTACACCGTCGATTTCTCCGTCGGGCGGGAACTTCCGAAACAGTTTGCCCTTGAAATTGCCTATGTGGGCCGGTTTGCACATAACCTTTTGACGCAGCGCGACCTGTTACAGCCGCTCAATCTGACGGACACAAAATCCGGCATCAGCTATTACCAGGCAGCTACCCGCATGTCTGGACTGTATCGCTCGGGCACGAAAACCAGCGATGTCAGTTCCGCCACTGTCGGGCCCACGGCAGCGTACTGGAAGGACATGGTCCAGCCGCTTAAGAGCGGTGGCGCTTATTCCCTGACCTGCAGCGGTGGTTCGACCAAAGATGTGTCACAAGCCGTCTACGATCAGTTCCTCTGCGCCAAGTACAACGACACCACGGCGCAGGCAAACATAGACGTCTACGGCGGCATTCCCGATGCAAATCTGAACAATGTTTCTTATAACCTCAACACCGGGCCGTTCTCGTTTTACAATCCGCAATACTCTTCCCTCTACGCCTGGAGCACGATCGGAAACTCCAGCTACAACGCGCTGCAGGTCACGTTGCGAAAACGCTTCAATGCCGGCTTACAGTTCGACCTGAACTATACCTTCTCGAAATCGATGGACATTTCATCCGACGCCGAGCGTATTGCACCCTACAGCGGCTTAGGGGGCCAGGTGATTAACTCATTCTCACCAAATCAGCTGCGCGCCGTCTCCGATTTCGACACGCCTCATCAGATTAATGGCAACTTCATCGTCGAGTTGCCATTCGGTAAAGGCAAACTTCTCGCGAAGAATGCCGGTCCACTGCTCGATGCGTTCATCGGCGGATGGCAGTTATCCGGTATCGTGCGCTGGACCAGCGGATTCCCCGTCACGGTTGACAACGGTTATTACTTCCCAACAAATTGGGAGGAAGAAGGCAACGCACTAACTGTCGTCACGCCTAAGAGCGGCTCTTACAAACAGCCGAATGGCACGGTAAGCATGTTTGCCGATGGCAACGCGGCGGTAAATGACTTTATCCATCCCTATCCCGGAGCGAGTGGCTCGCGCAACACTTTCCGCGGTGATGGATTCGCCGGCTTTGATACTGGCCTTAGTAAACGCTGGAAAATGCCCATCGAAGGTCACAGCCTCCAACTGCGTTGGGAAGTCTTCAACGTGACAAATCTGACTCGCTTCGACGTCCAGTCAAACCGGCCCGAGATCGACCTCTCCACACAGTTCGGCAACTACACCAACCTGCTGACCCAGCCTCGAGTCATGCAGTTCGCTCTACGATACGAGTTCTGAGAAGGCGGCCCGCGTAACCGGGTTTGTGATCTCGCGTAGATATCTCCCCGGCAAGCCCTGCTGTGTTGAACGGCGGCTGACTTGGCAGGCTGCGTAAAGACCAGCTTGGAACTGATTTTAGCTTCCCTTGAAGTTTCTCTACCGGGAGCGAACGAGGACAGAAGCGATCTTGTCAGAAATGATTCAGTCTTGCCTCGGGCCCACTAACGATTTGCTGCAGTCTGGAAAAGCAGCCCGGCATACGTAAGCGGTAAGCGGCCCGGGCGTTGGCGTTTTCGATCGCCGCCTGAGTCTGGCCGAGTTGCGCCTGCCTGAGTTCAACGATTGAACTAAGTCCCAGGGTGTAGCGCGTTTGTGCCAACAAGAACGCCGAGTTGGCTTGGCTCACCAGTTGAACCGCAACGTCAACCCGTTGGCGAGCTGCGGCTGCCGTGTGCCACGCGATCCGAACATCACGGGCGATCCGGTTCTGCAGATCCCGCGCGTGCTCCGATGTGATTCGGACTTGCGCCTCTGCTTCGGCAGCTTGCGCCCGAAAGCGGAAGCAGTTGAAAATAGGCACGCCGATGTTCACGCCCACAGCGCCGTACCAGTTCTCACTGAAGTACTGCGATGAACCGAGCGGCGTGTACCAGGCTACTCCGGGCGCGCCGAGCGTGGGCAACAGCTGACGTCTCTGCGCCGTGGCGAACTTGCTATCTGCATCTCTCGTGAGTTCCAGCGCATGAAGATCGGGACGAGTTTGGAGTGCAGCGGCGGCCGCCTCGTCGAGGTCAGGTGGAAGCGTGGGTAAGGGTCCTCATCTTCGATCACGTGATAGCTGATGACTTTATCGCTTCCGAGGACAGCCGCCAGTATTGCCTCCGCGTTCTCAAGCGTCGCTTGCGCATCCACCTGCAGGAGTTTTGCTTGCGACAACGACACTTGACTGAAGTTGAGATCAAGTTCCGACTTGAGTTTGGATGACGTCAGAGCACGCACCCGGTCAACTAAAGCCTGACGAGTGTTCACGGTCTGGTTGGCGACTTCCAATGTGGCTTGCGCCTGCAGTGCCTGAAAGAAAGCCTGATCGGCCGCGAGAACGATGTCTTGGGGGGTGGCTTCCGCGTGGGCCTGCCGAGCTTTATCGCGCAGCCGTTCGGACGCGACGACGCTCCGAGTGCGGCCGAAATCCGTAATGAGCTGGTTGACCTGCACGCCCATGCCTGCATGCTCCAGCAGACGCGAGGCCGTCAGGGCGCCAGAGGAAAGCCGCGATCCTTCATTTGCTTCCACTGCGGTAAGGCTACCAGTGACGCTTGGCAGCTCGCCGGAGCGGGTTTCGCGAACGACTTGTCCCTGTAGCTCGGTCAGAAGCTGCGAGACTTTGACCTGCGGGTTGTTGGCAAGCGCCAGTTGCTCGGCTCCCCGGCGAGTCAGTTCCGGTTCCTGAGCGAACGCGCAAACGCTAAGACAAAAGAACAACCACTTCAAGCTGCTTTCCTCCGATACAGGAGCAAGTACGCCGAAGGAACTAGGAACACAGTGATCAGGCCCGAAACACTGAGTCCTCCCAAGATGGCACTCGCCAGTGGCGCGTACTGCTCACTTCCCGGCTCCAGGGCGAGCGCCATCGGGATCAGGCCGAGGATCGTGGCCAGGGTAGTCATCAGAATGGGACGGAGGCGCACCTTGCAGGCCTCCGTTAGAGCTTCCTCGAGTGGCTTTCCGGCCTTGCGCAACGAGCTGACGAACTCAACAATGAGGATGCTGTCCGAGACGGCAATTCCGGTTATCATGACGACTCCCATCAGCGACATAACGTTGAGGGTCGTCTTAGTCATCAGAAGGAAGATCAGCACGCCGGAAAGCCCAGGCGGGATTGCGAAAAGAATGATAAACGGTCAGAGAATGAGGCGAACTGCCCCATCAAGATCAGATGGACGAGTACAATAGCGAGCACCAGGCCGATACCGAAACTCGAAAATGACCGCTGCATACGAGGACCGAACCGGCGACCGTGATCCGAACTCCCTTAGGCTTTGCCGTTTTGGCCAGAAGTTGCATCACCGATGCATCGAGGCCGCTCAGGTCTTCCCCCTTGGGCGTGACGTAGACATCGAAGACACGACGGAGCTGGTAGCGATCCACTTCGGTCGGTGTGTCGATCGGATGCACGGCAGACGGCGAGCGGAAATATGAACATCGGGAGGCCCGGCTCCCTGCGGTTCCGATCATCGCCGTGCCTGCCATCACAATGGAAGGCGACTCCAACGGAGCAATTCACTCCGACATCGCAGCGTATCGCAATAAGTTCTCGGGCAAATACGAATCCCGACTACTTACGGGCGGCGTCGGTCACAATCTACCGCAGGAAGCCCCGCAGGAGTTCGCGCAGGCGATTGTTGATGTCGACAGTAATTAATTCTCCGCTGGAAGACTAAGGGCAGTCGCGTTCAATTCATTTTTTGGCTTCGACTCGGCAACATGGTCGAGCAGCAAGGCGTCTGTATCGGTGTAAACTCCATCAATTCGACACGCGTAAGATCGGGATCGTATAGGTTCAGCTGCCATTTGCCGTCACGACCAATCTTCGGCTTCTCAGGGGAGGGCGATACGCGAGCAATCACCTCTTTATCAGCTGCATTGATGTCCTTGACGCCAAGAGCGAAATGGTTCATGACGCCGCGAGTCTTGGGAGTGGGATGCTCCACGCCCAACATATATTCCAGCCAGTCGTCTCCATCAGGCACGCGCATATCGACCCAGTCGACTTTGTTATCTTTCATGCCCCCGTACCACATTACTTCAAAACCAAGAACGTCCTTATAGAACTTATCTTCGGCAGCGCGGTCATGAACGACGAATCCTGCGTGAATCATGTGGTCGGAAACGCGCGTGTTGGGAAGGAGCTTGCCGAACTGAAGCTCATGAAGGCCTCCTGGCATATATTGCACGAATTCGACACGCCGACCTTCGGGATCATCGACCATGAAGCTCAGGTTCTTATCAAGGCCCGGTTTGAGCGCCGACGGAACTTTAATCCCCTTGCTGGCCAGATAGTCTCGCATCTTCGGCGCGTCCGTGGTCTCAAAAGCAACATGCGATAAACGATCCTGGTCGTCGCCTTTCAGGCCAGGGTAGATCTCGACGTATTGGTGATCGTTGATCTTGTAGTAATTCAACATCAAGCCGCCAGTCGGCTTGTCGAGACTGAAGTGGTCATAACCAAGTACATGACCGTAGAAGGTTTGAGCTCTGTCTATATTCGCGACAAAAAAGCCGACATGGGCAAGCCCTGTGATTGGAGGCCGCTTTATAGATGCTTGTGAACGAACGACAGAGGGCACCATCAACACGCCTACGAGGAAGGCTGCTGAGCCGAGGCCTAATTTTCGAGTTCCAGCTGCTCGGCGGGACGACTCTGTATGGGAAGGGATTGCCTGCGTACTCATACGAATTCTCCTTATGATTGTCGACCATCCGCGTGCGCACCGGACTTAGTTTCGAGAAAGTTGAGGAACGCGGCAGTAAAAGCATCGCCGGCTTCAGCGGGAGAGATGTGAGCGGCGGGTAATTCAAGGTATCGGCTGTTCCGGATGTGGGAGGCCATGCGCTGGCAATCCGCAGGCGTGGCGGCCGAGTCGAAGCTACCGGTAACTATAAACGTCGGCGTCTGAAATGCGGCGAACCGCTCCAGATTATCGCCATCTTCGCCCGCATCTCGGACCACTCTGGCGCACGCAATGTAACCAGTCTGGGATGTGTTTTCCAATACCATCTTGAAGTGGGTTACGACTTCGGGTTGTGCTCGGCGGAAGGATTCGGTGAACCACCGGCTCATCGTCGCGTCTGAGATGGAGGACATCCCATTGCACTCAATCTGCTGGATCCGCTCGTTCCAGGTCTCAGCGGACCCCATACGGGGTGCGCTGTCCACCAGAGTCAGCGTTCGGAGCCGACCTTGAGCATGCAGCCCCAACCATTGGCCGATCAAACCGCCAAGTGACAAGCCACAAAAGTGAATGCGGTCGATACCATGGTCATCTAACAATGTCAGAAGGTCTTGCGCGAGATCTTTCAGGGTCAGCGGGCCCGGGTGTTCCGGGGCACTCCCGTGTCCAGGCAAATCATACCGAAGTACACGGTAGCAAGCCGCAACGGCCGGCAATTGCCTGTCCCACATTGTGCGGTCACCCCCGAGCGCATGCGAAAACACCACAAGAGGATTCCGCTCAGAACCGACGAACTCAAAAGATGCCCCTTGTGCCACGTCAACTGGATGCATGCTTGCGATTCACGTTTCAAGCTAGCTCAATCGATGTTGCCGAGCAAGAGTCTGATAGCGCTCCAAGCTGTCAAGTTCCCAAACAGAGAAACGGCTCACAGTGTATTCCGAAGTCAATCGCCCGACCAGCCATTTAAAAATTAGTTGTAACGCGCTAAATTCGAGGATACGTGATTTATGATTGACTGGTTCGCGCGCCCCGTCCTCCACGTCAAGGACGTCGATGCCTCGCTCCGCTTCTACTTGAACCTGCTTGGATTCACGAGCTCATGGCGCTACGACGAGGAAGGCGAAGCGCGAGTCGCACAGGTCGACCGGCAGGGCTGTGCCTTCATCCTTACCAACAAT
Source organism: Terriglobia bacterium (assembly GCA_963737005.1). GTDB lineage: Bacteria > Acidobacteriota > Terriglobia > Bryobacterales > Bryobacteraceae > Bog-105. The sequence continues at coordinate 298,959 of CAVTRD010000001.1, read as the reverse complement.
CTGTCACCAGAGAAGGTTGGCAAGGGAGTGATGTTCATTTCCTTGAATGTCGAGCCTGCGACGCTTGAGGCCGCCGTAGCCGCGCTGGATGCACTACGCGCGGAACTCGAGGCCAAGTGCGTTCCCGTCAAAGAGGGTTCCTGGGGCTATCGACTTCTCGTGGTCGATGATCCCGACGGCAATCAGCTGCTTTTCAACTATCCGCACGAGGACACACAATGAACATCCTGTTCTGAGTCCTGCAGGTCGTTGCCGCGTTCCTATACGGAGCGTCGGGCGTTATGAAGATATTCATGTTCCACAAGGTAAGCGAGGGAGTGCCGTCGTTTGGTGCCCTGCCGCGGCAAGCCTGGAAGGCACTCGGCATCCCCGAACTCGTCTGTGCGATCGGGCTGATCGTACCCACCGCCTTTCACTGGCAGCCGGTGCTCACAGTAGCGGCTGCCGCGGTCCTGGCGACCGAGAGCTTCGTGTTCGTTCGGATGCACGCCAAGTATGACGAGATCACAACCATCATCTTAAGCAGTGTGCTGGGTCTTCTCATGGCTTTTGTCGCATACGACCGGATAGTCCTAAAGCCAATCCTCTGAACGGAGTTCGTCTGCCAGAGAGCGCCGTAATGTGAGGGAGGGAATGCGTTCCCTCACTTTATTCGATCTCTCACTACCGGGGGAGGCCAGCATGCCAATTCGCCATCGCTCGGCGCAACTGTTCGCGGGCAGAGTCCGACAGCACTGGTCGTGGCACTGCAATGTTTTCCGTCAGCCTATCGCGGAAAGGATCGTTTTCATCGATTGGAACTGCTAGGAAACCGTGCACGTCTCCCGCGCCCGTGGCTCCGAAGCCAACGATTTCTCCGCGATTGTTAGTGGATTCGGCCAGAAGAAGATACAGACCTGCACTGTCTCTGGTTGATGTATTCAGATCCGTCATGCTTTCGCGCCGCCAGACATAAGCACGTGAGTTGAAACTGGTGTCGAGCGATGCACCTACAACAACACCGTGGTCATTGATGCTGAGTGCGAGGCTTGCGTAGTCACCCTGCAGCGTTCCTAGATCGAGGACTTGATTTCTACTCGGCCAGAGACTCGCGTGAAAGGTCTTATGGTTCGTCAACTCCGAGTGGCCCACGGCTTCACCGAGATTGTTCAGACTGCAGGCGTGATTTCCGGCGATGCCTCCCCCGCTGCTTAGACTGGGAAGCCGGTAGCCGCGGCCGTTCGAGTCCCAGAACATAGCGTGAAGTTCATCGAGATAGAGCCCGCTGTTGGCATTGAAGCGTGCGCAGGCGCCTGATGCGCCCACCGCTTGCCCACTATAGTTTATATATGCGGCAACACGGTAGAGATCCCCTGGCGTTGCCAATACGTGTGGTCTGCCTTCAATTCATGTAACGGGGCGGAAGCGGTGCACAGGGCAACCAGCATCCTGCTCAGGAGTTTCGGCGAGCCCTACAATTTCTTCCCGGTTATTAATCACATAGGCGTAGCCATTAGGTCCGCCGAGAGTCGGTAAAGCGTGCATGGCGCCATAACTCGAAACGAACGGCAAGCAGGTTGTGTTCGACGGTGGAAAGCCGTAGGCACTGAATCCGCAGAAGTCCTCGGAATTCGGAGTCATCGTCTGCGCGCCTCCCACCGCTTGGGCCCTCCTATTGAAAACAAAGGCCATGCTGTTCGGTCCGCCCAGACCAGGCGCGCCTAGATCGAGTCGGGCGCTGCCCAACCAGAAAGTGACATGTTCCGTTCCGTCGCGAGGGGCGGCCGAACCGATGACCAAACTATTGTTGGTGATCATAAACGGCCCGCCAGGCGGAGGTCCTATGGGCCCGACGTCGATAATGTCATAGCGAAGATTTTGTGAGCGGTTCTCCGATATCAAATCGGGTTGCAGGGCTAGCGCCGTCACCGATAAAGCAAGTCCGGCAAAAGGTTCGTCAGAAGGCGAGTTGCTCCCAAACTTTTCATAAGGTACTTTCAGTAGCAGCTCAGTAGAGCTTGAAGTATGCTTCGCTTGCTAAAGGCGCAATACAAAGTCGAAAGCTATCAACGTCGAGAAATCTCTGCCTATCTATCTTGGTTATAATCGGATGCACTCAGGACATAGCTGGAGAAGAGCCGCGTAAAGATAGCGCTGCGCCCGCTCCCGAAACGGTAACGCAGCTCGTTTGTGCGTGGCGGAACGGTGACCGGTACGCTCTTGAAAAGCTGATCCCGATTGCGTACCAGGATCTGCGGCGCGTGGCACGGCGTCATCTGCTCGGAGAACGCGCGCAACATAGCTTACAACCGACTGCAATTGTTTATGAAGCCTACATGCGCCTGGTAGATTACCAACACGTCCAGTGGCGGGACCGAGCGCATTTTTTCGCCGTTTCGGCGCAGTTGGTAACGCGCATTCTGGTGGACCACTCACGGCGGCGCAACTTGAAACGCGGAGCCAGGTGTCCAGCACGTTGCGCTGGAACTGGCGCGCTTACCGGCCTTGACCGTTCTAAGAACCTGGTTGCGCTGGATGAAGCCTTAGATGAGCTGGCACGCATGGATGAGCGCAAGGCAAAGGTCGTCGAGTTGCGTTTCTTTGGCGGTTTGAGCGTGGATGAAACGGCAGAAACGTTGGGGACTTCAGGGCCTACGGTGATGCGCGATTGGAGCAGCGCTAAAGCATGGCTCTACCGTGAACTCTCGGGAGGGTAAGTTTTGGAAGCTGAGCGATGGAAACAAGTGGATCGCTTGCTGCAAGACTCCTTGCGACTTCCGCTTGAGGAGCGAAGCTCCTTCATGAGACAAGCATGCCGGGGTGATGAAGGACTGGAGTGGAAGCTTTCGTCGTTGCTGGCTTCTCACCAAGCTGCCGGGAGCTTTTTAGAAGCGCCGGCGCTCGCCGACACAGAGACGGTTTTTGCCACTTCAGCTGCGCACGATGTTCTGATCGGAAGCACGGTCGGGCACTACCGGATTCACGAGAAACTCGCCGGCGGTGGGATGGGCGTGGTGTACAAAGCAGAGGACACTCGGCTTCATCGTCAAGTTGCGTTGAAGTTCCTGCCCGATGAATTAAAGCTTAATCCTGCGGTACTTGCTCGTTTCCGCCGCGAGGCGCAAGCAGCGTCCGCCCTCAACCATCCGAATATTTGTACTGTTCACGATGTGGGCGAACAGGGCGACCGTGTGTTTATGGTTATGGAGTATCTCCAGGGCCATGCGCTGAAACATCATATCGCCAAGCGTCCGATGCCTGTGGAACGGCTTCTTGATCTGGCTATTCAGCTTACGGACGGGCTTGAGGCGGCACACACGCACGGCATTATTCATCGCGACATCAAGCCTGCGAACGTCTTTGTCAGTAGCGACTGAGGGTCAGCGTGGGCGTGACTTAAAATCGTCCTGCAGGTAGCCCATCGAGAAGGTGCGCCGGTTTCCGCGGATGCCTTCTCCTTCGAGCACCGATGCGCTGTCGGCAAGATTGTTGATGAAGTCCGAGTTCGACGCGTAATCAATGGACGAATCGCGTATCGCGTCGCCGGAATTGTTGAGCCGGATGCGCCGGATCTCAGCGCCGACTTTCACGCATGCCGGCCGCGTAGCATCGTCAGATTGTCTATGTAGGAAAAACTGGTGCCCACTTCTCATCGAGTGTATTGTCGGTCAGCGAAGAGAAGTCAGGCGTCGATACGCTGATCGGTGATTGGCCGTAATTCCAGTTGTGATAGTTCACGCGGTTCAATCCTAACTTTGATTCGTTCACCGTTCGCGGCGAAAAAACGTGCTGAAACCCCAGCACCAGATTCTGCGGGATGATTGGAATCGTGTTGGTGGCCCCGAGCGTATCTTGCGGGTTGTTGATCAAAGCGTTGTCGATGTTGTATCGGACGAAGGCCGTGCTGCTGTCGGAAAAGTGATAGTCGAGGCGCAGTAGTCCAGCGTCTTCGCGCACCGTATTCCGTCCCAGAATCGTGATCTGGTCGGTGTCAGGGTCGACGGGAATCTGGCCGAGCGGATACGCGTCGATTATCGGCTTGAGTACCGGCGAAGCCGCCAGCACGCTCGAGCGAAACGCCTGGCTGGGCACAAAGCCGATCAGCGTCTGATCGAGCACCTGCCGCAGCCCTTCGTAATTCAGAAAGAAAAACGCCTTGTTCTTGAGGATTGGACCACCCGCCCATGCGCCAAACTGGTTCAGCCGGAAAGGCGGAACCACACCACCGTCGAAAGCGCCCGGAGAGTCGAGCGCGGAGTTCCGAAGGTATTCGAAAAGAGATCCATGAAACTCGTTGCTGCCGGCTTTCGATTCCACGTTGACTTGAGCCCCGCCCGCCGAGCCATTCTCGGCCGTGTAGACGCTGGTCGCCACGCGAAATTCAGAGATGGAATCGAGTGAGATGTTCAGCCGGGTCTCGGCCTTTTGGGTCTGCTCCTGGATTCCGCTGGTATCGATACCCTCGAAAGTGAAGTTACTGTCGTCGAGCGAGTGGCTGTCGAAGCGGATATCGCGCTAACTTCCTCCACCGCTGTTGATCGCCCCGGGCGCGAGCGTCATCAACGTAGCCCAGTTCCGGCCATTGAGCGGAATATCTCTGATCTGCGGCGCTTCGATCACGCCATCGATCTCGGCACTGCTGCGATTAAGCAGTTCAGACGACGCGCTGACTTGAACCTATTGATTAGTCTGCCAAAGCGCCAGCTTGATGTCCGCCGTGCGCACCTGTCCGACAAGTAAATCCACATTCGTGAGCGAGTACGTTTCGAATCCCTGACTCGCCACGGAAAGACTGTAAGTGCCCACCGGTAGCGATGTGAATTCGTAGATCCGGTTCGACCGGGTCTCCATCTTGCGATGAAGACCGGTGCGCGCCGAGACGAGCTGAACCACGGCACTCCCGACAGTCGGGCCCGATGGATCGGTCACTGTACCATTGATTCCCCCGCGCGTCTGGGCAGCCAGCGGAATCGCACCGAAACAGATGCTTAGACACAGAACGGATATATACCTCAGGTCACAAACCCACAACGTAAAGTAGCCAACCCTTGTTACAGGATGTTTTCAACCGCGTAACAACTTACGTTCAAAAGCAGCGCCGGTGTTGTCGAGCCAGCCGCCGAAACCAGCCAGCGGCTCTTGCTGCGTTGATCGAAACTCTTCGACCAGCCGAGTAATGGGGTAAACCCTTAGACCCTATCCGCCTGCCTCATCGTGAAATTCCGGATTCTCATTCGAAGAGATGTTGGAACTTGTTAAGCGTCCAATCACGTGCGCGCAACTCGCGCATAAAGGTCCAGGGCGCTGAGACAGGCGCTGGGCAGAAACGGAGATCCGATGGCGATAGAGCAACGTGTGTCGCCCCAGCAACTTGCAAATGGGCTAGGTTGGTTCAGCATCGGTCTGGGGCTCGCAGAAATAGCCACGCCAAACCTTGTGGCGAACCTCATTGGTGTAACAGATGACAGCAAAACGCGGAAAGTTCTACGCGTCTACGGAGCGCGCGAACTGGCCGCTGGATTCGGCATCCTTTCCCAGTCCAATCCATCGGGTTGGCTTTGGGCGCGGGTCGCCGGAGACGTAGTCGACATATCTTCGCTTTCCAAGGCGATGACTACCGACGATAACGATTGCGGCAAAGGCATTGTGACCGCGGCTGCACTCATTGGCGTCACCTTAGCTGACGTTTACTGCGCGAAGCAACTTAGCAACGGAGCTGGCAATTCCCAGAGCCGCACGGCCGCTACAAGTTCCATCACGGGTTCGGTCATCATCGCGCGCGATCGCAATGAGATCTACGGATTTTGGCGTAATTTCGAACGCCTCCCGCAGATTTTCGACCGCCTGGATTCCGTTCGAACGCTCGGCGATCGGCGGTCTCACTGGAAACTGGCGCTGCCCATGGGACGGAGCCTCGAGTGGGATGCCGAGATAACGGATGACCAACCGAATTCACGAATCGCCTGGCGGTCCGAGTCGTCTTCCGCGCCGCACTCCGGTGAGGTGCGCTTTGAACCCGCAACGGGCAATCGCGGAACAACGGTGCGTGTCGAGATCCGCCCCGAGAGCTTCGGCGCCAGCTTAGGGAAATTATTTGGACTTGTGCCAGAGCAGCACGTCAAGATCGCGCTACACAACCTCAAGCAGTTACTCGAAACCGGTGAAATAGCGAAGTCTGACGCGAGTATTCATCGTGGCGCGCAGGCCGCCCAACCACCTCAGCAGTACGTAGGTGCAGGCGAAGGCATGCGAACGGCCGCTTCCGTGTAGAAGGAGGAAAGAAAACGTAATGAAAGCAAATTGTTGGATAGGCAAGGGAAAAGTAAGCGTCGAGACTGTGCCCGATCCTAAGATTCTGAGCCAGAGCGACGCCATAGTAAAGATCACATCAACGGCCATTTGCGGGTCCGATCTCCATCTATACGACGGCTTTGTTCCCACCATGGAGAGCGGCGACATACTTGGGCATGAGTTCATGGGCGAGGTCGTGGACGTGGGCCGCGGCGTCAAAAACTTAAAGAAGGGCGACCGCGTGGTGGTGCCGTTCCCGATCGCATGTGGCAGTTGTTTCATGTGCAACAAGGGGTTGTTTTCTGTTTGTGAAAACACTAACCCCAACGCGTGGATGGCTGAGAAGATGTGGGGCCATGCTCCCGCGGGTATCTTCGGATACTCGCACTTACTGGGCGGGTATGCGGGCGGCCAGGCGGAATATGCGCGCGTTCCGTTCGCGGACGTAAATCCTCTCAAGATCCCTGACGGACTCGCGGACGAGCAAGTGCTGTTTTTGTCAGACATTTTTCCCACAGGCTACATGGGCGCAGACCTTTGCGGCATCGAGCCGGGCGACACGATCGCGGTCTGGGGTTGCGGCCCCGTGGGCCAGTTCGCCATGAAGAGCGCGTTGCTGCTGGGAGCTGAACGAGTGATCGGGATTGATCGATTCCCGTACCGGCTGCGTATGGCGCGCGAAAAGGTGGGAGTGGAAACTATCAACTACGAAGAGGTATCAACGCTGGAGGCGTTGAACGAGATGACGGGCGGCCGTGGTCCGGACGCTTGCATCGACGCTGTGGGCATGGAATCACATGCACCGGGATTCGTCGGCGCCTACGATCGGGCCAAACAGGCCATGATGCTCGAGACTGATCGACCCATTCCTCTGCGCGAAGCCATCATGGCTTGCCGCAACGGTGGAACGGTTTCCGTTATCGGCGTATACGGCGGCTTCATCGATAAGTTCCCTGCCGGGTCGATGATGAACCGCTCGATCACGATCAAAACGGGCCAGTGTCACGTGCAACGCTATTTGAAACCGCTTCTCCAGCGTATCCAGAACGGCGAGATTGATCCCTCTTTTGTGATCACTCACCGGCTGCCTCTCGAGCAGGCACCTGAAGGTTACAAGATGTTTCGCGATAAACAAGACAACTGCGAAAAGGTAGTGTTAAAACCTAACTAACCGGGGAAGCACAGTGTCCTCTGCTCTACAGGTGTCGAGCGGCGCGCTGCTCATGCTCTTCGGGCTGCTCGACGTATTCCTGACTGTCTTGTACGCCCGCGCAGGAACGGGGATCTTCAGTCGCTTCGTCTGCGCCTGGGAATGGAGACTGCTACGCCGGGTCGCAACGCTCTTTGGCCGACGCGCGCAATTCTTCCTTTCACTCTGCGGACCCGCAGTTGTGGTGACGCTGATCTCATGGTGGGCGCTTTTCCTGACACTAGGAGCGGCGCTCATCTTCCATCCCTATCTGGGCTCCGGAATCACAACTTCGGATGGTCGCACGCCCACGGATTTCGTTTCGGCGATGTATGCGGCAGCCAACAGCATGTCGATTGTGGGATCGAGTGGCTTCTCGCCCCAGACTTCCACGTTCCGGCTGATCTTCATGTTCAACTCCCTGGTAGGAATGTCGGTGATTTCGCTGACGCTGACTTACCTTACGCAGATCTACAACGCTCTGCAACAGCGCAATTCGGTCGGGCTGCATCTGTTTTTATTGAGCGGCATGACGGGCAGCGGCGCCGAGATGCTGGTTCGCATCGCGCCTCAGGGTCGAATGGATTCTGGATTCAGCACTCTATCCAATCTGGCATCCTCGGTCGTCCAGCTGAAGGAGATGCACCACTTCTATCCGGTTCTGCTTTACTTTCGGTTTGAAGAAGCTCATTACTCGGTCTCTTTCGTGACGAGCATAGTACTCGACTGTGTATCTCTCATTGAGAGCGCAATTGACGCAAAAGAGTACGAGTGGCTTCAGGGTTCGGGCACTGTAGCCGAACTTTGGTCAGGATCAATCTTGCTCCTCGACATGATTCAACGGGTCTTCGGTCCAGCAAAGCGTCGCGGCCCGGAGGGGCGGACGATCGAGCCCGACGTGGAGCAATGGCACAGTCACTATTTGCAAAGTCTGGACCTTTTTAAACAGGTGGGTATAAAAACGACTCCCGACGTGGAGGGAGGGGCTAGCAAATACATTGAACTACGCACGGAATGGGCGCACAAGATCAAGGTACTCGCCCAGTCCATGCTGTATCCGGACGAGAAAGTGGATCCAGATCGTGCGAAAGAGGGCAGTTCGGGTCGGGTTGGGAGCTTCCACACTCGATCGTACGCCTCGCAGCACCAGATCTTTCGTAGCAAGGAGAAATGACATTATGGCAAAGAGAGCATTGAAAAGAAAACGAGTCGCCGTGCTTGCAGCAGACGGCTTTGAAAAAGTGGAACTCACCATTCCGATGAAGGCGTTGAAACTAGCCGGCGCTAAGGTGGACGTCATATCGCTACGCGCGGGCAGCATTCGAGGAGTGAACCTCCACGAGCCGGCCAGTCGAGTCGCGGTGACGAAAACAGTAGCCCAAACGAACCCCGCTGACTACGATGCGCTACTTGTTCCGGGAGGGTTTATCAACCCCGATCTCCTGCGGCAGTCGGAAGAAGCACGCGAGTTCGTGCGCGCATTCGATCGCGAGAAGAAGCCGATTGCAAGCCTGTGTCATGGTCCTTGGGTGCTCGCGTCGGCCGGCCTGCTCAAGGGGAGAACACTGACGAGTTGGCCCGGTGTTCGGGACGACCTTGTGAACGCCGGTGCAACGTGGCTCGACCAGGAGTTCGTACGAGACGGCAACCTTGGCACCAGCCGTGGCCCGCAAGATCTGAATGCGTTCATACCGGGCATCATTGACCTGTTCGCCGAGTCCGCACCGATCGCTAATCACGAGCATGGTCGAGCCCCGTCATCTCCACAACCAAAGGAACCGCCGGCAGTGGTGATAGGCGCGATGAAGTGGTTGCCGAAGCCTTCTATCCGGACCGCTGCTCTGTTGGGGGCGGCCGGGTGGGGTTTGCTTGCCATGACGCGGCGGCGTTCAATGGCGTGATATAAGACGCATCCTCAGACTTACATCAGCAGTGCGCACGCGTAGGGGACCAATTGTGTTCCCTGCGTTTGCGCCGCTGCGGCAATTGCATCATTCGCGGATTCCCGAGTCCGAGCGCAACTAATCGCCGCGATGCTTCGCACGCCCGTTCGCCGAGAGCGCGTAGGTACTACATCAGGCAAACTCACCAAAACCCTTACCCAGTGAGCCTTGTCCTGATCGCAATCGAGGCAGGGTAACCAGCTGACTCCGGTACTGCTCCACTCCCGTGAGCCAACTGCGTGATCACGCACTGGACAGCCGTCTAAGCGCGAACTACTCTTGGCCGCATTGTCTCTGGAAAGGTACTACGCACAATGAAAGCTCTTGTTTACCATGGACCTCGGAATGTATCCGTTGACAACGTCGCGGATGCCCGGATTGAGAAACCAACCGACGTAGTGGTTCGGATAACCACAACCAATATCTGTGGCTCGGATCTTCACATGTATGAGGGCCGTACCGATATGCCACCAAACGCCGTTCTTGGACACGAAAACCTGGGTGAGGTCATTGAAGTTGGAAAAGCAGTTGACCGCGTTCAGCTCGGCGATCGCGTCGCATTGCCGTTCAACATCGGCTGCGGTTTTTGCGCAAACTGTGAGCGGGGGCTCTCTGCCTTCTGTCTTACGACGGCTGATCGTTCGGTGGTGCCGAACATGGCGGGAGCCGCTTACGGGTTCGCGGACATGGGTCCGTACCGGGGCGGACAGGCCGAACTTCTGCGCGTGCCGTACGCCGATTACAACTGCCTCATTCTTCCCGAAGACGCCGAAGAGAAAGAGTGCGACTATGTCATGTTGTCGGATATCTTCCCGACGGGTTGGCATGCGACGCGCCTGGCCGAACTTTGTCCCGGCGATTCCGTTGTGATCTACGGCTCCGGGCCCGTTGGGCTGATGGCCACGCATTCCGCCATGATTCAGGGAGCAAGCCAAGTGTTCGTGGTCGATCACAATACTGACCGGCTTCAGGTTGCGAAGAAGCTTGGAGCCATCCCAATCGTTGAGGACGAGGGCCGTGAGGTCGATCAGATTCTTGAGGCCACCGGAGGGCTGGGAGCTGATTGCGGATGCGAGTGCATAGGCTATCAATGCCATACACCAAAGGGTGAGGAAGTTCCGAATCTCGTCCTGAATTCACTCGTGAACGCAGTGAAGTTTACAGGGAAGATCGGGGTTGTCGGGGTTTTTGTTCCTCAGGATCCCAACGCCAAAGACAAACTTGCGAAAAAAGGAGAAATCGCATTCGACTTCGGAAAGTACTGGTTCAAAGGCCAGAGGATGGGCACTGGCCAATGCAATGTCAAGGCCTACAATCGCAATCTGGCGAAGCTCATCCACCACGACAGGGCCAAGCCATCCGCCATCATTTCACATGAGCTCCCCCTCAGTGAAGCGCCGATGGCCTACAAGCACTTCGACGAGCGCGCGGAGGGCTGGCACAAGGTAATTCTCCACCCACATGCAGCCGCTGCTTAGTAACGAGGAAAGAGGAAGGGTGCAAGCCAACGGGTGAAGCAATGACCAACTAGCTGACGGAACCGGGGGGGCCGGACAGTCAGAGGCCGGCCCTTGCGACAATGCTCAGTGCGATACCTTGCTCACGACATTCCGGGTGCTTGCCGGTGTTGCTGATTAGGTGTGTATTTATTCACGCCTTCAGGCATGCGGGCGAAAGTGGGAAATTCCCAGCATGACCCGGGAACCTGCGCCGAAAGGAGGCATTCGCAAGGAACCGTTTATCCCTAGACGTTTTCCATCCAGCCGCGCAACAGAGCGTAACGGACGATATCGATACGGCTATTCATTCCCATCTTTTGCATCCCATTCGCTTTGTGAGCTTCCACCGTCTTGACGCTGATCTGAAGTTGACCGCCGATCTCTTTGTTTAGAAAGCCCCACGCAATGAGTCGCAATACCTCCTCCTCACGCTGGCTCAAGCTGTTTTCTGGAGGAAGCCGCCTTGACGTATTTCTTCCAAACGCGGTCCCAACGAGTTGGCTCGTCAGCGCGGGGTCAAGGTATTTGTGCCCGGCAATGACTGTGCGAATGCCGCGTATCAGTTCTTCCGGCGCACTCTGCTTTAACGCGTAGCCAGTTGCGCCCGCAGCTAACATCTGCTGCAGATAGCCGTTATCTGAGTGGCGAGTCAACGCCATTATCTTTGCACCGGGGCACACCTGGCAGAGCTGTTCAGTCGCCTTCAGACCGTTAAGCTCCGGCATAGTGACATCCATGATGACGAGGTCCGGGTGTAGCGCCTGACTTTCCAGAATTGCACTGCGTCCGTTGTCAGCGACGCCGATCACCTCCATATCGGGTTGAGCATTGATCAGAAGACGCAGACCTTCTCGCATGACTCGGTGATCGTCTGCCAACAAAATTCGAAGTCTATGCATGACGCCTGCCTGAACCGAGATATCAAACGGGGATGCGCACCGCTATGGTCGTGCCATGACCTACCCGCGACTCAATGTCCAAACTTCCTCCGTCAGTTCTACACGTTCGCGCATACCGATCAAACCAAGCCCGTTTTCGCCCGTAATCAAAGGTTGATTGTAGTCGAAACCCAACCCATCGTCCTCGATGATCAAGGATACGTGCGTCGTGTTCCGGTGTAACAGCACAGCCACATTGCTCGCGTTCGCATGCTTTGCGATGTTGTTGAGTGCCTCCTGTGTCACGCGGTAGAGTACGGTCTCCAGCTCACCTGGCAGCCGGCTCTGCTCTAATCCGCTTACTTGGAACTCCGCGGGCAAGTTGAAGTGTTTGGACCAGCCATCCACAAAGTTCGCGACGGCCTGCGGCAGGCCAAGATCGTCCAGTACGGCAGGTCGCAACTCTCGCGCCAGGAAGTCAAGATCCATATCAAGCTGCTGAACGGCATCTTCAAGGGGACCTAGTTCGGACTGGAGCGCAGTGCCTTCGGAACGGCTCCTGAGAATAGCCAACTTCATCCGAAGACCCGTGAGTTGCTGGCCTAAATGGTCATGTACCTCGCGCGAAATGCGGCGCCGCTCGCTCTCTTGAGCGCTGACAATTTGCCGGAGTAAATGTTTGCGTTGTGCTTCAACGCGCTTGAGTTCCGCCATTTGCGTCTGCATGGATTCATTGACCTCGTTCCGCTCAGTAATGTCCATCACCGCTCCCACAAGCTCCATAACGCGGCCGGAACTGTCGCAGGCGGGAATACCAATGCTTTGCATTGCGCGGATAGCACCGTCCTGACGAACTGCTCGAAACTCCAGCTCGTAGCCGTGAGCATTGCGAATCGCACTTTCGATGGCTTCTTTGAATGCCGTTCGATCGTCAGCGTGAACCAATCCAAGGAAGAGTTCCAGCGACGGCTCAAAGCTTCGGGATTCGAAGCCGAACATGCGGTAGGTCTCGTCCGACCAAAACAGTTTGTCCGTTTGTGTATGCCATACTGAACTGCCGATGTGGCAGAGTCGCTCAGCCTCGGCCATGTAGAGTTCACTGCGGCGCAAATCGTCCTGGGCCCGCTCGCGTTGCTCGATTTCCTTTTTCAGCTCCGAATTCGCGGTGGTAAGCTGGCGCGTTCTATCCTCGACTCGATCTTCGAGCGTTTGCAGGAGAGCACGCAAATCCCCTTCGGCCCGCTTGCGTTCAGTGATGTCCTCTACGATTGCCATGGCGAAACGTGGCATTTGCTCCGTTCCCGGGGCAAGTGAAACTGTATTTCTAACCCAGATCACGCTTCCGTCCTTACGACGGTAACGCTTCTCGTATTGAATATGCCCCGATTTCCCGGACCAAAGCTCAATAGCCATTTGCTCGTTCATCGGACGATCGTCCTCATGCGTCACATCGACCCAGGTGAGGACTCTGAGTTCCTCGGCCGTATAGCCCAACATGCGCTGGTAAACGCCATTGGTTATAACAAACTTTCCATTGTTGTCGTTCAGCGCGAGCCCGATGCCCGAATTTTCAAATGTGGCGTGCCAACGCTCCTCACTGGCACGCAAAGCTCGATCTGCATCCATGTGCTCGGTGATGTCGTTGAACAATAAAGCCAGTTGCCGACCGTCCGGGCCGGCCAAGCGGAACGCATACACGTCCAGCCAGTGGTCTGAAACAAGTACTCGAGTGCTGAGAATTTCGTGTTCACCCCAAGCTCAAGGTTTCTGCTGCTCTGAAGCCACCACTTCTCCAGCTCCGGGATAAGCTCCAGTATTCTTTGGACTGTGTCTGCCCCGCGCTCATCCTGGCCGGTGGAAATCAGCGTCGTTCCCGGCAATTTCCATTGGCTCGGACGGCCATTTTTGTCCATCAGCATCTCGATGATCGAGAACCCGCCGTGGATCGAATTAAATGACATGCTAGACCGGCGTTTCCGGGGCTCACGACCAGTGAACGTCCGCGGTAGCGACATCGCTAGCTATACCAGCTTTTGAGGTCCTTGACAATCGGGACAAAGCCTTACTGGTCAGGGGCCAAAACACGGTCGCACGTCAGGCATCCCCGGGTCGTTGCAGGTTTTATTCCCGAAGGGAAAACCCCTACGCAAGCGCACTCTCCCTGATTCCGTTCCTATCTCCAGGTGTGAGATATCAAAGACAGAGAGGATGAGTTCGCTGTGTCCCAATCAAGCTATTGCGAGTGCAACGCTGACGGCCGGTCGGAGTCTCGGAATTTTTCCAGGTAAGGGGGCGACAGCGTTCGCGCTCGATTCTGGCGAGTGCAGCCGGCCATCAGAGTGATGGAACTCCTTCGTCGTTCTAGGGGATGAGACGGATCTCCAGATCGTCTTTACCGAGGCCCTGCGGGCGCTTGCTGGGGGGGACTCTTCGTGGCCAGCAAACTGCGCAGGCGCCGGAATGTTGAGTTGAGGAACGTATCGAGCGAGAGGAGTATTTGGCTTATGAACGGATCAGGAATGGCATTGCAGCAAGGTAATGGTTATCAAACACAAACAACTTCTCAGCGTACTTCGGCAGTTAATGTCGGGACGCTTGAGCGATTAAGTTCCGCCACCGTGGGTGCATTGTTCCTACTGAACGGAATCAAGCGCCGTTCCGTGGGCGGAACAGCACTTGCCCTTACCGGCGGCGAATTGTTGTACCGGGGCTTTAGCGGACACTGCCACCTCTACGGAACACTGGGGATGAGCACCGCGAAAGACGGCGCATCGGCCGACACCCTGCAGGTTCAGCAATCAATCACCATCAAAAGGACTCCCGAGGAACTCTACCGCGCATGGCGCCAGCCGGAGAATTTGGCGGCTATCATGGAGCATTTTGCTCAGGTGACGGCGGTGGGCGGGGATCGGGCGCACTGGGCGATTGAGAATCCATTGGGGAAGCAAATCGAATGGGATGCCCAGATTGTGGAAGACCGACCTGACGAGTTTCTGCGATGGCAGTCGAATATCGGGGCAAAATGGCCGAACGAGGGTTCGGTCAGCTTTCGTCCCGGGCCCAGCGATTGGGGCACAGTAGTGACGCTGTCCTTCCGTTTCGACCCGCCTGGTGGCGATTTGAGCAAAGCGATGCTCGAACGTTTTCACTTTGTGCCGCGCACGCTCGCTCACAAAGCGCTCCAGCGTTTCAAAAGTCTGATGGAAACAGGAGAAATCCCGACGCTCCGAAACAATCCCACTGCGCGCACGGGCGCCACGGCCAATGCATTTTGAGTAAGGAGAATACATAGAAAATGAGAGCACTTTGTTGGAATGGCGTAAACGATCTCCGCGTCGAAACCGTACCTGATCCCCAAATTGTCAACCCGCATGACGCCATCTTGCGCGTCAGCATGTCCACCACTTGCGGATCGGATCTGCATTTCATCGACGGCTACATCCCCACCATGAGAGAGGGCGATGTGATCGGCCACGAGTTCATGGGCGAGGTGGTGGATGTTGGCCGCGACGTCAAGAAAGTGAAGAAGGGCGACCGTGTTGTTGTGCCTTCTTTTATCTGCTGCGGGGAATGCTGGTACTGTGAACATGATCTCTGGTCGTTGTGCGACAACACCAACCCGAATGCGGAAATGCAAGAGCCGATGTTCGGTTATTCCACCGCCGGAATCTACGGCTACACGCATGCGTTCGGCGGTTATGCGGGTTCGCACGCGCAGTACATTCGGGTACCGCATGCCGATAACGATTGCTTCCACGTGCCGGAAGGGTTGCGCGACGAGCAAGTCTTGTTTCTTTCGGACGCGGCTCCGACCGGGTACATGGGTGCAGATTTTTGCGGTTTAAAAGGAGGAGAAACCGTGGCGGTCTGGGGCTGCGGCGGAGTAGGGCTTATGGCGCAGCGGAGCGCTTATCTTCTGGGCGCTGCACGGGTCATCGCCATTGATCGCTTTCCCGAACGCCTGAGCATGGCGCGGGAGAAGGTGGGATCCGAGACCATCGATTACACCAAAGTGGAATCGATCACCGAGACGCTGAAGGAAATGACCGGCGGCCGCGGTCCGGATGCTTGTATCGATGCGGTCGGGATGGAGGCGCACGGAACCGGCTTCGGCTATCAATATGACCGGATAAAACAAGCACTCCGTCTGCATACCGATCGCGGTGAGGCGCTCCGCGAAGCCATTACAGCTTGCCGCAAGGGCGGCACGCTTTCGATTCTGGGTGTCTACGGGCTGATGGACAAATTTCCGATTGGCTCGATCATGAACAAAGGACTCACCGTTCGTTCAGCGCAGCAGCACGGCCAAAAGTATATGCCGCGCCTGTTGGAGCACGCGTCGAAAGGTGAATTGGACCCTTCGTTCCTGGCCACGCACCGATTTTCGCTCGAAGAATCTCCGCGCGGGTACGACATGTTCAAGCACAAAGAAGGCGGTTGCGTGCGATCAGTGTTCGTGCCGAATTAAAAGGGAGCATTGCCAGTTCTCATTCAATAAATTGACAGACGGAAATCGATGGAGAAGCGTCAGTTCGGCCCCACCCAGCGCGAAGTGGCGGTTGTCGGCCAAGGCACCTGGTACATAGAAAGCAAAAACAGAGCCTCCGCGATTGCCGCTTTGCGCCAGGGGCTTGATCTCGGCATGAATCACATCGACACTGCCGAAATGTACGGATCGGGCGCTGCCGAGGAAATCGTAGGTGAAGCGATCGCGGGACGGCGCGAGGAGGTCTTCCTGGTTTCCAAGGTTCTCCCGGAGAACGCCTCGCGGAACGGCACCATCCAGGCATGCGAGAACTCGCTAGCCCGACTCCGAACCGACTGGCTGGACTGTTATCTCTTGCACTGGCGTGGCTCGCATCCACTGGGGGACACGATCGCGGCCTTTGAACAGTTGCAACAGGCTGGAAAAATTCGGTCGTGGGGTGTGAGCAACTTTGATGCGCCAGATCTGGAAGAAGCTTGGAACATTGCGGGCGAGGGCCGTCTCGCTTGCAATCAGGTTCTTTATCACCTTGGGGAACGTGCCATTGAACACGCGATCATACCCTGGTGTGAGAAACACAGTGTCGCCGTGGTCGCCTACAGTCCGTTTGGACACGGGAACTTTCCGGGGCCGCGCACGCCAGGCGGGCGCGTACTGCAGGAAATTGCCGACAAGCACGGGGCAACTCCTCGCCAGGTCGCGCTGTGGTTTCTGCTGCGGTGGCCGGCGCTCTTTACAGTGCCCAAGGCGTCTCAACCGGAGCACTCCCGCGAAAATGCCGAAGCCGGCGCTCTCCGTCTCGATTCATCCGAACTGAGTCTCATTGACAAGACATTCCCGCGCGGTTCGCGTCCTCGCCAACTTCCGATGCTATAGACGATTTCAAACATCAACATGTCGTCCCTAACCACTTCCACTTCTCTTGCTCCGACGTGATGCGAGGAGGAGTTTTCTCTATCCAGACGCGAATTAGGACCGGGAAACGCCGATCGCAACTGCGATTCGCTTGTTCCCCCAAAGGAGGAGCCGCTAAGCGGCTCCTCCATCTCGTCGTTCTCTTTCCTCTTGCGATCGAGAACCTTGATCGATTCAACGACAATCTCCGCGACGAGCCATTGCACTTTGACCGGGCCCGATTCTGATTCGATGGTGCGGTTGTATTCGCGACAGGTTAATTCACCTTCGATTAAGACGTGTGTTCCCTTGGGGAGATTGGCTGCATACTGAGCCGTGCCGCTATAGACGACGCAATCGTGTTTATTGCGTCTTCTCCTTCCATTCCGAGTCTTGTTGATAGCGTCTGGTTGTAGCAACTGACAAACGAGTGATCTCTTTGCCCGATGGTGTGGCGAAGGTCTTTGGCTCCTGGCCGGTAAAGCCGATCAGGGTGGTGCGATTGAGAAACATAGACGTGCTCCTTGGTTTTTTAAATGGCTGGCTTGGGTGTTGCGCCAACACCTTCGAGACCTCGCTGGCGAGAGCGGGGTAGCAACCGGACAAGCTCGGGGAGCGGAGCTTTTCAGGGGAAGGAGCGAAGCGGGAGGGGATCGCCCGAAGCGGGAGGCCTGCACTCCTTAAGAGTGCACAAAGTGAAAGTGTGACCGCAAATCGCTGGACAAGCATAGTGGGTGTTAGAGATGCGCCGTTACGAGTGCCTTAACGCGAACTGGTTTTTAAGTCTGCCAAGGGCGAGAGCCCAATCAACGGCTGGAAGACGGACTACAACCAAGCGCGCCCTCATAGCGCGCTTGCTTACAAGACCCCGAACGAATTCGCTGCGCTCCTCGCACAGCGACAACCGCAACCAACTAACATGGGGATCTCTTGTACCTATCGGAGCCGCTAGCGGGGGCACGTCAAGAGGGTCGAAAGAAAGATGGCTCGACGGTGAAACGGCCACTAGACGGTTGCTTTTGACTGGTTTCCCAACGCTTCTCGGTGCTCGAGACTGACTGATCTTAAGTGTCATGGGCAAGCTGCCATCCGGGCGCAATCGCGAAGCAATCTTTTGCGCGAATTATGACGTACACTTGAGTGCTCGGTCGGCTCTGGCGGCCAACAAAAGAGTTTCCGAATGAAACGCCTTCTTCTCCTTGGGTTAGCTTTTCTGCTGGCAGCTGTCGTGGTTGTTCCGACCAGAGGCGACTGGACATCTGACAGCAAGGCGAGGGATGAAATCCTGGATCTTGAGCGGCAGCGGAACGATGCAATTATGAAGGGCGATGCTGCCGTTCTCGACAGGATGACCTCGGATGACTACACGTTCATCACACTACGCGGCGAACTGCGCACCAAATCCAAAATCGTCAAGGGGTTTAAATCGGGATCATTTCACTATGATTCGCGAACGATATCCGACCTGAATGTACGGTTGTATGAGAACACTGCTATCGTGACTGGCCGGTCAAGTCAACACGGCAAGGAGGACGGCAAAGACTACAGCGGAGATCACCGATTCACTCGCGTATACGTCAAGCACGCAGATCGCTGGCAAACCGTCGCTCTACAAACAACCGTGATTCAACCCTGGTCACTTATTGCCCGGATGGTCGCTGTCAGACAGAGCTCCTTCTGTCTGAATTAATCGTGTGTAGTCGCCAAGTATTTATCCTTGGCCCATTGTCCGTTACACAGGGGTTGGAATGCATGACCTTCTAAGATCGCCGAATGTAGATAAGCTGAGGTTTTATAGGTTCGGCTTCGAGCTCCGGTCGATCACAACGAGCATCTATGAAAGTGAAGAAGGAAACACAAAACTCGAGCAAAGGCGCAAAGATGACCGGCAGAGCGGTCAAGGGCTTCACGGACGAAGAGCGCGCCGCAATGAAGGAGCACGCTCAGGAGCTGAAGGCGGAATCGTCCATAGGCTCGCGTTCAAAAAAAGGGGACGGAGAGGGTGACGTGCTCGCGAGCATTGCCAAGATGCTGCCGTCGGATCGTGCCATGGCCGAGCGGTTCCATGCCATCGTCAAAGCTAACGCACCCGTACTCATGCCGAAAACCTGGTACGGAATGCCGGCCTACGCCAAGGACGGTAATGTCGTGTGCTTCTTCCAAAACGCGCAAAAGTTCAAGACCAGATACGCGACATTTGGTTTTACCGACAAAGCCAATCTCGACGAAGGAAACGTGTGGCCGACTGCCTTTGCGCTAAAAGAATGGACAGATGACGCCGAAACTAAAATTGGCGCGCTGCTGAAGAAAGCGGTGAGCTGAGGAGGGTCTCCGCACGACCAGGGATTAGGGCACATTCATCCTGCCTAGTCGGGCAGTGTAGGGGAATGCTCCGTCCTCGGTGTCGGGACGGATTAGCAAACACATTGCCGTTACTCACGATCTACCCGCAAAGACCCCTGCCTTATCGAGAATTCAAGGGCGAAGGCGCCCGTGACCAAGCCGGTCTACTTTTCGTCGCTCAGGAGACTGCTGACGAGCATAATCGTATCGAGTTGGTCCTTGGTGAGCCGTAACAGGAAGTGTCGTTTTACTGACTCGGCGCGCACGGGTAGCGCCTCGGTCAGTTTCTGACGGCCAAGTTTAGTTAGCCCGATGACCACAGCGCCGCCGGCGGTTTCTCGCTTGATGAGGCGTCGATCCTGCATGCGCTTTAGCTGGTGAGAGAGACGGCTCTTTTCCCATTTCATCACGTTGGCGAGTTCTTGTTGGCGCATTTCACCGTTGCCCAATCCGAGAAGGCGGGAGAGAACACCGAACTCAGGCCCGGAAAGCCCGGTTGCTTCCGAAATGTCTCTCCCTACCCGCCCCCGAACCTCTTCGCCCATGTCTTGAAACGCGTGCCAAATGCGGAGTTCCTGAGCGGTCAGCGATTTAGCGGCCATGTAGGTTTTCAGATTATCAAAAGCAGTAGTTGACATATCAACTAAGACTGATAATCTGGTTGACGTGTCAACCTGGCGGAGTACAGTATTGCAATCTCGAGAACGAGGGATTAAGGAAATGATCGACCTTGCTGGAGTCTTCTCTGTGCGGGCCCCGGTCTTTCATCTTTACCGAGCTCTTTGTTCCCTCCGCCGGAAGGCTCGAAAGTTTTCGCTGGCAGCGGTCGCCGGCACCTCCGACCCATGCTATAAGGCGAGGTATTGATGGATAAAAGCAATGGCCATGCTGCTTCGCCGACTCCACTCGATACCCAATTCGCACGAGAGCCACGACATTTTGCATCGGCGCCGATCATTACAAACAAGGCATCGGCTTCATAGGTAAGGATGTCCTCAATCTCAGTTGGTGATTGAACAGCAGCCTCAATTCGCTCCAGACGATCTTCGCCAACAGCCGAAATCACTTGCGTATAGGGAACTACCTTGATGTTGGCCTTCGATGCAATCTGATCAATCAGGTATTTCGACATGCTAAGCTTCAGCCCTTCACCCCGGACCAATATCTTCACTTCAGCCGCATAGCTCGACAAAAACATGGCGGCCTGACAGGCTGAATTGCCGCCTCGGACAATGACTACTCTCTTGCCGACCACATTGATCGCCTGCTGACGAGCGGCTCTATAAAATATGCCAGGTCCCAGTAAACGATCTTCACCCTTCGCCTGTAGCCGCCGCCAGTCCAAGCCCGTGGCCAGCACCACGGCTCGGGCCACAACCCCTGACCTCCGTCAAGCTCGCAAACATAGCGCTCGCCGTGTAGAATGAGCCTTTCAACGCACCGCGTCACTGCAATTTCCGCATCGAAACGGGTCGCCTGCTTGAAGCCGCGTCCGGTGAGATCTTCCCCTGAAATGCCCTCGGGAAAGCCCAGATAATTCTCGATACGGAATGACGTACCTGCCTGCCCCACTGCTGCCCAGCGCTCGACGATTAGCACTGAAAGCCCCTCAGAAGCTCCGTAAAGGCCCGCTGCCATGCGCGCCGGTCGGCTCCAACAATCACCACGTCATATCTGTCACGGCTTGGTGTGGTCTGGAATTGCAGAGCCTCCGCACTTGCCTCTTCGTGGGTGATTGGATGAAAAGTTGCCCGTCGATGCTTACGGCTGGGCAATCACGATCCTCGGGCACACCCGATGGCACCTGCTCCGACTGGCGGTCGCGATCAACCCACTTGTAAGGTATGCGGTTTGCTGAAAGGAAGGCGCGGATGTCGTGGCAGTCTGCCTCTCTATTGCGGCCGAAGATTAAAACTAAAAGTAGGACTGCCTAGTAGAAGAGGCACCTCCCCCAGGAAATCGCCTTCCGTGAAATCGTACTCAGCAAACTCAATCTGCCTTCCGAGAATATCTTTGACAATTCGCAGCCGACCTTCGAGAAGCACGTAGGACAAGGCTTCTTTTCCCTCTCGCACGAGCCATTCTCCCGGTTTGAGCCGGATATCGGCCGTCGTTTGTGCCAACCGAGCGCATTCAGCTTGGTCAAGGCAAGCGAAATTTCGGCTTGCCGCAACTCTTCTGGAGTGAATTTCTCGGCGACTGATCGCCACTCCGCTGCGTAGATCGCCGGGCGGGCACTAGGCGACTTAGATGCCAGAAGTGCCACCGTGAAAGCCGTCCCGAAAGCGGATTAGCGAATCGCCGTAGAAGCGAGGCGCTTTTTCGCTTGTTAGCAGAACGGGATCAACTCGACTCCTGCGACGTTGGGCAACGACTTTGCCGGTAATGAGCTTGTCCGCAAGTGCGATCCGACGTTGGGGGTTAGTGAGACGGTGGAAGCTGTCTAATTTGACCCAAGATGTCGAAGGCCAGTTCGTTGGCGCCGATTCTAGGCCGGTTAGCCACGAGGAACATCGCGAGAGCATCGCTGGGATCAAGTGCCAGTATGCTGTTAAAGCCCGCGGTTCCTCCGTCCTTCAAGGTGATTGAATGAGGGCCGGCTAAAGCGCCGGGGACAGTCACATTCCAATTAAGGGCAGACTGCATCTCTCCATGCCGAAACGAAAAGCGTGGCTGCTGCGCTACCTTCATTGCTGCCGTTAATGCTTGCGGGACGTTCGTGCTGTCCACGGTACCGTGCCCGAGGTTGGCATCAGCGAAGAGCAGCATGTCACGAAACGGTGGAGCGCAAACTGCCAGCAGGATACCAGGCGAAGATGGGCCAGTGTGGCTCAATTTGACCGTTCGGGTGGTGCCCTGCTGCGAGGCGACTCCTTTGCTCGTCCTTCAGAACCAGCACCGTGTCTTTCATGCCTAAGGGACCGGTAATCCGCGCTTGCAATAGCTGCGACCAGGGTCTGTTCTCGGCATTTGCAACCAGCAATCCAAGTAGCCCGACGCTGGCGTTTGAGTAAAGATACCGCGCCGGTAGGTCGCTGTCGGGCTGCCAGCTTCGGATGAAGGAAAAGAAATCGCCTTCGGTGTAGTTCTGGATACTTCGGGCCGCCAGCTGGACCTTCGTACAGGAACCGATTTCAACAATCGTGTCAGAACGGAACTGAGCTCCGCTGTCGTCGCTGACGCGTAGTGCGTGAAATGCTACAAATGACCGGCGTGGCCGGACTTGCTACTTTCACCGGTATCGCGCGAGATGCAATCGCGCAAACTGCATAAAAACGGCCCCGTAACGCTTGTCTCGTCAGCTACTGGAGCTCCCGACCTCCCATGCGGACTGGATAGTAAACAAGCTGATTGGTGGCAGGGCGTCCACACTCATTCACGGGTGGAGGTGGCGTCCGTGTACATCCATCATCTTGACACAAGTTTGCTGGGGCAAAAGTATGCAAAACGAAGAACATTCCCATCCTCAAGGCAGTTAGTGAAGCAGTGACTCTTGGGGGCAAAGAACTTGCTGTGGATGGGATTGTCATCGTTGTGGAGCATGGGAATTATCCAACCGATCTCAAGGGGCACTGGCGTTTGCCCCGCTGGTGGATCTATCAGCAGGTCATCCAGGTTTTCGAGCAGAGCAAACGCTCGTAGGCGCTGCTTTCCAAACATCGTCTTCAAAACTAAATTCTCGTCGACAATTTGTCGAGTTCCGGTCTCGTCGTTCGTATTGAGAGCGACGGCAAAGAGCCGAGTTGACGGAGCGGCACAGACCCATTCAGAGGTTCAGCATGCGCAAGCTCAAAATCATCGAACATATTTCGCTGGACGGCGTGATCCAGGTTCTCCTCAACCCGACCCAGGGCGACTTCCCATACGGTTACTGGACCGCGCCGTATCGCACTCCTGCTGGCTTAGAGAAAGTCCTAGCGGAATACGCGCAGCATTCCCCGCCCACGATGTAGTTGACCAGCACTCCGATGCCAAGCAGGACCGCGATTTGCCAACGCCGCCGATCGAGTGTATCTCCGCCTGCACTACGCCTTCCGAAATCCGCCGTGAAACGGAAATCGTGGTCAATGTCCGGCAGCAATTCGCAACCCAGCCCTGGGCGCTTGGGACCGCTAACGTAGCCGTTCTTACTCGGGGCACTCCGCTACCACGTCTTTGTACCACCCCTTATAGAAAGCGCGAACGGATTCCTGAACCAGTGCGTTCGGCGCATTCAACGACAGGTGGGTGGAGGCAGTGAATACGACCGGGCCGGTACAGTCGTGCGGAGCAACGGGCAGATGCCACGCCTCGGCCATGGCCGCGATCTTCCGGGCTTCGGACAATCCACCGCACCAACCCAGTCCAACATGACGATTCCTGCAACCCCGGTCTCTAGCAGATCCCGAAATGCCCAACGGCTGCCGAGTGTCTCCGACGCGCAGATTGGCGCGGGTGAAACCTCTGCATACCGTTTAAACTCGACAGGCTGTTCATCTTGATCGGATCCTCGTGCCAATAGGTTCCGTACGGAGTGAGGGCCTTGCGCGATCTTCATTGCCGGGAGCAAGTTCCACATGCGAGTGAAACTCCACCATGATGTCCATCTTCTGGCCCACTCGCTTCCGTATCCTCTCGAAAGGTTCAAGAGCGATACGCAATTCCGCAGATTGAAATGTGGTGGCCGTGGTTCGCTTCGGCCGCGATATCGAATGGCCAGATCTTCATTGCAGTGATGCCATTTGCGAGCAGCGATTCAGCCAAATTCGTCAGCGCGATGCGAGGAAGTCATTCAGATCGTCGAAGCCAGTGACTCCTTTTGGTCTCGCTCCGTGGTGAATTCCCCAGTTTCGTGTGGATTGCGTCTCAGAACGCCGCATGTAATCTGAGCCCGCGCAGGTGTTGTAAGTTCGGATTTCTTCCGTGTCCAACCACCAAGCAATTGTACGACGGGCTGTCCGGCTGCTTTACCGAACACATCCCACAGGGCAAGATCGATGGCAGAAGCAGCACGGCTCTCGACGCCGGTGGATCGGAACCCTACATAGGTGACCAGATCGCGCGATATCGCATCGATCGACAAGCGTCGCGGCCGACAATTCCGGAGCGAGGTTGTCGTGTATGTACGCCTCTACCGCCGTTGGATAGAAAAACGTCTCGCCCAATCCAACCAGCCCAGCGTCTGTATAGCTCGGACCCAGATTAGCTGCGGAAACTCATCAACACGTACTGTCTCAATTTTGCTGATTTTCAATCTTCAAGAGTATCCGGAGAGGAGACTGGAAGCCACATACCGAATGACAAGTCTTTTGTGTGTCCGCTATGCCCTATCTCAGAATTACGTCCTTCTCATGCCAGGTCTCACAAGGCAGTCGGAATCGAAAACTGTATTGCCCGATTGGTACCTTACGAATATCCCCGCTGACCGGAACCGATGTGAGACCATCTCTAGTTCGTAGGTCCCATCCTCGCTGCCCAGCGGCAAGTAAACCGTCAGGTTGAGCTGATTCCGGGGAAGGTGCCGCACACCGGAGGTCGGTCGGGAATGCTTCTCATCGGGCGCTGCCCGAAGTTCAGATCCGTCCTCGAAATTGGGAACCGCCGCCTCGCTACCATTCCATGCGACCGTTGATTGCTCGCCAGTCCGACTGCGCCGCCAAGCTTCGAAGCCTGCAGCTAATGCGAGGAGAACGATAATGACCAAGCCCGTTCGTGTTGCCCTGCCGACCTCGTGCGTATTCCGCTGATGTGAATGATCGATTCCGGAGGAAGCGAATAATCGGAGCGCAGCGACGCTAACGAATTAATGATGGCGGAGATTATTCACATCCGTCAACAGAAAAAGAAGATTTTTGTTGTTAGCCGGTGATGGGGGTGTGGGGCAAGGGGACGGCGTTTGAGTCCGCTTGCCCCACCTCAGCCCGAAGAGAGCGTGCATCAAAGATCCTCTTCCGGCTTACGATTTCGTTTCTTGCGCATGGATTCGCCCGTGAGTTCCAGCCGATAGGCGTTATGAACCAGCCGATCGAGAATACTGTCGGCCAGCGTCGGATCACCAATCTGTTCATGCCAGTGAGCAATCGGTACTTGCGAAGTGAGCATCGTGGATCGGCGCTGATAACGATCATCACAGAGTTCCAGAAAGTCACGCCGTTCGCCATCCTTCAGCGGCGCCATCGCGAAGTCATCCAGCACCAGAATGTCGATGCGCGAGAGCCGCACCAACAAGCGGCCGAAGCTGCCGTCCGCATGTGCGACACTAAGTTCCCGAAAGAGTTCCGCCGCGCGTTTGTGCAGAATGGTGTACCCATCGCGGCAAGCCTTTTGCGCGAGCGCACAGGCCAGCCATGTTTTTCCGATGCCGGTGGGACCAATCAGCAGCAGGTTCTGATGCTGCTTCACCCATTCGCTGGAGGCTAACGTTCGTAGGAGTTTACGATCCAGCCCGCGTGGATGCTGGTAATCGACATCTTCGATGACGCCACGCTCTTTCAGCTTGGAAGCCCGCAAGCGCCGCTCCAGCGCGCGATTCTCTTTCCATAACCATTGCTGATCGACCAGCAGGCCAAATCGTTCTTCGAAGCTCAGCTGTGCGGTGTCAGTGGTTTCCAGTTGTGTACGGAAGGCATGGGCCATGCCGTGCAGTTTCATCGTCTGGAGCTTGTCCAGCGTGGGTTGATTCAACATTCAGTTCCTTTCTCGGTCGGACCTTTACTGCAGAAGATCGGTGGGCGGATCGTAGTAGCGAGGGCCGCGTACATTGTCGTGGTGCGGACCGGGCTTTTTTGGTTCCGCATCGAGCAGCACCTGCTGATCGAGCGAATGCTTCAAGATCGATTGCAGACTTTGATACGAGCAGGCCCGCAACTCCACGGCCCTTCGGCTGGCAGCTTCGAGCCGCTCCCGGGAATACGCTTTCAGCAGGCGCATGATGCCCAGGCAGGATCGATAACCCATCTCCGGATGCGGCTTGGATTCCAGAATCGTGCGCACGAGTTGAGCAGTTGCCGGGCCAACCGTTTCGGCCCAGTGAAGCAGCCGCGAAGGAGTCCATTCCAGATGCGCCTGGTGACTCTTGGGCCGGTGATCGGGTTGTGTGGAGTGCCGGTAAGCAGACGTACTGCGCACGTGTGAAGCAATGCGAACACCACGATGGAAGATCTCGACCGTCGAGTGAGTGGCTCGCACTTCCAGCTGTTGGCCTACCAACTGGTACGGCACGCTGTAATAATGACGGTCCACTTCCACGTGATAGTCGATGTTGGCGCGACAACTTTTCCACTCCGCCGCCGTGTAGCGTTCCACCGGCAACGGTTTCAAAGCTGGTTGATCCAGCCCGGCAAACAGAGAGGCGCGGGTACCTTCGCGTTTCCGGAACGGACGCTGGTTCAGGCGGTGTAACAACTCCGCCATTGCCTCATTCAGTTCGCCGATCGAGAAGAACTTACGATGCCGCAGCGCTGCCAGAATCCAACGTTGCACGACTCCGACCGCACTCTCTACCTTGGCTTTGTCCCGTGGCTTTCTCGGTCGTGCCGGCAACACGGCCACGCCGTAATGCTGCGCCATCTCGAGATACGTCCGATTGAGATCTGGCTCGTAGCGGCAAGCTCGATTGACCGCGGTGCGCGGGTTATCAGGAATGACGAGAATCGGGCATCCAGTGAAAAACTCAAACGCCCGCACGTGGCAATCAATCCAGCTGTGCAGATCCTGCCGAAGAGTGGCAAACGCAAAGGTGTAACTGCTGGCGCCTAATGTCGCTACAAAGACGGAAGCCCGTTCGAGGACTTCACCGCTAGCCGCATCGTACAGCGGAACGGTTGCACCCGCCCAGTCCACAAACATCTTTTCACCGGCGCGATGTTCCTGCCGGAGCGTTACATTCTGCGTTGCTTTCCACTTACGGTAGAGCTCGCAGAAGTAACTGTATTGATAACCATCGGACTGCCCGGTTCGATACTCCTCCCAAAGCAGTTGCAGGCTGACATGCCGGTGCGTTTGCATCTGCCGTTCCAATGCTGCAAAGTCAATCGGCGCTCGCGCCCCGGGTTCTTCGGCGACAGCCTTGGTGAACAGCAATTCCTCTAAGACCCGGTCCGTGCAACCGTCCGGCAAAGGCCAAGACAGCCCCGATTCCTCGAACCGCTTCAGGTAGCGGAAAACCGTCGACTGACCCAGGCAGCAACTCCGGGCAATCTGAACCTGACCGAGTTTCAGATCGTACCGTAGCCGCAGCAGTTCTCTCATCTTGCGCACAGATACCCTTTCTTGGGGCACTTGTTCCTCCACCAGTCAGTGGAGGATCCAAGCGCCCTGGTACTTCTGCGCCGCTTACTTCGATGAACTTTTCTTTAGAAAAGGATTCCGCTCATGTGAATAATCGATTCCGTTCCCACTGCCGTTTTCTATTCACTTCCCAGCGGAATCCATTATTCACATCACCGGAATCGCTATTCACTTCCTCCGGAACTTTTATTCACATCGAGCGGAATACGCACATTGCGCTTTTGTTCTTCCTTGAAGAGCCCCTCTCGGGTTTCGGCAAACTGGCACCGTCGCAACACTATCCCGCTTGCGACCGGCAATCTTCCGCAGCCGATTCTTCGCTAGTGGTAGCGGCATTGTACTGAAACTTCGAGCATACCGACTTCGGTGGCGATTTCTTCGTATCGGATACTACGACTGCGCGTCGTGACAATCTTCTGGTCGCGGTCGTCTAGGCGCTCCAGAAGCTGCCGGCTTTTCGATTGCTGCCAGGATGGCCGACGAACAACCTGGTTTCGCTTCCAGTGACTCGATTTCTAGTTCGGACAACGAAGCCGTGTGCGGCTGTTCCCGAAAGTCTCGCTGACTCTGCTAAGCGATTCGCCGCAAAACAGTAGAAGCGTATTCCTGTGGCTTTGCGGCACCACTATCCGCAAGCACTCTCGCCACGCGGGCGGCTCCCAAGATAAGGTGCTCTATATTTGAGTCGGGAATCATTACCGCTCGTTCGAATGCCCGCACCACTGTTGCTTGAACCGGTTCGGCGACCTGATGGCCCCCAAAGATCAATCAGTCTTGACTTAAGCTGTTCGAACGACACTCGGCTTTCTCATAGCCGACAGCGAAACGCTAATCCTACACTAAACGAGACGACGATAACATTTTGAACGGCTTCAACGTTTTCGCGAAAATTCACACCGCGTTACCAGGAGAGGATAAATTCTCAGAAAGGGAGCGGAAACGCAATGCAGCAACCAAAGTCAATGGAAACTCAATCGCAGAACCTAGTTCGAGACCGAGGCAGTCTGCGGCTGACTTGGGTGCTCCAACCCAAACTCGATTGACACTATCAGGACGCTCATAAACACGTGAAATTCGAGGAGAACTTTTGAACACCGCATACGTCGAAACTTGGCTTGGATCAGGGAATCGCCTGGACGCCGAAACGCCTACCAATCTGCCGGCCTCCTCGCTGGAACCGCACTACTCGGTGCAGGTACTCGCAAAATATTGGCGGCTGGACGAGTCGATTATCCGCCGCATCTTTGAAAGCGCACCCAGTGTTCTCAGACTGGGCAAAGAGAGCCGCCGAAGCGGAAAACGGGAATACTTTACTTTGCGAATCCCGGCGTCAATAGCTGATTCCGCTTGCCTGATTTGTACCTCGGGCGCCTTCACTCCGACGATTGTCCCCATCGCAAAAAGGGGCAAAGCTTCCTGACCTGCGAATGCAGTATCGGAGTGGATGGTGAGCTAAAGGGCAAACGCTACCGCAGATCGCTCTCTACTCGAAGTCTCGATAAGGCATATCGCAAGCTCGCCTAACTGGAATGGCCTGATTATCAGGAGCCGAAATCCATTTAAGAGGCGGTCGAAGCCTTCAAGTCATCCCAGGAGGACGTGGGCCATGGTACGAAGCGAAACCAGCTGAGGGCCTTGGAAAACTTCCTTCTGATTGCCAAGACAGCCGGAATCTCAAAGCTTGATGATGTCGAGATTGAGACCATTGACCTCTTTCGCAAAAAGCGACCCATCTGTGCGATAACGTGGACGAAAGAACTCGCGATCCTGCGAAACTTCTTTAGCTTCTGCGTCAGCCGGAAATGGATGCTTCTCAATCCGGCCAAGGCAGATTAAGTCTCCGACGATAAGCCGAAACCTAAGGAGCCCTATACACAGGAAGAGGTAATCCAGATTGTCTCCGCTTGTGATGAACTCGGGCGAGGAAACTATGAACGCGAAAGGGCCAGAGCCATGGTTCTTCTCCTTCGGTACACTGGTCTGCGCATCAGTGATGTTGCAACGCTCGCGCGAGATCGCGTGCGGGAAGATCGCATCCATCTCTACACGATGAAAAACGGCAAGCCAGTTTTCTTGCCCATCCCAGCTTTCCTTCATGAAGCTCTGGACTTGCTTCCGACTCCGAAAGGCACAGAGGAAAAGTCAAAATACTTCTTCTGGAGTGGCAACGGCACGACCCGCGCTTTCATCCGCGGAGTGACTCGGACACTCGCTCGCGTATTTGAAATTTCAGAAGTGGCGGGCGCTCATGCTCACCGCTTTCGGCATACCTTAGCAACTGCGCTGCTGGAAAAGGGCTGGACTACCGAGGACGTATGCATCGTCCTTGGCAGCACACCAGACATCATCCGACGGCATTACGCGCAATGGACAACTCGAGCGGTCAGGAACGCATTTCGAGCCTGGCGCAGGACGTATGGTCTGGCAAATTTTTGGCAAGCTCGAAAAAATTGCCTGTAACTGTTGATTCTAAAGAGGATACTCTGGTGGACGGCATGGGGTTCGAACCCACGACCCCCACGTTGCGAACGTGGTGCTCTCCCAACTGAGCTAGCCGCCCACTTCCGGCCCCAACTTCAGCGTCGCCGTAGCGCTGAAGCTAACCGTGCAGCTTACAAGCCGCCGACCTCAATATAACATCCTCAGCCGTGCTAGGATGGCGCTTCGCCTTCCTCCTATGGTTCTCTCCGACGTTGATATTCGCCGCTATCTCGAGACAGAGAAAATCCGCATTTCTCCCTCGCTTCCTCCGGAGCAGTTCGGCAGCTGCTCCGTCGATTTCCGTTTGGGCTCGGAGTTCAGCGTTTTCGAACATAGCCGGCATGCCTTCATCGACGTGCGGGATAAAAGCGGCATCCAGGACATCATGCGAACGATCCATGTGAAAGCAGGTGAGCCATTTATTTTGCAGCCACGTGAGTTTGCCCTGGCTATCACGGAAGAAACTCTCGAGCTAGATGACGATGTGCTCGGCCGGCTCGAAGGCCGCTCCAGTCTCGGCCGTATCGGCATTATTGTGCATGGAACCGCTGGGCTGTTCGATCCGGGCTGGCGGGGTAAGGCCACACTCGAATTGAGCAATCTCGGCATCATGCCGGTTGCTCTCTACCCCGGAATGCGCATCTGTTCATTTACCTTCGAACAGCTCTCATCGCCCGTTTCGGTTCCGTATTACAAAAAGGTGGGCAACAAGTACGCAGGTCAAACGCAGCCACTCGCCAGCCGTTTGACTGCCGAAGTAAAACAGCAAAGCTAAGATTACTTATTAGCGTCCTGACGACCCAAACCCGCCCTCACCACGTACCGAATCTGCCAGTTCACTCTCTTCCCATTCGACCGGCTCGTACCGGGCGACAACCATTTGTGCAATCCGGTCGCCCGCATGTATCTCGTACGCCGAGACTCCCAGGTTGAGCAGAATTATCTTCAACTCGCCGCGATAGCCGGGATCAATGGTCGCTGGAGAGTTCGGCAAAGTAATTGCATGCTTCAGCGCGAGCCCGCTCCTCGGCCGTATCTGGACCTCATATCCGCTCGGAATCTCAAGTGCCAGACCGGTCGCGATGCACTGCGGAATGTAGGGCTCGAGCACAGCTCCGCTAATTGCGCGGATATCCATCCCGGCATCTTCGGACGGACCGTGCGCATACTCCGGTAAGTGTGCTGCAGCATCGAGCTTCTTGATTCGAATTCGCATGAGAGAATCCGTTATGATCCCATGGTCGGTTCGAATATGACCTCGCCCCAAGCAGCGCTTGCACCGTCTTCGAAGCGCGTCCTCACCGTCGGGCCGATGCCGCCCGAAAAGATCGCCTACGCTCTCGCGCGCTATAGCCGCTCTCCCGATTCCATCCGCGATTCGCTCGAGTGGGTACGCACCCATGACTCGACAAAATTTCTCGAAAGCTTCTATTTCCAATACGGGCACGCCTCTATCGCCGACCTAGGACATCTGACCATCTGCTTTGAAGGGATTTCGGAACTCGCCGCAACCGAGATCCAGGACGAGCAGCTTTGGGATGGTCAAGCCCGCAGCTCGCGTTACCAGGACTTTTCAAAATCTGACGTCGTCATCCCCTCCGAACTCACTGCCGACGAGCAGAGCATCTACCGCAACTCCGCCGAGCAATTGCTGAAAGCGTACCGGAGCGTGCAAGAGCGCGTCTATGCGCACCTGCGCGACACCCTGCCACAGCCTGCCGATATGAAGCTCGACGCATACCGGCGTAACCTCACTGCTCGTGCCTTCGATGTTGCTCGTTATCTCTTGCCCTTTGGAGTACCCACAGGAGTGGGACAGGTGACGAGCATTCGCACGCTCGAAAAACAGATCCGACGTTTGAGAGCTTCTGAACTCCAGGAAGTACGCGAGATTGGTGACGAGCTCAGCCAGGCCTGCGCCGAACCACCCGCCTG
The DNA here is from genome assembly GCA_963737005.1 of Terriglobia bacterium. Classification (GTDB taxonomy): domain Bacteria; phylum Acidobacteriota; class Terriglobia; order Bryobacterales; family Bryobacteraceae; genus Bog-105. The sequence continues at coordinate 266,773 of CAVTRD010000001.1, read as the reverse complement.
TGCCTGGGAAACAGAGACACATGGCGAAAGCATTGCACCCACCTTGGCGCGTCACGCGCATCCCGACGAGTCCGCGAAACGCCTTCGGGCCGATGTTGCTGAATGGGCAGCGCACAACCTGCCCGCACCGGAGACAACCGTGCCGACTCCGATCGATCTGCTGCAGCCGACCGATACGCTAGCCGATATTTGCGCTACTCTCATCTACCCCGTCAATGATCAGTCCTACCGTCACCTCTATGAGACTGCTTGCACTTGGTCCCCGCAACGCCGGCAGGAGTTGCTCGATGTTGCGCTTGGCGCACACCCTAAAAGAGACGAACTTCCGCGCCATTTTCGAGGTGCGCCGTATGTCTTCGACATCGTCATGGATATCGGCGCTTATCGTGATCTGCATCGCCATCGGCGCTGCCAGCAGTTCCGCCAGCAATATACAAACCAACTCGGTTTTGAGACGCCGGAGATGATAAAGACCTGCGGGCTCGAAGCGGTGTATTCAGCAGCACTCGAAGATGCAAGCTCCACCTTCGAAAGCCTGCCGCAACCGGCCGCGCAATACGTGCTTCCCTTCGCGGCGCGCTCGCGCTTTCTGTTCAAAATGGATTTTGCCGAACTCGCTTATATATCGAAACTGCGCAGCGGAGTGAAGGGACACCCATCCTATCGCCGTGTCGCTTGGGAGATGAAGCAGGCTCTCGAGCGTGTGGACCCGGCGCTCGCACACTTAGTTGAGGCAACGCCGCCCTGGATCGAAGATCCTCTTGTGAGGTGATCGAAGATCCTCTTGTGAGGTGAGTCGAAGATCCTCTTGTGAGGTGATCTAGGCCAAGTTGAGCGTCTTGCGAACCGTACCGCGTTCGGCCTGGATCTTTTCCTGCAGCAGCATGATCGAGTAAATCAGCTGCTCCGGTCTTGGGGGACAGCCCGGCACATACACATCGACCGGAATGATTTGATTCACAGGAACGAGCGCGTAATTGCTGAACACTCCGGTCGAAGTGGCGCAAGCTCCCATTGAGATGACCCATTTCGGCTCAGGCATCTGCCGATACAATCTCCGAATCACGGGCGCCATCTTGTTTGAGACGCGGCCCGCAATGAACATCAGGTCCGATTGTCGCGGCGAGCCGCGCATGACTTCCGCACCGAAACGCGAAACGTCGTACCGCGATGCCATCATGGACATCATTTCGATGGCGCAGCACGCAAGCCCAAAGCTCATCGGCCAGATAGAATTCTTCCGCGCCCAGTTCAAAGCGTTGTCAAGCGTCGTCGTGATCACGCTCTCCTTGATCAGAACGTCGTCTTCTTCGTCGATCCTCGCAAAAAGCTCAGGCGGTTGGCTTATGTCAAAATCTTCAATGTCGCCCACAGCTCATTGTCCCATGTGGTCATGCGGACTGGTCCCTTCTGGGAGCTATGCTCAACAGAATATGGCTGTCTACGTTTCCATGCTTCGCGGCGTCAATGTCGGCGGCCATAAACTCCTGAAAATGAGCGCGCTTTGTGAGCTCTTTCAATCGCTAGAGTTGCAAACGCCGCGCAGCTATGTTCAGAGCGGCAACGTCCTTTTTCAAAGCAGGGAGAAGAACCCGCTACGGCTTGCGGACCGGATTGAAAACGCGATTGAGCAAGCGTACGGTTTCCGCCCCGCCGTAATCATCCGGACAATCCCACAGCTGCGCGAGGTGCTCACGAAAAATCCTTTCCGCAACCGGCCGGATGTTCTTCCTGCTAAGCTGCTGATCACATTCCTCGCCACGGAGCCTGACCCGGAAGCGCGAACGAAGGTGCTCCAAATCAAGACCGATGGCGAAGAGATTCGGATCTTAGGCCGCGAGATGTACGTCCACTATCCCAACAGCGCGGGGCGCTCGAAGATCCAGCTCAGCCGTTTGGAGAAGGAGTCGAAAACAACCGGCACAGCCCGAAATTTAAATACCGTCGAAAAACTGCTCGAACTAGCAGAACAAATGGAGGCCGCTGGAGACACATGACCGAAGCTCCCGCACTCGCTCTGCGCACCCAGGCAACGCGCCTTCAGTTCATCGACAACATCCGTTGGGCTCTGATCGTTCTGGTTATTGCGCATCACGCTGCCGTGACGTACAGTCACGTCGGCAGCTGGTACTACAGCGAAGATCCAAGGCCGGCCCTCGTTCCCACGCTGCTTTTTGCAACGTTTCTTTCCTTCAACCAAGCGTACTTCATGGGCTTTCTCTTCTTTATCGCCGGTTACTTCACGCCCTCTGCTTTCGATCGCAAGGGCTTCAGTGCGTTTACGCGTGATCGCTTTAGACGGCTTGGCGTCCCCACTCTGATCTTCATGCTCGTGATCCACCCGGTGATCGTGTATTGGCTCCTGCGCGACTTTTACCAGCCATCGCGTCCGTCTTTTGATCGATGCTTATCCGCGATTCCTCGCAAGCGGACGAGTGCTGAGCGCTTCAGGGCCGATGTGGTTTGCGCTCGCGCTCCTGATCTTCTGCCTGGTTTATGCACTGTTTCGGGCTGCTCGCCCGCAGACGTCGCGAGTGCCTGGGACTAAGACCGGTGCCGCTTTACCCACCAGGTCACAAGCTTGGGCGGTTATTTGCTTTCTAGCGTCTTTTCACGATCAAGCAACGCACGCTTGCGATCCACGCCCCAGCGGTAGCCGGAAAGCGCGCCATTTTTGCTCACCACCCGGTGGCACGGGATCACGACTGCGAGCGGGTTGGATGCGCAAGCGCCCGCCACTGCTCGCACTGCACTTGGACTGCCGACTCGCGTGGCAATCACTTCATAACTCGCCGTCAAACCGGCAGGGATGTCACGTAAGGCTTGCCAGACGCGCTGCTGAAACGCCGTACCCCGGATGTCGAGTGGCAGATCGAATTGCCCAGCCGGGCTCTCGACGAAGCTAACTACGCGCGCGACCAAGGCTTCGAATTCCTGTTCGCTCTGTACGAAGTTTGCCTTTGAAAAACGATGCTGCAGGTCCGTAACCAGGCGCTCGGGTTTATCCCCAAGGGCAACCGAGCAGATACCCGCGTCGGTGGCGGCGACCAATACCGACCCAAGCGAACATTGGCCCACGGCAAACCGGATCGTTGTATCCGCGCCGGCGGCCCGAAAGGCCTTCGGCTGCATGCCTAAGCGTTGCACCGCCTGCGCATAGAATCGTCCATTCGAATTGAAGCCTGCCCCGTAGATCGCCTCTGTGATGGTCTTGCTATGTAGCAGTTCGCCCTCAACGCGGCGCATCCTGCATTCCTGAAAGTAAGCTCGAGGCGTCACGCCGGTTCTTTCCTTGAACACCCGTTGAAAATGAAAGCGACTCATTCCGGTTGCTTTCGCAACGGCATCCAGATCTGGCGACTCCTCGGCCTTCTCGAGCATGCGACAAGCTGTTTCAATTGCTGCGGTCCTTTGCTCGGTTAGACTCGCTTCGTTCGGGTGACAACGCTTGCACGCTCGAAAGCCCGCCGCCTCTGCCGCCTCGCAGCTTTCGAAAAAATCTACGTTCGCGCGCAGCGGGCGCCGCGCCGCACAAGAAGGTCGGCAATAAACCCCAGTGGTCTTAACCGAGAAATAGAAAATGCCATCTACCGCTCTGTCCCGGTGCATCACTGCGGTCCAACGCTCTTCGTCCGTCAGTAAGGGAAGGGAACTCGTCGCCGATCTCATAGGCTTATTCTGCGCGAAAGCTAGAAGATAAACACTCCGGCGCTTGCTCTCAAACTCTGCTTTTGATGAGTCCAAATGCAAAGGGCCCGGATCAGTGATAATCCGGGCCTGCTGTTGCGGTACTACTTTCTTACGCCGGTTGCGGGCTCTCACCGCCCAGCAAACCGGGCACGGAACTCGGGTGAGGTCCAATAACGATGCCCCCCTCTGGCGGGTTCGCGGTCGGCGTCTTGGTATTGGCCAGCTTTGGAAGCGGCTTGCCGTTAATCAGATCTAGCACCTGGTTTCCGTCAAGTACTTCCCGCTCAAGCAGCGCGTCCACGATTCGCGGCATCGCTTCCGAGCGCTCTTCGATGATTCGCTTCGCCGTGTTGTAGCCATCTTCCACCAGCTTCCGCACCTGCTGGTCGATCTTGATCGCCGTCTCCTCGCTGTAATCGCGGTGCTGCGCGATTTCGCGACCGAGGAAGATCTGCTCGTCCTTCTTGCCGAAACTCAAAGGCCCGAGTTCGCTCATACCCCACTCGCAAACCATCTTGTGGGCCATTTCGGTCGCACGCTCGATATCATTGCCGGCACCCGTGGTCATCTGATCGAGGAAAATCTCTTCAGCAATTCGACCACCCATCAGGATCGCCAGCCGCGCCTCAAGATCCTTCTTGTCATGCGACAGCTTGTCGTCGATCGGCAGCTGCATGGTCAAGCCGAGTGCCATTCCACGCGGAATGATCGTCACCTTGTGCAGCGGATCAGCATGCTCGAGCAGGGCGGCCACAATCGCGTGCCCGGCTTCGTGGAAAGCCGTCATACGCTTTTCCTTGTCGCTGATGATCAGGCTCTTCCGCTCGACACCCATCATCACTTTGTCTTTCGCAAGCTCGAAGTCGAACTGGGTAATGACCTTGCGGTTCTGCCGTGCTGCCACCAGCGCCGCTTCGTTCACCAGGTTGGCTAAGTCCGCGCCTGCAAATCCCGGTGTTCCGCGTGCGATCACCGTCAAATCCACGTCGTCGCCCAGCGGTGTCTTCTTGGTATGAACCTTCAGGATGCTTTCGCGCCCACGCACATCGGGCCGATCAACCACCACGCGCCGGTCGAACCGTCCCGGCCGGAGTAAGGCCGGGTCCAGAACGTCAGGCCGGTTTGTCGCCGCTACCAGGATCACGCCCTCGTTCGACTCGAAACCGTCCATTTCCACCAGCAGCTGGTTCAGCGTCTGCTCGCGCTCATCGTGGCCGCCGCCTAGCCCAGCACCCCGATGCCGTCCCACTGCATCGATTTCGTCGATGAAGATGATGCAGGGTGCGTTCTTCTTGCCCTGCTCGAACAGATCGCGCACCCGGCTGGCGCCCACGCCCACGAACATCTCGACAAAGTCCGAACCCGAGATCGAGAAGAACGGAACGTTGGCCTCGCCCGCAATGGCCCGCGCCAGGAGGGTCTTGCCAGTTCCGGGAGGCCCGATCAGCAGCACTCCTTTCGGAATGCGGCCACCTAGCTTCTGGAATTTCTGTGGCTCGCGCAGGAATTCAATGATTTCCTGCAGCTCTTCCTTGGCCTCCTCGACCCCAGCTACGTCTTTAAACGTCACCTTCTTCTGCTGCGACGAATGGAGACGGGCACGGCTCTTACCGAAGCTCAAGGCCTTGTTCCCGCCACTCTGCATCTGCCGCATCATGAAGATCCACAACCCGAGCAGAATCAGCACCGGCACCGCATTGAATAAAATAGTGATCCAGCCGCTGCCCGTCGAATCTTTCCAAGTGTACTTGACGTTTTTCTCCTGGAGCATCTTATATATGTCCGGATAATTCGGCGGGATCACTGTGTGGAATGGTCGTGAGACTCCACCTTCCAGCAGCGTCCCCTGGACATCCGTGCCAGTGATGTTCGCGTCTTTGACCTTGCCGTCCTGAATATCGGACACAAACTCTGAAACCGACAGGTTACTGGGCGTAGGTCCCCTTCCGGTCCGCACAGCCATGTAAACCAACACGACCGCGCATATAATCACGACCCAGAAAACTGCGGTTTTTACATTCGAACTCATGAACTCACCTTTTCCCCGCTCAATCCTCGTCAGCCTGTCTTCGTTCGGTGATTGAGCAATCCTTCAATCGCGCCCGCGGGTTGCCAGCCATACGCCATAAAGAACCAAATCGAGCCAGACCTGCAACCAACGATGCGAACTCCCATAATGAAAGACGTCGAATACAGGTAATTCGATTCATTGCGACAGATCTTGTACGAAAGAAGACTTAACCAAGTACGTCAGTTGGACTTCATCTTCACAATCTACCGCCCCGGCAAAGCGCTCGTCCGCTCCAAACTGCCGCGCCCAAACAACCTTTCCCCGGCTCACCACCACCGGCCAATGTCGCCGTTCCCAAAGGCGAATGCGGTGCTCCTGGAATAAAGTCTTTATCTTGTCCGCTGTTCGATGGCCCGGTCTCAGCAGCTCATCTCCCGGTTCCCAATTGCGTACCAGAAGCGGCTCTCCCTCCAGCGCTTTCCCGTCCAGCGTTGCTCGCTCAGCGCCCCGCTCCGCGCCATTCTTGAACGTATCACAAAATGGCGAATCGAGCTTCGCTGCCCTCGTAAAGATTCGACCCGCTCCATAGGGAAGGGCCGCATCCCCTCCCACCGGAAGATCGACTCGGTACTCTCGCGGCTCCTCGCCCAACCGTCCTGCCCGGCTCAAGAGCAGGGAATCGAAGGAACGAAGCGCGTCCACTCCCGGAACCAGCACCCGATCGTGACCCTTGGCCGATTCACATAACGCTAAAATCGACTCGAAATGATGAAAATCCAGGCCCTGAAGCGAATTGGGCCGGAGTTCTGCAAGTGCCTGCCGCAACACACGACGTCTCAGCGCCAGGGGCAATCGGTTCAGAGCTGCAGAATCAAGGATCAAACCCAGCCGCATCCGCTCAACCAATCGCGCATAGATCGGCTCAATTACTTCTGGCCAATACTCTTCTTCGGCTTGCGCCAGCTCCGCCGTGGCGGCCAGCACCGCTTCCAAATTGGCGTTATACCCACGTATCAGCTCGGGCATGGTTTGCAGACGGAGTCGGTTGCGAGTAAATCGCAGATCCTCGTTCGACCGATCCTCGCGCCAGCTCAACCCTTCCCGCCGCGCCCATTCCCGGATTTCCTCTCGGCTCACCGTGAGTAAGGGCCGTACCAGCCACCCATCGGTCACCGGGCGCATTGCTGCCAAACCGGTCAGCCCGCTTCCCCGAAGTAACCGGTGCAGCACCGTTTCTGCCTGATCACTTCGCGTATGCCCGACTGCGACCCGCTCCAGCCCGTATTGGCTGAGGCACTTTGCAAAGAACACCAGCCGCAGCCGCCGCGCCTCGCTTTCGAGATTGCCTTCCGTAATAAGCGCTTCCTCGCTGACGAATTTCAGGCCGACCGACTCGGCCAGCGAACGTACAAACCGCTCATCTTCCTCCGACTCGCCCCCGCGCAGCTTATGGTTTACGTGCAGCACGACCAGTTCCGCCGTAGACAAAGTGGTGACTCGGCGCAAAATGTGCAGCAGAACCACAGAATCGGCCCCGCCCGAAACCGCCACGCCAACCCGTCCCGTTCGCCCCAGCATGTTATAACGAGAGGTGATTTGGGCGACCCTGGCTGTAAGAGCGTCGGTCAATGTCTCATTTTAGGCGCGCCGGTCCTCTCCCATCCCCATGCAATTGAACTCTCCTCTGACTGAAGAGAAGCTCTACTCGCTCGCTGCCGATATTAAGGTTTTGCTGATGGATGTGGACGGCGTACTGACCGATGGACGCCTGTATCTCGTACCGGATCGAGATGGAAACATGGTCGAGACGAAGGGGTTTGATTCCCAGGACGGAATTTCCTTGCGCTGGCTCAGCTGGTTCAATATAGGATGTGGGGTGATCAGCGGGCGCAATTCTCCGGCCACAACGGAGCGTGCTCGCCAGGTCGGTATGCGGTGGGTGTTTCAAGGTCACATCGAAAAAATACCGATCCTTCAGGAAATCCTCACCGAAGCGAGCATCGATCCGGCGCAAGTCGCTTACATAGGAGATGACTTGACCGATGTGGTCGTCATGCGCCGTGTGGGCCTCTCCTTTGCAACAGCCAACGCCCGGCCGGAAGTCAAACGCTCCGCGATGGCCGTCACCGATATTCCAGGAGGTCAGGGCGCAGTCCGCGAGGTGATCGAACTTCTGATGAAGGCGCAAGGTCACTGGGAGGGTCTGCTTCAGAAATATGAGGTTGCCCCCTGATCGAATCCTCTCCCGGTAAGGTCGGGTTGCTCGTCACCACCGTGAGCGGTCCAGGAGTGCTGCACCAGCTTACGGGCAAAATAGCCCGCCATCAGGGTAACATTCGTTCGGTTTCGATCCTTGAAGATCAACCCGTCGATACGCGCATCTATTTCGAATTGGATCTGCCCGGTTCGATCGATGAACTGGTGGCAGATATCACTCACCTGACGGTCGTGAGATTGGTTGTGCCGGTACAGTCGTTACAGAAGATCTACGGCAAGCGAATCATTATTATCGGCGGAGGCGCACAAGTAGGGCAGGTGGCTCTCGGCGCCATCTCGGAGGCGGACCGCCATAACATCCGGGGCGAACACATTTCAATCGACACGATTCCGCTGGTTGGGGAACACACCCTTGCTGCTGCGGTCCGGGCGGTGCGGCGTCTAGCGCGGGTCCGAGCACTTGTTCTTGCTGGATCTCTGATGGGGGGAGATATCGAAACGGCTGTGCGGGAAGTGCGGGCGGAAGGCTTACTTGTGATCAGCTTGAATATGGCCGGAAGCGTGCCCGACGCCTCCGACTTGGTGGTGACTGATCCGGTGCAGGCCGGAGTCATGGCGGTGATGGCCGTAGCCGACACCGCCAAGTTTACGATTGAGCGCCTGCACCGTCGGATTTTCTAGACTCATTGTTGCCTGGAGCGTTCTAGTTGACTTCGAAGCGGAATTCCCGGACTAGCTCGTGCTCCCTGCCTGCACTCGGAGCATAAAAGCGCAGAAAATAAGGGCCCGGCTGCGCTATTCTAGGCAACTTCACTTCCGCCCTTTCCTGCTTGACTTCTGACTGGCCCTGCCAGATCTCGCCGCCCGCGCCATCGACCAGCTGTACATCTACTGGGCCTGCTGCAATATCCGCGGTTTCGACTCTAAGGTCAAGCGGACGACCTTGGGGAAGAATGGAGCCCTTCTCACTGCCGCGGCACGACGCCAGATTGGAATCAGCTGAGTTACGGCAGCCGGACAAATTCAGCTCTGCTACGGCCGGCGTATTTTGCCTGGCAGTAAGAGATCCGTGCTGCACCATTCGCGGCGCTATCGTCAGTCCTACCGCCAACATCGCAACAGCTCCACCGGCCCACGAAAGAGCAGGCATGGTGAACCAGTTTTTCCAGCGCGCTTCGCCCCGCTTCAGTTCCTGCGCCGCTCGGTGTTGCTCGTCAGCGGTCAGCGCCGCTCGGAGATCAGTGATTTGTAGTTCCAGGGTCTCAAGGCGTGTGAGGCAGTGTTCACACGCAAGAATGTGCGTCTCGAGGATCTCAACTTCGTCGTCCTCGGCTCGATGGAGAATAAAACGTTCCATCACCTCGTCGTTAGGGTGTTCTAGATATCCGTTGGTCATACTTTCGAAGGACTACGCCCTCTTTCTGTTATGTGGGTCTTACCCCGCCTGGGCTCTCACGAGTACTGAGAATATTCCGCTACTTGCCAGCTTTTTCTTACCTATCTCTCCGAACTTAGCTTTGGCCCGCGATTTAAGCAGGCGAAATTGAGTTTCGGTCAGGTCCATGTCGCGGCATATCTGGTCTTGCGACTGCTCTTTCAGATAAAACCGTACCAGGATGTCGCGATCGCGCTTCGATAAGGCATCCAAAGCGCTCCGCATTAGCGCTGCTTTCTGTCGTCCAATTGCTTCTTGTTCCGGATTCTGCGTTTTATCGGCAACCGTCACGCCGCTTTCTAGGTCTGCCTGTTCGCGTCGCGTGTGTACCGCATTTTCGATGTAAGCTGCCACTTGCCGGCGCACCACGGTTCGCACGAAGCCCATCAGCCGCTCCGGCTCGCGCAGATCGCCTCGCTTAATAGCGTTGACAACGATTAGAAAGGTGTCGTGTACCTTGTCTTCCAGTTCTTGCGGCCCGAGCTGGCGGCACAAGTAGTATCGAATGCCCCGGCTGAATAGCTTATAGAGCTGCTCCATGCCCGCGTCTTCGCCGGCTTGTATCTGGCTGACAAGGAGGGTCCAGTCGACCGCCGGGAATCCTGTCCTCGTCGTTTTGTCTTTCGGTTCTTCGACCGGCTCTGGATTGACATTGCCAGGCGTATGCCCGATTGTGTTTTGACTCGCCACCATGGGTCTGCTTTCTTACTCCTTGGAAATAACCGAATAGGCCGCCCAGAACTTGGGCGAACTGCGGTAACCCTCTCCGTGCTGCATCTCTACTTGCGCCTGCTGTAGCGCGTAAGCCGCACGCTGCGCTAGCGTGCCCGCTGAATCGGCGTCGAAATGTTTGTAAAAAGAAAAAAAGAATCGTCCGGAATCGTCCGGTGTCGGCCAGGCGCTCACAACCACGGCTGACGCACCCGCGAGCAGCCAGGCCCGACTGAGTCCCATTAGGCCCGCGCTCGGTAAAATCTCTCCGTTCTGCGATGAACAACCGCTCAATATGACTAAGCTGCCCGGCACGCGCATTGTCGCGATCGCTTCGGGGGTCAACAACTCCGGCATGTCATCGCCGGTTAGGCTCAGCGCCAGCGCCGCCTCAGACGCGTCGCGCAACGTACTCGGCAGCCCCGTGTCTGGCGTTATCACGTGTACCGCGAAGTGCAGTATCTGGGGTCGGTTCGCGATCGCCTTCTGCAGCTGCGCAAAGGTGGCCTGACGACCGACCAAGATCTCGGATTCGGGCATCCCGCTCTCTTTTGCCGCGCTGCGCACTTCCCGGTCACTGCCCGCCAGTCGGGGCAGGGCCGTTGCTGCCGGGTTCACCTCACCCTGTGTCCGCTTCGTCCTCCTCTCCCGTGAATCAGCGATGTTATAAATCGGATCGCCCACGCCGACAAATCTTCGCTGCGCTCTTACCTTATCGGCCGAAAGCAGCAACAATTCACTCGGAATGAACCGGAGATCGTGAGACTCGGTCAAATACTGCTTGGACGACCTGCTCGAAAGATCGGCCACGCTCGCGAACGGAATGCCGCCTAACAAAACCCCGTCCGCGACGATCAGCCACTCACGTTTTCGCCAGATCTCTTGCGGCAAACCGCCAAAGAGATCTTCGCTAAGCCGTCGTCCTGTGGAGAATGCATTATCCCGGCCCTGCACGGCTTGCGCGAATTGCGTCGCCAGACCGGCAATCACCGCTTCCGACTCCAATCTATACACGCGAACCTGGCTGCGAGTCACTGTCCATAAGAACGATCTCTCCTTGCCAAGCGAGAAACTAAGCAAAACCTCGTTGCTCGACAATCGGGCTTGAATATCTCTAAGTGAATTCCTATTCGGATTTCTCTCATTCGACACGGTAGATACTCTTGACCGCATGCTGAAGTCGTTCTCAATTCCGCCAATTTCCAGCCGAACCTGTTCGAGTCTGGCCTTGTCTTGCGGGCGGTTCTCCCCGAGCGTGACCCGTGCCTCGGCCGCCTGCAGCTCCGATAGCAGGTACACATAGCGTTCCGGCAATTGCTGTTTCTGAGACAACGCCAGGGTGATCTGTTCCCGCAGGTTGGCCGCACGATTCTCGGCCACGGCCTCGAGAGCTTCCCGTGCCAGCTCCGGGTTGTGCCTTTCTAGTGATAGTTCGGCAGCCAACTGAGCGTAATCGGAATAAACGTCGTGCAATACGACCACTGTCCTGGTGCTAGTTACATCGCCCGGCAACGCGCCTTGACGCCAGATACTGGCCGCCTTTAGAGCCTTGCGCAGTTCCATCAGGGCTTCGCTCTTCCGGTCTAGCTTTTCGAGCAGAACACCCCGGATGTGTAGCGAATAGAATTGGGGGATAGTCTTGAAAGACGCACTGCCGGAAGCGAGCGCTAGATCGATCAGGTTGAGTGCTGTCCGGTAGTCTTTTTTCTGAAGGGCAAGTTCAGCGCGGTGAGCCTGATTGGTCGCAATCGCGTCCTGATCGCGGCTCTCGGATTCAAGCAGGTAAGCGCGCCGCAGCGGCTCTTCCGCATGTTCAGGCAAATGCGCCAGAAGTAACGAATAGCCTAGTTCCTCCCACAGCTTTGCTTCGAGGCCGGCCAACTCAGCACGGTGTGCGATCGCTACGCCTTTCCGGTAATTTTTCTCGAGCTGCTCAATATCCCTCCGCTCGGCTTTGCTGTCGTGCGCCACTCGGTCGGCTTCGAGCTCATCCCGAGTGCGCTCGGCCTCCGCATTCGCATAGAGAAGCATTGCTTTTCCGAGACGCAACTTGTTCGGGGTGTTCTGCAGCAAATCGACGGCGTAAGCGGCTTGTCGAGACGCAAAAGCGACATCTCCCAATTGCAGATAAATGGTTGCGAGATTTACGCTGGCGGCACCGGCAAGAGCCTTATCACCGATGCTGAGTGCCAGGTTGCGAGATTGCTCTGATGCCTGCTGCGCTCCGCGATAATCGAAAACCCTGATTCGGCAGCCGCTTAAGCTGAGTAGTGCGCTTGCTTCTTCCGAGGTGTTTCCGGCGGTTCTCGCCATTGCGGCAGCCCGGGTGAGATCGACTGAAGCCTGTCCAAAATGGCCTTTGCTCAGCTGTTCTCGACCCTGCGCGATAAGGATCGTTGCCTCATCGGGACGGGTTCTCGCTTCTTCTCGGCTGGCGTGCGCTCCCGCGAGCGAGAGAGCAATGGGCAGCCACAAAGCAAGTGCCCGCCCGGGACAATTTATCAGTTGCAGGAAAACTTCCGAGCAAAATGCTTGCTTGCAAGTACTCTAACACCTTTTCCCAGCTGATATTCACCGATATAGGCTTACTCTGAACTAGGAATTTTCTGCTAATTCGAAGAAAAAGGAGGTATTTCTAGCGGGGTTTGCGAGGGTAGGGAAGCAGATGCAGGCAGACACAATCAGTGCCTGCCCGCGGATTATTACAACAGCACTAATAGCCGAGAACGGAGCCGATCACGGTGGTGAAAGAATCGATTATTACGGGTGGGTGCATGTGCGCTGAAGTCCTTTCGCACACGAAGGTACTTGCCCGGTTTCTATTCCGGCTCGTGATTTGGGCTTAAGTGTTTCGAACTAAAAGGAGAAATATTTGGCGAATTTCTGTGACCGTCCGCTTGGCTGGAGGGGGCATCTCGCGAGACTCGCTATAATGAGATCCGCGAGCCTGCAATCACTTTGCCCATGCGAGCTCGACCCTAATCACCAGTGTTCGACAGCCTATCCGATAAACTTCAGCGCGTCTTCAAGAATCTGCGCGGCGAAGGTAAGTTAACCACCGCCAATATGGAGGAGGCGCTTCGCGAAATTCGCCTTGCGCTCCTCGAAGCAGACGTCCATTTCAAAGTCGTCAAGCAATTCATTGAAGAAGTCAAAGTGAAGGCAATGGGCGAAGAAGTGCTCAATGCACTTTCGCCCGGTCAGCAGGTTGTCAAGATCGTCCGGGACGAGCTCGTCAAGATGTTGGGCAGCCATCAATCCCGGCTTCGTTTCGCCAATGAGCCGCCGACGATCGTGCTCGTGGTAGGGTTGCAAGGTTCGGGCAAGACAACCAGCACCGCCAAGCTCGCGCGCTTTCTCGCGAAGGAAGGCAATAGGCCGCAGCTGGTCAGTGTGGACGTTTACCGGCCTGCCGCGCGGCACCAGTTAAGCATTCTCGCGAAGAACGTCAACACGCCCATTTACGAGGGTACAGCTGAGGAAACGAAGCCGCTCGAACTGGCCCGCTCCGCTCGCCGCGAAGCAACGCAGGCCGGCCGGGATGTGCTGTTGGTCGATACCGCTGGCCGCCAGCACATTGACGAACAGCTGATGGGTGAGCTTCACGAGCTGAAGGAAGCGCTTAATCCGACCGAAATTCTTTTTGTCGCGGACGCCATGACCGGCCAGGATGCGGTTCGTTCGGCAGACGAGTTCCATAAACGGCTGGGGATCACCGGCGTCATTCTCACGAAGATGGACGGCGACGCCCGCGGCGGTGCGGCACTCTCTATCCGGTCCATTACGGGCCAGCCACTCAAATTTGTCGGTGTCGGCGAGAAGACCGATGCACTTGAAGCGTTTTTCCCGGATCGCGTTGCCTCCCGCATTCTCGGCATGGGCGACGTTCTCTCTCTGATTGATAAGGTTCAGGAGACGATCACGCAGGAGACGGCCGAGAAGATGCAGGAAAAGCTTCTCGGAGACGATTTCTCGCTCGAAGATTTCCGCGATCAAATCAAGCAGCTCCAAAAACTGGGACCACTCGGTAAGCTGCTCGACATGATGCCCCAGGTAGGCCCGCTCAAAGATTTGAAAGGCGCAAAGATCGACGAGAACGAAGTCGGCCGCGTGGTGGCCATCATCGACTCGATGACGCCCAAAGAGCGGCGGAATCACTTGTTAATCAACGGTTCGCGCCGTCGCCGGATTGCTAAAGGTAGCGGTACGTCTGTCCAGGACGTGAATAATCTACTGAAGCAGTACGGGCAAGCGCGTAAAATGATGAAGAGCTTCACCGGCCAAGCGGGCATGCTGGGCAAGAGATTGTCAAAAATGAAGCTGCCGGGTCTTCCCGGGTTCTAGTTTGGGCTTCCGTCCGCTGCCTCGTTTGTAACAATAAAGAACAGGAAAATTCAAGAGATCACGATGTTAGCAATTCGGCTGGCGCGCTTTGGCGCGAAGAAGAAACCCACCTACCGGGTGGTTGTCATTGATAAGGAAAGGGCGCGTAACAGCCGTTCGGTTGAGGTGGTCGGCCACTATAACCCGATTGCGAAACCTGCGGAGGTGCATCTCAACCGCGAACGGATCGAGTACTGGGTGAAGAATGGCGCGCAGCCTTCCGATACCGTAACTCGATTGCTCAAGCTAGCGCCCGCTGAGACGCCGGCCGTAGCCTAAGGGCCGCGCCTCTTCGCGATTGCCGATTCTGTTCCGCTCGAGAGGCGGATGGAAAGTACTGAACGGGAAAAATGAACGACAGCAACGGCGTCAAGACGCTGGTAGAGGAGATCGCCAAAGCCCTGGTCGATACGCCGGGCGAGGTGACGGTCAATGAGATCGCTGGCGAGCACGCAACCGTGTTCGAGCTACGCGTGGCCGATACGGATTTAGGAAAGGTGATCGGCAAGCAGGGCCGCACAGCTCGCTCGATTCGAACTCTGCTCGGCGCAGTCGGCACCAAGCTGAATCGGCGATTCTCGCTCGAGATTCTCGAGTAGGGCAGCCCCTAATGGATCGCGAGAAAGTCGTCGTAGCGGAAATCGTGCGCACGCGAGGCCTCCGCGGTGAAGTGGTGGCCCGCTCACAGACCGACGTTCCGGACCGATTTAAACATCTTGGCCTTCTCAACGCACAGTTGGCCAATGGCCAAACAGTTTCGGTCCAGCTTTCGGATGCTTGGGAGCATAAGGGTGATTGGGTTCTCAAGTTTGCTGGGATCGAATCCATAGAAGCGGCTGAACCCTTCCGTGGTGCCGATCTGTGGGTGCCTTATACGGAACGTGCGGAACTCGCCGACGGAGCCTTCTACCAGTCGGATCTGATAGGCTGTCAAGTCATTAGCACAGCGACCGGCGAGTCGCTAGGCGTGGTCGAAGGTTGGCAACAGCATGGGGGTGCCACACCTCTCATGGAGGTTCGTTCGGCGGAGCGGGAGCAGCTGATTCCTTTCGTTACTTCGTGGTGCCAAATCGACTTGAATGCCCGGACGATTCGAATGGACCTACCCGAAGGACTGCTCGAGCTCTAGCTTCGAGGCAGGTCGAAAGTCGGCGAGAGTCAACCGTTGAAATTCCACATTGTCACCATCTTTCCGGAGTTTTTCGCCTCTCCCTTCGCACATGGCGTGGTAGCGAGGGCGCAGGCGAACGGATTGCTGGATATTCAGGTGCACGATTTGCGACACTGGACATACGATCGTCATCGAACCGTTGATGATCGGCCATTCGGGGGCGGTGAAGGCATGTTGCTGAAGCCGCAGCCGGTTTTCGAAGCTGTCGAAGCCATTCTTCCGGTCCGCGGTTCAGGAACGCGGGTGGTTTTGCTTTCGGCGCAAGGGCGGCGTTTTACCCAGGCGGTAGCTCGCGATTATGCCACGCTCGATGGTTTGTTGTTGATTTGCGGCCGCTACGAAGGTGTGGACGAGCGGGTGGCTGAGCATTTGGTGGATGACGAGCTCTCGATCGGCGATTTTGTCTTGAGCGGCGGGGAGTTGGCAGCGGCCCTGGTTGTGGATGTAGTGGCTCGCATGCTCCCGGGAGTGCTCGGCAATGAGGAGTCCGCGCGGAACGAAAGTTTCAGCGGAGGGAATTTGGATGGATTGGATTGTCCGCAGTACACCAGACCGGCGGAATTTCGCGGCTGGAAGGTGCCCGCTGTACTGTTGGGCGGTAATCATGAGGAAATTAAGCGCTGGCGGCGGGCCGCTTCGCGTGAGAAGACACAGCGGTCGCGTCCCGATCTGATCGGTGACGGCGAACTAAGGCAAGGCTAAAATGCAAAACGCACTCGTTTCTAAGTTCATCAGCAAGAATGTCCGCGCTACAGCGCATCCGGAATTTCGTCCCGGTGACACCATCCGCGTACATGTTCGGATCAGAGAAGGTGACAAAGAGCGTTTGCAGGCCTTCGAAGGCACCTTGATTGCTCGCAAGAACACCGGCATGGGTGAAACCATCACGGTTCGAAAAGTCAGCTTCGGCCAGGGAGTCGAGCGCATTTTTCCTGTTCACGCGCCAGTCATTGACCACATCGACCTGGTTCGTACCGGCCGTGTGCGGCGCGCCAAACTGTATTACTTGCGTGGCTTGAAGGGCAAAGCGGCCCGCCTGCGCGAACGCATCTAAGCGCTCACCTCTAAACCATCGTGGGTGCGAGCCCGAAAGTAACGTCACCGCGCGAGAAAGCCTCGACCGAGACCCGGCAACGCGTCCCGCGGGCTCCCTCGATTCGCTGCGTCAGCTCGTACGAGCGTCAGGCCCGTGAACGCGGCTTCTCTAGCGTTGCCGGTGTGGACGAAGTCGGGCGCGGGTGTCTCTTCGGGCCGGTTACTGCCGCTGCCGTCATCCTCGATCCGGATCGGCCGATTAAGAACCTGCGGGACAGCAAGATCATCGATGCGGCGGAGCGTGCCAAACTTGCCCGCCACATCAAGTCGCGTTCGGTCAGTTGGGCGGTAGGTGCGGCCGATGTCTATGAGATCGATCAGATCAATATCTATCAGGCTTCGCGGCTGGCAATGAAGCGCGCAGTCGAGGCGCTCACTGTGCGGCCGGATTATCTGCTTATCGATGCAATCAAGATCGACTTGCCCGTAGACCAGCTTTCACTGATCGATGGCGATGCCCGTTGTCGCGCTATCGCCGCCGCGTCGATCATCGCTAAAGTGCATCGCGACCAATGCTTGGCCGAGTGGGACAAAGTTTTCCCTCAATTTAATCTCGCTTCGAACAAAGGCTACTCAACTCCCGACCACCGGCGAGCTCTCCGCGAGCACGGCCCAACTCTGATGCATCGCTTCAGTTTCTGGCCGGTACGCGCCAGTTCGCCTCGCGAGCACTGGACCGGTTACTTCACCGCGGTGGACGGGCAAACATCACTCTTTACCGAATCGGAAGAGCAGGAGCTGCTGCTGGCAGGAGCTTCCGTGTGAACGCACCTTCGTCAGCTGTGCGTGCCTCCTCCAGTTCACGTGGGCTTATGCGCTGGCATCGGCGTCTCTTGGGCTTCTGTCTGGTGATCGTCGCTTTCGAGCTTGGTTTGTTTCTGCTCGTTTTCCCGTGGCTCAAGCAATGGGGCATGAACTGGGTGCCGGTGCACTCGCGCCAACTCGCCCCCTTGTGGATGAGCGCGTATTTCCGGGGTGCGGTTAGCGGCCTCGGCTTGCTGAACATCTACGTGTCGATAGCGGAAGCGGCCAGGCAACTCCGGCTGCTGTTCAGCGCTCATTCGACCGAGTAACCAGTCGCGCGTTCGGATAAGCTGGACGCTTCAGGTCAACTCTATGAAACCGTCACACATGACACTATCCCGGCGAGACGTGTGCAAACTGGCGCTCTCTGCAGCGCCACTCTCAACTGCCTTCGCCAAAATGATCAACTCGAAAATCGACGGCGTGCAGCTCGGCGTCCAATCTTATAGCTTTCGCGACCTGCCCCTCGACCAGGCCATCCAAGCCATGGTCACAGACGGGCTCGGTGACTGCGAGCTCTTTTCGCCGCATATCGAAGGAGACACCAGCGTGGCGCCCGAGAAGAAATTTTCCGGCGCAGGCAATCATTCGATGACACGCGAAGAGATGCGGGCAGCGTTCCATGCGGCGGAAGAAAAGGACCGGCAGTGGCGTCGTACGGTTCCACTGGACTACTTCACCGGCATTCGCAAGAAGTTCAGTAGCGCGGGCATTAATCTCTACGGCTACAATCTAAGCCTCAATAACCAGGCCACCGACGACGAGATCGACCGCGCCTTTCTGATGACAAAAGCTCTTGGTGTAGACATCATGACGACCTCGACCACCGTGCCGATCGCGCAACGCATGGCGCCTTTTGCCGACAAGCACAAACAGATTGTCGCCTTTCATGGGCACTCCGATCTCAAAGATCCCAACCAGTTCGCAAAGCCCGAAAGCTTTGCCAAAGCGCTTGCGATGTCGAAGTATTACCGCATCAACCTTGATATCGGCCACTTTACAGCGGCCGGCTACGACGCCGTCGATTACATCACGAAGAACCACGGCAACATCGTCCTGCTGCACTTGAAAGACAGAAAGAAAAACGACGGGCCAAATACGCCATGGGGCGAAGGCGACACTCCGATCAAACAGGTGCTGCAGTTACTTAAGCGTGAGCGCTATCCGATTCCTGCTTTTATCGAATATGAATACAAAGGCACTGGCACTTCGGTCGAGGAAGTCGCCAAGTGCTATCAGTACTGCAAAGACGCGCTGAGCGGAGCTTAAATCGGCCTTCAGCATGATCGACCGGATTAAGCACCACCGCGCAGTGGTGCTTAATCAGCTACAATGGCATTAGAGGCCAGCCCGATGAATGCTGAAGCACCCAACCCCGAAACAATCGTCTGGTTTGATGGTCGTTTCGTTCGCCTGGCCGAAGCCAACGTAAGCATCCTGACCCACTCCCTGCACTATGGAACAGGCGTTTTCGAGGGCATCCGCGGCTACTACGAACCGCACGGACGAGAGCTTTTCTTCATGCGCATCGTCGAGCACTACGAGCGTTGGAAGAAGAACTGCAAGATACTGCGCATCGAGGTGCCGGCCACCCCGCTCGAGCTGGCCGAAATCACTGCCGAACTCTGCCGGCGCAATCACTACCAATCTCACGTCTACGTGCGGCCGCTCGCTTACAAGTCAGCGCAGCGCATCCGGGTTCCCATGGACGATCGCGATTCGTACCTGATTGCGGCTCTGCCTACGGGTGACTATCTGACCGGCAAACAAGGAGTAACGGCGGGCATCTCCTCCTGGCGGCGCGTCCAGGATACAGCTATTCCAGGTCGCGCGAAGATCTGCGGTGCTTACGTCAATAGCGTTCTGGCTATTGACGAAGTACGGCGCAACGGCCATGACGAAGCGATCTTCCTGAATGAGGATGGACACGTGGCTGAAGGGGCTGCGGCCAACCTTTTTCTGGTACGTGAGGGTAAGATCATCACGCCTCCGCCGACCGACAACATCCTCGAAGGCATCACCCGCGCCAGCATCATCGAACTCGCGCAGCGTCAACTCGGCCTGACTGTCATCGAACGATCGATCGACCGAAGTGAACTCTACATTGGCGACGAGTTGTTCTTCACAGGTACCGCCATGGAAGTCACGCCAGCACTGGAAGTAGATCATCGTCCGGTCGGTAGTGGCGAAGTCGGACCGATCACCCAGAAATTGCGCACGCTTTACAAAGACGCCACGCGCGGGCGGCTTCCCGCATACGCAGCCTGGCTATGGCGCGTGTATGCACCTGCCCTAGTCAGCAAAACAGCATAGCGAGCGGACAGGCCGTCCGGTTGATGCCGGGTAATCCCAGGAGACCGGCCATCTCAACCCAAACGCGGCTTCTCACCGTCAGCTGTGAAATTAGCAAGTGCCAGTGCGCCCCAGAGAATGCTGTCGTCACCTAAGCTTGCCGGAACCACATCCACGGTCGCTCTTGACCAAGGTGTAATTTGCCGGCCAAGCTCCTCCCGGAGTGGTCCAAACAAGGCGTCGCCGGCTTTGCTGATCCCCCCGCCAATCACAATGCGCCCGGGATTGAGCAGCATGATGGTTGTCTTCAACCCTTGCGCGAGCGGCCGCACATACTTCTTTACAAACTCCGGATCGCGTAGCAAATCCTTGGCCGGGTGGCCATAGTCCCGCTCGAGCCAAATGCCCGCGCACAAGCGCTCGAGGCAGCCCCGAGAGCCGCACAGGCACTCCGGTCCATCGGGTTCAATCGTGTGATGACCGACTTCGCAAGCAAACGAATCTCGCCCGTGATACAGCCCCGCGTCTGTCAGCAGTCCGCCTCCGATGCCGGTCGAAATCGTCATGTAAAACAGCGGTCTTACGCCGACCCCGGCGCCATAGAAACCTTCGCCTAGCGCCCCCACCATCGTGTCGCGATCGATCGCGCACTCGATTCCCAACTGCTGCTTAAGCGCGCCCGTCAAATCGAAATCAGTCCAGCCTTCTACGTGCGTTGAACAGATTACCCGCTGCGATTCGAAGTTCAACTGGCCCACCGAAGCCGATTCCGCCTGCCTTTATGTCATGCTGCTTCATCCACGGCCCGGCGAGCTTCACAATCTGCTCGACCATCCAGCCGGGTCCGCCGCTGCGATCCGTTGTGACGCTTTCTCGCTCGATTAGCCGGTCC
Organism: Terriglobia bacterium; assembly: GCA_963737005.1. Taxonomy (GTDB): domain Bacteria; phylum Acidobacteriota; class Terriglobia; order Bryobacterales; family Bryobacteraceae; genus Bog-105. The sequence goes on along the minus strand of CAVTRD010000001.1, from coordinate 246,072 downwards.
TCACGGAATACGCCCAAGCTTAACTTCGTTCCACCAATATCGATCGCGAGCGTGTTCATGTTCCGTAGATAGAATAAACTGCTGATCGAAAATCAATGGGGCACCATGGCGAACATCTTTCACGGCGCGGCTTCCTGCAATCGACTGCTGCTTCTGCTGCCGCCTCGCAGCTTGGCGAGCCCACCCACGTTGCCTTTAAGCCTGCAGCCAACCCCCGCCAGATTTCGACAAATCTCTTTGTACTCGAAGATACCTGCAACGTCTACTTGATCAAACAAGGCTCAAGCGGACTGCTCATCGACTTCGGTTCCGGCGCCATCCTCGACCATCTGCCCGCTCTCGGCATCACGACCGTCGATGGAATCCTGCACACGCATCATCATCGCGACCAGGCGCAAGGCGATCATCTGGCGGTTGCCCGTGACATCCCGATCTTCGTGCCCGAACAGGAACGACAATACTTCGAAGGACGCTGAGAATTTCTGGCGTAATCGGCGTATCTTCGAGCTTTACTACGTGCGCAATGATTTCTTCTCGCTCACAATCAACTGTGCCTGTGACAGCGTCCCCTGCGAGACTACGAGACGTTCCGCTGGAAGGATCATGGGTTTTCATTCAACCGACGCCCGGCCACACACCCGGTTCGATCACGTTGCTCACCGACGTAGACGGGCGCAAAGTCGCCTTTTCGGGAGACCTGATGCACTCGCCCGGCAAGGTACAAACGCTCTACGATCTGCAATACTACTACGAAGAACACGAAGGCGCGGATCTTTCGGCTTACTCGCTCGCCGAGCTTAGCAAGCACGCACCGGATGTTGCTTTGCCCTTCGCACGGGCACGAAATCGACAGACCCGCTCCCGGCTATGCGGCAAGCGGTGAGCAAGCTGAACGAGTGGTTCGATTATTGGAAGTCGTGGGGCGGCAGTCTCGACCAGACAGCCGCGCCAATTGACCCGGCATGTCGTCGCGCATTACCAGACCATGTCCTCGTTCTACGCGATCATCAGCGATAGCGGCAAAGCGCTCTGTTCATTGATTACGGCGGCCCGAGCTGGAACGCGTTCTACGCATTCAAAGATTCAGTCGGGGTGCGCAACCGTTTTCGGTTTCGTCGAGCACAGCATCGAAAACCTGCGCGCTCATCACGGCTTGCAATCAGTCGACGTCGCTATCCCGAGCCACATGCACGACGATCATCTGAACGGTTTTCCGTACCTCGCCAGGCATCACGGCACGAAAATCTGGTGCTTCGAGAATTTTGTCGATATCCTCGAAAATCCCCGCGGGCACAATCTCGGCTGCACGCTCGCGCGAGCCGATCCGCGTCGATCGCGTGATCCGGCGATCGCGAAACGTTTCGTTGGGAAGAGTTTGAATTTACCGCCGTTCACTCGCCGGGACACACCGACTTTCAGATGGCCCTGTTTGCCGACGATCGATGGCGTACGGCTCGGCTTTACCGGAGACGCTTTCTTCCATGATGCCGACCGGCCTTTTCAGATCCGGCACAATCTGATCTATCGCAACCGCGTGAAGCTTGGCGACCATCTCAAATCAGTCGTCAACCTGCTCGAGTTTCGGCCCCAAATCCTCTGTCCCGGGTCACGGCGAACCCTTTCTGCTCGATCTCGACATGGTGCGAGTCTTTCCGGCACTAAGCTCGACGAAACAGGATGCTTTGATACGCGAACTGGTGGCGGATGCAGATACCGATCTCGGCATCGATCCCTCCTGGATTGAGATCTATCCGTATCAGTCCGCAGCCGCTCGAGGGGACACGCGTGCCTTCGAGATACGGGCGCGCAATCATCGCCAGCGAGCCGTTGAATTGCAGGTCGCGCTCGCTCTGCCCGCAGGCTGGCGATGCGCGCCGAAGATTTCCAAATTCACGGTTCCTGCGCGTGAGTCCGCTCAAGCGTCGGTATCGATTACGATTCCATCCGACTTTCAGGCGACCCAATCTCGAATCGCCATAGCAGCCGATGTTATGTGCGACGGCGAATACCTCGGTCAAATCGCCGAGGCGGTGATCGACTTAAGCACGGCCGCAGGTTGATCCGCTACTTCGCCACGCGGTTGTATTTCCGCAACACGTCAACCAGCTTGTCGTGAGGCAGACCAATCACCTTGTGATCATCGATGCCCGTCATCGTTTTTGCACCCACCATCGCATTCACGATCGCTTCTTCGGTAGCCTCGACTGTCGCCTCGAACACCGGGTCGAGCGAATCATTGCCGAGCATGGTCACTTTGTTCGACCCTTCGCTCTTAACATCCCGGTTGGCAACCGAAAACGCCAGGAATAAATCCCCTGAGCCGTTGCCTGAAATGGAACCGGTACGCCCCAGTCCAAGCGTCGCCCGCCGCGCCAGCCGCTTGAGCTGCGTGGAAACGAGCGGCGCATCCGTAGCCACAACGATGATGATCGATCCGACGTCCTGCTTAATGCCGGGTTGATTTGCGGCATACGGCACACCGTCGGTGATCTCGCGGCCTACCGGCACGCCGGCAATTTGCAGCAGCGGACGGCGCCCGCAATTACACTGCACCAGCACGCCCACCGTGTATGCCGCCTTGTTTTGCATCGAGCTTACGCGAGGAGGTCCCGATTCCGCCCTTGAACCCATAGCAAATCATGCCCGTGCCTCCGCCGACTGCTCCTTCCGCAACGGGCCCGGTCTGCGCCGAGTTCAGCGCATGAATGGCATCTGCGTCCGTTACGTGAAAGCCGTTGATGTCGTTCAAATAACCCGTCCCACGTCTCGGCCACGATCGGCAGCGACCACAAGTCGTTAAACATTTGGGCTTGCGTCCGTTTGGCAACCTGCCACTTGATGGTTGCGTCGCGCACCACGCCCACACTGTGCGTGTTCGTGATAAGCACCGGGCCTTCGGCAAAACCCGATTCTTCGATCCATGCGGTTCCGGTCATTTCACCATTGCCGTTTTGCGAGAAATAGCCGGCGAAAACGGGGGTTGCGTCATTCTTTCCGCGCGGCAGGATAGCTGTCACACCGGTCCGGATCGGGCCCTTGCCCTGCTGCAATTTGCCTTCACCTGAAATGAGCGTCGTATGACCCACTTCGACCCCGGTCACATCTGTGATCGCGTTTAAAGGCCCGGTCGATCCATCGAAAGGCACACCTAGATCACGCGCACGCTCTTGTGCTTGCATGGTGTTTCCAGCTACAATCAGCAGCCACGACGCCAGTGCCAAGCGGAACAGAGTCATGGTCAGCCATTGTATAGGAGACGCCGGCCGGATCTGGCGCGGAAAAGGCCGTTGAGCCTCTCCATCACATCCGCGATGCCGGCCGACGTCCCCGATTTAGCCCGGCTCTTTGAGGCATATCGGATGTTCTACCAACAAACGGCCGATCCCAAGGCCGTTGAAGAATACGTGACGCAGGAAGTGACGACCGGTCGAACACGCTTTCTCTTCGCTCGCGATCGTACGGGAGCGGCACTGGGCTTTGTTCATCTGGTTCCTGCAACCAATACGCTTGTCATGCGCCCGATCTGGTATCTCGAAGACCTCTTTGTCGATCCTGCTGCTCGCCGCAGAGGTGTTGCCGAAAACCTGATGCGGGAAGCGGAACGTTTCGCCACGGAAGCCGGAGCCGAGCGCCTCACACTAGCGACCGCTCACGATAACTTCGCCGCTCAAGCGCTCTACCGGAAACTCGGGTACCAGCGCGAAGACCACTTCATCTACTTCCACCGCATGCTGCGGTAAGGGTCAGGCGCTTGTTTCGAAAAGCTCCCGCACGGCCCGGTATGCCTCATTGATTGCCGTGTCTGTGTACGCCGTAGCCGCGGAGTCAGTGTTGGCAATGGTGATGCGGCCAAATGCTTTCCTGCCGATCACGTGCGGCTGCTGGCCTTCCGGCCAATTTGGGTCGAATAGCGGGTTGTATTCGTAACCGTAGCCGTGCGGCCAACGATTGACCGTGATGGCTGAAATGTCGCGAGCCGCATCAAACCCGCCTTCGCCTAGCGTGCGCGCTAGTTGATCCCGTATGTTGCGCTCGAATGTCTCAAAACTCGTGGCAAGCAGCTCCGCCCGTCCCGCGCGATGCTGATCGCGCGCCGCGAGCCCAGGCTTACATGGGGTGCGGTACAGACGCAGCAATATCGGCTCCTGCGGTGAACGCGGGCTTTTATACCCGCCGATATCGACCACCGCGTTCAGACTGATCGAGGGATGGTAACAACCCGGGGCATAGATCGAGCTGACGCCGAGCTTCCGAAATGCTGCCCACTCGCGGATCGCAACCGTCGTGTAAACGAGCGGTACCTTCACCAGGTAATGCAGAGCTTGTTTCTGCTTACCCGGAAGATCAGGACAGATGTAAGGAACAACGGTGTTCCAGCACGCCAGCACGCAGCCTTTCGCGCGTGCCGAGAACACCTGCTTGCCCTGTGCGTAGCAGATTTCAACGCCTTTGTCGGCCGTATTCCGCGCGCGGACCACCGTGCTGTTGAGTCGAATGCGCACCGGGCTGCCCACCTGATCCAGCTTGTCGTAACTGGCTTGCGCGGTGACGATGTCTTGTGCGCTGCTGCCGGGCATCGCGGCTGGAATCAAATCGCGCAATAGCAGGCGCGCAATCGAGGCATTGCCATCCGGGAAGTGGAACCGATACGAACCGCCATTCGCGTAACCGGCTCCCGAGTAACTCATGCCCGGCGCAGCACCCGGCTCAAGCTTCATTGCTTCAAAACCTGGCAGCCCAATGGCCCAGCAATCCAAGCGCGGGTTCAGCGTCGATGCCGACACCCCACTCGCCTTGCGTGCGCGTTTGATAAAACGTAACCACGCCCGGATCGGCTTTGACGACATGGAGCAGGAAATCGCGATAACTCATCTTTGCGAGCCGCGCTTTTTTCTCGGGCGATGATAGGCTCGGCAGAAAATCCTCACGGCCTTCTTCGATGCGGCAGATATCGCGCTGCACGGTCGTTGAGAGAGGCGTGCGGGCCAGGAACTCCTGCCATGTTTGGTTTGACCGAACTATGTTTTCCTCATCGCCGCCGCGCGGCAGGCCGACAACCAATCTATCCGCGCCGAAAGTTTCTCGATCGAAAAAGACGGCAGGCTTCAGGCCAAGCGAGCTGTAAAACTGACTGTCGGAAAACCTTTTCTCGAAACCCGGCGGATCGATGCCCAGCTTCCGCAAGAGTCCGTCGGCCACTCGGCTGTATGGCGTCGGGCTATCGATCATCAACGTTCCGCCGTTCATCAATTGCAGCTTGCCGCCGAGATGAAATTCATTCCGCCGTGCATGGCCGCCGACGTCATCGTGATTTTCCAGAATCAAGATTCTCGCCGATCGTCCCGCGTGCTCGCGATAGAAGTGCGCCGCAGCCATACCGCTGATTCCGCCGCCGACGATGATGAGGTCGTATGTTTCTCCCGAATCAACGACAGCCCCAGCGTTCGCCCAGAACGTGCCATCGCGTAAAGCATGTGCTGTTTGGAAAGACCCCGGCTGGCTTCCGCGCATGCCGGTTTCTGTCGGAGGGTAGTCGCCTGACTGTTTCCCCACCGCCGGCGTAACTGCAGCAGCGCCGATCGCCACAGCCATCCCGTTGATGAAGTCGCGGCGTGAGATCGCGCGATTCATGCCTAACCAGCGATCGTGCTCAGCGCTCAACTATCTCTTCTCGCTTCCGGATCCATGAACGTTGTAGCCGTCCTGCAATCTTGTGTTAGGCTAATCATCCATAATCGCTTATGAACTCGACTGACCGGAACCTGGGGATGAATCGCCGCATCTCGCGCCGCGATTTCCTGAACGGGGTCGCGGTCACAGGCAGCGCGCTGGTGGCGGGCGGTCATCTCTCTGCGGCCGAATTTGAGCCGGAGAAAGCGCCCGGATACTATCCGCCCAGCCGCACGGGTATGCGCGGCGATCATGACGAGATCTACAAGACGCCCCACGCGGTCCGTGATGGTAATTTCTGGCAGAACGCGGGCGCGGCTTCCGACACGCAGGAACAATACGATCTGGTCATCGTCGGCGGCGGAATCAGCGGGCTGGCCGCCGCGCACTTCTATCGTCAGAGCAGCGGTCCCAAAACGCGCATCCTTATCATCGACAACCATGATGATTTCGGCGGGCACGCCAAGCGCAACGAATTCCACCAGACTAACCGCATGCTGCTCGGCTACGGCGGGACATTTGCGATCGAAAGCCCGTCTCCTTACAGCCCTGTCGCCAAAGGGTTGATCCGCGAGCTCGGAATCGATGTCGCTTCTTACGCGCGCGATTACAACGAGACGTTCTACTCTTCGCGCGGCATGCATTCCGCGATCTTCTTTGATAAAGAAACGTTCGGTGCCGACAAGCTGGTCGCGTCACCACTGATCGACGAGGACGAGGAGCAGCCTGCCAATGCGCGTGGGCCGAAACTCTGGCAGGCATTCTTCACCGAAGCGCCCATCGACCCCAAGGCCAAGCAGGATCTTCGCCGCCTATGGGAAGAGAAGAAGGATTATTTGCCGGGCCTGTCCTCCGACGAAAAGAAAGCGCGCATGGCTCGCATGAGCTATGCCAAATTTCTTGTTGATTGCGCGGGCGCTCATCCGGATGTCGTCAAAGTGCTGCAAGCGCGCCCCTACAGCTTATTCGGTGTAGGCATCGATGCTGTTTCCGCGCAGGACGCCTGGGGCCTTGGCTTCCCAGGCTTTGCGGGCATGAAGCTCGATCCAAAGCCCGGTCCCGGTCAGAACCACGACGCTATCCGTTTTCCTGAGGCCGAAGAATATTTCTTTCATTTTCCGGATGGCAACTCGTCGATCGCTCGACTGCTCGTGCGCCAATTAATGCCCGATGCAGTTCCCGGCCACAATGCAACCGACATCGTCAACGCGTGTCCGAACTACGCTTTGCTCGACCGCAAGAATGCAGCGACGAACATCCGGCTGAACAGCACCGTGGTTCGAGTGGCGCATCAAGGTACTGCACAATCGGCCCGCTCGGTCGACGTCACGTACCTGCGCGGCGGCAAGCTGCAGACCGTGCACGCGCGCAACTGCATTCTCGCGTGCTGGCACGTCATGATTCCGTATATCTGCACGGAGCTGCCGCCCGCTCAGAAAGAAGCGCTCGCCTTTGCCGTTAAAGTGCCGCTCGTCTATACCAACGTCGTCCTTCGGAACTGGCTAGCCTTCCAAAAACTCGGCGTGCGCGGCGTCTACGCTCCGGGCAGCTTCCATAGTGAAATGAATCTTGATCTGCCGGTCAGCCTGGGTGCGTACAAGTTTACCCGCTCGCCGGACGAGTCAATCGTTGTACATATGCAGCGGGTGCCGTGCCACCCGGGTCTGCCCGCGCGCGATCAGCATCGTGCAGGCCGAAAAGATCTTTTCGAAACCTCTTTCGAAACGTTCGAGCGGAATATCCGGGACCAGATGGTGCGCACACTGGGCAGTGGCGGGTTCGACCCCGCGCGCGACATCGCCGCCATTACAGTCAACCGCTGGCCTCACGGCTATGCTTACCAATACAATTCTCTCTGGGATAAGTTCTGGCTCGATGGCCAACCTGGCCCTTGCGTAGCTGCCCGCCAACCATACGGACGAATTTCCATTGCTAATTCCGACTCAGGCGCCTATGCCTACACCGATTGCGCGATCGACCATGGCTATAGGGCGGCAGGTGAAGTTCTCGCTCGCGGCTAGTGCACTCCTGTTCGCGACTCTCGTGTCGCGCGCGACGCCGGCCAGTCCTCCGGAGCACTGGTCCATCGGCAACGAATTGGTCGAGCGAACGATCACCTGGTCCGACCAAACAGGCTTGCGCACCGAAGCGCTGCTCTACAAACCGACCGGGCGCGATTTCACTGCATATAGCCGCGAGCACCGCCACTTTGCTGACGAATTCGGCTTCGCGGCCGACGGTCATCAGTTAAGTGGGGCGCGCTCGTTCTCTTTCAAAGCCGCGAATCGGAGTGCAATAAATCACGGCAATCAACTCGACGTTAACCTCGCAAGCCGCGACGGTAAGCTCGATGTTTCGGTTCACTACGTCGTCTACAATGGCGAGGCCGCCGTTCGTAAATGGATCAGCATCCATAACGTAAGTGCAGCGCCGGTGTATCTGAAGGGATTACATTTCGAGGCGCTCGCTGCGGCCCCGGGTGAACCAGCGGAACTCACTACGTCTGCCGGTTACGGTGCTGTTCCGCAAGCCGCGTTCTTTACCGGGCGAGTCTCCGATTGCTGTATCTTCATTCGCAACTCGATTACGCATGAGGGTATGGCCATCATCAACGAAGCGCCCGGGTATCTGAAGAGAACCGAAGTCGGCATGAGCTGGACTGAGGCTTTTCAAGTGATGTATGACACGGATCTTTTCCCGTTTGGGCGCTCCCTTTCCCCGGGAGAAACGTTCGAGTCAGCAAAGAGCTCAATCGTCCTGTTTCGCGACGGTGACGGTTTGCACGATTCGCATTGGGCTGTGCCGGGCTACGTCTCGCGCGTCGTGTCCCGGCGGGAAGGAAATGCTGCGCAACCCTGGCTCTACAACAGTTGGGAACCCTTCGAAAGGCGCATCGATCAAGCTACTGTCGCCGCGCTTGCTCCCGCAGCTAGAACAATGGGCATCGATATCTTCACCATCGATGATGGTTGGCAGGCCGACTACGGGTCGAACACGGTCGATACTGTGCGCTTTCCTCGGGGCATGGCGGGCATCCGATCGGTTCTCGATCAAAACCATTTGCGATTGGGTTTGTGGATCCCACTGGCGGCTATCAGCACGAAGACCAGCGAATACACCAATCATCCCGAGTGGTTGTGCCGTGATCGAAACGGGGCTCCGAAGTTCACCGGAACTGCTTCCGGCCAGAGCGCGGTTATGTGCCTGGGCAGCGATTATCGGAATGCTGCTCTCGAACGCCTCGAAGAACTCGTCACCCGCTATCATCCTGCGTACATCAAAGTCGATCTCACCACTGTGTTTAATGCCTATGGTGAAGAGCCGGGCTGTTATGCGCAAGGTCACCACCATCGCGACTGGGCCGAATCGCTCACACGCATATACGAAACCCTGCAGTATATAGGCGAGCAGTTGTTTCGGCGCCATCCGGAAGTGCTGGTCGATTACACGTTCGAGCTATGGGGCGAGAAACATCTGATCGATCCCGCGCTCGTGACCGTAGCCGATCTCGATTGGCTCAGCAACATCGAAGATCGTCAGGCAAGCGCCGGAGGAACGTTACAGGCCCGGAGTCTGCTCTATCAACGTGCTGCTTCGATACCCGTTGAAGCGATGCTAATCGGCAATTTGCATGCCGGAACGAAGCCGGTCGAGGAGCGCTTCGCGGTGGCGGTCGGTTCCGGCCCGCTCTTTCTCGGCGACCTCCGAGATCTTACGCCTGCTGACCGCCAATGGTACGCCGAACAGAGCGCCTGGTTCAAAGAGCTGCGCGGCCGCGCCCGTTTGCTGGATTCCTTTTTCGCGCTGGGCGAGTGGCGTCAGCCTTCAGCCGCAACTTGGGACGGCTTCGCCAGGCTTAGTCGCGAGTCCGACGGCGTCATTGTGTTGTTCAAAAATAAAAGTTCGGCTGAATGGGCTCAGATACAGCTGGCCGTGCCGCCGCAGGCCGCATACGAGGCCAGGTCTCGCATCACGGGAACAGCACTGGGCCGGATCACAGAAGCGGACCTCAAGCGCGGCTGGCGTGTCCGATTCTCTTCCGATCATCCGACGGAAGTTATCGAGCTGCGCCGTCTGCCGGCCTCAGCGAAATAGAACATCATGGACAATCCGGCCGGCAAGTAGCCAGTTATTTGACTACCCAAGACCTTTGCTGTAACTTGCTTTCATATGCCTTCATCCCTGTCGTCGCAGGAAGTCTCAGCGCAGACTCGCAAGCTGAACTACGGTACCTGGCGCTTTCAGAAAAGCTGGTCGCCGCTTCACGTGGTCGATGCCGAAGGCTGCTTTTTCATCGATGGGGAAGGGAAGCGCTACCTCGATTTCTCGGCGCAGTTGATGTGCGTAAATCTGGGCCATAAAAACGCGGCGGTCATTCGCGCGATCGAAGAGCAAGCCCGCTCGCTTCCATATATCGCACCGAGTTACGCGACCGATGTGCGTGTCGAACTCAGCCAGTTACTGCTCGAAGTTCTGCCCAAGGGACTCGAGAAGTTTTTCTTCACTACCTCCGGCACCGAGGCTAACGAAGCGGCGTTCAAGATCGCGCGTCTCTTTACCGGGAAATCGAAAATCCTCGCCCGCTATCGCTCTTATCATGGTTCGACCATGGCTTCGATTGCGGCCACCGGCGATATGCGGCGCTGGCCTGTGGAACCCGCCGGCAAAGGACAGGGCGTGATCTTCGGGCCGGAAGTCAATTGCTACAAATGCCCGATCAAGCATACTTACCCGGGCTGCGACATTGCCTGCGCCGACTACCTCGAGCACATGATCGAAAATGAAAGTGATGTAGCGGCTGTGCTCGTCGAACCTGTGGTCGGCACCAACGGCGTACTCGTGCCCCCACCTGAATATTTTCCGCGATTGCGGCGCATCTGCGATCGGCACGGTGTCCTGCTCATTGCCGACGAAGTCATGACGGGTTGGGGCCGAACCGGCGAATGGTTCGCGATGGATCATTGGCATGTTCAGCCCGACATCCTGGTGACTGCCAAAGGCATCACGTCCGCTTACGTGCCGCTCGGGCTGTGTGCGACGACGGCGCGGATCGCCGACTTTTTCGAGGATCACCTCTTCGCACACGGACACACCTATGAAGCTCATCCGATGACGCTCGCACCGGCCATTGCCACCATCAAAGAAATGCGCCGCCTTAACCTGATTGAACGCTCGCGCGAAATGGGCGGCTATCTCGGCGAGCAGCTCTCAAAGCTCAAAGACAAGCATCCTTCGATAGGCGATGTCCGCGGTCTCGGGCTGTTCTGGGCCGTGGAACTTGTGAAGAACCGCACAACCAAGAAGCCGCTCAACACAAAGGAAGAAAAGATTACGGGCCAGCCGCTCGTGGTCGATAAAGTCGCGGCTGAAATGGCGAAGTCTGGTGTCGCGATCAATCCTTGGGTCAGCCATTTTGTGATCGCGCCGCCTTTGATCATCGAGAAACACGAGATCGATTTGGGTGTCGGCGCGCTTGATCGAGCGCTTGCCATCGCTGATAAGTATGTTGAGGATTAATGAGCCTAACGTCCGCCATACCACTCGATCCGGTCGGTAAAGCCCAGGAAAGCAGCAAGCGTGAGCGCATCGTGCGGCGCGTCGCCCGCGAGTTGCAGGATGGTTTCTATGTCAATCTCGGGATCGGCATGCCGACGCTCGTGGCGAATTATGTGCCGCCCGGTATCGAAGTCGTTCTGCAGTCTGAAAACGGCATGCTCGGGGTAGGTCCGTATCCGGAGGCAGGCAGGGAAGATCCCGACTTGATCAACGCAGGCAAAGAAACTGTCACGGAGCTGCCGGGGTCCGCTTACTTCTCGAGCGCGGAAAGCTTTGCCATGATTCGCGGGGGCCACGTCGATCTAAGCATTCTCGGAGCTATGGAAGTAGACGAAGAGGGCACGCTGGCGAACTGGATGGTGCCTGGCAAAGTTGTAAAGGGCATGGGCGGCGCGATGGATCTGGTCGCGAGTGCCCGCCGCGTGATCGTCGCGATGGAACACACGACCCGGACAGGTGCGCCAAAGATTCTGCGCCGATGCACGCTGCCGATTACCGGGCTGCGCGTGGTGAACATGATCGTCACGGAGATGGCCGTGATCTCGGTTGTTCCTGAAGGCTTACGCCTGGACGAGATTGCGCCGGGCTTCACCGTACAGGACGTGCAGGGCGCGACTGAGCCGAAGCTCATCCTCAATCCCTCGCTAGAAGCTGCCTGAACCGGCTGTTACGATTGTTACTTCATGAAGGGTATTGTCCTTGCAGGCGGTACAGGCAGCCGCTTGTTTCCGCTGACCAAGATAACTAACAAGCATCTGCTGCCTATCTACGACAAGCCGATGGTCTACTATCCCATCGAAACGCTCGTCGAGGCGGGTATCGAAGACCTGCTCGTGGTGACCGGCGGCAGAAACGCGGGTGATTTTCTGCGCCTGCTTGGCAACGGCAAGGAGTTCGGCCTCAAGCACATAAACTACGCTTACCAGGAAGGCGAAGGTGGCATTGCCGAGGCATTGGCCCTTGCGGAACATTTCGCCGAGAAAAGTAAGATCTGCGTCGTCCTCGGGGACAACATTATCGAAGGCTCGATTACGGAAGCAGTGCAGGACTTTAAACGGCAGCAGCGTGGCGCAAAAGTTCTGTTAAAGCAGGTGCCCGATGCCGATCGTTTCGGCGTAGCAGAGATCAGCGGCGATCGCATTGTGGCGATAGAGGAGAAGCCAGCCAAGCCGAAATCAAACTACGCTGTGACCGGGATCTACATGTACGACGAAACAGTTTTCGATAAGACTCGTACGCTGAAGCCATCGTCGCGCGGCGAACTCGAGATCACCGACGTCAACAACGCCTACATCGGCGAAGGGACCATGACCTTCAATCTTCTGGACGGTTGGTGGACCGATGCAGGCACATTCGATTCGCTGCTGCGGGCCGGCAATCTTGTTCACTTGACACAAGCAGGCAAGCAGCCTGCTACGGCCGAAGTGGAGGCGACACATTCGTGAGCGCGGTGGCTTTGGGCGTTCTCTCATCGGGCACGCAGATCGAGATACCGAGTGCGGAACCCGGGATCGGCAAAGTCATCCTTTCGCACACCAGCAATCAACTCATTACGGGTGTGACATTACAGCCTTTTCCGGTCTGGCCTGATGACCGCGGCTATTTCCTCGAGGTGGCACGGCTCGGTGAAGGGTTAGTGGCTGAGTTTCCCGGCCGGGGCTCGCAAGTCTCCGCTGCACTGAATTATCCCGGTATCATCAAGGCCTTTCACTTTCATCGATTTCAGACTGACTACTGGGTTGCCGCGGCTGGGCTGCTGCAGGTTGCGCTCGTCGATTTGCGGCGCGACTCGCCCACGTTCGGCTTGAAAAATACTCTGTACGTGGGGAGCCTGCGCCCATGGCAGGTGCGCATTCCGCCGGGAGTGGCGCACGGCTACAAGGTGATCGGCGAGCAACCTTCTCTGCTGGTTTACATCACCGATCGCACCTACGATCCGAGCGATGAAGGCCGGATAGCTTACAACGACCGTTCAATAGCCTACGACTGGGAGCTCCAGCACAAATGAAGCTGATCGTCACAGGCGGCGCCGGCTTTATCGGCTCCTGCTTTGTACGGATGGCATTAGGCGAAGCTTGGGCCGATCAGGTTGTCAATCTCGACAATCTCACGTACGCGGGCAATCTCGAAAACGTAGAGAAGGTCGCGGAGCATCCAGGTTACCGATTTGTGCAGGCCGACATCGCTAACGGTCCAGCAGTCGAGGCTATCTTCGAGCGCGAGTCGCCCGATGCCGTGATCCACTTCGCGGCTGAATCGCATGTCGATCGCAGCATCCACTCGCCAACCCCCGTGATCCAGACGAACTTTAACGGTACGTTCGCTCTGCTTGAAGCCGCTCGGAAACACAAGCTGGCACGCTTTGTGCATGTATCTACCGACGAGGTTTACGGCAGCGTCGAACCCCCACAGCATGCCGATGAAGGCTTTCCGCTTCGTACCAGCAGCCCCTACTCGGCTTCCAAGGCAGCGTCGGATCTGCTGGCGCTTTCCTACTTTACGACATACCAGCTAAATGTGTCGGTGACGCGGGCCTCGAACAATTATGGTCCTTATCAATTCCCGGAAAAGTTGATTCCGCTGATGATTTCGAACGCGCTCGAAGGCAAGCCGCTGCCGGTCTACGGCGACGGGCGACAGGTTCGGGATTGGCTTTATGTGGAGGATCATTGCCGCGCTCTGCGGACGGTGCTCGAGCAGGGAAGGCCTGGCGAAGTCTACAACATCGGCGGCAATTGCTCGCTGCCGAACCTGGATGTAGTCCGGCGCATTTTGCGGGCGACGGGCAGACCTGAATCGCTCATCTCCTGGGTCAAGGACCGTCCTGGTCACGATCGGCGCTATGCGCTGACGAGCGCCAAGCTGACAGGTGAAACCGGTTGGCGGCCGGAAATGGATTTCGAGCGCGGGTTGGCTCTGACAATTGATTGGTTTCGTACTCATCAGAGTTGGGTAAATCGCGTAAAAAGCGGAGAGTACCGTCGCTTTTACGAGCTGAATTACGCTCAGCGGCATTCAGGCCAACTGTAATCTAAAGCTATAATCTGTATGGAGATCTTTGTCCATCAGTGGATCGCTTCGGGCCCTCGGCAACTTCTTTGGATGAGTTGAAGCAGATCCAAAGCGAAGTCCGGTCATCGAATTCGCTCAAAAACCTGCGCAGCTACTTCGATCGTGTGCAGGAACTGCGGCGCATACACTCCGGCAATTTCGACGTCCAGCTTCTCGTTGCAGAAGCGCAGGAAGAAATCATTGAGCGCGCGCGTGATCTGCGCAGCCGTCCTGGTTTCACCGACGTTCTAACTGAAGGTGACGCCGAGCTATTTGCGAAGCCGGTCCGCGGCAACGCGCTGACCGATGCCCCCGCTGAAACGGACGTAGAGGCGCCCGCGAGGCCGACTCTTACAGACGAACCGGATAACAGGAGCTGGCGACGCGCTACGCTGATTGCCCTGGCGCTAACGGCCGTTATATGTGCTGTTTTCTTTTACCTGATCCAAACCGCGCGCCGTATCAACTTGTCGCCGCAACCTGAAGCAGTGCCGAGTAAGGCAGCGGAGGCGCCCAAGCCCGCACCCACGAATACCAACGTCTCTGAACCGCCCGTGTCGAGTGCGCCGACGGTCCGGCTTTATACAGATCTGATACCCGGCACCGTTTCGGTCGACGAAGGTGACCCGCAGGATCTGAAGGACGGAGAACTCGTGCTTGACCATCTGGAGCCCGGCAGGCATTCCATTAAAGTGGCGGGCCGCAGCGGGTCGGCAGCGTTCAGCTTCGATGTGGCTGAGAACTCTGCTCCGCAAGCCGTGGCTCCTCTGGTTGCATCAAATGCATTGGCGGTCATTGTATCCGCTCAGGACGGCAAAGGCCACCTGTTGACAAGCCTGCCGCAAGCCGACATTTCTCTCGATAGCAAACCGCTCGGGCAAGTTGGGCCGGACGGGTTGGCGCTGAACGATCTGGGCAAAACTGATCACGAATTGGAGGTCGCGCAGGCCGATGATCACCAGCGCTTCATTCTGACCTACGCCCCTGCACCGGCGCTAACGGTCTACGTGAAATCCGTTCTCAACCTGGGCACGGTCACGGTGATGACGAAGCAGGACGGCGCGAGCATTTTCATTGAGGACAAGCTCTACCGGCGCAAGACCGATAACGGCCAGATACGTATCCCGCTCAAGGTGGGTACCTACGTGATGCGAGTGCACAAAGATGGCTTCAGCGATCCTCCGCCACAGACGGTCACGGTTCGGAAGGGCGAGGAGTCAGAGCTCACCTTTAATCTGGAGGCGACACCAGCGTTGGCTTCACTCGATGTGCGGGGCGCGCCCGTGGGCACAGCGATCTATGTCGATAAGGATCTGGCAGGCACGGTTGGAGCGGACGGCCACGTGAGCTTGGCGAGTGTCACGCCGGGCGAGCACACCATTGAGCTGCGGCTGGACGGCTGGGTCGCGAAGAAAGTTGTGCGTGAGTTTCAGGCTGGTAAATCGGTAGCGCTGGCCGGGGCCGACACATCGCTTCAGAAGATCGCGGTAGAGAACCCGGCGGCGGAAAAGCCAGTAGTTCCTCCTGCGTCCACCGAGAGCACGGCTGCGAATAAAGCGGTTGACGTTCCGGGCGAGCAGATTCGCAAGGGAGGCGGGTTTGTGCACTATGGTGGCGCAAAAGCGGCCGGCCGTTACTCGTTTCAGGCTCACAGCAAGATTGGCGGCTTTCTGAAGCATGAAAAGCTGCAATGGTATGCCGGCTATGAGAACAGCGAAAACTTTGTTCTATTCTCGGTTGATGGGAAGCATGCCACGATACGCGATGTGCGCAGCGGCCGAGCGGAGGAAATCCGCCGGATTCCGTTCAACGCAAATTCGGACGAGTGGGTGCAAGTCGATTTAACCGTGAAGCCGGATGCGATCACGGCGCGTATCAAGACACCAAGTAGCGCGTGGGCAGATCTCGGCACTGTGACGAGCGCCACCCGGGACTTCACCAAAGATCAGATTGGGTTCTACTTGCCGGGCAACGACGAAGTAGCAATAGCGAACTTCCACTTCACAAATCAATAAAGCTGTCGGATGAGAGAATAATCCGGTGGATGAACGTGCTTTTTACCGTGAGTCGCAGGCCACCAAGCCGGCGACTTTGACGTGCTCTTATTGTCGAACCTCTAACACCTACGAACTGCGCTGGCTGGTTCGACGTAAGATCGATCGGCTACCAAGAAACGCTGACGAACGGGATCGCGCAAAATTCGCAAAGGCAGCTAGTTACATGGTTCTTTTGGACGATAAAGTATCGTGCAAAGAACCCCGCTGCCGCCGCCAATTCGAAGTTTCCGGCATTAAAACGACGGCTTTCCTTACAGATTAATCTTCTTTGGTGAACAGGGCGAACCCCAATTAAATCGAGTTTAGAAAGGATGACCCTGAGGTGTCTCCAGAAACTCGAATTCACCTCAGTACATCTATGCACGCAGGGGAGGCACCGGGTTATGGTGCACAAATACATCAGAACGGGAATTAAGTTTGCCCTGTTTGCAAGCATCCTGCTCGTTGGTTGCGAGGGGCTATTCGCTCAGCAAGATCCGCCGTCGCGCGTAGCGCGGTTGAATTATCTCAACGGTAACGTTTCCATGGAACCGGCAGGCGTTGATGAATGGGCTCCGGCAGATGTCAACCGGCCATTTACCATTGGCGACTATCTGTTCGCCGACCAGGGGGCTGAGGCTGAACTGCACTTGGATGATGCCGTAATCCGAATGGGATCGCAGACGAGCTTCGGGTTTCTGAATCTCGATGACCGGACCGTTCAGCTGAAGTTGACGGAAGGTGACCTGGATGTGCGGCTGCATAACTTCGGGTCGGATCAAGTCTTCGAAGTAGACACGCCGAATGCGGCCGTGACGCTGCTGCGCGACGGGACTTACAGGTTTCGCATAGACCCGAACGGCACCATGAGCTTCGTCGTGGTTCGTGAGGGACAGGCGCAGATTACCGGTGGCGGCCAAGCTTTTCTGCTGAATGCCGACAACAGCGCTACGCTCAACGGCACCGACCAGCTGACGTACGACATCGAGCTGGCCCCGCAACCGGATGAATTCGACCAATGGAGCCAACAGCGCGATGCGCATGAAGCGCAATCCCATTCGGCACGCTACCTTCCGCCTGCGGTGATTGGGTCTGAGGATCTCGACGACTAC
Source organism: Terriglobia bacterium (assembly GCA_963737005.1). Taxonomy (GTDB): domain Bacteria; phylum Acidobacteriota; class Terriglobia; order Bryobacterales; family Bryobacteraceae; genus Bog-105. The sequence continues at coordinate 228,647 of CAVTRD010000001.1, read as the reverse complement.
GGAACATGGCAGAACACGAGTGAATATGGGCAGGTCTGGTACCCACAGAATGTCGAGCGCGATTGGGCGCCTTATCACTCAGGGCACTGGGCCTGGATCGAGCCTTGGGGCTGGACTTGGATCGACAGCAAACCGTGGGGCTTTGCACCGTTTCACTACGGGCGCTGGGCTTACATCGGCAGTCGTTGGGGCTGGTGTCCTGGGCCGATTGGGGTGGGCTATGGTGGCCCGGTAGTTCGCCCTTACTATGCGCCCGCGATGGTGGCCTGGTTTGGAGGGGAACACTTTGGTGTCGGCGTTTCCTTTGGGGGTGGTCCGAGCCTAGGCTGGGTTCCGCTCGGCTGGGGTGAGGTCTACACGCCGGCTTACCATTGCAGTCCGCGCTACTTCAACAATGTGAACGTGTACAACACGCGTGTCGTGAACAACGTGAATATCACAAATGTGTACAACACCGTGTATGTGAACAAGCAGGTCTATAACCGGCAGTTCGTGAATGTGCGAGCGCCTAATGCGGTCATGGCGATGCCGCAAGCTTCTTTTGCAAGCGGGCGGCCGGTTCAACAAGCGGCAACGCCGGTGAGACAGGCCGATTTCGCTCGTCTCCAGACGGCCGCTGTGGTTGCGCCACCTGTTACACCGACGCGGCAATCGATGATTCCGACGGCATCGGCCCGGGCAGCTGCGCGCCCGTCTACGCAGGTGATGCAGAGACAGGTTGTGGCGAGAGTAGCGCCTCCGGCTGCCCCTACCTTTGCCGCGCGCCAGCCGAACTCGTCATTCGAGCGTCCCGCGGCTGTGGCGCGTCCAGTGGCTGCTAATGTCAGGCAAGCGCCCGCAGTAGCAAATCCGGTTGCAGTCAGGCCGGGCGAACGTAGCGGCAACGCTGCCAACCGGGGAACTCCCAACGGACCGAGCGGTCCGGCTATGTCAAACCGGCCCGGTAATCCTGCGGCCGAGTCTCACGTGGGGGTGTCAGGGCCAGCCGAACAGCCCGGTGCTCCTGCCGCCGCGCATGGGGTTCCTCCAAACCGGCAGCCGCAAACCACAGTCGAGCCGAATGGAAGAGTCGCGGCTCCGGCACCTGTGCAGTCAAATCGACAGCCTGAGCCTGGAGTTGCCCCCACCCGGCAGCCGCAATCCACCGTCGAGCCAAATGGAAGAGTCGCACCTACCGCGCCCGTTCAGTCAAACCGACAGCCTGAGCCGGGAGTTGCGCCCAACCGCCAGCCGCAGCCTGAGGACCGACGCCCGACAGGGCCTACAACTGCGGCTCCGCTGCCGCCGCAACATGGCGTTCCTCCCAACATGAGGCAGGCGAATCCCGCGAAACCGGCAGAGAACGGCCGCTATACACAACCTGCTCCGGCAAGGGAGCAGCCACAGGTTCAGGAACGAACCCAGCCAGCTCCGGAACGCACGCCCGTGAACGAACGGCCCGCGCCTCCGGCAAGGGAGCAGCCACAGGTTCAGGAACGAACCCAACCGGCCCCGGAACGCGCGCCGTCAGCGAACGAACGGCCCGCGCCTCCGGCACGACAGCAGCCCCAACTTCAGGAACGAACCCAGCCGGCTCCGGAACGCGCGCCGTCAGCGAACGAACGGCCCGCGCCTCCGGCACGACAGCAGCCCCAACTTCAGGAACGAACCCAGCCGCTCCGGAACGCGCGCCGTCAGCGAACGAACGGCCCGCGCCTCCGGGACGACAGCAGCCCCAAGTTCAGGAACGAACCCAGCCAGCTCCGGAACGGCAGAACTATCCGAGTAAATCGCCGGAGCCTCAGGAACGAAGCCAACCGAATCACCAGGATTCCCGACCCTCGTCTCACGAGGATCACCCGAAGAGCGACAAAGGCCGCTGACGTAGAAAAGGCAGACCATGGAAGCATCCTGGTCTGCCTTCGAGCGGCTATCCCAGTCGGAAGATCAAGATCCGGAACGAACCCACCCCGCGCTCAGCAACCTAGATCCGCCGAGCTCATGTCACCGGAACCAATTCGTATTTGTGTGGTTTGGGCTGCGCCGCCTCTTGCCGTTTTTGCCGAATAGCCTGATCGAGTTCATCGGCGGATTGCATGGCTTGTGGCGTAACCGACAGATTGTAAGGCGCTAAAGGCACTTGCATGGTGCGCCACCGCGCGTTGTGCACGTCGCAGCGGGCAACGGTCAGATCGTAAACTTCCTTCGCCTGTTTCGCCATGGGTGTGTCGAGCAATGCCAGATTGACGCCCTGTGCGAGTTCATCGCTATTGAATGCTCCTACGCTGATGCCGTCTATCTTGAGTGAGTAAACGCCACTCTTGAGACCACTTACCGTAAGCTTCTCGTCATCGAGCGCTCTTGCGAAATCAGAGCTCCTCAAAACCAGAGAAATCGGACCAAGGTTCGTATTCTGCTGCCATTCCGCTAAGGGAAGCGGTAGGGCGTCGTCGGTTTCGTTCCAACTGAGCCCGTTGGCATTGGACAAATCGGAGACACTTGCATGCTCTGTATTTCCAAGCTTTGGCTTCGGCCCGGCGTCGATCACGACCGATGAGACTACGGGGCGGGCATTCCAGGATTTGAGGAGCGATTCAGCCATGATCATGTGACCGGAGAAGCCGGGGTGAACGCGATCTTTGATGATGGTCTGCGCAACAGCTGGATCGAATTCGTTCGCTCGACGCAGCATAGCGACAACGGGGGTGTTGAGATCAGCGACGTGCAAACCGGCTTCGGAGGCGTAATTTGCAATCCATTTGCTGAAACTGAGGAGCACCTCGTTGTAACCGCCGGGAAAGAGCGGATCGCGGGTTACATCGTCGTAAGGCGAGGGCTGGATCGCGGTAAGGCGAAGGCCCGAAGCCGACGATTTCAGCGTATCGACGATGTGCCGATAGCCATCGAAGAACGTGCGATCAGTTGCCTCCGTCTCGGCCCGATACAGGCCATCGTTCATGCCGAGCATGATGGTCACGACAGTCGGTTTGTAGGCGAGAACATCACGCGTAAGACGAAGATCAACGGGTCCGCCGCCTCCGCCACTGACCTTGTCACCGCCCCATCCTGAGTGCACAAACGTGACATCGAGATTTGGGAATCGCGTGGCGACGTAGGTTTCGGTGATAACGGTATAGAGCCGCTGATCGGTGATGCTGTCGCCGTAAAAGACGACGCGATCGCCGCTTTTCAGGTAGAACGAATCAGCTCCGAAAGCAGGCAGGGTGAAGAGCAGCAGCGCGCTGAGCGCACTGGATGTAAGTCGCATAGAGAGCGCCCATCATCTTATCGCGGTGCCCCGAATGCTCGTGGCCCCGGCTTATCGCGGTGCCCCGAATGCTCGTGGCTCCGGCTTATCGCGGTGCCCCGAATGCTCGTGGCTCCGGCTTATCGCGGTGCCCCGAATGCTCGTGGCCCCGGCTTATCGCGGTGCCCCGAATGCTCGTGGCCCCGGCTTATTGTGGTGGCCCCGGGGAGACTTGAACTCCCACGCCCTTGCGAACGCCAGAACCTAAATCTGGTGCGTCTGCCAATTCCGCCACGGGGCCCTAGATGAAGCTGAGCAGAAAAAATCATTATCAGCGTAGCATCGCGCGAGGCTGATGGTCAGTTTGAAAGGTAAACCACGCGATGGCGTTGCCGGATCCTATCGCCCATATACCGATCCGGAGAGCGGGCGTTGACCGCGTCGACGCGCAGGCTTTCAGACGTTAACCGATGCCGCGGCTTCTGCCCAGGTGTTCAATTCAGCGGCGATGCGCTCATCGATACTGCCTTCGGCAAACTGTTTAGCGACGCGAACTGCGTTCATGATGGCTTTAGCATTCGACCGGCCATGGCAGATGACGCACAATCCGTTGAGGCCAAGCAGCGGTGCGCCGCCGAACTCATCGACGTCGACGCGCTTTTTGAAATCCTTAAATGCGCCGCGTGCGAGATAAGCGCCGAATTTGCGGGTGGGGGTGGCCGTTAACGATTGCTTGAGAATCTGGCCAACCACTTCGACCACACCTTCGCTGACCTTCAACGCAACATTACCGACGAAACCGTCACACACAATCACGTCGGCTTTCCCCGTATAGAGGTCGCGACCTTCGACATTGCCGATAAAATTGATGCTCTGAAGGCTCTTCAGGAGCGGATGTACTTCGTGGGTGAGCGCATTACCCTTGTGCTCTTCTTCGCCGATCGAAAGCAGGCCGACTCGGGGCTTGGCGCGGTTGAAGATGACACGCGCGTAAGCGCTGCCCATGACAGCAAACTGAGCCAGCATCTTGGGCGCGCAATCCACATTCGCACCGACGTCGAGTAGCACAGACGACTTTCCATTCACGGTCGGGAAGGCAGTCGCGAGAGCCGGTCGATCCACTCCGGGCAGCATGCCTTGCACCATCTTTGCGGTCGCCATCACAGCGCCGGTGTTGCCGGCCGACACCACGCCCTGCGCTACGCCGTCCCGCACCAGGCGGCAGGCAACGCGGATAGAACTGTCTTTTTTCGCGCGAATTGCTTTACCCGCGCTATCGTCCATCGTGATCTGATCGCTCGCATGGTGGATGGTGATCGGAAAGCGCTGCCAGCCGGAGTGCCGGTCGAGCTCCTTGCGCAGCACGTCTTCACGGCCGACCAGAATGACATTGACCTTAAGGGTCTTCGCGGCCAGGAGCGCGCCACCCACCTCGGATTTGGGCGAGTGATCACCTCCCATCGCATCAAGAGCAATCGTCACCATGAGCTTATTTGATTCGAGCGAACGGATGTGGAGATGGGCGGACTATGCTTCCACAACTTCGATAACTTCACGGCCCTTGTATTTGCCGCAATGAGGGCACGCACGATGCGCGCGGATCTTCTCGTGGCAATTCGGGCATTCCGCAAGCTGCGGCACTGTCAGTGCATCGTGCGCGCGGCGGGTGGAGGTACGTCGTTTCGAGTGTCTTCGTTTGGGATTCGGCATGAGTGTTACTCTTTCTTAACAAATATGGTTATTGATCTTTTTTTCGAGAGATCCTGTTACAAGTTTTCGGACACACGCGCGAACGCGCTGTGGACCTTCATTCGTGAGGGCCGATTTCGGCCCGCAGCAATTTCAGTTTGCTCCAGCGGTCGTCGGTGATGGCCGGCTCGCAGTGGCAGTTCGTCTGGTTACGGTTCTGTCCGCAAACCGGGCAAATACCCTGGCAATCTTCGCGGCAGACGAGTCTCATCGGCAAAGCGAGTAGCACAACTTCGCGGAGCACATCGTTCAACTCGATGCCGTTGCCTTCGTAGTAGCCCACCTCAATGGCGGCTTCATCGATCTCATCCTCACCGCCCACGGCAGCTTCATCGGCAGGCATATACACCAGGTCGAAATGGTTCTCAATCGAATAGCTCGCCGCTTCGATGCAGCGGTCGCACGTGCCGTCGATCTGAACACGCAAATCGCCCTGCATGCGAATCTCACCGAGCGAACGGTTCAATAACTGAGCGGTTCCCTCGGCGTGTAACGGAGAGGACTGCCCGATGTGCTTGTCGAACTCAATCTGACCGGAGGGGATATCGACGTTGAAACGGACTGTTCGGAGTTCAAGCTCCTGAAGGCTTATATACATACGGAGATTCCAATTACCGGCCGATACACCGCCGGCGGCAGTCAGCCTTCAGACACACAAGACATAAGTATAACAAGACCCGAAAACCCTCGACTTACTTGCGAGGCTAAACTAACTGGTGTGATCCGGCCCCTAAAAGCAAATGCTTTTCGATGTGACGTGGCGGCATGAGCGCCTCCTCGGGCGGTTTGAAGCGGGTGCTCTCGCGGAGGGATTTAGTGCTCTACGGGCTGGTGATTCTGACGCCGACTGCCCCGTATCCGATCTACGGCATCGTTCAACAATTATCGCGTGGTCACGCCGCGCTCGCCTACCTTGTCGCGCTGGTGGCGATGATGTTTACGGCCGCAAGCTACGGCAAGATGTCAGCGGCCTTTCCCTCTGCAGGGTCTACTTATACGTATGCACGGCGGGCGTTGAACGAGAACGCGGGATTTCTCGCGGGATGGGCGATGATTCTCGACTACATCCTGATTCCTCTCGTCAGTATCATCTACGCCGCCTTGACGGCGCAACGGCTCTTGCCAGCGGTGCCGTATGCTGTTTGGGCGACGGCGTTCACGGTAGGTCTCACGATAGTCAACATACCGGGGATCCGAGTGACGACGCGGGCGGGCGAGGTCATGATGGCGATCATGAGCGTGTGCGCCGTGCTCTTCATCTTTTTGGCGGCGCGTCACATCGTGGCGCTGCATGGGGTAGCGGGGCTGTTCGACATGTCGGCGCTGTTTCGTCCGACGACGTTTGCGTGGCGACCGCTGATGCTTGGAGCGGGGGTGGCGGCGCTCTCTTACATCGGGTTCGATGCGATCTCGACGCTTGCTGAAGATACTCTCAAGCCCGAGCGCGACATCGCCTTTGCAACGGTGCTCGTGTGTCTTTTGGAAACGGTAATTTGTTTTGTAACGGTGTATCTGGCGGCGCTGGTCTGGCCGGATTACCGGAGCTATCCCGAAACGGAGACGGTGATTTTAGATATCGGGCGCAGGATCGGCGGGAACTGGATGTTCGGAATATTAAGTTTCGTGCTGCTGGTAGCGGGTCTGGCTAGCGCGCTCACGGCACAGGCGGGCGCTTCCAGGCTGCTGTATGGGATGGGGCGCGATGGAGTTCTGTCACGACGGCTGTTCGCTTATCTCGATCCACGTTTTTCGACGCCGACGCGGAGCATCTACCTCATGGGAGCGCTGGCCCTGGCGGGCACCTGGTTTCTGCGGTTTCAGATTGCGGTGGAGTTGTTGAACTTCGGCGCGTTTGCGGGATTTGTGCTGGTGAACCTCAGCGTGGTTCGGCACTACTTCATTCGTTTGCGGCGGCGGCGCGGTAGAGAGTTTTTCACGAATCTCGTCTTTCCGCTGGCAGGGGCGCTGGTCTGTCTCTATCTTTGGATGAGCTTGAGCGGGCAAGCGAAGCTCGCGGGTTTTATCTGGCTGGCGATAGGAGTTGTTTACCTCGCTGTGCTGACGCGTGGGTTTCGAGTTGCGCCTCAGGCAATCAGTTCTTTGAACGAGGGCGAGATTACCTGATGGCCCTTTACTTTGGCGACCACTGCTCGTCGGCTGAAGGCCCGTAGAGAGCCGGGACCGGGACGTCGTTCAGGCGAAGATAGACGCCGAGCTGAGCGACGTGATGGATGAGGTGGTTGAAAAACATGCGGCGAAAGCTAGCGGCGCGTGAGTCGTTGGAGATGAACTGGTCGCCGAAACGAAAGGGCCAGGGTGCGGCTAACTGTTCATCGGTCGCCGCAGCCAAGGCGGCCCGGCATTTGGGAACGCTCTCGTCGAACTGGTTGAGGCATTCTTCGCGCGAAGTGAATAGAAGGGAAGAGTGCGGACGCTTGGAGGCGGCCATGTCCATACCCTCATCTTCGAGGATGTAAAAGCCGAACAGCGGCAAGGTGGCGCAGTGCATTGCGAGCTTGCCCATGTGCATAGATTTTTCGTGTGCTTTGAAATCGGGGTTCTCCGGTACTCTTTCGAGGGTGCGGCGAGTGTTCGACATCTCGGAATCGAAGTCAGCGAGCAGCACTTCAGCGGTGGTCATGGGTTTTCCTTTTAAGAAATTATATGCAGAAGACGTCCGAAGACGACAGATCGTGTTTCTCGACGAGTGGGCGTTTGCGTTCACTCAATACATAACTATGAAGCCGCCTGATCTGGTTACGACTGAGCTGAAACTCCAGGCCGGCAATCCTGGGATGGATCCTGCGTTTCCGACCGGCGAGCCGTTTGGGTCGAACAGCTGCCAAGCGATCGAGCCACCGCGGGCCCAGCCTGTTCCTTCGGTCCAAGTCATCAGTGTGCGGCCGCTGCGATCAATCGTGATGCGGGGATGTTTGCGTCCCTTACCCTCGCCGGGAGCCGCTGTAGGTGCACTCGCGTTTGTGAAGTACACCTGGCCAGCGTTCTCCCAGGCGCCTTCCACTTTGCCAGGGGACGCGCCGAAGGCCATACTGCTCATTGGACAGGCATTGATATCCCAGTTCTGCAGCTTCCGGCCTTCAAAGGTGTGTCCGTGATCGCTAGAGGTGAGCAAATAAATGTCGCGGTGCACGTTCGCCGTGGCGGATCGATAGAGTATCCGAACGTGCCCGTTTCGATCGGCGTTTATCGCCATCCCGCAGCAGCCACAAGCGCCCGTTGAGCCGTTCCAGGCAGCGTGTTCGGCGGTGAATGTTTTCCCGTCGTCTTCAGAGATAGTGATCCAAACCTGGCGCCCCACTTCACCCGCTGGATCGCCCGATGCCTTGCCGTGCCAGACGACATAAACGTGGCCGTCGGAATCGGCTGCGATGGCACCTCCTCCATCCAGACCGAAGGTGTGGGTCATGAGGTTTCGCTCGGGCTCAAACGCCGTACCTGAATCGTTGAGACGACTGTAGAGCATGGGCATTCCACGTTGCTGGGTCTCGCGATTGACAGGGCCGATCGCCGACGTGTCATTCGATCCGTTCCAGGCCACGTGAACCCGACCAGCTTTGCCGAGTGCGAGTTGTCCGCCTCGAATGGTTCCGAGCGCAACGGCTGCGCCGGGTTGGCTATTGACTCTCAGTGGCGTAGACCAGGTATGTGCATCGTCGGCAGATTTCACATAGAAAAGATCTCCATGGGCCGGGTTGCCCTTGAAGTAAAGCAAATGGATCATGCCGCTGCCGTCGCGCACAGTTTGGGGCTGAAGCCCATTATTCGGTACACGTGTCAACGTAACTCCGGGAGTGGGGGGCCTTGGGGCAGAAAGGGCGAGAACGGCGGGGATTGCGAGAAGGAGAAATTCCTTGAGCATGGTTAAAGCTTCGTGTTTCTCAGGCGTAAAGCGTTGGCGATCACGGATACGGAGCTGAAGGTCATGGCGGCGCTGGCGATCATGGGGCTGAGCAGCAGACCGAAGAATGGATACAGCAAACCGGCCGCAATGGGTACGCCAACGATGTTGTAGACGAAGGCGAAAAATAGGTTCTGGCGGATGTTGCGCATGGTGGCTCGACTGAGCCGGCGAGCGCGGGCGATGCCTCGCAGATCACCGCTCACGAGGGTAACGCCGGCGCTCTCCATGGCTACATCCGTGCCGGTTCCCATGGCAATGCCGACGTCCGCTTTGGCTAACGCAGGAGCGTCGTTCACGCCGTCTCCGGCCACTGCGACAATCTGGCCAGCGGCTTGTAATTTTGCGACTGCATCGGCTTTTTGCGCTGGCAAAACGCCGGCTTCCACATCATCGATGCCGAGTTTTTGCGCTACGGCCAGAGCTGTTGTGCGGTTGTCGCCGGTTAACATGCGGATGCGCACATGCTCGTCGTGCAGCAACCCGACCGCTTCGGCGGTTGAAGCCTTGATCGGATCGGCGACCGACAGTAAACCTGCTGCTTTACCGTCGATTGCGACGAACATGACGGATTGGCCTTCCGCTCGAAGCTGCTCTGCTTTCGAAGCGAGTTCATCGATGCTGATGCGAGCGGTGGCGAGCAGCTGGCGCGTGCCCACGAGAACGCGGCGGCCACCCACAAGAGCTTCGACACCTTGGCCGGTGACCGACCGGAATTGGTCAGCGCGCTCGAGCGGAACGCCTTGCGCTTTTGCGCCGGTGACGATAGCCGTTGCCAGCGGATGCTCGCTCGCCTTTTCAACGCTGGCGGCGAAACGGAGCAGTTCCGATTCCGCTGATCCGCCGGTTGGAAGCACCGCAACGAGCTTCGGCTTGCCCTCCGTCAGCGTTCCCGTTTTATCGACAACGACGACCGTCACTTTTTCGAGCAGCTGCAGGGACTCCGCTTGCCGGATCAGCACGCCGGCCGTGGCGCCGCGACCGGTACCGACCATGATGGACATGGGCGTCGCGAGTCCAAGGGCGCACGGGCAGGCGATGATCAACACTGCGACTGCATTGACGAAGGCGTGTGCCAAGCGCGGCTCGGGTCCCCAAACAGCCCAGATCAAAAAAGTCACGCATGCTACCAGAATGACTGCCGGAACGAAGTATGAGGCGACCACATCCGCCAGCTGTTGGATCGGGGCGCGGGTCCGCTGTGCTTCGTTTACCAGACGCACGATCTGACTCAGGACCGTGTCGCGGCCGACTCGCTCCGCGCGCATGATGAGACTACCTGTTCCGTTGACAGTGCCGCCCGTAACGCGCGCCCCAACCGCCTTTTCAACCGGCATCGATTCACCGGTGATCATTGATTCATCGACTGAGCTCGCGCCCTCGACGACTGCACCGTCGACCGGAATTTTCTCTCCGGGACGGACTCGCAGCAGGTCCCCCGGCTGGATTTGCTCAATGGGCCGGTCCTCCTCGAGGCCGCCTGCCTTGACCAGCCTGGCTGTCTTCGGCGCGAGCCCCAGAAGCGATTTCAAAGCGCTGCTTGTCTGGCTACGGGCGCGCAACTCGAGCACCTGGCCCAGGAGCACGAGAGTGGTGATGACGGCAGCAGGTTCAAAGTAGAGCGGGAGTTGGCCATGGTTTGTCCGGAACGCAGCAGGAATAATACGCGGAAAGAAAAGCGCCACAACGCTGAACAGATAGGAAGCGCCTGTGCCGAGCGCGATCAGCGTAAACATATTCAGTCGGCGGTTGACGAGCGACGCCCAGCCGCGCACAAAGAACGGCCAACCGGCCCAGAGGACGACCGGGGTAGCGAGGGCGAACGAAAGCCATTCTTTGATCGCGGCCGACAGGAACATTGATGTCTGCGGAAAAAGGTCGGCGATCATGAGGGCCAGCAGCGGAGCCGTCAAAGCGACGCTGGTCCAGAAGCGGCGCCCCATGTCGACCAGTTCCGGATTGGCCTCTTCGTCCATCGTGACTTCGCGCGGTTCCAAAGCCATGCCGCAGATGGGGCAAGAACCGGGGCCTTGCTGGACGACTTCTGGATGCATCGGGCAGGTGTACTCGGCGGCGCGCGCGGATGTTGCGGGGGCGGGGTTGATCGGCGCGGCGGGCCGCTGCAAGGCGACGAATTTTTCCGGATCCGCCTTGAACCTGTTGAGGCAGGACAAACCGCAAAAGTGATAAAGCTTGCCGGCGTACTCGCTTGAACCGGCCGCTTTTTCTGGCAAGATCTTCATGCCGCAGACCGGGTCCGTGACTCTCGGTTGCTCTTCCGCCCGAGCCGAACTGTGGGTGGTTGTCTCGCTTTTCATATAGATTTATTGGCCTCCCGACGATGACGTGGGTGAATTCAATGACGAGCCAAAACTTACGCTGGAAGCGGGCGCACTCGTGCCCGAGGAGAGAGTGAAGTTCTGAAGCAAGATGGCATTCGACCAAACGTTTTGGAGTGCGCCGATGTATTCGATCTGCAGTTGGAAATAGGTCCGCTGCGAGATCAGGACTTGCGGGTAGGCGGCGGCCATGTTCTGATACTTCGCGAGATAGAGCTGATAGGCGCGGGCTGCACGGGGCATCATTTCGTCGCGATAGCGCGCTGCGCGGAGTTGGTTCACAAGGTATGCCTGCAGTAGCGGTTCCGCAGTTTGGCGGATGACCAGCTGCTCGCGCGAGATCTCGGCTTGCGCTTGCTCGATTGAAGCGTGGGCGGCTGCGATGTTGCCCTGATTGCGATTGAAGATCGGCAGGCTGATGCTGGCTGTGGTGAATGCCTGTACGCCCACGGCCTTACCCGAAGCATTAAGGGGCTCGAAGCTCTGTTGCACGCCAGCGTGGATTGTCAGGTCGGGGATAAGCTCTCGCTTCGCGCTTTTCAATTCGGCCTCCGCACGGGCCACTTCCTGACGGGCACGTTTGACCGCCGGACTGTCTGTTGATAGCTGTCGCACGATCTGTTCGGCATCGAATTGCGGAGGATGCTCGAGATCTCCCGCGAGCGGAGTCACAGTTAAATCGGGTTTACCGGCAAGTGCGGCCAGCACGTGAAATGCCTGCAGGAAATCGCGCTGCGCCGCCGTGCGGTCGAGTTGGGCCTGCTCTGCTTCCACTTCCGCTTGCAACAGATCAGGCGCATCAGCCTGGCCGACATTCGCCAGTTGACGAGCCGTTGTAACAGCATCAAGCGCGAGGTGAAGCAGGCGTTCCCGGACGTTCGACGATTCTTGAGCGGCAAGGGCGGAGTAGAAGCTTTGGCTGACATCACTGAGGACGCGATAGCGCTGTTCGGACCCCGTCAATTCGGCTGCGCGGCGCTGCTGTTCATATACATTTCGACGAAGGCCGAGCTTGCCGCCGAGTACGAAGGTCTGTTGAACGAATGCGCCCTGTTCACCTCCATGGTAAGAGCCGCCACGGATCTGTTCGCCCTGATAACCGACCGAGGGATTGGGATATAGGCCGGCTTGTCGAGCCTGCGCGGCGGATTGACTGATGAGAGCGGTTGCCTGTTGAAGGCTAGGGCTGGTGGCGAGAGCCAAGCGCTCGAACTCTTCCAAGCGCATGGCTGAGCGTGAGGCGACACCTTGTAAAAGGTCAGGCGTTTGGGGGCTATTCTGCAATGTTTGGGCGCACGCGAGCGAGCTGAAGAGGAGAAGCAAAAATCCGAGTTTCGTGTTCATGGCTTCTCTTCTCTACATTGGATGCTGCATGCCGGGCATGCGCGTCGCCTCTCCTTGGCGAACCTGCTCCATCACCTTGTCGTATGGATCGGGCGGCAGGACGCGCACGAAGTTCATCATGCCCTGCATGAAGCCGCTCCAGCCGGGGCGAAGCCCGAAGTTTTGCGGACGCTTGACCATTTCGTCCATGGCCATCATGGGACTTTCCATGTACGCATCCTGTGGGAACCCGGGCACGCGATTGGCGTCTTTCGCGACCTCGGCATTCATCGTCGGGACGTCGTGTTGCATTCCAGGCATGTCGCCGTGCATACCTTGCATATCGTGCATATCTTGCATATCGCCCTGCATACCTTGCATATCGCGCTGCGTGTTCCGCATATTGTGGGTCATACCGTCCATGCCGTGAGGTGCTTTGTCCGGCGGGAGCGGGGAATTGGAAACAGGCTGATCACGGGTGGAGCCGACACCTAATCCGCGCCCGAGACTGGGCCCGTAATCGTCACCGGTGGGCGCGCCGGGTGTTCCGTTCAGCATGCCCATCCCCTGATTCATATCGACGCCGGCCGGCATGCCTGCCCCGTTGCGCGACATAGGCCCGGCGATGGAAGACATCTGATTCATCATGTGGTGCGGCATATGGCAATGGAGCATCCAATCGCCCGGGTTGTTGGCAACAAATTCGATATCACGCGCCTGAGCGACACCGACCAGCTGCGTGTTGCCGGGCATCCAAACTGCTTGCGGGAGGCGGCCGGCCTCTGTACCGGTCGTGTAGAAGGTGTGGCCGTGCAGGTGAATCGGATGGTGATCCATGCCGAGATTGATGAGGCGGATACGCACGCGGTCGCCGAGCCGGATGACCAAGGGCGTGGTGGCAGGCCCAGCCTTGCCATTCAGTACAAGCCAATTAAATTCCATGTTCATCGTGTTCGGAACGGTGTTATTCGGCAGGACCGCGTACTCCTGCAACAGGAGGACGAAATCTTTGTCGACGGGCGGCGTATCCGGTGTTTTGGGATGCATGATGAAAGCGCCGAGCATGCCCATCATTTCCTGCATCGCCATGTGCGAGTGATAGAAGAACGTGCCCGCCTGGTGGAGATTAAATTCGTAGACGAAGCGACCTCCGGGGGCGATCGGATCCTGACTGATGCCAGGACCGCCATCCATTTGATGCGGAATTTCGAAACCGTGCCAGTGCATGGAGGTGGGTTCCGGCAAATGGTTGTCGACGATGATGCGTACGCGATCGCCCTGCGTGATCTGGATCGTTGGCCCCGGTGCGCTGCCGTTGAATCCCCAGAGATCGAGCGTCTTACCGGGCGCGATCTGCTGCTTGACGGGCTCTGCGATCAGGTGAAATACCTTGGTGCCATTGTCGGTTGTGAAGGGCAGGTCTGGAAGATCCGGCGACTGAACGAGCGTTGGCGACCCGGAGTGCGCGTGAGTGTTCGTTTGAGACTGGCTGTTGGCTGCCCTAATTTTTGTTGCTGAAACGAGGCCTGCTCCCAGGCCGAAAGCATTGCGAAAGAAACTGCGACGATCTTTCATTTCTTTATCCATTTCGAATTTGATTTCACTGAAGGGAGCGACAACGATGCGGTGCTCGCGCGCGGGGGCGCAGGGCAACTGCATCGCCTTATAAAGCGGGAGAAAAGCTCAGCGAATCAGATGCGGAGAACGGAAAGAACAGCCAGCGGAGGTGCGCCCGGCGGTGATCCGGGCCGGGATAAAGCGTGACTCGTGCGGGGTGAGTAGGAGACGGTCGTTGGAGCTGCCGGGGACCATGCCGCCGCCATGCCGGGATGCTGCGCCGCGGAGAGGGCCAGTGCGTGAGGGCTTGCTTCAGCGATCGTTGCGCTAGCATTTCGACTCTGGCATTCCGAGCGGCTATGATGTTTTCCAGGCGAAGACTGATGGCATCCACCCGCGTGCTGTGCTACCGGAGATGAGCAGACAAAAGTGATGCACTGCGCATAGCACTGTGTGGTAGCGAGCACGCCCGCTATCGCAAGAAGTGCGGTAAACCGCAGCCATTTGGCCATCGCACTATTTGTAGCACGCTTTTCACAAGCCGCGCCCGCCAGGAGGAGCAGGAGCCGGATTCGGTGCGGACCCTCCCGCGCGGGATTAAGCCGGCCCGTTCGACTAAGGAATCGCGGTCGCTCCAATTTGCTGCAGCATACCGAGCTGATCTGAGCTGCCCCAGCGTTCCACCATCTTGCCGTTCCTGAATTTAGAGATCTGAAGGCCTCGGATCGTGACCTTTTTTCCCGTTGCCGGAACACCCATAAGAGAACCTTGCTGAGTCCCAGTGAAGGTGTAGGCGAAGGCGATTGCTTCTTCGTCTGCGACCACCGCCGCCAGTTCCACTTTCATGTCGGGGAAAGCGCTGCGCATCTGCGTGAAGAGAGCTCGATACCCTTCAGGTCCGGGAACCTGGCCGGGACCTGGATCGTGATCGACCGAGTCAGCCGCGACTACTTCATTGAACAGTTCGTATTTCTCTGTGTTCACTGCTTCCGCAAATTTGCCCAGTGCTGCTGCATTTTGTTCCTTGCTCATTGTCATTCTTCTCCGGGGGGAAGCTTAGCATTGTTCTGGAGCCAGATGTTGCGCGCGCTTCGCGGATGCGACTCGTTATGCTACAGGTGTCCGCTTATCGGATCGTAAAGCTCGCCATTGAAAGTGTCTTTGACCGTCAGTAACCCGTCCAAGTCGCCGCTGGTTTTCCTGCGAGCGCTGCTCAATCGCCGGGGCGTTCTTATTGCCCTGACTGCTTTCCTTCTGGTATGCGCCCTGGTACTCGTCACCTTCGGATACTTTTATCTAAAGTATTCCCGGATCGTTGACGAACGCATCCGGCGTCCTATTTTCAACGAGCCCGCACAGATCTATGCGGCGGGTGACCGGGTCGATGTCGGCGGAAAATGGAGTGCCGGGACCATTGCGGCCGAACTGAGGCGCGCCGGATATGTACCGAGCACCGATGCGAGTGTTTCGGCGATCGGGACGTACCTGCAGCGTGGGTCGGTGATCCAAATCAAGCCGGGTGCCGGCAGCTACTCACCCGGTAAGAATGTGACGCTTCGGATTGAGAGTGGGAGCATCGCTGCGATTACCGGGTCGAATGGCGAATCGCTTTCGTCTTATGAGCTCGAGCCAGAGCTGATCACCGGACTCTTCGATGCGAAGAACCGTTCGAAGCGGCGCCTGCTTACCTTTCGGGAAATCCCGCCGGTTGTCGTCAATGCCATTGTTTCGATAGAAGACCGCCGGTTCTTCGAGCACGGCGGAATCAATTACGTGCGCCTGGTGGAAGGGCTACTCGCGCCGGTTTTCCGGCACCGCCGCATACAGGGCGGCTCTACGCTCACCATGCAGATGGCGCGCGGGTTCTTTCTTTCGAATGAGCGCAGTGTCAAACGCAAGCTCGCCGAAATGATGATCGCGCTGGTGCTCGAAAAGCGCTTCAGCAAAGAGCAGATACTCGAAATCTACGTCAATCAAGTCGATCTCGGCCAGCACGGGTCGTTCAATATTCGCGGGTTCGGGGAAGCGGCGCAAGAGTATTTTGGCAAAGACATCAAGAGCCTGACCTTGCCAGAGGCGGCCCTGCTCGCGGGCGTGGTGAACGGGCCTACGTATTTCTCACCGTTCCGTAATCCCGACCGGGCGGTGAAGCGCCGCAACATCGTGCTGCTGGCGATGTTCGAGAATCACGTCATCACGCAAGACGCGCTGCTCGCGGCCAAAGCGACACCATTGAAGCTTGCGCCCCCCAGTGTGCAGGCAGACGATGCGCCTTACTATATCGACCTGGTGCGCGACAACCTGCTTGGGCAGTATGACGAAACCGATCTCGACACCAGCGGGATGCACGTCTACACATCGCTCGACCGGCAACTGCAGCGAGCGGCGGCGGAAGCGATCGAAGTAGGGATGCGGCAAGTGGACGCCACGATCATTCGCAGACGCACCCATCGTGTGCGGCAGGGAAAGGGCCGCAATGCTCCGGTCAAAGTCGAAGTCACGCCCGGTGCGATGCCGCAGGTGGCGCTGATCGCTCTGGACCCGCACACCGGCGAAGTGCTCGCGCTTTCAGGTGGGCGCGACTACTCGATCAGCCAGTTTAACCATGCGCTCGCCAAACGTCCGACCGGCTCTATTTTCAAACCCTTCGTCTATGCCGCGGCGATCAACACCGGGCTGACGGGCGACAAAGCGAAAGCTTACACCCAGACGACGATGCTCGATGCGAGCGAGGGCACATTCGAATTTGACGGCAAGCCGTACTCACCGCATAACTTCGATTCGAGCACGAGCACTGGCGAAGTAACAGCCCGCTATGCGCTGGCACATTCGATCAATACAGCGACGATCCGTCTGGCGGAAATGGTGGGCTATGACAAAGTTGTTCAGTTGGCGCAAGCAGCCGGGATTCAAGGGCTGAAGCCGACACCCGCGATGGCGATCGGCGCCTATGACGCAAGCGCTTTGGACATGGCTGGTGCGTACACAGTGTTCGCCAACGGTGGTGTACGTTTGCCGCCGCAGTTTATCCGAGCAGTGCGCGATCGGGACGGGACGGCGCTTGATAACGCCGCGCCGGATAAGCCTAGCGTGCTCGACAGCCGCGTGGCGTTCGTCATCACGGACATGCTCGGAGCCGTTTTGAATGGTGGCACGGCAAGTGCGGTGAGCGCGCGTTTTAATTCACCTGCCGCTGGTAAAACCGGCACTTCGCATGACGCCTGGTTTGCTGGGTACACCTCGAATCTGCTCTGCATCATATGGGTCGGCAACGACGATTACACCGATATCAAGATGGAGGGTGCGCACGCCGCCGCACCAATCTGGACCGAGTTCATGCTGCGAGCTCGAAAGCTTAGCCGGTATCACGATATGCAGCCGTTCACACCGCCGGCAGGCGTGCTGGCAGTGCACCTCGATAAGGCGACCAATTTACCAGCAGACCAAAGCTGCCCGGACGATTACGACGCCTACTTCATTGACGGCACGATTCCGGCCGCTACCTGTAGCCACCCTGAGGGACCATCTCAGAACTTCTTCCAAAAGATGTTCGGTATCGGAGTACATCGTGAGCTTGTATTGCCGCCAGTTACGCAGGCCAATCCGACGAGCAGCGCGCCGCTGCCGAGTGGTGCACTTGGGCTACCGGTGCCCGATGCGGCAAATCCCTCTCCCGCGCCTATCTCACCGGCAACGAACGGCGGAGAGAAAAAGAAGGGCTTCTGGAAGCGCCTCTTCGGCGGTAAGAAGGACCAAGGCAAGAAGGATGGGACCGATACGGATCAATAGGTGCTACTGCGGGTTTGAGTTCTGCTGCGTACCGCTTGTTTGATTTGTGTTGGAAGAAGAGTTATTTTGACCGAACGAGCTCTGGCCGAATCCTGGACTCTGGCCACCCGTCGAGTTCTGGCCAAATGAGCTTTGGCCAAACCCGGAAGTTTGATCGCCGGTAGCATTCTGGCCGGAAGAGCTTTGTCCAAAACCAGAGCGCTGATTGCCAATGCCATTCGAATTCTGCCCGAACGAACTCTGTCCGAAACCAGAACTTTGACCGCCGCCTGAGGCGTTCTGGCCGGAAGCAAATCCCTGGCTGAAACTCGAGCCCGCCCCATAGGCATTGCCGCTCTGGCCGGCGGTGGTCTGACCGCCTGCCGTTCCGTTTTGCGCGTAAGCTCCGATTTGCGCGCCGCCCGGTGTTACGTCTTTGCGCGGATCGTAATAGAATTCCCACAGCGAGTAGCTGGTCTGGTCGTTAACAGTTTTGATGCTGTGGCCGCCAGCCTTGCTGGCGACGCCCGCGACGCCTCCGCTGTTCAGCACACCCTGTTGGGACGTTCCGAAACTGCTTCCTTGTTGCTGACCGAAGCCGCCTTGCTGCTGTTGACCGAAGCCGCCTTGTTGCTGGCCGAAGCCGCCTTGCTGCTGCTGACCGAAGCCGCCTTGCTGCTGGCCGTTGCCGGCGCTGACGAAGTTTGACTTGGCATCGGCAGCGCCGATGGCAGTCGGTGCGTTGACGCCGTTTGCGGCCTGCGCGTTTTCCTGGTCTCCTGTTTGGGCGAGACCGGGCATGCCTCCATTGCCGGAAGCGTTGCTGGGGTCATTTGCCGTATTGGCTCGGCCTCGACGGACGCCAACCGAAGCCGCAGAGCCGTCGTTCGACACGTTTGCGCCTGTCGGCGCATCGCCGGTACCTGGCGGCGCGGCCATCGGATCCGAAGCTGCATCTGCGTTCGCAGCCGAGCCGGGGCCGCCACCGTTCGCCGAGACGGCCGGCCCGCGTTGCCGGGGCGCTAATACGGTGACTTCCGGCGGAGTCGAATCCGCGTTCGAGCCTGCGCCGAAGCCGCCACTGTTATTCGATGAGTTGGCAAATGAACCCGCGCCAAATCCGCCTTGGGAACCAGCACCGTTGTTGGTGTTTGGAAAAGCAGCCGTGCTGGTCGGTGTCGTTCCGCCACCATTTGCGCCGCCTACGTTGCCCACTCCCGGAAGCAAGATGCCGCCCTTTACTTTTGAATCGATAATCGTGCCGCCGGGGCCTGCATGCAGCAAACGCCAGTCTTTTTTGCCGGTGAAGGGGTCGGCAAAGTCATGCCGCAAGAAGCGCATGCGGTTTGTGTCTTCCAGATCCTTCAGCGAGTTCGGGTAGTGACCGACCTTCCGGACGAACAGCTTGACGGCATGCGCGTATTCGTTGCCGCGGGTGACGAGCAGGTTTTCTTTCTGCCGCTGGGCTTCGAAGGCTGCGACGGGCATCTCCATATAGAGCGTGATCGCGACAATCGCCGCGAAGACAAACACAATCAGCAAAGCAGAGCCGCGTTCGCGCTCCCGTCGCCTGCCGGTACGACGACGCTCTCTCATTGGGGCTCAGCCGCCTCGCCCTGATTGGGGAAACCTGGATTCATCGCTTGCCCCGGCTGCATACCCTGGTTGGCCGGCGAGCGCCCAAACGCCGGACCGCCTTGTTCGAGCGCTTCGGGTGTCACAGGCAAGGTCTGGCCGAGCTTAAGCTGCGTGTCTTCCATTTTGGCTGAGATCGGCGTGAGTTGGACGACGAGGTAGTGCTGCTTGACCAACTGCCCTTCGGCAGCGACCACGATGTCATCACCATCCATGAAAAATCCGCGGTTTGCTTCGCCCGCAGTTGAAGGCTTCGCGAATCCGTAGTATTTGAGCGGGATGTTGGCTTGCACCGGTGGGGGAGGCGCGATGGGGGGAAGCACGGGCGGCGTCACCATGGCCTGCTTTACCGGTATCATTCGGTTCGGGACTGCGCCCAAGCCCTGCGCTGCATCGTTCGCCGGTCCACTTTCGAACAGATTGCGGACGTTACCCGGCGGCTCGATCTTGGACAAACGGCTAAGAAGGTCGAGTCGCAGCACCGGATCGATATCGCCATTGGCGGGAACGACCGCCGGCAACTTGAGCGTTCCGCGATCATCGTGGATGCCGCGGCGTCTCTGCTGGCCGTGCGTCGTTTTCGCCGTCATAGGAACGGCAGTCCCGGTTTGTGTAGCTGATGAAATTGGTGCTGCCCCGGTAGCAGTCGTCGGGTCCCGATCGTCCCGCGAGTTGAACCAATAAAGAACACCCGCCAATACCACCAGAGCGCCGATCACAAGCTTGGGGTCGATTCCGAGCCGTATTCCGAAGATCTTTGTCTGGCTTGCCGCGCTCATGGCTGCCCCGCCGCCGCTATTGCTGGCTCCTCGCGTGTAACGGCTTGAAATCGTACCTGCGCGGTGATCTGGCCAGCCTTTTGGGGCGTTGCCGTCAGCGTGTCGAGCATGAGCATTTTCGGCGATCGATCCACTTCGTACAGAAACCGCATCAAGCTCGCATAGGAGCCCTCGAAGTTCACCTGGTTGGTGAGCAGCGAGAGGTCATCGGAACCTTCGATCGGCTCCTCAGTCCAAGCGCCGTCACGCTCGACGAGCTTAGCGTCGGTCGCCATGCGCTGGATTTCAGCGATGATTGACTCGTAGGCTCGTCTTCTAGGGAAAATGTATCGCCCCTCAAAGTCCACCGACTGCTCACTACCCAGTTGCACATTCGAAGATATTCTCTTCAGATGCAGCGCTTGCGCTTTCGCCGCTGAGATGGCTGACGTCAGGCGCTGACTCTCTCCCATTAGCTCACTGCGCGAGCCCCCCGGGGGGTCGAGATACAGAAACAGGGCGACCGCATTCAGTACCGCCAGCGCGATAGACGCTGTCTGCAGCCAAAAACGCGAGCCACGCTGGGCCGCTTTCAGATCGAGCGATCCAAAGTTGAGATTGCTGCGCATCCGATTAAAATTGCTGGGCATAGGCAACCGTTAGCCGATATTTATAGAGCGGATCGTTTTGTGTCGGAGGCACCTGTGTCATGACTGAAGCATCGCCAAAGAGCCCTGAATTTTCGAGCTGTTTTAACAAGGCGATAACCTGGGCAGGCTGCTCCGTTCCCACCCACATATCGAGTTGTACTCGATCTTTACCTGTTCTGCTATCGGACGATACTTGCGGAAGCCGGATCGATAGTAGCCGCATGTTTCGCGGCAGCACCGTGCCCATATCGGAGAAGACTCGCGTCCAGCTCACTGCCCGGCGCGCAATCAGCTCATTCAGAAGCACGCTTTTCGCAAACACATCGGCGTTACCCGGCTTGTTTAAGACTCCGGAGTAACGCGCCTGCTCCTGCTTGAACCGGGCCAGTTCCGAACGCTGCCCGGCAATCACGCGGCGCAGGTCGCCCGCTTGGGCTCGCCCGTGCAGTATCAAAGTGACAAGCAGAACGAGGGTGCCCAGCAGCGCAACGCCAACGGCCGCAACGGCCGCATTCTGAGCCCGCTCGCGCCGAAACGGCTTCGAGGCGATGTTGATGTCGGAGGGGGAGAATGCCATCATGCCGCGTACTGCTCGAGTAAGCCCAGGAGCCCTGCATTCTCCTGCGATGCTATGCCGAATTTGGAGCGCACAGGTGCGCTAGCGACGCCGAACTCGAGTTCAGCAAGCTGCCCTAGAGCATCCGTTTCAGGCCCGAACCCACAGAGTAGCAGCCGGGCCGCCGGTTGGCCGATCTGATCTTCGCAATAGGCAAACGTCTGCTGGAGGAGCGGCATCACCGCTTCGGCAGTGGGACGCTGCCAGGCATCCTGCTCACCCGTGAGATCGAGCGAGCGCACCAAGCGCACACGCCCGGTTTCGAGCAAAAGAACCGATAAGGTGGATCCGGCTGCCTTCACGAGCAGCGTCAATCCTGTCTCACCGCGATCGCATAAGCGGAGAGCTGCAATGGAGGAAGGAAGCACTAGACCGAGGCGATAACCCGCATCCACAAAAATGCTTTCGTACTCGGTCAAAATCGGACGCGCTATAGCGACAGCCAACACCTCAACGCGGCCGGAGCGCTCGAGCTGTATGGCGTACGCCAACTGGGCTTCGTCGATCGGAAATGGAACGCTTTTGCGAAGGCGGAAACGCAGCAATTCGAGCCGGTCCTCTTCTTTGGGAGGGAAGCCTTCAAAGTCGAGAATGGCGATACGCGCGGCATAGTCGGGAATGACCAAGGCGGTGCTAGCGCGCTTGGCGCTGCCGGCGACCGACACGCGAGGCAAGGCTTCGCGATACAGATCGGCCCGCACCAGATTCGGAGAACTTGGCGACGGAATCAGCGCCGGTTCGGGAAATAGTTCGCGCCGCTGCTCGGCTGGGGTACGCGGCGAAACGCAGGAAAGCGAACTCTCCGTCATTTCGAAAAGATAATCGGGAGGCGGATCGGATATCCAGCGTTGTACGGTTTCAGTCAGCGACAAAGTGTGTTCCTTTACCTTTCGATGAACGTCACTTTATTCGCTTCGCGCAGGGTGGTGATGCCTTCGCGCACACGGTCGAGCGCCGAATCGCGCAGAAACGACATGCCTTCGGCACGCGCCGTGCGCTTGATTTCAGAAGCGGGCCGGCGCTCGAGAATCATCTCGCGAATCTGCTCGGTTAAGTCAAGCAATTCATGGATCGCCGAGCGGCCGCGAAATCCGGTACCGCTGCACTCCATGCAACCCCGCCCCTCATAGAACGGATGCTCTCGCCATTGGTCGAGATCGAGCCCGCTCTCGGTCAGGTAGTCGTCATCAAATCGCACGCGCGCTTTGCAATGCGGGCAGATCACGCGCACTAGCCGCTGAGCCAGAATGCAGTTTAACGACGAAACGAAATTGTAGGGCTCGACGCCCATGTTCAAGAAGCGCCCAAGCACGTCGAGCACGTTGTTGGCATGGACGGTCGTGAAAACGAGATGTCCGGTGAGCGCGGCATTGATCGCGATCTGCGCCGTTTCCTGATCGCGGATTTCGCCGACCAGAATCTTATCCGGATCATGCCGCAAGATCGAGCGCAACCCGCGGGCAAACGTGAGCCCTTTTTTCTCATTGACTGGTATCTGAGTGATGCCCTTGATCTGGTATTCGACGGGATCCTCGATCGTGATGATCTTGTCCTCGTCATTCTTGATCTCGCTGAGAGCCGCGTAGAGGGTGGTGGTTTTACCGGAGCCGGTCGGGCCCGTCACGAGCACCATACCGTAGGGCTCTTTGATGAAGCGTCGAAACTTCGTCACGTCCTGATCGGCGAATCCCACGACGTCGAGCGTGAGCTTTGAAAACTTCTCGCTCATCGACTCTTTGTCGAGCACGCGGAGCACGGCATCTTCGCCATGAATCGTAGGCATGATCGAGACGCGAAAATCGATCAGGCGCCCTTTATAGCGCACGCGAAAACGCCCGTCCTGCGGAACGCGCCGCTCGGCAATATCGAGCTCGCTCATGACCTTGATGCGCGAAATCACGGCCGAATACCACTCTTTCGCGATTGGGCTCATCGCCTGCTGCAGGACGCCGTCGATGCGGTACTTGATGGCCATTTCCTGATCGCGCGTTTCGATGTGAATATCGCTGGCACGCCGCTCGAGCGCATTGAAAATGGTTGTATCGACCAGCTTGATGACGGGCGCGATCTTGCCTTCGTCGGAAGCCAGCCGGTCGATTGATAGGTTTTCATCCGCATTCTCTTCGTCACCGACCACGTCGAGCGTGAAGCCTTCAGTGACCTCTTCAAGCACGCGCTGCGACTGCTCGGTCTTCTTCAGAAGGTCGGAGATCTGCGAGTAGGTCGCGACTTTGGTCTTGAGCTTTTTCGAGAGCAGAACGGCCAGCTCATCGATCAGAACGATTTGGCGGGGATCAGCCAGCGCGATCTCGAGCGTACCGTTGTAACTTTGCAGCGGAACAAAGTGGTAACGGAACATGAGGTCGACCGGCACGGTCCGAAACAGCTCGTGATCGATCTTGGTCGCCTTTAAATCGACAAAGTCGCAGCGATAGCGCAGGGCGAGAGCCTGCGCCTGCTGCGTCTCCGTCGTTAGGTCATTGAGTTTAAGAGTCTCGGTTGCCATTACCTGATGGTGTCCGCCAGCGAAAAGATGGGCAAGTACAGGGCCACTAGAACAAAAGCCACGAAGCCACCCATTACGATCATGATGGCCGGTTCGATAAGAGAGAGGATGGCCGTCATGCGGGTAGAGACGTCCTCTTCATAAAATTCAGCCACGCTCGCGAGCATTTGCGGGAGCGCGCCGGTCGATTCGCCGACCTCCATCATGTCGATGGCGAGGTCGGGTATGATGCCGGTGGATTGCAGTGATTTCGACAGTGAGCGCCCTTCACGCACCATGACGGCTGTTCGGTCGAGCGCTTTTTTCAGCAGCACCGTGCCGAGCGAACGGCCGGAGGTTTCGAGCGCCTGCACTAAAGGGATGCCGCCGACGAGTAAGGTTCCGAGCACGCGCGCCAACTGCGCAACCTGATACTTGGTCCAGATCTCGCCGACTACCGGCAAGCGGATCTTCCACTTGTCCAGCGTCTCCTGCGAGGATTCGCGACGCGCCCAAAAATACACGCCTACTATGAACATGAGCACCGCTCCGAAGCCGGCCAGCACGTAGGTACGCGCGGTGGTTCCCACTGCGATCAGGATGCGCGTCGCAGCCGGCAACTTTGCCTGCATGCTGTTGTAGAGCGCCGCGAAATTCGGGACCACGTACGTGATCAGAAAGACCATGATCGCGACCACGAGCAAGATTAAGACGGCCGGATAGAGCAGGGAAACGAGCAGCTTCTTCTTGAGCGCCAGAGTTAGCCGCTGATAAGTGATGAAGCGCTCCAGCACTTCGACGAGCGAGCCGCTCTTTTCGCCGGCGAGCACGGATGTGATGTAGATCGGCGGAAACACGCCCTGTCTCGCGAAGGCATCCGAAAGTACGGTACCGGTTTTCACTTCATCGCGAACGGCGCGTATGTGCCGGCCTAACTTTTCGTCGGTGAGGCGATCGGCTAGTAAGTCGAGACCCTGCAGAATCGGCAGGCCTGCGCGCACGAGCGTTACAAATTGTTGATTGAAGATTAGGAACTTTTCGAGATTGACCGCTTTATTGCGATTACTCCCCGCCAGCCGCGCACCGAAGTCTTTGGCGCGCACGGAGTAAACGAGGTAGCCTTGCTGCTGCAACCGCTCACGCGCTTCGCGCTCGTTCGTTGCGTCGGCCACCTGCTCGTGCATCTGGCCGCGCGGGTCGGCATACCGGAGAAGAAACTCTGCCACGAGCGCTTACCTTCCTTCCGTCTCGAAACCGACCGAATCGACCACCTCAGCCCCGGGGGGCAAGTCGAAATGGAACAATTTCGGATTCGTCGCGGGGTTTAGCACCTCGTTACTGAACTGGAAAGCCATCGCGGAGTTATCCCGTGCCGCTACGTTCAGCTTTCGGATTGCGCCATCGACGGCTATCAGCATCTCGACGCGCTCATACGGAACCCGGTCGCTTTTGGCTGATGCCGCGAGCCAAGCGCCGTCAGTGTCCGGCCGCATTGTGAAGTTTCGGAATTCCTTCTTCAGGTCAAGGTGCCCTAAAAGAAAGGCTAGCGGAGCCCGCATATCTTCAGTGTCCCGCAAGCGGAATTTTTCTACCCTGTTGTCGCCGGCTGTATATAGGTACACGGCCTTACCGTCGGAAATAAAGAGCTTTCCCGCAGGTCGCGCATAGTCCCAGCGCATCTTACCCGGCTTCTGCAGGGTGACTGTACCCGACTCGAGGGGCCGCCGACGCCCTTCGATGGTAAGTTGCTCGTCGAATTGGACTCGCAGGGTGCGAGTCGCGTTATATCGTTGCTCCACCTGCCGGATCAGCTGGTCGGGGGTGCGCTCGCCCGCCCACAGGGAGACAGCTAGAGCTAGCCCAAATACCGTTCGGAACACAGATGAGAGACGTTTTAGCCCCTGAGTTCGTTTACTCAAGGCGAGAGCCGTTCGATCCGCCATCCAGAGGGCCCGCGGGAATAGAGCAGACGGTCATGCAGGCGGTTGGCGCGGCCTTGCCAGAACTCTAGAGTCTGAGGAACAACGCGATAGCCACCCCAATAGTCCGGAGTGGGTACATCGTCGGTCTGGGCGTATTGGATTTCTAACTCTGAAAGGCGCTGATTGAGCGGTTCTCGGCCGGGCAGGACCTCGCTCTGGTTCGAAACGAGTGCGCCGAGGCGGCTCCCTTTGGGTCTGCCACGAAAGTACCTGTCTGACTTCTCCCGGCTTATCTTCGCGGCGCGGCCTTCCACTCGTACCTGGCGCTCCAGTTCGGCCCAGAAGAAAACCAGGGCACAGAACGGGTTAGTGTCTAGCTCTCTGCCTTTTCGGCTGGTATAGCTCGTGTAAAAGATGAAGCCATCCTGGTCTACTTCTTTTAACAAAACAACGCGGTTGGAGGGTTTGCCATCGAGAGTGGCGACCGCCAGCGCCATGGCGTTGGGCTCCTTGAGGTTAGCGGCTTTGGCGTCGGCGAACCAGCTCTTGAACTGCCGAATCGGGTCAGCGTCGCAGGTCGCCTCGTTGAACTCGGCGAGCCGATACTCTTCGCGGAGATGTTCGAGCACAAGAGGTTCGGATTCGGCCATGTACTCAGTGTGGCATCCAAATTTCGGGAGCCGTGAGGTGTTGATATACTTGGCTTTGGCAATGGTGTATCTGGTCGCGACACTGCACGTAATTATTTGTTTTTTCCTGATTATTGTCGTTCTGCTGCAGAGCGGAAAGGCGGCGGATCTGGCGGGCGCGTTTGGTGGCATGGGTTCACAGACGGTGTTTGGTCCGCGCGGAACTGCGACCGTTTTGTCGAAGGCGACTACTGTGGCGGCGAGTCTGTTTATGGTGACTTCGCTTGTGCTGGTCATACTAGCGAACAATCGTGCGCCCAGTACCGGGAGCGTGCTTGAAAACCGGCGCAGTTCGGTCGTTCAAAAGAGCAGTAAGACGACGGGC
The DNA here is from genome assembly GCA_963737005.1 of Terriglobia bacterium. Lineage (GTDB taxonomy): Bacteria > Acidobacteriota > Terriglobia > Bryobacterales > Bryobacteraceae > Bog-105. The sequence continues at coordinate 201,686 of CAVTRD010000001.1, read as the reverse complement.
ACGACTCAGCGCCCGAAGAACGTACCAACGAAGAAGTAGTTGCCTTGCGGAGATGGCGGAATTGGCAGACGCACTAGCTTGAGGTGCTAGCGGGTAACACCGTGGGGGTTCAAGTCCCCCTCTCCGCACCAAACACAAAACAAAGAACTTACCCTCCTCCTTTCAATTTACCCGTTCGGGCTTTTGTGACGTAATTGTGCCACATCTTCCTGTTCACGAGCCAGGAATTCCTCAGCTTTGCGGCCAGCTTCCTGGGTATCGGTGTGATCAGTGATGTTGTAGCGCTCGAACACGCTGCGGGTCCTGTGACCCGTGAATTTCATGATGACGGCTTCGGGCACTCCGGCACGGCGCAGCTTTCGAACCCCTGTGGGGCGTAAATCATGGAATAGCAAATCTGGAATACCAGCGCGCTCGCAAGCCAGGTCCCAGCTTTCCCGGAAATCTCTGATGGGCTTCGCGCCGCGCGCGAATAGATAGTCGCTGCTTTGCGGCTGCATTTCGATGAATTTCGCCATGTCACCGTAAGTGGGAACCGCGATGGGTTCCGGTTTACGATTGCTCTTGCGCCCTTCCATCCAGATCGTATTGGCTTTGAGATCCACCTGGGACCACTTGATTCGCAGCAACGCTCCTCGACGTAAGCCAACGTGATAAGCGATCACGAACAAGAGCCGGAGATCTTCAGGAAGCTCAAACAGCAACTTCTGATACAGCTCTGGTTTCAAGAACCCTTTGCGAGGCTCGTCTTCGGTCAGCTTTGGAAAGTGCGGAACGCCGGCGACCGGTGGCGGGTCCTGGTTGTATCCGAGTTGGAAGGCTCGCTGCAGCAGGCCCAGTTCGCGATTTACAGTGCCGGGCTTCACCGTCTCAGACGCGCCTCAATGTACTCCTTGATTCGCGCACCGCTCAGCTTTGTGGCTTTAACGTTCCCGAGTTTGGGCAGGAGTATTGATTTGACTTTCAACGTCGCGATGTAAGTTTGGGAGACTTTTTGCACGTCGTAGTCTTCGAGCAGCAGATCAAGGAGATCTCGTACACTCACGCGATCTTGCGTCAGCAATTTGCGCGACGCTAATCGGCCTTACTTCCGATGTGCCGTATAAGCTGTCTCAACCTGACTCCTCTATTTCTCTACACTTCCCGAACACAGTGGATCTATCAACTCAAGCTGATTCCAGTAGCGCAGCGTTCAGTTTCACTTCGAGCCAAGCAGGATGGGGTCCGTCTCGATAAGGCTGAGTGACTTGACCATATGCTGCGTCCGCTCCTTGTACTTCTTAAAGTGCAGAGACTGCAGATGCGCTTGGTAGGAAGCCATATTGCGGTAAGTCTCAAAAAGTCGAATCTGTTCCGGATGACCTTTCAGCGCGACCGCATACAAGGTCAGCACGCCAGGTTCTTTGCCGATAGATCCAGAGATCTCTTCCTTCAGGGCTGCCTTGTACGCGTCTAGCTGATCAGGATAGATTTGCAGCTCCGCGATTCTTACCACCCGGTCGTCGGGCGGCTGCGAAAGCCCACGCCGGACTCCGAGGAAAAGACAGGAAGCGATCACTGATATTCCAAGGACCAGGGCTCGTTTGGTTTTCATAGGTATCTCAATGAAGGCGGGTCGGCTGCGTGTACCAGTTCGGCTACGCTGCGTGTCCCTGCTTCGATGTTTTAACATCGCGGATTGGTGGCAGCCCGAAAAATCTGCTGTACTCGCGGCTGAACTGGCTCAGATTCCCGTAACCGACTTCGTACGCAGCGGTTGTAGCATCCAGCCCGTCCATCAGCATCCGCTCACGCGCGGTTTGTAGCCGCAATTGCTTTTGATACTGCAGTGGACTCATTCCTGTGAGGGCCCGGAATTGATGGTGCAGTGTTGGAACGCCCATCCTTGCTCTAGAAGCGAGTGCTTCCATGCGCAGAGGCTTCGCATAGTTTTCTCTCAGCCAGGAGATCGCTCGCGCTGTTCGTTGCACCAGGTCCCCGCTGTTTGCGATGGCGCGCAGTCCGCCCGCCTGCGGCGTCTGAAGAATGCGGTATAGAATCTCGCGGTGAGCCAAGAGACCGAGGAATGGAATGTCCTCCGGGGTGTTGAGAAGCTCAAGCATACGCATCGCGGTTCTGAGGAATCCCACGGTCGTCTCGCCAACCGCGATGCCTTGGCGATGCGTAGAGGGCGGTCCCTCAGGAATGTCATCCCGGCTTAGAACCTCGCGAACCGTCGGCATGTCGAGGCGCAAGAAGATGGATAGCAGCGGCCTCTCCTCAGAAGCTTCGATGATCTGGCTCTGCGCGGGTACATCGATTGAGGAAAGCAAGAACGAGGAATCGTCACACAGATATTCAGTTCCGCCAAGCAGAATGCGCTTGCGTCCCTGCACAAAGATGCTCAGACCGGGTTCATAAGATGCGCGGAAGCAAGCGGCTGGACTCGTCCGGTGATACAGGAAGAGTCCTGGAACCGGCGTCGGATGCTCTCCAGGCTTCTCCGCCGGCTGCTTAATTCTCTGGGCAAGAGAGCCCCTCATTTCGATTACGGACAGATCGGAGACTCCGGCATCTTTCTTGGGCTTTGGCATCCCTCGTCTCCAAAACACAGCGTACCTCGGCGCAGCCAGGTACTTGTACTAAATCCAACGAGCAGACAGGATCGTGCAAACAATCGGCAGGATCGGGAAAGCCTCGGCACCCATAAGCTCAATAACCTCGAGGTGGAGGAGAAAGGCTTGAACATGAGGAACTGGCTTGCCGCTTCCGCAATCTTGCTACTTACCAGTGCGACAACTCGCTTAGCTGTTGCCCAGACAGGCACGCCGCAAATCACGATCACGTCGAGCGCAGAGCAAAAGGTGATTGCCGGCTCGCCTGAACGATTTACTGGCTCCGTTCGTGTGCAGGCACTTTTCGATCCGATCGATCCAAGCCGCACCAGCGGTGGAGCAGCCACCTTTCAGCCGGGCGCGCGTTCAGCTTGGCACACTCACCCGCTCGGTCAAATCCTGATTGTGACGGACGGCGAGGGCTGGTTACAGCAGTGGGGGGCCTGTCCCGGTCATACGCAAAGGAGATGTTGCTTGGATTCCACCCGGAGTGAAGCACTGGCACGTAGCCACGCCGACCATAGCGATGACTCACATCGCTGTGCAGGAGACTCTCAACGGCGTCGCAGTGAACTGGCTCGAACACGTCACCAATAAGCAGTACCGACTCAGCAAATAGGACAACAAGTAAGAGAAAGAAAATCACATGAACATCTCGTTCTAGAACAAAGTTGCACTACTGACAGGAGCCGCATCCGGACTAGGACTCGCGACGGCAAAGGCTTTTGCTGAAGCCGGTGCGCGCGTGGTCTTGGCTGACTGGAACGAACTGGAATTGCAATCTGCGGACAGAGAAATCGCCGACAAAGGACATAAGACACTCGCGATCCGATGCGATGTATCCGATGATGCGCAGGTGGAAGCAATGGTGGAGAAGACTGTTGCCGCCTTTGGGCAACTGGATGCCGCCTACAACAATGCCGGCGTTCAGAATGTCATCGCCGAGACTGCGGATACGACCCGCGAAGACTATGACCGGGTGATGGGCATCAATCTGCGCGGTGTCTGGAGCTCGATGAAATTCGAACTGCAGCAGATGCGCAAGCAAGGGAGCGGCGCTATCGTAAATTGCTCTTCACTAGGAGGACTGGTTGGCGGTGCAGAGCGTGGCATCTATCATGCTGTGAAACACGAGGTCATCGGATTCACCAAGAGCGCGGCACTCGAATACGGGACCTGTGGCATTCGGGTTAATGCCGTGTGCCCTGGCCTGATCTGGACGCCAATGGCCGATCAGATGGTGGCAAGCGGTCAAGGTGACGCACTGAAGGGTATGGAGAAGATGATCCCCATGGGACGTGTGGGGCGGCCTGAGGAGATCGCTGATGCAGTCCTGTATCTCTGCAGTTCGGCCGCGAGCTATGTCACGGGCCAGTCGATTTCCGTCGGGCGACCGCTATCCTCCGGATTTCGAGCGCATGACGTACCGATAGTCATTTAGTTCTGCCGAAGAGTCCTGTCGTGTCCGACGGCAAGCCGAAGGCTCAATTCAGCCTGCTGCGTAGATCACGTGTGACGGCGATGTGACGATCTGAGAGGGCGATCAACTGAGTCTGGGATATTACTCGCCACTTCCTGCCTAGGGCGAATCTATGTTGTTCAGTTCGCTATCTCCAATCGGCGGCCCGAAGTACTTGGCAAGCAACACGACGAGCCGAGGCACAAACGATCGAGATGATCACCCCGGACGAGGTTCGCAAAATTGCAGTGAGCTTTCCCGAAGTGGAGGAGGGTCCGCCGGTACCTGCGCGCGCTGGGTAATGGCATTTAAAGTCGGGGGAAAGAGCTTTCTCGGTCTGGAAAAGGGCGGCTTGACGATGACGCTTAGCCTTGCGGAACGAGACGCAAGAGCAATTGCATTGCAGTGTCACACCCGAACGGTCACGAAGAAATCCGGCGTAACGGCAAGTTTCTGGGTCTCCGGATGGAGCTGTCCAAGATCTCTTCGCGCGAGCTTCGAAACATAATTGAGGTGTCGTGGCGACACAGCGTGCCAAAGCGCATTGCAGATCAGTTCGGAGACGAATAGGGCGGGAAGAAAAATTGAATGTTACCCTCAAGCCGCCTCGCTTAAACAGCGGTTGGGTTTTCTGCCATTCTCTCAGCCTGCTTATCTAGTCGCTCAAACATCTGCAGAGTTCCCGCTTCCGTACCTGTTGCAAGTGTCTGTCGCGAACCTCGCGTGACCGATCAAGGACGGTATGACTAACGTGAACGCCGCCACCAACGTCTTTGAAAGTGACTGAAAAACGCAAAACCGCCCGCCCGAGCGTGTTCTTCATATCGACCACCTGTTTGCGCGCATGCAGCGTCTTAATACATACGAAGCAAAGACGAACGCCATGACGAGAATCGGATCAAATTTATCCCAAGTACTACCAGCGCCATTCAGTTGTGAATAGAACGCGAGTAGAAGATTGATCGCGAGACCAGCATAAGCCCACTCAGTCAATCGAGGCACATTGGGAATCAGGAGGCCCACGCCACCAAGGATGTGGGTCACGCCAATCAGAGGAATGATATAGAGCGGGTATCCGAGCTGCTGATTGGCGATTCTCCATTCGTCGGGATCGCGAATTAGATATAACCTTCCGAAGTACACCCAGACGAACGCGACAAGGCCGGTTACTATCATCGCGGCTATTTGAGTTGCTCGACCTGCCCGCGCCGGTCTATCTATTGTCTGTTCAGCTTTCATAGCAAAGCGATCCTCTTCTTGCGGATTAAATGGTTTAAACCGTTCTGGAATTAGTCGGTTCTTGTACGAACGGAAATCAACGCGCTGCATGCGCGAGACAGCTTCCGGAGCGTGCATCAAACGGGGACACTCTGCACCCGTCACCACAAGAGAACAGGTGAGGGTGCGCTCGTCACGAGCATCGCCCTCGATCATGTCTACTCCCGGCAGATCGGTCGCTCTCGCCTTCAAGCGATTCAGTTTGCCCGGACTTACGCCTTGACGGCGTTCTGTGCAGCCGCAAACACATCCCGTGCGGACGTCGTACCGGCTACGTGCTCCGTACCCTTCAATCCGAGGTCCATCCATCCCGCGTTGACGCTCTCAAACATTTCTTCGGCAGGTCCAGTGTGGCCCTTCGGCACGCCAAGCTGCTGGAACGCTTCCGCCCACCCTGCACGCGGGACTGCAAAGGCTTTTACGTCGCGTGTGAGGACTTCACCCAATTGTCCGGCCACTTCATCCGCGCTTACCATCGAACCCAGCTCGATCACGCGATGTCCTGACCACGCCGGCTCAGTCAGAAGCGTTGCCACTTCCGCGCCGATGTCATCTGAGGCGACCATTGTCGATTTCCGGCTTGTAGGATTGTAGAAGACCGGTAGTGTTCCGCCTTGGGCGGCCTGTAAGCCGAAAAGAAAGTTTTCGAAAAAGCCGCCTGCGCGCACAAATGCGACCGGAGATGGCAAGCTGCGGAAACCTTGCTCCAGGAGTGATAAGGCCGTGATCATCCCCACCCCGCTTGTTCTATCCGCGCCCATCGACGAGAGCGCTACCACCCGCGGGGGCACTACCTTAGTCAGCGCCTCCACATAATTCGCAATCACGCCCTTTGCTTCTCTGTAATCAGGCGAGGGTGCCCATACAGCCGGCAACATAACAAACGCGCCATCGACACCTTTGAGCCCTGCCGCTATGGCTGTCGCATTGTTCCAGTCTCCGTCGACCAACTCCACGCCTTGGTCTGCCCACTTCGCCGCTTTCTCGCGATTGCGCACAAGTGCTCGCACCTGTTTGCCTTGCTTCAGCAGATGCCGCGCGGTGGCGCCCCCAACATTTCCAGTAATGCCCATGACTAAATACATGCTCGTTTTCTCCTTGTTTGGCCGCCGTCCAAATGAGCGACCTGACCATTAGAGGCGTACCGTAACCATTGGTTGCAAATAAAGCATCGGTTATTGACCGATGGTTAATAATTCACATCCGGTCGCAGCACGCGTCAAAACGGACTAAGCTATTGAAGTGACATCCACATCACCAAGTCGAAGGGTAGAGCGCAAGGAGAGATTGCGCGGCGAAATCCTTGCGGCTGCAAGCAAAATGTTTGCCGATCGCGGCTACGAAGCCGTGACGCTTCGTGAGATTGCGAAAGAGATCGGCTATACGCACGCCGTGATCTATCAGCATTTCCCCGACAAGTGGCACATTCTTGTTGAGTTGAGCCGCGAGACGATCGGGCTGATGGTTCAGAACTTCGACGCGATTGCCGCTAAACATCTTGCACCGAGAGAGCGTCTTTTTGCGACTTCACGCGGCTTGATTCAATTCTGCATCGCCCATCCGCAACAGTTCCGTAACGTCTTCTTCGGGCCTGAGAACCGCAACGGCGTCCGCGCTGGACAATATATCAACGACATTGGCGCGCCGTTGTTCGGACGTTTCGTGCAGCTCTTCTTCGATGTTGCCAAGGAAGAAGGATTGCCAAACAGGGATGACATCGTGGTAGCTCACACCTGGTGGTTTTCGATCTTTGGTCTCGCCACACTCATGGTCATCCAAGGGGTTGTGCCTGACCTGCCTGACCAGACTCTCGTGGTAGAGCAAACGATCGCCACGCTTTGGGCGGGCGTTCAGGCTGTTCCGCGATTGCCGAAGAGTGCAATCTCTAAGCGAGCCGGCCGATCCAGTGCCCCAAAGCAATAGCAGCTTCTGTCTACTTAGGAATTTTTGGAGGTGACGCCCGTGGACTACCAGGAGTCACCACCTTTCCAAAACCGTAGCCCTTCTGGTGGGACAAGAGGCCAATCAAGCTGGAGACTTGGGCGAAGGAAAGTCCCTGCGGGCGCTATCGGAGCCATGCGAAGTCCATTCCCAAAGACCCACCTCAAGACCAATTCCATGTTCCTGCAGCTACTGAAGGACTTGCACGGTGGATTCCGGCTTATCGGCGTCACAGAAATACGCTCCGGAATCCACTTGCTAGTGATGACTGGAGCTCTTCGCGAGAAGCCCCCAAACGCGGCCTCCGATATCGGTGCATACGTTTAAGGGGCATTCTCAAATTGAGGCAAAATGGCGGCGTTTGAATGAAGTGCCGGCGTACGCGTATTGGGTCGGGAGGCCAGTTTTGCGGTCCGAACATGACACTGCGATGATCGGCCACTTCCAGCCGATGAGCGTATTTCCGCTCCAGTTGACAATGCCTCCAGTCGGCCTCGGACGGCGCCTGTACCCCGGCCATCTCGGCGTACAATTCGAAGAATCCCTTCGCCTGCTTGTAGTCCAGGAAATACAGGGCGTCGACTAGCGCGATGAGGCCCGTGCCCGCCTGCACCGCCACGAACCGGTTGGAGAGCGCCTCGGCGATGTTCTTGTTGAGATAATCCTTGAGAGCTGAAATCTTCTCGTCGACCCAGCGCAGAATCCCCTCGAACCGCATCAGCAGTTTCACCGTGCGATACGCCGCCGGTTCCAGCGTCAGCACCGATTGCCAGCGGTTGATGATCGCCTGAAACGCATGCCGCGAAGCCCTGGAGGAAGGCGAAGATCCTGGCCCCGACGGTCGTTTGGCCGAACAGCTTTTTGCCCAGCAAGTCTAGCACCGGCAGGAGCGATCGGCCGTCTCAAGATCGCGGGACTCCTCCGTCGTCGTCTCGGTCTCAACAGTAACGGTCTCGGTAGTCTGGTCGATCTCGCGGTGCTTCCGTGACCGGCTCTCGCCCTTCATGACGTTTTCGAGGTGGGCGATCTCACCCATCTCGAATCGCTTGATCTCCTGCCGCACCAGCGACAAATCTGCGAGGCCGACGGAGCGGATGGTACTGATCGTGGTCGCGGGTACGGTGACAGCGTCGCCACCCGGATCGTCGCTGGCCACCATTGCGCACGGGCCGGGCGCACTCCACAAATCGCCGAACGCCAGCCGGTCGCTCCCGGCTGGAATCCACCGGTTGCCGACACGTGTGACGACGCGCGAGTTCCTGCCTTGAAACAGCTGTGCCGAGGCTTCGGCGATGCTTGACTCAAGCGATTGCACCGCGTAAGGCACGTCGATGAATTCCGTGGTCACGCCGATAGCACCCAATACATGTTTGGTAGGGGCGCTGTGCCGGCCGACTTCTTTGGCCGACAGCACGCCGGGGGATACTGCACCAGGGGTCAGGACCACCACACCGCCCCCGGCAGGCGCGGTCGCGGGGATTGCTGGTGCTGGTTCCGGCACGGGCTTCGATCGTGCCTGTTTCAGGTCATTGGTATCGGCGCGGAGGGCCCTGCTTACTTCGACTATTGCGTTCCGGCTGTCCTCGATCTGCTGAGCCAGGTTTTTCATCGCCTGCTCGTCCGCAGCGCGCTGCTTCTGCAAGTCACTCGCCGCCTTCGCGTTCGCGGCGTCCTGCGGATTGGGCGAAGGAGGCAGGGGGAACATCTCGGGCGGCAGTAGCACCCGCATCCGCGACACGTAGTCCCGATCAATCGTCAGGTCGGGGTTGACCGCAAAGGCGTCGAGGATGCGCAGAGCGGTATGTACCTGGTGAGCAGCGTCTTGTCCTGGACGCTGCTCATCGGAAAGTTCGACACCTGGTTAACGAAGCAGCCGTCGCGGCTCTCGGCGGAGCAGTTCGCCGCGGGCGTAGACGACGTGCTTGGCAGCAACATCCCGACGCTCGTTGGATCCGCCGCCTGTCGACGGGCAACGCCGAGGCGAGAGCACACTCGCTCGACTTGACGAAGGTGCCAGCGACGACCTCATAGCTTTCCCGGGCGGCCCCACGCTTTCTCAGACTTCCAAGATTGGAGGCGAGTGGAGACGGGTGGTCACTGCTGAGCGGGACGGTCGGCTGTGTTTTGGGCGGCGTAACAGTTGTGAGCTGGGCTTATCGGCCCCAGCTGGTACGCTTCCTCATACTAATGGCGAGCAAAGCGAGCCCGCAGCATGTTAGGGCAACCGGTGCAGGCTCTGGCGTCGCTGCCACGCCGCTTACCAGCCCGTTACTTGCGTCCGAGTTGCCGATGAGAGTCGTGACGCCGGTTGTCACGTCGAGCGTTCTGATCGTGTTATCGTTGCCGTCGAAGCTGTAGACGTTCCCATCTATGTTCGCAATGGTGACCTGTCCGAATGTGGTGCCCGCTACCTTTGTCGAAAGGCCAGTTACTGGATCGATCTGGTACAAGGCGGGCGTTGTGAGCTCGGTAAAGACGGGGTTTGAATTCGGGTCAGCAGGCGGTTGGAAATGGCCCGTGTCGAAGTTTGCATATAGCTTTCCGCCCGCTCCAAAAAGATTTTCATTGTAGAAGTTGATCGAGCCATCGGCTGCCGGGATGCCGGGCAGGAAGGTCAGAGCAGGCATGCCCGTTTTTCCAACGAGTGTCGCGTGACCGGATATCGGGCTCACGGTATACAGATCATTGTTGAAGTCGGTGGCGTAGTACTTGCCCAGAGCTTGTCCGAATGACAACTGACAGTTAGACAAATTTGCGACAACCGAGCCGGAACAGTTGCCAAAACCGGTCGGCCCGACAACGGACACCGCACCCGTCGTCGGATTGATCGACGCAAGATTTCCATCGAACGACATGGTCAGCAGATTGTTGTTTGGGCCGCTGGCCAGGTATTGAAGAATCGGCGGCGTATCGGCGATTTTCGTGAAAGCCCCCGTTGCTAGATCCATGGTGCCGAACTGCGAGTTGTTGGTTAATGTGTAGACAATTGGGCCGGCACAAAGTGGTAAGCCGAAAAGCAGCAGTGCGCTGCACACCGTAAGTCTTCCTGCTAAGCAGGCAGTTGTTTTCAGAAGCACCTTTCCGAGTGAGAGGAGCCTTTGTGCATTTATCAATTTTGTAGAGACAGGCATAGTAACGCTATACTTGCCCACGCGGGCGCTGCGTGTTTAGAATTCGATGAGAAATTTATGAGAGACTTCAAACCTCTAAATCCAATAGAGATTTACAGGTTTGGCGCTTTTCGCTTCAACGTGCCTGAGCGAACTTTAGAATGCGACGGAAAGCCAGTTTCCCTTTCACCCAAGGCCTGGGAAGTTCTTCATGTACTCATAGCGCATCGGGGCCGGGTGGTTGACAAGCACACATTGATGGACGAAGTTTGGCCGGGAACGTTCGTCGAAGAAAATAATCTGGCATTCAACATTTCGGTTCTCCGCAAGGCTCTGAGTGAGAATGCCACGACACCGAAGTTTATCGAAACGGTTCCGAAACGGGGCTACCGATTCATCGCTCCGGTGCAAGATTGCCGCGAACCGGCGACAGCGGCAGAGGTCATTGACAACTTACCAACCGAAAAGGAGATTAGCGGGGTACGGGCTGCCGTTCCGAGCGTTCCGCCGCTCAAATGGAATCGCAAAGCGCTCGTCGCTGCCGCAATCGGGGTCACATCGGTGGTGACCTTTGTTTCCGTTCGCTATGCGGATCATCCCAGATTGAACGGCGATGACACCATCCTGCTTGCGGGGTTCACGAACGAGACAGGAGAGCCCGTTTTCGATGGCGCCCTTGACCGCGGACTGGCAATCGAACTGGAACAGTCGCCCTTCCTCAGCTTGATTCCGGAACGACGCGTCCGCCAGATTCTCAGCTTGATGGACCGACCGCCCGGTGCGCAAATGAGCCCGGATGCAAACCGTGACCTCTGTCGGCGTGCCGGGGGCGCTGCTGTGATGCAAGGCAAAATCAACCGCCTTGGCGGCGAATATGTCGTCTCTTTGCAGGCCATGACTTGCACCGATGGCCGGACCATGTACGAGGGTCAGGCGGAAGCCACGAAGAAGGAGGACGTCCTTACTGCTGTGAGTCGTTTAGCCAGAGAGTTTCGCAGAAAAGCCGGCGACTCCGGTGAAAATCTGCGACGGCATGGAACACCGCTAAGCGAAGCCACGACATCATCTCCGGAGGCGCTTGAAGCCTACACTTTGGGATGGCGCCAGCTTGGGCTGTCTGGCGCAGCCGCAGCGCTGCCCCACTTCCATCGCGCCATCGAACTTGATGGTAGATTCGCCATAGCCTACGCTACTTTGGGCCGCATGTATGCTGACCTCGATCAGTCGTCTGCTGCCATGGAGAACACCAAACGCGCGTGGGACTTGCGAGAACGGACAAGCGACCAGGAGAGGTTTTTGATTAAGGCTAACTATGACCTATTTGTCACCGGTAACCTTTTGGACGCGCGTCAGACCGCTGAACTGTGGAGCCAGACGTATCCTCGTCTGTCGCAGCCGCATTTTATGTTGTCGGGCATTCCGAATAAGGTGAGCGGCAACTTCATCACCGCAATCGCCGAAGCGAAGAAAGGTCTTGCGCTCGACCCCGACTTTGGCATTGGCTACTACAACCTGGCCGTGAACAACGCCTATCTGAACCGTTTCAAAGAAGCGCAGGAGGCGCTGCAACAAGCATCATTGCGTGGCATAGAAGATGACGAGGTGGTGATGTTGCGTTTCGAGCTGGCGTTTCTTGGCGGAGACAATCTTGAAATGTCGAGGCAAGCCGCACGCGCTCGTCGACGGAGCGGGTCGGAGACTTGGATGTCCTTCCGGCAGGCTAGCGTCCTCTTTTATGCAGGACGAGCGCGTGAGGCGCGTGGAATTCTAAACCGTGCAATAACCGAGGCTGAGATGGGTTCTCAGCACGAAAGAGCGGCACTGTGGCGGGCCTCCGCTGCGGTGCGTGAGGCATGGCTTGGCAATCTTCCGCAAGCAAGGCAGAACGCCCGGGTAGCTATAGAGGCAGTTCCGAGTCGCGACGTGCAATACGCTGCAGCGTTGGCCTTCGGCCTAGCAGGCGACTTAGCAATCACACAAATGATTACAGGCAAGTTAGAAAGCGAATACCCCATTGACACTTGCGTGCAATTTAATTATTTGCCAGTGCTCCGAGCCAGGCTAGCTTTGAATAAAGGGGATGCTTCATTGGCAATCGAGGCTCTGCAAATCGCAGCTCCCTATGAGGACGGCATCACGGAGTCTGTGGCCTCTGGTCTGTTTGGTGCGATGTATCCGGTCTACCTGCGTGGTGAGGCCTATCTGGCGGAAAAGCAAGGGAAGAAAGCAGCGTTCGAGTTTCAGAGGATTTTGGATCACCCGGGCATCGTAGTCGCAGATTCGATCGGAGCCCTGGCGCGACTACAGCTTGCTCGCGCCTGGCGCATGGAGCGTGATTTGAGGAAGGCCAAATCTGCCTACGCGGAATTTCTGGCGCTTTGGAAGGATGCCGACCCGAATATTCCCGTTCTGCTGCAAGCGAAGGCAGAGTACCAGAATCTTAAGTAGCGGCCATGATCGCAGTGCCCATCTCGCTCGCCTCGTTCTCAGATCGCCGGTAACGGCGATGTATAAATCTATGCCTGTCCGACTCGGCGGGTCATCGGGCTGCTAGACTTTGTTCCCGGAGAGATATCAAGGTGTCATCTCGAAGTTCGCGGACCATGAAAAGAATGCGGTAGAAAAGAGTGGGAGCGGCATCGATCAGTTTCGATACCTGCTCCACGCTGAGAACTTTGGGCAGCCGAAACGTCCTTCGCGGGTAAGGCGTTCAGCAATGGTCCATGGTTTCTTGAGCGTCGTTACGAAGAAGAATCGAAGGGCAGCCGTTCGCTGGTTGACTGTGTTGGGAACCAGTTTGCGCTCACGGAATAGATAGGCTTGATACTGCCGAAGTTGGTCTGGGCCGAGTTGATCCGGTGGACGTTTGAAATAGCGCGCCAGGTCTGCGATCGTTCTGACGTAGGTGCGTACAGTACTCTGAAAGTAATTGCGACGCTCGAGTTCTTCGAACATCCTTTTTTCGTAACTGGGTCACAAAGGGACCTCCTTTGTGACCCAAGCGATCTCAGCTTAGAAATCGCCGCTACAACGCCCACGCGTAGCGTCCGCCTTCGGCTTCGTTCAAGCCCTCTTCGATCCTTTCACTTGCTTCGAGACCCGTCGGAAGCGCTTTGGTTCGCGCGGGCTGACTTGAGTGTCTACACTCAACCCCGTACACCTTCGTTATAGGCCAGAACGCAACGGGTCGCGATGTCAAGGCCGTTGCTTGTCGGCGCTAACAGGTTAGGGTTATAAACCCGAGACCAAAGGAGGTGCATGGAAAGATGGCAGCAACACGCGGAGTTAAAACATCGGCGACGAGCCACTCGAAGGCTCCGGATTCGAAAACGAAGAACCGGTCGCCGAAGAACTCGTTTTCACAATCTCGCCTGATCTGCACAAGGGGGAAGCATCGTGAGTTCCCCTGCAACGCTGTTGGCCTGGTCATTCCGACGTTACTGTCGTGGGACGAGAGTGCCGTCATCTACGACATCAAGGGAGAGAACTACGCGAAGATGGGGGGCTTCCGCTTCAAGAACGGGCACATCTGTTTTAAATTTTCGCCCGTTAAAGATGGCTCGTGATCGCGGTTCAATCCTCTTGCGGAAGTTCGATTATTCACGCCGCGCGATGTTTCAGATGCCCAGAATATCGCAGACATGATCGTGCGCAGCGATGAAGACAGCCCAATGGAGCGGCATTGGGAAGATACCGCAGCATTTCTGACCACCGGAATGATTCTGCATGTCTGTTACACGGCGGCGAGTGAAGGGCGAGTGAAGGGCGAGTCGCTTGTCTGGCCGACTTGCTGGACAGTTCACACGACCGGGCATCGATTTCCGAAAAACCTTGAACGAAATGCTCAGTTACCCGCACAATCCCAAACCGCCACTCCGTTGTCTCTCGGAGATCTTCGCCGACGCTCTTTCCTACATGGCCGGGTATGGATTGAAGGCACACCTGATCACAGTCTTGCGATGTTTTCTTCATTTCGGTATCTTGCCTTCCAATGCTAAGTTGTTGACATCTTCTTCGCTTCCAACATGGCGACCAAAAACTTTCCTAGAACAACAAGCCCGGCATTCCCCACAAATCGGAAATCCGACTTGCGCAAGGATGCGATTTGCGTGGCGCTTGTTTCGTTTCTGGTTCTTCTTAGCTGGGTTCCTCGTGCGCGAGGACCGATCGATCTTCGTTGGGATGCGGGCGTCTACTTCGTTCTGGGGACCTCGCTAGCCCAAGGCGACGGCTATCGACTGCTGAACGAACCCGGCAACATCGAGGCTATACAGTACCCTCCTGGATTGCCCGCGATTGTTGCCCTTCACGAAGTGATTCTAAGAAGCAGTGATCCGCTGATCGTCGGGCTGTGGCTGCGCCGCTCTTTCTTTCTCTTGTCCCTGTTATACGCGACAGGCGCTTTCCTGCTTGGGAAATTGTTCATGCCGCGCCGGTATGCCTTGCTGCTCTCCGCTGCATGTGTACTGAATTACCAGATGTACTTTCTTCAAACCTTGTGCTTCGCGGAACTGCCGTTTGCGGTCTGCTCCGTCTTCTTTGGGTATCTGTATTTCAAGCCGAAAAAGGGGTGGACGGCTCGCATCATGGCTCCTCTTGCGGCGATCGCTTCCTACTTGATGAGAACGATCGGTATCGCGGTGCTGATCGCCTGGGTCATTGATGCCGCCTTGCGAAGACAGTTCCGGCAAGCTGCGCTCCGTGCCGTGATCGCGCTTGTACCTGTTCTTGTTTGGCAGACTTACATCCATTCGGTTGAATCGAGTGAGAGTTACAAGCACCCTTCTTACGCGTATCAGCGCGACTCATCGCTTTTTTATAACGTGAGTTACTCGACCAATGTCGCTATGAAGTCTCCGTTCCAACCGGAACAGGGTTTGGCCACTCGCTCAGACATGCTGGCGCGGATCTTTCACAACGCACTGACCATGCCGAGCTACTTGGCCGAGGCAATTACCGCGAAGGAGGGTTTCTGGACGGGTCATTTGACGCGTCTCAACCGCGCGTTGCGGGTGGTCACTTTTCCTCCGTGGTCCATTCAATTCCTTATTGTTCCTCTCGGGCTGATTGTGATCGGGGGCATATTTTGGCACCTGTGGCAGCGAGAGTATCTCATTCCTATCTACTTGCTGTTGACCGTGGGCGCGATCTGCACGACCACCTGGACGGGCCAGTTTCCGCGATATCTGGCGCCTGCCGAACCATTCTTGCTCGTGATGTTTCTTTCGTTCCTACTGCACGCTTCAACAGTTCTTCGCCGTCGTTTTGAGCGACAGCGAACAACGGTGTCTGTTCTCACCGTTTTGATCGCTATGTTCGTGTTGTACGAATCGGCGGTCTCGTGCCTAGTCGGATACCGAAATTTTCGTGATCCGGCGGTTTACTACGACGCCAGGGGAATTCGAAGAGAATACACGTTGTTCCACTACTCTGGTCCCAATTCGCCTTCCGAAAAAGGACTCCAGTGGTTGGCAGCGCGCGCCAATCCTCATGCTGTGGTGGCCGTATCGATGCCGCAGTGGGTTTACCTTAAGACAGGGTTGAAGACGGTCATGCCGCCGCTCGAAGCCGATCCTTTGAAAGCACAGCAATTGATCGACACCGTTCCGGCCTCGTATGTGGCGCTCGATAACTTGCTCATGGAGGATGACTTCAACCGCCGTTTTCCCGCCCTGGTCCGCAAGTCGCCCGATAAGTGGCTGCTCGTCTATGCTTCGCCGCATGGGGAATTTGACATCTATCAGAGGGTAGGAATAGATGCGGCCAGAAAAGACGAAAAGCCCCTCAAACCCTTACGTTTTTGACAGCGAGTAGGGCCGCAGAACCCATGGATGCTTGTCGGGCTCGAACAACCACACCGTTCGATTTTTGAAGTAGCGAATCAGCTCGTGATCGTGAGCGGGGTCTGTTTCTCTCGCCCAGACGACGGGCGCTTTCTCGATATCCGCTTCGTTGTAAACCCATTCCTCGCCGACTTCGTGAGCCGGATCATAGCGAACAATGATCAAAGCGTGAGTAAGACCGGCGGTCAAGCTTGCCGGTCGCACGACACTCGGGTTGCCGCCGTACCACTGTTGCGGCCAATAGCTCAGAGAGATCCTGAACCTTGCAGCAGTCAGCGGGATCAAGCCCATCAGTAAGCAAGCAAGGGGAACCATTCGCGCGAGGAACAACCCTGACCTTCTGTTGCGCCATTTCCACTTTCGCAGGCGCCGTAATCCTATTAAAAGAAGCGCGATGATGGCACCCATTGCCGGCGCGCCGTAGTGCGGATAAAACCAGACCTCGGCCAGAAGGCCGATGGCCAAAGCTCCCACTATCAAGAGGAAGAATTTCTTACGCGTGTCGGGCTTGGCAGCAGGGAACACGAATAGAGTGACGAATGGAATTGTCAGCAGCGGACCCACGAAAAACAGCCAGAGGTTCTTAAGCTTTCGAAGCATTTCGGGAACACCGAGCGCCCGCCTGCCCCGGTGGTAAAGCTCGACTTCCGCCAGGTACACATGTCGAAGCGACGGCGCACGGTACGCGGGAGCCGGACGCAAACCTTGTAGAAGGAAGAGAGGCGCTATGGCGTATTGTTGGCGGTCGGCTCTGTAGGGGAGCAGAAGAGCGGAACCCGTGACCCGCGCGTTGTAGTAGAGCATTCCTACCGCACAAAAGCTGAGCAGAGCAATGATTGGGGCAATTACCTTCGGCTTCAGCACTCGTCTCGAGTGCCCGTGCATCACGGTCCAGACAAGAACGACTGTGATGGCGGTCGCACTTACAATCAAACCTTCGTAAGGTCGGCTGTTGGCAAGCAGCGCGAGTCCTGCAGCTAGCAATAAAGCGTCGCGTAAGCGCCCCCATTTCACGAGTCTTGGCAAGCTTCCCAGAACCAGCGTGCCGCCTAAGGCAGGCACTGCACCGCCCCAGTAGCCGTTCACCCAGTAGCTAAACAATCCCCAGCGCGCCACGACTAAGAGGCCACCCGCCAAGGCCCAAGGCCCCGAGAGCCATCCCTGCAACATCCAACAAATAGCGCCGGCCATTAGGATGCAAGCGAACCACACCCCAAACCACGCGGTTTCTGTTAGCTTTTTGCCAAGTGCAAGGAACAATCCTTGCGCGGGAGGATACATCGACATGTAAGTCGGCTGCTGAAGAATGTGGACGCTCTCAAAGTGGGGCCACATAGGGCTGGGCGCGTTTGCAAGACGTCCCGAGGCATAGGTCTCGGCGGCTAGCAGATAACTGAACTCATCGTGTATCGACGGAGCAGGCGGGGGGAAAAGTGGGAGCAGAACGGCACGCCCGGCGAGCGCCACCAGCATGACGAGTAAAACCGACCGACCAGGTCGGCGGGCCACTCGGGCCAGCGTGCTCTCAACCCACGCGAACCCGGCTTCCCCGACTTGCGGGACCGCTAAGGCAGCCGTTATCAGAAGAATCGCCAGCGCAATTTCTAATAACAAGCAGGAATAATGCGACACTAAGTGGGACTCAGCTTGAGTCTGTAACTCTCAGCGCTAGCTTTCAGATTGCAAATAGTCGTCGGCTGCAGGACTGCCCATGGTCTAGCAATTGAGTACCGCGCTGCCATCGCAAATGAAACTTCTGATCGCCATACCTGCCCTCAACGAGGAGAATAGCATTGAGAGCATCATCAAGAGATCCCTTGATGCCCGTCAGTTCTTGTTAGACAACTCGCCTGTTACGCGAGTCGATGTCACGGTTGTAAGTGATGGTTCTACGGATCGCACGGTCGAACTTGCGAGCAAATACACCGATCGGATCCGGCTAATCGTGTTTGAGAAGAATCGAGGATATGGGAGTGCGATCAAACAAGCTTGGGACAGCACGAGTGCGGACTTGCTCGGGTTCCTGGATGCGGACGGCACTTGTGATCCCAAGTTCTTTGCCACGCTCTGCAATGCGGTGGTAGAGCAAAACGCAGATTTGGCGCTCGGATGCCGATTGAATCCACAGACTCACATGCCGCTTATTCGCAAAGTCGGGAACTTTCTTTATGCGTCTCTTCTGACGCTACTTTCGAAGCGGCGAGTTCGTGATACCGCAAGCGGAATGCGCGTTCTGACTAGAGCAGCTTATGAGAATCTTCTGCCGCTGCCGAACGGGCTTCATTTCACACCGGCCATGAGCGCGCGGGCACTACTCGGCCCAAACGGCGGGATGAAACTGATCGAGATCGATATGCCCTACTACGAGCGGGAGGGCAGATCGAAGCTCCGAGTATTGCGTGACGGGTTCCGGTTTCTGGGCATCATCATGCAAACAGCCTTGCTCTATCATCCTGCAAGATTGCTGGGCATTGTCGGAGGCGCCTTTTTCCTGCTCGCCGTCGGTCTGATGTTTGCGCCCGTAGCCTACTACTGGCAGACGCGCACCGTTCAAGAATGGATGCTGCATCGGTTCATCTTGGGACATCTGGCCGCTATTGCTTCCTTCTTGATCTTTTCGGCAGCCTACCTGGCGCGGCGTGTTGTGCGGATCGTCATCGAAAAGAGAAGCGCTTCGTTATCTACCGACTGGCTGGACAAACTGGTAGGCAGCCCTGCGTTCTGGATTGCACCCTTACTATTGATCGTGGCCGGCACCGCTCTGGTCGGCTCGAACTTGGTGGCCCATGCCATAGGCCATGCCGCCTACGAGCACTGGTCGCGTTTCATGACCATGTCTTTCTTGTGGCTGGTGGCGGCGATCTTGATCATTACGCGCGGGCTCGCTTACTTCCTGGACCTGATTGCTGTACAGCTCGACCACCTCCATCTACCAGCGCTGAGTTCCGAGTCACGCGTCGGCCGCGAGTAGTGAAAGCCTCTACTGCGGTTGATCCTTGCTCGTGACGAGAAACAACAGTTGGTCGCCGTTCCGCGCTGCAACGGTGAGCAAGCGTCCTTCTTGCAGTAGTTCTTTCGTCGCCCACTCGAAGGGTGCGGTGTGTCCGTAGATCAGAAATCTGTCGTGAGACTCGCAGAATGTATGAAAGTCCTGCACGTCCAACGGGGCCCACTGTTTTAGGGCCAGAAGCCCGCGCTCCACGTCATCTGTGGCGGTGTATCGCAAAGCCATCTTCAAATCCGCCAAGTAAATCGGTCTGAAGTCTTGGTGCTGCGTCGAAGCCTGGTGTGAAAGCTCGAAGAATAGATGAGGGCCGATGACAACGAGGGGGAGCCCTGCCGAATGAGCCCTTAAAAAGCGGTATGCGTCGAGATGGTCGTCCCGACTACTTCGGGCGCCAGAGTAGGCTTTCAAGCCGTTGAAGACGAAAGCGCAAAGCAAAGTGACTGCGATCACCATACCGACAACAGATCGGTCTCTTGCGAGCCTAAGCGAGCTCCACGCGACAACGATGCTCAAGCCGATGACAGCCGGCAGCGCGTACCGGAAGGTATATGCGCCCGTCACAAACTTCGCGAGGATCACCCCCATTGCCGGGACAAACAGGAATGCACAAATCGCAGCGATCTCGTGCACCGGAAAACGGTGCGGATCGGTGTACCGACCGCGCTCGTCATCGCGCCCATTCACCCGAAGAAGAACTGCCAATAGCACCAATAGTGTGAGCAGTGCAAGCGGTGCAGGCGCAAGCAACATATTGTAGAAACCGAGCGCGTTTGACCATTGCGGCTTAGCCCAAAACGCTCCCGAATAAGCGCGGGCCGCGTGAATCAGAGGCCTGAACAACAAGAGCGGAACAAAACCCAAAATGCAGGCGGCGGTCACCTTGATATCGAGCTTCTTCCGGGTTACCGTGCGTACGAATTCACCGAACACGATGGCTCCTACGCCGAGAACCGCGTAGTAATGACAGGAAATGGCTGCCGCTATGCTGAAGCACAGTCCGGGAAGGGAGACGGATCGAAAACGACCCTCGGTAGCGGCCTGCCAGAAGCAGAGTGCCAGGGCGCAGAAGCCGAGCACCAGCGCATACGGGCGCGCTTCATAGGCGTACTCGAATGCCGCCGTCAGCAGGGGAAAAGTCATGGCAATCAGGCCCCACGCGACCGAGGTACGTGCCCGCACGAACCAGAACAGACAGATACTCATGAGCCAGAAGCCCAGCATTTCCGGCACACGGAAAGCGGCGGGACTGGAGCCCAGCAAACCGGTTGCTGCCCGGGTTAACACATAAAAGAATAGTGGAAGCTGCTCCGCGCCCGTAAGCAGCGCACTCCACACCGCGCCGAGGGTTGGCCGTCGTGAGATGTAAAACGTGAACAACTCGTCATTCCATAGCGGCTTTGTCGTCGCAATCGTGAGAGTGAGGGCAAAGTAGATCGCCGTCCAAACCGTAAGAACTGCCACAGGTCTCCGCTCGACAAAAGCGAGCGCAGTTTGCCAGCGCGAGAGGCGCGATGGCAGAACATCGCGCGAAGCAGGTAAATTCATCCTGAGGCTAATTAGTGCTCGCGGTAATCGCCGGCTCCTGCCAAAAGCTTCTCCTCGACGGGAATGTCTTGAGGAGGAACAGTGACCTTGCTCTTGGCGGAACCGGCAACGATCCTCATCAAAGCACCGAAGTAGGACGGCGCGAGCTTGCCCAACCGAAACGAAGAATTACCCATCTCAGCCGTTCTATTGATCCATGAAATCGGTACTTCCTTGATGTCGTAACCGGCGAGAAGTGGTCTGAGACCCGTCTCGACATTGGCTGCGAAGTGATTTTCCTCGATCGTGATGTTCTTTAGAATATCGGCGCGAAGTAATTTCAAATTGTTGGAGATGTCGCGCACCCGCCTTCGCAGCAGCAGATTTAGTAAGAGATGAAAACCGCGATTGCAGAGGATCTTCATCACCGGGTAGTTGATCAATACAGATTCGTGTGAGAAGCGGCTTCCTATTGCCCCGTGATGACCGGCTGCGACGGCATCGAAAAGATCTCTAAATTCTGGAAGGATGTGCGTGAAGTCACAATCCATCGTGAGTATGAACCGGCCGGTTGCAGCCGCGTAGCCGTCGCGGAGAGCACGTCCCACGCCGCCGGGTGGTTTTCGGTTGAGCAATTTGACGCGCGGGTCAATCTCGTGCATCGCGGCCGCGACCTCGGCAGTACAGTCTGTACTCACATCATTGACGAGAATAATTTCGTGGATGTATTTGCCGTAAAACTGCAGTAGTCCTTCCACAAGCGGGCCTATATTCATCTCCTCGTTGTGGCAGGGGACTACCACGGAGGTGGATCCAGAAAGCGATCGGTGTGCGTCCAGGGCGATGGAGGGCCGCCGCTCCTGTTCATTCCCGGGCTTCTTCGCCCAAACATAAAGAGTTCCGCAGATATCCCTGGTGAGTGGGGCGTGTTCAAGAATGAACGCGAGCGATTGTACCCAAGGAATCAGAAAACGAGGTGTTAGCGGGTGGATAATGTCGTAAGGAATGACGTCGACATTAGTAAATCCCTGCTGAGAAGCCACTCTCAGCAGCTGGTATTTGCGCATGCCAACCTGACAGTCGGCGTTGCCGGCCCACTTACCGATCGGTCTCGCTACGCTCTTGGCAAACACCTGGGGGTTCCAGAAATTTGCCTCGAAGAATAGAAACTGGCCACCCGGCTTTAGAAGCCGGTAAATAGCGCCCAAATTTTGCGCGTACAGATCATGACAAAGGATGGCAGTTCCGACGATATAGTCGAAGCTTCCTTCCGGCAAATCGCGAGCGAGATCGTGCACTCGGACAAATTTTGTATTCGGAAGCGACTCATTGGAAGCCTTTTCACACAGCTCGTCGTTAAACACCGCGCCCGTAATGGGATTTTCACCTGAGAAGGTGTCGGAGAGGTGTTTAGTCCAAAGCCCGCTGCCAGCTCCCAACTCGAGGATCGACTCGCCTGGCAGGACGTGAAAGCAGTGGCGAACGGTTATCGCGCGAAGACGCAGTTTTAGGGGTGACGTTTGCGGGTAGCGTAGCCAGTACGCCTCCCGGGTACATTCCATCTCTGACAGATTTTGTTCTAGCGACAAATCGATTCCTAACGCGAATGCAACGCGCTTTCCTCAAGTCAGTTTGACGAGCAACAATACACATCGGGAGTATTTCGTGAGCACACACGCTCAACCTGCTCCCATGTGCAGATTTCTTAGTCGATGATCAGTGGGTCACACTCCTCGCGGATAGAGACCACAGATCTCCCGAATCTATAATCTCAGACCTGTTAGTCTTCAGTAACGTATTCGTTGTGAGGGACAGGCTGTTAAAGTTTGACTTTGCAGGGAGATAGTACGGGGCGTTCTATAGCCACTCGAGTGGGAACATGTAACACCCCGCGCAGCGCGGCACTCTTCAGAAACTCACTACGGAGCCTATGGCAAGCAGTCGTTTCTCGAAGCAGTAGATTTGCGAGTCTTGCGGGCTGTTTGGTCGAGTCTATTTCAGAAACTCGGGGCCGAGAAGTGTCGGGGTGTGGAGCAACTTTCTTCCTTGCTCAATCTCTTCCGGCAGAACTGAGTGCGGTCTGCCTGGATACCTTTGCAGGATGACCTTGCCCCCGATGCCGGTCAGCAGTTCGCCTGATTGCTGAACCCGGATCCAGGGAACGTGTGGGTCGGGATCGCCCGAGCTGAGCAGGATCGGTGTCCCGGCCAGATTGCCCGTGAGCGAAATCGGTTCATCCAAAGGACCGATCAGGCCGCCCGTGAACGCGAGGAGCCCTGCGTACCGCTGCGGATGGTGTGCGACGAACTCCGTAGCCAGACATGCGCCCTGGGAGAATCCGCAGAGGGCCACCTTTGAAGTCTCGAGCCCGGCTCGTGTCGCTATTTCCAGTGCTGTTTCAACCTGCTTGAGAGCAGAGGAAAGATAAGGCTCGTTCTGCTGACGAGGCGCCAAGAAGGAATGGGGATACCAAGTGTTTCCTGGTGCCTGCGGCGCGATCAAAGCAAGGCGATTCCCCGCTAGCTCGAGGCCGAGCGTCAATATATCTTGCGCAGAACCTCCGCGGCCGTGCAGCAGGATCAGTGCTCCGGCGGCTTGTTCGATCGGTGTGCCTGCCTGGAGAATCGGCGGAGTTTTGCGAGGCTCAGCAGTTGTCATTTTGGAGCTCCTGCGGGCGATGGTTGGGACGCCTTGTGTAGAACAATCGGAGTCAAACGAGCTTCGATTCTTTCACGCATGGGTTCGTACCACTCGGGGATGCGGAGTCCCTCGCCCAGACTCTCGATCGGTTCGTCGATCAAGAAGCCGGGGTTGTCGGTTGCCATCTCGAAAAGCACCCCGCCAGGCTCGCGGAAATAGATGGAGTGGAAATAAGTTCGATCCTGCACGGGCGTGACGCTTAGATGACGCGAAAGAGTTCCTCGCCACTCCGCTTGGGCGGCATCGTTTACGTTGCGGAAAGCAATGTGGTGCACGGTTCCCGCACCCATGCTGCCGCGTGGAGCCTTGCCATCGATTCTGATATCGATAAACCGGCCGAAGGCTTCCCCTTGCCGTGCAAACCGGATGACATTATTCTCTTCGGCCGCTTTCGCCAAGCCCATCAGCTCGAGAACCTGTTCGGTGTGGGCGAGATTTCGCTCCAGAAGAGTGACGCCATAGAATCCTTGAATTGCATGGCTCGCTCCGATATCGGAGTAGCGAGGCGCCCGAGTAACCCCTTTTTCCTTTTGCTCGATCAGTTCGAGAGCCATCCCGTCCGGATCACGTAAGGAGAGTACCCGAAAACCAAAACGATGATCCTCGGTCCAAGGAAGACCCTTCGCGTTCAATCTTTCCGTCCAGAAATCTAACGAGCTTGGTGGAACGGAAAAGGCAACAGCGATCACTTCTCCTGCGCCCGGGCGGCCCTTGCTCGCATCCGGCCAGGGGAAAAAGGTGAGGATGGTGCCGGGTGCACCTACGTCATCACCAAAGTAAAAGTGATAGGTGCCGGGATCGTCGAAATTGATCGTTCGCTTTACAAAGCGAAGGCCGAGCACTTGGGTATAGAAGTCGAGATTGCGTTGCGGATCGGAGGCAATAGCTGTGACGTGATGAAGTCCCAAAATGGGAGTTAGCATTTGAAATTCCTTCCTGCGCTATTACGGACAATGGATCCGCTTGAGCTCTTACGTCGTACTAGCTCCTTGTTCCGGGCTCCACTTCTTCGAATGACAATCATTCTTTACTCCTTCTGGTGACGAGCATGTTTCCGTCTTCGTGAATGGCAGCGGCTCTGAGACCAAGCTTTTTCAAGACCTCGTATGTCTGCCGCTTCTCAGTGTCGGTAAGCTCAGCCATCCAAGTCTCTAGTTCCTTGTTGTGCGCTTCAAACACCGTGGTTATGAGCTTTTTTCCTTCTCCGGTGAGTTCCAGGCGGCGAGCGCGTCGATCTACGGGAGTCGTCTTACGCACGATATGTCCCTTGCTCTCCAATCGGTCCACGGCGGCCGTCATGGATCCGGTAGCCAGCAGCACTTTGGCCTGAATTTCGGTAATGGTCAAAGGGCCTTTATGGAGTAGCGCTTCGAGGATCATGAAGTCACTCAGGCATAAGCTCTCCTTGGCAATACTGTGTTCCACAAGCATGCTGAGGGACTTGTAGCAACGGGCCAAGACGATCCAAAGTTGGCTGGCTGTGGGCGTTTTCGACATTAGCATCTTATTCAAGGTGTAGAGCCGTTACATCTGAAGAGATGCGTAACCCTTATGTAAAGATTCATTAGATAAGGATAGTGTGTAAACGACTGTCATGGGCGGGGCGCGAACAGCCATGGTAAGATCAGCGGAACTTGGCGACAGGAGGAGAGAAAATGAAAGTCATACGCTTTGCGTTTCTGCCACTTGCTTCGTTGCTGTTAATGGCGGCTCCGCCCTTCAGCACCGCTCAGCAAAGCCAGTATCCGATCATGGATAAGCTTGCTCAAAAAGTGGTGGAGAAATATCGAACATCCAGCTGTGCAGATCTGAAAGAGAAAAAGGAACAACCGGCCGACCCCAAACAAGCGATGATGAAACAAAGGGTCATGGGAATGCTCAAAAGCGATCCCAAAATGCGCGAACAATTTCTGAACAAGGTCGCCGCGCCCATTGCGAACAAAATGTTCGAGTGCGGCATGATCCCGTAAGTGTCATGTTTGCTGTCACCCTTCGCTGAAAGGTGGCTCCACGTTGGGAAATGGGAACAGCTCACGTACTCGCGCGGGCTTGAAATCGGAGGAGGCTGCGCTAGCCTGATTTGATCAAGTGATGCGCTCCCTCCTACTTACTCTCCTCCTTGGTCCGACTATCTGGGCCGCCGAGTTCGACCTTCCCGCCTCGCCTTCCACTGTCGTGTGGGGCTATTACTCGGCTGAGGCGAAGCCGGTGCTCACCGTGCATTCTGGCGATACAGTTCGAATGCACACCGTCTCTAAGTGTTCGTTAGATCGAATGCAGGAAGGCGGCATGCCGCCGAGCGCGATCCCGCAATATGACCGCGACATCCACGAACAGGTCCGGGACAAGGGTCCGGGCGGACATATATTGACGGGCCCGGTGCGGATTTAGGAAGCCCAACCGGGCGACGTCCTGGAGATTGACATTAAAAAGGTCGAGATCGATGTTCCCTTTGCGTGTAACGGGTTTGGTCCCGGCCGAGGTTTTCTACCGAACGACTTTCCGTATCGGAAAACGAAGGTAATCCCGCTCGATCGGGAGCACATGATAGCGAAGTTCGCGCCCGGGGTTGACATCCCACTACATCCCTTTTTCGGCAGCATGGGTGTGGCACCTCCGGTTACGGGCAAGCTCAACAGCGGGCCGCCCTGGATGCATGCCGGCAATATGGATAACAAGGAACTAGTGGCCGGGACGAAGTTGTTTATCCCCGTGCATGCCCCGGGGGCTCTCTTTGAAGCAGGCGATGGACACGGGGGGCAGGGCAATGGCGAGGTGGACATCACGGCTCTTGAGACCTGGCTCACCGGCACGTTCCGATTCGTGGTTCACAAGGATCAGCACCTTCTTTGGCCGCGCGCAGAAACTCCCTCTAACTACATCTCAATGGGATTCGACGAGAACCTGCAAACCGCGACTGAACTAGCCGTCCGTAACATGATCGACTTTCTCGTTAGCGAAAAGCGACTGAGCCGAGATGACGCTTATGCACTCACGAGCGTTGCCGTAGATGTTGACATCACCCAGTTAGTAGATGGGAAAGTCGGGGTCCATACCCTCTGCCCGAAATCAATCTTCGTCGCACGGTGACCTCTAGGTCAGCGCATGACGGGGATCACTAAATGCGATGGTAGTTTCGGTGTGCAGTACAGGCGCTGCGTGGCTGAGATGAAGTCGCTCGCCTGCGCTGTATAGATACTCGGCACAAACTTTTGCGGGTTACGGTCGATGGCAGGAAACCAAGTGGATTGAACCTGAACCATCAGCCGATGTCCTTTCAAAAAGACATGATCGCGGTCGCGTAATGGGATCGAGAACTCGGTTGGCTGATTCGGTACGAGAGCCTGGGGATGCTCATAACTTTTGTTGTACCGGCCGCGGCGTACTTCCATTGCAATCGGCAGTTCATAACCGTTCAGCGATTTAGCGAACTCGCCCGGTCCAGGACCTTGGTCCGGCTTCCATGGGTTAGGCACTGCATTCTCCGGGTAAACATCGATTAGCTTGACAATGAAGTCGCTATCCGTTCCGGAACTCGAAGCAAACAGGTCGGCACTCACTTCGCCGGTCATCCTCAGATCATGGTCCAGGGGAGCGCTTACAAAACTGAAGGTGTCCGGCCGGTGATCGACGAAGCGCTGGTCCGCTACTTCCCAAGTGATCCAGTCGCCGCCCGGATAGGTTGGGGAGATGGGCCGTGGCCGATAGGGCACTGGATTGGCCGGGTCTGAAACATATTGTGCATACTCTCGGTTGCTTGGCTTCGGTGCGTCGAAGGAGAGCGAGCCATCTGCGTGCAGGTACAGATTTGTAGCGCGCGACCCTTTGGGAGGCCAATCGGTGTAGGTCTGCCATGTATTCGACCCCGATTCAAATGTGCTCGCTTTCCAATTGAATTTTTCGCCCTTGCCATGCAGATAGTAACGAAAGAATGGCGCCTCAATCCTCTCGCGGAATTCGCGTGCCGTCTCATGACCGCCGAAGGTGATCTGTCCGATGTTATCCCCTTTGGGGCTCTGCCACTCCCCGTGGAACCAAGGGCCGGCGACAATGAAGGTCTGGTTTTGGGGATCCTTCTCTTCGGAGTGCCGGAAAATTTGCCACGGACCCCATGGGTCTTCCTGATCCCAGAATCCGGCAACGTTTAGGTTAGGAACCGGACTGCTATGCAGTTGATTCACCCATGCCTCGCGACGCCAGAACTCGTCATAGTCAGGATGTTCCACCGTTTCTGTCCAGAAGGGAATCGAACCGTGCAGATATCTCGAATCGATGTTCGCGATCGGTCCAACGTTCAGATACCACTGATAGGTGTCGTAGGTATCGAACGCGAAATGAGTGTTCGAGTTCTTGTCTGCCTGCTCCATGACAGAGTATTCGAAGGCGTAACTCAAGCGTAGAGCGCCGAATCGATGCATATCGTCGTTCATCCATTGATCGACGGGAGATGCCTGCTCAGAGACGGCCTTAAGAGCCGGATGCGGTTGCAAGAGAGTCATGCCGGCCGTTAGTCCGAGGTAGGAGACGCCCCAGATACCGACCCGGCCATTATTATTCGGCGTATTTTTAACGAGCCATTCGATCGTGTCGTAGGCGTCGGTTGTCTCATTCGTCGCCTTTGCATCGGTCAAATCTACAAAGGAAGAGAGGTGGAAGGTGCCTTCCGACTTGAATCGGCCGCGCAGGTTCTGGAACACGAGTATGTAGCCGTCTTGCGCCAATTCTTTCAGACTTTCCGGTACTGTCTCGGGGGCTTTATCGAAAATCCCGTAAGGAGTTCGTTGCAAGAGAATCGGAAGCGGTCCGGTATTGCTCGCAGGCGTCAGGATGGCCGTTTGCAACCGCACTCCATCTCTCATCGGAATCATAAGCTCCTGGTACTTGAAAACCGGTGCCTTTGAGTTCTTGGCGGGTGAAGACGTAGCTTGTCCGAAACTCGACAGCGGAAGGACCATCCACAGAATTAGATGTTTTAGTGATCGATGCATCGAGGCAGGCTGTCAGAAGAGGTTTCGTCAGGCTACCACAGTGCGGTATGAGTTGGTTTACTTCGGCCGAGGCACGCATTCGACGTGGCCGACGACTACCGAGATTAAGCGCGAGGCTGTATTCAGCGTGCGTGACATTTGGCAGCACGATATGGACGATTTGATCTCCGGGTGATTCTTGATGCAAATAGAATGCGGCGGCGTTGTTCGAAGCGAATGACACAGATCGGAATAGCCGAACAAAGACAGCATCTTCGTGGTATACCAGGAGCCGCACCGGTTACTTCCTAAGAGGTTCGTGGCACCCGCTGGATTCGCGCTCGAGAGACTAAGACATGCGAAAAGGGTTTACGAGGAAACCGCGAAATGTTGAACCCGCGACGCGAAGCAAGAACTACATAACGCCGAGCGGCCTCCAGCGCCTCAAAGATGAGCACCGGTTTCTGGTCACCAGGGAACGCCCAGCTGTGACGGAGGTGGTGGCGTGGGCTGCGAGCAACGGCGATCGCAGTGAAAACGCCGACTATCAGTACGGCAAGCGACGGCTGCACCAGATCGATGGGCGGCTTCGCTTTCTCACGAAGCAAATCGAATCCGCGGAAGTAGTTGACCCGGAAACTCCGCGAGCGGGGCAGGCAGCGACGAGGGCATTCTTCGGAGCGACCGTGCGCTATGCCAATGAGGCGGGAGCGCAGCGAATGGTGAGCATCGTAGGCACCGACGAGGTCGATCTCAACCGCAAGCACATCAGTTGGGTGTCGCCTCTAGGGCGCGCGTTGATGAAATCGAGAGCGGGCGATCATGTCCTTCTCCAAGCGCCGGGTGGTACAGAAGAGCTGACCGTGCTGGAAGTGCGTTACGAGCGCATTTTTGTGGAACCGTTCCGTGAACCACCGGGAGCCGAGGCGACGGCACGGAACTCCCGCGGCGAGGCCGATCCACCTGATGAAGGCAAGCGGGGCGGCATTTGAATCAGGACTGTGTTTGAGGATAGTAAAACGCGTGCACTCCCTTGATCTCGCCATCGACAATGTGAACCCTGTCGAAAAGGTGATCTACACCGTTCACGGTTTCCGTGTCGAAGACAGTCGGGACATAATCTCCCTCGACGATATGCTGCTTCAGCTGAATGCCCTTAACCGCCGGCATGATGCTCGCTGAGAATCCGGTTTCCGTCTGCCGGCCCGTCAGCTTTGGCATGCGAGGGCCTCAAAAGTGACGTCTTCGGCGAGGCGCACTTGGGACATATTCTTGGTCACAAAGCAATCCAAGTACGCCTCCACCACTGCTACCTTCTGTTCTCGTGACATAGCCATGTTTGCCTGTTCATGGTCGCCCTCTCTACCCGGAAGGCGAGCTGCAATCTCAGAACATTGCTACATCTGGCCCCGGCGGCGAAGAGTGAATTGATGAGCAATTCTGGCCTGAGGGCGGCACAGACGGCCGCCAGAATACTCAAACACTGCCGATCAGGGCCGCTCGTCATGCGGCTAAACCGGCCCTATCACCCAGAGAACCGATTCGCGAGAGCTTTCGACTGAGCAGGATACCGCCAATCAGGAAGTAAATTGCACCGAAAACAGCATATCCGCCTATGCCTTTTATGTCGAACTTCCCGCTCAGGCCGCCAAGCAGAAACGCGAAACCCGCCGCAGTCGATTGTGCACCGCTGAGAATCATCGCCCATTGACCTCCCAACTGCCTACGTCGAGCAAGACCGACCAGCAATTGGAGCAGACCCGCACACAAGGCCCAACCGCCAAATATGGCAAAGGAATATGCAGGCTGGTTGAAGACAGTGAGCGCAATCCCGAATGCGGTCGCTACTCCTAAGGCCACATTGATGATCTGAGATGTGCGTGCAACTCCGGTCTGATGGGATGTCCTGAAGTCATAGAGCGTGCACAGAACATCCCACAAGGGATACAGGATCAGCAACATCGCCGCGAGCCCCGGTTGGATTGACGCAGTCGAGATAACTGCCGCAGCCCAAGTCAACTGGAACAAAGTTCGTGTGAAGTAAAGATTCCGCAGTGAGCGGCTGGAAGTAATTGAGGTGGTGGTTTGCATTATTGTGTCCTATCTTCTAGTTGGTAGATTCTGTGGTACAGAAAAGAGCCTTCAGCCATGTTGTGATTGCACATCTTTTAGTGGGTCTGGCTCTAGACAGAGATGCGCTTCAAAGCCGCATCGGTGATGGTTTTGAAGACATTGCAGGTGCCAGCGGCCCTTGCGGACAGCATCGCTCCGTGCACGACGGCCATTAAGAATTGAGCTTCGGTTGTTGCAGGCTCTTGAAGTTTGATTACGCGTTCTTTGACGCCCGCCTTCAGTGTCTTCTCCAGCCACTCACTCAGAGTCTTGAAATGCAAGCAAATCTCCCTTTGCACTTCCTCCGGTAGCGACGGCAGCTCAGCTCCCAATAGAGCGGCGACGCAGAAAGTCATTGAATGGTCACGAATACAGCCTTCCCAGTGCTGAACATAAGCTTGGATCCGAGCTAGAGGATTTTTGATCTGCTGCTCCAGTAGTTTTGTTCCTTCCAACAACAGCTTGCGATGGTCTTTGAGAACGGCAATCGCCAGACCAGCTTTTGTCGGAAAATGGTGGTGAATACTCGCTTTTCTGATACCGATCGATTCGGAAATATCGGCATAGCTGAAAGCCGAATATCCTCGATTGATCATCAGCGCCTCGGCTGCTTGCAAGATGCGCTCCGCAGTTTCACTAGCCATATCCGCAAGCCTACCAACTAGTAGGACACAAAGGCAAGCTTTCTCCGCTGATTTCGAGCAAGAGACATTGGGTGGAATTTCGCGCCGCGTACCGCCCCTGCAAATTTGCTGGGAAGATGTGCCATCCCGGTGTCTGCGGCACAGTCGTCACTGAAATTCACAAGGCAGTCATTCAAATTCTGTAGCATCTTGATGGCTCATGACGATAACAAGAATCTCAATCACGCCCGGTATTGCGAGCTCAGTGGCACTTGGTCCGACCAGACAAAAATAGGGGCCGGGAACGTTAGGGCTGAGCAGATCGGGCCCGGCTCGCCGCTGGTACATTCCGCCTTTCAAACTTTGGTGGGGAAGGTGAGCGAGATTTCGGCGCGGCAGCTCAAGGTATCACGCTCGACGCGATCAATGACTCCAAAACCTGTATTGTGCCCCGCGCCAACCTGACCGATGCAGACAAAGACGCGATCATCGCGCGGTTAACGACGGAGGGCCTTGTCAATCCAGCCGAGGGTGCGGCGATCGAAGGCGGGGTGAAGGCCGGCGTCTTCCTCCCGTCTTGCACGACGGCAGTTCCTGCCCGCAGCTTCCTCTCGATTTCTATGGCGCTCCCGGTAGCGGAAATAGCAGCCACCATGCTTATCCTGGTGGGCTGTCCGTGCATGAAGCGTTCAACCAGCAGAGTTCAAATAAGCTTCGCTGGTACCTATCGTGGCGAGTACGGGCAGCTCAATCAGGGCGGCCTTCCTGTCGATAGGAGCTTAGCCGGGCCACAAGAGGCAGACATAAAATTAATCAGGATGTTGTGCTCGCCGCTCCTGCATGGCACGACTGGGCCAAAACAATGGTCTTTCACTATAAGGTCGTGAACTGGCTCCGAGCCGCCGCGATTCTCGCCCGGGTGGACGTGCTCAGCAAGGGCTATGTGACTATTGATAGCTCCGGCAACTATCGCCTGCCGCCATTAAAACAGCTTGGAGATGTGAATCTCCTTGGGCAGAATCAGTCGAATCTGCTGATCGAAACCAAATCCACAATCTGTCGGACTCCGACTTCGTCAATTCGATCCCGGCTGTGACCATCGCGCAGACTCTGCTGCAAATCCTTGCTCGTCGTTTGGATACAATCCGTTCGAACGTTGCGACTTACAACCACAGGTTCAGAGACGTTGCACTTTCCTATCTAAGTGCAGAACGACCGGAAGTGACCTTCGGCAAATCCGGGCGTCTATGACGAATTAAATAGGCTCCGGCAGAAGGGCATTCTGGTTTCACCCGGCAGCACGAGCGCGGGCGTCAGTAGCGGATTTCGGCAATAGTTCGCATTACTGGCTCACAAACTTCCTCAAGATCTTGCTCCGCCTTGCGTTCTCAATTCTGCTTGAGTTGCGGTGCCGTGACGAGCTTGTATCCAGTTGGTACGGTCAGCAGTGATGGGTCCACTTGCCGGTTGAAGTTTCCTAACTCCGTTGTGGACTCCATGAGGACTGCCGATTGTGCAGCTGGAGCGCTCGTGCTAGCTGGCGGGGGGGTCGGAGCAGCAGTCTCCTGGGGAGCCGGCTGCTTCTTTTTGTGGCCGAAACCACCGAATCCGCCGATTGCCGAGCCCAGACTGCTGCCTAGGGCACCACGGACTGCTCGCGATGTTTCCTGTGCCGCAGTTTGCTGCGCAGTTTCCTCGCCCGTTTTGGCAACTTGGGCTCCCAGGGTATCGCCGGCACTCCCTCCGCTGGTGCTTTCTGGAAGCGGAGCTTCACTTGCGGCGGCCAGTGGCTGACCATTCGTCGTCATTCCCATCCGCATGATCTGCAGGACAGGAACGCCCTGAATTTGGCTCATCTCTTTTGCCAGGGCCTTCATTGCGTCGCTCGATTGAGTCTGCTGAACAAGCCCCGAGAGATCCGGCCCGGTTGTAAACGTGGATCCCATTTCGACCGCAAACCGACGTTCGAAATCGCGAACCTCAGCGTATCCAGGAACATCAGGCGCCATCCACATGTCGTTGGTGATGCCGAGCGCGCCCTGTTGACCCGAGGTTTTATCCGTTCCGTTCATAGCAAGGGCCAATATAATCTCGTTTGTGTCGATACCCGAGACTTGTTTTGTTGCCCCCGTCTTTCGAACGTGAGCTTCAAAACCAAGCTGTACATTCGGATCCTTGGCCGGCTGTGGAGCTGCTTGTGGTTGAGAGGGCGCTTTGGCCTGCTCCTCCTTTGCCTGG
This sequence comes from Terriglobia bacterium, assembly GCA_963737005.1. Lineage (GTDB taxonomy): Bacteria > Acidobacteriota > Terriglobia > Bryobacterales > Bryobacteraceae > Bog-105. Next base: position 168,290 of record CAVTRD010000001.1, on the reverse strand, counting down.
TCCAGCGCGCGCTGCATGGCCTCTTTCATCTGAGTGAATGTGATTACCGAGTACTCGTGCTTCGCCATGTCGATGTGCGTCATCGTTTGGGCGTCAAGGTCCGTGATATCTGCGTAGTCCTGCGTGATCCGTGCCATCTGGTTACCTTTTACGGCAACGGTGGTAACGATCGGCTGACCCAGCTTACGGGCGTCTTTGCTGAAGACACCAGCAAACTTCGTCATCGACACTATCGATCCGCCAGTGATCTTGGTCGTCTCTTGATAGCTAATCTCGGCCCCGTTCGTCAGCCGAATCAGCGCGCATAGCCCGAAGGCGATAGTTACAGCTCGAGTCATAATTATTCCCGCGTTCGCTGAATTTTATAGCATTACGAGTACCTAAGTCTTTGATCGTGCCAACTCTAGTGGGTACTTGCGGTACCAAGCTAGATCAAGTTGCAAACGGCCCGGCAATGTGTCATCGCGCCAGCCCGCCTTCGCTACGAAAGAATGTTGCCAGAAAGGACTCAATACCCGCTCGGCCGCCGCAAGGCACGAGGTCAAAGAGTCGAGGCAGAAGTACAATATAGCCTTGCCAGGAGTGCTCGCACGCCGTTCCCTACTACTGCTGCCCGCCCTTCAAGCGTGCAGTGTGATTCGGAAAAAAAGCAATCTTCTTGTTGGGTTCTCACAGATGGAGAACAACAACCCGTGGCGGATTGCCGAAACCAACAGCATGCAAGCAGAGGCGGACAGGCGCTCGGCGAAGTACGGGATTGTCATTACAGACGCGCAAGGGCAGACCGCCAAACAAGTGTCTGATGTTGAAGACCTGGTAGCCCGGCGCGTGTCCGCGATCTTCCTCGCACCGCGAGAGTACGAGGGTTTGGATCCCGCGCTCGAGTCGGCGAAGGAGCTTAAAATCCCGGTATTCCTGATGGACCGCGAGGCGGCAGGAACGCCGGGCCGCGATTATGTGTGCTTCATCGGGTCCGATTTTGTTGAGCAGGCTCGCAGGGTAGCCGACTGGCTTATCCAGCACACGCGAGCGAAGGCATCCATTGTCGAACTCACGGGCACGCCAGGTTCTTCCGTCGCTCGAGACCGCTCCCGTGGGTTTGCCGAGCGGATTGCCGCACACGCTGGTATGAGGGTGATCGTTTCGCAGACCGCGGATTTCTCGCGTGCGGCAGCACAGAATGTAATGCAGAACATCGTGCAGGCCAAGCGCAGCGAAATCACGGCAGTGTATGCCCACAATGACGAGATGGCGATCGGTGCGATCCAGGCGCTGAAAGCCGCGGGACTGCAGCCCGGCAAGGAAGTCACGGTCGTTTCCATCGATGGCGAACGGGCAGCGTTGGAGGCAATCGTTGCCGGAGAACTCGCAGCAACCGCTGAATCGAATCCGCGGTTCGGTCCGCTCGCCTTCGCCACCCTGGAGCGTTATCGCCGGGGTGAAAAGATTCGGCCGAAAATCGTTCTCGAAGACCGGTTTTTCGACGCGAGCAATGCCCGGCAGTTCCTGCCCGAAGCTTTTTGAAAAGCCATGACTCGCACGGGCGAAGCTCTCCTTAGGACGGAGGCTATTTCCAAACAGTACGGCTCGGTGCAGGCACTCTATCCGGTGGACTTTGAAATTCACAGTGGTGAGGTGCGGGCACTTATAGGCGAAAACGGGGCCGGGAAATCAACCCTCATCAAGATTCTTACCGGAACAGTGCGTCCCTCGTCCGGGCGCATGTGGATGAGTGGGGTAAAGGTGGAGTTCGGCAGCCCTAAAGATGCGCAAGCGGCCGGCGTGGGGGCCGTGCATCAGGAAGTGCCGCTCTTAGAGATGCGGTCGGTTGCCGAGAATGTCTTTTTCGGTCGAGAACCTAGACGGCTAGGTTTGATCCGCTGGTCGGAGATGTACGAGGTCACACGGAACGCACTGCATCAAATCGGAGCCGAACTCGATCCGCGTGCTGCGGTATGCGGTCTCACTGCAGCGCAGCGTCAAATGGTTGCCATCGCACGCAGCGTCTCGCTTGGGGCGAAGCTATTGGTGCTCGATGAGCCCACCAGCTCGCTTAGTGCTCACGAAGTCGAGGTATTTCTTGGCGTGGTGCGGCGGTTAAAGGCAAACGGCACTGCGATTTTTTTTGTGAGCCACCGGTTCGATGAGTTATATGCCGTATGCGAAAGCGTGACGGTGCTGCGCGACGGACGTGCGGTGTGCACTGGCGATTTGCGGGCGATGGATCGAGCCGAGCTGGTCAGTTCCATGCTAGGAACCGGTCGCGAACAACTGCGCTCGGGCCTGACGGCGTTCGGCACGAAACAGCGAGCCGGGCACACCGGGACAGAGTTGCTGAAAACGTCAAATCTCTCGAGAGAGCCGGCCATTGAGCATGTCTCATTGGAGGTGCGGTCCCGAGAGATCGTGGGGCTTGCGGGCTTGCTCGGGTCGGGGAGGACAGAGACAGCGCGAGCCATCTTCGGTGCTGACCGCTATGCAAGCGGGGCAGTCACGGTGGAGAAGAAGCCCATCAAGCCTCACTCGCCTCGTTCTGCCATCCGTGCGGGGATGGGCTTTGTATCCGAAGATCGAAAACTGGACGGCATTGTGCCCGAAATGTCCGTGGCGGACAACCTGACCCTGTCGGCACTTCCGCTCCTTTCGCGTTGCGGGTTCATTTCACGCCGGCGCCAGCAAGAGGTGGTGGCAAAGTACGTTAGACAACTGCGCATCAAAGTGGCGAGCCCCGGACAGAAGATAGTCGAGCTTTCCGGTGGAAATCAGCAGAAGGTGCTGCTTGCGCGTTGGCTTTGCCGGCGGGCGAGAGTCTTGATTCTCGATGATCCGACGCGAGGTGTTGATATCGCTGGCCGAGCCGAGATCCAGGCCGCTGTTCGCGAGTTGGCCGAGGACGGTGCGGGCGTGCTCCTGATCTCGTCGGAGTTGGAGGAGATTGTAGAAGCCAGCTCGAGAACGGTGGTTCTGCGCGATGGACATGTGGTCTCAACCTTAGAGGGTGCCGATGTGACCCGGGAAGCGATCACGCGAGCCATGGCGGGAGACGAATGAGCCCTCGCTATGGGCGTCTCCGGCGTTTGTTAGCTCCACCTGTTGGCCCCATGTTGGGTCTCGTCTTGGTGGTAGCGGCGAACGTGTTCTTTACTCCCGGATTCGCGAGTGGATCGACGCTTCGCAATGTTCTGTTGCAAGTAGCTCCCACAATGTTGGTGGCCACTGGAATGACCTTCGTGATCGGTAGCGGCGGTATAGACCTGTCCGTTGGATCGACCATGGCGGTTGCTTCGGCAGTGACGGCGACGCAACTGCAGCATGGTGTGGGTTTCGCGGTCGCGCTTGGCCTGCTTGCTGGCGCTGCGGTGGGTTTGCTGAATGGCGGAGTCACTGCGATCGGGGGCGTGCAGCCAATCATCGTGACGTTGGCTACCTTGATTGCGGGGCGCGGCTTCGCTCAGGTTCTCAGCGAGGGTGGCCGACTGATTTCTTTCAGTAATCCGGGTTTTCAGTCGCTAGGGCAGGGAAGCATCGGGCCTGTGCCGGCGCAAGTCGTGGTGATGGGCTTGGTGCTGGCGGCGAGCTTCGTCGTTATGCGATTCACGGTTTTCGGACGATACGTGCTGGCGGTAGGCGGGAATGAACGGGCGGCGCGCTTAGCCGGTGTTCATGTACGCGGTACGAAGATGGCCGTCTATTGCGTCAGCGGAGTGGGGGCCGCGCTCGCAGGCCTGATCGAGACGGCGAGGCTCGGCGCCAGCGATGCCGCCCGAGTGGGGCTGAACATTGAACTGGACGCTATATCTGCTGTTGTGATTGGAGGCACGGCGCTGCAGGGAGGGACCGCAACTCTTGTCGGAACGGCTGCAGGGGCGCTGATTATTCAGACGATCATGACCGCATTTAATATGCTCTCGGTGCCGTTTTCGTGGTCGCTGGTCGTAAAGGCGATCGTGATCCTGGCCATCGTATGGCTGCACCGACCTGCAACAGCATGAACGGACGGCTGAAGGTCCGAAAGATCTTGGACTCGCTGGGCGGGGGCCGAGGAGCGCTGATCGCTCTCCTTCTTGTGTTCTGTCTGGCAGCGGCGAGGTATGAGGTCTTTCTGCTTCCGGAGAATCTGGTGAACGTTCTCCGGCAGAACAGCATGCTCGGGCTGGTTGCGCTCGGGATGACATTCGTGATTCTCACGGGCGGCATCGACCTTTCGGCCGGAGCGTTGGTTGCTCTGGCGGGTGTTGCCGCCGCATTGCTGAGCCCTTACGGTGCTGCAGTCGCGACCCTGGGAGCAATTGCTTCCACCTGCCTGATCGGGGCGAGCAACGGTCTGCTCATCACTCGAGGGCGCATTCCGCCGTTCATAGCCAGCCTGTGCATGATGATCGCGGTGCGTGGCGTTGCGCTCGCGGTCACAGCGGAGAAGGCCGTGCGAATTGACCGCGCTGCCAGTGGCTTTAGTTGGTTCGGCCGCGGCCATTTGGGACCCATGCCCGTGCCGGTCGCCGCGTTTGCTGTCGCGTTCACCGTCTCCTGGATAGTTCTTACGCAGACGTCTTTTGGGAGGCGGGTGTATGCAATTGGCGATAACGCCGAAGCTGCGCGGATGATGGGTTCGAACGAGACTTCGGTGCTAATTCCGGTGTACACGATTAGCGGCGCCCTGGCGGGAGTTGCCGGTGTGATACTGGCCTCGCGTCTGGGCATGGGACATCCGGTGGCGGGTGCCGGCTGGGAACTGGACGCAATCGCGGCCGTGGTAGTTGGCGGCACTTTACTGACTGGAGGTTCGGGTGGGGTAGGCTCGACCATTATCGGCGTCCTGCTGCTCGGGCTCTTGTTCAACGTATTCAACCTGGAGGGAACAATCAGTTCGTGGTGGCAGTGGGTGTTGCGAGGACTGTTTCTGCTGACAGTTGCTGCTCTGCAGCGGGTGGGTGCGTCTCGACAAGCAGAATTCCACCGATAAGGCGGTAGGATGCACTTAGTTATCACCGGGAGGACTCAATGGCATGACAGTGGCAGCACCAACTCAATTGGACATTAATCAAGACATCGCCACTTTGCAACGAGACGGAATCGTGGGGAAGAAAGGCGCCTTTTCGCGTGACTGGGTCGAGCGACTTCGAGAAGATATGATGACCGCCTTCTGGGAAGCAATCCAGCGACCGGGAGGAGCGGTAGGCCGAGGTCCCAGGCGATGGTACGTCGAACTGCATCCGCAGGCGATCAGCGGCTTCGTCGATCTCGTCGCGCACCCGTGGGTCGTGGCAATGTGCCGCGGAGTGTTGGGTCCCAACTACGAAATCGTGGAGATTGGATTCGACACGCCGTTTCAGGGTGCGAAGGTTCAGCCGTGGCACCGTGACTTCCCGTCCACCAAGGAAGCGTACGAGGATCATCGGATCACTTCACTGGCGTTTAATATCACAGGCGTGGATGTCACTCCGGACATGGGACCCTTTGAGATCGCCCAGGGAACGCAGTGGGACGACGGCCGAACATGGCAGGCGGAAATGTTCCCGAAACGGAAGGACTGGAAGCGCTACGAGGAACACGGGGTGCGCAAATACCCGCAGATGGGCGACGTTTCGTGCCGGTCTGCGTTAACAATTCACCGGGGCACGGACCATGCATCCCCGATTGCTCGACCGGTCTTAGTGCTGGGTGTGGACGCGCCTGGTGCTGGCCATGCGGCTCTTCACGACATGACGGTAACTAAGGACTTCTATGATCCGCTGCCGGACTGGCTTAAAGAAAGGTTAGTGTGCCGCGTTGTGGAGAAGCTGCTGCCGATCACACAGAAGCACGATATCGAAGGCTTGGTGATGGGCTAATCAGAGCAGAACGCGGTTCTCTTCTCGCCTCGATGGATTCCAATTCCCAGACCATAGACGATCAGGCTGCTATTGCCAGCCGCCGCCCAGCGCTCTGTAGAGCTGAACCAACGATTGGAATTCGAAAGCACGGAACTGCGCCAACGTGAGCTGCTGGGCGAATAGGGCGCGCTGCGCATCGAGTACTTCGAGATAGGTGGTGATGCCGCCGTTATGGCGCATAGTGGCCAGGCGAACGGACTCGCTGAGGTCAGTAACATATTGCTCCTGATTGAATCGCGCCTCTCGATATTTTCGGTAATCGATCAAAGCATCAGACACGTCGCCAAAGGCTGTTTGGATAATTTGGCGGTAAGAAAGTACAGCCTGCCGCTACTGAGACTCGGCGAGGGCCAGATTGGACTTTAGTGCTCCTCCCGTGAAGATTGGCTGCACAAGCGAAGCCACATAGGTCCAGATGCCCTGGTTTTCGAGAAAGCTGGATAGAGCGTCGCTCCGTCCGAAAGAGCCGGTTAGTGAGATTTGCGGGAAAAAGGCAGCTCTGGCAACGCCGATGCGCGCGTTGTAGTAGATGAGATTCTTCTCAGCTTGCCGGAGATCCGGGCGTCGTTCGAGGAGGGCCGAAGTGAGGCCGTCGACGACTGTCGGAGGTACTTGCTGCGCGGATAAAAGCGGCGCCCGCGGCACCGCCTCCGGATAAGTTCCAAGCAATATGCTGATAGCGTCCTCGGTTCGTCCGATCTGCCGTTCGAGATCCGGAATTTGGGCGTTGGCCGCATCGAGCACCTGTTTCGCCTGCAGCATGTCCACCCGGGTGGAAACACCGCCATTGACACGAGACTGCGTGGGGCGGACCGAGTTCTCCTGAGACCGGACTGTGTCTTTAGAAATCTGGAGCTGCAAAGTCGAGCGAGAGAAGTTGGTAGTAATCGGATGCAATGTCACTGACAAGGGTGATCACGGCCGTGCGGCGGGCTTTTTCCGTTGTGAGCAAAGCGCCGCGCGCCGCCTCGGTAGCGCGGCGTAGACCGCCGAACAGGTCCAACTGGTAACTCGCATCGGCAAGGATGCCGAAGATATTCGTGGTGCTGTTCTGCCCGGCCAGGCCTTTCTTGCCTCCTGTGTAGGACGCATTGCCGGCAACTTGCGGCAGCTGATTGGCGCGTGTGATGCCGACTTGCGCACGCGCGGCAACGATTTGCTCGGCTGCGATTTGCAGATTGTAATTATGCGCGAGAGCGGTCCGGATCAAACTTTGCAGAACCGGGTCGTTGAATACCTTCCAGAAGGGGAGATCGGCAAAGGAGGCGAGCGTTTGGTCCTGCTCGGGACCGGCATTACGATAGGCAGGCGGAACTGCCACCTGAGGCTTGCGGTAATTCGGTCCGACTGTGCAACCACCGAGCAGCAGAACGCAGACCGACAGTAAAGCTCGCGCTTTCACGCCTCGACTTCCGCTTCCTTGACCAGATCCGCCCTGAGCATGGGTTGTCGGCGCATAAGTTTTTCTTTGAGCCGTTCGACGAGAACGTACAGAGCAGGAATCAGAAATACTCCAACGACAGTGGCTGCGAGCATGCCAAAGAACACCGCGGTGCCAAGCGAGTGTCTGCTACCCGCGTCCGGGCCCGAGGCAATGACCATGGGAAAAACACCCAATATGAAAGCAAACGCGGTGCCGGTCCATTCAAACCCCGCTCCCACCGGAAGAACTTTGGCAGCGTCATCAAGCGCGGTAATAACCTGGCCGGAGCTGAAGCCGGGTGCCGCCTGCGCCTGAAGCTCGGCCGCCCGATACATGTTATAGCGCATGATGTTGTCGGGACCGGTGGTGTCGAGGGAGTTGACGATCGTACTCAACGGGATCATCCTGTTTTGGGCGCTGCGGATGTAGAGATGCTCCAGATTTTCGGGTGACCGGCGGTACTCGGATTCAGCTGCCACAAAGACTCGCCAAGTGCGTCCGTAAAGATTGAACTGATTTACGTAATAGCTTCCCAAGTAAGTCTGCAAAGTCTGGAAGACGTCGGATAATGTTAGGCCGAGTGACTTCACCTTTTTGCGATCCGGAACCAGAGCGACTTGCGGCACATGGGGACGGAAGGCGCTGAAGACCATACCAATGCCCGGCTGACGGCTGGCAGCCTGAGTCATCTGATTGGCCGCGTTTTCAAGAAACGCGATGTCGGCACCTTTTCTGTCCTGGATCTCCAGTTGAACTCCGCCAGAGGCTCCAAGCCCCATGATGGCGGGGAATTCACTGCGAAGATGCTTGCTTTAGGGATCACACGCAAGCGGCCGTTCAAGGTTTGAATTATGGCCTCAGCGCTTTCACTCGGGGATTTACGCTCGTCCCAGGGTTTGAAGGTGACGAAAAACGTTCCGATGTTCGATGTGTTGGCGCCGGCGATGAGACCGATGCCCGAGAGCCCGATCGCGTTCTCAACGCCGGGAACCCCTCGAATGATAGCTTGCGCCTCCTCCATTGCCGCTTCAGTGCGCTGCAGCGAAGTCGCGTCGGGCAATTGCACATTGATGATTGAATACCCGAGATCTTCGTCCGGAAGAAAAGCGGTGGGAAGGCATTTTGTCAGGGCGAAAGTGCCGGCATAGATTCCCAGCAGGACAAGAACAACAAGCGGGGCCAGCCGGATGATCCAGCGATTCGCTTGCACATAAGCGTTAGTCGCCCGGAGGAAGGCAGAGTTAAATTTACCAAGAGCCCAGCTGATTGGTCCTCGACCCGCTTTCCTTGGCCGGAGGAGCAGCACACAGAGCGCGGGCGTAAGACTCAAAGCCACAAAGGCGGAAAGCAGCACCGAGATCGCCAGCGTTAAGGCAAACTGCTTATAAAGTTGCCCGGCGATGCCGCCCATAAACGCCTCAACCGCCTCGACGACCACGATTGCGTCATCGACCACCAAACCGATGGCGAGAATGATCCCGAATAGCGTAAGAAGATTGATAGAAAAGCCAAACACGGCGAATAGTGCAAAGGTCCCCACCAGCGAAACTGGCACTGCCAGCATGGGAATGAAGGTTGCCCGCCAATTACCGAGGAACACAAAAACCACGACCAGCACAAGGACCACCGCTTCCACCAGCGTGTGGAGAACTTCTTCGATCGACGCGGAGACGAATTTCGTGGTGTCGAGGGTGATTTGATATTTGAGCCCGGGGGGAAATGTTCTGGCCACTTCGTCCATCATCTTGCGAAGGTTGGCGGCGACATCGAGCGCGTTCGAGCCTGGATGTTGATAAATGAGCATGGCAGCGGCCGGCGAGCCGTTGAGACGCGCCGAAGTCTGATAGCTTTGGCCGCCGAGCTCCGTTCGCGCGAGCGCACGATGATGTTCTCGAACTCCGACACGCTCGTAAAGCGACCTTTTGCAGTGGCGGCGTACTGAAAGCGCTCTCCCACGGGGGCGGGAGGCAACCCGAAGCCGCCCACTGGCGCCTGCACGTTTTGATCGTTGATCGTGTTGATTACGTCGCCTGCCGTAACACCGAGTTGAGCGAGACGGTCCGGCCGCACCCAGAAGCGCATCGCGAAATCGGAGCCGCCGGCGATCGAGACGCCGCTTACACCCGGCACGCGGGCGATCTCATCGGCCACCCGCGCCGTCGCGTAGTTGCTCAAGAAGAGATCGTCGGAGCTGCCCTCCGGCGAAAACAAAGTGGCGGTCAAGACAATGCTGGTCGACTGTTTTTTGACGGTCACGCCGGATTGCGTTACCGCGGCCGGCAAGCTGGGGCTCGCTTGGTTTACACGGTTCTGGACTTCTACCGCCGCCAGATCGATATCGGTTCCCACTTTGAAGGTGCAGGTGAGCGCATAACTGCCGTCGTTGGTACTTTTCGACTGCATGTAGATCATGTTGGGTGCACCATTGACCTGCTGCTCGACTGGCGCCGCAATGGCCTCCTCGATGGTCTCGGCGTTCGCGCCGACGTAACTTGCTGCCACCTGAACCGTTGGGAGAGCGATCGCCGGATATTGCGCGATCGGCAGGGACAGGATGCTGATTGTGCCGGCGATCAGGATAATTAGCGAAAGCACCATCGCCAGGACGGGACGCGAGATGAAGACTTTCGCCATGGTCTATCGCTGCGATGCGCTGCCGGAAGAAACGGGACTTACCATCATTCCTGGCCGCACTTTCTGGCTGCCTTCCACCACCACTCGCTCGCTACCGCTCAATCCAGAATCGACGATGTAATTGTCTCCGTATTGGCCAGCGATGGTGATCGTTTTCAAGGAAGCTTTGTTGGCCGGATCGACCACCAGCACGCCCTTTCGTGTTCAGGTTTTCCACCAGGGCTTCTTTAGGAAGTAACAGCGCATTGCTCCGCTCAGCCATCATGAACCGCACGCGAGCGAATTGACCGGGCAGAAGGAGCCCGCCGGGGTTCGGAAAAATGGCGCGGACGCTCAGAGTTCCGGTCTGCGCATCGACCAGACGATCAGCGAAATCGATGTGTCCGCGATTCGGGAAAGGCTGGCCATCGGCGAGCACCAGGTTCAGCTGAACAGGCGGCTGCGAACTGGTCTTACCGTACTTGCGCCGAAAAGCGAGATAGGTCGCCTCCGGAATGCTGAAGTAGACATACATAGGATTGAAGCTGGAGATGGTCGCCAATGCTGTTTGCTGGCCGGCGGTGACCAGGTTTCCAGCGGTGGTATTGGCCCTACCGATGGTGCCTTCAATCGGAGATCTAATCAGTGTGTAGCTCAGGTTCAACTTTGCCGTGTCGATTGCTGCCTGATCCGACTTGAGCGCGGCCTGCTGCTGGGCTGCCCCCTTAGACAGCCGAATCGAAATCTTGCTGCGTTGCCGCTTGCTCTTTCACCAAGGGCTCCAGCCGAGCGACATCACGTTGAAACCGGATGAGTGCGGCCTGATCTTGCGCGAGTTTCGCCTCTGACTGCTCGAGCGCCGCGCGGTAGGCTGCCGGCTCGATTTGGATAAGGGCATCGCCTACGTGAACGGTCGAGCCTTCTTTGAAAAAGCTTTTTTCCAGGAATCCGGTTACACGAGGTATGAGGACCACCGTCTCCTTGGCTTCGGTCTGTCCTACAAAGTCTCCGTAACAGGTACGTTCTTCACCTGGACGGTTCCGACTCGCACCACAGGGGGCGGCGGTTGATTCGACGCCGACGGCACGGCTCGGCTGCTGGTGCACGAACTGCAAAACAGCCCGCCCATGAAACCGAGACTGATGATAAAGAAGCGGCGCACATGATCCTTTCCGGTCGTTCCATAGTTCTTGAGAGGCGACCGCTGTAGCGGCCGAGGCGCTCGCCGCCCGGCGGCGGTTATGATTACGTTTTTTCGTCGATGAGGCGCTGGTGTCGATCACTCCCGCAGTGCACCGTGACTACGGACTCCCCCACTTTTTCGAACGCCGTACCTTCGAAAGCAAGCGCGAAGACTTCGTGTGACCCGCACGCTTGAGGTTCAAAAGAGACCTCCACTTGGACCTTTCCGTTCGTCGGCAGGTAGGGAATGGCTTCCATTTCGAACAAAGTGCCGCCGTTCTTCGGATCCCCGTCATAGAAAGCAACCGCGCCACCGTCCACCGGGCTGGAGCCCGCTGTTAGATCAGCAGCAACAACCACGGACTGGCCGAGTTGGAGCTGCGACGAGGACAGCTTTGGGTCGCTCAATTGGACTTCTGCCAGCGTGCTATTTTCCGCGGCCATGGAAATCGAATTGGGCTCTGTCGAATCCAGAGCCGGCTCTTCGACGGCCGCAGCCGGCTCGAGTGAAGCAGCTCTCTCGGACGAAGTGTTCGGTTCGGAAACTGCAGTTTGTGCCCCTGAGCGCGGCTTAATGAACAACTCCCATTTGTAGAAGCCGACGTTGTTGCTATATGGCTCCTCCCTGACTTCGGCGAGCGACTTCAGTTTGCCTGGAATGCCGGTTAAGCCGTGACTCTCAGGCTCCTCTACGATGGCCCCGTTCGCGTCTTGCATCCAGGTCACCACCCAGAACGAAAGATATTTACCAGCAAAGGCCGAGGTATCGAAGGTTGTCGAAGCCAGCACCGAGTTCAGCGGGGCTTCGTTCGCGCTGCTGAAGGGCGGAATGCCGTCTTTGAGTACTGCCTCACCAAGTGTGGTGCTGTTCCCATCCGGAAGAGCGTTTTGGAGATTGATCGGCTGCGCATAGAAGCGCACCTGTACGCTGGTGCTGCTGGGCATTTTTGCGAGGCTGTACTTATACACACGAGCCTGCAGCTTCAGTTTTTCGCCTGCCATGGCAACCCGCAATTGGGAGCTGGTTGCGGAAGCATCTGCGTGCGTGACGAAGAAGCCTCGCATAGCGTAGAAATCGCTGAGCCAGGGATTCTCAGCCCTCTTTGGCGCCAGCGAGGCACATTGGCCGTCCAAGCAGTTGAAAGAATCCGCGTCACTTCTCGCAAAGTGCCATCGCACCGGATGGTTCAGCGCTACATCCGGCTGTGAATATGCCTGTTTCCACCAGGCCATTTTAGGATTCACCGTGAACGCGACCTGCAGCGGCCCGGCGGTCTGGATAGCGCCTGTTAGCGTCGGATCGTCGACTGTACCAGGCCGTTTCGTCCGGCCGAAGATATAGGGTGTGAAATTGTAAGCATAGGTACTCGGTTGGCGGAGTGTCCCTGGTTTGACGATCTGGATGCCTTTTGAGCTGCCCAGATTTGTGACCGAGGTATTGAGGTTTTCGAACGCAAGGCTGTTGTTCACGTTTATTTCTAAAGAGCCGCTGACAACGCCTAGTGTCCCCTCGACGGAGAGACCTCCGCCTTCCTCAAAACGCCGGGCCGAGCTCACCGTCTTGCTCTCACTATTAGCTGTTGACCAATTTTCCCGGATCGTCAACGAGCTGTCGTCAGTAGAGAATGTCTGTTTGTCAGACAAAGGCTGTATGTCTGGATAAAGCAGGCGTAGCTGCGAATACGAACCTGGATAAGACAGTACGTTTCCGTATTCCCAGACAGGTTGGTACCACTCAATTACCCTTGCTGCCTGGGGTTGGCGGTCCGGCTTGTCGATGCCTGAAAATTGGACTGTGACCGGTCGCTTGTCTTTCTCGGGACGGGCGCCGGCACTTTTGGGCGGGCAAACCGTCTGACCCAGCACCGGATAGACATAGATGTTCAGGCGCGAGCTGTCATACCAGACCTGATCCCTCCATCCTGTTCCAGTGGAGACATTAAACGTAGAGGCTGTTTCTGTACTGTATCCCTCCTCGACGCCATTCTCGAACGTTTGGGCAGCGGCCAACTGCACCCCGGCGGAAAGTTCCGACAGGAGAGGCACACTGATGCCCACCTTCGCCCCGAGTTCTTCCTCGAAGCCAAGCGAATAGCTCACGCTCTCCGTTCGGGTCGATTGCTTTGTGGTGCTAGACTCAGTTTCAAAACTCGTGGCAAAGTTACCTGAAGAGGCGCTCAGGTTCAGCAATTTCGGACCTTCCTCCCCAGCGGGACGTACATAATCGATATGCATCGGAGGAGCGGCAGCGATCACCGACGGGCTACCTTGATCGTTCACCACGACTTTCGTCACTGGACCAAGCTCAACCGAGCGGCCCTGCACGTCAGCGGCGACAATCACCAGGATGCGATCCTCGGAGCACACGCAGCCCGAGGTGAAGTCCGGCAGAGCAGATTGGTTTACGAACTGCTGTTGCACCGAAACCCGGAAATCCTGCTGTGGATCGACATTGAACAGATAGGCGTTCCAAACAGATACGTCTGACGATTGGTTGAGACGGCCTGAGTTCCAACCCGCAATGGCGATCTGTAGACTCGCATGACGCGCACCTCCGCTGCTGGTTCGTCGATCGAAATTGCCGATTGTCATGCCCGTAACCTCCCAGGACTGTACGCCTACGTCTCTCAGGAAAATCGAATTTTTCTTCGTAGCGATGAGGCTAAGTGGCTCGATTTCCAGGACAGCAAGAAACTGCGTATATTTGTCCACCGGAAAACGAATGGATGAACGTCATAGGTTTCACCAATGACAGCCGAAAACATTGTGATCCTGTTGAACAGGTTGCAGCAAATGTCTATGTGGGCCAAATCGACGCGAAGACTGGCCGTCTGAAAGACAGGGAGCGTGTGACACTCAACACGAGGCGAGACTTTCCGCATGCCTGGATGCCCGACAGCCAAACCGTACTCTTCGAATCGAATCGAAATGGTGACTGGCAGATCTTCAAGCAACGTCTTGGAGAGAGCGACGCTGAACAAGTTGTGCTGGGATCCGCGACAGACGTGATGCCGCAGGTTTCCCCGGATGGCCAATGGGTCCTCTTTTTGCACAATCCGCGCTACTTGCGCACCGGCGATTCGCAATGGTCAAAGCGTGTTTGGACGCTCATGCGAGTGCCCGCGAGCGGCGGGCAATCGCAGCCAGTTCCGGCCGGAGAGGCTGTTGAAGAGTATCAATGTGCGGGACCCGGCGGCAAGCGCTGCGTGCTACGAGCACTGGAGAACGGCCAGTTCGTGCTCTACGATCTCGACCCGGTTCGGGGGCAAGGACGAGAGTTGACCAGGGTCGCGGCCCAGCGCTACATCTTTGGAGATTGGGGCGTGTCCCCGGACGGTTCCAAAGTCGCGCTCCCCGACCACAACTCTCCCCGATGTACGTTTCGGGTCGTGGACCTGGACCATTCCGACGGTCCGGAGATCATTCGGTCCTATGCTGACATTCCGACGCTGGTGTCGGTGTATTGGGCTACTGGACGCCCGGGCTGGTATATCGCCGTGTTTTCCTCCGGAATGGAGTTGCGCTTTTTAGACGTGAAAGGGCATGGCCAGCGCCTGCTCGAAAGCGACGTTCCGACGTGGCCTCTCATTTCTCCCGACGGCCGCAAGCTTGCTTTCGTTGGTGGCTCCGTGGACAGCGATATCTGGACATTAGACCGCTAAGTTTCGCAAGTGTGACTCCGGCCGGCGTAGCGAATGACCGATTGGAGGTTCCTCGGTTTCCAGGAAGAGACGCGCCTCGACGGCCTGAGCAAACTCCGAATGTGTCAACCGCATTCCTTCTTTAGCGATGGAGCCGCACGGCGGTTACCTGTGTTGCTTCGACCCTCCTGTACAGGCGCGCCTACCAGTCGTTGATAGTCTTTTCGTAAAAGATTAGTGCGCATGTGCGGCGGCGCGATATTCTGTGGTGTCCGGCGGCGATTCCATCGCGCTCGTCACAAATGCCTTGCAAACGCCAGGCCTGAAATCACGAAAGTAGCCGGGGATAACGGTCGCAATCCGGTCCCGGGCATTTTGTGTCGCTAGCCCGGCAAGCGGAAGGGCATCCCGCCATCCTATGTTGCGGCGGAGTCGTGCCCATCGACCCTGCTCATCGGTCGAGTGTAAACGCTTAGTACGGCCTGCGACAACTAACAGGTCAACAGCACTTAGCTGGTAGGCGGCTTATCTTTTGATTCTGCTTTCGTTCCGACGGATGACCGTGGTGTCCGCGGTCCTGTTTACTGCATGTGCTGCTGCACAATCTCAGAACGGTTGGTTTCCGTTTTCGCCCGCGGGTCCGGTGGCCGCCGGCTCCGCGGTTGATGCCTCCGACTTATTGGTCGATTTTGCCGGCGAGGACGTCACGCAGGTGATTGACTCGCGCGGGCATCTGACGGCTGGCTCGGACGGTCATTTCTATTTCCCCAACACCGGGCAGCGTGCGAAGTTCTTCGGCGCGAACCTCATGGTGAACACCATTTTTCCGCCCTTCAGCGGCGCTCCGCAAGAGCCCGGAGAGTATCCGGATGTCGTACCGGCCAACGCGGCGGATCAACTCGCAACCCGGCTTGCGCGAATGGGCACGAATATTGTTCGCCTGCATTTCATGGACGGACCGTATGGCCGGCCAGTGAGCATTTGGGACCCCGCTTACCCGAACGATACGCAGCACTTCGATCCTCTGCAGGTGGCGCGGCTCGACTATCTGATTTACACGTTGAAACAGCATGGGATCTACTGCGACCTCAATCTGCATGCCGGCCGGTCATTCGGTTCACAGGACGGTGTCAACGAGTGGAACCTCTTTCCGACAGGATCCTATAACAAGCCGGCGACCGAGTTCGACCCAGTGATGATTCGTCTCCAGGAGGAGTATGCGGCGCAGCTGCTCGAGCACGTCAATCCGTATACCAATCTGCGGCTGGCCGATGATCCCGCCATTGCATTTGTCGAGATCAGTAACGAGGATTCGCTGCTCTGGGCTTTCGCCAATAATCAGCTGGCCGGACTCACCGATGCCGCCAGCTGCCTTCAGGGCATGGCTTGCGGTTTGCCGCCGAGTTATGCGGCCGAACTGGATACCCTTTGGAACCTGTGGCTGCGGAACAAGTATGGGACGGATGCGGCGCTGCAGGCCGCATGGTCGCCCGCGACAGGTGGGTTCTCTGAAGCGGGGAGCAGCCTGAACCTGGCCTCGAACGGATCTAACGGCTGGACACTTCGCGTTTTTAACGGCGCTGCCGGATCTGTTTCGAGCGGCACCGATGGGACCGCTCCAGCCGGCAGCTCGATTCGCGTGGATGTCGGGAATGCCGGACCCCTGAACTGGAATGTTCAACTGGACCACGGCGGTTTCTCACTCGAGAACGGTCAACAGTACGACCTGACGATATCGCTTAAATCAACGACTGGCTCGCCCGTGCAAGTGGATTTCATCGAGGACCAGTTACCGTTTACTTTTTACGAAATAGCGGGCACTTTCAGCAGCGGGCCGGACTGGGAGACTCTCACAAAAACATTTACAGCAAACGTGAGCAATACGGGGCACGTTCAGATGAATCTCGATTTGAGCGCTGCCACAGGCATAGTTTGGATCGGCCAAATTTCGCTCACGCCGCACGGGGCCATCGGAGTGCTGAGCAATGAGTCATTGGCACAGGGCACTGTGACGCGCCAGACTGCCAACGCGCTAACGGGGTTTACACTCGCACGCAATCAGGATTTGACCGAGTTCTATTACGATACACAGCGATCGTTTTTCGACGGGATGAATGCTTATTTAAAAAACACGGTTGGTGTTAAATCGATGCTGACGGGAAGCGCAGTATTCGGATTGCCGCTGAACGTGGATCTGGCATCGCACCAGGATTTCGTGGATGAACACGTGTACTGGGATTATCCGGTGCTGACCGACTCGAGCGATGCAATGGGCACCTGGAGCATCCAGAACAAGCCGTTTTGCGCCAATCCGCTATTCCTGTTATTCACGTGGGCTTCACTGGCGGTGGAAGGCAAGCCGTTTACCGTGAGCGAGAGCGACGAATCCTTTCCTAATGACTATGCGGTGGAATGGCTGCCCTGGCTGACGACATTCGCAAACTTCCAAGATTGGGATGGTCTGATGCCGCATCTGTATGGCAACTGGCCGGACAACTACTTCGCCGAGATGCCGCCCGGGTGGCAGGGAAACTTTTTCTTTGCGATCAGCGGAAATCCGATCGCGGCCGCTCAGTCTCCTGTTGCATCTCGCGTCTTTCTGGCCACGCAAAATACGCCGGCAGCGCAACAGATTCAGACCACGGCAAACCGTACCGACCTGTTCGGAACCAACCCCGGGACGGTAAGTGGAAGCTTTTTCGGCTACAACGGTTTCGCTGATTGGCAAGGCCTCGTGCATTCGGTGAGATCTTCAGTTGGTGACTCGCCTTCTTCGCACGTCATTTATGCCGGGAAGGCGCCGGTAGTTGTGACAAGTGATCATGGCGAGCTGACCTATGATCAAAGCGCTCCGCAGTCACCTTACTACACAGTCAATTCGCCCGGGCTGCAATCCGTCACCGGCTTTGTGGCGGGACGGAACTTCACCCTGCCTAATATGAGCGCAAGTGTCTCGCCGTCAACCGCGCAGTTCGCCTCGATCACACTGCAGCCGGTGGACGGACAGCCTCTGCTTGCATCGCGACGGCTGCTCCTATCAGTTTTAACCCGCCACGAAAACACCGGGATGATCTGGAATGCAACCCGGACGTCTTTAGGCCAAAACTTTGGGACGGCGCCCTCGCTCATTGAACCGCTGAGTGCGTTTTATACGGTACGGCTCCGCCCTGACTCACAGTTCGTTGTCTATACATTAGATGCCGAAGGAAACCGTGCCAAGCAAATTGGATCGGGAACAGGAGTGATCAGCTTTCTAGCAAACACGGGCGCTGATGCGACCGTTTGGTACGAGATCAGCGCCTTGTCGACTGCTGCCGCTTACCCTGCAGCCGGCCAATTTTATTACGTTGTCGCAGACCATAGCGGGCGCTGTCTGGATGTTCGCGGCGGTGCCGCTGCCACAGAAGATGGCGTGCAGTTGCAGCAGTGGGGATGCTGGGGTGGAGACAACCAGAAATGGCAATTCATCGCCGATGCCGGCGGCGGTTTTGAGATTGCATCAAAGAGCAGCGGCAAGGCGGTCGACGTGACCGGTGGCCCGATGTCCCTCTCCAACGGCGTTCCGATCCAGCAATGGGATTTCTTGGGCGGCTCTAACCAGCTCTGGCAGCTGGTTCCGACCGGTGATGGCTACGAGGTCATTGCCGGCAGCAGTGGACTTTGCCTGGACGTTGTCGGGGGGCCGTCCGCCAGGGCAAATGGGGTAGGAATCCAGCAATGGGGATGTTCGGCCGGAACGAACCAGATTTGGCAATTCATTCCGGCTGCAAACTGATTTGTTTCAGCTCGGCGGACTAATCCTGGCTGTGAAAGCAACCGCGCGGTGGTGTTCTATGGCTCTCTTGTCAGATGCTCTCAGAAGCGCAGTCCTACTAACTCTGGTTGTTGCAGGAGTCACTTCGGCACGGGATGCGGCTGGCCGTTTCGAGGTGTACTGCGACGGTGTCGGGTTCTTTATGACGAAAGTTGATCGCGCACCCCAACCAAGAAAACTGTTCGTGTTTTTGTATACGGATATTCCAGGCGTCCCTTATGTATCGAAGGGCGAATGGAAAGAGGTCAATGTCTACCGCCATGGGTGTGTTGCTGACGGGAAATGCGACGTCCTCGCGCACGGACAGATTCGTCTCACCAACGAACTCACACCTGACAGCAGACACGTTTTAGGCGACTAAGACATAAAGCTTGGGGGTCAACGACTCCAGGGCCGATTTGCAGAAGAACGTCACCTTTACAAACGCCCCTTACGACTTTGCGAGTAGTTCTTCCGTCCGGAAGTCCTTGGGGCAGCGGTGCTGACAAATGGGCAATGAGATAGACTTCTGCTGATCTTCGTGGCCTCGAGTAGCTTCATCGCATGTCGGTTATGAACGGTATCCAGTTCCGGATCGCTGTCGTTATTGGTTTGACAGCTTTCCACCTTCAGCTTGGGCTTGGTCAGGTGACCAAAGGTGAGCCGATCGGAACGCTCGCTGGAGGCGCACATTTCATCGCTTTTCGAACCGATGGTGGCCAGGGTCTTGCGGTTACCGACGCCGGAGCGGCTTCGGTGACACAAAGCCGGCCCGTACAGCTGGAGTTTTATGGAGAGCATGGCCAGATCGAACAGAAGGCAGCGGCTTATCAGAGTCTCCGACAGTCGAAAAGTAAGGCGGATGGCACGGCCACTCTGGCCGGACCGTCAGGCTCGCAGTTCGTGATCAGCGATACGTGGTCCGTGAGCGGAGCCGTGATCGAGCTCGTGAGGACGGTTCGAGTTTCGGGAACGAGTTCGAGCAGTTTTTTGTCGTCTATCACGTTCTCTCACCCGCAGGTGTACGACCGCCCGGCGGTCGATTACTTCGCTCCCGGCATGATCTACGGCGGCGCGTCCCATCTCTCGCCGGCTTCGATTGGCGGTCCGATGGTCTACCGGCCAACCGGTCAAGGACATGTGCGTATTCGAGAAGACCGGCTACCGGCACCGCTGTTTGGTTTGCGTTTCGCGGACGGATCGAGCTTAACTCTACTCGACCCGGAACCAAATGCCGCGACAACCACGGCAGACTCGCGCGACACCGAAATACACACGATGAGTAGTGAGCGGTTCCGTTTCGGGGCCATCGGAGTGGACCTGGATGGAGGGCACCACACGCAGGGTTACTGGTTTCCCGGCAGTGAGGGCGAAGTGACCTATAAGGGCAACACATATCCGGGAGGACAGGTGCATGAATGGCGACGCCGCTACAATCCCATTCGCAACGGCTTCGTGCAGCAGTATCGAGTGCAGTTTCGGTTTTCGCGGGCCGAAGAGTTTCGTGCCTACGTGAAGAGCAGCTGGCGCTGGGCCTATTCCACTCTGCGGCCGGCGGTAACGCGGCAGGACATCGCTTCTGCAAGAAAGAGCATTATCGACCTTCTTTCGACGCAGGTTCAGACGAAAGAGGAACGCGCCGGGATCCCTAACGCCGTACCTGCGGCGGCCATGGCAGACCGTGAACCTAATCATGAAGCCATCATGGGATTCACAGGCAAGAACCTGGAAGCGGCCGAGTTTCTGCTGGCCGATGCAAAGCTAGACTCCGATAAGGATCGTGCTGCAAACAATCGAAGGCTTGGCTTGGCGATTTTTGCATCGTTCATACGTTTCCGTATGAACCCGCCGGTGGGCGAAGGATTCAACCTCGATACAGGCACTCCGGCACTGGCCATTCCTCGGAATCACTGCGTTTACCTTCGTTCGTTTGGTGACGATATGAAGGCGACGCTGCGTGCGTATCGGCGTGAACAGAAAGCGGGGATCAATCATCGGGATTGGTTGCAGTGGGCGCAGCAATTTGGAGACTGGTTGCTGACCCAGCAGATGATGGGAGGCGGGTTTCCGCGATCATGGAAACCGGTGAGCGGAGAGGTGCTGGATCCCTCGCCTCAATCGAGCTACAACGCCATTCCCTTCCTGGTGCTTCTGAGTGATGGAACCAAAGATCCGCGCTATCTGCATTCTGCCGAACGCGCGGCGGATTTTGTGTGGAACCATGGTCAGGCACAAGCGGCCTTCGTGGGCGGAACGATCGACAATCCTAACGTACTGGACAAAGAGGCTGGAACACTATCGACCGAAGCGTACATCGCGTTGTATGAGTCAACACACGACTCTAAGTGGTTGATGAGAGCGCGTGCGGCTGCTGACTTTGCCGAGACCTGGATCTATCTTTGGAACGTGCCGATGCCGTCAGATGCTGACAGCTCGATCCAGTGGAAGAGAGGCGTGCCAACAGCTGGCACACAGCTGATCGCAAGCGGGCATTCTCTGGTGGATGATTACATGTCGTTCGACGTTGATGAGTACGCGAAGCTGGGTACTTGGGCTCACGACGATCATTATCTGGATATTGCGAGATTGCTACTGCACAACACAAAAAACATGCTTGCGCTCCCGGGCCGAGTCTACGATCTGAAAGGGCCGGGATGGCAACAGGAACACTACAGTTTCGCGCCCATCCGGGGTTACGGACTGCATCGCTTATGGCTGCCCTGGGTTGCCACCAGCCAGCTAAACGGGATTTTCGAGCTGATGGAATTCGATCCATTGCTCTTTCGAAAGTGGACCGAATTTAAGGAGGAGCAGCATAATTAGCATGTCCTGGTTCAGGTGGTGTGGGGTCCTTTTACTATCGTCCGGGCTGCTCGTTTTGCGAAGTGAAAACGTTGCTGAATCACAAGCTCCAGTTAACCGCGCAGAACTGTTGAGCGAGGTTCAGAGCAAGCTGCTAAGGGTCCACGATTTTCTGATTCAGCAACAATTGGCCGGTGTTCTTTTATCGCGGGTGGATAATTTCTCCTGGCTGACGGCTGGCATTGCCGACAATCACATCGTGATTACGAGCGAGGTTGGCGCGGCGTCACTGCTCATACTGCGGGACGGGCGTAAGTTTGTGCTCGCCAATAACAGCGAGATGCCTCGGCTGCTGCAAGAGGACCTGATGGGGCTCGGCTATGAACCGGAACAGTACACGTGGTACGAGGAGACAGCGGGCAAGGTGCGAGCGTTACATGGTCTCGCCGATGGGACGGTCGGGACCGATGTGCCTCTAGCGGGATTCCAAACTGTCACCGAACAGTTTGCCCCGCTGCGCTACCAGCTTACGAATTCGGAGATCAAGAAATATCGTTGGGTGGGGCAAGCGGCAACCGAAGCTGTTTCGGCTGTTTGCCGCGACTTAGAACCGGGTCTCAGTGAACGTGAGATGGAGGCTAAGGCGTCGAACGAGCTATTGCGGCGAGGCTTGCGGCCGACTGTTCTGCTGATGGGTGTAGATCATCGCGTTTACGACTATCACCACCACACTCCGACGGACGCCAGGCTCTCCAAATACGCCATTGTGAATGTATGCGCACGCCGTTGGGGTTTAGTGGCTTCTGTGGCTCGCTTTGTGCACTTTGGCCCTTTAGAGCCGGAACTGAAACGCAAGCTGCAGGCTGCAATGGAAATCAGCGCGCGGTACCAAGCGCGTTCGAAGCCCGGCGTCACTGCGGGACAGATGATGGAATGGGCCAAGAGATGGTTTGCCGAATTTGGATTTGATGGGTTATGGATGGACCATCACCAAGGTGGAGCGATCGGATATGCGGAGCGCGATTGGCTTGCAACGCCTGGATCGAAGGAGGTAATCCACGATCATCAGGCATTCGCATGGAATCCGATCATACGCGGGGCATTGTCTTTCGACACGATCATTGTGTATCCGGATCATATCGAAAACTTGACTCAGATCCGGGGTTGGCCTTCGGTCTCGATCAAGGTTGACGGAACTGAGTATTCCATGCCGGACATCCTGATTCGGTAAGGGGGAACATAGGAGCTGGAAAGCGACTCAATGCGCCATTCAGCAGTCGGGCGTGTCATGCTGTCGCGTGTGTATTGGGAACGTCAATCAAGCTTCGATAGATGGCCATCCATTCTCGACATCGCCGGCTATCAGCATTATGCTCAACCGACACGAACCCGTTTGGTTTCAAACGCCCTCTAATCCCTGCCTTCGAGAATCCCGCGGGCTGTCGCTATCCAAGACCACTTTCGGATGCGACTTGGCGAGCGACGAGCGATACACGTCTATGATGCCCTGCTGCATTCGGGAGAGGGAGAAATCTCGAGCTATCGCGCTGGAAACTTGGCCCATGGAGATGCGAAGATTTGCCTCGTTGACAAGCCGCTCCAGCGCCGCGGCAAACTCGGTGGAAGCACCTACCGGAACGATAAACCCATTAGAGCCTTGCCGCACTAACTTGCTGGTCCCACCAACACGGGTGGTGACAATCGGCAGACCTACTGCGATTGCTTCGATCAAGACGTAGGGGAAGCCCTCGTATTCACTCGACAAGGCGAAGACATCGAACGCGCTCATGGCGAGCCTTCCCGAAAACCCGCTGTGGAATAAGACATGTTCCCGAATGCCAAGGCTGATGCACCGTGCTTCGCATGCAGCGCGCAAAGGTCCGTCGCCAATCATCACCAAGCAGGTCTTTGCCTCTGAACTCGTTAGCATACGAGCGAAAGAGTCGATGAGGAACTCCGGTGCTTTTTGCTTAGCGAGTCTTCCTACAAAGCCGACGCAGACAACGTCGTCAGCGATACCAAGCTGCGCGCGAGTTTCAGCCCGTCGGGTGCGAGCGGTCTGCATCTCATCAATGTCGATCCCATTCGGGACGACGTATAGCGCGGAGGCCGGGAGTCCGATGGTGCGTGCATGGTCGTATTCTTCTTCGGACACGCACACAATCGCGCTTCCGATGCGCGAGAGCATCCACTCCATCAAGTGTGCGCAGGTCTTCTCTACCCTCCCAGCAACGGGCGACATGGTGAGAAACGCGTGCGGCGTGTAGATCGTGCAGCATGCGGCGTTCTGGACTCCGGCGAGCCTACCGAGCAGGCCGGCTTTCGTGCTGTGACTGTGGAGGACGTGAAACGGGCCTCTGCTGTGTAAATAGCTGCGGATTTGCCGTATTGTGGCGAGATCCGAAGGGTGCGCCGAGTGCCTCATCGGTAATGGCTCCATCTGCACCCCGGCCAATCTTAAACGATCTACTCCCGCTTGAAATTGATTGTCGATGTGTCGGGTGGAGTAGAGCAGGTGCACCGAATGACCGGCACTCTGCAGCAGCCCCCCCAGATCGATCACGTGACGTCCCACACCTGCGGCGCAGGATTCCGCCAGCAAGGCGACTCGGAGACGGGAATCAGGTTTGACGAGGCACCGAGTCTTCGCAAACATAGCTTAGGATTTTCCTGTAAGCTCGGCCTCGAGGATTGCCCACGTCTTGCCGGCCGCGTTCTCCCAGGTAAAGCGCTCGGCCCGTTGCCTCCCGAGCCTGGCAAGGCCTTCGCATAATGAATCATCGGTAGCCAGTTGGCGTATGTTGCGCGCGATCGCTTCTTCATCCAGCGGGTCCACGAGCAGCGAAACCCCTTCGGCAATTTCGGGCAGGGCGGAGTTATTGGAGGTAAGCACCGGCAGCCCGCACGCCATCGCTTCCAGAACAGGTAAGCCAAACCCCTCAGCAAGCGACGGGTAGAGTAAGGCGCGCGCACCAGCATAAAGCGCCGGGAGGTCTTGGTCGTCGATGTACCCGGGCATGATGACGCGTTCCGGAGGGTCTGTGATGTGGAGCGATTCAAAAACTGTTGTGCTGCCCGTCTTTCCGGCTAGCACAAGACAGTAGTCCGGCGGCAGTTCTCCCAGCACCCGCCGCCAGGCATTCAGGAGCCGTTTGATATTCTTGCGCGGCTCCAGCGAAGAAACGCTAAGGAAATACCGTTTTCCTTCGAGCCCGGCTATGTGCTGCGCCCGCCGAACACACTGGCTCGACTGGGGCCGGAACTGGCCCCCGACACCGCTGTGCACGGCGACCACCTTGTCTCCCTCAACGCCGGTAAGACTGAGTATTCGTTGTCGCGTAAATTCAGAAACAGCTATGACCCGCTTAGCTCGTCTGATTAGCGGAAGAAGAATAGATTTGAATCCAAATGAAAACGACTTACTGAACCACTCCGGGTGATCTAGCGGGAACGTGTCGTGAACCGTTACGATTTGTCTAGCGACCGAGATGGGTCCTGTGCTACACGGGCTCCACAATAATTCGCCTTTTGTCAGGCACGGCAGAGTAAATTGTTCCCATGCATGACCGGCCATCCCTGTCAACTTACTTTTCGGCTCGAATATTTTGCATTTTCCGTCCAAGCGCGAAAGTATTTCATTGGCATAACGACCCACGCCCGTCGTGCTATGAACCCGAAACCGGCCGTTAACAGCTATGGTTTTTGTTGATCTGGGTTCGAGCGTTTCTGTTGTTGGTTGCAAGATGATAGTTGGATCCAGAAGAGGCTAAGTGAATAAGTCACGGTATGCTAAGCGTCTTCGCGAAACATTCCAGTGGTTTCCAGTGCCAGATTTAACCGATCCGGAATTGACCTGGTTAGATATAGCTTCAAAGCTCCGATTAACTTAGAGAATAAGTTAGTTAATACCGTAACTTCAATTCAGATTAGTATGGGATCTATTAGTACCGGACTCGTAGGACTCTATATCGGATCAATCTTTGTTGACGACGTATACGTGCACTGTTATCGTTACGATATTGACTAGTTCCCCGACGAACCTTCGACGATTGTCGATTAGAGCCAACTGCGCTTAGTTCGTACATTGGCTGGCTCTAGAACCGGCTGACGCAAAGTCAGCGAAAGCGGTCCGAGAATAAAAGAAAAATGGGTCATTTGTGGCGGTAGCCTGCCTAAAACAAGATTTATGAAGCCTCTGACAAGTAGCGCAGTGGCAAACTTGGCTGGCGAAATCGGCTTGCCTGGATACCGGTGGTTTGCTTTGGCGGTGCGAAGTCGCTCCGAGGAGACCGTTTCCGGTCTGCTTGCTGGCAAGGGTTACGAAGTGCTATTTCCAAGCCGCACCGAAGAAAAGAAGCTATGTGATCGCGTTAAGAGCGTGCAAAAAGCGATCTTTTCCGGATACACTTTCTGCCGGTTCGACGCTTCAGAAAGGCTGCCGATTTTGACGACACCGGGTGTCTTATCCATTGTCGGTTCTGGAGGAAAGCCCATCCCAGTTTCTGATGTGGAGATCGAATCGTTGTTTCTCGCCATGATTTCAGGCCGGGAAATCGAGGAGAGTTCCTATATACGCACGGGTCAGAAAGTCGAAATACGAAAGGGCCCTCTTCGTGGGGCGCAAGGGATTGTCACTCTGGAATCGGTCACCAAGCTGATCATTTCGGTGGATTTGCTCGGTCGGTCAGTCGCGGTTAGCTTGGACCCTGCGGATCTGCGGGCCGCTTAGGTTCGTCGTTAGTCCGATATGTCGAAAAGATCAATCAAACAGAATGGCGGAGAAAGCACCGTCGCCGGCAGTCACGTCATTAGCTTCCGTCTGCCGGACGTCACATGGCGAGAGTTGAAGCAAGTCAGCAGCGTGGCGGACGAGGGATCACCTTCTGAACTCGCCCGCGATCTCGTGTGTTCCGCCTTAAGTGAGGATTCCAGCGGGCAGCACATCAGCCTGAACCTGCTTCTCAAGAAGGTTTCGGTGGATTTGATGAAGCTCCAACTTCAGTTAACCCGGCTGGTAGACACCATATATCGCTCGTCGACGGAAAGGACCAGTGCCCGAATCAGCTGCCAGTTCGCCTCGTGCCAGCTCCTCAATTTGCCGGAGCAGGCCGCTCTACCGGCATCGGAACTTGATCGGGAGGATTAGGAATGTTATCAGTTCGCTCCAACACATCTCTTTTTAGGCGGGAATCGATCTCGGCGAAAGATATTGCCGACATGATGTTTCGCCAGAAAGCTCTCATCGCGGGCGGCGTCGTCGCGATACTCCTGGCTGTTGGATTGTATGCGGTGCTCAGCAAGCCCCAATTTAAATCCGAGATGCTCGTGCTCGTCAAGAATGATCGACCCGATCCCGTCTTGAGCGATGGCCTGAACACTTCCCAATATCAGCCGAAGCCGGATGTTACGGAGGCCCAGATAGCAACCGAAGTCGAGTTGCTTTCGAATCAGGATTTGCTGCTGCGTGTGGTTCAGAAATGCGAGCTGGTCCCGGCGAACAGTGATACAAAATCGCTCGCGATCGCCGTTCGAAAGCTGGAGAAGAATCTCCACATCACTCCTGGGATCCGATCGAACCTGATCAAAATCACTTATGTGGCTGATTCCCCGAAAACGGCTGTGCTCGTGCTGAAGGAACTCATGAACGAGTACCTCGAGACTCATTTGAAGATGCATCGGGCTGCCGGTAGCTATGAGTTTTTCCGTGACCAGGTGAATCGCTACCAGACCTATCTGCAGGTGTCGCGCGCCCGGCTTGCTGATTTCGAGAGCCGCACCAAAGTCGTGGTGCTCGAAGAACAGAAAGATCTCCGCCTCCGGAAGCTGGCAGATCTCGAAGCGAATCTGCAGGAAGCGATCACTGCCGAGCGGGAAGCGCGAGACAAGAACTCTGCGATGCGAACGCAGATCGCCGGGCTCTCCGATCGTGTGACCACGCAAACGAGGCGGGTACCGAATCAGTATTCTGCGGAGCGGCTGAACACCATGTTGGCCGAACTGCAGAACCGCCGCACCGAGATGCTTGTCAAGTTCCAGCCCGATGATCGCATGGTCAAGGAAGTCGACGATCAGATCACTCAAACCCATGCGGCGCTTGAGGTTGCGCGCAACACCGAGTCGCAGGAGCAAGCCTCCGACATCAACCCGGTTCGTGAAAGGCTGGTATCGGAGCTGCTCGGCGGAGAAAGCCGGGTGCGAGGTCTACAGGCCCGCATCACCTCCTTGCAAGCAGATGTTCAGAGTTACCGGCAAGATCTTACCCAGCTTGGTTCACAAACCGGTACTTACGAGGATTTGACCCGCGCCGTCAAAGAGGCAGAATCTCGCTATACGTTCTATGCCCGGCAACTCGAAGAAGCCGAGCTGGCATCTCAGCTGGACAAGCGCCGCATTGCAAACCTCGCCGTTGTCATGGAACCGAAGGCTCCGCTAGCGCCCTATCCCAAGCTGGACGCGCCAGTGATTGTCGGTGCGATCGTGAGCGTGTTGATCTGGGTCGTGATGCTCGTTGTGCGTGCCCTTCGGCGGCGCGTGGCATTTACTCCCTGGGAACTGGAAGGCGTTCTCGCGATTCCGGTTCTTGGCACCATGCCGCTGGCAGAACCAGGTCGGCTGAGACTCGTTGGCCCAGAAGCTTCGGGCAGAAGATCTTGATTGTCAAAGGACAGTATTGTGACTAATGAAATAGCTGAAAGCAGAGAGTTGCTTGCACGTGAGCAGCCTCTTGCGCTTCTAATTCCGGAGGTTGTGGGCGCGGAGTGCGATCCCGCCACTCTTCATCTGGTGCACAGCTTCTTGGCGCTCAAGATGTCTAGCCCCAACGCTGGTGTGTTCGCTTTCACTTCGGCCCGGCCCGGCGAAGGCGTGACATACGTGACCACAAACCTTGGCGCGCACTTGGCTGCTCACACTGGCGAGCGTGTTCTGGTCATTGAAGCTGCTAGCCTGGGGCGCCTTTCCGCCACCGCTGTCGAGCAGGACAAATTTCCTTTCGTCCGTTCCAGCTCAGGCGTTTGGGTGGATGGCTCTGATGATCGTCTTTCCAGACCGAAAATGACGACCCGCCCAGAGAAGGAACTCTGGCCCGCGCTACGCAAACGCTTCGGCTACATCCTCATCGATTGCGGCGCCCTGTCCTCTTCGACTGAGGTCATCACCATCGGTTTTGATGTAGATGCGTCGATTTTGATCGTCGCCGCCGGCGAGACACCCAAGCACACTCTCCAACATGCAGTACGCGTTCTCACAACGGCGAAACTGGCAATAGCCGGTTGCATTTTGAATAAGCGCACCTATCCTATTCCTAACTCTATCTACAACCTCGTATAGGTCGAGAAGCATGCATTCTAAATTTTCTCAGTCAATCGTTCTGCTCTGTGGCTTGGTACTTTCTGCGGGTGGCCTCCTAGCGAGCGACCCACAGTTTGCGGCGCGCGATCCTGCCTACCGGTTGCAGCCCGGCGACACAGTCGAAGTTCAATATCGTTACACTCCGGAGTTCAACACCACCACGACCGTTCAGCCCGACGGAATGATCTCCCTCCAGTTTGTCGGTTCGGTCAAAGTGGGCGATCTGAGCGTGCCCCAGGCGGAAGGCGCGATCAAAGAGAAAGCCGGCAAACGCCTGCATGATCCAGAGGTTAGCATCCTGCTGAAAGATTTCGTGCGGCCTTCTTACGTGGTTTTCGGCGAGGTCGGACATCCCGGTCGCTTTGACATGCGCGGCTCGGTAACGGCTCTCGAAGCCATTGCGGTCAGCGGCGGGTTTAAGGATTCATCGAAGTATTCGCAGGTCATTCTTGTCCGGAAATACAACTCTGAGTACGCACAAGTCAGCGTTCTGAATCTTAAAGCGATGTTGTCCCCCACTAAGGTGGACGAGAATCCGGAGCTGCGGCCCGGCGACATGCTGGTAGTGCCTCAGAATGTCAGCAGCAAGCTCGAGCGTTACATCCGTTGGACCAGCATGGGCCTCTATGGCCTAGCCTTCGTGAAGTAATCAGCAAAGGCTTAGCGTATGATCTTTAGCTCCGGGCAATTACTCTCGATTGGAATCGCCTTTTGCCAATCGGCGGTATGCACGCCGCGGATTTCACCCGATTGCTGAATGCCGGGTTTCTGGTAGGCGCCGAGTATGCGCCCGGCATTAGCTGCTGTGCTTTCGATCAAGATGTCGTCTGCGGCGACCGTCTGGCCGTTCTCGAACCAGATCGCCCGTTTCAGATCACTAGCTTGCGAGGCATCAACCGCAGTCATATGTTGAGCCGTCACGTGAGCGGAACTCTGGAACAGGAAACCGTAGCCCGGGGTCCGGCGGGAGATCAAGTTTGAGAGAATCACGTCCTTAGTTTGATAAAACTGAAAACCCGATCCCGATTGAACGTCATCCACTTCGACATGGTCCACTTTTACCCGCCCAGCTTGGGCCTTTCCGGCCACTCCGTTCGATGCCGGCCGGATCACCTGAATGTTTGAGAATTCGCAGTCGACTTGATCGTTGAACTCGATTCCATAGCGATTCGCGGTCACCGGGCCCAAGACTCCTGCGTTCGTCACTTGGCCGTCAGTAAACAGAACATTCGACGGGATCCGGGTGTCGTAGCTGTAATCGCGGGCGCAAAGCAAACCGCTGGCAGCTGTTGTCTCTACTGTGAAATTGCTGATGACAATGTTCGACTGGCCCACGACGGTGATGCCGCGCGCCTGTGATTGCCGGACGTGGATATTGCTAGCTGTGCCGCCGATTTTATCCGGGTACTTCGCGTAGTTGAGAAACGCGAGACCGTCGTCTCCGGTATCGGCGGTGTTGAGGTCGGTCACTTCGGCATCCTGGCAGTTGGCAAAATGAAGGCCATCCGCCAGGGAATGCATCACCACGGCGTGCTGCACTCGTGGACGGACACAGTTGTAGAAGAGGATGCCGGCAGCGGGGCTGTGTTCCACGATCGTATCGGTCAACAGCGTGTTGATGGTGTCGCTGAACTTTAGCTGTTCGTGGGGACTGCGGCGTACGGTTGGGGGCGAAACGTAGTCGGCGCGCAATCCTGTGATATTCGCCCCCGTTCCGCCGACGAATAAGAGGCCGGCACGAGTGTTGTCGGTGAACCAGAGCTTTGCTCCTGAGGCAAAGCTGAACTCGCCACCAAAGTTGATCGCAGTAAGTGGGCCCTTTGAATTATCAATCAGGTAATTGCCGGGTGGAACTCGAATCCGAGCCGATGAATTTGCGAGTGCAGAGCGGAACGCTTCTGTGGTCGCGGCGCTGTCTGTTCGGTTCCTACGAGCACCCAGTTCCACGACATTGATTTCTGAAATCTGGGAATTCCAGGCGACACCTGCGGTGAGCCAGACTAGGAAAACAGAAGTCAACAATCTCCCGCAAGGAGAAGCTGCCCCCGTTAAGGCAAGCACGACATAAACTCTAACATTTCAGGTAGATTTGGAAAACTGGCGTAACAATCTTCTGGTTTTGGTCAGGCATCCCGTGATGCGGAATTCGGCCGCACTCTACGGTGTGCAGTTTTGCCGGAAGGTAATCCCGCTGATCACCATTCCCTATCTGGCGCACATTCTCGGCGTGGTCGGTTGGGGTACGGTGGCGTTCGTTCTCTCACTAGGCGAGTTGATAGCACTTTTTATTGAATTCGGATTCAATATCTCTGCCACCCGGGAGGTTTCACAGAATCGGCATTCGCGTCCGGCTTGCAGCAGAATCATGGCGGGGGTACTGAGTGCGCAGGCACTGTTGGCGTTGTTGGGTCTGGCCATCGCGACAACCGTTTCCTTTTTCCTGCCAGTGCTGCACGACCACCCGCTGCTGCTCGGCGCCGGCTTGTTGTATGCCGTCGCTCAAGGGTTCATGCCATTGTGGTTCTTCCAAGGGCTCGAGCAGCTGGGCTTGGCGGCGGCTCTCGAAGTTACCGGCAAACTGCTGGCGCTGGGTGCGCTCTTCGTCTTTGTGTGCCACCCGCAAGATGCTTGGAAGGTAGTAGCCATTCAGGCGTGCGCGTCGTTGCTTTCGACGCTGGCTGGCCTGGTGCTCGCCATTCGCCTCTTCTCCTGGCACACCCCAGACTATGTGTTACTTGTATCGGCTCTGCGGCGAGGTTGGCCGATGTTCGTGTTTCGCAGTGCTGAGAGCCTTTATGGGGTCGGCAACGCCTTTATCCTCGGACTCTTCGCGCCACCATCGGTGGTTGGATACTTTGCCGTGGCCGAGAAGATTAGCAAAGCCGTTTTCGGTCTCCTCAATCCCATTCGCGATGCGCTCTTTCCGCGGCTCAGCCATCTGGTGGTCACCGAACCGCTCCGTGCCGCCCGCCTGGCTCGTCGCGGTGTCGCTATGATGTCCGCGGTGGGTCTGGTGCTTAGCGGCACTCTCTATGTAGCGGCCCCGCTGCTCATCCATGCATTGGCCGGCCGAGGCTTTGAGCGCGCAGTTACGGTCCTGCGGATTCTATCTCCGTTGCCTGTTGTCTTGTCTCTGACGTACTCGGCCGGTATGCAGTGGTTGCTTCCGCTCGGCCGGGACGCCGCTGTTAACCGCATCATCCTCGTCGGCGGCGCGATTAATGTAACGGTTGCCTTTCTGGTCGCTCCCCGTTTCGCAGAAGTCGGAATGGCTGCCTCCGTTCTTGCCGCCGAACTGCTGGTGTGTATCGGAATGGTTTTTACCGTTATCAGCTCTACCGATCTCTGGAAGCTCCACACAAAGCCAAAGTTGGCCACACTCGAAGCTATGCCAGGCAGGAGTGAAAGCTAGTGAATCGAGCGCAATCCGTCTGGTGGCTCAACCCGGTGCTGTTGTTTGTTTCCATGGCCGTTATGGCCACCGCAGCTGCGATATGGGTGCCCGACCACATGTATCACCTTCTCTGGCGGTCACCCAAATACTTTACGGTGCAGGCGGCACTTCTTGTTCTGGCCTGCGCCGCTTGCTTTGCCGCGGGGGCCATTGTGCCCGGCCTGCGCCCTTCGGGCTGGTGGCCCCGAGGCGGCAGCACCGGCGTCCCAGCGTCCCTCGACACGCGGCTGCTGTTCCGGCTCTATTACATCGGTGTCGTTCTCTGCCTAATCGGATACGCCGTCTGGGGCAGCATGGCCGTGCGCCGTGGGCTGAATCTTCACATCTTGCTATCTTTTGTCGCCGGCAAACACGGTTTGTCGGAACAACTGCGTTCCCAATATCTCGGCAACATCACCGGCGTCACCACGTGCACGCAGTTCGGCCTGGCTTGCGGAATTCTCGGGATGCTTCTGATTCAGCAGGGCCAGTGGAAACAGATTCGCTTCTCTTTTCTCCCAATCTTTGGGCTCGCCATCTTGCGCGCCATGCTCAACAGTGAACGCTTGGCCGTCATTGAATTAGTCGTTCCGGTCATCGCCCTAGCGATTCAATTCTCTGTTGTGCCGCGGGCTCAGGGAGTAGTTCGTCGCCGCATTCTGGAACTGGCTCCGCTCGGTGGTTCGGTTGTTCTCTACTTCCTGTTCGCGTTCTTTGAATACTTCCGTTCGTGGGTCACTTACTACGCCGGTCATTCCGAATATTCGTTTTGGACTTTTGCCGGCTGCCGACTGGCGGGTTATTACGTCACCGCTCTCAACAACGGAGCCTTCCTTCTTGAACGTCTCGATTGGCCGGTGAATGCTCCTTTCTTCTCGCTAAATTTTCTCTGGAATTTTCCGCTCCTCAAGGATTTAATGGACAATATCTTCGGAACGCCCGTCGGCGCGAAAGCGTACTTCGATATCCTCGAACGCAGCGTCAACGCCGAGTTCAACAACTCGGATGGGTATCTGATTCCCTTCATGGATTTCGGACTGCCCGGCGGATTGCTGCACTGGTTTGTCATCGGAGCTATTTGCGGCGGCTTATACCGTTCCTTCCTCCGGCGCAGCGCTTGGGGACAGCTCCTCTACCCCGTTGCTTTTCTGGGTCTGGTGGATGTGGTGCGAGGTCTCTACTGGGCTAGCGGGCGCGCCATCCCGGGAGTCGCTTTTCTAATCGTGAGTGCTTTCTGTCTCCGGTTGCGTCAGCGGCGCAGCCTCCCCGATGCTTCCGGGACTCCGGTTGCCACCGAGCTTCTTGCCTGATCTAAAGTCACTTCTCTTTTCAAGACCCTGAGCTTTTTTGGGGCTGCGCGGCGGCTTGCTTGACGCGCCCTTTCACAACTATGCCCGTCCTACATCCAAACGACTCAGCAAAGGTCGTTGTCTCCCAGGCCGCATCCGCTTCGCCAGTCACACCGGCCACCTACACGACCGGTTCTCGGCTGGCCGGCGTTAACGGACTCCGCTTCATTGCCGCCATTTGGGTCGTGATCTATCACTTCGGGTTGCCTTCCCCCGCTGGTAGCTCCTTTCCATTGAGCCGCTTGGTGTTTGGCGCTCCCATCTGCCTGGGCATGTTCTTCCTGCTTTCCGGCTTCGTACTCGGTTTCTCGTACGGAGATCGCCCCCTATCCAAGCGCAAGTTCTACGTCGCGCGCCTGGCTCGCGTGACGCCGCTCTTCCTGTTTGCCCTATTGCTCTCGTTGCCCAGCTTTCTCCTGCAGACCACTCGGATTGGTGTGTCTCACACCATCCTGGCCATCATTTTGACGCCTCTTATGCTCCAATCGCTGGTGCCGTCGATCGCCATGGCATGGAATTATCCCGGCTGGTCTGTGTCCGTTGAGGTCTTCTTCTATCTGCTCTTTCCCTCCGCCTGCAGTTGCTTCGCCGGGCGCAAGCTACGCACCTGTGTGCTGTGGATCACGGCCTTCACGGTTATTTCTTTGGCGCCGCCCGTAGCTTACTGCTGGTTTAATCCAGACGGTCTTCGAAACTTCGCCAACGTCGTAAATGGCGGTTTTGGCGATATTACCAACTCGCGGCTCGACGTCAACGGATGGCTCGGCTTCTTGAAACATAGCCCACTTTTTCACTTAGGTGAATTTTTAGCCGGTGTCGCTTTGAGTCGTACCTATCGGATGACCGCCCCGGCATTGCGTGGCGGTCCCGGCAACCTTCTGTTCTGGAGCGCTGCTGCGGGTCTGCTGGTCGTCGCCTTCTTCGCCAAAGGCCTGCCGTTTCCGCTTCTTCACAACGGTCTTGCACTGCCTCTACTCATCGCGCTTCTATTAGGAACCGCTTCTGGAAATAACGTAGGAATCAGCCTTCTCGATTCCCGCCTCTTTGACACCCTCGGCAATGCCAGCTACGCGGTTTACATCCTGCAATACCCGGTTTTCGTGGTGGCCAAGGCGAGTTATCTGTTCACCACACGCGGACATGCCACCGCCGGCAATGCCATTAGCTCACCCTGGTTTTTTCCTTGCTACCTGCTACTCCTGCTGGTTGTCTCGCTCGCAGTAACGCGCTGGTTTGAACCGCGTTGGGTAGCGAAAACCAAGCAACTGCTCTCGGCGTTTTCTGATCCACATCTTCCATTCCAAAAAGTCACTGCACCGTTGGATTCTCAACGGCTGAAGGTAACTCCATGAACGGCACTGCTGAACTTTCCATTACATCGCGTACGCGCGCCCTGTCTTTGCCTGCCCTCCGATCGACTTGGATGCTTTTAATTCTGATGTGCTCAGACGGTTTAGCACTGAGCCTTGCGGTTGCCATCAGTGTCGGCTGCAAAGCGCTGGTCTACAGCCCTGTCCACGTGGGTACTTATTTCTATCTGCTGCCCTTCGTTTGTGTTTTCTGGGCCGTGTTCGCCGCGGTTGGTCTCTACTCGGGCATCGCGCTCGCGCCACCCGAAGAACTGCGCCGGTGCAGCCTGTGTTCGGCTGTGGTGTTCCTGTTCCTCAGCATCGCCACCTTTTCGATGCGCGGCGCCCAATCCCCCACTGAGCCGACATTGTTTCTGGCGATTACCCTCAGTGCTGCGCTTATCCCCCTTTTGCGCGTGCTCACCCGGTTTCTGTTCGGCAACCGGGCCTGGTGGGGTTATCCAGCTGTGATTTTCGGATCCTGGGACGCTGGAAGCCGCATCGCCGAATTCATGCTGCGGACCCCGCATCTCGGTCTGAAGCCAACCGCCATCATTTACCACGAAGGCGAACCGGAGTCTTTCGCCACTAAACTGCCCACACTTGCTTTCGCCGATTTCGAATCATGTCCGATCACGCCGGGTGCCTATGCCGTAGTCACGCAAGACGGAAATCGAAACCCCGACGAATTAGCCCGCGTGACCGCCGGCTTCTCACGCATTCTAGTGATCCCTGAGTTGTTCACTGGGAGCTCGAATCTCCAGATCACTCCCAAAGCGGTTGGGAACTCTCTCGGGCTTGAAATCTGCCAACGTCCCCTGCTTGCTTATAACCGTGTTTCCAAGCGCTGCTTTGATTTCGCGCTGACTGTAATCATCGCGATCTTCGTGATGCCACTCGCTGTCCTCATCGCCGCGCTCATCCGGCTCGATTCCCCCGGTCCAATGTTTTACTATCAGCAACGCCTGAAGGGACGCGGCGGCGAGTTTCGCGCTTACAAGTTCCGTACCATGCGCGTAGATGCCGACCAGGTCCTGGCCGAGCATCTCGAGCGCGATCCTGCGCTGAGAGCCGAATGGGAGCGCGACCACAAGCTGCGCAATGACCCACGCGTGACCCGTCTCGGTGGTCTCCTGCGCAAAACCAGTCTCGATGAACTCCCGCAGCTCTGGAATGTTCTTCGTGGCGAGATGAGCCTCGTCGGTCCGCGCCCCATCGTGCAAGCCGAAGTTATCCGCTATGGGGCCGGGTTTCGCTTTTACAACCAAGTGCCCGGCGGCATTACTGGCCTCTGGCAGGTGTCCGGCCGTAACTCCACAACCTATAACGAGCGCGTCGCTTTCGACGAATACTACGCCCGCAACTGGTCCGTCTGGCTAGACCTTTACATTCTTATCCGCACCGTCGGCGCTGTACTTGGCCGCAAGGGAGCCTATTAATGCCAAAAACCTCCATTCTCAATAAACCTGTTCGGCTCGATGCATCCCGTCCTCCAGGGTCCATTCTGACCCGTGAGGCCGGCGGTGGTGGCGCGCCCGCCGCAGTCGAGGATCCCTCTCTCATCTGTGTTGATCTGGACGGTACGCTCCTCCGGACCGACATGCTTGCCGAGTCGATACTCGCGGCTGTTTGTGCCAACCCGCTGCTTATGTTTCTGCTGCCTTTTTGGCTCCTGAAAGGACGTCCGTTCCTTAAAGCCAAGGTCGGGTCGTATTGGCATGGCAATGCTCGCATGCTGCCGTATAACCAGCCGTTACTCGCTTATCTCAAGCAGCGCAAACAGGAAGGCTGCGAGATCTGGCTCACTACTGCATCTCATCACTCGCAGGCGCAGACCATCGCCGACCATTGCGGCATCTTTGATCGCGTCGTCGCCAGCAGCGACACCGAAAACCTGAAAGGATCCAGAAAGCTTGAAGCGATCCGCGCGCTGGTGGGCGAACGCCCGTTCATCTATGCTGGCGATTCCCGTGCCGACCTTGCTATTTGGTCTGCGTGCGCCAACGCCATCACCGTTGACACGTCGCGCGGCGTGACTTCGGCTCTTGAGCAGGCGCATGTGCAGATTCAAGCTTCCTTCGAGTCGCACCCCTCCGCGTGGCGCGCCTGGGTCAAACAACTGCGGGTGTATCAGTGGTCGAAGAATGTCCTGGTTTTCGTGCCGATGATGCTCGGCCACCAACTTCAGCCGGTTCGGCTGCTCCAAGCAGCGCTTGCGTTTCTGGCATTTTCACTCTGCGCTTCGGCCTTTTATGTTCTCAACGATCTTGTGGATATCCAAGTTGACCGCGCCCATCCCAGGAAACGCCGTCGGCCATTCGCTTCGGGAGACTTGTCCATTGGCTCCGGCTTTGTTGCTCTGGCACTTATCCTGGCTGCGGTCATCGGGTTGGGGGCTTTATTGCCTCGCCTGGCATGCGGTTTACTGGGCCTGTATGCCTGTCTGAACTTTGCTTACTCTGTTCGTCTCAAGCAGGTGCTTTGCCTCGACGTCGTTATCCTGGCATTCCTATACACCCTCCGAATTCTGTTCGGCGGCGTTGCCACTTCGGTCAACGTATCTATCTGGACACTGGCTTTCGCTATGTTCATCTTTCTTGGGCTGGCCTTGCTGAAGCGGTTGACGGAACTTAAGAGCGCTGAGACCAGCGGCGCCGGGCACATGGGCAGGCGCCCCTATGTAGCTGCTGACCTCGGCATCGTGCAGTCCTTTGCCAGTGCTGCACTCTATCTTTCAGTTCTCGTGCTGGCTTTGTATCTGAACACTCCTGACGTTTTGAAGCTCTATCACCATGCGGAGCCGCTATGGATTGTATGTATCCTGCTCACCTACTGGAGCAGCCGTATGTTGATCCTGACCAACCGCGGATCCATGACCGACGACCCGATCGTCTTTGCATTCAAAGACCGGTCGAGCCGAGTGATCGGCGCACTCGTGGGCGCCTGCGTTCTATGCGCGTTATAGCTCCAGTCTCGAGCCCGGAAGCAGCTACCAGTCCGCGAAGCGCGTCTCATCCGGCCGCCGAAGCTACAGCCGCTGGTTCTGTAGCGCTTCCACCCGCCCGTTACGGGGCCGCCGTCAATCCGGGCACAGCTTGGGTGGCGAGCCTGCTTACCCTGCCGGCTTCGTCGCTCGCCTGCCTGCTCGCTTGTATGGCTGCCATCGCCCTAGGATCGCTGTTGACTTTATCGGCTGGCTTGCCGCACATTACCGCCTTCGGTCATGACAACTTCATCTTGTTCGACGGCGCCTGGCGGGTACTGAACGGCCAGCGCCCGCACGTCGATTTCTATAGCGGTTTCGGACCCGTGGCTTATCTCGCAGCGGCCGCGGGGCTCGCCGCTCGCCACCTCCGCCCTGAAGGCATCGTTTCCACCACTGCGGTTCTTGGTGCGATTTTGGGCATTTGGGGATTTTTAGTAGCCCGCAGCCGCCTCGCGGCGTGGTCCGCCATCCTGGTGGTCCTCTATTTGACGCTTTTGTGGCTGGCTCCTTTCCCGCTGGGTGAAGTTTTCTATCTGTCCAGCTACGCCATGCAATACAACCGCTTGGGCTACGTACTCGTTTCTTTGATTCTGCTCGAGCAGTTCTGTCCTTCCCGTGAGCACAGCGCGCGCCACGATTTTCTCGGCGGCTTATCCACCGGCGCCGCCGCCGCGTTTCTATTGTTTCTCAAGATGAACTACTTCGTCGTAGCACTTGGGGTCATCGGTGCCGGTGCTGTTCTCATGCCATTACGGCGGCCGCGTCTGGCAGGATTAGCCGTCGGCGTGGCCATTCCCGCGGCGGCTTTCGGTGCTTACCTGCACTGGGATTTTGCCGCCATGTTCCGCGACGTTGTCCTCGCTGGCTTGGCCCGCGGCGCCCGTCTCGCAAACAGCCATGGAGCCGTACGTTCGCTGTCCCGGAACATGACTGAAATCACCGGCTTCTGTCTTATCACCGGTCTGGCCGCGCTCACACGCACATCGCTCGGCGGCCGCTTCGCTCGGCAACCGCTTGTCGGCATTGCTGCTTTTGCCGGTCTCGTGCTGGCGTGCGATGTTACGCTTGCCTGCTCGAACACTCAACGCGCCGGCTTTCCGCTGACGGTGTTTGCGACCATTCTTTTGGCGCAGCGGCTCGTTGGCCGCCCTCGTCCGTCTCTTGGCAGCCGCAGCTCCGAACAGTCGGCAAACGGTGACCATGCCGCTGACGGGTTGGTGCTTTCGCTCATGACGGTCGGCATTGCGCTGCTAGTGGCTCTGCCTTCCATCGCAGGCACCATCAACGCCTGGGGGATGATCGCCATGGAGCGTTCCCGCGCCCGCTCGGGCCCAGACCAATCGTTTGCGGTCGATGCGCCGCTACTCCAATCTCTCCGGTTCGAAGATCATGCCGATCCCACGGGCACCGATCGCGCCGAAAACAACGGTCGCCCTTACGTCCAATTCGTCAACGAAGGTCTTCACCTTCTGCGTGCTCACTCCAGCGGGGAGAGTAAAATCGCGTGCCTCTGCTTCTCTAACCCATTCGCTTATGCATTGCTACGACCGCCAGCCCGCGGCGGGTCTACTTTCTTCGATTACGGAACAAATTTCACTGAGCTTCATTTGCCGGAACCGGCACAGCTGTTAGGGGATGCTGCTTTGGTCCTATATTCAAAGTCGAACTTCGAAGGAGCGCGCACCGATGTGCTGCTCGCGCATGCGCGTCCCTTGTTGTCGGAGCGCTTCCGAGTGGTCGGGGAGTCCGAACACTGGGTTCTCTATGAAGCCCGTTAGCCCCATGTCTGCGCAAACTTTATGATTCACGTTAAATCCATTTCCAGTATGCTGCGCGTTCGCGCAACACCGAACTTTCCACAGTCGCTGCTTCGATTTGTTTTTCTTTACGGAATTATTCTTAATATCATTCTCCTCGCGATTTCTTTCGCGCTTCTGCGGATCGGTGTGCTGTCCCACGGCAGTGTCGGCAATAGCCTTACAATACTCAGCCTCTATTTTTTTCAAGGCCACCAGGCTACTGATTCCTGGGGTCCCATGCTGCAGGCGTTGAAAGTTGGAGTTGATGGTCTGCCGATCTACGACACCGTTTTCTTCACTCAGCACGTCAAGTTTCAATACCCGCTGCCATCCCTCGTCCCGCTTTATGCACTCCAGCGGCTCGGTATCCCGGAAACGTCCATACTCGTCTTGCTGAATGTTCTTTCGTGGCTGGCCATCGTTGCCACGATTGTCATCAGCTGTCGGATTCTCTTTCGCAGCCTGGGCAATTCAGAACCGCTCGAGAATCGCCGCGGACACTTCGTTCTCGTATCCGGGGCTGTCCTCGCCGCCCTGACCTTCTTTCCGCTTATGAAGGCCTATAGTCTTGGCCAGGTCCAGGTCTTTCTCACGCTGGCCTTCTCTGCGGCTCTTTATTGCTGGCTTGCCGGGCGCGAGCGCGCCGCTGGAGTCCTTATCGGATTGATGATTCTCTTCAAGCCCCAAGCCGGTCTCTTTCTGTGCTGGTTCCTGCTTCGCAAGAAGTTCCGCCCCTTGATCGCCTCGCTCGTGGTAGTCAGTCTTGGCTTCGCCTGCTCCATCGCGATTTTCGGTTGGCACGACCACGTCCGCTACCTGCCGGTAATGTCATTCATGAGCCGGCACGGCGAGGCCTACAGCCACAACTTGTCAATGAACGGGTTCCTGAACCGGCTGTTCTTGAATGGCGATGGTCTGGAATTTTCGAACCATTCTTTCCCGGCCTTCAATCCGTGGGTCTACGGGCTCACGCTGCTCACTTCCGCCGCCCTGGCGCTCAGTTGTCTTTTTCTGCCTTTGCGCTTCAGCGATCGCGGCGGTATCACCGATTTTTCGCTTGCTGCGCTCACCATGACGCTCGCCTCCCCCATCGCCTGGAACCACCACTACGGAATCCTTATCGCCGTGTACGCCTGGTTCGCCGGAAAGCTGCGCAGCCTCCGGCATCCGGCGCTGCTCGCCGCTAGCTTTGTGTTGCTTGGAAATTCGTGGAGTCCTCTGAACGTCTTCGCCAATAAGCCCTTTCTGAACATGCTGCAATCCTTGCCCCTCTGTGGCATTCTCTGTCTCCTGCTGTTTCTGTATCTCGAAATGTCTCAGTCCTATGAGCCTGCGACAGTCCAATCGCCGACCCGGAACGGCTCTTCCTCTTTCGGCGAGATGTCCTTTGGTCCGTCTACTTCCCGTTGAGTCTTGAGATTCTATGCACAAATACACTTCCGATATGTTCCCCGAGACCACTCGTCCGATGTTGAGCAGCGACTGCAAAATCTTTAGCGGAACGGCCAACGTTCCGCTGGCCCAGGAGATCTGTCAATCGCTTGGCATGAACCTCGGCAACGCTATGATCCGCCGCTTTGCCGACGGTGAGACACATCTGCAGATCCAAGAGAACGTACGCGGAGCCGACGTGTTCGTGGTTCAACCCACCTGCACTCCTGTCGATCAGCATCTGATGGAACTGCTGCTTATTACCGATGCGCTCAAACGGGCGAGCGTCGATCGAATCACCGCTGTCTTACCCTACTACGGATACGCTCGGCAGGACCGCAAGGACCGGCCGCGTATGCCGATCTCGGCGAAACTGGTTGCAAGTTTGCTCGAACGCGCGGGCGCCAGCCGCGTCCTTGCGCTCGACCTGCATGCGCCCCAGATTCAAGGTTTTTTTGACACCCCAGTAGACAATTTGTTTTCAGCTCCGGTGATGCTCGATTATTTCTGCAGACTTTATCAACGCGAAGATCTGACGATCGTTTCTCCCGATGCTGGTGGTGTCGAACGCGCTCGCGCCTTTGCCAAAAGCCTCGACTGCCGACTCGCCATTATCGACAAGAGACGAACGGAAGCTAACGTCGCCGAAGTCATGAACATTATTGGTGAAGTAGCGGGAACCGATTGCCTGATCGTCGATGACTTAGTTGACACGGGAGGAACACTGGTGAAGGGAGTCAGCGCCTTGCTCGAAAACGGTGCCCGCTCGGTGTCCGCCTGCGCGACGCATGCTGTTCTTTCGAATCCGGCAGTAGAGCGCATCAATGCGTCTGCGCTGAAGGAACTGGTCGTGACAAACTCTATTCCTCATCGCGATCAGGCCGCACAGTGCCACAAGATCCGGACACTCTCGGTGGCGCCGCTACTCGGCAGCGCAATCCGATCCATTCACGAGGGCGGATCGATCAGCACGCTGTTCTCGAGCGTCAACCTGTGGAACACCCGCGGCGCCGCCTGAGACATCGTCACACTCCCCTGCATCGGGGCGGGTGAAAAGAGCGACAAATTCTTTTCCTCTCTTCAGGTGCCGCGATCGAACGGGATTACCCGCTACTCCTTCTGCCCTCCTTTCCCTTAGCTACCCCCTGGGGTGAAGGGCGGATCCCTCGCCCCCTCCCAAAAGTTTCCTCGTCCGAGCTGCTGGTTAATTCCGTTCTCGACGCCCTTCCCTTTCTGAAGAATTCACCAAGCTTGTGCGACCACAGCCGCGGACTTTCTGACGTCACCGCGCACGGGACAACCGTAATCGAGGCTGGTAGTCGAAGCCTGGCGTGGCCGTGTGCTCGCCCCGGTTGAACCTTTCCGGGCTGATCGTTCGGGCGGCGTAGAGGTGCGACGGGCGGTCGCTTAGCTGATTCTTCTCCACAGCATGTCTTCGTTGTTGCGGCGATCGATCAGCAAATCCACTTTGCCGTCGGCATTGCGATGGAAGAGACGGCGGCCTTCGATCCCGGCACGGAAGAACATGTCAGGCGACTCCGGGATAAGCTCAACGGGATTACCGGCACCACGTTTAGCGAAGAGCCGGCCATCGCGCGTGGTGACAGTCAATTGGTTGCCGGGAGCCAGTTCATAAGTGCCCACATAGTCTGAAAGCACGGCCGGGTTGATGGCGCTGCGGGCAGGATCTTCGTAGTAACGCATGACTTGGCTGGCAGCAATCTGCCAGGAATGGTTGCGGTACAGCCACGTATCGGTCTGGTGATAGCGCGCGGTCATACGATTGCCGAAGACAGTCTCGACTTCTTCTGCGTCGTAGCTAAAGATGGCAACGCCAGGGGCGAATATAGTTTCCGGATGCGTAACTGTGATTTGGCCGGAGTAGCCGGGCGGCAATGGATCGACCGTGGCAAGAAAGGTGCGCTTGGTATAAGAACCGCCTTTCTCGTCGTGGATGATGGCGTCGTCGGCGAGACACTGCTGCCAGGGGGCTTTGTTCCCCGGTGCTACGGCATCGTAAAGAGTCTGGGTGCGGCGGACGAGCTCGGCCTGTGTGATTGTGCCGGCGTCGTTGGCTGGAGTAAAAAAGGCTGCAGCTAGAACGAGGGTAAGCATACGGCGCTCCTGGGTCTGAAAGATGACATGCTTCGCAGGGATGAGATGGTTTGCGGGTCCATTTCAACACGAGTAATCGGTTACTCGAACCAGCCGACCTGAGTCTCCCGCGAATCCCTTCGAACTCGGCAGGAAGATTCGAAGCGTCAAGGCTATCCTAACGCCACTCATTGGCCATCCAGTCACCATACCCTCGTGACTCGCCAATGCCCACTAAGGTCGAGCGGAAATTTTAAGGGACAATTCGAGATAAGGAGATCCAATGGCGAGACAGATTGTGTTTACGGCGAGGGCCGCAAAGCCCCCGCTAACCTATAGCCAAG
Source organism: Terriglobia bacterium (assembly GCA_963737005.1). Taxonomy (GTDB): domain Bacteria; phylum Acidobacteriota; class Terriglobia; order Bryobacterales; family Bryobacteraceae; genus Bog-105. The sequence goes on along the minus strand of CAVTRD010000001.1, from coordinate 124,828 downwards.
CAGTCAAAGCTGCTGGCTTGGTATTCGTTTCAGGCACCGCACCCCATGATCCTGAGGCCGGCACAATCAGAGGCACGACGATTCAAGAACAAACTCGACAATGCCTCACGAATGTCGCGGCCATCTTAGAGGAAGCGGGCAGCTCCCTCGACAAGATCGTAAGTGCGACTGTCGTGCTGGCCGAAGAGGACGACTTTCCAGGCATGAACGAAGAGTGGTTAAAGTGGTTCCCGGTGAACCCACCCGGTCGGCAAGGCGCCAAGCTTCCTGCTAAAGTTCCGGGACTGAAGGTTTCGATTGCTGCCATTGCCGAGGGCTGACAATTGACTCTAAACCGACCACCATTCACCGGGTGCGCCATGGCTTTAGTCAAACGAAGATCTATTCTTCGCGACCAAGGAGGATGTCTTACAACGGACAGCATTTGCAGCTTTTCAAGTACAGCGTCTTTGAAGGGAAATGGGAATCCATAACCCGTCCACGTCCAACCGCCAAAATAGGATAATGGCGACCGCATTCACCGACCCTTCGGCTTCCCTCGACTTTCCGGCCTTCCGCCCGGAGATGGCCTTCCCACTTCTGACTGACACCATGATCGAAAACATTCGCGCCTATGCGTCGGAGGTCACGGAACCCGCCGGTGCGACGATTTACTCTCGTGGCCAGCGCGGGACCGACATGTTCGTCGTACTCGAAGGTAACGTCAGTATCTACACGGGCGAAGAAGAGAACACGAGCGAAACCGTGGCTGATCTAGGTCCCAATCAATTCACGGGCGAACTCAACATGCTGAACGATCAACCGTCGCTTATCGCCGCACGCGCCACCGTTCCAAGTGCATTCCTGCGCGTCAAACGTGGCGACCTTCGCCGCCTCATGCGGTCCGAAGGCGAAATCGCGAACCTGATTTTGCAGGCTTTTATCTGGCGACGCATCGGCCTCGCGTCCCAAGCCAAAGTGGGCGTGACGTTGATCGGGCACGAAGGCGACGCCGAAACCCTCAAGCTGCAGCGGTTCTTCGGTCGCAATGGCTATCCCTATCACGTGAGTTCCGTAGAAGGATACGAAAGTGTCTCTCCGACGCTATCGCCGGGTGATGGCGCGTGGCCCGCAGTGGTCTTCAGTGATGGCCGCGTATTACATCGACCCATGGTCGCCACGCTTGCCGACGAACTCGGCATCTCAGAGCTGCCGGACAAAAGCATCATCTACGACGTTGCCGTGGTGGGCGCCGGACCTGCGGGTCTTGCCGCAGCCGTCTACGCCGCCTCCGAGGGGCTCTCAACGGTGGTCATTGAAGGCATCGCGCCAGGAGGACAAGCGGGTACAAGTTCCAAAATCGAAAACTATCTCGGCTTTCCAACCGGCATCTCCGGGCAAAGGCTGGCGAACCGTGCCTTTGTGCAATCCCTGAAGTTCGGCGTTCGTTTTGCGATCTCCCGCGAGGCTGTGACCCTGCAATTCGATGCTGATGTGCACAAGATCACCCTCGAAGGCGGCATTTCTTTATGCGCACGAGCAGTCATCATCGCAACCGGCGCTCAATACCGGAAGCTGCCGCTCGAGAACTTTGAGAGACTCGAGAATCAAGGCATCTACTATGCAGCGACCGGCATGGAAACGGCCTACTGTCGGGATAAAGAGGTGGTTGTTGTCGGCGGCGGCAACTCTGCCGGACAAGCTGCTCTGTTTCTTTCGCAGACTGCGAGTCACGTCTACCTTATGATCCGCGGTGAATCACTTGGGGCCACCATGTCCCAATATCTTCTCTCGCGAATCGAACAATCGCGGCGCATCACGATCCTGACCGGAAGTGAAATCACCGAACTCGAAGGCGGATCCCATCTGGAACAACTGACTTGGGTGGATCGCCGGGATGGGTCGACGACCACCAAGCGCATCGAAGACCTGTTTGTCATGATCGGTGCTCAACCGAACACCTCGTGGTTGGAAGGTGTCGTTGCGCTCGATAAGAAGGGCTTCGTTATCACGGGCGGCGCGCAAGGATTTGACAGCACTCCTTATGCGACCAACACTGCCGGCATTTATGCGGTCGGCGATGTGCGAACCACCTCCGTGAAGCGCGTTGCCTCGGCGGTAGGGGAAGGCTCCGTTGTCATCTCAGACGTGCACCGCTACTTGGCACTTCAGCACGACGCGCTGCTGGCTCACGGCTAGTCCGACTCCCCGCAAGCCCGTGGGTGGGGGCCTTTGCCCCTCGGCCTTGGGGGCCAACATACGTGACTAAATTGCTTTTGTGCCCTTGTTCCATCCATGGAAGACCGACAAGTCGCCTGCGTTCCAGGCCTCACGAAGTCCAGGGGCGCTCAAATCCCAGTCAGGGCGGACCTCGCTCATCACCGCGCGCAGGTCGTGCCACAGGTCGAAGACGGAAGGCCGACCCCAGAACCAGTAGCCGTTGTAAATGCTGTAGATGATGAGTCCGGGCTTGAGCACGAGAGTATGCGGAATCATCGGGTTATTCTCCGGATCGGTGTACTCTGCGATGTCAAGGTCCTTTTGAACCGTTCTTTCCGGGTCGGAGAGGAAGGTCCATTGTGCGCCGACCGACGCCCGAAACTCCTGGAGAGTGTGGTGGACATCTGTGGAAATCGTGGCAATCTGGGTGTATGCCACAGCGATCTTTGGATAAAACGCAGCAAGATCCAAATGCTGTTGGTGTTCTTTCGGGCAGTAGTGGCCGCGTGCAAGCGTTAGGATCAGTGGATCATCGCCCTGGAGTTCGCTGAGCTTGCGTGATGTGCCTGTGTGGTCGGGTAATTGATAGTCGGGGAAAGCGCTTCCGGGTACGAGATCATGGCGCATAATTGTGTTCCTTCACTGATGTAATTGGTTCATCGTTGCTTAGACGTCGAGTTCACGCATCGTGCCGGTGTGCGCTCACGTGATTTGCTGGACCCATCGACTCCGCCAAGAGGGCGCCTCGAATGGATCCGCAGGATACTGTGTCTCGTACATGACCTTAGCATTACGGAATTCCATAATGCTCACTGTGTATGCCGTCCGCCCCTGGTATGTGATTGTGTATTCCGTGATCCAGAGATCATCTTTTCCGAGAACTCGCCTGACGTTAAAACGAGACGGCTTGCCCGGATGATGGCTCCGCAGCGCCTGCAAATTGCTCCGTCCGAGGATTCGTTCGCCTGACTGAGGATAGATAGTCACAAATGACATCGTCAGCATAGATTTCGTGTTCCGCGTCTACATCACCGGCGGCCGACGCTTGCCAGTGTTTTCAGAGCTTCGCTTGTCTGTTCGTCCTGCACAATCATCTCTCCTGTGGAATGAAACCCGGGCTCCGATGTTCAATACCAAGCGGGACGACTGGATCTTCGAGCGACCCGATCTCGATCCGGGACCCAAGGGCGCAAAAGCCTGGACTGCGCCGCCCGGCGTCACTTATTTTATCGGTGATCCACCCGGCGGCGGCGGTGGCATACCTGGAACGAGCATCTGCTTCGGATCGGGTGGAAAAGGCGGAATCGGTACTGGGCCAGGCCGGCGGTCGAACACCAGAACGCCGTCATCACTCGAAGACGAGTTCTGTCCCAGCGCTCTTGGTTCCATCCCGGGGAAGGATCGTATTTTGCGAAGCCACGAGTCGGCATCGCTCTTCGCCTCTCTCGCTTCCTCCTCGGTGGGTGCAGCGTACGCCTGCAGCGATTTCATTCGCATCAGGTAGCTCATCGGAAACCAGTCCTTAGGATCGATCTCGATCGCGAGTGACAAGACTTTCGCCGCTTCTGCCGCGAGCGGTGAAATTTCAGCGGCTAACACCGAGCGCGCCTGAGTATTTTCCAGCGGTCGCGGGTAACGCCCCGATTTCTGGACTAGTCGGAATGCCTTGTCCGTATCGATCACGCCCAACATATAATTGGCTGATTTGTTCCGCGAATCGCTTGCGACTATTTCCTCGTATATTCGATGTGCATCGTCAAGACGAGACGGATATGTACCTCCAGAACGGTCCTCCTCCGCATCGCGCCACCAGAAGTAAAGCGCTGCCAGATACTCTTTCACAACCAAATTATGCGGGTCGATTTGCAATGCTTGCCGTAAGTTCTCTTCTGCCTGCTTGCCGAGCGTCCTGTTAACTTCCGGCACTACCCTGCGTACACGTCGCGCCTCGGCATCAAAGTCTTCTTGCGAAGGGGTTTGTTGATCATCCCGAACTGATGGCGAGCTCGCCTCACCGATTGCATTCTGATAGAGGAAAAGAGAGATCACGCCGTAGCAAAGCCGTGCTTGGCCCGAACGGGGATCGACCGCGACTGCCTTTTTGAAATTCGCGGCACTTTCGTCGAGCTTAAGTTGCGCGTAAGCGCTTGTTCCCTTTGCGATCCAGTCCTGCACACTCTCACCGTAGGCCATGCCGCTCACTACGAACGCAACCAGCAGACCGAATATTCTGCTCCTGCGAAACGGGTTTGCGGTCCGCTTCGCGCCTATCGAGCATCTCGGGCCAGGTGATGGCGGCGGCAACGAGGCCGCAGTACCGGAAGCGCCGTCAAGGCCGAAAGACATCTTTGTAACCTAATGTATCGACATCAGAACAGGAGCTTGAGAGCAAGCTGAATCTGTCTCGCGGAAGTTGTGCCATCCGGCTGCGTGATGGTCGACAGAGATTGCCCGAATGTATCGGGCGAAGCGAGGGTGTCACCCGACGCCCCAGGCTGATCGAATTGGATTCGGTTAAGCACGTTGTAAACTTCAGCCCGGAATTGCAGATTCACTCGTTCCGTGATGTGGGTGTTTTTGACTAAGTTCAGGTCGGTGTCATAGTACCTGGGGCCGGTGAAAGTATTTCTGCCCAGGCTTCCCGGTCTACCGAATGGCTGCACAGAAAAGGCACTCAGTGGAGGCCCGGTCTGATTTCTCGGGGCGTCGGCAGGAATAGCCGGATCCCCGGTCAGATCGGGACGATTGCTCAACCCGGTGTATTCCGAATCACGCGCGCTATAGATATCGAACGGACGTCCGCTCTGAAAAGTGGAGAGGCCCGAGAGTTCCCAACCACCCAGCGCTCGTGCTGCAAATCCGTGGTTGAAATGGCTATGTCCAGCCCCAAACGGGAGCTCAAACACGTAGTTAACGACTAACCGGTGTCTCAAATCATAATCGGAAGAACCGCGCTCTTCCCTCAGGTTGAAGGAATTTCGCGCGACGTTGCGATTGCCGGCCTGACCCGCGACTAAGGGATCAGCGGCGTCGTCGATTGCATGCGACCAGGTGTAGGCTGCCTGGAATTGCACTCCGCGATTGAACCGCTTGTTGAACACGGTTTGCAAGCCGTTGTAAGTGGCGTTTCCAATCGACTTGACGACAATCGGTTCATCTAAGGCAAGATTGCCGGTGACTTGAGGGAGACCGCTGTCAGGTCCGAGCCGTAGTGAGCCTCCGGAGACGTTCAACGGCAAAGTACCATTTGCATGCGCAGCCGCCACTAAGGAGGGTTGCGGCGGATTTCCATCCACTGAGCGGAATAGCCGGTGGGTACCCGAACCCACGTAGTTCACTTCTATGCTCATTTCGTTCCCTAGCTGGCGTTGTATCCCAACATTCCAGGCCTGCGTATACGGATTTCTAAGTTTTGGATCGAGAATGGTAATTCCGGTTAGCAACGATCCGTCCGGCACGCTTGCAGATGGAGCAGGCTGCGTCGCCGGTGGTGCCAGATTGCCAAGTGTCACGATGGGCGCACTGGGATAGTTCTGATTTGGAAAGTTCTGTATGCCTGCTACAAAGGGCGGATCACCCTTTAAATTCGTAAAGAGGTTTCCAAACACCCGATCGTGGAATATGCCGTAGCCAGCCCGGAAGGACGTCTTGCCATCGTGAAACGGGTCCCATGCAAGTCCCGCTCGGGGCTCAAAATTGTACGGATAGCCGTAGAAAGCCTCTCTTCCTGTTCCAACTCCAACGGTTTGGAAGGTAATGGGTGCTGGGTCTGACGCCTGCTGGTACAGGAGGTTCGAAAGATTCCCATTTCGCTCATAGGGGGGCTGATCCAGTTCGTACCGCAGCCCGAGATCAAGTGTCAGGTAGGGGCGGATCTTCCAGGAATCCTGAACAAATAAACCGTATTCGCGCTGAACGAACCGTCTGAAATCATTCGACGTGCGCTGGCCTTGCGCGTTAAAGAATTGTGTTTGCGATTGAACTCCGGGTACGCCTAATAGAGCAGCCGACAGTGTCTGAAGTGTTTCGTCGTTCGCGCACGGGCCGCTGCAGTTTACGATGGGTACACCGAAAAAGCCAAATGCCCGGAAGTCGACCGTCGGTCTGGCCCCGAAAGCGTCGTAGCCGTTGTCGTATACGTAACGAAACTCGCCGCCTACCTTCACGTTGTGTTTGCCGGCTACCCAAGATAATTGGTCGACATAATGCCATGTTCCGGCACGTCGGAACTGACCGTTGCTGTCTCCCAATGCGCTACAGCCGAAATCGGAAATAGTCGGCCCATTCGTCGACAAGAGAAAGCTGTAATCTGTTCCATAGCCGAATGGATCGAGGGCGCTATTCTTATCGATCACACGTTGGCCGTTGCAGGTGAAGAGGTCGTCCGTTCGGTTCAAGCCGAAACGGAATTCGTTCACCAGGTTCGGACGGAACGCGGCAACGAAATTGAAGGAACCATTTTGACTCTGTTGGCTGGTGGCAACGCCGCCCACACCCGGGAAAATTTCATCGAGGGAGTTTCCATTCGTCAGGCCGTTGTAGATATAACGCGCATAGACGTTGTACTTGTCGCTGAAATGATGATCCAAACGGAAGGTCAGATTGCCGGTATCCTGCGGCGTGCTTGTTGGGAAGAAATAAATACCCCTGATGCTGTCGACGGCCGGTCCGTTTGGGTTCGGGTAGAGTGCGAAAACCTTTTGTAAGGTTGGATCAAGTGGAAGACCCAGCGCGTTGTTTGGTGAAGCGGCGTTCGCTAAATTGATCTGCTGAGTGGCGCCGTTCTGGTCCCTGTAGTTGAAGATGCCGGTTTTGAAGGCCGCGGTGGGCACGGTAGCAGAGTTGGTGAGCGTCGTTCGGAAACGATCCCATTCTCCGTTCACGAAGAAGAAGGTTTTATCTTTGATGATGGGTCCACCAAGCGAAGCCCCGAACTGATTGCGCACAAAAGGATTTTGCGATTCAGGTGTGGGGTTGAAGTAATCGCGTGCCGCCAGCGCGTTCACCCGATTATATTCATAGGCAGCCCCGTGAAACTGGTTTGATCCGCTGCGGGTTACGATGTCGACCACAGCACCTGAATTCCGGCCGAATTCGGGCAGGAAGTTGTTCGTAATCACCCGGAACTCCTGTGTCGAATCGGGGTTGATTGTGCTGACACCGCCCGGAATACCTGGTACAGACGCGTCATTATTGTCGGTCCCATCCAGTAGAAAGTTGTTGCTTCGCTCCCGCTGCCCGTTCACGGAGAATCCACCCAACGAGCTGGTTGTCTGCTGCGCTCCAGGCGAGAGCAATACCAGCTGGTAAGGATCGCGGGTGATCAAAGGTAGATCTACAATACGCCGTTGATCAACGACGTTACTAAGCTGCGCGTCTTCCAGATTGATACTCGGAACGGTGGCTCCCGCGACATCGATTGACTGCGAAACTGCCCCGAGCTCGAGCTTGCCGTCTAAGGTCAAATTTTGCGCGACCGTCAACTCGATATGTTGGAAGCGGAGTGCAGAGAACCCCTGTTTTTCCACCGTGACGTCGTAGTGCCCGACCCCCAGATTGGGAATTGAGTAAGTTCCTGTTGCGTCGGTTGAGGACGTGCGGACCGCTGCCGTTTCGATGTTGTCGGCCTTTACCGTTGCATTGGGAACGCCGCTTCCAGTGGCGTCCGTAATCGTGCCGGAGATATTCCCAGTTTGAGCACTGGCGCTTGCACCTGCCAAGACGAGTAGGATGGCTGCGAGCGGCAACGTGCTGTAGCAACGCCGAAATCGATCTTTGTACGCTCCCATATAGTAGAACCCCTTTCCTTTGTGCTAATGATCTCCTAATTCAGCCTGAAACGCCTAGTAATTGCGCTTACTCGTTGAAGTAATTCGAGAGCTTCCCTTCAAATCGGCTAGAGGGCCTTTCCACATCTGTTCTCAAAATTTGGTCTGTGTGATACTCCTTACCCATCCCGGGGCGGCACGGTTCGGCTCTCCGCGGGGGAAGGATCGTCGGCCACTTAAGAGCTCGACCAGACTTTGTCCTCGTTCTGTCTAGAAATCGAACGGTGCAGGGAACAATCGACAGCCAAAGCGAAACAATTTTGCGGAAAATCGACAGCTTAAGGGATCGAGGCGCAGTTCGACCGAGTCACCCGGTGGCACTCATTCAGCATGAATCTGCTCGCCGCGCGACCGGACCACCTCTGTGTTTTCAGCGGTCGGCTGAATCAGAGAGACCGGCGGAATGTTTCATGAACTTCGCTAAGGCTTCGTACTGATCAGTCGCGATCAGGTTGACTCCAGCGTTGAGTGCCGCCCGCCAGCGCAGCCGGACAGATTCTTTGTTGCCAAAGTTGTAGCCGCGCAACCAGCCGTTGGTAGTTCCTTGTTCGGGATCGAATCCGTCGAGGGTATAGAAACGAATCCAATAACCAAGATCGTGCGCATGATTGACGAGAGCTCGGAGACGCGCCGCATCGGCCGGCGTCCAGGCGCCTGCTTTTCGCTGCCCACCCTCCTCCACCTCGTACCACGAGTTATTCCACCATCTGCGATAAGTCGTCGGCTTCTCGGTCAACAACTGGTCAGGCGGCAACGTAGCCTCGAGGTGAACGAATTCTGCGTTATCTTTCGTGGCGGGGAGATTGGTATGGGCCGACCCAAACAGACGAAGCCGCGACCCAACCGGTCTTTCCTCGAAAAAGATTTTCTCCTGCTCGTCGGCATCTTCCGTCAACACTAAAATCGGTTTGCGATCGAAGCCAGTGAGTTCGTGCGGATCAGCAGTTTTCGGCGCAGTCATGATCCAGCTTTCGTATTGGCCGAGAAGATCCCACACGGCGTGAAGCAAGGGCTCCTGCAGATCCTTAAAATCGAAGTGCAGGATGATCAAGGGCCATTTTGAAGAATCGCCGTGAGCTAACTCTTTCTCGATGATGGCGCGCACCCTTTCGAAAAAATAGAGCCGTTCCTCGGGATCGGACCCAGAAGTTTTGGACGAGTGATTCAAAACGACGCGACCTTTCCCTGATGCGGGATCAACGAACCACCCCAGGTCCTGCTCGATTGCGACGGGAAAGCCCGTTTGAAGAGCTCGATCGACACGGTCGGACCAGCGGCCCTCGTACGGATAACAGTTGTGTGCATCGAGCACCGGACGATTGCCGTTCAGAACTTGCAGCTCAGCGGCCGGGGAACAATTTAGCGACACAGGGAGGCAGATAAACCCTGGTACCGCCGACAGAACGACGCGACATAGAAGGACCCGCATGCAGCCAGTATGCAGGACGTGAATGCGACTAGGCAGCTTCTTTTATTCCGTTGACACACGCGACCGCAATGATTATCGTCATATCGGGAGTGACGGTCACGCCCAGATCCGGCTGATGTCTTCGAGAGAGTAACCCTTCGTCTCAGGCACGGTCGTCAAAACGAACAAGAAGTTCAGTGCGGCCATTGCAGCAAAGAACCCGAACGTGCCCCCGATCTGGAGATGTTTCTCCATGATCGGAAAGAATTGATTGGCCAGGTAAGCGGAAAGCCATATCGCTGTTGTGGCAATAGACATGGCCGTACCTCGGACCTTTGTCGGGAAAATTTCAGAGATGATCACCCAGCAAACGGCTCCGTTCCCAATAGCGTGTCCTGCAACGAACGTTATGATGCCGATCAGAATGCCTGTGGCAGAACCATGGACAAAGTAGAGGAAGCTTATGCTGAGCAAAGACACCGTCTGTAGAGCCGTTCCGCAAAGAAGAAGAGTCTTGCGACCGGCCCGATCTACCAACCAGATCGCCACGGCCGTCAGAGCCAGGTTGACAACTCCTACCAGGACGGCTTGAAGAAAGGCGTCGGCCGCTCTTTGCCCCGCGCTCCTGAAGATTGCGGGCAGGAAGGAGAGCAATGCGGTGATGCCGCTCATCTGCGAAAAGGCAGCCAGGAGAGATCCAATGATGAGCGCGCGTCGAAACGGACCAATAAATAACTCGTGCAGACCGCCTTGCTCCTCTGCCAAAGACTGGCTGATGGCTGTCGCCTCTTCAGCTGCAATCGAGCTTCCCTGGATGCCGGCGAGGACTTGCTCTGCTTCAATTCGACGCCCCACTTTCATCAGCCATCGCGGGCTCTCCTTGGCAAACAGAATGGAGAAAGCAAAGAGGAGTGCTGGAACCGCTCCGGCCGCAAACATCCAGCGCCAGCCATGCACTGTGTTCCACGCTTCGTTTCCTGATTTTTCGATGAGCAGGTTCACAAAGACCGCGCAAAGGATGCCGGTGACTATGCCGAACTGATAAAACACGACCAGCCTCCCGCGAATGGCTGCAGGCGCAGTTTCAGCAATGTACATAGGCGCAACAATCGAAGCTGCGCCAATACCGACGCCTCCGAGAATACGCCAGGCAATGAACTGCGTGAAAGTCGCTGAAAGCCAGACACCAATGGAAGAAAGCGCGAAGCAAGCGGCGCAGCCGTAAAGAGCTTTCTTCAATCCGAACTTGTCCGCGAGAGCTCCCGAACAGGCAGAACCGATCAGACAGCCGATCAGTGCACAACCCGCCGCCCAGCCTATCGCGACGGTCTGCAAATGGAAGTAAGCGGTCAGATGCCCGATGGCGCCACTAATAACGATGTTGTCGTATCCAAATAGAAATCCGCCCAAAGTAGAGACAAGGGTAGAGACCACCAAAGCGGCAGTACCGGCTGCAGATCCTCGTATAACAGCTACCGACCGCCTATCTGTGCGCGTATGACATTGCCTTTCTGTTTTTGAGGTGCATTCCCGGACTTACAAGTTGACAGACGCGTTATCTGCCCCTAGACTTTATCTTGGCTTATAAGAAAGGCCACAAACATTGTATTTTACGTTTGAAAAACTCCAAAATGTGTGCCGACGGATTCGTTCTTGTGATAAATGGCTAGTCTGCCTGGCGTTCCTTGCTCCGGTTCACGCCCAATCTGCCAGTCAAACTGTTTGGCAAATCGGTAAATTCGATCAATCTCCCGTCGAGTTCTCAGCGCGTCAACCATCTGAACCGACCGTCTTCCGAGTGGGATCGAGCGACCCGCGTAAGGACTGGCCGGGGCACCAGGAAACGGGACATCCATTCAAAGTAGTGTTTCCGCTTGCGTCCTCATCGGGAGCTTATTCACTTCGAATAGCCGCCCTGATCGGCCAACCTCGAGTCCCCGCTCTCAGGTTGGATGTGAACGGGCACGCGGGTACATTCTATTTGCATCCGAAACTGAGCTATTCACGCAGTGACTTCTCCTATGCTTTCGATCCGCACGAGTCTCAGAGCACGTTAGAGATCGAAATTCCCTCCTCGCTCTTGAAGCAGGGCCAAAACACGTTGACGCTAACCTGCATCGACGATCCGCCGACATCTGCCGACGACGAAGAGCTTGGCGGAATCAACTACGACGCATTGAGCTTGGTGCACGAGGCTAGCGGGTCCCAATCCGACAGTGTGAAGATAAGCGCAGAACCGACTATCCTCTTTCACCAGAATGGCGCCGGCCTGACCGAGGTTGTTGACGGATTCATCCGCTTCGCTCATCCGTGGCAAGCGGGTCGCGCAGATCTCGAAGTTGCGGGAAAAGTTTATACGGCCAGTTTTCCGGCGGGGGAGTTCGGCGAACAGAGGGTCTCTTTTGACCTTCCCGAGTGGAGTGGAACGATACAGGGCGAACTGGGTACAGGCTCTGCCGGAGGTTCCGCCACCAAGGTAAGTTTAACGGCGCAGCGCAAATGGACGATTTTCGTCGTGCCTCATACGCACCTGGATATCGGATTCACTGACTATCAAGGTAAGGTCGCAGAAACTCAACCGAGAGTGCTCACTCAAGCAAGTAATTTGATTCGCGAGCACCCGGATTTCCGCTTCTCGATGGACGGCTCGTGGAATCTTCAACAATTACTAGATACCCGTCCCAAACAGAAGCAGGAGGAGATCATCGATCTCATTCGCGAAGGCAAGATGGCGATGCCTGCTCAGTATTGCAACCTGCTCACGGGATACGCCTCACTCGAAACTCTATATCGCTCTCTTTACGATTCCAAAGAGTACGCGCGGCGATATAATCTACCATTTGAGTACGCGAATATAACCGACGTTCCGACTTACTCTGGTAGTTATCCTTCCATCCTTGCGGATAGCGGCGTCAAGTACTGGGTTGCAGCGGCAAACAACGACCGTGCACCTATCTTCTTCTATGATCAATGGAACGAAAAGTCTCCATTCTGGTGGGAGGGTCCCGACGGCAAGAAGGTCCTGTTCTGGTATTCCCGTCACTATGAGCAAGTGCAAACGTTATTCGGATTAACTCCGCAGCTAAATGCTGTAAGAGAGTCTCTCCCTATTTACTTACAGGCTTACTCAAAAGCAAGTTACAAGCCCAACGTCGCCCTTCTTTACGGTACTCAGGTAGAGAACACAGATTTAGTTCCGGCAACGGCGACCTTCGCTGATGAATGGAATAAGCAGTATGCGTTTCCCAGGTTGAACTATGCAACCTTCCCGGACTTCTTTCACTATCTCGAAGCGAACTACAGCAACGATCTGCCAACTTACAAAGGGGACGGCGGAGGTTATTGGGAGGATGGAATAGGCAGTGACGCTTACTTCGAGGCGGAAGACCGCGAAAATCAAAACCGTGCTCTCTCGGCAGAGATTCTTTCGTCAGTGACTCATTCGGTTGACCCTAATCTAAATCCTCCAGTTGGATCGTTCACCGACATTTGGCACAATATTATCCTCTTCGCTGAGCATACCTGGCTCTCGTACAACTCTGTTTCTCAGCCGGACCATGCGGAGTCGACCAAACAGGCGCGGGTGAAGGACGACCGGGCTGACAGGGCGTCTTTAGAAATCGAGGACGTTATGAACCGTTCTCTGAGCCAGTTGGCCGATCAGATTCACATTCCGGCGAATACTCTCGTGGTCTTCAACTCGCTAAGTTGGCGTCGCGATGGTGTTGTCGAAACAGACTTGCTTGAGCACCCGACATTAACCGATTTGAATACGCATCAACAAGTCCCGCTTCAGGTTCTCTGGCAAAAGGAAAAGTTCCTTCATGTGCGTTTCCTCGCGAAGGATCTTCCGGCGGTCGGATATAAGTGCTTCAGCATCACCTATGGCAAACAAGGAACGCCCGTGGTGCAGAAATCGACCGAGAAGACAATTGAGAACCCTTTCTACAAAGTGACCGTCGACGAGAGCAGCGGCGCATTGACCGGGATTTATGACAAGCAGCTCAATCGCGATATCGTGAACCACCGCAGCCCCTACAAGTTCGGCCAGTACTTGTATGTGACTGGCGGTGATAACGATACCCAAATGATCAATCCGTTCCCAGCTCTCCCACCTGGAGAACTCACTGTTCACCCGGCCTCGCAGGGGAAGTTTTTAGGGGTGGAGCAGATGCCCTGGGGTTATTCCATCCGGCTCCGCAGCTCGGCTCCGAACACGCCGGAGATCGACACCGAGATCCTACTTTTTAACGACCAGAAGCAAATTGAGTTTCGCTATCGCGTTCACAAGAATTACACAAATAACAAGGAGGCCGTCTACTTTGCGTTCCCGGTGGCGGCTAATGATCCGAAATTTAGCTTCGCGACCCAGCAGGTGTGGGTTGATCCAGCTCACGACTTGATGAAAGGTGGCAGTCTGGAATGGTTCAATGTACAGCAATGGATGGCAGTTCGCGATGACAGCCTAGCTGTGGGGATCGTTCCAATCGACGCATCGCTCGCCACCTTTGGAGACATAAATCGGGGCAAGTGGCCGGGCGAATTTCAGCCGAAAACGGCGACGATGTTCTCGTATGCCATGAACAATTACTGGCACACGAACTACCGAGCGGGGCAGGGAGGCGATTTCACCTTTCGATATGTCTTAACGAGCGCCCCTCGATTGGATGGAAGCTCCTTGACCCAATTGGGAACTGCCGCGATGCGACCGTTGGAAATAAACTATGTCGTATCCCAGGACAAAGTGGGTGATCCGGCGCGTCCTCTTCCTGCCGAGGGCCAGGGATTTATCGAGACCACTAACCCGAACGTAAGCCTTATAACGTGGAAACAGGCGGTGGACGGAAATGGTATGGTGCTCCGTCTTCAGGAACTCGCCGGTGTGGCGGAGGAAGCAAGCATACGTTTCCCTCACCTCAACCTGAAGGATGCTGAACTGTGTTCCGGCGTAGAAGATAGCGTTGCGAAGCTAACCGTAAATAACAATGCTGTATCTCTTCATTTCAAACCGTTTGAAGTTCTTACCCTACGAATCGTGAATGAATAAGGAGTTAAGAAAGACAGCCGGTCGCCTACTTTAACTTTGGCCTTAAAAAAGTCTTGACCCGCCACGCTTTCTGGCATATACCTGATCATAAGTGTCTTGCGCAGAAGTGCGTCCGTTTTGCGCCTCGTCATTGCTTTAGGGAGTAAACATGAGACTCGTTCAGAAATCCAGCGCCATGGTGGTTCTCGCGCTGTCAGTTTTCGCCAGCCTTGGCGCTGGCCAGACAACAAATGGTTCGATTAACGGGACCATTACAGATCCGTCGGGTTCTGCCGTCGGCGGCGTTCAGATCCAGGTCTCGAGCAGAGATACGGGCCTGCAACGGACTGCCAGCAGCATCGATAACGGAACTTACACCCTGCCGCAGTTACCCCCGGGCACTTACGACGTCACGATTCAGAAAGCTGGCTTCGCGACTGAAAACCGCCCTGGCGTACAGCTGCTTGTCAATCAAAGCGCGACTCTCGACTTCAAGCTTTCCGTTGCATCAATCTCTCAAACGGTCGAAGTGACAGGTGCTCCGCCGCAGCTTGACACGACCACAGCAACACTGGGCGCTGTCGTACAGCATCAACAGATCGTGGACTTGCCGTTGAACGGTCGCAGCTTTACTCAGCTCACGCTCTTAACGCCTGGTGCAGCGCCGCAACAGACTGGCCAGCAAGCAGGGTTCACCGTACAGCAAGGGGCCGGATCGATCAGTCCTTCCGTGAACGGTCAGCGCGGGCAGCAGAATAATTTCACGATGGACGGCGTTCTCAACAATGCCATCTACACCAACACTTGGGTGATTGCTCCACCGCCAGATGCGCTGCAGGAATTCAACGTCCAGTCTCACATCACCGATGCCCAGTTCTCCATCTCCTCCGGTGCGAACATCAATATCGCGACCCGAGCGGGCACGAATCAGTTCCACGGGGCGGCCTGGGAGTTTTTCCGAAATGACGTCCTTGATGCCCGGAATTACTTCGACGCCACCAAGCCTCCTTATCGTCAAAATCAGTACGGAGTGACTTTCGGTGGCCCAATCATCAAGAACAATACTTGGTTCCAAGCGTATTGGGAAGGGTTTCGTTCGGTCCAGAGCTTAAACAATTTCGCCAGCGTTTTAACGACAGCAGAGCGCGGCGGAGACTTCTCCGGAATCCTTGGCTCTCAGATCGGTACAGATAGCCTCGGCCGGCCGATCTACAAAAACCAAATCTTCGACCCAATGACGAGCCGTCCTGACCCCAACAACCCCGGGAGCATTATCCGCGACCCATATCCCCAAAATAAAATCCCCACTGCTTCATTAAACCCGACCAGTCTGCTTATGCTTCAGAAATATTATCCGCAGCCGAACCTGAATGTCGCGCCGAATGTGCAGCCGAACTATCAGTTTGCTGGCACTAACAATACGCAGAGCGACCAGGCAGGGATCAGAGTAGACCATCGCTTCGGCGACAATGATACGCTCTTCGGCCGCTATAACCGTACGAACGCCAACTTGCTGCGTCCGGAGTCTTTGCCCACCTATCAGCAAACGCTCTTCAACTATGGGCAGACATTTGCTTTGGGCTACACCCACTTATTCGGGCCCAACACCATCCTGAATATGCATTATGGTTACACCAATACGAACTTCGGGCAGTTTGACGCTCCTTCCGGTGACTCCTTTATAGCGGCGACCAACTTTGCCGAGCACGCGCCTGCGAAAAATGGTCAAGCGCTGGGACCAAACATGGGTATTTCGAATGGCTTTACCGGGGTCGGTCAGTTCGCCATTCCGCTCGGTCCGCAGTATAACCACGATGGTCACGCCGATCTATCGGTTGTGCGCGGAACTCACACGATCGGAGTCGGTGCCATGGTCTATCACATCCACAGCTTCGATGACGGCTGGGGCGCATCGGTCAATTTCACGCAGAACGCAACTTCTCAAGGAGGTCTCGCGAATAATTCGGGTAACGGTGCTGCGAGCTTTATGCTTGGATTGCCTGATAACCTCTCCGGCTTTTTGGGAAACACGGCGGCGAATGAACGGGCCTGGTGGTTCGGCGGATATGTTCAGGATCAGTGGCAGATGTCCAAGAATCTTACGCTGACCTACGGATTGCGTTACGACTTTGTCGAACCACCTAGTTACGGCAGTAAAATCGTCTCCGGCCTCGATATACAAACAGGTAACTTCCTGGTCTCCGGTCCGGCCCCGCCGCTTTATCCGAACGCGAATGTCCGCAAGACTTTTTACGACCCGCACTACAACGGCTTCGAACCGCGTTTTGGTGTCGCCTACCGAGCGAGTGAGAAAACAGTGATTCGGGCCGCATTCGCAATGTTTGACGACCACAACAATACGCTGGTTCAGGAAGCTCAGGATCCGCGTATATCCTGGCCAGAAGGGGTAGGTATCTCTAACATCGATTTAAATCGCGGCCAACCGACGACTTACTTCAACAACCTTCCGCCGAGCTCTTCCTACTTCAACCCGCTACAACCGCTGGTTGATTTCGGCGCCAATCCACGCAACAAGATTCCTTACGTCATGGAGTACAACGCTGGAATCGAGCAGCAGTTCGCTCACGCCTTTGTACTCGACCTGGATTATGTGGGTTCCGGCGGGCGATACCAGTTCATCCAGCCTACCGCGAACACCGCGCTCTACCCTGCGCCAGGTGCTGTCGCTCCACGGCAACCTTTTCCGCAGTATGGCGGATCGTTCTCTTATGACGAAAATGTCGGGAATTCCAGCTATAACGCGCTCCAAGCGAAACTGCAGAAATCCCTTTCGTTCGGCTTGAATTTCCTAGTGTCTTACACTTGGTCCAAGTCACTTGATATCCAGTCGGAAGGGCAGTCCGGCAGCATCGAAACCATTTATGATCTGCGGCGTGACTGGGGACCGTCGGATTTCAATCGAACGCATCTCTTTGTGTTCAGCGGCGTCTATCAACTTCCGTTCGGTAAAGGTAAGCCGTACCTGTCAAACGCAAATGGCATCACCCGAACCATATTGGGTGATTGGAACTTGAGTTGGATCGCTACTCTAAACTCTGGTCAACCGTTTACCGTGTACGCGGGCGGCGATATCGCTAACGTCGGAGGCGGCAGTCAGCGTGCGCAAGTGGTCGGCACTCCAAACAGCGGCTTCAACCAAAGTATTCAGCAGTGGTTTAATACGGCGGCTTTCGTTGTTCCTGCGGCATATACGTTTGGCAACGAGGGCCGAAACAACTTGACCGGACCTGCTTTCAAAAATCTCGACTTCAATGCTTACAAGAACTTCTCATTGACTGAGCGTTTCACACTACAGTTCCGTGGCGAGTTCTTTAATATTCTGAATCACCCGAGCTTCGGACTGCCGGATACAACGGTGACCGATAGCAATTACGGCAAGATCACAACCACCGCGAATCCGAACTCAAACCGCGAAATTCAGTTTGCTCTGAAGCTGTTGTTCTAATAGTCAGGAGGGGACTCGCCTTGACCGGGTCCCGCCCTTCGAGATGGTTGTACTGCCGATCCTGCTCTCATTTGCTGCTACTGTTTGCGAATTTCAGCTGCAGCAAGTGGTATCGGCGCTACAGCAAAAAGACCTGGTTCGAGGGGTATCTCTGCTTGAATCAGCTCGCAGCCAGTGTTCCGAATCCAGCTCGTACTACGCCCTATTAGGCTCAATGGACGAACTGTCGGGCAAAGCAGAGGAGGCGGAGATCGCGTATCGAAAAGCGATCTCGCTCGATCCCCAATCGGCGCGGCTTAAGGCGCAGCTCGGCGCTACTTATCTTCGGAACAAAAAACCGGCCGAGGCGGTAGCCTTGCTACGCGAGGCAATGACTCTCGATCCTTCAAACGCGCTTATGAAGAAGTACTTGATCGGGGCTTACGTCGAGACAAAGTCGTGGAGCAAGGCTGCCTCGCTCTTCGATGAACTCGGCGAGAAGCTTTCTTCTGCGAGCGATCCGATTTTAGTCGTTTGGTTTGCGACGACTATGATTGAGACGGGTCAAGCACGTCGTCTGGATCGTGATTTGCCGCCGGGAAACAAGGCTATGTCCCCGCAGTTGCTATTCTCGCTCGGTACGCTATTTGCGCAGCACAGCTTGTATGCGAAAGCAATTGACTATCTGCGTGAGATCCCGAAAGAGTACGCCGACGACGCGGTGTACTTCAATCTAGGTTTGGCATGCTCGCATCTGCAACGTTATGACGAGGCGAGAAGGAATTATTTTGCCGCCATTGACCGGCATCCCGAACACGCCGAAGCGTATTTTAGAGTTGGTCTGGATTACGCTGCTTCAGGAGATCCCAGGAAAGCTCTTCCCTGGTTATTCCGTGCTCAACAGTTTGCGCCTTCGCGCGCTGACGTTGTGTATGCACTCAGTGAGCAACTCATGCTACTGGAGTATTTCGACACGGCGCAGGAGATTCTTACGCGGGCGCGGGGTGAGTACCCGTCGAACTTGCTTCTGGCGGTTGCGGCTGCTGATCTCAAGGAGGCGAAGGGAGACGCAGAAAGCGCTTCGGAGGAATATCGTCGCATTCTCGTTGAGCAGCCTGAATATTCTCCTGCGCTGATCGGTCTTGCTCGCGCAGATATAGCGAAAGGCCAGAACGCAGAAGCGCGCTCGAGTCTGACGTCCGTGCTCTCGAGAGATGCCGACGATGCTCTTGCGAACGGTGAGTTGGGAATGCTCGAAGCTCGTGAGAATAGTTGGGCTGCGGCTTCGACCCATCTGGACCGATCCTGGGCTCGCGATAAATCGAACGTGACGATCGCTCTTGCTTTGTCCAGAGCCAAGCGAGGCTTGAATCGTCCCGCTGATGCTTTAAGCGTGTTGCGGGCTGTACCTTCTTCAATGCAGCAATCTTCCGAGTATCATTTGGAGCTCTCTCAGACTTACAACCAGCTGCATAACGTCACGCAAGCTAAAACAGAACGCGAAATAGCAGCCCGCTGGCGGGCAAATGCTCAGGAGGGCTTGCATTTTGACCCTCCAAAGTCCTACTTCCACGTAGACTATGTTCATTGAGAGCGCGCGCATTTTGGCGGCTGTCGTGTTCACGCTTGCCCCACTCGCGGCTCGAACTTCTGCTTCAACAAATGCCTGCGAGCCGGCGAGCACGGCCTTAGTTCGTGCGAAGGATTTGCTCGCGCAGAAGCAATACGCTGAAGCTACCAGGTCACTGGATCAACTCCGCAATTGTACCCAGCTCGGAACTCCCGACCAATTCGAGCTGGGCTGGCTTTATGGCCGCGCAAGACACTTCGACACTGCGCTAAAAATCTTCGATCAGGTGCCCGCGGATTTTCCCGATCGCCTGACCCACGACTATGCGGTCGCTCTCAGCAAATTCGAGTTGACCGATTATCGCGGCGCTGTATCTATTCTCGAAGCTTTACGCTCAAGTGGAAGCAGCGATTCGCCTTCGGCTAATCTCTTGGCGGTCTGCTACTCAAAGCTGGGCCTGTACAAAGAAGCATTCGCTGTGTTGGCAGAGCAGGTTCACAAGGATCCAAAAGATTTACCGAGCTACTTGAACCTGATTACTGTATGCGCTGAAGGTGGTGATCTGGCAAAAGCGGGTGAGATCGCGGCGCGGGCTGCGACAGAGTTTCCGCAATCTCCTGAGGTACTCATCGTTCGCGGTGCAGCCAACTCGCTGCTGGGCCGTTCTGAACAAGCCAGTCAGGATTTCACAACAGCAGCACAACTCGCTCCTGAAAGGGGGGACGCACGTTTTTTCCTGGCGCTAATGGACTACAATCAGGCCCGATATCAAGAAGCGCTCAATGTGATCGATAAAGCTAAGGCAGACGGCTTGCAGGATCCTGATCTGCACTACTTACGAGCGGAAGTTCTCTTGAAAGTGGATGCGACTCACTCAGGTGCGGCGCTCGACGAGCTGAACAACGCCCTGCGCATCGACCCTGAGTCGGTAGCTGCCAGAACGCTGCGTGGCCGTTTGCTTTTGGAGAAGGGGGATATGAAAGCGGCGGAGGCGGACTTAGAAGCTGCTCGCCGTATCGATCCGGATTCTCGAAGCACGCTGTACAGCTTGGCCCGCGCTTACCGGGCTCTCGGGAAAAAGGAGCAAGCGGACGCGCTCTTCCGGCAACTTCGCTCGGAAAGACCAGACACTCTCAAGGAAATGGGTGATCGCCGCTTTAACGAGGCTCTGGCCGACAAAGGAGCGAGGCAATGAAATGGCTTTGGGCCTTACTATGCCTGGCTCCGCTTTTGCTTGGTGAATCGACGCCACTGCACATCAAGAGCGCGGTTGCTGCGTACCAGGCGGGCGAGATTGCAGCTCGCGATAAGCAGTGGCGGGACGCAGTCAGGCAATTCCAGAAAGCAATCCAGATAGAACCAACCTTCACGGATGCATTCGAAGCTTTGATCGCCGCCTACCTTGACAACGGCGCTCGGTCAGACGCCGCGGCTGCTATGACTCAGCTGCTTGAAATAGAACCCGATCTAACCCGGTATCGATTACTCCTAGGCCAGATCTTGCTTGAAGAAAATCAACGAGAGCGAGCGCTTGCCCAATTCTCTTTCATTCTCAAGAGGGATCCGTCGAATGCTGATGCCCTTGTCGGCTTCGCGGCTGCAGCGAAGCGTCTGGGTATGGAAGACCGGGCGAACGAAGCCTTACAACGCGGGCGAAAGCAGTATCCGTCAGACGAGCGCTTTAATTCAGCAATCAATTAAGGACTTCTCTCAATGGTGCGTTCGCACGAACGCCTTGATGGTTCCATATAGTTTTGCGGTTTCGGCTGAGGGGCGAATCGTGTACCGGCCGACGCTGGCCGGAACGATAAAGGTTTCGGCGTAATGAACGGGAAAAGGTTCGAATGCTTTGTCCGGGCTCTCAACAATCACTTCCTCACCCTGCACAAGATTCAGGACGTTCACGCCTCCGCCGGTCTCGTGCGGAACCGTACCCGTAAACCAATGACGCCGGGTCTCGATGAACTCGAGTTTATGCAACCCGGTTCGCTCCTCAGTCCAGCCATCACCGTGCGCAACCTGTTCCACGCGATTGATCAAATCATCGCGAACCCAATCGGTTGTGCGGTCCCACTGGATGTTTTCGATGCCGTGATTCAAATGAATGGGGCGCGGCCGACCGTCTAAGCCGACACGCCCCCAATCCCAGAGCTTGAAGGTGAAAATGTAAGGCGTCGCGCTGATCTCAAGCACCATGCTGTTGCGCCCCGAGCAGTGAATAGTACCGGCCGGTATCAAGAAATGATCGTGCTTTTTCGCAGGCCAGCGATTCACGTATTTCTCGGCCGGGAACGGGACGCCGCCTTCCTGTGCCGCCCGTAAGTCGCGAATCATCGCGTCGCGGTCCACGCCTTCCTTTAGACCCAGATACACACATGCGTCCTCGCCGCTGTCCAATATGTAATAGCTCTCGTCCTGTGTATACTCAATTCCGAAATGCTGCGCGATGTACTCGGTCAAGGGATGAACTTGCAGTGATAAGTTGCCGCCTTTTACCGTGTCGAGGAAGTCAAAACGGATGGGAAACTCAGCGCCGAAGCGTGCGTAAACTGTTTCACCCAGCAATTCCCGCGGATGAGCGAACACCAGATCGAGCGCCGGAACTTCCACGGTGCAATCACCGAAGCCGAGCAGCAGGCTGTTCTCTTCCGGAACGCAATCGAAACACCACGCGTAGTTTGGAGGGCCACTCGGCAGCTCAAAAGTGCTGCGCATCCACTCGCCGCCCCAGGGACCCGGATCAAAGAATGGCTCGACGCGAAAGGGCCGGTCAGTAAGATCGGCAAGCGCTTTGTGGAACAACTTTCCCGAGATCATCTTCGGTTCGTTCGGCTTATTGGTGTCCAACAGGAAGTCGAGTTTAGGCAGCAGTTCTTTCTTGAGACGGTCGGCCGCGCGCCAGTCAACGAAGAAGGCGCGTTTGTATTTTTCCGCTGCCCTCGCGTGCCGATTGTCGGCTCCCAGATTGCTTATCTCGCCCCTCCGTTGGCGCTGTTGAATTTCCCAGCGTGCCAAGTCAGCGTAAACCAACAGATTCGGGTTATCGACGGCGTATACCGAACCTGTACCCACCACGACCCCTGCACCGGCGCGGCGTATCTCTTCCTTTATCTGAGCCAGCGCGGTCAGATCGAAAAAGTCTTTGATCTCTAGAATGCTCAAGCGACCGAATACCGGATCGTCCGAGAGTCCGGCTGCCAGCAATGCATCAATTTCTTTGGAGGGTTTTAAGCAAGGACGTGTGGAGAAGATTTGAGACGGAGCAAAAACATTTAAAAGCGCCTTCTCTAATTCGTCTTCGAAAACGCCGGGGTAGCATTCGATGCAGACCAGCTGATCAGCCTTATAGGCGACACTGCGAATCTGCTGCGTTATGGCATTCCAACCGATTTCGCAATCGGCTGCATTGTTGGTGATTGCTATTCGTGGATGTCGATCGTAGCGGCTGCTCATCCTCGTGACTGAAAGAGTGGAGCTGCGCCGAACAGTGCTGCGTCGTCGGCCAGTGTCGCCGCAACAAGCCGCACTTTGCCCCACGGTGTCCAGGCGTAGGAATCTACATGTTCCTGCATCGCTTCCAATAAGGGATAAGAATTCTTCATAACGCCTCCTCCAACTACGAGCAGTTCGGGATCATATGCATGGACCAGTGACAGCGCGCAACTGGACCACACCTTCACAGAGCGTTCGCGAATAGCAATTGCCACTCTGTCCCCTTTGTCTGCGCAGCGAAATAGGGTTTCGAAATCGAGTTTGTTTTCCCGCGCTAATGCGCTTTTGTCAAAATCCGGCCAGGTACGGCAGACGTCCGGCAGCGCATAGGTGGAAGCTTCCGCTTCAAAACAGCCGCGCGCTCCGCACGAGCACAGTCTTCCACCGACCACAATGGTGAAGTGACCGCCGAGACAACCAGCTTGAAAGTGCTTGCCGCGCACCAGATGTCCTTCCATCAAGGCCGCTGTCCCGATACCCGTGCCAAGGGTTATCATCACCACATCTTGTATGCCCTGAGCCGCTCCACAGCAATGCTCGCCTAACAATGCAAGCCGCGCGTCGTTCTCAAGCATCAGAGGCAGTCCAAACTCCTTCTTAGCCCATGCGACGAGGTCGACCGCCGTAGCGTCGGCGTACTTGTGATTAGTTGAGATGACGCGCATTGCGTTTGCATCTACTAAGCCACAGAAGCCGAACGCGATACCGGCGAAATCGCCACCCTGTGCTGCGCGCAATACGTGAAGAGCCTGGGTTAGAGTCGGAAGCAAATTGGTTAGGCCGCCCCCGCTGTTCGTCTCGATGCGCATGCTCTCCAGCATCATGTCGTCGTCGAGTGCGGCGCACGAGACGTGACTTCCGCCAACATCAACTGCCAACAGTTTCATCGCAACAACGCACGAGTAACAGCCTTTGCTCCGTCCTGC
The DNA here is from genome assembly GCA_963737005.1 of Terriglobia bacterium. Lineage (GTDB taxonomy): Bacteria > Acidobacteriota > Terriglobia > Bryobacterales > Bryobacteraceae > Bog-105. The sequence goes on along the minus strand of CAVTRD010000001.1, from coordinate 100,934 downwards.
GAATTCAACAGATAGAAAACCCTTTTTCTCAGGCCTATACAAAGTCTATGCGTAGAGCACATGTGCGTCAAGGGAATAGTGATTGTGTGTTATAACTCCGTGGTAGAAAGACCGTGCCAAGAGTGTAATGACAACCGCACTAAAGGAACTGCGGATGTTAGGAGTCGGCGATGTCCGTGAATCGAATGAATTAAAGCTGCTGCATATCATCCGCGACCGGCAGCCGATCTCGCGGGCTGACCTGGTCAAGGCGACTGGCTTGCGTGCCGGCACTGTATCTGTCATCGTTAATCGCCTTCTCCGATCAAGCGTCATTCACGAAGGAGACTCCGCACCTTCAAGTGGAGGAAGACCAGCCACTTACTTGCAAATCAATGCCGAAAAAGCTTATGCCGTCGGCGTAAGTATCGGCGTCAATCGGACGACGTACGGAATCAGCGACTTTAATGGACGAATTCTCCATCAGCGAACAATTTCCACCGAGCCGGACGGACAGGCATTTCTCTCTCGCCTGGGCGACGACATCGCCGTTTTAATAAACTCTCAATTTCGCCGGGCCCGATTCATTTCCGTTGGTGTTAGCGTTCCCGGCCTAATTGACCGCGCTCGCGGCTGCTTGGTGAGATCGCCTAATCTTGGCTGGCGCGATGTCCAGATCCGTTCGATTCTCGAAGGGAAGCTACATGCACCAGTGCACGTGGAAAACGACGCCAATGCAGCTGCCCTTTCCGAGCTTTGGTATGGACCAATGGACGTCTGGAGCGCCCATTGCATCTTATTTGTTCTGGTTGTCGAGGGGCTTGGAACAGGACTCATTCTCAACGGCGAAGTGTATGCTGGATCCCCCATTGGAATGGGTGGCTTTGGACACATTTCGGTCGACCCTCATGGTCCTCCCTGCTCATGCGGCAGCATTGGGTGCTGGGAAGCTATGGCAGGCAACGATGCCACGCTTCGGCGATATTTCGTTCAGCGGCCGGAAGCTCGGAACGATTCAGCCAACCTGGAGAGTCTAATCGCGGCTGCTCACGCGGGAGACGAGTTTGCACGAATCGAGCTCCGCAGAACGGCCGCTTTTATCGGTCGCGGTTTGAAAGGCCTCGCTCAGGGCCTTGCGCCGGAGATGATCGTGATCGGCGGCCAGATTACTTCAGCTTGGTCGATTGTGGAGTCTTCGATTGCGGATGAGATGAAGAGCGAATATCTTGTGCCAGGCACGTCCATGCCGCAAGTGCGCGCAGCAACTGTCGAACAGCCGGCCTTCTTCGGGGCGTTTCCAGTAGCTCTGCGCAGCTTACTGCACAAGCGAACTAAAACACAGCGTGCCTGATTTGTTGGGCGGCTCTCTCCGTCAGCAACCATCTACGATCACGCGCGAACCTGAATGTGCCACCGAGAACCCGCGCCAATGGCTCACATGAGCATTAACAACGAAAGTGGGATTTGATTCTGTTTGAGCCTGGGTTGCGAGATATCGGGCCTCCCCGGATCCGCTGTCCAGTTAAACCCACTCGCCGGAGCGCATGAGTGGCTCGGTGCTTCCGTCTGCGCGTACCCCATCAAGTTCCATTGCTCCCGATCCGATCATCCAATCAACATGAATCAGGCTGCTGTTCGCTCCCTTAGCGGATAACTGTGAGGGATTGAGCGCATCCCCTCCGCTTATACAGGAACTGTATGCCTGTCCAAGTGCGATGTGGCTTGCCGCATTTTCGTCAAAGAGTGTGTTCCAGAAGAGCAATCCGCTTTTAGCAATGGGCGATGAGTGGGGCACAAGCGCGACTTCTCCGAGACAGCGTGCGCCCTCATCTGTTTCGATCATCCGGCGCAACACAGCTTCACCCTGCGTGGCTGAGGCCGAAACAATGCGGCCCCGTTCAAATTTCACGACAATGTTTTCGATGAGCGTGCCCTGATACGAAAGTGGCTTACTGCTCGTGACGAAGCCGTCCACCCGATCCTTGTGAGGCGTCGTAAATACTTCTTCGGTGGGCATATTGGGAATGCAATCGAGACCATTGCCCGCCTGAGTCCCTCCGCCCAGCCACAGGTGATCATCGGCCAAACCCACTCGCAGGTCAGTGCCCGGACTCCGAAAATGCAGAGCGCTGAAGCGCCGCGCATTCAATATATCGGCACGTTTGCGGAGTGCCGCGTCGTGCTGCTTCCACGCGCCAACCGGATCGGCTACGTCGACTCGCGTCGTCGCGAAGATAGCCTCCCATAAACGGTCGAGAGCAACCGCTTCGGAATCATGCGGAAAGACGACGCGCGCCCAAGCCGGTGTGGCGGAGGCTACGATCGTCCAGTTAATTTCATGACGTGTAATTAGCTCGAGCGCCGGTCGGCTGGCCTTCGAATAAGCGACGTTCGCCCGTGCTACCTTTTCAGGGTTTTCCGCGGCGAGAAGGGCGGGGTCTCCGCCCGTGATAGCGAGTCTGGCCGCACCGCTCCGAAACGCGTTGGCGATTCCGGCTTGCAGCCAGTCCGCCGCCCGGTCGAAGCTATCGTCCGGCGCATAACGAAAGCGCGCCAGCGTTGTTTCTTCATCGGTGAATAGCGCGGTGACGAGTGTTGCACCAATGCGGTATGCATGCTCGGTGATGCGCCTGACCAGAGGCACCGCATCGAGCGACGCCGTAATCACAAGTTCCTGTCCACGCGCCAAACCGAGCCCGACGTTTACCGCCACCGAAGCAAGCCGGTCAAGCTTATCGGCGTGGTTTAAAGTACGAATTTGGGGATCGATTGCTAGCTCTTCCTCGCCCGGGATCACTGCCCTGCCGTCCAATGTTAGCTCCTCTGGACCCATTATCGTGCTTCGCAAGATTAACCGTGGACTCGGTCGCCATCAACCTGTTGCGCCTGGATCCCGTAAGCGCGATGGACGTCGTCAAGCGTCAGAGTGCCTAAGACTTCGTCGGGCTCCAGGCGGCTTATCACTTGGATCACACGCTCGGTTGATAATACGCGCAGCGCAGCATCAAGCGGCTCATCGGGATAGAGCTGCGCGCCCGCTAGCGGATCAGAATTGCGGGCCGCCCGTTGCATGGCGTCTTCCACTCTTAGTGGCTGAAAGTTGCGTTTCTCTTCAGCCGACGGCAGGTTGACGCCCTCTAGTTGCGCAAGCATTTTAAAGAACGGAACGGGGTGCAGTTTGCGCGACAGCAAATAAGAGGTAATGTTCGAGATCATCACGGGAAGAATGATGACATAGCTGGCACTCAGCTCGAAAACCATGAAGATCGATGTGATCGGTGCGCGAAAGACGCCGGCGAAAAAGGTGCCCATACCAACGAGGAGATAGGCTTCAGCGGGTGCAGCCCCGAGTGGCCAAAAGCGATGGGCTAAGCCGCCGAGGCCACCGCCGACCATACCCCCGATAAAAAGCGCCGGCGCGAACATGCCTCCCGGTGTTTCGGCCGTGAAAGCAAGCAGGGTAACGATCAGTTTCGCAAACGCCAGGTAAATCATAACCTGCCAAACGAATTGTCCGTGAAGCGCGCTGTTAACAGCATCATAGCCGGCGCCCATTACTTCGGGAAACCACAACCCGACTACGCCGGTGAGAAAACCAGCCGCTACCGGCAGGCCGTAGTGACGCCAACTGGGCAACACCGCGAGGCGTTTCTTCACCTTCTCGATTAAGCCGATGAAAAGCGCGGAGAGCACTCCACCGACCAGCCCAATACCTGCGTAGATCAATAGTTCGGATACGTGCGTCAGTTCGAACTCTGGGACCTGGAACAGCGGTTGGTTACCAAGGAATGCACGCATGGTGACTACGGCCGATACGGCAGCGAGCACGATGGAGCCTACGGCGGTAGCGCTCCAATCGGCCAAGACCTCTTCCATGACGAACAACACACCAGTAATCGGTGTATTGAAGGCGGCCGCAATGCCCGCGGCTGCGCCGACCGGAGCGATCAATCGCATGCTGTTTCGGGGAAGGTGGAAGAGCCGTCCTAACCACGATGCGACGCCTGCTCCCATCTGCAGCGAAGGATCCTCTGGCCCGAGCGAATTGCCTGTTCCGATAGAGATAGCGCACGCGAGAAACTTACCGAATATAGTGCTTGATGATACGTATCCATCGGAACTGTAAATAGCGATCTTAGTTTGGTTCACACCGCTGCCCTTAGCGCGGGGGAAGGCTTTCCGGACTACCAGGACAGCGACGATGGCGCCGATAGCAGGGGTGAATAGCCTTACCAGGTGGAAGCGGCCGGCGAGCGCGCCCAACGAGTTCCAGCTGATGACGTCGATCGTGATATGAAAGAGGACGACTAGCAAGCCTGAAAAGACACCGATCAAAAGGGCGAGTAGTAAGAAACGCTGCGCTTCGCTTAAGCCGAGATAACCGAATGCTCCCTGCCAAAACTTCAGCTGCGCGCGAGCGACGCGGAGCTTCCCTCCCAGCGGCAACGCCGCGGTCCGTTCACTCATGCCCGATCCTTGTCAAGACCGTATCCAAGGCACGATCGTCGGGTGCCCCTTTTCCGCAAACCACACTGTTGTTATCCCAGAGTTGAGCTGCCTCTTTTTGCATAGCCGAGGCAGCGTCCTCATCGGAGCGGTTTGCGGCTACCAGCTGATTCGCGGCATCGATGCGTTGTCGTAAAGTGTCGGGGATCGAATTGCAGGCTTCCAGGTTCTTAAGGACTCTGCTCAATAAATTCCTGCTTCGCCTCATTTGCTCTGCCGAAGAGATATAGGGCAGGGCAGGATCCATATCGATGACCTCGTTATTCAGAGCCAGCATCTGCTCGCTCTCGCTATCGCTCGGATTGAGATGGAGAGCTTTCTGCAATTCATGTCTGGCGGATACATATTGGCCAGAGTTGAAGTAGACTTCGCCTTCACCCCGACGAACGGCCGCATTCTGCGGATACTGCCTAAGTAGGTCCTGAAAGATGCGGGAAGCCTCGGAAGTGGCGCCGTTAGACAACAGCAAAAATCCGACTCTCAATTTTTCCTCAAGCGCTCCCGCCGGCAAGTTGGCGTAGAGTTGCATCAGTTCAGCAATAAAACCGCCGCGGTCGCCGGTTTTGCTGAGAAGATTAGCGAGTTCCCAGCGCGCCTGCCTGCGCTGCGCGAGTTGCGATTGTGGCCAGTATTCGTAGACGCCTCGCTGGTAATACTCGACGGCTTGCTTTGGCTTATGCTGCTGCACGGCCAAACGAGCGAGGAGAAGGTTAATTGGCCCACTTGTCGGGTTTTCCTGCAGCAGTTGCTCTAAATGGGTTTGCGCTTCATCCAATCGGCCAGCTTCGAGCAACGCGGTCGAGAGCGAAAGCCGGTAGTCTGTTTTGTCTGGAGCGAACAGCAGTGCCTTTCGGTATTCCTCAAGCGCCGACTCTAGCTGTCCGCGCTTTTCGAGTGCGCGGCCGTCATTGTAATGCATAATCCCGAGCGCCGTTCGCTCGCGATGGTAGGCAGAGCTGGCGAACCCGGTAAGCACAAAAGCGCCTACCAGACTTACGCACACCGTCAGCGTGGCCTGAAACGTATTATTTCCGAAAAGCAACGACCTACCCTTGCCTCCAGAATAGGACGACTGACCTGAACTCACGGTCAGTGCTCGTGTTTTTTCAGATCAGGGAGAAATGCTGTGAGGATTCCGATGGCCGGCAGGAAGGAGCAAATCCGGTAGACAAAATTGATGTCGGTTGCGTCCGCTATCTTGCCAAGCACCGCTGCGCCGATGCCACCGAGGCCGAAGGCAAAGCCGAAAAACAATCCCGAAATCATTCCCACATTGCCAGGCAGTAACTCCTGCGCGTAAACCAAAATCGCGGTGAAAGCCGAGGCGATCACAAGGCCGATGATGATCGTCAATGCAATCGTCCAATACAGGCTGACGTAGGGCAGCAGCAGGGAAAACGGAAGCACCCCCAGGATGGACCACCAGATTACCGGCTTCCGTCCGACGCGATCCCCGATGGGGCCGCCCGCGAAAGTCCCCACCGCAGCTGAGCCGAGAAAGACAGCTAAAAAGAGCTGCGAGTTTTGGACTGAAACATGGAACTTGCTGATCAGATAAAAGGTGTAGTAACTCGAGATACTCGCTAAATAAAAATATTTCGAGAAGACGAGTGAGATCAGGATTGAGAGAGCGAGGGTGATCTTACCGCGCGAGTAGGTAACTTGCCCCGACAAGCTGCCCACCTTGGGATCCGTCCGCCTTGAATGTTTTTTGTACCAGTTGCCGACATTGGTCAAGACAAAAATGCCCAACAAGGCGGCCGACGAGAACCAGGCGATGCTGTGCTGTCCGCGCGGCAGTACGATGAAAGCCGCTAACAGAGGTCCGAGTGCGCTTCCGGTATTTCCGCCGACCTGGAAGACGGATTGAGCCAAGCCATGCTTGCCCCCGGAAGCGAGACGCGCTACCCGCGATGACTCCGGATGAAAGACGGACGACCCCATGCCGACCAATGCGCCCGCAAAGAGCAGCATCCCGAAGTTAGGAGCGAACGCCAGTAAGATCAAGCCCACGAGAGTAAACGTCATCCCGGCAGGCAGGGAATAGGGGTAGGGCCGTCGATCGGTGTAAAGACCGACGAAGGGTTGAAGAAGGGAAGCGGTCAGCTGATAAGTCAGTGTAATCAGGCCGATCTGTCCGAAATCCAGGTGAAATGACGTCTTGAGGATCGGGTAGACGGCCGGAATAAGCGACTGCACCATGTCGTTCAGTAAGTGGCAGAAGCTGATAGCGGCTAGTACCGAGAAGACGGTTTTCTCTGGAAAAGCCGAGAGTTCCGGCGCGACTTGGGTCGGCTGTATCTGGCTAGCCACTTCTCTCTAAGATAGCGTGAGTGGAGCAATGGAGAATAAAAGGAGAAACCCGTGCTTGGATCTGGCAATCTAGATGAAGAGGAGGCAACGGAGATGCCGATTGAAGAATTGCAAGAGAGCGCGATGATGTCGCACCTGATAGATGCGCTCGATAAGGGTCAGGACATTGGGCATTATGGGCGTCTGGTGTTTGTGATGGTCGGACGGTTCTTTTTGTCAGATGATGAACTGGTCGAGTACCTGACCAAGGACAAAGACTGCGATGAAGAGAAGGCTCATGCGCTGATCCGCCAAGTAGAGGCCAAAGGGTATACCCCACCGAAGCGCGATCGAATTTTGCAGTGGATGAACGAACAGGATTTCCCGATTTGTCAGGACGCGGAGAACCCGGATTCGTGCAACATCTACAAAGAAGTCAACTTCCCACCTGAAGTTTACGAGAAGATCTCTTCGTACTACGAGTCGCAGCACTAGGCTTTTTGTATCAACTCCGGGATTCGGTGTTCGCTTGCGAGAAACGTGTTAACCTACACGTTTCTCGCTAGTGCAGCCTCGTGGGTCCTGCCGGGCGCAAACTCGGGTTTCGGGGTAATTTTATGTTTAAAGCTGGGCGGACCTTTGCCGCTCTTTGTATGCTTTCTTATTCTGCTTTTGGGCAGGATGCCAACGGGAAGATTACAGGGATCGTTACCGACGTCTCGGGGGCTGTAGTCCCGAACGCAAGCGTAACGGTGGCTAATACCGCCACCAACGTCTCGCAGACTATGAGCACCAACGACAGCGGTTTCTACCAGGCGCTTCAGTTGCCCATCGGTCTCTACCGGGTCACTGTGGCTGCGCCCGGCTTCGAAAAGACGACGATCGATTCGAAGACAGCGCTTCAGATTAATGAGACGCTGCGCATCGACGTCAAACTGGAAGTTGGAAAACTAAGCGACACAGTAACCGTTGAGAGTAGTACTTCACAGGTGGAAACGGAAAATTCGGTCGTTGGCGGCACGGTAACGGGGCAGGCGATCTATGAGCTGCCGCTCAATGGAAGAAATACGCTCGATTTGTTAGGCACCCAGCCGGGCGTGAGTGCGACGAACCCGGATTCTGGTGCTGCGGGAAACTACAGCATCGGCGGAGCGCGCACCGATTCGGTGACCTATCTGCTCGATGGGGGCCTGAACAATAATTTGCTGAGTAATGGAGTGGTGGCGAACCCCAATCCAGACTCGGTGGCTGAGTTCAGAGTTCTGGAAAACAACTATAGCGCGGAGTATGGGCGCAACGCCGGGGGCATTGTCAGTGTCGTGACCAAGAGTGGAAGCAACGCTTTCCACGGCACCGGTTACGATTACGTGCGGAATAACTTTTTCGATGCGAACAGCTTCTTCAACAACCAGCAGAACCTTCCCGTACCGGTTCTGAAGCGCAATCAGTTTGGCGGCACAATCGGCGGCCCGATCATAAAGAATAAGCTGTTTTTCTTCTTCTCCTACGAGGGCCAGCGGCAGACTTCGCTGGATGTCACGCAAGGTCGTGTGAACACATTCACACCGGCTGAAGCGAGTGGTGATTTTTCGCAGTCACCGGGGCAATCGCAAGTGGTCTGTTTCTTAACCGGTTTCGATACGAGCGGAGCGCCTTGTGCTACAGACAGCAACGGGAACCCGGTTCAGGGTACGACGCATTCGTATTATCAACCAAACCCGGTACTCGCGGCTCAGGGCATTCTTGATCCAACGAGGATCGATCCGGTTGCGAAGGCGTATTTCGCAAAGGGCCTGATACCTGTTTCCTCCGCTGGGTTTATCTTTCCCCAGGCCAACGCAACTAACAAATACAACCAGTACCTCGGCCGATTTGATTACACAATTACGACGCGGGACACTCTCACTGGTACGTTTACCACGAACGACAACCCGGTATTCAATCCCTTCGGGAACTCGAGCCCAAACGGGGATGTCGTCGGGTTCCCGGTTACCACGGCGGACACAACTTACTTTGGATCGGTGGCTTACACCCATACATTCACACCGGCCTTGCTGAATGAATTACGCGTCACTGCACAGCGATCGAATCATCTGCAAGCAGCACCTGCGGCGCAGGCGCCTATTGCTTCCGATCTCGGCGCAAACGTTCCGTCTGACCAACCGACGGGGCCGCCAATTCTGGGATTTCTTGGATCGAATTTGTCTGTGGGTTTTAGTCCCCAAGGACCGACAAACGAGATCGACAATACGTACGCGTTTTACGACAATCTCTCGTGGGTGAAAGGCAATCACAGCCTGAAGTTCGGCTTCTCTTTCTCGCCGTACCAAGACAACACCGTGTACGATTTCTATGTGAATGGCGAATACTACTTCTACGGGCCGAGCACGGGGGTCGGGTCGGGCTATGACTTCGCTGACTTTCTAATGGGTAATCCCGATGAATTCCTGCAGTTTGGAAAAGCGCCTTCCAATATCCGCTCGCATCAGTACGGCGCATATGCCCAGGATGCATGGCATGTAAGTAAACGCCTAACTCTCAATTTGGGGTTGCGATACGAGTATGCCGAGCCGAAATACGATACCCAGGGTAGATCGTTCAGCTTTATTCCCGGTTTGCAGTCGCAGCGGTTTGTAAATGCTCCTTCCGGACTAGTCTTTCCTGGTGACCCGGGTGCACCGAAGGGATCGAACTTTCCAGACAAAACGAACTTTGCTCCCCGATTCGGCTTTGCCTATGACGTTTTCGGAAACGCAAAAACAAGTATCCGGGGCGGCTTCGGTGTCTTTAATGACATCTTGAAAGCCGAAGACAACCTGCAGTTTAACGGGCAGGCACCGTTCTTCGGCTTCGGTGACGTTTTTCCGACCACGTATGGTGGTCCAGGAACCGGTCCGAGTGGGTTGCAGGATCCCTACGCATCCGCAGGTGCGGTCAACCCGTTCCCTTCGAAGCCACCTTCCAAGAACTTAGACTTCGGAGCTGCCGGCTACTTGCCGTTCGGTGGCGGCGGCGTTTATTTCGTAGACCCTAAACTGCGGACGCCTTACGTGTTCCAGTACAACCTGAATATCCAGCAGCAGTTGGTTTCTAACATGCTCCTTGAAGTGGGCTATCTCGGTTATGACGCTCACAAACTAACCGGCTTGGTCGATGTCAATCCGTTCGATCCGACTACAGGTTCTCGCCTCAACTCAAATTTCAGCTATCTGAACGAGTTTCAGAACATCGGTAAGGCGAATTACAACAGCCTCCAAGTCAACTTAACGAGGCGCTTTTCAGAGATGGGTGGCTGGGGCAGCAGCTTCTTTACCGTGGGCTATACGTGGGGCCATGAGATCGATAACTCATCTGGTTTCCGCAACAGGAACAGCAACATTCCCACCTTTGACCACAATCTGCTTCGCGCTTCCGGCGATACTGATGTCCGCCAAACATTTGTGATCTCGGGAGGATGGACCTTGCCCTTCGACCACCTATGGTCGCGCGGACCTAAAATCCTGACATCCGGGTGGAGTTTGTACCCGATCTACACGATGCACACCGGTTTCCCGTTGGACGTCTTCGCCGGCCTGCAGACGAGTCGCACCGATCCGGGTCCGTCCGGAGCCGGGGATGCGGGTAATGTGAGAGCCGATTTTGTCGGAACTGCTCTGACCACTCTTAATCCCTCGGCTTACCGCACCTTAACTAACCCGAATAGCGCGAGCACCAATTCGGGTAATTACTACTTCGACCCGTCGCTCTTTAGCAACTCCCGAGCGCTGGCGCTCGACGGAGTATCCTCGACGAGCTTCTATCCCTATGGGACTCTCCCGCGTAACGCCTTACGCGGACCGAGCCAGACGAATCTCGATCTCGCTATCTCGAAGCACTTTCTCTTCCTGATCAAAGATAAGAACATTGATCTCGAGCTACGAGGCGATGCGTTCAACGTGCTGAATCACACGCAATTCCGGAACCCGGATACGACGATTACGGACTCGACATTCGGCCAGGTATCGACCACCTACGATCCAAGAATCCTGCAAGTAGCGCTGCATCTGCAATTTTAGTTGCCATGACGAGGCGGCTTGCTCAACTCGTGAGCGCTTGCTTATTGGCGAGCGCCGCCGGAGCCCAAAGTAAGACGCCTCTGACGCTGGACGATTTGTTCAGCTTCACCGACATTCGTTCTGCAAAACTGACGCCGGACGGAAAAGCCGCGGTAGTGGCAACGACTCGGGCGGATTGGAAGCATGACCGTTTCCGTGATGATTTGTGGTTGTGGCGTGATGGATCGGCTGACTTGATACCGCTCACGCAATCGGGGCACGACAGCGACCCTCAATGGTCGCCTGATGGCCACCGGGTTGCGTTCATTTCCGACCGCGCTGTCGAAGCGTCGGAAGATACTCACGAGGCGGCGAAGAAAGCGCCGGAGGCGGAAGTCGCCCGCGTTTGGGTCATCGATGTTGTTGGTGGAGAGGCTTTTCCGCTTTACGAAGAGCCGTTGAAAATTCATAGTTTCGCGTGGACCTCGAACGGAACTTCGATCCTGCTGAGCGTTCCCCAACCTCTCTCAAAAAGTGCTCAGGAAGCTAAACGGCGCGACTGGAAAGATGTGGGGCGCTGGCGCGACGACGAGCTGGGCGATTTATTGCTGGAGCTTCCGGTTCGAGATGCGCCGCCTCAATCGCAGGCCAGCACTTCCGACGAAGCTGCCTCTTCCGAGCAGAGAAACAAAGAGCTTCTTCCGAGAGGGGCGCGCATCGTCACTCAAAGTAGTTTTGCAATCGGTGAGATTGTGCCAGCTCCTGGCGGCAATGAAGTAGCGTTTTTGACTAATTCGATCTCGGGCCGGCTTGAACACCCCGAACAATACGAAATCTATGCGGCCGATCTGCATGCGGGCGGGGAGCAGACAGCAAAACAACTGACGCACAACCAAGCGCTCGAAAAGCAACTACATTGGAGCCCCGATGGAAAGCAGCTGTATTTCGGTGTCTTCGCCGCGAGTGGAAGCTTGGAGGGCTCATATCAGGATGTGCAGGGCCGGCTTTATGCGATGGACGTCTTCAGCGGTAAGATACGGCGCCTGAACCAAGATTTCGATGGCTCTTGGGGCGATTACACCGTTTCGGCAGACGGCCAGCTGTACGGAGTAGGACAGCGTGGCACCGAGAGCCAGGTTTACAAGATTGGCGCGAGCACCAGTAACGTGAGTGGCAGGCCGGGCACCTACGGAGGCCTGACGAGCGCCAATCGCAGCCCAGCGGTTCTCTTCCAGCACTCGGCTTCCAATGAGCCGACCGAATTATATCTGGCTAGCGACGCAGAGCATCTTGGTTCGGCAAAGCGGATTACGCATCTCAACGAGGTATTCACTCGGCGCGACTTGCCTGAAATGAAAACCTATCAATGGAAAGCCACTGACGGCAGGCAGGTCGAAGGAGTGCTGCTCTATCCGCCCGCTCGCTTTGGACAGAAGCATATGCGTATGCTGACCCTGATTCACGGCGGCCCGGCTGATGCGGATGGAAATAAATTCGGGGCCGATTGGTACAGCTGGGCCATTCTTGCCGCATCCAATGGATGGCTGGTTTTCGAACCGAATTACCGTGGCTCGACCGGCTATGGCGATGAGTTCATGAGGGGCATCTCGCCGCACATCGTTTCTGTTCCGGGCCGCGACATACTGGCGGGCGTCGATGCGCTCGTCAGAGATGGCTCGGCCGACGCGGATCATCTGGCGATCGGCGGCTACAGCTATGGCGGTTATATGACGAACTGGCTCATCACTCAAACCACGCGGTTCCGATCCGCGGTAACGGGCGCAGGCGCCGTTGAGCACGCATCGAACTGGGGCAACGACGATCTGACGTTTGATGATGCTTGGTATTTAGGCGGCGTGCCCTGGAAAAACGCGGCGACTTACCAGAGCGAGGCTGCACTGTTTCAGTTCGACAAGGTGAGAACGCCGGTGCACGAAGTGATGGGCGGGGATGATGTTCGGGTGAGCGCGTCGCAAGGCTATTTGCTCGAACGAGCCTTGGACACGCTGCATCTGCCACACCAGTTCTTGATTTTTCCTGGCGAGGGCCATACGCTTGGAAAGAATCCCTGGCATGGATACATTAAAGTGCGTGAAGAGCTGAAGTGGCTTGCCAAGTACGACGAAGCAGCACGATCCAATGGCCCAGAAGCAAGATGAACGCGTGCTCTCCAGCAACTTACGGGAGAACACGTAATACAGGAACCGGGTCTGGGGCCTCGGGGATCGGCTTCGCTCGCAGTTGTCCAATTTTGAACGACGCTTTGAAGATTGAGCCTACCGGTAGAAACCCGCCGAGCTTGTGTGCCCCAACTGCTGCCAAGCCCATCGAAGCAATGCAGCCGCAAGATTTGCAATCGGGATTACCTCCGAATTGGCAAGGCGTAATTTTCGTTTTGAGGTCCGCGGAGATCGTTTGGGTTGTGAGTGCGAAGATGCAATCTTCTGGACTGTGCGGTGGCGATTTCATTTGTTGGATCAAGCCCGCCGGCATGTCGAGCTTTGGAAATTCCTTCCGCAACGTCAGGAGCTCGTCGACAACTTGCAAGCGCTCATCAAGAGTCAGGATTTCGGGTAGCATGTCGCCAATCTGCGGCGTGAAAAGGCTAAACCAAACCTTGTGGATCTCGGGCCGGGGTGTCCAGAATTGCAGGAATTCCCGTAAGTATCCAGGTCGTTTAACCAGCTGTCCTGTGATGGTCGAGTGGATCGTAATCTTTTGGCCTGCGATGTTCTTGAGGATACGTTCGTATGTCGCGGGCTTGCGACGTTCATCGTGCTCGGGTTGAAGGCCATCGATCGAGACCACTACATTCATGTGTTTCAGCTTCGGCCAATCCGCCGGCAATTGACGGAATGCGCTGGTCACAACTTGCACATGAATACCGCGCGCGATTAGGAGAGGCACCATAATCTCCAACTCGCGATAGCGGACCAGAGGATCTCCGCCCACAAGCGACAGGTGAAGCGGTTTCAACCGGTCCACGACTTCGAGAACGCCGTCTACCAATTCCTGTCCTTTCCGATCGCTCAATTCACGAAGTGTTACGCCGCCGCCCAGATGGGCGTCCTCGTATGCGTAGCAGCCCGGACAACGCAGCGGACATTCGCGAGTGATTTCTATGGAGAGAGACGGCTTCTCACCTCTCAGGATCTTCTTCCAACCCTGGAGAATCTCAGATGTTTGCACTATCAGAATCCTTTTTTCTTACCTAACCTGTCGACGCAACAGGTGTCACTAATGAGTCGTCTGTTTGCAAATGTGCTTGGCCTGCCTTAGTCGAGAATGACTGGCATTTGGGCTCTCAGATTGCTATCGGGAGCAGGGCAGGGGGCGACGGATCAGTTGCTTGGAAGGGCGACTTTCTTAGTAGTGAGTCGGGGCGAGCATCGTCGGGAACTACCGATAAGAGACAGCACTCGGGAATGTTCTCTTTGACGGTAAATTGTCTTGAGGACGAAGTTACTTCTGTCTTTGGAGGCCAGTGGCTTGCAAGCTTCAAGAGTACCGAGTGGATACGGCTTGCATGAAGTAAAGCAGGGCCGTCCGGCACGTTGTCCAAGCTGGCCGACAGAAGAAAGACAACGAGCAGTAGCGCTATCGACTGCGAAGGTTTAGCGGAGCGAGTCAGAAAGCAACCTACCGTTATAGTATCGCGAGTCGCTAAAGCACCATAAGCTATTTGCTGCGTTATACTCGGTTTTCGCGCCGAAGGCACGAGCAGCGCGAGCCTCCGCAACCAAACCAGATGAAAGTATCTGAATATATCTTTCGCTTTGTCGCCGAGCAGGGTGTGAAGCATGTCTTCGTAGTCGTTGGTGGTGGGGCGATGCACTTAAACGAGGCGCTGGCCCGGGAAAAGCGCATCGAATTTATATGTAACTCGCATGAGCAGGCGAGTGCAATCTGTGCAGAGAACTACGCGAAAGCGACAGACAATCTGGGCTGTGCACTGGTCACAACCGGTCCGGGCGGAACGAATGCAATTACTGGATTGGCGGGCGCATGGCTCGATTCCACTCCTGTTCTTTTCATATCCGGGCAAGTGAAGCGGGCCGATCGCATGTTCAAGCCAGACGGGAATCCGATCGGTGTACGGCAGCTCGGTCCACAGGAAGTCGACATTATCGGACTGGTAAAGCCGCTGACGAAATATGCGGTCACGGTGCTGGATCCGCAAGACATCAGGTATCACCTAGAAAAAGCTGCTTATCTGGCGCGCACCGGGCGTCCCGGGCCGGTGTGGTTGGATATGCCGCTTGATGTGCAGTCGGCCACTCTTGATGAACATAGTCTTCGGGCTTTCGACCCCCGTGAGATCGAGGAGCAAGAACCCGCAAATTTGAGTGCGGACGTCGGAGAGATTATCAAGAAGTTCAATGAGGCGGAACGCCCGCTGCTTATGATCGGCAACGGCGTGCGTCTTTCGCGTGCTGTGCCGGAATTGCGGGAGGCGATGAGGCTGCTGCAAATTCCGACGGCTGTGACATGGGTTGCCAGCGATTTAGTTTCGAGTGACGATCCCTTATTTGCCGGGCGACCCGGGTCACTGGCGGCGCGTGGAGCCAATTTCGCGATTCAGAACTGCGACTTTCTTCTGATCTTAGGTGCTCGGATGGACAATCCGCTTACTGGCTTTGCACCAAAGAACCTGGCGCGCGCGGCCTGGAAAGCGATGGTCGATGTGGACGCGGCTGAGATTGCAAAACTCGATGGTGCTTTGCATCGCGCGATCCGTAGTGATGCCGGAGCGTTCTTGCGCGAACTCCTGAAGCAGCGAAGGAGCTTGAAACCTGCCAAAGATCAGTCGGCGTGGCGGGAACGTGTGGCCGAATGGCAACGTCGCTATCCGCTGATCACGGATGAGCATCGCAAGCCGGATAGTCTCGTCAGCATTTTCCATTTGGCTGAAGTGCTGAGCGAAGAGGTGAGGCCGGACGATGTCATCGTCTCGGGAAGCTCAGGCAGTGGAATCGAGATCTTTATTTTCAGCTATCCCACACGGGCCGGGCAACGCGTTTATCATACGGCGGGCTTGGGGTCCATGGGCTTCGGTTTGCCCGCCAGCATTGCCGTGAGCCTCGCGAAGGGACGGCAGCGAACCATCTGTGTGGATGGCGACGGTGGTTTCCAATTCAACATTCAGGAGTTGGAAACGGTTGCCCGGCTTAATCTGCCGCTGAAGCTTTTCGTGCTGAACAACGACGGCTACGCTTCCATACGAGCTTCCCAGCATGCTTGGTTCGGAAGCGCTTTCATGGGCGGCGATCGATCGACCGGTCTTACGGTACCGGATCTCAGCAAGGTGGCCGCCTCGTACGGTCTGGCATCGTATGTCATCGAGGACCAGCGGGATCTGCGAAGTGACGTACGTCGAGTGCTTGAAATGCCCGGGCCGGTCGTTATCGACGTGCGGGTCATCAAAGAGGAGGTTCGCGGTCCGCGTTTGCAGTCAATGCAACTGCCGGATGGCCGTTTCGTTTCCAAGCCTTTGGAAGATCTTTGGCCCTATCTTCCACGGGAAGAGTTTCGGGAGAATATGATCATTCCGCCTCTGGAAGAATAGCTTTGAAAGTCCTGATTACTGGCGGCTCCGGATTCATTGGCAGGAACTTGGCGGAGCGATTATCTGGGCAGTATCAGGTGACTGCTCCGGCGCGACGCGAGTTGGATCTGCTTGACCCGGCAGCCGTGCGCGACTACTTGGCAGGGCAGCGCTTCGACGTAGTGATCCATTCCGCGACGGGCAGATCGAACCGCAAAGAGACAGTACCCGATCTCTTCAAGAACAACTGCCGCATGTTTTTCAACTTTGCCCGCAGCCGGAATTTGTACGGAAAGATGCTGCATTTAGGCTCGGGGGCGGAGTTCGGTGTGCGGGTGCCGCGCATGGCGGAATCGTTGTTTGATACGCATGTGCCGACCGATGACTATGCGCTTGCAAAATATGTCGCGGCGCAATACACAGAAGCGGTCCACGAAAACATCTACAACCTGCGGCTCTTCGGAGTCTTCGGCGAGTACGAGGCGTGGGATGTGCGATTCATTTCTAACGCTATCTGCCGTGCGCTTTTCGATCTGCCGATCGTGCTTCGACAGAACGTGCGTTTTGACTACCTGTACGTTCATGATCTGGTGCGATTGGTGTCCTGGTTCATCGAGCACGAGCCGTCTTACAGGACCTACAACGTTTGTCGCGGAGAGACCTGTGACCTGCTTGCCCTCGCAGAGGTTGTGGCTAAGATCTCCGGCAAGAGTCCAGCTGTTCGCGTGGCACAGGAAGGCATGGGCCCAGAGTATAGTGGAGATAACAGCCGCATGCTTGCCGAACTAAATGGCTTTCGGTTCACACCCATTGAACAGGCTGTAAACGAACTAACTGAGTGGTACCGTTTGCATCTCGATACGATCGACGAAGCTGCGCTGAGATTCGACGGCTAAATCGTGACTAGCTGCTCGACGGGCAGTTTATGGAAGACTTCCAGCATATAGCTGAGCATTTCGGATGTGATGCCTGGATAGACGCCGACCCAGAAGACCTGGTTCATGATGAAGTCAGTGTTCTCAAGGTTGCCAATCACGCGGTACTGAATGCTTTGATAAGCGGGTTGCCGCAGCAGATTGCCTGCGAAAAGAAGACGCGTCGCAATCTTGCGATTTTCCAAATAAGCGATTGCCTGGTTGCGGTTGAAGGGTGCTCCGGGGCGAACAGCAATCGGGAAACCGAACCAACTCGGCTCAGAGTTCGGCGTGGCTTCCGGCAAGACAAAAAATTCCTCTAAGTCCTGCAGACCAGCACGCAAGGCTTTGAAATTGGCCCGGCGCTGCTCAATAAAGCCCGGCAGCTTTTTGAGTTGCGAGAGGCCGACAGCAGCCTGCATGTCGGTCATCTTCAGGTTGTAGCCGATGTGCGAGTAAGTGTACTTGTGGTCATAGCCACAAGGCAGCTCGCCGAGTTGCCAGTCAAAGCGCTTGCCGCACGTATTTTCTTTCCCGGGCTCGCACCAGCAATCGCGGCCCCAATCGCGAAACGATTCGACCAGCGTCTTCAGAAGCGGCTTCTCTGCGAGCACGCAACCACCCTCGCCCATCGTGATGTGGTGCGCGGGGTAAAAGCTGACGGTTGCTAAATCACCGAAGGTGCCAATCTTCTGTCCGTTGTACGTAGCGCCCACAGCGTCGCAGCAATCTTCTACTAACCAGAGGTCGTGCTTCTTGGTGAAGGCCGTGACGGCCCCGAGATCAAACGGGTTGCCTAGCGTGTGCGCGATCACCACAGCACGAGTGCGATCAGAGCGCGCCTCCTCGAGCATGCTGACGTCGATGTTATATGTCGGGATCTGTTCGTCAACAAAAACGGGGATTAGCCCGTTCTGAATGATCGGATTTACCGTTGTGGGGAAACCGGCTGCGACCGTGATCACTTCATCACCTGGTTTGAGCCGGCGATCTCCAAGTTTCGGAGAAGTAAGAGCGGTAACAGCAAGCAGGTCGGCGGACGACCCTGAGTTGACTAGGGTTGCAGTTCGGATGCCGAACCAACGAGCGAATTGCTTTTCAAACTGAGCGGCGAAGCGCCCGGTTGTAAGCCAAAAATCGAGCGAGGAATCCACCAAAGACTGCATGTCAGCTGCATCAAACACACGTCCTGAAACGGGCACGGGGCTCTCGCCAGGTATAAACGGCCGAGAGGCGAAGGCTTGCTCGTGATATTCGCTGACGAGCTCAAGGATCTTTGCCCGGAGGTCGTTTTGCAAACTCATCGTGCGGCTCCCTCTAGAAACTCGCAATACCAGGAGATAGTATTCGTCAAACCCTCATCCAGGGTAAACAGTGGCTTCCAACCGAGCTGTTCTCGTGCTCTGGAGGCACTTAGATATTGGTGACGGATCTCATTCGATGCCTCATTGCGAATGTCGGGGGAAAGCGTTGAGTTCATCTTTTCCAAGATCATGTTTACTAGTTCGGTAACGGTGACTTGTATCTCGTTGGAGAAATTGAAAGCCTGGCCGCGAAGCTGTTTCGTAGCATCCAGAAGCTTCTCTGCGAGTAGCATGTAGCAAGCGGCCCCATCCTCCACGTAGAAGTAATCCCGCACGAACTGACCATCCGAACGAATGACCGGCCGCTCACCGCGCAGAACCGAGCGGATCGTTCCGGGAACGATGCGATTCCAGTTCAGATCGCCGCCGCCATAAAAATTGCCACAGCGTGTAACCGCCACGGGTAGCTGATAGGTTTTTCCGTACGCCTGTGTGATTAGGTCCGCGCACGATTTACTTACATCATAGGGATGGCGGCCTTCAAGCGGCGTGTCTTCCGAGTAAGGCAGTTCTTCCTGGTCTCCATACGCCTTATCGGAAGAGGCGACGACCACTGCTTTGACCAGTGGAGAGCGCCGCGCTGCTTCGAGAACGTTCCACGTTCCCGTTATATTGCTCTCGAAGGTAGAAATCGGGTTGCGGTTTGCAATGCCTACAATCGTCTGCGCCGCCAAATGGAAAACGGTGTTGATCTCGTACTCGCCGAGCACTCGCTCGAGAAGATCGCGGTCGCAGATGTCGCCGCGGACTACTTTGACCTGATCGAGCAACTTTGCTATGGACCAGTTCGCTGCCGGGAACCCAATCGCGCACCAGGCAGACCACGTCGGCGCCTGCCTCAAGCAGGCGGCGGATCAGCCAGCTTCCGACCAAGCCTGTACCGCCGGTCACCAGTGTAGGACGATCGCGCCACACAGGCGCGGTCATGCCCACTTCTTCCAAGGTGCCTCGCCCGACTTCCAAAGCTCATTCAGTGCCTGGTATTCGCGGTAGGTATCCATCGCATAGAAGAAGCCTTGATGGTGGTACGCCATCAGCTCTCCCTCGGCTGCTAGTCGCTCAAGCGGTTCGCGCTCGAGCACGGTCTCGTCGCCGTCCAGGTAATCGAGAACCTTTCTTTCGAAGACAAAGAATCCGGCGCTTGCCCAAGCATCCGACTTCGGTTTCTCAATGAAATTTTTCACCTGATTAGCGCTGTTGATGTCGAGAATGCCAAAGCGCGAGACGGGGCGGAACGTCGTTACCGTGGCAAGCTTGCCGTGGCTCTTGTGAAACTCGATCAGCTTGTCGATATCGACATCGCTCAGGCCATCGCCATAGGTGACCATGAAAAGCTCCTCGGCTTCGAGGTACTTCGATACGCGTTTCAACCGTCCCCCGGTCATTGACTCGGCGCCAGTCTCAGCGAGGGTCACGACGAAATCCTGCTCTTCGTGATCGTCGTTGTATTGGATGCGCGCTTTCTTCCCGAGGCAGATAGTTACGTCGTTGTTCATGGCTTCGTAATTCAGGAAGTATTCTTTAATCATGTTGCCGCGATAGCCCAGGCACAGCACAAAATCACGGAAGCCGTAATGCGCGTACGATTTCATGATGTGCCAGAGGATCGGGCGGCCACCCACATCCACCAGCGGCTTTGGGCGGAACTCGGTCTCTTCACGCATGCGGGTACCGAGCCCGCCACAAAGAATGACAACTTTCATTTAGAATCTGGTCGATAGAGGCAAGTAGCCGGACGAAGCAACACTATTCCCGGGTCGCCTTGGGGGCAACATCGAGCGTGACCTTCATTTTAAGCTGACGCCCAATCGGCGGCAACAGACCAACCGGTCTAAGCAGCTTTTTTGCGGGTTGAGCGTTTTGTCGCGCTAGTTTTCTTAGCTGCTTTTTTGGCTGGCTTCGTCTTTTTCCCAGCGGCCTTTTTGGCGGTGGATTTCTTGGCTGCGCCCTTTTGGGAGCTTGGTTCTTTATCGGGCCCGCTCAGGTGTTGGGCCGCCTGCCTTCGCTTACCTTTATGTTCGGCTTGCCATTCGTCGAGCTGACGCCTTCGCTTCGCCTTGAACTCCTTTTCCGAAGGCGTCGATTTCGAATCGGCCTTTGGGCGACAACTGCCTTGGCTATTTGGCTTCTTTCCCGGGACGGGCTCGTAACCCGGCCAGCATCTATCGGCTTCTTTTTTGCTCATACAATGTCGATTTGATGAGCACCGGATCCCGGGCGGTCTATAACTGTAAGCACTTAGGGGCTAGCGTTTTCGCGAGCAGAAGGCAGGTCGGATGTTAACGGCCGAAGCTTCCAGATGCACCAAAGCGTGATGAACACGCCGTATAAGTTCAACGAGATCTCCAGGCTGTTTGTCAGCGCTGCGTTAAACTGAGCGCCGACAGCGATCACGAGGAAGTAAACGACTTCGCCCGCAAGCAGAAGCTGGTAAAAGAGGAGCCAAACACTGGTGTTGTTCGGGAGGACTAATTTCTGGCCTCGGGCGAGGCGGTGCATGGACCAGAGAAAAATGAAGCTGGCTGTCGACGTGGCGAACCAAAGAATGAGCGCGAAGCCCTCCATTAAGGTGTCGCCGCCCTCCTCGTTCTGGCCAGGCATTATGAAGATCCACCCGAGAACGGCCATCAAAGTAAGACTTGTGACCAAGCGAAAAGCAGCAAAGTTACGTATACGCCCAATCTGCTGTTTCAACTCTTCCCAGACGTCATAGGCGGCCGCCGGATAGACGAAGGCGTATAGGAACCGCGAGTAGAGAAACACGCGCGTGCTTTCGTGGGACTCGGTTCCAAGCCAAATCGCGACGCCGTCGAATAAAAGACCGAGCACGCAGGCCAGGGTGATGAAATAATACGTCCGTTGCAGCTTAAGCTGCAGGATACGCAGCAGCAGGGCGGCGTCAATAGCTACGCTCCCGATACCGATCCAGTGATTCACTTGACTCAACATTCGCTTTTTCTATTTGAACCTAAGTGGACCCCTCGCAGTTTTGGGGGGGATGAGGCACCCGTCGCGGCGGATTCATTGAAATCAAAACACGAATCGTGTTTCAATAAGTTGATCAGCCAACCGCGCAGCTGATTCTGCTGCAAATTCTTGCGGCCTTAATACAGGAGCTTATTAGTTGGAGCAAGCAGTTCTCGCACTGGAGGACGGTACTGTCTTCGAGGGCACGAGCTTTGGTGCGCCTTCGTCACGTACCGGTGAGGTCGTTTTCAATACCGCAATCACCGGATACCAGGAAATTTTCACCGATCCTTCCTACTGCGGCCAGATTGTAGTTTTAACAAATCCCCAGATCGGAAATTATGGGACGAACGGCCCGGATAGCGAGTCGAGCGCCCCGTACATAGAGGGACTGGTGGCGCGCGAGATTTCACCCGTAACAAGCAACTGGCGTTCAGGTGAGAAAGCCGAGCATTTCCTGGGCAGGTACGGGATCCCGGTAATTGGCGATGTCGATACCCGGAGGCTGGTGCGTCATTTACGTGAACGCGGCGCTCTGCGGGGCATCATTGCGGTCGGGGAACAGAAACACGCGGACTTGGTGGAAGCGGCCCGGAGTGCGCCTTCGATGGCAGGGCGAAATTTAGTCTCGCGTGTTACGGCAACCGGCACCTATCAATGGACGGAACCGATTGCGCCCGTTTCGGCGTCGGACAAGATTCCCGGTCCGAGTGAATCGCAGTTTCACGTCGTCGCTTACGACTATGGAATCAAGCGCAACATTCTCCGGCATTTGGTGCAAGTCGGCTCACACGTGACTGTCGTGCCGGCAGGAACACCGGCGGTTGACGTTTTGCAACTTAAGCCGGACGGCGTGTTCCTCTCCAATGGACCGGGTGATCCGGAGCCACTGACGCACCAAGCCGGTGAGATTAAGAGACTAATCGGCAAAGTCCCGATCTTTGGAATCTGTCTCGGCCATCAGCTTCTCGGGCTTGCCATGGGGGGAAAGACATACAAGCTGAAGTTTGGCCACCATGGCGCAAATCACCCCGTGCTCAATCAGCAGACCCACCGAGTGGAGATTACGTCGCAAAATCATGGCTTCTGTGTCGATCCCGAGTCGCTCCGGGATTCTGAGGTGGCCATCACACATCTGAATCTGAACGATCAGACCGTTGAAGGATTCAGACACCGGAACGAGCCTGTGTTTTGCGTGCAGTACCATCCTGAAGCTGCGCCCGGCCCGCATGATTCCCATTACCTTTTTCGGGACTTTGCCGCTGCTATGAAAGAGGGTCGGGGTTAGTCATGCCAAAGCGAATCGACCTCAAGCGGATCATGATAATCGGCTCCGGACCGATCGTTATTGGTCAGGCATGCGAGTTTGATTATTCCGGCGTCCAGGCGTGCAAGGCGCTCCGGCAAGAGGGCTACGAAGTCGTTTTGATCAACTCAAATCCGGCAACGATCATGACGGACCCAGAACTTGCTGATGCCACGTATGTCGAGCCGCTTAGCGTCGAATTTGCGACAGAGGTAATTCGGAAGGAGCGCCCTGATGCAGTGCTTTCGACGGTCGGCGGCCAAACCGCTCTGAACCTTGCCGTAGAACTCGCCGAACGCGGAGTTCTCGAAGAGTTTAAGGTCGAGTTGATCGGGGCTGATATCGGAGCCATCAAAAAGGCAGAAGATCGTCTGCTCTTTAAAGATGCGATGCGCAAGATCGGGCTCGATATGACGCAATCGCAATTGGTGAACAACGTCGAGGACGGGCTCGAGTTTGCCGAGCGCATGGGGTATCCGATCATTTTGCGGCCGAGTTTCACCATGGGTGGAACGGGCGGTGGCATCGCCTATAACCGCGAGGAGCTATGCGAAATACTCGCGCGGGGCATTGACCTCTCGCCCGTGCACGAAGTTCTGGTGGAAGAGAGCGTACTCGGCTGGAAGGAGTACGAGCTCGAAGTGATGCGGGATCTGAGCGGCAACGGGATCATTGTCTGCTCTATCGAGAACTTCGATCCCATGGGCGTTCATACGGGCGATTCGATCACGGTGGCGCCCGCTCAGACACTCACAGATCGCGAGTATCAGATGATGCGTGACGCGGCGCTCCGTTGTTTGAACGAGATCGGGGTTGATACCGGCGGTTCGAATGTACAGTTCGCAATCAACCCCCAGAACGGCCGTATGGTGATTGTTGAGATGAACCCGCGTGTTTCCCGCAGTTCAGCGCTCGCATCAAAAGCGACTGGATTTCCCATCGCGAAGATTGCGGCAAAGCTCGCGGTCGGGTATCGTCTCGATGAGATTGCGAACGATATTACCCGCGCGACACCGGCTTGTTTCGAGCCGACGATCGATTACGTGGTCGTCAAAATACCCCGCTGGCAGTTTGAAAAATTCCCGGGGGCGGAACCGGTCTTGAATACGCAGATGAAGTCGGTCGGCGAGGTGATGGCGATCGGCCGGACGTTCAAGCAGGCCCTGGGGAAGGGACTGCGGAGCCTGGAAACGGGCAAGTCGTCGAACCGGCAGGTGCTTGATCCGAACTTGATTGCCAAACGCCTGATTACGCCCAATCCGGACCGTTTGGATTACATCCGTTTTGCTTTCGCACAAGGCTATTCGGTCGAGCAAGTTTTTGAAATGACGAGCATCGACCGCTGGTTCCTCCAGCAGGTTGCTGAGACGGTCGCGGACGAACAGGCGCTAGTTGGCCGCAAGCTGGCATCCATTACCAAACGAGAGTTTCGCAGACTGAAACGCGACGGTTTAGGCGACCGGCAGATTGCGGAAGCGATTGGCGTTGAGCCTCTAGCGGTTCGGGAAGCTCGCAAGAAGTTGGGCGTTAGCGCGGTGTTCAATCGTGTAGATACTTGCGCTGCCGAGTTTGAAAGCTTTACGCCTTACATGTACTCGAGCTACGAGACAGAAGACGAAGCGGCGCCCAGCAACCGCAAGAAGGTCATGATTCTCGGCAGCGGACCGAATCGGATCGGGCAGGGAATTGAGTTTGATTACGCGTGTTGTCACGCGTCTTTCGCTCTGCAGGAATTCGGGCATGAGTCGATCATGGTCAATTGCAATCCGGAGACCGTCTCCACGGACTACGACACAAGCGATCGACTTTACTTCGAACCGTTGACCCAGGAAGAAGTACTCAACATCTACGAAACGGAGCGCCCCGACGGCCTTATCGTTCAGTTTGGCGGGCAGACGCCTTTAAATCTGGCGATGCCATTGAAAAAAGCGGGGCTGCCCATTATCGGCACCGATCCGAGCAATATCGACCTCGCCGAAGACCGCAAGTTATTCAGCAAATTATTGGACGAACTGGGTGTTCCAGCACCTCCTCACGGTTCGGCGACAAGTGTTGAAGAGGCTTGCAACATCGCCCGCGAATTGGGCTTCCCTGTACTAATCCGGCCAAGCTATGTGCTGGGCGGACGCGCCATGGTCATCGCTTACAACGAAGACACAGTTCGACGTTACATGCAGGAAGCAGTCAACTTTTCGGTTAACCGGCCCGTTCTGATCGATCGGTTTTTGGAGGATGCAACAGAACTCGATGTCGACGCGCTATGTGACGGAGACGATGTCCTTGTTGCAGGCATCATGGAGCACATAGAAGAGGCAGGTGTGCATTCCGGCGACAGCTCGTGTGTGCTGCCCTCGATCTCGATACCGGCTCAGACTCTGAAAACGATCGAGGAATACACGGGAAAACTCGCGCGGGCGCTGAATGTCATAGGGTTGATGAACGTGCAGTATGCGCTCAAGGAAGGCAAGGTTTACGTGCTGGAAGTAAACCCTCGAGCCTCGCGGACAGTGCCATTTGTGGGGAAAGCGACGGGAGTGCCGCTTCCCAAGATTGCGGTTGGATTAATGCTCGGTAAAAAGCTGAGCGACTTTACCCACCTCACGCGAGGCGTGGTAAACGGCGTGTTGCCGGTGCCGAGTTATTTCGTAAAAAGTCCGGTGTTTCCGTTTGCAAAATTCCCGGGTGTTGATCCCGCGCTCGGGCCAGAGATGCGTTCGACAGGCGAGGTGATGGGCGTTGGCGAGAGTTTTGGAGAGGCTTTCGCAAAAGCTCAACTCGCGGCAGGCACCCCGATCCCGGATAGAGGCGCCCTGTTCATTAGCGTCAACGATCGCGACAAGTCTGCGGCATTAGAAGTAGCCAAGAAGTTCAATGAACTGGGTTTTGAACTCTTCGCGACCCGGGGTACGGCTTCGAAGTTGAAGAGTGCTGGATTGGCGTGCAAATCGGTGTTCAAGGTGAACGAAGGCCGGCCAAATGCGGTGGACCTGCTAAAGGCGGGGAAGCTGAACCTTATCATTTACACTACGACCGGCAGCCATTCGTTTCCGGATGAGCAGACCATCCGCCGAAACTCGGTGACCTATCGGACTCCTTGCATCACGACGATGAGCGGCGCCCGAGCGGCGGCTGAGGCTGTGGCGGCCAGGCGACGCGATCCAGTGCGTGTCTGGAGTTTGCAGGAATTGCACTCGCAAGAGGCCGTCGAAGCAGCAGGGTGACAGGAGTCCGCGAGCGGGCTGAAGCGCGTATAATCCTCGCATGACGGATAGGATCACGCGGCGGGCACTCGGCTTAGCGGCGATAGCGGGAGCAACGACTCTGAACGCAGACATAACAAATACGATCGAAGCTTCACCGCACTTTCTGCCGGAAGGTTTGGATCCGGTAGCCTGGACGCTTGCGCAGTACGCGGGGGCACCGCTTCGACTTACGTTCCGCGCGGATAACAAGAGTGAAGCCGAACTTTGGCAGCGATCGCTTAGAGCGAAGATCACCGAATTGCTGGGTGGCTTTCCCGATCGCGTATTACTGAGGCCGAAGAGCCTTGGAGTGCGACAATTCAGCGGTTACACACGCGAGGGCTTTACATTTGAGAGCAGGGGAGGCGTCATCGTCCCGGGTTATTTGCTGTTGCCGAACAAAGCCGCAAAGCCGAGTGCGGTCGTTATTTGCATTCCCGGGCATGGGCGCGGCGTGGACGACATCGTTGGTATTGCCGAAGACGGGCGCGACCGCTTAGACAAACCAGGCTATCAGCACGATTTCGCGATCCAGGCCGTCGAGCATGGTCTGGCTGCGGTAGCGATCGAGCCAATGGCATTCGGTTACCGGCGCGATCGCATTACAAAGTCTAAAGGCGCTTCTGAGAGTGCCTGCCAACCGGCAGCTGGTTCGGCTTTGCTCTACGGACAGACTATGCTGGGCTGGCGCGTGTGGGATCTCATGCGAACGGTGGATTGGATTGAGACCCGCCCTGAGCTCGACAAATCGCGGGTGGGGTGCATGGGCATCTCGGGCGGCGGCACCTGCACTCTATTTGCAACCGCACTCGATTTGCGAATCAAAGCGGCGTTTGTCAGCGGATATCTGAATACTTTCCGTGACAGTATCATGAGCGTCTCTCATTGCATTGACAACTATGTGCCTGGCATTTTGGGCTGGGCGGAAAACTATGATGTGGCTGGCCTGATTGCGCCGCGATTTTTGTTTTCCGAGGGCGGCGACCGCGATCCCATATTTCCCGTGCATGCCACGATCGAAAGTTTTCGTCGGGTCAAAAAAGTCTACGAGGTATATGGGACGCCAGATCGAGCAGCGCAGGAGATCTTCTCTGGAGCGCACGAGTTTCATGGCAAAGAAGGCTTGCCTTTCCTGGCCCGTGCGCTGGGCTGAGCCAAGGCCGACAGGATTGCTATTCGGAGTCGTCGCTGGCGCGTCGATCTAGCCATCGTTTTAGCGGCAGCAGGGAGCGGAGAGTCAAAAGGTTCAGCACAGCTAACGTTACTGCAATGCCATAGCGATCGAGTGCGACCGCGGCACCAATGACACCGGCGTTCCAGACGCTCGCAGCAGTGGCGGTACCGCGGACTTTGGCGCCTTCTTTCAAGATGGCGCCCCCTCCGATAAAGCCGATACCGGTTATTAAGCCTTGCAGTAATCGAGACTGCGACGCGGTGTCCGGATGCGGGCCAAGCAGCAGCAAGTACGCACAGCTTGCCATGCCTACGATGGGGAAGGTGCGTACCCCAGCGCTCTGGGCCTCTCTCTCGCGCTCCCAACCGATCGTTACGGTCAGCAAAAAAGCCACAGCTATGTGTGCGAAATTATGCCAAATTTCCTGCCACTCGGCCGTCGGATGTACCACTATGCCCAGAGCCGGATTGGCCCTCGAGATAGTTTACATGGTCAGGGAAGCGCCCTTCGTAGGCCCGCCCGCCTGGGCGATTTGCAGACGCAAGGAAAGAAACTCTGGACAGCTCTCCTCGAGACCGTTGATGCAAGCATCACAGCTGAATGTGTGGGCCATCAGATCATCGCAGAGTTCGTCGGCGGAGATGCGGCGGACAAACTGTATTTTGCCAACAGCTCTTGCTTTGGGAACTGCGGCATGTGAGGTGGGGTGCTCTGATGCTGAACACATAGGATATATCCTAAGACTAGCAAT
This sequence comes from Terriglobia bacterium, assembly GCA_963737005.1. Lineage (GTDB taxonomy): Bacteria > Acidobacteriota > Terriglobia > Bryobacterales > Bryobacteraceae > Bog-105. The sequence goes on along the minus strand of CAVTRD010000001.1, from coordinate 72,860 downwards.
TTACGGGCCAAATCTCCGGAGACGAGAGACTACGTTCAACTTAGCTAAAATGGGCCAAATAATCAAGGTGTCTCCCCAGTCGCCCACGAGGTAATTCCATTTTTAGTGGAAGTTAGCTAGAAAAATTGTGAGACAAAGGATAATTCTACAGGCAAAACTGGATAAGGAGGCAGTGATCCCTGTCTGTGGGCTCCGTTCAGGATCGGCCCGGACGATGGCGCGACACGGTCTGTATCCTGTTTACGTGGGCTCTTAGGTGAGCCTCTGTTTTCTCGCCGCATGACGTTTCAAAGAATACTGGTACGCTCGACAAACTGGGTCGGCGATGCCGTTATGTCGATTCCAGCGTTGCAGGCGCTACGCGCTCGATATCCTGCGGCTCACATTGGTATCTTGGCTGCGCCCTGGGTCACGGGCTTATATAGTCGCGAAACTTTCCACGATGAACTCATCCCTTACGAAGCGCCGCGGGGTTGGCGCGGGCTAGACCAGAAATGGAATCTGGCGCGTCAGTTGCGTCGCCGAAGGTATGACTGCGCCATCCTACTACAGAATGCTTTTGAAGCAGCCGCCCTTGTCCGGACAGCAGGGATTCCCGAGCGAATTGGCTTTTCGCGCGATGGCCGTGGATTTTTATTGACGCGTGCCGTTCCGGTGCCGCGGCCGGGCGAGATTCCTCGGCATCAACGCTTTTACTATCTCGAGTTGCTGCGGCGCGCCGGACTGATCAGTAGCTACTCGGAATCGGACAGTATTCGTCTGTCAGGTGCGTTGGCTGCTGCCGAGGGAGGACGAAAGCGGTTTCGGCGTGCCGGCCTGAGCCGCGCAGTGATCGGCGTCAGCCCCGGAGCCGCTTATGGAGGAGCAAAAAGGTGGCTGACCGGACGGTTTGCCGAGGCAGCGGTTCAACTAGCGCGCGACTGTGATGCCGATCTGGCGTTGTTCGGGTCTGCCCAGGAATTTGCAATCTGCCAATCCGTTTACGAACAGATTGAGGCCGCCGGGCAGCATGCTATTAATTTCGCCGGTACAACCAGTCTTTCCGAGTTCATTGAACTTGCTGCAGCGTGCGATATTTTTCTGACCAATGACTCCGGTCCGATGCACATCGCATCGGCGTTAGGGGTACGTACCGTGGCGATATTTGGAGCGACCGATGATCAGGCGACTGGTCCAACGGGCAAAGCGAGCAGGGTGGTGCGCGAAGCTGTTGAATGCAGCCCGTGTCTACTGCGTGAGTGTCCGATCGATCATCGCTGCATGACAGGAGTAAATGCGGATCGCGTGGTGCAAGCGGCTTTATCGCTGGTTGCGATCGACACTCGAGGCTAATTTGAAGGGTGACGTTTGGATACTCGCGAAAAAATTTTGCCTTTGGCAACAGCCTCCGATCTACTCACGACGGAGGTCTGGACCGTCGTAACAGGTCTTTTCGATCCGCTTACGCTGGCGCAGGCCCAGCGCCTCGCCGCGGCTGCTGTGAATGGCCGGAAACTGCTGGCGATTGTCATGCACACAGACAATGAATTACTGCCGGCGACAGCAAGAGCAGCCTTGGTAGCGGGTTTGCGAGTGGTGGATGCAGTCACTGTGGCCGACCTCGAGCAGGTCATACAGCTACGCTCGCCGATAAACAAGGATTTATGCCTCGAACGTGAACGGTCCGCGGAATTCGTCGAGTTTGTGGTGGCGCGTCAGAAATCGGTAGCCGGCTCGAATGGGTCGCAAAAGTGACTGGCCGCAAAATTCTGGTGATCCGGCTGGGAGCGATGGGCGATGTGCTCCATGCATTGCCGGCAGTGGCGAGTCTCAAGAAGAGTAATCCAGAAAGCTCGCTGATCTGGCTGATCGCGCGCAAGTGGCTGCCGCTTATCGCCGGCAATCCTTACGTGGATGAGATCATTCCGTTCGAAGGGAACAGCATTCGATCGCTACAGGTAACTCGCGGCGTTCTGCGGCCTTTGCGGCCTGATTTGGCAATCGACTTCCAGGGACTCCTGAAATCTGCTTTCGCCGGGCGGATGGCGGGCGCGCGCCAGTTTTTTGGCTTTGATCGAGCGGTCGCGCGCGAACCGCTCGCTTCCAGGCTCTACAGCAATCCGATTCATGTGACCGGACCTCATCGAATCGAACGTAATTTGCAATTGGCCGCTGCTGCGGGTGCGACGAAGTTGAGCAACGAGAGCTGGATTCCGGAAGGAGTAGCGGAGGGTGACCTGCCCAAAAGCCCGTTTGTGCTGGCAAGTCCTTTTGCGGGTTGGCAGAGCAAAGAATGGCCTCTAGGGCTGTATGACCGCTTGGGGAGGGAACTCAAGAAAGAAGGACTGGAGCTCGTCGTGAATATAACTCCGGAGCGCAATGCTGAGCTGAGCTCTTTGGCGAATGTGATCGTGCACAATTCATCTATTGCCGGCTTAATTCATGCAACCAGAAAAGCTGACGCTGTGATCGGAGTCGATAGCGGTCCTCTGCATTTGGCGTCCGCCCTGAGAAAGCCCGGAGTGGCACTGTTTGGTCCGACCGATCCTGCGCAGACCGGTCCGTTCAATAGTCCGATAAGGGTTCTGCGACAGGAGGACACTGCAACAACCTACAAGCGTGGCCGGAATGTCCACAAGAGCATGGCGGCGATTACGGTGGAGCAGGTTCGAGAGGCGCTTATGCAGTCTTTAGCGCCGGTGGTCCGAGCGGGGTGAGGGCATCGCAAGAGAATTCAAAGATCCGTTATCTGTTTCCCAAGCGCTATGCGGATCTTGTACAGCGTTTGCGAGTAGCAGCAGGGTTTGTAATGCTCGGCGCCTTCGCGTGGCTGGCCAAGCCTACGTCCCAATCGATGATCATCGGCTTGCCCGTTTCCGTTTTGGGTTTAGCTTTACGTGGTTGGGCAGCGGGGCATCTGGCGAAAGATCGTGAATTGGCGGTCTCGGGCCCATATGCTTACACGCGGAACCCGCTCTACGTTGGCAGCGTGGTGGCGGCAATTGGAATCGCGATCGCGGCCGGGAGCAACTGGCTTGCTCTCCTCTTTGTGCTCGTTTTTCTTTTGATTTACCTGCCCGCGATTGAGCTTGAAGAGCAGCATTTGCGGGAAATCTTCAGCGATTATGAGTCATACGCCGGGTCGGTTGCGCGCTTCCTTCCGATGCGGCACCACCTGCGAAACAGCGCGCGGTTCTCGTGGAGGCTCTATAAACGGAATGAAGAATATAAGGCTGCTCTCGGATGGCTGATCGCTCTCGCTTGGCTGTGCTGGCGATGTAAGTCGCTGTGATACGCTTTCGCTGATGAGAGTTGGATGTTTCACCGCGTTGCTGTCGCAGTTTCCGCTCGAAAAGGTTCTCGAGAAGTTAAAGGTCCTTGGCATTGACACGGTTGAGCTTGGCGCCGGAAACTACCCCGGAGATCCGCATTGCAAGCTCTCGATGATTGAGAACGACAAAGAGCTGAAAGAGTTTAAGAAGAAGCTCGACGACCAGGGATTTTCGATCAGCGCTTTGAGTGTGCACGGTAATGCTCTGCATCCGGATCCTGCTGTGGCAAAGGGTTTTGCCGATACAAGCAGACGTGCAGTCCAGCTGGCCGAAAAACTGGGAGTCGGAGTCGTGGTCGACTTCTCGGGATGTCCAGGGGATAGTGATGGAGCGAAGTATCCGAACTGGGTAACATGTCCTTGGCCGCCTGAATATCTTGACGTGCTTGAGTGGCAATGGGACAAGAAGGTCTCGCCGTACTGGACGGAGCACGCCAAGTTTGCTCGTGACCACGGCGTAAAGATTGCGATCGAGATGCACCCGGGCTTTGTCGTCTATAGTCCTGAGACGATGCTGCGACTACGTTCCATTGCAGGCGATACGATCGGATGCAATTACGACCCAAGCCACATGTTCTGGCAGAGCATCGATCCAATCAAAGCGGTACGTGTTTTGGGCGATGCCATTTTCCACGTACATGCCAAAGATACTCAGATTTACGAATGGAATCTGCCGAAAACCGGGGTACTCGACACGAAGAAGTACACCGACGAGCGTAACCGCGCTTGGATCTTCCGGTCCTGCGGCTACGGGCATCCGTATGGCTGGTGGAAGGAGTTCGTATCCACTCTGCGCATGTATGGATACGACGGCGTGCTCTCTATCGAGCATGAAGATAGCTTGATGTCGCCCGATGAGGGATTGACGAAAGCGGCCGATTTCCTAAACGAAATTGTCATTCGTGAACCGGCGGGCGCTGCCTGGTGGGTCTAGCTCTTACTCTCAAAATAAGCTGACCGGAGAACGCGATCTTGTAACGTCTCGGCACCTTGCCGCATGTTACAGACACGTATCAGACGAGCGATGTGATTTCCGGCTTGGAAGCTACAATTAGAACGATCCAATTTGAGTTTGCAGGAGAGTCATGCCGGGCAAAAAAATCGGTATTCTGACGGGCGGTGGAGATGTGCCGGGTCTGAACGCCGTCATTAAGAATGTGGTGTATCGGGCGACGAGTGATGGTCACGAAGTGACTGGAATTCGTCTTGGTTGGAAAGGTCTGACTGATCTCAACTTCGATGATCCCGCGAGCGTAACCAGGTTCGTTCTTCCCTTGACACGCGAGAACACGAGGCGCATCGATCGGACTGGCGGCACGTTTTTACATACCAGCCGCACGAATCCTTCGAAGATGAAGAAGCCGCCTGCTTTCCTCGATCCGGCAAAGTTCCCGACCGCCCCTGGCAAGGATGGCGGGATTACCTACGACATGACGAAACAGGTGCTGTCGAATTTGGAAAAGCTCGAAATCGATCACCTTGTAGCGATCGGCGGTGACGATACGTTGAGCTACGCCGCGATCCTCGACAAGCAGGGCTTCAAGGTAATCGGTATTCCGAAGACGATGGACAATGATGTCCGGAACACGGAATACTGCATCGGTTTCTCGACGGCGGTTTCGCGCGCCATGGATGCAATTCAGCGGCAGCGGACAACAGTGGGATCGCATGAACGGTTGGGGATCTTCCGCGTGTTCGGACGAGATGCAGGGTATACGGCTCTCTACACGGCGTATGTGACCTCGATTCGCTGTGGCATTCCTGAATTTAAATTCAACCTCGAGCACATGATCGATCTGCTGATGACCGATAAGAAAAATAATCCGAGTAATTACGCGCTGGTCATTTTGTCTGAGGGCGCGCAATGGGAGGGTTATCAGACGAAGGAATATGGCGAGCCCGATGCTTTCGGCCATCGCAAGAAGTTCAGCGTGGCGGAGGCTTTCAGCGACGAAGTGATCAACCGGACGGGCGCTGAGACCGTAGTGAGCGATTTGACATACGACTTGCGAAGTGGAGCGCCGGATTTCCTTGACACCATGGTCGCGACCACGTTTGGGACGATGGCTTACGACGCAATTACTCAAGGCAAGCACGGAGTGATGGCGTCTATTTCGGAAGGTAAATTTGCCATGGTAACCATTCCGGATCCGAAGGATGGCCCGCGACATCTCGACGTGGAGCATATGTATAACAAGGATCGATACCGGCCGAGTTATACGAGCAAAGAAGGAATGCCACTGCTCCTCTCGCACCCATGAGCATGGCAGAGCCACGCGCAAAAGAGGACTGCTCGTTCTGCGAAGTTGTCGAAGCGCAGGGCCACCTGGTTGATTCGCACATTATGGAAGAAATCTTCGATACGGTGGTCGAATTCGGCGGCCGTTTCGAAGTAGAGCATTTTTCAATCGGGCGCACAAACAGCGACGCATCCAGGCTACGTCTACGGGTAGAGTCTCAATCCGAAGAGCAACTTGAGAAGATGCTGGCGCAACTGATCGGTCTTGGTTGTGCGCTGGCCGATTCTGGCGAAGCTGAACTAAAACGCTCGGAGCGGGATCGTTGCGCGCCCGAAGATTTCTATTCAACGACCAATCAGCGAACACTGGTGCGGCACCGGGGGCAGTGGATCGAGGCCCGTGACCAACGTATGGACGCGATGATTGTCGTTAACGACGGAGCGGCCCGTTGCAAGAGGTTGCGAGACGTGGTGGCCGGTGACATGGTCGTGGTCGGGATGAGGGGCATTCGAGTGATGCCTGAAGCGAAAGAGCGCGACCGCCAGTCTTTTGCGTTCATGAGTAACGAGATCTCTTCTGAGCGGCAGGTGGAAACAGCGGTCGGGCAGACGGTCGCGATGATGCAGCAGACGCGAAAGGAAGGTAAGAAAATCGTTGCGGTCGCAGGCCCCGTAGTGGTGCATACCGGCGGCGCTGGTGCGTTTGGACGACTAATCAAGAACGGCTGGATCGATAGCGTGCTGGCAGGCAATGCGCTCGCGGTGCACGATATCGAAGCGGCGCTGCTCGGGACCTCCCTAGGTGTACGCACTTCGGACGGCCGCCAGGAAGAGCATGGCCATCGGAATCACATGCGGGCGATCAACGCCATCAATCATGCGGGCGGAATCAACCAGGCGGTTGAGGCTGGGCGCCTGACCCGCGGAGTCATGTACGAATGCGTGAAGGCAGGCGTCCCCTTTGTCTTGGCAGGGAGCCTGCGTGATGACGGACCATTACCAAGCGTGCTAACCGATATGAACGAAGCACAAGACGCTTACGCAGCGCAGTTGCGAGGGGCGGGCGTAGTGCTTTGCTTGAGTTCCATGCTGCACTCGATTGCAGCGGGGAACATGTTGCCTGCGTGGGTGAAGGTGGTCTGTGTGGATATCAACCCTGCGGTTCCGACTAAGGTTGCCGATCGCGGTACCGGTCACGCGCTGGGCGTCGTCACAGATGTTGGATTGTTTTTGGATTTGTTAGCCAACAAGTTACAAGCGAAATGAAGAAGGATCGTCAGTACAAAGATGAGCATGCCGAGGCGGGTGTCCGGGCAGAGCTGCCCGATATCGAGACTTGGCCCAATCAGTTCAGCGGGTATGAGATTGAAATTGAGATGCCCGAGTTTACCTCCGTCTGCCCTAAAACGGGTTTGCCGGATCACGGCACGCTCCGGCTAATCTACACGCCCGGGAAAAGGTGCCTGGAATTGAAATCTCTAAAGATGTACACTCTCGCATATAGGAATCTGGGCATCTTTCAGGAGAATGTCGTAAACCGTGTGTTGGCGGACGTCGTGAAGGCCACGGATCCGATTGAGGCGGCAGTCGTAGGGGACTTTGCGGCGCGCGGCGGCATCACAACAAGAGTGACGGCTACTTACCGGCAAAAGAAGCGCACCTAAGCGGATTGACCGCGGCAGAAAGAAGGGGAATGACGTTAAGAGCTGCACTGCTGCTTCTGACGAGCACGTCGTTGTTCGCAGCTGAGTTTCAGAGCGGGCAGGCTGCTCGAGCGGTTCTCGGCCAGTCATCTTTCTCTTCTTCAGAGGCGGGTATTCGGGCCACATCTTTGGTGGTTTCGCAGGATCACTTGCACGTTGCCGATGCCACGCATCACATTCTGACCTTCGACCTTTCGAGAATAGGCGGCGCTCGCGATGACCGTTCCGCACGCCTCTCGAATAGCTGCTCGGTTTGTTTGTCCAATCCCGACAATCAGACCAACGAATCGGTGATGCCGGGCGTGGCTACCGTGAGCGTTTGGGGTAAAAGCGTGGCGGTGGCGGATACGGTCAATCATCGAGTGCTGATCTGGCGCGACGCGACAGTCGCTCGTGTCGACCGCGGACCTGATGTAGTGCTCGGACGTCTTAAAGACGGTTTTCCCGTCGGTCCGGGCACGCTGTCCAGCCCGGTTTCGGTTGCACTCGATGGCAAGCGGGTCTACGTGGGCGATGCAGCGTTGCATCGCATTCTGGTCTGGAACTCGTTACCGATGAGCGATGATCAGCCGGCAGACGTAGTCCTCGGTCAGCCTGATTTTACTTCGAGCCTTGCTGCCGAGATGCCCGCACCGGACTCAATCTTGACTCCTGTGGCGATGACTTCGGACGGAACTAATTTGTTCGTGGCGGACGAGTCGAGCCGGCGCGTTCTCGTGTTCTCACCGGGGGATTCGGCGCTCTCGGCAGAGGTGGTCAGCAACTCCGCGAGTTTACAGAGTGGAGCTTACGCCCCAGGCACACTGATCACGGTAGCGGCCCCTAACCTAGGCGAGATAACGGAGTCAGCTCCGGCGGCCGGATCTCTGCCGCGCCGCTTAGGCGGCTTAGAAGTCGTTTTAGATGGACAGCCTCTGCCATTGTTGGATGTCTCGCCATCCCAAGTGGAAGCGCAGATTCCTTATGAGCTAGGTAATCGGACAACGGCCAGCTTATACGTTCGAGTGGAGCGTGGCGGCATTGCGAGCGTAACTAACCCTGTCGCGTTGAAGATAGTGACGGCGAGCCCGGGTCTGTTTGCGGTGGGGGACAAAGAGCCGCGTGGCGGACTTGTGCTGCACGGGGCGGAAAAAGAAACGATCGATGGTGGTGCGCCTGTTACAGGTGAGAGTCCGGCCCGGCCTGGCGAGATCGTGAAGCTTTGGGCAGCTGGTCTCGGTCCGATCGCAGACGGTGACACTGCTTCATCGATCCTCACCGGGCGTCCGCACGAAGGAGCGGCGGCGCCCGTGACTGTTCCGGTTACTGCGCAGATCGATGGACAGTCTGCACAGGTTCTATCGGCTAAGCTTCCGACCGGAGCGATCGGTGTGTATGAGATTCAAGTCCGGATTCCGGCCGACATCGCCGGCGATTCGGAAGCACGCTTGACCGTAAGCCAGGATGGGTTTAGAAGCAACACGATTAAGTTCCCCTTGCAAGCCCGCCGCTAGCTCGTCATTGCATACGGCTCATAGCGATGTTCCAGCAAGACCCGGCGTGCTCGCTCGGTCGTTTCCGGAGCAACGTAGAAGAAAGCGCCTGTAAGATCGCGCTTGATCAATAGTCCCGCGGTGTAGACACCGGTCTCAACCAAATACTCGATGCCGGCTTCGGCGAGGACGTTCTCAAGGTGCAGGGCGTCTCGCAAGGTGCGCGCCATGTAAATAAGGTCCAGTTCCGCCTGCTCGAAAAATTCGGCATCCCGACGCATACTATTCGAACGTGATTCTAGCCCAACTCGCTTGAAACGGAATCCTAGGCAGGGCAACCGTCGTCCATGTAACTGGACCCGACTGAATCCACGATGCGGAAAATACTCAGGGCACAGCGGCGTTGGCGGGAGGCGCGGATGTTTGTGCGGGCTATGGCTTCGCCGCATCGCCCGGTGCTGGCGCAGATCATCCCAATCCGGCGCTGCAATCTCGCCTGTACATATTGCAACGAATTCGATCGCCACTCGCCGCCGGTCCCGACCGACGAGATGCTTGAGCGAATTGACAAACTCGGCGAGCTCGGAACGAGCATTATTACGTTCAGCGGCGGAGAACCGACCCTCCATCCGGACCTCGATCTGCTTATCCGGCGAGTTCGCGACCGAGGCGCCATTGCAACCTTGATCACGAACGGCTATTTCCTTGTGCCCGAGCGGATCAAGCGCTTGAATGCGGCCGGCCTCGATTACTTACAGATCAGCATCGATAATCTGCAGCCGGACGAAGTATCGAAGAAAAGCCTTAAGGTGCTCGATCAGAAACTAAGGTGGCTTGCAGAATATGCCGACTTCGATGTGACGATCAACTCCGTTTTAGGAAGCGACATCAATATGCCCGAAGATGCCTACACAATCGCAGCACGGGCGCGAGAACTTGGTTTCAACAGCACCATCGGCATACTGCACGACGGCGGCGGGCAACTTGCACCGATGCAAAGTCGACAGAAAAGCGTTTACGATCGGATACTCGGCCTAGGTACCGGCCTTTTCTCTTTCGCGCACCTGGATGCTTTCCAGCAGAACACGATAAAAGGGCTTCCCAATGCCTGGCACTGTCCCGCCGGCGGGCGATTTCTCTACATCTGCGAAGAGGGGCTGGTTCACTACTGCTCACAACAGCGCGGGTCACCGGGTATTCCGCTGAGAGACTACACGGCCGAGGATCTTATTCGGGAAGGGTCTCGCAAGAAGGGATGCGCCCCGTTCTGCACCATTTCCTGCGTGCATCAAACAGCGATGCTTGATGACTTTCGAACTCGCCCGCAGGCGACGCTCGCTGGCATCATCGGTCGGCGAAAAGAGCGCGATCCCGAGTGGCAAACGCCGTCTTCGATACGCCTGCTCGAAGCAATGTTTCTCAAGAACTCCAGGAGCCGCGATCTATTCGGGGCGATTGCGGTGCGAGTGTTTCAGGCCAAGCCGACGAAGCCGCAATAGTCTAGTATTACGATGTCTGGGATGACCAGATTGCCATTTATTTGTTCGGGCGCGTGCTTGCTTCTCGTTTCCTGCGGTGGTCCGCCCAAGCCTGTAACGCCTTCCCTGAACCCGCAACAAGCTGCTGAGTTGCTGCATTACAACAACAAAGCGCAGAACTGGCTGAAAGTTGTGAGAAAGCAGAATGCGGCGTGTGACTACCGGCTGGAGCTGCCCGATCAGAGCGCACACCCAACCACTATCGATCTCGACCACATCGTGGTATGCGGGACGCAACCCAGCCCGCGCGAGCTGGACGCAAGCGTCTCCTACGCCTATGATCAGAGCCAAGGCCGATGGGTGATCTCGCGGTTTTCAAGTTGAGCAACTTACACGGGTAATCCCGCGTTGCGAGCGGCCACGAGCGACAAACTAGACCAGTCCAGCTTTTCCTGACCGTGGGCCATCGCAGACAGGAACTGGTCTCGTAGAACGCCCGCAAACGGCATGGGTGTTTCGAAATCTCCCGCCGCTTCAATCGCCAACCTGATATCCTTCAACCCCAGCTTCAAGGCAAAGCCGGCCGGTTCGAATTTCCGATCCGCTGCATTCGTACCGTAGTTTTTGTAAACGGGCGAGCCAAACAGTTCGACCATCGCATTCAGGAACTGATGCTGATCAACGTCCGCTTTCTGCATGACTGCAAATGCTTCCCCGAACGCCTCGAGCATACTCGCGATCATGAAATTGCCGCAGAGCTTTAAGGTGTTGGCTTGCCATGGTTCCGGACCGATGACAAATGTCTGGCGTCCGATCGCATCGGCTAAGGGACGGCAGCGCTCTATATCATTGTCATCACCCGCCATGATTACGATGAGCTTGCCAGCTTCCGCCGCGTCGGGACGGCCGAATACTGGCGCCGAGATGAAGCGCTGCCCGCGAGTGCTGTGCTCGGCCCGAAGTCTGCGCGCCAGAGCGATGCTCACCGTGCTCGAGGAAATATGAAGCGCACCTTGCGGCAAACCCGTCAGCAGGCCCTGCTCCCCGAACACGACGTCGCTGACCGCCCCATCATCCGCAAGCATCGTGAAGACGGCTTCGGAAGCTTGACCGACCTCGGCTGGACTGTCAACGATAGCTGCGCCGGTCTTGGCAAGCGCTTCGGCCCTGTTGCGTGTGCGATTGTAAGCTGTTACGGTATGGCCAGCTCGCAGCAGGTTTTGCGCCATGCCACTGCCCATCTTCCCGAGCCCAACGAAGCCGATTTTCATAATCAGTTGACGAACGCGCGGAGGGAATGGCGACAATTACAATAAAGGCATGATCAATTTGCTCCAGCGCGCCCTTTCGAGCGCTGGTGTGTTTCTGTGCGCGACGGTTTTGCTGTGTGCCCAGGACTGGAAGACGGCTGGATCTTTACCAGGGGTCGATTTAAGCAAGCTCTCGGCCAGCCAGAAAGTTTTGGTGTTGAAAGTCTTGCGGAGCCAGGGTTGCTCGTGCGGATGCAACATGAGGCTGGCACAGTGCAGAGTAGAAGATCCGAACTGCTCCTACAGTACGGGAATGGCAGCTGCGGTAGTCGATGCAATCGCGCACGGCAAGAACGCAGATGAGGCGCAAGCGGCAGCGGTGGCTTCGAAGTGGGGACACCTGCAAGAACGCAAGTTACTCGACGATGCGGTGCAGATTCCGGTAGCGGGCGCACCCTCGACAGGTCCGGCTGGCGCACCGATTACGATAGTCGAATTTTCTGACTTCCAGTGCCCTTACTGCGCGGCGGCTATACCGGAGATACACGCTCTCTTGAAGGCTTACCCCCAGCAGGTCAAACTCGTGTTCAAGCAGTATCCGCTCGAGTTCCATCCGAACGCCGATATCGCTGCCGCAGCGGCAGTGGCGGCTCAAAAGCAAGGCAAGTTCTGGGCGATGCACGACGCTTTGTTTCTGCATCACGACAACTTATCGCGCGCGAATATTCTGGCCCTCGCCAAACAGAGCGGTCTCGAAATGAAGCGCTTCGAACAGGATCTGGACTCGACTGCGGTTCGTGAGTCGGTGGTGCGCGATGTACAAGACGGCGATCATGCCGGGGTGGAGGGCACGCCGACGCTTTTCATCAATGGCCAGCGATACAACGGAGCTATCGCGGTGAGCGCGCTGAAGCCGGTTTTCGATGCAGAGCTGAATCCCGCCGGTCGGACCGCGGCTGCCCGTAACTGATTAATTCTGCTGCTCTAAATCCTCGAACAGTTTCAGGGTAATATCGCCGACCACTTGCAGGCTGTGCGCGCTCAGCTTATCCATTGTGTCCGCTGCCGTGTGCCAATAGGAACCATTAGGGCCGTAATCGAGATCGATGATATCGATCACGTTGACTCCCGCGTCGGCAAACGGCTTGTGATCGTCGTCGATGGCTCCCCCTTCCGTCCGAAGAAATTTTGTGTAGCCGAGGCGGGCGGCAATCATTTGGACATGAGCACGTAGAGATTCTGAAGAGTTCGCGTCATCCGCAAGGTCCAACGCCTTGTCACCGACCATGTCTATGTTGATGAGCGCTTTGATATGCGACAGCGTTCCGTCAGCTAGCCACTTTGCCGCCAGATGACGACTGCCATACCGGCTATCGGTATCGGTCCATTCTCCAATGGCTTCCTCGCCATCGAAAAATACGATCGTCACATCATCGGGGTGCGCCATTTTCGAAACGGTCCGGGCAAACTCAATCAGGAAACCGGTCGACGAGCCGCCGTCGTTCGCTCCCACGAAATGGACCATCGGAATGCGCTTGGTATCGTAGTGTCCTGTGAGGACGACGTTCTTGCCCGACGTGCCAGGAAATTTCAGGACGATGTTGGTCATCGCGATAGGTCCGGCCGGAGTTTGCGCCGTAAAAGAATCGAGGGAGACCGGAGTGCCGAGCGGCTTGAGTTCTTCTATGATCCACTCCCGCGTCTTCGCCAACGCCTCTGAACCAGAAGGTCGCTCACCAAATGCCGTGGCGCGTTTGGTTTCCGCCAGGGCGACCGTGCCCTGGAATTTCGGCGAGACCGCTGCCGATACAGGCATCGCAAAGAACGCCAATGTGACCGAGCAAACAGCGGTCGGAGTTAACACAAGATGATTTCGCATCAGAGTAAATTAATGAGGGAGGTGCGAATCAGGAAGGTGATTCCGCACTTTCTCAGTGGGATTATTGCTGTAGTATTATAACCGTAATCAAATCTACCCTGTCAGGTCGTATGCAGTCAGTCGGACAGAAACTCCGTCAAGCGCGTGAGGCGCAAGGACGAACACTCGAACAGGTAAACTCGAGCACGCGCATTCCTCTCGGACTCCTGGAAGCGATTGAGGCCGATAACGTAAGCGGAATCAGTTCAGCGTTCCTCTACAAGAGCTTTGTTCGCCAAGTGGCGGAAGAACTCCAGCTGGATTACGCAGCATTGAAGCCGGCAGTTGAGGAGACGGCGGATCGGATGCCGACCCCACTCATGCCGGGGCAAGGTGCTCACGGGCCCAAGATCGCCGCGCTGCATATCGGGAAACGCAGAAAGTCAAATTGGGTCCACTCGGTTTCACTGTTTGCCATAGCTGTCGTGGCCTGTTCGGGACTCTATGCCGCTTGGCAAGGTACAAAGGGTAGTCTGCCGGGCCTGTGGCAAAAGATCTCCGCTCATGAGCAGCCCTTGCAGTTGCCAGCGAGTGAGCGCATCCCGATCGCTCGCGATGAAACATCGGACGTGCCCGTCAAGTCTTCGGGACCTTCAACGGCCCTTTCGGAAAGCGCTGGCAAACCGCTCGACCGCCCGGGAGGATTTACACTCGAGCTTTCCGCGACCGAGCCTGCCTGGCTTTCGATCGTCGCGGACGGCAAGATTTCGTTCAAGGGCATTTTGGAGCGAGCCGAGACAAAAATCCTGGCTGGTCATCGTATGGCCCGCATCCGGACCGGCAACGCGGGCGGGGTGGAAGTCGTTTTCAACGGGAAGGCGTTGGGCACGCTTGGTTCACGCGGTCAGGTGCGCACTGTGCTGTTTACGAACGACAACTACCAAGTGCTCGACACCATCAATCGCGGGTTGTTCTTTAACTTTAGCGAGAGGGGCGAGCTTGCCCAGCTTCGGTTGACCCCGGAACTTTTCCCTGGTTTTTAGTTCCGCGATGCATACGCCTCTTCTGGCGATCTAAGGCAAGCAACTCGTTACGACGACGAAGTTTGATGCTGCGGTCAACTTTGCGCCAGAATTGTCGGAAGTAATCCACTGCCGAAGCGAGTCCGAATAGGACGACAGCCCACATCGCGGCTAATGCGAATGGGCGCAGAGATGACCAGCGAATAGAAAGCATCATCGAAGCGACGCCCACGACCTGCAGGACCATCTTCGATTTGCCTAACTCCCCGGCCTTCACCGTGAATCCTTCGGCGGCAGCTATGCTCCTCAGTCCCGAGACGGCGAATTCGCGGCTGATGATCAGGATGACGAGCCATCCAGGAAGCAGCCGAATCTCGACGAGAGAAATGAGAGCCGCAGAAATTAAAAGTTTGTCCGCCAGCGGATCGAGTAGTGTCCCGACCGTGGTGACCTGTTTCCATCGGCGAGCGAGATAGCCATCCAGTAGATCGGTCAAGGCAGCCGCCAGGAAAACGGTCAAGGCTACAAAGTCGTTCGCTACGAGCAGTTTGCCATGCCAGTGAATGCTAAGGTTATGCTGCACCAGTGCCGCTACGAGCAGTGGAACCAGAAAGATGCGGACCAGCGTTAGCGAATTTGGCAAATTCGACAATCGTCTCAAATATAGAACATCGGGGAGGCAGGTCTGCGCCCATTGTTTTCCGGGCTAACGCAAAGCCGCTGTTCGGAGTATGTTGGTGATACCAGAAAATGCTTGAAGCAAAAAGCTACTGGATCGCACGGCTTCTTCTTGAACGCGGCATCGGGGTTATCTGCCTGATCGCGTTTATCAACGCTCTAAACCAATTCAAGCCCCTGCTTGGCTCGCAAGGCCTTCTTCCGGTCCCCTTATTCATCAAGCAAGTTCCGTTTCGGGAATCCCCGAGCCTGTTCTATTTCTTCCCGCAGGATGGAGCGTTTACAGTGGCTGCCTGGCTGGGAGTTGCTCTTTCCGTATCAGTTGTGAGCGGCGTTGCTACCCGTTACACATGGTCAACTGCAGCGGTGTGGGCAGCAATCTATCTGCTGTATCTCTCCTTTGTCAATGTCGGCCAGACATTCTATGGTTTCGGGTGGGAATCGATCTTACTCGAAGCTTGTTTCTTCGCGATGCTACTGGGCGGCTCTCGCGTCTCGCCGCAGGCCATCCCACTTTGGATGTTCCGCTGGCTGCTCTTCCGGATCATGCTGGGCGCTGGCTTGATTAAACTTCGCGGTGACTCGTGCTGGCGCGATCTGACCTGCTTGAACTATCACTACGAAACACAGCCTATGCCCAATCCGCTGAGCTGGTATCTGCATTGGGCACCGCAGTGGATGAATAAAGGCGGCGTCTTGTTCAACCATTTCGCCGAACTCCTTGTGCCGTTCCTCTACTTTTTGCCGCAGCCAATTGCGGGGATCGCGGGGTTACTGACCATCCTTTTTCAGCTCAGTATCATAATCAGCGGCAATCTCTCGTGGCTTAATTGGCTGACACTGGTGCTTGCCTTTTCGATGCTCGATAGCAGGTTTTTCGGCAGTCTCGCGGCCCGGTCCGGATCCTTCGAAGCAGCCCCGCCAGCTACTCAGTGGCTAAATTACGTCGTGCTTGCGGCGATAGCTCTGATGAGCATTCCAGTGATTGCGAACATGGCGTCGGCTCGCCAGATCATGAATACCAGCTTCAATCAATTGCATCTGGTCGGCACCTATGGTGCTTTCGGCAGCATTACGCGCACCCGCTATGAAGTGGTGCTCGAAGGCACCGATGATGCGGTGGTTACATCCAGTACTCGGTGGCGCGAGTACGAATTCAAAGCGAAGCCCGGAGCGTTGGACTTTCTTCCACCGCAAATCGCTCCGTACCATTTGCGATTGGATTGGCTGATGTGGTTTGCGGCGATGTCGAGTTACGAGAACTATCCATGGTTTGTCAACCTAGTGGCGAAGTTATTGCAGGGTGACAGCGCGACATTGAGCCTGCTTCGTATAAACCCTTTCGGAGGCAAGCCGCCGCGCTTTGTCCGTGCAATGCTCTACGAATACCACTTCACAACTCCTGCCGAGCGAAGTAAATCGGGATTATGGTGGAGGCGAAGTTTGGCGGATTCGTACTTCCCGGCGATTTCGCTCAACAACCCTGGGTTCCGGCAGGTTCTGAGAAGCCAGGGCTGGATAACGCAATAGGCTCAAGAGTAACTGAAATAGGTCGGAGTGTATCCAATGACAACGGGGGGCGAAGTGATGGGAGCGAAGCTGTTACCGAGCACGGTTCTGGCAATTGTCCTTGCGAGTTTTCCGGCGCTTGCGCAAGAGAGCCAATCTGGAGGTCAAAGCGGGACCGGGGAGAACTCGCACGATGTACCGCACCAGCAGCCCGGGACGAACAGTCCGGACGTTGGTAAACAGCGGGAGCCTTCACCAAAAGCTCCAGAGGACTCAACCCACTCATCGGGAGATGTACCGCATCAGAATCCGGGAACCAATAATCCGGATGTGTCTAAGCAACGCCGCTCTACCAAGAAAGGCAAACAGAATAAATCAACGGGAACATCAACCCAGCCATAAGCAAGCGGCTACCAGCGCGTCCTGAACTCACTCCGATCCGGAGTGAAGCTCGGCAGGGATGAGGCATCCAGCTTTGGACCTAAAGCTTCCGCAACTATGACCTTCCATTGTGTCCGCAAGCTGTTCAGAGAATAACCGTTTGCGCGTAACCGAGACCGGTATCGGCACCAAATAATCAGGGCGATGCAGGAAGGCAGCACATATCATCTTCGCACCAGAACTTTATATTGTAAAGTATAGTAAAAGTTTGGAACTTCAGACAAGCTGGCTCCGTCTGTCTGACACTCGCATGCATCAGGAGACAAAGTGTATCAGCGTGCGACTCGACGACAAGTTCTAGCTATACTGCTGCAGACATTTAGTTTAAGGGCAATTAAGGCCGAGGAGGGTGTCTACGAGCCAGGGGGCGATGTGAGGCCGCCCAAGCTGCTGCATTACGTTGAGCCAAAATTCTCTCCTACGGCGAAGGAAGCCTATGTGGAAGGAACGGTGAAGATCTCAACCGTTGTCACCATTGATGGTGATCCCAGCGATCTCCGAGTTGTGAGCGGATTAGGCGCGGAAGAGGATCGAACCGCCCTCGAAGCGCTGAAGCAGTGGAAGTTTCGACCCGGCACGAAGAGCGGCGTAGCGGTTAAGGTCAAGATCACTGTTCAAATTGACTTCCACCTGCTATGAGGGAAGAGAAGCAGTGTCGGATTGACCGAATCGGACCGAACTGCTTAGAATGAAAAGGCAGGCTGCTTCTCGCGGGAGTAACTCAATGGTAGAGTCACAGCCTTCCAAGCTGTTGGTTGCGAGTTCGATTCTCGTCTCCCGCTCCATTTTTTCAACAACATAGAAGACCCCGCAGTTCGCGCCTTTACTCCGTTTCCTTTTCCGAGCCTGCTTTGGGATTCCCTTTTACGGAACCTACGAATTCGAAGTCATCTTCATCTGACCCGTCGATGACTGCGGATTCGAGCTTCGTTACGGCCTCAATCTTCTGATCGAGGTCGCTAATAGCGTAGACACCGAGGCTGACGCCAAGCCCGTGCCCACGCTGGTCCGCTGATACTTTGTCGTCCACGTTTGCGTTGCGCGAAAGACTCGCATTCGTTCGAAGCAGAACTTGATGGTTCACCCAGCCGAGTCCCGATTCTGCCACCGATGCTTTCCGGAGGCCGAGGTCTGTGATGCTGCCCGGCGACAGCGCAACCGTCCCGCGAAGTGTCCCTTCCCTTGCGACCTTTGGGGGTGTCGATGTTTGTACTGCCATAGAGCGCTGGTCGACAATGACCGAGTCGAATGAACCTTGCCGATTTGAACGGCGAAGATATCTCCGGGGCATACCGTCCAAGACGGCCATTCGGAAGATCAGCCGTTCACGGAGGTGAAGTACGGTTAACGCCGTCCGCACCTCGTCCTTCTTCATGACACGCTTCGCGCTGAAGCCTTG
The DNA here is from genome assembly GCA_963737005.1 of Terriglobia bacterium. Lineage (GTDB taxonomy): Bacteria > Acidobacteriota > Terriglobia > Bryobacterales > Bryobacteraceae > Bog-105. The sequence goes on along the minus strand of CAVTRD010000001.1, from coordinate 54,501 downwards.
CGTACCGGGATGAAGAGCGAACCGGCCGGATTAAACTCGACCACCGCATCGCGCTGCCATTTTGAAGGTCGCATTCACCGGCCGGCTACTCGGCGAATGCTCAAGCGCGCTAACTAATTCCTGAATCTGGCCAGTGCGCGAATCTAACTTGAATCCCGGCAAAACTTAAAACCGAGCTCACCCTCACAGCGCGCTCCCTTATGCAAAGCCAAATCAATTCGCCGCAACCAACTATGATGTGGGAGAACTCCCTTAGTCAACGGATCCGTCGCGGGGAGCACATCACAAAGGCGGCGCGTTGATTGCGTAGAAGTCGCCGGAAAATTGAGCTTGCCTTGATAGCAGAGAACGGTACAAAGATTCTGGAAAGCACCCCGAACATAGTCGAGTCAGCGGGTTGCATTCAACTTCTTCCAACCAAGCAGCACAATCAGAGCCAGCAGCGCGCTTCCCAGTAGTGCAAGGCTGCCTGGCCCCGGCACGACAGCTGCAGGGGAAATTTGGTCAGGACGCGAACATAATCCACGGGCGAACTGGATTATAAGGGGGACGGTCAACTTTACAAATGTTCCACCAGCGGTTTGGGCCGTTCCGTGCGTCACAGTTCGCCAATTATGGTTGCGGTGGCATGAACGCACACCGTGAATAGCAGAACCGTTAACGAAAAGCCCAGCTTGTTCATTACAAGCCCCCGGATTTTGAGCTGTCTCCAGAGAGCGGAAACGCAATAGAGCAGTTAGAGACAGCTTGGTACTCAAGTAAACTCGCTGCGTTACACTACAACTCTCCTTGGGAGATCTCCCAGCGGCAACCCTTGATTGAGTTGCTTCGCCAACTTACTCGACGATCGGCACAATTAGTGCCGATGGATGTTCAGCGTCGTGGAGGGCTGAGTTCGTGGCCCTGGTCCACTCTGCCCCAGTCGCTGCATCGCCGCCGGTGTTGAGATTTCGATCGAACCTCGGGAAGTTGCTGCTGCTGACCTCCAGTCGAAGCCGATGTCCAGGCATGAACACGTTGCTGGTTGACCAAAGGTCGAGACGAAGCTTGTAGACTTGTCCCGGGTTGAGCAACTCGGGCATCTCTTGAGAATTGCGGAACGCGGTACGCAATATGCCCTCGGTCAGATTTTGCGCAAAACCGTTTGGCCAGACGTCAACGAGTTTGGCGGTGAAGTCCGTATCTACGGCGGACGATTTAGCGTAGAGGTCGAGAGCGATATTTCCGGTCACCTCCGTCTCCTTCGAGAACGGCTCGGTGGTGTAAACAAGTACATCGTAGCGAGCTTCGACCGAACGCTGGTCGCGCGGGCCGGGCGCGATGTGGCGTGCATCGCAACAGAGTGGACCACCGGTGGTGGGCACCGGCTTCGCAGGGTCGTAAATGAAGTGATCCGAGGTTTCACCGGCCGAAGGAGCCGCCAGTGAAAGCATGCCATCGCCACGGAGCGAGTTCGCACCGTTAGTGGAGTGCAGAAAAAATTGAGTGTTATGGGCTCGCTTTAATGGCCAATCGTCTTCGTCACGCCATTTGTTCGCACCCATCACGAACATGCGTACGGGCTTGCCTGCGAACTGGTTCTTCACACCTTTGAAGAGGTAGTCGTACCAGGCGAGTGTTACGTCGTCCTCATCGAACGCGGCATCCGCACCAAAATCCACATCGCCGATCTTTCGGCCACTTCCGGAATGCCCGCCAATGACGACCAACAGGTGCTGACCTCGTCTGGCATCCTCATTCGCCGCGTGGAGTTTTAGTCCTTGGTAATTTTCAAGAGATCCGGCTTGAAAGATGTCATACCAGGCGGCTGTATGTAGAGAGGGGACCGTAATGTCAGAGTAGTGCTCCTCAATCGCCCACTGCTTCCAGTAGCTGTCGTAGGTGGGGTGCGCCAACCAGTCCAGAAAGTAGGGTGCGAGGGTGGTCAGCTTCGGTTCGATTGGATCATTGAACAATGGATACGAGGTCAGTGGCAGCGTCGGGGAAGCAGTGAGTGCATTGGTCTGGTTCTGCACTTGCTTGTTTAGGGTGTCCTGAGCGAGGCCAGAGGTCCAGGACTCGTTGAACCATTGTTCGAATGCGCCGCCTTGGTAAGTCCAGTTGCGGTGATAGTTGCTGGCGGTGACGACGGGGCAGATGCCGGCTAAATGGGGCGGGTGAGCAATGGCCGCCAACATCTGTGTCGCGCCCACATAAGAACCACCGAACATGCCCACCTTGCCATTTGAGTAGGGTAAGGCCGCCGCCCATTCAACCGTATCGTATCCGTCCTGTGACTCGTGTTTAAAGGTGTACCATTCTCCATCCGATGTATAACGGCCTCGAACGTCTTGATAGATTACAACGTATCCGTGGCTGGCGGCGGCATAGCCAAATCTTGTGCCACCGGCTTTGTTATAGGGGGTCCGCTGAAGCAGGACGGGATAGCGGCCGGGCCCTTTGGGGCGGTAAATGTCGGCTCGGAGAACGGTGCCGTCGCGCATTGTAAGGGGCACGCCCTGCTCGATGAGAACGTCGGTCTTATCGGCTTGTGCATTGCCGATGCACGCTAAGAGGCCCGCGGCAGCAACCATTAACCATTTGTGAGACATCAGATGCGTACGATAACACGGGGGGCATCCGCAGGAATTCCTGTCGGAGCTTCGGCCCTTGGTCGCAACTGACTGATGCCGGCCTGCAAGGGTCAGCTAGTCAACCACCGGACAGGATGGGTCCTCACAAGTCCCCGTTGCGTGCGGCCTTAGCCCGCCGGCGATAACACGTCCAGCGAGGGTTCAAAGGCCTGATTGCTCGAGGTTACCTGCTTTGCTACGCTCATCCGCGTACGCGCTCACTTTCAACAACTCCGCGCGGAAACTTCACTCCCCCCAAACTGTCGCCCTGCTGAACAGGAACGGGTTTCTGACGGTTCCTGATTCATTCTCCGGAGACGGCTTCACAAACTGGCGGCGACCTATGACTAGGTCATGGCCGAAGTCGACGGGCCGACCTCAAGGTGGGGTAGCACGACCCAAATGTCCGATCTACTCAGTTTCAAATCTCTACTTTATAAAGTCTTCCCGCATCCGTCTCTGCTCCAAGCATGCGGTCACTTCATAAGCGAACCCTTTGAATTGAGCTCTTTCTTGGCGAAGACTCTCCGGCCCGAAACGCCAGCACAGGAACTCCACGCCGATTTACCCGGAACGTCGGAAGATGCCTCGCTGTTCAATTCATTCTCCCGCTGGATGCCCTTCAACGAAGAGAACGGGGCGACTCGGTTCGTCCCTTGATCGCATCAATGGCCAGATTGTTCGGGCGGATAGACTTGCCGACCTTCGGGCGGCATACCCGGGCGAGGTTCTTGCATTTGGGGTCCGGAACAATGGCTCTGCTCAATGCAGCAATTTTGCACGGGCATACCGCCAATGTGACTGAAAGACCTGACGGCAATCGTGGCGTAGTCGCGCTTGCCGCGGAGTGCCGCACGATCAAACATCGATAGGAAGGCTCGGCCCTGTTCCGCTGTGGGCCAGTTGCCAACCCGGGTTCCATGCTTCTTCGTACCTTTCACACGGTGTATGCCGAGAGCGAGGTACGGGCTAAACAAAGCCCGCCTTGGCAGCTTGGTAGGACAGACGCCGCACGGCCGCGAATCGCAGGTTGTTTGTTGATGAGGCAGAATGCGTTTGTTCGAGGAAGATCCCGTATTCTGTCACGACGATTCTGTTGAATGCCAGAAGAGGCTCTGAGCAGTACCAATCGATGAGTCGGCGGATCGCGTGATCATACCAAGTTACGAGCTGACCGATGGCAGGCCGTTTAGAACGGCTGATTTGGATTGTTCGAGGTCGGACAACTTCAGTACTCCGACTTTGGTTACGGATGTGAACGTCGGGTGTGCAGGTACACTGCGGCGCTTTTCAGAATTGATCCGCACCGATAAAGAAAGCTTGTTACATCACCAAATTGCGACCAAATTACGTCCTTGCAGCCGGGCGGAGCGACAAGGTTTGGAGTGTACTCGAACCCGTTTTCAGGTCAATCTCACGATGGCCGACTTTGCGGCGAAGTGGATTTGTAAACGCTGGCCGTTTCAGGGGACCTATGAATCCTTTGCTTCAGGAATCGTCGGCCATTCCGGCATTGCTGTGGCCTTCAAGACCACGCTTGAGGTATTCACCAGGGTTGGCCATTACAACTCGCTTGGACGCCTTACTGAACGAAGCGTCGGACTCGTAACCGACCGACCGAGCGACGTTTATGAGCTTCTTGTCACGCCGGTTCGATCATCCTGAACTCTTCGGTCTCGAACGTGTTGGGACTGCCAGGGTTTAGCCGCCTACGGCGCGAGTAAGGTGGCTGTGCGCAACTTCGCGCGCGCCTGGACTCTGGAGCTGGAAGATCGCAAGATCCGCGTGAGTTCAATGAGCCCCGGGCCAATTGAAACCCCCGCCTTAGAGACAACGACGGGCCTTACCGCTGAACAGGCCGAGCAAGCGGCCGTTCAGTTTTCCTCAGAGATCCCAATGGGTCGCAGGGGCAGGCCCGAGGAAATCGCGGCCGCCGTCGCGTTCCTAGCCTCCGATGAGAGTTCTTTCATCACCGGCGTGGATCTCGCGATCGATGGAGGCATGGCGCAGGTCTGACCCCCGGCGCGGTGGCTTCCCGAACTTTAGTTCTAACATGGATCGGAGAGACATTATGAGCTAGGCAATTATAGGATTCGGAAAGATAGGCCAGGCCCTCGCCCGCACCTTCGCCCGCAAAAACATCGACCTGACCGTTACGAGTCGCCGGCCCCCCGAAGCGTTGGCAACGCAGGCTCGGGCGATTGGACCCACGGTCGTCCCAAGTCGCTGCAAGATGCACTCAAAGCCGACACGATCATCTTGGCAGTTCCGTTCGGGGAACATCGCGAGGTTGGGAAGGCCCTGCCGAGCTGGGAAGGCAAGACGGTCATTAATGTGATGAACGCGTTTGGAGTTCTCCCTGAAGAGCTGGACGGCCTCCCGTCCTCCCCCTTCATCGCGAAGGCGTTCACCGGCGCCAAGCTCGTGAAGGCTTTCAATCACCTGGTTGCGGCCACACCGGCTACTGGTCCGATCGTCGAAGGGGGCCATCGAGTTGTGTTCCGTCGAGCGACGATGAGGACGCGATCGCTCCTGTGGCGAATTTGGTCAAAAAACTCGGGTTCGCACCCATCAAGCTAGGAAAGCTCAACGAGGGGGGTGCGCTGGGTGCACGCACGCGGCCGCACTTGGGGTCAGTTCATCTTTCAGGATATGTTCAGGGCGGAGCAATGAGTGATCTACGTCGGTGTGATTTGGCTTGAGAAGGACGATTCCAAAAGGTCCGGTTAGATCGGACACGATCCGATGTAAGGGAGAGATGGAGAGATTTCGATGAGCCCACAAAAGAATGTCCAGATTACGAAGAACTTTCTTGCAGCACTCGGCCGCCGCGATAAGCAAGGTTTGCTGGTGCTGTCTGCCGAAGATATTGCGTGGATCATTCCGGGTGAGAACTGGCCGCTGGCCGGCACGCACCGCGGGCACGTGGGATTAGAGAATTTACTTCAGAAGGCTAACGAGACAGTGGAAACTTAGTACCCACAGCCCCCGGAGTTCATAGCGCAAGGAGACCGGGTTCTGGTCGGTAGCTTCGCTACGGGGAGGATCAAAGCCACGAATAAGACGTTCGAAGACCATTGGTCTTCGACTTAACCATTCGAAGTGGCAAATTGACGAACATCCGGGAGTATATCGACACGCAAGCACGGGCGCGGACCTCCGAGATGCCCGCGAGCCCTAGGCCCTGACCCGTCGGCATCCACTTCTGGCTTGTAACGGAGCGCCTCGTCCTCACCTGCGAGAACGATTATGATCTTGAAACACTATAGACCTTAATCTTCCAACGGGCAGAGGCGCATTCAAATGCAGCCTGTCCTTTGAGTCACTGGATGGCGGCTTACGGAAACAAACTGATAGGGGTTCTGGAGCGATTAGAATTCATTATCTAATCGCCAGAACGGAAAAGATAGGCTCATTGGAGCTTTGAGTTGTGCAGGCCAACGCAGCTATGTGAACGCTGCATATTCGGATCGCCCCTCAATGAAACAGCTAAAACAGTAAATTGAGGGCGAATTGGATTTCGCGTGGTGCACGCGCACCATTCACACTTCCAAAGGGACTCGTGGAAGTATTAGGACTGCCTGCGACGTCTGCGACAGGGACGAAAGTCGTATCTATACCGGCCCACTGTGTGTGGTTGAACGCGTTGAAAAATTCCGTGCGGAACTGAAGGCGAGGAGACTCTGTGCCGCCCAATCCCTTGATGTGCGGAAGAGTAAAATCCTTGAAGAGGGAAAGATCGAAGTTGTTAAGGCCGGGACCGCGAACGTTGTTCCGGCTGGAATTACCGAACGTGCCCGGAGCCTGCAATTGGAAGGCGTTGACATCGAAAAACTCGGTGATGCTGCGCTGGCTGCGGGCTAAGTTTGGATTCGAGACGACGTCCGGGCGCTCGCAGATATCACTTGTCGCAAGACCCACCACATCGTGATCCAGGCAAACCGTGTTCATCAAGCCGGAGTGGAACGAATAGATACCGTTTAACTGCCACCCTCCTAAACCCGTCTTAAGGAACCGGTTGCCGCTGCCGGAAAAAAACGGAATCTCCCAGACGGCGTGTGTGGCTGATCCTGTGTACCAAAAGCCTTTTCCGCCGCAATGTCCAGAGCATTCTGGATTGGTCTGCCGTGACCTTCCGTGTCCTGGTTGGGGCCGGTCGAAATCATGTGGCTGAACGTATAGCTGAGCTGAACTTGCAGTCCCCGGCTCAGCCTTCGCTCTAGCGAAGTCTGGAGGGAGTTGTAACGAGTCGTAGCTTCCCGCGAGTTGACGAAGCGCTCCCGGCCTTGCAGCAGGCGCGAGATGAACAGCCCGGATATGCAGGTGCTGCTCGCATTGGGAACGTCACTCTCACGGCTTGGCCAAGTTGACTCCGCGCAGAGCGTGTTCGTGGATCTGCTAAAACGGCATGAGGGCTCTCCGGACCTGCACCTGCTATGGGACAAGTGTACGCGAGCGTGGCGCAGCCTGCGAACGCGGAAGAAGAATTCAAGGAATCGCTGCGTCTGGATCCCAGGCTGAAAGGGGGCCACTACAATCTCGGTCTGCTGTTCCTCAAGCAAAACCGGTTGAGCGATGCGCAGGTGGAATTTCGGGCGGAACTGGTCAACGATCCAACGAACGTAAGAGCCCGTGATGATCTGGCCGTCGCCTTACTGCATGGCAACGATGTGAGTGCGGGATTGGCCGAATTGAAGCGGGTACTCGCCGCCGACCCCGATAACGCCGGCGCTAACTATGAGTTTGGGAAGATGCAGCTGGCCGCAGGGGATGTGGCCGTAGCAATTCGGCATCTGGATCGAGCCTCACGAAGCGACCAGAACAAGCCGTACATACACTACCAATTGGGCCGCGCATACCAGGCGGTCGGCCGGGAGCACGAAGCGGAAGGAGAGTTCGCTAAGGTAAAAGCCCTGCGGGGAATCCCTGCGAGGTAGCTGAAATGAGAAAAGCGAAATGAGAGCAGTTGAGCAGAAAACTTATGACGCCTTGATTGTCGGGTCGGGTGCGAGCGGCGGGTGGGTTGCGAAAGAGCTGACGGAAGCAGGAATGCAGGTGCTCATGCTTGAAGCCGGTCCCGCGATTGTGCCGAACCGCGACTTTACCGAACACGCCTGGCCCTATCAGGTGCGGTACCGCGGCTTCGGCGATCAGAAGCGAATGCTAACCGACCAACCGGTGCAGCGGCTTTGCTATGCCTGTGATGAGTTCAGCCATCAGTTCTTTGTAAATGACAACGAGCACCCGTACACCTTTCCAGCGGACAAGCCGTTCATGTGGATCCGTGGACGCCAGGTGGGCGGCAAGACCTTTTGCTGGGCGAGGGAGAGCTACCGCTACAGCGACTACGAGTTCAAAGCAGCGAGCCGCGATGGATTCGGCGATGACTGGCCGTTTAGCTATGCCGAACTGGAGCCTTACTACGATCGCGTCGAAAGCTACATAGGCGTGAGTGGGTCCCGTGAAGGACTTGCTCAAATGCCCGATGGGAAGTTCTTGCCGCCTATGAATCTCTCATGCGGTGAGCTCCTAGCTAAAAATGTAATTGAGAGGCAGTTTGGCTGGCGGTTTATGCCGGACCGCGTAGCAAATCTGACGGTGCCGCTCAACGGTAGACCGGCCTGCCACTACTGCGACCAATGCCAGCGTGGCTGTCACACGGCTTCTTACTTCAACAGCCCTTCCGTAACTCTCCCGGCAGCAGCGAAGACCGGACGATTCACGCTACTGAGCGACGCCGTTGTGAGTCACCTGTTAATGAACAGCGAAGGTAGAGCGGATGGCGTCCATTATGTGAAGCGCTTGAGCAAAAAACACGCAGAGGTGCGTGCGAAAATCATAATTCTCGCGGCTGCCACGCTCGAGTCAACGAGAATTTTGCTGAATTCCCGATCGCCGCGATTTCCCAATGGAGTCGGCAACTCAAACGGCGTGCTTGGACACTACCTGATGGACCACTTTACGATTGAGGGGGCAGGCGGCGAACTCGCTTCGCTGAAGAGCGCCAGGCGCGAACCAATGGGAAATCCTTGTGGCTACTTGATACCCAAGTATGCAAACACCAACGGCCACAAGAACCCGTCTTTCCTCAGGGGATATCGCTTTGACGGGACAGCCAGCCAGCAGCTCTATGACCACGCCTACTCTCTGGCGGGATTCGGAAGCGCCTGGAGGGAAAAAGTTCGCGGCGAGATCCCTTATTGGATTTCAATGGAAGCGCAGGGGGAGTGCTTGCCCGATTACAAAAATTTTATTGAGCTCGACCCGGACGTAAGAGACTCATGGGGTATACCGGCGCTGCGCATACAGGCGACCTATGGGGAAAACGAACACTTGATGGCTAAAGCGATGCGACGGGATGTCGGCAACATGCTGGACGCCCTGCAACTAAAGAACGCGACTCCACCAAACGAAGAGTTGAGTATCTTCGGCAAAAATATTCACGAGTGCGGAACGGCTCGTATGGGAACGGATCCGAAGAAGAGCGTCGTGAATGCCTGGAACCGCGTGCACGATGTCAAAAACGTCTTCGTTACCGATGGAGCAGCTTTTGTTACACAAGGTTGTTACGAACCGACCCTGACGATCATGGCCGTTTCAGTACGAGCGGCTGATGGCATCATCGAGTCATCGAAGAGGCGTGAGTTGTGAATTGCACGGAAACCCTCAGATGAACGAACACACTCGCCGGAACTGGATAGTAACGATCAGCCAGGCCGCCGTAGGCTTCGGCATTGCTGGAACTTTCGAGATCGAAGGGCAACAGGTTTTCGAACTCCCCCCTGGACTATATGGGCCATCTTCGGAGCATCTCGGGCATGCACTAATGAGTGCGGAGCCATTTCATTTTATTCCGCCCGAATGCCCAACTGACTACATCCGTCCGCGAAGTGATTCATTCAAGCCGCTGTTTTTCTCCCACGCCGAATTTGCGGCTCTCCGCAAGCTTGTCCAGCTAATGCTCGGCGAGCCGTCCAGCTCCGCTACGGCTGTGGTGGAGGAAATCTCGGAATGGGTGGATCTTCAAGTGTCGCGCGCCGGTGAAATTCGCGCTGCAGCAGCCAGATTGAACTCTCTGCAACGTGGCTTGGCAACAGCGTACTACGGTTCGAATCGGATTGCGGAACTTGAAAGGTCCAATCTCGATACGATCTGCCGGGAGGGGCTCGCATGGATTGACAAAAATGCTCGCGACAAGTACGGGAGCGAGTTTCTTGCTCTCCCGGAAAATTCGCAGCTTGTGATACTCGATGCGGTGAGCGATAGGCGGCCCGATCTCAAAGCAAAAAACAGCGGCACGCTGTTCTTTGCGCATCTGAAAAACGAGACCATCAAAGGTTTTTATACTTCGCGAGCCGGCTTGCAAGAACTCGATTTCAAGGGGAATGCGTTCTATGCGCGATCTCCGGGCTGCGACTCCAAAACATCTTAAATATCGGGAGAAGAGTGTCAAACCCGTCGGCGCTGAACTGTTGGCCAAGCTGGCGGCTGATCATGGCGAATACCCCGGCCGATTAGCAGATCGTCGTGGGCGAACGAGCGCCGGAATGGAGCATTCGTAGACAACATGACTAAATTCGCCGTTTACTTCTGGTCGATGGCTGCTTTAGCCATAACAATCAACAGCGCAGATGGCCAGATCGCCGCCCGGCTACAAACGCAACAGACATCGCTCGAAGTGCAGGTGCAAGCAGCGGGGCCGCGACTCGTGCGTCTTGGAAGTTTGACGAACGAGGCTTCGGAAAAGCTGATCGATACGGTCGAAATCGAGGGCAGATCCGTGAACCTCGATTGGAAGTTCAATGCCCGGGCGAGTCACATTGGTACTCGTAGCATTGCTTTCGTTTATTATTCCATTTATCCGAGCCTTCGCCTTACCTGGGAATGGAAGAGACCAGCCTCCAGCGGCCCTATCGAACACACCATCCACATTGAAAATCTCGACCAGAGAGAAGTATGGGTTCCCATGCAGGAGAGCTTCGCATTTAGATGGCAGGTTGGGGCAGGCGTTTCTCTCAAGCACGCCTTTGTCGAGAAAGGAGCCGGTCGACCGTCAGACATTGGCACTCACGAACAAGCGGTACCTGTCGGCTATCGTTGGAACGGCGTCTCCAGCACCTACGCTTACACGGTCGAAAAGGAACCTCGCGAGATTATTCCATGGTTCGCGGTCGAAAGCGCCCTACCTTCGCAGAGCGGCTGGTACGTGGGGGTTGAGTTCAGCGGTAAAACGCGACTCGCGTTAGATCGCGATTCCACATCGCTTCATGGCACAGTTGGATTGAATCCGACGCCCGGTCCGTTTCGCACCCGACTGAAGTCCGGCGACGTGTTTGATACGCCTACGATATTCGTGGGTGAGTTCAGCGGTGACTTGGACGATCTGGGGAATGCGTTACGCCCGTGGATTCGACAGGTTCTCACGAATCCGCGCGCCTGGCAGGATCCGACTTACCCGCTTCTGGTAAGCAACAGCTGGGGTAGCGGGATGCAGGTCGATGAGGCGCTTTCCAAACGCATGATCGACGACTCCGCTGAGCTTGGTCTCGAAATGTTCCACATAGACGCAGGGTGGTTTCGCGGCGTAGGCGACTGGTATCCCGATCCCAAGAAGTTTCCCCGCGGCCTCGCTGACATCGCCGATGAAGCTCACCGGCACGGACTGAAGTTTGGCATCTGGGTCGATTGGGCGCAGGCGGCGCTGGACACTGAACCGGGGGCGCTCAATCTACTTGACCCTACCGTGCATGATTGGACGGTTTCAGATCTGCCAGAAGGTTGGAAGCCGGAGCCGTTCAAAGGCCAAACGATCGACCTCGGAGTTCCTGCAGCCCAAGCTTACGCTCGTCGCGAGGTGAACCGGATCGTCGACGATTATCACCTCGACATGTTGGAGCACGACGGTTACGTAGTGGCTCAAGGTTGTGTTCGGGATGACCATCCCCATGCCCCGCCTGATCGGTCAAAGATGTCAATCGTGAAAGATCAAGGCTCGTACTTAGTAGAGAGTTCAAACTCTACCGACGTGAGCTACCATGCTGTCCGGGCCTATTACGAGATCTACACAAACGTTCGTCGGCAGCATCCGAATATCCTGCTCGAGATTTGCAATGATGGCGGCCGGATGGTCGATTTTGGCAGCGCTGCTCATGGTGATTATTTCTCGATCACAGACGCTTACGACCCGCTCTCGAATCGGCGCGCCTTTTACGATGCGAGCCACCTGCTACCGGCCGCGATGCTGGAGGACTACGTAGAAAAGTGGCCCACTCTCCGGATCGAAAATTTTAGATATATGCTGCGCAGCGGAATGATGGGCTGGCTTACGATAATGCTCGATACGACCGCTTGGAGCGCACAACAGCACGCGGCAGCGAAGGAGGAGATAGCTCTGTACAAACAGCGGCTGCGGCCGCTGATCCGCGATGCCGACCTTTATCACGTTGCACCGCGGCCCGATGGCGTTCACTGGGACGGTATCGAGTACTTTGATCGAAAGCGCGGCGCGGGAGTTGTTTACGCGTTCCGTGGTTCAACAGAAACTGAGAGCCAGCATCTCTACAAGCTGCGCGGGCTACTGCCTGCTAAAAAATATCGCTTGCACTTTCAAGATCAAACCGGTGCAGACCAAGCGATCACGGGCCAAGAGCTTCTTCGCGATGGTCTGACCGTGCATCTTTCTGCGCCGAACAGCTCTGAGCTGATCTTCTTTGATTAGGACCTGTTCCGGACTGAAGGGTTGGCCACAATTTAAAGCCAACAGGCGCTCGATCTCGCCGTTCTTGCAGTACTCGGCTGGTTGGAATGTGACGAAAGTGGGAGGACGGAGGACATGAAACGCCGGACGTTTGTCGCCTGCGGGTGGAAGCCGTGATCCGAACGCCCTGTTTCTAGGCGACAGTTGGAAGCGACAAGCTCGTAAGGTTGGAGCTACGACTCGAACTCGATCATTTCGCCGCGCGTGCTGTCTAGCTTTGTCGCACGTGGAAGCTCTACAGTTGCCCCGTTGTTTGCCGCTGACCGATAAACCGCCTCAATGATGGTTTGGTCCTGTAATCCTTCTTCGCCTCCCGTAAGCGGCTTTTTCCCCTGTCGTAGGCGCTGGGCAAAGTCATCCATTTCGACGGCAAACTGATTTTGCGGTGAGTAGCGTCGCTCTTCGAATGCGTTTGCTTTACCGGCCTCACGGCCAAGCTGCAGAGTCAAATTGTCATAGCCGAACGCAGGGTCGGCCCCAAACCACGCATCGGAAGACATGATGCGCAGATGTCGATTCTCATGAAAGCTATAGCCGGCAAGCTCCGGAAGCGAATATGCCGGACGGAAATCGCAGCGTAAACGTGCACACATCTTCCACTTCGCGAAATCGTGGATCGTTGTCCAACTTCGTGATTTGGCCGGTGACTTCAAATGGTTCTTCACCCGTGAGATAGCGGAACGCGTTCAGGCAATACAGGCCCACATCTGGCAGTGATCCGCCCCCGCCATACTTTTGATCTGTCGCCACTGGCCGTTCGGAGCATCGTTCTGCCCGTTGACGGCAGAAATTAGATGCACGCCTCCAAACTGCTGGCTGCGCGTCATATTTATCAGCTCGCGATGAAGATGGTTGTATTGCAGGCGATAAGCGATCATCAGTTCCCGGCCGGCCTTGTGGCAGGCGTCAATCATCTGCCGGCATTCCGGCGGCGAAGTCGCCATAGGTTTTTCACACAAAACATGTTTACCGGCAGCCGCAGCGCGAACTGTGTATTCAGCGTGCATGCATTTGGCAGCACGATATAGACGATCTCGATCTCCGGGTTGTTCTTGATCTCGTCGAATGTCTTGTAACTATATAGATTCTTCTCCAGCACGCCATACTTTGTTCCGACAGTGCGCGCTTTCGTCTCATCGCCACTGATAAGAGCAACGGGCCGGACATGTTTTGCTTACGCGAATCCGGGCAAAATCTGCTCCATCGTCAGATGTCCAATGCCCACAACAGCAACGCCCATACGCTTTGAGACAGGTTCGGGGTTCGGCGGTGCGCCCGCGTTCTCCGTAGGATTATGCAAAGGCGGAAGCTGTAGCTTCTCTCCGCGTACCTCTCCCCGGAGTGTGGACGATTCTTGCTCCGTTTGTGCCGAAGCGACTAGAGCGGCTCCGGCCCCCAATGCAGATGTTTGCATGAGATCACGTCTGGTAAATGCCATCTTCTTATCAGATGGAAGCGTTCTTCCGGCGAATATCTGCGGGATTTACGAGTGCGGAGCGCTGCCCTGTGCGCTAAATGTTTTAAATCCACAAAACGCAAAGGGATGCCGCGCGAACTATCGAGCAGCGGAAGCCGGTAACGTGCTTACCGCCGTTGGTTTGGGGGAACCCGGATCTCTCGCGCTTGACATTGAATCAGAAGACGCTATTAACACGGCGTTTGGCGCTAACCTGCCCAGGTTGAACTTCTTCCCGGCGAATTACAACACCAAACCTGCAAGCGAACCAGAGACGGCATACTAATTTGCTGAACCCAAGTTACCTTTCTATGCTCCGTGGGCGCTTTGAGCAAGGCTCAGGGCGACACTTGCTTTTGCATTTGCGGATCGACGACGGGCTACCTCCCAAACAGCTCGTTAATGGAAAGATCGCAGGCTACTCGGACAGAATCGTATTTACGTTCCTGTTGCAGCATCTTCGGCCTGCAATTCCTCCTTGGCATCATTGCTAGGTCCCAAATGAGCCGTGCCAAGGCATCTTAGTTCGAGTCCCGATCCCTAGGAAGCCAATGAAGAGTGTTCTTTATACGTTCAGCACAGACTCGGGAACGTTCTGGATAAGGCCTGAGCCAGCGGCCCGAGTCCGGCTTGGGATCGACAACATGGAGTTGAAAACCTATTCTTCGCCGAAAACCGCTGCTCGGGCCGTCGCTGAGCGAAACACGGGTTGGGAAGCATGGGACCAATCGGCGGCTCTGGCTCCTTCGGGTCTCGAGAAGTGGAAGCGGGGCGCCGGGCATCGGAGCGGCCGCAAACATGCGCACAGGAAAGAGATTGACCGCATGACGAACACTGCGGAGCGAGATCAAGAAAGCGATACCTAGCTGGTGGAGCGAGGTTTCGTCTTGAGCGACGTTCCCCTAAACGATCCATGGAGACATGGCGGCAAGGCCGAAGCTGCCGCAGTAACTAAGTTTTAGGTGATCGAAACCTCCGTCATCGATCGCTCCCCAATCTCGCGGAACGACGGTCGGCTCTTGCCTGCTGAGCTAGTAGTCAGCCATCAGGGAAGCCCCTAGTGTCTGGAGAGCTTATCGACAAAGACTCATAGAGTAAGTGGTGGATAAATGAATTCGGCTACTAACCATGAGGGTAGGGGAGCTACTTACTTGTTCTGAAATGGCTGAGAAGACGCTGAAAAAAGAATGGGCGCGAGGCTGTTGGTTTCGAAACCGGGTCCTTCGAACCCAAAGACTTCCGTGCCATCTCCACGAGGGCTTATGGATCGGTACTGTACTCCTTCCTCAGATAAGAATTTGCTGAGATCCTCCGCTCCGATACCCTTTACGTTTAGCTCGAAGACTTGCCGGCGCCGCCTGTAGAGTCTGTCTTCTCTCGCACGTGCCGTGCGAATAATTCACTGGTTTGCCCCTGAGTGCAATTGAGGCAAACGTTGTTCTTGGCATCAAGCACCGGACCGTTCTTCATTCTTCGGGGTGCCGGAACCTGGAGGCCTGGAACGCTGGTAAGCGAGCCTTGCTGGGAGCGTCAATTCGACTTCGGTACCGTGGCCAAGCTCACTCCATACCTTCTGCCTGCCCCCGATCGCTAGAGCTCGCTCACGTATGCCGGGCAGACCCCAGTGTCCCTCGCGACCGCGTTGCCCGAGGAAATCAGGATCATCCCGATCCCATCGTCGCGAATTCTAATCCGCAGTATCCGATATCCATAACTGATGTCGAACTCTATATTACTGGCGCGGGCATGGCGGAACGTCAAGCATATGGTCCTCCGCCGCACGCTTTCCAAAATACCTTTGCACTACGCGGAATCATTTGAGAGGGATGAGGCGTAAGTACCGCACGGCCGACTCACATCCCGGCTGGCAAAACTGTTCGCTCTAGCGAAGACTAACTGCGGGAAAGCTATGCTGGATACTTTGCCGCTCATGCCAGCCGCATCCTTTGCCAAACCTGAACAGCGCTTGCTGTCGCTCGACGTCTTCCGAGGCGTCACTATCCTTTTCATGGTGTTGGTCAACAACGCCGGCGGTTCGGTTTCCTACCGCCAGCTGGAACACTCGCGCATGGAATGGCTGGACGCTGACCGACTGCGTCTTTCCGTCCTTTCTGTGGATCGTCGGAGTCGCCATCACACTGTCATTAGGCAAAAGGCTGAAGTTCGGAAACTCGCCTGCGCAGATGTTGCCCAAAATCTTCCGCCGAACAGTGATCCTATACGTTCTCGGACTGCTCATCTACGTTTACCCGACGATGAGCATTTCGCAGCAGAGGCTGCTCGGCGTCTTGCAGCGCATCGCCATCTGCTACCTGGTCGCTTCGGTGATTTATCTCTACACAGGCGTTCGCACGCAGATCGCTCTCATTCTGCTGCTATTTGCTTGCTATTGGATGATGATGACGCTGATTCCTGTACCGGGTTATGGCGCCGGGCAACTTAAGCGTCGAAGGTAATTTTGCCCATTACGTAGACCGAATTGTGCTCGGTACACACAATTACGCTCCACTCGCACGTGGGATCCGGAGGGCATCATCAGCACCTTACCAGCAATAGCAACCGCCCTTCTGGGCGTGATGGCCGGTCACGTTCTCCGCCTGGATCTGCCCATCGCATTTCGCAGGAACTGCCTGTTTCTGATCGGCGCGGGTCTGCTTGCCGCTGGTCTGCTTTGGAATATCTGGTTACCGATCAACAAAAAACTCTGGACCGATTCGTTTGCGACATTCATGGCTGGTCTGGACTTCGTCTTTGTCGCTGCTCTAATCTGGGTTGTCGATGAGCGCCATTTCAGCAAATTCTTAAAGCCGTTCGTGATCACGGGCATGAACGCGATTGTGGTCTATGTTGCCTCGGAGTTCCTATCGGAATTTCTCGATGCCACCTCGCTGCATGAGGTGATCTACAACAAGTTCTTTGTCCCGCTAGCTTCTCCCGTGAATGCCTCTCTGCTCTGGGCGGTGGCGTTTACCGCGCCTCATGTACCTCATCAGCTATGTCATGTATCGGCACGGCTGGTTTGTTCGTATCTAATTTTTTCGTATCCAGTCCCCCGGTTCAGTTATTTCCAGGCTTGTTCGATGAGCTGTTCGAGGTAGACTTTCGAAGCGGCAATGTCACGCCCCTGCTCCGGACCGGATATCTCGCGTTCAATCGTAACCGGGCCATCGTAGTTGAGCCGATGGAGCGCTTCAAAAACTTCGGGAAAGCGAACCCGCCCTTTGCCGATGGGAACCTCCTGGCCCAGCCCGTAGGGATCCTGCGGGTACATGCCGTCTTTCGCATGCATGCCTCGCACGTGTTTGCCGAGGACGTCCAGCGCTCCCACCGGTTCGCCCTTTCCATAAAGAATGAGGTTGGCAACGTCCAGATTGACCGCCAGATTATCCAACCCCACATCGTCGATCGCACGCTTCAACGTGATGGGCGTTTCCTGTCCCGTCTCCATGAGAAAGGTCTGGCCATTATCGCGGAGATGCGTGGCGACCTCTTTGATCACCTCTACAGATTCGCATAGAGCGGCTCATTCGGGTTCTCCGGTATGAAGCCGCAATGCGTATGAACCGCCTTACGCCGCAAGCCTTGGCTAAGTCAGACGCACGCTTCAACGCAGCCACTCGTTCCGCACGAGTGCTTGGCGGGATGATCCCGATGGTCTTCGGCCCGTCACGCAAATTCCACACCATCCGGCCCTCGCCCAGCGTCATGAGAGCGGTGATCGTTACTTCGTATTTCGCCGCCGCCCTCCGAATAGGAACCGCTAGCTCAGGCGGAGCCATCCCAACAGCCAGTTGGCACGTCGAGAAGCCGAAGCGTTTCACCGCCGCCAATGCCTCATCCGGACGTTGTCTTCTGGTTCGCCTGAACAACTAAGCCGAGCCGCGGCCGCTGCGACCCGACTGCGGCCTGCGAGTTGGCAGCCGCCCCGGCCATCACGAGTCCTGCTCCGATGAAGTTTCTCCTGCTGTTGTCCATGGCGCCGCGATGAAAGTCCGTTAAAGCATGCGCATCTTCACCGGGTCCCACGAAACCATGCGCCGTTCGAAATAAGAGACGTTCGACATCAGCGCGGGGCCTGCTGCCCGCAGGCCGAAAACAGCATCTTCAATCACGGGTGTGCGAGTTACGAATCGCATGCTGGAAAGTTTCATGATGCGCCACCTGCTCGGAGTAGCCTTTCGGCAGAAAATAGGTATCAAGCGCCTCCGATGCCAGTGAGTCGGCAGTTTCCGGACGCGGCGGATACTTGGCGCTGTGCTCGGCAAGAATCTGCTCCTCGATTTTCTTCGAGAAAGTGGAGGCAGTCGTTCCGGGATCGAGTTCGCGAGGACGTTTGGATATCGACAAGCGAGTTGCCCACCGACAGATTGAGAACGCCTTCCGTGCCGATGAAGCGGAAGGCCTGTGAATCTGAACCTTCGCCGCTACCCGCTTCGAAGTTGACGCTGAAGTTGATCTGGAATCCTGGATGCGACGGTGTCTCCGGATAGCTGTACAGGCCAGTCATCAGATCCGGCACGTCGCGGCCGTCTTTCCAGTAGTAAAGGCCGCCGGTTGCGGCGATGCGCTCGGGACCAACGCTATCCATGACGAAGTGAATGCCGGTAAAGAGGTGGACGAAGAGATCGCCTGGAATACCGGTTCCATACGCTCGATAGTTTCGCCACCGAAACAAGCGCACCGGGTCGAAAGGACATTTGGGCGCACTGCCGAGGAACTGATCCCAATCGATGGTGTCCGTGGAGGCGTCGGGCGGAACGGTGTACTGCCAAGCGCCCAGCGAAGAGTTACGATTGATGTAGGCCTCGATCAAGTGGATCTGGCCGATCGCGCCGCTCTTAACGAGTTCCTTGGCTTTGGCATAAAGAATCGAACTGACGCGCTGACTGCCGACCTGGAGAATGCGTCCAGTCTGCTTTGCGCTTCGATGATCCTTGTGGCCGTCCGGCACTTCGCGGACCATCGGCTTTTGGCAATACACATCTTTGCCGGCGTGCAGGGCGTCGACAGCGATGCGGGCATGCCAATGATCGGGGGTGGCAACGATCACCGCGTCAACATCGCGCCGTGCGAGTAATTCGCGATAGTCGCGCGTGGTGAAGACGTCTTTTCCGTAACGTTCCTGGGCGAGCGTGCGGCGGCCATCATAGACGTCGGAAACAGCGACGATCCGAATCCCGGGCAGAGCCGATTCCGTATGCATATCTCCCTGGCCCATGATGCCGAAACCGATGCAACCAATTTGCACGCGATCGTTTGGCGAGACTGGTTTAGCTGGCTCTTGGGCACCCGAGGCGGCGGCTTCGGTCAGGCCAAGACTGGAAGCAGCGACGCTCGTACTCTGCAGGAAATGTCGACGACTGATGGGCATCATTGGACGTGTTCTCCAGAATGACACGCTCTCTGGCGAGCGAGCACCTACTTTATTCTCGGCGGCTCATGTCCTGCCAGCACCGGTGAACTACACGCCGGGGCAAGGTGACGACAGCTAGCTGATTATCTATGATGGTCTCGGGCTTTTAAGCATGAGTCCGGGAGTCAAATGGCGCTGCTCATGAAGGCGGCTCGGATTCATCGTTTCGGCCCGCCGGATGTGATCGAGATCGAGGATGTCGTGTGTCCAGTGCCGGGTTCTGGAGAAGCACTGGTCCGCGTCGCGCATGCTGGGGTTGGACCCTGGGACGCTTGGATTCGGCAGGGGAGCAGCGTCGTTAAGCCCTCCCTGCCGCTGACCTTGGGGTCGGACCTGTCGGGAACCGTTGAGGCGGTTGCTTCCGATGTGTCAGCAGTTCAGCCGGGAGACGAAGTGTACGGCGTCACCAACCCGGAGTTTGTCGGAGCTTATGCGCAGTTCGCCTTAGCAAAGGCGAACATGATTTCACGAAAGCCAGGCTCGTTGACTTTCCGGCAGGCAGCTTCCGCACCCGTTGTAGCCGTCACTGCCTGGCAGATGATGTTCGATTACGCAAAGGCAGTGGCGGGTCAGACGGTTCTCATTCAGGGAGCAGGCGGCAGTGTCGGTGCGTATGCGGTGCAGATCGCTGCCGAGGCTGGTCTGCATGTTTTCGCAACCTCGTCGGCCACCGATGTTTCTTTCGTGCGGAGCCTGGGAGCGCACACGGTTATCGATTACCGCGCCAGCAGGTTTGAAGAGCATGTTCCGATGCTAGATATCGTTCTCGACACGGTAGGCGGAGAGACGATGAAGCGTTCTCTCCGCGTCGTCAAACCGGGCGGAATACTCGTTTCCGTAGTGTCCGAGCCGGGAGCCCTGCCGGCTGATTTGAACGAGATTCGCGCGGTCTTCTTCCTGGTTGATGTGACTACGGCGCGGTTGGAGAAGATCGCGGCTTCATTCGACCAAGGAAAGCTAATCCCCCGAGTAGGCATGGTACTTCCTTTGGACCAGGTGCGCACTGCGCACGAGATGCTGGCCGGCACTCCGCACCAGCCCGGAAAGATAGTACTCGACTTGAGCGGAATGTAAGACTCGCGCAGATCGCGAGTGGGATTTTTGTGGTCGAGCGCGGATCAGAAGAATCACCTTTCCTGAGCGTGATAGGAATAAAGGCGTAGGAGAAACGTCACAGGTGAGCTATTCGGCAATCAGAACTTGTGCAAATTGCGGGGCAAAGAATCGTATCCCGTCTTCTCATTTAGCGGACGCCGGGCGCTGTGGAGTGTGTAAAGCCAGCTTACCCGCGACGAGTGAGCCGATCGATGTGAACCAAGCGGCCTTCGACGACATTGTGCGCGAGGCTCAAGTTCCGATCCTGGTTGATTTCTGGGCAGCCTGGTGTGGTCCGTGCCGCGCTGCCGCACCCGAAGTGCGAGCACTTGCACAAGAGATGGCAGGTCGCGCTCTCGTCTTGAAAGTCGATACAGAAAACCAGCCCGAGCTGGCGGCACGCTACCGGGTTCAAAGCATTCCTAATTTCGTCGTGCTTCGGGACGGTCAGGTCGTCTTACAACAACCAGGACTGGTGCGCCGTGACCAGATGAGAAGCTGGCTGCAAACGGCTGCCGCTGCGGGCGACTAGCTCGCTCCACTCGCGTGCACTTGCCAAGCTCCAGCCGGAGGCAACTACTGTGAAAGCACCTACCCCGCTCCCTCCGGACACGCTGGAGCGATCCGCCGAAGCCACCGAAAATTCCAACGCATTGCTGGCCACCATGGGCCTTGCTTCAACTTCCTTCATGGGCGGCCTGTTGGGAAAACACAGTACTCCTGAAGGATCAAGCTCTTCGAAAAGCGCGATGAGTCTGCCGCCGGTGCCCCGAGCTCCGGACGGCGTCATCCACGACACGCTGCAATTCCTCGAAAGATGCCACGCTTTAGGCGCAGCCGGTATTCAAACCCAGATTACAGGTGACGTTCGCCAACTGCGCGCGCGGGCGGACGAGCTTGGCATGTGGATGGAAGCGATGATCTCGGTTCGGAACAACACCATGGAAAGTCTCGAGCAGGCCATCATCAATGCGAAGGAAGCAGGCTGCACGATCGCTCGTGACGGCTTACTCGGCGGCCGCCGGTACGAAACATTCAACACGCTTGACGAATGGAACGCGTGGGTAGGGGAGAGTCAACGCAAGCTCGATGGGGCGCTGCCGATCTTCGAGAAGCACAAATTGACTCTGGCACTAGAGAACCACAAAGACTGGACGCTTGAGCAATACCTTGACTTGTTCCAGGCGCACCAGAGCGAATACTTCGGCGCCTGCTTGGATTTTGGCAATAACCTTTCACTCCTCGATTGTCCAATGGAGACGATAGAAGCTGCCGCTCCCTACACGAAGGCGACCCATTTTAAAGACATAGCCGTCGCGCCGTACGCAGACGGATTCCTGCTCTCAGAGGTTCCGCTCGGTAGCGGTGTGCTCGATCTTCCTCGAGCTCTCACGATCCTTTACAAAGCCAATCCGAAGGTTCGATTATCGCTTGAGATGATCACGCGCGATCCACTCAAAGTGCCTTGCTTGCAGGATCGCTACTGGGTGGCGTTCCCGGAGCGTAACGGGAGTTATCTAGCGCGTACTTTGCGCTTTGTGAACAAGCACCAGAGCAGCACCCCCTTGGCTACACCTGAAGAACTGACAAGAGCCGAGCACATTGCTGTGGGAGAAGAGAATATACGCGCCTGTTTCCGATATAGCCGGCAGCGCGGCTCAGGCTCACCCTCTGGTTGATTCGATGAGCTGGTCGCAGCCGCGCGCTGTGAGCGCCAGCATCGTGAGCGTGGGGTGCTTGTCCCCCGTAGAAGCGAAAGCATTCCCGCCGAACACATATAGATTTGGGATATCGTGTGTGCGGCAAAACGAGTTCAGCACGCCACTGCGCGGATCCTTGCTCATGCGCGCGGTGCCAACCTCGTGAATGGAACCGCCCAGCGTGTCCCGCTCTATATGGCTCCCCTCACCCTCGCGTGAAGCGCTCCGGCTGGTATCCGAGTCGCTGACGAGCAGGCCCGACATCATCTCCCCACCCGCGCGGCGAAAGAACTCTTCGGCGGTTTGCTGGAAGTGCGCCAGCAGCCGACGATCGTTGTCGCAATGCGTAAAGTGGATTTTCAGAACGGGGATGCCCCAGTGATCCTTTACCTCCGGATCGAGTTCGACGAAGTTTTCTTTGCGGGCCAGCATTTCGCCGCCCGCAATCCAGACACGTGCCTGGGCCACGTACCGGCTCTTCACTTCGCGCTTCCAATCCGATCCATAGCCCGCCAGGTGAGACGCGAATAGTGGATATTCACTTTGTCCGCCGGTCGCGTTGATCACGTATCCGCGGATAAAATCTTTGCGCGCCGTCTTAGCATCGATGTTCACAATGTTCGGAATCGTGATGCCCGCTGCTTTTCCATCATCGAGCCGGCTCGGGCCACCTTTCAGCTTCGGCAGCAATCCGCTTACGCCGCCACCGCCGACTTGATCCATCATGTAATGCCCGAGTGTGCCGCTAGAGTTCGCCAGGCCGCCCTTTGCCGAGAGCAGAAGCAAACGCGTATTCTCCAGTGTCGACGCAGCAAGCACCAGATGCTTCGCATCGACTTCGACCGTTCGCCCGGTGTAACGTTCGGTGTAAGTAACACCTTGTGCCCGGTTTTCCGTATTCATGCGTAGGCCGGCCACAATGCTATCTGTTCGCACCTCGAGATTGCCAGTCTTGAGAGCGGGTGGTAATGTTGTGGAAACCGTGCTGAACATTGCTCCCACATCGCAGCCGTTTACACAATTGCCGCAGTAGTGGCACGGCGGCCGGTTATGATGCGGCTGGGTCAATTGAGCGAGACGCCGGTGCGTGACAGGCCAGCCCAAGCTCTTGCCTGCCGCACGGAAGATGGTCTCCGCACAATTAAGCGGCATCGCAGGCAGAAACACTCCATCCGGAAACTGAGGGAGGCCCTCCGCCGCGCCGCTCACTCCGATGAAGGTTTCGACGCGACTGTAGTATGGCGCAAGCTCCGCATAGCTGATGTCCCAATCCATGCCGAACCCGTCCCGCGAAGCAGCTTTGAACTCGTAATCGGCCATGCGGTCGCTGGCTCTCGCCCAGTGCAGGCTGCGGCCGCCGAGACATCGTGAGCGCCCCCACTTGTAAACGGTCTCAGGTGAG
Organism: Terriglobia bacterium; assembly: GCA_963737005.1. GTDB lineage: Bacteria > Acidobacteriota > Terriglobia > Bryobacterales > Bryobacteraceae > Bog-105. Next base: position 31,066 of record CAVTRD010000001.1, on the reverse strand, counting down.
GTCGTATACGGATTCTCTTCGCGATCGAGCATGATCCGGTAATTGCGCTCCGTGCCGCTATAGCGGCGCAGGAGGCCTGGCTTCCCCTGCCCGCGAAACGGCATCTCGTACAAGAAGGTGTGATGAAATTCTTTGGCTGGATTAATCGCACTTCCGGCTTCAAGCATTAGGACTTTCATACCGGCCTGCGACAGCTGCATTGCGGCCCATCCGCCGCACGCGCCCGACCCGACAACGATTACGTCATACAACATAATGCTCGGGATGTTCACACGCCGGAAAGCTCACGTTGTAAGAGTTCCCGCGATAATCGAGTGCGTCGATCATACCTGCCCGCGATGTGTAAAACGCAAAGACGGTCTCGTGTTTGATCAGTCGAAAAGCGCTGAAAGCCGGGTGTGCGCGGGACGGATCGCGTTCCGCCGATGAGATCGCTTCCACCAGCGCGGCCCTGCCGCGCGGCTCGGCTGTATGGAAACCTAGCTGTCTCAGCTTCGCCATAGCATCGCGCCACTCACTTCCGAGTTCCGGCGACTCACTGCGAGAGGCGTCCAACACGAAATCGATGAAGTGTGCGCAATGGGCTTCGCGCGCGCCGGGTGTTTCGTCGGTCGGAATCAATATTTCGGTGAACGCCTGGAGCGCTGCGAAATCCTCATACCCAAAGAATTTAGGTTGATAGTCGCGCCAGTATGGTGGTTCGGGCGGTGCAACACGGTGGGCGCTCGCATCGTGTTCAGCCGCTGCTTCGAGCCATTGTGCAAAGAAGGCAACGAACCCCGGACTGGCCGCTAAGCCGGGCAGCATGTGAATGATCTGGCGTCGAGTCATGTGCTGCTTCTTCCCCTCACTTCTACCATCTGGCGTGCGAGCACTTGTTCGAGGATCGGGGGAATTTCGAAGACTGCCCGGTTCTTGAGACTAGTGATGCGCTTCTTCATAGCCGTTAGCCGGTTATCACTCAAAAGTTGTCTGACAGCTCCTTCGACTCCGCTGAAGTTTCGCAGCACGATCCCAACCCCTTGCTCGGTAATCCACTGCGCATTGTAACGCTCCTGTGGCAGCGTCCAGGAATTCTGTTCGACGATCACCGGCAATCCCATCTGTAGCGCTTCTGAGATGCTGCCTGGACCGGGTTTGCCGACGAAGAAATCCACGAGTTGCATGTAGCGCGGAATCTCTTTGGTAAAGCCTTCCACCACTATTTTGTTCTTCGTCTTCATCCGCTTTAGCCTCTCGAGCAACTTCTTATTGCGACCGCAGATCATGATTAGTTGCAAGTTATCGGTGCTGTTTCCCAGTCTCTCGGCAATCGCAAACATGGTGTTCGAACCCTCGCCCCCAAAGAGCACCAGGCCGGTCGGCCTCTCTGGATCGAGCCCAATTTTCACCCGCTCTCGCCGAACGTCCAGAGCGGGCGCATCGTAAAACTGGGGCCGTAAGATCATGCCGCTCGCTTGGAAGATGTGGTCTTCTGGAAAATCCATCTCGATCGCCTGTGCCTTGGCGCGTTCCGTCCCGCACACCAGATATTGATCCTGTCGCTCCATCCAGAAGTGCGGGGGATAATCCGCCAGATCCGTAAGAATTGTGACAAGAGAGACACCGGGCAAAGCGATCCGCAGGCTCTCGAACAAAGCGCGATTGAAGTTCGGGATCAATGAGACGACCAGATCAGGGCGGTTCTCCTGCCAATAGCTTGAGAGCAGCCGGACCTGTGAACCGTGGTAAAGCCGGATTACGCCATGCATACACGGCAGCAGGTAAGTCGATCCGAGCGTCCAGCCTTTGGCCAGCGCCAGATTGTAGATGTCCTGTAGACGAACGCCCGTCACTTTGCGGAAGATGTCGAGTGGATCGAGGACCTCCTGCAGATTGACCAGGCGCACCTGCCAGCCATACCCGAAGCTGGCGATGACAGATTGGAGGGCCGTCGCCGCGCTTCGGTGCCCCCCGCCGGCATCGAAGTAAACAAAATCAAGCTTAGGTTGCGGCTGCAACTACTTATCCTACCGGCCTTTGCCCCTCGGCCGCGTTGGTGTATTGTAAGGCCAACTTGCTGCCCCGTATACTTTGCCCCACATTCACTAATGTTTCGCGAACCTGTCACGGCACTGTAATCGCATCGCCGCTAAAAAGGTAGCAGAGGCGTTGAGAACTGCGCTGATTTTCGTAAACTACAGGTGTGAGGGGCCCTAGCCGTGACTGCCCATCAGAGCATGCTTCAGTTTATTTCCGCGCGCGATCACCGTTTGATGCGCAAGGTAAACAAGTGGCCAGCACCGAAGTGGATCCGCTTGTGGGCTATCGCGGCAACCCGTGCCGGTGATGGCTGGCTGTGGTATCTAACCGGACTTTCGGTGCTGCTGTTTGGCGGGGAAAGCCGCCTGACAGCAATTGCGGCGGCTGGATCGGCCGCACTTACCGGGATCGCAATCTTCAAAGTACTCAAAAAAGCTTCCGGGCGTCGCCGCCCTTGCGAGATCGAACCGCATTGCTGGGCAACACTACTTCCGCCGGACCAGTTTTCGTTTCCTTCCGGACATACCATCACGGCCTTCGCCGTTTCTATCGCTTTGGCCGAATTCTATCCGGCACTGTTCCCCGCATTGCTTTTCTGCGCGTTGAGTATTGCGACATCGCGCATTCTCCTCGGCATGCATTTTTTGAGCGATGTCATCGTGGGTGCCATCATCGGGACTGGTCTCGCTCTAACCAGCCACTCGCTATTCGTCTAACCGCCCACGGGAGAGTCGCCCCATTTCCGAGCACTTATATTGGTAATGGCTTTGGTTACCGCCGAAGCTAACGACTGTGCTTCGCCATACCCTCCTTTATCTTTCGGAACAGAGTTGGCTTCGTCATTGGATGGAGAACTCTTCGTTATCTCAAAAGTTCACCGCGCGTTTTGTGGCCGGACAAACGCTTAAAGAGGGAATCCGAGTCCTGCGGGCGCTGGCGGCCGAGCGGATCTCGGCGACGCTTGACTTTCTGGGTGAAAACGTAAGTTCGCTCGATGACGCCGCGCGTTCCAAAACTTCGTATTTGGCTGCCCAGAGCGCCATTGAACAGGCAAATCTGCCCGCAACGGTGTCTATCAAACTGACGCAGTTCGGGCTCGACCTCTCGGAAACAGCCTGTCTGGCGAACGTCACGGCATTAATCGACCGTGCGCGCGAAATGAAGAGTCGCGTCGAGATCGATATGGAATCGACCGCCTACACGGATCGCACTCTGCGAATTGTGACTGGGCTGCAAGAGAGCCATCCCGGAACGGTCCGAGCCGTCATCCAGGCTTACCTGTTTCGTAGTGAAGCTGATATTCGGGAACTCTCAGCGCGACGGATCCCGGTTCGGCTTTGCAAGGGCGCGTATCGCGAGCCGCCCGAGGTGGCGTTTGCACGCAAGCCGGACGTGGACGCCAATTACCTCAAGCTGATGAAGCTTCTGCTTTCCGAAGGAACCTATCCGGCGATCGCCAGCCACGATCAAAATATCATTCGGCAGGCCGTTGCATACGCAAGGGAACAAGGTTTGGCTCGCGAACGTTTTGAATTTCAGATGCTATATGGAATCCGGCGTGATTTGCAGCGGGAACTGGTATCGGAAGGTTTTACATTGCGCTTATACGTTCCATATGGCGACGCCTGGTACCCCTATTTCATGCGGCGGCTGGCCGAGCGCCCGGCGAATCTTCTTTTCCTCGCGAAGAATCTCGTCCGTAGCTGACAAGCTATTTAGCAGCAGGTGAGACGGTCAGCACCATTTGGAACGTGGCGTGCAAAAGTACGGTTCGAACCGGAACCGCCTCAGTCGGGAAGGAGTCTAATTAGAGAATGAAGTACTGGCTTTACTTGTTGGCCAAGCTTCTGGTTGGCGCGGGCGTCATGCTTGCACTCCAGTTTTGTTTGATTCAGTTGTACCCGCCCATGCCCAAACCACTCGAACGGTTTGGGCCTGCGCCGCCGCTTTTCCTGCACGATATGCTTTTCACCTTTGCCACACTTGGCGTTTGGCTCATCGGCGCAGGTCTTCTATTCCTTACTGTATGGGACCAGCGGCGCCGTTGCCGAACCTGTCTGCGGCACCTAGTCATGCCGATTCAAAGGGGTTCGTGGGGAAACATGGTGATCTTCGGCCGGCCGCAAACCGAGTGGATCTGTCCGTTCGGTCACGGCACCCTGAGCATCGAGGAACTGCAGATTACGGGGCGGCAATCACCGGATTGGCAACCGCACGACGACAATATCTGGAAAGAGTTAGAATCAGTTCATCAGGCCCAGAGGTAGTCGAAGCATGACCTGGGCGTCCAAGTGATCTTGGGCTTGACTCCCAGGCTTCCGTTTGCCCATACGTATTAAACTTCCAGCTCGATCCCGCGTGAAAGCCGCGGCCTCGTCGCGCTCGCTTCGCCGCATTAGCCTTTATGTTCTGGGCGGATTCTTGGCGATCCTCCTGCTCGTCACCGTCTGGGTTTCGTTCGCCTACGCTAAGTACGCCCGGTTCACGGATGAGAAGCTGACGCAAGGTCCGTTTCCTAACTCATCCATGCTTTATGCCGCGCCTGAAACTGTCGGCATCGGCGATGCCGGAACGCCGCTCGCATTAGCGACGCGCTTGCGGGAAAGCGGTTATGGCGAGGATGCACACGCCAATGCGCTGGGGTGGTACCACGTCCGGCCGGATGGCATCGAAATCTTCCCGGGAGACAGGTCCTCCAGCGGCTCCGAGCCTGGAATGTTGCGTTTCGCCAATGGCAAGATCTCGGCGATTCTTGCGCTCAGCGACAATTCTGCGCGCCCCGAATACGTTCTCGAGCCGCAGCTGCTGGGCAGCCTCTACGATAAAAACCGTGAAAAAAGACGGCTGGTTCGTTACGAAGACATACCGCCCGTTCTTGTGCAGGCTGTGATTTCGATTGAAGACAAGCGCTTCTTTGAACACTCCGGCTTCGATCCGGCCCGCATAGTCAAAGCGATCTTCGTTGATATCAAGCAGCGGCGTAACGCGCAAGGTGCCTCGACGCTCACTCAGCAGCTTGCCCGCAATCTGTGGCTTGATTCACGCAAGACGTTCTCGCGCAAGTTTGATGAACTCTTGATCACGATTCACCTGGAACGCAAGCTCAGCAAACAAAAGATCTTCGAGTATTACGCCAACCAGGTTGACCTGGGGCGTCGCGGGTCGTTCGCGATCCGCGGCTTTGGCGAGGCTTCCGAAGCCTATTTCGGGAAGAGTATTCGGCAGCTCTCGGTGCCTGAAGCGGCGACCCTCGCTGGGTTAATCCAGCAGCCGAGTTACCGGAATCCGGTTCGCTGGCCGGAACGCGCGCGGGCGCGGCGTGATGTCGTTCTGGCGCAGATGCGCGAAAACGGCTACTTGGCTGAGCCCCAATACGAAGCAGCGGTGAATTCACCACTCGTAATAGCGAAACAAGGCGTGACTTCGGCCGATGCTCCGTACTTTGTCGATCTAGTAAACGAAAAGCTGAATACGGATTTCGCGGATCGGGATTTCCAGGCGTCTGGCTCGCGTATTTACACCACGATCGATCCTCAGCTGCAGCGTGATGCGGCCGAAGCCATCGCGAGTGGGCTGCGTGAGATCGATGCGCTAATCTCCAAGCGGCGTAAGGACGGGGTCGCCATCGAAGAGCCGCAGGTCGCTTTGATCTGTCTCGATCCCCATACCGGCGAAGTCAAAGCGCTCGTCGGCGGCAAGAACTATGGCATGAGTCAGCTCGATCACGTGGTCGCGAAACGTCCGGCGGGCAGCGTCTTCAAGCCTTTCGTTTATGCGGCCGCGCTGAACACCGGCCTATGGGATCACCCGAATCCTATTACTGCTTCGAGCATCTTCCCGGACGAAGCTCAAACTTTCATGTACGCGGGCAAAGCGTACGAGCCGACCGACTATCACAAAGGCGCCTGGCTGGGCGATGTCACTTTGCGCACCGCGTTTACAAAATCGCTGAATGTGCCTGCCGTCGAAGTCGCGCAACAGACCGGTTACGGAGCCGTGGCGGAACTGGCCCACAAAGCCGGGCTTGCCGATATTCACGCCACGCCAGCCATGGCCCTTGGTGCCTACGACGTGACGCCTTTTGACATTGCGGGCGCGTATACTCTGTTCGCCAATAAGGGTACACAGGTGACGCCGCAGATGATCTCGAGGATCGTCGATCAGAATGGGGCCGAAATCTGGTCCGCCCGACCGCAAACGAAGAAGATCTTAGATCCGCGCGTCACTTTCATTACGGTCAACCTCATGCAGGATGTCCTCCGCACGGGCACTGGAGCAGGCGTGCGGTCGCGCGGCTTTACGCTACCTGCTGCCGGCAAAACGGGCACTGAGCATGACGCCTGGTTCGCCGGTTTCACCACGAAGTTGCTCTGCGTGGTCTGGGTCGGACTCGATAATTACCAGGACATCAAAATGGACGGTGCCAAAGCAGCCCTGCCGATTTGGACCGACTTCATGAAACGCGCCCACCGTCATCGTGCCTATCACGACGTCGCACAGTTCGATGTTCCCGATGGCGTGGTGAGTGCCCAGGTAGACGCTGATACCGGACAACTCGCCACTAGTCTCTGTCCGCGCGTGATCACCGAATACTATCTGCTCGGTACTCAGCCGGTGCAGTTCTGTGCTTCCCATCCCGGCGGTGCGACGGAAATCGCGGGCTGGGACACCGTCCCTACGCCCACTTTGCCGCCCCCTCCTGTCTACGCGAATGGAGGAACGTCGGTCGACACGGCACAGAATGGGGCAACCCAGAGCGGCCCAGGCGCCAAGCGGAATGACAAGAAGAATGGCCTCTTCGACAAACTAAAAAGCATTTTCAAGTAGTTTTTTTGCACTGGTAGCGCTCACGAAAAGGGTATATAGTAGGACCAAACAGGAGGATCAGCATGATCTGTTCTCCGGCAGTCCGTCTCGTCTGCTGTCTGTCTTTGCTTTGGGGTGCATCGTCCGCTTACGCTGCTCCGCAGGAAAAACCATTGTTGGGCCCGACGGTGCGCGCCAGCAACTTCCCTCAGGCTGTTACCCCCCGGCCGGCTATCTCGAGCGAAATGCGCGGCGACATCTATATGGCGCGCAAGATGTATCGTGAGGCAATCGACGTCTATCGGCAAGGGTCGCCCCAGTCTCCTATTCTCGCGAACAAGATCGGTATCGCTTTTCATCAGTTGATGGCGCTCGATTTAGCGAAAAAAAATTACGAACGCGCGATCAAGCTTGATCCCAAGTATCCGGAGGCCATCAACAATTTAGGCACCGTTTACTATGCCGAGAAGAGTTATCGGCGGGCGATCGGCTACTACAAAAAAGCGCTGCGGTGCTCAAGTCCCACGGCGTCGATCTACGCCAACCTTGGGGCGGCCTACTTCGCCAGGAAGAATTACAGCGTGGCATCAGACTTCTATGAGCAAGCCATGAAACTTGATCCCGAAGTTTTCGAACATCACGGCAATTTCGGCACGATGATGCAGGAACGTACGGTCGAGGAACGCGCTACATTTCACCTTTATCTGGCGAAGATGTATGCCAAGTCCGGGTCGAATGAGCGGGCGCTTATCTACCTGCGCAAAGCGCTTGAAGAAGGCGTGAAGGATCGTAAGAAGATTCCGGATATGCCGGAGTTTTCGCTCTTGAAGACGAATGCAGATTTCAAACAGCTGCTGGCGGATAATCCGAAGCCGCTTTAGAGGTTAGTGGCGCAGACGGTCCGTTTGCGCCATCGTAAGCGCGCCGCAAGTTTTGGCCTCGCGCTGGTTCTGGCGCTCAGTTGTTCGCGCGCGCCTGCTCCGTCACTCCGTCGTTTGACGATGCTGCCGGCAAATATCCTCGTCGCCGATCCCGCGTCTGAATGGATGCGCCTGGCTGTTCCAATCGTATTGGAACAGGATCTGGTGACCTCACGAGATGTCATAGCCACCATCGCTGCCAACGAAGCGAGCGTCTATCAATTCGCGAGTACAGTGCGGCTCCCAACCGAAGAGCTACGCACAACGGTTCAGGTTCGCGAGGGTCGTTTTGACCTGAATGTTACAGTCGGCGATCTTTCGACTGAGCGCGTGCGCCAAGTTTTTTCCAGCCGCGCACCGTCACTGATCGGTGCACTAAATGGAGCTGCTAAGCAGATTGGAGGGGGTGCGGTCGAGTTTCCGACGCGCAGCGAACGCGCGCTCAGAGCATTCGTCGAGGGCATTACAGCCGGTGATGCACCTTTGAGAATTCAACGGCTCAGAGACGCGGTTGGCGCCGACAATTCTTTCGGAGTCGCTTACATCGCCCTTGTGCAATCCCTTGCTGCCACGAACAGCTCGGACACGTTGACCGCGCTCGGAGAGGCCTTCTCACATCGCGCCTCGTTCACGGCCGTTGATAAGGTACGCTTCGATCTCCTTCGCAACCGGTTATTGCATGCGCCGCTTGCTCAACAAACTTCGGCGGCCAGAGCCGTGATCGAACTTTTGCCGAACGATGTCGACGGTCTTGCCTCGGCGGCATCGGCTCTATTTCTCTCCAGTCGCGGCGGAGAGGCAGAAGGCCTGATGAATCGCGCCATCACGATCAATCCAGACGACGCGAACCTCCGGCAGCAGTTGGTGAGCGGATTGATCGCCGTTAAGCAATATGCGCGAGCGGAAAAGCTTCTGCGCGGCTTTACGGGCAATCCGGCCATTCTGCCGGAACTCGCTAGTTGCATTCTCCTGGAAGGCGATACTGCTCGGGCAAACGGCGTCTTCGAGAGCTTTTTGCAGTCGGTCGCGGATCCCGATGCCAAGCTTTTGCTTCGGGCCTCGTGGCACGCGCTTGTCGGCAACCGTGCCGAAGCAGCACGGCAATTGGCGAATGTTCAGTTTCGTGACGCGCGCATCGGTTCCTTCGCGAAAGGCCAGCTGATTGTTTGGCAGATTTTGGACAAACGATTCGACTCCGCCAAGGCCAGCGTAAGCGGCGCGCCGCCTCTCGCCGCTGTGCTCGGGCAAGGCGTCTCGTCTGCTCAGGAACTGAAGTTAAAGATAGATGGTTTGCCTTCGAACCTGGCGAATGCCGAAGACAAGCGAGCCACACTGCGCAACGGCTATTTTCTGCTTGGGTTTTACCCCGAAGCTGTCCAAGCCTGGCGACAGGCAGACTCTGAGGCAGGGGGCGCTGATCTTCGTGCTCGCACTATGCTGGCGGCTTCGCTCAACGCTACCGGGCAGAAGGAGCAAGCTCTGAAAGTCCCCGTACAGCCTTTCACACCTGAGCTTTCCGACTTCTATAATGCTGTGTCCTTCAGCCAGTTACGGATATTGACGAGTCACTGAGAGTACGTATCGGCCTTGGTATCGGGCTCAGCAATCCGATGTTCCTTCTTGACCCAGGGTGTCGGCTGTTCGCCCGTGTCCCTTTTGAAAACCCGATCGTACATGTGCTTGGGAGTTGTTGTGCCGAGAGAGGTGTTATAGAGGTTCACCAGGTCGAGCGCTTCTTTGACGTCGTCCTCAAATTCATGCAGCGCCTTCAGCTGTTCCGCCGTGGCCGGAAATCTCTTCCCACTCGGCGTCTCGAGGAACATCTGATAGCCGCGATTGAGCAGCGTCGCTATCTCGGGACCGACTAGAACGCCGGCTTTTTCGATATCCGGTTGATTCTTCCCTTCGTCGCCGACCACTGCTCCGATGCCATGCTTGGTCACTCTGAACCGGCCATCGGGGAGCTTCTCCGTTTGGAAGCCGGCTCTCTTCAGAAGATCGACCCGCTCGTTAAAGGTGGGTGTGACTTGCTTTTCGCGGCGGAAGAACATACCTGTAGTGTAAAGCTTGAACGACGGAGATCCTGCCAGGGACCCGGGCATGCTGATCATGGCCTCGCATACTAGTGATGAGCCTATGCAACTACGGTTATCGATTGCTGCCATCACCGATGAATTTTCGCCTGCGCTTGGCGAAGCGCTGCCCGTGATGCAGGAGATCGGGATGACGGGGGCCGAACTCCGGATTCTCGATGGCAAGAACATTCTTGACCTTACGGATGACGAGCTGAAGCGTTCGAAAGAACTCCTCGATGCCGGCGGATTTCACGTCGTCTCCATCGCTTCGCCGCTGCTCAAGTGCGTACTCCCAGACGGGCCGCCGCTCGACGAGCGCTTCGAGCACGATGCATTTGCTTCGAAGCACCAGTTTGCAGACCAGCCCCGGCTTATCGAGCGTGCAATCCACGTCGCGCAATTCTTTGACGCTCGGATAATACGAGTTTTCTCTTACTGGCGGACGATCGAGCCGGAACGTTGCCACGATGCCATCGCGCAAGCATTAAGCGATCTGGCGAAGGCGGCGCGGCGCGAACTATTGATCATCGGTCTTGAGAATGAGCACGCCTGCAACATAGCGACTGGCGCGGAAACGGCACAGTTGCTCAAACTCGTTCCCGAGCCCGAAGTGATGGTCGTGTGGGATCCAGCGAACGCACTAGTCGCCGGCGAAACGCCTTTTCCTGACGGCTACGAGAAGTTGCAAAGAGATAGGATCGTTCATGTTCATACGAAGGATTGCGACATGCTCACCGGAAAGCCGCAATGGGGACCGCTCGGCACTCGCCATGTGCCCTGGAAAGCGCAGATTGCAAGACTACTAGAGGACGGGTTTCGAGGCCATCTGAGTCTCGAGACGCATTGGTCCGGGCCCAACGGAAACAAACTCGAAGCGAGCCGGATCTGCGGCTGGAACCTGCGCGGGTTAGCTTCCGCTTGAGCTATTCGTCACCTAGGTGCAAGTCCGGAACCAGGTAATCGTTGACATAATCACGGACGGCCTCGGGCAGAGTAGTCATGGCTTGAGTAAAACCGGCCGCGCGAAGCTTATCGATGTTCGCGCGCGTGAAGTACTGGTATTTCGATCGCAGATGCTCCGGCATTTCAATAAACCGGATATCCGGTTCGCGGCCAAGCGCGGCGAAAATCGATTCAACTAGCGTTCGCCAAGTGTTCGGCACGCCCGATCCAACGTTGAATAGCCCGCCACCCTCCACGTGCTCGGCGAGGAAAAGCGTAGCGGCGACCGCATCCTTCACATACAGAAAGTCGCGGCACTGTCCCCCATCGGCATATTCGGGCCGATAGCTTTTGAACAGACTCGCATATGCCACTTCGGAAATTTGCCCGTAAGCTTTATGCACCACACTGCGCATGTCCCCTTTGTGGTACTCGTTTGGGCCGAATACATTGAAGTACTTCAAGCCAGTGATGCGGTCGAGAAAACAAGCGCGCGCGGCATAGCAATCGAAGAGGTGTTTTGAATAGCCATACATGTTCAGCGGGCGCAGCGTCGAGAGCCCAACCGTCTCCGGAATTTCAGCCGCCGCTTCGCCGTAGGTCGCTGCCGAAGACGCATAGACGAAGCGGCACTTACGAGCAAGCGCGAATTGCGCCAGCGTTTTCGTGTACTCGAAATTGTTGCGGATCAGGTACGACGCATTTGTTTCTGTTGTCGAGGAGCAAGCGCCCAGATGAAAGATCGCGACGAAGTTTCCAATCGTGTCTAATCGCTTGCTTAGTTCGTCCGCTTCGATGTAATCGGAAAAGCGAAGAGCCCTTAAATTCTTCCACTTCTCGTCGCTGCCGAGGAGATCGCTGATCAGGATGTTCGTGATGCCGCGCCGGTTAAGCTCCCAGACAATCGCGCTGCCGATAAATCCCGCCCCTCCTGTAACCAGGATGCGGCCCTTCGAAAGATCGGTCATCCGCTAAGACTTGCTCACAATCAGCATGGGTATTTTGATCTTGTGGCGCACGGCATTGATGGTCGTTCCGAAGATCAGATCCTTCAGCCCGCGGTGGCCGTGTGAAGCCATGACGAGCAGATCAGGACGCAGTTCGTGCACCGCCCCGGCAATCTCCTTGGCCGGACTGTTCCCATGTCGGACCATGGTGTGCACATCGACCTCGCGCTCGCGCAGCGATTCCATAATCTGCTCTAGATACTGGCTGCCTTCGTTGATCTCGGCCGTTGAAGAGAGTGCGCCGAAGAGCTGACTGGTCACACCCTCCTCTACGTGTAGCAGCGTAACGCGGGCATTATGCATCCGTGCTAACGCAAGTGCATTCCCGATCGCTTCGGAGTCAGAATCGCTATGATCGAGCGGCACCAGAATATTCGAGTAAGCACGGGACGTATAGGGCGGGGCAGTGCTCTCCGCCTTGCCGATGGAAACCGGACTCGCAGGCAGAGGGCGGTCGCGCAGTAAGGGCCAAAAAGTCACGATCGCGAGCAGACTTGCAAGCCCGGCAGCCACCACCAGCGCCGCTACCCCGATTGTGGTTCGCCAGGAGCCGCTTTCGTTCATCCACTCCTTCACCTGGTCAATGCTCAGCCAGACATTTAGCGCAAGGATGAAAGCTGCGCATAGCCAGGCACTCACCTGTACCCACAGGCGATTTGTAAATTGGCCCATGCGCCGGCGATCGCTCGTAAAGTGAATCAGTGGTATGACTGCAAACGGGAGCTGTAAATTCAGCAGGATCTGACTGTTGATAATCAGCTTGTAGCTGGCCGCTTCCCCGGCGAAATAGACGGTCAGCGCAGCCGGTGTAATCGCGAGCAATCTCGTGACCGCGCGACGCAACCAGGGCTGCATGCGAAAGCGCAGAAAGCCTTCCATCACGATTTGCCCGGCCATTGTGCCCGTTAGCGTCGACGACTGCCCCGAACAGAGCAGTGCTGCACCGAACAGGACGCTCGCGGCCGTGGTCCCAAGCAGCGGCGCGAGCAAAGCGTGCGCCTGGTTCATCTGCGTCACGATCACGTGATGGGTAAAGAAAACCGCGGACGACATAATCAGAATCGAGGCGTTAACAAACAGTGCGCCGTTCAAAGCAAGCGTCGAATCGAGCAGGTTGTAACGGCAGGCCTGACGCTTTTCACTTTCCGTTTCGCCGATCCGCCTGGTTTGCACCAACGCGGAATGCAGATACAGATTGTGCGGCATAACCGTGGCACCGAAAATCGCTACTGCAATATAGATACTCCGTGAATTCAGATGCGGAATCAGTCCGGCCACCACGTCCGGCAAGTGCGGTTTAGCAAAGAAGATCTCAAAGGCGAAACAGCCGGCGATCACAGCGATCAGCGCCAGAACGAACGCTTCCACAACGCGTATGCCCAGACGCGTGAACCAGAGGACCAGCAACGTATCGGCCGCCGTCGCCAAGACTCCAATCAGCAGTGGAATCTTGAAGAGCAGGTTCAAACCGATCGCCGCGCCGAGCACTTCGGCCAGATCGCAGGCGATGATCGCCAGCTCGCACAATAACCAGAGAACGTAGGAAACAGCCGGCGGATACTCGTCGTGGCACGCCTGTGCCAAATCGCGGCGAGTCACTATGCCCAGGCGCGAGCTTAAGGTCTGCAGCAGCAGAGCCATTAAATTTGAGACCACCAACACCCAGAGCAGCCGGTAACCGAACCGTGCGCCGCCTTCGATGTCGGTCGCCCAGTTGCCCGGGTCCATGTAGCCGACGCTCACCAGATAGGCGGGCCCGGCAAAGGCCAACAATCTTTTCCAAAAGCCGGTATGTGAGGTAACGACGCTCTGATTGATTTCAGGGAGAGAGGAGTCCGAATGCGAAGAACGCGGCTGCTGGCGCGCACCTTTCTTGCTCAGGGATGGGTTGGCTTCCGGTGGTTCCGAGCGACCGTCGTCGCCCGCAACATCCTCGGAAGACCGGTGCTGAAGCATAAAACTTGCTCTTAGTATGGCATCGGCATAGGCACACTTACACGCCCCATGCCGTCGCTAACCTCGCGTCCACGACGGGTGAGCAGCTATCTTTAGGGTGAGTGCTGATTCTCGCCTCCGCCTCGCCGCGCCGCCATCAACTGCTGACCGAAGCCGGAATTGAGCACCTTGTCCGTCCCGCTAACGTTCGGGAGATTCGCTTAACGGGTGAACCTCCCGCCGCATTTGTGCAACGCCTCGCGCAAGAAAAGGCCCGGGCTGTGCCGCGCGGGCCGGGTGAAATCACCCTGGGGTCTGACACCGTAGTGTGCCTGGGAAACGAGGTTTTCGGGAAACCTCGTGATGAAGGCGATGCTCAGCGTATGCTCCGCCTGCTCTCCGGTCGCGACCACGTGGTCTACACGGGAATCTGCCTGTTGAATGAGAAATGCTGCCTCCTCGATCTGGCCCAAACCACTGTTACGTTCGCGCGACTGACGGACGAAGAGATTTCGCAGTACACTCGAAGCGGGGAGCCTGCTGATAAAGCGGGTGCGTATGCGATCCAGGGACTCGCATCGAAATTCGTCTTATCGATCGAGGGATCTTACACAAACGTCGTCGGTTTACCGATCTCGCTCGTTTACCGGCATCTGAAAGCCCTAAGTTCATGAAGGTCTGCTCCGTCGCTGCTACCGCACTCCTTGCCTCACAAGCCTTCCTTCATGGACAAAGCTCTTTGCCGGCCCCGAATGACAACTGGCGAGAACAAGGCGTTCTTTACTTAAATCATTCTTTAAACGCCAGACTTCACCCCATTCCTATCCAGGCTGTCCGCATTGAAGAAGGATTTTGGAATAGCCGCCGTCGCGTCACCACCGAACGCAGCTTGCCCACCCTGCTTGCCGAACTCGAATCGCATGGCGTGGTCGATAATTTTCGCAGGCTCGCCGGGCGTCCGGATCTGCAGCGCAAAGGCCGCGCGGCGACCGATGCTGACCTATATAAGTGGATCGAAGCAGCGGCTTGGGCACTTGCCTCGAACGAGACTGCCGCTACCGACAAAGCGGCCCTGCGCGGAGATATCGAGTCGCTCATCGGGCATATTGCCGCTGCCCAGGATTCGACCGGCTATCTCGATACTTATTTCGTCGCCGACAAAGCACACCTGCGCTTCACCGATCTCGTCCACTCGCACGAAGATTTCTGCCTCGGCCATCTGCTGCAAGCCGGGATCGCCTACTATCGCGCGACAGGCAGCCGCCGCCTCCTCGACATCGGTTCCCGTTTTGCCGACTACGTGGTGGATAACTTCGGTCCGGGTAAGCGACCTTTCATAACCGGGCACCCTGAGCTCGAAATGGCGCTGGTCGAGCTCTACCGGACCAATGGCCAAGCCAAGTACCTGGAATTTACCAGGTACCTGTTCAGCGGAGCGGAGAGAGACCGGCTCAAGTTGAAAGACACAGATACCCGCTACATGTTCAGCGGACGCCCCTTCACGTCCCACACCGAGCTTGAAGGCCACGCGGTGCGGGCTTTATACGCAACCTCCGGAGCAACCGACTATTACATGGAGTCCGGCGACCCCGCTTTCAAAAGAACCCTCGACCTGCTCTGGAACGATCTGACTTTCCGCAAGATGTACATCACGGGCGGAGTAGGCGCCCGCGCGAGCGGCGAGAGTTTCGGAGACGCTTATGAACTGCCGAGCGAATCAGCCTATGCCGAAACCTGCGGCGCCATCGCTAATGTGATGTGGAACTTTCGCCTGCTGATGATGACCGGCGATGCCCGTTACGGCGATGTGCTGGAACGAACGCTCTACAACGGAGCGAACGTCGGCATGTCGCTCGGCGGCAATCAATATTGTTATCGGAACCCGCTTGCTTCATCTGGCGAGCGGCTTAAAAATCCCTGGTACGACGTAACTTGCTGTCCCCCTAACATCGAGCGCCTCTTCGAGTCTCTGCCGGGATATCTTTACGCGACCAGCCGCGATGGTATCTACGTCAACCTTTATCAAGCTTCTGACCTTGATTGGCGTCTCGAAGACGGTATCGGTTTGAAGATCAGTCAGAGCACAGATTACCCCTGGTCCGGTTCGGTACGCTTGCGAGTGACGCCTTCGAAACCCACGGACTTCACGGTGTACCTCCGTAAACCTGCTTGGGCCGATTCGGTTACCCTGTCCGTAAACGGAACGCCCGTGCCGGTCGAGTCCGGGCATAGTTCTTCTTTTATTCCGATATCTCGTAATTGGCGAGCAGGTGACACAATCGCCGTCGACTTTGCCATGCCTGTTGTTCCCACCGTGTCAAATCCGCGTGTGGCGGATACCTACGGCCGGTTAGCCCTGGAGCGTGGCCCGCTCGTCTATGCGCTTGAGCAGATTGATCAAAACGGCGCTGCTCTAGGAGACTTATTCGTTCGAGTCGGCACTCCGATTTCGATTGAGCCGAAAAAAGATCTCCTAAATGGCGTGATTCTGCTTAAGAGTGGCGGGCAAGTTGCCGAGAAGTCTTTGGGGGACGAATCACTGTATCAACCGTTTGCTGGTATCGTCGGCCGGGCCAAACGCCCTGTAAATCTTAC
The DNA here is from genome assembly GCA_963737005.1 of Terriglobia bacterium. Taxonomy (GTDB): domain Bacteria; phylum Acidobacteriota; class Terriglobia; order Bryobacterales; family Bryobacteraceae; genus Bog-105. The sequence goes on along the minus strand of CAVTRD010000001.1, from coordinate 14,764 downwards.
CTTCATCCCGTACTACGCAACAGGTAACCGGGAGCCTACCCCGATGGAAATCTGGGTCCCAATCACAAGAATCGACTCTCCGTTGCCGACGAGTAGTCGGCAGCACTTAGAGCACCATTCCGAGTCCAAGTAAAGACGGACTCGCGGATTGGTGAGAAACTTTGTAGAATAAAGGATTTGAAAGCCGCTGGTTTTTGGTTCATGAGTAGATCGAGTTTCGAGCAGTACCTGCGCGTTCAATGCCCCGGCGTTTTCCTGGGTGTTTTGATGGGAATGACAGTAGCGCCGCTGTTGGCGCAGGAAACTCCGGTAGCGCCCCCGCCCCTGCAGCAGGATCAGGGGAATGCGCCATCCCAGGCAGCTCCGGGTGCCGTTATGCCGAACGACGCGCGCAAATCACAGTCCCAACCTGCCTCGGGTCCTGGAGCACCTGTGAATTCCAGTTCATATAAGATCGGGGCGGCCGACGTTCTTAATATTCACGTCTGGAATGAAGGGCAATTCTCCGGGCCGGCGATAGTTCACGAAGACGGCCTGTTCACCCTCCCGCTCGTGGGAGATCTGAAAGCCGGCGGTATGACGCCTGTAGAGGTCGAACAGGAGATCACAAAAGCACTCGCGAAGTACGTTCGACAGCCGCTTGTGACTGTTACGGTCCAGCAAGTCGGGAGTAAGCAATATTACATGGACGGGATGATCAACCGTTCAGGAGAATACCAGTTACTGGTTCCCACCACCATTCTCGAAGCGATCAGCAAAGCCGGAGGAATTCAAGGTTTCGGCAATGCCAAAAAGATTTATGTTCTCCGCGGAAGCAAGCGGATCCCGTTCAATTATAAGGACGTCCTTCGCGGAAAGAACATGGCTCAGAACATTCATCTGCAACCGGGCGACCACGTGGTAGTTCCTTGATGATTACTAAACAGGATTATTTATGCTAGACAGGGCCTCAGTTCCTCGCCGCGCTCTTGATTTTGAAGACTACATTTCGATTGTCCGGCGCAATTTCCGCTGGCTTTTGGGACCGCTCTTTGCGGGCTTAGTTCTCAGTACAGTGGTCGCTTACCTGTGGAGAGATACGTATGTCTCGCAGGCGCTAATCCGCATTGTGCCGCAGCAAATCTCGGCAGCAGTCGTTCCGGATATCACGGCACAAGACATCTCCGACCGCATCAACGGAATGGCCCAGCAGATCGAAAGCCATAACACGCTGGCAACTATCATCACTTCGTTCGGCCTGTACCCGAAAGAACAAAAGAACGAGCCGATGGAAGACGTCGTGGCCGATATGAAGAAGGCCATCAAGATACAGCCGGTCGAGGGTGTAACGAATGTGTCGGGCAAGAGCCTTCCGGCGATGCAGGTGGCTTTCTCCTATCGGGATCCCATCACCGCGCAGAAAGTTTGCGCCGATATCGTGTCCCGCTTCATGGACGCCAATACTCGCGAAGCGCTCGACAATCAGCAACAAGCCAGCGAGTTTATCAACCAGCAATTCGATCAGGCCAAGAAGGACCTGGATGCCATCGAGCAGAAAGTTGCTGATTTCAAGACCAAGAATGCCGGCCGCCTGCCTGAAGAGGTCCAGACGAATATGGCCCAAATGACTGCTTATGAGCAGCGTGGAGCCAGCATCTCGGATGCCCTGGCGCGCAATGCGGAGACCCGAATGACTCTCGAATCGGAGCTGAATATGGCGAAAGAGCGGCTGTCGGCAGCACGCGCCAACTCGCCCCAGACTCAGGCCCAGAGCCAGAAGGTTGTCGAATTAGATCGCGAGATCGATCAACTCCAAACCTCGATTGCCTCGATGGCGCAGCGATATACGGACGATTATCCGGACCTCCAGACCGCGCGCGACAGGTTGAAACTGTTGAACAAGCAGCGCGAAGATGCCTTTAAAGAGAAGCCCAAAGCGCCTGAGGGCAACGCGCCGGAAGTGTATGCGCTTTCGCGGGAGCGCCAGGAAGCAGAAAACGTCGTCAACGACATCCAGCTTCGGATCAAAGCGCTCGACATGGAGTCGAAACGATTGCAGTCTCAATCCGGACAGGTCAATTCAGCAATCGGTGGCTACCAGAGCCGTATCGAAGGATTGCCCGCCGGCGAGAAGGAATACTCAGAGTTACTGCGCGACCGTGAACTCGTGAAGATGCGTTACGACAGGCTGGAGCAGCAGCATCAGGCCTCGGCGGCTTCGATTGAGCTGAATCGCCGGAAGCAAGGTGAAACGCTTGAGGTTCTCGATGCGGCATCGCTTCCACCCTCACCGAGTCAGCCGAAGCGCTATCTCATTATCCCGATCGGAGCCGTGGCTGGATTAGTCATCGGATTCGTCATTGTGGGCATGCGCGAGATGAAAGACACGTCCCTCAAGAGCCTGAAAGACGCCCGTCTGTATACACAGATGGCAGTTCTTGGGAGCGTGCCGCTGCTCGAAAACGACGTTGTGGTTCAGCGTCGGAAACAGGTGATGTGGGTCGGCTGGGCGGCAGCCACCGTGTTGGGCCTGGTCATCATGGCCGGATCCGTCGTTCATTACTACATGAGTAAGGCATGAAAAACCAATGAGCCGAGTTCACGACGCGCTGCGTAAAGCAGCTCACGAGAAAGTAGAGGCGGGCAGATCCGCACCAGGTTCGAGTCGCCAGGCCATTTCGGAGCGCACGCCGGATGCTGCTGAGCAACCGGGAAGTGTCGTCACTGCCGCCCTCCAATCGAACGGAGAGCAAACCCCGCCCCCTGTCCTCGAGCATGAGCAGACAACTGCGATTTTCGGGAATGCTGCAGTCGATCTCGAACGGCTGGAGAACGTTGTTCGCCAAGCTCCGACGATTCCCTATACGCCAGCTCCCGACGCTCTCCTGGTGAACCCTACGAAGCCGAAAGAGCCGCCCGCTGAGGAATTTCGCAGCTTACGTACCCGGCTCAATCACCTTCAGGACACTCAGCCGCTACATACGCTTGTTATCAGCAGCGCTTCGCCAGGTGAAGGCAAGTCTTTCACCGCTTGTAATCTTGCGCTGTCACAGGCGCAGTTGAGAGGCAAACGGATTTTGCTGGCTGACTTCGATTTTCGGCGTCCCAGCATCGATCGCGTCTTTGGTCTGAAGGGTACGGTTGGTCTAACCGATTACCTGCTCGGCAAAGTGCGGATCGACGAAATCATTCACCGCGTCGACGGTACCAATCTTTTCATCATCACGGCCGGGGGAGAGGTTCAGAACCCTCTCGAGTTGCTCAATCTCCCTGAATGCGGAAGACTGCTCGATGCCTTCCGGGATCACTTCGACTGGGTCATTCTCGATAGTCCGCCGCTGCTGTTTGCGGCGGACGGCAACTTGCTCGCCACCATGGCCGATGGCACGATCCTAGTGGTTCGAATAGGCTCGACTACTTACGACTCGGTGACGCGCGCCATCCAATCACTTTGCGAAAACAACGTGCTCGGTATTGTGGTCAACGGCGCCCATCACGGAGAACTGTATAGTAAATACTCTTACTATCACAGTTACTACTACGGGGCCGAAGGCAAGACGCCGGAAACTCCGATCGAAGAATCCTTCGACCTTGAACCAGCGGGTGTTGACAAGCCTTAGTTTGTTCCTTCGCGCCTGCCTGAGAAGCTAGGTACATGCATGAGCTATTTCAGGTGCGATGGAGTCCTCGATCATTTACTGAACGACCGGTTTCCGAAGAGGATCTGAGAACTGTTCTCGAAGCTGCGAGTTGGGCAGCTTCGTCTTATAACGAACAGCCTTGGCGTTTCATCGTCGCCCGGAAATCCGACGGTCCGGCTTACGATAAGCTGCTCAATCTTCTTGCGCCTTTCAATCAGGCTTGGGCCAAATCCGCGCCCGTTCTAATCATCACGGCTGCCAAGCGGCATTTCACGCATAGTGGTGCACCAAACCGTCATGCTCTGCACGATACAGGGGCCGCCTCAGCATACCTTGCTCTCCAAGCGGCTGCGCTCGGCCTGCACGCGCACGGCATGGCAGGCTTCGATGCAGAAAGAGCGCTGCAGGACTTGGGCATTCCGCCCGAATACGAAGCTGTCGCCGCCTTCGCGCTGGGATATGTAGGTTCGCCGGACGATTTACCCGAGTCGTACCGGGAGCGCGAACGAGCGCCTCGGCAACGTAAGCCGCTCAATGAAATCGCCTTCGGCGGCCAGTGGGATCATCCCCTCGGACTCTGAGGCGCGGGCACGGCGGCGCTTTTAGAACGGAAGATGCGGCACGGCTTCGTGCGAACGTGGTTGGCTGGGCGTCTCGCCTTCGCTCAGTCGCGCGCGCGGCGGCGCACCGCTGAAATTGAGATCGGCCGAACGGAACGAAATCGAACGATCCAACACCATTTCAACCGTCGATCCCTTGCTCAGCATCGCGTCCGGCCCTCGAGTCACTAACACGCCAATGACTCCGGCCGCAGCACCCGCACCGGCTCCGATTGCGCCTCCGTTCCCAGCATTCCGTGAAGCGCCGCCTATACCGGCTCCAATCACAGTTCCGGCTGCCGTAGCGCCAATTACCGCGCCCGCATCGCGTCCCTTGCTGCCGCCACTCTCGACCCTACTTCCTTCGCGCTGAAGTGTCTCATCACTTCGGGCGTCGACCGCGCCCAGATCTGAACGGAAGTTTCGGCTGACGCCGTTCGGCAGCGTAACCGAATCAAACCGAACCTGCAGAGTGCCCCGTCCTTTAACTCGTCCGGGCCGCTTCACTTCGGTAATCGTGCCCGTCACCCAACTGCCCTGCGGAACTACGATCCGCTCGTTTACCAGCACTGGAAATGCCGTCTCAAGGTAAATGCGATCACCCGGCGCAGCGTGCTTCGTGCTCACGCTGTTGATCATATTTAGGAGAATGTGGGTGCCCGCATCCACTCGCACATCCGGGGTGGCGGGGCTGGCTTCAGGACGCTGCTTGAGCCCTTCCTGGGCAAGAATCATCGGTGGGCTGCTTAGGCCAATGCCCATGGCTAGACAGAGAAGCCGCCGCTTTAGAAGCATAGATTCTTCTCAGTTTATCGTTAAATCGCGGCCGCTGCGGCACTCCGGCGGGCGCCGCGTTCCACAATCTTTTGGGCTTTCCGAAGAATGGTGCTGACCGGCATTCTTTGCAGCGACTCGAGCTGGACCCATTTACAGCCGCTAGTCTCAGCCGGCGTCTCAGCTCTGCATATCTCGAACCGGTAATCGTGAAAGGTGATGCCATGCCGAAAGGCCCCGAGTTTTTCCCCGGGAATCGCGGAAGGCAACTGCAATCGCTCGGGCAATTCCCAAAACCCCGGCATCAGCCGCGCATCGGCTGGACGCTGCCAAACCAAAATTTCTCCCTCGCGCTCGATCCAGAGGAGCAGCCGTTCTTCGATCAGGCTTTTTGCGCGCCCGAGCTTCACCGGAAATTGGCTCTGCCGTCCACTCAGCCTAGCGCGACACGAAAACGAGACCGGGCAAATGAGACACTGCGGATTCCTTGGCAAGCATACCGTTGCACCCAGCTCCATCATGGCTTGATTGAAAGTGCCCGGCTGCTTGCTGTCGAGGAGTGCATTCGCTATTGCAGTGAAACATTTGCGGCCCGCCGCCGAGCCGATGTCTGTCGCGTCCGCCGTCACCCGGCTGAGTACCCGCAGAACGTTTCCGTCGACCGCGGCACATGGCAAGTCGAAGGCAATGCTCGCAAGAGCAGCGGCCGTATAGTCGCCGATCCCGGGTAGTGCGCGAAGCTCTTCGTAGTGCGCGGGAAACCCTCCCTCGCTCTGCAGCTGTTGCGCGGCTTTCTGCATGTTCCGAGCCCGGTGGTAATAGCCGAGACCCGCCCAGTGCGCTAGCAGATCGGGTTCCGCTGCCTCGGCCAAAGCACGGAGATTAGGAAACCGCCCCAAAAATCGTTGGTAGAAGGGGATTACCGCAGCCACCCGTGTCTGCTGCAGCATGATCTCCGATATCCAAATCGCATACGGATCTCGCGTGCTGCGCCATGGGAGATCGCGTTTGTGCCGCCCAAACCATGCCAGCAGCGCTGCCCGAAACTTCACGATTTCTTCGTGCACTAGCATCGTTCAGCAAGTCGATTGGGCGGAATCCAGCATCTATACTAGTGAACGAGCCTCCCATACTCCCGCTTGGGGCGTCCTCGCGGAAGCTCCCCTGACGCTCTTCCTCAGTAATGCCGGAAAATACCAGCTTATCCTTCTGCGAAGTCAATACCAAACAAGAGGTCGATGCCGCCGCCCGACCTATCTTGTCGATTCGCGGCGCGCGCGTTCACAACCTCAAAAACATAAGCGTCGATCTGCCTCATAATCAGCTTTCTGTCGTCACGGGCGTCTCAGGTTCCGGTAAGTCTTCGCTTGTTTTCGACACGATTTATGCGGAAGGGCAGCGGCGCTACGTGGAATCGCTATCCGCTTACGCGCGCCAGTTTTTGGAGCGCATGGAAAAGCCCGATGTGGATGAGATTCTCGGCATCGCGCCGCCCATTGCTATTCGCCAGAAGAATCAAACCCGCAATCCTCGTTCGACCGTTGCCACCGCGACCGAGCTCTACGATTTCATGCGCCTACTCTGGGCACGCGCCGGCCGGACGTTTTGCCCCAACGACGGTGCCCGCATCCAGAGCGACACAGTGGATCAAGTCGCTGACGCGATGCTTCGTCAACCCGAGGGCTCGCGGTGGTACGCGCTCTTTCCTGTTCGCGCGGAAGGTGACGAGCCGGCTGCTTTGCGAGACCGGCTGTTTGAACTGCGAAAGAAGGGCTTCAACCGGCTCTTTCAGAATGGCCAAACTTTCGAGTTCTCGACTCCGGAATCGCTCCTCGAAATCGATTTCTCAAAGCCGCTCTACGTTCTTGCCGACCGTTTAGTCATGCAGCCGGATCAGCACCAACGCGTGGTCGATACGGTTGAGGTCTGTTATCGCGAAACGGGAGAAGTTTTTTTTGAGCCGGCCGGTGTTCCTGAACCGCGGCAGATTCACTTCAGTGAAAAATTCGCTTGCAAACTGTGTGGCCTCACCGCTGCCAAGCCGGAGCCGACGCTCTTCAGCTTTAATAATCCCATCGGGGCTTGTCCGCTCTGCCAAGGCTTCGGCAATACGATTGACTATGATTTCGCCCTGATCATCCCGGACCCAACGCTATCGATCGAAGGCGGCGCGGTCGAGCCCTGGACCAAGTCCCAATACAGCTGGTACTACGACGAGAGCTTTCGGCCAAAATCCCACGGCAAAGTTCGTCTGAACGTCCCTTATGCCGAGCTGGCCGCGGCCGAGAAGAACTTCGTCAAGACGCACGTGCAGCGGTTTTTCCAAGAGCTCGAAAAGAAAAAATACAAAGTGCACGTGCGCGTTTTCCTCAACCGGTATCGCGCTTACACCGAATGCCCTGCGTGTGGTGGCGCCCGGCTTCGTCCGGAAGCGCTCTGGGTGAAGCTGGACGACTGCAACATCGCGCAAGTCGCGCATCTGAATATCGCTCGCGCGCAGGAGTTTTTCGAGCGGTTGCAGCTGAGCCCGGAAGAGGCCGAGATTGCTGCTCGTATCCTCGATGAAATCCGGCAGCGCTGCCAGTTTCTGAACGATGTCGGTCTGCAATATCTCACGCTCGATCGTCTTTCGGCTACGCTCTCCGGCGGTGAAGCGCAGCGCATTCAACTTGCGACTTGTCTTGGCTCACGTCTCGTGGGCGCAACCTACGTGCTCGACGAACCTTCAGTCGGTTTGCACAGCCGCGATACCGCGCGGCTCGTCCGCATTCTGCACAACCTTCGAGAGCTCGGCAACACCATAGTCGTTGTCGAGCACGATCCGGAAATCATGGCTGAAGCCGATTACATTGTCGATCTCGGGCCCGGGGCGGGTGAACACGGCGGCCGCGTTATCTTCTCGGGCACTTATAACGAACTCTTGTTGCCCGGCTCCGGCATTGATCGCGACCGACCATCCCTGACCGGGAAGTATCTACGCGGTGATCTGGTCGTCTCACGGCGTCGCGAGCGGCGCAAGGTGAATGGCAAACGGACGGTGCGTTTCATCGGCGCCCGGGCTAATAATCTCAAGAACATCGACATCGAAATCCCACTTGGCCTCATGGTGGCCGTTACCGGCGTCTCCGGCTCCGGCAAATCGAGCCTCGTTCACGAAGTTATCTATCGCGCGCTCGACCTGGAAGTTAACAAAGACCGGAAGACCAACAGTGGATCTGAAGAAGAGCCGGACGGGCGCAGGTTGCCACTCAAGCGTGTGGAACGCGCCAACCTGCTGACAAGCGTTGTGATGGTCGACCAATCACCGATCGGCCGCACGCCGCGCTCGAACCCGGTTACCTACATTAAAGCTTTCGATCTCATCCGTGATCTGTTCGCTTGCACCCCGGAAGCACAGCGCCGTGGCTACACAGCCGGCCATTTCTCTTTCAATATTCCAGGCGGCCGTTGCGAAACTTGCCAAGGCGACGGAACAGTGACCGTTGAGATGCAGTTCCTGGCTGATGTCGAGCTCGTCTGCGAAGAATGCAAAGGTACTCGCTATAAGCAGAGCGTGCTCGACATCCTGTACAACAACCTGAACATTCATCAGGTGCTGCAGCTCACTGTTCGTGAAGCCCTGTCGTTCTTTTCCGAGACGCCGCGTCTGGCCGCACGGCTCAAAGTTCTGGTCGACGTGGGTCTCGGCTATCTGCGGCTCGGACAATCGGCCACCACGCTGAGCGGCGGCGAAGCGCAGCGCGTCAAACTGGCCGCCCACTTGTCGCAAGCGAGTTGTGAAGGAACGCTGTTTCTCTTCGATGAGCCCACGACCGGTTTGCATTTCGAAGATATCACCAAACTTCTGCAGGCTTTCGAGCGGCTGATTCAGAACGGCGGCAGCGTGCTGATTATCGAGCACAATCTCGATCTGATTCGCGCTGTCGATTGGGTGATCGATCTCGGTCCGGAGGGCGGCGACGCCGGCGGCCAACATCGTCGCCGAAGGCACGCCGGAAGCAATCGCCGCCACGCCCGAATCGTATACCGGCCAGTATCTGAAGCAAGCACTCGTTGAAAGCGCGATCGCCTAGAGCGCGATGCAAAATCTGCGCGATCTGCCATCGGTTGACCAGGTTTTGCGGAGATTAGAACCGCTCGATGGGATGCCCGCCGAAGTCGTCAAGAACGAAATCCGCGCAGTCCTGGCAGAGAAGCGGAACGCTGATCCGGAGTGGCGTCGCACGCGGACAATGAGCCCGTCGAGCAGCATCGTAGAACGACCGTTTGCGCGCGCTCTCACGCCTTCTCTGCGGCCAGTGATCAACGCGACGGGCGTGGTTCTGCACACCAATCTCGGACGTGCACCGCTACCTCGCTTTGAACCGATTTTCGGCTATTCGAATCTGGAGTACGATCTCGAAACAGGCCGCCGCGGGAAGCGTGACGACCACACGTCTCCTCTGCTCGAGCGCTTGCTGGAGAGAGCGGCTGTGATCGTCAACAATAACGCGGCTGCAGTATATCTGTCCTCAATGAGCTGGCCAACGGCGGTGAGGTTATCGTCTCGCGCGGTGAACTGATCGAGATCGGCGACGGATTTCGCATCCCGGATATCATGGCGCGCTCGGGAGCGATTCTGCGCGAAATCGGCACTACAAACCGAACACGCATCGACGACTACGAGCGAGCCATCACCGAACGGACACGGCTCATCCTGCGCGTGCATCCATCCAATTTTCACCTCACTGGCTTCACCGCGCGTCCATCTCTCGAGCAACTGACTTCTTTGGACGCGCGCGCGGCATTCCTGTCTTCGAAGATTTGGGAAGCGGCTGTCTGCTCGATCTGCGAACGCATCGGCATTCATGAACCGACCGTGCAAGCGAAAGTCTGGCCGCCGGCGTGAACCTGGTTTGTTTCAGTTGCGACAAGTTGCTCGGCGGCCCGCAGGCAGGCATCATCGCGGGTGATGCCGAACTGGTGAGCCGCGTCCGGCGCAACCCGATGTACCGTGCCTTTCGAGTCGACAAATTGATCATCCAGGCTCTCGAAACCACGCTCGGGCACTTGCTGAAAATGAACTGGCAGCATATACCGGCTCTGCGTATGATTTTGGCCCCGCTCGAAGAGATACGTGCCCGGGCCGAACGCGTTGCGGCCAAACTCGGGGGTTGGAACTCGCGGCTCAGTGAAACACAGTCCCTTATCGGCGGTGGGTTCGACACCCGATCAAACCCTGCCAGCTGCGTGCTCGAGTTGCACGTGCCTGACACCGCCGCTTTCGAGAGACGATTGCGAACAGGCGCAATGCCCGTAGTTGCGCGCATCGAGCGCGACAGACTAATTGTCGACCTGCGCACCGTATCCGATGAGGAAGAGATAGCGCTTGTAGATGCTCTGCTTGCGGCAAGAAGCTCAAGTTAGCCCTCGAAACGCCAAGCAACTTCGCCGCCCACGATGGTCGCGATCGGACCACCGCGAAAGGCATGCTGGTGGAATGGCGTGTTGCGGCTCTTCGAGGGCGATAAGTTGACGTCGTAAATCCATTCGTGGTCGAGTCCGAATATTGTCACGTCCGCGGCAGCACCCTCGCCGCAGTGTTCCGCGCTCCGGCAGAACGATCTTTGCCGGCCCTTTGGTAAACAACCATACGATCTGTGAAAGGCTAGCTTCGCCGGCATGAAAAAGCCGCTCGAGAGCCAGCGCCAGAGCCGTTTCAAAACCGATAATGCCGAACGGGCAGCGTTCAAATTCCCGCATCTTCTCAGCACCCGCATGCGGGGCGTGATCGGTCGCAATCGCATCGATCGTGCCATTGATAAGACCCGCGCTCACCGCGCACACATCGCGCTGTTCGCGTAATGGCGGCTTCATCTTGAAATCGCCGTCGTAAGGCCGCATATCGCAGTCAGCGAGCGCAAAGTGGTGCGGTGTCGCTTCGGCCGTCACTCGAAGACCGCGCCGTTTCGCCTCGGCCACCATCGCTACCGAAATTGCGGAAGAGAGATGAGCCACGTGGTAACGGACACCGGTGAGTTCGGCGAGAAGTATGTCACGCGCCACCATCACGTCCTCCGAACTCCGAGGGATGCCACGCAACCCAAGTCGGATGGACTCCAGACCTTCGTGCATATCGCCACCCGCGCTCAGGTTCAGGTCTTCGCAGTGCTCAATTAGGGGTAGATCAAGCGCTTCGGCGAACTCCATCGCGCGACGCACAACCCGCGCGTTCATCACCGGTTTGCCGTCGTCCGAGATCCCCACGATGCCGGCCTGCTTCATCGAGGCGATGGCCGCCAACTCTTCCCCGCGCTGCCCTTGGTGATCGCGCCAATTGGAAAAACGTTCACTCGGGCAAAGCGTCTCGCACGGTCGACAATGTAACTTGTAACCGTCGCGTTGTCGTTCACCGGGAGCGTGTTCGGCATGCAGCAAATTGAAGTGAATCCGCCCGCTGCCGCTGCTTTGGATCCGCTTTCGATGGTTTCGGCATCCTCAAACCCGGGTTCGCGCAGATGCACATGCATGTCGATGAACCCGGGCGCTACGATGAGCCCACGAGCGTCGAACACTTCACTCCCGATCGGGTTGATGTCGTCGCCGATCTCGCGCACGACGCCGTCCGCAATGGCCAGATCCGCCGCGCGATCCACATTCCGCGCGGGATCGACGATGCGACCGCCCTTGATCACCAATTTTTTCACTGCGCGAGCACTTTCTCGAGCACCGCCATCCGGACCGCGATCCCGTTTCCGACCTGGTTCAAAATCGCCGAACGCTGGCTGTCGGCGACTTCGGACGAAATCTCGCGACCGCGGTTGATCGGTCCGGGGTGCATCACGATAACGTCTGGCTTGGCGAGCTCTATGTGCTCCGGGCGCAATCCATAGAAGTGGAAGTATTCATCGGCCGGAAAGGCGGCATCGTTCTGCCGTTCGAGTTGCACGCGAAGCATCATGATCACGTCCACCCCGCGGATCGCGTTTTCCATGTCTGTCGTCAGCTCGATGCCAGGCGCAATCCGGCTGAACTCGCGAGGCAGCAGCGACGCAGGCCCGCACAAAACAACCTGCACGCCGAACTTGGTCAGCAGGAATATGTTCGATCTCGCTACCCGGCTGTGGGCGATATCTCCGATGATCGCCACCCGCAATCCTTCGAGCGTGCCTCGCCGGTCAAGAATCGTCCGCGCATCCAAGAGCGCCTGGGTGGGGTGCTCGTGAGTGCCGTCGCCCGCATTGATAAATGGAATGGGCAGATAGCGCGATAGGAAATGCGGCGCTCCCGAAGCCGAATGCCGCATTACGATCGCATCCGGTCGCATCGCGCCTAAGGTATTCAGCGTATCCACGAGCGACTCACCTTTTGATACGCTCGAGCCCGATGCCGTGATCGAAAGGGTTTCGGCGCCCAGCCGCTTCGCGGCGATTTCAAAACTCGTCCGAGTGCGCGTTGACGCTTCGAAGAACAGATTGACGATGCTCCGGTTGCGCAACACATCGAAGCGCTGAAAAGTCTGTCCAGGCGGCGGCTGGAAATCCTTCGAGCGCGTCAGGATCGATTCAATATGTTCCCGGCTCAGCGACTCTATATCGAGCAGTCCCCGGCGTAGCATGTTCTAGTCTGCCGATGCCTCGGCAGGGTCTTCCACGCGCTCGACGAGCAGCACCTTCTCCTGCTTGTCAATCTCCTGAAACTTGACCTCGATGATTTCCTGACTGCTCGTCTGCACCATTCGTCCTATATAACGCGCTTCGATCGGGAGCTCGCGGTGACCACGGTCAATAAGAACAAGTAGCTGAACGCGCGCCGGACGCCCATGATCGAATAACGCATCGAGAGCGGAGCGGATAGTCCGGCCGGTATACAAAACATCGTCCATCACGATTACGTCTTTTCCGACGATCGGAAAATCAATCTGACGTGCCGCTACCACCGGACGCTCCGCCACCACCGACAGATCGTCACGATAAAGATTGATATCCAGGATCCCGACCGGAATGCGCACTCCTTCGAGGCTCTCAATCTTGGCTGCAATGCGCTGGGCGAGCGGAACACCGCGACGCTTTACGCCAACAAACGCGAGCTGCTCAATATCTGCCGTCCGTTCGAGCACTTCGTGCGCGAGCCGCACCAGAGTGCGATCGATCTCCGAGGCGCTCATCAATTGCTTTTTTCTCGCGAACAGTCGGCATCGAGAATGGTATCTACTGTCAGGCAGGTTAACACGCCCAAGCGATGGCACCGGATAGAATGCAAATCGAAGCCGGGCTTCGAACGTAGATGACGGAAAAGGTCAACATTCAAGCGAAGCTCGCCAAATTCACCGACTATTTTGCTCCGCGAACGGTCGCTCAGTTCAATGGTAACGACGTGATGGTTGCAAAGCTAAACGGTCCATTCGTCTGGCACAAGCACGACAATACAGACGATTTGTTCCTCGTATTAGCGGCAATCTAGATATCGAATTACGCGACCAAACCGTGTCGCTCGGACCCGGTGAAATGTTCATCGTTCCGAAAGGAGTGGAACATCGGCCCGTGGCCCGCGGGGAAGTCTCGATACTTCTGATAGAACCGACCGGTACGCCTAATACCGGAGAGACGACATCTGCTGCCCCAAGGCAGCTGCTCTGAACGTCGGTTCTCGCGTTATTGTTGCGAGGGCCAGTCCGCTGCTTGTTTCCCGCACTCCTGATTGTGATGATGAAATCACATCGTCCATCAGACACGTCAGCCGCACCGCGTGCTCGAAATCGGGAACCGTCCAGGTTCCCACCCAATATTCGTCTTTGAGGCTTACGTACATCCCGGCAACGTTTGCCGCTTCGTCCGGCATTGTTCGGACCCCCCCCTCATCTACTTGCTCTGGCTTGCCTTTGAGAGAAAGATTCAACCATCCCGATTGAAAAAAGACCTTCAGAATCGCCCGCCGCTTAGCGTAAGATCGCCTCTTGTCGCCCGTCACCTCCAGGTGAAACCGATACCGTCTCCGCCGCCGCCCGCCTGCAACCTCCACCGCTACTGCGTTGCCGTCGCGGAGGCACGAGTGTGCAATAGATGATCAGGTGTAGACCGAAATTCGGATGCATCGTCTCCGAACCGTACTTCTGGGTACTCGGTCGTGGCCAGTGCACTTCTTTTCAGCTCACCAGCTACTGCATAACGAGGTCTAGTGTTTGGGCGCCTTGGATGGTGACGAGAGTAACACCGTTTTCGCTTTTCTCCGCAAGACCATGGCTGATTCGACGTTCGGCCCAAACGCTAAGGTCGTCGACAAAATTTTTACGGTAAGGTTACGCCGAATCGCCCCGGAGGCGATCAAATACGGGCACGCTGCACGACGGGATCGTCCTCGTCCTGATGTCCGATCGCTACATGAACTTCGGCGGCCGTGCTGCAGCCGCAGCTCTTTGGTCTCGTCAAGGTTACGGCCGAGCGGCCACTCGCAGTCAACATGCTTACCTGCTGCGAGGGCGCCCGAAGCCAGCCCGCGGAGATCTGGACTTCACGCAGTTCGAAATATGGATCTCACGTCGCCAACAGTTCCTTTGCATCGCCGTACGCTGCACGCGCCCAACGCTTTGGCTACTGCATCCGACTTTGCCTGACTTCCCGGACGACTGCTCCCAGCTTCAATCCCATTAGCTGCTGAATGCGGGCATGCGAAATCTTCGCCCAGCCACGATCGGCGCTCGCCCCGATGATCCCAACCTGCAACGACTTCGTCATCGTCTCGCTCACTCGATACTTGAGCAATACGGTACTGAGTCAGTAGGTTAACATAAAC